>NZ_CP072467.1 GCF_018437505.1 Spiractinospora alimapuensis | reverse complement strand
ATCCAGATGAAGATGCCGCGCATGATCAGGGCGACCACGATGCCGACGAGGAGCACCTCGTGCCGGTACTGACGTGTACCGGCGTAACCCGGTGATGATGAGGTAGAAGATGAACAGGTTGTCGACGCTGAGGCTCTTCTCGGTCAGGAACCCGCGAAGTACTCCCCTGCCACGGTGGGACCGCCGACGATCCCGACACCGACGCGAGAATGAGGATGATGCCGCCGATGGTGACGGCCCACACCCAGAAAGGAACATCCACTGTCGAAACCTCCGGTCGCAGCATTGGTCCGCGCCATGGGACGCGGACTGCCTACTTCCGGAGGTCTCTCCCGCCCACGCTCACGCGAGGACCGACGGGAACCGGGCCCCTAGGAGCCGTGCTGACGATTCCGCCGCGGGGGGATACTCCCTCCTGTTCAGTTGTCTGTCTCCTTCATACCGTGCTTTGGCGCGGCGGGAAACCACGATCTGTCGCCAGTTCGGCATACAACGCCTCGAGCTGGGCCACGGCGTCGGACTCCGTCGGAAGTGTGACCGCTTTCATAGCGGCGGCCGCCCGGAGTCGGTTGGCGAAGTCGGAGCGTCGTCCAGGACCCGGTCCACCGCGGGTGGCCAGAGCCCCGGCGTCGCGAGGAGGGACGAGCAGGCTCGCGTTCGCGTAGCGCTCGGGGATTCCCCCGACCCGGGTGGCGACCGCGGGCAGGGCCGCCCGCATCGCCTCCATCATCACCAGTGACGGTCCCTCCCACAGGCTCGGCAACACGAACACGTCGGCCGCGGCCATCAGGTCGGCGATGTCGTCCCGGTGTCCCACCAGACGCACCGGGAGTCGTTCGGCGTCGACGCGCTCCTGGAGTTCCGCGCGCAGTGGCCCCTCGCCCGCGACGGCGACGCGGGGGACGGACGTCCGGCGCGCCCACCGGCGGCTGGCGTCCAGCAGGGTGTCGAGCCCCTTCTGGGGGGCGAGCCGGGCGACGGTGAGGATCAAGGGTTCGTGTTCGGCTACGCCCAGTTCCCGACGGACCGAACGACGGTCCCGCGACGGTTCGGGGCCTGTGGCGCGGCGACGGTCGCGGACACGACCCGGCGTGCCCCCCGGTCGCGCATGCGGCGTTCGAGGTCGACCGAGACGCCGAGGACGGCTTCGGCGCGCCGCGCGACCAACGCCTCCAGGGCCGGGTAGGCGCCCCGGAGAGGTCCGCGCACCTCCGGTGGCGCGTTGTGAACCGTGACGGCGAGCGGTGACAGCCGCGCCAGTGCCGACGCGCCCCCCGCGCGCAGACCGTGAGCGTGGACGACGTCCATCTTCCCCGACAGGGCCCGGCGAAGGCGCAGCGCCGCACCGAGGTCGCGCAGGGGGTGCGGCCGGTCCCCGATCTCGACCCGCACGACCGTGGCGCCCGCGCCGGCGAAGTCGAACAGCTCCTCGACCTGGGCCGGAGCGACCACGGTGGTCAGGTGCCCCCGCGAGACGAGACCCGCGACCAGGCCACGCACGTGTGCGCCCACGCCGCCGGTGCTCGACCCGACGACCAGCGCGATCCGCATCGCTCCCCACTCCTCCGCCGTACCGCCACCCTCCGTCCGTCGCTCGCTCCTGGGTGACGCTCACCGTCGCCGGTTCCTGTTCCACGTATCGCCTCCCGCCTTCGCGTCAGGGCGTGGCCCGACGGAGGACCGCGCGGAGGGCGAAGCGTCCGGCGTCCCGGTCGACCAGCGCCGTCACCAAGGCGAACACCAGGATCGCGACGACTCCCGCCAGTACCGCGGCGCCGGCCTGGGCCGCGGCGCCCGGCCGGAGTAGCTCCCCCGCGACGAACGCCCCACAGGCGAACGCGGGCGGGGTGGCCACCAGCACCGCGACGGCCGAACGGATCATCCCCCTAAGACACTCACTCCCCCGCAGGCGGACCACGGACACCATCAACGCCACACAGGCCACACCCAGCCCGAGAGACGTCGCCGCACCGAGCGCCGCGACCGCCCAGGTCGAGGGCACCGCGGCGACGAGCGCCACCGCGGTGGTCATCACGATCGCCCACCCGGCGAGCTGCGCCACCGCGGCCTGTCGCCCGTGATGGGCGGCGTACAACGCCCTGCTGTACAGGGCCACGAGACCGAAGACGACGATGCCCGGGGCGAAGGTGATGATCGCCCAGGTGAGCTCGGCCCCCGCCGTTCCCTGGTCGTGGGCGAGGAAGCCGCCCAGGGGGCGGGCGGCGGCGGCCAACGCGACGGCGGCAGCGGCGGCGGTGACCAGCACGGATCTCGCCGCGCCGGCGACGAGCCGACGATAGGCGGTCGTGTCGCCGAGGTCGTGGTGCTCGGAGAGGGTCGTGAAGGCGCTGAGCGCGATGGGGATCGCCACGACGCCGTAGGGCAGGGTGAACAGGGCCCAGGCGTAGTTGTACAGGGCGAGTGCGCCGGGGCCGCCACCTCGGTTGGCGAGGGCGATCGCGAGCAACTGGGTGAGCTGCATGCCCGCCGGTGGGAGGAGGGCGGCGAACGCGAGAGCGCCCGCGCGCGCGCCGCGACCCCGGGCGGAAAGCGCAGGGTGGGTCGGAACAGTCCGACCCGTAGGCGCAGCGCCGGTGCCAGTGCGGTGAGGAACAGGGCGACGACGCCGGCCGTCGTGCCCAGCGCCAGGGTGAGCTCCGCACTGAGTGGAAGGTGGGCGAGGTCATTGACGTAGCCGCCTCCGAGCGGGACGAAGGCGACGTAGACGCCCATCACCACGAGGCTCGACAGGAGGGGGGCCAGTGCGGGGCCGAGGAAGCGGCGGTGGGCCTGCAGGACCGCGTAGAGGGCCGCGGCCAGACCGTAGAAGACGATCTGGGGCGTGAACATCAGGAGGAAACGAGCCGTCAGGGGCAGGACCACCTCGCCGAGTCCGCCACAGCCATCGATGTCGCCGATGAGGAGGGCGACGAGCGGGGCGGAGACGAGGGCGAGCAAGACGGCGAGACCGGTGCTGACCAGGAGCACCCACGTGACCACGGCGGCGGAGATGCGACGGACCGCCTCGGTGTCGCCGCGCCGCACCGGTCCCCGCCAGGATCGGCACGACCATGCCGGCCACCGCGCCGCCGACGACGACCTCGAAGAGGATCGTGGGGATCTGGTTCGCGGTCAGGTAGGCGGTACCCAGGCAGGTGTCGCCGACGGTCTGGGAGAACACGACGACGCGCCCGAACCCGGCGACGCGCGCGGCGGCGGTGACGACCGCGATCAGCGCCGCCGCGCCCGCCACTCCTCCGGTGATGGCTGCGAGTCGGCGCCGTGTCATGGGCGCCGCGCGTCGGTCTCCGGTCCCGCCTCCGCGCCACGGCCCAGACGGTCCAGCCAACGCAGCGGCGGGACCGCGTCGATGACGCGGGAGAAACTGACGGCTTCGCTGGCCACGGTCAGGACGACGAGAGACGCGGCACTCACGGCGCGGGTCCGTGAGGTTCCGCCGACAGCGTAGGAGAGACCGAGGAGGGCGCCGATGGTGTTGGCTCCGCCGTCCCCGAGCATTCCGTCCTCGTGGAGGTCGGCGGGCAGGACGGCCAGTACCGGTCCCAGGGCGGCGGCGGAGAAGGCGGCGCCTTCGCCGGGCAGTGTCGGGGCTCCCATCAGGAGGGCGGCCTTGGCCGCGCGTCCGGGACGCAGGTCGAGCAGGTTGACGAGGTTGGCGCTGCCCGCGATCAGGATCGTGTTGACCGCGACGTCGCGCGGTCTCGTGGAGACCAGGGCCGCGGCACCCAGACTCCCGGCGGCGATCCCGAAGAGCTTGACCGTTCCGGAGGTGAGTCGTCCCTCACGCAGTGCCTTGAGGTGTCCCCGGAACCCGCGCGCACCCCGACCACCAACGGCGTCGTCGTAGGCCCCCAACACCGCAGCGGACCCGGCGGCGAGGACTCCCGCGAGTCGCGCCCGCCCCGGGACACCAGGGGCGCAGGCGGCCCCCACACACGCTCCGAGGCTCAACGCCGTCCCCTCGGCCAACGTCACCTGGACTCCCTGGAAGTTCTCCCGCCGCCAGCGCTCCCCGAGAATCCGTTCCGTCCCCCGGTACCCGATCCATGTGACGACGGCCCCCGTCACCCCGGTCGCCAGCACGGCGGCCGCACCGGGAGACCTCCGCCCCCGCGAAGCCGAACGCGCCCTCACGCGCACTCCCCCGCCCCACCGGGACCGGTCCCGTCCACGGCCCGCCTCGTCACGCATCCCCGACCACACCCACCGACGCCCGCTCGCCGCCACGGCCGGCCAGTAGTGGAGTACTTGACGCGCGAGCGCCGCCCGAGCGGGCGAAGTGAGGGGCCGCGTCGGTCACCAAAACCTCACCCCCGCCCTCCGACCCGTCGGCCGGCACCCGATCCACGTGATGCCCGCGGCCAGGGGGCCTCCGCCCCCGCGCGGCCGAACACGTCCCCCCACCACATCCACCGACACCGACTCGAAGCGACAGCCCGGCCGACGGTGAAGTCCTCCACACGTGGGCACCACCCGAGTGAGCGAAGCCATCAGCCCCATCGGTCACCAAAAGACCACACCCCCGCCGTCCGACCCGTCGGCCGACAACCGATCCACGTGAGGACGGCCCCCGTCGCCCCCGGTACCCAGTACGGCGGCCATGCCGAGAGGTCTCCGCCCCGACGAAGTCGAACGCGCACTCACACGCACTCCCCCGACCCACCGGGACCGGTCCCGTCCACGGCCCGCCGCGTCACGCATCCCCGACCACACCCACCGACGCCCACACGCCGCAACGGCGGGACCGGTGGCGGAGTGCTTGGCGCGCGAGCGCCGCATGGGCGGGCGAAGCGACGGGCCCCATCGGTCACCGAAAGGGAACGCCCCGCCCCCGACCCGTCGACCGGTACCCGATCCAGGTGACGGCGGCGATGCCGGGCAGTCTCCGCCCCCGCGGAGTCGAACGCGTCCTCACACCACACCCACCGACGCCGACTCGAAGCGACAGCATGGCCAACGGTGAAGTCCTCCACACGTGGGCACCATCGGAGAGAACGAATCCACGGGCCCCATCGATCACCGAAGGACCACACCCCCGCACTCCGACCCGCCCGCCGATCCACAATCCACGTGACGACGGCCCCGGTCATCCCGGTCGCCAGCACGACGGCCGCACCGGGCAATCTCCGCCCTCGCGAAGCCGAACGCGACCTCACGCGCGCTCCCCCAGCCCACCGATACCGATCGCGCCCCCGACCCGCCCCCACCCGAACGGACGACCGGACCAAGGGAGGAGTACTTGACGCGAGAGCGCCGCCTGAGCGAGCGAGGCGACAGGCCGCGCCGGTCGTCAGCGGACCACGCTCCGGCTCTCCGGCCGGTTGATCGGTGATCGTCGCCGTCGTGGGCCGGTCGCGCCACCGAGCGCCCGCCGCACCCGTCAGGGCGTTCACGGCGCTCTCCCGCAGCGGGGCTGATCCCCGAACGTCCCCCTCCGCGTGTCCAGGAGGTGCGGACGGCGCCTCGGTCGTGCCGCGCCTCCACGTGTCGCCCATGTCGCCCATCCGGCTTCCCCCACACCCTCTCCGCCAGCCCGGTGCGAGGGGGTCGGACCGATCCTCATCATTCCCCGCGCGGCACCGACGTATCCGGCACCGCGGCGAGGAGCCCCGCGGGCCGAGGTCTCCCGACCAGGTGCCCCCGCGGGGAAGGTGTGGGGCGACGACGCGGGAGCGTGGCCCCGCGCGGCTCCGGACGTGGCGATCACTCGTCGTCCTCCTCGTCGGGGGCCGGGGGGACGGGGTCGGGGAGGTAGTCGTCACTGCCGGGGCCGATGCCGTAGTGGCCGACGTTCCCGTGGGCCGCGCCGGCCAGGGCGTACACGGTGACGATGTCGCCGGCGGGATCGCCCGCGATGTCGACGGTGGTGATGGCGTCGCCGGCGGCACGGGCGTGGGCCACGAGACCGGATTCCTGGGCGGATTCGGGAGCGCCGGCGATCACCGTGCCGTCTCCGGTCGCGTCCGCGGCCTCCGCCAGGGCGAGAATGGGGGCGTATCCCGCGTCGGGGTCGTCGGGATTCGTGGAGTCCGCTGGTGTTCCCATCCCCTCGGGACCGAGGAAGAGCGCGAGGTCGGCGCCCCGGGCGGGTTGGCCTCCGTAGCCGAGCAGGCCACCGTCGTGGAAGCCGTCCAGGACGGTTTCCCGGGCGGAACGCTCGTCGGCGTCCTCGGGCGCCGTCAACAGGACGGATGCCAGCAGGACGGCCGCCCGCTCGTAGGCACCGCCCGAGGGAGTTCGGGGGAATCGAGCTCAGGCTCGCTCACGAGGTCGTCGGTGAGGTCGCGAACGTGGGGCGCCTCCGCCGGGTCGAGGTAGCGCTCGGTGAACGAGACGCGACCCGTCATCGTCGCACCGGCGGCGGTGACCTGATCGGCCAGTTGGTCGCGGGTGGTCGCGTCCACTCCCGGCGCCTCGACGATGACGACGCGTTCGTCGTCCAGTTGGTCGGCCACCATGTCGCCGGACCAGGCCGCGACGAGTGCGGTGACGCCGGCGTAGCGCCGGTCGGCGGCGTCCTTCTCCGCGCGTAGCTCCTCGGCCTCGTCCCGCATCTGCGCGGCGTCGGCGTTGAGCCGGTCGAGCAGGGGATCCTGCAGCATGGTGCTGCCCAACACGATGCCGACCGTCAGGGCGAGAAAGACGCCGACGAGGGAGACCAGGTGATACCGAAAGTCGATCACGTGAACAGTCCCGTCAGCCAGTAGTAGAACACTTCCCACTGGGCGGCGATTCGGGTCATGTAGAACTGGCCCGCGGGTGAGCTGAACGCGCCGGCGACGATCGCGACGAGGGCGGCGGCGACGAGCCCCAGTAGGGACCAGGGGGAGATACGACTCCGGTAGAGCCGACTCACCCCCTTCGCGTCCACGAGTTTCCCGCCGACGCGCAGCCGGGTCAGGAAGGTGCTGGACATCCCGGACCGGCCCTTGTCCAGGAACTCCGCCAGGGTGGCGTGCGTGCCGACCGTGACGATCAGAGCGGCGCCGTGGCCGTCGGCGAGCAGCATGGCGGCGTCCTCACTGGTACCGAGCACAGGGAACACCGTGGCGCCGTGGCCGAGGTCGTGGATCCGTTCCAGGCCGGGGGCGCGCCCGTCGGGGTAGGCGTGCACGACGAGTTCCGCGCCGCAGGTCAGCGTGGCGTCGGAGATCGAGTCGAAGTCACCGATGATGAGATCGGGTCGGTACCCGGCGTCGACCAAGGCGTCGGCTCCGCCGTCCACTCCGAGGATGGCGGGGCGGAACTCCCGGATGTAGGGGCGCAGCGCGGCGAGGTCCTCCCGGTAGTGGTACCCGCGAACGACGATGAGCGCGTGACGCCCTCGGATGTGGGTGGCGACGTCGGGCACGCGGGCGTCGTCGACGAGCAGATCGCGTTCACGGCGGATGTACTCCATGGTGTTCAGCGCGAAGGACTCCAACTGCGCCGACACTCCGGCGCGCGCCTCCGCCATCGCGGCCGCGACCGACTCCGTGTCCTGCGGTGTCCCCTGGCACACGAGGACGCCGTCCCGGAGTAGCCCGCCGTCACGAACCGAGAGCCGTTCCCCCTCCTGGACCAGGGTGAACACGTCGGGCGGCACGTCGTCCACGACCGTGATCCCAGCCTCGACCAACACCTGGGGCCTCGGTTCGGATAGCGCCCGCTGATCCCGCGAGCCACGTTGAGGACCGCGCTGACGCCACACGCGACCAGGGACTCCGCGCTCACGAGGTCGAGGTCCACATGGTCGATGACGGCGATGTCGCCGGGCCGCAGGCGTTTGGTGAGGTTCTTGGTCCGCTGGTCCAACCGCACGATCCCGCTCGCCGGGTCCGGTTCGCTCGGCTTCCGGCGCATCCTCGGCAGCCGCGCTGCGAGGACGGCTGGTACCTTCACAGCTCGCGATGCTGTCAGATTCCGACCTGACCTGCGATGATTACCGTAAGCGTGGGCGTGTCACATTGGCATCCCCGCGCCGGCCACCCCCGTCAGGGTTGCCCACATCCATCCGGTGGGGGTGCGCATCCACCTGCTCTGACGCGATAAACAACCCCCGTCAGCGCCCTAGGTGTACTGACCATGGAGGTTGGTAACACCCACCCCGCGTGATGCATACGAAGAGGGCCTCCGGTATCGATGGGGATTGCGACATCATCACCGGACCGGAAGGCCCTCGATGCCTCACGCTACCCATCCCAACGCCAAGCTCGCACCGGCTGGCCGCCTGGCATTGGCCCGCTGCATTGTCGAGGACGGATGGCCGCTGCGCCGGGCCGCTGAACGCTTCCAGGTCTCGGCCACCACCGCCCAGCGCTGGGCCGCGCGCTACCGCACCGGCGGCCCAGCCGCCATGACCGATGCCTCCAGCCGTCCCGCCCGCTCGCCCCGGCGCACCTCCATCCGCCGTCAGCGCCGCGTCATCAAACTCCGCCACCTCAACCAGTGGGGACCGGCCCGTATCGCCGGGCACCTGCACATGCCCGCCTCTACCGTCCACCGCATCCTCACACGCCACGGCTGCGCTCGCCTGGCCCACCTGGACCGCGCCACCGGCCGCACCGTGCGCCGCTACGAACGCGCCCGCCCCGGCGAACTGGTCCATGTCGACGTCAAAAAACTCGGCTCCATCCCCGACGGCGGCGGCCACCGCGCAGTGGGCCGCCACGCGGGAGTACGCAACAAGCAGGCAGCCACCACCGCCCGACGCAACGGGTCCCCGGTGATCGGCCACAGCTACCTGCACACCGCCCTGGACGACCACTCCCGCCTGGCCTACACCGAAATCCTGGCCGACGAACGCAAAGAGACCGCCACCGCCTTCTGGCAGCGCGCAGCGGCCTACTTCGCCTCGGTGGGCATCACCGTGGAGCGGGTCCTGACCGACAACGGGTCCTGCTACAGATCCGGTCTGTGGCGCGAAACGCTGACCCAGACCCAGATCGCACACAAGCGCACCCGCCCCTACCGGCCCCAAACCAACGGCAAGGTCGAACGCTTCCACCGCACCCTGACCGACGAATGGGCCTACGCCCGCCCCTACACCTCAGAGACCCAACGCCGCCACGCATTCACCGGATGGCTGCACCACTACAATCACCACCGCTTCCACACCGCCATCAACGGCCCACCCACCACCCGCGTCACCAACCTCACAGGACAGAACACCTAGGTTGTGTTTTGTGGGTTGTGGTTGAGCCAGAGTAGGGCGCTGATGAGTGTGATTCCGGCTTGGTAGTGGGTGGCGTGTTTGTCGTAGCGGGTTGCGATGGCTCGGTAGTGCTTGAGTTTGGCGATGCAGCGTTCGACGAGGTTACGGCGTTTGTAGGCGCTGCGGTCGAAGGCGGGTGGGCGTCCGCCGTAGGAGCCTCGTTGGTGTCGCCATGCTTTTTGGTCGCTGCGTTGGGGGATGGTGCAGGCGATCCGGCGGTTGCGTAGTAGCTGTCGGATCGCTTTGGAGGAGTAGGCCTTGTCCGCGATGACGCGTTCGGGGCGGGTGCGGGGTCGTCCTGGGCCGGGGCGGGGCACGCGGATGGTGTTCATGAGCTGGGCGAAGACTGTGGAGTCGTTGGTGTTGCCCGTGGTGATGACCATGGCCAGGGGGAGTCCGCGCCCGTCGGTGGCCAGGTGGCTTTTGGTGGTCAGTCCGCCTCGGGAGCGTCCGAGGGCTTGGTCCTGCTTTGTTCGGTGCTCGGTCCCTTTTTTCGTGCCCCGGCCGCGTGTTGGTGGGCCCGCACGGTGGTGGAATCGATGCTGACCTCCCATTCGATGCGGCCGACGGCGTCGTGGCGGACATGGACGTGTTCAAGGATTGCCTTGATGGTGCCGTCGTTGGCCCAGCGCCGGTAACGGCCGTAGACACTTTGCCAAGGCCCGTAGCGTTCGGGCAGGTCACGCCACGGACACCCGGTAGCGAGTTTGTAGATCATGCCATTGAGCATCCTGCGATGATCGTGCCAGCGCCCACCTCGGCCCTGATTGATGGGAAGCAGCGGTCGGACGTGTTCCCAGGCTTGGTCAGTGATCTCGTGTCGTCGAACCACACACCCATCACTAACAGCACGCGACCAACAACCACAGCCGAACCACAAAACACAACCTAGGTCGTGTTTTTTGGAGGGTCTGCGGGGTGGGTGGGTGGTCTGGAAGTGTTGGGTGGCATGGTTCGACGCCATGAACTCACCGACGAGGAATGGGCTTTGCTCGCCCCGCTCATGCCCGCCCACCCCCACAAAGGAAAGCGGTGGGCCGACCACCGCAAGGTCATCAACGCGATCCTGTTCAGAACCCGCACCGGGATCCCCTGGCGGGATCTGCCCGAGCGGTACGGGCCCTGGGAGACCGCTGCCGGGCGGCACCGCCGCTGGTCACTGGACGGGACCTGGGACAGGATCGCCGAACGGCTGCGTATCGACGCCGCCACCGGTGAGGCCCTCGAGGTCGGCATCGACTCCACCACCGTGCGCGCCCACCACCACGCCGCCGGCGCCACAAAAAAGGGGGAGCGGCCCGGAACGAACCGGACGGGTCCGAAGCACTGGGACGCTCCCGGGGAGGACTGACCACCAAGATTCACCTGATCGCCGACAACCGTCGCCGCCCCTTGGCCCTGGCCACCAGCCCCGGCCAGCGCGGTGACACCCGCATGTTCGAGCCGCTGATGGCCGCGCTACGGCTGCCGCGCGGCGCCGGCCGCTCACGGACTCGCCCAGACCGTCTGCTGGCCGACAAGGCCTACTCCTCATCAGCGATCCGGGCCCACCTGCGCAGACGAGGCATCCGGGCGACCATCGCCCAACCCCACGACCAAAGCGCCAACCGCAAACGCAAAGGAGCCAAAGGCGGCAGACCCCCGACCTTCGACCGGGACACCTACCGAAACCGCAACACCGTCGAACGGTCCATCAACCTGCTCAAGCAAAACCGAGCGGTCGCGACCAGATACGACAAACGAGCCGTGATCTACGACGGAACCACGCAAATCGCCTCCATCCGGATCTGGCTCCGCGACCTCACCCGTTCAAAAAACACGACCTAGACGCGTTCGGCCGCACCGTAGGTGGCGTCGCCGAGTCGGTGACCTGCGTGTGCGGGCCGTGGCCGAGCCGCGGCCGTCGGAGGTGCCGACCATGACACCGGGGCGGTGACTCCTCCTCGCACCCCGATGGGCCGCGACCGCCACGTTCCCGACGATTCCTGTCCCCCAGTAGGGTTTTCTCCATGCCCGCGAGTCCCGTCCCCGCGCTTGTTGGCCGGGACACCGAGATCAGTTCTCTCTTCTCCCTGACCGACGCGGCACGGCGGGGTACGGGCGGCGCGCTCGTCGTCCGTGGTGAGCCAGGAATCGGAAAGAGCACACTGCTGCGTCACGTTGAGAGCGCGGTGTCGGAGGACTTCCAGGTCATCCGCGCCTCCGGGGCGGAGTTCGAGGGTGAGCTACCGTTCGCCACGCTGCACCAGCTCTGTGTGCCACTGTTGGGGCACCTGGAGGCCCTGTCGGCGCCCTATCACGACTCCCTGCGCGTCGCGTTCGGCCTCGCCGAGGGAGTTCCGGATCCGTTCCGGGTCGGCCTCGCGGCCCTCGACCTGATGGCCGTCGCGGCGGCGGAACGTCCACTTCTGTGCCTCGTCGACGACGCGCACTGGATGGACGACGCCTCGGCTCGGGCGGTGACGTTCCTGGCCCGACGGGTCTCGGCCGAACCGGTGGCGATGGTGTTCGCGGCCCGGGACCAGGAACCCGTCCGTGGGCTGGACGAACTGCCCGGACTGAGGCTCGATGGCCTGACCGACGCGCAGTCACGCTCCCTCCTGGCGGCCGAGAGAACCGTGACCCTCGACGACCGGGTGCGGGATCGGATCCTCGCCGAGGCACGCGGAAACCCGTTGGCCCTGATCGAGCTTCCGAAGGCCGGCGGGTTCGCGCTTCCGACACCGTCACCGGTCGCCAGCCGGATCGAGCGGAGCTTCCACGCCAGAGCGGCCGAGCTCGCGCCCGAGGCGCGCCTGTTGCTGGTTCTCGCCAGCGCGGATCCCACCGGTGACGCGACACTGGTGTGGGCGGCGGCCCAACGGCTGGACATCGACGTGCCCGCCGCGTCCTCCGCCGTGGAGTCGTCCGGTCTGGTGCGGTTCGACACGCGGGCCCGATTCTGCCACCCCCTGGCGCGTTCGGCGGTCTATCGCACGGCCGACGCGGCCCAGCGTCGAACGGCGCACCGCGCCCTGGCCGACACGATCGACCCAGGAGTCGCCCCCGACCGACAGGTGTGGCACCGCGCACTGGCCACGACCGGGCCGGACGAACACGTGGCCGCGGGGCTGGAGGCGTCGGCCTCGCGCGCCCAGGCGCGCGGCGGTGTGGCGGCGGCGGCCGCGGCCTTCCTCGAACGTGCGGCGGCTCTCTCACTGGACCCCGACACACAAACGCGACGGACGCTCTCCGCCGCGAGGGCCACCCTCGAGGCGGGCGACGCGAACGCCGCGACGGATCTGGTGGCAAGCATCGACGCCGACGCCCTGAATGATGCTGAGCACGCGACCGTCGACCTGTTGCGCGGTCAGATCGCGCTGTCCATTGGTGCGGACGGGGCGGACAGCGGGCCCGACTTCATGCTCCGCGCCGCTCGGCGGCTCACCTCCACCGATCCGCGACGCGCGCGCGAGTGTGTGGTCTCGGCGCTGGAGATGGCCCTCGTCGTCGGCAAGGCCGCCGGGGTGATGGACCGCGTCCTCGCGGCGGCGCGATCGGTGCCACCGGCTCCCCACTCCCCTGACCTCCTCGACGGGCTGGTGTTACTGCACACCGAAGGACACTGGGCCGGAGCTCCGGTACTGCGTGAGGCTCTCACCGGTGACAACGAGGGATGGACCCGGGTCCCGGCGTTGGCCACGATGCTCGCGGGTGAACTGTGGGACATGGACCTCTACGCCACCATCGTCGAGTGGTTGGGGGCGACTGCGCGGGACACGGGGTCGCCGATGGCCATCCGCCTCTCCTTGTCGCAGGTCGCGTTGTCCGCCGCGTTCGCCGGTGACTTCGGTCGCGCGATGGCGGCGATCGCTGAGGAGGAGGCGATCGCCGACGCCTTCGGCGACGTGCCGCAGTTGTACGCCAAGGTGCACCTGGTGACGATGCGGGGCCGCCGGCAGGAGGCACTCGACCTGTTCGCCGAGGTGGGGAACAGGGGCGTCGGGCAGCTGGCGGCGAACACCGACAGCGCGGCGGCCGTGTTGCACAATGCTCTCGGGGAGTATCCGGAGGCGTTGGCCGCCGCGTCGCGTACATGGGCACGCGGTGAGCTGTTCACCTCCGGCTTCGCGCTCCCGGAGCTGGTCGAGGCGGCGGTCCGGTGCGGCGAGCGTGCGGTGGCGGAGTCCGCGCTCGCCTCCCTGACCGAACGCGCGGCGCACGCGGGAACCCAGTACGGCCTCAGCGTCGCCGCCGGTGCCCGGGCGTTGGTCCATGGCTCGGAGGACGACTACCGTACGTCCGTCGCGTACCTGGCCGACACCTGGCTGGAGCCGGATCTCGCCCGGGCGCGTCTGCGCTACGGGGAGTGGCTCCGTCGCGCGGGGCGCCGCCGTGACGCACGGGAGCAGTTGAACGCCGCGCACGAGCTGTTCTCACGGATCGGCATGGAGGCGTTCGCCGAGCGGGCCGCTGGAGAGCTGCGGGCCACCGGTGCCGTGGTGCGCGGGCGGGCGGAACACACCTACGACCAGTTGACCATGCAGGAGATGCACATCGCCCGTGAGGTCGCGGCGGGTGCCACCACCAAGGAAGTGGCCGCCCGCCTGTTCCTCAGCCCGCGAACCATCGACGCCCACCTGCGCAACATCTTCCGCAAACTCGGAATCACCTCCCGCAGGCAGCTCAGGGACATACCCGACGTCACCTGACCCAAGGACGGGACGCGGGCACGCCCCCTGACGCGCCCGTTCGCGCTCCGTTCTTGCCGGTGGAGTCACCCAGCCTGCCGGTCGTCGATGACGTGGTCATTGGCGGTGCTCCATCGTCGCCAGAGTGAGTGGACTCTGAATGCCACGCCACCTCCGTCGGGGGTCTTCTTGCTGCGGGTGTTCAAGCGTTTTCGAAAACGACTCCCTGGGCCAGGCCGAAGACCACCACGTCTCCCGCGCCACCGGGCGCCTCGTCGTCCGACCCGTGACCACCACCTCCGTCCATGACAACTGTCATCACAGGGTGGTGATGGGTGTGGGTACCACGCGAGACCTCCGTACCGACACAATCGGAATCCTTCCCGATTGTGCGCTCGGCCCCCTATGCCCGGGTGCAGGACCACCCTCGGTTGAGAGGCCTTGACGTGAACGACTTGATCGCCACGATCGCGCAGTTCGTGGACGACCTACATCCCGTCCTTCAGTTCGTCGCCGTTTTCGTCATCGGAACCATCCCGTTTCTGGAGAGCTACTTCGGTTCCGTGATCGGCTACGTGGTCGGCATGGGCTGGCCCATCGCCCTGGGCGGTGCGGTGGCGGGCAACGCGCTGGCCGTGACCGCGGCCGTGTCCCTGGCCGGACGGATACGAACGGGCAAGAGCCGGGTCGAGCGCTCCAAGCGACGCGAGCGCATCCTGGCCCGCGTCGAGAAGTGGGGCGTCCCGGTCGCCAGCCTGCTCACCCCAACGGTGTTCGCGATCTCGTTGACCGCGTTCATCATGGCCGCCGCCGGTCTCGACCGACGCGCGGTCCTGGCCTGGAACCTGGTATCCAGCCTCGCCTGGGGCGTACTCATGCTCGTCGTCGTCGGCTCGACGCTGGAGGCACTGAACTGACCGGGGGCGGACATGGGCCGCGTCGGCACTGACTCGGCAGGGCCCGACCTCATCGTGGGTTCCTGACCCGGTTGGGAGGACGCGCCACGCGGCGCGGGCGATCGCCGGGCGAAGCCGAGCGGCGCCACGTAACGTGGTGCGCGACCGGACCCAACGGGAAGGACGGACCAAGGTGATCACCAGGACCGCGACCGTGGCCACGACCGCGTTTCTCACCTTCACCCTGGTCCCCGGGGTACCGGCGACCGCGGGGGCGGAGGACACCTACGCCAACTACGCCGAACTCGCCGCCCACGAGACCGAGGGCGTGGACTACCGGCGGACCACGCGCGCCGGCGGAACCGACCTCGCGCACATCGCCATCCACGGAGGCCGCATCGAACCCCCCACCACCGAACTCGCCGACCACGCCGCCCAGGCCGGTGACCACGCCTTCGCCACGTTCGAGGGGATCAAGCGGAGCGGAAACGGCGTTCTGCACATCACCGCCACCCGCTTCGACGAACCCATGACCCTAGAGGTCGTCGCCGCCTCCGACTACACGATCTCCTGGCACGGGGCCGCCGGCGATCACCCCACCACCTACGTCGGTGGGCTCGACACCGAACTGCGCGACACGGTCCGCGCGGAACTCCGCGCCTCGGGCTTCGACGCGCCCGACTCGATCCCCGACGGTCTCGCGGGCGAAGACCCCGACAACATCGCCAACCGCAACGCCCGAGGCGCGGGTGTCCAACTGGAGATCACCCACGCACAACGCGCCACCTTCCTCGACGACGGTTCACCCACCGAGACCTTCCGCGACTACACCGCCGCCGTCGAACGAGCCGCGGCCCAGCGCTGACCACCCTCGTCCCTGACCGTGCCCTGCGGTACCGGCGGACCGATCAGTCGGGCTCGCGCGCGGCGGCTTGGAGCCGTTGCCACTTCGCCATCGAGCGCTTCACCTCCTCGCGCATGAACCCGAAGAACCGACGGGTCTCGTCCAACCGTCGCCCCGCGGGGGAGTCGGGGCCCAGGATCGCTACCCCCTCCTCGGCGCTGGTCTGCACCCGGACCAGGACCGGGTCAGAGCTGCTGATGTAGTGGCTCCATGTGTGGTCGTGGATCCGGCAGAAGTCGTGCCGAGTGCCGGGTTCACGGCCGCGTTCGACTAGACGTGTCCGAACCAGGTATTTGACGGCCCCGGAGATCGCTGGCGCGCCCACGCCCAGTCGCTCGGCGAGCTCGGCGGCGGACAGCTTTCCGGAGTCGGTGACCAGCAACGCGGCGTACACTCGCGCGGCCATCCGGGGCATCCCGGATTCGACCATGACCTGTGCGAACCGTTCCCGGAAGTCCGCGGTGGCGCCCTCGTCGTCGGCCCGCGTCATCGCAATCCCCTTCTCACTCAATTCCATCATTTCACGAATTTCGTGAATTCAGTGTAGTGTCGTTTCCATGAAGGAGACCGAACTCCTCGGAGTACAGCAGACCCTCAGCCCCGTCCTCAAGGCCAAAGCACTGGACTGTCGACTCCCGGATCCGATCCTCGGCGACCGACACGCCGAGCGGGTCATGCGTCGCCTCGACCCTGGGTACGACAGCCGCGGGTTCGGCACCAGTCAGATGGGCCTGGCAGCCGTGGTCCGCGCGAAGGCCCACGACGACTGGGCCCGTGGATTTCTCGCCGACCACCCCGACACGGTGGTACTGCACCTGGGCTGCGGCCTCGACACACGGGTTCAGCGGATCGACCCGCCCTCCACCGTCGACTGGTACGACCTGGACTACCCGAGCGTCATCGAGCTTCGGGACCGTTTCCTGCCGCCCCGCGAGCACTACACCCTGATCAGCTCCAGTGTCACCGACCTGACCTGGTTGGAGTCCGTACCCCGGGACCGACCGTTGCTGATGATCGCTGAAGGACTGGTGCCGTACCTGACCGAGGACGATCTCCGGCGACTACTGACCAGCCTGGTCAACGCGTTCCCCACCGGCCAGCTACAGTTCGACACGGCGCCGGTCTGGGCATGGCGCATGTCCAGGTGGGACCCCACGCTCCGTAAGTATGGCACCCGGATCCACTGCGGCTTCGACGATCCGTCCACGCTCGCCGACTGCCATCCCCGGCTGAGGTACGTCGACGAAGCACCGATGTACGACGCGCCGGTCCTGATGGCCAAGGCTCCCCCGAACGTCCGCCGCGCGTACCGCCTCCTGAACCTGATCCCGGGAATGACGCGAGCGACGCGCATCGTGCGCTTCCGGTTCTAGCGGAGCGCTCGATCCAGCGGCCCCGTCAGGTGATTGCCACACGCCCGCACCCGGCGTCAGGACTCCGGGGAGGGATCCGGTCCGCGGCACACCTCGTCGACGAACTTCTCCCGCGGAGCCACTGAAATGTCATCGTCCCCGCGAAACGAAATGAAGGGAGTCGGACTCCACTGTCCCGGCCCCAGGGATGGCTCTGGGGTCCCCGCGTACTTCCATCGGACAGACCGTCCGCGCTCGCACGGCACGATCGCCCGTGACAAAATCCCCCGACGGAGCGGGCACCCCGCTCCCCCCGGGCTGCCTGGGGACGTCGACGGCTGGGGCGAGGTGGCTGATGGCGGGGGGCGTAACCGGTGTCGAGCCCCATGCTCACCGTGGTCGGATCGTTCCTGGGTGGGGGACTGCGTAGCGCGTGCCCTCAGCAAGGGACTGGGCGAGTGTGGGATAGATGGTGAGGACACGGTCCAGTCCGGTGATGCGCAGGATCCGGCGCATCTGCGCCCGGGGCCCGGCCATCCGCAGCTCGACGCCGAGCCGGTCGGCCCGGTGGCGCGTCCCGACCAGTACGGCGAGCCCGGCCGCGTCGCAGAAGGTGATCTCTGACAGGTCGATGACCAGCAGTTCCATCCCTGGTCGGAGTGCGGTGAACAGGTATTCGCGTAACGCGGGGGTGACGGCGCAGTCGATTTCGCCATGCGGCCTGACGACGGAAATGGTTGGGCCGCGGGGCACGGACGATCCGCCATCCGCGCCGATCTGGCCGTACCGGAGCGCGGGCGCCGCACTCACCATGCCCAGCTTCCCGCGTGAACGGGCACGAGGGGCGCTGGCCCGGCCTCGGCGGGTCATCGCCGCCCGCCTTCGGGTGCCCAGTCGGCGTTGTCGGGGTCCAGCAGCAGGCGCTCGGCGGCGGTGATCAGGTCGGCTGCGTGGGTGATGTTGGCGTGTTGGGCGGCCAGTCCGATGGCGGCCCACGCTGTTGGCATGTTCACCCCGGGTGGGACGACCAATAGGTCGACCCGGGCTCCGTTGGTGCTGATCGCGGCGAGTGAGTCAGCCGGCATGGAGGTGAACCATTCGAGCCGGATCGCGCGCCCGGCTACTTCCAGCAGGTGGGGCCGGTTCTTCCAGCCGGTCGCCCCCAGCATGACGTGGTGGATGGGACCCCGGTAGTCGTCGAGGGCGAGGATGAGGCCGGGTAGCTCGGCGACGGGATCGTTGCACCGCGGCCACCAGCCGCCGTCGAGCACGGCGTGGTGGGCTGTCAAGGATTGCAGCAGCAACCGGGGCACCGAGGGCGGCGTGTCGGAGACCACGGGCCGGCGTTGGGTGGGAGTCAGCATGGAGCGGTGCTCCTGTTCTCCCGAGACGCCGCACGCGCCGCGTGCGGTCCCGGGTTGATGGGATGCGCGGATGACGGCTACAGCCTGCGCATAAGGCGAGGTAGCCCGGTGATCCAGGACTGGATCACCTCAGCGCCAACGGGGCTGAGTCTCAACAGCCACGATGCGGCGGAACGAGACTCGACGGCGATATGAGATCGGCACGACCTCTCCTTCGGAACGGCCGGTGTGGCAGCGATCCCCACCAACAGAAATGCCGTCGTCTCCAGATATCTCAACCCTACGCCCGCGGGGGTAAAGAGCAAGGCATTGAGCGGCGTGCACGGGGTATGGGCGAAGTCCCCGAGCACTTGACCTCCGCGATATGGGAGTAGGTGGCGAGCGTGCTCGAGCAGCGTGGGAGGCTGTCCGCGTACGAGGGCCACGCGATGGAGCCGGAGCGAGACCATCTCCGTCGTCCTCACCGGCGAGTCCTGGGCCCGCGTCACTGTCGCGTCTCAGGCGATCGGCTTTCGTGTCCTTTGCCCGCCAGGGCTCGGCGGAGAGCGGCGGCGAGCCCGGCGGTCTGCCGTTGGACACCTCGCCGAGCAGACGTATCGCGTAGTCGATTTCCTCGTCTCAGTTCGGAAAGGCCACCGCACTGGATATGTCGGCGCGCGGCAGGCCCGACAGGTCGGAGGCCCGCGCCGAGGCCGCGTTGGGCGCGGCGGGTACGGAACCCAGGCCGAACCGCTTCGCGGCGGACCGTCGGGAGAGTCGGCTCCATTCGTGGAGGCGGGCGCTTGCCGGCGTGTGACTACCAGGGACGTCAGTCGTTCAGACGCGTGATCGGCGAAGAACGTATCCGGCGTGATGGAGGACACCGCGGTGGTACTGACCGAACGCCCAGAACCCGGTGTCGTCGAGGTAGGTGACGCGATCGGCGTTGAGCCAGAAGCGTCCGGTGTAGGCGTCGCGGCGGCCGTTGCGCGTTTCGGTGTACCGCCCGTCCTCGCTCAGGTACTGCGTCATGTCGCGCCTGGCGTCCGTCCATTGGCCGAGTCGTGGGTCGTCGGAGTCGAGCTCGTCTGTGCCCGAGGGGCGCGTCGGTGTGCCGTGGAGGGCAATGAGTTCTCCCTCGACGACGACGGCGATCAGATCCTGGGGCTGGACGACCAGCGTCTCGGTGATCCGCCGGCTGCTGACCCTGCCTCTGATCACTGCGAAGGTCGCAGGTCGGCCCGGAGTCAGATCGAAGGAGTACGGGGCTGGCGGCTCAGCATCGTCGAAGACTGTGTTCACAAGCAATGGCACGACCGAGGCACCGGTGGCGTCGATCAGATGCGCCGAGTCCCGCGGACCCTCATCGCCGGTGATCCGTGTGCCCCTCACCCGCAAATCACCTGGTGCGGACAGCTGGGGACTGCTGTGTACGCGGGCGCCTGTGATGATCAGGGCGGATGTCAACGTTCTCGGTGCTCCTTGTGTGTGGGGGCCGTTGCCGGCACCCTACAGCCGGTTGCCGCGGGTGCGGATGGCGTGCGCATCCGTTCGGCTCCGCTCGACAGTCCTGCGGTTCGACTGTCCTTCGGCGGCGACTCGTGTCGCCGCTAAGGGCCGCCGGCGTGTTGCTCGCCGCCGACATCATCGCCACCCGGTGCGACCCGGGGGCCGTCGGCTCAGGCGGGGCACGCCGGACGCCATCGATGTACGGCTCATCATGCTCGGCCATCCGCTACACCACGCTTCGGTGACGGGACCGGGGCCGCGCTACCTGTTGTCCGGCGCTCCCAACCCTGACCGGGTCCCATCCTCGATCCTGGCGAGAGCGCCGTCCAGAGAGGCGTCGTCCTAGGCACGTCCAGCCTAGGAACGCGCAGACCACCCGGTATCCGCCGGATACTTGCCGGGCAGTGCCGGGCGCTCCGGGCAGTTGTCGATGCTCGACGTGCGCGCGAGCATCGACCGCACCTCCGCTGTGAGAATGCCGGTCATCGTGCTCACCAAAGTCGTCACCGGACCTACGCGGTGTGGTCGCAGGGCGTCCGTGCCCCCACGCCCGGCCCGACACCCGCGCGGGTTGGGAGCCGAGCCCCCAGCGATCCAAGGTGTTGATGACGTATCCCGGCAGTAATCAGTACCCGAGGGCGCGTTCGATGTCCGCCACGGCCTCGAGCACCAGCGGGATGAAGGCCCGCAACTCGTCCTCACTGACGACGACGTTCGGCACGGCCAGGTCGATCGCGTACTGCACCCGCCCGTCCGGTTGCCTGATCGGGACGGCGACGGCGGAGACGACCTCCTCGTGTTCGCCGAGGTTCAGCGCGTATCCCTGCCGCCGGACGGCGTCCAACTCGTCCAGGTAGTCCTCCGCGTTGGTGATCGTGCGCTCGGTGCTCACCGGGTAGTCGAGGTCCGCGGCGAGCGCGGATCGTTCGGCCGCCGGTAGGAACGCGGCGACCGCCTTGCCCATCGCGGTGCAGTGCAGGGGTGCGGGCATGCCGATCCGCGAGTACATCTGCACCGGGGCGCTGCCCGCGTACTTGTCCACGTAGATGACCGTCGGATTCTCGAAATAGCCGAGGTGAACCGTCTGCCCGGTCTTCCTGTTGAGCGCACGCAGACTCGACGCCGCGACCTGACGGACATCCATCGCCGCCACCGCGTGGAACGCGACCTGGAGCAACTTGCTCCCGACGTGATACCTGCCGGTCTCGTCGCGCCGGGCGAAGCCTTCCTCGACGAGGAGCTGCAGCAGTCGCACCGCCGTCGAGAGGCTGACCCGGTGGGACTCCGCGACCTGGCTGGCGGTCGCCGGTTCGTCGGAAAGCGTCGCGAGGACCTTGAGGCCACGCCGAAGACTCTCACTCATCTGCCCATCCTTTCCGCCCGTCCAGCCGAGGTTCGGGCCGACCCCCGCCAACGGGCCCCTTGACGTCGCGATCAGAATCTCGTTAGATTTCCCCCATTATACGCAACCTACTTGCAATATATGCAAGCAATGCGGTGGTTCAGTGCGACCACTCAGCCCGTACGCGAATCGGCGTGGAGGAATGAGTTGACACAGACCGAATGGCGCACGCCTGTCGGAATTTGCGCCATGTGTGGGCGCGACCAGGAAATGACGTTTCCGGACTACTGCGCGAACTGCGGTGGGCCGGTCGTTCTCCCTCCGGCGACGCCCACACTCGCCCACACCACGAACCTGCCCGGTATGTGGAGATACGCGGGTCGGTTGCCGGTCACCTCGGACACCGCGTGGCTGAGCATGGGCGAAGGGGGGACCCCGGTCGTGCCGGCGGCCGCGGCGGCGGAGTGGTGCGGCGTCGAACGCCTGATGCTCAAGCTCGATCACCTGAACCCGTCGGGGTCCTTCAAGGACAGGGCGACGGCGGTGGGGGTGGCGCAGGCCGTGCGGCAGCGGGCACGCGCCGTGGTGTGCGCGTCGAGCGGTAACGCGGCCGGATCGACGGCCGCGTACGCGGCGCGCGCCGGACTCCCCGCGGTAGTCCTGACGCCGGAGGCGGTTCCCCCCGGTAAGGCCGCCATCGCCCGCGCACACGGCGCGACGGTGCTTCGGGTACGAGGCGACTACAGCAACACCTTTCGTGCGGCACGGGAGCTGGCTGACCGCTTCGGCTGGATCAACCTCACCACGACATACGTCAATCCAGTCGCCGTCGCCGGGCTGAAGAGCGCCGGATACGAACTGGCGGACCAGCTCGGTGATACCCCGGACTGGATCGTGGTGCCGATCGGCGCGGGCCCGCTCGTGCACGGCATCGTGACCGCCTACCGGGAGCTACGGGACTCGGGGGAGGTCGCGGCGCTGCCACGGATCCTCGGCGTGCAGGCGGAGGGCTGTGCGCCGATCGCCGACGCCTTCGCCCGGGACGCGACGGAGGTCGTCCCCTGGCCGGAGGTCCGGACCCGGATCTCAGCGATATCCGACCCGTTGCGCGGCTATCCAGCCGACGGTACCTACACCCTGCGGCTGGTGCGCGAGTCGAACGGGGTCATGGCGACCGTGAGCGATACCGCGGCGGGTGAGGCCGTGGACCAACTCGCGCACCGGGAGGGGCTGCTCATCGAGTCGGGGGCCGCCGCCGATCTGGTCGCCGTCCGGACGCAGCGGGCGCGGGGGACGATCGGTCCGGACGAGACCGTCGTGTGCGTGCTCACCGGGAACGGCGCCAAGACGTTGTCCGCCGAGGCCGGGCCGGACGACCCCGTGGTCGCCGACGCCGACGAGGCGATCGACCACCTCGGGGCGCTTCCCGAGACGGCGGAAGGAATGACGGTCTGATGTCGGATCGGATGCTTCTGCACGGTGGCGAGGTCATCGACGGAACGGGGAAGGCACGCCGCCGGGCCGACGTGTTGGTGGAGGACGGCCGGATCAGCGCCGTCGCCGCCATCACGCCCAGCCCCGACATGCCGACCATGGACGTCACGGGTGCGGTGGTCTTCCCGGGTTTCGTCGACGTACACGCCCATGACGATCTGGCGTTGCTGCGGTCCGGCGGCGTCGAACCGAAGGTCATGCAGGGAGTGACCACGAACGTGGTCGGCAACTGCGGGCACGGCTGCGCGCCGGTCGCGGTCGACCCACACGCGCAGGCGTCCCATTCCGGTCCGATCCTCGGTCACTTTCCCGAGAGCGTCCCCTGGCGGGACTTCCCCGGATATCTGGACCATCTGAGCACGAGCGGGTTGCGGACGAACGCCGTGGCTCTGGTGCCGCACGGCGCCTTGCGCGCGTCGATCGTCGGCTACGCCCGCCGCCCCCTGGACACCCACGAACTCGCACGCGCCGTTCGTGACCTGGACGAGGCGTTGGACCACGGCGCGGCCGGACTGTCGCTCGGGCTGATGTACGCCCCCGGCGACGTCGCCGACCACGCCGAGCTGGTGGCGCTGGCGCGCGTCGTCGCCGCGCACGACCGGATACTCGCGGCACACATCCGCAGCGAGGGCGACGACGTCGTCGGGTCCCTGCGGGAACTGCTCGACATCGCACGACAGAGCGGAGTCAGGGTCCAGCTCAGCCACCTCAAGGTGGTCTCGCCGCGCAACAGGGGTCGCATGCGCGAGGTCCTAGACGTGCTCGACGGTGCGCGGTCAGAGGGGATCGACATCACGGCCGACGTCTACCCCTACACGGCGGGCAGCACGACCGCGGCGGCCCTGTTTCCAACCTGGACGCTCGCCGAAGGGGTGCGGGGGCTGCTCTCCTTGCTGGACACGCCCTCCGATCGGTCCCGGATCGTGGAGAGCCTGCACCGCCCATGGCAACGGCAGGAGAACAACTTCCTGGCGCTAGGCGCGCACCGCGTTCTGTTGTCCGGCTTCCGGCAGCCGGAGAACGCGGACTACGAGGGCGTCCTGCTCTCCGAGATCGCGGCCGATCGCGGCGTCGACGCGGCGGAGTGTCTCTGCCAACTGATGTGTGAGGAACGCGGCGAGATCACCGTCGTCATGTTCCAGATCGACGAAGAGGATGTCACAGCGGCGCTCTCCTGGCCGTGGTCCCTCATCGGATCGGATGGCCTGCCCATTCAGCAGCCGTATACGCACCCGAGAATGTACGGCACCTTCGCCCGCGTGCTCTCCGAATACGTCCGCGAGCGTCGGCTCTTCTCTCTCGAGGAAGCCACGCGCCGGATGGCCACACTGCCCGCCGAGCGCTTCGGAATTCCGGGACGAGGCGTCATCCGCTCGGGCGCCGCGGCTGACCTGGTCGTCGTGGCGCCCGAGCACATCGAGGACCACGCGACATTCGCGAACCCGCGACGCTTCCCCGAACACATTCACGCCGTTGTCGTCAACGGCGCCTTCGCGATGACGAACGGTCTCGCCACCCAAAGCACGGCGGGCTCACTTCTACCGATCGAGAAGAGCCCTATCGCCTGACGAACGGAAGGTTGGCCCACGAACATGACAGCCGAATCCAACTCCGTGTATTTGATGGCCTTCTTGGCCACGATCGTACTGATGCTCGGCCTGGGAATCCTGGTCGCCCGCCGCAACCGCACCGGAGAAGACTTCCTGCTCGCGGGAAGACGACTGACCATCCCGATGGTCACCGGAAGCGCCCTGGCCACCTTGGTGGGCACCGGATCCAGCCTCGGTGCCGTCAGCCTGTCGTACACGAACGGCTGGGCCGGCGCGCTCTACGGGCTGGGCGGGGCCGTGGGCATCTTCCTGCTGCTCTGGTTATTCGCCGACGCTCGTGAACACGGCTTCATGACCTTCCCGGAGGAGATGAGCTTCTACTACGGAGCGAACCGCGTCATCAAGGGCACCGTCGCCATCGTCCTGTTCCTCGCCACGATCGGCTGGTTGGGTGCGCACATCCTCGGCGGAGCGCTTTACCTCTCCTACCTCACCGGTATGGACATGGCTCTCGCCAAGGTCGTGGTCGCGGTCGGTTTCGGCCTCTACACCGTGATCGGCGGTTATCTCGCGGTCGTGGTCACCGACATGGTGCAGGGAACCATCCTGTTCCTCGGATTCACCATCCTCGCCGTGCTCGCGTTGGTGAAGGTCGGTGGCTTCGGCGCCATCAACGACGGCGCACCCGCGGCGTCGACCTCCTTCTTCGGCATCGAGGCGTTCGGTCTCGTGCCGGCGATCTCGCTCGCCGTGGTCATCGCGGTCGGAGTGCTCGCCACGCCCTCGCACCGGCAGCGCATCTACTCGGCGAAGAACACGCGGACCGCGCGCCAGAGTTTCGCGTTGGTCGGGGTGCTCTTCGCGATCTTCGCGATCGCTCCTCCCATCGTCGGCCTCTCCACCCAGGTCCTGAGCCCGGGGATGGACAACCCCGACCTCGCGTTCCCCTACCTGGCGACGGAGGTCTTCCCGCTCTGGGTCGGCGCGCTGCTCCTCGTATCCGGACTCTCGGCGACCATGTCGTCCGGGGACTCCGAAGCGCTCACCGGCGTCACGATCTTCCTGCGCGACATCAGCTACCTGGTCACGGGCCGGCTTCCCAAGGCCGAGAACATGGTGTTCCTCTCGCGGATCGCGCTGGTCGCCGTCCTGGTACTCGCCCTGTGCGGTGCCCTGCTGGCGGAGACGATCATCGACTACATCACGACGATGATCTCGACGGTGCTCACCGGCCTGCTCGTGGCCGCGTTGCTCGGAAAGTTCTGGCGGCGCACCACGTGGCAGGGAGGCCTGGGCGCGATCATCGGCGGCGCGGTCGCGGCCATGACCGTCAATCTCAGCGCCCCTCTCACCGAGTTCTGGGGCAACCCCGCGATCCCGTCGCTCGCCGCGGCGCTCATCGTCGGGGTCGTGGTGAGTCTGGTGACCCCACGCCGGCAGACCAGCGACGCGGAGGCGCTGCGCATCCTCGCCGACGAACGGGCCGAGCTCGAGGTCGGGACCCACCTGCGCCGCAGCGAATCCACCCCAACCGAGGAGCGCGAGGTGTAGGAGGGGTGGACGGTGGGGGTGGCCCCCGCGCCGCCCCCACCGTCCACCCACCGCCCGGAGGGGGCTAGGTCAGCAGGCGCGATCGTATCCGCCGGATCAGGGTGAGAGCGAGGCCACCGGCGACCGCCACCCCGCCCAGTAGGACCACGGCCGGAGGCACGTCTTCACCCGGGTATCCGGAGAGGAACAGGAGCGGCCACGTGGGCGGGAGGGCGAGCAGTGGGGACCACCAGGGTGTGGGCAGGATCCAGACGAGCACGGGTGTCAGGACGGAGACAGCGGCCACGGTCTTGATGACCACGAGGGCCTCGACCTTGTTGCTCGCGTAGGCCGTCGTGGCCAGTACGGCCAGGGGTGCGAACAGCGTGGCGAGGACGATGGCGGCCGCGAGCCCCGGCGACATAGACGGGGCCAGACCCGACACGGGTACGGCGACGGCGAGGCCGAGAAGGGCGAGCAGCGCGGCCGTACCGGCTCGGAAACCGAAGTAGCCGGTCAGTGACAGCGGTGAGACGCGGAGTATGAGCAAAATGTTGTCGTCGGTGTCCTCGGCGACGCGCAGCGCCACCACCGCTCCGACGATCATGGGAACGTGCAGCAGGACCAGTGTCGCGAACACGGCGGGGATGTGGGCGGCGAGGTCGACGCCGTGGGCCGTCCGAAGGTACTCGTCGACCACTGGGTGCGCCCATCGCAGGACGAGCGCCAACGGCAACGGGCCGAGGCCCACGGCCAGGAGGAGCGGATCGCGGTGGACACCGCCCAGTTCGTGCCGGGCCAGCCGCGTGACGGGGTGTCCCCGACGCCTGGATCCGGCGGGGCGGCGTGGGCGTACCCGGGCGGAGCTCCGCGTCGTGTCCCGCCCGGGTTCCCGGCCGGCGCGCACCGGGTCGGCCTCCTCCTTGTCCAGGCTGGATGCCTCCACGTCCGTCACGGTGTCGTGTCCGACCGCCCACCAACACACGGCCAGGGCGAACGCCACCGCGTATAGCAGAGCGATCGGCTCGCCAGGCCCCTGTGGTGTTCCCGCCTGTCCGGTCACGCCACGATTGATCAGCTCGGCGGTGGCCGTGGTGGGAACCACCCACAGCAGCGGAGTCTGGGCCACACCGGCCAGGTGGAGAACCGGGAGCACGGTGAACGGGAGGATGGCCGGCGCGGTGGCGAGCATGGCCCCCTGGAAGGTGCGGGTGCGCGCGCCCAACCCGAGACACAGGGCCACCAGCAGGATCGAGGTGAGCGCGACGCCGCCCGTGGTGTACGCCAGCGCTCCCCAGATCCGCCCGGCCGGCACGGTCACCGCGGTCATGGGGACCGCCATGGCGATCGCCGGGAGCGTCAGTACCCCGACCCGGACGAGCATGGCCTTCCTGTGGCTGACGGGGGTGATGGCCCGCGCGGCGGCGGTACCCTCGACCCTCTCGAACATGAGCAGACCGACGGCGAACAGCGCGCCGAATCCGGCCGTGTCCAGGAACAGGAGATAGGGAGCCAGCACCTGTGCCCCGGGGGCCGGCACGGCCAACAGCATCCCGGTCCACAACGCGGCCAGGACGGCCGAGACCGCCACCACCCCGTAGCGCCACACGACCCGTGCCTCCAGCGCGAACGTCGCGGCGACGCCGTTCACAGTCGGACCTGGGTCACCGCGGCGAAGACGTCGTCGAGTGTCGCCTCACGCGTGTGCAGGGTGGTCACCGAGCCAGAGTCCACGAGTGCCGACAGTGCGCCGCCGGCCCCCAGGTCCGTGAGCTCGAAGGTGCGACGGTGGGGCCGGCCGCCGACCACGTACTCGGCCACGACACCGGGGTGACCGTAGTGACGGCGGAAACCGTCCGGGGTGTCGATGGCGGCGATCCGACCATCGACGACGAAGGCGATCCGGTCGCACAGGTCCTCCGCGGTGCGCATGTCGTGGGTGGTGAGGAAGACGGTGGCGCCCCGGTCCACCTCGGCGCGGATGACCTCACGGAGCCGCGCGGCGCGAACGGGGTCCTGCCCCGAGGTGGGCTCGTCCAGGAAGAGCAGCCGGGGAAGGTTCAGCAACGCGCGCGCGAGGCTCAGGCGCATCCTCATGCCCTTGGAGAACCCGCCCACCCGCTGGTCGGCGGACTCCCCCAGGTCCACACGGTCCAGCAGCTCCGCGGTGTCGACCGTCGGACCACGGTAGAGGGAGGCGAAGACCTCCAGGTTCTCCCTGGCGGTGAGGCGGGTGAACTCGGCGGGCAGTTCGAAGCCCACGCCGATCTCCTCGTAGTACTCCCGTCCCCACTCCGGCAGGGGTCGACCGAACACCCGCACCTCACCCCCGTAACCACGCACCAGCCGGGTCAGAACCCGCTGGACGGTGGACTTGCCCGCCCCGGAGGGGCCGAGGAAACCGAAGACCTCGCCCGCTCCCACCGTGAACTCCATCCCCCGCACCGCGTCGGTACGCGCCCGGCGGTAGCGCACGGACAGGTCCCGCACCGAGATGACGTCGTGGGCGCGCTCATCCACCCTGGGCTCCAGCCGCCTCGAGAGTGTCGAACGCGTGACCCATGAGCGTGGGAAGGTCCCCGCCCCCGCCGTCCTCGACCCAGATGGTGATGGCGGTGGTGAGCACGGAGACACAAGCCGCCGCGACGACACGCACGGCCATCGGCACCTCCTCGGTCCCCGGTGGGTCGCACAGCCCTCTCTCGAACGCGATCTGGGATCCCCGCAGGCTCTCTCCCATCCGGGCCCGCAGCGCCGGAGTGTCCAACAACAGGCGGGACCGCAGCAGCAACGCCTCGCGGTCTCGTTCGTAGACCTCCGGCATCGCACGCATGACCGCGTCGCGAACCCGCCGCAGCGGAGGACGCTCCGACGGTTGGGCGCGCACCAGCTCCTCGAGCATCGGGTCGTAGTCGTCCCGCAGTACCACGTCCTCCTTGGTGGGGAAGTACCGGAAGAACGTCATGTGTGAGACCCCCGCCTGGGCCGCGATGTCCGCGACGGTCGTGTCCTCGTACCCCCGCTCGGCGAACAGGCGGAACGCCGCCTCCCGCAACGCGGCCCGCGTGCGTTCCCGCTTCCGCTCACGCCAGTCCGTCATGTCCCCCCACCAATTGACGTTAGTTCATAACATGTTACTCCATCACATTACCCTCCGGAACCCCGGACCCAACCGGACGACCGAGTTCGTCCGCTCGCGACGAGGCGGCCGGCGCGCGGAAGGCACGAGCTTCCCAGGCGCCGGATGCGCGGGGGCGCACACCCAGGACCCGACGACGCAATTGGATCCAATCTGAATACGCACCACTCTTGCCCATCAGCAACCACCCCTTCCACCGAGACCTGATGCCACCGCAAACGGCCAGGCCAGCGAAATGAGAGGCGTCCTCCGCATGGCGGCTCCCTCGAACCCCCTCAGCCTCCATCTTGACCTCGACACACGGTTGGTGACACTCTTTGCTGTGTATTGGATCCAAAAACTGAGGGATCGGTATCCACTATGAGTTCTGGTCACCCGCCTTCCCCCGCGACCTTCCTCGCTCCGAAACGCACGTGGGTGGGAGCGGACACTTTGCACGCGGTTCCCCACGGGCTGACGCGCCCGGGGGGCGCCGGCTCCGTGCTGTTGGCCGTGGACCGCGTACTCGTGGACCACCCGTCGGTACGTCTTCTGGTGGAGGAGTTCCGTGCCCTGGGGGTCGTCCCGGAGGTGGTGTCGGACTTCGGTCCGGAGCTCACCTCCGACCAGGTCGACTCCGCCGCCTGGGTGGCCCGCGCGCGCGGCGCGTGGGGGCCGTGGTGGGCGTCGGCGGCGGTTCGGTGCTGGACGCTGCCAAGATGATCGCTCTCCTCGTCACCAACGACGGGACGAGCTCGGACTGGTTCGGTGCCGTGGAGCCACCGCACCGTCCGCCCGAGCTGGTGCTGGTCCCGACCACGGTTGGCACGGGAGCCGAGGTGACCCGCGTCTCGATGATCACCGACGGGGGCGAGAAGCGGATCGCGGCCTCGGCGGCCTTCGTGCCCGACCTGGTCGTCCTGGACGAGCGGCTGGTCGCCGACCTGCCCGCGCCCGTCGTCGCGTCCACCGGCCTGGACGCGCTCGCCCACGCCAGCGAGTCGATCCTCGCCAGCAGCAGCACTCCGCTGACGGAGGTCCACGCCGAGACGGCCATCCGGCTCGTCACCGGGAACCTGGACGCGGCCTACGGCGGGGACCGGGACGCCACGGGTCGCCTGCTCGTCGCGGCCTACCACGCCGGCCTCGCGCTCAACGCCGGGGTGGTGCTCGGCCACAGCCTGGGGTACGCGGTCAACCACGAGCGGCCCCTCCCCCATGGCACGACGACGGGATTGGCCCTGCCCTACACGATCGCCTACAACCACCGCGTCGAGGAGCGCCGGGCGACGCTGCTCGCGAGCGCCCTCGTCGGAGAGCCGACGCGGGACCTACGCGCCGCCGCGGAGGAGGTCCTGGCCCTGGTTCGACGGGTCGGACAGCCGGGGTCCCTGAACGAGGCCGGTGTCCCCGCCGGCGTGGAGGACGCGATGGCGCGGCGCACCGTGGAGCTCTACCCCCGACCCACCAACCCCGAACCCATGAACCTCGAGCGTGTTCGCGCGCTCCTGACCACGATGCGCGACGGCGACCTCGAGGGTGCCTTCGCGGTCACCACGGGAATGGAGTCAGCATGACCGTCACCGGCAATCTCGTCGCTGGAGACTTCCTCGGCACTGGCAGCACCGACCTGATCGAGGTCCGCGACCCCGCCGACCTGCGCAGGACCGTCGGCAAGGTGCCCGCCATGACGGTGTCCGACGTCCGCGGCGTCTACGAGGCCGCTCGGGAGGGGGCGCGTGTGTGGCGGGCCCTCGGACCGATCGCGCGGGGGGACGTGCTGCGGGCCGCGGCCGCCAGACTGCGGGCGGAGCGGGACGGCCTGGCACGGATCATCGTCGGCGAGATGGGCAAGACCCTCGCCGAGGCGACCACCGAGGTGACGAAGGCGGCCGACTTCTTCGACTACTTCGGCGGTCTGGCCCGCCTACCCTTCGGTGAGCTCGTTCCCGACGCCCGCCCGGGGACCCAGACCCGGGTGATCCGGGAGCCCCTCGGGGTGACGCTCCTGATCACCCCCTGGAACGACCCGCTGCTGACCCCGGCGCGGAAGGCGGCCCCGGCCTTGATCGCGGGCAACGCGGTGGTGATCAAGCCGGCCACGCTCACGCCCCTCATCGTCCTGAACCTCGCCCGGATCCTGCACGAGGCGGGCGTCCCGGCAGGGGTCGTCGGCACCGTGACGGGCCGGGTCCGGGAGATGGGCGACGCGCTGTTGGACGACGACGCGCTACGCGCCGTGAGCTTCACCGGTTCCACCGAGATCGGTCTGGACCTCCAGCGTCGCCTCGCGGGCCGGCCGGTACGACTGCAGACCGAGATGGGCGGAAAGAACGCGGTCGCCGTCCTCGCCGACGCCGATCTGGAGGTCGCGGCGGACCAGACCGTGGCCGGGGCCTTCGCCCAGGCCGGACAGCGGTGCACCGCCACGTCCCGGCTCGTCGTGGTCAGTTCCGTGGCCGAGCCCCTGCTGGACGCCGTGCGTCGGCGGGTCCGTGCGTTGACCGTCTCCGCGGGGGACACTCCCGGTGTGGACATGGGTCCCGTGGTGTCGGCGGACGCGCGCGACGAGATCGTCGGCCACATCCAGCGCGCGGTCGACGACGGTTCCGAGGTCGTCGAGGGTGGTCTCGAGGCCCCCGCCGACGTGTCGGAGCACGGCGCGTTCCTGCGGCCGACGGTCCTGCGCGTCACCCGCGACCACGCGATCTGGCGCGAGGAGGTCTTCGGGCCGGTCCTCGGGGTGCTGGAGGTGGACGACGAGGAGGCCGCGGTCGAGGCCGTGAACGACTCCGCCTACGGCCTGTCCGCCGCGGTCTTCACCAACGACCTCGGCGCCGCCGAACGTTTCGTCGACCGCGTGGAGGTGGGTCAGGTCTCCGTCAACCAGCCGACCTCGGGGTGGGACATCCACCACCCCTTCGGGGGCTTCGGCCTCTCGGGGTCCGCGTTCAAGGAGCAGGGTTTGGACGCGATCCGTTTCTACACCCGGACCAAGACCGCGGCGGTGCGTGCGCTGTGAACGTTCTGGACTCCTTCTCACTCTCCGGGCGGCGCGTTCTGCTCACCGGCGGCAGTCGAGGTCTGGGGCACACCATGGCGGTGGGGCTCGTCCAAGCCGGGGCGCGCGTCGTCACCGTGTCCCGTTCGGGGGGTGACGGCGCGGACGGCGTCGTCACGATGGTCGGGGACGTCACGCGGCTCGACACGCTCGAGTCGCTGGTCGACGAGGCCGAGGGGCGCGCCGGAGGCACGATCGACTCCGTGGTGCACGCCGCCGGCGTCCAGCACCGCGCGCCCGCCGTCGACTTCCCACTCCCCGAGTGGGAACGCGTGGTGCGGACCAACCTGACCGCCCCCTTCGCGCTCAGCCAGGAGGTCGGCCGGCGTCAGATCGAGCGGGGGATCGAGGGGAGCCACGTGTTCGTCGGCTCGCTCACCTCCACTCTCGCTCGGCCCAACCTGGCTGCCTACGCGGCCAGCAAGTCCGGACTGCTGGGCGTCGTGCGCACCCTCGCCGCGGAGTGGGCGACGAGCGGCGTCCGGGTCAACGCGCTGGGCCCCGGCTACTACCGCACGGCGCTGACCGAGGAGCTGTTCCGCGACGACGCGGCGCGTGAGGAGCTCATGGGGCGGATCCCGCAGGGACGGTTCGGTCGGCCGGAGGACCTCTGCGGCCCGCTGGTCTTCCTGACCTCGGCGGCCTCCTCCTACATGACGGGACAGCTCGTCATGGTCGACGGTGGGTGGACGGCCATGTAGTCCTGGTGGCGCGACTCCGGTACGGGGCGGGGCACTTTCGGGCCGGCTGAGGATTTTCTGTCGACAGTGGGCGGTGTGCCACCGACAGTGCTCCCTCTGCGCCCTCCGGCCGGTCGGTTCGGCGCCGCGGGACCTTCTGAAGATGATCATCACGTGGGCGACCTGGTTCGGCGAGGGGTCGGAAAACACCTCGCCACCCCCTACGCTGGCACCAAAGTGTCGACACTAGGAGGTGCCTTGGTTATTGACGACGGATACGCCGACGCCGTTCTCGACCGGTTGCTGGGCCCTGAGTCCAACGACGGAAGCCTGGTCGGTCGCATCGTCCACACCGTGGCCCGCGACATCATCGAGGGCCGCCTGCTCCCCGAGGCTCAGGTCAACTCGGTCGATCTCGCCGCGCGGTTCGAGGCCAGCCGGAGTCCCGTCCGGGAGGCGCTGATGATCCTCGCCAACGAGGGGCTGGTCTACATCGTCCCCCGGCGGCGTCCGCGCGTCGCCTCACTGGACTTCGAACGCGCCCGGGAGATCTACCGACTGCGGGCCACCCTGAACGCCCTGGTCGCGACGGACATCGCCCACCACGCGACCGACGCCGACCTCGACGTGCTCCGATCCGACCTCGCCGTCATGGTCCAGGCCGTGGAGGCGAACAATCCGACCGCCTACTTCTGGGTCAACGCCTCGTTCCACGAACGGGCGGCCCGGATCAACGGCGACGTGACGCTCAAACGCACCATCGACTCGCTGGGGTTGTCGGTGCTCCGACTCCGGAGACACAGCCTGGCGATGCCCAACCGGATGGAGCGGTCGCTGCAGGACCACCTGCGCCTGATGCGGGCGTTCGAGGAGAGCGACGCCGATCTCGCCGCCGCCGTCGCGCGGTCGATCATCACCCAGGCGTTCCGGGCCCTGAGCCCGGACGCGCCCATCTTCACACCGCGAGGAGAACACCATGGAGACCCCCCCGAACCTCCCCCCTGACCCCTTCGACCTCGAGGGAACCGCCGCCGTCGTGGTCGGCGCCGGTTCCGCCGCCGCGGGGGTCGGGATCGGGCGCGCGTGCGCGCTGTCCCTGTCCGCGCGTGGTGCCCGCGTCGGGCTGATCGACCGGAACCGCGCGGCCGCCGAGGAGACCCTCTCCATGGTGCAGGCCGCGGGCGGCGAGGGATTCGCCGTCGCCGCGGACGTCGGCGCGCCCGACACGATACGGGAGGCGATGACGGCCTGCGCCGAAGCGTTGGGCGGCGTCCACGTCGTGGTCAGCAACGTGGGGATCGTGGGTCCTCCCGGCGACGCCACCGAAGTCGACCTAGACGAATGGACCGCGGCCCTGCACGTCAACGTCACCGGGATGGCCACCACCGCCCGGTACGCGATCCCCCACCTGCGAGCCGCCGGGGGCGGCTCCATCGTCAACATCAGCTCCGTCTCCGGGCTGCGCGGCGGGTATCCCCACCTCAGTTACGCGACCACCAAGGGCGCGCTGCTCAACATGACGCGTGCGATGGCGACCCAGCACGGCCCGGAGGGCATCCGCGTCAACACGGTCGCGCCGGGCGAGGTCTACACGCCCCGGGTCCGCGCCCGGGGCCTGAGCGAGGAGATGCGGACGGCGCGGCGGATGTCGGTTCCGTTGCGGACGGAGGGCGACGCCTGGGACGCCGCCGCCGCGGTGACCTACCTGGTCAGCCCCGCCTCCCGATGGGTGACCGGAGTCGTCCTACCGGTCGACGGAGGGCTCTCGGCGACGCTCCCCCTGCGGTCACCGGCGCCGCGGTCCGGTGAGTGACCCGGACGCCTCGACCGTGGCCGCCGGCGACCGTGGCGCTCCCCCGCCCTCGCCGGCACGGCCCGGCCCCTCAGCGACCCCGGCGGGGCCGGGGGTCAGGACGCCGACGGTGCCACCACCCGGACGGGGTCGCCGGCGAGGAACCGTGTGACCGCCTCCAGGGCGTCCTGGTAGAAGAGTTCGTAGTTCTGCGTGGTCACGTAGCCGATGTGCGGGGTGAGCACCGTCCTTGGGGCGTGGCGGAGCGGGTGGTGTGCCAATGGTGGTTCGGTGTCGTAGACGTCGGTCGCCAGCCCGGCGATCCACCCCTCGTGCAACGCCCGCAACAGGGACTGTTGGTCGACGATCTCGGCTCGTGAGGTGTTGACGAGCCAGGTGTCGTCCATCGCCCGGAGCTCGGACTCGCCGATGACCCCGCGGGTGGAGTCACTCAGACGCAGGTGGATCGAGACCACGTCCGCGCGTCGGCAGAGTTCCTCCTTGCCGACGGCGTGAACCCCGAGCTCCCCCGCGCGCGCCGCGGTGAGGTTGGGGCTCCACGCCAGGACTTCCATCCCGAAGGCGTGGGCGACGCGAGCCACCCGCGCTCCGATGGCCCCGAGACCCACCACGCCCAGGTGACGGCCTTCCACACCGCCCCCGACCGTGTTCTGCCACAGTCCCTGGCGCATCCGCGCGTGCTGGTCGGGGATGTCGCGCAGTGCGGCCAGGATGAGTCCCCAGGTGAGTTCCACCGCCGGGGACGTGAGAATGCGTGTTCCACACACCGTGATTCCCCGCGCGGCCGCGGCGTCGACGTCTACGACGGAGTTCCGCGCGCCTGTGGTGACCACCAACCGCAACCGGGGCAGCCGCGCGAGGAGTTCCGCGGGTAGAGGAGTGCGTTCCCGCATCACCACGAGGACGTCGGCCACCCGGTGACGCTCCTGAAGGGCCACGGCGTCGGCGAGGTGGTCGTGGAACACGTGGACGTCCAGGTCGTGCGGGCTCGCGCTCCAGTCCACGTATGTCCTGGCCACGTCCTGGTAGTCGTCGAGCACGTGAACCACGGTGGTCCGCTGATCCGGCACTGGTCGCTCCTGGGATTGTCGTCGAGTTCCCCTACCAAGCACGCACTATTGTCGACAGATTGCCCTCAGTCAAGGCCTCAAACTCGCCTCCATCTGGTTATTCTCGACAGCTATTGATCTTAAGTGTCGACACTGTTAACGTCGCCGTAATCGACGGCAGGGATACGCCGGTGCGACGTCGAAACACGACGGAAGCACTCGCGCCCGGCGTCGAACTCGCCCCTCCGGGGCCCGTCGCACGGCGGACCCCGGTGTCACTCCCGTCCGCACGAGACCGGTGGACCCAGCGGGTCACGGTCCCTCGTGCGCCTGAGCTCGCTCGTCGAGCCCTCAGTCACCCAGAGAGGCCAGGCCCCGTGGATTCCAACGAACGGTATGAGCGTGGACTGTCCGTACGCCGGAGCGTCCTTGGCTCCGAGTACGTCGACAGCGCGTTGGCTCCCCAGGACGAACAGTCCAAGGCGTTGCAGCAGGTGGTCACCGAGCTCGGCTGGGGATTCATCTGGTCGCGGGAGCAATTGCCCCGCAAGACCCGGAGCCTCATGACCCTGGCCCTGTTGACGGCGCTCAACCGGCCACGGGAGCTCGCCGTCCACGCGCGCGGCGCCGTCAACAACGGGTGCAGCAAGGAGGAGATCAGCGAGGCGATCCTCCACTGCATCCCCTACGCCGGCATCCCGGCCGCTCTCGACGCGATGCACGTGGTCAACGAGGTCGTCGACCAACACTGACCAGGCCACCCCCCGTCTGGATTGGAAGGCAGATCCCATGAACGCATCCAAGAAACTGTCCCTGCCGGCCTGCGCGCTCTCCGTGGTCGCGCTCGCCGGCTGCGGGTCCATCAGCGGCAGCGACGAGTACCCGCAGGGCGAGATCACGATGATCATCCCGTTCGGTCCGGGCGGCTCGACGGACCCGATCGGACGACAGTACGCGGAGCATCTGGAAGAGGAGCTCGACACCAGCGTCGCCGTGCTCAACCGCGAAGGCGGGGGGTCGGCGGTCGGAACCACCGAGATCGCCCAGGCGTCCCCGGACGGCTACACGATCGGGCTGTGCGTCGACGGCTCCCTGGCCCTCACGCCGCAGCTCCAGGACCTGGAATACAGCGTCGACGACCTCGAACTCATCACCGCCCTGGTGACCCAGCCCGCGAACCTCGCGGTCCACGCCGACGCGCCATGGCAGGACCTGGAGGAATTCGTCGAGTACGCCCAGGAAAACCCCGGTGAGATCCAGCTCGGCAACTCCGGCGCGGTGTCCCAGACGGACCTCGAGATCCGCAAGCTCTCCGACGCCCTGGACACCGACATCCAGTCCATCGACTTCGCCGGTGGCGGAGAGGCGCTCACCGCCCTGCTCGGTGGACGCATCGACGGCGTCATCGGGCGCGGACCGACCGTCGCCGGAAACGTCGAGGCCGGAGAGCTCCGCGTGCTGGGCACCTACAACGAGACGGAGTACCCGTTCCTGCCGGACGCCACCCCGTTCGCCGAGCTCGGCTACGACATGCCGCAGACTCCGGAGATCGTCGGCATCTGCGCACCCGCCGACCTGCCCGACGACGTACGGGACGCCCTGGTCGAGGCCTCTCAGAACGTGACGGAAAACGCCGACTTCAACGAGTACCTCGAACAGAACGGCTACGTCCCTACCCCCATGCCGCCCGAGGAGTACTCGGAGTCGCTGGAGGAGTACATCGACGTCTACGGCGAGATCATCGAGGAGCACGATCTTGCCTGACCGGTCCCCCTCTCCGCGTCCTCCGGATGGATAACGTGCCATGACCGTGACAAGCGCAGAACCAAAGACCGCGAGGCCAGGGCGGGGGCGGCTCATCATGGGCGTCGTCGGCGTCCTGGGCGCGCTGGTGTACCTGAACGAGATCCGTGGAATGCGGCTCGGGACCGTGGCGGAGCCGGGTCCGGCCCTGTTCCCCCTGCTCCTCGGGGCCACCTTCGCCACCATCAGCCTCGCGGTCGTGTGCGCGGAGCTCGTCTCGCCGCGTGACCGGACCCCCGACGTCTCACCCCCGCAGGGGGGTACTCCCCCTGAAGACGCGACGGACCGGTCCGAACCTGTGGGCGGGACGCGGGAAAGGTGGCGCGACAAGCGCGAACTCCTGCTCCTGATCGGGCTGTTCGTCGCCTACGCGATCCTGCTCCCCCACCTGGGCCACTTCGTGGCCACCCTGCTCTTCTGTCTGGTGTTCCTCCGCACCGTGGGGCGTCTCTCCTGGATCCGCGTCGCGGTGTGGTCGATCGTCTTCTCGGTCAGCGTCCACGTCCTCTTCGTGGGAGTTCTGGGGGTCCGCCTCCCGATCGGACTGATCAGTATCTGAGGAGGTCCTCATGGATGCTTTGGCCGGACTGGCCCAGGGCCTGAGTGTGGTCCTGAGCGTTCAGAATCTCGCCCTGGTCTTCTTCGGGGTCCTGCTTGGCACGACCATCGGCGTCCTGCCGGGGCTGGGAACGGTGGCCGGCGCGGCCCTCGTCCTGCCGATCACGTTCGCGCTCGAACCGGCCGGCGGCCTGATGATGATCGCCGGCATCTACTACGGCGCGATGTACGCGGGCTCGACGACATCGATCCTCATGAACGTCCCCGGCGAGGCGGCCTCCGTGGTGGCGACCTTCGACGGGTACAAGATCGCCCGTCAGGGACGCGCGGGCCCGGTCCTCATGATCACCACGATCGGGTCGTTCGTCGCCGGGTCGATCACCGCCGTGCTGGTGACGTTGTTCGCGCCGCAACTGGCCGCGCTCGGGCTCAGCTTCGGTCCGGCCGAGTTCTTCGCCCTGATCGTGGTCGGACTGATCGTGTTGTCCACCGTGTCCGGTGGTGGGTTGCTGAGCAACCTCTTCCCACTGGTTCTGGGCCTGATGGTCGGCACGATCGGCCAGGAGCCCGTGTCGGCGCTCTCCCGGTTCACCTTCGGCAACTCCGAACTGGCCCAGGGGATCGACATCGTGCCGGTCGCGGTGGGCGCCTTCGGCATCGCGGAGCTGATGTTCCTCGCCGAACGCAAGATGCGCACACCCAACGTGAGCCAGGTGCGGGTCCGCGACCTCGTGCCGTCGCGGGAGGAGCTGCGGCGCTCGGTCATGCCGTGGCTGCGTGGCACCGCGGTCGGCGGGTTCTTCGGACTCCTCCCCGGCCCCTCCGGGATAATGTCCACGTTCGCGTCCTACCGGATCGAGAAGAGCGTCTCCAAGCACCCGGAACGCTTCGGCAAGGGCGCGATCGAAGGGGCCGCCGGTCCCGAGGCCGCCAACAGCGGCGCGGCGACGTCCAGCGTCGTGCCCGTGCTGTGCCTGGGACTCCCGTTCTCCGCGACCCTCGCGCTGATGCTCGGCGCGATGATGGTGCACGGCGTCCAGCCGGGACCGACCCTGATCGTGCAGCACCCCGAGATCTTCTGGGGCGTCATCGCCTCGATGTTCATCGGGAACCTGATCCTGGTGATCCTCAACGTGCCGTTGATCGGTATCTGGGTGAGCTTGCTGCGCACTCCGGCGCACCACCTGTTCACCGTGATCCTGCTCGTCGCGGTGGTCGGCTCCTTCAGCGTCAACAACAGCGTCCTCGACGTCTACCTCCTGTGCGTGTTCGGCGTTCTGGGGTACCTGCTCAGGCGCTACGACTTCCAGATCGCGCCCCTGGTCCTCGGCGTGATCCTCGGACCCTTCCTGGAGCGCTACCTCGTGCAGAGCCTCTCCCTGGGGGGAGGGAGCATCCGGTACTTCCTGTTCAGCTCCCCCGTCACCACGGCGGTCTGGGTCGGTGCCGTGGTCGCGTTGCTCGGCGTCCTCGCCCGTCGGCTGGTCCGCCGCGGCCGCGGTGCCCCCGAGCGGGACGCGACACCTCTCGGCACGGACCACGAGGACGGCACCGACGGCACAGAGGACCAGGACACCACGTCCAACACGGACACATCGATCAACGGCCAGAAGGGTGACGAGCGTGCTGAGGCTTGACGGCAAGGTCTGCATCGTGACAGGTGGAGGCGCACGCGGTGACGAGATCGGCAACGGGCGGGCGACCGCGATCGCCTTCGCCCGCGAGGGCGCCCGTGTCCTCGTCAACGATCTCGACGCGACCGCCGCGGAGCGCACCGTCGAGATGATCACCGACGAAGGCGGCGAAGCGGCGAGCTTCGTCGGTGACCTGACCGACCGGGCGACGGCCGAGAGGATGGTGGACACGGCGGTCGACCGATGGGGACGGCTCGACGTCCTGCACAACAACGTGGGAATCACCGTCGGGGGCACCGTCGTGGACGTCACCGAGGCCACGTGGGACCGGGTGATGGAGGTGAACGTGAAGACGATGATGCTCGCCTGCAAGGCGGCCGTCGGCGCCCTGGAACGGAGCGGTGGCGGGTGCGTCATCAACATCTCCTCCATCTCCGCCCTGCGGCCGCGCGGCCTCACGCCCTACACGGCGTCCAAGGGAGCGGTCATCGCGCTGACCGAAGCGCTCGCGATCGACCACGCCTCGGCGGGGATCCGCGCCAACTGCGTCGCCCCCGGGCCGATCTACACTCCACACGTGGCCGGGGACGGCATGTCCGACGACCTGCGGGAGCGTCGGCGCCGGGCCTCCCCACTGGGGATCGAGGGCAGTCCGTGGGACGTCGCCCACACCGCGGTCTTCCTCGCCTCAGAGGAGGCCCGCTACATCACCGGCGTCACGGTGCCGGTCGACGGTGGGGTGATCCTGACCAGCGCCGCGCGGTGACGGTGTCGGCGGTGGGCGGAACCGCCGAACCTTCGCCCCCACCGAACGGGGGACGCGGCGCCGGAGGCCAACATCCGTTGGCCCAGGGGGTTCTGGGGTGACGACGGCCGCGGGCCGTCACCACCCCCGAGTGGAACGAGGAGAGTCACAGTGGAAGACGTCGTCGTCATCGGCGGGGGAATCATCGGCCTGAGCACGGCGCGGGAAGTCCTGGTCCGCGACCCGGACGCCTCGGTGGTCGTCCTGGAGAAGGCCGACGATGTGGCGACGGCGCAGACCGGGCACAACTCGGGCGTCATCCACGCCGGCATCTACTACGCCCCGGGCTCGCTCAAGGCCCGGCTCTGCCGTGCGGGTGAGCGGGAGACCAAGGAGTTCTGCGACGAGCACGGTGTCCCCTACGACGTGATCGGCAAGCTCGTCGTGGCGACGGACGACGTCGAGGTCGAGCGCATGCGCCACCTCGCCGAGCGGGCCGCGCGCAACGGGATCGAACTGCGGCACCTGGACGCCGACGAACTCCGGGAGGCCGAACCCGCGGTCACCGGCAAACGCGCGCTGCTGTCACCAGGCACCGGCGTGGTGGACTTCCGGCGTGTCGCCCGCGCCATGGCCGACGACGTCACCCGTCGCGGGGGGCGGGTGGTGCCGCGCTCCCAGGTCCGGGCCATCCGGGAGGAGCCCAACCGGGTGATGGTCGCGACCGACACGGGTGAGTACCGGGCACGGGCGCTGGTCGCCTGCGCGGGCCTCCAGGCGGACCGGGTCGCGCGGCTCGGCGGACTCGACCCGGACTTCCGGATCGTGCCGTTCCGCGGCGAGTACTACCAACTGCCACACCAGCGCGGCGGCATCGTCAACCGCCTCATCTACCCCGTCCCCGACCCGGCGCTCCCCTTCCTGGGGGTGCATCTGAGCCCGGGGATCGACGGCCGGATCACCGTCGGCCCCAACGCCGTGCTCGGGATGGCGCGCGAGAAGTACCCCCAGGGGTCGGTCGACCTGCGGGACGTGTTGAGCTACACGACCTTCACCGGGATGTGGCGCTTCGCGCGCCACAACGTCGGGACCGGGGTGCGGGAGATGCGTGACTCGCTCTCCCGACGCCGGTACCTGGGGCTCGTCCGCAAGTACTGCCCCTCGCTCCAGGAGAGCGACCTCCGCCCCTACCCCGCGGGGATTCGCGCCCAGGCCGTCATGCGGGACGGCTCCACCGCCGAGGACTTCCTCATCCGTCGCACCCAGCGGCAGGTCCACGTGTGCAACGCCCCCTCACCGGCCGCGACCTCGGCCATCCCGATCGGGCGGCTCGTCACCGACGAGGTCCTCGGGACTTGACCCCTCGGTGTCGGGGGCGAACAGGCCGGGCGCTCGCCGCAACGCCACGCGGGTCCGGGTGATGTGGGTGGTGATGATGTCCGCCGCGACCTCGGGGTTGCGCGTCGCGATCGCCCGGTACAACAGACGGTGCTCCAGCCGGGTCTCCTCGGTGAGGTCGGGCCCACTGTGCAGGGCGAAGGCCCGACGATAGTGCTGGGTGGAGTTCCACAGCCGGTCCACGATCGAACGCAACTGGGCGCTCCGGCACCCCTCGTAGCTCAGGAGGTGGAACCGCCGGTCCAGCACCAGGAACTCGACCGGATCCACCCCCGCCTCGATCCGCTCCAGGAGTTCGCCGCACCGCTGGATCGTCGACTCCGCGAGCCGGGGCACGCTGTCCGCCAGCACCACTGGCTCGATCCGCGCGCGGGTCGAGTACAACAGGTCCAGTTCCTCGGCGTCCAACGCGGTGACGCTCGCCCCCCGGTTGGGCTCCAGCGTCACCAGCCCCTCACCCTCGAGGGTCCGCAGCGCCTCACGCACCGGAAGCCGACTCGCCCCGAACTGCTTGGCGATCGCCTCCTGCCGGATCGACTCCCCCGCGGCGTACTCACCCGAGAGAATCGCCGTACGCAACCCGTCCACGACCCGGCCGCTGTCACTCACACAGACCTCCCGCTGGATCCCCCACCACCGCCGCGGCGGTGGAATCCGCTCCATGGAATCGCCACGTCGTGGTCGTTCATCCCCACGGACCAACGGCGTGTACGCCACCATCTCGCCGAGCGCCCCCGAACCCCGGCATCTCCGCGCGGCGGCCCTCCAAAGGATAGGCGGCGACGGTGAAGACTCCGCGCACGTCGGGGCGATGGTGTCCACGGCCTGGGACGGGAGTGAGGCCGAAGCCAAGCCCCAGTGCGGCGCTGGTCGCCCACGAGGCCACCCAGCTCAGCCGAGGGCCGGGCCGGTCCCGGAGGAGTTCGCGACATTCTCGCCTCGTGCGTACACCCCCCGTTCCCGCCTGATACCGAAACCTCGATCGTCGCTCTGTCCGGTCGCCCTGCGGGCGCCGCCCATTGACGCGGCGCCCCCCTCACAGACCGATGGTGAGGTGAGGAGTCCCGGGCGCGGCCCTCTCCGTCATGTGTCAAGGGCGTCAGCCGCCAGTGGCTCCGGTGAACAGGACCAACAGGGGCAGCGCCATGTTGTTGACGGCGTGGACCGCCACCGCCGGCCAGATCGACCCGCTGCGGCGCATCAGCTCGGCCGCGATGACGCCGACCACGAGCGCGGCGGGCAGGATGATGTTGATGCCGTGGAACAGCGCGAACACCACTGAGCTGCCGACGACGCCGACCACCGGCCCGTAGCGCAGCAGGGCGTTGGTCAGTACCCCGCGGAAGAGGAACTCCTCCCCGACGGGCGTGAGGACGGCGAGGAACAGGAAGGTCAGGGCCAGCGCCACGACGCCGCCCCCCGCCGCGTCGTAGTACATGCCCTGCGGATTGGTGTCACCGAAGTCGGTCAGCGTCGTGACGGCCACGGTCACGGCGGCCTTGACCAGGAGCGCGACGAGACCTCCGACCACCCCCGCGAGCATCCAGCGCCACGTCGTGCGGCGCACGCCGAAGGGGGCGAAGGAACGGAGCCGGATCAACGCGGCCGCCGTGAACCCAGCGAGGCCGCCCACCCCTGACCAGGCGGCCACGACGAGACCGAAAGCCACCGCGTCCAGGTCCAGGCCCCAGGGGCCGAAGAACGGGAGTACCAGGATGGCGGCCACCATCGTGAGCAGGCCGACCACGACCTCCGGCCAGCCCGGGCGCACCGGGGCGACGTGTTCGTGGTCGGACCGGTGGGTGTTGTCGGCAGGCGTCGACACGGCGTGCTCCTCGCTTGGGTCCTGACGGTGCGTTGTTCCCGGTGAGCCGTTGTCGGGTGGACCAGGCGTCGTCGGCGTGGGGTTCATACCCCCGATTCCATCCCTCCCGGCGTTCCTTCTGTAGTGCGACGACGTCACCACCCACACGTGACGTTCCTCGGGGCCGGCGCATGACGCGGTGTCATGGGTCGGTCATCAGAAGACCTGGACGGCCCGGCGTCACGGGATCGTGGGCCGGATCCCGCGCGGCTGGTCGTGGCGCGTGCGGGTCACGACCAGCCGCGCCGGCCGGTCCCCCACCGGGACCCTGCGACGCAAAAGACGCAAAAGATCTTGAGTGGTCCCCGACCTCGGCCTAGCTTGAGTGCCGCCCACCAACGGGCCCCACCTCGTCCTCAAGGGAGCAGCAGTGCCAAGGCGGTCCCACAGTCCTGCCCACACGTCCGTCTCCAGCCGCAAGGCCGAAGGCGGAAGCGTCACGGCGCCCCACGAGTCGAGTGTCACGGCCGGCCTGGAGGCGTTGGAGTCCGGCGGCAACGCGATGGACGCCGCCGTCGCCGCGGCGCTGGTCGCGGGGGTCGTCGAGCCCACTGAGACGACGCTCGCCGGCTCTGGGTTCGGGCTCTACCACGAGTCCGGCGGACGCACGTGGTCGGTGGACTTCGGCCCCAAGGCGCCGCTGAAGGCCCGCAGCACGCTGTTCGAGATCGACCCGACGGCGGACAGCCCGGCGATGCTCGGTCTGGCTCCCGTGGTCGGCAACGCCAACCTCGATGGGCCACTGGCCTCGGGCGTGCCGCGCACCCTGCTCGGTCTGCTCACCGCGCAGGAGAGGTTCGGCCGGCTCCCCCGGGCGCGGGTCTGCGACCACGCGGTGCGCGCCGCCCACGACGGGTTCCCGGCCGACACCTGGTTCGTCACCAACGCCGTGAGCGATCTCCCCCGGCTGCGCGCTAACCCCCAGACCCGCGAGGTGTTCCTGGACGCCGAGGGTCTTCCCCTCGGCGGCCGCACGGCCGCGGCCCAGGGGCTCTCCTTCCAGACCCGCCCCCGCGTCCGCCAGGCAACCCTCGGGGCGACCCTGGAAGAGGTGTCCGCGTCGGGCACGTCCGCGCTGGTCGACGGGGCGGTCGCCCGCCGGCTGGTGGAGTCCGCCGCGGAACACGGCGGCCTGCTCTCCGCGGCCGACCTCCGCTCAGCGCCGCCGGTCATCGGCGAACCGGTCCGGCTGCGCTTCCGCGACGTCGACGTCGTCGTCCCCGCGGCGCCCGGCGGCGGCATCACGACGCTGCAGGCCCTGGGGATCTGGCAGGCCCTCCACCCCGAAGCGACGTCCGCCCACGCCGACCCCACCGCGACCCGCCGGCTCGCCCTCGCCCTGCGGCACGCGTTCGCCGACCGGTACCACTGGCTGGGTGATCCCGCCCTCGTTCCCGTGCCGACGACGGGTCTGCTGGACCACGGCTATGCGGAACGCGTCGCCGAACTGATCCGTGCCGGCCAGGACGCCCCCGGCTGGACGGACGGTCCGCCGTGGGTGACCTACGCGTCCCGCCCCGCCCACGACCCGTGGCCGCACGTCCCCGGCGCCGGCCCCGGCCCCGTCTGGCGACCCGACACGGCGACCCCACCGAGCAGCGGCACCACGCACATCTCCGTCGCCGACGCCGACGGCAACATCGCCTCGATCACCCACACGGCCGCGAACCACTTCGGCAACGGGATGATCTGCCCGCGGACCGGCCTCCTGTTCGACTCGGCGATGGCCTGGTTCAACGCCGCGCCCGGAGCGGCCAACAGCGTCAGCCCGAGTGGTCGCGCGTTGGCGAACATGGCTCCGGCCCTGGTGACACGGGACGGCCAGGGGGTCGCCGCCTTGGGCGCGTCGGGGGGACGTCGCATCATCAGCGCCGTGACGCAGATCGTGATCGACATAGTCGACGGCCGTCACCCGGTCGAGGACGTCCTCGCGCTGCCGCGCGTCGAGGCCAGCGGGCGCGACCTCCTGCTGCACGAGGGCCTCGCCGCACACGTCGACGCCGTGTCCGACCTGGAACCGGTCGTCATCCCGCACTCCAACGAGCCCTTCACCATGGACTTCGCCCGCCCCAACCTGGCGGGCTTCGACGCCGCCGGCACACCCGTGTCGGCCATCGCCACCCCGCACTACAACGACTGAGACCCCGGGAAACGGAGCACACCATGAACACCACCACCCCTCCCACGCCACGTGGGCCTGTCCCGGGGGGTCGGAGCATCTCTGGTCTGAGGGTCTTCCTGATCTCCGGGCTGGGTACGGCGCTGGAGTACTACGACTTCCTGATCTACGGCCTCGCCGCGGGACTGGTGTTCAACGCCATCTTCTTCCCCGGTTCCGACCCGCTCATCGGCACCCTCTACGCCTTCGCGGCCTTCGGAACCGGGTTCCTCGCCCGACCCCTGGGCGGGCTGGTCATCGGCCACTTCGGCGACCGGGTCGGGCGTCGCAAGATGCTCATCATCACCCTGATCACGATGGGCGTCGCGACCTTCTGCATCGGTCTGCTGCCTCCCTTCGAGGACATCGGTGTCATGGCGCCGGTACTGCTCGTCGTCCTGCGCCTGGTGCAGGGGTTCGCCGCCGGCGGAGAGTGGGGAGGCGCGGCGCTGTTCGGCATCGAGAACGCGCCCGCGAACCGACGCGGCCTGTGGGGCAGCTTCACCAGCATGGGCATCGGCCTGGGCACCCTGCTCGGCGCCGGCGTGTTCGCGATCGTGAGCGTGGCCTTCGACGGCGACCTGGTGTCGTTCGCGTGGCGCATCCCGTTCTGGATCGGCGGTGTCCTCGTCATCATCGGACTGTTCGCCCGCCTGACGATGCCCAAGACCGAGGCGGTACAGACCGACAGCGAGGACACACCGCACATCCCGCTCGTCGAGGCGGTCCGCAGCCGCCCCCGGGCCATCCTCCTCAGCCTCGGCGTCAGCTACGGCTACAACACCATCGCCTACATCGGGTTCACCTTCTTCCTGTCCTACCTGACCGACATCGGCTACGGGGAGACCGAGTCACTGGTGGGCCAGCTCGTCTACAGCGGCGTACTGTTCTTCTCCGCACCCCTATTCGCCCTGTTGTCCGACCGGATCGGACGACGATGGACGATGACCCTCGGCGGGGTCACGATGTCGGCGTTCCTCTTCGTCTACTTCCCGATGGTCGGCACCCTCGACGTCACGCTGGCCGTGCTCGCGTTCGGGATCACGGGGCTGATCACGGGCATGACCCAGGGCCCCATTCCAGCGTTCATGGGCGAGCAGTTCCCAGCTCGGATGCGTTACAGTGGAATGTCCGCGTCATACCAGATCGGAGCCGCCATCGGCGGCGGAACGGCCGCGTTCGTCGCCACCGGACTCCTGATCCTCAGCGACCAGAACCCGATCTCGGTGGCCCTCTACGGAACCTTCGCCATGACCGTACTGGTCGTGTGCTCGCTCGCCCTGAGGGAGACCGCCTTCACGTCGACCGAGCGGATCAACGAGTCCTAGGGGGAAGCGACGATGTCCTCACTCGGCGCCGCTAAGGCCACACTGTCGGACGTCGCGCGCCGGGCTGGGGTCTCCATCGCCACCGCCTCGCAGGTCTACGCCGGCAAGCGGCCGGTGTCGAAGGAGACCCGCAGGAGGGTTCTGGAGGCCGCCTCGGCCATCGGCTTCAAGGCCACCCGGGGCGAGCCCACGATCGGGGTGCTCATCCGGCCTCCCGAGGCGCTGAGCGGGTTCGCGTTCGGGACCGCCACCTTCGCCAACCTCGCCGGCGCAGTGGCGGTCGCGGGGCTCAACCGCGGCTTCGCGGTCTTCACGTCGCAGGGGGCCGAGGACGCGATCGCCCACGTGCCACGGTTGGACGGGTGCGTCGTCCTGTCGCCCGGCTACCGTGACGCGACGCTGGACGCGTTGTTGCGCAAGGGCATCCCCACCGTCGCCTTCGACCCCGACCCCGCCGTGAGCGCCTTCCAGTGGTGGGTCGGTCTCGACTACCGGCGTTCGATCACCGGCCTCCTGACCCACCTGTTCGACCGAGGGGCGCGCCGGCCGGCGGTGCTGGTGGGCCAGACCGACAACGCCTACCGCCGGTCCATCCTGTGGGTGTACTCCAACACCCTGACGACGCGGGGGATGGCGCCGACCATCAGGATCGCGGACAACAACGAGGGACAGCTCTCCGCCACCGACGTCACGACGCGCCTACTCCAGGGCAGGAACCCTCCGGACTCCGTGATCACCTCCTCCAGCGTGTTCGCCGAGGGTGCCCTGAACGCGGCCCTGCGGCTCGGCGTCGACGTTCCCGGGCGGTTCATGGTCGCCACAGTGCTCGACGGCCCGGTCGCCGAACTCGCCCGCCCCTCGATCACGGCCCTGCACCTGGACATGACCACGACGGCGAACCGCCTGCTGGACCTGCTGACCGCCCGCCTCCGCACCGACCAGCCGGCCCAGGCCCCGGTCACCCTCCCCCTCGACCTCGTGGTCCGCGAGTCAACCCGCCGCACCCCCACCGACACATCCCCCGCCCCCGACGCCACAGCCGCCCCCTGACGTCGAACCCCCGCCGATGGTCACCGCACTGCGCGTGGAATGGGACCGCGGACGGGGATATCGCCGCGGCTGTTCTCCGTCCGCCCCCCTCAGGCGGTGCTCGTGACCGTGGGGCCAGTTCGATCACTCGGTGGACGGGCCGACACCGAATACGTTTCGACGATGCCCCTCATGGGTTACGCGTTCTCGGTGTGGGCGGTTGCGGCCGACGCTTCACGCAGCGGGGCCGTCTCGTGTTCGATGCGCTCGTTCATCACGATGCGGCGGTCCAGGGCATCCTGCCCGACGGGCAGACGCAACGGTAGCCGTTCGCCCGAGGCGACCCGGTAAATGAACGCGGCCCCCTTGACCGGGTCACCGAGTTGCGTGTGGTTGGCTTCTTCTGCCCAGTCGAGCGTGGCGTGCGCCGGTGTGCCGTCGTAGGCGGCGACGCGGCTGACCGGTGTCTGAATCGAGGACGCGTCGAGGAGGTCGGTGCGGAACACGCCTGGCTCGACGACCATGCTCTGGATACCGAAGGAGCCGAGCTCGGCGTCGAGGGCCTCGCCGATCCCAGCGACGGCGAACTTGGAGGCCGAGTACATACTCGCGCCCGGTTCGCCCTCGAACCCGGAGCGGGAACCGATGTGGACGAGCTTGCCACTGCCGGCCGCGCGCATGGCCGGCAGCACCGCACGAGTCACGTTGATCAGTCCGAAGACGTTCACGTCGAACAGTGAGCGTGCTTCGGCATCGGTGATCTCTTCCAGGGCACCGAGCAGGGCCCGGCCGGCGTTGTTGACCAGGACTCCGATGGCGCCGAACCGGTTGAGGACCTCGGTCACCGCGGTGTCGATCCGCGCCTGGTCGGTGACGTCCAGGCCAACGGGCAAAGCGTTCGGGTGGGTGCGGACGTCGTCGGGCAGTCGCTCGGGGCGACGGGCGGCGAGGGCCACCTGCTCGCCTCCGGCCAGGGCCGCGCGAGCGATCTCCAGCCCAAGGCCGCGTCCGGAACCGGTGATCATCCATGCAGACATTTGACGGGTTCTCCTCATGGAGTGAGTTGCTGAAGGTCACGCCGCGTCACCGCGGCACGATCATCGTCCGCGAGGCCACTACGGCCGAGAAGGCCCAGGGTTTCCTGGGACAGTTTGGGCACCCCAGCACTCTCGCCACCACTCATCGGGACGGGAAGAATGAGAGCATGTCCGAGCACTTGGAGCCGCGTCTGGCCGACTTCCTGCGTGCCGCGCGGTCGCGGATCACTCCACAAGCCGCCGGTGTCACCGACAACGGACGGCGGCGGGTCGAGGGGCTTCGCCGAGAAGAACTCGCGATGCTCGCGGGTGTCAGCGTCGACTACTACACCCGCTTGGAGCAGGGCCGCAGCAAGAGCGCCTCAGCGCAGGTCCTCGACACCCTCGCGGATGCCCTGCGGCTCGACGACGCCGAGCGCGCCCATCTCCACACCATCGCTCGCCCAACCCCTTCCCGCCGCCGCCGGGCGGGCAAACCGCAGCAACTGCACCCGGCCACAAGGACCCTGCTGGAGACGCTCGGTGAAGCCTCCCGACCGGCATTCGTGCTGGGACGCCGTCTCGACGTCCTCGGACAGAACGGGCTCGCCACACTGCTGATCGCGGATTTCGACACCCTGCCCGTCTCCGAGCGGAACCAAGCACGGTTCGTGTTCCTGGACCCGCATGCCCGTGAGCTCTACGCCGATTGGGAGCAAGTGGCCGCTGACACCGTCGCCATGCTTCGCATGGACGCGGGCAGGCACCCCGACGACCCCGGGCTCGGTCGTCTCGTCGGGACCTGTCCATTCAGTGCCCTGAGTTCCGCCGACTGTGGGCGCGGCACCGCGTGCACCAGCGCAGCACCGGCACCAAGCGATACCACCATCCCCTGGTCGGAGATCTCACTATCACCTACCAGGCCCTCACTCCGGGCGACGACCCCGACCAGACACTGATGATCTACGACACCGAACCCGGATCGCCCTCGGCCCACGCGCTGGAACTCCTCGCGTCGAACACCGGAGAGGGGAGCCCACGCGGCACCGGGCAACCGATGGAGGACCCCGCGTCGTAAGCCCTGGGGTCGGATTCAGCCGCCATCACCAACTCACCGAATCCGATTCCCGCAAGAGGCTGTTCTTCGAGAGTTCGCATGTTCCGCTGGACGAGTGCCAGGAGCACCGCTGGATCCTCGCCGCCGTCAGCGATCCAGTCGCGGCGAGCGAGATGCCACCCGCTCAACACACCCTCCAACGCCAACTCGATGACGTGGTCCTGGTCCTCCTGGAGGGAGTCGCGAAGGACCTCATGCAATCGCTCGCGCGTCCGAGCGCATAACAACACAGCCGCCGCGTTGGCGGAGTGGCTGCTTTCGACGAGGCGCGCCGCGCGTTTGAACTGATCCCACCACGAGGCGTCGAGTCGACCCACGGCGGTGTCGAAGGCACGCGAGATGGCGGTTCCGAGTACCTCATTCGGCTGGACGTCGCCGAGCGAATCCAGGACACCCTGGAAGAGCTCCGCTTCAGGAGCCACGACGGCGTCCTCCTTTGAAGGGAAGAAGCGGAAGAACGTCCTGAGCCCTATGTCGGCCTCGGCAGCGATCGCGGAGACCGTCGTCACCTCGAGGCCCTCCCCCGAAGCCAATGTGAGCACCGCCTCGATGATGTTCGCTCGTGTTCGGAGCTTCTTCGTCTCTCGGAGACTCCGCGTGGACTCGGCAGGACCCATGCGCACATTGTGGCATAACGCGCCATGTGGCATGTCATGCCAGAATGTGCGTATGCATGCTCTAGTCGCCGATCCCGCAGCATTGGGTGGATGCCGTCTCTCTGACGTTCCCACGCCTCGTCCCAGCGCCTCTGAAACGCTCGTCAAGGTCGCGTTCGCGTCAGTGAATCCGACTGATCTGCACCGAGCCCAGCACGCCCCGCCCGGGTCAGTGCTCGGTTATGAAGGCGCAGGGACGATCGAAAGGGCCGCGGCGGACGGTTCGGGTCCACCCGTGGGTGCTCGTGTCACCGGTCTTGGGTCGAGTGGCACGTGGGCCGAATTCACCTCGATGCCGACCAGTCAGCTCGCGGTAATACCCGCCGGAGTGGACGTGGAAGGGGCTGCGACCCTGCCGATCGCCGGTGTCTCGGCACTACGAGCCCTGCGCGCTCTTGGCCCTGTCCTCGGACGGCGACTTCTGGTGACCGGAGCGACGGGTGCGGTGGGGGCGTTTGCCGTGCAACTCGCCGCTGCTGCTGGCGTGTCGGAAGTTATCGCCACCGCTCGGAACCCGGCCGCGTTTCCACGCCTGCGGGAACTCGGCGCGAGCACCGTGGTGGATAGTCTCACCGCCGAGCTTGGTCCCGTGCACGGCGTCGTCGACAACGTCGGGGGCCCTACTCTGGCGCAGGCCTTCAGGCTGACAGCGGCCAACGCGACGGTGGTCTCGGTGGGTCGGGCCAGCGGTGAGGATACCGTCCTTGCCTCCGAGGATCTCATGGGCGACTGGGGGCGCTCGGGTCGCGCCATCCGGACGTTCTTCTTGCCCGAGGAAGGCGCGGAACTCGGCGACGACATCGGCTTCCTGCTCCGACTCGCGAACGAGGGACGGTTGCACCCGAGGGTCAACCACCGGGAGGACCTGCCAGGCGAACTCACGCTTCTGCGCGGCGGAGAATGGCCCGGCAAGCTGGTGCTGCGACTTCACACGCCCTGACCATTCCCGAGGAGCACCATCACCCCGCACATCGTCATTGAGGGATACATAACGGAAACCCGGCTGCTGGCGAATTCCCGGCGGATTACGTTGACGCTGATCAACATGTTCCGATATGACGACGAGGGATAACTCGCCGAAGAATGGGTTCAGTACGACACCATGGAATGGATGCGCCAGCTCGGCGTTGAGCTCACCCCCAGGCTGTCGCGGTCCGACGGCGCCTCTCGTGACTGACAGGATCAGCCCCGTGTCCCGGCGATGCGGGCGGTTCGCTGGAACACGGGGCTGATGCGGATCACGGGTGAGGTGACCGGCCGGGCTCATGCCTAGGTGTCGAGTGCGGCGTCGAAGCGATTCCGAGCGTTGTCGACCTCGGTCATGTGGGTGGTCGTCCACAGCAGCAGCGCGTCGATCAGATCCTGCAGTGTTCGCCCGAGGGCCGAGATGCGGTACTCCACGGCGACCGGTCGAGTGTGAATGACCACGCGCTCCACCATGCCGTTGCGCTCCAGGCGGCGAAGCGAGGCCGTCAGCGACTTCTGGGCGACCCCGGGGATCGAGCGCCGCAAACCGTTGAAACGCCGGGGGCCTTCGCAGAGCCGGTCCAGCACCAGCAGGGACCACTTGTCCAACACTTGGTCCAGCAGCTCACGGTGCGCACTGGTGATCTGGGAGTGGGAATCCTCGGGAGGGGTGGTTTCGTCCATGACACCTGGTCTCGTTGAAGTGCTTTCTCGCCACTAGGTACACATGAGGAACCTGATCGCCGCACGAAAGGAAGGTGCCCTCATGACCGTTGAACTCTCCACCCCGGAGGGAATGTTCCAGCCGGTTCCCTATCACCACGTCTCGGTGGCCACAGGCCGCCGCCATGTTCACGTGGCGGGCCAGATCGCCCGAGACGAGCACGCGAACCCGCTGGCACCCGGCGACATCGCGGGGCAGATCGCCCACGCCCTGCGTAACACCGCAAAGGGTCTGGCAGGGGCGGGAGCCAGCTTCTCCGACGTGGTGCGCCTGCGGTTCTATGTCACCAACTGGGAGCCAGAGCTGTACACCGAGTTCATGGCCGGTATCGAAAGCGTCATGGAGGAACTCCGCATCCCGAGGCCGCTGCCACCGCTGTCCTGCATCGGCGTGGATTACCTGTTCGAACCCGACGTGCTGGTGGAAGTCGAAGCCGAAGCGCTGCTCGACTGACCGCGGCGCCAGCCCAGGCTGACCGCTCACGCGGGGGCCGCGACACGGAGCGTGCGTCGGGGGCGGTCAGCGGCCCGTGGTGCCGTCGATCAGTTCCCGGAGGATGTCGGCGTGGCCGGCGTGGCGGCCGGTCTCTTCGATCATGTGGGTCAGGGCCCAGCGCAGGCTCGGCGCGGCACGTCCGGAATCGGGTCGAGGGACCGGCGCGGAGAGATCGACACACCTGTCCAGGACCAGGTTCACCTCCTCGACGACCTCCCGGTACCGGGTGACGACATCCGTACCGGTGTCCCAGGTCGGTGCCTGGAACGTCGCCGGCCAGTCGGTGACGGTCACTCCGAGGAACATCGAGCGCTCCACGTTCGTGAGGTGGTTCAGGAGGCCGAGCAGGGTGGTGCCCGAAGGGACCTGAGCCGTCCGAACGTCGGGTTCGGGCGTCCCCTCGACCTTGGCCGCCATCGAGGCGCGAAGGTAGTCGAGGAAGCCGCGCAGCACCTCCACCTCAGTGTTCCTGGTCCTCGGGGGTGGAGCATCGCGGCGCCGGTCCTGGCGGGCGGGCTTGATCATCGTGGTTCGACCTTTCGGGTGTGGTGTCAGTGGACGGTACGTCGGATGAGCAGTACATGGTCCGTGACCACCGCGGTCTGACCACCGGGACCGGTCGCGGTGCGTTGGACGGCCTCCACCCTCTCGGGTGTCCACAGCGCCGGATCCAGTTCGAGTTCCTCGTAGACCTCCTCCGGGTGCGGGAACCGCGCGTCGGGGTCGCGGTTCCAGGACCAGGGGACGGTGGAACCATGGTCGACCACCAGCAGGTGCCCCCCGGGGTGGAGCGCACCAGCGGCGGTCCGCAGCACGCGCACTCGGTCCAGGCCGAGCGGCGTGTGCAGGTAATGAGCGCTGATCAGGTCGAACCCGCCCTCCGGGAAGGACTCCTCGAGGTCACCGCGAACGGCGACGAGCGAGCCACGGAGACGCAGCGCGGAGGCCACGCTGTTGAGGCGCTCGACCGCTGTGGGGGACGTGTCGATGGCCGTGACGCTCCACCCCCGGCGGGCCAGCCAGATCGCGTCTCCCCCGTTGCCGGAGCCCAGATCCAGTGCGTCGCCGGCCGTCAGGTCGGCGACCGACTCCGTCAGGCGCGCGTTCGGTGCCGGCTGGATGGGCGTTGGTCGGGAGGCGTAGAAGTCCTCCCAGAAGTCCGTCGGCGTGTGGTCGTACATCGTGAGTTCCTTTGTCATCCCTGGTACGGCGGCTGTGGCGTGACTCCGTCAGGGTTGCATCTGGAGGTGCGGAAGTGGCAAGTTTCTTGCAGAACTGCAAGGCATCGGGCGAGTTGGCGGGACGGGACAGGAGGCGTGGTGGAGGACGACGACGTTCTGGAGGGAGTGGGAGCTCGGCTGCGCGGGTTCCGCCAAACGCTGGGATTGAGTCTCGCCGAGCTGGCGAATCGCAGCGGGATCTCCGCCAGTACGATCTCCCGACTCGAGCGCGGCCTGGTGCGCCCCGGACTGGAGCAGCTCCTCGCGCTGGCACGGGTCTACGGGGTGCCGTTGGACGAACTGGTCGCCGCTCCCCGCGTCGGTGACCCTCGCGTTCACCTCAAGGCGGTCCGCAAACACGGCCTCACCTTCATCCCGCTCGGCGTGCACGCGGGCGGGCTCCAAGCCTTCAAGGTGATCTACCCGCCCGCCCCGAAGGCGCGGCCGCCGCGCTACAACACCCATCCAGGACGCGAATGGTTCTACGTCCTGGACGGCGCGGTCCATCTCGCGCTGGCCGACCAACGCACGCTGCTAAAGGCCGGCGAGGCCGCTGAGTTCGCCACGATGACCCCGCACTGGATCGCCAACGCCCGGGACGACCGTCCCGCGGAGATCATCGCCATCTACGGACACCAGGGGGAACGCATACACCTCACCGACGTCTGACCCCACCTACCAGACTCCCCGTGTTGGTGGGTCGCGCGCCTCACATTCCGCTCGCACCGGGCGGTGACGTCGACGACGGGGCATAGCGCGTCTGGGCCCACCCGCCGAGAAAGGCGAGTGCCTGCGCGGAGCGGGACCGCGGTTCGGCGGTGTAGGTGAGCAGCGTCTGGTCCGGCGTGCCGCGTACGTCCAGCACCTGGAAGTCCAACGTGAGCTCTCCCGCCGTGGGGTGGTGGAACTCCTTACGGCCGGACCGTTGGGCACGCACCCGGTGGGTGGACCACCAGTGGCGGAAGTCGTCGTCCTTGATGGACAGCTCACCGACGAGACGGGCCAGTTCCGGATCCTCTGGGTACCGGCCAGCGTCCATCCGGAGGTAGGCGACGCACTCTTTCGCCGCTCTCTCCCAGTCGGCGTAGAGACCACGGACGCGGCGGTCGAGGAACGCCAGCCTGACGTGGTTGCGATGCCGTGGTGGGAGCGCGCGGAAATCCGTGAACAGCGCCGTCGCCAAGGGGTTCCAACCGACGATGTCCATCCGACGTCCCAGCACGAGGGCGGGCACTCCGACCATGCTGTCCAACAGGACCCGGGTGGCGGCGGACACTCTCTGGGGGTCGGCCGGCACTCGGCCCGGGGAATCCGAGACTGTGGGGTTGGCCGCGCAGCGCTGCAGGTACTCCTCCTCGTCGGCACGCAGATCGAGCGCGCGTGCGAGGGCGGCGAGGATCTCGGGTGAGGCGGTTTTCGCACGGCCCTGCTCGAGGCGCACGACGTAGTCGACGCTGACGCCCGCCAGCATGGCGAGCTCCTCGCGGCGCAGCCCAGGGACGCGGCGGTGGCCGTGACTCGTGATCCCGGCGTCCTCGGCGCTGACCTGGGCGCGACACGAGCGTAGGTAGTCCCCGAGTTCGGTCATGGGCATCCTCTCCGCAAGTACTCCGTTCGCGGCGCGTTTTCGCGTGCCTTCCCCTGGGGGGAGACTATGCGCCCTCCACTCCCCGCCGACGCGGTGGCAGCTCACTCGTGGGGTCGCCCCCCACCTTGGCCGCCCGGTGTGCGCACCCAGCCCCATCCAGGCGACATCATCGTCGTATGGGGGGTGGCGGACTCGTCGCGGTCGTTCCCCGGGGCCGCTCCTTGGAGAAGGCACCACGCGAACGGCCGAGGAGTCGAGGCCCGCCGCCCCCGATCCGCTCACGGGCCCCGACGCCGTACGCTGTCGGACCGACACTCAGCCGCGGATGACTTTGGTCTCCAGGTACTCACCCAGGCCGGCGGCCCCGAACTCCCGCCCGTTCCCGGACCGCTTGTAGCCGCCCCAGGGCGCCGTCCAGTCGAAGTCGGTGTCGTTGATCAGAACGTAGCCGGCCCGGATACGCTCCGCGACAGCGTTGGCCGCTTCAAGATCTCCGCTCGTCACGTAGGCGGCGAGACCATAGGGGGTGTCGTTGGCGATCGCGATCGCCTCCTCAACCGTGTCATAGGCGATCACCGACATCACCGGGCCGAAGATCTCCTCTTGGGCGATGGTCATGGCGTTGTCGACATCGCTGAACACGGTCGGTCTGGCGAAGTGTCCCGCTTCGAGCCCGGCCGGCTTGCCGAGGCCACCCGTCTCCAGGCGGGCGCCCTCGTCCAGGCCCCGGCGGATGTAGCCCTGGACGATGTCCCACTGCTCGGCCGAGATCAGCGGCCCCATGAAGGTCTCCTCGGCACGCGGGTCGCCCACGCGCAGGGCCTCGACGGCGGGGACCAGGACCGACAGGAACTCCTCCACCCGGTCCCGGGGCACCAGCGTCCGGCTCGGCGCGCTGCACAGTTGGCCTGTCGTGGCCAGCAGCCACGACTTGGCCGTCTCCACCGCCACCGCGAAATCGGCGTCCGGCAGCAGGATGTGCGGCGACTTTCCTCCCAGCTCGGAGGTGACGCGCTTGACCGTCGGCGCGGCGGCGATCGCGACCTGGGTGGCGGTCGCGACGGAACCGGTGAACGAGACGGTCCCGACCCCCGGATGCGCGCTCAGGGCCGAGCCGGCGACGGAACCGCGGCCGGTGACGAGATTGAACACCCCGGCCGGAACGCCCGCCGCGTCCATGATCTCCGCGAGGATGACCGCGGAGGACGGGGTCAATTCAGCGGGTTTGAGGACCACCGTGCATCCGGCTGCCAGCGCCGAGACGGTCTTGCCAACGGGTTGCAATACCGGGAAGTTCCACGGGGTGATCAGCCCCGCGACCCCGAGAGCCTCCTTTCGGATCGTGGTCTCCCCCCGCGTCTCCGTAAACTCATACGTCTTGAGAATCTCGATGGCGGTGGCGATCTGCACCCGAGCGGTGGGCAGGTGCGCACCACGAACCAGAGGCAGGGGTGCGCCCACTTCCTCGGTAACCGCCTGTACCAGATCCTCGAAGCGGTCGTCGAACTCCGTCAACACCCGCTCCAGCAGTGCGATGCGCTCCCGCGGAGTGGTCCGCGAGTAGGAGATGAACGCACGCTCCGCCGCGGTGACGGCGGCATCGACGTCCGCCTCGCCACCCAGCGTCACCCGCCCGGTGGGCTCCCCCGTCGCCGGATGGTTCAGCTCCAGAACCGAGGGTTGGATCGGAACGCGCCAGGCTCCGTCGATGTACAGCTCATTCTGCTCGCGCATGGTGATCAGCTCTCATTGGAGGGACCAGGGCCGCGCCACGAACGTTCCGGCGCTCCCAACCTCTGGCCGGTTCCCATCGTGGAACCGGCCCAGGAGGTCATCCAGAGAGAGGATTTCCTGGGGGTCTCGTGCCTAGGAAAACCCGTACCACCCTCAGCCCCCGGGCCGAGGCGCGATCCCCGCCGCGGTCAGGACTGGGGCCGCGACGTGAAACCCGATCGCCCAGGTGAGGTCAGTTCCGAAGCGCTCCTCACCGCATGTGAGAGCAGTCGGAATCAGGGTCACGCGAGATGGCGATCACGTCGTTGAGCCGGTCACGCGCCGCGAGCAGGTCGGTGATCTTCTGGTCGATGCGGACGCGCTCGGCCTCCAGTTGGTCCAGGAGCGCTGGGGGTGCTGTCTTCTCGACCGAGTCCACGCATGGCAGAACGTCGCGAACCACTCTGCTCGGCAGGCCCGCGGCGTACAGCTGTTGGATCAGTCGAACCCGGCTGACGGCCGCGTCGGCGTAGTGCCGCTGGCCGCCGGGGCCGCGGTCGGCGTGGAGTAGGTCCTGTTCCTCGTAGTAGCGCAGCGCTCGGACACTCACGCCCGTCTTGTCGGCGACCTCACCAATGCGCACCGGTACCTCCTCTGTTCGGGCGGCTGCCCGATTTGCACCTGACGCCGATGTCAGGTTTTAGCGTAGTGGAAGTCGGCGCTCGCCGAACAGTCTCCCCATTGATCCCAAGAGACGGCCAGTCCCGGACGTGTCGAAAGGAAGAACACCATGCGCGCGGTTCGCTATCACGAGTACGGCGGTGTGGAGACGCTTGTGGTCGAGCAGGTGCCCGACCCACGTCCCGGTCCTGGCGAGATCCGCGTCCGTGTCGCGGCAGCCAGCGTCAATCCCGTCGACTGGAAGGTCCGATCCGGAGTGGTGCGCGAGATGTTGCCCGTGGATCTGCCCGCGATCCCTGGACGTGATGCCGCCGGCGTGGTCGACGAGATCGGTGCGGGCACGCACGGAGTGAACGTTGGCGACCGGGTATTCGGGTTGGGCGGCGTCACGGGCGCGACCGCGGAGCTGGCCGTCCTTTCGGCCTGGGCCCACACCCCCGCCACGTGGACCGATGAGGAGGCCGCCTGCGCGGGGCTGGCATCCGTGACCGCGCTGGGCGGACTGAACGCGCTCGGTCCCCTGCGCGGGCGCACCCTACTCATCGAGGGCGCGGCGGGAGGCGTGGGCAGTGCCGCGGTCGAGATCGCGGTGGCCCAGGGCGCGACCGTGATCGGGACGGCCAGCGAGCGCAACCACGAGTTCCTCACCACTCTCGGAGCCGTTCCCACCACCTACGGCACCGGCCTCAAGGATCGCCTCGCCACCCTGGCTCCGGACGGCGTCGACATCGCGCTCGACACCGCGGCCTCCGGATCCCTGACCGATCTCATCGCGATCGTGGGCGATACGTCTCGTGTGTCGACCGTCGCTGACCACACCAACGCGCATCGCCTGGGCGTGCATATTGCCAACGCGGAGAACGACCCCACACTCCTCGCCGCGGCGAGCGACCTCGGCCAGCAGGGCCGCTACACACCGCGGATCGAGCGCACCTACCCACTCGAACAGACCGCACAGGCGCACGCGTACTCCGAGGCCGGACACACCCGGGGAAAGATCGCGGTCCGCGTATAGGTCGTCTTCTCCAAGGTCGGAGACGGATCGTCCTAGCACGGGGTAGGCGCGATGGCCACCATGGCCGTCGCGCCTACCCCGTCCGCCGCGGAGAACGTGTGTCTCCGCGGCGGACGGGGTAGCCATCCTGCTCACCCCTCGGTGACGGTGTTCGCCCTCTTACGCAGATACGCCCGCCAGGTCATGGCCCACCGCGCCGGATCCTCCATCGTTTCGTGATCCAGGCGGTGGACCGCCTGGTTGTGCGGCGCGGTCTTGAGGATCTCGGGGTCGGAGTACGCCTCGTCGGATATCCGGGCGAGGACCGCGATCCAGGTGTCGAGTGCTTCCTTGCCGTACATCTCGCCGGCCTCGGGCGTGAACGGCTCGGGTATGAGCCATGGCTCGTGGCTGGTCCACATGGCGTCCACACCGAAGTCGGTCATGCGGTTCTGGACGTCATGGACGTCCACCCCGGTTTCCTCCTTCATCTGGGCCAGGCTGTAGCGCGTCATTTCCAGGCGGGGGCTGGTCGCGTCGGGATGCGAGCGGGTGACGCCGCGAATGGCGAGCAGCCCCCGCTCCATGTAGTTGTTGGCGAGGACGGAGATGTCGGAGGCCTCGGCCACTCCCTCCGCCCCCATGGCGCGGATCCAGGCGTAGGCCTTCAGCACGACAGGCACGTTGCCCCAGAACTCGCGGATCTTGCCGCAGCTCTTCGGCCGGTCGTGATCGAGGTAGTAACGCTCACCGTCGTGGGCGACAACCGGAGTCGGCACGAAGGGTGCCAGTTCCGCCGAGCAGCCGTAAGCACCGACGGCCGGTCCTCCCACCCCGCTCTTGGGAGCGCCGAAGGTCTTGTGGAGCATGAACATGCAGGCGTCGAAGCCGATCTCGCGGGCACGGACCTTGCTCATCATGCCGTTGAAGTTGGCGCTGTCGTAGAAACACAGGCCACCCGCCTCATGCACCACCCGTACCCACTCACGCATCTCCGGGTTGTACACACCCATGTCGTCCGGGTTGTTGACCATGAGAGCGGCCGTCCGGTCGGACACCGCAGCCTTCAGCGCGTCCAGCGACGGGTAGCCGTCCTCGTCGAGCATCAGGGTAATGACCTTGAAACCCGCGGCCGCGGCGGTCGCGGCGTTCGATGGGTGTGTCTGGATCGTAGTGATGATCTCGTCGCGCTGTTCCAGTTCCCCGCGGGACGCGTGGTAGGCGCGCGTCACGGCGCAGCTCGTGTACGCGGCGTCGGCGCCACCGCCGGCCTGGAAGACGAACTGGTCCATGCCCGACATCTCGCGCAGGATGTTGTCGAACCTGTGCACGATCTCAAGGGTTCCCTGCAAGGTGTCGTCGTCCTGGTAGGGATGTACTTCGGTGACCTCGGGACGCCATGCGATCGCCTCGTTCACCTGCGGGTTGTATTTCATCGTGCAGGTGCCGAAGAGGCTGACGCCCATCATGCCGAGCGTCTGTTGTGACAGCCGCAAGTAGTGGTAGAGCACCTCCGGCTCCGAGACCTCGGGCAGTGCCGGCCGGTCATGTCGTCGCATGGCGGCGGGGATCAGGTCAGTGGCTTCTCCGACCTCGGCGCCTACCTCTTCCTCGGCCTCTGGTACGGCCACGCCCCGGCGACCGGGGTAGCCCATCTCCATGATGACCGGTTCGTTCCACACCGGGGCGTGGTATTCGCGAAGGGTGGCGCTCATCGTGCTGTTACCTCCGAGAGAGTGTCGGCGAGACGCTGTAGGTCAGCCTGGGTGTGTACTTCGGTGACGCAGAAGAGGGCACTCTGCCCGAGCTCGGGGAAGTCACGCGACAGGTCCTTGCCTCCGAAGATCCCGTGCGCGCGCAGCTCCTTGTTGATGTCGACGACGCTGCGCCCGGTGTCGGTGAAGTCCACGACGAACTCCTTGAAGAAGCCCGAGGGGAAGGCCACACGCACGCCGTCGATCATGGCGATACGCCGCGCGGCGTAGTGGGCACGCCGCAGGATCAGCTCACCCACGTCCTTGAAACCCTCGGGACCCATCAGCGCCATGTAGACGGCGTTGGCGATCGCCCACATGTAGACCGAGTGACCGGTCCAGTCCTTGCCCTTCTCACGCAGACCGTAGGAAGTCTGCTCGAACAGGGCGAGGCCGAAGCCGTACTCGCCTTCCTTCGCCGTGTCCGTGACGCTGACGAACAGCGTCGGGTACTGGCGGGCGTAGGCTTCCTCGTCCCGCGACGCGATGAAGCCGCCTACGCCACCGCCCGTATTCATACGCACGCCGAGGGGTTGGGTGGTACCAACGACGATGTCGGCCCCATAGTCGACGGGTGGCGCCAACACACCGAGCGAGATCGGATCGACGCCGACGATCGTCTGGGCTCCGGCGGCGTGCGCGATGGCCGCGATCTCCGACCCTTGGTGCTCGATCACGCCGAGGTAGGAGGGGGTTTCGAAGTAGACCGCGGCCGTCCTCTCGCCGACGACCTCACGCAGATCGTCCAGGTCCATCAGACCCGTCTCGGGATCGAACGCGACGAGGCGGACCGAGATGTGGCTCGGCATCTCGACCGGTTCACAGTAGTTGCGGATGACCGAGAGCCGCTCTGGGTCGATCGCCCGAACCACCGCGACCTCGTCCCTCCCGGTGATGCGTGACGCCATCCGGATCGCGTGCCCCGCGGCGACTCCCCAACTGCGGACCGGCATGCCGACCAGATCCATCGTGAGGAGTTCGCCGAGCTGACTGCAGAACTCGAACCACGCCTGGTTGCGCCCGTGATCGGAACTCGGTTCACCGGAGACCGAGGTGAGCCACTCGTTGCGGCGCACCACCTCGTCGACGGCCGCGGGCACATGGTGTTGCCAACATCCGGCACCGAGAAAACTGAGATACCGCTCGGTGGTCCCGTTCTTCGCCAGCGTGTCGACGAGGTGACGTCGCAGTTCGCCCTCGGACAACGCGGGAGGCAGGTCGAGGGGACGCGAGAGGCGGTGCTCGGTCGGGAGCTGGCTGAACAGCTCCTCCACCGAGCCCGCACCGATCGCGTCCAACATCTCCTGCTTGATCGCCGGTACCGAGTTGGCCATGTACCGGTGTGCTACTCGTTCCTTCACCAGATTCCCCCTGGTATCGGTTGCTCTACGTGGGATCTCTGTCGTGCCGACGACGAAGCGCGTCGCATCGGCCGGTCAGGACAGCACCCTGACGAGGAGGCTGCGGTCCGGACCGGTGTGCAGCCGCAGGTGGCCGACGAGCATCGCGTCGACCTCCGCGTCTCCGGTGTCGACGCGCAGCCGTCCCGTCTCGAGTGCGATGAGCTTTTCCGTCGGAGCGACCACGACGATGCCTTCGCGGCCGACCCGCCTGATGACCTCGGCGCTGATCTGCTGGTTTCCACGCCCGAACAGGTAGCCCTGACCGCCCAGGACTCCGACCACGATGCGGGTCTCGCGGCCTTCCATGAGCCGAAGCAGCGCCTGTTCATCGAGGTCGGAACCGAGGAGCGCGCCGTCCAGCACGGCGTCGACACCGAGCAGTGTGGAGGGCAGGCCAAGCGAGTCCATGACGCGTCGCATGGTGGTGCCGGGGCCTACGACGTAGAGAACGCCTTCCCGCATCCGCGCCGCGACGCGTTGGCAGGCTGCTTCCAGTGCCGCGTCGTCACCCGCCCGCGATCCCGCTTTGGCGTTCTGCGCGAGATGGCGCTCGTAGGGACTGCGGGCGTAGCCGTGCAGACGCGCCGAGAGCCTGTCCTCTCGGAAAGCGGTCTCGTCGAGGTCCATGATCTCGGCGTCCCGCAACCGCGCCGCGGGGTCACCGTCGAGGAATAGGGCGGCGAGGCGGCCCGCGTTCTCGGGACTCGCGCCGAACACCGCCGAGTGCATCTTCACTCCCGCCGGGATCCCGAGCACTGGCACACGGTCGCCGACCGCGCTGAGGATGTCGCGCGCCGTACCGTCTCCGCCCGCGAACAGGAGGAGGTCGACCGCAGCGTGCGACATGGCCTTGACGACCGCCTTGGTGTCGTCGGGTCCACTGACGGTCGGCGCCGGCCGGTGCACGACGACAGGCTCCAGACCAGCGGCCAGTGCGCTGTGCTCACCGAGGTCACCGGCCCCGGCCACGAGGTCGAAAGGTGTCTTCGTGGCCGTGAGGCGAGTGAGAGCGCGAACGGCCCGCCCATTCGACAGAGGACGCGCGCCTCGCCGCTTCGCCTCGTCGAGGATCTCCGGTCCGTCGGTCCCCTTGAGCCCCACGCTGCCGCCCATACCCGCGAGCGGATTGACGATCAGGCCGAGTGTCCGGCCCATCCAGCGCCCTTCGACGTTCCCGGCGGGGACCCGCTCCGGTCTCGCCGTCGTCACTCCGGGGACACTGACCGCCGTGGTGTCTTGTTCCGGGAGAGCCGACATGGGTTCGAACTCCTACTCGTAGATCAGGAGAGTCTTCTGGGCAGCGCAGTGCGCCATGCGAGAACTCAGGATGATGTGTGCCGCCTACCGCGTGATCGAGAACGTGCGGTCACTCTGGCCAGCTCCGTTGAGCCAACCATTCATGGCCGGCGGAGTGAAACAAAACCTCGTCCCGGACCTACGCCGGGAAGTTGTTAATCGGCACCTACGTGCGCGGCGAGCCGTTCCGCTGCCCCCGCGTGCTGGAGAATCCATCGCGCACACAGGGACCGAGCGCGCTCCGTGATCGACGCCCCGTGATCCAGGCTCGACCCGCGACGGGCCGGCCCAGGCCTCCTTCGCCCTCTCAACCGCGAAGGCCGTCGAGGTGAGGTGACAGGGGGATGCCGCTCGAGGGACATGCGCAGCGCACGGGAGCCTGACGCCCTGGACGCCGCGAGGTCACAGGCATGAGCGGAAGCCGCACGTCAGACGTGGAGCGGGCGGCGTGCTTCAGAACTCCTCGGGATTTCCGGTCGCGGCCTCGATCCTCGACACCAAGGCCCTCTCACGTGCCTGGACCTCGACCGCCGTGGCGCGGAACGCCTCGATGAGGGGTGTCCTGGGTCCGCGCCACGCGAGAACCATCTCTGATCCGGCGACGTCGGCGATCGGCCGGTACACGATCGATGGACGAGGAGCGAAGCGGGACATACTGATCGGGGTGACCGTGATCGCCTCTCCGGACGTCACCTTCTCCAGCTCTGCCTCAATCGAACCGACGATGGGCCCGACGTGCGGGAGCGACCGTTCTTCGAGCCCGGTATCGCGCAGCGTCCAGAACCTCGACCATGCACTGTCATGGGTGCGCGGTGCGAGGATTTCCTCACCGACGAGAGCGTCCAGAGTTACGGATCGAGCGGTCGCCAGGGGATGGTCCTGGTGGACCCCGACGGCGCGAGGTTCGACGAACATCCGCTCGACGTGGAGGTCGGGGCATTCGATGGGCGTCCGCACGAACGCGATGTCGGTCGCGTTGGAGTACAGGCCGCAGGACGGGTCGCCATACTGGAACGACTCCTGTTCGATGGCGACCGTGGGGTAGCGCGCGCGAAAGGCACTGAGGATCGGTGCGTTGAGCTCGAGCAGCGACGACACGCTGAAACCTATCCGGAGCGGATTCTGGAAACTGTCGCAGGTAGCGCGAGCCGCGCGCGTGCCCTCGTCCAGCGCGCTGAGTGCTGTACGAACGCGGCTGAGGAAGAGTTCGCCGGCTTCGGTCAGGGCGACCGAGCGGGTGGTACGCACCAGGAGCGGCACCCCGACCTGCGCCTCGAGCTCGGCGATGCTGCGGCTGAGCCCTTGCTGCGAGATATGAAGCATCTCAGCCGCGCTGGTGAAGTGCAGTTCATCGGCGAGTGTCACGAAGTGCCACAAACGACGGGTATGAACATCCACATCGTCAAAACTAGGACGCGGGCAAGCGTTCCACAACGCGTGGCGGAGGACGCTGCGGGCGGGTGCGAGCTCGCGGCCGCCCGCAGCGGACATGCCTATGTGATCATCGCGGGCACCCGTATCGCCCACGCCCGTAGCGCCACCGACCGCCCCGCTCTTCGGCCGAGCACAGACGGCTCGCGCCACGGTGTGTTCAGCGTGGGCGCTCGGATGTGTCGAACCCGTGCAGCGTGCGTTCGTAAGCGTTCAGCGCATCGGGGGCGATCTGGACCATCTGCGAGAGGACTTCATCGGGGATGTGCGCGGCCAGCACGGCGCGCTGGTCCTCGGTCGCGACCCGGAGCATCATGCCGAACACGAGCGGCACCTGCGTCGGCGTCAATTGGGGGAGGCCGTGTTCGCCGACCGAGGCCCATTCCTCGTCGGTGCAGTAACGGTCGATCAGTGGAAGTATGTTGCGCTCCTCCCCGACGAGGTGCCCATGCATCGGCCCTACCACGGCTTCCGTGGCGCGGGCGAGGTCCTCGCGGTCCCCGGCCGACGCGGTGACGCTGTACTTCTCCGCCCGCTCCGAAACGGTGTCGAGCAGGGTGTGCAGTTGCTGGTGCTCCTCCTCCATGGTGGCGACCATGGGCGTGAGCTCCGCGGGGCATCGCTCCATCAGGATGGGCCACAGGACCTCGTCCTCGGCTTCGTGGTGTGTGCTCAGGATCGCGACGAGCAGGCGGGCGTGGTCCGCTACCGTCCGGGCGCGTTCGGAGCCGTCCTCCACGCCACGGACGAGGGCCGGCAGTTCACCGAAGGCCCGTCGGAGCATGTTGTGCACGATGTACATGTCGCGGCTGTCCGTTGGCGTCGTCTTCTGACCCGTCATGGTCCTGGTTTCCTCGCTGTCGTGAAGGGGGTGTTTTAGGCATGGTTCGCTGGAGCCAGTCGAAGAGTGCGGCATGGAACCGGTTGAGGCTGCCGGCGTTGCGGTGTTCTCCGGCGCCGTACGGTGCGGGCATCCGGATGATGTCGTGGGGGGCGGTGAGGATCCTCGCGGCGGTCGTGACGACCTCACCGACGTCCGATCCGCCTGTCGCGACATAGCCGATGGCACGCAAGGTCTCGTAGTCGGCAGCCCGGTCATCGAACAAGAACCGCATCACACCCCCTCACCATACGCAACTTTTTGTTGCGCGCATGAGGCTACATACGAGCAAACCGCAATGCAACAAAAAGTTGCTACCCTGAAGAGGTGTCATCGTCCGATCGCAACCCTTCACCCGCTCGACGCAGGATCCTGGCCTCCGCGCTGCTCGAGCTCTCCGAACGTGGCCCCCGACTGTCCTATGACGTGCTCGCGGAACGTGCGGGGGTCAACAAGACGACGCTCTACCGCAACTGGCCCGACCCGGTCGACCTCATCGTCGAAGCGCTCGACTCGGAGAGCGGTCAGCCCTCTGACGACCTCGTGGGCGATTCCGCCGAACGACTACGTGGACTCGCTCGTGACGCCCGCGAGAGGCTCTCCGGTCGCGACCGCAGGATCATCGCCGTCGTGATAGCCGCGGCGCAGAACGACGATCGCGTGGCCGCGGCCTTCCACCGGTATTGGGATCGGCGCTTCCGGATCGCCGGAACCGACGCGGACGCCGCACAACTACTCGCGGCCCAAACGTTGTTCCACGTCCTCGTGCTCGGCCGTGAGATCACCGACGGCGATATCGACCGGTGGGTCGCGATCGCCCTCCGCCCCGGGTGTTGACGCGAGGTGGGCGTACGTGGCCTGTAGGTGAGCACACCAGGTGGACAACCATCCACGCCTACAACAGCGACCTTCGACGCGTCCACGGGACAGGCCAGGGCCGGTTGGCTCAGACGGCCGGCCCCTGTGCGGCGACCGATGCGAGCAGGGTGAACCGCTCCGTGCTTTCGGGGTGCGTGCTGGCGGGGTGGTAGACGACGAGAAGCTGATCACCGGTCTCGTCGACGGCGAGCTTGGAGAGGTTCAACTCCATCGGGCCGACCTCCGGGTGATCGACGTGGACGGTCCCGCCCCGGACCGGTCGCACGTCATGGCGTGTCCACGCCTGACGGAAGGCATCGCTTGCCGTCGACAGCTCCCCGACCAGATGCGCGACTCGTGGATCCTCAAGGGTGGATCCGACGCGTCTGCGGAACATCGCGACCATCTCACGCCGGTCGAAGCGGATCCGCCCGTTCGTATCGAGGAACACCGTACGCAGCAGGTTCTCGCCCGGGCGTAGCTCCGGGGCCAGGGCGAGCGCCAGCGGATTGCTGACGAGCACGTCCATGTATCGACCGGTGACGAACGCCGGATGGTTGATCGAATGGACGAGCTCTGAGATCCGAGGGTTGACCGCCTCCTGGTGACGGGGTTCGCGACGTGCTCGGGGCTTGTCGGTGCTCAGCTCGAGGACATACTCGAGGGAGGACTCGTCGAGCTGCAGCACCCGGGCGATGGCAACGAGAACCTGCGCCGAGGGATTCCGGTTACGCCCCTGCTCCAGTCGCAGGTAGTAGTCGGAGCTGATGCCGGCGAGCATCGCCACCTCTTCACGACGGAGCCCCGAGACCCGGCGTCGCCGGTTCTCGGGCAGACCGACAGCCGCGGGGGGCACCAGCTCCCGCCGAGCCCGCAAGTACTCGCCGAGGCTGTTCTCCCGGTCCCCGCCGGTCACGTTCGTCATTGTTCACGATGGTAGTTCCCGCGGTGCGGCGTTGACTGGTCCTCCCACTCCCAGGACTGAGCTGGCCTTCCACGCGTGTCCGAGGTCCCGCACGGTTGTGGGAGAGAGCATCGTGCACCCGCACGATCGCCCGACCACGAGATCCACACCAGCGTCAAGGAGGTCCTTGTGCCCACCAACCGCACCGCTCTGATCACTGGCGCCAACCAAGGAATGGGTAGGCAGGTCGCCAAGGAGCTCGTCGCCGACGGGGCGACGGTGTTCCTCGGATCCCGCGATCTCGCCCGCGGTGAGACCGCGGCCGCGGAGATCGGCGAGAGTGCCATCGCGCTTGGGATCGACGTGACCGACACCGCCTCGATCGCCACGGCCGCTGAGCGGATTCGCGAGGAGAGCGGCCGGCTCGACCTGCTCGTCAACAACGCGGCGATCTCCACCACTCGCGATGACGTCGGTGACCTGGCGGAGCTGCGCGCGATGTCGAGGGCGAGCACCGCGCCCGTTGATGAGGTGCGGGCTGTTTGGGAGGTCAACGTCTTCGGTGTCCTCGCGGTGTACCAGGCCATGTTGCCGCTGCTCCGGGAATCATCGGACGCACGCATCGTGAACGTCACCAGCGCCCTGGGCTCACTGGCCACCGTCGCTGACCCGGCCTTCCCCTTCCATTCGTCTTTCGAACCCGTCTACGCAGCGTCGAAGACGGCGCTCAACGCCGTGACGCTGTCCATGATGATCGAGCTCGAGGACACCGACATCAAGGTCAATCTCGTCTCGCCGGGGTTCGCCAACACCGCGCTGGTCAACTTCGAGGGAACGGAGTCCGTCGAGGACGCCTCCCGCGAGGTGGTACGCGCCGCACGCCTCGGCCCGGATGCGCCCTCCGGCACCTTCACCCTCTGGGAGGGCGTGGAACTCCCCTGGTGAACGACGCCACGGTGATCGCGGCGTCCCGCTTTGCCAGGGGTCAATCCGTCGTCACCAGTCGCGGACCCACCGCCTCGGTCACCGCCGCTCAGCCCTCGGGAAGCCGCAGTTCCGCGAGGACTCCACGGTGGTCGGTGTCGGGGAACTCGTGCAGGGCGGCGGCGTCGACGGTGATGCGCTCGTCCACCAGCACGTGGTCGATACTCAGCGGTGGGTACGGCCGCCCGATCGGCCAGGTCGCGTCCAGGGCCTGGCCGTGGACCGAGGCGGCGTCGACGTAGCCCGACGCGAGGAGTTCGCGCATGCGCGCGTGGTCGAGGGTGGCGTTGAAGTCCCCGGCGAGGACGCGGAGCCTGTCCTCGGCCCCGGCGGGCGGCAGCGCGTCGAAGGAGCCCTGCCAGGAGGCGATCCGGGAGGGCGTCACTGGCGGCACCGGATGCACGGCCATGACCTCGACCTCGCCGGCTCCGGGAACCGAGAGCGCCGCCATGGGCATGGCGAAACCGGGGACCGGGCCCTGGGTGACCTCGCGCAGCGGGAACCGCGCGTAGAGCCCGCTGCCGCCTGGCCCGCTCGCCATGGGCTCGGACACCTCGTGTCCCAGCTCGTCGTCCAGACCGGCGGCGAGGAGCCTGTCGCGGGCCGCGTCGGTGAGCTCCTGGACGCTGAGCACGTCCACCTCGGCCTCACGCGCCAATTCCACGACGCTCGAGGCGTCGGCCTGTCCGTACTCCATGTTGACCGTGAGGACACGGAGTTCGGGCCCCTCCGCCGGTGGTCCCTCCTGGCCGTCGGCGACGAGCCGGGGAAGCACGCACGCGGCGAGCGCGGCCGCGGTGACGAACGCGAGGCCGGCCAGCCACCACCGACGCAGCAGCAGCGCCACGACGAGGGGAATGACCGACGTGGCGGCGGCGTACGGCGTGAACGAGATGGCGGGCACCAGGGGGAATCCGACCTCAGTACCGGTGACGCGGATCACGGACCACACCACCCAGGGGACGAGCAGCAGAACGGGCCAGAGGCGGCGGGGGGACGCCGGCGCCGTGCTCCACCCTCCTCGTGGCGCGGGCGATCGTTCCCCCGTCTCGCGCTCCGGGGCGTCCACCTCTTTGGGCGTCTCCTGTGACGTCAACCGCACGCTCCAGTCCGTGTCCATGTCCCCGCGAACTCCCGTTACCCCGGACCCCACCGACTCCGCGGTAACGTCTCGGCGTCTCTCCGATCCTCCGAGCGAGATACGGGATCGGCATCACGGAACCTATCCGGGCCCGGCGGGAAAGAGGCACATGTGACCTGAACAGGACAGCGAGGGGGAAGAAGGCACACCGAGGTACGCGAAGCAGGTCACACGGACGCGGGAGGGGGCGATCAGATCCTGTCGCGCACCGCCGGCTCCGGCTGGTGGACGGTGAGGAGGCCGTCAGCAGGGAGCCGGACACCGCGATCCGGGTGTGCCCTGGCACGGCGCGCGCCGATGTGGTTCTCCCACCTCGCCTTCGTCACCCCGGGAAGGGCGTCAGCAACGAACGGGCGGGCGGTCGGGGCCACCCTTACGCTTCGATGCCGGCGACCAGCTCGGTGATCAGTTGGTCGAGAACGTCCTCGAGGTCGAGGCCCTTCGCCGCCAGCAGGCCCGATATCCCAAAGGTGATCAGGCCGTGCGCGGCCGACCAGGTCAGGATCGTGAGGTCGCGGACGTCGCCGGAGCGGATCTCGCCGGCTTTCTGGCCTTCGGCGAGGATGGAACTCAACAGACCGATGCCCTCCGGCGCCACCTCTGCGAGCTCGCGCTTCCTCTCGGCCTGCGCCATGCGCTCACCGAACATCTGCAGGTAGTGCTCGGGCCAGGACAGCCCGAACCGAACGTAGACGCGGAAACCGCGGCGCAGCCTCTCGGGGGCACTCGCCGTGGCCGTCATCTCGTGGCGCATTTCCTCGAAGAGCGTCCGGAACGCCTCCAGTAGCACGGCTGTGAGCAGGTCGTCCTTGTCCTCGAAGTGCCGGTACGGCGCGCTGCGGGACACCCCGGCGCGGTCTCCGACCGCGCGCAGGGTCACTGCTCCGGTCCCGCCTTCGGCCAGCAGCCAGGAGGCGGCCGCCACGAGACGCTCCCGCGTCCCCGTCCCGACCGGGCCGGGAGGACGGTTCCCGCTCTGAGCTGCCGACATGCGATGACCTTACTACGCGACGAACGGACTGGCGGAATTCGCCCACGTCCCCACACCCTGAGACGACGCGCGACCATCGGGCGCGCGTCACCATCGCCCACCAACATCGAACCGAAGGCGCCCCGCGAACCACTGTTGACAATGTCAACATCACCTCCTAGGTTGGCCCCAACGGCCAAGTTGACGGCGTCAACAGGAGCCGAGGCTCAGGAATCCACCGCCAGGGAGTACCCGATGGACATCGTCGTCAACGGCTCCACGGTCAAGACCAGCGCCGAACCCGACACCACGGCCGTCGAGGTGGTGCGCGAGGATCTCGGCCTCACCGGAGCCAAACTCGCCTGTGGCAACGGTGTGTGCGGGGCGTGCACGGTGCTCGTGGACGGCTCCCCCACCGCCTCCTGCCTGCTTCCCGCCACCGCCCTGGCCGACCGCGAAATCACCACGGTCGAGGGGCTCGGCGGCACGCACCCCGCGCAGCGGGCGTTCGCCGCCCACGACGCCATGCAGTGCGGCTACTGCACCCCCGGGTTCGTCGTCGAGGCCGCCGCCTTCGTTGACCGCTGGCGCGCGGAGCACGGCGATGTCGCACCCGACCGCGCGACCATCGCCGACGCCATGGCCGGCCACCTGTGCCGCTGCGGCGCATACGAGGGGATCTACGCCGCGGTCGCGTCCGCCTGCCGAGGCGAGCACGACACCGAACCGGCCGAAGCCCCACCGCGCGCCGAAGCGAAAGCCAAGGTCACCGGGACGGCCACCTACACCACCGACGTCTACCCCGACGGCTACCAGGTCGGGATAATCGTGCGCGCGGCAATGGCGCACGCACGCGTCCGCGCCGTCGACAGCGGCGGCGCCCCGCTCGTCGACCTGCTCGGCGAGGACCGCACGGTGCGCTACGTCGGGCAGCCGATCGCCGCCGTGGCCGCTCCCACTCGCGCCAAGGCCCTGGCCGCTGCCGAGGCGGTCACCATCGACTACGAGCCGCGCCCCGCGGTCTTCGACCTCGACCGCGCCCAGGAATCCGACGCGCCGGTGGTGTACCCGAACGATCGGGAGCGGCGGTCGGCCCCCAGCAGCGCCGAGGGCACCACCATCCCCGGCCGGTGGTCGGGGAACCTGCGCCGAACGATCGGGCTCGGGTCGTGGCGCGCGCCCACCGCGATCCGGCGGCTGCGCGCCGCGGCCAAGCGGGGCGATCCACACCTGTTGACCGCGGAGTTCAGCACCCCGGTCCAGCTCCACACCGCCATGGAGCCGCACGCCTGTGTCGCCTGGTGGGATGAGAACGGCGGGCTCCACCTGCACCTGTCCACCCAGACCGTCGCGGTCGTCGCGGAGGAGGCCGCGAAGCGGTGGGGGCTCGACCCCGACCAGGTGCGCGTGGTCGCCGAACACGTCGGCGGCGGGTTCGGCGCGAAGTCCGGGCTGACCACGGAGGCCGTCGCGGCGGCCGAGCTGGCGCGGGCCACCGGCGCCCCCGTGCGTGTGGTCCTCAGCCGTTCGGAGGAGCTGACCGACACCGGTAACCGGCCTGGCACCCGCACCCGACTCGCCCTGCTCGCCCGCCCGTCAGGGCGCCTCGCCGCGCTCGGCATGGACGTACTCGGCGACGGCGGCGTGTCCGTCTCCTCCACCGTGGCGATCATGGCCCGGCTGATCTACGGCAACGCGCCGCGGAGGATCCGGGACTTCGACGTGACCACCAACCTCCCGCCGGGGACGCCGTTCCGTGGCCCCGGCGCGGCCCCGATGTTGTGGGCACTGGAGCAGGGCGTGGACGAGGTCGCGGACCGCCTCAAGGAGGACCCCGTCGAGCTGCGCCGTCGCTGGGACGGGAACCCGAAGCGGCACGCGCTCTACGACTGGGTGGCGGCGCTTCCCGCCTGGCAGGAACGCTCGGCCCCTGGATCGGACACCGGACGCTATCGGCGAGGGATCGGCGTATCGACGGCAAATTGGCAGTACATGGTGAACGCGGGCACCGAGGTCAAGGTGACGGTCGAGCGGGGCACGGTCGTCGCGCGTACGGCCACCCAGGACATCGGAACCGGGATCAGGTCGGTGGTCACCGACATCCTCCGGGACGAGCTGGGCCTGCCAGCGGGACGAGTGCGGGTCGACCTGGGCCATAGCCGGACGGTGCACGGACCGCCCTCCGTCGGCAGCCAGACCACGACCTCGGTGGGACCCGCCGCGCGCGACGCCGCCGACAAGCTGCGCGCCGTCCTGCGCGAACGTGCCCCGGAGAACCCCCCGTCCGGCGCCATCCGGCCCGAGTCGCTCGACCACGCGGAGGGGGTGGAGGTGGTCGGCGTGCGCCAGCGTGACCACCGGGGCTATGTCACGCCCTTCGCGATCGGGCCCGGCATGTCCGTCGGCCGTGGTTTCGCCGGCGCCGTCACGGTCACCGAGGTCGAGGTCGACACCCGGCTGGGCCAGGTGCGGCCCACCCGGGCCTGGATGGGGATCTCCGCCGGGCGGATCTACTCCCCACGGCTGGCCCGCAACCAGTGCGAGGGCGGGATCGTCCAGGGAATCGGCTACGCGCTCTACGAGGAGCGCCGCGTCGACCCGGGCTCCGGCGTCCTCCTCAGCGACGACCTGGAGGAATACCGGATCCCGGGAATCGGTGACACCCCGGAGACCGTCATCCACTTCCACGAGGACGGGTGGGACCACGTCACGGGTGGCGGTGTGGGCCTCGGTGAGGTGTCCACGGTCGGCGTCGCGGCGTCGATCGTAACGCCGTCTACAACGCGACCGGTTGGCGCCCGCGCGACCTGCCCATCCGCCCCGATCGGGTCCTCCGGGGCCTCGGTTCCTGAGGCTCGGCGCGGCCGGACGACTGTCGCCGTCCGGCCGCGCGAGCCCGTTCCTGCCACCTGACGACCAGAGACCCACGGAGGCCCACCGATGACCACACCGACCACAATCGACGCCGCGCGGGAAGCGCTCGCCTCCCACGGCGGACGGCCGCGCGCCGGAGGCACTGATGTCGTTGCCCTGGCCCAGATCCACCGGGCCGAAGGCCCCTACGTCGAGCTGCGCCGCCTGTCCGAGCTGAGCGGCGTGACACCACACGCGGATGGCACGGCGATGCTGGGCGCCACGACCACCATCGCGGCGGTCGCCGCCGACCCGACGCTGCGCGCGAGGTTCCCCGCTCTGTCGGCCGCCGCGAACGCGTTGGCCACACCGCAGGTCCGGGCGGTCGCGACGGTGGGCGGGAACCTGCTGCAGCGCAACCGGTGTCCCTACTTCCGTAACCCGGCGTTCTCCTGCTTCCAGACGGACGGCGACTCCTGCCCCGCCCGCGCGGGCGACCACGTGTTCGCCTCGGTGATCGACCAGGGCCGCTGCGTCGCGCCCCATCCGTCGTCGCTCGCCGTCGCGCTGCTCGCCTACGGGGCGCGGGTCCACCTCGCCGGCGGTGACACGATCCCGGTGTCGGACCTGTATGACGGCGCCGACCCGACCCGTGACCACCAACTCGACCCCGGTCAGCTCGTCACGGGCGTCGAGCTTCCCGCGCCGACCCCGGGCGAGACGGCCGCGCACCAGCGCGCGACCAGCCGATCCCGCGCCGAGTGGCCGATGGCCGAGGTGGTGGCGCGGATCGCGTGTTCCGACGGCCGCGTCACCGAGGCCGTGGTCGCGGTGGGCGCGGTCGCCCGCACCCCGCTGCGCCTCACCGAAGTGGAGCGGGCCCTCATCGGCGCCCCGACCCCCGGCGCCCCGACCCCCGGCGGCCCACCGCCGGAGGCACTGGACCGGGTCACCGAATCGTGCACCCCGCTCCCGGGAAACGCCGCCAAGGTCGACGTGTTGCGCGCGACCGTGTCCGACGCACTGGAGCTGGCCCTGGACGCCTCCTGAGGCGGGAGGTCAGCCGGGCGCGGTCCGCGGCGACTCCGCCCGGGTCTACTCACGACGTGCGTGGACCCGGGATCACGATCGACCACCAAGTACGTTCGGTGGCGCCCGAAGAGGGGAGGGGCCTTCGCCCCGACTCCGTCGAGAGCACGGACTTCTCAGCGCCGCTCAGGAATTTGCGTGCTCAATCTAGTGCCGATGACCGCTGCTCGGAACCCGATCCGTTATGTCTGAGCACGAGTTCCCGATGATGGGTGGCACCATGGGCCTCATGTCCGCCGCTGTCGACGCCCCCACCGCCATGATCGCCGAGGCCGTGCACCGTGCCGGGCTCGTCGCCAGCCAGGACCGCCCCGCAGTGGTCAAGATGTGGAACCGCCCCGCGATGCTGTTCTACCGCGTGGACTCTGAGGAGTGGCGACGACGCGAGGCCTGTGGTGCCGAGCCGATCACCCGCATGGAGATCCTCGATCTCCTCATGGGTCTACCGCTGGGCCAAGATATTCCCGTCCCCTCGCTGGCCCCCTGGGAGCGCCGTGCAATGGGCAAGGCCCCGCGTGGGGCACTGCGTCGCCACGGAGACATGGTCCGCCGTCTCGCCCAAGTGCCCCTGTATCCCGAGCTCGCGCTAGTGTGGTCCCGAGGCTGGAAACAAGGAATACGCGCCGCGGGGCTCTTCGCCCCCTTCTGCGCCCGCGCCCTCGTCATCGAACAGCCCCTCCGGCGGATCGCCGAGGCCACGATGGAACTGGACTTCTGGGGAGTCGGCCTACTCTCCGGCACCCACGGCGATCTGGAGCCACTGGTACACCCCCAGCCCTATGTCCCAAACCGATTCACCCCAGCCCGATGGCGCTTCGCCGAACAAATCACCCACCAAATTCACACCAACTCACCCCAGACCAAATGAGGATCCGGCATCCAACGGAACCGTCGCCCACACCCTCAAAGCCCCCGGGATCCTGAATCCGTCGAGTGAGTTGATGTTCCGGCTGACGTCGTCATAGCGGGCGAGCGCCAGCGCGCAGTGGTGTCGCCACCAGCGACGGCGCGAGTGACCGGCGGGTTCCGCGAGGAGCTCTGCGTGCCATGGCGCCACCGCGGCGACATTGTGCGCCCGTGCCTCAGCCTTGCAATCCTTGGAGTCCGTGGTGAACCGCGCCAGATCGCGTCCCAGGCAGGTCGAGCACGCGCAGCGCGGTGGCTCAACAGCGGCATACCGCTCGGCGACCTCAAGACCGCTGTTGTAGCGCATCAGCAGGGGGACGAGGATGTCGGGTGTGCCGTCGTCCAGACTGGAGCGCCACGCGCGTTGATCCGGCGGCACAGCGTGGCGCAGAAAGCTCGAGTCGCCAATGGCGGCGAACACCGCTCCGTGGGCGACGGCGTCGAACGCGGCCAGGTCGGTACGTATCACCGCGACATCGTCAAGCGTGCCCACCAGCCGCCGCAGATTCTGAATCCTCGAGGTCAGTGCGATCGGGTCGAATTGACCTGAGGGGATGACCGCCTTGACGTGGGGAATGGCGCGACACGCTTCGAATAGGACATCGAACGAGGCGGGCCGCAGCCAGTCGGTGTGGATTGGCAGCGCGACGATCACCCCGTCGCGGTCAAGAGTTACGGCCTTGCGGACGACGGCCCGCAACGCGGCGGTGTCGTCTGCGGCGATGTGCCCGGTAGGGGTGATGGCAGCGTCGGCGCCCGCGTTCCGCTGCGCACAGATCTCCCACTCGACGCCGCCTAAGCGATCCGTCGGGACGATGAACGGAGTCTCGGCGGTCGCCTTGTGGCGGATGTAGGCGGCAGGGTCGATGAGTAAGGGGGCGACGCATCCGCGGCCACGAAGGTCGGCGACCCGCGTTCCGGCGCGCGGCCCTGTCATGATCACGCCGCTCCGTTCGGGGTCGATAGCAGCGTCGTGGGGTTTCCAGTGAGCGCTGCGTTGTTGGAGGACACGGTCCAGCAGCAGCCGGTCGGCAATGGACTGTTCAGCAGCGGAACCAAACGGCATCGCGGAACCTCCGTGCGGCGGTTTCCTTCCATGGAAGACGCTCCCCAGAAGGGAATGAACTCGCGCAGGAGTGACGCTGTAGTGCGGCTGAAGAGAGACCAGCCTGACCTAGCAATGTCCACGCATGCCGATGCCCCCGCTCCGCTCCGGCGTCGAACATGCCGACAACTCAGGGCACAGGCGCACAGAGCCGGCTCTTCAGCGGCGTCGCGACGTCCATGGCGCTGCTGTCCGACACCCGCCAAGGGAACCGGCGAGGGTTTCTGCCATGGAGCCCGCTGATCCTGGGCAGCCTGGCCTCGATGGCACCGATATCGTGATGGCCGATCCGACGATGTGGTCACGGAACACTCACGCGTGGCCGTCGGTCGCGTTGATCGGGTCGTATGAGCTCTTGATGCGCCGGTTCCGCGGCGCGGCGTGGGTGCGTGTCGATCGCGACAGGTCGAGGGTGACGTGAAGGTTCCTGCCCTATTGGGGCCTGTCGGCGCCCTCGGGCGGGCGTCGTTCGAGGAGGACGGTGTCGTGGAGGGTGCCGTGGTGGTGGGCGATGCGTTCGCGGATGCCGACGGTGCGGAATCCGGCTTTGTGGTGCAGGGCGAGGGCGGCGCGGTTCTCTGGGGCGATGGTGGCTTGCAGTGTCCACAGCCCGGCGGTGTCGGCCTCGGTGACTTGGCGGTAGAGGAGTGTCTTGCCGACTCCGTGTCCGCGGTGGGGTTCGGCGACGTATACGGAAGTTTCGGCGGCTCCGGCGTAGGTGTCGCTCGTGGAGATGGGCGCGGCGGTGGCCCATCCGACGATGTGGTCGTCGATTTCGGCGACCCAGCGGTGTTCGGGGATTCCGATCTCCTCCAGAGTGGCGAACTGGGGCGTGGCCATCTCGGTGGGGGTGTGGCCGGCGGCGATGGCGTGCTCGTAGATACCGCGTGCCGCACCAAGGTCCGTCTCGGACATGGGTCGGGTGGTGACGTTGGTGGGCAGGTCGGTGGGGCAGCAGGGGCGGGCGTTGATCATGCCCATGACGGCGTCGGCGGCGTGGGGCAGGCCGGTGCAGCAGTCGGGGTTGATGGACACGTGGGTGGATGTTCCGACCTTGGTAAGGGTCACGAAGCCGACGTCGGCGAGTTTGCGTAGGTGGTGGGAGACCGTGGGCTGGCGTACGTCGACGACTTCGGCGAGTTCGCCGACGCTGATCGATCCGGGTGTGGTGGCGACGACGTGGAGGAGTCGCACGCGCATGGGTTCGGCGAGGCAGGCGAACCACGCGGCGTAGGTCTCGGCGTCGTGTGGGGCGAGTGCCGTGGTCACGGTGGTTGGTTGGGGCGTTGTGGCGGTCATGCCCTCCATTATCGATGAAGATCTATGGTTGCGTCCATCGAGCGCGATCGATAGAGTCCTGGATTCATAGACGCCGCTCGATGAAAGGTGGGAGTCATGGTCCAGGGACATCCGATCGTTGTGGTCGGGGCCGGCCCGGTGGGGCTTGCCGCGGCGGCCGAACTCAACGCTCAGGGATTGCCGTTCGTGGTGCTTGAGCGGGGCGTGGAAGCCGGAGCGGCCGTGGCCGAGTGGGGGCATGTTCGGTTGTTCTCGATGTGGCGGGACCTGGTGGATCCGGCCGCCGAGAAGCTGCTGGTCCCCCGGGGGTGGCAGCGCCCCAGCGATGACGGGTATCCGACGGGGGCACAGTGGCGAGACTCCTACCTGGTCCATCTGGCGGAGGCGTTGGGTGACCGGGTTCGTTTCGGTGTGGAGGTCACCGGTGTGAGTCGGCGTGGGCGGGACCGGGTGGTGGACGCGGGTCGAGACGAACAGCCGTTCGTCGTCGCGCTGCGCACCGATGCCGGTGAGGAGCGGCTGCTGGCCCGGGCGGTGATCGACGCGTCGGGGACGTGGACCTCACCGAATCCGATTGGAGGAAATGGACTGGTGGCGCTCGGCGAGTCCAGGGCCGCCGACCGAATCGCCTACCGGATCCCCGACCTGACGGATCCGGCCGTGAGGGCTCGCCATGCGGGGCGCACGACGGCTGTGGTCGGGCGTGGCCACTCGGCGCTCACCGTCTTGGTCGCGTTGGCGGAGCTAGCGAAGGACGTTCCGGAAACCCGAGTTCTGTGGGTGTTGCGGCGCGATGTGGGCGATGCGTTCGGGGGTGGGGCTGACGATCAGCTCGCTGCCCGTGGCGCGCTCGGGACCACCGCACAGAGGGCCGTGGAAGCTGGGGAGATCGAGGTCGTCACCGGTTTCCACACGGCCGAGGTGCGCGCGGGGTCGGACGAGCGCTTGGTGTTGGTGAGTGAGGATGCTCGGGAGTTGACATCGGTCGACGAGGTCGTGGCGGTCACCGGGTTCCGTCCCGACCTGTCGTTCCTGTCCGAGGTTCGACTGGCCTTGGACACGTCATTGCAGGCGCCGGTGGACCTCGCGCCGCTGATCGATCCGAACGTTCACTCGTGTGGGACCGTCTATCCTCACGGTGCCGCCGAACTCTCCCACCCCGACGCCGACTTCTACCTGGTGGGCATGAAGTCCTATGGCCGCGCTCCGACTTTCCTGGCGTTGACGGGCTATGAGCAGGTGCGCAGCGTCGCCGCCGCACTGGCCGGGGACCACGAGAGCGCGGCGCGCGTCGAGCTGACGCTGCCCGAAACCGGAGTGTGCAACGGATCGGGCGGAGTCACCGACATGGCGGCCGACGCCGGCGGGGCGTGTGGACCGGCGGACGCCACCGACGTCGCGGACGAAACGGGTGGGTGTTGCGGTTCCGCGGCTGCGCAGGACGCGGTCGCCGAACAAGGGGATTGTGGCGCGAGACAGCCGGCACTGGTCATCGACGACCGGATCGCCACCCCGTGACCTCGACGACGGCAGCGGTGCCACGAACGGACGACCCCCACGATTCCCGAGGCGCGTGGAGGGGACTGGTGGCGCTGTGCGTCACCGTCACCACCAGTTACGGCGTGCTCTTCTACGCCTTCCCCGTGTTGGCGCCAGCGATCAGCACCGACACGGGATGGTCGTTGACCACGGTGACCGCGTGGTTCTCCGGCGCACAGGTGGTGGCCGGGCTCGGTGGCATCCTGGTGGGCCGCTGGCTCCAGGGGTACGGGCCGCGCGCCGTGATGACGGTGGCGGGAGTCCTCGCGGTTCCCGCCACCGTGGCTCTGGCGTACTCCCCCCGCGTCGAAGTGTTCGCGCTGGCGTGGCTGGTGGCCGGCGTGGCGATGGCGGGACTGTTCTACCCACCCGCGTTCGCCGCGGTGACCGGATGGTTCTCCACCCACCGGGTTCGGGCTCTGATGGTGCTCACGTTGGTCGCGGGCCTGGCGAGCACGATCTTCGCTCCGTTGACCGCGGCGTTCGAGGCGATGTGGGGTTGGCGCGGCGCGTACCTGGCGCTGGCCGGGGTGCTCGCGTTCGTGGTCGTCCCCTTACACGCGTTCGCGCTCCCGCGTGGCTGGGAGAAGAGCGGGGGCGGTGGCCGTGCCTCCGCGGGCGCTGCCGCTTCGGCGCGTACGGCGGTACGCAGTCGGGCCTTCTGGGCCCTGACCGTCGCGCTCGCCGCCGGCTCGTTGACCGTCTTCGCGGTGATCGTAAACCTGGTGCCGTTGTTGGACGAACGGGGATTCGACACCACCACGGCGGCCTGGATTCTCGGCCTGGGCGGCGTGGGTCAGGTACTCGGTCGGCTGATCTACCCCCCGCTGGAACGACGCACCACTCCGGTCACCCGCATGGTGGGCGTCCTGGCGGCCTGTGCCGTGACGACGATCGTCCTGGGGCTCGTCCCTGGTCCATGGACACTGCTCGTGGTGATCTCCGTCCTCGCTGGCATGGCGCGCGGAGTACTGACCCTGTTGCAGGCCACCGCCGTGACCGATCGTTGGGGAACCCAGAGCTACGCCACGCTCAACGGAGTGATGCACACCCCGATCATGGTCGCGATCGCCCTCGCACCCTGGGCCGGCGCCGCGCTGGCCGGTCCCCTGGGCGGCTACCCGGCCGCGTTCACGGCTCTGGGGGCTCTTGGTGCATTGGCCGCCCTGATCTCGCTGGCCAGCCGCCCCACCCCGTCGCAATCGTCCTAGAACACCTGCTGGGGGCGACGTGTCGAAGACACCGCCCCCAGCACAGCCGAAGAGGAAGAAATGGAACACGTACCGCTCGCCATCATCGGCGCCGGACAGGCAGGACTCGCCACGGCCCACGCCGCCAACCACAACGGAGTACACCCCGTGGTGCTGGAGGCCGCCGAGCACCCCGGGGGTTCCTGGCCGGACTACTACGACAGCCTGACCCTGTTCTCCCCCGCCCGCTTCTCCGGCCTGCCCGGACGGGCCATGCCCGGCGACCCCGATCGATACCCGCTCCGTGACGAGGTCCTCGACTACCTACGTGACTACGCCTCCCACCTGGACGCCGACATCCGCTGCGGGCACCGCGTGGAACGCGTGGAGCACACCCCCAAGGGATTCGTCCTCACCACGGGCGACGGCGTCGCGGTACGGGCGCGCACCGTAGTGGCCGCGACCGGGGGATTCACACGGCCACACACACCCAGCCTCCTTGGCCTGGATACTTTCTCCGGGCAGGTGCTCCACACCGCCGCCTACCGCTCCCCCGACTCCTTCTCCGGCCAGCGCGTGATCGTCGTCGGCGGGGGAAACTCCGGGGTTCAGATCGCCGCGGAACTGGCCGAGGTGGCCCAGGTCAGCCTCGCCACCCGTAAGCCCGTGGCGTGGGCCAACCAACGCCCGTTGGGCCGCGACATCCACTGGTGGTTCGTACGCAGCGGCCTGGACTCCGCCCCCCTCCGCCGGATCTGGCAGAACGGGCCCACGCTGGTCAACGACGACGGCCGATACCGCGCCGCGTTCGCCACCGGCAACCCTGACCGGCGCGACATGTTCACCCACCTCGACGGCGACAAGGTCACCTGGTCCGACGGCGCCGTCGAGACGATCGACACCCTTCTCCTCGCCACCGGTTACCGACCCGCCCTGGACTACCTCGCCACGACCGGCGCCCTCGACGACCAAGGCCAACCGCTCCACCACGGGGGACTATCCACCACGGTGCCCGGACTGGGGTATGTGGGCCTGGAGTTCCAACGCAGTTTCTCCTCAGCCACACTGCGCGGCGTCGGACGGGACGCCCGCCACGTCCTGCGCCGACTCCAACGGCGGCGCTGACCCACCACTCCCGCAGCACAGGACGCCGGACCCGACTCCCCGCCGTAGCTGGCGTCTCCCCCCTCAGCGCCGTGCGGGCGCGAATCGCTTGCGCCAGGCCAACGAGACGTAGACGAGGGCGACCAGCACGGGAACCTCGATCAGCGGGCCGACCACGCCGGCCAGCGCCTGCCCCGAGGTGACACCGAAGGTCGCGATCGCCACCGCGATGGCCAACTCGAAGTTGTTGCCCGCCGCGGTGAAGGCCAGCGTGGTCGTCCGGTCGTAGCTCATCCTGGCGGCCTTACCGAAGGCGAATGTACCGAACCACATGATCACGAAGTAGGCCAGCAACGGGACGGCGATGCGGACCACGTCCAGGGGCTGGCTCGTGATCGTCTCGCCCTGCAGGGCGAACAGCAGGACAATGGTGAACAACAGCCCGTACAGGGCCCACGGGCCGATCCGTGGCAGGAATCCGGACTCGTAGCGCTCGCGCCCCAGCCTGCGCTCGCCGACGTGGCGGGTCAGGAAGCCGGCGACCAGCGGGATGCCGAGGAACACCACCACGTTGACCGCAATCAGCCAGGGCGACACCTCCAGCCCCCCGGTGTCCAGGCCCAACCAGCCGGGCAACAGGTCCAGATAGAACCACCCGAGGAGTCCGAACACGAGCACCTGGAAGACCGAGTTCAGCGCGACCAGCACCGCGGCCGCCTCGCGGTTCCCGCACGCGAGGTCGTTCCAGATGATGACCATGGCGATGCACCGCGCCAGGCCAACGATGATCAGGCCGGTTCGGTACTCGGGGAGATCGGCGAGGAAGATCCACGCCAGCGCGAACATGACGGCGGGCCCCACGAGCCAGTTGATGACCAGAGAGGAAACCAGCAGCCGGCGGTCGCGGGTGACGGTGTCCAAACGGTCGTAGCGGACCTTGGCCAGGACCGGGTACATCATCACCAACAGGCCAACGGCGATGGGCAGCGAGATACCACCGACCTCCAACGAGGCCAGAAACTCGTCCAAACCCGGGACCACCCGACCCAGTCCCAGACCGACCGCCATGGCGAGCAGGATCCACACCGCCAGGAATCGGTCGAGCACCGACATCTTCGCGGCGACCGACCCGGCACCAGCGGGGGACGCCTCCTGCGAGCGCACCATCAGCACGCCCGCCTGTTCTCCCCGGCACCCACGGTGCGCGCAGTCTCAGCCAACGCCGCCAACTGCCGCGACACCCCGTCCAGAACCTCGGGACACAGGCGGTAGTACGTGAACCGCCCACACGGCTCGGTCTCCACCACACCCGCGTCCCGCAGCATGCGCAGGTGGTTGGACAGGTTCGTCTGACTCGCACCCGTCTCCGCCACCAGATGCGTAGTACACAACGTCTCGCGCGCGAGCAAACCCACGATCCGCAGGCGCAAGGGGTCGGACAACACCTTCAACAAATCAGCATTCACTGACATCAACATGCGCTGATATTATCGCATCATCGGATGCTGATACGTCAGACCTGTACGCCGCTCCACGATCAACCCTCGGGACGCCACAGTGACCTACACCGCCACACCATCCGTCCTATTCGTCTGCGTCCACAACGCCGGACGCTCCCAAATGGCCGCCGCGTGGTTACACCACCTGTCCGAGGGACAGGTCGAGGTCCGCTCCGCCGGCTCGACACCCGCCGAGGAACTCAACCCGGCCGTCGTGGCCGCCATGGCCGAGGTCGGCATCGACCTCACCGACCAGCACCCCAAGATCCTGACAACGGACGCGGTCCGTGCCTCCGACGTCTGCGTCACCATGGGATGCGGCGACACCTGCCCCGTCTTCCCCGGCAAGCGCTACCTCGACTGGGACCTCCCCGACCCCGCCGGACACCACATCGAAGCCATCCGCCCCATCCGCGACGAGATCCGCGACCGCGTCACACAACTCCTGGGAGAACTTCTCCCGAACCCCCACTGAAAACGGCCAGCGCCCCACATCAGGCGGCAGAGCGAGCTGTCGCCGGGCCGGAGTCCACGTACCTCAGGAGACGCGCAAAGAGACGTATGGTCTTGCCCCCTTCGGGAGCCCACCACATCGCAGACGAGCCTCCGGCACTCCGTAGGGCTCGTACATGGTGACTCTGAAGCCGGAGACGGGGTCATCGGTCCGATCGGCTACCCTCGCACTGCCCGGGCATGCGCACACTCGGTGATCACGAGGCGTCCGGGTTACTGTAGCTCGCGGTGCGCTCTGCACTGAGGTTCGCATCAGTTACATGCCCATCTGCGAAGCCCAGCGCACAGGGCATTGTGGGCGCAACAGGACTCGAACCTGTGACCTTCCGGTTGTAAGCCGGATGCTCTGACCAACTGAGCTATGCGCCCTGACTTTGTGGATACTACCGTGTGGCTCGGGGCGTTTGCCCCGAGCCGTTGGGGTTACAGGGCTTCGATCGCCTTGCGGTAGTCCTCGAGGCTGCGGGCCTCGGAGAGGGGGTTGACGACCTTCCACTGGACGACGCCGGTGGTGTCGATGAGGAAGGTGCCGCGCACGGCGACGCCTCGTTCTTCGTCGAAGACTCCGTAGGACTGCGCCACCGCGCCGTGGGGCCAGAAGTCGCTGAGGAGGGGGTACTCCAGCTTCTCCTGGTCGGCCCAGGCGCGGTGGGCGTGTACGGAGTCGACGGAGATGGTCAGCAGCCGCACCTTGTCGTTCTCGAACTCCGCGATGCCGTCACGGAGTTCGCACAGCTCGTTACCGCAGACGCCGGAGAACGCGAGGGGGTAGAAGACCACGACGACGTTGTGCTTGCCCTGGAAGTCGGACAGGCGCACCTTCTCGCCGTGTTGGTTGGCCAGCTCGAAGTCGGGGGCCTTCTGGCCGATCTCGATCGGCGTCCCGCTGCTCATCAGTGCACAGGCCTCTCATTCGGGATTCGGGCAGCCCTCGGATGCCCCGCGCGGGCGGGGCATCCGGGAGCTCGTGGGAAGACTAACGCTTGGACTTGGGCACGATGAGCCGGGTCCCTGACCAGTCCTGACCGGCGTTCACCGCGGAGGTCTGGGACAGGCCGGCGGTTCCCGCCGCCTCGGTGACGTCGCTCGGCGCGACGTGGCCCTCCCGCCCCGGTTTGGGCGTCAGGACCCAGATCGCTCCCCCGCCCTCGACCATGGTCAACGCGTCCATCAGTGCGTCGGCGAGGTCATCCTCCTCATCGCTACGCCACCAGAGCAACACGACGTCGACGACGTCCCCATAGTCCTCGTCGACGAGCTCATTCCCGGTGCTCTTCACGATCGACGCGCGAAGCTCCTCGTCCACGTCATCGTCGAACGCGATCTCCTGCACCACCTGACCCGGTTTGAAACCGAGCTGATCGGCCAGGCTGTTCTCACTGCGCGCCTGACCCGCGGTCGAGCTCACGAAAGTCCTCCTCCATAGCCCAGAACTGGCCCGCACGGGTGCGGGACCACCGACGGCATCCTTGTGGTGACCGTATCGACGACCACCCGCCGTTGTCGGTTAAGTTCACATGCTCCGGGCACGTTCGTCAACGCGCTGGGGGCCGCGTGTGTGAGTACCACTCCTACTCCTTAACCGGCGCTGGTCAAGAACGACAGACGCACGTTTCGGTGCGGGTTGTCGACATTGATGTCGACGATGGAAACACTTTGCCATGTGCCCAGGGCCAACTGTCCCGCGATCACCGGAATCGTGGCATATGGCGGGACGAGCGCGGGCAGCACGTGGCTTCGTCCGTGGCCCGGTGATCCGTGGCGGTGTCGCCATCGGTCGTCGGCTGGAAGAAGGTCGCCCAGGGCGGCGAGCAGGTCGTCGTCGGATCCGGCGCCGATCTCGATGATGGCGATACCGGCGGTGGCGTGGGGGACGAAGACGTGGAGCAGTCCGTCCCCACCCGCCTCCGCGGCGAACTGGGCACAGAGGTGGGTGATGTCGACGACCGTGTCGTCGCCTCCGGTGGATATGTCCAACAGTGTCGTGCGCATACGGCTACCGTTACCCCGGCCGGCTCCGGCCGCAACCCCCCGCTGGTGCGTCGGAACTCCGTACGGTATTCGTGGGCGGAGGACGGCACCCGCAGGCCGGAACGAGGAGTGAGAATCCGTGAGTGTCGAGTTGCGCGCCGGCCCGGTGCTGCGCCGTGTCAGCGCGTCCACCGCGACGGTGTGGGTCGAGACCAGCTCGCCGGGCACTGTCACCGTCGCCGCGGGACACGAGGGCGGACCTGAGGTCCGGGCGGACGCTCGGACGTTCACCGTGCACGGGCATCACTTCGCGCTCGTCGATGTGGAGGGGTTGTCGCCGGGGAGCGCGCTGCCCTACCGCGTTTCCGTGGACGGTGTGAGTGTCTGGCCCCTGCCCGGCGGCGACGCACCGCCCAGCCTTCTGCGCACTCTGGACCCGGCGACGCCGACGCGCGTCCTGTTCGGGTCCTGCCTGACGACAGCGGCCCACACGGTGGAGGCGGACGCCGTGCACGGCCCGGACATGCTCCTCGCCTACGCCCGGCGTCTGGCGCGGCGTCGACGGGACCACGGTGGGGCCGTGCCCGACGAGCCGTCGGTGATGCTCCTTCTCGGCGACCAGGTCTATGCCGACGAACTCCAGGCGGACATGGCGGCCGAACTGCGGGCCCGACGCATCGAGGCCGCCTCCGGGCGTTCCAGCGCCATACACGCGCCCGCGGACGAGGTCGTGTCCTTCGACGAGTACGCCGAGCTGTACCGCCGTGCGTGGACCGCGCCGGACGTGCGGTGGCTGTTGTCCACCGTGCCCACGCTGATGATGTTCGACGACCACGACATCCGCGACGACTGGAACACCTCCGGCGCCTGGCGTCGGAAGATCGCGGCCTCTCCATGGTGGCGGGATCGGATCACCTCGGGGATCGGGGCCTACTGGGTGTACCAGCACCTGGGCAACCTGACCGCACGGGACCGCGCCGCGGACCCCGCGGTGGCGGCGGTCCTCGGCCCCTCAAACGACGTGACCCTCGACGTCGCCGCCAGCGACTCCCCCGGGCCCACCGACCCGGCGTCAGACACCGCCACGCCCGACGAGGCCACCCCGGCGGACGCCGGGCCGGCCCTGGACGAGTTCGCGTGGCGGGCGGACCAGTCGCCGGAGAGCTACCTCTGGAGTTTCCGCCTGGACCTCGGCGGCACGCGGGTACTGATGGTCGACACCCGCTGCTCACGACGGGTGGCGGACGACTCCGACCGCGACATGCTGGGGACGCGGGGCTCGGCCTGGATCGACGAGAACCTCACCGGCGACGTCGACCACGTCGTCGTCGCCTGCTCGCTGCCGTTCCTCCTCCCCCGTGGGGTGCACAACCTCGAGGCGTGGAGTGAGGCCGTGTGCGCGGGCCGGTGGGGGGCAGCCATGCGCGGGATCGGGGAACGACTGCGCCAGGCGGTGGACCTGGAGCACTGGGCGGCGTTCCAACAGTCGTTCACGCACGTGACCAACGCCGTCCTGGAGACGGGGAGCGGCCGCCGGGGTGCCGCCCCGGCCAGCGTCCTGTTCCTCGGCGGGGACGTGCACTTCTCCTACCTCGCGCGGGCGCGCACCGGGACTGACACGCCCGGCGGGGACACCACGGTGGCCCAACTGGTGTGCTCCCCCATCCGCAATCGGCTTCCCCGCCCCCTGCGGATCATGACCCGGATCGCCGCGAGTGGCCTGGCGGCGGCCGGCACCCGAGTGCTGACCGCCCTGGCCCGCGTCCCCTCCCCCGCTCTACGGTGGCGGTTGGACGACGGCCCCGACTACCGCAACAGCCTCGCCACTCTGGAGCTGGACGGACGCCGGGCGAGCGTGGTGTGGGAAAACGCCGAGGTACCAACCGACGGATCCGCCAAGTCTCCCCAGGTCAGGGAGTCGACACGCCGGGTGCTGACCTCATAGGCGCCGCATCCCCGTCGTGGACGGCGTTGCGTCCCGTCAGTAAGCCCGGCATTACCTTCAGGATCATTACCAGGCAGTAGTCCCTGCTCTACGATCGGCACCTCATGACGGGAAGGAGCCGATCACCATGCGCGGCACGATGCAGGACGCCCCCCTCTCCCTCAGCGACCTCGTCCGCTACGGCACTACGGTGCACGGCGGCGCCCAACTGGTGACCTGGACCGGAGACGAACCCCGCCGGTTCACCTTCGCGCGGGCGGGTGCGCGCGCGGCCCAGTTGGCCCACGCGCTCCGCGAGCTCGGTGTGACCGGTGACCAGCGCGTGGCCACCCTGCAGTGGAACAACCAGGAACACTTCGAGGCCTACCTCGCGGTGCCGGCCATGGGCGCGGTGCTGCACACGATCAACATCCGCCTTCCCGCCGACCAGATCGTCTTCATCGCCAACCACGCGGAGGACCAGGTCCTGATCGTCGACGCCACGCTGCTTCCCTTGGTGGTGCCGATCCTGGGCAAGCTCCGCACCGTTCGTCACCTGATCGTGTGCGGCGGTGACCCGGGTGAGGCGTCGGAGGTCCCGGGGGTCGCCGTGCATCGCTACGAGGACCTCATCGCGGGTCGACCCGAGGAGTTCGACTGGGTTCGTGGCGACGAGCACGACGCCGCCGCCCTGTGCTACACCTCCGGCACGACCGGTGACCCCAAGGGTGTGGCGTACAGCCACCGGTCCATCTGGATGCACTCGATGCAGGTGTGTATGACCGACGGCCTGGCCATCCGCCAGAGCGACAACGTCCTCGCGATCGTGCCGATGTTCCACGTCCTGTCCTGGGGCCTGCCCTACGCGGCCCTGATGGTGGGCGCCTCCCTACTGCTCCCGGATCGGTTCCTGCAGCCGGCGCCGCTGGTGGAGATGATCGCGACCGAACGCCCGACGGCGACCGCCGCGATCCCCAGCATCTGGCAGGGGGTCCTCGCGGAGCTGGAGACGAACCCCCGAGACGTCTCCTCGCTGCGGCAGGTGATCGTGGGGGGATCGGCGTGCCCGCCCGCCCTGATGGAGGCCTCCGAGCGGCGCCACGGCGTGCCGATCGTGCACGCCTGGGGGATGACGGAGACCTCTCCGCTGGGAAGCGTCGCCCGGGCGCCCGGGGGCGTGTCGGCCGAGGAGGCGTGGGACTACCGGGTGAGCCAGGGCCGGTTGGCGGCGTCGGTCCAGGCACGACTGGTCGACGACGCGGGGGACGTCGTCCCGTGGGACGGGGTGAGCGTCGGGGAGTTGGAGGTCCGGGGGCCGTGGATCGCCGGATCCTACTTCGGTGTCGAGGCTCCCGACCGGTTCGACGACGGGTGGCTGCGGACCGGGGACGTCGGCCGGATCACCGAGGACGGCTTCCTGACCCTGACCGACCGCTCCAAGGACCTTGTCAAGTCGGGCGGCGAGTGGATCTCCTCCGTGGAGCTGGAGAACCTGGTCATGGCGCACCCGGATGTGGCCGAGGCCGCGGTGATCGCCGTCCCCGACGCCAGGTGGCACGAGCGTCCGCTGGTCACCGTTGTGGTTCGCCCGGAGGCGTCGGTGGACGCGGCGGAGCTGCGTGCCTTCCTCGCCGACCGGGTCGCGCGGTGGCAGCTTCCCGAGTACTGGGCCTTCGTCGACGCGGTGCCGAAGACCAGTGTGGGCAAGTTCGACAAGAAGCGCATCCGCGCTCAACACCGTGAAGGCACGCTCGCCGTGGAGGAGGTGCGCTGAGCGGACGGGCGCCGATACGCGGGGCGCGGTCCAGGGAAGTCCTCCCCGGACCGCCCCGCCGGTGTCTCCCTAGCTCCCGGCGGTCCGTGTCCGCTCGGGGCGCTCCGTGCTCCGCGTCCGTTCCGTCCGCGACGCCCGGTCGTCACGGGCGAGAGCGACCGCCAAACCCACCGCGCAGAGCACGGTGAGGAAGACGGCCAGCCCGCCCCACACCATCGGCTGGGTGACCAGCATGTCCCCGGTCTCCTGCCCCGGGGTTCGTCCCCCGTCGCGCCCGGTGACCGTGACCAGCAGGACGACCACGACCGCCGCGCCCACGACGAGACGTCCTCCGAGGCGAAGCAGCACGGCGACCGGAATCCCGGTAGCGCCCCCCGACTCCCGCCGGCGGCGCGGGAGCCTTTCCTCGGCCCGAAGGGGTGTCAGCAGACGCACGAGGAACACCAGGGCGATCGGCAGTTGGAGCGCCCACACAACGGTGCGGAACCACCCGTCGAACCACACGTTGGTGCCGTAGAGCAAGGTGTGCCAGACGCTGAGCACGTAGACCACGATGACGAAGCGGTGGAGTACGCGCCACAGCCGTGCGCCCATCCACCACCGGACGTAGAACGACAGCCCGAGCGGGATCGCGAGGTAGAAGGCGATCAGCCCGACGAGGATGGCGACCTGCCCCGTACCGGAGTCGTACCCGCCGGGCACGAACACCTCGACGAACGCCGACGCCATCCGGTCACCCAGACCGTCCCCCTCCCCGGTGTCGCGTATCCGCTCGAGGAAGAAGGCGAAGGCGTGGGCGAACATGAGGCCGATGGTGGTCAGGCTGGTCACCCGGTGCCAGCGTTCGACGCGCGCGTGGGAGACGACGCTCCAGCGTCCGGGAGCGGTGGACCGCAGGAGGCCCAGAAGCACGGTGATCCACGCCCACAACAGCCCGGACCAACCGAACGCCTGGCACGCCCAATAGAGCCAGTAGCGGCGGGCGTCGTCGAGATTGGGCATCACCATCAGGGTCTGCGAGGTGCCCGCCTCGACGCGCCAGTAGAGGAGCACGAAGATCGCCAGGGTGACGGCGAAGGCGACGCTGGCGTCCAGGAGCAGGTGCCTGAGGTCCTGGCGCAGGCTACGGGTGTCGACACGGCTCTGCTGCCGGCGGACACGTTGGCGTTGGGAGGGGTGTGAGGACATGGGGGGATCCCGTTTCTCTCGGACCGGACAAAACGGGCGGCCGGATCACCCGTGGTAAGTCTCTCCACTTCTCGGTCGCCACACACTTCCCCGTCACGCTCCCCTACGCCCGACAGGGCCCTGGCGTGGGACGAAGCGACGATGCGACGCTGACCGCATGACCCCCCTACACACCGACGATCTCACCGGCACCTGGGCCACCGCGCTGCTCCCCCTCGACAACCGGGACCGGGTGGACTGGGACGCGCTCGCCACCCAGGTCGACCGTCTGCTCGCCGCCGGGGTCGACGGTGTGTACACCAACGGGTCGGCGGGCGAGTTCTGGGCGCAGACCGAGGAGGAGTTCGACCGGCTGTCCCTCCTCGTTGCCGAACGGTGTTCCGCCGCCGGGGTCCGTTTCCAGATCGGCGCGACCCACGCCAGTCCGCAAGTCGCCCTGGACCGGGCGCGCCGCGCCAAGGAGCTGGCGCCGGGAGCCATCCAGGTCATCCTGCCGGACTGGTTCCCGGTCTCGCCCACCGAAGCGCTCGACTACCTGCGGGTCGTGGCCGCCGCGACGGCCCCGGTACCCCTGGTGCTCTACAACCCCCCGCACGCCAAGCGGGCCCTGACCGGCGCACAACTGGAGGAGGTCTGCGCGCGGGTCACGGAGGTCGTCGGCGTGAAGGTCGGGGACACCGGCGTCCTGGGCACCCCGGGCCTGTGCGGTCGGGTCGCCGTCTTCGTCCCAGGACACGAGCTGGCGTCCGGGACCGTACGCGGCGCCGCGGGCTCCTACTCCAACGTCGCCTGCCTCAGTCCGACCGCGGCCGTGGAGTGGGGGCACCGCATCGGTCGGGCCGATCCCACCGCGATCGACACCGAACGCCGGCTGCGATCCTTCCTGACACGTCACATCACCCCACTGGCCCGTGAGCGCGGCCTCTGCAACGCCGCCCTGGACAAACTGCTCGCGGCCGCGGGTGGCTGGACACCGCTGCCCACCCGCCTGCGCTGGCCCTACCAGGGCGCCTTGGAAGGCGACACGAAGCGGGTTCGCGCCGCCCTGGGCGCTGAGCTTCCCGAATTCCTCGGCGCGGATCGCTGACACTCCCGACGATCGATCGTGGAGGCCACGGCGCGAGCCAACGCCCTACCGCTCGGGGGCCCCGATGTCGCGGAGATGGCTGATCGTCGCGCGTTGGCTGCGCAGGATGTGCGTGCGCATCGCGGCGGCGGCGAGTTCTCCGTGGCGGTCGCCGAGGGCGGCCATGACGGCCTCGTGGTCAGTGACCGACTCGTGGCGGCGCTCCACCGACCAGATGGCCTGGTACGGCATTCCCGTCCAGAGCCGGTCGACGAAGTCCTCCAGGTAGACGGTGTCGGCGGCCTCGTAGATCTTCCGGTGCCACAACGCGTTCAGGTCCACGACCGCGCCATGACCGACGCCCTCGCGGTTGGCGACGGCGCAGAACTCCTCGTGCAGGGACCGGATCTCGGCGAGTCTGTCGTCGGTCATCCGTTCCGCCGCGAGTTCCACCGCGATGGGCTCCAGGGTGGTGCGCAGGAGGTACACCTCTTCCGCGCGGCGCAGCGAGTAGCGCGTCACCACGTGCCCATGGTGTGGCCGGTACTCGACCAACCCGTGCGCCTGCAGGACACGCAGCGCCTCACGGACCGGCGTCAGACTCATCCGCAGGTCCGTGGACAGGGCCTGCAGGGTGAGTTTCGCGCCGCCGGGAAGCTCCCCGCGCGCGATCCGCTGCCGGATGGTGGTGAAGGCTTCCTCGGCCTTGGTGGGCGAGGTCGACGCACGCCGCTGGGCCAACTTCGATTCCCCCCTCGTCGGACGCACCACGGTTATGACCTTCGACCTTAGTCCAGGGCGCGTAATCGACGAGGCCGGCCGGCGCCTGATGACGTCCGCCCGCTGGTGGGTCGGGCTCGCTCGGTGCCCCGCGTGGGTGGGACACCGAGCGTCGATGGGAAGTGATTATCGCGCTTCGGCGAGGATGGCGCGCGCCCGGGCCGCGATCGGATAGTCGACGAAGGTCCCGTCCTCCAGGCGGATGGACGACACCCCCGTTCGCTCGGCCGCGCCGAACGCCTCGTCCACCCGACGGGCCCACGCCACCTCGTCGGCCGTCGGCGCGAAGACGTCGGCGACCACCGGGATCTGGCGGGGGTGGATGACCTGTTTGCCGGCGAAGCCCAGGGCGCGGGCCCGGCGTGCCGACACACGGAGTCCGGCCTCGTCGTCGAGGTCCAGGTGGGGGCCGTCGATCGGCCGGGGCAGGTTCGCGGCCGCGGCTGCCAGGACCAGGAGGGACCGGGCCACGGCGAGTTCGCCCCCCTCGGCGGTGGGGACCACGCCGAGCTCGTGGGAGAGGTCCGCCGGGCCGAAGGACATCGTCAGGACGCGCGGGTCGGCGGCGGCGACTTCGCGGGCGTCGAGGATCCCGCGCGCCGTCTCGACCAGGGGGATCAGCCGGACGCGTCCCGGGGCGACGCCGGCCCGTTCCTCGGCGTCGGCCAGTAGGCCCGAGACGTGGCGAACCTGCTCTGGGGCGCTGCTCATCGGCACGATGACCGCGTCGACGCGGTGGAGCACGTCGGCAAGGGCGGCGACGTCGCCGTCGGCGAGGCCGGTGTCGGGCGCGTTGACCCGGACCGCGACGAGTGGTCCGTCGGTGGGCAGGGCCGTGATGGCGTCCACCGTGTGCTGGCGGGCCTCCTCCTTGCGGGACTCCGCGACGGCGTCCTCGAGGTCGATGGCGATGGCGGTGGACCCGCTGGCCGCGGCCTTGGGGATGCGGTCCGGGCGGTCTCCGGGGACGAACAGCACCGTGCGCAACCGGCGGGTGAGTTCGGCGGTGCTGGGGGTGGTCGGGGGCATCGTTCTCTCCAGTGCGTGAGTACGAGTGAGGCGGCGCGGCGACGGCGTCCCGGCGGGCCACCGCACTTCTCCTGCGGGTGGGTGGATCGAGGGGCGGCCGGGCTCAGACGTTGGGGACCGGCGACTCCCGGATGACCGCGGCCACCGCGTCGCCGACCTCCACTGTGGAGGCGCGTCCCCCCAGGTCGGGGGTCACCGTGCCGTGCGCGGTGACGGTGGCGACGGCGTCGTCGACCATCCGCGCGGCGGCGCGGGCGGCGGGGTCGTCGTGTCGGTCGGCGAGCCAGTCCAACATCATGGCGGCGGACAGCACGGTGGCGAGCGGGTTGGCGACACCCCGACCGACGAGGTCGGGTGCCGAGCCGTGCGAAGGCTGGAACAGGGCGTGGCGGTCCCCGACGTCACCGGAGGGGGCCATCCCCAGACCGCCGATCAGGACGGTCGCCAGGTCGGAGATGATGTCGCCGAACATGTTCTCGGTGACGAGCACGTCGTAGGTCTCCGGTCGCTGCAGGACCGACAGCGAGAGCGCGTCCACCAGGGCGAACTCGTGGGGGACGGACGGGTATTCGCCGGTGGCGACCTCGGTGAACACCCGACGGAAGAACGCCTGGGAGCGGAAGATGTTCGCCTTGTCCACACAGGTGACGAGAGGTGTCCCGTCCGAGGGGCGCCCCGGTCGCGCCGCCGCGAGCTCGAAGGCGCGCCGGGTCACGCGCTCGGTGCCCGCCCGACTGATCAGCGCGGTGTCGCCCACGACGTGGTCGGCGATCCCGGCACCGCCGTCGAAGGACGCGAAGAGCCCCTCGGTGTTCTCCCGGACCACGACGAGGTCGACCGGTCCCAGCGCGTCGATCCTGGGGGTGATGCCCGGGTACAGCTTGATGGGCCGGATCCCGCCGTACAGGCCGAGGGACGTGCGCAGCCCGATGGTCACCCGCCCCTGGATCTCCGTCCCGTCCTCGGCGCGGACGTCGGGCAGTCCCATCGCGCCGAGCAGCGTGGCGTCGGCCGCGCGGACGGCGTCGTAGGTCTCCGTCGGTAGCGCCTCTCCGGTCCGCGCGTAGAGGCCGACGCCGGCCTCCCACTCGGTGACGGTGAGGGCGAGCCCGGGCACGGTCGCGACGGCGGCGTCCAGTGCTTTGCACGCCTCGTCGACCACCTCGGGCCCCACTCCGTCCCCACGGAGAACAGCGATGTCATAGGGGGCGTTCTCGCTCAATCGGCCTCCTCGGCCCAGTCCCGTCACGGCTCCCACGCGGTGCTTCGCCACGTTCAGGAGCGGAGATTATATTAAATTGACGCAGCGTTGCCGTGGAACGATGGCTCGGCCGCACGCCCTCCATCCCCACGTTCGGGCCCCTCCTTGGCGCCGTCGACGAGCTCGCCCGCGCTCCGGGTCGCGATGTGGCCTTGGCGCCCGCTGTCCTCGTATTGACGCATCGACCAGGGACAAGTGTCAACGGGGGGAGAACCCGTCTCCGAGCCCCCAACAGGACGACGGGGAGGAGGACCCCGGACTCGCCTCCCCCGCGGATCGGCTGACCGCCGACCCCCCTCACCCTTCTCGTTCGGCCACGAACGCGATGCATTCTCATTTGATCAAACTTGTGATACACATGCTCCGACCGACCGTTCCGGTTCATGACCTCGCCCGATACGCCCTCACCCTCTCCGCGCCCCGTGGGAGCGATGACCGCGAGAGGTCAGTAGAACGCTGATGTTCTTCCAGGAGTAGACGATGAAACAGGATGCGCCCCCCAAGAGCGTGCCGGACTCCCCCATAGAGTCACCGGACGACGCTCGTCGCATCATGGGACTCCCCTGGCCGTGGTTCGTGGCGTTGTTCGCCGTTCTCGCGGTCGCTGTCGCCATCGGGGCCCTCGAGTCGACCATGATCGTCGGCTTCACCGCGGTGGTACTGATCGGAAACCTGCTGTACTGGATCGGTGAACGCGTTCCCGTCCTGCGCGACTTCGGTCTTCCAACATTGCTGTGTATCCTCCTTCCGCCAGTATTGATGCTGGTCAACGCGTTCCCTTCGAATCTGGCGGTTGTGATTGAGGACTTCACGACCGAGAGCGGGTTCCTCGACTTCTACGTCGGATCGCTGATCGCCGGCAGCATCCTCACCATGCCGCGCGCACTGCTCATCAAGGCGGGCGCACGCTACGCCTTCCCTCTGGTCACGGTCATCCTGTCGGTGTTCGCGGTCGTCGGCGGTCTCGGCGCCCTCTTCGGGTTCGGCTTCCGTGACGCGATCCTGTTCGTCGCGGCCCCGGTTGTCGGAGGCGGCATCGGGGCCGGCGCCGTTCCGATGTCGGAGATGTACGCCGCCGCGCTGGACGGGTCCTCCGCCGATCACATGTCACGCCTTGTCCCGGCCGTCGTGGTCGCCAACACACTGGCGATTCTCATCGCCGGAGTCTGGGGTGGCCTCACGAAGAAGCATCGACAGTATTTTCCCGGTTTCGACGGGCAGGGAGTGCTGGTCCGTGGTGGCAGCAAATCCTCCGACGACTTCCGGGTACCGCCACGTCCGACCGGGGCGTTCTTCGGTCCGATGGCCGTCGGGCTCGCCCTCACCGGAGCGCTGTTCATCTTCGGCCAGATCATCAACCATTTCGTGCCCGAGGTGCACGGCTACGCCTGGACGATCCTCGCCGCCGCACTACTCAAGATCTTCAACATCCTGCCCGAGTTCATGACCGAGGCCGTTGGCGGTTGGTACGGCTTCGTCGCCGGCCGGCTCACCCCCGCCCTCCTGGTCGGTATCGGGGTCTCGTTGCTTGACCTCAGCATGCTCGGTTCCTTGCTCTCCAACCCCGCCCACCTCGCACTCACCGCGGTCGGCGTCCTCACCGCGACACTGATCGCCGGCATCGCCGGGTGGCTCGTGCGCATGTACTTCGTCGAGACCTCGGTCGCCGTGGGTCTGGGCACCACCGACATGGGCGGTACCGGCGACGTCGCCGTCGTGAGCGCCTCGAACCGTCTCGAACTGATGCCGTTCATGCAGGTCTCAAGCCGAATCGGTGGGGCCCTCGTATTGCTCCTCCTGTCCTTCCTTCTCCCCTTCCTCACCTGACGCGAAGAAAGGTTCCTCGACCGGATGTCTGAAACGCACCAGGAATCGGTGCCCCGGAACGCCCACCACGGGCCCCTCGACGGAGTGCGGGTGGTGGACGCCGCCACCATCTACGCCGGCCCCATGCTCGCGACGTTGCTCGGTGACTACGGCGCCGACGTGATCAAGGTCGAGCACCCACGGGGCGACGGGTTGCGGAACTGGGCGTGGCACAAGGACGGCGAGTCGCTGTGGTGGGCGGTGGCCAACCGCAACAAGCGGACCATCTCCCTCTCGCTGTCCGAGCCGCGAGGCGCCGACCTGGTGCGTCGGCTCCTGGCGGACGCGGACGTGTTCGTCGAGAACTTCCGCCCGGGCACCCTGGAGAAGTGGGGTCTCTCCCCGGAGAGCCTGTGGGAGATCAACCCCCGCCTGGTGGTGGTGCGGGTCTCGGGCTTCGGTCAGACCGGGCCCTATCGCTCCCGGCCCGGCTTCGGCACCCTGGCCGAGGCGATCTCCGGGTTCGCCGACACCAACGGCACGCCCGAGGGGTCACCGCTGCTGCCGCAGTGGCCGCTCGCGGACGGTGTGACCGCGGTGGCGGGAGCCTTCGCGACGATGACCGCGTTGCGGCACGCGGAGCGCACCGGCGAGGGACAGGTCGTGGACATGTCCATCTACGAGCCCCTGTTCTGGATTCTCGGTGCCCAGACCACCGCCTACGACCAACTTGGTCTGGTCCCCGAGCGCCAGGGCAACCGGACCGCCTTCACCGTCCCCCGGGGCTGCTACCAGACCCGTGACGGCCGGTGGGTCGCGCTGTCGGGCGCCACGACGGTCACCGGCAAGCGCATCATGCGCGCCGTCGGACGCGACGACCTCGCCGACGCCCCGTGGTTCGACGACATGGCCGGCAAGATCGCCCATCGCGACGAATTGGACGAGGCCATCGCCTCGTGGATCGCCGAGCGCGACAACGACGAGGTGCTCGCGACCTTCGACGAGGTCGGCGCCACCGTCGGCCCGGTCTACTCCATCGCCGACATCAGCGACGACCCGCACTTCAACGAGCGCGGAAGCGTGACCTCGGTCGACCACCCGACCCTGGGCCCCGTCCGGATGCAGGGCCTCATCGCCCGCCTGAGCGCCACCCCCGGCTCCATCCGCCACCCCGGCGCGGCCCCCAACGCCCACGCCCAACAAATCCTCCGCGAGGAGCTGGGCCTCGACGACACCACCATCGCCGACCTCGCCGCCCGCGGCGTGATCCAGGTAGCCGACGACTCCACGGCCAGCCCCACCCCGTCGACGTAACACCCCCCGATCGTCCCCTGGCCCGACGCATCTTCTCGGGGGCCAGGGGGGCGAACCTGCGGGTATCGATCGTACCGGCGTCCTTCTCCCTGGCTCAGTGCTTCACCGCTCCGCTGGTCAGGCCCTGGATGAGGGTGCGTTGGGCGAGGGCGAACAGGACGATGACGGGGATGACGGCGAGGACTCCGGCGGCGAGGATGCCTCCCCAGTTGGTGGCGCCGAGGCTGGCCATGACTTGGGCGATGCCGATCTGGACGGTGCGGGTGCCGGGGGTGCTGGTGAATATGAGGGCGTACTGGTAGTCGTTCCAGGCGAGGATGAAGGCGTAGAGGGCGATCGCGGTGATTCCCGGTTTCGCCAGGGGGAGGACCACGGTGATGAGGGTTCGCAGGCGGGAGGCGCCGTCGACGTAGGCGGCGTCCTCGAGGTCGCGGGGGATGCTGCGGAAGAAGCCGCTCATCAGCCAGACCGCCGCCGGCAGGGTGATGGTCTGGTACACGAGGACGAGGATGGTTCGGGTGTCCAGGAGGTCCAGGTTCATCGCGATCTGGTACCACGGCAGCGTGATCATCGGGCCCTGCACCATCTGGGCGACGAGCAGGACGACGATCGCGATCCGGGCGCCCCACCCCTGGTAGCGGGCGAGGCCGTAGCCGGCGAGGCAGGCGAAGATCGCGGTGATGAGCGCGGTGAGGGCGCACACGATCAGTGAGTTGACCATCAGCCCGCCGATGTCGAGGCCCCGGCCACCGATCGCCCACGCGTAGTTCTCCAGGGTGCCGTCCTCCAGCCACCACGTGGGTTCGGAGGCGAAGAGGGTCCGGTTGGACTCGAAGGAGGAGACGAGCAGCCACAGTCCCGGCAACAGGATGAAGCCCATGACCAGGGCCAGCGATCCGTACCGGACGACCACGTTTCCCTGCTGGTGGGTCATCAGCCTCGCCTCCTCGCGAACAGGCCCGCGACCAGTCCGGCCACCAGCACGACGATCACCATCGCGGTCGTCGCGACCGCTCCGGCGAGTCCGAAGTCGAAGTCCTGGAACGCCCGCGAGTACACGTAGGTGGGCAGGATGCTGGTGGCGAACCCCGGTCCGCCGTTGGTCAACGCCCAGATGAGTTCGAACTTGAACCACGTCACCACCAGCGCGATCATGCCGGCGATGAAGAGGGTCGGGCGCAACATCGGCAGGATGACGAACCAGAAGCGCTGCCACCTGGAGGCACCGTCGACGTCGGCCGCCTCCAGGACCGCGTCCGGGATGCCTTGGAGCGCGGCGAGGACGAGGAGCGTCACGAACGGGGTGCCCATCCAGACGCCGGCGAGCAACAACACGACCCACACCCAGGTCTCGGAGCCCAGCCACACGACCGGTTCGGAGAGGATTCCGGCCTGGAGTAGATAGTGGTTGGCGAGCCCGAACTCGCCGTCGAAGATCCACCGCCACACGATGGCGACGACGACCACGGGCATGACCCAGGGGACCATGAGCAGGCCCCGCCACAGTCCGCGGAGCCGCACCGACTGGTTCAGGACGACCGCGAACAGGGTGCCGGTAGCGAGCTGAAGCCCGGTCGACCCCAGAACCCAGATGAGACTGTTGCCGACGATGGACCAGAAGACACGGTCCTCGAAGAACAGTTGGCGGTAGTTGTCCAAACCGGTGAAGCGCTGTGGCTCCGGGCTGGTCAGCCTATGGTCGAAGAAGCTCAGCCGCACCGTCTCGCTCAGCGGGTAGTACTGGGCGAGGAGGAGGTACAGTAGGACGGGCGCCATGAGCATGAGCCAGAAGCCACGCTGGTGGAACCAGCGGCGGAACCGGACACCGGCTCCGCCGCGCCGGACGCGCCGGGTGTGCTGGCTTCCCCGGTCGGGGGGCGCGTCAGCCATCGCGACGCCGCTCAATCCTGGTTCTCCTGAACCTCGGTGATGCGCTCCATCAGCAGTGCGTAGGCCTCGTCGCTGGCGATGTCGCCGTCGCTGAGGTCTCGCAGCACCTCCTGGACCTCCGGCTCCATCGCGGACTGGCCGACGACCGGCTCCAGCGGGACGCCGTCTGAGTCGATGAGCTCCATCGCGTCGGTGATCTGCTGTTCCTGCCCCTCGACCGCGTCCGGGTAGACCTCCTCGATCTGGGGGCGGATGTCGTCCATCGTCACGGTGTCGCGCGCGGGCACGTGTACCACCGCCGCCTGCCGGGCGACCCACTCGTCGTCGACGAGTCGCTGCACGATCTGCCAGGACAGGTTGGGGGTGTCGCTGTCGGCGAAGACGCCGTAGCCGACCGTGGAGACGGGGGCACGTGTCTCCTCCGCGGAGGGCCCACGGGGGTAGGCGAGCTGGCGGGACGCCCCGACGATGTCCGGATTGAGCTCGTAGACGTTGGCGGTGAAGAAGGTCCCCGCGGGAATCATCCCGACCTCACCGTTGGCGTAGGCCCGGAACATGTCGGAGTAATCCCATGTGGCGTCGGCGTTGGGTCGGTACTCCCGCAGCGTGTCCAGGTGGTCCAGCAGCTCGACCCAGCGCTCCTCGAACTCGGGCCCGGTGTCGTCCATGAGGAGGTCGTTGCTGTAGGCGGCGGTCATCATCCCGCGGAACGCGAAGCGGGCCTCCCCCATGGGGAACGCGAAGCCGTAGGTATCGTCGGTCGTCATCGCCTCGGCGGCTTCTTCGAGCTCCTCCCAGGTCTGTAGGTCCTCGACTTCCAGACCCGCGTCGGCCAGCAGGTCCTCGTTGACGATCAACGTGAAGGCCTGGGCGAGGTAGGGCAGCGCGTAGAGGCTGTCGTCCCTGGTGGTGTACTCCAACGTCCCGGGCCGGAACTCCTCGGCGTCCAGGGAGCTCTCCGCGAGGTTGTCGTCGAGCTCCATGAGACCGCCGAGGCGCACCAGGTCGGTGACGTCCTGGGTCATGGTGACGTCGGGCGGGTTGCCCGCCTGGATCTGGATGGCCAGCTGGTCCTGCATGTCGTCCCAGGACATGTAGTCGTACTCCAGGCGCACGTCCTCGTTGATCTCGGCGATGTCGGCCTGGAAGTCCTCGGCCACGGCCATCTCGACGTCGGAGGTCCCCGGCCAGACCACCTGGAGGTCGGCCGACGCCTCCTCGAGGTCGGCGTCCTCCTGGGCGCCACCGTTGGAGCACGCGGTGAGGAGCAGGGCTCCCGCCGCGAGGAGGGCGCCGCCGCGCGGCGTACGGTGCGGCCCCCGCCGCGGGGTTTCGGTGCGAGGAGCCGAGGGGTGGGGGGTGATCATGTGGCTTTCACCAGCTTCCGTTACTGGTCCGGGAGGCGCCGTGTCTGTCGCACGGCTGCGGCACGGTCGGGCGTCGCTCGCGCCACGACCGCGGCGGGGGCGGTGTCGAGCCAGGCGGTGATGTCGGCTCGTTCCGCCTCGGTGAGCGCGGGCAGGGGTCTGCGGCTCACGCCCAGGTCGATCCCTTGGAGGTGCAGGACCTCGCGCAGGAAGGCCAGGAAGTTGTAGTTGCGCAAGGTGGCGAGGACGGCATTCGCGGCGTTCTGCGCCGCGCGGGCGTCGTCGGTGCGGCCCTCCCTTACGGCCTCGAAGAGGGCGACGTAGAGTTCCGGCATCACGTTGTAGGACGACCCCACGCCACCGACGGCGCCGCTCAACAGCCCGTCCATGAGCACGTCGTCGGCGCCGTTGTGTACCACGAACCCCTCGGGGGCGTGCGTGGTCACCTGACGCAGGAACTCGAGGTCGTCGGCGCTGTACTTCATGCCGGCGATGACTCCCTCGTGCGCGAGGTCGAGGATCCACGCGCTTTCGAGGGATCGGCCGGTCAGGGAGGGGATGTGGTAGAGGTACACCGGCACGTCCACCGCCGCGTGGAGCGCCCGGTAGTGGTCTGCCAGCGCGGCGTCGTTCAGCTCGAAGTAGAACGGGGTGACCGCGGCGACCGCGGCCGCGCCGGACCGCTGGGCGTGCCGGGCGAGTTCCACGGTGGTGCGGGTGGCGAGCGTGCCGACGTGGGCGACGACCGGAACCGCGCCGGCGACGTGGCCGATGGAGGCGGAGAGCAGGTGTTCGCGCTCCGCAACCGACTGGGCGACGCCCTCGGCGGAGGTGCCGCCGACGAACAGCCCGTGCACGCCGGCGTGGAGGAGATGGTCCACCAGCGCTTGGGTGGCGCGGGTGTCGACCTCGCCGTCGGCGTCGTAGCCGGTCATCAGGGCCGGGAGGATCCCTCTCACGAGTGGGGGTGCTCCTTGTCGTCGGTCGCGGTGGAACGGGCTTCGTGGACTTCGACGGCCTGCTCGATGGCGACGAAGTGGCGGGTGACCGCTGTGGTGATGGCCGTGGGGTCGCCGGTCGCCAGGGCGTCGACGATGTCGGCGTGTACCTCGACAGCGTGGGGGTGTTGGCCCGGTAGTTGTTCCCCGATGCGGTTGTACAGCCGCCAGAAGATGTCGATCATGTCGAGGACGAGCTGGTTGCCCAGGGGCGTGAACAGGCGCTGGTGGAACTCCCAGTCGACCTCGGGCGGTGGGCGTCCGTCCACCTGTTCGTCGCGCATGCGCTGCACGATCTCCCCGAGATCGCGCAGGTCCTTCTCGGTGAGGAGTTTGCTCGCCTTGAGGATGAGCTGCTCCTCGAGGGCGTGGCGCACTTCCAGGACCTCACGGAAGGACACGTCGTTGAGGAGCAGCCCGTAGGGCAGTTGTTCCAGGATCGGCGCGAAGGAGAACTGCCCGACGTAGAGCCCCTTGCCGTGACGGGACTCGATCACTCCGAGCGACTCGAGGCTTCGGGTCGCCTCGCGCATCGAGGCGCGGCTCACCTCGAACTGTTCCGCCAGCTCACCCTCTGAGGGCAGAGGGTCGCCGGGGCTGAGCCCGTGGTCGAGGATGTGTTGGCGCAGCCTCTCCTGGGCCTGGCGGAACAGGGGGACTCTCACAGTGGGCTCAGCTCCGATCGCTGTCGCTCAGGCACGCGGTGTGCCTGGTTGTCTCGTCTGGGTCAGTTCGCGGGTGCCCTCAGTTGCCCGAACGGGACGGCCGTGTAGGTGATGCGTTCGTAGGACCGTTCGTCGCCGTTCTCGAAGAGCACACCGAGGTGCTGACCGCCGGTTGTGGTGAGGTCGGAGTAGGCGACGGGCCCGTCGAACACGGTCACCCGCTCCTCCCAGCTCTGGGCGTCGTCGGAGCTGACGCGCAGGGCCAGCCGGCGCCGCGCGTCGGGCTCCCCGGGGGCGGAGAAGACGACCAGGTCGTTGGCGTTGACGTTGAGGCGCAGGACCGATCCCTGGACCGGGGGTGCCACCAGGTCGGGAACGGTCGCGAAGGGGGAGGCGAACGACGCGCCCCCGTCGGTGCTGATCGTGGCGGCGCGGGCACCGTCGCTGGAACCGTTCTGGTCCCGGACGTTGAAGTACACGTCACCGTTGGCGAGTTCCACCGCGGTGTTCTCGTTGGGGTTGACGACGCCCTCCATCGGTGTGTCGACACCCCCGATGTCCCAGGTGCGTCCGCCGTCGTCGCTGTAGAGGGAGTGGGAGCCGTAGTGGTGGTCCTCGGCGCCGGTGTCGTCGGTGTCGGGGTCGGGGCTGGTCGAGTGGTTGGCGGGGATGACGAGGCGTCCCGTGTGCGGCTCCGCCTCCAGGGCGATGCCGTGCCCCGGACCGGTGGCGTACCACCGCCACTCGGGCAGCTTCGCGTCGTCGGTGATGTCCTCCGGCTCCGACCAGGTCTCCCCGTCGTCGGTGCTGCGTTGCAGGTGGACGCGTCGGGTCTGGGCGTCGGTGACTTCACCGCGCATGATCTCGGCCTCGGTGGCCTCACCGGCGTTGTGCGTCGTGAGGAGCACGATGTCGCCAGAGGCGGGATCCACGACGGGAGCGGGGTTACCGAACGTGTTGGGACCGTTGTCGCCGACGACCTGGAGTGCCCCCCAGGTGCGTCCGTCGTCGTGGGAGCGGCGAAGGACGAGGTCGATGTCTCCGTGGTCGCTGCCGCTGTCCGTCCGTCCTTCGGCGAACGCCAGCAGGGTGCCGTCGTCGGTTTGGGTGATGGCGGGGATTCGGAACGTGTCGTAGCCCTCGGTGCCGGACTCGAAGACGACCACCGGGTCCGGGCCTGCCGAGTCGGCGTGTGCGGCGGGCGTGTGGATGAGGGAGAGACCGACAACGAAGGCGGACGCGACTGCGAGACGCCGTGGGGGGACCGTCATGTGTGACCTTCCTCTCGCGTTAGGAGATTATTAGTTCAGATATCAGATATCTGTCAACCAATGAGTTCGCGGGAGAGGACGACCCGGGCGTACCCCGCGCCACTCCTGCGGGCCGTACCGGAGCGGCTGCGCGGGGTTCGGCGGACATGACCGTGGGCGCGACCCGAGACGGGTCGCGCCCACGTGGTGGTGCGGTGGTGGGGTGACGAGCCCCGGGCGGTCAGGCCTGGACGTCGAACAGGTCGGCGATCTCGTCGAGGACGCTGTTGGCCCCGGGGAGACTCACGGAGCTGACCCACACCTCGTCGTTCACCTCGTGCTGCTCCCCCTCCAACTGGGACCACAGCGGGTTCCCGGTGAAGTCCTGCGCCTTCTCCTCCGACTCCCCGGCGCCGTCGTCCCAGGTGGAGACCATGATGTGGTCGGCGTCGAGGTCCAGGATCTCCTCCTGGCTCAGGTTCACCGCGATCTCACCCTCGGCGGCATCGGGAGCTTCCTCCGGAATCCCCAGTCCCACGTCGGCCTGGATGATCCCGGGGTAGGACTCGGGGGCGTAGAGCCGCACGGTGGGCTCGCCGGCGAAGCGGGCGAGGGTCATCGTCGGCATGTCGCCACCGTTGGCCGCGGCGATCTCCTCGCCGAGGGCGGCGGCGCGTTCCTCGTAGTCGTCGACCTGCTCCCGTGCGAGGTCCGAGCGGCCCAGGGCCTCGCCCGCCAGCAGGTGGTTCTCCTTCCACGTGGCCCCGGTGGTCTCGGAGAACACGGTGGGGGCGATGGCGTCGAGCTGGTCGTAGACGTCCTCGTGCCGCACCTTCGCCGAGAGGATCAGGTCCGGCTCCAACGCGGCGATGGCGGCGAGGTCGGGCGCCTCGAGCGTGCCCACCACCTCGGCGTCGCCGGCGTAGGTCTGTCCGTCCTCGCCGAGGTAGTCCCGGATATCGCCGCTGTCGGCGTAGTCGGTGCGGCCGATGACCTCGGCCTCCAGCGCGATGGCGGAGTCGAGATAGGTAGTGTCGAGTGCGACCACCGTCTCCGGGACCTCGGGGATCTCCGTCTCCCCCATCGCGTGTTCGACCGTGAGCGGGTAGTCCCCGTCGCCCGCGGGGGTTTCGTCGCCTTCGGCGTCCGTCCCGCACGCCGCGGTGAGGAGGAGGGCGATCACGCCGCCGGCGACCGGCAGGTGGTGACGAGCTGAGGGCATGGTGACCCTTTCCTGAGTCGAGGAATGACACGGCAATGAGTTAGGTTTGTCTTGCCTAAGATAATCATCCGCGATCAGGAAGTATGTGGGCCTGTGACCGCATATGTCCACACGTGGCCCGCAAATGAGACGAGGGTCGCTCTCCGCCCTCCCGTGGCCTGGACAAGGAGCCACCGACCGTGACACTGGCCGATCCCGCCGCGTCCCCCGCGGCGCCGGGGATGGCGCGTTCGTTCGGGTCACCGCGCGTGCGGCGTCCCCTTGGCCTGGCCGCGCTGGTCGTCCTGTTGGCGCTATGCGTCGCCGCGGGCGTCCTGTTCGGCAGTAGGACGCTCGCGCCGGCCGAGGTGTGGGCGGCGCTGACGGCGCCGGACGGCGGGGAGGCATCCACCGTCGTGTGGTCGCTGCGCGTTCCCCGCACCGCGCTGGGGATCGTGGTCGGGGCCGCCCTGGGCGCGGCCGGCGTCCTGATGCAGAGCCACACCCGCAACCCCATCGCCGAACCGGGTCTCCTCGGGGTGAGCTCCGGAGCGGCGTTGGGCGTAGTGCTGGGCGTGTACCTGTTCGGCATCACGGAACTGACCGGATACATCTGGCTGGCCATCGGCGCCGCCGGGCTCACGGCCGCCGTGGTGTTCGCCGTCGCCTCCGCTGGCAGCCGGGGCCCCACCCCCGTGACGCTGGTCCTGGCCGGTGCGGCGATGACGGCGCTTCTGACCGGCTGCACCTCGGCGATCGTGCTCCTGGACCAGGCCAGCCTCGAGGTGTACCGGTTCTGGCGTGTCGGCTCGCTCGCGGGACGCCCGGTGGAGGTGCTGTGGCAGGTACTGCCGTTCGTCGCGGCCGGGCTCGCCCTCGCCGTGGCCAACGCGCCCGGCCTGAACGCGCTCGCCCTCGGCGACGACGTCGCCACCTCGCTGGGGCAGCGGGTGCGACTGACCCGCGCGGTCGGGGTCCTCGGGGTCGCGCTGCTGACGGGCGCGGCAGTGGCCGCCGCCGGACCGATCGCCTTCCTCGGGCTCGCCGCTCCCCACATCGCCCGCGCCGTGACGGGCCTGGACCACCGGTGGTTGTTGCCGTTCGCGACGCTCCTGGGTGCCTGTCTCATCCTGGTGGCCGACGTGATCGGACGCGTCATCCGGGGCAACGGCGAGGTCGAGGTCGGGATCGTGCTCGCGGTCCTCGGCGGGCCGTTCTTCATCGTGCTGATCCGCAGGAGCCGGGTGATCGCGTCGTGACCGCCACCAGCGAGCCCACGGGCGACCTCGCCGCGTCGACGTCCCCGGCCACCGGCGACTACCGTCCGCCCGGTCGGCGGGTCCTGCGGGTTGGCCGTGTCTCGTGGGCGTGGCACCCGCGCGGCGCGCTGGTGTGCGCGGCGCTGGTCGGGGTCCTGGCGGTGGTGTTCGTGCGGGCGTTGTTGTCCTTCGACGACTATCCGATGGGCACCTCCGACGTCCTCGCGGTCCTCCTGGGGGGCGGGGACGGTGGCCAACGGTTCGTCGTGTTCGAGCTGCGTATGCCCCGCGCGTTGACCGGTGCGCTGGTTGGCGCGGCGCTCGGGCTCGCCGGGGCGATCCTGCAGAGCCTCGCGCGCAACCCGTTGGCCAGCCCGGACACGCTGGGCATCGGTTGGGGCGCGTCGGTGGGTGCGGTCGCCGTGATCGTGCTGGGCGGGAGCGCGGGCGGGATCAGTGGCGCGGTCGCCCAGGTCGGGGTACCGATGGGGGCGGCCGTCGGGGGGCTCGCGGCGGCGGTGGTCGTCTTCGGTCTGTCCTGGCGGTCCGGAGTCCAGAGCAACCGGCTGCTCCTGGTCGGCGTCGCCACGTCATTGGTCTGCAGCAACCTTGTCTACTGGGCTCTGACCTGGACCGACCTGCAGGACGCGGCCCGCGCGCAGACATGGCTCACCGGCAGTCTGCACGCGGCGGACTGGGACCGCGTCGCGACCGCCACGGTGGCGCTCGCCGTACTGCTTCCCCTGTCCCTGGGGGCGGCACGTGTCGTGTTCGCGCTCGGTCTCGGGGACGACACCGCGCGCGGCCTGGGCGTGCGGGTGAACGGAGCGCGGCTCGGGCTGCTGGTGGGCGCGGCCCTGCTCACCTGTGCGGCGACGGCGGCCGCCGGTCCCATCACCTTCGTGGCGTTGGCGGCACCCCAGATCGCGTTGCGACTCTGCCGTACCCCGCAGCCGCCGCTGCTGGCGGCGACCCTGCTCGGGGGTGTCCTCACCCTGGCGGCGGACCAGGTGGCGGCCGGTCTGTTCGCCCCCACACAGCTCCCGGTGGGCATCTTCACCGCGATCCTGGGCGCCCCGTTCCTCATGTACCTGATCGTCGCCCGGCACCGGGAGGGCCGCCTGTGACACCCGAACCGACTCTCGCCACCGCCGGACCACGTCTGCGCGCGGAGGCCACCACGCTCGGCTACGGCGACCACGTCGTCGTGGATCGCCTCGACTTCGGGGTCGCGGACGGCGCGGTGACCGCGATCATCGGCCCCAATGGGTGTGGGAAGTCGACACTGCTCCGTGCGTTGGGCCGGCTGCTGCGTCCCACGTCCGGGCAGGTGGCGCTGGACGGGCGCCCCCTGTCCTCCATTCCCCCGCGGGAAGTGGCGCGCACGATCGCCGTTCTCCCGCAGAGTCCGCAGGCCCCGCCGGGACTCACCGTCGGCGACCTCGTCTCCCGCGGACGCCATCCGCACCAGGCGTGGTATCGCCAGTGGTCATCGACGGACGCCGACGTCGTGGCCGACGCGCTGGGGATGACGGGCATGTTGGAGTTCGCGACCCGCCCCCTGGACCAACTGTCCGGTGGCCAACGCCAACGCGCGTGGATCTCCATGGCCCTGGCCCAGGGGACCGATCTTCTCCTGCTCGACGAGCCGACCACCTATCTGGATCTGTCCCACCAGATCGAGGTGCTGGACCTCGTGGCCACGCTCAACCGCGACCATGGGCGCACCGTGGTGATGGTGCTGCACGACCTGAACATGGCCGCGCGCTACGCGGACCTCCTTGTCGCGATGCGCGGGGGTGAGATCCGGGCGAGCGGCCCGCCGGCCGAAGTCCTCACGCCCGGCCTGGTGGCCGAGATCTTCGGCCTCGACTGCACCGTCATTCCCGACCCGGTGACGGCCGGCCCTCTGGTCGTTCCGATCGGCACGCGCTGACCGAGGCGATTCCTCCGGTTTCTCCACACTCGTCGGAGTTTCTCTTCACTCATCGGGTTTGTGGTGCTTTCATTGTGTCGGTGGACTCACCCTCCGCCGTGGCGGGGGTGGTCCCGCACCGCGACGCTCCGGCGGAGGCATCTCCGGTATCCCCCTGGAGCCGTTCGCTCGTTGGCGCGGATGAGGTGGTGGTGGAGTCAGCGCTGCCGTGGGGCTGTTGTGGCGAGTGACGTCGGGGGTTCGTGGTGTCGGGAGTGGGCACCCGCGAACCCCGGCGGGGACACCAGCTTTCCGCTCGCGGTCGACGGTCCTGATCGTCCCGGTTCGTGTGGGTGAGGGGTATCAGCGGCCCCCGAACCGTGCGGCGCGCTCCTCTCCTGTCCTCATCACGACAGATTCAAGGAGACGCAGGATGCTTGACGACACGTGGGCCAAATCCAGTTTCAGTACCGGCGGGGACGCGAACTGCGTCGAGTGCCGCACGGCGGCGCGCCGGGTCCTGGTCCGCGACTCCCAGCACCCCGACCGTGGCCAGCTCAGCGTCTCCCACCGGGAGTGGCGCGCGTTCCTCCGCGTGGTACGCCACGACGAGCGGATCTGAGTCGACCGGCCGGGCGGGGAACCGTCCGGCGGTCGGTGTCCACGCACCTGTGGCAATCAATCGCCCGTTCGGAATATGATCGCCGTATGGCGATGAGAAATTCGGGGGTGTGTCCCGAAGAAAACGACGACGACCTGGGTGCCGCGGAGGCTCTGTTCCACAGTCTCTCCGACGGCACCCGGCTCGCGATCGTCCGACGGTTGGCCCAGGACGAGGCGCGCGTGGCCGACCTGGTGGACCAGTTGGGACTCGCGCAGTCCACCGTGTCCAAGCACGTGGCCTGTCTACGGGACTGCGGGCTGGTCGACGGTCGCCCCGAGGGGCGCCAGGTGTTCTACTCCCTGACCAGACCGGAACTGTTGGAGCTGTTGGCCGCCGCCGAGGTCGTGCTGGTGGCGACGGGGAACGCGGTCGCGCTGTGCCCCAACTACGGGACCGACAGCCGAGCCTCGGGAGCGGGTGGTGAGTGACGCCTGCGGTTGCGACGCCGAGGAGTCCGCGGACGCGACGGGCGAGCCGGCCCCCGCCCGGCTGTGGGAGGTCCGAGAGATCCGGTTCGCCGGCGTCGCGGCGGCACTGCTGGGGGCCGGATACGGAGCCGGATGGGCGGGGGCTCCCGACGCGCTGGGCCTGGTCCTGACCACCGCCGCGCTCGCGGTCGCCGGGTGGACGTTCGTCCCGGGCACGCTGCGCCGTCTGGCGCGGGGCCGCATCGGTGTGGGCACGTTGATGACGGTCGCCGCCGTCGGAGCCGTGGCGCTGGGCGAGGTCGGCGAGGCCGCGATGCTGGCCGTGCTCTACACCATCGCGGAGGGACTGGAGGAGTACTCGGTGGCGCGGGCCCGCAGGGGGCTGCGCGCGCTGTTGGACCTGGTTCCGGCCAAGGCCACCGTACTGCGGGCCGGCGTCCAGAGGGACGTCGATCCCGCCGCGATCGTCGTCGGCGACACCTTGGTGGTTCGCCCGGGCGAACGGCTGGCCACCGACGGGACCGTCACCTCGGGTCGGAGCGCTCTGGACACCTCCGCCATCACCGGCGAGTCGGTCCCAGTGGCGGTCGGTCCCGACGACGAGGCCCTCGCCGGATCCATCAACGGCGCCGGCGCGCTGGAGGTGGCCGTGACCGCCACGGCCGCCGACAACTCCCTCGCCCGCATCGTGTCCATCGTCGAGGCGGAGCAGTCCCGCCGGGGTACGGGGCAGCGGCTGGCCGACCGGGTCGCCCGGCCACTCGTCCCCGGGGTGATGATCGCCGCCGCACTGATCGCTGCGGTGGGTTCTTTCCTCGGTGATCCGGTGACCTGGATCGAACGCGCGCTGGTCGTGTTGGTCGCGGCCTCACCGTGTGCTCTGGCCATCTCCGTTCCGGTCACCGTGGTCGCCGCGATCGGCGCCGCCACCAAGCACGGCACCCTGGTCAAGGGCGGCGCCGCGCTCGAGGCGATGGGCCGCGTGCGGACCGTGGCGTTGGACAAGACCGGAACCCTGACCCGCAATCGGCCCACCGTGATCGAGACCGTGGCCGCCCCGGGTCACACGCGCGAGGAGGTTCTCGTCGTCGCCTCCGCCTTGGAGGCGCGCAGCGAGCACCCCCTCGCCTCCGCGATCGTGGCCGCCGCCGCGAACTCCGCGGACTCCCCACCACACGGACCGGAGCGGGCCACCGACGTCGAGTCGGTCGTCGGCTCCGGGCTCACCGGATCGCTGCGGGGGCGTGCTGTCCGCCTGGGCCGGCCCGGCTGGCTCGACCCCGGCACGCTGGCGGCGGAGGTGGCGCGGATGCAGCGATCCGGCGCGACCGTCGTCCTGGTCGAGCGCGACACCACTCTGCTGGGAGCCATCGCGGTCCGCGACGAGCTGCGCCCCGAGGCACCGGACGTCGTGGCGTCCCTGCGCGGGTCCGGCTACCGCGTGGTGATGCTCACCGGGGACAACGCCGCCACCGCCGCGGCGCTGGCGACACGGGCCGGTATCGACGCCGACGCGGTGCACGCCGCGCTGCGCCCCGAGGACAAGGCGCGCGCCGTCGAGGACCTGCGGCGAGGCGGGCCGGTCGCCATGGTCGGTGACGGTGTCAACGACGCCCCTGCCCTGGCGACCGCCGACCTCGGCGTCGCGATGGGCGCGGCGGGCACCGACGTCGCCATCGAGACGGCGGACGTCGCCCTGATGGGTGAGGACCTGCGACATCTCCCCCGGGTACTCGCCCACGCCCGACGCTCTCGGTCGATCATGTGGCAGAGCGTGGGGCTGTCCCTCGCCATCATCGTCGGCCTGATGCCCTTGGCACTGTTGGGCGTACTGGGCCTCGCCGCCGTGGTCCTCGTGCACGAGGTCGCGGAAGTGCTCGTCATCGGTAACGGCATCCGCGCTGGACGCAACCCGCGACTGGGGCTGGAGACCGGCCCCCAGGCGACACCCGTCCCGGCGAGCGCGGGCCGGTGACCCGGGGGCTGGTTTTACCGAGAACGGAGACGGCCATCACGCGCGACCGGCCGTCAGCGGGCATGGGGAAGAGAGAACCCGTCCCGCCCCACTGGGACCCCACACGCGGAGGAGACGCCATGGCCACGTGGACCAGCGACGAGATCGACCGGATCGCCGACACCGACGAGCTGCGCCTGGCGTCGCTCCGGGTCGACGACACCCTGCGTCGGCCGACCACCATGTGGGTGGTGCGCCACGGCGACGACCTGTACGTGCGCGCCGTCAACGGTCCGACCGCGCGCTGGTTCCAGGGCACGCGGGACCGCCACGAGGCCCACATCGACGTCGGCGGTCTGGAGAAGGACGTCTCGCTCGTCGACGCCGACCACGCGATCGACGACGAGATCGACGCGGCGTACCGTGCGAAGTATCACCGCTATCCCCCGGACATCGTCGGCTCCGTCGTCACTCCGCAGGCGCGCGCGACCACGACCCGACTGGTGCCCCACCAGTCAGCCCGCTGAACAGGAGTGCCCTGGGCGTCCCCGGGCCGCCGCCCACGGCCAAGGGATCCCTGGGCTAGGTTGGGGCGGCGAAGGAGGTTGGCCCCCATGGCTCTGAATATCAAGGACCTGACGATCACCAGCCCGGACGTCCCCGCGGACGGCCGGATGGCGGACCGGCACGCCCGCGACCGGGAGAATCTCGCTCCCCGCCTCCGTGTCACCGGCGTCCCCGAGGGAACCGCCGAACTCGCGATCGTGTGTCACGACCCCGACGCCCCGCGCCCGTGGGGATTCACGCACTGGACGTTGTACGGGGTGCCCGCCGACACCACCGAGATCGGCCCCGACGCGGACGCGCGTTTCCGCCCCGGCGACAACGGATTCGGCGACCAGGGGTACGGCGGACCCCGCCCCCCGGCCGGACACGGTCCCCACCACTACTACTTCTGGGTGTACGCCCTGAGCCGCCCAGTCGAGGGAACCCCGTCCCTGCGGGACTTCCTCGACGACTACGGTGACGCGGTCATCGAACAGAACCGCGTCGTCGGCGTGTACGAACGCTGAGCGCGGCCTGTGGGACCCGGACCTCTCAACGGATGCGGTTATCCCGTCCGGTCGGACTCGGCGCACTCGTCGCAGGCGCAGGGGTTGGCTTGGGAGAGGGCGCCGCAGCGGTCGCACCGGCGGAAGCTTTGGGGGTTCCCGAGTTCCAGGTGCCGGTAGGCGTGGCCTCGGCGCACACAGTCCGCCAGCGACCCCCGGGGGCGCGGGAGGACCACAGGGTCGTCGTCCATAGGCGTCACCATAGCGCGCTCCCGCACCCCCGCAGGGGCGAACGTCCGGGGAAGAGCGCCGAAACGGCACTCAGGTGGCGGTCACTCCCAGGGCGAGTGCCGCGACGACCGGGGCCGCGTAGAAAAGCGGCACGGGAACGTGGGTGAACACACGGGCCCGCACGATCGTGGCCACGGCGCCGGTGAAGTAGAGCACCAGGCCGATCCCGGCCGCGACTCCCACGGCGGGAACGGCGAGACCGACCAACAACCCGACCGCGCCCAGCGCCTTCGCCGTGGCGAGCCAGGGCCACCAGGAGCGGGGAACCCCGTACCGCACCAGACCCGCGGTGACCACGCTGGCGTTCAGGTACAGCGCCCCGGCGGAGAACCCGACCATCGCGGCGGCGACGAGGGTGAGGATGACATAGGCGGACATGATCGCGCGCTCCTTCGGCCAGTGAACAAATCGGTGACACCCCCGTGATTGGGGGCGTCACCGGTTGGACACCAGCCGGGAGACGAATGTGACGGTCATGACCGAACTCGCCCCGCGCCGCCGGACTAGGAGGGGGCGACGGTGATCGCTCCCGCCGGGCAGAGGTCGGCGGCCCGGCGGGCGGCGAGCTGACTGTCCGTCGGGGGCTCCTCGGTGCGCAGGACGACGCGGCCGTGCTCAGTGTCCTGGTCGAACACCTCGGGGGCGGTGAGCGCGCACATCCCCGCCCCGACGCACACCTCCCGGTCGGTCCGCAGCCTCATGGCGCCTCGCTCTCCCACGTGACGGGCAGCCGGTGCACACCGTAGATCGCCATCTCGTCCCGGGTGGGCACCTCCTCTTCGGGGACGGCGAGTCGCAGGGTCGGGAATCGGGCGAAGAGGGCGGAGAACGCGACGTGCATCTCCACGCGGGCGAGCTGCTGGCCCAGGCACTGGTGGATGCCGTGGCCGAAGGCGAGGTGACCGCTGGTGGAGCGCTGGGTGTCCGGGGTGTCCGCCGCGTCGAACCGCTCGGGGTCACGGTTGGCCGCCGCGATCGACACGGTCACCGTCTCCCCCGCCCGGACCCGCTCCCCTCCCAGGTCCAGGTCCTCCAGGGCGGTGCGGACGGTGTAGGGGACGACACTCAGGTAGCGGAGTAGCTCCTCGACGACGGCGGGGGCCTGTTCGGGATCGTCGCAGCCGGGCGACCTGGTCGGGGTGGCGCAGCAACAGCATCGTTCCGAGCCCGAGCATGTTGGCGGTGGTGTCCAGGCCCGCGCCCAGCAACATGAACGCGATGTTGACGAGTTCGTCGTCCTCGAGTTCACCCCCGGCGACCAGGCCGCTGAGCAGGTCGTCCGTTGGCTCGGCGCGCTTGTTCTCCACGAGGCCGGCGAGGAGACCGTGCATCTCGGTGTAGGCCCGCATCTTTTCGTCGCGTGTGGCGTCGACCCGGAACACCGCCGCGACGGCGCGTTCGAAGCGGTCCACGGCGTCGCCGGGTACGCCGAGGAGTTCCCCGATCACCAGGGCGGGGATCGGCGCCGCGAACGCCCGCACGAGATCGATCGGAGGCCCGTGTCGCTCCATCTCGTCGAGGTAGTGGCTGGTGATCTCCTCCACGCGTTCGGTGAGCCGTCGCATCCGGCGCACGGTGAACTCGCCGGTCAGCAGACGGCGATAGTGGGTGTGCTCCGGCGGGTCGTGCGCCACGAACACCCCCCGTGGGGCGGGTCGCGCCGGAGTGGGGTCGGCGCCGGGAGACGGATCGTGCCGTATGTCGGCCCGGACGCTGAAACGTTGGTCCGCCAGGACCTCGCGGACCAACGTGTGACTCGTCACCAACCAGCCGACGTGGCCGTCGGAGTAGGACAGGCGGCTGATCGGCTTCTCGTCGCGCAGGCGGGCGAGTTCCTCCGGGGGGTCGAACGGATTGGGGCGGATCGTCGGCAGTGGCGCCGTCCCAGGTGTGGTCTCGGTCATCGTGACGCTCCTTCGATGCTCGCGGTTTCGGACGGTGGCTCAGTGGTCGACACCGAGCGGCTGGAAACGCGTCTCCCGCAGCACCGCGAGGAAGAACCGTTCGGCCTCCTCCACCGTGCTGCCGTGGGGGTTGGTGGTCAGATGCATCAGGACGGCGCCGGCGAGTAGTTTGCGGACGACCTCGAGGTCGGTGTCCTCGGGAAACCGACCGCGGTCCCGCTCGCGGAGGAGAACCTCGCGGACCATGGCGTTGCGCGGCTCGACACTGACGGCGCGGAACGCGGCCGCGAACTCGGGGTGGTCGTGACCCACCCCCAACAGCCGCAGTGTCAGCGTGCGGATCCCGGCGTTTTCCGGCCCCTCGAGCGCCAGCGCCCACCACCGGAGCAGCTCCTCCAAGTCCCGTGGCGCGGGCAGTTCCTGCTCCGGCTGGTAGCGGTACACCCAGTGAATCGCCGCGATGAGCAGCTCGGTCTTCCCGGGGTAACGGCGGTAGATGGTCGGGCGGCTCACGCCGGCCCGCCTGGCGACCCGGTCCACACTGACGCCGTCGAGCCCCTCCTCCAGCAACAGGTCGGCGGCGGCCTCGAGGATGGCCGCGTCCGCCTCGGTACTACGGGGTCGGCCGGCGTGGGGCGGAGGGTGGTGTTCCTTCTGCGTCATACAGAAAAATTACAATACAGTACTGTAATTTATCAACCGGGTCCTCCTCCGCGGAGTCGACACCACGCGGCAGCGTCCCTCAGCGGCCCGACCATCAGGTATGTTTCGCCGTGTCCGGACACGACAGCGCCCGGACCTGGGCGTGCTCGTGATCGAGCGTGGGCGGTGCGGAGAACGGACGGCGCGTGCGATGCGGTTCGCCCGCATCCCGATCGTGAGGAAGGCCGCGTGGAACGTAAGCATCTGGAGTACTTCCTCGCGGTCGCGAGCCACGGCAGCATCACCAGTGCCGCCAACTCCCTGCACGTCGCCCAGCCCTCACTGTCCTACGCGATCGGGGTCCTGGAGCGGGAGGTGGGATCCCCCCTGTTCCGCCGCATCGGCCGCGGGGTGGTGCTGACCCCCGTGGGCGAGGCTCTGCTGGGGCCGGCCCGTCAGGTGTTGCACGACTTCATGCGGGTGCAGACGGCCGCGCAGCGGGTGGCGGGCCTGGTCTCCGGGCGGCTCGACATCTCCGCCGTCACGACCCTGGCGGTCGACCCGCTCGCCTCCTACGTGGGCGCGTTCCGGAACCAACATCCCGGAGTGGAGTTCCGCATCCTCGACGCGGAGAGCGCGGCGGCGACCGTCGACCTGGTCCGCCGTGGGCAGTGCGAGGTCGGGTTCACCGAACACGGCATCCCCACCGCCGGTATGCGGGTGCTCGACCTTCCGCGGCAGGAGGTCCTCGCCGTCCTCCCACCCTCCGCCGCCCCACCGGAGGACCCGCTACCACTCAGCACGCTCGCCGAGCTCGACCTGGTCACGACCCCGCACGGCACCACCACCCGCAGTGCGCTGGACAGGGCGCTCGCGCTCACCGGCACCTCGCCGCGAATCGCGGTGGAGACCACGCACCGCGCCGCGATCATCCCCTTGGTGATCGCCGGCGCCGGCGCGACTCTGCTGCCCCGCCGCCTCGCGATGGAGGCGGCGGAACTCGGCGCCGTCGTCGTCCGCCTCGACCCGCCCCTCGCCCGGCGCGGTGTGCTCGTCTGGCCGCCGGGCCCGTTGTCACCCGCGGCCCAGGCCTTCGTCGACCTCGTGTCGGCCTGGCCACCGGCGGACGACACCGACGACAGCGCCCACCCGGCCTGATCCGTCCGACGCTCACGCCTCTCATACGCGACCGGGCCCGGCGGACCATCGGCGAGGCGAGCACGGCATGGGCGGTGACGGGCAGCCGGACAGTGCCCGGGAACCGTGTGCCGAGGAGGTCGATCGCGCGGACGGTGCGGGACAGGCGACGACTTCTCGACGCACCCCTGCACGGCGACACCGTCAAACCACCCCTCCCCGGGTGGATAAGTGTGGCCCCCCGATCCCCTGGGGCGTGGCGCCACTAGCCGCTCGAACCCGCGGCCGGTCGGCGTCCCCACAGATCGTCAGCGGCGCGGGTACGCCTCCGCTTCGAATCCCGCCCGCCCCGACGGGAGGTGCGCGTGGCTGGTGGGTCGGGCTTCATCACAGTCGGCGGAGGATGCCTTGGAGTACGGCGCGGGCGGGCGGCCAAGCACGGGAGGCGGGCTCCCCAGTGCCGGGTCCGTCGGTCACGGGCCGACGGACCCGCCGAGTAGGGGCGCTCCCCGTCCGGGCTGGCGCCCGACCACCCATGGGGTGCCAGGCGGACGGTGGGCGAAGCGCCTCCGTCACGGGTGGTGGGCGCCCGACGCCACCCACCACCCCGTGACCATGTTCAGGTGTCCCCCGCGCAGCGGAACCCGGTGTTGCCCATGGAGGAGTCGGGGGTGATCCCCTGGCGGGCGCTGACACGGTATCGGCGACAGTAGGAGTCATGGCAGAGGTAGGAACCGCCACGGGCGCTGCGGCGGGTGCCCGCCGTGGGTGGGCCCGCCTCGAAGCGGTCCTGACACCACTCCCACACGTTGCCGGTCATGTTGTACAGCCCGAAACCGTTGGGTGGGTACTCGTGCGCGGGGCAGGTGCCGTACCAGCCGTCGGACTCGGTGTTCTGCTGGGGGAACACCCCCTGCCACACGTTCATCCGGTGCTCTCCCCCGGGTTCGAGCTCGTCACCCCAGGGAAAGGCCTGGCCTTCCAGACCTCCGCGCGCCGCGAACTCCCACTCCCGCTCGGTCGGTAGCCGCAGTCCCGCCCAGACGCAGTACGCGGCCGCGTCGGACCAGGAGACGTGAACCACCGGATGGTCGCCGAGGCCGTCGCGGTCCACGTCGGAGAAGGGCCCGGCTGGGTGGCGCCAGTCCGCGCCCTCGACCTGGCGCCACCAGGGGGCGTTCACCACGCCTCGGGTGGGTGGGAAGTCGTCGGGAAGAAGTCCGCCGAACACGAAGGACCAGCCGTAGCGCTCGGCGTCGGTCCGGTGGCCGGTGGCGGTGACGAACGCGGCGAACTGGGCGTTGGTGACGGCCGTGGCGCTGATCCGGAACGGTTCGAGGACCTCACGACGAACCGGCCCCTCTCCGTCGTCGGGATAGGCGCGCTCGTCCTCACTGCCCATGAGGAACTCCCCTCCGGCGAGGGACACCATCGTGGGCAGGTCGACACTGGACCTGGCCGCGTCCCCGGCGGGAGTGAGATCGGGCGGGTCGGGCGTCGACGTCGACTCGCGTCCCGCCGACGGGGCGCAGCATCCGGGGCGGGCCTCAGTCATGCGCGGCGCGGAATCGTGCACGTTCGTCCTCGTTCTGGCTGGAGCTGCACAGGTCGTCGCCGAGGTCGACCCGAAGCCAGCGCAGCGTGCCGGTGAACTCGTTGTCGGCGGTGCGGTAGTCGTCGGTGACCGGAGACGCTCGGTCGACGCCCAGGTCGAAGGTCTCGTCGAAGGCGAAGTAGTAGGGGATCGTGGCGTCCACGCGCCCCTCCGCGACCTTCTCCCCGTCGACCAGCAGGGTGGCGGTTCCCCCCTGGCCCACTCCGCCACCGTCGTAGGCGAAGGCCATCTGGATCTCGTGTTCACCGGGCGACAGGCGTTCCCCGCTCGCCACGGTGTGTACGTGCAGCCCGAAGTAGTTGTAGGCGTACCGGGGGCACCCCTCGTGCACGTACAGTGACCAGCCGCCGAACCGTCCCCCCTGGGCCACCAGCACCCCTTCGCCGCCTCCGCGTGGGACCTCGACGTGGGCGGTGAGCGTGTGTGAGCGGTTCTTCACGTTCGGCGCCGTCTCCTCGGTGAGCCGCAGACCCGGCCCGTGGAACGTCACCGTACGACGGTCCCCGAACAGGTCCAGTCGACCGGCCTCCCGCGGGTTCTCGCGTTCGGTCATCCGGTCGTCCAGCGGGAAGACGTTGTAGCGCGCGGCCTCGGTGAGGAAGAGCTGTTGGAGCTGGTGGAGCTTGCCGGGGTGTTCGGCGGAGATGTCGCGGGCCTGGGTCCAGTCGACGTTGGTGTCGTACAGCTCCCACACGTCGTCGTCGAAGTACCGGCGTCCGGTGCTCACCATCTCCCACGGAGTGCCGTGTCGGGTGACCGCCATCCAGCCGTCGTGGTAGATGCCACGGTTACCGACCATCTCGAAGTACTGGAGGCGGTGACGGTCGGGGGCCTCAGGGGCGTCGAAGCTGTAGAGCATGCTGGTGCCCTCGATGGGCTGCTGTGCGACGCCGTCCACGCTGGTCGGCTCCGGGATACCGGCGGCTTCCAGGATCGTGGGCACCACGTCGATCACGTGGTGGAACTGGTGGCGCAGCCCGCCACGCTCCGAGATCCCGTTCGGCCAGTGCACGATCATCCCGTCGCGCGTCCCACCGAAGTGGGAGGCGACCTGTTTGGTCCACTGGTAGGGCGTGTTCATCGCCAGCGCCCACCCGACCGGATAGTGCGCGTGGGTGGTCTCGTCGCCGAGCGCCTCGGCGTGGGCATTGATGAACTCCGCGGAGTCGGGGATCCCGCTGGCGAATCGGTGCTCGTTGAGCGTGCCGCCCAGGCCACCCTCCCCCGAGGCCCCGTTGTCGCCGAGGATGTAGATGAACAGGGTGTCGTCCAGTGAGCCGTTCGCCTCCAGGGCGTCGACGAGGCGCCCGACCTGGACGTCGGTGTGTTCGGCGAATCCGGCGTAGAGCTCCATCAGCGCCGCCGAGGACCGGCGTTCGGCGTCGGAGAGCTCGTCCCAGTGCGGGACGCCCTCCGCCCACGGCGCGAGTTCGGCGTCGGGCGGGATGACACCGAGGTCCTTCTGCTTGCGGAGGGTGATCTCCCGCTGCTGGTCCCAGCCGTGGTCGAACGCGCCCCGATACTTGTCCCGGTACTCGCGCGGCACGTGGTAAGGCGCGTGGGTGGCGCCGAACGGCAGGTAGACCAAGAACGGGACGTCGGGTTTGAGGGTGCGTTGGGTGTCGACCCACTCGATCGCCTGGTCCACCAGGTCCTCGGACAGGTGGTAGCCGTCCTCGGGGCGGCGCTCCGGCTCGAACGGCGCGGTCCCATCGAACAGGACGGGGTACCAGTGGTTCATCTCCGCGCAGAGGAATCCGTAGAACTTCTCGAACCCCTCCCCCGTCGGCCAACGGTCGAAGGGGCCGGCGGGACTCACGTCACGTGCGGGCGTCTGGTGCCACTTGCCGAAGGCGGCCGTGTTGTAGCCGTTGCCTCGGAGCGTCTGGGCCAGGGTGGCCGCGCTGCGGGGACGAATCCCCGAGTAACCCGGCGCCGCGCTCGCCATCTCCGTCGTCACGCCCATGCCCACCGAGTGGTGGTTCCGCCCGGTGAGCAGCGACTGGCGGGTGGGAGAACAGATCGCGGTGACGTGGAATCGGGTGTAACGCAGTCCCCCGGCGGCGAGCCGGTCGGCGGCGGGCGTCTGACATGGCCCGCCGAACGCGCTCGGCGCCCCGAAGCCCATGTCGTCGAGGAGGACGAGGACCACGTTGGGCGCGCCGTTCGGGGGCCGCAACGGCCGTACCGGTTCGTGCGGAGGGTCCTGCTCGTGCACGTCGATCGACGTGGCGGCCGGCTGCCGCTCGTCGGCGATCGGCAGTGTGCGCCGGTCGCGGTGCGTGTCGCTCATCGCGTCTCTCCTCGTTCGTCTCCGGCCGCCGGTCGGCGGCCGAGGGCGGCTCGCTCGGTGTCGGCCGTCCGGTCGCGGGGTGGCCGGCGGAGGAGCGTGGTGACGCTCCCCCGCCGGACCTCGATCACTCCGGCAACTCGGCGGGGTCGCCGTCCACCGTCTCGACGCCGTCCAGCCACGCGCTGACCTCGTCGGGGTTCTCGGCGATCCACTCGGCGGCGATGTCACCGGGGTCCTCGCCGTCCTGGCTCACCCGGAAGATCCAGTCCGACGCGGTGTCACCGTCGATCTCCATCCGCGAGAGCAGACGCGCCACGTTGGGACTGTCCTCCTCGAACCCCGCGCGGGTGGCGACGCGGATCTCGCCCGCGCCCGGCCACGCCTCTTCGGGGTCCTCCAAGTAGACGAGGTCCCACTCGATGTTCATCCAGTGCGGCTCCCAGGCGAGGAAGACGACCGGCAGATCCTCACTCGCCCGCCGCTCGACCTCAGCCAGCATCGCCGGTGTTCCGGACTCGACCAGCTCCCAGTCGCCCAGTCCATAGGCGTCTTCGTCGATCATGTCCAGAATGGAGTCGTTGCCGGGCGTCCCGGCCTCGATCCCCAGGAACTCGCCCTCGAACTCCTCAGCGTGTCGCGCGAGGTCGGCGAGCGAGGAGATGTCGTACTCCTCGGCCACATAGGCCGGCACGGCGGGTTCGTAGGCCACTCCGTCCACGAGCGTGGAGAGGACCTCGACATCGCCGTCGTCGATGAAGGCGCCGAAGGTGTCCTCCTGGCTGGGCCACCAGTTGCCGAGGTAGGCGTCGGCGTCTCCCTGGGCGAGGGACTGCGCGCCGATCGGAACGGTGAGCTCCTCGACCTCCACCGTGTAGCCCGCCGCGCCGAGGATCTGACTGACGATCTGGTTCTCCACCATGAGGTCTTCCCACGGCTGCTCGACCAGGGTGATGACCTGACTCTCCGTCGACTCCTCCTCGGACGCCAAACCGTCCTCAGACTGGGCGCCACATCCCGCGGCCATCACCAGGCAGAGCACAGCGGAGGAACCGGTGAGCGTCCGGCGCCGCATCGAATCCATATTCAGATATCCCATCCGTTCGGGAACAATTCGGGGGCGCCGATAACTCGGAACCCACCCCCAGGCCTGACACGACCAGAGTTTCCATTTCCACCTCATCTCGAGAGATGAAACACACGCGACCACCCAAGAAATCCAGGCACGCCGCACCATTCACAGTGGCCGATCATCACAGCGAATGATCTTGAAATCAACATCGGCGATAACACGAGCCATATTGATATCCACTGGTTCACATAGAAAGATTCTATACCGCACGAGAATCGCAACCAGTGCCGAATAGCGAAACACCGAACCCAACTCCCGACCGCTTCACACTCGCCGCCAACCACGCGAGAACAGCGACCTCCAAGCATTGTGAGCAGCACAGAGAGCCCCGTACGCCCGCACCGTCGTTCGTATGCTACGGGCCCCGCCAAACCGCGCCTCCACGCCCGTCTCCCCCGCCGCCCGGCATGATAAGACGGAAGAATTCCGCAGCACGAGCGGGACGTGACCCGTCTCACCGCCATCCGGCAAGCGCCTATGCGCGCGTCGATCCGCGGCCGGCCACACATCTGACGCAGAAGTGGATTCACAGCAAAGGAACGGACCTCTGCTACGGTCGGTAGAACGGCGGGCGTCACGTGCGGACTGTTACCTACGACTGGGGCAGGATTATCGGTGATGCAACCCAAAACTGAACTGTCACACACGACTCTGCCCGCGAAGCGGTATCTCGCCGCTCCGGGGGCCACGAGGGCGACGAGCCTCTTCGTCGACGGCACCTGGCGTGACGCCGTCGACGGCGCGGTCCGCACCGTCGTCAACCCCTACGACGGCTCCGACCTCGCGGTCGTGAGCGAGGCGAGCGCCGTCGACGTCGCGTCCGCGGTGGCGGCGGCCAGGAGCGCCTTCGACGACGGCGACTGGGCACGGCGTCCCACGAGCGAACGCGGGCGGATCCTCCACCACATCGCCGACACGCTCCAGCGCGACCGTGAGGAGATCGCGGTCATGGAGTCCCTCGACACCGGGAAGACCGTCGAGGAGGGACGAATCGACGTCGACGACGTCACCGCGGTGTTCCGCTACTACGCGGGCCTCGCCGACAAGGACGCGGGGCGGGTCGTGTCCGCTCCCGAGGGCGTCCACAGTCGCGTCGTCTACGAACCGGTCGGCGTCTGCGCGATGATCACGCCGTGGAACTACCCGCTGCTGCAACTGTCGTGGAAGATGGCCCCCGCGATCGCCGCCGGCGCCACGATGGTCATCAAACCCAGTGAGATCACCCCGGTCACGACCTGCAAGTTGGTGGAGCTCGCCGTCGAGGCGGGTGTCCCGTCCGGGGTCGTGAACCTCGTGCTCGGCGCGGGGGCCGACGTGGGCTTGGCGATGGTCGAGAGCCCGGACGTGGACCTGGTGTCGTTCACCGGTGGCTTGGCCACCGGCCGGCGCATCATGGCGAGCGCGGCGAAGACCGTGAAGAAGGTCGCCCTGGAGCTCGGTGGCAAGAACCCCAACATCATCTTTCCCGACGTCGACCTCGACACGGCGGTCGACTACGCGCTCAACGCCGCGTTCTTCCACTCCGGCCAGGTGTGCTCGGCCGGTGCGCGGCTCATCGTGCACGAGGACATCCACGACGCGTTCGTGGACGAACTGGCGCGCCGCGCCGACGCCATCACCATCGGGTGCGGTCAGGCCGAGGGCGTGCGCAGTGGGCCCCTGGTCTCCGCGGAGCACCGCGCCAAGGTGGAGGCCGCCGTGGCGCGCGGTGTGGAGGAAGGGGCGCGGATCATCGCCGGCGGGTCCCGCCCGGACGACCCCGACCTCGCCGACGGCTACTTCTTCCGCCCCACGGTCTTCGTGGACTGCGACCGGTCGATGGACGTCGTGCGGACCGAGGTGTTCGGCCCCGTGGTGACCGTGGAACGGTTCCGGACCGAGGAGGAGGCCGTCGAGCTCGGCAACGACACCGACTACGGACTGTCCGGAGCGGTGTGGACCAACGACACCGGGCGGGGCGACCGGGTCGCCGCCCGCCTGCGGCACGGAACCGTCTGGATCAACGACTACGGTCCCTACTTCCCCGGCGCCGAGTGGGGCGGCTTCAAGCGCTCCGGCGTCGGCCGTGAACTGGGCCCCGCGGGGCTGGACGAGTACCGCGAGGCCAAGCACATCTACCGCAACCTGGACCCGCGACCACAGCGCTGGTTCGGGTAACCACGTGCGCGCGGGGTTCGTCCTCGCACCGCCGTCCGTGACCGTGCCCATACCCCCTGGCGCGCCGCCTTCATGGCGACGGTCCGCGCGACGCGCGGCCGACGCGCGCCGCCCCACTCCCCTGTTCGCACGTCCCCACGGCGTGGACACCCCACGGTGTCCCGCCCCGAAAGGAGAACTCCGTGACCTCAGCGGACACCACCTTCGACTACGTGATCGTCGGTGGGGGCACCGCCGGCTCGGTGATCGCCAACCGGCTTACCGAGGACCCCACGACACGCGTGTGCGTGATCGAGGGCGGCCCCTCCGACGTGGGCCAGGAACGGGTCCTCAAGCTCCGGAACTGGCTCGGCCTGCTCGGCGGTGACCTCGACTACGACTATCCGACCGTCGAACAGCCACACGGCAACTCCCACATCCGCCACTCCCGGGCCCGTGTCCTCGGCGGTTGCTCCTCCCACAACACCCTGATCAGTTTCCGGCCCTTCCCCCAGGACCTCGACGACTGGGTCGCGGCCGGCGCCGAGGGGTGGGACAACGCCACGGTGCAGGCCTATGCCGACCGCGTCAAGTGCAACATCGTTCCCGTGGCCCCGCACGACCGCAACGAGATCGTCAAGGACTGGATCGAGTCGTCGAGGAAGGCGACCGGTGTTCCCGTGGTCGAGGACTTCAACGCCTTGACCTCCCACGGCGGGGGCTTCAGCGAGGGCGTCGGGTTCCTTTCGATCGCCTACGACCCGCACACGGGAAACCGTTCCTCCGCATCGGTCGCGTACCTGCACCCGATCATGGGTGAGCGCGCGAACCTGACGCTGATGCTGGAGACGTGGGCGGACCGGCTGGTCCTCGACGGCGACCGTGCCACCGGTGTCGAGGTCCGGCTCCCGTCCGGAGAGCGGACGACGGTGCGCGCCACCCGCGAGGTCATCCTCAGCGCGGGCGCGATCGACACACCACGCCTGCTGCTGCTGTCCGGCGTCGGCCCCGCCGAGGAACTGCGGCGGGTAGGCGTCGAGCCCCGACACGACCTTCCGGGCGTCGGCGAGAACCTGCTCGACCACCCCGAGTCGATCATCATGTGGGAGACCAACCGACCGGTTCCCGAACGTTCGGTGATGGACTCCGACGGCGGCCTCTTCGTCCGCCGCGACGACAGTGACCCTCGACCGGACCTGATGTTCCACATCTACCAGGTGCCGTTCGACGACAACACCGCCCGTCTGGGCTACGACTCGCCCGGACCGCGCAACGCGATCTGCATGACTCCGAACATCCCGCGGTCCCGCTCCCGCGGGAAGCTGTGGCTGACGAGCGCCGACCCCAGCGTGAAACCCGCGCTGGACTTCCGCTACTTCTCCGACCCGGAGGGCTACGACGCGCGGACGATCGTCGACGGGCTGCGCATCGCGCGGGACATCGCGGCCACCGAGCCGTTCCGGTCCTGGATCGAACGCGAGGTCGCTCCGGGCCCGGACGTCACCACAGACGAGGGCCTGTCGGAATACGGGCGACGCGCGGCGCACACGGTCTACCACCCCGCCGGGACGTGCCGGATGGGGGCGGTCGACGACCCCACGGCGGTTGTCGACCCCACGTTGAAGGTTCGCGGCCTCCAGGGACTGCGCGTCGCCGACGCGTCGGTGTTCCCGACGATGCCGTCACCAAATCCGATGGTCACGGTGCTGACCATCGGTGAGCGCGCGGCGGATCTCATCCGCGGCGATCGCTGACGACTCGCACCACGTCAACAGCCGGTCGCCCGTGCGGACGGGCGACCACTCGGAGGAAATTCCGCATGAACTCCATGACAACTGAATCGAACGAACCAGCGGGAGACCCCCGCGCCCATGGTGACGCCGATCCGAAGATCTCCGTTCGCGGCCTGTGGAAGATCTTCGGCCGCGACGCGGACTCCATCATCGGCGGTCAGTACGAATCCCTCGACCGCGACGGCATCCGTGAGCGAACGGGATGCACCGTGGCCGTCCGTGACGTCTCCTTCGACGTGCGACCGGGCGAGATCTTCGTGGTGATGGGCCTGTCCGGCTCAGGCAAGTCCACCCTGGTGCGCTGCCTGACCCGACTCATCGAGCCAACCAGTGGTCAGGTGCTGCTCGACGGCACCGACGTGAAGGGCGCGAGCGCCCAGGAGCTGCGGGAGCTGCGTCGCCACACGATGGCGATGGTGTTCCAGCACTTCGGTCTGCTTCCCCACCGCACCATCCTCGACAACGTGGCCTACGGTCTCGAGGTGCGGGGCGAGGAACGGGAGCGGCGCTACGGCCGGGCCCGGGAGATGATCGAGATGGTCGGGCTCAGCGGCTATGAGGACGCCCGACCGTCCCAGCTCAGTGGTGGGATGCAGCAACGCGTCGGGCTCGCCCGGGCGCTGGCCGTCGACCCCGAGGTGCTGCTCTTCGACGAACCGTTCAGTGCCCTCGACCCCCTGATCCGCCGGGACATGCAGCAGGAGGTCTGCCGGCTGCAGCGTGAGTTGAACAAGACCTCCGTCTTCATCACCCACGACCTCTCCGAGGCGCTCAAACTGGGCGACCGCATCGCCATCATGCGCGACGGAGAGATCGTGCAGGTGGGGACCCCGGAGCAGGTGGTGGGCAGTCCCGCCGACGACTACGTCCGGGACTTCACCTCGGACGTGGCGCGCACCACCGTTCTCACCGTGCGGTGGCTGATGCGCGCCGCCTTCGAGTCCGAGGCCCTGGACGGCCCCGTCGCCTCCCCCGACGCCCTGGTGTCCGACATCGTGCCGGTACTGGCCGACAGCACCGCGCCGGTACGGGTCGTGGACGGTGACCGACTCCTCGGTTACGTGGGTCGTGACGACGTCCTTCGGGCGATCGCCGAGGACCAGTCCGACGACGTCGGCAAGGCCGGCGGGACCCACACGGGGGGCGCCGGCCCCACGGTGGGGGGCTGACATGGCGACCACCACGACCATCCCTTCCATCCGGTCCGGACCGGGCCACGCGGTCCCGGCGCCCCGACGGCGGTCCCCGTTCAGCGGCGACTGGGCGCGACTCGGCGCCGTCCTCGGCCTGCTCGTCGTCGGCTTCCTGGTCAGCCGGGTCCTGAACGTGCCCGCGTGGCTCGGCCCGTTCCCCGACGCCTTCGGACAGGCACTGATGGCCCGCCTGGACTCCGTCTACGAGTGGGTGGTGACCAACCGTAACAACAGCCCGTTGTTCGTCTATGGGTTCAACTACGTCTCGGTGGGCCTCGGTACCGCCGTCGTCGTCATCACCCAGGCGCTGGTTCTTCTCACCTGGCCGGGCGTCGTCCTGCTGGGCGCTCTCGCCACGTGGCGGGTCGCGGGCTGGCGCGTCACCCTGGTCGTACTCGCGGCGTTCGCCGTGTTCGGGCTCACCGGGCTGTGGTACGAAGCGATGACCACGCTGTCCCTGATCATCACGTCGGTGCTGATCGCTCTGGTCATCGGGATCCCGCTGGGAGTGTGGGCCGGCCAGAGCGACCGTGTCCACGCGGCGGTGCGGCCGGTGCTGGACTTCATGCAGATCATGCCGGCGTTCGCCTATCTGCTGCCGTTCGTGCTGATGTTCGGTATCAGCAACCCGGCGGCGGCCGTGGTGACCACCGTGTACGCGATGCCGCCGGTGGTCCGGATCACCGCGATGGCCATCCGCGGCGTCGACCAGGGCGCGATCGAGGCCACGACCTCCCTGGGCTCCACGCCCTGGCAGCTTCTCACCAAGGTGCGCCTCCCGATGGCCAAACGCACCATCCTGTTGGGCGTCAACCAGACCATCATGCTCGCCGTCTCCATGGTCGTCATCGCCTCGGTGATCGGTGCTGGAGGACTGGGGGACGCGATCTACCAGGCCCTGGCCAAGGTCAACGTGGGTCAGGCGTTCGAGGCGGGGCTGGCCATCGTCATGCTCGCCATCGCGATGGACCGGGTGACCGGAGCCGCCGGCCACGGCGAACACGCTCCGGAGATCCCCCGACGGCTTCGGCTGCCGGTTCTCGGCGCGGGCGCACTCGCCGTTGTGGTCGTCGTGCTCCTCGCCCGTCTCGCGGGCGTCGCCAACTGGCCCGACGCCGTGACCGTGAGCATCGTCGGACCGGTCAACTCCCTGGAGGCGGGCCTCCAGGCCTCGATCGGCGGGATCGCGTCGATCGGCGGAGACGTTCTCCTGCACGGGGTCCTGAACCCGCTGACCGCACTGCTCACCGGCACGCCGTGGCCCGTGGTGGTCCTCGTCGCCGCCGCGATCGGGTGGATATTCGGCGGTCGGCGGGTCGCGCTGACCTCCGCTCTGGCACTCCTCACGACGGGGTTGCTCGGCGTGTGGGAGAACAGCATGAACACGCTGGCACAGGTGTTGGTCGCCGCCGCGATCACCATCGCCGTCGGAGTCGTCGTGGGCGTCCTGGCCGCACGCAGTGACGGACTCGCCGCGGTCCTGCGTCCGATCCTGGACGCCATGCAGACACTGCCGCCGTTCGTGTACCTGATTCCGGCCGTGGCCTTGTTCGGTATCGGCCGGATCCCCGCGTTGGCCGCCGCGTTCATCTTCGCGTTGCCTCCGGTGATCCGGCTCGTCAACGACGGTCTCCGCGGGGTGTCCGTGGCGGCCGTGGAGGCCGCGACCTCCCAGGGGTCGACCCGGTGGCAGGTTCTGACCAAGGTGCAACTGCCGTTGGCCCGGCCGTCCCTGCTGCTCGCGGTGAACCAGGGGATCATGATGGTCCTCGCGATGGTGGTGATGGGAGCACTGGTCGGCGCCGGGTCACTCGGCTACGACGTGGTGTTCGGCCTCGCCCAGAACGATCTCGGACTCGGTCTCGCCTCCGGCCTGGCCATCGTCTGCCTGGGCCTGTTCCTGGACCGGGTGACCCAAGGACGGAGGAGCGATGCGTAACACACCGATCGGACGGGTGCTGACCAGGACCCTCGCCGTGCTGATGACAGCGGTGCTCGTCTCCTCGTGCGCGGTGCGCACCTCCGACATGCCACGGGACCCCAACACGGTGCGGATCGCGGTGAACGGGTGGGTCGGCTACGAGGCGTCCGCGGAGGTCCTCGCCTACCTGCTGAGGCACGAGATGGGCTACGAGGTCCAACTCATGCGGATCGACGAGCAGCCGTCGTGGCAGGCGTTGGACCAGGGCGTGCTCGACGCGATCGTGGAGAACTGGGGCCACGAGGACCTGATGGAGCTCTACGGGCCCGAGGGCAACGGCACCGTCGTGGACGGTGGCCCTAACGGCAACGACGGCTACATCGGCTGGTACGTGCCGCGGTACCTCGTCGATCGATACCCCGGGATCGACACCCTGGAAGGGATCGAGGAGAACATCGAGATCTTCCAGACCGCCGAGACGGGCGGGAGCGGCGAGTTCCTGGGCGGTGATCCCGCGTTCGTGACCCAGGACCAGGGCATGATCAACGCCTTCGGTCTGGATCTGGAGATCGTGTACGCGGGGTCCGAAGCCGCGCAGATCACCGAGGTGCGTAACCGATACGCGAACGAGGAGCCGGCGCTCTTCTACTTCTACGACCCACAGTGGCTGTTGCATGAGCTCGACCTGGTGCGGGTGGAGCTGCCGCCCTACGAGGACGGGTGCGACGCTGATCCCGACCAGGTTCCGTGCGGCTACCCCGCCTACGACCTGAACAAGATCTTCCGCGCCGGGTTCACGGAGGACGGAGGCTCCGCGTACGAGTTCCTGGACAACTGGCAGTGGACCAACGACGACCAGAACGCGGTCGCGCAGCTCATAGCGGACGAGGGCATGGATCCCGAGGAGGCCGCGGGGCAGTGGGTCGAGGACAACCCCGAGGTGTGGGAGTCGTGGATCCCGGACGAGGGGGACGTCCGGCGGTGAGCGGGTACTCGTGGGGTGCGGCGGACGCCTGGTCCGCCGCACCCCACGCAGCCTTGGGGCGCCTCTGACACAGGGATTTCGGGTGGGTCCCCCATAGCGCTCCGGGGTGCTTCCATGCAGGCTTGTGCCATTGACGCCGAAGGAGCGGAGGAGTCGATGGGGTTTCGAGTCGCACGGTGGATGGGCCTCGCCGCTGTGGTGGGGGTGGTGACGCCACTGGGGGCGACCGCCGCGGTGGCGGACACACCGGAGGCCGACCCACCGGAGGACCGGCCCGGGGGCTGGCAACTGGTGCACGAGGAGGACTTCTCCGCCTTCGACCCGTCGGGGGACACGGGATGGTTCCCGGACAAGGACGGTCCCGGGAGTCCTTACGACGTCGATGGCTACGACAACGACGGCGAGTACTTCGCGACGGTCGGCGGGGCGGACTTCCAGGACCAGCTCGACACCGTCGACCTCCAGCGTCGTTCGTTCTCCCTGGGCGACGACGGATGGCTCACCGCCGAACTCGCCATGCGGGAGGGCAGCGCCGAGCCGTCCTTCACCCAGGACTCCGTGCCCGGGTCCGAAGCCGTCGGATTATTCGACAGTCCCGCGCACGACGGTGGAGTCGTGTTGCGCTCCACCGACGAGCTGCCCGAGGAGTACCGCGTCGAGATGACGCTGCGAACCATCGACTTCGGTGGCCAGCGCGACGGGGAGTGGGACTACGACGGTCTGGTGAACGGCTACACACCGTCGGACTGCAAGACGAACTTCCCGTGGGCGGCCTCGGGTGACTTCTCACGGCCCGAGTGCGAGTGGTTCGACGTGACCACGGACGCCAACGGGTTCTACTTCCTGTCGATCATGGACTACGACCGGCCGGCGCCGCACAACAACGTGTTCATCCACAACCACCGCAAGGTGGTCATGGACGGCTACAACCGCTACGAGTACACAGGCAACGGTCTGCGCTACTGCGACATCGACAGCGGGGAGCTCCAGCCCTACGAGTGGGGCAGCGGAAACGGCGTGAACATGCTGTTCATGACCGACGACCGCCGATACGCCGACCAGCCGGGCACCGAGTACGTCATGCCCAGCGAGTGCGGCACGGAGGTCGGCGGGGGGATCGTCAGCCAGGTGGACCTCATGCCGGAGGCCATGCCGGACCGGGACTACCAGTTCGCCGTCGAACGCCGCGACGACTCCTACGTCCTGGAGGTCAGCGGCGAGTTCCGCCACGTCGGCGAACAGACGCTGCGCTACGAACAGCCCTTCGACGACGGCGAGAACCCCATCTGGCACTACAACCAGACGTCGGAGGAGTACGACGGCCAGTACAACGCCGACTGGGAGTACCCCTCCCCCAACGGCACCTACGTCGACGACGACGTCTGGCCGGAGGGCTCGGCCTACCCCGACTACTTCCTGATCGGCCAACCCCACATGAACTTCTACGAGGGCTCGGCGAGCATCGACGACGTCCGCCTGTACGTCCCCGGAACGTAGAGCGCGCGTCCACGCGTGCACCGTCTCGCCGTCGTGTGACACGACGGCGAGACGGTCGCGTTCGGGTCGGCCAGCGGGTCGACACGCCACCCGAGGGGCTGCCTCGCCACCCACAGACCGGGTCACCAACCTCCAGGGACACAACAACTAGACCCAGAGGCCACACCGGTGCCGAAGGCTCAAACCCAAGACAAGGACATCCAGGACGCCCTGTTCAGGCTCGCCCTCCTCGCCGACGACCGCGCGGTCCACGCCACCCACGTCAACGGCGCGGTAGCTCACCAGCGAGGTGCGGAAACCCAAGAGTCCGATCGGTCCAGCACCATGGCGACCACGTGACGAACCGCGAGTGGTTCGGTGAGCGTTCGGGAAACCCGGGTGGTGGGGGTTGTGGACGGTGTCCACCACGCCATGCTCGGCATCGCCCGCCTACGCAACCCTGCTCTCACGGAACAGGTCCTGCCTCGTGCGGGACCTGAGAGATCCCACGGCAGGAGGCTCTCGATTTCGCGGTCTTGGAGGAGGGTTCAGGAGAGGCAGAACTCGTTGCCCTCGACGTCCTGCATCGTGATGCACGACTCGTTGACGTCATCGGCGCGCTGCGTGAGCACGTGCTTCGCGCCGAGGGCCATCAGCCGTGCGCATTCGGCCTCGAGTGTGGCCAGGCGCTCGTCACCCACGAGCCCGTCGCCGGCCCGCACACACAGATGCACCCGGTTCTTGACGACCTTGCCTTCGGGAACTCGCTGAAAGAGCAGGCGTGAACCCACGCCGGAGGGATCAGTACACGCGAAGTAGACCTCATCCTCAGGCGGCAGGGAGTGTTGGTACTCCTCCCACGTGGCAAAACCCTCCGGGACCGGTGGGACGACGTACCCCAGCACCTCGCACCAGAAAGCCGCGAGGCGCACGGGTTCCGCACAGTCGAAGGTCACTTGGAAGCGTCTGATCGCTGACATCAGCACAGACTAACAGGGGTCCCGCTCATCCCCTCATCCCCTCAGGTGGCTAGGTCCGCACGCTGTTGTGTGCCGGCGGGGTTCGTGTATAGGGGCCTTGCCAGGGGCGGGTTGCTGTGCACGATGCCCGGTGGGCGCGCGGGGAAACCGCGCGCTGGCGGGTGCTAGTCCAGCTCGTCCTTGCGCACGGCATGCAGGAACGCCCGCCACTCCGTCGCTGGGACCGCGAGGTGGCCGAGGTGGCGATGCTGGGTGTCACGGATGTTGACAGCGCGGGGGCCTTCGGCGACTTCTACGCAGTTCCCTCCGGAGGCGTTGCTGAAGCTCGATGTGTGCCACCGGTAGACAGTGTCGTTCACTGAAAGTACTTCCTTATCTCATGCATCTTGTCGCGTGATTCGTCTGGCGGGTACGCCACGCCCTGGAGGGCACCAAACAGTCGGTTGTACTGGGATACCGTTTCGGGATCGTCCACAGCTTCGCCGCGTAGGGGTGTCTCGGCATAAAGGATCTCAGGTTCCCCAGGCGTAGTGATCAGCGTAAATGGCCCCGATAGCCCTGGACAGCGTCGTGTATCGAACGGGACGACCTGGATGGTGATCCGCTCGTTAAGGGACGAGTCCAAGAGATGTTCCAGCTGTTCCCTCATGGTTGCATGCCCGCCTACGGGGCGTGTCAGCACGGTCTCGTCCAGAACGGTGCACAGTTGCGGAGGTCGTTCCGCCTCCAGGAGTGCCTTACGTTCCATGCGTGCGCTGACCAGCTCGTCGATCTCTTTTTCTAGATCTGTCGGGCGCCCGTCCCGGATGACGGTGCGGGCATAGGACCGGGTCTGGAGCACACCAGGAACCAGTGCAAGACCGTACTCACGGATGACGGATGCCTTCTGTTCCTGTTGGACGATTCCCTTGAACCAGTCGGCGTGGCCTCCGAGCTGGCGGTAACTATGCCATGCGCGGTGCAGGGTTCCGCCGGTTCTAAGAACCTCGTCGATTCGCGCAACTATGTGCTCTTTTGTCGACTTCTTTCCGAGTTCGATAGCGCTGAGCATCGATTGCGCTAATGGGATGTCTCGTGCCAATGCGGACTGGGAGACGGCCGCTTGTTCTCGGTATTTGCGCAGCTGAGCGCCGAATCTGCGTCGCGCGGCAGGAGTTTCGGGGGCCATGGCAACTCCAGCTAGCTCTGATTCAGCTCTATCCAGATCTCCATATCCGAGAATTTACCTGGTTAGTGAACTCCGTGCCAGTCGGAAGTTGGAGATGGAAAGCTGAAGCCAGTTCGAAAACAAGCCCCGGCGGCTGTGGAGACAGCCCCGGGGCGTGGCCCATCGGGAAGGAGACCCAGATGGACAGGTTTGACTTTAACGCGCGTGGTGTGGGGTGGCGTCATCGCGGTGGTCCGGCGCGGGTTCGGCCGTATGTGGTGCGGCGGTTCTGGGAGTGCCCGGAGCGTGCGTGTTCGTTTGTGGCGGTGCGTTCGGTCGGGCATCCGTGTCCGTTGGGTGCGACCACCGAACCGTTGCGAGTCGTTGCTGGGGGTGGTGGGCGATGATCTCCACGACCCTGGCCGGCACCCCGGAGAGCGTGGGCGAGGCCCGCGCCTGGTTGCGCTCCGTTCTCAGCCTTCGAGGGGCGGACAAGAACGACATCGCTGATGCCGCCCTCGTGCTCAGCGAGCTGGCCTCCAACGCCGTCGTCCACTCCCGCAGCGGCCTTCCCGGCGGCACCTACACCGTGAGTGCGCACTGCTCCGCGCGCCGCGTGCGCATCACCGTCACCGACAACGGGAGCCGCTGCCCCCGAAACCCGGGCGCGAACACACCCTGTGCTCCCCCGCTCGCGGAGAACGGGCGCGGTCTGCTCTTGGTAGAACACCACGCCACCGAATGGTGGGCCACCCTCACCCACGACGCATGCACCGTCACCGCCGACATCCCCACCACCCGCACCCTCGCCGAGGCCACCCCATGAGCTTCCGCCCAGTACCACCCCTGACCCCCGAAGAACGCGAACGCTACCTCCGCCCCAAGCCCCCACCCGCCAGCGCCACCGTGCGCGCCTGCCGCAACCTCGCCCTCCACTCACCACTCCTCCACCGCGACGGCATCACCACCCACCTCAACGAAGACACCCTCAGCGTCCTCGTCACCCGAGGCGACACCACCATCCACCTCACCGCCACCCCCCACGGCTGGAAACCCACCCCTAACCACCCCACCCTCCACCTCCCACTCGACGCCACCGTCCCCCTCCAACGCCACCTCCACACACTCCTCACCACCACCCACTAAAGACCCCCGGCGGGGGAACCAACGGGCAACCCCAAGCCCCCTCCCCACCCCCGCCGGGCCCTCTCTCGTAGGACTGGTGTCAGTGGCTCACCGCGTCCAGCCACCCGCGGCGGCGGTTGTCTTGGCGAACTCGGCGAAGCTGCGTGGTGGGCGACCGAGAGCACGTGGAACCCCGTCGGACACGTAGGCGTCCGTCCCGTCGCGCAGAGGCTCGGCGATGTCGGCGAGAATCGCCGCATCTTCGCGCGGCAGTCCCTGGCCCACGAGCTCGGCGATGTACTCGTCGACCGTCAGCGCGACATAGCGAATGTCCCGCCCCGCGACTTCGGAGATGGTGGCGACGGCCTCGGTCAGGGTCACGGCCTCTGGTCCGGACAGCTCATAGATTTGCCCGTTGTGCCCGTCCTCCGTCAGAACGGCCACCACCACGGCGGCGATGTCCTCGGCATCGACGAAGCTAGCCGCACCCGCGCCGGCGGGCAGCCGCAGCTCCCCCTCACGGATAGCGTCAGCGAAGAACCCCTCGCTGAAATTCTGCGCGAACCAGCCAGGCCGACTGATCGTCCACTCCAGGCCGCTGTTTCGCACGGCCTCCTCACTGTCGAGGAGCGCCTCCAACATTCCGGTCTGATCGTTCACATAATCGGGATCATCGATACCTCGCCCGGAGGCCAGCACGAGTCGACGCACTCCGTTCCGCTTCGCCCGCTCCACGAACGGACGCACCAGCGGGGTTCCGTCCAACTGGACGATGTAGGCGGATTCCACGCCCTGGAGCGCATGGTCCCACGTGGTGTCGTCAGTCCAGTCGAAGTGGTGTTCGCCGCCCCGAGAAGCCGCGCGGACCGATCGTCCCCTGTCACGCAGTTGACGAGTGACCCGACGGCCGGACTTACCGGTCGCGCCGGTCACAAGAATTGAGTGTTCAGACATGACTCCAGTTAATCGGCGGAACTTGAGACGCTCCATGGCTGAGAACCGCTGCCCGATGTCTCAGCGTCTACACTCGGGCCATGGATGCCGTGTCGGAACTGTTGGTTGATATTCGGGCGCGCGGCGCCGTCTTTCGACAAACCCTGATGCGGCCGCCCTGGGGTATGCGGATGGCCAGTGGTGCCCCACTGACGCTCGCCAGGATGCTGCGCGGCCACGCGTGGATCGTGCCCGACGCTCACGAGGCCGTGCGGATCGAACCCAACGAGATCGCGGTTATCCGGGGCGACGTGCAGCACACGGTGGCCGACGACCCGACCACACCGCCCTCAGTCGTGGTGACCAACGCCGACTACTGCCCCAGCGTCCCGGGTGTGGAGCACATCGCGGGACACCCACCGACGCGGGTCCCGTCACAGGACGGGACCGCTCTGCTGCTGAGCGGTGCCTTCGAACGCCGAGGGCAGCTCAGCGACCGCCTACTGTGGGCGCTGCCGCCGGTACTAGTCGTTCCGGCCGCCGACGCCGCGTTGCCACCGGGGGAAACCCTTGCCGAGGAGATCGCGCGGGACCGCCCCGGGCAGCAGTTGGTCCTGGACCGGCTCCTGGATCTGATGCTGGTCTCCGCCCTGCGCACGTGGTTCGATCGGCCGGGCACCGACGCACCGGCCTGGTGCCGAGCACTGGACGATCCGGTGGCGGGTGGCGCGTTGCGCGCGATGCATGATCGTCCCGCCCATCCGTGGACGGTGGCGGAACTCGCCGCGGCCGTGGGAGTCTCCCGCGCGGCGCTCGCGAGGCGCTTCACGGAGTCCATCGGGGAACCGCCGATGAGCTACCTCACCGGTTGGAGGATCACCCTGGCGGCGGACCTGCTGCGCGATACCACCCTGACGGTGGACGCGATCGCGCGAAAGGTGGGGTACGCCAACGCGTTCGCCTTGAGCGTCGCGTTCAAACGAATACGCGGAACCCGCCCCAGTGACCACCGCCGAGCGGAACCCGAATGGCGGGCCGCGCGGCCGGGGTGAGGGGGAGGCCAGGGCGCACCCGGCCTCCCCGGGTTCGTCAGTCGCGCCCGCGTTCGCGGTACTGCTTGGGGAGACGGAAGCCGTTCTCCGCCATGACCTCGCGGAGCTGGTCCGGGTAGTCGGTGATCATGCCGTCGACGCCAGCGTCGATGAGGCTCTGCATGGTCGGCCTGTCGTTGATTGTCCACGGGATGACGTCGATACCAAGTTCGTGCGCCTGGTCGACCATCTCGGGGGTGACGTAGGGCTCGTAGTCGGGGTCGTCGACGGTTCCGTGCTGGGGGAAACCGTGGACGGGAGAGAACGCGTCGGCGTCGAAGGAGTCGATGGCCAGGAGGGGGTCGCCATCGAAGTCGTCGATGTCGATGCCGCCCAGCCATGGCGAGGCTCCGGGTTCGCCGACCTCAAGGAAGTCGTGGTTGGTGAGGGCCACGATCGGCAGACGCGGCTCGCGTTCCCGCATCATCATCAGCGCGCCCCAGTCGAAACTCTGGATGGTGACCTGTCGGACCATGCGCGCCTGGCGGATCTCGTCCAGGACGACGTCGACGAACTCCTCCCGCGGCGCGGTTTCCTCCGGCGCCCCCGCCTCGAACTTGGTCTCGATGTTCAGGGTCACTCCGTACGCGCGGTAGCGGTGCACCAGGTCGAAGACCTCGCTGAGCAACGCCATCCGCTCGCCGGGGAGGACCTCCTGGTTCGGGTGGTCGGGGTGTCGCTGGGAGCCACAGTCCAGGGTGCGCACCTGTTCCAGGGTCAGGTCCTTGATGAAGGAGCCGACGTACGGGTACTGAGGGTCGTCGGGAAACGCGGGCTCGGTGTCCTGGCAGTTGTGCGAACTGATCCTGCGGTCGTGGGTGACGACGGCCTCGCCGTCCTCGGTGATCTGGATGTCGAGTTCCAGGGTGCTGACGCCGAGGCGCAGCGCGTTGGCGAAGGCCGGAACGGTGCTCTCCACGACGAGCCCAACGCCGCCGCGATGGGCCTGGAGGTCGAAATCCTGGCGTGGCTGGGCGTGCGCGGTGGCACTCTGACCAGCGACGATCATGATGATTGCCCCGGTGAGGGCGAGAATACGCCTGAACATGGTCATCAGCGTGTTCCTTGTCCGTGGCCGTGTGGCGGGCGATGGGTGACGAGTGGACGACGATCATCTGACGGACGACCCCACGCTAGACAGGAACCCGGTCGCGGACGCGCGTCGGGGTCGTGAACGCGGCCACGGCGAACCCCGCCGCCCGGAACAGCGGGATCCCCTACTCTGGGGCTGCGCAGTCCGGTCGCCGACACGCCCTGAGGCGCCGGGAGGGAAACCGTGTCGACAGGACTCTTTAGCCGTGGAAACCACATCGAGCCCGGAGCGCGACCGCGACGCGCGGACGTCGCGTCTGGTGCTCTCGCTGGCGAACCAGATCAGCGAGCTCGCTCGGGTCAACCGCCTGCCTGAGGGCACACACCTCACCGAGCAGTGGATCGCCGGTGAGCTCCAGGTGTCCCGCTCCCCCATCCGCCGCGCCCTCGCGCTACTGCGGGAGATCGGGATCGTCCGGCACGTCGCCAACCGGGGGTACTTCCTCACCCGCCCCGGGCAGGACCTGGAACCCGTCGACGACGCCCCGCCGGAGGACGACGACGAGATCTACTTCCGGGTCGTCGACGATTTCCTGCACGGTCGCCTGGATCACGAGTTCACCGCGGCGGGCGTCGCGCGACGCTTCGCGGTGCCCGTCCGTACGGTGCAACGCACGCTCGTCCGTCTCGAGGGTGAGGACCTGCTACGACGCAAGCCCGGACGCGGCTGGGAGTTCCAGGGGATCCTCTCCACCACGCAGGGCCACGAGGACAGTTACCGGTTCCGGATGATCGTGGAACCGGCGGCGCTGCTGGAGCCCGGCTTCACGGTGGACGCCGAGGCGCTCGCCCTCCAGCGTGAACGCCAGGAGGCCCTGCTGCGGGGCCAGATCCTCTCCTCCTCCCGCAGGCACCTCTTCCAGGCCAACGCCGAGTTCCACGAGACGCTGGTCGGCTCGGCGAACAACCCGTTCCTGCTCGACGCGCTGCGCCGACAGAACCGGATCCGCCGGCTCATCGAGTACCGGTACCAGTTCGACCGCGGCCGGATGGTGGCCCAGGCCCGTGAGCACCTCCTGCTGCTGGACCTGGTGGAGGCCGGACGGATGGAGGAGGCGGCCCGGGCGCTGCGCATGCACCTGGACCGGGTGCGCTGGATCAAGACCGGCGTCGGCGCGGAACCCCCGATCCTGACCCGGGAGTCGCTCGCCCGGACCGCGCGCCCTCAGTAGTTCGCCGCCCACGCCCCGCCCGGCGCACGCCACGCGGGACCGTCCTCCGCCAGATTGTATTTCCCCACGTTCTGATGCAATCGATCCACCTGTCGCCCCCAGGGGGCTCGCCGCACTCTCCTTTGGTGATCCTGACGGTGCACCCCGAGCATCCACAGCCCCACCGTGAGCTACCGCACGGGCGAGATGGATTGCACCAATAACACCGGTAGTGCAACATGAGGAGCGCCCAGCCGCCGCGCGGCGCCCCCTCGCCTCTCCCCGCCGCTGCCGCCGCTCCCACCCACGCCCCATCCGCCCACCCGCGAACGCGACGATCGTGGGCTCCGTTCGCCCACGGGCTCCGACCCGGGCCCGAACGAGCCCCCAAGAACCCCGGCCGCGACACCGGCGTGTCGTCTCCCCGGAGCCTCCCCGACGCCGAGCGAAGAAAGGCACCATGACCGGCTCGCCGTCACCCCGCACGGGGTGGTTATGGCCGCTGTTGACCAGCGTCATCTTCACCCACACGGCACTGAACCTGGCCCGCCCCCTCATCTCCTACCGGACCATCGCGGTTGGCGGGGACGCCGTCGCCGTCGGCCTGATCACCGCCGCCTACGCCCTGCTCCCGCTGCTGATCGCGGTCCCCGTCGGTCGGATGACGGACCGAGCCCGATCCACCACGTGGATCATCGCGTTCGGGGGTGCCACCCTGGGGGCTGGCTGTCTCGCCCTCGCCGGGGCGACGAACCTCGCCGCGCTCGCGGTGGCCAGCACCATCGTGGGCGTCGGACACCTGTTGTCCATGGTCGCCGGCCAGGGTCTGATGGCGCGACTCTCACCGCCGGAGCGGATGGACCGCGACTTCGGGTGGTTCACGGCGGCGGCATCGCTCGGTCAGCTCGCCGGCCCCCTCATCTCCGGTGTCCTGCTCGCCGACGCGTCGGGAGCGGACCTGTTGGGTGCGACGACGACCGCTCTGGTGGTCGCGGGGGTGGTCGGAGCGCTGGGTCTGGTGCCGGTGATCCCCCTGCTGCGGGTTCGTTCGGCCGCGCGCTCCACGAAGGATGGGGCCCGACCCGTTCCGGCGTGGGACATCCTGCGCCAGCCCCGACTGCCGTCCGCGTTGCTGACCAGCCTGGCGCTGCTCTCCGCGGTGGACATCCTGACCGCGTACCTGCCACTGATCGCCGAGAGCCGCGGAATCTCGCCGATGTTGGTCGGTGTCCTGCTGAGCCTGCGCGCGGGCTTCTCGTTGCTGTCGCGGCTGGTCCTGCCGTGGCTCCTGGGGCGGTGGAGCCGCAAGACGCTGGTCGTTTCGAGCACGCTGGTCTCGGGGATCTCGCTCGCGCTGGTGGCGTTGCCGGTCGCGGGGCCGGTCACGCTCGCGATCGTGCTCTCGGTCGGCGGATTCCTGCTCGGGCTGGGCCAGCCGTTGACCATGGCGCAGGTGGCGACCGCCGCCCCACCGGACGCACGGGCCACCGCGCTCGCGCTGCGCCTGTGGGGGAACCGGCTCGGACAGGTGGCGATCCCGGCCGCCGCCGCGGCCGTCGCCGGGGCGACCGGCGCCCCGGGCGCGCTGTTGCTGTCGGCCGTGGTGCTGCTGGGTTCGGCGACCGCCGCCGGGCGGGCCCCGTCCTAGGTTCACCCGACACACCCAACTTAAGTTTCACTAAACCAAGCCATAGCAGAATCCATTTGCACTAATGACAATGGCGGATCAAGATGGCAGGGTGACCAACCACGCTTCCACCGGAATCTCCCCCCGCCACGCCCTTCCCGTCCTGGCGGCGAGTGTGACCATCGTGCTGTGGGCCTCCGCCTTCGTCGGGGTCCGAGCCGCCGGACACGACTACTCCCCCGGCGCGCTCACCGTCGGCCGCCAGATCGCGGGCTCCATCGTCCTCACGGGCATCGTGCTGGCCCGCGCGGTGTTCACGGGGCGGGCCCCCCGCCTCCCCAAGGGCCGCCGCCTCCTGGGGGTGATCGTGTGGGGCATGGCGTGGTTCGGTCTGTACAACATCGCCCTGAACTCCGCGGCCCAGTACCTGGACGCCGGAACGACCGCGCTCATCGTCAACATCGCGCCGGTGCTGATCGCGGTGCTGGCCGGGCTGATGCTCGGTGAGGGGTTCCCGCTCCGCCTGGGCGCGGGGATGGCCGTCGCGTTCGCGGGCGTGGCGGTGATCGCGATCGCGACCTCCACCGGACGGCACGATCTCCTCGGCGTCGGTCTGGGCGTGGTCGCGGCGGTCACCTACGCGTGCAGCGCGACGGCGCAGAAGCGGCTCCTCGAGGGCGTCGACGCCCTGACGATGACCTGGATCGGCTGCGTCGCCGGGACCGTCGCGACCCTGCCCTTCACCCCAACCCTGGTGCGCGAGACCGCCACCGCCTCCTCGACCTCCACCCTCGTCGTGGTGCTGCTCGGTGTCTTCCCCACCGCGATCGCCTTCCTGACGTGGGGATACGCCCTGACCCAGATGAAGGCGGGCCAGCTCGCCGCCTCCACGTACGTCATCCCGGCACTTGTGGTCCTGTTCTCCTGGCTCATCCTCTCCGAGACGCCCGCGGCTCTGAGCTTCGCCGGAGGCGCGCTGTGCCTCGTCGGCGTCGCCATCGCCACACTGCGCCGCCGGTCCACCAAGCCGGACGACCGCTCCACCACCAAGCCCCCCGGTGAGCGGGCCCCGTCTTCGGTGTAGCGCGGTGCCACGGGTGGCGCGGTGTCGTTCAGTCGTCGTCGCCACCCGAATACCCCAGTTCGTGGGAGAGGGCACGCCGCGACCGTGGTTGACCTGCGTTCAACGTGCTCAGCTGGGTCATACCCTGAGTAACCGGACACCGTGAGGGTGCGCGCGGGAGGTCCCTCCGTGGCGACCGGACGCCCCACGCGCGCGCTCATCGTCCTCTCATCGGCCCGGGGTTCACTGGAGGGACCATGCTGGGATCGACTGTGCTCGTCGTGGATGACGAGCCCAACATCGTCGACATGGTCGCCACCGTGTTGGGGTTCCACGGTTTCGCTGTGGAGACGGCCGCGACCGCGGCGGAGGCCTACCGACGGGCCGAGGCGGTGCGCCCGGACCTGGTCGTCCTGGACGTCATGCTCCCGGACGGGGACGGGTTCGAGATCTGCCGCGTGCTGCGGCGTACGCTGCCCGACCTCGGGATCGTGTTCCTGACCGCCAAGGACGCCCACGCCGAACGGGTGGCGGGGCTGACCTTCGGCGGTGACGACTACGTCACCAAGCCCTTCGACATCGACGAACTACTGGCCCGGATCCGCGCCGTGCTGCGGCGCACCCTGCCCGAGGAACGCGCGTCCACCCGGTCGGTGCTGCGGTTCGCCGACGTCGAGCTCGACGAGCACGCCTGCACCGTCCACCGAGCCGGCCACCCGGTCCCCCTCTCCCGCACCGAGTTCGACCTCCTGCGCTACCTGCTGATCAACCAGGGACGGGTGTTGTCGCGCGCGCAGATCATCGACGGAGTGTGGCACAGCGGGTACGTCGGCGGATCCAACATCGTCGACACCTACGTCGGCTACCTACGCCGCAAGCTCGGCGCGTTCGGCCCGAACATCATCCAGACGCAACGCGGGTTCGGGTACGTGCTGCGCAGCGAGCCGGCCCGATGAGACCACCGATGCGCTCCCGCACGCTGCGCGGGCGCATGGTCATGGTCAACGCGATGTTGATGATCATCGTGTTGGTGGTCGTGGTGACACTCAGCGGCACGTTTCTGCGCTCCTACCTCATCGACCGGATCGACGACGGGATCGAGCTCGCCGCCGAGTTCCTTCGCACGCACCAACACGACATCCTGGCCGAACCGCCCGACTCCCTCGTGGAGCAGGTCCGCGCACCCAACGACTTCGTCGCGGAGTACACGGTCGGCACACCGCCGGACGCGCCGATCCACCGGCTGCACGGCGAGGGCCCCACACTGCTGCGGGACATCGACGTCGACTCCGCCCCCGACGAGGTCTTCACCGTCGAACGGGAGGGCGAGGAGTACCGGGTCGTCGTCGTGGAGCTCCCGGCACACGACGCCGTCGTCCTGATCGGTGAGCCGTTGTCCTCGGTGGACGCGACCGTCAAACGCCTCATCCTCATCGAGGTCGTCGTCGGGGCGCTGGCCGTCGCGATCGCGCTCGCCGCGGGGTCGGCGGTGGTCCGGCGGGGGCTGCGGCCGTTGGACGACGTGGTGGAGATGGCGGAGGGTGTCGCGGCGGGCGACCTGGACCGTCGGGTCCCGGAGTCGGCCGCCGACGACGTCAGCGAGGTCCGCCGGCTGATGATGTCGATCAACCGCATGTTGGAGCACCTGCGCGGCGCGCTCCACGCCCGTGCGCGCTCCGAGGGCGAACTGCGCCGCTTCGTGTCCGACGCCTCCCACGAGCTGCGGACCCCACTGACCTCGATTCGCGGCTACCTGCAGATGATCTCCCAGGGGGTGGTGGACGTCCGCGAACGGCCCGACGTGATCACCCGCTCCCAGGGCGAGTCCGAGCGGATGGCCGCGATCGTGGACGACCTTCTCACCCTGGCGCGTCTGGACGAACGTCCCGAGCCCCGGCGTGAGGTGGTGGAGCTCGGCGCGATCGTGGAGGACGCCGTCGCCGACGCCCGCGCCGCCCAACCCGAACGTGACTGGACCGCCCGGGTGGAGGCCCGCGGTCTGGTGCTCGGCGACGAACACGAGCTGCGCCGCGCGGTGGCCAACCTGCTGGCCAACGTCCGCACCCACACTCCCCCGTCCAGCCCGGCGGTCGCACGGGTCCGCCGCGAGGACGGCCACGTCCTGGTGGAGGTCGACGACGCGGGCCCGGGGATCCCGGAGGAGAGCACCGCCTTCGTGTTCGAGCGGTTCTTCTCCGCCGGCGCCGCCGCCGCTCCCAAACGCAGCGGCTTGGGCCTGTCCATCGTCCGCGCGATCATGCACGGACACGGTGGGGAGGCGGAGTTCTCGTCGTCGGAAACGGACGGGACCCGCGTGACGTTGCGCTTCCCGCCCATGGCCGAGCACGGCGTGACACGAGCTGAGGGTGACAACCCTCTCATCACCCCGGGGCCTTTCACATCGGATTCTCATCTTCCTCGGCATGGCCGCTCATCCACGGCCGGTGCCCTGTCTGGTGACACTTCACCAGGTAGGAGAGGAATGCCGAGCATGGCCGATCTGCTCTATCGCCTTGGAGGGTTCTCCTTCCGCCGGCGAGGGCTCGTCGCGGTCACGTGGCTGGTGGTGCTGGTCGTCCTCGGCGGCGCGGCTCTACAGTTCCGCGGACCGATCAGTGACGGGTTCACCATCCCCAACACGGAGTCCGAGCAGGCGACGGACCTGTTGGAAGCGCGGTTCGACACCACGGGCGACGCGGTCACCACAGTGCTGCGGGCACCGGACGGCGCCGACGTGACACAGGACGAGTCCTACGCCGACGCGGTCCGGGACACCGCCGAGGAACTCGAGGACGTCCCCGGCGTGGACATGGTCGTCAGTCCACACTCGATCCTCGAGGAGGCCCGGGAACAGTACGACACCGAGGTCGCCGACGCGGAGGACCAGGCGCGAGAGGGGGCCGCGGAGGCCCTCGAGGCGATGGTGCCCGCGGAGACGCCCAACCGGGACGACGTCATCGCCGAGCAACTCCCCGCCGCCGAGGAGGCCGCGCTGGAGGAGGTGGCGGACGAGATCCCCGCCTTCGACGCCGAGGACGTCCTCGGCGAGCTCCCGATGCTCAACGAGGACCGGGACACGGTCATGCTGCAGGTGCAGCTCGAGACCCGGGCCGGGGAGGCCGCGCCCGAGACCGTGGACGCCATCGTGGACAGCGGCGACTCCGCGCGCGACGCCGGGATGGACGTCGAACACAGCGGCCAGGCCATCACCCAGACGCCGCCGGAGCTCGGGCACAGCGAGATCGTGGGTGTCCTCGCCGCTCTCCTCGTGCTCCTCGTCAACTTCGGTGTCGTGGTCGCGGCGGGGTTGCCCATCCTGATGGCCCTCGTGGGGGTCGGCGTGGGCATGGCGCTGTTGTTCGCCATCTCCAGCCTGATGCCCCTGGACAGCACGGCGCCCATGTTGGCGATCATGCTCGGGATCGCGGTCGGTATCGACTACTCCCTGTTCGTCCTGTCCCGACATCGAAAGCAGCTCTCCGAGGGCATGTCGGTGGAGGAGTCGGCGGCACGGGCGATCGGCACGGCCGGTAGCGCCGTCGTCTTCGCGGGCGTCACCGTGATGATCGCGCTCCTCGGCCTGGCGATCGTGCGGATCCCGTTCCTCACCGTGATGGGTGTGGCGGCGATGGTGACCGTCGCCATCGCGGTCCTGGTCGCGATCACGTTGCTTCCGGCGTTGCTGGGCTTCCTCGGCCACCGCGTCACCGCGGGGCGGGTACCCGTCCTGGGGCGCCGCGCCGAGGCCGCGCTGCGGACCACCAACACCTTCAGCGCCCGCTGGGTTCGGGGTGTCACCCGGCATCCGATCCTCGCGATCGTGGGTGTGGTGATCGCGCTCGGGGCCGCGCTGCTGCCGTTGAGCGGCATGCACCTGGGCCTGCCCACCGACGAGACCAGTCCGGAGGACACCACACAGCGCCAGGCCCACGAGATCATCAGTGAGGAGTTCGGCGAGGGGCACAGCGCGCAACTGGCCGTCGTCGCCGACCTCACCGCGATCCCGGACATGCCCGCCGCGGCCGAGGAGGTCGCCGAGCACATCGAGGACGTCGACGGCATCGCCGAGGTGCTGCCGCCCCAGCTCAACGACGTCGACGACACGGCGATCATCACCGTGATCCCCGACTCCGGCCCGTCGGACATCGCCACGGAGGACGTTCTCCACGACGTCCGCGACCTCCGCGACGAGATCGACGAGGACACCGGCGCGCAGATCTACGTCGCGGGCGCCACCGCGGCGTCGATCGACGTTTCCGAGCGGCTCGCCGACGCGCTTCCGGTGTTCGCGACCGTCGTGGTCGGTCTCGCGCTGCTGCTCATGACGCTTGTGTTCCGCTCGATCCTGGTCCCGGTGAAGGCCGCGCTCGGCTTCGTGCTGAGCGCCGGTGCCGCCCTGGGGCTCACCGTGGTGGTGTTCCAGTGGGGGTACGGGGCGTCGCTGTTCAGCGTCGAACCGGGGCCGCTGCTCGCCTTCATGCCCACGCTGATGATCGGCATCCTGTTCGGTCTGGCCATGGACTACGAGGTCTTCCTGGTGTCGCGGATGCGGGAGGATTTCGTGCACGGCCTGGAGCCACGGGCGGCGATCACGTCGGGCTTCACCCACGGGGCCCGGGTGGTCACCGCGGCGGCGGTCATCATGATCACCGTGTTCGCGTCGTTCATCTTCGGCGGGATCGCGATGATCAAGCCCATCGCCTTCGTGCTCGCGGTGGGGGTCGCCTTCGACGCCTTCCTGATCCGGATGACCCTGGGCCCGGCCGTCATGGCCCTGTTCGGGCGCTACGCCTGGTGGCTCCCGGGCTGGCTGGACCGGCTGCTGCCCAACATCGACATCGAGGGCGAACAGCTCGCGCGGACCCGTCCCACCACCGGGTCGGCGACGACCACGGATCCCGCCACGACCCCGGCCGGCGGTCGCGACACGGTGGGGACCGCGGCGAGTCCCTGACCTGGATCGGTGACGATGAGGGGCCCCGGCGGGACGATCCCGCCGGGGCCCTCGGCACGGTCAACCATCGCCTCCCGTGGGCCGGGGCGCGACTACAGCGTCCCGGCCGGTTGCCGGATGGTCGCGTTGAACCGGTTCGCGGCGTTGGTGAACGCGATCTTCAGCACGATCGCCGCGAGCTGTCGCTCGTCGAAGTGGGCGGCCGCGGCGTCCCAGATCTCCTCGGGAACGGCGTCCGGACGGTCGGCCATCCGGGTCGCCGCCTCCGTCAGGGCGAGGGCGGCCCGCTCCCGCTCGGTGAAGAAGGGGGTCTCGCGCCAACTCGCCAGGGCGAGCAGCCGCTGGGTCGTCTCTCCCCGCTTCTGGGCGACCGTGACCCCGTACTCGACACAGGCGCCGCAGCCGTTGACCTGGCTGGCCCGAATGTGAATGAGTTCGAGCAGGTCCGGGGCGACTCCGGCACCGGAGACCGCCTTGTTCGCCTGCTGGATCGCGGTCATCGCCTCGGGAAGGACCGTGAGTGGGTGGGTCATGCGCGCGTGCATCGGAGTACCTCCATCGGTTACCTCAGTCCCGTGGGACTCGTCATCACCCATGACGGAACTCGCCAGCGGAAGGTAACGGCATGAGCGGATCATCTCCGGAGGACGCGTTGGCACGGTCCTTCGAGGCGCGACGCGGAGGACTGACGGCCATGGCCGCGCGGATCCTCGGTTCGCGCGCGGACGCGGAGGACGCGGTGCAGGAGGCGTGGCTGCGGTTGGCGCGTCAGGACCCGAGCACGATCGACAACCTGGGCGGGTGGCTGCACACCGTTGTGGGCCGGGTCTGCGTCGACGTGCTGCGCTCGCGCCGGTCCCGCCCGGAGTCCTCCTATGACGCGGAGCCACCGGAGCTGTCGGTCACCGAGGACCCCGGTGGGCCTCCGGAGGAGGACGCCCTGCTGGCCGAGTCGGTCGGGACGGCGCTCCTCCTGGTCCTCGACACGCTCAGTCCCGTCGAACGCGTGGTGTTCGTCCTGCACGACATGTTCCTGGTGCCGTTCGACGAGGTCGCCACGATCGTCGGCCGGTCCACCGGCGCCACGAAGATGATGGCGAGCCGCGCCCGCCGCAAGGTGCGGGGCGCGCAGGCCCCCGTCGAGGAGCGGCGCCGACAGCGCACGGTGGTCGACGCGTTCCTCGCCGCGACGAGGGACGGGGATTTCGACCGACTGCTGGTCGTACTCGCTCCCGACGCCGCGTGGCGCACGCACACCCCGGACGGTGTCGTCGTCACACTCGGCGCGACCGAGGTGGCCAGCGCCGCACTGCGCGGCGCGGCACATCTGGCCACGGGCACGCGCCGCGTCCTGGTCAACGGACGGCCCGGGATCGCCGCGTGGGACGGGTCCGGCGCCCCGCTCGGCGTGCTGGCCTGCACCGTGATCGACGATCGAATCGTGGAGATCCTGTCGATACGGGACCCCCGTCGGTTGGCCACGATCGACCTCCCGGCACCCCCGCCGTAGCCGTGGGTCACTCCTCGTCGCTCCTCCGCCGACGGAGCGCGGCGGCCGCACCGACCGGCACGCCGTCCGAACAGCTCGGACATATCCTTTCGCCGACGTTCGCCGGCCACCAGTGCGGGAGGCGGCGATCCAGAATCGGCCGGGAGAGACTGCAACTCCATGGGCGGGAGGTGGTCCCATCCGCGCTCCCCGCGTGAACACGGTCCCCGTGGACCAGAGTCCCGCCGAACAGGTCCCAACCGACCGGAGGACGGACGAGCTCACCGAGGGCGAGGAGACCCCGGAGGAGATCCATCACCTGTCCGTGGTCCTGGTCGAGTCGATGAACCTGGCCAGCATGCGGGCACTGGCCTATGCGGCCTCTCTGCGACAGCCCGTTCTCGCGCTGCACGTCAGCCCGAGCGAGGAGGAGGCCCGTCGCTTCTGTGACTACTGGACCCAGTGGGGCGACCACCTGCCGCTGGAGGTCCTGGAGTCCCCCTACCGGGCCGTGGTCGCGCCGCTGGTCCACTACATCGAGGCGCTGCACGAACAGCACCCCGACCTCACCGTGACGATCATCCTGCCGGAGATCGTGGTGCGACAGTGGCGCTACCGGTTCCTCCACGGACGGACCGCCGTACGGTTGGCGAGAGCGCTGCGTCCTCTTCCCAAGATCGTGGTGACCACGGTGCCGTTCCACGTCTAGGACGCCGGTGCCTGGTCCAGCAGGGGAACCGCGGCCAGTCCCTGCGACGGTCGCGCCTAGGGAGTCCTGGTCGCGATCGCCGCGGCCAGACGGTCGGCGGATCCGGGGGCGTGGGTGAGGAAGAGGGACGGCTCGGAGAGTTCGAGCTCCAGGAGGAGCGGGGTGCCGTCGGGGCCGTCCACGAGGTCCACGCGCGCGTAGAGAAGGTCACCGAGGAAGCGGTGCGCCACGGCGACGACGTGGTCGGCGGCGGCGCGCTGGGACGCCGTCGGCTCCTGCGGGGTGATCTTCTCGGGTGCGAAGAGGCCCTCGATGGTGGCGTGCCCGACCGGGGGCAACAGTGGCGCCTTACGCACCGCGTGGCTGAAGGTGCCGTCGAGGTAGACCAGGGCGGTCTCACCGGTGGCGTCCACGCTCGCGACGTAGGGCTGCACCATGACGTAGCGGCCGGACCGCTGGATCCGGCGCACGTGCTCGAGCGCGCCCGTGTCCCGGCCGGCGACGTAGCGCGCGGTGTCGCGACTGCCGGCCGAGACCGACGGCTTGACCACGTACTCCCCCGAGTCCGGGAGGGGCACCTCCGCAGCGTCCGGGGCGATCCAGGTGGTGGGGACGATGGCGACCCCGTGCCGCGCGAGCGCCCGCAGGTACACCTTGTCGGTGTTCCACCACAGCACCTCGGCGCCGTTGCGGAGCCGGTCGGACCCCACCCGGTCGGCCCAGGCGAGGAACTCCCGGCGGCGCAGCGGGTAGTCCCAGGTGCTGCGGACGACGACGGACCCGAACGCCGACCAGTCGGTGGTCGCGTCGTCCCAGACCACGGGACGCGCGCGCAGGCCGGCGGACTCCAGGGCCGTGATCAGCAGGGGCTCGTCCTCGTCGCTGCCGCGCGCCTTGGCCGCCGTGGCGATGGCGATCTCTACTGGACGGTCGGGCACGGGTTCCTCCCCGAGTGATGACTACCGGACTGCGTGAGGGGCGTCGTGTCCGGCCTCGCGCACGAGGCACACACATCAGACCGAACAACGTTCAGGATGCCCAAACTTCCCGCCGTTCGGTGCCCGGAACGCGGGAGACGGGGGTCAGACGACGGCGGCGCGAACCGGGGCGAAACGCGTTGGCCACGGTGGTTTCACGCGTCCCGGGCTCCGGGACACTCCATGGCCCCTCCTCGCCAGTGACGGACCGCACAACGATCGGGACGGGTGGCCGCGACGACGCGGGGACGACCGGTACGCCAGGATTGGGCGTCCCACGCGTCCTCGGCCCGAACCCGGTTCGCGGTGGCGTGGCCGCGGCGGGGCGCCGGAATCGGCCACGCTGTCCCGCGCCCCGGGCGGCGGTGCGGGGGGCAGGGCGACTACGCTGGGTCGACGTGACATCCGCGCCACTCATTCCCGACGTCCTCGCCACCCGCTATGCCTCCGCCGAGCTGGCACAGTTGTGGTCCCCCGCACACAAGATCGTCCTGGAGCGCCAACTGTGGATCGCCGTCCTCCGCGCCCAGGCCGACCTCGGTGTTCCCGTCCCCAGTGACGCGATCGCCGACTACGAACGAGTCATCGACCAGGTCGACCTGGGCTCGATCGCCGAACGCGAGCGGGTGACCCGCCACGACGTCAAGGCGCGGATCGAGGAGTTCAACGCTCTGGCGGGGCACGAGCAGATCCACAAGGGACTGACCTCCCGGGACCTGACCGAGAACGTCGAACAGCTACAGATCCGGGACAGTCTCGAGCTGCTGCGTGACCGTATCGTCGCGGTCCTGGCCCGGTTGGCACGGCTGGCCGGCGAGCACACGACGCTGGTCCTGCCCGGACGTTCCCACAATGTGGCGGCGCAGGCGACCACCCTGGGCAAGCGGTTCGCGACCGCGGCCGACGAGCTCCTCATCGCCTACACGCGACTGGCGGAACTCATGGCGCGCTACCCGCTGCGCGGGATCAAGGGCCCGGTGGGCACCGCCCAGGACATGCTGGACCTGTTGGACGGCGACGCCGGTCAGCTCGCCGAGCTCGAGCGCCGCCTGGCCACCCACCTCGGATTCCAGCACGTGCTGACCAGCGTCGGTCAGGTGTACCCCCGCTCCCTCGACCACGACGTGCTCACCGCGCTCGTGCAGCTCGCCGCCGCGCCGTCCAGTCTGGCGATGACGATCCGACTCATGGCCGGACACGACCTGGTGACCGAGGGCTTCCGCCCTGGGCAGGTCGGCTCCAGTGCCATGCCGCACAAGATGAACACGCGGTCGTGCGAGCGTGTGAACGGGCTGATGGTGGTGCTGCGGGGCTACGCCGCCATGACCGGTGAGCTGTCGGGTGCGCAGTGGAACGAGGGCGACGTCTCGTGCTCGGTGGTGCGGCGGGTGGCGCTCCCAGACGCGTTCTTCGCCCTGGACGGCCTGCTGGAGACCTTCCTCACCGTGCTGGACGACTTCGGCGCCTTCCCCGCCGTCGTACAGCGGGAGCTGGACCACTACCTCCCCTTCCTCGCCACCACCAAGATCCTCATGGCGGCGGTGCGCGCCGGCGTGGGCCGCGAGACCGCCCACGAGGCGATCAAGGAGAGCGCGGTCGCGGCGGCCCTGGCCCTGCGCGAGGAGGGCAGCGGCGAGAACGACCTGCTGGACCGTATCGCCGCCGACTCCCGGATCCCGCTCGACAGGTCCGCCCTGGAGGCACTGCTCGCCGACGACATGTCCTTCACCGGAGCCGCCGCCGAGCAGGTGGCCTCCGTGATGCGCCAGGTTGAGGCGGTCGTCGCCGACCATCCGAACGCCGCGACCTACACTCCGGGCGCGATCCTCTAGCCGGGTGGGGGAGCCCGCCCCCGACCTAGCCGTCGGGATGTCACCGCATAGTCGGACATCCCGACGGTCAAAGCCGGCAAATCCGATTGTCGGACGTCCGCGCCCCCGGTTAGGGTCCTCGACTATGACGATGACGCTCGGGGATGCCTTCAACCGCCGCAAGAAGCTCGCGTCCGACCTGGCGAGCTGGACCAACCGCCTCGCCCTGGCCGGCCGGGAACAGCGAAGCTTCCGGACGCAGGCGCTGGAAGGCCCCGACGCCTACGTCCCCGAGCCCGGTACCCACAAGCAGACACACCGTGAGTACACGGTGGAGGAGTGCCGCGAGCGCATCGCCGCGATCCTGGCCGAGGACGAGGACCTCGCCCTGCGCATCTCACGGACGAACCAGCGTGCCCGCGCGGAGATCGAGGACCTCGAGGGGCGGGTGCGCACCCTGTCCATCCCGGAGTTGCTGGTGCTCAAGGACGACATCATCCCCAAGCTCGAGGCCGCCGCCCGGGCCGTGCCCACACGGGCCGACGACGTCGGGATCGTGGAGACCGGCGACGGATGGCGTTCCTACCGCACCGTGCGCAAGGTGGAGCGGAAGAACGAGAGCTTCAGCGAGAAGGGACTGAAGGTCGAGGAGATCGAACTGCTGGGCTACGACGTGGTCGAGGTCACCGACTACGGCGTGCCCCGCCGCGACCAGTGGGACGAGACGGACCGGATCGGCGAGTTCGCCCAGCGCGTCAAGCAGGCGATCAACAAGGCGAACCAGACCGAGCTCGCCACCCTCGACTGAACACAGACAGGAACGGGGCCGCGCACCGAAGTGTTGGCCGTATGAGGTAGTTGGTAACCGGTAGATCCGTCTATCCGCCAACCACACTTTGAGCAGAGGTGTCAGTCGTAGCCGGTCAACGGTACGGCCCAGCCCACATCCGGGCGGGCGATGGTCTCTGGTCAGTGGCAGAGGGTAGAAGGTAACACCGCGACAGGGGATCCGCACTCCCCGGCCAGCGCTGCCCCGTTCCCCCACATCTCCCCCTGCCTCGACCATTGGTCCGACGACTGGTCCGATGACGAGACGAGGACACGCACGTGGACACCGAGTCCCATCTGGAACACCTCCGGCGCGCGGGCGACGTCCTGGGCTCCTCCGCGGTCCGGGCGGGCCTCGATGCCGACGTTCCCACGTGCCCCGGGTGGCGGGTTCGCGACCTGATCCACCATGTCGGCGAGGTCCACCGATGGGCCGCGGCCAACGTCGCGGCGGTGGACGCCCACCAGGTTCCCCGGGCCGAGGCCCTGGCCCGTGACCCCGTCCCCCACGACGACGCGCTCGTGGACTGGTTCGCGGACGGACTCGACGCACTGCACAGAGTGTTGGTCGCCGCGCCGGCGGGAAAACCATGCTGGACCTTCACTCCGACCGCCGATCCGTTGGCGTTCTGGGCCCGCCGACAGGCGCACGAGACGGTGATCCACAGTGTCGACGCCGATCGAGCGGCGCGGGCCGTCACGCACGACGCGCTCACACCCGAGCTGGCGTCCGACGGAGTCGACGAGCTGCTCACCGTGCTCCTCCCCCGACTCGTCGCACGCCGCGGGGGTGATCCATCCGCGCTCAGCGCTCGGGAGAGGTCACTCGCCGTGCACACGCACGACACCAACGGCCGGTGGTTCCTCCACGCGAGCCCCACGGCGTTCACCGTCTCCGCCGGTACGGACGCGGAGGACGGGAACGCACAGTGCGGCGTGACGGGCGACGCGGAGACGGTCTACCTCGCACTGTGGAACCGGTCGGACTCCCCGGAGCTCATGGTGTCCGGCGATCTCTCCGTCATGGAGTGGTGGCGGGACTCGGTCCATTTCTGATCCCGTCCGCAGCGGCGGCGGCGTGGGCCGGAGCCTCGAACCGAACACGTCGTCGCGCGTCGCGGACCGAGGAAGTGCCAGCCCGCCCCGTGCACGGCGGGACGCCCGACCCGTGGCGCGGAAAGGCACCCCCAACTCCGCCCCCGATCCGGCACATCAACCGGATGGGTGTCGTGGCCCTCGTAGGTGCGGAGTGACGGTGTGGCGGCGTCAGGGCACCTGGAACGCGTGGTCCCTCGCGTCGGTGACGGCCATGTGCCCGGGGGCGTGTCCGATGGCGAACGCCGGGGCGGAGGCCATCACGGCGGCTTGTGGCGTCACACCGCAGGCCCAGAAGACCGGAACCTCGCCCGGTCGCAGGTCCGGGGAATCACCGAAATCGGGGCGGGACAGGTCGGCGATCCCCAGGGCCTCGGGGTCGCCCACGTGGACCGGCGCTCCGTGCACGGCGGGGTAGCGGGCGGTGACCCGCACCGCGTCGGCCACCTGGTCGGCGGGGACCGGACGCATCGACACCACCATGGGACCGGCGAGCCGCCCGCCGGGGCGGTCGCCGTGGCCGCCACCGCCCCAGGGAGCGGATGTGCGAACGCGGCCTACGCGTCGCGGTCGATGGGCCGAGGCCGTCACGACCACGCCGGCGATGGCACCCCGGTGTCGGGTCGGTTGACCCCCGAAGCACCGTGGATCACCGGGTCACGTCGTGGCTCCGACCTCCTGCCAGTGGCGTACGGCGTGTCTCCCTCGGGTTCGGTGACCTGGGGTTATGTTATGGCCGTGTGGTCGCTTCACCCGACCACGATGGGGCGGCCGGTTGGTGTCCTCGTTCGGCCGATGCTCCAGTGGCAGTGGGTCGCGCGTCGCCACATCCCGGCCCACCGTCACCCGTCAATCATCACGACTTGTGATCAAGCAGTCACGTGTGTAATGCTTCCCGTTCGCCCGGCACCCCCTCCCGGCCGACCCGTAACCGCTGCCGCCATGCGCGGCAGCACCGGGAGGCTCCCAGTCGAGGGGGACGGAGCCTCCCATGGCCGCTGCGGTCCTGCTCGCATCCACCCGCAGCGGCGGAGGAGGCTCGCCGCATCGCTGGCGTCGGGCCTCCTCACCACACACCCCGCGGGCCGGAAGGCGTGCCGGGGAGGGAGGCCCACACCGCCTGTGCCCCGTTGTGGGCCTCCCGCACCACGTGGTCCCGCGCATCCCTAGTGCGGGATCACCTCACGTGGGAGGAACCTCTGGCGCACCGGTTCCTCCCACGTGGCGCACAACCCTAGATCCCCACCCGGGAGACTCGCCGTCGAACACGAAGAGAGCCCCCCGCCTTTGGCGGAGGGCTCGACAGGGCGCCGGGGTCTCAGGGTCTGACGGACACGCGGCTGGTGCGGGCCCGGCGGGCACGGCGGACGGCTTGGCGGGCGATGGGCCGCTTGTTGGTGTGTTCGGACGAGAGCGACACCTTGGTGGGGGTCTCCTCGTCGGGAGCCGGGGTCTCGATGGGCTCGGGCCGCGGAGTGGGGCTGGGAGCGGTCGCCTTCGGTGGAGCGGGGCGGGGGGTGACACCGGGCGCGGGTTGGGCGAGACCGGCCCAGAGGTAGGCGCGGGTTCCCCAGGCCTCCATGCCGCGGCGCGCCTTGGCCACCGCGTGAAAGCTGGGCCAGGCGAGGCCGACCTGGGGCCATGCCAGGCAGAGGGCAAGCACGAACGGACTGAGGCCACCGCTCAGGATCGCGGCACCAGCGCCCAGTCCGATGGCCGCCATGGGCAGGGCGAGCCGCAGGTGGGTGATCTGGCGGAATCGCAGCAGCGAACGCCGCGCGGACGCGTCGGGGCGCAGGCCCGGTGGGAGCGGCGAGGGTTGGATGCTCAGACCGAGCAGTAGCGACGCGACTCCGGCGATGGCCCCGGTGAGCACCATCCACGCGGAGGCGGACCAGTGCGGCCCGACGATGAGCATGACGGCCACGGAGACGGGGATCGGAGCGATGAGGAAGATCAGCACCTGGCGGGAGAGATAGCCGCTCATCGTGGGAGCCCGAACCGGGTCCAGTACGGCTGTCCACCGACGCTTCAGATCCACAGTTTCCCCCCGTAAACCCTGCTCATCGCCCGTATCACCGATCCTAGTCGCTCGCGCCGACGAAAGTGTCCCCCGTGACCGACGGATCCCCACCCGTCCCGCCAAAACCCGATGTGTCCGACAGCGGGGCACCGGCTCGCGCCACCGGCGGGGTCGGGAGGTGCGTCGAGTCAGGGGTCGGCGTCCGTGAGCGTAGAGTCGCCGAGCCGCCGACACAACGGCATTCCGCCGGGCGTGTCAGTTCCCGTTGTCGCGTTCCCGCAGTCGCCCCAGGGCGACGGCGACGCGGAGCGCGAAGGCGCCGCGACCGTTGGTCGGCGTGCGTCCGGTGAGTTCCGCTACACGCCCCAAACGGTAACGGACCGTGTTGGAGTGGACGAACAGCGTGCGGGCGGCGGCCTCCAGCGACCCCCCGTGTTCCAGGTACACGGCCAGGGTGTCCAACAGTGGCGAGGAGGCCCGTTGCAGCGGCTGGTAGACGTCGGTGTAGAGCTGTTCTCGAGCCGCGTCGTCGCCGTCGAGGGCGCGTTCCGGGAGGAGCTCCTCGGCTCCGACCGGGCGCGGCGCGTGGGGCCAGGCGGGGGCCGCGCGCAGGCCGCTGACCGCCGCGCGTACCGAGGCGCTGGCGCTGCGCAGGTCCGGTGTCGCCGCGCCCACGACGACGGGGCCGGAGGTGTAGAGCTCGGCGAGTTCGGCGGCCGCGGTGAAGGCGTGCTCGGCGGCCATCGTGTCGTCGTCACGCTGCCCCCGGTTGATGCCGAGCACGACGATCAGCCGGTCGCCCTGCACGCCGGCGATGACGTCGTGGCCCTGGTTGCGAGCCAGCCCACGGATCTCGTCGACCACGGAGGTGTCGGCCTCGGAGAGCTGGCCGGCGAGCGCGATGACCGGGGAGCGTTTCCAGCCCAGCGCGGCGCTCCAGGTCTCCAGCCCCTCCTCCCGGTCGCCGTGCAACAGGGCGTCGACGACGAGGGCCTCCAGCCGGGCGTCCCAGGCTCCGCGCGCCTCGGCGGCCCGGGCGTAGACCTTGGCGGTGCTGAACGCCAGCTCCCGGCTGTAGCGCAGTATCCCCTCACGGAGCTGTGCCTCACCGCCGGGCGCGGCGAGCTCGGGGACCCGGGTCTCGGCTACGTCGATGACGATCCGGATCATCTCCACCGTGTGCTGCAGGGTCACCGACCGCGTCAGCTCGCGCGGCGCCATGCCGTACACCTCGGCGGTGATGGGTGGGCGGGTCCGCCCGGGGTTCTTGAACCAGTCGACGAAGGCCGCCACACCGGACTGGGCGATCAGACCCACCCAGGAGCGATCCTCCGCGTCCATGCCGCGGAACCAGGAGAGGCGTTCCTCCATCAGCGCGACGGCGGCGGTGCTGAGCTCCCCCATCGCACGCTCGAAACGCTTGGCGGTCTCCGCCCTGATCGTCTCCAGGTCATCGCTGGTCGGCTCGGTACTCACTGTTCCAGAGTGGCACCACTGAACGACCACCAGTGACCTACGGGGCGGTATGTGACCGACCGCACCAGGGACGGCCCGTTCATCCTCGGTTTTGTAGGGACCCAACAGAGTCACGCCGCCTAACTTCGTGCGCCACGGCATCGGGCTGGCGTGTCACCACAGGGCAGTCTTGGAGGTGTGCTTGTCATAGTCGCTCCGGGCCAAGGCGCCCAAACCCCAGGTTTCCTGTCTCCATGGCTCGAGCTCCCCGGTGTCGCTGACCGGGTTGAGTACTGGTCCGCCGTGGCGGACCTCGATCTGCGGCGCTACGGCACCACGGCCGACGCGGACGAGATCCGCGACACCGCGGTCGCCCAGCCGCTTCTCGTGAGTGCCGGGCTCCTCGCCGCCGAACAGCTCGGTGACACCGCTGACGCGGTCGCGGGCCACAGCGTGGGCGAGTTCACGGCCGCCGCCTTCACCGGCGTGCTGAGCCCGGAGGCCGCACTCGTCCTGGTCAGGGAACGCGGCCGTGGCATGGCCGAGGCCTCGGCGACGACACCGACCGGGATGACCGCGGTCCTCGGCGGCGACCGCGCGGAGGTCCTGGAGGCGCTCGCGACGCACGGCCTGACCCCCGCCAACGACAACGGTTCCGGACAGATCGTCGCCGCCGGCACGGTGGAGCAGCTTCAGGCCCTCGCCGACGCGCCGCCGGCCCGCGCCCGCCTGCGTTCCCTGTCGGTGGCCGGGGCCTTCCACACGCAGCACATGACGCCCGCCGTGGAGCGTTTGGGCGCCTTGGCCGCGGGCGTGCTCCCGGGCGATCCCCGGACCCGTCTGCTGTCCAACGCCGACGGCGCGGTCGTCCGGTCGGGCCGCGACTACCTCAACCGGCTCGTCGCTCAGGTGAGCTCGCCGGTGCGCTGGGACCTGTGCACCGAGACGCTGAGCGACCTGGGCGTGACGGCGATCATCGAGCTCCCGCCCGCGGGGACTCTGGTCGGCTTGGCCAAGCGCGCCCTGCGGGGAGTGGAACTGCTCGCGCTGAAGACCCCCGAGGACCTCGACCGTGCCCGCGAGCTCATCAAGGAGCACGCCGGTTCCCCCTCATCCAGCTCGGAAGGCCTCTGACCATGAAATCCTCACCTGCGGTGCCGGGTGCTCGTGTACTCGCGTTCGGCGAGTACCAGCCGGACACGGTGGTGACCAACGACGACCTCGCGGCCCGTCTCGACACCAACGACGAGTGGATCCGCAGTCGCGTGGGCATCGCCGAGCGTCGGATCGCGGGGCCGGACGAGGGTGTCGTGGACATGGGGGTGACGGCCGGTGGCAAGGCGCTGGCCGCCAGCGGACTGTCCCCGGACGACATCGACATGGTGATTGTGGCCACATGCACGATGCCCGGGCAGATCCCCAACGCCGCGGCGCAGACCGCCGCCCGAATGGGAATCAAGGCTCCCGGCGCGTTCGACGTGAACGCCGCCTGTGCGGGGTTCTGCTACGCGATGGCGGTCGCCAACGACGCGGTTCGCGCCGGCACCGCCCGCAACGCGCTGGTCATCGGCTCGGAGAAGCTGTCGGACTACGTGGACTGGGACGACCGCACGACGTGCGTGATCTTCGCCGACGGTGCCGGCGCGGCCGTGGTCGCCCCCTCGGACACCCCGGGCATCGGCCCCGTGGTGTGGGGGAGTTCCGGTGAGCGCGCGGACAAGATCATCCTCCGTGACAATCTCTACCTCCAGCAGGAAGGCCAGGCGGTGTTCCGCTGGGCCACGACCGAGCTCTACGAGGTCGCACTGGAGGCGCTGGACCGGGCGGGCGTCGCGCCCACCGAGCTGGACGCCTTTGTCCCGCACCAGGCGAACCTGCGTATCGTCGAAGGCATCGCGAGGAAGCTGGGGGCGCCACAGGCGTTGATCGGCCGCGATATTGTCACCGCTGGCAACACCTCGTCCGCGTCGATCCCGCTCGCGTTGGGGCGCATGATCGGCCGGGGCGAGCTGGCCTCGGGAAGCACTGTGCTCACCCTGGGGTTCGGCGCTGGGCTCAGCTACGCGGCGCAGGTAATAGAAGTTCCGTGACAGGCAACAGAAGGAGTAGTACTTCAATGGCCCTCCCAGAGCAGGAGATCCTGAAAGGCCTCGGCGAGATCGTGGACGAGATCGCTGGTGTCCCGGCCGCGGACGTGACGCCGGAGAAGAGCTTCGTCGACGACCTCGACATCGACTCCCTCGCCATGGTGGAGATCGCCGTGGCCGCGCAGGACAAGTTCGACGTCGAGATCCCCGACGAGCAGCTCAAGGATCTCAAGACGGTCCAGGACGTCATCACCTTCATCCAGAAGTAGTGACGTTTGGGCGGGCCGCGTCACCGCGGCCCGCCCCACCCAGTCCCATGAAAGCGCAGCGAACACAGAAGGGCGAGCGACCGTGAGTACCACAGACGTCGTCGTCACCGGCCTCGGCGCGACCACACCGGTTGGCGAGGACGTGGCCACGACCTGGTCCGCGCTCCTCTCGGGGCGTTCGGGCATCCGAGAGATCGACGCTGACTGGGCCGAGGAGCTCCCGGTCAAGATCGCGGGCCTGGCGGCCCAGGAGCCCAGCGAACGCCTCGAGCGACACCGGTTGCGCCGCCTGGACCGGACCCAGCAGTTCGCGCTGATCGCGGCGCACGAGGCGTGGTCGGACGCGGGCACACCGGACGTCGAACCCACGCGGTTGGGTGTCGTGGTCAGTAGTGGCATCGGCGGCATCCTCACCACGCTGGACCAGTACGACATCTTCCGGGAGAAGGGCTGGCGCCGGGTCTCGCCGTTCACGGTGCCCATGCTCATGCCCAACAGCGCCTCGGGCGCGGTCGCGCTGGAGTTCACCGCCCGCGCCGGTGCCCACGCCCCGGTGAGCGCGTGTGCCTCCGGCAACGAGGCCATCGGCAACGCGATCGAGATGATCCGCTCCGGCCGCGCCGACATCGTCATCGCGGGGGGCACCGAAGCGGCGATCCACCCGCTGAACATCGCCGCCTTCGCCTCGATGCGCGCTCTGTCCACCCGGAACGACTCCCCGCAGACCGCTTCGCGGCCGTGGGACACCGACCGGGACGGCTTCGTCATGGGTGAGGGCGCCGGGATCCTGGTCCTGGAGTCCGCGGAGCACGCCGCCGCCCGTGGCGCGCGCGTGTACGCCGTCGCCGCCGGCAAGGGCTACTCCGACGACGCCCACGACCTCGTCGCCCCCGACCCCGACGGCCAGGTCGCCGCGATCAACGCGGCGCTCGCCGACGCCGAGATGACCCCCGCCGACGTCGCGCACATCAACGCCCACGCCACGTCCACCCCGATGGGTGACGTCGGCGAGACCGTGGCGATCCGCCGTGCCCTCGGCGACGCCGCCACCGACAACGTGGCCGTCACGTCGACCAAGTCGATGACGGGCCACCTGCTGGGGGGCGCGGGCGCGGTGGAGGCCATCGCGACGATCCTCACCCTGCACGAAGGGCGCATCCCGCCCACCATCAACGTCGAGACGCTCGACCCCGAGGTCGTGGTGGACATCGTGCGCGACAAGGCGCGTGACCTCCCCGCCAGCGCGGTCGGCGCCCTCAACCAGTCCTTCGGATTCGGCGGACACAACGTGGCGGTCGCCTTCCGGCGTCACTAGACCACGCGGGCTCGAGCCAGCCCGATCTACGGTGACGGCGCGCTCCACTCCCCATCGGGGATGTGCGGGCGCGCCGTCGCTGTCGCAGATGGGTGGAGCCGCCGTGCGGGTTGGAACACCGGACGACGACGACCACGGCACCCGTTGACCACGATCCGGGTGCACCGACTCCCTGGCCAGCCACTGATCCTCGGCGCGGGCCATCGGAGCCTCGAGCCAGGCCGGTCCCGGTCCGCCGCCACCGGGCCACAACGTCTCCGCACGGAACCGCGGGCACCGCTGGGGGTATGTCAGGCGTGGTGGGTCGCTCGGCCCGCGTCGCCGCACCAGTCGACGGGCCCGCCCGCACCCGCCCAAGGACCACGCCACCACCTCACGGCTCCCGGATGGAGCCCGAGGCGTAACGTCACCGGTCGACCGACCAGGGGCCTCTGGTCACCCTTGTGCTCGCGTCATCGCCCACCCTGGGCGTGGCACGCCCGCCACCAGCGTCCCGGCGGGAGGAACGCCGCGACCATGGCCTGAGGTCAGGTTCAGCGGGCCCGGTTCAGCTCGTGGGATCCCGACGGCTGCTGGGGTACTGCGTGTCGGGCAGCACACCGTCGAGGGAGCGCCTGACCTCGCCGTTGAGGGGGTGGTGGCCGTTGGGGGACGCGCCGCCGTCCCGCTCGGGCGGCGGGGGAGCCATGGGGCTCATCACCGGGCGCTTGGGCAGAAGTCCGTCGCCGGAGGATCGACCCATGGCACGCCGACGCAGCCACGGCAGCAGGTACTTGTGGGTCCAGCGCAACGTCTCGCGGCGTCGAACCGCGGGGGGCAGGACCTCGGGTGGTGTGGCGAAGGGCCGCTGCCACAGTTCGGGTCCGCCGACGGGCTGGCCGATGGACTCGGCGATCCGGGCGGTCAGGATCCGGTGGCCAGCACCGTTGAGGTGCAGACGGTCGACGCTCCACGCTCGTGGGTCGTTCAGCGCGCGGATGGCCCACAGGTCGACGACGTGGCAGCCGTGCCGTTCCCCGATGGCGCGCAGGTGCATGCTGAACACGGCGACCCGCCCCCGATAGGCCCGCAGGACCGGGATCCAGCCGGTGTCGTGCCCGGAGAGCAGGACGACGGTGATCCCGGCCTCGCGTAGCCGCTGGATCCCCCGGTCGAACTCCACCGCGAGCCGATCCAGGTTGGTGTTGGGGCGCAGCACGTCGTTGCCGGCCGCGTGCACCGTCACGAGGTCGGGGGCGAACTCCAGGGTCTGCTCGAGTTGTTCGCCGAAGATATGGCGAATCCGGCGCCCGCGGACAGCGAGGTTCGCGTAGCGGAACCCGGTGGTCTGCGAACTCAGGTGTTCGGCCAATCGGTCGGCAAAGCCTCGGTACTCGCCGTCCGGGCCAGGATCATCGAGTCCCTCGGTGAAGCTGTCCCCAATGGCGACGTAGGAGCGCACCACGGGGGTGCGCTCCTGAGAGCCACCGGGCACGTTGAACTCCAGGTCAGTCACGTCAGCCAATCAATGCGGGTTGGGGTCGCGTCGTTGGCACGCTGCGGGGCGTGGAACAGGTGCGGGTGCGCCTCAGGTCCAGACCGAACGGCCACGTGCGGGGGAAGAGGCGAACTCTGCAAGCATACCGCCGCGTGTTCGACATCAGTCCATCGCGGCCGCCCCTGCGCGGGGTGTGAGCGAGCGCGTCCGCGCCGTGACTCTCCGCCGCACGGCATGGCCCCCACCCGCCACTTCGTCCACTGGTCCGTTCCCTGTGGCGGGGATCACCACTAGGATGTCCGGGGCTTCCACTGTCCCTGTGTCGTCGCCGCACCCCACATCTCGGCGTGTGCTGAGGTGGGCCGTCCGACACCGAGAGAGCGGAGGCCGGGGTATCGCGCCGGGCGAGACACACGTACTATCTGGTCAGCCCGCCACTCCCATTCGCGACACAGGAGGTCGAGGTCAACGCGGATGAACGCCTGCTCTCCGATTTGCCTGGTCGACCTCGTGCCCGCTCTGCGCTGGAGCAAGCCCGCCGACGTCGACCCGTTCCTGCGTCACCCTCGCCTCGCCGAGGCGTGGTGGGACTCGCTGCCGGTGACCCGCGCGGTGGAGGTCGTCGGCGCCACGTGGCTCGCCAACAACCTGACCCGGCTCCTCACCCAACAGTGGGAGCACCTCCCCCTGCGCGACCTGCTCCCGCCGCTGCGGAGCGCCTCCAGCGGGGAGCTCGCCGCGGAACCCGTGCACAGTGCCGTGATCGCGACGGCCGGCGACTGGCAGCGGGTTCTGGACACCCCGCTGGCCACGGTCACCACGTGGGCGTTCCCCAGCAACTGTGACGCCATCGCCGTGTTGAGCACCGCCGTCCTGCGTGCGGTGGAGCCTTACGCCGATGGACCGGCCGCACTGCCGCTCGGCCCGAGCCCCTCCCCCGGTCTGATCGTGGAAGCGGTCCGGACGATCGCCAACTGGATGCCGGAGTCCTCTCCGCCACACGTACACGAGGCGTTGTCCTACCTGGCCTCGGCGACGGGAGCCGAGCCCGTGCACGGCGGGGCGGCTGCCACGCACGTCGCCGCCGAGGGCGGCGCCGCACTTGGCCCCGGTGACACCGTTCCCGACGGGCACGGTCACGCGGCGTCCCGCGCACTGCGAACCCTGCGGGCCCTGCGCGCGCATCGGGACCAGCGTGACCAACAGGACCGTGAGGCACAAGCCACGGCGTCGACCTCCGGTTCCCCCGAGGCTCCTCTCATCGGCCCCGACGGTGCCCTGCGACGCCCCGACTTCGGTCCGCCGCGCGCCCGCCGCGCCTACGTGGAACCGCGCGACAACCAACCCGAGGTCACCGTGCCGACGCCGCTGCCCCCGCCTCCCACCAACCTCACCGAGCGCCCACTGATCGCGACGGTCGACCAGTTGTTCCGTGGCTGGGAACCCCTGGAACGCACCGTCGCCGCCGAACGGCTGTTCCCCGCCGAGCCGGTGAGCATCCGTGTGCTCGCGGGCCGGGTCGGGGTGGACGTGGACAGGATCCGCAGCGCGCAGCGCACCGCGGAGGAACGCATCGTGCGGTGGTTGTCCTCGCCCGGCGGCACCGCCGTCACCCAACACCTGCTGGCGGTGGCCGAACGGATCGGGACGGCCGCCACCCTGGACCACCTCATCGCCGCCCACCCCGAGCACCCGGTGGAGATCCCCGCCCTGGGTGCCCCCCTATGGCGCGTCGTGGTGGCCCTGTTCACCGACCGCCGCATGCACGACGGATGGCTCATCGCCGGTGATCCGCACCAACTGCGGTGGCACACCCGGGAGCTGCTGAGTGGCCAACCGAGCGTGGAGGAGGCCGGGTCGCGGCTCGGCCAGCAGCTCGGCATCCGCCCGCAGGCCCTGCGCGCCTGGCTGCTGAGCGTCCCCGGCGTCACGGTCACCGGTGAGCAGGTTCTCCTGGACGCCCGCCCCGGCACCCAGCCGCCGAGCCCTCCCCTGGGTGTCGCGCCCCGGGTTCCCGGAATGGCGGAGGAGACCGGCGCAACGACCGCGAACGGACTACCGATCCGCCGTCGAGGCGGAGCCGCCGCGGAGGAAACGCCCACGTCCGCCCCGGCGGGGGTCGCGGAGTCCGCGCGCTGTTTCCGGGCTCCCGACGGCCGTTGGTGGCATCGGGTCGACGTGACGGCGGACCATCTCAACGGAGCGCCGGTGACGGTGCCCACGGGCTACGCGGCGCATCTGGGACTCAACCCCGGCCAGCTCCTGTGTCTGACCGCTCCCGGCGCGGACCTGCTCGTGCTCGTCTGGCGTGACCAGCCGGCCTTCGACTCCCTGCGTCCGCTATTGCGGCGCCTGTCGGCGCAGCCCGGCGACCGGATCTTCATCATCATCGACGGCGACCAGTTGGACGCGCGACGCCTCGCCTCGGGCGAGGTCGTGGAGGACGGGCCGACCGGCAAGGCACTGCACCTGCTCGGCTACACCGCGGCGGCGACCCCCGAGGCCGCGTTGGAGATCATCGGTCACCGGATCTGTCCTGACGGGGCGCAGCCCTCGACCGACGCGGCCACAGTGCTGGAGATGCTCGAAAGGCGGGGCGACAGCGACATCGTCGCCGAGCTTCGCCCCGCCCTGTACGTTCCGGCGCACCTTACACGTTGAATCCCAGCATCCGTAGCTGGTCCCGACCGTCGTCGGTGATCTTGTCGGGGCCCCACGGCGGCATCCACACCCAGTTGATGCGGACCTCGCGTTCGAAGTCGGCCAACGCGCTGTTGGTCTGATCCTCGATCACGTCGGTCAGCGGGCAGGCCGCACTCGTCAACGTCATGTCGAGAGTGATCGTCTCGTCGTTGGTCTCGGCGTTGACACCGTAGAGCAGGCCGAGGTCGACGATGTTCACCCCGAGTTCGGGGTCGACGACGTCCTTCATCGCCTCGGTGATCTCCTCGACCAGGGCGTCCTGCCCCTGGGCCGGTGCGGGCGACTCACTCATCTACGCGTTCTCCCTCCGCGCGAGCGCCTGGGCGGTCGCGTCCTTCCACGCCATCCAGGACAGCAGGGCGCACTTGATACGGGCAGGGTATTGGGAGACACCGGCGAAGGCGACCGCGTCCTCGAGGACGTCCTCGTCGGGTTCCGCCTGTCCCCGTGACTGCATCAGGGACGTGAACTCCTCGGCCACACGCATCCCGTGTTCGACCGACTTGCCGATCACCAGGTCGGTCATCACCGAGACGCTGGCCTGACTGATGGAGCAGCCCAGGCTGTCGTAGGAGACGTCCTCGACCACAGTCGACCCGTCGTCGCCGGCGCCCAGCCGGACGCGCAGCGTCACCTCGTCCCCGCACGTGGGGTTGACGTGGTGCGCCTCGCCGTCGTGCGGGTCCCGCAGCCCCTTGTTGTGCGGATTGCGGTAGTGATCCAGGATGATCTCCTGGTACATGGCCTCCAGCCGCATCCCTAGCCCCGTCCTGTCGTCGCCACGCCGAAGAACTCCTGCGCGGCCACTATGCCGGAGACGAGGGCGTCGATGTCGGCGTGGGTGTTGTACAGGTACAGCGACGCCCGGGTGGTCGCCGCGATCCCGAACCGGCGGTGCAGCGGCCAGGCACAGTGGTGTCCGACCCGGACCTCCACTCCACGGTCGTCGAGGACCTGACCCACGTCGTGGGCGTGGACGTCGTCGACGACGAAGGACACCGCTCCCCCACGGTCCACGGTGCTGGTGGGGCCGACGATCCGTACCCCTTCCAGCTCGCCGATCCGCCCCAGGGCGTACTCGGTGAGGGCGTGCTCGTGGGCGTGCACGGCCTCCATGCCCACGGAGCTCAGGTAGTCGCACGCCGCGGCGAGTCCGACCGCCTGGGGCGCCATCGGCACCCCGGCCTCGAAACGCTGCGGCGCGTCGGCCCACGTGGAGTACTCCATGTGGACCACGCCGATCATGGATCCGCCGGTGATGAACGGCGGCATCCCGGCGAGGAGCTCCGCACGGCCCCACAGGACGCCGATCCCGTTCGGGCCGAGCATCTTGTGGCCGGAGTAGACGACGAAGTCGACTCCGAGGTCGCCCACGTTGACCGGGAGGTGAGGCACCGACTGCGCGCCGTCCACCACCGTGAGCGCGCCCACCTCGCGGGCCCGTGCGGCGATGGTGCGCACCGGGTTGACCGTTCCCAGCACGTTGGACTGCTGGGTGAACGCGACCACCTTGGTGCGCTCGTTGACCAGCTCGTCCAATGTGGACAGGTCGAGGCGACCGTCGTCGGTGACCCCGAACCACCGCAGCCGGGCACCGGTGCGCTGGGCGAGTTGCTGCCACGGAACCAGGTTCGCGTGGTGCTCCATCTCGGTGACGACGATCTCGTCGTCGGGACCGATCCGGAACCGTTCGAACTCCGGTCCGGACGTCGCCGCGTTGCTCATCGCGTAGGCGACGAGGTTGATGGCCTCGGTGGCGTTCTTGGTGAACACCACCTCACCGGGTGCGGCCCCGATGAATCCGGCGATGGTGGCCCGGGCGGACTCGTAGGCGTCGGTCGCCTCCTCCGCGAGCTGGTGCGCGCCACGGTGGACCGCGGCGTTGTGCGTCTCGTAGAAGGCGCGCTCGGCGTCGAGCACCTGGCGCGGCTTCTGTGAGGTCGCCCCCGAGTCGAGGTACACCAGCGGCTCGTCCCGCACCGAGCGGGAGCAGCGGGAAGTCCGCCCGGATCTTCTCCGGGTCGAGCTGGCCCACCCGGCTCTGCCGGTCCTGCTGACCCTGCGTTGCCACGGTTCCTCCTACGCGCTGGCCTTGGCGAACCGCTCGTAGCCCTCGGACTCCAGGGTCTCGGCCAGCTCGGGGCCTCCCGACTCGGCGATCCGACCGCCCGCGAATACGTGGACGTGGTCGGGCCGTACGTACTGCAGGATCCGCGAGTAGTGGGTGATGACCATGATGCCGACGTCGCTGTTCGCCTTCGCCCGGTTGATGCCCTCGGAGACGATCTTCAACGCGTCGACGTCGAGCCCGGAGTCGGTCTCGTCCAGCACCGCGATCCGCGGCTTGAGCAGGTCGAGCTGCAGGATCTCGTGCCGCTTCTTCTCACCGCCCGAGAAACCCTCGTTGACGCCGCGCGCGGCGAAACCGGGGTCGATGGACAGGTCCTTCATCGCGCTTGAGAGCTCCTTGGAGAACTCGCGCAGCTTGGGGGCCTCGCCCCGCACCGCGGACACGGAGCTGCGCAGGAAGTTGGACATGGAGACACCCGGAACCTCGACCGGGTACTGCATGGCGAGGAAGACGCCGGCGCGGGCGCGCTCGTCCACGCTCATCTCCAGGACGTTCTCCCCGTCCAGGAGGACCTCACCGTCGGTGACCTCGTAGCGGGGGTGTCCGGCCACGGCGTAGGCCAGCGTCGACTTGCCCGAACCGTTGGGGCCCATGATCGCGTGCGTCTCACCGGAGTTGACGGTGAGGTCGACGCCCTTCAGGATCTCCTGGCGTTCGGTGTCGCTGATCAGGACGTCGGCGCGCAGCCCCCGAATTTCGAACGTGCTCATAGTTATCTATCAGGCCTTCTGCGTGTTGAGCGAGACGAGGACGTCCTCGCCGTCGGTCTTGACTAGGTATGTGGGCACCGGCTGCGTGGCCGGCGGGTTGATCGGCGCTCCCGACCGCAGGTCAAAGCAGGAACCGTGCAGCCAGCACTCGATGGTGCCGTCCTCGACCTCCCCTTCGGAGAGGTTGACCTCGGCGTGAGAGCAGATGTCGCTGATCGCGAACACCTCGCCCTCGCTGCGGACGAGCGCGACAGGCGTGTCGTCGATCTCCACGCCGAGCGCCCCCTCCTCGGGGATGTCGCTCAGCGTGCAGACCTTCACGTACTCGGCGCTCATCCCAGCCCCTGCTCCTGCAACTTCTCCTCCACCTCGGCGCTGATGCGCTCGCGCAGCTCCGGGTTCTCGATCCGGTTGATGAGTTCCTCGAAGTAGCCGCGCAGCACCAGCCGCCGCGCCTCGTCGGCGGGGATCCCGCGCGACATCAGGTAGAAGAGGTGGATCTCGTCCAGGCGGCCGCTCGCGCTGGCGTGCCCCGCCCCGGCGACCTCGCCGGTGAAGATCTCCAGGTTGGGCACGGAGTCGACCCGGGTGTTCTCCGTGAGCTGCAGGTTGCGGTTGTTCTCGTAGGAGTCGGTCTCCACGGTGCCCTCACCGATGATGACGTCACCGATCCACACCGCGCGGGCGTCGTCTCCGGCGAGCGCGCCGCGGTAGTCCACCCGGCTCCGGGTGTGCGACGTGCTGTGGTCCACCAGCGAGTGGTGCTCGTGGTGCTGACCGGTCCCGGTGAAGTACAGGCCGTGCAGTTCGGCGTCGCCACCCGGCCCCGCGTAGCGAACCTTGGGCACGACCCGCACGAGGTCACCGCCCAGGGTCGCGACGAAGCTGCGGAAGGTGGCGTCCCGCCCGATCCGGGCGTGCTGCTGGGTGACGTGCACCGCGTCGCCGGCCCAGTCCTGCAGGCTGACGACGTTCAGCCGCGCGCCGTCCTCGACGATGAACTCGGTGTTGTCCGCGTAGACGGCGGAACCGGAGTAGTCCAGCACGACGGTGACGGTCGCGCCGCGCTCGACCCGCACCACCGTGTGGCCGTAGGCCGTCCCGTAGGTGGTGCCGGTGACCCGCATGGTGAGCGTGTCCTCCTGCACTCCCTTGGGCACCGTGATCACGGTCGCCTCCTCGAAGGAGGAGTAGGCGCGGGCACTCACCCGGTCACTGGGCAGGAACGAGGTGCCCAGTCGTTCGTCGTCGCGGCCCACGGTTTCCACCGCGACCGACTCCGGGGCGGAGACGTCGATGCTGACCTCACCCGGCCCGACCTTGTCCGCCGCGTCGTGGAGCCCCTTCAGGCGGCGAAGCGGCGTGAAGCGCCACTCCTCCTCGCGCCCGTTGGGGACGGGGAAGTCGTTCACGTCGAACGACCCCCGGACGTCGGCACGGGAGACCGGAATCGCCCCCAGACCGTGGGCGTGTTCCTTGGTCTCGATGTTCGCGCTGGCCATTCTTAGCCGACCGATCCTTCCATCTGCAGCTCGATGAGCCGGTTCAGTTCCAGGGCGTACTCCATGGGCAGCTCGCGGGCGATGGGCTCGACGAAGCCGCGCACGATCATGGCCATGGCCTCGTTCTCCTCCATCCCGCGGCTCATCAGGTAGAAGAGCTGGTCCTCGCTCACCTTGGAGACCTTCGCCTCGTGCCCCAGCTCGACGTCGTCCTCGCGGATGTCGTTGTAGGGGTAGGTGTCCGAGCGGCTCTCGGTGTCGATGAGCAGCGCGTCGCACTCGACATTGGACTTGGCCGGGGACGCGCCCTCCTGGACCTGGATCAGTCCGCGGTAGGAGGCGCGGCCACCGCCACGCGCGACGGACTTCGACACGATGGACGAGGAGGTGTTCGGGGCGCAGTGCACCATCTTGGCGCCGGCGTCCTGGTGCTGGCCCTCGCCCGCGAAGGCGACGGACAGCGTCTCGCCCTTGGCGTGCTCGCCCATGAGGTAGATCGCGGGGTACTTCATGGTGACCTTGGAGCCGATGTTGCCGTCGACCCACTCCATGGTGGCGCCCTCGTAGGCCACGGCCCGCTTGGTCACCAGGTTGTACACGTTGTTCGACCAGTTCTGGATGGTCGTGTACCGGCACCGCGCGTTCTTCTTGACGATGATCTCCACGACCGCGGAGTGCAGCGAGTCCGAGGAGTAGATCGGCGCGGTACAGCCCTCGACGTAGTGCACGTAGGCACCCTCGTCGACGATGATCAGGGTCCGCTCGAACTGGCCCATGTTCTCGGTGTTGATCCGGAAGTAGGCCTGGAGCGGGATCTCGACGTGCACGTTCGGCGGCACGTAGATGAAGGAGCCGCCGCTCCACACCGCGGTGTTCAGCGCGGCGAACTTGTTGTCGCCGGACGGGATCACCGTGCCGAAGTACTCCTGGAAGATCTCCGGGTGTTCCTTGAGCGCGGTGTCGGTGTCCAGGAAGAGGACACCCTGCTCCTCGAGGTCCTCACGGATCTTGTGGTAGACGACCTCGCTCTCGTACTGCGCCGCCACACCCGCGACCAGCCGCTGCTTCTCCGCCTCGGGGATGCCCAGCTTGTCGTAGGTGTTCTTGATGTCCTCGGGCAGGTCCTCCCAGGAGGCGGCCTGCTGCTCCGTGGAGCGCACGAAGTACTTGATGTTGTCGAAGTCGATGCCCGACAGGTCCGAGCCCCAGGACGGCATCGGCTTCTTGCCGAACAGCCGCAGAGCCTTGAGGCGGGTCTCCCGCATCCACTCCGGCTCGTCCTTCTTCTCGGAGATGTCCCGAACAACCTCGTCGTTCAGGCCGCGACGCGCGGCCTCTCCCGCGGCGTCGGGGTCGGCCCAGCCGTACTCGTAGTTGCCGAGCCCTTCGAGCTCGGGGTGCGCGATCGACGTCATTTGCGCGGAATCCTCCTGGACGTACGGGTCCCGGTTACGGCACCGGCTTGTCAACGGTCCCGGCGCGGCGCCGGGCGGTCATCTATGTCGTGGGGGGTGATGTGCGTGGTGCACACCGCGTCCCCGTGTGCGATGGTTGCCAACCGTCGCACCGGTGATTCGAGCAGACGGGCGAAGGCCTCGGCCTCCGCCTCGCACAACTGGGGGAACTCCGCCGCCACGTGCGCCACTGGACAGTGGTGCTGACAGAGCTGTTGCCCTCCCCCGGGTGCGGGGGCCGTGCCGGCCGAGGCGGCGTAGCCGTCCGCGGTCAGCGCGTCGGCGAGCAGTTGCACCCGCTGCGCCGGGGGTACGGTCGCCAGCACCGGGGCGTAACGGTGCTCCAACTCCGCCACCTGGCGTTGCGCGAACTCGGTGACGCGCTCCACTCCGGCCTTCTCCGCGAGGAACCGCAGTGCGCTGGCGGCGAGGTTGTCGTACCCGTGCACGAACGTGCTGCGGCCCGCCTCGGTGATCGTGTAGGCCCTCGCGGGACGGCCCCGGCCGCGCCGGACACGGGGGGTGCCCGGACCGGTCTGGATGAGGCCCTCCTTGGAGAGGCTGTCGATGTGGCGGCGTACCCCCGCTGGCGTGAGTCCGAGCCGCTCCCCCAGGGCGGCCGCGGTGATCGGACCGTGTTCGAGAATGAGACGAGCGACGTGTGCGCGGGTGCCCTGTTCGGCACTCGCGCCACCCTTCTGCCCCTCGCTCATGTATTTCACAACGCCAGTGTGGCCTAAATAGTTCCGCTCGGGCAAACCACAACGAGCATGAATCCCATGCAGGGTAGGCGTACCTAACTGGGATTTCGTCGGAAGGAGGTGGTGACTGCCCGACCACGGACCCCCGGTCGTCCAAATGATAAGACGCCGTCTCACTGTCAAGCTTGGTGTGATCTTGACCATAAACTGCCCGTAGGTCGGCCCCGCACCCTCGGACGCGGCGCCGTGGGACCGCGGACGCCGACGGTGAGCGGCCCACCAGACGACCAATCCGGACCCGCAGCCGGTTCGGGCGGGCACGCCTCTACACTCTCAGTTGTCATGGGTGAGGTTGCGGTGGAAGTCACGGGACTGGTCAAGCGCTACGGCGCCGTCGAGGCACTGTCCGGCGTGGACTTCGTCGCGCCTCGGGGCGCGGTCACCGCGCTACTGGGGCCCAACGGGGCTGGGAAGACCACCACTGTGGAGATCTGTGAGGGCTACCGTCGCGCGGACGCGGGGACGGTGCGGATCCTCGGCCTGGACCCCACGTCCGACGACCGCGCGTTGAAGGCGCGCGTCGGGGTGATGCCCCAGGAGGCGGGTGCCCCCACGGGGGCGCGGGCGGGCGAGTGGTTGCGCCTGATCGCGTCGTTCCACGCCCACCCCGTACCGCCGGCGGCACTGTTGCGGCGGCTGGGTCTGCTGTCGTGCTCGGACACCCCCGTGCGTCGACTCTCGGGCGGGCAACGGCAGCGGCTCTCCCTCGCGGGCGCCGTGGTCGGTCGGCCGGAGCTGGTGTTCCTGGACGAGCCCACGGCGGGGTTGGACCCCCAGGCGCGCGCCGCGACCTGGGAACTGCTCGGGGAGTTGCGCGACAGCGGAGTCTCCACCCTGGTCACCACCCACTACATGGAGGAGGCCGAGCGCCTCGCCGACCATGTCGTGATCATCGACCGGGGCACCGTGGTCGCCACGGGGAGCCCCGCGGAACTGACCGGGACCCGGACACAGGTGCGATTCCACGCGTCACCGTCACTCGAGCTGAGCACGCTGCGGGACCGGCTTCCGGTCGGCTGCACCGTGGAGGAGGCGAGCCCGGGAAGCTACGCGGTCCTCGCCGAGGACGGTCAGGCGCCGGCGTTGCTGACGACGGTGGCGGCCTGGTGCGCGGACAACGACATCCCCGCCCGAGAGCTGGGAGCTCGCGGCCGCACCTTGGAGGACGTGTTCCTCGACCTGACGGGGCGGGAGCTACGGGAGAAATGAGCACAGCACCAGCGCCCGCGGAGACGACCGCGCCCATGGACCTGAGCCCCCGACCGGGCGCCGCACCGATGGGCCGGATGGTCGCCGCCCAGGCCCGGATGGAACTGCGGATCCTGCTCCGTAACGGAGAACAGGTACTGCTCACACTGGTCATTCCGGTGCTCCTGCTGGTCGCCTTCGGCACCCTGCCCATCCTGGACCTGGGCACTGACGCCCGCGTCGACTTCCTCGCACCGGGTGTGCTCGCCCTCGCGGTGTTGTCCACGGCGTTCACCGGACAGGCGATCGGCACCGGGTTCGAGCGCAAGTACGGCGTCCTCAAACGCCTCGGTGCCACTCCCCTGCCCCGCGCGGGGCTCCTGGCGGCGAAGACCCTCGCGGTGCTCGCGGTCCAGGCGGTGCAGTTCGCGATCCTGATCGGTGTGGCCCTCGCCCTGGGCTGGTCGGCGGAGTTCTCGGTGTTGGGCGTCGGCACCGCGCTCGCCCTGGTCCTCTCCGCCACCGCCGCGTTCAGCGCCCTGGCCCTGCTGATGGCCGGAACCCTCCGCGCCGAGGGCACGCTCGCCGCCGCCAACCTCGTCTTCCTGATCCTGCTGGGTCTCGGCGGCGTCATGTTCCCCACCGACCGGCTCCCGGGCGTCGTGGAGACCATCGCCTCCGGGCTCCCCATCACCGCCCTCTCCGAGGGTCTCCGGTCGGCCTTCGAGGGCGGCGCGTTCCCCGTCGCCTCGTTCGTCGTGCTGCTCGCGTGGGCGCTGGTGGCCGGCCTCCTCGCCAGTCGCTACTTCCGCTGGGAGTAACCACTTCGAAGGTGAATCCCCCGCGCCTGGCGTTCGTGGCCTGCCGGACCGGGTCCCGCGACGCCTCCCACGGCCTTGGCGTGCCGCCGGGGGAGGACGCACGCAACGGGTCTCCTCGGCCCATAGCCACCGGGGCCCCCGCGGGCTAGGGTGTTGCGCATCCTGCCCCCGGGAGTCAGCCGTGCAGCCCCTGCCCAGTGTTTTGCTTCAACTCACCCCCCTGTTCGTCGTGGGGGTCTTCGGATGTGTCGTCGCGTTCTTCGTTGCCCGTCCCCGGCGCCCGCTGGTGCTCACGGGGGCGGTCCTCGTGGTGGTGGCCGCGGTCCTGCGGTTGTTCCTGGTGCTCGTGGTGCTGGATCCCTACGCCGTGGCCACCCCCGACGACCCGGTCTTCCTGTTCACCCGTCTGCTGGACTTCGGCCTGGCCGCGGGCATCTTGCTCATGGCCGTCGGGGCCCTCCGACCCACGAACGACGGGACGGCGCACCCCCCGACACCGGGATGGCGGGTCGCGCCCGGCGGCACCTCGCCCACCTATTCCCCGCCCCCGGGCCCCCACCACGGCCCGGACGGCCGCCACGACTTTGGAGGGCGACAGTGACCTTCGACGTCATCCCCTACCTCTCGTTTCTCCCGGTGGGGATCGCGGTCATCGTGCTGGGTGCGCGCTCCCGGTCAGCGAACCGAGTGGTGGTGGCCGGTTCTGGGGTCGCGTTGCTCGTGTTCGTCGCCGCACAGTTCCTGTGGAACACCTTTGGGATCAGTGTCGTGGTCGCGTCTCCGTTCGACGTGTGGCTCGGCGCCCAAGTCGCGCTCAACGTCCTGCTCGCCGTCCCGGTCGCGCTGCTCGCCTGGGCCGCGCTGAAACCGGGGCGCTCCACGCCGCCGGCCACGCACCCCACCCCCACGTGGCCTCGAGGCGGTCCGGGCGATGGAGCACCGGACGGGCGCTGGTAGACCACGTGGCCGTGGGACACGGTGGCCCGTCGTGCCGGGTTCACGGCAGCGCGGCGCCTTTCCCGCGCACGCCATAGCCATCCACGCGACCGCGGGCTAGGGTATTGCGCACTCGGCACCCCCCTGGAGGCACACGTGCCCGCCTTACCCCACTCATCGTTCCTCGTCCCGCTCATTCCCATGATCCTGCTGGGGCTCGTCGGTTGCGGCGCGGCGTTCCTGGTGCCTCGACGGCGACGCCCGCTGGTGCTCGCTGGGGCGATCGTCGTGACACTGTCGGTGGTCCTGCGGGGAGCGTGGCTCCTCCTCGTGCCCGATCTGTACGCCGTCGCCGGACCGGCGGACTGGGTCCGCCTGCTACCCCAGATCCAGTCCTTCGTCTTCGGCGCCGGCATGATCCTGATGGCCGTCGGGGCCCTTCGGCCCGTCAGTGAGGGAACACGTCCCGCCGCCGCGCCCGGGTGGGTTCCTCCTGACACCGCGCCGACCTACTCGTTGCCCCCGAACTCCACCTCCGGATACGACGGCGGTCCCGACCATGGAGGGCGGCCATGATCTTCCTCCCCTACCTCGTCCTGCTCCTGGTGGGAATCGCGGCCATCGTCCTCGGCGTGGTCGCGCGCTCCGACAACCGGGGCATCGTCATCGGTGCCGGCGGCGCGCTCATCGTGTACGCCGTCACCGCCTTCCTGTGGAGTCGGTTCGGGGTGAGCAGCGTGGTCGGATTCACACCGGCGGTCACGCTGGGCTCCACCCTGGCGCTCAACCTGCTCCACGCCGTACCCGTCGCGCTACTGATCTGGGCGGCGCTGAGGCGAGGACGTACCGCGGCCGCGCCGACGCGGCCCGCGTCCACCTGGCCGGGGCACGGACCGGGCGACGCCCCCACGAACGGGCACTGGTAGACAATTCCGTGTGGAACACATAGGCGTACCGCTCTACATCGTCGTGCGAGACCTCGGACCACCCGTCATCGTCGCGCTGGCCGGGCTCTGGTTGGTGGCGGTGCGCCGCCCATCGTGGCGGGGGCTCGCCGTGACCGCGCTCGTCCTGTACGTGACGGCGGCGGCGCTCCCGTACCTGTGGCTCATCGCGCAGGCCTGGCTGGGCTTCGGTGGGCAGACGTACGTCGCGTTGATCATGACGTTCCTGCAGCCGGGGGTCGCGGCCTGCGCCTGGTTCCTCCTTTTCGCGCTGGTCGTCGTCGCGACGCCGCGCCGACGAGCGGCCGAGGCACCTCCGTCGGGTGAGGAGGAGGCTCCCCAGCCGGCCGCGTCGGGCGCCGATCAGGGATCGCGCTGAATCGGACAGGTCATGCAGTGCGGTCCTCCACGCCCGCGCCCGAGCTCACCACCCGCCGTTTCCAGCACCTCCACCCCGTTCGCCCGCATGTGCGCGTTGCTCGTGGTGTTGCGTTCGTAGGCGACCACGACTCCGGGTTCGATCGCCAGGACGTTGCACCCGTCGTCCCACTGCTCACGTTCGGCGGAGTAGACGTCCTGCACCGGGGTGAGCACCTTGATGTCGGGGATGCCCAGCGCGTCGGCGATGGCGGTGTGCATCTCCTCGGGGGGGTGGGAGCGCACGTCCAGTCCGGTCGCTCCGTCCCCCGGCTCCACGGTGAAGCTGGGGAGCATCCCCAGGGCCGCGTACTTGGTGAAGACGCCGTAGTCGACCATCGTCATGACGGTGTCCAGGTGCATGACCGCCCGGGAGCGCGGCATCTGCACGCCGACGATGCGCTCGGCACCGCCGCGACCGAACAGCTCCCGGGCCAGGAGCTCGACGGCCTGGGGCTGCGTCCGTTCGCTGACTCCGACGAGCACCGCGCCGTTGCCTACGGGCATCACGTCGCCGCCCTCGATCGTGGCGGGTGCCCAGGAGCCGCCGTGTTCCCACACCTCGAAGTCCTCCCCGGCGAACAGGGGGTGCCACCGGTAGACCGCCTCGTAGTGGATGGTTTCCCGCCGGCGCGCCTTCTTGCGCATCGCGTTGACCGACACGCCCCCGTACACCCACGAGGAGGTGTCGCGGGTGAACAGGTGGTTGGGCAGTGGGGAGAGCGCGAAGGCGTCCAGTTCCAGCGTCTGGAACCACACCGAGCGCGGCTCGGCCACGTGCTCGAGCAGTTCCCGCTTGGTGATACCCCCGATGAGGTGGCGCCGCAGGGTGGTGGTGTCCATCCGGTCGAAGGTCTCACGGATGGCGTCGATGGCGGTGGGTCCGTAGAAGCGTTCGTCAAGGGTGTTGTCGAGGACGAACGCCCGCCCCTTCGGTTCGTCGAGCACCGTCTCCAGCAGCTCGTGGAAGAGGTGGACACGCACGCCGCGCTCCCGGAGCAGGTCGACGAAGGCGTCGTGCTCGGAGCGCGCCCGGCGCGCCCACATCACCTCGTCGAAGAGCAGTTCTCCGATGTTGCCGGGGGTGAGGCGCGTCATCTCCAGATCGGGCCGGTGCACGATGACCTGACGGAGGCGTCCCACCTCCGAGTCGACACGCAACGCCATGTTGGCTCCTCTCCTAGACTCGTAACCCGTGTCCGCTTTCGATGCCCGCCCACCAGGCCGCGTTGTTCGTACCCTGCGCCGGGGCGGGGAACTCGCGCGTGGCGCGGGGGGCTCGATCCCCGCCACGTGGATGGTGTTGGCCGCCATTCTGTCGGTGCAGTCGGGTGCCGGGGTCGCCAAGACCATCTTCGACGAGCTGCCGCCGAGCGCGGTCGTCTGGCTGCGATTCCTCACCGGCGCCGTCGTCCTCCTCCTTGTGATCCGCCCCGCGCTGCGGGGGCGGACATGGGCGGACTGGCGGATCGTCACCGCGTTCGGGATCGCGCTCGTGTCGATGAACTGGGCCATCTACGAGGCGATCGCCCGGATCCCGCTGGGCGTGGCGGTGACGATCGAGTTCCTCGGACCTCTCGTGGTGGCCGTCGCGGGGTCACGGCGCCCGCTGGACCTGGTGTGGGTGGGCTTGGCGGCCACCGGAGTGGTGCTGTTGAGCTGGGACGACGGCGACGTCACCCTCGCCGGGGTGGGTTTCGCGTTGTTGGCCGCAGGCTCGTGGGCGTGCTACATCCTGCTCAGCGCGGCGACGGGACGCCGGTTCTCCGGGAGCAGCGGGCTCGCGATCGCCATGGTGGTCGGGGTGGTCATGGTGGGCCCCGCCGCCGTCAGCCAGGCGGGTACGGCGCTGCTGGACCCGCGCCTGCTGGCAATCGGGGTCACGGTGGGCATCCTGTCCACGATCGTGCCGTACAGCCTGGAGATGCACGCGCTGCGCCGCATCCGCCCCAGCGTGTTCAGCATCCTGATGAGCCTGCAGCCCGCCGCGGCGGCGGTGATCGGCATGCTGCTCCTGGCGGAGTTCCTGAGCCCGGTGCAGTGGTTCGCCATGGTGTGCGTCGTCGTGGCCAGCGCCGGGGCCACCCGGACGGGCCGAAGGGCCGAGCCGGAAGCCTAGGCTCTCCCCGATCCCTGAACCGTGGGCGTCCGGTTTGTGGGTGCGCGTCACTACAGTGCCTTGTTGTGACTCGGACTCGCCGCGCCTCTGTTCCCGCCCCGCTGCCGTCGTGGGAGGCTCCGCAAGGGCCACCGCTGGCCGAGCGGCCCCCAGCGACGGTGGTGGCGCTGTTGGCGTTGGACCGGTTCGTGATCGCCTCGTACGCCGACGGGCTTCTCACCGGTGCGGCCCCGGGTTTCCCCAGCCCGCCTGACACGGAGATGGCGGCGGCCTAGGCTGTGAGTGTCACCACACAGCGAGGATCCAGCGTATGGACCACGATTCCACCGTCTCTGATCGGCTGGTGCAACTTCGCCGGCGGCGCGGCATGAGCCAAGAGGATCTCGCCGAGGCGGCGGACCTCTCCGTCGGCGTCGTCCGCAAGCTTGAACAGGGTGGGACCGCCCGTATCGAGACCTATCACCGACTTGGGCGCGCCCTCGGCGTACGAACCGTATGGTTCATGACCCCCGAATCCCCCGCGCCCCGAGTCGACGACCACCGCGACACCGTACTGGCCGACATCCGCTCGGCCGTGAATCCACCAGCGGGGATACACGGCCGAATCTATCCCGACGACGATGTACCACCCAACCTTGCTCTGCTCGGGCGCGCGGTGGAGGCCGTTGCCAGCCACTACCAGGCTGACCGATACGACGACGTGGCGCGTTTGTCGCCCGCCCTCGTCAGATCCGCACACATGCACGTCGCCGCGCTCCAAGGTCAGGAGCGAGAGCGCGCGGTCCGATTGCGTGCCGACGCCCTCCAGCTCACCGGCCGTTATTGCATTCAGATCCGCGAGCACGACCTCGGCATCATCGCGCTGCGCGACGCCCTCACCGACGCCCTCGCCGTCGGGGACCAAGGGCTTGCCGCAGCCGCGATCGGTCAGCAGGGGTGGACGCTACTACGCCAAGCGCGCTTCGACGAGGTCGAGCAGCTCTGCGTGGACACCGCCGATGCACTAGAGCCCGAGAAACTCACCAAGGCTGACCACGGACAGATCGCGGCCTGGGGCTACATCCTGATGCGCGCCGCCGCCTCGGCCGCTCGGAACAACCGCCCCGACGAGGCCCGCCAGTACCAGGCATTCGCTCGATCCGCCGCCGAGGTGGTCGGCGAGGAGATCGACACAGCGGGGCACATGAAGTTCGGCCCGGCCACGGTGGCGATGAACGGCATGCAGAACGAGTTGATCGCCGACCACCCAGATCGCGCACTGGAGCTGTCCGAGCAGATCCGCGCCAACCAGGCCGCTGCCACCCCGAACACACAACAGCGGTACGCCCTAGACAAGGCGTCGGCCCACCTTAAGCTGCGCAACGTTGAGAAGACCACGCAAATCATGCTCGCCTTGAAGGCCAAGGCCCCAGTGTGGCTCCGCAACCAGACCACGGCCCGGCACCTCGCGGAGGATCTACTGGAACAGGCCAAGAGGATGCCATCCAGCGACCACCGAGAGATCGCGGACTTCCTCGGTCTGGCAGTCTGACGCGGATCGCGCCGCGATCTGGACTGGATTGGCCGGCCGAAGCAGGAGGAGCAACCCATGCCTTCGCTCGGACTCCGCCGGAGTCTCCGCCTCACGAAGCGCACGCTTACGGTCGCCAGCACGAATGAGCCACGCGAAGCGTGACTCCGTGCAACGCTCCACCGGTTCGCCGGCACGCCTGACACAGGGCAGGTCCCGACCTAGTCTGGACGGTGACTGCCCCCGACCGACGGGATCCGGTATGGATGACGCGATCAGTCTTGGTCCTCGAATTCGATCCCTTCGTCTCGCTCATGGGATGACGCAGGCGGAGCTGGCGCGGCGTGCGTCGGTGAGTGAGGATTTGGTGAGCCGACTCGAACGTGGTTCTCGGCGGACAGCGCGTTTGACGACGATCATGGCTCTTGCCGCAGCGTTGGACGAGGACCCGGGAACGCTGACTGGCAAGGGCAATCGTGTGCATCGGGTGGGCGACTCCGGGGTCCTGGACGTTCGTAACGCGATCTCCTCACCCGACCTTCTGCCGGGAATGGATCCCGAGGACGATGACGAGCCGTCTGACCCCGCACGCCTGTGGAGTTCGGTGGAGCGAGCCTACGGTGCCTATTTCGCGGGTGAGTTCGGCGTGCTGGCTTCAACGCTGCCAGGACTGCTCTCCGAGTGCCGCGTCACGCGGAACGCGTTGGGCCCCAGAGCGGTGGCTGCCGCATACGCGCATGCCTGCCAGCTCGCCGCCTGCCTGATGGTGCACACGGGACGTGACGACGCGGCTCTCCTCGGCGCCGCCCGTGGCTTGGCGACGGCTGAGGAAGGTGACGACGAGTTCCGTTCCGCGACGCTGCGTGGCACGTATGTGTGGATCCTCCTTCGAATGGGGCGATATGAGGACGCTGAGCGCTTGGCACTGCGTGCTGCAGAGACGATCGAACCGACGATGTCGTGCACGGACATGCGACAGGTGACGGCGTGGGGTGGCCTGATGCTGCACGCGGCCGTGACGGCGGGCGGGGCGTCACGTGGCGACGAGGCATTGGAGTATCTGGCGCTCGCCCGATCCGGTGCGCGGCACCTCGATCACGACCGGCACGACTACTGGGTTTCCTTTGGTCCATCCCAGGTCGCGATGCAGGAGGCGCACATCCACATCGCCCTCGACGAGCCGTCTCGTGCGCTTTCCGCATCGCGAAACGTGCACCGCGGGGACCTTTACAAGATTTCCTGGGCACGCCATCGCCTCAACGACGCCCACGCCTTAATCAAACGCCGCAAGGTGGACGAAGCGGTCAATGTGGCCACAGAGGCGTATAATCTGAGCCCGGAATGGTTCCGACACCAGAAATTCGCTGCATCGGTTGTCACGGACATGATTGCGCGGAAGACGAGACTCTCCGGAGCCTTGCAGGTCATGGCTTCTGCCGTTGCCCCTGCCGAATAGAACCCGGACAACCCGTCCGGGTCGTCCATATTCGCCACCCGCACGGAATGTGAATCCTGACGCCCTGTCCCTTCATTAGGGAAATCGAAGTGCGTAGCGTCCAGGTCACCGATCGATAGCGAAAACGGTGATCGCATGTGGACGCGGACCATGGACCGTAACGATCTTCACGGGCCCTGGGCTGATGACATCGCCCTGGAACGGCTCCAGGCTGACTTCGCCACCTATCGGATTTGGCGCGCCCTGAGCCCAGATCACGTTCCTGGCGAATGGTGTGCGATTCCGGTCTCCGGAGGATCGATCCTCACGGCGCCGTCTCCCGAGGGGCTCCGCACGCGTCTCGCATCTGCGGAGTGACCCGGCGATGACGTCACCTCATCCCGAGACCCCGGCGGCAGCTTGCACTGCCCCGGGGCGTGGACACCAGTCTTAGGAGGACTGATGCCAGCGAGAACCCTAACTCGCGATGACGGGATTCTTGTACCCCCAGCTTCGCGTGATGCACGTCGCCGTCATTCGCGGGTTCGTCCCTACCTCTTCCGTCGCCCATCTCATGCGTGGTGCCGGTCGTGTGGCACCGCCCTCAGCCATCCCTCAACAGTGACGTCGATCCTCGCGACCGGGCCGCTGCCCGTGGTGGGGGTGTCGTCATGACCACGAAGAGGTTCGCTGGCCTGCCAGGAAGTGTGGCGCTGGCCCGCGCCTGGGTCCGTACAGAGTTGGCCAAGCACGGGGTCGATGACGACGCGATCGAAGAGGCTGTGCTGGTGGTGTCGGAGTTCGCGACCAACGCGCTGCTGCACACCCGAAGCGGAGATCTCGGTGGAACTTTCACCGTCACCACAGAAATCCAGCCCACCCGAGCATTGGTGAGTGTCACCGATCAGGGCAACGACACGCAGTCCACCCCGGCGTGGGGCAGGCGCCCCGCCCCCCTCGCCGAGCACGGGCACGGACTCCAGTTGGTCGTCGCCATGGCGGAAACCTGGACCACCATCACCCACCACGATCACTGCACCGTCACCGCCCACCTCCCTCTTCTGGTTCCAGCTCAACGAAGCGGAGGAGCCTGGTGACCACATCCCCACGCGATCGACGTTCCCCCAGCTCGCCAGGCCGGACAGCCGTGTGGACCGAAGTCGCCGCGCGCAACCTCGCGTTCCACTCGCCTCGGCTACAGCGGGACGAGATCGTGACCGAACTCAGCTACTCCCAGCGCGTCGTCACTGTCCGCAGGCGCGAGCGGAGCCTGTTGATGATCGCCACCGACTACGGATGGGTCTCCTCCCCAGCCAACGACAATCTGCGCCTCCCCTTGGACCGCACCGTCGCCCTGGAACGACGCCTGCACAGGCTGCTCGTGGAAGGCGACTGACGTCCCGCGCGCCCCCCGGCGCGCGGGCCACCGGGCCGCCCCGCCCCTCACCCTCCCAGGCAGGGCGGCCCGACATTCAGAGGTCGGGGTCAGCGAGGAGCTGGGTGTACAGCAGTTTCAGCTCACGGCCGTCGCTGATAATGGCGGAGGGGGTTGAGGCCACGGCGCACCTGTTCCAAGGCTGGGTGCCCAAGGACCACGAGGTCCGCCTCACCGTCGCCGGTGACCGACTCCTCGCCGCCACGGTCCACGCCGACAGCGACACCGGCGTCATCGATTGGCGGTCGGACTACCGCAAACTCCGCTACGAGACCACGACGGTCCCCCAGAATGTCGCCGACGGCGTGCACGCCCTCCTGGCCCGGTTGGGGCTGCGGTTCGGCGCGCTGGACTTCGTCGTGCAACCCGATGGTGAGTGGGTGTTCCTCGAGGTCAACCCCGCTGGCCAGTGGGATTGGATCCAGCATGAGACAGGACTACCGATCGTGGAAGCGATCGTCGATGAACTTCTGGAAGGACCCCCGTGACGACCGATCCCCACCAGATCCACCGTGACCGGCTAGTCGCCCAGCTCCGCGCCAACGGAGTCCTCGACGAGACGTGGGCGCCGGCGTTCGCGGCGGTGCCGCGCCATGTCCTCGTCCCCCGCTGGTACACCCCCAGCAACGGAAACTGGCTGAGTCACACCGCCGCCGAGGATCCTGCCGGTGCCTACGCCGACGAAACCCTGGTGACCGCCCTCGACGGCGGGACCGTCGGGATCCCGACCTCCTCCTCCACCGCGCCCGGCCTGATGGCCGGGATGCTGCGCGGCCTCGACGTCCACGACGGGACGCGGGTCCTGGAGATCGGCACCGGAACCGGATACACCACCGCCCTGCTCTGCGAACGCCTCGGCAGCGAGAACGTCTACTCAATCGACGTCCAGCCCGAGGTCGTCGACGCCGCGCGCCAACGTCTCAACGCCGCCGGCTACACCCCCACCCTCGCCACCGGCGACGGCCGCCAACGCCAACTCGCACTCGACGCTCCGGTCGAGCGGATCATCGCCACCTGCTCCGTTCCCTATATCCCGCCGGCGTGGATCGACCAGCTCGCCCAAGGCGGGCTGATCCTCGCCGCGATCGACCTCGGCATCGAGTCCGGCGCCGTCGCGCTGCGCCTCAACGGTAGAAAGCTGGAGGGGAGTTTCACGCGCCACACGGTGTCCTTCATGCCGGCCCGCTTCCCCAACGCCCCCACCGGCGCGCAACGTCTGGACTACGCCCCCACCACCGCGACGCGCCCCACCCGCCTCACCGCGGGCATCATCCAAGACCACTACGCCTACCGGATACTCCTGGCCTCCCGCCTTCCCGACGTCCAACGCGTCATGTGGACCGACGGCGCCGAACGCGCCCTCCAACTCCAGAAGCGGGACGGTTCCGCCTGGGCCCGCGTCCCCCTCAACGACGCCGAGACCAGCCCGACCGTCACCTATGGCGACACCGACCTCTGGGCGGTCGCCGAGCAGACCTGGACCGACTGGCAGCTCGCCGGCCGCCCCGCCCACGACACCTACCGCGTCACCCAGCACGACGGTGAACTCACCATCCACGAGTGAGGACGGACCCCACACTTCCCAAAGCCGAGGGCGAGCTGTATCGAGGAGCCGCATGCGTGAAGCCACACCCGCCGACGCGACCGCAGTGGCCGCCATGGTCACCGCTCGCATGGAGTGGATGCGCGAACACGGCCTACGCGTCACCGACGATACGGCCGAGGCCATCGCGGCCCAGACCCGCGACGACACTCCGATGTGGGTCCTCGTCGACGACGCAACGGTGCTCGGCTGCACCAGCGTCTACAACGAGTCCCCACCCTGGGGCTTCACCGAATCCGAGCGTGCCATCCTTGCCGTGTTCCTCGCCTCCACGTGGACCACGCCCAACAACCAGCGCCTCGGGCACACCATCGCTCGCTGGGCACTTGACCACGCCTGCCAGACCGGGCGAGGAGAAGTCCGTCGTGGAACGTTCTCCTCCGCCCTGGTCCGCTACTACCAAGACGTTCAGGGCTGGACCATCGTGCGCGAGGTCGAACGACGCGGACGCAACTGCACCTTCCTCACCCGCCGTGTCACCGCCTCCCTCCGAGAAGCGGCGCGGTGACCCACCGCTCGGCGCCATCCGCACGCATATGTCCGGGAGCGGTCAGTCTCTGGGCCGTCGATGCTGGGGCCGCGTTGGTAGCGTCGCCCTCGGACGAGTCCTGGGTTCACCCCCACTCCTGGGAGGATTTGGTTGTCGAAGTCCGTAGGCAGCGGGCACATCGCGGGCCTCGTACTGGGTGCCGGCGCGGTCGCCCTGCTGGTCGGCGTATCCCTCGTCAACGTCCAGAACCACGATGACGCGCAAGTGCGCGCGGAACAGAGCGCGTCGCCGTCGCCGAATACCCCTTCGGAATCCCCCACACCTTTTGCGTCTCCCGAGGGTGACGACGAGGAGGTCGACTCAGCGCTGGAACGAATCGAAGACGGTGGGACGGTGCGGATCGGCATGCCGCAGCGGGAACCCTATTCCCTTGATCTCGAGAGCGCCCCCAGGGGATTCTTTCCCGAACTCGCGGACGAGGTGTTCACCGAACTCGGCGCGGGCGAGATCGAACTGGTGGAGCGTTCGTTGGCCCACAGCCCCGATCACATAAACACCGATGATCTCGACATCCTGGTTATCCCGAACGAACTCCATACCGCCTGCGAGGACACTCAACCAGGAAACCCAGTGACGGAGAACCTCGGCTCGTTCCTTGTCGAGGCCCGGACCCCGCAGGGAATCGTGGACTTCTCCGATTTTGACGACGGGGACCTCATCACCGGCATCTCCCGGTCTCCGGGGGACGCCGCGCACGTCGAGGTGGACAGGGAGCAAGCCGTGCGTGCACCCATCGACGAGGCTCCGGAAATGTTGGCCGAGGGCGAGATCGACGGATACGCGGAGGAGTCGGTGCGCCTGCGGTGGTGGCTGAGCGATCAAGCCGAAGACGAGCAACTGGACAACGCCGACTCGATGGAGACCACGGACCCCTTCCCGAGAAGCCCGCGCAGCTACTCGGGATTCACCTTCCCAACAGACGAGGGCGACCTACGGCGAGCCGTGAACGAGGTCGTGGACGACATGCGTGCCGACGGGCGCCTCGCCGAGATCGGCGAACCGTGGGGATTCACCCATGCCGAACTCTCCCCCGAGGCGCAGACCGCCGACGAGGTCTGCGACCTCGAGTAACCGGCTCAGCCGGGCGTCACGCCGCAACCGGTTCACACCGCAGGTCAAGCCCTATTCGCCGCCCCCGAACAGGGGAACCAGCGCGCCCTACTACGCTGTGTCGTATGCCAGGCTTCTCCACTGAACCCCAGACCGTGCTGGCCGCGGACATGCTCGGTGTCCCTATCTGGGGATGGCAGGTCGGTTTCGCCGTCGCGGGTGTGATCGCGTTGGTGTTGCTCGCTCGCACCATCTGGGAGCCGAGTGACGCGTCGTTGCGTTGGTGGGCGTTGGGGAACGTCGCCGTCAACGCGGGGATCGCGGTCACGGGGGCGACGGTGCGGGTGACCCAGTCCGGGCTCGGATGCTCGGAGTGGCCGCGTTGCACTCCGGACAGCTTCGTTCCGTCGGGTGGTGACCACCACCCCGTACTCAACGAGGCGATCGAGTTCGGCAACCGGATGTTGACCTTCCTCGTCCTGGCGGTCGGTGTGATCGTCGTCGTGGCGCTGTGGCGCAGGTACGGCCGGCACGGACGCCCGGATCTGATGCGGATGGCCGTGGTCATCCCCCTCGGGGTGCTCGGACAGGGGGTCGTCGGTGGGATCACCGTGTGGACCCGGTTGCACCCCGCCTCCGTGGGCACGCACTTCATGCTGTCGATGGTCATGCTCGTGGTGACGGTCGCCCTCTACCTGCGCTTGCGCGAACCCCGAGGCGAGTTGCGCCCCCGGGTCGACGAGGGGCAGCGGCGGCTCGCTGCCGGGTTGGCCGTCGTGGGGTTCCTGCTGCTCGCGGCCGGCGTCGTCACCACCGGCACCGGCCCTCTGGGCGGTGACCTCGAGGCGCCACGGTGGGGCTTCGACCTCCCCACGGTCACGCGGGTGCACGCCGTCCTGGGATGGGCGACGGCGCTGGGGGCCGTCACCCTCCTCGTCAACTTCCTGCGCAGCGGCGCCCCGCGGGACCTGCGGCGCTACGCGATCGTCCTCGTCGCCGCCGTGGCGGCCCAGGGCGCGATCGGCTACACCCAGTACGCCCTGCAGCTCCCGGAGGGCCTCGTGGTCGCCCACGTCCTGGGCTCAGTCGTCACCTGGGTGCTCATCCTCCGCGTGTACTTCGGCACCGCGGAACGCGTCGAGGTCACCACCCCTGCTGGGAGCCCCCGGGCTGCGGCGGCGGGCCGCTAGGCCGCTGCTGCTGCTGAGCGCGCGCCTGGTCGATGATGTGTTGGAAGTTGCCACGCCGCATGAACCCGGAGTCGGTCGCCGAGCCCGCCCACGTGGGTGCCACGGGTTGGCGCACGTGGCCAAGGAAGGCCTCCCGGGCCACGTGCATCAGCGCCAGGAGGGAGTCCCGCCGGGCCTGCCAGTCGGGGCGGGCGATCCCCCGGTCCCACTCCATGTGCATCAGCGCGAGCTCGGTGGCGGCGAGCTGGTAGTCCTCCATCGCCTTGTACCCGCCCCGGCCACCGGTCGACTGTGCCCACCGACGGGCCAGCTTCCGGCCCCCCATGGTGCTCAACATCCGGATGTCCTGGGCCGTCACGAGCCCCGTGTTGGTGTAGGGCGGAAGGTAGTAGGCGATGGCCGCGATGACGCGCCGCCGGTCCACGACCGCGATCACGATGATCCCGATCAGGACCAGGAAGATCAGGAAGTAGGCCACCGCCCAGCCGCCGAAGCCGAACGCGGTGGACCCGTTCCACAGTCCGTGCAGCAGCACCGCCGCCACCCAGCCGAAGAACAGCGCGACCCACCGCCCGGGCCCCCGATTGAGGGCGACGTAGGCCACCCCGATCCCGATCATCGCCGTGTAGATGGGGTGTCCCAGCGGTGAGACGAGGCCGCGCAGGACGAAGACGAACGCGAAACCACCGAAGCCGCCCTCGAAGAACGAGGTCAGGAAGTAGGACACGTTCTCGGTGAAGGCGAAGCCCGCCGCGACCATACCGGCGTAGATGATGCCGTCGGTGAGGGAGTTCAGCTCGTTACGACGCCGCCACAGGAAGAGCAGGAGCACCAGCCCCTTCATGCTCTCCTCCACGACCGGCGCGATCACCGTGGCGGTGAAGTACTCCCCGCCGGCACCGAACGTGGGCACCGCGTAGTACATCCCGCCCACCGTGTTGAGGATGAGCGCCGCCAGGACGGCCACCCCGGCACCCCACAGGAACGAGAACACCAGCATCCGCGGCGGCTCGGGTTCCAAGCGGTCCAGGAGCAGAATGAGCGGGATGATGATCGACACCGGGATGACGGCGGCGGCGAGGCTGATCACGAAACCAAAGGCCCCGGCTGCGCCTGCCCCAAGCACGCCCATCAGCAGGAAGTAGCCGAACACCAGCAGCATGCACAGCACGCTGACGCCGATGCCGATGATCAGGCCGACGGAGTGCCGGCCGGGTCGGCGTCCTTCGAGGATGGCTTTGGTATCGAGACCGGGCATGGCATCAGAGCCTAGCTTGAGCCCGATCGATCTTTCGAGTCGGCACGTCGCCCACACCATCACCAATGCGCGCAATCGGCGTCATACCCGCCGATGAGTGCGTCGCTGGCCGTCTTCGGACACCTCGAGAGCTGCGGTGACGTGCCTCATAGACTGAAGGCATGGCCGCCGAACCGCCGGGTGGCGTGGCCGAGGGACCGGAGGACCGGGGGTGGCGATGGTCGAACGAAAGCCGACCGGCGAACCGTTCGAGTCCTGGGTGGAGAAGCAGATCCGCGAGGCGGTGGAACGCGGCGAGTTCGACGACGTACCCGGGACGGGGCTGCCGATCCAGGACATCGACCGGCCCCGGGACGACCTGTGGTGGGTCAAGAAGAAGATGCGTGCCGAGGGGCTGAGCTACCTTCCCCCCACCCTGGCGCTGCGCAAGGCCGCCGAGCAGGCACTGGCCGACGCCGCTGACGCCTCCTCCGAGGCCGAGGTGCGCCAGATCCTCACCGAGATCAACCGTCGCATCCGGGAAATGAACATGCGGCCGCCCGAGGGACCACCGCTGAACCTCGTTCCCGTCGACGTGGAGCGGTTCGTCCGCCGGTGGCGCATACGGCGGCACAAGTCGGCCTCCAACGGCGACTAGGCCCCACATATCCGCGCACAGTAACGTCGGGGAGTGTCCGGACCACGGCACACGGAAACGACGGGGAGTTGGCGGATGGCGGAGCCACGGTGGATCGTCCTCATCGAGGAGGAGACCAACAAGCAGCAGCAGGGGCGCAAGATCTACGACCCGTCGCTCGGGACGACCTACGCGAGCGAGGAGGAGGCGCGGCAGGCCGCGTGGCACCTGGCGAACAACCACCGCCCTCAGCACCCCATGAGCCCCAAGTCACGGACCGTGGTGCACCACGACGACTACGAGTACACCGTCATCGTGCAGGGGGCGACGAAGAGCTTCCACTTCACCGTGCGGGTCGGTGTCGCCTACGTGGGACTTCCCGGGGCGCCTCCCGAGCAGGGCCCGGGATCACCCCACTACAGGACGACCGGCCCGGAGTGGTGACGGCGGGCGGCCAGCAATGACCGCACGCTGGGGCGCGCCGCCGAGGTCGCGCCTCAGCGCATCCAGCCGGCGAGCAGCGGATCGATGGTCACCGCGGTGAAAAGCAGCGCGAGGTAGGCGTTGGACAGGTGGAAGAACCCCATCGTCCGCAACTGCGGCCCGGTGACTCCCCTCCGCGCCTGCGCGAGCAGCCGGTGCGCCTGCCACAACAGGATGACGCCGAGCGCGGCCGCGACCACGGGGTAGAAGACGGTGGTGTTGGCGACCGGCCACAGCGCGACGGAGCACGCCACGGTGACCCAGCTGTAGATGACGCACTCGACCAGCACCCGCTTCTCCGTGGCGACCACGGGAAGCATGGGGACCTTCGCCGCCGCGTAGTCCTCCTTGTAGCGCATGGCCAGGGCCCAGGTGTGCGGCGGCGTCCAGAAGAACACCACGAGGAACAGCACGAACGGCGCCAGCGCGAGCTCGCCGGTGATCGCCGCCCACCCGATCAGGACGGGCATGCACCCGGCGATGCCGCCCCATACCACGTTCTGCGCCGTACGCCGCTTGAGCAGCAGCGAGTACACGAACAGGTAGAACAGGATGGCGAACAGCGACAGCCCGGCGGCGAGCAGGTTGACCGTCGCGGCGAAGCCGAGGGTGGACAGGATGCCCAGGAACACGCCGTAGAACAGCGCACCACGGGGGGTCACCTGGGCCATCGCCATCGGCCGGCGCCGTGTTCGACGCATCTCCGCGTCGATGTCGCGATCGATGTAGCAGTTGATCGCGTTGGCGCTGGCGGCGGAGAGCGTCCCGAAGATCAGCGTGGCGACCGCGGTGAGCAACGGCGGCACACCACCGGCCGCCAGGAACATCACGGGAATCGTGGTGATGAGCAACAGCTCGATCACTCGAGGCTTCGACAGCGCCACATACGAACGCACGTAGGCCCCGAAGGAGTTCGGACCCCCGCCGCGAGGCCGCGCCTGATCTGTAACCGCCATCCGATGAACCATTCCGCTCGCCACCACGGGTCCTGGAACTCGCCGCGGCAGTGGCCACCCCCAGCGCGAGGACCAATCAACGACAAACTGTAGTACAGGTCCGCGCCAACCCCCGATCCACCCCCCGTTGCCGGCATGACCTGCGGTGAGAGAAGTCACCTGGTGGAGCCGGATCGGTGGGGGCCTCGACTCGATGGGTCAGGCCGGCTCGCCGCCGCCGGCCGGGTCCAGCCTTCGCTCCCGTTGCGTGACCGTGGGAAACATGCGCTGTCCCGGGAGGCGAGGCGAAACCGGCCGGGGAGATACCACCGCTCCATAGGTAAGTGGCCGTGGCGTCGTGGGCAGCTCAGTCCCGCAGGAAGTCGCGGATGAGCGTATTGACTCTCTCGGGCGACTGCCGATTGGGCCAGTGGCCGTGGCCCTTCAGCATCTCCAGACGCGCCCGTGGAACGCGATTCGCGGCGGCGATGGTGTGATGTGGACGCACTCCGACATCCTTGTCGCCCTGGATGAACAACGTGGGGCAGGTGATCTCCCCCAAGCGTGGCCTCAAGTCCACTTTCATCCGCCAGAAGCCGATGGAGGTGGACTGCCAGTCCGAGGTGCTGGTTCCCGTCCTCATCTCGTCCAAGACCTCGTCCACGATCTCCTCGAAGTCCTCGACCGGGCCCGCGAAGAGCGCCCCTCGGAGGAAGCGCGCGACCTGCTTTCGCCCGCGAAACATCCATGAGGGCACGGTCGTGTTGAGGAATCGACTGCGGGCCGCCATCCAAAGGAGCTGGTGCACCACTGGAGGGAACGAGATGATGCCACCGGGCGCGATCGCGACGATGCGCTCCACCCGGTCGGGATGGTCGATCGCGTAGGCGAGGGTGAGTGCGCCACCCTGCGACATACCGACGATCGCCACTCGCTCGAGGCCGAAGTGGTCCAGCGCGCGGGTGATGACGTCAAGCATGACCGGATGGTCAGCGGTTCCGTTCCAGGGCTTGCTGTTTCCCTGCTTGGGCCAATCGAGCGCGATGACCCGGTGATCTTGCGCCAGGAAGGGGATGAGGTGTCGCCAGCTCAGCATGGCGTTGTCCTGTCCCGCACCGCTGAGCAGTAGGACCGGAGGACCTGTCCGACCCTCGGCGATAACGCTCAGGGGGCCTTCGGGACAGTCGATGGTGACCCGGCTGAAGGGGTCGCGCTGGCGCGTGGTCCGCTCTTCCATCAGGACTCCTTCCAACGCCGCAGGAGGGCCGGGAGCTCCTCCTCGAGAAAGGTGTAGAGGTCACGGACGTTGTCCAGGCGTTCACGGCGCTTGGGGGAGGCTCCTTCGCCTTCCAGGATCCGAAGTCCGTTCTCCATCACCTGGCGGAAGGACGTCGCCTGGGCGTAGCGGCGCTCCAGCATGCGGCTCCAACCATCGGGGGCTATACGGAAGTACTGCCGACGATCGCCCCTCACGCGGACTGACTCCACCAGTCCGCTCGGCGTAAGCAGCCGGGTCGCGGAACTGATCGAACTGCGGCTGACTCGAAGATTCGCTTCGAGCTGGGCCGGGCTTTGCTCAGGAGGATCACTGATCAGCAGCCATCCGATCACTCTCCCAGCGATCAGTGGCATCCCTTCGCGTTCGAAGAAGACCGCGACCTCATCAACGAAGTCCAGCTCGGCTTCGGTCGGTTCGCTCATGGACATGAGAATACGCTTGTTGCAGTTATTCCTGCAACAAGCGTATTCTTTTCGTTCGGGATCCCACCACGTTGACTTCCGGCGACGCGGAGAACGCGGACCCGGACAGTGATCGACCGAGTCACACCGGGCGCACCGGCCCCACGTCGGTAGTGAGCCCCCATCGACACGGGAGGCCCACACATCGAAGGGCGCCCACACCCCTCACAAACCCGCCCATAGGGTGAGATCGGACTTCAGGCGACGGTCTCCCCCTATGGAGGAACTCAGTGAGCAGGACCATCCTCGTCGACATCGACGGAACCCTCGCGCTGCGTACCGGCGCCGACGCTCGGGGGCCGTATCAGTGGCACCGGGTCGGGGAGGACACGCCGAACGCACCGGTGGTGGACGTCGTCCGACGCCTCGCGAAGTCGGGGTTGGAGGTCGTGTACGTCACGGGTCGCAGTGACGAGTGCGCGGCCGCGACGCGGGAGTGGCTGGCCGAGCATGTCGGGGTGGACGGTGAGCTGCACATGCGGTCGGAGGGGGACCGACGGCGGGATCACGTGGTGAAGCGGGAGCTGTACGACCGCCACATCCGGGACCACCACGACGTGCTGTGTGTCCTCGACGACCGCGACGGGGTGGTCGCCATGTGGCGGAACATCGGACTGACGGTGCTCCAGGTCGCCGACGGCGACTTCTAGGACGGAGTCACGACGTCCGCCGTTGTCCAGCGTCGAGACGTCGAGTGGTGGTCGCTGTCGCGCACGTGCGCGATAAGCTCGGAGTGACCGGTGTCGTGGCGGTCGCCCCTTGTGGCGGCGCGTTTGACGCACCGTATCCCCCGGGGGGTGGCCCCGGTTCGCGTTCCCGTGGAGCGCACGCTCGGAATAACTCGAAGGATGGAGCCTGCCCAGTGAACACTGGCCCCGCCCAGCCGTCAGAAGAACTTCAGTGGTCGGAAACGGACCAGCGCGCCGTCGACGTGGCCCGGGCTCTGGCGATGGATGCGGTTCAGCAGGCGGGTAACGGGCACCCCGGCACCGCCATGAGCCTCGCTCCCGCCGCCTACCTGCTCTACCAGCGGATCATGCGGCACGACCCCGCGAGGCCGGACTGGCCGGGTCGGGACCGGTTCGTCCTCTCCGCGGGTCACTCCAGCCTGACGCAGTACGTGCAGCTCTACCTCTCCGGCTATGACCTCAGCCTGGACGAGCTCAAGCGGCTGCGCCAGTGGGGCAGCCGTACCCCCGGCCATCCCGAGCACGGGCACACCGCCGGTGTCGAGACCACGACCGGGCCGCTGGGGCAGGGCATCGCGAACGCGGTGGGCATGGCGATGGCCGCCCGGCGTGAGCGCGGGCTGTTCGACCCCGACGCCGCCGCCGGCACCAGCCCGTTCGACCACTTCGTGTACTGCGTCTGCTCCGACGGTGACGTGCAGGAAGGCGTGAGCCACGAGGCGAGCTCACTCGCCGGCCACCAGGAGCTGGGCAACCTCGTCGTCATCTACGACGACAACCGCATCTCCATCGAGGACGACACCGACATCTCGTTCTCCGAGGACGTCGCGGCCCGCTACGAGTCCTACGGCTGGCACGTGCAGCACGTCGACTGGACGGCGCGCGGCGGATACCACGAGGACGTCAACGAGCTCTACCAGGCGCTGCGCGCGGCCCGCGCCGAGACCGCGCGCCCCTCCTTCATTCGGCTGCGGACCATCATCGGCTGGCCCGCGCCCAACAAGCAGAACACCGGTGCCTCCCACGGCGCGGCCCTGGGCGCCGACGAGGTCGCGGCCACCAAGCGCATCCTCGGCCTCGACGCCGACACCACCTTCGACGTCCCCGACGCCGTCCTGGCCCGCACCCGCGAGGCGCTGGACCGCGGCAGCGCCGGGCGCGACGAGTGGGAGTCCCAGCTGGCCGCGTGGCGTCGCGACGCCGGCGAGCGGGCCGCGTTGTACGACCGACTCCAGCAGGGCGCGCTTCCCGAGGGCTGGGCGTCGGCGATCCCGAGTTTCCCCGCCGACCCCAAGGGCATGGCCACACGCAAGGCCTCCGGCGAGATCCTCTCCGCGATCGCGCCCGTGCTGCCGGAACTGTGGGGTGGCTCCGCCGACCTCGCCGGAAGCAACAACACGACGCCCAAGGGACAGCCGTCCTTCGTGCCGGCGCGTCGCTCCACCAAGGAGTTCTCCGGCGACCCCTACGGCCGGGTCCTGCACTTCGGCATCCGCGAGCACGGCATGGGCTCTGATGAACGGCATGGCCCTGCACGGGCCGACCCGTCCCTACGGCGGCACGTTCCTGGTCTTCAGCGACTACATGCGCCCCGCCGTGCGGCTCGCGGCCCTGATCGGCCTGGGCGTCACCTACGTGTGGACGCACGACTCCATCGGGCTCGGTGAGGACGGACCGACCCACCAGCCGGTCGAGCACCTGTGGAGTCTGCGGGCGATCCCCGGCCTGGACGTGGTCCGTCCGGCGGACGCCAACGAGACCGCGGTGGCGTGGCGGACCGTCCTAGAGCGTGACAACCGGCCCGCCGGCTTGGCGCTCACCCGACAGAACGTCCCCACCCTCGACCGCGAGGTCCTGGGCAGCGCCGAGGGCACGGCCAAGGGCGGCTACGTCCTCGCCGAGGCCACCGGCGGTACCCCCAAGGCCGTCATCATCGCGACCGGTAGTGAGGTGGCGATCGCCCTCGAGGCGCGCGAGCGACTGGAGAACGACGGCACCCCCACCCGCGTGGTGTCCATGCCGTGTGTCGAGTGGTTCGCCGAGCAGGACGAGGCCTACCGTCGCACGGTACTCCCGCCCAAGGTTCGGGTACGGGTGTCCGTGGAGGCGGGAGTTGGCCTGGGCTGGCACCAGTTCCTCGGCCCGGCCGGAGAGACGGTGAGCCTGGAGCACTTCGGCGCGTCGGCTCCGTACGAGACGTTGTATGAGGAGTTCGGTATCACGGCGGACCAGGTCGTGCAGGCGACGCGGCGCAGCGCGGAGCGCGCCGAGGACCTGGGCGACGAGTGAGCGACATCGACCAAGGGGGCACCATGTCTGGTCCGCTGAACGAGTTGACCGAGGCGGGAGTCGCGGTCTGGCTCGACGACATCAGCCGGGAACGCCTACGCAACGGCAACCTCGAGTGGCTGGTCCGCGAACGCGACGTCGTCGGCGTCACGTCCAATCCCACGATCTTCGCCGGCGCCCTCAAGCAGGGCGACGCCTACGACGACCAACTGCGGGACCTGGCGCTGCGCCGTGTGCCGGTCGACGAGGCGGTCCGGGAGATCACCACGCACGACATCCGGTCGGCGTGTGACGTTCTGCGCCCGGTGTACGAGGCGACGGGCGGCCAGGACGGCCGGGTCTCGCTCGAGGTCGACCCGCGGCTCGCGCACGACACCGAACGCACGGTGGCCGAGGCGCGCGCGCTGTGGTGGATGGTGGACCGGCCCAACCTGTTCATCAAGATCCCGGCGACGCTCGAGGGTCTGCCGGCCATCACCCAGGCGCTCGCCGAGGGCATCAGTGTCAACGTCACCCTGATCTTCTCGCTGAGCCGCTACCGCTCGGTGATGGATGCGTTCATGACGGGTCTGGAGCAGGCGCGTGAGCGTGGCGTGGACCTGTCGACGATGGCCTCGGTCGCGTCGTTCTTCGTCAGCCGGGTCGACACCGAGACCGACAAGCGTCTGGACGCGGTGGGCTCCGAGGCCGCGCGGCACCTCCGGGGCCGCGCGGCGATCGCCAACGCGCGTCTGGCCTACGCGGCCTACGAGGAGACCTTCGCGACGGGACGGTGGCACGAGCTGGCCGCCGCCGGGGCGCACCCGCAGCGTCCGCTGTGGGCGTCCACCGGCGTGAAGGACCCCGCCTTCGAGGACACGCGCTACGTGACGGAGCTCGTGGCCAGCGGCACGGTGAACACCATGCCGGAGGCCACGCTGGAGGCCGTCGCCGACCACGCGGTGGTCAAGGGTGACACCATCGCCGGCACCTACGCACAGGCGCAGGCCGACATCGACGCGCTGGCGACCGTGGGTGTGGACTTCACCGACGTCGAGAACGTCCTCGAGGTCGAGGGCGTGGACAAGTTCGTGAAGTCCTGGCAGGACCTGCTGGACGGTGTGGCCGAACGTCTGGGTGGCCAGCCGGGATAGTCCCATCTCGTGAGTGAGGACGGTGTGCCGTGATCGAGTCCAACGCCGCTGAACTGTCGGTCGTCCACACGATGGACACCGAGGATTCGGTACGGCACGCCGTGGACCGGCTCGTGTCCGACGACGTGCCCGAGCGGTTGGTCGCGTTAGACGACACCCTGTGGGGCCCCGAGGCTCGGGACGAGGCGTCGATCCGGCTGGGCTGGCTGGATCTGCCCGCGTCGTCGCAGGCACTGCTGCCTCGGCTCCTGCCCTTCGCGGAACGCAAACGCGCCGACGGCATCGACCGTGTCGTCCTCGCCGGGATGGGGGGTTCGTCACTGGCACCGGAGGTCATCGCCGAGAGCAGCGGTCACTCGTTGATCGTGCTGGACAGCACCGACCCCCAGCAGGTTCGCCGCGCGCTGGACGACGGCCTCGAGCGGACCGTGGTGGTCGTCTCCTCCAAGAGTGGCGGGACGATCGAGACCGACAGCCAGCGGCGCGCGGCCGAGCAGGCGTTCCGGGACGCGGGCATCGCGCCCGCCGAACGCATCGTGTGCGTGACCGATCCGGGGTCGCCGTTGGCGGAGCTCGCCGAGACACACGGCTACACCGTGTTCCTGGCCGACCCGCACGTGGGGGGCCGCTACAGCGCGCTGAGCGCCTTCGGGTTGGTCCCGGCGGCACTCGCGGGGGTGGAGGTGCAGCACCTGTTGGACGAGGCCTCGGCCCTGCAACCGTCGTTGCGGTCCAACGACGTCGCCAAGAACCCGGCACTGCTGCTGGGCGCCGCGCTGGGGGCGTCGGCCCGGGCCGGCGACCACGCGGGCCGGGACAAGGTCGCGCTGGCAGGGGTGGCACCGCACGGTCTGGGCGACTGGATCGAACAACTCCTCGCGGAGTCGACCGGCAAGGACGGCCGCGGGCTGTTGCCGGTCGTGGTCGAGGACGAGGACGCGCCGGGGTACTCCCCCGGTGGCGACCGGCACCTGGTCAGCTTCGGAACACCGGGCGTGCCGGCGCCGGAGAGCGACACAGTGGTCACCGGTCCGCTGGGAGCCCAGTTCTTGGCGTGGGAGTACGCGACCGCGATCGCTGGGCGCGTCCTGGGTGTGGACCCCTTCGACCAGCCCAACGTGGCGGAGTCCAAGAACAACACGACCCGGCTGCTGGAGTCCGCCGGCGACGCTCCCCTCCCCACGGGCGATCCCCTGCTCGTCGCGGGCGCGGTCGAGGTGTACGCCTCGCGGGCGTTCACCGAGGCGGTCCCGCACGACCTCGGTGACCTGAGCGGCGTCCTGCGGTCGCTCGCGGCGCTCCCTCAAGAGGGGGGCTACCTCGCGGTGATGGCCTACCTCGACCGGGGACGCGACGTCGCCGCGCGCCGGCTGCGTCCGGCGTTGGCGGAACGCGGCGTCCACCCCGTCACCTTCGGTTGGGGCCCCCGTTTCCTGCACTCCACCGGCCAGTACCACAAGGGCGGCCCGCAGAACGGTGTCTTCTTGCAGGTCACCGGGGATACAGATGAGGACCTCGCGATTCCGGGGCGTGGCTTCGGATTCGCGCGGCTGCAGATGGCCCAGGCGTTGGGCGACTTCGGCGCGCTCGCCGAACGGGACCGGCCGGTGGTGCGGGTCCACCTGCGGGATCGGGTGGAGGGAATGGCCGAGCTTCTCGCGGCGCTGGAATCCACGGCATAGTCAGTCACGGCCGCGCCCACGCGGTCTGGCGGAGAACAGGGATGGGGTTGAAGGTGAAGGAACCGGTGATGCCGGGCGCCGTGCCGAACCCGCTGCGTGACGCGCGGGATCGGCGCCTGCCCCGAGTCGCGGGCCCGTGCGTGTTGGTGATGTTCGGCGTCACCGGGGACCTGGCCCGCGGCAAACTGCTTCCGGCCATCTACGACCTTGCCAGCCGTGGACTGCTGCCCCCGGGGTTCGGACTGGTCGGGTTCGCCCGCCGGGACTGGGAGGACCAGGACTTCGCGGCCGTCGCACACGACGCGGTGCGCCGCCACGCCCGAACCCCGTTCCGCGAGGACGTGTGGGCGCAGCTCAGCGAGGGCATCCGGTTCGTGTCGGGGGAGCTGGACGACGACGAGGCCTTCGACCAGCTCGCCGCGACCGTGCGTGACCTGGACGCCAAGCGGGGGACGGGCGGCAACTACGCCTTCTACCTGTCGCTGCCGCCGGCCCTGTTCCCTACGGTCATCGGCCAGATCAAGCGCAGCGGTCTCGCGGAGTCCTCGGGCGACGCCTGGCGGCGGGTCGTGGTGGAGAAGCCCTTCGGCCACGACCTCCAGAGCGCGCGTGAGCTCAACGCGAAGGTCGACGAGGTGTTCCCCCCGGAGTCGGTCTTCCGGATCGACCACTATCTGGGCAAGGAAACCGTTCAGAACATCATGGCGCTGCGGTTCGCCAACACGCTCTTCGAGCCGATCTGGAACCGTGGCTACGTCGACCACGTGCAGATCACCATGGCCGAGGACATCGGGGTCGGTGGCCGTGCCGGGTACTACGACGGCATCGGCGCCGCCCGTGACGTCCTGCAGAACCACCTGTTGCAGCTCCTCGCGCTCGTCGCGATGGAGGAGCCCGTGTCCTTCACCTCCGACGCCATCCGCGCGGAGAAGGAGAAGGTGCTGTCGGCGGTGACCCTGCCGGCCGACCTGTCGACTGCGACCGCGCGCGGCCAGTACACCGAGGGTTGGCAGGGCGGCGCTCCCGTCCGGGGCTACGCCCAGGAGGACGGGATCAGCCCCGACTCCACGACGGAGACCTACGCCGCGGCGCGGCTCACGGTCGACACCCGCCGCTGGGGCGGCGTCCCGTTCTACCTGCGTACCGGCAAGCGTCTCGGGCGGCGGGTCACCGAGGTGGGGCTCCTGTTCCACCGCGCCCCGCACGCCTTCTTCCCGACCAGCGACGTCGCGCAGTTGGGGGCCAACGCGCTGGTGCTTCGGATCCAGCCCGACGAGGGAGTGACCCTGCGCTTCGGGTCGAAGGTCCCGGGGGCGGCCATGGAGGTGCGCGACGTCAGCATGGACTTCACCTACGGGCGTTCCTTCAACGAGGACAGCCCCGAGGCCTACGAACGACTGATTCTCGACGTGCTGGTCGGTGACCCACCGTTGTTCCCCGGACAACGGGAGGTGGACCTGTCCTGGCAGATCCTGGATCCCATCGAACGCCACTGGGCCGAGTCCGGCGCACCGGAGCCCTACGCGCCCGGTGGGTGGGGGCCACGGTCCGGGCACGAGCTGTTGGAACGCGAGGGGCGGTCGTGGCGGCGACCGTGACGAGCCACGGGAGGGGGACCCCATGACGCTCTACCTGCCCTACACCACGACCGCGCAGATCGTGGAGGAGCTCAGCAAGGAACAGCGCACCATCGGCGGAGCGCACAACATGGTGCTCACGCTGGTCATCGCGACCGGCGAAGCGGACCACTACGACGCGGTGCGAGCGGCGACCGAGGCCGCGCGGGAACACCCCAGCCGGATCCTCGTGCTGATCCGCCGCGACCCGGACGAGGAGTCCCGCCTGGACGCGGAGATCCGTCCACCGGGGATCGCCGGCCCGGGCGAGGTCCTGCTGCTGCGTCTGTACGGCGAACTGGGTGACCACCCGGACTCGGTCGTCACGCCGTTGTTGGCTCCGGACGCCCCGATCGTGGTGTGGTGGCCCGGCGTCGGCCCCAGCGACCCCTCGACCGACCCGTTGGGGCGGCTCGCGCAGCGTCGGATCACCGACGCGCAGCGGGCCGACTCCTCGGTGCGGGACCTACTGGACCGGGTCGCGCACTACCACCCCGGCGACACCGACCTCACCTGGACCAGGATCACGCCGTGGCGGTCCCTGCTGGCGTCCACGATGGACCGGCCCTGTGGTTGGGTCACCGACGCGGAGGTCGAAGCGGAGGAGGACTTCCCCAGCGCCGACCTCCTGGCCGCCTGGCTCGCGGACCAGCTCGAGATCCCGGTACGGCGCACGATCTCCTCGGGCCCGGCGATCACCGGTGTCCGGCTGATCACCGAGTCGGAGGAGATCTCGGTGTCGCGCCCCGATGGTCGGGTCGCGACCCTGTCCCGAACGGGACGCCCCGACCAGCGCGTCGCGCTCCCCCGCCGGGGGTCGACCGAGGCGTTGGCCGAGGAGTTGCGGCGGCTGGACGCCGACGAGGTGTACCACGACAGCGCGCGTTCGGTCGGTGTGATGTTCGCCGAGGGGGCCACGTCGTGAGTCCGGTGAGTGTCGTGGTGCATCCCGACGCCCAGCTCCTGGCGAAGGCGGTCGCGGCGCGTCTGGTCACCCGGCTGGTCGACACGCAGAACGCGCGGGGCTCCGCGTCCGTCGTGCTCACCGGCGGCGGGATCGGGACCGCGGTCCTGCGTGAGCTGGCCGAAGCGCCGGCGCGGGACGCGGTGGACTGGCGGCGGCTGGACCTGTGGTGGGGAGACGAGCGTTTCCTGCCGAAGGGTGATCCGGACCGGAACGAAACCCAGGCGCGTGCCGCGCTGCTGGACCACGTCGACGTCGACCCCGAGCGGGTGCACGCCATGCCGGCCTCCGACGGCCCGGACGGCGACGACCCCGAGGGCGCTGCCGCGCGCTACGCCACGAGTCTCGCGGCGGCGACCCGGGCGGAGGACAAGGGCGGCGTGCCCAGCTTCGACGTCTGCCTGTTGGGTGTCGGCCCCGACACCCACGTGGCGTCGCTGTTCCCCGGACAACCGGCCCTGTATGAGGAAACCCGGTCCGTCGTGGCTGTGCGAGGGGCACCCAAACCACCCCCCACGCGGATCAGTCTGACCCTGTCCGCGATCCGGCGCGCGCACGACGTGTGGCTGCTCGCCTCGGGAGCGGAGAAGGCCGCCGCGGTCAACCTGGCCGTGAAGCCAGCGGGCGAGGTGCAGGTTCCGGCGGCAGGGGCCCGCGGACGTGTGCGAACTCTGGTCCTGTTGGACAGAGCGGCCGCGGACCACCTACCGCCGGCGCTCGTCTCCCCCGGTGGGGTCATCCCCGGACACGGGGAAACGACGTCACGCTTGTCATGACCACTGTGAAGTCTTCCCCGCGCAGATAGACAGAGTCGTCCCCGCGCGGATGGACACCGTGGGTCCCCTATGAGGCAACCCATCTCCGGGGAAGCCTGATGGCGCGGTGGATTTCCGCTGTGACACCGACAAGCGTGGCAGTCAGGGGGGAACCCCACAGCGTCGAGACACCGGCACCACCGCGCCACCAGGTGACTCACCACAAGGAATCCTAAACGCGGTGAACCGGGCATGACAGGACACCGCCGCCTCAATTCCGAACGGGATTGACACAGAGTTGCCATAATGACAAACAAGGGACAGTGGAAGGCACCTCGCTCGCGGACGGGTTCACCGAGCGGGCCTCCACACACCAGGGGGCACGATGGACGATCTCAGGACCGAAATGAAGCGCCTCCGACCGGGGCGCGGGATCCACGCCACCGACCTGAAGAATCGTCTGGGGGACGAACTGAAGGCATTGGCCGGCGTACGCGAGTCCGCGTCCCGAGCCGAGACGCAGGGGGCGGTCGCCTCGGCGTTGGAAGCCTGGGCGCAGGACCTGCCCGAGGATCTACGACTGGCGTTCCTCGCCGCGTTCGGCGCGCACCCGGCGGCCCGGTTCCCCACACTGGAACGCCGGATGGAGTGGGCCGCGGACCAGTTGGGCGGCGTGAGCATCCGGACCGTACACCGCCGAGTCGACGACGCCGTGGACCGGATCGTGTCCGATCTACCCGCCGCGACGCCGACGAGTCGGGGCAACTACGCGCCGGGGGGTTGGTACCTCGCCTCGCTGCGCACCACGCTGTGCCTGGACGGGGACACTCCCGAGGCGCTGGAGGACCGCGAGATCGTTTCCACCATCGAGGGCCTGGAGGAGGTCCTGGTGTCGGGCCGTGTTCCCAGGTCCTATGGCGGCGACTCCCACGGCCTTCAGTTGCGCGTCCTGTTCGGGGGGTCGGAGGTGCTACGCCGCCAGCCGACCGACAGCTACTTCCAGCACTACATCCGCCTCCCGCGGCCGTTGGGCTACGGGGAGCGGCACACGCTCAGCGTCGCCGTACGGATCCCGCAAGGCCAGACGATGCACCCGCGGTACGTCTACTACCCCCTGCGTCGGTGTGACGCCTTCGACCTGCGGTTGCGGTTCGACCGGGGGCAGGAGCCGTACCAGGTGTGGCAGATCCCGGGCCTGCCGCGCGGTGTGGTCGAGGAGTACGCGGACGACACCGCCATGGTGCGGCCGGACACCGCCGGCGAGATCCACCTGGACTTTCACACCCTGCGCACCGGGTTCGGGTACGGGGCGCGGTGGAACTGAAGGGAGTCGACGGCAGCGGGAGGACGGTGACGCCCTCCCGCGTCGGTTCCGGGGGCCGGTCTCAGTTGTCGGGTTCCATGGATTTCGGCCGGGACGGGGGCTCACCCTTCCCTCGGCCTCCCTCCTCTCCGGGGCACGAATGAAGTCTGCTTTCTTCTGATGCGTCGGCAAGGGAGAAGTTCTCCTTCCGGACAGGAACAGTCTCCGAGAACTTCCGTCACACGAAGCGACGCTGCACGCGTCATTGCCAAAACCGGCAGAAATCACCCGATCGCGATCCCGTTCACGACCAGCTCCCACGGGATGGCGTAGGGGTTACGCAGGGTCTCGTCGGTGTCCTCCGGTAGTCGTACCGCGAGTTCCCCCAGGTCGTCGCGAACGGCGCGCCAGCCGTGGGACCGGCGCCGGCGCGCGAGCTCCACCGTGCTGCGCGCCGCCTGGACCTGCGCGGGGCGGGTTCCTCCCTCGGAGGCGAGCGCGGGAACGAACCCACGGGCCGCCCGGAGGAACTCCTGGGGGCGGTCCGCGTTCAACAGCACTCCGAGCTTCTGGTTGTTCCAGCTCATGGAGGTCGCCGAATCGCCCAGCCGCGCCGCGGTCACGTCGATCTCCTCCAGCACCGTGAGCTCGTCGTCGTCCCAACGGGCGGGCAACCCAAGGAGCCGATCGCGGTTCTTGGTGCCCCACCGTGCCTGCAGGGCGCGTCTCTGGGCGATGACGCGCCACTCCCGGGCCCGGTCCGGATCGCGAACCTGGTCGGCCGCGCGGTCGACGCGGCGTGCCAGGGCCGGAAGGTCGGGCATCCGCCGGGCGGGGACCACGCTGGCGACCTTCGCCGCGAGTGAGGCGCGGCGTTCCAGTGCCCGGGCGACCGCCACGTGGTGCTCGTCGGTGCTGGCCCACCGGATCCGTGGGTCGCGCAACCGGTCCCACACCCGCTGAGACCAGATCTGGGCGGCCCGCCAGTAGTGGTGCCGTTCCAGGATGTGCTCACGCGCCTGTGCGGCGTGGACCCGGCGCGGGTCCCCGACGTCCAGGCTGAGCTCCAGGATCTCCAGTACCGCCGCCGACCCGATGTTGGCGTGCTGGCCGAGGATCGTCGCCTCCAACAGCAGGAAACTGTTCACCGTCTCCTGGTCCACGTCGCCGCGCACCATGTGGTGGTGGCCCTCGGCGAGCAGGGCCGCGGTCCGGTCCCGGTCCCCGGACAGGCCCAACCCGCGGAGCTCGGTCAGCGTCTCGGTGAGTCCGGACGTGCGACCCTCGACCCGTTCCCACAGCGGATAGGTGGCCCACAGCGGGAAGACCGCACCGGCGCCCCGGTTACCACGGACGTCGCTCCGGTGGCGGGCCTCGATTGCCGCCCGGCGCAGCGCGGTGCGGGCCGTGGGCGCGTATCGCGTGGTCTTGAGGTTGCGCTTGCGGGGGCGTGTTCCCGCCGGGACCCTGCGGTGGGTGTGCGGGACGCTGTGGGGCACCTGCCCGTGGTCATACAGGGCGTAGGCGATCTCCTCCCGGTGGGGGTGGTGTTCCACGATGGACCGACCCAGGGTGACCGCGGCCGCGTCCTCCCAGTCGCCACGCGTCATCGCCTGGCGCTGGGCCCGCTGCCGCCGTGGGGGATGCGCGACCAGGCTGTCGGCCACCACGTGGGTCACGCGCTGGACTCCCGCCTCCGCCGCCGCCCGCCCCACCCCGAGGCGACGCCGCACCTCCGCTCGGCTCCAGCGGAACCCGCCGGTGAGACCGTGCAGGTGCCCCCACATGCGCACCTCCCACCAGGCGAGGCTCGTCTCCCCCGCCGCCGCGCTGGCTCGCCGCCACAGGTCCCGGCGGACCTGCGGGTCGGACCACCGGCGCCGGGGGTACAGAGCGTTGTCGACCACGGGGTCGCCACGTTCCGCGCGCAACCACGACAGGAGACGCACCAACTCGTTCCGGGCAGTCTCGCGATCCATCACAACCACCTCGCAGGCGATTCTGGTCGCATGCGGCCGTCGCGTCAGGTCCGGGCACGCCCCAACAGCCCGTATGTGGTGGGCATCGCATGCCGGCACACCCGTGGGAACGCGGTGTTCGCCCGCGCGACACTCCCCCCTCCTCATGTGGGAGTCTTCCGCTGCCCGTGGGGCTCGCTCAGGTGTCTCACCGGACACCAGACTGCCGCCACAGTGCTGGGCGTCGCCGGGATCACCCGACCGGGATCCGCCGTCGCCAGGTGTTCTTCGACCGCGAACCGACCTCCCGTGGCGGGTCGAGGACGCGTCGCGACGCGCGGGGCGGCCGTCGCGTGTGTGGCCACGCACCGGGTTCTTCCGCCCGGCGGGCCGATGCGTCCTCCGGACGAGAGAACGGCCGCGCCCGTGTCCGGGCGCGGCCGTGGATGTTCGCGTGGAGACGCGGGCTATGCCATCCGCTTCTCCAGGACGGTGCGCAGCGCGCGGACGCCGTCGCGTACCTCGTCCTCGGTCGCGGTCAGCGGAGGCGACATCCGGATCGTCGAACCGTGCGTGTCCTTCACGAGCACCCCTTCGGCGAGCATCCCCTCACAGATCTCCCGCCCCGTGGCCAACCGCGGGTCGATGTCGACTCCGGCCCACAGGCCGAGCCCCCGGACGTCGGTGACCCCGGACCCGATGAGGGACCGCAGTTCGCTCTGCAACACCGCGCCCACCTCGGTGGCACGCCGCTGGTACTCCCCCGTGTTCAACAGGGTGATGACCGCCCGCGCGACGGCGCTGGCCATCGGGTTTCCACCGAAGGTGCTGCCGTGCTGACCGGGACGGATGACGTCCAGTACGTCACGGTTCGCCACGACGGCCGAGACGGGGACGATGCCCCCGCCCAGAGCCTTGCCCAGGAGGTACACGTCCGGCGTCACTCCGAAGTGCTCGACCGCGAACGTCCGACCGATTCGACCGAGTCCCGACTGCACCTCGTCGGCGATGAACAGCACGTTCTCCCGCGTACAGGCCGCGCGCACCCGCGCGAGGTAGTCGCTCGGCGGGACGATGACTCCGGCCTCGCCCTGGATCGGCTCGATCAGCACCGCCACCGTCGTGTCGTCGATCGCCCGCTCCACGGCCTCGGCGTCGCCGTAGGGGACACTGCGGAATCCGGGCGTGAACGGACCGAACCCGTTCCTGGCGTCGGGGTCGTCGGAGAATCCGACGATCGTCGTGGTGCGGCCGTGGAAGTTCTCCCGTGCCACGATGACGGTCGCCTCGTCGTCGGCCACACCCTTGCGCACGTAGCCCCACTTGCGCGCCAGTTTGATCGCGGTCTCCACCGCCTCGGCGCCGGTGTTCATCGGCAGCACCCAGTCCTTGCCGCAGAGCTCGGCCAGTGAGGTGCAGAATCCGGCGAACTGGTCGTGGATGAACGCGCGGCTGGTGAGGGTGATCCGCTCCAACTGGGCCCGCGCGGCCTCGACCAGCGTCGCGTTGCGGTGTCCGAAGTTGAGCGCGGAGTATCCCGCGAGGAAGTCCAGGTACTCGCGTCCCTCGATGTCCCAGACGCGTGTTCCGCGTCCCTCGCTGAGGACGACGGGCAGTGGTGCGTAGTTCTGGGCACTGTGGGCCGACACAGCGTCCACGGCCCGTTGTGTCGCGGCGGGGACGGATTCACGCATGGGTTGACCTCCGTTGGAAACCGTCTGAGCAGCCAATATGTTCTATCGGCACCCTACGGCGCACCTTCGTGGCATTCCAAGGAGGAAACTTGCGTTCGGCCAACCCTTTCTTGCGTGTTTACGGTTCAGCGTGAACCGTTCTTGCGTGAGTCGGGTCGTGGCCGGTCAACGAGGTGCGACAGGACGAGGGTCGTCTTCGTCCGCGCCACGTAGTCCAGTTGGGCCAGTTCGTCGAGGACACGTTCGAAGTCGCGTACGTCGCGGGCACGGATCCGCAACAGGGCGTCGGCGTCGCCCGTCACGGTGCACGCGGACACCACCTCCGGGACCCGCCCCACGTCCCGGGCCAACTGTCCGGGCTGTGGCTGACCGGTGCAGTACAGCTCCACGTAGGCGTCCGTCTGCCAACCCAACCGCGTCTCGTCCACGACGACGGTGAACCCGGTGATCGCCCCGGTGTCCAACAGGCGATCGACCCGGCGTTTCACCGCCGGCGCGGAGAGACCCACCTCATGACCGATGCGCGCGTAGCTGCGCCGGCCGTCACGCCCGAGTATGCCGATGATGCGCTCATCCAGCGGATCGAGGGTCATGCGCCCAGTCTGACCCACCGCGGACGCCCCCAGAAGGGCCGCCCGCGGCCGTTATCGGGATTTCACCGCCCCCGTTCCGGTCAGTGCCCGCACCTTCAGCTCCTGGTAGCGCACGTCGGTGCGCTCCGGACTCGTCAACGCACCGATGATCGCGCACAGGAACCCGATCGGGATCGCGACCAGCCCCGGGTTCTCCAACGGGAACATCTGGATGTCGATCCACGCCGGCAGCAGTGAGGCGTTCTGCCCGGTCACCGGATCCACCTTCCCCGAAACCACGGGTGAGAGGAGCACCAGGACCACGGACGCGGTGAGCCCGCCGTAGATTCCCCACTCCACGCCGCGCGTGTTGAACCGGCTCCAGAAAAGCCCCAACAGAATCGTGGGCAAGTTGGCCGCGGCCGCGGTGGAGAACGCGAGCCCGACCAGGAACGCGACGTTGAGGTCCCGCGCGACGATCGCCAACGCGACCGCCGTCACGCCGATCAGGAAGGCACAGATCCTGGCGACGCTCATCTCCTGGGACTCGCGCGGTCGGCCGAGCATCAGGATGTGGCCGAACACGTCGTGGGCGAGTGACATCGAGGAGGACAGCGTCAGGCTCGCGACGACCGCCAGGATGGTGGCCAGGGCGACTGCCGAGATGAACGCCAGGAGGACGGCCCCGCCGAGCGGGCCCGCCAACGACGTGCCCAGTTCCTCGGCCAACAGCGGTACCGCGGTGTTGCCGCTGGGATCCTGCTCTCGGATCGCGTCCCGACCCACCAGGGCCGCCGCCCCGAATCCCAGGGCGAGCGTCATCAGGTAGAAGGCACCCACGAACACGATGGTCCAGTTCACCGAGGACCGCGCGGTGGAGCCGTCGGTCACGGTGTAGAAGCGGATCAGAATGTGCGGCAACGCCGCCGTCCCCAGGATCAGGGCGAGTCCGAGGCTGAGCAGGTCGAGCTTGTTGACCACCGTCTGGACGGGGTCGCCCGGCACCTCCTCGCCGAAACTCTGCCCGGGCAGCAGGAAGTCCTCCCCGTGTCCGCTACGTTCCGCGGCCGCGCCGAGCAGCGTGCTCACGTCGAACCCGAACCGCGCCAGGACGAGCACGGTGATGAGGATCGTCGCGGCGAGGAGTACGACCGCCTTGATGATCTGGAGCCAGGTCGCGGCCTTCATCCCGCCGTACATCACGTAGATCATCATCAGGACCCCGACCAGGACGATCCCGACGACCTTCGGCATCGCCTCGTGCGTGCCCACCAACAGCGCCACCAGGGCGCCGGCTCCGACCATCTGCGCCAACAGGTACAAGACCGAGACCGTCACCGTGGACACCGCGCAAGCCAGTCGGACCCTCATTCGCCGAATCCGGTACCCAGGAAGGTCGGCCATGGTGAACCGCCCCGTGTTGCGCATGAGCTGAGCCAGCGGAAGCGCCAGCAGCCACGCGACGAGGAACCCGACCGAGTACAGGAACCCGTCGTATCCCTGCAGGGCGATCAGCCCGGCGATGCCCAGAAAGGACGCGGCCGAGAGGTAGTCGCCCGTGAGCGCGAGCCCGTTCTGCGCGCTACCGAACCCCCGACCGCCCGCATAGAAGTCGTCCGCACCGGAGGTGTTTCGCCGCGCCCACACGGTCACGATGAGCGTCAGTGCGATGAACAGGCCACACAGCGCGAGGGTGACCACATGCCCGTTCAGTGGGACATGCACGGTTCCCCCGTCATTCATTGTCTCCCCCCTATGAACTCCGGTTCGGCGTAGCCGACCCGCAGTTCCTCGGCCAACGGATCGAACCGCCGCCGACAGAACCGCCCGAACGCCCACGCCAGCACGAACGTCGACAGGAACTGACCGAGCCCCAGGAGCAGTGCGACGTTGACGTGTTCGGTCACGTTGATCGACAACGTGTCCCGGGCGAATGCCGTGAGCAGTAGATATGCGAGGTACCACGACACGAACAGGGCCACGAGCACGATGATTCGCGTCCGCAACCGTCGTCGTAGCAGCGCGAAACGTGGATCCGCGCTGATCTCGGCCGTTCGCAACCCGCTGTACAGAATGACCCGCTGGTCAATCCGTACCCCTTCGAGCGCACCACCCGCGGTCTCCACCGGCACGGTGCCCCCCACCGTGTCGGTCTCCCGCGCAGGCCCTGTCGGTAGTGCCTCAGACGACCTTTCCACATAGTCGACCATGATCGATACCCGTTCCCCCCTCTATCCCGAACCGTGCCCAGCAGAAAAAGACACACGGATCAAGATTGAATCCTCACCGTAACGAGGCCGAACGCTGCGTGGTGGAGAAACGCCAGAAATGAAGCCGGGTAAATCGGCCGGGGTTATGCGAAGTCCGTTAACGGTGATCTCCCGAGACGGGAACTTTCGCACCGCGTCACCTGTCTAACGAGACATGAACACTCTCAACTGCCCCAAATGCCCCGGAAACCTCATCCGACTCGAACTCGTGGGAGTCGAGATCGACCGGTGCGACGACTGTCACGGCATCTTCCTGGACCGTGGCGAGCTCGAGGCGCTGCTCGAGGCCGAGCACCGCTACAGCCGCGGCCAGAACATCGAGACCCCCTACACCGGACGGCGCCGTTCCGACCTCGACGAGTCCGCCGAGGGGGCGGGCGCGGCGGATGCGGCGGGCCCGGATTCCCCCCAGGACGGGGCGGCCCAGGACTCCGATCGGGACGGGGCCAGCTCGCCCCGGGACCCCAAGGGCGAGGCCTACGGCGACTTCCTCGACGCGATCTTCTCCTAGTTACACTTGGTCCTGCTCAGTCTCGGATTGGGCATCCTCCGCCCGGACGACCCGCGGCACCGCTGTGCCGTTGGGCGCGTCGACCGGCGAGGGGATGCCCCTCGGGGTTACCCGACGGCGAAACGGTGTAACGTTCCGCGATCTCGGACACTCTTCGAACGCATGTATCATTGCCGTGTTCTCTGGCGGCGACGCTCCGTGCGACACCGCGACCGACACACGGGTCGTGACGAAGGGATGCCGCTGGGGCGCCCCGGCGGCAGAGCATTGGTGAGCACTGCGACCACACCAGTAGTCGGATCGATCGGATGGAAGGGATTTCCTGTGGTTACTGAGGTCTTCACTGTGAAGTACTGCGACCCGCACGCCTCGCGGGAGGAGAAGGTGGAGGCGACAGAGGTCATCCAGTTCGCGCACGAGGGATCGCTGCGCGAGGTGGATTCCTGCGAGGAGTGCCACAAGGAGTACACCGCGTGGATCGAACCACTGGTGGACTACTCCCGCCCCGTCAAGCGGACCAGGAAGACGAAGACCACGGCGCCGGCCGAGCCCGCCACCGCGTCGGATGACAGCGGCGACTCCGAGGACTGAGCCGAACCCGGTTCGCTCCGAAGCCGTCGCACGAACGGGTCATCCGCCCGCGAAGTGACCGTGGGGAGCGGGGGGCCGCGTGGCACCGCCACGCGACCCCCCGTTCGTGTTCGGACCCCTCCCCCTCAGGCCGTGATTTCGGGTGGCCAGGTCCGCGTGGACTCCCGCGCGTCACACTGGTGCGGGCCGGCGCGCGGCAGCCTCTCGGCGGGCACGCCGCAACGCGTCCCAGGTGAACAGCGAGAGCGCGGCCCACACGATCACGAACCCCACCCAACGGCTGAGCGGCATCTCCTCGGCGAAGACGGTGATGCCGAGCAGGAACTGCATGCTCGGCGCGATGTACTGCATCACTCCGAGAGATGACAGCGGTACCCGGGTCGCCGCCCCGGTGAAGAGCAACATCGGCAACAAGGTGATGAGGCCCGCGGCGGCGAGCAGTGGGAGATGGTACGGGCCAGCGTCGCCGAAGGAGTCGGCCTCGGTCACCCGCAGGAAGACCAGGAACCCGGCGGCGGGAACGGCGAGCAGCGCCGACTCCACCGCGAGACTCTGCGCCGCGCCCGTGTTCACGTGTTTCTTGATCAGACCGTAGGTCCCGAAGCTGAACGCCAGCACCAACGCGAACCAGGGCAGACGACCGTAGTCGATGGCGAGTACCGTGACCGCCACCGCGCCCAGTCCGACGGCGATCCACTGGGCGACCGTCAGCCGTTCCCGCAACAGCAGAACGCCGAACAGCACACTCACCAGTGGGTTGATGAAGTAGCCCAGAGCTCCCTCGATCACGTGCCCGCTGGTAACGGCGTAGATGTAGGTGCCCCAGTTGACGGTGACCACGATCGCGGCCAGGGCCAGCAGCCACAGTTTTCGCGGCGTCAGGCTCCGCAGCCAGGCCCACTGGCGCAGGACGGCGAGAATGAGGACGACGAAGACCAACGCCCAGACGATGCGATGGGCGAGGATCTCGATCGCGGTAGCCGGCTGGAGGAGGATCCAGAAGAGGGGGGTCAGTCCCCAGAGGGTGTAGGCGCCGATCCCGAAGAGGACGCCGCGCTGTGTTTCCGACACGAAGCCCAAGAGTAGGACACGTGAGGTTTCGTGCCCTGCGCGGAGTCCCGATACGGGGCGCGCGGTCGTCAGGCCAGACCGGACTCCCCGGCGGCGGCGCGCTGTTTGCGGACCCACTCCTGCGCCTTGGCCAACGCGGGAGGCGGCAGTTGGTGACCCCCCGGGTGGCGGAAGAACTCGACCGCGGCGCCTCGCTCGGTGAGCTGGGTCGCGAGCAGCTCGGCCTGGTCGATCGGCGTGATGGTGTCCGTCGTCCCCGAGGCCATGAAGACGGCCGCGCTGGAGAGGTCGACCCACTCCGGCTCTCTGTCCTGCAGCGGTGCCGCCGCGGCGAGAAGAACCGCGCCGTGGAAGATGTCCCCGTGGAGCAGCAGGGTGGCGGCGGCGATGTTGGCCCCGTTGGAGAAGCCCACGGCGAGGATTCGGTCGGGGTCCAGGTGGTAGGCGTTGGCGGCCTCGGCGACGAAGCCGGCGAGGTGTTCACTGCGTCGGGTCACGTCGGCGACGTCGAAGACGCCCTCGGCCTCGCGCCGGAACCAGCGGTTCATACCGTTCTCGGTGACCTGCCCCCGCGGGGAGAGCATCGCGGCGCCGGGCGAGGGCTTGGCCCAGCCCGAGCAGGTCGTGTTCGTCCGCCCCGGTGCCGTGCAGGAGCAGGAGGGTGGGAGCGCCCGGTGAACTGGCCGGTTGGAACACGTGGTCGAACCCGAGATGCCGACCGTGACCCTGCTCGGACATCGCCCTCACCCCTCGGTCTTGATGGACGGCAGCGCCCGCTCGATGTCGGATCGCTGGGGCTCGAGCCAGGGAGGCAGGCGCAGTGCGCGCCCCAGCTCCAGCAACGGCTCGTCGTAGTCGAAGCCGGGACCGTCCGTCGCGATCTCCAGCAGGACTCCACCGGGCTCCCGGAAGTAGATCGACTGGAAGTACTGGCGGTCGCGGACCTCGGTGACACCGATGCCGAGGTTGGCCAGCTCGGTCCGCCACGCCACCTGGGCGTCGGCGTCCGGCGCCCGGTAGGCGACGTGGTGAACGGTCCCGGCGGCGACGAGGCCGCGGGGAGCCCGTGGGTCGGCGACGACGTCGACGACGGTGCCGACCGCCGTTCCCGCGGCGGCGGTACGGAACCGGTAGCGGTTTCCCTCCTCCGCGTGGAGCCGGAAGTTGAGGTGGTCACCCAGCATTCGCGCGGTACGGTCGAGGTCGTGTTCGGTGAGGGTCACCGAACGAATCCCCCGCACCGCATGCTCGGCCGGGACACCCCCACCGTCCCAGGGGTCGGTGTCGTGGTGGTCGGGGCTGGCGACGAGTTCGATGAACAGGCCGTCGGGGTCGCGGAGCGCGAGGACGTCCTCCTCCATCCGCTCGGCGGGTCGCGTCGTCTCGACGCCGCGCTTGGCCAGGTGCGTCTCCCACCAGCCGATAGAGCCCTCCGGAACGGAGAACGCCGTGGTGGTCGCCTGCCCGGCCCCGTGACGTCCCTTGGGCGCGCCGGGCCAGGGGAAGAAGGTCATGATCGTACCGGGGTGACCGGCACTGTCCCCGTAGTAGAAGTGGTAGGTGTCCGGGGAGTCGAAGTTGACCGTGCGCTTCACCATCCGCATCCCGAGTGCGGAGAGGTAGAAGTCGGCGTTGGCCTGTGGGTCACTCGCCACAGCCGTGACGTGGTGAATTCCGGCCGGTTGGATCGTCATACTGATTGCCCCCCGATCAGTGGCCTACCCGGACCATCTCGAGTCTAGCAATCAGTTGAAGATTAAACTACCGTGTCGAGGGCGGGTCCTGGCGCCAGTGGGGCGCGGACACACCAAAGTCGCGTGCCAGACCTTGGTCGGGCACGCGACTCAACGGTGAAGAGAACGACGGCGCGAAGGCCGTCAGGTGAGCGACCTCAGGAGTCGGCGCTCGCCACGGCCGCGGCGATCGCGGCACGGTCGGCCCGCAGTTTGCTGAGCGCCTCCTCGAGGATGGCCTCTCCCTCCTCGTCGCTGCGGCGCTCCTTCACGTAGGCGAGGTGCGTCTTGTACGGCTCGGTCCGCGGCGGTGCCGGCGGGTTGTCCCGCTCCTTGCCCGCGGGAAAACCGCAGCGCGGGCAGTCCCACTCCTCGGGGACTGCCGCCTCACTCGCGAAGCTGGGAACGGTCTCGTGCCGGTTGGCGCAGTAGAACGAGACCCTGACGCGCGGCGCCGTGTCGCCCCGCTCCGCTTCGCCCATCGGACCGGCGCCTACACGGCTGCCACGAATGGCGCTGCCAGTAGCCACGAAATACTCCTTCGGAGGAAAGAATCCCGCACAGGGCGGTCGATCTTTCGGATCCGGTCACTGAAGTCCAGGCCCGTGCCTGGACGCTCAGAACCCCCGAGTGATGAAAACCCCGAGGAACACGGCACACGCGAACCACACCACACCGGTGATGATCGTCATCCGGTCCAGGTTGCGCTCGACCACTGACGAGGCCCCCAGGGACGTGGTGACGCCCCCACCGAACAGGTCCGAGAGCCCACCGCCCCGGCCCTTGTGCAGCAGGACCAGAAGAATCAGCAGAACGCTGAGGATCATCAGGAAGATGGACAGTCCCAGGATCACGTGCTCACCCGAAATTCGAAAGCCCCGCTGAACGGGGGTTTGCGACGGCTGGTGCCCGCAGTGGGCAGGGGGACACCACGGAGTCTACCGCGCGGCCGTACCCACGACCGGCGGATTCACAGGGTCCCCACGATAAGTCCAAACGCTGACTAGGACAACTCACGGTACCGAGCCAGTGCCACGAAATCGTCGGCCTTGAGGCTCGCGCCGCCGACCAGGGCCCCGTCGATGTCCGCACGTGCCATGATTCCAGCGATGTTGTCGGGCTTGACCGAGCCCCCGTAGAGGATCCTGACCTTGTCGGCGGCCTCCGAGCCGTACAGCTCGGACAGATGCTCGCGCAGTGCGCCACAGACCTCCTGGGCGTCGTCGGGGGTGGCGACCCGTCCGGTTCCGATGGCCCACACTGGCTCGTAGGCGATGACGACCTGGGCGAGCTGCTCGGCCGTGACGCCGTTGAGCGCGCCCTCGAGCTGGGCCAGGGTGTGCGGTACCTGTTCGCCGGCCTCACGCACCTCCAGGCCCTCACCAAGGCACAGGATCGGCGCGACGCCGTTACGCAGCGCGGCCACGACCTTGGTGTTCACGACGGCGTCGTCCTCGTTGTGGTACTGGCGACGCTCGGAGTGTCCGGCCAGCACGTAGTGGCAGCCCAGTTTCGCCAGCATCGGTCCGGAGACCTCACCGGTGTAGGCACCGGAGTCGTGCGCGGAGATGTCCTGGGCGCCGTAGCGAATACTGAGCCGGTCCCCGTCTACCAGGGTCTGCACGCTGCGCAGGCTGGTGAACGGCGGCAGCACGGCGATCTCGGCCGCGTCGAAGTCAGCCTCGTTCAGGGTGAACGCGAGCTTCTGCACGAGGGCGATCGCCTCGAAGTGGTTGTTGTGCAACTTCCAGTTGCCGGCGATCAGCGGAAGACGGTCGGTCATTGGTCTGGGTCACCCCTCGGGGAGTAGAAGGCACTGTGTGGGGCACAGCGGGGCCCCACGGGGACCCCGTGGGGTCACACACCGTGGGGTCCGCTGGGAGAACGCTGTGCGGGATGGTACGGCGGCTCAGTCGGAGGAGGCGCCGTCGAGCGCCTCGATGCCGGGCAGGGTCCGACCCTCGAGGTACTCCAGGCTCGCCCCGCCTCCGGTGGAGATGTGGCCGAAGGCCGCCTCGTCGAAGCCGAGCTGGCGTACCGCCGCGGCGGAGTCGCCGCCGCCGACGACGGAGAACGCCTCGGAGTCGATGATGCCCTGGGCCACGCCTCGGGTTCCCTCGGCGTAGGGCGCCATCTCGAACACGCCCATGGGGCCGTTCCAGAACACGGTGGCGGTGTCCGCGAGCCGTTCGGCGAACCGCCGGGTGGAGCGGGGACCGATGTCCAGGCCCATCCAGCCGTCGGGAATCTCCGTGACGTCCACGGCCGCGTGCTCCGCGTCCGCCGCGAAAGCCGCCGCGACCACCACGTCGTCGGGGAGCACGATCTCCACACCGTCGCGTTCGGCGCGCCGGAGGTACTCACCGACCGTGTCCAACTGGTCGGTCTCCAACAGACTGGCGCCCACGGAGTGCCCCTGGGCCGCGAGGAAGGTGAACACCATTCCCCCACCGATGAGGATTCGGTCCGCGGTCCCCAGGAGGTTGTCGATAACGCCGAGCTTGTCCGACACCTTCGACCCGCCGAGCACGACGGCGTAGGGCCGGTCCGGCTTCTCCGTCAGACGGCGCAGTACGGCGATCTCGTCCAGAACGAGCCCACCGGCGGCGTGGGGTAGCCGGGCGGGGAGGTCGTAGACGCTCGCGTGCTTGCGGTGCAACGCCCCGAAGCCGTCGCCGACGTAGAGGTCGGCGAGCGCGGCCAGTCGGTCGGCGAACGCCGCGCGTTCGCCGTCGTCCTTGCTCGTCTCGCCGGCTTCGAACCGGAGGTTCTCCACCACGGCGACGTCACCGTCTCCCAGGCCCGCGACGACCGCGCGCGCGGATTCGCCGGCGGTGTCGGCGGCCATGGCGACCGGACGGTCCAGCAGTGTGCCGAGTCTCTCCGCGACAGGGACGAGCGAGTAGCGCGGGTCGGGTGTGCCCTTCGGGCGCCCGAGGTGGGCCCCGACGACGACACGTGCGCCGCGCTCGAGGAGGCGCTGGATGGTGGGAAGGCTCGCACGGATGCGGCCGTCATCGGTGATGTGCCCGTCGTCCAACGGCACATTGAGGTCGGCGCGAACGAACACGCGCCTGCCCGCGACGTCGAGATCCTCGATCGTGCGCATGTGGGGCCTCTCCAAGTTCGGGATTCCTGGTGTCCGAAGCGGCCGCGCGCATCACTGGGGCGCGGCCGTACATACGGGACCGGCGTCCGGCGGCCGGGAACATGGCCGCCTCGACGCCGCTCCCGCAGCACTACCGCGGGTCCGCGGTCCTGACGCCGGCGGAGCCGGTTGGCGTCACAGACCCGAACCGACGAGCTTGGCCACGTCGACCAGACGGTTGGAGTAGCCCCACTCGTTGTCGTACCAGCCGAGGACCTTGACTGGTTGCCGAAGGTCATGGTGAGGCTGGCGTCGAAGGTGCACGAGGGCGCCGTCCCGACGATGTCGGAGGAGACGATCTGGTCCTCGGTGTAGTGCAGGTACCCCTTCAGCGGGCCCTCCGCCGCGGACTTGAACGCGGCGTTCACCTCTTCCTTGCTGACCTCACGCTCGACCTCGACCACGAGGTCGGTGACGGAGCCGTCGGGGACGGGGACACGCATGGCGATGCCGTCGAGCTTGCCCTTGAGCTCCGGGAGCACCAGCGCGGTCGCCTTGGCGGCACCGGTGCTGGTGGGAATGATGTTCTGGGCCGCGGCCCGCGCACGACGCAGGTCCTTGTGCGGGAAGTCCAGGATGACCTGGTCGTTGGTGTACGCGTGCACCGTGGTCATCAGACCCTTGACGACGCCGAAGTTGTCCAGCAGCGTCTTGGCCATCGGCGCGACACAGTTCGTGGTGCAGGACGCGTTGGACACGATGTGGTGGTTCGCGGGGTCGTAGGCGTCGTCGTTCACGCCCATGACCACCGTCAGGTCCTCGCCCTTGGCCGGGGCGGAGATCACGACCTTCTTGGCACCGGCGTCGAGGTGCTTGCGCGCGTCCTCGGCCTTGGTGAAGTGGCCCGTGGACTCGATGACCACGTCCACTCCGAGGTCCCCCCACGGGAGAGCCGCGGGGTCGCGCTGGGCGAGCGTACGGACCGAGATCCCGCCCACGCTGATCCGGTCCTCCGAGACCTCGACCTCGCCGTCGAGCGTGCCCAACACGGTGTCGTACTTAAGGAGGTGCGCGAGCGTGGCGGTGTCGGTGAGGTCGTTGACCGCGACAACCTCCACGTCGTTCGAGCCCGTCGCCTGGACCGCGCGCCAGAAGTTCCGACCGATCCGGCCGAAGCCGTTGACGCCTACACGGATGGTCACAGCACCGATCTCCTTACCTGATTACTGGGATGACGCCACACACTGAGGCGCATTCGAGCCTATCGGAGCCGGTGGCCGTCCATGAGCGCGGCGGACACCAGCGGCTTGTCCCGGCTGCGTTCGTCCCCCGTCACGCGCGGCCGGCCACAGCCATCCTTCCACGCGTTTCCAGTATAGGTCTAGACCAATCGTGTGGACGCCGGGGCACCGTAAAAAATGGTGCCCGCGACGGAGGTCAGCAGGTCAAGACCGCCATGTTCCTCTGGCCCGACTCAGCAGGCCATCATCTCTGGAGTCAGGTTCGCGTCGGTTCCCGGGATACCGAGGTCGTCGGCGCGCTTGTCGGCCATCGCCAACAGCCGCCGGATCCGACCAGCCACGGCGTCCTTGGTAAGTACCGGGTCGGACAGACGGCCAAGCTCTTCCAGGGAGGCCTGCTTGTGGGCCAGACGCAGCCGTCCCGCCGCGGCGAGGTGCTCGGGAGCCTCCTCACCGAGGATCTCCAGTGCGCGTTCGACCCGTGCCCCGGCGGCGACGGCGGCACGGGCGCTGCGGCGCAGGTTCGCGTCGTCGAAGTTGGCGAGCCGGTTGGCGGTGGCCCGAACCTCGCGGCGCATCCGTCGCTCCTCCCAGGCGAGCACGCTCTCGTGCGCTCCCAGCCTGGTCAGCAGAGCGGAGATCGAGTCACCGTCACGCACGACGACGCGGTCCACGCCCCGCACCTCACGCGCCTTGGCCTGGATCTTGAGGCGACGGGCGGATCCCACCAGGGCGAGTCCTGCCTCCGGGCCGGGGCAGGTCACCTCGAGCGACATGGACCGTCCCGGCTCGGTGAGCGAACCGTGCGCGATGAACGCGCCGCGCCACGCCGACTCCGCGTCGCACACGCCCCCGACGACGACCTGGCGCGGCAGTCCTCGGACCGGGCGCCCGTGGTTGTCGACCAGACCGGTCTGGCGGGCCAGGCTCTCGCCCTCGCGGATCACCCGTACCACGTACCGGTTCCCCTTGCGCAACCCCGCGGGCGACAACACCACGACCTCGGACTCGTGCCCGTAGATCTCGGCGATGTCCTTGCGCAGCCGCCGCGCGGCGGCGCCCGTGTCCAGCTCCGCCTCGATCACGATGCGTCCACCCACGAGATGCAGCCCGCCGGTGAAGCGCAGGATCGTTGAGACCTCCGCCTTACGACAGCAGGGTTTGAGGATGGTGAGCCGACTGAGCTCGTCCTTCACCAGCCCGGTCATCGCCATGGAGCGGTCCTCCCCCTCATTACTTCACGCCGTCCCCTGCCGACAAGCACATTACTGGCCCGTGGCCGCACTTCCACGACCACCACGGCGTGTCTCCCTTCCGTCACTCAAGAGCGCCCGGATCCTCAGCCTTTGTCGGCGTCGTGCTCCAGCAGGTGCTCCCGAAGCACGACGGCGTTGGAGTGTTCGGCGTCGGACGTCGCGAAGAGCAGAGTGACGGGCCCGGAACGCAGGGCCTCCCTGATCGGCCGCCACGCGTCCGGCTTCTGGTCGAGTTCGGTGTGGTAGGCGCGCCGGAACTCCTCCCACCGCGCCGGGTCGTGGTTGAACCACTCCCGCAGCTCGGTGCTCGGGGCCGCGTCCCTGGTCCAGTCGTCCAGGCTCAGCGAGTCCTTTCGCACACCCCTGGGCCAAAGGCGGTCCACGAGGAAGGTCGCGCCCCGTGGCGTCGCCCGACCGTGAACCACGTCGTAGACGCGCATGATCTCAACGTCGTCCCCTGTCATGGCGTTGACGATCGCACAGCTCACCCACGGGGTCACGCATCTCGGAAGAGGGTGTCGAAGGTGCCGGCGAGGCGCCAGGGATCGTGTCGTGCCGTCCCGTCGCCGGCCGCGAGGTCCGCGACGACGAGGGAGGCGCCGAACTTGGCCGCGGCCTTCTCCAACTGACGCCGCTCCTCTCGATCGGCGACACTGCGTGTGTCGCACAGCACCGCGTCCAGAGCGAGTTCGGGGGCGTGTGCTCCGAGGACCTCGAGGTAGTCGTGGCCCGCGAATCCGTCGGTCTCGCCGCGCTGGGGCGAGAGGTTCAGAACGACCACGCGCCGGGCGGAGGTGCGGGCGATCGCTCGGGCGAGTTCGGGAACCTGGAGGTGGGGAAGCACGCTGGTGAACCACGACCCCGGGCCGAGGACGACCCACTCGGCCTCACGCACCGCCTTGAGAGCGTGGGGTGACGCCGGCGGTTCCGGGGGAACGAGGGAGATCGACCGGACCCGCCCGCGCGTGCTCGCGCAGGCCACCTGTCCGCGTACGGTCGTCACCTCGTCGGGGTGCTCGGGATCGGCCCCCTGCACCTCGGCGACGATGTCCAGGGGAATCGAGGCCATGGGCAACACGCGACCGTGCGCCCCCAGCAGCCGGCCGACCCAGTCCAGGCCGGCGACCGAGTCGTCCAGGAGCTGCCACAGCGCGGCGATCAGTAGGTTGCCGACCGCGTGTCCGTCGAGCTCACCGTCGGAGTGGAAGCGATGTTGGATGACCTCGCTCCAGACGTGGCCCCACTCGTCGTCACCACAGAGGGCCGCGAGCGCCATCCGTAGGTCCCCTGGGGGGAGGACCCCGAACTCTCCGCGCAGCCGCCCGCTCGACCCGCCGTCGTCTGCAACGGTCACCACCGCGCTGAGTTCACCGGAGACCCGTCTCAGCGCGGACAGGGAGGCGAACAGACCGTGCCCGCCGCCCAGGGCGACGACACGTGGCCCTTTGACGGGGGTCCCGTCCGACTGCGAATCCAACGGCGTCATGTGCGCCCTCTCGCCGAGCTCACGGGGTGCTGTCACTCGCGGCCCAGGTCCCGGTGACTGACCTGTGCTTCCACACCATCTTCGGCCAGTCTCCGGCCGATCTGCTCGGCCATGGCCACACTGCGGTGCTTGCCACCGGTGCAGCCGACGGCGAGGGTCATGTAGTGCTTGCCTTCCCGCAGGTAGCCGGGGACCAGGAGGCGCAGGACCTCGGTGTAGGAGTCCAGGAGTTCCTTGGCTCCACGCTGGGCCAGCACGTACTCACGCACGGCGTCGTCGTGTCCGGTGAGGGGCCGCAGGCCCGGGACCCAGTGTGGGTTCGGGAGGAAACGGCAGTCGATCACCAGGTCGGCGTCCGCCGGCAGACCATACTTGAAGCCGAAGGACACGACGTTCGCGCGCAGGGTGATGTCGCGGTTCTCACCGATCGCGCCGATGACCTTGGCCTTCAGCTCGTGTGGGTTCAGCCGCGAGGTGTCGATGACCAGGTCGGCGTCACCGCGCACCGGGCGCAGCAGCTCACGCTCCCGGTCGATGCCGTCGGTGACCCGCCCGTCGCCCTGCAGGGGGTGTGGACGGCGCACGGCGTCGAACCGGGTGATCAGCGCGTCGTCGGCCGCCTCCAGGAACACCACTCGGGCGGCGATTCCGCGCTGCCGCAGGATCTCCATCGTGGACCGCAGGTCCTCGGTGAACGCCATGCTGCGCACGTCGACGACGGCCGCGACGCGTGGGACGGCTCCGTGGGTACGGCCCGCCAGGTCGATCATGGTCGGCAGCAGTCCCGGAGGGAGGTTGTCGACGACGAACCACTCCAGGTCCTCCAGGGCCCGGGCCGCGGTGCTGCGCCCTGCCCCCGACATGCCGGTGATGATGACGATCTCCGGCGGTAGCTGCTCCGGAGGCAGAGTGCCCCCCGGACTGTCAGTGCCCATTGGTGTCCCCCCGATCGCCCGCCTGGGCTGAGTCTTCGTGCAAGGCTCGCTGGATGGCCCGCGCCGTCGCCTCTCCCACACCGGGAACCGCGGCGATCTCCTCCACGGTCGCGCGGGACATACGGCGCAGCGAACCGAAGTGCTTCAGTAGCGCCGCGCGTCGCGCCGGCCCCACCCCGGCGACCTGGTCCAGGGCACTTCCCCCCACAGCGGCTGAGCGTTTGGAACGGTGGTAGGAGATCGCGAAGCGGTGTGCCTCGTCCCGCAGCCGCTGCAGCAGGTACAACCCCTCACTGGAACGCGGAAGGATGAGTGGATCTTCCTCCCCCGGAAGCCAGACCTCCTCCAACCGCTTGGCGAGGCCACACACGGCGACGTCGTCGATCCCGAGTTCCGTGAGAGCCCGCTGCGCGGCCTCGACCTGGGGTCTACCTCCGTCCACCACCACCAGGTTGGGGGGGTAGGCGAACTTCGCCGGTGCCTCGGGCACCTCACCGTCGGCGGCGCGCTGGGCCGCGGCCGCGGCCTGGCCGGCCTCCGCGGCCGACTCCGCGCCCACGAGCTCACCGGACTTCTGGCTCTCCTCCAGGTATCGCTTGAAGCGGCGGGTGATCACCTCGCCGATGGCGGCGACGTCGTTCTGTCCGTCGACGCCGCGGATGCTGAAGCGCCGGTACTCCGACTTGCGGGCCAGGCCGTCCTCGAACACGACCATCGAGGCGACCACATGACTGCCCTGCAGGTTGGAGACGTCGAAGCACTCGATGCGCAGCGGGGCCTGCTCCATACCGAGGGCGTCGGCGATCTCGGTGAGCGCGTGGCTGCGGGTGGTGAGGTCGCTCGCGCGTTTCGTCTTGTGGCGAGCGAGGGTCTCCCGGGCGTTCTTGGTGACCGTCTCCATGAGGGACAGCTTCGCCCCACGTCGCGGTACGCGGAGGTCCACCTTGGCGCCACGGATTCCGCCCAGCCACTCGCGCAACGCGTCGACGTCGTCCGGCAGGGCGGAGACGAGCACCTCCCGGGGCACGGTCGTGGTGCCCTCGCCGTTGGTGCCGCCATAGAGCTGCTGCAGGAACCGCTCGACGAGTTCGGGGACGTCCGCGTCGTCCACACGGTCCAGCACCCAGCCCCGCTGACCCCGGATTCGGCCACCGCGCACGTAGAAGACCTGGACCGCCGCCTCCAACGGCTCCGCCGACAGGGCGATGACGTCGGCGTCGGTGGCCTCACTGAGCACGACGGACTGCTTCTCCATCGCGGTGCGCAACGCAGCGACGTCGTCACGCAGCCGCGCGGCGCGCTCGAAGTCCTCCTCGAGGGCGGCGGCCCGCATCTCCGACTCCAGTTGGCGCAGGAAACGCCCGGTGTCACCAGCGAGGAACGAGCAGAAGTCCTCCGCGAGCGTACGGTGCTCCTCGGGGGTGACGCGGCCGACGCAGGGGGCGGAGCACTTGCCGATGTAGCCGAGCAGGCAGGGCCGGCCACTGGTGCGGGCACGGCGGAACACCCCGGCCGAGCAGGTACGCACGGGAAAGGCCCGCAGCAGCAGGTCGACGGTCTCACGGATGGCCCACACCTGCGGGTAGGGGCCGAAGTACCGCACGCCGCGACGCTTGGCCCCGCGCATCACCTGGACCCGCGGATACTCCTCGTCCATGGTGACCGCGAGGTAGGGATAGCTCTTGTCGTCCCGGTAGCGCACGTTGAAGCGGGGCGCGTACTGCTTGATCCAGGAGTACTCGAGCTGCAACGCCTCGACCTCGGTGCCGACCACGGTCCAGTCGACGTCGGTGGCCGTGGAGACCATGGTCTGCGTTCGTGGGTGCAGTGCCGCGTAGTCCTGGAAGTATGATGCAAGGCGAGAGCGTAGGCTCTTCGCCTTTCCGACATAGATCACCCGTCCACCCTCGTCACGGAACCGATAGACGCCGGGAGCGTCGGGGATGGATGCGGGTTCCGGGCGTAGTTGCTTGTGGGAGGCCATCGAGGTGTCTCTCGGCAGGGAGCCGCCACCGCCGTCGGGGCGGAGAGACCGCCAACCGCTCCTGCCGTTTCTCCTCTCCGCGTGTGGTACGAGCCATGCGGCTCCGGACAGGGGAAGGACCCCGATCCTATTGTGGGGGGTCGTGGGAGTGGACTGGTCGAACGGCGTGCACTCACGACGCCACAAACACCTCTGACCTGGGATTTCACCCGAGCGGAGCAAGATCCTCGCCAGGTGGGCGCTGGTCGTGGGCAGGGGAACGCAAACGGGTGTGCCCATGGGAAGTACGGGCCGAAGGACTCTGGAGTCGCGGTGAATCTGGCAACCTGGCTGTGGAGTCTCGTCGCGATCACTGTCGCGGTGGGACTCGTGACCGGTGCGCACTGGGTGCTCAACCACAAGTTGCGCTCGGTGTGGTCACTGGCCACCCCCCTGGTGGAGCGGTGCAAGTACTCCGCCTACGCGGCGGCCGTGGTCGTCGCGGTCAACATCGTGGTGCCCGGGGCGTCGGTCTTCAGCGAACGCGCCTGGTACACCGTCTACGAGCACGGCATCCGCATCGGGATGATCATTACGCTGACGTGGCTCGGCGTGTCCGTGGCCTATGCCCTGAGCGACGGGATCCTGGAGCGGCTGAGCGTCTACGACGAGGACACCGACCGCAAGGCGCGCCGGCTGCGCACCCAGATCCGGCTGGCCAGACGCGTGATCACCTCGCTCATCGTGTTCATCGCCTTGGCCTCGATCCTGTGGACCTTCCCCGAGATCCGCGCCCTGAGCGCCGGTCTGCTCGGTACCGCCGGTGTGCTGAGTATCGTCGCCGGCGTCGCGGCCCAGTCGACGCTCGGCAACATCTTCGCCGGCATCCAACTGGTGGGGGACCAACTGCGCATCAACGACATCGTCGTGGTGGAGAACGAGTGGGGACGGGTGGAGGAGCTCACCCTCACGACCGTGGTGGTGCGGATCTGGGACGAGCGTCGTCTGGTCCTGCCGGTCTCCTACTTCACCAACAACGCCTTCGAGAACTGGACCAAGCACGGGGCGACCGTCACCGGAAAGGTGTACCTGCGGGTCGACTGGCAGGTACCAGTGCGTGAGCTGCGGGAGCAGACCGGGGATTACATCGGCCGCCACCCCCTGTGGGACGGGCGCCGTTGGTCGCTCCAGGCGACCGACGTGTTGGAGAGCGGATCCGTCGAACTGCGGGTGGTGGTCACCGCCGCCGACTCCGACGCCCAGTGGGACCTGTGCTGCGACGTCCGGGAGTTCCTGATCACCTACATCACCGAGCAGTACCCGGAGGCCCTACCGCACCGCCGGACCCAGCTCCTGGACGGCACCGGGCGCGAGCCGGGTGAGCTGCGCACCCTGATCCGGGACGAGTGACGACGATTGACGTGGTCGGTGCCCGGCGGGGACGCCGCCAGCACCGACCAGGCCGCGAACGGACGGGCCGCCGCTTCCTCGGGGGTGGCCCCAGGGGAAGCGGCGGCCCGTCACACCGTCACTGTGGGCCGCCCCCGTACAACGGTGTAGACGGGCGTGCGATCCCACGACGTCACGGTCACCAGGCTCAGCGTGTCGTGATCACCACGGTCTTGGCGAACTTGTCGTTGAGGGACTGCCGGTTGGGCTTGTCCCACAGCGGCCACAGCCCGTTGAGCAGCGGGTAAATCCACGCGATGTAGGTGACGAACGGGATCGCGTAGAGGATGTAGAACCCCCACCACGAGGCGGCGCGAGTCCACGCGGTCCCACCTGCGAGCCCCGGCTGCGGTCCGGGACCGGTCTGTGGCACCACGACGAGTCCCATGACCTTCTTGCCCACGGTGGCCCCGCCCGAGCCCAGCATGAGGCCCTCGTAGACCAGTCCCACCACGAACGCCAGGATCCCGCTGATCAGGATCGGCACGAGCAGTCCGGTGGGAGCGAAGGGGTCGTACAGGAGCGCGGTGAGGATCCCGTAGATGATGCCGAAGGGAACACCGACGATCACGCCGTCGATGATCCGCGCGACCAGGCGCTGCCACCACTCGGCGAGCTGACCGCCGCCCTGGGGCGGCGGCGGGTATCCGAGCTGCTGCGCATAGGGGTCATACCCGGGTGGCTGCTGGCCGGGGTAGGGCTGCTGGGGACCAGTACCTGGCGGGGCCGGGTATCCCTGTGGCGCTTGTCCCGGGTAGCCCCCGGGCTCCTGCCCGGTGTAGCCCTGCGGCTGGCCCGGATACGGCTGCCCCTGATAGGGCTGCTGCCCCGCGTTGGGCGGCAGGCCGTAGGGCTGTTGCGGCTGGGCCTCACCCGGATACCCACCGCTCGGTTGTCCTGGGTAGGGCTGCTGCGGACCACTACCGGGCCGCGCTCCGTACCCCGGTTGGGGCTGCGGCGGCTGGCCCGGGTAGCCCCCGGACTCCTGCCCTGGGTAACCCTGCGGCTGCTGGCCCGGATACGGCTGCCCCTGATAGGGCTGCTGCGGCTGGGCCTCACCCGGATACCCACCACTGGGCTGACCACCATATGGCTGCTGCGGACCGTTGCCTGGTGGGGCCGGGTACCCCTGCGGGGGCTGGCCCGGGTAGCCCCCGGACTCCTGCCCTGGGTAACCCTGCGACTGCTGGCCCGGATACGGCTGCCCCTGGTACGGCTGCTGCCCCGGGGGTTGCGGTGGCTGGGGCTGGCCCTCGGCCGGGTAGCCGCCGCTCGGTTGGCCTGGGTAGGGCTGCTGTGGGCCGCTGGCCGGCTGTCCCGGGTGTCCCTGCCCGGGCTGCTGCGGATCAGAACCGTTCTCCGGCTCGTCAGGCGACTGCGGTGGGTAACTCATCGACGCTTGCACCTTCGGTTTCGGGATCATTTCGCATTGATCGACTCATCCCCATTGTCGATCAGCTCGAAGCGGTTGTGTCCGCGCCGCTCAGCGTGTCACGTTCGCCGTGGGTCCGCGGTCAGGCGGCTGTGGCGGGGTGCCACGATCTGCACCACCCGGGTACGGACGATCTTGTCATGGAGGCCCTGTCGGTAGGGCCGATCCCACAGAGCCCACGCCGCCGACACGATGACCAACACGTTGAGGGTGTTGATCACGAGGCTGGGGGTCCAGGCAGCCGCCGTGGGCAGGTTGAGTAGCATCGCCCGCCGCGAGGCGTCGCCGGCGGTGACACCCAGGGGAATGATGTCCTCGTTGACGGGGATCACCTTGATACCGACCAGCATCTTGCCCGGAGTGCGCCCCCAACGGGTGACGAAGTAGGTCTCGTACCCCACCCAGAGACCGAACAGGATGAACGCCGCGGCGATGTCGCCGACGAACAGCGGGGACGCACCGCCCTCGGCGATCTCCTCCAGCGACTCCAGCGTGGTCATGGGCAGGCCCATCACCCGATCGACGAGGACCTGAATGAGCAACGAACTGGGGAACATCAGCAGGAGCGTGTCGATCAGACGCGCCGCCACGCGACGCGCCACGCCCGCCGGGGGTGCGGTTGCCTCGGGGCCGAAGCCGTTTGGCCGGAACACCGCGTCGTTGGTGCCGTCGTCTCGGCTCACCGGCATCGCCATTCATCACTCGGGTGGATACGTGGTTTCCGAGCTTAGCAACCGCTTGCTCACACCAGTTCAGCGAGAAAACGGCCCGTGTGGCTCTCGGGAACGTTGGCGATCTCCTCGGGTGTGCCCTCCGCGACGACACGGCCGCCGCCGGAGCCTCCCTCGGGACCCATGTCGATGATGTGGTCCGCGGTCTTGATCACGTCCAGGTTGTGTTCGATCACGATCACGGTGTTGCCGGCGTCGACGAGGCGCTCCAACACACCCAGGAGTTTGCGCACATCCTCGAAGTGCAGCCCGGTGGTGGGCTCGTCGAGGACGTAGATGGTGCGACCGTTGCTGCGACGCTGGAGTTCGGAGGCCAGCTTCACCCGCTGGGCCTCGCCACCGGACAGGGTGGTGGCGGCCTGGCCCAGACGGACGTATCCGAGCCCCACGTCGTCCAGGGTCTGCAGGTGACGCCGGATCCCGCTGATGGGCTCGAAGAAGTCCAGGGCCTCCGAGACCGGCATGTTGAGCACGTCGGCGATGGTCTTGCCCTTGTAGTGGACCTCGAGGGTCTCCCGGTTGTACCGGGCGCCGTGGCACACCTCGCAGGGCACGTAGACGTCCGGCAGGAACTGCATCTCGATCCGGATCGTCCCGTCGCCGGCGCAGGCCTCACACCGTCCGCCCTTGACGTTGAAGGAGAACCGGCCCGGCTGGTAGCCCCGCACCTTCGCCTCGGTGGTCTGGGCGAAGAGTTTGCGGATGTGGTCGAAGACCCCGCTGTAGGTGGCGGGGTTGGACCGCGGCGTGCGCCCGATCGGGCTCTGGTCCACGTGGACGACCTTGTCCAGTTGGCCCATGCCGTTCACACGCAGGTGCCGCCCGGGGACGTGTCGCGCGCCGTGGAGCTCCCGAGAGAGGGCACGGTACAGGATGTCGTTGACGAGGGTGGACTTCCCGGATCCGGAGACACCGGTCACCGCGGTGAGAACCCCCAGGGGGAACGCGACGTCCACCCCCACGAGGTTGTGCTCCCGCGCACCCTTGACCACGATCTCGCGCCCCTTGGTCAGGGGGCGTCGCTCGGTCGGGATCGGGATCTGGCGCCGGCCCGACATGTAGTCACCGGTGAGGGAGTCGGTGCTGGCCAGCAGGTCCTCGACCTGTCCGGACACGACGACGTTACCGCCGTGCTCACCCGCTCCCGGGCCGATGTCCACGACCCAGTCGGCCGCGCGGATGGTCTCCTCGTCGTGCTCCACGACGATCAACGTGTTGCCGAGGTCGCGTAGCCGGCCGAGGGTCTCCAACAGTCGGTAGTTGTCGCGCTGGTGCAGCCCGATCAGGGCTCGTCCAGCACGTAGAGGACCCCGACCAGCCCGGAACCGATCTGGGTGGCCAGTCGGATGCGCTGCGCCTCCCCACCGGAGAGGGAGCCGGCGGCACGTTCCAGGTTGAGGTAGTCCAGGCCGACGTCGAGCAGGAACCCCAGCCGGGCGTGGATCTCCTTGAGGACCTGCGCGGCGATGGTGGTCTCCCGCTCGCTCAGGCTCATCTCCCGCAGGAACTTGGCGCACTCGCCCAGCGGGAGCTTCGCCACCTCGGCGATCGACTTGCCGCCCACCGTCACGGCCAGGATGACCGGCTTGAGGCGAGCGCCACCGCAGCTCGCGCAGGGGACGACCCGCATGTAGCCCTCCAGCCGTTCCCGGCTGGTGTCGCTCTCGCTCTCGGAGTGCCGACGCCGCACCCACGGCAACACGCCCTCGAAGCTGGTGTAGTAGGAGCGGGTGCGCCCGTACCGGTTGCGGTAGCGCACGTGTACCTGGGTGTCGTGCCCCTCCAGCAGGGCCTTTCGGGCCTGCTTGGGCAGCCGCTCCCAGGGGGTGTCCAGGTCGAATCCGAGGGCGTCGCCCAGGGCCTGCATGAGCCTGCCGAAGTACTCGGTGGCGTGGCCGCCGCTCCAGGGGGCGATCGCTCCCTCACTGAGGGTCTTCTCCGGGTCCGGGACGACGAGTTCGGGGTCGACCTCCATCCGGGTGCCCAGACCGCTGCACTCCGGGCAGGCGCCGTAGGGGGAGTTGAAGGAGAACGAACGCGGCTCGAGCTCCTCGAAGGACAGGTCGTCGTAGGGGCAGTACAGGTGCTCGGAGAACACCTTCTCCCGTTCGGCGTCGTCCTCGGCGACGTCGACGAAGTCCAGGATGATGGTGCCGCCGGCGAGCCCCAGCGCGGTCTCGACGGAGTCGTTGAGCCGACCACGCGCCGACTCCCGCACCACCAGCCGATCGACCACGATCGCGATGTCGTGCTTCTCGTACTTCTTCAGCTTCGGCGCCTCGTCCAGACGCACCAGCTCACCGTCGACGCGCGCGCGGGTGAAGCCCTTGGTCTGCAGGTCGCGGAAGAGTTCGGTGTACTCGCCCTTACGGCCCCGCACCACGGGGGCCAGCACCTGGAAGCGCGTGCCCTCGGGCATCTCCAGCAACCGGTCCACGATCGCCTGCGGCGACTGCCGCGCGATGGGACGACCGCAGACGGGGCAGTGGGGGTGGCCGATCCTCGAGTACAGCAGGCGCAGGTAGTCGTAGATCTCGGTGATGGTGCCCACGGTGGAGCGGGGGTTGCGGCTGGTCGACTTCTGGTCGATGGAGACCGCCGGGGACAGTCCCTCGATGAAGTCGACGTCGGGCTTGTCCATCTGACCGAGGAACTGTCGCGCGTAGGCCGACAGCGACTCCACGTACCGGCGCTGACCCTCGGCGAAGATCGTGTCGAAGGCGAGCGAGCTCTTGCCCGAACCGGACAGGCCCGTGAACACGATCATGGCCTCGCGGGGCAGATCCACCGAGACATCCTTGAGGTTGTGCTCGCGGGCTCCGCGTACCTCCAGATGCTCGGCCATGGTGTGACGCACTCCCCCACATTGCGACGCGGATGAATGGTGTGGCGTACCGGGTGTCCCAGAAGGGTAACCAAACGTGCGCACCCAATGTTCCGAACCGGTGCGCCGATCGGCCCGCGTGTGGCGCGTGCCCGACAGACCGCGACGGCGAGCGCCGTCGCAGTCCACGACTATACCCGTACGTTCGTTCGAAACGGAACGCTACCGCGGCTCCTCGCCCCGGTCCTCGCCTCCGACGCCGGTCGCGGCGCCGCTCTCGTCCGTCTCGGCGACCGCGCGTTGGCGCTTGGACGCCCACAGGCTCGCCACGATGGTGATGACCATCACACTGGTGATGAAGACGAGCGAGACCCCGATTCCGATCTCGGGAACCGGAACGCCGTTCTCGTGCAGGGCGTGCAGGAACATCTTCACGCCGATGAACAACATGATGATCGACAGTCCCCAGCCGATCTGGGACAGCCGGTCCATCAAGCCGGCGAGCAGGAAGTACAACTGGCGCAGGCCCATGAGCGCGAACGCGTTCGCGGTGAACACGATGTAGGCGTCCTGGGTGAGGCCGAAGATGGCCGGGATCGAGTCCACGGCGAAGACGAGGTCGGTGACGCCGATCGCCAGAATCACCAGCAGCATCGGGGTGGCCATCCGGACCCCACCCTCGCCACGGACGAAGAGCGCGCCGCCACGGTAGTCGTCCGTGAAGGGGATGACCTTGCGCACCCGGCGCAGGAAAACGTTGTCGGTGTAGTCGAACGCCCCGGCCTCCTCGCCCTTGATCTGGCCCTTCAGGATCTTGTAGGCGGTGTAGATCAGCAGCGCGGCGAAGAGGTAGAAGACCTCGCTCCACTGGTTGATCGCGGCAGCGCCGATCCAGATGAAGATGCCGCGCATGATCAGGGCGACCACGATGCCGACGAGGAGCACCTCGTGCCGGTACTGACGTGGTACCGCGAACCCGGTGATGATGAGGTAGAAGATGAACAGGTTGTCGACGCTGAGGCTCTTCTCGGTCAGGAACCCCGCGAAGTACTCCCCTGCCACGGTGGGACCGCCGACGATCCCGACACCGATGCCGAACGCCACGGCGAGCAGGAGATAGAACAGGGCCCACCAGGCCGCCTGACGAACACCGAACTCCTTCGGGCCCGACTTCTTTGACCACGGGTGGTCCACGATGGCCAGGTCGGCCGCGAGAATGAGGATGATGCCGCCGATGGTGACGGCCCACACCCAGAAAGGAACATCCACTGTCGAAACCTCCGGTCGCAGCATTGGTCCGCGCCATGGGACGCGGACTGCCTACTTCCGGAGGTCTCTCCCGCCCACGCTCACGCGAGGACCGACGGAACCGGGCCCCTAGGAGCCGTGCTGACGATTCCGCCGCGGGGGGATACTCCCCTCCTGTTCAGTTGTCTGTCTCCTTCATACCGTGCTTTGGCGCGGCGGGAAACCACGATCTGTCGCCAGTTCGGCATACAACGCCTCGAGCTGGGCCACGGCGTCGGACTCCGTCGGAAGTGTGACCGCTTTCATAGCGGCGGCCGCCCGGAGTCGGTTGGCGAAGTCGGAGTCGTCCAGGACCCGGTCCACCGCGGTGGCCAGAGCCCCGGCGTCGCGAGGAGGGACGAGCAGGCTCGCGTTCGCGTAGCGCTCGGGGATTCCCCCGACCCGGGTGGCGACCGCGGGCAGGGCCGCCCGCATCGCCTCCATCATCACCAGTGACGGTCCCTCCCACAGGCTCGGCAACACGAACACGTCGGCCGCGGCCATCAGGTCGGCGATGTCGTCCCGGTGTCCCACCAGACGCACCGGGAGTCGTTCGGCGTCGACGCGCTCCTGGAGTTCCGCGCGCAGTGGCCCCTCGCCCGCGACGGCGACGCGGGGGGCGGACGTCCGGCGCGCCCACCGGCGGCTGGCGTCCAGCAGGGTGTCGAGCCCCTTCTGGGGGGCGAGCCGGGCGACGGTGAGGATCAAGGGTTCGTGTTCGGCTACGCCCAGTTCCCGACGGACCGAACGACGGTCCCGCGACGGTTCGGGGGCCTGTGGCGCGGCGACGGTCGCGGACACGACCCGGCGTGCCCCCCGGTCGCGCATGCGGCGTTCGAGGTCGACCGAGACGCCGAGGACGGCTTCGGCGCGCCGCGCGACCAACGCCTCCAGGGCCGGGTAGGCGCCCCGGAGAGGTCCGCGCACCTCCGGTGGCGCGTTGTGAACCGTGACGGCGAGCGGTGACAGCCGCGCCAGTGCCGACGCGCCCCCCGCGCGCAGACCGTGAGCGTGGACGACGTCCATCTTCCCCGACAGGGCCCGGCGAAGGCGCAGCGCCGCACCGAGGTCGCGCAGGGGGTGCGGCCGGTCCCCGATCTCGACCCGCACGACCGTGGCGCCCGCGCCGGCGAAGTCGAACAGCTCCTCGACCTGGGCCGGAGCGACCACGGTGGTCAGGTGCCCCCGCGAGACGAGACCCGCGACCAGGCCACGCACGTGTGCGCCCACGCCGCCGGTGCTCGACCCGACGACCAGCGCGATCCGCATCGCTCCCCACTCCTCCGCCGTACCGCCACCCTCCGTCGCTCGCTCCTGGGTGACGCTCACCGTCGCCGGTTCCTGTTCCACGTATCGCCTCCCGCCTTCGCGTCAGGGCGTGGCCCGACGGAGGACCGCGCGGAGGGCGAAGCGTCCGGCGTCCCGGTCGACCAGCGCCGTCACCAAGGCGAACACCAGGATCGCGACGACTCCCGCCAGTACCGCGGCGCCGGCCTGGGCCGCGGCGCCCGGCCGGAGTAGCTCCCCCGCGACGAACGCCCCACAGGCGAACGCGGGCGGGGTGGCCACCAGCACCGCGACGGCCGAACGGATCATCCCCCTAAGACACTCACTCCCCCGCAGGCGGACCACGGACACCATCAACGCCACACAGGCCACACCCAGCCCGAGAGACGTCGCCGCACCGAGCGCCGCGACCGCCCAGGTCGAGGGCACCGCGGCGACGAGCGCCACCGCGGTGGTCATCACGATCGCCCACCCGGCGAGCTGCGCCACCGCGGCCTGTCGCCCGTGATGGGCGGCGTACAACGCCCTGCTGTACAGGGCCACGAGACCGAAGACGACGATGCCCGGGGCGAAGGTGATGATCGCCCAGGTGAGCTCGGCCCCCGCCGTTCCCTGGTCGTGGGCGAGGAAGCCGCCCAGGGGGCGGGCGGCGGCGGCCAACGCGACGGCGGCAGCGGCGGCGGTGACCAGCACGGATCTCGCCGCGCCGGCGACGAGCCGACGATAGGCGGTCGTGTCGCCGAGGTCGTGGTGCTCGGAGAGGGTCGTGAAGGCGCTGAGCGCGATGGGGATCGCCACGACGCCGTAGGGCAGGGTGAACAGGGCCCAGGCGTAGTTGTACAGGGCGAGTGCGCCGGGGCCGCCACCTCGGTTGGCGAGGGCGATCGCGAGCAACTGGGTGAGCTGCATGCCCGCCGGTGGGAGGAGGGCGGCGAACGCGAGAGCGCCCGCGCGCGCCGCGACCCCGGGCGGAAAGCGCAGGGTGGGTCGGAACAGTCCGACCCGTAGGCGCAGCGCCGGTGCCAGTGCGGTGAGGAACAGGGCGACGACGCCGGCCGTCGTGCCCAGCGCCAGGGTGAGCTCCGCACTGAGTGGAAGGTGGGCGAGGTCATTGACGTAGCCGCCTCCGAGCGGGACGAAGGCGACGTAGACGCCCATCACCACGAGGCTCGACAGGAGGGGGGCCAGTGCGGGGCCGAGGAAGCGGCGGTGGGCCTGCAGGACCGCGTAGAGGGCCGCGGCCAGACCGTAGAAGACGATCTGGGGCGTGAACATCAGGAGGAAACGAGCCGTCAGGGGCAGGACCACCTCGCCGAGTCCGCCACAGCCATCGATGTCGCCGATGAGGAGGGCGACGAGCGGGGCGGAGACGAGGGCGAGCAAGACGGCGAGACCGGTGCTGACCAGGAGCACCCACGTGACCACGGCGGCGGAGATGCGACGGACCGCCTCGGTGTCGCCGCGCCGCACCGGTCCCGCCAGGATCGGCACGACCATGCCGGCCACCGCGCCGCCGACGACGACCTCGAAGAGGATCGTGGGGATCTGGTTCGCGGTCAGGTAGGCGGTACCCAGGCAGGTGTCGCCGACGGTCTGGGAGAACACGACGACGCGCCCGAACCCGGCGACGCGCGCGGCGGCGGTGACGACCGCGATCAGCGCCGCCGCGCCCGCCACTCCTCCGGTGATGGCTGCGAGTCGGCGCCGTGTCATGGGCGCCGCGCGTCGGTCTCCGGTCCCGCCTCCGCGCCACGGCCCAGACGGTCCAGCCAACGCAGCGGCGGGACCGCGTCGATGACGCGGGAGAAACTGACGGCTTCGCTGGCCACGGTCAGGACGACGAGAGACGCGGCACTCACGGCGCGGGTCCGTGAGGTTCCGCCGACAGCGTAGGAGAGACCGAGGAGGGCGCCGATGGTGTTGGCTCCGCCGTCCCCGAGCATTCCGTCCTCGTGGAGGTCGGCGGGCAGGACGGCCAGTACCGGTCCCAGGGCGGCGGCGGAGAAGGCGGCGCCTTCGCCGGGCAGTGTCGGGGCTCCCATCAGGAGGGCGGCCTTGGCCGCGCGTCCGGGACGCAGGTCGAGCAGGTTGACGAGGTTGGCGCTGCCCGCGATCAGGATCGTGTTGACCGCGACGTCGCGCGGTCTCGTGGAGACCAGGGCCGCGGCACCCAGACTCCCGGCGGCGATCCCGAAGAGCTTGACCGTTCCGGAGGTGAGTCGTCCCTCACGCAGTGCCTTGAGGTGTCCCCGGAACCCGCGCGCACCCCGACCACCAACGGCGTCGTCGTAGGCCCCCAACACCGCAGCGGACCCGGCGGCGAGGACTCCCGCGAGTCGCGCCCGCCCCGGGACACCAGGGGCGCAGGCGGCCCCCACACACGCTCCGAGGCTCAACGCCGTCCCCTCGGCCAACGTCACCTGGACTCCCTGGAAGTTCTCCCGCCGCCAGCGCTCCCCGAGAATCCGTTCCGTCCCCCGGTACCCGATCCATGTGACGACGGCCCCCGTCACCCCGGTCGCCAGCACGGCGGCCGCACCGGGAGACCTCCGCCCCCGCGAAGCCGAACGCGCCCTCACGCGCACTCCCCCGCCCCACCGGGACCGGTCCCGTCCACGGCCCGCCTCGTCACGCATCCCCGACCACACCCACCGACGCCCGCTCGCCGCCACGGCCGGCCAGTAGTGGAGTACTTGACGCGCGAGCGCCGCCCGAGCGGGCGAAGTGAGGGGCCGCGTCGGTCACCAAAACCTCACCCCCGCCCTCCGACCCGTCGGCCGGCACCCGATCCACGTGATGCCCGCGGCCAGGGGGCCTCCGCCCCCGCGCGGCCGAACACGTCCCCCCACCACATCCACCGACACCGACTCGAAGCGACAGCCCGGCCGACGGTGAAGTCCTCCACACGTGGGCACCACCCGAGTGAGCGAAGCCATCAGCCCCATCGGTCACCAAAAGACCACACCCCCGCCGTCCGACCCGTCGGCCGACAACCGATCCACGTGAGGACGGCCCCCGTCGCCCCCGGTACCCAGTACGGCGGCCATGCCGAGAGGTCTCCGCCCCGACGAAGTCGAACGCGCACTCACACGCACTCCCCCGACCCACCGGGACCGGTCCCGTCCACGGCCCGCCGCGTCACGCATCCCCGACCACACCCACCGACGCCCACACGCCGCAACGGCGGGACCGGTGGCGGAGTGCTTGGCGCGCGAGCGCCGCATGGGCGGGCGAAGCGACGGGCCCCATCGGTCACCGAAAGGGAACGCCCCGCCCCCCGACCCGTCGACCGGTACCCGATCCAGGTGACGGCGGCGATGCCGGGCAGTCTCCGCCCCCGCGGAGTCGAACGCGTCCTCACACCACACCCACCGACGCCGACTCGAAAGCGACAGCATGGCCAACGGTGAAGTCCTCCACACGTGGGCACCATCGGAGAGAACGAATCCACGGGCCCCATCGATCACCGAAGGACCACACCCCCGCACTCCGACCCGCCCGCCGATCCACAATCCACGTGACGACGGCCCCGGTCATCCCGGTCGCCAGCACGACGGCCGCACCGGGCAATCTCCGCCCTCGCGAAGCCGAACGCGACCTCACGCGCGCTCCCCCAGCCCACCGATACCGATCGCGCCCCCGACCCGCCCCCACCCGAACGGACGACCGGACCAAGGGAGGAGTACTTGACGCGAGAGCGCCGCCTGAGCGAGCGAGGCGACAGGCCGCGCCGGTCGTCAGCGGACCACGCTCCGGCTCTCCGGCCGGTTGATCGGTGATCGTCGCCGTCGTGGGCCGGTCGCGCCACCGAGCGCCCGCCGCACCCGTCAGGGCGTTCACGGCGCTCTCCCGCAGCGGGGCTGATCCCCGAACGTCCCCCTCCGCGTGTCCAGGAGGTGCGGACGGCGCCTCGGTCGTGCCGCGCCTCCACGTGTCGCCCATGTCGCCCATCCGGCTTCCCCCACACCCTCTCCGCCAGCCCGGTGCGAGGGGGTCGGACCGATCCTCATCATTCCCCGCGCGGCACCGACGTATCCGGCACCGCGGCGAGGAGCCCCGCGGGCCGAGGTCTCCCGACCAGGTGCCCCCGCGGGGAAGGTGTGGGGCGACGACGCGGGAGCGTGGCCCCGCGCGGCTCCGGACGTGGCGATCACTCGTCGTCCTCCTCGTCGGGGGCCGGGGGGACGGGGTCGGGGAGGTAGTCGTCACTGCCGGGGCCGATGCCGTAGTGGCCGACGTTCCCGTGGGCCGCGCCGGCCAGGGCGTACACGGTGACGATGTCGCCGGCGGGATCGCCCGCGATGTCGACGGTGGTGATGGCGTCGCCGGCGGCACGGGCGTGGGCCACGAGACCGGATTCCTGGGCGGATTCGGGAGCGCCGGCGATCACCGTGCCGTCTCCGGTCGCGTCCGCGGCCTCCGCCAGGGCGAGAATGGGGGCGTATCCCGCGTCGGGGTCGTCGGGATTCGTGGAGTCCGCTGGTGTTCCCATCCCCTCGGGACCGAGGAAGAGCGCGAGGTCGGCGCCCCGGGCGGGTTGGCCTCCGTAGCCGAGCAGGCCACCGTCGTGGAAGCCGTCCAGGACGGTTTCCCGGGCGGAACGCTCGTCGGCGTCCTCGGGCGCCGTCAACAGGACGGATGCCAGCAGGACGGCCGCCCGCTCGTAGGCACCGCCCGAGGGGAGTTCGGGGGAATCGAGCTCAGGCTCGCTCACGAGGTCGTCGGTGAGGTCGCGAACGTGGGGCGCCTCCGCCGGGTCGAGGTAGCGCTCGGTGAACGAGACGCGACCCGTCATCGTCGCACCGGCGGCGGTGACCTGATCGGCCAGTTGGTCGCGGGTGGTCGCGTCCACTCCCGGCGCCTCGACGATGACGACGCGTTCGTCGTCCAGTTGGTCGGCCACCATGTCGCCGGACCAGGCCGCGACGAGTGCGGTGACGCCGGCGTAGCGCCGGTCGGCGGCGTCCTTCTCCGCGCGTAGCTCCTCGGCCTCGTCCCGCATCTGCGCGGCGTCGGCGTTGAGCCGGTCGAGCAGGGGATCCTGCAGCATGGTGCTGCCCAACACGATGCCGACCGTCAGGGCGAGAAAGACGCCGACGAGGGAGACCAGGTGATACCGAAAGTCGATCACGTGAACAGTCCCGTCAGCCAGTAGTAGAACACTTCCCACTGGGCGGCGATTCGGGTCATGTAGAACTGGCCCGCGGGTGAGCTGAACGCGCCGGCGACGATCGCGACGAGGGCGGCGGCGACGAGCCCCAGTAGGGACCAGGGGGAGATACGACTCCGGTAGAGCCGACTCACCCCCTTCGCGTCCACGAGTTTCCCGCCGACGCGCAGCCGGGTCAGGAAGGTGCTGGACATCCCGGACCGGCCCTTGTCCAGGAACTCCGCCAGGGTGGCGTGCGTGCCGACCGTGACGATCAGAGCGGCGCCGTGGCCGTCGGCGAGCAGCATGGCGGCGTCCTCACTGGTACCGAGCACAGGGAACACCGTGGCGCCGTGGCCGAGGTCGTGGATCCGTTCCAGGCCGGGGGCGCGCCCGTCGGGGTAGGCGTGCACGACGAGTTCCGCGCCGCAGGTCAGCGTGGCGTCGGAGATCGAGTCGAAGTCACCGATGATGAGATCGGGTCGGTACCCGGCGTCGACCAAGGCGTCGGCTCCGCCGTCCACTCCGAGGATGGCGGGGCGGAACTCCCGGATGTAGGGGCGCAGCGCGGCGAGGTCCTCCCGGTAGTGGTACCCGCGAACGACGATGAGCGCGTGACGCCCTCGGATGTGGGTGGCGACGTCGGGCACGCGGGCGTCGTCGACGAGCAGATCGCGTTCACGGCGGATGTACTCCATGGTGTTCAGCGCGAAGGACTCCAACTGCGCCGACACTCCCGGCGCGCGCCTCCGCCATCGCGGCCGCGACCGACTCCGTGTCCTGCGGTGTCCCCTGGCACACGAGGACGCCGTCCCGGAGTAGCCCGCCGTCACGAACCGAGAGCCGTTCCCCCTCCTGGACCAGGGTGAACACGTCGGGCGGCACGTCGTCCACGACCGTGATCCCAGCCTCGACCAACACCTGGGGCCCTCGGTTCGGATAGCGCCCGCTGATCCCGCGAGCCACGTTGAGGACCGCGCTGACGCCACACGCGACCAGGGACTCCGCGCTCACGAGGTCGAGGTCCACATGGTCGATGACGGCGATGTCGCCGGGCCGCAGGCGTTTGGTGAGGTTCTTGGTCCGCTGGTCCAACCGCACGATCCCGCTCGCCGGGTCCGGTTCGCTCGGCTTCCGGCGCATCCTCGGCAGCCGCGCTGCGAGGACGGCTGGTACCTTCACAGCTCGCGATGCTGTCAGATTCCGACCTGACCTGCGATGATTACCGTAAGCGTGGGCGTGTCACATTGGCATCCCCGCGCCGGCCACCCCCGTCAGGGTTGCCCACATCCATCCGGTGGGGGTGCGCATCCACCTGCTCTGACGCGATAAACAACCCCCGTCAGCGCCCTAGGTGTACTGACCATGGAGGTTGGTAACACCCACCCCGCGTGATGCATACGAAGAGGGCCTCCGGTATCGATGGGGATTGCGACATCATCACCGGACCGGAAGGCCCTCGATGCCTCACGCTACCCATCCCAACGCCAAGCTCGCACCGGCTGGCCGCCTGGCATTGGCCCGCTGCATTGTCGAGGACGGATGGCCGCTGCGCCGGGCCGCTGAACGCTTCCAGGTCTCGGCCACCACCGCCCAGCGCTGGGCCGCGCGCTACCGCACCGGCGGCCCAGCCGCCATGACCGATGCCTCCAGCCGTCCCGCCCGCTCGCCCCGGCGCACCTCCATCCGCCGTCAGCGCCGCGTCATCAAACTCCGCCACCTCAACCAGTGGGGACCGGCCCGTATCGCCGGGCACCTGCACATGCCCGCCTCTACCGTCCACCGCATCCTCACACGCCACGGCTGCGCTCGCCTGGCCCACCTGGACCGCGCCACCGGCCGCACCGTGCGCCGCTACGAACGCGCCCGCCCCGGCGAACTGGTCCATGTCGACGTCAAAAAACTCGGCTCCATCCCCGACGGCGGCGGCCACCGCGCAGTGGGCCGCCACGCGGGAGTACGCAACAAGCAGGCAGCCACCACCGCCCGACGCAACGGGTCCCCGGTGATCGGCCACAGCTACCTGCACACCGCCCTGGACGACCACTCCCGCCTGGCCTACACCGAAATCCTGGCCGACGAACGCAAAGAGACCGCCACCGCCTTCTGGCAGCGCGCAGCGGCCTACTTCGCCTCGGTGGGCATCACCGTGGAGCGGGTCCTGACCGACAACGGGTCCTGCTACAGATCCGGTCTGTGGCGCGAAACGCTGACCCAGACCCAGATCGCACACAAGCGCACCCGCCCCTACCGGCCCCAAACCAACGGCAAGGTCGAACGCTTCCACCGCACCCTGACCGACGAATGGGCCTACGCCCGCCCCTACACCTCAGAGACCCAACGCCGCCACGCATTCACCGGATGGCTGCACCACTACAATCACCACCGCTTCCACACCGCCATCAACGGCCCACCCACCACCCGCGTCACCAACCTCACAGGACAGAACACCTAGGTTGTGTTTTGTGGGTTGTGGTTGAGCCAGAGTAGGGCGCTGATGAGTGTGATTCCGGCTTGGTAGTGGGTGGCGTGTTTGTCGTAGCGGGTTGCGATGGCTCGGTAGTGCTTGAGTTTGGCGATGCAGCGTTCGACGAGGTTACGGCGTTTGTAGGCGCTGCGGTCGAAGGCGGGTGGGCGTCCGCCGTAGGAGCCTCGTTGGTGTCGCCATGCTTTTTGGTCGCTGCGTTGGGGGATGGTGCAGGCGATCCGGCGGTTGCGTAGTAGCTGTCGGATCGCTTTGGAGGAGTAGGCCTTGTCCGCGATGACGCGTTCGGGGCGGGTGCGGGGTCGTCCTGGGCCGGGGCGGGGCACGCGGATGGTGTTCATGAGCTGGGCGAAGACTGTGGAGTCGTTGGTGTTGCCCGTGGTGATGACCATGGCCAGGGGGAGTCCGCGCCCGTCGGTGGCCAGGTGGCTTTTGGTGGTCAGTCCGCCTCGGGAGCGTCCGAGGGCTTGGTCCTGCTTTGTTCGGTGCTCGGTCCCTTTTTTCGTGCCCCGGCCGCGTGTTGGTGGGCCCGCACGGTGGTGGAATCGATGCTGACCTCCCATTCGATGCGGCCGACGGCGTCGTGGCGGACATGGACGTGTTCAAGGATTGCCTTGATGGTGCCGTCGTTGGCCCAGCGCCGGTAACGGCCGTAGACACTTTGCCAAGGCCCGTAGCGTTCGGGCAGGTCACGCCACGGACACCCGGTAGCGAGTTTGTAGATCATGCCATTGAGCATCCTGCGATGATCGTGCCAGCGCCCACCTCGGCCCTGATTGATGGGAAGCAGCGGTCGGACGTGTTCCCAGGCTTGGTCAGTGATCTCGTGTCGTCGAACCACACACCCATCACTAACAGCACGCGACCAACAACCACAGCCGAACCACAAAACACAACCTAGGTCGTGTTTTTTGGAGGGTCTGCGGGGTGGGTGGGTGGTCTGGAAGTGTTGGGTGGCATGGTTCGACGCCATGAACTCACCGACGAGGAATGGGCTTTGCTCGCCCCGCTCATGCCCGCCCACCCCCACAAAGGAAAGCGGTGGGCCGACCACCGCAAGGTCATCAACGCGATCCTGTTCAGAACCCGCACCGGGATCCCCTGGCGGGATCTGCCCGAGCGGTACGGGCCCTGGGAGACCGCTGCCGGGCGGCACCGCCGCTGGTCACTGGACGGGACCTGGGACAGGATCGCCGAACGGCTGCGTATCGACGCCGCCACCGGTGAGGCCCTCGAGGTCGGCATCGACTCCACCACCGTGCGCGCCCACCACCACGCCGCCGGCGCCACAAAAAAGGGGGAGCGGCCCGGAACGAACCGGACGGGTCCGAAGCACTGGGACGCTCCCGGGGAGGACTGACCACCAAGATTCACCTGATCGCCGACAACCGTCGCCGCCCCTTGGCCCTGGCCACCAGCCCCGGCCAGCGCGGTGACACCCGCATGTTCGAGCCGCTGATGGCCGCGCTACGGCTGCCGCGCGGCGCCGGCCGCCCGCGAACTCGCCCAGACCGTCTGCTGGCCGACAAGGCCTACTCCTCATCAGCGATCCGGGCCCACCTGCGCAGACGAGGCATCCGGGCGACCATCGCCCAACCCCACGACCAAAGCGCCAACCGCAAACGCAAAGGAGCCAAAGGCGGCAGACCCCCGACCTTCGACCGGGACACCTACCGAAACCGCAACACCGTCGAACAATCCATCAACCTACTCAAACAAAACCGAGCAGTCGCGACCAGATACGACAAACGCGCCGCGATCTACGACGGAACCACGCAAATCGCCTCCATCCGGATCTGGCTCCGCGACCTCACCCGTTCAAAAAACACGACCTAGCCGTCGCGGTGCTGGGTGCGTTCCTGGTCGGCGACCGCGAGGAGCTCCTCGGCGTGGGCTCGGCCGAGTTCGGAGTCCTCCAGGCCCGCGAGCATTCGGGCGAGTTCGCGCAGGCGGCCCTCGCGGTCCATCGACCGGACACCGCTCTCCGTCACCAGGCCGTCGTGGGACTTCTCCACGACGAGGTGGGCGTCGGCGAACGCGGCGACCTGCGGAAGGTGGGTGACGACGATGACCTGCGCGTTGGCTGCGAGGCGGGCCAGGCGGCGTCCGATCTCCACCGCGGCCTTGCCGCCGACGCCCGCGTCGACCTCGTCGAAGACGAAGGTGGGCACCGGGTCACTGCCGGCGAAGACGACCTCGATCGCGAGCATCACCCGGGACAGCTCGCCGCCGGACGCTCCCTTGTTCAGCGGAAGCGGCGGGGCGCTGGGGTGTGGGGCGAGGAGGATCTCCACCTCGTCCCGACCGTGCGGACCGAACTCCTCCCCTGTGGTGACGCGCACGGTGACGCTGGCGTGCGGCATGGCGAGGGACTTGAGTTCGTCGGTGACGTCCGCGCCGAAGCGGTGTGCCGCGTCCCCACGTAGCCGGGTCATGGAGTCGGCGAGTTCCTCGAGCGTGGCGTGGACCTGCTCGAGCTCCGCCCGCAGCGACTCGATCCGCTCGTCGTCGCCGCCGAGCTCCTCGAGGCGCTTGGCCGCGTCCTCGGCCCAGGCCAGCATCTCGTCGGTCGTCTCGCCGTACTTACGGGCGAGTCCGGTCAGTTGGGACCGGCGTTCCTGCACGACGGCGAGGCGTGCGGGGTCGGCCTCGACCGACTCGGTGTAGGAGGCGAGTTCGGTCGCGGTGTCGGTCACCACGTAGGTGACTTCCTCCAGGCGGTCGGCGAGCGCCTGGAGCGCGCTGTCATGTTCGGAGACACCTCCGAGTGCCTGACGCGCGGTCGACAGCAGAGCCATGACGTCGACCTCGACGTCGCCGGCGGGGTCACCGGCGAGGGCCTCGTGGGCGGTCGACGCGGCGAGGCGCAGGGCGTCGGCGTGGGCGAGGCGGTTCTCCTCGTGCAGCAGCTCGGTGTCCTCGCCCGGACGGGGGTCCGCCTCGGTGATCTCGTTGACCCCGAACCGGAGTCGATCCGCCTCGAGTTCCCGTTCCTGGGCACGCTCCGTCAGCTCCTCGAGCTCCGCCCGCACCTCGCCGAAGCGGCGGTAGGCGGAGGCGTAGGAGGAGGCCACGGTGCGCAGGGACGGACCCGCGTAGCGGTCCAACGCCTCGCGCTGACGGTCGGTTCGCAGCAGACGGTGTTGGTCGGACTGGCCGTGCACCGCCACCAGGTCGTCGGCGAGCACCCCCAGCACGCTGACCGGTACCGAGCGACCGCCGAGGGCGGCCCGGGAGCGCCCCTCCGTCGAGATCGACCGGTTGAGGATCACCACGTCCTCGTCGAGCTGCCCTCCGGCGTCGACGACGCGTTCGGCCACCCGCCCTTGAGGTGACACCTCGATCCGTCCCTCCACCACGGCGCGCTCCGCGCCCGGGCGGACCCGCCGAGGATCGGCGCGCCCCCCGAACAGGAGCCCGAGCCCGGTGACGACCATCGTCTTTCCGGCACCGGTCTCGCCGGTCACCACTGTCAGTCCCGGTGATAGTTCCAGAACCGCGTCCTCGATCACACCCAGACCTTGGATGCGGACCTCTTCCAGCACCGACTCTCTCCCGCCCTGCGTTGCCGCGGTCAATTCCTCGACCGGTGGCCGCCCGAGACTCACACGCCGTCGGCGTGCTCGTTGCGCCCGCGCCAACCGGTCACGGGCAGCTCGAACTTCGCCACCAACCGGTCCGTGAACGCCGCCAACTGGAGGCGAGCCAACCGCACCGGCAGGGCACCGCGTGAAACCTCGATTCGTGCCCCGGCCGGCAATTCGACCATACGGCGTCCATCGCACCAGAGCACGCCATTGGTCGTCCCAGGCAGTACCTCCAGCGCGACCGTCCGATTCTCGGATACCACAAGGGGACGGGCGAACAGGGCGTGGGCGCTCAACGGCACCACCAGCAGGGCCTCAACCTCCGGCCACACGATCGGTCCACCCGCCGAGAAGGCGTGCGCCGTCGACCCCGTCGGTGTGGCGCACACCACACCATCACATCCCCACCGGGAGAGGGGACGCCCGTCTACCTCGAGCACCATCTCCAGCATGCGTGGACTCGCGGCCTTCTCCAACGTCGCGTCGTTCAACGCCCACCCACGGATCGGGGGTTGGGCGTCGGCGCGACCACCGTTGTAGACGGCGACGTCCAGCGTCATCCGCTCCTCGACGGCGTAGTCACGGTTCACCACCGCGCGCACCGTCGTCGCCAGGTCCTTGCGTTCGGCCTCGGCGAGGAACCCCACGTGGCCGAGGTTGACGCCCAGCAGGGGGGCGCCCGCCGGTCGGGCCAGCTCGGCCCCGCGCAGCAGGGTTCCGTCCCCGCCGAGCACCAGGATGAGTTCCACCCCTTTGGCGGCGTCGTCCCCCGCCTCCACGACCTCGATCGGATCCAGGGACACTCCGGAGCGGGCGAACTCCGCGTGCTCGTGGTCCAGCATGCACACCCGCATGCCCGCGTCGGTGAGCTTGCGGTGCGCCAACTCCGCGCTTCGCACCGCCTCGGCCCGGCCCGTGTGCACGAGCAGCAGCACCCGTCGCTGCGCAGGGGACGCTTCCGTGCCGCTCGTGGTGCTCACGCCAACTCTCTCCGTCGAACTGAGGCGGTCCGCCCCCAGATTAACCGCGGCTCACTGTGGTCCTTCGGCGACCGCGCGGGACAGGACGTCCTCGAGCAACCCCGCCGCGTCCTGCCGCAGCCAGAGGAAGTATTCAACATTGCCCGACGGTCCAGGCAGGGGGCTTGCCGCGACCCCGGCGACGCCGAGCCCCTCGGCGGCGGCGGCCGCGGCCACCTCACGCACCGCGTCGGCCCTGGTCTCCGCGTCGCGGACGACTCCACCGGACCCCACACGCTCCCGCCCCACCTCGAACTGGGGCTTCACCATGAGCAGAAAGTCCGCCTCGGGAGCGGTCACGCGACGCAGTGCCGGCAGGACCAGACGCAACGAGATGAAGGAGAGATCGGCGACAACGAGGTCGGCCGGCGGGTCCGGCAGGATGTCCGGCGAGAGCTCTCGCACGTTCTGCCGCTCCAGGACCACGACGCGCTCGTCGGTCCGCAGCGACCAGGCGAGCTGCCCGTAGCCGACGTCCACCGCGAGGACGCGTCGCGCCCCACGCCGAAGCAGTACATCGGTGAACCCGCCGGTGGACGCTCCCGCGTCCAGGGCGTCGCGTCCCTCGACCGTGACGTCGAAGGCCGCGAGCGCGCCGAGGAGCTTCTTCGCGCCGCGGGAGACGTAGGTCGGTTCAGACTCCGCCTCCGAGACCGCGACCGACTCATCCCCCGTCACCTGCCGTGCCGCCTTGGTCGCGACGACGCCCCCAACCCGGACCCGGCCGGTGTTGATGAGTTCGTCGGCGTCGCCACGTGAACGCGCGAAACCACGACGGACGAGCTCGACGTCCAGACGTCGCCGCTGGGCCACGTCCTATCTCCCATCCTCCGTGAGCCCCTGAAGGGCGTCGGACAGATCAGCACGGACCTGGTCGAACACGGCGACGTGCTCGTCGACCTCCGTCTCGGCCAGCGCGGAGAGACGTCGTTCCACACCGGCCCGCACCTCCTCGGCCTCGTCCTGACCGGGCTCCGCCGCGCTCATTTGGACTTGCCCGTCTTGCCGGAGGACTTCTTGGCGGTCGACTTGGTGGACCGGGTCCGTCCGGCCGCCTTCGTGGTGGTCTTGGCACCGGACCGCGCTCGTCCGCCGGAGCCGCCGGCCGGGGCGTCGGCGTCGGTCGCGGAGTCGGTGTCCGCCGCGCCGCTGGACTCCTCGGGCGTGCCGGTGTCCGTTTCCGCGTCCGGTACTGACTCACTCGTGGACGTGCTTTGGTCCGGCGCCGGTTCCTCGGCCTTGCCCCGCTCACTGCCAGACATCGCGGGCGACGCGCTCTCGGCGTCCGCGGCCCCCGTGGCGGCGGGCTCGGCCTCCGTCGCCGGTTCTCGCGGCGCGGGAACCCCGGACTCCCCGCTGTCACCGCGCGTGTCCCGCTGCCCGGGCGCGGCCTCGCGGGAGACCGCGGTGGCGACGGAGGAGGGGAACGCGGCCAGTCGACGCTCGAGATCGGCGACGCGGCGCAGCAGGCGATCGTGCTCCTCACGACGCACGTAGCCCGCCTCGCTCAGCACCCGGTCCATCTCGACCGCGACGAGTTCGCCCAGCGCCTCCCGGTTCGCCGCGCTGGTCGCGACGAGCTCCGAGGCCAACGACTGGATCCCCGCCCCGACGCTGCCCCGCGTTGTCTCCTCCGGCGCGGCCTCACGCGGCGCCGCGTCCGCGGTGTAGCGGTCCTCCACCTTGAGCAGAGTCTTCGCCGCGACGACCGCGCGTTGGCGCGTCAGGCGGGTGAGACCGCTCGCGGCGTCCATATACGTGCGCACCACATCGACGACCGACGTCAATTCGTCCCCTCTCCGACCTGTGTCCTCCCGCGACAGAGCGCCGCGGTGCGACCCACCACACCCGGGCGAGGTGATCACGCCGCTCCTGCCCTGGGGCATCATTGGTCCATGGCCAGTATCCCGCAGTGCCGGGCGGCGATCGACCGGATCGGTGAACGACTCAGTGAAATCGACGAAGAGAAGCGGCGCGAACACATCGTCGAACGGTCCGTCACCCTCCGTCTGAGCGATCTCGACGCCGGATTCGACTTCCGGCTCACCCACGGTGGGCTGGTCGACGTCCGAGACAGCACGTCGAACGGGCGCGCCCAGGTCCGTATCACCATCAGCAGCGACGACCTCGTGAAGCTCGCCGACGAACGACTGGGGTTCGCCGCGGCCGTCCTCTCCGGCCGCGCCAAGGTCAAGGCGAGCATCCCCGACATGCTCCGCCTGCGAAAGCTCCTGTGAGCTCAGCGTCTGAGGCGAGGCGCACACCCCAGTACCGGTAGCCGCCCGACGGAGCTCCCCTAAGCTGGGGCTCGATGACTCCGCAGCTCAGTTCCCAAAGCCTCGACACCGCCTACGACACCGCCCTGTTCGACCTGGACGGGGTCGTCTACATCGGGTCCACCGCCGTCGCGGGGGCGGCCGAGGCGATCTCGAAGGCCCGAGTGTCGGGGATGCGGGCCGCGTTCGTCACCAACAACGCCTCCCGGACGCCGGCTGCGGTGGCCGAGCTGCTGACCCGCCGGGGCGTTCCCGCGACCCCCGAGGACGTCGTGACATCGCCCCAGGCGGCGGCGCGACTGATCGCCGACCGGTTCGGACGCGGTGCCGCCGTACTGGTCGTCGGGGACACCGGGCTGCGCGTGGGGCTGCGGGAGTGGGGACTACGCCCGGTGACTCGGCTGACCGATCGGCCCGTCGCCGTCGTGCAGGGCTACTCGCCACGGGTGAGCTACGACGTGATCTCCGAGGCCGCCGCCGCGGTCCACGCCGGAGCGCTCTTCGTGGCCACGAACGCCGATTCCACGGTTCCCGCGTCCGACGGACCGCGACCCGGTAACGGCTCGTTCCTCCGTGTGGTCGCGCACGCGACCGGGCAGGAGCCCGTCGTCGCGGGCAAGCCCGAGCCACCACTGCACGACGAGGCGATCCTGCGCACCGAGGCCCGTCGTCCACTCGTGATCGGTGACCGCCTGGACACCGACATCGAGGGGGCGAACCGTCGCGGCGCCGACAGCCTCCTCGTCCTCACCGGCGTGACGACGCCCGCCGACCTGGTTCTCGCCCCCGAACCATGGCGCCCCACCTACGTTTCCGAGGACCTCTCCGGACTCAACCAGCCGCACCCCGCGCCGGAGCGAACCGACGACGAGGTACGGTGCGGCGGCTGGGTCGTCGACTCCGGTCTGCGGCTGCGCGGGCAGGGCGACCGGATCGACGCGCTGCGCGCCCTCTGCGCGGCCGCGTGGATGTCGACCACCGCCCCGGAACGCTCCTCGGTCACGGCGGCCCTGCGCCCTCTCGACTGGTGATCGGGCACCTCTGACCGGCGCGACAACGGGGCGAAATTTGGATCGTCGGCCCGACGATCTTCTTTGTCGGCGACTTCCTAGGACGACTCGTCGGCGCGCAGCTCCGCGTTGAGGCGGTGGGCCTCCTCCAGTTGGTCCTCCAGGATGATGATCCGGCACGCGGCCTCGATCGGTGTTCCCTCGTCCACGAGGTCACGTGCTCGCGCGGCGATCCTGAGCTGGTAGCGGGAGTAGCGGCGGTGTCCGCCCTCCGATCTCAAGGGCTCGATCAGCTTGGCCTCGCCCAGGGCGCGCAGGAACGCCGGCGTAGCGCCGACCATCTCCGCCGCCGCACCCACGGTGTAGGCGGGGTAGTCCTCATCGTCGAATCGGTCACCGGTTTCGGGGTGGGTCAAGTGCGTGACTTTCTGTTCCTGAACGCACGTCGAGGGCCCCAGCGCCGTATGGCGCTGGGGCCCGAGAGTTCAATGCCACCTACCGGCTGCTGCCGGTCTTGCGCCTCCCGCAACAAAACTGGGGCGGGAGCGCACGGATCGCGGTTGTGTGACCGGGGACCACCTTCTTTCAAACGAGGGCCCTGCGGTACCCGAGCGGAACGTTCATTCGCCCGGGCGATCCTGATGGCATCTGCTCCTCTCGTTCCTCACTTCGTGCACTGCTTCGACTACGGTCCAACCGGCACCCAATGCTGTACAACCCTGTGCCGGTTGAGCCTTACTGCGCTCTACTCTCCTGCTCCGGCCTCCCCCGTCCTGGCGGGACGCCGGTCCTGCGAATACTGCTCAACTGCCGTACTGCTGTCCTACCGGCTCCCGGTGTCCTCAAGCACGTGTACCACCGGCGAGCCGTCCTGCTTCGCTTCCTGCGCGGCATCCCCCGAACGGGCGGGCTGCCGGTCCAACCGACCCCCGACGCTGCACAACCGTGCGCCGGTCGGGCCGTCCTGCTCACCACCGGACGGATCCGATGGTGTAGCCGTGTTGCTCGGTGGCTACGACAAGAAATATAGCAGCACGGAACAGCCATGTCTACTCTGGCCGCTGCAACTTTCCGAGTGCTTCGAGGCAAGGCTTCCTGCCATTCGGAGTACCAGGTAGTTGACCTCCAGATTGCGGGGATCCGTTGAACGCCACGACGCATGCACGCGCCAGCCACTGGAGTGGGCTCAGGTCGTGCGGCCAGGTGCGGGTGCGGCCGTAGGGCGGTGGCGCCGCACCCGCACGGTCTGTGCTCACCGCAAGGGGACGTCAGCTCGGCCGGGAAGCACGTTTGACCGACGCGGTGGAGCCGGCAGCCAGCCAGGACACGCTGCGCGCCTCGACCTCGAAGGTGCTGACCGGGCCGGACTCGGCGCGCCAGAACCGACGGCGGAGGGCGCCCGACACCTCCACCACGTCGCCCAACCGCCACTCCCGCAAGGAGTCGTGGATCGAGGGGTCGAAGGTGACGCAGGTGACCGCGTCGGTCTTGACCCGACCCCGCTGGTCCGCGACGGGGCGGGTCACGGCGACACGCCACCGCGCCAGGGTGTGACCGGAGGACAGCTCACGCAGCGCCGGCTCGGCGGTGATCCTGCCGGCGATGACGACGGAGTTGCGGTGTGTGGTGGGACTCGTCATCTCGTCTCGTGCTCCTCGTCGCTCTGTGGTTGTTCGGGGTACCTCGGCGGTGAGCTGGTGGGGAACGGGGGTCTCCGGCCAGGATCGTCGAAACGGCGCCCGCTCCCAACACCGGACGGCCGCGCTGTGGATAATGTGCGGCGGGAGCTGCCAGACCGGACGGAGCCGAGCCCATGACTGCGAACGACCGACCCAGCACGGACACCACCGAAACGGTGGACCTCGGCGACGAGGTGTACGCGATCGACACGCGGATGGCCGGATGCCCCGGAATCACCTCCAGCTATCTGATCCGCGCGGAGAAGCCGTGCCTGGTGGAAGTCGGGGCGGCCGGGTCGGCGCCACTCCTCCGGGACCGGGTGGCGGCACTGGGCGTCGCTCCGGAGGACCTGGCGACCGTCGCCGTCACGCACATCCACCTCGACCACGCGGGTGGCACCGGCGACATCGCGGCGATGTTTCCCAACGCCACGATCGTGGTGCACGAGAACGGGGCACGACACCTCGCCCAGCCTGAGCGGTTGATCCGCAGCGCCCGCCAGGTCTTCGGCGCGGCGTTCGACACGCTCTTCGGTGACCTCGTCCCAACCGACCCGGCCCGGATCCAGGCCGTCGGCGAACGCGGTTCGATCGACCTGGGCGGGGGCCGGGAGCTCGCCACCCACTTCACGCCGGGGCACGCCAAACACCACATCGGTCTGGTGGACTCCCAGAACGGCGACCTGTACGTGGGCGACGCGCTCGGGATCTACGACGCCCGCACCGGCGAGGTACACCCGGCGACGCCACCACCGGACTTCGACCTGGACGCCGCTCGCGCCACGTTCGACCTCCTCTCCGACATCGCGCCCCGGCGGCTCATGTTCTCCCACTTCGCGGCCTCGCGGGACACGGGGCGGCTGCTGGACCTCGCGCGGGAGGAACTACATCACTGGGTGGAGACCGTGCGTGAGGCCCACTCCGGACCCGGCGACCTCGACCACGCCGTGGCGCTGGTGCGGGAACGCGTGACGTCGCGCTACCAGGAACCCGCCGAGCCCGCCGACGAACGCACCCGCGAGGTGCTGGACATCCTCTCCGGCCCGGAACCCAACACCGCGGGTATCTGGCACTGGCTGGACCGGCTGGCCGCCCAACAGCGAGCGGAGCGGGACGGGGACGTCCGCCAATAATCCGCTCGAGATCCGCTCCTCATCGGCGTAGCCTCCCACCGGAACCGGCCCCAGGGAGGGGTCGGTCGACGACCACCCCGGAGGCCCAGCGTGTCCGACCAGGAACTCGCCGCGATCGCCACTGACTTCTTCGCTGCCCAGCAACGGGCCGAACCGTTCCACGCGACCCTGGGCGGGATCCCGGGCTACGACGCGGAGGTCCCCGATCGCACTGAGGCGGGTGAGGAGCGACTCCTGGCCACCTATCGTGCGCTCCGGCACCGCGTCACGGAACTCGCGGACGCGCCTCTGTCCCCGTCCGACGACATCACCCGCCGCATGGTGGAACGGTCCATCGACACCGAGATCGAGACGCTGCTCTGGCGCTCCCCCGAGTACACCGCGACCACGTTCGAGTTCGGGCCGCAGAGCCAGGTCCTCGAACTCGTGCCGAAGGCCCGCGTCACCGACCGGGAGGGCGCCAACGCGTACCTGGAGCGAACCGCCCAGCTCGGCCGGTTCCTGGACGCGTGCGCCGAGCGACTCCGAGCGGGCCTGCGGCGGGGCCGGACTCCCTACGCCACGGGTATTCGGGCCTCCATCACCCAGATCCACGACTACCTCGCGATGGACCTCGACGCCGACCCTCTCCTGGAACCGATCGACGCCGAGGAGAGCCCGGCGTCACCCGCGCAACGCGAATCCCTGAGCCGAATCCTGAGCGAGGAGGTCCGCCCGGCGATCGCGCGCCTGGCCGAGACACTCGACTCGGAGCTCCTGCCCGCCGCGCGCCCGGACGAACGGTGCGGTCTCGCCCACCTCGACGGTGGAGACCACATCTACGCCGAGGCCGTTCGCCACCACACCACCCTCGACACACCAGCGGAGACCATCCACGAGATCGGTCTGGAGTGTGTCGCCGACCTCGCGGACCAGTACCGCGCCCTGGCCCGCAGCGCCCTGGGCACCACCGACCTGACCGAGATCTTCACGCGACTCCGCGAGGACCCGGACCTTGTGTTCGACCCTCGGGAGGAGGCGGTCACCGCGGCGAGCCGAGCCGTGGAGCGCGCCGAGGCCGCGGCTCCGGCGTGGTTCCGGCACCTGCCGCGACGCCCCTACACGATTCGCGAGTTCTCCGAGATCGAGTCCCGGGGGCACAGCGTCGCGATGTACCAGCCCGGCGGCGCCACGGACGGTCCCGGCGTCTACTGGATCAACACCCACGGGCCGGTCACCCACCGCCACAACGCCGAAGCCGTGGCGTTCCACGAGGTCATCCCCGGCCACCATCTTCAGGTTGCTCTCGCGGAGGAACTCCTCGCCCTCCCGGAGTTCCGCAGGTTCGGCAACGTCACCCCCTACGTGGAGGGGTGGGGGCTCTACGCCGAGGTGTTGGCCGACGAGATGGGGCTGTACACCAGTGACCTGACCAGACTCGGCATGCTGTCGGAGAACTCGGTGCGTGCCTGTCGGGTGGTCGTCGACACGGGACTGCACCACTTCGGATGGTCACGCGCACGCGCCATCCAGTATCTCGTCGACAACAGCCCCGCCACGCTCGAACTCGCGGCGGCGGAGGTCGACCGCTACGTCGCGTGGCCTGGGCAGGCGTTGGCGTACATGATGGGGCGCCGGGAGATCCTCCGCCTGAGGGAGAACGCGCGACAGGTCCGCGGCGCGCGGTTCGACATCGCCGACTTCCACGACGTGGTCCTGGCCGAGGGCGCGGTGCCGTTGCCGATCCTGGCCGAACGCGTCGAGCGCTGGGCGGAGTCCTGACGAAGGCCGACGGAGGCGGTTCCGCCCGGATCGGTCTCCCGGTGCCACCTTCGCGACCACGACGGCGGCCCAGCCCCCGCTGGGCCGCCGCCCACTCCCCCGTGGCCGGAACGGCGCACCGCCGTCCCAGCGACCTATCTGGCCCGCATCTCCTCACGTGGCGCCGACGCCGTGGCGGAGAGCCCCTCGCAGTAGGCCCGTAGGTGCGTGGCGGTGAGAGTGTCCGCCTTCGCCACCAGTTCCGCCGGTGTTCCGGTGAAGACCACCTGCCCGCCGGAGTGTCCCCCGCCGGGCCCGAGGTCGATGATCCAGTCGGCGTGCGCCATCACGGCCGGATGGTGCTCGATGACCACCGCCGTGTTCCCCGAGTCGACGATCCGGTCCATGAGTCCCAACAGCTTGTCCACGTCGGCCAGGTGTAGCCCCGTGGTGGGCTCGTCCAGGACGTAGACGGCGCCCTGTTCGGCCATGTGGATCGCGAGCTTCAGGCGTTGCCGCTCACCACCGGACAACGTGTTGAGGGGCTGGCCGAGGCGCAGGTAGCTGAGCCCGACGTCGTACAGGCGGTCCAGGATCCGACGCGCTCCCCCGGTGGTCAGGAAGTCCCGGGCCTCGGCGACGGGCATCTCCAGGACCTCGCTGATGTTCCGGCCGCGCAGGGTGTAGCCAAGGACCTCCGGGGTGAACCGGCGCCCCTCACAGTCCTCGCAGACCGACGCCACGCCCGCCATCATCGCCAGGTCCGTGTACACGAGGCCGATCCCGCCGCAGGTGGGGCACGCTCCAGCCGAGTTGGCACTGAACAGGGAGGCGGAGACGCCGTTGGCCTTCGCGAACGCGGTGCGGATCGGGGCGAGGAGACCGGTGTAGGTGGCGGGGTTGCTCCGACGTGAGCCACGGATCGCGGACTGGTCGGCGACCACCACCCCGTCCCGCCCGGGAAGCGCTCCGTGGATCAGGGTGCTCTTCCCCGATCCCGCGACTCCGGTCACCACGGTGAGGGCCCCCAGGGGGATGTCGACGTCGACGTCGCGCAGGTTGTGCTGGTTCGCGCCACGGATCTCCAGCCAGCGGGACGGGTGGCGGGTGCTCTCCCGTAGCGCCGTCCGGTGGTCGAGGTAGCGGCCGGTGAGTGTCCCCGACGCGCGCAGTCCCGGCACGTCGCCCGCGTAGCAGATCTGCCCTCCGCTGGTCCCCGCGCCCGGACCCATGTCCACCACATGGTCGGCGATCGCGACGACGTCCGGCTTGTGCTCCACCACCAGCACAGTGTTGCCCTTGTCCCGGAGCCGCAGGAGCAGGTCGTTCATGCGCTGGATGTCGTGGGGGTGCAGACCGACCGTGGGCTCGTCGAAGACGTAGGTGATGTCGGTGAGGCTTGATCCCAGGTGGCGCACCATGCGGACGCGCTGTGCCTCGCCGCCCGAGAGCGTGGAGGAGACCCGGTCCAAACTGAGGTATCCCAACCCGATCTCGACCAGTGAGTCCAGCGTGTCGGTCAGGTTCGCCAGCAGCGGCCCGACGGAGGGCGCGTCGAGGGAGCGCACGAAGTCCAGCAGGTCGCTGACCTGCTCCGAGGAGCACTCCCCGATCGTGCGCCCCTCGACGGTGGCGGTGCGCGCCGCGGCGTTGAGCCGGGTCCCGTCGCAGGCCGGGCAGGTCCCGTAGGTGACCGCGCGGTCCACGAACTCCGCGATCTGCCCCTTCATCGAGTCACGGTCCTTGGCCAGGTAGGTGCGCTGGATCTTGGGGACGAGACCGTCGTAGGTCATCGTGCTGGTTCCCACTCCGGCCCCCTCCGGCACCGGGAGCTTGGTGGTCGGCTTGTACAGGAGGTCGTCCCACTCCTGCGGCGTGAAGTCCCGCAGCGGCTTGTCCGGGTCGTACAACCCCGAGGCGATGTAGATCTGCCAGTACCACGACCCGACGCCGTATCCAGGGACCTTGATGGCGCCCTGGTTCAGGCTGAGGTCGGTGTCGACCGCCTGCGCGACGTCGATGGTGCGGATCTGTCCCAGTCCCTCACAGTCGGGACACATACCCTCCGCGGTGTTGAAGCTGAAGGCGCTGGCGGACCCGACCGACGGGGTGGAGAGGCGACTGAACAGGATCCGCAGCATGGCGGACGCGTCGGTGACGGTACCGACCGTCGACCGGGAGTTGGTGCCCATGGGCTCCTGGTCGACGATGATCGCGGGACTGAGGTTGCGCAGGTCGTCGACGTCGGGACGGCCCATCGCCGGCATGAAGGACTGCAGGAACGCGGTGTAGGTCTCGTTGATGAGGCGACGCGACTCCGCGGCGACCGTGCCGAACACCAGCGACGACTTTCCGGACCCGGAGACCCCCGTGAACACCGTCAGGCGGCGCTTGGGGATGTCCACGTCGACTCCGGTGAGGTTGTTCTCCCTGGCGCCACGGACGTGGATCACGTCGTGTCGGTCCGCGGGGGCGCGGACGTCGCCTGGCGTGGTGTCACTGGTTGGTTCTGCCGATGTCGAGTACTCGGACACACGTCCTCCAGGCATGATCGTCTGACGACGGAATGGTCGGGGATGATTCAATTCTCTCATTGAACGTCCCATTAAGACTTTTTCGTCCGCTGTCACTGGTCGAGCTTCCGTCCGGGGTCAGAAGTCTCAACTAGGACGCGAGGTTGTAGCATCGGGTGCGTGTCAGTGGACCATGCTCACGACGGCGCGGCGCGGGGTCGACGTTTACGGACCGTGGATCTCGCGCGCCGGGCCGGGATCTCCACCCAACAGGTACGCAACTACGTGGCGCTGGGCCTGCTCCCCGCCGTGGAACGCACCCCCACCGGCTACCGCCTGTTCACCGCTCACCACGCCGAGGCCATCACCCTGGTCCGCACCATGTTGGAGGGGCACGGCTGGACACGGACCCCGGGAATCATGCGGGCGGTCCACGCCGGCGACGTCGCCACGGCGCTGTCCCTGCTGGACCAGAGCCACGCGGCGTTGCACGAGGAGCGCCGCGAGATCGCCGAGGTGCTCAGCGCGCTGGACGTCCTCGTGGTCGACCCTGAGCTGGGCCCGGTGCACAGCGGCCGGCCCGCGCGTATCGGCGAGGTCGCGGCGGTGACCGGCGTGCGGACGTCGGCGCTGCGGTTGTGGGAGTACCACGGTCTACTCCGACCGGTCCGCACACCACAGAACCGCTACCGGATGTTCGACGCCAGGGAACAACGTCTGGCGCGCGTGGTCGCCCTGCTGCGGCGCGCCGACTACCCACTACCGATCGTCCGGGCGATCGTCGCGGAGCTGCGCGCCACCGGGAATCCGGAACGCGTCCGGGCGGAACTCGCCAAACGCGAACAGGAACTGGACACCCGAAGCCGCAGTCGCCTGCGCGCCTCCGCGGCGCTGAGTCACTACCTGGAGGGACACAACCCCGCGGTGGACGCCCATGGCGAAGGTCGAACCCACGTCGTCGTGCCCGCACCCGGATGCCCGACGCGCGAGGACGACCAGGAAGAATGACGGGATGGACGTTATCGATGTCAACGGCGACGAGTTCACCGTGCGGCGCGCCACCGCCGAGGACGTGACCTCCTTGGTCGCTCTGCTCCGGGACGACGTGCTCGGAGCGGGACGCGAGAACGCGGACTCCAGCGCCTATGAACGGGCGTTCCAGGCCATCGACCAAGACCCCAACCAGTTCCTCGCTGTCGTCCGCGACGCCTACGGTGCACTGGCCGGAACGATGCAGCTCACCCTGATCCCCGGATTGTCCCGGGGCGGTGCGACCCGCCTGCAGATCGAGGCGGTGCGCCTGGCCAGCACGGCCCGGGGAACAGGCCTGGGATCGCGGCTCTTCGACTGGGCCCACGACTTCGGACGCCGCAACGGCGCCACACTCGCCCAACTGACGACGGACAAGACCCGCGTCGACGCGCGACGGTTCTACGACCGCCTGGGCTACACCGCCACGCACGAGGGCCTCAAACTGGCCCTGTAACCGACCGGCCCGTCGGACCGCGTCCCCGCCATGGCCCGGTCGCGGTCAGCGCACGCGACCCTCCCCTGCGGCGTCTGGGTGTCCGTTGGCGTCGGTGGACACCGGCCCTGGGACGGTACCGACGGCGCGGGGGCGCCGGTCCGGGATGAGCGTGACGAGCGCGAGGACCGCCAGGCCCACACCGATCCACAACGGAGCCCGCAGGCCGGCGACCTCGATGCCGACTCCGCCCACCGTGGACCCGAGCATCACGCCAAGGGTGATCATGGATCCGTGCACGGTGTTGACGAGCGTTCCGGCGTTCCCCACGATGCACCCGATTGACCAGCGCCGGGTTCATGGTGACGCCGACCAATCCGATCCCCATCATCGCGGGGATCGCCAGCCATGGTGTGCCCGCAGCGACCGCGAACACCGTCAGGAACGCCGCGTTCAGGGAGATCCCGGCGGCCAGGACGAGCAGTGGGTTCCCCGACGCGAGACGCGCCACGACGGCGTTGCCCAGCACGGTCGCCCCTCCGTACATCATGAGGAGCCAGGGGACTGAGCTCAGCGGCATGCCGGTCACGTCGTTGAGCACCGGAGTGAAGTAGGAGAACGCCGCGAACGTCGCCGCGATCACCAGCGTGGACGTCGTCAGCGTGCCCCAGAGTCGAACCGACCGGAAGACGCCGAGTTCGCCACGCATCGAGCCGCCGGCGTTCGTCGCCACGCGAGGAACGAGCCGAAGGATGACCAGAGCCACGCTCACCGCGAGCAGGACGATCGCCCCGAACGCCCACCGCCACCCCCACTGCCCGCCGAGCCACGTGGCGAACGGCAACCCGAGCGTCGTGCCTAGCATCAGGCCCTGCATCGTCGTCCCGATCGCGCGCACTCGCTGGCCGACGGGAACCAATGTGCCGGCGAGCGTCACGGCCACGCCGAAGAACGCGCCCGACGAGGCCCCGGTGACGAGACGCGCCAGCACCATCACCCAGTAGTCGGTGGCGACCGCCGCGACCAGATTGCCGAGGATGAACCCCCCGAGCAGTATCAAGAGCGAGGTCCGGCCTGACAGACGGAGCATCGCGCCGGCGATCGGTGGCCCGCCCACGGCCATCGCCAGGGCGAAGACCGCGACCAGGTACCCGATCTCCGACACCGTCGTCTCGAGGCCGACGGCCAGCTGGGGCATTAGTCCGGCGACCGCGAACTCGCTCGTCACCACTGTGAAGACGCCCAACGCGAGGGCATATACCGATCGGGGCACAGGGACTCCAGAGATCGATTTGTATTTTGTGATCCAAAACAAGGGCATGCGAACGGGACCCGCCGTGGGGATGTCTCGTCAAGTCAGGACAGGAGGGCCCCGAGGCCGCTCTCGGCCACGCGCTGGAGCACCTCGGGGTCGGTGCCCGCCTGGGCCGTGACCCGCAAGCCCGCGATGAGGGTCGTCAGCAGGAGCGCACCCTCGCGCGGGTCGACGTCGGCGCGCACCGAGCCGTCACTCTGACCAATCCTGAGGGCGTCGGCGATCGCACCGAGGCGTCGCTCGACATCGTCGTCCAGGATTCGGGCGACGCGTGGGTCCCGCTCCCTCACCTCGGGCGACATCAACGTGTGGACGACCATGCAACCCGCCGCGTGTCCGTCGCGCGCGGCGATCCGCTCCTCGTTGAGCACGAGCTCGACCAGCGCGCGAACGCGGTCCCCCCCGCTACCGTCGACCTCGAGGGCCTCGGCCTGGCGTTGACGGGTGGTCCTCGTGTAACGCTCCAGAGCGCGCACGAACAGCTCCTCCTTGGAGACGAAGGCGTTGTACAGGCTGCTCCGACGCACCCCGGTCGCGACGCAGAGCCGCTCGGTCGACGTATCCGCGAATCCGTGGACTCGGAACTCGTCGGCCGCCGCGTCCAGGACGGCGTCTTCGTCGAACGTTCGTGGTCTCGCCATGTGTCGCAGCCTACCCCATTCTGTATCGGAAAGTACAAAACTATTGGCGGTAGGTACCGCACTCCCACGATGGGATCGGGCGACGCCGCTCACCACGACCCTCCGGCCTCGGTAGGCTTCCGCCACACCGTCACCTGTGAGGGAGCACACCATGGGAGTCCCGGGTCACACCACACGCAACGCACCGGCCGAGCTGGCACGCACCGAGCTGTTCGCCGTGGACGCCTACCTCGCCGACTTCGACGCGACCGTCGTGGCGGCCGACCACGACCAGGGGCGGGTCGCGTTGGCGCGCACGGCCTTCTTTCCCGGGGGCGGTGGGCAACCGCACGACGTCGGAACCCTGCGCTGGGACGGCGGATCGGCCCCCGTCACCAAGGTCAAGCGGGACGGGGAACACCTGTGGCACTGGGTGGACGCTCCCGAGGTGCCCACGGTCGGCACCGAGGTCGCCGGGTCCATCGACTGGCCGCGACGCCACCTGACGATGCGGACCCACACCGCCCTGCACATCCTCTGCGGCGTGCTCTGGAGCGAGTTCCAGCTTCCCGTGACGGGCGGCAACATGGAGCCCGGGAAGGGGCGCCTGGACTTCCCACTGGAGGGAATCACCACCGAGTTCGGCTCGCTCCTCGAACGCCGCATCAACGACGAGATCGAGCGGGCGCGCGAGATCGTCGTGGACTTCGTGGGCCGCGACGACGCCGACAGCGACCCCGCCCTCATCCGCACCGCGGCGAACCTCATCCCGAGGGAGATCGACCCGCTACGAGTGATCGACATCGTTGGGCTGGACAAACAGGCCGACGGCGGAACCCACGTCGTCAGCACGGCCGAGGTGCGACGCGTGGTCGTGACGAAGACCGAGTCCAAGGGCAAGGCCAACAAGCGCGTGCGTCTGGAGGTCACCGACCACGACTGAGGGCCTCGCCCCGGGAAAATCGGTGGACCACCATGTCGGGACTCCACTACGGTCCGTCGATGGCCTACTCCATTCGTTCCTGGACACCGGACGACTGCACGCTCGTCAGCGCCATCGCGACCGTGGTGGCTCCGCACTTCGTCTCCACGCCGGAGGTCATCCGGTGGAGCGTGGAGTCCACCCCGGCGGTGGCACGGCAGACGGCCCTCGTCGCCGCGGACGGAGGCGACGTCCTCGGGTTCGTCCGTGCCCAACACGACTGGGAGTCCGACTCCGACACCCTGGGCGTGATCGACCTCGCCGTCGACCCCGCCCACCGGGCGATGGGCGCCGGCACTCGGCTCCTCGAAGCCGCCGAGGACCATCTGCGCTCCCAGGGTGTGCGCACGGTGGAGCTGTGGGTGGAGGCCGCGTCGGCCGCGTGGGCCGAGGCCCGGGGCTATCGGCGCCAGCGCACCGCGTCCCAGCAGTGGTTGGATCTCCGCGAGGAGTTGCCGCCGGTCCCCGACCGACCCGAGGGTCTGGAGGTCCGCCCGTTCGCACAGGTCGGCGCCGTCTCACGCACCGTCTGGGAACTGGACCTGGAGGCGAGTTCCGACGAGCCGGGATCCGGCACCGCGGGATTCGGCTACGAGGAGTGGCGGGAGCGATGGAAGGATCACCCCGCACTGGACCCCGAGCTGAGTCTGGTCGTGTTCAGCGGCGACGTCCCGGCGGGACACACCACGGCGTTCGTGGACGGCCACCGCTACCGGTCCGGCCTCACCGGCGTACGGCGCGCGTTCCGTGGTCGCGGCTACGCCAAGTACGTCAAGGCCGTGTCGCTGCACGCGGCACGGGACCGTGGCATACGCGAGGCGACCACCGGCAACGACTCCACCAACGATCCCATGCTCGCGGTGAACCGCTGGCTTGGCTACCGGCCGAGAATCACCGAGGTGGAACTGCGCCGCGACCTCGACTGACCCGCTGCCGACAGTGCCCCGGTGATACCGTGTCGACATGTCGAACACAGGTACTAATGCGGAACTCTACCGGCGTTGGTTGGCGGATCTCTGGAACGGTGACCTCGACACCCTGGAGCACATCGCCGCCGAACTCGTCACCCCGGACTTCGTCGGCCACTGGCCCGGACGCCCGGCGTCCGTCCGAGGCCCCGAGGCCCTGGCCGCGACCATCCGCGAGGGGCGACTCCCCTTCGCTCCGTTGACCTTCACACCGGTGGTCGGCCCCGTCATCGACGACACCCTCGTCGCCGCCCGCTGGGCGGGTCGCGGCACCTACGCCGGCGGGGACCACGCGATCCCCGGAGTCACCGCCCCCGCGGGTACCCCCGTGGAGTTCCACGGCCACGACATCCTCCGCGTGCGCGACGGGCGGTTCGTCGAGTACTGGAGCGTCTCCGAGGGAGAACACCTCATGAACCAGCTCTCCGCCCACTGACAAGCCCGCCGCGCGTAGCGGCTCCCGCACGTCCGGGCCCCATCGTCCGGACGTCGCGCGCTGAGTACGCCCCGGGTTCGGCACCACACGAGGGCTCCACCCTGCCGGAACCACCACTCGCCACCGTTGCGGCCGCGGACGAGAAGCCCCCGCCGAGGTCGTCCGCGCGCCGACCGGGATCGGCCACCCGTGGCACGCGCACTCCGCGCCGTGGGTGGGGCGCACGCGAAACGCCATGGGCCCCACCGCGCCGACACCTGGCCACGACGAGGCTTCCCTCCGAGGGAGACGGCGACGGGTGGGCGGGAAACGGAGCTCCACCGCGTCCTCGACGGAGGATGACGATCCCTGCCTCCAACACCATGGCTCCCACACGACGGTGACAGCCGTGCGAGGCGCGTCGGCCGTGGGGACGGAGGACGCGCACTGTGTGCCCCTGGATGGCGCCCGTACCCCGGTCCGGTGGCACCGCGGAGGACTGCCGGGCGAAGCACGACCACCTCGAACGTCGGTGTCCCGGCACCGATACCGGATGGCGCACCCTCGCCATCGCCCCGTGGGTGACGCCCTGCGTGCGGCACGACGAACGTCGGCGGACGCGACCAGAGACACCGCCCCACGAACACACCACGACCCACACGGCGACGTCTACCTCAAGCGGGCACATACAGCCCCACCACGGCACGACGACCGGGTACGGGCGACGCGACGCACCTCAGGTTGCCGGCCAGGCGACGCAGGACCGCCGTGCCCGGCGTGGTCGACCGGGGAACACACGAAGCACGAGCACCACGAACAGCGGCCAGCACCGACACCGGATGGCGCACCCTCGCCATCGCCCCGTGGGTGACGCCCTGCGTGGGGCGCCATGAGCGTGGACGGAGCGGACAGAGACACCGCTCTCCCAACACGCCGCACCCGGCGACCCCTGCCACCACGCAGGATGGTGCGGTCCTCAACCACGGCGGTGGTCAACCGGGGAAACGCGAATCGCGACGAACGCGGACGGCGAGGGACGCCCGGTTCGTTCGCTCGGGCCTCAGGCGTCGGGGGCTTCGGCGTCGGTCCAGGTGATGTCGCCATCGCTTTCGACGATGTGGAGACCCTCGAGTTCGGCGAGGCGTTCGTCGGCGTCGGTGACGCCTTCGGCGTCCACGGCGGAGGCCTTCGCGAAGAACTCGCGTGCGTCCTTGTCCCGACCGAGCTCGAGCAGGACGTCGGCGTAGACGTAGAACAGGCGCGCGGCCCAGGGGCGGGCGCGGCGTTCCTGGAGTTCCGGGCCGTTGAGCTCGACCAGTGCCGCCTCGGGTTCGCCCAGGTCCCGGCGTGCGCCCGCCGCGACGATGCGCAACTCGACGCGTTCCTCGTCGGGGCGGTTCGCGAGCTCGGCGGAGTGAACCAGTTCGAGCGCCCGCTCGGGACGGCCCAGGCCGCGCTCGCAGTCCGCCATCACGGCGCGCAGGTTGTCGCGTCCGGACATACGGCGTGCGGCCCGCAGGTCCGCCAGGGCCTCCTGCCAGTTGCCGACGCGGTATGCGGCGAGGCCGGACGCCTCGCGCACGGCTCCGACCCGGGACGCCTTCTTGCGCGCGTAGACGGCGTGCAGGTGCGCGCGCTCGGGGTCCTCGTCCAGGTAGGTGCCGACCATCACCAGGTGACGGGCGATGTGGTCGGCCAGGGTCTTGGGCAGGGTGATGAGTTCCTGACGGATCTCCGCGTCGAGTTCCTGCGCGGTGACGCTCTCGGGGACCGGCGGCTGGTCGGGGTCCTTGGCCCGCCGCTCGGTGTCGGGACGCTGGTGGTCCCGTCGCCCTTGGCGGTCACCACCGCGCCCCCCACGCGAGGCGGGACCGCCGCCCCGGCGGCCGTCCCGGCCGCCGCGTCCGCCCTTGTCCCCATCGGGCCGACCGCGCCGATGCCCCTGATCGCCCGACGCGCCGCTGTCACCGCGGCCGCGGCCAGTCCCACCGGATCGCGGTCCGTCGCCCCGGCCGGATGGGTTGGTTCGGCCGCGCCGTGAGTCGTCAGTCATGGTCACCCGATGCACTTGAAAGCGCTGCCGCGACGCGCGCGGCAGCGCGAGGGAAATCTGTGGATTACGCTCCCTAACTTTACGTTATTCGCGCCCGGGAACCGCCCTCCGTGCCGGAGGGCACGGAGGGCGTCAGGGGAGTGATCACTCGTCTGGGGTTCCGGACTGCTCCCCCGAACCCGCCGGCGTTCGGCGGCGGGCCGCTGGGTAACGGATTCCCTCCACCATGCTGGAGATCCGTTTCGAGGGTGGTGGTGTCAGCAACGACACCACGACGGCGACGACGATGTTGACCGCGGCGCCGACTGCTCCGATGCCCTCCGGGCTGATCCCGAAGATGTGGTCGTTGGCCTCGGTTCCGAAGAGCTCCAGTGTGTAGAGCATGTAGCCCACGGTCAGGGTGAGGCCCGCGATCATGCCGCTCGCCGCACCATAGGCGTTGCAGCGTTTCCAGAAGATCCCCAGCACCAGGGCGGGGAAGAAGCTCGCCGCCGCCATACCGAAGGCGAAGGCGACGACCTCGGCCACGAAGGCCGGGGGGTTCATTCCCGCGAACATGGCGACCACGATCGCGCCGCCCATGGCGATCCGGCCCACGAGCAGCCGCTCGGAGTCCCCCGCGTTCTTGCGGAAACCGCGGAAGTAGAGGTCGTGGGAGACCGAGGACGAGATGACGAGCAGCAGACCCGCCGCGGTGGACATCGCCGCGGCCATGCCACCTGCCGCCACCAGTCCGACCACGGGCGCCGGGAGGCTGGCGATCTCGGGTGAGGCCAGGACCAGGATGTCGTTGTTGACGGTGAGGTCCGCACCGGCCGCGGGATCGTTGCTCACCGAGTTGATGACATCGGCGGTCTCACTGACCGTGACGAGTCCGGTCGTGGCCCAGTTCTCGATCCACGACGGCAGCGCGTCGACCGACGTCCCGTTCACGCCCTCCAGCATGTTGAACTTGGTGAACGCGCCCACCGCCGGAGCGGTGGTGTACAGCAGGGCGATGAACAGCAGGGCCCAGAAGGCCGAGTAGCGCGAACCGCGCACGGTCTTCGTGGTGTAGAACCGGATGATCACGTGCGGCAGCCCCGCGGTGCCGATCATCAGGGCCATGGTCATCAGGAAGACGTCGATCATCGGTCGCGTGGTGAAGGGGTCGGTGTAGACACCCAGGCCGAGCTGCACGGAGAGGTCGTTGAGCTCACTCAGGACCTGGCCGAAGGTCACCTGGGGGACGGGGATCCCGGTGATGACCTGCGCGACCGCGAACGCGGGGATCAGGTAGGCGATGATGAGCACCGTGTACTGCGCCACCTGCGTCCAGGTGATGCTCTTCATTCCGCCGAGCACCGCGTAGACGAAGATGATCACTGACGCGATCGCCACGCCGTAGATGATGTCGATGCCGAGGAACCGGCTGAAGACGATACCGCCACCGTTCATCTGCCCCACCACGTAGGTGAAGGAGATCATGATCGCGGCGACGGCGGCGATGGTCCGCACCAGCTCGGAGTACCGGTCCCCCACGAACTCCGGCACGGTGAACTTGCCCCACTTACGCAGATAGGGCGCCAGGAGGAGGGCCAGCAGGACGTAGCCACCCGTCCACCCCATGAGGTACACGGTGCCGTCGTAGCCCATGAAGGCGATGAGTCCCGCCATGGAGATGAACGACGCGGCGGACATCCAGTCCGCTCCGATCGCGGCGCCGTTGGCGACCGTCGGGATCCCCTGCCCGGCGACGTAGAAGCCCTCGGTCTCCTTCACCCGGCTCCGCCAGGCGATCACCATGTACAAGCCGAAGGAGGCGACGATGGCGATGGTGGTCCACAGTTGGATGTCGCTCATTCCGCGGCCCCCTTGTCGGTGGATCCACCGGTTTCGGGGTCAACCCCGGTCTCGTCCTCGCCGGGATCGAAGACGGTGTCCTCGGTGCGCTCCTCGACGCCGAACCTCTTGTCCAGGCGGTCCATCATCATCGCGTACACCAGGATGAGCACCACGAACACGTAGATGGATCCCTGCTGGGCGAACCAGAACCCCAGCGGGAAACCGAGGAAGGTCACCTGGTTGAGCTGTTCGACCAGGAGGATGCCAAAGCCGAACGACACGGTGAACCAGATGACGAGCAGGACGACCATCAGTCGGAGGTTGCTGCGCCAGTACTCCCTCCGCCAGTCACCGCCCGGGGGGCCCAGGCTTTCTCGTTCCGTATCGGTCACGATCACCGCTCCTCACTGCGCAGAGACTCTGACTCCTGTCGACCGGTGGACCCCCGTACCGGCCACTCCGGTGATCACGAGACCAGCGCATGTGGATCCCCTCACACAAGTGCGATCGCGGCGAACGGCCGATTTGTCCCGCCAACGGTCAACAGAACCCGGCGAATGGCACAAATCACACTCCCTGGCCGTTCAACAGCCGGATCGAACCGTTCAGGACGACGGTGGAACCGCCCGCTGGCTGTCCCCCAACACCGCCGAGGTGAACGGTTAGGATGCCGCCATGTCGTCCCTCCATGCCTCCGCCGCCGCGTCGCCGACCCGGCGGGTGCTCCACCAAGGCAGTATCGGGATGTTCCTCGGCGGTGGTCTGCTGTCGCTGGGCGCGTTCCTTCCCTGGGTTCTCACACCACTGGGTAACCATTCGGGGATGGGAGGGCCCGGGTTGTGGGTGCTGTGCGCCGGCGTGATCGCGATCGCCGGGGGGCTGCTGCCGTACCGGACCCTCGCGCTGGTCCACGCTCTCGTTCCCGCGGCGGTCAGCGGAATACTCGTGGGATGGCAGTGCGTCCACCTCATACAGCTCAGCGCCGCCACAGACAGTTGGGGCAAGGCGCTGCCGGGTATCGGGATGGTCCTCGTCGCGGGGGGTGTGGTTCTCCTCCTCAGGGCCGCACGGCGGATCCGTACCGCGACCTGAGTCGTGGACTCCTCCTCCCGTTTTCCCCCCGACCCGCTCGACGAGCATGACACCCCGGCCGAGGTGGACGCGGCGTTCCGGACCCTACGGCGCGTCGCCGTGGGACACGTGGTGGTGTTCGTCGGCGTCGTCGTCACGGTCCCCGTCCTGGCCGGGCTGCTCGGCTGGTGGTCCCAGGGACGCCTCGTCGGTGGGATGAGCCCGATGTTCGCCATGGCGGCGTTCGGGCTCTACGTGTTCTTCTTCGGCATCTGCCTCGCCGCGGCGACCCTGTCCAACGCGGTCGAGGGACGCATGCTCGGCGGCCCGAGCCGCGAGTCCCCACCTCCTGACCGAGCGCCACCCCGATGACCGCGAGCATTCTCCTGCTCGTGGTTCTGCTGGTGACCGTCGGTTCGGTCGCCGTACTGATCCGGCCACGGCGCGCGTCGACCTTCGAGTTCTACCTGGCTGGGCGGCGGGTGGGGGTCGTCACCAACGCCTGCGCGATCTGCGGCGACTACTTCTCCGCCGCGTCGTTCCTCGGTGTGGCGGCCGCCGTCTACGCCTCCGGCCTCGACGGCATGTGGTACGCGGCCGGGTTCGCCGCGGGGTTCGTCCCGGTGCTGCTGTTCATCGCGGCCCCCTTGCGCCGCTTCGGGGAGTTCTCGATCCCCGACTTCCTGAGCCGTCGACTCGGGTCCAGCACGGTCCGCCTCAGTTCGGTGGCAGTGGTCCAGCTCGTGATCCTCGCCTACCTGGTCCCCCAGGCGGTAGCCAGCGGAATCACCTGGGAACTGTTCGTCGGCTACGGCATCGCCGGCGTGTCCCCTTATGCCACCGGTGTGCTCGTGTCCACCACAGCCATCACCCTGATGGTCTCGCTCGGCGGTATGCGGGGAACGACGTGGACCCAGGCGGTGCAGTTCCTGCTCCTCCTCGCGATCTTCCTGTGGTTGGCCGCCATGGTCGTCGCCGCCGGGTTCGACTACGCGGGTGCCACCGCGGCGTTGTCGGCGGAGCCGCTGGCCAATCCCGAACTCGTCGACGGCGAGTGGCGGCTGGAGAACGTCACCAACCGGTTGGACTCCGACTCCTTCGCGTTCTTCGGTGAGCCCGGCGGCCAGTACAGCCAGCTCGGACAACTCGCCCTGATGTTCTCCCTCGCGATGGGAACCGCCGGACTCCCGCACATCATGAACCGCTACTTCACCAGCCCCACCGGCACTGCGGCCCGGATGACCACGGTCTGGGTTCTCGGGATGGCGGGCGTCTACTACACCCTGGCGGTCATGCTCGGCACCGCGGCCCGCTGGGTCGTCCTGGAGGAGGCCGACAAGACGGCCTGGCTCCGGTCGATCACCACCGACGGGGTGCTGCGGATCCCCGAGCACGCCCTCCTCGCCCTGGGGGAAATCTTCGGTGGCCGAGCCGGGCTCGGCCTGATCGCCGTGGGAGCGCTCATCGCGGTGCTGTCCACGATCGCCGGACTACTGCTGGCGTCGGCTGCCTCATGGGGACACGACGTCTACGAACGCCACATCAACCCCAAGGCCACCCAGCGCGAAGCCCTCTGGGTGGGGCGCGCCTCGGTGGCGCTGGTCGCCGCTCTCTCCGCGGCCCTGGCCCTGGTGATCCCGCCCGACTCCTTGGCCGGCGTCTTCCCGTCGATCATCGCGACGATGGTCACCTGGGCGTTCGTGCTGGCCGGTTCGGCGCTCACCCCGGTCTTCGTCCTGGCCATCTGGTGGCGCCGGACCACCGGGGCGGGCGGAACCGCCGGGATGATCACCGGCGCGGTCATCGCCATCGCCATGTGCACGGGAGGCGTTCTTGTCGGGGACACGAGTTACAGCGAACTCCTCCTCACCCCCACCATCGTCGCCGCACCGGCCGCGACGCTCGTCACGGTCGTGGTCTCGTTGCTGACCCGCCCACCGGAGGACATCGCGCGGATCTGGACCCGCATGCACGGAACGGCACGGGACCGGCGCGCGGTCCGCATCGCGCAGCTCACGCTGGCCGGGATCGCCCGACGCTCACGGGACCGCTCATGAGCAGCGGTAGCCTGCCGCTCGCCGGCGTCATCGCCGTCGCGTGGGCGATCGTCTACCTGGTGACCCAGCGGGTGAGCGAGCCACCGCTGGGCCCAGGAACCACGGTGGCGATCGGGGTCGGCATCACCATCGCTCTCGTCATGGGGTACCCGTCCGCTCTCCGTGGCCCTCGGAGCACCGGATCCCATCGTCTTCCGCTGACCGTCCAGCAACAGGGCAGACACGGTACGACGATCGCGGCGGTCGGTCGGTCGATGCCGCTGCGTTCCGGGCTGACCACCGACGGCGCACGCCGCACGGCACAGCTTCTCCAGCCCCTACTCGGGGGCGACTCCGTGGCCATCACCGACCGGGAGCGAGTACTGGCGTTCGTCGGCCCTGGAGCCGACCACCACGGGTCGGGTCCCTCCACTCAGATCACCGCGGCCAGCCGCGTGCTGGGTGGAGGCAAGACGGCGCTGGTCCGCCGACGCTCGGACCTCGGCTGCGCGAAGAACGACTGTCCACTGCATACCGCGGTCATCGCCTCGCTGACCGACGGCACCGAGGTGGTCGGCACTCTGCAGGTGTACCGGCGGGACGAGACCCTCACCCCCCGCGGTGTCGTCGAGGGACTCGCGGGAATCCTCTCCTTGCACCTCGAGCTCGCGGCACTCAATCGGCAGCAACGTCTCGCGGTCGACGCGAAGTTGGACGCGCTTCGGGCGCAGATCAACCCGCACTTCCTCTTCAACACCCTGAACACGATCGCGTCCAAGGCCCACACCGACGCCGAGGAGACCCGGCAGCTCCTCGTCCGGTTGTCGGACTTCTTCCGCTACGCCGTGCGCCAGGACGGGCACTTCGCGGAGTTCGGACAGGAGTACTTCTTCGTCCGCACCTACGTGGCGCTGGAACAGGCCAGGTACGGGGACCGGGTCCGGGTGCGCTACGACATCGATCCCCAGGTCCTGACCGCGCACGTCCCGGTCCTCATCATCCAGCCCGTCGTGGAGAACGCCATCAAGCACGGGCTCGCGGGCAAGGTGGAAGGAGGGACCGTCACCCTCAAGGCCCGGGTGGACCCGCTCACCCGCACCACGTCGATCCGCGTCACCGACGACGGTGTGGGGATCCCCGCCGACCAGCTCGCTCTCATCTCGAACGGAGAGCACGGCGAGGCCGACGGAATGGGGCTTCGCAATATCGCCGGACGCCTGGCATCTCTGTATGGGGAGCGATATCGTCTGGACATACAATCCACCGAAAACGGTGGAACAGTCGTCGATCTGCGGATTCCATTGGGTTGAACCATGCGCGCCCGCTGCCTCATCGTCGATGACGAGGCTCCGGCGCGGGCGGACCTACGGTTTCTTCTCGGCCGGTTCGACCGCGTTCAGGTCGTCGGCGAAGCGTCCAACGCCGAGGAGGCGTTGCTCCTCCTGGCCTCTCTCGACTACGACCTCGTGCTGCTGGACATCCGCATGCCCGGCGGTACCGGGCTGGACATCGCGCGCACACTGCGCGGGCGCAGCGATCCGCCGAAGGTCATCTTCACCACGGCCTTCCCCGATCACGCCGTCGAAGCCTTCGACCTCGACGCCGCGGACTATCTCGTGAAGCCGTTCGACGCCGAACGGCTGGCCCGGGCGTTGGACCGGGCGCTCGCTCCCGCACCGGAGGAGGCGACACCGAGCGCGCCGCAACACCGGTCGCCGGAGCCCGGCGAGGCCCCGCACCGCATCCCCGTACAGAAGGGCGACCGGACCGTCCTGGTCAGCGAGTCGTCCATCATCTACGCGGGGGCGGCCCGCGGCTACTCCTATCTTCAGCTCATCGACGGGCGGGTCCTCGTGAGCTTCTCGCTCAACGAGCTGGAGCGACGGCTGCGCGGCCACCACTTCTTCCGGGCGCACCGTTCCTACCTCGTCAACCTGGACTACGTCAGCGAGTTGGCGCCCGACTTCCGCGGGACCCTGCAGCTCGTCATGAACGACGATCGGCGCAGCCGGGTGGAGGTGTCGCGTCGCCAGGCACGGGAACTACGGCGGGTGCTCGGCCTCTGAGAGCCGGGCGATGACAGTTGTTGGTCTTGTTGTCGTCGGGAGGTGTGGTGTTGACGGTGCCGCGCACAGCAAGATCAACGGGGGTTGTGTGGGTATGCGTTTGAGGCCCTGTCGGTCCAGGTGTTCTGGATCGGCAGGGCCTCAAATCGTGTGGTGTTGTGCGGCGGTGTCCTACTCTCCCGCCCCGGCGTGGGGGTAGTACCATCGGCGCTGGAAGGCTTAACTGCCGGGTTCGGAATGGGTCCGGGTGTTTCCCTTCCGCTGTCACCACCGCACGTTCGTGTGGTTCGCGGTCACACACCCCTGTTGTGGGGTGTTCCCTCCGGGGTGTCCCGTGCACACGTGTTTGTGTGTGTGGGGACCCTCGGGGGGGTGTGTGTTTGTGTGTGCGCGAGTGTCCAGTGTGTTGTGGTGGGCAAGCCCTCGGCCTATCAGCACCAGTCAGCTCCACCCATTGCTGGGCTTCCACGTCTGGCCTGTCAACCCCATGGTCTCTAGGGGGCCTTACCCACTCGATGGTGGTGGGAGACCTCATCTCCAGGACGGCTTCCCGCTTAGATGCTTTCAGCGGTTATCCGTTCCGAACGTAGCCAACCAGCCATGCCCCTGGCGGGACAACTGGCACACCAGAGGTTCGTCCATCCCGGTCCTCTCGTACTAGGGACAGCTCCTGTCAAGTCTCCAACGCGCGCAGCGGATAGGGACCGAACTGTCTCACGACGTTCTAAACCCAGCTCGCGTGCCGCTTTAATGGGCGAACAGCCCAACCCTTGGGACCCGCTTCAGCCCCAGGATGCGACGAGCCGACATCGAGGTGCCAAACCATCCCGTCGATACGGACTCTTGGGGAAGATCAGCCTGTTATCCCCGGGGTACCTTTTAGCCGTTGAGCGACACCCCTTCCATACGGGAGTGCCGGATCACTAGTCCCTGCTTTCGCACCTGCTCCACCCGTCAGTGTCACAGTCAAGCTCCCTTAAGCACTTACACTCACCACCTGGTTTCCAACCAGGCCGAGGGAACCTTTGGGCGCCTCCGTTACCGTTTGGGAGGCAACCGCCCCAGTTAAACTGCCCACCAAGCACTGTCCCTGATCCGGATCACGGACCGAGGTTGAGGTGCCCAAGAAGATCAGAGTGGTATCTCACCAACGCCTCCACCCCCACTAGCGTGAAGGTTTCACCGGCTCCCACCTATCCTGCACAAACCCACCCAAACACCAATACCAAGCTGCAGTGAAGGTCCCGGGGTCTTTCCGTCCTGCTGCGCGAAACGAGCATCTTTACTCGTAGTGCAATTTCACCGGGCCCATGGTTGAGACAGCGGAGAAGTCGTTACGCCATTCGTGCAGGTCGGAACTTACCCGACAAGGAATTTCGCTACCTTAGGATGGTTATAGTTACCACCGCCGTTTACCGGCGCTTACATTCCCAGCTTCACCCCAAAGGGTTAACCAGTCCTGTTAACGTTCCGGCACCGGGCAGGCGTCAGTCCGTATACCGCGCCTTACGGCTTCGCACGGACCTGTGTTTTTAATAAACAGTCGCTTCTCCCTGGCCTCTGCGACCCCCACCAGCTCAACACGCACGGCGTATCACCGGCCGGGGCTCCCCTTCTCCCGAAGTTACGGGGACAATTTGCCGAGTTCCTTAACCATGGTTCACCCGAACGCCTCGGTCTACTCAACCTGACCACCTGCGTCGGTTTCGGGTACGGGCCGCACACACACTCGCTAGAGGCTTTTCTCGGCAGCACGGGATCACTCACTTCACCACAACGGCTCGGCATCACGCCTCACCCCTATGAGACCCGGATTTACCTAGGCCTCGGGCTACACGCTTACCCCCGGACAACCATCGCCGGGTAGAGCTACCCCTCTGCGTCACCCCATCACTTACCTACTCCCCCCTCAGGTCCCACAGAACCACAACAACACCCCCCGAAGGGAGCGAAGCACGATTCCATGGTTAGTATCAAGAGTTTCAGTATCGGGCGCGTGTATGCGGGTACGGGAATATCAACCCGTCATCCATCGACTACGCCTGTCGGCCTCGCCTTAGGCCCCGACTCACCCTGGGCGGATTAACCTGCCCCAGGAACCCTTAGTCAATCGGCGCCAACGTTTCTCACGTTGGTTTCGCTACTCATGCCTGCATTCTCACTCCCCCACACTCCACACCGGTTCACACCAATGCTTCACCGCGTGAAGGACGCTCCCCTACCAACCAGCCACAAAGGCTAGCTTCTCGGTTTCGGCGGTGTGCTTAGCCCCGCTACATCGTCGGCGCAGAACCACTCGACCAGTGAGCTATTACGCACTCTTTCAAGGATGGCTGCTTCTAAGCCAACCTCCTGGCTGTCTCTGCAACTCCACAACCTTACCCACTCAGCACACCCTTAGGGGCCTTAACCGGAGATCTGGGCTGTTTCCCTCTCGACCACGAAGCTTATCCCCCGCAGTCTCACTGCCATGCTCCACTTGACGGCATTCGGAGTTTAGCTGACATCAGTAACCCTCGCGGGCCCATCAACCAACCAGTCGCTCTACCACACGCCAAGAACCACACAACGCTGCACCTAAATGCATTTCGGGGAGAACCAGCTATCACGGAGTTTGATTGGCCTTTCACCCCTACCCACACCTCATCCCCCGGGTTTTCAACCCCGGTGGGTTCGGGCCTCCACGACCTCTTACAGCCGCCTCACCCTGGACATGGGTAGATCACTCCGCTTCGGGTCCACACCACGCGACTCAGACGCCCATTTAAGACTCGCTTTCGCTACGGCTCCCCCACACGGGTTAACCTCGCCACACAGCATGACTCGCAGGCTCATTCTTCAAAAGGCACACCATCACCCAACACAAAAGCATCAGGCTCTGATGGCTTGACAGCACACGGTTTCAGGAACTATTTCACAACCCCTCACCGGGGCACTTTTCACCATTCCCTCACGGTACTCAATCCACTATCGGTCACCAGGACGTATTCAGGCTTGACAGATGGTCCTGCCAGATTCACACGGGATTCCTCGAGCCCCGCGCTACTCGGGAAACACACCCACACACCACCGTGAAACTTCGCCTACGGGACTCTCACCCACTCCGGCGTCGCATCCCAACGACTTCGACTACCCCACGATGACACGCGACCCTCCGGCAGAAGGATCCAGCATGCTCCCACAACCCCACACACGCAACGGCCGCCGCCTATCACACGCGCATGGTTTAGCCACCATCCCCTTTCGCTCACCACTACTCAGGGAATCACGTATTGTTTTCTCTTCCTACGGGTACTGAGATGTTTCACTTCCCCGCGTCACCACCAACCGCCCTATACATTCAGACGGCAGCGACTCGACATGACTCGAGCCAGGTTTCCCCATTCGGACACCCACGGATCAACGCCCGGTTGACAACTCCCCGTGGACTATCGCGGCCTCCCACGTCCTTCATCGGCGCCTGGTGCCAAGGCATCCACCGTATGCCACACTCACTTGACCACCACAACAACAAGACACTCGCGCACACTATCCACAAACCAAAACCCCACCCGCGACCACCCACCACCCACAACCGTGAACAGCAGACAGCCCGGAAAGAAACCCACCCAAAACGGGCAGTGGCTTCTTCAGAGCCCAACAGCGCGCCCCCCACACCCACACTCCGCAGAGCATGACCATGGAGGACCGTAAGTTCTTGACACCCCACACACCCCCGCGGGTGTGTGTCCACTTTCGAGCCACCCGACAGGTCGGCACATCACGCGAGTGTGATGTGACTGCGAGCCTGTCTTGAAGGTTGAGGCTCCTTAGAAAGGAGGTGATCCAGCCGCACCTTCCGGTACGGCTACCTTGTTACGACTTCGTCCCAATCGCCGGTCCCACCTTCGCGCGCTCCCTCCCTTACGGGTTGGGACACACGCTTCGGGTGTTACCAACTTTCATGACGTGACGGGCGGTGTGTACAAGGCCCGGGAACGTATTCACCGCGGCAATGCTGATCCGCGATTACTAGCGACTCCACCTTCACAGGGTCGAGTTGCAGACCCTGATCCGAACCGAGACCGGCTTTTCGGGATTCGCTCCACCTCACGGCTTCGCACCCCGCTGTACCGGCCATTGTAGCATGTTTGCAGCCCAAGGCATAAGGGGCATGATGACTTGACGTCATCCCCACCTTCCTCCGAGTTGACCCCGGCAGTCTCCCATGAGTCCCCACCATGACGTGCTGGCAACATGGAACAAGGGTTGCGCTCGTTGCGGGACTTAACCCAACATCTCACGACACGAGCTGACGACAGCCATGCACCACCTGTCACCCACCCCCGAAGGGCACCACATCTCTGTGGATATAAGGGCGATGTCAAACCTTGGTAAGGTTCTTCGCGTTGCGTCGAATTAAGCAACATGCTCCGCCGCTTGTGCGGGCCCCCGTCAATTCCTTTGAGTTTTAGCCTTGCGGCCGTACTCCCCAGGCGGGGCGCTTAATGCGTTAGCTGCGGCACAGAACCCGTGGAAAGGTCCCACACCTAGCGCCCAACGTTTACAGCGTGGACTACCAGGGTATCTAATCCTGTTCGCTCCCCACGCTTTCGCTCCTCAGCGTCAGGAAAGGCCCAGAGACCCGCCTTCGCCACCGGTGTTCCTCCTGATATCTGCGCATTTCACCGCTACACCAGGAATTCCAGTCTCCCCTACCTTCCTCAAGCACGCCCGTATCCACTGCACACCCGGAGTTAAGCTCCGGGCTTTCACAGCAGACGTGACACGCCGCCTACGAGCTCTTTACGCCCAATAATTCCGGACAACGCTCGGACCCTACGTATTACCGCGGCTGCTGGCACGTAGTTAGCCGGTCCTTATTCCCCTCCTACCGTCAACCACGGCAGAAACCGTGGCCTACGCCAAAAGGAAAAGAGGTTTACAACCCGAAGGCCGTCATCCCCCACGCGGCGTCGCTGCGTCAGGCTTTCGCCCATTGCGCAAAATTCCCCACTGCTGCCTCCCGCAGGAGTCTGGGCCGTGTCTCAGTCCCAGTGTGGCCGGTCGCCCTCTCAGGCCGGCTACCCGTCACCGCCTTGGTAGGCCATCACCCCACCAACAAGCTGATAGGCCGCGAGCCCATCCCCGACCAGACGAATCCTTTCCACCCTCCACCATGCGGAGAAGAGTGAACATTCGGTATTAGACCCAGTTTCCCGGGCTTATCCCAAAGTCAGGGGCAGGTTACTCACGTGTTCCTCACCCGTTCGCCACTCACCAACACCCCCGAAAGGGTGCGGTGCGTTCGACTTGCATGTGTTAAGCACGCCGCCAGCGTTCGTCCTGAGCCAGGATCAAACTCTCCATCAAAGGCCAAACACACCCAACCAGCCAACGGCCAGTAGGTGTAAACCTTTAGAGAAATCTAATTCCCGACAAAATCAACCACAACACACCAACCATCCCGAAGAACGGTTACTGTGTTTCGGCTTGTTCATCAAAGGAACCCCTAAACAGGGGCAAACCATAAAGGCACAAGAACAAACGTACGCGCTGTTGAGTTCTCAAGAAACAACCACCCACCACCCACAACAACCAAACACCCCCGAAACCGGGAACCTTCAGCGTCTTCGCGTGGAAGCGGCTCTCTTCACTTTGTTAACCCCAATTTAGCATCCCCCCGAATTCCCCGCAAACCGGCGAATTCCGAGTGAAAACCCCTGGGATTTTCCAATCTCCGGCGGAAAACCTCTTGGCTTTCCCCGCCGTGGTTACTAGTGTAACCCCCACCCAGAGTCCTTCGACCCAGTTCCGCAGAACCAGACCGTGTGATCCAGGGAGTGAACTTCGCAGAGTGCTCCACGGTTCGGTCCGGGGGCTTGGCCTCCCACGCCCCGTGGCGCGATGAGTAACTCTATGGCGTGACCGGGGTGACGTCAAATCGGCCCGGAACCCGTGTGTGGACGGGGCTCCGGGCCTCCCGGTCAGGTGCCGATCACGACTCCGGCCACGTTCCGCTTGCCGCGGCGAAGGACCAGATACCGGCCGTGGAGCAGGTCCTCGTTCGCCGGCCTCGCGTCCACGTCCCCCACCTTGACGTTGTTGACGTACGCGCCGCCTTCCTGCACGGTGCGCCGCGCGGCTGATTTGCTGGCCGCGAGCTCAGTCTGGGCGAACAGGTCCACCACGGTGGGGCACTCCGCGAACGACGTCACCGTCGTGTGCGGCACCTCCCGCAGCGCGGCGTCCAGAGTGGCGGCGTCGACCTGGTCGAGCTCGCCCTGACCGAAGAGCGCCTGACTCGCCTCCCGGACCTTCGAGTACTCACCGTCTCCGTGGACGAGGCGCGTCATGTCCTCCGCGAGTGCGCGCTGCGCGGCACGCCGAGCCGGACGATCCCGCGTCTCCTCCTCCAGGCCGTCGATCTCCCCCCGCGTACGGAAGGTGAACTTGCGGAGGAAGTCCACGACGTCGTTGTCGTCGGTGTTGAACCAGAACTGGTAGAAGGCGTAGGGACTCGTCAGGTGGGGATCCAGCCAGATCGTCCCTCCTTCGGTCTTGCCGAACTTGGTGCCGTCACTCTTGGTCAACAGGTTGGTCGTCAGACCGTGTGCCGCGCCGTGCGGCTCGTTGCCCGCGATCCGTCGGATCAGGTCGAGTCCCGAGGTGATGTTGCCCCACTGGTCGCTGCCGCCCGTCTGTAGCGTGCACCCATAACGTCGGTACAGCTCCAGGTAGTCGTAGGACTGCAGCAACACGTAGCTGAACTCGGTGTAGCTCATTCCCGACCCTGCCAACCGGGTGCGAACCGTGTCGCGCTGGAGCATCGGGTTCAGGCTGAAGTGCTTGCCGATGTCCCGCATCAGTTCCAGGGCGGTCATCTCGGTGAGCCAGTCCGCGTTGTTGGCGAGGACCGCGTCGCTCGCGGCGGCCGGCTGCTCGGGATCCGCGAAGCGGAGGAACGCCGCGAGCTGATCCCGGATGGCGCCGACCCATCCCCGCACCGTCTCCGGGGAGTTGAGGGATCGCTCGGAGCTGGGCTTCGGGTCACCGATCAGTCCGGTTCCGCCACCGACGAGCGCGATGGGACGGTGACCGCACCGCTGGAAACGGGCCAGGGTCAGGATCTGCATCAGGTGACCGACGTGCAGGGACCCCGCCGTCGGGTCGAAGCCGCAATAGAGCGTGATCGGGCCGTCGGCGAGCGCCTTGCGTAGCTCGTCGATGTCGGTGGTTTGCGCGAGGAGTCCGCGCCACTCGAGTTCCTCGATGATGTCGGCCACGATCGTCTTCCTTCTCGTCCCTGCGTTGGACCTCTAACGCTATCGAGTCCCACGAGTACGACATCGATTTTCTGGCCGCATCCTCATTCCCGAGGTCACAGACGGGAACTCGGAAGGCGCCGAGCGGCGTGCCCGGCGCCGACACCGGGAGTCGAGTCGGTCAGGAGTCGCGGCGGTGGCGCGTTCCCGTCGGCGCCGGCAGCTCGTCCAGGGACTGCGGTCCCTCCGCCTCCAGTGAGTTCAGCACCTCGGCGTAGCGCAGTGCCACGATCTTGGCGAGTGTGCTGTGCGAGCCGAGGTCCTGGCAACGGCGGATCTGGTTGTCCGCGACGAGCCGGTCCACCACTGACACGTCCACCTCGTGCCCCAGGACGCAGGGCGCCAGGACCGGCCGCATCGACCCACTGTGGCGCAGCCGTTCGACGGTCTGCGCGAGATGGGTGGGATCGTCGATCGCGGCCGGGAGCACGGTGACACCCAGGCGCGCCGCGAGGAGAACCGCGGCGACACCAGCGGCCTCCAGGCCCTCCCCACCACCGACAGAGCCCACGATGACACCATCGGCCATCTCGGCGCTGGCCGCCACGACACTGATCAACCGCATCCGGTCGGCCCGCACGAAGCCCGCCTCGGCGAGGCGCATGTGCAGAACCTCGGCCAGCATGGGGTGCGGCCCCAGGGGCTCGGTGACACGAACCCGCGCCCCGCTGGCGGCGACCGCCGCCTCCACCTCCTCCTGGGCGGACCGGCGCGGACCCGCGGTGAAGGGCACTACGACGGCGTCGAGAGCGCCGCCGGAGCCGCGCTTCTCGGTGAGGACGTCGCGAAGGAGTTCGCTGTCCCCGCCGAGGTAGCCGACCCTGCGTTCGACCTCGGGTCGGTACGAACCGGCCAGGTCGACCATCCGCGCGGCGGCATCCTCGTCACCGGCCGCTCCCGGCACGGCGAGCAGGAGCGGCGGGGTACCGATCCATGAGTCGAAGGACAGCGGGTCCCGGTGGCGACCGGAACGACGCTTGGGGAGTGCTCGCGGGGGGAGCCCGCCAGGATTGGGTGCTGTGTCAGGATTCACGCGTCAATGCTAACGAGTAGGGGGTTACTGATCTTGCGGCGCGACCACGGAGGCTAGCGCATTGTGTCATTTCGGGGGAACCCTCAGTTTCGCCGTGGCCCGCGAGCCGCGGCTCGACGAGCCATGACGTGCTGGACAAGCTCCACCAGGACCTGCTTGCTGGATGCCCGCTCACGAACGTCGGCGAGGACAATGGGGACTTCCGGAATCAGGTCCAGGGCGTCACGGACTTCCTCTTCACCGTAGGGACATATCCCGTCAAACTGGTTGACTGCCACCATAAACGGGATATTTCGCCGCTCGAAGTAGTCGACAGCGGGGAAACAGGACTCCAGCCGGCGTGTGTCGGCCAGGACGACCGAACCCAACGCCCCTTCGCACAGTTCGTCCCACATGAACCAGAACCGATCCTGGCCCGGTGTTCCGAAGAGGTACAGCATCAGCGAGTCGTCGATCGTGATCCGGCCGAAGTCGAGGGCGACCGTCGTGGTGTGCTTGTCTTCGACTCCCGCGAGGTCGTCGACGCCCAGGCTCGCCTCTGTCATCACCTCCTCGGTGCGTAATGGGGTGATCTCGCTGACCGAGCCAACGAGAGTCGTCTTGCCCACGCCGAACCCCCCGGCGACCAGAATCTTGATCGCCATGGGAATCGGTTCGATCTCGGGAACGACGTCAGATCCTGCGGATTCCATCAAGTACCGCCTGCAGAACGTTCATCTCCGGTAGGTCTGCCACGGGCACGGGGGCACGGGCGAGTATCGCTCCCTCCGCCACGAGATCACCGATCAGGACCTTGACCACACTGAGTGGAAGGTCAAGATGTGCCGCCACCTCGGCCACGGAGATGGCGCGCTGGCAGAGGTTGATGATCGCGACCTGTTCGGGCTGGAGACCCGGCAGGTCACGCGGTGTTCGGGTCGCGACAACGGTGCTGATCATGTCGAGACCGGGCTGGACGGGACGGGTTCGTCCGCCGGTCACGGTGTAGGGCCGAACCAGGGGGCTGGTGTCCTGGCTCGGTTGCGGGGGTCTCATGAGGGGGCCGCCGCGGGTGAGGAGGGCGGAACGGCGTCGCGCGCGTCGCCACGGGGTGGGGCCGAGAGACTACGGCCGACCTGGCGAACCCGGAGGTTCATCTCGTAGGCGACGAGGCCGACGTCGATGTTCTGCTCCGCGAGGACCGCGAGGCAGGCGCCCGATCCGGCGGCGATCACGAAGAGATAGGCGTGTTCCATCTCCACGACGGTTTGGCGCACCGCTCCCCCGCCGAAGTGGCGGCCGGTCCCCAACGCGAGGCTCTGAAGTGCCGAGGAGACCGCGGAAAGGTGTTCGGCGTCGGCTGTGGACAACTGTTGGGAGCGACCGAGCAGGAGTCCGTCGGCGGACAGTGCGATGGCGTGCCGAATGCCCGGAACACGGTTCGCGAGATCGTCGAGCACCCAGCCCAAGTCGTCCTTGGCGCCTTCTCGTTGCGTCGTCATGCACCCTCCTCGGGTCGTGTCCCCACGGACGGCTCGGTGGTCTCGACCTCGACTGGTCGAGTGCCCGGGTCCGTCCCTTCCGTGTGCTCCACGTTCTCGGTGTGCTCCGCGTCCCCCGCGGGTTCGGCGTTGTCTCCCGACCGCGTCCGTCGCGCGGTGTCGGGACGCGCTTCGCCCTCCGTACGCCGTACAAGGTCGCTGTCCTGCTGACGTCCACGGCGGGTTCCGGTCTGCAGTGCCGTCATCGTCTGGCGGACGTCGGACGCCGTTCGCGGTGCTGGCGCTCCCTCCGACACCGTCGGCGTCGTCCTGAGCTGCGGCGCGAGACTGGCCTGACGTTGCCGGCGCGGCAACGCGGGCCGCTGCTCGCCACCAGTGGGGGATGGGCGTCGGTTCGGTTCGGAGAACGGGTCCTTCGGAACACTGACACCGAGCGTGTGTATCTCGGCGGAGGGCACGCCCTCCGGCTGGGTGTTTCGCCCGGGTTCCCGCTCGAAGGTCCCGGGTGTCGTCTGTCGTTGTGCCCCGGTGGCGGTGTCGTTCGGCCCGGTGGGGGGTCGCGGTACGCCGTCTCTGGGAGTGGCGGGGTACGAAGGCCGGCCCTGGGCGACCAGGCGCGCCGGGACCAGCACGATGGCCCGCATCCCCCCGTAGGGCGATCCGCGTAGCTGAACGGCGATTTGGTGCTTGGCGGCGAGCCGGGCGACGACGAACAGTCCCAGTCGTGAGTCGTTGTTCGGCGCCACCACGTCGAACTGGGGTGGGGAGGCGAACGCGCGGTTGGCGCGATCGACGTCCTCCGGCTCCATGCCCAGCCCCCGGTCCTCGACCTCGATCACCAGTCCCTTGGGGACGAGTTCGCTGCTGACGTGAACCACGGTGTGTGGCGGGGAGAACGACGTAGCGTTCTCCGCGAGTTCGGCGATGAGGTGGATGACGTCGCCGACGGCCGACCCCACGATCGACACCTCCGGCACGTTGCGGAGCTTGATCCGCGCGTACTCCTCTGTCTCCGAGATCGCCCCGCGGATCACGTCGGTCAGCGGGACGGGGTCACGCCACTGCCGCCCCGGTCGTCCGTTGCCGAGGATGATGAGGTTCTCCGCGTGTCTGCGGCCCCGGGTCGCGAGGTGGTCCAGTTGGAACAGGTCGCTGAGCAGGTCGGGGTCCTCCTGGTCGCGTTCGATCCGGTCCAGGAGCTCCAACTGGCGCTGGACCAGCGACTGGTTCCGGTGCGCGATGGCGAGGAACACGCGGTTGGCACCCTCCCGGATCTCCACCTGACGCACCGCGGAGGCCACGGCGGTGCGTTGGGCCGCGTTGAACGCGTTGGCGACCTCCCCGATCTCGTCCTCCCCGTGGTCCAGTGGCTGCACGTCGTCGCCGGGGTCCACGCGCTCACCCCGCTCGAGCTGGCCGACGATCCGGGGAAGGTCACGCTCGGAACGTTCGAGGACGTCGCGACGCAGGCGGCGCAGCCGGTCGATGAGTTCCTTCGACGAGCGCGACGCGACGCCGTAGGCGAGCGCGGCGGCGAACAGGGAGAAGATCCCCCCGCCGACCGACCAGGTCAGGTGGTTGGTGCCGGCGACGTCGGCGCAGTCAAGCTGCTCGCGCCACTGCGCCTCGGCCAGGCCGACAAGGCCGCCGCTCACCGCGTCCATGTCCGTACGCCACTGTTCGATGTCCACCGGCACGGTCCTGTCGGGCGAGTTGGGGACGCCGAAGGAGTCGACCGTCGCGATCGGCTCGTTGGTCGCCACCTCGTTCGTCGTGGCCTGGACGTTCTGCCAGTCCGTTCCCTCGACGAGGGCCGTGAGCGTCTCCTCGTTGTCGTCGGTGAGCCGCCCCGAGGCGGTCTCCAGAGACGCGGTGCCGTGTTCCACCAGCCCGGTGATCCGTGCTTGTTCCTGCGGCGTGAACTCCTCCGCCGCGACCGCGCCGGACAACACGGCGTCCGCCTGGGCCAGGGCCTCCTGGCCCCGCACGACGTCCTGGGTCGCGGAGGCCATCGCCACGGCCTCGGCGTCCTGGACGTTGCGTCCCGACGCGTCGAAGAGGCGGTGGCCCGCGTCGATGAGCTCGGTGTAGGCGTTCGACGCCCCGAGCCGGTCCTGTTCCCCGTTGAGGACGTCCTCCCGCAGGGAGTCACGGCCCTCCAACGCGTCCAGGAACTCCGCCGCGTGTTCCCGGACCTCGGGTGCCCCCCGGCTGGTGAGCCCTCGGGCCCGATCCCCAACGTCACGCAGCGAGTCGTCGGTGGCGACGAACTGCGAGCGCAGCGCGTCGCCCGCCGGCTCGTCCTCGGTGTCACTCCCTTGGTCGGTCTCCCCGAGGTAGACGAGAGCGAGTCGTCGTTCCTCCTGGAGTTGTGTACTCGCCTGGTAAAGGTCGGCCGCCGCGCGACCGTCCACGGCTGCGAGCTTCAGCGACACCGCCTGAATGAGCGCGGCCCCGCTGAGCACACAGAACAGCACCACGAAGGTCACGCCAGGGATCAGTACGATCCGTCGAAGCTGTGACCTTATCCCGGTGGCTTCCTCCCGCTGTTGCCCCTGCCCCATACGGATCATGGCGGTGGAACGCCCTACCCCCCTCGCGTGCCGAGCTGGCGACGGCGGCCGTTCCCCCCGAGAGCGGTCGCGTTGGTCGTCGCCATGGTGTGGACCCCGTCGTCGCCGCGTCCGCGGCACAACGAAGTCCATCGATGTGACCCGGTGTGAACCCAAGGATTCACGCTGAGCTGTGACGTTATCGCAACCGACTCCACGCGCGGGCTCGTTTGGGAAAAGTCGTTCGCGGGTTTGGGACAGGCCGCCGCGACCTCACTGGTTCGCCCCACGGCATGGGCCGCGAAGAACCCCACCGGCGGCCGGAGGAGCCCTTGGTGCGCGCCGCCACGTACTGGCCGGAGGGGACGTTCACCCACCCGGGTGGGCGTCGGGCGCGGGTGGAGTGGACGCCACGTGGAGTGGGCGCCTCTTCGGTCCTGGCCACCGCTCGTTCCGTCGGTCCCCTCCGGACCCGAAGAACGGGGCGGGGAGAGCCGTTCGTCGGTCTCCGGGGCGGTGCGGCGCCAAGAGGAGAGGTGCCGACGAACCGAGGACCGCGAGCCGGCGGTTCCGCTCGTCAGTCGGTGCGTGTGGTGGCGAAGGACGCGGGGCGGACGCACGGCGCCTGTCGTGCGCGGCAAGAGCACCGGACCGGAATGGATACCCCTGGCGGCACCGCTCCCCCGCGTTCTCGCCGAGCGGACGCCAACACGCGCCCGACGAGATCACCGTCAGTCGCGGTCGGAGCCGCGGACGCGGGCGTTCGGGGACCCCCCGGACGCCCGTACTGACCCGACGCGCGCCCCGCCCGGCCCGTCCGTTTAGGGCGCCGCGACTCCACGCGGACGGACAGACCGGGACAGGGGTCCCGGGGTACTACCCGCGGCCGTACTCACGCATGGTGCCCGCTGCCTCGCGCAGGTCCGCGATCTGCTCGGCGACCCGCGCCGGGGCGGTGCCGCCCTTCGCGGACCGGGACGCCAATGAGCCGGGGACGGAGAGAACCTCGCGGACCTCCGGTGTGAGGTATGGGGAGACGCTGGCCAGGTCGGCGTCGGTCAGGTCGCCGAGTTCGATGCCTCGCTCCTCGCAGGCCCGGACACAGGCGCCGGCGATCTCGTGCGCGTCTCGGAAAGGCACCCGCTGGCGCACCAACCACTCGGCGATGTCGGTCGCCAGGGAGAAGCCCCGTGGGGCGAGTTCCGCCATGCGCTCGGTGTCGAAGGTCAGGGTGGAGACCATTCCGGTGAACGCCGGCAGCAGCAGTCGCAGAGTGTCCGCGGCGTCGAACACCGGCTCCTTGTCCTCTTGGAGGTCTCGGTTGTAGGCGAGGGGCAGGCCCTTGAGCGTGGTGAGCAGACCGGTGAGGTCGCCGACCAGCCGTCCGGCCTTGCCACGGGCGAGCTCGGCGATGTCCGGGTTCTTCTTCTGCGGCATGATCGAGGACCCGGTGGAGAACGCGTCGTCGAGAGTGACGAAGCCGAACTCCGCGGTCGCCCAGATGATGATCTCCTCGGCGAGGCGCGACAGGTCGACGCTGGCCATGGCGGCCACGAAGGCGAACTCCGCGACCACGTCGCGGGACGCGGTCCCGTCGATGGAGTTGCCCACGGCCGCGGAGAAGCCGAGGTCGACCGCGACCGCCTCTGGGTCCAGGCCCAGGGACGACCCCGCGAGGGCGCCGGAGCCGTAGGGGGAGGCGTCCGCGCGGCGGTCCCAGTCCCGGAACCGCTCGGTGTCACGGAGCAGGGGCCAGGCGTGCGCCAACAGGTGGTGCGCGAGGAGCACGGGTTGGGCGTGCTGCAGGTGTGTGCGCCCGGGCATCGGCGCGTGCGGGTGCGCCTCGGCCTGGTCCACGATCGCGTCGACGAGGTCGAGGAGGTCGTTGGTGATCGCGCGGGCCTGCTCGCGCAGGTACATCCGGATCTGGGTGGCGATCTGGTCGTTGCGGGAGCGCCCCGCGCGTAGGCGCCCGCCCAGGACGGGACCGACGCGTTCGATGAGTCCGCGTTCCAGCGCGGTGTGGACGTCCTCGTCGTCGGGTACCGGCTGGAAGTTTCCGGACTCGACGTCGGCTTCGAGGCGGTCGAGTCCGGCGAGCATCGCGGTCAGGTCCTCCTCGGTGAGGAGGTCCGCGGCGTGCAGGACCCGGGCGTGTGCCCTGGAGCCGGCGATGTCGTGTCGGGCCAGCCGCCAGTCGAAGCTCGTGCTGTCGGACAGTCGCGCGAGCGCGTCCGCGGGGCCTCCCGCGAACCGGCCTCCCCACAGCCGCGTGGGCTCGGTGTTGTCTGTCACGACGTTTCCCTTCTCCGTCCGTCCCGTGGGGCGGGGGCACCGTCGGTGCCCCCCCCCCACGGGTCTCTTCGTTGCTTGGTGGTGCCCGTCGGCGCGGCCCCGTTCCCGCGCCGGTGGTCGCCGGCCACCGGTGGTCAGGGCCGGCGGTTCGCCAGTCGCAGCAGGGCCGTTGCCAGCTCCTCTCCTCCGTCCGCGGAGGAGGCGATCACCAGAATGGTGTCATCTCCGGCGATGGTGCCGAGAATCTCCGGGATGTCGGTGTGGTCGATGGCCGAGGCGAGGAACTGGGCCGCGCCTGGCGGGGTGCGGGCCACCACAAGGTTGCCGGACGCGCGCGCGGACACCAGGAGTTCCTCGGCGAGGCGGGTCAGGCGTGCGTTGGACACCGAGTCCAGCCCGTCGGTGGTGGGTCGCGCCCGCTCCAGGCGCTCTCCCCCCTCGCCGGGCAGGACGTAGATCAGGTCCCCGTCCCCGGTCCGGAGCTTCACAGCGCCCAGTTCGTCGAGGTCACGCGACAGCGTGGTCTGGGTGACCTGAACGCCCGCCATGCCCAGCAGCTCGGCGAGTTCCCCCTGGGACCGCACCGCGTGCTGGTTGAGGAGTCCCGTGATCCGGGCGTGCCGCGCCGCCTTGGTGACGGGGCTCGGTGCTGTCCCCCCGTGGTTGGGCTCCGGCGTGCTCATCGGGATCCGGAACCACCGTCCAGGAGGAAGGCGAGCAGGGCCTTCTGGGCGTGGCGCCGGTTCTCCGCCTGGTCCCACACCGCGCTGGCGGGGCCGTCGATCACCTCGGCGGTGATCTCCTCTCCCCGGTGGGCGGGCAGGCAGTGCAGCACGATGGCGTCGGGGTTGGCGACCGCCAGTTTGGCGGCGTCCACGGAGTGGAGCCGGAACGGTGTGCTGCGCTGGGCGGCTTCGGCCTCCTGGCCCATCGAGGTCCACACGTCGGTGGCGAGCACGTCGGCGCCCTTGGCCGCGTCGGTGGCGTCGGTGATGATCTCGACGGAACCGCCGGTCTCGGCGGCGATGCGCTGCGCGGTGGCGAAGATCTCCGGGTCGGGGGCGTACTCCGGGGGAGCGGTGACGCGGACGCGCATCCCGGCGGTCGCTCCGCCAACGAGGTAGGAGTGGGCCATGTTGTTGCTGCCGTCACCGAAGTAGGTGAGGGTGAGTCCGGCCAGTTTCCCGCGGCGTTCCCGGATGGTCTGCAGGTCGGCGAGGATCTGGCAGGGGTGGTAGCTGTCGGTCAGGGCGTTGACGACGGGGACCGCGCTCGCCGCGGCCATGTCCTCGATGCGGGACTGCGCGAAGGTGCGCCACACGATGGCCGCGCACTGGCGGTCCAGGACGCGGGCGGTGTCGTCGAGCGGTTCTCCGCGGCCGAGCTGACTGGTCTGGGCGTCGATGACCAGGGGGATTCCGCCAAGGTCGGCGACGCCGACCGCGAAGGAGACCCGGGTCCGGGTCGAGGGCTTGTCGAACAGGAGGGCGACCGTATGCGGGCCCTCGAGGGGCCGGTGCCGGAACCGGTTCGCCTTCATCTCGTCGGCGAGGTCGAGGACCTGGGCCTGCTCGGTGGGCGTGAGGTCGTTGTCGGCGAGGAAGTGCCGGACCCCGGGGTGGCTCTGGGTCAGCTCTGTCATGCTCAGGCTCCTTCGGTCCCTTGGTTCGTGGTCCGCTCGTCGACCTCGGTGAGGATGCGCGGCCACGCGTCCGTGAACTCGGTGATCTCAGATCCGGTGATGTTCAGCGCGGGTGCCAGCCGGATCACGGCGGGGGCGACGGCGTTGACGAGGAATCCGTGCTCGGCGGCGCGTCGCTGGAGTTCCGCGGCGACGGGACCGCTCAGGGTCACCCCCAGCCACAGCCCGCTCCCCCGGACGTCGGTGACGGGCGGGACGGCGGTGGCGCGCAGTTGACGGGCGAGAAGTTCGCCCTGCTCCACGACGTTGGCGAGAAGGTTCTCCTCCTCGATGGTGTCCAGTACCGCCAAGGCGGCGGCGACGGCGACGGGATTGCCACCGAACGTGGATCCGTGGTCACCCGGGCTGAGTGCCGTGCCCGCGTCGCCCAGCCCGACGCAGGCTCCGATCGGAAGCCCTCCCCCGAGTCCCTTCGCCAGCGTGAGGATGTCCGGGAGGACACCGGCGGGCTGGTGGGCGAACCAGTGTCCCGTGCGGCCGATGCCGGACTGGATCTCGTCCAGCACCATCAACGCGCCGGCGGCGTCGCAGACACCTCGCACGTCGGCGAGGTAGCCGGCCGGAGGCGGGACGACGCCGGCCTCCCCCTGGGTCGGTTCGAGGAACACCGCGGCGCAGCACTCGTCGACGGCGTCGCGCAGGGCGACCGGGTCACCGTAGGGCACGAACCGGACGTCCATCCCGAACGGACCGAAGGGCGTCCGGATGGCGTCCTTACCGGTGACCGCGAGCGCGCCGAAGGAACGCCCGTGGAAACCGTTGGTGGCGGCGACGAGGACCTGGCGGTCGGGGCGTGCGCGACGCACCACCTTGAGTGCCGCCTCGTTGGCCTCGGTCCCGGAGTTGGCGAAGAACACCCGCCCGTCGTGGCCGACCAGTCGCAGGAGCCGTTCGGCCAGAACGACCTCTCCCTCGTGCAGGAAGAGATTGCTGGTGTGGGCGAGACGCGCGACCTGGTCACTGACCGCGCGGACCAGGGCGGGGTGCGCGTGCCCGAGGGAGGACACCGCGATCCCGGCGAACATGTCGAGGTAGGTGCGGCCGTCGACGTCGGTGACGTGGCGTCCCGAGCCGTGGGCCAGCGCGATCGACGGTGACCCGTAGTTCGGCATCAGCGCGGCCGCGAACCGTTCCCGCAGCCCGCCGGTGGTGTCGTCGGCTTCGTTCGTGTTCACGTCGGCTCCTGGTCAGGGGAGGTGGGAGCCGACGTGTCGGCGCCGGCCGGTTGCTCGGAGTCGTGGACGACCATCGTGCCGATCCCTCGGTTGGTGAACACTTCCAGGAGCATCGAGTTCGGGACGCGGCCGTCGATCACGTGCGCCTGGGGAACGCCGCCGGTGACGGCGCGGAGGCACGCCTCCATCTTGGGCACCATCCCGGCGGACAGGTCGCCCAGCATCGCCCGTAGCCGGGACGCCGTGAGTCGGCTGATCAGGTCGGTGTTCTGGGGGTAGTCGGCGAAGAGGCCCTCGACGTCGGTGAGCATGATGAGCTTGCTCGCGCCCAGGCCGACGGCGAGAGCCGCCGCGGCGGTGTCGGCGTTCACGTTGTACACGCCCTCGGGGGCGCGCGCGATGCTGGAGACGACCGGAATCCGGCCGTCGTCCAGCAGCGTGGTGAGCACACTGGGGTCCACGCGCACTACCTCGCCGACGTGGCCGATGTCGACGGTCTCACCGTCGACCTCGGCGGTCTTGCGCTCGGCGGTCAGCAACTGGGCGTCCTCACCGGACATGCCGACGGCCAGCGGGCCGTGGGCGTTGATGAGGCCGACGATGTCGCGGTTCACTTGCCCGGTGAGCACCATGCGGACCACGTCCAGGGTTTCGCGGGTGGTGACCCGCAAGCCGGCGGTGAACGTGCTCTCGACACCGAGCCGGTCGAGCTGGGCGTTGATCTGGGGGCCGCCGCCGTGCACGACCACCGGGCGCAGGCCCGCGTAGCGCAGGAACACGATGTTCTCGGCGAACCGCACGCGGAGCTCCTCGTCGACCATGGCGTTGCCGCCGTACTTCACGACGACGATCCTGCCGTGGAAGCGCCTCAACCAGGGCAGGGCCTCGATGAGGGTGGCCGCCTTCTCCTGGGCGTCGGTGTGGGGGTTGGGGTGCGTCATGTGCTGTAGGCCGAGTTCTCGTAGACGTAGTCGACGGTCAGGTCGTTGGTCCAGACGGTGGCGCCGTGGGATCCGGCGCCCAGGTCGATGGTGACGTCGACGTCCCGCCCGCTGAGGTCGACCTTGTCACGGGGTTCGCCCGCGGCTCCGGCGCGGCAGACCCACACCCCGTTGACCGCGACGTTGATCCGGTCGGGTTCGAAGCGCGCGTCGGTGGTTCCCACGGCGGAGACGATGCGTCCCCAGTTGGGGTCGCGTCCGTAGATGGCGGTCTTGAACAGGGCGCTGCGGGCGACGGCACGGCCCACGTCCACCGCCTCGTCCTCGCTCGCCGCCCCGACCACCTGGATCGCGATGGTGTGCGACGCTCCCTCGGCATCGGCCAGGAGCTGTTCGGCCAGGTCCTGGCAGAGTTCGGTGAGCAGCGCGGCGAAGTCCTCCTCCTCTGGGCGCACGGTACTCGCGCCGCTGGCCAGCAGGAGGACGGTGTCGTTGGTGGACATGCAGCCGTCGGAGTCGAGCCGGTCGAACGTCGTCGCCGTCGCCGCCCGCAGGAGGTGGTCCAGCCGCTCGGAGGGAAGATCGGCGTCGGTGGTGAGCACGACGAGCATGGTGGCGAGACCGGGGGCGAGCATTCCGGCCCCCTTGGCCATGCCGCCGATGCTGTAGCCCTCTCCGCGGCGGAACCCGATCTTCGCGACGGTGTCCGTGGTGCGGATCGCGTCGGCCGCGGCGAGCCCTCCGCTGACGTCGGCGGAGGACAGGGCGTCGGTGACTCCCAGCAGCAGGGACTCCATCGGCAGGCGCTCACCGATGAGTCCGGTGGAGCAGACGGCGATCTCGGAGGCGGAGTCGGCCAACGCGTCCGCGGCGTGCTCGGCGGTGGCGTGGGTGTCCTGGAAGCCCGCGGGCCCGGTGCAGGCGTTGGCTCCGCCGGAGTTGAGGACGACCGCGCGCACCCGACCGCCACCGAGCACCTGTTCCGACCAGAGGACGGGGGCGGCACGGACGCGGTTGCGGGTGAAGACGCCGGCGGCGGCGCGTGACGGTCCGTCGTTGATGACGACTGCGACGTCTCTGTTGTTCGAGTCCTTCAGACCGGCGGTCACTCCGGCCGCCCGAAAACCACGCGCGGCGGTCACGCTCACGTTCTACCCCTTTGCGTCGGTGGCCGACCGGTCGCACGAGCGGTCCGGACGGTGGATCCATCATGCCAGCCGCATGAAATCATATGCAAATCAATGCATAAACAATCAGCCCTGAGGGCGGGATCCGGGAACGAGACCCCGACGCGACCGCCCTACCGGCGACACCCCCGGGGCAGGTCACCAACGCGCTGAACTGGAATCGCTGGAGAAACGCTAGGAGAGGCGGGGCTTCGCGGTGTCCGGATGGACCGTCGTGCCGCTCGCGCCGTGGAGCAAGCGGTCCAGCTTCTCCTGGAGCCCGACCTTGACCGCGTGCTCGCGGAAGGCTCGCACCAGCGGTGGTTCGGGTTTGCGGTCCGGGACGACGAGTCCCACGGTGTAGGACACCTCGGGGTCGCGCAGGGCCACGGCACGCAGACCGTCGAGCTGCCCGAACAGGTGCAGCCACGCGTGCGGCATGACCGTCGCCCACCCGCCGTCCCGCACATGGGCGCACAGCGCCGTCACCGAGTTGGTCTCGATGGTCGCGTAGGGCTCGACGTTGACACCACGGAACGTGTTGTTGATGATCCGTCGGTTCTGCATGTCCGGCGTCAGCAGGCACAACGGCAGCTCCGCGACCTCCCGCCAGGTCACCGGGCCGGCGAACTGCAGCGCCGCGCTGGTGAGCAGGACGTAGCGCTCCCGATAGAGGGGGACGCCACGGACACCCGACAGCGGCTCGTTGTCGATGTAGGTGATGCCCACGTCGATCTCGTAGTCGAGCATCTGCCGCTGTATCTCGATGGACGACAGGGACGCCACCGTGGCCTGCGCCCGCGGATAGGTGTGACAGAAGGGCGTGGTCAACATGGAGACGGTGCTCAGGGCGGTCGGGATCACGCCGACCCTGAGCCGGCCAGAGACCTCGGAGTCCAGGGCGTTGACGTCCTTGACGAGCTGGTCCCGGTCGATCAGCACCTGGTGGGCCCACTCGACGATGCGCTCGCCTTCGGAGGTGAACCCCATGAACCGGTTCCCCCGTCGGACGATCATCACGCCGAACTCGGCCTCCAGCTTGCGAATACCCGAGGAGAGGGCTGGTTGGGAGACGAAGCACGCCTGCGCCGCCCGAGCGAAGTGTCGCTCCCGAGCCAGCGCGGCGAGGTACTCAAGGTGGCGCAGAAGCATAATCGCAGGTTACCTGGCGTTTGATACATCTCGATTATGGTGTGAGTCGTGGAATCGTTTTGACCTCTCACGGTCCCTCTCGGGAAGCTTGACATTATGCCTCGTCACGCGCCAAAAGCAGACGTCAACGACGACCATCTGTCGGTGTCCGCCCCCAAGAGTTCCGCCGCCGGCATCCCCGCGGTGGTTTCGTCCCTCCGTCACGGCCTGGACCAGATGGGCCCGAAGCGGACCATGCTGACCCTGCTGAAAGTCAACCAGCAAGACGGCTTCGACTGCCCCGGCTGCGCGTGGCCCGAGCCGGGCAAGCGACACACCGCCGAATTCTGTGAGAACGGCGCCAAGGCGGTCGCCGAGGAGGCCACCGTTCGCCGGGTCACACCGGAGTTCTTCGCCGAACATCCCGTGAGCGACCTGGCCCAGCGCAGCGACTACTGGCTCGGCCAGCAGGGCCGGCTCACCCACCCGATGTACAAGGCCGCCGACAGCGACCACTACGAACCCATCGCCTGGGACGAGGCCTTCACGGTCATCGCGCGGGAACTGGGGAACCTCGCCTCCCCCGACGAGGCCGTCTTCTACACCTCGGGCCGGACCAGCAACGAAGCGGCCTACCTCTACCAGTTGTTCGTCCGGATGGCCGGCACGAACAACCTGCCGGACTGTTCGAACATGTGCCACGAATCCAGCGGCGTGGCCCTCACCGAGACCATCGGCGTCGGCAAGGGGAGCGTCAGCGTCGACGACCTGGAACAGGCCGACCTGATCTTCGTGGTCGGACAGAACCCGGGCACCAACCACCCCCGGATGCTGTCCACCCTGGAAGCCGCCAAGAAGCGCGGCGCCAAGATCGTCACGGTGAACCCGCTGCCCGAGGCGGGGATGACCCGGTTCAAGAACCCCCAGAAGCCGTCGGGTGTGGTCGGGAAGGGCACCACCCTCACCGACCAGTTCCTCCAGATCCGCCTCAACGGTGACCTCGCGCTCTTCCAGGCGCTCAACACCCTGCTGGTCGAGGCCGGCGCCGTCGACCAGGAGTTCGTGGACTCCCACACCGCCGGATACGAGGCGTATCGCGAGCACCTCGCGACACTGGACTGGGACCAGGTACTCCACGCCACCGGCCTGGACAGGGAGGAGATCGACGCCCTCCTGGAGCTCGTCACCAACTCCGAGCGCATCATCGTGTGCTGGGCCATGGGCCTCACGCAGCACCGCAACTCGGTACCCACCATTCGCGAGATCGTGAACTTCCTCCTCCTGCGCGGCAACATCGGCCGGCCCGGAGCGGGGGTCTGCCCGGTCCGTGGCCACAGCAACGTGCAGGGCGACCGCACGATGGGCATCTACGAGAAGCCCAAGAGCGAGTTCCTGGACGCGCTCGGCGCCGAGTTCTCCTTCGAACCGCCGCGGGAGCACGGGTACGACGTCGTCGACTCCATCGCCGCGATGCGGGACGACAAGGCGAAGGTCTTCATCGCGATGGGCGGCAACTTCGTCTCGGCCACTCCCGACACCGCCGTCACCGAGGCCGCGCTGCGCGGGTGCGAACTCACCGTGCAGATCTCGACGAAACCGAACCGGTCACACGGCGTCACCGGCCGCCAGGCGTTGATCCTCCCCACGCTGGGACGTACCGAGACCGACGTCCAGGCCACCGGACCGCAGTACGTGACGGTCGAGGACTCCATGTCGGTCGTGCACGCGTCCCGCGGGCGCCTGGCTCCCGCGTCGGACCACCTGCTGAGCGAGATCGCGATCGTGTGCCGAATGGCGCGCGCGGTCCTCGGCGAGGACAGCGCCCCGTGGAGCGACTTCGAGGGCGACTACTCCCTGATCCGTGACAGCATCGAGCGGGTCATTCCCGGCTTCGACGACTTCAACGCGCGCGCGGAGGAGGGCTTCGTCCTCCCCCACCCGCCGCGTGACGAGCGCCGGTTCACCACATCCACCGGCGCCGCCAACTTCACCGTCAACCCCCTCCACGTGCTGAACGTGGAGGAGGACGAGCTGATCCTGCAGACCCTGCGCTCCCACGACCAGTACAACACCACCATCTACGGACTGGACGACCGCTACCGGGGCATCAAACAGGGCCGACGGGTCGTCTTCGTGAGTCCCGACGACCTCGCGAAGCTCGGCTTCGCCGACGGCGACATGGTCGACCTGGTCGCGGGCGAGCGCCGGGCGGACAACTTCCGCGTCGTCGCCTACCCGACGGCGCGGTCGTGCGCGGCGGCGTACTTCCCCGAGACCAACGCCCTGGTTCCGCTGGACAGCACGGCCGAGGGCAGCAATACGCCGACCTCGAAGTCCGTCATCATTCGACTGGAGTCGGCGACCGGCTGACGCGACCGGTCCGGATCCCCACCTCGCCGGTGGGGGACGACCATCGACAGGCCCAAGCACTGAGGGGCCCTGGGGATCACCCCCAGGGCCCCTCAGTGTCTCGGATCGCCCGCGACCGTCGTCAGGTCGCGCCTTGTCCCGCTCTCTTCGCGGGGCGGGCGTCCTGATTCCTGGCCGCGATGGAGAGGCCCCTGCCGCCGACCACCCGGACGATCGCGGGGTGGGCGCGCCACACACCGCGATCCCAGCGGCCCGGCGACCGAGGCCTCCTCCGGTTACGCCGTGAACAGTGCCGCGGCCTGGATCGCCGTCATGACGACTCCGTAGCCCAGGGCAGCGATCACGAGCACCCACAACACACTGGACGCGAGGGTGGATCCCATTGCCGCGCTCCTCTCCGACCTCTCGATGACCTAGACCTCCGTGGCGACGCGGGTGTCGCCACGAGTGTTCTTCGCCCGCTCGGCCATGGGGCGGATCAGCATGTTGGCGATGAAGCCCACCACCATGACCCCGATCATGACCTGCAGCGACAGGGTGTAGACGTCCGCGCCTTCATATCCGGCGTCCTTCTGGTGGTCGGCGATCGCGCTCACGATCAGGGGGCCGGCGACACCCGCGGCGGACCAGGCCGTGAGCAGACGGCCGTGGATCGCGCCGACGTTGCGGGAGCCGAACAGGTCCTTCAGATAGGCCGGCACCGTGGCGAAGCCACCGCCGTAGAAGGTCAGGATGATCCCGGTCAGCGCCACGAACAGCACTACGGAGCTCGTACCGAACGTGAGGACGAGCAGGTAGAGGACGGCGCCCACACCGAGGTACATGATGTAGGTGGGTTTGCGCCCGATGATGTCGGAGGTCGAGGACCAGATGAACCGGCCACCCATGTTGCACAGGGAGAGCACCCCGACGAAGCCCGCGGCCGCGGCGGCGGTGACCGCGGGGAAGTAGTCCTGGATCATCGGCGCGGCCTGCTGCAGGATGCCGATTCCGGCGGTGACGTTGCAGAAGAGCACGATCCAGCACAGCCAGAACTGGCGGGTGCGGAACGCGTCCTCGACCGATACTCCCTCGGTGGCCGGGTCCTTCTTGGGGCGGTCGGCGTCGGCCGGCGTGCCCTGCGGCGTCCAGCCGGGGGGAGGTACGCGGACCGTGGCGGCGCCGAGCATCATCGCGACGAGGTAGGCCCCCGCCAGGACGAGGAATGTGGGAACGATCGCCTCGGAGGGGCTGGCACCCAGCGCGTTCATCAGCGCGTCGGAGAGCGGTGAGGCGATGAGGGCGCCGCCGCCGAAGCCCATGATGGCCATGCCCGTGGCGAGGCCGGGACGGTCTGGGAACCACTTGATGAGCGTCGAGACCGGGGAGATGTACCCGATCCCCAGGCCGATGCCTCCGATGAACCCGTATCCCAGGTACACGAGCCACAGTTGGCCGGTCGCGACACCGACCGCGCTCACCAGGAATCCGGAAACCCAGCACAACCCGGAAACGAACATGGCCTTGCGTGGGCCATTCCGTTCGACCCATTTTCCACCGAATGCGGCGGACAGGCCGAGCATGACGATCGAGATACTGAAAATGACGGCGATGGGGGTTTGCTGGGTGCCGAAACGCTCAGCGAGTGGGTTGTTGAAGACACTGAAGGCGTACACCTGTCCGATCGACAGGTGGACCGCCAGTGCGGCGGGCGGGATCAACCAGCGATTGAATCCATGCGGGGCCACGGACCGTTCGCGGTCCAGGAATGTCAGCATGAATCATGATTTTCCCGACCTACCGACGATCATGGCAAATAGATTCCATAGCATCTTCCATAACCACAAGTTATTACATGTCGCCCTTTCGTCCCGGTCCGGCGCGACCACGGGGCGGCGGAGAACTTGTGTGACGGTGGTGGCGAGGCCGCCGGCGAGTCGGACGGTGGAACCCACGGGGATCACGACTCACCCGGACGGAGCTCCGTGGTACGCCACACGTACCGTATGGATCCGTCGAGGGCAGCGACCGTTCCATAACCAGCCGTGATCGTTCGCCACCCACGGGAGTGTTTCGGGTGAGCGAAGACTCCTGGTGACCGTGCGTGTCACCAGGAGCCGCATGGCCTACGGGGCCAGGCCCGCGCTGGGGAGGCCGGTGGCCTCGGGCAGGCCGAGGGCGATGTTCGCGCTCTGCAGCGCCGCCCCCGCGGTGCCCTTGGTCAGGTTGTCCAGCGCGGCGATCGCGACGAGCTGCCCCGCGGCCTCGTCCACCGCGATCTGGACGTAGCACGTGTTCGCGCCGGCGGTCATCGCCGTCGTCGGCCACGTTCCGGCGGGCAGGAAGTGCACGAACGGCTCGTCGGCGTACTGGTCCTCGTAGGCGCGGCGCAGGGTGTCCAGGGTCGCCCCGCTACGAAGGGGAACGGTGCAGGTCGCGAGGATCCCCCGCGACATCGGCGCCAGAACCGGGGTGAAGGAGACACGGGGCTCGTCGGGACCGGTGGCCACGTGGCGGAGGTTCTGCACGATCTCGGGGAGGTGACGGTGCGTTCCGCCCACTCCGTACGGACTCACCGAGCCCATGACCTCACTGCCGATGAGATGGGCCTTGGGCGCCTTCCCCGCACCCGAGGTGCCCGTCACCGAAACGATGGTGGCCACCGGATCCACCAGACCACTGCGCACACCCGGCATCAGGGCCAACGTGGCGGTGGTGACGTGGCATCCCGGGACCGCGATCCGGTCGGTTCCGGCCAGCGCCGCCCGCGCCCCCGGAAGCTCCGGCAGCCCATAGGGCCAGGTCCCCGCGTGCGGGGAACCGTAGAAGGTCTCCCACGCGGCGGCGTCGCTCAGTCGGAAGTCGGCACCGCAGTCCACGATCAGTGGGCTCTCTCCGCGCTCACGCAGCGCGTGCGCGATGACGCCCGACTGGCCGTGTGGGAGCGCGAGGAAGACGACGTCGTGCCCGGAGAGGGTCTCGACGTTCGTCTCCGCGATGGTCCGGTCCGCCAGGTCCGGCAGGTGCGGCTGGTGTTCGCCCAACCGACTGCCAGCGCTGCTGGCGGCGCTCACGGTACCGATCGCGAACTCCGGGTGCCCCAACAGCAACCGAAGCACCTCACCGCCCGCGTACCCGCTGGCACCAGCAACCGCGGCCGACCAAGTCATGAACCCTCCTCGCGCATCGTCTCCGCACATCATGGAGGAGGATGTAAATTTATGCAAATCACTGCATAGACACTCGATCAGGTGTCTCGGGATCCGCGGCGGCACCGTCCTGATCCCGCGCCGGCGCCGGTGGCGGCAGCAGGATCCGATCGATCACGGCGAGGGCCAACGCGGAGGCGACGAAGGTCAGATGGATCATCGTCTGCCAGAACAGCGTGTGCGGTTCCTTCTCCCCCGCCTCGATGAACGTCTGCAACAGGTGGATCGAGGAGATGCCCACGATCGCCATCGCCAGCTTCACCTTGAGGATGTTGGGGTTGATGTGGTCCAACCACTGCGGCTCGTCCGGGTGCCCGCGCACCTTCACCTTCGACACGAACGTCTCGTAGCCACCGATGATCACCATGATGAGGAGGTTGGCGATCATGACGACGTCCACCAGCCCGAGGACGATCAACATCACGGAGGTCTCGTCGAGTCTGCCGTGGAACGCCTCCAGGACGAGATGCCACACGTCCTGCACGAACACCCAGACGTAGAGAGCCTGCGCCACGATCAGCCCCAAGTACAACGGGGCCTGCAACCAACGACTCACGAACATCACGTAGCCGAGGTGACGGCGGTCCAGACCCGGCACGGACGCGATTTGTGGCATACCTGTGGACTTCCTGCGACAGGGGGGATGTCTGAGGGGAAACGTCCCTAGAGTAGTGCGCGGTGGTGCCATGACCGGACGGTCGCGGTCCTCCCAGAGACGGCACCGCCCCTGTCACCTGGCATGATCCGGGAGGCCGGCCGCCACACGCCGGTTTGCCACAAGTGGTCACCCCACGACTCCGGGTGCTCGTCCCCACGCGGGACCGAGAACCCGCCCGCCGGGACGCCATTAGCCACCGACACGGGGTGTCGGTGGCCAACTCGTCACACGAGGCGCGTCCGGCGCGATCCAGGTGGAAGCCCCGGTCAGGACCGCAGTGCCGCCCCGAAGCGCTCGGTCGCCGCCGCGACGGCGGCGTCGCGGGCCACGGCGACCTCCTCACCGGTCAGGGTCCGGTCGGCGGCGCGGAAACGCAGGGTGTAGGCGAGGGACTTCTTGCCCTCGCCGACCTGTTCCCCACTGAACACGTCGAAGAGCCGCAGATCCTCGAGAAGATTCCCAGCGCCCTCGCGCAGCGTACGTGCGACGTCCCCCGCCGGGGTGCCCGCGTCGACGACGAGAGCGATGTCCTGCGTGGCGACCGGGAAGGACGACACGCGAGGTGGACTCACCGTCTGGCGGGCCCGCTCCACGAGGTCGAGGTTGAGTTCCATGGCGACCGTACGCTCGGGGAGACCGAAGGCGCTCACCGTCCGGGGGTGCAACTCCCCGGCGTGCCCCACGAGCACCTCCGCACCGTCGGGAAGTGTCGCGTAGAGCGCGGCGCAGCGCCCGGGGTGCCACGGTTCGTAGCTCGCGGCGACGGCCCGTAGGTCCACGTTCGCGATTCGCGCCACCTGTCGTGCGACCGCGATCGCGTCGGCCCAGATCGCCGGCCGCCCCTCACCCCACCAGCCGGCGGGTTGGAGGTCACCCGTCAGCACGGCGCCCACCATTCGAGGCTGGTCGGGCAGCGCCGCGGCGATCGACTCCAGTTCCGCCGCCGAAGGCCCCCGGTCCACCGGAAGGACCGGCGCCACGGAGGGCTGTCCGGCGCGCGGGCGGTACACCAGGCCCAGCTCGAACAGCGCCACGTCGGGGAAGCCTCGACCGACGTTGCGCGTCACGGTCGTGAACAGGCCCGGCAGCAGAGTGGTACGCAGCAGCGGCTCGTCCTCGCTGAGCGGGTTGGCGAGGCGGTTGGCGCGGCGACGCTCGTCGGTCGCCGGCAACTGCAGCGCGTCGAAGTCGCGTTCCCCGATGAAGGGATAGTTCAGGACCTCCACCAAGCCGGACTCCGCCAAGGTCCGACCGACGCCACGCCGGAGGCGCTGGGAAGGGGTGAGGCCACGACCCGCCGGTGCGCGCGGCGGGACGGAGGGGATCAGGTCGTAGCCCTCGAGCCGCACGACCTCCTCGGCGAAGTCGTTGACGTCGGTGAGGTCTGGCCGCCAACTGGGCGGCGTGACCCGCAACTCCTCGCCAAGTTCCTCCACGGTGCACCCGATCTGGCGCAACCGCCGCTGGGAGGTCCCGGGAGCGTAGTCAACTCCCGACACGGCGGCGGCGTGGCTCTCGGCCACCGAGATCGTGGCGGGGGGCGACGTGTTGTCCACGACCGTCATCCCGGGCTCCAGCACCGCTCCACCGAGGTCGGCGAGGAGTCGCACCGCGCGGGTCGCGGCCACCTCCTGCACGGCGTTGTCCACACCGCGCTCGAACCGTCGGGAGGACTCCGAGCTGAGCTTGTGGCGGCGGGAGGTGCGGCCGATGTGGGCGGCCTCGAAGTGCGCGGCCTCGATCACGACGTCGGTGGAGGTCGGCCCGATCTCGGTGGTCAGTCCGCCCATGACGCCGGCGATGTTCACCGGCCCGGTGTCGTCACAGATCAGGATGTCGTCGGTGTCCAGGGACCGGGTGACGTGGTCCAGGGTTTCCAGGGTCTCCCCCGCATGTCCCAGGCGCACCCGGAGCGGGCCCTTGAGCGCGCGGCGGTCCCACGCGTGCAGCGGCTGCCCGAGCTCCAACATGACGTAGTTCGTGACGTCCACCGCCAGCGAGATGGGCCGAACCCCGCCCTTGGCCAGTCGGTGTTTCATCCACAGCGGCGACTCGGCGTCGGGGTCGAAATCACGGACGGCGCGCAACACGTAATGGGAGCAGGCCTCGGGGGCCTCCACCTCGGCGGGGTAGCTATCCTCCTCCGAGGCGTCCACCACCAGCTCCGCCGGGTCACGGAAGTCGAGACCGTAGAGGACGGCGACCTCGCGGGCCACGCCACGCAGTGACAGGGCGTACCCGCGGTCGGGCGTCACCGCGATGTCCAGTACCTCGTCGTCGAGTTCGAGGTAGCGCACCGCGTCGGTCCCGGGTGCGGGCGCGGCGTCCCCGAGCACGAGGATGCCGGCGTGTTCCTCCCACATGCCCAGTTCCTTCGCGGAACAGATCATGCCCTCGGACATGCGGCCGTAGGTCTTGCGGGCGCCGACGGCGAATCCGCCGGGCAGGGTGGATCCGGGGAGCACGACGATCACGTTGTCGCCGACCGCGAAGTTGACGGCGCCGCAGATGACGTTCTGGGGTTCACCCGTACCGTTGGCGTCGCCGACGTCCACCTGGCAGTACCGGATCGGCTTCTTGAAGCCGGTCAGTTCCTCGATGGCCAGCACCGTGCCCACGACGAGGGATCCGTCGATCCCGGCGGCGGTGTCCTCGACCGTCTCGACCTCCAGTCCCGCGAGGGTGAGGGCGGCGGCCAGGTCGCGGCCCGTCGTGCTCTCCGGGATGTCCACGTAGTCCCGAAGCCAGGACACTGGAACGCGCATCAGATCTCCATCCCGTAGGCGCGGGTGAACCGCACGTCACCTTCGACCATGTCCCGCATGTCGGCGATCCCCTGCGAGAACATCAGGGTGCGCTCGACACCCACGCCGAAGGCCCAACCGCTGTACACGTCGGGGTCGACTCCCGCGGCCCGCAGGACGCGCGGGTTGACGAGCCCACACCCTCCGAGCTCGATCCACCCCTCGGACGAGCAGGTGCGGCAGGGAGCGTCCGGGTCGCCCACGGAGGCCCCCCGACACACGAAGCACTGCATGTCGACCTCGCCCGAGGGCTCGGTGAAGGGGAAGTAGGACGCGCGGAACCGGGTCGCCAGTCCGGCGCCGAACATGCCGGCGACGAATGCGTCCATCGCGCCCCGCAGGTGCGCCATGGTGATGCCGCGATCAACCACCAAGCCCTCGAGCTGGTGGAACACCGGCGTGTGGGTGGCGTCCAGCTCGTCGGTGCGGAACGTCTTACCGGGAGCCACCACGTAGACCGGCAGCTCTCGGTCGAGCAGGGCCCGCACCTGGACCGGTGAGGTGTGTGTCCGCAGCAGGCGCCCCGACTCACCGCCCTCGTCGTCGGCGACGTAGAAGGTGTCCTGCATCGCCCGCGCGGGATGGTCGGGGAGGAAGTTCAGGGCGTCGAAGTTGAACCACTCGGCCTCGATCTCGGGCCCCTCGACCACCTCGAAGCCCATACCGACGAAGATGTCCGCCATCCGGTCGGCGATGGTGGTGACGGGGTGCCGACCCCCGCGCGGCGTCCGGTCCCAGGGCAGGGTGACGTCGACGGCCTCCTCCACCAGGACGCGGGCGTCGCGCTCGGCCTCGAGGTCGGCCTCCCTCCGCTTCAGGGCGTCGGAGACGTCGCGGCGCGCGGTGCCGACACGCTGTCCGGCCTCCTTGCGTGCCGTCGGCGGCAACGCGCCGATCTCGCGGTTGGCCAGGGCCAGGGGTGAACGGTCTCCGGCGTGGGCGAGCCGGACTTCCTTCAGCTCGCCGAGGTCGTTGGCCGCGGTGATCGCCGCGAGCGCTTCGGCCCGCATGCGGTCGACCTCCTCGGGATGCAGCGGAGTGACCTCAACCGGATCATAGGAACTGTTGGGTGCAGACATGATGTGATCGCCTCGCCGTCGCGCACAGGCCGACGGCCGCCAGGGTCCGCGTGCGCGCGGCACCGAACCCGATCGGACAGGGCCAGAACTGGGAGCTGCCCGCCGCTCCGCCCTTGTTCAGACGAACTCGGGGGTGCCGGCGGGCAAGGTAAATCGGAACTCGGCGCCACCCGTGGGCGCGCGCCCGACCGAGATGGTTCCGCCGTGCGCTTCAACGAGCCCCTTCACGATGAACAGGCCCAGACCGGTGCCGCCACGGCGCTCACCACGCCAGAACTGGCGGAAGACACGCGACACTTCGTCCGCGGGGATCCCCTCGCCCTCGTCGCGCACCGACACCGCTGCTCCTTCCTCGCACGGCTCGACCGTAATGCTCACCGTACCAGCGCCGTGCCGGACCCCATTCTCCGTGAGGTTGCTCAGAACCTGGTCGATCTTGTCCAGGTCAAGCCACATCTCCGGGAGGGGGCCGCGAATCTCCAACCGGAACCGCTCCTCCTCGTCGCCCGAGGCGACGCGCCCCGCGATCGCGCTGCGCGCCCGCGCGGGAAGGTCGACCAACTGCCGGCGTAGCTCCAGTCGTCCCGACTCAATACGGGAGACGTCCAACAGCTCCGTGATCAATCGGGTCACCCGGTCGGCGTCGGCGTTGATGGTGCGCAGCATGAAGATCCGCTGCTTCTCTGTGAGGCGGTCCCACTTCGTGAGCAGGGTCGCGGTGAAGCCCTTCACACTGGTGAGGGGAGAACGCAGCTCGTGGGCGACGGTGGAGACGAGCTCCGCCTGGTCCCGGACGTGCTCTTGACGTTCCTCCACGCTGCGCAGGGTCAGCACGAGGCGGATGGTCGCTCCGGTGTCGTCCCGGACACACCGTCCTGTCACCAGGACCTCGGTTCCGTCCACCAGGTGGAGGCTGCGCTCGGGGTGTCGGGTCCGCGCGGGGACGACGTGGTGATAGTTGCCGCACTGCCACCAGTCACGTCCACCGGCGTCGTAGAGCGGGAGCACCACGGCGGCGGGCTCCCCGAGGACCTCCTTGGGCTTCAGCCCGGTGATGAGGCCGGCCTCGCGGTTGAACAGGCTGACACGGCCCTGGTCGTTGACCACCACGAGTCCGTCGGGAAGTTCGTCGGGCGTGAACACATCAGCCTCGCCAGCCACGTCGCGTCCATCGGCGTGGCGTGCTGACGGATCAGCGCCCACAGTCGGCCCTCCCCAGGCGAGTGCCCACGCGTGACGACAAGGAGCCTCGGCCACGCCTCCACTGGAACCCAGACTTGACCTTATCGAAGCGACGGGCTCTCCGCACCGCAATTCCTAACTTGGTTCCTGGGGCGGACGCGCGCGCCGAGGACCGTGACCGAGCCGCGCCGAGGGACCGCGACGGCGGCCACGTCCGGGCGGGCCCCGATGACCGGGCCACGAACGTCCCCGTGTGTCAACCGGGCCCTAGGCTCGAGAGGTGGTGTGGCCGTTCCGGCGGACCACGCTTGGGACGGTGGACGGCGTGAGGGTCGTCCGTTCGGCCAGGGTCAGCGTGGGCGACGTTGTTCCCGGGCCGTGGCGTACAGGCACACGGCAGCGGCCGTGGCCAGGTTGAGGCTCTCGGCTTCCCCGTAGATCGGCACGCTGACGATCTCGTCGCACGTCGCGCGGGCCGTCTCGGGCAAGCCCCAGGCCTCGTTGCCGAAGACCCAGGCGGTGGGCGCGCGCAGGGCACCCGACTCCGCCTCACTGTGGAGGTCGGCGGCTCCGGCGTGGTCGGCGCCCAACACGCGGTGCCCACTGGCACGGAGCATGGCCGCGGCCTCCTCCAGCGGACACCCCATCACCACGGGCACGTGGAACAGGCTGCCGGCCGAGGCGCGGACGCACTTGCCGTTGTAGGGGTCCACGGAGGCGTCGGTGAAGACGACGAGTCCGGCGCCGGCGGCGTCCGCCGTGCGCAGGACGGTTCCCGCGTTCCCCGGGTCACGGACGTGGGACAACACGACGACCAGGTCGGCTGTCGGCCGTGACGGAAGCGGGACGTCGATGAAACGGCAGACCGCCACCACACCCTGAGGGGTGACGGTCTGCGCGAGACCACTCATGACCTCCGGCTCACCCAACTGACGGGGACGTCCCCGTGGTGGGCGAGCGCGATCAGGTCCTCGTAGCGCTGCTGGGCGTCGGGAACGGCGAAGAGTTCCTCGACGACACCGTCTCTCGCGAGAGCCTCCCGCACCGCCTGGGGGCCCTCCGCGAGGAAGCGCCGCTCGCGTGATCGAAAAGTGCGTTTGGCGAGCCGCCGAGCTGCCTTGATGCGCGGTGACCGCAGGCTCGTGAACTCGTGACCCGCCATTTCCGACCGACTCAGGCCGCGGCGGAGGCGGCCGGCAGCTCCGGCAGGGCCTTCTTGGCGCTCTCGACCAGGGCCGTGAAGGCGGCCGGGTCGTTCACGGCGAGCTCGGCGAGGACACGACGGTCGAGGTCGATGTCCGCGGCCTTCAGCCCCTGCATGAAACGGTTGTAGGTCAGCCCGTTCGCACGCGCGGCCGCGTTGATGCGCTGGATCCACAAACGCCGGAACTGGCCCTTGCGGTCCTTGCGGTCCCGGTAGGAATAGGTCATCGAGTGGAGCATCTGCTCCTTGGCCTTGCGGTACAGGCGTGACCGCTGACCGCGGTAACCCTTCGCGCGCTCGAGGACTACCCTGCGCTTCTTCTTGGCGTTGAGCGCTCGCTTCACGCGTGCCACTGTGACTCCCTCACGAACGTTTCTTCGGGTGCTTGGCGTCTGACGCCCCGCACGTGTCTCCTACGGCTGGCCGGTCCGACCCGCCGCGGTTGGGGGTGGTGCTGTCAGACGCTCAGGTGAGCAGGTTCTTGATCGCCTTGACGTCGCTCGGAGCCAGCACGACCTCGTCCTTCAGACGCCGCGTGCGCTTCGAGGGCTTGTGCTCGTTGTAGTGCGCCCGGCTGGCCTGACGACGCATGATGCGACCGGAGCCGGTCACACGGAAGCGCTTCTTGGCACCGCTGTGGGTCTTGTTCTTGGGACCTTTCGGCATGAGGCCGTCGTCTCCTCTCGTGGAGGTGTCTGGGCACACGTGGGCCAGAGCACCGTACGTACTTGCCAATCCGGCGGGGAAGAAGCCGGAACTGAACTGGACTCAGCTAGTTTGCTCGGCCTGGGCGGGCGCGGGTTCCGCGGCGCGGGACTTGCCGCCACCGCCGCGGCCGCCACCTCGTTCGGAGCGACGCTTGTGCGGACCCACGACCATGACCATGTTGCGCCCGTCCTGCTTGGGCTGAGATTCCACCTGACCGAGGTCCTCGATGTCCTGCGCCAGCCGGCGGAGCAGACGGAACCCCAACTCGGGCCGGGACTGCTCCCGACCACGGAACATGATCGTCACCTTGACCTTGTCCCCGGCCTTCAGGAACCGCACGACGTGACCCTTCTTGGTCTCGTAGTCGTGCGGGTCGATCTTCGGCCGAAGCTTGATCTCCTTGATGATCGTGTTCGCCTGGTTCTTGCGCGCCTCGCGGGCCTTGACCGCCGACTCGTACTTGAACTTTCCGTAGTCCATGAGCTTGCAGACGGGCGGCCGCGCGGTCGGAGCTACCTCGACCAGGTCGAGTTCGGCTTCCTGCGCAAGCCGAAGAGCGTCACCGACCGGAACAATTCCGACCTGCTCGCCATTAGGACCGACAAGACGGACCTCGGCGACGCGGATACGGTCGTTGATGCGGGGCTCAGCGGTGATGGGACCCCTCCCTCACTATTAGGTGGTCGATCATGGGTGGGGTCTGTGTGGGTCCAACAACACAGAAACCCCGCCAGCGATAACGCAAGCGGGGTTGATCCATCGGCGGCGCCCAGCGACAGCACTGGGCGGCGGAACACCACAGGGTTCCGGACCGAGACCTGGAACGGGTTCGTCCCGCCAGGTGGGAGGATCTCCTCCGCTTACGCGTCTGGACCTGTCGTGCTGCGTTGTCCAGACTAAGTTTCGCCTCTCACGATACCATGCGCGCCGCCGAGGCCGACCAACTGCGCCGGGCGGGGAATTCGTCCGAGCCGCGCGGATCCGACTCCCTCGCGCCATATGCGCTCTGGGGGCACCCGCGCGGGTGTCAGCGCCCCCTCGCGGTGCCATGGCTGGTTGGATCCTCGCGTCGCAGCGTGGCCTCTCCAGCACGTCGCATCGCGTCCAGCGGTGCGGGGAGTCCTGTCATCAGCTCGACCTGGGCGCATGCCTGATGCAGCAACATCGTGAATCCCTCGGCCGCGGGACGCCCCCGGCTGGTGACCGCCCGGACGAGTGTGGTCGGCTCCGCTCCGTAGGCGACGTCGAACACGGCGGCGGGGCTGTCCGCGACGATCGGCGCGATCGCGTCGGCGCCCCCCGCAGGCAGCGTCGAGACGACGAGGTCCACGTCCAGGTGATCGGCGATGTCGGTGAGCGGCGCGAACCGCACCGGCACCCCGGCCCGTTCCCCGGCGGCGCGCGGCGCGTCGGTGCGAGTGAGGTCCCGCGCCAGTACCGTGACCGGGTCCTCAACGCCCAGTGTCCGCATGGCGACGATCGTCGACGCCGCGGTGGCTCCCGCCCCCAGCACCGTGACGGAGCGGACCGAGCGCACCCCCACGGACCGAATCGCGGCGACGATCCCGCTCACGTCGGTGTTGTACCCACGACGCCCGGCGGAGGTGAACACCACCGTGTTGATTCCGCCTACCTCACGACCAACCGGGTCGCACCAGTCCACCAGGGACATGGCGTGCCGCTTCAGCGGCATGGTGAGCGAGACACCGGCCCAGCTCTCGTCGCGGGAGTCCAGCCAGTGCGCGAGCTCAGGCTCGGTGCACTCCTGGGCGACGTAGGACCACCGGTCCGCGATGCCCATCGCCTGGTAGGCCGCCGTGTGCAGGACGGGCGAGAGGCTGTGCCCGATGGGTGACCCCAGCACGGCTGCCTGGCGAACCCCGGTTCGCACCCCGTTCTCACCCGCGTTCACTCCGCCTCCTGCGTCTCACGGAAGCGCCGCACCAACTCGTCGAACTCCGCCTCGGTCTCCGCGAACATCGCGACACAGCCCGTTCTCCGGATCCGCGCTCACCCCACCTCGAACCCGACAAACACCGGCGCACACTCGCGTTCACTCCGCCTCCTGCGTCTCGCGGAACCGCCGCACCAGCTCATCGAACTCCGCCTCGGTCTCAGCGAACACCGCAGCAGAGTCCGTTTTCCGGATCCGCCCCCGTTCACTCCGCCTCCTGCGTCTCACGGAAGCGCCGCACCAACTCGTCGAACTCCGCCTCGGTCTCAGCGAACACCGCAGCAGAGTCCGTTTTCCGGATCCGCCCCCGTTCACTCCGCCTCCTGCGTCTCACGGAAGCGCCGCACCAGCTCATCGAACTCCGCCTCGGTCTCAGCGAACACCGCAGCAGAGTCCGTTTTCCGGATCCGCCCCCGTTCACTCCGCCTCCTGCGTCTCACGGAACCGCCGCACCAACTCGTCGAACTCCGCCTCGGTCTCAGCGAACACCGCAGCAGAGTCCGTTTTCCGGATCCGCCCCCGTTCACTCCGCCTCCTGCGTCTCACGGAAGCGCCGCACCAACTCGTCGAACTCCGCCTCGGTCTCCGCAAACTCCGTGATCCCGTTTTCCGGGTCCGTGGTCACGAAGAACAGCCACTCCCCGACCTCAGGGTCCAACGCGGCGTTCATCGCGTCCAGTCCGGGGTTGACGATGGGCCCCGCCGGCAGACCGTCCCGACCGTAGGTGGCGTACTCGCTCCCGGATTGCTGACACTCTCGCAGTTGTTCGCCGGTGAGAGCGATGCCGTAGTCGTTGATGACGAAGAAGCAGGTGCTGTCCATCCCCAGTTCCATGTTGGCGTCCAACCGGTTGTAGACCACCTGGGAGATCTTGGGCATGTCCTCGGCACTGCCCGCTTCGGCCTGCGCGATCGCGGCGATTCCCATCATCTCCTGTGGATCGTATCCCCGCTCCTCGGCACGTCCCTCGAAGTCGATCTCCTCGTTCGCGGCCTCGTAGCGGTCCAACATCTTCTGCAGGATCTCCACCGCTTCGACGTCGGGCTCGAAGGTGTAGGTGTCGGGGAAGAGATACCCGTCGAGGCGCGCGTCGGCGTACTCGGGCATCTCCAGGAAGCTCTCCGGGTCTTCGGCGATCTCCTCGAACTCCTCCAGCGGCACCTCGGTGGCCTCGTGCACTTCGTCCAGGATCTGGGTGAGGCGCAGGCCCTCGCGGATCGTCACCTGGAACCCGATGCGCGCCGCGGGGTCCGTCAGCAGGCCGACGGCCGACTCCGCGCTCATCTCCTGACGGAGCATGTAGGTTCCGGGACGCATGTCGTTGACGCCCTCGATCCGCAGCGCGTTGGTGAACGCACGGGTGCTGGCGATGACGCCCTCGGCGACGAGCATCTCCCCGATCTGCTCCCCCGTCTGGCCGGGTTCGATCACGACCTGCGCCTCGCCACTACCGTCACCCTCGAAGTCGGGCGGCGCGAAGTAGCCGCGCATCCACATCACGGCGACACCGCCCCCGCCGACCACGAACACCAGCAGGATGACGAGCGCGAGAACCTGCGGGAACACGCGACGTCGGGGCCGCGCCTTGCCGCCTTTGCGCTTACGCGAGGATGATCGGTCCTTCGGCCGGCGCCGCCCGGACCTTTCGTCTCCCCCGTCGTCTTCGCCGTCGAAGCCGAGGGAGGCGAGCTGTGCCTCTTCGCGGTGCCGCTCGGGCTCCTGCGCGGGACCGTCGGCCGGTAGGGCGTAGGGCGGTGGCTCCGGTACGTCCGGGACCGACGGCTGTGGCGGTTCCGGCGGAGCGGACTCGAACCCCTGGTCGGGGGTTGGCGCGGGTCCGCCTCGACGCGGTGGGGTGAAGACCGACTCGGGATCTGGGGCGCGGCGACGTTGCCCGGCACGCGCGGCCCGCGGCTCGGCCGCCGCCGGCGCGGGGGGCGGTGGCGTCACCGCTTCGCGCTCGTCCGTCGGTGGCTTGTGCCGACGTCCCCGTGGCCGGAACTGTTCCCATTCGGGAGCCGCCGCGGGGTCGATCTCGGGTGTGGGTTCGGTACGCCGTCGGGTGCCGCGATACTCGCGGTCGCCATGGCCGGCACCGTTCATGACAGTGGACTCCCGACAAGTTCGCCGGGCGGCCGCCCCGTCCGCCGCTCGGTGTCTAACGCCCCCTGCAACAGGACTGTCGCCGCCGCCTGGTCCACCACCGCGCGTCGCTGCTCCCCAGCGCGACGGCCGCGCCCCCCGTGGCCCGCGCTGCCCAGAAGCTGGGCCTGCGCGGTCGCGGTGGTCAGGCGTTCGTCAACCAGCCGGACCGGAACCGGGGCCAGCTTGCTGGCCAGGGCACCGGCGTAACCGCGGGCCTTTCGCGCCGCGGGGCCCTCGTCTCCGGAGAGAGAGGCCGGGTAGCCGACGATGACCTCACACACGTCGAGCTCCTCGACGAGCGCACCGATCTCCTTGATGTCGCCGTCGCCCCGACGCAGTGTGCGTACCGGTGTGGCCAGCATCCCCGCGGGATCGCTGCGGGCCACGCCGACCCGGGTTCCGCCGGGATCGATCGCGAGCCGAACGCCGTGCCTCAACGGGCGTGCCTTCCGCCCCACGGACACACCGGTCCGTGCGGTTCTAACCAGGAAGTCATTGTGCGACCGCCTCCGTGACGGCACGCAGCGCCGCGTCAACAGCTCCCGCATCGGTGCCACCGCCTTGAGCGACGTCGGGCTTACCGCCTCCGCCGCCTCCCAGGGCGCGCGCCGCGACCCCGACCAGGTCACCCGCCCGCAATCCGCGCTGGCGCGCGGGCTCGTTGGTGGCGACGACGACGACTGGACGGTCCTTCGGCACCGCCGCGACAGCGACGACAACGGGACGATCGCTGGGGATTCTACCCCGCACGTCCAGGGCGAGTCTGCGAGCGTCGTCGCCTGTCGTGCCATCGGGTGCGTGGTGGGCGACGAGCAGCGTGTCGCCGAGCTCCCGTGCCTCTGCCACCAGACGCGGCGCGGACGCCAACACCTGCTCGGCGCGCAGGCGCTCGATCTCCTTCTCGGCGGAGCGGAGCCGGCCGACCAGTCCGTCGATTCGCTCGGGCAGTTCCTCCCGGGGCGCCTTGAGCTGTTCGGAGAGCTGGCTGACCAGAAGCGACTCCCGCGAGACCCGACGCAGGGCGTCGATGCCGACCGCGGCCTCCACGCGTCGCACACCGGAGCCGATCGACGACTCGCCGAGGACTTTCACCAGGCCCAGTTGTCCGGTGGCGTTCACGTGGGTGCCACCGCAGAGCTCGCGCGAGTAGTCGCTCATCTCCACGACGCGCACCCGGTCGCCGTACTTCTCGCCGAACATGGCGAGCGCGCCCATGGACAGAGCCTCGTCCAGTGTGGTCTGGAAGTCCCGGACCTCGATGTCGTTGGCGAGGACCGCGTTGACCTCCTCCTCCACCTGGGCGAGGTCGGCGTTACCGAGCTGCCTGTTGGCGGTGAAGTCGAAGCGCAGCCGGCCGGGCTGGTTCTCCGACCCCGCCTGACCGGTGCCGGTGCCCAGCAGGTTGCGCAGCGCGGAGTGGATGAGGTGCGTCGCCGAGTGGGCCCGGGAGACCGACGCTCTGCGGTCGATGTCGATCACCGCGCGCACCGTGTCGTCCAGGGTGATGACGCCACTGCGCACGGTGCCCCGGTGGGCGGAGAGCCCCGGGACGGGGCGCTGGACGTCGGCGATGTCGACGACCCCCTGCCCGGGGACCTCGATGGTCCCGTGGTCGGCCAACTGCCCACCGGACTCGGCGTAGAACGGGGTGCGGTCCAGGACGAGCTCGACCTTGTCACCCTCGCGCGCCGCGGGCACCGATTCCCCGCCGGAGATGATCCCCAGGACGCGCGCCTCGGCCTCGGACTCGCTGTAGCCGAGGAACTCGGTGGCGCCCGCGTTGTCCACCAGCGCGGAGTAGGTGCTCAGGTCGGCGTTGCCCTGCTTCTTGGCCCGCGCGTCCGCCTTGGCCGCGTCGCGCTGACGCTGCATGAGTTCGGCGAAGGCGTCGGCGTCGACGCTGAGTCCCTGTTCCGCCGCCATCTCCAGCGTCAGGTCGATCGGGAAGCCGTAGGTGTCGTGGAGCTGGAACGCGTCGGCACCCGACACCACGCTTCCGCCGGTGGACTTGGTGCGTTCCGCCGCCCGGTTGAACAACGTGGTGCCCGACCGGAGGGTGTCGGCGAAGTTCTTCTCCTCGGTGTCGATCACGTTGTGGATCGCGTCGGCCTTCGTCCGCAGCTCCGGGTAGATGTCGGCCATCGCGTTGATGGACGTCTCGGTGAGGTCGTGCAGGTAGTTCCGGTCCTCACCGCTGAGCAGCCGCAGGTTGCGCACGGACCGGCGCAGGATGCGACGCAGCACGTATCCGCGCTTCTCGTTGCTCGGCTGCACGCCGTCGGACACGAGCATGGTCGCGGTGCGCATGTGGTCGGCGATCACGCGCAGGCCCACGTCCGAGGTGTGGTGGTCGCCGTACCGGGTTCCGGTCAGGACCGCGGCGCGGTGCAGGATCCGGCCGAGGGTGTCGGTCTCGTAGATGTTGTCGACGCCCTGCAGGACGCCGGCGAGACGCTCCAGCCCCATCCCGGTGTCGATGTTCTTCTTGGGAAGCTCGCCGAGGATGGGGTAGTCCTTCTTGACCCCACCCGGTCCCCGCTCGAACTGCATGAAGACCAGGTTCCACAGCTCGATGTAGCGGTCCTCGTCGGCCAGGGGACCCCCCTCCTCGCCGAACGCGGGGCCCCGGTCCCAGAAGATCTCCGAGCACGGACCACACGGGCCGGGAACGCCCATGGACCAGTAGTTCTCCTCCATGCCGAACCGCTGGATGCGGTCGGGGGCGACACCGACGCTGTCGGCCCAGATGTCGGCCGCCTCGTCGTCGTCGTGGTAGACGGTGACCCAGAGGCGCTCGGCGGGGAGGCCGAAGCCGCCCTCGTCGGCGGGACGGGTCAGGAGGTCCCACGCGAGGGGGATCGCGCGCTCCTTGAAGTAGTCCCCGAAGGAGAAGTTCCCGAGCATCTGGAAGAAGGAAGCGTGGCGGGACGTCTTGCCGACCTCGTCGATGTCGACGGTCCGCACGCACTTCTGCACGCTGGTGGCCCGGTCCCACTTGGGGATGCGCTGACCGAGGAAGTACGGTTTGAACGGCACCATTCCGGCGTTCACCAGCAGCAGTGTCGGGTCCTCGGCGACGAGGCTGGCCGAGGGCACCACTGCGTGGCCGTTGTCCTCGAAATAGGACAGGAATCGGCGCGCGATCTCCGCGGTCTCCATCTTTAATGCGCTCCCATGGGTTGTGTGCCCCGTGCGGGGTGCCGACCTGGTCGGTCGTCACGTCCAGTCCGCGGGCCGCGACCACCGAGGTCGGACGGGCGACACCATGACGTTGGACGTCGGCAGGACTCACGCCGGTCGGGAAGGCTCCGGACCAGGCGTTCCGCTACCTACCAGGCTATCGACTCCGAAGGGTCACCAACGTCGCTGTCGCGGCGGTTGCCCCACCCGCGGGCCTGTGGACGGGACGACGTTATCAGGACTCCATCGGCGGTCGCGGCCTTGATCGCCACGTTTGGCGGGCCGATCTCACCCTCCGTAACGTCGCCGCAGGTCCGACTCACGCTCCGCCATGACATCCGCGACGTCCTCACCGAGTTCCCGGATCCCGCTGCGGTAGTCGGCCACCCGGCCCTCGACCCGCTGCGCCAACCCGTTGGGCCCCCAGGACCGGGCCGAACGGTTGAGACGGTGCACCGCGTACCCTCCGAGCGCGAAGCCCACGGCGAGATAGATCAGACGCCGCATCACCGCAGCCGCCCTTCCAGTTCCCGACGCCGACGGCGTGTGCGGATCAACGCCAGGGCGCGACGTTGGCCCACCACCTGACGCACGGCGTAGGAGAAGGAGGCCACCTTGACCAGGGGCCCCGTCACCACCGACCGTGTCAACGCGGTGACGCTCGCGATGTCCTCCGACGTGGTCGCCACGTTCCCGGTGATCTCGTCCACACGGTCGAGCTGTTCCCCGGTCCGGGCGACGGTCGCGGCGGCGTCGTCGAGGATCGGGCCCGTACGGTCGCCGAGGACCTCGACGACCCGGGTGGCTTCACCGATCAGTCGATTGAACCGCACCAGGACGACACAGAGAGCTCCCACGAGTACGGCGAACAACACCACGCCAATGAAGGCGACCAGTTCCAGCACGGTCATGAGCGGCTCCGCACAGCGCGACGTCGATGGTGGTCGTGCCCAGTGTCGCGGCCTCACGGCGCTGCGTCGCGCGACGGTCGCGGCGGACTGGGCGGGGATTGGGGTCGACCCTACCGCTTCACGCGTCGTCGGTGTCCGCTCCCCGGGCGAGTTTCACTCCCTCCCACCGATTCCGTCGCTCGGTCGACGTTCGTGAACGATCAGCGGATAATGTGCGGGACGGCGCTTTGTCCCACTTCGACCGGCCGCGCGCCACTCTCCGTCCGAACACCACCCGCCCGCACCCCCCGCCCTCATCGTCTAGGACCAGCATGAGCCGACGTACGCAACGTTCCGTCTCTGTGACCCTCCCGCCGGATGTCGCCGCCCTGACCGACGGTGACCCGCGGACGATTGGTGACCACGTCCTCGTCGGACGACTCGGTGGCGGGCCGCACGGTGTCACCTACGCGGCGATCAGCGCCACGAGCGGGACCGACGCGGTACGTGTGGTCAAGATCCTCGACCCCGCGCACTGGCCCCCGGACTCCGACCGTGACGCCCTGGCGCAACGGCTGAGTCAGGTCGAGGCCGTCTCCGGGCGGAACGACGCCCGCCCGATCGCCGTGGACGTCCACGCAGATCCACCCTGGGTCGTGGAACCCCACGTTCCCGGCCTCTCCCTGGCACACCACGTACGCAAGCGGGGCGCCCTGAACTCCGGGATGCTCATCGCGCTGGCCGCCGGCATCGCCGACGCGTTGGTCGGTCTGCACGGCTCCGACGTCGCACACGGCGCCGTACGCCCGGACAACATCGTGCTCAGCGCGTCCGGTCCGCGCCTGCTCGGCGTGGAGCTCACACCGGACGAGGACCAGTTGCGGCGACAGACGGGATGGGCGGGTCCCGAACGTGCCGTGGACACGCCCGCCGAACCTCCGTCGGACGTCTTCTCCTGGGGTGCGGTGGTGGCGTTCGCCGCGTCGGGCTCCCTGCCGTTCGGCGACGGGACGGCCGAGGACGTCTCCGAGCGTGTCCGGTCGGGGGAGTTCGACCTCGACACCGTTACCGAACAGTTGCGCCCGCTGGTCGCGCGAGCGCTGGACGCCGATCCCGCGGAGCGACCATCCGCCCGGGAGCTGTTGGGAGCCTCGCTCGCCGCGTGGGAGGCGCTGCGCTCCGAGGACGAGGACCCCGACGACGGCGACGAGACCGACGAGGGATCCCTGTCCGGCGGCTTGGAGCGGATTCTCACCCGCGAGTGGAACAGTGTCGTGGAGCCGGTCGGCCTCCCCCGCGTGTACTACCTCTCCGACCCGAGGCAGAAGGACGGAACCAAGGGACCGTTGCCTCGGGCCGTGGTCGTCGCGGCGGGTGGGGCCTTGGCCATCGCCCTGGTCGGGGGTGGGGTGTGGGCGGGGGTACACGCGCTCCTGGGCGGTGACGACGACGCGGAGGCCGCGGCCGGGGACGAACCGCAGGTGGACGAGGAGGCGGGCGAGAACGAGGCGCCGATCGTGATCCGGCTCGGAGCGGAGAACCAGGAGAACCCCGAGTCAGGCCCCTGGGCCTACACGATCGTGGAGGCCGACGACGACGCCGCGGCGGACGCCCCGTGGTTGGATCGCTGGGCTGAGGCCTCGGACGACTCCCTGTTCGAGGCCGACATCGATCCCGAGGCCGTCGTCCTGTGCGCGCAGTACTGCCACAACCCTGGGGATGTCACGGTCGACGAGGACGGCCGGGGCACCTACGGCGAGACCGAGGGCGCGGAGCTGACCGGCCGCGACTTCATCAACTACCTGCAGTACGGCGAGGACATCATCGCCGAGGTCGAGTTCGCGCCCGAGGCCACGGAGGACGGGTTCCCGTTGATCGTGGAGGTCGTCGAGCTCTACGACCCGTGACCCCCGCGGGAGTCAGGCGTTGGCGGGCCGTCCCGCAGGATGCCCTGGATCCGCTCCCACACCTCGCCGTAGCGGCGTTCCGCGCCGTGCGTCGTCGGCTGGTAGTAGTGCCGACCGGCGACGGCGTCGGGCGCGTGCACCTGTGGGGCGACGCCGCCGGGGTAGTCGTGGGCGTACTTGTAGCCCTCGCCGTGTCCGAGACTGTCGGCGCCCGAGTAGTGCGCGTCGCGCAGGTGTGGGGGAACCGCTCCGACGCGGCCCTGGGTGACGTCACTCGCCGCGGTGTTGATCGCGCTGATCACGGCGTTGGACTTCGGGGCCAGGCTGAGGTGGATGACGGCTTGGGCGAGGTTGATCCGTGCTTCGGGCAGCCCGACGAACTCGACGGCCTGCGCGGCGGCGATCGCGGTCTGCAGCGCCGTCGGGTCGGCCATGCCGACGTCCTCACTCGCGTGCACGATGAGGCGCCGCGCGATGAACCGAGGGTCCTCGCCGGCGTGGATCATACGCGCCAGGTAGTGCATGGCGGCGTCGACGTCGCTCCCGCGGATGCTCTTGATGAACGCGCTGATCACGTCGTAGTGCTGGTCTCCCGCGCGGTCGTATCGCACCGCCGCGCGGTCCGCGGCGCGTTCCACGTCCGCCGTGGTGATCGTGTTGTGGGTTCCGTCCCGGGTGGACACCAGAGCGGCGGCCTCGAGGTAGGTCAGGGCGCGGCGGGCGTCGCCCCCGGCGAGCCGCACCAGATGGTCCTCGGCCTCCGTGTCCAGGACGTAGATCCCGTTCAGGCCGCGTTCCTCGGTCAGGGCGCGTTGGATGACGGAGCGGACGTCCTCGTCCGTCAACGGCTCCAGGGTCAACATCAACGAGCGCGACAACAACGGTGAGACGACGGAGAAGAACGGGTTCTCCGTCGTCGCGCCGATGAAACTCACCCAACGGTTCTCGACCGCGGGCAACAACGCGTCCTGTTGTGTCTTGTTGAAGCGATGTACTTCGTCTATGAAGAGAAGGGTGCGTGTGCCGCGCATCCCCATCTCCCGACGGGCGGTGTCGATGGTCGCCCGAACGTCCTTCACTCCGGAGCTCACCGCGGAGAGCTCGACGAACTTCCGTTTGGTGGTGCGACTGACCACCGTGGCGAGTGTCGTCTTCCCCGTCCCCGGTGGACCCCAAAGGAACAGCGACATCGGGGCGTCACCCTCGACCAGGCGGCGTAGCGCGCTGGATTGCCCCAGCAGATGGCGTTGGCCCACGACCTCGTCCAGGGTGCGGGGACGCATACGGACCGCCAGCGGCTCCTCCGCCCGTTGCGCCTCCGCGCCGGCGTCGTCGAACAGTGTTTCGGACACATTCCCCAGCGTATCCGTGCCGTCGGTAGGGAAACCCCGCGGCGTCCTCGTGCGTCCAATGCTGTGCCGTGGTTGGTCACATGGGCGCCCGCAGGCCCATCGGCCACTCCGGTCACTAGGGAACGGTATGGTGCGTTGTCCTGCACTATCGTGATCAATTCACACATTTCGCAGCATGCGGGAAGGAAAAGTGTGCCGTTATGAGTCAACCCCCCTATGGGCCACCACCTGGTCCCCAGCCGGGTATGCCGCCATACGGCGTTGGACCGCAGGGTATGCCGCCGGGACCTCCCCCTCCCCCGCAGCGCTCGACCTCTCCCATCCTGATCGTCATCCTGGGCGGTGTCCTGGTCGTCGTATTGGTGATCGTCGCCATCGTGCTCGTGATCGGGCGCCTCGGCAACGACGAGCCGGACCCGCCGCCCCCACCCGCCGGTGGTGGCGGCTCCTCCGAGGCGGGCATCGGTGACACCGTCAGCACCGGGAACCTGGAATACACCGTCCAGTTCGCGGAGGCGGTGGAGGTCAGCGGCGAGTCTCCGAGCGGCGAGTATGTCGCCGTCACCCTGGATGTGACCAACACCTCCAGCTCGGAGTGGACGTACTGGTCCGACGAGCAGAACCTCTACACGACCGACGGCTCCGCGCACGGCTACGACACCGGCGCGAACTCCGCTCTGGGTGGATCCCAGTACGACGACATCGCGCCGAACGAGACCACCACGGTGAGCATCGTGTTCGACGTTCCCAGCGCGGCGGACGTCTCCCACATCGGTCTCAGCGAGGAGACGCTCGGCGGCGACGAGGTCGACGTTCAGCTCCTGGACGAGGTCGCCGAGTTGTCCGGGGGGAGCTCCGACTCCGACGCGGACTCCTCGGACGAGGACCTGGTCGCCATGGGTGACACCGCGACCCGTGACCCGATGGAGTTCGTCGTCACGGACTTCGAGACGGTCGACGTCTCCGGCGCGACCGCCAGTGGGGAGTTCGTCGCGGTCACCGTCGAGGTGACCAACATCGGGACGATCCAGCGCAGCTTCTGGTCCGACGAGCAGAACATCTACCTGGAGGACGGAACCGTCCAGGGCTACGCCGAGGACGCCCACGAGAGCAACGGCGGGTCCTGGTACGACGACATCGGGACGGGTTCGACGAAGGAGGTCACGATCGTCTTCGACGTGCCCAGCGCGTCAGACGTGTCGCACATCGGCCTCAGTTCGGAGACCTACGGCGGGAACGAGGTCTACGTCGACCTCTCGTGAGGCCCACGGGCCGAACGACGAACACGGGGTGGGTTCCCAACGTTGGGAACCCACCCCGTGGCGTATGCGATCCGTGTGGTGCCGGTCGTCGGATCAGCTCTCGGCGGTCTCCGGGGTCACCGGTACCGCGTCGACTCCCGCCTCCTTGCGCTGTACGGCGGTGATCGGGGTAGGCGCACCCGTGAGGGGGTCACCACCGGAGGCCGTCTTCGGGAAGGCGATGACGTCGCGGATCGATTCGCCGCCCGAGAGCAGGCTGACGATCCGGTCCCACCCGAAGGCGATCCCAGCGTGCGGGGGTGGACCGTACTTGAACGCCTCCAGCAGGAACCCGAACTTCGACTCGGCCTCGGCCCGGTCGATGCCCAACACCTCGAACACCCGCTGCTGAACGTCGCCGCGGTGGATACGGACCGAGCCCCCGCCGATCTCCACGCCGTTGCACACCAGGTCGTAGGCGTAGGCGAGCGCGTTGCCCGGGTCCTTGTGGAACGTCTCGACCCACTCGGGCTTGGGGCTGGTGAACGGGTGGTGCACCGGCGTCCACCCCCCTTCGCTGTCCTCCTCGAACAGCGGGGCGTCCACGATCCACAGCAGGGACCACTGGGATTCGTCGATGAGGCCGAGTCGGTTGCCGATCTCCAGCCGCGCCGCGCCAAGGAGCTCCTGGGAGGGACGGCGCTTGCCCGCCGCGAAGAACACCGCGTCTCCGGGGTCGGCTCCGACGCGGTTCACCAGGTTGGTGATCTCGGTTTCGGTGAGGTTCTTGGCGACGGGGCCGGTGAGCGTCCCGTCGGGCTGCACGAGCACGTAGGCGAGCCCCTTGGCGCCCCGCGCCTTGGCCCAGTCCTGCCAGCCGTCCAGTTCCTTGCGGGTCTGGCTGGCGCCACCCGGCATGACGACCGCGCCGACGTAGGGTGCCTGGAACACGCGGAAGCTGGTGTCGGCGAAAACGTCGGTGAGTTCGGTGAGTTCCTGACCGAACCGGAGGTCGGGCTTGTCGGAACCGAAGCGGTCCATCGCCTCGAGGAACGCCATGCGGGGCAGTGGCGTGGGCAGCTCGACCCGGAGCGTCTCCCGCCACAGGCGTGCGACGAGTTCCTCGCTGACGGCGATGACGTCTTCCTGGTCGACGAAGCTCATCTCGATGTCGATCTGGGTGAACTCCGGCTGGCGGTCGGCGCGGAGGTCCTCGTCACGGAAGCAGCGCGCGATCTGGTAGTACCGCTCCATGCCGCCCACCATCAAGAGCTGCTTGAAGAGCTGTGGGGACTGTGGCAGTGCGTACCAGTGGCCGGGCTGCAGTCGGACGGGCACCAGGAAGTCCCGGGCTCCCTCGGGGGTGGATCGGGTGAGGTAGGGCGTCTCGATGTTGACGAACCCGTTGTCACGCAGGACGTCGTGCACGACGTAGGTCGCCGTGGACCGCAGCCGTAGGGCGGCGGCGGTTTCCGGGCGGCGCATGTCGAGGTAGCGGTACCGCAGCCGGGTCTCCTCGGCGACCTCCTGGCTGCCGTCCAAGGGGAAGGGCAGCGGTGCGGACTCGCTGAGGACCTCGATCTCGTCGGCGACGACCTCGATGTCCCCCGTGGGGATCTCGGGGTTCTCGTTTCCCGCGGGACGCACCCGGACGCGCCCGGTGACCTTCAGGCAGTACTCCGCGCGAAGGTCGTGCGCGAGGTCGTCCTCACGTACCACCACCTGGACCACGCCCGACGCCTCACGCAGGTCGAGGAAGACCACTCCCCCGTGGTCCCGTCGGCGGGCGACCCACCCGGCCAGGACCACGGTGCGGTCGGCGTCCTCGGCCCGCAGTTCACCGGCTTCTGCGTTGCGGATCAACTTTCAGTCTCCTTGTCTCAGCTCTTCGGCAGTCCCTGGGCGTGGTCTCCGGCTTGTGGCGCCGGCGCCGCTATCTCGAGCGCCGAAGGCGGCGACCGACCGGACCGGATGTGCCTCGCTCATGAGGTGAGGCCACGCAGGAACGGGTTGCTGACGCGTTCCCGTCCGATCGTCGTAACCGGGCCGTGTCCTGGGTGGACCACCGTCTCGTCGGGCCGGTCCAGGCAGACGCGCCGTAGGCTCTCCGCCATCGCCTCCGGATCGCCGCCGGGGAAGTCGGTGCGGCCGATGGATCCGGCGAAGAGCAGGTCCCCCGCGAACAGGGTCGGTGTCCCGTCGTCGTCCGTGGAGAACGCGACCGAACCGGGGGTGTGTCCAGGGGCGTGGTGCACGGTGAACGTCATCTCGGCGAGGGCGAGGGTCTGCTCGCCCCGGAGGTGGTAGGTGTTCTCCGGCTCGTTGAGTTGGCCGTCGCCGAAGAGCGCGGTCAACTGCGCGGCGAGAGCGGGATCGAGTCCCTTCGCGGGATCACTCAGCAGGGCCGCGTCCTCCGGATGGACGTACACGGGAATCCCGTACCGCTCCGAGAGCGCCGCGGCGGACCAGACGTGGTCGAAGTGTCCGTGGGTCAGCAGGACCGCCTCAGGCCGCAGCCCATGCTCGCCTACGCTCTCCGCGACGGCGTCCTCCGCTTCCTGACCTGGGTCGATGACGACACACGTCGCGTCCGGCCCGGACGCGACGACGAAGCAGTTCGCGGCGAGCGGACCGACGGGACGTTCGACGATGAGCACACTGACCTCACTGGTCTGGTTGGTCTCGGTACGCGAGGGACCGACCTGCTGGAACGGCGTTGTGGCGGCCCGACCTCGCGCCCGAGCTTACCGAGATGGTGACCCCCTCCGGGCCACGGTCGCAGCACCGCTGATCACTAATCGGTCACCTCCGGCACATCAACTCTTTGCCAAACGCCGTCGCAGTGACATATTGGTCCATGCCACGATGAGCCGGGCTGTGACCGTCCGCCGCTCATGACGCACCGCACCAGTCAGGGTGGGTGCTCTTCACATTGGGGAGGACACGGTGACCTCGACGGACCCTTGGGGCCGCGTAGATGAGGACGGAACGGTCTACGTGCGCACAGCGGAGGGCGAACGCATCGTCGGTTCGTGGCAGGCAGGTGCCCCCGAAGAAGCGCTGGCTTTCTTCCGACGCAAGTACGACGATCTGCGCACGAAGGTGGAGCTGCTCGAACAGCGCCTTCGTAACACCGACATCGCGGGGGGACAGGCGCTGGACAGCGTCACCCGCCTGCGGGAGGAGATCGTGCGGGCGAACGCGGTCGGTGACCTCGACTCGCTCGTCGCGCGACTGATCGCCTCGCCGGCACCGCCGAACAGCGCAAGGTGGAGCAGCGCCAGGCGCAGGAAGAAGCGCGAACCGAAGCCCGAGAAACGAAGGAACGCATCGTCGCCGAGGCGGAACGAGTCGCCGAGGAGACCACCCACTGGAAGTCGGGTGGGGAGCGGATGCGTCAACTGATGGATGAGTGGAAGGCGGCGCCCCGGACGGACCGCGCCACGGAGCAGGCTCTGTGGCGACGCATGTCCAGCGCGCGCAACGCCTTCTCCAAGCGGCGTAAGGCCTACTTCGCCAACCTGGACTCCGAGCGGGAGAACATCCGAGCGCTCAAGGAGAAGATCGTTTCCGAGGCGGAGGCGATCTGCGACTCCACCGACTGGGGCCGTACCGCGGGTCGCTACCGCGACCTGATGGACGAGTGGCGCTCGGCCGGCCGCGCGGACCGCGCGAGCGAGGACCAACTGTGGGCCCGGTTCAAGGGCGCCCAGGACGTCTTCTTCCAGGCACGTGAGGCCGCGTTCTCCGAGCGTCGCGCCGAACTTCAGGTCAACGCCGACGCGAAGGAGGCGCTGCTCGCCGAGGCGCAGCGGTTGCTGCCGGTGTCCGATCCACGCGACGCGCGCCAGCAACTCCGCGACCTCAAGCAGCGGTGGGACGACGCCGGAGAGGTCCCACGCGAGTCGCGTGACCGGCTGGAAGGCGAGTTCCGCCGCATCGAGGACGAGGTCCGCAACTCCGAAGACAAGGAGTGGCGCCGCAGCGGGCCGGCGCACGCCGAGTCCATGGTGGCGAAGCTGCAGGCCTCGGTACAACGTCTCCAGGACGACCTCGAGAAAGCCAAGGCCACCGGCGACACCGGCAAGATCCGTGCCGCGGAGAAGGCCCTGGACAACGGCCAGTCCCTCCTGAGCGCGGCCGAACGCCAGATGGGCCAGATGCGCTGACCGACGCCAGTGCCGGCACTCCACGGGGTCCCGGCGCTGGCGTCGCCAGCGGCGCCCCCACGGCCTCCCGACAATGACGGCCAGGCCGACGACCCGCCACGTGGACGCCGTGGGGACGGCAACCGACGTCCGTCGCCCACGGGGACGCCCTCGCACCGCCCCGCGCGAACGTCCAACGGTGCGCCCACCGGGGGCATCACCGGACTCGGTCCCCCGGCCGGCCGCTGCGCACCGTTCCCCCCTCGGACGACGGTGCGCGACTGGGGCCAGGCCACCTCCTGTGATGCGCCCACAGCACGCCCAACGCCAAACGCGCCGAGTTCCCAGCCACCGACCCTGGGTTCGCCACGACGCGCCCCACGACCTCCCCGCGATCGGTTCCTCGGCCAGCCTGGGCACCACCCGTCCTGTGGACCGACGGGCGGTCAACGCCTGGACCCGAACGGGGGCGGACCCCGACGCTCACCCGGGAGCACGACGCGACGCCACGGCCAACGCCTACCGGCCTCCGCGAACGCCCACCCGCCCGCCGAGCGGTCCCTCTCCCCGCGACCGGACGCACCGCGCGGATTCGCCGGGTCGACTACCCTCGACACACCGCCGGTCTCCGCCGGAACCGGGTGTCCACCACGGCGCGTCCAACGGACGCCTCGTCCCCACCTTGAGACCCCGCCTCCGTTGACCGACCGGGCGGTGAACTCCCGGGACCCGAGTAGGGCGGACCGATGATGACCTGGGAGCATGGCGTGATGCCACGGCCGCTACACACGCAGTGCCCCCACTGTGGGGGCGTCTTCCCGGGGGCTCCGTCGACGTGTCCCGGGTGTGGGGCCCCGTGGGCGCCCGTCCACTCGGCGCGGCTTCGGGCCGTTGAGGATCGGCTCGGGGCGTTGGAGCGGGAGCGGGCCGAGTTGGTGTTCGTGCGCGACTCCCTGCTCTCCGCCGTGTCCCGGCCACAGACCGCCGCACCGCCGGTCGCCGACGCCCGTCCTCCGGTGGAGGGTTCGCGCCCCGTCTACTCGGGTTCCGTGCCGGCACCGAGCCGCGCGCGTCGGTGGGAGTTCACCAGTACATCGGTGCGCAACCTGCTGCTCGTCCTGGGCGCGGTGCTGCTCGGCGTCGCGTCGTTGGTGTTCGCGGTCGTCAGTTGGAGCGAGCTCTCCGTCGCGACCCGGGGAACGATCCTGGGCGGCGTCACCGTGCTCGTCGCCGGTCTGCCGCTGGTGTTCCTTCGGTACCGGCTGACGGCGACGGCCGAGACTCTGGGCGCGTTGGGCGCCGCTCTGCTCGTGATCGACGCGTTGGCGCTGTGGAGCGTGGTACCGGTCGACCGGATCGGTACGCCGGCCTACGTGGCGTCCGCGGCGGCCGTGATCACCGTGGTGTTGGTCGGATACTCGTGGGCCGTCCCACTGCGGGCCCCTCGGGTGCTCGCGGTCGTCGTCGGCCAACTCGTCGCTCCGGCGCTCGCCCTGTGGGGCGATCCAGCGTTGTGGCTCGGTCTCGCCCCGATCATCAACGCCGTCGTGCTCGGCCTCGGCCTGCGGACCCTTCCCGCTCCGGGCCGCGTCGTGGGGACGGTCGCGCGCTGGAGCCTCCTGCTCTCCTGGGCCGCCGCGATCGTGGTCGCGCTGGCCTGGGTGGCGTTGCCCCCGGACGTCCATGGATTGGACGTCGCGACAGGGGGGATCCGATGGGCCCCGCCGGTTCAGTTCCTGGGGTGCGCGCTCGTGGGTGTCACCTGCCTCGTACTCTGGCCGCGCAGCCGCCATCGTGGTGCCTTGGTGGTGGCGACGACGTCACTGGCTCTCGGTGTGGCGCCCGCGGCGGTGATCTTCGCCGAGGTCCCCGTCCTCCCGGTTCTCACGCTCACCCTGGTCGCATTGCCCGCGATGCTCCTCGCGGTGTGGGGGCCGCGCCTCGCCGAACCGGATCGGGTCGCGGTCGGCGCGGTCGCGTTCGTGGCCGCCTGCGCCGTTCCCACTCTGGTGGCCCCTCGACTGGTCGAGGTGATGGCGTCGCCGCTCGTCGGGATCCTCACGTTCGAGCGGCCCGGCACCCTCGCGCTCATGGAGCACGCCGGGCACCCCCTCCTGCTCACCACACTCGCCCTGGCGACGGCCACGCTCGTGGGGTGGGCGGGCTGGCGTTCGGGCCGCTGGGCGGCGGGTGCCACGGCGTTGTCCAGCCTCTCGGTTCTCCTGCCCACGAGTGTCGCGGCCGTGCCCGTTCCGTACGGTGTCGCGCTGACGGTCAGCGTGGTGGTCGCTGGCGCCCTCCTGGCCTCCGTCCCGGTCTTCGCCGGCTGGCGGGCCCGACTGGTGGTGTGGGCTGGTCTCGTCACGAGCTACGTGGTGGTCGCGTGGTCGGCGTTCGACCCGCTCCTCCTGACGCTCGTACTGGTGACGCTGGGCGTGTGCGCGGTCGCTGGCGCTGTTCTCCCGATCCTCACCACACGGTCCGCGAGCGGCGGTCCGCGGACCGCCCCGGCGGCGCTTTCGGTCACGGCCACCGTCAGCTTCGCTTTGGCCGGCGCGGCGGCGTGGTTCGCGTTCCACGACCGGGGCGTCGAGCTGGACCCCCGCTGGTTCTCCGCGCCCGTGCTGACCGTGGCGGCCGGCGCGTTGGCCGTGACGTGGCTCGCACGGCGCGCGAACGGCAACCGCCGCACCGATCTGGCCTGGACCGTTGTCGCGCTCGCCGGGGCGAGTGCCGTGATCTCGTGGGTCGGTACCGGTATCCCACCGCTCCTTCTCGCCGGCGCCGCGGTCGTCACGGCGAGCTCGGCCGCGCTCTCCGCTGGCAGGGTGCGGCCCGTCGGACTCACCGTCACGGCCGGACTGGTGATCGCCGCCGGTGCCACGATGGCCGGTCCGTGGCTCACGGCGCAGTTCGGGACGTGGCGTTGGGTCGTCGCCCCGTGGTCGCAGCGCGGAATCCTCGGATCCCGTGCGGCTGACGCCCTCATGGTGGACTCGGTTCTCCCCGCCTCGTGGCCGGATCTTCTCGCCCTCCCGGCGGTCGGCGCGGCGATCACGCTCGGCGTGTGGGCGACGCGGCGGAGACTCGCGGCGCCGGTCGCCGGCGCGGTCTTCGCGGTCGTGCTGGCCCCACTCCCGGTGATGGCCAACGCACCCGTGTGGCTCGTCATCCTGGTGTTGGTCGTCCTGGCGCTCACGCTTCTCGGTGTCCCGGCGCTCCCGCCGCGAATCCGGCCCACGCCCCTCGCCGGCCGCGTCGCCGCCGTGGGCTCGGTATGGGTGCTGCTCACGATGCTGTCGTGGTCCCTCGCCGAGTCCACTCCGACCTTGGTCGGTCTCGTCGTCGTGGTGGGGGCGGGCCTGGGAGTACAGATCCTGGGGCGTGACGTCCCGCTCGTCTCCGGGGCGGCGGCCCTGTGTACGTTGGCCACCGGTGGGTTCGCCGTCGCGTTGATGCTCACCTTCGGCCAGCCCGCCGAGGTCGCGTCCTTGGGAGCGGTCGCGGTCGTGGCCGGGGGGATCGGGGTCACGAGCACCGTCTCGCTACCGCGCCCGTTGTCGATGTCGGTGGAGGTCGCCTCGGGGCTGCTGGGGCTCGTGGCCGTCTGTCTCACCCTGGCGGGGACGCAGCGGCTGGAGCTCACCAGTGTGTGTCTCGCCGTCCTCGGGGTGATCGCGCTGGGCGGCGCGACCCGCCCCGAACGCCGCTGGTACGTTCCGGTCGCGGGGATCCTGTTGCTCGCGGCGTTGTGGTGCGCGATGGGCTGGCTCCGGGTCACGATTCCCGAGCCGTATCTGCTTCCGCCCGGGCTGGCCGCGCTCGTCCTCGGTTGGGACTGGCGTCGCCGGGCGGTGGTGGCGGGCCGGCCGGCACCCTCGTCGTGGTTGAGCGCGGGTCCCGGCCTGGCGCTGCTCGGCCCCACGGCCGTACTGGTGTTGGCGCCGGACCCCGATCCGATACGGCTCGGCGCGTTGGCCGTCGCTGGCCTGGCGTGCACGCTGGTCGGGGCGTGGCGGCGTTCGCAGTGCCCCCTCGTCGTGGGTGCGGCCGTGTTGGCGCTGGTCGCACAGCGCGCCTTTGGGACCCCACTGTGGGAACTCGTGGTCGCCGTACCGGCGTGGGTGCCGCTCGGCTTCGCGGGAGTCGTGATCCTGGTGGTCGCCACGCGGTTCGAACGGACCGTCGCCGAACTGCGGCGCGCGGGATCGGCGCTCCGGTCGCTGGAGTAGTCAGGTCCGCGCGACCGTGAGCAGGACGACGGAATCCTCCAGTGCGGTCAGGGAGTGCCGTTCCTCCGGGATGATGAGCAGATCACCGGTCCGTGCCTCCCAACTGGTCTCCTCGGCGTCCAGGCGCACCCGCCCTTGGAGCACCTGCAAGGTGGCCTCCCCCGGGCTTCCGTGTTCGGCCATCCCCGCGTCCGCACGCAACGCGATCACGGTCTGGCGCAGCGCCCGCTCGTGCCCGCCGTACACGGTGTCCGCGCTCCGACCCGACGGCGCCGAGGCCGCCTGCTCGGTGAGGGACCGCACGAGGGCCTGCAGGGACAGCTTGTTTCCCATGCCTGGATAACTACCCCGATGACGCCCACCTCAAGGTCACCGACTTGGCTCGCCGATCACAGCGCCCCTCAGGCCCCCGCCGGCACCGCGGGCGCGGCCGGCACGGGGTCAGCTACGCATCCGGTAGACGTCGTAGACGCCGTCCACCTTGCGCACCGCCTTGAGCACGTGTCCCAAGTGCGCCGGGTCGGCCATCTCGAAGGTGAACCGGCTGAGCGCCACGCGGTCACGGCGGGTCTGCACCGTCGCCGACAGGATGTTGACGTGCTGGTCGGAGAGAACCCGGGTGATGTCGGACAGCAGTCGGGTCCGGTCCAACGCCTCCACCTGCAGAGCGACGAGGAACATGGAGTCCTCGGTGGGACGCCACTCCACCGCCACGCGGCGCTGCGGATCCAGGTGCGTGGTGTTCGCGCAGTCGGAGCGGTGCACGGACACACCGTTGCCACGGGTGACGAAACCGATGATCTCGTCCCCGGGAACCGGGGTGCAGCACTTGGACAGACGCACCCACACGTCGGGATCGCCGTCCACCACAACCCCGGGGTTGCCGTGCATCCGCTGTGGCCCGCGCTTACGGGTCGGCAGCGCCGTCTCGGCGAGGTCCTCCTCCGCGCTGGCGAGCCCCCCGAGGGAGTCCACGAGCTTCTGGACGACGTTCTGGGCACTGATGTGCCCCTCACCCACGGCCGCGTACAGGGCGGACACGTCCGGGTAGCGCAGGTCGCGCGCGAGGGCGAGAACGGACTCGCTGGTGAGCATGCGTTTGATCGGCAGCTCCTGCTTACGCATGAACCGTGCGATCGCGTCCTTGCCCTGTTCGATCGCGGCCTCTCGCCGCTCCTTGGTGAACCACTGCCGGATCTTGTTACGCGCGCGCCCGCTCTTGACGAACGTCAGCCAGTCCCGGCTCGGCCCCGCCTCCGGCGACTTCGAGGTGAAGATCTCGATGGTGTCGCCGTTGCCGAGTTCGCTCTCCAGCGGTACCAGGCGCCCGTTCACCCGCGCCCCCACCGTGCGGTGTCCCACCTCGGTGTGCACGGCGTAGGCGAAGTCGATGGGAGTGGCACCCTGCGGCAGGGCGATGACGTCGCCTTGCGGTGTGAAGACGAAGACCTCCTGCACCGAGAGGTCGAACCGGAGCGACTCCAGGAACTCCCCGGGGTCAGTGGTCTCCTGCTGCCAGTCGATCAACTGGCGCAGCCACTCCATGTCCCCGGCCGGTTTGCCTCCGCCGGCCTGACGGTCCTCCTTGTACTTCCAGTGCGCCGCGATCCCGTACTCGGCGCGCCGGTGCATGGAGTGCGTGCGGATCTGCAACTCGACCGGGTTGCCCTCCGGGCCGATCACCGTCGTGTGCAGGGACTGGTACATGTTGAACTTCGGCATCGCGATGTAGTCCTTGAACCGTCCCGGTACCGGATTCCACCGCGCGTGGATCGTTCCCAACGCCGCGTAGCAGTCACGCACACTGTCCACCAGGACGCGGATCCCGACGAGGTCGTAGATCTCCTTGAACCCGACGTCGCGCGCGATCATCTTCTGGTAGATCGAGTAGTAGTGCTTCGGGCGGCCCTTCACCACGGCCTTGATCTTCGCGTCGGCCAGGTCCGACGACACCGACTCGATGACCTCCTGGAGGTACACGTCCCGCCGAGGCGCCCGCTCCGACACCAGCCGGGCGATCTCGTCGAACCGCTTGGGGTAGATCGTGGCGAAGGAGAGGTCCTCCAGCTCCCACTTGATCGTGTTCATGCCCAGGCGGTGCGCGAGCGGCGCGAAGATCTCCAGGGCCTCCCGCGCCTTCTGCTCCCGCTTGTGCTGGGGGAGGAAGCGCAGTGTCCGCATGTTGTGCAGTCGGTCGCACAGCTTGATGAGCAGCACCTTGATGTCCCGCGACATCGCGATGACCATCTTGCGGACGGTCTCGGCCTGGGTGGCCTCACCGTAGGTCACCTTGTCGAGCTTGGTGACTCCGTCGACGAGTTCCGCGATCTCGTCACCGAACTCAGATCGCAGCTCGTCCAGCGTGTACTCGGTGTCCTCCACCGTGTCGTGGAGTAGCGCGGCCGCGAGCGTCGGCTCCTGCATGCCGAGCTCGGCGAGGATCGTCGCCACCGCCAGCGGGTGGGTGATGTAGGGATCACCGCTCTTGCGCCGCTGGTCGCGGTGGTGGTAAGCGGCCACCTCGTAGGCGCGTTCGATGAGTCGGGTGTCGGCCTTGGGATGGGTGGCCCGCACCGTGTTCAGCAACGGCTCGAGCATCGGATTCATCGCGACCCCACGCTGGGCGCCCAGCCACGATCGCCTGCGCCGCGCGCCCGTGGTGTTCGCCGCGGCGACGCTCGCCGGCGTCGGCGCCGCGGGAGCCTCCGGCTCAGCCGCGGGGGTGGGCGCACTCTGGCTCGTCGACTCCGTGGTCGGCGGCGTGGCGTCGTCGGTCGCGCTGGCCGCGCTGTCCACCTCGGTGGGGTCCGGCGCGCCGTGCGCGAGGGGCATGTCAGTCGAAACCGTGTCGCGTTGCATGGACACACCTCCCGCGGCCGGGTATGCGCGGCGGGAGCCGCGCACCTGTGGAGAACACAGCGAGTGCGGACACTCATCGTGACCGCACGGCGCTGTGAGAGTACGGCCGACCGCCGCTTACCAGCTAGTTTATCGACCGCCTTCAAGGCGGCCCGGATCAGGCGACGGTCAACGCGTAGGGTTCGACGTCTGTGAGTCTTTGACGCCCGTTCAGGAAACCGAGTTCCATCAGGACCGAGAGTCCGACCACCGTTCCACCCGCGGCCCGGACCAGTCGCACCGCGGCCTCCGCGGTACCACCGGTCGCGAGGACGTCATCGACGATCAGGACTCGATCGCCGGGCGAGACGCCGTCCGCGTGCATCTCCATGGTCTCGGTTCCGTACTCGAGATCATAGGTCGCGTCGAGCGTCCGCGCGGGAAGTTTCCCGCTTTTACGGATCGGAACGAATCCCGCCCCCATCGCGTAGGCGATCGGCGCCGCGAGGATGAAGCCACGTGCCTCGATCCCCACCACCGCGTCGACCGACTCGGCGTCGTAGCGTTCCCGCACGCCGTCCACCACCGCCCGGAAGGCCGCGGGATCGGCCAGCAGGGGAGTGATGTCCTTGAACTCCACCCCCGGCTTCGGATAGTCGGGGATGGTGCGTACGCGCTTGTCGATGAGTGTGGCGAGATCCTGCGACATTCAGGGCCGGTTCGGGTTGTCGCGATCGTCGTCGCTGCCCGTGGTCGGGAAGTCGGGGTGGTCCTCGATCCCACTCGGGTCCTGCGGCGTGAGAACCTCGGCGATGCCCGCCTTGATCATGCGGATTCGGGTTCCCGGCGACACCTCGACCTCGATGTCATTGTCGTGTACGTCCACGATGGTCCCGAACATGCCACTCTTGGTCATGATCTCCTGACCGGGCAGCAGCGAGTTCTGCATCTGGTTCTCCTGCTGCCGGCGCTTCTGCTGCGGCCGGAAGAACAGGAGGTAGAACACCGCGATGATCAGAACGAACGGGAGCATCTGAACCAGGAAACTCGACCCCTCCTGGCCCTCCGCCGCGAGATACAAAAGGCCCTCAGTCACGGGGCATCCTTCCCTCGGTTAACGAATTCCGCCGAGCACCGGGCCCGGCCTTTTGCTTAACGTACCAGGGCGGGTCGGTTGTTCCTGCGCTCGACGGTCCGCCCTACGTACCCCCCGTGTCGTCAAACAGCGTAGCCGTCCCGAACACCGTGTCCTGCGGTGGGGTCAGCCCCGCGTGCGTCCACGCCGCCGCCGTCGCGACGCGTCCCCGCGGGGTGCGCGCGATGAAACCGGAACGCACCAGAAATGGCTCCGCGACCACTTCCACCGTCTCCGGCTCCTCCCCCACGGACACCGCGAGGGTCGACAGGCCGACGGGGCCGCCGGCGAACCGGCGCAGCAACGCGTCGAGCACCGCGCGGTCCAGGCGGTCGAGTCCCTGTTCGTCCACCTCGTACAGGCTGAGTGCGGCGCGGGCGTTCTCCTTGGTCAGGTCGCCGTCGCCATGCACCTCGGCGTAGTCGCGGACCCGGCGAAGCAGCCGGTTGGCGATGCGGGGCGTCCCTCGGGACCGACGCGCGACCTCCACCGCCGCGTCCTCGTCGAGGCGGACCCCGAGGAGGTCAGCGGAGCGGCGCAGGATGGCCTCGAGGTCCTTCGCTGCGTAGAAGTCCAGGTGGGCGGTGAACCCGAACCGATCCCGCAGCGGGGCGGGAAGGAGGCCCGCGCGTGTGGTGGCCCCGACCAGTGTGAAGGGGGCGAGGTCCAGGGGGATCGCGGTAGCTCCCGGACCCTTGCCGACGACGACGTCGACCCGGAAGTCCTCCATCGCGACGTAGAGCATCTCCTCGGCGGGGCGGGCCATGCGGTGGATCTCGTCCAGGAAGAGCACCTCCCCCTCGCGCAGGGTGGAGAGGATGGCGGCGAGGTCGCCGGAGCGTTCGATGGCGGGGCCGGAGGTGATACGAAGCGGCGCGCCCAACTCCTCAGCGATGATCATCGCGAGGGACGTCTTTCCCAACCCGGGGGGTCCGGACATCAGGACGTGGTCGGGGGCCCGGCCACGACGCTGCGCACTGCGCAGGACCAGGGACAGTTGGTCGCAGACGCGGTCCTGTCCGACGAACTCCTCGAGCCGTTTGGGCCGCAGCGCCCCCTCGACCTCGTTGTCCTCCAGCCCGGCCTCGGGCGAGACCAAGCCCCGGGGCTCGTCGTACTCCTCGGCGTCCGTCACTGCTCGCCCTCTCCTTCCACCACGGCCGTCACGCCCGGCTCAGCTTACGCAGCGCGGTTCGCAGCAGGGTCGCCGTGTCGGGCGCGGCGTCGTCGGCGAACTCGGTGGCCGCGGCCTTGACGGCCGTCTCGGCGTCCCGTGTCGACCATCCCAGATTGACGAGACCCTCCACGGCCTGGGCGCGGGTCGGCGGTGCCCCCGCCGAGGAGGAAGGAGCGTCCACGGCTCCGCCGCCCAGCTTGTCGCGCAGTTCGAGGCAGATCCGCTGTGCGCTCTTCTTGCCCACGCCGGGAATCCGCGTGAGAGTGGCGGTGTCCTCGCTGGCGACCGCGTCGCGCAGCGCTTGGGGAGTCAGTACGGCGAGCGCCGCCAGGGCGATCCGCGGCCCGATGCCGCTGGCGGTCTGGAGCGCCTCGAACACCGTGCGCTCCTCGCCGGTCCCGAACCCGTAGAGGGTCAGGGAATCCTCACGCACGACCAGGCTGGTGGCGACCGTCGCCGTCTCGCCGACGCGCAACTGGGCCAACGTGGCCGGCGTGCACAAGGCGGACAGCCCGACACCACCCACGTCGATCACGGCGGAGTGCGCGTCCACGGCCATGACCCGACCGGTGAGGAATGCGATCACGGAACCCTCGTCTCCTTCAGGGCTGCCGACGGGCGAGCGCCACTCGACGCTCGTAGTCACGTCGCGCCTGTTCCACGCGTGTCTGTGCGCCCCCCCGCCAGATGTGACAGATCGCCAGGGCGACGGCGTCGGCGGCGTCGGCCGGGCGGGGGGCTTCCGAGAGGCGCAGCACCCGGGCCACCATCGCCCCGATCTGCGCCTTGTCCGCGCGACCACTCCCGGTGATCGCGGCCTTGACCTCGCTGGGGGTGTGCGTGGCCACGGAAAGGTCCCGGCGGGCGGCGCAGACGATCGCGATGCCGCTGGCCTGGGCCGTACCCATGACCGAGCTGAGGTTCTGCTGCGCGAACACGCGCTCCACCGCGAGGACGTCGGGCTGGTACTCGTCGAGCCAGCGTTCGATCCCCCGCTCCACGTCCAGCAGGCGGCTGGGCAGCCCGGCCTCGGGAGAGGTTCGTACGACGCCGGCCCCGCGCAGGCTCAACGCCCGCCCGGCGACGCCCTCGACCACCCCGAGTCCGCACCGGGTGAGCCCCGGATCGACTCCCAACACACGCACCGCGCCCCCCGTGGTCTCGCTCGAACGTTCGTTCGTTGAGCCTACAGGTGCCCGGCCACAACGGCCGCCCCGACGCGAACCTCGGTACGCGGGACACCGGAAGCCTCGAGGACGCCCGTCGGGTGCGCACCGGGGTCGGATCACGTCGACGCGGGACACCGAGGACACTCCGCGCCCGACATGAGGCCGGTGGGCGCCACGCTCCACCTCTCCATCCCGCACGAGGGGCCGAGGCGGGCGACGACAGCGGGTGGTGCGCTTCGACGACACGCGGGGCCGGTGCGGCTCCCGGCCGCCGGGACCCGCGTGGCGACCGACTGGAGCGCCAGATATGGTCCGCACGTGGCGCGGGCACGGCGCGACACCGCGGAGTCGCTCCGTCGGGGAACGGTGTGTCGCGACGGCGACGGAATCCGGCACGCGGCTGACCGCCAGGGGCCTCGTACGTGAGGAACAGCGCGGGCGTCGGACGGTCCCGGTGTCCCGGTCGCCCCGATTGGTCGGCGCTCCCGGCGGCACTCCTGGCTGGTCCACCCGTGACCCTGAGGTCGCCATGTCGAGCGACGTCTTCCGGACAACAACGCTCGACCTCGCCCTCTCCCCGCGCGTCTCGCCACCGTCCACTCGGAGCTGCCCGCCGCCGCGGTCCGAGCGGTTCCAGCGAGGCCATGGGCACACGCGACGCCCCGGCTCGGTCTCCCTCAGGCGGTGCGCCGTATCAGGACCTGACGCGTTCTCACCGCTCGGACCTCGAGCCCGCGAGTCGACGGCTCAACCGGACGGGACGCGCCGCGAACGACCGTCCTTCCGATGCCCACGGCCGCCGAACCACCCGAGTCTCGATCCACCCTCGAGGGCGGACCCACTGGTTCCCCGACCCCGCCTTGAGCGCACACGTCGGGAGCTCTCAGGGCGGGGGCCGCGGTGGACGGCTTGTTGCTCTCCCGCGCCGGTCCGATGCGGCACCCGAGTGCGCAGTGCCGTCGGGGTCCTGTTGGTCGCACGCGACGTGGACCCCGGCGTCGGGGTGGGGCCCGTTCCCCAGCACCACACCGCCATTCCGGCAGACGGTGCGATGAGGTGGTCGTCCACGAACCCGCGCTAGTCGATCTTGGCCATGATCTCGTCGGAGATGTCCGCGTTGCTGAAGACGTTCTGGACGTCGTCGGCGTCCTCGAGGGCGTCGACGATGCGGATGACCTTCCGCGCGTTCTCCTCGTCGACGGGGACCTCCATGGTGGGGACGAAACTGGACTCGGCCGACTCGTAGTCGATGCCCGCGTCCTGCAGCGCGGTCCGCACGGCGACCAGGTCCGTGGGTTCGCTGATCACCTCGTACGCCTCACCGAGGTCGTTGATGTCCTCAGCCCCGGCCTCCAGCGCCGCGAGGGTGACGTCGTCCTCCGTCGTGCCCTCCTTGGGGACCACGACGACGCCCTTGCGGTTGAACAGGTAGGACACAGAGCCGGCGTCCGCCATGGAGCCGCCGTTGCGTGTGACCGCCACCCGCACGTCCGAGGCGGCTCGGTTACGGTTGTCGGTCAGGCACTCGATCAGCAGCGCCACGCCGCCCGGGGCGTAGCCCTCGTACATCACCGTCTGCCAGTCGGCGGCACCGGCCTCCTCGCCCGCCCCGCGCTTGCGCGCCCGTTCGATGTTGTCCAGCGGGACCGAGTTCTTCTTGGCCTTCTGGATCGCGTCGTACAGCGTCGGGTTGCCATCAGGGTCACCTCCACCAGTGCGGGCCGCGACCTCGACGTTCTTGATGAGCTTGGCGAAGAGCTTGCCCCGCTTCGCGTCGATCACGGCCTTTTTGTGTTTGGTGGTGGCCCACTTGGAGTGGCCGCTCATTTACGCCGATCCTTTCACCGTCTAAAGCTTCCGTCGCTCGGACGCGGGCGTCTCCGGGAGGGGCTGCGACTGGCGTCCCCGTCGCGTCGCCCGATCCTACCGGCCGACCGGGTCGGGCCCGTCGCCCCCGAACCGCGCGGCGCCTCACCGCATGGTGCCGTAACGCCTGCTCATTGGCTGTTCGGGCACGATCGGAACGCGGTGACGCGCTCCATCGTCCCGGGACCTCGCGCCGAGTCGTCTTTGGAAAGAGTAGATGCGGGGCGGGCGTGGTTCCACCGTCGCCCCCGACCGACATCCGGCGTGTGGGCCGTGGCTGGCGGCGCGTCTCTACTCGGAGCCGGGCGACGCCCGGTCCGACATGGCCGGCGGTTCGTCGTCGATCTCGAAGAATTCGGGGCTGGGGGCGCCCCCGGCCAGACGCAACCAGCGCACCAGACGCCGGGACCGCGCGTGCCGCGTCGCGGCGACAGCATCGTTATAGAACCTACGGGCGAACAGGGTGCGACGCGCCTCGGCCGCGACTTCGTCGAAGACCGCCCGGTCGTCCACCGCCACGGGACGCACGCCGGCGTCGTCGAGGACGGCCCGTAGCGTGCGTGACAGCGCGCTCTCCGCGAGTTCCATCCGGTTCCGGTCGGCGGAGGCGGCGGACCTTCGGGCCTTGGCCACGGCCTCGGCGAGCAGGAGCTGGGACGCGGGGTCCAACCCGGGCAACGCCGCCAGCTCCCCCACCACCGTGTGCCTGCGGGCCAGAGCCGTGTCCAACGCGGAACGCGCCGTCTCCAGCCGCGTGTGCAGACCGTCGAGCCGACTCGCGCGCCAGGAAGTGTAGAAGGCCAGCAGCACGAGCACGAGCGCGGCGACACTCGCGGCCGCGACCCAGTCGGGGATCACGGTCTCGTCGAGGGGGGCGCGGCCGTGGCGGCCGGTCGTGGCGGACAGACGGTTTCGTAGACCCGCACCACGTCGCTGGCGATACTGGCCCAGTCGAAGCGTCGCACGGACCGCCGCGCCGCCGTGGCGAGGGCGGTCCTGCGCTGGGGGTCGTCCAGAAGCTCGGCCACCGCGGTGGCGAGCGCGTCCGCTCGGCCGACGGAGAAGAGCGCCCCGGCCCGACCGTCCAGGAGGACGTCGCGGAACGCGGGAATGTCGCTGGCCGCGATCGGCACGCCGCTGGCCATCGCCTCCGCGAGAACGATGCCGAAGCTCTCGCCACCGAGGTTGGGGGCGCAGAAGACATCGACCGAGTGATAGGCGCGGATCTTGTCCTCCTCGCTGAGTTGGCCGGCGACCACCACTCGATCCCGGTGCTCAGCGGGAACGTGCGTCTGGACCGCGCCACCCGCGCCGGGGCCCGCGATCAGGAGTCTCAGGTCGTCCCTCGTGGCGGCCAACATCGTGAAGGCCTCCAGCGCCACGCGCAGCCCCTTGCGTGGTTCGTCCATCCGCCCGAGGAATCCCAGGGCTCCGCCGGATCCGGGCCAACCCGCCAACGGCTCCGCGTCCTGATACCGGGCGACGTCGACACCGTTGGGGATGAGGACGGCGTCCCCACCCAGATGCTCGACCAGGGTGCGTCGCGCCTCCTCCGACACGGCGATGCGTCCGTTGACCCGTTCCAGCGCGGTGCACAGCGCGGCCGCGGACGCCGCCATCGCGCGGGAACGGGTGTTGCTGGTGTGGAAGGTCGCGACGATGGGCAGGTCGGCGAGCCAACACGCCAACAGGGAGAGACTGGGCGCCGCCGGCTCATGGACGTGCAACAGGTCGAAGTCGCCGTCGCGGACCCAGGACCGAACCCGGCCCGCGGCGCGTACGCCGAACGAGAGTCGAGCCACCGACCCGTTGTAGGGGACGGGGATGGCGCGCCCCGCGGCCGTCACGTGTGGGGGCAGGTTCTCCGGCCGGTCGCACGGGGTCAACACCCGCACCTCGTGGCCGAGCCCTATCAGCGCTTCGGAGAGGTCCCGCACGTGCTGCTGCACTCCGCCCGGAGTGTCCCAGGTGTAGGGACAGACGAGCCCGACCCGCATCTCAGACCCCCTCCGGTGCAGTGGCGGGGAAGTCGACGGTGAACACGGGACGCAGCATGTGCCAGTCGTGGGGATGTTCGGCGATCTCCGCCTCGAGGACCGTGGCGAGGTGCTGGGTCAGCGTGCGAACCCGCTCCTGCCTGGGGCCGGATCGTGGCAGGGGGAGCTCGGGGTGCACACGGATCCTGAGGTACGGGCCGTCGAACCACAGGCCGACGGGCATCAGTGCCGCCCCCGTGGCCACGGCCAGCGCGGCTGGGCCGGCCGGGAGGCGCGCGGGTTCGCCGAACAGCGTGACCTCCACTCCGCGACCGGTGAGGTCCCGGTCGGCGAGGAGACACACGAGTCGTCCCTGGCCGAGCCGCCGGGTGAGGGTTTCGGTGGTGCGGACGCCGTCATCCAGCGAGAGCACCTCCATCCCCAGCCGTTCCCGGAAGGTGACGAACCGTCGGAACAGTTCCTCGGGTCGTAGGCGCTCGGCGACCGTGGTCAGGGGGGTCCCCCGGGAGCAGATCCAGGCGCCGGCGTGGTCCCAGTTGGCCATGTGGGGCAACGCGGCGATCACGCCCCGGCCGGCCGCGAGATGGGCCTCCAACTCCTCGATCCCCGTGGCGCGCGTCCGCGCGGCCAGGGTGTCGGTGGAGAGGGTGTGCAGTCGGAAGGCCTCGAAGAAGTACCGCGTGTAGGAGCGCATGGCCGCTCGGGCGAGGTCCCGCAGTTCGGGTTCCGTCGCGTCCGGGACGGCGCGGCGCAGGTTCTCCTCGAGGCGGAGGACCCCGGAGCCGCGTCCCTTCCAGGCACGGTCCGCCAAGCGGGCGAACAGCCACCGCCCGGACCTCTCGGGCATCCACCGCATCCCCGCCCACCCCACTTTGTGGGCGAGCAAAACGCCGCGGTCACCCATGTGCTCTGCCCGCCTCAACCACCCGTGCTCGATTGGGGGTCGGACAACCGGTTCCACGTCTCCAGCACGCGCTGCAGCACGGTCACCGCGCTCACTCCGGCGAGGAGCCAGAGGCCGACGGCGAGGACGTATGGCGCACCGAGCCCGTGGACCCCCACGGCGGTGAGGATGATGACCAGCCGCACCGGCCGTTCGGCGATGCCGACGTCGCAGCGGACGCCCAACCCCTCCGAGCGCGCCTTGATGTAGGGGATGAGGAAGGCGAGCACCATGCAGACGAGGGTGAGGGCGGCGAACGGCCGACTGTCGCCACCACCGACGAACCAGACCAACAATCCGCAGAAGACGGCGGCGTCGGCGACACGGTCCAGGGTGGAGTCGAGGAACGCCCCCCACTGGTTACTACGGTTCTGCGCCCGGGCGACGGCCCCGTCGAGCATGTCGAACAGGACGAAGAACGTGACGAGGAGCGATCCGAGGAAGAGCGCGCCCATCGGATAGAGGACGAGGGCGCTCACGGTCGCGCCCAGTGAGCCGATTCCCGTCACCGCGTTCGCGCTGAAGCCGAGGCGGGCCAGTCCTCGACCGATCGGGTCCAGGACTCGGGCCGCCGTGGGGCGCAGTTCGTTCAACATCAGGTGACCGCCGGATCCGTTTCCGCTACGCGCATCCGTCGGGTGTTGTACACCTTCCCCGCCAGGGCCGTCCCAGACGTTGTCCGGCCTCCGGAGCTGGGGAGCCGTGGAACAGAGCGCACGAGGTGAACTCCTCTTCCTCCCACTGCGACACCAACGCCTCACCTCGATCGTAGTCCGCGTGGGTGGCCGCCCGGCGCACCTGGCGCCCGGGGCGACCCGCGTGTTGTCTCGCCACTCAGGGTTGAGTCCGCTGATCACGCGGGTGGCGATCGGTCGGCTCGGCACTCCGACCCGTTCCACCCGGGACAGCGCGGTACGCGCCAGGGTCCCGGCGTCGGAGAGGTGTTCGCCGTCGGGTCCGGGGCTCAGTCGGACGGCCAGTGCTCCGAGAGCAACTTGCGGGTGTCGGACAACAGCTCCGGCAGGACCTTCGTCCGCCCCACGACCGCCATGAAGTTGGAGTCCCCCTCCCAGCGGGGAACGATGTGTTGGTGGAGGTGGGCAGCGATGCCCGCGCCGGCCACGTCACCGAGGTTCATCCCGACGTTGAAGCCTTTGGGGTGGGAGACGGACCGCAGCGCGCGGATGCTGTGCTGGGTCAGTCGGGCGAGTTCCGCGGACTCGTCGTCGTTCAGGTCGGCGTAGTCGGCGACGTGGCGGTAGGGGCAGACCATGAGGTGCCCGCTGTTGTAGGGGTAGAGGTTGAGCACGGCGAAGACGGTTCGCCCGCGGGCCACCACCAGCCCCTCGTCGCCGGACAGTCCGGGGGCTCGGCAGAAGGGGCATCCGTCGTCGGCCCCGGATCCGGTGGGCTTGCCCTCGCCCCGGATGTAGGCCATCCGGTGCGGAGTCCACAGTCGGTCGAACCCGTCCGGTGTGCCCGCCGCGCCCTCGACGTCCGCGTCCGACGCCATCGCACCCCCTTCGTTGACTGTGCCTCGAACCTATATTCCCAGCAGGGCGCGCAGGTATCGAGGGGGTGGGGAACCCATGGAGAGCATCGCGTCATGGATGTCGCGGTCACTCGCGGTCGGTCGTTCGACGCGAAGGTCACGGGCGATGGCGCGCATCTCCGCGTGTCCGACGTAGTAGGTCGCCAACTGGGCGCTGGTGAGCTGGGCCCGGCGCCACTTCGCGCGCGCCTCGCTCTCCTCCTGGTGGCCCCGCCCCGTCAGGAGTGCCATCGCCTCGGCCTCGTCCAGTTCACCGCAGTGGGTGCGCACGTCGAGGATGGCGTTCAGGGTGGTGCGCAGCCGCATCTTGAGCTGCACCGCGCGCAGGGCGAGGTTCTCCCCCGTGTCGTCCCCCCACCCCGAACCCGCGATCGTCTCCTCGGCGTAGACGGCCCAGCCCTCGATGAACGGTCCGCTGCGCAGCGCGGCGCGCACGTTGGTGGCCGCGGAGTAGCGGCGTGCGTGCGCCAGTTGGACCGCGTGCCCGGGCACGGCCTCGTGGACCATCAGGTTGCGCACCATGTGTCCGTTGTACTCGCGGTAGAAAGACTCCGCGCGGCCCGCCGGCCAGTCCGGAGGCGGTGGGGCCACGGCCACGAAGGTCACGGCGGCACGGTCGCGCGGGGCGAGCGGTCCGGGGGCGTCACAGTAGGCCGCGGCGATCCCTCGCTGTGCCTCCGGCATGGGGATGACGCGGACCTCGTCGTCGTACAGGGTGACCACGTCGAGATCGGCCACCCGGTCCAGCAGGTACTCGAGGTCCCGCTCGCACGCGGGCAGCAGGGTCTCGGCGTCGGTCGGTCGCTCCGCGGCCAGTCGTTCCAGGACTCGGCGCACCTGGTCCGGGTCGGTGGGACGGTCCTCGATCCGGGCCGCGACCTCCGCCAGTTCCTCCTCCACGGCGAGCAGGTCGCTCTCCGCCCGGGTCAGCAACTGGTCCGGGGAGATCTCCGCGTCCTGGACGTACCAAAGCTGCGCGGCGTAGTCGCGCGCGCCCAGGCGCGGGTCGGCGTCGGCGAGTTCCAGCCGCGAGTCCAGCCAGTCGGCGTGCTCGCGCAGCGCGGTGCGCGCCTCGTCGGCGACGCCTCGCAGCTCTGACTCCGCACCGGGTTCCGCGGCCAGGAGCGCCTCGAGTGGTCCGCCGAGCAGCTCGGCGGCGCCACGCGCCCGGGCCGCCGCGGTCTCCACGTGCGGACGTGGCAGCGAACTGTTCAGGGTGGCCCGCGCGGTCTCCAGGAACGCCGGCACCCGCGCGCATCGCGCAGTCAGGGCACGCACCCGCTCGCACGTGGGCAGGTCCTCCTTGACGACGAGTTCGTACAGGGCGGCGTTGGGGAGCTGGATCAGGGGGTTCCAGGCGTGCGGGCACAGTTCGGTCAGGCGCCACAGGTCGGCGCTCAGCTTGCCGCGCAGGAGCTCGAGGTCGACGATGTCGGCGGGGGCCAACTGGGTGTCGTCGATGTCGTCCAGGGCCCCGAGCCCGTCGGTCAACACCGCGGCCCGGTCGGCGCGCGCGTCGGGCGCGTAGTCGGTCAGCCGCCCCGCCTGACGCACGTCACCCAGGTCACTCGCCCACTGGGGGTCGGCGTCGAGGAGTGCGTCGAGTACCGAGTGGGAGACCTGGTGGAAGCGGTCGGTCATCGCGTTGACCCCGGGGTCGGGCGTGGAACTCATCCCTCCATCGTGCCTTGACGAAGGGCCCGGTGGCACCCCGAGTCAGAACTTGCCGCCCCGCGCCACGAACGGCTTCGTGTCCAGCTCGCCGGAGAACGGGGCTGGCAGGGTGATGGTGCCACCCATGTCCACCCGGGTCTGCCGGTGGTAGGCACCGTCCCGCGGATTCTCGAACAGGGTGACGGTCTCGTCGCCGGTGTCGATCAGAAGATAGATCGGCACCGCGGCCCTGGCGTAGCCACGGAGCTTGCGAACCCGGTCGTGCTCGGGATTGCCCGGTGACGTGACCTCGACGGCGAGCGCGACCTCGGAGACCGGGATGAGCCACTCGTCGTCGTTCACCTCCTCGGGCAGGAACACAAGATCGGGAATGTAGCGCTCTTCAGAGTCGGGAAGCTCAATCGACACCATGTCAAGCGGTACGAGCCCTTCGACAGCCAACGCCGGCGCACGAAAGAGACGGGAGACGATTCGTGCGTGGCGCAACAGGGGGGTCGGTGACACGACGACCTGTCCTCCAATAATCTCCACCCGATAGCCTTCGGGCACGCGGAGCTGGTCAGCCAGCTCCGCGAGAGAAGTGTCGGGCGCGGGGTTTTCTACCGCGATGGTCACGGCTTCCTCCCGGGTATGGTTTTCGTCGGCCACGACTCTATTGTGCACCGTGACGCCGCGTAGCGAAACGATTGAATTTGTGGACAACCAGCTCGAACGTGATTGGACCGCTCGTGCGTGTACGCCGCGTCGTCGACCTCTCCCACACCGTCGGCGCGATGACTCCGGTGTATCCCGGGGATCCGGAGCCCAGCGTCACCCCGGTGGCCACGATCGCGGCCGACGGCTACAACCTGGCACACGTCGCCATGGGGTCACAGTCGGGGACACACGCGGACGCGCCGTTCCACTTCGACGACGCCGGCACGCGGGTCGACGCCGTGCCGTTGGAGGTGTGCTGCGGGCCGGGGGTCATCGTGGACGTCATCGGCTTGGAGCCGCGTCAGCCCATCGTGTGGTCGGACCTGGCGCCCACCCTTGACGGGATCCCGCCGGGAACGATCGTGCTGCTGCGCACGGGCTGGTCCCTCCACTACGGGACACCGACCTACTTCGACCACCCCTACCTGGCGGGCGACGCCGCGGAGATTCTGGTCCGGGCGGGGGTTCGGTGTGTGGGGATCGACGCCCCCAACCTGGACGAGACTCCGGACGCCACGCACCCCGGCGGGTCCTGGCCGGTGCATCGCACGTTCGCCGCCGCTGACGGTGTCCTGGTGGAGAACCTGTGTCGACTGGAGGAGGTCGACTTCGTCGACCCCCTCATCAGTGTGCTGCCACTCAAACTGGACGGGGCGGACGGCGCACCGGTGCGCGCCGCCGCCCTCGAGATCTCAGTCGCCGGGGACCCAGCCGAGTGACGCCCAGGACGCGGCGCTACACCTGCTCGTGCGACTGGACGGCGGCCACGATCTCCTGGATCGCGGCGTCCAGCGGGACCCCGTTCTTCTGCTCCCCGTCGCGGTAACGGAACGAGACGCCTCGCTTCTCGACGTCGTCGTCGCCCGCCAACAGCATGAAGGGAACCTTACGCTTCTGGGCGTTGCGGATCTTCTTCTGCATCCGGTCGGTGGAGGTGTCGACCTCGACGCGGATGCCGTGCTCGCCCAGGCGGGCGGCGAGCTCCTCCAGGTAGGCGACGTGCTCCCCGGCGATCGGAATACCGATCACCTGCACCGGCGCCAGCCACGGCGGGAGCGCCCCCGCGTAGTGCTCCAACAGCACCCCGAAGAAGCGTTCGATGGAGCCGAACAGCGCACGGTGGATCATCACCGGAGTCTGACGGGACCCGTCGGCCGCCTGGTACTCCAACCCGAACCGCTTGGGCTGGTTGAAGTCGAGTTGGATGGTGGAAAGCTGCCAGGTACGACCGATGGCGTCCCGCGCCTGGACGGAGATCTTCGGCCCGTAGAACGCGGCACCCCCGGGGTCGTCCACGAGGTCCAACCCGGAGTCGTCGGCGGCCTGCCGCAGCGCCGCGGTGGCGTCCTCCCAATCGGCCGGATCCCCGATGAACTTGTCGGAGTCGTCGCGGGTGGACAACTCCAGGTAGAACTCGTTGAGTCCGAAGTCGCGCAGCACGCTCAGGACGAACTGCAACAGACTCTTCAGTTCCTCCGGAGCCTGCTCCGTCGTGGTGTAGATGTGCGCGTCGTCCTGGGTCATCCCGCGGACACGGGTCAGCCCGTGCACCACCCCGGACTTCTCGTACCTATACACGCTGCCGAACTCGCACATCCGCAGCGGCAGGTCCCGATAGGAGCGTCCCCGTGCCCGGTAGATCAGGTTGTGCATCGGGCAGTTCATCGGCTTGACGAGGTACTCCGAGTTGTCCAACTCGAAGGTGGGGAACATGTCCTCGGCGTAGTAGGGCCGGTGTCCGGAGATCTCGAACAACTGGGCCTTGGTGATGTGCGGGGTGTTCACGAACTCGTAGTTCGCCTCGGCCTGGCGGGTGCGCATGTAGTCCTCCATGACCTTGCGCACCACGCCCCCCTTGGGGTGGAAGACCGGGAGCCCACTCCCGAGCTCGGAGGGGAAGCTGAACAGGTCGAGTTCGGCGCCGAGCTTGCGGTGATCCCGTTTTTCCGCCTCGGCCAGGAAGTCCAGGTACTCCTTCTGGCGCTCCTTGGACTCCCACGCGGTGCCGTAGATCCGCTGCAACTGCGGGTTCTTCTCGCTGCCGCGCCAGTAGGCGCCGCCGCTGCGCATCAGGGTGAACGCCGGAATGACTCGGGTCGTGGGCAGGTGCGGGCCCCGGCACAGGTCCTTCCAGCAAAGCTCACCGGTGCGCGGGTGCAGGTTGTCGTAGATGGTGAGCTCACCGGCACCCACCTCGACGTCGGCGCCTTCGCCCGCCTCGGCCGCCCCGCCCTTGAGGCCGATCAGTTCCAACTTGTAGGGCTCGGCGGCGAGCTCCTTGCGCGCGTCGTCGTCGGACACGGCCCGGCGTGCGAAGAGCTGGCCCTGCTTGACGATCTGCTGCATCCGCTTCTCGATGCGTTTCAGGTCATCGGGGGTGAAGGGCTCGGCCACGTCGAAGTCGTAGTAGAAGCCGTTCTCCACCGGGGGTCCGATGCCCAGCTTGGCGTCGGGGAAGAGCTCCTGTACGGCCTGGGCGAGGACGTGGGCGGTGGAGTGCCGCAGGATCTCCCGGCCCTTGTCGGAGTCGATCGCGACCGGCTCGACGGTGTCTCCGTCGGCGAGCGGCGCGGACAGGTCTCGCGCCTCACCGTTGACGAGCGCGGCGATAACGGTGCGACCGTCGGCGTCGAGGGCCTCTCCCGCCGTCGTCCCGGCCGTCACCACACGCTCGGTTCCGGCGAGGGTGACGCGCGGCTCGGGCACGGCGGACATGGACACGTTGCCTCCCAGGTCGGCTGGCTGATCCGGATGCCGTCGGTCGGCACCGGCAGTGACTCCTGCGATGTTATCGGGAGTCGTGGGAACCGCCGACCCGGTTTCCCCGCACCCAGCCGACGAGGATCGCCAGTGGTCGCACAGTGTGTGAACAACGACCGAACATACATGTCGTCGCTTGTGATGAGCGGATACTGTGATTCGCATGTCACCGAGCTCCACCAGTGATCCGGTACCGAAGAAGCGCGCTGAGCGCGCCACTCGACGGTGGCGCCGGGTGCGTGCTCGTGCCCGTATCTGGCGAACCCGGATGCATTCGCACCCCGTGCTGCTGTGGACGTGGCGAATCGTCGTCGTCGTTGTCGGCGGTGTTCTGCTCCTGGCGGGTTTCACCATGTGGTTCACCCCGGGGCCGGGCTGGGCCGCCATCCTGCTGGGCCTCGCGGTCATGGCGTCGGAGTTCGGCTGGGCCCGCCGCCTGTTGCGGCGCGGGCAGCGCTTCGTGCGTCACATGCAGAATCGCGCGCAGGAATATCGTTCCGCGAGAAAGACGAAATACCACCAAACAGCGAAATAGCGCCAGAATCGCGACCGCGAAATCCAGCCCCACCTCGCACCAAATCCCCCTCAACCCCACCCAATCGGCATGCAAGTCGATCCTGACCACATCTGGTCGGTACCGCCACGTAGGGTCACGTCCGGCTGCGGCGAGATCGCGACGCGGCGGCGCGGTCCGGAGCCCGGCCGAGCACCGACCGCGTGACGAGGGACGGGAAGCGCCGAGCGACGGAGAGGCGCCGGGGGTCCGTCGTGGGGAGGGACGCAGCCGTGTCAGTGCGCGTCACCCGACACGCCCGGCGCGAACGAGACGGGGTGAGGTGCCAACGTCGTGGGAATGCGTGCGGAGTACTTGGTAAACCCCGTCGGTGACCACCACGTCTCACTGGTGAGAGCGCCGAACGGAGCGGTGTCACCAGCATCGCGCTAGGCCACCAGCCCCGCACCACGAGGAACCAACGTCGCCACGCGGGGACCAGCGCGGAGCGCCTCAACAGACAGAGCGGGGGTCGCCCCCCCGGCTAGCGCAAAAGAGACGACCCTGCGAGGCCGCCTTGGCTACCGGCACGGGGAGCGAACCCGTCGTGCGATCAGAAACGGCAGCCTCGGCTTCGCTCCAGGCCACCAGCGCCGCACAGCGAGGAACCAACGTTGCCACGCGGGGCCCGGCGCGGAGCGCCTCAACAAGCAGAGCGGGGGGTCGTCCCCCCGACAAACACAACGGCCCACCGGGAAGGTAGCGAACGCTACCGACCACGATGAGCCGGGCTCGTGGGCGATACTGGACTCGAACCAGTGACCTCGTCGGTGTGAACGACGCGCTCTAGCCAACTGAGCTAACCGCCCCGGTGCTGCAGGAAAGACTCTAGCGCATGTTGTGGGTGTGTCGAACCAGTTTTCTGGGGCGGTGGTGGGGTGGCGCTCCTTCTGGACTTCCCGAGGAGAGGTCGAGAGTGACGCAGATCTCATCACGAGGGGCAACAAACCACCATGGACCGACCAAGGCGTGGGAAAGCCGCACTGGCAAGGCATTCGTGGCGGGGCCCGGCGCGCGCTCGCACTTATGGTCACATTCGGTGACGCGGCACACAGTGTGAGGTGGAATTCCGCGTTTCTCCAGCTCATTAGAGTGACGTGGGGCTAGGGTGGCTTTGCAGGCGCCACCGCCCGGAGCCCGTTTGAAAAGTCTTCCGGCTTTTGTGCGTCATAGCGATCGGCTGGCCGAGTTGGAACGGGTGAGACCTGAAACCAGCCCGCGCAGCGCGGGGCCGGACGAGAAAAGGTTTGGCGATGATGAACAGTAGCGGCACCACTGCGACCGCGGACCTGGGCTTGAGGCTCGTGGTCCCCGGTAGCACGACCGTTCCTCTGGTCGCACGACTGGAGTACACTGCCGCGGATCCCTACGCGGTGACGGTGGCCTTCCATGTGGGTGAGGACGAGCCCGTGGAGTGGATTTTCGCTCGTGAGCTGCTCACGGTGGGGATTGTTCGCGAGGTGGGTGACGGCGACGTGCGCGTGTGGCCCTCGCAGGAGGACGGCGAACGCAACATCAGCATCGCGCTGTCGTCCCCTTTCGGTCACGCACAGTTCTCGGCTCCGGTGCCGCCGCTCGCCGAGTTCCTGCACCGCACCTATGAGATCGTGCCCGCGGGGCACGAGGGCGAGGTCGTTGACCTCGACGACGAGATCGAGCAGCACCTCCTCGGTTGAGGAGGTGCCGGGACGTTCACGGGTCCATGTCCGCCGCGGAGCGTTCGGCGAAGACCTTGGCGACTTCGCTGGTGACGGGTCCGGGCGATTCGGCCAGGACCTGTCCATCGACTGCTCGGATGGGCTGGATGTCGCGTCCCGAGCCGGCGAGGAAGGCCTCGCTGGCGTTGGTGAGCGCGGACATCGGGAGGTCGTTCTCCTTGGCGCCGAACCACTCCAGGACGAGTTCCCGGGTGATTCCGGCGAGTGCGCCCGAGCTCAGGGGCGGGGTGCACAGCTCCCCGTCCAGGACCAGGAAGATGTTGCTTCCGGTTCCTTCACACAGGTTCCCCGCCGTGTTGGCGAAGAGCGCTTCGTCGGCTCCCCGTTGCGCCGCGAACTGCAGCGCGAGGACGTTCTCCGCGTAGGAGGTCGTCTTCAGCCCGGCGAGGGCCCCATTCTCGTTACGGGTCCACGGCGCGACGGCGACGTCGACGCGTTCAGCGGGTTCGGTGAACTCGGTGAGCGCGACGAGATAGGTCAGCCCCTGGTCACCGCGGTGCGAGCTCAACGGTCCGGGTCCGCCGGTGACGGTGATCCTGACGCGCGCGGGGTCGATGGCGGCGTTGGCGTCGAGGACCTGGCGCACACCGCTGGCGAGCAGTCCGAGGTCGGGTTCGGGCAGGCCCAGCCCGGTGGCGGAGCGTGCCAGCCGCCGCAGGTGGCGGGTCAGGGCGAATCCGGTTCCCCCACGTGCCTTCACCGTCTCGAAGACTCCGTCACCGACGGTGATCCCGTGGTCGAGCACGGAAATCTTGGCGTCCTCGACGGGGATGACCGATCCGCCGCCGTATTCCGCGCCGGCGATCCACACCTTCATGGCCCGCACCCTTCCTCCGAATTGCCGCACTAATTGATCTTCATGGTCGATGGCCCGCATTCTCGTGCCAACGGTAGCGACTGTTTGCTGGTGACGCGCCCCACACCCCGGGATTACGGTGACCAGCGGGGACATGACTCCATATTCGTCGATCACCAGTATCGGTGTTGGTTCTGACAAATCTGGTTGGCGAACTCCACGATGTCGTGGCGCACGGTCTCTGTTCCGCGCCAGTGGTGATCCGATAGGTTACGAATCCCTACCAACTGGGCAGCACTCACCCAGCATGACAACGGGCGTGTTCCTCCACCCTGGCCCTGTCCGCCATCATGAGATGCGAGAGCGTAGATGACTCACAGTGCCCCCAACTCCAACGAACTTAGCTGGCTGCTGGACGATCTCGTGTCCCGCGCCGAGGGCACGCAGCACACGATCCTGCTCTCCACCGACGGGCTGCTCATGGCGCGGTCCAGCCAGCTCGACCGTGCCGCGGCGGAGCATCTCGCCGCGATCGCCTCCGGGCTGCAGAGCCTCGCGGTCGGCGCGGGGCAGCAGTTCGCGGCGGGCGACATCCGCCAGACCGTGATCGAGATGGACCAGGCCTACCTCGTGGTCGCCAACGCGGGTGAGGGCGCCTGCCTGGCGCTTCTCGCGGCGGCGAGCTGTGACCTCGGGATGGTGGCCTACGAGATGAACAGTGTGATTCGTCGGGTGGGCCAGTACCTCTCCGCTCCCCCTCGTCCGGACATGCCGACGACCCCCGCGACTCGCGTCGAGCAATGATTTTCGTGTCCTGGATTGGTCACGCGCCAGAAGTCCGCTAAAGTCAGGGGTGCACGGGGCGCGCATGCGCCCCGCACGCGGACGTGGCTCAGCTGGTAGAGCATCACCTTGCCAAGGTGAGGGTCGCGGGTTCGAATCCCGTCGTCCGCTCGCACAATGCCGCCCTTGCGGCGCGGCGGGGTGGCCGAGTGGTTCAGGCAAGGGCCTGCAAAGCCCTGTACGCGGGTTCGATTCCCGTCCCCGCCTCCAGTTCACCCGGGGCGGTCACCCTCGAGATCCTCCCCTTCTCCTTCACTGTCCTCGCCTTGTGGCGTTCCCGAGGGAACGACCGCGATGGGCGAACGAACGTGATGGATCACGCTCTGGCTCACCGACCCCAGGAGCAGCCCACGCAGGGACCCCCGGCCACGGGTTCCGATGGCGACGAGCAGCGCGTCACCACCCTGCGCGACGAGGATCCGGCGCGGATCACCCCGCTCCACGACGCTGGTGACCGGTACATCGGAGTAGTCCTCGGGTGTCTGGGCGAGGAACTCGGAGAGGCAGCGTTCCGCGTCCTGCTGGGTCGGCTCGTGGTCCTCGGTCCGTCCCCGCACCGATCGGAGGACCGGGATACGTCCGCCTCCCCACGCGTAGACCACGCGGACGGAAGCGCCCCTGCGCCGCGCCTCGTCGAGGGCGAACTGGAGCGCGGGCCGGGACTGTGGTGAGGTGTCGACTCCGACCACGATGTCGCCCGCCGTCGGCTCGGGCGCCTTCTCGGGAACGATGACGACGGGGCAGACGGCGCGGGCGGCGAGTTCGGCCGTCGTGGAGCCGATCACGAGTGCGCCCACCGTTCCCAGGCCTCGGGAGCCGACGACCATGAGGTCGGCCTCGCGCGCGGCGGCGACCAGAACCGGTCGGCGGAATCCCGCCACGCAGTCGGCGGTGACGGTGAGGTTGGGGTGTGCGGCGCGAACCCGGGCCTCCGCCTCGTCGACGATCGCCTGGGCCATGTTCTGGAACCCGGCCGCCGCGGGAGCTCCCGGTGGCGGACCGAGCCGTACGTTGAACTCCGGCCACTCGAAGGCGTGGACGAGACGAAGGGGGCGTTGGCGCAGTTCCGCCTCCGCCGCGGCCCAGTCGGCCGCGACGAGCGCCTGCGGTGAACCGTCGATCCCCGCCACCACCGGCGGGGTCGGGGTGGTCGGGTTCGCGGCCTCAGGGGTGGGGGTGGCCTCCACGTCGGCGTTGTCGCTCATGCCAGGGACATACCCAGGGTCCCGGTGTCGGACCCTGGTCAGCGATGTGCCAAGTGCCGCGTTTGGAGGCGCCGCGGTGGGTGGTGCGGCCGGCTCAGCCGAACCGGTTCAGCGCGAGCGGGAGCTCGTGCTCGGCGGGGTCGGCGATCTCCGGGTCGATCGCGACGACCTCTCCCCCGGACCGCAGCACCGAATAGGCGAGTTCGTCGTAGAGGTCGTCGACGTGTCGAGCCGGACGTTGGCACATCGGGCAGATCGCGCGGACGTCGCTGAGTCCCCCGCATTCGTCGCAGGTGTATCCGGGAACCGTCCCCTCCTCCGGGATGCACAGGATCTCGACGCTGCGCTGGTTCGCGGCTCCGACCGTGTCGCTCAGTCCCCAGACCGCGCGCGCGGAGTCGTCCCGGATACGGTCGAGTGTGGTGCGTTGGCGCCGCGCGCACCAGTCCCGGAGCACGGTGGAGGCGTGTTCGTGTACCCGCGCGGACGTCATCGTGTGGGGGTCGATGACGAACGTCCCGGCGAGCCGGTCGGCCGCGACTCCGTCGAGTTCGGCGACGAAGGCGGAGACGGCCTCGGAGTGTCCTCCCACGACCAGGAGCTCGGACTCACGTTGACGCAGTGCCTGTTCCAGGATCGCCGCTGTGTCGCGGTGGTGGCGTTGGAGGCGTTCGTCGGCGCTGCGCCGCACTCTGTATTCCTCCAGTCCGTCCCATCCGGCGAAGTTCCGAGAGCGCTCCTGGTCGCCGGTGATCCAGGTGATCTCGCGGATCCGCGCGGCGTCGGCCTGGAAGAGCCAGGCGAACCGCCGGTCGGCCACGGCCACGTAGTAGACGGGGCTGCGCTGGATGGCGGAGATGAGCGGCCGTACATAGGGGTGGGGGCCCAGCATCGCGCTGTCCGGCACCTCCTGGGGCAGGTGGACTTCCTCGAAGAGGTCGATCTCGGGAGCGGCGACGACGGCGCGTCCCCGACCCAGTGGCTTGCCCTCCGCCCGTCCCAGGGTCTCCCCGATCGCGTTGAGCGTCGCGGTGAGTGTGGGGTCGCGGTCCGCGGTCCCGTCGCTGACGGTGGCCAGTAGCGCACGGACGCGCGCCGGGATGCCCCGCAGCTCGGCGGGGTCACGTGGGGTCGTGAGACAGACGGTGACGACACCTGGGTTCGTCGCGTGGACGCGCAGCAGAGAGCGGGCTTGACGCGTGGTGTGGCCCGGCATGGTGTCGTCGTCGGGTTCCGGTGTGGCCAGGCGCGGATCCGATCCAGCCAGGGTCATGTCCGTCGGCGCGTTGCGGCTCTGCATGGTCCCCCCGTGATGATCAAGCTGTTCACAGGGCACTTACCCCGAGGAGAGCCCGGAGATTCCGTCCCGGCCAGCCGATTGTTCCGTGTCCGCCACGGCGTCACTCCGGCGGCTCGGTCCGGATCACGTCTTGAGCGGCCGCATCCCAACTGTCACAGTGGTTCTCCGACTACCCCCGGTCCCGCGCGTGTGGTGCCGGCGGTTCCGCGACCGAGGGGAGCCCGCTCCGAATGCGCAGAATCACCGCTGTTGTCAATCCGGCCGCCGGGGGGCTGCGCAGACGTCGGGACGTCGATCTGGTTCGGGAGGTGCTCAAGCGCCTCCAGGCGGAGGGCGACGTCGTGACGCTGGAGTACACCCGGGACCTCGACCACGCGGGGACGTTGGCCGCCACGGCGGCGCGGCGGGACGACATGGTGATCGCCGTGGGTGGCGACGGGACGGTGGGCGCGGTCGCGGCCGGCGTGAGTGCCGCGGACGGGGTGCTGGGCGTCATTCCCTCGGGTCGGGGCAACGACTTCGCCCGGCAGTTGGAGCTTCCACGGGACGCCGGTGCCCTTGGCACGATCCTGAGCAAGGGGAAGTCCCGCGCCGTCGACCTCGTCGATACCCCGCGGGGCACGGTCGCGGGCAACGTGTGCACGGGTGTCGACGCGTTGGCCGCGGTGTACGTGGACGGGTTCCGGTTCCTGGGGGGCGCGGGCTACCACGCGGCAGCGCTGCGGGCGGTGGCGGCGTGGCGGCCGGTCTCCTACACGGTCACGGTGGACGGTGCGCGGCGAAGGTTTCGCGGTTACACCGTTCTGGTGGCCAACTCCGGGTTCTACGGCAACGGGCGGCACGCGGCACCGCAGGCGCGGGTCGACGACGGTCTTCTGGACGTGATGCTGCTGCACGAAGTCCCGCTCCCGGTTTTCCTGTCGGTCGCGATGCGGGAGCTGTACGACGGCACGCACGTACGACGGCCGGAGGTGGAGGTGCTCCGTGGACGTGAGGTCGAGGTGCGGGCGGACCGAGCGCTGCCCTGTTGCGGTGACGGCGAGGTCCTGGGCGTCCTACCGCTGTCGATGCGCGTCCGCGCTGGTGCGTTGCGGGTGGTGACGGCATGAGGACGGCCCATGGGGGACACCGTGCCGCGGTGGTCCCCCATGGGCCGTCCCACGGTGTTGGCGGTCGCTAGCCCCAGCTCGCCTGTCCCCCGGTCGGGGTCGGCGGCTGTCCGGCGTCGGGGACGCCGACACTGATCGCGTGCTCCACGAGTGTGATCAGCGTCGACTTGGTCGACTGCCGGTTGCGGGCGTCGCACTGGACGATGGGGACGTCCGGGCTCAGGGCGAGCGCGTCCCGGACCTCGCTGGCGGCGTGCGGGTAGTAGCCGTCGAAGCCGTTGACGGCCACGATGAACGGCAGTCGCGCCTCTTCGAAGTAGTCCAGGGCCGAGAAGCAGTCCATGATGCGGCGGGTGTCGACGAGGACGACCGCGCCGATCGCTCCTTTGACCAGGTCGTCCCACATGAACCAGAACCGGTGCTGTCCGGGTGTGCCGAACAGGTAAAGGATGAGGTCGGAGTCGAGCGACACGCGGCCGAAGTCCATCGCCACGGTCGTGGTCTGCTTGTCGGGAGTCTTGGCGAGGTCGTCGACTCCCACACTGGCGCTGGTCATGACGGCCTCGGTCGTCAGCGGCACGATCTCGGAGACAGAGCCCACGAAGGTCGTCTTGCCGACCCCGAACCCGCCCGCGACGACGATCTTGACCGACGTCATCGCGTTGGCCGCAGCATCGCCCTCGCTGGACGCGCTAGAGCTTGCGAAGTCCACTGAGTACCCTTTCGAGCAGGTTGACGTTGGGCCGGCTGTCGCTCTGCTGGGAAGTCCGGATCTGTACCAGGCCCTGGTCGGCCATGTCGGCGACGAGAACCCGAGCCACACCGAGGGGGATACGGAGCAGGGCGGAGATCTCGGCGACGGACCGCCAGTCGCGACAGAGGTCGCTGATCGCCTGGCACTCGGGGGTGAGGTTACCGAACTCGTTTCGGGCCGTCACCGTCGTGGAGATCAGGGCTTCCAACGGTAGCTGCGAGCGTGGTTTGGTGCGTCCGCGCGTCACCGCGTAGGGGCGCACCAACGAGCTCGGCGCGTCATCCACCGGCGTCGGTTGTTGGTCATGCGGAACTGGACGTGGTTGGGCGTCAGCGAAGGACCCTGGTTGGCGCGTCGCGCCAGGAACGGCTGCGTCCTGGTTGAACCATGACATCCGTCCGGTGTCCCTGTTGTCAGGTGCCACCACTTCCTCCTGTCCGTGGTGGGATCAACGAGGTCCGGCCGAACGCGCGGCGGGTGTCAACGCGCGCCCCACCCGGTCCACGAGCAAGGTCATCTCGTAGGCGACCAGCCCGAGGTCACAGTCGGCGGCGGCGAGAACCGCGAGCGACGAGCCGTCGCTGATCGCCATGACGAGCAACAACCCCCGCTCCATCTCGACGACGGTCTGCGCGACCGCGCCGCCCTCGAACACGCGAGCCGCACCCTGGGTGAGGCTGGACAGCCCGGACGCGATCGCGGCGAGCTGGTCCACGCGGTCAGCCGGGAAACCCGCGGAGGCCGCGAGGGGCAGGCCATCAGAAGACACCACGATCGCGTGCGCGACGTCCGGTACGCGGTTGGCGAAGTCAGTGATCAGCCAGTTGAGATCTTGCACCGGTTGATTCATCCGCTCTCCTGTCGGTCCCGACCGTCGCGTCGTCCTCTCCCTGAGGCACGGCGTCGAGCGGCGAGATCATGAATGGGGGTAACAACTCTGTCCTTGAGGCTGGTCGGGCCTGACTCACCGGATTCTGCCATCACGCGGGGTTGGCGGTGGACGTTGACCCCGGTGGTTGGGCGGCATCGTCGCCCAACCGTCATCGCCCTGTCACTTGGCAATAGGCGTCGGCTATCTCTCCTCGTCTCGCGAGTGCCCACCGGTCGTGTCCGACCGGCCGCGTTGGATGCCTTCCTGCAAGCCGGACAGGCGATTGCGCACCTTGTCCGCCGAACGCGGTTGCGGCTGTTCCTGCGGCCCGGAGTTCCCGGAGGTCGGAGCCGCTCCCGGCACCAGATTGGCGCGGGGAATCCGTTTGGGCAAGCCCGCGGCGGTGAGTCCGCCCGCTTCGGGTTCGCTCGCGGTCATCGCCGCCCTCCATCCCGCGTCCGCTTCCGAGTGCCAACCCTGGCCGGGCTGCTGCCCGGCTTGGCCCTCCCAGGCCGGTTCCGGCGTGTCCGGCTCCGGTGTGGTGGGCGCGACGCCAGCGCTCTGCGGGACGGCGCCGCCTCCGTTCACGGGCGGAGTGGGTTCGTCGGCCGGCGCCGCGGTCGCCTGCTGCTCCGTCGGCTGGGGGACCTGGACCACGGGGAACGGGCCGGTCTCCGGCGCGGAGGCCGGTCGCACCGTCCTGCGTCGGAACCAGTTGGACTCTACCGCGTCGAAGATCGGTAGCGACTCCGTCGAACCCGCGTGTGGCGCGGGGGGCACCACTGTGCGCCAGCCGCCGCCGGCACGCCGGGACAGGTAGGTGGTAGACCCGTAGCCCTCGCGGGAGTCGGGGTCGTCGGTGGGCTGCTGGGCACGCAGCGGCTCGTTCGCCTCCTCCGGCGGTCGGTTCCACCCGTTGGAGGAGGCTGCCGGCCCCGACGTCCCGGCCGGGGTGTTGTCCGCGCCGTTGGGGACCGCCGTGGCGTCGGGCCGCGCGGCGGGGGTCGCGCCGGCGCTGTGGGGCTGTGCGGACCCCTCGGTCGTCGGCGGCTGCCACGGCGCGCTCTCCGTACCGGCAGGTCTCTCCGGCTGGGGGGGTTGGGTCGTTTGGGCCGGCTGCCAGGCGTCGTGGGGTGACGCCGCCGGTCGTGACACCTCGGGGGGCTCCGGGGCTGACACGTCCCGGCCGGCCTCGTCCTCCTCGCTGCGCAGGATGGGCAACGGACCGGTGAAGCGGGGCCCGGACGGAGGTGGTGGCGCCGTCGACCCGTTGTTGCGGCGGGTGTCCCAGAGGTCCTCACCGCTGGGCGCCGGCTCGTGCCCCCGCGGGGTCTCTCCTGACTGTCGTCGCGGCAGGGCGTGGCGGGTTTCGCGTTCCCACTCGGGCTGGGTGCCGGAGTCACCCGGCTGCCACGGGTCGGCCGGTTCCGCGGGCGCCGGGCTGGCCGCGAACGCGGCGGCGGCCTCGGCGTAGGTGTCGGGAACGCCGGGTGAGGTCGAGGTCGCCGGTGCGTTGAGCGCCGAGCGTCCCCCACCTGTGGAGAACAGGTCGCCCGGAAGCACCATCACCGCGGTGATACCACCGTTGTGGGCGGGGTGGAGGCGTACGTGGATGTGGTGGCGCGCCGCGAGGTGGCTGACCACGAAGAGACCCATGCGGCGGGAGACGGCGACGTCAATGACTGGTGGACTCGCCAACCGTTCGTTGATGGAGTCCAGGTCGGCCTCGGCCATGCCGATACCGCTGTCGGTGATCTCGACCTGGACGTCACCGCCGTCGAGCTCCCGGGCCACGACGGCGACCTGGGTCTCGTGCGCGGAGTACGCGGTGGCGTTCTCCAACAGCTCCGCGACCAGGTGGATGATGTCGTTGACCGGCCGCCCGTGCAGCATGAGCTGTGAGGAGGCGCGCACGTTGACTCTGTCGTAGTGCTCCACCTCGGAGACCGCGCCGCGCAGGACGTCCACGAGCGGAACCGGCTGGGACCACTTACGGGTGTTGTCCTGGCCGGAGAGAACGAGCAGGTTCTCGTTGTTGCGGCGCATGCGGGTGGCGAGGTGGTCCAGTTGGAAGAGGTCGCCCAGCCGTTCCGAGTCCTGCTCGCCGCGCTCGAGGCCCTCGATGAGACGGAGCTGGCGCTCCACCAGGGTCTGGCTCCGACGGGACAGGTTGACGAACATCGCGTTGACGTTGCTGCGCAGAGCGGCCTCGTCGGACGCGAGTCGCAGGGCGACGTGGTGGACCTCGTCGAAGGAGCGGGCGACCTCACCGATCTCGTCAGCGGAGTCGACGCCGACCGACGTCACACGCTGCACCTCGGCGGTGTCGCCGGACTCCCGCATGCGGTGAATGGCCACCGGAAGGTCGTTGTTGGCGACGCGCAGGGCCGAGTCGCGCAGGGTGCGCAGCGGGGCGACCAGCGAACGAGCGACGAGCAGGGTGAGGAGGAAGACCGCCACAATGACGAACAGGACCACGGCGCTGTCGCGGATGGTGACCATGAGGGACTCACCCTTGAGGGTCTCCGCGTCGCCGGTGACCGCCTCGCCGAGTTCGACCTCGGAGTCGTGCAGGGAGTCGATCGCCTTGTCCGCCGCCTCGCGGTAGTCCTCCACCATCTGCGAGGAGATGACCCCGTCGAGGCTGGGGTCCAGTCGTGCCTGGTTGATGACCTGCTGCTGCATGGTCGACATGCGGCTGACGGTGATGCCGTTGAACGTGGCGTTGTTGCCGTTGGAGTCCTCTTCGGAGGCGGTTGCCTCGAATGAGGAGAGGTGCCCCTCGTAACTGGAGCGCACCGCGATGATCGTCTCGCGCGTGTTGGGGGCGAGGAAGCCGGACAGCATCGCGTTCAGCATCAGCGACGCCTCGTAGGAGAGCTCCTCGCGCGCCTGTGCCATGGACGACAGGGACCGCGCCCGCTCGGTCAGCGCCGGGTCGTCGGTGGCGATACCGATTTCCTCGGTGAAGCTCAGGACGGTCGTGATGAGCGAGCGGTAGCCGGAGATGGTGGGCATGGCCGCGATGTCGCTGGCCAGTGCGCCCTCACGGATCCCCTCCAGGCCGTCGAGTCCCCCCAGCAAGGCGTTGATCTTCGCCTCGGCCAGTGGGCTTCCCGGGTCTCCGATCTCGCTCGCCGCGCTCTGCACGTCACGCACCAGGGCGTCGACTGTGCCCTCCTGATGCTGTTCCAACTCCCCGAGGTCACCACCGGAGGTGCCCAGGTAGGCGACGGTGAGGAGTCGCTCCTGCCCCAGGGCGTGGGCGAGTTCGGAGGTGGCCTCGCCGAGTGCCGCCATGTTCTCCACACGTTGGTGGGTGAAGTAGTCGTCGGTGCTCTCCGCGATGCGCAGAGCGCCCAGGACCACCGCCACGATCGTGGGCACGGCGATCAAGGCCAACAGACGGGACCGCACACGCCAGTCACGCAGGCGGAATCGGCTTCCGCGGCTTCGCTCACGCGCGGACGCCGTGCCCGCGTGTTCGGGGCGACCCCCCGGAGGGAGTTCGGCTCCATGGTTCGCGGCTGGTGTCGACACGGACCTTCGTAACCTTCCTTGTCACCGCACACGGATCCCCTGAGCCCGCAGAGTGGAGGGACGCGCTGAAACGCCGGACCCGTGGGGAATTAGGGGCTGTACGCCCATTTCGGACGAAATGAGCACGACCGAGATCGATAGCGTACCAATACGACCAGGTATCCCCGAGTCCCGCAATCCTCTCAGTTCGCCTTTTTTCGCTCAACACCGGATACACCCGAATCCAGTACCGGACACACCCACCCAGATCCCACAAAAGCACTGGTCAAGGTGTCAAAGTGTCTCGTGATGGATACTCACGCACCGAGCTGCCAAGGGCCCCGCGAGTCCGGCGAGGGCGCTGCGAACGACGCTCCGCGGCGCGTGCTCACCGTGGTTTTCGGTTGTGTCACAGCCACCGCTCTCTGCATGTCCACACCGGCCTTCGCCGACACCGAACCATCGCCGTCGGAAGAGCCGTCACTGACGGCCTTCGCGGCCCGAACCGTCGAATTCCGCGCCCACGAACGGGTTCCGGGAGCCGCGGGGGACGGCGCGGCCGAACGCTATCGGAACCCCGGTTCTGAGACCAGGGCCCCGCCGGCGGACACCTTCGGTCACGCGGGCACTGTGGCCCTCGCCATGCCCTCACCCGGGATCGTCGTGTGGTCCGTCCCTCCGGCCGAATCCTCCGAACCCTCCGACGCCGTGTCCGAGGGCATGCGCTCCGAACGGGCGGAGCTCCAGGAACATCTCACGCATCAGTTTGGTCACGAGATCTCCGCCCGACGCCCCGAGGCTCTCGAGCGAGCCGACGCGGCGGCGGCCACACTCGGTTCGACCACCCAGGCTGGTCGGCTGGCGCAGGAGACCTCCGTGCCGGTGCCCGACCCACACGACCCCGAGGTCAAACCCGCCTTCGCGTCCACGGGCGGTGAGGAGTGCGTCGGCGGCGACGTCTCGCAGTATCCCAACGGGGAGATCCCCGAGTCCGCGCTGTGCCCGCTCCCCCAGCCTGGTCACACGCTCCGCGCCGACGCCGCCGCCGCGTTCATGCGTCTCGACGAGGCGTACCAGGCGCACTTCGGCTACCCGATGTGCGTGACCGACGCCTACCGCCCACTCAGCGAACAGGAACGCCTCTACGAGGAGAAGGAAGCCGGAATGGCCGCGCGGCCCGGCACCAGCCAGCACGGCGTGGGCGTCGCGGTGGACCTGTGTGGTGGTGTCCAGGAGCACGGATCAGAGCAGTACGAGTGGCTGATGTCCAACGCTGGGGACCACGGTTGGCACAACCCCCCGTGGGCCCAGGACGGTTTCGAACCGTGGCACTGGGAGTACGAGGGCTAGGAAGGTCACGCGCGTCGCGTGGATCCGCCCGGTCCCGATGTCGAACACAAGTCGACGGAGACTCAGGCCAGAGCACCGACTCGGATCTCGAACGCGCCGAGGTCCTCGCCACCGACGAAGAGTTCCTCCCCCAGTTCCACCGAACGCGGGCCCACGACCATCCGCGCGACGGCCGCCACCCCGTCGACCGCCTCGGGTACCGGGGGCAGGGCGGCCGAGGCCTCCTGTGTCTCCACCTCGACGGTGACCTCCCCCACGGTCGGGATGTCGGGGCCCGTGGTGACGACGCCACCGATCGTCAGGCCGGTGGCATCGGCGGTGGTCCACAGGCAGGCGAGGCTCCTGCCCGCGTGACGTCCGTCGGCGAAGAAGTCGACGACCCCCGCTGTGGCCACGACAGCGGAGGACACCGGCACCGGAACTCCGTCGTCCGGACCACCGACGTTCGCCGGGTCGACCGACAGTGACCCGTTCGGGGTCACCACGGTGACGGCCCGTTCGGGCCGGAGTGGCGCGCACAGCCGCGCCTCGAGCTCCACGATGATCTCCACCGGCTCACCGAGCGCGCGGTCCCGGGCGCGGGTCACGGCACCGTCCCCCGCGCCCAGCAGCTCGGCGAGGCTCTCCCCTCCCGGGTATCCGAAGACGTCCCCGTCGTCGACGACCCCGGGTCGCCGCCCACCACCGCTCGGCGAAAGATAGGTCACCCAGCGCATGAATCCCCCTCACCCCTGATCCTGTCCAGCAGGTTCCCACACCATCCACGGCCTTTCCGTCCGGAGCCCGGGATGGGAGTGCCCTGCTCGGCGCCGTTCGAGCGCCCCACAACTCTCGGTGACGGGATCACACTCGCACGCGACGCGGTGCGGTCCCCGCGTGCCGTCGGCTGGCGGGACCGACCGGCCCACGGCGGAACCCACCCACTGCCCACCCCGCTGGGCCGAATCACACGGCAGGAGATCGAGGCGTTCGTGCGCCGGGAACTCGGGCCCGAGGTCGGTCACGGCGCCCGTAGCCACCGGGACGGCCCGTCGGCCGCGCGTGCACGTCGAAACCGTCCAACGGCTCACCAGAGCCGACACGTCCTCACCGCACGACACACGATGACGACTCACACCCCGCCACTCAGGCGGAGTCCCTGAGGACGAGATGGGTGTCCAGTACGACGCTGGCGTTCTCTCTTGGGTTGGTGAGGCTCGCGGCGAGGACGCGGGCCATCTCTACACCCATGCGTTCGGCCGGTTGGTGCACTGTGGTCAGGGGTGGATCGGCGTGCTCGGAGCCCGGGGAGTCGTCGAAACCGACGACCGCGACGTCGCCTGGTACGGACCGACCCGCGTCCCGGAGAGCGCGGAGCGCGCCGATGGCCATCAGGTCCGACGCCGCGAAAACGGCGTCGATGTCAGGCGCACGACGCAGCAGGTCGACCATGGCGTCGGCGCCGCTGCGATGGCTGAAGTCACCCGCGACGATCAGGTTCTCGTCCACGGCGCGGTCGGCGGCACGCAGGGCGTCCCGGTAACCCTCCCGACGCTCCAGACCGGCGACCATGTCGGGGGGGCCGGCGATGCTGGCGATACGTTGCCGCCCTGAGCGCAGGAGATACTCCGTCGCGGCACGGGATCCACCGACGTTGTCAATGTCCACGTACCGCGTCGGGGTGTCCCGCTCGGTCCCCAGTGGACGTCCCCCGTGCACGCACGGCACCCCCGCCTCCGACAGGCGTGCGGCGAGGGTGCGGTCACGGTGTTCGGACAGGAGCATCACCCCGTCGACGTGCTGCGAGGTGAGGTAGGTGGCCATCTGCTCGTGCTCCTCCGGACCGCCCGCCATGGCCAGCACGAGCTGCAACCCGCGTTGGCGCAACTCGGCGCTGGCCCCGCGGACGATACGGGCGAAGAACGGTTCGGTGAACACCCGGTCCTCGGGCTCGGAGACAACGAGCGCGACGGTATCCGTCCTCCGCGTGACCAGGGTCCGCGCGGCGTGGTTCGGGACGTAGCCGAGTTCCTCGATGGCTCGGCGCACGGCCTCCCGTGTCGCCTGACTCACCTGGTCGGAACCGTTGATGACCCGGGACACCGTGCCCCGTCCCACGCCCGCGTGCTGTGCGACCATCTCCAGCGTCGGACGCTGGCCCCGCGCGCTCATGCCGCCGTTCCTCCCCCGCTTCGTGCCCGTGTCCCCTGGCCGTGCCGCTCGCCGCCCGACCGTTCAGCCGACGGTCCCGGTGCGCGCCACACCGCCGTACCAGTATCCGCTGTCCTTCACGACGCGGCGTTGCGTCGCACGGTCGACGTACACGATTCCGAACCGTTGGGAGTAACCAAAGGCCCACTCGAGGTTGTCGAGCAGGGACCAGACGAAGTACCCCTTGAGCGGAGCCCCGGCCTCGAGCGCGGCGTGAGCGGCACGGATGTGCTGTTCGAGGTACTGGCGCCGTTCGGGGTCATGGACCCTGCCGTCCTCGGCAACGGTGTCCTCGTAGGCCGCGCCGTTCTCCGTGACGTAGAGGGGCAGCCGGGGATAGTCGGCGGCGAGACGTACCAGGAGGTCGCGCAGGCCGGTGGCGTCGACCTCCCACCCCTGTCCCGTCCGGGGCAACCCCGAGAGAAGGAACTGGACGTCCTCACTTCCCGGCCAAGGGGAGGCCCCGTCCCCTCCGCCGGTCGCGTCACGCTTGTCGCGCGGAACGTCGGTCGCGGGCCCGGCGACGAGACTCGGGTTGTAGAAGTTCACACCCATGACGTCCAGCGGGGCCTGGATCGTCTCAAGGTCGCCGGGGCGCACGAACCCGAAGTCCGTGATGTGCGCGACATCGCGAAGCAGGTCCGCCGGGTAGCGCCCATGGTGGAGGGGGTCGAGGAAGATCCTGTTGCGCAGCGCGTCGATCCGCCGCGCGGCGTCCCGGTCCGCGACGGTGTCACGGAGCGGGCGGACGGTCTGGGTGTTGAGCACGATACCCATCCGTGTCGGAGCGTCGTTGCCGGCGGCCTGCTCTCGAATCACCTGGGTGGCGAGACCGTGACCGAGTAGGAGGTGGTGCACAGCGGCGAGCGAGGCCGCCGGCTCGGTTCGCCCTGGAGCGTGCTCCCCCGAGGCGTATCCCAAAAACGCCACCACCCAGGGTTCGTTCAGGGTCGACCAGTCGGCGACCCGGTCCCCTAGCCGCTCGTGCACCACGGCGGCGTAGTCGGCGAACCGTAGGGCCGTGTCGCGGTGTGGCCAACCTCCTGCGTTCTCCAGCGCCTGCGGCAGGTCCCAGTGATAGAGCGTCGGCCACGGCCGCACGCCCTGGTCGAGCAGGTTGTCGACGAGCCGCTCGTAGAAGTCGAGCCCCGCCTGATTGACCGGCCCTCGTCCGTCGGGCTGTACTCGCGGCCACGCGATGGAGAACCGGTAGTTCCCGAGCCCCAGCTCCTTGATCAGCGCGATGTCCTCGCGAAACAGTCGATAGTGGTCGGCGGCGGGCTCGCCGGTGTCTCCCCCGAGAACCTTGCCGGGAGTGGCACAGAACGTGTCCCAGATGCTTCGCCCACGACCGTCGACGTCCGTGGCTCCCTCGATCTGGAACGCCGCGGTGGACGCGCCCCAGACGAAATCGGTGGGAAACACAACGGGGTCTGGCTGATCGGCGACGGCAGGCGGGGTGTCGACGGGGTCCGGGGCGCGGGTGTCGAGTCCGGACGCGCGGGCCGTGAAGGATTGGGAACTCACCCTTTGATAGCACCTTCCATGATGCCGCCGATGAGGCGGCGACCGAATACGACGAACACCAGCAGGAGTGGCAGGGTCGCGAAGGTCGCACCCGTGAACATGAGTGCGAAGTCGCTGGTGTATCCCTGGTTGAGGTTGTTGATGGACACCTGGACCGTTGGATTGTCGGGACCGAGCACGGCGATCGGCCAGATGAACTCGTTCCAGTTCTGCATGAAGGTGAGCATCCCGAGCACGATCATGGCGGGGCGTAACTGGGGAACGACGACCGACCAGAACGTCCTGAGATTGGAGCAGCCGTCCAGGCGCGCCGACTCCAGCAGCTCGTTGGGAACGCCTTGCTGCGCGTACTGACGCATCAGGAAGACACCGAAGCCCGTCACCATGAAGGGCGCGATGACGGCGCGGAGGTCACCTCTCCAGTCGAAGGCGTCCATCATGATCAGCATCGGGACGATGGCCATCTGGATCGGGATCATCATCGTGACGATGATCGCCAGCGTCGCGATGTTCCGGCCGCGGAATCGCATCTTCGCCAGGGCGAATCCCGCCAGCGAGCAGAAGAACACGACGGAGACCGCGGTGGCTGTCGCGACGATCGCGGAGTTGACCAGGCCCTGTACGAAGTTCGCGGCCGGATTCTCCAGAGTCCGCACGATGTTCTCGGCGAACTCCCGTCCGGGGAGCAGCGCCGGGGGGCGTTGCGCGATGGCCTCGTTGCCGCGCGTCGCGACGACGACGAGCCAATACAGCGGGAAAGCAGAGAACAGGAACACAAGGGACAGGGCCACGTAGGTCACGGGACCGGCCGGACGGTTGGGGCCGCTGGACACCATACGCCGGCGGACGGAGTTCCTCCGTCTCTGTGTGGACGTCTCCGCCCGCGCCCGCGGGACCGAAGTAGAGGTCATGAGCGTTCTCTTCCTCGTCACTCAGCTCGCGCCTCGGATGCGGCTGACGAACAACACGTTGATCAGGGAGAAGACCACGATCAGCAGGAAGATGACCCAGGCGATCGCGGCTCCGTAGCCGAAGTTGTCGAGGCGGCGGGCCTCGTCGAACATGAGCATCGCCACCGTCTGGAACTGGTTCTGGTTCCCGCCCGAGTAGTCCGCAGAGAAGATGACGGGCTCGGTGAAGAGCTGCATCTGTCCGATGGTGGAGATGATGACCGTGAACAGCACGGTGGGCCGCACCATGGGGATCGTGATCTGCCAGAACTGGCGCAGGCGGGACGCGCCGTCGATGGAGGCCGACTCGTACAGATCCCGGGGGATGGTCTGCATGGCGGCGAGATAGATCAGCGTGTTGAAGCCAAGCCAGCGCCAATCGACCATGACCGCCAGGGCCACCCAGGAGGCGAAACGGTTGGACCGCCAGTCGATCGGGTCGATCCCGATGGTGTCCAACGCCAGGTTGATGAGCCCGAAGTCGCGACCGAAGAGCTGACCGAAGACGATCGCCATCGCCGCGATGGACGTGACGTAGGGCAGGATCGTCGCCACCCGGAAGAACCCCTGGAACCGGATCCGCCGGTTCAGGACGTCGGCCAGGAGCAGTGCGAGTAGCAGCTGCGGAACCACCGCGATGACGAAGATCGCGAGCGTATTCAGCAGAGCGTTCCAGAACTTCGTGTCGGTGAGCAGGAACGCGTAGTTCGCCCAACCGACGAAGCCCCCATTGCCGCCGATCATGCTCCAGTCGTGCAGTGACACGTGGAACATGAACGCGGTGGGGAACAGGTTGAAGACGCCGAAGATGATGAAGAACGGCGCGATGAACAGGTAGGGGGCGAATTTCCCATCGAGTTTCCCGAAGAAGATCGCCCGACGCTCGCGGCGGTCGTCGTGGGCCGCTGAGGCTCTCGTGGCGGTAGAGGTGTCCCGGGTGGCTCCCCTGGACGTGTTTCCGCTCTTCACAGCTTTCACGATCTATTGCTCCTCATGGCGTGGGTGGACGGGCCGGCCGGCGGTCGCAGGAGACGGATCCCGTGGGATCGCCGGGGTCGGCCCGCCACACCATCGGCGCCGCCGCGCTGACGGCGCCCCACCGCTATCGGGCCGCTCGTTCGGCCCCTTCGATCAACTGGTCCCAGGCGTCATCGGCCGAGATTCCGCCACGCTGCATCTCGTCGATCGGGTTCGTCGCGTCCTCGTGCACCGCCACGTGGCCGGGTCCCATGTAATAGGGCTGGAGGTCCGCTGCCACGGAGGCGAAAATCTCGCCGGTGGGCGCGTCGTTGAAGTACTCGCGGACGGTGTCCTGCACCTCGTCGGATTCCAGGACCTCCAGGTTGGAGGGCAGGTTGTTGGCCTCCTCCCACGCGTTCAGCTGCCCCTCGGGTCCGGCGAGGAACATCGCGAGCTCGGCCGCCGCCTCGGGGTTCTCACTCTGTTCTGGAACCGCGAGCCACGAGCCGCCCCAGTTCCCACCGTCGCCAGGGACGTCGGCCACGTCCCACAGGCCCTCGCCGTCCTCACCGGCGGAGTCCTCGACCTGTCCGAGCATCCAGGCTGGACAGGGCATGGTCGCGAACGTGCCCGCCTGGATCGCGGCGGTCCAGTCGTCGGTGAAGGTGTCGAGACCGGCGGAGAGGTCCTCGTCCACCAGCTCGACGGAGAAGTCGAACGCGTCCCGCACCACCGGGTTGTCGGCGACGATGAGCTCGTCGTCGGCCTCCGCGAAGTAGATCTCGCCACCCGCCTGGCGCGTGATGGCGGTGTAGACCTCACCGACGTCGGCGACGAAGGCGGCATCGGTGTCGGCGTCACGGAACTCCTGGCCGGCGGAGAGATAGTCCTCCCACTCCGGCCAGAGCTCTCCCACCTCCTCGCGGTCGGTGGGCAGCCCCGCTTCCTCGAAGAGGTCCCACCGGTAACAGATCGCGAGGCTCCCGACGTCGGTTCCCAGACCAACCAGTTGTCCGTCGGTTGTTTGCCCCAGCTCCCACTTCCAGTCGAGGAACTGGTCCTCCATGTCCCCGGCACCGAAGTCGTTCAGGTCAACGAAGGCCTCGCCCTGTTCCAGCATCTGAACGATGTGGGCCTCTTCCAGCGCCACCACGTCGCCGGCCCCACTGCCCGCGGCGATGTTCTGTTCCAGCGCCTCGGCGAAGTCGGGCTGCTCGCCGTAGACCCGATGGTCCACCGTGTAGCCGGTCTCTTCCTCGAACTCCTCGATCACGGCGTCATAGCCGAACGTCCCGAATGTCTCCAGGACCAGTTCGACCTCGCCGTCGGTCTCCGTGTCACCACTACATCCCGAGACGGCCAGAACCGCGGCGCTGCCGACCAGCGCCACGGACGCCCTCCCACGACTCGTCATCTTCCACATCTGCGACCCCTTCTCGGGCGAACCATCCGTTCGACCCGCTGACTCGACGAATCCCCTCGGTCGCGTCCCGTCCCCCGTATGCCTTCGGCGCTGCCGCTCGAAAGGCCGCGTGTTGAGGGGTGCCGTGCTCGTGGTCGTTCGTGTGAAGCACAGCGCCTCTCGCCATCATGGGAGCGCTCCCAAAAGCAAAGCCGGGCCAACGGTCCCGCGTCAATCCCCCGACTCGACGACGAAACAGAACTGTTACCTCGATCACACGCAGGAGGTGCGTAACCTGACCGTGACCTGGCGTTCGCCCCGAGCGTGTCGGCGATTCCGCCCAGTTCGCGCCGCCGGGAGTGTCGCCGTTAAGGCGAGTTCTGCGGTGCGATCGGGCCGGACCGCCTAAACTCACATGTCGCTGACGGGGATCCGTCCCGCCCCCGTGTCCCGTCCCCTCCCGAGGAGCAAGCACTCGTGAAGACCGCCCGCCGCGGAGGTACGCAGCGGCGACTGGACTTCGCCGACCCCCTCGTCCCGTCGTCCTCGCGTCCGCGCCTCCTGGAGTGGTGGGCGCGACTTCTGGGCGCGTCGGCCCTCGTCACGTTCATCGCGGTCCCCGCGGCCCCGGTGTCGGCCGTCACGATGGTTCCCGCCGAGCCGCAGAACCTCCAGTCCCTGAAGGACGAGGCCGACGAGCTGGGCGAGGAGTACCGAGGCGAACTGCGGGATCTCGAGGGCGTGATCCAGGCCGCCGAGGACGCCGAGGAACGCGCGGAGGAGAGCGAGGAGGCGTTGGAGGAGGCCCGGGACGCCGTACGCACGATCGCGGTCACCAGCTACGTCAACGGCGGGGTGGACCCGGCCCTCGATGTCTTCGTGGCCGAGGACGCCGAGGAGCTGGCCGAGCGGGCTCGCTACGTCCACCACCTGACGACGACCAACTCCGACCGCATCGACCAGCACACCGAGGCGATCGAGGAGTACCGGGCGGCGCAGGACGAGGCCGAGGCCACGCTCGCGGAGGCCGACGAGGACCTCTCGGGTCTACGCGACCGCCGCGAGGAGGTCCAGGAGCTGATCGCCGACCATCCCGAACAGGAGATGGGGGGCCGGTACAACCTCACTCCGCGCACGGAACAGATGCGCGAGCTCATCATCGAGGAGTTCGACGAGGGCCCCGGGGTGGGCTGCTACCGCCCGCACAACGGCGGTTTCGTCGGGGAGCACCCCAAGGGCCGCGCCTGCGACTTCATGATGACCAACGACGGAGACATGCCGCCGCAGGACGAGATCGACCGCGGCTGGGAGATCTCGGAGTGGGCGCGCGAGAACGCCGACCGACTGGGCATCATGTACGTCATCTACCGCCAACAGATCTGGGACCAGCGGCGCGGCGACACCGACTGGCGCGACATGGCCGACCGCGGCAGCATCACCGAGAACCACTTCGACCACGTGCACATCTCCATGTGGTGACGCCCGCTGGTGGCTGCCGCGGCACGGCGGCGACCGCTCGGGGCGGACGCCGGAATGTCGCCGTGTGCGGCGCGGCGGTAAACCGCCGCGCCCCGGGGACGTCACATCAACGCGAACGCGTCCCCGTACGCGACCGCGACACAGCCGCCGATCAACACGAGCGCGGCCAGGATCGCGACAACGAACACGATCCAGGCGAGTGGTCCTCTACGTGGCTGAGAGGTCATGACTCCGGCCGCCTCCACAGAGCAGAACAGAACCGTACAGAGTGTATAGTTTGCCCGCGCGAACTGCCGGATGTGGACAGACACACGCTCTGACCCCGAGGAATTCGCGGCGACCGTCCGCGCTGAAGGCCGTTTCGCCGGGTAAAGACACCGGGTGCATGCTGGTGGCAACCGGGCGACGGTGTATCTTTCCCCCAAAGCCCCGATCAACTCACGGCCTCTCGAGGCCGGGCCGCACCGAACCATAACCGCGCCACTCGCACCTGCATGCTCGGTGGTACCGGGCGCGAGGAGAGCCAGGAACCTAATGAGCGACAACGGACCCCACATGCAGCCGCCACCCTCGTGGCAGGTGGGAGGACAGCCTCCGTCCGGGCCACCCGGGCCCCCACCGGGACAGCCCTCCGGAGGCCCCCAGTACGGGGCGCCACAGTACGGAGCCCCTCCCCCGCCTCCGGGTGATCACTACGCGCACACCCCAGCCGGCGCCCCGCAGTATCCGCCGCCGCCGGGGCAGCCCCCGTACCCGGGCTCGGGCGCGGAGATGCCGGGGTCCCCTCCATCGAAGAGCAACCTCGGCCTCATCCTCGTCATCGTCGGTGGCGTGGTCATCATCGCGCTGATCGTGGTGGTGTTGGTGATGCTACTCCGCTCGGGCGACGACTCCGGCGACACCGACGCTCCCCCTCCGCCCCCGGACGCCGCCGCGGAGGAGTCCGAGGAGTCCGACGACACCGACGACAAGGACGACGACCCGATCGAGACCGAGGTCGGCGAGGCACCGCACGGTCTGCCCGAGGACGAGTGCCTCGCCCTGGGCGACGACCAGGTGGACGCCCTCTCCGCCCAGCAGACACGGACCAGCTCGACCGACAACACCGCGCGTTGTAGCTGGGACATCGAGGTGGAGGGATTCACCGGCACCCTGGACGTCAACTACCAGCTCCCCTACAGCGCCTCGGACTCCGTGGAGGCGGCTGGCTCGGACTTCGAGCGTGAGCTGGAGTGGATGACGGACGAGGACAGCGACATCATCGACGTCACGGTGCACGAGAACAACGAGATCGAGCTCGGCGACGAGGCGAATTTGGTGTTCTCCACCAACGACGGCGCGCTGGGCGAGGTGTCGACCGCCTCCCTGATCGCCCGCCAGGACAACATGCTCGTCACCGCCGAGCTGCGGGTCTACCCGGACTGGATCAACGGTGACGAGTCCGCTCCGCTGGAGTACGGCGACATCAGTGACCTGATGCCCGACGTCGGCGCGAGCGCGATCAACAACCTCGGCTAGCACCGAGGGACGACGGCCGCGGTCGGGAGACTCGAGTCCCTCGACCGCGGCCGTCGCGCTGTCCGCCCCGGCTGGTTCACCGCGTGTCCGGGGACCGGTGGCCGGGTCACCCACGCCGTGCCGACGGAACTCGGGATGCCGAGGCGCACCGCACCTCCACCCGGTGGAAGCGGTGTGGAGCGCACCGCGCTCGCCCACGCGGCGCGGGGATCAGATGAACCGCCCAGTGAGGTTGGTGACGGTCACCCCGGTGGGGCACTCAGGGAGCGGCCTTCCGCCCTCCTGGGGCGACTTCGCGGATTGCGCCCCCAGGAGGGGCTCGGGCATCGGCTCATACGACGGATCCACGACGGGCATCCTGGTTGGCTGTCCGAAACGATCGACACAGCGACCGTCGCCCCGGCGGTCGCGCGAGCCCCAGCGCACCCCACAACGCCCAAGAAGACACGCAGCGGTTCAAGACACACCACCGAGTCGCCCCGACGGCGGCGCGAGCGCGATCCCCGCTCCACCGCGGCTCGCGACCGTCTTCGCAGTCCGCCGGACTGGGGGGCACGGGGCGCGGGGCCGCGGTCCCGCTCGCGACCGGGGCGACATGGTTCGGCCGCGTGTTCGCGGTGGGACCTCAGTCCTCGGCGGGGGCGTCGATGAGGTGGGCGCTGGCGTCCCGGGCCTGGGCCTCCAGTTCGTCCTGGAACGCGGCGATGTCCTCATCGCGCAGGTAAGTGCGCAGCGCGGAGTCCACACCCTCCCTCCAGGTGACGCTGGCGCTGGCCCCGTGCCAGAACGAACCGGCCAGTTCCGCCTCCTGCCACTGCGCGAGGGCCCAGCTCAGGTACTCGCTCTCGGTGTAGGCCTCGAGGTCGGCGTCGGTTCGGGCCGGGATCGCCCCCACGGCGGGGTTGATGACGTCCTGCCCTTCCCGACTGGCGGCGAACTCAAGCCACGCGTCGGCGTCGCCGCTGCCGTCGCCCGCGCCGGCCGGCCGGGAGAACCCGTCCGCCAGCCACAGGTAGACCCCCTCGGTCCCGGGCGTGGGGACCCAGCCGTAGTCCTCCCGCGGGACCAGGCCCATCTCCTCGTAGTGGGCCACGGCCCAGTCACCCATCACGAAGAACGCGGCGGAGCCGTCGGCCACCGCCTCGGCCGCGCCCTGCCAGCCCTGATCCTCGTCGATCTGCTCGGTGTGCTCCAGGACCTCGGAGAACACGTCGAGGGCCTCCTCGACCTCCGTTGTGGTCCAGTCGGCGGTCGGGCCCCAGAGCTCGTTGTACTCCTCGGCTCCCAGCGACGCCAGCAGCATGTTCTCCAGGAGATGGTCGACGGTCCACCCGGGTCCGAGGGCGAGGGGTACGGCGTTGGTCTCCTCCTCCACTGCCTCCAGTGCGTCGAGGAAGTCCCCGAGCGTGGTCACGGCGCCGCGTACGCCCGCGTCCTCGAGCACGTCCGGGTTGTACCAAAGCAGGTTGGAGCGGCGGATGCTCACCGGGACGGTGTAGAACGGGCCGTCCTCGGCGTCGGGGACGGGTTCGTCACCGTTGCCCGACTCCTCGTCACCGTCAGGTTCCTGGTCCTCGCCGACGGTCCCCCGGTAGGCGAGCTGCTCGACGAGCTCCTCGGGGAGGGCGTCGGCCAGGCTGGTGGCGTCGTAGACGTCGTCCAGTGGGGCGACGTAACCGTCCTCGACGTAGTCCGACAGGCCCGCGCCCGCGCGCGATTGGAAGGCCGCCGGCGGGTCCCCCTGGGACAGGCGGGACTCCAGGATGCTCTGCGCCTGGTCACGGGACTCCATCTCCTCGGCGGGGTTGACGACCTGGAGGTCGGGGTGGTTCTCCTCGAACTCCGCGCTGAGATCGTCGAACGCGAGGCGCTGCGATTCGGAACTCCCCCACGAGTACACCTCGACCTGCTGGGGTCCCTGGTTCTCGTCGCCGACATCGCCGTCGCAGCTCGCGACAGTCAGGCAGGAGATGGCGGTCAGCGCGCCAACCGCCCTCCACCGATCTCGCATCCCGTTCCCTCACGCCGTCACGCCCGTGGCCCACATGTTCCCACACCTGCGCCGGGTATCCCCCTTCCGGCCGGAGGCCCAGGCGGTAGTCGCGACGGGGTGAACGACGCCTGGACCACCGGGAAAGAGCACGCCACGCGCAGACATGCGTTCCGAACGGAACGTGACTGCACTAGGCTTGATGCGTTCATTCGCCACGCGTTGCCCCGCGCCCCTCTGGTCCGCCCGCGCATAGCCAAGTGAGCCGTGCATGTCTGTGAGTTCGTCATCCTCGTTCCGCCGTGTCCGTACGTCCGCCGTTCCTCTTCGACCATGGGCACTGCTCTCCGCCGCGCTCGCCGCCGTATTGGTGGCCGCAGCGTGTTCCCCGGAGACGCCGGATGACGAGCCGACCCCCGAGGAGACCAACGACGGTGACGCCGCGCAGGGTCCTCGGGACGAGTTCACCGTGGTCGACCCCGCGGTGCTCGGAGAGGTCGGCGAGCTGACCACCAGCGAGTCCGTGTCCGGGGTCACGGTGGAAACCGCCGTACCGGAGCTTCCCCACGCCGAGCCACTCGTCTCCGAGCTGGAGGACATAACCGAACGGATCGTGGACGACTTCGTCGCCGCCGTGCCGGGGGCCGAGAGCATCGACGTGGAGTGGGCACTGACCGCGGTGTCCACGGAGGTCGTCGGGGTTCGCCTGCACACGGTGGAGAAGGACTCCGACGGGGAGCGTTCCGCGTTCGAGACCTTCTGGTACGACGCGGTGTCGGGCAACACGGCCGACTCCACCGAGCTGATCGGCAACTACGCGGCGTTGGAACGACTGGCGACCCTGGTCACGGAGGAGGCCACCGCCGAGGAGGGTGACGACGGCGCCGATCCCGACCTCGTGTGGCCGATCGCGCGGACCTTCGACTCACTCGGGTTCAACGCCGCGGGCGACCTCGTGGCGGAGTTCGACGAAGGCCTGATCGCCGATCCCGACGCGGGACGGATCCACGCCGTGGTCGACCGCGCCGACGCTGAGCCACTCCTCTCCGACCTGGGGCGTCGCGCCCTGGACGCCGCGACGAGCCCACCGCAGACCGTCGACATCGCCCAACCGCCGGAGGAGCCGGCCGACCTGAGGGAACCGCCGGGGATGATCCCTCCCGCGGACGACGCGCTGGACTGTTCGGACGAGGACGTCGACTGTCTCGCGCTGACGTTCGACGACGGCCCCGGGGAGCGGACGGGCGAACTGCTCGACATGTTGGACGACCACGACGCCAAGGCCACGTTCTTCGTGACCGGTGGTCCCGCCGACAACGACCATGAGACGCTGCGTCGTATCTACGCCGAGGGTCACGAGCTGGGCAACCACACGATGACTCACCCGCAGCTCCCCTCGCTGTCCGACAGCGGCGTGGTGGACGAGACCGAACCGCTGCAGGCGATCATCCGTCGGGAGACCGGGTACACGCCACACATCATGCGTCCGCCGTACGGGGCGTCGAACGCCGCCGTCCAGTCGGTGATGGCCGACGCGGGCATGGCGGAGATCATGTGGAGTGTGGACACGCTGGACTGGAAGGACAAGGACGCCTCGGTTGTGTCCGACCGCGCGATCTCCGGGGCTCACCCGGGCGGGATCATCCTCTTCCACGACATCCACTCCACGACCATCGACGCGATGCCGGACATCCTCGAGGCGCTGGAGGAGGACTACCAGTTGGTGACGGTGACCCAGCTCCTCGGCGACACCGAACCCGGCGAGGTCTATGAGAGCGACGACGACGCCTGAGGCCTCAGGCGTCGCTCCCGCCCCGAGAGCGGGTCAGCCTCTCCAGCCCACGGTTCATCCGGCGGGGCCACAGTGGTCCTCCGTAGATGAACCCGCTGTAGGCCTGGACGAGGGTCGCACCCGCGGCGACACGCTCCCAGGCCTGGCGGGGTGTCTCGATTCCGCCGGCGGCGACCAGCGTGAGGCCGGCGCCCGCCCGTTCCCGCAGGCGCCTCAGCACCTCGGTGGATCGGGCCGCCAGCGGGGCGCCCGAGAGTCCACCGGCTCCGACCGCTTCGATGGTCTCCTGCGAGGACCGCAGGCCCTCGCGGCTGATGGTGGTGTTGGTGGCGATGATCCCGTGCAGACCGAGCTCGATGGCGAGGTCGGCCACGGCGTCCACGTCGTCGTCGGCGAGGTCCGGCGCGATCTTCACCAGCAGCGGCACCTCGGCCCCACCCGCGCCGTCCAACGCCTCTCGGACCGCGACCAGCAGCGGTCGGAGTCGGTCCACGGCCTGGAGGTCACGCAGTCCGGGGGTGTTGGGCGAGCTGACGTTGACGACGAGGTAGTCGGCCAGGGTGGCGAACAGCCGCGCGCTGGTGACGTAGTCGTCGATCGCCTCCTCGTCGGGGACCGCCTTGGTCTTTCCGATGTTGACGCCGACGACCATCGGCGGATGCTCGATCAGGCGGAATCGGCGGAGGCGTGCGGCCACGACCTCCGCGCCGTCGTTGTTGAAGCCCATCCGGTTGACGAGGGCTCGGTCGTCGACCAGCCGGAACAGGCGCGGCCGCGGGTTTCCCGGCTGGGGCTGGGCCGTGACCGTACCCACCTCAACGAAGGAGAAGCCCAACGCCGCCAACGCGGGCAGGCCCTCGGCGTTCTTGTCGAACCCGGCGGCGAGCCCGAGGCGGCCGGGGAAGTCCAGGCCGAGCGCGCGCACGGGACGCGCCGTGGCGGAGGGACCGAGGACCCGACGGGCCCCACCCTCCGCTCCGGGCAGGGCCGCCGCGCGGTTCAGGGCGGCGAAGGCCGCGCGGTGCGCGCCCTCGGCGTCCAGCCGGCGCAGCAACGATCGGAAGACAACGTCGTACACCATAAGGGGTGCTCAGCTTTCGTCGCCGGGATCACGGTCGGCGAGGAACTGTTCGAAGACAGCACCGAGCTCGTCGGCCGTCGGGAGTGACCCCTCGGTGTAGAGTTCTGCGTCGCCGTTGAGGTTGTCCCGGGCGGCGAGGTACTCGTCGTACTGTTCCTCCAGATCGTGCACGACCCGCTGGATCTCCTCGGAGTCGGCGACCTGACGTTCGATCTCCGCGTCGGTTCGCTCGGCCTCTTCCCGCAGCACCTGAGTGGGAAGCTGCAGGCCGGTGGCCTCGGTGACGCACTCGACGGCCTTGAGCGCCGCGCGCGGGTACTCCGACTGTGCGAGATAGCTCGGGACGTGCACCGCGTAGCCGACGAAGTCCTTCCCGGACTGTCCCATCCGGTACTCCAACAGCGCCGCGGCGCTCCCGGGAACCTGGATCTTGCCCATCCAGGACGTGTGTTCCTCGACGAGCTCGGTTCGGGTGGAGTGGGCGGTGACGGTGCTCGGTCGCGTGTGGGGGACGGCCATGGGTACGCCGTGGAAGCCGACGCTGAGGCGCACCGACAGCTTCTCCCCGATGTCCTGGACGGCCCGAACGAAGGCCTCCCAGTCCCGGTCCGGCTCGGGGCCGTGTAGGAGGAGGAACGGTGCCTCCTCGACGTCGCGCATCAGGTAAACGCCGAGGGTGGGGTCGTCGTAGGACACCCAGGACTTGTCGGCGAAGTCCATGACCGGGCGCCGGGAGCGGAAGTCGATCAGCGTGTCGACGTCGAACGTCGCGAGGCGCTCGTACTCGGTGTCCTCGAACAGCCGGGTGACGACCTGTTTGGCCGCGCCGCCGGCGTCGATGAACCCGTCGAGACTCACGAGCATGACCGGATCAGTCAGCTCGGGCAGATCCGTCCGAAGTTCGTAGAGGTCCGCTGGATCTCGCACCGAGGGTCTTCTCCGTTCATCCACTGCTGTCGATCCGCTCAAGGATACCGATCCGGGCTGTCGCCAGAGCCCTAGCCTGGTCGCCGCAACCGGTGTACGCGCAGCGAACGCAACCGGTTCAACGCGGCCGCGACCTCGTAGCGCCGCGGGAGAGCGTAGTCACCGACGTAGCCGCCGGCCAGCTCGGGGAGGCCCTTGTCGAGGAGCGCCCTCTCGAGTGTGTCCAAGGCCGAAGCGAGGTCGCGTTCGCCGTCGAGGTGCCCCCGTTCCGCCAGGGACCGCAGGGCGAGGCCGATGCCGATGACCTGGCTCGGGTCGACGAGCTGAGTCAGGTGCCGAACGTCGATGTCGTGCTCACCGAAGGTGAGTACGTCCATGTCGCGACGTTTGATCCGGCTGCGCCCACGGGCGGTGGCGTCGACGCTGCCGGGGTCGACGACACGGTGCGCGGGCGCAGGGAACGGGGAGTCCTCCCGCGGTTGGGCCAACGCGCGGGCCGCCTGGGTGACGTCGAAGGGGTGGTACCCGTCCAGCATGATCACGTGGTCGGCCACGTCGAAGTAGTCGCCGCTCCCGCCCATCACCAGCACGGTCGACACCCCGTGTCCCTCGCGTAGGGGGCGGACGAGGTCCACGAACGGTGTAAGTGGTTCCCGGTCACCGTGCACGAGGCGTTGCATCCGGGCGTCGCGGATCATGAGGTTGGTCGCGGTGGAGTCCTCGTCGACGAGCAGGACACCCGCGCCCGCTTCCAGTGCCTCGACGATGTTGGTGGCCTGGGACGTGGATCCGGAGGCGTTGTCGGTGGAGAAGTCCGCGGTGTCGGCACCGGTCGGCAGGGCGCCGACGAAGGCGCTGACATCGGCTCGTTCGACGCGGCGCCCCTCCTCGGCACGGATCTTGACGGCGCTCTCCCGCGTCACCACAAGTTCCCGGCCGTCACCGGGGACGTGGTCGTACACGCCGCGTTCCAGGCTGTGCAGCAGAGTGGACTTGCCGTGGAATCCGCCGCCCACGATCAGGGTGATGCCCTCGGGGACGCCGAGGCCGGTGACCTCGCCCCGGTGGGGGACGCGCACGGTGACGCGCAGGGACGACGGCGAGTCGAAGGGGACCGGCGCGCCGCCGTTGGCCCGCATGGGCTCGTCGCTCACGCCGCTGCGGCGCGGCAGGACGGACCCGTCAGCGACGAACGCGACGAGGCCGAGCTCGGGCAGTTGGGCCCGCAATGACGTCGCGTCCTCCACCGTGTCGGCGAAGGCGACGGCCTCCTCGACCTTGCCGTCCTCGCGCAGGGACGACCACAGCAGGGATTCCACCGCCTCGGGGAGTCGGTCGCACAGCTCCCGCTCGGCGGCCCGTCCGTCGATGCGGCGCCCGTGGCCCGGCAGCTCGATGCCCAGGCGTAGGCGGATCCCCCCGTCCACGATCTGGCCGGATGCCCGGTCGATGACCTGCTGGCCCCCGGCGTCGATGCGGAGACGGGCCCCCTTCAGTTCCCGGTGTGCGCGGCGGATGAGATAGTCGGCGGTGGCCCGGCGCCGCACGGGCGTCCGCCAGGCGTCGACGGGCAGCTCGGCGACGTCGGCCGGAACCCACACCGAGATCCGGGTCGGGGGTGCGAAGGGGTCGGCCTGGACCTTGTCGACGCTGACGGTGAACTCGCCGAAGTCCCAGTCCCCCACCAGCGACTTGTAGCGCCCGTAGGGGCCACCGTCCATGCGGCGCAGTTCGTCGCGCAGTCGCGCCTCGTCCCTGCGTCCCTGGATCCGTTCCGGTTCGGGGCGGGATCCCCGGCGCCCGCCGCCGTGCCCGTCCCGGCCTCCGCCGTGTCGTTCCCGCCCGCCGGGGCCACGCCCCCCGTCTCGCGCCGGCACCGTTCCCCCTCACCGATGATCACGTCGATACTCTCCGGCATGCTACGTGGTCGCGGGCGGGGAAACGTTAGTTGCGCGTCGCGGGTTCCGCGCCGCTTCGGGTTCAGGGCTCGTCGCTTTCCGCTCGCGATCCACGCAGCGCGGGTTCGTCCAGAATGAACATCGTCTGGGTCGACTTCACTTCGGGAATTCGTTGGAGGCGTTCCAGAACGAAAGTGCGCAGTGCCGCGGCGTCGGTGACCCGAACGCGGAGAAGGAGATCCACATCGCCAGACACGAGTGCCGCGTGGTCGACCTCGGGAATGTCGCGGAGGTAGTTGCGGAACCGTTCCCAGGAATGCTGTTCGATACGAAGGGAGACATAGGCGGCGAGGCCCAGGCCGTAGCGCTCCGGATCGACCACAGCGGTGAATCCGGTGATGACACCGTCGTCACGGAGCCGGTTGAGGCGGGCGTAGGCGTTCGCTCGGGAAACGTGCACCCTGTCGGCGAGGGCCCGGATGGACATGCGTCCGTCCTCGCACAGGAGGTCGATGATCCGGCGGTCGACCGCATCGAGGGCACTAGCCATCTGTCTCTCCCCACGCCGTCCACTTACTGGACATTCCAGACATGTTGCCCCTAAGTGGCATGGAATTGATCAATCGTCCAGTGTTCGCAGGATCTTATCGACACTATGGGAGAATTTGGCTCATATTCAAGACATGGAGCGTACGAACGGCCCGCGCGCCGTGCCCCGGACAACGCGACTCGCCCCACCAGAGGTCGTCGCGGACCCGCCGCTTCCGTCGTCGCGACCGGTCACTCTCGTGGATCACGACGGCACACGGGTCAGCGACTCCAGCTTCTCTCCTCCCCCTCCCGAGACGCTGGGGGCGCTGTTCCGGGCGATGGTGATCGGACGACGGTTCGACCTCCAAGCCAGCACCCTCGCCCGACAGGGACGTCTCGCCGTGTATCCGTCATCGATGGGACAGGAGGCGTGCCAGGTCGGCGGGGTGTTGGCCCTGTCCGACCACGACTGGCTGTTCCCGACCTATCGTGACAGCGTCGCCGCGGTCACGCACGGAATCGGCCCCGTGGAGGTCCTCACGCTGCTGCGCGGGAACTGGCACTGCGGGTACGACCCGCACGCCCACCGATGCGCCCCGCAGTGCACACCGCTGGCCACCAACGCCTCCCACGCGGTGGGGTTGACCTACGCCGCCCGTCGCAAGCGTGGCGAGGAGGGCAGCACGGCGACCACGGCGGCACTCGTCCTCATGGGCGACGGGGCCACCAGCGAGGGCGAGGCGCACGAGGCCTACAACTACGCCGCGATGTGGAACGCCCCCGTCGTCTTCCTCGTGCAGAACAACCACTGGGCGATCAGTGTGCCGGTCAGCAAGCAGTCGAAGGCGCCGACCCTCGCGCACAAGGGCGTCGGATACGGCATGAACGCCTACCACGTCGACGGTAACGACGCCGCCGCCGTGTACTCGACCGTCGCGCACGCCCTACGGGAGGCACGCGCGGGCGGCGGCCCCGCGCTGATCGAGGCCCGCACCTACCGGATGGAGCCCCACACCAACGCCGACCCCGCTCACCGCTACCGGGACCAGGGAGAGGTCGACTACTGGCGCTCCCGCGACCCCATCGAACGACTGGAGACTCTCCTGCGCGCCGAAGGCCACCTGGACGACGAGGTCCGCGCCCGCATCGACACCGACGCCGAACTCCTGGCCGACACCCTGCGCCAGCGCATGGCCGATGACGACGAGCTCGACCCCGCCGACCTCTTCGCGAACGTGTACGCCACCCCCACGCCCCTGCTCCAAGCGCAGCGGCAGCGGGTGGCGCGGGTAGGAAAGGTCCGGCGATGAGCGAGACCCTGACCATGGCGGCGGCGCTCAACCGAGCGCTCGGCGACGCCATGCGCGCGGACCCCGACGTCGTGGTCTATGGGGAGGACGTGGGGATCCTCGGCGGCGTGTTCCGCATCACCGACGGACTCACCGAGGAGTTCGGTGAGGAGCGGTGCTTCGACTCTCCGTTGGCCGAGGCCGGAATCCTGGGCACCGCGATCGGCATGGCGATGAACGGCCTCCGGCCCGTCGTCGAGATGCAGTTCGACGCGTTCGCCTACCCCGCCTTCCAGCAGGTGGTGTCGCACCTCGCCAAGCTCCGCAATCGGACTCGCGGCGCGGTGTCCATGCCGGTGGTCGTCAGGATTCCGTACGGAGGCGGCATTGGCGGGGTGGAGCACCACGCGGACGCGTCCGAGGCCTACTACGCCCACACCCCGGGCCTGCGCGTCGTCAGCCCCTCCACGCCCGCCGACGCCTACACGATGCTGCGGGAATCGATCGCCAGCCCCGACCCGGTCATCTTCCTCGAGCCCAAGCGCCTGTACTGGAGCAAGGGACCGGTGAACACCACCGATCCCGGAGCCGCGCTGGACCGCGCGGCGCGCCGCCGCGAGGGCACCGACCTGACCCTGATCGCCTACGGCGCGACAGTCGAGATCGCGGAGGAAGGCGCCGCCCTGGCCGCGGAGGACGGCTACTCCGCTGAGGTGCTGGACCTACGCAGCCTCGCTCCGTTCGACGACGAGACGGTGACGGAGTCCGTACGTCGTACGGGGCGCGCGATCGTCGTCCACGAGGCGCAGGGCTTCGTGGGGTACGGCGCGGAGGTCGCGGCCCGGGTGTCGGAGCAGTGTTTCCACTATCTCGAGGCCCCGGTCCTGCGGGTGTGTGGTCTGGACATCCCCTACCCGCCGCCCAAACTGGAGGATCTGCACCTGCCGTCGGCGGAGCGAGTCCTGGACGCGGTACGCCGCCTGCAGTGGGAGTCCGCGTGGACCGCCACCGACGGCGAGGATCGGGCTGCGGTCTCCGCGGGCGTCGCCCACACCGCCGGCTCGACCGGGGGTGCGTCGTGACGGGACGGGACTTCGCCCTTCCGGACCTGGGAGAGGGGCTCACCGAGGCGGAGATCCTACGGTGGCTGGTCGACGAGGGTGACGCCGTGGCCGTCGACGCGCCCGTTGTGGAGGTGGAGACCGCCAAGACCTCCGTGGTCGTTCCGTGCCCGTACGCCGGGACCGTGACCCGGCTGCACGCCCCCGCGGGCACGGTCGTGCCGGTTGGCTCACCCCTGATCACCATCACCGAGGACGCGGCCACGTCCAGCTCGGACACCGACGACGAGGAGGGGTCCGGCCCGGTGCTGGTGGGCTACGGCACGCGCCGGCGGACCGGCTCCACCGCCGGCCGGGGCGACGTCCCAGTCCAGGCCTCACGAGTGCCCGTGGTGCCGTCCGACGGTCACGGGCCGTCCACGACGGTGGCGACCGGCCGCGTCGCGGTGGTCTCGCCGCTCGTGCGCAGGATCGCCCGCGAACACGGCATCGACGCGACCACCCTGGCTGGCACGGGTGAGGGCGGGCTCGTCCTGCGTCGAGACGTGGAGGCGGCCATCGCGGCCCGGGTCGGAGCTGTCAATGGCGCCAGCTCCGCCCCGGGCCCGGACGCGCGGACCGTGGACGAAGCGGTCCATCGGATCCCGCTGCGGGGCGCGCGGCGCACCATGGCCGAGCACCTCGCCCGGTCCCGGCAGGAGATTCCCGAGGCGACGGTCTGGGTCGACGTGGACGCCACGGAGTTCCTCGCCACCCGCGCGGCCATCAACGCTGCGGCACCCGACCACCCGGTGAGCGTGCTCGGGCTGCTCGCCCGGATCTGCGTCGCGGGACTCCGTCGATATCCGGTCCTCAACGCCACCGTCGACACGTCCGGCGGTGAGATCCTGCGACACGAGGGGATCCACCTGGGGGTCGCCACGCACACCGAACACGGCTTGGTGGTACCGGTGGTGCGTGACGCGGGAACCATGACGACGCGCGACCTGTCCCACGCCGTGGCGGACACGGTCAGCGCGGCGCGCGCCCGTGAACTCCCGCCGGACCGATACCGAGGCGGCACCTTCACCGTGAACAACTACGGCGTGTTCGGTGTCGACGGCTCCGCGCCGATCATCAACCACCCTGAGGCCGCGATGGTGGGGATGGGCCGGATCACCCGGCGGCCCTGGATCGTTGAGACCGGGGAGGGCGAGCAGGTCGTGCCGCGTTCGGTGACGACGCTGACCCTGGTGTTCGACCATCGGGTGTGTGACGGCGGTGTGGCCGGCGGGTTCCTGCGGTTCGTCGCCGACCACATGGAGAACCCACGTGCCCTACTCGGAGAGTTCTGAGGGAGGCACCACGGAGCGGCGGTAACCGTCTCGGTTCCCTCTCCCCCATGGGGCGGGGGAACGTCACACACCCCCGCCTCCACCACCGCCATCACCAGCTCCGCCTCCGCCGCCGTCACCGCCGAACCCGCCACTGCCCGAGGCACCGCCGTCACCGGAGGGGCTCCACCCACCGTCCACCGACGCGCCGGAGGTTCCGGCGAAGCCCGCGTGTCCCCCGTCCGCGTACGTCGGGCGCCGCTGGTGGTTGGGCGGCGCGTAGGGGGCCGCGCCGTACCCCCCGTGTCGCGGTGCTCCCTTGCTCCGTCGTGTGACGAGCACGAGGGCGAACGCCACCGCACCGACGACGAACAGGATGGCCACGCCCACGAGGGCGAGAAGAATCCACATCGGAATCGCACTCATGCCGGCAGTATCCTCCTGCCGCGACGGCATCGCCAGCGTGTCAGGGAGCGAAGAGCGAGAATCCCCGATGCGCCGAGGGACACCCGCGTTCCACCGGAGTGGCGGGAGATACGGCCGAGGCGAGGTGTCGGCGTCGGAACGGTCACCGACTAGGATCCACCACCGCCCCCACCGCCGTCACCGGCACCGGCACCGGCACCGGCACTCGAGCCGCTGTCCCCACCGAAGGGGCTCCACGAACCCGAGGAACCACCGTCACCCCCCGAGGAAGGGGAACTCCCACGTCTGACACCGTCCCGGACACGCTGACGGCGAACGATCAGGGAGAGAACGAAGAGCAAACCAAACCAGCCAGCGAGGAGGAGGACAAACGTGGACTGTTCCATGGGTGGGGTTCTTCCCATCCACGGCGGACTCTCTCGTCCTCGGGCCCGGATGACCGATGACGGTCAGCGCGAACCTGGCGGTGGAGGGTCCCAGCCGCCGTTGGGCCCCGCGGGCGGCTCGTCCCCGTCCGCCTCCGGAGGCCGGGGCCCACCCGGTGCGAACCGAAGGACGATCGTGGCGACCACCCAGACAACGATCCCGACGGCGATGAGAAGAATCAGCAGCCGCACCATACGCCCATCCTACGCACTCCCCTTCCCATCACCAGAGGGGAAATCGCGCCCACCGCCCGGAGCTGGGTGTCCACCCCCGAGGATGCGGGCAGCGTCGAATCTCCTTCCTGGTGCGCTCTTCAGCGCGACGGCGTTCCACGCAATCGCGGGTGGCGGGGTCGTGGGTCACGCGGGTGATGGTCGCAATGTGCGAGGCGCGATTTAGGCGCCTGTCGCCTCCCGGTTGAGCCGGTGACGGATCGTGTTGCCCGACGATGCGGGAATCGGGTTCACCCAGCCGGACAGGCAAAGGTGGCTCTGAGCGAACCCGGGCATGGTGCGATCAGACGGTCAGGCAGACCTCTGCGGCGACCGGGCCGATCCCGCCCTTGTCCAGCAGACCGGTCGCGGCGCAGCGGCTGTTGGTCCTCCTCCAGCGGCAAGGTGGCCTCGGCGATCCTTACGCCTCCAGGACCTCATATCCGGCCCCGGCCACGGCGTGTGTGAGCTGGGCGCCAAGCGTCGTGGTGCACTCGATCACCCACAGGGCGGCGAGGTCGCCGCCGTACTGTGGGCGGCCCAGGCGAGCGCGCGGGCCACACCCGCCTTGCTCGCGGGGAACTCAGCCGAAGCGACCGATGCCTACTCTGACCGGCCGGTCCCAGACCAGCCACCCCACGACTCACAGTGGTTGTAGCGGTGTGACCACGACGGGAACGCTTCGCGGTCTTGGGTTTCTGAGGTGTGGCCGGGGCGGCTGTAGGCCTTCATCGGTCAGGTGCGCCGGAAGCGTTCGAAGGTGATGCCGACTGAGGTGAAGTAGGCGGCGGCGCGTGCCTAGAACCCACCCCGGTCTGTTTCTTCCCGTCAGTGAGTAGTTCGGTGTAGGCCAGGCGAGTCTGGCCGTCCAGGGCGGTGTGTAGGAAAAGGGTGCCGAGTCGGGGTTCGTGGCGGACGGCGTGTGCGATGGCCTGTCCGGCGATCCGGACCGGCCCCACCGGCGCAGGTGCCGGAGCGTGACCACGCGGCGCTCACGGCGACTCCTGGTGCGCCCTGGCAAGGTGCAGGCGGCCAGAAACATCGACCAGGCCCGCCAGCGGTGATCGAGCTGACCTGGAACGCTCGGCCGCATGACGCATCGGCCACCCATCATCGGCAACACAGCGAGCCAAGGCCAGGCATCCACACCAAGGCCGACGGCCCGCCAACCTTTTCCAGCAGAGCCAGCGTCACCAACTCGCATGGTCAGCACACCGCCGTACCGGAAGGTTGCCGGGGACGTCCGCCTCCGGCGGTGGGACGCCGCCGCCCCCGCCACGTTCCCCGCCGCGCCCTCCTGGTCACCGCCTCAGGTCACGGTGGAGCGCGCTTGGAAGCGTTCTTCGCGCCACTCTTCGGAGCGAACGACCTCTCCCAGAACGGAGGCCGCGTCGTAGGCGTCGACGTGGCGGAGGTAGAGGGCGGCGAAGCCGAACCGCAGGACATCGGGTTCGCGGAAGTCACCGACGATGCCTCGGGCCGCGAGGGCGCGCACGATGGGGTAGGCGTGGGGGTGGCGCAGGGCCACCTGGCTTCCCCGATGGGCGTGGTCGAGAGGGGTCAGGACTTCGAAGCCGGCGGCTCGCGCGCCCTCGATGAAGATGTCGGTGAGGGCGAGACTCTTCGCGCGGAGGGCCGACTGGTCGACCTGTTCCCACACTTCCAGACTCGCCTCGAGCGCGGCGTCGGCGACGATGGGTTGGGAGCCGCTGAGGAAGGCGCTCGCGCCCGGGGCCGGATGGTAGGCGTCTGCGGCGGAGAACGGGGCGGCGTGTCCGTGCCACCCGGTGAGCGGTTGACGGGCCGTGCCGTGGTGCCGCGTCGCGACGTAGGTGAAGGCGGGGGCACCCGGTCCGGCGTTCAGGTACTTGTAGGTGCACCCGACGGCGAAGTCCACGTTGCACCGGGAGAGCTCCAGCGGCACCGCGCCGACGCTGTGGCAGAGGTCCCAGATCATCACCGCGTCGTGCTCCTGCACCAACGCGGTCAACGCGCGCATGTCCCGGAGGGTGCCGGTGCGATAGTCGACGTGGCTCAGCAGGACCGCACCGACGTCGCCCTCGGCGAGAGCGCTCGTGATCCCCTCCACCGTCGGATCCACGCGGCGATGCTCGACACCGAGGAGTTCCGAGGCCCCGTCGGTGATGTAGAGATCGGTGGGGAAGTTCCCCCGTTCCCCCACGACGGCGCGACGGTCGGGACGCAGGCGCATCCCGGCGACGACCGCTTTGAACAGGTTCGCCGAGGTGCCGTCGCCGACCACCACCTCGGCCGGCTCCGCTCCGACGAGGGAGGCGACACGGGCGCCGATGCGTCGGGGTGCCTCCCACCAGCCGGCGGCGTTCCAGCTACCGACGAGCCCCTGGCCCCACTCCTTCTCGAGCACGTCGCCAACGCGCCCCGGGACGGAGCGCGGCAACGCCCCGAGAGAGTTTCCGGCCAGATAGATGACTCCGTCGGGCAGGACGAACTCCTCCCGTAAGGAGGACAGCGGATCGGCCGCGTCCCGACGGACACACTCGTCCCTCTGTGCGCTCACATCGCCTCCAGGTCCGGTTACATCGTGTTCCGCAGTGACCACAGTTCGGGGAAGACGTCGCGCTCGGCGTTGCGACGCAGCCACTCCACCCCGCTGGAACCGCCGGTTCCCGGCTTCGCCCCGAGGGAGCGGCGCACCACGAGGAGGTGGCGCTGCCGCCAGCGTGTCACCCGCTCGGCGGTGTCCACCAGTAGTTCGGCGAGTTGCGACGCGTCGTTGTCGGGCGACTCCTCGGCGTAGACCGTGGCCCACGCGGCCTCCACGCCTGGGTCGCTCTCATAGGGCTGGGTCCAGTCCCGGGCCACGTGGTCATGCGGGACGGCGACGCCCCTGCGGGACAACAGCCGCAGAGAGGCGTCGTACAGACTTGGCTCAGCGAGGACGGCCCGCAGTCGGGCGAGTGTTCCGGGCGAGTCCCGGTGTGGGCGAAGCATCGCGGCGGACTTGTTGCCCAGCAGGAACTCCAGTTCCCGATACGTGCCGGACTGGACGCCGGAGGCCTCTCCCAGTCCGTCGCGGAACGCCGCGAACTCTCCGGGAGTCAGCGCGGCCAACAGGTCCCAGGAGTCCACCAGGACCTCCTGCGCCCGGCTCGACCGACGCAGCGCGGCCAGGGCGGTCGGTACCTGGTCGTCCTCCAGTGCGTCCCGCGCCTGCGTCCACTCGTGCGCCAGGAGCTTGAACAGCAGCTCCATCACCTGGGTGGTGATGAGGAAGCCTGTCTCCGCTGGCTGGGCCGTACGCGGGTGTTGCAGGCTCAGCAGCGTGTCGATGCCGCCGTAGCGCGCGTAGGGCGTTCCCTCACGAAAGTCCAGGGTGGGGTCATCGTCGCGCCGCTGTCGGTCCGTGACTGGCATCCTTCACACCTCCTCGTCGGATACCTCAAGCATCCCTTCTCCCCCCACGACGGTAAATGGTCTACGAACGCACAAACAGGACAATTGCCTCATGATTGACAACTCCCACCCCAGGTAGGGTTTCCAAATGGAATCCACAGATCTTGACCAGGTCGATCGCGACATCATGGCCGAACTCCAGCGAGACGCCCGGCTCTCCTTCAACGAGCTGTCCCGGCGGGTGCGGCTCTCCTCCCCGGCCGTGGCGGAGCGGGTCCGCCGCATGGAGCAGCGTGGGGTCCTCACCGGCTATCACGCGCACGTCGACCCCGCGAAGGCGGGACTCCCGGTGACGGCGTTGGTGCGGATGCAGTGCTACGGGCCGACGTGCCTGCTGCGCGACGACTCCACCCGCGGCCGGCCGGAGATCACCCAGCTGTTCCGGGTCACCGGCGACGCCTGTTGTGTGCTGGTCGTCGCCGTCGCCTCCATGGGGCACTTCGAGCGCCTGATCGACCAGCTCGCCGAGCACGGGCGACCGTCCAGCACGATGGTGCTGTCCACGCCGATCCCCTGGCGTGGCGTCGCTCCAACGTCCCACCCGAGCCCCACCACGGACGCCCAGGACCTTCGGACCGGGGGGCGGGGCGCCACATAGACTGAGCGGCACGACCGTGGCGGCCGTCCGCACCCCCCCCAACGGTGGAGTCGCCACCCGCCCGGTGCCGCCGACCCAGGGACTGCTGTGGCCATCCTGATCGATCCGCCGAACTGGCCGGGACCTCGCGGCCTCATGTGGTCCCACCTCGTGAGCGACGTTTCCCTCGCCGAGCTCCACGCGTTCGCCCGACGCCTGGACGTCCCCGAGCGGGCGTTCGACCGCGACCACTACGACGTCCCCGAGACGTTGCACGCCAAGGCGGTGAGCCTGGGCGCGTACGCGACCTCGAGCCAGGAGCTGCTCGCCCGGCTCACCGCGGCGGGGCTACGGCGCCGACGCCGCCCGCAGCGTGGTGATCTCGGCCGCGATGTTCCTTCGAGCTGACTCCTCCCACCACTTTCGTGCCAGGGGGGTGTGGAACAGCGGTGTCCGGTCGCCCAGTGTCCGCAGCACCCGGATGCGTCCCTCCCGGAAGAGCGGAGTCGGGACGTGTGCGTACTCCTGCCGGATCGCGTCGGCGTAGGCGCGATACTCCTCCCGCGCCGCCCCCAGGATGGACAGGTCGGCGTCACACAGCACCTGACCGTCGGCGTCGGAGGACGTGGGTGCGTGGGTCGCGGTGAGGCGCACCAAGCGGGCCACGTCGTCGACCCGCGACGGTTCGACGCCTACCTGAGGCAGGAGCCGCAGGGCGAGCTGGGCGCTCTCCTCCTCGTCGGTTCCGGCCGCTCCCTTGTACACCGCGTCGTGGAACCACGCCGCCATCCGCACCGCGGACACGTCCACGCACGCCGACGCCAGCGCGTCCACGGCACGCAGCACAGCGCACAGGTGGGTGGGCGTGTGGTAGCGACGATGCGGCTCACCGTAGCGGCGGAGCACGTCGTCGCGCACGGACGCCGGGCCGGGGCCGTCCCCCACCAGGTCGCGCCAGCGTCGCTCCAGTTCGTGGCGCTCCGGAGTCTTCTCCATCATCACTCTCGGTGCTTCACGATGCCGGCCTCGTAGGCGAGGATCGCGGCCCGGACCCGGTTGCGTTCGTCCAGACGCGTCAGGATCTGACTCACGTAGCTCTTCACCGTTCCCTCCACCACGTGCAGGCGCCGCGCGATCTCGGCGTTGGACAGGCCCGCGCCGACCAGTGCGAGCACCTCGCGTTCCCGGTCGGTGAGGGTGGCGACCCGCTCCCGGGCGGCCGAACCACGGCTCATCGTCTCGCCGGTGAACTCGGTGATGACGCGCTTGGCGACCTTGGGCGAAAGGAACGCCGCGCCGTCGGCCACCGCGTGCACCCCCTGGAGGAGTTCACGCGGGTCGCCGGCCTTCAACAGGAACCCGCTCGCCCCGAGGCTCAGGGCGCGCGCGATGTAGGCGTCCTCGCCGAACGTCGTCAGCATGACGACCGCCGTGTTCGGGCAGGCTCGGCGAATCTCCGCGGCGGCGGCCAGCCCGTCGAGTTTCGGCATCCGAATATCCAGGAGGGCGACGTCCGGCCGGTGCTGGGAACACTCCTCGATCGCCGCGCGTCCGTCCCCGACCTCGACGACCACGTCGATCTCGGCGTCCGAGGCGAGGATCGCTCGTACTCCGGCCCGGATCATCGCCTCGTCGTCCGCGAGCAGGACCCGAATCACCGTTTAACCCTCCACCCTGTCCACCGCTGTCAGCACGTCGTTCTCGTAACACAACCGAATGAACTCGTTCCCACCGGCGAAGAGGTCCGAGGGGATGTAGAACTCGCAAATCGCGCCCGGCGGCGGTGGTGGTGACTCGACGTCGGAGTGCACGGGCTTGAACGGGTCCACGCCGTTCAGTCGTTCCTCGACCTGTTCCCGGTCCTGCCCCACGGAGATCGTATCGAGCTCGGAGTCGGTCACGACGTTCGCCGTGATCTCGTCGCTGGTGAAGATGGTGAATACCCCTCCCACTCCGAACACGAGGATGGCGAGGACCGCGACGACCACCAGGACCGCGAAGCCGCGACGTGACTTGCGCTGCGCGGCGCGCATGGCGACCGCGATCCCGGGTGGCGCGGTGCGCTTCTCCTCGGTCTCGGCGATCCCGACCGCGCTGTGTCCGAACTCCGCGCGCGCCGCGAAACCACCATCCTCGGCGGGCCCCGCCTCGAACGCTCCCCCGGCGACCCGAACCCGTTCGGCCAACGCGACCAGCCCGCTGCCGCCGGACAGCGTCGACGGCGCGTCCCGACGCCCGGCCGCGTTGTGCACCCGCACGACGGTGTTCTCGTCGCCCCGGTGGAGCTGGACCGTGATCCGCGCGCCCGGCGCGTGTTTCGCGGCGTTGGTGAGGGCCTCCTGTACGACGCGGTAGACGGCCCGCTCGACCATGGCCGGCTGCTCGCCCTCCGGTTCGGCCCCGCTGCGTTCCAGGAGGATGTCCGCGCCGGACGCGCTGGCCCGTTCCACGAGCGTGTCGATGTCCTCGCCGGCGGGGTCCAGCGGGACGGAGTCCCCCTGTTCGCGGAGCACCCCGATGATCTCCTGGAGGCGTTCGGTGGCGGCGGTGGCGTGGGCGCGCAGCTCACCCGCTCCCTGCCGGTGGCGTTCACCGATCTCCGCGTCGAGTTCCAACGCACCGGCGCGTAGCGCGATCAGGCTGAGCTCGTGCCCGAGGGAGTCGTGCATGTCCTGGGCGATCCGGGACCGCTCCCGCAGCCGCGCCTGCTCGCGCGCGATCTGGTGTTCCCGTTCGAGCTGCGCGGCGTGCTCCCACCCCGCGGCGGCGAGCTGCTGTTCCTGGCGGCGGTGCACCCCGACCAGCCACGGCAGGATGAGGGCGAACACCATCCAGAACGCGGAGTTGATCCACCAGCCCCACTCCAGGATCGCGGTGACGATCCCGTAGCTGATCCCGGCCAGGGCGATCAGGTCGAGGAGGACGATGGCGAGACTCAACCGGGGCATTCGTCGGCCCGCCAGGTAGGCGGCGCAGATCACGGCGAGGAAGAACATGGGTGACCACAGGCACGCCACGACCGCCACCACGACCCCGAGGAGGGGGCAGGGGCGGGTGAGCACCACCACGACCGCGACAACCGCCATGGTGGCCAACAGGCTCAGCACGTGGGAGGACGGGATGACCTGGGCGACGACGGTACCGGCTCCGGTCAGGACCGTCAGGGCCAGCCAGAGCACGGCGTCACGGACGACGGCACCGCGGGTGGTCCACCAGCCCACCGGCAGCAGGACACCCCGCAGAATCTCGGGATCCACACGGGAAAATAGGCGCACGACCCGACAGTATCGAGGTCATGGGGGTGCGAAACACTGACCAACGTAGGGGGCCCACCCCAACGTTGGGCTCCGTCCGGCTACGCCTTGGTCCATACCGGATGTCCCGTTCGACGCCGTGGCGGCGCCCAGGGCCCGCCTAGCCGACGGCCGGCGAGGAGTAGCGGCGCGCGAGCGGCGCGAGCTCCCCGGGCCGGTCGGTCAGGATCCCGTCGACGTTCATCTGCAACAGCCGTGCCATGTCGTTGTGATCGCTGACGAGCCAGGCGAGAACGCCGTGTCCGCGCCGCCGCAGTTCCGCCACCAGGTCCGGGGCGAGCGTCGCGTGGAACGCGCTGAACCACGCGGGACGCAGCGTCTCCCACAGCTCCGGTGGTGGCAGCCCCTGCTCCTGCCAGGTCAACGCCAACGACGTTGGAGTCTGGCGGGCGCGCAGGGCCCGGAGGGGTTCGTGGGGTCCCAGGAGGATGGTGCGATCCGTCCGTGAGTACTCCCGAACGGCGAGGTCCGCCGCGAGGGCCGTCTCCACCGTGGGAACGTTGAGGATCAACGGTGGGCTCCCGGGACGCGCGAACTCCGAGAGCACCTCCAGGAGGGTCGGGATCCGCAGGCCGCCGCGACTCAGCATCGCGAGGTCGGTGAACGACGCGTCGGCCAACTCCCGCGCCTGTCCCCATACTCGGCGCAGAGCGTCGTGGTGCAGGACGACGACGTGGCCGTCACGCGTCAGTCCGACGTCGATCGCGAGGGCGTCGGCGCCGGCGTCGAGCGCCGCCCGCAGCGCGGGAAGCGTGTTCTCCCGGTGGTTGTGTGGGTCGCCTCGGTGGGCGATGACCATGGTCAACGGGGCTCCAGAACCGTCGGGTGATAACTGGGAAGCGCGATCGGTCGCTCCCAGTACAGGTGCCAAGTCCGGACGATAGTCGTCCCCGGCCCCAGTTTCCCACTCATTGCGGATTCCCGACCGAGGAAGACGTTCTCAGCCGCATCCGTCGAACTGTGGTACCGAGGTCGTGAGCTCCAGACCGGTCTCGCCGAACCACTGCTCCAGCATCTGTTGCGCTGGTGAGATGTCCCCCTCGTCCGAGTCGTCGTCCTCGTCCGCGCCGTTGGCGGCTTCCGTGCGATACATGGACGTGATCGCACGGTTGACCTCCTCACATCCCGCCACGTCGGACTGCCGCAGCCCCACACCATAGCGTTCCGCGGTGAATGGCGCGTTGACCATCCGGAACGCCGTGGGGTTGTCCAGCGCGAATCCGGCGAGGATCAGGTCGTCGGTGGACACCGCGTCGACCGAGCCGTCCTCCAGCATGTCGAAGCACTCACCGTAGGTGGGCGGCTCCTCGATGGCCGCGTCGACGCCCCGCCCCTCGACGATGCGGTTGGCGGAGTTGGACCCCGCGCCCTGACAGATGGTGGTGCCGTCCAGGTCGCGAACGTCGTCCACCGACTCATCGCCCGCCTGCGTCATGATGTCCTGGCGCGCCACGTAGTACGGCCCGGCGAAGTTCACCATCCGACCGCGTGCCGGGGTGATGGAGTACGTGGCGATGACCATGTCCACCTCGTCGGCCTCGAGACCGTCGATGACCTCGTCGTCGACGTCGGGAAGCTCGTCGTCGGGGACCTCGCCCTTCATCAGGACGTATTCGCGCGCCGCCGAGGGGACCTCGACGAACCGCAGGTCGGACTCCTCGAAACCGAGGTGGTCGGCGATGTAGGTGGCGACGTCGACGTCGAATCCCTCGAACTGCCCCTCCGACACCTCCAGCCCCAGCCCCGGCTGGTCGGCCTTGACCCCGATCACCAGACCGTCCTGGTCGAGGATGGACTCCTTCTCCGCGGCGAGGGCCGAGCACCCCGACGACGCGAGGACCGCCAGAGCCATCACCAGTGGGGCGTGTCGCCGTCTACCCATGGCCGGCATCACTCACTCCGTCCCTTCGGTTTCGCGCCGATTCTGTGTGTACTCGACGATGCGGGGCCGGACCCCGAAGACGACGAGCGCCGCGGCGAGGACCGCCCCCACCGGGAGGATCACGTTGGACGAGCCCAGCTCGGAGTTCGCGCTGTCCACCGCCTCCACGAAGGTCTCGTTGTGGACCTCGATGAGCTCGGTCAGTTCGGCTTCGTAGGCGAGCTGCGCCCCGGCGAGTCCGTCGTCGCTCTCGTCGAGCCGGAGCTCGGCCGCGTCGAGCAGGGTGGAGGAGTCCCGCATCTCCAGGTCCGCCTGACGGACCTGGAGGTAGGCCTCCAGGACGCTCTCCACTCCGTCCCGCTGCTCCTCGGTGAGCTCCTGGGTGCTCGCGTGCTCGCCGAGCAGGCCGAGCATTCCGTCGGGCTGCTGTTCGACGATCTCGTCGAACAGCGCCGTGTCGTGACTCTCGCCCCGGTACTCCGCGACCGCGGCCTCCGCCGCCTCCGCGAAGGTGTCGACGCTGTCGCCGGGGACGAAGAGGACGCTCTGCGAGGCCTCCAGGTAGGTCTGTTCGTAGGTGTCCGCTCGTGCGCTGTCGATCAGGTACCGGGTCTGGTCACCGTTGGTGGCCGCGCTGATGGCCCGTGCCTGGGCGAGCCGGACCTCGCTGTCGAGGCCGTCGTCGGTCGCGGAGCGCAGGTCGGAGGAGACGACGGCGAGGGAGTTGAGGGTGCCCACAGCCATCACGGCCACGACCACGCTCGCCGCGAGCAGTGCCGGACTCAGTCGCCGACGGAACTTCGCGCGGACGTAGAGCTGGAGGATCACCAGCGTGGCGATCACGACGACGCCGGTCAACGCGACGAGGAGTTGGCCCCGCTGCAGGGTGGCGTCGCCCTCCTCGGTGGCGGCACGGATGATGGACGTGCTCTCCAGGCTCAGGTTGTACGCCTTGGGGAGCACCTCCTCGCGCATGTGGTCGGTCGCCTCCGCGTAGAGTTCCCGCACCTCGGCGCTGACCGTCTCGTCGCCGTTGGACTCGGCACTGAGCAGCAGCACCTCGGCGGCGAGCCGTTCGTAGTGGCCGACCCCGTCGAGGATCTCGCCCATCGTGGCGACGGCCTCGTCGTCGCCGGCGGTGAGGCTGCTGGTCTCCAGCGCCGCCCGGTTCGCCTCGGTGCGCCGCTCCTCGTAGAGGTCCAGCGCTTCACTCCGGTCCGCGTCGGCGTCGCCCGTGGCCTGTCCGTCGTCCTCTACCCCGTTCTGGTCGGCTCCGTTGACTCCGCTGGTGCTGTCGATCAGGACGACACGGGCGACCTGGTTGTCCATCTCGGCCAACGCGTGGTACAGCTCGGCGGAACTGGACGCCCGAGGTCCGGCCTCACTTCCGATGAGCGTGACACTGTCCTGCGCCCAGGACACGAAGCTCCAGGCGACCGCGAGCAGGACCGCTACCGCGACGACGCTGATGCCGCTCATCCATCGCAGCCGTCCCGGTGTGTGGGAGGGCAACAGCCGGGTGGGGTACAGGCGTGCCTGCCGCGCCTGCTGGTACGCGCGTTGGGCGGCCCTGTCGGCCTCTGTCGCGCCTACTGACATGGGGGGTTCACCCTCTCCGCAAGGTGATGACTGTCCAGGCGCCGAGGAAGATCCGGTCGCCGTCCTTCAACGCGACCTCCGCGTTGGGGGTGATGTGTTTCTCGGTGTCGTTCACGGCCGTCCCGTTGGAGGAACCCACGTCGACGACGACCCACGTACCGTCGGGACGGGCACGCAGCTCGGCGTGCCGGTGTGAGATCGCCGGATCCCCCGTCGCCTCCGACAGGTCGATCTCGGGGTCGACGCCGCGTGCGGTGTTTCGCCGACCGACACGGATCAGGTCGCCCACGAGGCGGATCCGCCGCTGGGGTGCCCGGGAGGGGAACCGGACCACCTGCGGGTCGAGGAATCCACGGTCGGCGAGGATCTGGAAGTACCCCGGCTCCGCGGCGACGATCGCCGTCCACACCACTGACATGCCGCCCGACGTGGGCTGGCCGCCGGAGACGTGTCGCAGTGGCTCGTTGAACGCGAACCCGCAGCCCTCACAGAAGTTCCCGGTGCGCTCCAGACCGCAGTCGGGACAGTACTGGCTCGAGGGCGAACCGGCAGGTGCCGCCGGGGTGGGGGGCGGGGCGGACGCCGCGGCCGACGAGGCGGGTGCCCCGGCGAACGTCTCGGGCGGGTCGGTGGAGATGGGAGGTCCCATCGGCGGCGCCGCCAGCCCGAGTCCACACACGTGGCACCACTCGTCGTCGGTCGACTCGTGGCCAGCCGGACACTTCGGCATGGCTGTTACCTCCCTACACCGCTGTTCATGCTCGTCAGGACACGCGACAGACTAGGCCTGCTTGTTCCTGGAGATCGAGAGCGGGACCGTGCGTGACGAGCGGGTGTCCAGGGACATCTCCTTGGCGGGGTCGATGTTCGGCTTCAGGTGCACCGTGCCGCTGCGGGCGTCCTCCACGACCACGACCTCCGCCAACTGCTCGGCCTTGGCCTGGTCACCGTGCTCATAGGCGAGCTGCACCGCCCTCCCCAGCCGGAAGGTGGCGGTCGCGGCGTCGCCCTCCCGGTGGGCACGCAGGCCCTCCTGGATCGCCGACGCCAGCTCCACCTGACCGGTGTAGTGCGCGACGCGCTTATTGATCTCGGTGGCCCGCCGCTGGTCGTCAGTCCACTCGGCCAGGACGTTGCCACTGCCCAGAACGGTGCCCTCTCCGTCGGCCCGCACCAGCCGCACCCAGGCGGCGCGCATCTGGCGGCCGACCTCGCTCGGTGGCACCCGGACACACAGGTGGTACTCGCGGCTCTCCTCCCCCCACGCCGGGGTCGGGTAGTCCCCCGTACGCTCGTCGACGTCCTCGCGCCGCTGGGTGAGGTCCTCCACGGTGGGTGACACCTGCTTGACGAACTGGATGGTGGCCCCCTGCGGGGTCCACACCCGCAGGGCGACGTCGGGAACCGACTTGCCCATGGCCTCCTCCGTCATCGCCCGAAAGTCCTCCACCAAGCCGGCGGGGTCGGGGATGATGTCGATGGAGCCGAGCAGTGCCGAGGAGATGGACCGCAGCTCCTCCACATGCCAGTCCACCCCGACCCCGCGCGCGTGGCAGACGAAGCCGCCGGTACACGCGGCGAGGGCGGACTCCAGCCGGTGGCCGGGTTCGTTGTTGTAGCCGTCGGTGAGCAGGATCGCCTGCCGCACGGCGCCGGCCATGGGAGCCAGGAGCTCGTGTGCGAGGCCGAGCCACACACTCATCGCCGTCCCACCGTCGGCGCCGATCCGCCCCACGGCCGCCCGAGCCTGGGCACGGGTCTCGTCGGTGCACACCGCGAGGGACTGGGAGGGGGGATAGACCATGGTCGCCCGGTGGGTGCCCGCGACGATGGCGAAGTGCACCCCGTCGCGCAGACTGTCGATGGCGGCGGCGGCCGCCTCGCGGGCTTCGGCGATCCGGTTGCCGTACATGGACCCGGAGGCGTCGACGATGATCACCTGGCAGGCGTCGACACCCGGTCCGGCCGGCGTCGTGTGGTCACCGGTCGCCTCGACGCTCACGATCGCGTGGATCTCCGAGGCGTCGCGGTGCAGGTAGCGGTTCTGGTCGACGTGGACGGAGAACTGTGGGGCGGCTGGACTCATCACGACTCCCCTTGACTGGGCGGGACTGTGGGCACGGGAACGATGACAACGGTGATGTTGTCGTGTCCTCCCTTCTCCAACGCGAAGTTCACGCTGGATCGGGCGCTGTCCCGCGGGCTGCTGCGCGCGTCGGGGATCGCTGCGTGGAGCTCCTCTGGTGTGGGGAGGTAGTTCCACAGCCCGTCGCTGCACAGCACCAACGCACCGGCTTCGGGCGGCGTGAAGGTCACGACATGGGCGTCGACCGACACGGCGTCGGCCCCCAGCCAGGCGATGAGGGCGTGGGCGTTGGCGGACGCGCTCGCCTGCTCCTCGGTGAGACGTCCGCTGGAGACCATGTACTCGTGCCAGGAGTCGTCGCGAGTGAGGAGGCGGGGACGCGCGTGTGGGTCCTCGGGCAGCCAGTACGCGCGGCTGTCCCCGATCCAACCGATGGTGATCGACGGCGAGGACTCGGTTCCACCGCTGACGAGCGCGGAGACGTAGGTGCATGCGGGCGCCTGCTCGACCGACTCCGCGAGGCCCGCGACCGCGGCGGCCGCCGTGTTCAGGGCGTCGAACGTGGCCTCTTTGGGGTCGCGGCCGGTCGCGGTGGCCGCCGCCAACGACTCGCACCCACGGCGGGTCGCGACGGCGGCGGCCTCGTCGGGGCGTGGGGAGGCCGAGACACCGTCACTGACCACGGCCGCCACCGCCGTGGGTGGATCCTCCATGGTGCGTCCCGGGACGGCGAGGACCTTCTGCGCGTCCTCGTTGCGGCTGTAGCGAAGGCCTCGGTCGGTGACGGCCACGGCGAACCCGAAGTCGACCTCGGCGTGTTCCCGTTCCGTGCGCTGACGCATTCCGCACTGGTCGCAGAACCCCTCGGTGAGACTCCCCTGGCACCAGGTGCAGCGGTCGCTGGGCACGATGGTGCCGTCGAGGCGGTGTCCGCACTGTTCGCAGAAGTCGTCGTCGGCGATGATCGGCTCGTCGCAGGCGGGGCAGGCCGAACGTACGTTCATGTCAGGGTCCTCGGCCGCACCGCGTTGGCCTTGTCGATGAGCTCGTAGGCGCCACGCTCGTTCGGGGCGAACCGGGCGAGGTCCCGGAAGGCGTTCTCCAACCGGGCACGGACGCCGGTCTCGGTGAAGGCGTCGTCCAGCAGCACCGCGTCCGGCGGCGGCTGGCCTCCTTCGGACAGCCAGGTCAGGGCGGAGGTCAGGACGCGGACGCCCAGCCGGCTGTGCGCCTCGCTCTGCAAGCCGAGGCGCTCCAGCCGAGCTCCGGCGTCGATGATGTCCTCCACCGTCACCCCGGGGCGCCCCGGTCCGGTGTCGAGGACCCGGGCGTTGATCGCCGCCATCTGGGCCGGGATGAAGAAGATCGAGAACTGGGGCACCGTGTCCAGGACCCGGACCGCCTGGGACCGGTCGCCGTTGGCGGAGAGGTGGATGCGGGCGAGCCCGAACCCGGCGCTGACGTAGGTGTGGTCGGTGGTCCACACGGCGTCGTAGTAGGATGCCGCGTTTTGTCCCTCGAGCTCGCTGGCGATCGCCAGGCCGAGCTTGGGCGCGGCCTCACCCGGCAGGTAGTTGTACAGGGCGTCGAAGCGGTGTCGCGCGTCGGTGAACTGTCCTTCCCGCAACGTGTAGAGCGCCCAGTACCAGGCGAGGCGCCAGTCGGTGGGCTGGTTCGCCTCGCGCTGCTCGTCGGCGATCTCGTGCAGGTGGCGCCCCGCCTCGGCGAGGTCACCATTGGCGATGAGGGCCCAGACGTGCAGGAGCTGGATCTCCGGGGTCGCGGCGGCCTGCAACCGCAGGGTCTGGGCGAGGTCGGCCGGCGGCATGTCCAGGAAGTCGTCGAACTGGTCGGCCGCGGGGTCGGCCGGGTTGGGCAGCGGCACCGGCAGGGCGGCGACCGCCTCGCCCGGGTCGGGCAGCTCCAGCAGCCAGTCGACCCGCCCCGTGGAAACGCTGTCGGCTCCCGCGGTGAAGTTCTCCCCGGTGAACTGGTTGGAGGTCGCGGGGCGGGGCTGGCCGTCCTGGTGTGCCAGGACCTCGCGGAGCACGCCGGTGAGCTGCTCGGCCATCTCGTTGGCGTCCTGGAAACGGTTACCCATGGTGGGGTCCGTGGCACGCCGCAGGAACCGGTCGTAGGACTCGTGCTCCTCCAGGAGGGGCACGGTGTGGCGCGGCGGAATGGTGTGGGGATGCTCGCGCACGAAGCTGAATGGGAAGCTCAACACCGCCATGGACCGGCCCACCGTGTACAGGTCGGCCGCGATGGTGGGGCCCGGGTCCCGCAGTTCCGCCTCGGGCACGCGATAGCCGGGGGTCGCGTAGACGGGGCTGATCTGGTCGTCGATCCGGCGCACCCCACCGAGGTCGATCAGCTTGATCTGCTCCTCGCTCTGGATGACGTTGTCCGGCTTGAAGTCGCAGAACAGCAGGCCCTTGTTGTGGAGGTAGCCCAGGGCCCGCAACACCTCCAGGGCGTAGGCGATGACCTGCTCCAGCGGCAGCGCGTCGCCCGACCCCTCCTTGCGCCGCTCGACGAGGAGCTCCTTCAGGGACTTGCCCCCGACGTACTCCATGACGATGTGGCCGGTGTCCATCCCCGACACCGGGTCCGGGTGACGAACGAAGTTGTAGATCTTGACGATGTTGGGGTGTTCCACCCCGGCCAGGAAGGACCGTTCGGCGGCCGCTCCCTGGTAGGCCTCCAGGTCACCGGTGTTCAACAGCCCCTTGAGCACGACCCAGCGGTCATCGACGTTGCGGTCCCGGGCCAGGTAGATCCACCCCAGCCCCCCGTGGGCCAGGCAGCCGAGCACCTCGTACTGCCCCTGCACCCGATCCCCGGGGTTGAGTTTGGGGGTGAAGGAGAACCGTGTCCCGCAGGATCGGCAGAACCCCTCGGTGCGTCCGGCGCGGCCGTCGCGGCTGCGTCCGACCGGTTGCTGGCAGGCGCCGCAGTACCGTTCGTCCTCGGGCACCTCGGGCCGTCGCATGATCGCGCTGGAGGGGTCCCGGGTGGCGACGAAGGGCACCTGCACCATGCCGGCGCCGAGCATGCCCCGTGCCGACGTACCGCTGCGCCCGCTCAGCCGGCCGGAGTGACCGCTCCCCTTCGACCCCGAACGGCCGCGCAGGCTGCGCCGGGAGCCGCTGGTCGCCACCGGCCGCGAGACCACGGCGCCGCTCGGCCCCGAGGGGGTGGGCGGCAGTCCCCGTGCGCTGTCGCCGTTTCCACTGGTCACCGCCTCCCCGTTGGCCCCGACGGGGGCGGGTCGCGGCGCGGAATGGATCGGTGCCGCCTGCGCCGGGACGTCGGGCGCGCTCGTCGTCGTCTCGGTCGGGGCCATTCCGCACTGGTCGCAGAAGCCGTCCATGACGGAGCCCTGGCATCCGGAGGTGGTGCACGGAGTCACTGGCTCATGCCCTTTCATTGAGCGCTCGCTGGTACTGCTCGACGGCCTCGGCCGCCGCGGGCAGGTCGCAGGGGGCCTCCCAGAGCAGCTTCTCCGCGTGCTCCTGCGCCGAGTGGACGCGCGGTTCCTCCGCACGCCCCAGCCGGGCCGCCTTCACCCGGTAGGCGTCCATGCGGCCACGGAGCTCGTCGCGACGGTGGAGCCGCGCACGGTTGGCCGAGGCGGCCGACTCCACCGCCCCGGCGAGGGAGGTGATGTGAAGGTGGGTCTCCCGGAGCAGACGGTCCAACTCCTCCCAGCGGCCGTTGGTGTGCAACCAACCAAGCCGTTCGAGCTGGGGTTCCAGGGTCGTGTGGGTCTCGGGGATCGGCTCCAGCGCCGAGGCCGCGATCCGGGCTCGGATGCCCGCGAGCTGCTCGTTCGCGTCCCGCGCCGCACGGCGCACGTCCTCGGCGGCCGTGCGCACCGTGTGCAGCGCCGTCGCGGCGTTGTCACGTGTGGCGACGGCGGCGTCGAGACGGTCCCGGACCTCGATCAGACGCTCGCGGAGCGCATCCAGGGCCGTGGTGTCCACGGCGGCGGCCACGTCGTCGGTCCGGTCCGTGGGCGCGTCGGCCCGCAGCAAGGACAGGGGGTCCGTGCGCACCGTGTCCCGGAGCTGGTCCACCTGGGACGACAAGTCCGTCAGGTCGTCCGGAGCGTCTCCGAGCTCGGTCGCGCGGGCGACGGCCTCCTCGTGGAGGTCCTCGACGGTGCGCAGCCGTGGGTGAAGAACCTTCCACGCGGCGTCCGCGCTGGTCACCACGGCCGTGGCTCGACCGTAGCGCTCCACCATGTGCTCCAGTGCCTCCGACGGGGTGACGTGGCCGCGTCGCGGGTCCAACAGTGAACGGTCGGCGAGGCCACCGGTGTCCCACGGAAGCTCGATGGATGGACCACGCAACAGGTGGGTGAGATCCCGCAACTCCGCCGAACCCAGGCGGCGCTGGGTGCCACGCCTGGCCTCGGCGGCGTCCACCAGGCGCTGGTAGACGTCGAAGAGCTGCCACAGGCGCGCCAGGTCCTCGGACGCCTCCAGCCAGCGCTGGCGGGTCCGCCCGTGGAGCTCCCCACCGTGCAGGAAGCGGTAACCGGCGGTGCCCTCCAGCTCCAGCAGGTTCTCGGTGATGCGGGCCTGGTCCGTGCGCATGCCAAGGAGCGCCTCGTCGACCTGTGCCAACGTCATCACCGGTTCTGGGGGTTGGGAGCCGTGCTCCACGGCACCACTCCTACTGCGCGGGGGTATGCGGTAGTTCGTCTACTCCGAGTCTCGGGGAACTGTTACTCCGACCACAAGTGGCGAGGTGGTCTTCGGCCGCCTGCGGTCATTCGGCCTCGTCCTGGCCGTCACGGTGTCGGGTGGGTGCTATGAGATGAGCGTGACGGATCCTTCCGCGAGCGAATCACGGAGAAGCGGTGGTCGCGACGGAATTCGTCGGTTCCGGATATCTGGCCGTATCCGGACGCGTGATCATGACGAACCGGAATGATGTCGATTGAGTGCGGTGTCGCCGATCTGCCGGATTCGCCGAACTGGACAGACGTGCCGGGTGTGGCGGAAGTAATCCACATATAGTCCGGACCTCTGCCAGTTCGTTACCCACGGCCACTCTGGAAGCTGTTAACGTCGAAACCCACGGTTGGACAGCACGCGGCGGAAACGGTCGGCAAGGCGGTGCAGGATGACACGCGTGGTGGTGATCGGGGAACTCATGACCGACACCGTCGCCCGAGCCCACTACCCCCTGGCCCGGGAAGGCAACACTCCGTCCTCCGTCACGACCTACGGCGGAGGATCGGGCGCGAACATCGCGTCCTGGCTCGCGGTCGAAGGCGGGGACATCGCCCTCATCGGGCGACGGGGCTCGGACATCACTGGGCGCACCCGCGAGATGGAGCTCATGGGGTACGGCGTCGACGCTCGCATGGTCATGGACCCGGAGCGTCCGACCGGCACGTGCGTCGTCATGGTCACGCACAAGGGCGACCGCACCACCCTCAGTGATCCGGCCGCCAACGCCGCGTTGCAGCCCGAGGACCTCCCGCGCGACCTCTTCACCCCGGACCGGCACCTGCATCTGTCCGGCCACACCCTGCTCAACGAGGGGTCACGCAAGGCGGGCCGGGTCGCCCTCTCCCACGCGCGCGAGATGGGGATGTCGGTGTCGGTGGACGCCGCCTCGCACGCCCAGTTGGAACGGATCGGCGCGGAGTCGTTCCTGGAGTGGACGACGGGCGCGCGCCTGCTGTTCGCCAACAGCCGGCAGGCCGAAGTACTCACCGGCCGGGACGACGACGAGGCCGCGGCCAAGGTCCTCACCGCCTGGTACCCCAACGTGGTCATCAAGACCAGCGACGAGAGCGCCCTGTGGACCGCCAAGGGCCGCGACGAGACCATCACGGTCGAGGCGCCCCCCGTGGAGACCACCCCCGGCTCCATCGGCGCCGGCGACGCCTTCGTCGCGGGATTCCTCCCGCCCTTCCTCGCCAACTACCACCCCAAAGAGGCGCTCACCAACGCGCACCGCCTCGCCGCCCGCGCCTTGATCCAACCCGGCGCCCGCCCCGAACTCACCTAGCGACGGTCCACCCTGCCGCCCGCCACCACCAGCTTCCCCGTCGAAGTTTCTCCACCCCCACCAGGATTGACACACATCCATCCGGTGGGTGTGCGCATTCACCTGCTCTGGCGGAGTGAATCGCACACAGCGCCCTCGAGTTTGTAGATCATGCAGTTGAGCATTCTGTGATGATCACGCCCGCGCCCGCCTCGGCCCTGGTTGAGGGGAAACAGCCGTCGGACATGTTCCCAGGCGTGGTCGGTGACCTCGTGCCGTCGAACCACACATCCGTCACCAACAGCGCGCGACCAACGACCGCGGCCGAACCACAAGCACCACCTAGCTCGTGGCCAGCACGAGTGGGAGCACCTCGGGGGCGCCGGCCCCGCGCAGGAGGGCGGTCGCGGTGGTGAGGGTCCAGCCGGACTCGGTGTAGTCGTCGACGAGGAGCAGCGGGCCGCTGGAGGTGTCGCGCAGGGCGTCGGGGATCTCGTCGCCCAAGCGCAGGGACTGACACACCGACGCCAACCGTTGGGCGCTGTTGTGGCGGCGGGCTCCGGGGCGGTGGGTGTCCTGGTAGGCGAGACTGCCGAGGTAGGGCAGCCGGCCGACGGTGGCGATCCGCCGCGCCAGGTCACTGACCAGGCGCGGACGGGCGTGCGAGGGAACCGCGACGACGCCGACGGGGCGGGTGCGCCATCCCCAGTCCGCGAGGACGCTCACCACTGCGGCGAACACTTCGGCGTCGACCGAGGTGTCGCTCGCCGTTTCTCCGAGCAGGGCGCGCAGCCGCGTCCCCCAGCCGAGGTCGGTGAACCGGGCCACCGCCCGTCCTTCCGCGGCGGAGTGCTCGGCGGCGATCCGCCCGGAGAGTGAGACCCCGAGCTGGGCCATCCCGGTGGGCCACTGGCGTCGGGGCGGCACCACGACACCGGCCCGGCTCAGGTGACGCGCCGCCGCCTCCATCGCCGTGGAGTCGGTGTCGGCACGCCAGTGCGCGCCGGTGCAGTTGTCGCAGCGGCCACAGGGGCCCGCCTCGGCGTCGTCGAGTTCGCGGCGGAGGAACTCCATCCGGCACCCGGAGTGCGCCAGGTAGCGCACCATGGCGTCCTGCTCGGCCCGTCGAGCGGCGGTCACGCCCGCGTAGCGCTCGGCGTCGTACTCCCACGGGGCGTCGGTCGCGACCCAGCCGCCACGGACCCGGCGCACCGCCCCTTCCACGTCGAGGATCCGCAGCATCTGCTCCAGGCGGGAGCGGCCGAGGTTCACCCGTGGCTCCAGGCGCGGCAGGGAGACCGGCTCGGCCGCGGCGCGAAGCACGTCGAGTGTCGTCGCGACGGTCTCGGCCGGCGGGAAGGCGCGCTCGGTGAAGTGGGCCCAGATGGCCCGGTCCTCGCGTCCCGGCAGCAGCACGACCTCGGCGCGGCGAACCCCGCGCCCGGCACGCCCCACCTGCTGGTAGTAGGCGATCGGGGACTGGGGAGCACCCAAGTGGAGCACGAAACCGAGGTCGGGCTTGTCGAAGCCCATGCCGAGCGCGCTCGTCGCCACCAGGGCCTTGACCGCGTTCTCGCGTAGGTCGTCCTCGGCCCGCCGCCGCTCCTCGGGGTCGGTCTGGCCCGTGTAGGCGCGCACGTCGTAGCCCTGGCCGACGAGGAAGTCGGTCGTCTCCTCCGCCGCGGCGACGGTCAGGGTGTAGATGATGCCCGATCCCGGGAGGTCACGGAGGTGTGTGGCCAACCAGCCGAGGCGACGCGTGGCGTCGGGCAGGTCGACCACGGCGAGCCGCAGGCTGGTGCGGTCCAGCGGCCCGCGCAGCACGACGGTGTCCCGCGACTCCCCCACGCCGACCTGCGCGGCGACGTCGGCGGTCACCCGGGCGTTGGCGGTGGCCGTCGTCGCCAGGACCGGGGTCCGGGCCGGGAGGTCGGCGAGCAGGGTGCGGATGCGCATGTAGTCGGGCCGGAAGTCGTGTCCCCAGTCCGACACGCAGTGCGCCTCGTCCACGACGACCAGACCGCAGGCGACGGAGAGGTCCGGCAGCACCCGCTCCCGGAACTCGGGGTTGTTCAACCGTTCCGGGCTCACGAGCACGACGTCGACGGCGCCGGCGGCGATCTCCGCGTAGACCGCGTCCCAGTCCGCCGTGTTGGCGCTGTTGACGGTCCGCGCCGTCAGTCCGGCCCGTTCGGCGGCGGCGATCTGGTCCCGCATCAGCGCCAACAGCGGGGAGACGATCACGCTGGGGCCGGCCCCGGCACGACGCAGCAGCGCGGTCGCCACGAAGTAGACCGCGGACTTGCCCCACCCCGTCCGTTGGACGACGAGGGCCCGCCTGCGGTCGACGACCAGCGCCCTGATCGCGGTCCACTGGTCCTCCCTCAGCGACGCGTCCGGACCGGCCAGAGCACGCAGCCACTCCTCCGCCTCGGCCCGAACCTGTTCGTCGGTCTGTCCACAGTCCACGGTCGCGTCCATGACTCCTTGCTAGCAGAACCGAAACCCGTTCCCCACATGCGCGAACGCCATTGTGGAAACGGACACGTCCGGCGCTCGTGTCGGGGGTTGTGTTCGATCTGGTCAACGCCGCGGGCCACAATAGCGTCCATGGCCCGAACCACGTCCCCGACTCCCGAAGAGTTCGCAGAGAAGATCGTCGACATCGACGTCTCCGAGGAGATGCGCGGTAGCTTTCTCGAGTACGCCTACTCGGTGATCTACCAGCGCGCCCTCCCCGACGCTCGCGACGGCCTGAAACCGGTACAGCGGCGCATCCTGTATCAGATGAACGAGATGGGACTGCGCCCCGACCGTGGCCACGTCAAGTGCGCCCGGGTCGTGGGCGAGGTGATGGGCAAGCTCCATCCCCACGGTGACGGCCCGATCTACGACGCGCTGGTCCGGTTGAGCCAACCGTTCGCCATGCGTGTGCCCCTGGTGGACGGGCACGGCAACTTCGGCTCCCTCGGTGGCGACGACGCGCCCGCGGCGATGCGCTACACCGAGGCGCGGATGGACGCGGCGGCGCGGCTCGTCGTGGCGTCCATCGACGAGGACGTGGTGGACTTCCACTCCAACTACGACGGCCAGGAGCGGGAGCCGGAGGTGTTGCCGGCCGCGTTCCGAACCTGCTGGTGAACGGGGCGTCGGGCATCGCCGTCGGGATGGCCACCAACATGGCCCCCCACAACCTGGGCGAGGTCATCGCCGCCGCCCGCCACCTGCTGGCGAACCCGGAGGCGGGCCTGGACGAGCTGATGGAGTTCGTCCCCGGCCCGGACCTGCCGACCGGGGGCAGCATCGTCGGTCTGGACGGTGTTCGTGACGCCTACACCAACGGGCGGGGCACGTTCCGCACCCGGGCGACCGTACGGATCGAGAAGGTGTCGGCCCGCCGGACCGGTCTCGTGGTCACCGAGCTGCCCTACACGGTCGGGCCGGAGAAGGTCGTCACCCGCATCAAGGAACTGGTCCAGGCGAAGAAGCTCCAGGGCATCTCCGACCTCAAGGACCTCACCGACCGCCACCAGGGGCTGCGCCTGGTGATCGAGCTCAAGAACGGCTTCAACCCCGAGGCCGTCCTGGAGGACCTGTACCGGCTGACCCCGATGGAGGAGACCTTCGGGATCAACAACGTCGCGCTGGTCGCCGGACAGCCCGAGACCCTGGGTCTGCGCGAGCTGCTCCAGGTGTACGTCGACCACCGTCTGGACGTGGTGCGGCGCCGCTGTGCCTACCGCAGGTCGCGCCGCGAGGAGCGGCTGCACCTCGTGGCGGGTCTGCTCGTGGCCCTGCTCAACATCGACGAGGTCATCGCGCTCATCCGCGACTCCGAGGACACGGCCGCGGCGCGGCGACGGCTGATGACGACGTTCGACCTGTCCGACGTGCAGGCGCGCTACATCCTGGACACGCCGCTGCGTCGCCTGACCAAGTACGACCGACTGGAGCTGGAGACCGAGCGCGACGCGCTGAACAAGGAGATCGCGGAGCTGACGGCGATCCTGGACTCCGACGCCCGGCTGCGGGAGCTGGTCTCCTCGGAGCTGCAGGAGGTGGCGAAGGACTACGCGACACCGCGCCGCACACTGCTCATGGAGAGCACAGGCGAGACCCGTAGCGCCGCGGTCCCCCTGGAGGTCGGCGACGATCCGTGCGTCGTGGCGCTGTCCACTGGCGGGATGCTGGGGCGCACGGTCGGGGCGACGCTTCCGGTCTACACGGGGCCGCGGGCGCGTAACGACGCGATCGCCTCGGCGGTGTCCGCGACGGTTCGGGGCGAGATCGGGCTGGTCACCGACCTGGGTCGTCTGATTCGAGTTCCCGTGGTCGAACTGCCCGAGTTGCCATCGGGCGAGGATACCGACAGTGTTGTTCCGCTGAGCGCCGGCGCCCCGGTGTCGGAGTTCGTCGAGGTCGACACGGCCTCGGAGGAGCGGGTCATCGCGTTGGCGAGTCTGGACTCCGAGGGTCCGGGGCTCGCACTGGGGACGAGACAGGGGGTCGTCAAGCGGGTGACGCCGGACTACCCCAGCAAACAGGACGACTTCGAGCTCATCACGTTGCGCGACGGGGACCGGCTCGTCGGGGCGACCCAGCTCGCGAACGGGGACGAGGAGCTGGTGTTCGTGACGTCGACGGCGCAACTGCTGCGCTTCGCCTCCGACTCCGTTCGCCCCCAGGGACGAGCCGCCGGGGGTGTCGCGGGGGTCAAGCTCGCCGAGGACGCCCACGCCGTCTGGTTCGGCGCGTCGAGCGTCACCGACGACACGGTGGTGGTCACCATCGCGGGGAACTCCGACGCGTTGCCGGGAACGCAGGCCGGCTCGGCGAAGGTCACCCCGCTGTCGCTGTATCCCGCCAAGGGGCGTGCGACGGGTGGCGTGCGGTGTCAGCGTTTCCTGAAGGGGGAGGACACGCTGCTGACGGCGTGGGTCGGCCGTTCGCCCGCTCGCGCCTCCAAGACCGACGGTGGTCCGATGCGACTGCCGGACGTGACCGACCGTCGTGACGGCTCGGGCGAGCAGCTTCCCCGGGCGGTGGCCGCGATCGGAAGCGGCACCGCTGATTACGGCCAAGGGTAGGACCAGGGGGAACAGTGGCAGGACAGTTCGACGACCTCTTCGAGGCGAACGCCGCCTATGTGGAGAAGTTCAGTCTGGGTGGGCTGGAACCGGTGGCGCGCCGTGGGCTCGCCCTGGTGACGTGCATGGACTCACGGATCGAGCCGCTGAGCGCGCTGGGCCTGGAACCGGGCGACGCCAAGATCCTGCGCAACGCGGGCGGCCGGGTCACCGATGACACCCTGCGCACCTTGGTGTTGGCCGTCTACCTGTTGGAGGTGGACCGGGTCCTGATCATGCCGCACACGCAGTGCAAGATGGCCTCGGTGTCCAGCGACGACGAGGTCCACGACTTCATTCGCGCGAACTACGGGGTGGACACGCGGAGCCTGGAGTTCCACACGGTCACCGACCAGCGCGCGGCGCTGCAACGGGATCTGGAGCGGATTCGGCACCATCCGCTGCTGCCGGACGACCTGCCGGTGGCCGGCGCGGTGTACGACGTGGACTCCGGGACCGTGACGCCGCTGAACGCCTGAGCCACGGGGGATTGGGGACGACGCGCACCGGGAATTCCTCGTGCGGGTGTGCTGTTATGGCCACCGACGAAAGGAGTTCCCGGTGACGGAAGGATTCTACGAGACCTTCGAACGCGCCAAGTGGCACTTCGACCTGCGCGACCCGATCAGCGCCGCCAAGATCTTGGAGCCGCTGCGCGACGAGCAGCCGGAGAGCCGCTCGCTTCTGGAGCTCCTCGGGCGCGCCTACTTCCACTCGGCGCAGCTACGCAAGGCCGAGGAGACCTTCCGGAAACTGATCGATCTCGACCCCTGCGACGCCTGGGCCCACATCGCGCTGGCACGTTCCCTGGAACGCCAGGACCGCGACGACGAGGCCGGCCGGTACCGGCGACTGCACGCCGCCATGGCCGGCGGCTCACGGGACTGAGCCCAGCACCACGACCACGGCCGGGAGGGAAGCATCCCTCCCGGCCGTGGTGTGTTCGCGGACCAGATGTCACATAATCGGGCGGTGACTCGTCCTCATCACGTGAACGATCTCAGCTCCCGTTTCGACGCACTGCGTCCTCGCCTGGTCGGGGCTGCGTACGCGCTGACCGGCAGCCTGGAGGAGGCCGAGGACGCCGTTCAGGAGGCGTGGCTGCGGCTCGCCCGGGTCGATCCCGGTCAGATCATCGACCTCGAGGCGTGGCTCGTCACGACGGTGTCCCGGATCGCCCTCGACTACCTGCGGTCCGCGCGGCACCGCCGTGAGGAGTACGTCGGCCCGTGGTTGCCGGAGCCGTACGTGGACCACGACGACCCCAGCACCCGGATCGAACTCCACGAGTCCCTGAGTCTCGCGGTGCTCACCGTGCTCGAGTCGTTGAGCCCCGCGGAACGCGCGGTGTTCGTCCTCCACGACGTGTTCGGGGTGGCCTTCGACGAGGTGGCGCGCATGGTCGGTCGCACTCCGGCCGCCTGCCGTCAGCTCGCTCGACGTGCCAGGTCACACGTCGAGGCGAACACGCCACGCTTCGACGTCGACGTGACGGAACAACGCCGCGTCGTGGACGCGTTCACCGATGCCGTCAGCGGAGGGAGTCTCCAGGAGCTGCTACGGCTCCTGGACCCGGATGTCGTGCTGCGTACCGACGGGGGCGGCCGTGTCCGCGCCGCGCTCAACCCGATTCGGGGCGCGGAGAAGGTCGGTCGGTTCCTGGTGGGGGTCAGCGCCGCCATCAGCGGAGCGGGCCGCTGGCGACCGGTCGTCGTCAACGGCATGCCGGGGCTGGTGAACGACGGCGCCGAGGGCAAGCGCAACGTCGCGGCGTTCACCGTCGACAACGGGCGCATCACCGAGATCGGTCTCGTTCTGAGTCCCGAGAAACTGAGGAGAATCACGTGAGTCCACGTCTCACCATGTCGGCGGCGGCCTACAAGGGCATCTTCGCCACTGAGAAGTACCTGGATGAGAGCGCGCTACCCCATACCGTCCTGGAGTTGGTGAAGATCCGCGCGAGCCAGATCAACGGCTGTGGCTACTGTGTCGACATGCACAGCCGGGACGCCAAGAAGGCCGGCGAAACCGACGAACGTCTCTTCACCGTCGCCGCCTGGCGGGAAACCGAGTACTTCACCGACGCGGAACGCGCCGCACTCACCCTCACCGAGGCGGTGACCCGCATGGCGGACACCCCCGACCCCGTCCCGGACGACGTGTGGAACGAAGCGGCCCGCCACTTCGACGAGGAGTCCCTCAGCGCGCTGGTTCTCACGATCGCCCAGATCAACCTGCTGAACCGGATCGCGGTCCCCCTGCACAAGACCGCCGGCGGCGATGCCTGAGCGCTAACGCTTCACGGCAGGAGCCGAGCGTCACCCAGGCCCGACCAGGCGCCTGGGTGACGTGCACCCCGCTGTAGCAGGTGAATGGGCACCCACCTGTTCGGGGTGAGCTAATCCCGGTGGGGGTGGAGGAACCTTGATGGGGGTGCTAGAGCTGGCCGTGTTGGGTCGCCTGGAGGAAGGCGGCCCACTCACGGTGGGTGAAGGCTAGATGCCCCTGGTCGCGGCGCTGGGAGTCCCGCACCGCCACCTGGCCGGACCCGTCGAGCATTCGACCCGCCTCGACACACTGGCCGCCACCATTCGCGCTGTAGCTGCTGATGTGCCAGGCGACGTGGGGTGAGGTCGCCTTGATGTCACTCATCGGATGTCCTTCTCCGCTCCGGAAATGAACGCGGCTGAATCCTGCGGGCCGAGCGCGCTCTCTTTGAGTCGATCGTATACGCGCAAAAGATGATCAACATCGCCGCGTTCGAGGTAGATCCCTCCGCCTCTGGATTCGATATGCGCCACGCTATCGAAGGGTTCATTCAGCGTAAGCAGGGTGAACCCGCCCTCGGGGCTGGCATGAGGGCCGACCGCAAACGGCAGGACGCGCACCTCGATGCATCCAGACCGTATCTGGGACAAGAGGCTCTGAAGCTGCTGACTCATGACCTGCGATCCTCCTACTGGACGGCGGATCGCCGCCTCATCGAGGACAACCGAGACTGCCGGGCCGTCGTCCCTGCCGAGAATCTGCTGTCGTCCCATTCGCAGTTCAACCCAGCGGTTAATTTGCTGCGTCGTCGCCTGATCATCCACAGCCGTGATCAACGCACGCGCATAGTCCTCGGTTTGCAGCATTCCGGGCAGCGTAAGCGCAGCGAACATCTGTAGCTTCTTTGCCCGTCCTTCAAGCCACACCAAATCGATGGTGCTGCCCCACACATCGTCCTTGGAGTAGGACTCCCACCAGCCGGTCTGCCACACCTCGCTGCACATCTGGATCAGCATGTCCCGTTGCGCTCGGTCATCAATGCCGTACAGATCCATCAGCGCGGTGAGGTCACCTCGTCGGACGGGGAAGGTGCCCAGCTCGAACCGACTCACTGACGAGAAGTCCTTCTGCAGGTATTCTCCCGCCTCCTTGAGCGTGATGCTGTTGTCCTCACGGAGCTTGCGTAGAAGCTGTCCGAGCCACTGAGCCCGCAGGGTTACCCGACGCTCCCGCTTCGCCATGAAGATTCCAATCCACAGATTTCCAATTGGCGCTTGCACCGGCATTTGTTGGGTGACACTCTAACACTGAGTGGCCTACCACTCACCTGGATTGTCACAAGGGACCGCCCGGGCAACATGAGTTGGCGCTCGTCCACCGGGGCGGTCCCACTTCAGGAGGGACTCTCGTATGGACAACGATCGAACCGCTCCCGACAACTCTGTCTACCACCCCGATGACGACATCGCTCCGCCCGATCCACAGACCATGCCGCGTGCGTTCCGCGTGGACGTCTATACGGATGACGAGACCGACGACACCGAACCCGCCTACTACGGTGCCGTCTACCCCGAAGGCGGTGTGATCGCGCGGAGTTGCCGAGGCCGCGAGATCTTCTCGCCGCTCACCCCGGAGCGCTTCGCCGACCGCGTGGGTGGCATCCTGCATTGGAGCTGACACCCCGAGTTCCTCCGGGCCGAGGCGATACGACCATCGACCAGGGGGAACCGCCCGAAGGGGAGGGGGATGGCGGCCTCCGGCTGGAGGCCGCCATCGGATCCGCTCCTGGCATCGCTGAGGCCGCCGATCTGGACCGAGAGCGTGATTCCTGGGAGCGCCGGTGACCGCCGACCAGCGTTCCCAGCTCCCCGATCAGGATTTCTCCACCCCCACCAGGTTTCGCCCGCACCGAACGGGTGGGTGTGCATATTTGCCTGTCATGGCGGAGTTCGCGCCGCCCACATCCGCGAGGGGCTCCGGTTACCCTGCTGGCATGCCTATGCCATCGGAAGACTGGGTTGAACACGGTTCCTCGCGGCAGCGTGCCTGGGTGGACGAGGCGGTGCGGCGGGTGGAGGCCGACGCGAATCGGTCGGCTGACACACATCTGCACGTGTTCCCGCTTCCGTCGCACTGGAACATCGACCTCTACCTCAAGGACGAGTCGGTCCATCCCACGGGAAGCCTCAAGCACCGACTCGCGCGGTCGCTGTTCCTGTACGGACTGGCCAACGGGTGGATCACCGAGGGCACCACGATCGTGGAGGCGAGCTCCGGGTCGACAGCGGTCTCCGAGGCGTACTTCGCGCACCTGTTGGGGCTGGACTTCGTGACGGTCGTACCGCGCAGGACCAGCCCGGAGAAGATCGCGCTCATCGAGCGGTACGGCGGACGCTGCCACTTCGTGGACGCGCCTCCCGACATGTACACCGAGGCCGAGCGGCTCGCCGCGAAGGCGGACCACCACTACATGGACCAGTTCACGTTCGCCGAACGTGCCACGGACTGGCGCGGCAACAACAACATCGCCGAATCCATCTTCGACCAGTTGTCCCTGGAACGCTTCCCGGTGCCCGACTGGGTCGTGATGGGCGCGGGCACCGGCGGCACCTCGGCGACGATCGGCCGCTACGTCCGCTACCGGCGTCACCCCACCAAAGTGGCGGTGGTGGATCCGGAGAACTCCGCCTACTTCCCGGGCTGGGCGACAGGCGCCAGCGACTACGCCACCGGAATGCCCTCACGGATCGAAGGCATCGGCCGCCCCCGCGTCGAACCCAGTTTCGTGCCCTCGGTCATCGACCTGATGATTCCCGTCCCGGACGCGGCCAGCGTCGCGGCCATGCGCCACCTCCAGCGGGTCACCGGCCTGTGTGCCGGCGGCTCCACCGGCACCAACCTGTGGGGCGTGTGGCACCTCGTCGCCCGGATGCTGCACGAGGGGCGCAGCGGCAGCGTGGTGACCCTGATCTGCGACGGCGGCGACCGCTACCGGCACAGCTACTACTCCGACGAGTGGGTCTCCGAACGTGGCTGGGACCTGGACCCCTACACCAATGCCATCGAGGAGTTCCTCACCTCGGCCAACTGGAACCCACCCACCGCCGGGTGAGGATCGCCCCGGCTGGTTCCCGACGACGCGTCGCTCACGTCTCGGGGAGCCTTCCCTCCTCGGTGATCGTCCACATCCACGCCTCAAGGGTGGCGACGAAGTCGTCCGGGTCGGACGTGGTGTGGGAGGCCCGTTCGTGGTCCCAGTCGGGATCGAGAACGACGACACGGAAGCCGACGCCGTCGTACCAACCGGCGTCGATGTTGATCTCCCGAGCCTGCGGGCCGCCCCGCTCCGCCACCTCCTCGGCGCTCAGCCACGGTCGAGGTGCGGTTCGCGCCCAGTACAGGTCCTGGGAGTCGTTGGTCTCCACTCCCCCGTCCGGTAGGCGTCGGGCCCACAACTGGTTGTGGATGACGTTCCAACCGGCCGGGACGCGCAGCGGGATCAGGCCCCAGTTCCACGAGACAGCGGCGGCCAGCGGAGAGGCGACGGGAAGCCGGAAGATCGGGTCCATGCGCCCGCAGCGTAGTCCAGGGCGCACACAAGGGGACGCACACCTCAACGACAGGACAGGGAAACCCTCGCGTACCGAGTGCCCGCCACCACTCAGGCGTCGATGCGTTCGCGGTCCAGTTCGGCCGCGCCCTGGGCGATGAAGCGACGGCGGGGCGCGACCTCGTTGCCCATCAGGAGGTCGAAGACGCTGGCGGCGTCCTCGGCGTCGGAGACGTTGATGCGGCGCAGCGTCCGCCGACGCGGGTCCATGGTGGTCTCGGCGAGCTGGTCGGCGTCCATCTCGCCCAGACCCTTGTAGCGCTGCACCGGCTCCTTCCAGGAGAGGCCCTTGCGCTCCAGCTCCAGCAACCGGCGGCGCAGCTCGGCGTCGGAGTAGGTGTAGATGTAACGGTCCTCCGCCTTGGCGCCACGTTTCCGACCGGCGTTGGTGAGCTCGATCCGGTGCAGCGGCGGCACGGCCGCGAACACCCGGCCGGCCTCCAGCATGGGTCGCATGTACCGGTAGAACAGCGTGAGCAGCAGGCAGCGGATGTGCGCACCGTCGACGTCGGCGTCGGCCATCAGGATCACCCGGCCGTAGCGCGCCGCCTCCAGGTCCACCGACCGGCCCGAGCCCGCGCCGATGACCTGCAGGATGGCCGCGCACTCGGCGTTCTTCAACATGTCGGCCAGCGAGGACTTCTGCACGTTGAGGATCTTGCCGCGGATCGGCAGCAGCGCCTGGAACTCCGAGTCCCGGGCGAGCTTGGCCGTACCCAGCGCGGAGTCCCCCTCCACGATGAACAGTTCACTGCGGTCCAGGCCCTCGCTGCGACAGTCCACGAGCTTCGCCGGCAGCGCGGAGTTCTCCAGCGCCGTCTTGCGCCGCTGGTTCTCTCGCTGCTGTCGTGCCGCCAGACGCGCCTTGGCCGCCCCGACGACCTTCTCCATGACGGCCTTCGCCTGCTGTTTCTCCGCACGCTTGGTCGACGTCAGGAAGGTCCGCAGCTCCCGAGAGACGACCTGGGAGACGATCCTGCTCGCCGCGGAGGTACCCAGGATCTCCTTGGTCTGTCCCTCGAACTGCGGCTCCGGCAGTCGCACGGTGACCACCGCGGTCAGCCCCTCGAGCGCGTCCTCCTTGGTGATGGGCTCGTCCGCCGCCTTCAGCAGCTTCGCCGCGCGCAACTGGTCGTTGAGCACGCGCACCAGGGCCCGCTCGAACCCGACCAGGTGCGTCCCGCCCTTGGGCGTCGCGATCACGTTAACGAACGACCGCACGGTGGGGTCGTAGCCCCTCCCCCACCGCAGCGCGATGTCGACGTCCAGGCGGCGCTCCACCTCGGTCGCCGTCATGTGGCCGCTGTCGTCGAGCACGGGGACCGTCTCGACGAAACTCCCGGTCCCCTGGAAACGCAGGTTGGGCGACAGTTGCTCGTCGGACGCGAGGTAGGTGCAGTACTCACCGATCCCGCCGTCGAAGCGGAACTCCTCGGAGGTATCGCCGCCGTCGCGTAGGTCCCGCACCGCCACGGTCAGCCCGGGGACCAGGAAGGCGGTCTGTCGCGCACGGTCCCAGAGGGCGTCGCGCGCCAGGTCCGCCTCCTTGAGAAAGATCTCCCGGTCCGGCCAGAAGCGCACCCGTGTTCCCGTCACCTTGCGCGCCACCCGCCGGCCCTCGCTCAGGCCGGAACGCGGCGTGAAGGCGGCGTCGGGCCCCGCGTCCTGGAACTCGCCGGGGATTCCGCGCCGGAAGCTCATGCTGTGGGTGTGGCCGTTGCGGTCCACCTCGACGTCGAGGCGCGCGGACAACGCGTTCACCACCGAGGCGCCGACGCCGTGCAGCCCGCCCGACGCGGTGTAGGACCCGTTGCCGAACTTTCCGCCGGCGTGCAGCCGGGTCATGACGAGTTCCACGCCGGACAGGCCGGAGCGCGGCTCGGTGTCGACCGGGATACCGCGCCCGTTGTCACCCACCGCGACGGAGCCGTCCGCGTGCAGCGTGACGTCGATCCGGTCGCAGTTGCCGCCGAGCGCCTCGTCCACCGAGTTGTCGACGATCTCCCACATGCAGTGCGTCAGGCCGCGGCTGTCGGTGGACCCGATGTACATGCCTGGGCGCTTACGGACAGCCTCCAGACCCTCCAGCACCGACAGATGCCGGGCGGAGTAGTCGTCCGGGTCGGGAACGGCTGCGGGGAGCGCGGTCACGGGCCTCTCCAGGATCAGGTCGTCAAGCCAATAGGCACAGTAGTTCGAAATGCAGCGTAGCGGGACATGCCGCGCCGCGTGCACGGTGCCCACAGGTCCTGGGGATGAGTTACGCCCTTCGCGGTAATGATCCCGACCACGAGGACCACAGAAATAATCCGACATCGAGTAAGCTTCGGGAACAAATCGGACACATTCCGCTGTCGGCGTACACCAGCGCTCGCTGGGAAGCTCTCAGTTCGGTTAGATGTTGTCTGAGGTGACTAACGCCGAGTATTGAGGAAGGCGCAGTGACTGGAACTCTTGCCCCCACGCAGCCCCTGACGGCGGCTGACCGGTGCGACCGGTGCGGCGCTCAGGCCTATGTCCGAGTTGTACTCAGCTCCGGTAGCGAGCTGTTGTTCTGTGCGCACCACGCGCGCAAGCACGAAGAGTCGCTTCGGAAGGTTGCCACGGACATCCACGACGAGACGAGCAAGTTGCAGGAGACGCCAGCCACGGCGGACAAAGAGGAGCGTTAGGCCTCTAGACGTCGCACGGCGGTGACCCTTCGGGGTCACCGCCGTCGCGTTGGCCCACCGCCGGGTTACGGCACACCCATCGCGTGTCCCACGCCATGGACTCCTGGCCGCGCCAGCGGCCCGGCACCGTTCGCGTCGACTCCCACGGCTCGGCCGCCAGGCCGACCGGATCGACAGGACCGGCCCGATCTACCAGTGAACGACCCGCGCCGGATCGAATCGCTGTCGCGGTTCGGTCTCCGGTCGAATGAGGTGTCTCGCGCGAGCGTCGATCGACGCGTCCGCGTCCCGAAACGCTCCACGCGTCCGGTGTGATGGCGAACACGCCTCCACCTCAGGATCGTCCCTTTATCTCGCCCATATCACCCGTCAGCCATCATTACTGGTGTCGGATGAAGGGGATTTCAGACGTCATACGGCTCCGCCGGACGTCCCACTGCGGGGAGGGGACGTCAGGGGCGCCGAGGCAGCGCCTATCTGCCTCGGCGCCCGACGTCGAACAGGGTCTCGCGAACCGAACCGGCACTCACCGCGGTGACGCCCAGCGACCAGCTGACCGTGTCGACCACCCTGAGCCCGGTTGGTACCGCCTCGGTGGTACGCCGACGGGATCCCCGCCGCCAAACCGGCCCGCGGACCGCGACCACCGGTGAACGGCGGCGTTGGGCGAGCAGCGCTGCCACTCGCCCAGCACACCGAATCAGTCGAGGTAGTCGCGAAGCACTTGGGAGCGAGACGGATGCCGAAGCTTGGACATCGTCTTACTCTCTATCTGCCGTATCCGCTCACGGGTGACGCCGTAGACCTTGCCGATCTCGTCCAGCGTCTTGGGTTGACCGTCGGTGAGGCCGAAGCGCATCGACACCACGCCCGCCTCACGTTCCGACAGGGTGTCCAGCACGGAGTGAAGCTGCTCCTGCAGCAAGGTGAAACTGACCGCCTCACCCGGCTGGATCGCCTCGGAGTCCTCGATCAGGTCACCGAACTCGCTGTCGCCGTCCTCGCCGAGCGGGGTGTGCAACGAGATGGGTTCCCGACCGTACTTCTGGACCTCGACCACCTTCTCCGGGGTCATGTCCAGTTCCTTGGCCAACTCCTCCGGCGTGGGCTCACGCCCGAGGTCCTGCAGCATCTGGCGCTGCACCCGGGCGAGCTTGTTGATGACCTCGACCATGTGCACCGGAATCCGGATGGTGCGGGCCTGGTCGGCCATCGCTCGGGTGATGGCCTGGCGGATCCACCACGTCGCGTAGGTGGAGAACTTGTAGCCCTTGGTGTAGTCGAACTTCTCCACGGCGCGGATCAGGCCCAGGTTGCCTTCCTGGATCAGGTCCAGGAACAGCATGCCGCGCCCGGTGTAGCGCTTGGCGAGGGACACCACCAGACGAAGGTTGGCCTCCAGCAGGTGGTTCTTCGCCCGCCGGCCGTCCTCGGCGATCCAGTCGAGTTCCTCCCACGCCTCGGAGGGAAGTCCCCGACCGTCCTCCGCGAGCTTCTCCTCCGCGAAGAGACCCGCCTCGATCCGCTTGGCGAGCTCGACCTCCTGCTCCGCGTTGAGCAGCGGAACCTTACCGATCTGCTTCAGGTAGTCCTTGACGGGGTCGGCCGTCGCACCGGCCGCCACGACCTGCGCGGCGGGGGCGTCGTCGTCGTCCTCGTAGAGGACGAACGCCTCCTCCTCGGAGGTGTTGGCGGCGGCCTTCTCCGGCATTCCCACGGCTTCGGGAACCACGCCGGAGCCCGCGACCGGGCCGTCCACTGCTTCCAGCGGCCCGCTGTCGTTGTCTTCGACGATCTCCAGCTCGACACCGGAGTCGTCGGTGTCGGTGTCGGTCACCTCGAGCTCGAGACCCGTGGGGTCGTCGTGGGAGTCGGCGGCGAGGTCCTGCGGCTCACCCGGCTCGGCGAGACCCTCAGACTCGGTCCCGGCGGGCTGCGCGGCGGTCTCGGCGGCGGCGGGGGCCGCCTTCCCGGCGGAACGCTTCTTGGTCTGGGACTTGGCGGGCTTGGCCGGCTTCGCGGGCTTCGCCGCGGCACCGGTCGTCCCGGCCGACTCCCCGCCAGCGTCCTGGTCCACGACGGCCGTGACCGTCCCGGTCCGACGCTGCGCGGCGGCGGCACGCTTGGAGCCCTCGGCGGCCTTGCGCCGTGCCGAACGCCGACGTTCCGGCGCGGACTCGGCGGCGCCGACGACAACGGTCACGCCTTCCTTGCTGAGGCTGCGCAGCACCGCCTGGGCCTGCGACATGGGGATCTCAGCCTCTTCGAAGGCCCGGCGCACATCCTCGGGCTCCAGATACCCCTGGGACCGCCCTCGCTCCATCAGCTGCTGAATGACAGGCTCCCGCAGCACATCGGGCTGCTTGGAGCGGGTCGAACTGGCAGGCGACACAAACACCTCTCGAACGGACGTGTGGCGAGTTTGTTGGTATCCGGCAGCCGGGAGCCTCGCGGGTGTAACTCGATCGTGCTCTAGGCCCGGAATCTCTCCCGCTGGATGCGGAAGATGCACTCTTTACGTTTGTACTTCCCCCTCGGTGGGAGGGGAGTCCAGCGGTGGCCCGCCGGATTTCCTGCTTCACCGCCGACTGCCTTTCCGGGCGACTCCCGTCGAGGCCTACACCGGCTCCACAGACCGATTCCGCCAGCTCGGCGGTTCACATGTGAGAGTACGTGCTTCCGTGGCTCGGTTGGCACGTCCCCCGCGGCCTCCCCAGTGCGGAAGGCGCCTACCTACCTTAGGCAAGACCACGGAGTTCTCCGTACATTTGTTACCCGGTACTACAAGACCGGAACGTGGACGGCGAGCAGGGTGACGTCGTCGTCCTGGTTGTAGCCTTCGAGCATGCTCCCGACAAGATAGTCGAGCAACTCCTGTGGATCCCCCACCACCTCCGTCGGGGCGCGGGAGGCGACCTCGACCAGCCGGTCGAGTCCCGCGCTGAGCCCACGCTTTCGGTTCTCTACTAGTCCATCGGAGTAGAGCACCGCGGTGTTACCGGGTGGGACGACAAGAATTTCTTGTTCTCGTTCCGATGGCATGCCCAAAGGTGTTCCCGCCGGCGTGTCGGCCAATCGTGGCGCGCCGCCCGGGCCCACGATGAGCGCCGGAAGGTGTCCGGCGTTGCCCATGTGACCGTGTCCCGTTCCGGGGTCCAGAACCCAGTACGCGAGCGTCGTGACCTGCTCGTCGGCCTCGGTCGCCAGGAACATCCGGTCCAGACCGCTGAGGACGTCTGCGGGTTCGGGACCGTTCAGCGCGAGAGCGCGCAGGGCGTTGCGGACCCGACTCATCCCGGTCGCCGCCTTCACCCCCTTGCCCATCACATCGCCCAGCACCGCCGCCACCCGACCGTCGGGCAGCGGGAAGGCGTCGTACCAGTCGCCACCGACCTGGACGTACTCAGTACCGGAACGGTAGAAAGCCGCGAAACCGATACCTGGGACCGTGGGAAGTTTCTGCGGCAGGAGACTGCGCTGCAGGGCCTCCGCCGTGCGGTGCTCACGTTCGAACATCTCCGCGCGTTCCAACGCGAGAGAGCACTGGCCGGCCAACGCCTCCAGGAAGACACGCTCCTCGTCGGAGACGTTCCGTGGCGCCCGGAACGCGAACCGCACGGCACCGATCGGCGATCCAGCGCTGAGGAGGGGCAGGCCGACCCAGGCCTGTTCGTCGGTATGGCGCAGGAACTCCCGGATCGAGTCGCCCCCGCCGAGGAGGTGCAGCAGCTCCCCCCGGGACCCCACGACCACCGTGCGGCGTTCCCGCACCGCGTTGGCCACCACACCGGGCTGGTCCAGCCGTACCTCGGGCGGTTCGTGTGCCTCACCGTCGGCGACCGGCGCCGTCTCGGAGACAGCCCCGGGGGTCAGCGCGCGAAACCGGATGCGTTGGCTGTCCAGAAGAGCGACGCCGACCCGGTCGACCCCAGCCTCGGTGCGGGCGATCTCGGAGATCGTCTGCACCACCTGGTCGACGGTGAGCGCCTCGGCGAGACCGGACGTCGCCTTCTGCAACCGCACGGTGCGCAGCGCCGCCTCACTGAGCTGGTGCGTGAGCCGATGACGCATCTCGTCGGCCTCGTGCTGGGTGGTGACGTCGGTGTGCGTACCCACCCATTCTGCGAGTCGTCCGTCGCGCACCAGCGGGACGCACCGCGCCCGATAGTGGCGCGGCTCACCACTGCGTGTGCGCACCCGGAACGTGTGCTCGAAGACCTCGCCCTCGGCGACCGCGTCCCGCCACGCCTCCCGCACGGCGTCGACGTCATCGGGGTGCACCGCGTCCAGCCAGCCGTCGCCGAGGTACTCGTCGAGGTCCTGGCCGGTGATCGCGCGCCACTGTGGACAGTCCTCGGTCACCTGACCCGACGGGGTCGCCGCCCAGACCATCTGGTTCGCCGCGGCCAACAGTGCCTGGTGGCGTTCCTCGCTGCGACGCAGCGCGACCTCGGCGCGGTGACGATCGGTGACGTCGATGGCGACCGCGACGGCCACTCCCCTGTCGTCGTCGTGCGCCGAGGAGAGCGGGAACCACGACACCAGCCAGTGACGGTCGGACGCGGTCCCGTGGTGCTCACTGCTGGCGACCCGCGCGCCGCCCACCACCTCCGACAGCGCCGCCATATGTGGGCAGGCCGACGCCTCCGGAAGGGCGGCGTCCAGGGTCCGACCAACCAGTTCGGTCGGGTCGGCGATCTCGCACATCACCCGGAAGGTGTCGTTGAGCTTCAGACAGCGCATGTCGGCGTCGAACACACCGACGCCGATCGACACGTCCTCCACCAGCGAAGCGAGCCGCGCCGACTCCGGCATGACCGACCGTGCTCCCCGCGCCAGGGGAACCGAGGCCTCGGTGCTCAAAGCTGTCACCTCCGGGATCGTGTCCCGTGCCTACCTGGGATCTGGTTTACGCCCCGGGCGCCGGACGAGTGTGCCGGGGATCGTTCCGCGGTGCGGTCGTACCCGGCGCCCCTCGCGCCGCCCGTACCGACCCGATCGGTCGTGCTGCCGGGTGCCGCCGGCCGCGACCGTCGCGCGTCGACCCCGAGGCCGGCGCGTCCCGACCGGACGCGCCGGGCGATCGTCACAGCTCGCCGTGACTCCGACACTGTCCGCCACGGACGTATCGCCGTGCGCTGACCTGCCCCGAAACCGGAGCGGCTCCACCTCCACCGCGAACGACGCAACACCGCTGAGTCAACCGGGAGCGCCTCAGTCATCGCTATAGCATAGGCCACGTTTCCTTGGGCCTGTCGACCCAAGTCCAGGCGCATCCTCCGGCTGGGCCGCGTTTCTGGCCGCCAAATCACCACTTTTCCCGCATAGCGGGCACCACCTCGTGGCGGGATGTCCTCAGTACTGTCGGTCACGCCTGATCGCATTACGAGTTCCGCGCGGTACCCCTTACCCTCGAGGCGTGTCCCTCCCTTCCCCCGCCCCAGGTACCCCCTCCGACCCCGGTACCCCGTCGGAGGAAGGTGGCGTGTTCGCGGCGATGCTCGGCGCGGCACGGGGACTCCTCCCCCTACGCGATCCGCTGGACGCCGAGATCGTGGTCAGTGAGATCCTCGGCGCGTGGTGGGGACAGCGCCCCCGCGGTGACAACGCCGAACGTATCTTCGGCGAGGGCCTGATCGCCTACGCCGCGGCCGAGGGGAGCCCGGCCGCCGCCGCGCTCCTGCACGCGCTGGCCGGTCTGGGACGGACACGCCGCCAGCGTCTGGACGCGAAGACCGCCGCGGCCGCCCTGGTCGATCGCGGCGTCGCCTGTCCTCCGTGGGTGTCCGCCCTCCCGACCCTCGAGCCGCGCGAGTGCTATCTCTCCGGGTCACGATTTGGCGACGCCGACGACGTGATCTGTGTGTTCGACTACGCGGACGCGGAGACCGGCGACGGAGAGCGGACGGGGCGGCACGCGCTGATCGCCGTCGTCGACTACAACGCGGGGGGCATCCTGCGTGACGCGTGGGTCACCACGAAGGTGGACGCTCTCATCGAGCACTGCCGTGCCGGCGCCCGGGCCGACCGCATGTCCACGTTCGTCGCGCTCGCGCCGGAGCGGGCGCGTTCCCTGTTGCGCTCCGCCTCCGCGCGCACCGAGTCGGCGCTGCCGCCGGGAAGCGGTGGGCGTACCGCCCTGTTGCCGGTCCGCGCCGAGTCGGGCGTGCCGGATCCCGGCGCCGGTTCCCTGGGAACGAGTCACGCCCTGTTGCGCGCCCGGGTGCGGGCGCTGCCGGGGCAGGGGGCTCCAACGCGCAGCACCGTGTGGCTGCGGGAGCACCGCGCGACGCTGGTGGCGCGTTTCCTGTCCTCACCCGAGGCCGAGGAACTGTCGGACAGCTTCGTCGCGAGCCGCTGCGCCGACCACATCGTCGACTACGGCTGCGACGTGGACGCGGGCCGGCCGATGCGCATCAGCCCGCGCAAGGCCGAGGCGTTCCTGATGACGTGGCTGCCCAGCCGCGTGGCGCTCAGTCCCGCGGAGCAGGAGGCCGTGCCGCACATCCTGGCCGCGTGGGTGCGGTGGGCGGGTCGCCGCACCGGCCTCCCGGAGAACGCGATCGCCGCCACGCTGGACTCGGTGTGGGGGGTGACCAACTCCTTCACCGACTCCTATCCCGACCACGCGGCCGGCGGGTACGGTCTCGCCCGCGACGTCGTGAACCGGCTGATCCCCGACGGCGACCTCTCCGCCCTGCCCCGTCGGATGTTCGCGTTCCCGTTGCTGGCCAGTGACGTCATCCCGGACAAGGAGCACTACGACCCGAGCACGGTCGAGGGCCGACGCGCGCTGTTGCGCCTGGACCACTTCGACGGTCAACAGCCCAGCCAGGGAAAGCACGCGTCGAACACCTTCGAGGGAAGTCCCGAGCTCGAGGAGGCGCTCGACGTGCACGAGATGTTGGCGCTGCGTCTGTGGCACGGCGACCCGCCCAACCTGTGGTCCGCCGCCCAGCGGCTCCTGGACCGCGGCATGACACGGGTCACCGTGATCTCGACACTCTGCGACACGTTGGAACGGACGGTTGGCGCTGGTTCGCCAACGTCGGTCCTGGTCAAGCGGTTGGATGACCTCTGAGGTCGTGAGCGGTCCCCTCCAGCAACGCGATCTGGGCGCTCGCCTCCTCCACGTCCTTCACCGTGTCCACCCCGCGCCAGAACCCCTCGATCCGGTATCCGAACAGGCGGCCCTGCTGGGCGAGTTCGGGAAACGTGGTCGTCTCGTGGTCGCCGCGCTCGGGCAGGAGGCCCACCAGTTCGGGTTCGGCCAGGTAGATTCCCGCGTTGATCCAGTAGGGCAGGATCGGGCTCTGCGTGAAACCCCGAATCCGTCCGGACTCCTCCGCGTCCACGATCCCCCAGCTCGTGCGGAAGGCGGCCAGGGCGACGCTCACCGTCCCGCCGTGCTTGGTGTGGAACGCGCTGAAGTCGTCGAGCGGGAACCAGGTGAGGACATCGCCGTTCAGGGCGTAGAAGGCACGGTTCGGATCCCGCAGCGCCCCCGCCGCGTACCGTAGCCCACCGCCACGGCCCAGCGGCTCCTCCTCGACCACGACCGTGGTCTCGGGGCGAGGATGCCGGTCCCCGGTCGTCTCCTCGAGGTGGCCCCGCAGGACGTCGGCCATGTGTCCACAGGAGACGACCACGTGCTCGACGCCGTACGACGCCAACCACTCCAGTTGGTAATCGATGATGGGGCGGCCGGCGATCTCCACCATGGCCTTGGGACGGGTGTCGGTGTAGGGACGAAGGCGCGTAGCGCGGCCACCGGCGAGGATGACCGCCTCGCGGGCCGGCGGCTCGGGGGAGGCACTCATGTTTCGGAGACTAACAGTTCACACACGGGTTAACGCTGAGTGAGCTCGCTGTAGGCCTCCCGGAGGTCAGCGCTCGTGACCACCGTGAGATCCTCCTGGTCGGCGGCGTCCCCGACGTCCTCGGCGACCCGGAGGTCACGCGCGGAACAGGCCTTCTCGAACAGGGACCTGGCGAAGCGACCGTTGCCGAGAGTGTCGACCCAGCCCTCGGAGCACACGTAGCCGAACACCTGGCGCAGATCGTCCCGGGCCCTGTCCTCGATGGTGTCACCGCGCTGCTCGGCCAATGTCTCGGTGATCCGCAACAGCTCCTCGGGGGAGTAGCTCGGGAACGAGACCCGCACGTTGAACCGGGAGGCGAGGCCCGAGTTGGTCGACAGGAACCGGTCCATCTCGTCTGGGTAGCCGGCCAGGACCACGACCAGGCGGGACCGGTCGTCCTCGGCGCGCTTCAGCAACGTCTGGATCGCCTCGGCGCCGAACGCGTCACCTCCGCTGTAGCCGGGGTTGGACAAGGCGTAGGCCTCGTCGACGAACAGGACGCCGCCCACCGCGGAGTCGATGAGCTTGTTCGTCTTGATCGCGGTGGCGCCCAGGTGCTCGCCCACGAGGTCGGCCCGACTGGCCTCGACCACCTCGGCACGTGTCAGCAACCCCAGGGCCGCGAAGATGCGGCCGAGCACGCGGGCCACGGTCGTCTTTCCCGTCCCCGGGGGGCCGACGAACACGAAGTGCCGCATGGGGGGCTGGTTGTGCAGCCCGCGCTCCTGACGTATCCGCGCCAGACGCAACTGGGCGGTCATGGACCGGACCTGACGCTTCACGGGTTCCAGGCCCACCATGGCGTCGAGCTCGGCGAGGGCCTCCTCGAGGTCGGGCGGCTTGCTGTACCCAGAGAGGGCCTCGGTGAGCTGCTCGAAGGCGCGGATCGCGTCGACGTCGCGCACGGTGACCAGTTCCTCGGGCGCCGGGGCCTGGCCTTCGCGGCTCGTGGTCACGACCCGCACGTCCCGCGCCTCCGCCGCCCGCTCCACCAGGGAACGAACGAACCGGCCGTTACCGAGGTCGTCGATCACACCGAGCTGGGCCGCCTGGTCAAAACGTTGGCGCAGCGCCGGGACGACGCTGTCGTCCAACTCGTCGCCCCGCTGCTCGAACAGTCCTTCGGAGATCTCGATCAGCTCGTCCGGGGTGTAGCCGGGAAAGCGGACTCGGGTGGAGAACCGCGACGCGAGACCGGGGTTGGAGGCCAGGAACCGGTCCATCTCCTCGGAGTAGCCGGCCAGGATGACGACGAGCTGGTCCCGGTCGTCCTCGGCCCGCTTGAGCAGAGTCTGTACCGCCTCCTGGCCGAAGCGGTCGGGCTGGCCGTCACCGGAGTTGACCAACGCGTAGGCCTCGTCGATGAACAGGACACCCCCGAGCGCCCGGTCGATGACCTCGTTCGTGCGGATCGCCGTGGCCCCGAGGTACTCCCCCACGAGGTCGGCGCGCTGCACCTCCACGACCTGGGCGCTGGGCAGGAGACCGAAGGAGTGAAAGATCGTCGCGATGGTTCGGGCGACACTGGTCTTCCCGGTCCCCGGAGGACCGGAGAACACCAGATGGCGCAGCGGCTTCTCCACCGCCATCCCCGCGTCGGCGCGCAGCCGGGCCGCCTCGATCGCCGCCGCCAACGAACGCACCTGCTGCTTCACCGGGTCGAGCCCGACCATCGCCTCCAACTGGGCGAGGGCCTCGTCCACCGGGACGGCGGTCTCGTCGTCGGAGCCGCGGGCCGTGCTCCCCGTCGACGAACCGGCCCGCTCCCGCTGCCGCTCCCCCGAACTCGTCGCCGTACGTCCGCTCTTCCTCTTCGCCGGCCCCGCGTCGGAAGGGTCGGCGCCGGACTGGCCCGAACCGGCCGGGGCCCCAGGGGCCGTGGGATCGGCGCCCCCCGCACTCTCGGACCGTTGACGGCGGCGCCGCTCCTCGGCCGCGAGGTGCCGTCCGGATATCCCGCGCCACACCAGCACCACCCCCGCCGCGGCGAACGCCAGGATGACGACCGCCGCGGGCGGGACCCCCTCGTGGTCGGGGACCACCGCGGTGACGGCCATCCCGAATACGACGGAGGCCAGCCCGACGATCAGGGCGCAGGCGAGACTCAGCAGCGTCGTGTGCCAGGTCGGGTGGCCCGGGATGCGACTCGCGATCAGCGCGACGGGCAGGGGAAGCAGCGCCAGGACCAGAATCCACGAGGAGGCGTATCCCAGGGAGATCTGGAACACGACGTGAGCGATGACGATCCACACGAGGGACACACCCACGGCGCCGACCGCGTCGGGAAACCGCATCAACGCCGCGACCACGCCCAGGACGACGGCCGTCACCAGCAGCGCCGGTAGCAGCGCCACATCCGCGAACAGCGCCGCGACCGCCACCGCGACGAGCACGGCGCCGGCGACCGCGAGCTTCCCGCCGAGGGTGAGACCGCTGTACCGGACGCGCATTCTCTCCATCGCGGAGTTCGACGGAACCTCGGTGGTCCGGGGCCGCTCGTCGCGCGCCATTGCCCACCTCTTCCGCGTCCGTCGCTCGTGACCACCTGTATAGCGCACAGCCCCTGTCCCTGGGGACCCGGGAACCGGATGACGATGACGGAGATTGTCGCTGTCATCTCCACGATCTCCGTCATTCTCCGTCGCTCCTCCACGAACTCCGTCACACCCGAGGCAGTGCCCCACCCCGCCCCCGAGTCCGCGCGCGAGGTCGACCAACGGTGCGACGCCAGGCCAGGCACATTCATCGAGTTCCGCGCGGCCCATCCCCACGTTGTTCGGTGCCGCGAATGGACGCGGTACGAAACGTGACCAAGACGAGCGACATGTGGGAAAGCGCAGCCGGGACCCACCTCGCCACGGTCAACCCCGCCCCCGTGCTGGAGCAGCGTGGGTTGCCCCGGCGCCAAAGACCTTTCCCGCGTCGGCGGACTCCCACGACCGGCGGAGGCATAGGTGTCGAGGTCGACTCGACGAGACCGACAGCGGTGAGCCCAGCACACGGCCGAGGCGGGGTGACGGAGGCGGTGGCGGTGGCGGGGTCAGAACAGTGCGCTCTGGCCTTGGGGGCCCGGGCGGGGTTTGCGGAGGTGGCGCCACTGGGGCAGGTCGTCGAGATAGCTCCAGGACATGCGGTGGTGCCGCGTGGGGCCGAGGTCGGCCAAGGCCCGGCGGTGTTGGGGGGAGGGGTAGCCGACGGCGGAGGCGAATGCGTACTGGGGGAAGTCGGGATCGAGTGCGGTCATCAGGTTGTCACGGTAGACCTTGGCGAGGACCGAGGCGGCGGCGACGCTGACGCAGGTGAGGTCCGCCTTGATCTCGGTTCGCACCTGCCAGGGTGTACCGAGGTAGTCGTGCTTGCCGTCGAGGAGCACCCACTCGGGCGGCGCGGCGAGCTGGTCGAGCGCGCGTTGGGCGGCGAGGCGCAGTGCGGCCGTCATGCCCAAGGTGTCGATCTCGGTCGGTTCCGCGCGGCCCAGTCCGTGGTCGACGACCCAGTCGCGGAGTTGGTCGGCCATGGCGACGCGCGCCTTGGGGGCGAGCCGCTTGCAGTCGGTGAGCCCCTCCGGGGCCGGTGAACCGTCGGTCACCGCGACGCCGACGACGACCGGACCGGCCCAGGCGCCGCGTCCGACCTCGTCGACTCCGGCCACGCCGGGGACACCGCCGCTACACGGCAGCTCGCGTTCGACGTCGTAGGTCGGGGTGGGGATCGCGCCGGTCACAGGTCCCACCCTACTCCCGCACTCGGCCGCCGACCCGCCTGTCCGGACCGATTCCTCCTTCCCACACGGGCCTTTCGTCCCACTGTCACCTGAGTTATGGCTCACTTTCGCAATCTTGTGCGTCCCGCCCTCGCCACGACCCCGGACGTGTCAGAGTGGATAACATGGCGTTTCACCACGGTGAACGGACCCCAGCTCCGGTTCGGACTCCGTGCGCCCCCTTCGGGGTTCGTCCAAACGTCCGGAAAACGCCCCTCCACTCCCCTATGCTGAGGGACGGTACGTTTTCGGCGGGAAGCGGCCGGCCAACGACCTCGCGGCTCCGTGGGCGACTCTTCCCCATCCGCAGCCACCAGTATGGGAATGCCGACCATGTCTGCTCCAACACCGTCCGGTCCCCCGGCCGACGACGGTCCCGTGGCCAGACTGATCGAGATGGCCGATCGACCGACCGTCGGCCAGCGTCTGATCTCCTGGGCGTCGCGACCGCCCGGCCGTCTGTACCTTCCGGCCTGCACGGTCGCTGCGGGAATCCTCGTCTACAGTGCCAGCTTCCCCGGCTGGAACCTCATCACCCTCGGCCTGGGCGCGCTGACCGGCGGGCTCCTGGCGGCGATGGGCGCGCTGCGGCTGGGGATCGCGTTAACCGTCGCGCGCCCCATGATCCTGCGTTACTGGTTGCGGTGGATCACCGCACCGCTGATCGCCGTCGGGGTCATCGGGGTCGTGCTCGCGGACCTGCCGTTGCAAGCGCGCATCAACGCCTCGGCCGACGCCCTGCTAGAGGCCGGGGCCGACATCCCCGACGAGACCACCCTGGAGCTGCACGGGGAACGGGTCGGCCTGTTCAACCTGGAGTCGGCGACGGTCCACGACGAGACGATGCGGTTCGCGGTGAGCGGCGCCGGCGTGCTGCGCACCCACGGCCTCGCCTACAGCGAGGAACCGTTGGAGACCGACGTGTTCGTGCCGGGGCACGGAAACCTGGTCTACGCGCACATCGATGGCCCGTGGTACGTCTGGCTGGAGTACTAGGGACCCCTGGGATTCGCGTGGACGCAGTCACGATGTTACGCGTGTTGACGCCGCCCTTAACTCGCGTGGGTTAGACAGGGAGTGACCAGTTGCCCGGCGAGTGACAGGGGACGAACGTGACCGAGCTGATGATCGCGTTGCACCTTCGCATCTACGACTCCCTGGAAGAACTGAGTACCGCACGCGACTCCGGGGACTTCGCGGGAGTGGAGGCGCGCGCGGCCGAGATCGAGGACCTGGTGGAGATCGCGGCCCGGCACGGTGTTGACCTCTCCCCCGCCTACGCCAACATCGCGCAGGCCGCCTGACCGCCCCGCTCAGACCACGACGAAGCCCTCACCAGACCGAGTTCGTCTCGGATACCGGTGAGGGCTTCGTCGTGCGTGCGGCCCGTGGCGATGGATGTCCGGCTTACCGCCGGCGTTGTCCTCCGCCACCACGGCCGCCGCCCCCGCCGCCCTGTTGCTGCTGGCGGGACTGCTGAGCGGCCTGCCGCGCCTGGGCGTTCTGCATCTGCTGTTGACGCTCGGCCGCCGCGGCGATCGCGCCCTCGGCGTTCTGGCCCAGGTCCCGGATGTTGTCGGGCACCTGGTCCTGGACGTCGGCGGGGACGCGCCGTGCGCCACGGCGACCCGAGGACAGTTCCGGCAGCAACTGCGCGGTGAGCAGAGTGGTCAGCGCCGAGGTGTCGCCGCCGTTCTCCGGCGTGCGCACCACGATGGGCTGCGGGGCCTGCTCGGCGAGCTTCGCGCCGACGTCCAGGCGCCGCCGCGCCAGCTCGTACTCCAGCACCGCGCGGTTCTCCCGGTAGGAGGAGGCGAGCCGCTGCTGGGCCTTGCCCTGGTTCTGCGCGGCGACCAGGTCGGCGCGCCCCTGCGTCTCGATCTCGTGCCGGACCCGCTGGGCCTCGGTCTCCTGCTCCTCCAGCATTTGCGCGACGTCCTTGCGAGCCTTGTTCAACGCGGCGTTGACCTCGACGATCTTGGCCTCGCGCGTCCGCTTCGACCGTTCGATGTCCATCAGCAGGGTGTCGATGCGACGCTTGCGCGTGAGCTCCCACTCCTGCTCGAACGCCACCCGCTCTTTGGACACGCGTTCCCGGGTCGACAGGTGCTGCTGGTACTGGTCCGGCAGCCGGACATCGGGGATGTTGCAGCCCATGATCCGCACACCGTAGTGCTGCAGCTGACGGTTGAGCAGCTCCTGCATGTCGGCGACGTCGGAGCCACGCAGGTCGTAGGCCCGCTCCGTCTGTACCCTGCGGCTGCGCTGGCGGATCGCGTCCTGCACCGCGTTGGCGAGCACGATGTCGAAGTTGCTCGCGCCGATCGTGCGGACGAACGCCACCGCGTCGGTGATCCGGAACTTCAGGAAGAACTCGATGGACTTCAGCGGGACGTTCTCCCGCGTGGGGCAGGCGAGAACCGGTGCGGTGTAGGGAATCTCGGTGGAGGTGTCGACGACGAAGTCGACCTCCGACCAGGGGTTCCACAGGTAGTGCCGCCCTGGGGGCAGGACCCCGACGACGCGCCCGAACTGCGTCAGGACACCCGTGGTGCCCTGCTCGATCTCGAAGATGGAACTGCGCCACCACCAGACCAGGGCGACCAGCAGCGAGAGCAACGCGAAGAGCAGCAGCATGAACGCGAGACCGGTGTTGGCGACAGCCGCCAGGCCGTACATCGTGTCCCCGACGCCCGCGGCGAAGATGAACATCGAGATGGCGCTGCCCAGGAAGAAAAGGGCGGCCCAGATCGGGATCGCCCACTTCATGCCGCGGGTGTTGCGGGGAACGACGACGGGCACGAGCGAGCCGTTGTCACCGCTGCGCAGCAGACGGGTGACGTCACCCCAGCCCGCCAGTGCCTCCTTGATGCTCGACACGTCGCGGGACTCCGCGACCTGTGCCTGTGTCTGCGGATGTGGGCGTGGTTGACCCTGAGGCTGTGTCACCGCTGCCCCCCTTCATACGTTCCCCACGGCTGGTCGGGCGGAAAGACCCCGGTCGCGGGTGGGGGCCCGCCGTAGGGTTGGCCGCTGGGCGGCGCGCCCGGCTCGGCCGACGGTGCGGGGGTCTCGGGTGGAGTGTGCGCGGCGGAGGGCTCGGACGGGGCGACCGACCGCTGGGTCTCCGACGTCCGCTGCTCGGCGATGCGCTCCTCGACGGACTCGGTGGACACCGACTGGCGGAGTTCCTCGACCATGTCGGCGCCGGGCACCTCCTCCAGCTCCTCCAGGTCGGGGGTGTCGACGGTGCTCTCCTGCTCGGTGTTCAGGAGGTCCTCGATCTCCGACTCCCGGGAGTTGATCCGCTCCTGGATCTCCGCGAGCCGCATCCGGATCGCCGACATGTCCTGCTGGCTGAACAGCTCGCCTTCGCTGATGCCGATGATCTGCTGCGCGGTCTCCAGGAAGTTGACGGCGGCGCTGTGGCCGCCCACCTGGATGACCTGCGGAAGGCTCGCCGCCACGGACTCCAGCTTGTCCAGGAGGTCCTGCTGGTAGCGGTAGTTGAGGATCTCCGGCGCCTCGGCCGCGGCGACGGCCCGGATGTCCAGGGCCTGCGCCTCCAGCAGGGCCGCGTTGGCGTGTGCGGTGCTCTCCGCCTCGACGAAGCGCTGGCGCGCCACGGCGCGAGCCCGGTTGGTCTCCCGCTCCAGGGCGGTGTCCATCTGGGCCTGGTACTGGGCGATGTCGGCCTGGATCGAGGAGAGGGTCTCGTTGAGCGAGGCCAGCTCCCGGTTGAGCACGCCCTCGTTCTGCTCCTTGAGCAGGTTCAGCTCGTACTCGTAGGTGTAGGCCTCCTTCGCCACCCGCACCATCTCCGTGGCGGCGAGGTCCATCCGGTACTCCTGGCTGGAGGGCTCCGCGTGGGTGATGTTGGCGTTGGTCAACCGCACCGCCGGCAGGAACTGCCGGTTGAGCTGGTCGAGGAGCCCGCGTGTGCTCTCCCCCACCAGGTCGTAGATGTTGGAGGCTTCCTGCTCGTAGATCAGACTCCGCGTGGTCTCGCTGATCGCGTTGTCCAGCTTCTCACGCAGGCCCTGCACGCCGCCGAGCACGAAGATGAACTGTTCGGGGTCCTCGATGCGGAACTGGACGAACAGGTCGACCGAGGCCTTTACGCCCCCCTTGGTGGGAGCCTCACGGATGGGCGCGTTGTAGGGGAACTCGCGCGAGGTGTTGACGATGTAGCCCACCTTCTTGCGTGGGTCGTACAGCGTGATGCGTCCTGGTGGGGCCACGTGCTCCAGGCGACCGAACTTCGTGATGAGGGCCGCGCAGCCCTCCGGCACACGCACCAACCCCTGCCGCCACCAGAGGAAGCCGAAGGTCAGCAGGACGAGGATCCAGTAGTGGATGCCGAAGAACGGGTTGGCCACCACACCGTAGACGACGCCCGTGGCCAGGAGGCCGACGACACCGGCGCCGGCGAGAAGCAGCACCGGGAGCACCGCGGCGGCGGTACGGCTGCGCGGGATGACGACCGGGGCCACGACCTGTACGGGGCCGTGTCGGGATCGCTCACGCTTGCTGTGGTTGATGGCCTCGTCAGCGTTGGCGAGGGACGCCGTCTGCTCCTCGATGCGGGTCGCGATGGACGGGGCGCGATCCCGTACCTCCAGGAAGTCGTTCGGATCGATCCCGAACCCTTCCGAGGTCTTACGCAGCGCGTCGGAGGCCACTTCGCGTGGATCCCCGCCCTGGGCGATCGATTCGGCGGCCCCGCGCACTGTCTGCGCGAACGACATGAATTCTTGTCTCCTTCAGAAACCGTGCGGAACTGCCCGTGAGACGCGACGGGAACGCTCTCGGTTCCGGCGGGATCCGAGCGTCGGGGCAGCACGTCCCAGGTAGGTCACCGAGGACGGGAGTGTGTGTGCATGATGACATACCGACCCAAGGGGGTCCCATCCCCAAGGCGGCGCGACCAGGTCGTTGGTCGCGGCGTCAGCGGAATATGTAGGCCTCGAGGTGCCGGCGGTCGTCCTCGAGTTGACTGATCCGGCTCTTGACCACGTCTCCGATGCTGACGATGCCGACCAGTTCCCCTTCACGCACGACGGGGACGTGTCGGATCCGGCGTTCCGTCATCACCAGCGTCAGGTCGTCCACCGTATCGTCAGGGTCACACGTGACGACAACCCTGGTCATAATGGCCGAGATCGGCCGTTCCAGCAGGTCGTTCCCCTGTTCGGCGAGCCGGCGGACCACGTCGCGTTCGGAGACTATGCCCAGGATCGTCTCCGCCTCGTCCCGGACCACCATCGCGCCGATGTTGTAGCGCCGTAGGTCTATCACCAGGTCCGCCACCGACTGGTGCGGACGCGCCGTGGCGACCTCGTCTCCCTTGCGCCGAAGGATCTCCGCGATACGCATGACGCGCGCCTTTCGCTCGGTGCCCGGGGGTTACCCACCGTCCGCCCTCCCGAAACTCTTTCGTCGGAATCGCGGTCCTCGGAGTGCCCTACCGAGCCTGTGGCCTGCGGCGCAGTAACGTGACCTGGCAGTTGCGTGCGCGACGGGAACGCCAGGGGGAGCCAGCCGACATGACGACCTCACACGCCGGCCCTCGGGCCGGGGCCGCGTTGGACGGCGCCGAGCTGCGCCGGGTGGACGCCTACTGGCGCGCGGCCAACTACCTGTCCGTGGGCCAGATCTACCTGCTCGACAACCCCCTGCTCACCGAACCCCTCCAACCACGGCACATCAAGCCACGACTGCTGGGCCACTGGGGGACGACACCCGGGCTGAACATGATCTACGCGCACCTCTCGCGCCAGGCCCAGGCACGAGCCCTGGACATGATGTGGGTCGTCGGCCCCGGACACGGGGGTCCCGCCGCCGTCGCCTGCGCGTGGTTGGACGGGACCTACAGCGACGTCTACCCCGCGGTCTCCCGCGACGGCGTCGGCATGCGACGCCTCTTCCGCCAGTTCTCGTTCCCCGGCGGGGTCCCCAGCCACGTCGCGGCGGAGACCCCGGGGTCGATCCACGAGGGCGGCGAACTGGGCTACTCCCTCACCCACGCCTACGGCGCGGCCTTCGACAACCCGGACCTGGTGGTCGCCTGCGTGGTCGGCGACGGCGAGGCGGAGACAGGGCCACTCGCGGCGAGCTGGCACTCCAACAAGTTCCTCAACCCGCGTCGTGACGGCGCGGTACTCCCCATCCTGCACCTGAACGGCTACAAGATCGCCAACCCCACGGTGCTGGCGCGCATCCCCGAGGACGAACTCCTCTCGCTCCTCTCCGGCTGCGGCTACCGGCCGCTGGTGGTCGCCGGCGACGAGCCCCAGGCCGTACACCAGGCGTTGGCGGCCGCCCTGGACAGCGCACTGGACACGATCGCCGAGATCCAGCACCTGTCCCGCACCGCACCGGGAGCGGAGACACCGCCGTGGCCGATGATCGTCCTGCGTACGCCCAAGGGATGGACCGGCCCCTCCTTCGTGGACGGTCTCCCGGTGGAGGGCACCTGGCGGTCACACCAGGTACCGCTGGCCCAGGTCCGCACCAACCCCGACCACCTGCGCCAACTCGAGACGTGGATGCGCGGCTACCGGCCCGAGGAACTCTTCGACGACGACGGACGACCCCGGGCGGAGATCAACATGCTCGCCCCGCCGCCCGGACGCGGCATCAGCGCCAGCCCGCACGCCAACGGCGGGCTGCTGCTGCGCGACCTGGTCCTGCCCGACTTCCGTGACTACGCGGTGCCCGTCCCCGAACCCGGGACGGCGACCGCCGAGGCGACCCGGGTCCTCGGTGCCTTCCTCCGTGATGCGATGGCGGACAACCGTGACCGGTTCCGCCTCATGGGCCCCGACGAGACCGCGTCCAACCGTCTGGACACCGTCTACGAGGCGACCGCCAAGGCGTGGGACGCCGCCACCCTGCCCACCGACGAACACCTCGCCCCCGACGGGCACGTGATGGAGGTCCTGAGCGAGCACCTGTGCCAGGGATGGCTCGAGGGCTACCTCCTCACCGGGCGGCACGGCCTCTTCACCTGCTACGAGGCGTTCATCCACATCGTCGACGCGATGTTCAACCAGCACGCCAAGTGGCTGAAGGTGACCCGGGACATCCCCTGGCGGCGCCCCATCGCCTCGTTGAACTACCTGCTCACCTCGCACGTGTGGCGCCAGGACCACAACGGGTTCACCCACCAGGACCCCGGGTTCATCGACCACGTCGTCAACAAGAAGGCCGAGATCATCCGGGTCTACCTCCCGCCCGACGCCAACACCCTGCTGTCCGTCGCCGACCACTGCCTACGGTCCCGCGACTACGTCAACGTCATCGTCGCGGGGAAGCAGCCCCAGCTCACCTACCTCCCCATGGAGGACGCCGTCGCCCACGCCACCCGCGGCATCGGGATCTGGGGGTGGGCCAGCACCGACCAGGGGGCCCAACCCGACGTCGTGCTGGCGTGCGCCGGTGACGTCCCCACCCTGGAGGCGCTCGCGGCGGCCGACCTCGTCCGTCGCCATCTGCCCGACCTGCGCGTCCGGTTCGTCAACGTCGTCGACCTCATGCGGCTCCAGACCGCGACCGAGCACCCACACGGGATGGGCGACCACGAGTACGACGCCATCTTCCCGCCCGGTGTGCCGGTCATCTTCGCCTTCCACGGCTACCCGTGGCTCATCCACCGGCTGACCTACCGACGTGCCAGCCACGACGACCTCCACGTACGGGGCTACAAGGAGGAGGGAACGACCACCACACCCTTCGACATGGTGATGCTCAACGACCTCGACCGGTTCCACCTCGTCATGGACGTGATCGACCGGGTGCCCGGCCTCGCCGAACGGGCCGCCCACCTCCGCCAGCACATGAGCGAGGAACGCCTGCGCTGCCGGGCGTTCACCCGGGAGTACGGGGAGGACGCGCCCGACATCCGCGACTGGGCCTGGCCTCACTGACACCTCGACGACGATCCGCGGCGACTGGAGCGAACACGTGCGCATCCTCGTGGTGAACACCGGGTCCAGCAGCGTGAAGCTGCGCCTCCTGGACTCCACCGACACGGTGCTGGCCTCACACGACCTTCCCGTCATCGGAGGACGGGTCCCGCACGACGAGATCGTCACCGAGATCCGCGGCATGCCCGCGATCGACGCGGTCGGGCACCGAGTCGTCCACGGCGGCCCGGACTTCTCCGGCCCGCGCGTGCTGGACGAGCGGGTGCTGCGCCGCCTGCACGAGTTCGTCGACCTCGCGCCACTCCACCAGCCCAAGGCCCTCGCCGGGATCGACGCGGCCTCGGTCGCGCTGCCCGACGTTCCCGCCGTCGCCTGCTTCGACACCGCGTTCCACGCGGACCTGCCGCCGGAGTCCACGACGTACGCGATCCCCGAGCGGTGGCGCCGGGAGTACGGGCTGCGGCGTTACGGCTTCCAGGGGCTGTCGTTCGCATACGCCACCAGGCGCGCGGAGGAGATCCTCGGCCGCGACCCGGGCCGTCTGGTCATCGCCCACCTGGGCAGCGGCGCCTCGCTCGCCGCCGTGCACGGGGGCCGCTCGTTGGACACCACCATGGGCTTCACCCCCGACGAGGGCTTGGTGATGGCCACCCGTTCGGGCTCGGTCGACCCGGGCATGCTGATGTGGTTGCTGCGCCGTCCCGGAATCGACCTCGAGAGCCTGTCCGCCGGTTTGGAGCAGGAGGGCGGCTTGGTGGCGCTCGCCGGCACCGCCGACATGGCGGAGATCGTGCGTCGCTTCCACGCCGGCCAACCCCACCCCCGGCTCGCCCTCGACGTCTACCTCCACCGCCTGCGCGCCGGCATCTGCGCGATGGCCGCCGCCCTGTGCGGCATCGACACCCTGGTCTTCACCGGCGGCGTGGGCGAGAACGCCCCCATGGTCCGCAGCGGGGCCGCCGCCGGCCTCGTCTTCCTTGGCCTTGCCATCGACGGAACCACCAACGCCGACACCACCGGCGACGCCGACATCTCGTCCGAGGAGTCCGACGTCAGCACTCTCGTGGTCTCCGCTCGCGAGGACATCCAGATCGCCACCGAGGTGCGGCGCGTGTTGGACCACCGGTGAACGCGGGCGGCCGGCGGGGCACCACGGGTCAGAACAGTCGCGGCACGAACTGGCTGGTGGCACGTCGGTACGCCTCGTACTCCGCTCCGAACGTCCTCTCCAGCCCCCGCCGTTCGAAGGTGTTCGCGACCACGGAACTCAGAACCACCACGACGATGAGATAGGTCGCCAGCAACCACCCGGGGAAGGCGACGACCCAACCGAGGATCACGAGGTAAATACCGACAAGGTACGGATGCCGGATGTGTCGGTACGGGCCGTGTGTCACGAGTCGGTTGGGCTCTCCGAAGGGGGAGTCCCGGCCCACCCATGGTTCCGGACGATACAGGAGCCAATGCGCACGCAGCAGCAACGTCCCGCCGACGACGACCACCGCGAGCGCCGCTGCCGTACGCCAGGCCGACGGGTTCTGTATGTCAGTGACCAGCCAGACCAGCGCGGGAAATCCCGCCACCATCAACAGCGGGTGGACGTGGAGAAACACTGCGCGTGCGAGCGTCGTCGGCCTTCCCGTCACCCCATGGTCGAACGAGACGACGAACCCGAATCCACAACTAGGAAACGCCTCGTTTCCTAATCAGACTAGCGCTCCTATGCCCGCACGTGAACCCGAGGGAGACGGAGGGATGGGGTGACACGCTGTGTCCACCGGGCCGTCGCCGGCGTCGAAATCCCGGGGTCACCGCCGCGTCTCGTTGGCGCGTTCGTCACCCGCCTCGCCACCCAGAAGCCACGCACGCGGCTCGGCATCGTCACTCAACATGACCCGTTGGACCAACGCCCAGTGGTCCTGATGGTTCGACGCGTCGAGCAGGTGATCTCGCCAGTCCTCGGCATACTCCCGCAGCGCCTCGACCGTCTCGACCAGGGCTTCGTCGAACGTCGCACCATCAGCGGCGATCGGGACTCCGGGTATGACGACCGACCAGCCTCCGCCCTCCGCGACCACGTGGGCGTCCGCGGGACTCGCCACGGCGGGGAGCTCACCCGACCGCGTGACGTCCGCGATCCTCATCTCAGCGAACTGTCGAGGCCCCACAGGGCTGTCACGGTGAACGCCGGCGATCCGGACGTCGTCATTCGACACAGGGCCCAGCCTGCCACCGCGGGCGGGGTACGTCAGACGGATAACGAACTTCACGGGCGCTCAGATGACGCACAAACGCGGGGAGTGGTGGCCGCTGTCTCGACCACCACTCCCCGTCAGTTCACCCCGAACACGCTCCCGGGGTCACTCGGCATTTCCGCGTCAGCTGCATCCGCTGGTGGAGCCGCAGCCCTCGCAGACGTAGCAGCTACCGGAGGGACGCATCTTGGTTCCGCAGGTCACGCACAGGGGTGCGTCAGCCGTGCGGCCCTGGGTGCGCTCGAGAACCTCGGCCGTGCTGTGCGCCGCCTGGGCGGACTCCTCCGCCGGCTGGGCCTGCTCGATCGCGTTGGGCTCGGCGACCGGCGCGGACTGGGCGTAGGACTCCACCTGCGCCGCGACCTGTGCCGGGTCCTCACCCGCGACCTGGGCCGCGCGCTCCTCCGCGGTGAGCACCCCGAGGGCCTCCCGCTCCTCGTAGGACAGGTGGTCCAGGGCGAGGCGGCGGAAGATGTAGTCCACCACCGACTGCGCCATCCGGATGTCGGGATCGTCCGTCATGCCCGCCGGGTCGAAGCGCATGTTGGTGAACTTCTCGACGTAGGTCTCCAGCGGCACCCCGTACTGCAGGGCGATGGACACGGCGATGGAGAAGGCGTCCATGACCCCGGCCAGGGTCGAGCCCTGCTTGCCGAGCTTCATGAAGACCTCGCCGAGCCCACCGTCGGGGTAGGAGCCCGCGGTGATGTAGCCCTCGGCTCCGCCGACGCTGAAGGACACGGTCTCGCTGGGCCGCTTCTTCGGCAGGCGCCGCCGGACCGGCCGGTTCACCTCGATGACCGCCGGCTCGGGCTCCTCGGTGGTCTCCGTCTTCGCGGTGGACAGAGGCTGGCCGACCTTGCAGTTGTCGCGGTACACGGCCAGGGCCTTCAGTCCCAGACGCCAGCCCTCGAAGTAGATGTGCTCGAAATCGGCGACGGTCGCCTCCTCCGGCACGTTCACCGTCTTGGAGATCGCGCCGGACAGGAACGGCTGCACCGCCGCCATCATCCGGACGTGACCCATGGGCTCGATGTAGCGACGGCCCATGGCGCAGTCGAACACCTCGTAGTGCTCGGTGCGCAGCCCCGGCGCGTCCACGACGTGTCCGTTCTCCGACACGTAGTCGACGATCGCCTCGACCTGCTCCTCCTGGTAACCGAGGTTGCGCAGCGCGCGCGGGATCGCCTGGTTGACGATCTGCATCGACCCACCGCCGACGAGCTTCTTGAACTTCACCAACGAGAAGTCCGGCTCGATTCCGGTGGTGTCGCAGTCCATCATGAAGCCGATGGTCCCGGTCGGGGCGAGCAAACTCGCCTGGGCGTTCCGCCAGCCGTTCTTCTCCCCGACCTTCAGGCAGTTCTGCCATTCCTTGGTGGCCGCGGAGTAGATGGGCCGTTCCATAGTGCCGACCGTGCGCAGGTCGTCGTTGGCGGCGGCGTGCTTACGCATCACGCGCTTGTGGGCGTCCTCGTTCTGCGCGTAGCCGTCGTAGGGGCCCACCGCGCCGGCCATCTCCGCCGAACGCCGGTAGGACACCGCCGTCATCAGCGAGGTGATGGCGCCCGCGACCGCGCGACCACCGTCGGAGTCGTAGGCGTGGCCGGTCGCCATCAGCAGCGCGCCCAGGTTCGCGTACCCGATACCGAGCTGACGGAACGCCCGCGTGGTGTCGCCGATCTTCTGGGTGGGGAAGTCGGCGAAGCAGATGGAGATGTCCATCGCGGTGATCACGAGCTCGGTGAGCTTCACGAACCGGTCGACGTCGAACGAATTGTCGTCGTTGAGGAACTTCAACAGGTTGATCGACGCCAGGTTGCACGAGGAATTGTCCAGGTGCACATATTCCGAACACGGGTTACTGGCGGAAATGCGGCCACTTTCCGGAGTGGTGTGCCAGTCGTTGATGGTGTCGTCGTACTGCACCCCGGGGTCCGCGCACTCCCAGGCGGCCTTGGCCATCTTGTGGAAGAGGTCCTTCGCGTCCACCGTGGCCACGACCTCGCCCGTGGTGCGGGACGTCAGCCCGAAGTCCGCGCCGGAGTCCACGGCCCGCATGAAGGCGTCGGACACCCGCACTGAGTTGTTCGCGTTCTGGTACTGGACGCTGAACATGTCCGACCCGCCGAGGTCCACGTCGAATCCGGCGTCACGCAGTGCCCGGATCTTGTGTTCCTCACGGGACTTCGTCTCGATGAACTCCTCGACGTCGGGGTGGGCCACGTCGAGCACGACCATCTTCGCGGCACGTCGGGTCGCCCCACCCGACTTGATGGTTCCGGCGGAGGCGTCGGCCCCGCGCATGAAGGAGACCGGCCCGGAGGCGGTTCCGCCGGAGGACAGCAGCTCCCGGCTGGAGCGGATCCGCGACAGGTTGACCCCGGCACCGGAGCCGCCCTTGAAGATGATCCCCTCTTCCTTGTACCAGTCGAGGATCGACTCCATGGTGTCGTCGACGGAGAGGATGAAGCAGTTGTGCACCCGGAGGTTGCCGGAGAGGTATTCGCCGCTCTCCGTCTGAATGTCGTAGACCGGCATCGGTCCCAGGTTCTCGACCTCGGAGATCTCCAGCTGCTTGGTATTCCCGGCGATGCGCCCAGGACGCGCCAGACTCTCCTCCAGCTTCGCGGACTTGCGCTCGTCGAGGAAGCCGATCTCGTCGAAGAAGGTCGTCCGCTCGCCGAGTCCCTGGATTCCCAGTGACCACGTGTCGTGGCGGTTCGGCCGCTTGTCCTGCTTGCGACGAACGCGGGAGAAGATCCCGAACCGCAGCAGCAGCCGCTGCACTCCGCGAACCACATCCTCGGAGATCATGTCGAGGCCGACCAGGGTTGACCGCTCTCGGTGGGAGACGTAGCCCTCCGCTTGGAACAGGCTCCGTAGATACGCGCAGACGACGGGCAGCGGCGCCGTCAGAAGCCGCTTGGGGAGCGTCATCTCCGTACCACGCTCGCGAAGGTCCCACCGCTCGACGAACTCGGCGAGCGGCTTCCCGTAGAGCCGGGTACGTCGACAGTCCAGGGAGGTGTCACGCGTCTCGACGGCACTTTCCTTGCGGTGGACGTGCGGAAAGACCCGATCCAGCGCACGAGTGACCCAGTCCAGTTCCGCCTCGTTGACGGTCATGGCCTCGATCGTCAGTGACCTGTTCGTCCCTTCGTACTGTCCGACGAATCCATCGGACTGCAGCCAGCCGGCGAGTGCGGCTTCCGCGATGTCCTGCTTGGTGATCTCGTCCTCGCCGAAGGCATCTCGCCGGTGCCACTGGACCGTGTGGCCTGGCTCGAGGGAGCCAGCGGGGACGAACCCTCCCGCGTCCACACCGGGGCCGGTGGACTTCCAGACCAAGTGATCAGCGGTCACGTCCAGCGTGTAACCGGCCTTGGTGTGGAGACGGAGGACCTCCTTGGTGCCGTTCATCTTGGTGGCGAGGACGCGTGTGAGCCCGTGGGCGTCGTACACCTTGGTGCCGACCGCGTCACTCTCCACCAACTCACCGATGGGCACCAACCCGGCCGGGGTGCTCACCAACGCGTCGTAGGGCTGGCACGCGGAGACCTGTTGCGCGGACTGGGTCCCGACGTTGAACCACACGGGGGAGTTGAAGCTGAAGAGCTGGTGGGCGAGGGCGTACTTGAGCTCGTGGTCGAAGACCTCGGCGTCCTCGTCGGACGCGAAGTAGCCGTTGTCCCTGCCGGCGCGCGTGTAGGAGCCGGCGACGCGGTCGATGAGCTGCTTGAGGCTCCACTCCCGCTCCGGGGTGCCCAGTGCGCCCCGGAAGTACTTACTGGCCACGATCTGCGTGGCGTTCATCGTCCAGGCCACGGGGAACTCGACGCCACGCTGCTCGAAGTTCACCGTGCCGTCGCGCCAGTTCGTCATGACGACGTCCCGGCGCTCCCACTCGATCTCGTCGTAGGGGTGCACACCTGCCGTGGTGTGAATCCGCTGGACCCGCAGCCCCTTGCGCTGACTCCCCCGGCCCTTGCGCGCCGTGGGGCCGCTCGCGGTCTCTGTCATGTCACTCCCCCTGAATCTCGCCATACCCACAACACCCGCGGGACCCGCTCCGCGGGCGTGTCATCGTCTCTCTCGCCCGAACTCGCACCCGTCGGGACTCAAACCACCAGCTACTGGGACGCCCGCTCCGCGCGCAGTCCCTCGATCTCCCGCTCGAAGTCCTCGATGGACTCGAATCCTCGGTACACCGACGCGAAGCGGAGATAGGCCACCTCGTCCAGTTCCCGCAGCGGCGACAGGATCGCCAGACCGATGTCATGCGCGGGAACCTCCGCGACGCCTCGCCCGCGGATCTCGTCCTCCACCCGTTGCCCCAGGAGAGCGAGGGAGTCTTCGGCCACAGACCGCCCCTGGCATGCGCGCCGCACCCCAGCGATGATCTTGTCGCGCGAGAACGGTTCGGTAACGCCTGACCGCTTGGACACCATGAGCAACACGGTCTCCTGGGTCGTGAAACGCCGGTCACAGTCGGGACAGGCTCTGCGTCGCCGAATCGCCGTCCCCTCCTCGGCCGACCGGCTGTCGATCACCCGGGTGTCCGGGTGACGGCAGAATGGACAGCGCACACCGATCCCCTTCCCCACGTGCCACACGGCCCGGCTGAGCCTACACCCCTCATGAGCACAAGGTGTAGTCGAGTGAACTTCGATCAGCACAAGATGTTGTGGTTAACCTACGACCGTCGCGAGAGATACGCAACCCGAAACGGGGCGCGCCGGCGGTGACGCGTATCGCGCCGCGCGAGCTGACATCCTCACCTCCCCACCCCTGGGCGCCGGACAGCCTATCCAGCGTTCGCCGTTCTCTAGGTAAAACAACACGGACCGGCGGGACCATCCCCACGAACCACCACGCGACGGCCGACCATGCCGGTCAAATAACACAAAATTCGAACAAAAGTTCGCCATCGAATTGGCGAGGGCAGGAGAACGCATTCCACGGGTGCCCCGCGCGGCCACAGAAGTGTTGAGGGGCCGCACGCAACGGGATTCTCGTCGAACGTTTGTTTGAGATATCTCAGGGAGGTATGTAATGTGAGCCGTAACGTGACGTAGCCGCGGAACACACTCCCCCATCTACGCCGCCCGACGATCCGCCGAGGAGGCCGGAAGTGCAGAAGACCCCGTCGCCAAAGGCACGACGCTCGAACGGGCGTGGCACGGCGACAGCGACGCTGCGCCCGACCACGGCGAGCGCGCCGGACGCCAACGGCGACACCACGTCCCCGGGAGACGCCGAGGCGCCGCCGAAACTGACGGCGCGACAACAGAACGTCCTGAACTTCATGTTGCGCTACGTCCGTCAGCGCGGTTTCCCGCCGTCCATTCGCGAGATCGGCGACGCGGTCGGCCTCTCCAGCCCCTCCAGCGTCGCCCACCAGCTCAACGTGCTCCAGCGCAAGGGCTACCTGCATCGCGACCAGAACCGTCCGCGGGCCATGGAGATCCAGATTCCCGGCCAGCCGCCGGTCCGCTCCGACGCGTCCTCCGCGCCCGACGACCCCGGCCCCGTGACCGACGTCCCCGTCGTGGGACGCATCGCCGCCGGTGGTCCGATCCTGGCGGAGGAACACATCGAGGACGTGCTCACGCTACCCAAGCAACTGGTGGGTGAGGGGCGCCTGTTCATGCTGCGCGTCGTCGGCGACTCGATGCGCGACGCGGCGATCACCGAGGGCGACCTCGTGGTGGTGCGCCAACAGCCGGAGGCCAGCAACGGCGACATCGTCGCCGCGCTGCTGGATGACGAGGCCACCGTCAAGGTGTTCAAGCACGACGGCGACCACGCGTGGCTGCTGCCCCGCAACGACGCCTACGAGCCGATCAACGGCGACGCCGCGACCATCCTCGGCAAGGTCGTCACCGTGATGCGCAAGGTCTAGCGGTCAACGAAGGAAGAGGGCGGGGCCTGGGCCCCGCCCTCTTCCTTCGCGCGGCCTCGCCGCTTCGGTTCCCGTGCATCGGTGGTGGGTGCTGTCGACCGCGGCAGAGCGGGTCGAGGTGCGCCCCCACCGGTTGGATGTGGCGTGATCCCGGTGGGGGTGGAGAAGTCCTGATGGGAGTGGCCAACCCGCTCCGCGGCCCGCCCAAGGAACACGACCTAGTAGTCACCGACGGCGACGTGGGCGACCACGTGTTCGGCGAGCTCCCGCGCGCCGGCGATGGCGTCCTCCTGGCCCAGACCACCCCACCGCCCGTCATCGTCCTGGGCGTCGTGGCAGGTGACGGTGTACATGTTCGCGGTCACCGCACCGACGCAGCCCACCTCGTCGCTGACGTTGTACCAGGTGGCCGCCGCGTCGCCGATGCCCTCGACAGCGGTGCCGGAGTGGTCGGCGATGTCGGCCTCCAGGTCCTCCAGTGCGACGTCGCCGCCGGAGACACCGACGACCGGGTCGTCTCTGTTGCGGATGAACACCACCGCGGCGAATCCGGCGGTCTGTCCGTAGCGCAGCGAGGCACTGCTCCACTGGCAGTCCCTTAGCTCCCAGCCGTCCTCGTTGTCCGCCTCGTCGACGGTGTGCTCCGCGTTGGGCACCAGACCGGACAACACTGATCCCTCGGCGGTGTCGCACTCGGGAAGCGCGCCGTGTTCGCCCACGGGTTCGCCGGTCGGCGGCGCGGCGTCGTCGGCGACCCCGCCGCCGTCGTCAGTGAGGATGATGACGGCGACGACGGCGACCACCGCGGCGAGCAGGATGGACAGCCCCACGGCGGCGACCGCCGCGAGCCCACGCCGTCGAGGGGCCCGCGTGGAACGGCGCTTCCGCCGTTCCCGGCCGCGGCCTCCCCCGGACGGATCCGCCTCGCGTCGCGGCCGTGGCGGAAGCCCCTGGCCGGGAGGTGGCCCGGGGCTCCCGACTGGGGACGGGGCCGGCTCCGTGGAGCCGCCCCGCGGAGGCAGGCTCATGTCTCGCTCCTCATGGTCGGTGGGGCACCGACCGGATCGTCAACGTTCGAAGGGGCTGTCACGGTGGGGATTGGGACGTCTCGGGTCTCGCCCGCTACACCGACGGCGCCGGCGGGTTCGGTGCGCGTACGGAACGGTCCGCAACCGGCCACCGTGCCGGACGACCGAAACCAGCGCCGGCGCTAGGCGCGGGCCTCGATCTCACCGACGACCTCGCGACTGAGCTGGGTCGCACCGTCGATAGCGGCCTGCTCGTCGATCGATTCCAGGTCCATGAAGTCCACCGCGGCGTCGTAACAGGTGACGACGTAGATGTTGTCGGTGATAGCGGCGACGCACCCCCACTGGCTGGCCGATTCGTAGAAGGAGTGAGCCTCGTCCCCGATACCGTCGACCGGGCTCGTCGTGCGATCGAGAATCTCGTTCTCCAGGTCCTGCTCCGTGATGCCGACAGGGTCGTTGCCCTCGTTGCGCATCAGGAAGACCTGGGCGTACCCGGGGGCGCCCGCGGTCCCGGACTCGCTCTGCCAGTCGCAGTTGAGACTGTCCCAGAAGTCGTGTTCGGCGAACTCGTCCCGGGTGAGCTCGGGGTCGGGCACGTGTTGGTCGAGGGACGCGGGCATGATGTCCTGGCACTGGGGTGTCGCCTCGTGCGTCATTCCACCACCGCGCAAGATCAGGACCGCGGCGACCCCGACCACGATCAGGACCAGCGCGGCACCGGCGGCGATGAGACCGATGAGCAGTCCGCGTCGTTGTGGTGCGGGCGGTGGTCCGGGCGGCCCGTAGGGGCCACCAGGAGGTGGCGGTGCGCCGGATCCACCCCAGTACTGCGGTTCTGGGTAGGGGTTCGGGGCTCCGTACGAGGGCTGTGGCCCCGACGGACCGGGTGGCGGATAGGGCGGCTGAGCCCAGGAGGGATCCTGTGGTCCATGGCCACCGCTCGGATCACCAGGGCCCCCGTAGGGCCCCTCGGGGGGGTTGCCGTAGGGCGGCTGCGACATCAGTGGGCCCCTTTCTCGTGCCGGCGTGGGGAGTACGAGATGACCAGCGGTCCCACCGTACTAGGCCAATTACGAAACGATACGTGATAAAGGACAGACCGCACATGGTCGCCCACGCCGGGCGACCGTCGGACCTGGGGCCTTTCGGGGACAGAAACGTCACCGGGCTCATCGTTCATGGCGCACCGTGGACAGCGGCTCAGGTCAGAGTCCGGCATCGATGGCGTTGGCGACCTCTGTCGCCACCTGGGTGGCGGCGTCCGCGTCCAGGGCGGAGCCCGAGTCTGGGTCCGTGGCGGTGTAGGCGACGCGAACCACGAGGTTGTCGCGCACGAAACCCGCGTGCGACGTCCCGCCGCCGCTGGCCGTGGAGACGGTCAGCGGATCGGGCGCCTCCTGGTCCCCCGGGTCCAGGCCGCTCTGTTGCGCCTGGTCAGCACCGGAGGAGTCACCAGTGGAGTAGAAAACCTGGAAGTCCACCTGCAGGGCACCGGCGTTGGTGTCGGGATTGTCCACCGAGGTCCACACGCAGCTCTGACTCGCCCCGTGGTGCAGTGGGGTGGACTCGGCGGTGTCGAGCTGCCCTCCGGAGAGGTGCGTCTCGATCGGCGCGCCCTCCGCCTCCTCCACGCTGGCACACGCGGGAGGGGCGGCGAAGGCGTCCGCATCGGTCGGCTCGGTCCCCGGTTCCGGTCCGCTCAGCAGGAGCCCAGCGCCGATCCCGGCGGCACTGAGCACGACCACTCCGCCGGCCAGCAGGAGGGCACGCCGGGGGGTGCTGTCGAGGAGTCTCCGAGCGATCACGCGCTCACCCTAGCTGAGCCTCGGCTCAGCGCAGAAGCTGTCGCGCCATCACCAACCGCTGGATCTGGTTGGTGCCCTCGTAGATCTGGGTGATCTTCGCGTCGCGCATCATGCGTTCGACGGGGAAGTCCTTGACGTATCCCGCGCCGCCGAGCAACTGGACCGCGTCCGTGGTGATCTCCATCGCGGTGTCGGAGGCGAAGCACTTGGCGGCGGCACCGAAGAACGCGAGGTCGGAATCGTCGCGCTCGGACTTTCCCGCGGCCGTGTAGACCATCTGTCGGGCGGTCTCCAGCTTCATCCCCATGTCAGCGAGCATGAACTGCAGCCCCTGGAAGTCCGCGAGCGCCTTGCCGAACTGCTTGCGTTCCTTCACGTAGGCCAGGGCGTGGTCCATCGCCCCCTGCGCGATGCCCACCGCCTGCGCGCCGATGGTGATGCGGGTGTGGTCGAGTGTCCGCAGGGCGATCTTGAGGCCCTCCCCCGGTTCGCCGACGATTCGATCCCCGGGGATCCGGACGTCGTCGAAGTAGAGCTCGCGGGTGGGTGACCCCTTGATCCCGAGCTTTCGTTCCGGCTCACCGAGCGTGAACCCGGCGTCGTCGGCGTGCAGCACGAACGCCGAGACGTTGCGTCCACGAGGACCGTCGGGGTCGGTCACCGCCATCACGGTGTAGTAGTCGCTGAGTCCGGCGTTGGTGATCCAGGACTTCTGTCCGTTCAGGATCCAGTCATCGCCCGAACGGACCGCGCGGGCGCGCATGCTCGCCGTGTCGGAACCGGCCTCACGTTCGGACAACCCGTAGGAGAACATCGCCTCCCCCCGGGCCACCGGTGGGAGGTAGCGCCGCTTGACCTCGTCGGACCCGGCGAGCAGAAGCGGCATGGTGCCCAGCTTGTTCACCGCGGGGATCAGCGACGACGAGGCGCAGGCCCGCGCCACCTCCTCGATGATGACGCACGTCGCCAGCGCGTCGGCGCCCGCGCCACCGTACTCCTCGGGGATGTGCGCCGCGTGCAGGTCGGAGGACAGCAGGGCGTCGTAGGCCTCCTGGGGAAACGCGCTGCGCTCGTCGACCTCCGCGGCGTGTGGGGCGATCTTGTCCGCTGCGAGCTCCCGCACCACCGAGCGCAGTTCCTCGTTGTCCGCACCGATCGAGAAGTAGTCGACGTCAGCCACGGGCCCTCCATCATCGTCGTCGCCATCATCACACCCGCGCGTCACCATGTGCCTCACCATGGCACGCGGTGCCAGGATAGCGTCGAGTGGTGGTCCTGGACATACCCGTCCACGGTGTGGGGGGACATCAGGTGGAGGGAGATACGATGCGTGCGATGTCGGTGGGCGCCGGCCGGGAGGTCGTTCTCGCGGCGGTGCACCTGTTCACCACGCGCGGCTACGAGGCGACGACGATGGACGACCTCGCCGCCGCCACCGGGATGAGCCGACGCAGCCTGTTCCGGCGCTTCGGCGGCAAGGAGAACGTCCTGTTCGCCGAACACGACGACCTGCTCGCCACCGTGGAACGGTTCCTCGCGGCGTCGCCGGACCGGCCGTCGGACACCGTGTGCGCCGCCGCACGGCTCGTCTTCCAGGCCTACGTCAGCGCTCCGACCGTGACCATCGACCGGCATCGACTCGTCCGGGCGCACCCGCGCCTGCGCGACCGCGAGATCGCGATGACCGCGCGCTACCAGGCCGCGTTCAGCCACTACCTGAGCGGCGGCGCCACGGACGGCAGGGCCCTGCTGTCCGCCGAGATCTTCGCCGCCGCGGTGATCTCGGCACACAACCACGTACTGCGGTCCTGGCTGCGCACGCCGTTCCCCGACCGTGCCGACCTCACGGCCGGCGGCGAGGTCTGGAACCGGTTCGACTCGGCAATGGCCCAGGTGCGCGCCACGGTACCCAGCCCCTAGCCAGAACCGAGTGCCCTAGTTGTGGCACTCGAGCTGGATCAGCCACGCGTCGTCAGGGAGCGCGTCCAGATAGGCGTTGGTGCGCCGCTGGTAGGCGGCGAGGTCGTCGCTGGACTCCGTGGAGGTCCCGAACCGACCGATCTCCCCCGGTGCGACCCACTCCCGCTCCAGGGTGACCAACGCCCAGGCGGGAATCGCCGCGTCACGATGGGTGGCGAGATAGGAGTCCCGTCCCACCGCGAAGATGTCGATGGGGCAGTCGAAGAACCCACCCAGGCCCGCCTTGTCCAACGCGCCAACCAGTGGTTGGGCGTGGTACTCCTCGCGCAGCCTCTCCCGTGGGTAGCCCTCCGGGTCCGCCTCGTGCCGGGCGAGGAACGCCGACATCCCCTCGGCCGGCGGGTGCTCGGACGCGATCTCGGTGTAGCGGTCGAACAGCTCGGTGGCGTAGCTCGCCGCCGCGGAACGGGTGGCCTCCAGGTCCAGCAACCACTTGGGTCCGCCGTCCACCCACTCCATGCGGTGCGCCGGCGGCTTGTCCCGCCGGCGGGCCCCACGCACGAGGTCGGGATGGGCGGGATCCACGGCCCGGAAGGTGTGGGAGAACCCACCTCCCACCGTCCACGAGCTCAATCGTCCGTCGGGATTCGCGCTGCTCGTCACGGAGTACACCGGTTCTCCGTCCACGTGCGCCAAGTCCACCGGTTCTCCCAGGTACGCGGCGAGGAGCGTCCGTTGCCCCTCGTGGTCGTCCACCTGGTCGGGGTCCACCCCCGGCGCCCGTGTCTCCTCAGATCGCGCCCACGCCCGCGCGTTGGCGAGCTCGCGCGGATCCAGGGGCCGGCGATGGGGGGCGACCCGCCGCGCCGCGTCGAACACGGAGACCACCGCGTCCAGCTCTTCGCGTTCTTTGACCGTAACCAGCACAGAGAAATAGGTCATGGAATGCTCCAGGGGGATTCGTCGCTACGCGCAGCAGTATTCCGCCTCCACCCCCGCCCCGCAGGAGAACGGAAGAAAAGCGCGCTTCCCATACCCGAGCCGCCCCGCACCTCCGTGGGACCGCCGGAGGTCTACTCCGTGTCCCTGGGATGGCGAGGGGACGCGTACACCACATGCACGATGCGCCGACCTTCGTCAACGAGGTACCGAACCCGTCCCCCCGCGGTCACCTCGAACTCCCACTGGGGATACCCGACTCCTCCCAAGACCCCGTTGGCGAGTCGTCCGCGCAACCGGTGCTGACGGTCAGGTTGATTGAGGCACCGTGGGTCGCGCCGTAGGTCCTCGAAACACCGGCGCGTGTTACCCGGCGCCTCGGCGGACAGACTCCCCCATCCTTTGGCCGCCTCGTTCGTGGCGAACCGCAGTCTCCACTCGTCTCCAACGGGAGGGGGCGCGACGTCGTCGCCACGCTTGGGACTCACGGCTCGGCCACACACCCATGGTCCTCGTCGGGCAGAGCCGTCGTCAGCTTCTCCGTCAGCTCCGGATCGGCGAGAATTCGGGCCGTCGCTCGCCATTCGATGATGATGCGATGTAAGGCAGCGTGAACATCGAGTTCAGCGGCGTCACGGGTTGCTGAGATCAGGTCGGAGGCGAACTCCCCGAGTTCAGCGTCCGACAGGTGACGAACCCACGGGAAGACATCGGGGAAAGCCCGGCGCACCATCAACTCGCCCTCGGCACTCTGGGACAGAGCGACGAGGAACCGCGCGGCGACATCGACCGTCTCGTCTCGGTGCCGCTCGTGGCGCGCCGTCGTCAGATACAGGTCCTCACCGTCACGACGGGTCACGTGCACGCGATGAGAGCGAGACAACGTGTCGAGCACCCGAGTGGCGTTCTTCGACAGGTCTGAGAACGGGACCGTTGGCGTACACATACCAACAGACTAGTTCGGAACATATTCCGAAGTCCACTCACCGGGTGCTTCGAGCTCACCCCACGACGATGTTCACCAGCTTGGGGGCGCGGACGACGACGCGGCGGATCTCGCGGTCCTGGAGGTGGGCCTGGACCTTCTCCGACGCCAGGGCGAGGCGTTCCAGTTCGGCGTCGTCGATGTCGGGGGCGACCTCCAGCTTGTCGCGGACCTTGCTCTGGACCTGGACGACGCAGGTCACCGACTCCTGGACCAGCAGGTCGGGTTCGGCCTTAGGCCAGTTGCCCAGTGAGACCGAGCCCTTTCCGCCCAGGCGTTCCCAGCCTTCCTCCGCGGCGTAGGGGGCGACGAGGGACAGCACGACGGCGATGGTCTCGGCGGCCTCACGCACGGCCGGGTCCGCCGCTCCAGGGCCCGCGTCGATGGCCTTGCGGGCGGCGGTCACCAACTCCATCAGGCGAGCCACGGCGACGTTGAACCGGAACGCCTCCATCGCGGTGGTGACCTTGTCGATGGTCTGGTGGGTGACCTTACGCAGGGCGATGTCGCCACTGGCCGGGTCGCTGCCGGGTTCGGAGGCGGCGCCCGCCTCGGTCATGACCCGCAGGGCGCGGCTCAGGAAACGCAGGGAGGCGGCGGGCGAGACGTCGGCCCAGTCGATGTCGTCCTCGGGAGGACCGGCGAACACCATGGTGAGCCGCACGGCGTCCACACCGTAGTTGTCGATCTCGACGCCCAGGTCGACCCCGTTGCCCAGCGACTTCGACATCGCCTTGCCCTGGTTGATGACCTGGCCCTGGTTGAGCAGCCGGGTGAAGGGCTCGGTGAAGCGGATCATGCCCATGTCGTGGAGCACCTTGGTGAAGAACCGCGCGTACAGCAGGTGCAGCACCGCGTGCTCGACGCCGCCGACGTACTGGTCGATCGGTCCCCACGCGTTCACGGCGTCGCTGTCGAAGGGGGCACTGTCCATGCGGGGAGAGCAGTACCGCAGGAAGTACCAGGCCGAGTCGACGAACGTGTCCATGGTGTCGGTGTCCCGGGTCGCCGGCCCTTGGCAGGAGGGGCAGTCGACGTTCACCCAGTCGGTCGCGGTCGCCAGTGGAGAGACCCCCTTGGGGGCCAGGTCCGCGCCACGCAGGTCCGGGAGGGTGACCGGCAACTGGTCCTCGGGGACCGGAACCTCGCCGCAGTCGGGGCAGTGGATGATCGGGATCGGTGTGCCCCAGTAGCGCTGCCGCGAGAGCAGCCAGTCACGCAGGCGGAAGTTGACCGTCGCGTTGCCGGTCGCGCGCTCGGCCAGGACGTCGACGATGCGCTCGATGGCGTCGGTCTTGCTGAGCCCGTCCAACGGACCGGAGTTGACCATGGTGCCCTCGCCGACCGTGGCCACCCCGGTTTCCCGCGGATCGGGCTCGCCGGTGTCCAGCACGACCCGCACCGGCAGGTCGAAGGTCCGCGCGAAGTCGAGGTCCCGCTGGTCGTGCGCCGGGACCGCCATGATGGCGCCGTGGCCGTAGTCAGCGAGAACGTAGTCGGCGGCCCACACGGGGATCTGCTCCCCGTTGACCGGATTGACGGCGTAGCGTCCGAGGAACACACCGGTCTTCTGCCGCTCGGTGGACTGGCGCTCGATGTCGCTCAGCTTGGCGACCTTCTCGCGGTAGGCCTCGAACTCCGAGCGTCGTTCCGGCGCGCACAGCTCCTCGGCCAGCGGGGCGTCCGCCGCGACGACGAAGAAGGTCGCGCCGTACAACGTGTCCGGCCGGGTCGTGAAGACCGTGACCGGTTCCTCGCGACCTTCGATCTGGAAGTGGACGTCGGCACCGTGGGAACGGCCGATCCAGTTGCGCTGCATCGTGAGCACGCGCTCGGGCCAGCAGCCCTCCAGTTGCGCCATGTCGTCCAGCAGTCGGTCGGCGTACTCGGTGATCCGGAAGTACCACTGGTCCAGGCTGCGACGCACCACCTCGGTGCCGCAACGCTCGCAGCGCCCCTGTACCACCTGCTCGTTGGCCAGGACCGTCTGGTCCTTGGGGCACCAGTTGACGAGGCCGCCCTTGCGGTACGCCAGGCCGCGCTCGAAGAACCGCAGGAACAGCCACTGGTTCCAGCGGTAGTACTCCGGATCGCTGGTGTGCAACCGCCGGGACCAGTCGAAGGAGGCCGCGTAGCGCTTGAAGGACGCGGCCTGGGTCTCGATGTTGGCGTAGGTCCACTCCGCGGGGTGGGTTCCGCGCTGGATGGCCGCGTTCTCCGCGGGCAGCCCGAAGGAGTCCCAGCCGATGGGGTGCAACACGTTCTCGCCCAGTTGGAACCGGTAGCGCGCGACCACGTCGCCCATGGCGAACGCCTCGGCGTGGCCCATGTGGAGGTCACCGGAGGGGTAGGGGAACATGTCGAGGACGTAGGAGCGCGGCCGCTTGTCGGTCGGGTCCTCGCTCGCCGTGAACGGATTGTCCTCGGTCCAGCGCCGCTGCCACTTGTCCTGCAGGCTCTGGGCGTCGTACGCCTCGCCCTGGGCCTGCGTTCCGTCTACCATTGTCATCGCGTGCGTCGTCCTCTACCGGGTCGTGCGCGGGGCATCGTCAACGGGCTCGCGACCGGGAGTCCGGCGCCGTCCTCTGGCCGACAGCGTGTTCTCGCTGGGGCGGCCAGGGTGTCTCGCCCTGATTTCCCAAGGTTAGCGTGCCGGGGGATGCCCCTTCGACTCATTGGTGTCGCCAAGGCCACACCAGTCGTCATCCCGTAACGATCCGCTGTCACTCCGCTATCGGATGGGCTGTCCTGGCACACAACCGCCGCCATGGGGTGTCACAATGTTACGGACGGCGAGGCACCGCTCGCTGCGCGCCTTCCGCTGCCACCGCGCCCGCTCCGGCGAACCCGGACGGGTCATCCGGAGCAGCGACCACCAACGACAATCCTGCTGGGGGATTCCGCCATGCCTGCCAAGGACTACGTTCAACGGCCCCGGGTGCTCGCCGCGGTGGTTCTGTGCGTGGCGCTCGGGCTCACTGGCTGTCACTCCTCCCCCCCAGAACGACGCGACGGTCGCGTCGGACTCGAGTGTGGCCCCCACTGTCGGCCCCGACGAGGATCGGGTCCGGCTGGACGAGCGGATCGCCCAGACCTTCACCGACGACGAGACGCCGTGGACCGTGCAGGTCACCGCGTTCGAGAACAGCGAGGATCCGGTCGTGATCCTCAACGTCCGCTCCGACGCCGGACGAGACCCGACGTCTGACCCTGGGCGACACCCTGGACCTCGGCGCGGAGTCCTGGCGACTCTCGGAGATCGCGATCAGCGACACCGACGAGTCGCCCGGCTCGGCGACGCTGGTTCGGGTTTCGGAGGACTGACGCCCCGTTTCCCTGGGGCCTCCCACCCGGCCGGCCGCACACGGCGACCGGTCGGGCGAGCCGCGGTCACAGTCCGGCGGCGAGCCGGAGCGTGGAGATGAGTTCGGCCGGTTCGTAGACCGCCTGTCCGATCGCGGCGCAGAACGCCGCGAGCATGTGGAGACGGATCTGTGGGTCACCGCGGGTGAACTGCTCCGCGGCCTCCTCCTCACCCAGGGCGTGTGCCTCCCAGGCCGACACCACCGCGAGCTCGATCTCCGGGGGGAGCATGTCGGCGACGGCCCGGGCGACGGCCTCGCGTGAGTCCGAGGGCCGCCAGGCGAGTCCGGTCTCCTGGACGCGTCTGGCGAGGAACGCGGCGAAGACCTTGAGGTCGGAGAGTGCCGCGTCCACGCCGTCACGCAGAATGGCGGCGGAGCGCTCCTCCACTCCGTCGGCGTCGCGTTCTACGTAGGCCTCGATCAGTGAGATCGTGAGGCTCTTCATTCCCTCGGACTGTGGATCCATGGTGGAATCATCCCCCAGGTTCGAACCGGGGACGCAGGGGCATCCCCGCGTCCGTCCCGTCGAGTTTGACACCGAGGATCTGGTGGAGCTGCACCACGTTGCGTTCGAACCCCAGTCGCGAGCCGGCGATGTACAGCCGCCACACCCGCGCCGTCCCCTCCCCCACCTGGGCGACGGCCGCCTCCCAGTTGCGGTCGAGGTTCGCGCTCCAGTCCCGCAGTGTCAGGGCGTAGTGCTCCCGCAGGTTCTCCTGGTGTCGGACCTCGAAGCCGGCCTCGTTCATCTCCGTGTTCAGCCAGCCCGGCCCCTCGAGTTCACCGTCGGGGAACACGTAACGGTTGATGACGCCGCCGGGCTTACGGGCCGGGGAGTGGTTGTCCGGACGAGTGATGCAGTGGTTGAGCAGACGGCCGCCCGGCTTCAGTTTGCGGTACAGCGACGCGAAGTAGTCCGGCACGTTCTTCTTGCCGATGTGTTCGGTCAGCCCGATCGAACTGACCCGGTCGAAGGAACCGTCGGGGACGTCGCGGTAGTCGAGGTGGCGCACCTCGGCCAGCCCCTCGAGACCGAGTTCGGCGATCTTCTTCTGCGCCCACTCGGCCTGCTGCACCGAGAGGGTGACGCCGAGTCCCCGCACCCCGTACTCCTTGGCCGCGTGGATGACCATGCCGCCCCAACCGCAGCCGACGTCCAGGAGCCGCATGCCCTCCTCGAGTCCCAGCTTGCGGGCGACGAGGTCGTGCTTGTGCCACTGTGCCTGTTCCAGCGACGTGTCGGTCCCTGGGTACACCGCGCACGTGTAGGTCATGGCGGGACCGAGGACGAGCTCGTAGAACTCGTTGGACACGTCGTAGTGGTGGTGGATGACCTCGGCGTCGCGCGACTTGGAGTGACGGGTGCCCCGCCCTAGGAGTCGACCGCGGCGCATCTCCTGGGGAGGCGGGGGTACCCGGTTGACGAACTTGACCCAGCCGATGTCCCGCACCAAGCCGAGGACCTGGCCTGGGCTCACGCTGTCGACGAGCGTCAGCTCCGACATCCGGCGTAACGCCGTGTACATGTCGCCTTCGACGTCGATGTGTCCGGCCACGAAGGCGCGGGTGAGTCCGACCGCCCCCGGTGACCCGGCCAGGTAGTTGAGCGCGACCGGGGTGCGGATCACGATGGAGACGTCACTGGTGGGGTCTCCTGCCTCACTACCGTCGAACGCCCGAAACCGGACTGGAGCTTCGGGGCCCACGATTCGTTCGAAGATCTCGGCAAGCCGCATTTCGTCCAGACTCCTCTTCGATCAGTCTTCCGCGCTGGCACGGTGCCCGATTGGATCAGGCTCCCCGCCCGTTGCCAACGCATTTCGCGTAGAGGTCGAGCAGACGCCCCCCTGGGTCGTACGCCGCTTTGAGTTCGCGGTACGCCGCCCCGTTGTAGAGGTGCCAGAACTCGTCCTGGGTGTAGAAGGAGTCCGAGTAGAGCGACTTGTGCCCGCCAAGTCGCGTCACCTCGGATTCGATCCGTCGGTTGTAGTGGTCCTTGGCCTGGGCTCCACGCCGCGGAACGAGCCCCCAGAACCCGAAGTTCACGTAGAGCTGCTCGGGCTCCAACGGGTAGAGCGGCCAGGTGCGCTCGTCACGCAGCCGCAGTGGGCACATCCAGATCGGGCTCATACCGATGTCGCGGTGGAAGAAGTCGAGGAACTCGGCCCCGCGGTCGACTCCGACCTCGACGTCCTGGATGACGGGTTCGCTCTGTGGGCGTCCGCGATAGTGGGCGAGGAGGCGGCTGAAGTCCGTGCGACGGTCGAGGGCGACGAGACGGCGGTAGACGTCGGACCGTTTGAACCTGCGGGGCCACAGAGCCCGCACCGCGGGATTCTGCACCCCGAAGGCGCGCGAACACCAGAACCAGTCGGTGTCCCACCGCCAGAGGTAGGCCTCGGTGGTCATGTAGTCCCCGGGACCGTTGCCGGCGTAGCGGGGAATCGAGCGGTAGTAGACGTCCAGCCCGGTGTAGTCGCTGAGCCACGGCGCTCGGTCAACGAACCGGGCGAGGGTGAGGTAGATGTCGTCGGGAGCGAACACCACTCCGTCGAGGAAGTCCACCGGTTGGTCCTCATAGGCGCGTTCCCCACTGATGCGGGAGATCGCCGCCATCGCGTCCTCCGCGTTGGTGAACCGCACGTGGCGCAGGTGAACGGCCGGTTTGACCGGCTCGAGCTCGATGCGCAGCCGCAGGCTGTAGCCCAGGGTGCCGTAGGAGTTCGGGAAGCCCCGGAATAGCTCGCGATGTTCGTTGTCGGGGCGGGCGACGACGACGTCGCCGTCCGCGGTGAGGACCTCGATCTCCCGCACCGACTCGTGTGGCAGCCCGTTGCGGAACGAGGACGACTCGATGCCGAGACCGGTGACGGCACCGCCCAGCGTGATGGTCCGCAACTGGGGCACGACGAGAGGCATCAGCCCGTGGGGCAGGGTCGCGGCGACCAGGTCCTCGTAGGTGGTCATCCCGCCGACCTCGGCGGTCCGCGCGTCGGGGTCGATCTCGATCACCGACGTGAACGCGCTGACGTCGAGCCGGGCCGCGTCGTCCGCGCGACCGAACCGGAACAGGTTCGACGTCGGCTTGGCCAGGCGAACCGGGGAGTCGGTCGGGAGTCGCGCGAACTCGCGGCGCAAGCGTTCGACCGCGGACGCGTGGTCGGCCATACCGACCTGGTTGGACATGAGGCTCATGCGCGGACCTCTCGTCTGTGATGCCTTTCCGGACAGCCTATGCCTACCGGCCGGTAGGTCTAAAGCGTGTAACGACCGGCGTGGCCTGTCCCACCTCGGGTTGTTCGGCCCGTCACGCGCATCCGGTGCTCACCGGGTCGTAAGCTCCAGTCGTGCGAATAGTTCTGGTCGACTCCGGAATCGGGATGCTCTCCACCGCCGCTGAGCTGCGACGACTCCGGCCAGACGCCCACCTCGTGCTATCGATGGACCCCGACCACATGCCGTGGGGCCAGCGTGACGCGACCGAAATCACCGAACGCGCGCTCGCCGGGGCGCGCGCCGCCGGGCCCGCGGACGCGGTGGCGGTGTTGTGTAACACGGCATCGGTGTACGGCCTGGAAGCCCTGCGAACGGTGTTCGAACCGGCGGTCCCGGTCATCGGGACGGTCCCGGCGGTCAAGCCGGCGGCGGCCCACGGCGCACCGTTCGCCATCTGGTCCACCCCGGCGACCGCACGCAGCGACTACCAGCGATCCTTGATCGACCGGTTCGCCGACGGACTGGCCGTGACGAGTGTCGCCTGTTCCGGCCTGGCGGACGCGATCGAGGCCGCGGATCCCGAGGCCACCCGCGCCGCGCTTCGTGCCGCGGCGAAGCACACACCGGCCGACGTCCGCGGTGTCGTCCTCGGCTGCACCCACTACGACCTGGTGAGCGCCCAGATCACGGAGGAGGTCGGTCCCACGGTGGAACTGTTCACCGCCGCGGCACCCGTCGCGGCCCAGATCCTGCGGCGACTCGAACTCCCACCACGGGTCGGCTCCGCGCCGACCGGCAGCCTGACCGTGCTGGCCAGCGGACGCCCCACTTCGCTACCAACCCGAGCGCTGCGCTACCCAGCGGGCGTGTTCCTCGCCGGCGAGGAACAGGACGACGTCACACGGGCCGATCCGCTCGAAGATCCGCCGCGCGCGGCCTGCCGTGAGGGAACCCCGCACGGATAGGCTTTCCCGAGAAGCCACCGAAGAGGAGTGTCAGGCATGGGTTGGCGAGACCGCTTCGGCCTGCGCAAGGCGCGACGCCGCAGCGACCGCAAGGACCGATTCGACCGTGCCGCGGAAGACGACGACATCAAGGCCCTGATGGACTTCGCGCAGAGCCGCGTGGGCGTGGAGTTCTTCGTCGAACCGGAGACCTTCGCGACCAACACCACCGCTGTGGCGGTGGCCAACGACGGCGAGTGGACGCGGCGACGGGTGGGATCCCCCGAGGTCATCCGGAAGGTGGCCGGGAAATTGCGGCTGCCCGTCTACGACGTACAAATTGTCGGATACCCGAAGCGTATGCGAGAGTGGACGGAACGCAACAAGCGCGGACTTTCCCTGGAGTAGCCGTGACGAGAGACACCTCACACCTCGCCCCTCCCCCCACGGCGCTCCACGTCTCCTTTTAGGTTTTGATGGTGACAACTTGTAGGAACTCCTGCGCCACCTGGGTTCACTTGTGACACGTTCCGTCGCATACTCGCCTGGGAGGGGGGAACTCAGATGAAGCGGGAGTTTACGGCGCTCTGCTGCGAATGCGGCGTACTGCGACATGTCAGTGGGAGTGACGGTGTCGGTGAGGCACAGTCCGCCTTCGGCGCCGCGCGCTGCGTTGTCTGGCACGCCTGTGACGTCTGTGGTCACCCGACACGGCACGCCTACCTCCGTGAGGACTCCAGCCGGGACGAGTTGGAGGACGCGCTGCGCCTCGACGACGAACTGGCCGCCGAGGCACTGGACGAGGAGATCGAACAGCTACGACTCTGCGGTGTGGAAATCGGTCACGCCCCCGTACCGGCGATCTGGGAGGGCCAGTCCGTCGGGATGGTCACCCAGCGCCTCACCGATCACACCTACAGCGTCATCCTGGACCCGGACGCGTCCGTACCGGCACGCATCCGCCTGATCGACCTGATCTGGACCGAGCTGGCCATCGGCGAGAACACGCACCGCTGGTACATCCATCCGGCCAACGACGACTCCCCCGGTTACGCGGTCCGACTGTTCGGCTACCGCGTCCGGAGCTGAGTCACGGGAACGGCGTCGCCCACGCGGGTTCCACATGAGGCGATCCGCCATGTCGGGCGTGCGTCGGGTGGGACGTCGGCGTACCGAGGGTCTATCGATCCCGCCGTGGCGGCACCCTTCGCCGTTCACCGTGCGCCACGTGTCTGACGGAACCCGCTCGTCCTGGACGCGACCACGACCAGTACCGGCCCCCGGCCCTGGGCACGAGGCCGTGGTTTGTGGGTGCCGTGTCCGCCCGTCGCCCGCCTCCGCCCTTGTGGGGTCGTGTTTCGCACGGGTGATCTCTCTCGGAGTGAGCGGTCATCCAGTGGAGTGACTCGCGAGGCCGAGGAGGGAGGCACAGTGGTTCCGTAGTTGACCGACGAGAACGAAGCGAGACGCTGACTCCGGGCCGCGCGGTAGAACCACGCGCCGGCACGACATGGCCCGAGGGACGGCCCTCCTCCAAACGTGTCGGAGACGGTCCGGGCGGGGTTCTCCCGATCGGGCACCGCCCGGCGGAGGCCCCTTGTCCAGTCCACCGCACGACGTAGGGCCACGCGAGCCGCCCGAGTACGAGCGACCCCGCCACGCCAAGGGCGCTCTCCGCAACCACCGGGGGGCCAGCCGGCCGACGATGCGACGGAGGCGAGGCATGGCCGGACTTCCCCGACCAACAGGACCACGAGCACGATGGCCGCCCGCGCGGTGACGATGCGTCGGACGGGGTTGGCGGCGAACGTGACCCGCGACCATGCCGCCGGGCACCAGGACGCTGGAGACGAAGCGGGAGACGGCCGGGGAGCCGAGTGACCGTCCCGGCCCGAGCGCTCGCCCCGCATGCGAACCACGGGCGTCGCGCCCGGCCGCGACTCAGGAGCTGAGCTGTGGTTCGGCCTCCTGGGCGGCGCGGTCCAGGCGCGCGAGTGCCCCGCGCACCAGCTCGGGGTCGGTGGTGTTCCAGTAGGGCGGCAGGGATCCGCGCAGGAAGGACCCGTACCGTGCGGTCGCCAGGCGAGGATCGAGCACCGCGACCACGCCGCGGTCGTCCATGGCTCTCAGCAGACGCCCCGTGCCCTGGGCGAGCAGGAGCGCCGCGTGGGTCGCGGAGACAGCCATGAACCCGTTGCCGCCCTGTGCGCTGACCGCCCGCTGTCGGGCCGAGGCCAACGGGTCGTCGGGACGCGGGAACGGAATCCGGTCCACGATCACGAGCTGCAGCGAGGGGCCCGGAACGTCGACCCCCTGCCAGAGGGAGAGCGTCCCGAACAGGCATGTCTGGGGATCCTGGGCGAACTCCCGGATGAGTTGCGCGGTCGAGTCCTCGCCCTGGCACAACACCGGGACGTCCACCCGTTCGGAGGTCTCGGCCGCCGCCTGGGTGGCCGCCCGCTGGGAGGAGAAGAGCCCGAGGGTGCGGCCACCGGCCGCCGTCACCAGTGCCGCGATCTCGGCCAGGGCCGCCTCGGAGAGGCCGTCGCGCCCCGGCGGGGGAAGGTGCTTGGCCACGTAGAAGATGGCGCTGCGCGCGTGGTCGAAGGGGGATCCGACGTCCAGTGCGCTCCACACCGGTTCCGCGTCGGCCTCCCCCAACCCCCACTGGGCCGCCAACGGGTCAAAGGAGCCACCGAGGCTGAGCGTGGCCGAGGTCAACACCACCGGGTGTTCGGCGAAGAGGCGGTCCCGCAGCATTCCGGCGACCCCCAGCGGCGCGACGTGGAGGGCGGGCGCCTGCCGTTCCCCGCTCGCCACCCACACGACGTCACCCCGCTCGGCGATGCCCGCCTCGAACGCTCCCAGCGCCCGTACGGCGGCGTCATGTACCTCGGTCAGGGCCGCGAGCGCCCGCCGCCGCAGGGAGTTGCTCTCGGGGTCCCCTGTATCCCCGACCCCCGCGGCTCCGGCCTCCGCGGTGGCGGTGCACTGCGCGGCGCACGCCGCGGCGGTGTCCCGCACCCGTGCCACGGCCACACCCAGTGGGTCGGGGAGTTGGTCGAGCCGCCCCTCGGGCATCTCCCCGAGGGTCAACGCCAAGCCCTCGGCGGTCTCGTCCAGGCGCTCGGTGGAGTCGATGTCGCAGACTCGGGCCGCCCGCCGCGCCGCCCGGGTGACGGCGCGGCCGGTGAGGACCCCGGTGGTCACGGATGTGACCCGGTCGGTGAGCTCGTGCGCCTCGTCGACCACCAGCATCGTGCGCTGCGGCAGGATCTGGTACTCCGCCGCGGCGTCGATGGCGAGCAACGCGTGGTTGGTCACCACGAGGTCGACCTCGGTCGCCTGGGCACGGGCCTGCTCCGCGTAGCACTCGTCCCCGAAGGGGCACGCCGCGGCGCCGAGGCACTCGTTGGCCGAGACCGACACCTGGCGCCAGGCGGCGGCGCTCACCCCGGGGACCAGCTCGTCCCGATCGCCGGTGATCGTGTCCTGTGCCCACTCGTGCAGCCGTTTGACCTGACGGCCGGTGTCGGAGAGGGAGCCGACGTCGAAGAGCTCCGGCTCGTCGGGGTCGTCGTCGGGTGCGCTGAGCCGCTGCAGACACAGGTAGTTGCCGCGCCCCTTGAGAATGGCGAACCGTGGCGCGCGTCCCAACGCCTCGAGAGTGCCTCGCTGAGGCGGGGGAGGTCGCGCTCCACGAGCTGGCGTTGCAGCGCGATGGTGGCGGTGGACACGACGACCGTCGTGCGGGTGCTGACCGCGTGCCGGAGCGCGGGGACGAGGTAGGCCAGCGACTTGCCGGTGCCGGTCCCCGCCTGGACCACCAGGTGTTCCTCGGCCTCGATGGCGGCCGTGACCGCGGAGGCCATCGTGTCCTGGCCTGTTCTGCGGGTTCCGCCGATGGCGCGGACGGCGATGTCGAGAAGCTCGTCAGTGGTGGGAAGTTCGGCCACGCTCGTGACCTTACCCGCGCGCGGTGACGTCCTCGACCGGGCTGGGGACAAGCGAAGGGCCCGGCCCCGGTGTGACCGGGGGCCGGGCCCGACTCGCTCGTCACGGATGGAACGCCACGGTGTGGCGCGTCACCCGATCACCGTGTTACGCGGTCTCCTCAGCCTCGGAGTCCGCGGCGGCGGCGTTCTTCTTGCGGCGGGCCAGGTGCATGGCCAGACCGCCACCACCGACGGCGGCCGCCGCGGCGGCGATCAGACCGCCCAGCGCGGCACCGGTGACGGGCAGGCCACCCTCGTCCTCGTCCTCCTTGCCGTCACCCGGGTCCTTGTCGTCACCCTCGTCGGTCGGCTCGTCGGTCGGCTCGTCCGTGGGCTCCTCGGTCGGCTCGTCGGTCGGCTCGTCCGTGGGCTCCTCGGTCGGCTCGTCCGTGGGGTCCTCGCTCGGCTCGGCCGGGAGGTCGCTGTGGACGCTGGAGTGACCGAACTCCAGTGTGTCCTGGATCTCCTGGGTCTCGCCGGTGTCCCACTCGTAGGTCCAGTCGAAGTTCACCATCAGCCAGGAGTTGGCCGTGGTGGCGACGCCGCCCTCGGCGACCGCGTCCTGACCGTCGAGCTGCGCCGAGTGGAGCGTGGCGTTGACGTCGACGGTGATGGAGCCGTCGCTGTACTCCTCGACGTAGGACTCGTTGTAGTCACCGCTGTGGATGTCGACCGACTCACCGAAGATGGTCAGGCCGTCCACCGAGATGTCGGTGGTGGCGCCACCGTCAGGCGACCAGGTGGAAGTGGACTCGATGGAGTCCAGCGTCAGCACCGCGTCGGTGTCGAACGCCTCGTTGAGGGTCTCGGCCTGGGTGGTGTCGTTCTCGCTGAACAGCGAGTACTCACCGTCGCCGCCCTCCGCCTCCTCACAGTTGGGCGCGAAGACGACGCCGGAGGCGCTGGAGCTCGAGACGAGGGAGTCGTCGGCGATCTCCACCGAGCTGCTGCCGGAGGGGCTGCCGGAGAAGTGCACCGAGCCGCCGACACTCTCGGGGTCGGTGCTCCAGTCGGCCTCGTACCCGCGGTCGGGGTTGTCGGTGTGGACGTCACCGAGCGGACCGGAGGCACACCACTCGATGTAACCGATGCGCGCCTGGCCGTAGTGCAGCTCATCGCCGTCCGCGGCGGCGGGGGCCGCGGCGGCACCGAAGCCGAACGCGGTCAGCGCCGTGGCCGACCCTGCCGCGAGCGCGACACGACGCGCGGTCGATGAAGGGGAATTGGATGTCACAGGTGTCCTCACTGGGTTGGCGTGCTGGTCTGAAACCGCTCGGCCCGGCGTCGACATGGGGAGGATCCGAACCGGGACAGGGGTGGATCAGAAGACGGGGCCGTACTCATCGGGCGGCCAGCACGCGTTAAGTACTCAAAGGAACGGACTCAACATACATGGGACACCACTGGACCCTTAAGACACAGTTCGATTACAGCACCTCTGCCACCAGGACGTGACACCCCCACACAACCGCGACAGAGCTGGACAACTCACTGTTTTTCCTGGTCAGCAAACGCGTCACCCCTGCGCCCCATGTTGCACATCGCGCAACACACGTTTGGTTTACCTCGTGTCCGAATCCGGAACGTGGTGTATGCCACGCACACGCGGACCATCGGCGCGACGACCTATCCTGGGGGTGTGTCGGAATCAAAGCTGGAAATCCAGATGCTGCACGATCGTCTCCTCGTGCGCGAGGTGCCGGAGAAGGCCGGAGAGCGCCGCAGCAGCGGCGGGCTCGTCATCCCGGACACCGTGAAGATGGCGACGCGGCTCTCCTGGGGCGAGGTGTGCGGCGCGGGAACCAGCACCCGCCACGTGAAGACCGGCGATCGCGTCCTGTTCAACCCGGAGGACCAGAGCGAGGTCGAGATCCAGTCGGAGCGCTACGTGATCCTGCGGGAACGCGACGTGCACGCCGTGGCCAACGAGGACCCCGCACGGGGAACCGGCCTGTACCTGTGACCGACTGACCCCTCCTGCCCGGCCCCACGCAGGCCCACCACCCCGTTGCCATGACGACGACCAACCGGGCACACTCGAGTCACCGTCAGTAGTCACAGCGACGCGAAAGGCGAGGATCCACGCGGGGATCCCGATGGAACGCCCCGACCACCCCTCCCCGCCGGCGCCGCTCCCCCGCCACACCGAGGGCGGGAGCCGGCCCACGGGACTCCGGAAACTTTTTTCGCCCGCGAGCGATGAAAGTCGCACGCCCCACTGGTCAATAGCGACGAACGACCAGTGTCCCCGCCCGAGTTCTTGGGCAATCTGCAGGTGAGGAGGTGGCAATGCTCGGTGGCTGTCCCGCGCACATCGGCATCTCGGTGACGGACCCCGCCGCGGCGCGGAAGTTCTACGAAGGAATCCTCGGCGTCCCCATGAGCGACTCGGACCCCAGCGGTGAGCCTGGGGATCTGGTGATGCACATCGGTGGTCAGCCGGACGTCTGGGTCGCCGCACGCGCGGACCACGTTCCCTCCCGCTACCCGGTGCTGACGTTTCGGGTGGACGACATCTCAGGAGTCGTCGCTGAGCTTCACCGTCGCGGCGTGGACTTTCTGCACTATGACGGCTTCGATCAGGACGAGAAGGGCGTCGTACGGGCCGACGGAGAGCCACCTGTCGCCTGGTTCAGCGATCCCGCCGGAAACGTCCTCGCGCTGCGGCAGGAACAGTAATGTCTGTTCTTATGGCGCACCCCACGGCGAGTGAGGACTTCACCCGGCGGGCCGACCCCTACCGTCGCGAGCTGACCGCCCACTGCTACCGGATGCTCGGGTCGATCCACGACGCCGAGGACCTCGTGCAGGAGACGTATCTGCGGGCGTGGAGTGCCTACGAGCGCTTCGAGGAACGCGCCTCGATGCGCACGTGGCTGTACCGCATCGCGACCAACGCGTGCCTCACCGCTCTGGAGAGCCGTGGCAGGCGGCCGCTGCCCACCGACCTGGCCGAGGCGGCGGACCCGGCGCGTCCACTCGCGGAGAACGTCGAGATCCCCTGGCTGCAGCCCGCGCCGGACACGATTGTCAACGCCGAGTCCGGCGACCCGGGAACCGTGGTCGCCGACCGGTTCAGTGTGCGGCTCGCCCTGGTCGCCGCGTTGCAGCACCTCCCGCCCCGGCAACGCGCCGTGCTCGTCCTCCGGGACGTGATGCGCTTCCGCGCGGCCGAGACGGCCGAGGCCCTGGAAATGACGACGGTCGCCGTGAACAGTCTGCTGCAGCGGGCGCGTGCCCAGTTGGCGCAGGTCATGCCGCGTGAGGACGACATGACCGAACCGGACTCGGCCGAAATGCGGGACCTGCTGGACAGCTACGCGGCCGCGTTCCAGAACTACGACATCGCGGCCATGGTCGACCTGTTCCGCTCCGACGCCGCCTGGGAGATGCCGCCGTTCCTCACCTGGGTGCGGGGGCCGCGCAACATCGTCGATCTCATCACGACGCACTGCCCCGCCCAGGGCCCAGGCGACATGGTCATGGTGCCGACCAGAGCCAATGGCCAGCCGGCCTTCGCGCTGTACATGCGCGACCCCGAGGGCGAACACCGCGCCTTCCACCTGCAGGTCCTCACCGTGCGGCAGGGCAAGGTCGCGCACGTCTCCGCGTTCTTCGACACGTCGCTGTTCCCCCGGTTCGGTCTGCCCGACACCCTCGCCGAACTGCGAGGTTGACCGACAGATGGCGACCGGTCGGACCGTTGGGCCGGCCGACGGTCCAGCACTGCTCAGGTGTTCGCTCACCTATGCGCTCGGCAGCCTCTCGTTCGCCGCTGAGGTCGACCTTCGGTGTCCCACCCCCTGCGCGGAGTGGAACCTGGGCGCGCTCGTGGACCACATGCGCGACAGCAACGACGCGCTGCGTGAGGCCGTCGCGTTCGGCGACGTCCCCATCGCGCCGACGCGCCCGACCAACGAATCGGTCCGGTCGGTCCAGGCGCTGCGCGCTGAACTGCACCGGCTCCGTGCGGCGTGGGAGGATCCCCTCCCCCCGGAGGAGATCCACGTCGAGGGTCTCCCCCTGTCCCTGGGTGTCGCCGCGCTCGCCGGAGCCTTGGAGATCGCCGTGCACGCCTGGGACATCGGCCAATCCTGCCACCACCCCAATCCCGTCCCCACCCGCCTGGCTGACGCCCTCCTCTCCGTGGCTCCCCTCCTCATTCCCGAGACCGACCGTCCCGGACTGTTCGACCCACCGCTCCCCGTCGCCTCGTCCGCTCCCGCGAACGACCGTCTCCTCGCCTTCCTCGGCCGCTGCCCCGAACGCCCCGTCGCCGTCGCGTAGGGACGTCGCCCTCCCCCGTGTCGGCGCACGCCGCGTCGGCGGTGTACGCCGGTCGGCCGAGGGCCGGTCGGGGGTTCCGCGACCGAGAAGCGGCCGCTGACCCCCTCGACACCGACACGGTTCGTAGCGGGCGCGCACCCACGCCAGCGATCACGACCGGCGAACGAGTGGTCGAGGCGCTCAAGGCGCCGCCCCGTTCTCCGCTACGCCGTGATCCTGGACCGTCGGGGTCGGAAGTCGACCGTCTGCCGATCCCTGGCCCCGACGGTGTTCACGCAGGTCCCTAGGCTGGTCGAGGGTCGCTTTTGATGCGGCGCCCGCGCAGGTGGGGCCTGGTCGCCCTGCTGGAATACGCTCTTTCGCCCAGTTCTGGGTCCGGTCGAGTCCGCGGCCGACCAATGCGCAGCGGTGACCGCGGGCGGCCATGGGCGGCTCGGAGATCGGGCCGTCCCCGTGTTGGCGGGAGCTGGTGGCCAGCACCGATTCGTCCCGCGCCGTGTCCCCTTTTCGCGGCCCCGGCCGGGTGCTGGTGGGGCGCGCATGGTGGTCGAGCCTATGCTCGCGAGGAGCTCTTGGCCGGTAGCGGCGTCGGTCCCGAGCCGGTCAGCGATCCTTCGCCAGGTTCCGTCCAGGGGCCAGCGACGGTGGCGCCCGGTGGAGGTCCGCCCGTGCCGTGCCTTCGGGCGAGTTGGTGGGCGGGGCGAGCATGGCCCACGCGCCATCGGTGAGTTCATGACGGCCGGGCACGTTCACCCACTTTGCCAGGACAGACCCCGCTCCGCTCCCACTTCATGAGTCAGTGCCAATGTGTGGAGGACCGTCTCTTCGCCCCGAGTACCGTGACGCGAATGCTCCTGTCGCCCCACTGACGACGCCGCGTTCCGCGGGACCCGACGTCTGGCCCAGTGCCCCGCGCGATGTCCAGCTACCCCCGCACCGTGGCCGTCGTGACGTGGCCCCGCCAGCGGTTCCACGTGTCGTTGAGGGCCGCTTCGACGGTGTGGGCCTCGCGGGTGAGGGCCCGGGCGAGGGCGCCAGGACCGGGGAGACGGGTCTCGTGGGAACGGGGGGTGGTCTCCTCGGCTCCGACGAGGGTGGTGGTGGCGAGCACTCGCGCGTCGGCGAGCATTCCGGGGTCGGCGCGTGTGGCGGGATGGCGGAGGTCGACGTCCTCGACGAGAAGGTCGCGGCCACCGTATCGGGCGTGGGTTGAGGTTCTCAGGGCGCCGCCCTGTTCTCCACTGCGGCCGAGAACCACTGTTTCGGCGACGAGCGCCCGGGCACCGGAGTGGAGGTCGAGTGCGGTGTGCCGGGAGACGTCGGCGCCGTCGGCCACGACGAACGGCGCGCCACGCCAGAGCAGTCCGGCGTTCTCGGCCAGGCGAACCGAGGTGTGCCAGCTCGCCCGGCCACCGCGGGCGTCGTAGGCGACGGTGCCCGACGGTTCCAGCAGCTCCAGCGTGACGCCGGGGCCAACGGCGATGGTGAGGCGGATGTGGTCGCCGGCGAGCAGGGTGGCGCAGACGGCGACCAGCGCGATCCGCGCGTGGGTGCCGTCCAGCTCGACCAGGCGGGGCCGCAGGTGGGCCCCGCCCTCGAGCACGGCGGCGCGGGCCCGGCCGCCCACCGACTCCACGACGATGGAGGTCTGTGACTCCTCTGCGGTCATCGTCAGTGGCTGTGGGCGTGGGAGTGCGGTGCCATGGGACCGGGGTCCTTCGCCTCGTGCGTGCCACCGTGGAAGGCGGCGGCGATCCCCCGCACCCACTCGCTCAGGCGCGCGACGGAGTCCTGGTCGGAACGGGCGAGGGCGAGCACGGGCAGGCCGTGCCGTGCGGCGGTGGCGTCGGCGACCATCTGTTCGACGTCGACGTCCACGTGCGGCGCGAGGTCGGTCTTGTTGACGACGAGCAGGTCGGCACGTTCGATCCCGGGGCCGCCTTTCCGGGCGACGTCGCCGCCGCCCGCCACGTCGATGCAGAAGATCTGCGCGTCGACGAGGGCGGGGCTGAACGTCGCCGTGAGGTTGTCTCCGCCGCTCTCGACGATGACGATGTCGAGCGGTGCGTACTCACGCTCGAGGTCCTCCACCGCGATCATGTTGGCGGTGACGTCGTCGCGGATCGCGGTATGCGGGCAGGCTCCCGTCTCCACGGCACGGATCCGGTCGGGGCTGAGGACTCCGGCCGCGCGCAGCATCCGCGCGTCCTCGTCGGTGTAGATGTCGTTGGTGACGACCGCGAGCTCCGCTGTGGAGGAGAGTTCGCGGCACAGCGTGCCGATCAGGGTGCTCTTTCCGGTTCCCACCGGGCCCGCGACGCCCAGCCGCAAGGGACGGGTGGTGGACGGGCCGTGGGAGTGGTGGTGCTCAGGCAATGAAGAGTCTCCTTGTTCGTCGTTCGTGATCCAGGGACCACTGTTCGATCCAGGGCGCGGTCGCCGCAGGCAGCTCGGCGGGCGTCGTGGGTCGGGTCGCGCGCAGCGTCGTCTCCTCGATGGCGGGCCCCAGGTCAAGGACCCACCACGCGGCGTCGGCCGGGTCGACCGGCAACAGCTTCAACGCCGCCGACGCGACGGTCTGGGCGTCGTCGTAGAGGCACACGCGGGCGACCTGCTCGTCGCTCATCCCGGTCACGGCGGCGACGACGCCCAGGGCCACGGGGCGTTGTGGTCCCGACCCGAGCGCGGTCAGCGCGGCCACGGCCTCGTGGTCGGGCCACCAGCGGGTCGCCAGTCGACAGAGCCCTCGACCCAGGAGCCCGGACGCGGCCCGCAGCGGCTCGCTGGGTGTCCGGGCGAGTACCGCGTTCTGGACGACGTCGAGACGGACCGGCGGGTCGAGCGCCGCCCTGCGGGCCATCACCGTGGCCGCCGCCTCGACCAGACCCACGGTTCGCACCCGCGTCCGCATGTAGGCCGGCACGTCCTTGACGGTCAGGCCGGCCGCCAGCGCCGGCTCCAGGCCGGCGGACTGCGCGTGACCACCGATCGGCAGGCGTCCGTCCGCCAGCAGCAGTGCGGTGATATCGGGTGTCATGGCCACGGCTCAGAACATGGTGTAGCGCTGTGCCAGGGGAACCCAGTCCACCGGGTTGGGTTTGACCAGCTCACCGTCGATACTGATCGCGAACGTCTCCGGGTCCACCTCCAGCCGCGGCAGGGCCGTGTTGTTGGGGAGGTCGGCCTTCCCGATGTCGCGGGTCGGCCGCACCGCCACCAGCTTCCGGCGGATGTCGAGCGTGCGTGCCAGCCCGGAGTCGATCGCCGCCTGGGCCACGAAGCTCACGGACAGGTGCGGCGCGGAGGTCGGCGCGCTCGGCAGGGCGGTCCGCATGAAGACCGGCTGTGGCGTGGGGATGGTGGCGTTGGGGTCCCCGAGGGCTCCGCCCACCGCTGCTCCGCCCTTGATCACCGTGTAGGGCCGAATGCCGAAGTACGCGGGATCCCAGAGCACGAGGTCGGCGAGTTTGCCCTTCTCGACGGAGCCGATCTCGTGGTCGATCCCGTGCGCGACGGCGGGGCAGATCGTGTACTTGGCGACGTAGCGTCGGGCGCGCTCGTTGTCCGCGGGTAGTGAGGAGTCCAGGGTTCCACGCTGCGCCTTCATCACGTGCGCCACCTGCCAGGTGCGGCAAATGACCTCCCCGATCCGGCCCATGGCCTGGGCGTCGGAGGAGGTGATGGAGATCGCGCCGATGTCGTGGAGGATGTCCTCCGCCGCGATCGTGGTGGACCGGATTCGGGACTCGGCGAAGGCCAGGTCCTCGGGCACCGCGGGGTTCAGGTGGTGGCAGACCAGCAGCATGTCCAGGTGCTCGGCGACGGTGTTGACCGTGTGGGGCAGTGTCGGGTTGGTCGACGCCGGGAGCACGTTGGGCTCGCTGGCCACCACGATGATGTCGGGCGCGTGCCCACCTCCGGCCCCTTCGGAGTGGAAGACGTGGATGCCCCGCCCCGCGATGGCGTCGAGGGTGTGTTGCACGTAGCCGGTCTCGTTGAGGCTGTCGGCGTGCAGCGCGACCTGGAGTCCGTACTCGTCGGCGGCGCGGAGCGCGGCGTCGACGGCGGCTGGGGTCGCTCCCCAGTCCTCGTGCACCTTGTATCCGCCGGCCCCGCCGAAGGCCTGCTCGGCGAGCCCCTCGGCGCTGACTGTGCTGCCCTTGCCCAGCAGCAGCACGTTGAGCGGCAGATGGTCCAACGCGCGGTGCATCACGGCCAGGGACCAGGGGCTCGGCGTGACGGTGGTCGCCTTCGAGCCCTCGGTCGGGCCCACCCCGCCTCCGGTGACGGTTGTGGTACCGGTGGCGAGCGCCTCCAACATCTCGGCTTCGGTGATGAAGTGGGTGTGGGTGTCGATGGCGCCGGCGGTGAGGATCTTGCGGTCCCCCGCGATGACGTCGGTGCCAGGCCCGATGATGAGGTCCGGGTGCACCCCGTCCATGGTGTCGGGGTTACCGGCCTTGCCGATCCCGGCGATGCGGCCGTCCCGGACCCCGACGTCGGCGCGCACCACGCCCCAGTGGTCGAGGACGATCGCGTTGGTGATCACCATGTCCAGCGCGCCGTCGGCGCTGGACGTCACGCCCTGGGCGGCGGACTCTCGGATGGTCTTGCCGCCACCGAACACGACCTCGTCGCCACCGACACACAGGTCCTGCTCGATCTCGATCCACAGATCGGTGTCGCCCAACCGGACCTGGTCACCGACGGACGGTCCGTACAGCCGGGCGTAGTCCCGACGGTTGATCAGGCTCACGCGTCTCCCCTCTCGTCCTCGTCCTGGTCGGGTTCGTCCTGCGCGGGCTCGTCGCTGACCTTCGCGGAGGCGGGCAGCGGGTGTCCGGGCATCTCGGGCTCGGTACCGGGCGTGCCGAACGGAACCACGGTTTTCGGGGCCCGGCTGTGCGGGGTCAGTTCCACCCCTCGGATCTGGAGGCCGGCGATGAAGCGGCGCCCGCCGAACGTGACCAGCTCCACCGACCGGCTCACCCCGGGTTCGAAACGCACGGAGGTCCCGGCGGGGATGTCCAGGTGGAACCCCATGGCAGCCTCCCGGTCGAAGCTGAGCGCCGGGTTGGCGTCGGGTAGGTGCAGGTGGGATCCGACCTGGATCGGCCGGTCGCCGTCGTTGACGATGACCAGGGTGTGTTTGTCCCGGGTTTCGTTGAGTTCGATGGGCGTTTCGCGAACGCGCATTTCTCCCGGGATCACTGGATCGGCTCGGCGATCGTGACGAGTTTACGGCCGTCCGGGAATGTCGCTTCGACCTGAACGTCGGAAAGCATCTCGGGCACCCCTTCCATGACTTCCTCTCGGGTCAGAATGCGGCGCCCCTCGGTCATCAACTCCGCGACCGAGGATCCTTCCCGGGCGCGCTCCATAACCCAGCAGGACAACAATGCGACAGATTCTGGGTGATTGAGGAGAACTCCGCGTTCACGGCGGTCACGGGCGACCATGCCGGCGACGCTGAGCAGCAGCTTCTCCGTATCTGACGGAGTGAGATTCATATAAACCCACCCTTTTGTTCACGCTGGACCGAGGCAGGACAGTAAACTCGCACGTCACATTCGGAGCCATTTGGACATGCTGACGCCACACCCCGGAAATCATGCCGAAATACACGTGCGGTCGATCGCGACATGCCGAATCAGTCCGTCCAACAACTCCGAAACCATCGGCGATCGACGGGTCGTCGCAGATAATCTAGGTATAGCAGGAATGGAGAGACTCGGTCACACGTGTCGTTGGTGAGTTCGGCGACTATCCCCCGGGACTTCGCGCCTCCCGCCCGCCGCGATTCACGACTCGAGCATCGCCGAACCCGTGTTGACAGGGGATTCGCCGGAATCCCCCTCCCGGACGCCAGCGACACGCCCCAGCCAGGACGGACCGCGGGACCCCGCGATGGAGAGGAACACCACCACACCGACCGGCCGCCGTGGGGCGAGGAGGGCAGTGGCCAGGTGCCTAACAGGCGCCAAAGCGACAGTTGATATCAGTTGACAGTCAATAGCAGTTGTCGAATACTCGCCGTGGTGACCACTCGTGTGTCGGTCGAGGGGCACCCACCACGGTCAGGGAGGGATGACGTGAAGGCGCTGGACGTCGTCGAAGGCGCGACCAGGGACGGGATCCGCGCCGGATCGCTCGCTCTCCTGCGATGGCGGGGCGGGATCAGCGGTGATCTGCTGTCGAACCGAGTGCGCGCCGACCCCTACCCGATGTATCGACGTCTCCGCGAGATGGGGCCGGTCGTCGAGACGTCCATGGGTTTGGTGACCACGAACCACGCCGTCTGCGACGCCGTGCTTCGCCACCCCGGAACGCGTACCGCGACGGCCATGCGGGAGGACATCAAGGGAGGCGGCCAGCGCTTCCAGCGATGGTTGTTCGGCTCACCCCCCCGGCCTGGGCTGATCGAACCGATCGGCCCCGAGTCGATGATCGGGATGGATCCGCCGGACCACACCCGGATGCGTCGGCTGGTCAGCAAGGCCTTCAGCCGGAAGGCCGTGGAGGGGATGCGCCCTGAGCTCACCCGCCTCGCCGACGACCTCGTCGCACGGGCGACGCGCCGGCCAACGTTCGACCTGATGACGGAGTTCGCCGGGGTCTTCCCGGTTCTGGTCATCTGCGAGCTGCTCGCGATCCCGCGCCCCGACCATGAGCGGTTCCGCAGGTGGGGAGCGGCCCTCGCCGCGGACCTCGACGCGATCGTCCCCGCACGCCGCCAACGCGCGGCGACCCAGGCCCTGGTCGATCTGCACACGTACTTCACCGCGCTGATCGAGCGACGTCGGCGGGATCCGGGCGAAGACCTCCTATCCCACCTGATCGAGGTCCAGGACGAGGGAGAACGGCTGACCCGCCGTGAGCTGATCGCGACCTGCACCCTGCTGCTGTTCGCCGGATTCGAGACGACCGTCAACCTGATCGGGAACGGCACCCTGGCTCTCGTTCGACATCCGGAGCAGCGCGCCCACCTGCGCGCGAACCCGGGGGCCGTCCCCGCCGCGGTGGAGGAGCTCCTGCGCTGGGACGCGCCCATCCAGCTCACCGCGCGGATACCGACCGAGGAGATCGAGGTCAACGGGTATCGGCTGGCCGTCGGCCAGCCGATCACGCTGATGATCGGTGGGGCGAACCGCGACCCCGAGGTGTTCGACCGTCCCGAGACACTGGATCTCGCCCGGGACGACGCCCGGCGTCATCTGTCCTTCGCCGCCGGACCGCACCACTGCCTGGGTGCCGCGCTGGCGCGCATGGAGGCGGAGATCGCGTTCACCACGCTCCTCGAACGGCTCGCCGGCCCACGTCTCGCGGGACGGGCCCGGCAACGACCCACGTTCGTACTGCGCGGACTCAGGTCACTTCCCCTGCACAGCACTCCGCTCACCACCCGTTCGGGCGGGTGAGCCCCCCGGGAGGTCGACTCAGACGGGTGACGATGTTTGGTCGGGTAGGCCCTGGCTGAGCGTCGCGAGGGTCCGGTCCAGCAGCTCCGTCAACGGCTCGCTGAAGCTGGTGGCGTGCCAGTACTGCAGGGCACCCAGCACCGCGCCGTAGGTGGCCCCCAGGGCGACCTGAATGTCGAAGGTGATGCCGTCGTCCTCACGGTGCTCCCGAGCGAACTCCTCACCGATGAAACGCAGGCGCTCGAAGAGCTTCTGCGACATCGCGGCTTGGAGGGCGGGGACCTCCATCAGGTAACGCACCCGCCGCTGGGTGACGTCGTCCTCCATCCCGTGAGTGAGGTAGTCGACGAGCCGGGCGCGCGCCACCCCGATCACCTCGGCACCGCGCGCCTCCCGCGCCACCGACTGGATGCGACTGTCTCCCCCACTGGGGTCGACCAGCACCAACCCCTCCTTTGTCCCGAAGTATCGGTACACCGAACTCGGTGAGACCTCCGCCACCTCGGCTATCTGGTCGATGGTGACGCCGGAGAACCCGTACTCGTCGAACAGGTCCAAGGCGACGTGCTGCACGTGACGCATGGCCGCCCGCCGCTTGCGTTCCCTCAACCCTGGCTGCTGTGACATGGCTTCACTCTAGCAATTTCTGATAGTTACTTGCATTTTCGGGGGAGGGGGAGAGGAACTCCGCCCATGAAGGGACGACGTCGCTGGGCGTACCGGTGGAACGCCGGCGCGGCGGCCATCACCTCACGCCACGAACGGGCGCCCCTTTTCGCGACATCCCCCCTCTGACGAGGGGCGATACCCTCATAGGCATGAGTCTGACGGATCCACTGGAGTCCCCGCGACAGAACGCAACCGAACTCCGAGGATCTCCAAGGGCGCTGACCGCGACACTGATCTGGGGTCTGGGCGGGTGCGCCGCCGCTGGCCTCCTCGGCCTGGGGATTGGCGGAATAGTCGACCAGGTACGGATCGTGCTGTTGAACAGCGTGTTCAGTAGCTGGGACGCCGGAGTTCCCGTAGCCCTGCGCGCCGCCGCGATCCCTCTGGGAATTCTGGGCTCCATCCTGTGCTTCGGCCAGTACGCGAAGTGGAACCACCGCTTCACGAGGCGGGCGACACACTTCGCCTTCATCGGTCCCGCGTCGCTGGTGCTTATCGGCCTCGCTGTCGGCACCTGGGCCGCGACGACCATGTGGGCCGAACCAGACACGGTCGGCATCGCCGTGGATCCCACGTTCCACAACGACGAGGCGTGGGGGGTCGGCGCCTGGGTCATGTATTCCGCACAGTGGTGGCTCCCCGGCCTCTTCGTCCTGCTCGGGGGACTCAGCCTGATCGGTCGACTCGCCTCCAACCGGCACCGGACGAGGAACGCAACCCTCGCGGCCGAGCTCCTGCGCTCGGGCATTCTCGTCGACGCCGAGGTCGTACAGTCCCCGGCGGTGTCCCTCGATTCCGCGCGCACCGCCGCGTCCGTCATCGTGAGGTTCTCGGACCCCGCGGGCGCCTCCCGCTGGGTGCGATGCTCCCTCTTCTTGCCTCCACGCGAGGTGCCCCTACAGGGCGAGTACCGCCCCCTGGTGTTCGACCCGAGCGACCCCGGGAACAGAAGGCGCATCCTCCTGTCTCCCACCGGAAGCCTCGAACCGGTCGATTTCCTGCCGACGCGGGCAGCCTGACCGTCTCAGTAGTGTCACCGCCGGTTCCTTGCGTGACCATTCGCGGCGAAAGCCCCACCCGCGCCTCCAGCCGCCCCCGTCCGACAACGACCAACGTCACCTCGCGGGGCCCGGCGCGCAGCGCCCAAAAGACACTGTGGGGTGGTCGTCCCCCCGACAAGCACAAAAGGCCGACTCCAGCGAGCGCGTCTAACGCGCGAGCAGAGTCGACCCCAAACCACCCAGAACAAGGCCCCCGGAACCACCCCACCAGGCCCCCAACCCCGTCCGACAACAACCAACGTTGCCACCCGGGGCCCGGCGCGCAGCGCCTAAAAAACACTGTGGGGGGTCGCCCCCCCCCCGACAAGCACAAGAGGCCGACTCTCGCGAGCGCGTCCAACGCGCGAGCAGAGTCGGCCCAGAGGTCGAGTGGAGCTATGGGGATTCGAACCCCAGACCTCCTCCATGCCATGGAGGCGCGCTACCAACTGCGCCATAGCCCCGTGTGTTGTCAGGTTACAGGATTTGGCGGGTGGTTGTGTCGGGGTGGCGTGTGTCTTCCCTTGCGGGGAGGGGCGTATGTACGGTTTGTGCGGGTGGGGGGTTCTACGGCTCCGTTCGCACACGGGCGGGTGGAGAGGTCGGGATCGCATGGAGCGATTTCGTAGTCGGTACGCGCTGGTGGCCGCTGGGATCACGATGGCGGTCGGTGTGGGGAACCTGTGGCGGTTTCCTCGGGTCGCGGCGGAGTGGGGCGGCGGCACTTTCCTGATCATCATGGTGTTGGCGTCGGTGTTGTGGGCGATTCCGTTGTTGATCGCGGAGTCGTTGTTGGGGTCGAAGAGTCGTCTGGGGACGGTTGGCGCGTTCCGGGATTTCATGGGGCGCCGGTTCACGTGGGCGGGCGTGTTCATGGGCTTGGTGACCGTGGGGATCCTGGCTTACTACGCGGTGGTGTGCGCGTGGACCTTGTACTACTTCGGCACGTCGCTGAGTGGTCGCTTCGTTGAGCCTGATATCGACACCGGAAGGATTTGGGAGAACCTGACGGCGTCTCCCGTGTTGGTGGTCGCGCTGCAGTTGGTGTCCATTCTGCTGGTGGTGCTGGTGCTGGCTCGGGGCCTGAAGAAGGGCTTCGAGGGTGTCTTGATGGTGGCGATGCCGGCGCTGTTCGTGTTGCTGGTGATTCTCGCGATCCGCGCGGTGACGTTGCCGGGCGGGTTCGAGGGGTTGCGGTATCTGTTCGCTGTCGATCTCGCGGACTTCGGGAACGCGCAGGTGTGGTTGGAGGCGTTCACCCAGATCGCCTTCTCCACGGGCGCGGGTTGGGGCCTGTACCTGACCTACGCGGTCTACTCCCGGGATCGGGAGGACATGGCGGGCAACGCCACGATCCTGACGGTGGGTGATCTCATCGCGGGGCTCCTCGCGGGGATCACGGTCCTGTGCACCCTGTTCGCGCTCACTTCGGTGGTGATGGCCGAGGAGGCGTTGGCCGCGGGGAACGAGGGGATGGCGTTCGTGCACTTCCCACCGTTGTTCGCGGACATGCCGGGCGGGGTGGTGTTCGCTCCGCTGTTCTTCCTGGCGTTCGCCCTGGCGGGACTGTCCAGTCTGGTGGCCATGGTGGAGCTGGTGGTGCGCAACGCCATGGACATGGGGGCGAGTCGCCTCACGAGTCTCGTCGTGGTGGGTGCGGGAGCGTTCGTGCTGGGCATCCCGTCGGCGTTGAGTACGGACGTCTTCGCGAACCAGGACTTCGTGTGGGGGGTGGCCCTGTTGTTGAGCGGGCTGCTCGCGGCGATCGCGGTCATGAAGTACGGCCTGGGCCGAGCTCACGCGGAGGTGGCGGAAACCCAGTCGATCCCGATCGCGGGGTGGTTCCGGTTCTGTATCGCCCTGTTCCCGGTGATGTTCGTGGCGCTGATGGGTTTCTGGATCTACCAGACGCTCTTCGTGTTCGGTGACCCGTGGTGGGATCCGCTGCGACCGTTCAGCCTGATGACCATGGTGTCGCAATGGGCGCTCATTCTGGTGGTCGCGCTGGTGCTCAACGGTGTCCTCGCCCGGCGCGTGTCAGCCGGTCCGCTGTCGGGACGGCCGCCGTCGTCCCCGGACGTGGGCGCGTGAGCCGTCGGTTGTGCCTTGTGGTCCCGTGCCGGTGGGCACGGGACCACAAGGCCGTGAACGACGGCGGACTCATGTCCCTCTGGTCAGGGGTGCTCGTGTGACGTTGGGGCGAGCCACAGACCGGTGATCGCGTCGATGAGGCCGGTCGTGGCGTCGTCCCACGAGGCGCGTGCGGTCGGGAGTCCTTCGGCCAGGGCGAGTTCTCGTTCGGCGACGGCGTGCAACATCAGTTGACGGGTCATGGCCCCCCGCTCCTCGCGGACACCTGGCGGGAGGTCCGGGAGGCAGGCACGGAGCCGTTCCAATGTGGTCCGCAGAGCGGGCGCGGATCGGCTCTCCTCCGCCACGATCTCGCGGAAGGCCGGGTCGGTGCAGATCTGCGCGTTGAACCGGGCGAACCACGTGGGTGGGCCAAGCTCGGCCAGGTACTGCGTCGGAGGGCGCACGAGGCAGGCGACCCAGTCCCGGATCCCGGCGTTGTCGGAAACCCGGGCGACCATCCGCCCGCGCAGCACCTCGATCTCCTCGTTGTGTCGCCGGACGATCGCTCGCACCAGATCGGCCTTGCCACCGAAGTGGTAGCTCACCGACGTGTTGTTGCCCTGACCGGCGGCCTCGCTGACCTGCCGGTTGGAGACCGCCGTCACTCCGTGTTCGGCGAAGAGCCGCACCGCCGCCGCGAGGATTCGTTCCCGGGTCGCGGTCGCCCGTTCGTCCCTCACCGTCCTGCCCGTCATGCCTTCCTCCGTGTAGGGCGCTGGACGCGTCAGGAACCATCTGACGCTCGGCCCCGCGTCCACGATCCGTCCACCCTCCTGTTAGCGTAAGTCAATCAACTGACTTAATTCCTGTCGAGTTGTGTCCGGCCGTGACGGGAGCGCTCTTGCCCATGACCACCGTCCTCGCCTTCGCGGACCGACGGCTCCACCCCAGCACGGCCCCACGTCGTAGTCGCGGTGCTCGCGCTCAGCGGCATCATCGTCGCCCTCATGCACACCGTGATGATCCCCCTGGTTCCCGCCCTGCCCGAACTCCTGGGCACCTCCGCCGCCGACGCCAGTTGGGCGATCACCGCCACCCTGCTCGCCGCCGCCGTGGCCACCCCCATGCTGGGACGACTGGGCGACATGTATGGCAAGAGACGGATGGTACTGGTCAGCCTGGCGATGCTCGTGGTCGGCTCCCTGGTGTGCGCCCTGTCCCACAGCCTCGCCCCGATGGTCGTCGGCCGAACGTTGCAGGGGTTGGCCGCGGGAGTGATTCCGCTCGGCATCAGCATCATGCGTGACGAGCTCCCGCCCGAGCGACTCGCCGGAGCGACCGCACTGATGAGCGCGTCTCTGGGCGTCGGCAGCGCACTCGGTCTACCCGCGGCGGCCCTGCTCGCGGATGTGGCCGACTGGCACGTGCTGTTCTGGGTGGCGGTGGGTCTGGGCACCCTGGCGACCGTGCTCGTGTGGACCCTCGTCCCCGAGTCCCGACAGCGCACGGGCGGTCGCTTCGACCTGCCCGGGGCGGTGGGACTCTCGATCGCCCTGCTGTGTCTCCTCCTCGCCGTCTCCAAGGGCGCGGACTGGGGCTGGAGTAGCAGGTTGACGTTGGGGCTCTTCGCGGGAGCCGCCGTGGTGCTGACGGTCTGGGGCTGGTGGGAGCTCCGGAGCCGTCAGCCGCTGGTGGACCTGCGGACGTCGGCCCGCCGCCAGGTGCTGCTCACCAACATCGCCTCGGTGGCGTTCGGCTTCGCGATGTTCGCCGTGTCGCTGGTGATTCCACAGATCGTGCAACTGCCGGAGGCGACTGGGCACGGACTCGGCGGTTCCATGCTCGTCGCCGGTCTGGTGATGGCGCCGAGCGGGCTGGTGATGATGGTGATGGCGCCCGTGTCGGCGCGGATCTCCCGCGCGATGGGGGCGAAGGTGACCCTGATGGTCGGCGCCGTCGTGGTGGCGTTCGGCTACGGCCTCGCGCTGGTACTCATGTCCTCCACCTGGGGCCTGGTCACGGTCTCCTGCGTTGTCGGCGCGGGCATCGGGCTCGGATATGGTGCCATGCCCACCCTGGTCATGGGGGCGGTTCCCCAGTCGGAGACCGCCGCCGCGAACAGCCTGAACACCCTCATGCGATCGATCGGCACCTCGACCTCCAGCGCGGTCGCGGGGGTCGTGCTCGCCCACATGACGCTCAGCGTGGGCACCACCCAGCTCCCGTCCGAGGCCGGCTTCCAGACGGTCCTCGGCATCGGCGCGGCGGCGGCCCTGGTCGCCCTGACCATCGCCGCCTTCCTCCCGGGACGTCCGCGATCGGTGGCACGGAGTTGAGCCGCGAAGCTGACGGGCGCCCCGGTCGCCCCAATTGGAGGACCGAGGCTAGGTAGTCGGATTCGATGGTCAGATGGGCACGGCCTCGAGCATCACGTAGCCGTACGGCGCGGACGGCAGTGGGTGGACGATCATGTCGAAACCCGCCGCGGACAGCAGCACGCGGTACTCGGGCTCGGCTCGTCGACGCCCTCCCAGACTAACGACGGAGTTCAGGTCGTCGACATAGACGTCGGCGGGCATCGATCCGTCAACGGTCGGCGGAAGCATCTGCTCGATCAACAACAACCGGCCGTTGTCCGGGATGACCCACCGACAGTTGTCGAGGATCGTCGAGACGTGCTCGTCGTTGGCCCAGTTGAACAGCACGCTCTTGCACACGAACACGTCTCCGACCGGCACCTCGGTGAAGAAGTCCCCGGTCCGGACCTCGCAGCGGTCGGCGACACCAGCCTCCGTTAGCAGCCGTGGGGCGAGAGCGGCCCCGTTGTCAGTGTCGAAGACTGTGCCGCGGAGATGTGGGTGGGCGACGATCAGGGCAGCGGCGAGAGCGCCGCTGCCCCCGCCGATGTCGACGAAGGTCGAATACTGCCGAAAGTCAAACGCGTTGACGACGAACGGGGCCACGGCGCGCGTTTCGTCAATGAGGGCCTGGTCAACGTGGTCGCGAATCTCCGAGCCCTCCGCGTACCCGGTGTAGGTCATGTAGTCAGTGCCGAAGGCACAATCAAACGCGGATTCGCCGGTCCGAATCGCCTGGTCGAGGATCGGCCACGCCCCCCACATCGACTCGTCGAGTATCACCATGGCACTGTCGTGCTGGGACCCCGGAACCCCCGGCAGGAGAAGCCGTCCCCGCGGAGCCAGCGCGAAGGACCCTGGCATGGTCTCGACGAGCACCTCAAGTGCGGCCAGTGTGCGCAGCATCCTGATGAGTGAGGGTTCGTGGGTCGAAGTGACACGCGCCAACTCGGCGGCCGTCACCGTGGACTCGCCGATCGCCGCCGGAATCCCCAGTTGGAGCGCCGCTCTGATCGTGAACGCCGGCATGTAGCCGGTGATCATCCCCATCAGCTCCTTGTCCAGCGTGCCACTCGACATACGTTCCTCCCGGCTGGTTGTTGTGATGTGACTGTCGCCCAAGGGGCTCGCTCGACCGACTCACAGACGAGCAACGGGAACAGGTTAGGCAAACCTATTTAACTGACTGACGGTCAGTCAATACCTGATCGCTTGGATCCCCCGACCGAAGGCACGATCGTCAGGCGCGCGGCCAGACGCGACCGATGACCTTCGCCATTGAGAACCCGCTCGCGATCTCCACGGCCTGAACGCGGCCAGCGGTGAAGCACTGCCCCACACCACAACGAGGCACCGACGCATCCACCTCCCCTGACATCGAACCCCGGAGTTAGTTGGATCCTCGTGGCCAGGCGTCCACGAAGCGGTCGAGGAGCACCGCCAGCGTCCGGGCCTCCTCGGCGGTGAACCCGCCGAGCGCGTCGGCGACAGCACGTCGGCGCCTCGCGCGCACCGCGTCCACCAGTTCCTGTCCGGAGTGTGTCAGGCGAAGACGCGTGTAGCGCGAATCCCGCGCATCGGAGCCGTGTTCCACCAATCCGTCGGCGATCAGCTCCCTCGTGAGGCGGCTGGCGCGCGGTCGGTCGACACCGATCGCCTCGGCGACCTCCGAGATGGCCAGCTCTCGAGGCGCACCGTCCAGCGCGTCCAGGTAGCGGAACCGCGCCGCGTCCGCCGCTCCCCTGGCCGCCGCTCCGTCCTCCGCGGCGCGTCGGTGTAACCGCCGGGCCTGCTGGTCACGTCGGATGCGCACCAGCGCGCCCTCGATCGCCTCCACGGGTGCACGGTCGGACGACATCCCGCCACGATACATCAGTTGCTAGTTGACAACCATCAAACCAGGAGACACATTGGTTGTATGAATACAACTGTTGATAGCGATCGCAGCGACGACGAGACCCTTCCTCCGATCGGTCTGCTACTCCGCACACTGGACCGCCGCATCGACGCGTGCTTCGCCCACGCGGTGGACTCCCACGGCATCACCCGACGTCAGTGGCAGCTCCTCAACACGCTCGCCGGCGGCCCCACGTCCCGGGCGACGCTGGCCGCGGCAGTGGCCCCGTTCCTCACACCACCCGCCGAGGAGACGGTGCTCCCCCACCTCACCGCGCTCGTCGCCGAGGGACTCGTCCACTTCGACGACGACACATACTCACTGACGACGAGCGGCACACGGGTCCTCACCACCGTCGCCGCCGAGGTGCGGGCGATCCGCGAGCGGTCGGTGGCGGGTGTCCCGGCGGAGGACTACGAACGCACGGCGCGGACTCTGCGCACCATGATCGACAACCTGGAGGTCGTCGGATAGCCGAGCTCCGACCCCGGCCCGTGGCCCGCATCGTCAGAGGAGCCGCGGGGCGCTTTCCGCCGTCACTGGTCGCGGCGTAGGTCGGCGATGCGCTCCCGTAGGGCCGCGACCACGGCTTCGATGCGGGGATTCTCGGCGGATCCTCGGCGCATCGCGAGGAGGATCCGGCGGCGGGGAACGTCGCGGCCGGCGAGGGCGATCTGGTTGACGTTGGGGTGGGAGATCGTCATGGCGATCCGGGGGACGGCGGCGATGCCGAGGCCGGCGGCGACGAGCGCGGTGACGGCGGTGAGTTCCTGGGCGTAGTGGGCGACCCGGGGTGAGTACCCGACCGCCCGCGTCGCGGCGAGGAGCTCCGCGTAGGAGTCCTGGTGCGACTGGCCCGTTATCCACTCCTCGTGCGCAGCGTCCACCAGGGCCACCCGTTCGCGGTCGTTGAAAGGGTGGTCATGCGGGATGAGGAGGTCGATGGGGTCATCCATGAGGTCGCAGACGTCGATGTGGCTGTCCTCGATCCGACTCGTCGCCTCCTCCGCGACGAAGAGCCCGACGTCGATCGCGCCCGACTCCAGGGCGACGAGCACCTCACGTGAGTACGTCTCCACGACCAGGGGCCGCAGACTCCCATGCCGCGTCCGCAACTGGCTCACCGTCGGTGTGACGAGGGAGGAGATGCCCGTTGGGAAGCTCCCGATCGTGACGGGACCGCACAGTTGTCGAGCGGCGGCCGCCGTGTCGCTGAGGGCGGTCTCCCACTGGGCGTTCAGCGCGCGGGCGTGGTTCACCAGGCGCTGACCGGCCGGTGTGAGGCGCACCCGCCGCCCCTGCCGTTCGAGCAGGTCGATATCCAGCTCGGCGGCGAGCTCCTTCAACTGCTTGGAGACTCCGGACGGGCTTCGGTAGAGGGCCTCGGCCGCGGCGGTGACGGTCTTGTACTCGCTCACGGCGATCAGCAGTTGGAGCCGAGCGTCAATCATGCACCCATGGTGCATGAATTCGGTGAAAAATTGAACCTGGAATTCATTTCTCGGCTGCCGTAGGACTGGACTGTGTCCCCAGATCCCCACCGAGCAAGGCGGCAGCGATGACAGAGGTAGCCCAGCGGAGAGCCATCCCCCGGAGCCTCTGGGCCATCTTGGGGCTGTTCGCCATCGTGATGACCCTCGGCGGCTCGGACATGACCAAGGTGACGGTGGCGCTGCCCGCCATCGGCGAGGACCTGGGACTCGGCCCCCTCCAGGCGCTCTGGACCGCGGACGTCTACGCACTCACCGCCGGAATGATGATCATCCCGGCCGCGGTCCTCGCTGACCGGTTCGGTCGCAAACGCCTCTACCTGATCGGGCTCGGCATCGCCATCTCCGGCGCGATGGTGGCGGGTGCCACCTCGGTACCGGAGATGCTGCTCCTGGCCCGTGCCGGGCAAGGTGTCGGTGCGGCCATGTTGATCGCCGGAACAGTGGCGATCATCCGGGTGACCTTTCCGGGCCTGCGACTGCGCGCCGTGGCCTACGGGGTCTGGTCCGCGAGCTTCGGCGTCGGCTCTGCCCTGGGCCCCCTGCTCGGAGGTGGCCTGGTCGAGCTGGCCGGCTGGCGGTGGGTGTTCTGGATCAACGTGGTGCTGTTCGTCCTCTGCGTGGTGCTCGCCCGAGCCGTGTTGGAGGAGTCCCACAACCCCGACGCCCCCAGCCTCGACGTCCCGAGTGCCGTCTACTCCGCCGTCGCCGTGGGGCTCCTCGTGGTCGGCCTCAAGGGGGCGGCGCAGCCGGACTCCACCACCGCCCTCAGCGCCGCGGCGATCGTGGCGGGTGCCGTCGTCGGCGTCGTCTTCCTGGCCCGTCAGCTCCGACTCGCGCGCCCGTTCCTGGACGTGCGCCTGTTCACGAACCGTCTCCTGGCCGCCTCGACCGCGACGATCGCCGCTACCACCGGCATTTTCAACGGGGTCCTGTACGTGTTGACCCAGCGTCTCCAAATCATCGACGAACAGTCGGCGGTGGAGGCGGGGATCACCCTGGTCCCCCTCGCCGCGGCCTGCGCGGTCGGGGGCCTGCTGGGCCCGGCGTTGCAGCGCGGTCTCTCCCCACAACACGTCATCGTCACCGGCCTGGCCCTCGCTTCCGGTGGCGCCCTGTTCGTCATGAACGGGGCCACCCAGACCGTGGCGATGGTCCTGCTGGGGCTCGGCGCCGGGATCGTCATGGCCATCGCCGCCAACGCCCTGATGAGCGCGGCCCCCCACCATCGCACCGCCGACGCCGGAGCCATCCAGGAGAGCGCGTTCGCCGTCGGCGCCGGCGCCGGCATCGCCACCGTCGGAGCACTCGCGATCTTCCTGGGCACACGCGAGACGGCGCGGATGAGCCTCACCGCCATCTACGGCCCGGGAGCCGAGGCCGCCATCGGCCTCGGCGCGTTCCTCTACACGTTCGTCGCGATCGGCGCGGGCCTCACCATCCTCAGCACGAGCCGCGAGGACCTGAACGCTTGAGACGGGGCACACTTCCCTGGTCGCGCGCCCGCCGCCTCGGCCACCTCAGGCGTCAGGGAGCAGGACCGTCGACAGGGTGACTCGCCGCTTCCCGGGTTTCGCTTCCCGGTAGTCCGCCAGGAGAGCGGCCAGCCCTTCCTGGAGGGCGGCGAGATCGTCCCCGTCGACGTGCAGGACGGTCTGCGCGGCACCGGACAACGCGAGGAGGTCCGGGTCCGCGGACTCGAGGAACCGGTCGAGCTGACCACTGAGCTGGGCCAGGAACACCAGATAGATCTGACGCATCCCGGCCGGACCGATGGCCGCGACCTCCTCCTGATCGCCGTGCGGCGTTCGTGGCCCGAGCGCGAGGGTCCGTTCGACGGCCCCGCGGACCCGTCGCTCGGCGACGACGGTGAGGACTTCGGCGTCGAGGAGCGCGCCCACGTGCCGGTAGAGCGTCGCCGGTGTGACGTCCGGCAACGCCTCACGCAACTGGGAGGTCGTGCGTTCACGGTCGGCGAGCTGGTGCAGGATGCGCAACCGCACCGGGTGCATCACGACGTCGGCGATACGAGGCTGGGACATGGAACCAATCATGCCACTTGCGATTATTATCAAAATTGATAACGTTGGGGTATGGCGATGGTGCGAATACTTCAGAACCCCGCTCGCCTTCACATCGCATTTGAGGGCTGGGAGCGCTACATGAGTCTCAGGTCGATGGTGGAGGTGCCTTTGGGGGATGTGACGGGGGCGATCTCCGAGCTCGGGTGGACCTCGGAGGTGCTCGGTTGGCGCAAGTTCGGGCTCGTTGTCTCGGGGTTCGTGAAGGTCGGAACCTTCACCCACCCGAACGGCACGCGAAGGCTGGTGGCCATGCGGCGGAACGTGGCGCTGTTGCGGGTGCGGCTGGAGCACCCGGAGTTCGACGAAATCCTGGTGAGCACGCCGGACGCCCCGTCACTGGCGAACGCTCTGGACCCTGTGACCGGCCTGTCGTCGAGCTCTTAGGCGGGGATCCGAGCCGTCCCGACGAACGCACGACCCCGGTCGGCGCCCCTGGACAATCAACGGGGTGATGAGTGGGAGCAGCACGGACGTTGTCATGCCCGGGCGAATGTCCCCCGGGCGGCCGCAGCTACCTCACAGGGCCCCAACACGGTGAGTCAGCGATCCAGGTTGCGCTGGCCCGGCGCGCAACGCCTAACGAAGGCCCCCGAGCACGTCGGCCCAAACCATCCGAGGCAAGGGCAACAACCACCCCACCAGGCCCCCAACCCCGTCCGACAACAACCAACGTTGCCACGCGGGGGGCACGGGGGGTCGCCCCCCCGACAAGCACAAACGGGACGACCCCGCGAGGAGGCCGAAGGCCCCCGAGCAGGGTCGTCCCGAGTCTCGTGGAGCTATGGGGATTCGAACCCCAGACCTCCTCCATGCCATGGAGGCGCGCTACCAACTGCGCCATAGCCCCGTGGGTGTCCGGTTTTGGGGTGGCCCCCGTGCGGACTCCCCTTACTTTAGCGGACTGTGGGCGTGGAGTCGAAACGGTTAGCGGTCGTCGCTGAGGATGCGTTCTTCGGGGAGGCTGGCGGCGTTGTGTTCGAGGAGTCGCCAGCGGCCGGTGGCGGAGGGGCCGAGGACGGACCAGGAGCAGTTGCCGAGAGGGCCGAGGCTTTCTCGGTGTTCTGGTGGGAGGCCGAGGAGGGTGGTGATGCCGGCGCGGATGGCTCCGCCGTGGCTGACGACGACGAGGAGTCCGTGTGGGGGGATGGTGGCGAGTCCGCGGTCGACGGCTTGGGCGACGCGTTGGCCGACGTCGTTCATGTCCTCTCCGCCGGGGACGTTGAACTTCGCGTATTCCTCGGGCCAGCGGGCGATGATGTCGTCGCGGTTGAGGCCTTCCCATTCACCGGCGGAGCGTTCGCGTAGTCCGGGGTCGGTGTTGGGGGTGAGGCCGGTTTCGGCTTCGAGGGCTTGGGCTGTGCTGGCGGCTCGGCTGAGGTCGGAGGTGACGATCCCGTCGGGTTTGAGGCGGGCGAGCATGCGCGCGGCGTGGGCGGCTTGGGCGGCGCCGACCTCGTCGAGTGGGATGTCGGCTTGGCCTTGGAATCGTTTCTCGGCGTTCCACCGTGTTTGGCCGTGTCGCCAGCACAGCACACGTCGTGTTTCAGTCACCGCTGGAGTTCTTCACTGGCAGTGGGATCTCGGGGCAGTCTTTCCAGAGGCGTTCGAGTCCGTAGTACTCGCGGTCCTCGTCGTGTTGGATGTGCACGACGATGTCGACGTAGTCGAGGAGGACCCAGCGGCCGTCTCGTTCGCCTTCTCGTCGTACGCTCTTGGCTCCGGCGGCGCGCAGCCGGTCCTCGATCTCGTCGACGACGGATCGGACCTGGCGGTCGTTGGGTGCGGAGCAGAGGACGAAGGCGTCTGTGATGACGAGCTGGTCGCTCACGTCGTAGGCGATGATGTCTTTGGCGAGCTTTTCGGCGGCCGCTTCGGCGGCGACGTTGACCAGCTCGACGGCTCTTGGAGTTGCGGTCACGGGACGGTTGGTCCTCCTGGGTCTCAGTGTCGGTAGAGCCCGGTCTTGTTGATGTAGTGGACGATACCTTCTGGCACGAGGTACCAGATGGGTTCTCCCTTGCGTACCCGCTCTCGGCATTCGGTAGAGGAGATGGCGAGCGCTGGGACTTCCACGAGGCTGACACGACCGGGGGGAAGCCCCGCGTCGTCGAGCCGGTGGCCGGGTCGGTTACAGCCTACGAAATGCGCGAGCTGGAAGAGCTCGTCGGCGCTGTTCCAGCTGAGGATGTTGCCGAGCGCGTCGGCGCCGGTGATGAAGAAGAGTTCGGTGTCGCGCCCGTAGTGGTCGCGGAAGTCGCGCAGGGTGTCGATGGTGTAGGTGGGGCCGGTCCGGTCGATCTCGGCGCGGCTGACGACGAAGCGTGGGTTGGACACGGTGGCGATGACGGTCATCTGGTACCGGTGCTCGGCCGGGCTGACCTCGCTGTCGTCCTTCTGGTAGGGCTTGCCGGCGGGCACGAACACCACCTGGTCGAGGCCGAACAGTGAGGCGGCCTCGCTGGCGGCGACGAGGTGGCCGTGGTGGATGGGGTCGAAGGTGCCACCCATGATCCCGACTCGCCGCGGTTGTCTCTTCGTGTCTTCCTCGGACACCCGTTGTCTCCGTTCGCCGCGTGGTCCGTGTCCGTTGTCGGTCACGGCCTCCCGTTCCCCACCAGAGGGTAGGCGGTGTTTCTGGTGCTTAGGGGCGGCGGGGCGCGGTTCCGAACCGCCCGATGATTTTCACGTCATATCTCGTTGGCCGAAACCGTGGCGTGGACGAACCATCACGCATAGCATGCCCATATGGCCACAACACCCGATCGCACCCGCGTCCGGCTCTCCGATATCTCCTCCCGCGCCTACGAGCATCCCGCCGACCGCGGCGCGCTCGTGGCACTGCGTTCACTCAAGGGGTTCGATGAGCTGTTCAAGCGGTTCACCGGGGTTCTGAGTCGGCGTTCGCTGCGACTACTCCACCTGGCCAGTGCGGTCCGGGCGAGCGAACGCCAGTTCCCGGAGCTCCACGACTACGTCCGCGACGCAGCCTATGTGCTCGACATGAAGGACGTCCCGGAACTCTACGTCCGTATGGACCCTCGCCCCAACGCCATGGCGATCGGGATGGACAAACCGTTCATCGTGGTCACCACGGGCCTGTTCGACCTGTTGGATCCCGAGGAGCAGCGTTTCGTCATCGGCCACGAGGTGGGGCACATTCTCAGTGGTCACGCGGTCTACCGCACCATGCTCATCTTCCTGATCAACCTCGCGGCGCGGGTCGCCTGGGTGCCCTTCGGCTACATCGGACTGCGCGCCATCATCCTCGCTCTGGAGGAGTGGTTCCGTAAGTCGGAGCTGTCCTGCGACCGTGCCGGCGTGCTGGCGGGACAGGACCCCGAGGCGGGCAAGCGGGCCCTGATGAAGATCGCGGGTGGGTCCCGGTTGGCGGAGATGAACAGCGACGCCATGCTGGAGCAGGCCCGCGAGTACGACTCCAGCGGCGACGCGCTGGACAGTGTGCTAAAGCTGTTGAACATGTCCGGTCACACCCACCCCTTCGCCGTGATCCGGCTCGCCGAGCTGGACCGTTGGCTGAAAGACGGCTCCTACCAGCGGATCCTGGACGGGGAGTACCCGCGACGGGATTCCGACCGGGACGCGTCCATCGGTGAGGAGGCCCGTGAGGCGGCCAACTCCTACAAGGAGTCGTGGGAGCGCAGCTCCGACCCGCTGGCGGGGACGGTGCGCGACTTCTTCGGCAGTGCGGCCAACGCCGGTGGCAAGCTCTTCGACACGGTCGCCGACCGGTGGAAGAACGCGGGCCGGCGGGACTCCGACGGCACTCCCAGTTCCTGACACGTTGTCGGGGGGCGGTCCGGGCTCCGGGCCGCCCCCGACCTTTTCCTGGGCTCAGGGGCGGACGTGCCCGTCTCCGGTGATGACGTACTTGGTCGAGGTCATCTCCGGCAGCCCCATCGGGCCGCGGGCGTGCAGCTTCTGGGTGGAGATACCGATCTCCGCGCCGAACCCGAACTCGCCGCCGTCGGTGAACCGGGTGGAGGCGTTGACCATGACCGCGGCCGAGTCCACCTGCGCGACGAATTGGCGTGCCGCTGAGGTGGAGTCGGTGACGATGGCCTCGGTGTGGCCGGTGGAGTATCGACGGATGTGTTCGACCGCCTCGGCCAACGAGTCGACCACCCGCACGGCGAGGTCGTGCGAGAGGTACTCGGTGGCCCAGTCGACCTCGGTGGCCGGCGTGGCGGAGCCGATGATGTTGATGGTGCGCTCGTCCCCGTGCAGGGTCACACCGCGCTCCGTCATCGCGGAGACGAGCCGGGGCAGGAACTCCTCGGCGACTCCTCGGTGCACGAGCAACGTCTCGGCCGCGTTGCACACCGACACCCGCTGCGCCTTGGAGTTGAGGGTGATGACGAGCGCGTTGTCGAGGTCGGCGGCCTTGTCGACGTAGACGTGGCAGTTGCCCTCACCGGTCTCGATGACCGGAACCGTGGACTCGGTGACCACCGACTGGATGAGGGTACGCCCGCCACGCGGGATCAGAACGTCGACGAGACCACGGGCCCGCATGAGGGCGTGGGCGGACTCACGACCGGTTCCCGGCACCAGCTGCACGGCGTCCGCCGGGACGTCGGTGTCGGCCAGCGCCGCCCGCATGACCTCGACCAGCCGGGTGTTGGACGTGTAGGCCGAGGAGGAGCCACGCAACAGGGCGGCGTTGCCGCTCTTGAGGCACAGAACCGCGGCGTCGACCGTCACGTTGGGCCGGCTCTCGTAGATCACCCCGACGACGCCCATGGGGACACGCACCTGACGTAGTTCGAGTCCGTTGGGCAGGGTGCTCCCCCGCACGACCTCCCCGACCGGGTCCGGGAGCTCGGCTACCTCGCGGACCGCGTCGGCGATGGCCTCGACACGGTCGGTGCTGAGGGCGAGCCGGTCGATCATCGCCTCCGGCTGACCACCCTCGCGGGCCCGGGCCACGTCCTCGCTGTTGGCCTTGACGATGGACTCGGCGTTGGCCACCAGCGCGTCGGCGATGGCGAACAGCGCGGCGTCCTTCGCTGCTCGGGCCAGCGGAGCGAGCTCGTGTGAAGCGCGCTTGGCCCGCGCAGCGACCTCGTGGACCTCGCGCTCGGTGTCGGTCATGATCTTCTCTCGTGGGCTCGACGGAGTGAGGATTGTTCAACAATAGTATGTCGGCGCCGCTCGGCGTGGAGGATCCAGCGCGGTTGTCAGAGCGGGTCGCTAGCATGGTGACTGACGGTAGGGAGGTTGGCGTGACCACACTCTTGGACCAACTCAGCGCGAAGGTACATCAGCTCGCGGATCAGCTTGACGGCTACAAGGTCGAGATCGTCGGGGGAAGCATCATGATGAGCCCGGTCCGACCGGTTCACGGTAAGACGATCGTCCGGCTGTGGACCGAGCTGGAACCTCAACTGAATCCGGAGTGGGCACTGGTCACGGATGTGGCTTCCCCCATCGCCATCGCGGACTCGGAACTGTGCCCTGACCTGGCCCTCATACCCGAGATCGAGGCTGCCAAGAACCTCAGCAAGTTCGCGCCCGACCTGATGGAACTCGCGATCGAGGTCGTCTCCCCAGGCAGTGTTCGCCGGGACTATCACGAGAAGGCGCGTCTCTACGCCCAGGTCGCAATCCCGGTCTATGCCATTTTCGACCCGTACGCAGCGCTGTGTACGGTGCACCACGCTCCAGACGGAGCGGGGTACACGCGCACCGAACGCGTCGCCTACGGCGAGCGAGTGACGCTGCCCAGCGCCCTCGGAGAGCTCGGTGTGGACACCGCGACGCTACCGATCGATCCCGGGACGCGGACCGACCCCTAACCGTCCGTCGGCTTGTCCCAGAGCAGGGAGTAGCGCCACAGCAGGTGGCGGCGGTAGCGGACGCCGGGGAGTTCGCGGGTGGCGATCCGGCGCACCTCCCCCCAGCTGATATCGCCGTCCATGATGGGCATCCCCTCAGGGGCGCTGACCCCTCCCCTGCGCCAACTGAACCACTGGTGGGCGACGAGTCCCGCCCCGGAGACGATCCAGTCCGCGGGAGTGCTGTTCTTCGCCAGACCCACGATGAAGAGACGACCTCCGGGGGCGAGGAGGCGGCGCATCGCCGTCAGAGCCGGCTCCAGCCCGATCTGGTGCACCGTGGTGACCGAGCAGACGAAGTCGAATCCGCCGTCCGGCAGCTCGGTCCCGGCTGCCTCGACCACGTCGGCCCGCAGGAAGGACACGTTCTCCAGGTCCCGCGTGGCGGAGCGCGCGGTGGTGATCATGGCGGGGGTTGGGTCAACCCCCACGACCTCAGTGGCGCGATCGGCGAGTTGGCGTGCGAGCAGGCCGTCACCGCTGCCCACGTCGAGCGCACGTTCGCAGCCGGTGGGAACGGCGTCCAGGACGAGCGGCTGGTAGTGGATGTTGTGGTTCCAGTAGGGGGGAGTCACGCCGGGCAGTCTAGACCGGGCCGTCGCGACCCCACTCCCCCGGCACCAGCGAACCGGACGCGCCGCCCCGCGTTCGGTTCACACACCACTCCACGACGTCCGTCAACGGTCAGTAGCCGAATGGGCGCCAACCGTTCCCGGATGGAAGGGCGTCCTGCCCCGTGTCACAGTCGAACACATCGGGGAGAGACGATGCCCGTATTGACCACCAAGCGCAGGATTCTCACCTTCTCTGGCCTCGGCCTCGCCGGCGCAGCGCTCGTCGGCATGGCCACGATCCCCAGCGCCATGGCCGAGGAGAGGCCGATCGATCCGGCCGACGCTCCGGGCATCATGGATCGTCCCTGGCCGGAGTACCCCAACGACACCGACCAGCACCCGAACATCTACGCCGGCACCGTCATCCTCGGGGCCGAGTACAACAGCGACGGAATCCCCTATTGGCAGGACGACCCGACCGACACCTACTCCGAGGATCTGGCGTCGGCCGTGGAGTACTACCAGCTCGAGGAAGGGTTGGGCGAGCACGGGGAGATGAAGGAGGAGTTCTGGGGTCACCTGGACTCTCTCCAGTTCGACACCAGTGTGGAGACTCCCGACTGGGGGCCTCGCGTTGGCCCGGACTTCTACACCAACGGCGACTCCGGTGCGGGCGTCGAGGCCCTCCAGTACCTTCTCTTCACGCAGGGCTACTTCGACAAGGAAGACGACGTCGATGGCCAGTATGGCGGAGACACCACAGCGGCGGTGAAGGAGTTCCAACGTGACCACGTGTGTGAGGAAGTGGAGGACGAGGCAGCGGCACAGCAGTGCGACGACGGACTCGTCGGCACCGTGACCTGGCGCGCGCTCGTCGCCACGGGCTGAACACACCCACGGACCGAGGCCGGGGCGCACGGGATTGCCCCGGCCTCTTCGATGTCCTCTTCCTGGTCCTTTGCCGGCACACGCCGAGGTCCCGGACGCCAGGCCCGCCGGCAGACACGTTTAGACAGACGCGCAACCGCGCCCCAGGTTCACGCCGCGCCGTGGTCGTCCGCAAGCGGACAGTGCGGAATCGCAGGCCAACCGGGCGGTGAGAGCGCCCGTCCTGTCTTACGTAACCCGCACGCGGATCCCATTGGGGGAGACATGACGATGATGCGCAGCCTGGCCCGGAAGTCGACCATCGGTCTCGCGAGCGTCGCCCTGCTCGGAGGCGGGATGGTCGCCACATCGGCGACCGCCACGGCCGAGGAAGGACCCATCGAACCCGCCGACGCTCCGGACATCATGGACCGTCCCTGGCCGGAGTATCCGAACGACACCGACACCCACATCAACATCTACGCGGCCACCATCATCCTCGGCGCGGAGGTGGACGAGAACGGGGACCAGTTCTACGGGGACCACCCAATTCCCAACTACACCACCGCTGTCGAGGACGCCGTACTGCTGTACCAGGCGGACCGCGGGCTCGGCGAGCACGGGGAGATGAAGGAGGAGTTCTGGGGTCATCTGGACACCATCCAGTTCGACCGAAGCACTCCCAACCCGGACTGGGGGCCGGACCCAGTCAAGTGGTACTACGACCTCGGTGATGAAGGGGCTGGGGTGCTGGCGATCCAGAACCTGCTGATCAACTACGGCTACATGCCGGACAACTCCGACAACGGCGAGTACGACACCGACACGATGGACGCGGTGAAGGAGTTCCAGCGTGACCAGGTCTGCGAGGAAGTCGTGGCCGAGGCCCAATCACCGTGTGACGACGGCTGGGTCGGCACGGTGACCTGGCGCGCGCTGGTCACCGCCGGATAGGCCATTCTGGCCCCCTCCGGGTGGGTGGGCCGAGGCATGAGCCCCCGTCCCACCCACTTCCCCTCTGGAGGGCCCGGGGGTGGTCACGACCTCTTGGTCCTACTCCGCGGTCTCGATGGTGTTGGTCAACGTTCCCAGGCCACTGGCCGACACCTCCACCTTGTCGCCAGGCCGTACGGGGCTTACGCCCTCGGGGGTTCCGGTGAGGATGATGTCGCCGGGGAGGAGTCGGGTGAACGCGGTGACGTACTCGATGAGGAACGGCAGGTCGAAGATCAGGTCTCTGGTCCGACCGCGCTGGGTCACCTCCCCGTTGACGGCGCAGGTCACCTCGACGTCGGTGGGGTCGAGCTCCGTCTCGATCCATGGCCCCACCGGGCAGAACGTGGCGAATCCCTTTCCGCGGGTCCACTGCTGCCCCGGGTCGGTCTTCTGGAGGTCGCGGGCGGTGACGTCGTTGGCGCAGGTGTAGCCGCCGATGACTGACGGCGCGTCGGCCGCGCTGACCTGGAACGCGGGGCGGCCGATCACCACCGCGAGTTCGGCCTCGGGGTCCACCCGTTCCGACTCCGGCGGATAGCGAACCGCCGCCCCAGGACCGACCACGGTCGACGCCGGTTTCATGAACAGCAGCGGGCGGGTGGGCACATCGTTGTTGAACTCCGCCGCGTGGGCGGCATAGTTGCGGCCCACACACACGATGGTGCGCGGGATGACCGGCGCCAGCAGTGCCGCCTCCCCGAACTCCATCGGGACGTCGTCGACGGGGTACTGGCCGAACGGTGGGGCGGCGAGCGGACGGATCACGTCGTCCGTCCCCAGCTCCCCCCACACTGGCGTCCCGTCCTGGCCTCGATAGCGGACTACTCGCATCAGCACCCTTCCGTGTAGTCATTCGTCCACAGGACGCCCTCACTGGGGTCGCCCCTCTCCTCGGAGATCCCCGCCTCGTGCAGGGTTTCCAGGGAGGTGCCCAACAGGTCCTCGTCCAGACACAGCGTCTCCGGCATCGCGGGGAGCATCGCCTCCAGCGAGGTGCGTGTTTCCTCGGTGTCCGCGCCAAGATAGTCGGCGGCGATCGCGGCCGCCGCCTCGGGATCCTCATGCGCGAACTCCACCCCCTTGGCGATCGCGCGGCCGAACGCCTCCGCGGTCTCGGGGTTGTCCTCTGCCCAGCCCCGGTCGGCGGCCCAGGCGGTGAACACGAACTCCGCGAACTCCGGGACGTCGTCCTCCGGGCCATTGATGAGCACCGTGCCGAACCCCTGGGCCTCGGCGATGAACGGAGTGGGCGGTGAGAGGTGGTAGGCGTCGATCTGCCCCTCCTCCAGAGCGGCGAGGAGCGCGGGCCCACCTCCGACCGCGATGATCTCGGCATCGCGCTCGGGGTCGAGTCCGGCCCGGCGCAGGGAGTAGCGCATGAAGTCGTCGGTGCTGGACCCGGGACTGGTCACGCCGAGTGTGAGGCCGTCCAGCGCGGCCAAGCGGTCCTCCAGGTCGGAGTCACGGGAGACGCCGAGGTCCTGTGCGACGTCGTTACGCTCCGGTCTGACTCCGGACATGGCCGCCCTTGGGGGACCGACCCCTTCTCCTCAGCCTGTCGGATCCGGCTTCGGTGTTCCCGCGGCGCCTCGTCGCTGTGGAGGGGGCACGCTTCCCGGACGGCGAGTGGGGCATAGATGCTGGTAGAAGGTGGAGGTGGTGCCCATGTCAGTCGATGCTCAGCACCACGGAGGCACGGCGTTCGTGCTGGGTGGCGGGGGCGCGCTCGGGGCGTATGAGGTCGGCATGTTGCGCGCCCTGGCGGAGGCCGGCATCGCACCCGACCTCGTGGTCGGAACCTCGGTGGGGGCGATCAACGGCGCTTCGCTGGCGGCCGATCCGACGTCCGCCGTGCGGCGGATGAGCGAATGGTGGCGGTCCGGCGTGATCGGTCACGTCTTCTCCGGGTCACTGCTGCGGCGGGTCACCACCCTGGCCCGGACCGGTACCGCGCTGCACTCACACCACGAGCTACGCCGTCTCCTCACCAACTCGCTGCCGGTCGACCGCATCGAGGACCTCCAGGTCCCGTTCCAGTGCGTCGCCGCCAGTGTGGAGCGCGCCTCCGCCCACTGGTTCACTCATGGCCCTCTCGTGGACGCCGTGCTCGCGTCGTCCTCCGTGCCAGGGGTGCTGCCACCCGTCGAGATTGACGGGGTTCACTACTACGACGGGGGTCTCGTGCACAGCATCCCCGTCGGCCGGGCCGTACGCCTGGGTGCCACCCGGATCTACGTGCTACACGTTGGGCGCATCGAACGTCCACTGGCGGTCCCCCGTTGGCCTTGGGAGGTGGGCCTCGTCGCGTTCGAGATCGCGCGCCGGCACCGCTTCACCGAGGAGATCGCCACGCTGCCGCCGGATGTGGAGGTCCATGTCCTCCCGACGGGAGCCGACCCGCGCGCAGAGCCGAGCCAGCTTCGCTACCGGGCGTCCGGCAACATCGGCGACCGCATCGAACGCGCCTACCGGGCTTCCACGGAGTACCTGGAGTCCTCGATCTCCCGAGCCTGAGAACCCCGGACCCCCCACCCGCCCGGAGATGGGTGCCCTCGACCCCGTCATGGCAGGTGAACGCGCACACCTACCGGATGGATGCGCGTTGGCTCTGATGGGGGTGGAGAGATTCTGGTGGAGGTGTTCCCCGGAGCGGTGGGCCTCAGCCCAGCAGCACCAGGTCATCACGGTGGACGACCTCGCGCTCGTAGGCGGGACCCAGCTCACGGGAGAGCCACCGCGTTGACCGGCCCATGAGGTGGGGAATCTCGGTGGCGTCGTAGTTCACCAGGCCGCGGGCCCATACGCGGCCATCCTCGTCGACGAGGTCCACGGGGTCGCCGGCGGTGAACTCGCCTTCGACCTTGACTAAACCGGCGGGAAGCAGGGACGCCTTACCCGCGGTGAGGGCACGCACGGCCCCCCAGTCCATGATGAGTCTGCCCCGGCCGGTGGTCGCGTGGGCCAGCCACAGTTGGCGCGCCGAGGGGCGCCTGCGCTGTGAGGGCGCGAAATAGGTACCGACCACCTCACCGGCCAACGCGGCGTGGGCGTTGGCGGCGGTGGTCAGGACGGTGGGGACCCCGGCGCTGGTGGCGATCTCCGCCGAGGCGATCTTGGTGGCCATGCCGCCGGTCCCCACGCCGCGGTTGCCAGCGCCGCTGGTGTCCACGTCCTTCAGGGCGCGAACGTCACCGACGTACCCGATGCGCTTCGCCGCGGGCGAGCGCGGATCGGTGTCGTACAGCGCGTCCACGTCGGAGAGCAGGAACAGCGCGTCCGCCCGCAACATGTGGGCCACCAGAGCCGCCAGCCGGTCGTTGTCGCCGAACCGAATCTCGTGCGTGGCGACGGTGTCGTTCTCGTTCACGATCGGCACCGTCGCCAGGTCCAACAGTCTGACCAGGGTGCGTTGGGCGTTGCGGTGCTGGGCTCGGCGCATCATCTCGTCGGCGGTCAGCAGGACCTGGGCCGCGGTCAGCCCGTGCCGGTTCAGGGCACGGCCGTAGTGCGCCAACAACAGCCCTTGCCCCACGCTCGCGGCGGCCTGCTGGCTGGCCAGGTCGTGCGGCCGGGTCGGGAACCCGAGGGGGGCGAGACCCGCCGCCACCGCCCCGGAGGACACCAGCACGATGGTCGCGCCGGAGCCCCGCCGTTCGGCCACCACGTCGACGAGCTCGTCGATGCGGCGGGTGTCGATACCGCCGTCCGGTGTGGTCAGCGACGACGAACCGACCTTGATCACGATGCGGCGGGCCGTGGCGACGTCCGCGCGGAGCTCCTCCCCGCTCATCGTTCCCCCGAAGTCATTGGCCCCTGACCTTCACTCTGCCCACACGGTCACATTGCCCCACCGCCGCCCGCCGGCCTCTCCCGCCGGGACGGGCGCGCGTCTCACCCGAGGCGGCGGTCCGTCCCTCGCGGCCCGATCGCTCCCCCGGTGTCGGCGATCGTCGGGTCCCAGTCGAAGACGACCGCGTCGTCGTCGCCAATGTGCACCTCTGCCCCGGGCAGGGCCCCGGCCTTGGTGAGGGCGTCCTCGATGCCCAGGCGGTTCAGGCGGTCCGAGAGGTAGCCGACGGCCTCGTCGTTGGAGAAGTCGGTCTGGCGCACCCATCGGGTCGGCTTCTCGCCGACGACGCGGAAGGTGTTCTGTCCGACCTCCTTGACCTCGAACGCCGACGACCCGAGTTCGCGGGGCCGCAACACGACGCGGGTGGGTTCGGCCTCGGGCCGACTGGCCCGGTCGGCGGCGACGACCTCGGCCATGGCGAAGGACAACGCGCGCAACCCCTCGTGGCTCGCGGCGGAGATACGCAGGGTCCGTACGCCGCGCTCCTCCAGCATGGGCTCCACCATGTCGGCGAGTTCCCGCGCCTCCGGGACGTCCACCTTGTTCAGGACCGCGATCCGCGGACGCTCGGTCAGGTCGACACCGGTCGCCTCCCCGTAGGCCCGCAGCTCCTCCTCGATGACCTCGAAGTCGGTGATGGGGTCACGGCCCGGTTCCAGGGTCGCGCAGTCCAGCACGTGCACGAGCGTGGAGCACCGTTCCACGTGGCGCAGGAACGACAGACCGAGGCCCTTGCCCGAGCTCGCCCCGGGGATGAGGCCCGGAACGTCGGCGACGACGAACTGCACGTCGCCCGCCTCGACGACCCCCAGGTTGGGCACCAGAGTGGTGAACGGATAGTCGGCGATCTTGGGGCGCGCGGCGGACAGCGCGGCGATCAGTGAGGACTTGCCGGCACTGGGAAAGCCGACCAGGCCGACGTCGGCGATGGTCTTGAGCTCCAGGCGGACGTCCAGCGCGTCACCGGGTTCCCCCTTCAACGCGAACCCGGGCGCCTTGCGTTTGGGTGAGGCCAGTGCGGCGTTGCCCAGCCCGCCGCTCCCGCCCTGGGCGATGACGATCCGGGTGCCGACACCGACCAAATCCGCGATCTGTTCCCCGTCCGGGGAGGTGACGACCGTACCGTCGGGGACCCCCAACACGAGGTCGGTTCCCTGGGCGCCGTCACGGTTGTGGCCCTGTCCCTGCTGGCCCTTGTCCGCGGCACGGTGCGGCCGGCGCTGGTAGTCCAGCAGGGTGCGGACCCGGGAGTCGACCTCCAGCACGACGTCGCCGCCGCGCCCCCCGTTGCCACCGTCCGGGCCGCCCAGGGGCTTGAACTTCTCACGGTGCACCGAGGCACATCCGTTACCGCCGTCGCCTGCCGTCAGATGCAGTACGACCTCATCGACGAAATCCGGCACGGATCCTCCCAGGAGACACCAATAGGGCGGGCCAGGTACCTGGCCCGCCCTGACAAGTTAGTGCGCGCCGTTACTCCGCCGGCGCGGACACGATGCTGACGGCCTTGCGGCCGTTGCGCTGCACGAAGCGCACCGTTCCCGGGGTGAGCGCGAAGAGGGTGTCGTCGCCGCCACGCCCCACGTTGTCGCCCGGGTGGTACTTGGTGCCGCGCTGCCGGACGAGGATCTCGCCCGCCTTGACGACCTGGCCGCCGAAGCGCTTGACTCCGAGGCGCTTCGCGTTGGAGTCGCGCCCGTTCCGGCTGGACGAAGCGCCCTTTTTGTGTGCCATGCCACGCTCTCCTAGCTGCCCGCGGTGATACCGGTGACGCGGACCTGCGTGTACTTCTGGCGGTGGCCCATGCGCTTCTTGTAACCGGTCTTGTTCTTGTACTTCATGATGTTGATCTTGGGGCCGGTGGCCTCACCAAGGACCTCAGCGGTCACCTGGTAGCCACCCAGTTCCGAGGCATCGCTGATGATCTTGTCGTTGTCCACGACAAGCAGCGGCTGCCACGTGACGGTGGAACCAGCCTCGTCAGGGAGCCGGTCGACGTTCACCACGTCGTCGACAGTTACTCGTTCCTGCCGGCCGCCCGCTCGCACGATCGCGTACACCGAGATACTCACTTCCTGCTCAAGCCGTAGCTACCGAACGCGCTTCCCATTGACCACGGCCGCGCTCCGATGGAGAGTCCTGAAGGGGTTCGTCTCCAGGGCCGCGTGAGCCGGGTCCTAGCGCATGAGAACCAGGCTGCCTGACGCGCCGAAGTCCAGATTATCAGTTTCCGAAAGCGTTCACTCCACCAGCGCTTCCGCCACGGGTCACGTGGCCTCGGCCACCGCCGTCGTGGAACCGCTGCTGGACGTCTTGGTGCGGCGGGTACGCCGACGCTTGGGCCGCTCGGCCTTGTCGCCGTCGCTCTCCGCGCCGTCGGCGGCGTCACCGCCGGCGTCGTCGGAGGAGGCGGCCGGTTCGTCCGACTCAGCCGGTGCCGCGTCGCTCGCCGCCGCCTTGGCGCGGGAGGACCCGGAGTTCGACCGCTTCTCCTTCTCCCCGCCCGCGGACTTGCCCGCCTTCTGACCCTTCGCCGACGCCTCGGCCGGAGTCTGCTCCTGGGCGGCCTCGCCGCCGGAGTCACCCTCGGACTTGGCCGACTTCTGCGCCTTGCCCTTCTTCTTCTTGCCACCCGCCTGGGCGCCCGAGCCGGACTGCTTGGCCTCGGGTGCGTCCGGCGAGACGATCAGACCACGACCGTTGCAGCAGTCACAGGTCTGGGAGAACGCCTCCAGGAGGCCCTGGCCCACCCGCTTCCGGGTCATCTGCACCAGGCCGAGCGAGGTGACCTCGGCGACCTGGTGCTTGGTGCGGTCCCGGGACAGGCACTCCAACATGCGGCGCAGGACGAGGTCCCTGTTGCTCTCCAGGACCATGTCGATGAAGTCAACGACGATGATGCCGCCGATGTCACGCAGCCGAAGCTGCCGAACGATCTCCTCCGCCGCCTCGAGGTTGTTCTTGGTGACCGTCTCCTCGAGATTGCCGCCCTGACCGGTGAACTTCCCGGTGTTGACGTCGATGACGGTCATCGCCTCGGTACGGTCGATCACCAGCGAGCCACCGCTGGGCAACCACACCTTGCGGTCGAGGGCCTTCGCGATCTGCTCGTCGATCCGGTAGTCCTCGAAGACGTCCGTCTCGCCCTGGTGGTGCGTCAGCCGCTCGGCCAGGTTGGGCGCGACGTAGTTGACGTACTCCTCGACCGTGTTCCAGGCCTCCTCGCCGGAAACGACGAGGCTGGCGAAGTCCTCGTTGAAGACGTCGCGCACGACGCGCACCGTGAGGTCCGGCTCCGAACTCAGCAGCTTCGGCGCCGTGGCCGACTTGGCCTTCTTGGAGATCGACTTCCACTGGGCGGCGAGGCGCGTGATGTCGCGCTGGAGTTCCTCCTCGCTGGCGCCCTCGGCGGCGGTGCGCACGATGACACCCGCGTCCTCGGGCATGACCTGCTTGAGGATCTGCTTGAGGCGGGCGCGCTCCTTGTCCGGGAGCTTGCGGCTGATGCCCGTCATCGAGCCGTCGGGAACGTAGACCAGGTAGCGGCCCGGGAGGCTGATCTGACTGGTCAGTCGTGCCCCTTTGTGACCGACGGGGTCCTTGGTGACCTGCACCAGTACGGACTGGCCCGACTTCAGCGCCGACTCGATGCGCTTGGGCTGCCCCTCCAACCCGGTCGCATCCCAGTTGACCTCACCGGCGTACAGGACGGCGTTACGCCCTTTGCCGATGTCCACGAACGCCGCCTCCATGGAGGGCAGCACGTTCTGCACTCGACCCAGGTAGACGCTGCCCACCAGGGACTTGTGGCTGGAGCGGTCGACGTAGTGCTCGACGAGGACGTCGTCCTCGAGCACCGCGATCTGGGTGCGCTCACCGGCGCGGCGGACGATCAGGTCCCGCTTCACCGACTCGCGGCGGGCCAGGAACTCCGACTCGGTCACGATCGGCGGGCGGCGGCGGCCCTGCTCGCGCCCCTCACGGCGGCGCTGCTTCTTGGCCTCCAGCCGGGTGGAACCCTTGACGCCCTGGACCTCCGCGTCGCCACTGGTGGCGCGGGGTTCCCGGACACGGACCACCGTGTTCGGCGGGTCGTCGGAACGGTTCTCCTCGCCGTCGCCGGCCTCGGCGGAGGATCCACGGCGTCGGCGCCGACGCCGACGCCGGCTCCCGTTCTCCCCACCGTCGTCGGCGGTGTCGTCCTTGGCCGCGGACTCGCTCGCCTCGGCGGTGTCTGTGGCGTCGGACGTGTCGGTCGAGCTCTCCTCGGACTCGCCGGACTCGGCGCCGTCCTCGCCCTCGGCGGCGCGGGTACGTCCCCGTCCCCGCCCGCCACGGCGACGGCGACGCCGCGCGGGACGAGAGCCCTCGTCCTCACCGTCGGTGTCCTCGTCCTCGTCGATCTCGGCCTCGGTCTCGGTGTCCTGCTCGGCGCGCACGCCGTTCCGGCTCGCCGGTTCCTGCTCCGTGGGCGGCTGGAACACGAGCTGCGGCGGCTGGAACGCGACGGTGGCCGCACTCCGGCTCGCGGGCGCACTGGGTGCCACGTTCTGGGAAGCCACAGTCTCGGGTGCCTCAGCGGACCCGTCGGGCTGCGGCCCCGGTTCCGCCGCGGCAGGCTCGCCGGAACCGGGGGTCTCGGTGGCCGGCTCGGACTCGGCGGACGCGGCGTCGGCGGCGGTGTCCGGCTCGGCCGCGGCGCGCGTCTTCGACCGAGACTTGGCCGGTGCCTTGGTCTCCGTCTTCGTCTTCGATCCGGTCGACGCCGCCTTGGTCGACTTGGTCGCCTTGGTCGACCGTGTCGACTTCTTGGTCGTCGCGGGGGGGTCGGAGGACTCGGTGTCGTCCGTCGAAGGCTCGGCCGCCGCGTCGGAGTCCGAGGCGGGGGCGGTGGTCGTCGCCGTGCGCACAGGTGCTGGCGCGGGCGGCTCCGGCGGTGGCCCCGCCGGTCGCACCGCGGGCTTGCGCCGTTCCGGTGCGGCCGAACCGTTCTCGGTGATGTGGTCCTCTCCCGTTGTGTTCTGGGTCTCGTGGGTGCTCTTGGCACCACTCGTTGGCTCGTTGTCGAGCATCCGGGCGCTCTCCCGTCAGCATTCCCGGGCGCGGCATCGGGCTCGCCGCTGCCGCGGCACTCGGGAACTGTCGATTCTCGTTATCAAACGCCGTCACCGCTGTTCGCGATGTCGGCGTGAAGCTTTGATGGGTGTTCCTGGACCCGCTCACGCGTGTCCTCCACCGTGAACTCGTTCTCCCGGCCCTGCGCCATACGCGTCACCCGGGGCGGGGACGGTGGCGTTAGTCCGGACACCGAGTTCAGTGCCGCCACGACGTCGTCCGGGCGGACGGTGGTGTCCCCCTGTCGTGTCACGGCGCGCAGCGCGCTGTGCTGCGCCTGCGGATCGTTCTCCACCCAAAGGCCCAGGGTCGCGGCGCGAACGTCGACGGATCGGCGTCCTTTCTTCGTCACGCGTTCGACCTCGACCTGGTCCCGTTCGAGGAATTCCGCGACGGCAGCCGCCAACGTCGTCGGAACCACTCCGGGTAGTTCGATCCGCCAGTCCGAGGCCTCCAGGACTCCGGCGAACCCACTCTTCTCCCCTGGGTTCAGCGGTGTCACGTCCACGATGTCGAGGCCGGACGGAAGACTTGTGTCCAGTGCGCTTCGCGTCCGTTCCGCGTCCCACGGTTCGGTCAGCGTCAGCTCAAGGTACTCAGCCTCGCTCGCGACCCCGGTGGGGGCGGCGCCGGCATAAGAGATCTTGGGATGCGGTGTGAAGCCTTGTGAGCTGGCAACAGGGATCCCTGCGCGGCGAAGCGCGCGTTCCAAGGCCCGGGCGATGTCACGATGGCTCGCGAAGCGCATTCGGCCACGCTTGGCGTAGCGCACGCGCAAATGTTGGACCTGGTCTGTGCTCGAGGGCGAGACTCCCTCACCTGCGGGGGGCAGCGCTCCTCCCTTCCCTAGCTCTCCGGCGGGCATTCCTCCGCCTCACGCGAACGGGCCCACCTGGACAGCCCGCACACTATTCAGACTACGGTGCCGCCGGCCACGTTCGTGCCATCGCCGCGCACCGTCGAGGTGTACCTACCTCAATTCGATAACAATAGGCATGGTGGGCCTGTTCCCGCATCCTCGACGGAGCCGGGGATCTTTCCGGCCCAACCGCCGCCGCAGGCCCGGAACCGGCCGCGACGCGGTGCTCCGGGCGCGCGGAAAACGCCGTGAAATTCGTGTTGACACCGCACCCCTGACGCCGCGCCCCGCCCCGTGTCGCACCCGTGTGGTCCCACGCCGGGGGCGTGGTGTCTCACGTCGAGGCGACGGACAGGGGCAGCATACGCCGCCCTCCGGAGTGCACCTGGATCTCGGTGCCGAGGCTCGGGCAGACCCCGCAGTCGTAGCACGGCGTCCAGCGGCAGTCGTCGACCTCCATGGTCTCCGTGCCGTGCAGAGCGTCCTGCCAGTCCTGCCACAGCCAGTCACGGTCCAGCCCCGCGTCGAGGTGGTCCCAGGGCAGGACCTCGTCCTCGTCCCGCTCCCGCACGGTGTACCAGTCGACGTCGAGGCCTTGCCGGGCGAGGACCTTCTCCGCGCAGGCCACCCACCGGTCGTAGCTGAAGTGCTCGCTCCAGCCGTCGAAACGACCGCCGTCGCGCCACACCTCCTCGATCACCGCGCCCAGGCGCCGGTCTCCGCGTGCCAAGAGACCCTCGATGATGGAGGGCCTGCCCTCGTGGTAGCGCAGGCCGACCGAGCGGCCGTAGGTCCCGTCGGAGCGGATGGCGTTGCGCAGCTTGGACAGGCGCGCGTCGACGACCTCGTGCGGAGTCTGGCCGGCCCACTGGAACGGGGTCTGGGCCTTGGGGACGAACCCGCCGATCGAGACCGTGCAGCGGATGTCCTTGCGGCCGCTCACCTCGCGGCCGGTCTCGATGACCCGACGCGCGAGCGCGGCGATGGCCAGCACGTCCTCGTCGGTCTCCGTGGGCAGGCCGCACATGAAGTACAGCTTGACCTGCCGCCAGCCCGAGGCGTAGGCGGCGCTGACCGTACGGATCAGGTCGTCCTCGGTCACCATCTTGTTGATCACACGGCGCATGCGCTCGCTGCCGCCCTCGGGCGCGAAGGTGAGGCCAGAGCGACGCCCGTTGCGGGTGAGTTCCTCGGCGAGATCGATGTTGAAGGCGTCCACGCGGGTGGACGGCAGGGAGAGCCCGGTGTTGGTGCCCTCGTAGCGGTCGGCCAGCCCCTTGGTCATGTCGCCGATCTGGCTGTGGTCGGCGCTGGACAGCGACAGGAGGCCGACCTCCTGGAAGCCGGAGGACTCCACGCCGCACTGCACCATCTCGGTGACGGTCTCGACGCTGCGCTCTCGGACCGGCCGGGTGATCATTCCGGCCTGGCAGAAGCGGCAGCCGCGCGTACAGCCCCGGAAGATCTCCACGCTGTAGCGCTCGTGGACGGACTCGGCCAGCGGCACGATCGGGTTCTTGGGGTAGGGCCACTTGTCGAGGTCCATCACCGTGTGCTTGGTGACCCGCCACGGCACGCCGGCCCGGTTGGGGCGGTAGGAGGTGATCGGGCCCGCCTCGGCGTACTCGACGTCGTAGAAGCGGGGGACATAGACCCCTCCTCCGGCGGCCAGTCGCGTGAGCAGGCCGTCACGCCCCTCCGGCCGCCCCTCGCGTTTCCACTCCCGGATGACCTCACAGATCGCCAGGGCGATCTCCTCACCGTCGCCGAGCACCACGGCGTCGAGGAAGTCGGCCATTGGCTCGGGGTTGAAGGCCGAGTGACCGCCGGCCAGCACCACCGGGTCGTCCACGCCCCGGTCCGCGGCGTACAGCGGGACGCCCGCCAGGTCGAGCGCGGTGAGGAGGTTGGTGTAGCCCATCTCGCTGGAGAAGCTCACGCCGAGCACGTCGAAGGCACCCACCGGGCGGTGGGCGTCGAAGGTGAACTGCGGCACCCCGTGGCTCCGCATGAGCTCCTCCAGGTCGCTCCACACGGAGTAGGTGCGCTCGGCGAGCACGCCCTCACGCTCGTTGAGGACCTCATAGAGGATCTGGACACCCTGGTTCGGGACCCCCACCTCGTAGGCGTCGGGGTACATCAGGGCCCAGCGCACCTCCGCCTCGTCCCAGTCCTTGACGACCGAGTTGAGCTCTCCTCCCACGTACTGCACGGGCTTGCGCACGCTGGGAAGCAGGTCCTCCAGTTGAGGGAAGACGGACTCAACGGGCATGCGGACTCCCCCAGGGATCGGTGGTAGGAGTCTCCCAGGCTACCCGCCTGCGCGCTCCGACACTGCGGAGCCCACACACCGCCCGCCACCGGCCGAATACTGGCCCCGCGCCGCCGTTCTGGCGGGGGTCACCGCCAGGTGTCAGTCGTATCCGGGATCGCGGGCGTTGACCGCGAGGACCAGACCCACCGCGGCGAACTGGGCGACGGCCGCCGTCCCGCCGTAGGAGAGGAACAGCAGCGGGATCCCGGTGACCGGCATGATGCCCAGGCACATACCGATGTTCACGGTGCTCTGGAAGGCGAACCACGCGGCGACGCCGACACACAGCAGGCGGCCGTAGGGCACCTCGCACTTGCGGGCGATGCGCAGGATGCGCAGCAGCACGATCATGATGAGACCGATGACGGCAGCGGCACCGACGAACCCGAACTCCTCGCCCGCGACGGTGAAGACGAAGTCGGTGTGTTGTTCGGGGACGAAGTGACCGGCGGTCTGTTCTCCGTCGAAGAGCCCCTTACCGGTGACGCCCCCGGATCCCACGGCGATGAGGGCCTGGTTGGTGTTGTAGCCGGTGCCCTGGGGGTCGGCGGAGGGCTCCATGAGGGTGGCGAGCCGGTCCATCTGGTAGGGCTCGAGCAGGTCGAACCAGAACACCGATCCCGCGGCGAGGAACCCGGCGAGCAGCATCCCGCCGATCCACAGCAGGGGCGCGCCGGAGACCGCGAGCATGGTGAGGAAGATCGCGCCGAAGACGAGCGCGGTGCCGAGGTCGGGTTGGGTGACGACGAGGATGCCGGGGATGGCGAGCGCGCCGAGGCCCAGCAGGACGTCCCGCGCCGTGGGTGCCTTCTCGCCGTCGCGGGGCTCGCCGAACAGCATGGCGAGGACGAGGATGACTCCCACCTTGGCGAGCTCGCTCGGCTGCATCTGCAGCGGCCCCGCGACCAGCCAGCCACGCGAGCCGTTGATGGTCGCGCCGAGCGGTGTGAGCACGAGGACCAGCCCGACGCACACGACGAGGTAGATGATGGAGGCGTAGGCCTTGGGGACGCGGTAGTCGAGCGCGGCGACGACCACACACACGATCGCACCCACCGAGACGTGCGCGATGTGGCGGCGGAACATGTCGGTGACGCCGGGGTCCGCGGGGTCGGCGGTGGCCGACCAGACGAGCAGACTGCCCAGAACGGACAGGGCGACCACGCTCACGACCAGAACCCAGTCCACCCGCCTCGGAAGCCCGGTGCGGATCACCCGGGTCACGGAGCCGCGGCTGGGGGCGAGGCTCGGGAGCGCGCTCACGGCTCCACGTCCTCAGGAGGGACCACTTCGCCGTTGGGTTTCATCTCGGGCATCTCTGTCGGTGGTTCCCCGTCCGGCAGCGCGGCCTCATCAGCTCCACCGACGCCGTAGATGCCCTCGTAGACCTCGGCGGCCACCGGGGCCGCGTATGTACCGCCGGTGCCACCCTGGGACAGGACGACCACGACGGCCAGGCGGGGGTCGTCGGCCGGGGCGAAGGACGCGAAGAGCGCCGACTCCGTACGCCCGACGGAGGTGGAGGTGCCGGTCTTTCCGGCAACTGCGACCTCGTTCTGTGGGAAGTCGCCGAACGCCCCGCTCGCGGTGCCGGACCGGGTGACGTCCCCGAGGGCGTCACGGATGTAGCTCAGGGTCTCGTCGCTGGCGGGCACTTCGCCGGCGACCTCGGGTTCGATCGTCTCCACGTCACCGGTCGGAGAGATGAACCCCTTGCCGACACGTGGTTCGTACACGGTGCCCCCGTTCGCGATCGCGGAGTAGGCGACGGCGAGCTGCAGTGGTGAGACGAGAACGTCGCCCTGGCCGATCGCGAAGTTGGCGGCGTCGCCCGCGCGCCACGCGTAGCCGTCAAGGCAGTGTTCGCGGTCGGCCTGGCGCAGGTAGCCCGCGTTGTCCTGGCCGTCGTAGCCGCCTTCGGCATTCTCACAGGCCTGGTCCTTCGTCTGCTCCCAGTACTCCTGCTTCCACGCGCGGTCGGGGATACGTCCGGTGGGTTCGTCCGGCAGGTCGATCCCCGTCGGTGAACCGAAGCCGAATCCGCGCGCCATGGTCGGCTCCGCGTCGACGGGGTCGTCCACGGGGTCCGATCCCCCGTCCTGGAGCCACTGCTCGTGGCCGAACTTGTAGAAGATGGTGTTGCAGGAGACGACGAGCGCGCGGTGCAGGCTGATGGTGCCGTAGGAGCCGCTCTCGTAGTTCTTGAACGCGCGGTTGCCGACCTGGTAGGAGCTGGGGCAGGGGTAGCTTCCGTTCAGGTCGTAGCCGTTCTCGACGGCCGCGGACAACGTGGACGGCTTGAACGTGGAGCCCGGCGGGTACAGCCCCTGCACCGCGCGGGAGGTGAGCGGTTCGCCGGCGTCCTCGGAGAGGAGCCGGTCGTAGGTCTCCTGGTCGATTCCGCCGTCCCAGACGCTGGGGTCGTAGCTCGGTGAGCTCGCCATCGCCACCACGTCGCCGTTGGTGACGTCCATGACGACGACCGCTCCGGAGTCCGCCGGATAGCCCTGGCCGCGGGAGCGGTTGAGGCCGGCCTCGAGCGCGTCCTCGGCGATGCCCTGCACCTTGCTGTCGATGGTGGTGACGAGGGTTTGGCCCGACTCCGCCGCCGTCTCCTCCACGACCTCGGTGACGTTGCCGCCGGCGTCGACGGCGAGGCGCCGCAGGCCGGCGTTTCCACGGAGCTGTTCGTCGTAGCTGGCTTCCACGCCGTCGCGACCAACCAGGTCGACGCCGGTGAACTGTGTGCGTAGCTGTTCGCGTTGTTCGAGTTCGTCCTCGGTGACTGGTTGGAGGTAGCCCAGGACTTGGGCGGCCATCTCCCCGTGGGGGTAGTCCCGGCGCCAGAGCTGTTGGGCGCTGATCCCGGGGAACTCCTCCTGGCGTTCGAGGATGCGCAGCACCCGTTCGGGTTCGACACCCTCGGCGAGCGTGATGGGTTGGTAGGGGGATCCGGCCCAACATGGCCGGTCGACGTCGGGTCCGCACAGCCGGGTCCGGCGCTGGAGTTTCTCGACCTCGGTGTCGAGCACGTCGGCGAGATCGGTGAGGACGCCGACGCCGCCGTCGTCCTGTTCGGCGAGGGCGTGGAAGTCGGCGGAGACCACGAGGTTGGACTCGTTGCCGACGAGCCGGCGCCCCGCGGCGTCGATGATCTCGCCTCGCGCCGCGGGGACGATCAGGTCCTGGACGCGGTTCTCCGCGGCGAGCTCGTGGTAGTAGTCGCCCATGGGGACCTGGAGGAACCACAGGCGCCCGGTGAGGACGACGGCGAGGACGACGACGAGGGCCTGGGCGAGCAGGATCACCCAGGCGCCCGGGGTCTTCGGGGCGCTGGGGCGGGACGGGAGCGGACTCATCGTCGCCTTCCTGGGACCAGGCTGTCTCCGCCGAAGTAGGAGAACTCGTCCTCGGCCGAGCGGCGCATCACCCAGGTGACCGCGAAGAGGACGAACGGGCTGAGCAGCATCGTGGTCCCCAACGCGAACGGCAGTGTGCCGAGGACACTGGACACGGTGACCCGGGGGTCACCCAGGAGTACGCCGATCAGTGCGTCGCCCAGCACCACTCCGACGACCGCGGCCGCGGCGACTCCGAAGGGCAGTAGGGGTGAGCGTCGGGCCGCTGAGTGGGCGCGGCCGGCGAAGTAGCCCACCAGGCACAGCAGGATGGCGTAGCGGCCCAGTTCGTGGTCGGCCGGTGGGAGTAGGTCCAGGGCGAGGCCGGTGCTGAAGCCGGCGATCACGCCGGTGGTGGGTCCGACCGCGACCGCGGCGGCCACCAGGACCAGAAGCACCAGGTCGGGTGCGGTACCGCCGGGGAACGGAAGTCGGTTGATGAGGCCGGCCTGGATGACGACGGCCGCGACGAGCATGAGGGCGACGAGTGCGCTGCGGGTCACGGCTGTGCCTCCTCGTCGGAGTCCTTCTCGGCGTCGTCGGGCAGGAGGTCGTCGCCGGGGTCCCCGTCGGGGCCGGCGACGACGACTCCCACGACGTCGATCTGGCTGAGGTCGACGGCGGGGCGCACCTCCGCCGCCTGGGTCATCTCGCCCTCGTCCTCGGCGATGTTCTCGACGGTGCCGATGGGCACCCCGGGGACGAAGGGAGCGTTGTCGTGGGAGCCCAGGGTGACTACTCGGTCGCCGGGGTCCACGGTGGAGGTGGAGTCGAGGAGTTCCAGTCGCAGCAGACTGTCGCCCGAGAGTGATCGGGCCTGCCCGCGCACGACGCCGGCCTCGGAGGAGTCCTCCATACGGGATCCGACCGCGGAGGAGGCGTCGTTGAGCATGAGGACGGTGGCGCGTCGCGCGGTCGCGTTGGTGACCCGTCCCACGAGGCCGTCCGCGTGCACGACGGTCATGTCCTCCCCGACGCCGTCCTCGGTTCCGACGTCCAGGACGATCGACTCCGCGGAGCCCTGCGGGGAGATGCGGGTGACCGCGTGGGCGGGGACCACCTCGTAGCCGCCCAGGTCACTGAGGTGCAACAGGTCGGCGAGTTGGTCAGCGCGTTCCTCGTCGTACTCGGCCGAACGCACCCGTTGGCGCAGGTCCGCGTTCTCCTCCTCCAGTTCGCTGATGCGGTCGTTGGCGCCGGAGGCGTTGCGCAGCGCGTCGTAGGTGGAGTGCAGCGGCGTGGCGGCCGCCGAGACTCCCGCGGAGACGGGGGTGAACGCGAACGATCCCACTTCGCGCGCGGCGCCCGTGACGGGGTCGGCGACGCCCTGGTCGTCCAGGACCAGGACGGCGGCGCCGACGGCGAGTAGGCCGGCGAGCAGGAGACGTGGCTTGTCCGTGCGCACGTCGATCAGCCCCGCCGGTCCGGTACCAGGACCTGGCGCAGCCGCTCGAAGTCCTCGACGCAGGTTCCGGTGCCGATCGCGACGGAGTCCAGTGGGTTCTCCGCCACGTGGATCGGCATCCCGGTCTCGTGGCGGAGCCGGTCGTCCAGGCCGCGAAGCAGCGCGCCGCCACCGGTGACCGCCACGCCGCGGTCCATGATGTCGCCGGCGAGCTCCGGCGGGCACTTGTCCAAGGTGTTGCGCAGCGCGTCGATGATCGCCGTGACGGGTTCCTCGATCGCGCGCCGTAGTTCCGCGGCCGTCATCACCACGGTCTTGGGGAGACCGCTGATGAGGTCCCGCCCGCGTACCTCCGCCTTCGGCTCGTCACCGGTGGGGAACGCGGACCCGATCCCCATCTTGAGGCGCTCGGCCGTGCGCTCCCCCAGCATGAGGGAGTACTCCTTCTTGGCGAAGGTCTGGATCGCCTGGTCGAGCTCGTCGCCGCCCACCCGGATCGACTGCGCGGTGACGATCCCACCGAGCGAGATGATGGCGACCTCCGTGGTCCCGCCACCGATGTCGACCACCATGTTTCCGGTCGGCTCGTGTACCGGGAGCCCGGCACCGATAGCGGCGGCCATCGGCTCTTCCACGATGTAGACGCGGCGGGCCCCGGCCTGGTATCCGGCCTCCTTCACCGCGCGCTGTTCGACTCCGGTGATACCGCTGGGGACCGCGACGATGACGCGCGGTTTGGCGAAGTGGCGTCTGCGGTGGATCTTCTGGATGAAGTAGCGGAGCATCCGCTCGGTGACCTCGAAGTCGGCGATCACGCCGTCCTTCAGTGGGCGCACGGCGGTGATGTTGTCCGGGGTGCGCCCGATCATCTGCTTGGCCTCGATGCCAACGGCGACGATCTTCCCGGTCACCGTGTTGAGGGCGACGACAGAGGGCTCGTTCAGAACAACGCCCCGTCCTCGTACGTAGACGAGCGTGTTCGCGGTACCGAGATCCACTGCCATGTCGCGGCCGAGAAACGCGAGGTTGGTCGTCATTACCGCCCCAATTCGGCGCCAAGTGTCACTGTCCTGATCTTGCGGACAGCGCCGCCCGATCCGCCACGGATGCGGAACGAGCCACTTGTATCGTAACGCTCCGATCACAGAGTGTTACTCAAACACACCGTGCGGGGCGAGGATGGTCGAAATCGACCGGGAGCCCCGCTCCCCCAACACAAAAACGGCGCCCCACACCAGGGACGCCGCCACACCGACCCCGGACGACTAGTCCAGATTCGGGAAGAACAGCTTGATCTCCCGCTCGGCCGAGTAGGTGGAATCGGAGCCGTGCACGATGTTGGTCTGTACTTCCAGGGCGTAGTCGCCGCGGATGGTGCCGGGTCCGGCCTGGACCGGGTCGGTCGCTCCGGCGAGGGCGCGGAAGGCTTCGACGGCGCGCTCGCCTTCGGCGACCAGGGCCACGAGGGAGCCGGAGGTGATGAATTCGACGAGGGACGGGAAGAAGGGCCGCTGGGCGTGCTCTTCGTAGTGGGTTTTCGCGGTGTCTTCGTCGAGGGTGCGCATGTCCATGGCGACGATACGCAGCCCCTTACGTTCCACGCGGCTGATGACGTCACCGATGATGTTGCGGCGCACGCCGTCAGGCTTGATCAGGACTAGGGTGCGTTCCACGGACTTGGCCCTTTCTTCATCGTGGGAATCGGTGGAACTCTACCGCTCTTCGGGTGCTGCCTGGGCCTGTGGGGGCGAATTCGATCCGGGCGGTGCGTCGAATCGACTGCCGAGGATGAGGGCCACGGCCCACAGGATGCCGAAGATGATGCCGACGATCGCGAAGCCGCCCATGTCGGGGACGATCAGCCCGCTGCCGACGACCAGTGCCTGGAGCGCGGTGCCCAGGTGGCGTGCCCAGGTGAACCGTTGTAGGCCCGCGAGCACGAACGCCGCCACGGCCATGCCGCCCCAGACGCCGGAGGCGATCCCGGCCGAGATACCGGCGAGGTTGATGGCGACGGGGATGGCGAGGGCGATGACCATGCCTTGGAATCCCAGTACCACGGCGCACAGCATTCTCATCGCCTACTCCTCTCCTCCGAGCAGGTGTCGGGCGTCGCCCGCCGTCACCACGGATCCGGTGATCAGAACGCCGTGCCCGCTGAGCTGACCGGTGTCCTCGGCGATCGTGACCGCGAGGTCGATCGCGTCGTCCAGGCGCTCGGCGATGTGTACCCGGTCCTCGCCGAACACCTCCACCGCCAGCGCCGCCAGGCGCTCGGGGTCGAGACTGCGGGGTGAGTGGTTCCGGGTGACCACGATCTCGGTGAGCAGCGGCTCCAAAGGTTCCAGGATGCCCTCGACGTCCTTGTCGGCGAGGACCGCGACGAGGCCGACGAGGCGGTCGAAGCTGAATCCCTCCTCCACCGCTGCGGCGGTGGCCGCCATGCCGGCTGGGTTGTGTGCCGCGTCCACGAGGATGGTGGGGCTTCGACGAACGACCTCCAACCGGCCTGGCGACTGGGTACCGGAGAGTCCGTCACGCACCAGTTCCGGGTCGAGCCGCTCGTCCCCCTCGGCGGGTCCGGCGAAGGCTTCCACCGCGGCGATGGCGATGCTGGCGTTGCGTGCCTGGTACTCGCCGTGCAGTGGGAGCAGGATGTCGCCGTACTCGCCGCGCAGGCCGCGGACGGTCACCAGTTGGCCGCCGACGGCGACGTCACGGTGCAGCACACCGAACTCCAGGCCCTCGCGCGCCACGGTGGCGCCGACCTCCGCGGCGCGCTCCATCAGTACCTCGGCGACGGACACCCGCTGTTCGGCGAGGATCGCGATCGCGTTGGGCTTGATGATGCCGGCCTTCTCCTCGGCGATCCCCTCGACGGTGTCGGGAAGGTACTCGCTGTGGTCCAGGGAGATCGGGGTCACCACGGCGACATCGGCGTCGACGACGTTCGTGGCGTCCCACGACCCACCGAGTCCGACCTCGATGACGGCGACGTCCACCGGGGCGTCGGCGAACGCCGCGTAGGCCATCGCGGTGAGGACCTCGAAGAAGGAGAGCGGCACGTCGCTCTGGGCGTCGACCATGGCGACCATGGGTTCGACGTCGGCGTATATCGCGGTGAACGCCTCCTCCGACACCGGTTCCCCGTCGATCACGATGCGTTCTCGCATGGTGGTCAGGTGCGGGCTGGTGTAGCGCCCGACCCGGAGTTGGCGTTGCCGGAGCAGCGCGTCGATCATGCGCGCGGTCGAGGTTTTGCCGTTGGTGCCGGTCAGGTGGATGGCGGGATAGTTTCGCTGGGGTTGGCCCAGCAGGTCCATCAGCGCCTGGATCCGGTCCAGCCGCGGATCGATGATTGACTCGCCGGCGCGGGCCAGGATGGCCTGGGTGACGGCGGTGTAGTCGGATGAGCTCACGGGGTTCCGAAGGTCGGCAACGTCATCGGAGCCGGACGGCTCCTCGCCTGTTCGTCCACAGACTGTTTCCGATCCTATGAGCTGGTCCGCGTGGTGGCGCACCGGGATCGCCGCGAGACGCCCGGAACACGGGTGAGGGCCGCCCCGGCGCGGGTGCGGCCCTCAACGGTTCTGCCCCGTCGTGTCGCCGACGGATCAGTCCGGGGGACCGGTCCGGTTCGGGCGGTAACGGAACTGGCTCTGCGGGTTGAACTCCTCGTACTGGACCACCTGCGCGCTACGCAGACGCGGGTCGGTCACCTCCAGCACGTCCAGACCGTTCTGGATGTCGCTGGAGTAGATGTGGCCGTTGTACCAGTAGGCGGACCAGCTTCCCGCCAGCATCAACTGGTCGGAGTAGGTGCTGCGGTCGAAGTAGGCGATCTCCTTGGGGTTACCGACATCGTTGAAGTCGATGACCGACACCCCACCCTGGTACCAGGCCTGCACCATGAAGTCCCGCCCCGGGACGGGGATCAGGGACCCGTTGTGGGCGACGCAGTTCTCCGTGGCCTCCTGGTGGCGCGGGATCTTGTAGTAGCTCTCGAAGCTCAGCTCTCGCTCGCCACCCCTGTCGGACAGGGAGTAGAAGGCGTTCGCGCCCAGGTGCGGGTAGTGCTCCTCGTCGCAGGTCGCCGCGCCTCCCCCGCCGAGCTCGTCGGTGAACACCACGGTGCTCGCGTCGTTGCTGAAGGTCGCCGAGTGCCAGAACGCGAAGTTCTCGTCCTGGACCTGGTCGAGGACCTCGGGTTCCAGCGGGTCGGAGATGTCCATGATGACGCCGTCGCCCATACAGGCCCCGGCGGCGATGTCGAGTTCGCGGTAGATGGTGATGTCGTGGCAGCCGGAGGTCGGGAAGAGCAGCCCCGGCTGGTCGGTGTTGCCTCCGTCGGGGAAGATCACCGGTTCGTTGGCGACCGCCGCCGCGGCGGGGTCGTCCTTGGGAATCTCCACCACCGAGATCTTGTCGTGCGTGGGGCCGCACTCCACGTACTCGCCGGAGGTCATGTAGGACGAGATGTAGACGTAGTCCGTCTCCTCGTCCCCTGGGACCAGGGTGTGGGTGTGCGAACCGCACGCGGTCCGCACCGCTGACACGTAGCGGGGGTTGGCCTTGTCGGATATGTCGAAGACGCGGAGCCCCTCCCACGTCCACTCTTCGTCGTATCCGGCGCGCTCGGCACCGCATTCGTCGGACTCCATCGGAACGTCCGTCGAGGTGTAGAGCAGGTCGCCGCTGATGGACACGTCATTCTGCAGGCCGGGACACACGACGACGCTGACGATCTCGGGTTCTTCGGGACTGGAGATGTCGTAGATCGTGAATCCCTCGTAATTTCCGGCCACCGCGTAGTCACCGCTGAACGCGAGGTCGGTGTTCCACGATTGGTCGTCGGCGAAAGCCTCGGGTTTGGGCAGATTGGCCAAATGGTTCACGTTGTCGCTGTGCTCGACGTCCTGGTGCCCCTCGTCCGGGGCGGCGTCGGCGGAGACCGGCGGGGCGAACAGCGAGACGGCCACTAGGGTGGCCAGGACCCCGGCCGCGAACCAGTGGGGGCGGTGGTGTGGATGGCGTCGGGAGAATGGGCGGGGTTGGGCTGCCATGCGAACTCCCTCACACGTGCATACCGAAATCAACGGAAAGGTACACAGGGGGCGCCCACCATGGCCAGGGGATGCCCGCCAATTCAATTCAGATGGTCAAGCAAAACCCCTCTCCGACACATCATGTTCTTTTGCGCAAGTCGCGACACAGCAGTGCGTCAACTGGACAATTCAGACGGTAATTCAGTAGACAGACCACGGCACGTCGACGCGCCGTGCACCCGAGGAGAGCGAGGACGCCATGGTCAGGCGGGGTGGAAGCACGTTCGGGACGGCGCACGGGGACCGAGGTGGCGGCGACCGTGTCGACTCGCGCCCCTCCGGCGGACGCACGCCGCACCAACGTCCCGTGGTGTTCACTCTGCCGGCGGCGCTCGCCGTGGTTCTGTCCGCGGTGGCCTGCTCCGGGTCCGCGGACAGCGCCGATCCCCCACCGTTGGACCCCGGCGCACCCGGCGACGAACCCAGCGAGCTCAGCCTCGCCGACGTCCAGGACGCGACGGACATCGCGCACAACGAGACCGACGCCGACTTCATGCACCGGATGGTCGCCCACCACGAGCAGGCGCTGGAAATGACCGACCTCGTGGAGTCCCGCCACGACGACCCCAGCATCGACACCATCGCCGAACGGATGTCGGTGGGCCAGCAGGGCGAGATCGAACTTATGGAGGCGTGGCTGGAGCTGAACGTCTACGCTCCCGCGCGCGACAGTCCGGCCCACCGGAACTACTGCGGTCTGGACCTCGAAGGCGCCCACCACGACACCGAGGACTGCGTGACCCTCGACCACACCCACGAGGACATGGAGGGGATGCTCACGCCGGAACAGATGGACGAGCTCACCGACGCCTCGGGGACGGAGTTCGACGAGCTCTTCGTGGAGTACATGGTCCAGCACCACGAGGGCGCCATCGTCATGGCCGAGGAGGTGCTCCGCGACGGTGAGCACCCCGTCGTGTACAACCTCGCCAGCGAGATGGCCCTGGAACAGGCCGTGGAGATCACCCGACTCCAGGGCATCCTCACCGAGGACGGCGGCGAGGAGAACGATTCCGACGCCGACGGCGCGTGAGCGCCGATCCTGCCCGCCCGCCCCGGGAGCACACCGTCGCCACTGGGACGTGGCCCGGGGGCGGACGTGGTTAGGCGCTCTTCTCCGTCTTCTGCGAACGCCGCGGCGAGGAGGACGCGCGTGGAACGATCGTCGGGTTGACGTGCTCCAGCACGGCCTCACGCGTGATGATGACCTGTTCGACGTCCTCGCGGCTGGGCACTTCGTACATCACCGAGAGCAGGACCTCCTCGATGATGGCCCGCAGACCACGCGCGCCCGTCCCCCGCATGATGGCCTGGTCCGCGATCGCCTCCAGGGCGTCCTCGGAGAACTCCAGGTCGACGCCGTCCAGTTCGAACAGCTTGCGGTACTGCTTGACCAGAGCGTTGCGCGGCTCGGTGAGGATCCTGATCAACGCCGGACGGTCCAGGTTGTGCACGCTGGTGATGACGGGCAGCCGGCCCACGAACTCCGGGATCATCCCGAACTTCAGCAGGTCCTCTGGCATGACGTCCGCGAAGGGGTCACTGGTGTTGACCTCCTTCTGCGCGTGCAGCACGTTGTTGAAGCCCATCCGCTGCCGGCCCACACGCGACTCGATGATCTGGTCCAGCCCGGCGAAGGCCCCACCACAGATGAACAACACGTTCGTGGTGTCGATCTGGATGAACTCCTGGTGCGGATGCTTGCGGCCGCCCTGCGGCGGCACACTGGCCGTCGTGCCCTCGAGGATCTTCAGCAGGGCCTGCTGCACACCCTCGCCGGAGACGTCCCGCGTGATCGAGGGGTTCTCGCTCTTGCGGGCGACCTTGTCGACCTCATCCAGGTAGATGATGCCGGTCTCGGCCTTCTTCACGTCGTAGTCGGCGGCCTGAATCAGCTTCAGCAGGATGTTCTCGACGTCCTCGCCCACGTAGCCGGCCTCGGTGAGGGCGGTGACGTCGGCGATGGCGAACGGGACGTTGAGAATCTTCGCGAGCGTCTGGGCGAGCAGAGTCTTGCCCGACCCGGTCGGGCCGAGGAGCAGGATGTTGGACTTCGCGATCTCGATATTCTCGTCGCGGGGTCCCTCACCCTCTGACTGCACCCGCTTGTAGTGGTTGTACACCGCTACCGAGAGCGCCTTCTTCGCCTGCTCCTGGCCCACCACGTAGGTGTCCAGGAACTCGTAGATCTCCCGTGGTTTGGGAAGGCTGCCCCACTCGACCTCACCGGTCTCGGCGAGCTCCTCCTCGAGGATCTCGTTGCACAGGTCGATGCACTCGTCGCAGATGTACACACCTATCGGTCCGGCAATGAGCTTCTTCACCTGCTTTTGGCTCTTGCCGCAGAACGAGCACTTCAGCAGGTCTCCACCGTCGCCGATGCGTCCCACCCAGCTACTCCTTATACATGAGTGTCACCCCAGTGTCGCGGGGCGGATGGACCCTCTAGGCGTGCACCGCCTCGTGATGAGCATACGCGCCCCTGGCTGGGGAGCGGCGAGACGATTCGTACCCCTGTCGAGCCTAGGCGAGGATTCGCCCTCCCTTCACCATACGTCCCCGCGCACCGTTACTTCTTCGTTGTTGACTTCCGATACGGCAGCACGTCGTCGACAATGCCGTAGGCCTTGGCCTCATCCGCGGTCAGAATCTTGTCCCGCTCGATGTCCTTCGAGATCTCTTCTTGCGTCTTGTCGGTGTGTCGCGCCAGCGTCGTCTCGAGCTGCTCGCGGATCCGCATGATCTCGCGGGCGTGGATCTCGATGTCAGTCGCCTGACCGAACATTCCCTCCGTCGCCGGCTGGTGCAGCAGGATCCGGGCGTTGGGCAGGCACAGCCGCTTGCCCGGGGCACCCGCCGCCAGCAACACGGCCGCCGCGGACGCGGCCTGCCCGATGCAGGTGGTCTGGATGTCGGGCCGTACGAACTGCATCGTGTCGTAGATGGCCATCAACGAGGTGAAGGATCCACCCGGGGAGTTGATGTACATCTGGATGTCGCGGTCGGAGTCCATGTGCTCCAGCGTGATGAGCTGGGCCATGATGTCGTTGGCCGAGGTGTCGTCGATCTGCACCCCGACGAAGATGATCCGGTCCTCGAACAGCTTGTTGTACGGGTTCATCTCCTTCACGCCGTACGCGGTGCGCTCGACGAAGGAGGGGATGATGTACCGCGACTGCGGGGAAGTCGGCCCCACACCCGATGCCGCGTGCGTGGTGAAGTCGTTCACAGTGGTGTCTCCGCTCTCGGTACGGCCGCTCAGGACTTCTTGCGCTTCGTGGCGGCAGCGGCCGCAGGAGCGCTGCCCGACACGTCGTCGATGAAGCCGTAGGCCTTGGCCTCTTCCGCGGTGAACCAGCGGTCACGCTCGGCGTCGACGGTGATCTGCTCGGTGCTCTGTCCGGTGTGGTGCGAGATCACCTCGAACAGCGAGCGCTTCATGTACATCAGGTCCTCGGCCCGGATGAGGATGTCGCTCGCGGTACCACCAACGCCCCCGGACGGCTGGTGCATCAGCACCCGCGTGTGGGGAAGGGCGTAGCGCTTGCCGTGCGCACCCGCGCACAGCAGGAGCTGCCCCATGGAGGCCGCGAGGCCCATCCCGACCGTGACCACGTCATTGGGGATGTACTGCATCACGTCATAGATCGCCATACCCGCGTGCACCGACCCGCCGGGCGAGTTGATGTAGAGGGTGATGTCGGCCTGCCGGTCCTCCGCGGACAGCAGCAGAAGCTCACCGACGATACGGTTCGCGATCTCCTCGTCGACCTGCTGGCCGAGGAAAATGATGCGCTGGCGCAGCAGACGCTGTGACGTCTGCTCCAGCAAGGCGGGGAAAGGCGTCTCAGGTGCGCGGGCGTCGATCCGCGTGGACGCTTGGATAGTCGGCGACACAGTAGTCCCCTGCTCCGGATTCGAAACGGTTGCCACGGTTGCGACACTAACCCCCGTGGGAGCCTCGGGTGTCCCTATATCGTCGGTGTTCGCTTTGAGCGCAGGTCTCGCCCCCGAAACCCGCGCCCTCGACAAGGCCGCGGCCCCGCACCGGAAACCGGTGCGGGGCCGCGTCTTCGTCACGCTGTCTGACCAGCGGCGCCTGCTCAGGACTTCGCGGCGTCCTCGGTCTCGTTCTTCTCCTCCGCGGCCTCGGAGGTGTCCGCGGCGGACTCGGTGTCGTCACCGGTCACCGCCTCGGCGGCGTCCTCGGCCGACTCCTCGTCCTCGGAGCCGGTCTCGATGGTGTTGCCGGACTCGTCGGTCACCGTGGCCTTGGAGACCAGGAGGTCCAGGGCCTTGGACCGCACCACCTCGGTGTAGGCGACACCGATCTGGTTGGACTCGGTGAGGTGGCGGGCGAGCTGCTCCGGCGAGACGCCCATCCGCTGGGCCTGCTCGGTCACGTAGCGGCTGAGCTCCTGGTTGTCGGCGCTGAGCTCTTCCTGCTGCGCGATCTGGTCCAGGACGAAGCCGGCCTTGACCGCGGAGCGGGCACCGGAGTCGAGCTCGGTGTCGTAGTCCTCCTGGGACTGCTCCTGCGACGACAGGTAGTCCTCGAGGGAGAGCCCGCTGCGCTGGAGCTGCTCGGTGAGGTTCTCCCGACGCCGGTCGGCCTCCTCCTTGACCACGGAGTCGGGCAGCGGCACGTCGATCGTCTCGATGAGCTTCTCCAAGGCGCGGTCACGCGCCTGGGTGAGCTGCTGGATCCGGCGCATCTGCTCGATGCGGTTGCGGACGTCGGCGCGCAGTTCCTCGACGGTGTCGAACTCACTGGCCATCTGGGCGAACTCGTCGTCCAGCTCGGGCAGTTCCTTGGTCTTGACGCTGTGCACGGTGACGGCCACGTCGGCCTCGGTGCCCTCGTGCTCGCCACCGACCAGGGTGGTGGAGAAGGTGGTGGAGTCGCCGGCGGACATCCCCCGCAGGGTGTCGTCCAGGCCCTCCAGCATGGTGTTGGTGCCGACCTCGTAGGAGAAGCCGTTGACCTGGACGTCCTCCAGGGGCTCGCCGTCGACGGAGGCCGCGAGGTCGATGGACACGTGGTCGCCGTCCTCGGCCGCGCGCTCGACACCGGTGAGCGTGGAGAACCGCTCACGCAGGTTCTTGAGCTGCTCGTCGACGCGCTCGTCGGTCACGCCCGCGTCGTCCACGGTGACCTCGAGGCCCTCGAAGTCGGTGACCTCGAACTTGGGCCGCACGTCCACCTCGGCGGTGAAGGCGAGCTCGCTGCCGTCGTCCAGCTTGGTGATCTCGACCTCGGGCTGTCCGAGGGCGACGACCTCCTCCTCACGGACGGCCTGGTTGTACAGCTCCGGAACGGCGTGGTTCACGGCCTCGTTGAGCACGACACCGCGTCCCACGAAGCGGTCGATGAGCCGCGCCGGCGCCTTGCCCGGCCGGAATCCCTTGATCCGAACCTGCTTGGCCAGCGACTTGTAGGTCACGTCGAAGGCGTGGTCCAGCTCTTCGAACGGAACCTCGATGGTCAGCTTGACCCGGGTCGGGCTGAGCTCCTCGACATCGGTCTTCACGGGGCAGTACTCCTAGGGTTTCCGGCTGGCTTGTTCCGGCTGTGTTAGGGCAACGCGAGACTCTGGCCGCCGGCGACGGGGGCGGCACGGCCGTATGGACTCGTGGGTCTCCGACCTGACCTTCAGCCAGTCACGCCAAGTCTAGGGCAGACACCAGGCACGTCAGTGCGGCGTGGCCCAAGACCTATCCGTCGGGGAGGCGGGATTCGAACCCGCGGCCTCATGCTCCCAAAGCATGCGCGCTAACCAAGCTGCGCTACTCCCCGCTCCCGACCCATTATGCGGGCCGCGAATGCACCAGTCCCACAGAGACTGTAGTCTTATCCCTGTCGGCGCGAACCGAGTCTAGAGGAAACTCTGGGCGCTCGGCGCCATGCGGGTGTAGCTCAATGGTAGAGCCCCAGCCTTCCAAGCTGGTTATGCGGGTTCGATTCCCGTCACCCGCTCCACCGATAAAGGGCCTGACCTCGGAATTACTCGAGGTCAGGCTTTTTTGTCCTCATAGGAGACAGGGTTCGACCTGACTCCTTACTGGACCGCCCGAGCCCCCGTGACTCCACTTGCACACGGCCCCTCGGGGACGACCCACTCCACCTCCTGCCCGGTGACGTCGCCGATTCGGTCGTCGTCGGTGCCATGGTGCGGCACATTGGCCCCGTATCGTTCCGCTGCGACCGCCATGAGCGGGACGGAACGACGGAAGTGACGAGGCTGCCTCCACCCGGCGAGACGCACCACGCGTCGCCATGGCACGGTCCATCACCACCGCGGTGGTGATGGACGCATACCCAGGTCAACGTTCCTCACGTCGGACCGACCCGCTACCGTGAGGCGGACCGTGCGGGAGAGGGGATACTCGTGAGCTCCAGGGTTGTTGTGGTGGGGTCGGCCAACGCGGATCTGGTGGTTCGGGTGGACCGCCATCCCTCACCGGGTGAGACCGTGCTGGGTTCCGATCTCGCGACGTTCCCCGGCGGGAAGGGCGGGAACCAGTCCGTGGCCGCGGGACGTCTGGGGGCGGACGTGGCGTTCGTGGGCCTGGTGGGCACCGACGCGCACGGGGACTTCCTGCTGGAGTCGATGCGGGGCGCCGGGGTGGACACCGGCCATGTGGGGCGGGTCCCGACCGCCACCGGTGTGGCCGTGATCACGGTGGGCGCCGACGGCGACAACACCATCGTGGTGTCGCCGGGCGCGAACGCGGAACTCGGCGAGGACGAGGTCGCCGCCGCGGCCCCGTTGCTGCGGGACGCCGCCGTCACGTCGATGCAGCTTGAGATTCCGATGCCCGCGGTTCTCGCGGCCGCTCGTGTCGCGCGGCGGGTGGTTCTCAACCTCTCCCCCGCCCGTGACGTCCCCAAGGAGCTGTTGGAGCTGTGTGACCCGCTGGTGGTGAACGAGCACGAGGCCGCGTTCCTCCTCGGCGAGGCCGCGGCCGGGAGTCCGGTGGACAGCGCGAAGGCGCTGCTTGACCGCGGGCCCGCCTCGGTCGTGGTCACCCTGGGCGCGGAGGGGGCCGTGGTGGCGGAGCCAGGCACGGTGACGGCCGTTCCCAGTCCGCGCGTCTCCCCCGTGGACACCACGGGGGCGGGCGACGCGTTCACTGGAGCTTTGGCGGCGCGCCTGGCGGACGGCGCCTCACTGACGGCGGCGGCCGCCTACGCCGCACGGGTCGGCGCCGCGGCGGTCACCAAGGAGGGCGCGCAGAGCTCCTTCCCCCGGCCCGAGGACGTACCGCCGGCGGGCTAGAACACGCACGGACGCGTGCCCCAACTCCCGCCGGCGGCCCCCGGCCTCACTCCGGCACGCTCAGGCTCCTCACCGTGCCGTGTCCGAACCGGCGTCCAGGCGCTCCCGGAGTGCCTTGTACTCGTCCCACAGCTCGCTGGGGAGATGGTCCCCGAACGTCTTGAAGAAGTCGGGGATGAGGTCGGCCTCCTGACGCCACACCTCTGGGTCGACGCGCAGCAGCTCGCGCAGCTCGGCGTCGGCCAGGTCGAGTCCGGCGGTGTCCAGTGACTCGGGCGTCGGCACGTGACCGATGGGTGTGGCCTGTGCCTGGGCCTCACCCTGGAGCCGCTCGACGATCCACTTCAGGACCCGGCTGTTCTCGCCGAAGCCCGGCCAGATGATGCGACCGTCGGCGTCCTTGCGGAACCAGTTGACGTAGAAGATGCGGGGCAGCTTCTCCGCCGAGGTGGCCCGGCCGATGTCCAGCCAGTGTTTGAAGTAGTCGCCCATGTTGTAGCCGCAGAAGGGCAGCATGGCGAACGGGTCGCGGCGCAGTTCACCGACCTTGCCTTCCGCGGCGGCGGTCTTCTCCGAGGAGACGTTCGCGCCCAGGAAGACGCCGTGCTGCCAACTGAGGGCCTCGTTGGCCAGCGGGACGGCGGTCGCGCGGCGGCCTCCGAACAGGATCGCCGAGATCGGTACGCCGGCGGGGTCCTCCCACTCGGGGGCGATGGTGGGCGCCTGGGCGGCCGGCACGGTGAAGCGCGCGTTGGGGTGCGCCGCCGGTTCGGTGGCGTCCGGAGTCCAGTCGCGGCCCTTCCAGTCGGTGAGGTGCGCCGGGGGCTCGTCGGTGAGCCCCTCCCACCAGACGTCGCCGTCGTCAGTGAGCGCGACGTTGGTGAAGATGGTGTTGCCCCACAGAGTGGTGACCGCGTTGGCGTTGGTGGACTGTCCCGTTCCGGGGGCGACGCCGAAGAACCCCGCCTCGGGGTTGATGGCGCGCAGTTGGCCGTCGCCGTCGAAGCGCATCCAGGCGATGTCGTCGCCGACGGTCTCGACCTTCCACCCCGGGATGGTGGGCTGCAGCATCGCGAGGTTGGTCTTGCCGCACGCGCTGGGGAACGCGGCCGCGACGTAGTGGGTGTCGCCCTTCGGCGGGGTGACCTTCAGGATGAGCATGTGCTCGGCCATCCAGCCCTCGTCGCGGGCCATCACCGAGGCGATGCGCAGGGCGTAGCACTTCTTGCCCAACAGGGCGTTGCCGCCGTAGCCGGAACCGTAGGACCAGATCTCCCGCGTCTCCGGGAAGTGCGTGATGTACTTGGTGCTGCTGCAGGGCCAGGCGACGTCCTGCTGTCCGGGCTCCAGCGGCGCGCCGACGGAGTGGACGGCGGGGACGAACGATCCGCGCTCCTCGATCAGCCGCAGAGCGGGGGTCCCGATGCGCGTCATGATCCGCATGGACACCACGACGTAGGGCGAGTCGGTGATCTCGACGCCCAGTTGGGAGATGCTTCCGCCCAGCGGACCCATGCAGAACGGGACCACGTACATGGTGCGGCCGCGCATGCAGCCGGAGAAGACCTCGTTGAGCGTACGCCGCATGTCGGCCGGCGCGACCCAGTTGTTCGTCGGCCCCGCGTCCTGCTCACGCTCCGAACAGATGAAGGTGCGGTCCTCCACCCGCGCCACGTCGCTGGGGTCGGAGCGCGCGTAGAAGCTGTTCGGGCGGAGTTCTGGATTCAGCCGCCGCAACGTGCCGGCGGTGACCAGGTCGTCGGTGAGGCGCTCCCACTCTTCCTCCGAGCCGTCACACCACACCACGCGGTCGGGCTGCGTGAGTTCGGCGATGTCGGCAACCCAGTCGAGCAGCTCCTGGTTGCTGGTCGCAGGGGTATCCGCGGCGTCGATCAGGTCAGACACAGTCCAGTTCCTCCCGTTGGGCTATGCCCAGATGATGGCCGATCGCTCGTGACCTGGCCAGTTGGCATAGACCGCGGGTATAGACCAATCGTGTGGGAACCCCCGATCGGCCCGGAACCCTCGATGACGAGGAGGGGGACGCGGGGACGGCGTGTCGGTGAGGGGCGGGTGAACGGGGGGCGGAGAAGGGACCCACCACCCCCGTGGTGTCGCGCTGGGGCGCGCTCCACCGTCGCGTATTCGCGCCCGGTACCGCCGTGGCCTGGCACGTTCCCGCGCCGCGCCGCGTGCGCTGGGCCCTGGGCGTACGAGGGCGCCTCGACGAAACCCGCGTGGCGAGTGGCATCCGTCACGGCGCCCCCTCGTCCCGTCCTACGCACTCGCCGGGAGGACGCTACGGCGGCTCACGGGGCGATCTGTGGGGCAACGTGCGCCCGTGGTCGCGCGTCGAACGACGAACGCGGGTGTCCAGCCCGGGACAATGAGCGACGCCATCCACTGACTGGAGCGAGATGCCGCACACCGACCGGAAACCGATGCCGTGCCCGCATCGCCGGACTCCCCCACCGTCGGCCTCCGCCGTGGGTCGGCTTGGGCCTGTCGTCGCGGGCCTGGCCGTCGTCGTCCTGTTCGCCGTGGGATGTGGCAGGTCGGAGGCCGAAAGCTCCGACGCCACGGCCGGCGCTCCGGCACCGGACGGGTCAAGCGTCGTGACGGGGACCGTCGTGGACTCCGCCGGCGACCCGGCGTCGGACGTCCTGATCACCCCGATCTCGGTGGGCGACCCACCCAACCCGGTCCCGGAGAAGGCGGTCCTCACCGGCGCGGACGGGACCTACGAGTGGACTGGCCTGGCGGAGGGCGACTACGAGATCTCCGGAAGCCGGGAGGGGAGCTCCACGAACGTAGTCCAGGTGCGGGTGGGCTCGGAACCGGCGACCGCGGACCTGGAGCTGTCGGACTGATCCCGTGGGCCAGTACGACCTCACGACCTACCGGTGGTGGTGGGTCGTGGAACACGAACGGGCCCCGGACCTCCGCCACCCCTGGGTGGTCGAGATGTCCGGGGCCCGTTCGCGCGTTGGCCCGCGTGTGGCGCGCGTGCCTAGGCGATCTGGTTGACGGTCTCCAGCACGGCGTCGCGCGTCTCGTCGGACAACGGAGCCGATCCCGCCTCGTCCGCGGCGGCCTGCTGGCCTTCCTCGCTGATGATGTAGTTGAGGAAGCTGGAGACGCGCTCGGCGTCACCGGCGTCCTCGTACTCCATGCAGGCCAGAGCGTAGGCGACCAGGACGATCGGGTAGGCCGAGGAGTCCTCGGTGAGGTAGTCGAGCTCGATCGCGTGGTCGTTCTCGTCGTTACCTTCGCGCTCCGGTGAGGCGTCCACGATGGCGGCGGCGGACTCGGGGCTGTACTCGACGAAGTCGTCGCCGACCCCGACCGCGACGGTACCCAGGTCACCGACGTGGGAGGCGTCGACGTAGCCGATGGTGCCCTCCCCGCCCTCGATCGCCGAGACGACGCCCGAGCTGCCCTGCGCGGCCTCGACCGGCTCGACAGGCCAGTCACCACTGACCTCGTGCGGCCAGGCGTCGCCCGCGGCGACGTCGAGGTACGCGGTGAAGTTCTCGGTGGTTCCGGACTCGTCGGACCGGTTCACCGGGATGATGGGGCTGTCGGGGAGGTCGACGTCGGGGTTGTCGTCCGCGATCTCCGAGGCGTCCCAGGTGGTGATGTCCTGGTTGAAGATGCCCGCGATCGTCTCCGGCGTCAGGTTGAGCTGGTCGACGCCCTCGAGGTTGAAGGTCACCGCGATCGGTGAGATGTAGGCCGGAAGGTTCACGGCCTCGGAGCCGCAACGGTCGGCGGCCTGCTCGTGCTCGTCATCGTCGAGAGCGGCGTCGGAACCACCGAACTGGGTGGCACCGTCGATGAACTGGGTCCGCCCGGCGCCGGAGCCGACGGCGTCGTACTCGACGGAGGTCTCGGCGCAGAGGCCGGAGTAGCCCGCTGACCAGGCAGCCATGGCGTTCTCCATGGAGCTCGCACCGGCTCCGGCGAGGGTGCCGCCGTCCTCGGCGCACTCGGCGCCACCGGCGGATCCGTTCTCCGCGTCGGGCTGGTCGACGGCCTGGTCGGAGCCGCAGGCGGAGAGGGCGAGAGCGCCCAGAACGACGACTCCCGCGAACTGGCTATAGGTCCTGAGCTTCACAGCTCTCGTGTCCTTCCCGGTGGACTGGTTACCTGGCGCTCGCCTTTCGGGCGGCACCACCAGGCACGTTAGGCACGGAGGGTGACTCCGCAGGTCAGGGAAGGTGAACGGGGACTGAACGGATCCGGTCTATTCGGGTTTGCGTGGTTCTGACCGGCTGTTTCCGCTTTCTTGGGGTGGGACGCGACCTGGTTCTGACGGTGCTCGGCCTCAGAGTCCGAGCAGCATGCGGGCGACGGTGAAGTAGATGACGAGGCCGGTGGCGTCCACCAGGGTGGTGACCAGCGGGGCGGACACGACGGCGGGGTCGACTCCGACCCGGCGCGCCAGCAGGGGCATGGAGCTTCCGATGATCGCGGCCCAGGTACAGATGACGACGATCGACAGCGCGACCGCGAGGGCGACGGGCGTGGGGACGACGACCAGGCCGATCGTCAGGGCGATGAGGGCCATGACGGCGCCGAGTGACAGCCCGACCCGGCATTCCTTCCACGCCACGCGGGGCAGGTCGCGGACCCGCACCTCGCCGACGGCGAGCGCGCGCACCACGGCGGTGGCGGACTGGGAGCCGACGTTGCCCCCGGTGCCGGTGAGCATGGGGATGAACAGGGCGAGCGCGGTGACCTGTTCGAGGGTGGCCTCGAACCCCTGGAGAACACTGACGGTGAGTGTGGAGGCGATGATGAGCAACAGCAGCCACACCACCCGCACCCGGGCGAGGCGCAGCACGCCGGCGGCCACGTAGTGCTCGGAGATGGGGCTGGCTCCGGACTGGCGGGCGATGTCCTCGGTGTCGGCGGCCTCGATCAGTTCCAGGGCGTCGTCGAAGGTCAGCAGGCCCACGACACGTTCCTCGGAGTCGACGACGGGCAGGGCCATCAGGTTGGCCTCCTGCATGAGTCGCGCCGCGTTCTCGGCCGGGTCCGTCGCGCGGGCGCGAGGGACCAGCACATCCACGAGGTCCTTGATCGGCGTGTCCGGCTCGGCCATCACCAGCGCCGCGAGTTCGACCGTGCCGGCGAGGCGGCGGCCATCGTCAACGACGGGGAGGGTGTAGATCGTCTCGGCGTCGCCCCCTTTGGCGCGTACGACCTCCAGGGCGCGGCCGACGGCGAGGTCGCGGTGCAGGATGACCGCCTCGGGACTCATGTGCCGGCCGACGGAGTTCTCCGGGTAGCCCAGGAGCGCGGCGGTTTTCTTGCGTTCCTGCGGGCTCAGGCCCGCGAGGGCGCTCGCCGCGACCTTCGCGGGCACCTCGCCGAGAAGTCGGGCCCGGTCGTCGGGCTCCATCTCCTCCAGGAGCTCGTGCATGGCGGTGTCGCGCAGCCCCGCGAGGATCTCCTGTTGGTGCGGCGGGTCGAGCTCCTCGAAGACCTCCAGTTCCCGGTCCTTGTCCAGCAGCCGGAAGGGGAGGATGGCCCGAGTGCTGTGCATGCGGGCGAGCTCGTCGGCGATCTCGTAGGGCTGGTGTTCGGCCAACCAGAGCCGAATCGCGGTCAGGTCCCCGCCGTCGACGACATCGTCGAGCCGCGGGGATCCGTTCTCATCGCTCTCCGGCACGCACGCCTCCCCGGTTCGATCGTGATTGGTCGCGGCCCCTCAGGACTATCCGAGAGGTGAACTCCCGTGGCGCGCCGCGACGGGTCCCGGCGTGTCGGTGACCTCAGGAGCGCCAGACGACGACAACGGCACGGTCGTCGTTGCTTTCCTTGCCCAACGTGTCGACGATACGTCGGGCGCCGTCCTGGAAGCCGTTGGTGACGATGCCCTCGGCGGCGCCGAGCAGGCGGTCGATGCCGGCGTCCAGGTCCTCGCCGGGGGTCTCGATCAGGCCGTCGGTGTAGAGCATCAGCGCGTCGCCCGAGCGGATGCGTCCGTGCGCGTGGACGTAGGTGGTCTCCTCCATCACGCCCAGCACGACGCCTTTGGCGTCGGTGGTGGTCCACTGTCCGCTACCGGAGTCGAAGTGCAACGCGGGCGGGTGTCCGGCCGAGGCGATCCGGTAGTCGCCGGTGTCCAGGTCGACACTGACGTGGACCGCGGTGACGAACCCCTCGCCCAACGCCGTCCGCCACAGGTAGTCGTTGCAGTGGCTGAGGAAGTCTTCGCTGGGTACCGACCCGATGAGGCCCCCGAACGCGCCGGAGAGCAGCAGCGCGCGGGTCCCGGCGTCGACCCCCTTGCCGGAGACGTCGACCACCGCGAGCTCGAGCCGGTTGCCGCGTTGCGCGGACACCAGGAAGTCACCGCCGAAGGAGGAGCCACCCGCCTGTTCGAGGGCCGAGTTCGTGCCCCACGTGCCCGGTAGCTCCGGCAACAGGCCTTGGGAACGCAACCGGTCCCGCAGCTCCAACAGCATCTGCTCCCCGCGCAGCCCACGCACCCCCAGGCGTTCGCGCACCCCGGAGAGCAGGTAGGCGAGAACCGCCGTGACCCCGATCGTCAGCAGCAGCCCCGGGCCGACCTGGGCGACGTCGATCCGAAACGCCAGGAACAACAGAACGCCGGCGACGACGATCAACAGGAAGGCGAGGCTCTTGCGCCGCAGAAGGAGTCCACCGGCGAGCACCGTGAGGATGACGGCGCTGGGAGGGAACCACCAGGGGTCGATGTAGACGGCGCCGAGGGCGATGCCGACGGCCAACACGACCAGGGTGATCAGCACCAGCCGATAGCGGAAGAGCACTTTGCGCCGAGCGATCGCCATCGCGCGTTGGCCCGCTGAACGCAGCGACCGCCACACGCGGTGGAGAGGACTGGCTTTAGTGGTGCTCATCGGGTCATGTGGGCAAGGCAGCCCCGGGCGACTCCAGGGATATGCCCTCCTCCTTCGGACTTTGGGCGCGACCGGTGCCGAACTGTATCGCTTCGCGCGGTCACAAGCACGTCTCCCCATCCAAATCCCCCGTGGGAGACGCGGCACAAGTCAGGAAAAACGCTGGCGGTGAAGGTCGCGCCGCTGATAGTGACGTTGGCTATGTCTCTACCCCACTCTCCTCAGTCCGCGCCAGAGCCGTGGCCGGTGCGTCCCATCGACAAGACCGAATTTCCCACGTACGCGCTCGTCCTCGCGGACGCGTTCAATTCCCCACAGGACACTTCCACCGCGGGCGACCGGTTCAGCGGAGTCATCGAGTTCGACCGGACGCTGGCGGTCTTCGATGGGGAGGAGATCGTCGGCACCGGCGCCACGCACTCCTTCACGATGGGCGTTCCCGGAGGGTCGATGCCGGTGGGAGGCGTGACCGGGATCGCCACCCTGCCGACGCACCGGCGGCGCGGGGTCCTCACCACTGTGATGACGCGGCAGCTCGCCGACATCCGCGACCGGGGTGAGGCGGTGGCCGCGCTGTGGGCCTCGGAGGGGGCGATCTACGGCCGGTTCGGATTCGGTCCCGCGACCTGGGCCGCCGACATCCAGGTGGACGCCGCCCGGGCGTCGGTGCGCGGCGACGCCCCGCGCGACCCGTCGCTGACGGTGCGCTACGTCCACGAGGGCGTGGCGGAGACGATCGGCCCGGTGTTCCAGGCAGCGATCGCCGACCGTCCGGGCGAGTTCGCGCGGGACGACCGTTGGTGGGCGCACGCTCTCGACGACTCTCCCCCGGAACGGCGAGGGATGAGCCCCCTGAAGTGCGTCGTGGCGGACACGCCGCAGGGGACCACCGGATATGTCCTGTACCGGGTCCGGTCGGGCTACACCCCGACCGGGCTACCGGACGGGACCGTGTCAGTGGTCGACATTCAGGCGCTGACTCCCGCGGCGCACACCGCGCTGTGGGAGCACCTGCTCGGCCGCGATCTGGTCTCGCGGGTGACGATGGACGACGCTCCCCTTGACATCCCCCTCTACGGCCTCCTGCGGAACCCCGACCACGTGCACAGCGTCCTCGGCGCGAACCTGTGGGTGCGCCTCGTGGACGTTCCCGCGGCACTGGAACAGCGGAGTTACCGCGGCGCCATCGACCTCGCGCTGGAGGTCACCGACACGACGTGCCCCTGGAACGCCGGCCGCTGGCGGCTCCGCGCCGACCGGAACGGCGCGGTGTGCGGGGCTACCGAGGACGAGCCCGACCTCCGGATGGACGTCGCCACCCTCGGCGCGGCCTACATGGGAACTCCCCCCACCTACGCCGTGGCCTCAGGAAAGGTGGAGGAGCTGAGATCCGGCGCCTACGCCGACTTCGTGACCGGAATGGGCTGGCCACGGCCGGGACACTGCGGCCTGGTGTTCTGACCGCCACGGCTGCCGGCCCCGACGGAGGTCCGTAGTCGGGTCGGGTGTGGCGGTGCGGATGGACCCGACCGCCGCCGAGGGGGCCAGGGACGACAGTGGGCGCTGGCGGTGCGAAGGTCCGCACCGCCAGCGCCCGGGTGGTCATGGGGATCAGGGCAGCGGGGGAAGCTCGCCGGACGTCTCGTAGGTGCTGATCATCTCGATCCGCCGGGTGTGCCGGTCGGCTCCGCTGTAGGGGGTGGCCAGGAACTCCTCGACGAAGTCGGTGGCGTCCTGTTCGGAGTGCATCCGGGCACCGAGGCTGATCACGTTGGCGTCGTTGTGCTGTCGGGCGAGGCGCGCCGTCTCCGCGCTCCACACCAGGGCGGCGCGCACGCCCGCCACCTTGTTCGCGGCGATCTGCTCCCCGTTGCCGGAACCGCCGATCACCACTCCCATCGACCCGTTCTCGCGCGCGACCCCCTCGGCGGCGCGCAGCACGAACGGCGGGTAGTCGTCCTCCCCGTCGTAGAGCTCCGGCCCCGCGTCGACGACGTCGTGTCCGCGCTTGGCCAACCATCCCGCGAGATGGTTCTTCAGTTCGAGTCCGGCGTGATCAGATCCAAGGTGAATTCGCACGTCGACCAGTGTGCCAGGAGGTCCGACCCCGCACGTCGACGGTGTGCCGAATCGGACCTCCCGCACCGAGCGTTCGAGGTCTCAGTCGAAGATCGGTTCGCGGTCGCGCGTGCGCTTGAGTTCGAAGAACCCGTCGGTTCCGGCGACCAGCAGTACGCCGTCCCACAGTTTCCCGGCGGCCTCGCCGCGCGGGATGGGCGTGACGACGGGCCCGAAGAACGCGACGTCGGAGACGGCGATCACCGGCGTGCCGACGTCCTGGCCCACGCGGTTGATGCCGTCGGCGTGCGACCGGCGCAGCTCGGCGTCGAACTCGGCGGAGTCCGCCGCCTCGGCCAGCTCCTCGGGGAGGTCGACCTCGCGCAGGGCCGCCCGGATGGTCGCGTCGTCCAGGGGGAGGCCCTCGTTGTGGTTTCGGGTGCCCAGCGCCGTGTAGAGCGGACCGAGGATGTCCTCCCCGTACTTCTCCTTGGCGGCGATCGCGACCCGGACCGGACCCCACCCCTTCTCCATGAGCTCCTTGTACACCTCCGGCAGGTCGTCATTGCCCTCGTTGAGGACGGAGAGGCTCATCACGTGCCAGCGGATCTCGATGGGGCGGATCCGCTCGACCTCGAGGAGCCAGCGGCTCGTCATCCACGCCCACGGGCACAACGGGTCAAACCACAAATCGACGGGTGTGCGCTGCTCGGCCACGGGCTCGCTCCGTTCTGGGTCGTCGTGACAGCGGGGGCTGTCCTGGGTCCTGCCTGAACCCAACCGTGGGCGGTTGTTCGGCATTCCCCGATCCCGCATGGCAGGATCGACTGCCAACGCCACTGTTTCGCACAGCTTGGAATCCGCACTGTCAGCGACGAAGTACGAGGGGGCATGCCATGGCCGGCAACCTGACACGCGACGAGGCCAGAGAGCGCGCTGAGCTGCTGGATGTCGACGGCTATGAGGTCATGCTCGATCTCACCAGCGACGGCGCGACCTTCAGCTCAACCACGACCGTCCGCTTCACGTGCCACCGTCCCGGGGCGTCGACGTTCATCGAGATCGCGGCGCCGTCGGTACGGGAGGTGGAGCTCAACGGGCGGGCACTGGACCCGGCGCAGGTCTTCGACGGGGGTCGGGTGACGCTGAGCGACCTCGCGGAGCGCAACGAGCTCCGGGTCCACGCCGACGCCGCCTACATGCGCACCGGTGAGGGGCTGCACCGCTTCATCGACCCGGTGGACGGCAACACCTACCTCTACACCCAGTTCGAGACGTCCGACGCGCAGCGGATGTACACCTGCTTCGACCAGCCGGACCTCAAGGCGCCCTTCGAGCTGACGGTGCTCGCGCCCGAGAACTACGAGGTGGTGTCCAACACGACACCGGACGTGGTGCGTGAGCCCACCACCAACGCGGGCGCGTTCCGGTGGCACTTCCCCGCCACCGAGCCCATGTCGACCTACATCACCGCGCTCATCGCCGGGCCGTACCACGCGGTCCGCGACACGCACGACGGGATCCCCCTCGGCGTGTACTGCCGTTCCTCCCTCGCCGACCACCTGGACGCCGACGCCATCCTCGAGGTCACCAAGCAGGGCTTCGACTTCTACCACCACCTGTTCGGCATCCGGTACCCGTTCGGCAAGTACGACCAGCTCTTCGTTCCCGAGTTCAACGCCGGGGCGATGGAGAACGCCGGCGCGGTGACCTACCTGGAGGACTACGTCTTCCGCTCCCGGGTCACCGACGCGCGCTACGAGCGCCGGGCCGAGACCATGCTGCACGAGATGGCGCACATGTGGTTCGGCAACCTCGTCACCATGCGGTGGTGGGACGACCTGTGGCTGAACGAGTCCTTCGCGACCTTCGCCAGTGTCTACTGCCAGGCCAAGGCGACGCGGTGGACCGACGCGTGGACCACCTTCGCCAACGTCGAGAAGGCGTGGGCGCTGCGCCAGGACCAGCTCCCCTCAACGCACCCGATCGCGGCCGACATCCCCGACATGCAGGCGGTGGAGGTCAACTTCGACGGCATCACCTACGCCAAGGGGGCGTCGGTCCTCAAGCAGCTCGTCGCCTACGTCGGGGTGGACGCCTTCTTCTCCGGGGTGCGGGAGTACTTCCAGGCCCACGCCTGGGGCAACACCGAACTGCCGGACCTGCTGCGGGAGCTGGAGCGGGCCTCCGGCCGTGACCTGTCGGCATGGTCGCGCCAGTGGTTGGAGACCGCGGGGGTGAACACCCTGCGCGCCGACTTCGAACTGGACGCCGAGGGCACCATCACCGCGTTCTCCGTGGCGCAGTCCGCCCCGGAGGAGCACCCCACGCTGCGGGACCACCGCATCGCCATCGGTCTCTACGACCGCACGCCCGAGGGGATCGTGCGGCGGGAACGCGTGGAGCTGGACGTGTCCGGCCCCCGCACCGAGGTTCCGGAACTGGTCGGCCGCAAGGGGGCGGACCTGGTGCTGGTGAACGACGACGACCTCACGTTCACCAAGATCCGTCTGGACGAGCGGTCACTGCGGACCGTCGTGGACCACGTGGGCGAGATCCAGGAGTCGCTTCCCCGCGCCCTGTGCTTCTCAGCGGCCTGGGACATGACGCGGGACGCCGAGATGGCGACCCGGGACTTCGTCACGCTGGTGTCCTCCGGTCTGCGTGGTGTGAGCGACGTCGCCGTGGCGCAGACCCTGATGCGTCAGGCGGTCACCGCGCTGCACACCTACGCCGCTCCCGAGTTGCGCGACGCCGGTTTCGCGACCCTCGCCGACCAGGTGCAGAACCTGCTCACCGGCGCCGTCCCCGGAAGCGACCTACAGCTCGCCTACGTGCACGGCTTCGCGGACGCCAGCATCACCACCGAGCAGCTCTCCCTGCTGCGCGGCCTCCTCGACGGCGCGATCACTATCGAGGGACTGGACATCGACACCGACCTGCGCTGGACCCTGCTGCGGCGCCTGGTGGTGCGCGGTGAGGCCGGCGAGGCGGAGATCGCGGCGGAGGTCGAGCGGGACGCCACCGCGTCGGGCCAGCGCGCCGCCGCCGGCTGCCGCGCGGCACTGCCGACGGCGGAGGCCAAGGCCGAGGCCTGGGAGCGCATCGAGTCCGCCTCCGACATGGCCAACGCCGAGTTCCGGGCCACGCTGCTCGGCTTCGGCGAACCCGCCCAGCGCGACCTGCTCGTGCCCTACCGGGACCGCTACTTCGACCTGGTGGGCCCGGCCTGGCAGAAGTGGACCGGGGAGTTCGCGCAGACCTTCGCGGAGTTCTGCTACCCGTCGTTCCTCATCGAGGAGGAGACGGTACGGCGCACCGACGCCTACATCGACCAGGAGAACCCCCCGGCCGCCCTGCGCCGCCTCCTGATCGAAGGCAAGGCCGGAGTCCAACGCGCCCTCCGCGCCCAGGCCCGCGACGCCCAGGAGTAATCCCCGGGTGGGTGGTGCGGCTGAGTCGGCCGCACCACCCACCCAGTCGCACAGCGACGTCCCACCCCACGCCGTGTGACGGATGCCGTGTGCCCCCACACAGGGGATGGGGAACTTGGGACACCCAAAGCCATCGCGGACACAACCTGTCCGCCAACTCAACGGCCGAACATAGCCCCGAGAATCAATGTGGACGCTACGCGTCCGCATCCATGTCTGTGGACGCTCCCTGAGAGACCAAATCGCACCCCGAACATCGCGAAACGATAACACCCCCAAAGAATCCCAGGTCGCACCCTGGTAAGCCCCGCGCGCGCGGGGATGAACCCGGCAGGGGTCGGCTACGACGCGGTCGCAATTCGGTAAGCCCCGGCGCGCGGGGATGAACCGGATGGCTTGCACGCGGGTCACGAGGTCGTCTTGGTAAGCCCCGCGCGGGGCTGGACCTGTGGGGTGGCAGACGACTTGGACCTGGGCCGCACCACCACCACGACCACACGGCCCGAACCGTGGCAAGCCCCGCCCGCGCAGGGATGGACCGGCGACCAAGCCAGTGACCGCGTCCTCGCGGCTGTAAGCCCCGCCCGCGCGGGAATGGACCGATCACGGTGCGCACGATCCGCTCGCCACCGGTGGCCCTCCGTGGGAGTTGATCGGTGAACCGCCCCGGCCCGACACGGCCCCAGCATGGGACCGTCGTCGGGCCTGGTGCGTCGCCACCGTGTGGCCCGCTCTCCCTCCCTGGCGCGCGTGTGGGTACCTTCGTGGCCTTCTGGGGCTGGTGCTCGTGATCTGGCGGGGCGAGACTTGTGGGTCGATCGTCGCCATCGGATCACGCTCGGGAGGGTGCGGGTGTCGCAGCTTCGCAGTTCGTTGGGTTTGTTTCCGCTGATCGCGTTAGGTGCAGCTGGGGTGATCGGCTCCAGTTGGATCTACACCGCTAGCGAGTTCTTCACGCTGTACGGTGCCGGTGGCGTCGTGATCGGGCTCGCCGTCGCGACGGTGTTCGTGGCGTTCATCGCGTTGGCGTACGCGGAGCTCGCGAGTCTGTTCCCGCGGGCGGGTGGCGAGGTCGTGTTCGCCTACGTCGCGTTCAACCGTGGGGTCGCCTTCACCGCGGGCTGGCTGCTGATCGGTGCCTACGTGAGCTCGCTGGCGTTCTACGTGACGTCGGTGGGGTTCCTACTGAGCCGGGTCTTCCCCGAACTGTCCGTGATACCCCTCTACACGATCAACGAGGGGACGGTCTATCTGCCCGTGCTGGTGGTCGGGGTGCTGGTCACGCTCGCGGTGTTCGCCGCCAACTGGCGGGGGATCACGTTCGGTGCGTGGACCCAGCTCGTGTTCCTGATCGCGATGGTCGTGCTCGGGCTGGTCATCGCGGTGGTCGGCTTCCTGCACGGGAGCGCGGAGAACTTCTGGCCGCCCTACGCCGGCGACACCGGGGAGTCGGTGGGCCAGACGGCGCGGTTCGTGCTGCCGGCCATGACGTTCTTGACGGGTTTCGCGCTGGTGACGACGCTCGCGGAGGACGCCAAGGTGACCCCGCGTCGTCTCGGCCGTGCCGTACTGATGACGGTCGGTATCGCGGGCGGCTTCTACTGCCTGGTGCTCCTGGCGACGGCCTGGGTCATCCCGTGGCAGGAGACGGCCGCCCTGGAGGAGGGCACCATCAACGCCTTCCGCGCGGCCGGATATCCGACGCTGGGTTGGTCGGCGTTCGCGATCGCCGTCATCGGGCTGGTGACGAGCTTCCTCGCCCTCTTCGTCGCGACCTCCCGGATCGTGCTGGCGATGGCACGTGCCCGCCTGCTGCCGTCCGGGTTGGCCGCGCTGCACCCGCGACACCGGACACCGACCCGAGCCCTCACCTTCACTCTGGTGGTCGTGCTGTGCCTCGGCTGGATGGGCACGGAGGCGTTGGTGTGGTTCCTGGACACCGGCGGTGTCTACGTGGGCCTCGCGTGGTTCATCGGTGTGCTGTGCCTGTACCGCATCCGCTCCACCCATCGTCACCTGTCCGCGCCGTTCCGAGCGTGGCCGTCGGCGGCTCCGGCGGTCGGCGCGGTCTTCGCCGTCGGGGTGATCGTGTTCGCCCTGTGGCCCAACACCGATCTGTCCCTGATCTGGCCCTGGGAGTATGTGATCTTGATCGCGTGGGCGACGGTCGGGGTACTGCTGTACCTCTGGTCACGCGGCAAGGACGATGGTCAGGCCATGCGTACCCTGCTGGGTGAACACTACGACTCGACAGTGGGCAGCAATCGAACATGAAATCGAGTAGCGGAGTGCGTGCGCCGCGTCCATAATGCGAGCCGTGGCTCATCCCTACCGCACGTTGCTGCGCACCCCCCATGTCCCCTCCCTGCTGATCCTTTCGATGGTCGCCCGAATCCCGATGGCGGGGGTGCCGATCGCCGTCACGTTCCTGGTGGCGGGGTGGACGGGGTCCTACGGGCTGGCGGGCGCGGTCGTCGGCGGGCTGACGATCGGGACCGCGATCGCCGGGCCCGTGCGGGGCAGGATGGTGGACCGGGGGCGGTCCGACCGGGTGATGTTGGTCAGCGCGGTCGCCTACGCGTCGGGGCTCACGGCGCTGGCTCTGCTTCCGGCCTCGGTGTGGTGGGTGAGCCTTCCGTTGGGGTTGGCGACGGGCCTGTTCGCGCCACCCAGCAACCAGATCGTCCGCTCAGTGTGGCCCCGGATCCTCCAGGGGCCCGCCCGACAGACCATCTACTCCGTTGAGGGCGCCGTACAGGAGATCCTGTTCATCGCGGGCCCGCTGATCGCCGCGGGCACGGTCGCGGTGGCGAGTCCGCGCGTGGCGACACTCACCCTCGCGGGGATCGCCGTCGCGGGTGGCGTCGCGTTCGCGCTGTCGGTGCGGGCGGCCGGCATGGCCGAACCGGCGCCGGCTCCGGCCATCCCTCATGCTTCGAAGGGGAAGACATCCCTGCTGGCGCAGCGGCCCGTGCTGTTGCTGATCGGGTTCTTCTTGCTGTTGGTCAGCGGAATCGGGGCGATCGACCTCGCGATCGTCGCTGTCGCCCGCGAGAGCGGGGCCGCCGCCTGGGCCGGCGCGCTCGCCGCCGTGTGGGCCCTGGGCTCCCTGGCGGGTGGGCTCGCCGTGGGCGCCATGGCGCGCGCACCAGGTATCCGCGCTCGCGCCGCGGCCTCGGCGGTGGGGCTGCTCCTGCTCGTGCCGCTCATGCCACCCATCGTGGACCTGCCCTCGCTCTGGTGGCTCACACCTGTTCTGTTCCTGGCCGGGCTGGGCATCGCCCCCACGATGGGCGCCTGCATGAGCCTGTTGAGCGAGCTGTCCCCCGACGAGCGGCGCGGTGAGGCCTTCGGCTGGATGAACACTGCCGGCTCCACCGGGATGGCGGTGGCCGCTCCGGTAACCGGGGCATTGATCGACTGGGGCGGCGTCGCCGCGGGGGTGGCCGGCGGCGCCGGCATGGTGGTGGTCGCCGCGCTGTTCACGGTGTTTCTGCCTCGCTCCACCGCCCGATCGACCGAGGAAACCGGGTCACCGTCGACCGGGCGTCCGGAGCCGGAGCCGACCGAGCAGCGGACGGGCGAAGGGTAGCCGTCGCCCGTCCTCGCTAGTCCTAGGCGTCCCACAGTGGCGGGGTTCGGTCCCCCCAGGGCCGGGCCTGCTCGAGTTGGGCGGCGAGGGCGATCAGGGTCGGTTCGCCACCCATCCGACCCGCGAGCATGCTGCCGATGGGCAGACCGTCGTTCGTCCAGTGCAGTGGTACCGACACCGCCGGCTGGCCAGAGACGTTGTACATGGCCGCGAACGGGGTGAACGCGCCCATCCGGAGGAACTCCATCTCGGGGTCACCGTCGGCGTCGAAGTGGCCCAGTGGCTGCGGGACCTGGGCGAGCGTCGGGGTGAGCACCGCGTCGAAGTCCTGGAGTGTGGCGAGTGCCCGGCGAATCGCCTGTTGGAGCTGGCCGGTGGCGTCCAGGTACTCGGTGGCGGAGAGGGCGCGGCCCCGTTCCCGCAGCCATCGGCTGAGGGGCCGGATCCGTTCCTCGTCCTCGGGCGAGAGTGGGTAGCGCGTCGCCATCGCGGCCCACGCCGTGGTGAAGGCCCCGTAGACGGCGCTGTGGAACGGCGCCGGGATGTCCACGACGTCGTGACCCAGCTCGGCGAGGAGCGTGGAGGTCTCCTCGAAGGCGGTGCGCACCTCGGCGTCGATCTCCACCCCGTCGATGACGGGTGTGGCGAAGCGGGCGACCCGGAGGCGTCCGGGGTCCCGGTCCGCGGAGTCGCGGAAGGTTCCCACGACAGGGGGTGCGGTGTAATAGTCGCCCGGACGGCTGATCGACATGGCGTCCAGGAGGGTGGCCGCGTCGCGCACGGTACGCGCGATGGGGCCGGTCGTGGAGAGACCGATCATGTCCGGCTTGGCCGGGGCGCCACTGATCCGTCCCCGGGTGGGTTTGACGCCGAAGACCCCGCACGCGCTCGCCGGGATACGGATCGACCCGCCGCCGTCACTGCCCTGGGCGACCGGGGCGAGGCCTGTGGCGACCGCGGCGGCCGCGCCGCCGCTGGATCCTCCCGCCGAGCGGGTCAGGTCCCAGGGGGTTCGGGTGGGTGGGGCGATGTCGTTCTCGGTGTAGCAGGGAAAACCGAACTCGGGGGTGTTGGTCTTGCCCAGGAACACCGCTCCCGCCTCGCGTAGCGCCGCGACGAACTCCTCGTCGACTGGGGCGCGCTGGTCGGCGTACACGCGCGATCCACAGGTCCATCGTTGCCCGGCGACCATGTCGAGGTCCTTGACCGGAACCGGAATACCGCACAACGCGGGAAGATCCTCCGGGGCGTCGCGCATCACCCGCGCTTCGGCGTTTCGGGCCTGCTCGAGCGCCAGATCTTTAGTGACCGTTATAAACGCGCCGAGATGATCATCAATTCGGTCAATCCGATTCAGGAAGTGCTCGGTGATGTCAACCGGGGAGAGAGTCTTGGCTCGCACTTCCCCTGCCAGCTCTTCCGCGTTCAGGTCATGAATCTCGCTCACACCGAGACCCTACGCACCCGAGTTTGGGAACGCCACGAGTGACCACCCGCCACCGTTACGCAACGTTACCTCATAACCAATAGTTCTGCCCCAATTCTGGGTCTCCCACACGCCAGATCCCCAGCTCTGTGGGGAATACTATTGTGCGGGCGTTCGGTACTGACTACTACGTTGCGTCACCGATATTCTCCTCTCGTGGACACCGCATCAAACGTCAAGGGCAGTACGTCGCGCCCGGACCAACCTCCGCGGCCGGCGTCGACCTCCCCCTACGTCGAACGTCAAAAATCCAACGTCTCCCTGCGAGCCCTGCTGAGATCCGGCGTTCAGCGGCCGTGGCTGGTGTGTGCGGCCGTCGCGGCGTTCGTCGGACTCGGGGCGGGGTTCCTGACCAGCAGCGGGCGGGTGGGAGCGACCCTCGCCGGGCTGGTTCTCGTCGCCGGGATGTTCCACATCTCCTCGACCCGGTCGGAGATTCCGCGCTGGCGTCGTCGTTCGGCCGCGCAGCGGCGGACCGAGGCCCAGCTCCGGCCCATGCAGCGCTGGTTCGGCTACCGGGTTCTGCACGCGCGTTCCATCCCCGGTGGCAACGGCATCATCGACCACTTCGTGATCGGCCGACGTGGGGCCTTCGCGATCGACTCCGAGAGCTGGGACAAGCGTCTTCCCGTCCGCAACAAGTTGGAGAAGCTGTACCACGGCAAGTTCTCCAAGAACGAGCGGCTCGACGAGGCGCTGGAGGAGGCGCGTGTGGCCCAACGCCTCATCGGCGAACAGTTGGGCAGCGACGTGTTCGTACGCCCCTCCCTGGTGATCTACGGACCGAATGCCGTGGGACATCCACCGCATGCGCGGCATCGACGTGATCAAGGCGAACAACGTCCGTAAGTGGCTGCGGCGTGAGGGCAAGGAGAAGCTCAGCGAGCGGGAGATCAACCGGATCTACGAGGCCGCCCGCGCGGCGCTTCCCCCCAAGTACGGCGAATAGGCCCGGGAACAGGCACTACCATCGAACGACAGGCAGTAAATGTTTTGGATGGGAGTGCCCCATGCCCGCGCTACGCTCACGCACGGTCACCCATGGCAGGAACATGGCCGGCGCGCGCGCTCTCATGCGCGCCACCGGCGTGGAACGCGAGGAGATCGGCAAGCCGATCGTCGCGGTAGCCAACAGCTTCACCCAGTTCGTGCCCGGCCACGTCCACCTCCGTGAGGTCGCCGACGTCGTCGCCGGAGCGGTCAGGGAGGCCGGTGCCGTCCCCCGCGAGTTCAACTCCATCGCGGTGGACGACGGCATCGCCATGGGGCACGGCGGCATGCTGTACTCCCTGCCCAGCCGCGAGCTGATCGCCGACTCGGTCGAGTACATGGTCAACGCGCACTGCGCGGACGCCCTGGTGTGTGTGTCCAACTGCGACAAGATCACGCCGGGGATGCTGCTGGCCGCGATGCGGCTGAACATCCCCACGGTCTTCGTCTCCGGTGGACCGATGGAGGCAGGCAAGGTCACCGTCACCGACGGGACCGCCACCCGGGTGAAGAAGCTCGACCTGATCAACCCGATGATCGCCTCCGCCGACGATTCGGTTCCCCAGGAGGAACTGGACGAGATGGAGGAGAACGCGTGCCCCACCTGCGGGTCGTGTTCGGGCATGTTCACCGCCAACTCCATGAACTGCCTCACCGAGGCCATCGGGCTGGCACCGCCCGGCAACGGCACGGTTCTGGCCACGCACGTCGCCCGTAAGGCCCTGTACGAGGACGCCGGCCGTCTCGTCGTGGAGGCCGCCCGGCGCTACTACGAGGACGACGACGCCTCCGTCCTGCCCCAATCGATCGCCACCGAGGCCGCGTTCGCCAACGCCATGGCGCTGGACGTCGCCATGGGCGGGTCGACCAACACGATCCTGCACCTGCTCGCGGCCGCGACCGAGGGCGGGGTGAACTTCGGGCTGGACGAGATCGACGCCCTGTCCCGCGAGGTGCCCTGCCTGTGCAAGGTCGCGCCCAACACCGACAAGTACCACGTGGAGGACGTGCACCGGGCCGGCGGTATCCCCGCCATCCTCGGCGAGCTCGCGCGCGCCGACCTCCTGGACACCTCACTGCCGACGGTGCACGGTTCCACGATCGGGGAGTTCCTCCAGGAGTGGGACATCCGCTCCGGCACGGCCTCCGAGCGGGCCGTCGAGCTGTTCCACGCAGCTCCCGGTGGCAAGCGCACCACCAAGGCCTACTCCCAGGACGTCCGTTGGGACACCCTGGACACCGACCGCGTCAACGGCTGCATCCGCTCGTTCGAGAACGCCTACACCGCCGACGGCGGCCTCGCGGTGCTGCGCGGCAATATCGCGCCGGACGGGGCGATCGTGAAGACCGCCGGCGTCGAGGAGGAGCTGTGGACCTTCAGCGGCCCGGCGAAGGTTTTCGAGAGCCAGGAGGACGCCGTCGAAGGAATCCTCGGCCGACGCGTGGAACCCGGTGACGTCGTCGTCATCCGCTATGAGGGCCCCAAGGGCGGCCCCGGAATGCAGGAGATGCTCTACCCCACCAGCTTCCTCAAGGGCCGTGGCCTCGGCAAGGCGTGCGCGCTGGTCACCGACGGCCGGTTCTCCGGCGGCACCTCGGGGCTGTCCATCGGCCACGCCTCACCCGAGGCGGCGGCCGGCGGTGACATCGCCCTGATCGAGGACGGGGACACCATCACCATCGACATCCCCAACCGCGCGATCGACATCGACGTCCCCGACGACGAGCTCAGCACCCGACGGGAACGCCTCCTCAAGGAGCTGGGATCGTTCCGGCCTCGGGAGCGGCAGCGTCCCGTCACCGCGGCGCTGCGTGCCTACGCCGCCATGGCGACCTCGGCGTCCACGGGCGCCGCTCGCGACGTCAGCCAGATCGAGAAGTAGCGGCGTGGGGGGTACGGCCGGCTCGCCCACCCCCCGCCCGCGTGGAGTCACCCGTGAGCGACGTGGACCGGGTCGGGTCGGACCCAGTCGACGTCGCTCAGGAACAGCACCCGCCGCCGCAGCAGCCTCCCCCGCCGGCCGGCGCGTCGGAGGACGCGCCCCCACCCACGCCCACCACGGACATCAGCTTCACCGTGTCGGCGTGACCGTGGGGACAGTCCGCGGGGGAATCTGACTCCGCCATCGGTCGGGAGACTTCGAACGTGTCGCCGCACGCGCGGCATCGGAACTCGTAGCGAGGCATGCCTCAACGATACGCCGCCGCCGCGCCGGACGGCGGCGTCACGCAGCGATGACCGCGATGTAGGGTGCCCACTGCGGATCGCCGTGCTGGTCGCCGTTGATCAGCCGCCAGTGCAGCCCGCGTGGCACGTGTGGCGTGACCTTCAGCTCCCAGCCCAGGGCGTCGAGCAGGTGGTCGGCCTTGCGGTGGTTGCACGGTTTGCACGACGCCACACAGTTCTCCCACACGTGGGCGCCACCCCGGCTGCGTGGAATCACGTGGTCGATCGTCTCCGCGCGTTTGCCGCAGTACGCGCACAGGTACCGGTCCCGACGCATCAACGCGACCCGGGTCAGGGGTATGCGTCGCCGGTAGGGCACCCGGATGTAGCGGCGCAGTCGGATCACCGACGGGACCGACACCGACACCGTCGCCGACCGGAGTGTCGCCCCTCCCACGTCGTCGTGCACGACCTCCGCCTTGTCCCGCAGCACAAGGAGGATGGCCCTGCGCATGGGGAGGGTGGTCAGGGGTTCGTAGCTGGCGTTGAGTAGAAGTACGTGACGGCTGCTTTTGCCGTCCTCCGATCCGCGTGCGGGGCTCATGATGTCCGTCCGTGCGGTGTCGCCTCCCCCGCGGGCCATCGGCCCGTGCGGGGGTTCTCCCATCTGGCCGGCAGCGCCGACCGAAACACGTCGACCACGCGAACCTCCCGTCGGTGGTTGCCAACGTCTCGCCTTTAGTGTGCGTGGTCGACACCGTCAATCGCCACCCCATTTGTGTACGGCGTGGTGATTTCCTCACCGTCACCAGCGGATAAGGTGCAGCACATGCCCGAGTATCCCCACGCCCACAGGCAGCGAACGACCTGGACGCAGGCCGGTCACACCGTCTCCGATCCCTACCGGTGGCTCGAGGAGGCCGACACCGACGACACAGTTTCTTGGTCCGCCGCACAGGACGCCCTGTTCGCCGACAGGATGAACACGCTGCCCGGCCGGGACGCCTTCGCCGACCGGATCCGTGACCTCCTCGACTGTGGGGTCGAGGGAACCCCGCGTTGGCGGGGGCGGCGGCGGTTCTTCATGCGGCGCGGTCCAGGCCAGGAGCACGCCGCGCTGTTCACGGTGGACGGGGACGGGCCCGAACACGTCCTCGTCGATCCGATGGTCTTGGACCCCACCGGCACCACCACGCTGGACTCCTGGACTCCCGACCCGGCCGGCCGACTGCTCGCCTACCAGCTCTCGCACGGTGGGGACGAGGAGTCCCTGCTCTACGTGATGGACGTGGCGACCGGGGAGTCGGTGGACGGGCCGGTCGACCGGTGTCGGTCGACCCCCATCGCGTGGCTGGCGGATGGGTCGGCGTTCTACTATGTGCGGCGTCTCCCTCCGTCGCGGGTCCCGGCGGACGAGACGCAGTACCACCGGCGCGTGTACCTGCATGTCGTGGGCAGTGACCCCGATGAGGACGCCGAGATCTTCGGTTTCGGTCGGGACATGACCGAGTTCTATGGCCTGCACGTGAGTCACGACGGCCGCTGGTTGACCCTCACGGCCGCACCGGGCACCGCCGCGCACAACGACGCGTGGATCGCGGACCTGGACGCCACCGGCCCCCGCACGCCGAAGCTGGTGCCGATCCAGGAGGGTGTCGACGCCGAGGTTTACCCCCACGTGGGACGGGACGGTCGGCTCTACCTCTTCACCGACCGGGACGCGCCCAGGGCGAGGCTCTGTGTCGCCGACCCCGCACAGCCCGAGTACGAGCACTGGACCACGCTGTTGGCGGAGGACACGTCCGCTGTACTCACCGGGTTCACAGTCCTGGACGGGGCGGCGCTGGGCGACGCCCCGCTGCTGCTGGGCCTACGCCAGCGCCACGCGATCAGTGAGGTCACCGTGCACGACCTCGCCGACGGACGCTACCGGGACACCCTCACCCTGCCGGGTCCGGGGTCGGTCGGGGGCCTGCGTTCCCCGCACGACGGCGGCCACGAGGCGTGGCTGTCCTACACCGACCACGCCACACCCACCACGGTGTACCGCTTCGACGGGCGTGACGGCTCTCTCGAGGTGTGGGCCGCTCCCCCGAAACCGCCGCGTGTCCCCGAGGTGCGGGCCGACCAGGTCAACTACACGGCGTCCGACGGTGCGACGGTGCACATGATCGTGCTCTCCCCCGCTGACGCCACCGGGCCGCGCCCCACCATCCTCTACGGCTACGGCGGATTCCAGATCTCCCTGACCCCGAGCTTCTCCGCCACCGCGCTGGCCTGGGTGGAGGCGGGCGGCACCTACGTCGTGGCCAACCTGCGGGGTGGAGGTGAGGAGGGAGAGGAGTGGCACCGCGCGGGCATGCTCGCCAACAAGCAGCGTGTCTTCGACGACTACCTCGAGGCCGCGAACTACCTCGTCGCGACCGGTGTGGCCGCGCCCGACGGACTCGCCGCCATGGGCGGGAGCAACGGTGGGCTGCTGGTGGGCGCGGCGGTCACCCAGGCCCCGGACCGGTTCGCGGCCGCGGTCTGCTCGGCGCCCCTCCTCGACATGCTGCGCTACGAACGGTTCGGACTGGGACGACTCTGGACGGGCGAGTTCGGTAGCGCGTCCGACCCCGAACAGTTCGAGTGGCTCCACGCCTACTCGCCCTACCACCGCGTCACCGAGGGCGTCCGCTACCCGGCGACGTTGTTCACCGTGTTCGACAACGACAGTCGGGTCGACCCGCTGCACGCCCGCAAGATGTGCGCGGCGATGCAGCACGCCACCTCCGCCCCGGTGTCCCAACGCCCGGTGCTGCTGCGGCGCGAGGCCGAGGTGGGCCACAGTGTCCGCTCCGTGGGGCGCACCGCGGCGCTCCAGGCGGACAGTCTGGCGTTCCTGGCGCACCACACGGGACTGGACGTGTCCGCTGAGGAGGACACCGCCGAGTCCACGGCGTCCGCGCCTCGGACCGCGGTCCATACCCGGGTCTCGTCCTCGCCGGAGGCACCGAGCGATCGCCGGCACGTCCACGGGTGCCAGGTCCGCTACGCCGACCTGGATCCGCAGAACCACGTCAACAACGTGCGGATGCTGACCTACCTGGAGGAAGCCCGGTTGTCGTTGCTGCGGTGGTCCTCCCCGCAGGGATCACCGGCGGCGGGCCCGATGGTGATCAGCTACCAGGAGGCGGAGTACGTGCGGCCACTCCAGCTTCGCCCCGAACCGGTGCGGGTCGAGGTGTGGGCGACGCGGCTGCGCCGGGCCAGCGTGGACCTGAACTACGAGGTGCGCGACGACGACCATGTGTACCTGCGGGCGCGCACGGTCCTGGTGGGGTTCGACCCGGACACCCAGCGGATCCGGCGTCTCACCGACGCGGAACACGAGCTTCTGGGCCGCCACACGGTGGACTGAGGCCGGGAACCTCACCAGACACGACGCAGGCGCCCGGAGACCATGAGGTCTCCGGGCGCCTGCGTCGTGTCTGGCCTGCTAGTCGGCGGGTGTGACGGGCAGTGTGGGCCCGTCGACGCGCGCCGGCTGCTCCGTCGGTACGTTGACCATGGTGTTCGCCGCGTAGACGAGGTAGTCCCACAGGGGTTGGTGGAGTTCCGGGGGCAGTTGCAGCTCCTCCACGGCGACCCGCATGTGGGCGAGCCAGCGGTCCCGCTCGTGCTCACCGATACGGAACGGGTTGTGGCGCAGCCGCAGACGCGGATGCCCCCGCTGCTCGCCGTAGGTCTTGGGGCCACCCCAGTACTGCATCAGGAAGAGCCGGAGGCGGTCCTCGGCGGGACCGAGGTCCTCCTCCGGGTACATCGGACGCAGCACGGGGTCCTCGGCGACGCCCTCGTAGAAGCGGCGCACCAAACGGACGAACGTGTCCTCACCGCCGACCGCCTCGTAGAAGGTGATCTGCTCGGCTTCGCTCATCGGTTCCCCTTCGACCGGTCGACCTCGACTGCCTAGCCGCGCGTCAGACGACGGTGCGTGACGGCGTGCGGACGGGCGGCCTCGGGGCCGAGGCGCTCCACCTTGTTCTTCTCGTAGGACTCGAAGTTGCCCTCGAACCAGAACCAGTCCGAGCCCCCCTCCCACGCCAGGATGTGGGTGGCGACCCGGTCCAGGAACCACCGGTCGTGGCTGGTGATCACGGCGCAGCCCGGGAAGTCCAGAAGCGCGTTCTCCAGCGACGCCAGGGTCTCCACGTCCAGGTCGTTCGTGGGCTCGTCCAGGAGGAGGAGGTTTCCGCCCTGCTTCAGGGTCAACGCCAGGTTCACCCGGTTTCGTTCCCCACCGGAGAGCACGCCCGCGGGCTTCTGCTGGTCTGACCCCTTGAAACCGAAGGCGGCGACGTAGGCGCGGCTGGGGATCTCGACATTACCGACGTGGATGAAGGTCTCCCCGTCGGAGATCGTCTCCCACACGTTCTTGTTGCCGTCGATCTTCTCGCGGGACTGGTCGACGTAGGAGACGCTCACCGTGTCTCCGACGTTGATGCTGCCAGAGTCGGCCTTCTCCTCACCCACGATCATCTTGAACAGGGTGGTCTTACCGACACCGTTGGGGCCGATGACACCCACGATGCCGTTGGGCGGCAGGGAGAAGCTCAGGTTCTCCATCAGGACCCGGTCGCCGAAGCCCTTGGTGAGCTTGTCCGCCTCCACGACGGTGTTGCCCAGCCGCGGCCCCGGCGGAATCTGGATCTCCTCGAAGTCCATCTTGCGGGACTGCGCCGCCTCGGCCGCCATCTCCTCGTACCGGTTCAGACGGGCCTTGCTCTTGGTCTGGCGCGCCTTCGGGTTGGAGCGGACCCACTCCAACTCGTCCTGCAGGCGCTTCTCCCGCTTGGCGTCCTTCTGCCCCTCGACCTTCAGCCGCGCGGCCTTGGTCTCGAGGTAGGTGGTGTAGTTGCCCTCGTAGGGGTAGAGCTTGCCGCGGTCCAGCTCGAGGATCCACGTCGCCACGTTGTCCAGAAAGTACCGGTCGTGGGTGATCGCGATCACCGTTCCCGGGTACTTCTCGAGGTGCGTCTCCAGCCACTGCACACTCTCGGCGTCCAGGTGGTTGGTGGGCTCGTCGAGGAGCAGCAGGTCGGGCTGCTCCAGCAGCAGACGGCACAGCGCCACCCGGCGCCGCTCGCCACCGGACAACGTGGTGACGTCGGCGTCCCCCGGCGGGCACCGCAGGGCGTCCATCGCCTGCTCGAGCTGACTGTCCAGATCCCAGGCGTTCCGGTGGTCCAGCTTCTCCTGCAGCGTGCCCATCTCGGCGAGCAGCTCGTCGGAGTAGTCGGTGGCCATCTTTTCGGCGATCTCGTTGAACTGCGTCAACATCGCCTTGGTCTCGGCGACCCCGTCCTCGACGTTCTCCAGGACCGTCTTCGCGGGGTCGAGCTGCGGCTCCTGGGCGAGCAGCCCGACCGTGAAGCCGGGCATCAGCCGCGCGTCACCGTTGGACACTTGTTGCTCACCCGCCAACACGCGCAGCAAGGTCGACTTGCCGGCGCCGTTCGGGCCCAGGACACCGATCTTGGCGCCCGGATAGAAGGAACCTGATACGTCGTCGAGAACGACCTTGTCACCGTGCGCCAAGCGCACGTTTCGCATGGTGAAGATGAACTCGGGCATGCCCCTCAGCCTAAGACGTTCGCCACCGTGCCCAGACCGCCACAGCCAACCGATCCTCCCGCCGAGAGCGTGTGGCGCCACCGCTCGACTCCCCTGGCGGACCACGGGAAACACCACCGCTCCGAGGCAGATCGGCGACCCGTCCAGAACAAGGTGAGTGCCGCGAGCGATCGGGCGGCCGGTTCGACGACCGATCAGGTGTGATCACAGGTCAGCGCGGTACAAAGCGCGGCCGCCCAGCGAACCCGCCCCCGCCTCAGCCACCCGAGGACACAACGACCGGAGGGCCTTCCGCAGCGAGTACGCCGACCAGCGGTCCCCCAGTCGACGAGGAGTTCGTCGCGGCCCCGCGGGAAGCGGGAGCGGTGTTCCTGGGCCAGACCAACACCCCCGAGTTCGGTTTCCCCCCACCTCACCGACAACGACCTCGTCCCGCCCACCGCTGGCGCCTGCTCTCGGACCGCTCCTGTTCGAGGACGGTGACCGCCATCGGAAACCACGCGGCTCCCCTGGCTCCCTCGTGACCCGCTGCGACTTCACCCGGGAGGGGATGCCTGCTTACCCCCCTCCCGGGTCCGGCAGCCGGTCTGGGTTGAGGTCCTTCCACTCACTGGGTGGGATTCCGCGTTCGAGGAGGCCGCGGAGCATCCGGGCCATGGAGTACTCCGGTGCGACCTCGGCGACACGGTCCAGGGCGAGGTTGGCGAGGCTGCCGCGGCCCAGGCGCCAGGCGGTGAAGGCGGCCAGGCTGCCGGGAGCCGCCCGATACGACGGCTCCGCGTGGCGCATCACCCGCAGCCACAGGGCGAGCTGCTCCTCCAGGGAGTGGCTGACGACGCGCGCCCAGGCCTCGTCCCGGACGCGGACGGAGCACAGCGCGACGCACAGTTCCGCCATCACGTCGACGCCTGGCGGCTCCGCGCCCTTCTCCGCCTCCGCGACGACCCGACGCACCAACTCCACCCCCTCCGCGGTGAACGCGGGCTCGGCGCGGGCCAGGTCCCCCACGAGCGTTTCGCCGGCGACGTCGCCCCGCCGACGGTGTGGCCAGCGCTGGTCGAGCCGGTTCTCGACCGCGCTGGTCGCCCGCGCCATGGCGACGCGGGGTGGTCCCTCGACGGGGGCCATGGAGGCCGCCAGCACCGAGCGGTCCGGTTGGGCGACGAGGCCGGCGACGGTGAGGGTGGCGGGGACGCTGGAGGTGGCGCCGTCGAAGGGCGTCCCTTCCGGTGGGCAGCAACGGGGGTTGTCACAGACGTAGCTCCAGTATCGACCGTCCGTCACCCGGAGGGCCTCGCGGACCTGGATGGATCGGATGGTGAAGAGCTCCCGCGCCGCGTCCACGCACGGGGTCACCCGGTCCGCCGTTCCGAAGCCCACCAGGATCGCGCCGGTGCAGCCGGAGTTGCGGAAGGCGGTGAGCAGGTCGGTGGCGACCGCGCCGGGGCCGTGGTCACGGGTGGCGAGAGCGCCCCGCCCGGTGAAGACGACCTCCTTGCCGTTCAGCCCGACGGCCACCAGGCTGTCGTGCGGATGGAAGCCCAGCAGGTAGGGGATGCTGGCGATGAGGTCGGTGGGGTTGGTCAGCCGAAGTGTGGACGTTGCTCCCGCGCGAGGTCGTGGCATGACCCGACTGTGCGTGAATGGTCAGTCCCGTTCCAGCGCGAGCCGCCGTCCTGTGGACAACCGCCCGAGCGTCAGGCCGGGGGGTTGCCGCGCGCCGCGCTGAGCGCCACCGTGAATCGCTGGTACTCCACCAGTTCTTGGTGGAGCGGCCCCAGGACGTGCTGCTGCACCACGTCACGCACCTGCCGGCGCCCGTGTTCCTCGACCGACTCCCGCAGCCGCCCGGCCGTCACACTGATCAGGTTGCGGCTGCCCAGGTTCAAGAACAGGCCCAACAGCAGGACGGACGCCAGGACGACGAGCACGAAGGCGGTGACGCGCAGGTCGCTCATCCCGGCGATCAGTTCCACACCGCCCAGCACCGCGACCGTCGCGCCGGCCACCCACACCAGCGCCACCACGGCGAGGGCCAGGAACACGTACTGCAGCCCCCGGATCCATCCCCACCAGTTCGGTGACCGTCGAGATGGCGGGGTGGCGGCGGCCGCGACCGCGGAGCCCAGCAGCTCGGGAAGCTCCGCCGAGCGGGACTTGGCCGCGTTGCGCACCCGGGCGGGCCACCCGTCCGGCAGTCCCTCGGCGGCGCTGTCCGCCGCCTCGTCGATGGCGGACTCCACCTCCGCCCACTGAACGCCGACCGAACCCTCGACCCCGCCCCGGATGTGTTCGAAGTCCGAGCGGATACCCCGCAGTGGGTCCCGGCGTAGTCGGCCGACGATGCGCCCGACAGGCCAGGCGACGTTCTGGGTGCCGCGCTGCTCGTAGTCGGTCTCCACCGCCGCGGCCACCGCGGTGACCCCGCTGGCGGCGGCGACGTAGCCGCTCAGGGTTTCCTGCACGTGGTCGGGAACCCCGCCACCGACGGTCTCCCAGCTCGGGCGGTCGTGCTCCCCGGGCTCGGCGTAGCGCCCGAACTCCCCGACCACCTGGTCGAGGTCAGCGACGAGACGGTCGGTGGAGGCGCGGCGGTCCCGCACCGTGGTGGCCAGCAGGTCGCGCAGTTCGGCGACCCCCTGCCCGGTGACGGTCGAGGTCAACAGGATCTGTGGGGAGGAGTTGCCCTGCCGTTCCAGGAGACGCTCCAGGTCGAAGACACAGTCCTCGGCCTCCCGGTCCGAGAGCTTGTCCACCTGGTTGACGACGGCGACCATCACCGCTCCGTGGCCGCCCAGGTCGGCGAGATACCGGTGGTGGACGGCCGCGTCGGCGTACTTCTGCGGGTCCAGTACCCACACCATCAGGTCGACGGCGCCGAGGATACGTTCGGCGTGCGCGGAGTGGGCAGTGCGTACCGAGTCGTGGTCGGGGAGATCCACGAGCACGAGCCCCACGAGGTCCCCCTCACCGGGGTCGAGCTCGCTGGCGCGGGTGTGGCGGAAGTGGTGGGGGATCTCCAGCCAGTCCAACAGTGCCGCCGTTCCGCGCGTGCCCCACACACACGCGTGTGGCATGGAGGTGACGGGACGGGTGATGCCGACCTCGGACAGGTCCAGCCCCGACAGGGCGTTGAACAGTGACGACTTCCCACTGCCGGTACCGCCCGCGAGAGCGACCACGGTGTGGTCCGTCGACAGCCGTAGCCGGTTACCGGCGTGGTCGAGCAGCCGTTGGGAGCGACTCATCAGGTCGGGCTCGACGCTGTCGCCCCCGATACGCACCAGCGTCGCCAACGCGTCCAGCCGCTGGATGAGCTCGGCGCGACTGACCGCCGCCGGGTTGGCCTCCTCGACGTCCTCGTCGGAGGTCGCGGCATGGCGGGGAACCCGGCGTGGAAGCTCCGGGAAGGGTTCCTCCTCGGTCAGACTGTCGACCCACTCGGCGAGGTTGTCGGGATCGTCCGGGTCCCCGGTGTCCGATGCGTCCTCGACGGTGGAATCGGCGGGGCGCTCGTCGTCGGGCGGGGAGGGCTCAGCCGCGTGTCGTGGCCCGTCGTCGTTCTGGCCCCACTCCGGCTCGACGCCCTCCGGTTCCCGCGACTGTCCTTCCGGAGCCGGGAACGGGTGTGCGGCAGGTCGGTGAGTCGTCATCGCGCAATCTCGATGTTGTATGTCGCTTGGTAGAGCTGAACGGCCGCGGTGTCCTCCGGCAGCCGCGCCTCAGCGAGCACGTCGACCGAACGCTGCCGCTCCTGGCCGAACAGGGAACGCAACCGCGCCCGAAGGTCCTGGTATGCCTGGTCGCTAATACTACGCAGCGATTCGGCGCCGAAGAGTGACTTCAGCAAGCGCTGTGGAACGGCACCGTTGGCCGGTTCCGCGGCGTTTCCGTAGCCGAGAAGCCCGACGATCAGGACGAGCCCGAAGGCTTCCTCATCATAGGCAAGGAACTTCGCGACACTGCGCTTGGTCACCCCGTCGGAGGCCACCAGGCTCACCACGTAGCGCTGCCACTCCCCCACCGCGGCGCGGGCCCGGCGCGCGAAGTCGTCGGGAACCTGGTCCAGACCGTTGGCGACGGCGAGTTCCTTCCCGCCCTCGGTCTCGGCCCACCGCCGGGTCAGCGCCTCCGCGGCCCGCTGGGCACTCGACACGAGCATGGTCTCCATACCGTCGCGCAGCGCCTTGTCCAGGGCGCGCACCCGGGCGTGGTCGGTCTGGTGTTTGCGCTGCCGCTTGGCGCGGGCCCGCAGGGAGAGGGACAGTTCGCCGCTGGTGGCGACGTCGTGCCAGCGTGCGAGCACGGTCCCCCGAAGCAGCGACGCGTCCTGGATCGACTCCTCGACCCGCTCCAAGGCCTCGTCGTAGGTGGTGGTGGCGGCGGTGGTGAGCTGACGCCGGACGCCGATCTGGGTCTCCACCTGCTTGGCCAGCTCCGGCACCCGAGTGCGGAAACTGTTGAGGACCCCGGCGAAGGTCCGGTGCGTCACCGACTCCCGACGTCTGAGGTCCGCGGCCACGTCGACCAGGAAGTTGCGCACCGGGTCGGCGGTGTGGGAGGTGAACCGGCCGCCACCGATCTGGTCCGTCTCGGGGATCATGAACCGCTCGGCGTCGCCCAGCCCGTTGGCGTCCAGCATCGCGCCGAAGTGATCCATCAGTTGGCCACGACCCCGGCGCGGGACCCGGGACAACACCACTCCCAACGACGTGTTGCGGTCCCGCGCGACCTGGAGGAACTCCCAGATACGCGCGTCCGCGTAGCGCACGGCGGTGGTCACGAACAGCCAGAGGTCGGCGGCGTCCAGGAACTTGGCGGCGAACTCGTGGTGTTCGGCCACCACGGAGTCGACGTCCGGGGTGTCCAGCAGCGCGACCCCAGCCGGCATGCACTCACTGGCGGCGAGCACCAGCATGCCGTCCTTGCCCGGCATCGCCAGACCTTCCTGCCGTACCCGGGGCAGCGACGGCAGGAAGTGCGCCTCGGAGAACCAGTCGACGTCGGCCGGGTTGCACGCCAACACCGGACTGTTGGTGGTGGGACGGCGCACCCCGGTCGTGGTGACCTGTTCTCCGACGAGACTGTTGACGAGCGTTGACTTGCCCGCCCCGGTAGATCCGGCGACCGCGATCAGCAGCGGGTTGTCCTGGTTACGGACGCGGGGCAGGACGTAGTTCTCCACCTGGTCCAGGACGTCCAGCCGGGCCGTCTCCCCGGCCTCCGCGCCGGGCAGGCCATCGGCGAACCGCAGGCCGCGCGCCTGCTCCCGCAGGGTCACCAGCGCGCGTTCCAGCTCGCTGACGGTGGACATGTCGCGGTAGAACGTCGGCCCCGAACGGCGAGCGGGAGCCACGTCAGGCGGAGAGGGCTGCGCGTGATGGACGGCCCCTTGCTGGGGGCGGGGCGCGTCCTCTCCGGGGGTGTCACCGGAATCCGGCACTGTCGGCGGCCGGGTCATCTCGGCCCTGCCCTCCTCTTCGGTCATCGCGGTCACGGGCCTCGGTCAGCGGTGGTGGCCCGCTCCGCCCCGGCATGCGCTGCGCCGCCCGAGGCAGGCGGTAGGCCAGTCGACCGCAGCGCCCGCAGGATGTCAAGGTCGTGTGCCGTGCGGACGACGTCACCCACGACGAGCACCGCCGGTGGGCGGATCTCCTCCTCCGCCGCACGCCGCGCCACCGTCTCCAGCGTCGCCACCACGGTGCGCTGGGTGGGCAGCGTGCCCTCCTGGATGATCGCCGCGGCGGTGTCGCCGGCGCGGCCGGAGTCGATCAGCGTCCGAGTGACGGCGTCGATCCGCTCGACACCCATCAGCACGACAATGGTGCCACTCCCACGCCCCAGCCCGCGCCAGTCGACCGTACTGCGGGGGTCGTCCGGAGCGACATGGGCGGTCACGATGTGGAGATCCTGCACGGTACCCCGGTGGGTGGCCGGAATCCCCGCGGCGGCGGGCGCGGCCAAGGCGCTGGTGACCCCCGGCACGATGGTGACGGGGATCCCGGCGCGCGCGCACGCCGCGGCCTCCTCCCCGCCCCGACCGAACACGAACGGGTCCCCGCCCTTGAGACGGACGACGAACGACTCCGCTCCGCGTTCCACCAGGATCCGGTTGATCTCCGACTGTGCCATAGCCCGCCCGTAGGGGATCTTGGCGGCGTCGATGACCTCGACCTCGGCGGGGAGAGAGTCCAGCAAGGAGGTGGGAGCGAGACGGTCGGTGACCACCACGTCGGCCTGGGACAGCAACTGACGGCCGCGCACCGTGATCAGACCGGGGTCACCCGGGCCTCCCCCCACGATGGCGACCCCGCGCTGGCGGTCCCGGGTGCGTCGTGCGTCGAGCGACCCCTCACTCAACGCGTCGCTGATGGCGTCCCGCAGACCCGCGGCCCGGCGCGGATCCCCGTCGGTGACGACTCCCACCGTCACCCCGGCGCTCCCGCCGCTCGCGGGCGTCCACGCGGCGGAGGCGTGCCGGTCGTCGGCACGAACACACCACACGTGGGCGTTCTCGGCGTCAGCCGCGACGGCGGCGTTGGTCTCGGTGGAGTCGGTCGCGGCGTGCACCAGCCACGGGCGCGCGGCGACGTCCTGGGCCTCGTAGGTGCGGCGGTGCCAGGTGATCCGCCCCGCCGCCGCGTAACCCTCCAGGGCGGGCGTCACCTCTGGACTGACCACGGTGACGTTCGCCCCCGCGTCGATGAGGACGGGGACCCGGCGCCCGGCGACACGGCCCCCACCCACGACGAGGACGTCGCGCCCCTCCAGGCGAAGGCCGAGCAGATACGTCACTGGACACCCTTCCGCGCAGGTGTGGCAGACCACCACATACGATCACCAAACTACCGTCTCCCGCGACAGCACGTGCGCGGATGCGAACAACACCACCGTCTCATCACGGCGGAAAACGCCTACGGCGGGCCGAGGCCACACCCCGACCCGCCGCACAGCCACCACGGCCCCCGCCTACTTCATCGTCGCCAACTGGATGAGGTTGCCGCAGGTGTCGTCCAGGACCGCGGTGACCACCGGCCCGAAGTCGGTGGCGTCCTGGGTGAACTCCACCCCGAGCCCCTTGAGCCGCTCGACCTCCGCGTGGACGTCGTCCACGGCGAACTGGGTGAACGGAATCCCGTCGGCGACCAACGCCTCCTTGTACGTCCGCGCGGCCGGGTGCCCCTCCGGCTCCAGCAGCAGCTCGGTGCCGTCCGGTTCGGCCGGCGAGACCACGGTGAGCCACCGCGCCCCACCGGCCGGCTCGTCCGTCTTCTTGGTGAACCCCAATTTGTCGGTGTAGAACGCGAGCGCCATGGCCTGGTCGTCCACGTACACACTGGTGATGTTGATCCGGATCACAGTTCCGGTTCCTCTCGGTCGATGGGCCACCGCTCGACGATCGACCGCAGCCGACTCGTGTCGATGTGGTGGAACTTGTACCTGCCCTGCCGCCGACTCCGCACCAACCCGGCCTGCTCCAACACCGCGAGGTGCTGCGAGATGGCCTGCCGCGACGACGCCAGGTTGTGCCGCATCGTCAGCCGACCGCAGATCTCGAAGAGCGTCTGCCCATCCTTCTCGGCCAACCCGTCCAGGATGAGCCGCCGCGTCCCGTCCCCAAGCGCCTTGAAGAGGTCCGCATGATCATCCATGCGACCAGGTATACGCAAGCACCCACTTGCCTGTCAAACCGGCGCGCGCCCGAGCCCCAACAAATCGGTGCGGAGGAGGTCGAGTTCGACCCCCTCACGCGGAGGTACATCGCACCCGCCCCCCACTGGGAGTCGGACCGTGGGCCCATAACCTCGTAACACCAAAACAATCGCGGACACGATCTGTCCGCGATTCATCAACCCGGCAAGAACACCGACAGACAATGTGGACGTCATGCGTCCACTTCCCCTACCGAGGGGGCCTTGTGAGACGCTGGATCGCACCCCGAACATCGCGGAACGATAACGGCGCGCCAGAAGCGCACGTCGCGCCCGTAAGCCCCGCAAACGCGGGGATGGACCGTGTGGTCACTGCTCTCTCCCCGTCGCCGAGCGGTGAGCCCCGCACACGCGGGGATGGACCTGTCGGCGGCCATCTGCTCCTGCGCCGCGTCCAGGTGAGCCCCGCACACGCGGGGATGGACCGCCGCGTTTTGTGGTGCATGAGGGCGAGAGTTATGTGAGCCCCGCACACGCGTGGATGGACCGGAGATCAATCTCGGCGTTCTCGATCACACGGACGTAAGCCCCGCACACACGCGGGGTGGTGGTCGGTCTCGGCGCGATGTCGCTGTGGCGGGGAGTCGCGGCCGTGGCTGTTGACGTGCCGAGGGGCCCAGGAACAGAGTGCCTGGGCCCCTCGGTGGTGTGTCAGTTGCGGGAGGTGACTCCGGCGGAGTCGAAGGTGGCGACGTCGCGGAGGGCTCTCGCCGCGGCTTGGAGGATGGGGAGACCGAGGAGGGCTCCCGTTCCTTCGCCGAGGCGGAGTTCCAGGTCGGTCAGGGGGCGGAGGCCGAGGCTGCGCAGGGCGAGGTCGTGGCCCGGTTCGCTGGAGCGGTGGCCCGCGAAGCAGGCGTGCACCATGTCCGGGACGATCGCCTTGGCCGCCAAGGCGGCGGCGCCGGCGATCACGCCGTCGAGGATCACCGGGACACGCAGCGCGGCCCCACCGAGGATGAAGCCGGTCAACGCGGCGTGCTCGAACCCGCCGAGAGCGGCCAGTGTGGTCACCGGGTCGGCCGGGTCGACCGCGTTCTGGGCGAGGGCCCGGCGCACGACGTCCACTTTCTGCGCGTGGGTCGCGTCATCGATACCGGTTCCCCGTCCCGTCGCGGCGGCCGGCTCGGCGCCGGTGAAGGCACACACCAACGCCGCCGAGGCGGTGGTGTTCGCGATGCCCATGTCGCCGGTGATCAGGCACCGGTTTCCCGCGGCGACGAGGTCGCGGGCGATCTCGATCCCGGTCTCGATGGCCTGCTCCGCCTGGGCGATGGTCATCGCCGGGCCCTGGGTGATGTCGGCCGTGCCGTGGGCGATCTTCCGTGGGAGGAGGCCCGGCACGCGCGGGAGATCGCCGGCGACACCGACGTCCACCACCGCGACCTCGGCGCCGAGCTGGGCTGCGAACGCGTTGACGACCGCGCCACCGTCGAGGAAGTTGCCCACCATCTGGGCGGTGACCGCTTGGGGCCACGGGGTGACGCCCTGAGCGTGCACGCCGTGGTCGGCGGCGAAGACCGCGACGGCCGCGGGCTCGGGCAGAGGTGGCGGGCATTCCTCGGCGAGCCCGGCCAACTGCACCGAGATCTCCTCCAGCACGCCGAGCGACCCCGGAGGTTTCGTCATCTGTGCGAGGCGTTGACGCGCTTGATCGGCGGCTCCGGCCGCGGGACCTTCCACGACACCAACGGTCTCACGCAGCAGACTGGTGGCCTCGTGGCCAGGCAGCCCGCGACGCCCGTAGCGCTGGTGGTGGATCGCCCAGGCGAGGGGACGACGCCGCGCCCACCCGCCGAGGGCGAGTTCGGGCTCGGGCGGGAACTCCTCCACGTAGCCCACGCAGAGGTAGGCGACGACGGTCAGGTGTGCCGGCAGGTTGAGTTCGGCGGCGAGTTCCCGCTCATCGAAGAAGCTGACCCAGCCGACGCCCAACCCCTCGGCGCGTGCCGCCAGCCACAGGTTCTCCACGGCCAGCGCGGCGGAGTAGCTCGCCGTCTCGGGCTGACTGTGGCGCCCCAGCGTGTGGCGTCCACCACGGGTCGGGTCGACCGTCACGGCGATGTTCAGGGGGGTGTCGAGGATCGCCTCGACCTTGAGCCCGGAGAACGCCTTCGCCCGGGTTCCCGGCAGGGCACGGGCGTAGTCGTCGCGCTGGTGCTCGGCCAGGCCCTGGATCCGCGCACGCGTCTCGGGGTCGTCGAGGACCAGGAAGTCCCACGGCTGTGAGAACCCGACGGACGGAGCGAGGTGTGCGGCCTCCAACACGCGGGTGAGGACCTCGGCGGGGACCGGGTCCGCGCGGAAACCGCTGCGGATGTCGCGTCGGTCCCGGATCGCCTGGTAGACGGCGTCCCGCTGGGCGTCTGGGTAGGCGTGGCGGCCGACCGACTGTTGGGTCGGCTCCCCGGGTGTTGCGGGGGGTGTGGTCGTCGGCTCGGTGGCCGGGACCGGCGTCGCCGCCGGCGCCGGCGGTGCCTGGGCGGAGGCGGCCGGGGCGGAGGCGGCCGGGGCGGCGGGAGCCTCAGGCGCGGGGGGAGGCGGTGTGGGCGCGAGCGCGTCACCACCGGGGGCTTCGTTGGCCGGTGCGGGCGACGCGGGGCGGGGCTGCGTCGGGCCACGGAAGGGGATCACCGTCCCGGTGTCGTTCTTCCCCTCGGCCGGCCCCAGCCCGCGCCCCTGCTCCGGCAGGTCGTCAAGAAGGCCGCCCTGTCCGAAGCCTCCGGCGGCACCAGGTGTCTGGGCAGCATCGCGCCCGCCGAGACCGGCCCCGTCGGGGCCCTTGTTCGGCTCACGCAGATAGCCGTTTTCAGCAGTGGACATTACGCCTCTCTCCGCATCGCGCGTCCGGCTTCCTCCGGACACGTCCGCTCGGACTCAGCACACCAACTCTGCCAGAGCCGCGGTCAGCACGGCGTTGGTGTCTCGATCTCGTACCGCGACCCGTAGCCAGTCCCGGCCCAGGCCAGGGAACGTGTCCCCGCGCCGGACGGCGATGCCGCGTTCCCGGAGGCTGGCACGAACCTGGTCCCCGGCTGGTACGCGCAGCAGCAGGAAGGATGCCCGCGCGTCGGGGGTGACGTCCAGACCGAGCGCGGTGAGTTCTTTCTCCCAACGCTCCCGTTCCTCGCGCAGTTCTCGGGCCCACTGGTCCGCCTCGGCGAGGGCGCGTGGCTCGGTGCACGCCTCCGCGGCGACCAGGGCCGGGGTGGACACCGACCACAGGGGTTGCGCCTGGGCGAAGCTCGCGACCAGGGGCGGGGGCGCCAGGAGGTAGCCGACGCGCAGACCCGCGAGTCCCCAGGTCTTAGTCAGGCTGCGCAGCACGACGAGGCCGGGTAGGTCATCCCTTCCCGCCAGGGACTCCGGCTCGCCGGGCACACAGTCGGCGAACGCCTCGTCGACGACGAGAACCCGACCGGGCCTGGCCAACGATGCCAACGTGGCGGCCGGATGCAGCACCGAGGTGGGGTTGGTCGGATTTCCCACGACGACGAGGTCCGCGTCGGCGGGGACCCGGGCCGGATCCAGCCGGAAGTCGCCGTCGAGGACCACGCGCTCCACGGTGTGGCCGGCAGCGGCCAGCGCCGCCTCGGGTTCGGTGAACTGTGGGTGCACCACGACAGGGCGGCGTGGACGAAGCGTACGTGCGATCAGGACGAACGCTTCCGCCGCGCCGGCGGTCAACAGGAGCTCCGCTGGGTCGCGCCCGTGTCGAGCGGCGACTCGGGCTCGTGACCGTCCGGGATCGGGGTAGGCGGAGAGGCCAGAGAGGGACACGGCGAGGCGATCGGTCAGCCAGGGAGGCGGTGTTCCCGGTCGCACGTTGACGGCGAAGTCCACCAGGCCGGGGCCGATCTCCGCATCCCCATGGTGGTGCAGGTCGACGTCTGTCATCCACATTCCATGGGCAGGGGTCACGGACACGAACCGTGGGGGCGGCCCGCCACACTATACGGGCCGCCCCCTGCCCCAACGTGGCCCGCCCACCGGGTTTCTCGCCGACGGAGGTTGCGTGGGCGTGGGATGTCCGGGTAATGGGCGATGCGTGCCGCGTCCGGCCTCCACGCACAACGGGGGCGCTGGGCCGCGGCGGGTGCCCGAACCCACGGTGGCGTTTGCCGGGCCGGGGGGACCCTCCGGTCGGCGGAGTCGGTGGATCGGGGCTCTGCTCAGTGTTCCGGTCGGGCGCACGGCCCGCACTACGGGGAGTGTCCTGCGGATGGCGGGTGGTGGCGGTCGCCCCACGCGAACGATCCGCTCCGGACGCTTCGATGGATCACGTAGATACCCCACGGGTCGGAGGCCGCGTGGGGGCGTCGGGATTCCGGGGGGCGGAGGCTGCTGTAATGAGGGGGTTCCCGTGTTGTCGTTCTTCTTTGGAGCAGTGTGCGTACCGAGACCGGGTGGTTTGTGGATCCTGACGGGCGGCCGTGGCGGTGATCGAGCGTCCTCGGTTGGTGGTGGCGGCGCCGGCGTCGGGTAGTGGCAAGACCACGGTCGCGACCGGACTGATGGCGGCGTTGACGGCGCGCGGGTGGACGGTGTCCGGGCACAAGGTGGGGCCCGACTACATCGACCCTGGCTATCACTCCGTGGCGACCGGGCGTCCTCCCAGGAACCTCGACCCGGTGCTCGTGGGGGAACAGCGTGTACCGGGGCTGTTCGCGCATGGGGCGCGGGGGGCCGACGTGTCGGTGATCGAGGGGGTCATGGGCCTGTTCGACGGCGCGTCGCAGCCGCGTGAGTTCGACGGTCCCGGGGATTTCGCTTCGACGGCGCACGTCGCGACCCTGTTGTCGGCACCGGTCCTGCTGGTCGTGGACGCGGCGCGGACGAGTCGGTCCATCGCCGCGCTGGTTCACGGGTTCCGCGGTTTCGACCCGCGCGTTCGGCTCGGTGGGGTGGTCCTCAACCAGGTCGGTTCGGAGCGGCACGAGGAGTTGCTGCGGTCGGCGCTGGAGGACGTGGGGCTACCGGTCCTCGGGGCGATCCGCCGCCGCGCGGAACTCGCCACACCGTCCCGGCACCTTGGGCTGATCCCGGCGGCGGAGCGTGAGACACCGGCACGTCAGGCGGTGGCGGACCTGGCGGGGGTGGTGGCCGAGTCCTGCGACCTGGAGGCCATCGTGGACCTCGCTCGCTCCGCGCCGCCGGTCGATGACGACGCCTGGGATCCCGTGAGCGAGCTGGAGCGGGTTCGCCCCGGGGCCCCCGCGGACGACGCGCCCGTGCGGGTCGCGGTCGCCGGCGGGGCGGCGTTCACCTTCGGCTACACCGAACAGGTGGAGTTGCTTCGGGCGGGCGGCGCCGAGGTCGTCTCCGTGGACCCACTCCGCGACGAGGCCCTCCCCGAGGAGATCGATGGGCTCGTGATCGGTGGCGGGTTCCCCGAGATGCACGCTGAGGCGTTGTCGGCCAACGAGCCCATGCGGCGCTCCGTCGCGGACGCGGTGGGCAACGGTCTGCCCACGTCAGCGGAGTGCGCGGGGCTGCTGTACCTGTGCCGCTCGCTGGACGACGTGCCCATGTGTGGCGTGCTCGACGCGACCGCGACGATGACGTCCGGGCTGACGCTGGGCTACCGGGCGGCGGTCGCGGTGGGGGACTCTCCCGTCGCCGTCACCGGGACTCGGGTCCATGGTCACGAGTTCCATCGGACGACGGTCACGCCCGCTCACGGTGTTCGCGCGGCGTGGCAGTGGGACACACACGGCCCGGAGGGGTTCACCACGCGTTCGCTGCACGCTTCCTACCTTCATGTGCATTGGGCAGGGGAGCCGAGTCTCGCGGCGCGGTTCCTCGCCGCCTCTCGCCGCACCCGCTGACCCGATTCGGTCGCTCGGGGTTGCGGGGTGCGCCGAGAGAGGTCACTCTGAAAGTTGTACCGAACCCGCGGGTGCGGGTTCGTCCAGGGGCCGCCCCCTGGGTGTGGTCTCTAATGCTTGGTCGGCGCAGAAACCGCAGGATATTCAGTGGGCGGCCTGTTCATGGGGGCTCCTCTTCAGCTCTCGTCGATCATCTGTGTTCACCCTTTCCTCCTTGTAGCGTTTCGCCCGGTTACTCGGGTATCGGCCGGACCGAAATGGGTCGCTGGTGACGCGGAGCGAATTCCGCGCGCGCTCGGGGCAACTTGGTGACACCCACCCGATGTGTACTGACATTTCATGTCGCTCCAACTCGTGACTCGACGCGGATCAACCATCCGCATTTCGACCTGCCCGGATGCCGCCCAACGAGACGTGACGGAACCTCGTGAAAGCTTTAAATCTGTTAGGCTCGACTGCGTTGGGCACAATGATGTCTCCATCCAAGATGTCACCTAACATTCTGTCTGCACTATAGCCGAACACTCCCAATGTGACGCTCAGCGTTTTCTCAGACAACGAGCCGAGAGCGCTGGGAAACGTCGATGAGAATCGAGGGTTGAAATGTCAGACCAGGGCCCGGTGGTCCAGCGCGCTCTTCTCGTCGGCGAGCTGACGCGCCTGCGCAAGGACAACGCGTTCACCCAGGCACAGGTCGCGCAACGCCTGGAGTGGTCGCAGGCGAAACTCATGCGGATCGAGGGCGGAAAGCAGTCCGTTCGCCGCAGTGACCTGCTGGCTCTGCTCCGCGAGTACGGGGTCGACGAGGACGAGACGGAACGTCTCCTCCTTCTCTCCCGCGAGTCCAACCGCACCGGATGGTGGGACCGCTACCGCGGCAACGTGAGCGACGCGTTCATCCGCGTCATGGGCTTCGAGACGGGGGCGAAGACCATCGGCAACATGGAGAACCAGGTCATCCCCGGTCTGTTGCAGACGCGGGACTACGCCGAGGTGATCAGCGGCGACGCCATCCGCGGCACCGCCGAACGCTCCGCCCACGTCGAACTACGGATGGAACGCCAGACCCGGGTTCTCGAACGCGACCCCAGGCCCCTCCTCACCTTTCTCGTGGACGAGGCGGCCATCTGGCGTCACATCGGCGTCACCCGGGACTCGGAGATCATGCCGGAACAGCTCCAACACCTGATCAACCTGACCGAAAGCGGCCAGGTGGACCTTCGGGTAATTCCCTTCACTCGTGGGTCGCATGAGGGAATGTTTGAACCGTTCTTCCTGCTGGGTTTCGAAGGCCCCCTCCCGGATCTGCTCTACCGGGAGAAGACGGCATCGGGCCCGACACCCGAGTTCGGTGACGTGACCGAGGAGTACAAGGAACGCTTCGCGCTGTTGTACGAGAAGGCACTGTCCCCCGAGGAAACGATCCGGCTCCTGCGGGGAGCGATCAGCCAGATGCGCGGCAATGGGAACTAAGCCGCCACAGGAGGACCAATTGGGGCACCCAAAACCTGTCTCGCGTGGGCCGCGCGAATAGGCGACTCACGACCAGGGTAGGGAGAAGGAGAAATGTCCCCACCCTCCCCTGGTTGGCATTGATGCCCACGTCACGACCGCGCGCTCACGCGTGTGCCGGGAGCGCGCCTCTTGTCCTGTCCACCGACGAACTCCACTGGCACAAGAGCACCCTGAGCAATCCAGAGAACTGCCTCGAGGCCGCGTTCACGGGTCGCGCCGCCCTGGTCCGCGACTCCGTGCATCCCACCGGCACGACACTGAGTCTCCCCCTCCGGGAATGGGTCGCCTTCCTCGCCGAGGTCACCCGCGCGGAAGGCGCCTAACTCGCCCCCAGCTCGACCATCACCACTCGATACCGCGCTGCCCCTTCTGCCCGTTGTCCATCGGGTGCTTGACCTTGCCCATCTCGGTCACGAGATCGGCCGCGGCGCACAGCTCGGACGCCGCGTCGCGTCCCGTGACGATGACGTGCTGTGTGCCCGGCCGCTCGGCGAGCGTCCGGACGACGTCGTCGACATCCACCCAGCCCCACTTCATGGGGTAGGTGAACTCGTCCAGTACGTAGAGGCGGTAGCGCTCCGCCGCCAGGTCGCGCTTGATCTGTGCCCAGCCCTCGGCCGCGTCGGCCGCGTGGTTCTCCTCCGACCCCGGGCGTTGGATCCACGACCACCCCTCACCCATCTTGTGCCAGGTGACGCTGCCGCCCTCACCGGAGTCACCCAGCACCCGCAGCGCGCGCTCCTCACCGATCCGCCACTTGGCCGACTTCACGAACTGGAACACCCCCACGGGCCACCCTTGCGACCAGGCGCGCATCGCGGTGCCGAACGCCGCGGTGGACTTTCCCTTCCCTGGGCCGGTGTGCACCATGAGCAACGGACGGTTGCGGCGCTGCCTGGTGGTCAGGCCGTCCTGCGGCACGTACTCGGGCTGTCCCTTGGGCATCGAGGCTCCTTCTCCTGGGTTCGTCGTCGAACTGAGGGCATGACAAAAGTGGGGCCCTACGGGGGAACCCCTTGCTCTGATTCAACGCGGCGGTGCCCACGGTTGGCGAATGCCGGACCGGGGGCTGTGGACGGCGTGGGCGGTCGCGGCACGGTGCCGCGCACGCCCCACGCCGCGCCCGGACTGTGGGGCGTCCCAGTCTCGTGGGCCGTTCCGGGGCGAGAACACCCGCATCTCACACCGTCGCGGCCGTGCGGTGGCCGTGGACCAGGCCGGTGAGGGAGTCGGCTCCCATCTGGTCCAGCCGCACGGTCGTCGCTCCGAGTTCGGTGCCGAGGGCCCCGGCGAGGCCCAGTCGCACGGGTCCGCTCTCGCAGTCGACGACCACGCTGTCCACGCCGCGAGCCGCCAGGGTCGCGGCGACGCGGGATGACCCGTGTCGCGGCCCGGCGGTCGCCCGGCCGTCGGTCACGACGATGAGGAGGGGCCGTCGGTTGGGGTCACGGCGTCGTTCGGTGTCCAGGACGCGGAGCGATTCGGCGAGTCCGGCGGCGAGCGGCGTCCGGCCCCCCGTCCGCAGCTCCCGCAAGCGCCGTGCGCCCACCTCCACCGAGGATGTCGGCGGCAGCGCGACCTCGGCGCCGGTGGCTCGGAACGTCACCAGGCCGACCTTGTCCCGCCGCTGGTAGGCGTCGAGCAGCAGGCTGAGGACCGCGCCCTTCACCGCACGCATTCGGGCGCGGGCGGCCATGGATCCGCTGGCGTCCACGCAGAACAGGACCAGGTTCCCTTCCTTTCCCTCCCGGATCGCGGCGCGCAGATCGTCTCGGGCGAGGACGATTCGCTGCCCGGCCGAACGGCCCCGGGCGCGCTGGTGTGGTGCGGCGGCCCGCAGAGTCGCGGTCAGGTGGGGGCGCCCCAGTCTCCCCTCGGGCCGACGGGCGCCCACCACACGTCCCTGCGCGGTCCGGGCGCGGGATCGACGTCCCGGTGCTCCCTCCCCGAGCCCCGCCACCCGCAACAACCGTGGGCGGTAGGTCTCGCCGGGAGCGCTCAGGTCCTGTGCGGCGTCTCCGGATCCGCGTGGCTGTTCGTCGTCGGACCCGGTCTCCGTGTCGTCCGTGGGCTCCGGAGGGCCGGGGCGCGGTGACGACTCCTTAGGTTCCTCACGTGGGTCGGGCTCTGTTCCCGGCCCGGTGGGCGGGTCGCTGGCGGAGTCCTCAGACTCCTCCGGTTCTTTTGGGTCGACATCACCCGCTTGGTCCAACGCGTTGGAGAGCCGGTCCTCGTCCAGGCCCGGCGCGTCGAAGGGGTCCCGTCGGCGCCGGTGTGGAAGGGCGAGCCGGGCCGCGTCGCGGATGTCCTCGGTCGTCACCTCGTCGTGGTCCCGCCAGGCGGCGAGCGCCATGGCGGCCCGCGCGGTGACGAGGTCGGCGCGGAGCCCGTCCACGTCGAACGCGGCGCACACCGAGGTCACCTGGCGCAGGGCGTCGTCGGTGAGCGCGATGTCGGCGAGACGCTCCTGCGCGTCGCGGATGCGTTTGGCGAGTTCGGCGTCGGTGGCGGCGTAGTGGGCGGCGAAGCCCTCCGGGTCGGCGTCGTAGGCGATGCGGCGTCGGACGACCTCGGCGCGCTCGTCGGGTTCTCGGGTGGCCGACACCTCGACCGTGAGCCCGAACCGGTCCAGGAGTTGCGGTCTGAGCTCTCCTTCCTCCGGGTTCATCGTTCCGACCAGGAGGAATCGTGCCGCGTGCCGCACCGACACCCCCTCGCGCTCCACGTGGGAGGTCCCCATCGCGGCGGCGTCGAGGAGCAGGTCCACGAGGTGGTCGTGCAGGAGGTTGACCTCGTCCACGTACAGCACGCCACGGTGCGCCTGGGCGAGGAGCCCAGGTTCGAAGGCGGTGACCCCGTCGGTGAGCGCGCGTTCAAGATCGAGTGCGCCGGCGAGCCGGTCCTCACTGGCTCCCACGGGGAGCTCCACCAGGCGGGCGGGACGGCTCAGGGCCGCGGCGTCGGCCTCGGCGTGTGGCCCGTCGGGGCACTGGGGGTCGGGCTGGCTCGGGTCACAGGAGAAGCGGCAGTCGGCGATGACGGCGAGGTCCGGCAGCAGTGCGGCCACGGCCCGGACGATCGTCGACTTCGCGGTGCCCTTCTCTCCCCGGACGAGAACACCGCCAACCCCGGGGGACACGGCGTTGATGAGGAGTGCGAGTTTGAGGTCGTCCATGCCGACGACAGCGCTGAACGGATATCGGGCGGAAGCGCGCACGGTGAGATGGTTCCTTCCTCGGGAGTCCACGCCCATCGGAATAGTGCACGGCGCCGAGCAGTGTCCTGGCTCTCGGATCGTCGTTTCCTCGCGGCCTTCCCACCGCGCACCCGCGCGACAGTGGCACACCCAAGCGAGTCACTCCCCGAACACAGTGGCGGGACCGCCCCGGACTCCCACCGGGTTCCTGCCGCCAGCGCCGGGCTCCAGCATCGCACACACGCCTCGGCGGCCGCGGGGTGGGTCGTCCCCCCGGTCCCCTCACCCACCCACTCCCCTATCCCCCACCAGGTTTCTCCCACCCCATCAGGTTTTCGCCACCCCCAACAGGTGGGGGTGCGCGTCGACCCGCCAGAGCGAGGGTCGACCCACCCACCGGACGGAGGCGGGCCGCGGGGCGAGGGAAGTCACCAGAGTGCACCAAGGCGATGGAGGGATTCCAGCGAGGCCTGCCATAGTGTCCGCGGCGGCACTGGGATTGGGTAGGAGTGCACTCGTACGATCCCTGACCCGCAGCGAGGTTCTCTTGGATATCACCGACCGGACAGCACGGGAACTCGTCGCGATGCTGCGGTCCCGTGAGGTGTCCGCCCGTGAGGTGGTTCAGGCCCACCTCGAGCGCATCGAGGCGGTCAACCCCGCTGTCAACGCCGTCGTCACGAACGACGGGGAACGCGCCTTGGAGCGCGCGGCGGAGGCGGATGACCGGCTCGCCGCGGGTGAGCCGGTAGGCCCCCTGCACGGTGTTCCGGTGGCGCACAAGGACACCCACGACACGGCGGGCGTGCGCACCACCTACGGCTCCCCCATCTACTCCGAGCACGTACCGGACCAGGACTCACTCGTGGTGGAGCGGATGCGGGAGGCGGGCGCGATCTCGCTGGGGAAGACGAACACCCCGGAGTTCGCGGCCGGATCCCACACCTTCAACCCGGTGTTCGGAACCACGGTCAACCCGTATGACACCTCCAAGTCGGCCGGCGGGAGCAGCGGCGGCGCCGCGGCCGGCTTGGCCACCGGAATGTTCGCGCTCGCCGACGGCTCGGACATGGGAGGGTCCCTGCGCAACCCGGCGGCGTTCAACAACGTTGTCGGCCTGCGCAGCACGCCCGGCCGGGTCCCCGTGTGGCCGAACGGCCTGGGCTGGGCCACCCTCTCTGTGCAGGGCCCGATGGGCCGCACCGTCGACGACACAGCGCTGTTGCTGTCGGTGATCGCCGGGCCCGACTCCCGCAGTCCGATCGCGGTCACCGAGGACCCCGCCCCGTTCGCCGCACTCGGGCCAACCGACCTGTCGGGGATGCGCTTCGCGTGGAGTGAGGACCTGGGCGGTCTGTTCTCCTCGGAGCGGGCCGTCCTTGACACTCTGCGGCCGCAACTGGACGTGGTACGCGCGCTGGGCGGTGAGGTCGAGGAGGCCCATCCCGACCTCACCGGGGCGGACGAGGCGTTCCGCACCCTGCGGGCGTGGATCTTCGCCAGCGAGTACGGCCCCATCCTGGACCGGCACCCCGAGCAGGTGAAGTCCAGCGTGATCTGGAACATCGAGATGGGCCGGGACCTGACCGGTGAGGACGTGGCCCGCGCCGAGCGGCTGCACACCGAGGTCTTCCACCGGATGCGGGAGTTCTTCGAGCGCTACGACGCGCTGTTGCTGCCGGTCAGCCAGGTGACGCCGTTCAACGCCGACGAGGAGTACCCCGCCGACATCGACGGTGTGGTGCAGGAGACCTACCTCGACTGGATGCGATCCTGCTACCTCATCTCCCTCACCGGTTGCCCGGCGTTGTCGGTCCCCGGTGGCTTCAGCCCGTCCGGTCTGCCGGTGGGTCTGCAGATCGTCGGCCCCCACCTGGGAGAGGCGGACGTGCTGCGTGTCGGCGCCGCCATCGAGGGCGCCACCGGCACGCACAGGGTCCGCCCCACGCTTCCCTGACGGGGACCGCGCCCAACGCGGCCCCACCAGAGGCTGTGGCCATCGGGCGGCGCCTGCCGCACCATGGACGCGAGGGGGGTTGTTCCGTGAGAAGCCTCGCGCGTGTCGTGCTCGTGCACAGCCCACTCGTCGGGCCGTCGTCCTGGCGTCGGGTCGCGGCGCTGCTGCGGGCCCGGGGGTGGGGCGGTGTCGTGCCCACGTTGTCACACGTGTTCGACGACGCCCCACCCTTCGGCTCCCGTCTCGCCGCGGCCGTCGCCGCGGCGGGACACGGTGAGGAACCGGTCGTACTCGTCGCCCACAGTGGGGCCGGCCCGATACTTCCGCAGGCGGCCGCTCTGGTCACGGCTCCGGTCCGGGGCGCCATCTACGTAGACGCGCAGCTTCCCCGTCCTGGGCTGAGCTGGCTGGACACCGCACCTGCGGAGCTGGTCGACCACCTTAGGGAGCTCGCGACCGGAGACCGGTTGCCACCGTGGAACGAGTGGTTCCCTCCCCACGCGATCCGGGAACTACTGCCCGACCCGCGCACGCGCACGGAGTTCTGCGCCGAGCTGCCGGCGGTCCCCTTCTCCTACTTCGAGGAACCCGCCTCGCCGCGCCATGTCGCGGTCCCGGGGCGCGCCTACTACCTGCGGTTGAGCGACGCCTACGCGGCGGAGGCCGACGCGGCGACGGACGCCGGGTGGCCAGTGGTACGCGAGGCCGCGCACCACCTGGCCATCCTCACCGACCCCGAACTGATCGCCGCCACGTTGGACCCCATGATTCGGGAGTTGGTCACCTGAGCGTCGACGGCGCCTCAGTCCCACACACGCACCAGTGACCAGCGGTCGTTCTCCGCGTGGTGGCTGAGCTCGTACACCCCTTCCGTGCTGTGGGAGCCCGCGTGCAGGCGCCAGTGTTCGCGGTGCGGCAGCACCGTCTCAGCCTCGGTGCACCAGGTGTCGCACAGCACGACCCAGTGGTCCACGATCCAGCGCACCGAATAGGTCCTCCCCTGCCAGGCGAACCCGATGGGGCGCCCGTCCCGTATCCACACCTCGACCTCTGAACCCACCATCCGGCTCATCGCCCGCACTCCCCCGGGGGTGACGTCGGTTGTCCACCGACAGCTTCAATGGAACACATTGGGAAGTATTTTTCGAACCTGTGTTCCCATTATAGCCGTGATCGACTCCCGGAAGAACTGTTAGATTCTTCGTGGTGGCCCCCTCCCTCCCTTTCCCGACGCCACCCCCGCGCACGGGACGCGCCGCCGACCGGCCCCGAGGAACCGCTCCCGGCCCCTCGAACGACCGGCCGCAGCGTTGCGGTGGGACCGACCATCGAGGCGACGTAGGCGAAACCGATCGGCGAAGGACGACAGCAACCGTGACGTCTAACGGCTCCCACCGCGTCAAACCCTTGCGCGCCGGAGATCCTGAGGAGCTGGGTGAATACCGGATCCGTGGTCGGCTCGGCCGCGGTGGCATGGGCACCGTGTACCTGGCGACCGACGCCCAAGGGCGCGAGGTCGCGCTGAAGCTGATCCACCCCGACCTCAGCGACGACGAAGCCTTCCGCCGCCGGTTCGCCCGTGAGGTCCACTCGGCGCAGAGCGTGGCGCGGTTCTCCACCGCGGCGGTCCTGGACGCCCAGTTGGAGGGCGAGACCCTCTACATCGTGTCGGAGTACGTGGCGGGCCCCAACCTCGCCGAGGCGATCGACGCCGACGGCCCCATGTTCTCGGGAACCTTGGAGGGCCTGGCGTTGGGGGTGGCCGCGGCCTTGGCCGCGATCCACGGTGCGGGCGTGGTCCACCGGGACCTGAAACCCGCCAACGTGCTGTTGTCCTCCGTCGGCCCGAAGGTGATCGACTTCGGGATCGCCCGGGCGTTGGACGACGACAACGCGGTCACGCGCTCCAGCCAGCTCATGGGGACGCCGGCCTATCTCGCCCCCGAGTTGATCCTCGGCCAGGACATCACCCCGGCGTCGGACATCTTCTCGTGGGGGTGTCTGGTGGCCTTCGCCGGCCGCGGAACGGCGCCGTTCGACGCTCCGACGGTTCCCGCGGTGCTTCACCAGATCTCCACGGCCGAGCCGGATCTCTCCGGGTTCGACGACACGCTGCGTGCGGTCGTCGGGGAAGCCCTGTCCAAGGAGCCCGAGAGTCGACCCACCGCCCAGCAGATCCTGGACCAGTTGGTCGGCAAGGACAACAGCGGCGAACGAGACGTCGGGCGGACGGTGATGCGGTCGTGGACGCCGCCGACCGCGGCGGCCCAAGCCGCCACATTCTCGACTCCGCCCGAGGGCCAGGCTCCACCGCCCGCGGCCGACGGGTCGACGGCCCACATCCAGCACGATCCGACGACGGCGATGCCCGACCCGTCCCGGCCGGACTGGAATCCCGCGGCCGCGAACTCCGGCGGGTACCCCGGCCAGGCACCCACCGGTCAGCCGGGACACGGTCAGCCCCACAACCAGGGCCACGGACAGTGGGGGCACGCCCCGTCCGGTCCCCAGCCTCCCCACTCCCCCGCCAACGGCACGCAGCCGTGGAACGGGGGGTCCGGCCCGCAGTACGCGCAGTCGGGGGCCGCGCCACGGTACGGCGCCGCGCAGGCGCCGCCCACGACACCCGGTGGGGACGGCAGCGGCGGCAAGGGCGGAAGGCGTCTGTGGTTCGCGCTCGGAGGTGGCGGACTGGCGCTGGTCATCGTCGTGGTCGCGGTGATCGTGGCGATCACGTCCAATTCGGGCCCACCCGAGGGAGTCGTGGTCTACAACGACGACTTCGCCAACATGGAGACCGGGTGGGGACGCGGCGACGAGTTCGACCTGGATGACGACGACGCCGGCGTCGGCTACACCGACAACGCGTTCATCGTGCGCGCCGACGACGATGACCCCCGCATGGGCGCGTCCTCGGAGTACGAGGGTGACGAACTGGACGAGGGCCTCATGATCACCTCCACGATGACCGCCGTCACCACGCCGCCCCAGGGGCAGATGGGTGTCTACTGCTACCGCGACAGTGACAGCCTCGAGTCCACGGCGTATGAGTTCCTGGTGCGTGGCGACGGCGCCGAGGCGCAGATCCGCAAGCTCGCCGGTGAGGGCGGGGAGTCCGCGCTGGTCGACACCCAGTCGGTCTCCGGCTTCGACGACGGGGAGAACGCGGAGAACACCCTGGTCGCCACCTGCGTCGAGACCGAGGACGGCGACGCGATGGAGCTGCGCTTCTGGATCAACGACCGGCTGGTCCTGGAGGGGACGGACAACAATCCCCCGGAGCTGGGCGAGAACCACGGCATCGTGGCGCGCCGCCCCGGCGGTGGGTCGGGCCCGAGCACCACGATCGCGTTCCAGGACTTCTCCCTGTCGCAGTTGCCGGCCGAGGAGTAGACCCCGGCGAGGGCGACGTGCCACGGGGCCGTCGCCCTCGAACGGATATGTCTGGTGCCGCGCCCACGCAAGGCACCCTAGCGGTTTCGCTCCGCCACACCCGGGCCGATAAATGGGCACGCCCCACGCTGATCATTTCCATGGGACGTGCACGATAAATGTGATTCCTCCGGCTCCTTATCGTGCGCCGCTCACCGCCCCAACGGGCGCGGATTCGGCACCACTGACCTTTCCGACCACGCCTGATGCCAAGAATCCAGCCGTGGGCGCGCCCCCTCACCCCGCCACCGGACACACGAACCAAACGACGGTGATCAATTCCCCAGCCGCACTTCGGTGGAATTGATCTCCAATTTTGGCCGTGTTGAAAAATAAAACCACGCAATGAAATAATGACCGCTCCGTCGTTGAGGGGCGGTGCCTGTTGCGGTGCGGATTCATGTGCTCGGCCCAGTCGAAGTGATCGTCGCCGGACAAGACGTGAACGTCGTCGGAAAGGAACTGCAGCTCCTCACGTCCTTGGCCCTCGCGGCCGGGCGTCCGGTCAGCCCCGACGTGCTGGCCGACAGGCTCTGGGACGGGGAGGCCGGCGACGCCTGGCGCCCGACGCTGCACACCTACGTCACCCGGCTGCGCCGCCGGTTGGAGACCGTCGGGGTTCCCAGGTCCCGACTGCGTCAGCGTGGCAACGGCTACGTCCTGGATCTGACCGATGACTCGGTGGACTGGCTCGAGTTCTCCGCGCTGCGTTCCCGTGCCGCCGCCTATCTGCGGCGGGAGGACGGTGACGCCGGTGTCGACATGCTGGAGACGGCGCTGGACCTGTGGCAGGGCGACCCGCTCGGGGGATTGCCCGGACGCTGGGCCGGTGAGATGCGTACGAGCATGACCAGCGCACACCAAGCCGTGCTGGGGAAGTGGGCATCGGCGGCGCTACGGCAGGGCCGAGGTGAGGACGTCGTGGAGACGCTCGGCGCGGCGAGTGTCGAGTATCCGCTCAACGAGGCTTTGAGCGGCCACCTGATGCGGGCACTGGCACTGCTCGACCGTTCCGCGGACGCTCTGTTGGAGTTCCAACGCATCCGGCGCCGACTGGCGGAGGAGACGGGATCAGATCCCAGTCCCCATCTCGTGCGCCTGAACCAGGAAATCCTGCGGCGTAGCGAGCGTGGTGAGGCATCGCGGAGCAACGGTCACGCGGGGAGCACCGTCCGGACGGTCGAGGCCCCTCCGCTGCGGACGAACCTGCCGCGGGACCTCGCCGACTTCGCGGACCGCACGCGGGAGCTCGACCTGCTCCTTGGTGCCCTGAAACCCGCGGAACCCTCCCAGGCCGCGAACGTATGCGTGATCAGCGGGATGCCCGGCGTCGGGAAGACCAGCCTGGTCGTACGCGCCGCGCACCGACTGGCGGGCGAGTTCGGGGATGGAAGCTGGGTCGTGGACCTTCGCGGCCACGACGAAAACCAGGAACCAGTGGGCGCGCTCGAAGCGCTCGGGCAGCTGCTGGAGCTGGTCGGCGTCCCGATGGAGAGGACCGGCGACACCGTCCACCAACGGATGGCGGTGTGGCGCGACCACACGTCCCACCGACGGATCCTGCTCCTGCTCGACGACGCGGCCAGCGCCGAACAGGTGGCGCCGCTCCTTCCCTCCGGCCCCGGCTGCGCGGTGCTCATCACCAGTCGCAATCAGCTCGCGGACATCGACGGCGCGTTCCATCTCCGACTCCGGGAGCCCCGCACCGAGGAGGCGGTCACCGTGTTCACCACCATCGCCCGCCACCAGAGCTCCCACGAGGTCGACTACACCACCACGGAGATAGCCGACCTGGTCCGGCTCTGCGGGAACCTTCCGCTCGCGCTCCGGCTGATCGCCACCCGACTCACCACCGGCGGGGAGTGGACCGCCGCGGCCATCATTCACCGGCTCCGCTCCGCCAAGGACACCCTGCGCGAGTTCCGCGTTGGATACCGGCAACTCGCCGTCGTGTTCCCGGTTTCGTTGCGCAGCCTGTCGCGGGCGGCGCACGACGCGTTCCTCCGCCTAGGCCTACACCCCCATCTCACGATCGACCTCCACGCCGGTGCCGCCCTCGCCGGGCTGGAGCCGGAACGCGCGGAGGAGGTGTTCGAGGAGCTGGTGGGCGCATCCCTCCTGGAGACGGGGGCGGCCGCGGGCACCTACCGCGCGCACGCCCTGGTCATGGACTTCGCCCGTGGCAGGGCACGCGAGGAACTGCCGGCTCCGGAACGGGAGAGCGCGACACTGCGCATGCTGGACGCCTACCTGCGCGGTTGCTCCCACGCCGATCGGACGCTCTATCCACACCGAATGCGACAGGAACACCTGCTGGCTCCCGCCGCGAGCACAGAGGCACATCCGCTGACATCACGGGACGCCGCGTTCGCCTGGCTGTCCACGCGAATCCCCGCCGTGCTCGCGGTCATCGGCCACGCCGCTCAGGGGCCCCACGCCTGGTACGCCGCGGCCCTGACCCACGCGATCGCCGAGCACATCGACGCGCACGGCCCCTGGGACGTGCGCGTCGACCTGCATCGCCAAGCCCTGGACATCTGGCAGGCCCGGGGGGAGGAGCGCGACGTCGCCCAGGCCAACTACGAGCTGGCACGAGCGCTGTGGCGCTCCGGCGCGGTGCGGGAGGCGGACGAGCGAGTCAGCACCGCACGACGACTGTGGCAGAACGCGGGCGACATCGAGGGCGAGGCGCGGGCGCTCGACCAGCAAGGTGTGATCGCATTCGTCACCGGACGGCACGCGGCAGGAGTCGAGCTGCATAAACGGGCCCAAGAGCTCTTCGAGCGCGTTGGCGATGAGCGGGGCATCGCGCTGAGCATGGATCGACGCGGCGCCTGTCACTTTCGATCCGGCGCCTTCCACGACGCCATCGCCGCACACAGCGAAGCTCTGCGGATCCAGGAACGGCTGGGTGATGTGAGCGCCATAGTCACCACAAAGACCCATCTCGCGGGCGCGCTGCAGTCCCTCGGATATCATCGCGAGTCGACGGCGCTGTGTCACGAGGCCCTCGCGGGGGCGCGGGAACTCGGAGACCGGCGCCGCGAAGGGGTCATCCTCGGCAATCTCGCCGAGGTATTGTCCTATCGCGGGAAACACCAGGAGGCGCTGGCTCATTTCGGTACAGCGCTGGAGATCCACCGCGAGGTCAGCGACCCGTGGACCGAGGCCATGGCATTGAGTAATATCGGCCGCCTTTATCTCAATCAAGATCACCTCGATGAGGCTGAAACATATTTCACCCAGTGTCGAGTTCTCTGCGCGACGTATGTCAATCCGGTAGCACACGTTGAGTGCAGGATCGGGCTCGGATCCGTGGAACACCGTCGCGGGAATCTGACGCTCGCCCACGACCTCGCGTCAGCGGCGTTGAGCGACGCGGAGCGCTTCGCCTTGACCAATGAACGCGCGCAATCCCTCACGCTCCTGGGACAAGTGTTGATCGACCAGGGAGCCCGGCGCGCGGCGAGAACCACTCTCGAGATCGCGGAACGGCAGTACCTTGACCTCGACTCTCCAGAGGTCGCCTATGTACGCGCGCTGATCGAGAGCCTCATTCGGATCGTCTAGGTCGAAACCCCCCAATATCCCTACATATCGCGTTCGCGATAGGCTTTTGGCTATGCAATGATCTGGGGTGGAGGCGGGACGAAGGCGGTCGAATATTAACCATCGCCGCCCCCTACCGTTGCAATCCCACGCATCCATCCATCAAATGAACAGGAATCAATAAATTGATCATGCCTCCACCTCACCTCCCCGACGCGGTTGCGTTTGGATGGGTCCACATCCTGACCCTCATCCAATCCGTCACCTGAACAGAACTTGATCACCGCCAACCGCTAGGTCGTGTTTTTTGAACGGGTGAGGTCGCGGAGCCAGATCCGGATGGAGGCGAGTTGAACCGTTCCGTCGTAGATCGCGGCGCGTTTGTCGTATCTGGTCGCGACTGCTCGGTTTTGTTTGGGTAGGTTGATGGATCGTTCGACGGTGTTGCGGTTTCGGTAGGTGTCCCGGTCGAAGGCTGGGGGTCTGCCGCCTTTGGCTCCTTTGCGTTTGCGGTTGGCGCTTTGGTCGTGGGGTTGGGCGATGGTCGCCCGGATGCCTCGTCTGCGCAGGTGGGCCCGGATCGCTGATGAGGAGTAGGCCTTGTCTGCCAGTAGACGGTCTGGGCGAGTCCGTGAGCGGCCGGCGCTGCGCGGTAGCCGTAGCGCGGCCATTAGCGGCTCGAACATGCGGGTGTCCCCGCGTTGGCCGGGGCTGGTGGCGATGGCCAAGGGGCGGCGACGGTTGTCGGCGATCAGGTGAATTTTGGTGGTCAGTCCTCCCCGGGAGCGTCCCAGTGCTTCGGATCCGTCCGGTTCGTTCCGGGCCGTTTCCCCTTTTTTGTGGCGCCGGCGGCGTGGTGGTGGGCGCGCACGGTGGTGGAGTCGATGCCGACCTCGAGGGCCTCGCCGGTGGCGGCGTCGATACGCAGCCGTTCGGCGATCCTGTCCCAGGTCCCGTCCAGTGACCAGCGGCGGTGCCGCCCGGCGGCGGTCTCCCAGGGCCCGTACCGCTCGGGCAGATCCCGCCAGGGGATCCCGGTGCGGGTTCTGAACAGGATCGCGTTGATGACCTTGCGGTGGTCGGCCCACCGCTTTCCTTTGTGGGGGTGGGCGGGCATGAGCGGGGCGAGCAAAGCCCATTCCTCGTCGGTGAGTTCATGGCGTCGAACCATGAGACCAAGAGTTCCAAAGACCCCGCCCACCCCGCAGACCTTCCAAAAAACACGGCCTAGTTGGGCAAGGCTGTGCCACAAGCGCAGCCTCTTTTTTCGCTCCGCTCCTCACCGTCACCTCGCGCACAATCCACCCACCCAAAAACACGATCTTCGCGGGATTTGGGTAGGTTCCTTATTCAAGCGCTGAGGGTCGGTGACGCTGAGTATGCAAGGACAATGCCCAGGACGTAACCATCCCGCTGCCCCGCCCCCCGTTGCGAACTCGATCGACAACCCGGTGTACGGAACATCGGTTCAAGCGGGGGCCGTGCACGGTGATGTCAATGTGTTCCCGGCGCCCCCGATTCGGCGCCCGCACCAGCTACCTGCTGTCTCGCCCCACTTTGTCAACCGGCGGAGCGAACTTGCCGAAATGGGTCGTGTCACCGCCACAAGCGCGTCCGGCGACCATCCGTCGCTATTGTGTGTTGCGGGCCTGGGCGGGGTGGGGAAAACCGGGTTGGCCTTGCGCTTCTTGCACCGTCTCGACGATGTCGATGGACACTTCTATGTCGATCTGCGCGGGTTTTCCTCCGGAGAACCTGTACGCCCGACAGAGGTGCTAGCCCACTTCCTGTGTGCTCTGGGTGTGCCACCGGCAGCGATTCCCCCCGAGTTCGCGTCACGTGCGGCGTGGTGGCGTTCGGCCACGGCAGGGCAGCGCCATGCCATCCTGCTCGACAACGCTCACTCAGCGGCCCAAGCGCGTGCCCTCCTGCCGGGGGCGGGCAGGCACGTCGTCGTGGTGACCTCACGACGCCGGCTCGGTGGACTCGTGATGGACGGTGCGCGCTACCTGCATCTGGGGCCTCTGAGCGTGCCCGATGCGGCGCAACTCCTACGCCTGATCAGTGATGACCTCGGAGCCCACACCGATGTGCCAGCGACGGAGCGTGTGGCGTTTCTGTGCGGCGGCCTCCCGATCGCAGTGAGCTCGGTGGCGGTTCAGGCCGCGAGCGGCCGTCCCCTCCTCGCGGTCGCGGCCGATCTTGAGGGACGACGGCGCCGGTTGTCGGTCCTCAGCGGTGAGGAGGTCTCGGTGCAGGCGGCGTTCGATTTGTCCTATGACGCGCTGGACGCGGACACTCGGTTGGCGTACCGGCGGTTGGCGTGGCATCCCGGTGCGGATTTCTCTGTGGAGGTTGCGCAGGCGTTGACGGGGCTTGAGGCTGAGGTCAGTGAGCGGGCCTTGACCGCGTTGGTGGCGGCCAGTCTGCTCACCGAGGTGGAGGGTCGTTATCGGTTTCATGACCTGATCGCCCTACACGCGCTCACGATGGCACGCAGGCATGAGCCGGAGGGTGAGCGAGTGGCCGCCCTCCACCGCCTCTGCGTCGCCTACGCCGAGTGGGCTCGGGCGGCCGATCACGTACTTCGGCCCTACGTGGCCAACCGGGGACCAGGCCATGGCCCCTTCGCCGCCCCGGACGAGGCCCTGGCATGGCTGGTGCGCGAACGCGACGCGCTCCTCGCCTGCGCCGACCACGCCGCCCACGGCGAAGACTCCGCCTCCGCGGTAGGCATCGCGGAAGGCATGTGGCCGCTCTACCTGCACCACAGGGACGCCGCCAACTGGCTCCGCGCGTGCGAGCCCGCACTCCGCGTCACCTCCGACCAACGCACCCGCGCCCGCCTGCTCAGCAAACGAGGCCTCGCCCACGGGTTTCTCCACCAACTCGACGCCGCCGACCGAGCCTTCACCGAGAGCGAAACCACCTGGCGACAACTCGGTGACCGCTGGCGCCAATCCCAGGTACGCCAACGCCGCGGACTCCTCGCACTCGGGCTGGACGATCACCAAACGGCCATCACGCACCTCACCACCGCCCTCACCATCCACGACGACGTCGACAAACCCCACGACCGCGCCATCACCCTGCTGGGCCTGGGTCGCGCACTCATCGCGACCGACCAAGGCCCCCGCGCGCGCCCACCGCTGCGCGAAGCGGTCGACCTCCTGGAGGCGACGCAGGACGCCAACCACCTGAGCCGAGCCCGCGTCGCCCTGGCCCGCGCCACCATGGACGCTGACTCCCAAGACGCCAAGGCGAAACTATGCACCGAACTCGCCGTACTACGACAACGGGGCTCGATGCTGGGTCGCGCCGAAGCCCACGAAGCACTCGGCGACCTCGCCACCCACCAGGGCAGAACCTCCGAGGCCGCCGAACACTACCAAGCGGCGATCCAACTCCTACGAACCATGGGCTCCCAAGCCCCCGCCACCAGAATCGAACAACGATTGCTCCACCTCGGGCGTTGATGGCTGTCCACGGTGGTCACGATTCCCGTCCCACCGCGTGATCGCGACCTCCACTGAGTGCCTGCGACTCAGGTCACGGAGCTGAGCGGACGACAGGTGCCCGCGTGAGGGAAACCGGTCCCCGATCGTGAACGCCGCGTGCAACACGGCGTCCGCGAGCGCCTGCACCGGGTTTCCCATGCCGAGCCACACATGCAGGAAGGAGGCGAAGAGCGTGTCGCCGGCACCGATGGTGCTCACCAGGGGCCGGGGCAGTGGCGTGGCGGCGTGTACCAGAGTCCCGTCGCGAAGCCCCATGACAGCCCCACGGGCGCCGCATCCGATCGTCGCGATCAGGCAGCCCGGATAAGTCGCGAAGATGTGCCGGATCCAGGCCACCGGCGGGCAGGGCAGTTTCTCATGGGAGCAGAACACGATGTCGGCCACGTCCAGCCAGGCGGCGCGGTTTGGGCTGCTGACATCGGCGATTACCTGGGTGTCCACGGCGATCGTCGCGTTGGTCCGGCGTGCGGGCTCCAGGAGCTCGCGGGTGAAGGCGGCCGTGGTGAACGCGATCAGGTCGGCGTCGGAGATGACGCGTTCGAACAAGTCGATCGGGTAGCCGTGCTCGTTCACTGGGTGGTGATGGGAGTAGGTTCGGCGCGCCCCGTCGGCCGACGTCATATTCACGGCGAGGGACGAGCCGTGGCCGATGACCGTTCCCACGCCGAGAAGCCCGCTGGCGCGCAGGTCAGCCTCGATCAGCAACCCGGCGGGATCGGCACCGAGCACGGTGCACAGTTCCACCGAGCCGCCGAGGATCGCCATCGCCTTGGCGACGTTGGCACCCACCCCTGTCACGCCAACCTCCATCCACTGTGGAAAGCTCGTGGATCCCGGCGGGACGGGGAACCGCTCCACCGGGAGTGTGACGCCCAGGCTGGCCACCCCCACCACCACGCTCCGTCGCTCAGTCACGACGCTCACCTCCCCGTCCTTGATCGGTGAGCGAGAACGGGTCGCGGGGAAGTCGGGCCTCCCACGGGGGCTCCCGCAGGAACAACTGCTCGTAGAGCGTGTGGCGCATGCGGGCGGCGAACTCGCCGGGGTGGGAGGAGATCCGGGCCGCGACCGGCTCCCAGGTGCTGGCGGTCCAGGTGTCGAGCAGTGATTCCACCTGCGACAGCACCGGACCCGACTCCCCGATGTGGGGCGCCTGGGCCAGCACCGCACCGATGGGCGACCCGGGGTCCACGTCGATCCCGCCGTCGGGGCACACCATGATGGGCCGGTCCAGTAGCGTCGCGTACAGGGTGGTGGATCCGTGATCGCTCACGACGGCGTCCGCGGCGGCCAGGACCGCCGTGAAGTCGACGTCCGTCGGCACCACGAGCAAGCCGAGTTCCCTCAGGTGTGCCAGCCAGGACCGCACCTGCCAGCCGCCGTGCGTGGCGTACACGTTGGGGTGGGTCAACAGCGCCACACGCCACCCACTCTCCAGCGCCTCCTGACTGACCCGGGACAGGACGTCCAAGCGGGCCCCCAGCAGCGCCTGTCTCCCCCAGGTGGAGGCCACGACGACGAGCCGTTGGTCCTCGTCCACGCCCAGGCCCCGGCGAGCCTCTCCCCGGTGGGACAACCCCTCGCGCAGCCGGTCGGCCACGGGGTCTCCCACCACCACCGCCTGGCTCAGCGCCTCGGGACACGTGGCGGCGAGCCTGCGGCGTTCCTCCTCGTGCGCCAACACCAGCACGGACGGGATGACGCGGCCGTCGTGTACCAGCCGTTGCCGGTCCAACCCGAATGTCGACCGCGGCGCGGGGGCGGCACCGGTCAACGTCGGGGTCATGAACTTGCCGTATCCGGCGCCGTGCGGCAGCAGGACGAGGGGCCCGTGCACGCGCTCGATCCCCCAGTAGCTGGCGGCGATCACCAGGTCGAACGGCGTCTGCTCGGCCTGCCCCCACGGAATCACCACACAGTCCATCGCCCGCAGCCGTTCGGCCACCCCGCGGCAGAAGATCGACGGCGCGATCGTGTACACCACCTGGATCCGCGTGTCGTCACCGAGGAGTCCGACCGGGTCCATCAGTCGTTGCGCGCACGCCACCGAGTGCACGATCACCAGCACCGTCCGACATCCGCCTCGCGTCACCCACCGCTGGGCGTTGAGCCCGACCGGGGCGTGTAGCCACTGCTCCGTCATGGCGTCTCCTTCCAACACTGTCGCAGTGCCCGTGTCGCACTGCTCTGGCCTGTCGGAAGTCACCCTCGGGGCCGTGGCTGGACGTTTCGCTGGACGGGAAACACACTCCCGCGGCCACGGTTCTGAACGCGGGCTGGACACGGTACTGAACCGCCGTGCAGAGAGGGGTCGGGCGGGGAACACACCATGCCAGCTTCTATGATGGGCGGCCCGCAGCCAGTGAACGGAGTGAGCCATGCGCGCGATCCAGGTCCATGAGCCGGGTGGTCCCGATGCCATGCGGGTGGAGGACGTCCCCGCGCCGAGTCCCGGCCCCGGAGAGATCGCGGTCGACGTACAGGCGCGTGGGGTGAATTTCATCGACGTCTACCAGCGTTCTGGTGCCTATCCCCTGCCGACTCCGTTCACTCCCGGGGTGGAGGCGGCCGGCGTCGTGGCCGAGGTGGGCGACGAGGTGACGGACGTCGCGGTGGGCGACCGGGTGGGGTGGGTGATGATCCCCGGCGCCTACGCCGACCGCGCCGTGATCCCCGCCGCTCGCGCGATCCCGATCCCGGACGGGGTGACCTCCGAGGACGCCGCGGCCAGCATGCTGCAGGGGATGACCGCCCACTATCTCACCCGTAGCACCTACCCCGTGCGGGCCGGCGACACCGTGCTGGTGCACGCGGCGGCGGGCGGAGCGGGCCTGATGTTGGTGCAGTTCGCGAAGCTCGCCGGTGCCCGTGTCATCGGGACGACGTCGACGGAGAGCAAGGCGGCCCTGGCCCGCGAAGCGGGCGCCGACCACGTCCTGGGCTACGAGCACTTCGGGCCGGAGGTCCAGGAGATCACCGACGGCGCCGGGGTCGCCGCCGTGTACGACGGCGTCGGGGCCACCACGTTCGACGCCAGTCTCACCAGCCTGCGGCGGCGCGGTGTCCTCGCCATCTTCGGCCAGGCCAGCGGCCCGGTTCCCCCGGTCGACCCCCAGCGCCTGAACAAGGCCGGCTCGGTCTTCCTCACGCGCCCGACCCTGGCGCACTATGTGGAGACCCGCGAGGAACTACTCCAGCGATCTGCCGAACTGTTCGCCCTGATCCAACGCGGCGACCTCAAGGTCCGAGTCGGTGGCCGCTACCCCCTCGACGAGGCACCGGGGGCGCACCGCGACCTCACCGAACGGCGGACCACGGGCAAGCTTCTGCTGACCTAGGAGCGGAGGCGACGCGCCCCGTGCGTTCCCTGGGACGGGACCGCCCGGCCGGGAGCACGGGGGCGCCGCCCGCCGCGCCTGGCGTCACGACTCGCCGGGCTCCTCGGCCGACATCTTCCCCTGGGTGGCGGCCTCGGCGTCGGCCTTGGCCTGGTTGACGGCCGCCTCGGCTTCCTCTCGGGCCTGTTCGGCGGCCGACATGGCGTCGAGGGACGGTGCTCCGCTGGTGAGTGCCGGGGTTCCCTCCTCGTCCTGCGTCGACTCGGTGTCCCCGGTCTCGGACTGGGGAGGGGTCGGCGCGACGCCCGTGCCGTCCTTCGTCCCGCCGGTGAAGGCGTCGGTGACTGTGCGGACCGCCTGGGTGAGTTCGCCGGGGATGACCCAGAAGGTGTTGTTCTCGCCGCCGGCGATCTCGGGCAGGGTCTCCAGGTACTTGTAGGCCAGCACCTTGGGGTCGGCGTTGTTGGTGTGGACGGCCTGGAAGACGCGCTCCACGGCCTTGGCCTCACCGTCGGCGCGGAGAATGGCGGCCTGTTGGTCACCCTGGGCCTCCAGGATGGCCTGCTGGCGGGCTCCCTCCGCGGTGAGGATGCGGGACTGGCGCTCGCCTTCGGCGTGCAGGATGGCGGCGCGCTTGTCGCGCTCGGCCCGCATCTGCTTCTCCATCGCCTCCTTGATCGTGGGCGGCGGGTCGATCGCCTTGATCTCCACCCGGTTCACTCGGATCCCCCACTTGCCGGTGGCCTCGTCCAGGACGGTGCGTAGCTGCATGTTGATCTCCTCGCGGGAGGTCAACGTGCGCTCCAGGTCCATGGAGCCGATGACGTTACGCAGGGTGGTGACCGTGAGCTGGTCGATCGCCTGCAGGTAGTTGGCCACCTCGTAGGCAGCCGCCCGTGGGTCGGTGATCTGGTAGTAGAGCACCGTGTCTATGTTGACGACCAGGTTGTCCTGGGTGATGACCGGCTGGGGCCGGGAGGAGAAAACCTGTTCCCGGATATCCAGCCGGGTGTTGATCCGATCCACCATCGGGATGATGAAGTTGAGTCCCGGTTGCAGTGTGGTGCGGAAGCGTCCGAAACGTTCGACGTTGTAGCGACGCGCCTGTGGCACGACGCGCACCGTCGACATCACCGCGAACACCACCAGCGCGGCGATGATGACGATCGGAACGATTAGGTCGGGCATCTCTCCCTCGCCTCAATTCAGCAGGGTTATCGAAGTAGTTCATCGCGTGGGTACACGACGGCCGTCGCGCCGTCGATCTCCATCACGTCCACGAGTGTTCCCTCCGGGATGACCTGGGCGTCGTCCAACGCGCGGGCAGACCATTCCTCTCCGGAGAGTTTGATGAGCCCGTGGGCCGCGGTGACCTCCTCCAAGACCACCGCGTGGCGGCCGACGAGCGCGTCGGTGCCCTCACGGATCACCGGTGGGTGGGACATGTGCCGTTTGGCGATCGGACGCACGATCGCCAGTCCAGCGCCTGCGGTCAACGCGAAGGCCAACGTCTGAATGACGACCGGCAACCCCAGCCCGGCGACGATCGCCGCGACCAGAGCGGCGACGGCGAGCAGGCCGAAGGCCAGGGTCAAGGTGAGGAACTCCGCGGCGCCCAGGGCTGCGGCAGCGATCAACCAGAGAATCCACCACGGCATCGCATCGCCCTCCCGTCTGAGCGGGTACCCCTAACGTACCCCGCGGACCGCCACGCGGGACAGGCGTTTCGGCCATCCACATAACAGCGTTCACGGTCCGCCAGCGACCCATCACTAGAGGCATTCCCGTCCGGTTACGCCCCTGCACTCGCTGCGCGGGGCGTGTCCGGAAATGGTAGTCCCGTCGACGGTCGGCGGGAAGGGATCAGCCGTCCTCCAGCTCCCCCTCCAACTCCAGGTAGCTGGCGCGTAGACGCTGGAGCAGCTCGGGGTCGGGTTCGCCCCACAGTCCCCGGTCCGCGGCCTCGAGGAGTCGTTCGGTCATACCGCGCAACGCCCAGGGATTGGCCTCGGAGAGGAACCGCCGGTTCTCCTCGTCGAAGACGTAGGTCTCGGCGAGCGTGGCGTACATCCAGTCGTCGACCACACCCGCGGTCGCGTCGTAGCCGAAGAGGTAGTCGACGGTGGCGGCGAGCTCGAAGGCGCCCTTGTAGCCGTGGGCGCGCATGGCACCGATCCAGCGCGGATTGACCACGCGCGAACGGAACACCCGGCGGGTCTCCTCGGCGAGACTGCGGGTGCGCACGGAGTCCGGGGTGGCGGAGTCGCCGACGTACGCGCGGGGGCTCTCGCCACTGAGCGAGCGCACCATGGCGACCATGCCGCCGTGGTACTGGTAGTAGTCGTCGGAGTCGGCGATGTCGTGTTCACGGGAGTCGGTGTTCTTCGCGGCGACCGAGATCCGACGGAACGACGCCTCCATGTCGGCCCGCGCCTCGCGGCCGTCCATGCCGCGACCGTAGGCGTAGCCGCCCCACGACGCGTACACCTCGGCGAGGTCGGCGTCGTCACGCCAGTTCCCGGAGTCGATCAACTGGAGTAGTCCGGCGCCGTAGGCACCGGGCCGGGACCCGAAGACGCGGGTCGTGGCACGACGCCAGTCTCCGTGGTCGGCGTGGTCGGCGAGGGCGTGGGCGCGGGGGAAGTTCTCCTCCCCTGGTTCGTCGAGTTCCGCCACGGCGGTGATGGCGTCGTCGATCAGGGCGAGCACGTGGGGGAAGGCGTCCCGGAAGAACCCGGAGATGCGCAGGGTGACGTCCACGCGGGGACGGCCCAGTTCCTCCACCGGAACCACTTCGAAGCCGGTGACCCGGCGCGACGCGTCGTCCCACAGAGGGCGCACGCCGAGCAGGGCGAGCACCTCGGCGACGTCGTCGCCCTGGGTGCGCATGGCGGCGGTTCCCCACACGGTGAGGCCGACCGAGCGCGGGTACTCCCCGGTGTCGTCGAGGTGGCGCCGGATGAGGGAGTCGGCGAGGGCCTGGCCCACCTCCCAGGAGTTCCGCGAGGGGACGGCCTTGGGGTCCACGGCGTAGAAGTTGCGGCCGGTGGGCAGGACGTTGACCAGTCCGCGGGTGGGTGATCCCGACGGGCCCGCGGGGATGTGCCCACCGTCGAGGGCGTGCAGCACGGCGTCGAGTTCCCCACCGGTACCGGCGAGCCGGGGAACGACCTCGGTCACCGCGAACGCGAGCACCTCCCGCGCCGCGTCCAGGTCGTCACCGAGGACGGTCCGGACGACGCCGGGGATCGCTTCCTCCGCCCAGGACTCCTCCTCCATCGTGGTGACCATGCGCCGGGCGAGGGTGTCGATGAGGTCGATCGCGTCGGAGGCGGTGCGGGCGGGGCCGTCGACCAAGCGGGTCAGCCCGTCGGGGACGGCGATCGGAACGCCGGGTTCGGCGAGCAGCTCGCGCTCGTCGAGGCCGAAGTTCCGCGCGATCACGGCCCGTAGGCCGGGGAGGGCGGCGGCCTTGTTGCCCCACATCTGGGCCGCGCGCAACACGGCCAGCACCAGGTTGACGCGCGCCTCCCCCTCGGGGGCGTCACCGAGGACGTGCAGACCGTCGCGGATCTGCACGTCCTTGATCTCGCACAGATAGCCGTCGACGTGCATGACGAAGTCGTCGAACTCCTCATCGTCGGGCATGGCGTCGGTGTCGAGGTCGTGGTGGAGTTCGGCCGCCTTGATCAGAGTCCAGATCTGGGCACGCAGGGTGGGGGCCTTGTCGGGGTCCAGGTCACTGACGAGGGCGTACTCGTCGAGGAGCTGCTCCAGTTTGGCGATGTCGCCGTAGGTGTCGGCGCGGGCCATCGGCGGGACCAGGTGGTCCACGATGGTGGCGTGGGCGCGACGCTTCGCCTGGGTGCCCTCGCCGGGATCGTTGACGATGAAGGGGTAGATCATCGGCAGGTCGCCCAGCACGGCGTCCGGCGGGTCCTCCGCGGCGAGCCCGATGCCCTTGCCGGGGAGCCACTCCAGGGTTCCGTGCTTGCCCACGTGGACGACGGCGTGGGCGCCGAACCCGCCGTCGTCCACGGCGGTCTGCAACCACAGGTAGGCGGCGAGGTAGTGGTGCGAGGGGGCGAGTTCGGGGTCGTGGTAGATGGCGATGGGGTTCTCGCCGAAGCCGCGCGGCGGCTGCAGCATGAAGACCACGTTGCCGAAACGCAGGGACGCGATGACGATCTCCGGCCCGTGCGTGCCCTCGGTCACGTAGAGCTCGCCCGGAGGCTCCCCCCAGGCCGCGGTGACGGAGTCGCGCAGGGGCTGGGGCAGCGCCGCGAACCAGCGTTGGTAGTCGGCCAGCGGAACCCGGGTCTCGGCCTGCTCAAGCTGCTCTTCGGTGAGCCACTCCTGGTCGTGACCTCCGGCGGCGATGAGGGTGTGGATCAGCGGGTCGCCGTCGTCGGCGCGGCGGTCCTCCTCGGGGGCCGGGACGCGCCAGAGGCCGTCGTCGGTTCCGAGGTCGTAGCCGCGCTCGCCGAGGGCGCGCAGCAGACGCACGGCGGAGGCGGGGGTGTCGAGACCGACGGCGTTGCCGACTCGGGCGTGTTTGGTGGGGTAGGCGGAGAGCACCATGGCGAGGCGGCGCGACGGCGTGGGGACGCCACGGAGGCGGGCGTGGGCGACGGCGAGGCCGGCCACGCGGGCGGCGCGCTCGGGGTCGGCGACGTAGACGGGGATGTCGCCGGTCTCCTCGGTCGTCTCCTTGAAGGAGAAGGGGACCGTGATGAGGCGGCCGTCGAACTCGGGGATCGCGACCTGCATTCCCGCGTCCATCGGGGTGAGCGCGGCGTCGGACGCCGCCCAGGCGTCCCGGCTGGTGGTGAGGACCATGCCCTGCAGGATGGGCACGTCGAGGGCGGCGAGCGCTCCGGCGTCCCAGGAGTCGTCCTCGCCGCCCGCGACCGCGTCGGCGGGCCTGCTTCCTCCGGCGGCGAGGACGGTGGTGATCACGGCGTCGGCGCGCCGCAGGATCTGGAAGAGTTCCGGGTGGGTGTCCTGGGTGACACCGCGTAGGGAGCCGGTGAAGACGGGCAGTGGCGTTCCGCCGGCGGTGTCGATCGCTCGGCAGAGGGTGTCGACGAACGCGGTGTTGCCGGAGAGTTCGTGTGCCCGGTAGAACACGACGGCGACGGTGGGCCGCCCGGGTGTCACCTCCGGTTCGGGGCCGTGTACGCCGAACTCGGGCATGGGCTCGGGCGGGGCGAACCCCTCTCCGGTGAGCAGCACGGTGTCGGAGAGGAACCGCGCCATCTCACGGAGGTTCGCGACGCCGCCCTCGGCGAGGTAGGTGTGGGCCTGGGTGGCGACTCCGGCGGGGACGGTGGACAGCTCGATCATGTCGGCGTCGGGCGCGGCCTCGCCGCCGAGGGCGACCAGGGGGACGCCGCTGGCGCGCAGCGCGTCGGTTCCGTCGGGCCAGGCTCGGCGCCCGCCGAGGATGCGTAGCACCGCGACGTCCACGCCCTCCAGCAACGCGGGCAGGTCCCGGGGGTCGAGGCGGGCGGGGTTGGCGGTGCGGTAGCCGACGTCGGCGCTCCGGGCCGCGAGCAGTTCGGTGTCGGCGGTGGACAGCAACAGGATGGTTGCCACGTTGTGTCGATCCTTCCCTCGGGGCACTCCACGACCCCGGTCGAGAAACTAGTGGTCCGCGGCGCAGTGTCCTGGCTCTCGGATCGTTGTTCCCCCACGGCCTTCCCATCGCGCACTCGTGCGACAGTGGCACACCCCAGCGAGGTCACTCCCCGAACACAGTGGCGGGACCGCCCCGGACTCCCACCGGGTTCCTGCGCTCGCCCCGGCTGATTCTCCCAGACGGGATGTTGGGACGGTGCGGCGCGTCGGGTTCCCGGACTCGGGAACACCCAGGCGATCATGAAACACAGGGTTTTCTGTCACAATCCTCTGCATGAGCTACCCCGGACCGCCGGACCCCTACGGCGACCCCTACAACGCCGACCAGCCCGCCTACGGCGCCGATCCGGCGAACCCCTTCGGGACTGGTCCCCAGCCCGGGGATCCCGGGTATGGACAGATCGAGCCGTACAACCCGCAGAGCGGCGGCTGGCAGGCGTTGCCCCCCGGCGGCGGGGTCCCCGCCCAGCCGAGCGGAGCGCCCATCGCCCAACTGGGGGACATCACCATCACCCAGAACGAGGTGATCACGCCGTCGGCCACGTTCCCCCTCGCGGGCAGCCAGTGGACGATCAACGACATGACTCAGTACCACCAGAAGCTGCCGAGCTGGGCGTTGGCGGTGGCGCTGATCGGGTTCTTCTTCGTCTGCGTGTTCAGCCTGTTCTTCCTGTTGGCGAAGGAAACCACGGTGCAGGGCGGGATCCAGGTCACGGTGCGCTCCAACGAGCACTACCACGTGACGATGATCCCGATCCACAACGCGGCCCAGGTACAGCAGGTGCACACCCAGTTCGCCTACATCCGGTCGATGGCGGGTTCCTGAGCGCTCAGGTCGGCGGTGGCCCCCGCCTGGAACCGGGCGTGGGCTTCCAGGAACCCGGCGATCGTCTCGAGCTCGGGCAGGGTGAATCGATCCAGAAGCCGGTCGAGGCGGCGGTCGTCGTCGCGATCAGGGTTTGGGTGCGACGTCGTGGTCCCTCCGAGAGTTCGACGACGACACGGCGCCCGTCCCGCGCGTCCTCGCGCCACCGTACGTATCCCCGCCGCTCCAGGCGCGTGAGCACTCCGGTGACGGAGGTCGGCGCCGCACGGAGAGCCGAGCGATCTCCCCGGCCGCCATCGGGCCGTGCTGCTCGAGCAGGCCCAGGGTCTTCCAGTCGTTCGCCCCGATGCCGAGCCTCTCCCCCAGGCGCGGGGGCTGGCCCCATCCGGCGCGTACCACGCCCTCGGTCCTCCGGTCCGCTCCGTGCCTCAGGCGTGCGGGCCGATAGTGGGCAGGCCAGACGGTGCCCCCTGTTCGATGAGGCGCCACACCGCGTCGGTGTCCAGGTTATGTTCGACGAGGTCGCCCAGGGCGTCGAGGCGGGCGGCGCGGGCGGCGGCGAAGTCGGTGGTGGGGGCGGGAACGAAGGAGCGGGTGGCTCGGCCGGCGACGTCGGTGAGGAAGGCGCGGCGGAAGGCGTCGTTCTCCAGGGCGCCGTGCCAGGTGGTGCCGAACACCGCGCCCTGGCGGCAGCCGTCGAGGAAGGGCTCGGAGTCGGTGCCCGGCGCGTCGTGGACGGTGGTGAGTCCGTGGTGGATCTCGTAGCCCCGGACGGGGTGGTCGTAGGCGGAACCGAGTGGGCGGCCCAGGATCTTCTCGTGCTGGAAGGCGACCGTCGTGGGGAGAAGCGCCAAGCCGTCGCGTCCGCCCCGGCGGGACTCCACGGTGTCGTCGATGTGGCGGGCGAGCATCTGGTAGCCGCCGCAGATCCCCAGGATCGGGCGTCGCTCCGCCGCGCGCCGCCGTAGGGCCGCCGCCAGTCCCCGCTCGTGCAGCCAGTCGAGATCGGCCACGGTGGCGCGGGTCCCCGGCAGGACGACCAGGTCCGCGCCGTCCAGCTCGTGGGGAGCGGTCACGAAGCGGACGTCGACCCCGGGCTCCACGCTCAGCGCGTCGATGTCGGTGAAGTTGCTGATGCGGGGAAGTCGCACCACCGCCACGCGCAGGGACTCAGCCCCGGCCGGGGGTTGGGTCGGGCCACGGTCCGCGGAGAGCGCGAGGGAGTCCTCTGCGTCCAGCCAGAGCCCGTTCAGCCAGGGCAGCACGCCGAGCACGGGGCGGCCGGTGTGGCCTCGCAACATGTCGAGGCCGGGGGCGAGGAGTTCGGGCGCGCCGCGAAACTTGTTGATGATGTAGCCCGCGATGTGGGCCTGGTCCTCGGGGTCGAGGAGGGCTTGGGTTCCGTAGAGTGCGGCGAACACACCCCCGCGGTCGATGTCGCCGACCACGACCGTGGGGAGGCCGGCGGCCCGGGCGAGGCCCATGTTGGCGATGTCCCCGGCACGCAGGTTGATCTCCGCGGGGCTGCCCGCGCCCTCACAGATGACGACCTCGTGGTCCCGGCGGAGTTCGGCGAGGCTCTCCACGGCGACGTCACGAAGCCGGGCACGGTAGTCGTGGTAGGTGGTGGCGTCCGCCTCGCCGATGGCCCGGCCGCGGACGACGACCTGGCTGCTGCGGTCGCTGCCGGGCTTGAGCAGGACGGGGTTCATCGCCGCCGTGGGTTCGATCTCGCACGCGGCGGCCTGCATCGCCTGCGCGCGGCCGATCTCGGCGCCGTCAGGTGTGACGACCGAGTTGAGTGACATGTTCTGGGCCTTGAACGGCGCGACCTTGACGCCGCGGCGCCGCAGCCAACGGCACAGCCCCGCCACGACGGCGCTCTTTCCGGCGTCGGAGGTCGTACCGGCGACCAGTAAAGCACCGTGTGTACCGTTCTGGTTAGACTCGTTCCACATTGGGTGGACGTCCCCCACTCTTCCTCCGTCACTCTTCGTACCGCCCGAGTACGCGTTCCGGTGCCTGTGGCGCCGTGCGGCCACTCACCCTAATGTGAGTGCGGTCAAGCTGGTGGGGGGCGGCCCCGTACTCCTGAGAGGAGCCCGGGTGGGTACGGACGACTCGAACGCTGACGAAGCGTCACAGCGAGTCGAGCGGGTGGTCGGTGACCGATACCGCTTGACCGAGGAGCTGGGCCGCGGTGGCATGGGGCGGGTCTGGCGTGCCCACGATACGCGGCTCGACCGCACCGTCGCGGTGAAGGAGTTGCTGCTCCCGGCCGGCATGGCTGCCGACGAGCGCGCCCGGCTCGCCACCCGCATGGAGCGCGAGGCGCGGGCCGCGGCCATGGGGAGCCACCCCGGCATCGTCTCCGTGCACGACGTCGTGGAGCACGACGGGCGTCCGTGGATCGTCATGGAGTTCCTCAGCGGGCGGTCCCTGCGGGACCTCGTCCAGAGTGACGGCCCCGTGGCCGCGCGGAACGTGGCCCGGTGGGTGGGCGAGCTGCTGGACGCGCTGGTCACGGCGCACCGGCTGGGTATCGTCCACCGCGACGTGAAGCCGGCCAACGTGATGATCACCGAGTCCGGTCGCGCGGTGCTGACCGACTTCGGAATCGCCCAGGTCTCCGGCGCCAGTGACCTCACCGGCACCTCCGGCGTCGTCGGTTCGCCGGGCTACATCGCGCCCGAACGGCTCCACTTCGTGCCGGCCACACCCGCGAGTGACCTGTGGTCGCTGGGCGCGACGACCTACTACGCCGTCCAAGGGGTCGGGCCGTTCCAACGCGCGACCGCCGAGGAGACGGTGCGTGCCGCGTTGTCGGAGGAACCCGCCCCCATCCACGCCGAGGGGTCGTTACCCGCACTCGTCGCGGGGTTGTTGCGCAAGGAACCCGCCCAGCGCATGACCGCCGAACAGGCCCGGGCCTTGTTGGATCCGTCCGGACCAGGAGGCGCCACGCCCCCACAGGCGTCCGGTGCGGCGGCCTCTGCCGTCCCGGCTACGGACGCGCCCACGGTGGTCAACGACCAGCCACCAAGCGCACCGGCCGTCGCCACACCGGCTGGCGCCACACCCACCTCGGTCTTCGCCCCGTCGGGCCAGGAGACGGGGACGCTGGTCGCCCCGAGTGGGCCGGCACCGACCCCTCGGCGCTCTCGCCTGTCCTGGCCACTGGTGGCGATGGTGCTCGGAACCGGAGCGTTACTGGTCGTGGCGGTGGCGATCGTGGTCTTCGCGACCGGCGGCGAGGAACCGAGCCCAGCGGCGGCGCGGCAGGACGCCTCCGCCGACGACGCCTCACCCAGCGAGGACGACGCGCCCGGCCCCGACGACGCCGACCCGGTCGAGGAGGACGACCAGCCCGAGGACGACCACGATGTCGAGCCGACCCCGGACGTCGCCGACGTCCCCGGTGTGGAGCTCGTCAACGATCCCGACGGGTTCCAGATCGCGGTTCCCGACGGGTGGACACGCCGCGTCGACGGCTCCAGCATCTACTACAACGGACCGCGGACCGGAACGTTCCTACAGATCGACTCCACACCGCACCCCATGAGTGACCAACTGGCCCACGTGGAGCAGAACGAGTCCGAGACCATCGCGAGCGGTCGCCTGCCCGGCTACGAGCGGATCCGCGTGGCCGACGTCACCGACAGCGTCCCGGGCGACCACACCTCGGTCGCGGAGTGGGAGTTCGAGTGGACGAGCTCGGGTGGAGAACGGCGGCACATGCTGAGCCGAAACTTCACCCTCGCCAACGGCGACAACGTGTCCGTGGCGTGGGCGGCGCCCAGTGAGGACTGGACCGGTCTCACCGCTGAGCGGGAGGCCGCGTTGGACAGCTACAGCGACTGACGTCCGGGGTGGGGAGATCCAGCCCCACCGCGCCTTCCCTTCGCCCATGCCATCGCCGCCGCCACCGCGCCGGCCCCGACACCGACCCACCGCGCGAGGCGCACCGCGCGTCGGATGTCGCCGACGCCGGGTGGGGGGCCGTCACCGAGTTCGGGGCGGTGTTCCACCCGTTCGCCGTAGACGTTCTTCCCGCCGAGCCGTACTCCCAGCGCGCCGGCGAACGCGGACTCGCATTGGCCCGCGTTGGGACTGGGATGCTGGTCGCCGTCCCGCGCCCAGGTGCGAAGCACGTGGGAGGGGGTTCGCCCGACCGCGGGGCTGGCGAGGGTGGCGAGCGTAGCGGTGAGGCGGGCGGGAACGTGGTTGGCGAGGTCGTCGAGTCGGGCGGAGGCCCAGCCGAAGTTCTCGTAGCAGGACGAACGGTGGCCCACCATCGCGTCCAGGGTGTTGACGGCGCGGTAACCGAGAAGCCCGGGAAGACCGGCCAAGCCGCCCCAGAACAGGGGCGCGACCACGGCGTCGGAGGTGTTCTCCGCGACCGACTCCACCGTGGCCCGCGCCAGACCCGTGGCGTCGAGGGTGGCGGGGTCGCGGCCACACAGGTGCGGTAGCCGTGCCCGGGCCCGCTCCAGGTCACCGTCCTCCAAGGCGTCGGCCATCAGCTCGGCCTCACGGTGCAGCGTGCGGCCACCCACCACGGCCCAGGTCGCCGCCGCGGTGAGGGCGATCGTGGCCACCGGGAGGTCCCGGGCCACCCGCTGCGCGACCACGGCCGTGGCGACCACGGGAACCGTGGCCATCAGGGTGAAAAGAACCCCGCGCCGCCGCGTGGGCGCGTAGATCGCGTGTTCCAGCCGCGAGACCGCGTGACCGTACACCGCCACCGGGTGCCCTCGCCGGGGGTCCCCGACGGCCGCGTCCAACCCCATCCCCGCGGCGATCCCCGCCGCATGCGCTCCACCATTCACGAGTGTCAACGCTAGACGATCTCCTGAACCACCCCACACCCCACCTATACCTACACAGAGTTATCATTAGGGCACATAACGCCACAAGGCGGTCTGAGTGCCGTCAGGGCAGCACAGGGGGTGAGACTGATGACGATGGTCGCGATCACCACCATGCTGGTTCACTTCGCAGCGTTGTTCTGCTGGTGAACGAGTCACTCCACGACCCCCACACCCCGCGGCCGACCCCCAAACGACGCCCTGATGTTCTACACTGACGGAGCCGCGAGCACCCGTAGCTCAGTGGATAGAGCAACAGACTTCTAATCTGTCGGCCGCAGGTTCGAATCCTGCCGGGTGCGCCATGCTTGGAAGCATGTGAACCCGCGTCCAGCGATGGTTCGATCGCACACCGTCCCGACCCGGGATACGAGAACCTGGTTGGACGGCACGTGCACCGATGGCGCGGGCCTCACTGAACGCGCGGGCGGCTGCCCTCTGGGGGTCGGCTCACCCCCTCGTCGCCACCCAGACGGTCGTGTCCTCGGCGATGCCCCTGCGCGTCTCGTCGTCGGAACGCGAGCCTCGAGCCACGCGCGGACCTCGTGGAGCCGTCTGATCGACAGCCCCGTGGACGCAGGGCCAGCGTGACCCTGACCCTTGCCCGTTCCGCCGCACGACATCGCTCCCTGCCGCTTGGGCCCGCTCGATGATCGTCGCGCTGGTGTCACTGAGTCCACCGATTGGGGTTCGCGCCTGACGGCGTTGTCACGCAGACCCCCGGGGCGATCCCACCGCATGGGCACGGCCACGCATGCCTATAATGAAAATGATTATCATTGCTATTGTGAGGTGGTCATGGCTTCGCCATCACGACACTCGAACAGTCGGGCCGGGTTCGCCAGCCCCCTCGGGGAACGGGACCGTGTCGACTACAAGGACATCGATCTACTCCGCAGGTTCATCTCCGACCGAGGCAAGATCCGCAGCCGGCGAGTCACCCGGGTCACGGCTCGTCAGCAGCGCCTCCTCGAGAAGGCCGTCAAGAACGCCCGTGAGATGGCACTCCTGCCCTACCCCGCCACACCGGCCGCGCGCGGCCGGCCCTGACCACATGGCGACAAAGCCCCGATGAGGAAAGGACACACATGTCACGCGTATGCCAGGTGACCGGAAAGGCCCCCGCCTTCGGCAACTCGATCTCGCACTCCCACCGCCGGGCCAGACGACGGTTCGACCCCAACGTTCAGCGCAAGCGCTACTGGTTGGCCAGCGAGAACCGTCACGTTCGGCTACGGGTAAGCGCGAAAGGCATGAAGGTGATCGACGTCAAGGGCATCGAGCGCGTGGTCGCCGACATCCGCGCCCGAGGAGAACGAGTCTGAGATGGCCAAGAAAAGCAAGATCGCCCGCAACGAGCACCGAAAGCGGGTCGTGGCTCGCCACGCCGAGCGGCGGGCCGAACTGAAACGCGTCATCAGCGACCCCCGAAGCACCGTCGACGAGCGCGAAGCCGCTGGCCGCGAGCTGCGACGCCAACCCCGCGACGCCAGCCCCACCCGCATCCGCAACCGCGACGCCATCGACGGCCGACCACGCGGGCACCTACGCCAGTTCGGACTCTCCCGAATCCGATTCCGCGAAATGGCCCACCGCGGAGAACTCCCCGGAATCACGAAGTCCAGCTGGTAGCCCGCCAGCGGACGGCGTCCCGTGGAGCTCCGCGCGGAACGCTGACCATCCGCCCACCATCGGTAAGGAGAAGAGAGCAGTGGCCGTCCCGAAGCGAAAGACGTCGCGGGCCAACACCCGCAAGCGCAGGTCCACGTGGAAGGCCGAGCGCCCCGCGCTGATCACCATCGCGATCAACAACCGGTCGTTCCGGGTGCCCTACCACCTGGCGCCGGCCTACCGGCGCGGGCTGCTCGCCCCTCCAGCGGAGGGTGAATCCTAGCTTCTTCACCATTCCCCGATTCGCGTAGTCGAGGGCCGCGGACTTCGTCATGCCAATGACGCCGTGCTTGTTGACGATCGAGCACCTCCCTCTCCCATGGCGACGCTCCCCGCTTCACTCACGGGAACATGCGACTGGGGTCAACCGCCGGGCATCGTGTTCGCGCCCCTCGACTCCATGGAGGAGACGGCCGACCGCCTCCGTTTACCGGTTCCGCCCACTCGACCCCGGTTGTGGGAGCAGGGCTTAGGTCGGGTGGCCCGGCGGGTGGCCGTTCGGCTTCGAGCGGTCCGGCGATCGGAAGCTTCTCTGTGGCACGAGGTCGATCAGTCGGGCTCCGACCGCTTCGATCGGGCCGCGACGGAAATTGCGGAGCCACAGTCGCGATCCGGCGACGAGCAGCACGCTGACCCCGAGCCACGCCCCGAAGAGATACGCGTCGAGGGTGAGGCCGTGAATGCCCCGTTCCTCGAGGTGCTGGCCGAGCCCTGCCCCCCAGCCGTAGAAGAGCCAGGACGCCAGGACGTTCTGGAGGATGTAGCAGGTGAGAGCGGTGAGTCCCACCGCTTGAAGAGATCGGATGATCTGCCCGGACGGTCGTGCCCAGCGCAGGAGCCACCCGGCGAGCCCGATGTAGCCGAAGATCAGGACGATGGGGAAGAGATAACGCGCCGCCTGCCCGAGTGGGTCGACCTGACTGGCCAGGATGTTCAGGGGCAGGCCCAGGCCGAACCCCCAGGCCATCATCCGGTCGCGGATCCGCCGGCCGGCGTCATCGTCGTCGAAGACACCCGCACGGTAGAGGCGCACCCCGAGCAGGAACAGGAACACCACCATGGGGAGAGTCGAGAGGACCTCGCCCCGAGTGCTGAGGAAGTTCGTCAGACGGTAGGCGACTTGGTCGAGGTAGGCGCCGTCGCGGAAGAGCACGGAGAAGTGGTCATCGACCGGAGGTGAGGCCGAACCCTCCCGGGGCGTGGGCGCCAGGAGTGCCTGAACCACCACGGTGAAGGCCATGAGCGCCAGGTGGATGGCGAAGGCCGACCACATCACCACCGTGCGGACCCGTTGCGAGCGACCCAACAGCCATATGACGAGCAGCGCGGCGACCGCGTAGCCCATGAGTACGTCCAAGGCGAACACCAGCACCACGTGCAGGGTCCCCTCGACGAGGAGAAGGACCGCGCGCCATGGCTGCTTCCCCGGCCACCGTCGGCCGGAGGCCCGCGCGGAGCGGAACTGGACCGCCAGTCCAACTCCGAACATCAGGGCGAGCAGGGAGTAGAACGAACCACTCACCAACACGATCCTGGCGTCGTGCACCCACTGGTTCCCCTCGCCCGACGAGAGGTCGAAGGAGTGGATGTTCATCGCGAGCGTGCCAAGGATCGCGACTCCGCGCAGCACGTCCAGAAGCAGTAGCCGGGGTGGGGGTGTCAGGGCCGGTTCGGGGGGCGATACCGGCCCTGCCCCGTGTTCCCGTGTCGGGTCACCCGCGGGCTGCCCGGATGTGGTGTCCATGCCCGACAGACTGCGGCACACGACCCCTCGCACGCCTCGGCCAAACGGGATATCCCGCCCCATGCCGTTCGGCCGACCCCATCCACGGAACCACCGAACCTCGCCGTGAACGGGCCTACCGTGCACCACCACGCGGGATCGGTCCAGACGCACGGACACCACGAAAGCGGGCCGAAAGCGGCGGCTTCGGCCAGGCTCCGTTCGGCCTGGACCCAACACCGACAGGAACCTGGACACGCTCGGCGAGCGGTGGATCCGAATGCGCGACCGTCGCGCGACCGTTCGAACACCACCCGCCACCGACGTCGGGGCCGCCCGTACCGCGGCTCCGCCCCGACGTGGCGGGGAGACCTATCGGACCATGCACGGGCGTTTCGGGTCGAAGGTCCAGCCGGGGATCAGGTACCGCATCGCCACAGCGTCGTCGCGGGCGCCGAGACCCTCACGGACGTAGAGGTCGTGGGCCTCGTCGAGACGGGCGCGGTCCAGGGTCACTCCGAGGCCGGGGGTGTCGGGGACGGCGATGGCGCCGTCGCGGATCCGGGGTGGGGACTGGGTGAGGCCCTGGCCGTCCTGCCAGATCCAGTGGGTGTCCAGGGCGGTGATATCGCCGGGAGCGGCTGCTCCCACCTGGGTGAACATGGCCAGGGAGATGTCGAAATGGTTGTTGGAGTGTGAGCCCCAGGTCAGTCCGAAGTCGTGGCAGAGCTGGGCGACGCGGACCGATCCGGCCATGGTCCAGAAGTGGGGGTCGGCCAGGGGGATGTCGACGGCGTTGGTGCGGACCGCGTGCGCCATCTCCCGCCAGTCGGTCGCGCACATGTTGGTCGCCGTGGGCAGTCCGGTCGCCCGTCTGAACTCCGCCATCACCTCACGGGCGGAGTACCCGTTCTCCGCTCCGCAGGGGTCCTCCGCGTAGGCCACGACACCGCGCATACGACGGCCGTACTCGACCGCCTCGTCCAGGAGCCATCCGCCGTTGGGGTCGAGCGTGATCCTCGAGTCGGGGAACTCCTGGTGCAGGGCCGTGACCACGTCGACCTCGGCGTCGCCCGCGAGCACGCCACCCTTGAGCTTGAAGTCGCGGAAGCCGTACCGATCCTGGGCGGCGTGGGCCAGCTCGACGACACCGGCGGTGTCCATGGCCTCCTCCCTGCGGCGGCGCTCCCAGGCGTCCCCCGTGTCCTCGCGCAGGTAGGGCAGATCGGTGGCGTCGGGATTGCCGACGAAGAAGAGGTAACCGAGGACGGGAACACTGGTGCGCTGTTGTCCGGCTCCGAGCAGTTCGGCGACCGGGACCCCCAGGTGCTGGCCGTGGAGGTCCAGCAGCGCGGACTCCAGGCCGGTGACCGTGTGGACGGTGGTGCGCTGGTCGAACGTCTGCTGGCCGCGGCCACCGGAGTCGCGGTCGGCGAAGGCCTCCGCGATCTCCCGCAGCGCGGAGCGGAACACGGCCACGGGTCGGCCGGTGATCCACTCCCCGGCCTCCCGCAGGGTCGCGGTGATCTTCTCGCCGCCGGGCACCTCGCCCAGCCCGGTACGACCGGCGTCGTCGGTGACGATGACGACGTTGCGGGTGAAGTACGGGCCGTGCGCTCCGGAGAGGTTCATGAGCATCGAGTCGTGGCCGGCCACCGGCACGACCTCGACGCTCTCGACGCGGGGTCCTGGTGCGCTCATGTGTTCTCGCTCCGTTCTGCCACCACGTGGGTGCCGTCGACGCGTCGGGTCAGGTTCCACGGGTTATCCTCCTGGACCGGCGCCGGCCGCAGCGGCGCGGGGAGGTTCTGATAGACCACCGGGCGCAGGAATCGTTCGATGGCCAGGGTCCCGACCGAGGTGGAGCGGCCGTCGGAGGTCGCGGGGAACGGGCCGCCGTGGACGATGGCGTCGCCGACGTCCACCCCGGTGGGCCACCCGTTGACCAGGATCCGTCCCGCGCGCAGTTCGAGCGCGTCCAGCAGTCGTCGCACGTCGTCGCGGTCGGCCTCGACGTCGGTGTCGAACCAGAGCGTGGCGGTGAGCTGGCCCTCGATGGTGGCGGCCACCGATGCCAGCTCACCGAGGGAGCGATACCGGACGACCAGACAGACCGCGCCGAAGACCTCCTCGGAGAGTTCGGCGGTCGTGGTGAAGGTGTCCGCGTCGGTCGAGTACACCGCGGGGGCCGGGGCGTTCTCGGTCGCCCCGTCACGGCCCCGACCGATCTCGGTGACGCCGTCGACGGCGGCGAGCCGCCGCTCCCCGACGGTACGGGCCGAGCGGATGCCCGGGGTGAGCATCGTCAGCCCGTCGGTGTCGGCGAGCGCTGTGGCGACCTGGTCGACGAGGTCGTCACCGTCAGCCCCTTCGGGGACGAACAGGAGACCGGGCGCCGTGCACAATTGGCCGGCCGAGCCGTTGAGCGAGATCACGAAGCCCTGGGCCAGACCAGCCCGATCGTCGGCGACAGCGGAGGGAAGGACGAAGACCGGATTGACCGAGCTCATCTCCGCGTAGACCGGGATCGGCACCGGACGGGCGGCCGCGGTGGCCATGAGGGCGGTTCCGCCGCCGCGCGAGCCGGTGAAGCCCACCGCGGCGACGCGCGGGTCGGCGACGAGGGTCTGCCCCACATCGGCGCCACGGCCGTAGATGAGGGAGAAGACGCCGGCCGGCAGGTCGTGTTCGGCGACCGCGGTGGACACGGCGTGGGCGACCAGGAGGCTCGTCGCCGGGTGCGCGTTGTGTGCCTTGACCACCACGGGGCAGCCCGCGGCGAGCGCGGAGGCGGTGTCTCCCCCGGCGACGGAGAAGGCCAGCGGGAAGTTGGAGGCGCCGAAGACGGCGACGGGCCCCAGTGGTACCTGGCGTTGACGCAGGTCGGGGCGAGGTAGTGGGGTGCGTTGCGGTAGGGCCGGTTCGATGCGCACGCCGTGGTGGTCGCCGGTGCGCGCGACCCGGGCGAAGAGCCGTAGCTGGTTCACCGTACGGGCGAGCTCGCCGCGGAGTCGGGCCTCGGGTAGGCCGGTCTCGCGCATCGCCGTGACGACGATGTCGTCGCCGGCGTCGTCGATGCGCTCGGCGGTCGTGGCCAGGAACTCCGCACGCGCCGCTGGGGTGATCGCACGGTAGGTGGGGAACGCGTCGCTCGCCGCCTGGGTCGCCGTGGCGACCTGGTCGTCGCCGAGCAGGGTGAACTCGGGGCCGGAGGGGGTGTTCGTGGCTGGGTCGGTGGCCCGGGTCGTGCCACCGGTACCTGGCAGCGGTTCCCCGGCGACCAGCGAGTGGTGGGTTGGGTCGGTCTCGGTGCTCATGTGGATCCCTGTGCCTGCGTCGGTGGAGGGGGGATTCGTTGTGTTTCGCCCGGCTGCCGGGTCAGGAGGTGGTGAGGCTCGCGACCAATGCGTCCAACTGGCGCTGCTCGTCCGCGGAGAGGTCACGCAGGGGTGGGCGCACCGGGCCGGCGTCGCGCCCGACGGCACGCAGGCCCGCCTTGATGATGGACACGCCGTACCCCTTGCCGTAGTCGCGGATGTCGAGGTAGGGCAGAACGAAGTCGGTCAACCTGCGCCGCACCGCCTGCTGGTCCTGGGCGCGGACGTCGCGGTAGAACGCCAGCGCGAACTCCGGGACGAAGTTGAACATGGCCGAGGAGTAGGTGCTCATCCCCAGGTGCAGCAGGGGAAGGGCATACGTCTCGGCCGTGGGGAGGCCACCGAGGTAGAAGAGCCGGTCGCCGTTGGCCGAGACCACACGGGCGAGCTGCTCGAAGTCGCCGTTGCCGTCCTTGAACCCCATCAGGTTGGGGTGGGCGTCCGCCAGTTGGGAGACCGTGTCGGCGCTGTAGACGGCGTTGGCCCGGTTGTAGAGGATGACGGGAAGCGTCGTGGCGGCCAGGACGCTGGACGCGTGCGCGCGCAGTCCCTCCTGCGTCGTCTCGGTCAGGTAGGGGGGCAGGAGGAGCAGACCGTCGGCGCCGACCTCCTCCGCCTGACGGGCGAGCGCCACCGCCTGGGCGGTGTTCCCGCCGGCCGAGCTGAGCACCGGCACGCCCGCGCGGACGGTCGTGACCGCCGTCCTGGTGACCTGGAGGTGCTCCTCCGGGGTGAGGGAGAAGCCCTCACCGGTACCGCCCGCGATGAACAGGCCGCCGATGTCGTAGCTGGACTGCCACTCCAGGTGCGCGACGAGCCGGTCCTCGTCCACGTCGAGCTCCTTGGTGAATGGCGTGATCGGGAAGGACAGGAGTCCGTCCTTGAGAACGTCGGCGAGCTCGGCGGGACTGTAGTCGGGCATGAGGGACCTCCACGGGAAGGGGGCGGACGCCCCTCACGCTAAGGACCCCGGCGATGCCTGTCCAAGCTATGTTTCGTATGCGCCGATACCTTCAGTGCATCACTGAGGCGACGTCTATCGGTTCCCGCAGTAGTGGGAGAACATGGTGCAGCGCCGGGTTGGTCGACGTCGACAGCCACATCGCGTGCAATCGCACCGCGTCCGGCGGGGACTCGCGCAGCGGCACCATCTCCACACCGGGCATACCCAGGTGCTGGGTGGACTGTGGGACCAGTGCCACTCCGTGCCCGGCGGCCACCAGCGCGACGAGCGTGAGGATCTGGGTCGCGGTGTGCGACACCTGATCCGGCCGGACGTCGACCAGGTCGAGCACCAGGTCCCGGAAGTAGCGGGCCTGCACGGCCGAGTACATGATCATGACCTCGTGCCGCAGCTCCCGGCCTGACACCGGTGTCCCCCGTTGGGCGAAGGGATGGCCGGTGGGCACGGCCACCATCAGGGCCTCCGTCAGCAGCAGGGACGACTCCACGTCCTCGCGTTGGAACGGTGGGCGTGCCAGGCCGAGGTCGATCGCTCCACTGTGCAGGGCCTCCAACTGATGAGCGGAGACCATCTCGTGGAGCTCCACGCTGACGTCGGACGCGGCCTCCTTGATCCGGGCGAGCATCGGGCCGAGGACGCTGAAGCCGGACGCGGCGGTGTAGCCCAGCCGCACCAGCCCCACCCGACCGGAGGCGATGAGCCGAGCTCGGCGCGGGGCCCGCTCCACCCGCTCGAGCAGTTGGCGGCACTCGTCGCGGAACGCCTCTCCCGCCGCCGTCAGACTCACGCCACGAGGACCCCGCACGAAAAGGGTGACACCGAGGTTCTTCTCGAGCTTCTGGATCTGGCGACTGAGGGGTGGCTGCGTCATGTGCAGCCGTTCCGCCGCCCGGCCGAAGTGGAGCTCCTCCGCGACGGCGACGAACGCGCGGGCCTGGTCGAGGGTCAACATGCCAAGACCTCCTCAGCTATGCCGTGAAGGTATCAGGCTATACATATTGTGGCTTAGACAGGTATAACCCGTGTTCTCTACCCTCAGAGAACCGAATCGATGTGGGACCGCCCACACCCGTGTGCGACGCGCTTCGCAGCAGCCAGCCGCACATCCCCGACTCATCCAGGAGGCCCCGTGCTCTGGTCCTCACGCTCGCGTCGTCCGTCCGCCGTCCTCATCGGCGGCGGTCTCACACTGAGTCTCGCCGCGTGCGGCGGCGTCACCGACGGCACCGCGGGTGGCGACGAATACCCGACCGGCCCCATCACCCTCACCGTGGGGCAGGAGGCCGGGGGAAGCACCGATCTCATCGCACGCGCCGTCTCCGAGGGGTCGCAGGACGCGCTCGGTGTGGCGATGCCCGTGGAGAACCAGCCCGGCGCCAACGGCGCGATCGCGACCCAGGACGTCGCCAACCAGTCCCCGGACGGCTACGAGCTCGTGTTGCTCAACGCCTCGCTCATCACGATCACGTCGCAAATCGTCTCGGAAGACGAAGCCGTCACCCTTGACGATCTCGACGTCGTCATGGGCTTGTCCCGGGACGACTACATCATGGTCGCCAATCCCGACTCCGGCTACGAAACGGTCGACGACCTCGTCGACGCCAGCGGCGACCTCACCTACGGCACCACCGGAATCGGCACCGGAAGCCAACTCGCGCAACTGCTCTTCTTCGGCGAGGCCGACATCGACGGCAACGAGGTTCCCTTCGACAGCGGCGCCCCCGCGTTGACCGCCGTCATGGGCGGCCAGGTCGACGTCTCCACCATCCAGGTCGGCGAGGCCATGCCGCAGATCGACGCCGGCACGGTGACGCCGATCATGGTCTTCTCCGACGACCGCAACGAGTACCTCGAGGACGTCCCCACAGCGCTGGAGTTGGGCTACGACGTTCCCGTCGCCCAGTACCGCGCCGTCGCCATGCCCGCGGGCGCGCCGGACGAGGTCATCGACACCCTGCGCGCGGGGATCGAGGAAATCGTCGGCACGGAGGCGTACCAGCAGCTCAACGAGGACCACTACCTCACCCCTGAGGAGATCTCGGGTGAGGAGGTCGAGGAGAAGTGGACCGAACTGACCGAACAGTACGCACGGGCGATCGACGACAACGACATCGACCTCGGACAGGCCGAGGAATGAGGGACGCCGACAGCCACACCGCCAAGGACCCGATCGACGGCGGCGACGAGGTCGCCGTCGACGACGTCTCCGACGCGCGGGAACCCGACCCGGACACCGCTCCCCCGGCCGGCTACCTGACCAATCTGCTCTGCGGGGTCGTCATCGCCCTCGTCGGCGTCGGCGCGCTCATCGTGGCCCTGGACCTCGGTTTCGGGTCGCTCGCCCAGCCACGGGCGGGCACGTGGCCGGCGATCGTCTCCGGAGTGCTCATCGTGGTCGGCCTGGTCATCGCCGTCCGGGCGGCCACGTTCACCGACGCCGAACGGATCACGAGGGACGGCTGGGGAGTGGTCGCCGGCGTGGTCAGCCTCGTCGTGGCCGCCCAACTGATGCCCCTGGTCGGCTTCGAGATCCCATCCTTCGTGCTGATGGTCTTCTGGATGAGCGTGTTGGGACGGGAGCGGCTCCTGCTGTCGGTCCCGATCTCGGCCGTGACCGTCGCGGTCTTCTACCTGATCTTCGTCTACGGGCTGGCCGTTCCGATTCCCCGCCTGTTCTCCTGACCGGCCCGCTCTGAAAGGCGTTCTCCCATGGATTTCGCGCCCGTCATCGCGGGGTTCGAGGTTGTCCTCCAGCCTGAGAACCTCCTGTTCTGCCTGGTCGGCGTGCTGGTCGGCATGGTCATCGGTGTGCTGCCCGGCCTCGGCCCCGCCGCCACCATCGCGGTCCTACTTCCCCTGACCTACGGCATGGAGCCGGTCGCGGCGATCATCATGCTCGCCGGGATCTTCTACGGCGGAATCTACGGCGGGACCGTCACCGCTGTCCTGCTGAAACTGCCCGGCGAGACCTCCTCCGCGATCACCGCGCTGGAGGGCTATCCCATGTCCCGCAAGGGTGAGGGTGGAAAAGCCCTCGGCATCGGTGCGATCGCCTCCTTCATCGGCGGCACGGTCTCGATCGTCGTCCTCACCTTGGTCGCACCGCTCATCGCGGACTTCGCCCTCCAGTTCGGCCCGCCGGAGTACGCCGCACTGACACTTCTGGGCATCCTGCTCGTCGCCACCATCAGCAACGGAACGTTGCCCAAGGCGCTCGCCGCGGCGGCCGCCGGTCTGCTGCTCGCCACCATCGGGCGCGACGGCTTCACCGGCGAACTGCGCTACACGGCCGGCAACCTGGAGCTCACCGACGGCCTGCAGTTCGTCCCGATCGCCATGGGCGTGTTCGGCTTGGCCGAGATCCTCTACAACCTGGAACGGCGCCGCAACGGCGGCGTCAAACCCGTCAAGACGGAGAGGGTGCTGCCAACCCGCACGGACGCCAAGCGTTCCGCGGCGCCGATCGGCCGCGGCGTCGTCCTCGGGTTCCTCCTCGGGCTCCTGCCCGGCGGTGGTGCCACCGTCTCGGCGATGGCGTCCTACGGGGTGGAGAAGCGCCTGAACAAGGGGCCGACCCCGTTCGGCAAGGGCGCGATCCAAGGCGTGGCCGGCCCGGAGACGGCGAACAACGCGGCGGCCACGTCCTCGTTCATTCCGCTGTTGACCCTCGGAATTCCCGCGAACGCGACCATGGCCGTAATGTTCGGGGCGCTCCTGATCCAGGGGATCACCCCCGGTCCCCAGTTGGTCGCGACCGACCCAGAGCTGTTCTGGGGCGTGATCAACTCGATGTACATCGGGAACCTGGTCTTGCTGGTGCTGTCCATCCCGCTGATCGGGCTGTTCGTACGGATCCTCTACGTACGCTCATCCATTCTCGCCCCGATCGTGGTCCTGATCGTCTGCATCGGCGCCTACACGATCAACAACCGCATCTTCGAGGTGCTGGTCGTGATCGTCTTCGGTGTGCTGGGCTACCTGATGAAGAAGTACGGGTTCGACCCCGCGCCGCTGGTGTTGGCGTTCGTGCTCGGTTCCCTGCTCGAGGACAACTTCCGTCGTTCGCTGCTCATGTTCGACGGTGACGTCAGCCAGGTCACCGACCGTCCGATCGCGATGACGCTGCTGGTGTTCTTCGTGATCGTGGTGATCGTGCCGATCGCGCTGCGGTTCCTTCGCGCCCGGCGTCCCGATCTGCTCGGCGCACAGGTGACGAGCACCGGTTCGGCCGGCCCGTCCACCAGCTCCACCGTCGACGTCGAGCCCGCCCAGGGCTCCGGGGACACTGGGGACACCGCGGTGACCGCGGACACATCCGACGACCAGGAAGTCGAGGCGCGGGACACCTCGGCCGGCTCCGACGGGAAGTCCCCCTGACCGTTTCCCTCCCCACCCGGACCGCCACTCCATCACCGACGAAGGAGACCTTTCATGCCCGCCGACTCGATCCGCCAGGTCACGCTGTCCTCGATCACGCTGCCGCTGCGTACCGCGATCTCCGACGCGAAGGTCTTCACCGGGCGGCAGAAGCCGATGACGGAGGTCGTGTTCCTCTTCGCCGAGGTCACCACCGAACAGGGCCGGCATGGGCTCGGCTTCAGTTACTCCAAGAGGGCCGGTGGGCGGGCGCAGTACGCCCACGCGGCCGAGGTCGTCGAGAACCTCGTCGGTGAGGACCCCAACGACATCGGACGACTGATGACCAAGCTCCAGTGGGCGGGAGCGTCGGTGGGGCGGTCCGGCCTGGCCACCCAGGCACTCGCGGCGTTCGACGTCGCGCTGTACGACCTCAAGGCCAAGCGGGCTGGTCTACCGCTGGCCAAGTTGCTCGGCGCGTACCGGGACTCCGTGCGGACCTACAACACCTCGGGCGGGTTCCTGAACGCCTCGCTCTCGGAGGTGGCGGACCGGGCGGAGCGGTCACTCGCGGACGGCATCGGCGGCATCAAGATCAAGGTGGGGCTGCCCGACAACGCCGAGGACGTCCGCCGGGTGCGTGGCGTCCGGGAGCGGATCGGTGACGACGTACCGCTCATGGTGGACGCCAACCAGCAGTGGGACCGAGCCACGGCGCTGCGGATGGGGTACCGGCTGGACGAGTTCAACCTGGTGTGGATCGAGGAACCGCTGGACGCCTACGACGTCGAGGGCCATGCCCGGCTCACCCGCACCCTGGACACCCCCATCGCCACCGGCGAGATGTTGGCGTCCGTCGCCGAACACGAACGACTCATCGACGGCGGGGCCTGTGACATCATCCAGCCGGACGCGCCGCGCGTGGGTGGCGTCACCCAGTTCCTTCGCCTGATGACCCTGGCCGACCAGAAGGGCCTCGACCTCGCCCCCCACTTCGCCATGGAGATCCACCTCCACCTCGCCGCCTGCTACCCACGTGAGACCTGGGTCGAGCACTTCGACTGGTTGAACCCCCTGTTCAACGAGCGACTGGAGACCAAGGACGGACGGATGCTCGTCCCCGACCGCCCCGGGCTCGGCGTCACCCTCACCGAGCAGGCACGGGCGTGGACGACGGAGTCGGTGACCGTCGGCCAGCGGTAGTCGCGCCTGAGGTGTGGGGTGGGCTCCGCCCCACACCAGCGCGACGCCGTGTCAACGCCGGGCGCGTCGTTCAGGAGCCGTCGCGCAGGTCGATGGGGGCGGTCGGCGCGAAGGCGATCTCGTCGAAGGTGACCTGGCACCCCTCGGCCAACGGGGATTGCGCCTCGAAGCCCACGGTCACGGCGTGGTCGGGGTCGTCGAGGTGGAAGTAGCGGATCATGCTCCACTCAACGCCGTCGAGGGAGGCGTGGAACGCGTAGGCGCGTCCGCTGCGCGAGATACGCAACCAGGCGGGGGCGTTGTTGTCGACGACGAAGGCGTTGGCGTCGTCGGCGACCCCACGACACACGACCGACACGATCATCGCCTGCCCCTGGGGCGAGTATTCCAGGCACAGCTTGGCCCAGTGCGTCTCGTCGATCCACAGCAGCAGGCACCCGGCGTCGAAGCTCGCCCGAAACCCGACACCGACCCGCGCGGACAGGCGGAAGTCGCCGTCGGGAGGGCTGCCAAGCAGGGTCACGGCGTTGACGCGTGGCGGTACCCCTCCCGCCGGGTCGACGAAGATGTCGCTGTCGGCGGTGGCGACGACACTCACCCGCTGTGAGGTCGCCGGCGGTGCGCCGGTGGGGACGGTCCAGTTGGATCCGGGTGACGCGATCAGGTCGAACGGGACTGTGGCGACGCTGAGGCTGCTCACGATGGAGATCCTTCCAGGGGGAGTAACGTCGGCCGCTCCTGGCCGGCGCGGAGGATGGCCGTCACTCTAGCGAGGTCTCGCGGTCCACGCGCGTTCCCCGCCCTCGCGACTGAGGCGTGCGTGGCAGGGGTGACACACTCCGCCGCGGCCAGTGACGGGGAACCGGTTTCCGGCCGCTGGCGTCCAACTGCGCGAGGTCAACCGACCCCTGCCCGCGCAACGAACCGCCGAGGTGTGCTCCCGTGACAAACCCCGACTCCGCACGACAGCTCGCCGAACCCGCCGCACGGTACCTGGTGGCCATGATGTGGCACCCCCACGGTGCCACCTGGTACGAGGTACAGCGGTGGTTCATCCGTATGTGGGGTTCGGGAGATCCCGGTGTCGAGGAGGAGGTGAGGTCCGGGCTGGACTCCGCGGTCAAGGCCCTGACCCACCGACCGAGCGGTCCGGAGGACCTTCCGGCGTTGCTGCCTGGGGAACTCGCCGAGCACTGGACGGGACTCATCGCGACGGCATTGGAGGAGCGGCGGTTCAGCCCAGAGGCCCTGGCTGCCTTCATGGAGGAGTTCCACGTCCCCGCCACGCTCAGCGCCCAACTGACCGAGAAGGACCTGGAGGCCCGAGCCCTGGAACGCCGCAAGGTCGAACTCGGCGACCAGAAGTCCGCCGTGTGGAACGCCCTGCGTGAAGTGGGCACCGTGCGATCCCGTGAGGACCGCAACGACCTGCACCACCGCCTCGAGCGACTCAACGAGGGAAACCAGGCGGATTTGGCCAGACGTGGAGAGGCCAGCTCCACACACGCCAAAGCGCTCAGCGACCTGCGCGCGGCGGAGCATCGGCTGACGGTGTTCGAGCGGCAGCACGCCGCCGGACGGCGCACCGACGCGGAGTTGGAAGGAGCGCGGGAGGGTCGCGACGCCGCGGCCGAACACCTGGAGCGGGCCAAGGCGGAGTTGGACCGCGTCGACCGGGAGAACTCCGAGCGCAAACAGCAGCGTCGGCAGGCTCCGCGGGCCATGGACGAGCAGCACCGCGACTTCGCGGAAGTTCGGCAGGCCTCGGACGCGCTGGACGCGGAGATCTCCGAGATCAAGGCACGGAAGTTGGAGCTGGAGGCCGCGGCGCGCACGTTGCGCACCGCGTACCGACGCCAGGACGACTTCTACGAACAGAAGCGAGACTCCGCTCGGCGGCGCGAGCAGGAACAGCGGGACGCGGATTGGCACCAGCGTCGCCGGGACGAGAGGGACTGGAACAGCGCCAAAGCCGAGCGGCTACGCGAGCAGGCTCTAAACCCCCTGACGAACCCCCCCACCCCGCAGTCGCCCGAGGTGCGGGACTGGCTGCGCCACCGGGCCTCGCTCGACGGATGGGCAGGCACCCCCGCGCCGGAGCCTCCCGGCGTGGTCCCGCCCCCGTTGGGCACACCCTCGACGCCTCCGGCGACAGGCACGTCCAACCAGGCCGGTGCGAGCGCCCCGCCGCCTCCCGAGCCTCCCGCCGATCCCACTCCAGCGGCGTCGCAACAGCTCCCCCCTCCCGTTCCGCCCGTGCCCACCCCGTCCCCCGACTGCGCGCCGGCCGATGAGGGAGCCACCCCGGCCGCGGCTCCGTCCGGCGGCGAGGAACGGACCGAGGCATCCGCCCCCTCCGGTGACCAGAACCGCGACAGCGGCGGGGGCGAGGCGGAACCCACGCCCGATTTCGGACCCACGGACCTGTTGGGCATGACCCCACGCCTGAACGAGGCCACGACGAGGATGACAGAAGAGGTGGCGCACTTCCGTGGGCTCCCCGAGACCATCGGTGCCCACGAGGTCCGAGAGTCCTCCCGGCGGATCAGCGAGACCCACCGGCAGCTCGCCTCCCTCCACGCGGAGTTCGCGGCGGCCCACCAGCGGCACACCGACAACGCCGCTGACCTCCAGCAGGCGGTCGACGCCTCACTCGACCAGCTCTCCCGCGTCCTGCGAAACACGACCGGACTGTCGACGGAGCACTTCGGGTTGGAGCACGTGGAGCGGATGCGTCACAGCCAGAGCTCCCAACGCACCGCGCAGGAACAAGTCCATCGCTCGCTCGCGGCCAGTCGGGACGTCCTGCGGGCCTACGAGATGTTGTCAGCGGCGGCGGAACAGCTCGCGCACGCCAAGCAGGCGGTGGAGAACGCTCAGGTCGTGCTACGGCAGGCGCGGGAACGTAACGACATCGACGAGATCACCGCCGCGGCGGAGCTCCTTCGCCGTGCTCGCAACGCCTACGGCGACGCGGAGATGCGGACCGAGACCTCCCTGGCCACACTGGACCACGCGGAGGAGGCCTCACGGCGGATCGCCGAGGAACTCGCCGACGAGGCCACCACCGCCGGGGCGTCGCCCTCCCCCGACTCCGACGCCGAGCTCCAGCGCCTCCAGGACCCTCCGCCCGACGATCCCGGGACGGCGGCTCCGTAGGCGTGAGTCGTCTCTTGTCCGCCAGCCAGGTGTCTCCCCCTGTTTCGCTGTGGCGATCTCCGTTCTTGGGCGCGTCGTTTTCGGCGGAGGGGAGGGGTGCGCTGGGGGCCACATGTGACCAACATGGGGTGTGTCGGTTGACAGCGAGGGGGTCGCCCCAGGTCAGGTCGCGGGGAGGATCGTCCCCGTGCATTCGCCGAAGCTGATGACACTCCCGTCCGGGCCGGGGGCGGTGCCGCGGAGGGTGACCCTCTGTCCGTCGCGGAGGAAGCTGTAGTCCTCGCCGGTGGCGTCGGTGAGTGGCCGAGCGCCGCCCCAGGTGAGTTCGATGAGGGAGCCGCGCTGGTCCGGTTCGGTCCCGGAGACGGTGCCGGAACCGAGGAAGTCGCCAGGGCGCAGGGTGGCGTTGTTGACGGTCATGTGCGCGACCATCTGTGGGGCGGTCCAGTAGAGGGTGCTGGCGGGTGGGGTGGAGACCCGCTGGTCGTCGATGAGGACCTCCAATGCGATGTCCAGGCCGTAGGGCTCGGCCCGGGTGTCGTCGAGGTAGGGGGCGAGGGGCTCGTCGCGTGGCGGGGCAGGCACCCGGGCCGAGCCCAGCGCCTCCCAGGGCACCACCCAGGCGGAGATACTCGAGGCGAAGGACTTGCCCAGGTTGGGCCCGAGGGGAACGTACTCGAAGGCCTGGATGTCGCGGGCGGACCAGTCGTTGAAGAGCACCACTCCGAAGAGGTGCTCCTCCGCGGCCGATTTCAGGGAGACCTCGCCCTGTGGGGCGGAGCCGCCGCAGACGAACCCCAGCTCGGCCTCGATGTCGAGCCGGCGGGAGGGGCCGAAGCTCGGGCCCGCGTCCTTCTCCGGACGGAGGCCCTTCGGCCGGTGCAGGTCGGTGCCGGAGACCACGATGGTGGAGGACCGACCGTGGTAACCGACGGGCAGATGCTTCCAGTTCGGCTTCAGCGGGGCGTCGTCGGGGCGGAACATCCGACCGATGTTCGAGGCGTGGTTCTCCGAGGCGTAGAAGTCGACGTAGTCGGCGACGGTGAACGGCATCAGCGTCTCGACCTCCGCGAGCGGGGTCGCGGCGGCGCGCACGGTACCGGTCATGGCCGGGTCCGTGACGACTCCCCGGAGCCAGGCGCGCACCTCGGTCCACACCGTGTGGTCGGTGGCGAGCAGCGCGTCGAGGTTGGCGCGTCCCTCCACCGCGGCGCGGGCCCGCGGGGTCAGGGGGCCCGCGCCGTCGAGGAGGCTGGTGACGTCCAGAGCGTGGTCGCCGAGACGGACGGCCAACCGGCCGCTCGTCACGCTGCCCACGGGGCGGCAGGAACCGTAGGGCAGATTCTCCGCTCCGAAGCCTTCGGTACCGAGGAGCTCGGTGGCGGTGGTGGGTCGTTCCGTCATGGCGTGGTCCTTCGATCGTGCTTGTGTGGGGTTCGGTCGTGTGCGCGCGGGCCGGTCAGGCTTCGGAAAGGAGCTCGGGATCGAGCAGGCCGAGCCGCTGGAGCGACTCCACCGGCTCACCGATCGAGCAGGTCCCGAATGAGGTGAAGGAGCGACGCCATGCCCCGTCCTCCGTGAGAGGCGTCAGCTGTCCGCCGTCGGTCGACCCCAGCAGCGCCGCCACGACGGCCGTGTCGGCTCCGGCCCGGGCGGCCGCGGTCGCGGCGGCGATGTTGAGGAATCCGTGGTGGTCGAGGCCGGTCACCGTGGAGGTGAAGCGGAGTGCCTCGTGCAGGCCGGCGGTGAGCTTGAACCGTACGCCGGCCCGCACGGCACCTTGGATCACCTCGGCGAGCGTGTGCGCGCTGGGGAAGAGGTCAGCGGTGAGCCCCCCGGTCCGGAACTTCAGCCCCACTCCCCGTTTTCCCAGCATCGCCAGCGACGTCTCGTCGATCTGGTCGGCGACCAGTTCCAGCCATACGGCGGGTCCCTCGGCCACGACGTGGCCCGCGCGCTCCACGAGCGCGGGGAGGTCGTCGTCCGAGGCCGTTTTCACCTCCCAACCCGTGACCGTGATCCGGGACGCGACCTCTGTGGCGACGCGGTGGGCGTCGGTGAGCCCGCCGAGTGGCACCACCGCCGAGACCGGAACGGGCGCGGCCCCGGGGTCGATCCGGGCCAGGAGTTCGGCGGTCGCGGGCAGGTCGGCGACGGGCAGCACCATGGGGCCGACCGCGGCGGCCAGCGGTGTGGGGCGCCGAGCCAGGTAGGCACGAACGGCGTCCTCGAGCGGGGCTCGGCCGGGCGGGAAGGTCGCCGCGTCGTCGAAGAACGCCCGGTAGGTGTCCGGGACGGCAGGTGTCGGCACTGTGGGTCCTCTCTCCGGTCTGTCTCCGGTCTGTCTCCGGCTCGCGGGTGCTCAGCCCTGGCCGAGTGTGAACCGGCCACCGGTCCATGAGCCTGCGTACTTGCCGTCGTCGGCGGCCCGGCCGCCCTCCCCCAGCAGAAGCGGGCGGAAGGTGTCGACCATGACGGCGGTCTCGTCGACGGCCTGCACGCCCAAGGAGGCCTCGACCGCGCCGGGCTGGGGACCGTGGGGGTGCCCGCCCGGATGAAGCGAGATCGACCCCTTACCGATGCCGGAGCCCTTGCGGGCCTCGTAGTCACCGTCGACGTAGAACATGACCTCGTCGGAGTCCACGTTTGAGTGGTAGTAGGGGACGGGGACCGACAGCTCGTGGTAGTCCACCTTGCGGGGGACGAAGTTGCACACCACGAAGTTGGTGCCCTCGAAGACCTGGTGCACGGGCGGCGGCTGGTGCACCTTGCCGGTGATCGGCATGAAGTCGCGGATGTTGAAGACGTAGGGGTAGAGGCATCCGTCCCAGCCCACGACGTCGAAGGGGTGGTGGGGCAACGTGTGGATGGTCCCCGAGAGGCCGGACGGCCCCTGGCCGCGGTGACGGATGTAGATGTCGACGTCGGTGCCCTCGGCCAGCAGTGGTTCGGTGGGACCGCGCAGGTCGCGCTCACAGTACGGGGAGTGTTCCAGGAACTGGCCGTACCGGGAGAGGTAACGCTTCGGCGGGCCGATGTGGCTGGTGGCCTCGATGAAGTAGAGCTGAGCCAGCTCGCCCTCGCGCAGCACCCAGCGGTGGATCGTCGCCCGGGGAATGATGACGTAGTCGCCCTCGGCGACCTCGAGCGCCCCGAACTGGGTCTCGACCAGAGCCGACCCACGCTCGACGTAGACGCACTCGTCGCCCACGGCGTTCTTGTAGAGCGGCGAGGTGGTGGCCGTCCACACATAGGACAGGTGCACGTCGGCGTTGCCGAGGATCAGCCGTCGGCCGGTGACCGCGTCGAGCCCGGTCGCCTGTTCCCGGTCGAAGAGTCCGTGCAGCGCGAGGTGTCGCGGTAGAAGCGGCTCGTTGGGGGTCACGGTCAGGTCCGGCAGGGTCCACGGGCGCGCGCCGGTCAGCGCCGAGGGGATGCCTCGGTGATAGAGCAGAGACGAGTCGGAAGAGAACCCTTCCTCCCCCATCAGCTCCTCGTAGAGGATCTTGTCGTTGGTGTCGCGCAACACGGTGTGACGGTGGCGGGAAATCTCGCCGACCTGGCGGTAGAAACTCACTGTTCTTCCTCTCCTTCGCGGGGTGCGCACCGGTGTGCGCGACGGTGGCGGGCGGCGGACCGCTCCGACGGGGTCAGAAGGCTCCGAAGGCGAGCCCGAGTGCTGCCGTCACCGCTACGCCGACGAGGGGGACGAGGACGGTGACGACACCGATGTCCTTGTAGGACTCGCGGTGGGACAGGCCGCACACCAGCAGCAGAGTGATGATCGCTCCGTTGTGGGGCAGAGAGTCCAGGCCGGTGGCGGCCATCGCGGTCGCGCGGTGCATGACCTCCATGCTGATGCCTTGGTCGGCGGCGAGCACGGAGAGTTCCTCGCCGAAGGTCTCCAGGGAGATCGTCAGCCCGCCGGAGGCGGACCCGGTGACGGCGGCGATGCCGGAGGTCGAGAGGATGGAGGTGACGAGCGCGTTGTCGCTGATGGCGAAGATGCCGTCCCGGATCACCACGAACGCCGCGATCGAGGCGATGACCGCGCCGTAGCCGATCTCGCTCGCGGTGGTGGCGGCGGGCAGGACGGCGTTCTTCGCGCCCTCGGAGATACCGCTGACGAACTCGCGGATCGAGCCGAGCTTCAGCGCGAAGATGACGACGATGCCGATCACCATCCCGCTCGTCACCGACCACAGGCCGGCGACCGCGCTGAGGTCGGTGGCGCCGTAGGCGTCCTCGGCGAGGTACCTGGTGTCCAGGGCGGGGAGGATCAGATAGGTCATCAGGGCGTTGGTCAGCACGACGGCCAGGACGGGGAGCAGTCCGACGATCCCCCTTCCGGCGGTGCCGGTGGACCGCACGGGGGCTGGATCGGTCGTGGTCCGGGAGCGGGTGGCGACGGCCGTCCCCTCCCCGTCGCTCTCCTCGAGGGGCCCCGCGCCCACCTCGACGTCCGTGCGGTCCGTGCCATCGGGACGCGTCACTCCACCGCTCGCGCCCGTTTCCCCGTCGGGCCCGTGCGCGGCGCCACCGTTCCTGCGCTCGGCGTCGGTGAGGTCGGAGAAGGACTCGCCCCGGGCGCGCAGTTTGGTCCTACGCCAGTTCAGCCACGCCAGTCCCAGCGAGAACACCACGACGCCGGCGACGACGCCGAGCAGTGGGGCGGCGAAGGTGTTGGTGCCGAAGTAGAGCGTGGGAATGGTGTTGTGGATCTGCGGGGAACCGGGCAGCGCCGCCGTGGCGAACGTGAAGATCCCCAGCGCGATCGCCGCCGGCATCAGCCGCCGCGGAATGTCGGCCTTCTCGAACAGCGCCATGGCGATGGGGAAGATACTGAACACCACGACCCACGCGCTCACCCCGCCATAGGTGAGTAGCGCCGTCGCCAATACCGTCACCAGAATTGCGCGGTTGGGGCCCAGCGCGCGGGAGATCCAGTTCGCGAGGTCCTGCGCGAACCCGCTGAGCGACATGAGCTTTCCGAAGATCGCCCCCGTCACGAACAGCGGGAAGAAATTCGCGATGAATCCGCCCATCGCCGGCATGAAGATCTGCGTGTAGGACGCCAATACCGGTGCCCCGGCGAAGAGAATGGCGACCAGCGCGGCCAACGGCGCGACCGCGACCACGGAATGTCCGCGATATGCCAGAGTGATGAGCAGGATAAGTGACAGGGCGATGCCCGTCAGACCGAGTACCATAGCGCCTTCAATTCTGCACTGCTTGCTTTCGCAGGCATGGGGTTGGGGGGATCGCGGGCGTAGGCCTTAGAGACCCAGAACGATCCGGTCGTTGACGGAGCGCGAGCAGCATGCCATCATTCGGTCGCCGCGACGCCGCTCCGCCGGAGTCAGAACCACGTCTCGATGGTCGATCTCTCCGTCGAGAACGGGAATCTCGCAGGTGCCGCAGAGCCCTTCCTCGCAATTGGAGGGAATGGGGTATCCGGCGTCGCGCAATGCGCGGAGCACGGTCTTGTCCCGGGGAACTCGCACTTCACGGGCGGAGTCCTCGAGCACGAGGGAGAAATCGCGTTCCTTTTCCGGATCCAGCCCGCCGACGGTCGACGCGAAATGTTCGAAGACCATGGCCCCTTCCGGCCAGTCGGCGCTGGCCTCGTCCAGCGTGTCGATCATTCGCTGGGGGCCACACGCGTAGACGTGCAGGGCACCGGCCTTGGCCTCGGCGTCAACGGACGTCAACAGGTGGGTAAGGTCGGCGCGTTCTCCGTCGCCGGCACAGTGGATCCGCAGGTTGTCGCCATGAGTGTGGGTGAGTTCCTCCAGGAACGCCATCGAGTCCCGGCGTCGCCCCAGGTAGTGCAACTCGTAGGGGACGTCGTTCCGGCGCGCCCAGTCCGCCATCGTCCGGATGGGAGTGATGCCGATGCCTCCGGCGACGAGGAGCAGCCGGGCTGGTGTCTCGGGGAGGCGGAAGTGGTTGCGGGGCCCGCGGACGGCGAGGGTGTCGCCCTCGCCGACGTTCTGGTGGATCCAGGCGGATCCCCCGCGTGACTCCTCCTCCTTGAGGACCGCGATCTCGTAGTACTGGGGGCGGCCCCCGCTCACCGGGCAGCCCCCGGTGGTGGCGCCGGCGTCCGAGGGCCCACACAGTGAGTACTGTCGCACGAGGCCGGTGTCGCCACAGACGACGCTCACGTGCGCGCCAGGGGTGAACCGTGGGAGCGGGGTGCCGTCGGCGCTGGACATCCGGATGTGACGCACCCCGTCGGCGGCGTCGGTGACCCGGTCGACGCGCATGGGCCGGGTGCGGTGCTCCTCGGTGGGCTCCCCGATGTTGACCGTGAGCTGGGGGTCGAGAACGTTGGGGTCCACGCGTTCGGGGTTGAGCGCGGGGTCCCACTCCACCCACAGGTGTTCCGGGCCGCGGAACGACGTGTTGGGCACGTAGGTGAACTCCTGCTCGGCGAGCCGCATGTGCGGGAGCCGGCGGGTGAGTTCTTCCAGGAAGACCTGCATCTCCATCCGGGCCAGGTTCTTGCCCAGGCACTGGTGCGCACCGTAGCCGAAGGTGAGGTGCTCGTTGGACTCGTCGCGGTGGATGTCCACCAGGTGCGGGTCCTCGAAGCGGCGGGGATCGTGGTTTCCGGACGCGGAGACCATCAGGATCCGGGACCCCTCAGGGATCTCCACTCCCCCGACCGTGGTGTCGCTGGTGGTGATGCGCCGCCACGCCGCCTGGGAGCCGTTGTGGCGCAGGCACTCCTCGACGGCGTTGGGGATCAGGGCGGGGTCCTGGCAGAGCCGCTCCCAGGTGTGCCGGTTCTCCAGGAGGAGTTTCACGGCGTTGGCGCTGGCGTTGGCGGTGGTCTCGTGGGCGGCGACGATGACCGCCATCATCATCGAGTGTAGGTAGGAGTCGGTGACGACGTCGGGGGCGTCGCGCTGTTTGCGCACCGCGTACTGCATCCAGCCCTCTTCGTCGGGGTGGCGGCGCATGTGCTCGAGTACCTGTCCGGAGTACTGCCAGAACTTGCCGACCGCGTGGGCGACCGCCACCTGGTCCTCGGGTTTGGGCCGGCCCCAGGTGTTGACCGTGTGGGCGATGGAGTAGCGGCGCAGCGTGGGCTTGTCCTCGTCGGGGACGCCCAGGAAGTCCAGGGCGACCGTCAGCGGGATCTCCCAGAACATCTGGTCGACCAGGTCCGCACGGCCCTCGTCCACGAACGCGTCGACGTACTGGCGGGTCAGCCTGCGCACCATCGCCTCGTGGTGCGCGAGGTGTTCCACGTCGAAGGGCCCCATGAGCGCCCGCCGTCTGGCCATGTGCTGCGGTTCGTCCTCATTGACCAGCGTCCGCTTCATCCCGTAGTCGTAGGACGCGAGCACCGCGTTGGCCTCGTCCGACGTCGGCGTGATCTTCTCCAACGCCACCGACGGCGAGAACGTCTCGTTGTCGCGGAAGATCGCCTTGATGTCCTCGTAACGGGTGACCACCCAGTAGTCGAGTTTCGGGCTGTAGAAGACCGGCGCCTCTTCCCGTGACCAGGCGACGTAGGCCGGCGGATCCTGCTGGTAGCCGTCACTGAAGGGGTCGAACTCCGCCGCCCGCGCCGAAATGAACGGGCAACCGCCTGAGGCGGCATCCCTCGACCCTGTGTCGGTTTCCCGCTGGACAGCACCCATACACCCACCCGCTCTTACACATATCGCGCACTCCGTGACACTTATCGCACAACGTAGCGCGTGTCACACTCCCACACAAGGGGGTGATCGGCGCGGGGGTACGCGTGAGGAGCGGAGACGCGAAGGCGTGCCGCGAGGAGTGTGGAACGGTGGTGCTATCGTCCGGCCAGCGGGCCGCTCAGGAACTCACCAGCAGTTCCCGCAGTTCGCCACGCACCTTGTCCAGGTGTGGAAGAACGTCCTCGACGCTCAGGTCCGACAGTCCGCCGAGGCGAATCACGCCAACCGACGCCTCGATCTGCAGGGCGTCGAACTCCCCCAACCCGACCGCGACACCCACGGCTCCGGGCTGGTTCTCTCCGGACGTGACGCAATACCCGCGCTCGCGCGCCGTACGCACGGCCTCAGAATCCCCGTCGCGGGGCGGCCGCTGGGCGAGAATCGCGATTCCGTCCGCGCCCCGCCGCAGGGGATGCCGGAATCCCACCTGGAACCGAATCCCCAACGACTCGATCGCCACCGGCTCGGCGACCGCCAGCGCCAACGCCTCCCCCGAGTCCTCCACCGAGAGAAACGCCGTCATCCCCACCTCGTTGGCCAGACCCTGAATCACCGGCTGCGAAACCACCCGGAACTGCGCCATGAACCGGTGGCTCACCGCCAACACCCCAGACCCGAGCCGGTAGTTCCCATCCGTCCCACGCCGCGCGAACCGGCGACTCTCCAACGTCTCCAGAATCCGATAGGCGGCGGCCCGGTGAATATCCAGCGCGGTGGCAAGCTCCTGCACAGTGATCCCGTCACTGGCACGAGAAATGACGTTGATCGCCTCCAGACCCCGATCCAGCGTCCTCAACGTCGCCATGCGCGCACCCTGCCCACTCCCGGTGATGGAACCTGGTAAAGCCTATCCGGCAGGAGTCTTCCACATATCGCGCAAGCGATAGCGGATATCGCACACCCCTCGCGCCGGCCGGTTGGGAGGCGCTCTCGACGGGGCGACGCGTGTACCCACTCTCGGCGGACGTCACAGGCGTCTGGAACGAGTGCGGCGGCGCTGAGGTCGCTCCGACCAGGCTCTCACTGCCTACACCGGTCCCCAGCCGATGGCGTGGGCGATCATCAGGGTGGTGGTGCCCATGGCGAGCCAGATGAGCATGAGGGGCCACATGAAGCGGATCCAGCGGGTCCAGGGGATGCCGGCGAGGGCGAGGCAGGCCATGAAGTAGCCGGAGGTGGGGTAGAAGACGTTGGCGAAGCCGTCGCCGATCTGGAAGGCGAGCACCGCGGTCTGGCGGGTGACGCCGACGATGTCGGCGAGGGGGGCCATGATCGGCATGGTGATGATCGCTTGGCCGCTGCCGGATGGCACCAGGAAGTTGAACAGTGCCTGCACGATGAGCATGCCGATGGGGGTCAGGAAGGTGGGCAGAGCCTGGGTGACCGTGGCGAGGCCGTGGACGATGGTGTCCAGGATCTCGCCGTCCTCCAGGACCACGGCGACGGCGCGCGCGACCCCGACGATCACCGCGCCGAGCAGGACGCTGCGCATTCCCTCGGTGAAGGACTCACAGACCTCCGTGGTGCTCAGCCCGACGATGAGGCCGACCACGACGCCCATCGCGATGAACAGGCCCGCCATCTCCAACATGAACCAGCCCCGGCCGAGAACTCCGTAGAGCAGCAGGGCGAAGAACCCGAGAAGCACCGCTATACCGAGCTTCTGCCGCCGGCTCGCCGTGAGCGCCTCCGACTCGTTGATCCCGGCGGCCCCCGGGATCTCCTCGCGCTTCTTCTTGTCCTCGGCGTGCACCAGGCTGCGTTCGGGGTTTCGTCGGACCTTCGCCGCGTAGCGCATCACGTACAGCACGGCAGCGGTGACGGCGGCGATGAGCAGGACGAACCGTAGACCCATCCCGGAGTAGAGCGGAATCCCGGCGATCTCCTGGGACAGCCCGACTGTCACCGGGTTGGTCAGCGCGGCGGTGAAACCTGCCGCGGTCGCGCACAGGGCCGTGGCGGCGGCGGTGATCGAGTCGAACCCCAGCGCCAGCATGAGCGGGAGGATCACCGGGATGTAGACGAGGCTCAGTTCCGGGGTGCCGATGAACGTGGCGAGGACGGCGAAGGGAACCATCAGCAGCGGGATGATGAGCAGTCCGCGATGGGCGAAGCGACGCGCGAGCCGGTCGACCGCGAGGTGGATGATGCCGGTGGCGCGCAGAACCATGAACGCGCCACCGATCATGAGGCAGAACATCACCACTTCGCCGGCGTCGACGATCCCTCGCGGAATCGCGGTGAGGAACCCCATGGGGCTCACCGGGGACGCGTCGACGTACCGGAAGGAGTCGGGGTCGACGACGTCGTGGCCCTGCGGGCCGGGGAGCATGTCGTAAGCCCCGGCGGGGACCAGATAGGTCGCCGCCGCCGCCATGGAGATGACCGCGAAGATGATGACGTAGATGTGCGGGATGCGTGCCGCGCCGGACTTCTTGGATCTGGTCGCTGAGCCGTCGACGCCGTCTGGTTCTCTGGTGTTCTCGGTGTCTTCCTGGGAGTACGTGCTCATTGGTTGTCTCCAGACTGCGCTGTGGCGAGAGCTACTTCTGCTCAAGAGACCGCTGACGCACGCTGGTCAGCGCGTGTAGGGCGGCATCGACGTCGGTGCTGTCGTTGAACAGGTGGAACGAGAAGCGAACCAGGTGGGCGCGCGCGGCGGCCCGCACACCCATCGCGGCGAGTCCGGCCACCGTTCGCGCGGGTGCACGGTCGGGAACCGCGATGATCGGCGAGGGCTGGTCCTCGGGCGCGACCGCGATCCCGGCGGTGGCGAGCCCGTCGCGCATGCGTCTGCCGAGCTCGACGGAGTGCGTGTCCAGCACCGAGGTCGGGAAGCCGGACAGGAGGTCGAGGCCCGCCGTGGCACCCACCAGGGCGGGCCAGGCCAGCGGTTGGTCGAAGCGCCGTGCGTCCGGCCAGGGGCGGTAGTCGGACCCGTAGTGGCGGGCGTCGGCGGCGGACTCCGGTGAGGCGAGCAGGGGCGCGACCTTCTCCCGCAGCCCCGATCGCACCATCAGGTAGCACACCCCCCGCGGGCCGAGGAGCCACTTGTACCCCACGGCGGCGATGACGTCCGCCCCGGAACCGGCCAGGTCGGCGTCCACACCGAAGGACTGGCTGGCGTCGACGTACACCAGCGCGCCGTGTCGGTGCGCGTGGTCCACGACGCGGGGCAGGTCCACGCGCAGCCCGTCCGCCGACTGCACGCTGGACACGGCCACGAGGTCGACGCCGTCGTCGATCGCGTCGAGCAGGCGGTCTGTGGTGGCCGGCGCGGCCACGATCCGGGCGCGGGACCGGGGACGGGACTGGGTCCAGGGCAGCAGGTTGGCGCGGTACTCCTGCTCCGGGACGACCACGGTGGCCTCACGCAACGCCTGGGCGACGATGGTGGCGGCCGCGACCTGGGAGGGCACCAGCGCGACGTCGGCGGCGTGGACGTCGAGGAGCTCCGCCACGCGGGCCCGCGCCTCCTCGCCCCGCTCCTCCCAGCGTGTGTGGTCCGCGACTCCACGGGCCCACTTCTGGGTGGCGTGGGCCGTCGCCACGGCGGCGGCCCGTGGCCCCACACCCTGGGTCGCGGTGTCGAGGTAGCTGCCCTCCAGGTCGGGGAAGTGGCCCACCCTGGTCGCCCGCCCCGGGGACGTCAACGGACCCACCCGCCGCGCTCGGGGACACGGCCCCGCCAGCCTGCCCCGTGGATCGCGGCGACGACCCCGGTCCGCCGTGTCGCCCAGCGCACTGTCATGACGTCTCCTCGGTGCTCGGCTGAGCATGATCTCACATAATTGATCTCCACTTCCAAATAAAAATAGAAAATGAAACACTCTGTCAATACTGAGCACGACATCGTTGTTGAGGAGCGCAACCGTGACCACGCCGCCGGTACTGGACCTGACCCACCAGCTCGTCGCGATCGACTCGCAGAACCCCGGCGTCGGCGAGAGCGAGATCGCCGCGTTCGTCCGTGACCACGCCACGGGACGCGGGCTGGACGCACGTGTTGTGGAGACCGCGGAGGGACGGTGCAACGTTCTGGTGGAGGCCGACGCGGGGTCCGGTCCGCACCTCGCGCTCTCCGGGCACCTGGACACCAAGCCGATCGGTGACGGCCTGTCGGCGTGGCGAACCGACCCACTGACGCTCACCGTCGACGGCGACCTCGCCTACGGTCTCGGGAGCTCCGACATGAAGGGCGCCGTCGCGGCGATGCTCCTCGCGGCCGAACGCTGGGCCGAACGGGCACGTCAGGGCAGACTCTCCCTGATCCTCACCGCGGACGAAGAGGCCGGGAGCGTGTACGGCGCCCAGGAGCTGTCGAGCCGTGGCCTCGTCGACGCGGACGCGATCGTGATCGGGGAGCCCTCCGGCGTCAGTGATCCCTGGGAGGCTCTGTATGTCGTCTCACGCGGCATCTGTTGCTTCGAAGTGGTCATCAGGTCCCAACAGGGCCACAGCGGACTGTCCGAACGTCTGCCGACGAGCGCGACCGTGGCCGCCGCCCGAGCCACTCTGGCGCTGTCGGGCTTCGAACCGAGTGTCGCCAAGCCCTCGTCGCTGAAGAGCCGGCCGACGGTGAACGCCGCCGTCCGCACCGAGGGGGGCGTGTTCTTCGGCGTGCACCCCGGGGAGGCCTCGGTCGCCTGCGACATCCGCACCGTTCCGGGGATGGACCGCGACGAGCTGGACCGGGAGTTGCGGGCCCTGCTCGCCGACGCCCTTCCCGACGACGTCACCTGGGATCTGCGCTACGTGCCCGGGTCCCTCGGCTGGATGGAGTCCGCCGAACTCGATGTGGACAATCCGGTGCTGCGGGCGGCACAGACCGCGTGCGGCAGTGTCCTCGGTCGGGAACTGCCGCTCGCGGCGTACCCGGGCGGCACGGACGCGACCCACTTCATCCGGACCGCCGGGGTGCCCACCATCGCCGCTCTGGGCCCCGGATGGTTGTCCGTCGCGCACGGGCCGAACGAGTGCGTCGGCGTCGGCCAGTTGGAGCAGGCGGTCGACCTGTACGAGGAACTGGCGCGGGAGTACACGGGCAACTGAGCTCCGCCGGTCCGGAACGCGCCCCCATGCCCCCGCGTCCCAGCGCACCATGGGCGTGGGACACGGGACCGGCCCGACGCCTCAGTGGGGAGGGCGACGACTATCCTCGAGAGCGCACAGCACTCGACGCGACGGGACCGTTCCGACGGGGTGCCGACTCTGCTGATGGAGAGCGAGGTCATGTCAGAACACGGCGTCAGCCCCGGCGCGATCGATGAGGCGTCCAAGGAGTCCAAGAACGGGCGAGCCCGAAACCTGGTCCGGGCCTTCACGTTGCTCGACGCCCTGGCCAGCGATCAACGTGGTCTTCCGCTCGCCGAGCTCGCCCGCGGCACCGGCGTTCCCGAGGCCACGGCGCACCGGCTGCTGCACGTGCTGGCCGACCTCAACGTCGTCCGCGTGGGGGACAACGGCCGGTGGCGCGTCGGTCGCCACTGTCTGGAGCTGGGCGTCGCCTACCTGGAGTCCGTCGAACTACGCTCCGAGGCACGTGGAACCCTCCAGCGGCTCAACGACGAGACCGGCGAGACCTGCGCTCTCGGGGTGCTCGACGACGACCGCGTGGTCTACGTGGACAAGATCGACAGCCCCCTGCCGGTGCGCACCAACTCCCGCCTGGGGCGCTCCAACCCCGCGACGACGACGGCTCTGGGACGCGCCATCCTCGCCTGGTCCCCGGCACCGGACGTCGAGGCGATCCTCACCGAGCCGATCCCCCAGCGCACGGAGAGGACGATCGTCGATCCGGCCGCCCTGCGCGAGGAACTGCGTCGGTGCCAGACCCGTGGCTACAGCGTCGACATCGCCGAGAACGAGGAAGGCATCAACGGGGTCGGCGCGCCGATCATCGACTATCGAGGCGCCGTCGTCGGCGCCATCTCCGTGGCCGGCCCCGCGAGCCGCCTCACCGAGGACGACGTCGCCCGCGTCGGAGCGATGGTCGCCGAGGCCACCACCGAACTCTCGCACACGCTGGGTTTCTCGCCCCGGGTCCGCGACGCCGTCCAGGCCCGGACCCAGGCGTAGCGGGCACTCGCCCGTCCCGCCCGGCCCACTCCCCGCGACGATGCGCTCGGCGCGCGACTTCCCTCTTCGCACCGCCGGTGGACATAGGGCGTGGCCTCCCCCGACGGCCACACCCACTCCCCGGGCGTGCGTGGGCACGCCCGGTGGAGGACGCCGCACGTGTGACCGCGTCGTCGGGACGACACAACACACGGGGTGCGCCTCATGGGCCGTGGTCGGTCGTGCCCTCACTATGGAGTGCGCCGGCATCGCCCCCTCCGACCTGAGAACCGGATGGAGCGCCTTCCCCGGCCCGGACTCGGAGTGACACGCGACGCACTCCTTCGGCCGCACCGGGTCAGCGACGTGCGTCTCCGAGGAGGCCAGCCCCTACGGAATGCCTGGTGCCTTGGGATGGAGTCACCCCGGCCGCTCATGCCCGACCCTCTCTCCGTTCCCGACGCCGGGTGGCGAGTAGGGAGAAACCGTCCTCTATAGTGAAAACCGTTTTCGTTTTCACTACCAGGAGGTTGGCGTGCAACGCCTGTCCCTCTCCCCCGCGGAAACGCCGACGGCGGACCCGACGCCGACGGCGCGCCCCTCACCCCCATTCCTGACCACACGCACCGGTCAGGCGATCAACGCGACGGTCCTGACGGTCCTGCTCGCCATCTCGGTGGTCCTGGCGATCGGCCTCGGCCCCGCCTCCGTCCCACCAGGCGACACCCTGAGGTTCCTGTGGGCCGCGCTCACGGGCGGGATCATCCAGCCGGAGGAGACCGTCCGGTACCAAATCATCTGGCAGATCCGCACCCCACGGGTCCTGCTCGCTGCGATCGTCGGAGCGGGACTGGGGGTCGTCGGGGTCGCGGTTCAGGCGATGGTGCGCAACCCCCTGGCCGACCCCTACATCCTCGGCGTCTCCTCCGGCGCGTCCGTGGGTGCGGTGCTGGTCAGCACCCTGGGGGCGCTCTCGGCACTCGGGGTCTACGCGGTCTCCGCCGGGGCCTTCCTCGGCGCGCTCGCCGCCATGCTGCTCGTGTACGTAGTCGCGTCCGGCTCCACGGGTGTGTCGCCCCTTCGCCTGGTCCTCACCGGAGTGGCTCTCTCGTTCGGCTTCCAGGCGGTGATGAGCGTGATCATCTACCTGGCGCCCAGCAGCGAGGCCACCGCGACTGTCCTCTTCTGGACCATGGGGAGTTTCGGCGCCGCCAACTGGGGCTCGCTTCCCGTCGTGGCTCTCGTCGTGGTCGTCGGGATCGTGGTGGTGCGTTCGCTGGCCCGCCCCCTGGACGTCATGACGCTCGGCGACGAGACGGCGGCCAGCCTGGGCATCGCCGCCGACCGAACCCGCAAAACGCTCTTCACCGTCACCGCGATCATGACCGGCGCCATGGTCGCGGTGAGTGGAGCGATCGGCTTCGTCGGGCTCGTCGTGCCACACATCGTCCGCATCGTGTTGGGTGCCGGCCACAGACGCGTGCTCGCCGTCGCCCCCTTCGTCGGCGCGCTGTTCATGGTGTGGGTGGATCTCGTCTCCCGCGTCGCGGTAGCACCGCGCGAGCTCCCTCTGGGCGTCCTCACCGCGCTGATCGGGGTCCCGGCGTTCATCATCCTCCTGCGCCGCAGGGGCTACCTGTTCGGAGGCCGCTGATGGATCTGCGCGCCGAGGACCTGTCGGTGGAGATCAGCGGGAAACGGATCCTGCACGGACTCAACCTGGACGTCCGGGACGGCGGAGTCGTCGGCCTGGTCGGGCCCAACGGATCCGGCAAGTCGACCGCCCTGCGGTGTGTGTACCGAGCGCTGCGGCCGAGACACGGAACGATCTGGGTCGGCGGCGAGGACCTGTCCTCACTGAGCCTGCGAGCGAGCGCCCAACGGGTCGCGGCCCTCACCCAGGAAGGCGGCAGCGACCTCGACTTCACAGTGGAGGAGGTCGTCGCGCTCGGACGAGCCCCGCACCAACGCGGCAACCGAAGACTCGACGAACGCGAACGCGCACTGTGCCAGCGGTCCATGGAGCTCCTGGAGGTCGACCACCTGGCCCGGCGCGGAATCCTGGAGCTGTCCGGTGGCGAACGCCAACGGGTGCTCGTCGCTCGAGCCCTGACGCAGGAACCCCAGGTGCTCGTCCTCGACGAACCCACCAACCACCTGGACCTCCGGCACCAGATCCGCCTCCTGAGCCTCATCGGGGCCGCGGGAGTCACCGTGCTCGTCGTCCTCCACGACCTCAACCTGGCGGCGGCGGCCTGTGACCAGATCGGCGTGCTGGCCGATGGGCGACTGGTCGCCTCCGGTGCCCCGTCCCATGTCCTCACCCCGGAACTGGTCCGTGACGTCTTCGGCGTCGACGCCGTCGTCCTCCCCCACCCGCTCACGGGCTCTCCACAACTACTGTTCCGCCTCCACGAGAAGGATTCATGATGTCTTTACTCCCTCCCCTTCCTCGCACAACGCGCGGCACCACGCGTATGACCTGCGCGCTCTCAGTGTTCGCGGTCCTCCTCACCGGCTGTGGCGCCCAGGTCGCCGGCGACGGCGAGGCGGGAGGATCGGTCACGGTCCCCCGCTGCGGTGAGGATGTCGACTACACGACCCCTCAGCGGGCCGTGGCCTACGAAGGCGGAAGCGCCGACAAACTGTTCGCGCTGGGACTGGCGGATCAGGTCCACGGCTACGTGATGCCGCCGGCCAACCCTCCGGTGGAGGAGTCTCCCTGGGCCGACGACTACGCACAGGTGGAGTTCCTCGGCGACGACCTGTTGAACCGGGAACTGGTGGTCGACGCCGAAGCGGACCTCGTCGTCGCCGGCTGGAACTCCGGATTCAGTGACGACCGAGGCATCACGCCGGAGATCCTGGACGGCCTCGGCATCCAGAGCTTCATGCACACCGAGTCCTGCTACAACTACCCCGGACACCCGGAACGGGTCACGCCGTTCGACGGTCTCTACGCCGACCTGGAACGCCTGGGGCAGATCTTCGGCGTGGAGGAACGCGCGGAGGAGCTCATCACCGACTATCAGGAGCGTGTCGCCGCCGTGGAGGAACAGGCACCGGCGGGCGACCCGGTCCCCGTGTACCTCTACGACTCGGGCGACGACCAGCCGTTCACCGCGGGCAGCCAGGTTCCGCCCAACGACATCATCTCCCACGCCGGGGGACGCAACATCTTCGCCGACCTCGACGAACGCTGGACGCAAGTCGGCTGGGAGGCCGTGGTCGAGGCGGAGCCCGAGGTCATCATCATCCTCGACTATGGGGAGGAGTCCGCCGAGGACAAGATCGACTTCATTTCCTCCTCGCCCACGCTGGCGGAGGTGCCGGCGGTCGTCGACGAGAACTTCTTCGTCCTCGACTACAACGAGGGGATCTCCGGCCCACGCAACATCGACGGCCTGGAGAGCTTCGCCGACTACCTGCGGGAGCTCCAAGACTGAACGGCCCCCCGCCCCCGGGGATGTGTGAACACCCCCGGGGGCGGGCCCTCCTCTCCGGAGCGACCACCCCAGTACGGACCACCCAACCGTCCCCCACGCAGCCCTGACAGAAAGCGCGTCCCGTCGATGACTCCGCGGAGCAACGAGCCCACCACCCATGACACTCGCCCCGCGGGTGGGCCACTCATCCGATCCAGCCCCTTCCTCCTCCTGTGGAGCGCAACCACGGCGTCCGGTCTCGCGACCTGGGCGATGCCGTTCCTGCTCGGCCTCGCGGTGCTGGACGGCTCGCTCACGGCGGCGGGGCTGGGCGTCGTCCTCGCCGCCCGAACCGTCGGCTTCCTGGTCTGTGTCCCCGTGGGCGGGGTGCTCGCCGACCGCCACTCCCGTCGGGCCGTGGTCCTGTGCTCCGGACTCGCCGCTGCCGCGGCCACACCGGTGATGGTCGCCGGGCTCGGTACGTCCCTGGCCCTCGCGGCTCTCGCCGCGTCGGTGGTGGGCGCGGGGCAGGGAGCCTGCCGTCCCGCCTTCCAGGCACTGACCGCGGAGGTCGTCGCGCCGGACAACCGACAGCGCGCGAACGCGGCGATCACGCTCTCGGTTCGTGTCGCCACATTGGTGGGGCCGGGTACCGCCGCGCTGCTGTCGGCGTTCGTCGCGAGCTCCACACTGCTCCTGGCGACATCCGCGCTCTGGCTGGCCGCCGCGTTGTTGCCACGTTCCGGCGCTCGCGCCCCCGAGCGTCCCTCCGACAGGGCGCCGGTGGCCAGGGAGTTCGCCGAGGGGTTGGCCGAGGCCCGTCGACACCCGTGGTTCCTGCCGGGGCTCGCGGCGCTCACCGCCGTGATCGCCACCGGGTACTCCGCGACCGGGGTCCTTCTGCCGTTGGCGAGCAAGGAGTACTACGGCACGGAAATGGTGTTGGCGGGCGCGCTCACGGCGTACACGGCCGGCGCCCTCATCGGGGCGTTGGTGGTCGCCCGCTGGTCACCGACTCGGCGCGGATGGGCCGCCCTCGCGGGTCTCGGCCTGTACGGGTTCGCGCCCCTCAGCCTGGTCGTCGAGCTCCACCCTCTCGTCGTCATCGCGGCCTACGTCGTGGCCGGCGTCGGGATCGAGCTCTTCAACGTGCCGTGGTTCACCGCGGCCCAACGCGAGGTGGACCCGGGCAAGCTCGCCCGTGTGTCCTCCCTGGACTTCCTCCTCTCCTACGGCATGGCTCCCGTGGGACTGGCACTGATCGCTCCCGCGGCACAGACCTTCGGCATGGAACCGGTGCTCATCGCCTGCGCGGTGGCGTGCTTCGTCGCCCCCGCCCTCGCTGGACTGGCTCCCGGGGCGCGGACCTTCACCACCCCGGACCGACACGGCTCCTGACTCAGTCCGACACCGCGGGCAACAGCCCAGCCTGCCGGTAGACGGACCGGAGGTATCGCTCGGCCTCGGACCTGTCCAGGGGACGAGGCTGGAGAACGCGGTAGGTGACGGCCCCGACCATCATGTCGATGAGGATGTCGAAGTCGGCGTCGGAGGGAATGAGGCCCTCGGCGACGGCGCGGGTGAGGAGAACCTCGGCCACGCGACGACGAGGAAGGATGTGGTTGTCCCAGTACGCCGCCATGATGCGGGGGTGGGTCTGGGCGGAACCCAGGGTCTGGGCCAGCATGGCGCGGAACCCGGGGTGCACCATGGCCTCGACGGCGGGCGGGATCACCCGCTCCACGGCCTGGGCGACGGTGTCGCCGTGGGGTTCGGGGATGTCGCCGCGTCGAGCCTCGATGGCCTGGGCGATCAGCTCCTCCTTCGCGGACCAGCGCCGGTAGACGGTGAGTTTGCCGACTCCGGCCCGGGCGGCGATCGCCTGCATGCTGGCCGCCTCCGCACCTCCTTCGACGAAGAGGTCCAAGGCGGCGTCGAGGATCGCACGGTCGGTCTCGGGGTCGCGGGGACGTCCGCGGCCGGGATGTCGTGCTGGCGCGGTCATCGGATGCGTCCTGTCCGCAGCAGAGCGTCCAGTGTCCCGGCCGGGCCGTCGCCGTCGGCGTCGCCACGCCAGAGGAGATGGGCGTCGGGCCGGACCAGTAGGTGGTCGGTGAGCCCTCGGGCCTGGGGGCGCAGAGTGACCACGTGGTCGCCCAGGCGGGCACGCGCGGCGTCGGCCGTCGGCGGGAGGTCGGTCGGGGTGAGGAGCACCCAGTGGCGGCCGAGCTCACTGTGCAGCCGGGTCTCGGTTCCGTCGGGGCGAAGACAGGGCAGGTCGGGAACCCGGTCCCCCACCCCTGGGCGTCCGGACGACAGCAGCGCGCGGTGGCCGCCCAACGGACCCTTGCGGTAGCTCACCCCCAGTTGGGAGGCGATCTTGGTGGCCCAGCGCTGGACGGGCGACAACCCGATCACGCCGAGGAGCACGTGCTCGCGGAAATACCGCAGGATGGCCCCTTCGCCGAGCTGGATCCGGGAGTTCACGTCGTGGTGCGTAGGACGCTCTCGGCGAGCGGACGGCGTTCCTCCTGGTAGGTGTCCAGGAGGTCCGGGGTGGCGAGGCCGCGCTGCACCAAGGCGAGCTTCCAGGCGAGGTTCTCGGCGTCCCCGACCCCAGTGAGCATCCCTTGCCCGCCCATGGGTGAGTGGATGTGCGCCGCGTCGCCGGCGATCAGTACCCGTTCCCGCCGGTAGGTGTTCGCCAGGCGACGGTGGATGCGGAAGACGGACGACCAGGTGGCGTCGTGGACGTGGATGTCGGAGATCCGGGTCCGCTCGGGGAGGATCCGCCGCAGGCGCTCCAGGATCTCGTCGGTGGTGAGCTGGGTGTCGGCGAGCCCGGGTTCGTAGGCCATCAGGCGCCAGATGATGCCAGGCCCGTCGGGGTCGCGCATCGGCAGGGCTCCGAGCACACCGTCGGCGTGGAGCCAACCGTAGGAACCGTTGGGTTCCAGGGGCCAGTCCAGGTGAACGTCCGCCAGCAACCAGGTGTCGGCGACGGGCGTGCCGGGGAACGGTTCTCCGATGAGCTTGCGCGTGGTGGAGTGCGCCCCGTCGGCACCGACGACCCACTGGGCACGGATGCGCGACCCGCCGGACACCGACGCGTCCACCCCGTCGGGTTCCTGGTGGAGGGCCTCGAGCCGTGTCCCCCACTCCACCTCTGTCCCCAGGTCGGCCAGGCGTTCCCGGAGGGATTCCTCCACCCGTGACTGCGGGGCCAGCAGAGCGGGACGGCTGGTGCGTAGGCCGACGTCCCCGAACCGCACCACCGACACCGGCTCACCCGCGACATGCACCGTGATGGTGAGAGCGGAGATCGCGCTCTCCGCCAGGTCCCCCAGCGCGCCCAGCCGGTCCAGCACCTCGGCGCCTCGAGCGTGCATGAAGTTGGCTCGTGAGCTGCGGGACGGGGCTTCGTTGGCGTCGATGACCCGAACCGACACCCCCTGCAGCCGCAGGGCGCACGCCGCGGTCAACCCGGTGGGACCGGCCCCCACAACCAGTGCCTCGGTGTCTGTCATGGCCGCCCGCCTCCTTATTTATTAACGGAACGGTACCGTAAACAAAATACTCCCGACCGAGGTCCTGAGCAAGCGCCAACCCTGGGTGAGGGATCCGATCACCCAGCGCGAGAGATCCAGGACGTGCCGCCGACACGTCGGAGCCACAGTTGCGAGGAAGGAGCGAGGGTGAGCGGGATGCCCGGACCAACGTGCCGGACCGCCCCGCACCCGCCCCAACACCAGCACGACGCCCGCGCCGCTCAGCCGCGATGAGGTCCGCCGGGCGCGGGGTCCCCCCCTTCAGCACAGCCTACTTTTCGCGAACCCGATCCGCTCAGGGGCATCCACAGGTCTCCGCGAGGGGGTCCCCTGTCCTCTCCTCACCGCGCCCTGACTCGTCGAGCACCCACACGATCCGCCGAACCGGCCATCGGGTGGAGCACGCGAGGGGGCGGCCGGGCGATCGGCGCGACCGCTCTTTCTCAGGCGTCGCCCGGGCCCTCGTCCTCACCGCGTCGTAGCGTGGACTCCAGCTCGCGCAGTTGCCGATCGAGTTGTTCGACGGTGTGCGCGGCCTCGCGTTCGAAGGCCGCATAGGCCTCCGGGGAGATCTCCCCGCGCTCCGCCCGGCCCGCGAACAGCTCACGGTCTTCCTCGATGGTCTGGAGCTTCCGCCGCCGGAACTCCTCGGCCTCCCGCCTGACCTCGACTCGTTGACGACGGTGGGCGAGCCACTTGTGCAGTCGCCGTGCCCGTGGCCGGTTCTCGCGGGAGAAAGGGACGGCGACGGTCTCTCCACTGCCCAGTCGGAATTCCAGGGTTCCGCGCCGGGACCATCGGCCGCCTTGGACGGCCGTGCGCACGACGTCGTCCATGGCCAGAATCCTGGTACCGGTCTCGGTCCGAACCTCCAACCGACCGTCACGCACCCGCGCTACCACGCCCAGTCCGCCGTCGAACTCCACGGTGTGCCTCACCCTCCGCCGGAAAGCCCGGGACATCTTAACCAGACGGCACTCGCACAGAACAGGTCGATCACCTTGGGCATTCACGGGACAACGCCACGCGATTGTGCGAGTCTGGAAAGGTGCGACAGACCTCCACACTTCAGTCAGCGAGCCAGTTTCCCGACCACGGGCACGGTCCACTGGGTCAGGTGACGCACGGCGCGCTTTCCCTGTTCCGTGACGGGGACCCGCTGACGTACCCCCATCTCTTCGTCGGCTACAACACGCTTCCTGACGCCCCCTACCCCATGGTGGGCTTCATCGCGCAGGACGTGGAGCCAGGCGCGTGGGAATACTGCGACAGTGACCTGCGGACGTTCCTCAGCGCGGGCGCCGAGTCCCTTCGACAGGCCCCCGTCCCCTCGTCGGAGGACTTCGATGCCGAGCACCACCGGTTGCAGCGGATGCTCCGCATCGACGCCCAGGTCGTCGTGTGGCAGACCCACCTGGTCCGGCCTGGCGACAGCGCGGCGGGGCAGGCACTCGCCGAGAACATCGTCGAGGGCTACCTACGTCCCGGGGACCTCGAGGCCTCCCCCGCCGCGACCCCCACACTCACCGCCTGGGCGGTGGACCGTGAGGGGGCCCGGCTCACCATGTGGGTCGACGGCACCGAGGACACGGGCGAGCCCCACGTCGAGGTGGCCCGGCCCAGCCCCCAGGATCCCGTGACCTCCGCTCTGGCCGAACTTCTCCACGCCCAGTACACCTGGACCAACCAGGCCTTCGGACTCTAGAACGCGGCCATCTCGGCGGGAGTGGCTACAATCCCGCCGATGGATGATGGCGTACGGTCACACCCGCTCGCCGCGGCGTTGCACGACTCCGCGGAGGGGCGCGAGGCTCTCAAGGCGCGGCTCGCCCGAACCTCGGCGATCACGGTCACGGATCTCGTGCTGGATCGCGTCGGGTCGGTGCGCTTCCGGCTCGCCTGCGCGAGGATTTTTGGCGGGTCGGATACCCGAGCTACCGGAGCGACGTGTCGCGGCCCGCTGGGAGGCGTCCAACGACGAGAGCCAGACGTGGCACAGGGACTTCGACGTCGCCTTCATCCGCGAACCGGACCACGCCTGTGAGCTCCTGAGCTCCGGCATTCCTCCTCCCCGAGCCGCCGGTTCGCGCACGGCCGGGGCCGGCGTCGCCCGTGTTGGCGCCGTGCGCGTACCATGGTGGGCACTATGTCTGGTCCGGCGAGGTTTTTGCGCATGGTGTTGATTTCCCACGCGCTGACGAGCACTGACGACGGCCTGTGTTGCCGTCGCCACCTCCGGGCTGCCTAACCCGCGCCCTCCCGCCGTCACTGCCGCTTCCCGCACCCGCGGCGACAACCTTCCGACCATTCCCGCGGCCCACGGTCCGGCCGCCTCGTCCTGTCATGGAGCCCTCCGGGATGACGACGTCCATCACGCCTTCCTCCAGCACGAAGGAATCGCCCGCGTCGCGATTGCTCTTCCACAACGCGCTGTCCACACCTCCGCCGTCCGCACCCGCGCTAGACCCCGTCCGCTGGGGCCCGCTCGCCATCGCCGCGGTGGTGGTCGTCGCGTTGGCCTGGTACGTGGGCACCACGCACGGGGCGCAGCAGGCGACGCTGCTCCTGCTCGGCACCGGGCTGGGGCTCGCCCTGTTCCACTCCCGGTTCGGGTTCACCTCCGCCTGGCGGCAGTTCGTCGCGGTGGGCAACGGGACCGGGCTACGCGCGCACGCCCTGCTACTCGGCACCACCGCGACGTTGTTCGCACTGGTCATCGGCACCGGAACCGGGCTGTTCGGCTCAGCGCCGCAGGCTTCGGCCGGGGCGATCGGGGTGGGCCTGTTCCTCGGCGCGTTCCTGTTCGGTATCGGGATGCAGCTGGGCGGGGCCTGCGCCTCGGGCACACTGTTCGCCGTGGGCTCCGGGCAGTCCACCATCCTGGTGACCCTCGCCGGATTCATCGCCGGTTCGATCATCTACAGCGGCATCTGGCCCGCCGTCAGCGACCTTCCCGCGCTTCCGCCGTTCCTGTTGTCGGACCACGTCGGTTGGGCGGGTTCCTGGGGAATCACCATCGCGCTGCTCGTGGCCCTGGTCGTGGGAACGAGGCTGGTGCAGAACCGCCGCACCCCGCCGCCCGTGGGCGCCGTCCCCAGCACGACCGGCTTCCTGCGGGTCTTCCGCGGTAACTGGCCAATGCTTGTGGGCGCGCTGGTGCTCGCCGCTCTGGGGGCCGGCGTCCTGCTGGTGTCCGGCGGGGCGTGGGGCATCACCTCCGCGTTCAACCTGTGGGGGGCGAAGGGGCTGCAGCTCATCGGCCTGCAGCCGGAGACGTGGGCGTTCTGGCAGCAGGAACGCGAGTCGGCCATGCTGGCCGGCCCGGTGCTCGCCGACAAGAACAGCCTCACCAACATCGGCATCGTCCTCGGTGCGGCGGTGGCCGCCGCAGCGGCCGGAAGCTGGAAACTGCACACGGGCATGCGGTGGCGGGTGGTGCTGACCGCCCTGCTCGGCGGAGTGTTGATGGGAATCGGCGCCCGACTCGCCGGCGGTTGCAACATCGGCGCCTACCTGGCGGGGATCGGGTCGGGCAGCCTGCACGGCTGGCTCTGGGCGATCACCGCGCTCGCGGGTACGTGGGTGGGGCTCAAGGCCCGCGTCCTGTTCGGTCTGGGTGTTCCCAAGCCGAGCGACAGCGTCTGCTGACCACCCGCCCACCGGCGGGCGAAGTATCACGCTCCGGAGAGGTGCGCGCCGCGCGCTCGGTGCGCCCCGGCGGGACGGCGCCGCGGGCGAGCCGACCGCGCGGCTCCGGCTCGTCGTCCTCCCATCCGCCGGGTGAGATCGGCGGCGGCGTCACGAACCCCGGCCGCGAGCGCGTCGAGTGTCACCGGACGCGCGCTGGGCACGGTGAGGCTGATCGCGGCGATCGGACTGCCGTTGTGGTCGAACGCGGCCGCCGCAACGGAGGAGAACCCGGTCGTGACCTGCCCCTCCTCGCTCGACCACCCCTGTCTGCGCTCACGGGCGAGTACGTCCCGCAGGTCACTCGGAGTCGCCGGCCCGTTTCCCGTCCGTGAGACGAACTGGTCCCGGCCGGGGTAGAGGGCCCGAACCTGGGCCCGTGGCAGATGCGCCATGATCGCGCACCCCGACGCCGTCAGGTGCGCCGGAAGCCGCACCCCCACGCCGGTCACCAGGGTTGGCACGTGCGGTGGCTGTTCCTTCAGGAGATACAGCGTGTCCGCCCCGTGCAGGATGCCGAGGTGCGCGGTGGCCGCCGTCTCCCGGCTCAGGTCCCCCAGCAGCGGACGGGCCAGCCGCTCCAGGGGGTCATGCCGTAGGTACGCCGTCCCGATCTCGAACGCCGCGATCCCCAACCCCCACCGCCGTTCCTCCGGTAGATGCGTCACGAAGCCTTCCTCCGCCATCGTCTCCAGGATCTGGTAGACGCTGGATCGCGGTAGGCCCAGATCGGTGGCGATCGCCGCCGCCGACACCGGCCCAGGCCGGGTGGCCAAGTAGCGCAACAACCGCAATGCCCTGGTCGCGGCCGGAACGTGACTCATGGGGAGATTGTCACACGCAGGCACCCCCTCTGAACACGTACGAGGCGCGCGCCGAGGCGATCCGCACGCCGGGATGGACCGCTGGGGAGGGGGGCGACGATGCGTGGGGCGGGAAAGCCCCGCGCACACGGGGATGCACCGACGGCGAGGAGTTCCCCGGAGACGGAGACGGGAGACAGGTCCGCGCACGTACGGCCCGGGCGTGCTGGGCTGCCGGAAGCGCGCGGGGCGGCAGCGGGTCTGAGATTTCGGACGGTTCCGCCGCCTGGGTACTCGCTCTGGGGCGGCTGGGAGCGTGCAATGGGGGTGTGAACTCACCGTCGAAGGTCGCGCTGGGGCGCGGGCCACTCACTTTGAACGACGTCGTGGCGGTCGCCCGCGACGGGGTCGCCGTGGTTATCACGGACGAAGCACGGCAGGACGTCGCCGATGGGCGTGCCCGGGTGCGGCGGCTCGCGGAGGAGAGCGAGCCGGCGTACGGGGTCAGTACCGGCTTCGGGGCGCTGGCCACCCGGCACATCGAGCCGGACCTGCGTGCGCGGTTGCAACGGTCTCTCATCCGGTCGCACGCCGCCGGGAGCGGGACGGAGGTGGAACGTGAGGTGGTGCGCGCGCTGATGCTGTTGCGGCTGCGCACCCTCGCCTCCGGGGGCACCGGCGTCCGCATGGAAACGGCCGACGCGCTCGCCGGGATGCTCAACGCCGGCATCACTCCGGTCGTGTACGAGTACGGCAGTCTCGGCTGTTCCGGGGACCTCGCGCCGCTCTCTCACGTCGCGCTGGCACTGATGGGCGAGGGAGAGGTCGACGACGCGTCCGGGACTCGTGTCGACGCGGCGAAGGCCCTGGCGTCCGCCGGTCTGCTCCCCCTCGAGCTCGCCGCCAAGGAAGGGCTCGCGCTCATCAACGGGACCGACGGCATGCTCGGGATGCTGGTACTCGCCTGCCACGACCTCGGTCGACTGCTCCGCGTCGCCGACGTCACCGCCGCCATGAGCGTGGAGGCACTGCTGGGCACGGATCGCGCCTACGCCGCCGAACTCCAGGCCCTGCGGCCGCACCCGGGTCAGGCCGCCGCGGCGGCGAACATGCGCGCGATGTTGTCGGGCTCGGCCATCACGGCCTCCCACCAGGGATGTGGTCGGGTGCAGGACGCCTACTCGCTGCGGTGCGCACCGCAGGTGGCGGGAGCCGCGCGGGACACGCTGGCGCACGCCACTGACGTGGCCGCCCGGGAGCTCGTGGCCGTGATCGACAACCCGGTCGTTCTTCCGGACGGTCGGGTGGAGTCCAACGGCAACTTCCACGGTGCCCCCGTCGGCTACGTCCTCGACTTCCTCGCCATCGCCGCGGCCGACGTCGCGTCGATCGCGGAACGGCGCACGGACCGGATGTTGGACGTGGCCCGTTCCCAGGGGCTGCCCGCCTTCCTGGCCGAGGATCCCGGCGTGGACTCGGGCCACATGATCGCCCAGTACACCCAGGCCGCGATCGTCTCCGAGCTCAAGCGCCTCGCCGCTCCGGCCAGCGTCGACTCCATCCCCAGTTCGGCGATGCAGGAGGACCACGTCTCCATGGGGTGGGCGGCGGCGCGCAAGCTGCGTCGTGCGGTCGACGGTCTGACCCGCGTTCTCGCCGTCGAGCTCCTTACCGCGGCGCGTGCCCTTGACCTGCGCTCGCCGCTGAGCCCAGCGCCCGCCACCGCGGCGGTCCGTGACGCGGTGCGCCAACGTATCCCTGGCCCGGGGCCGGACCGATACCTCGCCCCCGACATCGCCGCCGGCGCCAACCTCATTACCGACGGCTCCGTTCTGGCCGCCGCCGAATCCGTCGTTCCGCTCGCCTGACCAGGAAGGAACACCCATGAGCACCACCGAACCCGCTGGCGGTCGTCCGCGCCCGGTGCGCGCCCCACGCGGAACGTCCCTCACCGCCCGGGGGTGGCAGCAGGAGGCCGCGCTGCGCATGCTGCACAACAACCTGGACCCCGAGGTCGCCGAACACCCGGACCAGCTCGTCGTCTATGGCGGAACGGGGAAAGCGGCCCGCGACTGGCACAGCTTCGACCGGATCACCGCCTGCCTGACCGAGCTGGAGGGCGACGAGACCCTGCTGGTGCAGTCGGGCCGGCCGGTGGGAGTGCTGCGAACGCACGAGTGGGCCCCCCGGGTGCTCCTCGCGAACTCCAACCTCGTCGGCGACTGGGCGAACTGGGAGGAGTTCCGGCGCCTGGACGCCCTGGGCCTGACCATGTACGGGCAGATGACGGCCGGTTCCTGGATCTACATCGGCACCCAGGGCATCCTTCAGGGCACCTACGAGACCTTCGCCGCCGTCGCCGCGAAACGGGGGCGGGCGGGCAGCGGAGATGGTGACCTTTCCGGCACCATCACCCTCACCGCGGGCCTGGGCGGCATGGGCGGCGCACAGCCTCTCGCCGTCACGATGAACGGCGGCGTCGCCATCGTGGTGGAGTGTGACCCGAGCCGGATCGCCCGCCGCATCGACACCGGCTACCTGGACGAGCGTGCCGAGAGCCTCGACGACGCGCTGCGCCTCGCGGTGGCGGCGCGCGACGCGGGACGCCCCCGTTCCATCGGCCTGTTGGGCAACGCCGCCGAGGTGGTTCCGGAACTGCTCGCCCGCGACGCCCCGATCGACATCGTCACCGACCAGACCTCGGCGCACGACCCCCTGTCCTATCTCCCCGTCGGGGTCTCCTTCGAGGAGTGGAGGGACTACGCCGCGGCGAAGCCCGAGGAGTTCACCCAGCGGGCACGTGAGTCGATGGCGGCCCACGTCGCGGCGATGGTCGGCTTCGCCGACGCCGGCGCGGAGGTGTTCGACTACGGCAACTCGATCCGTGGGGAGGCCCGCACCGCCGGGTACACCCGCGCGTTCGACTTCCCCGGGTTCGTGCCCGCCTACATTCGTCCGCTCTTCTGCGAGGGGAAGGGTCCGTTCCGTTGGGCCGCGCTGTCAGGGGACCCGGCCGACATCGCGCGCACCGATCGGGCGGTGTCGGACCTGTTCCCGGAGAACGAGGCGCTGGCTCGGTGGATCCGGCTGGCGGGTGAGAAGGTCTCCTTCCAGGGGTTGCCGTCCCGCATCTGCTGGCTGGGCCAGGGAGAGCGGGCCGCCGCCGGGCAACGGTTCAACGACTTGGTGGCCTCCGGCGAGGTCAGCGCGCCGTTGGCGATCGGGCGGGACCACCTGGACACGGGGTCCGTGGCGTCCCCCTACCGCGAGACCGAGGCCATGAAGGACGGGTCCGACGCCATCGCCGACTGGCCGTTGCTGAACGCGCTGGTCAACACGTCGTCGGGGGCATCGTGGGTGTCCATCCACCACGGCGGCGGGGTGGGCATGGGCCGGTCCCTGCACGCCGGGCAGGTCAGTGTCGCTGACGGCACCCCCTTGGCGGGGGAGAAACTGTGGCGGGTGCTGACCAACGACCCGGCGACCGGTGTGCTCCGGCACGCCGACGCCGGATACGCCGAGGCCGACCGGGTCGCCGAGGAACACGGCCTGCGGATCCCGATGCGGGAGGGATGAGATGTCCGCGAGTTTCGACGCCCTGTGGTCTGACCTGGCCCCACTGGGGCGGGACGGCACCACCGGCGGATACCGGCGATACTCCTGGGGAGCCGCCGACGCCGAGGCGCGCGCGTGGTTCGTCGAGGCGGCCACCGCCCGCGGCCTGGATGTGCGCACCGACGGCAACGGCAACCTGTGGGCGTGGTGGGGGGAGCCCGGTGACGACGCGGTCGTCACGGGATCGCACCTCGACTCGGTGCCCGACGGTGGCGCCTTCGACGGGCCGCTGGGCGTCGTGACGGCACTCGCGGCGGTGGACGAACTCAAGCGGCGCGGTGTGCGCCCCCGGCGGCCTCTCGCCGTGACGGTGTTCGTGGAGGAGGAGGGCGCGCGGTTCGGGATTCCCTGCCTCGGCAGCCGCCTGCTGACCCGAACGCTCTCCCCGGAACGAGCCGCAGCGCTCAGCGACGCCGACGGTGTCACCTGGGCGCGCGCCATGGAGGACGCGGGGCTGGATCCCACGGGGATCGGGCCGGACGCCGCGCTGCTCCGGCGCGTCGGCGTGTTCGTCGAGCTCCACGTGGAACAGGGGCGGGCCCTCGCCCCGATGGGACGGCCCATCGGTGTGGCCTCGGCGGTGTGGCCACACGGGCGCTGGCGCATGGACTTCACCGGCAGGGCCGACCACGCCGGCACGACACGCTTGGCCGACCGCCGCGACCCGATGCTGCCCTTCGCCGAGACCGTCCTCGCGGCGCGCGCGCTGGCCGAGCGACACGACGCCGTGGCCACGGTCGGCAAGGTGCGGGTCAGCCCGAACGGCACCAACGCCATCCCCTCCCAGGTCAGTGCCTGGCTCGACGCCCGCGCCCCCGAGGAGGCGACGCTCCACGCGGTAGTCGACGGCGTCGCCGACAGCGCCCAGCGGCACGCCGACGCCCACGCCGTCGCCCTCACCCACACAGCGGAGTCCGTGACCCCAGTAGTCGACTTCCCGCATCAACTCCGCGACCGCCTGGCCACCATCGTCGGCGACCCAGGCGACCCGGCCCCCGTTCTCCCCACCGGAGCGGGCCACGACGCCGGTGTCCTGGCCGCCAGCGTCCCCACCGCGATGCTGTTCGTCCGCAACCCCACCGGTGTCTCCCACTCCCCCGAGGAACACGCGAACCCCGACGACTGCCACGCGGGTGTCACCGCGCTGGCCGACGTACTCGCCGAACTCCTCAACGGCGGCGCGGGATGACCACGAACGGCGGTGTCCCCCGACCGGCCCCACAGGGCCGGTCGCCGACCCTCGCGCCGGAACGGCCACTCTCCCTCCATGCGCGGTACAGGCCCCCGGAGTTGGTGGGCGACAGCGGTCCCGGCTGGCGGAGTGACACCGTTCTCACCCGCCTGCCGAACATCGGGGTTTCGCGGGTCACCGGGCCACACCGACGCCCCGCGCGCACCATGTTCCCGCGCCCCGGCGGGGGAGGGAGTCATGGACAGCGGCTCGCCACAACCAGGCACCCCCCAGCTGAAGTGAGGCACCCGCGCCCCGTTTCTGGCGGCACAGTCGGGAGGTGGGACGGATGATCACCCACCCGTCTCCGGCGGATGCGCACGCGGACGTGGCCGGATCCGGGCGGGCGCGGGCCGCCAACCCGCCACCCGACTCCGCCACCGACCCGCACCGCCAGACGCGGAACCACGACCGCCCACACTCCCACGCGGGACGCGCGCCGGCTGGCCCCGATACGGGCCGGTGCGGCCCAACGTTCTACGTCCCCGCAGACCCTCTGCGGGGACGTAGCCCAGAAGTGATGGAACGCGACGCCCCGCCGGTCCACCGCGATCGTGGCCACCGCCCTGGACGCATCGCGCCCCGCCTCCGCCTCCGCCTCGAAGGGACCAGGCGCGCGATCGCGGGGGCGAACTCCGGACCTTCCGGGCCGCGACGGACGTGTCGGCGCCAGGGGGAGAACCCGCCCGCGCCCGCTCGGGGTCCCCTACCGAACCAGGCCGACACTCGGACGATCGGCGCGACACGCGACACTCCGCATCCCCGCGCCGGACGCCACGACCAGCCCCCGGACGCTGGGCACACCGGGACGCGGCAGGACACCACGCCCCTGTACCGGTGGGCCTGGGACGGACCGGCGAATCAGCGCACACCATCGTTCATCGCACGGGGACGACCTCACCAGAACGAAAGGCGGACAATGATGACCTCCACCCGCTCCCCCGAGCCGGATCGGGGCCACCACTGGTACTGGTGTGAGTGGGCCTGGACCGGGCGTGGTGGAAATCCGGTGGAGGGGGGCGTGACGATCGGGGTGGACACCCACGGACGGATCGTCTCGGTCGTGGCGGGGACGACCGCGACCGCTGAGGTGGAGCGACTTCCGGGGGTGACTCTCGCGGGCTTCGCGAACTCGCACTCGCACGCCTTCCATCGGGCGCTGCGGGGACGCACCCACGGCAACGGTGGCTCCTTCTGGACCTGGCGGGAGCAAATGTACCGGGTGGCCGAGCGCCTCACCCCGGAGTCCTACTACCGGCTGGCGCGTGGGGTGTACGCGGAGATGGCCCTGGCGGGTGTCACCGCTGTCGGGGAGTTCCACTACCTACATCACGGGCCCGACGGCACCCCCTACAGCGACCCCAACGTGATGGGCTCGGCGCTCGTGGCGGCGGCGGCCGACGCGGGGATTCGGATCACCGTGCTCGACACCTGCTACCTGGCTGGCGGCCTCTCCTCGCGGGGTGGACCGTTACCGCTGGCGGGGCCGCAGGCGCGGTTCGGTGACGGGGATTCCGCGACGTGGGCGGCGCGGGTGGACGGTTTCCGGCCGGACTCGCCCCACGCCCGCGTCGGAGCGGGGGTGCACTCCGTCCGGGCCGTGCCCGCCGACCAGATCCCGACCGTCGCGGAGTGGGCCAGGCGCCGCGACGCTCCGTTGCACGTCCACGTCTCCGAGCAGCCCGCGGAGAACGAGGCGTGTGGCGCCGCCTACGGCCTCTCGCCCACGCGGGTACTGGAGCGGGCCGGGGCGCTGGGGAACCGGACCAGCCTCGTGCACGCCACGCACCTGGACGACGGCGACATCACCGCTGTCCGATCCAGCGGGAGCGCGGTGTGCCTGTGTCCCACCACCGAACGGGACCTGGCCGACGGACTCCCACGCCTCCACGACCTGACGGCCGGGGATGCCGAGGACCCGCCCGCCGTACTGACCGTCGGGACCGATCAGCACGCCCAGGTCGACATGTTCGAGGAGATGCGGGGGGTGGAGCTGCACGAGCGGCTGCGCTCCGGTCGGCGCGGAACGCTCGCGCCCGCCGCGCTGCACGACGCGGCCGGCGCCGCTGGACACGTCCGTCTGGGGTGGGGCGGCGTGGCCACCCCGGAAGCGGGAATCCTGCGTCCCGGCGCCCGTGCGGACCTGGTCACCGTGAGTCTGGACAGCATCCGCCTGTCCGGTTTTGACCCCGAGCACGCCGCCGGCGCCCTGGTCTACGCCGCCACCGCTGCCGACATCCGTCACGTCATGGCCGACGGCCGGTGGATCGTGCGCGACGGCGCGCACGTTCGGGTTCCTGACACCGCCGACGCGCTCGACGCCGCCATCAAGGAGGTGCTCACGTGAGCACAGCGACCCCACCGTCTCTCGTCATCGACAACATCGCCACGTTGGTGACCAACGACCCCGCCCGGGGATCCGACCCACTCGGGGAGGTCAGCGACGCCGCCCTGGTGGTCGAGAAGGGGCGAGTCGCCTGGGCCGGCCCCAGCTCGGACAGCCCCGACGCCGACGTTCGCGTCGACGCCCGCGGCCGATGCGTCCTGCCGGGGTTCGTCGACAGCCACTCCCACATCGTCTTCAGCGGGGACCGCAGTCGCGAGTTCGCCGCCCGGATGAGCGGGCAACCCTACGAGGCGGGGGGTATACGAACCACTGTGGCCGCCACCCGTGCGGCCTCCGACGCCGACCTCGCCGACAACGCGGCCCGGCTGCTGCGTGAGGCGCGCTCCCAGGGCACCACCACGTTGGAGATCAAGTCCGGGTACGGGCTGACGGTCGCCGACGAGGAGCGGGCCCTGCGCGTGGCGGCCGGCGTCACCGACGAGGTCACGTTCCTGGGGGCGCACGTCGTTCCGCCGGAGTACGGCGATGACCCGAGCGGCTACGTCGACCTGGTCACCGGCCCGATGCTGGACGCGTGCGCACCCCACGCCCGCTGGATCGACGTCTTCTGTGAGCGGGGCGCTTTCGACGAGGAGCAATCCCGCCGTGTCCTCACCGCGGGGCGGGATCGCGGCCTGCTGCCCCGCGTTCACGGCAACCAGCTCGGTCCCGGCCCCGGGGTGCGGCTCGCCGTCGAGGTCGGAGCCGCGTCGGTGGACCACTGCACCTATCTCACGCCCGAGGACGTCGACGCCCTCGCCCAGTCGGCCCGGACGGAGCACCCCACGGTCGCGACCCTGCTGCCCGGTGTGGACTTCTCCACCCGCCACCCCTACCCCGACGCTCGGGCGCTCATCGACGCGGGCGCCGTGGTCGCGCTGGCCAGCGACTGTAACCCCGGATCGTGCTTCACCTCCAGCGTGGCCTTCTGCATCGCGCTGGCGGTGCGCGAGACGCGGATGACGCCGGACGAGGCGGTGTGGGCGGCGACCGCCGGCGGCGCACGCGCTCTGCGCCGCGACGACGTCGGCCACCTGGGGGTCGGCGCCCGCGCCGACCTGATGCTGCTGGACGCCCCGAACCCGATCCATCTCGCCTACCGTCCCGGGACTCCCCAGGTGTCCGCGGTGTTCAAGGACGGAGAGCTGGTGAGCGGCACCCTCTGAGCGGGTGACCATCGCGCGGTCCTCACCGAGCCGTCCTGGGCTCCTAGGCGAGGAGGAACACCACATGGGTGATCGCGGCGATGATGGGGATCGCGATCAGGGTGCGTAGGAGGAAGAGGACAAGGCAGTCGCGCAGGCGGATCGGAATGTCCAGCTCCAGCAGTAGCGGGATGGTGGCCGAAAGGAACAGGATCTGGCTCAGGGACAGTACCGCGACGAAGAACCTGGCCTGGATCGCGAGCTCGGTGCTCAGCAGAGCGGGAAGGAACACCTCGCTGATCCCGATCAGGCTCGCGGGCGCGACCGTGTCCGCGTCGGGGATGCCCAGCAGGGCGATCACCGGCTCCAGTGGGCGGCCCAGCCAGGTGAACAGGGGCGTGTGCTCGGCGATGAGCACTGCCACGGTGCCGATCGCCAGGATGGTGGGCAGGATGACGATGGCCAGTCGCAGCCCCTCGGCGCAGGCCCGGACGCTCTCCCGACCGATGGTGTCGGCCGTGCGCGCCCGTTCCACGGCGCGGGTCACCGCGGCCCGGGCGAGACCGCCTTCGGGGGCGGACTCGGGTTGGGGGTCGGTGACGTAGTCGTCGCGGACGCGTGAGAGCGGTGGGATGCGCGCCAGGATCGCCGACAGCGCCAGACACACGAACAGCACCGAGCCGACCACGACCGGGAAGTACGGCATCAGGTCCAGTGTGGCGGTGACGACCGCGAAGAACCCGAGGCTCACCCCACTGAAGCAGGTGGCGAGGATGACCGCCTCGCGCGCGCTGTACTGCCCTTCCACGTACATGCGGTTGGTGACGTACAGTCCGACGGAGTAGCTGCCGACGAACGAGGCGAGGGCGTCGAGGGCGCCGCGCCCTGGGACGCGGAACACCGGGCGCATGATCGGCCGGGCGAAGGTGCCCAGGAACTCCAGCCCGCCGTAGGAGACCAGCAGGCTGACGAACACGGCGCCGATCGGCACGATGACGGCGACGGAGACCACGACGGTGGAGAAGATCATGGGTCCGACGCCGTCGGCGAGGACCGCGGCGGGCCCCACCTCGAAGACGATCATCACGGCGAGGGCGGCGCCCACCAGGCGCACCACGGTGAGCAGCGGCCCCGTACCGAACAGGCTCAGGTCGAAACGCCCGACACGGAGCCGTCCCCGACGTTGGAGCGCGGCGGCGAGGGTGAGGACCGCGGAGGCGATGACGACGACCAGCGCGAAGTAGCGAACCGCCGTCGGGAACCCGTCGGTGATGCCGCTGACGATGACGTCGAACAGGATGGTCCACTTGCCCCCGACCGGGATCGGGAGGAGGAAGAACACCAGCCCGACGAGGGTGGCCGTGACGAACCGGACGCGGCCTCGCGCCGCTGGGACTTCGGTGGCGGGTGGACTCTCGGAACGTTCGGGCATGGCGCGACCTTCCGGAACGGGGCGGGGGGAAACGCCTGGTCTCTGCGGTGGCCACCATTGTGGATACGCCAAACCCCACCGCTCCGGCCGACAGACCCCCGAAGTGATCCGTCCCACCGCTTCGGGGCCGCTGACCAGGAAAGATCCACATCGCAGAGTCTCGGATTTCAGACAAAGTCTGCGCCGACACCGTGAATCGCCGCTGCGCACCGCCGGTGTCGCCGTTCCCGGATTCTGTCGGGGCCCGTCAGTACAGTGTTCTTCTCCGAGCGGGATCCACGGGGGCTTGGGAGGTCCCCCGGCGGGGAGTTCCCGGAACATCCCTGGCCGACCCACCAGCGGTCGCCCACCGCACCAGTAGAGGACGAACCATGCGCACGCTCATCTACACCGCCTTCGTTTCCCTGGACGGGGTCGTGGACTCGCCTGGTGGCGGCACCGGCGAGACACACCGCAGCGTCGGCTGGACCTTTCAGGACATCGAGATGGTGGAGGAGGCCTACGAGATCAAGGCCACCGAACAGGAGGAGGCGGGTGCCCTGATGCTGGGCCGCACCTCCTACCAGGCGTTCTCAACGGTGTGGCCGGACATAGAGGAGTTCGCGACCTACCGGACACTCCCGAAGTACGTCGTCTCCACCACGCTGCGGGACGAGGACCTCGTCGAGAACTGGGGTGAGACCACGATCCTGCGGTCGCTCGATGACGTCGCCGCGGCGAAGGAGTCCGACGGAGCCCCGATCATCGTCCACGGAAGCGCCACCTTGGCACGCGGCCTTTCCGACGCCGGGCTCCTCGACCGGTATCACCTCCTGGTGTTCCCGGTTCTGCTCGGCGCCGGAAAGCGCATGTTCAGCGACACCGACAAGGACAAGCAGCCGTTGCGCCTCGTGGACAGCCAGGCCTACCGCAACGGCGTGCAGAAGATGGTCTTCGACGTCGTTGGGTGAGCCCGGCGGTCGACGGTCCGAGGACACTCACGCCGCGCGGGACTCCTCGGGTGCGGCGTGGGCGATCGGGGCGCGGCGCCGCCGACGGGCGACCACGAGCGGGGTGATCAGCAGGGCCAGGAGGGCGACCCCGGCTGCCCAGGTCGGAAGCTGGCCGGCCCTCAGGTCCACGGCGAGCAGGGCACTACCCGCCGCCGATCCCACGGCCGACCCGAGGTAGATCGCCGACATCTGGAACGCGACGAGCGACGTGGTGCGTTCTGGCCGGCTACGGGTGAGGACGTCCTGCAGGGTTGGGACCACGGCCCAGCCGCAGGCACCCCACAGCAGGACGGCGACGAGCCAGGCGGTCGGTTCGTCGACGAAGGCGAGGACGACGAACGAGGCGAGCAGCAGTCCCGCGATGACGGGCAGCAGGCGGCGGGATCCGAAGACGTCGATGGGCCTGCCGACCAGCGCGGCCCCGGTCACGCCGCCGATCCCCCACGCCCAGACGAAGGCGAACCCCCACCCGGCCATTCCCTTGTCGGCCGCCATCGGCAGGAGGTAGGTGTACAGGCCGAGACTGCTCACGCCGAAGAGGAACGCCACACCGACCCCGGCCGCGACCCGCGGGATGATGATCGATGACAGTCCCGTGCCCCCACGTCCGCCGATGTCCGGCATGGGCCGCGCTCGGGTCGCGATGGCGAGCATGCTCACCAGGCCGACGCCCACCACCAGGCCCATGGTCCAGCGCCAGCCGAACTGCTGCCCGATGAGCATCCCCAGCGGAACCCCCATCACCGTGCCGGCCGACAGTCCGAGGGTGACCAGGGCCATGGCCCGGCCGCGCATCTCCGCCGTCACCATCCCGGCCGCCGCGGAAGTCGCCACCGCGGTCAGCACACCCGCTCCGATCCCGGCGACGACCCGTGACCCAAGGAAGACACCCAGGTTGGGCGCGAGCGCGGTGACGAGATTCCCGACGTTGAACACCGCGAGCGCCACCAGGAGCCCGCGCCGCGTGGAACCGGCGACCAGCGGCCCGGAGAGCAGCGGTCCGGCGAGAGCATAGGCACCCGTGAACGCGGTGACACCCAACCCGATCGCGCCCACAGTCGTGGTCAGGGAACCAGCGATCTGCGGCAGCACTCCCGCGAGTACGTAGGCGTCGATACCGAGCGCGATCGCGGCGACGACGAGCGGCCACACCGTGCGGATCATCGGATGCCGTCCTCGCCGTCCGGGTCGCGCGCGAGCTCCGTTTCGGCGAGGTATCCGGCCAACACGGTCTCCACCAGCCCCGGGAAGCGTTGGGCGAGGTCCTCACCGCGGAGCGTGATCATGCACTTTCTCCCCTCGGCGCGGACGAAGACCACTCCTGACTCCCGGAGCAGGCTCGTGTGATGCGTGAGTGTCGAACGCGGCAGGTCGGGTCCGAGCTCGATGCTGTCCACCTCACCCTCGGCGGCGAGCTTGCGCACCATCGCCAGCCGCAAGGGCTCACTCAACGCGAACAGCACCCGAGCGAGCTCGATTTCCTCGGGCTCGGGGTGGACATAGGTCCGGACGGCGGCCATCCCAACTCCAAACGTGCGACTTTTCTCGAACAATGATTATTCGACAATAACCGCACAATCACCTGCGCGTACCGTGCCGTCCCTCACAGCGGCGCCCCTCGGGTGCCCCACGCCCAGACAGGGGACACGCCCCCGGCCGAGGACCGCCGACCACCGATTCGCCGCACCCCCTCCCCGCCCCGCAGGGACAACGCACCAACCGGAGCACGCACCGTCCACCGCAAGCCGAACGATGCCCACATCCATCGAGGGTCGCACCGACGGAGAAGCCCTCGAAGCTTCCCGTGGTGGGAGCGGAGCTGATCCGTGCCGCCGACTTCGACGAACGCTCGTAGCCGTCATCGGTGCCGTGAGACGGGCCCACATCCCCACCCTCGCTCCATCCGACAGGGCGACCCCGGAGGCACACGTCGCGCACGCGATCCGCCCACCCCCGGAGGACCCGCGTGACCGCCAGCGGAAGTCCATACCCCCGCCCCGAGGCCCACCCGGCGCCGAATCGTCGAACTTCGGACACCGGCAGCCGCGACAGTCCCAGCGCACCGCTCGCTCCCCGCGCTCGCTTTTCCCGGCACAGAGCACTCCCGCCCGCTCGCGCCACGCCGACCGGCACTCTCCACGCGCGACGACACCGCCGTGACCCTCGACCGACCCTCGGCCGACACACCGTCAACCGGAGGTCACCCCCCGGCCGGAGACGGACGCCGGACCTCACCTCCCAACCGATCGACGGGGCCGAGCCTTACAGATAACGCGTAGCGCCCTCGAGGTCTTGGAAGAACGCAGGGACTCGACCCTCCGCAGTACGTCACCAGGAGGAAGCGTGACGCGCATAGAGACGGAAGCAGCGTGGCGCACCCTCGCCCCAGAACCCAATTGACATGAAGTTTGCTTTAACTTCTAGTTTTGGACTCTGACGGACCGAAGAGGTTCGCCGTTGTCCGCACTGCCCCCACACTCCGGAGGACCCGCGATGTCGACGTCCGACCGTGCCCCCACCCGTGCCTGGCTTGGCCTGGCCGTACTCACGCTGCCCCTGGTGATGGCGGCGACAGACATGTCGGTCCTGTTCCTCGCGCTGCCGAGCATCGCCGGTGACCTTTCCCCCGGGAGCACCCAGATGCTGTGGATCCTGCACGTGGGGGCGTTCCTGGCGGTGGGGTTCGCGCTCACCATGGGGCGTGTGGCCGGGCGGATCGGGCCACGACGGCTGCTCACGGTGGGATTGGTCGTCTACGGAGCCGGATCACTCGCCGCGGCGTTCTCGCCAAGTCCTGAGGTGCTTATCGCCATGCGGGCCCTCCTCGGGTCGGCGGAGGCCACCATCATGCCGGCGACCATGATGCTGCTGCGCCCCATGTTCCCCAACCCGCGCCAGTTCGCCATCGCGATCGCTGTGGTGATGAGCTCCTTCTCCGCGGGCATGGCGTTGGGGCCACCCTTGGGCGGGATCCTGTTGGAGCACTTCTGGTGGGGCGCGGTGTTCCTGGTGAACGTTCCCGTGGCCGTGGTGGTTCTCCTGGCCCTGCCGGTGCTGCCCTCGCCTCCGGCGGAGGCGGCCGGGCGGGTGGACCCGCTCAGTGTCCTGCTGTCCCTCGCCGCCATCATCGCGGTGATCTTCGGACTCCAGGAGATCGCCGACATCCAGGCCAGCGGGGCCGACACCGCGCGGTGGCCCTACGTGCTCACGGTGGTGGCCGGTATCGTCCTGGGCGCCGTCTTCGTACGACGCCAACTCCGGCTGGAGGACCCGCTGCTGGACCTGCGGCTGTTCCGGACCCCCGGGTTCGGTGTGGCGCTCCTGGCGATGATGCTCATGCTGCTGGGGATCGGCGGCGCCGACATGCTTCTCGCGCAGTTCCTGCAGTCCGTGCGTGACTTCTCCCCCGCCCAGGCGGGCGGGCTGCTTCTGATCCCGGCCCTGATGTCGATCGTCGGCGGAATGCTCGGCCCCGCACTCACACGCTGGACCCGCCCCGCCTATGTCATGAGTGGCGGCCTGGTCCTAGCGGCCATCGGTGCCCTGGTGATCGCCCTTCTGGCGGACGGCGCCCCCACCCCCGTACTCGTGGCCGCCGCGACCCTGATCGCGTTCTCCTTGGGCCCCCTGTTCACGCTGGGCTACAACGTGATCGTCGGCGCCGTCCCCGAACGCCACTCAGGATCGGCCGCCGCCCTCGGTGACGTCAGTGGTGGACTGGGCAACGCGTTGAGCCTCGCGTTCCTCGGCAGCCTGGGCGCCTTCATCTACCGGTGGGGCCTGGAGCGCTCCGCACCGCGGGACGTCACCGACTCGGCCGTGGGCGACGCCGGCGACAGTATCGGCGGCGCGGTGACCGTAGCCGACGGGCTCCCGCCGGCGGTGGGACAGGAGCTCCTGACCGTGGCACGAGAGTCGTTCACCACCGGAATGCAGGCCGGATACGCCTTCGGCGCGGTCCTGCTCGTCGCGGTCGCGGTCCTGGTGGCGACCCGGCTGCGGGCGATTGGCCTCGACGGTGACCGTGAGACCCCCGGTCACGAGGAGCAGGCACCGGCGAACGCACCCGCCAACGCACCCGCCACGCCCTGAGGTCACCCGAGGCGTGATCGCTGAGGGGGTGGGTTCGGGAGGTATCGCCCGAACCCACCCCCTGGCTCAGTCCGCCACCGCTCCGGCGGTGACGTTGACCGCTGTCGCCGTGACCGACCTCGCGTGGTCAGAGGCGAGGAAGACCGCGAGTTCACCGGCTTCGGTCAGCGTCGGGAGCCGCTTCAGCATCGTCTCTCCCTGGAGCGCGGAGAGGAGCTCCTCACCGCTCGTGTCTCCGGCGTAGCTGCTGCCGTAGTCGGGAGCGTCCAGGAGCGACTCCACGAAACCCGCCGTGCGCAGCCAGACCACACGCACGCCCTGGGGGCCGAGTTCGCTGGCCCACTGCCGACAGACGCTCTCCACCGTCGCCCAGGTGACCATGGTTCCGCCCATCTCGGGGTGTGGTGGCCCATAGCCGGTCACTGTCATGACCGCTCCGGCGCCGGCGGGGGCCATGTGCCGTGCCGCGGCCTGGAACACGGCGTGCTGGACACGCAGCGCGGTGACGATCGGCCGGCTGAACTCGTCGAAGGGCATCGCGACGAGGGGACTCCCTTGAACGTCGCCGTAGGTGACCGCGTTGAAGCAGGCGTCCACCCGCCCTTGTTCCGCCACCACCGTGTCGAGGTGACGTCCGACCGCCGCCGCGTCAGCGGCGTCGAGGCGTTCGGTCCGGCACCACCCGCCCTGGGCGGCGATCTCGTCGGCGACCGTGGCCAACCCGCCCTCTGATCGTCCGACGAGGTACACCTTCGCCCCCGAACGGGCGAAGGCCCGAGCGACGGCACCCCCCACGGCCCCGCCCGCCCCGTAGACGACGGCGATCTTGTTCTCCAACACCGGAACCTCCCAGATGGACGTCACGCGCGTTCAATCGTTCGCACGTTCGATACGTCCGACTGGGCCCAACCGAGAAACCCATCGCGGTGTGCCCGGCCGGAAGAGGCGCCATACCAGGGGGTGGCCACGGATCCCCTGGTGACAGGGGTTCTACCATGGAAGGAGGAGCGTGGGGTGGGGCTTCTCACCGCGCGCGGCAGCCTTTCTGAGCAGATGAGCAGACTTGGAGACCTCGCCGTGAGTGACACCGCCGGGAACCCGACCGAGAGTGTGCGTGGCACCACCCGCGTCAAGCGCGGCATGGCGGAGCAGCTCAAGAACGGCGTGATCATGGACGTCGTCACGCCCGACCAGGCGAAGATCGCCGAGGACGCCGGTGCCGTCGCGGTCATGGCGCTTGAGCGCGTACCGGCCGACATCCGTCGCGACGGCGGTGTGGCACGCATGTCCGACCCGGACATGATCGACGGCATCATCGCGGCCGTGTCGATCCCAGTCATGGCCAAGGCGCGCATCGGCCACTTCGTCGAGGCGCAGGTCCTGCAGTCACTCGGCGTGGACTTCGTCGACGAGTCCGAGGTCCTCACCCCCGCCGACGAGGCGTTGCACATCGACAAGTGGGCGTTCACCGTCCCGTTCGTGTGCGGGGCGACGAGCATCAGCGAGGCGCTGCGCAGGATCGGTGAGGGCGCCGCGATGATCCGCTCGAAGGGCGAGGCCGGAACCGGGAACATCGTCGAGGCGACGCGGCACATGCGCGCGATCCGGTCCGAGATCCGCCGCTTGGGCACTTTGGACGAGGCCGAGCTGTTCGGCGCCGCCAAGGAGCTGCGCGCGCCCTACGACGTCGTCCGCGAGGTCGCCGAGCTCGGCAAGCTCCCCGTCCCGCTGTTCTCCGCCGGCGGCGTCGCCACCCCCGCCGACGCGGCGATGATGCGCCAACTCGGCGCCGAGAGCGTGTTCGTCGGTTCCGGGATCTTCAAGTCCGGCGACCCCGCCAGGCGCGCCGACGCGATCGTGCAGGCCACCCTGCACTACGACGACCCGTCGGTGATCGCCAACGTCTCCCGTGGGCTGGGCGAGGCCATGGTCGGCATCAACGTGGACGAGCTGCCGGAGTCGGAGCGCTACGCCAGCCGCGGCTGGTAGCCCGACGATGGCCACCACCGAGACCATCGGGGTGCTCGCCCTCCAGGGAGACACCGAGGAACACCTGCGGGTCCTCGCCTCACTGGGGGTCCTAGGGCGCCCCGTGCGCGGACCGGCCGACCTGGACACGGTGGGCGCGCTGATCCTGCCCGGCGGGGAGTCCACCACCATGGCGAAGCTCGCCGCCAGATACGACCTGCTGGATCCGCTGCGTAAGCGGATCGCCGACGGGATGCCCACCTACGGCACCTGCGCGGGCATGATCCTGCTCGCCGACCGTCTTCTGGACGCGGCGGCGGGCCAGCGGAGCCTCGGCGGGATCGACATGACCGTGCGCCGCAACGCGTTCGGCCGACAGACGGAGTCCTTCGAGGCTCCCGTCGAGATCGCCGCCCTCGACGGGGGACCGGTCGACGCCGTGTTCATCCGCGCCCCCTGGGTCGAGTCCCTCGGCTCCGACGTCACGGCGCTCGGCCACGTCACCACCGGCCCCCACACCGGCCGCGTCGTCGCCGTCCGTCAGCGCCACCTGTTGGCCACGGCCTTCCACCCCGAGCTGACCGGCGACACCCGGATCCACCAGTACTTCGTGGAGATGGTGCGCGAACAGCGATAGCGCGATGAATGCCCACCCGGCGGAGGCGTCGTCGCGGGTCGGGACGCCCGGAAGTCGCGGCGCGGAGACGCCGACGCTCACGCGCGCTGTGGCCGCGGCACCGGGAACCGTGAGCCGAACCGCCGCACCACACGGCGTCCGTGTCGGGCGACCGTCGGGCGGGCCCCTACGCGCGCCTCCAGGCAATCCGTCTCCCCAGCCAACACGCCGGCCGACGTCCCCGCTCGTTGGGCCCGAAACAGCGCCAGCCGGACACTGAACGACCCCGGAACGCCTGGTGCGACGCGGAATCGCGCGCCGTCCGCTACGCCCCACTTCGTGCCTGATCGCGAGGCTCCCGGAATGTGATCAAGTTGGTGCTGGACCGCGACTGGGAGGCGGGAAGCTGGGTGATCTTCAGCGGAACTCGTCGAATCGGGGGAGGCGTCGATGGACGCTGTGCAGTCTGTCCTGGTCTGGATCGCCACGAACGTGTTCGGTCAGGTGGCGATCCTGATCGGCCTCATCACCCTGTTGGGTCTCATCCTGCAGCGCAAGCCGGTGGAGGACGTCGTCGCCGGCGCGCTCCGGGCGGTGTTGGGGATCATCATCCTGTTCGTGGGCGTGGACCTGTTCACCGGGGGACTCGCGGACTTCCAGGCGATCGTGTCCAGCGCGGTGGGTCTGGACCCACCGGCGGCGGCGAACACGTTGGACGGGTTCCTCGGTAGCCACGGGGGCACCGTCGCACTGATCATCACGGTCGGGTTCCTGATTCACATGGTGCTGGTCGCCGTGTTCCCCGCCGCGCGGTACGTGTACCTGACCGGGCACCTGATGTTCTGGGTCAGCGTCGTGATCACGGCCTGTCTGGTGCAGGTGTTCGGTGACCTCCCGCAGCTCACCCTGGTGATCGTTGGTTCGATCCTGATCGCCTGCTACTGGACCCTGCAGCCGATGTGGATCGCGCCGTTCATGCGCAAGGTCACCGGCAGGGACGAGTTCGCCCTCGGGCACACCACCTCGGTGTTGGCTCTGGTGACCGCGGTGGCGGCCCGTCCGCTCGGTGACCCGGAGAAGCACAGTACCGAGAAGCTGAAGATGCCGCGGCAGCTTTCGTTCTTCAAGGACGTCAACGTCAGCACCGCACTGGTGATCGGGCTCATCCTCATCGTCTCCATGCTGTTCGCCGACGGGAGTGTCGTGCGGGAGGCCGCCGACAACTACGAGGAGGGCATCAGCGAGTGGACCTGGGGCGTCATCGCGGCGTTCCGGTTCGCCGCCGGAATCGCCATCCTGCTCTTCGGTGTCCGCATGTTCCTCGGCGAGATCGTGCCGGCGTTCAAGGGTGTCAGCGACAAGCTGGTTCCCGGTTCCCGCCCGGCCCTGGACATCCCCACCGTGTTCCCGATGGCGCCGACCGCGGTGATGCTCGGCTTCGTCTCCAGCACAGCCGTGTTCCTGGCGCTGCTGGGCGTGTTCGCGGGCTTCGGGTGGTTCACTCTGGTCCCGCCGATGATCATGCTGTTCTTCGGTGGTGGCGCCGGTGGGGTGTTCGGCAACGCGGTGGCCGGTTGGCGCGGCGCCGTTTTCGGTGGCGCGCTCAACGGCGTGCTGCTCGCGGTGGGTCAGGCGGTCACGTGGAGCTGGCTCAGCGACACGGCGCCGGAGCTGTCCACCCTGGCCGACCCCGACTGGTACATGATCATGGCGGTGCTGATCGGGATCGGCCACCTGACCGGTCCGCTGGGTGGCCTCGGCGTGTGGTCGGTCGCGGTCGTCTTCGGCCTGTTGACTCTCGTCGTGCTGACCTGGCTGTCCTTCTTCACTCCGGCGAAGCTCGCCCAGCGGGCCGAGACGCGGTCAGCGTCTGAGCCGACGGAGGACGACGCGCCTCCGACGGAGCGGGACGGGGACACGGCGGACAAGGGTGAGGACTCCGGCACGTCACGCACCGAGTAAGTTCGGAACTCCGACGATTGATCATGAAGGAATCGAGGACACGATGGCGCGCTCGGAACCGCTGACAGTGCTCGCGGTGTGCGGTGTGGGCATGGGCACCAGCCTGATCCTGAGGATGACGGCCGAAGGCGCCCTCAGCAGTCTGGGAGTGCCCGCCAAGGTGGAGAACACCGACGTGTCGACCGCTCGGGGTATGACGGCGGACGTGGTGATCGGGCAGGGCATGCACGTTGGTGAGCTGCAGGACATGGCTCCGGTCGTGCTCACGGTCGACGACTTCCTGGACCAGGACGGTCTCGCGTCCAGCCTTCGCGAGGCGCTGACGACCCAGGGTTGGATATAGCTCACCCACCACCCCTCAGCAGGACTCCGCCCACACGTTCCCCGGTGCGAACGCGACGCACCAGCCAGCCGGCAGCGGGCACTCCCTCCGGCACGGCGGCGACCGGGAACGTGTGGGCTTCCTGATGGAATGCGCCCCCGGTCGATTTCGGCCCACACACACTCCCCGAAAGACCAACCTTTTCCCGACGGAACATTGACCTCGGGAACCGTTTTTCCCGACACATCTCCTCGTGCGCGCTATTCCGTCACCAGAGACCGCCACCATACAATTACGATGAAATAGACGTATATCCAAAGGTGTCCGGTGATGAACCAAACGCGTACCGACGCACCAGGACCCACCAAACCCACCGAACGCGTACTGGCACCGGACCTCGCCCGCGGCGTCATGTTGCTGCTGATTTCGATCGCGAACACACCGATCTATCTGCTGGGCCGTGAGCTTTCGGAGTCCGGGTTTCACCCAGACGACGGATCGGCGATCGACAAGATCACGCAGGGACTGATCATCACCACGGTGGACATGCGGGTTTATCCGATGTTCGCGTTCCTGTTCGGGTACGGAATGGTGCAGCTATTCCTGCGGCAGCGTAACGCCGGCGCGTCGGAATCCGACGCCCGACGGGTGCTGCGCCGCAGGAACTGGTGGCTCCTCGGATTCGGCCTCGTCCACGCCGCCCTCCTCTTCGTGGGCGACATCCTCGGCGCGTACGGACTCGCGGGCCTGGTGCTGGCGTGGCTCTTCCTGCGCCGGACCGGAAGAACGCAGCTCGTCTGGGCCGGCATCGGCACCTTCGCGCTGGGCTTCGCGGCCGTGTTCTCCTCGGTCGGGGCCTACCTCATGGCGACCCGCGACATCCCGATGGAGAACACGAGCTTCGGCGACTACATCGTCCTGCTCTCCTACAACGTCGAGAACCCGGACTACGTCGCGGGGGCCGTGGAGCGGATATCCCTATGGCCAGTGGTGGTTCTGACATCCGGTCTACTCACCCTGAGTGTCCCCATCGCGATGCTGATCGCCTTCTGGGCGGCCAACCGACGGATCCTCGAGGAGGCCGGGAAGCACCTCCGGCTCCTGCGCACCACGGCGGTCGTGGGAATCACGGTCGGGTGGCTCGGCGGCCTGCCCCACGCCCTGTCCCACACGGGCGTCTGGAACGTCCCGGAGAACGCGCTGTGGGCGTTCGCGTCCACCCAGCCCTTCACGGGTCTCCTGTGCGGCCTGGGCTACGTGGCCGTGTTCGGACTCATCGGACACCACCTCCGGCAACGGTCCGCCCACCACGGCGTGGTGACGACGGCCGTGACCGCCGTGGGCAAACGTTCCCTGTCCTGCTACCTCGCCCAATCCGTCATCAGCGCCCCCCTGCTGGCCGCCTGGGGACTCGGGCTCGGCGTCTACCTCCACAGCGCCAGCCTCCTCGCCTTCGCGGTCGGCGTGTGGGCACTGACCGTCGTGCTGGCCTACCTGATGGAACGCGCCGGACGACGCGGCCCGGCCGAGGTCCTGCTCCGCCGCCTCTCCTACGGACGCCCCCACGCCCGAACCTAATTCGGGAACCCACCCCACACACAAATTCAATCCGTATGTCCCGCCGGCGGGACATGCGGATTACCTTTGCGCACACACCCCATGACCAAAATCGTGGCCCATGACCATGGACTCCGTTATTGGCCAATCACATAATGGTCGATGACCCCTTTCAGGAAACATGCATCCTGACCGGGGATCACCGAATCGAGGGATCTAATGCCGGAGAATGACGAGCATTCGGGCCGCCCCAGTGTGCTCCAGGTGTCGGCGTGGCGCGAGACCCTGGACTATCTGAGCCCGTACCGAAAGCCACTGTTCCTCGGCGGAATACTCGCCATGCTCGGAAGCCTGGCCGGGCTGATCCAACCGTTCGCCACCCGAATGGTGGTTGACGCCTTGGAGGTCGACGAGACGGTCATTCGGCCGCTCGTGTTCCTCTCCCTGTTCGTCATCCTCTCCGCGGTATTCAACGCGTTCGGCTACTACGTTCTCTCCCGCGTCGGCGAATCCGTCGTCCTCGATTCGCGAACAGGGCTGATCCGCCGCATTCTCTGGATGCGCGTCCCCGAGTCGGCGCGGTACCAGCCCGGGGACCTGATGTCGCGCCTCACCGCCGACACCACGTTGCTGCGGACCATGGTGTCCCAGGCGATGGTCGAGTCGGTGACGGGCGCGATCATGCTGGTCGCCATCGTCGTGTTCATGGCGTTCATGGATCCGGTGCTCTTCCTGGTCACACTCGTCGTCCTGCTGCTCACCCTGAGCGGAGTCGCGTTGATCATTCCTCGGCTCCGCCGCGTGACCACGCGCACCCAGGAGAGCGTGGCCGAGCTCGGTTCCGTGATCGAGCGGAGCCTCGGCGCCTTCCGCACGATCAAGGCCGCGGGCGCGGAGGGACAGGAGGCCGAACGGGCCGAGAACGCGGCACACCGGGCCTGGCGGCACGGACTGAGCCTCAACAAACTCAGCGCGGTGTCGGGTACCGCGTCGAGTCTGGCCATCCAGCTCGCGTTTCTCGTGGTGCTCGGCGTGGGTGGGCTGCGGGTCGCCACCGGGGCGATCACCATCGGGACCCTGATCGCGTTCCTCCTCTACCTCTTTTACATGATCCCCCCACTGGGGTCGCTGGTCTCGGCCACCCGCAACTTCCACATCGGCGCGGCGGCGGTGCGCCGCATCCAGGAGGTGCTGGACGTGGCGACCGAGCCGGAGAACGAGGCGGCGGAGAACGACGCGGCGCCGGAGGCCTCGGAGCCGGACACCCGTCCCGAAACGGGAGCCACTGAGGTGAGCGCCACGTCCACCTCCGAGGCGGTCGCCCGACCGGCCACGCTCTCCTTCCGCGACGTGGTGTTCACCTATCCCGGAAGTCACCACCCCACCCACCACGGGGTGAGCTTCGATGTCCCGGCGCGGGGGATCACGGCCATCGTCGGCCCGTCGGGGGCCGGCAAGTCCACGGTGTTCTCACTGGTCGAGCGGTTCTACACGATCGATTCGGGACAGATCCTCATCGACGGTGAGGACATCTACGACACTCCCCCGACCGCGCTGCGCACCAGCATCGGCTACGTGGAACAGGACGCACCGGTCATCGCGGGGACGGCGCTGGACAACCTCACTCTGGGGCTGACCGGGGTGAGTCGGCGACGTGTGGACGACGTCCTGGTGAGCACGCGGTTGGATCAGCTCGTGGGCAGCTTTCCGGACACCGTGCACTCCGACCTCGGGCACCGGGGGAACCGCCTGTCCGGGGGTGAGCGCCAGCGTCTCGCGATCGCGCGCGCACTCCTGCGTGAACCCCGCCTCCTCCTGCTCGACGAGGTCACCTCGCAACTGGACGCCGTCAACGAGGCGGCGTTGCGCGACCTCATCCAGCGCGCGGGGGAACAGACGACGGTACTCGTCGTGGCGCACCGGCTGTCCACTGTGGCCAGCGCGGACCGGATCCTGGTGATGGATGAGGGACGGATCCGGGCCGTGGGGACGCACGACGAGCTCGTACGCGTCGACGCCATGTACCGCGACCTGGCCGCGACCCAACTTCTGATCACCGACAGCGCGGTCCCTGATCCATCCGTCCCGCGGGAGACGCCCTGAACCGCGCCCCGCGCGTGACACCTCCACCGTCCGCGGCCCCACGGCCTGATACGCGCACCCAGGGAAGGCAATGCAGGGAACTCTGATCGACCTCCGTCCACCGCGACTTTCCGAATTCGACGACATTTGTGACTGGATCACGGGCGGATCCGACAGCGCGGGATTCCTCAACACCCAGATAACCCGTCACGACCCGGCGAAGGTGCGCGAGGCGTACCTGAACAAGGAGATCAGTCTCCTGATGATCGTCGACAAACGTAAGAACCCGATCGGAATCATCATTATCAAGACGGCCGGGTTCTACCGGAACTACGAGGTGACGGTCGCGGTCGGCGACAGGAGGAAATGGCACCTCGGTTTCGGGGCCGAGGCGATGGCCCGGGCGACCGAGGTGCTGTTCATGTCCTACGACGCGCACCGTGTGCAGTTCATGACGGCGTCGTACAACCATCGAATGCTGGACATGCTGATCTCGAATTTCGCGAACCTGTTGACGATCGACGGAATTATGCGTGATGCTCTGTTCCTGGACGGCGAGTACCACGACATGATCGTTTGGTCGATTCTCCGCGATGAGTACTTCCAAATTGACGCGGTACAACCAAACGCCCCCGACATGGGCCCGATACCGCCCACCATTCCTTTGGAGGAAAAGGAAAAGGCGAGGAAGATTCTCGCCAGTCACTTGGCGGACAACCCCAGGACCTCCATTTCCCTCGCACAGTCCGTACGACACGGAGACTCGAGCTGACCATGCGCGAAGCCCTGCACCTCTACACGTGGACCAAGGATCTGTTCTTCGACACCCCGGAGAACCACAACCCTGCCGACAACGTCCACTACGAGGCCCTCGTCGGGCCGATCGTCGAGGGACAGGACGTGCGCCGCGAGGGCCCCTGGTGCGTGGTGTCCCCGCCGGACGAGGAGCTCCCGGGACAGGGGTGGAAGATCCACGTGTCGACGGTTCCGGCCCAGGCGGCCCAGGTGCTGGACATCACGGCGCGCTACTGCGTGGAGCGGTCGGTCTCGTTCAAGTTCCTCCGCGACCGCGCGCTGTTCCTCGCCTACTCGGGCAAGAACGCCCCCCGCACCTCCAGCGGGAAGTTCCTCTGCCTGTACCCCCGGGACGAGGAAGCCCTCGAGCACGCGTTGGACACGCTCGACGCGCGCCTGGCCGGGTTTCGGGGTCCCTACATCCTGACCGATCTACGGTGGCGTGCGGGACCGTTGTTCCTGCGCTACGGCGCCTTCGAGTCGCGCTACACCTACCAGCCGTCCGGCTCGCGGGTGTTGGCGATGCGGGACGCCGAGGGGAGGACGGTCGCCGACACTCGTGGTATCCCGTTCCGCCCGCCGGAGTGGGCGCCGCTGCCCGACCGGATCGAGACCGGCGTCGACCGTGGCACGGTGGTGGGCGACTTTCCCTTCACCGTGACTGCCGCGGTGCAGTTCTCCAACGCCGGTGGGGTGTACCGGGGGACACACAAGGCGACCGGTCAGTCCGTCGTCCTGAAGGAGGCACGGTCGAACACCGGATGGGACGACGGCACGACCGACTCCGTCGCCCGACTGCGCCAGGAGGAGGACGCCCTCCGGGCCCTCACGGCCGTGCCGGGAATCCCCCGTGTGGTCGCCGGGGTGCAGCACTGGGAGCACTACTTCCTCGCCGTCAGCGAGATGCCGGGCGAGCGACTCGCGACCTGGCGCGCCCTGAACAACCCCCTGCTCCAGACGTGTCACTCCGCCGAGGATCTCAAGCGCTACCGATCGGACGTGGAGACGATCGTCGCGGGTTGCCGCCGCGTGGTCGACGAGATGCATCGCCGGGGGTGGGCCCACCGTGACCTCAACCCCAACAACATCCTGGTGGACGACGACCTGACGGTCCGCGTCGTCGACTTCGAGATGTGCGCCCCGGTGGACGTCACGGACCGGCCGTTGTTGGGTGTGGCGGGCTACGCGACCGACATGGGCGACGGCAGGGCCCGCGATCTCGCCTCGCTGCGGATGCTCACCCTCGACCTCTTCCTCCCGCTGGTTTCCCACATCTCCCTCGACACCGACCTGCGGGGCGCGATCGCGGACACGGCAGTCGACTGGTTCGGCCTTCCCACCGACTACTTCACCGCCCCGGCCGCCGAGGACCCGACCGATGCCGCGGCCGGGCCCACACGATGGCGGGCCGGCCCGTCTGAGGCGCGCGACCTTCCGCGCGAGGTCCGCCCACTGTGCGGGGTCCTGGCTCGCTCGATCCTGGCCACCGCCCGGCCCGCGCGTCGGGACCGGCTCTTTCCCGGTGACCCCGCGCAGTTTCGCCACCGTTGGGCGGGTGGTGGCCTCGCCCACGGCACCGCCGGCGTCCTGTGGACGCTCCGCGCCGGCGGGGTCGAACCACCCACGGAGTTCGACTCCTGGCTGGCACGCCTGGTGGAGACCGACATCGTTGATCCCGCGATCCCGCCTGGCCTGTGGGAGGGAGCCGCCGGAATCGCCTGGTATCTCGCCGCCCACGGCGACCCGGCCCTGGCCCGCCACGCGATGGACCCGGTCCATCGTGACCTCGACGCCACGACCGATCCGTCGCTGCGATCCGGGCTGGCGGGCGTCGGACTCATGGCCGCCTATCTCGCCGGCGACGCGGAGCTTGGCACCGACATGCGCGCTGTGGGGGCCCGCTGCGCCGAGCGGATCGCCGAGGAGCTCCTGGACGAGCCGGGGCTCGCGGTACTGCCCGGCGGGCTGTTGGACGGATGGAGCGGCGTCGCCCTGTTCCTCACCCGGTGGGCGGAGCGCACTGGCGACGACCGATGGTTGGACGTCGCGGAGTCCGCGCTACGCCGTGACCTCGACCGATGCGCCACCACCGCCAACGGCGACCTACGCGTCGACGACGGCCGACGGCACCTGCCCTACCTCGGGGTGGGCAGCATGGGGATCGCGGTCGCCGCCTCGGCGTTGCTCACCCATCGGGAGGTGTCGGACCTCGCGGCCGCGGTGCCACGGTTGGCGTCGGGGGCCGCCGCCCGGTTCACGGCGTTGCCCGGGGTGTTCTCCGGATTCTCCGGGCTCGTACTCGGTGCGCTCGCCCTGGGGAACCGCTGCGAGGCCAGCACGCTGCGCGGGTCCTACCCAGAGCTGCTGCACCTCTTCCTGTGTCGCGACGCCGATGGGGCGCACCTCGTCGGTGACCTCGGGGTTCGCGCGTCCTGCGACTTCGCGACCGGCAGCGCGGGGGCGCTCGCGACGTTGGAGCTGCTGCGCGCGCCCGACTTCGTCAAGCTCCCGTTCCTCGGGCTGGCACCGGCGACCCCGATGCCCGAGCCCGACCGGGACGGGGTTGGTGTCCGTGACCACAGAGGGAGGTGACGACGTGCAGGTTCTCGAACTCCAGGCGCTGGAGGTCCCCACTGAGGAGGCCGCCATCCCCAGCTCGGCCAGCGTGAAGTTCTGCTGAGGCCGAGTTTCTCCCAGGACGTGCGGCGGCCCGGCCGCCGCACCCGTGGGGGCCCGTGGCGCATCGGAACGCTCCGCTGCTCCGCTCGGCCATCGTGAGCGGCCCGCTGTCCATGGACCCCACGACGCACGGCCCAGCGAACCACGAAGGAGGTGACGACATGCAGGTTCTCGAACTCCAGGCGCTGGAGGTCCCCACCGAGGAGGCCGCCATCCCCAGCTCAGCGAGCGTGAAGGTCTGTTAGGACCCAGCACGTAGGTGTGCGGTGGCCTCGTCCACCGCACACCCCGCCGCGAGGCCCGCGCCCCACGACGCTTCGCTGCCGCGCTCCACCGTCGTGGCTGTCGCCCCGTGGGCCCACTGGCTCCGCCGGGGCGGCGCACATCGGCCCCGCGGCGGGCCGGCCCGAGAGGGAGGTGACGACATGCAGGTTCTCGAACTCCAGGCGTTGGAGGTCCCCACTGAGGAGGCCGCCATCCCCAGCTCAGCGAGCATCAAGCTGTGCGGATGAGGCGACTGACGCCTGTCCGGGTGTGCGGCGGCACTGCCGCCGCACACCGTCGTCATCACCGCCGGCGCGTCATCCGTCGAGGCCGAAGGAGGACCACGTGATGGGCGCGAGCCCACGAGATCTCTACCTGGATCTGATGCAGCGGGTCGTCACCAACACGATCTACCAGGACCACGCACGGGGCTGGGCGGCCACGATCCACGAGTTCAAGGACGAACTACCCCACATCGAGTTCGACGAGGCCAAGCGCGATAGCGGTCAGGACATTCCCGCCCACGCTCACACCATGATCGGTACCACCAGGCTGGGGAACCTACGCCGTTGCGTGGAGCGGGTACTCGCCGACGACGTTCCCGGTGACCTCATCGAGACCGGTGTCTGGCGCGGCGGCGCGACCATCTTCATGCGGGCGATCCTCAAGGCGCACGACGTCGACGACAGGCGGGTCTGGGTCGCGGACTCCTTCGCGGGTGTCCCCGAACCCGACCCGGCGGCGTTCCCGGTGGACCGCATCATCCCGATGCACGTCATCAATGACGTGCTCGCCGTCTCGGAGGAGGAGGTCCGGGAGAACTTCCGGCGCTACGACCTCCTCGACGACCAGGTTCGACTACTCAGCGGGTACTTCCGTGACACCCTTCCCGGCGCGCCGATCGAACGGCTCTCCGTGATGCGCCTGGACGGGGACATGTACCAGTCGACCTTCGAGGCACTGACTCACCTCTACCCGCGGCTGTCCCCCGGCGGCTACGTCATCGTCGACGACTACCACGCGCTGTTGCCGTGCCGGATGGCCGTACACGAGTACCGCGAGGCACACGGCGTCACCGAAACGATCGAGGAAATCGACGGCACGGCCGTGTACTGGCGGCGCGAAGGCTAGGCCATGTGCCCCGATCCGCCCGAACCCCTACTCCACATCGTCACTGCGCCTAGGAGGGCCCGCGTTGACCACCTCCCATCGTTGTCGAGTGTGCGACAGTCCGCTGCTGGAATTCCTTGACCTGGGACGACAACCCCTCTCCGATCACTTCCGCGCCCCCGAGGACACCGGCGCGGAGTTCTTCTTCCACCTCTCCGTCGGCCGCTGCGAGGGGTGCGGGATGGTGCAGCTCATGGAGGAAGTCCCGCGCGAGCGCATGTTCCACGCGGACTACCCCTATCTGTCCTCCGGCTCCGCGGTCATGCGCCAACACTTCGCCGAGTTCGCCAACCGCGCGCCCACGCACTCCAGCGACCCCTTCGTCGTCGAGCTGGGGTGCAACGACGGGGTGATGCTGCGCCGCCTCGCGGAACGTGGGGTGCGGCATCTCGGCGTGGAACCCTCCGGTGGGGTCGCGGACCTGGCCCGGGCCGCCGGGGTCGAGGTGTGGAACGTGTTCTTCGACGAGGAGACGGCGGCGGGGATTCTGCGGGACCGCGGTCCAGCGGACGTCGTCTACGCGGCCAACACGCTGTGCCACATCCCCTACGTCGTGCCGGTGCTGCGCGGCGTACGTGAGCTGCTCGCCCCCGGCGGCGTCCTCGTGTTCGAGGACCCCTACTTCGGCGACATCGTGCGCCAGTCGTCCTTCGACCAGATCTACGACGAGCACTTCTACCTGTTCACCGGGAACGCCGTACACAACCTGGCGGCGCGCTGCGGTCTGGAGCTGGTCGATGTCGAACGCCTGGGCGTCCACGGTGGCGAGGTCCGCTACACCCTTGGCCGATCGGGTGAGCACTCCCCCAGTCCGGCCGTCTCCGCGCTGTTGCGTGAGGAGAGAGAACGGGGACTGACCGAACCAGCGGGTCTGCGTGCCTTCGCGGAGCGGGTGGACCGGATCCGCGCCGACCTCGTTTCGCTGCTCACCCGGCTGCGTGACGAGGGAGCGCGCGTCGCCGGCTACGGGGCGACCGCCAAGAGCGCGACGGTGCTGAACTACTGCGGTATCGGCCCGGACCTGGTCGAATACATCAGTGACACGACGCCGGCCAAGCAGGCGCGACTCACGCCGGGGTCCGGAATCGAGGTCCGTCCGCCCGAGACGTTCACCCTGGACTACCCGGACTACGCCGTGTTGTTCGCCTGGAACCACGCCGAAGAGATCATCGGCAAGGAACAGGGGTTCCGGGACTCCGGTGGCCAGTGGATCCGCTACGTCCCCGAGGTCCACATGAGCTAGACCTGTCCGCTGGCGGCTGGACTGGGATGGGCGCGTTACCGCGAATCAGGCCGACGCGGTCGCCAGGGTGGCGACCACGTCGGATGGCGAGGGGGTCGCCGCGAGCTCGTTCCGGAGACCGCGCGCGCCCGCCGCGGCCGCGGGTGAGGCGAGCAGCCGGAGGACCTCGGCACGAACCCGGTCGGGAGCGGCCTCTGATCCCGGTATAAGCGCGCCGGCCCCCCGGGCGACAAGCCCCCGGGACATGATGTGGGCGTCGTGCTGTTCGGGCAGCGCCAACTGGGGGACGCCCCAGCGCAGCGCGGTCGCGATGCTGCCGAAACCGCCATGATGGACGACCAGGGAGCAGGTGGCGGCCAGCTCGTTCAGGGGCACCACACCGACGTGCCGAACGTTGGCGGGAAGGTCGGTACGGGCCGCGAGTTCGCTGTCCCCCGTCGCCACGACGACTTCCACGTCGTCGTCGGCCAAGGAGCGCAGGATCCCCGGTAGGGGGATGTCCGACCCGCCGAGTCCCGCCTGGCTGTGGCCGAGGGTGACCGCCACCCGGGCCCGCTCCGGGCGTTCGCGCAACCACCCGGCGACCGCCGCGGGGCCGTTGTAGGGGACGTAGCGCATGGCAAGGTAGTCGACGTCCGTCCGAAGCCGGAACGACGCCGGCAATTGGTCGATCGTCGCCTGCCCGGTGAGGAGTTCCTCCCGATACTCAACGCCGTGGCGGCCGGCGAGCTGGGCCACCCACTCCCCCAGCGGGTCCTCCGTCCGCTCGGCGGGACGTTCGGCCCGCACGGCGAGGAAGTGCTCGCGGACCCGGGCGTAGAAGTCCGACCCGCCGAGGATCCGCACGTGCCGCGCGTCGACGGACGCCGCGGCGACGCCCGCGACGAACGTCCCCGGCTCCCAGACCACGAGATCGGGGCGCCACTGGCGCGCGAAGTCGACCAGCCCTTGGGCCATCGGCTCGTTGACCAGCCGGAACCACCAGCAGGCGAAGTTCGCGTACCCGTCGCGCAGTTCCTCCCAGGAAACGTCCGTCGCCTCCCGGTCAGCGGTGGTGAAGGGAGGGAGATCGAACCCTCCCGCGTGCTGGAGCAGCCGGGGGAAGGCGGTCAACATGCGCCGCAACTGGTGATCCTCTCCTACCGGGACCGCGGACAACCCCGCTCCGGTGACCAGCGGGGTGAGGGCGGGCTGACTCGCGACCCGCACCTCGTGCCCCGCGGCGGCGAAGGCCCACGCCAGCGGCACGACGCTGTAGAAATGCGTTCGCTCGGAATAGAGACAGAAAAGGACGCGCAACCACTGCCCCCTCACGCAAATTTCGCCAACAATTCCAGTCGACCACTCCATGCGACCCAATTCAAGCATTGACCGAAAATCAGGCCACGAAATAGCCTATCCAGAACCCATCCGGCACTCTGGTGTTGCTTTGGCCCCTTTCATTTCTTGCCATCACTATTCGCGCTGTACGCCGATCGGGGAAACACGAAACCGGCCGAGACTCACGAAGGAGAGGACGGAATGCAGCGATCTGGGATCGCCGTCCGTGGACTCGCGACAGCGGCGGCCATTGTCCTCATGGCCCCGCTTGCCGCGAGCTCCGCCAGCGGCGACGAGGTCACGTCCTACCAGACGTCCCACGTGGACAGCGAGGTGGAAATCCTCGTGGACGAGTGGGGGGTACCCCACATCTACGCCGACAATTCCGAAGACCTGTTCTTCGCCCAGGGGTTTTCCGTTGCCCGGGACCGACTGTTCCAGATGGACCTGTGGCGCCGACATGGACTCGGTGAACTCGCCGAAGTCCTCGGGCCCGACTATGTGGAGACCGACACCGCGGCGCGACATTTCCTCTACCGAGGCGACATCGACGAGGAATGGGCGAGCTACGACCCACGAACCCGGAACTCGGTCGAGAGTTTCACCGAGGGCATCAATTTCTACGTCGACCTCGTGGAGAACCTGCCCGGTGGTCTGCCCCCGGAGTTCGAGGAACTCGAGTACGAGCCGGAGCACTGGTCCCCGGAGGACGTGGTGCGGATCCGCAACCACGGCCTCGTCTACAACCTCGAGTCGGAGGTCAACCGCTCACTCATCGCGTGCGACGAGAACGTGAACGCGCACCGGCTCGAGCAGGAGCTGCGCCCGGCCTGGGAGCCCGCCGTCCCGGAGGGCCTCGACGTGTGCGCGGTGCCCGAGGAGGTGCTGGACACCTATCGGTTGGCGACCGAGACGCTCACCTTCACCGGTGACGGCGAGGTGGAGTCGGTGATCGGACGTGTGCCGGGTGAGGGCAGTAACGCCTGGGCGGTCGGCCCGGAGCGCACCGACACCGGGCGCCCCATCCTGGCCAACGACCCACATCGCTTCACCCCCTCCCCGTCGGTGCGTTACCTGCAGCACCTGTCGACGCCGGAGTTCGACGTCGTGGGCGCCGGCGAACCGCTGGCCCCCGGAGTCGCGCTGGGGCACAACGGCTCCGTCGCCTTCGGGCTCACCGTGTTCGGGATCGACCAGGAGGACCTGTACGTCTACGAACTGAACCCGGACGACCCCACGCAGTACCGCTACGACGACGGGTGGGAGTCCATGGACATCGTCACCGAGGAGGTGGAGGTCGCCGGTGAGGAACCGGTGTCGGTCGAGGTGGCGTTCACCCGGCACGGCCCGGTGTTGTACACCGACGAGGAGAACGACACGGCCTTCGCGCTGCGCACCGTCTGGTTGGAGCCGGGAACCAGCCCGTATCTGGCGTCGATGGGGATGCTCGACGCGTCGGACTTCGACGAGTTCCGTTCCGCGGCCCAGGACGCGGGCTCGCCGCCACTGAACTACACCTACGCCGATGCCGAGGGGAACATCGGGTGGCAGCCGGCCGGCCTGACCCCGGTGCGTCCCGACCACGACGGTCTGCTGCCGGTCCCGGGCGACGGCCGGTACGAGTGGGACGGCTTCCGGGACCCAGAGGAGCTACCGCACAGCCTCAACCCCGACGACGGGTTCTTCGCCAACGGCAACAACCTGCCGGTCTCGGACGACCTCGCCCCGAACTACGGCTTCGAGTGGTCCGCGCCCTACCGGTACGACCGGATCACCGAGGTTCTCGGCGGTTCCTCGAGCCACTCCGTGGACGGCATGGCGGAGCTGCAGTACGACGAGGTGTCCCTCCCCGCCCGCAGCATCGTCCCCCTGCTCGAGAACCTGGATCCCGAGGACGAGGCGGCGGCGGCCGCGGTCGCGCTTCTGACGTCCTGGGAGGACTACGACGCGTCCGCCGACTCGGCGGAGGCCGCCCTGTTCGAGGCCTGGCTGATCCGGCACCTGAGCTACACCCTCATCTACGTCCTCGCCCCGGAGGCGGCGGAACGGATCCTCGTCCCCGACGTCTCCACCATCGTCGACATCGCGGAGAACCCCGAAGACTGGTTCGGCCCCGAGGGTGAGGCGACCCGGGACGCGATGTTCGAGATGACCCTCGCCTCCGCCTTCGGGGACCTCACGGAGAGTCTCGGCCCCGACCCCGGCGAATGGCGCTGGGGCGACCTGCACCACACCGAGTTCGTCCACCCCCTGGGCGAGAACGTCGGCCCCATCCAACGCGGCGGTGCCTGGGAGACCGTCAACATGTCCGTCTACCATCCACTGACCTACCAACAGATCGCCGGAGCGACATCCCGCGTCGTCATCGACGTCGGCGCCTGGGACAACAGCCTCGCTGTCAACGCCCCCGGCCAGTCCGGTGACCCTCGAAGCCCCCACTACGACGACCTGGCCCCCAGGTGGGAGACAGGCGAGTACTTCCCCCTCCTGTACAGCCGCGACGCCATCGAGGAACACACGCGGACCCGCATCCTCATCCAGACCGACTAGACCGCCGAGTCCCACGTACGCGTGAGGCCGCGGAGCCAGCCACCGATGGAGGCGGGCCCGCACGGTCCCGTCATCGGTCGCGGCCCGCTCGCCGTAGCGGGCCGCGACCGCCTGATCCTCTGAGCGGGTCGACCGCCCACCTGGGAATGTCGGGGGGCGCGGCAGGCCTGGCACGGCCGGCCCGGACGTCCGCTGGGGCGTCGAGTGAGGTGGTGGACCTCGGTGCGGTTTCCGGGGCGCCAGGACCTCCGTCGCGTGTGGTCCCGAGGTCAGTCCGAGGTCCAGCGCGGATGGCGCGCCCAGGAAGATGGATCCGCCGCGACTGGCGGCTGCCGCGCGTCGCCCCGCACAGGCGGGGGCGTGGGGGCGCGCCGGTCACCCGCCTGTTCTCGGTGCGAGACGGCGTCTCGTGGCGCGCCTCAGCTCTCCCGCCAGGCGCGGACGGCCAGGACGGCGTTGTGGCCGCCGAAGCCGAAGGAGTTGCTGAGGGCCACGTCGACAGGGCGGGTGATCGCCCTGTGTGGGACGAGCGCCATGTCGGGGAACTCAGGATGGTCGCAGTTGACGGTGGGAGGAATGACGCCGGTGCGGACGACCTCCGTGACGACGGCGGCTTCGACGGCACCGCTGGCGGCGAGCATGTGGCCGGTCATGCTCTTCGTGGAGCTGACGGGGGTCGTCGTGGCGTGGTCGGGCAGAACCCGCCGGAGCACGGTGAGCTCGTTGGTGTCGTTGGTGGGAGTGGCCGTGCCGTGGGCGTTCACGTAGTCCACGTCGGCTGGTTCCACGTCGGCGGAGGCGAGCGCGCGGCGGACGGCCCGTTCGACCTCGGGGGCCTCGGGGGGTGGGGCCGTGAGCTGGTGGGCGTCACTGGTGGCGGCGTATCCCGCGACCTCGGCGAGGATCTCGGCGTCGCGGCGTCGGGCGTGGCTGAGGCTCTCCAGGACCAGGACTCCCGCTCCGGCCGCCATGACGAAGCCGTCGCGGCCGGTGTCGAAAGGGCGACTGGCCCGGGCGGGGTCGTCGTTGTCGCGGGACAGTGTTCGGGCGCGCGCGGCCGCGGCGATCTCGAGGCGGGTGAACGCGTCCACTCCCCCAGCGAAGACCACGTCGGCGGCACCGCTCTGGATGAGGCGCATCCCCTCGCCCACACACGCCGTCCCGGTCGCGCAGGCGGCCACGAGTTCCATGCACGGGCCGCGGGCGCCCAGGAGGAGGCTCATCTCACCCGCCACGCTGACACCCATGGTGGGGAAGACGAAGGGGCCCACCCCTCCGTAGCCTTCCTGGTCGAGGGCGTTTTGGCTGGCGATGGCCAGGCGGGTCGAACCGATGATGGAGCCGGCGAGCACGCCGGCCCGGGGGGCCGTCGCCGTGTCCAGGGCGAGGCCGGCCTCGTCCCGCGCCATCTGGGCGGCGGCGAGGAGCGGGCGCAGCGGCCAGTCGACACGGCGCAGCAGGGTGCGGGAGAGGTGGTCGGTGGCGTCGAAGCCGGTCAGCTCGCCGCCGATGCGTACGGGCAGGTCATCGGCCTCGAACTCCGTGATGGGGCCGATGCCGCTCCGGCCGGCGACGAGGCCGCGCCAGGTCTGCTCCCAGTTCGGTCCGACCGGTGACACCACTCCCCTTCCGGTGATGACGACGCGTTCGGGACGGAGGATGTCGGATGGGACCGTCGCCATTGTGGGGGCCTTCCCGCGCTCAGGAGTTCGTCGTTGGCTGCTCGGCCGCTCGCACCACGAACTCGGCGAGCTCGGCGAACTCCACGCCCTCGAAGTTGGGCAGCTCCTCCAGGACCGAGACGTCGAACGCCCGTTCCAGGTGCAGAAGCAGCCGGACGACGCTGAAGGAGTCCAGGTCGTGAATGTTCGTGGCCAGGTCACCGTCACCCGCGGTGTTCAGCGACTCCTTGACGAACTGCTCGATCTCCGCGAGTACCTCACTCTGGTCCGGCACGCGACTCACCTCATCCTCATCACGGGAGCCCCGGATCCGTCACGGGAACCCCACGACCGGCGCGCAGTGGCGACCACCAGTCCCTGTTCTCGAAATACCATCCGAAAGTGCGCTCCAGCCCGACGTCGAACGGAACTTCCACCCGAAAACCCAGTTCGGTTCTGATTTTCCGGGTGGCGAGCGAATATCGGAAGTCGTGCCCTTTCCTGTCGGGAACATAACACACCGATTCCCAGTCCTGCCCGGCGAGCCGTAGAATTCGCGCCGTCAGGTCCAGATTACTGGTCCGGAATCCGCTACCCAGGTGGTAGGTCTCGCCCGCTCTTCCTTTCTGGGCGACCAGGGCGACACCCTGACAGTGGTCGTGGACGTGCATCCATTCTCTGATATTGCGCCCGTCGCCGTACAGGGGAAGTTTCTCGCCTCGCAGCAGATTGGTGACGAACCGCGGGATGAGTTTCTCCGGGTGTTGGAAGGGCCCGTAGGTGTTGCAAGCGCGCACCGTCGACACCGGCAGCCCGTGGGTCACGTGCCATGCGCGCGCCACGAGTTCGGCCGCGCCCTTGGAGGCGGAGTACAGGGAGTTGGGCCTCTGGGGCGCGTCCTCGTCGGCCTCGCCTTCGGCGAGGGAGCCGCACACCTCGTCGGTGGAGACGAGCACGACCCGTTCCGCGCCCGCGGCGGCGGCGGCCTCGAACAGGACGTGGGACCCCATGACGTTGGTGTCCAGAAACCGTGTCCCATTCTCGATCGAGCGGTCCACGTGGCTCTCCGCCGCGAAGTGCACCACGATCCTCGACCCCGCGCAGGCCGCGCGGACCACGTCGGGATCGCGCACGTCGCCGTGGATGAACCGCACCCGCGGGTCCGCCAGGACCTCGACGACGCTGGACCGGTTTCCCGCGTACGTCAGCAGGTCCACGAGCACCAGCTCGGTCACGCCGGGGATCGCGGGGTCCCGCTCGTCCAGGATCCGGCGGACGAAGTTCGAACCCACGAAGCCGGCGCCACCGGTGACGACTATCCTCATCGCTCTCCCTCCATCACCCGAGTTCGGCGGCGACACTCATGACGTAGCGCCCGTACTCCGATCCGCGCATCGCCAGACCGAGTTCGTAGCACGCGTCGCTGTCGATGAACCCCATGCGGGCCGCGACCTCCTCCAGGCAGGCGACCCTGATCCCCTGCCGGTCGGCGATCATCTGCACGTACTGACTCGCGTCCTGCAACGACCGGTACGTGCCGGCGTCCAGCCAGGTGAATCCACGTCCCAGCGGCTCGAACCCGACCCGCCCCATCTCCAGGTAGACCTGGTTGACGTCCGTGATCTCCAGTTCTCCACGCGGGGACGGTTGTATCTGGCGGGCGATCTCCACGACGTCCGCGTCGTAGAAGTACAGTCCGGTGATCGCGTTGTTGGCCCGGGGCGCCTCGGGCTTCTCCTCGATCCGAACGAGTTCCTCGTTCTCGTCGACCTCTCCGACGGCGTAGCGCTCGGGGTCGGACACGGTGTGGCCGAACAGGAAACATCCGTCCAATTTCTCCCGCGCCTGACGCAGCGTCAGGCTGAAGCCTGGTCCGTGGAAGATGTTGTCGCCCAGGATGAGCGCCGAGCTGGAGCCGTCGACGTAGTCCGCCCCCACCCGATACGCGTCGGCGATGCCCCGCGGTTCCTCTTGGAGGGCGTAGCTGATGTCGATGCCGATGCGAGAACCGTCGCCCAGGGCCGCCTGAATCGGCGCCATTGAATCCGGCGAACATATTATGAGAACTTCCCTGATGTTCGCCAACATCAACACGGACAGTGGATAGTAGATCATCGGCTTGTCGAACACGGGTAACAGTTGTTTGGAAACGGTGGAGGTGACCGGCATTAATCGGGTCCCGCCACCACCGGCGAGTATGATCCCCTTCATGCACACCATCCGAGTCGGCAGTAATTCTTGACACCGCGATACAGTGAACCCTTCAGCGGGAATCGTGAATTCGAGAATACTCGGCGCGTCCGTAGACAGCAATGCGCGACCTCGAAACCGAAAGGCGGAAAATGCGTATATTGTTCGCGACGTACTCGGAGAAGTCCCATCTGTTCAGCATGGTTCCCCTGGCGTGGGCCTTTCGGGCCGCGGGGCACGAGGTCCGGATCGCGAGCAACCCGGAACTGGAGGGAGCGATCACCCGGACCGGCCTGACCGCGGTCCCGGTGGGGCACGACCACGACCTCTGGCGGGTACTCCAGACCGTCCTCGGCGCGACCCGCTGGGCCCAGGTCCCGCCGTTCGACGCCGCCGACGTTCCTTCCGAGGAGCTGACGTGGGAGCGGCTACGGGCCGGCTACGAGATGATCGTTCCGTGGTGGTTCCAGTTGATCAACGAGGCGATCGGCGGGGAGTTGATCGAGTTCTGCCGATCATGGGAACCGGATCTGGTGGTGTGGGAGCCGACCACCTACGTGGGTGCCGTCGCGGCTGAGGCGGTCGGTGTTCCCCACGTACGCACGACACTCGGGGTCGACGTCCACGGACGTCTCCGCGAGGAGTTCGTGCGACTGCGGGACGATCACGGACTCGGACCGAAGGACGACCCGTTGGCGTCCTGGCTCGCGCGGGTGGCCGACGCCGCGGGGGTCGAGTACACCGAGCGGCTCACACTCGGGTACGCGACCATCGACCAACTGCCGTCCGCGTTTCGGCTTCCCTCCGGGATCACCTACGTCCCGATGCGCTATGTCCCCTACAACGGGCCCTCGGCCGTCGACGCGTGGCTCCGCGAGCCGCCCTCCCGCCCACGTGTGGGGATCAGTCTGGGCCTCACCGCCTCCGACCGTGGCGCACGGATTCCCCTTCCGGTGCGGGAGATCGTCCGGGAACTGGCCGGTCTGGACGTGGAAGTCGTCGCGGCACCGGTCACCGACGGCACGGACATGCCGGTCAACGTGCGCTGCCGTGACTTCGTTCCGCTACACGCGCTCGCCCCCACCTGTGCGGTCATGGTGCACCACGCCGGCTTCGGCTCGACGGCCACCAGCTCGCTCTATCGCCTGCCCCAACTGGCGATCCCCTCCCAACTGGAGGCACCCAGCATGGCGCGCGTGCTCGACGCGCTGGGCGTGGGACTACGGATCGACCAGGAGGCGGCGACGCCGGGCCGGGTACGCGCCGAGGTCGAACGGCTTCTCACCGACCCCACCTTTGGCGCCGCCGCAGCGCGCCTCGGCGACGAGATGTCCGCCATGCCGACTCCCACCGACGTGGTTCCGGCACTTCTGGAGCTCGCCCGCCAGGGTCAGCGCAGCGCACCGGCCACATAGCGCTCCCGACAGGCGGCGCGCCTCGGCTTTCCACTCGTCGTCCGGGGGAGGCTGCCGGACCGAACGAGCACGACGTCCGCCACCGCGACGCCGTGCTCGCGGCGGACCGCACGGCGAACCGTGTCGATCGGTTCAGGGACCTCGGGACCGCCGACCGACCGGCGTCGTGTCTCCACCAGCACGACGACTCGAGGGTCAGGACGCCTCCCGCCCACGTACTCGGGTTCCACGGCGATGACGACGGCTCGGGTTCCGGGCAGCGCCTCCTCGACCGTGCCTTCGAGATCCTCGGGGAAGTGGTTCTCACCTCGCAGGATGATCGCGTCGTCGATTCGACCCGTGACGTAGAGGGCACCTTCGTGAACGAAGCCGGCGTCTCGGGTCCGGACCCATGGCCTCCCGTCGTCGTCCTCCCCCACCAGGCGGGCTGAGAATCGCTCCAGCGGGTCCTCCGCGGCGCCCCAGTACCCGTCCGAACAGTTCGGGCCGCGGACCCAGACCTCGCCCACGTGCCCGGGTGCCAGCACCCGACGCTGGTCGGGGTCCACGATCCGGATGTCCATCGCGGCGACGACCTCCCCGCAGCCGACGAGTCGGGTGGTGGGTCCGACCGCCCCCGCCGAGGGGGCCGGTGTCGCGACGCCGCGCACGAGTGCGGAGCGGTCGAAGGCGCGTGGCTGGTTCCCCGCGCCCCGTGGCGACACCGCGACAGTGAGCGTGGCCTCCGCGAGTCCATAGCTGGGGGCGAGAGCGGACGGATGGAACCCGGCCACCGAGAACCGGTCCGCGAAGACGTCCAGGGTCTCGGGGCGGACCATCTCGCCGCCGATGGCGAGGACGCTCAGGGAGTCGAGCGCGAGTGACGCGGCGCGTTTCGGGTCGACCGCGTCGACGCAGTACCGCAGGGCGAAGTTCGGCGCGACGGTCCAGTCCGCCCTCGTGTGGGAGATCATGGCCAACCACAGGAAGGGGTCACGCAGGAACTGCACGGGACTCATGTGCACCATGTGGACGCCCGCGGCCAACGGACTGACCACGCCGCAGATCAGCCCCATGTCGTGGAAGAGCGGCACCCAGGAGACCGCGGTCCGGGCGGGCATGAAGTGGCGCCGCAACTGCCATGCCGCCACGGCGAGGTTCCGGTGACTGATCCGCACACCCTCCGGCGCCCGCGTGGAGCCGGAGGTGTACTGCAGGTACGCGACGCGTCCCGGCGCGTAGTCGGGCCGGCGCCACGCCCCGGCCGCCGCGGTGTCCAGAGTGTCGACGTGCATGACCTCGGCCCGGGCGGCCGCGTCCTTCAACGCGACGCGCACGGGTCGGTCCAGGCGGGAGGTGGTCAACACGACGCCCGGGGCGCTGCCCCGAAGCACGGCCCGCAGCCGTGCCTGACCCCGAAAGAACTCCGGAGCGTGCAGCGGTACCCCCACCACGTCGGCGTAGAGGCAGGCGAGGAAGGCGACGATGTAGTGCTCGTCGTGCGCGCAGAGGATGGCGACCCGCGTCCCGGAGTCACACCGCTCCCGCAGCGCGACGGCCAGCGCTCGCACCCGTAGGTCCAGCGTCGCGTAGTCCAGGGTCCGCGCACCGCGTGTCAAGGCGTCGTCCTCGATGTCGGCGGCGGCGATCCCCCCGTCCAGCACCGTCAGCGCCGGCTGGTCCGGTCGTTCCCCCGCGATGCGCCGCACCACGTCAGGGAAGTACTCCAACGTCGCTGTGTGACCGGTCCGGGCCCCGACCGGCATCAGGTTCCCTGACGCGGGCGCGGTGGTGGGAGTGGGAAGTGGTTCGAAGAACATGGCGCTCCCGAATTGGCGGCGGGTCGGTCGTCAGACGGTGAAGGACGGCGAACAGAGAAGGCCGCGATCGGCCGGGCTCCTGGGATGGTCGATCGCCGTTCGCCCCGCTGGGGTGGATCGCGGCCAGCGGCTGGCTAGCGCCGGGGCGGGGCCTCCCACCCGACGCTCGACGCACGGGTCTGGTCCCGGTTCCACGCGAACGGTCCCCTGGAAGGGCCAGCGCGTCCACCAGGGACTGGGACGAGTGCGCGCCGCGGCCCCACGGCGCTCCGCGGACCTCGAGGACGGCCCGCACCCCGGCCCCCCTCGATGGCACGCGCACGTCGGACCGGCCCAGGGGCGCACCCGGTCGCCCCATCGAAGCCACGCTCCACCGAGGCCGCCGGGCCGTCGAACAGCGCCCTGGGGTCAACGGACGTTCTCTGTGCTCGACGGTCAGGGGAGGGTTCGGCGGAGACAGTTGCGTGCGCCTGGTCGGGAACGTCGGCTCGCGCATCCTGGACGCCACGGTCAAGCCCCCGCGCGGTGGGTGGTGGAGGGTGCCTCGACACCCGCGCCCACCACACCACGTCGCCCCCGGATCCCGGCCCGACAAGCACCGACCGGCGCCAGTCGCGCGGTGCTGCCACCTCATCGCCCCGCGGCCACGGGCCGGTGAGGAAGGGGCCACGCACCGGGGTGGCCACCGTGGCGTGACCAGCGGTGGCCGGCACGCCGCCTCGACACGACCACGGCCCCGCTGCGGTGGACCAGCCCCGCGCCCTCCCACCCCGGTCAGCGTGCCGCCCCTCAACGTCCGTCCCCGCGGGTCGAGGAGTGGCCGTCGGTGCGTGTGCCCGGTCGGTCGGCGGTGAACGTACCGCTGGGCACGCAGTGCGCATGGGCGGATCGCGGACACGACCCGCGATCGCGAGCGCGACACCCGACCGACGCCGATGACCGTTCGAGCGAGGAGCGGGCCGTCGCCGACACCAGCCTGCCAACCCGATCCAGGACCACACCGGGCGACGTCGCCACGGCCAGGCCCCCGCGCATTCGGTGGGGGCTCACTCCGAGTCACGCTCCACTGATCCATACGCCGATTGGATGGTCAGGGGTTCGATTCGTCGACCCACGTCTCAGCGGCTTGGCGCATGAGGCTGGCGGCGGCACGGACCTCGGCGGCGAGGGGGCGGTCGAGGTCCATGGGGGGCGACAGTTCCGCGAGAGCGGACCAAGGGTGAGGTGTGGGGAGGGGTGTGGGTACCAGCGCGGAGCCCTGGGCGACGGCGACCGCGAGCGACCCGACGATGAGCCAGGCGAGGTCGACGGCCTTGGTGACCGACGCCGCGCCGTTCAGGGCCATGGGGACGTGGTCCTGGTTGGCACCGTTGGTGGGGAGCGAGGTCAGGCTGGCGGGGTAGACGAGTTGGCGGATCCGGGACACGAAGGAGGTCGCGCTGAGTTGGACTCCGGCGACGCCGGTGGCGGCTCCCGGGTTCGGCGTGAGCATCGGCGCCATACCGCCGTTGGTGCCCGGCGAGCAGAGGAGTGCGAGCTGGCGCTCGGCGAGGTAGGCGACCTGGTGGAGGGCGAGTCCGGCTTGGTCGGAGCACAGGCCGACGGGTAGGGCGTGGAAGTTGCCACCGTGCAGGATCCGCCCCTCGTGACTGATCGGGTTGTCGGTGCAGCCCTCGGCCTCGCGCACCAGGATGTCCTCGGTGAGGGCCAACTGGTCCAGGACAGCGCCGATCACCTGGGGCGCGCATCGCAGACTGTAGGGCTCCTGGAGCGGTCGGTCGTGCCCGCGTTTGGCGTCCACTGGCAGGTCGTCGCGAATCCAGCGTGCCGCCGTCCGTTGTCCGGCCTGGCCTCGGGCGGTCGCGAAGGCGTCGTCGTAGGCCTCGGGGGTCGCCTGGAGCAGGCGGACGATCCGTGCGGTGAGGGCCGCGACGGCACGCGCGATCAGCAGGCTCTCTCGGTGGTTCACCAGGCTCACGGCAAGGCTGACACTGGAGCCGTTGACGAAGCCGAGGGCCTCTCGCGCCGGCCATCTCAGTGGGTGGTGCCCGAGGGCACGCAGGGCGTCCTGCGCCGGCTGGCGGGTCCACTGTCCTGTGTCGCCGCGAGTCCACGCCTCGCCGAAGCCGGTGAAGGCGAGGGCGGCGTGGGCGAGCGGCTGTAGGTCACCACTCGCGCTGACCGTGCCCTCCGACGGGATGACGGGGGTGAACCCGCGGTTCCACAGACCCGCGATCTGGTCCCAGAACTCCGGCTCCACCGCGGAGAACCCGCGACGCATGCTCTGCAACCGTAACCACAGCACGAGTCGACTCACCTGGGGGCTCAGCGGCTCACCCTGACCGGTTCCCAGGTGAGAGATCAGCCCCGTTCCCTGAGCCAGCCGCGACGCGGCCGCCTCGTACTCGACGAGGGCGCCGAAGCCGCGGGTCACCCCGTAGACCTGGTCGGTGGCGACGGTGTCGGCGAGCGTATGGACGCTGGCGCGCATCCCGGCGAGCTCCTCCGCCGAGCAGGGCGCTATCAGCGCGTCCTCCGCCGCATCGCGCAACAGACTCCCCACCCGCGCGCCCACGGTCTCACGCGTGGGGTGCGTCGTCGGCGTCTTCATTCGGTGACCTCCAGGGAGTGGGGGGAGCCAGGCTGTCGCTGTCGCGGTTTGCCGGAGTCCGACCGGTCGATACTCGGAACGAAGGTGATCTGGCGTGGCTGGAGTTGCCCCTGCGCCGCGGCGAGCCGGCCTCGCACGTCGTCCTCCCCGCGCACGCCGTCGGGCCCGGGGACGATGAGGAGCTCGATGTGCTCTCCGCTGACGTCGTGCGACATGGGCAGGCACGCCAGGTCCGCGCAGGGCAGCACCGACCGGAAATCCGACTCCACGACGTCGAGGTTGACGCGTCGACCGTTGACCTTGACCAGCCGTTCCCTTCGACCGGAGAAACGGAAGCGGCGGTCGCCGTCGGGGGTGACGTAGTCGCCCGTCTCCCAGAGATCCAGGCGGGCTCCCGACGCTCCGATCGCCAACCGGGGACTGCGGACGACCAATGGGGCCTCCCGTCCGTCCTCCGTGGTCTTCGCGTACTCCACGTCGGCGAAGAGGTTCCACGGTGGGTCGTCACGTTCTCTGGTTCTCCAGGCGATACCCCCGGTCTCCGTGGACCCGAAGATCTCGGTGAGCGACATCTTGTCCGGCCCCAGGCGACGTAGGAGTCGTTCGGCCGTCGGCGGAAGCATGGCGGTGCTGTGCAGCACCGATATGTGGCTCACCTGTTCGATCCACGCTCGTTGTCGGAGCAGGATGGAGTACGTCCACGGCACGGCCACGATGGTCCATCGCCTGCCGGCCGGCGCGGGCATATGCCCGAAGTATTGGGGCCGGTACCAGGCGGGGCGGCCGAGGCGCGCCGGCATGAGCAGTGTGGCCAGGGCCCCGTAGACGTGGCGGGGCGGAGCGAAGGACAGCACGGCGTCCGGCCGGTCTCGCCCCGCCAGGTCGGCCAACATGCCGGCCTCCCGCCACAGTTGGTCCCACGACCTACGCCACCGTTGGGACTCCCCGGTGCTCCCCGAGGTATGGAAATCAACCAGCGGGGGGAACCGCGCGGCGATTCGCTCAGCGGCGCCACTCTCGTGGTCCCAACGAACAGACCAGGGACGGTCATTGATTTCCGGGGCCGCTGTGCCATTACTCAGCAGCTCCTCGGGGGAGGTATCGAGAAAAGTCACGGTGCCGCCTCTGCTCAGTGATGGTTCGGGGATCCCCAGCGATGCCGAGACCAGCTAGTGGTCACCGTTGATCAACAAGTCGTGGAGGTCCTGAGGGGTGCGTACGTCGGCGAGCTTCTCGTCGGGGATCTCGATCCCGATCTCCCGCTGCAGATTGAACGCTATTTCCACCATGGTGAGGGAGTCGATATCCAGGTCCTCGACGAGAAGACTGTCTTTCCGGACCGAATCCCCCGAAACACCCGAGACTTCTTCGATCATCTTGACAACAGAATCAAAGTCGATATTCGCACGCTCTGGCATGGCAGCAATCTACGTCGCTCACCGCGACGAGGCCAGACACGGGAGACGAACAATACTATTCACCGCTCCAGAAAGACTTTCTCCGGTTTTTCGCGAACAGAACGCCCACCCGAGCGCGACCACGCTCTGTGTTCGCAATCGCGATCCCGTTACTCTGCGCATTGACCACCAGTCACACCATGTGCTGATCACGCCAAGCGAGCCCCCCGACAACCCGGACAGACCACCCACCCGAAGGGCGAATAAAAGGTGAAGACTGTCTCGCCGGCGGGACAGTCAGCAATACCCCAATTGCGCGGCGAGCCACGTCGATCAGCCACGACACACGGCAGGGCGGGTCACGCATTACACGGAGCCGAACCGCTGGCTAGGAGCTACTAAAGCATGGACATTCGAACGAAAAACAACGTCGGAGCCTATATCGATTGCCACCCGGACAATCCATCAGTGCAACACTTTCAGTGATCGAATGATTACAACACATAATCATTCGGCCGGAATTCACCTTTCCTCGCATGGACACAGCTCACTCGTTCGTGGACAATCATTCGAGCAGACACACGTGCCCCGCCCCCGCACAGTAAGGACACTGCGCACATGGCCTACCCGAGCATGGAAGGAACAGCCAGGTTATGACGGACCCCAGCTCCGTTGGAACCGATATCACCTACCCACCGATACCTCAACTGACCCATTCCGCCCAGCGTTCGTTCCTCCAGCTCCCTGCGGACCTGCTACTGGAGGAATGGGCCAAACTGGGCGAACAGATTTTCTTCGTCTGGGACGCCTCTGGCTGGTGGCTGGGAGATTGGCTGATGTATGGCCAGTCGAAATACCCGGATCGCTACCGCATCGCTCTGGAGGGGACGCCTTTAAGCTACCAAACATTAAGGAATTACGCGTGGGTCGCGCGGCATTTTCCGGTGAAACGACGTCGAAAGGACCTGAGCTTCCAGCACCACAGCGAGGTCGTTTCCCTCGCGCCCGAGGAACAGGACCAATGGCTGGATCGGGCCTCACGCTTCGGTTGGTCGCGGAACGAGTTACGGAGACGGCTCAAGGCCGCCGCGCAGAGCACAGCCCCGGCGCCGACGCCCGAGGCGCAGATACAGATGAAGGTGACGAGCGAACGCAAGACCCTGTGGGAGAAGGCGGCGGCGAGCGCGGGGCAGGACCTGGCGACCTGGATGGTTTCCGTCCTTGACGCGTCGGCGGGGGACAGCCTGGAGGGGCCGCCCGACAGCGACGTCGTTCCGGAGCTGTCCACCGATGGTTCCGCTCGCGACCAACTCGACTGACCGGCGTAGGTGGGAGTCATCATGACCGTCGATGTCTGGGGATACCTGGACGAGTACCACGAGGAACGCGCCGAGATCCTCGAAGCGGTGGACGAGGTCTTCGCTTCGGGACGCCTCATCCTGGGCGCTGAAGTCACCCGGTTCGAGAACGACTTCGCCGGCTACCACGACGTACCGCACTGTGTCAGTGTCGACAACGGGACCAACGCCATCGTCCTCGCCCTCCGCGCCCTCGGCGTCGGGCCTGGGGACGAGGTGATCACCGTCGCCAACACCGCGGCACCGACCGTCGTCGCGATCGACGCGGTGGGGGCAAAGGCGGTCTTCGCCGACGTCGATCCCGACACCTACCTGATGGATGTGGCGTCCCTCCCGGGCCTCATCTCCTCCCGGACGAGGTGTGTGCTGGTGGTGCACCTCTACGGGCAGTGTGTGGAGATGAAGCCCGTCCTGCGCGTGGCCCGCGCGAACGACCTGGTCGTGTTGGAGGACTGCGCCCAGTCGCACGGGGCGCGCCACCACGGGCGGACGTGCGGCACCATGGGGGACGCGGCGGCGTTCTCCTTCTATCCGACGAAGGTGCTCGGGGCCTACGGTGACGGCGGTGCGGTCCTCAGCGCGGACGCCACCACCGACGCCGCACTGCGCCGGCTTCGCTACTACGGCATGGAGGACCGCTACTTCGTGGAGCGTCTTCCCGGCCACAACAGTCGCCTTGACGAGGTGCAGGCGGCGATCCTGGTCCGCAAACTGCGTCGGCTCGACACCTACGTGGCGCGGCGTCGGCACATCGCCGAGCGCTACGCGGACGGACTCCGCGACACCGACCTGGTTCTGCCCACCGTCGCTCCCGGCAACGACCACGTGTACTACCTGTACGTGGTGCGCCACCCCGACCGCGACCGGATCATCGAGGAGATGGCCCGGCACTCGGTCCGCCTCAACGTCAGTTACCGCTGGCCCGTCCACACCATGACCGGGTTCCGCTCGTTGGGATACGGGGCGGGATCACTTCCCCGCACCGAGAAGGCCGCCGAGGGGATCTTCTCGTTGCCGATGTTCCCGTCGCTGACCGACGCCGCCCAGGACCGCGTCATCGAGGGACTCCGGAAGGTGCTGTCGGCGGGAGGGTAGACCATGCCGGGAGGACCTCCGAGCGGCCCGGCCGGCACCGGGCACCGCTCGCTTCCTTCGCGAGAGTTCGACACCGTCGAGCGCCTCACCCGGTCGGCCGAGGAACCCCTCGTCGACGGCGCGGAGTGGAGCTGGTTCCGCGCCTGGTGGAACGAGCGGCGCCGCGACGACCGAATGCTCGCACGTCCCGTCGCCTTCGACGCGCTCTCCACGTGGGGGTTCGACCGGGAGTCCGGGGACCTCGCCCACGACAGTGGGCGGTACTTCACCGTGACCGGCCTGCGCGTCCGTCGGCACGGCGTCACCGTGCGGGACCAGCCGATCCTGCACCAGCCGGAGACTGGGATCCTGGGATTCCTGGTTCAGGAGCGAGCTGGCGTACTGCGGGTGTTGGTGCAGGCGAAGGCTGAGCCCGGAAACATCGACGGCCCCCAGTTATCCCCCACCGTGCAGGCGACCGCGAGCAACCAGGCGCGGGTGCACGGCGGGAGCTCTCCTCCCTATCTGGAGTACTTCACCGACCCTCCGCGTGACGCGGTGCTGGCGGACTCCCTACAGTCCGAGCAGGGCATCTGGTTTTGGCAGAAGCAGAACCGCAACATGGTCGTCGAGGTCACCTCCTCGGTGCCGGAGCACGAGAGCTTCCGCTGGATCCCGCTGGCGCGTCTGCGCCGCCTCGTCGCCGCCGACCACCTCGTCAACATGGACGCGAGGTCGATCCTGGGGTGCCTCCCCTTCGCCCCCGCTCCACTCGCTGGGCCGGACACCCGACTGCCTGACAACGGGTTCCGAGCGGCGCTGCGGCGGTCCTACACCTCCCTCCCTGCCGACACGGACCGCACGGGTGGCCACGGGGAACTGCGGCGTTGGTTGACGGCGCTGCGCGCGGCCACCCCCTGGAGCGCGCGCCCGATCCCGCTGCGCCAGATCGACGGGTGGGAGCGCTCGGCGCTGGAGATCGTGGACGGCGCGCGACGCGACTTCCGGATCACGGCGGCGCGGGTCCACACCGCCTCCCGGGAGGTCGCCGCCTGGGGGCAGCCGCTGCTCGCCCCACGGGGCCAGGGGCACTGTGTGCTGGTGGTGATGATCGTCGAGGGTGTCCTGCGTCTGTTGGTGCGCGCCGCGCCGGAACCCGGGCTTCGGCACGTGGTGGAGGTGGCGCCCTCCATCCGTGTTCCCGGCGGGGTCGACCCCTGTGACCACGAGCCGTCGGCCGAGGTGCTGGCGGCGGCGGGGGCCTCGGGTGCGTCCAGGACGCGTCTGGACACCGTCCTCTCCGAGGAGGGGGGTCGATTCCTGCACGCGGACACGCGCTACCAGGTGGTGGAGGTCGACCCGGGGTCCCGACCGTCAGACGTCGACGCGCTGCCGCCCTCCTACCGCTGGGTGACGGTCGGGGAATTGCTCACCCTGGCTGAGCTCGGCCACCAACTCACGATCGAGACCCGAACCATGCTCGCCTGCCTGCACAGCCTCTGGTGACCCGTCCGGCAGGTGAGGATCACGCGCCGGTCCGACCGACCGCATCACCGGGGCCGGCGCGATTCCCCGGTGTTCGGGGCCGCGGAGGGCCGAACCTCGTCCCCCACCCAACGCGACCAGTCGAGGAAGCCAACGTCCACCTTCGCCCATTCGCCCATTCGGCCGCCCACACCACCTGGGGTGAGCCCGCCGCGGCGGAAGCCGGACCGCGGCGTGACGACCACGTGAAAGGTCAATGATGCACGTTCGACCACTCACCATCACCGGAGCCTACGAATTCACGCCCCGGGCGTTCACAGACGTACGGGGCGCGTTCGTCGCCCCCTTCCAACGCGGACCGTTCGAGCTGGCGACCGGCCACCCGCTCTTCCCGATCGCCCAGATCGGACACAGCCGATCCAGACGTGGGGTGTTCCGGGGGATCCACTTCACGACCGCTCCGCCCGGGATGGCGACCTACGTGTACTGCTCCCAGGGGCACGTACGCGACTTCGTGGTGGACCTGCGGGTGGGATCACCGACCTTCGGCGCGTGGGACAGCGTCGACCTGGACGGTGCGCGGCCACGTGGCATCTTCCTCCCCGTGGGCCTGGGCCACGGGTACGAGGTGCGCCAGGACGACACGGTCATCACCTACATGCTCTCCGGCGGCTACGTTCCCGAGCACGAGCGGGCCGTCACCGTCCATGACCCCGAGCTCGCGCTTCCCCTGGCCGGGGACGGGTCACTGGTGCTCTCCCCGCGCGACACCGGGGCACCCACACTCGCCACCGTCCGGGCGGAGGGCGGGCTCCCCGACTACGCGGAGTGTGTTCGGCTGCAGGCGGCCCTCACCGAGAAGGAGCCTCGATGATGCCGGGCGGGCGCGGTCTGACGCCCGCGTCGGGTGAACCCGCGCCCCGCGTCGTGGTGTTCGGGGCTACGGGATTCATCGGCTCGGCGGTGGTGCGGCTGCTCGCCGGCAGGCCGGTGCGTCTCCGGCTGGTGGCGCGGCGCCACATCCCGCTCCCGAGCGATCCCGTCGCCGACATCGAGACCCGCGCGGTCGACGTGACGGACGACGGCGCGCTGTCCGGCCTGGTCGAGGACGCGACCGCCGTGGTCCACCTGATGCGTCACCACGACGGTGAGAGGAGTTGGCGGTTCTCCGACGACGATCCCGCGGGCGACCGGGTCACCGTGGGTACGGTCCGCGATCTCCTCGACACGCTGGCGGCCGACCCGCCGTCGACTCCACCCCTGTGTCTCCTCGCGGGGTCGGTGAGCCAGGTCGGCGTGCACACGAGGCCGCGGCTGGACGGCTCGGAGGTCGACGCGCCCGCCAGCGCGTACGACCGGCAAAAGCTCACGGCCGAACGGATCCTGTTCGAGGGCACGCGGCGGGGGCTGGTCCGCGGAGTCTCGCTGCGGTTCCCGACGATCTTCGGTGCCCCGGCGCACGGCTCCGTGATCGACCACGGGATCGTCAGCGCGATGATCCGTCGTGGCCTGGCGGGCCACCCACTCACCCTGTGGAACAACGGTTCGGTGGAACGCGACCTGCTCTACGTCGACGACGCCGCCAGCGCCGTGGTCGCCGCGCTCGATCGGCCCGACGCGCTCGTGGGACGGCACTGGCTCCTCGGATCGGAGGAGTGCACGAGTCTGGATCGGATCTTCACCCGTCTGAGCGAGGCCGTCGCGTGGCGGACGGGTACGTCCCCCGTTCCCGTGGTTGGCGTCGAACCCCCGGCACACGCGACTCCACCCGACTTCCAGAGCTACCGCGTGGACGCCACCGCGTTTCGCCGACGGACCGGGTGGCGACCCACCGTACCTCTGGACCAGGGACTGGAACGCACCGTGTCCCACCTGATCCATGCCCGCGCGATCGCCGAACCGTGATCGCGCCGGCGTCCCACCTCGTTCCCGAGATCTCGGTGATGAGGGAGCCCCTGGTCGACAACAGCGCAGAATAATTTCATATAGCAGAACTTGACATCCACAATCTAGAAATGTGTGGATGGGGGTCGTGGTATCACTGACCCCGAAGGGAGCGGCATGACAGGCGAGGTCCCCGAGTCGGCGAACCGAGGAGTCCACGACCGTGAGCTCCAGACCCTGCTGCAGGCGTTGGACACCCAGCTCGTGGCGGAAGACGCACGACTACCGGAACGGTATCCCGGGGACTCCCCCTCCCGTCAGCCCGTGCACACCGTCTACGTACCCGCCGACCAGCTCCGACCCGGTCTCTGCGCGGACTGGGGGCGGCGGGCGCTGCGCTGTGTGGACGACCACGCGCCCGATGCCGAGACGCTGGCAACGGCCCTCGGGTTGAACCACGCGGCGGTCACCGACGCTCTCCCCCTCGTACGGGACAAGCTGCGCACCGAACCGGTCGAGGACCTGCGCATCGACTTCGAGGACGGCTACGGCACCCGGTCGGACCGGGAGGAGGACGGGCACGTCCTCGCGTCCGCGCGAGCGCTCCTCGCCGACATGCGGGCGGGACAGGCGCCCCCGTTCGTGGGTCTGCGCCCCAAGGGTATGGAGGCGGCCGGTCGGCACCGCGGTGTCCGAACCCTGACGATGTTCCTGGAGGAGGTGCTGGCCGGCGCCGACAGACTGCCGGACGGTCTGCGGATCACGCTCCCGAAGATCACATCAGTGCGGCAGGTGGAGGCGATGGCGTGGCTGACGGAGCGGCTGGAGAAAAGGCTGGGTCTCCCGGAGGGGGTCCTGGGCTTCGAGCTGCAGATCGAGACCACCCAGTCGATCCTCGACACCGACGGAACCACGGCCGTCTCCCGAATGATCCACGCCGGTGGTGGCGGCGCGGCCAACGGTGGGAGGGTCACCGCCCTGCACTTCGGCACCTACGACTACAGCGCGGCGTGCGGGGTGACCGCGGCGTACCAGAGCATGGCCCATCCGGCCGCCGACCACGCGAAGGCGGTGATGCAGGTCGCCGCGGCAGGAACCGGGGTGTGGCTCTCCGACGGCTCGACCAACATCCTTCCCGTGGGATCGACCGAGGCGGTACACGCCGCGTGGCGCACCCACTCGGACCTGGTCCGCCGATCGCTGGAACGGGCTTTCTACCAAGGCTGGGATCTACACCCCCACCAACTGCCCACCCGATACCTCGCGACGTACGTGTTCTTCCGTGACGCCTTCCCCCGGGCCGCGGAACGGCTCCGCACCTACCTCGCCGGAGACGGGAGCGGGGTCATCGACGAACCGGCGACGGCACAGGCCTTGGCCGCCGGCCTCCTGCGCGGGCTGCGGTGCGGAGCGTTGACCGAGGACGAGGTCACGTCCGCCACCGGCGCCACCCTGACCGACTTGACCACGCTGGCGAGTCGCCGGGTGGGGTAGGGATCGAGCGGCGTGGCGTGGTCCCGCTCCCCACCACGGCCCGCGTCGATCACGCATCGGGGGGCGGTCCCTCACCCTGGCCGGGGCCGCCTGATCCGTGCTTCCTTGTCGACCGCCGAGAGAGGATCTGACCCGTGATCGAGTGTGATCTTGTCATTCACGCGCCCCGCGCCGTCACGCCCGCAGGAGAGCGCTCCGTGAGCGTCGGTGTCCGCGACGGCATGATCGTGTCCCTGGAGGAGGGGGGCTCGACGGCACGAACCGGGAGAGTCGTCCAACTGGACCGGGACCAGGTCCTTCTGCCCGGCCTGGTGGACACACACGTGCACGTGAACGAACCGGGACGCACGGAGTGGGAGGGTTTCGCCTCGGCGACGAGGTCCGCGGCCGCCGGCGGCGTCACCACCATCGTCGACATGCCTCTCAACAGTGTCCCGCCCACGACCTCAGTGGCGGCGTTGGCCACCAAGCGGGCGGCGGCGCGCGGGCGCGTCGCCGTGGACGTGGGCTTCTGGGGTGGCGCCGTCCCGGAGAACGCCGGACCGTACGCCCCGGCCGACGGCCTTCCCGGCCTGACCAACGCGGGCGTCTTCGGTTTCAAGTGCTTCCTCTCCCCGTCTGGTGTCCCGGAGTTCGGCCACCTGTCCGCCGAGGAGTTCGCCCACGCGGCGAAGACGGTGGGAGACCTCGGCGGGACGATGATCGTGCACGCCGAGGACCCGACGGTCCTCGAGTCGGCTCCGACCGCGCGCGGTCGGGACTACGCGTCGTTTCTCGCCTCACGCCCGGACACCGCGGAACACTCCGCGATCGAACTGGTGATCGAAACCGCGCGGCGGACCGGAACCGACTGCCACATCCTGCACTTGTCCTCCGCCTCGGCGCTGCCGCTCATCGCACGAGCCAAGGCCGAGGGGGTACCGCTGACGGTGGAGACCTGCCCCCACTACCTCACGCTCACCGCCGAGGAAATCCCCGCCGGCGGCACCGAGTTCAAGTGTTGCCCTCCCATCCGCGACGGCGCCAACCGCGACGCGCTGTGGGCCGCCCTGTCCGACGGCCTCATCGACTGCGTCGTCAGCGACCACTCCCCCAGCACGCCCGACCTCAAGCACCGAGAGACCGGCGACTTCGGAACCGCCTGGGGCGGAATCGCCGGCCTCCAGGTCGGTCTCCCCGCCGTCTGGACCGAGGCCAGACGCCGCGGCCACCCCCTCACCGACGTCGTCCGGTGGATGGCCACGCGCCCCGCCCAGATCGCCGGCCTCCGTGGCAAGGGCCAGCTCACGGTCGGACACAGCGCCGACTTCGTCGTCTTCGCCCCGCTGTCCACCCTCCACGTCGACGCCCACGCCCTCCACCACCGCAACCCCGTCACCGCCTACGACGGCCGTGAACTCACCGGTAAAGTCGTCCAAACCTGGCTTCGCGGTGAGGAGGTCATCCTCGACGATCCCCGGGGCCACCTACTGAGCCGGTGACGCGCTCCACCGCGGCCTGCCAAGCGTGACGCCGTGCTCGGAGTGTCCTCGCGGGCGCCGCGGGGGCCGGGCGTTCGCTCCGCCCGGCCCCCGCGATTTCGTCCTGGTCACTCTTTCTGGCTCGTGGCGACGTCCGCCTGTTCGGGAGAAGTCGGTTGGGTCGGGACGACCGGGGGGTGGGGGGTGGCGAAAGCGGGCGGTGTGGATTCGGGGGCGGAGGGTCTCCTGCCGAGTTCGTTGAACACCAGGTTCAGGAACAGAGCGAGGATCGCGGCTCCGACGATTCCGGAGTGCATGACGGTGGCGAGCCAGTTGGGGAAGCCCGAGAAGAAGTCGGGCGCCGCGATGGGGATGACGCCGAAGCCGATGGCGACGGCGACGATAACCAGGTTCAGGCTGCGGTCGTAGTCCACCTTGGTCAGCGTGCGGATGCCGGCGGCGGCGACGGTTCCGAACAGGACCAGACCCGCTCCACCGAGTACCGGCATCGGGATCATGGCGACGACCCGCCCCAGGACGGGGAACAAGCCCAGGGCGATCAGGATCAGCCCGCCGATCGCCACGGCGTACCGGCTCGACACCCGGCTGAGCGCGATCAGCCCGACGTTCTGGGAGAACGTGCTGGCCGGGAAGCTGTTGAGGAGTGGCGCGAGCGCTGTGGCTCCGGCATCCGCGCGGAGTCCGTCGGCGAGGCGGCGCGAGTCCACCTTGGAACCGACGATCTCCCCGACGGCGAGGATGTCGGCGACACCCTCGGTGAGGATGACCATCATGACGATGCACATGATGAGGATGGCGGCGACCTCGAACTCCGGGAACCCGAAGTAGAGCGGCTGCCCGAACGAGAAGACCGGCCCGTCACCCACGGCGCTGAAGTCGACGCGGCCGAACAGGGCGGCGATGACCGTGCCGAGCACCAGTCCACCCAGGATCGCCATCCGGCTCCAGACACCGGGAAGAACCCAGGACAGGATCAACACGATGAGGAGCGTCGCCCCGGCCAGGGCCAGGTCACCCGACGCCGGCGCGGACTCCGCGCCGGCGGCGACCCACCCGACAGCCACCGGAACCAGCGAGATCCCGATCACGGTGATGACACTGCCGGTGACCACGGGAGGGAAGAACCGCACCAGACCGGCGAAGAACGGTGCGACCAGCAGGCCGAACAGGCCCGCCGCCAGAGTGGCACCGAAGACGACCGGAAGGCCGCTCTCGTCGGCGAGGGCGGTCATCGTCGCCACGGGAACGAAGGAGATCCCGATGACGAGTGGGAGACGGGCCCCGAAACGCCACACGCCCAACGTCTGCAGGAGGGTACCCAAACCGCTCACCAGCAAGGCCGCACTCACCAGGATCCCGATGTCGGCGACGGTCAAACCGGCCGCGGCCCCAACGATGAGCGGCGGGGTGATCACGCCCGCGTACATCGCCAGAATGTGCTGCGTCCCGTAAGTGATCTGAAGGTGGATGGGAAGCTTCTCGTCCTCAGGACGTTCGGGCGGGGGGTGTTCGGCGCGAGCGGCGCCGGCGCCAGGGTTGCTGCGTCTGCTGCGTTTCATGGCAGTATCAGCCCCTTGCTCAGGTGGAGAACAACGCGGACGGAACCAGGGCTGCGTCTCCTCTCTCGGGTCTCATGGCAGCCCCAGCCCCCTGCTCAGGTGGAGAACAACGCGGACGGAACCAGGGCTGCGTCTCCTCTCTCGGGTCTCATGGCAGCCCCAGCCCCCTGCTCAGGTGGAGAACAACGCGGACGGAACCAGGGCTGCGTCTCCTCTCTCGGGTCTCATGGCAGCCCCAGCCCCCTGCTCAGGTGGAGAACAACGCGGACGGAACCAGGTCAGCTCGAGTCACGCGTCATCGCTGGGAGACGGCGGTGGACAGGGCCAGTGTTCCGGGTCGGCGGTGGACCCGTGGCCCGCCGGCGCACGTGGCTGGAGTGCGCCGGCCGGGTCCTCCGTCCGTGCGGTCACGCGGGGCGGCGCTGCCTCGGACCGATGGTCCTCGGGTGTCGAACGGGCCGCCGCCCTGGAATGGGCTCGCCTAGACGAAGCCGGGAACGGTGTCCCACGCACGACCCGCGGGCGGTGCGTCGTCGCGCTCCACTGTGGCCTCGATGCGGCCGTAGGGTCGATCGGCGGCGTAGAAGACCTCGTTGGGGTTCTCCAGCCCGAAGGGTTCCAGGTCAACGAGGAAGTGATGCTTGTTGGGCATGGAGAAGCGGATCTCGGCGATATGGTCGTGCGCTTCCAGCACGGCCTTGCCCATCTCGTAGAGGGACTGCTGCAACGCGAGACTGTGTGTGACCGCGAACGTCTCCAACAGCAGGGACCGCACCGAGGTGTAGGTGGCGTCCCAGTCGTGGTTGGTGCCGATCGCGCGCCAGCGCGCCGTCACGTCGGTGGCGAGGATGCGGTCCTTGGTCTCGCGCAAGGTGGTGTAGTCGGTCTTGGGGTACCCGTGAAACTCCGACCCGGTCGACTTCAATACCGTGAGCCCCTCGAACCCGGACAGGACCCACTCCTCGGGGCCGTCCTTGGTGACCACCGTGGTGCGTGTCTCGGCACCACGGCGCACGAACGCGTGGTCGTGGGGTCCGTCGCCGGTCGGGATCCGGTCCCACTCGTACTGCTGGACCTCCTGTCGTGCGCCGGTGACCCACTCGAAACCGTCGACGAAGTGGCGGGCGAGGAGCAGCGCGAAGTCCTCGATGGCGCCAACCCCGCCGTTCTGTTTGGCCAGGGCGTAGACGGTGTTCTTCTGGGTGTCGGTGGCGACGCAGGACGCGTTCTCGCCTCGGGTGTGCACGGTTTCGAAGTCGCCACGGAGTTGGCTGGTGACGTTGACGTCCTCGATGCGGTGGACGTCGGTGTCGCGGTTGATGCGGACGAGACGCACCTCGGCCTTGCCGTACTGGTTCTCGCCGAGACGAATGCCCACGGCGTTTCCCTTCTCGTTCGATGGTGCGGTGGGTGCGCCCGCGGCGTCGGGTCCTCGTCCGCGGTGGCACTGGTCGGTTCGGGTCAGCTCCCTCGGTAGGTGGAGTAGGAGTAGGGGCTGAGCAGGAGCGGAACGTGGTAGTGGGACGCGGTGTCGGAGAGCTCGAAGGTCACGGTGATCTCGGGGAAGAAACCGCGCTGGTCGCTGGCGTCGAAGTAGGTGGCGGTGTCGAAGGTGATCCGGTGGGCCCCGGCGGGGAGCGCGCTGGGACCGAGGTCACTGATTCGGCCGTCGTCGTCGGTGGTGCCATGGGCGACGAGGGTCCAGGTGTCGTCCGCCGCGCGCGCTTCGAGCGTGACGGGGACTCCGGCCGCGGGGCGACCGAGGGCGGTGTCGAGGACGTGCGTCGTCACGTGGCTCATACGGAGTCCAGGGCCTTTCCGATGCGAAGGAGCGCGATCTTGCGGAGTTCGTCGGCGACGACGCGCCGCTCGGTCGCGGGGTCGTTGTCCAGACGGGATCGCAGGTCACCGAGAAGGTCCTCGCGGGTGCGGCCGCTCGCGCAGACGAGGTAGATCCTTGCGAACCGGGCCTCGTAGGCGACCTGCGCCCGTTGGAACTCATCCTCGCCGGAGGCGGTGGACCCGCCGGTCGAGCCGAACCTGGCTTGCTCGCCGCGTGACCACGCTGACTCCTGCCCGGATCCGCGCGCTTTCTCTCCAATCCGCGGGTGGCGGGCGAGCGCGGCGTCGACCTCGTCGTCGGTGACGCCACGGGCGTGGCGATCCGCCGCGTCGAACAGCGCGGGCCGATCCGTGTAGGGGCGTTCGGCGAGCAGGGCCTCGACCCAGCGCTCGACGTTGAGACATTGGGCGAAGGTCACTCGGAACGCCTCCGGCGGGAGGTCGTTGACCCGGGCCAGGCCCGGGTCGGCGAGTGGGTCACTGGGACTGTCGGACATGACTCTCCACGTGGTGCGCGGGTATGGGTGATGTCGCGCCTTCCGCGCCAGTCGGTACCGCGGCGATCTGCCCGGCGGTGCCGTGGTCCGTCTCGTCGACGGGTCGGGGCGCGGGCCTGGTGGCGCGTGGTGGCCCCTCCGCGGTAGGACTCGTTCACCCACGAGATGCAGCTCTATTTCGTAGTGCAGAATTTGATTTCTGTATGACGGAGACCATAGTCCGCCGTCACGTAGCGCTGTCAACAATTTGAGTGGCCCACGTCACCAATCGGAAGCGTTTTGTAGTCGGCCACAATCCAGGCCCACTCCGACGCCACCACTCTTGTAGGAACGACCAAACACCTCCGAGAACGCGATGGTCACCGCAGGTGACCCCCCTTTCCCCGCAGCTGGTTGACATCGAGGATGGTGGCGAGCACACTCGCCTTATACCTCAATACGAAAATATTATTCCGGAATATGAAATTAATCTGTGTAGTTGGGGGCCCGTGTCGTGGAAGCATCCAAGCCTTCGGGAGGACAAGTGCCGGCTAACGGCGCTGTACCTCATACGCTCCGTTACTCGCTGAACTGTTCGCTCATCTTCACCGAGCTCCCGGTCAACGAACGCCCCGCGGCGGCGCGCGCGGCGGGCTTCGAGGCCGTCGAGTTCTGGTGGCCGTTCGACAGCCCCGTCCCACGCGGCGCCGAGGTCGACGCGTTCGTCACGGCGATCTCCGACGCCGGGGTGTACCTGAGCGGCCTGAACTTCTTCTCCGGCCAGATGCCTGGGCCGGACCGTGGGGTGCTGTCCCACCCCGCCCGAGAGCGGGAGTTCCGGGACAACGTGGCGGTCGTCGTGGACATCGCGCGCCGAACAGGCACGAAGGCCTTCAACGCGCTCTACGGCCTGCGCCAGACCGACGTCGACTCCGAGGAACAGGACCGCGTCGCCCTGCGCAACATCCTCGCGGCCGCGGAGGGCGTCGGAGCGATCGACGGCACCGTGCTGATCGAGGCCGTGAGTGGCGCGGCCGACTACCCCCTGAAGACCGCGAAGGACGCGCTCGCCGTAGTCGCCTCAGCGCACGCGGCCGGCGCCCCCAACGTCGCCTTCCTCGCCGACTTCTTCCACCTCGCGATGAACGGTGACGACCTGAACGCCGTGGTTCGCCAGCACGCCGGGGAATTCGGGCATGTCCAGATCGCCGATGTCCCCGGCCGGGGCGAGCCCGGGACAGGCAAACTCCCCCTCGACGCGCTGCTGTCGGACACGCGGTCCGGCGGCTACGACGGGTTCGTCGGCCTGGAGTACTCCCCCACCACACCCAGCTCTCCCAACTTCGACTGGCGCCACTAGTGAGGTGGTGTGGCCGCTGTCTGGCGCCACCGGCCACACCACCCCTGTCGCGGACCACACCCGAAGGACCCACGAAAGGCAAGGAATCCGATGCCCGCCAACCCCACCGTCGCCTTCATCGGCCTCGGAATCATGGGACTCCCCATGGCCAGCAACCTCGTCGACGCTGGCTACACCGTGGCCGGCTACAACCGCTCCCCACAAGCCGCGGAGAAACTCGCCGCCAGGGGCGGCACCGCGGCGGGCTCCGTCGCCGAGGCGGTCCGGGGGGCGAACGTCGTGATCACGATGCTCCCCGACAGTCCGGACGTCGAGAGCGTCCTGCTGGACGATGACGGCGTGTTCGCCAACGCCGAGCCCGGCAGCCTCATCATCGACATGAGTACGATCCGCCCCGACGTCGCGCGTGACCTCGCGAGCGCGGGCGTGCGACACCACCTTCGGGTCCTCGACGCCCCCGTCAGCGGCGGGGAGGCCGGCGCGATCGAGGGCGCCCTGTCGATCATGGTGGGTGGGGAGAAGTCCGCCTTCGACGCGGCCGCTCCCCTGTTCGACGTGCTGGGAACGACGGCGGTACTGGTGGGTCCGGCCGGGGCCGGACAGACCGTCAAGGCGGCCAACCAGTTGATCGTGGCCGGCAACCTGCAGCTCCTGGCCGAGGCGTTGGTGTTCCTGGAGGCACACGGCGTCGACACGGCCGCCGGTCTGGAAGTCCTCAACGGCGGCCTGGCCGGGAGCACGGTCATCACGCGCAAGGGCGAGGCCATGCGCAACCGGAATTTCGAGCCCGGATTCCGGATCGCCCTACACGACAAGGACCTGCGCATCGTCACCACGGCCGCGCGCGACGCGGGTGTCACCATCCCCCTCGGCGCCCAGGTGGCACAGCTCGTCGGCGCGTTGAAGGCGCAAGGGCACGGCGGCCTCGACCACTCGGCGCTGCTGCGCCTCGTGGAGCAGCTCTCCACCGACGAACACCGGTAACGCCGGACGGCGACCCCGCAGGCGGGCCTGACCGCACGGACTCGCGAGCAGCGTGTGTCATCGACGCGAGACGTGATGGTCAGAGGGTGTTGGCGCACCCGTCCCGCCGGCGGACGCCGAACCCCCCACGCGAACGAAGGGTTCACCGCAGATGGTACAGACAGCAGCCATGGACGCCGTCGTCGACGTCCTCCACTCCGAGGGAGTGGACACGATATTCGGGTGCCCCGGCGCCGCCATCCTGCCGTTCTACTCCGCGTTGCGGGGAAGCGGCATCGAGCACCTCATCGTCCGGCACGAAGAGGGCGCGACCCACATGGCGGATGGGTGGTCACGCACCACCGGCGGTGTGGGGGTCGCGGTCGGCACGTCCGGCCCGGCGGGCACCAACATGATCACCGGACTCTACACAGCACACGCCGACTCCGTCCCGATGGTGTGCGTCACCGGTCAGGCGGTGAGCACCAAGCTGCACCAGGAAGCCTTCCAGGCGGTGGACATCGTCTCCATCGCGGCACCGGTCACCAAGTGGGCCGTCCAAGTCAAGGAACCCGCCCAGGCTCCATGGGTGTTCCGGGAGGCCTTCCGGGTGGCGCGGTCGGGACGACCCGGTCCGGTGCTCATCGACCTCCCGCTGGACGTCCAACAGGGCATCATCAACTGGGACAGCGCCATCGACGCCCCCCTGCCGATACACCCGGTGGAACCGCACCAGCCGCAGGTGGAGCGGGCGCTGGACATGCTGCTCGCCGCCGAACGCCCCCTCCTGCTCTCCGGCGGTGGCGTGATCACCGGCGAAGCGCACGAGGAACTGGTCGAACTCGCGGAATACCTGCGGGTGCCGGTCCAGGTGACCCTGATGGGCAAGGGCAGCATCGACGAGGACCACGACCTGTACTCCGGCATGACGGGCGTACAGACCTCCCAGCGGTACGGCAACGCGTCGTTCCTGGAGTCCGACCTGGTGCTCGCCCTCGGGGCTCGGTTCGGGGATCGTCACACCGGCACCCTCGACGTCTACCGGGGACACCGCTCCTTCATCCACGTCGACATCGAACCGACCCAGATCGGCAAGGTGTTCCAACCCGACCTCGGGATCGTCTCCGACACCCGGTTGTTCCTCCGCGCGTTGCTGGACACCGCCCAACGACGCGGCGCCCAGCGGGGGCCGAGCGCGTGGACGGCGCGAATCGCGGACCTGCGCGCCACCCTCACCCGGCGCGAGGACTTCGACAGCACCCCCATCAAGGCACCGCGGGTGTACAAGGAAATCAACGAGACGTTCGACGACGACACGTACTTCGTCACCGCCATCGGGCTTTACCAGATCTGGGGCGGGCAGCACCAGAAAGCGACCCGACCGCGCCACTACCAGGTCTGTGGCCAGGCCGGCCCACTCGGCTGGGAGATCCCCGCCGCGATCGGCGTCAAGAAGGCACTCAAGCACACCGAGCCGAACGCCGAGGTCGTGGGCGTCGTTGGCGACTACAGCTTCCAGTACACCGTGGAGGAGCTGGCTGTGGCGGCCCAGTACAACGTGCCCTTCGTGCTGATCATGCTGAACAACGAGTACCTGGGCCTGATCCGACAGGCCGAGATTCCCTACGGGATGAACTACGAGGTCGACCTCCACTACGACGACTACGGATCCGACAACGTCGGGATCATGGAGGCCTACGGCTGTGCCGGCCGTCGGGTCTTCGACCCCGAGGAGATCCGCGGCGCCCTGGAATGGGCACGAAAGGAGACACAGCGAACGTCACGCCCAGTTCTCGTGGAGATCATGATCGAACGCGAGGCCAACACTCCCCACGGCCCGGCCATCGACGCCGTGCGTGAGTTCGAACCACTCCCCGAATCCGCCGCCTGACCGGCGGCGGTCAGCCGCGTCGGGCGGTCCTCGCCCGACGCCCCCACCTGCGAGGAGATGAAGAGAGCGTGTCAGACCAGGAATTTCTCCGGTACCCGGACCTTGCCAGCCGCACCCTGGGTGGGGCTGTGGTCCACGCCAACGACGAGGCCTTCGCCGAACGCGAGAACCTCATCCGACCGGGGCGGGCCACCTTCGACGCATCGGACTTCGGGCACAAGGGCAAGGTGTACGACGGTTGGGAGACGCGGCGCCGCCGTACCCCGGGGAGCGACTGGGCGATCGTCCGGCTCGGGGTGCCCGGTCTCGTGCGCGGTGTCGTGGTGGACACGTCGTGGTTCAAGGGGAACTACCCGCCGGAGATCTCCGTGGAGGCGACCGGGGTGGAGGGATACCCGACCAACGCGGAGTTGGAGGCGGCCACGTGGACCACGCTGGTGCCCCGTTCTCCGGTGGGAGGAGACCGCGACAACCTCTTCGCCATCTCACCGGAGTCCGAGGCGGGATCCCGGCGCTACACCCACGTGCGGATCAGCATGCACCCCGACGGTGGAATCGCCCGGTTCCGGGTGCACGGCACACCCGTCACCGACCCCCGGCTCCTGGTGACCGGCGGACTGGACCTGGCCGCCCTGGAGAACGGCGGACTGATCGCCGGGTGCAGCGACGAGTTCTACTCCTCTCCCACGAACCTCATCGGCCCGGGCCAGTCCCGAAACATGGGCGAGGGGTGGGAGAACGCCCGCCGACGGGACGACGGCAACGACTGGGTGGAGTTCGACCTGGCCGGCCAGGGGCACATACGTCTACTGGAGGTGGACACCAGTTACTACCTCTTCAACGCCCCCGGCGCGGTGAGCCTGGAGGGGTGTGACGCCTCCAGCGCGGATCCCGGGCGGCCCGACTCCTGGTTTCCCATCCTCGACCGCGTCGACGTCCGTCCCGACACTCGGCATCGAATCGTGGTGGACTCCCCCGCCGCCACCCGGATCCGGCTGAACGTCTATCCGGATGGCGGGGTGGCTCGCCTGCGCGCCCACGGGGTCCTCACCGAGGACGGCTACGCCGACGTGTGGCTACGCTGGGTGAACTCGCTTCCCACCTCCCAGGCCCACGGGGCGCTCACCGGCCTGGGGCTGTCGCCCACGGACGTCGAGTCCGTGCTCGTCACCCGCCCAGCGAGCAAGCTGGCTGAGCTCCCCGCCATCCTGGCTGAGGCGGTGCGCGCTACGCGGCCGGTCAGCTAGTGACGTTCGTGGGGGCCGTCGGGAAAATCTCCCGACGGCCCCACCGCGTGTTCCTGCCTTTCCGAGCCCCCGGGAGGCTCGGAAAGGGACGCACCCGTCCGACGCGACATTCGGTGGCCGGTGCTGCAGGGGACCACGCCAGGACCTTCACCACCGAATCGTGTCATCCGTCACATATCGAACCGGCCGTCTGATCCGGAGGGCCACGCGGCACCCTGTTTTGGTGCGCACGGCACACACCTAGAGTGTGTGACCGAAACCAGGATGGGGCCAGTTCACGTCCGACCACAAACACGCCTATTCCTGGGTTTGTGTCGCTCCCGGTCGTTCGTCGACCCAACCGGCTCCACTTGATCATTTCTACGGGGTTCATCCGATCAGTCGGATCTCATTTGGTTTTGCCCCCGAGGGGCTGGTAAGAATTTGTCCCCTTGCTGCGGGAGACCGAACCGCCCGAGTCGACCCAATTCACAATGGCCGATTCGGGGCTGTCCTCGCGCTCCCGAATCCGACGGCCATGTCGGCCCGATCCGTGGCCGAAGCGATTTTGGCATCCATTGACCGCGGCCCGCCCGCCTGGGCCGCCCAAGAATCCGGAGAATCCCCGATGTCCCACCCCCAAGCCGGCCCCCCGCCCAGCAACTGGATGGTCCCGGCCATCCTGTCGGTGATCTGCTGCTGGCCGCTGGCCATCCCCTCGATCATCTTCGCCGCACGCGTGAACAAGCAGTGGGCGGTCGGTGACTACGCCGGCGCGCACGAGAGCGCGCGCAAGGCCAAGATGTTCACGATCATCACGTTGGTGGTCGGCATCATCGCCGGGACGGTCGCGCTCGTCGTGAACCTGGCGATGCTCTGACGCCTGGAGCTGCACGGACGCGGGGCCGGACAGGGGTCGGCCCCGCCCCACTGTTCTTGGCCACCCACCCAAGGACAGGCCGTCCGACGACACGATTCGGCGCTCCGCCCGTGGGCCTTCTCAGATGTCACACCCCAGCGCCACAATGCGGGTGAGGGGGGAACACCATGAATCTCACGGCCGAAGCGCTGGTCGAGCGACTGCACACCCTGCGGTCGGACGCGGAGAAGACCAAGATCCGCAAGCACGTCGCGGCTCCGGACACCGAGATCATCGGGGTCCGGATGAAGTCCACCTTCGACACCGCACGCGAGTTCACGTCGATGCCCCTGTCGGAGGTCGAACGACTCCTCGACTCCTCCTTCTACGAGGCACGCGTGGCCGCCGTCAGCGTCCTTGACTTCCGGGCCCGCGACAAGCACCTGAGCGACGACGAACGCCGTACCCTGTACGAGCTCTACCTGCGACGTCACGACCGCATCGACAACTGGGACCTCGTCGACCGTGCCGCACCACGAGTCATCGGCGCCTATCTCCTCGACAAGCCGCGCGACGTGCTCTACGAGCTGGCGGATTCTCACGACCCGTTGGAACGTCGAACCGCGATCACCGCGACCTTCTGGCTGGTTCGCCAGGGTGAGATCGAGGACGCGCTGCGCGTCTCGGAGATCCTGCTCGAGGACCCCACAGAGCTCGTCACCAAACCCGTCGGCGTCGCGTTGCGCGAGGTCGGCAAGGTCGACGAGGACCGTCTGGTGGCGTTCCTCCGGCGCCACCAAGGACGGGTCCCCCGGGTCACGCTGCGCTCCGCCGTGGAGAAACTGCCCGAGGAGCTCCGCCGCGACCTGATGCGGCGGTGAGGCCGATGGCCCCGTCAGCGCGGCAACGCGACACCGTACGCGCCGTCGGTCACTCGGGGCGCACTCCGCTGGCGACCAGGAGCTCGTGCAGTTCACGGGTGCACTCGTCCACAAGCTCACGGGCGCGGTCCGCCTGGGTCTCGGTCGCGTGGCGTCGGGTCTCGTCGACCGCTCGCCACAGGCGTTCCGTGGCCTCCTCCAGCGGCGTCGTGGGGGCAGACCCTGTATCCCAGGGCGCGGTGTCGCGGGTCCGCACCTCGATCACGCTGGCTTCTCCGGTGTCCGGCGCGTCCTCGGCGCTCGCGAACCCGATCACCGTCTCCGGAGCGGATGGGGCCTGGTCCTGGGCCTCGGCGCCCCCGCGCACGTGCGCCCATCCCTGTTCGGTGAGTTCGAACGGACGCATCCTGCTTCCCGCTCCGCCCGCCATCGACAACCGGGTCAGCCCCTCGGCCGTCAACGCGTCGAGCAGCGGATACATCACGGCAGGAGGAACGTGGCGCGGGTCGTCCTCCCGTTCCGCGAACGCGGTGATCAGCTCCATCCCGCTCCGCGGCACCCGGGCCAAAAGCGTGAGGACCTCCTCACGAAGGTCCTCAGCATCGCCGTCCGATCCAGCCGTCCTCGACATCGACGGAATTCCCCTTCCTCACGAAGATCCCTGGCGAGGGTATCCGAGTGGTGACGTGCCGCGACATATGCCCTACGGTCTGCCAACGCCCCACCCATAGGCATACCGGCCCGTACGACCCGCGACGCCAGAGGTTTCCGGGGCTTCCCCGACACCGGCGCCGGGCTCCGACTGGTGTGCTTTCTCACCTATCCCCCACCCACCAACTCCCTCCCGTTCGCCTTGTCTGGGACCGAACGGATTCGCCCAACGCGGACCCATTTCTCTCATCAACCGGCCCACTCGATTCCCTAATGCCAAATCCAATCCGTAATCGATTCGACAAAGCGGAGAAGGATTACCGACCACTGGAGGGTCGCGCCATTCTTCTGCACTCCGGCGCGAGTTTCCTCGCCGGAATCCGGCTTTCTTCACCGCCGTATCTCCCCGACGTCTCCCGCGCGAGCACGCCCCGCCTCCCTCGCCTTCAAGCCCACGAGACTGTCCGAAACATCGTGACCGAAATTAGGGGGCTGCCACGCGCACGGCATACACGTGGCCAACGGTGCGTCACTCGCCGGGGATCAGCACGGCCGCGCCCGAGAAACGGCCCACCTTGAGGTCGGCCAACGCGCGCTGCGCCTCGGCGAGCGGGTAGGTGGTGACCGAGACCGACAGCCTTACTCGCGCAGCCGCCGCCAAGAACTCCTCACCGTCGGTGCGGGTGTTCGCCGTGACGCTGCGCAGCTCCCGCTCGTAAAACAGGTGCCGTTCGTAGTCGAGGGACGGGATGTCACTGAGATGGATCCCCGCGACGGACAGAATCCCACCGCGGTCGAGAGCGGCCAGAGCGACGGGCACGAGATCGCCCACGGGGGCGAAGAGGATCGCCGCGTCCAGCGGTTCCGGTGGAGGGTCGTAGGCGCCCTGGACGGACGCCGCCCCCAGCTCCAAGGCCAGCTCGCGCGCGGATTCCTCGCGGGTCATCACGTGTAGCCGCGCTCCCTCGGTCAGGGCCACCTGGGCGGTGAGATGGGCGCTGCCGCCAAAGCCATAGATCCCGAGGCGCCCGTTTCGAGGCGGATCGGCGCGGCGCAACGCACGGAACCCGATGATGCCCGCGCAGAGCAGAGGCGCCAGCTCGGCGTCGGTGTATCCGTCGGGGAGGCGGTAGGAATAGTTGGCGGGCGCCACCGCGTACTCGGCGTATCCTCCGTCGGCGTCCCATCCGGTGTATGTGGAGAAAGGACACAGGTTCTCGGCGCCCCGCACGCAGAACCGGCACACTCCACACGTGTGACGCAGCCACGGCACGCCCACACGATCCGGCGGCGCCAGGCTGGTCACTCCCGGCCCGACCTCCACGACCTCGCCCACGATCTCGTGCCCGGGCACGACGCCGACCCGACGCACCGGCAGGTCGCCTTCGCTCACGTGGAGGTCGGTGCGGCAGACGCCGCAGGCCAGCACTCGGACGAGGACTTCCCCCGCCCCAGGGGTGGGAGTGGCCCGGCGGACGAACCGCAGCGGTCCCGACTCGACCGCCCCGGGCCGCGCGACCTCCCACGCCGCCATGCCCCCGCCACTCATGGTTCCCACCGCGCCTCCCGCCTGACGCGTCGCCGGACCGTGTGCCGCCGGTCCCCCCACACTTCAGAGGGACGGACGAGGAATCCGCGCCTGGACTACTCGGGTTTGCCCGACTCCAACCAGCGACGGAAAAGCGCGACCTCGTCCTCCGACCAGGGAACGTCACAGGGCATGTCGCCACTCTCGAGGCGTACGATGATGGCCTCGGCGTTCTCGGCCACGTCGGCGTAGGACCACAGGTCGAAGGAGCCGATCATCGACGACTGGTCCTTGGGACGAAACAGTGGCTGGATGTCGGCGCTGTAGGTGGGGTGCTCCCTCGTCATCGGCGGCCTTCCGTCGGTGGACTCGAAGTCGGGCAACACCCTCGCGATACCCACTCTGACCAGCGACGACACGCACTTTCCAGGTTGTCAACCCCACGGTGAACCCCGGGGCGGGCGAGCACTCGACCTATTTCATACAATAGGAGTAGGAAAAATCGACAAGCGAGGTCTGGAGTCGTACTGTGACCCTATCCGTGCTGGTAGGTAACCCCCGGCCGGGGTCCCGAACCGCGACCGCCGCTCTGGCCGCCGCGCGCCACGTGGCCGATCGGCGGGGTCTGTCCGGCGACGCTCGCGTCATCGAGCTCAGCGACCTGGCTCCGACACTCCTCGCCCCCACTCCTGATACGGAGGTGACCGCGGCGCTGGAGCGGGTTCGCTCCTCCCGCGTCCTGGTTGTCGCTAGCCCGACCTACAAGGCGACCTACACCGGACTGCTCAAGGCCTTCCTCGACCTCCTGCCCGGTGACGCGTTGTCCGGGGTCACCGCCCTGCCGTTGCTGGTGATGGGATCCCCGGCGCATACCCTCGCCGTCGAGGTCCATCTGCGGCCACTCCTGCTCGAGCTGGGCGCCACGGTCCCCACACCTGGTCTCGCCGTCCTCCAAAGCACCATCGAGTCGACAGCCTCCCCGGGCGACGGGTCGCCGTTGGACGAGCAACTGACGGCGTGGGCCACCCGTGTCGCTCCCCAGATACCGCCCTCACGCGACCACGAAGACCCTGCCGGAGATCGGGGATGAGCGTGTACGAAGCCCGCACCGCCACCAGCACGACCCGACCCCTCTCACCCACCGGCCAGCGGACGATCCCCCCAACGGGTCCCACTCCGCCGCCGGCCGACGCCGCGACCGTCCCCGCCGACCGCCTGCGTCAGACCCTGCGCCACCACGCCGCCGGAGTCGTCATCGTCACGGGCGACGCCGGAGGGGATCCGGTTGGGCTCACCGCGACGTCTTTCACCAGCGTGAGCCTGACTCCACCGCTGGTCGGCTTCTACATCGCCGAGTCCTCGTCCACGTGGCCACAGTTACGGCAGACCGGGGAGTTCGCCGTACACCTCCTCGGCTCGGGGCAGGCCGACCTCGCCGCCCGGTTCGCCACCAAGGGCGCCGACCGCTTCGCCGCCCCCACACGGTGGACACGCGGCGCGAACAACGTGCCCCTCCTGAGTGACGCCATCGCCCACCTCGTGTGCCGCTGGCACGACGTCCACCGGCTCGGCGACCACTGGCTGGTCGTCGGCGAGGTCACCGACACGGCCTCCCCCACCGAACCGCAGGCTCCGCTGCTCTACCACCAGGGTTCCTTCGGCGGCTTCACCGCTTTCGGGTAGTCCGGAGGCGGGCGGACGCCAACCGCCGTGCGTGTTGGGAAGCGGACGCCGGTGGGTGTGCCTCGACTGCGACCTACCCGTCCGACGTCGCGCGCGAGCGGCCCAGGTGCCGCGCCGCCTTGGCTCGGTTTCCGCAACCAGCCATGGAGCACCAGCGGCGGCTTCCGTTCTTCGACGTATCGAAGAAGTGGAGCACGCACCCGGGGTTCGCGCAGGCACGGATGCGGTCCCGGCGTTCCAGAAGCGTGAGGTAATTATCTACGGCGAGCCAGGCCGGGCCCCAGGAAGGGTCGTCGAACTCCTCGAATGAGCCGGGGACACCGTGGTGCAGGAGGCGCCGCACCGACCCGTGGCCCAGCACCGTGTTCAGTCGCTCTTCCACTGTGGTGCAGACCGGTTCGGCGACGAGGCGGGACAGCAGGTCGCGGGTCTCACGCGTGTGCTCCAGCATCACCGTGGTCGGCGTGTGGGCGGGCGCGAGTGGGGCCTCCTCCAGCCACTGGCGTAGGCCGTCCAGATCCTCCAGCAGGTCACCGGGTACGCCGTCCAGGACCCAGCGGGTGTTGAGCAGATCGATGGCGAGCGGCTCCCCGACAAGGGGTCGCTGTCGCCCTGTTTGAGCCATGTCTCACTCCATTGACTCTCCGCCGGTCGCCGCCGTGCCCGGACGCCGGGAATCCTACCAACCACCCGCAGTTAACCATCTAAATCTATTTCACCGGTTGCGCATGAGCAGTCTTAACCATTAAAGTCCGTTTTGCTGGTTAACTTCCTTCGATCGGACGAGGTGTGCCTTGACACTGTCTGGCCTGACCACCGGCCACGTTGGCCTCAACGTCACCGACCTCCAACGCTCGCGCGACTTCTACACCCGCGCGTTCGACTTCGAGGTCCTCGGCGAGAGCCACGAACCGGACCGTGGGTACGTGTTCCTCGGCCTCAGCGGAACACTCGTACTCACGCTGTGGCAGCAGGGACGGGAGGGGTTCTCCCCCTCCGTCGCGGGCCTGCACCACCTGTCCTTCCAGGTGGAATCGATTGACGCGGTCCGCGAGATGGAAGGGCGGCTGTCCGACCTCTCTGTCACGTTCGCCTACGAGGGCGTGGTGCCACACGGCGAGGGCGCCGGATCCGGCGGCGTCTTCTTCTACGACCCCGACGGCATCCGGTTGGAGGTCTACGCCCCCAGCGGCGCCGAGGGTGGCACCACACCCATTCCCGCCGCACCCACCTGCGGATTCTTCTGACCTGCGCCGGGTGCGGACGGGCCAACGGGCCGCCCACACCCGGCGTCCGACACCCACCGAGGGGCTACCGATGCACAGCTATCACCCCGGCGAACGCGCCGTGCAGCGACGAGCCACGCTGTTGGACCAAGCCGACCTCTCCGCCAGGGCGATCAGAGCCGAGATCCCCCCGGTCGCCGCACGGTTCCTCACCGAACAGGACCTACTCGTCGTCGGTGGCTCCGACGGGAAGGAACGTGTCTGGTGTTCTCCGCTCACCGGACCCCCGGGGTTCGTGTCGGTCCCCGACGACCGCACTGTGGAGACCACACGTTCTCTCCCTCTCACGGATCCGCTGGCGACCGCGTTCCAGAGCACCCTCCCGGTCGGCACGCTCGCGATCGACCCGGGAACCCGTCGACGCATGCGGATCAACGGGATCGTCGAACCACGAGAAGAGGGGGGTCTGCGCCTGCACACCCAACAGGTGTTCGCCAACTGCCCCAAGTACATCCAGAAGCGCACCTGGTCCACGCCCACCGACACGGCCGCGGCCCCCACCCCCACGTGGGGCACCCAACTCGCGCCCCAGCACCAGGACCTGCTGCGACGCACGGACACCTTCTTCCTCGCCACGATGAGCGCGGCGGGCGCCGACGCCAACCATCGCGGCGGGAACCCGGGGTTCGTGCGGGTCCACGGCCCAACCGAGGTGAGCTGGCCCGACTACGTGGGCAACGCCATGTTCACCACCCTGGGCAACCTCCAGGTGAACCCCCGCGCCGGGCTGTTGGTCCCCGACCTGGAGTCCGGCGGATTCCTGCAGCTCAGCGGCCAGGCCAACGTGCGCTGGGGCGATCGGCCCGAGGACAGGCAGGTCGTTTTCTCCGTCGGGGAGGTTCTCTTCGTGGCCGCGGGAGGGCCCCACTCCGGGGAAACGGTCGAGTACTCGAGATTCAATCCGCCCACGACACGCGTCCCCACCCCTGATGGAGCACCGCGATGAGAGTCCACGTCGACATGGCCGCCTGCGCGAACCACGGACAGTGCGTGTTCGCCGCGCCCCAGGTCTTCACCTTCGACGACGACGAGAACCTCCTCTACGACGACGCCCCGGGCGCCGCCAAGATCTCGGACGTGGAACAGGCCGCTCGATCCTGTCCCACCCAGGCGATCGTCGTCGTCGATTGACACTCCGCCGTGGCGGAGGGCGGATCGCCCTCCGCCACGGCGTGTCAGCGTCCGCTGATCTACCGCGAACGGTGCGCGACGCCACCGCGCCGGCGTAGGCCCTCGAGGGCGAGAACGACCACGACGCCGGAGACGAGATGCATCAGTGTGAGCGCGACGGTGGTCCCGATGTCGGCTCGGTAGATGAGCACGCTGCCGATGGTGCCGACGGCGAACACGAAGCCCACGACCTGGGCGAGGCGGATGACCCCGCTCCACCACTGGGAGATCAGCGCGACGAGAGCGACACCGGCGACGATGGGCGCCGCCGACATCAACGCGACGGACCCCAGCTCGATGAGGTACTCCTCGCCACCGTCCAGCAACGTGAGCGACGCGCCTGCCAGCACGGCGACTCCCCAGATCGCGAGATTGAGGATGGTGGCCGCTCCGGCGCCGACCAGGGCCGCCTGCCACCAGGTGACGCCAGAGCGTCGTACATCTGAGACGGAACTGGCAGGGGGACGGGCGGTGGTGCTACTCATGCGAAGGCTCCCTCGCTGTGTGCGGAATTGATCCACACGCCAGAATGGAACTTCCACTTAACTTGATGTCAAGGCGAGGGAATCCGGCGAGGAACGGGTTTACCTACCGCCTCCCGGCCCACCATCCTCGTCGGCCAACGTGACACCCCCATCGGGGCTCAGGAACCCGTCCGGCCCGTACCCCGGCCCGGGGGCGTCGACTCGGACTCCTCCGGGGTTGACCTCCCCTGCGGGCGTTGGGGCGGCGAGGAATGTCGCGGCACCGGCGGCGAGTAGCGTGGCGGCGGCCGTGCGGTGGATGGTCCTCAACATGGTGACTTCCCTGAGCGTCGTGGAACGCCGGTGGATGGTTGCGGTCCAGGTTCCACACCGCTTCACCTGGCTACTCAGTGCAACTGAATCGCCGCACAATGTCACACAATGTTGTCGTGTCAGTCGAGCCGTGGGGAGGTGTCCCTCACCTACGGCGCTTGCTTGCCTTGGGCCGTCCCTGCCCCTGGGGTCGTGGTGCGGGGGTCGGTTCGGGTGTCGGCGCCAGGGCCACGATGTGGGCGGGAGCGCCGTTGATTCGCAGCCGCCGCACCGTACTGGGCGCCAGACCGTTGGCGATGGCCACGGTGAGATCCCGGGTGTCGGCGAGCAGGACCACGGCCCTGCCCTCCGGTCGCAGCACGCGCCGCACCTCCCGCCACCATCGACCGGGACTTCCGGCGAGGCGTCCGGCTGGAGGCACCTGTCCACCCCACGGGGGGTTACTCACGACCCGGTCCACCGAAGCGTCGGGGAGGGGAAGCCGAGCGGCGTCGGCCTCCTCGATCCGTGGCCGCTTGCCGCGCGGGTTCCGGGCGTTCTCGCGTGCGGCACGCACCGCCACCGGGTCCAGGTCGAAGCCACGAATGTCGGCATCGGGCTGGAGCTCTCCGGCCTCGATCAGCAGAGTTCCCGCACCGCAGCATGGGTCCAGCACCGTGTGGTCGGGCTCCAGTTCCGCCATCGCCGCGATGGCGGCGGCGACCGGGGGCCGCACGGTTCCCACCACGCTGGCCTGCTTGTACTCCCGCCTGTGCAGGGGGCGCGGGAATACGCGGAGCATGAGGGTCGCCCATTCGCCGTCGAGCGTGAGCCGCCAACCACTGCCGCCCGGTGGTGGCGCGACCTCACCTCTACGGGAGAAGTAGTCGACCCCGAGGACCTCCGACAGTTGGGCTCCGAGCGTGTCCTCGACGTCGTAGCGGTTGTAGGTCCGCTTTCCCAGGAACGACGCGCTGGCCTCGATCCCCGTGCCGGCGCCGACACCCGTGTAGCTCCGGCGGCGCTCCAACAACGCGTGGAGGTCGACCTTGGAAACGAGTCCGGCCAGTCCCGGGAGGTGCTCCCGCGTCCGTCCGATGTCCGGCACGCGGTTGACGAAGAGGAACACGTCGTCCGCCGTCCGCAACACGGGCGCCGACTCGGTAACCTCCTCCTCCCAGTGGATCTCGCGGTGGCCGATCCATCGGACCGCCCCACCACGCTCGCGCAGGATCTCCTCGGTGACGACGTGCTCCAACCCCCGGACACACCGCGCCACAAGACGCGTACCAGTCACAGAACGAGTACCCCGTCGGGACGCGACTCCGTGTCGGGGGTCGTGCGCGCCGTCGACGGCGGGACGTGCCGGGTCTGAGTCATGTCTTCGTGTCCTCGTGAGGTTCCGCGGCGCTCCCAGGAGGGGCCCGCGCCGTCCAGTCTAGGCTGTCGCGGAACCGAGGGCTCCGAGAGCCGGCGTGCGCGCGGAGGCTCGCGACGCGTCTCAGGAAGGGGACCCACATCGACGCCCCACGCGGGCACGCGACGGGCATCCGTGCCCCCTCGCCGCGGCGCGCCAGGAGGTGGGCGATTCTTGCGGCGGTTCCCCGAGCGAATGAGCGCCCCTGGTGGGACACGCTGAGCGCTCGGCCCGGTGGGCCGCCACCTCGCCCCAACGGCGTCGGGCGACGCCGACTCCTGAGGCTCCGTGTCACCATGCCCACCCCCCGGGGCGCCTGGGACGCGCCATCCTGAGCGTCCGAGACACGAACGCTCTCCCTCATCACGGTGCGCACCCACCTCGCCGCTCCACCAACGCCGCCAAGGGGGCGTCCGCGTGAGACAGTCTCACCGGACCACAGAGCGTGCGTTTGTCTGTGTGTTCGCGCGCTCATCCGGCCCCCGGGGAGGCGCGGGCCCCGCCGGCACCGGGCCAGAGCGGCCTGTGCCTATGCGCTCGGTGGGGCAGCACGCGGACGGATCGGGGGCGACGGTCGGAAGGCGGCCCCAGACGGGGCGGTCCGGGTAGGACCGCGCGGCGATGAGGTCCGGGTGAGGCAACGCCCGGAGATCCGTGCGGGCACCTCGTGGGATAAACGTTCGCCACCCAGGAGGCCCGACGACAGCGGTGCTGAGCACCACACCGACCTCGTCGCCCCGAGCCGGGGACATGATTCCGAGCGCCGACAGCAGCGTGGCCTGACGCCGCCGACTAGCGAGCGCCGAGCTGATGGAGGGAACGCAGTTCGTCGGCGAACTCCTCGAACGGCCCGACGACGGGGACACCCGGTGCGACCGCGTTGACGGGAAGCGGTGCGACGGGGCCCTCCGGGAGCCCGATCTCGGCGCGCCAACGCAGCAGCTGCTCGGTGGATCCGGCGTAGACGATCGGCCCGAGTCCGACCCAGGCGTGCGCGGCGGAACACATGGGGCAGTGCTCGCCGGAGGTGTAGACGGTCGCCTCCGCCCGCTCCCGCGGGGACAGGTTGTCCGCCGCCCAGCGGGCCAACTCGAACTCCGGGTGACGTGTCGCGTCGCCGTCGGCGACCCGGTTGCGATCCTCCCTGCGTACCGTCCCCGTCGCGTCCACGAGGATCGACCCGAACGGCTCGTCCCCGGCGTCCAGCGCCTCCGCCGCCAAATCCACGCATCGACGTAGGTGACGCCGGTGGGTTTCCTCCGACATGCGCCCTCCCTCACCCGATTGCGACCACCATCGCACAGTCAGACCGCCCCGCCCGGGCGTGTCCGCCCCCAGGCGCGCCGTCGCCGGAGGCGGACACCCACGTTCGAGGCCAGCACCGCGCACCGAGCGGCCAGGCGTCACCGCCGCCGGGTGCTAGGGAGCCGCGCGGTGCACGAGCTCCCGAAACATGCCGTGGATCTCCGCCTCGAACTCGGGGAACGGTCCACGCACCGCGATGCCGGGAGCGACGTCGTTCACCGCGAGTGGAGCGATCGGGAACGGTGGAACCCCGAGGTCGGAGAGCCACGTGACGATCTGCTGGGTGGAGCTGGCGTACACGATGGGGCCAAGCCCCACCCACGCGTGCGCGGCCGCGCACATGGCGCAGTGCTCGCCGGAGGTGTAGACCGTGGCCGCAGCGCGATCCCGAGGGGAAAGGTTGTCCGCCGCCCATCGGGCGAGCGCGAACTCGGGATGTTGGGTCTCGTCTCCACCGGAGGTTCGGTTGTGGTCCTCTCCACGAACGTTGCCCTCGGCGTCGACGAGCAGCGACCCGAACGGGGCGCTCCCCGTGTCCAGCGCCCCACGGGCCAGGTCCACACAGCGACGCAGGTGACGTACGTCTGACTCTCGGGACATGCGCACTCCTCCGGAGGTCCGGCCTGAACGGCCCATCAAAGAAAGTTCGATGGATATCGAACCATATCGCAGGACCAGTAGATGCCTCACACTGTGTTCGACAGTGCCCGGCCGTCCGTCCATCCAGAGGAGCCCAGAGAACCGATGTCCGCCACGCCACGGTCATTCCCCGAACCCGACGTCGATGACCTGGACGTACGGACTGTCCTGCGCGCGTTGGCCGACGACGCACGACTCCGTATCGTCGACGTCCTCGCCGACGGTGAGTTCCATCCCTGTCACCCCGACGAGTTCGACGTGGGTGTGCGGAAGTCGACGCTGTCGCACCACTTTCGCGTCCTGCGAGAGGCCGGTGTGACCCACAAGGTCGCCGTGGGGCGGGAGCATCACGTTCGACTGCGCCGCGACGACCTCGACCGTAGGTTCCCCGGACTCCTGCCCGCGATCCTCGACGCCGTCGCGGCGAGTCGGGCGAGGCGGGGCACCTGACTCCAGGACGCCAGGAACCTCTCAGCGGGCGTGGTGTGCGACGATTCGCGCCAACAGGTGGACGAGCGTTTCGCGCTCCTCCGGCGTGAGGGGGGCGAGCAGTGTGTCCTGGACGTCGGCGAGGACACGGTCCAGCCGGGCGACGATCTCGGTGCCGGCCGGAGTCAGGGTGACCACGTTGCGGCGACGGTCGGAGGCGTCGGGGGCCCGGCGCACGAGGCCGCGCTCCTCGAGTTCGTTCACCGCGCCGACCACGTCGCTGCGGTCGATGGTGGTTCTGCGGCTCAGCTCGGCCTGACTGGCGGCACCGTGCTCGGCGACGACCGCCATCAGGGCGTAGTGGTATCGACGCAGCCCGGCCGCCCCCAACGCCTCGGCCACGAGCCGTTGGGCCGGTATCGCCGCCTGGTTGATCAGCCAGCTCGGCAGGCCATGCAACCGCTCCGGTGGTTCGCCCTTGTCCATAGCCCACACCGTAGCAATTCGTTGGAGTCACCCACGACATTCGTGTGTGGTCGATGCCCCGAACGAACACGCCGGGTCCGGGGGTCCTGCCGCCCCCGGGCCGCACCCCTGGACCCCGCGACGACAGCCGTTTGAGACCATCGGACGGACACTCTGGCCGATCGGGGGCTCGCTCGTGACAACGCCTGCCTGGACGGTGCGTCCTCAGCGCACCGCACTGCTCGTCATCGACATGCAGAACGACTTCGTCCTCCCTGGCGCGCCGATGGAGGTCCCCGCCGCCCGAGAGACGATCCCCCCGCAACAGCGCATGCTCAGCGTGTGCCGCGAACTGGGCATTTCGGTGATCTACACCCAGCACGTCCTGTACGACGGCTTCGACGTGTCACCCCTGGAGACCGCCTACAACCCGCTGCTGAAGCGGGTCGGCATGCGGGCCGGCACCCCCGGGGTGGACATCGTCGACGCCCTCGCGCCGCGGGACGGCGAAGTCGTCATGCCCAAGCATCGCTACGACGCGTTCCACAACACTCCACTGGAGACCCTGCTGTCCACCGTCGCCGGCCCCGGCCCGGCGGGCGCCGACGCGCCTGGCACCGCCACCGGAACCGTGGACACTGTGGCGATCATCGGCACGGTGACCGAGGTCTGCTGTGAGTCGACGGCGCGCAGCGCGTTCATGCGGGACTACAAGGTGGCGTTCCTGTCTGACGCCACCGGATCCTTGGCACCAGATGCCCAGCGAGCCACGGAGCGGTCCATCGGCACGTTCTTCGGCCGTGTGCTCACGGTGGACGAGTTCTCGGCGGAGGCCCGCGCGGCCCGCTGAGTTCGGTGGTCAACGCCCCGGACAGGCGGACGACCAGAGATTGCGTTCCTGCACCGACTGGCCGTCGACCACGATCCAGCCCTCCGCGCACGTGTCCGCCGCGGAGTAGACCATATCTCCCCCACGGGTACCGGTGGCGCCGGGGTTGGGGGCGTCCCAACAGATGGTGCGATGACGATCGCGGTCGGCGGCACAGATCTCCAACGAGGAGGAGGCACCGGTGAAATCGCGGACACGAACCCAGTTCGTCGAGCACTCTGGCGACCATCGCAGTTCGACCGTGCCAACGCCGGGGACGGTCTGACTGTCGGCGTTACTGACATTAACGTCGCAGCCGGCCTGCACGGGATCCAGCCCGTCACAATTCGTCCCCTGACAGGCCGGTGCGGCCGCGCGTTCGCCCGAGGGGTTGTCGTCGGGCGCGACATCGGCGTCGGCCGGGATCGCCAACGCCACCCACCCCATCACCAGCCCGAATACCAGTACCGCTCCCCTGCGCCTCCCCATCGCCTTCCTCCTCCCGCGCCTCGGCGCGACAATTCGCCGAAACAGAAATAATCAACAACACAATCGAGCGTAAATCATTTCCTCCGAAATCCGCCCATCGTTCGGCATTGAATCAAATTCCCACCAACGCCACAGCGGATCCATGAGTTCCATTTTCCGACCATTCGCAATCTGTCGCATATTTCTCGTTTTCGCATTTGTTGATCAACGGGTGAACCGTGATGCGGAACGCCGTCCCCCGAGGCGGGGCTGAGACCGAACTCACGGCGCTCCACCCCGGTCTCGGGGAATCGGCGCCCCGGGGCTTGGGCGTTGGGCCTAAGGTGCGTGCCCTGGGTCGGGGCGCGTCGTCCACCCTCGTCCCGTCACGTCTTGGAGTGCCCCATGCGCCTCGCGCTGCTCCCGCTAGCGCTCGCCGCCTTCGCCATCGGGACGAGTGAATTCGTGGTCATGGGGGTTCTCCCCGAGCTCTCCGACGGGTTGGCGGTCACGATCCCGGAGGCGGGTCGGTTGATCTCCGCCTACGCGATCGGTGTGGTCGTCGGCGCTCCGGTGCTGACGGCGGCCGCGTCCCGGGTGGAACACAAGCGGCTGCTGCTGTGGCTCCTCGCCATGTTCACCGCCGGCAACGTCGCCTCCACCCTGGCCCCCAACTACGAGGTCCTCATCGCCGCCCGGTTCGTGAGCGGTCTGCCGCACGGCGCGTTCTTCGGGGTCGGCGCCATCGTGGCCGCCGGAATGGTCGCCCACGACCGCAGGGCACGGGCGATCGCGTTGATGATGGCCGGACTCACCGTCTCCAACGTGATCGGCGTCCCGCTGGGCACCCTCGCCGCGCAACAGTTCGGGTGGCGGACGGCCTTCGCGATCGTCGTCGTGATCTCCGCCGCGGCGCTGGTCGCCATCGCGATCGTCGTACCCGCGCAGACGCACGCGCCCCGAGTCGGTGTCGCCGCCGAGACCCGCGCCCTGCTCCGTCCCGCCGTCTGGCTGACGCTGCTCACCGGAGCTGTCGGTTTCGGCGGACTGTTCGCCTTCTACTCCTACGTCGCGCCCATGATGACGGACCTCGCCGGGTTCTCCCCCGCCTCCGTCACCATCATCCTGGCCCTACTCGGCACGGGGATGACGTTGGGGAACTTCCTCGGTGGCCGACTGGCCGACTGGAAGCTCCTGCCCTCGCTGTACGTGTCGATCGCGGTTCTCGCCTGCATGCTCGCGGTGATGTACGTGGCGGTGCACACCGCGGCGTTCGCCGCCGTGATGGCGTTCGTGATCGGTGTGTGCGCGTCGACGCCGATCCCGATGATCCAGACCCGGCTGCTCGACGTGGCTTCCGACGCGCCGACCCTCGCGTCCTCACTGCACCACTCCGCGTTCAACGTCGCCAACGCCAACGGTGCCTGGTTGGGCGGTCTCGCCATCGGCGCCGGGTTCGGGCTCGCCTCCCCCAACCTGGTGGGCGCGGGACTGGCCCTACTCGGCCTCGTCCTCGCCGTCCTGTCCGGTTCCCTGCGCAGTACCCGCCCCCAGGCTCCCGCCGCCCCGAACACCACACCGGAACCCGCCCTCGCCCACACTTCCGGCGGCTCCAATTGACGTGGTTCCCGCGCCTCGGGAGGGCGTTTCGCGCGTTTGCCGGCGTTTCGTCGGCGCCGTAGCCTCGGTGCGCGTGGACAACCCCGCACCTCCCCTCACCCTCGCCGTCGCCCAACCAGCGTGTGTGCCACACGACGTGGCGACCAACGCCGCCGCCCACGCGGTCGCGATCCGTAGCGCCAACGCCAGGGTCGTCGTGTTCCCGGAGCTCTCGCTCACGGGATACGCGCTGGACGCGGCCGCGCTCGCGGCCGACGACGAACGGTTGGCCGTGATCGTGCACGCCTGCGCCGACACCGACGCGATCGCCTTCGCCGGCGCTCCCGTCCGGTCGGAGGATGGCGAGCACATCGCGATACTGCGCTTCGACGCCGTGGGCGTTTCGGTCGCCTACCGCAAGATGCACCCCGACGCCGAGGAGTCGCAACGGTTCCTGCCCGGTGCGGCGCCCGTCGTGCTGACCGTTGGCGGCTGGCGTCTGGGGTTGGCCGTCTGCCGCGACGCCATGAACCCCACTCACTCCGTCGAAACGGGTCAGCTCGGCATGGACGTCTACGTCGCCGGCCTCCTCACCCGCCCCGAACGTCTTCCGGTCCAGGACCGCCGAATGGCGGAGATCGCGCGCACGCAAGGCGTGTGGGTCGCGGCCGCCAGTTACGCGGGCCCCACCGCGCCCTATCCCCGGACCGCGGGCGGCTCCGGTGTCTGGTCCCCCGACGGCAGCGCCGTCCGCACCGGTGCGGAGCCTGGCGCCGTGGTGACCGCCACGGTGCGGGCCCCCGATCCGCCTTCCGCGCCGGCCCCGCGCCACGGCGGCTGGCGCGCGTTCCTGCTTCGCCTCTGGCGTTCTCTCTGGGGATAGGGACGAGCCCGTGGAGGGACTCGCGTCGAGGGCTCGGGGCCGCGCCGAGTGGCGTTCAGGTACACGCGTCCTCGAACGATCGCGACACAGCACGCGCGGCGTCTAGTTCCACGCCCCCTCCTCGGCGGCGGCGCGTATGACCTCGCTGAAGTCGCCGGGCTCACGTCCGAGCACACGCCGTACCCCGTCACTGAGGAGCGCGGTCTCACCGCGGGCGATGCGGCCGAAGAGTTCGGTCATCATCAGGGCCTCCTCCTCTCCTCGCGCGGTGAGGTGGGCCCGATAGTCGTCCTCGGACAGCGATCGGTAGCCGATCGGGCGCCCCACCGCCTTGGCGATCTCTGCCGTGGCGTCCCCGAAGGACAGCAGCCGCGGGCCGGTCACGTCGTAGGTCTGGCCGTGGTGCCCGTCCTCGCTGAGCGCCACAACGGCGACGGCCGCGATGTCCTCGACGTCCACGAAGGGTTGTAGCCCCTCACCGGCGGGCAGGACCAATTCCCCGTCCACGAACTGTCGCCGGAAGAAGTCCCACTCGGAGAGGTTCTGCTGGAACCAGGAGGGCCGGATGATGGTCCACTCCACACCCGAGTTCCGGACCACCGCCTCCGTCTCCGCGACGGCCGCCTCCCCGCCGTTGTCCACGGCACGGGCCGAGAGTTGAACCAGCCGACGCACTCCTGCCTCGGTGGCGGCACGGACGAACGCGCCGAGTTCCCCGGCTGTCCCGGGGCCGAGTTCCGCGAAGCGGTCGACCAGGTACACCGCGTGGATCCCCTCCACCGCCGCGGTCCAGGAGCCGGGGTCGTCCCAGTCGAAGTACGGGGCTTCGCGCCGCGAGCCGACTCGGACCGCGATCCCTTTCTCGCGCAACTGCCGGACGACGCGGCTTCCGGTCTTCCCGGTGCCACCAAGGACGAGAACCTCTCCGCTGCTCACGTTTTCCATGCCCCCAGCCAAGCGCGGCTGCGGCAGACTTTCCATGGGAGAAACGCTTGCCTTCATAAGCGTTCGTCCGCGCGGCCTCTGCTCGGGTGCGTTCTCTCCGCATGGGGATCGGCCGCCGCGGCCCTTTCGAGCCGCGGCGGCCGGTCTCGATGGCGCACTGTCGGCGCTTCCATTCCAATCCCGCCTTCTCGACTCCACCTGCCGATAGATCAAAAAGCCTGACAGGGCAGGCCTTTTGGGATGATAGGAAGTCTGAGTAGCGTGGCATAGGCAGGAGGGGGATGGAGTGACGGTCCCTGCGGGGTCTCCGGTGGACGTCGTCGATTTCTGGCGTGCGGTCGAGTACTTCGAACCAAATACGATTCCGCCACCGACATATCAGGGTCGTCGCCCCAAAGCACCTGTCGTCGATCAGCGGCCCGACAGTCCCTTTCCCTGGCAAGCAGAGCACCGGGCCCAACATGGCTCCGCGCCCGCACCGGGTTCTCAGTGGCGTCACACCGTCTATTGCGGGGTTTTCGACGTCGCGGACGTCCAGCATCTGCTTGAGGAAAAGTTCGGTATCGATGACGAGGACGCCGACGATTACCGTCCGGGACAGAGCGCGCTCGCGGCCTTTCACGTCGACGCGGAAGGACGTGCACTGCTGGAGACCGACGGCGTCTCCAGCAGTGCGTGGGCGGCGGGACGCACCATGGCCGATGGGTATCTTTCCTCTACATGGTTGACCGGGTTCGAAGAGGCCGTGGATCGCTTCCGTGGGGTCTTCGAGTGGCTGGTGACCGAACCCGAGTTCCACGCCAGCGAGACCATCGAAGAACTCCTGGCCCGTACCGACGACGCGCTCGTGGAACTGGACGCGGCAGAGGTGTGGGAGCTCCTAGAGGGCACGCTCGACGAGATTCGCCAGGCGGCCGGCGCCACCCCGCAAGCAACGGGTGCCGTGCCGGAGGCACGTGTCCGCCGCCAGCTGGGAAGCAAGGAGATCGAGGCCTTGCTCCGTCTCGCGATTCGTCTCACCGAGGCCGGGGAGCTCATCGGTGACCCGGTGATCCGAATCGAGAGCAGGCAAATCACCAATCATGTCGCGGAGCAGGAGGAACATCGACAGGACCTCATCCTGCAGGCTCGGGGCGCCGAGCGTGGTGAGTGCGCGCCTCCGAAGGAGAAACCGGAGCCGGTCGAGAGCGCATTCCTCAACAGTTTCATCGTCGGCGACCTCGGACGTGTCGCGCAAGCCGTTCGTCGAGGGGACGCCGGCCCCGCCCTTTTGGACTACCTCACCCCTGAGGAAGACGTCGACATCGCGGCGCGGACCGACGTCCGGGCCGACAGTGACTTTGTGCTTCGCCAGGTTGCTCCGCGAAAGATGCCGCTGGGGCGCTGGCCCGACAGCGACCAGCGACCCCTGGCGTTGAGCCAGCAGGCCGCAGTGAACAGCATCATCGAACAGCTCGGCGACCAAGCCGGAGTTTTCGCCGTCAACGGCCCGCCCGGAACCGGAAAGACGACGCTACTCCGCGAACTCATCGCCCACGTCGTGGTGCAACGCGCGCTTGCCCTCACGCGCCTCGCCGACCCCTCAGACGCGTTCACCTCACACACGGGATGGAAGACGGAGGAGGGAGAGACCCGGATCCACTGGCTTCGTCCCGAACTCGCCGGCCATGAGATCGTTGTCGCCAGCGCGAACAACGGCGCCGTCAACAATGTGACGAGCGAGATCCCCTTGCTGGACGCCATCGACGACCAGTGGCGCGACAAGGTGGACTACTTCGCCGAGATCGGTTCCCGCCTGTTGGACAAACCCGCGTGGGGAACAGCGGCCGCGACGCTCGGCAGTATGCGAAAGCGTAAGAGGTTCGCCCAGTACTTCTGGCGTGGGGGCTGGGGAAGTCGGGAGAACGGACGATACGTTCCGCCACCCGGTGGAATGTTCGAAGTACTCCGGGAGCTCAAGGCCGTCAAGCGCCAAAAGTCGGCACGGATCTCCCGGTGGCGCAAAGCGGTCGAATCGTTCCGCGCGACGGTCCAGCGCGCGCACTCCGAGCGGGAGTCACGGGCGCGCCTCAAAGAAACCGAGCGCCGTTTGCACGACGCCCAGCAGCGTGTCGCCGATGGCCCTGCCTCGATCGAGGCGGCGCGGCAGCGGATGGAGGTCGCGAGCGCGCGGACCGACATGGTTCGCGACACCGTGCTAGACGCGCAGCAGACGGCGGACATCGCCGACGCTGAACTCGCCGAACATCGCACGCGAGAGCCCGGGTTCCTGCGCCAGGTTCGCTCTCTGGGGCGGGAACGCCGTGAATGGACCGCCCGGTGTGAAACGCTGATCGACACCCTGAATAAGGCGGAGAACACTTTCGCCCAAGCCCGCTCGGAGCTGGACGCGGCGTACGCGGAGTTGTATCGGCGCGAGGCGGAGTTGGCGGCTCTCCACGAGGAGCTCGAACGGCAGAATCGGGAGAAGGCGGAGCTAGAGGAGGAGTACCACGACGTACTCCGCGCGTTGGGTGATCACCTGCCGTCAGAGTCGTTTGGCCCACAGGAGGACAGCGCGGATCGGGAGTTGAGTGCGCCCTGGAACGACCCGACGATGGCCCACGCGCGCACTGAGGTCTTCCTTGCCGCCCTCGCACTGCACCGGGAGTTCCTCCATCTTGTTCCCGCCCAGATGAGTAAGAACCTGGAAGCTGTCGTTGGCCTCCTCAAGGGCAACGCTCCCGTGGGTGCTCCCCGCCAGGCATTGCTCGCGGCGTGGCAGAGCCTCTTCTTCGTCGTGCCCGTCATCTCGACGACGTTCGCGTCGTTCTCTCGCCTGTTCGAGCACATCCGGCGCGAAGAGCTCGGCTGGGTGCTCATCGATGAGGCCGGACAGGCCACCCCCCAACAGGCCGTAGGGGCGTTGTGGCGCGCGAAGCGAGCCGTGGCGGTCGGTGACCCACTTCAACTGGAACCCATCTGCACTCTCCCCTTCACCGCGCAACAGGCCCTACGCAACCACCACAAGGTCTCGGAGAAGTGGCTTCCTGCGTGGTCATCGGTCCAGACCCTCACCGACGCCGTGACGCCGTTCGGTACGGAACTGTCGGACACCAACGGCGATCCCATCTGGGTCGGATCACCGCTGCGTGTGCATCGACGCTGCCTTGACCCCATGTTCACGGTGTCCAACCAAGTGGCATACGACGGAATGATGGTCTACGGCACGTCCCGCGTAGATGACAGTCCCCTGTATCCGAGCCTGTGGATTCACGTGTCCAATCCCGACGGCTACAGCGAGGGGCACTGGGTTCCCCGTGAGGGCCAGGCCCTGGAACGGGTTCTGAAGAACCTGCAGGACCAGGGCCAGGACATGGAACAGGTGTTCGTGATCTCACCCTTCCGCGTGGTGGCCCATCGCGCGCGGACCACCGCCCAGAGCTACGGGGTGAACCGGGACAACGCGGGGACCATCCACACGACTCAGGGCAAGGAAGCCGACGTGGTGATTCTGATGCTCGGTGGGGATCCGCGCCGGCCGGGAGCCAAGAAGTGGGCCGCCAAGCGACCAAACCTCATCAACGTGGCCGTGAGTCGAGCCAAGCAGCGCCTGTACGTCATCGGCGACCACCCGGGGTGGGCCGAACAGGAGCACTTCGAGGTACTCGCTGGACACATGAAGGTATGGACAATACCCATGTGACCGGGGCGCCACGATACGAATGCGCCCGAGAACGACGATCACGACACGCGTGGCCCACTCCTGTCTCGTGTCTCGGACCCAGGGGCTGGTTCGGAGAACCGCGCCGCACGCTCCTCCTTCCTCGGAAGAACGACTCCATGTCCTCGGAGGTTTCGGAAATGCCTGTCCTTCCATGGTGGTTGCATCTGGGTGGAGCAGACGCAGACAGACCGGAGTGAGCTGATGGATCTGACCCTGATGGCGGTACACGCGCATCCGGACGACGAGGTGTTGGGCACCGGCGGGACCTTCGCGCACTACGCGGCGCAGGGCGTACGTACCGTGCTGGTGACCTGTACCAATGGTGAGCAGGGGGACGCTCCGGGCGGGATCAAACCGGGTGAGGACGGGCACGACCCGGGAGCCGTCGCGGAGCTGCGACTACGGGAACTGCGCACCTCCACCGACCTGCTCGGGATCGAGCACGTGGAGCTGCTGGGGTACCGGGACTCCGGAATGGAGGGGTGGGACGCCAACAAGGACTCCGCCGCGTTCACCAACGTCGAGGTGGACGTGGCCGCCGACCGCTTGGCGGCGATCATGCGGACCTACCGACCGCAAGTCCTGGTCACCTACGACTCCTTCGGTGGCTACGGGCATCCCGACCACATTCAGGCCCACCGTGTCGCGTTGGCGGCCGCCGAGGCGACGGGAATCCCCCAAAAGACGTACTTCACGGCGATGTCCCGCACCGGAATGCTCCGTACCCTGGACCGGGCTCGCGAGCTCGGGGTCGACCTTGGTTTCGAGCCGCCCGAGGACTTCGGAACTCCCGACGAGGAGATCACCGCGACACTGGACGTCTTGTCCCACGTGGAGGCCAAGCGTAAGGCGCTCGAAGCGCACGCCAGCCAGGCCGAGTCCATCTTCCCGCTGCATTTCCCCCACGAGGTGCTGCAGTTGATGTTCGGCCACGAGTCGTTCGTGCGCCACTCCAGCTCCGTTCCGGTCACCGAACCGGAGATCGACCTCTTCGCCGGACTGCGCTGACACCGCTCCCTCGACGGCTCAGAGGTCGTCGAGGGAGATCTCGTCCTCTATGACGGGAACGCAGGGCGACAGGAACGGGTCGATCCTCTCGGAGACCTCACCGCGCGCCATCACCAACACCCGAAACTCCTCGCGCCGCGCCGGGTGCTCCGCCTCGTCGTCGCGGTAGTAGAGCAGACCGTAGGACCCCGGGGCCCAGGTGGCGATCCACCGAAAGAACTCGAGGTAGCGCTCCGCGCCGCCCCTGTGGTTGTGCCGACCGCCGAGGGTCACCTGGAACATGGCGTTCACCCAGCGCGCGTCGACGAGACAGGAGTCGTCGTCAAGCTCGTCGATCCGGTCCAGGAACCGTTCGTGCGTCTCCGATCCGTTCGGGTTGGGCGGCACGAAACCGACGGTGCTCTCACGCACGCTCACCCACCCGTGAAACTCGATCATCGCGCCAGTCTGTGTCAACGACCGTCGACGCGTCCACAGCATTTGTCCACCACAGATCGGGACCCCCACCTCCACCCACCGGACCTACCGCACGTGGCAGTCGGGGCGCCCCTCACGGTGACCGCCCCGTCACCAACCAGCGCGTGACCGTGGACCCGACGACTGCCGCTCGGTAGTGGTCCCGACACGTAGAGTGGTTATCGCGAATCGAGTGGTGTCTGAGGGAGGACCGATGTCGCGGGCCGGGTGTTGCGTTGTCGGAGGTGGGCCGGCGGGAATGGTCCTGGGGTTGCTGCTGGCCCGCTGCGGAGTGGACGTCACCGTCCTGGAGAAGCACGGCGACTTCCTCCGCGACTTTCGCGGCGACACCGTACATCCGACGACGTTGTCGCTGTTGGAGGACCTCGGCCTGGCACAGCGGTTCGCACGGCTGGCCCAGCGGCGGGTCCACCAGGTGCGCGTTCCCATCGGCGAGGACGGCGGCTTCGTCACTCTGGCCGACTTCACGCGGCTGCGCACCAAGTACAACTACATCGCCATGGTTCCCCAGTGGGACTTCCTCGACCTACTCGCCGACTCCGCACGCGAGGAGGCGTCATTCACCCTGCGCATGAACACCGAAGTCACCGGGTTCCTGGAAGAGGGCGGACGGATCAACGGGGTCCGGTACCGCACACGCGACGGTGAGGTCGGGGAGGTGCGCGCACCACTCACGGTCGCGTGCGACGGGCGGGACTCCGTGGCGCGAACGCTGCCCCAGCTCGATATCCACGACTTCTCGACCCCCATGGACGTCATGTGGTTCCGACTGCCCCGGCACCCGGACGACCCGGAAGGCGGCGTCGGCGCGGTGAGCCGCGGCCAGTTCACCATCCTCATCGACCGTGGTGACTACTACCAGACCGCCGCGATCATCGCCAAGGGCACCGACGCCGAGAATCGGAGCCATCCCATCGACGACTTCAACTCCCGACTGCTGGCCCAGTTCCCCTGGATGTCCGGGCGCCCCCTGGTACAAGCGTGGGACGACGTCAAGCTCCTCGACGTCCAACTGGACCGGATGCGCAGGTGGCACACACCCGGGCTTCTGTGCATCGGCGACGCCGCGCACGCCATGTCGCCGGTGGGCGGGGTCGGCATCAACCTCGCCGTGCAGGACGCGGTCGCCGCGGCCCGCTACCTCGAGGAGCCACTCCGCCGTGGCCTCGTCACCCGCGCCGACGTCGCGGCCGTCCAACGGCGCCGGTGGCCCACCACGGCACTGATCCAAAGTCTCCAACGCGCCGCACACCGTAGGGTCGTCCTCCCCGCGCTTCGGGGCGACATCGACTTCGCCCGTGCCTCCACCCTGCCGCTGCCTCTTCGCCTCACGGAACGCACGCCGTGGGCCCGTCGGATCCCGCCCTATCTGCTCGCCTATGGAGCCCTGCGGGAACACCCGCCCCCCGCCGCCGTTCGGTAAACGCCCAGGGAGGCCCAACGGACGACGACGCGCGCCACTTCTGTCGGAGTCCAAGGTGCCGGATATTGGGGCCGAAACCCGATTCCCACCGGATCTTCCGATCGTCCATGGGACCGTCTCATCGAGGGATCCTTGGGGAGGCACCGATGGGCCAGTGGAACGGGCCGATTCCGCGCAACGTCGCGGTGAACGCGTTCGGTGCCCAGGCGGCGCTGGGGCAGGGGACAGCGACGCTCGGGGCCTTCGTCGGCGCGGTGGTCCTGTACCTCGTCGGGGGAATCTGGATCGACCACCCGCTGGGATTCGCTGTGGTCTGGACAATCCCGACCGACGTCGTGGGCGGATTGGCCGCGACGTGGCCCGTGTTCGTCTGGGCGCTGGTGCTCGCGGTCGTGCCGGGATGTGTGTGGGTCGCGCGCGGGCTTACGACCCCCTTCACTCCACGGGAACACGCGGTGCTGGGACTGTGGGTGAGCGTCAGCAGCGGGCTGTTCGAGGAGCTGCGTTACCGGTGGCTGTTCCTGGTGGGCACCCCCGTGTTCCTCGCTGTGGCCAACCTGGTGACCTTCGGGTTGGTGGAGTGGGTCTACACCGCAGGACTCGTCCCCGTGGCCAACGTCGTCACCCTCGGCATTCTCGAACCGGAGCTCACCACGGGCGGCTGGCTCCTGGGGGCGACGATCGTCTCGGTGAACGCGGGGTTCCGTAAGGCCCATGCCTACCAGGGCGTGTTCGGGTGGCTGAACGCGTGGTTCATCGGGATGGTGTTGTTCTTCGTGCTCTTCAACCACGGTCTGGTGACGGCGGTTGTCGTGCACATCGGCTACGACCTGGTCCTGTTCACGGTCGCCGCGGTCCTCAGCGGGTTCCGGCCGCTCGGGGTGGAGGACCCCGAGGTCACCTGACGCGCGGCCGCCCTCACAGGGTTTTGGCCATACAGCGGCTGGAATCCTTGAACCGGTACGCACCGAACTTGGTGGCGGTCGGCTCGTAGCCGGAGGAGGCGTAGAGCTGGAGGGCCTCGGGCTGCGCGATGCCGGTCTCCAGCACCATGCGCGCGCGGCCGGCGGCGCGGGCGTCGTCCTCCAACAGGGCGAGGATCCGCCGTGCGAGTCCCTGGCCACGGGCGGACGGGATCACGTACATCCTCTTGAGTTCCCCGTCGCCGACCGAGTAGCCCTCCTCGGCGTCCTCCTGGGTCCGCCAGGCGCCCGTCGCCACGGGGACGCCGTCATCGTCGTACGCCAACAGGAAGAGTCCCCGGGGCGGCTCGAACATGGCCGGCTCCAACGGCGTGATGTCGCCGGGGCCCTCGCCGTAGCGCCGGGCGTACTCCTGCTGCACCTCGTCAGTCAGTTTCACGGCGTCCGGTTCGTCCAGACGGGCGGGCACGATGCGCATGTCGGAAATCGTAGGACCCACGAAGCCCGGGGATACGCGTGACCGTGGTGATCCTCTTCACCCCGGCCCACGGCGTCGGGCGGTCGTCTGCCTATCATGAGGCCGGAAACCGCCCCCAGGCATGAGGGAGAACCGCTGGTGGAGCACGAGGCGCGCGACCTTCTGAGCAAGCTGATCGCGGTCAACACCGTCGGGGACGGAGAGAGCGGAGCGGCAGCGGTGGCCGCAGCCGAACTCCACGCCGCCGGTCTCGTCACCAAAACGCTGGACTGGCGCCCCAACCGGAACCAGCTCATCGCGACGACCCCAGGCACGGACGACGGCCCGCCCCTGACCTTCACCGGGCACCTGGACACCGTCCCGGCCAACCCCGATGACTGGAGCAGCGACCCGTGGACCGCCACCGTCAACGGTGACCAACTGGCGGGCCGTGGGGCCAGTGACATGAAGTCGGGTGTCGCGGCGTTCATCGTCGCCCTCGCCCACCATCGACGCCGGCAACACGACTGTCGTCCCGTCCAGCTCGTGCTCACCGCCGCTGAGGAGACGGGGTGTGAGGGAGCGGCCGACATACCCAGCTCCGCCCTACGCCGGGGTGGGTGGCTGCTCGTCGGCGAACCCACCTCGAACCGTCTGGTCCTCGGACACAAGGGCGGGTTGTGGCTGCGGCTGGCCACGCACGGGGTGTCGGCGCACGGCTCCGCCCCGCACCTCGGCCGTAACGCCATCGTCGCCGCCGCCCGGGCCGCGGTCAGCCTGCACGACACCGACGACTGGCCCACCGATTCCCGCTTCGGCCCGGTCACCGCGAACGTCGGAACCATCGCCGGGGGCGCACAGGTCAACGTGGTTCCCGATGCCGCTCAACTGGCCCTGGACCTTCGGCACGGACCGAGCGTCCCCTCCGAGCGCCTCGCCGCCCGCGTCGCCGAGATCGTGGGACCGGACGTGGACATCTCCACGATCGCCCGCCTCTCCCCTGTGGACACACCCACCGACTCCCCCTTCGCACACGCCGTGTCCGACGCCCTCGAGCAGGTCGGTCTTGATCCCACGCCCGCGCCCCCGGCGCGGTTCTTCACCGACGCCTCCGTGCTGACGGAGCTCCTGGGCGCGGAAGGAACCGTCATCTGCGGCCCCGGCGAACCCGAACAGTGCCACGTCGTCGACGAGTGGTGCTCCGTCACCCGCCTTGGCCAGGCCGCCAAGGTCTACTCCGCCCTCCTCGACACGTGGTGCGCCACCGGGATCCCCACGGGCTGACGCAGTCGGCGTGGTCGACACCGCGTGCGCCCAGTGCCGGACGCGGCCCCGCCGGAGCCGGTGAAGCGGCGTCCCGCTCCGGGACGCCGCCGGCGTGTCCGTCTCCCCGCGGCACACCACGCAGGGCAGGCGCGCGGCGCGGTTCCGACGGCGGCGCGTGGACTGCGAGGTGGCACACGCCTGGACGGGCCACCGGCCGTGTCACACCCCGCCCGTTCGTGCCCGCTGGGCTGTGCTTCCGCGGATGACGAGCGTGGGCGCCAGGGCGGTGTGGGCGGCGGTGCCGCCCCATTCGGCCGTCGCGGCCAGAAGGCGCACGGCTTCGGCGGCGATGCGTTCTCGGGGTTGGCGCACGGTGGTGAGTCCGGGGTGCACGAAGTCCGCGAAGTCGATGTCGTCGTAGCCGGTGACCTGGACGTCGTCGGGGACGGCGACCGAGCGGTCACGGCAGGCGCGGAGGACGCCGATGGCGATGAGGTCGTCGGCGCACACGATGGCGTCGGGGCGTGGGGTGTCGTCCATGATGCGCCGACCAGCCGCGCGTCCCCAGGCCACGGAGTAGTCACCGAGCTGGATCCACTCCTCACGCGTGTGGATACCCAGTCGCTGGGCCTGGGTCCGGAAACCGATCAGCCTCAGTTGGGTCGAGGAGTTGGTCATGGTGGAGGTGACGAACGCGGCGGAACGGGCCCCACGTTCGTCGAGGTGCTCCATGAGCAGCCGCATGGCCTCGTGGTCGTCGACACCCACCCAGTCGGTGGAGGTCCCGCTGACCTGACGGTCGAGTTGGACCAACGGGATGCGCTTGGCCGCGGCCTGAACGGCGGCGCCGCTGTGCCGGTCGTGACAGGGACTGATGATGATGCCGTCGACCTGGCGCGCCAGCAACGAACGCAGGTGTCGCGCCTCGACCTCCGCGTCCTGGCGCGAGTCGCACAGGAAGAGTTGGCGTCCCTGTTCCTGCAGAACGTGCTCGACGTTCTCCACCAGTGAGGTGAAGAACGGGTTGGTGATGCTCGGGACGACCATTCCGACCGTGTCCGTGCGGTTGCGGCGCAGGGCACTGGCGATGGAGTTGCCGGAGTAGCCGAGTTTCTGGGCCGCGTCCTGGACCCGCTGACGTGTCGTCGCCGAGACCCGCCGTGAATCCGAGAGCGCGCGCGAGACCGTGGCGGTGGATACACCGGCCAGTTCCGCGACCTGGGAGATGGTCGCTCGGGGCAATCGAGTTCCTCACTCTCGCCATGAACCCCCGGTTCACGGGAGTTTACACAGTGGATCTTGACCCGAGGTGTGAAGTGTTCGTAGGTTCTACCGTACTCCTTTGTAATCGATTACATATCGAGAGGCGGCATGAGCGTGGAATCCCCACTCGGCGTATTTCCGGACAAGCCCAGTGCGATGGCTGAGCTGTTCACGAAGTCCCCGGCGCTGATCGGCGCCGTGCATCTTCCACCGCTGCCTGGCAGCCCGCACTACCGGGGAACCCCGCTCGACGAGATCTCCCGCTTCGCCGTCGAAGAGGCCCGCGCCTACTGTGAGAACGGTTGCCACGGCGTGATCGTCGAGAACCACTGGGACATCCCGTTCCTCAAGCCGGGAGAACACGGCTACGAGACCGCCGCCGCCATGGCCGTCATCACCGCGCGGGTCCGTGAGGCCGTCACCGGTGCCGTCGGCGTGAGCGTGCTGTCCAACGCGGCCGCGTGCTCCATCGCCTCGGCGTGGGCGGCGGGGGCGGGTTTCGTGCGCGTCAACCAGTGGGCGAACGCCTATGTCGCCAACGAGGGAATCATCGAAGGCCAGGCCGCCCAGGCGACCCGGTTCCGGCACCGGATCGGCGCCGAACCGGTTCGTGTCTTCGCCGACGTCCACGTCAAACACGGCGCCCACGCGATCGTCGCCGACCGCAGTCTCGCCGCGCAGACCGAGGACGCGGAGTTCTTCGACGCCGACGTTCTCATCGCGACCGGAACCCGGACCGGTCATCCTGCCTCGATCGAGGAGATCGAGGGCGTGAAGACCAACACGCGTCTGCCCGTGGTGCTGGGATCCGGCGTCACCCCCGACAACGTCGCCGAGCTCGTCTCCGCCTGTGACGGGGCGATCGTGGCGTCCTCGTTGAAGGAGAACGGCCGGTGGTGGGGACGCGTCTCCCCCGAGCGGGTGCGCGAACTGACGCGGGCCGCGGAGCGCGGCGGTATCGCCCCCTCATGATCGTTTTCTGCGGCTACGCGAACACCGACGTCGTCGCTCGAATCCCCCGTCTCCCAGGGGGCGGTGAACGTGTGCACGCCGACCCGATCGAGTACCACCACGGCGGGATGGGAGCCAACGCCTCCGTCGCAGCGGCCCGGGCCGGCGCCGACGCTCGGTTCGCGGGTGCCGTCGGCGACACACCGCGCGACCGCGCGTTCCTGGACTCCCTCGCCGAGGCCGGGGTCGACACCTCGTGGTGCGGCACCGAGGACGCCCTCCCCACCTGCGTCATCCTGGTGACCCCCGACGGTGAACGCAGCGTCGTCAGTCACGACGACGCGCTGACCCCCGCGCACGTCGCCCGTGCCGCGGCCCGACTACGCGACCACGGCGGCGGGTGGCTCTACGTCGACGGCTACCGCTGGCCCGAGGCCGGACCGGCGTTGTTCGCCGACGGGCAGGCACCGGACGACGGCATGCGGCTGCTCGTGGACCTCGACGGGTGCGCCGACCGCGCCGCCGCCGAGGCCGCCCTGTCCCACGCCCAGCACGTGGTGGTGGGCAGGACTTTGCTCGAGGAGCTGTTCGGTCCGGCCGTCGACCCCGCGACACTCGCGGCCCGCTTCGACACCACCGTGCTCGTCACCGCCGGCGCCGCCGGCTGGAGCCTGGCCGCCCCGGACGGACACGTGGACCGCGGGGCGGCCCACCCGGTGTCCGTCGTCGACACGACCGGGGCCGGGGACTGCTTCGTCGGGGTCTACCTCGCCGCCCTTGACCGCGGGACCGCCCCCACCTCCGCCGCCGGCACCGCCGCGGTCGCGGCCGCACTGTCCTGCACCGTCCCCGGCCCCCGGGGAGCCCCCACCCTTTCGGACCTGGAGGTCGCGCTACGTGGCGCGTCTCCCGATGGCGGCACACTCACCAAGGAGGACCCCCCATGAAGCGAAGAGCCGGCTGTATCGCGTTAGGGGCGACGCTTCTGGCGTTGACGGCGTGCGACGCCGACGTTCGCGCACAACAGGAGGCGGAGGAGGCCGCGGCGGCGGACATCCCCGAGCCCACCGACATCCCGGAGTCGTGCGAGATCGACGGCGCGGCGCCCCAGATCGGCTTCGTCACCATCAACCTGCAGGCCCTGTTCTTCAACCAGATCAACACCGGAGCCGAGCGCATCGCCGAGGAGACCGGGGCGGGACTGCAGATCGTCAACGGTGAGGACGACTCCGTCACCCAGGCGAACGCCATCAACGACCTCATGGTGAGCGGCGTCGACGCGATCATCATCGACGCCGTCGACACCGAGGGCATCCAACCGACCCTGCGCGACGCCGACGAGGCGGGGATCCCCGTCGTGGCCGTCGACTCCACCATCGACGACGAGTCCGTCTCCACCCAGGTCGGCGTCGCCAACGCCGACGCCGGGGCGGAGATGGGCGAGTTCCTCCTCGAACAGTCCGACGGCGAAGGGACCGTACACGTCGTCAGCGCGCTCAACAGCACGGTCCAGCTCGAACGGGAGGACGGGTTCACCGAGGCGGTCGAGGCCGGGGGAATGGAGATCGGCACGGTCGTCGACGGCCAGAACGTGCAGGAGGAAGCCGAGACCGCGGCGGAGAACCTGCTCACCGGTAACCCCGACGCCGAGTACGTCTACGCGACCGGGGAGCCGGCCCTCATCGGCCTCGCGTCCGCGGTCCGTGGGCAGGACGCCATGGACACGACCAGTGTCGTCGGTTGGGACCTGTCCGAACCAACGGTCGAGGGGCTCCGGGACGGCTGGATCACCGGAGTGGTGCAGCAGAACACCTTCGAGTTCGGCCACCAGGCCATGGCGGCCGCCATCCGGCTCGCCTGCGGCGAGGACTCACCGGCGGACATCCCCGTCCCCGTGGAGATCGTCACCCCCGACAACATCGACGACTACATGTACTTCCTGGAGCAGTGATCATGTCCGACACTCCGCTTGTGGAGCTCAGCGGCATCCGCAAGTCCTTCGGCGCGGTCACCTCCCTCGACGGAGTTGACCTCACCCTCATGCCGGGCGACGTTCTCGGGTTGGTCGGCGACAACGGCGCCGGGAAGTCCACCCTGATGAAGGTCCTCGCCGGCGCGGAGCAGCACGACTCCGGCGAGATCCGGATCCGCGACCGTTCCGTACGCTTCGCCAGTCCCGCCGCCGCCCGCAAGGAGGGCATCGGCATCGTCTACCAGGACCTGGCCGTGTGCGACACCCTCGACGTGGCCAGCAACCTCTTCCTTGGCCGAGAACCCCGCCGGGGCCCCTTCCTCGACCGGCGGACCATGCACCGACAGGCCGCCGACATCCTCAACGACCTGCACGTACGCGTCCCCTCGACCCGGCAGGAGATCGGCCAACTGTCGGGAGGACAGCGCCAGAGCGTCGCCATCGCCCGGGCCGTCTCCCTCAAGCCCGAGGTCCTGATCCTCGACGAACCGACCGCGGCCCTGGCCGTCGCCGAGGTGGAGTCCGTTCTGCGGTTGATCACCGACGTGGCGAGCCGCGGCGTGGGAGTCATCCTGATCACCCACCGACTGCAGGACCTTTTCCGGGTCTGCAACCGAATCACCGTGATGTACGAGGGGCGCAGCGTGGAGGACGTCCCCATCGACCAACTGGACATCGAGTCCCTGGTGCGCATGATCACCCGGTCCGACGTCGCGGACCTGGGGCTGCCCGAGGAGGCCACACAGTGAGCACAGACACCGCGCCGGAGACGACAGGGGAACGCACCCGGTCCGCTCCGGGCTCCCCGCTCGCTCAGTGGTGGGCCCACACGAACAAGGCCACCCTGCTCATGGTGGGCGTCACCGTGCTGTTGTTCCTGGGCTTCGGCATCGCCGAACCCAAGTTCCTCACGTTCGCCAACCTCTCCAACATGGCGACACAGATCGCGCCCATCGTGATCGTCGGTGTCGCGATGACCTTCGTCATCACCTCGGGACAAATCGACCTCTCGGTCGGGTCCACGATCGCCTTCGTCGCCGCGATCAGCGCCGAACTGCTGCTCAGTGGTCTGGACTCCGCCGTGGTGATCCCGCTGGGCATCCTCGCCGGCGCCGCGTGGGGGCTGGTCAACGGGTGGCTGTCGGCCTACAACCGGATCCCGCCGTTCGTGGTCACCCTGGCCACGATGTCGGTGATCCGTGGTGTCGCCCTGCTGCGCACGGAGGGGTATTCCGTCCCGATCGACAGTCGACTCTTCCTCGCCCGCATCGGTGACGCGAGTTTCCTGGGGTTCTCCGCCGCGGCGTGGATCGCGCTCACGGTCGCGGTCCTGGGAGCGATCCTGCTCAACCACACCCGGTTCGGGCAGTACGTGACGGGGATCGGCTCCCAAGAGGAGTCCGTACGCCGCGCCGGCGTCAACACCCGGCGGATCAAGATGTGGGCCATGGTGTTCGCGGGCGGTGCCGCGGGGCTGGCCGGCCTGCTGATCGCGGCCCGGTTGGGGTCGGGGTCGGCCAACTCCGCCCAGGCGTTCGAGCTGACGGTCATCGCCGCCGTGGTGCTGGGCGGCACCAACCTGTTCGGTGGGCGGGGAACCATCCTCGGCACAGTGATCGGTGCCGTGATCACCGGCGCCATCGCCAACGGGCTGACGCTGCTGGGAATGAGCCCCTTCCTCACCCCGATCGTCACCGGATGTGTGCTGATCCTGGCGATCTGGCTGAACCTGCGGGGGCGGGACGTGTCGGACCTGATGCGGCGCCTACTGAGTCGGCCCACATGAGCGGGGAAGCTGCTGTCGGACGCCCCGCCGCCGCGGCGGTGACCGTCACCACAGTCACCGGCCCCATCTCCAGTGCCGAGCTGGGGGTCACCCTCCCCCACGAGCACCTCGCCAACGACCTCTCGGCGGCGGTCCAACCACCGCGGGACGCGAACCAGGCGATCCTGGCCGAGTCCACGGTGTCGGCCGACATCGCGTGGCGACTCCGGGAGGCGCCCTACGCCTGCCCGGACAACTGCGGGCTGGCCGACACCGAGGCCATGGTGGAGAGTCTGCGCGAGTTCGCCACATGCGGCGGGGGCAGCGTCATCGACCTCACCCCGCCCGGTCTCGGCCGGGATCCCGCGGCGCTGCGCGACATCGCCGAGCGCACCGGACTCAACGTGGTCATGGGCAGTGGCTGGTACCTCCAACGGTTCCACCCCCCGCACCTGGCCACCACCGGCGAGGACGACCTGGCGGCGGAACTGGTGGCGGAGTTCCGTGCTCCGGCCGGACCACGTCCCGGTGTCATCGGCGAGATCGGGGTATCCCCGGACTTCACGTCCGACGAGCGGACCGCGCTGCGTGCGGCCTGCCTGGCCCAGCGGGCGCTGGGGGTGCCGATGTTCGTACACCTGCCGGGGTGGCGGCGACGTGCCCACGAGGTGCTGGACATCGTCCTCGACGAGCAGGGCGTGGCCCCCACGGGTGTGGTGTTGTGCCACATGGACCCTTCGGGCCAGGACCCGGACTACCAGCGCGGCGTGGCGGACCGCGGCGTGTGGCTGGAGTTCGACATGGTCGGCATGCCCTTCCTGTTTCCCGGTGAGGGGCAGGCGCCGCCTCCGTGGGAGACCGCCGGGGCGGTGCGACGTCTGGTCGGCGCGGGCCACGCGGGCCAGATCCTGCTCAGTCACGACGTGTTCCTCAAGGCCATGCTGCCCCAGTACGGAGGCAACGGTTTCGCCTACGTCCCGACCCTGTTCGCGCAGCGTCTCCGCGATGTCGGGGTGGAGGACTCCGTCGTCACGTCGCTCCTGCGCGACAACCCGCGTTCCCTGTTCGACTCCGCCTCCGGAGCGGCGGGCTGACCCCGCCCACTCACACGTCCGACCGCACGAAACCCATGACCGAACGACCGTATGACCGAAAGGAACCGTTTCCGTGAGCCGAGTCCTCATCGCTGGCGAGAGCTGGGTCACCGTCACCACCCACATCAAGGGGGTCGACTCCTTCAGCACGCACTCCTACACCGAGGGAGTGGGCCCGCTGCGGGACGCGTTGCGGGCGGCCGGGCACGAGGTGACCCATCTGCCCGCGCACCTGGTCCCGCAGGAGTTCCCCGACGACGCCGCGGCCCTCTCCGCCTACGACGTCGTGGTCCTGTCCGACATCGGCGCGAACTCCATCCAGCTCGCGCCCAACGTGTTCGACCGCTCGGAGCGGGGGCACGACCGACTTGCGAACCTGGCCGGATGGGTCCACGACGGCGGGGCGCTGCTGATGGTGGGGGGCTACCTGTCCTTCACCGGGTTCGAGGCCAAGGGAGCCTTCCGCCAGTCCCCGATCGCCCCGGTACTGCCGGTGGAGATGCTGGCGGAGGACGACCGGGTGGAACTGCCCGCCGGCGCCGACCCCGCCGTACTCGACGCCCAGCACCCCGCGACCGCCGGCGCGGGCTCGCGGTGGCCGCACCTGCTCGGCTACAACAGGGTCATCGCCCGGCCCGAGTCGACCACACTCGCGGAGATCAACGGTGACCCGCTCGTCACCGTCGCCTCCCACGGACAGGGGCGCACCGCGGTGTTCACCTCGGACTGCTCGCCACACTGGGCGCCCCCGGAGTTCTGCGAGAACTGGGACGGCTACCAGGCCCTGTTCGACGGACTGATCCGTTGGCTGGCCGACTGACGACCGACTAATGGCCGACCGGTATTACATATACGGAGCGTGACCGGACTCTGGGGCGAGTGAAATCCGCCCCAGAGTCCGTTTCTTTCGGCCTATACGGGATTCTGGGCATTTACCACCATGCGCCCAACGACGGAAGGGCCTGTCCCGTTGACCCCGATATGGCTACACTGGGCGATCTTCGTGACCTCGGTTGCCCACCCTCGGGGAGACCCTCGTTGCCCTCGAACGACTTCATGAAGCGATCAAGCGCACAGTCTGACTCCTTCACCTACCCTCCCGGGATCCCCACCGACCGCCCCACCGCGGCCCGCATGTACGGGATCCCGCTAGGGAGCAAGGACAACTTCGAGGTGGACCGGCAGTCGCCACGCCTCCGGGTCATCCGCCTTCCGGGTCAGTCCTCCACCCGAATACGTGCCGTCGAGTGTGGAGGCGCCCCACGAAAACCCTGACCCCGTCGGTCAGGATCCGCTTCCAGTGTCACGAGTCGTCTGTTGGAAAGGTTCGCCATGTCCGAATCCCACGAGTCCTCGCAGCGGTCCCGCCAGCAGCAGGACGGGGGGACCTCTCCGCTCGGGGAACTCTCGAATCAGCCGACGGTGGCCCGAATCTCGGGTCTGGCACTGGGAAGCACGGACAACGTCGAACTGGACCTCGACGCATCGCTCGCCTCACTGTCGCACTTTCCCGAGAGCATCGACTTCACGCGGGAAGGTCGGCAGTACCTGTACCGTGCGGTCCGGTTCCTCGCGGGGGAAGCCGGAATCACCCAGTTCCTCGACCTGGGTTCCGGCCTCCCGAACGAGAACAACGTCCACCAGGTCGCCCGAGAACACCACCCCCATGCTCGCGTCCTCTACGCCGACCACGATCCCGTCGTGATCGCACACGCGCGCGACCTCGTCGCCGGCGACGACGCGGCCGCCGTCATCCAAGTGGACGTGACCGACACCGACGCGGTCCTCAACCACCCCACAGCGCGGTTGATCCTGGACCTCGGCCAACCGGTCGGTGTGGTGATGTCGTCACTGCTGCAGTTGATCCCCCAGGATGACGTCGCGCGGGGCCTGGTCCACCGCACCATGGCCGCCCTTCCCAGCGGAAGCTACCTCGCGTTCTCCAGCACTATCGCCCCCGACTCCAATGACCGCGACGCGTTGGAAAAGGCGGGGACCGAGGTGGGGGTCGGCCTGAAGTACCGCACGCCCGCCGAGGTGAACGCGTGGATGGAGCACCTGGAGCCCGTGGACCCTGGTCTGTGCGACGTCAGAGACTGGCGCCCCGACCCCAACCAGACCCCTCTCCCCGACCCACACCCCTCCGTCCGCCACCTCCTTGGGGAGTCCGAACGCGGACGGCGCGGATACCTGCACGGCGGTGTGCTCCGCAAGCCGTGACGACCCCTTCCACTGGAGCCCCCAATGCCACAACCCAACGACTTCATGAAGCGGTCCAGCCAAGAGCCGGACGCCTTCACCTACCCTCCCGAGATCCCCACCGACCGCCCCACCGCAGCCCGGATGTACGGGATCTCGCTGGGAAGCAAGGACAATTTCGAGGTCGACCGGCAGGCGATCGCCGCGACGATGGAAGCGTTCCCGGAGACCGTGGACATCGCGCGGCAGAACCGGCTCTTCCTCTACCGTGTGGTCCGGTTCCTTGCCTAGGAGGTCGGGATCACGCAGTTCCTGGACCTCGGCTCGGGATTGCCGACTGACCAGAACGTGCACCAGGTCGCGAGTGAGTTCCAACCCGACGCCCGCGTCGTCTACGTGGACAACGACCCGATCGTCCTCGCCCACGGCAGGGCGCTACTGGCCAGTGACAGCTCGACCGCCGTCGTCCAGGCGGACTTCACCGACCTCCCGAGCATTCTCGAGCATCCCGACACCCAACGCCTGCTTGACCCCTCGCGGCGAGTCGCCGTCCTAATGCTCTCCGTCTCACACCTGATCCTGGACGACACTGACGCGCTACGCGCCATCACGGCACCCATCGACCACTTCCCCAGTGGCAGTTACCTGGCACTCTCCCACGTCGTCCTGCACCAAGCGGCGGACCGGGCGGCGGCGAACCAGGCGGGGAAGGACGTCGGCGCGGTGTGGAAGATCCGCGCCCCGGAGGACGTGGAGCCATGGACGTCCCACCTGGAGCCTGTGGCGCCAGGGCTCGGCGACATCAAGGACTGGCGCCCCGACCCCGACCAGCCGCCTCTCCCCGACCCGCACCCCATCATCCGGCACCACCTGGGCGCCTCGGAGCGCACCAAGCGCGGGTGCGAGTTCGGCGGAGTGTTCCGCAAGCCCTGAAACCAGCGCGACGGCGGGGGTGGACGTCGAGTGTCCCGCCGCCCCCGCCGGTCGGGAAGGGGGAGTCGCTGGAGCCTCGGCCTACCCCTCCAGCCACCGGTTGATCTCGGCGGTGTGCTCGCCCAGGTGGGGTGGGCGCCTGTCGTAGCGGGGTGGGGTACGCGACAGGCCGATGGGGTTGGCGACCGTGGACACCGTGTCCTCTCCCATGCCGGTAGGGACGGTGGGCGAGAGGTCCAGGGACTCCGCGAAGGCGAACGCTGAGGCGAGGTCGTTGACCGGTCCGCAGGGCACGCGGCGGGGGGTGAGGACCGAGGTCCACTCCGTGGCCGGTCGGGTCCGGAGTCGTTCGGCCAATAGTTCGGTGAGGGAGTCGATGTGGGCGACCCGGTCGGTGTTGGTCGCGAATCGGGGATCGGTCGCCAGCTCCGGGACCCCAAGACCCTCGCAGAGAGCAGTGAACTGACGGTCGTTGCCCACGGCGACCACGAGAGGTTGGTCCGCGGTCGGGTAGACGTCGTACGGCGCGATGGAGGGGTGCCGGTTGCCGAGGATGCCCGGAACCATTCCCGCCATCGCGTACCCGGCGCTCTGGTTCACCATGCTGGAGAGCAGAGTCGACAACAGGTTGACCTCCACACGTTGGCCATGACCGCTGTGGTCTCGTTCCCGGAGCGCGGCGAGGACACCGACCGTCGCGTGCAGGCCGGTCAACACGTCCACGAGGGCCACTCCAGCCTTGACCGGACTGTCCGGATCTGATCCCGTGACGCTCATCAGCCCGCCCACGGCCTGGGCCAGAAGGTCGTACCCCGGCAACGTGGCTCCCTGGCCTTCGCCGAATCCGGTGATGGAGCAGTAGACCAAGCCCGGGTTCAACTCCCGCGCCTCCTCGTAGGAGAGCCCGAAGCGTGCCATGGTTCCGGGACGGAAGTTCTCCAACAGCACGTCGGCGCGCCGCACCAGTTCGACGACGCGCGCCCGGTCCGCGTCGCTGGTGAGATCGGCCGCCACGGAACGCTTGTTGCGGTTGACCCCCATGAAGTAGGTCGCCTCCCCCTCGACGAAGGGCGGCCCCCAGGCGCGTGTGTCGTCCCCGGTCTTGGGGTGCTCCACCTTGATCACGTCGGCCCCCAGGTCACCGAGCAGCATGGCGGCGTACGGCGCCGCCAGTACCCGACTGAAGTCCGCCACAACCAACCCGGACATCGGCATCGTGCTCACTGTGTCCTCCGCAACCAGGGGCCCCAATCGGTCCCCTCATGCTGACGAGTCCGAACACCCGTCAGCCGTCCGTCCCTCGATCGCCCCACCTCGGCGACCGGATGTCTCCCCTTCTACCTCAGGCTGTCCCGACTCCCTCGGACCTATCGGCGACGCGGTCGTGCCGTCACCGGCGGCGGCGTAGGCGGTTACGGAGGTACCGGACCGCGAGTGCCGCGCCCACCGTGGCGGCGGCGATGGCGACGGTTCGTGGTTGGAGGAGGCGTCCGAGGACCCCAGCGGGCAGGGACTCCCGCGGAACCCGCGGCACTCGTGGACGATCTTCGTGGGCGTGGGCGTCGGGAGACTCCTGCGAGGGCGGTGCGTGGGTCGGGGCCAGCACCGCCTGTGACCGGGCGTCGCGCAGGGTTTCCCAGACGCGTTCGGGGGTGGCGGGAAGGTTGATATGCGTGACGCCCAGGTGCGACAACGCGTCCACGATCGCGTTGGCGACCGCGGGGGTGGACCCGATGGTGCCGGACTCACCGATGCCCTTCGCGCCGAGCTCGTTGAGTGGAGTGGGGGTCTCCAACGGGACACGGTCGAAGTCGGGGAGGTCCGCGGCCGAGGGGATCGTGTAGTCGGCGAGGGTACCGGTCTGGATGTTGCCGGCCGCGTCGTAGCGGACCTCTTCGAAGAGGGCCTGGGAGATCCCCTGCGCGACACCGCCGTGCACCTGGCCCGCCACCAGCATCGGGTTGAGGATACGGCCGCAGTCGTCGACCGCGATCATCTGGCGCAGCCGCACGCCGCCGGTCTCGGTGTCGACCTCGACGACGGCGATGTGTGCGCCGAACGGGAAGGTGGCGCCCGCGGGTTGGTAGTCGACGGCCGCGCCCAGTGTCTCGTCGTGATCGGCGGCGTAGGCGCCCAGGTCCGCCCAGCCCACCGAGACCCCCGGCACGCCCTGCACGGTGAACGTGGCGGTGGATGTGTCGAAGACGAGGTCGTCGGCCGAGGCCTCGAGGATGGTCGCGGCGAGCTCCCGCGCCTGGTCGAGGACTTTTCGCGCGGCGCTGTGCACGGCCGATCCCCCGACCTGCAGGGAGCGTGACCCGGAGGTGCCACCGCCCGTGGGGACGACGTCGGTGTCACCCTGGATAAACGTGATCCGGTCGGAGGCGATGCCGAGCACCTCGGCCAGGATCATCCCGTACATCGTTTCGTGGCCCTGGCCGTGGGAGTGGGTTCCGCTCCGCACGACCGCGTTGCCCTCGGCGTCGATGTCGACGGCGCCGTGTTCGGCGTTCACAGCCGGGTTGGTGATCTCGACGTAGGTCGAAACGCCGACCCCGAGCTGTACCGTGTCGCCGGCTTCCCGCCGCGCTCGCTGTTCCTCGCGCAGGGAGTCGTACTCAGCCGCTCGCACCGCCGTGTCCAGCGCCGCGGCGTAGGCCCCGCTGTCGTAGGTCATTCCGGTCGCGGTGCGGTGTGGGAAGCGGTCGTCGCCGAGGAGGTTCCGGTGCCGCAGCTCCACCGGGTCCATGCCGATTTCGGCGGCGAATGCGTCCATGGCCCGCTCCGCCGCGTAGGCGGCCTCAGGACGGCCGGCCCCCCGATAGGGAACGACCGGCACCGTGTTGGTCACCACTGCCCGGGAGCGAGTGGCATAGCGCTCGATGTCGTAGACCGCCGGCCCCATGCGACTGGCCGTTCCCGGGAGCACCGCACCGAGCAGGGGGTAGGCACCGATGTCGCCCTGGACACTCAGCCGGTAGGCGGACACATTGCCGGAGTGGTCTCCCCCCATCTCGGCGACCATCGACTGGGCGCGGCCGTGTCCGAGGCCCACCATGCACTCTGATCGGGACTCGATCCAGGTGACGGGCCGGTCGACGATGGCGGACAACGCGCCCATGACGCAGTACTCGGGGTAGCCGCCCGTCTTGGCGCCGAACCCGCCACCGACGGCGGGCGCGATGACCCGAACGCGGTCGGCCGGCAGGCCGAGCACCTGCGCGACGTCGCCCCGCAGACCGTGCGGTTCCTGGGTGGAGGCCCACACCTGGAGTCGGTCACCCTCCCACCTCGCCGCGGCCGCACGGGGTTCCATCGGGGTTGGGGCGATGCGCTGGTTCGCGATGTCGACGCGGACGACCACCTCACAGTCATCGAAGAACGCGGGTGTGAAGGCGTCGGCGTTCCTGTCGTTGTTGATGGCGGTGTTCGTGCCGACGTCCGGGAAGAGCAGGACGTTGTCGGCGACGGCCTCGTCCGCGTCGACCACGGCGGTCAGTGGCTCGTAGTCGACATCAACGAGGTCCACCGCGTCCACGGCCTCGGCTCGCGTCTCGGCGACTACCACCGCCACGGGCTCGCCGACGTATCGAACGATGCCGTCCGCGAGGAGTTGTCGCCGCATCTCCGTGGGGATGGGGCCCAGGGTTGGGAGGGGGTGGTGGTCGATGTCGGCGTGGGTGACGACGGCGAGCACGCCGGGCGACTTACGTGCCTCCTCGGTCGAGACGCCGTGCACCCGCGCGTGGGCCAGCGGCGAGCGCACGAACGCGACGTGGGCGGTTCCGGGCAGGTTGAGGTTGTCGATGAACTCACCGCCGCCGACGATGAGACGACTGTCCTCGACCCGACGCACCTCGTGTCCGAAGATCGACCCACGGAGTTCGGTGGGGCCTGTCGTCACTGGTCCCTCCCTTCGGGGACGGGCGCGGGGCTTGGCGCGGCGGTACTGCGGAGGCGCATGGACACTCCCGTAAGTGGTTCGCTGTGCCGACCGTACGATTCGACCAGAATCGGCGCCCTCAGTCGAGACGTGTGGCGCCCGGAAACCGCGCGGAGCGCGAGGGTCTCGCCCACGACCGGCCACCACACCACGCGCCCGTCGGCGTTGTCGTGAGTCCACACATGCGGCGGGCACGGAGTTGTAGAGTGCGGCAATGTCACGCCTCGATCCGTCCTCGCGTTCCCCTCGCCCGCTTCCGCGACTCCGTCTCGACCCATGGGAGGAGCGTTTCCGCTCGGAACTCGTGCGGCTGGGCTCCGACCCCCGGGTCACGACCTTCATCGGTGACGGCTCACCCTGGCCGCGGAAGCAGGCCGAGGAGCGCCATGAGCGGTGTCTTGAGCACTGGCGCACGCACGGCTTCGGTTGGCGCGGGATCATCGACGAGGAGTCCGGCGGGTTCCTCGGAGTCGCGGCGGCCAACTATCTACACGCCCCCGTCCTGGAGGTGGACACCTCGGCGGTGGAGATCGGCTGGTGGACCGACCCGGAACACTGGGGGCGTGGCATCGCCACCCACGCGGCACGCATCGTGCGCGACGAGTCCTTCCGGGACATCGACTCCGACGTCCTCGTGGCGCGACTCCACCGCGACAACATCGCCTCGGCCACGGTCGCCCGGAACACCGGCCTCGACTACCGCGGGGACTTCACCACCGAACTCGGTACTCCCGCACATCTCTACGCGTTGAACCGTGTCGACTGGGTGCCGTCCGCGAGGTGAAGCCGCGACACGCGGCCGGTTCGGGCCATCGTCACCGTCGAACTCGGTGGGCGTGGCGAGTGTGTTGACCTTGTTCGCTCGGTATACCCACGGAAATGTCCGTGCCCCGAGAAACCAAGGACAACACCATGGCCCCAGCGACCCCTCACGCGCCCGGCCTGTGGCGCCGCTACCTGGCTGTCCCCCTCATCTGGAAGCTCACGGTCGGTCTCGTCGGAGGCCTGGTCACCGGACTGGCGATTCGCGCGTTCTCCGGTGGAGCGGGAGCCGACATTCCCGTCCTCGGGATGATCCTGACGTGGATCGGCGCCCACGGAATCACCGTGCTCGACCCCCTCGGCCAGATCTTCCTCAACCTGCTCCAACTCCTTGTCTTCCCCCTCATCCTCACCACTCTGGTCGCGGGAGCCTCCTCGATCACTCCGCAGCGGCTGGGGCGGATCGGCGGCAAGGTGTTCGTGCTGTACCTCTTCACGTCCGCCTTCGCTATCGCGGTGGGGCTGGCGATCGCCCTGGCCGTCTCCCCAGGAACCGGTCTGAGCATGCCGGACGACACCGAGGAGTCGGCGGAGAACGTGGACGTGGCGGACACCCTCCTGGGGATCTTCCCGGCCAATCCGTTCGAAGCGCTGGTCGACGGCAACGTGCTGGGTGTCATGTTCATCGCGCTCGTCTTCGGTGTCTCTCTGGCCTTCATGCTTGGAAGCGACGACGCGCGGATCCGGGGAATGGGGACCTTTCTGCGCACCGGGGTCGACGCCGCCGCTGAGCTGGTGTTCCGTGTCGTGCGTGGCGTGTTGGAGTACGCGCCGATCGGAGTGTTCGCCCTCATCGCGGTGGTGATGGCGGAGACCGGCGTGGCGGTCCTGTTGCCGTTGTTGCGTCTCACCGGGGTCGTGTACGGCGCGATATTCGTCCAGATCCTGGTGTACAGCGTCATCCTGTTGCTGTTCCGGGTCGGGGTGGTTCGCTTCTTCAGCGCGGCGAAGGACCCCATGCTCACCGCGTTCGTGACCCGCTCGTCCAACGGGACGCTGCCCGTGTCGATCCGGGCGGCGAAGCGGATGGGCGTGAACGAGGGCGTGTACGGGTTCAGCCTTCCCTTGGGCGCGACCATCAACATGGACGGGACGGCCATTTACGTCGGTGCCGCCACCGTGTTCATCGCGAACATCGCCGGCGTGACGCTGACCCCGGGCCAACTGGCGACGGTGGTGTTGGTCGGCGTGCTGGCGTCGATCGGAACCGCGGGCGTGCCGGGCGCCGGCGTCATCATGCTGACGATGACCGTCACCACGATGGGACTCCCTCTCGCACCGGTCGCCCTCGTCGCGGGGATCGACGCCGTCCTGGACATGGCGCGGACCATGTGCAACGTCACCGGCGACCTGGTGGTCACCCGCGTGGTGGCCCAGACGGAACGCGACATGCTCGACGAGGAGGGATCCGCGGCGCCCGCTCCGGCCTCACCGGCGGGGCCCAATGTCGCGGTGAGTGACTCTCCCGCCGATTGAGCAGGTCAGTGTCACTGTCGATAGTGTCCCCCCAGCACCATCGACGGAGGGGGACACCATGCACACACCACGCGGTCTTCTGGAGCTGCCCTATGCGGAGTTTCTGGAGCCGTGGTCGGGCCCGCCGGAGCGGGAAGGCGAATACGACGGTGTCCACATGAACGACGTGACGGTGGACGAGGTGACGGCCGACAACGCTCGCTTTGTCGAGTCGGCGCTCTCCGCCGTCACGTTCGCCGGGGGCCGTCTGCGTCACACGCGGTTCAACGACGTGTGGATGCACGCAGTGCGGTGGAGCGGCACGGACATGGTCCGCAGCGTGTGGGTGGACGCCGAGCTGGTGGGCAACGCCCTGTCCGGGGTGGCGCTGTTCGACTCGGAGATGTCGCGGGTCACCTTCTTCAACTGTCGCTTCGACGTCGTGAACCTGCGTGCCACCACACTTCGCGACGTCGTCTTCGTCGACTGCCTGCTCCGAGAGGTCGACCTCGCTGGCGCCAAGTTCACCAGGGTCTCCTTCCCCGGGAGCACTCTGGACAAGGTCCACCTCTCCGGCGCCACCCTCACCGACGTCGACCTCCGTGGTGCGGAGTCCATCACCCTCCTCGACGGCGCCGAATCCCTCCGCGGAGCCGTCATCAGCCCCGCCCAACTCGTCGAGCTCGCCCTACCATTCGCCCACGCCCTCGGCGTGAAAGTCGCCGACTAGGGCCGAATACGGCCACCGTGTTCGCGGTGGTTACAGAGGTCCGCCAACCTGCCGGGCGCACAGAACCCAGACCTCGATCGATCACTCTTTGCCCTTAGGCCATGACTTTGGGCAGGCGGGTTGAGGGCGTACGAGGATGCGGACCGGAGGGCCCATTGGCCAGACTCGACGCCGGCCCCTATTCCCCCGTCCGGAAGGCGACCCGTGCACTTCCCGCGAGCCACCCAACGTTCCCCGTGGATCACCCTCGGTGCCTTCGTAGCGTCGGCGCTGACTCCCGCGCACCCGCCGAGGAGGAGGGCCGCCACGCCGCACCCTCCCTACCTTCGAATCCTCGTGACAGGTGCCTGCTCTCTGCTCACACTGGGGCTCACCGCCACGCCCCCTCTCGCCGATGAGAGCGATGAGGACGACGTGGATGCGCCACAGGAAGAGCCGATTGGGGAGATGGTTCAAGTGGTCAGCCACGATGACCGCCCTGAAGAGGTCCTCGGATACCAGGATCTCATGATCGGTCCGGATGGTGACATCATCGCACTCGCTGAGAGTGCGGTTGTCTCTCATTCTCTGGACGGAGAAGTTGACATCCTCGCCGAGCTCGACCGAGATTCTGACCCGCCAATCAATCCCGACGAAATCGCGGTCACCGATGACGGCACGATCTTCGTCGCCGGCTCCGAAATGGGAGGCGTGCACACTGTCGACGCCGATGGGGAGCTCACCGAGGCATTAACCACCGAAGACGACGACAGCGAACCGCTGATTCGCATCACCGCTCACGGGGACACGGTTTACGCGTACATGGAAGACTCCGGACTCTATCAACTTGAACCCGACACCCAGGAAGAACAAATTGTCACCGCCGAAGACTGGATGAGGCACCAAGAAGACGTTGGGCTAACTACCGATGAGACTGGCACCCTCTACCTCGCGACATTAAATGATGTCTATCAGCTGGAAAACGAAGAACTCTCCGGCCCCATCGAAAGCTTCGATCTGGCCCAGGAAGAAGAATGGACTGAAGAAAAACAGATCCACATCGCGGCAATCAAGGATACACTCTTTGTCGCCTCGACACTAGAACTCGAAGTAATACGAGAGAACGAAAGCCAACGCCTCCCCTTCCCGCCAAGAACTACTTCAATCGCCACCGACAGCGACGAGCACTTGTATTTCATCAGCGCAATGGGTGATATTTGGCGCTCGTCGATCCCCGACAGCGAACTCGTTATACCACAAACACCAAGCACCTCATCGGACACCGAGGCGGGTTCCTCGGTCGATGATGACCGCATCCTAGATATCGCTGAATCTGACCGCCGCGACATTCCTCCAACCAGGGGAAGCAACGTTCCATCCGTGGGGCCACTGCACACCATTTCGTTCGGCCCCGGCCGATCCAGATTCATCTCTGTAGGCCTTTCTGCGTTTCAGGTCTTCCCGGATGAATCGGCCACTCTGCTGACGCATAACGCCAATTCCGCATCGGCCAGCCATGACACCGTGTACGTCTCTCGCCAAAACACGATCTACACGTTGACCGAGTCGAGAGAATTGGAATACTTTGCCCAGTTGGACGATTACCGGACGATCTATGACCTGGCGGCCTATGACGATGGAGTACTCGCCTATGCCGCGCCACCAGGTGGAGACAACGAGCTCGTCCGGGTTGATGACTCCGGACTTGATGCCATCGACCTCTCCGACGGGGACAACAAATTTAAGCCACGTAAGCCCACCACAAGCCCTGACGGCACTGTCTACGTGGCTGGCAACTTTCAGGAGCCTCTAGTTGACGGCGGCTCTTTCCGTAGTTCCGGTGAAGCGATTCTCCGCGTTTCCCCCGAGGACCGGGTGACGCCCATTGCGGCGAGCGCCTCCAGATCCGAGGAATCACCTGAGCCACCCACCACCGCCGATGAAGTATATTTCTACAGCGTGAGAGAACTCGAACTGGATGAATCCGGAGATCTCTATTTCGACAACTGGTCCACCCAGTATGTGCTGTACGACGCCGCCAATGCTCCAGATATCCGGCCATTCTCACGTCGAATCAACACCACCATCGCCGGTACCGTCGTGCTCACCATCGCTGCCGTGGTCGGAGTCGTCATCGTCGTCTACCGCAATCGCGAAGAGTGATCAAACCAGACAGCCCCACGAACACAGCATGACGCCGCCGATCCTGCCGCCTTGCCTCTACCCCTCAGGGGCGGCGTGGTCTTGACCTGGAGTGCGCTCCAGGTGGGAGGCTCGGCGCATGAATCCCTCCAGCTACACCCCTGGCGAGGTGGCGGCCCGGTTTGGGCTCACTCTAGACACGCTGCGGTACTACGAGAAGGAGGGTCTGCTCACCGAGGTGGAGCGGGCGCCTTCCGGGCATCGGCGATACCGGGCGTCGGATGTCGAGCTTCTCGACCTGGTGCGGTGCCTCCGCGACACGGACATGCCGATCGCGCGGTTGCGGACCTTCGCCGAACTGGTGCGCGCCGGCGACCAGACGATCGAGGAACGGGTCCGGCTCCTCGGCGACCACGACGAGCAACTGTCACACCGCATCGACGAGCTGCAGGAACGCCAGGCCGCCATCCGACACAAGATCGACTACTACCGCGAGGTGCTCGCGGCGCGCGGAAGCGAGGTTCCACTGTGAAGTACCAGACCATCGGTGAAGGAGCCGAGGCGCGGCGGGTGAGCGCGATCTGCCTTGGGGCCATGAAGCTCGGCGGTGAGGCCGACGAGGAGACGTCCTTCGCGATCCTGGACCGGTTCGTCGAGCGCGGCGGAACCATGATCGACACCGCGAACAACTACCAGTTCTGGGTCGACGGATACGGTCCGGACGACTCGGAGCGCACGATCGGCCACTGGCTGGCATCCCGGAAACCGGACCGGGAACGGCTCGTCATCGGCACGAAGTTCGGGGCGCGTCCAACGGTTCCCGGCGGCGGCATCGAGAGTTGGGAAGGGAACTCCGCAGCCGCCGTGCGGGCCGCTGTGGCGGGCAGCCGTTCCCGGCTAGGCGTGGAGCGGCTCGACCTGTACTACCCACACGTCGACGACCGACGCGTCCCACAGGAGGAGACCCTGGAAGCACTGGGGGCGGAGGTCGCAGCGGGGACGGTCGGATTGACTGGCGCCAGTAACCACGCCGCGTGGCGCCTGGAACGTGCTCGTGGGCTCAGCGAAGCACGGGGATGGCCGCGCTACCGTGTGCTGCAGCTGCGCTACAGTTACCTGCGTCCCCGGCTGGACGTCCCGCTGCCGGAGGCCTCACACCAGCACGTCACTGAGGAGCATCTCGACTTCGCGCGTTCGGAGAACCTCGCCGGCCGCGACACGACGCTGGTGACCTACACTCCGCTGCTGTTCGGTTCCTACACCCGCCCCGACCGCGAGCTCAGCCCGCCCTATCACCACCCGGGGACGGAGTCCCGCCTGGCCGCACTGGACACCGTCGCCAAGGAGACCGAGGCAACCCGCAACCAGGTCGTCCTCGCCTGGCTCATGTCCCAGGACGTGCCCATCATCCCCCTGGTCGGCGTGACCACGGTGTGGCAGGTCGACGAAGCCCTCGCCGCGACCGAGCTGGACCTCACTCCCGACCAGCGCACCACCCTCGACAACGCTGGCTAGCATCCGCATTGGGCGAACCCTGGTTCACGGCCGTCGGGACACCACCGTCCTGGCGGTCACTCGGGTTTGTAGAGGACCCCGCCATACTCGAAGATCCGCTTCTGGCGTCGCGACGCGCCGAGAAACCGCTGCCCACGTTCGTCGATGTCGGTGATAGGCGGTTGTGTGGGGTCAGGGCGCCAGGCGTCGACGTCGCCCAGGCCCGGCTCGACTGGCACCCACTTTCCCAGGTAGGCGTTGATCTCCTCAGGAAGGCGGGCCCGCCAGCCGATCCGGAACCGCTGACTGACGAACTCGTTGAGCCGGTGGACCTCCGCCTGGGACAGCGCGGCAAGCTGTGACACCGCGAGGTAACTGCCGGGGGCGACCGCGTCCCAGTAGTGCTCCAGCGCTCTGCTCAGGCGGCGGTCCTGCGCCACGAACTGCGGGACGGACAGCAGCAGCATTCCCACAGGCTGGGACAGGTCTATCCGTCCGCTGGAGACGAGATCGTCGAGAAGCACTTCGGGCCGCATGACGTCCCCCTCAACGACGGCCACACGATCGTCCGGCACGAGGAGCGCCCGCCCGTGCGCGAGCACCATCGGATCCCGGTCCACGTAGCTGACCCGGGACACGGGATTGAACTCGTGTGCGACCTCATGCACGTTGGGGGATCCCGGTAGTCCAGATCCCAGGTCGAGGAACTGCGAGATTCCTTGGTCACGGGCGAACAGGCGCACCGCGCGGTAGAGGAACAGACGGTTCTCTCGCGAAACGTCGATCACTTCGGGGTACTGACTCGCGGCCGACAGTGCGGCCTCTCGGTCAGCGGAGAAATGGTCCTTTCCTCCGATGGAGTAGTTGTACACCCGCGCGGGGGTGGGGACATCCACAGACAGTTCCCACAGGAACGAATCATCAGCCATGAAGTGATCCAATTGTGAGCCGGCGCCGAATCCGGCGGATAGGACAACGCGGCGCGACCATACTAGCGGTCTGGGACCTACTCATCCTGGAACTTCGCCCGCGCTGATCACGTCGTGTACTGCCAGTCCACCGAAACCTGCAGGCCACCAAGCCCGCAACATTCGACCACGCACGCGCAGTGTGACAAGACACGCCGCTGCGGACCGGTCAGGATTTCAGCGTCTCAACGGTGAAGTTGGGTGGCTCCGCGAGTCGACTCCGTTGTGGGCCGGCCCAGTCGTGGCCGGGCGCGTGCCCCTGTGGGGCAGCCGACGACGAAGGGACTCCGGACCACCGTTCAAGTGACGGGGCAGTGACGCCGGGCATCCCCAGGGTGCGGTAGAACAGAGATCATTAAGCCCCCCTTTCCGTGAAATCTGAGGAGATTACCCCCTTGACCAGCATTAAGCTTCCTGTCCGCCTCGCGGCCGGGAGCCTCGTCACTATGTTCGCTCTGACCGCGTGCTCGTCCGGCGAGGCGTTCGATTTCACGGAGGCGCCGACCGAGTCAGCCGAGAGCTGGCAGTTCCGTGTTCCCGACGAGCTCGTCGAGCTGGACGAAGAGTACGCGGAGACCCGTATTCTCGACGCCGTCGCCATCACCGCGGCCGAGCCCGACGAGCCGACACGGTGCGCCGTGGAGTTCCAGTTCGACTTCGCCGACGGTGGGCACGAACGTCTCGTTGAGCGCGTCAACGGTCTGGACTACGACTCCGGCCCCGACGCGGCCGCCTTCGACACCCTGACGAGGACTTCCTGGACCGAGTTCGAGGTCGAGGAGGACTATTCCGGCGCGGTGGTGTCATTGCCGTGCTCGTCCGGGCCGGACGACGACGCCCACGACGTCAGAGTGGTCTTCCCGTACATCGACGACGATGGCACCGCACCGTGGCTGGCCGAGGCCAGGGTCACCGTCATGCAGAGCGGCGAACTGCACGTTCAGGAGACCGACGTGTCCGGCTGGGAACTGGACAGCAACGGTACCTGGATCCCCTAGCGAAGCGTCGTCGCCACTCCACCGAGGGGGTGTGATCCTCCGATCTGGACTCACCCCGCTCCCCCGCCCTTGCCCCACCGGTCGCCACCGGGAGACAGTGACCGGTGGGCTGTCGGTCGAGGGAGGGCTATGGCGACCACCACGGATCGGACCGTTGACTTGGCGACCCAGCGCTGGGTTCGAGTGACTGGACGGCGGTTGGACCTACGTGAGCACTCGTGGTTGGACGGGCCGGTCGGGGCTCCGGACGTGGTGGGGGACCGGTGGGTGCGAGCGGAGGCACGGCGCGTCGGCGGTCGGGTGACGGAGGGGGACTCGGGTGGGTTGTTGTGCTCGATGGGGGACCTCGCGGGTGCGGGGTTCGACCCTGAGGCGCTACGGCCTGAGGTCCGGAACTTCTACGAGGCGACGGCGCGGTGGCGGATGCGGGCGTGGGCGACTTGGTGGCCACCGGCCTATCCGTTCGGATGGATGCTCAGTCGCGTCTTCAGCCAGCGGTTGCAGCAGTTGGCGTTGCCGCTTCGGCGGTCGGACACGGCGCAGGGGATGGACAGCGCCGTGGTTCCCGTCCGGGTGGGCGAGTCCCTGGCGGGCACCGCGTGGGTGCGTCGGCTGCGGGCGACGGGGCAGATGGTCTACAGCGGTTGGTATGGCATCGCGACACGACCCGGTGCCCAGCGGCCCAGCGTCCGCGTGGTGTTCCCCCTGCCCAACGGAAACGTGACGGTGTTCCTTCGCCCGGAGAACGCCAGCGGCGGGGCACTGCGGCTGGTCTCCCCTCGAGGGCGGTTCGGCGACGATGGCGCCTACCTCCTGGTCCGCGCTGCGGACCAGGTCGGTGCGTGGGTGCGGCGGGTTCCGATCGTCGAGACCTTCGATGTCTACGTCGATCCGCACGGTACGCTGCGTACCGATCACGACCTCCGGCTGTGGAGCCTCCCCGCACTGCGGCTGCACTACCGTATGGACCGCGTCCAGTCGACGGCGGACGACGCGATGTAGGTGCGTACCTCCTCGGCGCACCGCTCCTCGTCCCATCCGAGCTCCGGCGCCACCAAGCGGACCGCGACGGGTGCGGCGCTCCGTCCCTGGTCCGCTGACTCCATGAACGCCCGGGTGCGGCGGGTGAGCAGGTCGTCGAGGTGAAGCGCGCCCTCGTGGCGGGCCGCGTACACGAACTCGGCTCCCAGGTACGCGATCCCCGGGAGGGGTTCACCCAGCTCTGGCCGGTCGGCGATGAGGTCGAGGAGTTCGGTGGTGTGCCCGCCGTAGCGGCCGAGGAGGTGGCGGAGCCAGCGCGTGGAGAGCCCCGCCTCGGTGGCGAGACTGTCGCGCTGACGCATCAGCGTGTGGAAGCCGTCCGCCCCGGTGAGTGGCTGGCGGTGGGTGATGCTGCCTGGAACAGCGCGCGGCAGCCACCGGGTCGCCGCGTCGACGGCGTCCCGTGCCATCAGCCGGTAGGTGGTGTACTTGCCACCGACCACCGTGACCAGTCCGTCGGGCCCGCCGACCACGGTGTGGTCACGGGAGAGGCCGGCGGTGTCGTGGCTGGCTCCCGAGACCAGCGGCCGCAGTCCGGCATAGACGCCGACCAGGTCGGACCTGGCCAGGGGGCGAGCCAGGAGACGGTTGGCCTGGGTGAGTAGGTAGTCCACGTCCTCGTCGGTGGCGACGGGTTCCGCGCGGTCACCGGTCCAGGGAGTGTCCGTGGTGCCCATCAGCCAGTGGTCGAACCAGCGACGGACGATGAACACGCTGTCGGCGGTCCTGGTGATGAGGCCCGTGTTCGCGTTGATCCTGTCCCGTGGCAGCACAAGGTGGATCCCTTTCGCCGCGGTGATCGAGACGGTCGGGGGTGCGGCGAGTCCCTGTACATCGGCCGCCCACACGCCGGTGGCGTTGACGACGGCGCGGGCGCGTACCGTCGTTTCCGCACCCGTCTCGCCGTCACGGACGCGAACCCCGCGAACACGCCCTCCGTCACGAGGGATCGCGACCGCCGAGACACGGGAGATCACCTCCGCACCGAGCCGCGCCGCGGTGCGGACAACGGTGAGGGTATGGCGGGCGTCGTCGACCCGAACGTCGTAGTACCGCACCCCGCCGGCCACCGCGTCGCTCCGCAGGCCGGGCGCGGCGCGCAGGGTCTGACGCTGGCTGAGGTGCCTGTGGTTGGGGACGCTACGCGGCCCGCCCAGACGCAGCAGGTCGTAGAGCAGCACGCCCGCCCCGAGATAGGGCCGTTCCCAGTGATGGGCCAGCGGGAAGAGGAAGGGCTCCGGCGACACCAGGTGTGGGCAGAGCCGGTCCACCATGAGGTCGCGCTCGGTCAGGGCCTCGCGCACGAGCGAGAAGTTAAGCTGCTCGAGGTACCGCAGCCCGCCGTGGAACACCTTCCCCGACCGCGACGACGTCCCCGAAGCGAAGTCCCCGGCCTCCACCAGCGCGACCGACAGCCCCCGTGTGACGGCGTCCAAGGCCGTCCCGGCCCCGGTGACCCCACCACCCACCACGACCAGGTCGAACTCGTCCCGCGACAACCGTTCCCAGGCGCGCCGCCGCTGCTGCGCACCCAACCGGGCCCGGTCCGTGGCGCTCAACGGGCCACCGCCGCCGACGGGCGACCGTCCGCGAATCGACACACTTCATCCTCCCCTTCGGGATCGACGAGTCATGGCGCCGCGCGGGGCCCGGGAACCTCTTGGGTGGCGGTGAGGGGCTGCCACCGTTCCCGGGCCGACCGCACGCGGTGGAGGTGTTCGGCGTAGCCCTCCTCGTAGTGGGCGGCGCGGGTGGCGTCGGGTGGGACGGTTTCCTCCACGGTGGTCCACTCGGTCGGATCGATGTCGGCCCCGAAGGTCCGCGCGGCGGCGAGGACCGCTCCTCGGGCTCCGGCCTCTCCGGGGCGGGCGAGGTGGATGGGGCGACCGAGCACGTCGGCGAAGACGGCCATCCACCGGCGGCTGGCCATTCCCCCACCGGAGACGACGACGTCGCCGGTCAGGCCGGCGGTGTCGAGGCAGTGGCGGGCGGCGTAGGCGACGGACTCACAGGTGGCGCGCACCAGGTCGGCTCTTGTGGTTTGCAGGGTGAGCTCGTCGAACCCCGCGCGGGCGCGGGGCTCCAGGAAGGGGGCCCGTTCCCCCGAGGGGGAGAAGTAGGGCAGGCAGGTGACTCCCCCGGCACCGATGCGGCTGTCGGAGAGGATGCCGTCCAGGTCGTCGTGCCGCGCGCCAACGATGGACAGGACCCAGTCAATGGCCGCGGTTCCCACCATGGCGGGGAGGGCGCGCAGCCACAGGTCCTGTGTCGTGGGCATGGACAGATGCATGCCGGTGGGTTCCCGGTCGGTGTCCAGAGCGTCGACCAGGACTTGGCAGGCCAGGGTGGTGCCCACGATGACGTGTCCGTCGCCGTGTCGCCGCAGGCCGGAGCCGATCGCACAGGCCGGCAGGTCGAAGGGACCGGACGCCACGGGTGTGCCGGCGGGAAGCCCGAGCAGTTGGGCGCCCTCGGCGGTGAGCTCCCCCGCGGGGACCGGGCGCGCGACGGGTGCGAGTAATCCGGCGCGGTGTTCCAGACCGCATGAACGAAGGGCGGTGATGTCGTAGTCGAGGCTGCGCGGGTCGAGGAAGGGCAGGCTCGCCTCGGAGGGGTCGGTCGCGCGGACGCCGGTCAACCGTTGCATGACCAGGTCCTTGCAGTACCCGGCGGTCGTGGCGGAGTCGAGCGATTCGGGCTCGTGCTCCTCCATCCAGGCGAGAATGGCCGCGGCCGCGCCAGGGAAGAGGGTGCCGCCGGTGCGGGCGTAGACGTCCTGGACGACGCCGTCGCGTACCCAACGGTCCACGACGGGGGTGGCGCGGGCGTCCATCCAGGAGATCGCCGGGCGCACGGGACGACCGTCGGCGTCGGCGAGCCACACCCCGTCGCCCTGCCCCGTGATCCCGACGAGTCGCGGAGGCTCCCCCGCCTCGGCGACGGCGGCCCGTACCACCTCCGCCAAGCCCGTGAGGACCTCCTCGGGATCCTGTTCGAACCAGCCGTCCTGAGGGGAGATCAGGTGGGCGGGACGGGAACGGACCGCGGCCGCGGTTCCGTCGGGGTGGAACATCGCCGCCTTGATGATGGAGGTGCCGAGATCGACGCCGAGGAACATGTCACGCCTCCCCCGGCACCGTCGGATTCGCGCGGTTCGCCAGGGGTTCACCGCGGAGGAACCGCCCGACCTCGGCGGCGGTGATCTGGGCCGCGCGCTCGGCGACCTGGCGACTGCACCCCGCGATGTGCGGGGCGAGCACGACGTTGGACAGGGACCGCAGTCGTGCCTCGTTCGGAAGCGGCTCGGTGTCGAACACGTCGAGTCCGGCTCCGCCGAGGTGCCCGGACTCCAGCGCCGCGGTGAGGGCGGCGTAGTCCAGGACGCTGCCACGCCCGGTGTTGACGAGGACCGATCCCGTGGGCATCCGCCCGAGCTGCGCGGCGCCGATCATGCCGCGTGTCTCGGGTGTGGCGCGCTGGTGCAGACTGACGACCTGCGACTGGGACAGGAGTTCGTCGAGGTCGGTCAGCAACGTGGCGGTGGGCTCGACGTCCTCCTTCCGCAGGTGCGGGTCGTAGACGACGACGCGCGCGCCGAAGGCGTCGAGGAGCCGGGCGACCCGCATCCCCACGGCGCCGTATCCCACGAGGCCGACGGTGGCGGCGCTGAGCTCGATCCCCGACTTGGAGTACTCGAAGTAGCCGGTCGGCCATCCGCCCTGGACGATCGAGGCGTGGGCGGCCCCGATGTTGCGGCAGGCGGCGATCATCAGTCCGATGGTGAACTCGGCGACCGCGGTCGCGTTGCGTCCGGGAGCGTAGGTGACGGCGACCCCGTGCCGGGTGGCCGCTTCCAGGTTGACGTTGACGGGTCCACCTCGGGACACCGCGACCATGCGCAGCCCGGGCGCCGCTGCGAAGATCCGTTCGGTGAAGGGGGCGAGGTGCGTGACGGCGATCTCGGCGTCGCCAAGCGCCTCGATCACGACATCCTCGTCACCGGAGGCCTCCCCCACCTCAGCCACCGGCCCGAACGGCACCAGTGGCCAGGGCAGTGTCAACTCCCGAATCGCCCGCCCATCTCCCACCTGCTCGGATAGCGCCGCTGCGAACAGTTCCGGTGCGACGAAACCGTCACCGGCGGCGAGGATCGATCCATCACTCACAGCACAACTCCCTGGATGGCCGGGCAACATGAACACGGACGAGCTGCGACTCCCGCGCTCCACCGGAACGCGTGGCGTCACCTACCGAACGACAGGACGGCACCGCCTCCTGGGCGGCTACCGTCCCCGTTCGGACGTGTGAGGTGTCCCCGCCGCCGTACCTGGTCTCCCCACACCGCGCCGTCGCTCGAGGGGTCACCGGACTCGGGTCCCCGTCTCGGTGGCGAAGACGAAGGTGCGGTCTCGGTGCAGGCTGAGGGGAACTTCGGTGTTGGGGGGTATGGGGGCGCCGGGGTCGGTTTCGGCCACCAGTTGGCCGGACTCTCCGGGAAGTTGGACGGTGACGAGGCCGTACTCCTGGAGGTCCTCGTGGACGACGACGCGGCCGGTGAGGTCGGCGGTCGCGCGGTCGGTGACGCGGACGTCCTCAGGACGGACGCCCACCACGACCCGCTCAGGAATCGGATCGCCGCACGTGACCGGGATCGTGACGGCATCGCCGAGGCGAATGGTCCGCCGGTCGGAGGTGGCGCGGCCCGGGAGCAGGTTCATGGGGGGTTCGCCAACGAAGCCGGCGACGAAGAGGTCGTGGGGGTCGTCGTAGATCTCGTCGGGGGTCCCGACCTGTTGGGCGGCGCCTTCGTTCATCACCACCACCCGGTCGGCGAGGCTCAGGGCCTCTTCCTGGTCGTGCGTGACGAGAATGGTGGTGTAGCCGAGTTCCTGCTGGAGGTGCCGGAGTTCCCGCCGGGTGGCGTCGCGTTGGGCGGCGTCCAGGTGGGAGAGCGGCTCGTCGAGAAGGAGTACGTCGGGGTGGCGGGCGATGGCCCGCGCCAGGGCGACGCGCTGCTTCTGGCCCGACGACAGGGCGGCCGGGCGCAGGTGCAGGATGTCGGTGAGCCCGATCCTGGACGCCACGTCGACGACCCGTTCCTCGCGTTGGGCGGCTCGGCGGGCACGCAGCCCGAAGGCGATGTTCTCCTCCACCGTGAGCGGCGGGTACAGGGCGTAGTTCTCGAACGCGACCCCGATGTTGCGCCGCTGCGGCGGGAGTCCCGCGACAGACGTGCCGCCGATCCGGATGTCGCCGCCGGTCACGTGCTCCAGGCCGGCGACCATGCGCAGGGTGGTCGACTTCCCGCAGCCAGACGGCCCCAGCAGGGCCACGAGCTCGCCACTGCCCACCTCGAGCTCGAAGCCGCTGACGGCCTCCACCGGCGGCCGGCCGCGGGTCTGGTAGATCTTGGTGAGGTCGATCAGCTGCAGGCTACTCACGGCTGAGCCCCGTTTCTGGCGGCGGGTTCACCCCGCGGCGGCGCGGATCGAGTGTGGTCACTGTCGCACCCCCGAACGTGCGCCAGTGCGTGGGCCAGCGCGTCGCGGTGGTCGGCGGCGATGTGGTCGGCGAGGCGCAGGGCGTCCGGCCCCGGGGGGTAGTCGGGGTTGGGGATGGCGACCACCCACAGCCCGGCGGCGTGCGCGGCGCGGATGCCGTTGCCGGAGTCCTCCATCGCCAGCCCCTCCTGGGCGGGGATGCCGATGGCGTGGCTGGCGGCGAGGTAGACGTCCGGCTGGGGCTTGCCGCGCTCCACTTCCTCGCTGGAGACCGTCGCGGTGAAGTGGTCATGTAGGGCGTGGGTGTGCAGCACGGCGTCGATGACGGGGCGGGCCGCGGAGGAGGCGAGTCCGACCGGGACGCGTGCGCTGAGTTCGGCGACGAGTGTGTCGGCGCCGGGCAGCAGTGGTGCCTCCCCCTCCTCCACCGCCCGGACGACGTCGGCGACACACTCGGCGCGCACTTTCTCGGCGTCGTCCGGCGCGCCCACGCGTTCGGCGAGGTAGCGGGCCCACTCGGGCGCGCTCATGCCCTGCACGGTAGTGGTGTCCTCCGGGCCCCATCGGGTGCCACGGCGAGCGGAGCAGGTCTGCCACCCCCGCTCCCAGAGGTGTTCGCTGTGCACGATGACGCCGTCGAGGTCAAGAACCACGCCACGGACCGGGGTCGGCGCGGCCCTCACGTCGCGACCTCGAACCGGACGTCGTTGCGGGCCATGTCGTTGATGACCTCCGACGGGGTGCCGGCGTCCACGATCACCAGGTCGAACTCCGCGAGCGGGACCAGGCGGTGGAGGGCGACCTTGCCCAGCTTGGTGTGGTCCATCAGCAGGTAGCGTTTCGCGGCGACGTCCAGCATGGTGCGTTTGACGGTGACGATGCGGTCCTCCTGGTGGTACGCGAAGCTGCCCGACAGGGCCGAGGTGGAGACGAACACCGCGTCGACCCGGATGGACTCGATGCACTCGACGCAGGAGACACCGAGGAAGGAATCGTGCAGAGGGTCGTAGTCACCGCCGAGGGCCATTAGGGAGATACTCGGCATCGCGCTGAGGCGACGCATCCCGTCGAGGTAGTTGGTGGCGACCCGCAACGGCGTGATGCCGGCGAGGTGCGGGATCATCGCGCTGGTCGTGGTGGCGTCGTCCAGCATGATGGACATGCCGGGCTCCACGTGGCTGGCCGCGCGCTTGGCGATGGCGTCCTTCTCCCCCTGCATGGCCTTGCGCCGGTAGGCCACGTTGGACTCGAAGACTCCCGACGGCAGGGCGGTGACCCCGCCGCGGAACTTGCGGACGACTCCACGGCGGGCTAGTTCGTCCAGGTCACGGTGGATGGTCATGACGCTGACTCCGAACGTCTCCGACAGTTCCTGCGCCGAGATACTCCCGCGCTCCAGCACGACGTCGGTGATCTGTCGCTGTCGGTCCTCGGGTGTGCGGGCCTTTTCCCCCGTCAATGTGTGATCCTCTTTCCTTCGTCTCCCGGGAGGAACACGTGCGCGGACCTGGGGTCCAGGGACAGTGACACTTGATCGTTGATGCCCAGGGCGGCGACCTCGGCGCGTTGTGCCACGACCGAGAGCAGCACCCCGCCAACGCGCACGGTGACCTCCGTCTGTCTCCCGAGATGCTCGAGCACATAGACGGTTCCGTCCAACCGGACCTGGTCGTCGGGGATGTGATCCTCGTCCGTGCGCAGGGTCAGGTCCCGGGGACGGATCCCGACCTGGAGCTCGTCACCGGTGGTGACGCGTCCCGTCGTGGCGGCGGTACCGGCGGAGGTGTCGAGGTGCGGCAGGGGAAGTCGGATCCCCCCGTCCCCGCCTTCGAACACCATTCCCCGGGCACCGGTGTTCAGGTGTCCGGGCACGAGGGTGATACGTGGCTTGCCGAAGGTCTGGGCGACGAAGGCGTTGTCGGGCGCGCGCCACACCTCCTCGGGTGTGCCCACCTGTTGGATCCGCCCCTGGTGGATGACGGCGATCCGGTCGGCGAGGGACAACGCCTCGACGTAGTCGTGGGTGACGTAGATGGTGGTCGTGTTGAGGCCGCTGTGCGCGATGGACTTCAGCTCCGCGCGCATCTCGGTGCGGAGCTTGGCGTCGAGGTGAGCCAGGGGTTCGTCGAGGAGGTAGGCGCTGGCGGGGCGTACCAGCACCCGGCCGAGCGCGACGCGCTGGCGCTGTCCGTTGGAGAGTTGGCCGACGCCGCGTTCGAGGAGGTGGTCGATGCCCAACATGCCCGCGATCTCCTCCACGCGGGCGCGGACCCGCTCCTCGGGTTGCCTCAGCCGCGGCGACCGTAGGGGTGAGGCCATGTTGGCGAAGACGTTCAGTTGCGGGTAGAGGGCGTAGCTCTCGAAGCACATGGCCAGGCCGCGATGGTTGGGCTCGACATCGGCCACGTCGACACCGTTGAGGTGCACGGTGCCGGTGTTGGGTTCCAACAACCCCGCGATGGTCTTCAACGTGGTGGTCTTTCCCGCACCCGAGGGACCGAGCAGGCAGAAGAACTCGCCGTCACGCACGTCGAAGGTGACGCCCTCGAGTGCGGCGACGCTACCGAACTTCTTGTGCAGGTCAGTGACCTCGACCGTGGCCATCAGCTCTTCACCGCCCCGAACGACAGTCCGCGCACCAGGTAGCGCTGGATGAGCAGTGCGAGGATCAGCGGCGGTAGCGCCGCCATCACCGCGCCGGCGGCCACGAGGTTGAACCGCACCTGGTTGCCTCCGAGGAACGCCAGCGTGCTCACGGTCACGGTCTGGGCGTTGCCCGAGGTGAGCGTGAAGGGAAAGATGAAGTTGTTCCACGCGAAGATGAACGCCAGCAGCGACACAGCGGCGATTCCCGGCGAGACCAGCGGCAACGCGACCCGGAAGAAGGCCTGGCGGCGTGTGTAGCCGTCCAGGAGCGCCGCCTCCTCCAGTTCCGCCGGCATGTCCTGGAAGAACGACCGCAGGATCCACACCACGAGCGGCATGGTGACGAGCTGCAGCACCCAGATCATGCCCACGTGGGTGTCGTAGAGCCCCATCTGTTGGTACAGCACGGCCAGCGGGATGATCACCGTCAGCTCCGGTGCGAACCTGAAGCTGAGCAGCATGAACATGAGATCCTCGCTGCGGCGGAAACGGTAGCGTGCCGCGGCGTAGGCCATGGGGATGCCGATGGCGAGGGAGACCAGCACCGCCCCCACCGAGGTGATGAGGCTCGACATGAAGAACCTCAGGTAGGAGGACCCGGTGTCGTCGAGCCCCAGCACCGATCGGTAGTTGTCGAAGGTCGGCGCGAAGGAGAGGTGGGTGGTGGTCTGTTCGGCGTTGGTCTTCAGGCTGAGCAGGACGATGAACAGCACCGGCAGCAGCGCGAACGCGAAGTAGACCAGGAGGGTGGCGTCGGTGAGCCGGTCCAGGACGAACCGTCGCAGTCGCCCGGGCCGTGGGGCCTCGTTCGTGGTGGGCATCGGTGTCACACCCCCGCGGCCCTGGACTGGATCCGGCGCAGGTAGCGCACCAGGATCATGGAGACGACGAACACGACCGCCCACAACAGCAGCATGTAGGTGAGTCCTCGGCTGTAGCGGGCGTAGGTGATGGCCTCCTGGTAGGCCTGGATGGACATGGAGGTGGTGGCACTGCCGGGGCCACCGCTGGTGAGGCTGTAGATGACGTCGAACATCTTCACCGAGTCCATGAGCCGGAAGATGACGGCGACCAGGAGGTAGGGCCACAGCATGGGCAGGGTGAGCCGGCGGAACGTCATCCACCACCCGGCGCCGTCAACGGCGGCGGCCTCGAACGGGGAGCTCGGCAGGGAACTCAGTCCCGCCAACGCGATCACCGTGACGAACGGGGTGAAGATCCAGACGTCGACGACGATCGTCCACACCATCGCCGCCACGGGTGAGTCGGTGCCGGTGTGGGTGAGACCGATCCACCCGGCGATGGGTGCCACCCACCCCACCTCCGGGTTGAGCAGGAGTCGCCACATGATGGCGGCCACCACGGGGGCGACCATCAGCGGGATGATGACCACCCGCTCCAACATCCGGCCCAGGATGGTGGAACGGTTCAGCAGCAGCGCGATACCTACGCCGAGCACCGTCTCCACCACCGTGGCCCCGATGGCGTAGATCGCGGTGACGCGGGCGGAGTTCCAGAACGCCGCACTGGTGAGGATCGTGGTGTAGTTCTCCGCACCCACCATGTCGGGGTCGGGGTTCTGGGCGGAGAAGTCGAACAGGGTGTAGGACGCGCCGAGGAAGAACGGGTAGAGGATGCCCACACACAGCAGCACCGCCGGTACGGCGAGCAGGTAGGGGCGCAGGGCCCGGCGTCGACGGGAGACCCGCGGCGTGTCCGGTCCCGGAGCCGGTGACCCACGCTCGGTCCGCGTCGACGACGGAACGGCAACCGACATCAGTTGACTCTCTCGTCCAGTTCGTCAGCCAATCCGTCCAGCGTCTCCTGCGCGTCGGCGCCGCCGTAGATCTCCTGCAACGCGGCCGCCCAGGAGGTCGTGGCGTCGAAGAACTCGGCCTGCGGCGTGAACTGGATCTGGCTCTCCTCGACCACCGCCTCGAAGGTCTCCAGATACTGCTCGTTCTCGGCAAGGGTGTCGACGTACTCGGGGGACTCGGCCACCGACTGGCGCACGGTGTCGATGTGCTGCTCGTTCTCCGCGGCCCACTGCAGGTGCTCCTTGGAGGTCGCCCACTGGATGAACCACCAGGCGGCCTGCTTGTTCTCCGACGCTGAGTTCATCGCCAGCGACCAGATCCACAGGTTGGTGGCCAGGGACCCGTCGGGGCCGGTGGGTCCGGGGTGCCAGGCGAGTTTGCCCGCGGCCGCGGTGTCCTGGTTCTGGAAGTAGGAGGCGTTGCTGGCGTCGAAGAGCATCGCGGCCCGTCCGTCGCCGAGGTCGCTGGAGGCGTCGTACCAGGTGTAGGAGGTCCACCCGTCGGGCCCGGACTCACGCACCATGTCGGCCCACTTCTCGGTGAACTCCACGGCCTCGGGGGTGTTCATGCGGGGGATCAGAGTCTCCCCGTCGACCTCGAAGTCCTGGAGTCCGAGCCGTGTGTACATGGTCATGAAGCCCGGGTGGATGGTCGCCCACTCCCGGGATCCGCGCACGGCGATGCCGTACATGTCGTCGAAGCCCTCGTCAGGGGCACGCTCGGTGATTGTCTGGGCTAGGTCGATGAGCTCGTCGAAGGTCTCCGCGGGGCTCACCCCCAGGGCGTCGAACACGTCGGTGCGGTAGGCGATGCAGTTGCTCTCGAAGCCCCACGGCAGCATCCACTGCTGGTCGCTGCCGCCCAGCTCCGAGCCGGGAGTGAAGTCCCATTGGCCGGCGGCGAGCAGGTTGGGAAAGAAGTCGTCGGGTTCGAACTCGGCGTGGGTGGCGGAGGAGTTCTGAATCCACGGATTGAGGTCCTCGAGATAACCAGGTGGGCCGTATTGCCACACCATGTAGGCGCCGATCATGAACGCGTCGTAGTTTCCCTGCTGGGACTGCAACTCCAGGGTGACTTTGTCGAAGTAGTTCGACTCCGGGAACTCGTCGATTTCGAGGGTGATCCCGGTGAGATCTTGGAACTCGTCCATGTGGGCGCGCAGGGCGTCGGTGAACGGGTGCCTGTTCATCAACAGACGCACGGTGGTGCCGTCGTGCTTCTTCCAGTCGAAATCCCCGGTGACCTCGTTGGCCTCCGAGTCGCCGTCGGTTTCGCCTCCGCCGAATCCGCAGGCGTTGAGCAGGGGCACTCCGGCACCCAGCGCCACCGCCGAGCCCGCCATGCGGAGCATCGAACGGCGGTTCATGTTAGCGAGGCGCGTGAAATTCCCAGGATGGTTGTTCCTGTTGTTGTTCAACCCGACCTCCATATCCCGGCGCGGACACCTGTCCCACAACGCGGCCGATCAGGGATAATTCGCCGTGGACACGTCCCGAACGACCCAAGTCGCGCCCCGCGCTCTCCGCGTTGAATCCTGAGCGTGCCCCACAATTTCACATGAAGTCAAGAGTTCTTAACACGCACCACGGTGATTTTTTGGCCCCATTTATCGCCACCAGGGCATGCGCGAGCACGTGCTCGGCGTGGTCGGTCGGGGACTCCTTTCCGGGGCCGGCTAGTCGTCGACGGCCAGGGGGACGTTGAAGCCGAGGACGGACCAGGAGGCGTTCCTGGTGTCCTCGGCGCCGGGGACGGAGTAGCGCAACGTGAATCCCGCCGTGTTGCGGACGACGGGGAACAGGTCGCGGTAGCGGGCCAGGGCGATCCCGGCGATGGAGCACACCATCAGACGCAGCAGGGTGCCGTGACAGACCACGAGTACCGTTCCGCCGAGGTTGTCGCTCACGACGGCGTCCAACGCGGCCCGACCACGCCGCGTCGCCCGAACCGGGTCCTCGCCGCCGGGGAGGTGGTGGGCGACGGGGTCACGTTCGAAGGCGGCCCGCTCCTGGGGCCACTGGTCCCGCATCTCCGCCGAGGTCAGCCCCTCCCCCTGCCCGAAGTCGACCTCCACGAGTCGTTCGTCGCGCAGCGGCATGACCCCTGCGGCCCGCGCGCACGGATCCGCGGTGTCCACGGCGCGGGAGAGCGTTGAGCTGTACACGGCCGTGAGGCCCGCACCGCCCGCCCAGCGTGCGAGGTTTCGCGCCTGGCGCACTCCGGACTCGTCGAGGGGAGCGTCGGTGCTGCCGCAGTAGCGGTTCTCACCGTGGTATGTCGTCTCTCCGTGCCGCACCACGTACAGCGTGGTCCGCGGGTTCGTCATTCGCCCAGCCCCTCCAGTGCCGTTCGTTCCAACTCCGTGCCGATCCACTCCCGGCGGCGGAGCTCGCCCACCAGGCGCGCGTATGGCTCGGCGAACCGTTGTGTCCCGCCCGGGCGGGGATCATACGAGCGTGTGGGGCCAAGCATGCGCTTCGCCACGCCGGCGAGGTCACCGGTCCCCGCCAGGTCGCCGCCGAAGGCGTTCTGGGGGCGTGGCCCCGAGGCCGCTTCCGGTGGCGGCGGGGATGGGGCCGACGTCGCCGATGGCCGGTCGCCGCGGGCGTAGGCCGCGAGGATGGCCATGCCGACGGCCCCTTGGGCGATCCCGGGCACGACGACGCCGCGGCCGAGGATGTCGGCCTGCAGTTGGGTCCAATAGGTGCTTCGGGTCGCCCCGCCCGTGAGAGTGACGGGCCCGTCGACGGTCGCGCCCAGTGTGGTCACCAGGTCCAGACAGAGCCGCTCCACGAACGCCACGCCCTGCAGCAGGGCCGCGAAACGCTCTCCGTCGGAGTTGGCGACGCCGAGAGCGATCGCGTGGGCGTCGGGGTTGTGGAAGGGAAACCGCTCCCCCAGTCCCCCCAGCGGGTAGGCGACCTGTGGGGACGGCTCGTGTTTCGCGGCGGCACGCGTGAAAGCGTCAAAGGACTCCGGCGAGAACTCCTTGTTGATGGGCACCGTGCCCGCGCTGGAGGCCCCGCCGGGCCACCACGCCCCGTCGGGGCCGCGATGTGAGTACAGGGCGCCGGTGGGGTCGCGCAGCAACGCGGTGGAGGCCCCTTTGAGCACCAGCGTGGTGCCCACCGAGAACTGCCACCGGCCCACGTCAAGCACTCCGGCCGCGATCTGTGCCGCGCACCCGTCGGTCATGCCGGCGACGACGGGTGTGCCCGACGGGACCCCCGTGGCGCGGGCGGCGCGGGCGGACACCTCCCCCAGGGTGGCGCCCGGCCACACCAGTGGGGGGAGCAACTCCGGCGCGAGGCCGAGCCGGGTCAGGTCGTCGGTCGGCCAGGTGCCCCGCGCGGGGTCGGCGCCGCTCTTGAGGGCATGACTGGTGTCGGTGGCGGCGGGACGGCCGAGGAACCGGGAATTGATCAGGTCGGCCTGGTGGGTGAGACGGGCGTGACGTGGAGGCCTCTCGTGCTCCATCAGCCACAACGCCTTGGGCAGCGCCCACGTGCGCTGGGGAGTGAGCCCCGCCTCCCGCCACGCCGGCACGATCGCCGCCCGGACTCGTTCGCCCTGCTCTTGGGCACGAGCGTCGTCGTACATCAGGGCGGGAGTCAACGGGCGAACCGGATCCTCGCCGGTGGGTTCGGTGAGGAGTATCGTCCCGGAGGTCGCACAACAGGCCAAACCTCCCACCTCGGCGGGCCCGGCCTCCGCCATGGCCGATTGACAGGCCTCGGCCACCGCCGCCCACCACCGCTCCGGATCCTGCTCGTGCCGGCCCTCCGCGGGACGACTGCTCTCCAACGGAACTGACGCCGACCCCAGGATCACACCCTCGTCATCGACGAGAACAGCCCGGACGCTCTGCGTACCCAGGTCGATCCCCAGCCAGCCCCGCTGCGCCCCGCGGCGCTGAACCATTCCCAGCCCTCCCCACTGTTACAGACAATGTGAACTTAACACTCATTGTTGATATTTGGCTATCTCGGGAGGGACCAAAACACGGGGCGTTCCGACCGTCGCAGGTCAATGGGGCTCCCGGCACCGGAAGGCGCTGCGACAGCACGCCGCGTGGACTGGACGTCACAGAGAGATCGATTCGGTACGTTCCAATTCCCCGGATGAGGGAATAGATGGCGGAGGAGGCTACGCGGGCCCCAAGCGACCACGGGCCGCCGGGCTCCCGCCGCCTCCACATCCCCGCACAACGCGGCCCTTGGGCCGTTCCACTGGCGGCCCCGGCGTCCTCGGAGTTGTTTGCGCCAGACCAATTCCCCGCCGGGGCCGCTTGTGGTGGGCGTGCGGTCGCCGGTGGCGTGCTCATTGGGGGCGGAGCGGCTCAGCCCTCAGTGTCGGGGAAGCACGAACCGGTAGTCGAGAGTGGAGGATCGGCGCCTACCGGTCGTCCTGCCGGGGCTGGTCGGGAGCATCATTCGATTCGTCGCTTTCCCGTTCGGCGAGTGCCGCTAGGAACAGATCATCGTCGAGGAACGGCGTCGCCCCGAATCGCCCAGCCAGGTAACGCTTTACCCGGGCGCCCGCATCGTCATCACCGTAGCCAGAGTAGGGGTAGAGCTCGGTCGCGCCACCGGCGTCCTTCTCGGTGAACCAGATCTGGTCCTGTTCCAGCACGACCCGCCCGCGGATAACGCCGAGCAGCAGGGGATCATGACTCGTGAAGATCAGCTGAGCGTTCAACGGATTCGTCTCTGGACTCTGAAAGAGTTCGATCAATCGCGCGGACAGGGCTGTGTGGAGGCCGACGTCGATCTCGTCGACAACGAGGGCTTTCCCCCTGCCCCTCAGAACCCTCAGCACGGAGAAGGCGAGCCGCAGCAGTGCCCGTATACCTTGCGACTGCTCCCATTCCTGCAAGGGATCCGATTCATCTCCACCGTAGTGATAAAAAAGCCAGCGAGGCATTACCCGGTCTTCGCCGCGCTCGGAGACAATTCGCTCCTTTTTGATCGACACCCGCTCAATCCCCGTGTCCGCGGCACGCAGGATGGCGGAGAGCCGGCGTAACGAATCATCATCAAGCTGATACGGCGCAGGGACGGCAGGCGAATAAAGCATACTGGGACTACTCATTGAGAGGTCACGACCAAACCAATCCAACACCGGGTTGAGCGCGCCGAGATCATCGCCGACAATCAAGCCGGGCCTGATATCCGCGAATACTTCCATGACGAGCGCGTTTGATTCGAACTCGATAACATCCTCGATGACCGACCTGACCGTTCCTTCGGATATATCGTCGCCGCGACGGTGAAAGATGACAGTCTTTTGGTTGTTCGCCGAATAGCTGTACAGCCATTCCTCCACAACAGCCTCGTCGGTGACCGAGAAGCCGTATGTGCACCGCTGTTCGTCCAGAAGGAGATCCACCACGTACGTTGAGGCGCTCGCCCGCGCCTCCGCGTCGAGACGGAAGGGCCACCGAGGGAGTGGCACAACTGGCTCCGGCTCCTGAGGGAAGCGGTGATTTCCCCGCAGCACCCGCTCTTTCATGTCCCACAACGCGCGCACCACGTTGGACTTGCCCGAGGCGTTCGGGCCGAAGATGCCCACTACCGGGAGCGCGCGTGCCTCACCAGGAGGCGGCAGCTCGTCACCCTGCTGCTCGGACGGGGTGAGCACGAGGTGCTGCTCGTCGCGCAGCGACTTGTGGTTTGTCACGCGGAAACGCAGCAGCATGCTTGTCTCCGGTCCGGCGCTTCTCGAAGGTGCGTTGCTTGTGCTCACCTTAGGACCGAAAGATCCGCGCGCGGTATGCATTCCGTAGTCGGCGTCGGTCACCTACTACGCGATGGCTTTCCCTCCACCAGTTCCTGCACGCCCTGCACGGTCCTCAGCATGGCCGCCTGGATTTCGGCGATGCGGGTGTCGATGATTTTTTCTTCGTGGTCGGGGTGGCGTTCGATGGCGAGGTTCATGGCGGAGCGGGCGGGGCCGAGGGACGTGTCGTGGACGACACGGGTTCCCCCCTCTTCAGTGGGGGTCAGGGTGAAGTGCCAGGTGGCGATCGGTTCCGTGGGGGTTCCGGTGAGTTCGCCCAGGCGGGTGTCGATGGCGATGACGGCCCAGGCGAAGTGGTGTTCAGGCGCGAACTCGACGATTTCGGAGACGCTGCGCCAGTCCCCCAGGTGTTCGTTCTGGTTGTAGCCGGCGAAGCGGGCCCCGGAGGCGGGGCCGGTGGCTCCGTCCAGCCATTCCACACGTTGTAGTTCGGGGCTGAAACGGGCGGATAGCTCGATGTCGCTGACCACTGGCCACACTTGGCTAGGGGCCGCGTTGACAATGACCTCCGCTTCGGCGCGCGGGCCGTCGATCCACCGCATCCAGACCTCCCATGGAATCGCTGGGGCGCCACGATACCGAGCGCAGGAGCGGGCGAGCGTGGTCGGGGTCAACGACAGCGTGGGCTACTACTCGAACCGAAAAATCTGTGGTCGATGAGCCTCCGCGGGCGTACACTACTGATCGTTTTGCTCCTCTCTCGGCTCACCAGCGCCGATTCCTCTCCACGCCGTGTTCGCGAGTCTTCGGGTGCGGCGCGCGTCAAAGACGAAAGCAGCCCACATTGACCGGCTCGAGTTCCGGCCCTCAGCCAGCGGATGAGCCGGTGGGAGGACTGCGCCTGCTCGTTGCCAACGCCCCGTTCCGTGCGTTGTTCACGTCACGAACCGTCTCCTATACCGGGGAGGCGGTCAGCCTGGTCGCGCTCATGCTGTTCGTGGCAGACTCCACCGGCCAAGCGATAGCGATCTCCGTACTGCTACTGGTCGGGGACTTCTTTCCCGCCCTGCTGGGACCTGTCTCCGGTGCGATCAGCGACCGCTTCGATCTCAAGCGGGTGATGATCACCTGTGAGGTGGTCCAGGGGGTCGCGCTGCTGTTGATCGCGCTCTCGATGCCGCCCTTGCCAGTGCTCCTGGTCCTGGTCGCCGCGCGGGCGACGGCTGGCCAGGTGTTCTTGCCGGCGTCACGCGCGGCCGTACCCGGTCTGGTCCGCGAGAAGGATCTGGAGTCGGCCAACGCCAGCGTCGGGTTCGGCACCAACGGCGCCGAGGCCGTCGGGCCACTGGTAGCGGCGGCGCTGTTCCCCTTCCTGGGGGTCCAGGGCGTGCTCTTCGGCGCGGCGCTGGCCTACGGGTTCTCCGCGCTCGTCCTCCTGCGGGTGCATTCCCTCCCCCCGGCTCCTAACGACGGCACACCGACCTCCCTTGTTGCCGAGGCCAAGGAAGGGCTGGGCTACATCTGGTCGATCACGCCGATCCGGTTGATAGCGCTGGGCTTCTGCGTCGTGGTCGCCTTCAACGGGATCGACGACGTGGCACTGGTGGTGCTGGCCAAGGACGACTTCGCGGCGGGGAACGCGGCCGCCAGTCTGCTGCTGGGGGCTGTGGGCATCGGACTCGTGGGGGGCTACGCGCTGCTTGCCCGCTACGGCGGGTACAGCTCGATGCTCGTCCTGCTCCTCATCGGGTTCGCCGTGAGCAGCCTGGGCAATCTGCTGACCGGCTTGGCGTGGGCTGTCGCCGCCGCCTTCGCCCTGCAGGCCGTGCGGGGCATTGGTATCGCGGCGATGGACGTGGCGACCAATACCCTGCTCCAGCGCATGGTCCCGTCCCGGATACTCGGGCGGGTGTTCGGCAACCTGTACGGGGCGGTCGGCGTGGCCGCCGGACTGTCTTACCTCGGCGGTGGTCTGTTGCTCGACGCGACCTCGGCGCCCGTCACGCTCATCGTCGCGGGAGGGGGTGGGATCGTCGCCACCGTCGCGGTCGCCCTGACCCTGCCGCGCGCCCTGCGTCGAGCGGGCAGGAGCGGTGGCGGCGACGACGCCGATCCTGGCCACGGCCGCGACGAAGACCGCGGCTCCGCGGGCGCCGACCCGTCCACTCCGTGATCGCCATGGCCGCACAGGATCCAGCCTGTGGATAACCAGCGAGACCGGGGCACCGTGGCGCATTGTGAGTCATGGCCAATCACAAACACCTTGAGGCCGCCGAGAAACTCGCCGGCCAACAGCACGGCGTGGTGTCCCGGGAACAAGCCGTGGCACATGGAATGTCCATTCCCCAGATCGGTTATCGACTGAAGCGCGGGTACTGGCTCTCGGTACACCACGGCGTCTACCGGATCCGCAGGATGACCGCGAACACCGAACGTGGGCGCCTGCACTCGGCCGTCAAGGCCGGGCAGCTCATTGCGGGGCCGGCGGCCGTCGCCGTGGGAGAGACCGCGGCCCGGTTGTGGGGGTTGCAGGGGCTTCCCCCGTGGCGCGGGGAGGTCGTACTCGCGGGGAAGCGATCGAAGACCTACGCGGGAGCACGGGTCCGGCTCCACTCGTGGTCCATCGAGGAGAACGAGATCCAGCGGCGCAACGGGGTCCGGATCACCACGATTCGGCGCACGCTACGGGACCTGATGTCGACGCAAGGCCGCGACATCGCGGTGTCCTTGGTCGACTCCGCGCTCAACAGGCAGGCGGTGCGTGGCGAACACCTGCTCCGGGAGGTGAGCGCCACGGGTGGGAGACAGCCTGACGGGCGACTGCGGCGGTCGTGGTGAGCGCTGACCGACGGCCGCGCCGAATCGCCCCTGGAGACCCGGGTGCGTCTGCGCTGCCAGGACGCCGGTATCGAGCCGGATCAACTGCAGTACCCGTGCGTGGACAACGCCGGGAACCTCATCGCTGTGGTCGATCTGTTGTTCCGCGAGGCCCGCGCCCTCGTGGAGTGCGACGGCCAGGAGCCCCACCGACATCCAGAGGCGCTGTACCGCGACCGCCGTCGCCAGAACAAGCTCGCCCAGGCATTTCCCGGATGGCGGATTCTCCGCTTCACCTGGAATGATGTTTTCGAACCCGACTACATTCCCTCGATGATTCGCAGGTCCTCGAAGTAGATGATCTACTCACCACTGCCCAGTACGCATTTTGATCTTGATACTCGGCACCCCATCGACGCCCCGGCCCTGTTCCCGTATGGGTAATACCGTTACGGTGGACTGAACCAGGGACAGACCGATTCCCCCGAAGGTGATCTTCCCGGGAGGCACCGGTGGCTTCCATTCTGGAGCACGGCATCGCCATTGGCATTGGCGCCGCCATCGTCACTACCGTCGCCGCGACGGATATCCCGGACCAGATTCACGACGGCGTACGCGAAGCGGTCTGCCTGGTCGAGGGACCGGAGTGTGGCGGGGAGACCTGGACCGAACACGACCGCCCGGACGAGCCGGAGGAACCTCCCGCGTTCGGCATCGGCGGCGGTGTCGAGATCGGCGATGTCGACCACGAGGACCTACTCACCGTCATCGAGTGGGCGGTCGCCCAACAAGGCAAGCCCTACCTGTGGGGCGGCAACGGCCCTGACGCGTTCGACTGCTCCGGTCTCATCCAGCAGGCCTACCTGCAAGTGGGGGTGAACATCCCGCGCACCACGACCACCATGTGGCCGGCGTTACCGGAGGTGAGTCAGAGCGAGCTGACTCCCGGAGACCTTATCTTCCTAAACATGGGCAGCAGCCGCCCCCAGCCCGACCACATGGGGATGTTCATCGGCAACAACCAGATGATGCACTGCGGGAACCCGTGTCAGGTCGTCACACTCGACAGCTACTGGCAGCAGCGCTACATGGGCGCCCGCCGCGTGATCACGTAGCTTCTATACCTCGATTTCTATACCTCATGGCCTCTCGTCGTCCTTTCCCCGCCACCCTCAAGCCCGTAGAGGCCGGTGATCCCAGCCGCGTCGGGCCGTACCGGATCGTGGGTCGGTTGGGCGCCGGTGGGATGGGCGCGGTGTACGGCGCAGTCGACGGCGACGGCCTGTGCTTGGCCGTCAAACTGGTCCATCCCGAGTTCGCAGACAACGACGAGTTCCGAGCGCGCTTCGCCCGCGAGGTACGACTGGTGGAACGGGTCAATGCCCGGTGTACACCAGCCTTCGCGGGCGCCGACCCCGACGCGGATACCCCCTGGTTGGCTACCGAGTACGTGCCCGGGCCCACCCTGCGCGAGCATGTCACGACCTCGGGCCCGATGCCGGAAGGAATGGTGCTCGCATTGGCCGCCGGATTGGCCGAAGCGCTTCACGCCATCCACAGTGCCGGCATCGTGCATCGGGACCTGAAGCCCAGCAATGTGATCCTGGCCCCGGACGGACCCAAGGTGTTGGACTTCGGCATCGCCCGCGCGCTGGACGGCACAGGGATCACCCGCACCGGCGGTCTGATGGGTTCGCCCGGCTGGATAGCGCCAGAGCGGTACCACGGAGCGGAAGCAAGCCCGGCAGCCGACATCTTCGCCTGGGGTGGATTGGTTGCATTCGCCGCGACTGGACGTTCCCCCTACGGCACCGGGAGCCCTCAAGTTGTTGCGGACCGTACGATGCACAATTCACCTGACATTCAGGGAACACCGGAGGTCTTGTATCCCCTCGTGGAAGGTGCGCTCGCTCCCGATCCCAACGCTCGCCCAGAGCCTAGGGAGCCGCTTACAGCCTTAAAATCTCACACTGGGTACTCGATTCCAGACGATCCTCCGTCAACTCTTGTTGCAACACTGATCGAGACGGAATGGCGCAATCTCCCCGACACGATCCATGTCCCCCAGGACTGGAAAGCACACGCGGACAGCGGAACGTATTCGCGGGTTTGGGTAGTCATGGCCACGGCAGCCGTAGCCCTGGTCATCCTAGGTGCGACAACCTACCTCACCCTGGATCACACGAGTGAAACAGATACGGCGGAGACGCAGGATCCCCCTTCTTCGGCATTGGAGGCTAACGACTCCAATCCCGAGCAGCTCCCCGATAACGTCGCGGGCGAGGGCGAGTACATAGCCAGTGATCCAGGGATTTACAGACAATCCATAAACGGGGAGCCAATTATTGAAATAACTATGGAGACAGCTGATCCCTCGCCGACAGGAGTCGACTTCAACGGAAGCGTAGAATATCTAGCCGAATCTGGATCGCTGTCCTTCGGCAGTGGATACTTCTACGTTGCGACGGGTGACACCACTGACCCTGCTGATAGCGCGAACTGGATCCATGAGCCGGGAGAGATACTCGGTGTTCTCTCTCCGCAAGAGCCGAAGATCCAATTCACCTTGAGTGTATCCATGGCTGGTAATAACGGAGCCGGGGCACTCGTGCTGAAAACGGATACACCCCAGACAGACCCCCACCTCTGCTACCGCTCCGAGCCCTACGCGGAGACGGGCACACAGTTCTTGCACAATGAGGGTGATTCGTGGCGGGACTGCGCGGCGGACCCGTATGAGTAGTACCTGGGTCCGCCCCCCACAGGGCGGGGGGCGGATGCCAGGATCCGCACACACCGTTGAACGGCGCGGCTGCCCTCCATCGAAACGGAGGCTGCGACGCGTCCCCCTTCCGAACGCACTCCCATCCTGCCGCGCCGGGCGCTGAAGCGCAGCGGTTTCCCCAAATCGGTGCGGGGCAAGTTGTGGTCGATTCATCGGGGTTCGACGTGTCTTGTCGGTGATTGGGATGGCCCCGGGGTACGGTCGACGCATGTCCCGCGCTCTTCGGAGGCGCCGTGCATCCGTATTTCCGTCCTGGCATGCCGCTGGCACCCAAAGCGCCGCGACGACGCCTGTCACCCACAACGTGGTCCGTTCTTCGGCGCGGCTGTGGCTGCGGGTTGCTGACTGGCGCGGGGGTGGCGCTCGCGGTTGGCGCTGCCTTGTTGGTTCCCACGATTGAGCCTGGGGAGACCGATCATGCCGGCGGGGAGAAGACGCGGCGGGACCCTGTGCTCAGTTACCTCGACGAGCAGGCCGCCGCGATCGACTCGTTGCTCGGCATACCGGAGGGGGACGTCACCCTGGCCGATGTCGAGAGCGCTCTCAGCAACGAGGTGCAGTACATCGACCTCTACACCAACGGTGACGACGCCAAGTGGTTCGCCACCGTCGACGACCACCCCCAGTTCACCGCCGCGTGGGAGGTGGAGGACTGCCTGTGGGGTTACCAGGCACTGGTGGCCGATCCGGACCACAATGCCGCGAACGAGCTAGCCGTCCGCGCCGACTGCGCTGAGACGATTGACTTGGTGCGCTCCATCCGGTGACGGCTTGGGGCCGCAAGGGGTGGCAGCCGTCTTCCCTGGCTTGTGGGTCGCGCCGGCGCATCAAGCGCACGGCTCGCTGGAATCTCGGTCAGGGTGCGCTCCGGGCTTGGGTCCGTGGGACGAGCCAGTTCGCGTCACGGACTACCGTCGAAGGCGACGTACCCATCGACGACGAAACAGGGAATCCGTATGCCCGCTGCCGCTGATCGCGTCCGACCCGCCAACCCCCAGGACGTCGACGCCGCCGTGGAGACGCTCGGCCAGGCCTTCGCTGACTACTCCTGGATCCGCCATACCGTGGCCGCCGACGACCACGGACAGCGGGTTCGCCGGATGCAGCGACTCTTCTTCGAACACATCGGGTTGGTACACGGGAGTGCCTGGGTCTCCGATGACGTCTCCGCGGTGGCGGTGTGGACGACGCCGGACACCGACGTCGCTGCCGCCTTCGCGCCGCTCGCCGAGGCGGCGGCGGAGATCTCCGGTGACCGGGCGGAGTTCTCGGCCCGGGCGGAGGAGGCGATGAACCCGCACCGTCCGACCACCCCGGTGTGGTTCCTGGGCACGGTGGGGGTTCGGCCCGACGTGCAGGGGCGAGGACTCGGCAAGGCCGTGATCCAGCCCGGGCTGGACGCCGCCGAGAAGGCAGGCGTGCCCGCGTTCCTGGAGACCTCTGAAGAGGGCAACGTGCGCCTGTACGAGAAGCTCGGGTTCACCATCACGGCCGAAGTTCGGCTGCCGGACGACGGTCCGACAACGTGGTGTATGGTCCGCGAACCGGTGCGATGACGAATCTGGCGGGGGCGGTGGGGATCCCGCCCCCGGCGGCTACACCAAGTCGTCCGGTTCGCGCTTCACGGCACCGATGAAGGCCGCCCATTCGGTATGGGGGAACGGGAGAACCGCAGCACCCGGGTTCTGGGAGTCACGCATGGCCACGGCGCCAGGGGTGAGGGCAGCGCACTCGACGCAGTTCGGTCCTTCCGGCTGACTGTAGCTGCTCTTCCGCCAGGGCAGGTTGTTGGTCATGAGGGCCACTCCAACTCATCATGAAGTCCGCGCATGAATTCCACCGATTGATGGACATCGAGCGACAATTCGCGCACTCCATTATATATATGCCGATACTGTTCGACATGCGCCGGGTCATCGAGATAGAAGCCATCATGGGCGTTCTCAAGGAATACAACCGAGGCACCTGGGGCTAACGGGAAGTCGAGGACCACAAACTGTCCGGCGACCCCAGGGTGCGCCCCTGCCGAATTAGGCACGATGCGGAGTTCGACGTTTGGCTGCTCGTTCGCGGCAATGAGGTGGCGCAACTGAGCGCGCATGATCTCCGCACTACCGATGAACTTCCGCAGAGCGGCCTCATCGATCACGGAGCATACCGACAGCGCTCCGGCGCCATGGAGACGCTCTTGACGTGCAAGTCGAAGTTGCGTCCGTCGCTCGATTACATCGAGCGACACCCGTCCCCGAAGCATCGCTGATGCATAGTCAGCGGTCTGGAACAGCCCAGGGATGACCAGGGCTTCGTAGGACCATAGTGACTCCGCTTCGGCTTCAAGCGCGACGTAGGAGCTGGAGCCGAGGAGGTCGCCATAGCGCTCCCACCAGCCTTTCAGCTTGCTCTGCTTCGCCAGCTCCACGAGGGCGTCCCTCTCTTGTCCCTCTGATACGCCGTAGTACTCGGCTAGCGCGCGAATGTCCTGTGGGTTAAGCCGCTTCCACTTCCCACGTTCCATCCGGTTGACCTTCGTCCGATCCCAACCCATCGCGTCGGCAACCTCGGCCGCGTTGACTCCCCTGGCTTGCCGAAGCCGACGCAGCTCAGCGGACAACTGACGGTGGCGCACTGACATCACAGGATCACTCGGCACGCAGGTCCTCCTTCGTCATCGACAAGCGAGCATAGAACGAAGCTCTCCCTCAGGTTGAATTTACCCAATGTGCAAAACCCACTTGTGCGGGTGTCGCATGGGGCATAATCTGAACCCATCGCTGGTCGCACTCAGCGATCAGCCTGATCCCCTGGGTGGTGAACCCCCATGTCCCCACACTCCCCTGCCCCAGTCGTCGTCCCTCCGGATGATCCGCTCGGCAGCCTGTCTGCGGCGCTGAAGGAACGGGGGCTGCACACGCGGGTCGATCGGCCCTACGGCGTCGTGGACGCGCGCATCCCCGACTTCGTCGCCCTCGCCGGCTGTTACGGACGCGGGAAGCAGCGAATCGGCCTTCGCCCCGTCCCCATCACCGGCGAGCTCTGGTGGTACCTCTTCTGGCCGGCGGAACACTTCGAGACGCACATCGTCCCGTTCGAGATGGAGAAGCTGCGCCCGGCCGGCGACGTCACCGAGGTGGCGCGACTGGTCCGGCAGGTCCTGGTCCTTTTCGAGCGGGAGGAGTGGTGACGCCATGTCCTACATCTCTCCGCCATGGCACTGCGGCGCGCGCCGCCACCGCCCCTGCGTACTCTCGGCGGGACACACGGGCCCGCACCAGGACGTCGAAGGCGAACGGTGGGCTCCGTTCCGGCACGACGACTCCGGCCTGCACTACGGGATCGTGAACACCGGCCAGGCCGCCTGGATCGGCCGCGTGCCCGGTGTCTACATGGTTCCGCGCAGCGCGCTGCTCATCGTCACCGGCGAGGGCCTGAACGAACTCCAGCAGACCCTCGGGGGAACGGTCGAGCACCACGGCCACAGGATCGAACTCTGCGTGGACAACGACGCGTTGATCCTGTGGCCCATGATCCAATGAGGCTTACCTGGCGGTTCGCATGATCGGCCCATGAAATAAGTTCTTGGGCGTGAAGTTCCTGATTCTCGGCCTGCTCCTCACCCACTCGATGTCGCTGTACGAGCTGCACGCGCGGTTCGCGTCCGGCCTCGGCCACATCTACTCCGCGAGCTACGGAAGCATTCACCGAGCTCTGCGGCAGTTGCACGAGGCCGGTGACGTGATGCTCGTCTCCGACTCGGTCGCGCCGCGTAACGCGAAGCGCTACACCGCGACCGACCAGGGGCGGCAGGCCTGGCGCGACTGGATGCGCAATCCACTGCGCACCGAGGACTCGGAGGCGTCGATGCTGGCTCGCGTGCTCTTGCTGGGCTGCCTCGACTCCCCCGCGGAACGGGAGACTGTGCTGCGGGCACTGCATACCCGCGCTCTCGTCGACCTGCAAGAGCTGCGGTCGATCGATCCCGCTCTCAGCCATGCGACGGACCACCATCCCCCCCACAGCCGGCCCGGCCTCCACTACTCCCGCGTGACCCTGGACTACCGCTTACGCACGGCCCAGGGAACCGTGACGTGGCTCGAGCGACTGATCAGTGAGAACCAGCCGGCTCCCATCGTTGACAGGCTCCCGTCCGTAACCATACGCTGAACGACGTGTTCATTCATTGAACGTTATCGTGCATCAATGGTGTTCCTGACCCAAACCCCCGTTCGGAGTTACAGGAGACGGTGTGACCGAGAAGCGCGATGTGGTGATTGTCGGCGCCGGAGTGGCGGGGCTGGTGGCCGCCCGGGAGCTCACGCGGCAAGGAATCGACGTTGTTCTCCTTGAGGCCCGCGACAGGATCGGCGGGCGGACCTGGACTGACCATCGACTCGGCCGGGACCTGGAGATGGGGGGCACCTGGCTGCACTGGACCCAGCCGCACGCGTGGAGTGAGGTCTCCCGCTACGGACTGGATGTCACGCGAGGGCCTCGCTCCCGGGAGACGTACTGGCTCGCCGGCGACGAGGTGCGTCGCGGCACACTCGACGACTTCATGCGGCTCATCGACCCGGGTATGACCCGGCTCCTGGCAGACACCATGGCCTGGATCCCGCGCCCGGACGCGCCGTTGACAGTGGAGTCCCTCGCCGAGGTGGATGGGGTCACCGTGCAGGAGATGGTGGATCGGCTCGATCTCCCCGTCGAGGAGCGCAATGCCAACGAGGCGGCCTGGGTCGGCCACCTCAATGCTCCGCTGGACCAGTGTGCCTTCACCAGTGCCCTGCGGTGGACCGCCGCCGCGGCGGGGTCCTGGCACCTGATGCACGAGGCGTCCGCCATCTTCCGGCTCGTCGACGGGACCCGTGCGCTGGTGGACGCCATCGCGAAGGACGCCGGCGGTGAGATCCGTCTGGACTCGCCGGTCTCCTCCATCACACACGGCGAGCACTCCGCGGTCGTCACCTACGCGGACGGACAGGTCGTCGAGGCCTCCCGCGTGGTGATCACCGTTCCGCAGAACGTCCTCCACCAGCTCCAAGTGTCCCCGGAGCTGCCCGCCGGAAAGATCCAGCCCAGCGCGGAGCGGACCGCCTCGCAGGGGGTCAAGGTGTGGATCCGGGTGCGCGGTCCGATCACCCCGTTCTTCGCCTACTCCTCCCAACACCACCCGCTCGCCGTCGTGCGCACCGAGTACATCGGCGACGACGACGCCGTCCTGGTGGCGTTCGGGCCGGACGCGACGCGCATCGACGGCAACGACCGTGGGGCCGTGAACAGCGCTCTCAAGGTCTGGCGGGACGACCTGGAGGTGCTGGAGGTCACCAGTCACGACTGGATGGCCGACGAACGCTCCAAGGAGACGTGGTTCATCCAGCGCCCGCACCAGCTCACCCGGTACCACGAACAGCAGCGCCGCAACGAGGGTGTGCTGCACTTCGCCAGCAGCGACTACGCCACCGTCTGGGCGGGGTTCATCGACGGCGCCATCGAAAGCGGACTCCGCGCCGCACGAGAGGTCCGCACGACGCTCTCCGGGTGACGGGCCGTCGGGTGTTTCACCCGGAAAGCGCCGCCGGCGAACGCCGTGTACTCCCAGACAACGTCGTACACGCGTTCTACGCTACGCCTATGACGATCAATCGCATGGACCACGTCAATGTCGTGGTCGATGACCTGCCCGCGGCGGTCGCGTTCTTCGTCGAGCTGGGGATGGAGGTGGAGGGCGACGCCCCGATCGAGGGTGCGTGGGTGGACCGGGTGAACGGGATCGACGGCCTGCGGGTGCACATCACCATGATGCGCACCCCGGACGGTCACAGTCGCCTTGAACTGACGAAGTTCCACGCCCCCGACGCGATCACGCCGGAACCGGAGAACTCACTCCCGAACGTCCTGGGCCTGCGCTCGGTCATGTTCGAGGTAACCGATATCGACGACGTCATTGCCCGCCTGCGGGGACACGGCGCCGAGCTCATCGGCGAGGTCGCCCGCTACGAGAACAGTTACCTCCTCTGCTACCTCCGCGGCCCGGCGGGAGTCATCATCGCCCTCGCCGAGCCGCTCGACGGCTGACGACACCGGGACGCCATAACCACCATCTCGCCACCGTCGAGGGGTATCCCCTGGTGCGGCCTACCGCGACGACCTCGCGCGGTTCGGCGCGCCCACGCCTCCAGGCGGCGGCGCACCAGCCCGGCCTGTTCGCCCAGGAGGACCACCCCGCGCACTTTCCATCCCTCGAGCTTGGTGCCCAGTAGGGCGAAGGTGGGCCGGTATCCCCCACCGACACATGCCTTCACGAGCGCCGGGCAACGTCCCTCCCCAACACCGCGTGTGCGTTCAATCAGCGAATTACCCGTTCAACTTGCGGCGATCCACGCGACGCGTCGACTCCCCACAAAAACCGCACAACACCACCCCAAGAGTATTGACGCGCCTCGGAGTCGAGTCTTACCTTGGGCCCATCTAGTGAACATGTAGTTCATTACACGAACACATGAGGTGAGGTCATTGACGAACAAGATGACGATCTTCGCCTTCGACTTCGCGGGACCCGCGCATCTGTCCGCGGGACTGTGGCGACACCCGGACGACCGCAGCGCGGAGTACGCCTCCGTGGACTACTGGGTCGAGTACGCGAAACTCCTGGAGAGCGCCTGCTTCGACGGGATCTTCTTCGCCGACAACGTCGGCTACCACGACGTCTACAAGGGGGATGTGGCCGCCGCGCTGCGCGACGTCGCCCAGATCCCCGCCAACGACCCGTCCTACGTGATCCCGGCGATGGCGGCGGCGACCGAGCACCTCGGGTTCGGGGTCACCTCCTCCACCGCCTACGACCACCCCTACGCCGTGGCCCGGAAGTTCGCCACCTTGGACCATCTGACCAAGGGCCGCATCGGATGGAACGTCGTGACGTCCTACTCCGACAGCGCCGCGCGCAACCTCGGTTCCGGCACCCAGCGCGCGCACGACGACCGGTACACGCACGCCGAGGAGTTCCTGGACGTGTGCCTCAAGCTGTGGGAGGGATCCTGGGAGGACGGCGCCGTCACCCGCGACTCGACCACAGCCACCTATGTCGACCCGGGCAAGGTGCACCCCGTCGGACACACTGGCGAACACTTCACGGTGCCGGGAATCTTCCTGTGCGCCCCATCGCCGCAACGAACGCCCGTCATCTTCCAAGCCGGGGGGTCAAGCCGAGGTGTCCGGTTCGCCGCGGCCAGCGCCGAGGCCGTCTTCATGAACGCCACCTCGAAGGCGTCGCTTAGGAAGCAGGTCGACGCTCTGCGCGCCCAGGCCGCGGAGTTCGGCCGAGACCCATCCGGGATCGGGATCCTGCAGATGGTGACCGTCATCAGCGCCCGCACCGACGCCGAAGCGGAGAAGAAGTACGAGGACTACCTGGAGTACGTCTCCTACGACGGCGCCATGGCGCGCTACAGCGGGTGGACCGGCCTCGACATGGCCGAGTTCGACCCCGACACTCCCCTACGGCACGTCAACACCAACGCCGGGCAGACCATGGTGGACATCTTCGCCAAGATGGACCCGGACAAGGAGTGGACTCCCCGGGACATCGCCGCCTACATCGGTATCGGTGGCGCCTCACCCGTCATCGTGGGCGGCCCCGAGACGGTGGCCGACGAACTGGAGTCCTGGGTCACCGAGACCGGGATCACCGGCTTCAACGTGGGCCACGCCGTCAAGTACCAGGACATCAAGGACTTCACCGAGTTCGTGGTGCCGGAGCTGCAGCAGCGAGGCCTGATGCGCACGCACTACGACGCCGCGACGCTGCGGGAGAACCTGTCTGCGGCCGGCTCCGCGCGGCTGCGCGACGACCACCACGGCGCGGCGTTCCGCGCTCTCGCGGGTTGAGTGGACACGAGGAGGCCAGGATGACCACCATCGACACAGTCGACGAGGACATCACCGTCACGCCGGAGGACTACCGCTCGATCTTCGGCCTGCTGCCCACCGGGGTCGTGGCCATCACGGGCATGACGCCCGACGATCGTCCGCTCGGTTTCGTCGTCGGCACCTTCCAGTCCCTGTCCCTCGACCCGCCGTTGGTGACCTTCTGCGTCGACAAGTCCTCAAGCACCTGGCCGTGGTTGCGCTCCATGGAGCGGTTCACCGCCAACGTGCTCTCGACGGATCAGTTGTCGGTGTGCAAGGCGCTCTCCCGCAAGGGGCCGGACAAGTTCACCGGCCTCTCCTACGACCGCAGCACCGTGGACGCGCCGCGACTGCGGGGTTCGACCGCGTGGATCGACTGTGACGTTCTCTCCGAGATCGTTGCGGGCGACCACTACGTGATTGTTGGTTCCGTCGTCGCCATGGAGGCCGGCGCCGGGGACGCGCTGATGTTCCGTGGCGGAACGTTCGGAGAGTTCACCCTCTGGGACGGCCCCGCTCCGGAGCCCAAGCCGATCGCGGAAGGACACTGAATCGATGTCCACCATGCTCGCCACCATCGCCACCGCCTGGACCCGCGCCTGGAGCGACGGGGAGACCGCGGCGTTCGAGGAAATCACCTCACCCGACTACGTGCGGATCTCCAAGACCGGACGGGAGCACCTGCCCGAGGTGCTTACCCAGATCCGTGAGTCCCACGACGCCTTCACTGGCTTCACCATGGAGATCCTGCACGCGGTCGAGGACGGGGACATGATCGCGATCCACTGGAAGAGCAGTGGACGCCACACGGGGACCTTCATGGACGTGCCGCCGACCGGACGCACCGTCACGGTGCAGGGCGCGGCGTTCCTACGGCACCGCGACAACCGGATCACCGAGGAGACCGTGGTGTGGGATCCACGTGAGCTGCTCTCGGCGATGAACATCTGGCACATCGGCACCCGCCGGCCGGGCCGCCGCACCATGGAGGGCGTTCCCACGTGACCTTGGACATCGACGCGCTCGCCGACACTCTCGTGGCCGCACGGGACGCCGGGAAACCCGTCACCGAGTTGCCGGGGGCGACCGGCCCCGAGGCCACGGCGCGTAACGGATTCCGGGTGCAGCAGGAGGTGATCCGGCGCTTGGTGGATCGGGGTGACCGAGTCGCCGGCTTCAAGCTCGGGAACATCGCCAAAGCGATGCAGACCCAGTTCGGTGTGGACGAACCCGACTACGGCTACCTGCTGGCCAGCCAGTTCCATCCCGAGAACCTGGCGATCGCCCGGTCCGGCTTCATCCACCCCTACGTGGAGCTGGAGCCGGCCTTCGTCCTCAAGGCCGACCTGGGTGGCCCATACGTCACGGCCGCGGACGTGATCAGCGCCACCGACTACGTCGTCCCCGCTCTGGAGATCATCGACTCACGGGTCAGGGACTGGAGGATCGGCATCTTCGACACCCTGGCCGACTGCGGCTCCTCCGGAGGGGTCGTTCTCGGGGCGCAGCCACGGGCGCTCAGCGAGGTCAACCTGTCCGACATGCCGGGGGAGATCCGTCTCGACGGCGCGGTCGTCGCCCAGGGCAACACCCGCGCGATCTACGGCAACCCGGTGTCGGCCGTCGCGTGGCTCTGCCGCCGCGTCGCCGACTACGGGGTCACCCTGCGCTCCGGGGACGTGGTGCTGCCAGGAAGCTGCCTGGCGGCGGCCCGTTTGCACACCCCCGGCACGGTGACCGGCGGTTTCGCGGCGTGGGGCGAGGTGGGTTTCGAGCTCGCTCCCGGCTAGGGACGGATGGGACGCTGTTCAGACGCCGGCGGAGTCCGCTCCGGTCACGACGCTGGCGTCGAGCGGCGGCCCGGACAGGTTGTGGGAGATCTTCAACGCCGCGATGCGCAGCGGCTTGACGAACGACTGCACGTGCGCGGACTTCATGCGTTGGTCCAGACCGGAGGCGGCGAGAACACCGATGAGCTGGCCGGCGTTGTCCCGAACACCGACGGAGACTCCGAAGAGGCCCTCCTCCAGTTCGTTGTCCAGGGTGGAGTAGCCGAGAGCCCGCACCTCCTCGAGCTCGGACAGCAGGAGACCGCGTTCGGTGACGGTGTACTGGGTGATCGCCTCCAGGTTCTCCGGCAGCAGCGCTTTGACCTGGTCGTCGGTGAGGTTCGCCAACATGATCTTGCCGGTGGCGCTGGCGTGCAACGGAAAGTCCTTGCCGATGTAGCCCTGCGACGGGGACAGGAGGTGTGAACTGTCGGCCTCGGCGACGAGGTCGAATGTGGTGGGGCCGGTCACCACCGCGTAGCCGATGGTCTCGTTCAGCTCGGCCGCGAGCCGATCCAGCACCAACTGCACCCGCGGAATGATGCCGCGGTGCGGGTCCGCCCTGCGGCCGAGCCGGGCCACCTCCCACCCTAGGGAGAAAACCCCGTCCGACTTTTCCAGGAAACCGGCGTGCGCCATACTGAGCAATAGTCGAAATACCGTGGGCCGGGCCAGTCCGGTGATTTGCGCGAGTTCTGTCGCCGTTACTCCCTGCGGGTAATTCCCCATTTGACTGAGCAGAGTCATCGCCCGAATAACCGACCGATTCATCATATCGGGCGCGTTAGCGGTATCGTCGTTCTCGCTGCTGTCGGCCACGTTAATCTTCTGCTTCCCTACGGTTATGTCGCTTTCCACTATATCGACCACGTGTCCCCATGGGTCGGTACCTGCGTCAACGCCGTACGGCGCGCACGCCGCGTGAGGGCACGGATCCCCGGCCACACGTGTCATTCGTCGCGCCCTCGGACGGCGTGACGCACGCTTCGCGACCCCCTGGCCGTGATCGGCCGTTCTCGGGACTTTCCGCCACGGACGGTCTTCACTGGAGAGATACGAGATCACGATCGGAGTTCCCTTGTCTTCTCCTCCCTCCCGTCGGCTTCCTTTTCGGCTGCTGTCCCTCCTGTGCTGCGCGGGGACCGCGTTCGCGCTGAGTAGCGCTCCGGCACTGGCGGACCGCGCGGCGATGCGGGTGGAGGCGTTCTTCCTCCCTGAAACCGCGGTCGTCGACGGCCTCACCGGGATGACGACCGACGAGTCCGGCGAGCTCGTGATCGCGGAGGAAGGGGGTCTGGTGTCGGAGGAAGAGGAGGAATCCTCCGCGTCCATCGTGCGTGCCGAAGGCCGTAGTGGCTACACCCCACTGGTCACGGTCCCCCCAGACCACGCGACACCACATGACGTCGCTGTCACGTCGGACGGCGACATCTACTTCTCCACAGGTGACGCGGCGGTCCACATCGTGGGGGACGATGGCGAGGCCGAGGAAGTCATCCCGCCAGATGGCTCCCAGAGGTCCTCTCCCACCCTCGCCGCCGGCCCCGACGCCCTGTACGTGGCCCGGTCCAGCGAAATCTCCCGCGTGAACATCGCGGATCCGGAGGATGACGAGCCATTCGTCGATCTGGACTCCGAGGTGCGGGGTATGCACGTACAGCGGAACACCCTGTATGTCGCGACTGACGACGACGCGCTCGCGATCGAACACCCAGAACTCGGCGACGGCGAACCGGAGTCCGTGCCAGGGGAACTCCTCGAGGAGGGCGCGGCACTAGACGTCACCGTCGACGCCGCCGGTCGCGTCTATGCCATCGGAAACGCCGGGCTGATCCGCTTCGACGACGAGGGGCCGCAGATCCTCCCCGACATTCCCGGAACCAAGCTCGAGGCGACGGCGCAGGGGATCGTGGTCGCCCAGGAGTCCTCCCAACTCCTACTGGTTCGATGGACCACCGAGGCCGAGGACGCCGTCTCTCTGGGATGGCCCGGTGTGCGTGACGCGACGGACGCCACCGCAAGCGAGGAGAGCGAGCCCGGAGAGCTTCTCACCATCACGCCCAGGACGCCTGGAACGCTGAACCTCACGTCCGGCGGCGGTGTCATGGGACTGGAGGATGATCACTACCGAGACAATCTCACCGTGCCACTCCGCTTCATCCATACTCTGTGGGGCCCGTCGGACGTATACGAGACGGTGGACGGCACAGCCTGGCTCCTGGACGATGGCAACCTGCTGACGTTCCCCGGAGACGCGAACCTCGACCAGGGCGCACCGGTTGATCCTGTGGTCTTCGGCGAGGATCTGACGCCCGAATCTGAGCCCGAGAGGGTCTGTACGCAGTTTCAACACCACCTCGCTCCAGGCGATGGCCGCCTGTTCCTCGCGACTGACTGCGACGTGTTCGTGCTCGGCGACTTCGGGCTGCGACAGTTGTCCCAGCCGGATGACCTTGGATTTGTTCGGGGGATCACAGCGCGAGGGGACACCGTGCATGCACTGGCGGACAGCGGCGACGACGTCCGAGTCGTCGCCATGAACTCCCAAGGTGAGGCGGAGACGACGTTCACCACCGAGGGCATGGACAATCCCCCCGACCCCGACGGCCTCGCGGTCGACGCGGACCGCACCTACTACATGTCCGACGGGGGCCGGATCCTGCGGGTTCGCCACGACGATATCGACGTCATCGCGGGCGCCACCGACGAGCAGGAGGTCGAGGACTCCGACGCCGCCACCGAGACGGTGCTGCGGTCCGCCCGAACCCCCGTGCTGGACAGCGCCGGCAACCTCCTGTTCCGCAGCGACGACGGATTGCACGTCCTCGTGGACGCCGCCGACGCCCCGGTCCACCCGGACAACGAACCGTGGCGGGTACCGCTCATCATCGGCTCCGTGACCGTCGCGGCCCTCGCGGTCGCGGGTGGTGTTCTCCTCTGGCTGCGGAAACGGGTCGCTGCGGCTCCCGAATCCGGGCGGCATTGACCCCGCGACAGTGGGGTCGGGTGCACCCCCACACGTTCGATGTCGAGAAATCCTGGTGGGGGCGCACACGTGGGTTAGACGTCCTCCAGCTCCAGGTGGCGCAGGTCCTTGGCGATGTAGCCGCCGAGGAACAGCAGTATGCCGCCCGCGGCCAGGATGACGACGGGTGTGTAGTCGTAGTTCATGAAGGTGCCGAGGCCCACCATGTAGTAGGCGTAGAAGGCGGGGACCACGCTGGGCAGGCTGTAGGCGATTCCGTAGCCCGAGGCGCGGACCTCGGTCGGGAACAGCTCCATCAGGAACGCGGTGATCATCGCCCAGACGAGGAGCCCGCCGATGATGGCCATCCCGGCGAACACGATCAGGAACACCTCGTCGCGGAACAGCACCGCCAGGGACAGGGTCAGTGAGCCGACGACCAGGTTGATCGCGCCGAGGGCCATCAGCACCTGGCGGCGTCCGCACAACTGGCCGAGATGGCCCACGAGCGGGAACAGCACGACGGCGAGTCCCGCCGCGATCAGGATGATGACGTTGATCCGGGAGACGTCCACGCCTAGGCCACTGAAGTGGCTGGAGAACACCCCGACCGTGCCGTTGAGGGTGAGCCAGCAGCCGGTGCCGACGACGAAGGCGATCCCGAACGCCTTCAGGTTCTTCCCGCTGAACAGCACCTTGAGCGGGTTGCCGGACTCCGGGACCTTGGACCACAGTTCCGACTCGGGAACGGCCTTCCAGTACAGGACGAACAGGGCCGAGCAGAGCAGGAAGCCGATCCCGAAGGGGATACGCCACCCCCACTCGGAGTACGGGGCGTCGGCGCCACCGGCCGGGAACGCCGCCAGGGTCACGATGGTGACAACGGTGATGGTGCCCAGCGCCGCCGGATATCCCATGTTGATCAGGGATCCGTAGATTCCGCGCCGGTTGCGAGGCGCGTACTCCATGGCCAGCGGGTTGGCGGCCGTGTACTCGCCGCCGAGGAAGATCCCGTCGAAGAGCCGGAGCACCACCAGGAGCACGAGTGCCCACACGCCGATCGTGGCGAAGCCGGGCATGACGGTCATCGCGCCGGTGCAGACCGCGGACCCGCCGGCGGCGATCAGTGTGGTGCGCCGGCGGCCGAGGCGGTCGCCCATGGGGCCGAAGATGATGGATCCCAGCGGACGGCCGATGATCGACGCGACGAAGATCAACGCGGTGAAGATCGCCATGTCGATGTTGGACGTGTCGGTGGCCGCGAAGTAGGCCATCGCCGGGGCCAGGGCGATGACGGGCAGGTAGATGTCGTACATGTCGACGAAGAAGCCGAACATGGCGCCGCCGAGCGCGCGCCGGCCCTTGGCGCGGTAATGAGGTGAGGTGCGGTCGGGCGGATCGGTGTGGGCTGTGGCCTGGGCGGTGTCAGTCATCGCTGGTGTCTCCGGCGGGGACGGGTCCCCGGGGTGAGGACCACCGGTCCCGCTCACCGGTGAGAGTCACCGGTGAGGGGCGGCGGTCGTCCACGTGAAGCTGGAAGAGGTCGGACCGTTGGTAGGTGCCGACGATGTCGTGTACGCGCTTGAGGACGACCTGGTCCTGGATGTCCACGTCGGCGTAGAGGATGCCTTCGGTGCCGACGAGCGGGCCGGCGAGGGTCTCGCCTCGTGGGCCCACGATGAGCGAGGCGGTGGGCGCCCCGCGCAGGAGCTTCTCGACGCGTTCGTCCCCACCGGCGACCGCGGCGACCGCGTCGTCGCCGAGGGCCGTCGCCGCGACGACGCTGAACACCTTGCCTTCGAAGGCGTGCGCGGCGCTGCGAATGCGGATCGCGTCTTCCAGGTCGTAGTCGACCTCTCCCTCACGCTGGTCGAAGGGCCACGCCGGCGGGTAGGACGCGACGTGCAGCCGTTCCCCCTGCGCGAGGAGGGTGTAGCGGGCGAGGGTGTTGGTGTTCTCGCCGCAGATGAGCGCCCCGAGGTTCCATCCGCCGAGGTCCACCGGCTTCAGGTCGTGGGCGTCGCCGTGTGACCAGGTCAGGCGTTCGTAGTAGGTGGCGACGAGCTTGCGCCTGTGGTTCACCAGGGTGCCGTCGCGGTCGAAGATCAGGTTGCTGTTGAAGACCTGTCCCAGTGAGTGTGGGGCGCGTTCGTTGACGCCGATCGACAGCACGACCGAGTTGCGTGCGGCGATGGCGGCGATGCGGTCCACGTCGGGGCCGGGCACGGTGAGCGACGAGGCGACGAGTCGTTCGTGGAGCTCGTGCTGGTCGATGGGAGGAAGGACGCCGCCCCAGATGGGGAAGCCGGCGACGAAGCTCTCCCCGAGGGCGACCAACTCAGCGCCCTGGGCCGCGGCCTCGGCGACGAGGCTCTCCAACTTGTCCAGGGTCGCGGCGACGTCCAGGAACGCAGGGGAGGCCTGGATCGCGGCGACGCGGACTTTGGGGAGCTCTTGGGCGGTCACATCGGCCTCCTTGGAGGGGACGCAGGAAATCGGGCTAACAGAACGGGGCCAGAAATGGGTGTCGACGGATCTCGACAACTATTCCGGGCCGGTTTAGGCTGCCAGGAACCGTAAGCGAGCAGCACACGACGGTCAATAGCCGACTGATTAGTAATGTCATTCTTTGCTTGTCGATGACGTCCGACGCGGAGACAAAAGATTGCTTGAAGAATTGGAACAGATCGGGCTGGACCGGAAGGAGGCCGCGTTCTATCTGGCGGTGCTGAACCTGGACCGGCCCACGGTCGCGGAGGCGGCGGAGCACGCCAACCTGACCCGCACCAACGGTTACGACATCGCCAAACGGCTCACGCGGCGCGGATTCGTCAGCTCGGCGGAGACGGCCGACGGGGAGCGGAGGCAGGGGCGGACCCGCACGGTGCTCACCCCCAACGACCCGCAGGTCCTGATAGACGAGTGGCACCACCGCAAACGCGCGCTGGACGAGATCCTGCCTCGGCTCCAGGCGATGCGCGCCAAGGTCGGGGCGCATCCGCGTGTCCGATACCTGGAGGGTGCGTCCGGAATCCGCAAAGCCCTGTTCGAGACGTTGGACTGGCCGAGCCCGATCCAGGGGATCCTCTCCATGCGGGACCTGCTGGCTGTCCCTGGGGAGGCGGCGATGCGGGAGTACATCGCCGGCCGCCGCGAACGTGGACTGTGGCTGCAGGTCGTGCGTTCCCCCGAGAAGGACCTCGCCGACCGCTGGCACTCCAGCCGCTACGACCTGCGCGAGACCCGATACGCGCCCGAGGGGCGCATCTTCACCATGACGATGGTGATCGGCCCGCAGACCGTCGCCGCGCTGTCGTCGCGTGGGGAGAACTTCGCGATGATGATCGAGAGTCGCGAGTACGTGGAGATGCAGCGCCATCTCTTCGAGGTGCTGTGGAACGCGAGCACCCCGGACGCCGCCCCGGAATGACGGGCCGGGGCGATCCTCCCTCGCACGGTGAGCAGCATGGACGGCGACCCGCGACGCCTTCGGGACCCTCCTGGCCTTGCTCCCGATCCGCGCTCGCGACCCCACCTCACGCGCGAGGGAACCCCAATGCCCACACTGCGACACACCATCAGCGGACGTGGTGGCCGAGCCCGAGAGTGTCGACGACACGGGCTCGGAGCCCCCACGCACCACGACGCCGCGGTGGTGGGGGCTCCTCGCTCCTGCGATCGATCCATCGCATCGCTGAGCGCGGGGCTAGGCGCATTTTTGAACCGCTGTGCCTGTTCGGGGTGCTGGGGGCTCGCGACCGCCAGGACGACGTTCGCTGCGTCGATCCTTTCGAACAGCCAATCAGGATGCCCATCACGGATCGCCTTGCGAGCCGAAGCCCGGGCCCCCGCCGGGGCACCATCCGCGAAGCGACCCCAGTAGGGGCGACGGCCGCTCCCTCATCCGAAAGCCTTCACAAAGCACTCCCTAGACCCCTGGGCGAGCTGGTCCTACCGACGCGCCACCCAAGAGGAGGCCGGTGTCACGCCGCGCGCCCAGTTCGAGACCTTCCAGCAGGCGTTCACCCGTCTCCACCCGCTGGAGCGGGGGAGGCGATCCTCGCCGGCATGGTGGAGTCCCTCACCGCCGCCACGAACCGGACCGGCGGAACCCCGCGGTAGCGGGACACCGAACCGGTTTTCCCGGCGTTGGGCCAGGATCCAGCCACCCCGCGAACGACCGTCAGGAGCAAGAGAGCGTCGAGTTCGACGTCCCTGATGCCGAAGGAGCCAGTACCACGGAGTTCGACCCCATCGACGTCGCCGCGGGTGCCGACGACTCGGTCCACGTTCTCACCGACGAGGGTCTGGTGAGTGTGCCCGCCGATGGCGAGGACACGGTGCTGCGCCCGGCGATGAGGGGCGAAGCGGTCACGGCGGGCGAGGACGGTGTGTGGTGACGACACCGGGAACACTGCGCCATCTCCCCGCCGCCGCAGTTCAGGAAGGTGGCTCCGAGGAAGATGTCACCCGTCGCCCGTCACCTCCTCCGTGGACCTAGGCGCGGTGTTGGGGGACAGTCCAGGCCGTGCGGGTGACGTCGTCGCACTCCCACGGGAGGAAGAGGTCGGGTCGGTTCTCTCGCTGGCGCTCGGTGGTGCCGACGCCGCCCTCGTCCTCGGCAGTCAGAACGGAATCTTCGAGATGTCGCCGTACGGCGCGACGTACCAGATCGGTGACCCGTCGAATCCGCCTCTGGACACCTCCGACACACCCGATACCTAAGTGGCCGACGACGGCTCCGTCTTCCTCCTGAGCGACGGCGCACTCACACGTTACGGCTCCGACAGGGCCCCTCCACGCTCGCTCTCGGAGCGGCGTCCACCGAGTGATGACCACGAGGTGTTCGCACTGGATCCGGACCTGGTGCGCGACGGGTTCAGGCCGGACGGCATGGCCGTCCACACCGACGGAACCGTCATCCTGACCGACAGCGCGTCCGGGCACATCCTCCGCCGCTTCAGCGACCAGGAGCCGATGGTGATCGCTGGGGACGCCGAGGAGGACCGCGACCCCGCGGAGGAGCCCTTCCCACTAGAGGACGCTGCGATCACCGATCCCCACAGCCCCGTGATCGACGACGACGGCACTCTGTTCTTCGTCAACGACGGAGTCGCGAACGCCGTGCCCCACGCCGCCGAGGACCGTGCCCTCGCGAGTCGGCTGTTCTCCCCCATCAACCTCGCGATCCTGGTGAGCATCGGCGCGGCCGTCGGAGTGGTCCTCTTCGTCCGGCGCCGGACCACGAACGATAAGCCGTGCGCCACGCCTCCGGTGGGAAGGACGGGTCGTATGCCCCGCACCCCGACCATACGATTCCCGCACCGAGCGGCGGATCTCCGGGCGAACGCGGCGCGGGTTCTCCCCACGTCTCACCCACACCGACGCGCGCCACGAAGCCTGGGGGGCGGACCGAACGACCCCAGGCCGACCACCGCGCTCACATGGTGGCCCCTGGAGCCAGCGGCGCGGCGGGTTCCCACATGCCGGGCTCCTCACCCCCGTCCCGGCTACGCGTCGATCCAACATTCGTCGACCTGGTGGCCGGATATTGGGTCCGCCGCAATATGCCATTCCTTTCCCCGGGGCCTCCCTACGGCGGGGCGGGGCGGGTCACTGACGGTGGCCGAACACGGACAGTCTCCACACCCCCTGCCCACCACACCGGCCCCATCATCGGCGCGGACGCGCCGAGCAGCTCCTCGGGGCCCGCCACCAGGTTGTCCGTCGACGCAGGTCACAGTGGACTACCCGGCCCCCACCCATGGGCGGGAGCCGAACCTCTGTGCGGGAAGCGACCGAAACGCGGCGCCAACCGTGACCCAGCGGCCACATCACCGTCGCCCAATGTGATCTACACCGCCCCGAAACGACGCTCACGGTGATCATGCCTTCATAACCCCGATCGAATCGACCAAAACGGTCTTCGAGGGCATGTGCATCGTCGTAAACTGCCTGAAGTTGTCCCCGTCTGCGAAGCGGATCCATGCCCCCCTCTTCTCGGTTTACCCGTGGTGCCGTCCCGACGGACCTGCGCCCTTTGTCCGGTGACGACCCGGCCCGTGTCGGGCCATACAGGGTCGTGGGACGCCTTGGCTCGGGCGCCATGGGCACGGTGTACGCCGCGGCGGACCGCACCGGCCAGTGCGTTGCGGTGAAAATGGTCCACGCCACGCACGCCCGCAGTGACGAGTTCCGGGCCAGGTTCTCCCGCGAAGCCCTGGTGCTCGATCGGGTACGCGGTCGCTGCACCGTGCGTGTCCTCGACTCCGACCCTCGCGCGGAGCGGCCCTGGCTGGTGACGGAGTACGTTCCCGGCCCGACGCTGTGGCAGTACACCAAGGACTGGGGTCGCCTCACGGGGCCGATGCTGCTCGGGTTGGCCGCCGGCACGGCGGAGGCTCTCGCCGCCACGCACGCCGCGGGTGTCGTCCACCGCGACCTCAAGCCGGGGAACGTGATCCTGTCTCCGGACGGGCCCAAGGTTCTCGACTTCGGTATCGCCCGCGCGGCCGACGACGACACCCTGACCGCGACCGGGGGCGTGGCCGGGACCCCGGGATGGATCGCTCCGGAGGCCTACGGCGGGGCGGAACTCGGCCCGTCGGGCGACATGTTCGCCTGGGGCGCGTTGGTGGCGTTCGCCGCGACCGGCAGGGAACCCTTCGGAACCGGCGCTCCGGAGATCCTCGCCTACCGGGTCACCGAAGAGGCGCCCATCCTGGACGGCGTTCCCGAATCCCTGCGCCCGTTGGTACGTGCCGCGCTGAGCCGGGACCCGGAACGTCGCCCCAGCGCCACCGAGGCGCTGTCGGCGGTCTACGCCCTGTGGGCCGAGGGAGACCTGACCGAACCCGTGGCCGCGGACGAGGCCCTCGGCCAGCTCTTCGCCCGGGACTGGACCGAGATCCCGGCCCCACCCCAGGCCCCCACGTCCAGCGGCATGCCGGCTTTGGTCGTCGCCGTGAGCGCGTTGGTGCTGGGCACGGCCTCGGTTGGCTACGCGATGTATGACGTGGGGCCCTTCGCCGCCGAGGCCGTGGCCGACGAGCAGCCCGCCCCCGACGCTTCCGCGGACGCGCCGGAGGGGCAGGAGCCGTTCGACGCCAGTGGACTCCCGGCCGAGGTCAACGGCTACCAGGTCAGCGCCATCGACGGCGACGACACGATCGTACTGGGCGAGGACGACGAGCCCGTCTGGGTCGTGCAGATGGTCGACGCCCAGTCCACCGACGACGGCGTGGAGTTCACCGCTCTCGCCACCTACCAGAGCGCGCTCACCGGGCTGCTCACCGGGCAGAACTTCCATGTCCTGACCGAGGACGGGCCGGCCAACGCCGCCGAGGGCGCGCTGACGGGCGACGTGGACGCGTGGTCGGGTTCGCAGACCATCAGGTTCACCGTGCCCGACGCCCCAGAGCGGGGAGTGGTGCGGCTGCAGGGCTCGGACTACGCACCGGGCCAGACGGGGTTCCCACCGATGGGACTCTGCTACGAGGTGGGCGGTGACTTCCAACCGTTCCACGGCGATGAGGCCGATCTCGACAACTGCGGGTAGACGTCACCGTGTCCCACGGACGGTTCTCCGACCGTGGACTGGATGGAGGAATGAGTCGCTGTGCCTCGACCACTGACCATAGGGCTGCTCGCCCTCGCCGGGGTGGGCGCGATCCTCGGCGCCGGCGTCGGCGGATACGCGGTCAACGCTCTGACAACGTCGGGTGTCGCTGAGGCCGCCCCCGCGTCCGGGTCGGAGGAGGACTCCGCACCGAGCGTCGCCGTCGACCCCTTCGGCAACGCGGCCGGGCTCAGCTACACCCGTCTGGACGGCGCGACCTTCCTCGTCGTGGTGGACGGGGCGGGGGTCGCCGCACTCACCGCCGGGGAGACGCGCGCCGAGGGCGACGACGTCGAAATCGCCTTCACCAGCCAGTACCTCCCTGACGAGGGCGAGTACACGGTTCGATCCCAGGACTTCTTCCACTACGCCCATCCCGGCGGCGTCGACCCGGTCGGGGTCGCCGAGGACTCGCTGCTGCGCCCCGCGGAGGAGACCGACCTGGCCGTCCTCACTCCGGACGACCCGGTCCAGGAGTTCACGGTCGTCCTTCCGGACGCCCCCACTCAGGGCGCGCTCAGCTACGCCCCCGAAGAGGTCGTCGACCAGGGGCTCCTCTACCGCACTCCCCTGTGCTACGAAGCCGACGGCGACTTCAACCCCCACCGGGAAGCCTGCGAGGACGTGCCGGACCCGGGCGGCTGGTAGCGGACGTCCGCCGCACGGCTCCTCGGGTACCCGACCGCACCCGAGGCAGAAGCGGCGCCATCGGGGAACCGCCGTGCGCTGGGCGTCACGGTGCGACCCCGTGTCCACTAATGGCCGTTTTTGTTGGCAGTCATTAGGCCGTGGTGGCATCCTAAGCGGGAATCCCGCGAATCGAGGCTGGTCCATGCGCCGCGTCTTCCCGATGATCGTTGGCTTGTCCCTGCTCGGTGTGCTCGGAACCGGACCGGCGGCCGCTCCGGCGTTCGCCGACACCTACGCGGCGCCGGAGATGACCCCTCTCCTCGTTGACCAGGACGACGTGCCCGGTGACGTTGGCGAGTCGGACATCGGAGCGATCGACGTCGGTGCCGACGGCACGGCGGTCATCGCCGTGCCCGGAGAAAACACGGTGTACGAAGTGGACTCCTCGGGTGAGGCCACGACCGTCATCGGTACCGGTCAGGCGGGCGCCAGTGACGACGAGGGGCCAGTGGTTGACACTCCGATCACAGAGCCCAGCGCCGTTGCACGTGGCGATGACGGCATCACCTACGTCGCCGACGGCGACGGCGCGGTCCACGCGGTGGAGCACGATCAGGCTTCCACGGTGATCTCCGCTGACGACGATGTCGTGTCCGGGGAGGTCATCTCACTCGCCACGGGGCCGTCGGCTCTGTACGTCGGCACCAATCGGGGCGAGGTGCACGAGGTCGAGTTCTCCGGCGACGAGGTCACGATCGTGGAAACCTACGAGATCGGCGGGCACGTGAATGGGCTGGACGTTGGGCCGGGGGACGAGATTTACGTCGCCAAGGGGACCGCGGTGGTGCGTGTCGACGGTGTGACCATCGCCGAGACTCTGGTCGAGGTTGGTGCGTTCCCGTCGTCGGCCGAGTTCATGGACGTCGCGGTGGGCTCCGACGCGACCGTCTACGCGGCGAGTGAGGACGGCTTGGTGGTCGTCCCGCCCTCCGCCATCACCTTCGTACGTCCGACCATCAGGGGACACGCGGTCGCGACCGCTGAGGGCTCCGAAACAGTCGTCGCGGCTCACGAGAACACCGCCTACCAGGTCACGTCCAGCCAGGAATCGAATCCGATCCTCTTCTCCTCCCGGGATGACGTCGAACTCACGCTTCCCGAGGAAGCCACCGCCGGCGCGCTCGTCGCACTGGGCGACGAAATCCGCGCGGATGTCAGTTCCATGACCATCGGATCCGACGGGGAGGTCAGTGTGCTCAGCTCCGAGGGCGTCACGAACTTCTCCGCGTCCCGTCAATGGGCGACGATCACGTTCCCGGAGGAGGTCGCCGGAGCCCCCTCACCGAGCGGATCGATCGTCGGCGGTGAGCACGGCACACGTTTCGTGCTCGCCGGGGGAGTGATTCACAGGTTCATCGAGGGAGAGTACCAGTCGTCCATCCCCCATGGTGTCGCCGAATCGGACACGTTCGCCGCCCCTCCGGAACTGAGCCACATGGCGCGCTACCTTGACGAGTTCCTCGTCGCGGATCAGCGCCGGCTGTACCGGATGAAGGTCAACGGGCTCCTCTCACCGTTCTTCAGTGACGAGACCAGCCTGGACGGCGAGATTCTCGCCTTGGCCGTCGACCAACGTGACGCCAGCGTGTACGTCGCGGTCGAGACGGCCTCGATTACCACGATCCAGAAGATCGACTCTGGTGGTCAACCCAGCGACGTATTCGATGGCGACGATATCCCCGGTGATTTCACGCCGAACGGAATGGCGGTAGGGCCCAACGGGGAACTCTATGTGACCGACCAGGGGTCCTCGCGCATAGTGCGCTACACCCCCACCTTGGGCGGGGAGCCCGCCGTCATCGCTGGAAGCGAGGAACAACCGGCGGACCCATCGTCGACAGAAGCCACTCCAGCCCTGGAGACGACACTGCGATCCCCCGCCGCGCCCGCCGTGGACGCTGCGGGCAACCTCGTGTTCCACGCGAACAGCTCCGTCTACATGCTTCCAAACGCGTCCAACGCTCCCGCCATCGGCGGACCGAAGTCGATGCTGACCATGTCGCTCGCGGCGGTCGCGGTGATCGGCGCCGCGGCCGGGCTCCTCCTGGTCGTTCGCCGGAAGGCCGCCGCCAGCGGCCGGTGAGACCGCTGCGAGTGGTCGCCGCGAACCTTCCGCACCGGCGGATCCAGGCGGCTCAGCATGGGGCAGCGCCGACCAATAGCGGACAGATTCATTGGCAATCGCCGTGCACGGTGGCATTCTTGTGCACGCGAAACAACGGAAGAAGCGAGGATGCGTCATGAAACGCACACTGCGCGCAGCTATGGGTTTCTCACTCCTCTCCTCCGTGATCGTGACCCCCGGTCTGCCGGCGGCCCCCGCGTGGTCGGACGGATCCGTCACCCTGCCCGAGGTCGTGCCCCTGACGCAGTGGGCCGACTTCGACGATGTTCCGTCACCGAACGTGACCGGTGTGGCCGCGCGCGACACCGGGGTCGTGGTGGTCGCCGACTCCAACTCCTCCCTCGTCTTCGAGGTGGACGCCGCTGGATCGAAGAGCGTCCTGGCGGGGACGGGCGAGCCCGGCACGCCCGAGGACGGGGAGCGCGCCGCCGAGACCCCCATCGACCAGCCCCAGGACGTGGCGTCTGCGACGTCTGACCGCACCTTCGTCAGCGACGAGGCGGGCGCGATCCACAGGATCGACCAAGGCGAGATCGAGACGCTCGTCCCCGGCGGCGAACTGGCTCCCGCGGGCGATGAACTGACCCTCGCCGCGAACGAGGACACCCTGTTCGTGGGGTCCACGTCCGGCGAGATCCACGAGATCGACCCCGACTCCGCCGACATCGACTCCGTCACCGCGGCCCTGCCCGGGCCCGTCACGGGGCTGGACGTGGGACCGGACGGCGTCCTATACGCGGCGACGGGGGACGCCGTCGTCACCGTCGAGGACGGCTCCGCGTCCCGCACCCTCTACCCCTCCTCGGGGTGGGAGCTGGGCGTTCCCTACGAGGAGAAGGACACCGTTGCCCGGGATGTCGCGGTGGACGAGCAGGGCACGGTGTACGCGGTCGGGGACAGCGGCCTCGTCGCCGTCCCCCAGAACGGACCGCCCGTCGTGCACCCCACGGTCACCGGCGACACGGTAGCCCACGGGCTGGGTGGCGGACTGGTGGTCAGTGACGACACCGGATCGGCGTGGCAGTTGCGCGAAAACGTCGCGACCGACCCCATACGGCTGGCGGCCCCCGGCCGCCTCGAGGTCAACGACAACGGTCACGGGGCGGGCACGGTCCTGTCGATACGTGAGGACACGAGCCTGGCCTCGGTGACGGCGATGACGGTGACCGAGACAGGTGCGCTCAGTCCCCTCGGCTCCCGCGGCACCGTGGAGTTCACCGGGTCTGACGGCGGCTCCCTGTTGTGGGACGAGAGAGACGCCGTGTCCGTGCCGGACGGGGACGAGGTTCCCTCCATCGTCGCTGGCCGCGACTCCTACCGCTACGTGCTCAACGACGGGACGCTGTACCGGATCGACCAGCACGGGACGCCACGGTCGCTCGCCATCGGGATGACATTCTCCGCATTGGAGGAGGGCGCCGGCCCACCACGGCTGCTGCACCTGGCGGGCAACGGCGATGACACCTACTTCGCCAGTCAGCGCGAGGTGTACACCCTGTCCGAGGACGGCATGCTCATGCCGTTCACCACCCACGCCCTGGCGGGCCCCGACGAACGGATCATCGCGCTCGCCACCGGCCCGGACTCCGACATGGTGTACGCGACCGTGGACACCGGTTCGGCCTACATCGTGGTGCGCGTCGCGGCGTCGGGCCGCCCGTCGACGATGTTCGACACCGACGACGTCCCGGGAACGTTCACACCGACAGGACTGGCCGTGGGTCCCCGCGAGATTCTGTACGTGACCGATAGCGGCTCGGGACGGGTGCTGCGCCACGCGGGCTCCGGCTCCCCAGAGGTGATCGCCGGAGGCGGCTCCGACGCGGCCTCCTACCCCAGTCCAGGGCTGGAGACCGAACTCGTGGCGCCCACCGCGCCGGCGGTGGACAGCGCCGGGACACTCGTCTTCGTGGACGACGGTGCGGCCCTCGCGGTCACCGCGGCCCATGACGCCCCGACGTCCGGTGGGTATCCGCTGGGAGGGATGTCCGTGGCGCTGGCGATTACGCTCGGGGTCGCCGCCGCGGTCCTGATAGGGCTCCGCAGGGCGATCTCGTCGGCGGAGTGACCACGTCCGAGGAGGACCCGTGTTTCCTGCCTGGAGCCTGCCCGCCGCGATTGGACTCATGGCCCTGACAGCGTCGTTGATGGTGCTCCTGGGCCGTCGGCGGGCGGCCGTGGAGACCCAGGCGAAACAGGTGGCGATTGACGGCCCGACACTCGCACGTCCTGTGGCGTCGATCCCGCGTGACCGACCCGTGCGTGTGTGGCCCGCGTTGCGTCCGCTGGCCACGACCCTGCTGTGGCCAGCGGGCGGGGTGTTCATGCTGCTCTACGCGTCTGTGCAACCGGACGCCGCCCCGGTTGGACGCGATTGGACCCTCGGCTATCACACGGTGGCGTCGCTCCTGGTGGCCGCGTCCGTGGTGCTCATCGTCCAGTGGGTGCGCGCCGCCCCGTTGCTGGCCGCGGACTCCTCGGGGATCTGGGTACGCACGGCGCGGGCCTATCCGGGCGTGGTGTTCTCCGGACGGGGGATCTGGGTGACGTGGGAAGGGGTGGAGTCCCTGGTTCTGACGGCGCCCTCCGCTCGTGGAAAGAACTCGTCCCGGTGTTTTCTGGGGATCGGCCTGACGGACGCGGCGCGCGCTGACCTCGACCGAGGGCAGCGGGAACGTCATGTCCACTCCCGCAGGGCGCTGCGGATCGAGGAACGCAACGTGCACGCGCCGTTGGACGACGTGGTGCGGTCGCTCGCGGCGTGGGACCCGCGCCCGCACACCGAACGGGACAACACCGGGAAGTGACGGGCGGTTTTCTTATAGGTGTCTTAGTCGGCGCTTAACCCCGCGGCTCGTAGCGTTCACGATGTTCACCGGCAAGCTCACTCGACTTGGAGGACATCGTGACCGTGGCGCTGTTGTTGGCGGTGCCGATCAATCTGTTCTCGATCGCCGTTCTGTCCGCCGCTATCTACTACCGGCGCCACCACCGCCCCGACCTCATGCTCGCCTACATCGCGCTGAACGTGGGTGTGTTCACGGCGTCCGCGCTGATGATGAGCCAACAGGTGGGGATGGCGGTCGCGTTCGGACTGTTCGGGGTGTTGTCGATCCTGCGGCTGCGCTCCGAGGAGATCAACCACCGCGAGGTCGGCTACTTCTTCGTCGCCCTTGCCCTGGGGTTGGTGAACGGCATCGGATCCTCGATGCCCCTACTGATGCTCGGACTCAACCTGCTCTTGCTGGCCACCATGTTCGTCGCCGACCATCCGCGGGTGGGACGCCGCATGGAACGGCGGCTTCTCATGTTGGACACCGTGCACCACGACGACGCGTCCCTCCGCGCCGACCTGCGCCAACGCTTGGGTGGGGAGATTCTGCGCGTCGACGTCAGCATGGTGGACTACGTGCGGGACACGATGCGTGTTGACGTCCGATTCCGGGTGCCACGCCCCCAGGCCACCGGTACCGTACCGGCCGCCCCATCCGCCACAGCCCAGGAACAGTCGGAAGCCCGCCCCCTGGCCGCCCCGTCCCCCGCGTACGGGCACACCCAGCCGTTGGAGCGTTTCCGGTGAGTCGCCGTGTTCCGTCACTGTCCCTGGACACGCTGCCCGGCGTGGGGCTGGAGGAGATCAACGACCGGGCAGGCCTGCAGACGCGTGTGGACACCAAGTACCTGATCGCCCCGGCGACCCACGCCCACCTGCTGTCCGCCCTGGCGCAGCGGCCGGAGTGGGCGTGCCTGGCAATCGACGGCCAGCGCCACTTCCGCTACGGCTCGACCTACTTCGACACCCCGTCCCTGCTCACTTACCACCAACACCGCCAGGGCCGCCGACGCCGTTTCAAGATCCGCACCCGCGCATACCTGGACACCGGCGACTGCTCCTTCGAGGTGAAACTACGCGGCGCCCGTGAGTCCACGGTGAAGCGGCGGATGTCCTACGCGATGGACGACGCCGACCGCCTCACCGCCCGCGCCCAGGAGTTCGTGGCCGAGGTGCTCGACGCGGCCTACGGTGTCGAGGTCCCAGAACACCTGGCCGCCCGCGCCCGCACCGAGTACCGTCGACACACGCTGATCGACCGCGCCGCCGGCACTCGCGTCACCTGCGACACCGCCCTCGTGTGCTCCTCGGGCGACCGGCGAGTCGCCGCCGGCCCCATGGTCGTCGTCGAGACGAAGGCCACCAAACCCGGCAACCCCGTGGACCGTCTCATGCGCTCCCTGGGCGCCCACCCCATCCGCCTCAGTAAGTACTGCGTAGCCACCGCCGTACTCAACCCCGACGTACCGGCGAACCCATGGGCGCGGGTCCTGCGCGAGTGGTTCGGCCCCACGGCCGCAACACCCGCCGTGTGGAGGGTGCCCGAAGCCGCCTGACACCAGCCGGTCCCCAGGCGAGGAGGGCTGAGGAGGTTACCCCCGCTCCGTGGTGAGGCCGAGTTCCATGGTGACCCGGGCTCCGTGGCCGCCCGTGCCGGTGCCGAGGGTGACTTCGCCACCGGAGTTGGTGGCGGTGCGGCGGGCGATGTCGAGGCCGAGACCGGTGGATCCGCCTTGGCTGTGGCCGCGTTCGGTGACGTGTTCGTCGGGGAATCCGGGGCCGTTGTCAGTGATCTCGATGGTGGCGCCGCCTTGGGTGCGGGCGGACAGGCGGACGGAGAAACCGGTGCCGTCCGGCGTGTGGGCGAAGACGTTGCCGAGCAAGGCGTCCATGGACGCCGACAGCTCCTCGCCGCTGGCCCGCACCATGAGGGGCCCGGGGGCGAGATCGGACTGGACGTGGCGCTCTGTCTCCTCGGCGAGGGCGGACCAGAACTCCACGCGTTCGGCGACCACGGCGGCGGCGTCACTCGCGCCGTCGGTCGGGCGTGGGGAGCGGGCGGCGTTGATCGCCGCGTTGACCGCGCGTTCGACGTCGGCCACCGCCGTCTCCACCGATTCGCGTTCCTCGCTGTTCCGGATTGACTCCGTTTCCAGCTTCAACACGGTGAGCGGGGTGCGGAGGCGGTGGGACAGGTCGGCGACGCGTTCGCGTTCCAGGGCGAGGAGGTCACGGATGCGTCCCGCCAGGCCGTTGAGCGCCGAACCCACCTCGCGTAGTTCGGGCGGGCCGGTCACGGTGGCCCGGGCGTCCAGTTCTCCCGCGCCCAGTCGGTGCGACACTGAGGCGAGCTCTCCCAAGGGTTCCATGAGTAGGCGGGCGACCCGGTCCGCGAGCAGCAGGCCGAAGCCCAGGAGGGCCACCGCGAGCACGGCGACGATCGCCAGGGAACGTCCCACTCCGGCGGCGAGCTGATCGTCGGAGATGTAGGACCGGATGACCGCCATGTCGCCGTCCGGCCCCTGGACACCGAACAGGATCTCCCGCCCGTCCGGCGCCTCCGCGGTGATACTGCGACCGGTCGCGGCGAGGTCCACCGCCTGGGATCGGGGGGCTTCCTCTCCTTGGATGGTGCCGTCGGGCCAGAAGACGGTGACGGGGTACTCCCCGGTCGCGTTCACCTGCGCGACCGACGCCTCAACGGTGGTCCGGTCCGCGGTGGCCACGAGCGCGGTCAGGGCCTCGGCGTCCTGGGAGGCCCGGCTGAGGTTCTGTTCGACCGCCGCGTTGCGCAGCAACAGACCCATGGGGAGGGCGAAGGCCAGGATGACGAGGGCGACCGTCGCGGCCACCAGCAGTGTGAGTCGGCGCCTCACGCCGGCCCCACGACGGTGTCGTCGGGGGGTGCCAGCAACTTGATGCCGACACCCCGCACCGTGTGCAGGAAGCGTGGTCGCTGCGCGGACTCCCCCAACTTGCGGCGAAGCCACGCGACGTGCACGTCCACCGTCTTGTCGGCCCCGCCGTAGGGCTCGGACCACACCTCCCGCAGCAGCTCACGTTTGCTGACGACCTCTCCCACCCGGACGGCGAGGTAGTGCAGGAGATCGAACTCGCGCGGGCTGAGGTCCAGGGTCCGCTCCCCGAGGCGGGCATCCCGTCCCCGAGGGTCGATGGTCAGCGGGCCGACGTTCACGGTCGACACCGTGGGCTCGGCGAGGGCGCTTCGCCGTAGCACGGCCCGGATCCGGGCGTCGAGTTGACGTGCGGTGAAGGGTTTCACCAGGTAGTCGTCTGCTCCGGCTCCGAGGAGCCGGACGATCTCCTCCTCGTCGTCGCGGGCGGTGGCGATGATGACGGGCAGGGCGCTGACTCCGCGCAACATGCGCAACATCTCGCTGCCGTCCAGGTCGGGAAGTCCCAGGTCCAACACGACGAGGTGCGGCGGATCGTCGACCGCGCCGCGGAGGCCACTCATCGCGTCCGGGGCCGACGTCACCTGGTGCCCCAGGTCCGTCAGGGAACGGATCAACGCGGTGCGGACTCGTGCGTCATCCTCGATCAGTAGAAGCTGCGCCACGGGTACCAATGTACGTAGGGATCACCGGTACGCGAGCGCCGCCGTCCGTCGCGTGGCCAGGATGATCGCCAGGGAAGAGCTGGTCATAGCGCCGACAGACCGCTTCTCTGTCCGGTGAGCGCGTCACTTCCGGACCGATCCACATCCGCGCGGCCCGCCGCGTGGCACGTGGTGGGGATCACGCCGGCGGCGTCGGAACCTCGGAGTCAGTGCTGTGGCCCGGTCCCCACTCCGCGAGGGCGCGTTGCCCAAGGTTGGGTCCTGAACTCCGACTTAGGGACCTCTTAGCCTGGTCTTAGTCTCTGGTGAGGAACTCTGATGGGCATGCAGTCACGAATCGTCATCGCTGGGTGGGTCGCCGCCGCCATCGTCGCCGTCGCGGCCGGAATCACCGCTGTGCTCCTGGTCCAGGGTGGGTCTCTCACCGGCCCGGGCGAGCCCATGTCGGACGCCGAGGTCGCCGCGGAGCTCCAGCGCGCCGAGAACAACGGCGACGGAGGTGACGAAGCCAAGGACGACCCGTCCGCACCGGAGAGCGAGGAGCCTCCTGAAGAGCTCCCGTCCGGACAGCTCCCCGAGGTTCCCGACGACGCCGACGCCCAAGAGGACGACGGCAGCGCCCTCTTCTCCGAGGACGGGGGCACGGTGCTCGCACGCTGCACCGACGGACGGGCCGAGCTCGTGTGGTGGGTCGCCGCCCAGGGGTTCTGGGTGGAGGACGTCGACCCGGGGCCCGACGACGACGCCGAAGTGGAGTTCGAGGGCGGTGGCCAGGAGGTCGAGTACACGATCACCTGCGCCGACGGCCAACCGCGGCTCCAGGTCGAATACGACGACTAATCGATCGCGAACTTGGCCCCACCCGGCGACTCAAGTGGAGTTCGTCCGTCACCGCGTGCCATAGTGTCCCGACGAAAACCCGGGTCACCGAGGAGCGATCGTGGCGGAAGGCAGTGACGAGGTCCACGAGACCGACCCGCAGGTCGTCGGACCCGGCCAGGTGGGGCCGTACCGGACGGTCGAGCTGCTGGGGCGGGGCGGCTTCGGTGAGGTCTTCCTCGGGGTGGACGAGGAGGGTCAACGCGCCGCGGTCAAGGTCCTGCACACCAGCATGACCTCTGACCCCGCGATGCGCCGCCGGTTCGCCGAGGAGCTGTCGCAGGCCCGAAAGGTCAGCGGGTTCTGCGTGGCCCCGATCCTGGACGCGGACCCTGACGCCGACCAGCCCTGGATCGCCACGGAGTACGTGGACGGCCCGACGCTCAGTACGGCGGTGGTGAACGAGGGCCCCCGCTCCGGGGACGCGCTCCACCGGCTCGCGGTGTCGACGGCCACGGCGCTCGCGGCGATTCACGCGGCCGGGGTGGTCCACCGGGACCTGAAGCCGGACAACATCATGTTGGCGGCGGACGGACCACGCGTCATCGACTTCGGAATCGCCCGCGGCCTGGAGGCGACGGCGGTCACCGCGAGCGGGGTGGTCGGCACGGTCGGCTACATGGCTCCCGAGCAGTTGGAGGGAGCACGACTCGGCCCCGCCGTGGACGTGTTCGCGTGGGGGGCGTCGATGGTGTTCGCGGGCACCGGCAGGGAAGCGTTCCCGGGACCGACCCAGGCGGCCCGCATCACTCGGGTTCTCACTGGCGCGCCCGACATCGGGGCGCTGGAGGAGCCGCTGGCCTCCACGGTTCGCGCCGCGTTGGAGAAGGATCCCGAGCGGCGTCCGGACGCGGCCCGCCTCCTGACCCTCCTCGTGTCCCCCGTCAACAGCGTGCCGCAGACCGCGGTGATGTCACCCGCGCCTCCTGTAGAACACGGCGAGGGCTCCGTCGCTGGTATCGGCCCGACACGGGTCGAGAGCCCCCCGACATACCCTCCCCCCGAGCTCCCGCTCACCGCGCCACCTACCCCACCGTCGCCCAAGTCCGTCTATCCCGTGGTGTCGCGCGCGGCGCTGGACGGCGGCAGCTCTCGCCAGCGCGGCACGTCCGATGTTCCCCCGTTCCACTTCAACGGGATGCGTTTCACCGACCCGCGCAGCCTGGCGGCGGAGATGCAGCGCGACTGGAAGGCCGCGGCGCGACTGTTCGGGTCGGCGGAGGAGCTGGCCACGCTGGGCGCCTGGCTGATGGACGACCTGAACGACACCACCGTCGACCGGTCCCTGTTCCGACGCCGACCCGACGAGATCAACCTCGCGGTCGCGTCCTTCATCGTGCAGGCCAACCCGCAGCTACCACCTGTCTTCCGCGGGCACGACGCCTCCGTCGCCGGGCTGGCACAGTTGTTCAGCAATCCCGACCGGGTAGTGACCGGGGACCGGACGGCCGGGGAGCTGTTGCTGCTGGCCCGACCACAGGTGTTGCGCACGCTGGCGATGCACGAGGGACAGACCGACCTGCGCCGGCTCACCGAACAGCTCCGCGAGGCCGAGGACGCCGCGGAGGAATTCCTCGCTCGGATGGCTGAGCAGCTCGCCGGATGGCGCAACCAGAAACGTGCCGTGAACACGGCGATGGTGCTCACCTACCTGCTCCACCCCGAGATGATCACTCAGCCGTCGTTCAGTGACCACAACGCCCAGGAGTGGTCGGACGTGTTGTGGCGATCCGTCGAGTCGGCGGGTGGGGAACGTGCCGCCGGCCGGGCCGCCGCGATCTGGGCGACGACCGACATCGTCGCGTCCCTGGGCGACCAGCGCCGTCAGTGGGAACTCCGGCTGCACGACGCGAAGCAGGAGCTGGAGGCCGCGGAGCGCTCGGTGTGGTTGTGGCGCTGGCTGCACCCGATCCGGATCGCGTTCATCATCATCGGAGTCGGCCTCGTGCTGCTGGGCGGGAACCTACAGCTCTTCGACCTGGGTTCCTTCCCCTGGCCGCCCTACATCTCCGGCATCGCCCTCATCGTCGCCGGCGTCATCATCGGCCGCTGCGACCGCCCCCGGGACGGCTTCCCCACCACCCGCAAAGCCGCCCGAGCCCGCGCCGCCTACCTCAGTCAGACCCTCCCGCAACTCGACGCCGGCGTGCGCGCCATCCAACGCGACCTCCAGGTCGCCCGCCACATCTGCGCGGGCTAACCCCCCTCCACCTCCCACACCTCCCCCACCAGGATTTCTCCACCCCCATCAGGATTCCTCCACATCCGACCGGTGGGGGTGCGCTTCGACCCGCTACAGCGAGGACAACAGCACCCATAGCGTTGCCACAGCCCAGGTCCGGGACCTGCGTGAAGATGGGTCCTGGGGCTCTGGTGGCGGGTTTCGCCATGGGGGGATGCTGGGCTCGTCGCCGCTGTCCCTGGGGGTGCGATGGGTGACCGAGGTGGGTGGTTGGTGGAGTACGCCGTGGTGGTCGCGTTGGGGGTGGTGATCGTCGCGATGCTCCCGGTGACGGGAGTGGCTGGGACCGTGTCGGAGCATGTTCGGCGGGCGTTCTGTGTGGCCTTGGGAGGATCGACGGAGGACTGTGCCCCGAGTGATCCGGGTGTCTCAGGAGAGGTGGCCGCCGCCTGTCCACGGCACACGGCCGAACAACGGCGTTGGGTGCGGGCGCAGGCCCTCGTGCACTATCGGGGGGACACGGCCGTCACCCGCACCGAGTGGGCTGACGGAAGCGTGTGGTACACGGCGCAGCCCTGGACCGACGAGGTGGGTGCGGGGGTCGGTGCCGGAGGGACGGTTGGCAACGGGAAGGCCGGCAGCCGGCTGGGCTGGCACGCCCAAGCGGAGGGCGCCTATCGGTGGGGCCACGGGATGGTGTGGACCTTCGGACCGGACGAGGGCGAGGAGGCCACCGCGTTCGAGGAGACGCTCAACGACGACGCGATCGGTGCCGACCCCGCGCGTCAGTGGTGGCGTCGTGCCACCGGGACCGCGCCCGAGCTCCCGACACCGGACATCCGACTCACCTCGGAGGAACTGCGCGTCGACGGGACCACCGCGACCAGCACGGGCCTGCGTCTCGACGCCGTGCCCGGCGGTGAGGCGTCCGTGGACATCGGGATGGGTCTGGGGGCCGCTCTGGAGGCCAACGGCCAACGTGTGGTGAGCCGGGACGACCGCACGGCGGACCCCGTTCTGCGCGAGGGGCACAGCATAAGCGGTTCCCTGAGCGCGCAGGGAGAGGTCATCCTGGGAGTCGGGGGCGCGGGCAGCCTGGACTGGACCGCCGGGATCGAGGCGGAACGGGACTCCGACGGCACGCTGCGCTCGATCCGCCTTCACGCCGAGCACGCCTACGGGGGATCGCTCGACCACCGTATGCCGTTCGGAATCACCAGTGGCGGCCACGTGCGTTATCTGGGTGCGGACACGGCCAACGACGCCACGGCCCAACAGGTTCGCACACTCACGGTTCGTGTCCCGCTGACCGACGCCGCTGAGCGTGAGCTGGGCGAGGACTTCCTGCGGCGGTACCCCGGAACCACCGGGGTGTTCCGCCACTTCTGGGAGACCATGCTCGATCACGACCCAACGGACGACGCCTGGCGCCAACTCGTCCGCGAGGGCGCCCAGGTGTGGCAGACCGTGCGGGAACGATCCGGTTCCGAGCACACGATGGGCGGCACCGTGTACTGGCGCATGATCCCCATCGGCGCACAGTACGGCGAGCACACCAGTGAGTCCGTCACCACCGACGCGTGGTACCTCAGTGCCTCCCCCACCGGTCACCACGTGCCCATGCCCCTGCCCTCCTGTCGGGGAGACTCCTAGGCCGATCCGCCTGGCCAAAAGCGGTCGGTGTCGTGTGTACCACGCGACCCGTCATCCACGTACGACGGAAGCCACCAGTCGTAGACATGATCGACCGCGCCCCGTGTCCTGCGGGGTTCCGCTTTCGGTGCGCCCAGCCGCGAACCAGGACGACGGCGAATTTCCCGCGAAACTCCATTATCCGGAAATCAGCACGACACCTGTGGAATAGTCACCCATCACGAACGTGTCGACGCGCCGAACACCACACAGAGGATGGTTAGACTGTGCGTGACGAAAGGGCCACTTATTCACGAACGCCCGCGATACGGCGGTCGTGACACACCCGCTGGCGCGAGGGGCCCTACACAGCGCAATCACTCGACGCGCCACCTACTGACAATTGTCGACAATCGACCGGACCGTCAAGTACATCGACCCTCGAAATCCCCTCAGGATATTTGTCGTGAAGCGATTCCTCATTGGGACGCTAATCAATGGTTTGATCGCCCTCTTCGGCTATCTCGTCGCCGCGATCGCTTTTTTCTCCCTGATCGATGTTTCCTACCGGGTCGATGACAACCCCCTCCGGACCTTCGGGCTGATCGTCGGGGTCATCGGCGGAGTCGGGGCTGTGGCCGCGTTCTCACACGTGCGCCTGACCTGCAGTTCCGCGGTCGGCCCCGTGTACGCCGTCCTGGGGGCGTGCTGCGTGACGACGTGTGTGTACGGGTTGCTGAGCGTCCCGGTGCTGATGCAGATATCCAACACGAGCATCGGGGTCACCATGATCGCGACCTCTGCCAGCGGCGCCCTGCTGGGCGGCTCGATCGGAGTCCTGCACCGGAGTGTCTAGACGCCGCCTCCCGGGGGCGCGCCCACCAACAGCGTGGAGATGATTTCCTCATTGAGCTCGCTGACCGCGTTGTCCCCGTCGGCGGCGACTGTGAAGACCAGGAGCTCGCCCGTCGTGGCGGTGAATCCGATGACTGAGCCGATGGCGGTGGATTCGAAGCCGGGCTGGGAGAAGGCGTAGTCAACCCGGACGGCGTCGTCCGCACCGGGGACGTCGAACTCCTCGGGGGCGTCCAGGTCGGGATCCTGGTCGTTTTGGCCCAGTTCGGCGAGCACGTCCAGGTACGCGGTCACCCCCGCCTCGGGCTCGCCAGTGCCCATGTTGAAGACGGAACTCTCCGCGTGGATGTAGACGGCGTCCGGCTCCTGCCACAGGTAGACGGCCTCTTGGCCCGTGTCCACCTCCGCTTCCGAGAACCGCTCCCAATCCGCCGGCACCGCGAACGTCACGCCACTCTCGGTGGTGGTCTCGATGGCGCCGCCGTCCCAGCCGTGTTCGCTGTCCACCCTCTGGCTGTCCGAGTCGTCCTCTTCCTCGGTGGGGGCCGGGGGTTCCTCCGTCGACGGCACGTCCCGTCCCGTCGGCAGGTTGTCCGGGGTGGGGTCGTCCTTCTGTTGGACATCCGCGGAGAGAAGCTCGGCGACCCCGCATCCGCTGACCAGCAGTGTGGCCAGGACCGCTACCGACGCCGCCTTGGCACCCGGTCGACCCATGTGCCCGTCCCCCGAACGATGTGAACACCCGTTCCGGACCACCCTATTAGATCCAAATCGCGCCGTACTGCGCCAACCAGGAATGAATTGCCCGCTTCCAGGTCCCCGACGACCGCGTGGCGGATCGGACCTCGTCTAGGGGACGTAGTGGCAGGCGGCGGAGTGGCCGGACTCCGGGACGGCGGACGGCGCCCGGGGGACTACGGTGCGGCACAGGCGGGCCGAGCCCTCGGGCAGTGCGGCGTAACGACCACATGTGGACCAGAAGCGACAGCCGGTGTCCTCCGCGGGGGCGTGTTGTCCGTCCACCGTGGCGTCGGGTGGGGGCTCGGCGTCCGCCCGCGCCTCCCTCCCGTCACGCTGCCGGGGTCTCGCCGGGCGGGCGTCGTCGGATGCGCGAACCAGGGCACGGGTGTGGGGATGCCGCCCGCGTTCCAGCACGGTGTCCGTTGGCCCGGTCTCCACGATCCGGCCGCGGTGCATCACCGCGAGGCGGTCCGCTACCTGGCGAACCACGGCGAGGTCGTGGGAGACCATGAGGTAGGAGAGACCGAGGCGGTCCTTGAGCCCGTCCAGGAGGCCGAGGATTCCGGCCTGGACTGAGACGTCCAGGCCAGAAACCGGCTCGTCCAGGACCAGGACGCTGGGACGGAGCGCCACCGCGCGGGCGATCGCCACGCGCTGCCGCATCCCCGACGAGAGGTCCTCCGGGTACCGGCCGGCGTCGTGGGCACTGAGTCCCACCAGGGTGAGCAGCTCCAACGCCCGGTCCTCGAAACGCACGTCGCGCCCCTCCCGCCTCAGCGCGTCACCGCGATGCGTGCGAAGGGGCTCCATCACGGTGTCGAGGATCCGCATCCGTGGGTCCAGCGACGCACCAGGGTCCTGCAACACGACCTGGACCTGGCGCCGCAGCCCGAACCTGTCTCTCCGGTTCAGCTCTCCCGTGTCGCGCCCCAGCACCTCGACCCGACCTCGCTGCGGCCGGTCGAACGAGAGGATCTCCCGGAGCAACGTGGTTTTCCCGCTACCCGACTCACCGGCCACGGCGAGCGTCTCCCCCTCACCGACCCGTAGGTGCACGCCATCGACCGCGACGGTTTCGGGGATACCGGGAAGCAGGGGCGACCACCGGGGCATCCCGACTGACCGGTAGCGCCGGACGAGCCCCTCGACCCGCAGGACCGCACGCCGCTCCCGGGGTGTCCCCCGGGGCGCTGACCGTGGTGCGGGACCGGAGGACGGGAAGATGTCGGTCGCCTTCGCCCCGGCGAACTCCTCGACCCGCCAGCACGCGGCACGTGACTCCTCCCCCGCACTCGTCATGGGTGGGGTCTCCGTGCCGCACCGGGAAACCGCCACCGGGCAGCGGTCCACGAACGAACATCCCGGAACATCCTCGACCGTGGTGGGTGGGGAGCCAGGCATCTGCACCAACTCCTCCTTGGCGCCCAGGCGGGGCCGGGCCGCCAACAGCCCGATGGTGTAGGGCATGCGTGGCTGTCGCAGCAGCCGGTGGGTCGGGCCTTCCTCGACGGCCCGACCTCCGTAGGTGACCAGAACCCGATCGGCGAGCCGACTGACCGCGCCCAGATCGTGGGTGATCAACACCAGCGAGGAGCGCTCGGATCGTCGGTCGGCGAGAAGCCGCAGTACGTGCTCCCGCATCGACGCGTCCACCGACGCCGTGGGCTCGTCGGCGATGATCACGGCGGGATCGTGCGCGAGGGCCATCGCGATGATGGCGCGTTGACGCATGCCGCCGGAGAGTTGGTGCGGCATGGCCGCGTACCAGCGCTCCGGGTCGGGGAACCGGACCCGGTCCAGCAGGGCACAGGCTCGTTCCCGCCGCTGCGCGCGGGAGAGGCCGGGATCGTGGACTCCGACCGCCTCGGCGATCTGTCGGCCCACGCCGTAGACCGGGGTGAGGGCGGCCAGCGGGTCGGCGGGCACCAGGGCGATGTCCTTGCCGCGGTGGGCGCTGAACTCGGCGTCGCTGAGGCCGAGAAGCTCCCGCTCTCCCAGTCGCACGGATCCGGTGACGCGTGCGTACTGCGGCAACAACCCCATCAGCGCGAGGGCCGCTGTGGTCTTCCCCGAGCCGGACTCCCCCACGATCCCCAGGATCTCTCCCGGGCGCACGGCGAAGTCCAGACCACGCAACGCACGCACCTCCGGCTGCCCCCGTCCCTGGGAGAACCCCACGTGGAGGTCGGTGACGGTGAGGGCTGGGGTGGTCATCGGCGGGTCCTCGGGTCCAGGGTGTCGCGCAGTCCGTCGCCGATGAGGTGCACGGCCAGGACGACCACGACCAGCAGGCCGGTGCAGAAGGCGAAGGTCCACGGATGGGTGATGGCGTGCGCGGAGCCGTCGGCGATCAAGGTGCCCAGGGAGACGTCCGGATAGCGCAGGCCGAACCCGAAGTAGGACAACGCGCTCTCCAGGACGATCGCGCCACTGACGTTCATCGTGACGTCGACCGTCAGCAACGGGGCGAGGTTGGGCATGATGTGGCGCAGCACTATGGTGTGGGACGGCACGCCCATATACCGCGCCGCCCGCACGTAGTCACGTTGGCGCAGCGACAGGGTCATGCTGCGCGCCATCCTCGCCGTGACCATCCACAGCAGTCCCGCGAGGAGCAGAACGAAGGTCACCCACCCGCCGCCCTGTGCCAGTGAGGCAAGCGTCGCGAGGATGAGGAACGGCGGCAGGATGAGCAGCAGGTCGGCGAGGCGCATGAACGCCCGGTCGGTGAGTCCGCCGTAGAACCCGGCCACCGCCCCGAGTACGCCGGCCACCGCGGTGGACAGAACAGCCACGGCCAGCCCCAGGACCAGCGATTTCCGCAACCCAACCAGGGTCGTCACGAACACGTCGCGCCCGGTGCTGTCCGTCCCCCACCAGTGCGACGCCGACGGCGGGGCGAGGAAGGCGTCGTAGTCCCGCTCCCCCGCTTCCCATGGCGCCACCATCGGCCCGAGCCATGCCGCCACGACCAGCATGACGAGCACGACCAGGCCGATGACCACACGGCGCCGGGCCAGCGCCATACGTACTGCACGCACGACACGGCCCGAGGGACGGTACTCCTGGATCACATTCATGGATGGGCGCCATCGTATTCACGTCATCGGACGCCCGCGGCCAATCGAGGCCATCCGTGGACAGGGGGCGACGCTCCGGCGCCCCGAGGTCCGCGACTGACCGCTCCGGGCGGACGACCGGGAACGGCAGAGGATCCACACCGCGACCGTCTCAAGGGGGTGGAAGCGGGGTGTCACCCACGCGCCTCGAAGTGGGTGACACCCCAGCGACCGGCCGCAGGGCGCACGCCTGCCCTGCCTCTCCCCGGCTGGCCCTCCCTGGCCGACCAATGCCGGCCGGTCGCGCCCGGGACCGTCCCACTGGGCCGCGGGCTTGGCGGGACGGGGAGGCGCACACCGTATGGACACCGGAACGATGTGCGGTCCCCGCCCCTGGATTGTCGCCCTGTCGAGTTCACGCGCGGTCTCGATCTGCTCGCAGGGCGACGTCGGTGGCTATGTCGCCGGTCCGACTCCGCGAAGGTCGTTGTTCGTGGTCTCGTCCGCCACTTCGGTCAGGCTCCGTAGTTGCGCGTTGAGCTCGCTGACCTGGGCACTGTTGCGGTCGGATTGGCGGCTCATCGCGGATGTGGCCGCGCTCCAGACGAAGACCCAGGCCACGGCGAACCCGCAGGCAAAAGATGCGATCGCCATCAGAACTATCGCCATGGTCTTCTCCTCCCGAGCACTCGACGCTCGCTGTTCTCTCGTCCCGTCGGTATCGGACCGGACTCTGAGAACCGTCGCCTGAACCGTGGTGCGCGATCACCTGTTCCCCGATCCTCGCCCCCACGGCGATTCGCGATTTGTCGTCCCTCTGTTCAGTTGTCCGTCCCAAGTTCCTGTCCGTTCTCCCTAATGCAAGTACACTGCTTTCCACATCGGCTTGCCTATAAGGCAAAGGTGGCAAGCAAGCAGCAAAGCACTCGGTTCCCAGGAGGCTCACTGGTGAGCGGGTCGAACCGGCAGCCACACAGCGACGAGCACTACCGGCTGGGCCAGGCCCTGCGCGCATACCGCACCGCCGCCGGGGTTACGACCCGCGGCATTCCGGAATATTCATCCGGCCATATCTCGAATGTGGAGAATGGGCACGTCACACCGTCGCGGGAATTCATCGAGCTCTACGCGCTGCGCTTCGGCGGCGAACACGGACGGCTGCTGGATGAGTTCGCCCGCCTGAAATCAACGACTGAACAGCGCCGACGTGCGCACCGAATCTCCGCGAAACCGTCAATGTCCGATCCACCGGCGATCACCGAGAGTTCCGACATCTCGGTGATTCGCTCCGCGTATCAGGTGCGCGACTACGAGATCGTGTATCGCCTGGACGCTCAAGGGGTGATCCGGGAGACACATGCCATCCGACGCATCCAGGCCATCCATCCGGGGGTCTCCCTGGCGAGCGCGATGTTCAACTATCCCGCCGACACCAACCCCGACACGATCACCCTGCACGCGGGCACGGGATGCGAGCTGGTCCGCAGCGAGTCCAGCATCCGCGGATACCTGACCGCGGTCCTACGCCTCCCCCGCGAGCTGAACCCCTCGGACGACCGACCGCACTGGCTGTCTTACAGCATCAAGAACACGAGCCAGATCCCCGCCCATCCGGTGATCAGCTACTACGGCCGCCCCTCGGTGGGTCGTTACGCCGTGCGCCTCTGCTTCACCGAGCCGGCCCTCCCGCGGCGGGTGTGGCGGTTCCGCGGCTCGGAGCCGACGATCGCCGACGCGGCTCCGCTGCCCGAGCAGTACCTCGAGCACAGCCCCGCCGGCTTCTACCACTGGGACTTCCACAACCTCGATCGCGAGCACGTGGGGCTCGCCTGGTCATGGCACTGACCATCTCCGCCCGCCCGCCGCCAACACCACCGATCGTGAACCGACCGGCCGGCACCTTCGCTCAGCGGGATCACCGGCCGGGCCCCCGTCCTCCGCGGAACGTGGCAGACAGCGACTCACCGTTCGACGACACAACACGACGCACGAAGTCGCCAGCGACACAGGGTGTGTCGATATGCGCGCTTTGACACTGGGATACCCAAGACCACCAGAAACCGCTTCTGTATCCTGCTGTGAGTAGAAAACCCGCTAGGCGCATCCGTGGACCGGTTCACCGTTCCGCCCGTTCTCCCAGAGCGTGTTCGTGAACCCGTCGCACGGCCCGCGCCGTACCAACGCCCCCTGGGGAGTGTCCAGCGAATGCGTGATCGCCAGACACCACCGTCCCCCCAGACGGTCGAGACCGACAACGACGACGATCCGCGGCCGGATACCCGGCATCGGAGCCGTCGTCGATTTCCCGGACTGCCGAGCCAGGTGAAACACGCGCGGCGGTTCGTCGCACGGTGCCTGGGTGACCTCCCAGAGGCGGACACCGCCATCCTGCTCACCAGCGAGGTCGTCACCAACGCGGTCGTTCACTCCGATTCCGGAGCACCGGGCGGCAAGTTCGACATCGCGGTGATCGTCGGTGACGGCCACGTGCGCGTGGAGGTCGGCGACTCCGGGAGCAGCAGCGTCCCCGTACCGCAGGAGCGCGACGCCTTCGACATCGCGGACCACGGGCGTGGCCTGGACCTGGTGGAGGCCCTGTCCGCCCGGTGGGGCACCGCCGATCGGGACTACGGCCGGATGGTGTGGTTCGAACTCCGTACACAGGTGTCCGGCTCGCGCGGCGAGGGCCCGGCGGGTTCCTCCACGACGTGAGCGCGCTCCGGCCCCCGGACCGTCCCCACGCCACGCCCGAGATCGGATCGGTTGGCACACCGCCCCCGGCGCACCCCCGAGGTCCCGGCAACACCCAGTCCCGGCATGGGAGCGTGCCGGGCAGTGGGGTGGGGAACGCTAGGAGGCGGCGTCGGCCACCGCGTTCTCCTGCCGGTGCGGACCGGGGTGAGGGACGGAGTCGCCCCACACCACGGACAACAGGTCCTCCAGCGCGTGGGCGAGTCGGTCGTCGACCAGGCGGTAGCTGACCTGGCGGCCCTGCGGTTCGGTCGCCACGACTCCACAGTCACGCAGGCAGGACAGGTGGTTCGAGACGTTCTGCCTGGTGAGACCCAACTGCTCGGCGAGCCGTCCAGGGTAACTGGGCCCATCGAGCAACGCGAGTAGAAGGCGACACCGGGTGGGGTCCCCCAACGCCCGACCGAGGCGCTGGATGGCGGCGAGACGCTGCTCGGTTGTCAACATGGAACCACTGTACAAGTTTTGCTTTATCGACAGCCTGGAGTGTATAAACAGTAGAGACTGAACTATCCCAGATCGGAGGCGCAAGGTGTCCAGCGGTCACGACCATGGAGAACGCACCGCGGCGCATGAGCATCGTGGACGGTTGGCGATCGTCCTCGGCCTCATGCTGTTCATCGCTGTCGTGCAGGTCATCGGAAGCGGGTTCTCCAGCAGCCTCGCCCTGCTGGCCGACGCCGGCCACAGCCTGGCCGACTCGGCGGGGGTCGCGCTCGCCCTCTTCGCCGTCTGGCTGGGCAGTCGCCCGTTCTCGACGAAGCGCACCTTCGGTCTACAGCGGGCGGAGATCCTCGCGGCGGCGGCCAACGCGTTGATCCTCTTCGCCCTGTGTGCCTTCGTGGTGTACGAGGCGGTCAAGCGGGTCATGTCGCCGGAACCGGTCACCGGACCGATCATGGTCGCGGTCGCGACCTTCGGCCTGGTGGGCAACCTCATCGGCATGATGCTGCTCCGCAAGGGCAAGGACAAGAGCCTGAACCTCCGGGGCGCCTACCTCGAGGTGTTCAGCGACATGCTCACCTCCCTCGGCGTGATCATCGCCGCCGTCGTCATCTGGACCACCGGCTGGCACCAAGCCGACTCCGTCGCCTCCCTCCTCATCGCCGCGATCATCGTCCCCCGTGCGTGGCGCCTCCTCAGCGAAGCAGTCCACGTCCTGCTCGAGGCCACCCCCCGCAACGTGGACCTGGAGGTCGTGCGCGACCACATGCTGTCCCAGCCTGGAGTAGTCGACATCCACGACCTGCACGCGTGGACCATCACTTCCGGCGTCCCCGTCATGTCGGCCCACGTCGTGGTCCGCGAGGAGGTACTGGCGGACTGCGGCAAGATCCTGGACGACCTCCACGCGTGCCTGTCCGGTCACTTCGACATGGCGCACTCCACACTGCAGATCGAACCGGAGGGACACGTCGACCACGAAGGGGCCAGACACACCTGACCGGGCGCGGGGGGAAGAGGTCGATCCGTAGGGGGAGTCACCTGGCCTTCTCGGCGTCCCACGCGCTACCTTCGAGCACTGTGCACCTGACCCACACGGCTCCAGGCGAGTCATCCCGATGAGGACTCTGGGTTCCCTCCGGGATCGATTCCTCGCCTGGGGCCATCGTCTTCGTCGCCCCGGTCTCGGCGGCACCGGCGATATCAACCGGCACCGCTTCATGCGTCCCGCCCTGGCCGTCGTGGTGGGGTTCGCGGGCGTGATCGTCGTCAGCGCGCTGGTGCTGATGCTGCCGGTGATGAACGCGGACGGCGAATCGACTTCCTTCGTGTCCGCGCTGTTCACGGCGACGTCGGCCGTGTGCGTCGTGGGGCTGGCCGTCCTGGACACCGGGACCCACTGGTCGTTGCCCGGCCAGATCTTCCTGGTCTTCCTGATGCAGATCGGCGGCCTGGGCATCATGACGCTGACAGCGCTCCTCGCGCTGTTGGTCATCGGCCGCTTCGGTCTCCGGGCGCGCCTGCGCTTCCAACAGGAGACCCGCGCGTTCAACGTAAGCGACTCGATGCCCAGGATCGTGCTCCGCATCCTGAAGATGAGCCTCTTCTTCGAGGTCCTGATCGCGCTGCCTATGTGCGTACGCCTGTGGCTCTCCTACGACAAGTCGTTCGGCGAGGGCCTGTGGATCGGGGTCTTCCACGCCGTGGCGTCCTTCAACAACGCGGGACTTTCGCTCTTCCGAGACAGTCTCACCCGGTACAACGACGACCCCTGGATCCTCGTCCCGGCCATGCTCGGCATCATCATCGGTGGGATCGGTGTACCGGTGCTGCTGGAGCTGCGTCGGCGCCTCGTCCACCAGCGGCTGTGGAGCCTGCACACCAAACTGACCGTGTACACCACGGTCTTCCTGCTGGTGGGAGGCATCGGGGCGATCACGACCATGGAGTGGACCAACCCCGCGACGCTGGGCCCGATGCAGTGGCCGCAGAAACTCCTGGTCGGAGCCTTCCACGGGGTCACCCCGCGCAGTGGTGGGCTGAACGCCATCGACACCGGTGCGATGAACGACTCTTCGGTGTTCGCCACGATGATGCTCATGTTCGTCGGTGGTGGCAGCGGCGGCACGGCGGGTGGCATCAAGGTGACCACCTTCGCCGTGCTGTGGATCGTGGTGTGGACCGAGATGCGTGGCCACCCGAACCCGCACGCGGCCGGTCGTCGCCTCACCCCCGACGTGGTTCGGCAGTCGCTGGCACTGACCTTTCTCTCGATGACCCTGGTGTGCGGCACGGTGATCGCCCTGCTCGCCGTCACCCCGTTCACCCTGCAGGAGGTGATGTTCGAGGCGATCTCCGCCGGTGGGGTCGTGGGACTCTCCTTGGGGATCACCGGCGACCTACCTCCTGTGGCCCAGGCGATCCTGGTTCCGGTCATGTTCGCCGGTCGCCTCGGGCCGATCACCGTCGCTTCCGCACTCGCGTTGCGGTACCGCACCCGCCGCTACGAGCTGCCCGAGGGCCGCCCCGTCATCGGCTGACGACATTGAGGAGGGCACAGTGCCCCGCAGGAACAAGGAAAAGGACGACAAGCGCGCGCTCGTGATCGGGCTCGGGCGGTTTGGCGGCTCGTTGGCCCGGGAGCTCGTCAACGACGGGTGGGAGGTGATGGGGGTCGACACCAACGCCCGCCGGGTCCAGGCGCAGAGCGACATCCTGACCCAGAGCGTCGTCGCCGACACCACCGACGACGAGACGCTGCGCCAGATCGGTGCCCCCGACTTCAGCCGAGCCGTGGTCGCCATCGGCTCACATCTGGAGGAGAGCATCCTGACCACCTCCCTGCTCGTGGACCTCGGGGTCAGCCACATCTGGGCCAAGGCCACCAGCCGCCGGCACGCCCGCATCCTGCACCAGATCGGCGCCCACCATGTGGTGCTGCCCGAGCACGACATGGGTGAGCGGGTGGCGCACCTGGTGTCGGGAAGGATGCTGGACTTCGTGGAGATCGACGAGGACTTCGCGCTCGGCAGCACGGAGGCCCCGCAGTTCATCGTCGGCCACAAGCTCGGCGAGACGGGGTTGCGCGGCAAGTACCGGATCACCATCGTCAGCATCAAGCGGCGCGGGGGCGCCTTCACCTACGCGACCGCCGAGACGGTCCCCAAACAGGGCGACATCGTGATCGCCGCGGGAAGCATCCGCGACGTCGAACGCTTCGCCAGCCTGGAGAAATGACTGTGGGGGCGCCGATCGGCGCCCCCACGGTCATCGTTGTCCTGAGGTCCACGTCCTCGTGGGGCAATCAGCCCACCGGTTCGGGTGCGCCTCCCCTTTCGTCCCCGGCGTCGTCCGGCTGCTCAGGAGCGTCCGATCCGTCGGCGTCGTCGGAGGCGGGCGCGTGCCGGCCGCGCAGGAGCGCGACCCCGGCGATCGCGATTCCGGCCGTCACCAGGGCGAGCACTCCCGCAGCGGTCTGTAGTCCGCTTGAGAACGCGTCCTGGCTCACCCGGAGCATTTGGTCCGCTGCGTCGGCGGGGAGGTCCGAGGCGACGGCAGCCGCGTTGCCCACGCCCTCGCGGGCGGAGTCCACGGCATCGCTCGGAATCCCGGGAAGGTTCGACTCGGTGACCTGGGCACGGTAGACGGCGGCGCTCAGGCTGCCGATCACCGCGATTCCCAGGGCGATCCCGAGCTCGTTACCTGTCTCAGCCATCCCCGAGGCGGTACCGGCGCGCTCCCGTGGAGCACTGGCGAGGATCATGTCGTAGACGAGCACCATCCCGAGGTTGATGCCAAAGCTGGTCAGAGTGAAGCCGACCACGGTCCAGCCGAGTCCGCCGGGGAGGATCAGCAGGAAGCCGCCGGCCGCGAGGCCGAAACCGAAGGCGAGACCGTAAACCTGGGAGGTGAGTCGGGCGACCCGGGGCGCCATCAGGGATCCGACGATTCCCATCAACAAGGGACCCACCGTCCACAGCCCCGCCTCCAGGGGAGACATCCCGACGACCAGCTGGAGGTATTGCATGATGAGGAACTGGATCGCTCCCTGCGCGAAGAGGCCGAGGGTCTGGGAGGCCAGGGAGACGCTGAACGGACGACGGCGGAAGAGTTCGACGTCGATCAGCGGCCGGGTGAGGATGCGCTGCCGGCGCAGGAAGACCACGCCCACGGCGAAGCCCGCCACGATCATCAGAATCGGGAGGACCTGCGGTCCGTACTTCGCGAGTTCCTTGATCCCGTAGACGATCGGGAGAAGCGTGGCCATCGAGAGCAACACGCTGAACAGGTCGGCCCGACCGGCGTTCTCCGGGTCCTTGAACTCGGGCACGAGTGCTGGAGCGGCCACCAGCATCAGCACCATCACGGGGACGGCGATGAGGAACACCGACCCCCACCAGAAGTGCTCCAGCAGCGCTCCCCGACCAGCGGACCGGCCGCGGCCCCGAAGGAGAATCTGGTGGTCCACAGCGCGATGGCGATCCTGCGCTGGACGGGGTTCCGGAACATGTTGGTCAGCAGCGCCAGTGTGGAGGGCAGCAACGTCGCGCCCGTCAGACCGAGCAAGGCCCGGGCAGCGATCAGCATGGCGGGACTGGTGGAGAGAGCGGCCAGGATGGACGCCCCGGCGAAAAGCACACCACCGATCATCAACAGCGATCATCAACAGTCGGCGCCGACCGGCACGGTCCCCGATGGTGCCCATCGTGACCAGGAGGCCGGCGATCGCGAAACCGTAGATGGCGACGATTCAGAGCAGCTCGCTGCTGCTGGGTTGGAGCGCAGCCGCGAGGTGGGGCGTCGCGAGGTGCAGCACCGTCATATCCATCGAGATGATCGTCGCTGGCAGCACAAGTGCCACGAGACCAAGCCAGGTACGCGGCCCAGCGCGGGGGCGGTGGTGTCCATCATGTGTCCTTCTGGGTCAGGGCAACAGCCGGGGTTCAGGGGGGAGGTGCGAAACGGTGCGACCGGCACCGTTTTCGAACAGTCAGCAGGCTAACCCCAAAACCGATCATTGATCCGTGTGGGTCCGACGCGAACCCGCGCCGCTTCGAACACGATGAACACTAAAAGTTCAATTGAACTTGATGTCAATGCAGCACCGCAGACGCCTTCGGGTCGCGGCAACGGACCCCACCGAACCGCACCGATCACTCGACCCCGCTTCACCCCCGGAGTGCGAGCCGACCAGGATGGGCCGATTCCGGCCAATGCCACGGACGACGACCCCACCGAAACCGACAAATTGACAACCGTTTTCATTGTCCGGATGATGGAGTTCATGCGAACCCTGGGAGCGGCGGGCGCCGTCGTGGCACTGCTGGCGGTGGTGGGCTGCGGTGATGACACGGAGGCCGACGGAATCTCCGTATACACCAGCGTGTACCCACTGGAGTGGTTGACGGCAGAGCTGGCCGGTGACCAGGCGACGGTCACCAACCTGACCGAACCGGGGACGGATCCGCATGACCTGGAGCTCTCACCACGGCAGGTGGGTGAGATGGGTGAGGCCGACCTCGTCGTCTACATCTCGGGAATGCAGCCGGCGGTCGACGAGGCCGTGGCCGAACAGGCGCCGGAGCACAGTCTCGACATCGCCGACGTCGTGGAGCTGCGCACCGTCCCCGACGACGAGGGCGGCGGGCTCGACCCCCACATGTGGCTCGACCCGGAACGCTTCATCACCGCGGGCGAGGCCCTGAGTGACCGCCTCTCCGAGATCGACCCCGATGGAGAGTACGGCGCGGAGGCCGTGACCAACGAGCTGTCCGACCTCGACGCGGAATACCAGGCCGGACTGGCCGACTGTGCGCAACGCGCGTTCGTCGTCAGCCACGCGGCCTTCGGGTACCTGGCGGATCGCTACGACCTCGAACAGATCGCGATCAGCGGTATCGAGTCCGACTCCGAGCCGTCCCCCGCCAGAATCCGGGAGATCGCGTCGATCGTGGACGATCGCGACATCGACACGATCTACACCGAGACGCTCGCGAGCGCGCGGACGGCGGACATCATCGCCGAGGAGACCGGGGTGGAGACCTCCGTCCTGGACCCCTTGGAAGGCATCACCGAGGCCTCGCCCGGCGATGACTACCCCAGTGTCATGAGTGCCAACCTCAGCGAGCTGACCGCGCATCAGCGATGCTCCACATGACGGAGTAAGGTCGGAGCACGCGGCTCGTCCACCTCCGAACTGTCCCGACGGCATCTTCGGATAGCCGTGGAACGGACCAGTCTCTACACTCGTCTGAGTGAGTGTGCGGGCCGTGGGTGGACTGACCGCGTACCGGTCTCGATCGAGGGGGCAGCGCTTTGGACGACCATTACACGCTCCTCGGACTCGGCAGAAACGCCTCCCGAGAGGAGATCGCGAGCAAGTTCCGTTCGGAGCTGCGACTGTGGCAGCGACGTACGGCTGCCGCCGACCTCGAACGTCGACAAGAGGCTGAGCAACGGGTCGCCCAGTTGATGCAGGCCCGGGACGAGCTTCTGGGTCCACCCGACTCGTCCAGTACGACGTCCTCGTCTTCGTCCTCCTCGGCTCCGTCCCGCTCATCCTCGCCCCGGCCCACCCCCCGCGAGGCCCGGCGGCCCCGCTCTGGCACGACTCCGCCGACGCGGGACGCCCCCCGCCCCAGTTCCCGGACTCGACGCCGGCCCGCGGAAACCGCTCGTCGCCCCGCGCCCCGCCCCTCACCAGCGACGAACGACAGCAGTAATGCCGCCGACCTGCTGCGACAAGCGCGAGACCACCTCAGCGCCGGTCAGTTCATGAAGGCCAGCGAGGCGGCGCGGCACGCGCACAGCGTCCTCGGCCCCACCGCGGAGGTGTGGACACTTCAGGCCCGTGCGAGTGTCGGTCTGGGGCGGCAGCAGGACGCGGACTACGAGATCCGGCAGGCGATCGACGTCGCCGGTTCCGACGGTGGGCTCCTGATCGAGATCGGGGAGCTCTACCGCGAGATCGGCCAACCGAACGCCGCCCAGTCGATCTTCCAACGGGCCGTGAAGTCCAACGAAGCCGCCGTCCGTAACCAGGCCAACCGCGGCATCGCCGAACTGCACTTGGACGCCGGCCGGTTCCACGACGCCACCCTCGTCTTCGAACGCCTGGCGAAGGACACCGACAGCCCCGAGGACCGCAACCGCCTCGCAGGGGTCCTCGTGGCGCGAGCGGAGGAGACGCCGCGGGTACAGCGCGGAAGCCGATACGTGGTCACGTCGGAACACGAGATCCGCCGCATGCGTGACCTGCTGAACCGTGCCCAGGAACTGAGCGCCAACAACAAGCTCATCGCCCAGATCGAGAAGATCGAGCGCTACCTGCTCGCCTGTGAGAAACCCACCCGCACCGCACGGACCATGGGTGCCTACACCGCGATCATGGCGGGCTGGCTGGTGCCGGCGATCCTGCTGTCCTTCATCGTCGCCCAGGCGTCACTGGTCATGGGGCTCATCATTCTGTGCAGCGGGTTGGGCGCTGGGACCACCCACGTCCTCACCGAGTTCAACGCCGGTGCCCGCCCGCAGTGGAGTGTCAACGAACGACAGAACGCGTCCGCCACCCCGCGCGGCAACGTTCCCCTGCTGGAAGGCCCCACCCGGTGGATGCCCCGACGTGAAGTGACGGCTTCCTCGCGCCAGCGCGCCTGGCCGCAGCCAGCCAGCCGCAGCGGCTACTAGCCGCCGAGCCCGACCGGGTGACGACATTCCCCCTGGAGACTCAAAGCATGTGGAGAAACCCGTGACCAGGACCATCGGCATCGACCTCGGAACGACGTACTCTGCCGTCGCCACCTCCCTTGACGGCGTCGCCGAGATCCTGCCCAACCGCGACGGAGACCGACTCACCCCATCAGTCGTCGCCTTCGAGGGCGGCCAACCGCTCGTCGGCAAAGAGGCACGGAATCTCTCCACCTCCATGCCGGAGGACTACGTCGAGTTCGTGAAGCGCAAGATGGGGGAGTCGGGCCCGGAATACATCGACGAGAACGGCAAGGAGTACGGCCCGGAGCAGATCTCCGCCCTGCTCCTGCGTCGCCTCGCCGACGACGCGGCCGCCATCCTGGGTGAGGACGTGCGGGACGCGGTGATCACCGTCCCGGCGTACTTCGACGACGGCCGCCGGATGGCGACACGGGACGCCGCCGAGATCGCCGGTCTCAACCCCATGCGGCTCATCAACGAGCCCACCGCCGCGGGTATCGCCTACGGGCTGGACTTCCGCAAGAACGGGATGTTCCTCGTCTACGACCTCGGTGGCGGCACCTTCGACGCCACGTTGATGAAGGTCGAGAACAGCGACATCACCGTCCTTGCCACCGGCGGGGACCGCAACCTGGGCGGCTTCGACTTCGACAACAAGATCATGACCCACGTCGCCGCGAAGGTACTCGAGCAGGGCGGACCGCCAATGCTGTTCGACTCCGGTGGCGTCGAGGCGGAGCTGCGGCGCCAGTGTGAGGCGGCCAAGCGACGCCTGTCCCGTGCGACCACCACCAGCGTGCGCATGACCCTGGAGGGCAAGAACTACCAGGTGCCGTTGAGCCGCGCCACCTTCGAGGAGATCACCAACGGTCTGCTGACCCGCACCGAGATCACCTTGGAGGGGGTCCTCGACGACGCCGAGGCGAGCTGGGAACAGGTCGACCGAGTTCTGCTCATCGGCGGATCCACCCGCATGCCGATGATCAGCGACATGATCGAGCGGCTGTCCGGGCGCAAGCCCGACGGTGGGATCAACCCCGACGACGCGGTGGCCCTCGGGGCGGCGATGTACGCCGAGAGTCTGGCCCTGGGCGAGAGCAACGCCACCGAGATGGCGGCGCTCACCGTCCGCGACGTCACCTCCCACGCACTGGGCACCCCGGCGCTGGACGAGTCCGGTAACCGGGTGAACACCATCATCATCCCGCGCAACGCGCCGGTGCCCTGCCAGCGGGAGCGTGTCTACACCACGGTCGAGGACGGCCAACGTGTGGTGAACCTCGACGTCACCGAGGGGGACGACACCGAGCTCGACTACGTGACCGTGCTCAAGGGGGACAACATCCCACTCCCGCGCGGACTGCGTCGAGGCACCCGGCTGCAGGTGGTGATGGCCTACGACGTCGACGGCGTTATCCACGCCGAGGTGTTCCTGGAGGCCACCGGTGTCTCCCTCGGCGAGGTGCAACTCCACCGCGAGAACAACCTCACCCGCGAAGAGGTGAGCAACTACCGCGCCCAGCTCGCGGGAGTCGAGATCCTCTGACGGGACAGGGGCTCGCGGCGTGCTGCCCGGCGGGCAGTCCCGCGGGCCGCGCCGCTCCCCCACTCCGTCCTGGTCGGCTCCGCGCGGCTGACGCGGGTCCCCCACCGGACCGGTGTTCCCGGCCGCATGACCCCACACCACGGTGTGGGGTCATGACATCTGTCATCACGACGGCGTGCGAGGCCGCACACACGTCAGGTGATATCCGCCTCTGTCCCTTTTCTCCACGGCTGGAACACTTGAACGCATGACGGACTCCACTACCCAAGGCGACAACCCCGCCACGCCACCGCAGCAGGCCAGCGACCGCGAGGACGAGTTGGTGTCGCGGGACGAGGAGGACTCGTCGGAGAACCCGACTGGGGACGTTCCCGAGGCGTCCTCCGGTGGTGCCGGAGGTCCCGGCGTCCCCGAGGACTTCGACTGGAAGCAGCTCCTGCCCTGGGAGGGAACGCCCACTCGGCTCGACAAGGCGCTGTTGTGGAGTATCGCCGGGTTGTTCGTCTTCTTCATCGTCATGCTGCCGCTCCGCCCGTTCGTCATCGGCTCCAACCCGGTGCTGTTGCAGCTCATGACGGGAAGCCACGCGGCGACCGGGGTCGCCGCCGGGTTCGCGCGCATCGGTGAGATTCCGCTGTGGGTGGTGGTCGTCGCGGGCGTCGTCGGGACCGTGAAGTTCGATTTCCTGTTCTGGTGGACGGGTCGCCAGTGGGGCCACAAGATCGTCGACATGCTCGCTCCCACCCCGCGGGCCAAGAATCTCGCCGCCCGCGCCCAGCACCTCAATCCGTGGTGGATACGGATCGCGGTGATGCTGTCCTACCTGCCGGGGATCCCGATCGCCCTGGTCTTCGCGATCGCCGGCTGGACCCGGATGAGTCTGGTCTCGTTCCTGTTCTTCAACACTCTCGGCGCCACGATGGTCACGGGTGGGTTGGCCTGGTTGGGCTACTCGCTGGGGCAGAGCGCCGTCGACGTGGCGCTCGCCATCGACAACTACGCGCTGTGGATCAGTTTGGCCCTGATCGTCGCGATCGCGATGTGGCCCGCGATCAAGGCGAGCAGGGCCGCCGCGCGGGAGGAGAAGGAGAAGCAGCGCCACCAGCGGCAGGACGAGACAGTGGGCGTCGCCGCGGGCGACGACTGAGAACTGTGTTGCTGGTATGTGGCCGTGTTCCCGGGACAGAGCTACGGGAACACGGCCACGCCATCACGCGAAGGCGGTCGCGATCTCCGCGGCGACGTTCGCGTTGTTCTCCGCGAGCGCGAGGTTGGCGGGGATACTGGCCCCGTCGGTCCGCGCCTCGAGGCGGCTCAGTACGAACGGGGTGACGGCCGGACCGCTGATTCCGGCCTCCTCGCTCGCGCGCAACGCCTCGGCGATCTTCCGGTCGATCTCGTCCCCGTCCAGCTCCTCTTCCGAGGGGATCGGCACGGTGAGGAGTACGCCGGTGTCCGGGCGGACACGGTGTTCCAGTGTGGCGGCGACCTCCTCGGCCGCCTCCACCCGGTGCTGCACCCGAAGACCGGAGGATCGGGTGTAGAAGGCGGGGAAGTCGTCGTGCCTCCAGCCCAGCACGGGCACTCCCACGGTCTCCAGGTACTCCAGGGTGCGCGGTAGGTCGAGGAAGGCCTTCGCCCCCGCACTGACCGTGACGACAGGATGCTTGGCCAGGGCGTCGAGGTCGGCCGAGATGTCGCCGCTGAGCTCCACGCCACGGTGCACTCCCCCGATCCCGCCGGTGGCGAAGACCGAGATCCCGGCGTGGTGGGCGAGCGCGACGCTCGCCGAGACGGTCGTGACGCCCACGTCCCACCGCTGGGCCGCCGCCACGGACAGGTCGCGCTCGGCGACCTTGGCGGTACCGGCCAGGATCCGCTTCTCCTCACCCGGCTCCAGGCCGACCCGCCACTGACCGTCGAGGACGGCGGTGACGGCGGGCACCGCTCCTCGGGCCCGGATCGCCGCCTCGCAACGGGCGAGGGCCTCACCGTTGGCGGGCGCCGGCAGTCCGAGCGTGGAGAAGATGGTGGACTCCAGGGCCACCACCGCGGCCCCGTCCGCCACCGCGGCGCCCACTTCTTCGGAGAGCCGGATCGGCGTCGCTGTCACATGACCTCCCGTGTCGTTGGTGCTGCTGTCTGGGCCCCCGGTGTGGCCAACACTTGGGCGGCGAGGCGGTGTGCTCCCGCGACGGCTTCCTCGGAGGGTGCTCCGCCCAGGACGGCGGCGAGGTAACCGGCCGCGAAGGCGTCGCCGGCCCCTGTGGTGTCCCGGATCTCGGGTATCGGCGGTACCGGTGTCCGCGTCGTCCCGCGCGCGTCGATCACCGTGGTGGGCCGTGCCCCATCCTTGATCACCACGGTGGTCTCGGGGGTGGCGTCGGAGGCGTGCAGGTCGAGCAGCCGCGCCTCGTCCGCGTTGGCGAAGAGGATCGACGGCCGGAGGTCCCGCACCAGCTCCCGGAATCGGTCCACGCCGTACTCGCGCAGGGTGGTGGTGGAGGAGGCGTCGACGGAGGTGACGGCACCGCGGGCTCGGGCGCTCGACAGCAGGGCGACCGCCGTCTTCTCGCTGTCCGCGGTGGCGATGGTGTAGGCGGTGAGGTGCAGGCCGGAGATGCCGTTGATCCATTCCTCAGGGACGTCCCGCAACTCGGCGGAGGCCCCCCGGTCCGGAAACATCGTCCGTTCCCCGTCGACGTCGACCACCACGACGATGCACCCGGTGCGCCCCACCCGCTGGACTCGGACGTCCACCCCCGCCGCCGTCAACTGTCCGCACAACGAGGCTCCGAGTGGGTCATCCCCCACCCGACCGATGAATCGGGTGGAGACCAGCCCCGCGGCGAACTCCGCGACGTTGGCCGCGCTGCCGCCACGGCAACGGTGAATGACCGAAGGGTTGTCCGTCGCGAGACGCAGCGGCCCGGGAGACCAGACCACGACGTCTTCCAACAAGTCACCAACAACGGCAAGAACGGGGGGATCATGCACCCCCGCACAATACCGCGTGCCCCCAATCCACGGCTGGGTGGGGATTTCCTCGCTACCGCGGATCGATGCGCACCCCCATCGGTTGGATGGGGAGGAAACCTTGTGGGGGTGGAGAAGACTTGATGGGGGGCAGCGGTGTGGGGGTAGCGGTGTGGGGGCCGTACGCGAAACGGCCCCCAGCGTGTGCACGCTGGGGGCCGGGGCGCCGCTGGTGGGCGCCTGGTGGGTGAGTGCTCTGCCCCCAGCCAGAGGCGGGATAAGGCTGGGGGCATCGCCCTCGGGTTGGGTTGGCTAGTTCGGGCGAATCGCTCCGACGTAGACGCCGTCCCAGTAGTCGGCGAGGTTGACTTCCTCGATGGGCTTCGCCGGGTTCGAGCCGTGGATCATCTTGCCGTCGCCCGAGTAGAGGCCGACGTGGGTCGGCGCGCTGCTGTCGTAGAAGAACAGCAGGTCCCCGGGCTGGATGTCCGAGCGGTCCACGCGGGTGCCGAAGTTCCACTGGTCCTGGGAGACGCGGGGCAGCGTCACGCCGCCCTGTTCCCAGGCACGGAGCGTGAGGCCCGAGCAGTCGAACCCGTCCGGGCCGGTGCCGCCCCACACGTAGGGCTTGCCGATCTGGGCGCGGGCGAACTCGATCGCGGCCGCGGCCCCCTGGGCGTTCGACGAGGGAGCCGGGTCCGAGCTGGAGTCGGAGCCGCCACCGGAACTGGCGCTGGAACCGCCGCTGGACTCGGAGGACTCCGATGAGGCGGAAGACGACGAGGACGACGACGCGGAGTCGGTTTCCTCCTCGGCGAGCACGTCCTCCAGTTCGGCGACGGCTTCCTCGCCTTCGGTCATCCGGTCCTCAGCCTCGGCCAGCGCGGCTGCGGCCTCTTCCTCGGTCTCGACCGCCTCGTCGCGCAGGGTGTCGAGGCGCTGCCGCTCCGCGAGGTAGTCGGCGAGGGTGTTGTTGTTGTTCTCCGAGAGGTAGGACAGGTCCGCCGACCCGGAGAGGGCCTCGTCGGGGTCACCGTCGAAGAAGAGGTGCATCCCCTCATAGTTCGCGCCGGCGTAGGCGGCCGTCGCGATGTTGCGCACCTGGTCGGACTTGCTGTCCAGGATGTCCTCGACGTCCGAGAGTTCGCCCTCGATGGTCTCGAGACGAGACTCGGCCGCTTCGTGGTCCTCAAGGGCCAGGTTGTAGTCCTCGGTCAGGGTGGCGAGCTCTTCCTCGAGCTCCTCCTGCTGAGCGCGCGCGTCATCGGGGTCCGCCTGGGCGATGCCGGTGCTCAGGGCGAACGCACCAGCGGCGACCGCGGCCATCGTGCCCATGCGTCGGGCGCGCGCCGGTCGAGCTCCGTTTCGTTCCACGAGAGCGATTGCCTCTCTCCCCACAGTCCGCCTACCGCGGTGGGCGCCCCCGGAGGGAGCGGATCCGCACCAGCGCCCCGAGCTCGTGAAGGGAGCGAGGGAGCCCCGTAGAGGGCGAGCGCTGGAGTGAACCGGACACAGGTCGCCGGATGGCGGGGTCCGCACGGGGGCGGGAGGACTGTGTCGGCGGTTCGCGGCCTCTGCTCGTGGGTGGACGGTGTGTTTGACGACTGAGCAGAGTGCGGCGGGGGTCGACCGCTATCCCACAGAAACGGGATAAGACTGAACGATCCGACCTGGTGACGAACCATAGGCGATACAAATACAGCTCGCTACCAGGGCTTTTACCCGAGCGTTACCGATTCGCTGGTGATTGGTGACTAACCGGGTCGGCTGAATCCTCCGCACCGACGGGGTTGTGGGGCCCGCTCCTCCTGCCTCTTCTCCGTCCGACCAGTTGATGGGTGTGAGATGTGTCATTGACTCACCCATGACGTTCTCCGGTCGCGAAGCGAGTGACTCAGGACACGCCACATGTCACCCTTGTCGATAGGGTTGTCACCAAATCCCCGCTTGGGAGGGGGTCCTGATGCAGCCGTAGGCTCCGCCTGGGCCACCGCGCCCACGGTCGGCGACGGTGGTGCGCAGTGCCGACGCGATCCCCACGCGTCTCCCCCCATCCGCCGAGGTGATCAACCTGGTCGCAGAACACACTCCCGGCTCCGCCGAGTCAGGTCCGACGCGCCGCGTTCGCACGTCCTGGCTCGTGGTCGGCCTGGGCATGTCCATCGTTCTCATGGCCGTTCCCACCTATCTGGAGACCTCGACTCCACTCCTCGATCACCTGCCCGAGTCAGTGGTGTGGGTGCCGGCGGTCACCGCTTCGGTGGGCAGCGCCCTGGCGGGTGTGTTCTTCGGGCTGTGGTTCGAACCCCAGGGATCGTCGTCGCCGAGCGACCGCGGTGGCGCCAAGGCCGCGCTTCCTCCGCCCCCGGCCCACATGGTGGGCTACCACTCACAGCGTGCCGCGATCGGGCGTGTCCTGCGCCGGTTCCCCCGACCGGGGTGGCGGGGCGTGTTGGCCAGGCTGCGCGGCCGCTCCGTACCCGGCGACGCCCCCGCCGTCATCGTGATCACCGGTGGGCCCGGCATCGGTAAGAGTCAGTTGGCCAACCACATGGCGCAGGAGTTCGGGGACCGGTTTCCCGACGGGGTGCGCTGGGTGGAGATGCACGGTGACGCCTCCACCCATGAGGCCTCGGAACTGGAGAACGCGGCCGACGAACGCGACGACTCCGCGTCCGAGGGACGGGTGGCCGCACTACTGCGCATGATTCGGGGCCAGCGGGACACGAACACCGCGACCCTGGAGGTTCCCGACGGCGGACGGAGGGGCTCCAGAGCGCCCCGCACCCGAGAGAGTCTGCTCAGCGAACTGATCGAGTGGTTCAGTGACACCCCGCGCACCCAACCAAGCCAACTCGCCCAGACCTGGTGGAACCTCACCAGCGGGAAACGCATCCTGCTCGTGCTGGACAACGCGACCTCGTCGGAGAAGGTTCGTGCCTTGCTACCCTCCAGCCCGTTGAGCGCCGTCATCGTCACCAGTCCGGTCGCGTTCAGTGACGCGCGCCTGCACTACGAGGAGGTCGCGCTAGAGGGGTTCTCGCCGTACGAGGGACTGGAACTGCTGGACAGGATCGCCGGCCACACGGGAGTGATGGACGACCGGCTGCGAGAGCACCGCAGGCGTTGGCGCATCGTCGAGCTCTGCCACGGCCTACCGCTGGCGCTCGGCTTCTGTGGCACCATCCTGCAGCAGCCGAACGCCGACAGGTCCGCTACCGACGCCCCGGATCCCAGCGTGGTCCTGCTGCGACAACTCGAGAACGCCGCCGAGACGCCCATCATCCACGACGCGACCAACGGGTTCCTGTCGTCGTTCCGCATCGCCTTCCATGAGTGCACCGCACGCCAACGACTCCTGCTCCGGCGGATGGCGGCCAGTGGTTTCGAGGAGGCCAGCGCGGTCACGGCCGCGGCCCTCCTGGGCGTCGGCACCTCCGAGGCGCAGACGCTCCTGGACGAACTCGCGACCCGGTTCCTGCTCGACCCCCTCGGGCCGGCCTCGGACGGGGTACGCCGCTACCGACTTCCCGAGCTCATCGCCGTGTCCCTCCGCGAACTGGACTCCACCTCCTTCGACCTGTCGCCGGCGGAGCGCTCCGCATGGTCGCCGGAACGCACGCTCGTCGCCACCCGTCGGGTACTGGTGGTCTACTGCTTTCTCGCCGAGTCCGCCGCCGACGCGCTCAACGGCACCGACGACCACTTTCCGCAACCCGTCCGTGAGGACCTCACCGAAGTCGAGATCCTGGCGGTGGAGCCTTCGGCGCACCCGCAGCAGTGGCTGGCCCGGGACCGCCAGACACTGTTGCGGTGTCTCACCACCGCGGAAACCCAGGGACACGTCGAGCTCCAGTGGCGCACTTCCCGCGCGGTCTCCCAGATGTGCCAGGTCCTGCGGATGCACTGGGACGAGTGGGAGCGCGCCGTCCAGTCCCAGCGCCGCGCCGCGGAACTCCTCGGCGACCAGCAGCGGATGGCGATGGCGCTCCTCGACCACTCCGAGATCCGCGCGAACCAGGGCCAGTACGACGAGGGCGCCCGGTATGCGCGGGACGCCCACGCGCTGTGCGTCGACGCGGACCTGGACCCACGCTGGCGGGCCCGAGCCGACCGCGCGCTCGGGGTCAGCCTGCACCGAAAGGGTGAGACCGCGCGCGCCCTCGTCCAGCTCGAGGAAGCGGTGCGGGTCTTCACCGAACACGATGAGTCGCGTTGGCTCGCCCGCACACAGGCCAACCTCGGCGACCTCCAGGACCATCTCAGCAAGTACGACGAGGCGGAGGAGCTCCTCCGTCGGGCCATCGCCCAGTTCGACCAGGCGCGGGACAACCAACAGCACGACCTCGCCCAACTCCGGCTCGCGGAGGTTCTGGCCAACCGGGGGCAGGCGCTACAGGCGTGGGTTCTGCTGCAGGAGATCCGTGGCCGCACGGACACCCGCCGCCAGTCCTGGTACCACGCCCGCTGTCTGCGCGCGCTGGGGTCCCTGGACAGCCGACTGCTGAACTCCCAGTGCGCCGACGTCTTCGCCGGCACCACCCAGTGGGAGGAGAGCATGACGCGTCGCGCCAGGGAACAGTTGGGGCACGCGATGGAGACCGCCTCAAGGGGACGTCTTCGCCGCCGCCAGGTGTTGACGGGTTTCTCGCCACGGTCCCAGATCGCGATGCTCGAGGAGGCCATGAGCATCTTGCGGCGCATCGGCGACCAGTGGGGCCTGCACTGGACCACCCTCACCCACGGTCTGTTGCTCATCCGCATGTCCGATGTGGTCAAGGGTCGCGAACAGGTGGTCGCCGCCGCGGAGGGCTTCGCCGCCATCGGCGACCCGTGGTGGTTCGCTCGCTCCCACCGTTTCGCCGCGCAGGAGATCCTCACCATGCTCCTGCGATCCGACGACGGCGGTACCCCTTCCTTCGAGGGGTACGGGCCGTTCGGTGTCCTGGACCTGGTCGCCGCGTCCCCCTGGCGCCAAGGTGTGGTCTCCGAGGCTCGTGTCCACGCCGAGACCGCCCACGACGCCTACGCCGAGGCCGACCAACCCGTCGGCGTCCTGCTGACCAAGATCCTGCTCGTTCGGATCGACCGCGCCGCCGGCGGCATCGCCCCGGAGCGACTGCGCGGCCGGCTGTCGGCCTACGCCGAGCAAGCCCGCGAGGAGGGTTTCCTCCAGGTCGAACGCGAGGCGACGAAGTGGCTTCACTGGCTCAGAATCACCAGCGGCGGATCCATGCTCCCCCCGAACCACCCGGCCCCGTGACGCGACGTCGTGGACCTGTGACGAGGGGCGGTTGGCGACACTCTCCGGGGACCGTTCGCCGGACCGCGCCCGGCCGGGACACGCCGCACGACTCGCCGCTTGGGTTCTCCCCCTCCGCGACGAACCACCCAGCGGCGCTCCGCGTCCGGCAGGCGGCCAGAACAGGTGGTGCCGAGTGTTCCGTGCCCGAACGCGGCGGTCGACGTCCACGCCTGGCCGGGGTACACGACGCGGCGGGGGGACGGCCACGATCCGGCACCCACGACCGACGGGCCAGGCTCGGAGTCCCAGGGACGCTTCCGGGCCGGGGACGCCCTCCGATTTCCGGTTGGGCCGCACGGGGGCTCGCGCGGCCCAACCGGCCAGGGTCAGGCGGTGGGCTGGACGATCGTGGCGGTGTCACCGGCCTTGGGGTGGATGGTGCCGGCCTTGATCTCCTCCGCGTAGTGGCAGGCGACGCGGTGGTCCGGACCCACGCGGCGCAGAACGGGACGCTCGTCGGCGCACCGTTCGGGTTGGGCCCATGGGCAGCGGGTGTGGAACCGGCAGCCGGCTGGAGGGTTGGCGGGAGAGGGGAGGTCCCCGGTGAGGAGGATGCGTTCGCGGGTGTCCTCCACCTCGGGATCGGGGACGGGCACCGCCGACATGAGGGACTTGGTGTAGGGGTGCATCGGTTCGGAGTAGAGGGTGTCGGAGTCCGCCTCCTCCACCAGTCCACCGAGGTACATCACGCCCACCATGTCACTGATGTGGCGCACGACGGACAGGTCGTGCGCGATCACCAGGTAGGTCAGACCCTTGGACTCCTGGAGGTCCTCCAAGAGGTTGAGGACCTGGGCCTGGATGGAGACGTCCAGCGCCGACACCGGCTCGTCACAGATGATCAGGTCAGGCTCCAGCACCAGGGCCCGCGCGATGCCGATCCGTTGCCGCTGTCCACCCGAGAACTCGTGCGGGTAGCGGTCCAGCGCCGATGACGGCAGTCCCACCGTCTCCAGCGCGTCGACGATGAGGTCCCGACGCTCCGCCTTGGAACCCCCGAGGTCGTGGACGTACAACCCCTCGTTGAGGATCGTCGCGACGTTCTGCCGGGGGTTGAGACTGCCCAGGGGGTCCTGGAACACCATCTGGAGGTGTCGGCGCTGGCGCCGCATCTCCTCGTTGGAGAGCCCAGCGAGGTCGGTCCCCTTGAACCACACCGAGCCGTCGGTCACCGGCGAGAGGCGCAGCACCGCCCGCCCCAGTGTCGTCTTGCCGCAGCCGGACTCCCCCACCAGCCCGTAGGTCTGACCCTGCCGGACCGACAGCGACACCCCGTCCACGGCGTAGACGTGACCGACCACCCGGTCGGTCAGGATGCCGCTGCGGATCGGGAAGTGCACCTTGAGGTCGTCCAGCGTGAGCAGGACCTCCTCGTCCACGGAGTCCCCATCGGCCTCTCCCATGTCACCGACCGGAGTGCCGGACTCCTCCGTGGCGAGGGCCTTGTCCCGGGCGTCGGAGGTGGCCTCGTCCGGCTCCGGAGGGGACGAGCCCTCGGGGGTGCCGGTGTTCTTGTCCTCGTTGGCGGAACCGTCGCTGGTCAACGTCGCCCCCCTTCGTGTTCGGGCTGCGGATGGCGCACCGGGTTCGCGCACCGGTAGAAATGGTCGCTCGTCGACACGGTGAGACCGAGGGTCCCGTCCAGGCAGTCCTCGGTGTAGTGGTCGCACCGGGGCGCGAACGCACAGCCGTCGTCCCAGGCGATGTTGTCGTTGACCGAACCGCGGATCGGCGTCAGTGGCTCGCCCCGTGGGGCGTTGAGCCGCGGGATCGACCCCAACAGGCCCGCGGAGTAGGGATGGGTGGGAGCGGCGTAGAGCGCGTGACGCTGTGAGGACTCCACCACTTTGCCGGCGTACAGCACGTTGATGGAGTCACACAGCCCGGCGACCACGCCCAGGTCGTGCGTGATCATCAACAGGGCCGTGCCCTCCTCGGTCACCAGATCCCGGAGGAGCTCCAGGATCTGCGCCTGGATCGTCACGTCCAGGGCCGTGGTGGGTTCGTCGGCGATGAGGAGACGGGGCCGACACGCCACCGCGATGGCGATCAGCGCACGCTGCCGGATACCGCCCGACATCTGGTGCGGGTACTCCTTGAGCCTCCGCGTCGGGTCGGGGATCCCCACACGTTCCAGGAGGTTCGCCGCCTCCGTCCGCGCGGCCTCGCCCTTCATGCCTCGGTGGCGTTTCAGGATCTCGGTGACCTGCCGCCCGATCGGCACGACCGGGTTGAGCGAGGTCAAGGGGTCCTGGAACACCATGGCCAGTTGGGAGCCCCGGAGTTCCCGCATGGGCTCCCGGCCCAGCGCCAGTAGGTCGACCACGCCGCTGAGGTCCTGTCGGGCCCGTCCTCCGGTGGGGACGAACTCGTCCTCCAGCTCGAAGTGCGCGCTGCCGGAGACCTTCACCCCCGCGGTCGGGAAGGAGGCCCATCAGGGCCAGGGATGTCACGCTCTTGCCGCAGCCGGACTCGCCGACCAGCCCGACGATCTTGCCTTGTTCCAAGGCGAAGGAGATCCCGTTCACCGCATGGAAGTCGGGTGTCCCGCGCCGGGAGAACGTGATCGCCAGGTCCTCCACGCTCAACAGGGTCATCGAGACATCAACTCCGCAACTTCGGGTCGAGGGACTCCCGCAGCGCCTCGCCCAACAGGGTGAACCCGAGCGCGGTGATGATCGCCACCGCGGGGTACACCGCGAGCTGGGGCGCGGCGGACAGGAACCGTTGGGCGTCGGCGAGCATCGTTCCCCACTCGGGCGAGGCCGAGTCCGGGTTGCCCAGTCCGAGGTAGGACAGGGCCGCCGCGTCGATGATCGCGATTCCCAGGGCGAGGGTGGCCTGCACCAACACGGGGCCGAGGGAGTTGGGCAGGATGTGGCTCAGGGCGATCCGGGGGGTCTTCACACCCAGCGCGCGGGCCGAGAGTACGTAGTCCCGGCTGGACTGGGCGATCATGGATCCACGGAGGAGCCGCGCGAACTGGGGGATGTTGGCGACACCGACCGCGACCATGACGGTGAGGAGGCTTGGGCCGAGGATCGCGGCGACGGTGATCGCCAGGAGCAGGGTCGGCATGGACAGCAGGATGTCGATGATCCGGCTGAGGGTGGCGTCGATGCGCTGCCCCCATCGGCCGCCGAGGCCGGCCGCCGCACCGGCGAGGCCGCCGATGATGGCTCCACCCACGAGTCCGAGAAGGGTGGCGACCACGCCGACGAGCAGGGACTGGCGCGCCCCGATCACCATACGGGAGTACTGGTCCCGGCCCAGGTTGTCGAGGCCGAACCAGTTCTCCGCGCGGGGTCCGACGAAGATGTTCTGGTTCGGGAAGACTTCGTTGCCCCAGGTCTGTGCGCCGGGTGCGTAGGGTGCGATGAGGTTGCCCAGGAGGGCGACCAGCACGAAGAGTCCGACGATGACGGCCCCGGTGATGGCCATCGGGCTGCGACGTAGCCGGTCGAAGGTCTCCCGCCAGATCCCGCGCCCCTGTCCGTGGGTGACGCGTTTCGCGGTGAGCTCCGCCAGCCGGTCGATCCGTTCGGTCTTGCGGGACATCAGTTCACCCGCACTCTCGGGTCGAGCAGGTTGTAGGAGATGTCAACCAGCGTGTTGATCAGGACATAGATCAGCGCGATGATCAGGATGAACCCCATGACGACGGGATAGTCGCGACTCTGAGTGGCTTGGTAGATGAAATAGCCGATCCCGTTGAACGCGAACACGCTTTCGGTGAGGACCGCGCCCGCCAGCAGTTGGCCGGAGAGGTAACCGATGGCGGTGACGACCGGGAGCATGGAGTTGCGCAGCACGTGGCGGCCACGGATGGTCTGGCGGTGCAGCCCCTTGGCCTCCGCGGTGCGCACGTAGTCCTCACTGAGTACTTCCAAGACGCTGCCGCGCGTCATGCGCACGATCACGGCGAGAGGGATCGTCGCCACGGCCGCCGCGGGGAGCACCAGATGCATGAACGCGTCCAGCGCCGCGTCCCACTCGCGGGTCATGAGTCCGTCGAGGATCGCGAAGCCCGTGATGTTCGTGGCGTTGAGACCCGCGGACTGCCGGAAGGCCGAGGGGAAGATGCCGAGGTTCTCGGCGAAGATCACCTTGAAGATGTAGGCGAGGAAGAAGACGGGGGTGCAGATCCCCAGCAGGGATCCGCCGATCGCGGCGAAGTCGAGGAAGCGACCTCGGTTGCGCGCGGCGATGTAGCCGAGGGGGATGCCCAGGGTGACGGCGATGAGGATCGCCAGGATGGCCAGCTCCGCGGTCGCGGGGAACCGAGTCGCGAACTCCTCGAGGACGGGGCGGCCGGAGGCGATGGAGACACCGAGGTCTCCCTCCGCCAGGCGGCCGAGGAACTTCATGTACTGGACTGCCACCGGTTCGTCCAGCCCCAGTATCTCTCGCATCTGTTCGCGCTGTTCCGGAGTGGCGTTCTCCGGCATGAGGGCGAATTCAGGTCCGCCGGGCAGGCGGTTGAACCAGATGAACAGTACGACCGAGAGACCGAACAGCGTGGGGATGAGCTGGAGGAGGCGGCGAACGATGAAACGCGACACGCGCGAAGTCACCTCTCACTCGTCAGGCGTTGGCTGCCCGACCCACAGGGGCCGGGCAGCCAAGACTGTGCCTATTTGGTTGTGGTCACTCCGCCCAGGAGGTCTCGGCGAAGTCCTCCTGCGTGAGCGGGCTCACCGTCGGCGGGTCGATGTCCTCCGCGAAGGCGATGGACGGGGGCGAGGAGGAGAGCGGAAGGCCCGGCAGGTAGTCCATGATCGCCTCGTTCGCCTCCTCGTACAGCTCGATGCGCGCCTCGTCGTCCGGCTCGGCGTTCACGGCGTCGAGGGTGTCGAACACGTCGTCGTCCTCGAACCGCCACGCGCTCTTGTACCCGGCGAACCAGGTTCCGAGGAAGTTGTAGGTCTCGTTGTAGTCACCGGTCCACCCCAGGAGGTAGAGGCTGCACGCCCCGTCCTCGGTGTAGGGGATGTAGTCGTCCCAGATCAGGCCGTTCTCGTTGACCGTGATGCCCACCTCTTCGAGGTCGTTGGAGACCACGTTGAAGATGTCCTGCGGTGCGGGCATGTAGGGACGGGTGGTGTCCGTCGGCCAGCAGAACTCCAGCTCCAGGTCGCCCTCCTCGTATCCCGCGTCCTCCAGCATCTCGCGGGCGAGGTCCGGGTCGTAGTCGTAGGTCGTGACGTCGGAGGAGAAGCCGGAGAGGGTGTCCGGGATGAACTGGGTCGCGACCTCGCCGCCGGGGGGCAGGATGGTGTCCACGATGCGTTGGCGGTCCACCGCGTGGGCGATCGCCGTACGCACGTCCTTGTCGGCCAGCGCCTCGGCCTCCTCGAGGCGGTCGGGGTGGTCGTCCTCGATGCGCTCGTCGCCCACCATGGCGAGGTACATCACGTTGAAGACGTCGCGCTCGGGCACGTTGAACCCGGCGTCCGCCAACGGGTCGACGTCGGCGGGGGCGACGAGGTCGTATCCGTGGATGTCACCGGCTTCGAGAGCCTGCCGACGGGCGGTCTCGTCGTCGATGGTCTTGATGATCATCTCGCGGATGTTCGCGGTGTCGCCCCAGTAGTCGTCGAAGCGCTCGAGCTTGACCTCTTCGGAGCCGTGATCCCAGTCGACGAGCTCGTACGGACCGGTGCCGGCGATCGTGTCGTCGAGGGCGTACTCGGGCAGGGACGGGTCGTCGCTGTCGCCGCCGACCGGGTCGTCCGGGATCTGCTCGATGGTGCTGGGGCTCAGCAGCCCCATGGCGGCCATGCTGAAGGCACCCGGGTACCGGGCCGAGTACTCCTCGATCTCGATCGTGACGGTGAGGTCGTCCTCGGCCTCACAGCCGACGAAGTTCGAGTCGGGCATGTCGTCGTCCTCGTTCTCGGCGAAGCCGTCGAAGAGAACGTTCCAGTAGTACATAACCGAGCTGGACTGCGCCATTCCGGTGGTTTCGTTCCACCGTTCGTAGTTGGCGCAGACCGCGTCGGCGTTGAACTCGTCGCCGTCGTGGAATGTCACGCCGTCACGCAGGAAGAAGGTCCATTCGGTACCTTCTTCGTTGTGCTCCCAGTCCTCGGCGAGGGCACCTTCGAGTTCGGTGCCGCCGGGCTCGTGCCGGAGGAGTGCCTCGGTCGTCTGCCGGGAAACTCGGAAGGTCTCGCCGTCACTGGCGTAAATCGGGTCCATCGATCGCGGGTTACTCGCACCTGCGAAGATAAACGGATCGCTTTCGTTACGTTCCGATGCGTCACCACCGCCGTCCCGGTCACTCTGGGCACAGCCGGCTGCGGCCATAGCCAGGGCCATCGCCGCCGCGGCGGGCAAAAGAAGTGATCTCTTGAGTCTCCGCATACTCCCACCTCGTCGTCGGGTGTGTCGGAACGCTGCGTCCGAATCCACGCCATTATGACCGCTTTCTCCGGTTAGGAGATCACCCGGAACGGCGCATACCGAGAGCGATACGCGCTCTTAATGGGAATGTTTCTGATCCGTACCCCACGTGACACGCTCACTCTCCGCTATTCATCGAGGGAGTGACACCCACCAGGAACGTTCGTTCGAAAAACGAACGCCACTCGAGCTGCCAAAATCCTCCGCCGAAACCTGGCACAGTTTCTTTCCGAACGCCGGAGTCGTAACTCTCGGAAATATCCGGTGTCCCGGGTCGACTACTCCCCGAGTTTGTCGCCCGGGGTCGGTGCTCGATTTCCCGTACCAGGGGCTCTTCTCGCCGCGCCACGTCCGGACGGCCCGCGGCGGGCGGCGCCCGCCCCCGCTCGGATCCCCGCGCGACGGCGCCTATCCTGTGCAGCGTGATCCAGGTTCTCGACCAGGGCGAGTGGGCGGCCCGCCAGGAACGCCACACGGCGCGTGCCCAGGCGCTGCTCGCCGGGCACCGGCGCCGCCGCGCCGCGGGTGAGCCCCATCCGGTGGAGGACTTCCTGTTCACCTACTACAGCTACTCGCCCAGTCGGTTGTCCCGGTGGCATCCGGGGGTCTCCGCTCTGCTGACCGGGGACGGCGCCCAGGAGTTCCTGTCCCGGCGCCACTACACCTCGCGGCCGGTGCCCGAAGACGCCGCACGGGCCTCAGGTCAACGCACAGGCGTGGGCGTGGACCGGGAGGGGTTCCGGGCCGACCGGAGCCGTGCCATCGACTTCGTGTCCCGACTGCTGCGCGCCACCCAAGACCGTCCCGCGTTCCTCGGCTGTTTCGGGTTGCACGAGTGGGCCATGGTGTACCGGCAGTCACCCGAACAGCAACGCCACGCGCGGGTTCCGCTGCGCCTGGGGAGAGCGGAGACCGACGAGGTCGTGGCGTCCCACCGGATTCGCTGCTCCCACTTCGACGCGTTCCGCTTCTTCACGCCCCCGGCGCGGCCGCTGAACGAACGGCAGCCCGCGCGGGACACCCAGGTGGAGATGGACCAGCCGGGTTGCCTGCACGCCACGATGGACCTGTACAAGTGGGCCTACAAGCTCGCACCGGCCACGTCGGGGGAACTGGTCCTCGACTGCTTCACGTTGGCGCGCGACGTCCGGGAGCTCGACATGCGGGCCTCCCCCTACGACCTGCGCGCATACGGCTACGAACCCGTCGCGATCGAGACGCCGGAGGGTAAGGCGCAGTACGTCGCCGCGCAACGGCAGTTCGCCCGGCGCGCGTCGGAGCTGCGAGGGCGGCTCCTCGAGGTGTGCGCCGCGTTGGAGCACACCGAGGCCAGCGAGACGAATTGGGAGGTCGCGTCGTGAAGGTCGCGGTGGCGCAGTTCGCGCCCACGGAGGACAAGACCGCCAACCTGAGGACGGCGGAGGGGCTGGTCCGACAGGCGGCGGAACGGGGCGCCCGGGTCGTGGTGCTGCCGGAGTACACGATGTTCACGGCTCCGCGAACCGACACGCGCTTCGTCACGGCGGCGGAACCCCTGGACGGCCCCTTCATGACCGGTCTCCGGGGCATCGCGCGGCGCCTGGGCCTCGTGGTGGTGGCGGGGGTGAACGAGTCCACCTCCGACCCGGATCTGTTCACCAACCGCCTGGTGGCCCTGGACGAACGCGGAGAGCTCGTCGCCTCCTACCAGAAGCTGCACCTCTACGACGCCTTCGGCGCCCGGGAGTCCGACGTCGTGCGCCCAGGGGACATCGCCGCGCCGGAGACCTTCACCGTGGACGACACGGTCTTCGGGCTGCAAACCTGCTACGACCTCCGGTTCCCCGAGGTGACGCGGCGTATCGTGGACGCCGGGGCCGACGTGTTGCTGATGGGCGCGCAGTGGGTGCCCGGGCCGCTCAAGGAGGACCACTGGGTCACGTTGCTGCGGGCGCGGGCGATCGAGAACACCCTGTACGTCGCGGCGGCGGCGCAGAATGCCCCGACCGGCGCGGGTCGGAGCATGATCGTCGACCCGATGGGGGCGCCGATCGCGTCCCTCGCGGAGGAGACTGGTGTCGCGGTCGGTCACGTGCGCCAGGAACGTACCGCGGAGGTGCGTGAGCGTAACCCCGCGCTGCGGGTGCGGCGCTTCGCGGTGACGGCGCGCCCCACCAACTCGACAACCGGCTAGACGGCCCGCCGAGAGGCGCGGTTCCGCTTGAGGGGCGCCGACTCCCCGAGGCGTGGGCGGCCCGTCACGGCGGTACGCGCTCACCTCTGGACGGCATCGCCTCGTCGGGACGCGCGCCGCCGGACACGCAAAGCGGACTTTCAGGAAAGCTTGATCAACATTTGACTACTCTACGGAGTTAAATGTAAACAATGAGTGACCGAAACGCGGTTGAATCGTTCCGACAGGAGCATGTCTCCGGTTCAACCGAGCCTCGGTGACGATCCGCAGACTGTCCTATTCAGGGGGGAGCAGGGACGTTGAGCGGTCTCAGCACGATGGGATTCTCCGTCGATCCCACAGTACTCACCGACACCGCCTTGGACACCTGGGCGTTGACCACGGCACAAACAATGGGAGACGCGTGCGCGGTCTGCCATTCGCACTGGCCGAGGCCACGCACAGCCCTGGGGGTGCTCGCGGACGGGAGCCCGATCTACTGCTGCGCCGAGTGCGCGGAGATCACCCAGACACCGGTCGGGGGGCAGATGGCGCTCGCCTGAGGTGGCCACGCGTGTTCGAGGAACGAACCTCGCGTCCGACACGACGGCCGGAATCGACCGTCCACCCGGCGCCCACGACCGGCGCCCACTCGCAGCGGTCCAGCGCCATGCCCCCGCGCTTCCATCGGTGCCGCCACGCCCCGGGCGCCAGGATCGTGCCGCCGATCAGAGTCCGAACCACGTGAAGGCGGCGTGGGGGACGAAGACCACGATGAGGAACCGCGCGATCCGCGCCGGAACGCTCACCGCGAGGAACACGACGACGTTCATCCGTACCGTTCCCGCCAGGACACACATCAGCAGGTAGGGCGGGACGCTGGCGAAGGCGCTCGCGCCCATGAGGGCGGCGAACCATACGGGACGGTCCTCGGCCTGTTCCCGCCACCGCGCCATTCGCCCCGCCCAGCGGCCGGGTTTCTTGCGCTTGAGCCAGCGAACGTTGAGGATTCGGCCCATGGAGTAGTAGGCGAGCTTCCCGATGGGCTGCATCACCCCCGCCCCGATCGCCATCGCGGCCAAGGCGCCCTCCGGGGTCACGGCGGTCGCTCCCACGAGATACACCTCGATGCTGACGAACGGCGCCAGCGCGCTCACCACGGCGACCGCCATGGCCAGGAGTACCTCGGTCATACCTCGGTTATGCCCGCGCCGCGAGCTGCCCGCAGGCCCCGTCGATCTCCTGTCCCCGAGTGTCGCGAACCGTCACCGGAACACCGTGCGACTCGAGCCGGCGCACGAACTCGCGCTCGTCCTCCGGCCGCGACGCGGTCCACTTGGATCCGGGCGTGGGGTTGAGCGGGATGAGGTTGACGTGGGCGAGCCTGCCGGCCAGCAGGCGGCCGAGCAGGTCCGCGCGCCACGCCTGATCGTTGATGTCTCGGATCAGGGCGTACTCGATGGAGACGCGACGCCCGGTCTCTCCGGCGTAGCGCCAGGCGGCGTCCAGGACCTCCGCCACCTTCCACCGCGTGTTGACCGGCACCAGTTCGTCGCGCAGCTCGTCGTCGGGAGCGTGCAGGGAGACGGCGAGCCGGACCTTCAACCGCTCCTCGATCATGCGGTTGATCGCGGGCACGAGACCCACCGTGGAGACCGTCACCCCGCGCTGGGAGATGCCCAGCCCGTCCGGTACCGGGTCGGTGATGCGCCGCACCGCTTGGAGCACCCGGCGGTAGTTGGCCAGTGGCTCCCCCATCCCCATGAACACGATGTTGCTGATCCGTCCGGGGCCGCCCGCGACCTCACCGCGCTCCAGGTCGCGTGCGACGGCCACGACCTGATCAACGATCTCGCCAGTCGAGAGGTTGCGGGTCAGACCGGCCTGGCCGGTGGCGCAGAACGGGCAGTTCATGCCGCAGCCGGCCTGGGAGGACACGCACAGGGTGTTGCGGTCCGGGTAGCGCATGAGCACCGACTCGAACAGGACCCCGTCGAAGGCTCGCCACAGCGTTTTACGGGTCTGGCCGTCGTCACAGGCGATGTGGCGGACGCTGGTGAGCAGTTCCGGCAGGAGGGCCGCACCGAGGGCCTCCCGGGTGGCGCCGGGGAGGTCCGTCATCCGCTCGGTGTCGCGCTCCAACCGGCCGAAATAGTGTCGCGCCAGTTGCTTCGCCCGGAAGGGTCGCTCACCCAGCTCCGAGACCACCTCGGCGCGCTCGGCCGCGTCCAGGTCAGCGAGGTGACGCGGCGGCTTGGCCCGCCTCGGCGCGGTGAAGGTCAGTTCTGTCGGCATCAGTGGCACCCACGGGGTCGGAAACACGGAGCTGGCTCGCGGCGCTGGCTAGAACCTGCACGATGCGCCATGATTGAGACATCAAGCACCCCCACGGGCAAGGCCGGTTGTCTTGGGGCGCCCCTGAAGTCTATGCGTGCGCAGCACCGCCGCCGGCCTGGTGAACGCAACGGTGCGCGGCGTCGGGAGGAGTGGGTCGGCACCCCATGGGCCGCGGATCCGAAGACACCTCCCGTGGTAAGGCGGGAGTATGACGGTGGACATCCTGCTCGACGAGGTCAGCCCGTACCGCAGCCGTCGGGTCACTGTGGTCAGCGACGCCCACACCACCCGCGCCCACCTCCGGGACCCACGGGGCGAGATCCTCGTGCCGGTGTGGCTGGCCAACCACACCCCCGCCCCCGCGGTCGCCGACCCCACGGCGCCCGGCAACGGGACGCTGGTACCGGCCCGGCACACCAAGCACCCCAAGGGCCATCCCCCAATCCTCTCCGACCAGTTGCGCGCGGTGTGGTTCGAGGAGGGCGACGGCGTCGCGCTCCTCGAGGGTGAGAGCCTTCTCGCCGTCATCCCCGGCTGGGCCGAGGCCGAGGTCGGTCTCCCGGGCTACGCACGCGAGGCCGTGGGGCGCAGCACGCACGCCTGGGCCCTGGACGACGTGGCGCACCGGCTGTGGCCCCGTGTGGTGCACGCCGACGCCTACTGGCAGTGGCGCGACGCCCCCGGCGCGTCCCGCACCGTACAGCGCACCGTGTTCTCCCACCTGTCCCGCACGATCGGCCCCGGCGACCACTACTGGGACGTCTCCGACGGACAGCCACCACTCATCTGCGTCTCCGAACGCCCCGCCACCGAGGGCCGCGACTACACCGTGGTCAGCACCGTGGGCATGTGTGGGCAACGCATGCCCACCCTCGACCGGTACATGGCCGAGTCCGCCTCCTACGCCCGGGTGGAACTCGCCATGGCCACCACCCTCCCCGCCGACCGCGCGGCTCACGTGTTCCGCTGGCTCGGAGTCTTCCCCTGGCGCGCCGTCACCTGGTTCGGTCCCGGCCACAGCGTGAAGTGGTTCCAGGGAGAGGACGGCTCCGGCCTCAGCCCCACCTACGCCGCCGCCCTCCTCATCACCGACCCCGCCGTCCTCCCGGGGCCGCCCGCCCCCGACACCTCGGGGCTAGAGTTCCACGGCGACCCCGTCCGATGGCTCTGGGTGGTCCCCATCACCCGCCCAGAACACATGTTCGCCAAGGAACACGACGCCGCCACCCTCCTCGACAAGCTCGCCGCCGAAGGCCGCAGTTGGGTCCTGCGCTAGGTCGTGTTCTCTCATGGCTCGGTTCTCTGGGAGCGCTGGGGGCTCGCGACCGCCAGGACGACGTTCGCTGCGTCGATCCCTTCAGACAGCCAACCAGGATGCGATGGGGTGGGCGTCCGCTTGACATCAAGTTAGGTTGATGGATTTGGCTCAGTGGTGTCTCTCCGGACTTCCCGGTGAGAGGCAACTCAGAGGAGTCACGCATGATCCTGGTCATTGGGGCGTCGGGCAAGGTCGGCGGAGCCGCGGTGCGGCAGTTGTCGGAGCGTGGGATTCCGGTACGGGCGTTCGTCCGGGATCCGGCTCGGACTCGGTTTCCGGTGGGGGTCGAGGTGGTTCGAGGCAACCTCGACGACCCGGAGTCGCTACGTAAGGCGCTGCGCGGTGTGGACGACGTCTTCCTGGTGTGGGCCGCGTTGGAGTTGGACCCGACACCGGTGCTCGACCTACTGACGTCCCATGCGCGGCGGGTGATCCATCTCTCCTCCGACGGGGTGAACGACGAGGTGGAGGAGCAGGCGGATCCCATCAACGGGATGCACGCGCGGATCGAACGGCAACTGCGAGCGTCCGGGATCCGACGGACGACGATTCGTGGTGGTGGGTTCGCCAGCAACGACTTGGAGTGGGCGAAGGGGATCCGGGCGAACGGCGTCGTCCGCGACCCGTTCCCCAAGGCGCGTCGGTCCATGGTGCACGAGGCGGACTTGGCCGAGGTGGGAGTCGTGGCCCTGACGGAGAACGGCCACGATGGTGCGACGTACACCGTCACCGGGCCGGAGATGCTCAGCACCGAGGACCGGGTCGCCATGATCGGCGAGGCGGTTGGTCGGCCGCTGCGTCTCGAGGAGCAACCGTTGGAGGAGGCCCGGATGGAACTCAGCGCCTCCGGACTTCCGGACGACTTCATCGACGCCATCCTGGAGGCGCACGAACTGTTCTCCCGGCCCGACTACGAGGAACAGCTGAACCCGTCCAGCGCCGTGACTGGTAGACCAGCCCGAACCTACCGGCAGTGGGCCCAGGACCACGCCGCGGACTTCCGGTGAGGTTTCCGATCCCGCCGGGATCCCCCGGCGGACACCGGGCGGAGCACGGCTACGCCGACGACACCAGGAGGGTGAGGACGAGCCAGGCGACAGGACCGGCGACGAGGAGCGAGTCAAGGCGGTCAAGGAGGCCACCGTGACCGGGAAGGAAGCTTCCCATGTCCTTGACGCCGGTGTCGCGCTTGATGACCGACTCGATCAGGTCGCCCAGGATCGCCGCCACGCACACCGCCGCACCGAGCACGATCCCGGCCCAGTAGGCCCCGTCCAACAGCAGGACGACGCTGAGAACACCGGCCACGACACAGGTCAGCATGGACCCGGCGAAGCCCTCCCAGGTCTTGTTCGGGCTGATGGTGGGGGCCATCTTGTGCCGGCCGAAGAAGATACCGGCGAAGTAGCCGCCGATGTCGCTGGCGATGGTGACGATGATGAAGACGATCAGCCGGGAGCGACCGTCTCCGTCGGTATCCAGCATCAGTAGCCAGAACGCCAGCATCATCGGCACGTAGACCAGGGTGAACAGGCTCGCCCCGACGTCGCGGAGATAGCCGTTCGCACCGCCGGCGAGCCGCCAGACCAGTGTGGCGATCGCGGTCAGCGCCAGTGCGCCGAAGAGCCACCGGGTTCCACCGAAGTAGGCGCCGGCGAGCATGGTGATGCCGCCCACGGCGAGCGGCAACACGGCGAGCTTCGTCTCCTGTGCGGCGAAGGCCCGCCACAGCTCGCGCAGACCCAGGAGGAAGCCCGCCGAGAGGACGACCACGAAGGTCCACTGGAAAGTGAACAGCGACCCCAGCACCAGCGCGCCGAGCGCCACCCCCGTGATGACGGCGAGAGGCAGGTTACGCCCGGCACGGACGGGCTGACCGTCGGGCTTGTGTAGGGCGAAGCCCTTCTTGTCCGAGTCGCCGGCGGTGCTCTCCGCCCGCGGCTCGGCGTTGTCGTTACCGGAATCGTCCGCTGAGGGATCGGGTGTGGACAAGGATCAGACCTCGAGGAGTTCCGCTTCCTTGTGCTTGAGCAACTCGTCGATCTGCCCGACGTAGGTGTGGGTCAGTTCGTCGAGCTGTTCCTGGCCCCGGTGGCCCTCGTCCTCGCCGATGTCGCCGGCCTTGACCGCCTTGTCCATGGCGTCCTTGGCGTGACGGCGGATGTTGCGGATCGACACCCGGGCGTCCTCGGCCTTGGAACGCACGACCTTGATGTACTCCCGGCGACGCTCCTCGGTCAGGTCCGGGAACACCACCCGGATCAGGTTGCCGTCGTTGGCGGGGTTCACGCCCAGGTCGCTGTCACGGATGGCGCGCTCGATCGCCGACAGGCTGGACTTGTCGAACGGCGAGATGACCACCATGCGGGGCTCGGGAACCTGGAACGACGCCAACTGGTTGATCGGTGTCGGAGCGCCGTAGTACTCGGCGGTGATCTTGTTGAAGGTCGCAGGGCTGGGGCGGCCGGTGCGGATGCCGGAGAAGTCCTCCTTGGCGACCACGACGGCCTTCTCCATCTTCTCCTCTGCTTCCAGCAGGGTCTCGTCGATCATGTCGGCTCCCGTGTGTCGCTGGTTCGTGCGCCGGATTGCGTTCGTGGGCGTCGCGGTCAGCTCGTCGCCGGCCCCACCAGGGTGCCGATCTTCTCTCCCCGCACCGCGCGAACGATGTTGCCCTGCCCGATCAGGTCGAAGACGACGATCGGCAGCCCGTTGTCCATGCAGAGGCTGACCGCGGTCGCGTCCATCACCTTCAGCCCCCGCGTCAGCACCTCGTTGTACTCGAGGTGGTCGAACCGCACGGCCTCCGCGTTCTTGCGCGGGTCGGAGTCGTAGACGCCGTCGACCTGCGTGCCCTTGAGCACCGCCTGGGCGCCGATCTCCAGCGCCCGCTGCGCCGCGGTGGTGTCGGTGGAGAAGAACGGCTGCCCGAGTCCGGCGCCGAAGATCACCACTCGGCCCTTCTCCAGGTGACGCACGGCGCGGCGCGGAATGTAGGCCTCGGCGACCTGGCTCATCGCGATCGCGGTCTGCACCCGGGTGTCCACGCCCAACCGCTCCAGGAAGTCCTGCAAGGCCAGGCAGTTGATGACCGTCCCGAGCATGCCCATGTAGTCGGCGCGGCCGCGCTCCATACCCGCGGCGGACAGCTCCGAGCCACGGAACATGTTGCCGCCGCCCACGACGACCGCGACCTCCACACCTTCGGCGACGGCGGCCGCCACCGAGGCGGCGATGTACTCGACTGTCTCGGTGTTGATCCCGAGTCCGTCGCCGCCGGCGAAAGCCTCGCCGGACAGCTTGAGGACGACTCGGTGCCAGCGCCGCTCAGGTGAAACCTCGTTCCTGGCGGGGATCGACCCCTCGGTCTCTGGCACTGTGCTTCGTCCTCCTCAGTCGATTCTTCTCGCCCGGACGTCCCACTGTGGTGACGCCCGGCCCCTCATCCTCATGGGAGGTGCCGGGGAACTCCCCGACACCTCCCATCATGTCAAAACCCTCAGGCCTGTCCGACCTTGAACCGCACGAAGCGCTTCACCGTCACACCGGCCTCGTCGACCACCTTCTGGATGGTCTTCTTGTTGTCCTTCACGAACGGCTGCCCCAGGAGAGTGGTCTCCTTGAAGTACCCGTTCACGCGACCCTCGATGATCTTGGGCAGGGCCTGCTCGGGCTTGCCCTCCTCGCGGGCCGTGGCCTCGGCGATGCGCCGCTCGTTCTCGACCACGTCCTCAGGGACCTCGTCCTTGCTCACGTACTTCGGAGCGAGGGCGGCGATCTGCTGGGCGAGGTCCCGAGCGGTTTCGGCGTCGGCCTTGTCCAGCTCCACCAGCACGCCGAGGGTCGGCGGCAGGTCCGGGTCGGACTTGTGGAGGTAGTTCGCGACGTAGGCGCCCTCGAACTTCGCGAACCGGCGCAGCTCCAGCTTCTCACCGATGATCGCGCTGGTCTCGTCGATGACGGTCTGCACGGTCTTGCCGTCGCCGAACTCCGCGGACAGCAGGGAGGCGACGTCCGCCGGCTCCTTCTGGTCCACGAACTCCGCGATGTCCGCCGCGAGCTTCTGGAACTGCTCGTTCTTCGCCACGAAGTCGGTCTCGCAGTTCAGCTCGACCAGAACCGCGGCGGAGTCTCCCGTGGTGTGGAGGGCGACGAGGCCGTTCGCGGCGACCCGCTCCTGGCGCTTGCCCACGTCCTTCGCGCCCTTGACGCGAAGGAACTCCACGGCGGCGTCGAAGTCACCGTCGGACTCCTCCAGGGCCTTCTTGCACGACATCATGCCGGCGCCGGTCAGCTCACGCAGCCTCTTGACGTCGGCGGCGGTGAAGTTCGCCATAACTAAAGAACTCGTTTCGTGGTTCGTGGGCTCGTCAGGACTCGGTCTGCTCGGGAGCCGAGGCGGTCTCCTCGGCCGGCGCGCTCTCCTCGGCCGGCGTGGCCTCGGCGGCCGGCGCCTCTTCGGCAGCGGCCTCGGCGGCGGGGGCCTCGGCCGGGGCGGCGGCCTCGGTGGACTCCGCGGGCGCATCCGTGGCGGGCTGCTCGGCAGCCGCCTCGTTGGCCTTGCCCTCCAGCAGTTCCCGCTCCCACTCCGCGAGCGGCTCCGCCGTGTCCTTCGCACCACCGGTGGACGCGCCCGAGCGGGCGAGCATGCCCTCGGCGGCGGCGTCGGCGACCACGCGGGTCAGCAGGCTCACGCTGCGGATCGCGTCGTCGTTACCCGGGATGGGGAAGTCCACCTCGTCGGGGTCGCAGTTGGTGTCGAGGATGGCGACCACCGGAATGTTGAGCTTGCGCGCCTCGCTGACGGCGATGTGCTCCTTCTTGGTGTCCACGATCCACACCGCGCTGGGCACCTTGGCCATGTCCCGGATACCGCCGAGCGTGCGCTCCAGCTTCTCCTTCTCACGGCGCAGCCCGAGCAGTTCCTTCTTGGTCAGACCAGAACCGGCGACGTCGTCGTAGTCGATCTCCTCCAGCTCCTTGAGCCGCTGGAGCCGCTTGTGCACGGTGGAGAAGTTGGTCAGCATTCCACCGAGCCAGCGCTGGTTGACGTAGGGCAGGCCGACACGACGCGCCTGCTCCTCGATCGCTTCCTGCGCCTGCTTCTTGGTGCCGACGAACAGGATCGTGCCACCGTGGGCGACGGTCTCCTTGACGAACTCGAAGGCGCGGTCGATGTAGTCCAGCGACTTCTGCAGGTCAATGATGTAGATGCCGTTGCGCTCAGTGAAGATGAAGCGCTGCATCTTCGGGTTCCAGCGCCGGGTTTGGTGTCCAAAGTGGACGCCACTCTCCAGAAGCTGGCGAATCGTCACGACTTCGGCCATGACTGGTCCTCCTTGCAGCCGGCGGACACATGCCCGCCACGGTTGGTCCTGGCGTCCTGGTCGGCCCGCCACCCGAAGGTGGACCGCGGGGCCGAACCCCTCCCGGCGGGAGGACAGAGGACGCGCGAATTGTTTGGCCCTGGGGCCACCTCGTGAGTTTAGCCGCTGCGCACCCCTTCACGCGCCCCCGGATTCGTCCACAGGGCGCGGACGGCGACTGGCGGGCCCACGGGTCCTGTCCCAGTGTGAACGCCATGACGACCCCACGCGTTCTTCTGCTCGCCGCCGCGCTCCTGTGCTCGGCCACGCCTCCGGCGCACGCGGACACCGCCCCCGGCCCCTGGACGTGGCCGCTTCGACCGGAGCCGGAGGTACTGCGCGGCTTCGCCCCGCCACCCGAGCCGTGGCTGTCCGGACACCGGGGAGTGGACTTGGCGGCGGACCCTGGCGATACGGTCCACGCGGCGGGCGCCGGGGTGGTGCGGTTCGCCGGAGACGTCGCGGGCACCCCTGTCGTGTCGGTGAGCCATGGCGACCTCCGCACCACCTACCTGCCCGTGGCCGGTGACGTCGCGCGGGGCGATGTCGTGGCCGCCGGGGAACCGGTGGGAACGCTCAGCGACCAGGGCCGGCACTGCGCGGACCGCGACTGCCTGCACTGGGGGCTGCTGCGCGGATCGGAGTACCGGGACCCGCTCGGCCTGCTGCGACTGACGGAGATCCGGCTGCTGCCCGTACCCCAGGGCTGAGTGCCTGGTGGAACAACGGGTCAGGCGCGGGGGTGGGCCTCCCGGTAGGCGCGGGTGAGGCGCTCGACCGAGACGTGGGTGTAGATCTGGGTGCTGGCCAGCGAGTTGTGCCCCAGGTACTCCTGGACACTGCGCAGGTCCGCGCCACCGTCGAGCAGGTGGGTGGCGGCGGAGTGGCGGAGGTCGTGCGGCGCGACGGTGCCGTCCTCCCGATCCATCCACGCGTGCACGTCCCGCCGCGCGGACGTCGGGCCGAGCCGCTGCCCCCGCGAGCCGAGGAACAGCGCCGGCCCACTGTTGGGACGCGCCCAGTGCGGCCGACCGCGCCAAGTCCACGCCCGCACCGCCTCCAGAGCGGGGATCCCGACGGGCACCATCCGCTCTCGCCCCCCTTTGCCTTGCAGCCGGGCCGTGCGGCGTTCCTGGTCGAGATCATCGATGTTGAGCGCGCAGAGCTCAGAAACCCGGGCCCCGCTGGCGTACAGGAGCTCGACGACGGCGCGACGCCGCAGTTCCATCGGTGTCTCCGCGGTGGACGACAGTGCCGCTCCGACGCGCTCCTCCGACACCACCGTCGGCAGGGACCGAACGGACTTGGACGACGCGAGAAGCGCCCCCGGGTCCTCCTCCAGCACCCCTTTCCGGTGCAGGTAGGCCGTGAACACCCGCACGACCGACGTCCGCCGCGCCAACGTCGCCCGGCTCGCCCCTTGGGCGTGCTGCCGCGCCAGCCATCCCCGAAGGACGGCCACGTCGACCCCCCGTAGGTCGGTGTCCCACTCACGCGCGTAATCCACAAGCGCCCGCAGGTCCCCGAGGTAAGCCCGCACCGTATGCGGCGACCTCCCCCGCTCCGCCCGCAGATATCGCTCGAAATCGTCGAGGATCTCCACGTCGCGACTCATACCCCGAGCTTAGAGAGTCCCACCCTCCCCCGCCGCCCAGCCCACCCAATGCGGGGAAACGTCCTGGGTCAATCCCCTCAGGAGTTAATCCCGGACCACCCGCCCACAAACCCTCCAGCCAAAGCGGCGGACCATCCCCGCCCGCGGGGAACAGACGACGACAAGTACTCCAGCGCTACGTGGCATGGGGGACCATCCCCGTGCGCGGGGAACAGACACTCGACTGGGTGACCCTTGATTTCTAATCAGAGGACCATCCCCGCGCGCGGGGAACAGACAGTCCGCGACCAGCGGACTTACCACTGGCAAGCGGCGAATTTCTTCACTTCTCGAAATTCCGACAAAACGGTCACCAATGCTCGCTCCCCGATTTGGCGGCGATCCGTGGCGGGTACCACCGCTTCTATCTTCCTACAGGAATCACGGCGGGAATCGATGATCCGACCGAGGGACCATACCCGCCCGCAGGGAACAGACAACGGAACCACCAACCCGTAAGCCAAAGACATGGGCCATCCAGGCGCGCGGGGAACGGACGAGGAGATCGCGTTCGGCGCGCGACTCAAGTTGGGATCATCCCCGCGTGCGGGGAAGAGACTCATCGAGCACATGGCGGGGCTTCGCGCGGGGGGACCATCCCCGCGCGCGGGGAGCGGACACTCCGCGACCTGCGGACTTACCGCTGGAAAGTGTCGAATTTCTTCACTTCTCGAAATTCCGACAAAACGGTCATTATTGCTTGCTCCCCGGTCCGGCAGTGCCACCGCTTCCAGCTTCCTACAGGAACCGCCGGCGCGACAGCCCTTCTGCTTCGAGGACCCGGTTCGTCCGCGCGTTATCCACAGGAATTCGCTGGGGGTCGCGGTGCGGCTCCGTGCGGCGCACAGTGGGGGCTGGGAGGTGGTCACGGTGGGTGGTGGCCTTGGGATGAAGGGTGAGGAGATCGCGGCGGAGTACCTGCGGCGGCGGGGGATGCGGATCCTGGCGCGGAACTGGCGTTGTCCGACGGGCGAGTTGGACATCATCGCCGCGTGGGGGGAGACGCTGGTGGCGGTGGAGGTGAAGACCCGCACCATGGGGCGGTACGCGTATCCGTTCCATCGGGTGACGCCGGAGAAGGTGGCTCGGCTACGGCGGCTGGTGCGGCGGTGGCGGACGCAGAGCGGCATGCGGTTTCGCTCCGTGCGCATCGACGCGGTGTCGGTCCTCCACACGATGGACGGTCGGTGGCACATCCGGCACCACCGTCGGGTCACCGGATGAGTCTCGCGCGGACGCACTCGGTGGCGTTGATCGGCGTGGACGGACACAGCATCGAGGTCGAGGCGCACCTGGGGTTCGGTTCGGCCTCACTGCACATCGTGGGGCTCCCCGACACCGCGCTGCGGGAGGCCCGGGAACGGATCCGGGCGGCGATCGTCAACAGTGGCGAACGATGGCCGGAGGCCGACATCACCGTCAGCCTGTCGCCCGCGAGCCTGCCCAAGCGGGGCAGCGGGTTCGACCTGGCGATCGCGGTGGCCGTGCTGGCGGCGAACCGTGCGGTCCCGCCGGAGCCGATCACGAACATGGTCCTTCTCGCGGAACTCGGACTCGACGGTCGAGTGCGGCCGGTCCAGGGCGTGCTGCCCGCGCTGCTCTCCCAGTCCCGAGAGGAGAGCGTCGACTGTGTGGTGTCGCGGGCGAACGCCGCCGAGGCCGCCCTGGCACCGAACGTCAAGGTCACCGGGGTGCACTCCTTGAGTGAACTCCTCGCCCGGCTCCGCGGCGAGCCCCTGCCCGACGCTCCACCCCTGCCCGCCCCAGAGCCTCCGCTTCCCGACCCGCACCGCCCCGACCTCGCCGAGGTCCTGGGCCAACCAGTGGGGCGGCGGGCGATCGAGATCGCGGCCGCCGGTGGGCACAACCTCCTGATGTTCGGCGGCCCGGGGACCGGGAAGAGCATGCTCGCCCGCCGCCTCCCCACGGTGTTGCCACCGTTGACCCGCCAGCAGGCTCTGGAGGTGACGGCGGTGCACTCGGTCGCGGGAGAGCTTCCCAACCACCAGCCCCTGATCACCGACCCCCCGTTCCGGGATCCGCACCACACCACCACCCGCGCCGCGCTGGTCGGAGGTGGCAGCGCCGTACTGCGCCCAGGAAGCGCGTCGCTGGCCCATCACGGGGTGCTGTTCCTCGACGAGGTGCCGGAGTTCACCCGCGGCGTGCTCGATGCCCTGCGGGAACCCGTCGAGACGGGCGAGATCGCGGTCGCCCGCTCCGCGGCCACCGCGCGGTTCCCCGCCCGGTTCCAGCTCGTCCTCGCGGCCAACCCCTGTCCATGCGGGAAACCCGGAGCGGCCTGCACCTGCCCGGGGACGGTGCGGCAGCGCTACTTCGCCAAGGTCTCCGGTCCGATGCTCGACCGGATCGACCTCAAACTCCAACTGTTCCCGGTTTCCCGCGCCGAGCTCCTCGCCGACCGCGGCATGGCCGAGACATCGGCGGTGGTCGCCGAACGCGTCCGCGCCGCACGCAAGCGTGCCGCCCGTCGTCTCCACGACACCCCGTGGCACAACAACGCACAAGTCCCTGGTGCGGACCTCCGGCGCCGTTTCCCTCTCCCCCACGAGGCCGTGGCGGTCCTGGGCCAAGCCCTGGAGCGGGGACGCATCACCGCCCGCGGCCTCGACCGTCTGCTCCGCGTCTCCTGGACCCTCGCCGACCTCGCCGGCCGCAACCGCCCCACCGTCGAGGACACCGGGCTCGCCCTCGCCCTGTGGTCCGGCCTCGACATCTGACCACGACCGCGCCTCCACCCCCGGGAGTGTGCATGAACAATCCTCCGAAGTGCCCAAACTCGCACCTCAGCCCGCCCGTGGCGGACCTCGCCAGCGCGACGTCCGGCGACCACACGTCCGACTCTCCGAAGCACCCGGTGCGGACGCTGTCCCGCACCGCCCCCTCTCCAAGCCCGCACCTGGCGGATTCCTCGGACCGGCAGAGGTTCGCATGGGAAACCCCCACCTCCGCGTCGTTCACACACATACGGTTACGCGCCCCGCCGAGCGAGAGCCTGACGAGGGTAACGACACTGGGCGCCACCTCGGCCGTCCATCGCGCGTCGGGTTCGCTCACCCATCCATTCCGACGGGTGCACACCGGATTCGACCCCGTCCTGCCCTCGCCGACAGTCGCCAGGAGTGCAAGACCAGCCACGTCCCCGGCCTCACTCACGACCAACACCACCCCTGGAGCCTGCGCATGGAAGAACGCCAGCGGGACGACGAGATCGAGGCCAGGCTGCGGCTGAGTCTGATCGCGGGGCCGACCGATCCGGTTCTCGGACGGTTGTTGCGGCGGTACGGGCACGCACGGGAGGTGTGGCGGGCCGTCGTTACGGGGGATCGGATCGAGCCGCCGGGAGACGTGGACGGGCGGGCCTTCAGTGAGCGGTTGCGCGGCCTCATCGGTCGGGCGAGACGGGTGACGGATCGGGGCGTGGCGGAGGCTCGCGATCGGGCGGGACAGTTCGGGGCACGCGTGGTGGTCCCGGGAGATCCGGAGTGGCCCACGCGGCTGGAGAGCCTGGGCACCGATCAGCCCTACCTGTTGTGGGTGCGGGGAAACGGAGACCTGCGCAACGCGTGCCTACGGTCGGCGGCGGTGATCGGCGCGCGGGCCGCGACCGACTACGGGATGTACGTCGCCGCGGAGCTGGGGTACGGACTGGCCGAGCGAGGATGGACGACGGTGAGCGGCGGCGCGTTCGGGATCGACGCCCAGGCGCATCGGGGTGCTCTCTCCGCCGGTGGCTGCACGGTGTCGGTGCTGGCCTGCGGCCCCGACATCGTCTATCCCCGCAGCCACGAGCGCCTGTTCGACGAGATCGTCGGCTCCGGTGTCCTGGTGAGTGAGCTTCCCCCGGGGCGGACACCGCGGCGGCACAGCTTTCTGGTGCGCAACCGGCTCATCGCCGCGCTCACGCCGGGAACGGTGGTGGTCGAGGCGGGGCGTCGCAGCGGCGCGATGAACACGGCGCACCACGCGGAGAACCTGCACCGTCCGGTGATGGCGGTGCCGGGACCGGTCACGTCGTCCCTGTCGGCCGGGTGCCACCACCTGTTGCGCGACTGGCAGGCGGTGTGCGTGAGGGACGCGGCCGACATCGTCGACCTCCTGGGCGAGCTCGACAACGACGTCCTGCCGGCAGGACGACCCCGCGCGGATCCCCTCACGCTGGGCGACTCGGCCCGTGCGGTCCTCGCCCACATGGACGAGACACACTGCGTCGCCCCGGCGACGCTCGCGCTCCGGGTCGGATGTGACGTCCCAGCCCTGCTCCGAGAGTTGGGCCTACTCGCCGCGGGCGGACTGGTGGAGCGGTCCGACGAGGGATGGCGTCGCACGCGATGACACGGTTCGTGTCCTTCCCCGCGCCAAGACATCCCAAGGCCAGCACGGCGACTCAGCGCGCGGAGGGTGGTGGGGGGTGCGCTACGGCGGATCAGTCTCCGGGGTCGGCGGGGAGGTCGAGATCACTCTTGGTGATCTCCTCGACGTTGACGTCCTTGAACGTGACCACGCGGACGTTCTTCACGAACCGGGCCGCCCGGTGCATGTCCCACACCCACGCGTCGGCCATGGTGACCTCGAAGTAGGTCTCCCCGGACTCGGTCGAGCGGGGCTGCAGGTCGACGTGGTTGGTGAGATAGAAGCGGCGCTCGGTCTCCACGACGTGCGTGAACAGGCCGACGACGTCGCGGTACTCGCGATAGAGCTGAAGCTCCATCTCGGCCTCGTACTTTTCCAGGTCCTCAGAACTCATCTCACAGCTCCGTTCTCGGTGACCCACCCGACAACCCGCCGCGTCCGCGCGGTGGCATCGGGCCGCTTCTGTCGCCGTCGCCCCCGATCGAGGAACCCCCATTCAACGTCCGACACGAGGGCCGGGACCAATGCTCCCACTCCATACTCAACTACGTGTCAACACGCTGTGACTTGGGAACGGGTCAAATCGCTGTTGAACGGGCCACCATGATCCGTTTTCGGACGCCCGGTTCCGAGTGAACGCTGGTCAGAGAGTCCCCAGGCGGTTGAGCGGCCACACTGTGACAAACGCTCGACCCACGACGGATTCTTCCGAGATCGTTCCGCCACCTGGGTCACCCTGGTGGGTACGCGAGTCGTAGGAGATCGCACGGTGATCGCCCATCACCCAGAGTCGCCCCTCTTCGACGGTGACGGGACCGAACTCCTGGTGGGTCTCGAGGCTGCCGGGGTAGAGGTAGGGCTCGTCGATGGGCTCATCGTTGACGACGACACGGTTCTGCTCGTCGCAGCACTCCACCGTGTCGCCGGGCAGGCCGATGACGCGCTTGACGTACTCCTTGCCCGTGGGTGCGAGGCCGAGAGTCTGCCCCACCCAGGTGAACGCCCCGGACACGGGGTTGTCCGGCTCCGGCTCGGCCACCTCGGTGTCCTCGTCCCAGGAGTCTGAGCCGTTGAAGACCACGACGTCGCCGCGTTCGATGTCGCGGAGCTGGTACACCACCTTGTTGACCAATATCCGGTCACCGACGAGGAGGGTGTCCTCCATCGACTTCGAGGGGATGTAGAAGGGCTGGACCACCCAGGTCTTGATCGCGAACGCGATGACGACCGCGATGATGACAAGAATCGGGAGTTCCTTCCAGAAGGAACCCTTGTCCTCGCTCTTCTCGCGATCCTTCGAACTCATTCCCGCGTCCGGCCCATCCCCGTCGTCGGCTTTGCCCTGAGGGACCTCGGGTGTAGCGCTACTCCCGAGGTCCTCCGCCGCGGCGTCGCCCCCGGCGCGATCACTCCCGCCCCCGTCCTCGGCGTTGGGGGCAGTGGAGGCGCCGGGGTCGAGTTCATCGTTGCTCATTGGCTCCGAAGCTTAGCCGAGAAAGCCTGGCACCGAGGGGAATACGTGGTGTGTCGACAAAGTTACCGACGCTCGGGGATACGGGCCTTCTTGCCGCGCAGCGAACGCAGGTAGTAGAGCTTGGCGCGGCGCACGCGGCCACGGGCGGACACCTCGAGCTTCTCGATCACCGGCGAGTGCACCGGGAAGGTCCGCTCAACGCCAACGCCATAGCTGATCTTGCGGACGGTGAACGTCTCGCGCAGACCGCCACGCTGACGGCGAATGACCACGCCCTTGAAAACCTGGATACGGGAGCGAGAGCCCTCTGTGACGCGCACGTGCACGTTCACCGTGTCCCCGGGACGAAAATCGGGAAGGTCGGTTCGCAGCAGGTCCTTCTCAAGCTCCTGGATTGCGGTGTGCATCTGGCGTCGTTTCCTCTTCGATTGCGCGCCACGGCATAACGCTGCGCGGTTCTTCTCGGGCGTCTAGTGGTCCCCCGTGAACAGTCCCCACCGGGTCCTTTGGGGTAGGGGCGCATAGTCAAGCGCAGTCGGGCGACCAATTCAGTCTGCCATATCCACAGAACTGCTTGGCCAACCCTCCTCTGCCAGCACCTCTCTATCACGGGCGTCGAGGTCCTCGGACGCGTGGCCCCGTAGGAGCTCCGGGCGGTTGCGCACCGTTTTGCGCAGCGCCTCGTCCCGTCGCCAGCGATCGATCGCACCGTGGTGGCCCGACAGTAGGACGGGCGGCACCTCTCTCCCCCGCCACACCGGGGGTTTGGTGTAGACGGGACCCTCGACGAGGTGGGACATGGCCCCTTCGGCGAAGGAGTCCTGCACCGCGGACTCCGAGTTGCCCAGGACGCCCGGCAACAGGCGCGCGATCGCCTCGATCATGACGAGCGTCGCCACCTCACCCCCGGCCAACACGTAGTCGCCGATACTGAGTTCCTCCACCGGCATCCGCGTGGCCGCCTCCTCGGCGAACCGGGCGTCGATCCCCTCGTAACGACCACAGGCGAACACCAGCCACGGCTCACGGGCCAGGCGTTCGGCGTCACGTTGGGTGAAGACGGCGCCGCTGGGTGTGGGAACGATGAGCCGCGGCACCTCGGCCGTGGGGACCCCACCGGCGTCGGCACCGGATGCCTCGTCGGCCGAGGACGCTCCAGAGGTGACACTGGTCAACGCCTCGTTCCACGGTTCCGGGAGCATGACCATCCCGGGGCCACCCCCACTGGGGGTGTCGTCCACGGTGTTGTGCCGGTCGTGGGTCCAGGACCGCAGGTCGTGCACGCCGATGGTGAGGAGTTCGCGCTGCTGTGCCTTGCCCATCAGGGAGAGGTCGAGGGGCGCGAAGTAGTCCCGGAAGATGGTGATGATGTCGATCCGCACGGTCACAGCTCCAACAGGCCGGGTGGCGGGTCGACGACAAGCCGGCCACGCACCGGGTCGACCGTCGGCACGATGTCCCGGACGAACGGCACCAGGACCTCGTCTCCGGTCGGAGTGTCGATGACCAACAGGTCCTGGGAGTGATGCAGGACATCTGCCACGGTGCCGACCTCCTGGCCTGCCGCGGTGACCACGGCGAGCCCCAGCAGTTCGGCGTCGTGGAACTCGTCGGGGTCCGCCGAGCCCAGCGCCTCCGTGGCGTCCACCACGAGTGTGAGCCCACGGAGTTCCTCCGCGGCGGTGCGGTCGCTGATCCCGCTGAAGCGCACGATCAGACGCCCCGCGTGGTACTTGCGGGTGGCGATGGTCAGGGACCGTCCCGACTCGGTGTCCAGCCGGGCGCCCTTGGCGAAGCGGATGTCGGGGTCGTCGGTGCGTACGTCGATGGCCACGTCACCGCGGACCCCGTGCGCACGACCGACCCGGCCGACGACAAGTTTCATTGTGGTGAGCCTCCGTCGTGGCTGGCGGCTCCGGGGGAACGCGAACGCCTCCCCCCGGAGCACTCAGCGCACTTCGTTCAGCTCCAGCAGGTCGACGCGCACATAGCGCCCACCTGAGAGCGCGCCGATGACGGTACGGAGGGATTCCGCGGTGCGGCCCTTACGCCCGATGACCTTCCCGAGGTCGTCGGCGTGGACACGCGCCTCCAGAACCTTGCCCTTCCGCAGCCGCCGCGCCCGCACCTGAACATCGTCCGGCCTCTCGACGATGCCCTTGACAAGATGTTCAAGCGCTTCTTCGAGCACGTTAGCCCTCGTCCTTCGCTGTGGCGGTCTCGGCGGCCTCGCCCGCCTTCTCGGACTCGTCGCCCTTCGCGGACTTACTCGCCTCGGACTTCTCCGACTTGTCGGCCTTGTCCGACTTCTCGGACTTCTTGCCGCCCTTGCCCTTGTCGTCGGAGCCGGGCAGCACGAGTTCCTTCAGCACGGCCTGGAACTCGGCTTCCTTGTCCGGCTTCGGGGCAGCGGTCTTCATCGGCGGCGGAGCGGGCAGGCCCTTGAACTGCTGCCAGTCACCGGTCAGCCGAAGAATACGGTTCACCGGGGCGGTGGGCTGGGCGCCGACCGAGAGCCAGTACTGCGCCCGCTCGGAGTTCACCTCGATGAAGCTCGGCTCCTCGAGCGGGTGGTACTTGCCGATCTCCTCGATGGCCTTGCCGTCACGCTTGGTGCGCGAGTTGGCCACGACGATGCGGTACTGCGGCGTACGGATCTTCCCCATACGCTTGAGTTTGATCTTGACTGCCACTGGTGTGGTCTTCTCCTCGTGCGAAACGATCGCCCCGCCGACGAACACGTGGGGTTGTGACATCGACGTGGGCAGCGACGTGGGTGCACAGGCAAGTAGAGGGCCGACCCGTAGCACCGTTAGTCGACTTCTCATTGTGCCAGATTCGCGCGACGATCCGAGCACGTTGCGGCGTGTCGGCGGCGCGGTCTGGGCCACAGGCCACGCGAGTCACGAACGGTGTGACCGCCCGCCCCACCACGGACGACGGGTTCGTGGTTCCGATGTCGGCGGGCCGCACCAGAACCACGCTCCGTGTCAGCTCCTGTCAGTCCTTGGGGAACTTCAGGCCGGACAGGTCGGGCATCCCCGCGCCGCCGCCGAGGCCCGGCGGGAGTTTGGGGTTGCCGCCGCCCCCGAGGCCCGGCGGAAGAGCGTCGGGCTTGGCGCCCTCTTCCTTGCGACGCTCGCGTTCCGCTGCCCGCGCGGCCTCGTCCTGCTTGGCCTTGGCGGGGTTTCCGCTGCGCTGGCGGCCCTTCTTCTTCTTTTCCGCCTTGGCGGCCTTCTTCCGGCCACCTCCCATACCCGGGATCCCCGGCATGCCCGGCATACCGGGGATGCCGCCGCCGGACTGCATGGCCTTCAGCGCCTTCTGTGCCTCGAAGAACCGGGTCACCAGGCCGCTGACATCGCTGACCTCGGTGCCGGAACCCTTGGCGATACGCGCGCGCCGGGACCCGTTCAGCATCTTCGGGTCCGCGCGCTCGTCCGGCGTCATCGAACGGATGATGGCGGTGATCCGGTCCAGATCCTTGTCGTCGATGTTGGCGACTTGATCCCGCATCTGCCCCATGCCGGGCATCATCCCGAGCAGGTTGCCGATCGGACCGAGCCGACGCACCATCTGCATCTGCTCCAGGAAGTCCTCGAGGGTGAGCTGCTCACCCGAGGTGAACTTCCCGGCCATCCGCTCGGCCTCGTCCTCGTCGAACGTGCGCTGCGCCTGTTCGATCAGGGTGAGGACGTCACCCATGTCGAGGATGCGCGACGCCATCCGGTCCGGGTGGAAGAGGTCGAAGTCCTCGAGTTTCTCGCCCGTGGCCGCGAACATGATTGGACGCCCGGTGACGTGGCGGATCGACAGCGCGGCACCACCACGCGCGTCGCCGTCCAGCTTGGTGAGGGCGACCGCGTCGTAGCCCACACCCTCGAGGAAGGCCTCGGCGGTGTTGACGGCGTCCTGGCCGATCATGGCGTCGACCACGAACAGGATCTCGTCAGGGCTGACGGCGTCGCGGATGTCGGCCGCCTGGCGCATCATCTCCTCATCGACACCCAACCGGCCGGCGGTGTCGATGATGACGACGTTGTGGTTCTGCCTCTTGGCCTGCTCGATGGAATCCCGCGCCACCGAGACGGGGTCCCCCACACCGTTGCCCGGCTCCGGCGCGTAGACGGGGACACCAGCACGCTCACCGACGACCTGCAACTGGGTCACGGCGTTGGGGCGCTGCAGGTCCGCCGCCACCAGAAGCGGGGTGTTGCGCTGCTGCGAAAGCCACTTGGCGAGCTTTCCGGCGAGGGTGGTCTTACCCGCACCCTGCAAGCCGGCCAGCATGATGACCGTGGGCGGAGTCTTGGCGTAGCGGATCTCCCGGGTCTCGCCGCCGAGGATCTCCACCAGTTCCTCGTTGACGATCTTGATGACCTGCTGCGCGGGGTTCAGCGCCTTGGAAACCTCGGCGCCACGCGCCCGTTCCTTGACGCGCGCGATGAAGGCACGCACGACCGGGAGTGCGACGTCTGCTTCCAACAGCGCGAGGCGGATCTCGCGTGCGGTGGAATTGATGTCCTCCTCCGACAGGCGACCTTTGCCGCGCAGCGAGGTGAACACCGATGCGAGTCGGTCAGAAAGCGTCTCGAACACGTCTGGGGCCAGTCCTTCATCTCGGGAGTGGGTTCCAGGCTACCGCTCCTCCCGGAGGTTGCCCCAGCCTTCGGCAAGGAGCGGAATCCGGGCCGGGACACCTGATTCCTGTCGTTGTCTCCGCATACCTGTTCCTGGGGACATTCTCCCGTGTGCACCGTCGACCAGTCGAGTCAGAACCGGGGTGGAGTCACGGCGCGGGGGTGAGGAGTGGCGGAGTCGAGGCCCCGAGTGAGGCCTGGCGCGAATCGCCCGGCACCCCCTTGGGTGCGGCCTTCCCTTCGGACACGGTACGGGGAGGGCGCCGCGGCCCCACGGCGTCGGTCGCCGTGCGCGGCTCCGCGATGGGTGGCCCCGCACACGCGTTCACGGGCTCCGGCGCGGCGGGTCGGGTACCCGTCCCCGCGGTTCCGCCCTCGAACGCCGGGCGGGGCGGAGCGCCGACACCAGTGTCTGTCGGCCCTTCCGCCCCGCCCGGGGGAACGCGGTTACTCGCCCTCGGTCTCCTCTTGGGCGTCGGGGTCCTCGGACTCAGCGTCCTGGTCGGCGTTCTCGTCCTCGGCACCGCCCGCGCGCTCCAGGGTCGCGTCGCGCTGCTCTTCCAGGTTCTCGATCAGGTCCTCGACCTGGCCGCCGCTGAGGGACCGGGTGGAGATCTTGGCCTCGGCGCTCACCTCGTAGGTCTCCGGTGAGGTGCTGGGCTCCAAGGCGAAGTCCACGTCGCACGACAGCCCCACCGAGTCGTCCGGGTCGAGGCTCTCCGTCGCGCTGCAGGTCTCCTCACCGAGGTCCTCGTTGGTAACCGTCGCGTCCATCCGCACCCGGATCGCGCCGTCGGACTCCCTGCCGGAAGTGTCCTGGACCGTCTGGTCGACGGTGCACGCGCCGCCGGTTTGGCACTCGAAGCCGAGCTCCTCGTCCAGAGCGACCTCCATCCGGGCGTCGCGCGCGGAGGTGAGGTCGTCGGCCTCCTCCAGGGCGGTGTCGTAGAGGCTCTCGATCTCCTCGGTCTCCAGGGGCCGCAGGGAGACGTCGGTCCGGGCCCCGGGAGTGTTGTCCTCCGCGGCCTCCTCCTCGGCGCCTTCCTCGTCCTCGGCGCCTTCCTCGTCCTCGGCGTCTTCGTCCTCGCCGCCAGCACCACCGGTCAGCTCCGCGATCTGGATGCGCAGGACCTGGTGCGGATCGTCCTGCGTCACCCACATCTCGCCGCCGGCGAGTGGGATCCGCAGTGCCGCGACACCGTCGACGTCGTCCTCCACCGCGCCCTCCGCGCCGGGCGCGGGAGCCTGTTCGGTCAGGAACGCGGCGAGGTCCTCGGGTGTGAGGACATCGGCGAAGTCCACCACGAACTGGTCGCTCGGGACACGTACCCAGTTGTCGGCGTAGGTGTCGGAGTCGACGTTGAAGAAGGACGTCTGGCCGAGCCAGTAGTCGTCGTCCGCGGAGACGAACGTCGCGTCGTTGAGCTCCAGCACGGTGGCGGAGACTCCGTCGACGTCGACCGATCCCCGGGTGGCCCCGGTGTCGGTGACGCTCATCGCGATGTCGAAGGGGTTCTCGCCGTCGGAGTCGGCCATCCGACCCTCGAACTCGGCGGCGGGCCAACTCGCGAGGTCCTCGATGGCCGCCTCCGCGATGGGAGCCGCGTCGGTGGTCTCCTCTTCCTCCGGGGCGTCGTCACCCCCTGGCCGCAGGTGACTGAGATCGATCGCACACCCCGAGCTGATCAGGGCAAACCCAGTAATGGTTGCGGCGGCCACCAGAAACCGCCCGGATCCTACTGCTGACATTTCGCCTCCTGCCGCTGCCATACGTTCCGGCCGTACGCCACAGCGCGCGAGCTGAACTTCGGGTTGAACGCCTATGCGGCCGGGACAGCGACGAGAGACGTCGGCACGGATCCGAGTCTCGTCTGCGCCGTTATATCGGAATCGGCCTCGCATGTCTGCATACCCGACCTAGGGTAGCGAACATCAGATTCGTTCCAGGACAGCACAGGGACGACAACTCTCCGTGTCGCCACATCGTTGACCTGCGGGTTTCCGTGGCATGCCATCGGGCCGGCGTCGAGATCGACACCGGCCCTGGATGGCCCTGGCCACTGATGGACGCGGATCTGGTGATCGCGGCGTTGAGATCACCTAGCCCCGCGGCGGCGAGGGCACCTCCTCGCCCGGAGGCGTCGGCGAGGAGAGCTCGTCGGTCAGGGAATCCTCCAGGATGTAGGCGTTCTCGGCGTGGAGCTCGACGTCCACACCGTTGGTCTCCACCTCTTCGGGGAGACGGAAGCCGATGACGGCGTCGATCGTCTTCCCGATGACGAAGGTCACAGCGAAGGAGTAGGCGAGCACCCCGACCACGCTGACCGCCTGCGCGGCGAGAAGACCGGCTCCCCCACCGAACAGCAGGCCGTCGACGCCCTCGCCGGCGGCTGCCGAGGAGATGAATCCGATGGCGAGGCAACCGACGATGCCGGCGACCATGTGCAGGCCGACGACATCCAGTGCGTCGTCGTAGCCCAGCTTGTACTTCCAGCTGATCGCGTAGGCGCACACGCCGCCCGCGAGCACGCCCACGATCGCCGCGCCGACCGGCGTGACGGTGCTCGCCGCGGGCGTGATGCCCACGAGTCCGGCGATGATGCCCGAGGCGAAGCCGAACGCGGACACCTTCCCGTAGCGCAGCCGTTCGACCAGCAGCCACGCCAGCGCCGCACCAGCCACGGCGACCTGGGTGTTGACCAGTGCCAGGCCGGCGACCTCGTCGGCGGCGTAGGCGGAGCCGGCATTGAAACCGAACCACCCGAACCACAGCAGCGCCGCGCCGAGGAGAACGAAGGGCAGGTTGTGCGGCCGGCCGAGGCCGGGGCCGAATCCCTTGCGCCGGCCCAGCACCAGCGCCAGGGCAAGGGCCGCCGCGCCGGCGTTGATGTGGACCGCCGTCCCACCGGCGAAGTCGATGACGTTGGCGCCGCCGATCTCGATGTCCTCGACCCAACCGCCGCCCCACACCCAGTGGGCGACGGGGAAGTAGACGAGGATCGCCCAGACCGGGACGAAGACCATCCAGGCGCCGATCTTGGCGCGGTCGGCGATGGCGCCGCTGATGAGCGCCACGGTAATCACGGCGAACATCATCTGGAAGCCGACGTCCACCATCACGGGGATGCCGACTTCCTCGTCGATCGCCATGGTGATGCCGCGGAGACCCACCTCACTGAACCCACCGACGAACGGGTTGGCGGCACCGCCGTCGGTGTAGGTGAGGGACCACCCAACGAGGATCCACGTGAGGCTCACCAGCGCGATCGCGGTGAAGCTCATCAGCATCATGTTGATGACGCTCTTCGCGCGGGACAGCCCGCCGTAGAAGAACGCCAGGCCTGGGGTCATGAGCATCACCAGCGCGGCGCAGATCAGCAACCACGCGGTGTAGCCGGAATCGATGTCCATGTCGTGCTACGCCTCCAGCTCCGGAATGCGGGGAGTGACTCGCGACTGGCCACATCGCGGGCGCGCCGTTGAGCTCGACTATGGCCGTTGCGGCCAGCATCCCGTCGGCGTGTTACCCGGTTCCGGCACCGGTGTTGCGGAGACGTAAAGACCCCGAGTGTCACGTAAACAGCAGGTGAATCGGGGTGCGGGTGGTGAACCTCAGCTCGAGGGGGTGTCCAGGATCGCGTCGACGAAGACCTCCGGGTCGAACGGCGCGAGGTCGTCAGGCCCCTCGCCCAGACCGACGAGCTTGACCGGGACGCCGAGCTCGCGCTGCACCTGGATGACGATGCCGCCCTTCGCGGTTCCGTCGAGCTTGGTCAGCACGATGCCGGTGATGTCCACGACCTCGGCGAAGACCTGCGCCTGCCGCAGACCGTTCTGACCGGTGGTCGCGTCCAGCACGAGCAGGACCTCGTCCACGGTGGCCTTCTTCTCGATGACCCGCTTCACCTTGCCCAGCTCGTCCATGAGCCCGGTCTTGGTGTGCAGCCGGCCCGCCGTGTCCACGATCACCGTGTCGGACTGGGTCTCGATTCCCTTCGCCACCGTGTCGAAGGCGACGCTCGCCGGGTCCGCTCCTTCGTCGCGGCGAATGACCTCCGCGCCGACGCGGCTCCCCCAGGTTTCGAGCTGGTCGGCGGCGGCGGCGCGGAAGGTGTCCGCTGCGCCCAACACGACCGTGCGCCCGTCCCCCACCAGGGCCCGGCCGAGTTTTCCGCAGGTGGTGGTCTTCCCGGTTCCGTTCACTCCGACCACCATCAGCACGGCGGGTTCCCCGCCGTGCGGCTCGGTGCGGACCTCGCGCGGAAGGTCGGGGTTGAGCTGGGTGAGCAGTTCGGTGCGGAGCATGTCGCGAACCTGGTCTCCGCTGGCCGCGCCCAACACCTTCGCCTTGGTGCGCAGGTCCTCCACGATCTGGGCCGCGGTGGTCGCGCCGACGTCGGAGGTGACGAGGGTGTCCTCGATCTCCTCCCAGGTCTCGTCGTCGAGCTTGTCGCTCGACAGCAACTCCAACAGTTGCCGCCCCAGCAACGACTGCGACCGCGCCAGCCGGGCCCGCAGCCGCACCATCCGCCCCTCCGACGGCGGCGGCGTCTCGAGCGCGGGGGCCTCCGGCGCTGCCTCAACGGGTGCTGCGGGAGCGCCCTTCGACGGCTCCTCCACCTCCTCCGCGGCAGGCGCCTCCGGAGCGGCGGTGGCCTCAGCCGTCCCGCCCTCGGTCTCCCGTGGTGGGGCACTGGGCTTCCGCGATCGCAGCAGGAACGCCCCGCCCAGCACCAGGATGACGAGCAGAGCCACACCGAGGGCAACAAAAGTGGCGAGCGTTTGGTCCATAACCTGCTAACTCTCCCAAGCTCCTGGCAGAGGCCAAGAGGATCAGTCACACGGTCAAAACGCGCGCCCCATGCGGGAGGTGCCACCGTCCCGTCCACGATGACGCACACCCGGACGCGTCATCCCACGGGTCGACGCGGTATCCGATCGTGACGGAAACCGTCATAGCCCATCCCCGCGTGCGCGGAGCTCACGATCCACGAGGCTACCTACATCACCGGCCTCACCGGTCCACCCCCACGTGCGAGGGGCTCACGACCCACAGGATGTCATCGTCCAGTACGGACGTCGGTCCATCCCCAGGCGCGGGGAGCGGACTTCACCCAAACCCCTGAGGGTGCCGCCCTGGCTGGACCATCCCCGCGCGCGGGGAGCGGACTTCGGCCTCCCTAGTCACAACTGTCCTGGCCAGGGACCATCCCCGCGCGCGGGGAGCGGACGAATAGGTATCCCGTCGCTGTGCAGATCAGGGAGGACCATCCCCGCGCGCGGGGAGCGGACGTATCGTGACGGTAACCAAGAACCGTCATGTGAGGACCATCCCCGCGCGCGGGGAGCGGACGAGTGCGGGTTCGAGAGCGACAGCGACCACGTGGGACCATCCCCGCGCGCGGGGAGCGGACACTCCGCGACCAGGGGACTTACCACTGGCAAGCGGCGGATTTCATCACTTCTCGAAATTCCGACATAACGGACACCTCTCGTTCCCGACCGCTACGCGACACCCTGACTGGCGGTGCGTTCCAGTTTCTGGCTGATGACCTCGGAGATGCCGTCGCCGCGCATCGTTACCCCGTAGAGGGCGTCGGCGGCTTCCATGGTGCGTTTCTGGTGGGTGATGACGATCAACTGGGAGCTGCCGCGGAGCTCCTCGAAGATGATCAGCAGGCGTTGGAGGTTGGTGTCGTCGAGGGCCGCCTCGACCTCGTCGAGGACGTAGAAGGGCGAGGGGCGGGCCTTGAAGATGGCGGCGAGGAAGGCGATGGCGGTGAGGGAGCGTTCGCCTCCCGAAAGGAGGGAGAGGCGTTTGACCTTCTTTCCTGGAGGTCGGGCCTCGACCTCGATGCCGCTGGTGAGCATGTCCTCGGAGTCGGTCAGGACCAGTCGGCCCTCGCCGCCGGGGAACAGGCGACCGAACATGGCGGAGAACTCGCGTTCGACGTCGGCGTAGGCCCCGGCGAACACCTCACGCACCCGGTCATCCACCTGCTTGACGACCTCAAGCAGGTCACGCCGGGTGGACTTCAGGTCCTCCAGTTGGGTGGAGAGGAAGGCGTGCCGCTCCTCCATGGCCGCGAACTCCTCCAACGCCAAGGGGTTCACCTTGCCGAGCTGGGCGAGCTGCCGTTCGTTGGTGCGGGCACGTTTCTCCTGCACCGCGCGCTCGAAGGGCAGGGGGTCGGCGCCGTCTCCCGCGTCCGCGGACGGAGGGACCGACACACTGGGGCCGTACTCGGCCAGTAGCGGCTCGACCTCGATGCCCATCTCCTCGACCGCCTTGGTGTGCAACTGCTCCAGTCGCATCCGGCGTTCGGCGCGCGCCATCTCGGTGCTGTGCGCGGTGTTCACCAGGGACTCGCGTTGGACTGACAGGTCGCGCACCTTCTGGCGGACCATCTTCAGCTCCGGCTCGCGGGCCGAGCGGGCCTCCTCCTCACGGCGGCGACGGTTTTCCGCCACCTGGAGCGACTCCTCCACGCGGATGACCGCCAGCCGTGCCGCGTCGGCGATCGCGGCGGCGACGGTGGCGCGGCGTTGACGGTCGACGCGCCGTTCCGCGGCCCGCTGCAACGCCTCCCGCGCCTCGACCGCCGCGGTCTCCAGGGCCTCGGCCCGGCCGGCGAGCGCACGGACCCGTTCCTCGGCGGTCCGTACCGCGAGTCGTCCCTCGGTCTCCGCCGCGCGGGCGGCGGACGCCTGGTGGGCCAGCTCGTCACGCAGCGCTGTGTCCGGTTCCGCGTCGGCGACCGGTTCCGCCTCCACCTGCCGCAGGCGTTCCTCCAGCTCGGCGAGTCGCTCCTCGTCCTCGGCCTGCGATCCCGAGGCCTTCTCGATCGCTCGGGTACCGCGTTCGGCCTCACCGACGGCGGCGCGGGCGTGCGCCTCCAGTTGCGCGATCCTGGTCCCCGCCTCGGAGCGCCGCTTCTCCTCGGCTCGCACCCGTGCGGACACGGCGGAGACAGCGTCCGCGGCCTCCTGGCGTGCCGATTCGGCCTCCGCGAGATCGAGGGCCGCCTGTTCGCAGGCCGCCGTCACCTCCTCCAGGCGCATCGCCGCCTCGTCGACGGCGGCCTGGGCCTCGATCGCGCTGGGGACCGACTTCGACCCTCCATGCGCGAAGGTGGCGGTGAACACGTCGCCGGCCACGGTGACGGCGCGGGCCTGGGGGCGTTCCCGTAGGAGGGCGGCCGCCCGCGTGGTGTCCGGCACGAGGACCGTCTGGTCCAGAAGCTGGAGAATCGCCGGGCGAAGCTTGTCCGGGGCGGTGATCCGATCCACGAGGTAGACGCAGTCCGGTGGTGGGGCCGGCCAGGAGTCACGGTCGGGGGCGGACAACAGGCCCTCGTCGGCGACAACGATGCCGGCCCGGCCCGCGTCCCGCTCCTTGAGCAGGTCGACCGCCGCCACAGCGGTGTCGGCGGCCGTGACCGCGATCGCCTCCGCCGCCGTGCCCAGGGCCGCGGCGACCGCGGCCTCCGAACCCGACTCGACCTGGATCTGGCTGGCCAGCGGGCCGAGGAGCCCGGGTAGCTCCTGCTCGGCGGCGAGAAGCGCGGCCGTGGCGTCCTTGCGGTCGATCCCCTGCTCGAGCGCTTCCTTACGAGCGGCGAGGGCGGCGCGTTCCCGCTCGGTGCGGCGCTCCACTTCGCGAAGTTCCTTGAGACGGGCCTCTGTCGCGCGCAGCCGCTGGGTGGTCTCTTCCTGCTCGGCGGCCAGGTCGGGATCCGCGGCGTCCTCGGTCTCGGCGCGGCCCCGTTCCAGTTCCTCGGCGGCGACCTCGGCCCGCTCCCGTGCCTCCTGGGCGGAGTCGGTGAGTCGCGCGACCTCTGCGGCGCTGGCGGCGACCCGGCTCCGCACGGACTCCACTTGGCCGTGCAGTTTGGCGATCTGTTCCCGCCGGTCGGCGGCCGCGCGGGCGGCGGCGGCGACCGCCTTGTCCTCGCGGGCGAGCTGTTCCTCGGTCGCCTTGCGTTCGGCGACCGCCGCCTCCAGGTTCTCCTGGGCATCGTTGAGGTGTTCGGTGAGCTCGGCCTCCTCGGCGCGTACCTCCGCGGCCTCGCGGTCCAGCTCCTCGGGATCGTTGCGGTGGGACGTGTCGTGGGCCTCGTCGGAGGAGAGACCGCGTTGCCGCTCTGTGGCCAGTTCCGCCAGCGAACCGAACCGTTCCCGGAGCCGCTGTAGGTTCTGTGAGGTCTCCCGAGCCCGTTCCAGCAGGGGCGACGCTCGGGTGGCCTCCTCCTCGAGTTCCGTCTCACGCTGCTGGGCCGCCTCCAGCGCGGCCTCGAGTTCCTCGCGCTTGCGGCGAGCGGTGGCCTCGTCGGCCTCCTCCTTGCGCAGCGTCTCGGCGAGCGTGGTGATGTCGTCGGCGAGAAGACGGAGGCGGGCGTCACGTAGCTCCGCCTGGATCACCGCCGCCTTCCTGGCGAGCTCGGCCTGGCGACCCAGCGGCTTGAGCTGTCGCCGGAGCTCAGCGGTGAGGTCGCTGACGCGGTCCAGGTTTCCCTGCATCGCGTCGAGCTTGCGCAGCGCCTTCTCCTTGCGCTTGCGGTGTTTGAGGATCCCGGCGGCCTCCTCGATCAGCGCGCGGCGCTCCTCCGGGCCGGCGTGCAGCACGGTGTCGAGCTGGCCCTGGCCCACGATGACGTGCATCTCGCGGCCGATGCCGGAGTCGCTCAGCAGTTCCTGGACGTCGAGCAACCGACACGTGTCGCCGTTGATGGCGTACTCCGACCCGCCGTTACGGAACAACGTACGGCGGACGGTCACCTCGGAGTAGTCGATGGGCAGAGCGCCGTCGGCGTTGTCGATAGTCAGACTGACCTCGGCGCGGCCGAGTGCGGCGCGGGAGGAGGTTCCGGCGAAGATGACGTCTTCCATCTTCCCACCGCGGAGGGTCTTCGCCCCCTGCTCGCCCATCACCCAGGCGAGCGCGTCCACCACGTTGGACTTCCCTGACCCGTTCGGTCCCACGACGCAGGTGATCCCGGGTTCGAACCGCAGCGCCGTCGCCGAAGCGAAGGACTTGAAGCCTCGCAGCGTGAGGTTCTTCAGGTACACGGCTGCTCAGCCTCCGTCACGCTCCACAGTGCTCCACAAGATCTTCCTCAGCCTGCCACGGAGCACCGGGCCGCGACGCCGTTTCGTCACGGGGAGATCATGTCGTGTCGCACACGAATTTCCCACTAATACGGTAGGAAATAGATGTCGACTACCCCTCGGGCAGTTCCGCCGTGTCGCTCGTTGCCGAGCACCCACCATGTCCCACGTGCGCGGACACCAAAAGTCCCTACGTGTTCGATGTGGGAACGTGCGGCCCGACCTACTGTCGAGTTATGCCAGCGCCGGTTCGCGCTCGGTTGAGCTGACGGCTACGTTGGCGACGGTGGCCGACAGGGCGTCGTTGTGCGCCTGGAGCCGACCTACCTCGTCTTCAAGGTCGCGTACCCGCTGTTGCAGCCGACGCATCTCCTGGACCATACGAGGGTCCGGACCGCCAACGTGGCCCAACAGAGCCTTCGCCATGATGTGGGTCCTCCACAATGAGTGACCGGTTCGTCAGATGTATGCGAGAGCGCCACGGAAGCCCGGGCCGTGAACCAAGAAATGCCGCAAGGCGTCTACCTCATGGGCGCGTGGTATGCCGTCCATGCTCTCATCGCACCGAGAACTGGTCAAGATTATCTGGATTTACTCAGTAACACTGCGTGAAGTAATGCGACGCCTCAGTCGCCTGTCGACCGAGACGATGTCACACCTGTCGCACTTCCAGGATACTCACCTTTCGGAAAATCCTGTGAATGCGCCGGTCACGTCGCCCCAATTCTCTTGTACGCGATCCACGTGACCAGGGGTTCGTCCACCACGAAGTGCCGCGAGTAACACGTCGCAGTCGGCGCGGGGCCCCTCGGCGACGACCTCCACCCGGCCGTCACGGCGATTCGTCGCGGCACCGACGAGGCCGAGTTCCAGGGCGCGAGACCGCACCCACCACCGAAAACCGACGCCCTGCACACGACCCTCGACCCACGCGGTGAGCCGAACACGGTCGGTGGTGTTCTCCATCAGTCTTCTCCACCACGCATCGACTGGCATCGTGGGCATCGGAACGAGGACCGGTTCATGAACACCTCACGCACGATCGGGGTACCACAGTGCCCGCACCGCTGCCCCTCCCGGCCGTACACCCGCAGGGCACGCGAGAAGTACCCGCTCTCCCCGTTGACGTTGACGTACAGGCCGTCGAAACTGGTGCCGCCCTCGTCCAGGGCCGCCTCCAGTACGTCGCGCACCGCGACCAACAGGCGTTTCACGTCCGCCCGGGTCAGGGTTCCGGCCGGCTGTTCGCCGTGGAGCCCCGTGCGCCACAGCGCCTCGTCGGCGTAAATGTTGCCGACCCCGCTGACCAACGACTGGTCGAGCAACGCGCGTTTCACCCCGCTTCGCCGGTTGGTGAGCGCCCGCGCGAACTCCGCGTCGTCGAACGCCGGCTCCAACGGGTCCGCCGCGATGTGGCTGGCGACCAGCGGTACCGGCCGGCCACCAACGCCGGGACCGACCTCGTCCACCAACATGTGGCCGAACGTGCGCTGGTCGACGAAGCGCAACTGCGTGGCGGGAGCGGTGGCGCCCTCGGGCACCAGGCCCGCACTGACGCGAAGATGCTTCTGCGGCGCGATCTCCGGGGCACACACCAGGAGTTGCCCACTCATACCGAGGTGCGCCAGCAGCGCTTCACCGCTGTCCAACGGGAACCAGAGGTACTTCCCACGGCGGCACGCGTCCAGCACACGTACGCCCTCAAGGCGGTCCCGGAAGTCCGCCATACCCGCGGCGTGCCGGCGTACCGAGCGGTGGTGCAGAACCTCGACGCCCTTGAGAGTGCGGCCCACCACGTGGTCGGCGAGTCCCCGGCGGACGACCTCGACTTCCGGCAGCTCCGGCATCGTCAGCCGGCGTCCGTCGCCGCGGCGTTGTCCTGCCGGGACTGGCCGTTGCCCGTGGCTTTGGCGTCCGCGCCGGTTTCCTTGGCGGACTGGTTGTTCACGGCCTCGGCCGCGTCGCCCTGGATGGCGGTCCACGCGGCTTCGGCGGCCTGCTGTTCCGCCTCTTTCTTGCTCCGGCCCTCCCCGGAGCCGTGCGCCTCGCCCGCGACCCGCACTACGGCGCGGAAGCTCTTCTGGTGGTCGGGGCCGCTCTCGGTGACGTGGTACTCGGGCACACCGAGCCCCTCTGAGGCGGTGAGTTCCTGCAGCGATGTCTTCCAGTCCAGCCCCGCGCCCATGCCGGAGGCCTTGGCCACGAGCGGGTCGAACAGCCGGTGTACCAGGGCCGACGCCTCGTCCAGCCCTTTGTCGAGATAGACGGCTCCGATGATGGCTTCGAGTGTGTCGGCGAGGATGGACGACTTGTCGCGCCCCCCGGTGCCCTCCTCACCACGGCCGAGCCGGATGTAGCGCCCGACGTCCAACCCACGGGCGACGTCGGCGAGCGCACGCATGTTCACCACGGCCGCCCGGAGCTTGGCGAGCTGGCCCTCGGGAAGGTCAGGATGGGCGTGGAACAGCGTGTCGGTGATCACGAGCCCCAGGACGGCGTCCCCCAGGAACTCGAGCCGCTCGTTGGTGGGGAGACCGCCCTTTTCGTAGGCGTAGGAACGGTGGGTCAGCGCCCGGGCCAACACGTGGGGGTCGATCCCGACGCCAATCGTCCGACGGAACTCCCTGGCCTCAGCGGCGGACAGTTGGGTGCTCAACGGTGTTCACGTCCCTCTCTACAGCGCGGGGCGCTGTGGGTGCGGCGCGGCGTCTCCCGCGCGGCCGACCAGGAACGCTCGGGTGCGAGGTGATCGCCGGCCAAAGCGCCGGCGATCACCTCGATCTCGGGTGTTCCCATCGGCTCTGCGTCATGACCAACCAACAAGGGTCTGTCGCTTGCCCGTCCCCGGTGAACCGGACACGGACGAGCGACAGACCTTGGAGCCAGGCTCGGGAATGCCTCAGGCCGTGGTGACAACCTGACGGTTGTTGTAGGTGCCGCACGTGGGGCACGCCTGGTGGGGCAGCTTGGTGTCACGGCACCGCGGGCACGTCGTCAGGGACGGGCGCGAGGCCTTCCACTGCGACCGGCGGGTGCGGGTGTTGCTCCGCGACATCTTGCGCTTCGGGACGGCCACGTTCTTCCTCCTGGCTCAACACGCCCCTCCGCGCATCCCGCGGAAGGGATTTCTGCTTGCTCTCCGGCCTTCGCTCACGTACGAAGACACGGCCCCGCCATCAGACGGAGACGCGGCCGGACGGTGGCCGTCTCACTCCTTCTTGGAGGAGTCCAGCCCCTTCAACGCCGCCCACCGGGGGTCCACAGCCTCTTCGTGGCTGTGGTCGGGACCGGCGTCGGCCAGCCGTACTCCGCACTCCACGCACAGGCCGGGGCAGTCGTCCCGGCACAGCGGCGAGTCCGGCAGGGCCGGCACGAGCGCGTCACGGATCACCGGCTCCAGGTCGATCCAGTCGCCCTCAAGATGGTAATCGCTGTCGTCGTCAGCGCCAACGTCGTGCTCTGCCTCGTCCCCCACACCGAACTCGTCGGCGGGGTAGCGGAAGAGTTCCTGGAACGACCCGGTGATGGTTTCCGACACCGGTTCCAGGCAGCGGGCGCACTCACCGACCATCGGCGCCTCGACGGTTCCCGTGACCAGGACACCGTCCAGCACCGACTCCAGCCGGTACTCCAAGGACAGCTCCGCGTCCTCGGGAATGTGGGTTAGTCCGACCTCAAGACCCGACAACGCCGGAAGCGTACGGGTGTCGCGGCGCATGGCGCCTGCCTGACGCCCGAGCATGCGGGTGTCGATCTTGAAGGGTGAACTCGTTGACTGTGACATATCCAGGGCCAAGTCTATCCGAGCGCGGAGACGGGAAACCGCGCTCAGTCGCCCGCGAACCTGTCCCGCAACGCCTGCTCGACGTGCGGCGCGACCAGAGTGCTCACGTCACCGTTGTAGGAGGCGACCTCTTTCACGAGGCTGGAACTCAGGAACGAGTACTGGGGGTTCGCCGTCATGAAAAGGGTCTCAACCCCGGCGAGCTGGTAGTTCATCTGGGCGATCTGCAGCTCGTAGTCGAAGTCGCTGACCGAGCGCAGGCTGCGGATGATGCCGGGGATGTCGTTCTCGCGGCAGAAGTCGACGAGAAGCCCGTCGAACTGCTGCACACGGACGTTGGGGTAGTCCTCCGTCGCCTCGCGCAGCATGGCCACGCGGTCCTCCGGGCTGAACAGGCCGCGTTTGGAGATGTTCGTCAGAACAGCGGCAATGACCTCGTCGTATTGCCGCGCGGCACGTCCGATGATGTCGATGTGCCCATTGGTGACGGGATCAAAGGACCCCGGACAAACCACGCGCCGCACGTCATCGCCCCTTTCAGCCTCCGGCCTCCGCGCCGGCGTCGACAGATCCGCTACACGTTTTCCGCTTCCGCGCCGTCAACGCGGCCCGAGGCGCGACCGTACCAAAGGGTCGCCTCCCCATAGCGCTTCGCCCTCCTTGCCTCGAACCCCTCCGGCCAGAGGAACTCCGGCCCCCGGCTCGACCTCTCGAGCACCACGAGCGCGTCCGGCGCGCACCACCCGTTGTCGCGGGCCAGCTCCAGCATCGTCACTACGTCGTGGTCGGTCACCACGTAGGGCGGGTCGGCGAGGAGGAGATCGAACGGCGCGGAGGCCGGTTTCGCGAGCACGCGTTCCACCTTGTCCGCCACGACCTCGCCTCCCGGAATCCCGAGTGAACCGAGGTTGCGCCGCACAGTCGCGGCGGCCCGGCGGTCGGCCTCCACGAACACGACTTCGGCCGCCCCACGGGACAACGCCTCCAGCCCCAAGGCCCCCGACCCCGCGTAGAGGTCGATCACCCGCAGACCGGAGAAGTCCCCCAGCTCCGAGCGCACCGACGCGAACATCGCCTCCCGGGCACGATCCCCCGTAGGGCGGGTCCCGTTTCCAGGAGGAGCGTCGATCCGCCGCCCACCGGCGACGCCAGAGATGATCCGAGGCATACCCCGAGCGTAGAACAGCGACCGAGGCGGGGATTCCCCCGGACACCCCCACGACGCCACCGTTCTCCTGCCGGGTCCCCGGCGCACGACGTCCTGGAAGGGCCGACACCACCAGGAGCCTCCGCTCGGACCCCATGCCAGGAACGACGTGGGTGGCCGTTCTCTGCCACAGCACCCGCACGATCGACCTCGAACGCCATGATGGGGGCATGGAGGAGAACGCGAAGGGTGCGTACAGCGGCCTGTGTGGCGCGTGCCAGGGCAGGTTCGGTGGCGTGGGACGGCTGTTCGCCGAAGAAGTCGACTACTGCAACGGGTGCGGGCATCCGATGAAGGCACCAGATCCGCCTCCTGTCTCGAAGCCCAGCCCGCCTCCCCGCTATGTCGGGTCAACCCCGATTGGTGACCTCTGTGCGGACTGCCAACGCATATACGGAATAGAGGAACCGCAGTTCAGGACGCGGATGGGGTGGTGCCGCTCCTGCGGGATGTCGCTCGGCCCTGACGGGCGCGCGCAGAGCATTCACGGCACAGCGGACGATGTCATCCGGGTCTATCGAGAACTCCAGAACGACACGCCCGCGAACGGCGTCCACTCCGAGGACATCAACGGAACGGTCGTCCAGATCGGGACCGTCCACGGAGACGTCTCCTTGGCGGGGCACGACGATGTCGGAGACGTCGGCTCCGGCCCGGAGGGACCGACCGGCACCGAGACCACTCCCGCACCGCCTCCCGGCTGAACCCAACTCCGGGATCCTTGCTGGGGGCGGCTTCGTCAGCCCCGCCCCAAACCGCCCTCGGCAGAACGCGCGCCAAGGCGCGCCCCCCCCCGCCCACGAAATCCGATCGCCCGTCGTCTCCGGGGTGCGGCACACTGCACCCATGGTCACCTGCCCGGAATGCGGAACCACGAGCGAGGTCCCCTGTGCGACCTTGTTCAATCGGCTCCTCGCGCTCGACCACTCCCGGGCGGAACCGTGGGGTCCGCTCCATGGCGTGGCTGTGGCCTGCTATCGCTTGCAGCACGGCAGCCAACTTCCCGAGGGCTCGGACGTGCTGTTGGGCTTGCTGCGGGTGTTCGTCGATGAGGGCGCGGCGGCGGCACATCGGTTCGCGGAGGGTCGGCGGCGCGCGAACTCCCATCGGAACCGTGGGGCCGCACGGCCCGCGTACGCCCCCACGACCGTCTCCCCCAACGGGTTCCGCGTCACCCTCGCCGATGTCGCCGCCGACGGCACCTTTCCCGCTTCTGGCTATGAGCGGCGCGTCCGGGACTGGGCGGACGCCACGATCACCGCATGGGACGCAGTGCGCTGACCTGGAGACGGACGGTCAAGTCTTCTCGAGGAAGTCCGCCTGGGTGTCGGCGAGCTGACGGTCCAAGGCGGCGTTGAGGTCGGGGTACCCGGTGAGCGTGGGGTCCTCCGCCACGAGAACCGTGGCTTCGTCCCGGGCGTGACGGATCAGCTCCTCGTCGCGGGTGAGGGCGAGGAGACGCACCGTGGATCGACGTCCGGACTGGGCGTCGCCGAGGACGTCGCCTTCTCGGCGTTGTTCGAGGTCCACCCGGGAGAGTTCGAAGCCGTCGGTGGTGGAGGCCACGGCCGCCAGACGTTCGCGGGCGGGGGTTCCCTCCGCGAACTCGGTGACGAGCAGACACAACCCCGGCTCCGTGCCTCGACCGACGCGGCCACGGAGCTGGTGCAGCTGGGAGACCCCGAAACGGTCCGCGTCCATGATGACCATGGTGGAAGCGCGGGGGACGTCCACGCCGACCTCGATCACGGTGGTGGCCACGAGGACGTCGATGGCGCCGGCGGTGAAGTCCCGCATCACCGACTCCTTCTCCTCGGCGGAGAGGCGGCCGTGCAGGATCGCGACGCGCAGGTCCGACAGCGGGCCGGCCATGAGCTCGGCGGCGAGATCCACCACACCGATCGGGGGCCGCCGCTCCGACTCCGCCGGGTTCTCCTCGTCCTCCGGTGTTGGTGGCGCGGGTTCCTGGTCCGTCGGGTCCTCGTCGCCGATGCGGGGACAGACCATGAAGGCCTGGCGCCCTCGTCCCACCTCCTCACGGACGCGTTCCCAAGCGCGGCGCAGGTAGTGGGGACGCTCGGCGGCGGGCACGACGTGGGTGGTGATCCCAGCCCGGCCGGCGGGGAGTTGGGAAAGGGCCAGCACGTCGAGATCGCCGTACACCGTCATCGCCACGGTGCGGGGAATCGGGGTGGCGGTCATCACCAGGACGTGCGGGCGCCCGTCCGCCCCCTTGGCGCGCAGGGCGTCGCGCTGCTCCACGCCGAAGCGGTGCTGCTCGTCCACCACGACGAGGCCCAGTTCGGCGAAGCTCACGTTCTCCTGCAGTAGTGCGTGCGTTCCGACCACGATCCCCGCCGCCCCGGAGGCCGCGTCGGACAGGGCGCGGCGTCGTTCCTTGGTGGACTGGGATCCGGTGACCAACGCCACCGAGGTCGCGTGTTCGGCCTGGTCGAGGCGCCCCCCGGCGGCGAGGGGGCCCATCAACTGGATGATCGACCGATGGTGCTGTTGTGCGAGGACCTCGGTGGGGGCGAGGAGGGCCGCTTGCCCTCCGGAGTCCACGACGCGCAGCATGGCCCGCAGGGCGACCACGGTCTTGCCGGAGCCGACGTCGCCCTGCAGCAGTGTGTGCATGGGGTGGGCGGAGTCGAGGCCCTCCGCCACCGACTCGCCGACCTCGCGCTGCCCGTCGGTCAGGTCGAACGGCAGGCGGGCGTCGAAGGCGTCGAGCAGCCGGCCGGGACTCCCCTTCCACGCCCGCGACGGCAGTGCCTGGGACTCCTGGCGGCGACGGGCGAGCGCGACCTGCATCAGGAACGCCTCGTCCCACTTCAGCCGGTGCCGCCCGCGGGCGATGTCACGGTCCTCCCGGGGGCGGTGGATGCCCTCCAGCGCGGCCGCCAGTGGAATCAGGTCGTGCCGTCGGCGCACGGCCTCCGGCAACGGATCGGGAACGTCGCCCACGTGGTCCAGCACGATCCCCACGCAGCGGGCGACCTTCCAGGACGGGAGCTTGGCCGTGGCCGGATACACGGGGATGAGTTCCTCGGCGAAGGCCCGGGCCTGCTCCGGGGAGGCGTCCTCCATGTCGGGGACGAGTTCGTAGTCGGGGTGCGCGAGCTGACGCTTGCCCCGGTAACTGGACACCTTGCCGGCGAACAGCCCACGCTTGCCGGGAACGAGCTGCCGAGCGTGGTGGTCGACGACGCGGCCGAAGAACGTGAGGGTGATCAGCCCGGTGCCATCCGTCACCGCCACCTCGAGGAACGAGCCGCGACGCTGCCGCATGGTGCGTTTCCGGGCCTCGACCACCTGCGCCACGATGGTGACCTGCTCACCCTCGACCAGTGTGCTGAGGTCGCTGAGCTCCCCGCGCCGGGCGTAGCGGCGCGGGTAGTGCCCGAGCATGTCCGCCACGGTGTGCAGGTCGAGGGAGTCGGACAGCACCTTGGCCGTCTTCGCACCGAGCACACCGCGCAGCGGATCATCCAGGTTGCCCACAGCCGATATCGTAGTGACCAACGGCGACGATCGCTCGACGACCGTGCTGGCCTGTGGGTGTCCTATACTGGCAGGGCCGTACTGTGAGTTCGCCGCCCTGCGTCGGGTAGGCTTGCCCCTCGGCCGGTCGCGCTCAGCGTGGCCGCACGCAGAGAAATCCAATTCGTCCGGTGGCGAGCGCCCGTGGACGTGCTCCTCGACCCTGAATGGAGTGACCGTGGCTTCCGTATGCGACGTCTGCGGCAAGAGGCCGTCGTTCGGGAACAACATCTCCCACTCGCACCGCCGCACCCGCCGCCGCTGGGACCCGAACGTCCAGACCGTGCGCACCCGGGTGAACGGTACCCCGAAGCGCGTGAAGGCCTGCACCTCCTGCATCAAGGCCGGCAAGGTCGAACGCTAGCAGGACGCAGCGGTCTTCCGCCGCACAAAGCATCCGTCCGAGGCCCGGTGTCGTCCCAGAAGGGACGACACCGGGCCTCGGCGTTTGCGTCAGGACCACTCCCCTCAGCCAGGTCCCGCATCCGTCCACGAACCACGACCCCGGACATTCGCGGACGCATTCTGTCCGCGATTCCGCGCTCCAGCACGAGCGCTCGCGAACAATGTGGCCGCCATTCGTCCGCTTTCCCTCCGCCCCATTCCCGCGCGGGGAACAGACGTCGCCCCGATCCTGGTGCAGATCCTGCGCGGTGGACCATCCCCGCGCGCGGGGAACAGACGGTCATTGCGGTGACGGTGGTGCCGTGGCCGGGGGACCATCCCCGCGCGCGGGGAACAGACGAACTGGTGTACAGCCCGGAGGGGGAACTGATGGGACCATCCCCGCGCGCGGAACAGACAGACGACCTCGAACTTCCCGGGCAGGACGGGATCGCGGGACCATCCCCGCGCGCGGGGAACAGACGACTCAGCATCTGGTCACGGGTTTGGGTCTGGGGGACCATCCCCGCGCGCGGGGAACAGACAGTCCGCGACCAGCGGACTTACCACTGGCAAGCGGCGAATTTCTTCACTTCTCGAAATTCCGACAAAACGGTCACCAATGCTCGCTCCCCGATTTGGCGGCGATCCGTGGCGGGTACCACCGCTTCTATCTTCCTACAGGAATCACGGCGGGAATCGATGATCCGACCGAGGGACCATACCCGCCCACCGGGAACAGACAACGGAACCACCAACCTGTAAGCCAAAACGCTCCGCGCGCGGGGATGCCCCGGCACTCCACCAGTCCAACCCGGATGGGCTCGGTCCAGTCCCCGCACGCTCGGGTGGACGTGCGTTGATCTTGTAGTTGTCGCCACATCAGCCACCTGGGGTGGCGACAACTACAAGATCAACGGGAGGCGGGTCGCGTGAGCCGTGCGTCCGAGGGATCAGGGGGACCTGCGCGTAGCGCCGCGTGGGGAACGTCACGGACGCTAGATCCCGCAGGTCTCTCCGTTGAGGTGGCAGCTCGGCGTCTCGTTGGTGCCGAGGGCGTCGAAGTGGATGGTGGTGGACTCCCCGGGTGGGAGGGCCGACTCCTCGCCCATGGGGGAGATTCGGGCTCCGGTTCCGGTGGGTTCCCATTCCGCGCCCCAGACGACCACGACTTCGGCGGCGTCGAAGGTGAGTTCCAGGTCCCAGTCGGCGAGGGGGGCTCCTCCGTTGTTGCGGATGGATACCTCGCCGCTGAACTCCTGGTCCGCGCGGGGGGTGGCCTCGTAGCTGACGTCGGCCTGGGTGTCTCCGCCCTCGGAGGCGGCGGTTTCCGGGGAGTCGAGGGTGTTGTTGCCGCCGGCGGACCCGCCGGGGCCGTCGGGGGGGATCTGCTCCAGGGATTCGCCGTCGGTGCCGGCGTCTTCCTGGGGGTCAGAGAAGTGCAGGTAGACCTGGGTGCTGCTGTAGCCGAACAGGACCAAACCCACCATCACGCCGGAGACGAGGAGCGCGCGATGGAACCGTGGTGGGCGGACGCGCTTTGGTACCGTGCTGCCCAGCATGTGGGTCACCGAAGCGACAGGACCCGTACCGGTCGGGCCCGCTCGGTGGCTGGCGGAGCCAGGAGGACGACGCGGGTTGGTCGAACCGCGCTTCCCCTCCCCCGAGCTGTGCCGGCCCAAGCCATCCTCCGCGCGTCGCGTGCCAAGCTCTCCCCTGGGGAAGCCTAACGTGTCGCGGCCTGCTCATGTCCACCAAAGACGAGACAAACTCGGGCGAACAGGGATCAATCACTGCGCTCACTGGCCGGTCCGAAGTGATCCCACCCTCCGCGCGCCACGTTCCGCCCGTCGACACGGACGCCCTCCCCTTCGGTCACGACGCCGATGACGCGCCAAGGCGGTGGCGGATCTCCATCCGGGGGGAAGGTGGCGGCAAAGGAGTGGTCCTCCCCGCCTGCCAATTGCCATTCCCGCAGGTCACCGGTGATATCGCGTGTCGCGAGCCACTCGCGGGCTTCCCGCAGCTCAGCGGGCTCGCCCAGTAGGGACGCGTCGAGCTCGACCCCGACCCCACTCGCGGCGGCGATGTGGCCGAGGTCGGCGACCAGTCCGTCGCTGACGTCCGCCATGGCGGTGGCGCCGGTCGCCCCAGCCGACATGCCCGCCGCGTAGAGAGGCTCGGGTCGGCGGTGTGCGCCAACGCACGGGCCTTCGTCGATGCCGTGTGTGAGGAGGGCGAGCCCTGCGGCTGACCAGCCCAACCGTCCGGCGACTGCGACCCGGTCCCCCACCCGCGCGCCGGAACGGACGATGGGGTCGCGGCCACCGAGGTCACCCAGCGCGGTGACCGAGAGGGTGATCGCCCCGTCGGCGGAGCGCGTGGTGTCGCCGCCCACGACGGTGCCGCCAACCCGCGCGCACTCGGCGCGGACGCCCAACGCGAAGTCGTCCAGCCACGAAGCGGGAAGGTCCGGCGGGGCGGCCAGCCCGATCAGGAGCGCGGTGGGGCGCGCCCCCATGGCCACCACGTCGGCGATGTTCTGCGCCGCGGCCTTGTGGCCAATGTCGCGGGCGCTGGACCAGTCCCGCCGGAAGTGCCGTCCCTCGACCAACAGGTCGGTCGTCGCCACCACCCGACGGTCCGGCGCGCGCACCACAGCCGCGTCGTCACCGATGCCGAGGATTACGTCGTCGGTCTGCGGGAACCCCGGAGTCACGCGCGCGATCGCGCCGAATTCACCGAGGTCTCCGATGGTAGTGTCCACGGCGCTCAGGATACGGTGACCTCTCATAGGTCTAGACCTACTCGGATGGTGCACGCGGGAGGCAAGGATGCAGGCGTACATTTTGGTGCAGACAGAGGTGGGGATGGCGAGCGAGGTAGCGCGCGCGATCTCCACGATCGACGGGGTCACCCAGGCGGAGGACGTGACCGGCCCCTACGATGTGATCGCGCGGGCCAGCGCCGACAATGTCGATGACCTGGGCCGGTTGGTGGTCGCGCGGATCCAGAAGCTGGACGGGATCGCTCGCACGCTGACCTGTCCGATCGTGAATCTCTGACCTGGAGTGTGATTGTGCGCTGGGTGACGGCGACCGTCGGCGTGGTGGCGCTGGGCGTCGCGGGCTGTGGTGGGAGCACGGCCGACGTGACGCCGCCGGACCCCGAGGGCGAGGCCGCTGAGGTCTGCGCGGAGCTTGTCGATGACCTTCCCGACGTGCTGCTCGACGAGTCACGTGTCGAGGCGGAGCCCACGTCGGACTACACGGCGGCGTGGGGCGACCCGGTCATCTCGGTGCGGTGTGGCGTGCCGAGGCCGGAAACCCTTCGGGCCGACTCCGAGCTCATCGCGATCACCGACGTCGCGTGGCTGCCGCAGCCGGTCGACCACCCCAGCATGTACACGGCGGTTGGGCACACGGCCTACGTCGAGGTCTCCGTCCCGCCGTCCTACGGTCCCCCCGCGGGCGCGCTACTGCCGATCAGCAGCCTGATCGCGAGCACGATCCCCGCACTGCCGGACGGAGAGTTGTGAGAAGGCCGCGGCTCCGACCAGGTCGGGGCCGCGGCCACGGAATGACTCAGGACTCGTCGTCGGCGTCCGCGTCGTCCTCGTCGGCGGGGTCGTCGCCGTCCTCGTCGGTCTCGTCCTCCTCGGTGGACTCGTCCTCAGCCGCGTCCTCGGCTGGTTCGATCCCGGGCGTTCCGGTCGTGAAGCCCTGGGCCTCCAGTTCCGCGGCGGTCTCCCCCACCGCGCCGGAGCAGGCGGCACCCGGCTCGGGAACGTGGTCGGACTGCTCGTAGCGGCGCAGGAAACGGGTCAGGTCCTCGTCGGCCGGTGAGTCGACGACGAGCTGGTACTCCCAGGCGCTGGCGACGATCGGGCCGGGCATGTCACCGAGGTACGGGCTGACCAGTACGTAACTACCGGGTGTGTGCAGACTCTCCAACGCCTCGACGTCCTCGTCGGGCAGGTCGGGATCGTAGGTGATCCACACCGTTCCGTGTTCGAGGGAGTGCACGGCGAGGAAGTCGGCCACCGGTTCGGTGTAGACGCCGCAGTTCTGCCAGTACTCGAAGTGCGGCCCACCCACAGGTGGGGATTGTTCGTACACCGGGGGTTCCGCGACGTGGTCGTTGGACTGGTCCGGGTACTCGTCCAGCCCGGGGATCGCCCGGTACTCCTGATCCCACACCTTGTATCCGGCGAAGCCGAGTGCACCGACCAGGGCTACACACAGGGCCGCGACAGCGCCCGTCTTCAGGACCTTCCGCCGTTTGGCGGCCTTGATACGTTGCGCCTTCAACTCGCGGGACTTCTGGCGCCGGCGCTCGGCCGCGCTCTGTGGCACGTCGTCTCCAATCCAACCGACGGTGCATATGCTCGTAGCTCGACAGGCAGCTTACGCACGAACTCGAGTGAATCGGACACCATGCCTCCGGATAGTTACGAAGGCGAAGCCGACGTCACGGCTGATGCCTCAGAGGAACACGATAGTCACGAGGATGAGGAACCGGAGAAATCCGAGCGGACCGAGCGCTCCAAGCCGCGGACCGTGCCCCTCGTCGTTGTCGTGGTCCTCGTGGTGGCCGCTGCCCTGCTCGGCTACCTGGTGGGGAGCCCGAAGAACCCGCTCGACAACTCCGCCGACGCCGGTTTCGCGCGCGACATGAGCGTGCACCACGACCAGGCGGTGGACATGGCGATGGAGGTCCTGCCGAAGATCGAGGATCCGGGATTGCGCACCGTGGCGTATGACATGGCGCGGACCCAGCAGGCGCAGATCGGCATGATGCGCGGCTGGCTGACCCAGTGGGATCTGCCGGTGCGTGGCGGCGAGCCGCAGATGACGTGGATGGCCGCACATGACCACGGCCTGGGCCCGGAGGGCAGTGTGCCGGAGACCATGCCCGGCTACGCCACCGAGGAACAGTTGGACGACCTGGCGGACGCGTCGGGGGTCGAGGCGGAGATCCTGTTCCTGGAGCTGATGATTCCGCACCATGAGGGTGGTGTGGAGATGGCCGAGGCGGCGGTGGCGTTGGCGTCGGAGCCCTACGTCGTTCAGCTCGCCGAGGGCATGGTGGTGTCCCAGCAGAGCGAGATCGACATGATGGAGAGCATGCTCGACGAGCGCCGCTGAGCGCTTCGCCCGGGGACGCTGGTCCCCAGGGGCCCGGCGCGTCCCTTCCTCACGACGCGGGCCCGTCCCCCAACCACTCCGACCGAACTCGGACCGATGCCGGTGCCCCACGCACCGAAGGCGGTCCCTCCGCGGGCGAGACGTCCACGGAGGGACCGCAGGGGGCGGTTCCCCGCCACCGCGCCTCCCCCCACCGACCGTGGTCGCCCCGCCTCGCCCCCCGGAAGCCGGGTTGTCTCAGCCAGCGGCATGGCTGACCACCGAAGCCCGCGTCGGATGCCCCCTCCGCCCGGTACCTCCGGCGTGTAGTCCGTCGACGCCACATCGCTCGTCGCATACTCAAGGTCACCCCCCGCGTTGGAAACTACGACTCGTAGTACTACGCTTTGTCGTATAAGCGCTCCGATGATGTGGCGGGAGACCATGGAGGCATTGGACCTGGCACGGTGGCAGTTCGGGATCACCACCGTCTATCACTTCCTCTTCGTTCCACTGACGATCGGACTCTCGTTGATCGTCGCGATCCTGCAGACGGCGTGGCACCGGACCGGGAAGCACGAGTATCTCCAGGCCACCCAGTTCTTCGGGAAGCTCTTCCTGATCAACTTCGCCATGGGAGTGGTCACAGGGATCGTGCAGGAGTTCCAGTTCGGGATGAACTGGAGCGAGTACTCGCGCTTCGTGGGAGACGTCTTCGGCGCCCCGCTGGCGATGGAGGCCCTGCTCGCCTTCTTCCTCGAGTCCACCTTCATCGGTCTGTGGATCTTCGGCTGGAACCGACTACCCCGCGCCGCCCACCTGGCCTGCATCTGGGCCGTCGCCATCGGGACGAACCTCTCGGCCTACTTCATTCTCGCCGCCAACGCGTGGATGCGGCACCCGGTCGGGTTCGAGGTCAACCCCGACAGCGGGCGTGCCGAGCTCACTAGTATCGGCGCGGTGCTGACCAACCCGCAGGCCTGGTCCACCTACCTGCACACCGTGGCCGCGTCCTTCGTGGTCGCCGGGGCGTTCGTGATCGCCGTCAGCGCGTACAAGCTGTGGCGGTCCAAGCTCCACGGCGACACCGGCACCCCGGGAGTCGCCCCCGCGGGCAGCGAGTTCGAACTCTTCCGGAAGTCGATGCGCCTGGGCATGGTGGTCACGCTGATCGCCGGAGTGATGACGGTGTACAGCGGGGACCACCAGGCGAAGCTCGCCGCCGCCTACGAACCCATGAAGCTGGCCGCGGCCGAGGCGTTGTGGGACACCGAGGAGGGTGCCCCGTTCTCCGCCTTCGCGGTTGGCGACACCGAGGCGGGCCTGAACACCATCGACTGGGGGATCCCGCAGGTCCTCAGCTTCCTGGCGACCGGGCGGTTCGAGGGCGAGGTCCACGGCATCAACGACCTCCAGGAGCACTACGAGGAGGTCTACGGACCCGGCGACTACGTCCCCAACGTCTTCGTCGCCTACTGGTCCTTCCGCCTGATGATGGGCTTCGGGCTCTTCGCCGCCGCGTTCTCACTGGTCGGGCTGTTCATGACGCGGCGGCGCCGAACACCGCGGTGGCGTCTCTTCTACTGGGTGGGCATGCTCGCGCTCCCGGCGGCGCTGGCCGGCACCATCCTCGGCTGGATCCTCACCGAGATGGGCCGACAACCCTGGACCGTCCACGGCTACCTGCTCACCGCGGACAGCGTCTCACCAGGGGTGAGTCTGGGCACCGTGGCGATGTCCCTGAGCCTGTTCACGGCGATCTACGGGATCCTCGCCGTCATCGAGGTCGGCCTGCTGTGGCGCTACATCAAGAAGGGCCCGACCTACCTGGTTCCCGACACCGAGGGTGACGAGGAAGAGAGCCAGTCCTCCGTCCCGTCGTTCACTTACTGAGAAGGGCGAGAGCCATGGATCTTGTCGTCATCTGGTTCATAGCCATCGCGGTGCTGTGGATCGGCTACCTCGTCCTGGAGGGCTTCGACTTCGGAGTGGGGATCCTGCTGCCGTTCGTCGGCAAGGACAACACGGGCCGCCGCGTCATGATCAACTCGATCGGGCCGGTGTGGGACGGGAACGAGGTGTGGCTCATCACCGCTGGTGGAGCCATGTTCGCGGCCTTCCCGGCCTGGTACGCGTCGGTGTTCAGCGGCTTCTACATCCCGCTGTTGCTGATCCTGCTGGCGCTGATCGGACGTGGCGTGGCCTTCGAGTATCGAGGAAAGCGCGACAGCGACCGCTGGCGGGCCGGATGGGACGCCACCATCTTCCTCGGCAGCGCCGTTCCGGCCTTCCTGTGGGGTGTGGCCTTCGGAAACTTCCTGCGTGGCGTGGAGCTGGACTCCGACCACATCATGACGGCGGGGCTGCTCAACCTGTTGAACCCCTACGCGCTCCTGGGTGGGATCACCACCCTGTCGCTGTTCATCCTGCATGGAGCGGTGTTCCTGACCCTCAAGACCGACGGCGAGGTCCGTACCCGGGCACGGCGCGCCGCCCTGGGGTCAGCGGTGGTCGCCGTCCCGGCAGCGGCGGTGTTCCTGCTGTGGACTCAGGTCGCGCACGGGAAGACGTGGACCTGGTTCCCCGTCGTCGCGGCGGCTCTGGCCCTGTGCGCCGCGGTCCTGCTGGCGATCCGCGGCCGGGAAGGGTGGTCCTTCACGGCCACCGCGACCGCCATCGGCGCCGCCGGCGTCTCCATCTTCGGAGCGCTGTTCCCGGACCTGCTCCCCTCAACGATTGACCCCGCCTACGGCCTCGACGTCTACAACGCCTCCTCCGCGGAGTACACGTTGACGGTCATGAGCTGGGTGGCGGTGTTCTTCCTCCCGCTGGTGATCCTCTACCAGGGGTGGAGCTACTGGGTGTTCCGCAAGCGCGTCACCTCGCACGACGTCTCTCCTGTCCCGAGCTACGGGGGCTCCTCGGGCGGAACGGGGAGTGAGGGGACAAGCGGCCAGTGAAACCCCTCGACCCTCGCCTGGTTCGCGCCGCGCGGGCGGTGCGGGTCCACCTCGTGGTGGCGGTTGGCTGCGGGGTGGGCCTCACCGGGCTCATCCTGGTACAGGCGTGGTTGCTGGCGCGTGGCATCACCGGAGCCACCGACGGGGAGGGACTGGCAGACCTCGCCCCCATCCTCGGGCTGCTGTTGGTGGTGATGCTCGCACGGGCCGGCGTGGCCTATGGCGCCGAGGCCGCGGCGCTGCGATCCGCAGCCCACACCAAGTCCACCCTGCGGCGGCGGCTCCTGACGCACGTTCATCGCTCCGCCCAGGAGCACGGTCGTGTCGGCGACGGGCGTCGGGGTGCCGGGGAGCTCGCCACGTTGGCTTCCCGAGGCCTGGACGCACTCGACGAGTACTTCGCCCGCTACCTGCCCCAGTTGGTGCTCGCGGTACTGGTTCCGGTCGCCGTCCTGGTCGTGGTGGCCCAGGCGGACTGGATCTCCGCGGTGGTGATCGGGGTGACTCTGCCGCTGATCCCCGTCTTCATGATCCTCATCGGCTGGCACACCCAGGCACAGACCAAACGCCAGTGGCACCTGCTCAACCGACTGGGTGGACACTTCCTGGACGTCGTCCAGGGCCTGCCGACACTGGCGATCTTCCGGCGTGCGCAGGCCCAGGCCGCCGCCATCCGTCGTGTCTCCGAACAGCACCGCTCGGCGACGATGCGCACGCTGCGGGTCGCGTTCCTGTCCGCGTTCGCGTTGGAGCTGCTGGCCACGCTCGCGGTGGCATTGGTCGCGGTCGAGGTGGGGCTGCGGCTTATGTACGGCATGCTGGACTACCAGACGGCTCTGCTGGTGTTGCTGCTCGCGCCGGAGGCCTACCTGCCGCTGCGCGAGGTCGGTGCCCGGTTCCACGCGAGCATGGAGGGAGTGGCAGCGGCCGAGCAGGTGTTCGACACCGTTGAGGACAGTGAGCGGCGGGCGGAGGAAGACGCGGACGCCTCCACCCCGGTGCCCCCACTGGGCCGGATGAGCCGCCGCTCCTCCGACCCCGTGGAGCGCGAGATCCCCGTCATCTCCCTCGACGACGTCGGGCTCACCTATCCCGGCCGGTCCACTCCGGCGCTCCGGTCGGTGTCGTTGGAGCTCCCGCCACTGAGCCGGACCCTGCTGACGGGCCCCAGCGGCTCCGGGAAGAGCTCCCTCTTCGCCCTGCTGATGCGCTTCGCCACCCCCACCGAGGGCGGCATCACCCTGCGGAACGCTACGGGTACGCGGTCGTTGCACGACATCTCGCCGGAGGAATGGCGGCACGACCTCGCCTGGGTGCCGCAACATCCCTACCTCTTCGACGACACGGTGGCGGACAACATCCGCTTGGGTGACCCCGACGCCGACCTGGACCGAGTCCGGGCCGCCGCCGAACTCGCCGAGGCCGACTCCTTCATCAACGAACTGCCGCACGGGTACGAAACCCGCCTCGGCGAACGTGGAAGTCGCCTCTCCGCGGGCCAACGCCAACGCATCGCCCTGGCCCGCGCCTTCCTCCGCGACGCGCCCGTCGTCCTTCTGGACGAACCCACGGCGCACCTCGACCCGCCCAACGCCCTCATCGTCCGCCGCGCCACCGCCCGCCTGTTGAATGGCCGCACCGGAGTGATCGTCGCCCACGACGAGGGGTGGCTGTCCAGCGGCGCGGCCAACGACGTGGTCCGTCTGGAACAGGGGCGCCTGACCGTGGGGGTGACGTCATGACGGGTTTCCTGCCGACTGTCTGTCCCGGGGGGCCGGGGCGCTCCGTCCGGGCTGCTCACGGGTACGCGGAGCCAACCGTGTCGGACCGGAGCCACGCGCGCCCCCATGCGATGGCGTCTCTGCCGCGCCCGGGAAGCACGGACGCCTGCTCACCCCAGGCCTCCGCGAGCGCACCGAACCGGCCCGGCACGTCCTTGCCCCGTGGGTGCCTGGCTCCACTGAGCTGGGAACCCCTGCCGGAGGGCGCCAGACAGGCACGAGGCCTCGAGGCGTGCTTCCGGCACAGGTTCCCCACCTCGGGCGCCGCACGCACATCCCTCCCACGGCTCGCACCGGAGGTGACGTCATGACGGCCGCAGCCCCGGCGGCGGCGGGAGCCCGCACACTCACCCCTGAGCCGCCGCGGGAGCGGCCGGACACCCCGGGAGCCAACGCTGGACCGTTGCGGCGGATGGTTCGGCTCGTGCACCCGCGCTCCACCCGGTTCCTGGCGGGGGTGCTGTTCGGGGCACTGGCCGCCGGGTCGAGCATCGCGCTGATGGGGACGGCGGGCTGGCTGTTGGCACGCGCCGCCGAGCACCCCCCGGTGACCGCGTTGAGCGTCGCCGTGGTGGCCACCCGCGCGTTCGGCGTGACGCGCGGTGTCGCCCGCTACCTCGAACGACTGATCAGCCATGACGCCGCCCTGCGTGCGCTCGCCGACGTCCGGTCGCGGGTGTACGAACGGCTGGCCCGCACCGAGGCCGTCCGCCGGTTCCGGTCCGCTGATCTGGTGTCCCGCCTCGTCAACGACGTGGACAGCACGCAGGACCTCCTGGTTCGGGGGCTCACCCCGCCTCTGGTCGCGGTGGTGGCTGGGGCTCTCACCGTCACCGTGTGCACGGCCGTGTTCCTGCCCGGCGGGCTCGCGCTCGCCGTGGGGCTGGTTCTCGCCGCCGTGGCCGTTCCCACGCTGGCCGCCGCGGCGGGCCGCCGCGCGGGGCAACGCGAGGCGAAGGCACGAGCGGACCTCACCACGTCGTTGGTGGACGCGGTCCACGGCGCTCCCGACCTGGTCGCCTACGGCGCGATGGACCGGGCGCTGCGGCGAGTGGAGGAAGCCGACGCGGAGCTCACGCGGATCGCCGCCCGTGAGGCGCGGGTGCTCGGCGCGACCTCGGGCGCGCTCACCCTGCTGACCGGGCTCACGGTGTGGGCGGTGTTGATGCTCGGGGTGGCCGGCGTCGACGGGCAGTCCCTCACTGGGGTGTCCCTCGCGCTGCTGGTGTTGACCGCCCTGGCCGCGTTCGAGATCGCCGCTCCCCTGCCGGCCGTCGCCTCCCGGCTCAGCGGGATCCGCACCAGCGCCGCCCGGCTGTTCGAGACCCTCGATGTCGAACCGAGCGTTACCGAGCCCGCGCCGGCGGACGCCCGACGGATTCCCGACGGTGCGCACGCGCTCGTCATCCGCGACCTGTCCGTCCGCTACACCCCAACCTCACCATGGGCACTTCGCCAGGTGAACCTCCGGGTCGGTCCCGGGGAACACGTGGCCCTCGTGGGTCCGAGCGGCGCCGGCAAGAGCACCCTCGCCAACGTGCTGCTGCGGTTCCGGGAGCCCGACCACGGACGGATCCTCCTCGGCGATACTCCCCTCGACGCCTGCACCGTGGAGGAGTGGCGGCGTGCCGTCGTCGGGGTCGACCAGGATCCGCACGTCTTCACCAGCACCCTGCGCGCGAACCTGTCCCTCGCCGCCCCCGATGCCGACGACGCCACGCTGTGGGACGTCCTGGACCGCGTCCGCCTCGCCCAGGACGTCCGGGACATGCCCGACGGTCTCGATACCCACGTGGGCGAACTCGGCCACACCCTGAGCGGAGGCATGCGCCAACGCCTCGCCGTCGCCCGAGCCCTCCTCACCCGACCCGCCCTGCTGGTCCTCGACGAACCCACCGCCCACGTCGACCCCGACACCCGCGACGCCCTCATGGCCGACATCCGCACCGCCGCCGACACCTGCGCTGTCCTGGTCATCACCCACGACATGCCCCAAGCCCGCCAACTCGACCGTGTATGCGTCCTCGAGGACGGAGAGGTCACCCACCAGGGGCCGCCGGAGGAGGTCCTGCCGGTGCTGGGCGCCGACGGCGACACGCACGGGTGACCACCAGTGCACCGAGGTCCCCAGGGCCCACCACGTCGATCCCCAAAGGCGGGGATGTGGTTGAACGTCGCGATCACGATCCCCGTCGCGGTCCCCAGGGGACATCCCCGCACGCGCGAGGATGGTCCCCGCCGCACGGTTCAGCTTGTGGTTGCGGCGGCCGTCGCTTCCCTGCACGGGGAGCGGACCCCATATCGGAGCGAAGCGAAGATACCTGCGTCGGAACACCCCCGCGTGCGGGGAGAGGACCTCAGCAACGGTGATCCCAGGACGGTCGAAGGGGGAACATCCCCGCGCGCGGGGCGAGGACATCCCGGGCAAGGGGCACTTCTTCGTCGAGCCAGGAACATCCCCGCGCGCGGGGAGAGGACGAATCGGAAGTCCACTGGCTGGAATCCTCGAAGGGAACATCCCGGCGCGCGGGGAGAGGACCGTGACGACGTAGGTGACGCCGGCCGCAATGCCGGAACATCCCCGCTCGCGGGGAGAGGACTCGGCGACCAGCGGATTTACCACTGGCAAGTGGCGAATTCATTCACTTCTCGAAATTCCGACAAAACGGACCCCTGGTGTCGCGCCGCGACTCAGTTGACTCGGCCCATCCTGCCATCTCACGACGACGTGTGACCGGGACCCGGACCGTCGCGGCGTGGGCCGTGTCGTAAGGTGCAGGGGTGGCCACGGCTCTTATTACTGGCGGGACGGCGGGGATCGGACTGGTCTTCGCGCGGCATCTCGCGCGGCAGGGGTACGACCTCGTTCTGGTGGCGCGGGATCGGGAGCGGCTCGAGGAGACCGCCCGGGATCTTGGGTCGACGCATGGGCGTTCGGTCGAGGTGTTGACGGCGGACCTGTCTGACCTCGGTGACGTGGAGCGGGTGGCCGCTCGGATCGCCGACGTCGACAGCCCGATCGAGTTGCTGGTCAACAACGCGGGGTTCGGGATCCACGCTCCGTTGACCGGTGAGGACCTCACGCCCCACACGCGGGCGCTGGACGTGATGGCACGGTCGGTCCTGCTGCTCGGGGGCGCGGCGGGGCGAGCGATGGCGGCGCGCGGCGGCGGCATGATCATCAACGTGTCGAGTACCGCCGGGTTCATGGCGTTGGGCGGGTACTCCGCGATCAAGGCCTGGGTCACCGCCTACAGCGAGAGTCTCTCCGTGGAGCTGCGCGGGTCCGGTGTAAGGGTGACCGCGTTGTGTCCCGGGTGGGTTCGCACGGAGTTCCATGAGCGCGCCGGAATCAACACCGAGTCCATCCCCGCCAAACTGTGGATCGACGCGGATCTGGTCGTCGCCACCGCGCTGCGGGACGTACGTCGGGGCGCCGTCGTGTCCATCCCCTCGTGGCGTTTCCGGTTCCTGATGTGGTGTGTTCGTCACCTTCCCCGTCGGGCCGTACGGGCGATCTCGGCCAAGATCTCCTCCCGTCGGTCGCCGGCGATGCGCCAGGAGTCCGACCACCCAGCCTGACGTCTCGACACGCCGACCGAGCGTCGAGGTCACCGAGCCGTGGGCCGTGTTCGTCCATCGCGGTCAGAGGGGGATTAGACCCTTGTCAAGAAAGAATGTTCGTTTTATTGTGCGAGCATGCCGCGGGTCACACAGGAATATCGCGATCAGCGTCGCCAGCAGATTCTGTCCGCCGCACGTCGATGCTTCATCCGTGAGGGGTTCCACAAGACCTCGATGACCGACATCCTCACCGAGGCGGAGGTGTCCGCTGGAGCGCTGTACGGGCACTTCACGAGCAAGAACGAGATCATCGCGGCGGTCGCGGAGGACGTGATCGGCCAGTTGGTGGATCGGCTCGAACCCATCGCCGCGCAGGTACCGTCCCCCGGCATCGACCAGATGATCGTTCAGATGATCAACTCGCTGGAGGAGTTCGCGTTCGGGAGTGAGGGGATCGCCCGGCTCGCCCCGTCGGTCTGGGCGGAGGCGCTGCGCGATGACGAGCTCGCCGCCGTGACCCGGAGCAAGTACGGCGAGATCCACGCCCTCTTCTCGGGGGTGATCGCCGAACAGAAGCGGGCCGGGGCCACCCACGGGGACGTCGACGAAGGCGAAGCCGCTCGACTGTTGGTGAGCACGCTCCTCGGGTATCTGCTGCAACGGCTCCTGGTCGGACACATCGACTCCGCCGACTACGCGGCGGGCCTGCGCCTGGCCACTCCCCCGCCCTGAGCCAGGGCAGCCGAAACCGCTCGCCGCATGCCCTCGTCCTCGGTTGGCCCCATCGGATATTCCGGACGCATCACCCGTTCAATGGTTGTTTTCCCAGGCACGACGCTCGGTAGATGGCGGCTTCTCGCCCGGAGCTCGGACGCGTGCGACTATTTGACTCGGGCCGCCGGAGCATCGGCGGTGTCAGGGATCTCCGGAGGTCGCCAGGGCTTGAACGAGAAATACCCGACTGGCATTCTCAAAGAACGAAAGTTCGTTTTGACATCCGTTTCCGGTGTCACGGGAGAAATCGTGGTGACATCTTCTAGCACCTATGGCCGCTCACGCCACCCTGAGCGACACGATGACCGATTCGTGTCACTGGGGGCCTCGACGGGGAGCCGCCGATGAACGTCACGCGGAGCTCGACGCCTGTGCGGCACAGCACCTGGCGATTCACCTCGCGGTGGCTGGCGGTGGTGCGTTTCGTGATCCAGCGGGTTCTGCTGAAGGGACTCGTCTGGTCGCTGGTCACGGTGCGAGTGGAGACGGACCCGGCGGTCCGGGCCCTCAAGGGCTCGCCGTTCGTCGCGGTCTCGAACCACTCCAGCCACCTGGACACGCCGCTGATCCTCGGCGCACTCCCGCGTGGGGTTGCCCGCTATGTGACGGTCGGGGCGGCTGCGGACTACTTTTTCGAGGTCAGGTGGCGGAAGTGGCTCACCGCGCTGGTGTTCCACACTTTCCCGGTCGACCGTCTGGGTGGACGCACACACTCGGGCCTGTCCAAGCGGCTCCTACGGATGGGCGTTCCCCTGGTGCTCTACCCGGAGGGCGGCCGGTCGCACACGGGCCGGATCGGCGCGTTCAAACCCGGGGCCGCGTCGTTGGCCATCGCGTGTGACGTCCCGTGTCTCCCCATCGCCATCGTCGGCGCGCACGAGGCCATGCCCCGCGGCAAGAACTGGCCGGTCCGTGGCAAGCTCCCCGTCACCGTGGTGATTGGCGCCCCGATGCACCCCCGCGCTGGGGAGTCGGCACGCGAGTTCTCCGAACGGCTGGCCGACGAGGTTCGACGGTTGTACGCCACTAGCACCCACGTAGCGGGCCGGTCCGGCCCAGACCCTCAGGAGGGGCAGATGTCCGACGTCAAGCACATGAAGTGGTGGGGCTGGGGTACGGAGGACGTGTCGTTCCGCCACGACAACAAGCCGGAGTTCGCGCCGTTCGTCCAGAAGGCGATCGGGTTGGACCTCAGTACCCCGGCGGCGGCTCCCCCCGACTTCGACGAGATCGACGTGCCGGCTTCGCGCCTCGACGACACGCTCCGGGACACCCTCACCGGCATCGTCGGCACGGAGCACCTCACCGACGAACCGATGAGTCGGGTCGTGCACACCTACGGCAAGAGCATCCGTGACCTGCTGCGGGTCCGCGCCGGGGTACTTCCCCGCACTCCGGACGTGGTGGTCTACCCGGGCGACGAGGACGAGGTGCAGGGGGTCCTCGACGCCGCGATCGCCGCGGACGCAGTTCTGATCCCCTTTGGTGGCGGCAGCAACATCTCCGGCAGTTTGGAGCCCTCCCCCGACGAGGACCGGGTGATCATCTCCCTGGACCTCGGGCGACTGAACCAGGTCCTCACCATCGACGAGGACTCCGGGCTGGCCCGGATCCAGGCCGGCGCCCAGGGGCCGGACCTGGAACGCGCCCTGAGCGAGCGCGGCTGGACCCTCGGCCACTTCCCGGACAGTTTCACCCACTCCACTCTCGGGGGTTGGATCGCCACCCGGTCCTCCGGCATGCAGTCCGACAAGTACGGCGACATCGCCGACATCGTCCGAGGCATGCGGCTGGTGCGCCCCGGCGGCGTCGCGACGGTGCGCCCGCTACCCAGCGCCTCCACCGGTCCCAGCATCCGGGAGATGATCCTCGGCAGCGAGGGGCGCCTCGGAGTGATCACCGAAGCCACCGTGCAGGTCCACCGGGTTCCCGAGTCCCGCGTGCTGCTCGGGTACTTCTTCCCCTCGTGGGACGCGGCCCTCGCCGCCATGCGGGAGATCTCCGAGAGCGACGCCGCGCCGTCGGTGACCCGTGTCTCCGACGCTCGCGAGACCGGGTTCTCCCTGGCCACCCGCACCAAGAGCGGCGGTGTGGAGGCAAAGGCCTCTCAGGCGTTGATGCGCTACCTGCGTGGCAGGGGATGGAACCTGGACGAACTGTGCATGTCCTTCATCGGCTACGAGGGCGGCCCGTCCCACGTGAAGTACCAGAAGCGCCTGGTCGGCCAGATCGTGCGCAAGCACGGCGGCATCAACGTCGGCAAGGGCCCGGGCGCCCTGTACGACCGCAAGAAGTTCGACACCCCCTACATCCGCGACTTCCTGCTCGACCGAGGCACCGCCGCGGACGTCTCCGAGACGGCGGCCCCTTGGTCGAAGCTGACTGAGCTCTACGAGGCGACGATCAAATCCGCCGAGCAGGCCTACGACGACCTGGGGGTGAGCGGGTGGATCATGTGCCACCTCTCCCACTCCTACCACTCGGGCGCCTGCCTGTATTTCACGTTCGCCTTCGTCCACGGCGACGAACCGCTGAAGCAGTACGACCACGTCAAGTCGGCGATCCAACAGTCCTTCGTGGACCATCACGGCACCCTGTCCCACCACCACGCCGTCGGTGTGGAACACGCCCCCTGGCTCACCCAGGACCTCTCCCCGGAGGGAGTCGGCCTGATGCGCGGCCTCTTCGAGAGCGCCGACCCGAACCGCAACCTCAACCCCGACAAGATCATCACCGGGTGACCAGCGATCGCGTGGGTGGGCTTCCCCCGCTATAACGGGGGAAGCCCACCCACTCCCTGGACGTGCGGAATTCCTGATGAGGGTGGAGAAGACCTGATGGGGGGCGTGGGCGGGGTTAGGCGGGGATGGATCGGCGGCGGAGGGAGTCCTCGACGATGGTGAGGCCTTCGAGTCCGGGGAGGCGGGCGATGTGGCCGTCGATCCTACGGACTTCGTCGCGACCGTCGGGACCGCTGAAGAGGTGGTCCATGACGTGGTGGACCTCCTCCTCCGGCAGGACGCCGGAGCCGACGGGGCCCCAGAACTTGCGCAGGGCGAACCGCGTCAGCTTCTGGGCCTTGGGGTTGTCCTGGAGGCGTTTGCGGGCCTGGGTGGCGTAGAAGGCGACGTGCTTGGCTTCCTGGCGGGCGATGCGGCTGAGCAGTTCGGCGAGGCCGGGGTGACCCTCCAGAGCGGCCAGTCGGTTGTAGGCCGCGATGGCGGACCACTCGTTCACCGCCCCCCAGGCCATGTGCACGGTGATGAAGTCCTTGCCGACGATGTTGCCGAGGAGGGACTGCTTCACCGGATCGAGCCGGTCCTTCAGGCCGAGTTTGATCCGCTTGGCCTTGACCACGTCGAAGTCGACCGAGATGCCGTGACGTTCCAGGACGGCGGCCAGGGCCTCTCCGTGCCAGAACTCCTCGCGGTTCCACATGGTCATGAACGCGCCGACGTCGTCGTCCTTGTGCGACGGCGTCACCAGCATGTCGCGGAGGTAGCACACGGTGTGGTACTCGACGTCGCACATGTAGGCGAGGCTGCGGAGGGTGTGTTCGGGGAGGGGGTTGTCGATGAAGTCGTCGAAGTCGAGGTCCTGCCACTGCACGCTGGCGGACGTACGTGTGTAGCGCTTGATGTCAAAGGCCATTGGGTAACTCCTTGTCGTGCGGCTCCGACGCCCGTGCGGCCCGACGGCTAGGACTCTCCCGAGCTGGCCTTCCCTCCCGCCCCGTTCCGGTCCCAGTGGACCACGGCCCACTTCTGCCGCCGCGCGTGCCGGTACAGCTTGCTGTCCGGATTGACAACGGTGGGGTGGCCGACGTGTTGGAGCCAGCCGACGTCCGCGTGACTGTCGCCGTAGCCGTAGGACTGGGTGAGGTCCATGCCGTGGCGGTCCGCGTACTGGGTGAGCCACGCTCCCCGCGCCTCGTCGACGAGCGGTGGCGCGTCGAGGTATCCGGTGAGCACGCCGTCGTCCTGGTGCATGCGGCCGGCGACGACCTCGTCGAACAGCGGGGCGAGCGGCTCGACGAGCACGTCGATGGATCCGGTGACCAGCACGACGCGGTGCCCGGCCGCCCGGTGAGCCTTGGCCTGTTCGACGGCGGCGGGGAGGAGGCGGCGACGCACGGCCCGGCCGAAGGCACCGCGGACCTGGGCGCGGATCTGGTCGACCGTGAGGCCCTCGTATCGGCGGGTGAACATCCGGATGAACTCGCCACGGTCCCGCCGCTCGGTGCGCAGGTAGGAGGGGAGCGCGAAGGCGAGGCTGCCGATCTCGCGGGGCCACCGGGCCGGTGGGGTCAACGCGCGGGAGAGCCACAGGTACTGCTCGACCAGGTTCCAGTCCAGCAGGGTTCCCTCGAGGTCGAAGACGGCGAGGGCGTCGTCCCGGCCGGTCAGGGGTCGCGGCGCCTTGCGGGCGGGTCTCGCGCGCTCCATCGCCGGACGGTTCATCTCGACGATGGTCGGGATGTGGATCTCCTGCAGGTAGTGGCGCCAGTCGATCTCGGTGACGTCGAAGCCGAGGTCGAGGCGGTCACGTTCTGGGATGGAGAAGTGCAGTTCCCGGGCCTTGGTGTCGTCGAAGACGATCTCCGACTGGACGTAGGGCCGGTAGAGGTCGATCAGCTTGCGCAGGCGGCCGAGGTCGCGTTGTAGCTTGTGCACCTGGTCGGCCCAGCCCCGGGATCGGGTGGTGAGGGGGATGCGGCTGAGCGCCCAGTCCGCGGTCGCGACGAGCGCGTCGCGGTTGCGCATGGACCGGTTCACGCGGCCGTCGCCGTCCAGGTGCCACTTGGGTACGCGGATGGCCTCCCCGTTCTGGTGGAGCGGCTCCCGGGAGAAGAACTCGTACACGTGGCGGTACATCTGGTGGAACGCCAACGGCTGGCTCGCCCCGGAGCCGATGTGGAAGTAGCGGCCCTCTCCGGTGGTGGGGGGCTGCTGCGCGGCGGCGAGGATGGCGTTGGTGACGAAGTCGACGGGGATGATGTCCAGGACGCTGTCGGCGACCGCGGGAAAGTCGGTGAGGTAGCCGCGCCCGTAGGCGAGGATGAGGGGGTCGGCGACCTTGAACCCGTCGATCCACCCTGGATAGGGGTGACGCAGCGCGCTCTCGATGATCGTGGGCCGTACGACGGACAGGGATTGGCCGCGTCCCTGCCAGAGTTCTTCGGCGGCACGCTCGGCCAGGGCCTTGGTGAATGTGTAGACGTCGGTCCACCCGAGGCTCTGGGCCCGGAGACGGCCCTGTTCGACGAGGCGGCGGTCCACCCACTCCTGGCGGGCGTCCTCGGTGGCGCGGGTGACGGCGAGCGGGCCGGCCTTGCCGTGTTCGGAGCGGGCGCGTGCGAGCAAACCGCGCAGGACACCGCCGCTGCGCGACGCGTGTTCGGCGCTGCGGCGGGCGGCGTGCGCCGCGTCCCGCTCCTCGCGCCAGTTCACGTCGTGGACCAGGGAGCGCTCGGGGGTGATGCCCTTGCGCAGGCCGCCGACGTAGGCGGTGGACACGTGCACGACGTGCGGGGTCGCACCCGCCCGGTGCAGCGCCTCGTAGAGTCCTACGGCTCCGCCGACGTTGGTGTCGAAGGCCTCGTCGATCCGGGAGTCGAACTTCACCGCGGAGGCGCAGTGGATGACGGTGTCGATGTCGGAGGGCAGCTCCGGCGGGTTCGCCAGATCCCCGGCGAGAACCGTGACCTGCTTCGCCGCCAGTCGATCAGCCTCCTCGGGGCCGATCTTCTCGCGCCAGCGCTCGAACACCGGGTTGCCCAGCAGCGTGTGAAAGCGTTCCTCGGCGGACCGGTCCCCCTGGGGCCGGATCACCAGCGAGACCCGACAGTCCGGGTGCCCGGACAGCAACCGCTCCAGGACCGCTTGGCCGAGCAGGCCGGTGGCGCCGGTCAGGAGAACGTGGCCGTGCGAAAGAGGGGTCCTCGGTGTGATCATTGGTGGCACTCCTGGGGGACAGCGGGGCTATCGCCGGCCACCGTCGCGCCCGAACGGGTGTGGACACGAGCGGGGACAGTGTGTGCCAGGAGATTCGTCGGTCCCGACGGCTCACGTGAAACCCCCGACGACCTCAGGGTCATCGGGGTGTGCGTCGGAGCTGCACCCAACTCTCCCAACAACACGCTCAAAAACGAAACTTCGTTCTTTTTGTAACATACGCCGTGGTGATCCGCAATGCGCTTCACCTCGCGGCTGGACGTCTCATCGGCGATCTCGAAGTCTCTATCATGGCGCATATCGCGCGACGGTGGCCCGCATCAGGGTGAGATCCTCGAGACCGGGCAGGGAACGGATACGAGCGTCGACAGTACGCGCAACCTCGGGGTCGCGGGCGAATACACGCCGAAAGAACGCCGCGCTCTCCGCCGCCGGCTCCTCTCGCGCGCAGACCGGCCAGCGGCCGTGCCGCATCCGGGTGCGGGTGAGGCGCCGCCCCAGCGGCGATCCGGTCAGCAGGTCGCGCGCCCGGCCGCCGAAGAACGCCAGGTGCCGTGTCTTGATGTCCTGAACGACCTCGAGGATCGAGTCCAGCTCCGGATGGCGCTCCACACGCGCGATCTCGCGGTAGGCCGCACGCGTCATCCACTCATCCGCCGCCCCGACCGCCATGTGCACCGCGATCACGCTCTCGCCGAGCGTGTTGTCGGTGAAGGAGCGCCAGATCGGGGTGAATCGGTCCTGCGTCGCACGCAGGCGCGACCACGGGACGGGGGTCCGCGCGGGTTCCAGCGGAAGGTTGGTGTGGGCCTCGAAGAGGGCGTCCAGCGCGTCGGCGACCCAGTACTTCTCGAACGCCCACGTGGTCAGGAACGCCGTGACCTGTGCGTCCTTGTGCGTCGGGGTGACCAGCACCCGGCGCAGGTAGCGCATCGTCGAGCGCTCCACGTCCCGTACGTAGCGCAGCGCCCGGAGCGTGGGCGGACTGAGGGGCTTCTCGGCGAAGGCGTCGAGGGCGAGGCTGTCCCGGTGACATCCCACGGCGGTGCGGGCGAAGTGGCGGATGTCGAACGAGCCGTCGGGGCCCGTGACGGACTCGACGAGCACACCGGTCATCATTGCCCCCAATCCCCGAGTTTTCCCGACTTTAGTCGGCTGTGACTCCTTTGGGAACGGTCACCGGAAAGAGGAGATATCCGGCACACATGACACGCGAACGGCCATGATCGGCCACCGACGACACACTTGTGCGCGTCCGCGCCTTTCCCACCGAACGCCATTCGACGGTCAATCCTGTGCTGATGTCGAACCATTCATTCCGACGCCCTGACTCGACTCCTGTTCACACGCCCCACAAGGGTCACTATGTGACGCGGCGCACGAAATGAAGTTGACTAACTGGTAATGATTGGACTCCGCGGCGTGCCATTCGACCGCCACAGGCCGGACCCCACGCCTCGCCCCCGACCCAGGCGGTACGAAACGAGGAGCGTGGTCCCTCGGAACATGACCTAGTGTTCCACCATGCTGCGCGACTTCTTCTCCGGCGTCGGTGCCCTCCTCCGCGGCGCCACCACGATTCTCAGCCGGCCCCGGTTGTTCGGGCTCGGGCTGATCCCTCCCCTGGTCACCACGGTGCTGTACATCGCCGCACTGGTAGCCCTGGCCATGAACATCACCAACCTCGTCGAGGCCCTCACCCCCTTCGCCGACGGATGGACGGCGGGCTGGCAGAACACGGTGCGCATCGCCGCGGGGGTGGCTCTGTTCGGCGGCCTCGTCGTCCTGATGGTCGTCGCCTTCACCACGATCACCCTCGCCCTCGGTTCGCCGATCTACGACAAGATCGGCGAGATGGTTGAGGAGCACGAGGGGACCGCCCCGGCCGAGGTGGAGGAACCGACCACGACCGCGATCGCGCGCGGGATCCGTCAGAGTCTCGCCATCGTGCTCATGGGCTTGGTGGTGACGATCTGCGTCTTCGCGGTCGGTTTCGTGCCACTGGTCGGTCAGGTGGTCGCGACTGTGGCCTCGGCCGTGCTCGGCGGCTGGATCCTCGCCCTGGAGATGACGGGTGGGGCGATGGAACGCCGGGGACTGCTGCCGCTGCGTGCCCGGAACAGGATCCTGCGCGCGAACAAGGCGCGGGTGTTGGGCTTCTCGGTGCCGACGTTCCTGCTACTGGCGATCCCCTTCGTCGCCGTCGCCGTGTTCCCGGCGGCGAGCGCGGGCGGCACGATCCTCGCCCGCTCCATCACGCCCGACCCCACTCCGGCACCGGGTGGGACGCCGTAACGGCACCCAAGTGCCGTTACTCGGCTGACCGGCGGGCCCGTTGGGGCCGGAGCCGGGGCCGGAGCTGGATCCCGCCCCGCGCCTGAGGCCGCTAGCGCAGTCCGACTTTGCGGTTGAGGGCCGTGCGCAGGATCCGGTCGACGAGCGCCGGGTAGTCCACACCGGTGGCCGCCCACATCCGGGGGAAGGCCGAGGAGGGCGTGAATCCGGGCATCGTGTTGAGCTCGTTGACCAGGATCCGGCCGTCGTCGGCGTAGAAGAAGTCCACGCGGGCGAGCCCCTCGCAGCCGAGGGCGTCGAAGGCCTCCGCGGCGAGTCTGCGGATCTCCTGGGTGACGTCGGTGGGCAGGTCGGCGGGGATCCCGAGTTCGCTGGCCGCGAGGTACTTGGCCTCGAAGTCGTAGAACGCGTGGTTGGTGTCCATGTGGATCTCGGCGGGGACCGAGGCGTCGGGGAATCCACCGTCGAGGGACTCCAGGACGCCGCACTCGATCTCCCGGCCGGAGATACCTTCCTCGACCAGCACCTTCGGGTCGTGTTCGCGGGCGGCCTCGATCGCGGCGGTCACGGCCTCGACGTCGCCGCTGTCGTCGACCCGGCTGATGCCGACACTGGAGCCGGCGCGCGCGGGCTTGACGAAGACGGGGCCGCGCAACTGCTCGATGTCGTCGAGGACGCGTTTGCGCTCCAGACGCCAGCGACGGTCGGGGACCTGCACGTAGGGGCCGACCTCGAAGCCCTGCCCCTGCAGCAGCACCTTCATGAACACCTTGTCCATGCCGGCGGCGCTGGCGAAGACACCGGCCCCTGCGTAGCGGGTTCCGGTGAGTTCGAGGAGGCCCTGGATGGTGCCGTCCTCGCCAAAGGGGCCGTGAAGCAGGGGAAGAACGACGTCGACCTCGCCGACCTCAGTGGGGACCTGTCCCGGGGTGAGCTGCACCAGCCCGGCGGACTCCGCGTCGAAGGGCAGGGCGAGCGCGTTGCCGGTGTCGTCGACCTCGGGGAGCCGCCCCTCCTTGATCGCGAGGCTCTCGGTGTCGCCGGAGGCGAGGACCCAGCTACCGGAGCGGGTGATCCCGACGGGAACCACGTCGTAGCGCTCCTGGTCGATCGCGGAGAGGACGCTCCCCGCCGTCACGCAGGAGATGGCGTGTTCGGAACTGCGTCCACCGAACACGACCGCGACGCGCGGCTTCCTCTGCTCGCTCACGGGCCCCTCACTCACTCCGTCGTCCGCGCACGTCGCCCCGTGTTACCCGGCGACTACCCATGTTGGTCGGCACTGCCAGGAGCGACACTACCGTGCGCCCACAGGTGCCTGAAAGGTCCTGTCTGCCCGCGTCGCCCGGGTATTCTCACACTCCGTAGCGTTCGGGCTTCGCGGTGCGCGCCATGAACTGGGTCAGCGCCTGCGCGGGTGGCAGTCCGTGCACCATCATGGCGACCATGGTGTCGGTGATGGGCATCTCCACGTCGTGCTCCCGCGCCATCGCCAGGATCGACTCCGCGGACTTCACGCCCTCCACGGTCTGTCGGGTCTCGGCTGTGGCCTCGGAAAGGGTGAGTCCGCCGCCGAGCAACTCACCGAATGTCCGGTTGCGGGACAGGGGCGAGTTACAGGTGGCCACCAGGTCGCCCAACCCCGCGAGCCCGGAGAGCGTGTGCTCGTCGGCGCCCATCGCCACCGCGAGGCGCACCGTCTCGGCGAGACCTCGGGTGATGAGTGCGGCCTTGGCGTTGTCCCCCAGCCCCATGCCGACGGCGACGCCCACGGCCAACGCGATGACGTTCTTCACCGCGCCGCCGAGCTCCGCGCCGACGACGTCGGTGTGGGTGTAGGGCCGGAAGTACGGCGCCTTGCACAGGTGCTGCAGCCGCACCGCGACGTCCTCGTCCGCGCAGGCCACGAGGGTGGTCGCGGGTTGGCGATCCACAATCTCGGCGGCCAGGTTCGGTCCCGAGACCACGGCCACCCGAGATGAGGGCAGGTTCAGTTCCTCACGGACGACCTGGCTCATCCGCTGCCGGGATCCCCGCTCGATGCCCTTCATGAGGCTCACGAAGACGGTCTCGGCGCCGAAGAGCGGCCGCCACGCCCGGAGGTTGCCGCGCAGGGACTGCGAGGGAACCGCGAGGACGACGACCCCGGCCCCTGCCAGCGCCTCGGCGGCGTCGGTGGTCGCGCGCAACGTGGGGTTGAGTGCCACTCCGGGGAAGTAGTCCGGGTTCTCGTGGCGGGTGTTGAGGGCGTCGACGACCTCCGCGCGTCGCCCCCACGCCACGACCTCACTCACTCCGGCGTCGGCGACGACGTTGGCGAACGCGGTTCCCCAGGAGCCCAGTCCCAGTACCGCTACCTTCGATTCCACGGCGCCCTCTCCGTCAGTCTCAGTCGGAGGTGGCGTCGGAGGCCGAGTCGCCACGCTGCTCTCCGTTGTCGCGCTCCCGACGACGGCGCGGGTCGTACGGCTCCGCCGGGGGCGTCTCACCTCGGATCTCGGCCTGAAGATCGGTGATCGCGCGCATCACCCGGGCGGTCGCGGCACGCAGGTTCGCCGAGGTGAGCGGCTGGTCGGCGAACTCGGAGAGGTCCACGGGCGGGCCCGCCACCATGTGCACGCTCTTGCGCGGCAGCGGCCGGAAGCGCTTGGAGCCGTAGGGGAGGATGTGCTGCTCTCCCCAGTGCGCCACCGGCACCACCGGAGCGCCGGTGGAGAGCGCGAGCCGCGCGACACCGGTCTTCGCCACCATGGGCCACAGGTCCGGGTCCCGGGTACAGGTGCCCTCGGGGTAGACGATGACGGCCGCCTCGTCCCTCGTGAGCGCCACCTCGGCCGCCTTCAGCGCGTCCCCGGCCTCTGCCCCGCCGCGGTGGACGGGGATCTGGCCCAGGAGCCGCGCGACCGTCCCCACCACCGGGATACGGAACACGCCCTCCTTGGCCATGAAGGTCGGCCACCGGCCGGCCATGTAGAGGAAGTGCGAGATGGTGAGCGGGTCCGACATGGACAGGTGGTTGGCGGCGATGATCACACCCCCGCGCTTGGGGATCTCCCCCTGCCCGCCCCAGGTCCGCCGCGTCAGCGCCGTCATGGTGGGGCGTACGACACCCACGGTGATCGCCCGCATCCAACCGGACTCGCGTCGTTTCCCCATGAGAACTGGCTCCACTCCTCCGCGCCCGCGCTGTCGAACTCCCGGCACAGCCCCCGACCCGGTGGCGCGCCGCGTTCACCGGGGCGCGACGTCTGACGTCCACCGATCCGTGGACCGGTGGATCACGTCCCGAGGAACCGTGGCGGGCGACGCGCACGGTCCCTGAAGTGCTTACCGTGTGTCGAGAGCGAGTCCGGCTCCGGTGTTGGTGCCGCCATCGCCCCGACATTTCAGAGCCTATTACCCGTCGACGGGCACTGAACCCGTCAGACTCCGAGGTGGAAAAGCTGTGTGGTCGATCGTGGTCCCCGTGAAGCTGCTGACTGCGGCGAAGTCACGCCTGTCCCCTCTCGGCCACCACCGCCGCGCACTGGCCCTGGCCGTGGCCTGCGACACCGTGTCGGCCACCGTACGGTGCGACCGCGTGGCGCGCGTCGTGGTGGTGACGGACGACGGCGACGCGGCACCGCGCCTGCGTGACCTGGGCGCGCACATCGTGGCAGACGACCCCAACGCCGGCCTCAACCCCGCGCTGGCCCACGGCGCGGCGGAAGCGTCGCGCCTGCTCCCCGCTGCCGGGAGGGCGGCCCTGTCCGCGGATCTCCCCGCGCTACGCGCCGCCGACCTGTCCCGGGCCCTCGACGCCGCCGACGAGGCGGCCCAGTCCTTCGTCGCCGACCTCGCCGGCACCGGGACCACGCTGTACGCGGCCCGCAGCGGCGAGGAGTTCGCCCCGGCCTTCGGCTCCGACTCGCGGCGGCGGCACCGGGATCACGGCGTCGTGGAGATCACCCTGGACGGAATCGACAGCCTGCGCCGTGACGTCGACACCGTGGACGACCTCCGCGCCGCTCTCGTCCTGGGCGTGGGGACCGCGACCGCCGAGGCCGCGGCGCGTGCCGGGGTGTCCGCGGGGGTCTGAGACCGGCCCAACGGGTCGTGGATCGACTCATCCGTGGAGGCCTTCTGCGACCCCCAGGGCCATGCCGCCTGCGGTGGGTCGTGCACGGCCGTGGGGCTCCGCGGCCAGAAGGAGCCGGCGCGCTCCCCGTGGGGCGGACCGCCACCGGTCAGGGACAGCGAGACGCCGTTCGCACGACCCGGCGATTCATACGCTCACACGCCCCCAGATCGCGGAGTTCCAAAGTGTCGGCGACCTGGCCCCGCGCCGACGGTGCGGTCGGGCCTCAGGAGACCGTGAACGCCCCGCGCGACCTCTGCCCCGCCACGGCACGTACTGGTGCTGGCGGTGGGGTCCCCGTCCTGCCCGGAGACGACGGGTGCGCCAGGGCGCGGGGCGGCCCGTGAGGCCGATTCCCCCAACTTCACCCCGGACATGCGACTGCCCGGGCACCACGTGCCCGGGCAGTCCGGCCTGTTCCGACCCGAGGTCGGACCGGTGGCCTACTTCCCGCCGTTCACCAGGGACTTGAAGTCAGCACCCGCACGGAACTTCGGGACGAAGCTCCGCGGGACGTTGATCGGTGCCCCGGTGGCAGGGTTGCGCGCCGTACGGGCAGCCCGCTCGGACTTCTCGAAGACGCCGAAGCCGGTGATGGCTACCTTGTCTCCGGACGCAACCGTCTTCTGGATCGTGTCCAGCACGGCGTTGACCGCCTCGGTGGCGGATTTCTTGTCTCCGAGCCGGTCGGAGATTGCGTCAATCAGCTCACGCTTGTTCATTGGTTCCTCCGGTTCCCCCTTGCTCGCTCGAAATTAGGGGAAACCAGGGGTGTTGCACAACAACCAGGCCGAGAAAATTCAGTGTGTCGGCGGGTCTTCTGCCTGCGAACGGAGCTCAGCCAAGAGGAGCTCCAAGCGTTCCGAAGCCCGCCATGGGTCTCTTTTGATGGATTCACCCACCACCAAAAGCCTACGAATGACAACAATCCGGACTCGCTCTGGCAGTGACTCCGCCAATCGATGCGCGACCCGGAGCCGTTCTGCCAAATCTTCGTAAAACTCCGGATCCGCAGGAGGTTCAGAGCGCGCCCGGCGTGTCACTGCGTGACCGGGAGCCAACCTGGACGCTGCGCTTCGTAGTCAGAAACCCGGTCGGCGTGACGCAGCGTGAGGGCGATGTCGTCCAGTCCCTCCAGCAGCCGCCAGCGCGTGTAGTCGTCCAGTTCGAACGACTCCCGTACGCCGGGTGCCCGAACCTCGCGCTCCACCAGGTCCACGGTGACCTCGGCTGTGGGATCAGTCTCCACCAGCTCCCACAGCCGCTCCACCACGGTCTGGTCCAACTGCACGGCGAGGAGACCCCCCTTGAGGGCGTTGCCGCGGAAGATGTCACCGAAGCGGGAAGCGATCACGGCCTTGAAGCCGTAGTCCTGCAGCGCCCACACCGCGTGCTCCCGCGAGGAGCCGGTCCCGAAGTCCGGGCCCGCCACGAGGATGGTTCCCTGCGCGAACTCCGCCCGGTTGAGCACGAACTCGGGGTCCTTGGCCCGCCAGGCCGCGAAGAGACCGTCCTCGAACCCGGTGCGGCTCACCCGCTTCAGGTAGACCGCGGGGATGATCTGGTCGGTGTCGACGTTGCTGGCGCGCAGCGGAACGGCCTGACCGGTGTGTGTTGTGAACTTCTCCATGATCAAAAATCCCTCGGTGTCGTGATCACAGGTCGGCGGGCGAGGAAAGACGGCCGGTCACGGCGGTCGCCGCGGCGACGAGCGGTGAGACGAGGTGGGTGCGTCCGCCCTTGCCCTGTCGGCCCTCGAAGTTGCGGTTGGAGGTCGACGCGCTGCGCTCCCCCGGCTTGAGCTGGTCGGGGTTCATGCCCAGGCACATGGAGCAGCCCGCCTCGCGCCACTCCGCACCCGCCGCGATGAACACCTGGTCCAGGCCCTCCTCGTTGGCCTGCTCCTTGACGCGCATGGAGCCGGGGACGACCAGCATGCGGACGTCGTCGGCCACGGTGCGGCCACGGAGGATCTCGGCCGCCGTGCGCAGGTCCTCGATCCGGCCGTTGGTGCAGGAGCCGAGGAACACGGTGTCGACCTTGATGTCACGCAGGGGCGTGCCGGGCGTGAGGTCCATGTACTCCAGCGCCTTCTCCGCCGCGGCGCGCTCGGTGGCGTCGGTCATCGCGGAGGGGTCGGGCACCTGGCTGTCCAGCGGAAGGCCCTGGCCGGGGTTGGTGCCCCAGGTGACGAAGGGGCTGAGCTCGGAGGCGTCCAGGACGACCTCGTGGTCGAACTCCGCGTCGTCGTCGCTGCGCAGGCTCTCCCAGTGCGCCACGGCCGCGTCCCAGTCGGTGCCGGTGGGCGCGTGGGGGCGTCCCTGGACGTAGTCGAAGGTGGTCTGGTCGGGGGCGATCATGCCCGCACGGGCACCGGCCTCGATCGACATGTTGCAGACCGTCATCCGCGCCTCCATGGAGAGCTCGCGGATGGCCTGGCCCCGGTACTCGATGACGTAGCCCTGTCCGCCACCGGTGCCGATCTTGGCGATGACGGCGAGGATGATGTCCTTCGCCGCGACACCGTCGGGAAGGCTGCCGTTGACGGTGACGGCCATCGTCTTGAACGGGGCCATCGGCAGGGTCTGCGTCGCCAGCACGTGCTCGACCTGGCTGGTGCCGATGCCGAACGCCAACGCGCCGAACGCGCCGTGGGTGCTGGTGTGGCTGTCCCCGCAGACGATGGTCATCCCCGGCTGGGTGAGCCCCATCTGCGGGCCCACCACGTGGACGATGCCCTGGTCGATGTCACCCATCGGGAAGAGGCGCACGCCGAACTCCGAGGCGTTCTTGCGTAGCGTCTCGATCTGGGTGCGCGACACCTTGTCGGCGATCGGGCCGAGAATGTTCTCGGTGGGGACGTTGTGGTCCTCGGTCGCGACCGTGAGATCGGGGCGGCGCACCGGCCTGCCGGAGAGCCGCAGTCCTTCGAATGCCTGAGGGCTGGTGACCTCGTGCACGAGGTGCAGGTCAATGTAGAGCAGGTCGGGTTCTCCGTCCGCACGTCGGACGACGTGCTCCTCCCAGACCTTCTCGGCCATCGTGCGAGCCATGTTTCGACGCCTCCTCGCGTCCACCGGGTGGGGGTCTCATCGACCGCTTGCGTTCCAAATAACGAGACGGCAGTATCAATGTATGGACAACTCTAGCCCATCCAGCGGCGTTGGTGTGCTGGACAAGACGATGGCGGTGCTGTCGGCACTGGAATCCGGCCCCGCCTCGCTGTCACGATTGGTGCGGGTCACGGGGTTGTCCCGTCCCACGGCGCACCGTCTCGCCGTCGCGCTGGAACGCCATCGCATGGTCGCCCGGGACAGCCAGGGCAACTTCACTCTCGGACCTCGGTTGGAGGAACTCTCGGGAGCGGGCGGCGCGGATCGGCTATTGTCCATCGCCCAGCCCGTCCTCGTCCAACTGCGGGACCTGACCGGCGAGAGCGCGCAGCTGTACCGACGCCAGGACGACGTCCGCGTCTGCGTCGCCGCCGCCGAGCGCTCCAGTGGCCTCCGTGACACGGTCCCCGTCGGCAGCGAGCTCCCCATGACCGCCGGCTCCGCCGCGCAGATCCTCCTCGCGTGGGAGGACAGTGACCGCATCCGCCGCGGCCTACGTGGGTCCCACTTCGACGCCACGACCCTGGCCCAGGTCCGTCGCCGCCGCTGGGCCCAAAGCGTCGGCGAACGCGAACAGGGTGTCGCCTCGGTGTCCGCGCCCGTCACGGGCCCGGGAGGCAAAGCCATCGCCGCGGTGTCCGTCTCCGGCCCCATAGAGCGCCTGACCCGTTCCCCCGGCCGCCTCCACGCCCAAGCCGTCGTCTCCGCCGCCGAACGCATCAGCGAACGTCTCCGGCTCGACTAACCCCTCCGCCGCACCCCCATCAGGAATTCCTCACATCCAGGGGGTGGGGGTGCACTTTCATGTGCCACAGCTTCATGTGCCACAGCAGTGATCGATGCGCCCAAGGCATTTCAGTTCAACGGGATGCGCAGGATGACGTCGTCCTCGTCGTTGGGGTCGCCCCGGCCGTCGGTGTTACTCGTGGCCACCCACAGCGCGTTGCCCTCAGGGGTGGGGACGACGGTGCGCAGCCGCCCGTACTCGCCAGTGAAGAAGTCCTCCGGCTCCCCCGGCGCACCCACCTCGCCGGCCAGGGGGGCACGCCAGAGCCGCTCACCCCGTAGCGCCGCGACCCACAACGCGTCGCCCGCCACCGCCGCCCCGCTGGGGGACGCCTCGGAGACGTCCTCCCATGTGATCACCGGGTCGATGAACTCGGGGTCGCCGGCGACCCCGGTCATCTCCGGCCATCCGTAGTTGCCGCCGGCTTCGGGCATGTTGACCTCGTCGTCGACGTCCGGGCCGAACTCGGTGGCGAAGAGGGTGTCCCCGTTCCACGCCAGACCCTGCACGTTGCGGTGACCGAGTGTGTAGACCTCGTTGTCGAACGGGTTTCCCGCCGCCGGGGCACCGTCCAGGCCGACCCGCAGGATCTTGCCGCCCAGCGAGGACTCGTCTTGCGCCAGGGCCTCGTCTCCGGCGTCGCCCGTTCCGACGTAGAGCGCGTCGTCGGGGCCGAAGGCGATGCGCCCGCCGTTGTGGTTCCCAGCGTTGGGGATCCCCTCGAGGACCACCTCCAGGTCGCCCAGGCCGTCGTCCTCGTCGTAGGAGGCGCGCACGACGCGGTTGTCGTCCTCCGTCGTGTAGTAGAGGTAGACGTTGGCGTCGGAGGTGAACTGTGGCGAGACCGCGATCCCCATCAGTCCGCCCTCACCCTCGGCGTGGACGTCGTCGAGGGTGTCGATCTCCTGGGTGGCGCCGTCCGCCCCCACACGCAGCACACGACCGGAGTCGCGTTCCGTCACCAGCGCGTCCCCGTCGGGAAGGAAACCGATCCCCCAGGGCACCTCGAGGTCCCGGGCGACGATCTCCGGTGTTCCGGGGTCCCGTGGCTGCTGGCCCTCGCTCTCCGCTCTCTCCTCGGGAGGCGCGTCGGCGTCGTCCTCGCCGGAGCACGCCATAAGGAGGAACGCGCCGGTCGCGAGCAGGCCGGCGTGGTGGCGGTAGCGCATGAAGTCCCCATTCGCAGCGCGCGGACGGTGTACGTCACCAGCATGCCGTCCCGGCCGCCGCCGCACACCCCGGTTCGCACTTCTGGCGTGCTGTGCCGGACTTCGCGGGAATCCGCAATAGGTGGCGCTGAGCCGAACAGAAAACCCGCCGGTCCCTCGGAAACGAGAAAGGCCCCGCACCGAAGTGCGGGGCCTTTCCTCTGTACCCCCGAGCGGATTCGAACCGCCGTTACCGCCTTGAGAGGGCGGCGTCCTAGGCCACTAGACGACGGGGGCTTGCTCCCTGTGTGAACGCGGTAAGTCTACCGCATTCGCTGGGGTACCAGGACTCGAACCTAGACTAACTGAACCAGAATCAGTCGTGCTGCCGATTACACCATACCCCAGTGCGTTTCGGGAGCTTGTGGGCTCCGTTCGGCGCAGGCACAACTCTAGCGGACATTCCGGAGTGCTCGCGAATCAATAGACGCCGCGAGGGGTGGGGGGCCGGCACCGGCCCCCCACTCACTCCTCCGCGCCCTCTTCGGCGTCGAGCTTGGCCAGGGCCGTACGCAGGCGTTCCTGGACGCGTTCCCGTCCGAGAAGCTCCAGCGACTCGAACAGTGGCAGTCCAACGGTGCGCCCCGTCACAGCGACGCGAACCGGCGCCTGGGCCTTACCCAGCTTGAGTCCGTGGCTGGCGGCGATCTCCTCAAGGGTGGCCTTGAGTGTCGCGGCGTCCCAACTGAGACTTGGATCACCGAAGGCCGCCAGGGTGGAGCCCAACATCTCCGATCCGACACCGGGCTTCATCGCCTTGGTCCAGCTCTGCGGGTCCTCCACGGGAGCGTCGAGGAAAAGGAAGTCCACGTTGGTGATGATCTCGCTGAGAACCGCGATCCGGCTCTGGGCGAGTGGTGCGATGCGGGCGAACAGGTCGGCGTCGAAGTTCTCCGGGAACCACGGGCCGGCGGCGAGCCACGGCTGGCATCGCTCGACGAACTCCTCCTCCGAGAGCGCCCGAATGTACTCGCCGTTGAAGGCGCGGAGCTTCTTCTCGTCGAAGAACGCGCTGGACTTGTTGACGTCCTCCACGCGGAACAGCGGGACCATCTCGGTGAAGGGCATGATCTCGCGGTCGCCGCCCGGGGACCAGCCCAGCAGCATCAGGTAGTTGACCATGGCCTCTGGCAGGTAGCCCTCGTCCTGGTAGGACTCCAAGGCGACCTTGTCGCGCCGCTTGGACAGCTTCTGCCGCTTCTCGTTCACGATCACCGGCAGGTGGGCCCAGGAGGGCGGCCGCTGGCCGAGCGCCTCCCACAGCAACTGCTGCTTGGGAGTGTTCGAAAGGTGCTCCTCACCCCGGATCACCTGGGTGATACGCATCTCGATGTCGTCGACGACGTTTGCCAGTACGTACAGCGGGGATCCGTCCGCCCGGGCGATGACGAAGTCCTCGATGTGCTCGTTCTCGAACTCCACCCGCCCACGGATCTGGTCGTCGATCACCGTGGGGCCACCCTCGGGGACCCGGAAGCGGAGCGCTCGCCCGGCGCCGGGGCCCAGGCCACGGTCCCGACAGAAACCGTCGTAGCCCAGGTTCGGGTTGTCGCGACGTTCCTGCACCTGTTCCCGGGTGCAGTCGCAGTAGTAGGCCCGGCCCGCCGAGTAGAGGCTCTCCGCCGCTTCCCTGTGCTTCGGCTGGTAGGCCGACTGGAAGTAGGGGCCCTCGAAGTGGCTGTCGCTCTCGGCGATCCCCAGCCACGCCAGGGCGCGGACGATGCCTTCGGTCCATTCCGGACGGTTCCGCGCCGCGTCGGTGTCCTCGATCCGGAGAACGAAGACCCCGTCGGGGCGCTGTTGAGCGAGCGCCCAGTTGAAGAGCGCGGAGCGGGCTCCTCCGACGTGGAACATGCCAGTCGGGGAGGGTGCGAATCGGGTGCGTAGGGATATCTCAGCCACGAGTCCAGCCTAGGCCGTCTTTCGTCGGCCGCGCCCGCCCGTCGTCCGCCCCTCCTCCTCCAAGGACCTGTTCCGCGCGGCACTTCCTCCAGCGCGCGTAGTGCGGGTCGGCCGCCCGCCCGGGAGCCGGTCGGTGCCTCCGCCGGCGGAGGCACCGACCGGCTCCGCGGTGTCAACGTTCACGGGTTGGGCGTGCGTGGGCTGGTGGCCCTCGCCGTCGTCATTCCCGGGTCGTGATCGCGTTGGTGAGCTCCCCCACCCCCTCGATCGTGACCGTGACGCGCTGGCCCGGCGTGACGGGTCCGACGCCCGCGGGGGTCCCGGTCAGGATGACGTCGCCGGGGAGCAGCGTCATGAACGACGTCACGTACGCGATGACGTCACGGATGCCGTGGATGAGCTGCGACGTACGCCCGTCCTGGCGGACTTCCTGCCCCACCGTGGTGGTGATCCGAAGGTCGCTCGCCTCCTCGATGGTCAGCCCGGTCTCCACCCAGGGTCCGATCGGACAGAAGGAGTCGAACCCCTTGGCGCGTGTCCACTGTGTGTCGCTGCGCTGGAGGTCGCGCGCGGTGATGTCGTTGGCACAGGTGTAGCCGAAGATCACATCGTGGGCGCGTTCGGGAGGAACCTCGCGACACACCCGGCTGATGACGATCGCCAGTTCCCCTTCGTAGTCCACGTGGGAGCTGACGTCCGGATAGAAGACCGGATCGCCCGTCCCCACCACGGCCGTGGACGGCTTGAGGAAGACGGCCGGCTCCGCGGTCCCCTCCCCGGTGATGTCGCTCATCTCGGCGACGTGGTCTCGGTAGTTCTTCCCGATGCAGACCACCTTGCTGGGCAGGACCGGCGACAGGAGCCGCACGTCCTCCAGGGCGGCCCGGTCCCCGGTGGGTCGGGACTCGCCCAGCAGGGGGTGTCCGCTCAGGCGGAGGATGTGTGGTCCGCCCTCCGACTCGGAGTCAACAACGCCAAAACCGACGTCGTCTCCTGATGAAAACCTCGCAATGCGCAATGCTGATTCCTCTTCTCCCGCCCCCCACAAGGGGTAATCTCGCTTCACTGGAGGTTATCGAGCCTTCACCGCCCCCTCAGTCAAAGGTGTCGAGGAGTACCGGCATGTCAGTCGTCAAGTTCAACGTCCTCTCGGTGCCGGAGGGCGCTGGGAGCGGCTTGGAGGAGCGTTTCGCCAAGCGCGCGGGGCTCGTGGAACAGGCCGACGGGTTCGAGGAGTTCCAGTTGCTGCGGCCGGTCGAGGGCACCGACAAGTACCTGGTGTACACGCGGTGGCGGGACGAGGAGTCCTTCCAGACGTGGCTGAAGGGCCAGCGGTTCGCGCAGGGCCACGCCCAGGCCTCCAGCGACGCCTCGGCTTCGGGGCCGGCCGCGACCAGCTCGGAGCTGTGGGGCTTCGAGGTCGTCCAACACGTTCGGCCCGCGCACAAGTGAAAGCCAAGGGCACTCGTCGAGCGGCCGCGCGGCGGGCCATCGTGGCCTCCGCGCGCCGTGCGAGGCAGCGGGGTTCGCGGCGCAGACGCCTGGACGCCAGCTCCCCCGTCCTGCCGCTCGGGCTCGCGGCCGTGGCCGCCGCGCTGGGCGTCCTCACCCTGTTCACTCCCCCGACCAGTGAAGTGTTTCCGCCCAGCGGCGAGGGCGAGGGGTCGATCCCGTCCCCGTCGCCCGAGCCCAACGTGGACGAGAACGCCGAAGTGCCTCCCGAGGACGAGGAGGTCGACGACAGCGACAAACCCGTGCTCCTTCGCTCCGTCGTGGAGGAGGTGGACTCCGCCAGTGGCGATCTGACGGTGGTGCCGGGCGAGGGCGAGAAGTCCGGCGACGGACCCCTCAACCGCTATGCGGTGGAGTTCGAGGACGGGCTCCCCGGCGAGCCGGAGGACTTCGCCGACGCCGTGGAGGAGATCCTCAGCGATCCGCGTAGCTGGGGTGGCGAGAACGACGAGATGTCCTTCCAGCGGGTGGACGAGGGGCCCGTCGACTTCCGGGTCGCGCTCTCCTCGCCGGAGACCACCGACCGACTCTGCGCGCCGCTGAGCACCAACGGGCAGTTGTCCTGCCACCAGGGCGGCCGGGCCACGATCAACCAGAACCGGTGGGTGTCGGGGGTCGAGCACTTCGACGACGACATCGAGACCTACCGCACCTACGTGATCAACCACGAGGTCGGCCACGCGTTGGGGCACGGTCACGTGAACTGCCCCGGCGAGGGGGAAGTGGCCCCGGTGATGCAGCAGCAGACGATCAGCCTGGACGGCTGCGAGGCCAACGGGTGGGTGAACCCTTGATCTCCCCTCCGAGGGTGTGACACCTCCACCGGCGGTTCAACCCGCGCCGGTGACCCGCTTGGGCCTCACACCTGGGCGTGCCCCCGGCGGAACAGGAAGTAGTTGACCGCCTGGTTGAGGGCGACCCACGACGCCTCGATCACGTTGGCGCCCACACCCACCGTCGTCCACTCGCCCTCGCCGTCACTGGACTCCACCAGGACGCGCGTCACCGCACCGGTGCCCGAGGACCCCTCCAGGATCCGCACCTTGTAGTCGACGAGCTCCAGGGCGGCCAGTTCCGGATAGACCACCTCGAGCGCGCGTCGCAGCGCGTCGTCCAGCGCGTTGACGGGCCCGTTGCCCTCGCCGACCGTGGCGACCCGCTCGCCCTTCACCCGCAGCTTGACCGTGGCCTCGCTGGAGCTGGCCTCGGAGCTGCCCATCTCGGTGATGGCGCGCCACGACTCCACCTCGAAGAACTCGGTCTGCTCACCGAGCTGTTCTCGCACCAGCAGCTCCAGTGAGGCGTCGGCGGCCTCGAAGCTGTAGCCGGCGAGCTCCATCGACTTGACTCGCTCGACAAGGGCGCCGACGTGTTCCCGGCTTCCGGACAGGTCGTAGCCGAGTTCCTTGGCCTTCAGCTCGATCGATGCCCGGCCGGCCATGTCCGAGACCAGCATCCGCATGGTGTTGCCCACGAGGGTGGGGTCGATGTGCTGGTAGAGGTCGGGGTCGACCTTGATCGCGGAGGCGTGCAGCCCGGCCTTGTGGGCGAACGCCGACACTCCCACGTAGGGCTGGTGCGTTCCGGGGGTGATGTTCACGATCTCGGCGACGGCCTGGGACACGCGCGACATCTCCGCCAGGCACCCCTCGGGCAGTACCGGCATGTCCCGCTTGAGGACCAGCGCCGCGGTCACGGAGAACAGGTTCGCGTTGCCCACCCGCTCGCCGTAGCCGTTCACCGTGCACTGCACGTGCGTCGCTCCGCCGTCCACCGCGGCCAGGGTGTTGGCCACGGCGCACCCGCTGTCGTCCTGGGCGTGGATCCCCAGGCGTGCACCGGTGGCCGCCTGGACCTCGGTGACGATCGTCTCGATGTCGTTGGGCAGCATGCCGCCGTTGGTGTCGCACAGGACCACGACGTCGGCACCGGCCTCCGCGGCCGTGCGGACGACCCGCACCGCGTACTCGGCGTTGTGGCGGTAGCCGTCGAAGAAGTGCTCGCAGTCGACGAACACGCGCTGGCCACCCGATCGCAGGTACGCGACCGTGTCGGCGATCATGGCGAGATTCTCGTCCAACGTGGTGCGCAGTGCGCGCTCCACGTGACGGTCATCGCTCTTGGCGACGAGGGTCACCACCGGCGCCCCCGAGTCTCGCAGTGCCGCCACCTGCGGATCGTCCGCGACGTCGCTCCCGGCCCGCCGCGTCGAACCGAACGCCACCAACTGCGCGTGCCGAAGGTCCAACTCCGCCGACGCCCGCTGGAAGAACTCCGTGTCCTTCGGGTTCGAGCCCGGCCAGCCGCCCTCGATGAATCCCACCCCGAAGTCGTCGAGCAACGCCGCGATCTGGAGCTTGTCCGCGACCGTGAGGGTGATCCCCTCACGTTGCGCCCCGTCACGCAGCGTGGTGTCGAATACGTGGAAACTGTCTCGAAGCATGCCCGGTGTCCTTTGGTTGGATGTCGCGGTCGTGTCATCGGCCGCACCAGCGCAAAAAAAGAGACCCCTCGTGGACACGAGAGGTCAGCGCGCTGGTGAGGTCCGGTTAACCAGCGCGCCTCGGAATAATGATCACCGAAGACGGCACGTCAACCAGTATGCCACACACCCCCTGACCACGTCGGGCGTTCACCAGAACACTCAGAGCATCCCCCAGTCCGACCCCAATCCCGCACGCGGGGAAGCAACCCCGGTGGTGCGCCGCCGGCGACGTCGCGGAAGGGACCTTCCCCGCGCGCGGGGAAGCGACGTGTCCGCCCCCTATAACAGGAGCTTTCCGGGGGGACCATCCCCGCGTGCGGGGAAGCGACACCACCCGACCGAGGTCGAGACCGTCACCCGAGGACCATCCCCGCGCGCGGGGAAGCGACAGTTTCCCTGGAAAGGAATGCACGGACGGCGTGGGACCATCCCCGCGCGCGGGGAAGCGACGAAATAAGCCTCATCCCGTCATCCCGTCATGCAGGACCATCCCCGCGCGCGGGGAAGCGACACTCCCCGAACAGCATGTTTACCACTGGAAAGTGTCGAATTTCTTCACTTCTCGAAATTCCGGCATATCGGACATTTCTTGTTCTGTTCAGGTGCGGAAACGGGAGTCCCGCGCCGCCATCGTAGGTGACCCAGGAGACGCTCACCATTGCCGGTGATCCACTGATGCGGGAATCGGGAACTCGGTGACCCACCGCACCGCACGATCCAGCCCGTGGAGAGGCGGCACCGAAGCTCGGACAGCTTATGTCCACGAAGGGTCCACCTCCGGCGGGTCGTCCCCCGTCACTTCACCAGTCGGGGCCGCATCTGGCCGGGGTCGGGTTCCAACAGGAGCTGGCGGAGTTTGAGGATGCGGCCGTCGTCGAGGTCGAAGCCGTTGCGGATGTACTGGGAGACGCCGTTGTAGCGGCGTTCGGTGGCTTCGAAGCCGGCGCGGAGGTACTCCTGGCTTTGGCGGAGGACGGGGCGGAGGAGGAAGGGCTCCTTCATGCGGCCGCTGTCGGCGAGGCCACGGTAGAGGAGCTCGTAGGAGTGCTGGTGCATGTCGTTGCTGATGAGGTAGTCGCGGACGATCAGGTCACGTTGGACGCCGAGGACGCTCATCACGACGGCGAAGAACCATCCCACCCGGTCGCTGCCGGCGGTGGAGTGGACGAGGGCGGGAAGGTTGTTCTCGTCGGCGAGGAGGCGGAAGGCCTCGCCGAACTGGATGCGATGGAGGCGTTCGGTGACGAAGCCTCGGTACATCGCCAGCATGACCTGTTCCGCACGGCCCGGCCCCAGGGCTTCGCGCTGTGCCTCGGTGTCGCCACCGTCGATCAGCGCGTAGAAGGCCGCCACGTCGCCGAGCCTGATCGGCACCCGGTGGACCTCCACGGCGGCGGGGAGGATATCGGGCCCGTTGATCTCCCACTCCTCGTCGGAGCGGAGGTCGATCACGCTCTTCAGCCCCAGCCGGGACAGTCGTTTGACGTCGGAGTGGGAGAGCTCGTTCAGCGCGTCGCCCCGGTAGACGGTTTCCTGGCGTATCCGCATCCCGCTGAGCGTCGGGTACCCGCCGATGTCGCGGACGTTCTCCGCACCGTCCAGCTCGATCTGGTGCGCCGGCGGCGCCGTGATTCCCACCATTGCGGTCTCCACCCGTCAGAGGACACACGTCAATGGTGGGCTGCCCGATGGGCCCCGGTCCTATGGTCATGAGCGGGTCAAATCTGGGTCCGGGGCCCGTTGGGATCGCTTGGTGGGGCTCAGCGCATGGGGCGAATCCACCCGAAGGGGTCGGGGCGCTCGCCGTACTGGATCCCGACGAGTTCCTCGCGCAGGCGCATCGTGACGGGGCCGGCCTTTCCGTCGCCGATCACGAACTCGCCGTGGGGACTGGCGACCCGGCCCACGGGCGTGATGACGGCGGCGGTCCCGCAGGCGAACACCTCGGTGAGGTCGCCGCTGGCGGCGGCGGACCGCCACTCCTCCACGGAGATACGGCCCTCCTCCGCGGGGACACCCATCTCGGGGGCGAGTCGCAGCACGGAGTCACGGGTGACGCCCGGCAGCAGGGTGCCGGTGAGCGCGGGGGTCAGCACACGAGCGTCGTCGCCGGAACCGAACACGAAGAACAGGTTCATCCCGCCCATCTCCTCGACCCATCGGTGCTCGGAGGCGTCGAGCCAGACCACCTGGTCGCACCCCTTCTCCACCGCCTGAGCCTGGGCGCGGAAGCTCGCGGCGTAGTTCCCGGCGAACTTGGCCTCACCGGTCCCGCCGGGGGCGGCGCGGGTGTAGTCCTCGCTCAGCCACACCGAAACCGGGCTCACGCCGCCGCTGAAGTAGGACGCGGCCGGGGAGGCGATCAGGATGTAGAGGTAGGTCCGCGACGGGTTGTTGACGCCGAGCCCGATGTCGGTGGAGATCATGAAGGGCCGCAGGTAGAGACTGTGCCCCTCCTTGGTGGGGACCCAGTCGGCGTCGTGCTCGATGATCAGCTCGATGGACTTCAGGAACAGGTCCTCGGGCAGTTCCGGCATCGCCATCCGCACGGCGCTGCGGTTGAACCGGGCGGCGTTCGCCTCCGGCCGGAAGCAGACCACTCGGCCGTCCGGGTGGTGGTAGGCCTTGAGCCCCTCGAAGATCTCCTGGGCGTAGTGCAGGGATGAGGTCGCGGGATCGAGGCTCAAGGGCGCGTAGGCCTCGAGGCGGGCGTCGTGCCAGCCCTTCTCCTCGGAGTACCGGATGGTGACCATGTGGTCGGTGAACACGGAGCCGAAGCCGGGACTCTCCAACAGGGCCGCTCGTTCCTGCGGGGTCCGCCGCGCGGACGAGGGCTGGATGTCGAACGTCAATCCGCTTGTGGTGGTGTCGTTGCTCATTACGGTCCTCTCGGCTACTGCGGGCCAACCGCGCTGCCGGCCCGCGAACAAGTGTGACGGACGGACACGACCCTCGCCAGACACGACGACGGGCGCGCCATGGGGCGCGCCCGTCCGGTCGGGGTGTCGGCCGTCCCAGCCGCGCCTCTCAATGCTGTGGGCATCGGTGAGCAGCAGGGCTGAGACGGATCGGCTCAGCCCTGCTGGGCTACTCGCTGGGCGATGTCGTCGCCGACCTGGGTGGTGCCGCGGGTCCCGCTCTCCTTCGCGCGGACCTCGAGGTCCTCGCTGACCGCGGCCTCGACCTGCCGTGCGGCGTCGCCGAGTCCCAGGTGGTCGAGCATCAGCGACAGGGAGAGGATCGTCGCGGTGGGGTCGGCGAGGCCCTTGCCGGCGATGTCGGGGGCCGAGCCGTGCACCGGTTCGAACATGCTGGGCGCCTCGTTGGACGGGTTGATGTTCCCGCTGGCGGCCAGGCCGATGCCACCGGCCACGGCGGCGCCGAGGTCGGTGATGATGTCGCCGAACAGGTTGTCGGTGACGATCACGTCGAACCGGGCGGGGTCGGAGACGAAGAACATGGTGGCGGCGTCGACGTGCAGGTAGTCGGTGGTCACCTGCGGGTACTCCGCCCCCACCTCGCGCACGACCCGCTGCCACAGCTCACCGGCGAAGGTGAGCACGTTGTCCTTGTGCACCAGGGTGAGCTTCTTGCGCGGGCGCTCGGCGGCCTTGGCGAAGGCGTAGCGGACCACACGCTCGATCCCGAAGCGGGTGTTCACACTGTCCTGGGTCGCGATCTCGTCGGGGGTGCCCTTGCGGATGACGCCGCCCATACCGGCGTAAGGGCCTTCGGTGCCCTCCCGGACGACGAGCATGTTGAGGTCCTCGGGGGCGACGTCGGCCAGCGGGGTGGACACCCCGGGGTAGAGCCGCACCGGGCGCAGGTTCACGTAGTGCGCGAAGTTGAAGCGCAGTCGCAGCAACAGACCCCGCTCCAGGACACCGCTGGGAACGGAGGGGTCGCCGACGGCGCCCAGGAACAGGGCGTCGTGCTGGCGCAGCTCGGCCTCGACGGAGTCGGGAAGCGTCTCGCCGGTCTCGTGCCAGCGCTTCGCCCCCAGCTCATAGGTGGTCGTCTCCACCGTGAGCTGATGGCGAGGCGCCACCGCTGAGAGGACCTTGAGGCCCTCCGCGACGACCTCTGAGCCAATGCCGTCGCCGGGGATGACGGCAAGATTTATCGATCGCGCGACCATGCTTCCTCGTGACTTCTCTTGTGCCGGTGTGGTGTGGCCCCGCGCATGACGAACATGAGAGACCACGGAAATCATTGCACACCACCGGGCGGGTGGGGTGGGGGTAGGGACGGATCAGGCGGAGGTCCGGGGTGACGCCCCGAACCTCGACGCGTTCGATCGGTCCTGGACGCTCGGTCCGCTACGCGCAACGGCGCCGCGGCGCACGGGTCACAGCCCCGTGGGGCCGCCGTTGTCGCGCCGGTCCAGCGCCCTCTGCAGGGCGTGCGTCGCCTCGTCCTCGGGCTCGACGGGCTGTGGGTCTGTCTCTTCGTGCATGGCGATCCTCGTTCGGGTGTACTGCGCACGGGTGAGTTCGGTGTCAGACTCGCCGCAGTCCCCTTGGCGGACACACAGAAGCGGTGAGTCCAAGCGATGAAGGTGGCGTGGCCGGTGGGATCGCCTTACCGGATCGTGTCGTGCCGTCGACCGAGTGGGAGCGGCCGCACGAAGAACGCCATGGTCTTCGGTGGTCCCGTCGACCATTTGCTAGGACCTCAGAATATCGGACGGCAAAGTTGTTGGCGAGCGAGTTCCGACGTTGGGTCGGTCACGACGTCTCCAGATCGTCAGGCGAACTCCGGGCGAGGCGGGACACCGTGTCTCGCCGCCGTTCTCGCCGAACGCAGTGCCAACCAGGCGCACGGAGCGCCGAACTCGGGGCCCCGAAGCGTGCTCGCCAACGCGGAAAAAAGGGGGACCGGCCGCGGCGCCCCGTGGGTGCGCGGCCGGTCCCCGTTCGCTCGACGTGGGCGAGGGATCAGTCGAGGTCCACCATGCGGGTGTCCTCGGCGCCGATCTCGGAGGAGATCTCCTCCAGCGTGCCCGCGGGGATCCGGGAGTCCACGGTGAGGATGATGAGCGCCTTGCCGCCTTGCTTGTCCCGGCTGACCTGCATCCCGGCGATGTTGACCTGCCTGTCGCCGAGAATCCGTCCGACGATGCCGACGATCCCGGGCCGGTCCTCGTAGGAGTAGAAGGCCATGTGCTCGGCGACCTCCAGCTCCACGCTGTAGCCGTTCACCTCGACCACCCGCTCCACCTGGCGCGGGCCGGACAGGGTGCCGGACACCGAGACCTTCTGCCCGCTGGACAGGATCCCGTGCACCTGGATCAGACTGCGCCAGTCGGAGGTGTCGTCACTGGTGACGAGGTTGACCTCGACGCCGCGCTCCTTGGCGAGCAGCGGGGCGTTGACGAACGTCACCGACTCCTCGACCGCGCCCTCGAACGCGCCCTTCAGCGCCGACAGCTCCAGGACCTTGACGTCGTGCTGGGCGATCTCGCCGCGTACCTCGACGTCGATGCGGGTGACGGGCCCGGCGGCGAGACCCGTGAAGATCCGGCCGAGCTTCTCCGCCAGCGGCATCATCGGCTTGATGTCCTCGGCGACCGCACCACCCTGGACGTTCACGGCGTCGGGCACGAACTCGCCCAGCAGGGCGAGGCGCACCGACTCCGCCACCTGGGTGCCGGCCTTCTCCTGCGCCTCCTGGGTGCTCGCGCCCAGGTGCGGCGCCACGACGACGTTCTCGTAGCCGAACAGGGGGCTGTCGGTGCAGGGCTCCTTCGCGAACACGTCGATGCCCGCGCCGGCCACCCGGCCGTCGTCGATCGCCCGGGCGAGTGCGGCCTCGTCCACGATGCCGCCACGGGCGGCGTTGACGATCCGCACGTTCGGCTTCACCTTGGACAGGGCCTCGTCTCCGATGAGCCCGATCGTGTCCTTGTTCTTGGGCAGGTGGACCGTGATGAAGTCACTGCGTCGCAGCAGCTCGTCCAGGGTCACCAGCTCCACGCCGAGCTGGGCGGCCCGGGGTGGCTGGACGAAGGGGTCGTAGGCCAGGATCTTGGTCCCGAACGCCGCGAGGCGCTGCGCCACCAGTACACCGATGCGGCCGAGGCCGACGATGCCGATGGTCTTGTCGAAGAGCTCCACCCCGGTGTACTTCGACCGCTTCCACTCGCCGTTGACCAGCGCGTTGTGCGCGGGCGCGGTGTGGCGGGCGCTGGCCAGCAGCAGGTTGATGGCCTGCTCCGCCGCGCTGATGATGTTGGAGGTGGGGGCGTTGACCACGAGGACGCCGACCTTGGTAGCGGCGTCGACGTCGACGTTGTCCAGTCCGACCCCCGCGCGGGCCACGACCTTGAGCTTGGGTGCGGACGCCAAGGCCTCGGCGTCGATCTTCGTGGCGCTGCGCACGATGACGGCGTCAGCGTCGGCCAGGGCGGGAAGCAGAGCGGATCGGTTCGACCCGTCAGTCGACCGGACGTCGAAGTCCTTCTCAAGAAGTGCGATGCCGGCTGGGGACAGTTCTTCCGCGATCAGAACTACAGGCTTTGACACAACCAGTCCTCGATTACGAGTGAGACGGCTCGCCACACGACCGCGTGGCGAGTGTCCAGCCCCTGTGTGGGACACGACCTGCACGAGTGTAGTTCCTGGCCGGGCCCCTGACCGGCACAGGGGCGGAATTGCCCCGCTCGGCGCTGGTCAGCAGGCCGTCCGATACCCCGGCCCGTGCGGGGAACGCGTTGGGCCCCGGACAGCGAACTGTGCCGGGGCCCACACGGGCGAATCGCGGTGCCGTGACGCGTGTCAGGCCTGCAGCCAGCTCATGAGCGGGCGGAGCTGCGCGCCGACCTTCTCGATCTGCTCGTTCTGCTCGGCCTCGCGCCGCTTGAGGAAGGTGGGACGTCCGTTGTCGAACTCCTCCACCAACTGCTGCGCGTAGGTGCCGTCCTGAACCTCACGCAGGATGCGACGCATCTCCTCGCGGGTCTCCTCGTTGACGACGCGCGGGCCACGCGTGTAGCCGCCGTACTCGGCGTTGTCCGAGACGGACCAGTACATCTTGGAGATGCCACCCTCGTACATGAGGTCCACGATGAGCTTGACCTCGTGCAGGCACTCGAAGTAGGCGATCTCCGGCTGGTAACCGGCCTCGACGAGGGTGTTGAACCCGGCCTTGATGAGCTCGGAGAGCCCACCGCACAGGACGGCCTGCTCACCGAACAGGTCGGTCTCGGTCTCCTCGGTGAAGGTGGTCTTCAGCGCGCCCGCGCGGGTGCCGCCGATGCCCTTGGCGTAGGACATCGCGAGGTCCCAGGCCTTGCCGGAGCCGTCCTGCTCCACCGCGACCAGGACCGGCACGCCACGTCCGGCCTCGAACTGCCGGCGCACCAGGTGGCCGGGGCCCTTCGGGGCGACCATGGCGACGTCGACGCTGGCCGGGGGCTTGACCAGGCCATAACGGATGCTGAACCCGTGCCCGAAGAAGAGGGCGTCCCCGTCGTTGAGGTTCGGGGCGATCTCGTTGGCGTACAGGTCGCGGTGGAAGTGGTCCGGCGCCAGGATCATGATGACGTCGGCCTCACGCGCGGCCTCGGCCGGCGTGGTCACCCGCAGACCGTCCTCCTCGACCTTGGCGCGGCTCTTCGAGCCCTCCTGCAGACCGACACGAACGTCGACCCCGGAGTCGCGCAGGGAGAGGGCGTGGGCGTGCCCCTGGCTGCCGTAGCCGATGACCGCGACCTTGCGCTGCTGAATGATGCTGAGGTCAGCGGCGTCGTCGTAGAAAATCTCTGCTGCCACTGTGGCTGTGCTCCTTGCTCAACTGTTTGGTGTGTGTGACTGTCGGCGCCGCACCGAGCTAGGCGGTGCGATCAAGCGCCCGCAGCGACCGGTCCGCGATTGACCGTGGGCCTCGACCCAGGGCAACCAACCCAGACTTCACCATCTCCTTGATCCCGTAGGGCTCGAGGTTGTGGATGAGGGCGGCCAGCTTCTCGGGATCACCGGTGACTTCGATGACCACCACGTCGGGGTGTACGTCGATCACCTCGGCGCGGAACAACTGCGCGAGGTCGAGCACTTGGCCACGGTTGGTGGCGTCGCACTTCACCTTGACGAGCAGCAGTTCCCGGCGCACCGAGGACTGGGGGTCCATCTCGACAATCTTGATGACGTTCACCAGCTTGTTGAGCTGCTTGGTGACCTGCTCCAGGGGGTGCCTGTCGCAGTTGACCTCGATCGTCATTCGGGACAGTCCCTCGTACTCGGTGGGTCCCACCGCGAGGGAGTGAATGTTGAAGCCGCGTCGGGAGAACAGGGCCGATGCGCGGGCGAGCACGCCCGGCTTGTCCTCCACCAGGACAGACAGCGTGTGCAGACTCATCGCGTTACCCGCCTACTCCTCGTCGTCCCACTGCGGCGCCATGTCGCGCGCGTACTGGATGTCGTCGTTGCTGGTTCCCGGTCCGACCATGGGCCAGACCATGGAGTTGTGGTGCACGGTGAAGTCCACGACGACGGGGGCGTCGTTGATGCTCATGGCCTTCTCGATCGTCGTGTCGACGTCTTCGGCGCGCTCGCAACGCAGCCCCACACAACCGTACGCCTCGGCGAGCTTCACGAAGTCCGGAATCCGTGTGGCGGACGTCGCGGGCTGCGGGGAGGTGTGCAGGTCGGTGTTGGAGTAGCGCTCGTCGTAGTACAGGGTCTGCCACTGGCGAACCATGCCCAGGCTGCCGTTGTTGATCACGGCGACCTTGATGGGGATGCCCTCGATGGCGCAGGTCGCGAGCTCCTGGTTGGTCATCTGGAAGCAGCCGTCGCCGTCGATCGCCCACACGGTGCGGTCCGGGTCGCCCATCTTGGCGCCCAGGGCGGCGGGCACGGAGAAGCCCATGGTGCCGGCGCCGCCGGAGTTCATGAACGACCCCGGGCGCTCGTAGTTGATGAACTGCGCGGCCCACATCTGGTGCTGACCCACACCGGCGGTGAACGTGGTCTCGGGGCCGGCGATCTCCCCGAGCCGCTTGATCACGTGCTGCGGGGCGAGGGTGCCGTCCTCGGGTTCCTGGTATCCGAGCGGGTAGACCTCGCGCAGCCGGTCCAACTGGGACCACCAGGCGGCGTAGTCTCCGACGCGGCCCTCGGCCTGGTCCGCGCGCACGGCCACCACCAGGTCGCCGATGACCTCGCGGCAGTCGCCCACGATGGGGACGTCGGCGTGCCGGTTCTTGGAGATCTCCGCCGGGTCGATGTCGGCGTGCACCACGGTCGCGTCGGGGGCGAAGCTGGTCAGCTTGCCCGTCACCCGGTCGTCGAACCGGGCGCCGAGGGCGACCACGAGGTCGGCGCGCTGGAGTGCCCCAACGGCCGACACGGTCCCGTGCATACCCGGCATGCCCACGTGTTGCGGGTGGGTGTCGGGGAACGCGCCCCGCGCCATCAGGGTGGTGACGACGGGCGCGCCGGTGACCTCGGCCAGCATCATGAGCTCGCTCGAGGCGCCGGCCTTCAGGACTCCGCCGCCGACGTACAGGACGGGGCGCTGTGCCTCGGCGATCAGCCGCGCGGCCTCGCGCACCTGCTTGCCGTGGGGGCGGGTGACCGGGCGGTAGCCCGGCAGGTCGATGCTCTGCGGCCAGGCGAACGGTGTCGTGGTCTGCAGGAGGTCCTTGGGGATGTCGACGAGGACCGGCCCGGGGCGCCCGGTTGAGGCGATGTGGAAGGCCTCGGCGACGGTACGCGGGATGTCCGCCGCGTCGCGCACCATGAAGTTGTGCTTCGTGATCGGCATGGAGATGCCGCAGATGTCGGCTTCCTGGAACCCGTCCGTGCCGATGAGAGGTGTCGTCACCTGTCCGGTGATCGCGACCATGGGGACGGAGTCCATGTGGGCGTCGGCCAGCGCCGTGACGAGGTTCGTCGCACCGGGGCCGCTCGTGGCCATGCACACACCCGGACGGCCCGTGGCGTAGGCGTACCCCTCCGCCGCGTGTCCGGCGCCCTGCTCGTGGCGCATGAGGATGTGGCGTACCTTGCCGGAGTCCAGAAGGGGGTCGTAGGCCGGGAGAATGGTCCCTCCGGGGATCCCGAACACCACGTCGACACCGACACGCTCCAGCGACCTGATGAGCGCCTGGGCTCCGGTCATCTGTTCGGTCATCACGAATCCTTGTGCTGCTAGAGCTGGCAAATGGCAATAAAAAAAGCCCCCGCCTGGCGGCTGAGGGGCGCGCTGCAACGTAGCTTGGTCAGTTGGCTGCGCGCCGACCAAGTACGAGAATCAGGGAGTTGCTCTGCACGCTGTCAACAATGGCCGACGGATGCGGTCGCGTCAACTCGGAGCACATTTCGTCTCACTCCGTGAGACAACGCCCGCCATGTGCCCGCAAGTCCCGCTGGTCACCGCGCCGCGGGCTCCCATCCGCCCAACATCATCGCGAGTTCCTCCTCGGGAACCGGGTGGCCCACGCAGAAGCCCTGCCCGAAACCACACCCCATGGAGCGCAACTGGTCCCGCTGGGCGGGGCGCTCGATGCCCTCCGCGATGACCTGCACCCCGAGGTCCCGGCCCAGCGACACGATCGTGGACGTGAGCAAGGTCAAGGTGCTGTCCTCACCCAGACCGGTCACGAACGAGGGGTCGATCTTGAGCGCGTCCACGGCGAGCGGCCGCAACTGGCTCAGCGAGGCGTAGCCGGTACCGAAGTCGTCGATCGCGACCCGCACCCCCAGCTCCCGCAGCTCCGCCAGATGGCCGAGCGCGACGCCGGAGCCCTCCTCCAGCAGGATCTCCTCACCCACCTCCAGGGTGAGGGCGTCGGGGGGCAGGCCGCTGGCGGCCAGGGCGTCACTCACGTCCCCCACGAAGTCGGGATCCTTGGCCTGCGCCGGGGACAGGTTCACCGCCAGTCCAAGGTCGGCGTCGTCACGGCGCCACTGGGCGACCGCGGTGGAGGCGGTGCGCAGGATCCAGTTCCCGAGCCCCACCACCAGTCCGGACTCCTCGGCCGCGCTCAGGAACTCCTCCGGACCGACCAACGTCTCGCCCCGACGCCAACGCACCAGGGCCTCGACCGCGACGACGCGGGATGTCTCCAGGTTGACGACAGGCTGGTAGACGAGGGTGAACTCCTCGTCGGCGAGAGCCTGGCGCAGTTCGGCCTGCAGTTCGACCCGGCGCACGGCCGCGGTGTGCATGTCGGCCGCGTAGACCTCGACGTGACCACCGGCGCCGAGCTCCTTGGCCCGCGCCATCGCCATGTCGGCGTTGCGCAGCAGCTCACTTCCGCCCATGTCGGGCTCGGCGAAGGCGACACCGAGGCTGGCGGTGAGCTGGACCTCCCGCTCCCCCACCGCGAACGGCTGACCGCTGATCGCGCGCAGGATGCGGTTGGCGAGGTCGACGACGTGTCGCGCGCCGTCGTCGTGCTCGACCAGGACGGCGAACTCGTCGCCGCCCCAACGCACGACCGTGTCGCCCTGACCAACAGCGGAGCGCATCCGTCGTGCCGCCTGCGCGAGGAGGTAGTCGCCGAATCGGTGGCCCGCGGAATCGTTGACGGCGGTGAACGCGTCCAAGTCCAGGAAGATCACCGCGGCGACGCCGTCGGTGGAGTCGTCCCGCTGAGCGATGAGCTCCCGTGTCCGCTCCTCCAGGTACGCGCGGTTGGGCAGCCCGGTGGTGGAGTCGTGGAAGGTCAGGTGGTTGACCTGTGCCTGCAACGCGACCTGCGCACTGACATCCCGCGCGGTGACCAGGAAACGCACGTGGGCACCGTAGGTGTTGTAGGGGGATGCCGTGGACTCGGTGTGACGCCAGGTGCCGTCCTCGGCGCGGACCCGCATCTGGACCCGGACGTCGACCTCGGGAGACTTGCGCAGCGTCACCGCCGCCTCCCGTAGGCGCGGCCGATCCTCCGGGTGGATCAGTGCCATGAGACTGGTGCCGAGGAGTGCCTCCTGGGTGTAGCCGTAGGCCTGGGCCGTACCCGGCGTGACCTCTTCGATGCACCCCGAGTCGTCCACCACGAGCACGGCGTCACCGTTGTGCCGCGCGAGCGTGTGCAGGTGGCGTTCTCGGTCGTGGGCCAGGCGGGAGAGCCGGGTGTTCTCGTCCAGCCCGCCGAGGAGGCGCAGCAGGACCGCGAGCACGCCCGAGCCGGCGATCCACGTCAGCACCGGGCCGATCACCAGCCCGTGGAGGTGAATGGCGGCGACCATCCACGCGAGCAGGGTGACCGCCGTCGTCAGGATCGCGAACAGGTCGGGCGCGAATCGGTACAGGCCCCACCCGGTGATCCGACGCGGGGCCGGCGCGCGCGTGGTCCACAGCATGAAGGGCAGGCCCACCGCCAGGAAGAGCACCGCGACCCGCAGCGCGGAGTCCGCCCCGCCGACGATGGGCTCCCCGGCGAGACGGCTCGTCGCGCTGAGAACGTCGGCCACGGTCATGCCGGAGAAGACGATGGCGGCGACGGCGGCCAACCGGCGATAGCGGAACGGGGACGTCAGTACCAGCGGAACGATGAGTCCCAGCACGAACAGACCGACGATGACCCGGATCAGCGCCATACCGCCGAGGATGACGCTCGTCGCCGGGGAGGGATAGACGCCCGACAACAGCAGGAGCCAGCACAGGGCGAAGAGCGAGACCGCGACCACGTAGGCGTCGACGACGCCGCGGGCGATGGAGCGCGCGTGTCCGGGGAAGGGGGCCAGCCTGGTGAAGCCGAGCGCGAAGCAGACGACGGCGGTCAGCGCGAGCGCGTCGCCCAAGACAGGTGACAGGCCCAGGTTGTCCAGTGTGGTGACGGCCCGCAGGCCCAGCGACATGCACCACGCGACGGCGGCCCAACCGAACCGGTGTAACGCGGAACTGTAGGCACGCGCCTCGTCCTCAGCGGGGTCCGGCGGACCGGGAACCCGGGCACGGAACGCGGAGACGTGCAGGATGATCGCGGCGAGCGCGGAAAGGCCGACGGCCAGCCACGAGCCGATCCACTCGGTGAACGCGGACGACGAGGCCACGGCACCGCCGACGAGCAGGGCACCACCCAGGAGCGTCGCCCCGGCGTAAACCAGGCGCGGCCCGCTCCACAGCACCGTTCCCTTGCGAGCCAAAAGTGGATATTCCTTCCTCAGCGCGTCGGCACCGGACACGGCCAGGAGAGGCACACCATCCGGCGCGCACACGAACGAGGAGGACCATCTGGGACGTCACTGGCCCAGCCCTCCCGAGCACGCCCCGAAGCCCACCCACTCCCGAGCCGCGGCTGAGGAGCGCCACCCCAACCGGAGTGGTGGAGCGCCACGCTCGTCTACACCAATCCGGACACTAATCCGCCAAGATCACGGTCTGATTGAGGGTTGAGCCAGATCGCATGACGATTCGAATTCAACTCCTCACGTTCCGTACAGGACCTTTACAGTTCCCCCACTCAAACCCTTATGACCAGCACAAACAGACCATTCGAGCACCCCGCGGCCCGGCGCATCCGGCACGCGACGCCCCGACGTTGCCTTCATCACGCTGCCGGAACCCGCACTCCCCCGCCCGCCGCCACGCCGGACCAGCGGGAAGTCGACGCTCCGCGCGTACGGGTGCCGTGACGAGCACCGCCACACCCCGCGCGGCTGCCCACCTCCAGCCGCGACACAGGTGTGGGCACGTGGCCGGCTCGCCGGAATTCCAGCCCGGCGCGGCATGCCCCGTGCCGAGTCGGACGTCCCGTGGGCAGGGACGGGCTTCAACGCGGTCGCACGCACACCGGCGTCACCACAGCGGGACGCCACACCACGTGAATCACGGGGCGCAGGGACGATGGGTGACTCACCCATCCCCGCACTGCACGAGCGACCGCGGTGATGCTCGGCCCTGCGTGACCTCCACGTGCTTCCGTCCCGTCGCGGGGGCGGTGGCGGCTCACCGGGCGTTGAATCTGTCCACCGACGCCAGCCGGGGCCCACCCGCCATCACGACGACGCGAACGCGCCCCCCAAAGGACGCGGAACCACCGCACCTCACCGGACTCTGACCCAGAGCCGCACCCGTCGATCAGCCGCCCCCTCGCCTCGCAGGACGGGCCATCACCCCGGCGACGCGTGTCCCTCCGCGGCTGTTCGGACGGGGCCGGCTCACCAGAGTTCCAATCCCCCGGACGTGCTCGATCTTCACGCGCTGGCGGGCCGAACGAAAAGCCCCCGTCGAAACCGGAACGACCACGTACGCCCGGCCCCGCGTGGCCTCCGCGTGCTTCTGCCCCACCACGAGCGCGGCCTCGGCTCACCGGCGTTGAACCACCACCACGCCGCACCGGCCCCCTGAGGTCGCCCGTCCCTCCATCCCGCCATCGCCCCTTCCCCATCGAGGAAGTGGGCCCCGGCATGGGGCGGGGGAGACCGGTCGACGATCGTGTTCCCCACGTCTCCTGGCTGGTGCTACTCCGGGCACACGCTCACACCGGGGGCGCGTCCAATGCCCGGACGTGCCTGTTCTCTTCCTCGGCGTGGAGCGGGAACGACACCCACCAGCCAGCCTCCGGGGACGGTCACACCTCGTGGAGGCCGCCGCCGTCTGTTGGCCCTCGGCGGCGGTGGGGGTCGTGCTCACTGCCCTGTCGGCCGGGTGCGTGGTGCCGCGCGGGGCAGAACGCGACGCTGACCGTCCGCTCTTCGGCGGACGGCCCGCAAGGCGCTCCCGCGTTGCCGTCGGCCCGGAGACGTGGACGCTCAGCCGCTGAGCCGCTCCAGGATCAGTTCGCGGGCACGGTTCGCGTCGGCTTGCCCCTTGGTCGCCTTCATCACCGCGCCAACGAGAGCTCCGGCGGCGGCGACCTTCCCGCCGCGGACCTTGTCGGCGGCGTCGGGGTTGGCGGCGATGGCGGCGTCGACCGCGTCGCCCAGGGCGGAGTCGTCGTTCATGACGCGCAGGCCGCGGGTCTCAACGACCGTGTCGGGGTCGCCCTCACCGGCGAGGACTCCGTCGACGACCTGGCGGGCGAGCTTGTTGGTCAGTGTGCCCTCGGCGACCAGCGCCACGATCCGGGCGACCTGGGCCGCCGTGATCGGCAGGGCGTCCAGGGCGACGTTGGTCTCGGTCGCGCGGCGGGAGAGCTCGTTGAGCCACCATTTGCGGGCCTCGTCCGAAGGTGCGCCCGCCTCGACCGTCGCGGCCACCACCTCGATGGCGCCGGCGTTCATCAGGTCGCGCAGTTCCTCGTCGGAGAGGTCCCAGTCGCGTTGGATACGGCGACGGCGGGCCGCGGGGAGCTCGGGAAGGGCGGCGCCGAGCTGCGCGACCCAGTCCGCGGGCGGGGCGACCGGCACCAGGTCGGGGTCCGGGAAGTAGCGGTAGTCCTGGGCCTCTTCCTTGCTGCGACCCGACACCGTGCTTCCGGAGCCCTCCTGGAAGTGACGGGTTTCCTGCACCACGCTGGCACCAGCCGACAGCACGGCGCCGTGGCGCTGGATCTCGTAGCGCACCGCCCGCTCGACCGAACGCATGGAGTTCACGTTCTTGGTCTCGCTGCGGGTACCCCACTCCGTGGCGCCGCGCGGCATCAGGGAGAGGTTGACGTCGCAGCGCATCGACCCCTCCTCCATCCGGGCGTCGGAGACCCCGAGTGAACGCACGACCTCGCGCAGCTCTCGTACGTAGGCGCGCGCGACGGCGGGGGCCAGGGCGTCGGTGTTCTCGATCGGCTTGGTGACGATCTCGATCAGGGGAACGCCGGCGCGGTTGTAGTCGACGGTGGAGTAGTCGGCGCCGTGGATGCGGCCGGTCTCACCGATGTGGGTGGTCTTGCCGGTGTCCTCTTCCATGTGGACACGTTCGATCCCCACCCGGACGACCGTGGTCTCCCCGTCGGGGGTCTCCACCTCGACGTCCAGGTAGCCGTCCGAGCACAGCGGCTCGTCGTACTGGGAGATCTGGTAGTTCTTCGGCATGTCGGGGTAGAAGTAGTTCTTCCGCGCGAAGCGGCACCAGGACGCGATCGAGCAGTTGAGCGCGAGGCCGATCTTGATGGTGCTCGCGATCGCCTCGGCGTTGACCACGGGCAGGGCGCCGGGGAGCGCCAGACACACGGGGCACACCTGCGAGTTGGGTTCCGCGCCGAAACCGGTGGGACACCCGCAGAACATCTTCGTCGCGGTGTTCAGCTCGACGTGCGTCTCCAGCCCCATGACGGGCTCGTAGTCCGCCAGGGCCGTCTCGTAGTCCAGGACACCGTCGGCCGCCACAACACCCATGGTCTTCGCTGTTCTCCGCTCGATACGTCCGTGCGGCGGGCGAGCCCGCCCCTACCGCGAATCCTCCGTGAGCAGCTTAGCGGAGTCGGGGTTCCCGCCGGGCCCGTCCATTGGGCACAGCGCCACGCTACGGAGCGCTACGAACCCGGATGGTGAGACCGTTACCGTCGTCACACGGAGTTTTCCAGTGATTCCGGCGAAGTGGTTGGATCGGGGTAACTGGGGCGCTAGCATCTGGCGTTGCGGTAGTTGAATCTATGTCGGCGGATTGATCACCCAAGGTGATCACCGTTGGCGCCGGGCCGACGTGAAGTTCGCCTGTGGCGCCGTAGCGCAACCTACCCCTGCTCTTCAGGTGTGCGCTCCGTTTCCGTTTACCCCCTACATCCGCATGGACGTCACTCAATGACTACTTCTTCTGCCACGCGTTCCCGTTGGGGACGCCGCGCGTTCAGCGCGCTGACGGCATCCGCGCTCATGTTCGGGCTGAGTGCTTCCCCCGCGTTCGCCGATCCAGTCACCGGTGAGTACGAAGGCAACGGCGAAGTCGGCCACGCCATCACCATGGGCGGCGGCTCCATCACCGCCCAGATCTTCGACCTCAAGCTCGACACGGGCGAGACCCTTCGCACCTACTGCATCGACTACGACACTCCCATCCGTCGTACGTCCTACATCGAGGACGACTGGGCGAACTACCCCGGTCGCGGCGACTTCGAGGCCGAGGCCGGCAAGGTCCACTGGATCCTGCAGAACTCCTACCCGCAGGTGGGTGTGGAGGAGCTGGAGAACCGCACCGACGCCGAGGAGCTGACGGACAAGGACGCCCTCTCCGGTACCCAGGCCGCCATCTGGCACTACAGCAACGGCAAGGACCTGGACCCGAAGGAGGACCAGCCGAACGTCACCGCGGTCTACGACTACCTGGTCGAGAACGCGCAGGACCTGCCCCAGTCCGACGGTGAGGAGCCTACGCTCGCCATCGACCCGGACGAGGCGTCGGGTACGGCCGGTGAGATCGTCGGCGCGTTCGAGGTGAGCACCAACCGCTCCGGTGTTCCGCTGGACCTCGAGGGCCCCGAGGGCCTGGAGCTGGTGGACCTGGACGGCGAGCCGATCGCCACCGTCGACGACGGTGACACCTTCGGCGTGCTCGTTCCGGAGGACGCCGAGCCGGGCGAGGCGACGATCTCGGGTTCGGTCTCGGAAAGCACAGAGGTCGGCCGGCTCTTCAAGGGCGAGACCGAGGAGACCCAGACGCTGATCACGGCCGAGGGCGACGCCCACGTGGCCGAGGCCGCGGCGACCATCTCCTGGGACGGCGCTCCCGACGACACCGAAACCCCGCCGCCGGACGACGACGAGGAGACCCCTCCGCCGCCGGAGGACGACGAAACCGCTCCCCCGGAGGACGACAAGGAGACCCCGCCCGAGGAGGACGAGGGCGGCAAGCCGGAGGACGACAACGAGGGCGGTCTTCCGGTCACCGGTTCCACACTGACCGGCCTGATCATCGCCGCGGTCGTCGCCCTGGGCGGTGGCGGTCTGGCGCTGTACCTGGCGCGCAAGCGCCGTGGCGGTCTGCCTGTCCAGGGCTAGGACCGTGTAGGACGCATCGGTGTGGCCGTCCCTGACGGCTCCATCGCAGAGCTGGGGCCTCGGACTGAGTCCGGGGCCCCAGTTCGTGTTCGTGGTCCCGGTCGGCCCGTCGGACGCGTCATGCCCGCTCGCCGCCACCTGGACGCGGCGTTCCGCGCGGTGAGGCGGACCGAAGGCCCGGACCCAAAGGAGGAGGGGGCCGCCGACCCGGGTCGGCGGCCCCCTCCTCGGAGACGGTGTCGCGCTACGCCGGGGCGTAGGGGCTGCGGGACAGGAGGTCCCCGCCCCAGGTGTCGCGCAGCGCGGCCTCGATCGCGCCACCCACCTGGTAGGCACGGTCGTCGCGCATCGCCGGGGCCATGACCTGGATTCCCACCGGGAGGTTGTCCTCGGGGGCGAGACCGCAGGGGACCGACAGCGCGGCGTTTCCCGCCAGGTTGGTCGGGATGGTGCACAGGTCGGCGAGATACATGGCCATCGGGTCGTCGGTCCGCTCCCCGATCGGGAACGCGGTGGTCGGCGTCGACGGCGAGATCAGCACGTCCACGTCCTCGAACGCGGCGTCGAAGTCCCGCTTGATCAGCGTCCGCACCTGCTGCGCCGAGCCGTAGTAGGCGTCGTAGTAGCCGCTGGACAGGGCGTAGGTGCCGAGGATGATGCGCCGCTTCACCTCCGGGCCGAAGCCCTCGGCGCGGGTCAGCGACATGACGTCCTCCGCACTGCGGGTGCCGTCGTCGCCGACGCGCAGCCCGTAGCGCATGGCGTCGAACCGCGCCAGGTTGGAGGAAGCCTCGCTCGGCGCGATCAGGTAGTACGCGGCGAGCGCGGTGTCGAAGCTCGGGCAGGAGACCTCGACGACCTTCGCTCCCAGCGACTCCAACAGTGCGACGGTCTCGTTGAACCGCTGCAGCACACCCGCCTGGTAGCCCTCGCCCCCGAGTTCACGCACTACACCGATCCGCAGGTCGGACACGTCGGTGCGTTGGGCCGCCTGCACCACCGGCGGAACCGGACGGTCGATCGACGTGGAGTCCCGCGGGTCGTAGCCCGAGAACGCCTCGTGCAGCAGCGCCGCGTCCAGCACGTCCCGGGCGAACGGGCCGGGGGTGTCGAGCGAGGACGCGAAGGCGATCAACCCGTAGCGGGAGGAGCTGCCGTAGGTCGGCTTCCCGCCGACAAGGCCGCAGACGGCGGCTGGCTGCCGGATGGAGCCGCCGGTGTCGGTGCCGGTGGCCAGCGGGGCGGCGAATGCCGCGACGGCGGCGGAGGAACCGCCCGAGGAGCCGCCGGGGATTCGCGTGGTGTCCCAGGGGTTGCGGGTGGGGCCGAAGGCGGAGTTCTCCGTGGAGGACCCCATGGCGAACTCGTCGAGGTTCGTCTTGCCCAGGATGACCATGCCGGCGGCACGCAGCCGCGCGGTGACGGTGGCGTCGTAGGGCGGAACCCAGCCGTGCAGGATCTTCGACCCGGCGGTGGTGGGAACCCCCTTCGTCGCGAAGATGTCCTTGTGGGCGACGGGAACGCCGGCGAGCGGGCCCATTTGGGCACCAGCGGCACGCTGCTCGTCGACTTGGCGTGCCTGCTCCAGCGCGCCCTCGGCGTCGACGTGGAGGTAGGCGTTGATGTCGGACTCGACCTGGCCGATGCGCGCGAGATAGGCGCGGGTGGCGTCCACGGCCGAGATTTCGCCCGCCGCGATGGCGCGGCCCAGTTGGGCGGCGCTCATCCGGATCACCGCGGGGTCAGCGTGCCCCAGTACGTCACTCACGCTTCCTCCTCCAGGATCCGCGGCACTCGGAACCGGCCGTCCTCGACCGCGGGCGCCCCGGAGAGCGCCTGCTCCTGGTTCAGGCCCGGCTGGACCTCATCGACCCGTTCGACGTTCTCCAGCGGCAACGCGTGGGAGCTGGGCGGGATGTCGCTCGTCGCGACCTCTTGCACCTTGGCCACCGAAGAAATGATCACGTCCAGTTGGGACGCGAGGGTATCGAGTTCCTCCGGCGGCAGCGCGAGCCGCGATAGCCGGGCGAGGTGAGCGACCTCATCGCGGGTGATGGCGGGCATCAGAAACCACATCTTTTCAGGGACACTGCTTCAGGGATACTGCTGTCTCGGTCTGGAGCGCCCCTCAATCCTAGAGCGTGTTCACCCACGACCGTGCCCGCCCGAGGACACGGTGCGTTCCGCGCACCCTCCCCCTCACGTGCGGGGCAGACGTGGTGTGCGTCCAACGAGTCCACGCGTCCCGACCGTTCACCCGGTCGCCTTCCTCCGCATCGATCGGACCGACCATGCGCCGACGTGTTCGGTCCAACGCGCGAGCGTCAGCCGGGGGGCGCCCCCGCTCGTCGGGACAACCCGCCGCGCACCGCCTCCCGCGTTCGTCCGTAGCCGGCGCGGGCCACCCGCTCCACGCCGAGGGCTCGGCTGTCCACGGACGGTGGGGCGTGACGGTCCGGTCCCACCACCCGGCATCCACCCCGAGACCACCACTCCAGCGAACGTCCTCTCCCCGCCCCGGGCAGGGAGGACGGAGCCGCACGATCACCTCATCGAAGAACCAGGAAGCGTGCCCAGGGTGAACCTTGGCGACGCGGGCGCCCACCGCGACTCTGGACGGATGGTGGACTCCCCCGTCATTGGGGAGTGACCGCACGCTCGCGCGCGCACCCGGGTTGAGCCACGGATGGATCGAAGGTGGAACCCGCTCGCGTGGACCCGCGGCCATTCGTCCCGAGTTCGGGGCGCACCCCACACTCTCCCCACCTGAACGAGCGGCTCCTCGCCTCCCCGACCGGGGAGGCGAGGAGCCGTGGTCACGCGATCGAGGAGCCGGGGAGTTCGCGGTGGCCGGAGTTGGAGGCGTGGTGGTCCATCCAGTGGCGGACCTCGGAGGCGGCCAGGGGGTGGCTGAAGAAGTCGCCTTGGGCGGCGTAGCAACCGATGTCGCGGAGGGCGTCGGCCACGCGCACGTCCTCGACCCCTTCGGCGACGACGCGCATGCCGAGGGTTCCCAGGAGGTCCACGACCGAGACGACGATGGCGTGTCCACCGGTCGCGTCGGCGATGCGGCCCACGAGCGAACCGTCGATCTTCACTTCGTTGATGGGGAGGCCGGGGAGTTGGGACAGGGTGAAGTGCCCGGTCCCGAAGTCGTCGAGGGTGAGGTGGAGTCCCATGTGGGACAGGGCGAGGAGGTTGGGAAGCACGGCGGCGTGCTCGGTGACGAGGATGCGTTCACTGATCTCCAGGCGGATCGCCTCGGGTGGCACGCTGTGGCGGCGTAGCCCGGCGGCGATCACGTCGGGGAGGGTCGGGTCGAGGAGCTCCCGGGCGCAGAAGTTGATGGCGACGGGGACGCGGAGACCCTCCCGCCACCATCGGGCGACCTGCGGCAGGGTCTGGTTGAGAATCTCCTGGGTGAAGCTGCGCACCACGTAGGACTGCTCGACCAGGGTGATGAACTCCTCCGGACGCAGCAGTCCGCGGCGGGGGTGACGCCAGCGGACCAGGGCTTCCAGGCCGACCGGCCGGTTCTCCGCGAGACCGAGTGTGGGCTGGTACAACATCTCCAGCTCGTCCTCGACCAGCGCACGGCGGAGTTCACTGAACAGGCTCAGGCGGGCCGCCGAGTTGTGGTCCTTCTGCGCGGAGTAGGACTCGACCCCGGTGCGCCGGGTCTTCGCGACGTACATCGCGACGTCGGCCCGCTGCAGCAGCAGCTCGAAGTCGGCCGCGTGTTCGGGGTACAGCGCGATGCCGACGCTGGCCTCGAGGTCGAAGTCCATGCCCTCCAGGCGGATGGGTTCGGCGAGCGCGACCCGCAGCCGGGCCGCCACCTCACGCGCGGAGAGGGAGTCCCGCACGTGGGGCAGTAGTACCGCGAACTCGTCGCCGCCGAGACGGGCGACGAGATCACCGGGACGGACCGACTGGGTGAGCCGGTGGGCCACCGCCCGCAGCAGACGGTCACCCGTGGGGTGCCCGAGGGTGTCGTTGACCTCCTTGAACCGGTCCAGGTCCAGCAGCAGGAGACCGACCAGGTGGTCCAGACGGCGTGCCTCCTGCAGGGCCGCTTCGGCACGTGCGTTGAGGAGCTTGCGGTTGGCGAGTCCGGTCAGTTCGTCGTGGTTGGCCTGGTGCTCCCGCTTCACCGAGAGAATCGCGCTGCTGTGCAGCGCGGCGAGGGGGAAGAGGAACAGCGGCACCAGCCACACCGACCAGGCCATGGTCACCGCCACCAGCGGGGCAAGGCTCAGTAGCACGCTCGCGGTGAAGACGCGCTGGCCGAGGCCGGCGCGCAGCACGTGGGTCAGGGGTTGGCGCAGGTGCATGGCCTCGCCGCAGTCCCCGATGAGGAGGGTGACCACGAAGTAGGTGGCCGCGGCCGCCGCCACCGCGAGCAGGTCGGCCCACGTCTCGGGGACCCACATGAAGCTGGCCGCCGAGGGCTCCAGCAGGCGCAGGACCGCGTCGGCGACGCCGAAGCCCAACGTGTACTGGGCGACGGTGAATCCGATGCGGTGCGGTCCCACTCCACGGGCCGCCCCGACCGCCGCGGTCGCGATCGTCTGCACCAACGCCGCCGCGGGCAGTCCCACCGCGATGACGAGGGCGAACGAGAAGGGGAGCGAGGTGGGGGCCGTCGATGACACCAACTGGTGCGTGGTGGAGATCGGCCGCAACTCCCCGATGATGACCAGGCCGAGCAGAACCCAGGTGAGCGGGTTCGTGGCGAGGTAGACCAGGCCCGTCGAGCCCAGCCAGTAGTACACGGCCAAGGCCAGCATGACGGCCCCGGCGATGGTCGTACCCGTCAGGTACAGCCATAACGGGGTTCCGACCCGGGGAGGGACGAGGTCCCGGGCCTCGGTTGAGTTCGTCATCGTCGTACGGCCGCCTCCGGGACTCAAGCTGTCAAGGGGGAAGGAGGAGGTCGACCGGCCCACGTCGTTGGGAGGCCAGTCGACTCGCCCCACCGTCCAGCTTACGGCGCGTGCTTACCTTCTGTCTTCAGACATCAACGTCAAGTTATTCCCCGACGTGGGCGGCACCGCGCGCGGCGTCAGCTCCTTCCTCCAACAGGGTCACGAACCCTTCCTCGTCGAGGACGGGAACCCCCAGCGCAACAGCCTTGTCGTACTTGGATCCCGGCGCGTCGCCCGCCACCACGAAGTCGGTCTTCTTGGACACCGATCCGGAGACCTTTCCCCCCAGATTCTGGACGGCCTCCTTCGCGGAATCCCGGGTGTACCCCTCCAGCGACCCCGTGATGACCACTGTGGTGCCCTCGAGGGGACGGGGACCCTCAGCGCCCTCGTCCCGCATCCGTACCCCGGCTGCCCGCCACTTCGCCACGATGTCGCGGTGCCAGTCCACGGAGTACCACTCGATAAGCGAGCGGGCGATCGTGGGACCCACCCCGTCCACGGCCGCGAGTTGTTCCTCCGACGCGGAGAAGATGGCGTCCATGGCGCGGAAGTGGCGCGCGAGCTCCTGGGCGGCCGTGGGGCCGACATGACGAATGGACAGGGCGACCAGGACGCGCCACAGTGGCACATCTCGCACCGCACGAAGCTGCTCGAACAGTTTCTCGGTGTTCTTGGTCGGAACCGAGTCCGGATGGGCGGCGGTGGGTTTGGTGTAGAAGAACGACACCAGTTCACGTTCGCCGGTGAGTTCGCCCTTGCGCTTGACGTCCCACCACATGCGGACGTTGGCGAGCTGCTCAGGGGTGAGGGAGAACAGGTCGCCCTCGTCGGTGAGGGGAGGCCGTGCCGGCTCGTCCGGTTTGGTGAGCGCGGTCGCGGCCTCATAACCGAGGGCGTCGATGTCGAACGCGGCACGTCCGGCGAGGTAGAAAAGCCGCTCGCGGAGCTGGGCGGGGCAGGAGCGGGCGTTGGGACAACGGATGTCCACGTCCTCCTCCTTCATCCGACGCAGCGTCGTGCCACACTCCGGGCACTCGGTTGGCATAACGAACGGACGCTCTGTTCCGTCCCGCTTGTCCGGAACCGGCCCGAGGATCTCCGGGATCACGTCGCCCGCCTTGCGCAACACGACGGTGTCGCCGATCAGGACACCCTTGCGCTCGACTTCTTGTGCGTTGTGCAGGGTGGCGAACTCGACCTCCGAGCCGGCGACGTGCACGGGACGCATGACCCCGTAGGGAGTGACCCGCCCGGTGCGCCCCACGTTCACCCGGACGTCCAGGAGCTCCGTGGTGACCTCCTCGGGGGCGTACTTGTAGGCGATCGCCCACCGGGGCGCGCGGCTCGTGGAGCCCAGACGGCGTTGGGTCGCGGTGTCGTCCACCTTCACCACGACGCCGTCGATCTGGTAGGCCGGCTCATGGCGGTTGTCCGCGTAGTAGTCGATGAACGCGTGCACCTCGTCCGCCGTGGAGACGACGCGGTAACGGTCGCTGATGGGCAGGCCCCATTCGCGGAGCATCTCGTAGGCGTGGGACTGACGGTCGAAGGTGACGCCGGTGTGCGCGCCAACCCCGTGCGCGATCATGCTCAGGGGGCGCTGCGCGGCGACCCGTGGGTCCTTCTGCCGCAACGAGCCGGCGGCGGCGTTGCGGGGGTTGGCGAAGAGAGCCTTGCCCTCGTCGCCGAGCCGGACGTTCAGCGCCTCGAATTCGGCGACGGGCAGGAAGACCTCGCCCCTGACCTCAAGGAGTTCCGGCACCCTGTCTCCGGCCAGCCGGGTCGGCACCGCCTCGATGGTGCGGAGGTTCGGGGTAATGTCCTCGCCGACCCGCCCGTCTCCGCGGGTGGCGGCACGCACCAGGCGCCCGTTCTCGTACACCAGGTCCACGGCGAGGCCGTCGATCTTGAGTTCGCACAGGAACGCGTCGATGGCGACCTCGTTGGACGCGCGTTGGATCCAGGCGCTGAACTCCGCCCGGTCGAAGGCGTTGTCCAGGCTCTCCATCCGCTCCAGGTGCTGTACCGGCGCGAAGTCGGTGCTGATCGGGGCGCCGACCTTCTGGGTCGGCGAGTCCGGAGTCTGGAGGTCGGGGTAGCGGCTCTCCAGGTCCTGGAGTTCGCGCATCATGGCGTCGTACTCGGCGTCGCTGACGATGGGGCTGCCGAGGTAGTAGCGGTAGCTGTAGTCGTCGAGATCCTGGCTCAGCTCGGCGTGACGCTCCCGGACTCCCGAGGGCGGTGCGGGTGCCGTGTTCGTGTGGCTCGTCCGTTCCGCGGTGTCGAACTCACTCCCGTTGTCCGCGCTCACTGCGGTGCCCACCCTTTCTGGTTATCCCGCGAGGGACCCTTCCGGGTCCTCCCGCAACACTCGTGCGGCGGCACTCGCGGCCTCCAACGCGGCCCGCGCGTTGCGCGCTGACGCCCCCGCGAGGCCACAGCGCGGCGTGAGGACGACGGCCTCGGTGAGGGTCTCCGGTGCGAAGCCGATTCGGTGCCACATCCGCCGCACAGTATCGACACTAGCGGCAGGGTGAGACAGTACCGTCGCAGGTGAGGGCGTGGCGGCCGACGAATTGACCTCATTTTCACCGATGCCCACCACCCCGAGCCACAGCCCCATCCCGCCCTCCACAGCGGTGCCGATCGCCTCGTCGTGGTCGGGAGTGAGGAGGGTCGCGTCGAGGCTCAGCGCGGTGGCCTCGGCCCGCCGAAGGAGGTCGATCGGGACGCCGGCGGCGCAACTGTGCGCGACCGGGACAGCGCCCGTGGTGTCGATGAGGCGGAACAGTTCGCGGAGGCGTTCCTCGACCACCGGCTCCTCGACGGGGCGAAGCCGGGAGTACCCGCTGGCGGTGGGGAGTCGTCCGTCCAGCACGGCGGTGAGGGCCGGTTCGTCGACCTGCACCACGAGTGTCGCGTGGGGCAGGCGCCGGCGCACGTTCTCGATATGCGCCCGCAGTCCCTCCGCCAGCGACTCGTTCAGGTCCCGCACGGCTCCGGGGTCGGAGAGCATGCGTTCGCCGTTGCGGAGTTCGACGCTGGCCGCGAGGGTCCACGGGCCCGCGACCTGGATCTTGGCGAGGCCCGTGTAGCCCTGGGTGTGTTCCTCGAACGCGTCCAGGTCCGCGGAGAGGTAGGTCGTCGCCCGGAGGGTGTCACGCCCCGGCCGTTCGGCGACGCGCCACCCACTGGGCCACAGCTCCAGCGGGAACTCCACCAGCAAGGCGCTGGCCCGACCGACCAAATCCGCGCCCGGCCCGCGGTTGGGGAGCTCGGGGAGATGCACCAGGTCCGGCAACTCACCGGCCACGACGCGGGCGGCCTCGCCCGGATCCACCCCGGGGTAGGAACCCACACCCGTCACGGACATCGAAGGCCACGGGAAACTCTGCACACCCATGCCGTGAAGCTTAGCGATGCCATTAGTCTCCCCGGCACGCTCCGCCTCGGCGCCACCACGTGCTCGCACCCGCTCGGCGGGTGCCGCGCGGTCTCGGGTGACGGGAAGGTTCCGCCCCCGCGACGAAACTCCTGGGCGCGCTACTGGGCGAGTGGTGGTCGACGTGCCGCCGCGCCGGACGGTGCGCGGAGAACTCGGCTCCCACGGCGACGCGCGGTGTTCACGTCAGGAGGCGGCGGGCTCGCGCTCGGTGGTGGGCTCGTCAGCGGCGTGTGTGTCGCGGCGTCGGCGCCAGTACAGCCACGCGCCCGCTCCAGCCAGCGCGGCCACGGCGACCGCCACGGCGAGTCCCGGGGACTCCAGGAACGTACGCCACCAGACGGCGACGACGTACATCCCGCCGAGGCTGTAGATCGCGGCCCAGATCGCACAGCCCGGGATCATCGCCAGGAGGTAGCGCACGAAGTGCATGCGCATCGCGCCTGCGGCGAGGTGGATCGCGGTCTGGATTCCCACGGTCACGTAGGCGACGGTCACCACGGGAGGCCCGAACCGATTGATCAGGCTCTCGGCCCGATCCAGCCGGTTGCCCACGACCTCCCGCGACGTGTGTGGCGGACGCCGGCGCCCACCCCACGTCCGATCCAGTAGGTGGCCTGGGTCCGCGCGAAGACGATGACGAAGAGTGAGACGTAGACGGTCCACAGGGGCCACCCCTCCATGAACTCGTACTCCATGGCACTCCGATCCGAGCCGTCTCACTCCATCGCACCATTGATAAGGCTAACCTAATTTCCCGCGAACACCCGCGCAAGCGACCCGAGGGACAGATGGGACACACAGCGCGCGCCGAAGCGACCGCCCCTTCCCGACGCTTCCCTGGCTCCCGGTACTCGTCCAGGCCGCACCGCTCCGTACCGAGCCGCACCGCGCGCGAGCGTGGGGCCGCCCGTTGGGTTCCCGAATTGGGTCCTACCGTTTCGGAACGCGTGTGTCCTGGTGAGGGCGCCCACGGACGGACCGGCGCCCCGGGCGAGGACCGGTCGGGCGACGGGACCTGGGGGGCTGTCGCGATGGACGCGGGCGGTCCGTCGCCGCGCCGAGGAGCGACGACGTGTTGTCCCCCGGGCCGTCGGCTACGCCGGGGTGTGCTCGCGGCGTTGGGTCCGGATGATGGTGGCCGAGCCGAGGACGAACTCGTCGGCCGCGTCGTACAGCACGGCTGCCTGGCCCGGGGCGACGCCGTGGGCCGGGGCGTCGAGTTCGACCACGAGCTCGCCGTCGCTCTCCCATGCCCGGCAGGCGTGGGTCTCGCCGTGCGCACGCAGTTGCACCCGGCACGGCTGCGGGCTGGCGAACGCCTCGCTTCCGCTCCACACCGGGCGCGTCCCCACGATGGTGTCGACCGCGAGCTCGTCCCGCTCCCCCACCGTGACCGTGTTGTTCACCGGCTCGATCGACAGCACGTAGCGGCGCTGGGCCGCCCCGCCGAGGTTGAGGCCCTTGCGCTGGCCCACGGTGAACTGGTGCGCGCCGTCGTGCGACCCGACCTGTTCCCCACTGGAGTCCACGACCGCGCCCGGGCGGGATCCGAGCCGGTCGCTCAGGAAGCCGGCGGTGTCGCCGTCGGCGATGAAGCAGATGTCGTGGCTGTCCGGCTTGTCGGCGACCATGAGACCGCGCCGCTCGGCTTCCTGGCGGACCTCCGCCTTGGTGACGTCACCGAGGGGGAACATGGCGTGCGCGATCTGCTCGCGGGTGAGGACCCCCAACACGTAGGACTGGTCCTTGCCCTCGTCGACACTGCGCACGAGCCGGTCGTCGATCTTGCGCACGTGGTGTCCGGTGCACACGGCGTCGAAGCCGAGGGCGATGGCGCGATCCAGCACCGCGGCGAACTTGATCTTCTCGTTGCACCGCAGGCACGGGTTTGGTGTCTCGCCGGCGGCATAGGACTGCACGAAGTCCTGCACGACGTCGCGTTCGAACTCCTCGGCCATGTCCCAGACGTAGAACGGGATACCGATGACGTCGGCGGCGCGGCGGGCGTCTCGGGAGTCCTCCACGGTGCAACACCCGCGGGCACCGGTGCGGTAGGACTGCGGGTTCTTGGACAGGGCGAGATGTACACCGGTGACGTCATGGCCCGCTTCGGCGACGCGGGCCGCCGCCACCGCGGAGTCGACTCCGCCTGACATGGCGGCGAGGATGCGCAGGGACATAGTCATACCAGGTTATGCGCCGTGGCGAATGGTTTGGTGCGTGGACGCAGTGAATGTCCACTCCCGGTCTTCTGCCAAGATTGATTCCATGGCACTGTTCCGTCGTCGGCGCTCGTCCTCCACCGGATCGGACCCCGTGGGGGCGATCACCGACTTCTGGGCGGCGTGGCCCGAGGTTCGGGACGCCGCGGCGGTCGACCTGGCCGCCGGTCGCCCCGTGAACGAGGACGTTTCCCAGCGTGTGCGGGAACTCGCGCAGCGCATCCACGCGGGCCTCACCCCGGTCTTCTCCCGTACGGGCCAGTTGGACCGGTCCGAGTTGGCCGGTCTGGACATCGGGGACCTGAGCGACACCGCGCTGGAGGACCTGGCACGGCTGGGTGACCTGGACACGGCGGACATCGAGTTGGAGCCCGAGGCCGCCGAGAAGGACGCGGCCGAGTACGCGTTGACGCTGACCGGCGGCGAGGACGACACGGCACGCGTGTTGGCCGAGCGGTGGGTGCGCAGCGCTCCCCCGGACGGCGACTGGCGTTTCTACCCCGCGCGCCAGCCGGACCCCGACCGGCTGGCGACCCAGCTCGCCATCGACAACCACGACGTGGACCTCAGCCACGCGACCGTGTCCCTGCGCGCCGACCAGGCCACGATGAAGGTCGACGTCGGCGTGTACCACCCCGACAACATGTTCCTTCCCGAGGACACCCGCAACACCTTGGCGCGGACCATCGTGATCCTCGCCGTGGGCGAGGACGACGCCGTGCGCTGGGTGGGTTCGGTGAGTGCCCTCACCGAGAAGCCGCTGGACCCGCTGCAGCCGACGGCCATGCGCTCGGTGATCGACCAGCTCATGGGCCCGCTGGGTGGGGTGAAGTGGCTCAAGGCGCAGGGACGGGTACCGCTGGCCGGCGTGTTCCAGCTCGGGCTGCGCTATCCCCTGCATCGCCGGGACTTCCCGCAGTTCACGCTGTACGTGCTGATGACGCTGCCCTACGTCCACCCGACCAACGAGAAGCTGCCCGCCGAGAAGTCCGAAGAACACCTGAAGGACTTCGAGCGCACGATGCAGGCCACCCTGTCGGACAACGGCGCCGTACTGGCCCAGCGCACGATGGGCGGCCAGCGGCAGTACCACCTGTACCTCGACCCTGACGCCGAGCTCCTCCCCGCGTTGGAGAACCTCCTCAGCGAGTGGCCGGAGGGGCGGGCGACCCTCAGCAGCTTCACCGACCCCAATTGGGAAGCCATCAACCAGTTCGCCCGCCCCTTCCTGCGCAACCTCGGCCGCTAGCGCTCGAGGACACGGAGGGAGGAACGGGCGTGGGTGCCGGGCCTGCCGCGCTGGGTCAGGGGCAGCGAACCACCTGACCGGCATAGGACAGTCCGCCGCCGAAGCCGAACAACAACACCGGCGCGCCCTTCTCTATCTCGCCCCGTTCCACGAGTTTGGAGAACGCGAGCGGGATGCTCGCGGCCGAGGTGTTGCCGGACTCCTGGACGTCCCGAGCGACCACCGCGTTGACCGCCCCGATCTTCCGCGCGATCGGCTCGATGATCCGCAGGTTCGCCTGGTGGAGCACGACGCCGCCCAGCTCCTCGGGGGTGACACCGGCCTTCTCACAGGCCTTGAGGGCGATCTCGGGCAGTGTGGTGGTGGCCCAGCGGAACACCGCCTGCCCCTCCTGCGTGAGCACGTTGGACGGAGGTTCGATGACCACGGCGCGCCCCATCTCTGGCACCGACCCCCACACGACGGGGCTGACCCCCGGCTCGTCTGAAGCCTCCACGACAGCCGCCCCGGCGCCGTCGCCGACGAGGACACACGTGCTGCGGTCCGTCCAGTCGGCGAAGTCCGTCAGCTTCTCCACCCCGATCACCAACGCCCGGGTGGCGTTCCCGGCCGAGATCGACTGGTCGGCGACGGCCAACGCGTGCGGGAACCCGGAGCACGCCGTGTTGACGTCCATCGCGGCCGGCGCGGGGACCCCGAGACGCTGCGCCACCCGAGCCGCCGTGTTGGGCGACCGGTCCCACGCGGTACACGTCGCGACCACCACCATGTCGATGTCGGTCCCGCTCAGCCCAGCCCCGGTCAACGCCTTCCCCGCCGCCGTCGCGGCCATGTCGGCGACCGACTCGTTCTCGTCCGCGATGTGCCGGGTCCGCACGCCGACGCGGCTACGAATCCACTCGTCGCTGGTCTCGACCATCCGCGCCAGATCATCATTGGTGAGCACCCGGGCCGGCTGATAGTGCCCCAGCGCAACTACGCGAGAACCCATGTGTCCCTGAACCTCGTTCCGTAGACGGCGTCACTCCACAGCCAGCCGATGGCGAAAACGCACCCGACCGCAGAAGCCCGATGCCCCACACCGGCGGCTGGCCATGTCACATCGAATGAGAGATCCTGCCTGTCTTTCCTAGCAGGATCCACCCCCCAACACGGTCGAGATCCCAGATGACAATCGACACGACGCCCCGAGGAGCGGCCCGCGCGCACCCCCACGCGCGCCAGAAAAGCCGGACCGCCCAGGCGGAGGCCGAGGCTTTCCAGGTGGATGCCCCCGCGCGGGGAACGCACGCGAGCACATCGCCCTCGGCCCACACCGAGGCGGGACCATCCCCGCGCGCGGGGACCGGACCATTAGGGGGCGCTGTCGAGCATGCCGGCGATGGGACCATCCCCGCGCGCGGGGACCGGACGAGGATCGGCCGCTACTACCGCGACATGCTGGGGGACCATCCCCGCGCGCGGGGACCGGACTGCGTGTCGAGCGTGCGTGGCTTGTCGGTGTCGGGACCATCCCCGCGTGCGGGGACCGGACTACGCGGGGCGGTATGAGTCGATGCGCCGCGCGGGACCATCCCCGCGTGCGGGGACCGGACACTACATGGCCAGCGAATTTACCAGCGACAAGCACCGGAATTCATCACTTCTCGAAACTTGGACATAACCGGCATTTCGCTTAGGCGGACGTCGCGCGTGGAACACGGTGCCACAAAAGCCCTGGCCGGAGCCATGGGGGCCTCCCCCTTGTGCTTTTGGGTGGGGCGCGGCTGGGTTCTCGTGGGGGCTGGTCTGCTGCCTCTCTTGGGAGGGTTCGAGGACAGGGTGTGTCCTCGATGCGTCAGCCTCAGTGCGGCCCCTCCGATCGCTATCGTCTCCGCGCGCGGCGGGCGCGGCTGACGGCGGAGGGAAGCACTGCGGCGAGGGCATCGACGTCGGTGGGGGTGGAGTCGCGGCCCAGGGAGAAGCGCAGCGAGCAGCGGGCGATTTCGGTGGGGGCGCCCATGGCGAGAAGCACGTGGCTGGCTTGGGCGACTCCCGCCGCGCAGGCGGAGCCGGTGGAGCACTGGACTCCGTTGGCGTCCAGCAGCATCAACAGGGCATCCCCCTCGCACTCGGGGAACGAGAAGTGCGCGTTGCCCGGCAGGCGATCCACCGGATCGCCGTTGAGAACCGCGTCGGGGACGGCCTCCAGGACCGATTGGACGAGCTTCTCGCGCAGCGCGGTGAGCCGCGCGGCGTGTTCCTCCCGCTCCCGGGTGGCGAGCTGGACGGCGTGCGCGAACCCGCTGATCAGCGGAGTGGGCAGCGTTCCGGAGCGGATGTCGCGTTCCTGGCCGCCGCCGTGGAGGACGGGGACGGTGTCCACGCCCCGTCGGAGCAGCAGGGCGCCGATGCCCATCGGTCCGCCGGTTTTGTGTCCCGAGATGCTGAGCGCCGTGGCGGACGTCTCGTCGAACCGGACCGGTAGTTGGCCTATCGCCTGCACGGCGTCACTGTGGAAGGGGATGCCGTGGGCCTCGGCGACGGCGGCCAGCTCCGTGATGGGCTGGACCGTGCCGACCTCGTTGTTCGCCCACATGACGGACACGAGTGCGACGTCCTCCGGCGCGCGCTCGATGGCGGCCCGTAGGACGTCGGGGGTGACCCGCCCCTGGGCGTCGACGGGCAGTTCCTCGCACACCGCCCCCTGGTGGGAGGCGAGCCACCGCGCCGTGTCGAGCACCGCGTGGTGCTCGACGGAGCTGATGAGGACACGGCGCAGGGCGGGATCGGCGGCGTTTCGCGCCCAGTAGATCCCCTTGACGGCGAGATTGTCGGCCTCCGTGCCACCCGCGGTGAAGATGACCTCGTTCGGATCGGCCCCCAGCGCCTCCGCGAGGGCCTCCCGAGCCTCTTCGACGGTCCGACGCGCCTGACGGCCCGCGCCATGGAGGGCGGAAGGGTTGCCGAGTCGCTCGAACTGCTCCGTCATGGCCGCGACGACTTCGCTCCGCATGGGGGTCGTGGCGGCGTGATCCAGGTACGCCATGGCGGCCTCAGTCTATCCGCCGGAATCGCTCTCCCTCCGAGGCAACCCCACCGAGGAGGCCCCACCGGAACAGTGCCGCGGTAACCCTGGACGACGGCCGCTGGCTCCCGGACACCTCCGGTCCTCCGGGAGTGACGAGCGGGGCCCACGGCACACGCCGTGGGCCCCGCTTGACGCGGACGTCACTTGCGCTTCTTGATCTCCTCGGTGAGCTGGGGGGCGACCTTGTGGAGGTCACCCACGACGCCGTAGTCGGCGAGCTCGAAGATCGGCGCCTGGGGGTCCTTGTTGACGGCGACGATGTTCTTCGACGTCTGCATCCCGGCGCGGTGTTGGATCGCGCCGGAGATGCCCAGGGCTATGTACAGGTTGGGGCTCACGGTCTTGCCCGTCTGCCCGACCTGGAACTGGTGGGGGTACCAGCCGGCGTCGGTGGCGGCGCGGGACGCTCCCACCGCGGCACCGAGGGCGTCGGCGAGTTCCTCGACGACGGAGAAGTCCTCGGAGCCGACGCCACGGCCACCACTGACCACGATGCCCGCCTCGGAGAGATCGGGGCGCTCACCTTGCTGTTGCACGACCCGCTCAACCACACGCACCGCGGTGGCGGCGTCCGAGAGCTCCACGGTCACGTCCTCGCGTTCCCCCGCGGCAGCGGTGGGCTCGGCAGAAATGGCGTTGGGGCGCAGGGCGACGAACGGCGTGCCCTTGGTGACGCGGGCGTGGGAGACGGTGGACCCGCCGAAGATGGAGTGTTCCGCGACGAGGTCGGCGTTCAGGTCCACGACGTCGGTGAGGATCCCGGAGCCGGTGCGGATCGCGGCGCGGGCCGCGATCTCCTTGTTCTCCGCCGTCGCCGAGACGAGAACCGCGGCCGGTTCCTTCTCGGTGACGAGCTGCGTCAACAGTTCGACGCTGGGGACCACCACGTGGTCGACGAACTCCGGGGCGTCGGCCACGTACACCCGCTCGGCGCCGTTGGCCGCGAGGGTTTCCAACGCGCCGTCGACCCCGGGCCCCACCCAGACGGCGGCGGGCGTCCCGACGCGCCGCGCCGCGGTGAGCAGCTCCAGGGTTACCTTCTTGACCTCTCCGTCGGCGTGGTCGACGAGGACGAGGACTTCAGCCATTGTTTCGCGATCCTTCCTGTCGGCGACGCTCAGAGGAACTTCTTGGAGGCGAGGAACTCGGCGATCTTCGCGCCGCCGCTGCCCTCGTCGTCGACGACCGTCCCCACGCCACGGGCGGGAGCCGGCTGGGCGTCGGCCACCGCGGTCGCGGCGGCGGCGAGGCCGACCTCCGCGGGGTCGATCTTGGCGGCCGCGAGGTCGAGTGTCTCCACCGGCTTCTTCTTGGCCTGCATGATGAGCTTGAAGGACGGATACCGGGGCTCGTTGATCTTCTCCACCACGGAAACCACGGCCGGCAACTGTGCCTCGACCACGGCGTAACCGTCGTCGGTGACACGGCGCACCGTGGCCTTGCGCGCGTCGGAGTCGATCTCGACCTTGGACGCCTGGGTGAGCTGAGCGACCCCGAGGTACTCGGCGAGCGCGGCGCCGAGGACGCCGGTGCGGGCGTCGGTCGACTCCGAGCCCATGATGACGACGTCGTACTCCAGGCCCTCGAGCACCTTGGCGAGGGCGTAGGCGCTCTGCAGCGCGTCCGAGCCGTGCAGCCCCTCGTCACTGAGGTGGATCGCCTTGTCCGCGCCCATGGACAGGGCCTTGCGGATGGTCTCCGTGGCCTGCTCGGGGCCCATGGTCAGCACGGTGACCTCTCCCCCGTGCTTCTCCTTCTGGAGCATGGCCTCTTCGATGGCGTACTCACAGAGTTCGTTCAGGACGCCCTGGGAACCGGCCCGATCCAACGTGAAGTCGTCGCCGCGGAGCGTGCGCTCGTTCTCCGTATCCGGCACCTGCTTGACCAATACGACGATATTCATGGCCAGGCCATCCTCCCTGAGATGGTTCGTCTCGACCTAAGGCTTACAGACAGGCCTCCCGCGAGAGGCGCGGGGGCTCCCTAAAGGAGGTCCACGCCACACTACGCAGATGCTACTCGCCAGTAGCAAGGGTGGGTGCCCCGCCCCGCCAACGGGAGGCCGCCGCCCTCGAGCACGGCGGTGCTTCCCCAGGAGGGAGCGAGGAGTGGGTCAGCCGAACCAGCCACCGGGGTCGGGGATGGGCCGCCAGTCCGGCGCCACCGTGATCCCGATGCCCACGGCGCCGAAGGCGAGCAGGCACACACCGACGATGAGGCCGATGTAGACGTAGAAGTTGCTGATGCCGATGTTCTCCAGCAACGAGTTCGCCTGCCGCCGCGCTCCGGCCGCGTTGGGGCCGACGAAGCTGAGCAGCACGACGATGCTCACCGCGTAGGCGCCCACGTATGTGGGGTTGAACGTGTCGGTCAACAGCCCGATGATCATCCCGACGAGAATCCCGCCGAGGAGATAGGCCGCGCCGTAGAGCAACGCCTTGCCGCCCACGCGCAGGAACGCCATCGGGAAACTCAGCGCGACGACCAGGTTGTCGCTGCTGCGCGGTCCCCGCTCCATCAGCCGCCGCGCGTGGTCACTGCGCACCACGTCCATCGAGCCAAGCACGGAGACGGCGAGCAGGCCGAGGATGAGCCCCACCGAGGGGAGCATCTGCGCGAGCCCGACCAGGATGAACAGCACCGGGATGAAGATGAGCGACGGGAGCCGCCGCGGTCCCCGCTTGTCGAAGTCGGGGTCGAAGTAGGGCTGTGGTTGGCCGGAGTCGTCGTAGGACTCGCCCTGGAGCGAGGTGGCGTCGTCCCGCCGCGCCGGCTGTGGGCGCTGACGTGCCTCCACCGGGGGCAACAGGTCCTCGAAGGCCTCGGGGCGCAGTGTGGAGTTGAAGTAGGCCGTCTGGGGCCCGGCCGCCGGGTCGCGCGGGGGTTCCTGGGTCGCGGGCGCGGAGTCGGCGTCGGGAACCTGGGGTTCCATGCGGGTCTGTGGGGCGACCTCGCCCTGGCGGGTCTCGCCCGCTCCACCGGTGGGCGCGAGTCCTCCGGCGGAGGCGGCCGGCCGCGTCCGGGGCTCCGCCCCACGCGCTCGTGGCGCCCGCCGCGGCGGCCCCAGCCGCTCCGGCGGCTCCAGCGGCGGCCGCCCCGGCAGCCCCGGCAGCTCCGGCAGCTCCGGCGGCGCCGGCCGCGCCGAGGCCTCCCGCGGCTCCTGCGCCGTCAGGGGTCTGCGGGGCCCCGGGGGCACCCCCGTGCACCGTGTGCGAGCCGGTGAAGCCGGCCACGCCCCGCGCCTCGGGGGGCAGCGGTAGGTCGAGGTTGAGACGGGCGGTGTAGTCCAGGAGTTGACGCGCGGAGGGCCGCTGGCTGAGGTCACGCGACACCGCCCGCTGTACGAGCGGCTGCAACTCGTCGGGCATGCCCGACAGGTCGATCTCGCTGTTCAGGATGCGGAAGAAGATGACCTCGAAGGCGCCCGCGCCGTAGGGGGCGTTCCCTGTGGCGGCGAATGCCACGGTGGCGCCCCAGGCGTGGATGTCGGTCGCCGAGCTCAGGTCCGACCCCTCGATGACCTCAGGCGACAGGTAGCTGGGCGTGCCGACGAAGGTCCCGGTCTGGGTGAGCTTGGCGCTGTCCACCGCGTGGGCGATACCGAAGTCGATGACGATCGGTTCACCGTTGGAGATGATCACGTTGCCGGGCTTGAGGTCCCGGTGGATGATCTCGGCGTCGTGGATGTCGCTGAGGGCCTGGGCGAGGCCGGACACCAGGCGGGTCAACGCGCGTCCCCGCAGCGGACCGTGGTTGGTGACCGTGTCGTCGAGTGTCGGCCCGGGGATGTACTCGGTGACGACCCAGGGGCGGCGGGCGTTGGTGTCGGCCGCGAGCACCTCGGCGACGTTGCGGCTGTGCACCCGCCGCATGGTCTCGACCTCGCGCGCGAGCCGTGCCCGCGCGATGTCGTCCCCGGCTACCTCGGGGCGCAACACCTTGATGGCGACGAGTTCGTCGTTCTCGTCCAGCCCCTGGTAGACAACGCCCATCCCTCCCTGGCCGATCCGCCGACGGATCCGGTAGGGACCGACGGTCTCGGGCAAGCCGTGGTCTTCGGGAGGTCCGGCTGTCATAGCCACGCTCTACTCTTCCCCTCACGCACGCCTGAGCGCGTATCGGCATAGCGCGTGTCGACGATCGCCCAGAACCGTCGATACACCATGCCGTTTTTTTCGTCAGATTAGTCCGTCCCCACTACCTCCGGAAGTGCCCAACGTGTTCGGCACCCGGATCGGCACGGTAGCTCGGGGATGTCTCTCACACGAGTATGACGGAGTTTGCTCTGTGCCGGTTCCGTCGAGGTCCTGCTGCTGCTTAAGACTCGCTGGTGGGGACCGGTTTACCCAATCCCTCAAGCGTCGTCGCTCCCGGAAGCTCACCCAGGGTCCACCCCGGCAACACGAGCTTCGAGCCGCGCATTCCACTGCCGATGACGACCCGCGACAGGTGCGGAATCTCGGCATCGACCAGTGTCGGCCATTCCGGTGGCCGACCGATCGACGTGATCCCGCCGTACTCCATCCCCGTCGCCGCGACAACATCGTCCTGGCGCGCGAACGACGCCTTACGAGTCCCCATCCACCGACGGACCAATCCGTTGACGTCCGCACGGGTGGTGGCCAAAACATTACACGCCACAAACGACGTGACGCCCGCTCGGCGTCCAGCGATGACGACACAGTTGGCCGAGACGCCCATCGGGATGTCGTAGGCGGCGCAGCACTCCGCGGTGTCGGCCAGCTGGGGATCGATCTCGGCGACCCGTACCTCCGACAGCGGCGTTGGAGCCTTCCACTCGCGCAGGGCGGCCAGGACCGGCCGTGCGAGCAGGTCGGGACGTTCCAGGGCGGGGAAGGTCAGCAGTCCCCACTCCTTGCGGGTCCCGTCGCCGGAACCGGCCGTCTGGTCCCCACTCACGTCCTCACCCCGCGTACTCGCTCACGTCCATCGACTGCGCGATGGCGTCATAGGCCTGGTCGTGTCCGGGGTCGACGGACCACACGTAGGCGGCGACGTCACTCTGTGGCAGGAACCACAGCCGGACCTCAAAACTCTCACCATTGTCACAGTCCACGCTCCACACCGAGTGGTGGGAAGTTCGGCCGTCAGCGTGGTCGGTGAAGCCCTGCACCGTCAAATCGGCGTCACCGCTGTCGACGCTTCCTCCCGCCGCGTCCTCACTGCGGCATCCGTCCTCCCCTCCCGGGGCCCATCCGTCGGCGTCGGTGAAGTCGTCCGCGGGCCACCCGCCGGGCATCCGGTCCGACGCCTCGGGGATCACCAACAACGCGCCGTAGGCACACTCGGTGTGTTCGGGGGGCTGGGCGCACAGGGAGCCGTCGGACTCACCCACCTCCCAGTCGTCCGGCACTCGCACCTGGACTCCGTCGATGGCGGCCCCGTCCGACTCCTCCAGCGGATTGGTGTCGACCGGAGGGACGATCCCGCTGTAGGTCGTGTCCGGCTCGGGCGCGGGCTGCGAGGTGTCGGCGGACTCGCCCGCCCCACACCCAGTGACAGCGACCAACACCGCGGCGCTCAGACCGGCGCTGAACCGCATCCCACCTCCCAGTTCGTTGACCCTAAGGACCGCCGTCAGGGGGACGACGCTCGGCGCGGACAATGTACCGTGACCGGGCGCGCCCACGTTCCCTCGCCCGCTCGCCCGCTCCGCCGGCACCGACTAGCCTTACCCCATGGTCGATCTCGCGCAGCTACTGGAGTCCGTGTCCAAACTCCGACAACGACGCACCGCGCCGTTGGTGTTGGAGCTCGACCTCACCGAGGGGCTCGTCGACGAACCTCCGTCCGACCCGCTCGGCCAGATCCTCGCCATGCGCCGTCCCCGCCTACCCGAGATCGTGGACGGGATCCGGCGCGGCGCCGCCGACCCACGGGTCAAGGCGCTGATCGCGAAGGTCGGCGGCCGGCCGATCTCGCTCGCCCGCGTGCAGGAACTCCGCGCGGCGGTGGCCGTCTTCCGCGCGGCGGGCAAGCCCACCCTGGCCTGGTCCGAGAGCTTCGGTGACTTCGGCCCGGGCAGCGTGCCCTACTACCTGGCGTGCGCGTTCGACGAGATCGCGCTGCAGCCCTCGGGCACCGTCGGGCTCACCGGCGTCACCGTCACCAACACGTTCCTGAAGGACGCGCTGGAAAAGGCCGGGGTCGAGTACGAGGCCGGGGCCCGGCACGAGTACAAGTCCGCCATCAACACCTTCACCAAGAGCGGCTACACCGAGCCGGAGAAGGAGGCGGCCGGTCGGATCGTCGACTCGGTCAGCGAGCAACTGGTCGACGGAATCGCCGAGGGGCGGGATCTCACCCCGGAGACGGTGCGCACCCTGGTCGACGGCGGCCCCTACATGGCGGGCGAAGCCGAGCAGCACTCCCTCATCGACCGGCAGGCCTACCGCGACGAGGTCTACTCCGACTTCCTGAGCCGGTTTCGCGTTCCGAGCTCCGACGGCACCGGCGACCCGCACCTGCAGTACGTCAGCCGCTACAACCGGGTGGCGACGCTCGCCGGCCGCGTGCCAACGGTGCGCCGCTCCGACTACGTGGCCGTGATCAGCGGCAACGGTCCGATCATGGCGGGTCGCAGCCGTCGTGGCCCCGGAGGCAGCACCATGGGTGCCGAGACGGTCGCGGCCGCGTTCCGCGCCGCACGCCAGGACCCCCACCTGCGGGCGGTCGTGTTCCGGGTGGACAGTCCCGGTGGCTCCTACTCCGCCTCCGATACCATCTGGCGGGAGGTGGCGCTCACTCGGGAGTCCGGGATCCCGGTCGTGGTGTCCATGGGGGACGTCGCGGCGTCCGGCGGCTACTTCGTCGCTCTCGGTGCCGAGGCCATCGTGTCCCAGCCGGGGACCCTGACCGGGTCGATCGGTGTGTACATGGCGAAGCCCGTCATCACCGAACTGCTGGGCAAGGTGGGCGTCAACGTCGACTCGGTGCAGGCCGGGGAGCACGCGCGGATGTTCGCCACCAACCAGCCGTTCAGCGAGTCGGAGTGGGAGCGTGTGAACGCCCTGCTTGACCACATCTACGCCGACTTCACCGCCAAGGTCTCCGACGCACGTGGGATGACGGTGGAGGACGTGCACGAGGTCGCCCGGGGGCGGGTGTGGACCGGGCGGGACGCGCGGGAGCGCGGCCTCGTCGACGAGCTCGGCGGCGTGGAGACCGCGGCCAAACTGGCCCGGTCCCGCGCGGGCCTGTCCGACCGGGCGCCGCTGCAGCACTTCCCCCGGCTTGGGGCGCTGGAGAGGTTCCTGCCCGCGGAGTCCAGTGAGGACCGGCACGCGGCCGTGTCGGCGTCCCGGCTCCGGCTCGACTCCTGGGGGGCGTTGGCGTCGGTGTCGGCGCGGCTGGGCCTGCCGGCGGCCGGACCGTTGACGATGCCGGGGACGTGGGAGATCCGCTAGTGCCGTCTGAGTTCTCGGCGAGCGAGTTCACCGAGACGATGAGCGTGTTCGCCGCCGGGGTGACCGTCGTGACGGTGGCCGACGGCCGGGACGACGTGGGCAGCACCGTGAGTGCGTTCGCGTCGATCTCGGTCGACCCGGCCATCGTCATGGTCAGCCTCACCGAGGACAGCTACCTGACCGAGACCGTGGATCGACAGGGTGTGTTCGCCGTCAGCCTGCTGGGCTGGGAACACCGGGCCGTCGCGGGCCGGTTCTCCGCGGAGGGACGCCCCAGCGCCCGGCTGCTGCTCGCCAACGAGCCCCACCACCGCGCACCCGTCTCGGGGGCGCTGGTCCTGGACACCGCGCTCGCCGCCCTGGACTGTCGCGTTCGGGAACGGACGTTGGCCGGCGACCATGTCGTCTACCTGGCGGACGTCACCGAGCTGGTGGAGGTCTCCGGACCTCGCGGCGAACGTTCCGCTCCGCTCGTCCGCTACCAGGGCCGCTACCGTACGCTCGCGACCGGAACACGGTGATCACCGATTGACACGTCCCTGAGTTTCACGACGTCCACCTACAGCCGTATGTCGGACGGCAACTGCGTGGAGTGCGCGAGCCACGCGGGACGCGTCCTCGTCCGGGATTCCCAGAACCGCGCCGGCGCGTGTCTCACCTTCGACGCCGCCTCGTGGGTGGGATTCCTGCACGGCCTGAGAACGGCCGCGTGGAGTGCGCGCCCGGTGGGCGAGTCACGGGCCTGAAGCGAGCCACGCGACGCGTCCGGTCGACGGTGCCGCGCCACGCGTGGCCGCGGATCGCCCGACGTGCCCGCGCCGCGCCTGCGGGGAGGGGCGGGGCTCCCTGCCGTGCGTCGTGGCGTGGCTGTCGTCACCCCCGACCGAAATCACCAACCCCCCGATGAGGTCTGCTCCTACTCACCTCGGATCGTGGCGAGGAACCCCCGGGCGAGTTCGGTACGTGGGTCGTCAGGGCCGACCGAGCTCTCCCATTCCTGGGTGACCTGGATGAGCCAGCGTTCCGCCGCCTTGGTGTCTCCCCGTTCCCAGGCCAGCCAGCCCAGGTGATAGCGCGCGTCCGTCGCGTCCGGGTGGTCGGGGCCCTCGCGTTCGCACCAGCGCGCGAGGACCTCCTGGAAGCACGCCTCAGCGTCGTCGTGGTCTCCCCGCCCCATCGCGATGCAGCCGAGGTTGACTCGAGCGAACAGCACTGTGGTGTCGAGGGGGCCGTCAGTGGCCTCTTTGGCCGCCACGAGTGACGAGAAGCCGGTCTTCGCGGTGTCCAGGTCGCCGCGTTTCAGGGCGACCATGGCGAGTTGGTGCCGCGCGCCCAGGGCACCGTCGCTGTCCGGGCCGTGGAGACGGCGTCGCAGCTCCCACTCCTGGGTGTAGATGTCCGCGGCGTGGGCGAGCTCGTCCGCCGCGGCCAGTGCGTCGCCGTGGTGGTGCAGCGCCTGAAGCGCGACCGGATGCTCGGGACCCAGGGTGGTGGCGGCCCGGCGAGCGAGCGCCGCGGCGTCGTCCACCATGCCAGGCCGTCGGCGTAGCATCATGGCCCGGGATCGAGCCAGTTCCGATGCCAGGGTGTCGGAGTGGTCCTCCCCGAGTGTCGCGGCACGGACCTGGGCGACGGTCGTGTGACCCGCGTGTTCGAAGACGAGGTCCCGGTCCCGTTGTGTCCGTAGCAGTCGGTCCGCCAGCGACGCCGTCTCCTCGGCGCGCTCCCCCAGTCGGGACCGCGCGATCTCGGCGATCAACGGATGCATCTGGATGACCGGGGCCGATCGCGGTCGTTCGATCGTGATGAGGCCTTGCACGGTCAGGGCGTTGATCGCCCGCGCGACCGTGGTCTCGTCCAGGGTGTCGGCGAGGTCGACCGGGCCTCCCCGCAGTTCGTCGACCACGAGGCGCCGCACGGGAACCTCGGTCCCGTTCGCTCCGAGTAGGGCCAGGAGGTCGAACAGGGGCGCGGCGTGGGGGGTACTCGCGAGGAGATCGGTGGACACGGTCCACGTGCTGGCCATGCTGCGTTGGCGGGGGTCGGCGTTCTGTGCCAGCGTGTCGAGGCGCGCGGCGACGTCGCCGAGGTAGGCGTGGAACGCGTCGAAGTCGGCGAACAGGGAGTGATGGGTGGCGACAGCCCGTCCGGCCAGGGACAGTGCGAGCGGGAACCCCCCGAGGCGCTGCGCGAGCTCGGCGGCTCCTGGCGAGTCCGGCAGACCGGCGTGGTCGGCGAGAGCGGCGGCGGCATCGGCTGGGTCGAGTTCGGCCACGGAGTGGGTCGCCGCGTGGGTCCACACAACGGGGTCGGCGACGCGCGTGGTGACCACGACGAGCCCACGGTCGGCGCCGCGTAGCCAGCCGAGTCCGGCGGCGGGGGCGTTCTCGGGATCGAGTTCGGCGGGTTGGTCGACGTTGTCGAAGACGAGGAGCCACGGCTCGGGGGAACTCGCCAGCGTCCGCCAGACCCACCTCGCCGCACGGCGGGGCGTTCCGGCCAGGCGCGCGGCCTGCGCGGGGTCTCCTCCCAGCTCCACGGCCATCTCGAGCATCGACTCGGCGACCGAGCCGGGGCGGATCCAGAACACGAGAACCCCACGGTTCCGCGCCTTCTCGGCCAAGGCGGCCGCGACGGTGGACTTCCCGATGCCGCCGGGCCCCGTAAGGATCCGCGGACGCCCGTCAGGGTGGGTCAACGCCTGGTCCAGGGCCTCCAGGAGTGCGTGTCGGCCGTGGATGGGGGTCGTCAGTCGCGGGGCGTCCAGGCACACGTCCGGTTCCTCCTTGGGGGGCGTGCCGGCGTCATGGAGGTGGATGCTGCCGTGCACGTCGCCGACCTGCAGGAGTGTGCCGTGCACCGAACCCGGGACGGAGTTGTGTCGCTGTGCGGACGCGGGATCGGGCATGCCCCGACGATAGTCGCGGGGTCGCCCGGGGGACGCGCATGGGGGGTCAGTCGGAGGCCCGGTGTCCGATCCCCCGGATGTGATAGGAGGCGGGCGTCGCACGCTCGGGCAGCAGAAAGCGGTCGAGGTCGTCGATGGTGAATCCGGCCTCCTGGATCGCGGTCAGGGTGTCACGGCCCAGATGACAGCCTCCGGCCAGGCGAGGCCAGACGGTGGCGTCCAGCACGCGCTGCGTTCGTCGCATCGCTGGGCCCCCGCCGACGACGTGCTCGAGGAACCTGATCTGGCCGCCGGGTTTGAGGACCCGCGCCGTCTCACGCAGCACCGCGGCCTGGTCGGCGACGCTGCACAGGACCAGAGTGAAGACGACAGCGTCGTAGTGACCAGTGTCGGCGGGGATCTCCTCCCCTCGACCCGCCACCACGGTGACCGGGACCGGCGCCGTCGTGGCCGCGGCGTGCGCGCTGTGGCGGAGGTGAGGTTCGGGCTCAGTCGCGAGGACGTGCCTCACGGATGGCGGATAGTGCGCGAAGTTCCCGCCGTCCCCGGCCCCGACCTCCACGACGTCGCCCGTCAGCCCCGCCAGGAGCCGGTGGCGCTGCTCGGCGACACCGCTCTGGTCCATGCCGCGTCGAACCCGGCGGTAGACCCGGGCGAAGATCGGATGGTGGATGTCCACGACGTGCCCCTCCGTACCAATGACGTCGGTGTACCCGTTTCGTCCCCGCCGCCGACCGAGGTGGCGGCGCGGCCCGTCCAGTGTTCACCGCTGGGCGGGTGCGGGCAAAGGATCGGGAAAGACGCCGCATGGAGGGGACAAACGCTGAGGTGGAAGCCAAAGTCCCCGGGAACACTTCCCGGCATGGAGCCACGGACCGAACTGTTTCCCCCGATCCCGCTGGAGGAATGGGAGGGAACCAAGCAGACGCTGCACCGATTTCTCCAGATCATCGGCAAGGTCCGGTTGGAGCACAGCGTGCGCCGCAACCACTGGTGGCACGTCCCCTACCACCTCACCGGGCAGGGCATCACGACCCGTCCCATGGGGCTGGAGGACGGCAATCCGATCTTCACCGTCGACTTCGACTTCGTGCGGCACAGAGTCGTCGCCAACACCCTGGAGGGAGCGGAGGGCTCGTTCCCGCTCACCGGACACACCGTCGGCACGTTCTACAGCGAGGTGATGGACCTCCTCGGCGGGCTCGGGGTGAAACCGTCCATCAACCACCCCTACCCCTTCGATCTACCCGACGCCGACCGCCCCTTCGAGCAGGACAACGAGCACCACACCTACGTCCCGCAACACGCCAACCGGTACTGGCGGGTCCTGAGCCAGGTCGCGATGGTGCTGGAACGGTTCGCGGCGGACTACTCCGGCAAGGTCAGTCCGGTGCACCACTTCTGGCACACGTTCGATATCGCGATGACGAGATTCCACGACATGCACATCAGCCAGCCACGCGACGCCGGATCGGTGATCCGGGAGGCCTACTCCCGCGACGTGGTGAGCTTCGGATTCTGGTTCGGCGACGACACCATCCCCGAGCCCACCTTCTACTCCTACACGGCGCCGGAACCGGAAGGTCTCACGAACGCTCCGCTGCCGCCCGGCGCCCGGTGGATGGCCAGCGGCCACGGACACCTGGCGGTTCTCCCCTACAACACGGCCCGCGAGGCGGCCAATCCGCGGGCCGCGGTCCTGGACTTCTACCAAGCCGCCTATACGGCGGGCGCCAACCTTCTGGGGTGGAACCAGGCGGCGTTGGCGTGCCCGTACGGAGTGACCGACCCATTCGCAGTCCCGAGCAGGAGGTGAGCCGCGTGGAGCTGAACGTGGCCGACGTTCCAGGGAACAATCGCTACGAAGCCCGCGACGAGGAGGCCAACGGACGGGTGGTCGCGTTCGCCGACTACATCCTGACCAGCGGCCTGATCACGTTCACCCACACCGAGGTGGAACCCGAGTACGAGGGGCTGGGGGTCGCCAGCCAGCTCGTCCGGGACTCGCTCGACGATGTGCGCCGGCGCGGGCTGGCGGTGCTGCCTGTCTGTCCGTTCTACAAGGGCTGGATCCAACTCCACCCGGACTACGTCGACCTGCTCTACCGGAAGGAGCCCAGCACCAGCGCGGAGTGATGGGTGCTCAGTAGGGGTTGTCGTCGGCGGGCGGCACGGGAGGTGGGGCCTCCAACCGCTCGCAGATGGTGATCCTGGCGTGGTGGTCACGCCCGAACCCACGCAGGATGACGACACACGTGTTCTCGTCCTGGCGTAACACCAGGCGCTCCGTGGGGGACGACAGGTTCGACGGGAGGTAGGTGCGGGCGAGCTCCAGCATCGCCGAGGAGGCCTCGACCCAGTCGGTGTACGCCTGCGGCATGAGGACCGGGAACCAGCCGCTGCCCTGTGACTCCTCGACGAGGATGCGCAGCGTTCCCACCGCCTCCGGCGGGTCGAGGGGGTGGGCGTGCTCGATGCTGAACAGGTTGAGCCAATCGCTGCGGGCCACCGTTGTCCTCCTGATCGGGACGGTTCTTCCCTGCTCTGAGAGCCGCGGCCGGGCCGCACGGGTGACCGCGTGTCACGCCGCGTTCCCCACGGGGTGTACGGTTCGCGCGGAACCGCTCACTCCCAAGCGGCGTCCATCATAGGGAACATCCCCTCGTTGCCACCCCCTCCCAGTGAAAGGCCGCTGCCCATGCCCACCTCCGCCGATCGGTCTCAGCCTGACGATGCCGAGCCGGGGGCGAGCGTCGACCTCGAGGCCGAGCTCCGCGCCGCGGCGAGTGACGGCGACGCGCGCGCGATGAACAACCTGGGCGCCTACCTGGCCGAACAGGGACGCACCGACGAGGCCGCCGAATGGCTGCACGCGGCGGCGCGGACCGGCAACGCCGGGGCGCGGTTCAACTTGGGGTACCTGCTGGCGCAACAGGGGGACGTCGCCGGCGCCGAGGAGTGGTATCGAGCCGCCGTCGACGACGGCGACCTGGACGCGGCCTGCAACCTGGGCATCCTGCTCGAGGACAACGACCGCCTCGACGACGCGGTGGAGGCCTACACCCCGGCCGCCACCGGCGGCAACACCCGGGCGATGAGCCTGCTCGGCACGCTGCGTCTGCGCCAGGACGACCTTGACGACGCCGCCCGCTGGCTCGGAAGGGGCGCCCGCGCGGGAGACGCCAAGGCCATGCACAACCTCAGCATGCTGAGCGGCCGCCGAGGGGACATGTCCGAGGCGCAACGCTGGCTCCGCGCCGCCGCGTACACCGGGAATCCGCCTTCGGTCCGTCTGTTGGCGACCGTGCTCCGCGACCACGGCGGCGAACAGGACCAGGCCGAAGCCGCCCTGTGGGAACGCGCCGCGGACGCCCCTGACGACCCCACCCCGCTCTACGAGGCCGGCCTACTGTTCCGCCGCCAGGGCGAGGAGTCCGACGCCGAGAAGCTCCTCCAAACCGCCGCCGAGCGCGGCCACGCCGACGCCATGTACGACCTGGCCGTCCTCCGAGCCCAACAGGGCGCCGGCCTCCCCGAATACCTCCTCCGCGGCGCCGCCACCCAGGGCCACACCGGCGCCATGCGCCTACTCGCCAAGGGCCTCGCCTCCACCGGAGAGGAATCCGAAGCCACCCTCTGGGAACGCCTCGCGGACACCCCCGACGACCCCGAAGTCCACGAGGAGCTGCAGGCCCACCTGCGGGACCAAGGACGGTGAGGCGGCTCTCTCCCCTGTCTTCGAGGCCACGATCAAACAAGAACCCTGACCCCGACATCGCGAAGCTGCACCGGCGCCAAAGAAGCCCCGGTCGCGTCCGATAAGCCCCGCGCATGTGGAGACGAGCGGTGGATGTCCGCCCGTGGCGCCCCACACTCCACGGCCATCGCGGACACGCCCTGTCCGCGATTCCCCAATCGAGCAAGCAAACCGGCAAGCAAAGCGGACAACAATGGTCCACTTCCCCCTCATTTTGGGTGTCATGAGACGCTGAATCCCACCTCGAACGTCGCGGAACGATAACGACACCGAGGAACCCCAGGTCGCGCGCTGGTGAGCCCCGCACACGCGGGGATGGACCGGCCCACGCGCTATCCCATGCCCTACCCCGCGCAGTGAGCCCCGCACACGCGGGGATGGACCGGTTCGTGTCCTGGTTGGGCGTGTGGTGGCGGTGTGAGCCCCGCACACGCGGGGATGGACCAGTGACTCCGGGAGGAGTCCCATGAACGTGGTGTGAGCCCCGCACACGCGGGGATGGACCGAACCGGGTCCCCAACTCCCGCAGTCTCTGCCGGTGAGCCCCGCACACGCGGGGATGGACCGAACCAGGAGAAATCGGACACGGGGGCTCTAAGGTGAGCCCCGCACACGCGGGGATGGACCGGAAGCCTCCCCACATCGAATCGCGGGTGTACAGTGAGCCCCGCACACGCGGGATGGACCGGTCTCGGCCCGGGGCATCTCCCCGGAGATCGTGTGAGCCCCGCACACGCGGGGATGGACCGGTGGAGTTGACAGTGCTGTGTGCGGTTGATGTGTGAGCCCCGCACACGCGGGGATGGACCGCCGTGGGTGGCGGAGATCCTGGGGTTCTCCGCCGTGAGCCCCGCACACGCGGGGATGGACCGGTCCGGGCCAGTGGTGTGTCCTCCGGGAACGGTGAGCCCCGCACACGCGGGGATGGACCGAATGGACGTCTCCCGGGGCCGGGACAGACAGGTGAGCCCCGCACACGCGGGGATGGACCGGACCGGCGTGGGGCCCTGCTGTGTGGGGGCGGGTGAGCCCCGCACACGCGGGGATGGACCGTCACCACTAACACCACGGGGGCGCCGACGCTGGTGAGCCCCGCACACGCGGGGATGGACCGCTGACGATCGACTACATCGAGGAGATGATCGCGGTGAGCCCCGCACACGCGGGGATGGACCGTCGCCACGTCGTCTCGTTCGAGGTTCAGGCGGGTGAGCCCCGCACACGCGGGGATGGACCGGACGCGCGCCTGACTCCTTCCCCCTCGCGCCGGGTGAGCCCCGCACACGCGGGGATGGACCGACGATGCTCTCCTGGATGCGGGTCGTGTCGGGGTGAGCCCCGCACACGCGGGGATGGACCGGACCCCATGCCTGTATACGACGAGATCGAATTGTGAGCCCCGCACACGCGGGGATGGACCGTCACGCACGGTCGACGAGGCGGTTGATATTCAGTGAGCCCCGCACACGCGGGGATGGACCGGGCGACGGGCACCGACACCGTGTCACGTGATGGTGAGCCCCGCACACGCGGGGATGGACCGGGTTCGCACGACCCATCCGGGATCGTGTTCACCGTGAGCCCCGCACACGCGGGGATGGACCGGGGGACCTGGTTGGTGTCGAGCAGCGTCAACTCGTGAGCCCCGCACACGCGGGCATGGACCAGGTTCTGCCGGGGCTTGTGTGTGTTGGTGCCGTGAGCCCCGCACACGCGGGGATGGACCTGCAGGTGGGTGGTCGCCTTGGACGCCGCCCGCCGTGAGCCCCGCACACGCGGGGATGGACCTGCGGGATGTGGCGCGGTCGATCCCCGCGAACGTGTGAGCCCCGCACCCGCGGGGATGGACCGGATCACACTTCCGCCACCACGTAGCGGAGTTCGGTGAGCCCCGCAGACGCGGGGATGGGCCGCCTCGAGGCCTCGCTGTGTGTCCGGCTTGGGGCACTCTGCTGCGTGGGGATTCGGCCGGCTGTTGCCGCCGCTGAGGCGTACTTGGCGGATGCCGAAGACCGTAGACACGCCGTTACTAGGGGCATCCCGCTCCCGGCGGCTAGGAGGACGTTCTCTCGGCGGCTTGGGGGCCGGTGGTCGTCGCTGGAGGATCTAGGGTTGGGGTGTCATTCGCGGCATGCCTTCGGGGAGGACGGTTATGGCGGACAAGCCGGACAGCGTCGGCGGGTTCGAGTTGTTGGACAAGCTCGGCAGCGGCGGGTTCGGTAGCGTCTACCTGGGGCGCGACGAGAATGGGCGGCAGGCGGCCGTCAAGCTGTTGCATCCGCATCTGGCCGACGACGACAAGGTGCGGGACCTGTTCGCGCGGGAGTTGACCGCGGCGCGGCAGGTGCAGGGGTTCTGTGTGGCGGAGATCCTGGATGCCGACCCGGGGGCGGAGCGGCCGTGGATCGCCACGGAGTTCGTGAGTGGGCCCACCTTGCAGCAGGCGGTCGCGGAGAACGGGCCCCGGTCGGGGAGTGACCTGCAGCGGCTCGCCGTGCAGACCGCCACCGCGCTGTGCGCGATCCACGCGGCTGGGGTGGTGCACCGTGACCTGAAGCCGGACAACATCATGCTCGCGCCGGAGGGGCCGCGCGTCATTGACTTCGGGGTCGCGCGAGCGGTCGAGGGAACCGCCGTCACCTCGGCGACGATGGTCGGGACCGCCGGGTACATGGCGCCGGAGCAACTGGAGGGGGACCGGCTGACCTCCGCCGCCGACGTGTTCGCGTGGGGCGTCGTCATGGTGTTCGCCGCGACCGGGAGCCAGGCGTTTCCGGGCGAGAGCAACATGGCGCGGATCGCCCGCGTCGCCACCGGGGAACCGGTGCTGGACGGGGTTCCCGAGCTGCTCCTGCCGATCGTCCGGTCGTGCCTGGAGAAACGGCCCGACGACCGGCCGAGTTCGCGGGACGTCCTGGACTTCCTGCTGGGAGGCGCGCCGCCCCCCGCGACGGGCACCGCCGCCGTGGCCGCGAAGGCCGCTGCCCAGCCCACCGCGCCCGCGGCCTCCCCGCCTCCGCAGGCGGACATGCCCTCTCCTCCCCCGGCCGCGTCGCACGCACCGCAGCCAGGAGCGAGGCACTCCGTGCCGCCGGGCGGCTTCGCGTCCGCTGTTCCCGGCGATACTCCCCCACCCGTGGCGCGAGGCCCGGTGTTGCCGGCGACCGACCTGTTGGCCGCGTTGTACGATCCGGTCGCCGCGCTGGACCGGTGGATCGCGGCCGAGAAGGCGGCAGGTCCGACCGACCACGCGGTTCGGGCGGAGGCCCTGCTCGGGCAGGCCGAGGCCCTCTCGGAGCTGGAGCGCTTCGCGGAGGTCGACGCCAAGCTCATGGCCGCGGACAGGGCCATGGCGGAACAGGGGCCGCCGCCCACCGCCTACGCCGCCCGGCTCCAGCTTTGCCGGGCCACCACGCTGCTCGGACGCGGTCGATACTCCGACTCCGATGTCGCTTTCCAGCACGCGGAGTCCATCGCGCGACAGGGCGACGTGAGCCTGGTCATCGCACGATGCAGTGTGGGACGGGGGCGGCTGTCCATCCTGCACGGAGCGGACCCGATCACGGCCGACCGCTACCTCAAGGACGGCCTGGAGTGGGCTTCCCGTAGCGCCGCGCCACTGTTGCGGTGTGAGGCACTGCGGGAACGCGCCATCGCCCTGCTGATCATCATGCGCTCCGCGACGGCGTCGAACCTCGCCGAAGAGGCCCTGATCATCGCGAACCAGCTCGGCTCCCGCCGTGTGATCGCCGAGAGCCTGTTCGTGCGCGCGATCGCCGCAGCCCAGAGCGGGCAGACGAGTAACGGTGAGCAGCTCGCCCGCCAGGCGACCGAGCTCGCCCAGGAACTCCAACACGTCGGCCTGCAGGCCCTGGCCCTGTCCACGTGGGCTGTGGTGGCGGTGTCCCTGCACCGAAACGAGGAGGCGGTGCGGGGAGTCGAGCACGCCGTCAGCATCGCCGAACGCGCGCAGGATCCGCGGGTACTGGTCGAGACCCTCTACAGCATGGGCCGCGTCTACCGGAAGGCCGGGCGAAAGCACATGGCCAAGCCGGTCGTGGACCGCGCCACGAGCCTGGCGAACGCGATCCAGCTCCGCTACAGCTACGCGGCCCGATGGGAGCGGCTCTTCAGCCGGATTCGCCCCTGGTAACCAGCGTTTCGCTCCCGCTGACCGCCCATTGACGGGTTCGTGGTCGGCGGGTGGCCGGGGTGTGCGTGAACCCCGGCACTCGGCCTCGGTTGTGCCCTGTGCGGAGATTTTCCCGAGTCCGAACCGCGGCTTGGTACTACGCCCTGTCGACCCCGGCGAGGTTCCGGAGATGAGTCGACCTCCAGGGGGCAGCATGCGGGATCTCGGCGGGAAGGTCATCGTCGTCACCGGTGGCGCGCGCGGGATCGGGGAGGCCACGGCGCGGCAGTGTGTCGAGGCCGGGGCGCGGGTCCTCATCACTGACGTGCTGGTGGACGAGGGGCAGGCCACCGCCGAGCGTCTGGGCGGCGCCGTGGAGTTCCACGTCCACGACGTGACGCGGGAGGACGACTGGCAGGCGGTGGTCCATCATGCCGAGACCACATTGGGGCGCATCGACGGGTTGGTGAACAACGCCGGAGTGAGCTCGGGGACCCTCATCCAGGACACACCCCTGGAGGACTTCGAACGCGTGGTCCGGATCAACCTCGTGGGCGTGTTTCTCGGGCTCAAGGCGATGCTCGGCCCGATGGGCACCGTCGGGGGTGGGTCGATCGTCAACCTGTCCTCGGCGGCCGGCCTGATCGGGGTTCCCCTGACGTCGGGCTACGGGGCGTCCAAGTGGGGCGTACGCGGCCTCACCAAGATCGCGGCCGAGGAGTTCGCCCTGTACCGGATCCGCGTGAACTCGGTACATCCCGGCATGATCGCCACACCGATGACACACGAGGCGGGCGCGATCGCCGCGGACCACGAGTACCCGCTGGCGCCGGAGGGACGGGTCGGCAAGCCGGAGGAGGTCGCGGCCGCCAACGTCTTCCTGCTGTCGGACGGCGCCTCCTACGTCACCGGAGCCGAGCTGGCCGTGGACGGCGGCTGGAGCGCCGGTGAGGTGGCGATGCTGGCCGAAGGTCCCCAACCCTGAGCGACATCCACGCTGCCGCGCCGCCGAAGCAGTGACCTCTTGGCGGCGGCAATGTCCGCAACCCACGACCGGGAGCACCGAATGACTGACGGCGACGCACCTCAGGACAACTTCAGTGTGGGGACACCGCACTCCCCCGCGCCGGGGCGGGGGCCTGGCGGCGGGACACCCGACTGGCGGCCCTACAACCACCCCAGCGCGGGGTGGGGGGCGGCGAAGTCCGTGGCGCGGGTGATCGCCAAGAGCGGCGAACCCGTGAACGGGGTGCGGGCCACCGTAACGATGAATCAGGAGAACGGCGGCTTCGACTGCCCCGGCTGCGCGTGGCCCGACGACCGTCATGGCCTGCACCTGGACATCTGTGAGAACGGGATCAAGCATGTCACCTGGGAGATGACCCGTAAGACGGTCGGCAAGGAGTTCTTCGCCCGGCACAGCGTGCGGGAACTGTCGGAGTGGAGTGACCACGCGCTGGAGGCGGCCGGCCGGATCGCGGGGCCCCTCTCCTACGACCCCGAGACCGACCACTACGTGCCGATCTCGTGGGAGAGCGCCTTCGAGATGGTCGGCGCGGAGCTGCGGGCGCTGGACTCGCCGGACCAGGCCACGTTCTACACCTCGGGCCGGCTCAGCAACGAGGGCTCGTTCCTGTACAACCTGTGGGTGCGGGAGTTCGGTACCAACAACATGCCGGACTGCTCCAACATGTGCCACGAGGCCAGCGGTCGAGCGCTGACCGACTCGTTGGGCACCAACAAGGGCACGGTGATGCTCGAGGACTGGGACGAGGCCGAGGCCCTGTTCATCGTCGGTGTGAACGCGGCGTCCAACGCGCCGCGCATGCTGACGAGTCTCGCCAACGCCCACCGCCGCGGCGCCTCCATCGTGCATATCAACCCGCTGGTGGAGCTCGCCTCGGAGAAGACGATCGTGCCGCACGAGTTCGTGTCCATGGGGACGTTCCACGCCACCTCCACCGGTGACCTGAACGTGCAGCCACTGGTGGGCGGGGACCTGGCAGTGTTGCGAGGTGTCGCCAAGGCCGTCCTGGAGGCGACGGAGGCCAATCCGCGGGCCGTCGACCACGAGTTCATCGCCCACCACACCCACGACTTCGAGGCCTACCGTCGGCTGTGCGCCGAGACGGAGTGGCGGGACCTGGAGCGCGTGTCGGGAGTGTCCCAGGGGGAGATGCGGCACCTGGCGGACATCTACATGCGGTCGCGACGCACCATCGTCGCGTGGTGCCTGGGAATCACCCAACAGGAGCACGGTGTGGACACGGTGCGGGAGATCGTGAACCTCCTGCTGCTGCGGGGCAACATCGGCCGGGAGGGGGCGGGGCCCTGCCCGATCCGGGGGCACAGCAACGTGCAGGGGAACCGTACCTGCGGCGTCACCCACCACCCGGGTGAGGAGTTCCTGGACCGGCTCCGCGACGTGTGTGGTTTCGAGCCGCCACGGGAGCGGGGACTCGGCACGGTGCAGTCGATCGAGGCCATGCTGCGCGGCGACGTGAAGGTCTTCGTGGGGATGGGCGGCAACTTCGTGTTGGCCGGACCGGACACGCCACGCACCTTCGAGGCACTGCGCAACTGCGACCTGACAGTGCAGGTGAGCACCAAACTCAACCGCAGCCACCTCGTCCACGGCAAGAAGGCCCTCATCCTCCCCTGCATAGCCCGCAGCGAACGCGACATCACCGCGGCGGGCACCCAGGGCACCACCGTGGAGGACTCGATGAGCATGGTGCACCTGTCCTACGGCATGCGGGACCCGATCTCCAAACACCTCCGGTCGGAGGAGGCCATCATCAGCGGGTTGGCGATGGCCACCCTGCCCAACAGTTCACAACCCTGGACGGACTACGGCGAGAACTACGACGCCGTCCGCGACACCATGGGCTCGGTGCTGCGCGGGTTCGAGGACTTCAACCGACGTGTGCGGCACCCCTTGGGCTTCCGAATCGCCCAGCCGGCCAGGGAGCGCGTGTTCGAGACTCCGTCCGGACGGGCCGAGTTCTCCCTCGCACCACTACCCGACACCGACCCAGGCGAAGGGCGCCTCACCCTCAGCACCGTGCGGTCCCACGACCAATGGAACACCACCATCTACTCCGACACCGACCGCTACCGCGGGCTCAGCAACCTGCGCACCGCGATCTACATGCACCAGAAGGACATGGCCGACCGTGGCCTCGTCTCCTTCGACCTCATCGACGTCACCAGCATCGCCAAGGACGGCAGCCGCCGCACCGTGTACGGATACCGGGCGATCGCCTACGACATCCCGCAGGGCTGCGCGACGGGGTACATGCCGGAACTCAACGCGCTGTGCGCCCTCGGCGACTACAGCCCACAGAGCGAGCAGCCCCTGACCAAACACCTGATCGTCGAGATCACCCCGAGCGCGACGGCCACCCGTCCCCGCGACGAACAGGGGTGAGGTGCGGGCCCGAGGATGACCTCGGCGCCCGCGGAGGGGGCGGACGCGGCCTCGTCCGTTTTCGTGGAGTGGGATAGCCGCTCGTTCGCACGGGTGGGCCGCGCCCCCGGAGCCGACTCTTGCCCGGGGGTTGGCGCGACCCGCTGGAAGCTCCGGTTTCGGCACGACAACCACGCGACCGCGACGAGCGGGGGTGAGGGACGGGACGGGGCGACAGGCCCGCGCCCTCACTCCGGGCTTCGTGGGGCCACGAGTGTTCGATCGGCCGACCGAACAACCACAGGCGCCGAGCGCCCATGCCCCAACCACGCCCAGAGGTCGGGGTTGTCGGCGTTGCCCCAGGACAGCGTCCATCCAGACCGCAAGGAACGGACTGGGAGTGGTCGATGCAGTCGTGGAGTCCAGGCCGCGCTGGTCCCCGTGTCAGCGGTAGGGGTTCGCGCTCAACGCTTGGCGACGCCCGGCCCGACAGGGTGTGGCCCGCACCTCGTGCCAGGCGGCGACGCCATACCCACTCAGCACGAACACCGTCCCGTCCCAGCACGGAGGGACCGCCAGCGGGACGGGGCTTGGAAGGGGTGCGGGGCGTCGGCACCCCCTTGGGCCCGTGGACAAGGCACGCCCGCCGGTCGGTCCTGTCCCAGTGGGGATGCGAGAGATCGCGCGGCGAGGGCGCGTCCTTCGACCCTCAACGCGCCGGCGGAACGGCGAGGCAGCGTCCGGGGGAGACGCCGGGGATAGACCGGCGGGAGGTCGCGGTCCTCGCCGGGGCTCCTATCCGCGGTCGTCGACCCATCGGCCACGCCCCTCCGGGCCGAGGGGAGCTGGGTTCCCGTACCGTCGGGGCATGATCGATGCGGAACGGTTGGACCTCCTGAGCGACCGGGCGTGGCCCGGGTTGACCAATATTGACGTTGACGGGTGGTTGGTGCGCACGGCCGACGGGTTCACCAAGCGCGCGAACTCCGTTCTCGCTCTGCACGAGCCGGCCGACGTCGACGCGGCGATCGATCAGGTGCAGGAGCTGTACGCGGCCCGAGGGCTCGCACCGACGTTCCACATCTCCGACGCGGTCCGCCCCTCGGACCTGGAGGCGCGGCTGGAGAAGCGTGGCTACGAGGCGCGGACCCCAACGCTCAATCTCGCGGCCGAGTTGTCGACCGTACTGGAGCGGCTGCGCCCCGCCCGTTCCCCGGTGGAGGTGCGGGACAGCCCGAGTGAGGCGTGGTTGGACGCCTGGTGGGACGTCGACCGGCCGGAACCCCGTGAGCGGTACTGGGACACCGCTCGCCAGGTTCTCACCCGTGGCCCGGCCCTGTTCGGCCAGATTCCCGGAACGGCCGGAGGTGGATCGGTGCGCGCGGTGGGGCGGCTGGCCTTGGTGGAGGACTGGGGTGGCCTCGCCTGCCTCGGAGTCCGTCCCGAGGCGCGTGGGAACGGGGACGCCGGGGCGGTGATCGGCGCCCTGGCACGGGCCGCTCAGCGGCGGGGGGTGCGCCACCTGTGGCTCCAGGTGGTCCCCGACAACGAGGTCGCGCAACGCGTCTACGAGCGGTTGGGCTTCACCGAGGTGGGCCGGTACCACTACCTCACTCTCACGTGAGTCGTTGGTGCACGGGCCGTTGACTCTCCGACCATCGTCGGTGCTCGACGAGGGGAATCCCGCACCTTTTGCCGGATATGTGATCGCCGGTCGACCCTGAGCTACGAGAACACCCCGTGGGATGCGACACTCCTGTGCATGTCCTCTCCCCATCCCTCCGCACCCCCGGAACTGACAGCGCCCCACGCCGATGACCCGCGCCAGCTCGGCCCCTACCGGGTGATCGGCCGGCTCGGTGCCGGCGGGATGGGGACGGTCTACGCGGCGCTGGATGTCGACGACACCTGTGTGGCGGTGAAGGTCATCAAGCCGGAACTCGCCGGGCTCCCGGCCTACAGGGACACCTTCGCCCGCGAGGTCGCGGTGATGCGGGACCTGAGCGTCGTGTGTGCCCCCCGGTTCCTGGGAGCGGACGCCGAGGCCGAACAGCCGTGGCTGGCGACGGAGTTCGTGCCCGGGCTCACCCTCACCGGGCACGTTCGCCGGCACGGCCCACTCACCGGCAACGCGTTGCTCGCCTTCGCGGCCGGTACCGCCGAGGCGCTGCACACGCTGCACATCGCCAGCGTGCTGCACCGGGACATCAAACCCGGAAACGTGGTCCTCTCCCCCGACGGCCCCCGGGTCCTGGACTTCGGAATCGCCCGCCGAGCACAGGACCGGAGCCCGGAGGAGGGCGTGTACGGCACGCCCGGCTACATGTCCCCGGAGCGGATCGCCGGCGGGGACGACACCACCGCGGCGGACGTGTTCGCGTGGGGCGGGCTCGTGGCCTTCGCGGCGACGGGGCGACCTCCCTTCGGGGTGGGGGACACCGGCGCGGTGCTTGACCGCACCCGCAACGGCACCCCGGACCTCCTCGGCGTCCCGCCCGACCTCGCTGAACTGCTGGAACGGGCGCTCTCCCCCGTGGCCGCGGACCGCCCGCTGGCGCTGGAGTGCTTCCGCGAGAGCCTCGCACTCGCCTCGGGCACCCCCGAGACGGCGGCGGCCCATCCATCCGAGGCGCGGATCCGTCTGGCCGCGCTCCTCGGCAACGTCTGGCGGGGGTTCGACGCCGCCGGCCACGACCCGCGCGCGTGGGTCGCCTTGGCGGGTGGCGTGGGACTCGTGGGGGCCGCGGCGGTGGCGACGTCCGCGTCCACCGCGGCCGGCGGGAGCGCCGTCGCGGGGACGGCCTCGGCCGGGGCCGGCGGCACTGTATCGGCGGCCAGCATGACCACAGCCACCACCGGAACGGCCGCGGGCCTGTTCACGACCAAGACCGTCGCGATCGCGGCCGGGGGGACCTTGGCCGTGGCCGCGGTGGGGACCGGCGGATACTACGCCGTCGACGCCCAGGCCGCGAGCCAACGCCAGGAGATCGTCGAGCAGGCGGCCCAGGTTCTCGCCGACGGGGAGGGCTTCGCCGCCGAGTTCACCCGCCAGTTCACCGCCGAACGCGCCGACGAGTACTCCGTGGCCAGCGGAACAGCGGTGGAGGAGGTGCTCCAGGCGACCGCCACAGGCTTCGACGTTCGGTACGCCACGGATCCCGTCCCGATCTTCATGGCGGAACTCAGCGAGATCGACGGCGAAGCCGTGGACGTCCCAGACCAGCGCAACGAAATCGTGGCCAACGTCGACGGGGAGATCCACGCCTACGGCACATCCATGCGGGACCCGGCCAGTTGGTTCGCCACCACGGACCGCTTCACGGAGGACTCCTACTCCGTTGACTCCATCGTCGAACCACTGCGCCGACTGGCGACGGCCGACGATCTCACCGACGAGGGCGACGAGACCCTCGGCGACACGACGACCACCCGCTACTCCGGCAGCTTCCTCGCACCGCGCGGCCTCGGTGAGACCGTGGGAGAGCTCGACGCCACCGGAGAGGTCTGGATCGACGACGCGGGAAACCCGGTCCAGATGGCCTACACCACGAGCGGTTGGGAGGCCACGGTCACCTTCACCGAACTCGACGCACCAGTGGAGGTGGCGGAGCCGGAGGTGGAATACAACGTCCAGTCGGCCATGCACACCCTGCTCGTCTACACACCAGGCTGCGGCACCGTGAACACTCCGGACGGATCCGCGTTCACCGTCCACGCCGACGCCTGGGACGTCGACTGCGACCGCGCGATGACGGTCGCCGAGGAGTTCGTCTCTGGCGGTGGCGAGTTCGTGGAGGGATGGTCGGGAACCGGCATCCAGCGCGCCTTCTTCGACGACATGTCCTGCGAACAGGTCGCCCCCATGCTGGAAGCCGGCGGGCGCGACGCCACGGTGCCCCAATACTGCAACCCCACCACAGTCAACGAAGCCGCCGCCGACCCCTACGACCGCTACGACATTGACATGTCCACGTGGTCCATCGTCTTCATCCCCGAAGACCCCCAGGTCGCCGGCCCCATCGCCGACCCCAGACACTCCACCCGAACGGAGTGAGTGGTGATTCGAGGACGTACCTTGTCCGCGATTCCACGGTCGAGCACGCACATCGACACAAAAAGTGGACGACAATCGTCCACTTTCCCTTCTGTGGGGGCATCATGAGACGCTGGATCGCACCCCAACCATCGCGAAACGATAACGACACCGAAAAACCCCAGGTCACGCCCTGAAAACCCCGCGCACACGGGGATGGACCGGTTGGTGATCTGGCGACCGGTCTTTGGGTTCGGAAAACCCCGCGCACACGGGGATGGACCGTCTGATTCGCGCACTGTCACGTCCGTCGTTGTGAAAGCCCCGCGCACGCGGGGATGGGCGAGACGGGGAAGACTCATCCGGGAAGGGTGGGGATTCGACGGGGTCGTGGCGGCTCATGTTGAATAGTGGGCATCGATCACCCCTCGCCCTCGGAGTTCGTGCGCATGCAGCCGTTGGATGACAGTGACCCACCGGAGATCGGCGACTACCGGCTGTTGGGGCGGCTCGGGGCTGGTGGGATGGGGTTGGTGTACCTGGGCCAGTCGCTGAGCAACCGGCTGGTGGCGGTGAAGGTGATTCACCGGGAGCTGGCCGCCGACTCGGAGTTCCGGGATCGGTTCTCACGGGAGATCGACGCGGTGCGGCAGGTCAGTGGGGCGTTCACGGCTCCGGTGGTGGATGCGGATCCGGGCCGCGACCCCGTGGTTGGCCACGGTCTACATTCCCGGACCCACGTTGGACCAGGCGGTTTCGGAGCACGGGCCGCTCCCCGAGGGCACTGTACGAACACTGGGGGCGGGGCTGAGTGAAGCGCTGCGCGACATCCACCGCAGCGGATTGGTCCATCGGGACCTGAAACCGGGAAACGTGCTTCTCGCCAAGGACGGACCGCGCGTCCTTGACTTCGGGATCGCCCACCTCGCCGACGGAACCAAGCTCACCAAAACCGGAATGGCGATCGGGACGCCGGGCTTCTGGTCGCCGGAGCAAGTGGAACACCGGGAACTCACTCCGGCGAGCGACGTGTTCGCGCTCGGCGCCCTCCTCGGGTTCGCCGCCCAAGGCCGGCCGGTGTTCGGGACCGGTCACCCCCTGACACAGATGCGCCGGGTGTGTGACGGGGACCCAGACCTCGCTGACGTCCCCGACGGGTTACGCGAGCTTCTCGACCGCTGCTTGGCGAAGGATCCGGTGCGGCGGCCGGGACTTCCGGAGCTCCTGCGGATGGCCAGCCAGATCCCGTCCCAGAAGGCGTGGCTGCCGGAACCGCTCACCGCCATGGTCACGGCACAGACGAAGCTCGTGAGCGACGATGCCACCGAGGTCACGCCCCCCGACCCGCCGACGCGACAGTACCCCGGGTTCGCCGCCACCAACACTCCTCCCCCCACTCCCCCACGGGGAGAACGGCCTCGCTCCGCCGGAAGTGGCCCCCCAGACAACCACGACGCGGCCGACGACTCGGACGCTGAGCTGGCGTTCGCGCGCGGGCAGGACCTTGAACGAGCGGACAACTCGGCCGCCGCGATGCTCGAGTACGAGAAGGCCGCACGCACGGGCCACCCGCAGGCGGCGTTGCGGCTCGGGTCCCTCCACGCGGACCTCGACCAAGTAGGCGCGGCGGAGACGTGGCTGCGCACAGCGTTCGACCTCGGGGAATCCAACGCCGGATTCCAACTCGGCGTCCTGGCCGAGCACAACGACAACGTGGGCACAGCCGAGGAGTGGTACCGGAAGGCCACGGCGGGGGGCGACGTCGACGCGATGGTGAACCTCGGCGTTCTGTTGAGCGCGCGGGGGAACGAGGCGGAGGCGGAGGTCTGGTATCGCCGGTCTGCCAACGCGGGCGATGTGGACGGCAAACGGAACCTGGCCAATCTGACGCTTCGAAACGGCGGTGTCAGCCAGGCGATGGACCTCTATCGTGAACTCGCCGAAGCCGGGGACCCGGCCGCGATGGGCCACTACGCCGACCTGTTGGTCGATCACCAGGGCGACCCGGGGACGGCCGAGGAGTGGTACCGCAGGGCGATCGAGGGCGGGAGCTCCGCGGACGCCATCAGCTATGGCAATCTCCTGTTCGACGCCGAACGCTACAGCGAGGCCGAACACTGGTTCCGCCACGCGGCTGACCACGGGCATTTGGCCGGCCGCAACAACCTCGCCAACACGCTCGTCGAACTGGGCCGACTGCCGGAAGCCGAACGCACCTATCGGCAGGCGATCGACGCGGGCAACGTCGGGGCGGGCTTTGGGTACGGCATGTTCCTCGTCAAGGCGGGACGCGACAGCGAGGCGGAGCACTGGCTGCGCAAGGCGGTGGAGGTCGAGCCGAACGCGCACAACACCCTCGGGAACGCACTGCACAATCAGGGACGGCTCAGAGAAGCCGAGGAGCACTACCGGAAAGCGGCCGACAACGGCGACACCGTCGGTATGTACAACCTGGGCATCCTGCTGGCCGACCAGGGGCGTGACGCCGATGCCCGTCACTGGCTGACCCGGGCGCGTGACGGCGGTGACCCGGACGCGGCGGATCGGTTGCGGGAGCTGACCGACGCACGACGGGATCCGCCGCCCCCAGGCCCTCCGCCGCCTCCCCCCTCGGCATTCAGCGCAGCCTCCTCGGAAACATCACGAAGGGACAGCAAGGAACCCGCTGATGATGACGACGAAGGAAAGGTGGGGTTGTTCTTCTTTGCGATGGTCTTCGTCATGCTGCTTGGCCTCGTGCCAGTCCTGCAGATCCCGATCGGGTGGGCGGCGCTAGGACTCTGGGGATGGGCGAGTGGGCACGTTTCCTCGCTCCCTTCCCCCGACTTCCCGGGTCTGTTCACCGGAGAGGGATTCCGTCAGGTCCTCTCAACGGGCTACTTCCTGGTCAATGTGGTGGGGATGGGAATCGGCGTGGTGGGCGGTCTCGTGACGCGGGACAAGGACTACGGAGACTGGGCTCTCATCCTCGGGGCGTTTATCACCTGCCTCGTTACGTTCCTGATCCTGCGCGGATAGTCCTGAGACGCCTGGTGTACTAGCCCCGACCGAACCCCTCACAACCAACCGCGCCGGCGGAAGTTCAGGAACAGCACGACACAGACGACGACCATCAGCACCATCACCCCGGGGTAACCCCACGACCACCGCAGCTCCGGCATCCAGTGGAAGTTCATGCCGTAGACGCCGGTGATGACGGTGGGGATGGCGATCAGGGCGGCCCACGCCGAGATCTGGCGCATGTCCTGGTTCTGCCACAGGTTGATCTGTCCGGAATGGACGTCGAGGATCAGGGTCAGAAGCTGTTCGCTTGAGGCCACCGACTGCCGAGTCTGCTTGACCTTGTGCTGAGCGTCGCGGAATCGGCGGCTGGTCGCCTGACGGGTCGCCATGTCGGTCACGATGGACACCATCGGGTCGACGGCGTCACGGAACTCCAGCACCTCCCGCATCAATCCGTAGATGGGTTCCAGCACCATGACCCGTCGGCCAGAGAACACCTCCTGCTCGATTCTGACGATGTCCGCGGCCACGGCGTCGGACGTGCTCGTGTACCCGTCCACCACCTCGTGCACCACGGAGTACACGCCGTCCCAGACGCCGTGTTCCCGCGGCTCGTCGTCTCCCACGAGCCGATTTATGGCGGGCGTGACGGGGTCCTGGTCGTCGAAGCACGCGCTCAGGAGGACGGACCCTCCGACGATGAGGACGACGCGGGACGTGCTCACGGACGGTCCGGACGTGTAGCGGACGGTCTTCATCGCGAGGAGGACCTGGTCGCCGTGGATCTGCTGGATGGTGCGGGCGTGGGGCTGTACTCCTTCGTTGACCGCACCGGGGTGGAGCCCGAGCCGGTCAGCGATCGCGTGGAGCTCCTCCGCGGTGGGGTGGTCGGCCTGCACCCACAGCCAGGTCCCGTCGGGGCGCGGGGCGTCCGCGTCGGCGACCTCGACGACACCCTGCCGCGAACACTGCCAGTACTTCAGAGTCCCTCCCACGAACGAACGGCTGATGCGCAGCCTGGCACCCCTGACTCGCACCGGGTGGGCGGACACGCTGGTACAGGGGCTATTGCCCGCGACCCTGGCGGCCTATGCTTGCGACATGGTGGGCCTCGTCCGAATCATCACCGATCTCCTGGGCCGCGCCACGGACGACACCGAGGCGCGTCTCATCGCCGCCGCTCGGTCCGGCGACATCACGGCGCTGACGTGGCTGGGCGCCCTCTACGCCGACAGCGACCCCGACCAGGCCGAGTGGTGGTACCGACGCGGCGCCGAGGCGGGCAGCCGCGAGTCCATGGAGGGGCTGTCCATCCTGATGAGCGCCCGTGGCCACACCGAGGAGGCCGCCGAGTGGTGGCGACGTGCGCGCAGCGCGATCGACGACTAACCCCCCACGTTCCGACTCCAGTGACGCACGCCCCAGCTTGCCCCGGTTTGGGGGCTCAATGGCGCGGGGAGACGGCGGTTGTGGCAAAGCTATTCGAAGCACTCACCGGCAGACTCCGCGAATTCATCGAGGCGCAGCCCGTCTTCTTCGTGGGCACGGCGCCGCTCGACGAGGCCGGACACATCAACGTCTCCCCCAAGGGCATGGCCGGCACGTTTGCCATCACTGGGCCGAGGCAGGTGGCCTACCTCGACTACTCCGGTTCGGGCGCGGAGACCATCGCGCACCTGCGGGAGAACGGACGCATCGTCTTCATGTTCTGCGCGTTCGACGGTCCGCCCAACATCGTGCGGCTCCACGGCACCGGGCGGGCCGTCTTCACCGACGATCCGGAGTTCGCCCGATTGCGCGCCGTGTTCCCGAAGGAGCGGACGCTGGGACAGCGATCGATCGTCGTCGCCGACCTGCACCGTATCTCCGACTCCTGCGGGTACTCGGTCCCGTTGATGGAGTTCAAGGAGGACCGCGACGTACTGGACCGGCACCAGGGGCGGCGCGACCCCGAGTACTTCCCCAAGAAGTGGCGCGACCAGAACGCGGTGAGCCTGGACGGCCTCCCCGCGGTTCCGGTCGACGACCCCTACGTGGCGGACAGCTAGCCCGCCACCCTCACGGCTTGGCGAACCGCAACTGCGTCTCGTTCGGCCGGAGGAACCCCAGACCCAACGCGACCAGGGCGCTGACACCCATGACCGCGGTCATGCTCCCGAGGGTGGCGTCCCCTCCACCGGACACGACACCGCCGAGAGCCCCGATGGCACCTCCGAAGGCGAACTGGATCGAACCGATGAGCGCGGACGCCGTCCCCGCCACCTGAACCGGCTGGCTCGCGACCGCGATGGTCATGGCGTTGGGGATCGAGAACCCCGCACCGAACAGGGTCAACAGCAGTAGGACGGTGAGCGCTGTCAGGGTCGCCGTGCCCGTCGCGGCCAGCAGCCCCATGCCCAACACGCTCACGACCATGATGAACAGGCCGACCATGAGGCGGATCCCCATGCTGACGCGGCCGATCAGCGCGGCGTTGATCTGCGTTCCGGCGATCATGCCCAGGGTGTTGAAGCCGAAGATGAGGCTGTAGGTCTGCGGCGAGGCGTTGAACTCCGACTGCGCCACGAAGGAGAACGACGAGATGTAGGTGAACATCGTGCCGAAGATGAAGCCGATCGCGAGGGTCGGCACGATGAACCGGCGGTCGGTGAGGAGCCCCAGGAACGTGCGCGCCAGCACCGCCGGCCGCTGCGGAGCCCGCTTCTCCGCGGGGAGGCTTTCGGGCAGCCAGAAGTAGACGAGGACCAGGCTGATCACGGCCGCCACTCCCAGCACCGTGAACATCAAACGCCAGGAGCCGAACAGCAGGATCTGCCCACCGAGCACCGGCCCGATCATCGGCGCGAGCCCGACGATCAGCATCAGCCGGGACATGAACCGGGCGACTTCCTCCCCTTCGAACAGGTCGCGCACCACGGCACGCGAGATCACCGCACCCGCCGCACCGGCCACGCCCTGCAGGAAGCGCAGGACGATGAACGCGTCCACCGACGGCGCGAACACCACCGCGAACGAAGTCACCGCGAACCCGATGATCCCGATCACCAGCGGCGTGCGGCGCCCCCAGGTGTCACTCATCGGGCCGATCACCAACTGCCCCAGTGCCAACCCCACCATCATCGACGTCAGGGTGAGCTGGATCCGCGCCTCGGTCGTACCCAGATCCGCGGCGATCTCGGGGAGGGCTGGCAGGTAGAGGTCAGTGGCCAACGGCCCCGTCGCGGCGAGAACACCGAGGACGAAGACCAGCAGTGCGACGAATTTGCGGGGGTACCGTCCAGAAGCATCAACAGTGGGCGCGCTGGCGGGCTGCACGAAGGACTCCGCTCTGAGAGACAACGCAAGGGGGCTTGATTCCCTTGGCCCAACATCCGCGATCTTCGAAGACATCCCATCTTTCCGGTGATTCGTCCGTGACATGAGTTACATTCCCCACAACACAGGCGATGCGGGTGTTTCGACTTGCCACCGTTGCCTGTGCCGCTGCCGTCTCCACCCCTGGAGGGACCATGGCCGACACCACCCCCATCGACATCTGCGCCCCGTGGGGGAAGGCGGGTAAAGCGAAGACCCCGAAAGTCCACCTACTGATCTGCCATGCGATCGACGCAGCGGCGTTCGCGGAGGAACTGGTCGATCTGATGCTCGGCCCCCGCCTGCGAGAGGAGCTGGAAGAAGCTTTCACCCCTCTCGGGGGGAAGTGGCAGCGGTGGGTCGCGTTCTGGTGCGGGCTACACGACCTGGGCAAGTTCTCGCCCTACTTCCAGTCCGTCCGAACCGACGTAACCGCGGAGTACTTCGACGAGAACGCGCAGAAGGCCATCAGTGCGTTCGAGGGACGCGCGGTCGCCGCGTTCGCACCCCACTCGCTCCTGACGGCTTCGCACCTGGACTGGGAACTGAAGCGGAAGAACGCGCCACGGCCGACACGACGATTCCTCACCGGCGCCCTCGCCGGTCACCACGGATACTTCCCGAACTGGGATGGCATCAGCCAGATGGCACCCAAGCGGCTCGGGAAGAAGGAGTGGTGCTCGGCCAGGCAACGCTTCGTTCGAGAGCTCGCGGCGCTCTGGGAGCTCGACTTCGACCAGGACTGGTCGCATGTGCACATCGGGCTGCGAGGCGCCATCGGCATCGCCGGTCTGACGGTGATGTGCGACCGGTTGGCCTCCGACCACTACACCAACAGGATTCCGCGCCACGCCCACATGGAGAAAGGAACGGCGGCCTATCGGGACGAAGTCCGTCACAAGGCTCGGGACACGCTACGCCGGCTGAACTGGCACCCCTGGGAACACAGGACCCCTCCCCGGTATCGAGGCCTGTTCAACGGCGAGCCGCCCCGTCGGCTGCACACACTGGTCGAGGAAGTCCTCGACGACAACACCCAGCCAGGAATCATGGTGATCGAGGCCCCCACTGGCGAGGGCAAGAGCCGCGCCGGCCTCCTGGCGTCGGCGATGCTCGTGGACTCCCTCGGACTTACGGGATTCATGCTGGCTCTCCCCACACGGGCCCTGAGCCGGACACAGCTTCACGACCTCAACGCGGTTCTCGCTGACGCAGAGTTCGACCTGCGAGGTCTCCCGGCGTTCAGCGGGGCGATGGAGGATATGCCCCGTCTGGCCAAGGACTCCGGCATCGAACTGAACCCCCAGGACACCGCGGAGGACGTGGCGCGAGACCCCAACCAAGAGCGGAATGCTCAGCGCCGGTCCAAGCCGGACGACGCGATCCTCTCCCCCCTCGTGGTCGGCACTCACGACCGAGCGCAGATGACCGTGATCAACGCCAAGTGGGTGCACCTGCGCATCGCGGCCATGAGCAACAAGGTTCTGGTCATCGACGAGGCGCACGCGTGCGATACCTACGTGGCGAGCCACATGGACAAGCTGATGTGGTGGTGCGGAAGCATCGGCACCCCGGTGGTGGTCATGTCCGCGTCCTTGAGCAAAGCACGACGCGACGCGCTGATCACGCATTGGCAGGCGGGGGCTCGATTGGAGGAAGGCCCCGTCGAAACCACCACCAACGTCGAGTCAGGGTGGCAGATCACGTGGGCGAGCGCGGACGAGGACGCGACGGCGTGGCCCTTGGAGTCCCTCGAGGCTCCGCAACACGATGTCGAACTCGTGCACCACTCAGACGATTTCGAGAAGCTCGCGCGGGAGATCTTCGCGCACATCTCCAACGACGGGTGCGCCCTCGTGCTTCTCAACACGAAGAGGCGCGTGGATCGCGCCCATGAGGTCTTCCGACGTGTCGCGGACGAAGTCTTCGCGTCGCCCCCGGAGATTGTGTCCGTGCACTCCGACCGGGAGGACCGAGCGGAGAGCGAAGCCCGGATCAGCGAACTTCTCGGAAAGAACTCACCGACCACCCGCCACGCGGTCGCCATAGGAACCAGCCTGCTCGAAAGCGGGGTTGACCTGGATGCGGACATCCTCGCCTCCGATCCGACAATGATCGATCTCTTGATCCAGCGCATCGGTCGGCTGCACCGCCACGCACGTCCGTATCGGCCCGGGGCCACGAGGCAGCAGACGCTCCTACTCCTGGACAAGGACCGCGTCAGCAAGCGCGGCACCGACCCTCACGACGACGAGCGAGGATTCCCGGATGGGATCGCGAACGTCTATCCAGCCTTGTTGCTCCGCCTCACCCGTGTGGCGCTCCGCGACCGGTCCCGCCTGAACCTCCCCGAGGAAGCTCCGGCCCTGCTGCGGATGGTCTACGGCGACAGTGAGTTGTGGACCCTCGCCGCCAGCAACAGGAAGCAGTGGGAAAGAGACCTGCTCACCTACATGCACCGCACCGATCATGAGGACTATCTCAGCACCATCGCGACGATCCCATTGCTGGCCCAGGACCAACACCTCAGCCGGCTCACCGAACACGCAGGCCCGGTGAATCGCACCCGGAAACCTGACGGGAGGAATTCCCGCCAGGAGGGAACTGAATGACGCGCTGGATCAATCCAAGACACGCAAAACACAGAGCGTAAAGGCATCACTCCGCAAAGCGACTTTTCTGTTTTGGTGGTGATCTTGCGGTGCTCGTCGCTATCGTGACGGTTCATCTCGTCGCGGTTGGACTGGAGACTGCGTGCGTCACTTTTCCCTGCTCTACGACTCGTGGATCCCCTGCGTAACAAAAGGTGGAACGACAATCCACCTTGGGCTCGTCGATGTGATTCGACGCGCGGATGATCTGCGTTGGATCCAGGCCGAGGCACCCGTCGTCACCGCGGCGCTGCACCGACTGCTGATCGCGTTCGCGCATCGCGCCCTGGACGGACCAAAGTCGGAGGCGCAATGGCGGGAACTCTGGGATGCACCCTCCTTCCCCGCGGCCGGCGATACCTTCACCAGGATCGAAACATACGCCACCCGGTGGGCCCAGAGGTTCTGGCTGTCGGGGACGGATCACCCCTTCATGCAGTGTCCCGCCATACCCGACGAGAAACTCGGCTCACCAGCCCAACTCATCCTGGGCAAGGCAACCGGAGGAAACGCAACTCTCTTCGACCACACCATCTCTTCGGCATCCGTGGAGATTCCGGCTGATCAAGCAGCACGCTGGCTGGTCACGGTCCAAGCCTTCGACACCGGAGGACTGAAGACTCCCTACACGAAGGACAAGACATCCCGGCGTGGGCCCTGTAACCAGTTCGGTGTGGCGGTACTGCAGGGCAAGGACCTCAAGGAGACCCTGCTGCTGAACTTGGTCGACTACGCCCCGGGGGCGAGACTTCCCGGTGGGACGCGCGAGGATGACCGCCCGATCTGGGAACAGTCACCTCCCACTCCGGAGCCGGAGAATCCTGGCCGCGCACCTCTCGGATGGACCGAGCTCCTCACCTGGCCAGCACGCAGGATCCGACTCCTGGTGACGGAACGTGACGGAAAACCGATGGTGCGGAAGGCCGCCATCCTGCCGGGCACCCGGCACAGGGGTGACCTCCGCGCCGACGAGAAGATGGGCGCCTTCCGCAGCACGCCCACGAAGACAAGCCGCAACGACGACCAACGCCCCGACCGATGGCAACCGGTGCAGGTTGAGGAGCTGCGCGGTATCTGGCCTCACGCGGTGGAGTTCCTCCTCAGCGGAACGGCGACCCGACAGCGACCCGCCACGATCGACGAAGCCGCGGAGCGCCTCACTGACGACCATGAACGCACCTTCACGCTGCGGGTCTTCGGTCAGCAGCTCGACTCCAACGGCGGGGCGGTCGAGGCCTGGTTCGAAGAGACACTCCCCGCGCCCGTGTCTCTGCTCCGGGTCAGGGGGCCGGCGAGGAGCCTCGAGGTTCTCCTCGGTGCGGCGGTCAAGCTCGCCAACAACGCGGGGAAAGAACTGCGGGATTTGGAAACGAGGTACACACGCGGGCTGAGCGCTGATGCTCCCAGTCCACTGCTTGGGATTTGGTACTGGCCCGCTCTTCCCGCCCCGTTTCGCCGACTGTTGCATGAGCTCGGCCGTCTGGTACCGGCCGAGGACACCCACTCAGAAGAGCTTCCGCCTGAGGTTAGGCCCCTGTTCTTGAAGTGGGGAGAGACGGTTCGCTCCTCAGCGCTGACCGCGGGCGAACGCTGGGTGTGGAACAACCCGAGCGGATCGGGCCGACAGATCATGGCGCTGGCCGATACCGAGAACACTTTTCGCAGTCGGATGAGCAGTCTCCTGGAAAAGTACGAGAAGGAAATCGAGGACTACTCGTGAGTTCCCAGCCCGCAGACGATAGTCCCGCCAGACGTCTCGCCTCCATTCTTTACCGGGTCGGCCGAGATCTCGACTCCAACGTTCAGGCCGTCGCAGGGCCCGCGCGGGGATGGCTCGCGCGGATGCGCCGCAGCCTCACAGATCATCACTACATACCCGACGTGTACGACGTTCTCATCGACGCTGGCGTCAAGTTTGAGTCAGACGCGGAGCGGGACCGTCCGTGGCTGCTGACGTGTGGACTCTTCGCGCTCAACCCGGCGGAACCCCAGGGCGGCGAGTGGCGCCTCACCCTGGGGAGTGCCCTTGCTCGGTTAGGGGACCATCCTGCGGCCGAAGCGCGGGTCCGCCAGCTAACCGCCTCCAATTACGACCAGGTGGCTTCTCGTCTGCCCTCGGTGATGAAACAGCTCTCCTCCAAGGGCATATCGATCAGTGTTCGCTCACTGGCCGAGGATCTCGTCGCGCTGCATACCGCGAAATCAGGCAGCACTGAGGAGCATCGCGTCCACCTCACCTGGGCGCGAGACTACAAGCGCCGCAGTCACCAATACGGAAAGACCAAGCCGCAGTCACCGGAAGAGGGCACGGACCAATGATTGTCGAACTTCACCTACTGCAATCGTTCCCAGCGAGCAACCTCAACCGGGACGAGGTAGGTCAGCCGAAGAGTGTCACCTTCGGTGGCGCGCAACGCGGGCGGGTGTCGAGCCAGTGCCTGAAGCGCTCCGCCCGCCTGGAGCTCCCCTCACTGGGGATCGAGCGGGAGAACTCCGCCGTCCGCACCAAGCGGCTCGTGGAGCACGCGGCCCGCGCGATCGACGGACTGGATCCCGCTGGTGAGGACGAGCCGAGCGACGACTCGGTGGCCCTGGCGCGCGAGGCTCTACTCCAACTCGGTTTCAAGGTGGACCACCGGAACTTCACCCAGTACCTCTTCTTCATCCGGCCCACCGCCGCCGCGTTGCTCGCCGACTTCTGCCGCGAACACCAGAAGGAACTGACTGCCATAGCGACGGAACGAGCGAAGCTCGAGGCCGAGAAACCGAAGAAGGGCGAGGAGAAGAAGAAGCACGACAAGGCGGTCGAGAACCTCGACAAGCGCCAGGTCGCGCCGAAGAAGGAGATCCAGGCCCGCGCCGCCGAGATCCTCAGTGCGGACCGTGCCGTCGACATCGCGTTGTTCGGCCGAATGGTCGCCAACAACACCGACTTCAATGTGGACGCCGCCTCCCAGGTTGCCCACGCGATCTCCACGCACGCGGTGGTGACGGAGTTCGACTACTTCACCGCGGTGGACGACCTGAAGCCCGACGACTCCCCCGGTGCGGACATGATCGGCACGGTCGACTTCAACGCGGCGTGCTACTACCGCTACGCCAATCTGGACACCACGCAGTTGGCGAAGAACCTCGCCGGTGCGGGCGAGTCCGACCCCGAGCTGGAACGCCAAGCCGTCGACGCGTGGCTGCGTGCGTTCATCCGCGCTGTCCCCAGTGGGAAGCAGAACTCCATGGCGGCCCGAACTCAGCCCGAGGTACTGCTGGGTGTGGTGCGGGAACAGGGCTCGTGGAACCTGGCGAACGCCTTCCTCAAGCCTGTCGCAGGAACCGACTTCATGAACGAATCCGGTACGCGAATGCTGGAGCAGTTCCGGGAGCTGCGCGGCTTCTACGACGACGGTGAGATCGTCTCCGTGACCGGGGCCGCCGTGGGGAGCGCCGCGTCGCTTGACCTGCCGGACGACGAGCGGGTGCGGTCGGTGTCGGAGTTCGTGTCCCGTGTGAGCACAGCGGCGTTTTCCCACTATGGCTGAGGCAACACTGGCGCTGCGGATCGACGCGCCCATGCAGTCGTGGGGGGTGCGGTCCCGATTTATCCGTCGGGACACCGAGAGCGAGCCCACCAAGTCCGGGATCGTGGGCCTGCTGGCTGCCGCGATGGGAATCCCCCGCGACGACCCGACCAGGCTCCCGGAGCTGACGGGTCTCCGGATGGCGGTGCGCGTCGACCGGGAAGGTCTACTCGAGTTCGATTTTCACACCACCCAGGATGTGCCGAACACTTTCGGCAAGGCGCACCGGACGGTGGTGAGTCACCGCTTCTACCTGGCCGACGCGCTCTTCTTGGTGCTGCTGCACGGTGAGCGGGCGAAGCTCCGTGAGCTCATGGCGGCGATCGAACGTCCGCACTGGCCGTTGTACTTCGGCCGCAAGGCATTCGTCCCGGGGCGGCCCCTGATCGAACGAAACCACGCGGTGGGCGGAGAACGACAGTTCACTGGCCTCTTCGATGACACGTTGGAGAGCGTCCTGCACCGGCACCCGTGGTTGGAGCGGGATGAGCACATGCGCGCCCAACGGGAGAAGACTGCGGCCCCGCTCCGCGCCGTTGTCGAGACCGACCTGGGTGACGCCTATGCCGAACTCCGTAACGACGTCCCCACATCATTCGCGCATGGTGCTCGCGAGTTCACGTCTCGGGCCGTGCGGACCGAGCACGTTGACCTGGCAGCGTTGGAGGGGTGGACCCGTGTTCCTTAGTCGGTTGTCGCTGAACGTGGCGTCGGCGGAGTTTCGGCGGGACTTCGTCGATGTTCAGCACATGCATCGGACGGTGCAGTCGGCGTTTCCCGAGCTGCCGTCGGGGTCACCGGCCCGGAAGGAACACGGGGTGTTGTGGCGGATGGAGCCCGCGGGGTCGGGCTACACCGTGTTGGTTCAGAGCCTGAGCAAACCCGCGTGGGACGAGTTGCCTCAGGGGTATCTCTCCGCTCCCGCCGAGGTTCGTGGGATGGACGCGGTGCTGGACGCCATCGCACCGGGACGACGGTTCGCGTTCCGCCTGGTCGCGGTTCCGCTGCACAGTCTCCCGGGGGAACGCGACGCGAACGGGAGTCTGAAGCGAGGACGAAAGATCTCGCTGCGGAATCCGGACGACCAGATCGCCTGGATCATCCGCCGTGGCGAGCGGCACGGCTTCGTCATCCCGGCGGGAGCCCACGGCGAACCCAACGTCGCGCCGTCCCCCTGCCCACCGGCGCGGGGACGCAAATCCGAGGACTCCGGCAAGGTCAACAAGATCACCGTCAGCGCGGTCCGCTTCGACGGCCAACTCGTCGTCACCGACGCCGAGGCCCTCACCGAAGCGGTCCGGGACGGCATCAGCTCCGCCAAGGCCTACGGGTGCGGGCTGCTCAGTCTGTATCCACTGCCTCCCACTCAGGACTAGCTCCCGCCTTCCCTTCTACGGTGGTGTGGCCGTCTCCTCCCCTTCGGTCCCGCGACACGCTGGAACAGACGCGAAACCCGAGGCGGAGGTTCGTCCACCTCAGTCGCTGAGGGTGTCCGCGGCGGTGGTCAGGGCTTGGGTGAGGGTTTCTCGGTTGGGGTCGAGGTGGCCTTTCTTCATGACGAGGGTGAGGGCGTAGAGGTCTCCGTTGTTCTGGAGGGAGACGGCGAGGCCCTCGATGTCGTCCTGCCAGGCTCCTTGGGTGGTGACGACGTGTTCCTGCTCGGCGCGGGCGAGGCGGTCGTCGAACTGGGTGACGTCGGCTCCTCGGTCGATGAGGTCGGAGCGGATCTGGCGGAGGACCCGGCTGCGGTGCGGTTCGGCGCACTGGGCCATGAGGGCGAGCCCAGCGGCGGAGACCGCGACGGGGAGTCGGCCGCCGACGGCGAGGCGGACGGCGCGGACGCCACGGCCGCGGGCGGTGGCGACGAAGGCGACGTGTACCTCGTCGCGCACCGCCAACGCGGCCGTCACGCCGGTCTCCGCGCTGAGGTCGTCGAGGACCCGCTGACCCTTGCCCACGATAGACATGTTGGCGAGCACCGGGTAGCCCAAGCGGAGGTTCTTCGGAGTGAGGAAGTAGGCGCCGGAGGTCGGGTTGATCCGCAGGTAGCCGAGCTGCACCAGGCTGTCGGTCAGTCGGGACACGGTGGAGGGTGCCAAGCCGGTGGACCGGGCCAGTTGACCGTTCCCCATCGGGCCTTCGGCGCGCGACAGGGTCTCCAGGATCCGCAGGCCTCGAGCGAGGGCGGTCACCGGGCGGTTCGGTTGGCTCATGTGGCGGATGTTACCAACCGTACGCACCCGCTCTGACCTGCGGGTGTTCCCGTTAGACGATCGTGAGGAGGTTCTTGGCGAGGTGGTCTCCGCTCTCCATGTGCGCCTGGGCCGCCGCGGCCTCCACGAGTGGGAACTCGCGATCGATGACCGGGAGCGCCTGCGGCCGGTCGCGGAGGAAGGCGACGACCTCGGCGAGGTCGTGCCGGTTCCCCATCCATGACCCGTGGATCGACAGTTGCTTGCCGAAGACGTGCCGCAGGTCGGTGACGGCCTCGTATCCGGAGGTCACGCCGCAGAACGCGAGCCGGCCCCGTGGCGCGAGCATCTTCATGCTGGACATCCACGTGGACGCGCCCACGTGGTCGAGCACGACGGACGCACCGCGGCCCGGGCACGCGGCCCGGACGTCCTTGGCCACCCGGTCCGAGCGCACGATGGTGGTGCCGTCGAACCCGTGGTCACGCAGCCACGCGGCCTTGTTCTCGGAGCCGACGATGGCGATGGCGTGCGCGCCGACGCCTTCGGCGATCCGCAGTGCCGCGTTGCCGAGCCCACCGGTCGCCCCCCAGATGACGACGGTGTCCCGCTCGGTCAGTCCGGACTTGGTCACCAGCGCGTTCCACGCCGTGACGTAGGAGACGGGGACACCGGCCCAGCGCCGGTCGGCGCCGTCGGGGAGTACGACGGCGTTGCGATGGTCGGTGAGCACCTGTTGGGCGTAGCCGCCGTCGAACTGGTAGCCCATCACCTGGAAACGGGGGCACGCGGACTCCACGCCCTCAGCGCACTCGGCGCACGCGCCACAACTCGAACCGGGGTAGAGGACCACCGGGTCGCCGACGCGGACGGTGGTGACGTCCGCCCCGACGCGCGCGACCCGTCCTGTCACGTCGGCGCCCGGAATCCGTGGGAGGGAGAGGGTGTCCCCCGTGCCTCCCTGCTTGAGCCACAGGTCGAGGTGGTTGAGTCCGCAGTGAGAGACGTCGACGACGACCTCACCTGCGGCGGGGACGGGGGCGGCGACCTCGGTCCACCGCAGTCCGTCCGCGCCGTGTTCCCGCTGCACCATGGCCCACATCAGCGAGCCTCCCGCCTGTCCTCGAAGCGCTTGAGCTTGGCGCGGTCACCGTGGCCGGTGAGGGGGCGAAGTGCGTCGCGGTCCACGAGATCGACGTTGATCTGTACGCCGATCTTCTGCTTGAGCAGCTTCTCCAGACTCTCCTTGAGTCCGGGGCTGTCGGCGGCCGTGGTCTGGGCCTCGACCATCATGGTCATCTCCTCGCGGGTCCGGCCACCCCGCCCCAGCACGGACTCCACGTAGCAGAAGTACTCGCCGCTGATGCCGTCGTGGTCCTGGATGATCTTTCCGCAGGCCTCTGGCCACACGTTGACGCCACGCAGTTTGACCATCGTGTCGCTGCGGCCCCGGAAGTAGTCCATCCGGCGGTGCCAACTGCCGCAGGCGCACTGCTCGATCTCGTAGGTGGCGGAGATGTCCTGGATGTTGTACCGGAGCTGGTGCGTCCCGGTCTTGTACAGGCAGGTGATGACCACGTTGCCGCGGTGGCCGGGCGGTAGCGGCTTTCCGGTCTCGAAGTCCACGACCTCCACCACGAAGGCGTCTTCGAAGATGTGCAGGCCCTGTTTGGCCTCGCACTCCGCGGAGACGTACTGGACCTCGTGGAAGGCGTAGGAGTCGTAGGCGGGAACTCCGTAGACGTCCTCGACGGCCTTGGTGTCGCCGAAGGACAGCAGGGTCTTGAGGTCGAGGTCGGTGCGGGGGTCGATCCCCATCCGCTTCGCGGTGTCGGCGATGTGCAGGAGGTAGTCGGAGGTGGCGGTGATCGCGGCGGCGCCGTACAGCTTCGCCATCTCCACCTGCTTCTCGGTGGGGGTGACGTTTCCGGTGCCGGTGGTGATCGGGATGGCGCCGAGCCAGTGCCACAGCGCGTGATCCATGATCCAGGCCGCGTTGTGGGTGGAGTAGGCCCAGGCGTTGATCACCGCGTCGCCGGGGCGGATGCCCTGCATGTAGAAGGTGCGGGCGCTCAGGATGGCGCCGACCTCGCGGTCCCACTGGGTGTAGATGGTGGGGCGGGGCATGCCGGTGGTGCCGCCGCTGGTGTAGAAGCGCAGCGGCGTGGTGGCGGCGTCGGCGAAGTGGTGGCTCTGGTAGTCACCGAACGGAGGCTGGCGTTCGATGCTGTCGCGGATGTCGTCGATGGTGTACTGCGGCACGAGGTGCAGATCGTCGATGGTGCGCACGTCCGCGGGCGAGAAACCATGCTGTGCCCACAGCTTCTGGTAGAAGGGCACCGTGGCCGCGCGCTGGAGCGCGTCGACGAGGCGCTGGTTCTGGGTGGCGACGATGCGGTCACGGTCCCACAACCGGGTACCGGTCATGAACTCGTACGGGGGCTCGTACTCGGTGACGAGCTTCTCCCAGTCCATGCTCTGGTAGTAGTACGGCGGTTTGACGTGGTCCCTCATCTCGGCTCCTCAGCGCGCGGGTCAATGCAGGTTATGGCAGCTCACGGTCGGCCTCCAAGGAGGAGGCCGACCGTGGGCCGTCAGATGGGCAGGAACATGAGCGCCGCCATCCAGATGATCCCGACCACGATCAGGATGGGCAGGCAGTAGCCCATGAAGTCACGGACCCGGAGTCGGGTGCCGGCGGCGAGGATCGGATAGTAGAGCAGCGCCCAAAACGGCTGGATCAGGTTGGTCCAGATGTCGCCGTAGGTGATCGCCATGATGGTCTTCACCGTGTCGACGTTGAGCTCCGCGCCCGCGGGCAGGATGAAGGGCGCGGTGACGACGAACTGGGATCCGGCCGAGGGCATGAACAGGTTGAGCAGCCCGGTCGCGATGAACGTGATGGGCAGGAAGGTGTACTCGTTGGCGATGGACACCAGCGCGTCGGTGAACACCGCGGCGAGCCCGGTCTCCACGAACAGCACCGCGATCCCTCCGTAGAGCGGGAACTGCAGCACGATGGAGCCGGTCACCGTCAGGTTCTTGGCGAAGGAGCGAGCGAAGGACACCGCGTCCTTCTGCACCAGCAACCCCAAGATGAGCGCGATGAAGGCGACGGTGTTCAGGTTGAGCGCGGCCAGACCCTGGGTGACGAACAGGTAGATCAGGTAGCCAAGGCCCAGCAGTCCCACGGCCAGGATGATCGGACGGAACCCGTTGACCTTCTCCGCGAAGGTACGCGGGCCGGTGTTCTCCTCCTCCGCCGTCGCGGTCTTCTCGGCGTCGGAGGCGTCGGGCAGGGCGAGGTCCGCGTAGGACACGACCTCGCGCTTGTTGCGGGCCACGAAGAAGAACACGAGCGCGGTGACGAGGATGATGAGGCCGCATGAGACCAGGTTCATCACCGAGAAGGTGGTCTGGTCCAGCGAGATGATCCCGCCGATCATGTCGGTGAGTTCGCCCTCGGTGGCCACGAACAGCGGGATGGTGCCGGAGATCCCGGTCAGTGACACCACGAAGGACGAGTAGGCGATCGCCGAGATGAGGCGGTAGTCGACGCCCTTCATCTCCTTGGCGACGGCGCGCGCGAAGATCGCGGTCACGATCGGGCCGAGATACCAGCCCACGAAGGAGGTCAGTGCTCCGACGACGCCTGTGATCAGGTAGGCGGCCATCGGGGTTCTGACCAGGAGCGCCACTCGACGCACTCCCCGCTGCACGAATGAGGTGTCGACCAGCACCAACGCCGCCGCGTAGGTGAACGTGAGCTGGAAGGCGAACTCGAACATGGTCGGGAAGCCGTTGAACCACGAGTCCATCACCTGGCCGGGCCCGGAGTCGGTGAAGATCAGGGCGAGGACCATGGACGCGATGGTGAGCACCAGCGCGAAAATCAGGGAGTCGGGGAAATAGCGGCTATACCAGTTCGCCACCGACTCGGAGACCGAAGCTCTCTTCTTCGAATTCACTTTAGGCATGACATCTCCTGTGTAACCACGCCCAGCTCGGCCAAGAAGGCACGACGGGCTCTCCGTCTCGCGGGAATTACCGCGAGAGGACGAAATAGTCAGGAGCCGACCGGCTGAACTGTCGTCGCTGGTTGACGTGGCTCCGAATGGTGAAGGAACGGAGATTGCCTTGGTGCCCGCGCCGATGGCGCGAGCCCGCCGCTATCGACCGTGGAATTCGGGGCGACGGCGTTCCACAAATGCCGCCATTCCCTCTTCCTTGTCCTCCGAGGAGAACAACACCTGGAGGGACTTCCGTTCCAGGGCGAGCGCCGTGCTGAGGGGAGCGTCCTCACCGAGCAGCAGGGCTTCCTTGATGTGTTCGACCGCGACCGTGGGCAGGTGGGCGATCTTCTTCGCCATCCGCGTGGCCTCGGTCAGTACTTCGTCGTCGGGGACCACGGATGAGACCAGTCCCCAGGTGAGTGCCTCGGCCGCGGTGATGGTCTCACCGGTGAGACAGAGGCGCATTGCCTGAAACTTGCCGACGGCGCGGATAAGGCGCTGTGTTCCGCCGGCGCCGGGCATGATGCCCAACCGAACCTCGGGTTGTCCGAGGTTCGCCGATTCCCCCGCGATGATGATGTCGGCGTTCATCGCGAGTTCCAGTCCTCCACCCAGGGCGTTGCCACGGATCGCGGCGATCACTGGGCGGGGGAAGTCTCCGATCGCGGCCCACAGACGTTCGGTGTGCCGCTGGTACATCTCGACGGCTCCGACACCCATCATGCTGCGGATGTCGGCCCCGGCCGCGAAGTCGCGGTCGGATCCGGTGAGAACCACTGCCTTCACCGTGTCGTCGCCGGCCAGCGCGTGGAAGGCGTCGGCGAGTTCGTGACGCAGGGACATGCTCAGGGCATTGCGAGCTTCGGGACGGTTGATCCGGACGATCGCCGTCCCGTCTCCCGTGTGCTCGACGAGAACCTGCGCCTCGGTGTCGGTGTCGGTCGCGGTCATGCCTGCTCCGGCTTCTGGTCGTCCTGACGGAACTGGGGGCGGCGCTTCTCGACGACGGCCTGACGTCCTTCGTGGATGTCGGGGCCGGTGAAGCCGAGGAACTCCAACGCCAACGAGGTGTCGAAGGTCGGCCCGGCCATGCGCAGCCAGTTGTTCAGGGCGTACTTGGTCCAACGGATCGCGGTGGGCGAGCCGTCACGCAGTTTGCGGGCGACGGAGCGTGCCTTGTCCTGGACCTCGTCGGCGTCGACGGTGAGGCTCACCAGCCCCATGCGTTCCGCCTCCTCACCGGTGACCTTCTCGCACAGCAGCAGGTGGTACTTGGCCTTCGCCATACCGCACAGCAGCGGCCACACGATGGCGGCGTGGTCTCCCGCGGCGACGCCCAGTCGGGTGTGCCCGTCGATGATCTTGGCGTCCTTGGCGGCGATGGACACGTCGGCCAGGAGGCCGGCAGCGAGGCCCGCGCCCACGGCGGGACCCTCCATCGCCGAGACGACCGGTTTGGAGCAGTTGATGACGTTGTAGACGAGGTCCCGAGCTTCCTTCCACACGCGGGTGAGCACGTGGAAGTCCTCGGACATCTCCTTCACCAGGTCGAGGTCACCGCCGGCGGAGAAGACTCCGTTGGATCCGGTGAGGATCGCGACGTCCACGTCGGGGTCCTCGTCGACGTCCATCCAGATGTTGGCGAGTTCCCGGTGCATTCCGGCGTGCGCGGCGTTCAGTCGGCCGGGGCTGTGCATCGTCACCTGGAGGATGCGGTCCTCGACGAACTCGATGAGGAGGTGTTCGTACTTGTCGTATCGGCTCATGTGGCGGCTCCTTTGCGTGGCTCAGCGCTGGAAGTCGGGCTGGTGGATGCTCTGTCCGCTCCGTGCTCGGCGGCGCAGCCACTGACTGGTGCGGTACCGGTCGTCACGGAGGACGCGGTGCAGGGCGTCCAGAATTCGGTCGATGGTGGTGGGCCCGTACTTCTCGGCGAGGGCGAGCGGCCCCGCGGGGTAGCGCAACCCCAGCTCCACTCCCAGATCGATGTCGGTGGGGGTGGCGATGCCGCGCTGAGCGATCTCACAGCCCAGGTTCACGACCGCGGCGATGATCCGCTGGGCGACGAAACCGGCACCGTCGCGGATCACCTCCACGGGCGTGGTGGCGCGGATCTGGGTCGCGAGGCCGTACACCGTGTCGGCGTCGGCTCCGGGAGGTGCCATGAGCGTGACGCGGGCGCGCCAGTCGAAGGCGAGGTCGACGGCGAGGACGCGCGTGGGGTCGGCACCGAGTCGCGTGGCGACCTCGGTGCAGTCCTCGCCGAACGGGGCGACGAGGATGGGGGAGGTTCCGTCGTCGGTCGTGGTGTGGGCGATGTCGAACGCCGCGCAGAACTCCGCGACCCCGTCGCTCTCACCCGGGGCGAGGATGACCCGCGCGGGCGCGGTGCCGACCGGTTCGGGGGCGTGCTCTGGGGGGACGGCCTTGCCGTTGTCGTAGGTGTGGAAACCGCGGCCGGTCTTCTGGCCGAGCTGCCCGGTCTCGTACATGTAGCGGTGCACCCAACTGGAGCGCAGCATGGGGTCGCCGAAGTTGTGCTCGAAGATGTTCTGGGTCACCGGGTAGTTGACGTCGACGCCGGTGAGGTCCATGAGCTGGAACGGGCCCAGCGGGAAGCCGAGCTGGGTCATGACGCGGTCGATCTGGTCGACCGTGGCCGTGCCTTCCTGGGCGATCAGCAGGGCCTCGGTGGTGTAGGCCCGGCCGGCGAGGTTGACGAGGAAGCCGGGGGTGTCGGTGACCTCGATGCCGGTGCGGTTGAGGCCCTCCACGAAGGCGCGGGCGCGTTCGCGGGTGGCGTCGTTGGTGCGCGGGCCGGGGATGATCTCCACCAGCTTCATGACGTGCGCGGGGTTGAAGAAGTGCAGTCCGATGGAGCGTTCGGCCGTCGCGAGGGTGCGGAACACGGAGCCGATGGACAGTGAGGAGGTGTTGGTGGCCAGCACGCAGTCCGCGCCGACGATTCCCTCGAGCTCACCGAACACCGTCTGCTTGACGGCGGGGTCCTCGATGACGGCCTCGATCACCAGGTCGCACGGGGCGAAGGACTCAAGTGAGGGCGCGACGGTGATCCGGGCGAGAAGCGCGTCGGCCGCGTCCTGGGTCGTCTTGTTCTTCTCGACCTGACGGGCCAGGCTCGCGCCGATCTTCGCCACCGCCTGCTGGGCGGCTCCGTCCCGCGCGTCGTAGAGGACGACGTCCCGTCCGGAACCAGCGGCCAGGCGAGCGATTCCCGAACCCATGGCCCCTGCACCAACGACTCCGACCGTCACCAATTCCTCCAAAATCGCGCCGCAGTTCACGTTCCTGTGTGATCGTCCTCGCAGCGTATTGCCGGAATGTTTCGCCGTTCAATCGCTGGGCGCGGAAGCTCGTTCCGCACAGTGGAATGTTCCAGGTCTTGATGGTGGGCGACCAGGGGTCGGGGCGGGAAGACCGCGACAAAGGGCCGATGCTGTCGGTGTTCTTGACTTTGTCGCCCGTCGGGGCCGTCCTTTCTGGTAAGCGGCGGCGATTCCTCGGCGTCTGTGGCATCGTGATCGCATGACTACTTTCCGTAAGAATCTGTTGCGTCTGCTTCCCGCCCTCGGCCTGAACGTGACCCCGCTCGGCAGCGGGTCCGCCATGATCAGTCGGCATGACAAGGACCGCGCCTCGTCGGTCGCCGACGGGCTGTGGGTGATCCGGCGCGGAACCTCACGCGTGTCCGCGCGCTCGCCCGCGCACGCCGCCGCCATCGCGGCGGAAGGTGTCAAGGGCGGCCGATGCAAGGCGGTCGAGCTCTCCCCCGGCGCGCACCTCCTCGTCGACCCCGTCGCCGCCCGCGAACGGACACACCGCGTGCAGAAGACGGCCGCCGACTACTTCGGCAGCGAGCACATCGGCGCCATGTTGGACTTCTACGAGGTCAACTGCGTCGTCGACGTGGGGGCGCACGTCGGACAGTTCGCCCGCCGGCTGCGCGCGACCGGCTACACGGGTCGCATCGTGTCGTTCGAACCCGTCCCGCACAACGTGGAGAAGCTGCGCAAGCGGGCCAAGAAGGACCCGAACTGGTGGGTCTACCAGTGCGCGCTGGGCGACACCGAGGAGACCACACCCATGCACGTGGTCCACGGCTCCATGAGCTCCTTGCTCGGTCCGAGCGAGTACGGCTCTAACCGGTACAAGCGGTTCCGGGAGATCTCGATGGAGGACGTCCCGGTCCGGCGCCTGGACGGAATGCTGGACGAGGTCACCGAGGGGATCGAGAATCCACGGCCCTACCTCAAGATGGACACGCAAGGCTATGACCTGCACGTGTTCGAGGGAGCGGGCGAAAGGATCAAGGAATTCGTCGGGATGCAGTCCGAGGTCGCCCTCCTGCAGATCTACGCCGACATGCCGCGTATGCACGAGGCGGTGTCGACCTTCGAGGCCGCGGGTTTCGAGATCACCGGCATGTTCCCCGTGACCAGGGAAATCGAGACCGGCCGGATCCTCGAGTTCGACTGTGTCCTCTTCCGCGCCTCCGCCGTTCCCGACCACTCCGCGTAACCAGGGAGCCGTCGGCGCGGTCGGAGTGGGCGTGCCGGTTCCGCGATCCCACGGGACACGGGTGCGCGGTCTCGCATCGCCTCACCCGACGCAGCCGATACGTCCGGGATTATGCCGAATCCGCCCGTGTGCGGGGCTCCAAAGCCGATAAACCGATCTGCGGTATTCCGACATCATGCCGCCATCCACAGGTGTGCGCTTTGCGCATAAACGCCTTTAGGCATCGACCAATCGGACGACCGTGACAACTTATTCGCGGACAGCGAAATCCGGCCTGGCCTATTTGGTGCCATTGGGCATTTACGGGAGCTAAATCTCCGGCTTCGCCGAACACTACTCCTGGGAGGTGTTAGGTTGCCCGGTATGTCCATGCTGACTTCTTGGAGGGCTGCGCGGTGAGAGTCGCGGTTGTCGGCAGTTACGGAGTCGGGATGACGATGAACGTCCCTCGTCTTCCGAGGGTCGGAGAGACCGTCAGCGGGGGTTCGTTCAGCCAGGGCCCCGGTGGCAAGGGGTCGAACCACGCCATCGGGGCCGCCCGGTTGGGCGCGGAAGTGCAGCTCCTGACCGCGGTGGGCCCCGACGCGCACGGTGAGCAGGCGCGGGCGCTGTGGGAGGAGGAGGGCGTCGGGCACGACCACGTCGTCACTCTCAGCGAACCCACGATGATCGGCTTCATCATGGTGGACGGCGCCGGCGAGAACCGCATCGCGCTCGCGCCGGGTGCCCTGGAACAGCTCACCCCCGAGCACGTTCGGGACTTCGCCGACGTACTCGCCGACGCGGACGTCGTCGTGGTCTCCCTGGAGATCCCACTGCCGACGGCGATCGCCGCGCTGCGGATCGCCTGCGACGCCGGCACGACCACCGTGCTCAACCCCGCGCCGGCCCGGTCCGTTCCCAGCGAGGCATGGCGCTGGGTGGACGTGGTGACGCCCAACCACGGCGAGGCGCGCACACTGATCGGTGGCTGCTCCGACACCCTGCCACCGGAGCGGATCCTCACCCGGCTGCGGTCCCAGGCGGGGTGCGCCATCGCGCTCACGCTCGGCAGCGCTGGGGCGATCGTGGACGACGGGGACTCGCTGTACCCCTCACCGCCGGTGCCACCCCGTCGTGTCGTGGACACCACCGGCGCTGGCGACGCCTTCACCGCGGCCCTCGCGACGTCCCTGGCGTCGGGGGAGCCCATGCACGCCGCCGCGCGCAACGGGTGCGCGGCCGGAGCCTGGTCCGTCGGGGTCCACGAGGTGATCCCCTCACTGCCCCGAAAGCACGAGATCGAGGCCCTGTTGAACGGAGACGTGGCGTGACGCACGACCCCATCGACCACGAGCTGGCCGGCCGTATCCAACACACGCTGATCGCCGCGGGCACCACCCGCCAGGAAATCCTCGACCACTGCGCACAGTGTGTGGAGTACGGGTTCAACGCCGCCATGGTCCCCGGCTCGTGGGTGGAGACGGCGGCCGCCGAGCTCGCGGGCACGGGGGTCGTCGTGGCATCGGCGTTGGACTTCCCGACCGTGGGCGTGATGACGTCCGCCGGCAAGGCGGCCGAGGCCGCCGAACTGGTGCGGCGCGGCGCACGGCAGATCGACATCGGAGTGCAGGTTGGTTGGCTGCGCAGCGGGATGTACGAGGAGTTCCGGGACGACATCGCCGGAGTGGTGAAGGCCACTATGGTCCCGATCAAGGTGATGCTGGAGCTCCCGCTGCTCACCCCGGAACAGCGCGACACGGCGGTTGACCTCGCGGTGGAGGCCGGCGCGGCGTACCTGAAGAACGCCAGCGGTGGCGGGGTGGAGACCGCCAACGCGGCCAGTATCGGCTACCTGGCCGAACGTGCGCCTGGGAATGTGCAGGTCAAGGCTTCGGGGGCGATCACTACCCGTGAACAGGCTCACGCACTGCTCACAGCGGGGGCGTCGCTGTTGGGAACGAGCGCCGGCGTCACCATCGTCACCAGCGACGATTCCGCCGCGAGCTACTGAGGCGCGCCTGGATCGCCTCAGCCGTAGGCGATCGCGCGCAACATGGACTCCCACTCGACGCGCCAGGGATCAACACGGGAGAATGGGTCCATGAACGTGTACCGGATCTTGTTGGCGAGCGGGGGCACGCTCATAGTCGGTGCGCTCGCGGTTTTCTTCGGGAGCCTGTTCGGCTGGGAGTGGGCCGTGGGGATCGGGGGTGTCGCGGTCCTCGCTCTGTGGGGAGTGGTGTGGCTGACGTCCCGGTTCGGCAACGGCGATGACGACGTGCCGGAGGGGGCGTCCTCCGGTGATACCGGACAATACTCCCACCCTCCGCAGGGTTGGACGGGCCCCCAGGCGAGTGCGCCGGGGGCGCCTCCGGGATACCCCGTGCCAGGCACTGGGCCGCAGCAGCCCTACCCAGGCCAGCCCAGCGGGCCCAACCCCGCCTACGCACCCATGGGAACTCCCCCTCCCAACGCTCCGGGAACCGGCCCACAGGCTCCAATGGCCCCGCAGGGGACGGGACCGCAGGCCGCCTACCCGCCGAACGGAGTGTCGGCCGACGGCTTCCCGCCGCCTCCCCCGACCGGGCCTCCCGCCTCGGGTGAGTTCGGCGTCCCACCCGTCCCCGGGGGACCGGAACAGGGCGGCCCGGCTCCGTACGGGGCGCCTGGGCCCGCCTATCCTCCGCCCGGGCAGCAGCCGCCGCCGGCCGGCCCGGGGATGCCGCCGCCGGGGGGCGGTGCTCCGCAGCCACCGATGGGTGGGACGGGGACACAGCCGCCGTTCGGAGGCACTGGGCCGCAACCACCTGTCAGTGGCACCGCGCCGCAGCCGATCCTCGGCGAGCCGGGTGGTGTCGGACCATACGCCGCGAGTGGCGGGACGGGCCCCCAGCCGATGGTCGGTGGGACGGGTCCGCAGCCGACCGCGCCGGGCACCGGTTCGCAGCCGCCCGTCGGGGGGACGGGACCGCAGACCGCGGTTCCCGCCACCGGCGTGCCGGGCCAGCCCCCGACTCCGGCCGTCGCGGGCACCGGCCCCCAGCCGCAGGTCCCCAGTGGTGTCGACGCGATGTTCACCGCGGCATTCCAGCTACACCAGCAGGGTCGGGTTTCCGAGGCGGAGCCGCAGTACCGCACGGCCGCGGAGCAGGGCCATGTGGACGCGATGTACAACCTCGGCGCGATCATGCACGAGCGGGGCAACACGAGCGAGGCCAGCGACTGGTGGCGTTCCGCCGCCGAGCAGGGCCACACTGACGCCCGCCACAACCTGGGTGTGCTGCTGCACGGCGAGGGCCGGTTGGAGGAGGCCGAGCCGTGGTACCGCCGCGCGGGTGAGGCCGGACATCCGGGAGCGATGAACAACCTCGGCCACCTGTTGTCCAAGCGGGGCAACGCCCAGGAGGCGGAGTACTGGTACCGCTCGGCCGCGGAGAAGGGCCACCGGCGCGGCATGCAGAACCTGGGGCGCCTGCTGGAGGCTCGCGGTGAGACGCAGGAAAGCGCGTACTGGCTGAACAAAGCGCAGGCGGGGGCGCCGCCGCAGTAGTGGTTCGTGCTGTGTGGGGCTGCGTTCGCACCGCCCCACACAGCACGAGCACACGGCACACCCCGGGGCCCTCGCCACACCGGTGACGGCTGCGCCCAGGCTCCCCGCCCTGTCCCCCGTCAGGATTTCTCCACCCCCATCAGGTGGGTGGGCACATTCACCTGGCTTAGCGGGCCCCGCACACCCACGACCTCGAGCGGTCATCTACGCCTCGGGGTTCTGACCGAGTTCCTCCTCGATCGCGCTGGGCTCCCGCGCCTGCTCGTGGCGCTCCCTGGTGCGGGCGGACTCGGTGTGGGAGTGGGGACGGTCCTGGACAGGCACCGAGCGCAGGATCTCGTTGGGCTCGTTGTAGACCGCGCGCGGGATGGCCTGCAGGGCGCTCAGGAGCTCCTCGTCGGCGCCGGCTTCCTGGGCGAGGACGACCATGGTGGGCTGGTCCACCGGGAACTCCACGGTGTCGAGGATCTGCCGTAGGCCCTCGCGTCCGCGTTTCACACTCATCGGCGCCTCCGCATCGGTTGGCGTGTGCACCGTTGGCGCTACCCAGCCATGGGACGGATATCCGTCCTTTACCCGAGCAAGCCCGGGTTTTGCCAGCTCAGGCTCACCATGGGATGAGGGGGTGTGTGGCGTGGCCAATCCAGTGTGGACCGGAACCCTGACGTTCGGCATGGTGGCCCTGAGCGTGAAGCTGTACTCGGCGCGGGAGCGACACGGGCCGACGATGCACCAGTTCGAGCGTGGCACCTCGGACAGGATCCGCTATCGCCGGGTGAACGAACGTACCGGTAAGGCGGTCGCCAGTGAGGACATCGTGCGCGGGGCCTCGGTGGGGCCGGACGAGGAGTACGTGATCCTGCAGCCGGAGGAGTTGGACGACATCAAGCCCGGGCGCTCCAAGACGATGGAGATCAACGGGTTCGTGCCGAGTGGGTCCGTGGACCCGCTGTGGTACTCCTCCACCTACTACATGGAGCCGGACAAGGCGACGGCGAAGCCGTACCGCCTGCTGTACGACGCGTTGGAGTCGACGGGACGGCTCGGCCTGGCGACGTTCATCATGCGCGACCGCGAACACCTGGTGCTGGTGGGCCCGCAGCAGGGTGTGTTGTCGGCGTCCACGCTGTGGTGGCCTGACGAGGTGCGGGCGCCCGACGACGTGATGGCTCCGCCGTCCCGCCAGGAAGCCCCGGCCAGCGCCGAGCTCAACCTCGCCGAGCAGCTCATCGAGGCGATGGCGACGGATTGGCAACCCGCGGAGTACCACGACACCTATGAGGCACGCCTGGAGGAGTTGATCGCCGCCAAGGCCAAGGGCCAGACCGTCTCCTACGAACCGGAGCGGCCGGCCCGCAAGGGCAAGGTCGTGGAGCTGACCGAGGCCCTGCGCGAGAGCCTGCGCGAACGCAAGGACACCGGACGTAAGCGCTCCACGTCCTCCAGCCGCGCCCCCGAACCCCGTGCCTCAAAGGAGTCCGGCGGTTCACCACCGACGAAGAAGGAACTTCTCTCGACGGCCGCGGACCTCGGAATCTCCGGCCGCACCAAGATGACCCGAGAGGAGCTGGCCGACGCCGTAGCCCAGGCGCGACGGGCGTCGTAGGTCGACCAGCCGGGGGTGACGCCGCGCGGCAGGGGCGCGCCGCTCGTCACTGCGCGTCGCGGCGTTCGTCGCTGGCGATGTCGTCGGCCGCGTGTTCGCCCGCGTGGGTGACCTGGTGGATGAACCCGGCGATCAGTTCGAGTTCGGCCTCGGTGTAGTCGGCGCAGAGGTCATCCATCGCGGCGCTCATCCCGGAGTAGAGCCGAGCCAGCTCGGAGTTGCGTTCCCGTAGGGCACGCACGGTCACCGCGCGTCGGTCCGTGGGTGTGACGGCGCGTTCCCGAGTGACCCACCCGCCGGATTCCAGTCGGTCGAGAACTCCGGTGACCGTCGCGGGGTGGAGTCCGGTGTGGCGGGCCAGGACGCTCGGTGTGATGCCGTCGTGGCGATTGATGAGTTCCAGACAGTCCAGGTCGACGTCCTTGAGCCGGACCCTAGCTCCCACGTGCCGGTTGAGCAGGGACAGCTGGTTGCCCATCTCCCGCAGCGACCGCTTCAGCTCTGCGGTCACCCGTCGCCGCCGCTTGGCTCCCCCAGAAGATTCACTGTTCATAACATATGGTTTTCATATAATCTCGTTTCGAGGTTCAGTTGAGCGTGATCCTGAGCGGGAGGCCGCCATGACCGAGAAACGCGAACACCGCGCCCCCCGAATCCGCCCTGGTGACCATCTCCCGGACCGGGAGCTGACCTCGATCCGGGGCGAGACCGTCACCCTGCCTGACCCGCACGCCCTGACGCACCTCCAGCTCCGGCGGTTCGCGTCCTGCCCCATCTGTAACGTGCATCTTGGCACGTTCGTCCGCCGGGAACGGGAGATCGCCGCCGCGGACGTCACCGAGATCGTCGTCTTCCACTCCTCCGTCGAGGCCATGCTCCCGCACCAGGGCGCGCTTCCGTTCGTCGCGGTCGCTGACCCGGAGCGCTCGCTCTACGACGAGTTCGGGGTGACGCGCGGTGCCCGCTCCGTACTCGACCCACGGAGCTGGACCGCGCCGCTCAAGCCCGCGGCCTGGGCCGCCGCGAACCGTGAACGACACACGCGCGGCGCCCACAACGACAGGCCGGACCTCTTCGGGTTCCCCGCCGACTTCCTGGTCGCCCCCGAGGGGCGGGTCCTCGCAGCCAAGTACGGGACCTACGCCAACGACCAGTGGTCCGTGGACGACGTACTCGCGCTCGCGGCCCGCCATCGCGGCACCCTCGCCAACGGGTGAGGCCGACGGGCGGTCACTCCTCGATCTCAAGCCCGTGTGGCACCTCGTCGGGACTCAGGTCACCGCGAACGCGGATGAGGGGGACGAGGTGGCGCCACTTGCCGTTGGAGGTGGCCGCGTCGGGCTCGACCTCCACGACGACCTCGGGCTCGACGCGGGAGAAGCCGTGGCGGGACTCAGTGCCCCAGGTCGTGGGGAGGGCGGCGGGCCAGGGGTGGTCGTTTCCGGCCTTGTGCAGGAGGTCACCAAGTTCCACCTCCTGATCGGGGGTGAGGTCCTGGGTACGGCCGACGATGCGCAGGTCGCCGAGTTTGGGGTGGCGGCGGCCAAGGATCAGGGCCTGGGGACTGCCGGCGTGCCCGATGACGCCACCGACGATCGCCTCGGTCGTGGCACGGTACTTGTACTTCCACCAGCCGCGGGCGCCGGGACGGTAGGCACGGCGCAGGTCCTTCACGACGAGTCCTTCCACGCCGACCGCGGGCATCTCCTCGTACCAACGACGGGCGGTCTCCGGGTCGTCGGTCTGCCAGCCCAGGGACAACGGTGAGGGCTGTTCGACGAACCGTATGAGGTCCTCGAGTTCCTGGCGGCGGTAGCGCAGCGAACGCCGCGCGATGTCGGCTCCCTCGATCTCCAGCAGGTCGAACACGACGTAGTGGCAGGGTTCGGCGTCGGCCATGCGCCGGGCGGCGCTGGTACCCGCGCGGTTGCGGCGCTGGAGTGCCTCGAAGTCCAGGCGGCCCTCCTCGGACCAGCGCACGATCTCACCGTCCAGAATGGTGTCCGGAGGGATCTGGCGGGACAGGGCACCCGCGATCTCCGGCCACTTCGCGTCGAGACGGCGCTCGGCACGCGACTCGATCCGCACCGGGCCGGTGTGGGCGATGGCCCGGTATCCGTCCCACTTGGGTTCGTAGACGAGTGACTCCCCCACCATGAACTCGTCCACCTGTCGCGCCAACATTGGCCTCACACCCCCACTGTGCCCGGCGACGCGCCCGGGCACGCCGACCGTCGCCGCCCCCTCGCGGCTCGGTTGCCACGGTCTTTTCGAAAACACGGTCCGCGATTGACCGAACACCGCACCCGTCACGTGTTACTCGTGGGGAAGCGCTGAGAGAGCGACGCCACGCGAACCGGGGGGACGATGGGTGACGGCGGCACTATGGGAGAGGCGCCGGGCGCCTACGTGCCGGAGCTACTCGACGGGTACTCCACGGCGATGTTGGCGGCGACCGGGGTGGGACCGGGGCACCACTGTCTGCAGCTCGGACCGGAAGGAGGCGCCGTCGCCCAGTGGCTTGCCGGGCGCGTCACCCCAGGCGGACGAGTCGTCGCCGCGCTCGCCGGGCCCGGCCGGAGGACACCCCCTCACGGGATCGAGGTGGTGTCACACGACATCGCGACAGAGCCCCCACCCAGAGGACCGTTCGACGTCATCCACGCCCGTCTCGTCGTCCCCCACCTCGCCCGCCGCCGTGACGTCCTCCACCAGATCCTCGACGCGCTCAGACCGGGTGGATGGCTCGTGGTCGGTGACTTTCACGGCCCGATCGCCTCCAGGGCCAGCCCGGCGGCGTCGAGCCACGGTGCCTCCGACACGGACCTCTTCGCCGCCGTCCTGAACGACGTGCACGGACGGGTGAACGAGACCGGAGCCGGCGACCGCCAGTGGATCGGGACTGTCGAGCGGCACTTGGACGCCGCCGGGATGCAGGAGGTGCACGCGGCGTCCTACGATCAGGTCGTGCGGGGTGGTGAGTCCGCATGCGTCCTGCTGCGCGACCACGTGATTCGGATCCACGACCGACTGCTGAGGCTGGGTCATCGCCAGTGTGAGCTGCGTCGATTCCACGACCTGATGCTGGATCCCGGCTTCAGCTCCTGGTTCCACGAGTTCCGCTGCGTTCGGGTGCGCAAACCCGTGACCACCTACGGGGCGCGGCCCGTAGTGCCCACACCACATCGCGGAGTCGGGTCAGCCTGACTGTGTCGTCGTCGCGCGCGTCCTACCGTTGGACCAACCGCGGGATTCCGACGTGTGGAGCGTCCCATGGCGAGACGATGGGTGACCACGGGTGCCGTCGTGGTACTCGTCTGCGCGACGTTCACGACGCCCGCGCACGCTGAGCCACAGGCGGAGCGAGTGGACCCAGAGGAGGTACGCGCCTTCATCGACGCTCGGTTGCCGGAACTGATGGCAGAGCAGGGCATTCCAGGGGCGACCGTTTCGGTGGTCCAGCACGGGGAGCCGGTCCTCGCCACCGGATACGGTGACCCCGCGCTCGACAGCGACACCCCGGTGGACGCGGAGGAGACCGCGTTTCACACGGGCTCGGTCGGAAAGTCGTTCACCGCGGCCGCGGCGCTACAGCTCGTCGCCGACGGCGCGATCGACCCGCACACCGACGTCAACACCTACCTTCCCGAGCCCGCGCACGTCCCGGACACCTACCCCGGCCAACCTGTGACGCTGCACCACCTGCTCACCCACACCGCCGGCTTCGAGGAGCACCGAGAGGGATCCGTCGCCGAGGACCCCGACGACGCGCTCCCGTTGCGTGAGTACGTGCCCCGGGCGATGCCGGAACGTGTGTATCCCCCAGGGCGCTACGACGCCTACTCCAACTTCGGCTACACCCTGGTGGGATACCTGATCGAGGAGGTCAGCGGCCAACCGTTCCCGGAGTACGTGGACGACGCCGTCTTCACACCGTTGGGGATGGACAGCACGTCGTTCCAGGTCCGACAGGAGGATCTCCCCAGCGGCCAGGCCGTCACCACCAACTACATGATCACTCCCGCGGGAGACCTGTTCGAGGGACCACCGATGACCGCGAACGAGTCACCAGGAGGCTTCGCCTACTCAACGGGGCCGGACATGGCGCGTTTCATGCGAGCGCTCTTGGACGAAGGACGAGTCGACGGAGAGCAGGCGCTCGCCCCCGAGACCGTCACGATGCTCGACCGGCAGGCGGAGACGCATCCCGACGTCGCCGCGATGGGGTACGGAACCTACGACCGGTACACCAGCGATCCACGTGTGGTGGGCGCGTTCGGCAACCTGATGGGGGCCAATGCCGAGTACGCGCTGGTCCCCGAACGGAACCTCGGCGTCTTCGTCGCGGTGAACAGCGACTCCACCGAGGGGCTGGGCGACGCGGCGTGGACCAGGTTCGTGGACGAGTTTCTCGTGGAGTTCGCCGACGTCGAGCGCGGCCCGGACGCGACGGAACGGGTCCCGATGTCGCAGGAGGAGCTCGCCCGCTACGACGGCGGCTACCACGCGGGTCGGGTCAGCTTCTCCGAGACCAGCACGCTCATGGCGATCCTCGGGTCCTACCGTCCGGCCCGGGTGGAGGAGGGGGCGCTACGCATGTCCTGCTCCTCAGCCATGGAGGAACAACTCTGGTATCCGGTGGGCGACGGTCTGTTCCACTCGGCGGACGGCCAGGAGTGGGCCGGGTTCATCGAGGACGACGGCGATGTCGTGGGCTTCGTCTGCGACCAGGTGCCCATGCACCCCTACGTGCGCGCCGACTGGTGGCAGACACCGTTCCCGTATCTGACCGCGGCCGCCCTGTCGGTGGCACTGCTGCTCAGCATGCTCGCCTGGCCGATCGCGTCTCTGACGCGGCGGCTGCGGGGGCGGACGAGACCACGGGTGTCGCGGGGGGCACGCGACGCGCGCCGTCTCGCCGTGGCGACCGGCGTGGCGACCGGCGCGGCGCTGGTGACGTTGGTGGTGCTGCTGCTCAGCCCCGACATGGGCTTGATGGCCTTCACCGGTGAGGCGCGGATCGCCGGGACACCGTTAGCGGTGGTCTCGCCCCTGGTCGCGGGGGTCGTCGTGGCCGCGGTGTTCTCGTGGACCCGCCGTTGGTGGGGAGTCACGGCCCGGCTGCACTACTCGCTGATCGCCGCGGCCCTCGTGGTCGTGTTGTTGGTGGCCCACCATTTCAACCTGGTGTGGACTCCCTGGTGACCCCTGGTCGCGTCCACCGGGATCAGGACTCGGCGAAGACTCCAAGCTCGTTGCCACTCGGATCGGTGAAGTGGAAACGACGACCGCCCGGGAACTCATAGGGTCCCTGAACGATCTCCCCGCCGGCAGCACGGACGGCCCGCACCGACTGGTCCAGGTCGGTGGAGAACAGGAGCACGAAGGGGCCTCCCGTGCGGGTCTCGCCGAAGGAACTCAGGCCGCCGACCTCGGCCCCGTCCTCGCCACCGGGATCGCGGATGCCCGCGTAACTGGGCCCGTAGTCGTTGAACGTCCAGCCGAACGCCTCGCCATAGAACCGCTTGGCTTCCTCCACATCGCGCACGGTGATCTCGACGTAGTCAATCGCGTGATGCCGATTCGAACCCATAATCACAACCCCAGCACGCCACACGGAATTAGTACGTACATACGATACCCGTCACGCCATTGGCGGGCCACCCCCTCGACACAGGGGAGCCGCCCGGCGGACCCGCGGGCCGCCAAACGTGACCCCGATGTAACCAAACACATGACACGAACTCCTGACTAATACTGTTTTCCCAGCTTGTCCCATGTGATTGACACAAGCCTCCGACAACGCCCAACGCAGGGCGCGCCACCGTTCAACAGGGACAGAGGGCCGTGTTTTCCCCAGGTAGAAGGGGATTTCGTTCCGCCGCGGCGCAGCCCTCAGACCGCGAGTGGGGCGGGGATCGCGCGCCGTCTCCGCCTCGCGACGCATAGAACCCGGCCGTGGGGGTCCGCGTCGTAGGGGCTGTCAACGTTCACGGCGGTAACACCGAGCATGAGCTCTCCCTCGGCCAAGGGCGGAGCGATGCCGCACTCGGGCGAGTGCGGCCGGCGGGAACGCGGCGACCTCGCGAGGATCAACCAAGTGACGCGGCACGAACGAGAGAGACAGAAGGCTGGGCGGAGGTAGCGATCAGAGCACGATTGCGATTGGGGAGCTGGCATCCGAGCCGGACCCAACCACGGCGACAGGTTCCTCGAGCGGAACGCGAGGCCGAATCCGACGGTGCCGGACCAGCGCGTCGGGCGTGAGTCCACGCCCGCCAGGTCCGCACCAACGTTCCGCTCCTCACTGTCACCGGTAACCCGCCACGAACCCACATTCTTGGAGATCCCCATGCGTAAGCCTGTCCTGCACGCCTCCGCCCTCCTGGCCGCGACCACGCTCGGCCTCTCAGGCTGTGTCTTCGCGTCTACCCCTGAGCCCTCGCCGCCCGCACCACCCGAGATCGACCCGGACGACCTCGAACTCGACCTCGACGACCCGCCGGAGGTAGGGGATGGTGAGACCGTCGACATCACGGGCAGCTTCGAATACGACGACGGGCTTGTCGTCGAGCTGTCCGACTTCCGTCGAGGAACGAGCAGCACCTCGGCGATTCCTTCCACAGAGCCGTACATCGCGTTGCGGCTCCACGTTGAGAACAACACCGGCGCGGACATCGACACCACGCTGACGGGAATCAGCTGCACCATCGGCGAATTCGGACAGGACACCGACACCGTCGTCGACTTCCAACAGGACATCGAAAACGAAATATCCGGCACACTGCAGGACGGAGACCGCATCTCCGGGGGATACGCCTGCGTGATGATGGACCACGAGGACTACCTCGAGATCGAGGTGGACGTGAACGACGTGGGCACCCGGGAGCCGGTGTTCTTCTCGGGCTACGTCGACTAGCCGGCCCCCCTCAGCCCAAGGGAGCGGAGCCCGCGCGTCCCCGCACGTAGGGATGTGTCACTCCGAACCTCTCCTCTGGCGCGGAGAGGCACACGCGTGCTGCCGGTTCGGCTCCCCTGAAGGCGCCCGTTCGGAGACCGACCGAAGGGCCGGTCGGGTCCGACGACGGTCCGCCTCTCCCGCGAACAGTTCACGCCCAGTCGGCGGAATCGCCGCGACCCCTGCTTGGAGATCCCCATGCGTAAGCCTGTCCTGCACGCCTCCGCCCTCCTGGCGGCGACCACGCTCGGCCTCTCAGGCTGTGTCTTCGCGCCCAGCCCCGCCCCCGAGCCCCCCGAGGTTCCCGACATCGAGGTGGACGACGTCGACGTGGATGTTGACGGACCCGCTGGTGGGCCGGGTGACACCATGGACCTCGTCGGCACCTTCGAGTACGACGACGGCCTCCTGGTCGAGGTGTCGGACTTCTACCGAGGAACCAGCAGCAACACCGCGATCCCCTCCAACGAACCGTTCATCGCCTGGACCCTCCGACTGGAGAACAACACCGGGATGGCCCTCGGCGAGAGCGCGACCGGCGACTTCGCCTGCGTGATGATGGACCACGAGGACTACCTCGAGGTCGAGGTCGACATCCGGGACGTGGGAGAACGCGAGCCCGTCTACTTCTCCGGCTACGTCGACTAGACGCACTCCCCCGGTCATTGGGTGAGAAATCGGGGTCGGAGTTCATCGTCTCCAGCCCTGTTACCGAACATCGGTGAGGAGCACGGTGGTTCCGACCGTCTCTCGAGCCTCCATGAGCTGGTGTGCCGTGGCGGCCTCCTCAAGGGGGAAGGTCTGTCCCGGATCCGTGCGCAGTTCCGCGGAGGCAACGTACTCCGACAGCGCCGACAGCGCCGCGGCGGTGCGAGTCGGCCGCCGATCCCAGCCGAACAGCGAGTATCCGATCACCGACTGGTTGGCGGACATAAGCCCGATGGCGTCGAACGCGGGGACTCCGCCCGCGGCGCCGTACACGACGGTTCGCCCGAACGGCGCGAGGACGGACGCGCCACGCTGTGAAACCTCACCCCCGACGGAGTCGAGGATGACGTCAACACCGGCTCCCTCAGTCGCCTCCAGCACCATGTCCGGCCACCGCGGATTGTGATAGTCCACCACCGCCTGTGCGCCAGGTGCGCGAACACGGTCCAGCTTGGCCCGCCCCCCGGCCGCTCCTATCACGGTCGAGGCACCGAGCAACTTCGCGAGACGGCCCGCCAGCCCCCCGACTCCCCCCGCCGCTGCGTGGACCAGCACCGATTCGCCCGCGCTCAGCCGGGCGGCGTCGACGAGGAGCTGGTAAGCGGTCACTCCCTGGACCGGCAGGCAACTGACGGACGCGAGATCCACTGTCTCTGGTACCGAGATCAGGTCGTCGATCCTGGCGACCGCGTACTCGGCGTACCCGGCGGCGACGCGTGCCGCGACGCGATCGCCGATCGCAACCGCCGCATCGGATGTGCCGACGGCCGAGACAACGCCGGCGACCTGCATCCCGAGTCCGGTGGGAACATTCACGGACCCGAAGGCACCCCGCCGAGCCATGACGTCCCCGAACGTGACTCCCGCCGCTCCGACGGCGATGACGACCTCACCAGGACCAGGCACGGGGTTCGGGACGTCGTCGACCCACAGCACATCAGGTTCGCCGGTGCCGTGCATACGTACTGCTTTCATCATGAATCTTCCCTTCCGTCATCCGAACCGAACTGTTCGGTTCGTGCTAGGATCGTACCGTACCGTTCAGTTCGATTGATGTGAAGGATGTTGATGGCACTGCCGCAGCACGACGTCAAGGTCCAGCAGATCCGTGCCGCCGCACGAGAGCTGTTCCTCGCACATGGATTCGACCGTGTGAGCACGTCGACACTGGCCCGGAAGGCCGGGGTCTCAAAGGAGACGCTCTACGCCCGATATCCGAACAAGGACGCGATCCTGGCCGACGTCCTGGAGCATCTCATCCTGGGCAACCAGGAGTCCGCCTCCACGATGCCGTCGCCGCGCACCCGGCACGACCTCGAAACCGCGTTGACCGAGTTCGCGACACACCTGTCCGCGCGCCTGATGCAACGCGACTACCTGGAATTGGCACGGATCGTCATCGCCGAGACTCCGCGTCTCCCGCACATCGGCGAGGTCTTCCGAGAGGCCGTCCCGAAGAAAGCGCTGAATCGAGCGGCGGCTCTACTGCGAACAGCGCACGAAGCCGGCGTCATCGGCGAGATCGACGTCATGGCCGGGGCGCGCATGCTGGTGGGCCCGCTCGTGGTGCAGGTGTTGATGAACGGCCTGTTGGTGGCTCCCGCGGGGGAGGACACCGCCCACTGCGAGATCGACGTGCGCTCGCACGTGGCGCTGTTCCTCGCCGCGCTTCCCACCGGGATAACGACGACGAGGTCTGAGGAGTGAGACGGAATGACCACAGACGTAGTGATCGTTGGAGCCGGCCCCACGGGGCTCACGCTGGGCATCGAACTGGCACGACGGGGAGTCGGCGTCCGCGTTGTTGATGCCTCCTCCGGGGTGACCACGCAGACGCGCGCACTCGGCGTCCAAGCCCGAACATTGGAGCTACTGCGAAGGGTGGACCTCGCCGAGCCGGCCATCGACCTCGGTCTGACGGTGACGGACTTCCGCGTCTTCAGCGAGCGGCACCAGATCCTGCATCTGACCCTGCGGGACGTGGACAGTCCTTATCCATTCCTCCTTATGCTGCCGCAGAACCAGACGGAAGAACTGTTGTCGACCCGGCTCGCCGACGCGGGCGTCGTGGTGGAGCGCGACGTCGAACTCGTGGATCTCCATCAGACCGTCGATGCCGCGCACGCGACACTGCGTCATCGGGACGGCACTGTCGAGGAGACCAGCGCGGCGTGGGTCGTCGGTTGTGACGGTGCGCGCAGCAGCGTCCGGCGTCTTCTAAAGATCCCCTTCGTCGGAAGCACCTTCGAAGAGAACTTCGCCGTCGCGGACCTGCGCATGGACTGGGCTCTGCCCAACGACGAACTCTTCGCCTTCCTGCATCGGGGCGACTTCATCGCGTTCTTCCCGATGGCTGATGGCCTGCACCGCGTGGCGACGGCGCAGGGCATCGGTGACACGACTTCGGGAGAGGTGACGCGGGCGGAGCTGGAGGCGGCTGTGGAGCGGGGCGCTCCGTCTGGCTCCCGGATCGCCGAGATCCGAGAAGCGGGACGGTTCCAGATCAACCAACGTTCCGTGGCGCGCCACGCGCAGGGCCGCGTGTTCCTCGCCGGCGACGCCGCCCACATTCACTCGGTGGTGGGCGCCCAGGGAATGAACACGGGGATCCATGACGCGTTCAATCTCGGCTGGAAGCTAGCGGCCGTCATCCGTGGAAACGCTGCCCGCACCCTGCTTGACACTTACGCCACCGAACGCGCCCCCGTAGCCCGGCGCCTGGTGCGAGGCACCCGCCGGATCACCCGGATGACCCTGCTGCGCAACCCGGTGAGCACCGCGGCGCGCAGGACCATCGCCTCGCGAGTGCTCGGTCGACCGACCGTGCAGCGGACCCTGGCGCGGGCACTCACTCAGGTCGACGTCTCCTACCGGGATTCGACCGGCGCCGCGCACGACGATTCGGTCCGGGCCGGGGATCGTGCTCCGGACGTAGGCCTCACCTCGGACACGTCACTGTTCGACGTCCTCGACTCCACGTTCCACACGCTGCTGGTCGTTGGGAACATCAGCGGCGCCACCGGATCGGCGCTGCGCGCACTCGTCGATGCGTCCGGCTATCCAACGCGGGTCGTTCATGTCCTGGACGCCGACGGCTCATCGACCAGCCATGCCGACATCGTGATACGCGCCCCGGACCCCCTACGCCACCGATACGACATCGACGATCACGCGTCCCTGTTGATTCGCCCCGACGGGTACATCGCCTGGCGTGGAATGCCCGACGACCACGTGGGACTGTCCCAGGTGTTGGCGAACAATCGGGAAAACCTTGAGACTTGAAAATGACTGAACAGTCAGTCATAGTTGGTTCATGGCCAAACGAGTCGACGCGGACGAACGACGAGAGCTCATCCTGGACGCGGCGGTGCGGGTGTTCGCCCGGCAGGGCTTCGCCGCCACACGGATGGAGGACATCGCGCGGGAGGTGGGGGTCGCCAAGGGCACGGTGTACCTGTCCTTCACGAACCAGGACGCGCTGCTGGAGGCCGTCTTCTCCTCCTATGCCAGCCGCGCACGTGAAGTCCTGGAGTCGGTCGGTGACGGGCCGCCGTTGGTGCGGCTCGAACGTCTTCTACGTTCGGTGGTCGCGATGCTGGCCTCCGCCCCCGACCACGCCCAGGTGGTGTTGGACCTCCAGGGGACGGGCCTGTCGCTGAACATGGCCGCGATCTACCGCGCGTATCGGGATCGGATCGCCGAACTGCTGCGGGACGCGCTGAGCGAAGGAGCCCTACGGCCAGGGGTTGGCGAAGGCCACGCGGCCGTCATCATCGGGGCTGTGGAGGGATGCTTGCTGCAGCGGTTGGCGGACCCCGCCGTGGAGCTCGCTGACCTGGCGGAACCGATCATCGATCTGTGCGTCGAGGGGATTCGGGCATGAGGATCATCGACATACTCATCGCGCCGCGGGCGACCACCGGAGAGATCGTCGTCGGATTCGGTGCGGCATTCGCGGGAACGGCACTGACCCTTGCCCTGGCTCTTCGGTCCGAGCTTCCGGTCGTCGCCATCGTGGTGGTCGGGGTCGTTGCCTTCGACCTCTTTGGCGGAGCGGTCGTCAACGCGACCCGATCCGCCAAGCGCTGGTACCACCGGGAGGGACGCACCGCTCGACACCACCTCCTGTTCGTGGCCTGCCATATTCAGCCGTTCCTGCTGGCCCTGGTGATTCCCGGCTTCTCCTGGATCACAGCCACGACGATCTACGCGGCGACACTGGTGGCCGCGGTACTCGTCACCGCGGCTCCGCCGAGCCTGCGTCGACCCCTCGCCTTCACCCTGGTGGTCTTGGGGCTCACCCTCCTGGCCACCGTGGCGAGCGTGCCCCCGGTGGTCGCGTGGTTCGGCCCCGTTCTGCTCGTCAAGCTCCTGCTGGCACACCTGCTCCCGGAGGAGGCCGCCGAGCCCACCCAGGGGACCGCCGCGTCGCTCGCGTCGACCCAGGGACGGGTATGACCTTGGGACGGCTCGGCGAACGGGGGGGAGCATATCCGCGAACAAGGAGACCGTGCGGCGATACATCGACGGTTTCACCAGGTCCGACCACCAGCAGATCCTTGACTGTCTGACCGACGACATCCAGTGGACCGTCTTCGGGATGTTCCGGATCAGCGGCAAGGAGGCCTACGACCGGGAGATAGAGAACCCCGACTTCACCGGCAGCCCCACACTCACCATCGTGCGACTGGTCGAGGAGGACGACGTGGTCATGGCGGAGCTCACCGGTGAGGTTCGCCGGGCCGACGGCACGGTGATGCGTATGGCCATGGGTGAGGTGTTCGTCATGGAGGACGCCAAGATCAAGGAACGGCGTGCCTTCGTGGTGGAACTGAAGGAGAACGAGTACCGGTAGCCGGGGTCACGCCGCGGCCTCGACGGCGTGAGCTCCCGAAGGGCGCGGCCTTCTTCCCACCGCTCCCTCTCCCCTCAACCGGTGGGGTCGGTCGGGCCCGACCGTCGCACCCACACCGCCAGCTGTGTTCGGTCGTGCAGTTCCAGTTTGCGGAGGATGCTGGATATGTGGTTCTTCGTCGTCCCCTCGGTGATGAAGAGGCGACGCGCGATCTGCCGGTTCGTCGCGCCCTCCCCCACGAGGTGGGCGACCTCCGTCTCACGTTCGGAGAGCGGCGAGGTGGCTTCGGGCTCGGCCGCTCGTGGTGTCGCCGCTCCTTGGAGCGCTTCCACCAGGCGCGACGCGGCGGCGCTGCCCAGCACCATTTCTCCCCGGGCCGCGCGGTGCAGGGAGGAGACCAGCTCGTCGGGATCGGTGTCCTTGAGGAGGTAGCCCTTGGCCCCGGCCCGCAGGCCGCCGAAGATGTAGTCGTCCTCGTCGAATGTGGTCAGGATGACGGCCGCGACGGAGGGGTGCTCGACGGTCAGGCGGGCTATGAGCGCGATGCCGTCCATGCCGGGCATGTGTGCGTCGACCAGGGCGACGTCGGGCGGCGGCTCGGCGGTGGCGAGATGTGCGAGTGCGGCGGCTCCGCCGGCGGCGTCGGCGGTGACCTCCACGCTGTCCTCGAGCTCGAGGAGTTTGCGCAGCCCCTGGCGCATCAGCACCTGGTCGTCGACGATGAGCACCCGGACCCGTACCGCTGGCTCGGATGTCATGCTCGCGCCGGACTGGTGATCAGCGGGGCGGGGTGTGCGGTGTCGTGCGGGGTGGGAAGCTCCGCCCGGAGGAAGAAACCACCTTCGTCCCGGTTCCCAGTGGTCAGGGCGCCGCCCACCGCGGCGAGACGCTCGCCCAACGCGCTGATTCCCCACCCCTCCTCCGTGGCCTCCTCCGGCGCCCCGCGGCCGTCGTCGGCGATGGTGACGGTGACCCGGTCCGGCACGCACTCCACGCTGACGGAAACCCGCGATGCCGCGGAGTGGCGCGCGGCGTTGGTCAGTCCTTCCTGCACGACTCGGTAGCACACCAGCTCGGCTTCCTCTCCCAGGCCCGGCCACTCCCCCGAGGTGGAGAACGCGACGTCCATCCCACTGCCGGAGAAGGCGGAGGCCAGGGCCTGCATCGCCTCCGGGCCGGCGCGCCCCTCCAGACTCAAGGGGCGTAGGGCGCGCACCCACCGTCGGGTGTCGGCGAGGGCCTCCTGGGTGAGGCGCTTGGCATCGGCCACCTCCTCCCACGCCTGGTCGGGACGGGCACGGCGGAATCGTTCCGCGTTCGCGAGACCCATGTTGATGACCGTCAGGTAGTGCCCGACGGAGTCGTGCATCTCCCGCGCCATCCGGGCCCGTTCCTCGGCGACGCTGAGTTCCCGGGTGCGTTCGGCGTAACGACGAAGCTCCGCGTGTGCCTCCTCGAGGTCGACGAGCAGGTGACGCGTGTGCCGGGCACGTTCCCGTGCGGCGATGAGTCCCCGAAACACCAGGATCACCGCCACGTTCAGACAGAGGAAGAGGGACGCCTCCAGGACCCCCTTCATCCAGTCTCCCCGCGCGACGAACAACACGATGGGGGCGGGGCAGAACAGCACCGCGCAGGCGACCGCTACCCGTGGGCCCAGCACGAGGGTGACGTTGGCCAAGCCCAGGCAGGCCAGGATGAACACCGTGGTCCCACCTGACGTCAGCACCATCAGGAACGCGCTGGCGAAGAAGGCCAGGCTGAGAACGACCGGGCGTCGTCCCACCGGACGCACCGACCAGTTGAGGAACGGCCACAACACCCCGGTCAGGATGAAGGCGAGCAGATGTCCGGCCTCCATGAGCTCGAGCGGTCCGGAAGCGTCCACCCCCGCTAACCGGGATTCCGGCTCGGCGACCACGGTGTAGAGACCGAACACCGCGTGGGCGACGAAGGTGCCCCAGAACATCGGCACCAGCACCGGTGGGCGGCCTCCATCGCCGCTCAGCGTGACCCACTGGTCCAGGCCCCGCGCTCCCCCGTCGTCTCCCGCGCTCATGCGCCGAAGCTAGCACCGGCGTCACGGGGACACATCCCCACGGGGGTCATGTCCTAGTCACGTACTCCGACATGACCCACGGCGTGACCCGAGTCGTTCTCTGGCGCGATGTGCCCGGAGTCATGGCGCGCCTACCGTTCCGGCATGGTTTCCCACCCTCCGCCCGCACGCCGCACGATCGGCGACGAGTTCATCCGTGCCGGCTCATCCGGCGTGCGCGCCACCCATCCACTGGCCACGATCCCACTGACCCAGATCTTCTACATGCTGGGCCTCCTGCCGTCGATGCTGATGGTCGGCCCACTCATGGACCGCCTGTCGGCGGGGGTCGAGGATCCGGACTCCCTGTTCCTGCTGGAGCTCGTCGCCATTCCGCTGGGCTACGTATTCCCCTACGTCGTGCTGTTCGTGTGGCTGCGGTGGTACGAACGGCGCACGTTCTTCCGGTCGACCGGGCTCGGCTTCGGCTGGATGACGCTCAGAGGGCTCGGCTGGGGCACGGTGTGGGGTGTCGCCTTCATCGTCGGCTGGTACGGGATCGCGTTGGCGTCGGGCATCGCCTCGGTGGACCGGGTCGGCGACTTCGGTCCGGACGGCGCGGCCGGCATGTTCATCGGAGGCACGCTGATGCTTCTCATGCGCGTCGTGATGATCGGGATCGAAGAGCAGCTCTTCCGAGGGTGGATGCTGCAGGCGGTCGGCGCCCGCTGGGGAGTGCTGGCGGGGGTCCTGGTCTCGTCGGTCTGCTTCTCCGCGTTCCACTTCTTCAACCTGGCCATCCTGCTCCCGGGATCCACGCTGCACGAACCGCACTGGGTGTTGATGCTGAACATCTTCCTGTGGTCGGTGTTCGCGGCGCTCATCACGCTGAGCAGCGGAAACCTGTGGGCGGCGACCGCGTTCCACGCGGCGGTGCTGATCCTTCCCTGGTTCCTGTTCACGATCACCGTGCCCGACGGAGTAGGCCAGTGGCTGGGACAGAGCGAGGCCATGGGGCTTGTCGTGCTCGTGATCGCGGAGCCCTCGCACTACGCGGGAGGCGCTGGTTTCGCCGGCCTGTTCGAGGGGTTGCCGGCCACAGGGGCGATGCTCGTGCTGATCGCGGGAGCGTGGTTCTGGCTGCGGCGCGGGGGCGCAAACGGGCTGCGCGAGACTCAGTCGTCGGCGTCGGTGAGCGCTTCCTCGTAAGCACGCAGGGTGTCGACGACCAGCCGACGCTGCCCTGGGGTGAGAGGGGCGAGCACCTCACGCCAGGCGCGGGCACTCGCCGAAAGCCACTCCTCGACCGCGGGGCGATGCGCGTCGGCGATGTGCACGATGGTGCGGCGTCGGTCGGCGTCGTCCTCCCGGCGTTCCAGCACGCCCTTCCGGCTGAGGTCCCCCACCATCAGACTCACCGTCGTGGGTGCCACCTCCAGGCGCGCGGCCAAGGTGTTGACGGTGAGGGGACCGTCGAAGAGCAGGTAGGCGAGCACGGACAGGTGGCGGGGGGCGAGGTCGAACGAACGCAGCGGTTCCGGCGGTGGCGTTCGCTTCGCCCGTCCCACCAGTCGGGGCATCAACAGGAGCATCGTCCGCGTTCCCTCGTCGACACCGATGCCGTCGGCGTCAGCCACGCCGCCCCCTCTCACTAATGGCTCTCCGTCGCCGGACCCATTTGTCCGTCGCCGTTGCCGCTGGCATCCTGACGGGGTACGCACAGCGAGCGGAGGACGCGGATGGCCCACCCCACCGGACCGCGGCGACAGGTCAACACCGTACTCCTGATCTCGGGCATCATGCTCGGGCTCGTCGGGCTGGTGGCACTGATCCTGGCGGTCCTGATGCCCACGTTCATCGGCTTCGGGCTGATCGTCGCACTCCCCACCGGCCTCATCGGACTCCTGCTGAGCGGCGTCGGCGTCGTACTCCTCATCCGCGGCCTCGCCGCACCCCCGAAGCCACACCCCACCCCGTGGCACCCCCCACACGGCCACACCCCACCCCCCAACGGACCAACTCACCCGACCTACGCCCAACCCCCCACACAACAGCCGCCGGGGCCGGCGCAGCCTCCGCCCCAGCCGCCACCTAGCTAGGCGAACGGCCGAGGGCTGGGGCGGAGGCGGTCAACCGCCCTGGAGATCCTTCGGGTCCTCGGGTCCTGGTGAATCGAGCGGATTGAAACGGATCAGTTGGATGCCGTCCCAATCGGCAACCTCACGACGGCGTTGACCTGCGGTGAGCAGGTCGAATCCTTGTTCGTTGTCTGCCGGATGCATGCACGTCGCCGCCCCGTCTTCGATGGACTCCTCGACCCGGGCCCATAGTTCTTCCCGGACCCGCGTGCTCATGGTGCCGACGAACACGCCGGGGGCGGGTTCTACCATCCATCGGGACAGGGCACCCCGCAGGCTGTCAGGGACCGCGGTCGTTGTGATCACCACCATTGCGCCCATCAGTCCCTCTCGAGTGAGTCAGGATCGTCGGGGAACGGTTCGCGACCGTAGTTCACCCCGCCGGCCACCGATCCTGTCTCGGGATCCCACAGGTCGGTGACGCGCCAGTTCTTCGGGACCTCCTCCTCGAACCGGTCCTCGAAATCGGGATCATCGAGGGAGAGCAGAAGCTGCGTGTCTTGGATGATGCGCGGGATCATCCGGTAGAGGCGGTACTGGGAACGCAGACTCCGGCGGGCGTCACGATCGGGCTCGGACGAGGAGTGCAGGGAGAATGCGAGGGGGATCGTGGTCTCATGTTTGTAGAGGTCCGCGATGTCGTAGACGAACGAGTGTTGTTTCCCCTGGTGAACAAAGCTCACTGCCGGCGAGAGGCCGAGGTGGGCGAGGACGGAATGCACTACGCCGTACAGGGCGGAGTTCGCGGACGAGAACGCGCGGTTCACCGGATCGCTGGTGTCCCATTCCTCGGGATTGAACGTGCGGCGGAACGGTTTCAGCTTGTACTTGGTGGCGTAGGACTTGTACAGGGCCTGCATTCGCCGGCCCTCCATCCGGCGTAGCTCCGCGATGGACACTCCGTCAAAGGGCTCGTCGCCGAATCGCATCTCGTACATAGCCCGCGCGACCCGCTCTCGCCGCTTCTCATCGCTGCTGGCGCTGACCTGCTTCTGTAGCCACGTAGTGGACTTCTCACGGGACTGCAGAGCGCCGTAGTACAGGATGCCGCCTGCTCCTGTGGTGACGATGGTGGTTCCGTGGCGAAAGAACGTCGCCATCGCGGGGGTCGTGATCGAAACGCCAGGCCCCAACATCAGGCAGGCGATCGACGCGGTGGGGAGAGCGACACGTTGGATTCGGTCGTCCTCGGTCGTGGTCTCCGCATGGACACCGGTGTCGTTCTGGGTGATGCGTACCCGGTCGGCGAACAGGAAGGACAAGTTGTCCGAGACGCGGGGCAGCATCGCGAGCGTAGGACGGTTGAGGTCCCTTCGGGGGTCGAAACCTGACATGTGCTCACTCTCCTGAGGTAAGGCTGAGCAGCCCCAGTCCGAAGTTCTTTCCCCGGCCAATGCCGTGGGCGAGGGCCGTCCCCACTGCGGCCCCGTCGCGGATCCGAGCGGTGCCCTCGAAACACACGGCGGGCAGGCGTACCGGCTTCCTGCCGTTCCTGCGGCGGTTGTCGACCGCGTTGCCAACCGGACGCGACAACACGCTCTCCGGGATCAGTCCTGCGGCCTCGGCCTTGCCGACCCACCACTGTTCAGCGGCACGGCCCCGCAGCGGGATCGTGATCTCCCCGGACGGGAGCCGTTCGCCGTTCGCACCGATCAGGTCACGGGGCTTGTCGGTCTTGCCGAGACGCCGGATGGGCGCGGCGACGACCCGGTACCGCACTCGACGTCCCTCGTGCAGGTGATTCAGGATGGGAGAGATGTCGCGGGTGCCATCCAGCGCGTAGCCGGGACCGAGCTGATCGCCATCGAGGGGCAGCTGGCTCTGGACCAGCAGCGACCACCCACGCCGAGTGATTTCTTCCCGAAAGAGCAGTCCGGCGTCCGCGCGTGGGGTGGTCGACTGGGTGGGCCCGAGCGCGGTGTCCAGGGCTTTCAGCAACATGCGGTGGTGGTCGCCGGCCTGGGCGAACTGGACTCCTAGGCGGTGGGGGCTCATGGAGATCTTGCTGAGCAATAGGCGCATGTCTAACGTCCCTCCAGGATGAAGGCGCGCAAGGCCTTTCGGTACGCCTCGTGCTCGTCGTGGTGGAGTTCCTCGGGGAGCGCTTCGGTGGTGACCACGACGTCCCGCGTCGCGAAGGATCGTTCCACTCCGTCGCCGATGCGGTCGGGGAGCGGAACATCCTTCACGGACGTGCGGGTGTGGTGACGGGACGCGTCCTCGAGGGGGTGTTCGTGGATGAATTCGACGCCTGTCGTGCGGTCGCGCTGAGGCGGAAGAGGGAGGCGGGTGCGCAGGGCGTCAGCCGGGTCGGCGACACCGGAGCGCAGCAGCATGGGCTGCTCCGGCAGATAGGAGCGCCGCCCCAGGTAAGGCTGCCAGAAGGGAGCCTCCAGGGCTTCGGCCGTGGGCCGGATGACCGACTCCGGGCCGGTCACCGCCACCGTGAAGACCGCGTCCGCGAGGAAGGGACGCCAGGTCTGGATCGTTGCGGTGCTGCGGTCACGGTACCCGCCGCCAGCCATGGGGGCGGTCCTGTTCGCAGGGAGGCCGCCCCCGGCCGTCTGATAGTCCGACATGTAGAGGCCATCACGGTCGATCCGCACCGTGACGGTGATGTCGTCGTACTCGGCGAAGCTGCCGCCCCGAGGGACCCCCCGCACCGCTCCGAACAAACCGATCAGTCCGGAGCGGGTAGGGTGCCGCAAGGTGTTTCGCCGGCCGAAGACGCGGTCCTCGCCCCAGCTCTGCATGGGTCCCGCGAGGCGCAGCAGCAGCCCGGTCACCGGGACGCTCCCCGCGGTCCACCGTCGGTGATCGCGCCGAGCGCCGCCTGGATCAGTTGTGGGTAGCCGTCGACTTCCTGGCCCAGCCCGGAGAGCTCCATGGCCTCACCAAACCGGCTGTGTCCGCTGAACAGGACGGTGTCCGGCCACCACACCTTGGCGAGGTCAGCGGCGTAGGAGCTGAGCACCCCTTGGGCATCGGCCATGTGGCCCCGGTGCCCCTCGACCGTCTGCTCGAAGGCACCGGCGAAGGACACCGGTCGGTCGCCGCGCACCGCAATGTGCACCAGTTCGGGGACGGTAGTGGCGCCGGTGGCGTTCTGCTTCCCGCTAGGGACGGTGTCGATGAACGCCCGCAGAAACTCACCAGCGAGTTGTTTCACGGTGCCGATGTCGCCGTCGGAGTTGGCGGCGAGCTGGGACAGGTTGATGTTGGCATAACGGTAGAACGTGCCGGCGGCGAACATGCCCTCATTCATGTGACCGCTGCCCGTCTCCCCCTCCCCAAGGAGATCGTCAACGGCGGTGAAGAAGTCGACGTCGATGTTGGTGCTGTGCACCGTGAACGCGTGCGCGAACTGCACCGCGCCGTCGACGTGGCTGGAGGGGAGCTCGGCCATCATCCGCCCGAACAGCCGGACCGAGGCGTTGCGCGTTGCGAGGATTTCCTCGATCTCCGCGGTGGGGAGTACACCCTTGGAGCTGGGCTTCTTGGCGTTCAACTGCGCCGTGATCTCGTCCGGGTGCTCGGACGCGAGGTGAGCGAGTGCCTCCACCGCCGATGGGGGGACGAAGAACAACACCGAGGTGTCGCGCGGGATCGTGAGATCGGGCTTGCCGTCACTGTTCTTCTTCGGCGGTTCGATCTTCACCCCCTTCGATCCCATGGCGCGCACGACCTCAACCCCGCCCTGGAGCGCGAGCTCCTCCGACCACTCGTGCTTCTCTCCCAGACATTCAGCGACTGCGGCGATCAAGCGACGCGTGCGGTAGGTGGGATCGGCGAGTCGTTCCTCCACCTGGTGGCGCACCACGCGCTTCCAGCTCTGGCTGGAGACACGGGTTCGTTCCTTGCCGCCCAGGACAAGTGTCTTCGGGGCACCAAGATCATCTCTATTGACGTTGGAGTACGGGAGAGTCTGCAGGGCGTGAATGTCGAGATACGCGGCGCTGCTCATGTGTTGTCCTCTTCGGGGGTCGTCGTCTGTTTGGTGTCGTCGTTCTTCTTCAGCTCGTACCGCTTCCTGGCCTCGAGGGTTCGGTAGAAGCCGTCGAGCCAGTTCTTGGCCACGATGTCCCGGCCACGACCACTCCAATAGGCGAGGTCCTCTGTGAGGACCTCCCAGTCGGGAGTCCGGTCCCGGGCACGCAAGAGGCGCGTCACCTTGGGGATGAATCGGTGCAGACCGTCGTTGTCCTGCCGACAAAGGAGATGGAGCCGGTCCTCCTCAGGGGAGCGAACTGCTTTCGGATCGTCATCAAGGCGGATACCGTGCGCGGCCTTCGCACGATCCACCGCCGCGTTGGCGAGTGCGGCGCCGAGGTTCCGTCTGAGGCGCTTTTCGCGCTCGGGCGTTCCGTCCTCCCCGCGCGATGTGTCAACCGGTGTTTCCTCTTGCTCCGGCGGTACCTCCCCCATCGGCACGGCCTCGTCGCCGTCGGACTTCAGGTCCAGCTGACGCTTGCGAGGTTGCGCGGCGATCAAGGAAGCCACGGTGTAAAACGCGCGTTCACGCGGGCGCCAGTCATCAGAGGCGATGTGTGGGACGACCACTCGACGTGCGATCGGATGCACCTCGTCGATCTTGCTGGGGTCACCGCCCAGGGAACGACGCAGCGCGGCGCGCTCTCGCGAACGGTGCTCCACGACCTCACTAATGTCCTCCACGAAGGTCTTGATCCGCCGCTGAAACACCTCGCGTTCCGGAGGTTGACTCATTCGTTCCGCCCTTCCGTCGCTTCGCTGCTAATGGTGGGTTCGGTAACCCAGTTGCGGTAAAGGGAGCCGACGTTGCGAGCCACCGCGCGAGCCACCCGTGGACGGTGTCGGTAGTCGTCGGTGGCCGTGTCGTAGACCTGAAGCGCCACAGAGATGAACCGATTCGGGGTCACGGGAGCGTCACCGGTGACCGCGTCCCAGAACACTGCCTCCGCCCTGCGCCAGTACCGGGCCATACTGAGTTCGTTCCACGGGGCGCGGTCGCCACCGGTGGATCCGCCGACCAACCCGCACTCCCGCCCCACCTGTGTCAGGGTGCGTTCCAGTTGCCAACCTGTGTCCTCAGCGGCGTCGGTGGCCGCACGGAGGTGATTGAGGACCCGACTAACTTTCTTGTCATCGCCCGCCTGCTCGGGTTCAGCGCTAAGCCAGTGGAGTACCGGTGGTGTTTCGGCGGTGAACCACGCCTTGTCCCGCGCCTGACGGTCCTGGTCGAAGCCGAAGACCTGGATGCGGAGGTCGGGGCGTCCGCGCAGGGCGCGGCTGAAGGTCGTGATGATCTTCGGTCGGGTGGTCCTGCCGGCGTCGCGCTCGGTGTCCTGGAGGATCGGGTCCACATCCCGCCACACCGCACGGCTGGCGTCCGCGGACCGCGCGAACTCTCGGCCGTCCTTGGTGGTCACGTACACCTGGAATGGATCGGGATTCTTGGGGGTGGCACCGTCTCGCGGGGGGCGCGCCCCCCAGGTGACGGTCGCGTCGACGACGCTTTGCCCATCATCGGAGGGATACAGCAGGACGGCGTGCTGTACCTGGTTGGTGAGAACGCCGGCGAGACCGTTGCCGGGGTCGGGGGCGAAGGTGGGATCACGGAGCTCGTCTCGCTCCCAGAACGCGGGATCGCCCTCGATCTCGCTGCTGACGAAGGGGATGTTGAGCACGATCGTCTCGAACAGCGTGCGTCCGACCGGATGGATGGACAGCGCGCCCCGTAGTGGTCCGGCGGCGGAATTACCCGCGGTCACACCGTTCGCGGTTCGCCGGGAGCACAGACCGGAAGGGCCGTAGTAAAGCGTGGCGATCAGGTGGTGCACAGCCTCTGCCGCGGGCACGGGCCGGGCCTCTCGGTCGTCAACGTGGCGAAGCCACACCTGGGTCCGCCCGGCTGGTCTTCCCCACACCAGCTTGTTGATGCCGGACGACTTGTCACACTCATCCCGCAAGCGCGGGTCCTGTCCCCACGGACGCTTCGCGTCGAAGAGCTCGAATCGGTCCCGGTAGTCATCGAAGTAGGCGGTGATCGCCTCGGCGTCAAACGCCCCTTCGGCCAATACCTGGTCGCGCGCGACCTGCCACTCGTGCTCCCGGTCGTAGTCGTCCAATCCGGTGACGCGAGCGGCGAGTAGCGCGAGGATCCGGTACAAACCGGCCATCGCCGGGGGAAGCGGGAGCTCCATTCCCGAGTAGTTGTGGGCGTCGCGAAGCAGTGCCTCCAGGCCGATCGGAGCGTCGACCGTGCCATCGAGCCCCTGCGGGGTCACGAATCCGGATGTGGCGAGATTGAACATCGGGTGTCTCTCCCTGGCAGTGACTCAAGGGGTGAGAATCTCGGGACGAGAGCAGGAGGGGCTCATCGTGGGGTGGATCTTGTTAATTCATTTCACGATATCGCGAAACCGGTGGCACTGTCAGGAGATTGGGGAAATCTCCACCGATTCACCCGGTCCAGATTGGCCGCCACGCGAAGAGACCCGAATTGAGCTGTCGCTTCTTCCGTGCCACCAGTAAGGTCTTGCTAACCTTGAGGGCACCGCGCACGCGGTGATGGACCGGCGACGGGCGGCACATACGACCTGACCCGGGAGCGAGTCCCACGCACGTGGGGGTGGTCTGTGCTCCGCCCCTGGGGGCGGAGCACAGCTCACAGCATCGCCAAAGCCGCCAGGAAGCCGATAATCACCCCCAGTAGCAATCCCCCGCTACCTCCAGCACCCCAGACCACCAGGTCATGTGTGGTGATGACGCCTCGCACCACGCCGCTCCTTTCTGGATGAGGAGTCCAGCGTCACAGACCATAGCCGCCCGACCATTTATTCGCAAGGCGACGGGTGGACCCACGGCGCCTCAGTGTCGTTGACGCTCGGGAACATCGACCCTGAGCCCCAGCTCAGGGTCGAGAAACCAGGACCTTCCGCCGAGGGAGGCGGGGGTGGGATGGCCGGGTTCGGTCACGGGATGGGGGAGGAGGAGTACGCGTTCGAGTTGCGGGCGGTTCTGCCACGGGGTGGGAACTGTCAGGTCCGCGTCGCTGAGCCGCGTCTGCCATTTGCCGCCGCGCACCGGAATGCTGAGGCTCATCACGGTCGCGGCCTCGTCGCGGGTGAGGGGGCGGGTGCGTTCGGGCTCGGCTCCAGGGAGGAGCTGGGTGGCCTCTGGGTCCGCCCACAGCGTCCCATCGGGGTCTCGGAAGCAGCACACGACGCGGACCGAGTCGGCACCGAGGCGGGTGGTGACCGCCTCGTCGGAGAGCGTTCCGTTGTTCATACGCAGCAGGTCAGCACCATAGTCCAGGGCGGCCGGCGTGGGCACGATCGCTTCCTCTCCCTGCTGACGCTCAGCCGTCTCCTTGGCCATACGCTCATACTCCGCCTCGTCCCTCGCCCGGATGCGATCGGCGTCGTAGACCTGTTCCACCAGATCCTGGACGTCCTCGGGGATTCGGACCTTCTCCCCGTGTTCGCGTAGCAGATTGGTGGTTCGGACCAGCAGCGACGTACCGTGAATGGCGCGCCATGCACCGGGGAGCTCTTCCTTGTCCACGAATTCCTCAGGTGTGAGCACACTGACCCGAGGCTCGGTAAAGGGGCCACGGGTGAACACCGGCACGTCCTTGTCGGCCACACGCCAGGCCTCATGCCGCCAACACCGCCCCGCCCGCTGGAGGAGCAGCGCGAGCGGGGCGAGGTCAGTAATCATGTGGTCGACATCGATATCGAGAGACTGTTCGATGATCGCCGTCGCCACCAGAACCATCGATGCGGGCCGATCCTTTGCTCCATCACGGCCCAGGCGGTAGACCAATTCCTCTGTGATGCGGTCCCGCTGCCGTTGCGGAAACCGTGCGTGTAGCAGCCGCAGCTCGGTGGTACTCGCGCCCACGTCTTGGCGAAGTTGCTTCACGAGCTCGTAGGTGGCTTGCGCTTCCGCCACGGTCGTGCAGATCACCGCGGCACAGCCCCCGGACGTGAACACCGGGGCGAGCTGCTCACCGAGTGCGGCGACGCGATCGAGTTCGTGGTCGGTCTTGTTGCCGTAGGGGCTGGGGTGCTCGCGGAGCGGGACGAATGTGGTGGTGACGGTGAGTGCCGGTCGTTCAGTGACGGTGATCGGTTCGGGGTTGTGCGTCACCACCGGAGTGTTGTCCTCTGTGGTGACGCACACCCAGCCGGGATAGTTGAGGTGGCCCACCACGGGTTCGCGACCCGACTTCTTTCCCCGCCGCCCCGGCAGCGAGCGTGGCAGTTTCGCCTCTTGGCCCTCGAGGTAGGCCCGTGCGTAGGCATCCGCAACGGAACGGTGCAGCGTCGCGGACAGCAACACGACCGGGACGCCGAACCGGCCGAACCAGCGCAGGAGCTGCTCCATCTCCAACCGCATGTAAGGGTCAACGGCGTGCGCCTCGTCGACGACCACGGATCCCCCGGCCAGGCCGAACAGCCGCACCGCGTTGTGCCGGGTGGGGAGGATTCCGAGCAGGGCCTGGTCGAACGTTCCGATACCCCAGGAGGCCAGGAGCGCCCGGAGTCCCCCATAGAGCCACTGGGTGGGCGCCAGGGCAGCGTCGAACTCGTCGCTGCTGAGGATGGCGGAGTCGGGTCTGGGAGACGCCGGAAGAAACTCCTGGTCGAGCCACGCCATCGAGTGCAGTTTCATCAACGGGGCAGGGGCGTCGGCGCGCCGCCTCACGAAGTCCCGCACCCGAGTGTGCATGCTGTTCGCGGTGGCCATGGTCGGCAGGAGGAAGGTGCGTCCGGGGCGACCGCACGCCTCCCCCATGTGGTCAGAGGCGAAGAGCCCGACCTCGGTCTTGCCTTCACCGGTGGGGGCGGTGACGATCAACAAGCCCGGCGTGTCTGTGACGAGCCTTGGCAGGTGCGTGGCGATGGACTGCTGCAAGGCGTGGGGGATGGAGATGTCCGGGAACGTCTCCGCGAAGCTCGCCGGCGGAGTACGAAGGCGGTCCAGTCCCGCCTCGGTCAGAAGACTGGGGGCTCGCCGCAGAACTCCTTCGAAGTGGGTCCGCAGGTCGAAGTCGTCGAGTGAGGCGGGGACGCGCTCCAGGATGAAGTGCTCCTGGCTCGCCAGCCAGTCGGACAGCACGACAATGCCGGTGACGAGCACTGCGGTCGTCGGGTCGAGTGCCGGCGGACGCGGTGGGTCGCCTAGGAGGTCGCGCATGGCGGCCAGGTAGGCGAACCGTTGCTCGTCCCAGATGTCCTCGGGCAGGTCGATGGTGGTACGCAGATCACCGCGAGAAGAGACCTGTGCGGTATATCGCCCGTGATGGCCGCCCAGCATCTGCGCGACCAGGTGAGTCAGCGGGTCATCGGAGGTCGGCGACGGGTACCCGGCCTCGACCAGCGCTACCGTCAGCCAGAGACAGCCGACCCTGTCGTGCGGGACGGGTTTTCCGGCTGGAGCCGGATAGCTGGACGGGAGCCGCGCCTTCAGCTTGCGCTGCATGTGCGGCTCGACCTTCCCGACATCATGTAGCGCGGCCCAGAACGCGATGATCCTCTCGGCCTCGCGTTCCGTCACCCCCATCGCCCCGGCGATGGTGGCGCGTAACCCGGGAGCGACGAAACGCCGCCACACCACGATCGCCACCGCGGCGACGTCCGCACCATGGCAGAGGGCCGGATAGTGCGCACCCTTCAGGCCGCGTTCTTTTCCCTTGTGGCGCAGGTCAGGGGAAGTGAGACCCACAAGAATCTCCAATATTTCGTCATCATCGACCGAATATGCCGAACACTAGCGCCACTCAGGGACATTGAGACCCAGCTCAAACTCCTGACTATTCCCAACCACACCCAGCGACGATCAAGAACCGACAGACCATTCGATCATTCACACCCATCACCCAAGTAACCAGGGGAAACCACCACACACCCCACCAACGATCTTCGACAAATGATCATTTTTCAGCGACGGACGCCACCCCCTCACCGCCAACGAAAAAGGTGCATTCCCTCGAGAAGTCAACTACGGAAATCAAATCGAATGAAAACCCCTTCAGACGAACCACATTCCGTGAAATTTCGCCAAGCTTCCCCACGAATCGCAACCGTCCGCGCGACTTCGCTACTAGCGGTTACTAGAGGACGACTCTGGGGAGCGCCCGTCGCCTTCTCGCTTCTCGTCTCCACCCATGGGTGGATTCACCCCCACCGCAGCCCGTGGTTGTGCACCCCAAACCATGAGGGCGGCGAAGCACTGATGGGGGTGGAGAAAACCTGACGAGGAGGCCCACTCGCATGTTCGGGCGGGTGTGGGGGTGGTGCTGGGCCCACCTGAGGATTCGGGTTAGGGGGATGGGCGGTATGGCGCGGACTGCGTAGGTTTCCCGTCATCCCCATGATGCCCCGGAGGAAACCAATGTCCCCGCCCGCACCGACGCACGGTCCCATTCGCCGACAGCGCGCCGTCATCCCCGATCTCGCTCGGGGGTTCATGTTGCTCTTCATCGCACTGGTGAACGCCCAGTTCTTCCTCACGCACGTCGACACCATCCAGGGAGGTGTCGACCAGATCCTGCTGTTCGTGCAGCGCACACTCGTGAACGGGCGTGCTATACCGCTGTTCTCCCTGTTGTTCGGATACGGCACGGCATGGATCCTGCGTCGAACAATGGACGCGGGGGGCGAGTGGGCCGACGCGCGTGCGGTACTGCGTCGCCGCGGATTCTGGATGCTCCTGATCGGCCTGGTCCACGGCGTCGTGTTCCTGCCGGTCGACATCGTGGGCGCCTACGGCCTCGGGCTGCTCCTGTTCGTCGGGTTCCTCCGGGCCAGCGACCGAGTCCTGCTGTGGTCCGCGGGAGGGTTCGCCGTGGTGTCGACGGTGGCACTCGTCGTGCTCACGCTCGCCGACGCCGCGTCCGCCACGTCCGAGACTCCGGAAGAGGCCGCTGCCGCCGCGCCGTCCCTGGTGGAGGGCAGCTTCCTCGCCGCGAGCACGCAGCGACTGGGAGAGTGGACGCTCTACACCCCCGTGACTCTGCTGATGACTGTCATGCCGCCCCTGCTGGTGGGCATGTGGGCCGGCCGCCGCCAGATCCTCGAGCGCCCGAACGACCACCGGACTCTGCTCACCTGGACGGGGACGGTTGGGATCGCAACGGCGATCGTCGGTGGTGTTCCGGTGGCGCTCGTGGGGGCCGGACTCGTACCAGCGCCCTCGCCCGTGCTGGAGGGCATGTTGTGGGTCGTGCACGACCTCTCGGGCTGGGTGGGAGGTGCGGGTTGGACGGCCCTCATCGCCCTGTCGACGATGTGGCTGACGCGACGGACGGACGACGAGACTGACGCCAGTCCCGCCTCCTCGACCGGTCCGGTGACGTCGGCGATCGCGGCGGTGGGTGAACGGTCTCTGAGCTGCTACCTGTTCCAGAGCGTCGTGTTCACCATCGTGTTCGCGCCGTACGGCCTCGGCCTCGGTGCGCACGCGACGGCGGCGACCGCCGTGGTCGTGGCGGTGACCACATGGTCGGCGTCGGTGCTCCTTGCCGAGGTCCAGCGCAGACACAATCGGCGCGGCCCTGCCGAGGTGCTGCTGCGGACCCTGGTCTACGGCCGGAGGTCCCACGCCAACCGCTGATGCCGACTCCGGTGTCCCACCAGGCGGGACGGGTGCCTGGTGGGACACCGGAAGTTCGGTGTCGCTACGTCTGGGCGCGGACGAACTCCGCGATGTCGGCGGCGACCTCTTCTGGGTATTCGCCGTGCACCGCGTGTGAGGCGTCGGGATAGACCTGGACCGTGCCGTTGGGAAGCACGCGTTCGGCGGTGGCGATGGCGCTCTCGGAGTCGTGCATCACGGACTCGCCCGCGAGGATCGCCAGGACGGGGATGTCGAGGTCGGCGAGCTGGTCCTCGGCGATCAGGGTGGGTTGCGGCAGCTTGAGCGCGTAGTGCTTCATTCCCGCCTCGATCATCTCGGCGACGGGTTCGTCCTCGACGGGCGCGCCACCGGCGGTGTAGGAGTTGAAGCCGTCCCGCCAGGACTTCGGCATCCACGAACTCGCCGCCGGGATGGACCGGAAGATGGTCTTCAGCGGCATTCCGTCGAAGACGAAGACCGGATCGATGAGGGTCATCGAGGCCAACTGGTCAGTTGTGTGGACGGCGAGGTTCGCGGCCGTCCATCCGCCGATGGACAGCCCGACCACGTTGAACGTGTCCTCGGGAAGTCCTTCGAGCGTTTGCTCCAGCCACTCGGCCTGCTCCTCATCGGATGCGATGGGCCGATCCTGGATGCTCAGCCCTGGTTCGCCCAACAGGTCGATGGTGTACACGTCACCGATCTCCAACAGCGGATTCAGGGTTTCGCCCCACACTGGTGAGGCGGAGGACCGGCCCGGCAGCATCACCAACGGCGCCTCCGCGTCACCCGTGCCGGCGAAGTGGTAGGCGCGAACGAGCCCGTAGTCGGTACGGATGTCGAGCGCCTCGTCGGGGCTGGGCATGTCCGCGAACGTCTCGTCGTAGTGGGCCAGGAAGGCCTCGCGCCCCTCAGCGCTCGTCCAGTGCCCCACGGGTGATGGTGTCCGCGAGGCGTAGCTCATGGCCAGCACTAACACCACGCACACCCCCAGGGCGATGAACAACCGCCGACGCCGTCGCCCCGTCGGCCTACTCTGCTTCTCGTCTTCCATGACTCCCCCTACCTGGCCTGCTAACCGATCGGTTAATAATCTGACCGTACGGTAGAATTCGGGACATGGCAAACACGAAGCGTTCAACGCCCGCTCCGGAGGGGCAGGGCACGCTGACGGAACGGGCCCGGCGGGCACAGTTGGTCGAGGTGACGATCGAGCTGGTGGCCGACCGTGGATACGCGGGCGCGTCCCTCGCCCGGATCGCGGAGCGCGCCGGCATTACCAAGGCGGCCGTGCTGTACCACTTCTCGTCCAAGGCGGCCGTGGTGGAAGCCGCCTACGAGCACGTCCTGACCGCACTCACGGGGAGCATCGCCAGTGCCGTCGAAGCCGCCCCGGTCGCCGACGGCCCCGCGGCCTACATCCGGTCAATGGTCGGGTACCTCAACGAGAACCCCCGCCACACCCGCATGATCGTGGAGTCGATGATCGAGGAGGGAACCGCGGCCGAACCGCCCCAACGCTGGCAGGCCCTGGCCCAGATCCTCGACGCCGCCCGAGACGCCACCGTCGGCCGCCCCCTGGAGGATTCGCGCACCCTGGCCATCATCATCGGTGGCGCCGTCGACGCCATCGTCGGCGAGCAACTCAACGACCCCGCCTACGACACCGTGACCGCGGCCGAACAACTGGTGTCGCTGGTCAACGCGCGACTTCGCGAGCCCTGACCCCATGACACCTGTCACGTGCGACCGGTGCACAACATTCGGTCCGCCGGTGACGGCTGTGTCTACTGGGATCCCACCGGCTCCGGAAGTATTGGAGACACAGACGGAGAGCCGACAACGAAGGTTGGAACCATGACCGAGCAGCAGAAGAAGATCGCGTACGTGCTGGGAACCGTCGTCGTCCTGGGGACGCTCGGAGTGGCGTTCACGCTGTCCAGCATGACGGTCCAGAACATGCTGATCATCGCGGTCAGTGTCCTCACCGTGGGGTTCTTCGTGCTGCGGCCACACTTCACCAGCCAGACCAACCAGGGCGACCAACACGACGCGAAGGACACCAAGGTCGCGGCCGTCGGTTGATCGGACGGCGCCCGCAGGCGCGGGCACGGAGAACGAAGAGCGCCCAGGTCCCCCGACGCACCGCACAAGGGGCTGGGCGAGGGTAGCGCCGCGGGAGTTCGGTCCCTGTCGACGCGCCTTGCGTCAAAAAAAGCAGTGTGTATTATTTTTATATGGCCAAACACGAGAGCCCCGAAGTTCGCCGGCAGCAGGTGGCGGACGCGCTGCTCGCCACCATCGCCGAGCGTGGCTTCGCCGCGACGACTCTGCGCGACGTGGCCGCCAAAGCCGGAGTGTCGGTCGGCTTGGTCCAGCGCTACTTCCGCACCCGCGCCGAGCTCCTACGGTTCGGCATGCAGGTGGTGTACGAACGCGCCTCGCGACGCATCCAGGACGTGCCAGTTCAGGCTCCGCTGCGCGACTTCGCCAGCCAACTCGTCACCACGCTGTTCCCCGTAGACGAGGATCGCGAGCAAGAGTTCCAGGTGTGGTTGGCGTTCCTGCAGGCATCCCTGCACGACCCGGAGATAGGGCGGATCCAACGCGAGAGCAGCCAGGAACTGATGGACGGGCTCACGCGGGTGCTCGGCGGCGCCATCAGCCATGGCGAGCTGCCCAAGGGGATCGATCCGGAGTTCGAGTCGCGCTGCCTGATGGCGTACGTCGACGGGCTCTCCCTCCACGCCGTCATCACGACCGATGGCTTCGACCGGGACATGCTCACGGCCGCACTACGCACCTACCTCGACCGTCTGTTCACTGCCCCGGAGATGCCCTCATGACTCTGACGATAGTCGCGGGCCTGCTCGGGCTCTCGCTCCTCGACAGCACCAGCTTCGGCACGCTGCTGATCCCACTCTGGCTCCTGCTCACCCCGGGACGCGTCCGAGTCGGCAACGTGGCTCGGTACCTCGTGACCATCGGCGCCTTCTACTTCGTGGCCGGGGTGGCCATCGCCGCAGGAGCCACCACCGCGTTGGATACGCTCCAGGGCACGTTCGACGGCCTCCCGGAACAACCGATGCGGGTCGCGCAGTTGGTCATCGGTCTGGGCGTCGTGGCGCTGAGCTACTGGCTCGAAGCCCGCGCCAAGAGGACCCAAGGACAGCCGGGACGACTCGCGCAGTGGCGGGATCGGGCCATGACCGAGACCGGGTCCGGTGGTGGGATGACCCGGCTCGCCGTGATCGCGGCCACGCTGGAGGTCCTCACGATGCTGCCCTACCTGGTCGCCATCGGCATCCTCGCGAGCGCCGACCTCGGCGCCCCGCGGTTCGCGCTCGGGCTCGCCGGCTACTGCGTCGTGATGTGCCTGCCCGCGGTCGCCCTCACGATTCTCCGGGTCGTCGGGCACGAGCGGGTGGAGCCGACCCTGCGGCGGATCAGTGACTTCTTCGCCCGCAACAGCGCCAAGGCCGTGGGATGGACCGTCGGTGCCATCGGTATCGGTGTCACGCTCAACGCCATCGTCAACCTGGTGGTTCTCAACTCCTGACGCTGTCGGAGGAAGATTCCGCACGGCGCGCCGCTCACTTTCCGGTCTGTTCGAGGTCTACAAACCAGACAGAGGAACTCGAACATCAGTATGTCGAGCAGCACCTGACCCGTACTGACACAGAAACCGGTGATCATCTTGCGCACGCTGTACTCCTACGTCGTCACCAGCCTCGACGGCTACTACACGGGACCGAACGGCGAGTTCGACTGGGCGAACGTCGACGCGGAATACTTCCAGTTCGCCAACCAGAGCGATGCCTACATCGACACGTTGCTCTTCGGCCGGGTGGGGTATGAGTTCATGGCGTCGTACTGGCCGACCGCCACCGAGGCGGACCCCGAGGTCACCACGTTCATGAACAGTGTGGAGAAGGTCGTCGTGTCCTCCACTCTGGACAAGGCCGAGTGGAACAACACGACGATCGACCGGGGCCAGGACCTGACCGCCACGATCACGGAGTTGAAGCGACGGCCGGGCAGGGAGATCGCGCTGTTCGGCAGCGTCACCCTGACCGCCAGCCTGCTGGAACTCGGGCTGGTCGACGAGCTGCGGATCCTGGTGAGTCCGATCATCCTGGGCGAAGGACGTTCTCTGTACTCCACAGTGAGCCGGCGCATCCCGCTCGAGCTGTGGCGGACGACAAGCTTTCGCTCCGGCAACGTCCTGCTGACCTACCGGCCTGCCTGACGTCCTGCGCGCGATGGGTCGACCCCTATGCCCCGACCTCCGCCACCGCCGCCGCGCCGTCGGAGATGTGTAGCAGCGCGTCGGCGGCGTCGACGGTCTGCTGGTCCAGGGGGAAGTAGTCGGGCGTGGTGTCGGTGCGGACGTCGGCGCCGTCGAGGTTGGTGGGTTTGGTGAGGCTCCAGGGTGTGGTGGCGGACCGTAGCCGTCCTTCGAAGGTGTGGGGGGCGGGCTCCACCAGGCCGACCTCGGAGCTGGAGCCGAGGCTGCCCGGAACGAAGGTGTAGCCGCCGTCCCACACCGTGGTCACGATGGCGCCCGCGCCGGACCAGCGCATGGCTGCGTCTTCCGTGGTCCAGGTCGAGGGGTGACGTTGGAGGTGCCGGTTGTGCGCGAAGACGAGCGTGGGGCCGCGACGGGCCTCCAAGGTCCGGATGTCCACGAGGTGCCGCGCCATGATCGCGTCCCGGACCGCACTGAGCCCCTCCAGTCGCAGGCTCGGGTCCGCGGGTTTGGCCGCCTGTCGGTGCATACGCAGCAGGTCGAGTGCGGCGGTGGCGTGGACCTTCGCGGCGCGCCACCGGGTCAGGGATGTGGTGGCGACGAGTTCCGGGGCGCGGGCGTGGAGGCTGGTGAGCAGGTCGTCGGCGATCGAGTGCAGGGCGTGGGCGTCGGCCGTGGCTCCTATGGAGGCACGCGGGTCGAGGACGGCCTCGGTGCGGCCCCACCGGTCGTCGTCCCCGAGCAGCCCGGTGAGCTCGACCCGCGCCCCCAGGTAGTCACGCACGTACTCCAGACAGGTGCGCGGGCTCGGGTAACTCATCATCTCGGTGGGGACGTCGAATCCGTAGAAGTGCACGTGGTCCTCGGCCGGGCGGGACGCGTTGTGGTGGTGTATCCAGGTGACGAGTCGTCGGTTGGCCGCCAGCTCCCCGAACCCGTGCGTGAAGCCGGTGGTCATCGCGGCGTCCAGGGATCCGGCCCCGTGGGTGACGTACGCCTGCACGGCGAGCGCGGCCACGCGGTCGGTCTCCAGCGCGATGGAGCGGAACCCGCGCTCCACCAATCGGGCGAAGAGGTGGTTGCGGACGACACCAAACGCCGGTTCCCTGTGAGTCGGCTCCCCCAGAGCGACCAGGTCGGAAGCGGGGACGAGGTCATGAATCTCCTGTGTCATGCCTATTAAGCGTATCCTTGAAAGATCGATTGAAGCTTTTTCGGAAACTTCCTGGGGTGAGTCGGGTAAAGTCTCAAACCGATGAACAGGTTGCGGCCGTCAGACCTCGCCCACCGGCACCAGGTGTCGACCCAGGCGATCCGCAACTACGAGCGGGACGGCTTCATCCCCCTCGCGGAACGCACAGCCGCCGGATACCGGATCTACACCGACGAGCACGCCGCCGCTCTCGCCGCCTACCTCGCGCTCGTCCCCGCACACGGCTACGCGCGGAGCGGGCGGATCATGCGTGCGATTGTCGGCGGCGACCTCGACGCGGCGATGCGGGTGGTCGACGAGGGCCACGCGCAGCTTCTTCGGGACAGGGAGACCCTCGACGCGGTCAAGGTCGCGATCGGGGACCTCACCTCCGAGAGTCCCGACCACTCCGCTGGCACCCCGCCGCCCCGCCATGACGCGCCGCCCCGCACCATTCGGGTCGTCGCACACCGGTTGGGGGTCACGCCGGCGACGCTGCGCAACTGGGAGCGGGCGGGGATCCTCGTCCCAGAGCGGGATTCTGGCAGTGGCCACCGGCTCTTCCACCCGGACGACGTCCGCGACGCGGAACTGGCTCATCTACTGCGGCGGGGAAGCTACCCGTTGGAGCACATCACCACGGTGGTGCAGGAGGTGCGGCGGGCGGGCGGCACGACCGCCCTGGCCGGTGCGCTGGCCTCGTGGCAGGCGAAGCTGACGGACCGGGGGGTGGCGATGCTGCACGCCTCAGCGGCACTGGCGACGTGTGTCGACGTCCTCCGACCGGGGGTTTCGCGGGGGTAGCCGGCGCCGCGGGTCAGTGGGTGGCGGCTTGGTGGGGGCTCAGCAGCGGCCAGATGGCGTCGGCCCACAGGGTGTGGCCGGCGGCGTTGGGGTGGAAGAGGTCTCCGGCGAGAATGTGTCGGTACCGCCAGGGCCACAGGCGCCGGGTCGGGGTGTACAGGTCGGCGACCAGGTGGCCGTTGCTGTATGCCTCCTCGTGGATCACGCCGTTGGCGCGGCGCGCCCATCCCTCGTAGGGCCAGTGTCCGAAGCTGGGCACCGTCCCCAGGACCGAGCCGGCCGGGAGCCGCCTCGCGATCCGCCGTAGCGGGTCGGCGAACGTGTGGGATCGACGCCACCACTCCCAGGCGACGTCGTTTCCGCCGATCACGCAGGTGACGAAGTCGGGGTTGGGGACGTCGGCGAGTTGGGGGATCTGGTCGCGGAGCAGCGTCGCCGCGGTGGCACCGCTGACGGCGAGGTTGACCGTGCGCACGGTACGCCCGGTGTCCTTCGCCAGTCGGTCCGCGAGCACGCCCACGTACCCGCGCCGGGGATCACCGACGCCGACGCCCACCGCCGCCGAGTCCCCCAACGCCAGGTAGGTGAGCTCACCTCGCTGTGGTCGGTCCCAGTAGCGTCGGTGATCGCGGCCCTGTCGGACGCTGCGGCGAATCGCTGTCCCCATTCCCTCAATGTACCCCCTGGGGGTACATTGAGGGAATGGGGACGACCCTCGTGCGTCACCGCCAGCCGAGTTCCGGGGCGACGTGACGCAGCAGACTGTCGAGGACGTGTGCGTTGTAGTCGACACCGAGCTGGTTGGGCACGGTGAGCAGGAGCGTGTCCGCGGCGGCGATGGCCTCGTCCTGGGCGAGGTCCTCGACGAGCTTGTCGGGTTCGGCGGCATAAGTCTTGCCGAACCGGGCGAGGCCCTCCTCCAGGTGGCCCACCTGGTCGGTGCTCCGGGTCTCGCGCCCGAAGAGTTGCCGATCCAGGTCGCTCACCAGCGGGAAGATGCTGCGACTGACCGAGACGCGGGGTTCGCGTGTGTGTCCGGCCTCCCGCCACGCCTCGCGGTAGAGGTGGATCTGCTCGGCCTGGAGCTGGTGGAACGGAACACCGGTGTCCTCGGTGAGGAGGGTGGAGCTCATCAGGTTCATCCCCTGCGTGCCGGTCCACTGCGCGGTGGCCCGGCTGCCGGCGCCCCACCAGATCCGTTCCCGCAGCCCCGGGGAGTGCGGTTCGACACGCAACAGCCCAGGCGGGTTGGGGAACATCGGCCGCGGGTTCGGCCGCGCGAATCCCTCTCCGTCGAGGACCTCGAGGAAGCGGGCCGTGTGCTGGCGGGCCATGTCGGCGTCGGTGGAGCCCTCCGCGGGCACGTGGCCGAAGTACTCGTAGCCCTTGATGACCTGCTCGGGAGAGCCACGGCTGATCCCGAGCTGGAGCCGTCCCCCGGCGATGAGGTCGGCGGCGCCGGCGTCCTCCGCCATGTACAGGGGGTTCTCGTAGCGCATGTCGATCACGCCGGTACCGATCTCGATCCGGCTGGTGCGGGCGCCGACCGCGGCGAGCAACGGGAACGGTGAGGCCAACTGCCGGGCGAAGTGGTGCACCCGGAAGTACGCCCCGTCCGCCCCCACCTCCTCGGCGGCGACCGCCAGTTCGATCGACTGCAGCAGCGCGTCGGAGGCCGAACGCACCTGGGACTGCGGCGACGGTGTCCAATGACCGAAAGACAGGAATCCGATGTTCTTCACAGTCTCGTCAACACCACTGTTCCACTCGTATTCCGGGGGCCGCGCTGGCGGCTTCGTGGTGTCTCGCGCCCCGAGGGGGCAATCCCAGGCGAAATCCCCTCCGTCAACCAGCCGGGCGTCCCATCGTTTCGGTGACCGACCGCCGGCCCCGCTCCGGTCGTACCTCCGACGCACCCGACTGTTCCGCCACGCCGGTCCGTCGAGGCAACCACCGAAGGGACACGAGGCCGAGGGCGAGGTGCAGCAGGCTGGCCACCACCACGACCGTGTGGAGCCCGGCGACGAAGGCCGCCTTCGCCTGAGCCGCCGCGGCTGGGGTGAGACTCGGGAGCTGGAGCGTGTCGACGAGCGTGGGCGCGAGCTCCGGCCCCTGGATCCGGAAGATGACGGCGGCGAGAGATCCGAGAAGCGCGATGCCCAGGGCGTTTCCGAGTTCGTTGCTGGTCTCGGCGAGCGCGCCCGCCGCACCCGCCCGCTCGACCGGAACCGCTCCGACAGCCGTGTCAGCGACGACGGCGAAGGAAATGCCGTACCCGACGCCCGCGACCGCGGTGGAGGCGACGTACCAGCCTGTTCCGCCTCCGACTCCGGCCGGAATCATCAGCAGCAGCCCTCCGGCGATGGAGAAGTGGGTCAGGATCAGCGCGGTCCGCTTCCCAATTCGTCCCACGACAGCCGGCGTGATGACGCAGGTGGCTGTCAGCACCGCCGCTCCCGGCAGGGCAAGTAGGGCGGCGAACAGGACCTCGAGGCCGAGGACGGACTGCAAGTACATGCCCGCCAGGTACGCGATCGATGACCAGGCCGCCAACGGCAACAGTCCGGTGATAATCGCGATGGTGAAGACCCGGTCCCGGAACAGGGAAAACTGGATCAGGGGTTGCGTCAGGCGCGACTGCCGGCGAGTGAACCATGTCAGGATGAGCACTCCCGTGACCATCGCGACCACTGGAAACGGAGAGACTCCCTCCGCGGCGGCGTTCTTGACTCCGTAGATCGCGAGCAGCAGCCCCGACGCGGAGAGAACGACGCTCAGAGCGTCGACACGGCCGGGCGCGGTGGATCTGACCTCCCCCAACAGAATCGGGGCGGACACGAGGAACAGCACGATGACTGGCACGTTCACGAGGAAGACCGATCCCCACCAGAACGACTCCAGTAGTACGCCACCGAGGACGGGGCCGATCGCGAATCCCGCCGCGAAAGCGGCCGCGAAGATCCCGATCGCTTGGGCGCGCTTGCGCGGGTCCGGGAACAGTTCGCTGAGCACCGCCAGCGCTGATGGAAGAAGAGTCGCGCCGGCGAGGCCCATGAGTGCGCGGGAAGCGATGAGGAACTCCGCGCTGGGGGCGAAAGCCGCGCTCGCCGAGGCGACGCCGAAAAGAGCGGCCCCGATCATCAGCAGCCGGAGTCGACCGAATCGGTCGCCGACGTTTCCAAACGCGATGAGGAATGAGCCGACGAGGAATCCGTAGATGTCCAGAATCCAGAGGGCCTGGTCGGCGGTTGGCGCGAGGGCCTCGCTGACGCGCGGCATCGCCAGGAACAGGATCGATCCGTCCATCGACACGAGAAGGACCGGCCCGAGGACCACGAGGAGCCCGAGCCTGGCCCGCCACGGAGTGATGGGTCGCGAGTGTTTCGTCATGCCCCCGACGATGGTGCGAATCCATGCGGCACAACCATCCCCCTGGCGTGGGTACACCTGGCAGGGATACCTACGACCTGTGACAACGCCGTAATGTCGGAGCCATGGAGAGTCTGGGTACATTTCTGAAGAACCGCCGGGATCGTGTCACCCCAGAAGGCATCGGTCTACGGACGTACGGGGCCTCCCGCCGTGTCCCCGGCCTGCGTCGCGAGGAACTCGCCCTTCTCGCCGGAGTGAGCGCCGGTTACTACACACGCCTGGAGCAGGGGCAGGCCGAATCCGCGTCCGCCCAGGTTCTGGACGCGCTCGCCCGCGCGTTGCGACTGGACGACGTCGAGACGGCGCATCTGCGCAACCTCGGCCGGCGACCCACCAGGCCCGGCCTCAGCGAACCACCCACCGAACACGCCCACCCACGGGTGCTGGCCCTCATGCACTCGTTGGGGGAAACCACGCCCGCCATCGTGCTGGGCCGACGCGGCGACGTCCTGGCCTGGAACCGCACCGGCAACGCCCTGTTCGCCGAGGACGTCGACTTCGACGCACCCCATGACCCCGAACGCCGGCCCTCCATCCCGCGCAGGTTCTTCCTCGACCGCCTCACCCGGGACCTCCACCTCAACTGGCACGAACTCGCCGAGATCCACGTCGCCTATCTGCGCCTCACAGCCGGCCGATACCCCACCGACGCACACCTCGCCGCGCTGATCGGTGAACTCACCATGCGCAACAGCGAGTTCGCGTCGCTGTGGGCGGCGGGAGACGTCGCCGACTGCACCGTGGGGACCATGCACCTACAACACCCAGCCGTTGGCGACCTCAGCGTCGACTACCAGGTGTGGCTCCAGCCCGAAAGCCCCGACCATCGTCTCGAGGTGTACACCGCGAACGACGCGAGGTCCGCTGACGCGCTACGGCTGCTCGGCCATCCAGATGTGCCGATCGCCCCGCTATAGCAGGTGGGTGTGCACACCCTCCTGCTGAGTGTGGAGGAACCCTGATGGGGGTGGAGAAATCTTGGTGGGGGTGGAGGCTTGGAGCGGGCCTGTCCCTCGTTTGCCTCATCCCGCCTTTACCGCGCCACTCCAGTTAGGTTAGGCTACCCTCGCCCTGATCTTTGGTGGTTGGGGACTCGTGTACCCCCTTGTGTCGAGAGGCCCCCATGCGCCGATGGATCGTCTTACTGGCCGCGGTCGTTCTGCCCGTCACCGCCTGTGGTGGTGGGGACAGTGAGGACACCGCCGGGGATGGGGAGACTCGTACGGTCGAGCACGCGTTGGGGGAGACGGAGATTCCGGTCGAGCCCGAGAACGTGGTGACGCTGTGGTCCTCAACGCTGTCGGCGGCGCTCTCCCTGGGCGTGGAGCCGGCGGGGTACGCCTTCAACGAGGATCCGATCGAGGGGGTCGACGTTCCGGAGGGCTACGACCTGGAGGCCATCGACTACCTCGGGCACTCCCTGGAACTTGACCTGGAACGGATCGCGGGGGCCGGGCCGGACCTCATCCTCGCCACCGACGTGCACGAGGAGTCCTACGACCAACTGTCGGAGATCGCCCCCACCGTGGTGTTGGACTGGGGCGGCACCGGGGCGTGGAAGGACCACCTGACCGACGTCGCCGACGTGCTGAACGCGACGGACGCCGCCGAGGAGGTCGTCGCGGAGTACGACGACCGGGTCGCGGAGGTCGCCGAGGCGATCGGGGAGCCGGCCGAGGTCGAGGTGTCGATCGTGCGGTTCCACGCCGAGGAGCTGCGCCTGGAGGTTCTCAACTCGTTCGCGGGCGACATCGCGCAGGACGTGGGCCTGGCCCGGCCCGAGGTGCAGGACGTGGAGGAGGAGGGGTCCGGGTACCTGCCCGTCAGCCTCGAGCGTCTCCCTGACGCCGACGGGGACGCGCTGTTCGCCTTCACCGTCGCCGACAACGACGACGAGGCCCCCAACCTGCTGGAGGACGCCCGCGACAACCCACTGTGGGACGAGCTCGACGCCGTGCGGGAGGACAACGTGCACACCGTCGACTACATGAAGTGGATCTCCGCCAACTACATCGGCGCGCACGGCGTCCTGGACGACCTCGAAGAGGCCCTGGGGTGAAACAGGTCGCGGCCGCCCCCCGCGCGGAACACCGCGGGGGGCGGCTCAGAGGCCCGGGTCTCATCCTCGGTCTCGCCGGCGTGGGGGTGACTCTGGTCGTCGTCTGTGTCGCCAGCCTCGCCGTCGGTTCGGTCCCCATCCCGCTGGGAACCACGCTCGAGGCGTTGCGGGCGTTCGACGGCTCCCAGGACCACATCGTCGTTCGGGACATGCGGCTGCCGCGGACCGTCGTCGGCCTCGTGGTGGGGGCCGCCCTGGGCGTAGCGGGCGCGCTCATGCAGGCCGTCACCAGGAACCCCCTGGCGGAGCCGGGGATCCTGGGCGTCAACGCGGGTGCGGCCTTCGGCATCGTCACCGCCGTGTACGCGCTTGGGGTCGTCAGCCCGGCGGGTTACGTGTGGTTCGCGTTCACCGGGGCGGCCGTCGCGGCCGTCGTCGTCTACCTGCTGGGCACCGCGGGACGGTCGGGGGCCTCCCCCGTGAAGCTCGCCCTCGCCGGTGTCGTGGTCACGATGCTCCTCGACGCGTGGATCACGCTGCTGCTGGTGTTCAACCAGCGGACACTCGACGAGGTGCGGTTCTGGCTCGCCGGTTCCCTCGCGGGCCGCGACGGCCCCGCCCTCACCCACGTCGCTCCGCTCGTCCTCGGCGTCCTCGTCGTGGCGCTGTTCATGGCACGCCAGCTCAACGCCCTGAGCCTCGGTGACCAGGTGGCCACCGCGCTGGGCCAACGTACGACCCGCATCCGGGTGACGTCCGGCATCGTTGTGGTGGTCCTCGCCGGTGGAGCCGTAGCGGCCGCGGGCCCCATCGGCTTCGTCGGCCTCGCCGTCCCCCACCTCGCCCGCGCGATCACCGGCCCCGACTACCGCTGGATCCTCCCCTACTGCCTTCTCCTCGGTCCGACCCTCCTCCTCGCCGCCGACATCGTGGCCCGCGTCGTCGCCCGCCCCGCGGAGCTCCAGGTCGGCATCATCACCGCCCTCGTTGGAGCCCCGTTCCTCATCCACCTCGTCCGCCGAGGAAGAGCGGCCGCGCTATGACCTCGACCCGTCCTAAAACCTCACGTGGGTCCCGGTGGACGATCGTCCGCTGGACCCGGCTCGGGGTGAGCACCCGGATCCACGCCCGGACCGTCGTGTTGACGATCGTCGCGGTCCTCGCGGCCGTGCTGGCGACCGTCTGGTCGATGACACTGGGCTCGGAGGACCTCGGTCCGGTGGATGTGGTTCGCGCGCTTGTCGGAGCGCCCGCCGAACCGGCGCACACCTTCATCGTGCACTCGGTGCGGCTCCCGCGCGCGTTGGCGGCGGCGCTGGTCGGAGCCGTGCTGGCTGTCGCCGGCGCGGTACTGCAGGCCCTGGTGCGCAACCCGTTGGCGTCACCGGACATCATCGGGGTGAACAGCGGCGCCGGCCTCGTCGTGGTGTTCGCCATCGTCACCTCCGCGCCGGCGGCGGTGATCCCGTTCGGCGCCTTCGCCGGTGCCGTCGCGACCGCCTTCCTGGTCTACGCCCTGACGTGGCGGGCGGGGATCTCCGGGACCCGGCTCGTGTTGGTCGGGATCGGGGTGAACGCGATCGCCACCGCGCTGACCACCCTGCTCATCGTTCGGTTCCCGGTGGACCGGGTGTCACTGGCGGTGTGGTGGCAGGCCGGGACGCTGCAGGGCGCGGAGTGGGCCGACGTGACCGTACTGCTCGTCGGGGCCGGCGTGCTGTTGCCGATCGTGCTGTGGTTCGTTCGCCACGCGGCGGTGTTGCAGTTCGGGGACGACGCGGCCCGGGCGTTGGGGGTGCGGGCGGAACGGTCTCGCGCGCTGCTGCTGCTCGCCGCCGCGGGGTGTGCCGCCGTAGCTGTCGCCGCGGCGGGGCCGATCGGGTTCGTCGCGCTCATCAGTCCGCACATCGCCCGCATGCTCGCCGGTCCGATGACGGGTGGGGTGTTGTTGCTCGCCGGGGGCATCGGGGCGTGCGTGGTTTCTGTCTCGGACCTGGTGGCGCGGACCGCGTTTCCCGTCGCGGTTCCGGTTGGGGTGCTGACGGCCGCGGTCGGCGCGCCCTACTTCCTGTATCTACTGGCCCGCACGAACCGGGCATGACGAACGTGGGACTGTGATGGATCCGATCGACCGGCTGAGCACCTCGTCTCTCGACCTCTCCTACTCCGGGACGGGGTTGGTGGTGTCCGACCTGTCGCTCCAGATCGCCGACGGGCGGATCACCGTGCTGTGCGGCCCGAACGCGTGCGGCAAGTCAACCCTGCTGCGGGCGTTGGCGAGGTTGTTGCGGCCCAGGCGCGGGTCGGTGCATCTTGACGGCCAAGAGATCGCGACGCTGCCGACGAAGGTGGTGGCGACCCGGTTGGGCCTGCTGCCACAGTCCCCGACCCAGCCCGAGGGGATCACGGTCGAGGATCTCGTGGCTCGGGGGCGGTTTCCGCACCAACGGCTGTTTCGACAGTGGAGCGACGAGGACGAGAACGCGGTCGAGTCCGCGCTGAACATGACGCACATGGCGGAGCTGCGTGGGCGGACGGTCGACGAACTGTCCGGCGGGCAGCGCCAGCGGGCGTGGATCGCGATGGCGTTGGCCCAGGAGACCGACATCCTCCTCCTGGACGAGCCCACCACCTACCTCGATCTCGCCCACCGGGTGGACGTACTGGAGCTGCTCGCGGAACTGAACGAAACCCGTGGCCGGACGATCGTCATGGTGCTGCACGAGCTCAACGAGGCCTGCCGCTACGCGCACCGCATCGTCGCGATGCGGGACGGGCGGGTGCTGGCCGAGGGCCCGCCCTCGGACGTGGTGTCCGCGGACCTGGTCCGCGACGTGTTCGACCTGGAGGCGGTCATCATCCCCGACCCGGTCACCGCCACACCGCTCGTCATTCCCGACGCGGGGCGGCGGCACCGGGACGTGGAGCATCCCACCCACCGTTGATCTTGCTGCTATTCACACTCCAGGCGCCCGATGTGTCGACAGCTACACGATCAACGCACGTCGGCGCGGATCAGGGAGCGAGGGCGGGGTCACGCAGCCAGGAGTGGAACTCCGGCATCCGGTCGGCGTCGGACCGGAGCGGGCAGGTGACGCAGTAGCCGTGTTCCGCGTCGGCCTTGTAGTCGAAACAGCAGGTACCCCGTACCGCCCAGGTGCCTCGGGGGTGCTCCGGGGAGAAGGGGAAGAGCCGTGGCCGGGCACGGACCAGCGCACCGGCGGTGACCAACGCGTCGCCCAGGCTGTGCGCGCGTTCCCAGGCGGCGTTGGCGTCCCGGCCGAGGAACCGGGCCGGGTTGAGCATGTAGAAGTGCGTGATGTCCAGCACCCACCCCCACAGGGTGCGCAGACCGGCGCGGGTGTGCTGGGAGACCGCCTGCAACAGCGGGGCGAACGTCCGGACCATGTGCTCGGCGGCGATCTGGTCCAGGGCTTCGGTGTCCGGGACGACGACACAGTCGGGGTGGTCGCTCGCCGGGTCGTCCGGGAGTACGGCGGTCTTCGCGGCGGTGATGGTGGGTACGCCGATCGTTCCGTCGGCGTGGACGGGGAACCAGAGGTGTTCGGGGTCCAGGAGGGGGGCACGGCCGGTCAGGTAGATGCTCGAGGACACCATGAACACGGGTTCGCGCAGCAGTGCGCGCAGGAAGTGCGTGGTGTCCGCCAGTCGGTGCCCGGGGCCGTGTAGGGACGCGTACCGATCGAAGATCGGGCCCAGCTCCCCGCGCTCCACCACCAGGTCGGCGCGGTGCCAGCACACGTCCGGCGGGTCTTCCTGACTCCCCGAGGCGTCCGCGACGCGGATATCCGGCAGCGGAGCGAACGCCAGCGGGGCGCAGTCGTCCACCAGCGTCTGAATCGGGTGCTGCCGCAGGGCCATGGGCTCGGAAGGACCTTCCTACGCGGAACCGGCGCCACCGTCGTACTCCACGCGACAGGGTCGACGCCGACGTTCCAGGTCAAACGTTCAGGTTAGATGAGCCTAACCTCATTGCCCGCGTGAGGGCAAACGTCCTGGGAACAGGGACGCGATCGGGGCTCGGCTGATCGCCAGTGCGGTCGGGATGCCCGACGGGGAGGGGCGGTGGAACCATTCGCCCGACTGGCGGGTCAGATGAGAGCCGAAGGCGAGCGGGTGGTCAGGGCGAGGGCGGATCATAGATCGCTGGGCCCTGCGCTGCCAGGCGAGACAGGAAGATGGGGAACGTGCGGACATCGACGGTGCGGGTCATGCCGGGGCAGGTCACACGCCTGATTCTCTGGGGGGTGCTGATCTATGGCGGGCTCTTGGCACTTATGCTCTCGGGCGGGTTGTACAACTCGATCCGTTGGACGATGCAAGGCCAGGACCTCGGGCTCGGTGCCACACTGCTGGAGGACGGTGTCCGCCTGATGACGACATCGACCGTCCTCTGCTGGTCAGTCGTTCTCGGTGCCCTCGCCTTCCTCACGATCCCAGCGCCACGACGACGGACATTGCAGGAAGTACGGATCGGTCCCGACGGCCTGGAACTCCACTCCGAGCCCAAACTGTGGCATCGAGGGAGTCGAATCCTGTTGCACTGGGACGACATCCAGGTGATCAGTGCCCAGCACACCATCGTGGCGGAGAGGGAGCGCAGGGTCACTCGCCATGTCGCCCGGGAGGTCCTGGATCTCTACCTGTTCCGCGAGGTCGGAAACCTGCCGGGCTTCGCGTCTCAGGCCGCGGTAAGTGACCCGCCGTTGGAGGGTGTGGTCGCCCCGGCGCATCGGGTGCGCATCGGCGGTGGTATCGGCGAGCGACTCTCGCGTTCCGTCCGCGCTGTCGCCGCGGCGGTGGGCGCGGCCCGTCCCGACCTCTTCTATCAGGGCGTCGCGGTCGACCAGTGGTACGCGCCGCCGCCCACGTCGCCCACCGCCGAGGGACCAATCGGCAGCGGTGGCCGGCCGGAGGGGGCGCCCGAGGAGACCGTCACCCCACCAAACTCGGACTCCGAGGCAGGTTACGCCCTGCCCTCCCCCCTGTGGCTGGACTTCCGTCCGTCGACGCGTCGCACCCTCGTGACCCTGGTGGGTCCGGTGACTCTCGCGGTCGTGGGCCTCGCCGTCATCTTCGGCGTCAACGCTGGGGACGGTGGCATGCTGCCGGCGCTGCTCGGCATAGTCTTCACGATTCTGTGTGTCGGTGGAGCGATAGGAACCCTCGCAGCGGTACTTGGTCTGCCTGTGGCGCTCGCGCGGTGCGGCGTTCGGATCGACGCCGCAGGACTCGAGGTGGTCGAGAAGCGCACCCTGTTCGGTCGCGGCGTCGCCAGCAGCCGCGTCGCATGGAGCGACGTCCAGGCCATCGTTGCGCGCGGCTCCGCCGCCCTCGATGAGCGGGGGATCCGGCACTCCAGGAAGCGGCCGGTCACCGACATCTATCTACGGGGCGACTCGTCCTTCCAAAGACCGGGGACCGGGCTATCTCTCGACGTCACCTCGTTGACACAGCCGACTTCCATCTACCTGTCGTCTCTGGCCACCTTCCCCGCACGGCGGCTGCGCTTCCCCCACTCACCCAAAGCCGAGCGTGGAAGCACGGAACAGTGGAAGGCAGTGGGAGACGACTCTTCCGATACATACACCCTCTCCGGCGCACAACTCCGCGCGGCGTTGTTCGCCGCACGCCCCGACCTGTGTCATGGCTTCGATGCACGGCAGCCGGCGGGCACATGACGGGATCCGAGCGACGGCACGGGCTCACTTCCTCGATGCCACGCGACGGGAGAACGGGGCGGAACCGTACCGTTGCGGGGCGGGCCGGCGTTCCGCGAGGGTGGCGGACCGGTCGTTGTGGCCGATGGTCGGGTTGGATGTCATGGACGGCGGGATGGGCGGGGCAGGGGCATGAGATCAGAGACTGTGCGGATCGCCGCGAGACACGTCAGGCGCCGTGCACTCGGGAACGTTCTGGTCGGTTCCGGGTTCGTGGCGGTGCTGTTCGGGGTGTTCCTGTACAACTCGGTCACGTGGTCGATGGGACGCTACGGGCTGAGTCTTGGTGAGGCCCTGTTCAGGGACGAAACCCGTCCGACCACGATCGTCGCCACCGTGAGCTGGATCGTACTGATCTGCGCCATCGTCTCCATGGTGGCGGGGTCGCCGCGCCGGAACACCGTGCAGGAGGTACGGGTTGGGCCCGACGGAGTGGAGCTCTGCTCCGAAGCCAAGTGGTGGTACCGGGGAACCCGCACGCTGTTGGAGTGGGACAACATCCAGGTGATCAGCGCGCAGCACACCGTCGTGCGGGAGGCGAGAGGCAGATCCACACAGCGCGTGGCTCGTGAGGTCCTGGACTTCTACCTCTACCGGGACGTCGGGGGCCTCCCCTTCTTCGCCACCGCGAAGACGGTCACCGAGCCGCCTGTGGACGGAGTTGAGCCCCCCGCTCAACGGGTCCGCGTCGGGGGGCGTGCGGGTGAGGAGCTCGCCGCGTCCGTCCAGGCCGTCGCCCCGGTGCTGGGTGAGATCCGGCCGGACCTCTTCTACCAGGGTGTCGCGGTGGACCAGTGGTTCGCGCCGACCCCGCCCATGACCGAGGCGCTCGCGGCCGAAGAGACGGCTGACGGTCACGCACCGCGGGAGGCGAGCGGGGAGAACGTGGCTCCGCTCCCGACTCCACGCCCCGACGGCGGATACGCCCTGCCCACCGACCTGTGGTTGGACTTTCGCCCGCCACTGATGCACACCGTCGGTGCCCTGGTGGGTCTGCCAGCGTTGGCGGCGGTGACCTTCCTCGGCGTCGTGAGGCTCAACGAGACCGAGGGTGGCGTCCTGTTGGGATTGCTCGGCCTGGTGCTCGTGGCCATTTTCCTCCTCGGACTCATCGGTGCGATCACATCCGTCATCGCCCTGCCCGTGTCCCTCGCGCGGTGTGGCATCCGGCTCGACGCCGAGGGGCTGGAGTTGGTGGAGAAGCGAGGCCTGCTCCAGGGCCTTGACCGTCGTCGGATCCCGTGGGACGACGTCCAGGCCATCGTCGCGCGCGGCTCCGCGGCGATGGACGAACACGGGCTGCGGCGCGCACAGAAGAAGACCGCCACCGACGTCTACCTCCGGGTGAACGACGGCGGCTTCCAACGACCAGGGACCGGGCTTTCCCTCGAAGTCACCGCCCAGAGCCGGCCAACCTCCGCCTACCTCGGTACCTTGGCCACCTTCCCCGCCCTGCGGCTGCGCTTCCCCCACGTCCCGGCGGCCGAGCGCCGAAGCGCCGGCCAGTGGGACGCGGTGCGCAGTGGCGCCCCGGGCCCCCACACCCTGCCCGGAGCCCAACTCCGCGCCGCACTCCTCGCGGCGCGGCCCGACCTGTGCCACGGGTTCGGTGTCAGCGCCTCAGTGGACGGGTGATGGGTCACCGATCCCGCCTCGTTCCCGCCAATCGAGGCCCACGGTGCGGGTGCGGCCGCGCGTGGGTCTAGGCGTGCCGACCGCCTCGTAGCAGGAGGCCAAGGCCGATACCGGTGAGGGCGACGTGGGGGACGGCGTAGAGCAGACGCTGGGCGAGCCCGCCGGGCGGGATGCCCCACAGGATGGCGGTGGTCATCAGCACCAGAGTCACCACGGCGGTGATGCCGGCGGTGAGTGACCACGTCGCCATTCCACGGCGCTTTCCCCGAAGGGCGACCCACAGGGCGAGCAGGGCGACGGTCGGGGCGAACATTCCCGGCAGGGACAGCAGTGTGTGCGTCGTGAAGGCGACGTCCGCGGGGAACAGGCCGGAGGCGGCCCAGGAGAGTCCGAACACGACCAACGCCACGGTAGTCACGGTGGCGGAGCGCCGCCGTGGCCACACGCGGCGCAGGCTGAGGGCGCCGGCGGCGAGCAGGCCCCCCAGGACGACGAACCCCCAGTTCATCTGCATGTGCCACGGGGAGCAGATGTAGTCGGTGGACAGCGGGTAGGTTTCCGGTCCACAGATGGTGACCGCGAGGTCGCTGATCGGCTGCCGTAGGGGGTCGTGGGAGCCGCCCGTCGCGCGCAGGACGGCGAACTCCAGGGCATGGTAGAGGGGGATGGCCGCCCAGAGCGTCGCGCCGAGCTTCAGCCCCAGCTCACGGCGGGCTCCGGCCCACCAGCCCAAGACGAGGAGACCGGCCAGCACGACGGCCATGAGCGCGAAGTCCAAGATCGACACCCGGGAATCCTATTGGCCGCCAGACGGGCGGTTTCACCACGCTCCCCCGCGCGGGGGAGGTCTCCCGCTCCTGCGAGGGATCCGCGGCGGCGGGCCGTGCGTAGACGATGGCCTTATGACGAGCAACAGGTTGACCGTGTGGGCCGGGCGGACGATGGTGGCGATCGGGGTGCTGCACACCCTGGTGTTCCTGCCCCACCCGTACTGGACGGACTGGTTGTCGGGGAGCGCCTGGCGTGGTGTGGAACTGCCCGACGAGGCGCACATCGTCTTCTGGGCACTGCCGGGGAGTTTCGTTCCAGTGCTGATCCTGCTCGGGTTGTTGGTGTCCCGGTTGGGAAAGCGAGGCGAGACGCTGCCGGCCTACATGGGCTGGGTCCTCGCCGGCTGGTGCGCGGTGGGGCTGTGGTTCGTGGGGCCCAGCGGGTTCATGTTCGGCTTCGTCCCGGCGGGCTTGTTGATCGCGGACAGCATCCGGACGCGGCGTACCGAGCCCGGGCGGGAGGCGAGCCTGTCGGCGTGAGGGCCCGGCGGGTTCCCCATCCCTCCGGGGGTGGCGGGGAACCCGACCTCATGGTCCCGAGCCGCGTCAGGATCCCAGGGCGGCCAACGTCGCCGTGGCGACACCTGCGGCCGACTGCGGGTTCTGACCGGTGACCAGTCGACCGTCGGTGACGACGTTCTCGGTGAAGTTTGGCGCGGGCACGGGAACCGCTCCCCGCTCCGCCAACGCGTCGGCCAGCAGGAACGGAACCGTATCGGTCAACCCGACCGCCGCCTCCTCGTCGTTGGTGAAACTCGCGAGACGCTTGCCCCGGACCAGGGGTGTGCCGTCGGAGAGCGTGATGTTGACCAGCGCGGCCGGCCCGTGGCAGACGGCGGCCACCACGCCCCCGTTCTCATAGATCGCGCGTCCCACGGTGTTCACCGCGGCCTCAGTCGGGAAGTCCCACATGGTTCCGTGCCCGCCGACGAAGTACACCGCGTCGTAGACGCTCGGGTCGACGGCGGCGAGCTTGGGGGTGTCGGCGAGCTGGGCGGCGATGTGCGGGTCGGCGAGGAACGCGGCCTGGACGGGATTCCGCTCGTCCAGGCCGTCGGCGGGCGGCGCGCCGCCGGCGATGGAGGCGAGGTCGACGGCGTGTCCGGCCTTGATGAAGACCTGCCACGGATCGGCGGCCTCACCGACGTAAAACCCGGTCGACCGTAGCCCACCCAGGTCGTCGTGGCTGGTGAGGACGAGCAGGACGCGCTTGTTCTCGGTCATGGGTGCCTCCTTGTGTGACGGCGTGGCCGGTGGTCACGCTAGAAGGGAGATGCGCACCCCGGGGAATCACGCCACCGATGCCCGCCATCGGAATGGTGATCGCCCCAGCCGATTTCAACCGGTCAGTCGGCCCGGCGCCGGGCGACCTCGGCGACAGCGGTACGTAGCGCGTCGGTTTCCGGGGACCGCGCGGTGTCCGAGCGCCGGGTGGCGACGTACAGGGTGTTCAGGGGGGCGACGTGTGGCTGGTGCAGACTGACGAGTTCGCCGGTGTGGAGGTGGGCGCCGGTCAGGTAGTTGGGCAGCACGGTCATCCCGTGTCCCGCCACGGCCAGCCGCAGGAGGGCGCGCAGGTCGGGCGCGACAGTGGCGACGCGGAGGCCGGTCGGTGGCCGCCCGAAGACACCACGCCAGTAGCGGCGGATGATCGGGAACTCCGTGCCGTAGGTGAGAACGGGGATCGTGTCGATATCGTGCCCACGCCACCGGGGATGCCCGACCAGCACGAACTCCTCGTCACAGATCGGCGCGAAGGAAACGCCGGCCTGGTGCGGCCGGACGGAGCTGACGACCGCGTCCAGCGCACCCGAGCTGAGCCCGGCGAGGAGTTCGTCCGCCATCCCGAAGGTCACGTTCAACCGGACGTCGGTCGGTAGCCGATCGGCCAATCCAGGAAGAACGACCTCGGACAGGAACTCCGCCGGACCACCGAGAAACAGGGTGCGCACCCGGGCGTCGCCGGTGCCGAGACTGGCGGCCGTGGCGGCATGGAGCCGATCGATGGGCTCGGCCAGGCCGGCGGCGAGCTCACGCCCCCGGTTCGTCGCGGTCACCCCGGCGTGGGAACGCTCGAAGAGCGGATACCCCAAGCGCCGCTCCAACCCGGCGACCTGCCCCGACACCGAAGCCTGCGCCATCCCCAACTCGTCGGCCGCCCCAGTGATCGACCCCACCCGGTAAACAGCGACGAACACCCGCAACGCGTCCCACGAGACTCCCCGCGTCACCACATTCGTCACCGTTCCCCACAGATCGACACCAGCCCCCCGATCCTAGGAGCGACCGCACCCGTGCCCGGCGACGGTCACCGCTCACGCCCCAGGCGGCGGTGCCATCGGACGCGCCCCGGCAGAGAACAACCCCCGCGTGCGGGGAGCGGACGGGTGACTGTTACTGGGCGGTTTTCGCGCCGGTGGGCCATCCCCGCGCGCGGGGAGCGGACGTGTGGATGACCGAGAAATACCCCCGCGAGGAGGGGCCATCCCCGCGCGCGGGGAGCGGACGTGCTCGCGGTGCTCCTGGCCGATGGCGGACGGGGGCCATCCCCGCGCGCGGGGAGCGGACGACCAAGAAGTCCAGGATGATGACTCGCGCGTGGGGCCATCCCCGCGCGCGGGGAGCGGACCGGACGCGTCTCGGCGCCTGCGGGCACTCGAAGGGGCCATCCCCGCGCGCGGGGAGCGGACACTTGGCGACCAGCGGACTTACCGCTGGCAAGCTGCGAATTTCTTCACTTCTCGAAATTCCGACATAACGGACACCACCCCGAACCCACGGACCGACCACACCATCGTGCCATCACAGGGGCACCCAGTGGAGCACTGCTCGGCGGGTGGACCTGGTGTCGTTATTCGCGCATCCAGGTGATGGCGATGTTCATTTCGGTGAATCGCCATCCTTCGGTGGTTCGCACGGCCGTGGTTGACAGGCGGAGGCCGCTGGTGCGGTGTGGGGGTTCGCCGGTTCGGTAGAAGTAGGCGAGCTGGTTCGCCGTGGCTTCGGCGCGGTCGCCGTCCAGGTGGACGAGGACGTCGCCGTGGACGTGGTGGGTGTGCTCCCCCTCGACCTCGCTGTGCTTCAGGTGGGCGGTCACCTCGGCGATACCGCTCAGCTCGGCTCGTGGGGAGCGCACCATGATGTCGTCGTGGTAGACGCTGGAGGCGTCGTGGTGACGCTTCTCGTCCAACAGGTTGGCCAGGCGGGCGAACAGGTCGGTGACCTCAGCGCGGTCGGTGGTGGCAACGACGGTCATGACATCTCCACTAGTCGGTTTGTGTTGGTCTCACCAACATTAAGGGACGAGTGTTGGTGAGACCAACACAAATAGGATGCTGCCCATGGACGATGTCCCCCGCCGCATGGCAGCGAGGTCGGATTGGCTGATCAGCCAACTGGCCGTGCATGTCCGCCGGCTCGCGTTCGCCAGTTTCGACTCCGTCGGCGCGCGCGGGTACCACTACCGCATCCTGGCGGTGCTGGCGGAGGTCGGCCCCGCGAGTCAGGCGGAGCTCGGGCGCCGGGGCCGGATCGACCGCAGTGATGTCGTCACGGCGGTCAACGAACTCGTGGAGCGAGGGTTCGTCGAACGCCTGCCCGACCCCGAGCACGGGCGACGCAACAGGGTGATCCTCACCAGCGGCGGTGCCCAACAGCTTCGGCGGTTGGACGACGCACTCGACCAGATGCAGGACACCCTGCTCGAACCCCTGTCCGGGGAGGAGCGCCAGGCGTTGACCGACCTGCTCACCCGTGTTCTCGCCCAGCACGAGTCCCGATAGCCGGCCCCCCGCGCAACATGACCCGGGAAATCCGCTCGATCGCCTGCCACGCAACCGCTAGCATCCCGGAGGCCGCCCCCATCCTGACCGTCTGAGAGGACTCACCGTGTCGCTTCCTGACCCGAACGTGCTGCATCCCTGGCCCGAGCAGCCGCGGGTGGCGTTGCTCAAACCGCTGGTGGAGTCCCCGCTGATCGAGGCTGGGGAGTTCTCCTACTACGACGACCCGGATGACCCCACCGCCTTCGAGAGCCGGAACGTTCTCTACCACTACGGGCCGGAGAAGCTGGTGATCGGGAAGTTCTGCGCCTTCGGCACCGGCGTGCGCTTCATCATGAACGGTGCCAACCACCGGATGGATGGCCCGTCCACCTTCCCCTTCCCCATGATGGGCGGGACGTGGGGTGAGCGCTTCGACCTGCTGACGGACCTGCCGGTGCGGGGGGATACCGTGATCGGCAACGATGTCTGGCTCGGCTACGAGGCGATGGTGATGCCCGGGGTGCGCATCGGGAACGGGGCGATCGTCGCCGCCAGGTCTGTGGTCACCAGCGACGTTCCCGACTACGGAATCGTTGGCGGCAACCCCGCCGAGTTGATTCGGCGGCGCTTCGACGACCATGACGTTGACCGTCTGCTCGCGATCGCCTGGTGGGACTGGCCGCTGGAGCACATCACCGCGCACCTCACCGAGATCATGAGTGGGAGTGTGGACGAGCTGGCGGGCGCTGCGCCGGTTTCCTAGCGGCCACCCCCGCCTCGGCTCCTCGACGCAGGTGGCTCAGGAGGCGTCCAACAACTCGTCGATCTGGCCCACGGCCTCGGTGAGACCTTCCTCCATGCCCATCTTCACGAGCTTGTCCATGTCCTCGGCGGAGGCGAAGGTCGTGTGGATGACCATCTGGGTTCCGCCGTTGTGCTTGGAGAGCGTCACCTTGGTGGGCATGCTGGGCATGTCGGGCAGCGGTTCCCCGCTTGGGCCGGCGAAACCGTCCACGAACTCCAGGGAGCTGGGGGCGTCCACGGCGACCACGCGCCACCAGCCGCGGAACTCGTCGCCTTCGGGGCTGGTCATGAAGTAGGTGACCATACCGCCGGGGGTGAGTTCGTGTTCCTCGACGGTGGCGGGGTAGGTGGGTGGGCCCCACCATTCCTCCAGTTGACGGGGGTCGCTCCACATCTTCCATACGGTGCGCACTGGTGCGGCGAAATCCGCGACCAGGGTCATGGTGAGGTTCTCGTCGTCCCGATCCATGCTGGTGACGCTCATCGACTCCCCCTCGCCGACCGATTCGTCCTCCTTTCCAGTATTTACCCCTCGGTGGCCCGTTGATCACTGTTGACAAACGCCGGAAAAAGTACTGATATCTGTGTCAGTTTAAGAGCGGAGATCGGAGCAGTCGTCGTGACGGTGCCCAACGGATCCACCCCCCAGCCCCCGCCAAAGTTGCCGGACTACGAGCACCTCACGCTCGACCTGGCCGATGCCGTGCTCACCGTGACACTGGACCGTCCCGAGGTGCTGAACGCGATCAACGGGCGGATGCACCACGAGCTCACTGAGCTGATGGAGTGGCTCGGCTCCGCTGGTGGAATCCGCGCGGTGGTGCTCACCGGTCATGGCCGAGGGTTCAGTGCCGGGGGTGACGCGCGCTGGTTCGAGAGCGCCACGCCGGCGGAGGTGGAGGCGTTGTTCGACGAGGGTGCGCCGCTCATCCGGAACCTGCTGGCGGCGCGGATGCCGATCGTCGCCGCGGTCAACGGTCCGGCGGTCGGTCTTGGGGCGACGATCGCGCTGTGCTGCGATGTCGTCTTCGCGGCGGAGTCGGCGGTGTTCGCGGACCCGCACGTGCGCATGGGTGTGGTCGCGGGGGACGGCGGCGCGATGATCTGGCCCGCGTTGGTCGGAATGTCGCGCGCCAAGGAGTACCTGCTGACCGGCGACAAGGTTCCCGCGGTCGAGGCCGAGCGGATCGGGCTGGTGAACCACGTCGTGCCCGACGCCGAGGTCGTCGAGCGGGCTCACGCATTCGCCGTCCGCCTGGCCGAGGGGCCCGCGCTGGCGATCAGCGGAACCAAGGAGGCACTCAACGCGCTGGTCCTTCGCTCGGCCGACATCGTGTTGGAGAAGGGTCTGGAGCTGGAGCGCGCGACGATGCGCAGCAACGACCACCGTGAGGCGGTCACGGCGTTCGCCGCGGGCCGGCCGCCGGAGTTCACTGGCACGTGAGTCCACCCGCCGTCCTTCGGAACGTCCACAAGCCCCGCCCCCACCGGATCCCGAGGTGGCCCACTGATGACGACGCCGCCGACCCCACGCGCCGACCGGCCGAGCCGCACCCGCGGCGAGCTCGTGGCCGCGGCGCGGAGGGTGTTCGGCGACAAGGGGTACGGTCCAGCGACGATCACCGACATCGCCACGGCCGCCGGTAAGGCGCACGGAACCTTCTACCTGCACTTCGAGGGCAAGGAAGCGGTCTTCGCGGCGTTGGTCACCGAGGCGGAGCGACGGATGCGCGAGGAGGCGCGCGACCTCTGGCGTTCGCACGACGTCGAACGGAGCATCAGCTCGCACATCCGACGGTTCTTCGAGCTGTTCGAACCGGACCGGTGGATGTGGGCGATCCTCGACCAGCTCGCCGCGACACAGCCCGGCTTCGAACGGATCAGGCGGCGCTGGTGGGACGAGTACGTCGCCCAGGTCCGGCGGGGGCTCGAACGGTCGGGCGCGCCGGGGCTCGCCGGGTTGGACGTCACGGTCGTGGCCCACCTGCTCTCGTCGATGCTCGAGGACATGTGCCGGGCGACCTTGCTGGAACGACGCCGCCACGACGTCGACGAGGTCGTACGCCATGTCACGAGCGTCTGGCTCGGCTCCATCGGACTGTCCGGACCGGGAGACGGGATCCCCGGCGCCACGGCGGACGAAGGCACACAGGCCCAGCGCGTCCGCCGTTCGAGAGACGCACTCTTGGTGGCCGCTCGGGAGGTCCTCGCCGAGAAGGGATACGCCGGGGCGACCGTCGCCGACATCACGGCGCGGGCCGGACGGGCCCACGGCACGTTCTATCGGCACTTCGGGAACAAGCGGGCCATCTACTCGGTGCTGCTGCGCGGTTTGGCGCGTCCCACGACCGAGGCCCCTCGCACTGGGCCGAGCGGTCCGTGCGCGACCGCGGTTCACCACGTGTTCGCGGGGCACGCCCACCGGATCGAGGCGGATCGCGATCTGTGGCTGCTGCTCCAGGAACTGGGGCCGGACGATCCCCTCGCGGCGGTGCTACAGGGCCAGGTCCGCGCCGCCGTCGAGGCGCGACTCTTCGACGCCGTGGGCGACGTGCCCCACCGTCCTGGTCTCGACCGTTCCCTGGAGGTCGAGGTGCTGACGGCCATGCTGGGGCAGGCGGGCCGGATCGGATCCCTGCCCGGCCGACGTGACCTCGTCGTTGGGCACGCGACCGTATTGGCGCTTAGGGGGCTTGGCAGCGCCGTGGACCCACAGGAGATCCTGGTGGATTTCACGTCCCGTAAAGAGTGACACCGTCGTCAGTTCGATGTGAAGCCACGGAACCGCCATCACATTCGTGGAATCTCTTGACCACACGGGGTGCCCGTAGTAAAAATTATTCTAACCGGTTAGTTAAAACTGGAGGCCCTCCGTACGATGACATGGCACCTGGGCAAGCGAAACACAGAGCGGAACCCGGTCGCGCTAACCGCCGGTCAATTGAACTCGACTGCGCCGCACCCCGGATGTGCCACGACCGGAAGGCCTCGGGGATGACCGGCCGACTGGAGGGCAGGATCGCCCTCGTCACCGGCGCCACCCGCGGAATCGGCGCGGCCCTGACGACACGTTTCGCCGCGGAGGGCGCCACAGTCGTCGCGGCTGACCTACGCGAACGTCCCGGGGATCACAGCCGGTTCGTCCAGTGCGACGTCACCGCCCCCGACGACCTCACGACCGCCGTGGAGTTCACCGAAGCCGAGTTCGGTGGGCTCGACATCATGGTGAACAACGCTGGTCTGGGTGCGGCGGCCGATCTGACCGAGCTGAGCGACGAGGAGTGGTCCCGCGTCATCGGAGTGTGCCTGACCGGCACCTTCCACGGCATCCGGTCCGCGGCGCCGGCGCTCACCCGGCGCGGCGGCGGCGCGATCCTCAACCTCTCCTCCCTCGCGGCCCGCCGGGCGATGCCGGGCATGGGCGCGTACTCCGCCGCGAAGGCCGGGGTGGAGGCGTTGACCAGGAGCGCCGCGGCCGAGCTGCGTCCGGTGCACATTCGAGTCAACGCGATCGCGCCGGGCCTGATACGTACCGCCGCCGCCGAGTCGGGGGGTGAGGCCCTCTCCCGCGGGGTCGGCATGGACCTCCCGGAGTTCTTCGACCGGCGCCAGGGACGGTGGGGCGAAACCGACGAGGTGGCGCGTGCGGCGGTCCACCTGGTGAGCGACGAGTCGTCGTTCACCTCCGGTCTTGTGTATTCGATCGACAACTCCGCAGGCGTTTTCTGACGTGACGAGGACGGGACGATGAACATGGTCACGACGGCCGACATGGATTCGGATCGGCGAGAGTTCGTCGAGTCGATCCGGGAGTTCACGCGACGGGAATGCGGAACCCGGGAACAGCGTCGTGCACTGACCGACGACGACCGGGTTACCCACAATCAGGAGCTGTATCGCAAGCTCGCCGACCTGGGCTGGATCGGCTGCGCGATTCCGGAGGAGTACGGCGGGGGCGGCGGCACGACGAGCGACGTCTGTCGCCTCATCGAGGAGATGGCGTACGGCAAGGCCCCGCTGTTCGGTCTCGCGGTCTCCCTCGTGAGCGCGACCGTGGTCGAGCGGTTCGGTACGGAGGAGCAGCGCCGGGACATTCTCGGTGGCGTCTGCCGTGGCGACGTGCTGGCCACCGCGATCAGCGAACCGGACACCGGCTCGGACGCCGGGTCGATGACCTGCCGGGCGGAGCGCCGGAACGGGAAGTTCGTCATCAACGGCCAGAAGACGTGGATCTCCTGCGCCCACATCGCCACCCGGATCCTCGTACTGTGCCGGACCGACTCCACCGTCGGAAAGCACGGCGGGATCACCATGATCGACGTTCCGGCCGACGCTCCGGGCCTCGAGGTTCGTCCGATCGCCACGATGGGCGGCGACGAGGTCAACGACGTCTTCTTCACCGACGTCGAGGTGGACGAGAGCCGGGTCATTGGCGCCGAAGGCGCGGCCTGGACCCAGATCATGCGCTGCCTCAACACCGACCGCCTGATGTGCGGAACGATGTTCCTCGGCCACGCGCGTCGGGCGTTCGACGACGCCCTGGAGTACATCCGTGAGCGGGAGCAGTTCGGCCGGCCGGTTGGGAGTTTCCAGGCGATCCGCCACCGGATGGCCGACCTCGCCACGGAACTCGAGTGCTGCCGGCTGCTCGTCACCGACGCCGCCCGGAAACTCGACCGGGACCCGGATCGGCAGGTGCCACGCGAGGCCTCCATGGTCAAGCTCAAGGTCACCGAGACGGCGAAGCGCGTCGCCATCGAAGGTATGCAGCTCATGGGTGGGGCCGGCTACACGCTGGAGCACGACATGCAGCGGCATCTGCGCCAGACCATCGTGTCGACCGTGTACGCCGGTACGAGCGAGATCCAACGGGACATCATCGGCAAGTCCTATGGGCTCTGAGTCCCAACGCAATCACAACAGGAGGATTCGACGTGGGTAGGTCTTTCGCAACGATCACTGAGGGCGGCCACTATTTCGAGGGGGTCCGGTGGCGCGACGGCCACTGGTACGCGTCCGACGCGTTCCAGGGCATCGTGGCGTCGTGGGACCCGAATGGCGAGCGTACCGACCTGATGCAGGTCGACGCGCTGTGCTCGGGTCTCGGCTGGCTTCCGGACGGCTCCCTGATCGTGGTGTCCATGAAGGACCGGTCGCTGCTGCGGCGTAGCCCGGACGGGACCGTCACCAAGCACGCCGACCTCTCCGCCCTCTCGCCGCACTGGATCAACGACATGATCGTCGACCAGCGGGGCCGCTCCTGGGTGGGAACCATCGGCTTCGCGATCGTCGACGGCGCCGACCCCGAGCCCGGGCAGCTATTCCGCGTCGACCCCGACGGCACCGCCGTCGTCGTGGCCGACGACCTCTGGTGCCCCAACGGATGTGTGGTCACCGCCGACGGCCGGACGCTGATCGTCGCCGAGTCCTTCGCCGCACGCCTGACGGCGTTCACCATCGGTGACGACGGCACGTTGAGTGAGCGCCGGGTGCTCGCCCAGTTCGGCCCCCAGCCTGAGCCCGGCGGCGCCGCCGAGATGCTCGGCGCCGCGGAGCTCGCCCCGGACGGACTCGCGATCGACGCCGAGGACCACGTCTGGGCCGCCGACGCGGCGGGCCACCGCGTCGTTCGGGTGTCCCCGGAGGGGAAGATCGTGGAGGAGGTCTCCCACCCGGACGAGACCCCCGTCTACAGCTGTGCCCTGGGCGGTCCGGACGGCCGGACGCTGATGCTCGCCGCCGCCGCCGGGTTCTTCGAGGCCGCGCAGGGGGTGACGGGCACCGCGGCGTTGGTGACGACGCAGGTCGAGGTGCCCGCCACGCGGTGACCGGGCCGTCCGCGACTCCGGCGACGCTGCTGCGCGGAGCGGCAGTCGACTACGCCGACCGCGTGGCGGTGACCTGCGGCGATCGCAGTCTGACCTATGCCCGGTTCGCCGAACGCGCGAACCGGCTGGCGAATGGCCTCGCCGCCGCCGGGCTGTCCCGGGGGGACCGGGTCGCGATGCTCGGCGACAACTGTCTGGAGTCGCTGGAGCAGATCATCGGCCTCGGCATCAGCGGGTTCGTCCGGTGTTCGTTGCACGCCCACGACACTCCTGGCCGGCACCGCTACCTGCTCGACCTCACCGGGTCGCGTGTCCTCCTGGTCCAGGACAAGTACTACGGCCCGCTCGCGGCGGAGCTCGAGGGGTCCACGGTGGATCTCGTCGTCGTGCTCGGAGAGACGCCCGCTGTCCCCCACAGCGTGCCGACGGTCGGATACGAAGAGTGGCTCGCCACGGCGTCGCCCGCTCCCCCACCCGTCGAGCTCGCGGACTCCGATCCCGACGTCATCAAGTTCTCGGCCGGCACGACCGGGTTCCCCAAGGGGATCGTGATGTCCGTCGGGGCGACGATGGCGATGGGCGACGAACTCGCCCTCGTCCTCCCCCGGTTCGACGAGAACGACCGCTACCTCGCGGCCGGGCCGTTGACCCACGCCGCGAGCATGTTCGTCTACCCCCTCCTGGCCGCGGGGGCGGCGACCGTGGTGCTCCCGAAGTTCGACCCGGCGACGTTCCTCGACGTGGTCGAACGAGAGCGCATCACCTCGACGCTCGTCGTACCGACGATGATCCAGATGATCGTCGACCACCCCGACGCGCGGTCGCGGGACCTGAGCAGTCTCCGTGCCGTGATGTACGGGGCGGCCCCCATCACCGCGCCGACGATGGTGAAGGCGATCGCCCTGTGGGGCAACATCATGTTCCAGCTCTACGGGCAGAGCGAAGCCGTACCGATCACCGTGCTCACGCCCGACGACCACCACGTCGACGGGCCGGAGGCCGACCGGCGGAAGCTCGCCTCCGCGGGGAGGCCCACCCCGAACGCCTCCGTGCGCATCATCGGTGACGGCGACGCGGAGCTGCCCGTCGGAGAGGTCGGGGAGATCGTGGCACGGTCTCCCTGCATGATGTCCGGGATCTGGGGCGATGACGCCGCGGTCGCGGACCGGGTCACCGCGGATGGGTGGGTGCGCACCCGTGACATGGGTTACGTCTCCGAGGACGGATTCCTGTATCTGGTCGACCGCATGGAAGACATGATCGTCTCGGGTGGCTTCAACATCTGGCCCGCGGAGCTGGAGTCGGCGATCGCCGCGCATCCGGCGGTACGCGAGGTGGCGGTGGTCGGGACGGCACATCCCAAGTGGGGCGAGACGCCGGTGGCGATCGTCGTCCCACGGGAGGGCAGCACCGTCACCGAGGAAGAGATCGTGGCGTGGAGCAGGGAGCACGTCGGGTCACACAAGAAGGTCACGCTGGTCCACTTCGCCGAGGAACTACCGCGCACCCCCTTGGGGAAACTGTTGCGCAAGCGGGTCCGTGAGCAGTACTCCGGCGGGGGCCAGGGGATCAGTGGCGCGTGACGGAGATCTGGCGTCACCCCATCCCCGCTGGTGACACGCGCTGGCGGGGATGGGCGATCGCCGTACACCCACCCGTTCGGTGTCGGCCGCGCCGGCGGTCGACACCGAACGGGGCGCCGCGAACCGCGGCACCACACGCCGACCGAGTCAGGAGTGAGTCATGCGTGATGTTGTGATCAGTGGCGTCGGGATGACGGCCTTCGGGAAGCACCCGGAGCGGCCGGTCTCCTCACTCGCGGCCGAGGCGGTCGGCGAGGCGCTCACCGACGCCGGGATCCCCGAGGGAGCATCGGAGATCGGGGCTGTCTACTACGGCAACGTGCTCGGCGGGCTGCTCCAGGGGCAGGAGTCGGTGCGTGGCCAGCACGCGGTGCGCGATACCGCGTTGACTGGGGTCCCCCTGATCAACGTGGAGAACGCCTGCGCCTCCGGCGCGACGGCGCTGAACCAGGCGTGGCTGGCCGTCGGGTCCGGCCAGGTCGACATCGCGGTGGCGATCGGCGCCGAGAAACTGATCGTCGCGGAACGCGGCAAGGCACTCGCCTCCCTGACATCGGTGCTCGACCAGGAACGACTCGAGGAGGTCCGCGCCGACCTGGGCAGCCGGGACACCGGGTCGGTCTTCATGGACATCTACGCCCGGTTCGCCACCTGGTACCAGGAGTCGAGCGACGCCACACCCGAGGACTTCGCCCAGGTGTCGGTGAAGAACGCTGGCCACGGCGCGGCGAACCCGAAGGCACAGTACGGCCGCGAGCTCACGGTGGACGAGGTACTGGCGGCACGCCAGGTGAGCGGCCCGCTCACCGTACCGATGTGCGCGCCACTCAGCGACGGCGCCGCCGCGGTGGTGCTGACCACACCCGAGCTGGCCCGACACGCACAAGCTTCCCCGGTCCGGGTCCTGGCCACGGTCGTCGGATCGGGGCGGCCCGGCGTCTACGGCGAGCTCGTTCCGTCGTTGGCGACCCGAGCGTACGAGACCGCGGGCATCGGCCCCGGCGACATCGACGTCGTGGAGTGTCATGACGCGGCCGCACCCGCGGAACTGATCGTGCTGGAACAGCTCGGCCTGTGCGGGGCGGGCGAGGCTCCGTCCCTGCTGCGGGCCGGCGCGACCCGGCTGGGGGGCCGGCTCCCGGTGAACCCCAGCGGTGGTCTGGTGTCGAAGGGGCATCCGCTGGGCGCCACCGGCCTCGCCCAGATCGTCGAACTGACCGACCAACTGCGGGGCCGCGCGGAGAACCGCCAGGTCGAGGGCGCGCGCCACGCCATCGCCGAGAACGCCGGTGGCTACATCGGCCCGGACGCCGCGGTCGCCGCGATCACCGTCCTGGCCGGTGCGGACTGATGTTTGACGAGGACGACACCGCAGCGGTGCGTCATGTGGAAGGGCCAATGATGGGTAAGTCCGTCGAGTACGAGGTGAAGGGGACGGCCGCGTGGATCACGCTCAACCGGCCCGACCAGCGCAACGCCCTGTCGGCGGAGGTGATCGACGGGGTGTCCCGCGCGCTCGACACCGCGCGGAGGGCGGCGGCGGTGCGTTCGGTCGTCTTCGCCGCCAACGGCCCGATGTTCTGCGCGGGCGCCGACCTCAAGAACGTACTGGGTGACCTCGACGGCTCCGACGGTGCCGCACTGAGGCGGTTCCTGCGTTCGGCGTCGACCCTGTTCGACAAGATCGCCGCCCACCCCCAACCGGTGGTCGCGGCCGTGCACGGAGCCGCGATCGCGGGCGGCCTGGAACTGGTGCTCGCCTGCGACGTTGTGGTGGCGGCCCGCTCTGCGACGTTCGCCGACGGCCACGCCCGCTACGGCATGTTCCCGGCCGGCGGAGCGTCGATCCGACTCCCCCGCCGCATCGGCGTGAACAACGCGAAACGGCTGATGTTCACGGCCGAGAGCTGGAGCGCCGAACGCATGCGAAGCGTCGGTCTGGTCAGTGAGGTCGTCGACGACGACGAACTGCCCGCCACGGTGACCTCGCTCACGCAACGCATCGGCCGGTTCAGCCCGCTCGGGCTGTCGGAGATGAAGCAGGTCGTCGAGGCGGGGGCGGACCTCTCCGTCTCCCGAGGCATCACCCACGAGCTCAACACCTGCCTGAACTACGCGACCAGCAAGGACTTCGCCGAAGGTCTGCACGCGTTCTCCGCCCGCCGCGAACCGGAGTTCGTCGGCGAATGACGTGAACCGACGGTGCTGTCCGATCGGTGCCACGCCGACGCGGACTCGGCATGCCGCGAGCGGACAGCGCGGACCCCGCCCCCGCCCAATCGTCCTGCCATGCCGTCGTCCGGGTTGGTGCGCCCCGTACACGCGGGTGCGCCAACCCGGCTACCGTGGTCGACTGGCTGGTCGGACCGAGACCGGAGCGGCGGGCAACCGCCACAGAGATGAGGTGGGTATGGCGCGCCATCGTGTGACGAGCGTCCAGGAACTGGTGGACGCAGCGGCCCGTGTCTTCGAACGTCAGGGGTACGCCGAGTCCACGATCAGCGACATCGCGACCGAGGCCGAGGTCAGCAAACCCACGGTGTACCAGTACGTGTCGTCCAAGCGGTGGCTGCTGGAGACGATCGTCGAACAGGTCATCTACCCACTCCGAGACGGTATCGACGCGATCCTCACCAGCGACCGCACCGAGCGCGAGAAGCTGGAGGCCTACCTGCGCCTCCACACCGACTCCGCGGTCCGCTACAGGACCTACTACCGGGTACTCGTCGCCGACGAACACCAACTGTCCCCCCAGGCCCTACGCGACTACCGCTCCTGGGCACGAGACGTGAACCACGCGGCCGAGAACCTGCTGCACGACTGCGCCAAAGCCGGAGTGATCCGCGACGGCCTGGACGTTCCCGCGATCGTCAACCTGGTCAACGGCATGCTGATGTCGATCAGTCGCTGGTACCGACCCTCCGGACGCCTCACCCAGGACGAACTCCACGCACAGGTCCTGGCACTGCTCGGCGGGGTCATCGTGCCGCCGGATGAGGCCGAGGGGTCGACCGAGAGCGCGAAGGGCGGACAAGCCCAATGAATGATCTTCGAATCGAACTCCTGTTGCTTTTTTGTTGAATGACATTCAACTTGTTGCCCAACAGCGCGGAATGCATGGAACAAAGGCATCAGGTGTTGAAGGTGGGGCAATGATCACACGGAAACGCCGTGGACGGCCAGGACGTGTGACGACGTCGACGGCCCCACTCAACGCACGTCGCGACCCAGGGGCCACCGCCATCCTAAAGTAGCCCTGAACAGGGAAAACGAGCAGCGGCGACACAGGGATCGGATTGACACGCCAACTCAGAGCCAACGCACGTGCACATGGAACCTCACCGAACAACGTCAATAGGTGACCAATTTAATTCATGCCCCAGAGGCAGAAACATCGACATACCCTGACATTTGTCATTCGGCTTCGACACGGCGGTCGAAAGTGTATGTTTTGATCCAGACCAGCGACCAGTACACAGAAAATCGTTAACGCAACTCACAACAATCCATGGCGTGAACTGGGACCAGTTCCGAGCATCGACGCGCGGCCGCCGGGTCACCCCAGGTAACCGGCAAGCCAAGCCGCCCCGACATGCACCGGACCCGTGAGCTAGGCCAACGACATAAGTCTTGCTGGGCTGCATCGGCACGCAGCAGATACAGCCCAGCCACAACAGCCAGGGCACCCGCCTGCCCGCAGAGAGGGTCTCGCGCTTACCCTGGGTTGAGCGGAGAGTTCGACGACGTTTGGTAGCCGAGGTCGGACTCTCCTAAGGGATGAACATCATCCCGATCACGGCGCCGCTGACAACGATCAGCAGCACCAAGCGGCTGGTTCGGTCTTCGCAAGCGATTGCGTACCGAACCAGCCGCGCCACATGCCCCCTTCCGTTGTTATCCACGTGTCACCTCCTCCCCGTATACGAGGAGGCGCCCTCCCAGCATCAGATACGGAGGGTGCTCGGGAGAGCGCCTGGCGAGAGCCACGATCGTGGTCGCCCTGGGTGGGAATATTCGACGACCCACCTCCTAGGCACCGGCATACACGCCGGCCACCCACGTTCGATATGTGAACGTGTTTTCATCGTAGAAGGTCAAACGACCCTCTGGCACCAGTTCGGCCAATTTCGTCAGATGTCCCTCACTCACCGGCGTGATGGGCGCCGAAACATGGATTCAGCCAACCAAAAGCGCTAGTGACATAGAGCCGAAATATGATCTCTACCGCGAACACTCCCATTCACAGCAAACCGACCGGTAATATAGAGAGCATACGCCTACATAATTCAGTAGACAACACTACGAAAAACGTCCCGTATTGCCACGGTTTCGACCGAATTCTAGCCAGCCAACAGTTCGTCCATCTGTCCCACGGACTCGGTCAGGCCCTCTTCCATGCCCATCATCACGAGTTTGTCCATGTCCCCGGCGGACTCGAAGGAGGTTTGGATGACCATGCGGGTCCCGCCGTCGTGCTTGGTGAGGGACACGCGGGTGGGCATGCTGGGCATGTCGGGCAGGTTCGCCGCTAGGGCCTGCGAAGCCGTCGACGAACTCCAGGAACCGGGGGGCGTCCACGGCGATCACGCGCCACCAGCCGCGAAACTCATCTCCCTCGGGGCTGGTCATGAAGTAGGTACGGTGCCGCCAGGGGTCAGTTCGTGTTCCTCCACCGTGGCCGGGTAGCTGTGTGGACCCCACCACTCCTCCACATCTTCCAGACGGTGCGTACCAACGCGTCGAAGTCCGCGACCAGGGTCATCGTCAGGTTCTCGTCGTCCCGATCCATGCTGGTGGCGCTCATCGACTCCCCCTCGTCGCCCGATTCGTCCTCCCTGCCGCTATCTACCCATTGCGGATGCAGACAAGTAGACACAGAGGCGCCCACCTCGGACGATAGTCAAGGTGGGCGCCCTTGATGCAGGGGTGGTCAGAGGGGCCAGAGGTGCACGAGCTCGTCGTTCAGGGTGAGTTCCATCCGGCCGCCGTGCCAGCGGGTGGGGGCGGTGCAGCTCGACATGATGCGGAGGAGTCCCGTGGGACTCACCAACGTGATCGCGGTTCCGGGGAGCCGGAAGACGCCCTCCAGGCCGGCGATGCCCCGCCACTGGTCCTCGCTCACTACTCCGTAGAGCAGGTGGCCCACGTTCGGCAGCTTGGGGTCCTGCGGCCAGGAGAAGCCCGAGACACTCCGGTGCGGACCGTGGTGGAACTCCGGCATCACGCACCCCAGGTGGTCAGGCCCCTTCACCGGGTGCCAGCCCGGCCGTGGGTGTCCGCACTCCTTGATGAATCGGTCGTCGGCGGTCATGACGACACCACCCCACCGGTTGATCGCCGGGCCAGAACGGACAGTACGATGCCCATGTCATCAGCTCCTTTGAAGCTGGTGGCCGAACCCGGGGGTGTTGGGAGCACCCGCCGGGGTTTTGTTTGGCCAAAGACTACCTAACTTGTATCGACACGTACAGCGACGTATCTCGTTGATCTTGCGCAGCGCTGCTCAACTAGCTTCATGCACATGGAGTTCGGACCGGATGACACCATCGACCACGAAGGGCCACTGACGCCGTATCGGCAGCTCGCGGCCATCATCAGAGCGCGCCTGGAACGCGGCGACTGGCCAACAGGACGACCAATCGCGAGCGAAACACAGCTAACGCAGGAGTACGGACTCGCCCGCACCACGGTCCGCCGATCGATCAAACTACTGGTCGATGAGGGCGTCCTCTTCGTGGTGCCACATCGTGGGACTTATCCTGTGGATAGCACTCAGTGGGATCGGGAAAATTAGCGTCCAGTTCGTGGGACACCCGATCGAACAGTTAGGATCTAATTTGGAACCACAGCATCGAGGCGAATGTTAACTCGGTCCGCAATTCGATTCGCTACTTGCTCAAATGAATCGATACCGGATTCTTGAGCGCCCGACTCAACCCGGTTCTCCAATTCGATCACATAAACGGCGCTCTTATGGCGCACGATCATCGAGTAGGACTCAACCCCTTCTGTGGTTGAGTAAAAAAACTGGCCTTCATCTCCGAAGCTAACTTCTCCACTGTCAGCTACGCCAGAACCAGAGGAGCGTTCGTCTACCCATTGGCCATGAAGGCTCACGGCCGACTCAAAACGATCCGCGCCATCCCCGTCGGAAATCAGAGCGACATACTCGAAATCGAAATTCCATTCATCCAGCGAGTCCCCTCCTGGACGAACAACCCATGAACATTCGTCACTAACGCGACGCGCATCGCTGGACCCAGCCTCCGCGGAATCAGCGTAACTATCACCGGAATCACTTCGTTCGAGCGATAGCTCAGTAATCCCGGGGATGTTTCGATCACACAGATTCAAGCCACCAACTTCGATTTCATCGATTGGCTCTCCAGACTGTTCCGGAACAGTGGCGGCATTGTCCTCACTATCGTCAGACAGAGACCCCACAACGAGGCGGATCCCCCCAAAGACCAAGGCGACCACAAGCACAGCAGCCACGGTGCCGCAACCGACGATGGAGAGGCAGGCCTGCGGCCCGGAGAGCTCCCGGAGCCGGAAGCGCCGGGACGTCGGCTGCTCCGAATCCCCGTCGGGGTCGCTCTCCTCCGCACGATCGGCTGGCTCTCTTTCCTCGGCCTCCGGTCGTGCACGTTCGTCGTCCCTGTCCTCGCCCGCGTCGTCGTTGGTGTCCTTGTCGGGGTCTGCCACAGCGTTTCTCTCTCACCCGGCCGGGTCGGCCGATCATTAGTCCAGGCCGAGCTCTGCCTTGGCGTTCTCGTGTTCCAGCGGCCGGGTGAACCCGAGTATGTCCGAGCGGTTCGGGTCGTCGTAGGGCCGGGTGGCGATCGGCCCGCAGTCCGTGCACCAAGCTTCCACCTGCAGCCCGTCGCCGACCACCATGCCGACGTGCCCCGGCCCCGCTCCGCCGTCCTGGTGCGGGGTGTCGAAGAACACCAGGTCCCCCGGCTGTTCCTCGCCCTGTGGGATCTCCGGCCCGTGTGCCCACTGGTCCCGCGCCACCCGGGGAATCGTCACGCCCACCTGCTCGAACGCCTTCAGGGTGAGTCCAGAGCAGTCGAAGGCGTCCGGCCCGGTCCCGCCCCACAGGTAGGGTTTGCCGCGCTGTGCCAGCGCCCAGTCCACGACGGCCTGCGAGAGGTCGTCCGGTGCCTCGCCGATCGGGCCGCCGTCCTCCCGCTCGGTACAGATCACCGCCCGTTGGGTGGGCCCGTCGACCGTGAAGTCGCCGTCGGCGTAGCTGTCGGCCCAGTCCAGTACGTCCTCCACGTACCACCACGCCCGGTTGTAGGCGAAGATCGCGTTGGGGAGGTCGTCCGGGGCTCCGTTGGCGATCAGGTAGTCGGCCGCGGCGGGGATCGCGTCCTCGGGGTCGTAGACGTCCACGACCCCGTCGTCGTTGCCGTCGACGCCGTAGCCCTGCTCGGGGCGGTCCTCGGTGGCCATCACCGGTTCGCCGCCCCAGGTGTTGGTGGCCGCGAGATCCGCCTGGGTCCCGAACTGCATCGGACCGGCCGCACCGGCCTCGTTCCAGCCCTCGGTCACGCCAGGCCCCTCCCATCGGCCGTGGTGGGTCTCCACCTGGCCGATGGCCGCCAGCACGTTCCACGGAATTCCGCGGTCCTCCCCCGCCTCCTGGTAGATCTCCAGGTAGTTCTCCGGGATGGAGTCCTGGGCGTAGTCGGAGGCTCCCGGCTGCTCGCCGGTGGCACGACACTCCACTCCCCCGGTGAGGAGCCCGGGCATGTTGGAGGAGACCGTGCTGACGGAGACGATGGCCAGCGCGGCCACGATCGTGCCGACCATCACCAGGCCGATCCCGATGGCGAGTCGGGTGGCACAGGAACCGCGGTCGTCGGGCGTGGGGCGAACGAAGGGGGACAAGAGGGTCATGCCTGAGTCAGAGCTCCTCCCCCCAGTCACCGGCATCCGCGGGCTGGAAGTCGTAGACCTGCCAGTCGTCACCGTCGGGGACAACGGTCACGGCGAACTCGCCCAGACTCTCTCGGGAGCCCTCGTCGTCCTCCGCGATGGACTGGGCGTCCACCACGAAGGTGACGGATTCGTCGTCGAAGGAACGCAGTTCGACCGTCTCGGCGTAGCCTTCGGCCTCGGTCTCCTGCTCCTCCAGTTCGGCGCGGCCCGCGCCACCGCCGGACCCGCGCTCCAGCGTCTCGGCGAAGTCGTCGGTGGCGAGCGCGGCGAGCCGGTCCACGTACTCCGCGTCGGACTCGGTGGCGTCGTAGGTGCCGTAGGCGGCGGCGAACTCGCGTGCGGTGAGCGCCGCGTCGTGGAAGTCCGCCTCGGAGTAGGGGACCCACTCGAAGAAGTCCAGGTCGTCCTCTGGGGTGACCTGCATCGGCGTGGGGGCCGCGTCGTCGGCGGCGTCCTGCTCGGCCCGCTCCGCCTCGTCCTCGGCCATGGTGCTGAAGTAGAGGTACACTCCGAACGCGATCAGGCCGACGACGACCAAGGCGAGCACAAGCCGCTGTTGGCGCTCGGACATCTGCCTAGCCATGAGGGGACTTTCCAACGTCGGGGCGGGCTACGGGTCGATGGGGCTCGGGCGCCCGCCGGCGATGGGGAACCCACCCGTGGCTACACATCGTCGTCTCGCAGCCAGAACGGCACGTCGCGGCGGGGGCGGTCACGGCGGCTGCCGTCGCGGGCCCAGAAGGGGCTGGAGGTGTGCGGATCCCGGCGGGACTCGGATCCAGCGAACCAGCCACCACCGGAACCCCCGCGATCCCCGCCGGATCCGCGGGGCTCGCCGCGCGGCGCCGGACGAGGAGCACCGCGCCCCGCGCCACCGCCCCAGCGGGCCCCCCCACCGCCATACCGGCGTGGGCCGCCACGCCCCCATCCGCCGCCCTCGGGGCGCGGGGCACGACCGTCGGATCCTCCTCGTGGGGCGGGAACGTCACGCGGCGCCGGCGCGTCACCCCCGCCACCGCCGCTCCAGCCGCCGCCGGGCCGGCCCGCCGAACCACCCGCTCCCCCACTGGGGGCGCCGAAGAGGTCCGACCAACCGGCACTACCGCGCCCGGTCCACCCGCCGGCGGGCCGGGGTGGGACCTGACCGCTGTCGCCACCGCCGTTGTAACCGACAGAGGCGGCTTCACTGAGTCGGGGAGCGTCCTTGCCGGAACGTCCGGCCGCCGGCATCTCGGTCACCCGAGCACCCTGACCGGAGAAGAGTGGCGGAGGCGCGGCTCCCGCTCGTGCCCGCCCGTAGCCGGCCTGTCCGCGTTGTCGTCGCGCGTCGGACCGGACCCCCATGGGTTCGTTCGCGCCGGTGTCGGCTCCCGGGGCCGCCTGTGGGCCCGCCTCTCCCTCGCCGCCACCGCCGCCCGTGACCGCACCCGTGGCGGCGGCCGCTCCCGCCGCCGCCGCGCCGAGCTGTGGAGCGCGCCGCAGGCCCCACTTCTGTGCCCGCAGGTAGGCGACGGGCGGCAGCGCGGAGGCGCTGCGGCTCAGCACCGAGCTGGTCACGGCGTCGTTGACCATGCGTGAGGTGAAGGTGTTGGCGTTCACCGAGGCGAACAGGTGCGCGAACGGCTTGCGGTAGACGAAAAGGGCCAGCGTGAACAGCGACAGCAGGATCATCTGCAGGCCCCAGCTCAGCCCGGTGGCCATCACCATGCCGTAGGCCATCACCAGCAGCGAGATGAGCAGGATGACGAACACCTGCTTCAGCAGGAGCCCGAACATCATCTCCACCCAGCGCAACAGGATCACCCTGCCGAAGCCGGGATGGATACCGATGAGCAGGAAGACCGGTGCCAGCAATAAGAGCAGCAGGAAGCCGATCTTGAGCACGATCAGCGCGATCGCACCGGCCAGGATCAGGCCCCCGGCGAAGATCGAGGCGAACAGCGCGAGGGTCGCCACGCCGAGGCGCTCCCCGGCCTGGTCACCGGAGAAGAGCGGGAAAACGCCAGGGTAGGCCGTCTCGATGTCGTCGGCGATGTCCGCGTAGGCTTCCTGCTTATCTGTTAGGAGTTCGGCTTGATCCAGTTCTCCATCGGCGATCTGTTGCTGTTCGATGCGACTGATGGACTGGGCCTCGAGGAGCTCCACACCGTAGGAAGCCGCAGCATCCTCCGCGTAATCACCATTGCCGAACGTCCCCGCGACCCAGGGGCGGCAGACCAGTCCCGACCACAGCATCTGGGTGTTCTGGCGGACGGCGAAGTCGCTCTCGTTCTCCCAGTCCGCGCGTTCCATCTCCGGTGCTCCGGCTGGGCACTGGGAGGACACGCCCGGGACGGACACCTGCCCCACGGCGGCGTTGACGAGTTGGCTGCCGGAGTTCACGGCGGTGCCGGCCAGGTTGAGTACCTGTCCCGGCTGGACGAGCACCCACATGCCCATGGCGACGGCGAGCACCATCCAGATGGTGCTCTCGAAGGTGAGGGTGACCCGCTTGCGGATCAGCCCGTACCAGCCGAGCCACAGGGCGCCGAGCACGACGATCGCGGGGATGAGGGGCCGCCAGAGCCCTTCGCGCAGCTCGACGATGACGCTCTCGACCATCGGGTTGAAGTTGTCGAGTAGCCCGTCGGAGGTGGCGGCTTGGTAGACGGTGATCGTGGACTGATTGATGGTCTTGGACAGGTCCCAGGCGGTGCTGGCGAGGGTGGCCTGGGCGGAGGAGCCGAGCTTGTCGACGCAGGAGTCGCGGATGGTATGCCACTGAGTGCCGGCGGTGCCGTACTGGCCGTAGAGGCTGGCGTCCGGGGGGAGACCGTCCGGGGACTCGGCGATGGACGCGGCGGACTGCGGAGGGACGAGCAGGCCGTCGGAGCCGGAGTCGGCTGTCTGTGGCATGGGGGCGGGTTCGCCCTCACAGCCCGGGATGCTGGGCTGGGCCTGCGCCGCGCCCATGGGGGTGAGGAGGAACCCCGCCGCCAGCACGCACAGCAGCAGCCCCCGGCGCAGCCGACGCCGGGCTGGTCGCTCGGCCCGCCCGTGCGGTGCGCTCGGGGTGTGGTCCCGGTCGGGGCGCGCGCTCGTACGCGCCGTCCGACGTTTGGCGTGCCCGCTCACCAGAACCTCCCGGAGATGGTCCCGAACCTCGGGCCAGGGAGGATTCCGCTGCGCGACTCGCTCACGCCTCGGGTCCCGGCCGGCTTGCGTTGGTGTGTTCGACGCGTTCGGTGGGGCCGTGGCAGGTCTGCCGCACCTGGTACGACCGTGGTGTGACCGCCGCGGACCACGCCATGGCCGCTGGTCCAGTCGCGGCCCGAGCGCACCCGGGCGATGCCCGCGAGGCTGGTGTCGGACGGCACGGGTCCCTCCCTTCCGCAACCGGCGACGAAACAGGTAACCCGCCCCGCGTGGGGCGGAACCCCCTCCTCCCGAGAGGAGAGGACATCAACGGGACTCCCCGCGGTCGCGCCGGTTGGGCCGCGCCGCGACGGCTGGGTCGGCGTGCCCGCGGCCTTCACTCCAGGGCCTCGGGACTCACACCGGTGATGGCACCGGTCAGGTGGTCGGGGTGTTCACGGGTGGGGTTGGTGTCGAGCCAGTGCAGTAGCTGGTCGGACACCAGGTCCACACCGACCCGCCCGGCACGCCCGTCCAGGTCACGGAAGATGCACTCTCCGTTACCCAGACTGCGCAGCGTGCCGCGGTGTTCGTCGTTGGAGTCCACCCCGAGCAGGCTCAGCACGTTCTCCACCTCGCCGCGTTCGGAGGAGCGGAAGGCGAACACGCTGGACAGACAGTTGGTGACCTGCTCGTTGAGGAGGTCACCGGCATTCTGGCTGACCAGGATGAGGGCGGTGTTGCGGGAGCGGCCCATCCGGGACACCTCGGGCACCAGCTTGGCGCCCTCGGGGGTGGAGGTGACCGCCCACGCCTCGTCCAGGAAGATCGCCTTGGGCAGGCGCCGGTCGAGGCCGTTCATGAGTCGGCGGGCGAACTGGCTCACCAGGTAGAGCAGCGCGACGCTGAGGCGCTGCTCGTAGGAGTAGTCGTCGCGGTGGATCGTGGCGTCAGGCAGGGTGAGCCCACCCAGGGTGAACACAGTGGTCCAGCCCTCGGTGTCGATCTGGGCGTCGCCCTGGGGGTCGAAGCACAGCCGCGCGAGCCGCATCTCCGCCATGGAGCGCAGGACCGCGCCGAGGTTCTTCGACGCCGCGTCCGGGGAGCGCTCCAGGTGGTTGACCACCTTTAACAAGCTGGGGCGCGGCTGGTTCGCCACCGCGGCCACGGCCTGGATCATCGCGGACTCGCGTTCCTCACTCATGCGGGGCAGGAGGAGGCGCAGGGTCTCGGTGGCCATGGTCTTGCGGCTGGGCAGGTCGTCGCCGAAGCCGAACGGGTCGAGCAGTCCGGCGTCGGCGGAGTCCAGGCTCATGATGCGGGCGTTGCGGCCGCGGCTCTGGAGGAGTTCCACGAGCGCTGCGGCGTCGCCCTTGGGGTCGATGGCGGCCACGGTGATGCCGCGCAGCGCCAGTTGGTAGAGCAACAGCAGCGCGAGGGTGGTCTTGCCGCCGCCGGGTTCGCCGGTGATGGCGATGGCGGTGGGGCGGTTGCGGGCCGCTGCCAGCATCGGGTCAAAGTGCACCACGGAGCGGGAACGGCCGGACGTCTCGCCGATGTAGGGGCCGACCCAGCCGGCACCGTGGGAGTCCACGCCGTCGCCCAACTGCACGGTGGCGGTGGGCATGCCTCCGGCGATAGTGCGCAGGGGTTGGCGTTGGACGTAGGAGTTGAGTCGGATCCGGTCCCCGGGCAGGGACTCCAAGAACAACGCGAACTGGTCACCGGTGGAGTTCACGACGTCGATCCCGATGTCGCGGTAGTGCTCGATGACGGCTTCCACGCGTTGGGTGAGGAGGTCCTCGGTCGGAGCGGACACCATCAGACGGTGCCACCCGTAGACGAACGGGAGGCGTTCCTTGGTGATGCCGTGTTCGAGCGCGCGGGCGGCGTCGATCTGCTCGGCGAGGGCGATGGGGGCCTCCACCCCGGCCTCGCGGATGTGGGCGTCCATGTCGCGGGCGTGGGCGAGGCGCCGGCCGACGTCCTTGCTGGCCTGGGCGGGCGGGACCAGCTTCATCCGCAGGCTGAACTCCACGGGGAAGGGGAGCTGATCGCTGTAGTGCATCCAGGGCTCGCCCTCGGGGAAGGGCATGACCTCGGGGAAGCGGGAGAACGGCAGGTAGGCGACGTGGGCGCTGCCGCCGGGCTGCTCCAGCCGCAGGGACGTACGGCCGTTGACGATCGTCCCGTCGACCAGTGCCTCGATCTCGCCCTGCCCCCACGCACGGCGGCGGGCGGCCGAACGCCGGGGCTCCTCGATGGGACCGGTGACGGCGTGGCGCAGCAGCCACGACAGTTCGGTCGCCGAGGCGTGCCGGGCGCGCAGCGAGGAGGAGGCGAGGGCACGGCCGAGCCGTTCGGACTGGTCGGTCCAGCGGGAGATCTCGCGGGCGTCCACCGCGTCGTCCTCCAGGCCGAGGACCTGCTCGGTGCGCTGGTAGGCGTTGACGAACTGGCCGAACACCCCGCCCTCGAGCTGGGCCCGCATGCCACGCTGACCGAGACGGACCCCCAGGTAGACCTCCTTGGTCCAGAAGTCCTTCTCCCACACGTGGCGGTAGATCTCGTCCAGGTAGTCGTGCCAGCCAGGCCCCTGGTCGGAGGTGTCGTTGAGGCGGGTCGCCCAGGTGACCGCGGGGTAGGTGCGGTGTGCGATCCGCAGGTGCACCTCGGCGTCGTTCATCCGGATCGCGGCCAGGGCGATGGTGATGTTGGCGGCCAGGGCCTCGCGTTCGGTGGGGGTACAGAACTCGAAGGAAACCGTTGGCAGACGGTAGTACGCCCAGGCGAAGGTGTCGCTGAGCAGGATGCGGTCGTCGAAGTAGCGCACCGCCAGACGGCTGGCGCCTCTCGACCGGACGTTCATCGGTTTTCCTCCGTGGATACCCCCGCCGGGGGGCGGGAGAGGCGGGTTCCAAGGTCCTGTTTAACGCGTGCTGTGCCGGCCCGCCACCTGACGGCGCCCTGAGACGCCCCGGCTCCGCTCGGCTGGGCTGCCGGGCGGACGAGGCGATTCCGTCGAGTGGCGGATGGAGGCGGGGCGAGGGGGTGGGGCTGGGGGGTGGTCACCGACGGGCCTCCTCCGACGCCGCGAGGCCGGCGACGACCACACCGCCCAACGCACCGTAGGCCTTGCGGGTGATCGGGCGGAGACTGTTCACCGCGACCTCACCCCGGCCGTCGCTGACGTGCTCGTCCCACGGGGTGCGCACCACGGCGCGGCACTGGCCACGGGCCATGCGTTCGGCGGCGGCGACGTCGTCCACCGTGCGTTTGCTGACGCCGTTGAGGACGAGGACCGCGCGGGAACGCAGCCCACCGTAGCCGTGGCCGTCCAGCCACTCGAAGGTCATCGCCACGGAGCGGGCGGCGTCGGTGCTGGCGGGGGCCACCAGAACCAGCGCATCCGCCACCGGGAGCGCCCGGGCGACTCCGGTGGCGGCCGGGTCGACCAGGCTGATGGTGTAGAAGCGGCCCAGGAGTTCGACCAGCCCGGAGTAGTCCTCGTCATCGAGGGTTTGGACGTAGGGATCATCCTTGGTGCCCACCACTTCCAGCCCGGTGGCGGTCACGGTGGTGAAGCCGCGCATGGACTGGTAACCGGTGAGGTCCCCACCCGTGGCGAGCAGGGAGGTGAGGGTCTCGCCGGTGCCGTTGTGGACCCGGCGCGACATCCCGCCCTGGCTCGGGTTGGCGTCGACGGCGACCACGCGGTCGTCGCGGTAGGACGCCAGGGTGTGCCCCAGCAGGAGGGCGGTCATGCTCTGGCCCGCTCCCCCGGTACAGCCGAGCACCACCACGCTCTGCGGGCGGGCGATCGGCGCCCGCAGCCGCTCGGCGTACTCCTGCGGCAGGTCCAGGGTGGGTTCGTTGCGGGCGCCGGTGATCGCTTGGGCGAAGCGCCGCCATCCACTGGTGGGCGTCTTGCGTCCCCCGGTTTCCGCGGCCTGACGGTCCTGGGCCGGCTCGGACGGCTTTGCCGACGCGGGGCGCCCGTTGGTCGCCGGCCGGCCGGTGGAGTTCGCGGCGCTGTTGGTGCGGGTGGGCGGGCGCGCGGCGGAGTTGTTGCCGCCCGACGCGGTCAGGGCGGACTGTTCCCCGGTTCCGTGGTCGAGCTGGGTCAGGGGCTTCGCGCCACGGACCTTGTCCTTGCGCACGGCCGGCTTGTGCTCGTCCTTGGGCTCGTCGGCGCTGGGCGGCCGCTCGGCGGGTGCGGCGGGCTGGGCGTCATCGGGACCGGTGTCCCCGTTCGCGGCCCGCGCGGCCTGCTCCGCGGCGAGAACCTCGGCGGGGTCGAGCGGCAGGGCCTCGGACTGGGGCCCGGTGGGCATGGACCGCATGGCGCGCGACAGTCGACCCGAGCGCGAGATGCGGGCAGGCCGCTCCGGCGCCTCCGTCGGGGCGGGGTCGGACCGCTCGGCGGGGTCAGCTGGGGCGGGTGCCGCCGACTTCGCGGCCTTCTGTCGGGCCAACAGTGCGGCGTTCTCCGCCGCCTCGATCTCCTCGATGGTGCGGCGGGCGGAGTCCTCCGCGCGGTCCGGCGCGGACATGGACTCGGCGAAACTGCGCTGCTCGTCGGTCGCGTGGTCCAGCTCCAGCGGCGGCTTCGGCATGACGTGCGGGTAGTGCTGCTCGCGGCTGGGCCCGCCACGACGCGGGAATCCGTTGGTCGCGATCGGGGTGATGTCGGGGTCCATGGCCTCGTGGCCGGCGGTGGTGTTCTCGTCGTCGGCCTCGGGCTGGCTGCCGGATACCCGGTTGGGGCCGGAGGAGGCGGCCAGGCTGTGGTGCTCCCCGGTTCCGTGGTCCAGTTGGAGCTCAGGCTTGGGCTCAGGGGCGGGCTCGGCCTCGGGTGGTTCGACGGCGGACCGGTTCGGCCCGGAGGACGCCACCATGCTGAGGTGCTCGCCGGTCCCATGGTCCAGTTGCAGCTCCGGCTTGGCAGCGCGCGCGGACTCCGGCTCGTCGGCCTCGGCCCTGCTGGGTGTCCCCCCGACGGGAGTGTCCACCCCCAGGCTCCGCAACGCGGCGAGCCCCTCCTCCTGACTACGGTGCGCGTCCGCAGCGGACTCGTCAGCGGCGGTCGACTGGCGGAGGTCCGCGTCCTCGGCGTCGGTTTCGGGGGCGGAACCGGAGGTTGTCCCCAACCCCGCGTCCGCGACATGCGCCGAAGCGTCCTCCCGACTACCCCTAGAAACCGGGGGCCCAACTTCGGGATCAGCCACAGCACTCGCCTCGGCACCGTCAGCGCCACCAGCGCCGTCGGTGGCGTCCGTAGCCGCTGCCGGTGTGTTGGCGGCGGCGGTGCTCGACGTCAACGCGGCGTCGTGGTCAGACGGGGAGGCATCCGCGCGTGCGGCGTCCTCGTCGGGGGCCGTGTTCGGCTCCGGTGTCGCGGAGCTCGAGACCTCGGCCGCCGGGCCGGAGTCGGCGGGCAGGTCCGAGGCGGCCTCGCGTCGAGTGGACGACTGGCGGAGGTCCGCGTCCTCGGCGTCGGTTTCGGGAGCGGAACCGGAGGTTGTCCCCAACCCCGCGGCCGCGATATGCGCCGAAGCGTCCTCCCGACTACCCCTGGAAACCGGGGGCCCAACTTCGGAATCCGCCGCAGCACTCCCCTCGACACCCTCGGTGTCGCCGGTGCCTGGCGTGTCCGTCCACCCCGCGTGCGTGGGCGGCGTGTGGTCGGTGCCGTGCGCGGTCTCCGGTCGGTCCTGGGCACTGGCCGAGGACCCGTCGGTCGTAGCACCCGCAACCGGCCGGCCAGCGGACGACTCGTCATCGCGGGTTTCTCGTCCGTCCTCGCGTACGGAGAGCTGGGAAACGTCGCCTTCGGGGGCCAGGTCCTCGCCGGCTTGCGGGCCATCCTCCTGGGCGCGGGGCGAAGCCCCGTTACTCTCGACGTTCGCGGTGCCCGTCACCGTCGCGCTACCCGAATCCTCCGGCGGCGACACGGTGTCCGCGACAGCGTCGGCACCCGCAACCGACCGGCCCACGGACACCTCGTCATCGCGGGTTTCTCGTCCGTCCTCGCGTACGGAGAGCTGGGAAACGTCGCCTTCGGGAGCCGCATCCTCGCCGAGTTCTTGTCGGTCCTCGGCGGTGCTGGAGCGAGATACCCGCTCCTCGGCGGGGCCAGGCGTCCGACGGGACACATGCGTTTCCCACGATGGCGGGACGTCGTCCGCCGCGTCGGTGGTGTCCAGCCCCTCCAGGGGGCTTCCCTCGTCCGTGTCCCGGGCACCCGCCGGAAGTCCGGACGACTCCGCGAAGCTCTGCTGCTCGTCGGTGGCGTGGTCGAGCTCCAGGACCGGCTTGGCTGCTGGCTGCCGCGCCGCCCTCTCCGGGTCCTTCTCGTCCCAGTAGTCCGCCGGCAGTTCCCACGGCGCGGCGTGAGGTCGCTGCTTCGGTCCCGAGTCCTCAGCCTCAATGTCGGCAGCCTCGGCCGCCTCTGGTTCGGCGGGCATACCCAACCCGCGCGCCTGTTCCCGCACGGCCGGCGGGGTGGCGGGCTCCCGCTCGTGGACGGGAACCTGCTCGTCCTCGGCGGGCTCGGACTCGGAAACCGCCTCGATCTCCCGCTGGTGTTCCCGCGCCGTCATGGCCCCCTGGGCACGGCCCCGCAACTGTGCGCGCGCCCGCTCGCCGCCCAGGTCGACCTCCCCGTCCTCGCCCTCGGCCGCGGCGCGGCCAAGCCACGTGTCCCGCTCCTCGGCGGGGGTCGACGACATCAGTTCCTCCGCGCGGCGGCGCGCAGCCACCGAGCGTCGTCGTCGGTCCAGCTCTTCCTGTTCTCGTCGTTCCTGCTCTTCGATCGCGCGTTGGGCGCGTTCCCTCGCGGATTCCTCCACACCTGTGTCCTCCCCCGCGGCTTTCGACCGTGGTGTCGGTGGCGGGAGGGGGGCGGTGTCGCTGGAAGCGTAGGCTCCCTTCGACCGCAGGCGCCAGGGAGTGTCACCGGAGGAGCGGCGCAGGTCGGAGAACCAGTCGACACTGTCGACGTCGTCGTCCTCGATCGCGAGGTCCTCGGCGTCACCCGCCAGGGGTGGAGCGCTGCGTACTTTCTCTGCGGGGGGTTCTGAGCGGACGGTCCCGCGCGCGGGCGTCACGCCGGTAGCGGGCTTCTCGGAGGAGAACGGGTCGGGGGCCTGCTCGCCCCGCTTCGACGTCCCCAGGTTGTCCCGCTGCGCGGCGGGGAGCGGCCCGGAGTCGTCCTGGCGGGGAAGGGCGAAGCCGAAGTACCGCAGCGAGCGGACGACCATGGACGGCTGGCGTCGACGTTCCGGTGCGGGCTCCTCGTCCCCGAGTCCCTGGCTGGGCGCCTCGCCGTCGACTTCGATGGCGTCTTCCGCGCTCAGCTCGGCGTCGTGCGGAGCGAAGGTGGGTGCCGGGCCGTCACTCTCCCCGGGCTCGGGCAGGGTGAGGCGGGCCCGGATCGGCGCACGCGGTTCGGGGGCCGAGGGGGCAGGCGTCTCGGCCACGTCCTCGGCCTGAGTCGCGGGGGCGGGTGCGTCGAGGGCCTCGACTTCCGCCCCCTCGTCGGCGGGCAGGGCCTCGACGAGCGGAGCCTCTTCGGGGCGGGCGTCCTCGGCCGGCGGCCCGTCACCGGGGAGGGTCGTCAGCGCACCCACCGGTTGCGCGACCGGCTCGGCCAGGGGCGGGAACTCCTCCAACTCCGGTGAGAGTTCCATCTGACGCGGGCGGTCGCGGCCGAGTTCGTGAGTCTGCGCCGCCTGGATGTCCTGTCGCCGCGCGCCGCGGACCACAGGGAGCGGGGGTGCCTGGGGGTGGCGGTGCCATACCCGCGTGGTCACCACGATCTCGCGAGGTTCACGCTCCGGGGCCAGTCGGCAGTAGACCGCGGCCTCCGAGGAGTACCGCACGTAGGAGACCGCCAGCTCAGTGGGCCGCTTGCCCTCGACGAAGGTGCGCGTGGCGAGGAAGGCCAACACCAACGGTGGGACGATCCACACGATGTGCCCGACGGGGGGCGCGAACTCCACCCCGATGAGCCGCATCAGCACGGCCCACGCCACGAAGATCGCGACCGTCACACCCAGCGTGACGACGGGCACGGGGAACGGGAGACGGAAGTCGTACAGCTTGTACAGCCGCTTTTCGATCCGCCAGATGCTGGTGTACGTGGGCAGATCCACTTCCTGTCCTCCCTTCTATCCTTCGCCCCACACGGCCCGCGGCCGGAGGGATCCATTCCGTTGCGTGAAATGGCGGCCGGAGTCGATTACGGAATGTGGTGTCAACTACTCCGGGCCAACTCCCAACGCCGCCGCGATCCCACGGGCCATCGCCTCAATGATGCCAGGCACATAAAAGACGATGCCGATAAAAATCGCCAGAACGATGAACTGGGCGAACCTCGTGATCTCCTTGGTGAACAGGAAAAAGATGGCGACGATGGAGACGATGACCAGGAAGAGCGGGCCGAAGAAGCTGCGCAGCCAATCGGCCAACCCTTCCGTGTCTGGAATGTCGGCGTCCGCGAGTAATGTCACGTTGGAGATTTCGGTCGCGGCTTGGAGGGATTCGGGGAGCATCGGTGTCACGCCCCCATCACGTGGATGGACATTGTCGGCTTCCTCGGATTCAACGCCCGAACGTTTGCGGAGCCCCGCGGAGGTCCTGGATGACCCAGTTGGAGCCATCCTGAACCACCTCGATTCGGTAGCTCTGTGTCAGTTCGGCGGGGGCGTCCTGCTCATCAGCAGCGACACCCCACACAACGGTGGCCAGCGCGGCACGGACGTCAGGTTCCCCAGAGGGGTCGGAGATCACGGTCAGGTCGTCCAGGCGTTGGAACGTCATCAGATCCTCCGGGAGGGGGGTCACCTGCGCGTCGGGGGCGATGAAACGGTCCAGTAGGTCGGATTCGCCCGCGTAGGCATCGAAGAACGACTCCACGTCGTCCTGGATCTCGTCACGCGCCGCATTGTCGGTCTCGACCTCTTCGGCCTCCTCCAGGTCCGCGAGCTGTGGCGCGGCGAGAAGTGCCGGGGGGCCGGACACCACGAGGGATTCGCCGTCATGGTCAGCGTAGATGGGGACGTCCAGTCCCATGGGCTCGCCGTTGACGACCGCGGCCAGGGTCACCACCCCGTGCTGGTCGTTCTCGGCGTCGACACCGGACAGTTGGATGTTGGAACCGCTGAGGGCGGCGCCGTCCGCGCTCAGGGCGTCGATGTGCTCCTCGGCGACGAACGCGGCCAGGGCCTCGGCGCGGTCCTCGTCGTCCGCGTTCAGGTAGACCTGGGCGAACCCCATGGCGAAGGAGCCGGCCGCCGCCTCGGGGAACGCGGCCTCGGCCGTCTCTTCTGCGCTGTCCCCTCCGACGGACGGTCGAGCGAATCCGTCCCGGACCAGCGAGAGGATACCGAGGGCGATCACGACCAGCAGGAACGTCCACAACACGAACCGGCCAACCCACACCCACCACCGTCCGCCCGAGGCACGACTCGGCCGGCGGGGCCTGGTCTTGGTGCGGGTGGGCGCATCGTCAGGACCCCAGGCATCGTCGACGGAATCGTTGGGTGCCTCGGCAGGCGACCGCTTCCCAGCGGATCTCCGCGCCATTCACGCCTCCCTTGGAAATCTCTGGTCAGCTCGCCGGGACGAACGCAGCCAGAGATTAACGACCCCACGCTTGTGTTACCCCATCATCCATGCTGCGGCACACAACCGCAGCGGGACAGGGGTTGTCGGTGTCCGGATCCGTCTCGGCTCGATGGCCTACCCGGAAATGGCCGCACAATGCCCACCGGCCACTCGGTCCCCCGATGAGCAGCTCGGATAAGCGCAGGTCACGACGCAATTCCGGACAATCCAGAAACAGTGATGTCACTCTGAGGTAAGCCCAATGTGATGATCACCACGCCCGTTTTTGGGTGGGTTTCCCGGGCGGCGCGCCCAGAAGAGGACGTGTCCACCATCTCCCTCGGGCACGAACTCCTCACGCTCGATTTCCAGGCCCGCGTCGGCGATCCAGGCCCGATAGGTGGCGGCGTCGGCGTGCTCCCACCACATCGCGGCGCCACCGGTCAACCAGTCCTCGTCGATGCCGCGGAACGCCTCATGGCCAGTGACGGCCACGAGTGACCCTCCTGGCGACAGCCAACTCGCCATGGACCGCAGCAAAACCGGCTGTTCGGCCAGCGGGATGTGGATGAGGACGTAGAGACACACGATCGCCGCGAACGACCTCGGCGGGAAGTCCATGGTGGTCACGTCGCCGTGGTGGAACTCGCCCGCCGGCACGTACTCCCTGGCACGGCGGATCTGCACGGCGCTGATGTCGACCCCGGTGACGCGATGTCCCGCCTCGGCCAACGCCCGCGAGAACGGAATCCCGCTCCCGCACCCCACATCCGCGACCGCACTGCCCGGAGCGAGCTCCGCGAGCAACTCCTCGATCCACGGCGCGTACCGCTCCGGCGCGAAGGCCTCCGAGTAGCGCACCGACAGCGCGTCGTACCCCGACCGAACGATGTCCTTCGGATCACGACCGGTCATGCCTCCGGACAGTAGTCACCACCCACCAGCGAAGCAATCAGACACCGAAGCCGGGCAAACCCGTGCACCCCACGCCTCCGCCCGGCAGAATCCCCGCGCGCGGGGAGACGACGCGTAACGACCAATACCACGACCATTGCAATTGGGACCATCCCCGCGCGCGGGGAGACGACAGTCCGCGACCAGCGAACTTACCAGCGGCACGTGCCAAAATTCTTCACTTCTCGAAATTCCGACATAACGGATATCTCTTTTAGTCCGGGCTCCCATTCTTCCGGTTGGGGCGAACGCTGTGAAGCGGCTTCGGAAATAACGAGAGGCGGTCGGGCTCCCGCCTTCGTAGGATCGGCACCTCCTCGGGGGAGAACGGAGCGACCATTGGACGAGTTCGAGCAGGCCTTCGCCGACAATCGGGTGAACTGGGATCAGCGGGCCGACGTGCACGCGCGGTCGGCGATGTATGACGTGGATGGGTTCATCGCCGAGCCCGGACGGATCTCCAGTGTCGTACGCAATGACCTCGCTGTTCTGGCTCCGCACCTTCCCGGCGGCACGGTGGCGGGTTTGTCGCTGCTCCACTTGCAGTGCCACATCGGGACCGACACTCTGAGCTGGGCTCGGCTGGGGGCGGTGGACGTGCACGGACTCGACCTCTCCCCCAACTCGCTCGCCCACGCGCGGCGGATCACCGAGGCGGCGGGGCTGGACGCCACCTGGGTGGAGGGGGACGCCCGAAAGGCGGCGGACGCGGTTGACCGGCGCTTCCAGGTGGTGGTCACCAGCGTTGGCGCCATTGTCTGGCTGCCTGAACTCGCGTCCTGGGCGCGATCCATCCGCGACCTCCTGGAACCCGGCGGGGTGTTCATGGTCAGGGACGACCACCCCCTGCTGGGCGCACTGGACTATGAACCGTGGAAGGTGACGCAGGACTACCTCAGCGGTGGTGGCGTGAACGTCTACGACGCCGAGGGCACCTACACCGACGGGCCAACTGACGGCATCACCCAGACCGTCAACCACGAGTGGCGGCACGACCTGGCCGAGATCGCCGGGTCGCTGCTGGCGGCGGGCCTGCGGGTCGAATCGCTGGGAGAACACCCGTTCATGGACTGGCGGCCCTTCTCGGAGATGGAGCCCTGCGCGGAAGGGTGGCGGCTTCCTCCCGGTTGTCCACGAATTCCACTCACGTTCTCGCTGGTCGCGCGTAGCCCGGAGTAGCCTTCCAGCCACAGAACGCTGACTCGGTGCCTGGAGCGTGAGCGGGCAGTGCGAGAATCCTGTCTCGACGATCACCGAGGGAGGATTTCGTGACCGAGGCGGCGTTACCGGCGGAGTTGCGGGCCCTGGAGGCGGGGGACCCGGAGGCCATCGGCCCGTTCCGAGTGGTGGGACGTCTCGGTGCCGGCGGGATGGGAGCGGTGTTCGGCGCGCTCGACAGCGCCGGGACGTGTGTGGCCGTCAAGGTCATCCACGCCCACTTCGCGGACCAGGAGGAGTATCTCGCCCGCTTCACCCGCGAGGTGGAACTGGTGCGGGGCGTGGATGCCGAGTGCGCGCCCGCCTTCCTCGGCGCCGACCCCGCGGCGCGTCCGCCCTGGCTCGCCACCGAGTTCGTCCCCGGCCGGACCCTGAGCGCCCACGTCCGCGAGTTCGGCCCCCTGACCGGACCGGAACTGGTGCTTTTCGCCGCCGGAACCGCCGAGGCGATCGCCGCGTTGCACGCCCGCGGCGTCATCCACCAGGACATCAAACCCGGCAACGTCATCCTGTCCCCCAACGGCCCCAAGGTCCTGGACTTCGGCATCGCACGGTCGGTCCACGACACCGGGCGGGAAGAGGTCATCGCCGGGACTCCTGGTTATCTCGCGCCGGAACGACTGGACGGCGCACGATCCACACCCGCCGCCGACGTCTTCGCGTGGGCGGCCATGGTGGTGTACGCGGCGACCGGGCACCACCCCTATCCGGGCGACACCACCGACGCCGTCCTCACCCGGATCCGTACCGGCGCCCAGGACCTGTCCGGCGTGCCGGACGAGTTGCTCCCGTTGATTCGGCGCGGCCTGGAGCGAACCCCGGAGAGCAGGCCCAGTGCGGGAGACGCCTACTCCGAGGTGCTGGACACCCTGTTCCCGGAGGTCGCACAGTCCACGGCGGCCGAGGCGGAACCCCGACCAGAGCCCACCCTGCCCTACGTGCCGCCGCCTGGCGCCCCCGCTCCGGCTGCGCCCATGGAGCAAGGCGGCGCGGTCCCAGTCGACCCACAGCGGGCCCGGCTTCGTCAGGCACTGCGGAGTGCGTGGGTGCGGTTCGACTCCGCGGGACACGACCCCCGCGCCTGGGGCGCCCTGGCCGGTGCCCACCTCGGCGCGGCGGGCGCGGTCGGCCTCGTGGCCGCCAACACCGGGATCGGCGCGGCGGCGGCACCGGTGGCCACGGGCGGCACCATTCTGGGCGTCAAGACGTCGGTGGCGGTGGCGACAGCCACCGCGGTCGTCGCCGCGGGCGCGGTCGGCGGCGGCATCGCCGTCACCGCGGTGAACAACGAGGACGCGTCCGACCCCACCGCCGACACGCAGGCCACCGCGCAGGCGGAGGCCGGTGAGAACGAGGAGGAGGACGACGGCCCGCCCTTCGAGGCCCAGGAGGTGGAGTTCCGCGGCGTCACGTTCCACATTCCGGAAGAGTGGGACGTTTACCCGCAGGAGAGTCTCTTCGCCCCGGCGATGGAGGCAGGCGGCGAGACTGAGGAATGGCTCGTACTCTCCACCGACCCGAACTCGGACTGCGACGAGAACACGGACTGGCAGCCCTACAACTCCGCGGACATGTGCGATCACATCAAGGTCCTCGGGCCGGCCGCCATCGCCGTCGGCGGACCGACCACGATCCCCTACACCCCCAACGACGTCTACGCCCCGGTGATGGAACCCCAACCGTGTCCTCCAGGCATCACCGGCGACGAGGTGCCCGAGAACTACGCGCCCGACTCCACCCCACTCGACGAGGGAACCGTCCAGGCCGAGGGCACCGAGATCACCTTCCGCCAGCACTCCAACACCTGTATGACCGGACCGGTGGACCAGGTCTTCTACCCCCAGAACGCGTACCTGTTCGACACGGAGGAAGTCCTCCTCGTCGACGACTGGGCGAACGAGGACCTCGCCGAGTTCCTGGAGTACGCGGAGGCGTAGGGGTGGGAAGTCGTGGTCGTTGGGGACGTCCCCGACGACCACGACTCCGCTAGAGGCGCAGGAACGCCTCGTCGTCTGTGGCCTCACCGGCACGAGCCAGTAGGTGGCGATGAAGGGCGCGGGCGGCTGCGGAGCGGGTCCGCGACGCTGACCGGACAAGCCGTGCCTCGACGTTAAACGCGGACACCTCGGCTCCTCCATCGGTTCTCCCGCCCCCGAAGTGTGTGGGCACCAGCCTGACGGACGGCAGGACGAGGTCGATGCGGTTCATCTGCTCCCTGGTCGGACGCCGCTCCCCGTCATCGAGGCCGAGCGGGCGCAGCCACGCGTTTATGTCCGCCCACAGCCAGACCGGGGACGCGCCCACCATCGCCTCGGGCTCGGGGAAGGGTCCGCTGGGACAGCGTTGCCCCCGCACCCACTGGTCCACGTTCTGTCGTGACCGCCCGATGCGGTCTGCGATGTCGGAGACACCCACCAGATCTCGGTCCAGCCGGACAAACCGCACGTCGTCCACCAGTTCATGGGCCTTTTGCGCGGTCGCGATAGCCGCCGAGACAGCGTTGGACCCCTCGCCGGTGACTGTCATCCGCAGCATGCCCCGCTGAGACGAGAGCAGGGCGTCGAGCTCGGTGGTCAGCGTGTTGACAGCCTCGTCGTCCTCAAGGCTGATGCCACTCAGGACGAAGATGAACTCGTACTCCGACATCGTCACCGCCACTCCTCCGCCCTCCGCCCCACCGTCCACAGCCACGTCTGCCCTCGGCTGGGATGGGGGCGGTTGGCTGGAGGGCGGCACGACCTAGGGAGTGTTTTTTGAAGGCTTTCGGATGAGGGAGCGGCCGTCGCCCCTACTGGGGCCGCTTCGCGATTGTGCCCCAGCGGGGGCCCGGGCTTCGGCTCGTACGGCGATCCGTGATGGGCATCCTGGTTGGCTGTCTGAAGGGATCGACGCAAGCCGAACGTCGTCCTGGCGGTCGCGAGCCCCCAGCACCCCCAGACAACACAGCGGTTCAAAAAACACGACCTAGTTGGGGGTGGATCGGGTGGGGTCGAGCATGAGTTCTACCAGGGCGACTCGGGGGCGGTGGTGGATGGCGGCGTGGCCGGTGGCGGGGACGTAGGGGAGGAGGGCGTCGATCTCGCTGAGTTCGTAGCGGTTGGGGCGTCTGCGGCCGTCCCCGCGATCGATTTGTTCGAGCCATTCGTTGACCTCACACCACAACCAGACCGGGGCGTCACCGACGTTGGCCTCAGGTGTGGGGAAGGGCGGGGCCTCGCGGAGGGTTCCGCCGGTCCAGCCGGTCACCTCCTGGGCGGTCACCCGGGTGCGCAGGGCGATTTCGGCCACGCCCACGAGGTCGCGGTCGAGGTGCATGAACCGGATCGTTCCGATGGCCTCCCGGGCCCGGACCACGAACGCCACGGCGGCGGCGCAGGCGTCCTGACCGGGCGCGTTGACGGTCATCAGGGTGGCGCCGGAGGAGAGGGACACATCGGCGTCGAACTGTGTCCTCAGGTCCCCGACCGCCTCGTGATCATCCGGACTGATTCCGTCCAACCGAAACGTGATCTCAAATTCAGCCATTATCGCTGCCTCTCCTCGTGGACGGGATCAACGTGGGGGAATATCGCCGCCGCCATCCACTAATGGGATATGCGTCTACCACTCACCCGCCGCCCGTCCACCCCTGTTCACCGTCTGTCGCCAGCCGATCGCCGTGAATTGTTCCGGGAAATCATTCGCTCGACGCGGATGGGCGACCGTTGCCGCCCCGCGCGCGACATCCCTTGCGGGCCAGGCGATGCCAATCCCCCACCCCGCTCCTGGGAATCCCACTCCGCCGCGAGGAAGATCGCCTTCGGCGCCCCGATTTCCTTGATTTGCCCGGCATTCACGATGATCTTGTTTATGCGTCCCACAGGTGGGACGAATGACCCCGTCAGGGCGCTTTTGATTGACGCGCTGAGGAGTCAGTCCGTCATTATTGCCCAATTGGGGGAGCTCCGGAGGCGTTATGCGGAACTCCGTGGCCGGGAGCACCGCTCAGGTGCCGACGAAGACGACCCACAGGCCGAAGGCGATCAGTACGAAACCCGCGGCCCGGTCCAGACGGGTCCGGTTGGCGGGGCGGGACAACCACGGGACCACACGCGCGAGGGTGAACACGAAGAGGCCCCACCACGTGGCCGCCAACGCGATGATGACCGCGCCGAGGATCGTCGTCTGGCGCGTCACGGAGTCCGCCGGGTCGAGGAACTGGGGCATCACGGCGACGTAGAAGACGAGTGCCTTGGGGTTGAGCACGTTGGTCAGGAACCCCTGCGCGACCGGGGAGAGGAAACCGCCGCCGTGCCGCGCGTCGGGCGACCCATGGTCGACGTCTCCCGCTTCTCCCCCGGCCTTCCAGACCAGCAGCGCGCCGAGGGTCCCGAGGTAGGCGCCACCGAGGAGCCGGAGCGCGAACAGCACGCTCTCGTTCTCGGCGACGACGAGGGCGACACCAAGCGCGGCGACAGTCGTCAGCGCCGCCAGTCCGAGGCAGATGCCGAGCGCGGTGAGCAGGCCACCGACTCGGCCACCAGCGATGGTGTTCCGGGAGACCACGACGAAGTCCGGTCCCGGCACCACCAGAGCGACCACGACGAGCCCCACGAACAACGAGATATCGGCGGACACGAGCCCCTCCCCCGGAGTTCGGACATCCAGACACCGCAAATCCTGACCGCGCGCGACCCGGTTTCGATGGTCGGCCGAGTACTATTCGGGCATGTCAGCCGCTATCGAACTGGATTCGGTTGATCTTGCTCTTCTGGCAGAACTGCAGAACGATGCGCGGATCAGCAACAAGGACCTGGCCGCACGGGTGGGAGTCGCGCCTTCGACGTGTCTGGCGCGGGTACAGCGACTCCGGCAACGCGGGGTGATCCACGGGTTCCGGGTGGTCCTCGACGAGAAGGCACTCGGCAACACGGTGGAGGCGTTCCTCGCGATCCAGATGACGCCACACAACCAGGCGTTCGTCCCGCCATTCATCGAGGAGACCCTGCGCCGGCCCGGGGTGCGGGAGATCTTCCTTCTCACCGGCCCCGACGACTTCATGGTGCGCGTGTCCGTCCAGGACCTCAACGCCCTGCAGCGATTGGTACTCGAACACTTCACGACCCGACGCGAGATCGCGGCCGTGCAGACACGGCTGATCTTCCAGAGCTGGGCCGGCGGCCCGATCGGTCCGACGTGACCCGGAGCCGCGACGGCGCGGACCCCATGACGTGAAACGCGCCCTTCTCGCAGCCGCAATCGGTCACTCTCGCGGGAAGCCGTCATTCCTCCCTCACCCGGTGTGACAATCGGCCCGGTGGTCGGTTGACGGCCACCGTCGTTGTGCGTCGACGCTGGGGGATCGGGAGGGCGGATGGGGCGGGTCGAGGGCAAGGTCGTGGTCGTGACCGGCGGCGCGGGTGGCATCGGCGCCGCGTGCGCACGACAGCTGCTCCACGAGGGAGCGCGCGTCGTCGTCGCCGACGTCGCTCACCGGGCGGGCAGGGACCTGGCCGAGGAGCTCGGGGACCGGGCCCGGTTCGCCGAGCTGGACGTCACGGTCGAGGAGTCATGGGAGCGGGCCCTGGCCGAGACCGAGGCGGCGTTCGGCCCGGTCACCACGTTGGTGAACAACGCTGGAATCAACCACCGGTGTGGGATCGAGGACGTGACCCTGGTGGACTACCAGCGAGTCGTCGACGTCAACCAGGTGGGCGTGTTTCTGGGCATGCGGGCGGTGCTCCCGACGATGCGCCGGGCGGGCAGCGGGTCCATCGTCAACGTGTCGTCGGTGGACGGCATCGTGGCCCATCCGCTGCTCCACGCGTACGTCGCCTCCAAGTGGGCGGTGCGTGGCATGACGAAGTCCGTCGCACAGGAGGTCGGCCCCGAGGGGGTCCGTGTGAACTCCGTGCACCCCGGGCCGATCGACACCCCCATGACCGCCGGCAGGGAGGGCCCGCTCGCGATGGCGCGCGGTCTGCCCCTGCGACGGATGGGTGAACCACGGGAGGTCGCCGACGTGGTGGTCTTCCTGGCCAGCGACGCGTCCAGCTACTGCACCGCGGCGGAGTTCGTGGTCGACGGCGGCTACGTGTCCCTGTGACCCCCACCTTCGCGGTTACTCCCGGGGGCTCGGCCACCAGCGCGGCCCGCGCGGCACCCCGCTTCCGCCGAGTGACTCCCCTTCGGACGCCGGGTGAGCTCGACCGTGCGGGAATTCCGACGCGACCGGTCCGTCTGTCCAGATGTCGCCCGCGAACACATCGCGCGACGCCCCTTCATCCTGAGCGACGCCGGGACTATTCTGTCCTTGCCGAACAACGGCGTGTGGCCGGCGACCAGGCGCGGAGGGGTTCCGACGCGCCGGACGTGGGTCACACGTGGTGAGGTGGACAGCACGTTGGAGGGTTCGTGGCGAAGCCCCCCGCACGAGACCGCGTCTCGACCGCCGCACTCGCTTCGGCCGTGCCACGGCCTCGGCGGCGCGTCCCAATCGCCACTCACGCTCGGCGTCACGAGAGGTCTCCGGTGTGGTGGAGGTGGGACGCGCCGGGGTCCCGCACGACGAGCGAGGTCGATGCCTCGCTCCCCGTTCTCTGAGGAGCTTCGATGTCCTACCCCCCACCCACTCCGCCTCCACCCTCGGGACCGGGCCTCGGAGGACCACCCGGTGGGCCGCCGCCGAACAACACCCCGCAGTGGCAACCACCGTCGTCGCCGGGAGGCGCACCCCTCGGAGCCCTCATCGCGGTGATCGCCGGCGGCGTTGTCGTCGTCCTCGTCGCGGTGGTGGCCGTCGTGGTCGTCTCGACTCGTGAACCCTCGGGCCCACCGCCCGTCGGTCAGGACGAGGCACCCGCTCCGCAGGAGGACGGAAGCGCGGCGCTGCAGGAGATCCGGGACGAGGGCATGGTCCGGATCGGTGTCACCGAGTCTCCCCCGTTCTCCTGGAGTGAGTCCGGAGAGGCCACGGGGTCGTCGCCCGAGGTCGCGCGGGAGGTGTTCGCCGAGCTCGGCGTGCCGGACCACGAGGTCGTAGAGATGGCCGACTGGCCCAGTCTGCAGGCCGCGTTGAACGTGGGGGAGGTCGACGTCGTCGCCAACTCCGCCGTCTACGACTCCACCGCGTGTGAGCAGTTCGCCTCGGCGGATCCGGACGCGCTGCATCCCACCACCTTCGTCGTCCCGTCGGGGAACCCCGAGGACATCGAGAGCTTCGAGGACGTGATCGAGGAGGAGCTGACGCTCGCCGTCATCGAGGGGAGCAACTTCGCCTTCCACGCGGGGGAGGCGGGCATCTCAACGTCTGACCTGGAGCTCGTACAGGGAACCACCGCGCCGGTGTTGGACATGGTGGCCGACGGTGACGTGGACGCCTTCGTCTCCTCCTCCCAGTGGCTGCGGTGGCTGGTCGAGGACCAGGATCGTGGCGACGACGTGGAGTTGACCGAACCCTTCGTCCTCGAAGGGAGCTCCGGCGAGGAGCCCATGTACTCGGGCATGATCTTCGCCCTGGAGGACGAGGACATCCTGCGGGACGTCAACCCCGTCGTGCACGAGATGCGCACCGACGGACGGCTGCTGGAGATCGGGGAACCGTTCGGCATCGCCGAGGACAACCTGCCACCGGAAGGGACGATCGCGACCCAGGCGTGCGCGGAGTCCGGTTTCTGACCTGCTGGAGTCGGCTCGCGGCGCGGGCTCTCCCTCACTGCCGGGGATGTGGGGTGAGCCTTGCGCGGGTCGGGTTCCGTGGTGGTCGGACGCTCGGGCGCCCGGCGGGTCTGGGGCCGCTCAGCGGGGCATGCCGGTGGCATGGCGGTCCATCAGGGCACGCCAGAACGGGACGTCCACCGTTGGGGCGGCGAGGGGATCCGGCGGAAGACCGCTTCGCTCCACCAGTACGAGGGACGTGGCGAGGAACCCGTCCAGCAACGAGTGCAGCACGGGGTTGTGGGGGCCTGACCGCGGCGCCGCAGGAGCGCGGTGGTGAAGTCGCGAAGCTGGTGGGCGTCGACGGCGCACTCGTCGTCGCGTCGCTCACCCAACCCGGTCTCGGTGCCGGCGAGCCCCCGCAGCGCGGCGGCGGTGGCCAAGTAGACCTCTGCCACGGTGTTCGACGGGTTCCACACCGACTGGCCGTCGACGTCGAAGAAGACGCTCATCGCGGTTGTCTCTCCGTCGCGGTGGGGTAGGTGCGCGAAATCCGCCATGTGGCCGGCGCGGGGGCGAGCGCGTCACATGTGGAAGGGTATGTTCCGCCACGGACTCTGTGGATGGTTGACCAGGGTGTGGTGCGCGGCGACCGGCTCGGTGTAGAACTCCCCGTACTCGTCCTTGTCGAACCGCAGGGACCGGCCCAGGATGTAGCCGGCGGAGATCTCCGCCCAACTGTTGTAGTGGCGGCGGCACTGGGCTCCGGCGTGCAGGATGAGGGCCTCGGCCGTCTGGGGGTCGACGTACTGGGCGTGGACGCCCCAGCGGGCGAAGTTCACCGCGCGGCCGAAGTCGTAGGCGAGCATGTCGCGCACGAAGTCGCCCGCCATCAGTACCCCGTCGCCCAGCAGGCTGGCCTCGTAGCGCACGATACGGCCCATGGTCTCCATCAACGCGGGTTGGAGGTCCTGGCACCCGTTCTGACCGCACCAGTTGGCGATCGCGCCCTGCCAGGTGCCCGGGTCGATGAGACCACGGTAGTACTGGACCATCTGGCGGCGGATCCCCATGACGATGCTGGCGCACTGGTCGCTGCTCTGGTCACTGAGGAGGGTGTCCAGGGTGGCTCGCCATCCCTGCGGATCGTGTACACCCCAGCTTCGGCGCAGCATCTCGCGCTTCTGCTCGACGTCACAACAGGCGCACGAGCGGAACACGATGTTCCACGGGGCTTCGTTGGTGACCGCCATCTGCGCGCCGCAGGCGTAGGCGTGTGCCATCGGTCCGTGGAAGTGCCCCTGCGGGTCCGCCTGCAGTGACTGAAGCCCCGTGGCGATCGTGAACACCCCAATAAGACACGACGCAAATACTGAGAGCTCCGAGCTTATCCGACTGTCAGACCCTATGATCTGGACGACTCAGATCCGCCCCACACCAGGTGAACGGACACATCGGAAACGGAGAGTTCGGTGCTCATCATCACCAACTCCGACGCCGGAGGCACCCGCGACGACAAGGTCAAGACGGTGGCCGCCGAACTCGACCACGCCGATATCGCCCAGACCGCGACGCCCGGCGACCTGGACGCCGCGCTGGACCACGGCCACGACACGGTGGTCGCGGCGGGCGGGGACGGCAGCCTGCACGCGCTGGCCAACGCGTTGTACCGGCGCGGGGAGTTGGGGCAGCGCACGGTCGGACTGATCCCCATGGGCACCGGGAACGACTTCGCCCGCACCCTGGGGCTGCCCTCCGACCCCATCGACGCCGCGCGCGCCTTGATGGCGAGCTCGCCCCGGCGCCTGGACGTCATCGTCGACGACACCGGTGAGGTGACGGTGAACGCCGTGCACCTGGGGGCGAGCGCAGAGGCCACCGTGGCGGCCGCCGCCTACAAGAAGGCTCTCGGGCCGCTCGGGTACCCCCTGGGCACGCTGACGGCGGGGGTCCGGACCAGCGGCCACCGCATGCGGATCGCGGCGGACGGCCGGTTGGTCGTGCCCAACCGTCGGGTGCTCATGGTGGCGCTCGCCAACGGCCGCTTCATCGGCGGCGGGGCCGAGCTCTCCCCGGGCAGCCACCTCGACGACGGGACGATCGACCTCATCATCTCCCGCTCCATGCGCCTGACGCGCCGCGCCCGCTACGCGATGGCCCTCGCCAGGGGCTCCCACATCGCCGAGCACGACGTCTTCCATCACCGGGCCCGCCAGGTCACCATCTACACGACTCCGGCCACCTCCAGCTCCGACGGTGAGACCACCGAGGGGGTCACCCACCGCTCCTGGACCGCGCGCCCCGGCGCGTGGAACTTCCTGGTTCCGCCGGGTAGCTCCCGGGCGTGACCACGCCGGCGGTGAACGCCGCGACCTGGGGGTGCGTGAGCTCCCGGCGTGTGCGCCCCTCAGGGAAGTGGCTATCCGACGTCGTAGGTGACCTGGACCATGCCGTTGGCGAAGCGGCGTTCCCTGGTCAGGGTGAGGGAGACGCGCAGGTCGTCGGGGAAGATGCGGGTCCCCTCGCCGATCACCACGGGGCAGATCAGGACCTCGACGACGTCGACGAGACCGAGTTTCAGGGCGCTCTGGGCAAGGGTGGGGCCCTCGATGGTGAGGTCGCCGGGGGACTCGGCGCGGGCCCTGTTGACGGCGTCGGCGGTGAGTTCGCGCTCCAGGCGCGTGCGCTTGGTCCACACCTCCGGGAGCGTCGTCGAGAAGACGACCTTGTCCGCGGCCTGCCAGGTGCGGGCGAAGCTGGCGGAGGCGGGAGACTGGTCCGCGGCCGAGGGGTCGGTCTCCCACACCGCCATGGTCTCGTACATGCGTCGGCCGTAGAGGTATGTGCGCACGTCGCTCATGTCGGCGGTGATGGCGTCGATGACCTCCTCGGTGGGGTACGCCCAGGAGAAGTCGCCGTTGGCGTCCTTGATGTACCCGTCCAGTGACGACGAGACGGAGTAGATGACGCGGTTCATGGTTGGTCCTCTCATGTGGGTGGCCACAGGGGAAGACCTACCCCGTTCCCGCAAATCATCGGTGACATGACGCACGGATGTTCGACATCCGTCACGGCGACAGTGAGCACAACGCCGCGACGTGGTCCCGGCCCACTGGGCGAAGGCGCGGCCGGGGTGGCCGTCCCGCAGGAACGCGGCGGTCGCTACGGCGGCGGGGATGCTACCAGCCCGCCGGCGCGAAGCCGGTCGCCCGCACCTCAACGAGGACGACGTGTCGTCCCAGTGCGGTAGGAACGGGGCATGACTGTGGACCCCACCGTGAAACCCGACGGCTACGCGATCCCCGCCGAGTGGCGGCTCGAGGCTGAGGACCGTGCGCTGATCCACGGCCGGACGTGGGAGCTCGTCCTGCGTGGTTGTGACGACGCCGAGCGATACCTCGAGCTGTTCGAGGACGAACTGGCCGCGGCCAAGGTCCCCCGGGAGGAGGCCGCCGCGTTCTTCGCGTCGGTCATCGACCTGCGTCGAGCGCAGGAGGCCTCCTGGGACGAGATTCCCACGACCAACCTCACCCGGGCGTTCAGGGAACTCGAGACCATCGGTGTGATCGCCCGCCAGGACTTCACCTGTTGCGGCAACTGCGCCGCGGCGGAGATCGGCGGCGAGCGGGACGAGTCGCGAACCTGGCGCGGGTATGTGTATTTCCACACGCAGGACACCGACCAGTTGCTGGAGAACCACAGCACCTACGTCGGTTACGGGTTCTTCCCGGACTCCTCCTACACCGAGGACGCGTGGTTCGCGATGAGTGAGGAGGACCAGGAGACCACCTACACCGCGCTCGTCACCGAACTCATGGACACCGAGGTCATCCCCATCCTCACCAAGCACGGCATCCACGTCACGTGGAACCGTGAGCTGCGCACGCGGATCCTGCTGTCCGACGTGGACTTCTTCCTTCCCCTGACGGAGGGGTGAGCGACGCTCTCCCCGGCCTGGTCGCGGCCGATCCCGGCCATCTGGCTCCCGATCCCGCGACTCCCCCGTGATCGGCGATCGTGCGCGCGATACTGGTGACGCGGAGTGGGCCCGTTCGCCACGGTCGACGGGCCAGTCGGGCAACCGGAGGAGGGCACCGTGTCCGGCGGAGACAACATGCCGATCTACTCACCTCCCGGCGGACCCTCGAGCGGCGGTTCCTCCTCCGCTACGGTGATCGTCCTGGTCGCGGTCTTGGGACTGCTCGGGCTGGTGGCGCTCGGTGGCGGGGCCTGGTTGGTCCTCAGCTCAACCGGGAGCGCCAGCGAACCCGACACGGCCCCAGCCCCGGGGGACCGTGACACCGAACCCGAGAGAGAACCGCTGGTGGAGCCACCCTTTGATGCCCAAACGGTGGAGATCAGGAACGTCACGCTGCGGTTCCGCGAGGAGTGGGACGTCTTCCAGATCGACCCGGAGGACTCCGGGGCCGAGGGCGCGTTCCTTGTGGTGGTACCCGACCCTGACGACTCGTGCTCCGAGGACACCGACTGGCTCGACCCCGACGCCGACGACGTGTGTCCCCACGTCAAGATCCTGCCGGAGGCGGTCCACGACGACCCGCGGGAACCCGTCGCCCCACCCGGCCACACGGAGGACTCCCCCTGCGCACCCGAGGTCCCGGTCGAGCCCGCCGTCGGCCCGGCACCACCGGGGGTCCCCACCGGCGAAGGACTGGACATCGCCAACGGCCGCGTGGAGCAGTACGAGCACGCCCTGAGCTGCGCGGAGGACGCCAGCACCATGCGGTGGAGTCAGTACCTCTACGACTTCGAGGACGAGGGTGTCATCGCCATCGACGACTGGGGTTCCCAGGCGTTCTTCGACGCCCTGCTGTACGCCGGCGCCACCCCCGACTGACCATTCGGGGCTTCTCCTCTCCTACGGCACGCTGGACGTCATGTCGGCCGCCATGGGGCCGAGGAGGAGGACCGCGCCCAGGGCCCCGAGTGTGATCGGGATGAGGAGGAGTCGGCGCAGCCATCGGCGGGGTCCTCGGACGGCGGGGAGATCCGGCCAGCGGCGCACGCCGAGAGCGATGGCGAGCGCCGTCAGGACCACGCCGAGGATCCACACCCAGGGCGGGACCCGGTGCCAGAATCCCACCAGGTAGGTGTAGGTCAGGATGGACGACGCGATGGCCGAGTAGGCGACCAGACCAGCCCGGTCGGTCTGGCGACGCCAGCGGACTCCTGGGCGCCGGCGCAGCGCGAAGGCGAGTACTGCCACGCTCGGGAGCAGGGTCGGCAGGACGGTGGCCCAGGAGCTGAGCAACACCTGCCGGTTGTCGTCGCGGTCCGGATCCCGCACCCCCATCAGCCGCAGCGTGATGTCCTCCGCCCCGCGGTGGGTGTTGGACATGACCACCGCTCCCCGGTTTCCGGAGAACGCGATCCAGGCCGCGTGGCCGTTGCGGGACGCGGTCCCACCGTAGGTCGTGATCAGGTGGTCGCCGACCTTCTCGATCTGCCAGCCCAACCCGTGCTGTGGTCCCTCCCGTGGGTCGCCGGTTCGGGGCAGTGCCGCGGAGTGGCCCGGGGCGCTGCCGTCGATCATCGCCTTCACCAGTGAGGAGAGGTCGGCGGCGGTGGTCACCAGCCCCTCCGCCGGCCCGTCGGCCTCGGTGCTGGTGAAGCGGATCGGGCGCCCCACGTCGGCGTCGTGCACCAGGGGCGGTGACCAACCGGTGGCCGTCGTCCACACCTCGGTGTCCTCCATCCCGAGCGGGGCGAAGATCCGTTCGCGCGCGAGGTCGGCGTACTCCTGGTCCGCTGCGGCGGCGAGCGCGTGTCCGAGCAGGTTGAGCCCGGTGTGGGAGTACTCCCGCTCCCCGCGCCGCTCGTCGTCGACCTCGGCCTCGGTGGAGACCCGTTCCAGGAAGTGCGACACCGAGCGTGGTTTGTCCGAGGGCTGTTTGGTCGCCAGGTCCCACAACTGGTTCGGCAGCGGGGCTTCGGTCCAGGTCACTCCGGAGGTGTGCGTACCGAGCTCCTCCATGGTGACGTCCGTGAGGTCGGGATCGGCCGGGTCGAGCTCGGGCAGCAGGTCCCCCACGGTGGAGTCGAGCGCCACTTCGTCGCGCTCGACCATGTCCGCGAGGATCATCCCCGGCAGCACGCCCGCGATGGGGCTGGCGGCCATGCGCGTGTCCGGCGCCACGGGCTCGCCTGCGGTTCCCTCGGTCCCCAGGCCGGCCCCGCGTACGTGGGTCTGGTCCTCCTGGAGCCGTTCCACAGTCGCGACCGCCAGACCGTGGTAGCCGACCCGGTCTCCCTCCATCCCCACCCACACGTTGCGCGCGAGCTCCTGGTCACCGACGACCTCGCGACCGAGATCGTAGGGGCGCGGCGCGAGCGGGTAGGCGAGCAGCCCGGTGATCGCCGCGGTGATCACGACCGTGTTGAACAGCCCCCACCCAGGGTCGACACGATGGTCCTGCGCTGGGTGTCTGCTGCTCATCGACGTACGTACTCCAGGTAGATCGGATCGTGCCGCGCTGCACGAATCAACCCGGACAAGGTAGGGCCAAACACCCCCAATGCGCACTAGTTTCCCAGGGCGCGGCGGGACGGGAGTGAAGTCTCACAGCCCAACGGGGCGGCCACCGCCACCCGTTGACCAGCACTGATCACGATATCCGGGAGTGGCCGATACAGCGGAGAAATCCAGCAACCACAGGGGATGTGGATCCGGGATTCACCCGGGCGACACCACTCCGACACCTACGACGACCACGGGACCCCGTACTCGACGAGGAAGACGCCGGCCGAGACCAGCGCGAAGCCCAGGAGGGCCACGCCCATGACCGGTCCGACATAGCGGCTGGTCGAGATGTCGCTCCCGCGCAGGCGCGGAACCAACCACGCCAGACCGACTCCCTGAACGAGTCCCAGGGCCGCGACCGACACGTCTTGGAGCAGGGCAGCCAGGGGGACGAAGTGCGCCGCGACGACCACGGCCACCCACCACGCCATCCAGCGGCTCCGTCCACGCAGCGCGAGGAGGAGGCAGCCCACCCCGGCGGCGACCACCTCGGCCGCGACCAGGACACCGAACCAGTGGTACTGGCCGTCGAGCGCGGACGGCTCGCTCCAGCGCAGGGCCACTGCGAGCCCGAAGAGCCCCGCCAGCACGACTCCGACACCGGACCCGAGGCCCAGTCGCCATCGCCACGAGGCGGGGGGATCCTCTTGGGCCCAGCCCAGCCACACCATGGTCATCAGCCCGAACCACGCGATGGAGAACGCGTGGTCCCGTGCGAAGTCCGTCACCACCGGGCGCCCTCGATTCTCGCCGTAGACGTGGCCCCGGACAGAGTACGCGTACGAGGGCGCCTGCCCACCACGCCCTCCGTGAGGGTGCATCGACAATCGGGGTCGTCGACCCTGAACGCCAGTGAGAGAGTCAGCGGGAGCATGGACTCATCCGAGCCCGGTCCGGGCCGACGGACAACGGCGCCGCTGCATCCCCATCCACCCGGAGCTGCTGGAGCCAGTCCGGGACCCATGAGTGCCGCTCAGCATGGTGGAGAGGGCCAGGACCGTCGGCCGGGGCCGAGGTCCCGGCGGTCGTTTCCGGCGACTGGGACCGGACGTCTGCCCGGCACCGTCTAGTCGCCGGCCATCACGTACTCCCCCGAACGCAGTCGATCGATCAGGTCTGTCGTGAAGTCGACCTCCGCGTCGGCGGAGCGGATCCAGAAGCGGACGGCCTCGATGTGGTGGCCCCACTCTGCGTCGGGTGAACGCTCGTACTCCTTCGCGATACGGTCCCGTTTCGACCGGTATGCCGCGACGCGGCGCCCGAGGATCTCGAGTGCTCTCTGGCGGGTCAGTGTCGTGAGGAACCCGATCGCCGCCATGGTCTCGCCGGGGGTGCAACTGTCGCTGGCGAGCATCCGTTCGAGCAACTCGACGAACGCCCGTCGCCCTTCGGACGTCGCGCGATACATCGTGCGCGCCGGGGCCGCCGCCGGCGTCTCCTCGCCGGCGTGGGCGAGCAGTCCTTCGGCCGTCAATCGTCGGAGTGCGTGGTAGATCGATCCCTGCCCGATGCCGCCCCAGAGGTCGGCGCGCCAGGACTCCACGTCTTTGCGCACCTGGTACCCGTGAGCACTCCCGTGCTCGATCACCGCCCCGAGCACCAACAACTTGGCGGCTGACATGTTCGCTCCCTCCACCGGGGACTCCCATGATCAGCGTAGTACAGTTTGACTAGCGAATCTGGAAGGAGTCGATCGTGCACATCGTGGTTGCGGGAGCGTCGGGGGCGACCGGGCGCAGGGTGGTGAACCAAGCGCTGGTCGCGGGGCATCGTGTGACGGCACTGGTCCGCGACCGCGCGCGCTTCGAAGCGCCCGAAGGCGTCGAGGCACAGATCGCCGACGTGGTGAACGACGCGGACCTGGTCCTGCCCCACGGTGCGGACGCGGTGGTCTCGTCCATCGGCATGCGGCCCGACCGGCCGGGTGAGCCGGTGTGCGAGCCGGGGACGGCGAACCTGCTCGCCGCCATGACCAACGCAGAGATCCCGAGAATCGTCGTGACGTCGGCGTCCCCCGCGTACACGTCGGGGGCGGGCGAACCATTGTGGTTCCGCGCGCTCCGGGGCTTCGTCCGCCGGCTCACTCCCCGCGTCTACGACGACATCGAGGCGATGGAGCGCGTGCTCCGGAGCAGTGCCTCGTCGCACGCGTGGACGATCGTGCGGCCGGGCTACCTCACCGACGGCGCCCGGACCGACTACCGCCTGCTGGCCGAGCGCAACGCCACGACGAGCGTGCACCGGGAAGATCTCGCGCACGCGCTGGTCGCGCTGGCGGGCGACGACGATGCCGTGGGACGCTCCTACGGGCTGCGCCGTGGCCGACCGCGCGCACAGGGCACCACTCCATGAGGGCCACGACCCTGCGCGTGGGCTTCTTCGTAGACGGAGTCGAGAAGGCACCCGTCGTCACCGTGGTCTTCGCCCGTGTCGCGCGCCATACCGCCGCGGCTCCCGACTCACGACAAGTTCCGACATGTCGCGTGTACGGCTCCACCGAATAGTCTTGGGCTGTTCTGCCCGGTACTCCTTGGTGAAAGCGCGGGGTTCGATGCCAACTCCCCCTGGTCGGCACCTGCTCGGTCGCGACGAGTCCGTCACGACGCCGGACGGCCGTCACCTCAGAACGATGGTTCGCGGTGAGGGGAACGACCTGGTCGTGCTTGAGGCCGGGCTGGGCTTCAGCGGCCTGTACTGGGGGCCGGTCCACGAACGCCTCGGCGAACGCGTCCGGGTCGTCGCCTACGAGAGAGCGGGGTTCGGGGGAAGCGACCCGGACGGCGCCCCGCGGGACCTCGCACGTCTCGCCGACGACCTCGAATCGGTCATCGCCGCGTACCCACACCACCGGCTCGTACTGGTCGGTCACAGTTGGGGCGGCGCCGTCGTGCGCACCGTCGCCGCGCGGCTGGCCCGACGAGGGTCACCCGTCCACGGGGTGGTTCTCGTGGACCAGGCCGACGAGCACTCCGATCTGTACTTCTCGCGGCTCACCACGATGACCGATCGAATGCAGGCCTCATCGATGGTTCCGCTCGCTCGCCTCCGACTGCTCGCGCCCCTCACACGGATGGCCGCCGCCGGCCTCGACGGGGCTTTGGGTCGAGCCGTGGCGGAGGCCTCGTCCTCGGTGTCCGCGGCGCGAAGCGCCTCCGAGGAGTTACGGCACGTGACGCCGGGACTGAGCGAGCTCAGGGAGAACCCCCTCCCACTCGACGACGTCCCGATGCGCGTGGTCTCGGGGCAGAAGTCCACGTGGCTCGATCGGTCCATCCGACGTTCGTTGGTCGCCGCACACCGTGTGACCGCGTCCCGGAACCGCCAGGCCACTTTCGTACCCGCCCCCGACTCCGGGCACATGATCCCGCTGACCGAGCCCGAGCTCGTCGCCACCGAGGCGCTCGACCTGCTGCGCGGAGAGGCGACGGACCGGTAGACCGCACCGCCCCATCGGTCCGGACACTCCAACCGCGGCTTTGGGCGAACCCAAGCGCGCGCCCTAATTGAGCTGTACCCCCGTGCTCCCCCTTCGTCGGTCTACTTCGATGGGGCGACGTATTCATGCCGCGGGTCGAAGGCATTCGCGATGTGGTCGTCGTCGCGGTCAGTACCGTCGCGTCGTTCACGACGCGTCGGCGGCGATGAGGATGTCGAGCGCTCCAGCCGCCCGCACCAGCCCCGCGTTCCACAGCGCGCTCTGCATGTCGAGCACCGGCGAGTTCGTCTGGTGCGGTTTCGAGCGGAAACCCGAGCGAGATCCGCTCCCGATACCGCGCGTACTCCTCGGGGGTTCGCGCCCTGTGGCGGAACTCGAGGACCTGTGGAGGGCAGGTCACGAAGAGACCGGCAAGTGCTCGCTCGGGGAGACCACCGGCGCACCGCCCAGTTCGCTCGCCACCCGCCGCGACCAGTCGCGCAGTAGCTCCCTCACGACTTCCGGCTGGTCGAGGTGCACGTTGTGCCCGGCCTGGTCGAGAACGGCGTAGGAGGCCCGGGCGAATCGCTGGGACAGGGTCCACTGATCCACGTAGCCGACAACCGTGTCCTGCTTGCCCGCCACGATCAACGTCGACCGGTCGAACCCGTCGAGCGTGTCGTCGGGCGTGGCCGACAACGCGTACAGCTCCCCGATCCTCCGCATCGCGTCGCCGTCCGCCGCCCGAATGCCTGGGAGCGCCGCCACGCGGAACCGTTCCCAGTTCGCGCGGGACTGGATGACCGCCATCTCCGCGTACGTTTCGGCGTCCTCGGCCGATAGCGACCGGAGCAATGCGTGATCCTCGCCCACGGCCCGGACCTCGGGGAGCACGCGACGGTCTCGGAGAGGGTCGACGACCGGCGCGAGCAGCGCGAGACCGACGCACTGTCGCCGTCGGCGAGCCACGAGGTCGCGCGCGAGCAGCCCACCCAGCGAGTTCCCCACGACCGCGAACGGCGTCGAGCCGATCAGCCCATCAACCGCTTGGTCCAGCCAGTCCGCGACATCGGGAAGACCACCCCGGCCGGTGAGCGGGCGCGTCTCCCCGAAACCCGGCAGGTCGAGGTAGATCCGCTCCCACTCCCCCGTCTCGGCGAACACGTCGTCGAGGTCGAGCAGGAGACGGTGGTCGACGCCAAGCCCGTGCACGAATACCAGTGGGACACCCGCGCCGCGCCGAACGACGTGCGCTGCGGGACTACTCATCGGGGGCCTCCAGGAGGGGTCTGGTGGTTGGAACGAGCATCGACTTGGACGTCAGAGCGGTACACGTTCGCGACTCACGTCGGACGCCCTCGCGATTGTCGTCAGACGCCGAGTTCGCGCCGAGACGCGAGGGCGAGCTCGCGGGCGAGGTCGTCCGGGATCGGCTGTCGCACCGTGAACGTGACTCCGGTCTTCGTCGCCTTCAGTCCGGCCGCGGCGATGTCGTCAGCGAGCGCCGTGATGGCACCGGGGGACACGTAGAGGCCGCACTGGCGGCTGAAGGCCGCATAGCCGGCGACGATGGAATCCCCCACCTGGAACCCCGGCATGTCGTACTTCACGATCTCGCTCGCGTCCGGGAGCGCGGCGGCGAGTTCCCCGCGCAACCGCTCGAGCAGCGGGCGGAACTTCTCGGGCGCCCCGGAAATGTAGCTGTCGTGCTCTGACATCCTGCTTGCCTCCATTGCGCCGTACCACCGCCTCCGGATGTCCGGCTACGCCAGCCGTCGCACTCCAGAGAATGAAACCCCTGGCCACAGGGATATTACACGGTGAGGCGGAACTCCACCGCTCTCCGTCTCGAGGCAATCTCACCGTCTCCACGTGAAGAAGTGAGTGCGCTCAGCACCGCGGCTCGGCCTGTCTGCCCGTGGCAGAACGGCACCGCATCACACGCGTCGTCGTGGTTGGCTGAGCCCATGGAGATTCTTCTATTGGGCGGTACGGCCTTCCTCGGACGCCACATCGCCGTGGCGGCTGCGGCACGCGGCCACGAGGTGACCTGCGTAGCGCGCGGCAGCAACCCCGCACCTGACGGGATCGAACTGGTCGTGGCCGACCGGGACGAGGATCAGGGCTTGGCCCCTGTCGGGGGGCACCACTGGGATGCGGTCATCGATGTCTCCCGGCAGCCCGGCCAGGTTCGCCGCGCGGTGCGGGACCTCCACTGCTCGCACTGGGTGTTCGTCTCGTCCGGCAATGTCTACGCTGACTTCTCCGCGCTGGAACAGGACGAACGATCAGCCGTGCGGGCTCCCCTCGAGGGTGACGTCATGGAGGACATGTCGAGCTACGGCGAGTCCAAGGTCGCCTGCGAGGCGGCGATCCGATCCGCTGGCTCCTCCTCGACGATCGTGCGCTCGGGATTGATCGGCGGACCGGACGACGACTCCGGCCGAAGCGGGTACTGGCCGTGGAGGTTCGCGCACTCAACCGGCGACGACGTGATCGTGCCGGACGACCCGGGCTTCCCCTGCGCCATGATCGACGTCCGCGACCTGGCCGCGTGGATCGTCTCCGCGGCCGAACAGCGCCTCGACGGGGTGTTCAACGCGACCGGCCCCACGATCTCCCTGGGGGAAGTTCTCGCCGTCTCGGCACAGGCAGCACGCAGTCAGGTGCCGGCCCGCCCCGTGCCCGCCGCACGGCTCGCGGAACTCGGCGTCGGGTGCTGGATGGGGCCCGCGTCACTGCCCCTGTGGATCGACAAACCGGACTGGCGCGGCTTCGCCACTCTCGACACGACTCGAGCACGCGCGAACGGTTTGGTGACACGGCCGCTTCTGGATACGTTGCGCGACGCCCTCGCATACGAGAACCGTCGCGGTGGCGCACGGCGGACAGGCCTCGATGATGCCGAAGAGCGCCGAGTACGAGCCGCGCTCGACGGGAACATTTGAGCATCCCGCGGCCGGCCCGACAACAGATAGAGAGATCGCCTCGGGTCCGGTGAAGGCTTCGAGGCGATCATCGCTATGACTACACGTTGAAGCGGAACTCCACCACGTCGCCGCAGATACCAACCTCTGGAGAAGTTAGCTACTCCCCGGGTTTGACCTTGTCGTAACGGCAAGGTTTACCGTCTCTTGCTATGACTATTTCAGTGATTGACAGCGCGTCGAGCATGCGCCGAGTGCTCGCAGCGACACCCGATGACCGCGCCGATCTGGTCCGTGAGATGTGGTCTCCCCTGGCTGGGATGTACCACTTCATCCCGGGAGGGGTCGACATGGCCAACGTGCACCGACAGAACTTCGGCTTCGACTGGGAGGGCGCAACCGAACCGATCCAGGGGGCCCTCGAGCGTCTCGTCGAGGCAGACGCCTGGAACCGCATCACTACGGCGCTCGAGTCCGGAGCCGCGGCACTCCGGGCAGCTGCCCCGGGCATCGAGGTGCCCGATCTGCAGGTGCTCCTCGTGTTAGGCGATCCCGACAACAAGCACTTCGTCGACGAGATCCAGGGGCTGTCCGCATTCGGTGGAATCAGCGGCTACATCACCATCACCGTCTGGCCCACGCCCCAGGTTCTGGAGCGACTCGAAGCGATTGCCGTTCATGAACTGCACCACAATGTGCGGTACTCGCCGGGCGGAGTCGTATGGGACCCGATGACGGTCACCGTCGGCGAGCAGGTAATCTCGGAAGGGCTTGCGGACGTGTTCGCTGCGGAGCTGTTCGGCGACCGCGGGTACACGCATTTCGTCAGTGAAAGCACCCACAACGATGCCGAAGTCCTTGCGAAGGTCGCAAGCGGGCTGCACGTCACAGGCATGCAGAACTTCACGGCGTGGGTGCATGGTGACGCGAGCGCGCGCCTCCTCGGCGCAGAGCCAGTTGGCCTGCCCACGGGTGCTGGCTACGCAGCCGGCATACGGCTAGTTCGCGCCTACCTCGATGCCACAGGAGCCACCGCGGCACAGAGCATTGCCGTGCCTGTGGACGAGGTTCTGCGTGTCGCCGCGCCTCAACTGGGCTTGCGCCTCAATCGGGAAGAATGAGAACGACGTCAACCAGCTGGAGGCAGTCCGTGGAGTGGACCGTGCACGAGCTCGCAGAACGTGCGGGCATCAGCGGGCGAACGCTGCGTCACTACCACCAGATTGGGCTGCTCGAGCCAGACCGCGTCGGGTCCAACGGTTACCGGTACTACGGGCCCGACGCAGTCTCCCGCCTACAGCGAATCCTGCTGTTGCGAGAAACGGGCATGCCGCTGGCCGACATCGCGGACGTACTTGATGTGCCCACAACTCCTGAGGTGGAAGTCCAAGCGCTCACCGGGCACTTGGAGCATCTCGCTAGGTGTGATGTCCAGGCAGGTTGTTTTGGATTCTGCTGATGGGTGGGGCCCCGATTGCGGAGTGGTGCCTGTGATGATTGTAGAAGTGCAGCCAGCCTGGTAGCGCCATGCGACGCTCGGCTTCTGATCCGTAGAACCGGGCGTAGGCCCAGCCGTCGGCGAGGGTGCGGTGGAAGCGTTCGATCTTCCCGTTGGTCTGCGGCCGGTAAGGGCGGGTCTTCTTCGCCGTGATCCCGAGTTCTGCGCAGGCATCGCGCCAGGCGTGGGACTTGTAGGCGGAGCCGTTGTCCGAGAGGACACGCTCGACGGGGACACCCCGGGCGGCGAACCATGAGACAGCACGACGCAGGACGCCGATCGCCGTCTGCGCTTTCTCGTCAGAGCAGATCTCAGCGTAAGCAACACGGGAGTGGTCGTCGATGACGGTGTGGACGAACGCGGTGCCCAACCGGGGCTCATAGCGGTGGTTCCTGCTTTGCAGACGGGTCGCGGTGGCCTCCCGGTTGCGTTCGCCCTGGACGCGGCCGACGAACCGCCATCCGCCGCCGTCGGGGATGTTGCCGAACTTCGTGACGTCGACATGGATCAGCGAGCCGGGATGGTCGTGCTCGTATCGTCGGATGGGTTCTCCCGTGACCCGATCGATATGGCTGAGCCTGTTGATTCGACATCGCACGAGCACTGCGTGGATGGTCGAGGCGGGCAGCCCGAGTTCACCGGCGATCTGGGCCGGGCCGAGACGGCCCCGCCACCGCCGCTTCACGATCCGCTTGACCACGGGCAGTGGCGTCTTCGTCGGCATCGATCGCGGCCGACTCGAACGATCGGTCATCCTGGCGGGGCCCTCCAGCCTCAGCCGAGCCGCCCATTTTCGGGCCGTGACGGGAGAGACCATGAACATCTTCGCCGCGACCTGCGGCGACCAGCCGTCCTCGACGATCAGGCGCGCCAGGCGGAGTCGAGCGCGCGGGGTCAGGGCAGCGTTAGCGTGGGACACGAGGGCCTCCTGGTACGTGAAGCGGTTGAACTCAACAGCTCCACTTCACAACCGGAGGCCCTCACCTCTCAGCTGTTCACGGCCGTGTCGCCGAAACAACGTCCCTGGACATCACAGCTAGGGAACGCGACTCTCTGAATCGACGCATCAACGCGGTGGAGCACACCTTGTCCATGCGTCGCCAGGGCCGCGAACCTCGCATGGATGTCATGCTCGAGGGATTCAACGACCGATATGAGGTTGAGGTCGTCGAGCGCTGGGGCCGCGACGCATTCGACGCATCGAATCAGTGGTGGCACGGGAAATCGGTCCAGCAGCAAAAGGCATGGAAAGTCAGAGCCGACGCCCTACTCACCCGGTGGCGTGTGATCCAGCAGGAAGGGCATGAACTGGACTCCGCGATAGCGCAGGAGCACGCGGCCGTTCACGTGGAGTGGTTCAAGGAGATTCCGGGAACTCCTACCCATGCAGGCGACACGGCGAAGTCCGTCGACATGATCCGTGGTCTCGCAGACCAGTACGAAACGAACCCCGACTTCCATGTCGCCTTCGGAACCCCGGAGGCCGCAAGTTTCGCTGCAAACGCGTTGCGACTTCACGTGCGAGGACTAAAGCCTTCTCCTGCGGATGACCTCAGAGGTTAATTTGAAAATCTAAACTCCACCGAATTCCAGCACGTAGAACCATCTGGCTACGCCGGGCTCGATCTGCAGAGTCACGCCTTGCCGGCCATCCAGTTAGCACAGCGAGCTGGCCCAGCCCGCTGAAGCGGCCATCACGGCCGCGTCTCGTTCCCGGCGTCGTCTCGATGCTGAAGTCCTCGCAGCAGGACATCGACGAGTCCGACCGCAGAGGCCCGCCACGCTTCGCTGGGATTCACCGACGCGACACCGCCGAGCGCGCGCAACAGATCGACCGGGTCAATACCAGCACTCAACTGCCCAGAGCTCTGAGCCTGAAGAACCAGCTCAGCGACGCTGGACGACAACCGCTCGGTCGAGTCACGGAAGAGCGCGTCAGGGCCACGCAACAGCGTGCCGAGGACTTCCGACATCCCCCTCTTGGTGTCGAGGAACTCGACGAACAGCAGCAACCACTCGCGAAGTGCCTCGATCGGGTCGCGTTCGGCTCCAAGCTCTCGGGCCGCGGTCACGAGAGCGTCGACTTCCTCGGTGTAGATCGCTTCGATCAACGCGTCACGCTGAGGAAAGTGCCGATACAACGTCGCAATGCTCACGCCGGCCTCTTGCGCAACGCGGTCCAAGCTGCCGAGACCGCCGTCCTCGTCGACGACCGCTCGCGCGGCGGCGATGAGCCGAGACCGGTTGCGTTGCGCGTCGGCGCGCGGCCTACGGCCAGTGGGCGGACTCATGGCACAACGCTTCCCATCGACCCAGCGTAAGCGTAGAGTCACTACGGATCACAATCCGTAGTATCCCTCCGTTTCGAGTCAGGAGCACCATGCCCGACCTCACCGTCCTGATCACTGGAGCAACAGACGGCATCGGACGTCGACTCGCCACGCGGTTCGCGCGCCCCGGGAACCACCTGCTCCTCCACGGCCGTGATGCTCGTCGAGGAGCTGACACGGTCGCCGAGGCTGAATCGGGCTCATCGCAGTTGAGGGTGTAGCGGCTGGTGGCGGGGTGGGCGCGTCGGTGCAGCGATAGACGTCGAGGTCTCCCGATGATGGAAGTTCTCACGCTCGCCATCTGGAAGACCTCGACATGCCCAACGCTACCTTCTTGTCCCCAGATCTCGATGCTTTCTGTGGGCTGGGCACGCTCGGTCTCACGGCCACCGGCCAGCGCGTCGAGCCCGACCACAGCGTCCTGGAATGTCGGGTCCTCGAGGACGATCGGTGGTGCCATCGCTGCGGTCAGACAGGTGTGCCTCGAGGGACGGTGACCAGGGCGATCGTTCACGTCCCGCTCGGATGGCGGCCGACGATACTGCAGGTCAGAGTGCGCCGCTACCGCTGTCCGGACTGCTGCACCGTGTGGCGCCAGGACACCACGACCGCTGCCGCGCCACGCACGAAGCTGTCACGCGACGCAGTGCTGTGGGCGCTGAAGAGCGTGGTCATCGACCGGATGTCGATCGCACGAGTCGCCGAGAACCTCGGCACTGCCTGGCACACCGTGAACAACGCGGTCCTCGAGGCCGGCACCCAGCTCCTCATCAACGATCCTGCGCGGCTCGACGGGGTCCGCGTGCTCGGCGTTGACGAGCACGTCTGGTCCCACACCAGAGGCGGCAGCAAGTACGTCACCGTAATCATCGACCTGACTCCGGTCCGCGATGGCACCGGCCCCTCGAGGCTGCTGGACATGGTCCCAGGACGCTCGAAGAAGGTGTTCAAGACCTGGCTCGACCAGCAGGAACAGACCTTCCGGGACGGGATCGAGACCGTCGCGATGGACGGCTTCACCGGCTTCAAGACCGCCGCCGCGGAAGAGATCCCACAGGCCGAAGCGGTGATGGACCCCTTCCACGTCGTCGCCCTGGCCGGTGACGCACTGGACCGCTGCCGGCAACGGATCCAACAGGCCACCTGCGGGCACCGCGGTCGCTCTGGGGATCCTCTCTACGGGATACGTCGAGTCCTCCGCACTGGCGCAGGCCTCCTGAGCGATCGCCAGTGCGACCGTCTGAACAGCGTGTTCGCCGCAGACGAGCATGCCGCGGTCTACGCCACCTGGGGCATCTACCAGCGGATCGTGGAGGCTTACCGCAACCCTGATCGCGCTGCTGCGAAGCAGCAACTCGCAGCAGTGATCAAGGACCTCGCAGGCGACGTTCCAGCCTCGTTGACCGAGGTCATCACGCTCGGCCGCACCCTGAAACGCCGGGCCGAGGACGTGCTGGCCTACTTCGACCGCCCCGGCACCAGCAACGGACCCACCGAAGCGATCAATGGCCGCCTCGAGCACCTCCGCGGCGCCGCGCTGGGCTTCCGCAACCTCGCCCACCACATCCTCCGGTCTCTCCTCGACACCGGCGGATTCAGACCCCTGCTACACCTTCAAATGCGATGAGCCGTCAACGTGGCCGTCGTGGGCGGGGTCTGGTGGCGCGAACGCTCTCGGAAAGCGGACACCCCGTGATCAAGAACTTCAAGCGCCGGTGGCAGATGGGCAAAGTTCGGCGCGGCGACGGAAGCATTCTCAAGCCCTTTCGTTGGTGGCAACTGCTCAGCAGGTGCCTGTTCTACATCCGGCTGATCGACCAGACCGGCACACCGCACCTCTACGCGGTGGACGTTCACCATATGACCGATGCCAAGTCCAAGTCCGACCATGAAGCGGGCAAAGGCACAGCTCCCGCCGCGCTCTACCGGGACGGGGTGCAGATTGCCCGATCCAATGTGCCCACCATCTTCACCGTGCCCAGCGGGACGATCCAGGTCGCCACCAGCGGATTCGGGGTCAAACGCATGCACTACATCCCCGACGACACCGGCGCAGAGCACATGCTGCACCCCGACCCTCGATCCCAAGAAGGACGTCGCGCGAAGTTCGCCGACCGGCATCCTGCGATGAGCAGAGGTGTGGGGCTGGTCTCGCTAGTGGTTCTGCTCATCGCGCTGAGCCTGAGCATCCTGCAAGGTGTCGAGTCGATCACCGCGATACCACCGGTTACCGAGCACATCGGCACCTTCAACTCACCGGTGAGTCTTCCCGCCTGGGCAAACATCGCAATGATCCTGGCTGGGTACGAACGAGCCACCCGACTGCGCCATCACTGGCTGATCGACTCGGCAGCGACATGATGAGAATGCTTCCGCAGCGGCCTCATCGAGTGAGACCTCCTGCCTTCGGGATGATCACACTCTGATCATGCTGATTCGTCGATACCCGAAGCAACCTGCCCACCGGCGCCGCTGCCAACCATGCGAACCGCTGGGGCCGCCGCGCTGGTGGAGGATGCGGATCAGGGCGGCGGGCTGATGCCCTCGATGGCCAGGGAGAACAGGCGGTTCGCCTGGGTCGCCGGATCGGGATGGTTCTCCGTCGCGAGGGCGATACCGACGACCGTGGCGATGAGATCCTCAGCGGTCACACCTTCGCGCACACTGCCGTCGGCGACCGCTCGGTTGAGGAGTGGGTCTGTCGCCTCTGCCAATTCGCGCGCGCAGCCGTTCGCGTAGACGGGGCCGGAGACGGCGTCATCATGAGCCAAAGTGGCAGCGAACCCTCGGGCGTCGATGCAGTAGCTCAGGACCTGGCTGAGAAATGTCAGCAACGCCTGGCGGCTTTCCTCCTCCGCGGCGAGGAGCCTGGCCGAGCTGCATAGCCCATCGATGCGCTGCTGGAAGACGGCATACATCAGAGCCCGCCGGGTCGGGAAGTGTCGGCGCACCGTGGCGGAGCCGACGCCGGCCACCCGAGCAATCTTCTCCAGGGAGGCTTCAGCCCCGTGTGCAGCTACTTCTGCCTCGGCCACCGTCAGGATACGCGCGTAGTTGCGGCGCGCGTCGGCTCGCTGGCGCTCGGGCATCGAGGCCTCCTGGTTGCTAAACGGCGGGGTCCGCCGTATCGTCGTTGTCAGAAGTGGCGGGCTCCGCCGTTTCATTCCCACTCTAGCGAAGGAGACCCATGTCGCCATCGAGCACAGCCCCCGTTCTGGTTACCGGCGCGACAGGCAAGCAAGGGGGCGCGACGGTCCATGCACTGATCGAGGCCGGCATCCCGGTCCGCGCCTTCGTCCGCGATCCGAAGAGAGGCGCCGCGGTCGAGCGACTCGGAGCGGAACTCGCGGTCGGCGACCTGCACGATCGCGAATCGGTCATCCGGGCCGCCCAAGGCGCCCGCGGCATCTTCTCCGTGCAGATGCCGAGCATGAGCGCCGACGGCGTCGACTTCGAAGGCGAGATGCGTCAGGCCGTCAACCTGATCGAGGCCGCCAAGGTGGCCGGTGTGCAGCAGCTCGTCCATACCTCTGTGAGCGGAGCCGGACAGCACTCCACGGCGCCTGGGTGGGCCGAAGGCGACTGGGGCATGACCGCGGACTCGCTCGACGCGAAAAGCGCCATCCAAGACCGGGTGCGTGCGGCCGGCCTTGATCGCTGGACAATCCTGAAGCCTGGCACGTTCATGGAGAACTTTCTGCCCTCCGCCGCCTACATGTTCCCCCGCGGCCTCGAAGGCGGACTGATCACCGCGCTCCGGCCGGACACTCACCTCGCCCTCGTCGCGGTGGAAGACATCGGCCGCGCGGCGGCGGCTGCCTTCGCCAATGCGGATCGCTTCCACGGCGTAGAGCTGGAACTGGCCAGCGACTACCGGTCGATGACTCAGATCGCGGAGACCCTCTCGCACGTACTCGGACTGACCATCCCCGCGCCGGACATGAGCGAGGAGCAAGCGGTCGAGGCCGGCATGCCGGCCATGGGAACCTCCCACCGATGGCTGAACGCCTTCGGGCAGCCCGCCCGACCGGAGTATGCGCACGCGCTCGGGATTCCCACAACCAGCTTCGAGGCGTGGGCCTGGCGGCACCTCGGTGCAACCTCGTGATCACAGCGCGCAACGCGAAGCGCTCCGGGCAAACGGTCGGCTGGTTGGCGATGGCGCGGCAGTAACGCCACCACTCGCCGCACGCACCGCAGGCGCCGGCGCCTGGGCGACCTGCCCACACCTCGACCAGAGCAGATAACCCACCCCACCCCCGCGCATGCGACGATCATCCCGACGAGAGGACCCCGAAGCGATGACCCACCACGCGCAGAACACCTCGCCAGCGCGGTTCATGACACTGGACGACGTGCAGCAGTCCGGACAGCGGTAGCGGCGCACTCTGACCTGCAGTATCGTCGGCCGCCATCCGAGCGGGACGTGAACGATCGCCCTGGTCACCGTCCCTCGAGGCACACCTGTCTGACCGCAGCGATGGCACCACCGATCGTCCTCGAGGACCCGACATTCCAGGACGCTGTGGTCGGGCTCGACGCGCTGGCCGGTGGCCGTGAGACCGAGCGTGCCCAGCCCACAGAAAGCATCGAGATCTGGGGACAAGAAGGTAGCGTTGGGCATGTCGAGGTCTTCCAGATGGCGAGCGTGAGAACTTCCATCATCGGGAGACCTCGACGTCTATCGCTGCACCGACGCGCCCACCCCGCCACCAGCCGCTACACCCTCAACTGCGATGAGCCCTGAATCGGCGGGCGCTTCGGCACACTTTCTGCCCGCCGACCTCGCTTCGCTCGACGACGTACGAGTGCTGGCCCACACCGTCCTCGACACCTGCGACCAGCTGGACATCCTTGTCAACAACGCCGGCATCTCGGTCCCCGGTGGACCTCGCGAACAGACCCCAGAGGGCTTCGAGCGACACCTCGCGGTGAACTACCTCGCACCGTTCCTCATGACGCGGCTCCTACTGCCGACGCTCAGCGCTGCGCGGCCGTCCCGCATCGTCAACGTCGTCTCGGCCGGCCAGAGCAGCATCAGCTTCGATGACCTCATGCTGAATAGCGGCTATAGCGGCACTCGTGCCTACGGTCAGAGCAAAGTCGCACTCGGCATGCTCACGTTCGATCTCGCCCAGGAGCATGCAACCAGTGTCTTGACCGCGAACTGCCTGCATCCCGGAACGCACCTCGATACGACGATGGTCCGAGCCGCAGGCATCGCCCCATCCGGCTCGGCAGACCAAGGAGCGCAGGCCGTGTACCGACTGGCGACCGACCCCTCGCTGGCGGACACGACTGGGCACTACTTCGACGGCACGCGCAGAAGCCGGATGCATCCGCAGGCGTACGACACCGATGCACGCGCGCAGCTGCGCCGCATCAGCGAGCGTCTCACCGGGCTCGTCCACTGAATAGCGGGAGATGTTCGCGCCGCGTGACTACACGTTGAAGCGGAACTCCACCACGTCGCCGTCGCGCATGACGTAGTCCTTGCCCTCCAGGCGGACCTTGCCGGCGGCGCGGGCGTCGTTCATGGAGCCGGCCTTGGTCAGGTCGTCGAAGGACACGACCTCGGCCTTGATGAAGCCGCGTTGGAAGTCGGTGTGGATCACGCCGGCCGCCTCGGGGGCGGTGGCTCCCTTGGGGATGGTCCAGGCGCGGGCTTCCTTGGGGCCGGCGGTGAGGTAGGTGCTCAGGCCGAGGGTGTTGAAGCCGACGCGGGCGAGTTGGTCGAGGCCGGCCTCGCTCTGGCCCATGGACTCCAGGAGCTCGGCGGCCTCATCGGCGTCGAGCTCGACCAGCTCGGCCTCGATCTTGGCGTCGAGGAAGATGGCCTCGGCCGGGGCGACCAGCTCGGAGAGCTGCTTGCGCAGCGCGTCGTCGGTGAGCTGGTCGGTGTCCAGGTTGAACACGTACAGCAGCGGCTTGATGCTCAGCAGGTTGAGCTCACGGATCGGCGCCAGGTCCAGGCCGGCCGCCGGGGCTCCGGTGGACAGTGGGGTGCCCTCGTTCAGGATCTCCTGCGCCTTGCGCGCGGTCTCCAGCGCTTCCTTGGCCGCGGCGTCCTTGGCGTTACGCTTGGCGTCCTTCTCCAGACGCGGCAGCGCCTTCTCCACGGTCTGGAGGTCGGCGAGGATGAGCTCGGTGTTGATGGTCTCGATATCGCGCTCCGGACCGATGCCGCCGTCCACGTGGGTGACGTCGCCGTCGTCGAAGACCCGGATGACCTGGCAGATGGCGTCGCTCTCGCGGATGTGCGCGAGGAACTGGTTGCCTAGGCCCTCACCCTCCGAGGCGCCCCGCACGATGCCGGCGATGTCGACGAACGTCACGGTCGCGGGAAGGATCTTCGCCGACCCGAACACCTCGGCCAGCGTGCCGAGCCGGGGGTCAGGAACGTTCACTACCCCCACGTTGGGTTCGATCGTCGCGAAGGGGTAGTTCGCGGCGAGCGCGTTGTTCTTGGTCAGGGCGTTGAACAGTGTGGACTTGCCGACGTTGGGCAGTCCCACGATCCCGATGGAGAGACTCACGCCGACCAAGTCTAGGTGCTGTGGGAGGGGCTTTCGTTTCCGTGCGCTGCGCGCACGGCGGGGCCACCGAACCCCCGGGAACACCACTGTCCGTGCCGGCGAACTCGCTGTCGGTAGGAAGCTCGAAAGAATCCGGTTACCTGGCCCCACCTGGCCGTTTATCCCGAGCGGCAAGCGTTCTAGGCTCGGACACATCCCGGGCGCGGACCGTGGGTAACTCCACGGAAGGAAACATTCGGGAAAACGGGACCCACCACCCACTATGGCGGTAACGTCGTCTCGCCTGGGACGTCTCTGGGGCATGTTTCGTGGATCAGCCCCTAATGCGTCTCGGACACCATCGGGGGGGATAATCCAGAGTGGTCAATGAGTCGGTGCGGGCTTTTGTGCGCCGCCATCCAGTTGTGCGCTACGCGGCACGTCAACTGCGAGTCCGACTTCCCGAGTCGTGGGGAGGTTTGGACCGCGAACGTATCCCTCCGCGCGTGCGCGAGTTCGAGCTCGCGTTACCCCACCGGCCGGACGCCGAGACCCCGGAGCGCTCGACGCTGCGAATCCGGGCCCCCGGAGACTACTGGGTTCCCAGCCGGCTGCAGGCCGAGGGGCTCGTGGGTTACGAACGGTCGGGGATCGCCTGTTTCCTCGCGGCCATCGAACTCTCCCCTCCCGGCGCGGTGCTCGACGTCGGCGCGAACATCGGCCTCTACGCCGCGCTGGCCAGCGCACGGTCCCAACGCCCGGTCTTCGCCTTCGAACCCACCCCGGCGGTCGCACAGGTGGCCCGGGACATCGCGGTCGACAACGACCTCAACTACACCGTTGTCGAGCTCGCGTTGAGCAATCACACAGGCACGGGAACACTGCGCCTGTCCGGAGTCACCGAAGGTTCGAACTCCCTGGTGGAGGGACCCTATCCGGAGATCGGCCGGCTCCAGGTGCCGGTGGACACCCTGGCCCGCTGGCGGGACCGCGCCACCATCGCCCCCTCCGTGATCAAGATCGACACCGAGTCGACCGAACCCGACGTCGTCGCCGGGGCCCTGGAGATACTCCGCAGGTTCCGGCCGTGGGTGGTGTGCGAGGTCCGCCCGGAGCGCGACGTGGCGGACCGGCTGATGGCCCTGCTGGAGCCGCTGGAGTACACCTGGCACTGCCTCGGCAGGCGCACCCCGGCCCCCGCACAGCCCGTCATCGTCGGCGACACCGAACGACCCGTCTGGCTGTTCGCCCCGGTGGAGCCCACCGACGCCTTCTGGTCGCGCGTGGAGGAGTGGCGGGCCGCGCTCGGGCTCTGCCAACCGCTCGCGCCCACGGGCTGACCCCGCACGCCCCCGGAACGCGCCCGGTCAGGTGATCGGGAGGGCAGCGGCCAGGCGAATGTCCCGATAGGACGCACCCGCCAGGATCTGGTAACTCCCCGGAGGCAGCCGCCACCCCTCGTCCGTCCACACTTCGGCCGCGCGGCGCGGCAGGACGATGTCGGCCTGGGCGACGTCGCCGGGCTCCGCCGTCACACTGGCGAACCCGGCGAGCCAGAAGCGGGGGCGGTCCGGGCCGTCGGCGCGGTCGGGAGCGGACAGGTAGACCTGCACCACGTCCCGCCCCGGGCGCGTGCCCACGTTGGTGATCCGCACCCGGACCCGCGCCAGCTCGGTGTCGTCCAGCCCCGGCCCCGCCGCGACGGAGTCGTAGCGCCACTCGGTGTAGCCCAGTCCGTGCCCGAAGCAGTAGGCGGGCGTGCGTCCGGCTCTCTCCCACGCGCGGTACCCGACGAACACGCCCTCCTCGTAGACGAGTTCCCCGTAGTTCGGCCTGGTGGCGAGCACGGGGGCGTCGTCCTCACGGTCGGGCCAGGTGGTGGGAAGACGGCCGGTCGGCTCACGCACTCCGAGCAGGACGTCGGCGACCGCCGCCCCCATCTCCTGCCCGCCGAACCAGCCCAGCAGGATGCCGGACACGTCCTCGCGCCAGGGAGTGAGGACCGGTGCGCCACAGTTGAGGACCACGATGGTGCGCGGATTGACGCTGGCGACGCGACGTACCAGCTCGTCCTGTGTACCGGGGAGGGCAAGGGACTCGCGGTCGAACCCCTCGGACTCGACGTCCTCCGACGTCCCCACCACGACGATCGCCACGTCGGCGTTCTTGGCGAGGTCCTCAGCCTCGTCGAGTTGCCGCTGCGGGTCGGGCAGGGGTTCGCTGTAGGCGAGGCTGAACAGGGCGAACTCGAGGTTCGCGGGGTCGATGTCGGTCTTGACCAGTGCGAACGACACCGTGCCCGGTTCCAGGTGCATCTCGACCCGCTTGCGCGCGGGCGCGAGCAGGGCCGCACCGGGGTTCTCGGGGTCGGCCAGGGTGAGGGTCCCGCTGAAGCGCTCCTTGCCGTTGACGATGAGTGTGAGGCGGCCTTGACCGCGCACCTCGAAGACGTGGCGTCCAGGCTCGGCGACGTCGACCGTTCCGGAGAGCTCCACCGCGCGGACGTCCTCGACCTCGACATCCCCGAGCAGTTCGGGCAGTCCGTTGGTGGATGCCTGGGACAGGTCCGCCCCGGAGAGCAGTGAGCCGTCGTCGTCATACAGTTCGGCCCGGACCGCGCCCTCGATGACGGGCAGGGACAGCCGCGGGTTGGAGCCCTCGGCGTAGCTCACCTCCACTCCGGGTGGGAGGGCGTCGCGGAGTCCTTGGAGCGGGGATATCCGGTACGGGGGGAACACCCGAGCGCTTCCCCCGCCACCGGTTCGGGGGTGGGCCGCGGCGGCGCCCAGGACAGCGACGCGGCGCAGGCCCTTGGGGTTGAGCGGGAGGGTGGGGCCGCCGCCGGGCTCCACGTGGTTGCGCAGCAGCACCATGGAGCGGGCCGCGAGCTCGTTGGACAACGCGTGCCCGTCGACCACGCCGTCGTAGGGGGCCTCGACCGACGCCCCCTCGAGAGCCCCGGTCCGGGCGGCGAGACGCAGCACTCGGGTCGCCATCCGGTCGATCTGCGGCTCCGGAACGACGCCCTCCTTCACTGCGGCGAGGAGTTTGTCGCCGTAGACGGTGTCGGGGCCCGGCATGGCCACGTCCATTCCGGCCAGGGCGTCGCGCACGGTGTCGCGGGCGGCGTGCCAGTCGGAGACGATGACCCCGCTGAACCCCCACTCCTCGCGGAGCACGGCGTTGAGGGCCGCGTTCTCCGTCATGGTGGTGCCGTTCACGGCGTTGTAGGCGGACATCACCGCCCAGGGGGACGCGTAGCGGATGATCGCCTCGAAGGGCGCCAGGTAGATCTCGCGCAACGTACGGTGGTCGATCTGCACGTCCACGGTGAAACGGTCGGTCTCTGAGTCGTTGGCCACGAAGTGCTTGATCGTCGCACCCACCCCGCCGTCCTGGACCCCGCGGACGAGGCCGATACCGATCTCGGCGGTCAGCAGGGGGTCCTCGGAGTAGCACTCGAAGTGCCGGCCGGCGCGCGGCGTTCGGTGCAGGTTGATCGTCGGCGCGAGGAGGAGGTGGACGCCCTTGCGTCGCGCTTCCTGGGCCAGTAGCCGCCCCGCCGTACGCACGAGCTCGGGATCCCAGGTCGCGGCGAGAGCGGAGGCGTTGGGGAGCTGGACGGCGGTGTCCTCGGGCGCCCACCGCTCGCCCCGCACCCCGGCGGGGCCGTCGGACATGACCAACGGCCGGAGACCGATCTCCGGCTCGGCCGGCAGGCTCCACGTGGTCGCCCCGGACAGAAGCGCGATCTTGGCGGGAAGGTCAAGCTTCGCCAATGCCTCGGTGACGCACTGTTCCCGCCCGGCCTCAGCAGGGGTCGCCGGCTGTTCGGCCATCGTGTGGCTCCTTGTCGGTTCTGGGTCGCACCGGGGCACGCGTCGGCGTTCTCGCTAGCGTAAGTACCCGGGCGGTGTGAGGGAAGCGATTCGTGGGAGCGCTCCCGGAAATTTCTTTACCGGAGCTTTTCTCCCCAGATATCGGACTGACCACAATGGCGGTGGAGGGGTGTGGGTCGTGCGGTGGACGCCGGTGGCCAGCCACCTGCCGCGCGGGATCGCCCGCGCGCACCTCACACTCCATACAGCGGGGCCCACCTGGTTCTCAGAGATAATGGAACGATGCGGATCGGGATCCTCGGCTCCACCGAGTTGTGGACGGACGATGGCGAGGTTCTGCCATCTGGGGGGTCTGGCCGCCGAGCGCTGTTGGCTCGCCTGGCCGTCGAAGCGGGGCGCGTCGTTCCGGTCGGGCGACTTCTCGACGACGTCTACGACACGGGGGCACCAGCGTATGCCGCGAACGCCCTCCAGTCCCAGATTTCGCGAATTCGCGCCACGTTGCGGTCCGTCGACGGCGGACATCTGCTGGAGTCACACCCGGGCGGGTATCGGCTCGCGGTGGCGCCCGAGGACGTCGACGCGCTGCTGTTCCAACGCCTCGCCGCCTCGGGCCAGCGCGCCCTGACCAACGGGGATCCCCACACGGCCGCGCCCGTACTCGACGAGGCGCTCTCCCTGTGGCGAGGTGAGGCGTTGTCGGATGTGGGCGAGGCACCGTTCGTGTCGGCACGGAGGCAGGGACTGGACGAAACCCGCCTCACCGCCATGGAGAGCCGTTATGCGGCGCGACTCGCCATCGGTGACCCATCGGACCTGATCACACCGCTGAAGAGCCTGCTGGCCGAACATCCGTCGCGCGAACGCCTGCGTGGTCTCACCATGCGCGCGCTTGCCTCAGTAGGGCGCCAGGCGGAGGCACTGGCACTGTTCGAGGAGGGACGGGCGTGGCTCGCCGACGAGCTCGGCGCCGACCCGTCCGCGGAGCTCTCGGAGGCGCACCTGGAGGTGCTGCGTGGTGCGGCGTCGGCCCCCGCTCCCTCACCGCACGTCCCCTCACCAGCGACTGGAGGCCCGAAGCTTCCCCGTCCGGCACCCACACCGATCACGCGTTTCGTCGGTGGCGTGACCGAGCTGGATGACCTGGTGGAGCTACTGAAGACCGAACGCCTCGTGACGTTGGTCGGGCCGAGCGGTGTCGGCAAGACCCGGCGCGCGTTGGAGGTGGCGACGCGGGTGACGGGGGCGGTGTGCGTCGCGGAGTTCGCCGACGCGCGGACCGACGCCGAGGTCGTCCAGGTCGTGGTGAACGCGATGGACATCCGCGCGGGCGGGCTCAGCGCCTCGGCGGGCGGCGCGGTCGAGGAGCCCGACGATCCGACGTCGCGCCTGGTGGCCGCTCTCTCGGACACGGCAACGCTCCTGGTCTTCGACAACTGTGAACACGTACTCCCCCACGTCGCCTCACTCGCCCACACGCTGCTGACGTCGTGTCCCGCGCTACGAGTCCTCGCCACCAGTCAGGAGCATCTCGGCGTCACCGGCGAGGTGCTGCGCCCCGTTTCGCCCCTCGCCCTCCCGGACGTGGGGTCCCCGGCCGAGGCGGCGGCCGCCTCCCCAGCGGTCCGACTGTTCGCCGAGCGGGCCCGGGCGGTACGGCCCGGATTCCAGGTGGATGACACCACCGTGGGCGACGTCGTCACGATCTGCCGGACGTTGGACGGACTCCCGCTGGCGATAGAGCTCGCGGCGGCACGTCTGCGGGCTCTGTCTCTGAGCACTGTCACGGAGCGACTGGCCGACCGGTTCGACGTCCTGACCCGTGGGAACCGGGTCGCCCACCCCAAACACAGAACTCTGCGCGCCGCTGTGTCGTGGAGCTGGGATCTCCTGGACGACGAGGAACAACGCCTGGCCCGGCGGTTCTCCGTCTTCTCCGGGGGCGCCACGCTGGACGCGGTGGAGGCGACGTGTGGCGGTTCGGACGTCGCCGACACTCTCGCCGACCTGGTCGATAAGTCGTTCCTCCAGGTGAGCGGGCATCGGTTCCGCATGCTGGAGACGATCCGGACCTACGCGACGGAACGACTCGCGGAGGCCGAGGAGACACGGGACGTCCGCTCGGCCCACGCGGCCCATTTCCTCGCGCTTTCCATCGAGGCCGAACGGCACCTGCGCGGCGCCGATCAGGCGACGTGGCTTCGGACGCTGTCCCCGGAGCAGGAGAATCTGCACGCGGCACTGCGGTGGTCGGTCGAACACGACACGGCGACCGCGCTGCGTCTCATCGCGGCGGCCACCCTGCATATGTGGATGCGGGGGCAGCGCCACGAGTGGAACGCGCTCGGGGCCACGTTGCTGCGGAAGGTGGGCGGGACACCGCCCACCGGCTTGGAGGAGGAATACGTCCTCTGCGCGCTCAACGCCATGGCCGCCGGCCCCGGCGCCCCGGACCTCGCGGAGGGGACCCTGGACCGCGTCGCGGACGTCGTCCTTTCACTGACGGGCCCCCGACACTGGCCGATCCTCACCTTGCTGTGGCCCACCTTCTACGGCGGCTCCCAGGGGGAGGTACCCCACCTCTGGCGGTTCGTCGATGCCTGCCGTTCCAGTGACGAACCTTGGACCAGCGCGACCGCACAGGTCGTGCGGGGATACATCCACATGCACATCGCCGAGCCGGCCAGGGCGGAGCCCGACCTGCGCGAGGGAACCGACCGACTCCGCGCGCTCGGCGACACCTGGGGACAGATCCAGGGGCTCGCGGGGCTCGCGGGCCTGTATTCGGGCAGGGGAGACGCGGAGCGCACGCTCGTACTCACCAGCGAGGCACTGCGGCTCGCCGAAGAGATCGACGCGATCGAGGACTCCGGGGAACTGGCGTGTATGCGGGGGGACGCCCTGGAGCGCCTTGGCCGCCTCGAGGAGTCGGACCGGGAGTACGAACGTGCCGCCGTGTTCGGGCGCCGCGCCGGTTCCCGTGAGGTCATGGTGTGGGCGCGGACGGGGTCGGCACGCGTCGCGCGTTTGCGTGGTGACCTGGCGAAGGCGCGGCGGCTGTGCGATCTCGCCCGCGACGTCGCGACCGAGGGTTCGGTCGGTGGTCCCGCGTGGCGGCGACAGTTCCGTGTGTTGATCGAGCGGTACCGGATCGCCGAGTCTGAACACGGCCCGAGATCGGCGGCGCGCCGTCACGCCGTCGCCCTCGCCAACCCCCAGTCGGCTCCACACTTGCTCGCCTGTGTCGGAGCAGGAGAGGTCATCGCTAGCGCCCTCGCCGCGGCCGGCGAGCCGGAGCGCGCCGCTATCGTGCTGGGCATCACCGTCGCCACCCGCGGCGCCACCGACGTGATCGACGCCGACGGTCGCACCACAGTCAAGACGCTCCGTGCGGCCCTGGGCGACGAAGCGTTCACCGTCGCCTTCACCACCGGAGTCACGACCCCCCGTGCGGATCTCTTCCCCACCGTCGCCGCGGCGGTGGAGACGCTGCGGGGATAGGGGATCGAAGGTTTCACCGCGCCACAGGGTCCGTCGGGTTCCCCCTGGCACACATCACACATTTGTGGTCGTCCGGTCGACATTGGCGTACTTCGTCAATTCTAGAACCATTCCTTGGAGACAAGCAGCCAAATGGTATGGTCTGCCCAATATCCCCCAGCCAAGGAACAGTGTTGATCGAGATCCAGAGCGACAAGATCACCGGCCCCCGCCGCGAGAGCACCTTCATCGCTCAACGTTCCACTCAGGGCGGCCGTACCGTGTACACCATCCGGATCCCACTCACCAGTATCGATGTAATCCTTCCGCTACCGGATCCCGATAAGCCCGACCCAGACAATCGCAAGGTTGACGGCCGCCATGCCAAAGCGTTCGGCGACTACATCAGACAAGAGGAGAACTGGGTCGCCCCAACGCTCCTCGCCCGGGACAACGGCGGATGCGAATTCGAGGAGATCGCGGGAACGGAAGGGCGGATCGGCTACCTCACCATCCCGTGGGCCGTGGGGGGACTCTCACCCCTGTACAACGTCGACGGACAGCACCGCATTCTTGGTGTCCACATGACGATCAAGTCTATCGGCGAAGAGATAAAGAAAATCGAACGGGAAATCGCACGGGCGGTCAAGCCAGAGCGGGTCGAGACCCTACGGGCCACCCGTGGGAAACTCGCGACGCAGCTTCAGCGGTTGGAGAACGAATCGGTGGGCGTGGACATCTACCTCGAGCCGGACAATGTCCAAGCCCGCCAAATGTTCGTCGACGTGGCGGATAACGCGAAGGGGATTTCGAGCGCGTTGCGCGCCCGCTTCGACAGCAGCAAGGTGGCCAATCGCATTCTCGATCGGGTGGTCAGTCATGCCCTGCTCAAGGGGAAGGTTGACCTGGAGCAGGATCGGATGACGGCCAAGAACCCGAACCTCATGGGAGCGAAACACGTCGCGGACCTCACCCGTGGTGTCGCGGTGGGTGTCGCCGGCAGGATGGGGAAGCAACGCGAGCGTGAGCTGGCGGACGAGGTTCTGGTCGAACTGGTCCACGGGTTCTTCGATTGCCTCGCCGAAGGTTTCACCGACTTGTCCGCTGTCGCCGAGGGAACGCTGAAGCCGATCGAGCTTCGGTCACAGTCCCTCCTTGGATCGGTGGGAATGCTCCGCGTCCTTGCCGGGGTTTACCACGAGCTACGGGAGAACCACAACGCGGACGACGAAGAGATCATCTCATTCTTCGCCCGACTCAACCCCCACATGAACGCCCCTGTCTCTGACGCCAGCTTTTGGCGCCGGGGACAGACGAACTCCGACTTCGAAGTGAACGCCTCAGCTCCCATCATGCGCACGCAGAACCTGGTGCACCTGGTGAAGGTCATCACTAGCTGGTACCGAACACCACCTCCTGGCCTGTAACCAGACGGCACCCTCCGACGAGCGCACGCGCGCACCATGGTGCTCTGGCGGTGCGTGCGCGTGGCCCGCGGTGCGCGGCCGGTGCGTGCGGGTTCCTTGACTGAGCCGTATGCACACGGAATCCACCACACAGGAAGCTCCGTCGCCGGCGGGGTGGCGGGAGTGGGTGGGGCTGGCGGTGTTGATGCTGCCGGTTCTGCTGATCTCGATGGACGTGACGGTCCTCAACTTCGCTCTGCCGTGGCTCAGCGCGGATCTGGTGCCCAGCGGTACGCAACTGCTGTGGATCATGGATATCTACACGTTCCTGCTCGCCGGTCTGCTGATCACGATGGGGACACTCGGGGATCGGATCGGGCGCAGGCGATTGTTGCTGTTGGGCGCGGTCGCGTTCGGTGGGGCCTCGGTGATGGCGGCGTTCGCGCAGTCGGCGGAGATGCTCATCGCCGCGCGGGCTGTGCTCGGTATCGGTGGCGCGACGCTCATGCCGAGTACATTGGCGCTGATCCGGGACATGTTCCGCGTCGCCGCGCAGCGTCGGCTGGCGATCGCGCTGTGGACCGCGGGGTTCACCGCGGGGACGGCGCTGGGTCCGCTGGTCGGGGGCGCGCTGCTGGAGTTCTTCTGGTGGGGGTCGGTGTTCCTCATCAACGTGCCGGTGATGGTGCTGTTGTTGGTCGCGGGCCCTCTGTTCCTCCCGGAGTCCCGGAAGGACAGTCCCGGCCGGTTCGACCTGTTCAGCGCCGCGCTGTCCCTCACGGCGGTCCTGGCCGCGGTCTACGGCCTCAAGCGGCTCGTCGACGACGGGGTGGAGACGGTGCCGCTCGTCGCCCTGGTCGGGGGGCTGGTCCTCGGGGTGTGGTTCGTACTGCGACAGCGGCGCCTGCCCGACCCCCTCATCGACGTTCGACTGTTCGCGGTGCCGGCTTTGAGTGTCTCACTGCTGACCCTTGTGTTGGGCATGTTCTCGTTGTTGGGCTTCATGTTCTTCGTGGCTCAGTACCTGCAGCTCGTGGTGGAGATGCGGCCTTTCGTCGCTGGCCTGTGGACGCTTCCGGTGGCGATCGGGGCGACCGTGGGGGCGGTCCTGTGCTCGACTCTCGTCGCGGTCGTGCGCCCGGCGTATGTCGTGGCCTGTGCCCTGGTCGTGGGCGCGTCGAGCATGCTGGTTCTTCGAAGCGTCACCCCCGACTTCTCCGCCGCCACGATGCTGGTCGGTATGGCCGGGGTCGGGCTGTTCGTCGGCGGTATCGCGGCGCTGTGCACGGATCTGGTGGTCGCAGCGGCGCCGCCGGAGCGCGCGGGCGCCGCGTCGTCGCTGTCGGAGGCGGCGGGCGAGCTGGGCGGGGCGCTGGGGGTCGCGGTCCTGGGCAGCGTCGGGATGGCTGTGTACCGGTCCTCGGTCGAGGACAACACTCCCGATGACGCCCCTGACGAGGTGACGGAGGTCGTCAAGGAGACACTGCCGGGGACCGTCGCGATCGCCGAGGAGTTGCCCGCCCACGCCGCAGAGGCGTTGCGCGGTGTCGCGTTCCACGCGTTCACCGACGGAATCCAGTGGGCTGTGACCGTGAGCGCCGTGACGCTTGCGGTGACAGCCGTGATGGTCTTGGTGGCGTTGCGACGTGTCCCCCCGGGCGGATCCGAGGGGCACTGAGCGGGCGCCGGGAGCGTGGGTGTGGTCAGGTGCCGCGGGGGCGCCACCGCGCGAATCCGCCCTCGGTGTTGATCACCTGGCCGGTGACCCAGTCGGCCTCGTCCGTGGCGAGCCAGGCGATGAGGCGGGCTGGGTCGTCAGGCTCGCCGATCCGGCCGAAGGGAAACATGGGCTGGGAGACTCGCCGCATCTCCTCGGTGAAGTACCCGGTGTCCACCGGGCCGGGGTTGACGGTGTTGAGGCGGATCCGCGCGTCGGCGAGCTGGTCGGCGAGGGTGACGGTGATTCCGGCCAGCGCCGCCTTGGCCGCGCCGTAGGCCACCTCGCCGGGAAGCGGTCCGAGCCCCTGGCCCGAGGTCATGAAGGTGACCGCCCCGCCGGGTCGTCCGTCGTGCTGGTTCGCGAACTCCTGGGTGAGCAGGATGCAGGACCGGGCGTCGGCGGCCCAGTGTCCGTCGAGCTGCGCCGCCGTGAGCTCTCCGAGCTGGCCGTCGTCGCCGCTGCGGGCGTGGTTGCAGACGAGAACGTCCACGTGTCCGAACCCGCGCACGGCCTCCCCGAGCACGGCACGGGGAGCGTCCGGGTCGGCCAGGTCGGCGTGGACGTCGGCCAGGCGCGCCCCGTCAACGAGTTCGGCGCGGAGGGCGTCGAGCACCTCAGGGACGTTGTCGGCGCCGTAGGCCTGGTCGTGGTCGTGCGGCGCGTAGTGGTGCAGGAAGAGGCTCGCCCCGTAGGCCGCCATCCGGCGGGCGATCGCGAACCCGATCCCCCCGCGCCGGCTGACCCCGGTGATCAGGGCGACTCGGCCACGAAGCGGAAGAGGATCGCGACGGACGTCGTGGTGTTGATCGGTCATCGCCGCACGATCACACACCCTCACCCGACGAGCAATGGGTTTTCCCCTACCGGCCCCGGTTTCGGGGGTGGCTTCGGGCCTGGCGTTCGTTGCCCCGCTTGTAGTTGCCGGTCCAGCGAGCCATCACCAGTTGGGGGTTACTGTCGACCTCCGAGAGGAACTCCGCCGCCCGGGCACCCCGCAGCGTGGTCGCGGCACGGCCGCGGTGTGTGATCACGACGCTGCCGTCGGAGCGCTCCGTGTAGCTGAATCCCGCGGGTGCTGGCATGGCCGGATTATAACCAGGACGCGGGAGAATTGTTCGGCATTATTGTGCCTTATTGTGACAGTCGACGAAGAGCGATGTTTTTCGGCGCGCTTGACACCGAGAATTCCGTGGAATTGGCTACCGCACCATGAAGTTTCATCCCCCTTTGATGATCACCGTGGCGGCGCTCCTCACCGTTCTCGGGTGCGCCGAGGGCACGGCGCCAGACGGTTCACCACCGAACACCGAATCCGGCCGACCCGACGCCCAGGACTCCCCGGAGGCCACCGGGAACGATGACGAGGACGCCGACGGCGCGGCCGTCGACCTCTCCGACCACCCGGACGCACAGCGGGTGGAGTTCCAGGAACTCACCCTCTGGCTGCCCGCGGAGTGGGAGGTGCACGTGGATGAGTATGAGATGCAGCGCCAGGTGAATTTCCCTGAGCATGAAGCTGTCCACGGGGAAATCGCGGTAATCGCGACAGATCCCGCGACCCGGTGCAACTGGGAGATGGCCGCGTCCCGCTCTCCACTGAAGTGCGAACATGTCCTGTTGCTCAGCACGGAGGTGAGGCGGGCTGCCCATGCACAGACAGATCTCACCCCGGATCTCCCTCTGGCCTGGGGCCAGCAGCCGCCGTTCTGTGAGGACTCCATCGTTCCGCTGTCGGAGACCAACGACAATCCGACCGAGCCCGAACTCATGGACGAAGTCACGATCGACGGCACCTCGGTCGTCTACGCGGAGTTCCTGGTGCCCTGCGCTGAGCAGGGGGCGTCCAACTCGTCCTACTACACCCAACGTCTCTGGCACTTCCCCCGGACCACGGTGGTGGACGAGTTCGAGCACCAGGAGCTGGCCGGACTGCTCGAGGTGGCACAGGTCGTGGCAGGCTCCTGAACGCGCTCCGGCCGCGGTGGGGTCACCGCGGCCGGAGGCGGTGGGTCAGTTCCAACTGAGGGGAACGTAGTCGGCGGTTTCGTCCTCGGCGGAGTCGACGGGGCCGATCTCGGTTGGATCTTCCGAACCGTCGGTGGGGACTCGGTACCAGCTCGCGTCTCCCGCGTCTGTCTGGGACAGGAACGCCACCTCGTCACCGTCCGGAGCGAGCACCGGGGAGCCGTTGGTCCGCGGCCCGTCCGGCACCAGCGTGTAGGCGATGGGGATCGGGGTCCCGGCGATGGAGAGCTCGTCCTCCTCGATCGCCGCGAGATCCGATTCCCCCACCTCGATGACGGAGAGTTCGTTGTCCGACAGGACCATCTCGGTCTCGGACACGAAAAGCGCGGGCTCCCCGTCGGCTTCCGGGTTTCCGACGAGGAGCGCGGCATCAGTGTCGAGGGCCAGCGCGTCATCCACTGGTCCGTCTTCGGTCGCGTCATTGACGACGCTGATGACCGAGGGTGCGTCGACACTCCAGTAGGCGTTGTCACGGACTCCCGCCGCCACGGACCCGTCCGGGGACAGGATGACGTTGGCCAGTTCCTCGAGCGGGCTTTCTCGCACCGAGAGGAGCCCGCTGGCCTGATCCACCCACAGGCTCCTGCAGTCCTCGCACGCGAACGCTTCCGTCGCCTCGCCGGTATCGAGCGCGAACTCGTGGAAGATGCCGGCCTGGTGGTCCTCGGGGTCGGGCTCCAGGTAGAGGATCCTGTCATCGGCGGGGTCGTAGCGCGGAGTGGTGAACTCCGCGGGAGTCTCGAAGTCGCTCACCTCCTGGTCCTCGGTGAGTGCGGAGAGGTTGCCCTCGGCGTCGAGGACTCCGACGGTCTCCACCTCCGTGCCGCCGACGTCCTCGGTCGCGGTCACGAGGAGCAGCTCAGCATCGGGAAGTAGGACCTGCTGGGTGTTGTTCATGCCCTGCAGTTCCGCTTCCACCGGGCATACGGGGAGGCTCACCGATGGGTTCTCCATCGGGCGCCCTCCAGCGAAGTCGGGGACTTCCTCCCCGGTCAGACCTTGCCCTTCGAAGGAACGACTCACGAGCTCGTTCCCGTCCTCGTCGGAGAACAGGGTGGCCACGAGCGCGTTGTCCGCACAGTCCACGGCCAGGATGCCGGGGTCCCCCAACGTGGGCTCGGGGTCTTTCTCGTCGGCGACTTCGGTCTCGTCGGGCGGCTCCTGGTCAGCGTCCACTTCGCCGTCGGAACCACACGCTGTGGCAAACAGAGCGACGGACGTCGCCACGGTGAGCAGACCGAGGCGGGATCGGGGGCGAGCTGCGCTCATCTGTTCAGCCTTCGAGTCGTTGATCGTTTCGATGCGCGAAGGATCCTAGGCCCTACGGTGTGTGACCGCATCGGGCGGGGCACCGAAGCGGGCTTCCAGTCGATCCATCGCCGGTGACCGCCCCTTGACCGTGATCCCACACACCCCGCGCACGGTTCAGCGTGGGTTCCCGGGGCGCGTCGGCGTTGCCTGAGAGCATGGTGGGATGGATGGTCTGAGCCTTGTGGTGACGTTGCTGATCGGTCTGCTGCTGGGGGCGCTGATCGGATGGCTGCTGGCGCGGGGCCAGCGGAGTCCGGACGGGGACGCCGAGGCGCGGGCCATCGCGGCTGAGGAGCGGGCGAACCTCTTGGACACCCAGCTCGCGGAACGGTTCCGGGAGCTGTCGGCACAGGCGTTGGACGCGACCAACCACCGGTTCCTGGAGCTCGCAGAGGGGCGGCTGAAGGCGGTGAACGCCGACGCGACGGGCGAGCTGGAACAGCGCCGGCAGGCGATCGAACATCTCGTGACGCCGCTGCGCGACACGTTGACGCGGATGGAGACGCAGCTCCGCGAGGCCGACGCGGGGCGCAGAGCGGCGCACGCCGAGCTGACCAAGCACGTCGACCTGCTGCGCGAGGGCTCCGAGGCACTGCGCGGCCAGACCCAGGCGCTGGTGACGGCGCTGCGGCGGCCCGAGGCGCGGGGACGCTGGGGGGAGCTCCAGTTGCGGCGCGTGGCCGAGCTCGCGGGGATGGCCGCCTACTGTGACTTCGAGGAACAGGTCAGCGTCGACTCGAACCAGGGAACGCAGCGTCCCGACATGGTGATCCGCCTCGCGGGGGGCAAGAGCATCGTGGTCGACTCCAAGGTCTCGCTGGCGGCGTACCTGGAGGCGGCGGAGTCCGACGATCCGGACCTGCGCACGGCCCGGCTCTCCGACCACGCGCGGCACCTGCGCAAGCACGTGGACTCACTGGCGAGCAAGTCCTACTGGGCGTCGTTCAGCGCGACGCCGGAGTTCGTGGTGCTGTTCATCCCGGGGGAGGCGTTCCTCGCTCCGGCGTTGGAGCACGACGCCGGCCTGTTGGAGTACGCGATGGGGCGCCGGGTCCACATCGCGACGCCGACCACGTTGATCTCGCTGCTGCGCACGGCGCAGTACGCGTGGCAGCAGCGGGCACTCAGCGAGAACGCCCGGGAGGTCTTCGAGCTCGGCAAGCAGATCCACGAGCGGCTCACCACGCTGGGGAGCCGAGTGGATGGACTCGGCAAGGCGCTGACCAGGGCTGTCGACGCCTACAACCAGACGGTGGGGTCGTTGGAGAGCCGGGTCCTGGTGTCGGCGCGCCGGTTCAAGGACCTCGGACTCACCGAGTCCGATCTCGCGACGCCGTCGCCCGTGGAGAGTCACGCCCGCCCCCTGGCCGCGCCGGAGCTTACCGAGTCGGAGTCGTTGGAAGTCACCGAACCGGATCCCGAACCCGAGCCTGTTTCCGTTGGCCATTCTTCGGACATAAGCCGCCAAATGCGGACAGAGCTTTTCGGGGCGGCATTCACGGGGGATAACACCGATCACGGGTTCAATGACGCGACGCGCGATCAGGACACTGAAATTAGGTACAGAGAGTGACAGTATAACTTCTGTGAGCTACGTAACTGAGCGGAGGGCGGCGCCCGTGCGGGGCGAACAGCAACGCGCCGCTCCCCCGCGTATCCGGCGCGGGAGCGAGCAGCCGCCACATGTCCGGCGCGCGGCCAAGCCGTCGACGCCCACCTACCAGCCCCTGCGTCTGACCGCGCGGGGCGCCATCACCGGGATCGTCGCGGTCAGCCTGGTGTCGACCCTGATCTCGGTGTGGAGCGGGGCCCCGATCGTCAGTGGCCTGGGGTTCTTCGTGGCGAGCGTGTTCGCCGCCTTCTTCACTCGGGTCAAGGACCTGCTCCCGATGTGTGTCTGCCCTCCGGTCGCCTATCTCGGTGGCGCTCTGGTCGCCCTCGCCCTGACGTCGGCGGGCGGCGACGAGGGCGCGCGCAGCGCCCTGCTGTCGCTGATGATGCTGCTCGCGGGGGCGGCTCCGTGGCTGTTCTTCGGCACGTCGGCCGTGCTGGTGATCGCGGTCTTCCGCGGTCTTCCGCGGCAGATCGGTCGCTTCCGGGCGGACCTGCGCAAGGACCGCTCCTGAGGGCACGGCCCAGCGGCCGACGTCGGAGCTAGCTCGCGCGGGCGTCCTTACGTAGCTCCTTGGGCAAGGAGAACGTCAACGACTCGCGGGTCGTCTCCACTTCCTCCACGTCGGCGTAGCCGTGTTCGGCCAGGCGCTCCAGCAGCCGGTCGACCAGGATCTCCGGCACCGAGGCGCCACTGGTGACCCCCACCGTGGCCACTCCCCGCAGCCACGCCTCGTCCATGAGCGACGCGTCGTCGATCAGGTACGACGCCGTCGCCCCCGCGTCCAGCGCGACCTCGACCAGTCGCTGCGAGTTGGACGAGTTGTCCGAACCCACCACCAGCACCAGGTCACACTGCGGGGCGATCGCCTTCACCGCCTCCTGGCGGTTGGACGTGGCGTAGCAGATGTCGTCGCTCGGCGGGTCGAGCAGGTTGGGGTACTTCTGGCGCAGCGCGTCCACCGTCTGCATGGTCTCGTCGACCGAGAGCGTGGTCTGCGACAGCCAGGAGACGTTGTCCGGGTCGCGCACCTCGAGGTTTGCGACGTCCTCCGGGCGTTCCACGAGCTGGATGTGGTCGGGGGCCTCGCCGCTGGTGCCCTCCACCTCCTCGTGCCCGGCGTGACCGATGAGCACGATGTCGCGGTCCTGGGCGGCGAAGCGCTGTGCTTCCTTGTGCACCTTGGTGACCAGGGGGCAGGTGGCGTCGATGGTCTGCAGGTTGCGGCGCTCCGCCTGCTCGTGGACCGCCGGCGAAACGCCGTGGGCGGAGAAGACCACGACCGCGCCCTCGGGGACCTCGTCGGTCTCCTCGACGAAGATGGCGCCGCGTTCCTCCAGGGTGCGCACCACGTATGTGTTGTGCACGATCTGCTTGCGGACGTAAACGGGTGCGCCGTACCGTTCCAGGGCCTTCTCCACGGCGATAACCGCCCGGTCCACACCGGCGCAGTAACCGCGGGGTTTGGCGAGCAGGACACGCTGCGAGGATTGAGTCATACCATCCATACTAGGATCCGGTAACACCTCGGCTACCAGGACGCCCACGGCCGTCGTGCGCGGCGGGGTTTGACACACCGCTTCACGGGCGCATCTCCCAACTGGGACGCATGAGGATAATCAAGCACTGGCCGGGTGAGGAGAAGCGGCAAACTACTCTATTGTGGCTTAATCTCCGGGTATTACCGATACTTGATTCACACCCGACCGGGCGCGAGCACCGAGCGAGACCGTCCATGGGGTGACATTTCCCCCAGCCCGCGACTACAAGGAAGCCCCCGAACCCATGACCAACGAAACGATCACTGGCAGGATCGTCGACCTCGTCAAGGGAATCTTCGGCCAGAGAGCACCCGAGGATCAGAAGGCCGAGCAGAAGGACGCCGACACCACGTCGAGCTCCGACGCCAAGCCCGAGACCTCGACCGAAGACGCCCCGGTCGACACCGACTCCCCCGCCGACGCCACGTCCGAGACCACCGACGGCGCTGACACCACGGCGGAGAGCGGTGAGTCCGCCAACGAGTCCGAGGAGCGGGACGACACCGCCGAGGCCACGGATACCACCGAAGAGGCCCCTCTCGTCGCGGACGAGGACAAGGAGTCCATCGCCGAGGAGCTGAAGGCGGGGGACACCAAGACCGTCGCCGCCAGCCGCGACTCGCTGGACCGCGCGGTCGCCGCCTCCAATGAGTCGGAGCTGCCGGTGCCGAACTACAGCACCGTCACCCTGCCGTCGATGCGGGCACGGCTGCGCAAGCTCACTCTGGACGACGTCCGCACCATGCGCAGCTACGAGGCCGCCAACGAGGACCGGGCCGACTTCCTGAAGATGTATGACAACCGGATCGCCAAGCTGGAGAACGAGAGCGAAGGCGACAGCTAGCCCAGTCGCGGTGCGTCTGGCGACGTCCGACGGAACAACCGCGGCGTCGCCGGGGCTCACGTTCACTCGGGCAGCGGACCACGCTCGGCCGCGTCATCGGCGTGGGGGATCTCCTCCACGCCGTTTCGGCTTTCCCGGGACAGGTCACGGCGGTGACGCGGGGGTGGCCCGGGGACCGGTTCCGCCGCTGCCGACGCGGGACCGAACACACGTCGCACTCGGTGAGCTCCGACAGCGGCTTGGTCGCGCCCGCTGTGTCGGCGTCCTGCCGTAGGGTCGTCTGCATGGGCATGGAGAGCTCCCCGGAGGAACCACAGTCGGTCCGCGCCGTGATGCAGGCGGTCGGCGGGTGGATCGGACGATTGGGACGCATCTGGGTGGAGGGGCAGATCGCCGAGCTGAACCAGCGCGGCGGGACCGTCTTCATCACCCTGCGCGACACGGTCGCCAACGTGTCCGCTCGGGTCGTGTGTCCGGTGCGGGTCCTTCGGGCGACCACGCCCACCCCCGAGGCCGGCACCCGTGTGGTCATCCACGCCAAGCCCGACTTCTACGTCGCGCGCGGCACCTTCTCCCTGGCGGCGCTGGAGATCCGGCACGTGGGCCTCGGCGAACTGTTGGCGCGGCTGGAGCAGCTTCGCAAGACCCTCGCCGCGGAGGGCGTCTTCTCCACCGAGCGCAAGCGCGCCCTGCCGTTCCTGCCGACCTCCGTCGGCCTGATCTGCGGCCGGGACTCCGCGGCCGAGCGGGACGTCCTGGAGAACGGCCGCCGTCGGTGGCCGGCCGTCCGCTTCGAGGTGCGGGAGGTAGCGGTCCAGGGTGACCGCGCGGTGGGCGAGGTGACGAACGCGTTGAAGGAACTGGACGCGCTCCCGGACGTCGACGTCATCGTCATCGCCCGAGGCGGCGGCCCCCTGGAGGACCTCCTCCCGTTCTCCGACGAGGCGCTCGTGCGGGCGGTCGCGGCGGCGGGTACCCCGGTCATCAGCGCGATCGGCCACGAACAGGACAGTCCCCTGCTCGACCTCGTGGCCGACCTGCGGGCCTCCACGCCCACCGACGCGGCGAAGAAGGCGGTCCCCGACGTCGGCGAACAGCTCGTTCAGGTTCGCCAGCTCCGGGACCGGGCCCGACGCGTGGTCCGGGGCGGGCTGGAGCGGGAACTGTCCTGGCTCGCGGGAATGCGGTCCCGCCCGGCGCTGGCCAGCCCGGTCGGTGAGATCGACCGCCTGGCCGACCACATCGAGGGTCTGCGTGACCGGGCCCGCCGCTGTGTCACGGTCGGGTTGGACCGTGGCTCCGACGACCTGACCCACACCCGGGCGCGCCTGCTGGCCCTGTCCCCCCACACCACGTTGGCTCGGGGGTACGCCGTGGTGCAACGCGTCGACGACGGCGTCGTCACCTCCGCCACCCAGGTTTCGGCGGGCGAGCACCTCCGTGTGCGCTTCGCCGACGACAGCCTGACCGTCACCGCCGACACGGGCGACGTAACCAACGACGAGAACGCAGAGAACGCATGAGCGACGCCAGTGACACCACCGAAACCCCGCGCGACGAGGACCTCAGCTACGAACGGGCCCGCGACGAGCTCACGAACGTCGTCCGCCAACTCGAGAGCGGCGGCCTCACCCTCGAGCAGACCATGCAGCTCTGGGAACGCGGGGAACGCCTCGCCACCACCTGCGAGAGCTGGCTCGAGGGCGCCCGCGCCCGCCTCGCCGCCGCCCTCGCCGAGCAGGAACCAGAAGCCGACGGCCCGGACAACGGTAACGGGACCGACGACCGTCCGTTCTGAAGCCCGACGGGAAGGCGATTGGGGCGGCCGCGACCAAAGGGATCGCGACCCACGATGGCGACGCTCGTCAGAGCCCCAACAACAAATCCGCCAGCTCGGCCGGGGCCGTGATCATGGCGTTGTGTCCCGTGGCGAGACGGCGATGTTGCCATCCCGGGTCCCTCGGGGGCCAGAACGCCCGACGGGGCCTGCGTGCCCACTGCACGAGCCGCCCGCCACCGGTGCAATGGACATAGGTGCGAGGAAGACTTTCCAGCAAGCCCGTGGTACGACCGCGATAGGGCTCGGTGAAGGTACGCACCGGCTGCGGCGTGATGTTCGCGCTGATCCACTTGAGGTCGGTCTCATCGGTGACTCCGTAGAAGCCGTGCACGCCCGGCACCTTCCCCATGTTCAGCGGCGGGTGCGGCATCAACCACCCGTCACCGTAACGGTTGGTCGCCCAAGGAACTACCTTGTTCAGGGGTGGTAGCACGTCGGCCACCGACTTTCCCTCCCGGGGAACCACCGCATCGAGGTAGACGAGGTGCCGTATGCGCTCGGGAACCCGATCCGCGACTCCGGTGATCACGAATCCCGCGTAGCTGTGGCCAACGAGGACCACGTCCGACAGGTCTTCCTCTTCCAGGACCTCGACGACGTCGGCGATGTGGGTGCTCACGTTCACGTCGGGAGTGGCGTCGGCCGCGCGCTCCCCGACTCCGGTAAGCGACGGCGTGTGGACCGTCGCCCCAGCCTCCCGCATGAGGGGAACCAAGCGCTCCCAGCACCAGGCCCCGTGCCAACCACCGTGCACCAGAACGAATCTCATCGAGACCTCCCAAGCGAGCTGTCGACCCACCCGGCGACGACGGCGTCGTCGATCAGCCGAAGCGTTCCGGATTCCATGGCGAGAACGCGTTCGATCGCTTCGGTGTACGCCGCGATCCTCGTTCGCATCGCCGGTAACGGATCACCGATGGACTGGTCGAGCAGGAGGCGGCCCAGTGACTCTCGTAGGTTCTGGGCGAGGCCCCACACGATCCCAGCCGTGGTCAATGGATCAGAGACCGAGAACACCCTTTCGTCCACCCCTTCGTGGATGACACGTGCCATCAGTGGCACCAGTTGACCGGAGGAGGTGGCACACAGTTTCTGGCGCACGACGGCGTTGCTGTCCGAGTACCAGACGCTCAGCATCTCCATGAGCAATGGCCGCATCCGCGCCTTGCGTCGGGTCATGGTGAGGAAGCAACGGCGCAGCTTCTCCCCGGCGGGAAGCGTGGGGTCGTCGACGATCTCACGGCACAGGCCAGCCAGCTCCGCGGCGATTCGCTCCACGAGCCCTTCCAGGAGCGCGGGTTTGGAGCCAAAGTAGTGGTAGAAGGCTCCCTTGGAGATCCCCACGCGGGTGATCACGTCCTGTACGGACATGTCCGCGTATCCCTGCGTGGCGACCAGGTCTGCTGCGGCGTCCAGGATCGCGTCCCGTCTGTGCGCGTGGAGGCGATGGTCGACGGTGCGCGGCATGCCCCTCCTTTTAATAGACCGACGGTCGGTCTATTAAAAATAGACGCTGCGCGACCCACAGATCAACCTCGTTCACTGGACCTCAGGAGTGGGTGGGAGGACCTGACCCCGCGATAGCAGGTGAATGTGCACCCTCACCTGGTGAGGGTGGTGATCCCTGATGGGGGGCGGCGGGGGGTTACTCCTGGGGTTCCAGGGACTCGGCGAGAGTGGCGAGTTCGTCGTAGGTCGCGGTGCCGGTGACGACGAGGGTGGCGCCCTCGGTGGGGCGGACGAGGGAGCGGCGGTCGCCGTCGGGGGTCTCGTAACGGTCCCAGGTGTCGTCGGCGACCTGTTGGTCTCCGTCGGGGTCGCCGTCGTTGGTCATGTCGGCGATGAAGTCCTCGGGGTCGTCGTCGCCGATGCGCAGGGACGCGTACTCCTCGGAGCTGGTGACGAAGCCAACGTCCCACTTCACGGGGTCGGTGATCTCCTCCCCGGCGGTGGCGCCGGCGAGGGTGAGCCGGGAGCTGGTCGCGACCCAGTCGTCGGGGAGGTCCTCGGGGGCCAAGACCGGGAACGGGGCGAACGCGGTGAACTGCTCCGCGTCGGCCTCGTAGTCGACCTCGGGGAGGGACTCCTCCTCGCCCCAGCTCGCGAACAGCACGATCACCAGCGAGATACCCGCGAAGGCCAGGAGCACCACGAGGTAGTTGGCGAAGACGTCGTTTCGACTGCGCGGCTTCTTCTCCGGAGTCGCCGGTGCGGCGGTCTGTGCCGGAGCGTCGTCTGTTTCGGTGGTCACGGGGCGGTTCTGCCTTCTTCGCCTGAGGGTCGCGTCGGATGCCCGTCCGGGGAGTGGGGCCGGGGCGGAACCAACCTCTGCAGCACCGCGAGCACGTCGTCGATCAGACGCTCGGCGCGCGCGCGATCCGGCTCACGGACGAGCTGGGTCACCGCGAGGACACCCGTCCCACTCACCACCATAAGCAGTGCTTCGTCGACCGGCTCATCGGCCTTGCGATAGAGCGCGACGTTGCGGTCGGTCCACTCCCACAGCCGCTCCCGCAGTTCGCGTTCGAAGCCGGGTGGCCCGTCCTCGCAGTAGAAGAGGTGCGCCGCGTCCCGGTCGTCGATGCATCCGTTGAGGTAGGCGTGGGTGGCGAGGATCATGAGGTGGGTCGGATCGGACTCGCCCTGGGCGCGCGCCCGGTCCACCGCCTGACGGGTCCGGCCCTGCTGTCGACGCTGGAACTCCTCGAACAGCGCACGGTGGAGTTCGGCCTTGCCACCGAAGTGGTGGTAGAGCCCTCCCACACTCGTCCCGGCCGCCGCCGCGATCTCGCTGACACCGGCCTTGTCGAACCCCACGGCACCGAACACCCGCGCCGCGGCCTCCAACAGGGCCCGTCGGGTCGCGTCTCCACGGTGCGCGCCCCGCACCGACCGTTGCGCCTCAGCCACCTTCGTCCCGTCCCCAGCCGCCGTCGCCGGTCAAGAAACCCTCAGGTTACGTGACGTGACGCTCCTGTTCGTCGCCGCGCCCCGCCTCGGGTCGCCGCCCTTCGTAGGCGACAATGGAGTCCGCTCGACACGGGAGGAAGACACGGCATGAGCGACACCACGGCACATTCGACCACACCTGACCGCAACCTCGCCCTGGAGTTGGTGCGCGTCACGGAGGCGGCCGCGTTGGCGGCGGCCCGCTGGGTGGGCAGGGGTGAGAAGAACGGGGCCGACGGTGCCGCTGTACGGGGAATGCGTCACCTGATCGGCAGCGTGTCCATGAACGGCACGGTCGTGATCGGTGAGGGTGAGAAGGACGACGCGCCGATGCTGTTCAACGGCGAGCACGTCGGCGACGGCAGCGGCGCCGAGTGTGACGTCGCGGTGGACCCGATCGACGGCACCCGGCTGACGGCCATGGGAATGCCGAACGCGATCTCGGTGATCGCCGTCGCCCCGCGCCACTCCATGTACGACCCCTCGGCCGTGTTCTACATGGAGAAGCTGGTCACCGGCCCGCTGGCCGCGCCGCACGTCGACATCGAGGCGCCGGTCGCCGACAACATCCAGGCCGTCGCACGGGCGAAGGGCGGCGCACCGCAGGACGTGACCGTGGTCCTGCTGGACCGTCCACGGCACGCGGACCTGGTCGAGGAGGTGCGCGCCGCCGGCGCCCGCATCAAGTTCATCACCGACGGCGACGTCGCGGGCGCCATCATGGCCGCGCGCCCCGACACCGGTGTCGACCTGCTACTGGGGACGGGGGGAACCCCCGAGGGCATCATCGCCGCGTGCGCGTTGAAGTGCCTCGGCGGGGTCATCCAGGCACGACTGGCCCCCACCGACGACGCCGAACGCCGTAAGGCCGAAGCGGCCGGCCATGACGTCACCCGTGTCCTGACCACCGACGACCTGGTCTCCTCGGAGGACGTGTTCTTCGCGGCCACCGGAATCACCGACGGCGAACTCCTGCAGGGCGTCCGGTACGCCCATGGCGGGGCCGCGACCGACTCCCTCGTGACCCGTGGTCGCAGCGGCACGATCCGGCGTGTCAGCGGCGAGCACCGGCTGAGCAAGCTGATGACCTACAGCGAGGTCAAGTTCTGACCCAGAGCTGACGCGGCGCGCGGGTGCCTCGCCTTACCTCGACCACGGCGAGGCACCCGCCGACAGGGACACCCTCCCCCGGCTGCCCGGTAACCACGCGAGGTACGCCCACGCTGGTGAGGACGGGCGTCCGGAGAGGTGGCCGCACCCCCTTCGGGTCAGCGACGCCGCAGTGATGGGTCGAGCAGCGCGGGCGGCGTGTCGTTCTTTTCGTGCGCGGCGAGATCGGTACCGGGGGCGACGATCGCGTCGACCGCGTCGAGAACGTCGTCGGAGAGCGCGGTGTCCGCGGCGGCGAGATGTGAGTTCAGGTGATCCACGGTGCGCGGCCCGATGATCGCGCTGGTCACGGCGGGATGCGCGGTGGCGAAGCCGAGAGCGAGCTGGACCATCGTGAGTCCGGCCTCGTCGGCGACCTTGGCCAGTTGTTCCACGGCGTCGAGCCTGGCGCGATTGGCGGGGATCGTGCTGTCGAAGCGTTGCGGCATGAACGTTGAACGGTTGGTGGTGGTCTCTCGGCCTTCGCGGACCGCGCCCGACAGCCAGCCCGAGGCCAGCGGGCTCCACACCAGCACGCCGAGACCGTACTCCTCGGCCACGGGCAGGACGTGGGTCTCGACTCCCCGCTGGAGGATCGAGTAACTGGGCTGTTCGGTGACGTAACGGCCCAGGTGGTGTTCGCGGGCGGCCCATTGGGCCGCCACGATGCGGTGTGCGGGGAAGGTGGAGGAGCCGAAGTAGCGGATCTTCCCGGCGCGCCGCAGGTCGGTCAACGCAGACAGCGTCTCCTCGTCGCTGGTGGTGGGGTCCCATCGGTGGATCTGGTAGAGATCGACGTGGTCGACGCCGAGACGGCGCAGGCTGTTCTCCAGAGCGGTGACGAGCCACCGGCGCGAACCGCCCCGACGGTTGCGCTCCTCTCCCATGGGCAGGCCCGCCGTTGTGGCCAGCACGATGTCGTCTCGACGGCCCGCGACGGCCTTTCCGACCATCTCCTCCGACTCGCCGCCGCTGTAGACGTCGGCGGTGTTGATGACGTTGATCCCGCCCTCGAGAGCGGCGTCGACGATGGCGTGGGCCTCGTCCTGGGTGGTGCGTCCGAGCGCGCCGAAGTTCATCGCGCCGAGTGCGAGGGTGCTGACCCGCACACCGGTGCGCCCAAGGTGCGGTACTGCATGACGGTGTTCCTCCATCGCTGGTGCGGCGTCGGTGCTGTTCTTGGTTGTCGGTCTCCGTTCTGACATCATGAGAAAACGGAACCGCGTTCCGACAACAATAAGGAACACTGTTCCGCTTTGGCAAGCTCGACACCGGAAGGAGCGACGCGGTGAGTGGCGGAGACGAGAGCACGGGACAGGCCCCGTCCAGACGAAAGGACGCCCGGCGCAACAAGGAGGCCCTGCTGGACGCGGCCGCCGCGGTCTTCGTCACGTCAGGCGTCGAAGCACCAGTTCGGGATATCGCGACCAAGGCCGGCGTCGGGCTCGGCACGATCTACCGCCACTTTCCCACCCGGGCGGACCTCATCGTCGCCGTCTATCGCCACCAGGTCGACACCTGCGCCGAGGCGGGCCCCTCCCTGTTGGCCAGCGGCGCGACCCCGCACGCCGCCCTGGCACAGTGGATCGACCTCTTCGTCGAGTTCCTGGTCACCAAGCACGGACTAGCCGCCGTACTTCAGTCCGACAACGCCCGCTTCGACACCCTGCACACGTACTTCCTCGACCGCCTCATACCCGTGTGCGCTCAACTCCTGGACGCCGCGGCCGACGCCGGCGAGATCGATCCCGGTGTCGATGCCTATGAGCTCCTGCGGGGAGTCGGAAACCTCTGCATCGGCGCCGACAGCGATCCCCGCTACGACCCGCGTCGACTGGTCGAACTCCTCATCGCGGGGCTTCGCCGCCAGCTTTGATCGACGCCGCGTACACCGCGACCCACGGTGGGGCGGCGGAAGGGTTCACCACCCGCTGGTCGCCCCCGATGGTCGAGCCCTCCGCACCGACGGAGGACGTCGGAGACAACGGACGACCAGGAGACTCGCCATGCGTGGCGTGAACGAATCATCCGTCCCGGACGGTGTCCTCCACCAGGACCCGCGCCATGTCGGTGTCGGTGACGAGGGTGGACAACAGGCCACTGCGCAGAGCCGCGCGGATGGCTCGGGCCTTGCCGGCACCGCCGGCCCCGGCCACCGCCACCACCTCCGGGACGCGGCGGAGTTGTTCGGCGCGGACGCTGATGACTCGTTCGTCGAGGTCGGTGTGCACCTGGGTGCCGTCGTCGGCGAAGAGTTGGGCGGAGATCTCGGCGGTGACCCCGAGGGCCCGGTAGCGGGAGCGGGAGTCGGGGTCGAGGGTGTCGTAGACCGTGGACTCCTGCTCGTTCCAGCCGCCGATGGCGACCACCGCGGTGGTGAGTTGCTCGAAGCGGGCGAAGGCGGCCGCGATGCCGGGGTCGGCGCGCAGGGTGGCGGCGGTCGCGGCGTCGGGAAGGATCAGGGGGGCGTAGATGGAGTGGGCACGACCACCGGCGAGGGCCGCCGCCCGCCGGACGGTCTCCACCGATCCGCCACCGCCCGCGTACTCCGACAGCACCCCGTTGAGCTGCACCACCGTGCACTCCGGTAGGTGGCGTAGGTTCGCGCCCATGATCTGCAGGGCGCGGCTCCAGGCGAGTCCGAGCACCTCCCCCGGGTGGACGATCTCCGGGAGAAGTCGCGCCGCGGCCGAGCCGAGGTCGAGGCGGGTCTGCAGGGGGTCCGCGGCGGCCTCCACCACGATCGCCCGACGTAGACCGTAGGTGGCCCGGACGCGCTCGGACAGTTCGGGGTCGATCCGTTCGGGCAGACGGATGTCGATGTGCACGATGCCCAGGTCACGCGCGGTGTCCAGGGCGCGGGCCACCTTGAAGCGGCTCAGGCCGAACTCCTCGGCGATGTCCACCTTGGAGCGGCCGTCCAGGTAGAAACGCCGGGCGATCGCGGCCAGCCGCACCATCTCCGCGGGCCCGTGCTCCGACGGCGGGACGGATTCCGAAGTTCCCCGGTTGCTCATATGTGCACCAGATTACTCGGGTGTGACGTCCCCATTGACAGCACCTCAGCCTTGGATCTTCAATGAGTAAACATATGTGACCTGGTGCGCTCATATGAGCGTCACCGTGATTCGAGGGGAGCCAAGTGCGAGCGGCCATCATCACCACGCCGGGGTCGATCACCGTGGACGAACGGCCCGACCCGACGCCGACGCTCGACGGGGTGGTCCTCCGGGTGGGAGCCTGCGGCATCTGCGGCACCGACGTGCACATCGCCGACGGGGAGTTCCCACCCAGCCCTTACCCGCTGGTTCCCGGCCACGAGTTCGCCGGCGAGGTCGTGGAAGTGGGCTCCCGAGCGCCCGGCGGTCTGCGCGTGGGAGACCGCGTCGCCGTGGATCCCTCGCTGTTCTGCGGTTACTGCGAGTACTGCCGCGCCGGTCGAGGCAACCTCTGCGCGAACTGGGGCGCGATCGGCGACACGGTGGACGGCGCGTTCGCGGAGTTCGTGGCGGTCCCGGCCGCCAACTGCTACCGGATCCCCGACAGCATGAGCTGGCAGGAGGGCGCGCTCGTCGAGCCGCTGTCCTGCGCTGTGCACGGGGTGCGTCGCGTCGGGGTCGAGGCGGGCGAACGCTTCCTCATGATCGGCGCCGGAACGATGGGCCTGCTCCTCCTGCAGCTCCTGCGGAACGCCGGCGCACAGGTGTACGTCGTGGACCGCAACCCCGACCGGCTCCGGATCGCCGCCTCGCTGGGGGCCACGGCCACCGCGACCGACGCCGCCGACCTCCCCCATACCGGGTTCGACGCGGCCGTCGACGTCACGGGGGCGCCCAGCGCCATCGAGGCGGCGTTCGACGGCTTGCGACGCGGCGGCCGCCTGTTGGTCTTCGGTGTCGCGCCGGACGAGGCCCGGGTCCAGCTCTCTCCCTTCCGCATCTACAACGACGAGATCACCGTCGTCGGGTCCATGGCGGTCCTGCACAGCTTCGGCGCCGCGGTGGATCTGCTGGCCGCCGGGACGGTGGAGACGGCGCCGCTGCTCACCCACGCCGAACCGCTGGAACGGTTCCCTGAGGCGCTCGGGCTGATGCGCGCCGGGGCCGGAGTGAAAGTGCAGGTCATCCCGGAAGGATCCGCCAAGCGCCCACCCAACTGAACCCTCGGAGAAAGGTCCACGTCGTGCCCTCTGACCCAGCGCCGCCCCCCAGCGGCGCCCCGTCCTTCCCCCGCCGTCTGCGCGCGACGACGGCACTGGCCACCGCGGCCGCCCTGGTGTCCGGCTGTGCCGGCGCGGGCGCCGTGACGTCGGGAGACGATACGACCGGTCTGGTCATCGCCATCGTCTCCAATCCGCAGATGCAGGACGCGATCTCGCTCTCGACCCAGTTCCGCGAGGAGCATCCCGACATCGAGCTCAACTTCGTGTCACTCCCGGAGAACGAGGCCCGGGCGAAGATCACCACCTCCGTGGCGACGGGCGGCGGCGAGTTCGACGTCGTGATGATCAGCAACTACGAGACGCGGCAGTGGGCCGAGTACGGATGGTTGGAGAACCTCCAGCCCCACATCGACGACAGCCCCGGCTACGACCATGAGGACTTCATCCCCTCCATCCGGGAGGACGTCTCCTACGAAGGGGACATGTACTCGGTGCCGTTCTACGGGGAGTCGTCGTTCCTGGCCTATCGCGAGGACCTTTTCGCCGAGGCGGGTGTGGAGATGCCGGAGCAACCCACCTGGGAGGAGGTCGCCGCGCTCGCCGAGGAGCTGGACGGCTTCGAGCCTGGGGTCTCGGGGATCTGCCTGCGGGGACTCGCCGGGTGGGGGGAGGTCCTCGCCCCGTTCAACGCCATACTCAACACCTTCGGCGGCCGGTGGTACGACGAGGACTGGAACGCCGAGATCGACTCCCCGGAGTTCCAGGCCGCGGCGGAGTTCTACGTGGACCTGGTGCAGGACCACGGGCAGCCGGGCGCCGCGGGTAGCGGATTCGGCGACTGCCTCAACCGGTACGCCCAGGGGCGGGCGGCGATGTTCTTCGACGCCACGGCGATGGTCTCCACGATCGAGGACGAGCAGTCCGGCACCGTCACCGGGCTGAACGGCTACGCGCCGGCGCCGGTGGTCGACACGGAGTACGGCGGCTGGCTGTACACGTGGTCGCTGGGCATCCCCGCGACGTCCGAGCACAAGGACGAGGCGTGGACCTTCCTGGAGTGGATGACCGACAAGAACTACGTGGAGACCGTGGCCGAGGAGTACGGGTGGCAGCGGGTCCCGCCGGGGAACCGGTTGTCCACGTTCGACGTACCGGAGTACCAGGAGGTCGCCGGCGCCTACGCGGAGCCGATGCTGCGGGCGATCGAACAGGCCGACACCACCGACCCGGGAACCCGCCCCGTTCCCTACGAGGGCATCCAGTTCCTCGCCATCCCCGAGTTCCAGGACCTGGGAACCCGGGTGAGCCAGCAGCTCAGCGCGGCGATCGCCGGACAGATCACCGTGGAGGAGGCACTCGCCCAGAGCCAGCAGTACGCCGAGGTCGTCGGTGAGACCTACGCCGAGGAGGGTGCCGAATGAGCACCGCCGCCAGTGAGAAGACGGCGTCGGCGGCGGCCACTGCCCCACGACGCGCACGCTCGGCGCGCGCCGCCGGTTGGGCACGGCGGGGACCGCTCATGCCCGCCCTGGTGTTCACCATCGTGGTGACGCAACTGCCGTTCCTCGCCACCATCGTGTACTCGCTGCGGTCGTGGAACCTGTTGCGCCCGGACTCGCAGGCGTGGGTGGGGCTGGCCAACTACGCCGCGGTCTTCACCGACGCCCAGTTCCTGGGCGCGGCCCTGAACACCATCCTGATCACGGCCTCGTGCGTGATCGTGGCGATGCTGCTCGGCATCGGGCTCGCGCTGCTGCTGGACCGCCACTTCCTGGGGCGTGGCGTGGTGCGCACCCTGATCATCACGCCGTTCCTCATTCTCCCCGTAGCCACGGCCCTGCTGTGGAAGCACATCATGTTGGAGCCGGTCTTCGGCCTGCTCAACTTCGTGCTGTCCCCGTTCGGGGTGGGGGACTTCGAGTGGGTCTCCCAGGCCCCGGTGGTCTCGGTGCTCATCGCCCTGGTCTGGCAGTGGACACCGTTCATGATGCTGCTGGTCCTGGCGGGGCTGCAGAGTCAGAACGGTGACGTCCTGGAGGCCGGGCAGGTCGACGGCGCCTCCCGGTGGCAGATGTTCGTGTGGATCACTCTGCCGCACCTGCGGCGCTACATCGAGCTGGGTGTGCTTCTGGGGTCCATCTACGTCGTGAACACCTTCGACACCATCTACATCCTGACCCAGGGTGGACCGGGTACGGCGAGCGCGAACCTGCCGTTCTACATCTACCAGCGCACGTTCCTGGGCTTCGACATCGGCCAGTCGGCGGCCATGGGCGTCGTGGTCGTCATCGGCACGATCATCGTGGCGACGCTCGCGCTGCGCCTCATCTTCCGCACCTTCATGAACGTTCGGGAGGGGAACTCGTGACCGCCCAGGCCCCCACACAGTCCGCCAGCCGGAACGAGGAACCGACCCGACGTTCCCGTCCTCCACACCGCGCGACCGGCAGGAAGGCCGGCGCCGCCGCCCTCACCATCGTGACCTGGGGGATCGGACTGCTCTTCGTGTCCCCGGTCCTGTGGATGGTGCTCACGGCCTTCAAGCAGGAGAACCAGGCCGCGACCGATCCCCCGACCCTGTTCTTCCAACCCACCCTCGACCGGTTCGCGGCGGTGTGGGACGCCAACTTCCTGCCCTATGTCGGCAACTCCGTGATCGCCACCCTGGTGTCGACGTTCCTGGTACTGCTGCTGGGCATCCCGGCGGCCTACGCCCTGTCGATCGCACCGGTGAAGCGCACCCAGGACGCGCTGTTCTTCTTCATCTCCACCAAGATGCTGCCGGTGGTGGCGGTCGTGGTGCCGATCTACGTCGCGGCGTCCCGGCTCTCACTGTTGGACAACATCTGGACCCTGGTCGTGCTCTACACGGCGATGAACCTGCCCATCGCGGTGTGGATGCTCCGGTCGTTCTTCCTGGAGGTGCCCGAGGCGCTGGTGGAGGCCGCCCGGGTCGAGGGGGCGGCACTCCCCCGCATCCTGTGGTCGGTCATGATGCCCATCATGGCGCCCGGGGTCGCGGCGACCGCCTTGATCTGCATGATCTTCGCGTGGAACGAGTTCTTCTTCGCGGTGAACCTCACCGCGTCCCAGGCCGCGACCGTGCCGGTGTTCCTCACCGGCTTCATCACCAGTGAGGGCCTCTTCGTGGCGCAGCTCTCCGCGGCCGCGCTGATGGCGTCCCTGCCCATCGTGATCGTCGGCTGGATCGCGCAACGGCAGCTCGTTCGCGGACTGTCCATGGGCGCCGTGAAATAACCACCCTGGGACCACGAAAGGACGATCGGCGCGTCCCCGGATGCGCCGGTCGTGGCCTCCGGAGCGGCCACACCATGGGCGGGGGTGGTGTGGCCGCTCCGGCAACTCGTGGAGGCACGGCTACCGGCCGGCGGCGTAGCCCTGCATGCCTCGGGGATTGGCGGCCGCGCGCAGGATCCCCGTCTCCGGATCCCGGGAGACCGCCGACAGGCGGCCCAGGGACCACGGACCTGACTCCACGACGTGGTGGCCGCGCCGGCGCAGCTCGGCGAGGGTCGCCTCGCCCGCCCGCGACTCCACGACGATCTCACCGGGCGAGAAGTCGCGTGGGTAGAACGACCCGGCCAGCGAGTTGGTGTGGAACATGGGCGCGTCGATGGCCTCCTGCAGGTTCATGCCCCCGTGCACCAGGCGCAGGAAGTAGGTCAGCGACCACTGGTCCTGTTGGTCACCCCCGGGGCTGCCCAACGCGATCACCGGCTCGTTCTCCCGGGTGACCAGTGTCGGGGTGAGGGTGGTGCGGGGCCGCTTGCCCGCCGCGACGACGCTCGGTGCCCGCTCGTCCAGCCAGAACATCTGCCCACGCGTTCCGAGGGGGAAGCCGAGGTCGGGGATGGTGGGCGAGCTGGCGAGCCATCCGCCGCTGGGGGTGGCCGCCACCATGTTGCCGTCGGCGTCGACGACGTCCACGTGGCAGGTGTCGCCCTTCTGTTCGCCGGCGGGGTTCACCGTGGGCTCGCCGCTGGTGAGGTCGGTGGTGGGCAGGGTGCCGGGGCGCCGTAGTTCGGGGAGGAAGGGTGTCCGGCCGTCGGGGCTGCCCGGGCGCAGTTCCAGGGAGGCGGTGTCGGTGACGAGTCCGGCGCGGTGCGCGGCGTACTCCGGTGACAGGAGGGTGTCCAGGGGGACGTCGAAGAAGTCGGGGTCGGCGTACCACGCGTCGCGGTCGGCGAAGGAGAGTTTGGCGGCCTCGGTGACGCGGTGCACGAACTCCGGCGAGAACACGTCCAGTTCCCCGATACCCAGAGCCTGGGCCAGGCGGAGTTGTTGCAGGAAGGCCGGCCCCTGTCCCCAGGGTCCCGTCTTGTGGACCCGCAGGCCGGCGTACTCGATGCTCACGGGGTCCTCGTAGCTGGCCCGCCAGCTGGCGAGGTCCTCCGCGGAGAGCAGTGCCGTGTGCGGAGCCCCGGATCCGTCGGCGATGGGGCTGGCGACGAAGCGCAGGATCGCCTCGGCGACGAAGCCTTCACGCCAGATTCGCCGGGCGGCGTCGATCTGTCCGTCGCGGTCCTGGCTTTCGCGCTCCGCCTCGTCGAGGATCCGTTGGTAGGTGGCGGCCAGGGCGGGGTTGCGGTGGAAGCTGCCGGCGGTCGGCACAGATCCGTCCGCCATCCACAGGGCGCGGGAGGTCGGCCAGTGGGACTCGAAGACCGGCCGGGCGAGGTTGATCTTGTCGACGATCTGGGGCATCACCGGGTAGCCGCGGGTGGCGTAGTCGATCGCCGGCGTGATGAGCTCGCGTAGGCGCATGGTGCCGTGGTCGCGGGCCATGAGCAGCCAGGCGTCGAACGCTCCGGGGACGCACGCGGGCAGTACGCCGCTGCCTGGGACCCGGTCGAGGCCGGCGAACGCGTCCAGGGTGGTGGCGGCGGGCATCGGTCCCTGGCCGCAGATTACGGTCGGGGCTCCGCCCGCGGCCTGCATGATGATGGGGACGTCTCCCGCGGGGCCGTTCAGGTGCGGTTCCACGACCTGCAGGGTGAAGCCCGTGGCGACGGCGGCGTCGAATGCGTTTCCGCCACGCTCGAGGGTCGACATTCCCACGCCGGTGGCCAACCAGTGTGTCGAGGCGACCATTCCGAAGTGTCCGCGCAGCTCCGGCCTACTCGTGAATTCCCCCATGCGGATGGCAACTCCTGTCCCGCTGTCGACTGTTCTGTGTCCGGGTTATCTGGATTTAACACGATCAAACAATGAACACCGTATACAGTAGGCCCTCCGTCATATTAGGGTCCAACCTACTCACGTGGATCATGACGGAAGAGGAGGTGCAGGGGTGCTCTCCCGTCTCCCCTGTGCGCCACGGACCGCGCCGGCCCCCTGGTCGCGACGCTGGTCAGTGGTGGCGGTCGGAGCGGCTCTCGTGGCCGTGGGCTGTGCTCCGCTGGTCGACCCGCAGGACGTCGTCAGTACCGAGCGTTCGGTCGTCGACGCACCGGTGGAGGACGGCGGCGAACTCGTCATCGGACTTGAGGACGAGCCCGACGCCCTGGATCCGACCCTGGCGACAACCCTGGTCGGGCGCAACGTTTTCATCAGTATGTGCGAAAAGCTGTATGACGTCGACGCCGATCTCGAGCTCGTTCCAGAACTCGCGGCCGACGCCCCGGAGATCTCCGATGACGGACTTCGCGTCACCATTCCGCTCCGCGAAGACGACATCCAATTCAATGACGGAACTCCGTTCACCGCGGAGGCCGTGAAACAGAGCCTGGACCGGCACCGGGAGCTCCCCGGCTCGATGCGGGCCACCGAGCTCAGCGCCGTGGAGTCGGTGGAGGTGGTCGACGACCACACGATCGAGCTGGACCTCTCCCGCCCCTACCCGCCGCTGCAGTCGATCCTCGCCGACCGCGCCGGCATGATCCTCTCCCCCACGGCCCTCGACGAGCTGGGCGAGGACTTCGCCCAGGACCCGGTGTGTGTGGGCCCGTTCCAGTACGTGGAACGGGTGGCGCAGGACCGTATCGTCCTGGAACGCAGCGAGGACTACTACGCCAGCGACGAGGTTCCGTTGGAGCGGGTCGTCTACCGGCCGATCCCCGACGACGTGACCCGGCTCGCCAACCTGCGCTCCGGCCAACTGGACGTGGTGCAGAACGTCAGCCCGGACGACGTCACCACCGTCTCCGCCGAGGACGGTCTCGAGCTGCTGAACCAGCCCTCCCTGCAGTACATGGGGATCACCGTCAACGTGCTGAACGCCGACGGGCTCGACGAGGAGCCCCGCTCGCCCGAGACCGTCATGGCGGAACACCCGGAGCTGCGCGAGGCGCTGTCCCTGACCCTGGACCGGGACGCCATCAACGACGTCGTGTTCAGCGGCCTCTACCAGCCGGCGTGTGGCCCGATCCCCCCAATCAGCGCCTACGCGACCGAGGAGACCCAGGCGTGCCCAGAGCACGACCTGGACCGGGCCCGCGAACTCGTCGCGGAATCCGGACTACCGACACCGATCCGGATCGAGATGATGATCCCCAACGATCCGATCAGCATGCGTCTGGGCCAGGTGCTCCAGGCGATGGCGGCCGAGGCCGACTTCGACCTCCGCCTACAGCCGACCGAGTTCGCCACCGGAGTCGCCGAGGGGCGCGCCGGAAACTTCGACACCTACATCCAAGGATGGTCGGGACGACCGGACCCCGACGGCAACATCGGCCAGTTCCACGTCCGGGGTGGCAGCAACAACTACGGCGGCAACTTCACCGAGGAGACCGACGAGCTGATCCAGGCCGCGGCGGAGGAGACCGACGAGGAGCGACGCCGTGAGCTCTACAGCGAACTGGTCCCCACTCTGCGTGACGGCAACTCGATCATCTACCTGTACCGCAACCAGATCTATCACGCCCATCGCGACGACACGGCCGGAGTCGTGACCTATCCAGACGGGCTCATCCGGGTCGTCAACGCCGGGCACGTGGCCGGGGAGTGAGGATGGCGCGCTATCTGTTGGGCCGACTCGGCCAGTCGGTCATCACCCTCTTCCTCGTCTCGATCGCCATATTCGCGGGCACGCGGGCGATGCCGGGCGACCCCGCGCTCCTCCTCGCCGGCGAGGACTCCAGCCAGGAGACCCTCGACGCGATCCGGGAGCGCCTGGGCCTGGACCAGCCGCTGCCGGTGCAGTACCTGACCTGGCTCGGCCAGATGGCACGGTTGGACTTCGGGGACTCGGTGCGTACGGGACTTCCGGTCTCGGAGACCATCCTGAGCCGACTGCCCGTCACCCTGGAGCTGGCCTTCCTCAGCCTCCTGGTCGCGGCGGTGATCGGGATCCTCGGTGGGGTGGTCGCTGCGCTGCGACAGGGGCGTCCCGCCGACTGGATCGCCAACACCGGTGCCCTGCTCGGGATGTCGATCCCGAACTTCTGGCTCGGCCTGATGGGCATCCTGCTGTTCGCGGTGGCGTTGGGGTGGTTGCCGGCCTCGGGCTACGTCCCCCTGGGCGAGTCCCTGGGCGGCAACCTCGCCAGCATGGTCATGCCGGCGATCGTGCTCGGTACGGCGCTCGCGGCGGTGGTCATGCGCCAGACACGGTCGTCGATGATCGAGGCGCTCAGCTCCGACTACATCCGCACCGCGCACGCGAAGGGGCTCGCCCCCGCGTGGATCGTCCTGGTGCACGCGCTGCGCAACAGCATGGTGACCGTGCTGACCATCCTGGGTCTGCAACTCGGTTCGTTGATCTCCGGCGCTGTGGTGACCGAACAGATCTTCGTGCTCGCCGGGTTCGGGAACCTCATGGTGGAGTCGGTCTTCACGCGCGACTTCCCCGTCATCCAGGCCACGGTCATGGTGACGGCCGCCGCCTACATCCTGGTCAACCTGATCGTCGACCTGCTCTACTCAGTGGTCGATCCCCGCATCCGGGCGCAGGGAGGGACGCGATGAGCTCCGAGACCACCCCGGGCCGCGCGGAGAGCACAGCACCGGACGAGCGGACCACGCCTGCCTCCCCCTACCAGGTTCCGGCACCGAGCCACGGCCGATCACCCTGGCGCCGGCTGCTGCGCAACCCCGCGGGCGTCGTTGGCCTGGTGTTGGCGGCGACGACGGTCACCGTCGCGGTCGCGGCCCCGTTGCTGGCGCCGCAGGACCCGGCCGCGGTCGACTTCGACCGGCTGCTGGCCCAGCCGTCCCTCACCGCGTGGCTGGGGACGGACGAGCTCGGGCGCGACCAGGTGGCGCGGGTCATCTACGGCGTCCGGTCCTCCCTGTTCGTGGGAGTACTCGCCGTCCTGCTCGCCGTCGTGGTGGCGGTGCCGCTGGGGCTCGCGGCCGGCTACTACCGGCGGGTCGTGGACCCGATCGTCTCCCGACTCACCGACGCCGTGATGGCCTTCCCGTTCCTCGTGCTGGCGGTAGGGCTCGCGGCGATCCTCGGACCGTCGCTGACCAACGCGGCCATCGCCATCGGCATCGCCCAGATCCCCCCACTGATCCGGGTGATGCGCGGTGAGGCGCTGCGCCTGTCGCAGGAGAACTACGTGGAGGGAGCGATCGCGGGTGGCGCCAGCGACCTGGTCGTGCTGTTCAAGTACATACTCCCCAACGCCGGGAACGCGCTGCTGGTGCAGATCACCGTGGGAATCCCGGCGGCGATGATCGGCGAGGCGATGCTGTCGTTCCTCGGTCTCGGCGTGCAACCACCCACCCCGTCCCTCGGCGTGATGCTCTCGGACGCCATGGCGTTCTTCATCCACGCCCCGTGGCTGGCGGTGTTCCCCGGCCTGATGCTGGTGCTGGTCACGCTCGGCTTCAACCTGCTCGGAGACGGACTCCGGGACGCGCTCGACCCGAAGGGACGGCGACGGTGACCGAGACACAGGATTCCGCGAGGCGATCCCCGGCCGAACCCGTACTGAGTGTCGCGGACCTGGCCGTACGGTTCCAGACCGAGGACGGCCCCTTCCAAGCGGTGTCCGGGATCGACCTCGAACTCCACCCGGCGGAGGTCGTCGCCGTGGTCGGGGAGTCAGGATCCGGCAAGAGTGTGAGCGCCATGTCGGTCCTGGGCCTGGTTCCCCGCCAGACCTCCGTCGCGGGCTCGGCGACACTCGCCGGGCAGGAGCTGATCGGCCTGGACGCCCGCAGCCTCCGGGAGCTGCGGGGCCGGGAGGTGGCCGTGGTCTTCCAGGAGCCCACCACCTCGCTCAATCCGCTCTTCACCGTGGGATGGCAGCTCCGGGAGGTCCTCACCCGCCACATGGGGATGTCACGGCGCCAGGCCAACGACCGCGCGGCGGAACTGCTGGACCTGGTGGGCCTGGACGACCCCCGTCGGAGGTTGCGTTCCTACCCTCACCAGTTCTCCGGGGGACAGCTCCAACGCGTGATGATCGCGATGGCGGTGGCCTGTGACCCGCGGGTGCTCATCGCCGACGAACCCACCACAGCGCTCGACGTCACCGTGCAGGCCGAGATCCTCGACCTGCTGCGCGACCTCAAGTCACGCCTGGGCACGGCGATCCTGCTCATCACCCACGACATGGGGGTCGTCGCCGACATCGCCGAGCGGGTGTTGGTCATGCACCAGGGACACGTCGTGGAGTCGGGAGACGTGCGTCAGGTACTCACCGCGCCACGGCACGAGTACACGCGCCGCCTGCTGAGGTCCGTGCCCCGACTCGGCGGCGGCCCCGGACTCTCCGGGGGCGAGATGTCCGTCGGGGAGGGCCCCGAACAGGCGTCGTTGCGCGCAGAGGAGACGGAGTCGGACCCCGGCCCCGAGGACACGGCGCCCATCGTGCTGGAGGTCAACGACCTCGTGGTGGACTACGGAGCCTTCAGGGCCGTGGACCACGTGCGACTGGAGATCCGCGCCGGTGAGATCCACGGTCTGGTGGGAGAGTCGGGCTCGGGCAAGTCGACGGTGGGTCGCTGTGCCGCCGGTCTGATCAGCCCCAGCTCCGGGTCGATCACCGTGAACGGGCGCGAGATCACCGGGCTGTCCCGACGCCAGATCCGCCCGATGCGACGCGACTTCCAGATCGTGTTCCAGAACCCGGCGTCCTCTCTGAATCCACGGATGACGATCGGTGCCAGCGTCGGCGAACCCCTGCGCCGGTTCAACGTGGCCCGAGGCGACGAACTGATCCACCGGGTGGACGAGCTCCTGCGAAGCGTCGCGCTGGACCCGGCGATGCGGCACCGCTACCCGCACCAGCTCTCCGGCGGGCAGCGCCAGCGCGTCAGCATCGCCCGAGCCCTGTCCCTGGAACCCTCGCTCCTCATCGCCGACGAACCCACGAGCGCCCTCGACGTGTCGGTCCAGGCGGAGGTCCTGGACCTCCTCCGCGACCTCCAGCGCCGCCTGGAGTTCGCGTGCCTGTTCATCAGCCACGACCTCGCCGTCGTGGAACTCCTCGCCGCGCACGTGGACGTCATGCGCTCTGGACGCGTCGTCGAGTCCGGCCCTACCGCCCGGGTCCTGCGGGCACCAGAGCACCCCTACACCCAAGCCCTCCTCGCGGCGGCCCCCGTCCCCGACCCCGACGAACAACGCGGACGCCGAGAATCGCGCTGAGAGCCCCCTCTCCTTCTCGTTGATCTCGCTGTCATCGACAGCGAGGTGCCCGTCACATGCGACGGCTACGAGATCGACGACGGTGAGCGGTGGTTCAGTCGATCAGGCGGCGGCGCATCTGCCAGACGGCGAGGAGCCAGGTGACGACGCAGAAGACCAGGATGGCGAGGACGTGGCCGGCGGCGGTGAGGGGGGCGATGCCGAAGGCGGTCCCGCGGACCAGTTCGACGCAGTGGTAGAGGGGGTTGAACAGGGTGAGGTACTGCAGCCACTGCGGGAACTGGTCGAGAGGGAAGAACGTCCCCGCGAGCAGGTAGACGGGCGTGATGAACCCGGAGATCACGTAGTCGACCATGCGGATGGACGGAATGACCGCGGACAGGAAGATGCCGAGCAGGGCGAAGCCCATCGCGGTGATGAAGCCGATGAAGGGGACGAGCAGCATCCACGGGGTGGGTGGGAGGCCGAAGCCGATGGCGACCAGGAGGGGCGCGCATCCGTACACCCCGGCCTTGAGGGCGATCCACAGGGCGTCCGCCGTCACCATCTCGCGGACGTCGACGGGGGCGGCGAGGACCCCCTCGTAGGACTTGCGGAACTCGCGGCGGACGAAAGTGTCGATCAGGCCGGGGAACATCGACGTGAACAGCACCGCGGTGGCGACGATGCCGGTACCCAGGAACTCGATGTAGTCGTAGCCACCGATCGCGCCGATCAGGGTTCCCAGCCCGATGCCGAACGCCAGGAGCATGATCACGGGTTCGACGATGGCGGCGAAGGTGATCGGGGCCCAGGTGCGTTTGTAGAGGACCCACTCTCGGCCCAGCATCCCGAGGATGGGCACGAACTCCATCCGTCCGGGGCGGGTGTGGACGGCGGGTCGGGCGTTGGCGCGAACGTTGTCGGTGACGGTCATTACTCGACCCGCTCTCCGGTGAGTGCGACGAAGACGTCCTCGAGGTTGCTGGCGCGACGCATCGCGGGGCCGAGCTCCTCGCGCAGCGCGTCGGGGATCTCCTCCGCGCGCATCACCGCGAGCGCCGAGCCGGTGCGCCGGGTCTGGAAGCCCGCGCCGCGAACCCGCTCCTCCAACTGGCGGATGGTGTCCGGGCCGGCCGGGTATTCCTCCACTGTCTTGCCCGCGTGGGTGGTGATGAGTTCCGAGGGCACGCCACGCTCCACGATCTTGCCGCTGGCCATGAGGGCGACCTCGTCGGAGAGGCGTTCGGCCTCCTCGATGTAGTGCGTCGACATCAACACCGTCACGCCTTCGTCGCGCAACGCGGTGATCAGACCCCACAGTTCCTGGCGTACCTGGGGGTCCAGGCCCACGGTCGGCTCGTCGAGCAGCACGACCTCCGGGCGGTGCACCAACGCGCGGGCGATCAGCAGGCGGCGGCGCATCCCACCGGACAGCTTCTCGGTGATGGTGTCGCGCTTGTGCTCCAGGTGGGCGATGGCCAGGGCGCGTTCCACCGCTTCCTGTCGTTCCGGGCGGGGGACCCGGTACAGGTAGGTATAGACGCGCAGGTTCTCCGCGACCGTGAGTTCCTCGTCCAGGTTGTCGTGCTGGGGCACGACCCCCATGAGCGAGCGGGCCCACTTCGACTCGCGGGGAACCTGGTGTCCCAGGATTCTGATCTCCCCGGCGTCCGCGCGGCTCTGTGCGGTGAGCATCCGCATCGAGGTGGACTTCCCCGCGCCGTTGGGTCCCAGTAGTCCCATGACGATGCCGGGAGGGACGTCCAGATCCAGTTCGTCCACGGCGGTCAGGGAACCGAACCGCTTGATCACCCCCCGGAGGAGAATCGCTGGCTCCTGAGGATCGGAAGCGCGGGACCGGGGCGCGTCAGAGCTCATACGCGCAACGTTATGGCGAAGTGGCGACGGATCGCCAACGATTTTGCCACCGAGGTCACGGTACCTTTGGGGCGTGAGCATGCCCCCGGAGTACATGCGCGCTTCCGACGGTGACCGGGAGCGTGTCGCCGACATCCTGCGTGACGCGCTGACCGATGGGCGGATCGACCCCACCGAGCACCAGGAACGCCTCGACGCGGTGTACGCCGCCCGCACGCTCGGCGACCTGGCGCCCATCACCACGGACCTGCTCTCCCCGGAACGCCAACCCATCCAGCTACGCGACGGGCCGATCCTGGCCCTGTTCCGGAACGAGAGTCGTGGTGGTCGCTGGGTCCTCCCCGACCGGCACGTCACCTTCACCGCGTTCGGCACAGTGGAGCTCGACCTGCGCGAGGCGCTGCTGACCGAACGGCACGTCCACCTGGATATCTCAGCGGTCGTGGGCCGTGTCGTCATCCATGTGCCGGACAACGTGCAGGTGCGCGTCCGTGGCTGGACGTTCCTGGGGCGGCGGCGCACCACGGCGCGCGTCGCCGGACCGGACGCCCCCACGTTGGAGATCCAGGGGTTCAGCGTGCTGGGGTCGGTGTGGGTGCTGGCCCCGAAGCGCAAGCGGTCCTGGCGTCCGTGGCGGCGCGCCACATAACCGCGGGCTGACCCCTGACTTGACGCCCGCGTCTGGCAGGCTTGCAGGTGTTCACCACGGTTCACCCGCGCGTGCGCCGCAGTGTTCATCAGAACGGGTCGTGCCACCGTGTCCGGGGGCGTCCGCCCCATCTGATGAGCGCTGTCGACGGCACCGTCGACGGGGCCGTCGTTGGGCACTGTTGCTGAGCACTGACTGACCGGTTGCGAGATTGGAGGCAGGGACCTCGTGCGGTGACGCGCGGGGACGCCCTGGGATGCACAATGAGCGAGTTCCGCATCGAACATGACTCGATGGGCGAGGTCAAGGTTCCCGCCGACGCCAAGTGGCGTGCCCAGACCCAGCGCGCCGTCGAGAACTTCCCGATCTCGGGGCAGGGGCTGGAGGGCGCCCACATCCAGGCCCTGGGCGAGATCAAGGCGGCGGCCGCGGTCGTCAACGCCGATCTCGGGGTGCTCAAGCCGAAGCTGGCCGAGGCCATCCGCGCCGCCGCGAAGGAGGTCGCCGCCGGCACGTTCAACGACCAGTTCCCGATCGACGTCTTCCAGACGGGTTCGGGCACGTCGAGCAACATGAACACCAACGAGGTCATCGCGACCGTGGCGACGGAGCGGCTGGGCGAGCCGGTCCACCCCAACGACCATGTCAACGCCTCCCAGTCGTCCAACGACGTCTTCCCGTCGTCGATCCACATCGCCGCGACGTCGGCGGTGATGAACGACCTCATCCCGGCGCTGCGTCACTTCGAGGGCGAGCTCAACCGCAAGGCGGTGGAGTTCGCCTCGGTCGTGAAGAGCGGGCGCACCCACCTGATGGACGCGACCCCCGTCACCCTCGGGCAGGAGTTCGCGGGCTACGCGGCCCAGGTCGCCTACGGCGTGGAGCGGCTGGAGGCCGTGTTGCCGCGCGTGGCCGAGCTTCCGTTGGGCGGCACCGCGGTCGGGACCGGCATCAACACCCCCGAGGGCTTCGCGCCGCGGGTCATCGCCGAGGTGGCGTCGGCCACCGGGTTGCCGCTGTCCGAGGCGCGCGACCACTTCGAGGCGCAGGGTGCGCGCGACGCGCTCGTGGAGCTGTCCGGTCAGCTCCGGACGATCGCCGTCGGGTTCGCCAAGATCGCCAACGACCTGCGCTGGATGGGGTCCGGCCCCCGCACCGGTCTGACCGAGCTGTACCTGCCGGACCTCCAGCCGGGGTCCTCGATCATGCCGGGCAAGGTCAACCCCGTGCTGCCCGAGGCGATGCTGCAGGTCGTCTCGCAGGTCGTCGGAAACGACGCGGCCGTCGCGTTCGGTGGGGCCAGCGGGAACTTCGAGCTCAACGTGCAGCTCCCCGTGATCGCGCGCAACCTGTTGGAGTCGATCCGTCTCCTCTCCAACATCTCCCGCGTGTTCGCCGACCGGTGCGTCGTGGGGATCGTGGCGAACGAGGAACGGTGCCGGGAGTACGCGGAGTCCTCCCCCTCCATCGTGACGCCGCTGAACCGCTACATCGGCTACGAGGAGGCGGCGAAGGTCGCGAAGCGCGCGCTGGCCGAGCGCAAGACCATCCGCCAGGTGGTGCTCGAGGCCGGCTACGTCGAGCAGGGCAAACTCACCGAGGAGCAGCTCGATGCCGCGCTGGACGTCCTCGCGATGACGAACAGCCAGTGACATCCCGCGGCGGTCCCCGTCGTGGGGCCGCCGCCTGTGCTCATCCCCGTGGGACGCGCACGTCGGTCCGTTCCCGCTGGGAGGTCGAGCGTCTCGCGCGTTCGCTCCCGCGCCCCAGCGCATGCGTCCTGTTCTCCGTGTGCGGCGCGACCGTGACGCCGACGCGGTGAGGGACGTTGGCGCGGCTGGTCGAGTCGCGGCCCGGGAACACTCGGGTGATGCCGGGCCCCACTGTGCGATCCTGGCGCGAAGCGGGAAACCCGCCCCGCGAGGGGTGGAGTCTCTCCTCCCTGTTGGGGTGGAGAGTCCCCGAGGAAGTACGTCGCTCTCCCCCACCGGTGCGGCCAATGCCACTCTTGCCTTCTGGGAGAAACCAGGAGGCACGTTGGTGCGTCTGATCGGTGAGTACGCTTCTGGGGGCCTTTTCCTGTCGCCCCCCACTGCTGGAAAGGGTTCGCCATGGTCGCGCCGCTGGACGAGGGCGGAAGGATCGTCGCGGACCGCTACCAGCTCGTGGCGGAGCTCGGGCGCGGTGGGATGGGCGTCGTCTGGCGTGGACGCGACACCCTGTTGGACCGGGAGGTGGCGGTCAAGCAGGTCCAGCTCCCCCGGGACATGAGCGAGGACGAGCGGGCGGAGGCGCACGAGCGGGTGCGCCGGGAGTCACGCTCGGCGGCGCGGCTCGCCGACCACCCCAACGTGATCACCCTGCACGACGTCTTCGACTTCGAGGGCAACCCCTGGGTCGTCATGCAGCTCGTGTCGGGGCGTTCCCTGGAGGAGGTGCTCCGCGACAGCGGCCCCCTCCCACCGGAACGACTCACCAGTATCGCCACCGAGATCCTGGACGCCCTGCACGAAGCCCACGGCAAGGGCGTCCTGCACCGCGACGTGAAGCCGGGCAACGTCATGCTGGCCGACGACGGTCACGCCCTGCTCACCGACTTCGGTATCGCCACGCTCGAGGGGGACACCAGCATCACCCGCACGGGCGTGCTCGCCGGGTCCCCGGAGTACATGGCGCCGGAGCGGTTCGAGGGCAAGGACGTGGGCGCCGCCTCGGACCTGTGGAGCCTCGGAGTCACGCTGTACGCGGCCGCGACCGGAGGCACACCCTTCCGGCGGGAGACGCTGCCCGCCACGATCGGCGCCGTCGTCTCCAGCCCGATCCAGCCGCCCCCCGCGGGCCACCTCACCGCGGCGATCATGGGCCTGCTCGAGCGCGACCCGGCCCAGCGGCTCACGGCCGCCGCCGCGAAGGACATGATCACCAACCCGCAGCCGCATCCGAGCGGGCCACAGGCCACCCACACCCCGACCCACCCGACGGGTCCGGGGATCGCCGTCAGTGGTGGGATGCCCGGACAGGCTCCCCAGGGGCCGCCCGGGCCTCCAGTGCCGCCCACTCCTCCCGGATTGGGAGTGCCGGCCGGGCCCTCACCGATGGGACCGGGCGGCTGGACGACACCTTCCCCGGTGGCCCAGACGACGCCCCCGCCCTACGCCCAGTACTCCGACCCCCGCGTCCCCAACGCGGCGGCCACCGGTTCGTCACCGTCCCGGAAGCGGCTCTTCCTGGGGATCGGTGGTGGCGCCCTGGCATTGGTGCTGCTGGCCGGCGTGGCGATCTACTTCCTCGCCGCGCGTCCGGCGTCGACGGAGTACCGCAACTGGTCCGACGACACGATCGGGGTCGAGTATCCGCAGGACTGGCTGGTCACCCAGGACTCCGAGGACTACGTCGCGGTCTTCCACCCCCGGGAGAACGACCGGCTCATCGACTTCACCATCTCCTGGTACCAACCCACACACGACGACGCGATCGAGGAAGTCGTCCTGCAGGAGGGGTACGTCGCCGAGGACTTCAGCGACTACGAACGGCTGGAGCTCACAGCGGCCGAGGACCACAACTTCCCCGACGAGTGGGACACCGTGTACTGGGAGAGCACGCACGACGTCACCCGAGAGCAGCGCCACGCGGAGAACCTGGACCATGACGAGCGGTTCCGGGTCGCGCTGCAGTCGCACGCGCCCGACGGCACCGCCTACTGGATCCAGTGGACCGGTCCCCTCGACGAACGCGATTACTACCGGGACATCATCGACTACACCCTGGAGAGTTTCCATGCGCGGTGACCAGGCCTGACCCCCCGCTGACGCCGCGTACTGCCCCAACCCCCACTGGCGTGAACCGCGCCGCAGCAGAAGAAGGGTGCCGGAGATGGTCGAGCAGCCGACCCCCGAGAACAGAACCGTCGCGGGACGCTATGTGCTCCAGGGCGAACTGGGCCGCGGCGGGATGGGCGTCGTCTGGCGCGGTTGGGACACCGAGCTGGAGCGGGAGGTGCGCTCAAGGAGGTCCTGCTCCCCGACGAGCTGAGTGACCAGGAGGCCGCGGACGCGCGGGCCCGGCTCCGCCGAGAGTCGCGCACCGCCGCCCGGCTGGCCGACCACCCCAACGTGGTGACCCTCTACGACGTCTTCGAGGTCGACTCCGCACCGTGGGTCGTCATGCAGCTCGTGCGGGGCCGCTCCCTGCAGCAGGTCATGAGCGCCGACGGGCCGCTGTCGGCGGCCGCCGCGACTCCGGTGGCCGAGGGGCTGCTAGACGCGCTGGACACCGCGCACAAGGCGGGGATCCTGCACCGCGACGTCAAGCCGGGCAACGTGATGCTCGCCGACGACGGACGCGTCCTTCTCACCGACTTCGGGATCGCCACGATCGAAGGAGACTCGGCGATCACCCGGACCGGGATCCTCGGCTCGCCGGAGTACATCGCACCGGAAAGGTTCGAGGCGAGTGAGGTCGGTCCCGCGTCGGACCTCTGGAGCCTGGGCGTGACGTTGTACGCGGCCACGACCGGGGGCACTCCGTTCCGGCGGGACACGATGGCCGCGACGGTCGGGGCCGTGATCTCCAGCCAGATCCCGCCCCCCGACGCCGGCGAGCTGACGAACGTCATCGTCGGACTGCTGGACCGTGCGCCGGAGCGGAGGTTGTCGGCCTCCGGAGCACGGGAGATGCTGTCCAACTCGCGAGGCGGGGAGCCGAGCACGGCCACTACGCCGTCGGCGGGACTCCGGCCCCCCGGCCCGCCGACCGTGGGCCCATCCGGTCCACAGGCGCCGCCCGAGCCGTTTCCGGGGCCTCCCGGCGGCGGTGGCCGACCCACGGGCGCACCCTCTGGCGCACACGCCGCGTGGCACGGCACGCCGCCCGGACACCCCTCCGGGCCGCAGGGACCGCACGGGCCGCTGGCCCCGGCCGGACCGCCCGGCATGCCCGTTCCACACGGGGCGAGGGGACCGCACGGGCCCAACGGCCACCTCCAGGCCGGCGGACCGCCAGTGCCGCCACCCCAGGGGCCTCCCGGACGTCTGGGAGCCCCACACGGCTACCCCGCTTCCGCGCCCCGACCGCACGCCCCCGAGCCCGTGCGGTCAACAGGGGGCAGTGGAACGGGCCCGTCGAACAGCCGGCGGCGCACCGTACTGCTGATGGGGGGTGGAGCGGTCGCCGTGGTCCTCGTCGTCGTCTCGGCGCTCGTCATAGTGCCCTGGGGCGGCTCCAACGACGGCTTCGCCTCCTGGGAGGACGACATGCTCCAGGTCGACCACCCCGAGGAGTGGTCGGTGAGCCTGGACAACGTCACCGAATACGGCGCGGAGTTCTCCCACCCGACCGCGAGCCACGGTCTGTCCTTCGCCGTCGCGGCCATGAACCAGTCGTCCTACGACGTCGAGGGCCTGGAGTTCTCCGCCGAGGAGTACATCCAGTCCATCGAGGACGACATCGCCGGGGACGCCCTGGAGTTCCAGCAGGTCCGGCTCGAGCAGACCGACGAACTCCCCAACTTCCCCGACAGTTGGGACACGGTCGTCTGGGAGGCCACCTACACCATCACCGTCCCCGAGATGGTCGACGAGGGTCTCGACGAGGCGGAGCGGTTCGTCCGGTGGTGGCAGGTACACGACCACGACTACAACGCCTACTTCATGTGGTGGAACGGCCCACGGTCCATGGAGCGGGAGTACCAGGACGCCATCGATCGTGCCCTGGAGACGTTCGTCGCGAGCGAGTTGGACGCCTGACGAAGGGCCTGTCGGTCGGCATGACCCGGCTCACCGCGAACGGCCGGCCCCTCGTCGACGGGTGCGCACCAGGAACCACGCGAGGGCCGTCGCGCCCACGGTGACCGACCCGGCGACCAACACGATCGCCAGGTCGGCGTCCATGTCCTGGCCGCGGCCCGCGTCCTGCGCCGCCTCTGTGGGTGTTGGGTACATGTTCGGTCCCACGCCGATCGGACCGGTGCGGGTCTCCGGCATCGAGCACTCCAGTGCGGGCCGCTCCAGCTCGAACCCCACCAGTCGGGCCTCGTAGGCGGGCGCGGCTGGATCCCACTCGGATCGTGGGAGCGTTTCATCCCCCCAGAGCCGTATGAGGAGCTCGCCCTCACTGTTCGACGTGCCGTCTCCTTCCATGGGTACCGTCAGTTCGGCCTCCGGCTCCGCCGTCTCCGGCGGTGCGGAACCCTGTGGTCTCTCCACGATCTCGACGAGGGCCTGGCCACGAACACCCGTGCGTGTTCCGGGTGGCGCCTGCCCCTCACCTTGAGCGGTCACGCTCGCGGACAGGTGTGGTTGTTCCGCGTCGCCGGTTGGGAACGCGTAGTAGTGCGCGGAGAGGCCCACCTCCACTGTCATCGAGCCACAGGAGCCCCAGGCTGGGCCGTAGGGCAGCTCTTCCGCCGAGGCCGGCACACTGACCGTGGCCATCAACCCCGCCGCCACCACGACGCAACCCCCGCTGATCCGTGGAACGCCCACCGCACTCCTCCACTCCGCGCACCGTGTCTCCCTCAGTGTCTGACATTCGACGTCCGGAATGAGGGGCGTCAATCAAAGGAGGCCGCGAATCCCTCGGGATTCGCGGCCTCGGTGCGGCACTTCTGGTGGCCGTCAGTACCAGTTGTTCGCCTGTGAGTGCGACCAGGCGCCACACGGGCTGCCGTAGCGGTCATCGATGTAGCCGAGACCCCACTGGATCTGGGTGGCGGGGTTGGTCTGCCAGTCGGAACCAGCGCTGGCCATCTTGCTGCCGGGCAGGGCCTGGGGGATGCCGTAGGCGCCGGAGCTGGGGTTCTGCGCCGTGTGGTTCCAGTTGCTCTCCTTCTCCCAGAGGTTGTCCAGGCAGGAGAACTGGTCGTTGCCCCAGCCGAAGTCGCCGAGCATGCCCTGGGCGATCTCCCGAGCGGAGCCGGAGGGGACCGAGGCAGCTTCCTCGCTGTCCTCCTCTTCCTCCTCCTCTTCTTCTTCCTCCTCTTCCTCGACCGAGCCCGAGGTCGCCGTCACCGCGCCGTCAAGGGCGCTCTCACGGCTCTCCTGGGCTTGGGAGAGCAGGGTTTCCAGCTCCTCCGGGGTGAGGTCCTCCCCCATGGCGAAGAACTGCATGTCCTCTGCTTCGGGAGCGGCATCCGCCACCTCGGCGGGCTCTGGGCCACTATCCGCGAATGCCGCGGCGCCGAACGCCACGCCCGCCACCACGGTCGCGGCGCCCGCTGCCGCGGCGACCCGATGCGGGATCCGGTTGAGTAGCAAGAATGCACCTTTCGCAGTCACGCAGGTGGTGTGCGTATGGACGGATCGACCCGTACGGCCTTCGAACATGGAGTTAGCTCGGCGCGGATCGCTCCGCTCAACATCGAGCCGGACGAAGACCGGGGCGTTCGAACGATGCGAAGGGATGATCGTTGACGCTCCAGGCCTTTACCTAACAGTGGACAAGACTGCCTGAAAGTCACGGCCGAGTCACAGTCAAATCCGTATGAAGTAAATCACATTACCCTCACGCGGATCACTGACCTCATCCGTCGTCCGTCCACACGCACACACCGCTGCGCTAGTCGAAGGTGCTCAGTACCAGTTGTTCGCCTGTGAGTGCGACCACGCGCCACACGGGCTGCCGTACCGGTCCTTGATGTAGCCGAGTCCCCACTCGATCTGGGTCGCGGGGTTGGTCTGCCAGTCGGAACCAGCGCTGGCCATCTTGTCACCCGGGAGCGACTGCGGGATTCCGTACGCGCCCGAGCTCGGGTTCTGCGCGGACGGGTCCCAGTTGCTCTCCTTCTCCCAGAGGTTGTCCAGGCAGGAGAACTGGTCGCCGCCCCAGCCGTAGTCGCCGAGCATGCCGCGGGCGATGTCGCGCGGCGATCCGCTGGGAGCGGAGCTTCCGCCACCGCCGCCACTGCTACCGCTGCTGCTGCTCTCACCGCCGCCACTGCTACTGCTGCTCCCGCCGCCGCTGCCGCTGCTACTGGCCTGCTCGGCCTGCGGTTCGGGGTCTTCCTTCTCCTCCTTCTGGCTGACCGACGCGTCGGCGCCAGAGGTGGCCGCGTCGGCCGCCTCGGCGCGCGCGTCCTCCGCCTGGGTGCGGGCCTCGTCGGCCTGCCCCTCGTTTCCGTTGTCGGCGTCGGCGACGAACGAACCCTGCTCAGGAACGGCGGCCTCGTTGACGGCCGCGGTGGGCTCCGGCCCGCTGTCAGCGAAGGCCGCGACACCGAACGTGGTACCGGCGACGACGGCGGCGGCGCCAGCGGCGGCCGCCATGCCACGCGGAATACGACTGAGAAGCAAAAGTATTACCTTCCGCCAGTCACACGCCAGCGATCGCGTGTGATCGGATGAGAATCCCCGCCCCTGCTACGCACTGTCGCAACGCCTGATCCGGCTCGACATCTCAGAAAACCGCTGGCCGATGAACCGGAGGGTGCATGCGCCCGGCCGCTCCCGTACTGGGAAAACTCCTGGCGGCGCTTGGGGATCGCATTACCTAACAGCTCCCCACACTGCCTGACGGTCACGGACAAGTAACACCAATATCGCCGTAACGTAAATCACAGGGTTAACGTGCAGGTCAGGGGCATGATGCGCGATGTCCGCCCCATGCGGGCGTGCGTGCTCACCACGAAGACAAGAGGGGACCGGGGTGGCGAAGCCCACATCGCCATCGATTGCCATTCACGCAGGTCAGAAGGCATGAAGCGGCCCCGCGCGCCAGGCGCGCGGGGCCGCTTAGACGAATTCCGGCCTCAGCCAGGTTCAGCTCCGGTTCAGCCCTCCAGCATCTCGGTCACCAGGGCGGCCACCGGGGACCGCTCGGAACGGGTCAGGGTGACGTGGGCGAACAGGGGGTGTCCCTTCAGCTTCTCGACCACGGCCACCACACCGTCGTAGCGACCCACCCGGAGGTTGTCCCGTTGGGCGACGTCGTGGGTCAACACCACGCGGGAGTTCGCCCCGAGACGTGACAGCACGGTCAGCAGCACCCCGCGTTCCAGCGACTGGGCCTCGTCCACGATGACGAAGGAGTCGTGCAGGGAGCGGCCGCGGATGTGGGTGAGAGGCAGCACTTCCAGCATGCCGCGGTCCATCACCTCGTCGATGACGTCCTGGGTCGTGACCGCCGACAGAGTGTCGTGCACGGCCTGCGACCAGGGGCCCATCTTCTCCAGCTCGGTGCCGGGCAGGTAGCCGAGATCCTGGCCACCGACGGCGTACAACGGCCGGAAGACGACCACCTTGCGGAACAGTTGGCGTTCCAGCACGGCGTCCAGCCCGGCGCAGAGCGCGAGTGCGGACTTCCCGGTGCCGGCGCGACCGCCGAGGGACACGATGCCGATATCGGGGTCGGTGAGGAGGTCCAGCGCGACCCGCTGTTCGGCGCTGCGCCCGCGAATCCCGAAGACGTCACGGTCCGAGCGCACGACGCGAACCGACTTGTCCGGCAGAACCCGGCCCAGGGCCTTCCCACGGTCGGAGACCAACGCGACGCCCGTGTGGCACGGGAGGTCGCGGGCCGCGGCGATGTCCACGGAACGGTTGTCGAAGAGCTCCTGGACTTCTGGGGCGCTCACCTCCAACTCCGCCATCCCGGTCCAACTGTGCTCGATGGCGAGTTCGGCCCGGTACTCCTCCGCCGGCAGCCCGACCGAGGACGCCTTGATCCGCAGGGGGAGGTCCTTGCTCACCAGAACGACATCACCGTCCCCCGGGGCACGCTCCCTGGAGAGGGTCAACGCCACCGTGAGAATGCGGGTGTCGTTGTCACCCTCGCGGAAACCTGCCGGGAGCACACTGGGATCGCTGTGGTTGAGCTCAACCCGCAGCGTTCCCCCCTGCTCGTTGACGGGGACGGGGGCGTCCAGGGAGCCGTTCGCGTTGCGAAGGTCGTCCAACCGGCGAAGCGCTTCCCGAGCGAAGAAACCGAGCTCGGGATGATACCGCTTGCTCTCCAGCTCGCTGACGACCACGATGGGCACAACCACCTCGTGCTCGGCGAACCGGGTCACCGCGCCTGGGTCGGCGAGGAGGACACTGGTGTCGAGCACGTAGACGCCGCGGTGGGACGCGACATCGGGGTGGTGGGTCGAGGCACTAGCCACTCGTTCTCCCCCGGGCACCGAACGGCGCCCTTGACTCGCGGGATTAAACGGACCGGGCGGCCCCACAGGACCGGGACCGGCCCTGTTACGTGAAGTTCCTGAACCAACAGAACCCTCACCGAGTCGAGGCCTCCCTGGCAACCGGAACGGCTCCGGTTACCAAGATCGACGCTACCCGTGGCGTCAACAGACCTGGTGGCCTGTCGAGCTCGCACGGTGAACCGTCGAGTCCTTCCCACACGGCGTTCCCCTCGCGGCCCCGCCCGTGCATGGGCGGACTCGGAGAGGGACGACTCCCGCTCGGGCCCCCGCGTGGCGGGATCCCCTGAGGGGCGGGACGAGCGCGACGATTCAGCCGCCGTAGCGCCGGTTGCGTGCGCCGTAGGAGCGAAGAGCGCGTAGGAAGTCCACTCTGCGGAGGGCAGGCCAGAAGACCTCGCAGAAGTAGTACTCCGAGTGGGCGCTCTGCCAGAGCAGGAATCCGGAGAGACGCTGCTCCCCCGAGGTCCGGATGAGCAGATCCGGGTCGGGAAGGCCACGCGTGTAGAGATGCTCGGCGATGTCGTCCAGATCGAGGCGCTCTGCGAGCTCCTCGATGCTCGTCCCCCGCCCCGCTTCGGCGAGGAGAAGCGACCGCACCGCGTCCGCGATCTCACGTCTACCCCCATACCCGACTGCGACGTTCACAATCAGGCCGGGCTTCTCCGACGTCTCGGCGCCCGCCTCCTTGAGAATGCGCGCGGTGGAGTCAGGGAGGAGGTCGAAGGCGCCCATGGGGTTGACGTGCCACCCCTCGCTGCTGAGCCGGACCACCGTCGACTCGATGATGCGCAGCAGCGGGTCCAGTTCCTCGGGTTTGCGGTGCAGGTTGTCGGTGGACAACAGCCACAGGGTCACGACCTGCACCCCGAGCTCGTCACACCAGCGAAGAACCTCGAAGATCTTGTCCGCACCGGCCTGATGGCCGGTGTTGACGTCCTCGTGCCCGTTCACGCCGGCCCAGCGCCGGTTCCCGTCCAGGACGACGCCGACGTGCCGCGGGATGTCGCGGCCGTCGAGCTCTCGTTCGAGTCGACGTTCGTACAGCCAGTAGAGGGGGTGACGTAGCCCCATGGGTTCACCTTTCCGCTTTCGGCGCCGCGAGGAGCGGCCGTGACCGGCCCGACCGATGTCTGGGAGACGCGCCGCTTCCGAACCGGGTTGTCCGTCGATTCAGGACATACCTGTGTTCTCGTCGCGTAGTTGTCCGGCTTGGACAGATCCAGATCATGGCAGGACACCCGTCACGCCACTGTTAAGACACGGGCGGGCACGGGGCGTGGCCTCTCCGCTGACACCCAGCGGAGAGTCTCCTAGCGCACGGCGGCACGAAGCTCCGCGACGGTGGTTACCGGCAGTCGGCACGCGAAGTCCTCACACACGTACGCGGCCGGTTGGCCGTCCACCATGGTACGTCCACGCAGGAGTCCGAGCCCGACGTCGTCACGGCCGTCTCCGACACTCACCACCGCACCGGGCGAGGTGGTGCCCATGGCCTCCTGATGGAGCCGCGCCGTCGCCGGGTCCCGCGGATCACCCACCACGGCGATCTGCACGGGGCCGGCGAGCAGTGCCTCCGCCACCGCGAGTCCCCACCCGGAGAAACGGGGGGCACGGTTGGCGAGCAGGGTGGCCGGGCTCAGGGCGGCGGCCGCCGCCTCCCGCATCTCGGTGGACCCCGTGAGCCCCGCACAGCTCAGCAGAGCGCCCGCCGCGGCGAACTGGCCGGAGGGCGTCGCGTTGTCCGTGGGGTCCTGGGGGCGGGTGTAGAGCCGCTCCGCGTCGTCGGCGGTGTCGAAGAAGCCGCCCGCTCCGTCGCCGAACCTCCGCAGCACCACCGTGAGCAACGCCTCGGCGATGTCCACCCAGCGCGCCTCGCCGGTGGCGGCGTGCAGCGCGAGCAACCCCTCAGCGGTGTTGGCGTAGTCCTCGAGTACGCCGGCGCTGGTTCCCACGGTTCCGTCGCGGGAGGTACGGAGGAGTCGGCCCTCGCTCAGGTGCACGGTGGCGAGGAGCTCGGCGGCGTCGCGCGCGGCGTGCACGAAGTCGGGCCGGGAGAACAGCACGCCGGCCTCCGCGAGCGCGGCGATCGCGAGGCCGTTCCAACTGGCGACGACCTTGTCGTCCCGAGCGGGCCAGACCCGGCGTTCGCGGTGCTCCCGTAGGAGCCGGCGCACGCGCTGGTAACGGTCCTCGTCCTCCGGCTCGCGCGGACGCTGGAGTACGGAGGTTCCGTGCTCGAAGGTGCCGGTCGCCGTCACCCCGAACACGTCCGTGGCCCAACGACCGTCATCGTCGCCCAGGACGGTGCGCAGCTCGGCGGGGGTCCAGACGTAGAAGCGGCCCTCCTCGCCCTCGCTGTCGGCGTCCAGTGAGCTCGCGAACCCTCCCTGCTCCGTCCGTAGGTCGACGAGCATCCACTCCACGGTCTCGGTGGCGACGCGGGCGGCCAGGGGATCCCCGGTCTGGCGCCACAGGTGGGCGTAGGAACGGGCGAGGAGGGCGTTGTCGTAGAGCATCTTCTCGAAGTGCGGCACCCGCCAGTGGGCGTCGACCGAGTAGCGGGCGAAGCCGCCGGCCAACTGGTCGTAGATCCCTCCACGGGCCATCGCCTCGGCCGTGCGGCGGGTCATGTCCAGTGCCCGCTCCGCGGTGGCGCCGGCTCCCCGGTGCCGTGAGTGATGGCGGAGAAGGAACTCCAGCACCATCGACGGTGGGAACTTCGGCGCCGTACCGAACCCGCCGTTCGCGGGGTCGAACTCGCCGTGCAGCACGTCCACGGCCGCGTCGAGCGCGTCGGCGTCGGGCACACCGGAGGTCTCGGGAAGCCCGGCCCCGCGCAGGGCCTCGGCGATGCGGTCGCTCTGTTCGTCGAGATCCTCGCGCTGCTCCCGCCACGCCTCCGTCACCCCGGCCAACAGCCGCTGGAACTGCGGGCGCGGATAGTAGGTCCCGCAGTAGAAGGGGGTCCCGTCCGGCCGCGCGAACACGGTCATCGGCCAACCACCGTGCCCGGTGAGCGCCTGCGTCGCCGTCATGTACACGGCGTCGATGTCGGGCCGCTCCTCCCGGTCGACCTTGACGTTCACGAAGTCCCGGTTCATGCGCCGGGCCATGTCCTCGTCCTCGAACGACTCGTGCGCCATGACGTGACACCAGTGGCAGGCCGCGTACCCCACGGAGATCAGCAGTGGCACGTCCCGAATCCGCGCCTCGGCGAGCGCCTCCTCGCCCCACGGGTACCAGTCGACAGGGTTGTCGGCGTGCTGAAGCAGGTAGGGACTCGTCGCGTCGGCCAGACGGTTAGACATACTTCCACTCTGCCACGACGCCCCATGTCCCACCGAGCCCCGGGCCGCGCGCTCCCACCGGCGAGATCCCCAGCACGGACCAGCGATCCCCCGATTCATCCGAGAGAGAGCCCCGCACCCAGACATGTCGTACGCCTCGGCATCGAGTGAGGATGCGCCCCCGCTTCGAGGACCTATCCTGTCCTCAATCCGAAGCCGTCCGGAAATCACCACCCGGGAAAGTGGACATCATTGGTCCGCTTTTCCGCCTTCCGGGCAACGGGAATCGGTCAAACCGGACCCCGAACATCGCGAAACGGTAACACCGCGAAAGAACCCCAGGTCGCTCGCTGCAAGCCCCGCACACGCGGGGATGGACCAGCGGAACGCCGGAGTGCATGAGCGACATCGTTGAGCAAGCCCCGCACACGCGGGGATGGACCAGGGTGCCGTCCGGTCCCGCGTGACCGACGCCGACGCAAGCCCCGCACACGCGGGGATGGACCAGGCGAAGGACGCCGACCGGTGACCGCGCGGATGCTCGGCGCAAGCCCCGCACACGCGGGGATGGACCGAGGAAGGGTGCTCAGATTGTGAGTACCCCTGGCGCAAGCCCCGCACACGCGGGGATGGACCGTTGTCCAGCGCTCCTTCGCAGGCACGCGCCAGCGCAAGCCCCGCACACGCGGGGATGGACCGGTAGCGGCCGACCGTACGCCGCGAGAGGTGGAAGCAAGCCCCGCACACGCGGGGATGGACCGTGGACGGGTGACGGTATGCCTACTCCCCGACGAGCAAGCCCCGCACACGCGGGGATGGACCGCCGCATCTGCGTTCTGCTTCGCGCGCTGCTCGCAAGCCCCGCACACGCGGGGATGGACCGCTCATCCAGCACTGCGGAGGGTTCGGGTAACCGCAAGCCCCGCACACGCGGGGATGGACCAGACGGCATTCCTGATTGCACCCACGCGCGCAGGGCAAGCCCCGCACACGCGGGGATGGACCAGGGCGATACGCATAACCTCCGCCCACGCAGCCGCAAGCCCCGCACACGCGGGGATGGACCTCCGGCAACTCATCCAGCGCGTAGTGAGCGAGCGCAAGCCCCGCACACGCGGGGATGGACCGGATAACCGCAGCGCGCTGCGGCCCGACCCGATGCAAGCCCCGCACACGCGGGGATGGACCGAGACGGTCACTGTCCTGAACCAGAAGGGAGGACGCAAGCCCCGCACACGCGGGGATGGACCGGCGATACTCACGGAGGCCGTACCGGAGCTCGCGCAAGCCCCGCACACGCGGGGATGGACCGGTCGGCGACATCCTGGTGGAGCTGGAGGGGCAGCAAGCCCCGCACACGCGGGGATGGACCGGCATGCGGAAACTATGGTCGGCGGCCAACATCAGCAAGCCCCGCACACGCGGGGATGGACCGTGCCCTGTCTGGAATGGAGGGAACTGCGTCGTAGCAAGCCCCGCACACGCGGGGATGGACCGTCGATGATCAGGACGTCGATCTTGGCTTCGGCGGCAAGCCCCGCACACGCGGGGATGGACCGGCACACGAAAAGCGCCCCACCCCGTAGGGTGAGCAAGCCCCGCACACGCGGGGATGGACCTCCGCAGCATCGGTGGGAAGCTGGTGTTCGCCACGCAAGCCCCGCACACGCGGGGATGGACCGAGACCGCGGATGTCCATCCCGTCCCGCGCGCGGCAAGCCCCGCACACGCGGGGATGGACCGGCGTGCGACGCGGATAACGCCCTCGTCAGCCGGGCAAGCCCCGCACACGCGGGGATGGACCTGTATGACGTACTCCTGATGAACGTCTCCGGGGGGCAAGCCCCGCACACGCGGGGATGGACCGCGACCGTAGGCGGCCGCCTGCTCATCGGTGAGGGCAAGCCCCGCACACGCGGGGATGGACCGCTTTGTCCGCCGCGTACGTCGACCCTGGCGCGGGCAAGCCCCGCACACGCGGGGATGGACCGGATGCCGGGCTACTGCCTTACGTGATCGGTGTCGCAAGCCCCGCACACGCGGGGATGGACCGGGGATAGCAGTTCGGTCGTGGATCTGGATGATGCAAGCCCCGCACACGCGGGGATGGACCGAGTGGTCGCTTGGGTGTGAACCGTCCAGGGGCCGAGGCGATGTGGTGAGCAGCGGCTCCTCCGCTGAGGAGCGTCTGATGGCCAGGGTGGGCCGCGCGTTATCCCGAGGTGAGGGGGTGGTAGCGAACGTTCACCACGGACGTGGGGTCGTCGGTGTCGCCGCGGGCGAGGCGGACGGGGGTTCCCCCGGGGTTGTCGAACAGGCGGATGCCGTCGCCGAGGAGGACGGGGGCGACGTGGAGGTCGATCTCGTCGATGAGGCCTCGGTGGAGGAGTTGACGGCCGATGGAGGCGGAGAGCACCTCGAGGTTCTTGCCGTCGGCGGCTTGGAGGCCGATTCGGACGGCGTCGGCGACGTCGCAATTCAGGAAGGTGACACCCTCGACGGGTTCCGCGTCCTCCGGATGCGTGGTGAGGACGAAGACCGGCCCCTTCCAGGCTCCACCGTAGATGGCGCCGACGTCCGGTGAGACGTCCCAGGCATCGCGTCCGCCGAGGATCGCCCCCGTCGACTGGGCGTACTCGTCCACCAGTCCCTCACGGTGGGTGAAGCCGGTCATCCATTCCATCGAATGGTCTGGTCCGGCCACGAACCCGTCCAGGGACATCGTGAAGTGCCACAGCACCTTCGCCGCGGGTTCCTGGCGACGTGTGTCCGCCATTGCGCCCCCTTCCGTCGGTGACTCTGGTAGGTGTACCCAGACACTGGCCTCGCGCACGGAACGCGCGGTGTGCGCCGTGGAGCGACGGAGGGGCCCGCCGGCCGGCGGGCCCCTCAACGTGTCACCTGGGGAGGCGGATCGAACGGCCCGCGGGTGCGTGCGTGCGGTCAGTCCCCGCCGTAGGGGACGGCCTCGATGATCTCGACACTGGCCTCGCCGCCGCGCGGCAGCGGGTAGCTGGCCGTCTCGCCGACGCGCTTGCCGTTGATCGCGGCGCCCAGCGGGGACTTGGGAGAGATGACGTCGATGGGGGCGCCACTCTCCTCGCGCGAGGCGAGGAGGTACACGGCTTCCTCGTCGTCGCCCTCGAAGCGGATGGTGACCGTCATGCCAGGGCTGACCGTTCCCGAACTCCGCGGCGCCTCGCCCACTCGCGCGTTGTTCAGGATCTGGCGCAGTTGCAGGATCCGCGCCTCGATCTTGCCCTGCTCCTCCTTGGCGGCGTGGTATCCACCGTTCTCGCGGAGGTCTCCCTCTTCGCGGGCGGCTTCGATGCGATCGGCGATCTCCGTGCGACCAGGCCCCGACAGGTGTTCCAGCTCCCCCTTGAGCCGGTCGTACGCCTCCTGGGTGAGCCAAGTGACGTTGTCATCGCGGGTCTCGGTCACGGGAACTCCCTTGGTGCGTCCTGGGCACCGCGTCGCCTTCTCGACGCGGTAGAACTTACGAGATTAGCACCGAGGCCACCACACGGAAGGGAGAGAAAACCCTGGTTTACAGGGGATTGCTCCGGGAAGACCCCTCTGTTTGTGTTGCCTTCGGTGTCGGTCGGACATGGATTGTGGGGTGCTACCCGACACGCGTCCGGTGAAACCGCGATGGCGTCACGGGAACCCACCGGAGGGCCGCCCGGGACGCCGGTTTCGGTCTGGTTAGGACTCGAGTTCGCGACAGGACGTGACCTCGGCAGCGGCGGCCTGTCGGGTGGTGCGCAGGGTGTGGGTGACGTCGCGCAGCCCGGAGTCCACCTGGACCTCGTCCTGACCGACCTCCACGTGGCGCTCGTCCAGGGCCCGGACCAGGCACGCGGCGTCGGTGGAGCTGTTCACCTGGAAGGTGATGGACACCGAGTCCTCGGAGGTCGCGTTCCAGGCGACCATCTGATGAGGAACGCCATACGCCCCACCGCCATAACTCACAGTCGCGATTCCCCATCCGCCGGCGGCGATCACGGTGACGACGCCGATGGCCAGCAGGGCGAAGAAAGGCAGCTCTCGCCGGCGCCGCCGCGGTTGGGGCGTCGCCTCGGGCAAGCCATCGTCAATGTTCTCGTCACTCGTCGCCATACGGGAATCTCCGATTCACGGACCGATGTTGTCTAAGATAGCCCTGGTTCGCGCGACCCCACATCCACCCCATCACTTGGCGGACGTCCGGACCTGGTGGAAGACCGAGTCAACGATCGCGAGGGACCTCCTGTGTCTGAGCGTCTGCGCCTGATGGCGATCCACGCACACCCCGACGACGAGTCCAGCAAGGGTGCCGCGACTATGGCCCGCTACGCGGCCGAGGGAGCGGAGGTGCTGGTGGCCACCCTGACCGGGGGCGAGCGTGGCTCTGTGCTGAATCCGGCGATGGACCGCCCCGAGGTCGTGGCCAACATGACCGAGATCCGCCGTGAGGAGATGGCGGAGGCTCGTCGCATCCTGGGCGTGGAGCAGGAGTTCCTGGGCTTCGTCGACTCCGGGCTGCCCGAGGGGGACCCGCTGCCGCCGCTGCCCGAGGGCTGCTTCGCGTGCAGCCGGTCGACACCGCGTCGGCGCCGCTGGTGGGGCTGATCCGCCGGTTCCGGCCACACGTGATCACCACCTATGACGAGGACGGTGGCTACCCGCACCCGGACCACGTGATGACGCACCGTGTCTCGGTCGAGGCGTTCGAGGCGGCCGGCGATCCGGAGCGTTACCCCGACCAGGGGGCGCCGTGGCAGCCGCTCAAGCTCTACTACCACGTCTCGTTCAGCAGCCCCCGGGTCGCGGCGATCAGTTCGGTGCTGGAGCGGCGCGGGCTGGAGAACCCCTTCGCGGAGTGGATCGCTCGGCAGAAGCAGCGCCAGGAGAGCCGCCGGCGTGAGTGGGAGATCACGACCAAGGTGGAGTGCGCGGACTACTTCGAGACCCGCGACCGGGCGCTGATCGCGCACGCGACCCAGGTCGACCCCAACGGGTTCTGGTTCGCGGTGCCGTTGGACATCCAGCGGGAGGCGTGGCCGACCGAGGACTACCACCTGGCTCGGTCACTGGTGGACACCGAGCTCCCAGAGACGGACCTGTTCGCAGGGGTACACAACGTGGTGAGAGCATAGAGGTATGCCACTCGTACTCGCCGACACGCTCGAGTTCTCCGACCGGGTCACCCCCGGCCTGTTGGGCTTTCTCGTCATCGCGGCGATCGCTGTCGCGCTGTACTTCATCATGAGGAGCATGCGCCGGCAGTTCGCGAAGATCGACTTCGAGGAGCAACAGGACGACCGGGCCTGAGCCCCCTGATCACCCCCTGGCCGAGACGACCACGCACGCGACGATTCGTGCGTGGTGGGATGGTTCGTCATAATGGCTGACGTGAGTCATGGCGCACCATACGGAGCGAACTACGGGGCGACGCCCCCACCGTGGCCTCCGGCAGGGGGCGGCGGCGGTTCCGCGTCGCCGCCGCTGGCCTCCCCCGGGCAGCGGATCGTGGCGCGAGCGCTCGACTACCTGATCGTCGGTATCGTCGGCGCCGTCTTCCTTTTCGTGATGCTCGTCGTGGTGTTCGGGGTGACGGGGTCGGACGACTTCGGGGACGGCGAGGACCTCGTCTGGTCCTTCTTCTTCTTTTTCGCCTGGGGCCTGTGGCTGTGCCTCTACGACTGGCTGTGTCTGATGGCCTGGGGTGCCACACCCGGCAAGGCCGTGGTGGGTATCAAGGTGGTCAGCGTCGACGGGCAGCGGCTGACCCAGCAACAGGGGCTGGGCCGGGCCGCCATGTTCGGCCTCCCGCAGTCCATCACGTGCTTGGGACACATCTTCGTGCTCATCGAGAGCATGGTGGGCTTCAGCGACACCTACGGCCAGTCCATCCACGACAAGGCCGCGAAGACCTACGTGGTGCGCAGCCGCTAGTGGGTGTCGTCGACTCCGGTAGAGCGGGTCGATGTGCGCCCCCACCGGTTGGATGTGGCGTAATCCCGGTGGCGGTGGCGAAGTCCTGATGGGGGAGCCAGCCCGTTCCGAGACCCGCCCGAGGGGCACGACCTGGCCGGGTACTCGCCGGTGGTCCGACGTAAGCGGCCCCCTGGACTCGTCACGGCGCCCTACTCACCGCAGACCGGCACGTCGCCTTCGGTCTGGACGAAGGTGGCCGGGATGAAGTCAGCGGCTCCCAGGCGGTACCACGCGTCGCTCGGCCCCTGAGGGCCGGACACCTCGCGGCCGTCGCTCTGGCACTCGATTTGGACGTGGGCGGCGTGGGCCGCTCGTCCGACATCGGGGTAGTCGGTCCCCGGGCCGCCACGCAGCACCACCGGGTCCCGCTCGCTCTCGGTCGCCACCCGCGCGGGGACGCCCTCCTGCGCCGTCCAGAGATAGTCCACGTCCACCCACGCGTTGGTGGGAAGCGCGAGTCCGGTGTCGAAAGCGCCGTCGGCGAGGTCGATCCCGGCCGGATTCGCCACCCGGCGACCGAACCCGTCGAGGCCGTCGTTGTGGCCGTCCTGGTAGGCGGCCTCGGCCTGGGGTCTGCCCTGCGGGAGGTCGGTCCAGGACTCGCGGGCCTCGTTCCAGTGGTCGTCGGTGATGTTCCACGGCCCGACGTCCCACACCGGCAGGTAGGCGCACCGGCGCGGCTCGTCTATGGTGCACACCCGCACCGTGTAGTCGCCGTCGCCGCGCTGGGCCAGGCCCCGGCGGGACGGGAGCGCCACGAAGTAGTCGTCCTTCCGGATGGTGTGCCCGTTGGCGGTCTGGTTTCCCACCAGACCGATGCGGGTCGCGAACAGGCGTGCCGAGAACGCGGGGTCGTCCCCCGCCTCAGGGGTGGGTTCCTGTTCTCCCCCGGTCTCGCGTCGTTCCCCGTTGCCGCCCGGGGAGTCGGTTTCCGGCGCTTCCGCGTCGTCGGGAACGCGGACCCGTACGGCGGTAACGCTCTCGTCGTCCCGCTCGGAGTCGGGACCGAGGCTGACGCGGACCTGGATCTCGCGGGAGGGTGTGGGGAGGTCCACGGTGGAGGGGCCGGCGCCGACGTCGTCGAGTTCACGCCACTCGCTCCAGGTCTCGATACCCGCGCTGGTGTCTCGGCCACGTACTTCGCCGAGGAGATCCCGCGGCCGAGCGGGTGAGGCGCTGGTATCGACGTCCACCTCGACCGTCGAGGAGACGCTGTCGAGCTCGGTGGCGGGGAAGGTGGCCAGGGCGCTCGCCCGCGCCGACTCCTCGTCCAGGGCCGCCCCCAGGAGATCGGCGCTCTCGGCGCGAAGGCCGTTGGCGTCCAGCTCGGCGTTCACCCTCTCCGCCGTGTCGAGGTCGAGTACGCGCCACTCCTGTGCGTACGCCGGGTGGTGGCCGGCCCCCGCGGTCCCGGCGACCATGGCCGCGGACACGCCCATCGCCACGGCGCCCCACATGCCCCACGTTGTGCGCACGGTCTCTCCCCCACTCACCCCGATTCGCACAACAAGTAATGACATAACTACGCAAAGAGACGTAGGCGACGCGCCGATGGACATCGCGGCGTCCCCACCGTGCCCGGCGGGAGGGGCCATCGCGGGCCGCGCGGACGAGCGGGGGCGAGCGGCCCGGTGGAGTCAGGAACCGAAGGTGAGCACGCAGGCGGTGAACCCGTGCATGTAGTTCCGGCCCGCGACGGGACCGATCTCGCCCGGGGCGAAGTAGCCCGCCACGGGGGTGATGCCCAGGTCGTGGCGAATCTGGCGCACGTCGTGGTCGGCGGTGGGGAACATGGACGCGCCCCGTCCGTTGCAGGTGAACAGCAGGGCGGCGTCGGAGCGCCCTTCGGTGTCGGTCTGGAACGCGTGCAGCTTCTTCGACAGGTCGCTCTCGGCGGTGGCGGAGTCGCGGACGTGGAACCGCACGGTCTGCCCGACTTCGACGACCTCGGCGATGACCAGTTCCCCGGTTTCGGGGTCGGCGTCGACGACGCCGCGGATCAGGAAGTCTCCGTAACCATGGCGTTCGGCGTACTCGTCCATGGCGATACCGATCTGCAGGCCACGTGAGGCGAGAGCGCGTTCGCCATCGGTGAGGGCGTCGACGATCTCCTCGAGTTTGGTGACCGCCGGAACTCCCGCGATCTCGGTGATCACGTTGCCCTCCGCACCGGTGACCGCGAGCGCGGGCCCGATCGGGGAGCATCCCTGGCTGACGGCCGCGCCGACGATCCCCTCCCCACCGAGGAGGACCCCCACGGCTCCGGCGTCCACGGACTCGCCCATGCTGAACAGCCGCATCGACTCCTCGCCGCGCAGCGTACCGGCGAGTCCACCCACGATCGGCAGGCCACCCAGGGACTCGCTGGAGTAGCGCAGGAACGGCGGGACGGGGAAGGCGTACGGGTTGGCCAGCAGGATCATCGCGGAGTCGGCGGGCGTTGGTTCGACCATCCCCACGACCGTCAGGTACTCGTCCTCGGGCTCGACTTCGAGGCGGACCGGGGTGAGAGTGGTGTCGGGCAGGCGGGCCGCCCACGCGCTGACGCCACCACGTCCCTCCACCGCTCGGCCCTGACCGACGATGCCGTTGGCCGTGCAGCCGATCGTGACGGCCCCGGGCGCCAACGCCATGGCCCGTTCCCCGGCCTGGGTGATCTCGTCGGCGTCCTCACCGCACACGAACACGCAGAGAAGGTCAGGCGCGCCGTCCAACGGTTCCAGCGCCTGCAGTACCGCGCGTTCGGCCGCGCCGACGAGATCGGTCCCCGTCGCGAGTCCATCCCCGAACCGGGCCACACTGCCCCCTCATCGACCGACACAACGTCCCATGCGACGTTAGTGCCCCGCCGGGGATGCCCGAACACGCCGGGTCGTCGACATCCGCGCTCCGTCCCCGGGCGGTCAGCGTTCGATGAGGTTCACGTCGGTGCCGAGCACGAGAACGCCCTCGTCCACGTCACCTTCGGCGTACATCAGGCGGTGCCGGTCGGCGGGCATGAGCGTCTCGGTGATGCGCACGGCGGTGTCGCCGGCGTAGGCGACCCGGGTCTGCACCAGCAGCGGAACACCGGAGGGGATCCCGAACGACGCCCGCTCGCGCGGTTCTGGCATGCGGGCGCCGACCAGGTCGTAGGACCACGTCTGGGCGTAGCCCAGCTCTCGCAGCACGGCGTGCGTTCCGCGCTCGATCTGCTCCGGGATCATGAGTTCGGTGTTGAGTGCGATGGAGGCCGGGTAGTAGGCGAGCTGCTGCTGCCACAACTCACCGTCGACCAGGCGGTCACACCGTCGTTCGACGATCTGCCGCTCGGCGAGTGGGAGGTTCTCGTCGATGTTGAGGCGGGAGGCGACCTCGCCCTGGGCGGTGAGGATCGCGATCGCGACCTTCTCCTGGATACGGTCGTAGCCGGCGAGTTTCATGGCGGGCTGGAACCCCTGGCGGAAGCGTTCGGAGTCGATCCCCCCGGACACCGACGTGGCCAGGTGCACGATGGGGCGGCTGTCGCGGACATAGGTCCCGCTGCCCTGCCGGATGATGACGAGACCCTCGTTCTCCAGGTCCTTCATCGCGTCCCGGACGGTGTTGCGCGACACGTCGTGTTGCGCGGCCAGATCCTCCTCCGTGGGCAGGCGATCGCCCGCGGGGTATCGACCGTCGTGAATGCGTTCCCGGACGTGGTCGGCCAGCCGATGGCGCTTACTCCGGGAATGGGGAACCGAACGTCGCCCCGAGTTCATGCCGACCAATTTACGCCACACCCTTGACCCACGGTTCGGACTCCCGGATTATGAGGAAAAGATTGGTATGAATCATATGAGTCCATAGAAAGGGATGATCTGCTTCACACCAATCATAAACCGGTTCAGCCTGCCGACACGATGACTGTCGGCCCGGGTTGTATGGAGGTGCCCCATGACCACCCTCCTGATCCTGCTTGGCCTGGTGTTCCTGGGAGTCGCGCTGGGATTCGTCGTGGCCGTCTCCCTGGGCATCCGAGGAGAGGATCGCACTGGTCGATACCGGTCACTGCGCAACAGGGAGCGCCTGGGCCCGCTGGCCCGGGTGGGCCGCCGACTCGTCGGACTGAGCATCCGCCCCGACGAGCGCGGATCCGGGACATCTCAGGACGACTCCCCGGACTCCCTGCTCGCGGTCTAGCCCCCTGGCTCACTGACCACGGGCGTCCCCCACGGGGCGCAAGGCGCCCCCCAACGGCAACGGCCCCCGGGTCCGTGTTCGCTACACGGACCCGGGGGCCGAATGTGTCGGGAGCGGCGTGGCCGGCGTCAGCCGGGTCAGGCGGTCTCCAGCGCCGCCTCGATGTCGGCGACCAGGTCGGAACCGGACTCGATCCCCACCGACAGGCGCACGAGGTCACTCGGCACTTCCAGGGGTGAACCGCTGGTGGAGGCGTGGGTCATCCGACCGGGGTGCTCGATCAGCGACTCCACACCGCCGAGCGACTCCGCCAACGTGAACAGGCGCGTCGCCGCGCAGACGCGCAGTGCCGCTTCCTCTCCCCCGGCGACGCGGAAGGAGACCATGCCACCGAAGCCCTTCATCTGCGCCTCGGCGATCTTGTGCCCGGGGTGCTCCGGAAGCCCCGGGTAGAGCACCTCGGTCACCTTCGGGTGGTGCGTGAGAGCCGCGACGACCTGTTCGGCGTTCGCGCAGTGCCGGTCCATCCGCACCGCCAGGGTCTTGATCCCACGCAGCGCGAGCCAGGAGTCGAACGGACCCGCCACGGCGCCCATGGTGTTCTGATGGAACGCGACCCGCTCCCCCAACTCCCGGTCACGGGTCACCAGCGCGCCGCTGACGACGTCGGAGTGACCGCCCAGGTACTTGGTGGTGGAGTGCACGACGACGTCGGCGCCCTCCACCAGTGGGCGCTGCAGGTACGGCGAGGCGAAGGTGTTGTCCACCACCAGCAACGCACCAGCGTCGTGGGCGACGTCGGCGAGCAGCGCGATGTCGGCGACGTTGAGCAGCGGGTTGGTGGGCGTCTCCACCCAGATCGCCACGGTCTCGGGCCGGACCGCCGCCCGCACCGCCTCCGGGTCCGCCAGCGGAACCGCGTCCCACTTCACGCCCCAGTTGCTCGACACCGTCGAGAACAGGCGGTAAGTCCCGCCGTAGGCGTCGTTCGGGATGATGACGTGGTCACCCGGCGACGCGATGGTGCGCAGCAAGGTGTCCTCGGCGGCCATCCCGGAAGCGAACGCGAGCCCACGGCTCCCGCCCTCGAGATCCGCGAGACACTCTTCCAGCGCGGCACGCGTGGGGTTGCCGGTGCGGCTGTACTCATACCCCCGCAAACCGCCCACACCATCCTGGGCGTACGTACTCACCTGATAGATGGGAACCACAACCGCCCCCGTCTGGGGGTCGGGCTCCTGCCCGGCGTGGATCGCGCGTGTCTCGAAACCGGTAAATGCCATGGCCAAAGACTAGGACGTGGACACGAGTGCGTCCGCCTCTCCACCGAAGCGGCGTGCCGGCACCCCGCCACGCCCTGTCCTCGCGACGCGAGCCTCGGGACCAGGGCACGCCGCCCGTGGCCGGCCAACCTCCGGCACGTGTGCGGGCAGGGAGGACCGCCGGCATCGACCGTGCCGGTGACCACCGAGACGCCGCGCCGAACAAGACGGGCGATGCGGCCCATCCGCTGGGGAGCCGGACGGTCGCGGCGCTACGTGTCCTCGGGGCTGGAATCTGGAGTCGTGCGGGGGCGGTTGGTCCAGCCGGATTCGGGGGTGTACCAGCGCACGATCTTGGCGGGGACCCCGGCGAGGACGCTGTGGTCCGGGTACTCGCCGGGCAGGACCACGCTGCCGGCGGCGACGACACAGTTCTGGCCGAGCCGGACGCCGGGGAGGACCACCGCGTTGGCGCCGATCCAGCAGCCTCGTCCGATACGCACCGGGTCGTTACGGGGGAACTGGAGCCCCACGGGGGTGGCGGGGTCGGTGTATCCGTGGTTCTGGTCGGTGACGTACACGTAGGGGCCGGTGAAGACGAAGTCCCCGATCTCGACGCGCTGGTGGGCCACGACGTGGCTTCCTCGGCCCACGGTGCAGCCGTCACCGATGCGGAGCACCGGCTCGGGACCGAGCTCCAGGTCGGGGAGGAGACCTGCGGTGATCGTGACCTCCGCCCCGATCACGGTATGGGATCCGAGCTCGATCCAGGGCTCCCCGAAGATCGTGGCGGGTGGGAACGCGATGGACGTCCCGGGGCCGAAGGCGGCGAACTTCCGTGCTCCCCTGCTGCCGTACCGGACACCGGCGCGGCGGCGCATCGTGGTCCAGAGGGCTGCCATTACCGAACTCAGCAAGGGTGTGGGTGCCTCTCTCGGAGAACGCCGTCCTTCGGCCGTGGTTGGTTACGCGGACATGTGCGCCAGGATGTCCTGGCGGGTCAGGATCCCGGCGGGCTTGCCGTCGCGGACCACGATCAAGGCGTCGGACTGCCCCAGCAGCTCCACGCAGCGGCTGACGGGCTCGCCGGAACCAACGATGGGGAGAGCGGGCCCCATGTGCCGCTGCAGGGGGTCCTGGAGGTCGGCGTTGCCCGTGAAAAGGCCGTCGAGCAGGTCGCGCTCGGCGACCGCGCCCACGACTTCGGCCGCCATCAACGGCGGCTCGGCCTTCACCACGGGAAGCTGGGACACCCCGTACTCACGCAGGATCCCGATCGCCGTGCCCACGGTCTCCTCGGGGTGCACGTGCACGATCTCGGGGAGTTCGTTGTGCTTGCCGTCGAGAACGGCGCCGGCCGTGGGTTCCCCGGTCTCCTCGGTGAGGAATCCGTAGTCGGCCATCCACTCGTCGTTGAAGATCTTGGCGAGGTAGCCGCGGCCACCGTCGGGCAGGAGCACCACGACGACGTCGTCGGGTCCCGCGGTCTCCGCGACACGCAGCGCCGCGACCACGGCCAGGCCGCACGACCCGCCGACCAGCAGCCCCTCCTCCTGGGCGAGCCGACGCGTCATCAGGAAGGAGTCCTTGTCACTGACCGCGATGATCTCATCGCAGATCGACGGATCGAAGGTCTCGGGCCAGATGTCCTCGCCCACACCCTCCACCATGTAGGGGCGCCCGCTGCCGCCCGAGTAGACCGAGCCCTCCGGGTCCGCGCCGACGATCCTGACGCGGCCGCCGGACACCTCCTTGAGGTACCGTCCCACACCGGTGATGGTGCCGCCGGTACCGATCCCGGCGACGAAGTGGGTGATCTGGCCCTCGGTCTGCCGCCAGATCTCCGGCCCGGTGGAGTCGAAGTGGGCACGTGGGTTGTTCTGGTTGGAGTACTGGTCCGGCTTCCACGCACCGGGGATCTCGGTGACGAGCCGGTCGGAGACCGAGTAGTAGGAGTCCGGGTGGTCGGGCGCGACGGTCGTGGGGCACACCACCACCTCAGCGCCGTAGGCGCGCAGGACGGAGAGCTTGTCGGCACCCACCTTGTCCGGGCACACGAACACACAGCGGTACCCGCGGGACTGGGCGACCAGCGCCAACCCCACACCGGTGTTCCCGGAGGTCGGCTCCACGATGGTGCCGCCGGGCCGCAACAGGCCCTCCTTCTCCGCGGCCTCGACCATCGGGAGCGCGATCCGGTCCTTCACCGAACCACCGGGGTTGAAATACTCCACTTTCGCCGCGACCGTGGCGGAGGCTCCGCGAGTGACTGTGGACAGTCGCACCAGTGGCGTGTCGCCGATCAACTCACTCATGGAGTTCTGTAGCCGCATTCGGACTCCCTCACCATCGCCGTTGGTCACCGGCGTCGATACCTTCGTCGTTCACCGTTGGGCCCATCATGCCGGCCCCGGATCCGGCCCGACCGCTCCACGCCCCGAGCGGGCCGGACGATCGCGCCGTCAGTGCTGTCTTACCCGATCAGGGGCGGTGCGGGGACGACCCAAGGCGACCCCAGAGCACGAGTTCAACCCTGTGACCTCGATACTGGATCGAAGTTGGATCGTCCGCGCGCTCCGTTGCCGATTACCCGCCGGTAGCCTATTCCAACGAAGATCCCCGCGCGGCCGGGAGAAAGGTTGACACTCATGCCCGAAGCCGTCGTTGTCGCTACCGCTCGGTCGCCGATCGGCCGCGCCGCGAAAGGGTCACTCAAGGACATTCGTCCCGACGATCTCACCCAGCAGATCGTGCGGAGCGCACTGGCCCAGGTCCCCCAGTTGGACCCCGCCGAGATCGACGACCTGATGCTGGGCTGTGGTCTGCCCGGTGGGGAGCAAGGCCACAACCTCGCTCGCGTCGTCGCGGTCCAGTTGGGCCTGGACGACGTTCCCGGCACCACGGTGACCAGGTACTGTTCCTCCTCCCTGCAGACCACGCGGATGGCCTTCCACGCGATCAAGGCGGGCGAGGGCGACGTGTTCGTCTCGGCGGGGGTCGAGGCGGTGAGCCGGCTGGCCAAGGGCAGCAGCGACGGTCTGCCCGACACCAAGAACCCCCTGTTCTCCGGCGCCCGCGAGCGGACCGAACGTCGCGCCGAGGGCGGTGCGGAGACCTGGCACGACCCGCGGCAGGACGGTGCGCTGCCGGACATCTACATCACCATGGGCCAGACCGCCGAGAACGTCGCCCAGCTTCGGGGCATCTCGCGCCAACGTCAGGACGAGTTCGCGGTGCTGTCGCAGAACCGCGCGGAGCGCTCCATCGACAACGGGTTCTGGGCCCGCGAGATCACTCCGGTGACTCTGCCCGACGGCACGGTGGTGGATTCCGACGACGGTCCGCGTCGCGGCACGACACTGGAGAAGGTGTCGTCGCTGGCCCCGGTGTTCCGGCCCGACGGGACCGTCACGGCCGGGAACTGCTGCCCGCTCAACGACGGGGCGGCAGCGCTTATCATCATGAGCGACCGTAAGGCGGCGGAGCTGGGAGTCACGCCGCTGGCGCGGATCGTCTCCACCGGGGTCAGTGCGCTCTCGCCGGAGATCATGGGCCTCGGCCCGGTGGCCGCCTCACAGCAGGCGTTGCGGCGCGCCAACATGAGTATCCGGGACATCGATCTGGTGGAGATCAATGAGGCGTTCGCGGCGCAGGTCCTGCCTTCGGCGGACGACCTCGGCATCGACATCGAGGGGCAGCTCAACGTCAACGGCGGTGCCGTGGCGGTGGGCCACCCGTTCGGTATGACCGGAGCGCGGATCACCACGACTCTGCTCAACGGGTTGGACTTCCACGACCACACCTTCGGCTTGGAAGCGATGTGTGTGGGAGGCGGACAGGGCATGGCGGCCGTTTTCGAGCGCCTGTCCTGACGCCATGGTGGTGGGCACTCTGGCGCCGTGCCCACCACCATCATCAACTTTCCCGCCCTCCAGGGGGACGCGCGGTAAAACCCCGGCAAAAAGCTGGCGTCCAGGTCTTGTCCAAAACGAGATCCTGTCGCAGTGTCGCTGATAGGTGCCGTTCATCTATGGAGGTGCACATGTCGCCAGCCCACTCGCCGGAGATCCACGCTCGGCTGCTCGCTCGTATTCCTGTAGTCACTGGCCAAGACCTCCACGAGTGGTTTGATCACCTCGAAAGTGGCCCCGCCCTGTCCCGCTGCTCGGAGCGAAGCACCTGGCTCGCCGACGAGCACGGGATCAGCAACGGCTACGCGCAGGCGATCGTGCATGAGTACGACCGCCGGCGTCGTAACAGGTCACCACTCGTACCGCGCCAGCGAGCCTGATCCACTGACCTCGAGAGTGCTGCCGGCCCGGAGTCGCTCTGGGCCGGCAGTCCTGAGGACCGCCTGAGCGCCCTCGAAACCTCTCTTGGCGACGCACGAGGAACGCACCCACGAGGAAGGCCCCGCCGCTCCTGCCCAGGAGCGGCGGGGCCTTCCTCATGTCGATCACGGGGACGCCCGAAAAGCGGGCGCCCGGTATCAGTCGCCGCTGAAGATCGCGTAGAGCATCCAGAGCAACCGGATGATCTCGATGTAGAGCCAGACCAGCGTCATGGTGAGACCGAACGCGCAGAACCAGGCGAACTTGTTCGGGACGCCGGAGGCGATGCCGTCCTCGATCATCTTGAAGTCCATCGCCAGCACCGCGCAGGCGAGGGCGATCATCAGCAGACCGAAGCCGACACCCAGCAGGCTCGGGGTGCGGATGCCCAGTCCGTCACCGCCGCCGAAGACGACCATGAGGAGGTTGACCACGACCAGCACACCGGCAGCCATCAGCGCGGCGATGGTGACCTTGGCGAAGGTCTGGGTCACCCGGACGATGCGCATCCGGTACAGCGCGAGCATCGCGCCGAACGCGGCCAGCGTTCCGACAACGGCCTGGACGACGAGCGTGCCCGCCTCCACCCCGGCCATCGCCTCGAACATGAAGCTGAGGCTCCCCAGGAAGAACCCTTCGAGGATGCCGTAGGTGATGATCAGCGCGGGGTTGGTCGACTGCTTGAAGGAGATGACCAGACCAAGCACGAGTCCGCCGAGCAGACCGCCCCACAGGAAGAGCGCGTTGGGGAAGAAGAAGCTCACCGCGGCGGCGGCGACAACGGCCAGCAGCACCATGCCGGTGCGCAGGACGACGTCGTCGATGCTCATCGGGCGGCTGTCCTCACTCGCGGGACCCGCCGCTCCGGGCTGCGCGTAGGCCGGGCCGCCGTACCCCTGCTGTTGGGGGTAGCCGGGCTGACCGTAGGGGCTTCCGTAAGGCCCGTACGACTGGTTTCCCGCTCCACGCCCCGGGGACATCACCCGGCTCAACGCCGGGTTGCTGCTCTGCATGCGCATAGTCAAGCCTTTCGGGGATTCGTGCTTACGCCGCTTTTAACGTACCTGGACCACGGATGGTTCCCGGGCAGGACATCGCCATACGACAGACGGAAGGACGCGTTCCGTGTGGCGATCGTCCCTTCGCTGGGGTGTGGACGGCGTCGGTGCGGCGTGCGCTAGCGGCGCTCAGCTCTGCCCCGCCAGGGAGCGGAGCAGGAGCGCGAGGTCAGCGGGCCGTTCGGCGACGCGGCGCATGGCGTATCCGTACCAGTCCACACCGTAGGGAACGTAGACGCGGACGCGGTTGCCCTCGGCGGCGAGGCGGCGCTGTTCGGCGTCGCGGATTCCGTACAGCATTTGGTACTCGAAGCCGTCCGATGTGCGACCGTTCCGGGTGGCGAGCCGGTCGGCGACCATGAGGAGCCGAGGGTCGTGGGTGGCGACCAGTGGCTCGCCGGCGCCTTCCATCAGGACGCGGAGACAGCGGACGTAGGACCGATCCACCTCGCGCCTGGATCGGAACGCCACACTGGCGGGTTCGTCGTAGGCGCCCTTACACAGGCGGACCCGCGAACCCGCGTGGGCGAGGTCTCGACAGTCGGCCTCGGTCCGGCGGAGTGCCGCCTGGAGGACCGCGCCAACCCACGGGAAGTCCTGACGGAGCTGGCCCACGATCGCGAGTGTGGAGTCCGTCGTGGTGTGGTCCTCCATGTCGACGGTGATGGTGGTTCCGGCGTTCGACGCGGCCCGGCACACCCGCCGGGCGTTCTCCAGAGCGACCTTCTCGCCATCGGCCTCCAGGAAGTGCCCGAGCGCCGAGAGCTTGACCGACACCTCCACGCGGTCGGCGAGCTCGGCGTCGGCGAGCGCCTCCAACAACCGGATGTACTCCAGCGCGGTCGCCTCCGCGCGTTCCGGGGATCGGACCTCCTCGCCGAGGTAGTCCATCGTGACGAGCCGGTCGCGGGTGATGGTGGCGACGACGGGGATCGCCTGGGACTGGCGCTCGCCGGCGACGAACCGGGCAACGAGGTTTCGGGTCGGCGGCACGCGTTCGATCACGCGCCGAATCACCGGAGAATGCCCCGCCGCGAGGAGGGGTTTACGGAGCACGGCAGTCCCCTTTCGTCGTGAGCGCCCCACGGCCGGTGGGGCCCTGCTCGGCATTCTTGTCCCACGCGCCGCGGTTTAACCATGACCGGAACCGGTGGAAGCCCCTGGGCCCGGCCGGCCCAGGGCGGGACGTGGACCGCTCCTCATCCGCTCCGCATGGCGAGACCGCCGTCGACGGGGAGGCAGACACCGTTGACGTAGGCGGCCTCGGGGGAGGCCAGGAAGAGCGCCGCGTGGGCCACGTGCCATGGGGTGCCCATCTGACCGGTGGGACTCATGGCGTTGCGCGCGGCGAGGAGTTCGTCGATGGAACCGGCCTGGGAGGCGAGCTGCTTGCGGACCAGCGGGGTGTCGATGAATCCGGGGGCGACCGCGTTGGCGCGGATGCCGCGGTCGGCGTAGGTCAGGGCGAGGGAGACCGTCACCTGGTTCACGGCCCCCTTACTGGCCATGTAGGCGGGAAACTCGTACCCGACGTGCCGGAGTCCCGCGATGGAGGACACGTTGACGAAGGCGCCACGCCCACGCTCCAGCATGGCCGGGAGGGTGAACTTGGCGGTCAGGAACACACTGTCGACGTTGAGCACGAAGGCGCGACGCCAGGCCTCGTAGCTCAGGTCGACCGGGTTCCCGATCACTGTCGCTCCCACGTTGTTGTGGACGACGTCTGCCGCCCCCACGGCGTCGGAGGCCCGCTCGACCGCCGCGGCGACTTGGCTCTCGTCGGTGACGTCCGCGGTCACGGCCACGGCGTCGCCGCCCTCGCGGCGGACGTGCTCGACCGTCCATCGTGCGGCGTCGGGGTCGACGTCGATGACGGCGATGGCGGCGCCCGCCCGGGCGTAGGTGACGGCGGCGGCCTCACCGTTGGTCACACCGTCCGGACCGCCTCCGCCGCCGAAGACGTAGGTGGTGAGGCCGGCGAGTCGGGCTGATTGTCCAGGCAGCGGATGATCACTAACACTCATCCCGCTATGATCAACGGGCACCCCACGAAGGGCAACTTGTCTCAATCGCGAAGAATGTCGGCTTATCCGCTGGCGTTTCGCGCGATGGATCTCCCACTACCAACGCGCCGTTCCCCTGAGCGGCGCCCTCGTGACGAGCCGGCCCTCGGGTTGGCGCCGAGAGGAGACCTGGGGTGCAGCGGAAGTTCTCGAAGCTCTGCACAGGGGTGGCCGCCGCGGCGACAGGCCTGTCACTCACGGCCTGCGGCACCGCGGGTGCGGCGTCTGACGACACCACCTATAGCTGGAAGATGACGATCACCGTGGGCGCCGCGTCCACCTGGTACGAGGCCGCCGAGCTGTTCGCCGAGACCCTGGAGCGAGAGTCGGACGGCCGGATGTCGGTGGACGTCTTCCCCAACGAGCAGCTCTCCGCCGGCAACCAGGCTGGTGGCGTCGAGCAGTTGATGAGTGGCGACAAGGACTTCACCTACAACTCCACCATCATCTACGCCGCCGTCGACCCCCGCTTCGGGGCGATCAACGCCCCGTTCCTCTACACCGACTACGACCAGGCCGACGCGGCCATCTCCGCCGGCGCGGAGGAGGCCTACCAGGAGCTGACCGCGGAGTTCGGCGTCCACATGCTCGGTTTCGGCGAGAGCGGGTTCCGACAGGTCACCAACAACGTGCGCCCCATCGAGGCTCCCGAGGACCTTGAGGGCATCAAGATCCGGATCCCCGAGATCGGCCTGCTGACCGACTTCTACCGGGGGAGCGGCGCGAACCCCTCCACCATGAACTTCGCCGAGGTCTTCACCTCACTGCAGCAGGGGACCATCGAGGGGCAGGAGAACCCGATGGACGTCATCGACAAGGCGGGAATGGCCGAGGTGCAGGCCTACCTGACGGTCTGGAACTACGTCTACGATCCCCTGATCCTCGGCGTGAACCAGGAACTGTTCGACTCCCTGGACCCCGCCGACCAGGACATCATCCAGGACGCCGCGGACGAGGCCAACGCCTACCAGATCCAGCTCAACCGGGACGCCGAGGAAGTCCAGCTCGAGGAACAGGCCGAACTCCTGGACACCACCGTGCTGGACGAAGCCCAGATGGCGGAGTTCCGGGAGGCGGTACAGCCCCTCTACGACGACTACGCCTCAGTGTGGGGCACCGACCTGATCGACGCCGTGACCCCCGAGGACTGAAACGCATGCCCTCCCGCATCCTCAGCACGGTCGAGAACCTCCTCGCGGCGATACCCTTCGCGGTCGTCGCCCTGGTGGCCTTCGTCAACGTGCTCAGCCGCTACTTTCTCAACGTCTCGCTCGCCTTCACCGGTGAGGTGACCGTCAACCTCGCCGTGTGGATGGTGATGATGGGCGCGGTCATCGGCCTCCGAGAAGGCGCCCACCTCGGCTTCGCGGTCCTGCACGAGCGGGCCCGGGGACACCTGCGCACGGCGATGACCGTGTTCATCACGGCCGCGATCCTCGCCTTCCTCGCCATCCTGCTGTACTTCGGCATGGAGATGGCCCTGCAGCAGGCCGAACGCGGCCGGGGGACTCCCTCGATGGAGATCCCGCAGTGGCTGTTCACCATCGCCCTGCCGATCGGCGCGCTGCTGGGCGGATACCGGGCCGTCGAGGCCGGGGTTCGCACCGCCAAAGCCCCGACCGCGGAGACAACGCCCCAGACCGACGCGGAGGTCGAGCGATGATCGAACTCATCCTGTTCGGGACGTTCGCCGTCCTGTTGTTCGTCGGCGTACCGGTGGCCTTCGCCCTGGGTCTGTCCGCCGCGGTCGCCCTCATCGCCGTCGGCGGCCTCGGCGACCTGTCCCTGGTGCCCAGCGTGTTCGTCGGCTCCGTCTCCTCCGAGACCCTGCTCGCGATCCCCTTCTTCATCCTCGCCGGCGTGATCATGGAGTACGCCGGGATCTCGCGGCGGCTCATCGACTTCGCCAACGCGTGCGTCGGCCACCGCAAGCACGGCCTGGCCATCGTGGTGATCATCGCGGCGTTCTTCTTCTCGGCGATCTCCGGCTCCGGCCCGGCGACCGTGGCGGCGATCGGCACCATCCTCATCCCGGCACTGATCCGGCACGGTTACCAGAAGCGGCACGCGACCTCGCTGGTCGCCAGCGCTGGATCGTTGGGCATCATCGTTCCGCCGAGCATCGTCTTCATCATCTTCGCCGTGGTGGTGAGCGACTACGCGGGTGTGTCCATCGTCCGCCTGTTCGTCGCCGGCATCGTCCCCGGCATCATGCTCGCGGTCGCGTTGATGGTCGCCTGCCTGTTCCTTCCCCGTGCGACGGCCACGGTCAGCGCGATGGTCAACGGCCGCCGGGCCGCCGCGCAAGACCCGGGGGACGGCGACGCCCGCGTCGAGGCCACCGTGGGCGCGGGCTCCAACGCCGAGGGCGGCACCGCCGGAACCGAGGCGGGCTCCGCGTTCGTCGGCACCGAATCCTCACCCGTCACGGACGCCGCCGACGCCGAGGTCGCCGCGGGTGTGGGGCGTCGAGCCTCCACGCGCGACCTCGCCTCCGCGTTCCTGCGCGCCCTGCCCGGCCTGCTGATGCCGGTGATCATCCTGGGCGGCATCTACGGCGGAGTCGTCACCCCCACCGAGTCCGCCGTGGTCGCCTGCGCCTACGCCATGCTCGTGGGACTGTTCCTGTATCGGGAGCTGAAGCTCTCCTCCCTCTACCGGATCTTCGTGACCGCGGCGGCGCAGTCCGCCGTGATCATGCTGATCGTCGGGTCGGCCTCGGTCTTCACCTATGTGGTGACGGTGAACCACATCGCCGCCCACCTGGCCGATCTGCTGCTCTCCTTCACCGAGAACCGCTTCCTGATCGTGCTGTTGGTGATGATCCTGCTCCTGATCATCGGCGCGTTCATCGACGCGGTCTCCGCCCTGTACCTGTTCGTGCCGATCGTGGCGCCGGTGCTGTTGGCGGTGGGCGTGGACGTCACCACCATCGGGGTGCTGATGACCGTGAACCTCGCCCTGGGGTTGGTGACCCCGCCGGTCGGAGTGAACCTGTTCGTCGCCGCGGGCATCGCGCGGGTCCCCCTGGTGGAGGTGATCCGCGGAACGGGGCCGTTCCTGCTGGCCGGGCTCGCGGTGTTGTTCCTGGTGGCCTACGTCCCCGAGTTCTCCAACTGGCTGCCGGACCTCCTCGGGTTCTAGGTGGTGGGGGACGTGACGTTGTGACGGCCCGAGACCGGGTGGCCGGGCGCGCCGACCACCCGGCCTTCCTTGTCGGCGGACCCTCGCGCGGGTGCTCTACGCGCGCGTCGTGGCCGCGGCGCGTACCAGCCCGATCGTGAGAAGAAGGAACGCGAGGGTGAACAGGACGAAGCCGGCGACGTGACCGGCCTCCCAGAGGAGACGTAGTGTCGCCCAGTCCGCGGGGGGCTGTCCGTCCTCCCCGAGGGGGAAGCGCAGGTTCACGGGGTAGATCACCGCGAAGAAGATGATGGTCGCGAGCCCCTCGGCGAGGAACGCGCCGGTGGTGAACCAGCGCAGGATGTCGTCGTGACGCGTGGCCAGGGCGACCAGGGCGGTGAGGACGACGGCGACGACACACACCGTGCCACTGACGACTCCGGACCAAAAGTACAGGGTTTGCTGCAGCCACCCGAACATCGCCGGCTCGTATCCCGACGTGGCCGGCAGCTTGAGGACGTGCGCGAGCTCCAGCCCCATCGTCCACGCGGTCGCCAGCAGGGCAGCGACGTACCCGTACCGCAACGCACGCCCCATCGGGTCCTCCCAGCTCCGGCGGCGCGCGTCGCGCACCCGCTCCGACTCGGCCCAACGGTCAGCAACGTACTGTTACCGGTTCCCGCCCCAAGGCGGCCAAAACCCGCCTGGTATTGCCGTGACCACGACAAACAGACGGGGCTCGACGGCGTGGAATAGCGTGGTCATACTGGACGTTCACCGGTTTAGTTGACGATTAAACTACTGGGTGGAGGATGGCATGCAGTTCGGTGTCTTCACCGTCGGGGACGTCACGCAGGACCCGACGAACGGCCGCACGCCGAGCGAGCACGAGCGGATCTCGGCGATGGTCGCGATCGCGCTCAAGGCCGAGGAGGTGGGCTTGGACGTCTTCGCGACGGGTGAGCACCACAACCCGCCGTTCGTTCCGTCCTCGCCGACCACCATGCTCGGCTACGTCGCCGCACGGACCAAGAAGCTCATCCTGTCGACGTCCACCACCCTGATCACCACGAACGACCCGGTGAAGATCGCCGAGGACTTCGCGATGTTGCAGCACCTCGCGGATGGTCGAGTCGACGTGATGATGGGGCGGGGGAACACGCCGCCGGTCTACCCGTGGTTCGGCCAGGACATCCGACAGGGAATCCCGCTCGCCGTGGAGAACTACAACCTGCTCCACCGACTGTGGCGCGAGGACGTCGTGGACTGGGAGGGCAAGTTCCGCACGCCGTTGCAGGGCTTCACCTCCACACCGCGCCCGCTGGACGGCGTCCCGCCGTTCGTGTGGCACGGCTCGATCCGCAGTCCCCAGATCGCCGAGCAGGCCGCGTACTACGGTGACGGGTTCTTCCACAACCACATCTTCTGGCCCAAGCACCACACCCGGCAGATGGTGAACCTGTACCGGCAGCGCTACGAGCACCATGGGCACGGCTCGGCCGACCAGGCGATCGTGGGCCTGGGCGGTCAGGTGTTCATGCGGCCCAGCTCCCAGGACGCCGTCAAGGAGTTCCGGCCGTACTTCGACAACGCTCCCGTCTACGGCGGAGGGCCGTCCCTGGAGGAGTTCTCCGCGCAGACCCCACTCACCGTCGGCTCGCCGCAGCAGGTCATCGAACGCACGCTCGGCTTCCGCGAATACGTGGGCGACTACCAGCGTCAGCTCTTCCTCATGGACCACGCCGGTCTGCCGCTGAAGACCGTGCTGGAACAACTGGACATCCTGGGCGAGGAGGTCGTACCGGTCCTGCGCAAGGAGTTCGCGGCGCTCAAGCCCGCCCACGTTCCCGACGCGCCGACCCACCAGTCCCTGCTCGCCACCCGCACACAGGAGGAGACCACAGCATGACCAGTGTTGTCGTGATCACGGCGGGCCTGTCCCAGCCGTCGAGCACACGACTGCTCGCCGACCGCCTGGGCTCGGCCACGCACACGCAGTTGGGGGCCGACGCGAGCGTGGAGGTCGTGGAGTTGCGGGAACTCGCCCACGACATCACCGACCGCCTGCTCACCGGGTTCCCCAGCGAGCGGCTGGGCGAGGTCCTCGCGAAGGTCGAGGCGGCGGACGGGGTGATCCTGGTGTCGCCGACCTTCGCCGCGTCCTACAGCGGGTTGTTCAAGTCCTTCATGGACATCCTCGACCCGGACTCCCTGGAGGCGAAGCCGGTGCTGCTCGCGGCGACCGGCGGGAGCGAGCGTCATTCGCTCGTGCTGGAGTACGCCATGCGGCCGCTCCTGGCCTACCTCCGCGCGGCTCCGGTGCCGACCGCGATCTACGCCGCGAGCGCGGACTGGGGCAGCGACCCCGAGCTCGCCGAGCGGATCACCCGGGCGGCGGGAGAACTGGTGGCCGCCATCCGGCGCCAACCGACCCCGCGGCGCCCGGACCCGTTCGCCGACGTCGTGCCCTTCGAGCAGCTCCTGCGAGACAGCGGCCAGTAGGCGACGCCATCAACGACGTGTGCCCCGCGCCGGCCGGCGCGGGGCACACGTGTGCGCGGGCTTCACGTTGCCCGGTCAACATAGGACTCGCTAGGACTCCGCCATGTTGGACAGTTGGATGTTCGCGATCATCCAGCCGGACTCCCGCCGGAGCAGCACCAACGTCGCCCGGAGGCGGGCCGGGTTGTGGTAGCCACGCCACCAGGTGTCCTGGTCCTGCACCCCGATGACGATGGCCGTCGTGTTGTCGTAGACACGGATGTCCGGGTCCTGGAACGCGAAGCTGTCGTTGGTCAGGTCGCCCGACCGGTAGCGGTCCAGCCACTGGTCGCGGTCGAGCCGGAACCCCAACGGGCCGATGCCCGGGAACCCCGGGGCGATGATCCGGTCCAGGGCGTCGGCGTCCCCGGCTCGTTCCGCGTTGACCCATTCGTCGACGACGGCCGCCACCTCGGCTTCGACCGACGCCGTCCCGATTCCACCTGTCGTCATGCTCTACGCCTCCCCCAACGCTGAGGCTGACTGTGCGCTGTCCCTGCTTTCACCCCGGGCAGGTCAAGGGAAACCCTCCCCGCGGCACCAGAATGGGAATGGTGGACGGGGCCGCCGGGACGCGCCGACGCGGCGGTCAGTCGAGATCGAGCAGGACCTTGCCCCGACGCTCCGGTGACTCCTGCCGGCGCAGCGCCGCGGTCACCTCGGTGAGGGGGAACCGGCTGTCGACCTCGGACCGGGCCACACCGGTCGCGACCAGGTCCTGCGCGGTGGCCAGCACCGACGCGACCTGGGCACGGGGAGCGGAGTGGACCCAGTCGCGCAGTCGGAACGGCTCCACCCGGACGCCGGAGTCGGGCTGGTGCAGCCAGACCGGGAGCGGTACCCCGGAGAGCAGGCCGTAGTGCACCAGCCGCCCGCCCGGACGCAGGAAACCCGCGAGTCGCCCCGCCACCTCGCCGCCCACGGCGTCCAGGACGACGTCGACCGGCCGACCGTCCGTCGCGGCCATGAGCCGTGCGCTGACGTCGCCTTCGTCGGTGGCGACCACCGCCCGCACCCGGGAGTCCAGCGCCGCGACGGAGGCGGGCCGACGCACCACGGCGATCGGTTCGATGTCCATCTCGTTCAGCATCCGCAGCAGCATCCGCCCGATCCCGGACGCGGCCGCGTCGACCACAACGCTGGAGCCCGGCGCCACCGGGGAGTCACCGTGGAGCATCAGCCACGCGGTGACCGGGTTGACGTAGCTCGTCGCGGCCTGCTCCACGTCCAGCCGGTCGGAGACCGGAAAGCACCACCGCGCGGGCAGCACCTTGTGCGTTGCCCACGTCCCCGACGTGCCGATCGGCAGCACCCGATCCCCCACCGAGACAGGACCCCCGCCGTGGCCGGCGGCGACGACGGTCCCGACCCCCTCGAAACCCGGGCGAAACGGCAGGGAGGTCCGCGACGGGTACGCCCCGGAGATCGTGATGAGGTCCGACGGGTTGACGACACTGACACCCATCCGCACGACGACCTCGCCCGCCCCCGGCCTCGGCACCGGTTCCGCCTCGAGCCCGACCACGTCCGCTGCCACACCAAACGCCCGCACGATCGCGGCGACGGCATCCAATGGGCGTACTCCTGAAGGTCGAACCAGGGGTCATACTCTACGGTCCCACCAGACGGGCGTCGCGGCGCGCGGCCACCCCGCCCCGCACGACCACATGCGTGGTGAGAGCCCCGTGACTCTTCCCCCCCACCGGGCGTCCCCCCGCGTCCATGCGGGAGGGGCTCCGCTCAGCCGCCACGCGGGCGGCGGCCTCGCGAGCGCCGCCGAAGAGGCCCCGTCGCCACGCCGCCGACCCAGGTCGTGTCCACTGAGTTCTCTTGGGCGCGCCCGTGTGACCGCGTGCGAACGTCTTCACAGCGCTGGCCAGGCGAGACGCACCGCATGACGACACCGATGGTGATCGGGCCACGAAACGTGGCCTTACAGCGGGAAGACGGCCATGCGGGGCATGACCGTCGAGGAACGGAGCGCGGGTCGTCGAAGCCGACACCCGCACTCGCGTGACGTGGCGCGGTGAGGCTGACCGTGCCCCCGGTCGGACTCGAACCGACACTTGTGACCCTTTTAGGGGGCCTGCCTCTTCCATTGGGCTACGAGGGCCCGATCATCATACCGATCTTGCGTCACGGGTTGACGAAGCACCCCGCACGGAAGGGTTCCACTGTGGTAAAGACAACTGTGTGTTCGGATGACTACGGCGGGTTCGGGCAGCGTTCGCCGTCCTCCCCCGCCGACGGGTGTACCTACCGGGGCAGCAGTTGTCCGTCCTCCACCACCGGCTGGGCCGCCTCCTCGAAGGGCTGACGTGGATCACTCAGCTCGGGGAGCGCGGCGACGTCCCGACGGAGGAACATTCCCAGCGTCCAGTCGGTGAGGACCCGGAGCTTGCGGCCGAAGGTCGGCAGTGCGGACAGGTGGTAGCCACGGTGGGCGTACCAGGCGAGACGCCCAGTGAGCTTGATGCCGCCGAGCATCTGTGCCGCGCCCTTGTGCAGCCCGAGCCCGGCGACGGCCCCCAGATTCTTGTGGCTGTAGGGCGTGAGCCGGCCACCACGAAGGGTGGCCACGATGTTGTCGGACAGCACCTTCGCCTGCCGCACGGCGTTCTGCGCGTTCGGCGGGTAGTAGGTTCCCGGCTGGTCCAGGACCGGCACCTGGGCGTTGTCCCCGGCGGCGAACGCCTTGGTGGTGTCGCGGATGGTGAGGAACTCCGTGGTGTCCACGTGCCCGCGCGGGCCGCGTGGCAGGTCACTGGCCTCGACGATGGGGCTGGGCTTGACGCCGGCCGTCCACACGAGGGTCGCCGCGTCGAACTCGGTGCCGTCGGAGAGCACCATGTGCTGGTCGACGGCGGACTCCAGACGAGTGGAGAGACGCACGTCGATACCCCGGAGCCGTAGCTGGTTCAGGGTCTTGCGCCCCACCTCGGGCCCCACCTCGGGCAGGATCTGGTCGGCCGCCTCGACGAGGTAGAAGTGCAGGTCGTCGATTCCGATGGACGGGTAGAAGCGGGTGGCGTCGCGGGCCATGTCCTCGAGCTCGGCGATGGCTTCGGCGCCGGCGAACCCGCCTCCGACGAACACGAAGTTCAGGGCCTTCTTGCGCAGCGCCGGGTCCTCGGCCGAGTCGGCGATCGCGAGCTGCTGCAGGACGTGGTTACGGAGGTAGGTGGCCTCGGTGATCGTCTTGATGCCGATCCCCCACTCCGAGAGTCCCGGAACGGGCAGGGTGCGCGACACCGCGCCGGCGGCCATGACGATGTAGTCGTAGGCGATCTCTCGGTTCGCCCCCGCCTCGGGTTCGAACTCGACGACGCCACGTTCGTGGTTGATGCGGACCACGCGACCAGTGAGCACCTTGACGCGCTTGAGCACCTTGCGCAGCGGCACCACGATGTGACGGGGCTGGATGCTTCCCGCAGCCGCCTCCGGAAGGAACGGCTGGTAGGTCATGTACGAGCTGGGGTCGACGACCGTGATCCGCGCTTCCCCCGCGCCCAGCTTGCGCTGAAGGCGCAGCGCGGTGGTCATTCCCAGGTATCCCCCACCGACGATCAGGATGTGTGGGATGCGTGCGGCCTCGTCGCCACCAGGGACGACTCGGTAGTTCCTCTCCTGGGTTGCGCTCATCTGCGTCAGTCCTCCTGCGTCGCAGACCCACCCCGACCGGGGTCGTGAATATTCGAAGAATTTTCTCGAACGTCACGTTGGGCCCTAGTTCCGGGAAGAATTTTGGTCTGGCTTCCCGAACATCCAATGGCAGACCTGCCATCCTCGCTTGTGCATTCTTTCACAAGCTCATGCCGCGAGGAAAGACCGCATCAAGTGGTTTAGACCATAATATGCCAGCCGGACACGCCGTTTGGCCAGGTCAGAGACCTGTTTATGTGATCTGCGCGGCGACTGCGGTGACCCGGCTCACGCTGAGTGAGCGGGCACGGGCTCAGACGTGGAGCAGGCTGAACGCGACGCCGTCGAGGATGTCGTGCTCGCTCGCCACGAACTCCCCCGCCTTGGTCCGTTCCACGGTGCGCTGCAGGATCAGCGCCCCTGCCCCGATCACGTCGACTCGTCCCGGGTGCATGACCCCCAGCGCGGCGCGCTGGTCCCGTGGCATCGCCAACAGTTCCTCGGCGATGGAGCGCGTGCGGTCCACGGAGACCCGCGCGTGGTGGATCTCCTCGGGGTCGTAGGCCGGCAGGTCCAGGGCGATCCCCGCGACCGTGGTGGCGGTCCCGGCCACGCACACCACCGTACGGGCCTCGCCCAGTGGAACGACCTGGGACACCTCGTCCAGTGCGGCGTCGACGTCGGCGGTGGCGGCGGCGATCTCCGCCGCCGAAGGCGGGTCCTCGCGCAGGTGACGTTCGGTCATGCGCACACAACCGATGTTGACCGAGCGTGACGCCCGCACGATCGTGTCGGCGTCGTCGGAGTGCTGCCCGAGGACGAACTCCGTCGACCCGCCGCCGATGTCGACCACGAGGAAGGGCCGCTGGAAGTCGTGCGTGGCCTCCAGTTCGGCCGTGGCACCGAGGAAGGTCAGCTCGGCTTCCTCCTCACCGGTGATCACTTCCGGATCGACGCCGAGGATGTCACGAACACCGCGGATGAGCTGGTCCCGATTGGACACGTCGCGACTCGCGCTGGTGGCGACCATCCGCACCCCGGCGCTGGAACGCTCCACACCGTGCGCGTCGATCACGGTGGCGAACTCGCGCAGCGCCGCGAACGTTCGCTCCAGGGCCTCGGGAGCGAACGCTCCCGTCCGGTCGACCCCCTGGCCCAACCGCACGATCTCCATCCGGCGCACCAAGTCGACCAGGGTGAGGTCCTCGCTCTCCCCGTCCACCTGCTGCGTGATGAGAAGCCGAATCGAGTTGGTGCCGAGGTCGATCGCTGCGACGGGATCCATCTTCACTCCTCAGTCCCGGCCTCGGTGCCGTCCTCGTCGGACGAGGCGACACAAGGACCGTCAGTCCACCACGGTTCCAGCATGTCCAGAGCCTCGCGACCCAGGGGGTTCTCCCCCGGGGCGGCCAGCTCGTGGGCGACCAGCGCGTGCAGGCACTTCACGCGGGTCGGCATTCCACCCGTGGTCTGCATACCCGGTGGGAGGGGTTCGATTCCGTCCTCCGCGGCGAGCTGATCCCGGTCGGCGCGGTAGGACTCGTGCGCCTTGCCGTAGGCCTCGCGAAGCTCCGGGTCGGTCGCCAGGCGCTCGGTCATCTCCCGCATCACACCGTTGGCTTCCAACCGCCCGATCGCGGAGGCCGCCCGCGGGCACGTCAGGTAGTAGAGCGTCGGAAACGGGGTGCCGTCCTCCAACCGCGGCGCTGTCCGCACGACGTCCGGCTGCCCACAGGGACACCGGTGCGCGACGCCCCGTACCCCCCGCGGCGGCCGCCCCAACTGCGTGTGGATCGCGGCCACATCCTCTGCTGTCGTCACTCCGGCGAGGCTACCAGCAGTCCGGTCCCACACCTGATCAAATGCGCGGGACGCGCCAAACCCGACGGAAGGGACGGGACGCCGCGCCGCCGGCGCTGGCACGGTACGTGAAACCGCCTCGCCCGTCAGCGGGGGAGGGGTTGGGCGTCGGGGATGCCGTCCACGGGGGCGTCGGTGGTGTCGGCCTCGCCGACGGAACGCCAGAGCCGGGCGAACCAGGTCTCGGCGGAGTCGCCGTCCTGGACCTGGTCTCCGGTGTCCTCACTGTTCTCGTCGACCACGACGTAGACGTTCTCGCCCGGGTACTGGTAGTAGAGCCGGGTCCGGGCCTCCTGTTCGACGTGTTCGTCGGAGGTCAGGTCCTCTCGGCGCTGCTCCAGGTCGGCGACGCTGTCCTCCAAATGCGCCCGTGTCTCCTGGAGCTGGGCGATCTCCGACCGCTGCGCGATGTACTCGCGCAGCGGGTAGGCGAGGCTGAGCGTCACCGCGCACAGCACGAGGGCGAGGATGGCGGCCCGGCTCGTCAGTGCCGGTCGCACCCGCTCCTGGCCCGGTCCCGCCCGGCGAGCCGGGCGGGATGGTCGCGTCTCACGCTGTGCCACTCGCTCAGCCGTCCGCCTGGAAGCGGGGGAAGGCACGGGCGCCGACATAGTCGCCGGCGTCGTCGAGCTGTTCCTCGATCCGCAGCAGACGGTTGTACTTCGCGACGCGCTCACTGCGCGCCGGGGCTCCCGTCTTGATCTGACCAGCGTTCGTGGCCACCGCGAGGTCGGCGATGGTGGTGTCCTCGGTCTCGCCGGAACGGTGGCTGATCATGCACTCGAAGCCGCTGCGGTGCGCCAGGTGCACCGCGTCCAGCGTCTCCGACAGGGTGCCGATCTGGTTGAGCTTCACCAGCAGGGCGTTGGCGGCCCCTTCGGTGATGCCGCGCTCCAGCCGCTCGGGGTTGGTGACGAAGAGATCGTCGCCGACGATCTGCACGCGGTCGCCGAGCTGGTCGGTGAGGTGCTTCCAGCCCTCCCAGTCCTCTTCGAACAGGGGGTCCTCCAGCGACACCAGCGGGTAGGCGTCCAGGAGTTCGCCGTAGTAGGCGGTCATCTCCTCGGCGCTGCGAGAACGGCCCTCGAACTGGTAGGCGCCGTTGTCGTAGAACTCGCTGGCCGCGGCGTCCACGGCGAGGGCGATGTCGCCGCCCGGGGTGAAGCCGGCCTTCTGGATCGCCTCCACGATCACGTCCAGCGCGACGCGGTTGCTGTCCAGGTTCGGGGCGAACCCGCCCTCGTCGCCGACGCCGGTGGACAGGCCGTGCCCCTTCAGGACGCCCTTCAACGCGTGGTAGACCTCGGTCCCCCAGCGCAGCGCCTCCGCGAAGGTCTCGGCACCGATCGGCGCGACCATGAACTCCTGGATGGCGACGTTGGTGTCCGCGTGGGCACCACCGTTGAGGATGTTCATCATCGGCACCGGCAGCCAGTGGGCGTTGGGGCCACCCAGGTAGCGGTAGAGGGGCAGCTCCGCCGACTGCGCGGCGGCGCGGGCCACCGCGAGAGAGACGCCCAGAGTGGCGTTCGCACCCAGGCGGGACTTGTCGGCGGTCCCGTCCAGGTCGATCAGGGTCTGGTCGACCAGACGCTGCTCGTCCGGCTCGGCGCCCAGCAGCGCGGGCTGGATCTCGTCCTCGACCGCGGTGACCGCCTTCTCGACGCCCTTGCCGCCGTAGCGCTCGCCGCCGTCACGCAGCTCGACGGCTTCGAATTTCCCGGTGGAGGCACCGCTGGGAACCGCGGAACGAACATCCGTCCCGTCGTCCAGCTCGACTTCCACCTCAATCGTCGGATTACCGCGGGAGTCCAGGATCTCCCGGGCAGTCACACTCTCGATCGACGGCACCGTTGTACTCCTCAGTTCTGTGGAAGGGGGTGACCTCGACCCCGACTCACTGCCGCCGGAGCCACCGGCCCTTGCCCGAGCATCGCATGTGGCGTGCCAAGGTGAGCCTATCGACACAGGGCGCACCCGTCGTCCCGGTACATTTCCCACACGTGTCCGCTCGTGGGCGGGGTCCCGTCGTTGGTGGCCGGAGAGAACCAGGAGGAGCGCGTGCAGGGCTTGGTGGTGCTGGGAATCCTCGGCTTTCTCGCACAGCTCGTCAACAGCAGCCTGGGCATGGGGTACGGCGTCACGTCCACGTCATTCCTGCTGGCCATCGGTACGGTGCCGGCCCTGGCGTCGGCGACGGTGAACCTGTCCCAGGTCGGCTCCCAAGCGGTGTCGGCGCTCGCGCACTGGCGGTTCGGGAACGTGGACTGGCGGGTGGTGCGCGGCGTGGCGGTCAGTGGGGCGCTCGGGGCCTTCGGCGGGGCGTTCTTCCTGAGCTGGCTGTCGACGGAGGCCGCACGGCCTCTCATGACGACCATCCTGTTGGTGCTCGGCTGCTACGTCCTGGTCCGGTTCACGGTCTGGGGACCGCCCAAGGACATGGTCGGACGGGTGCTCGCCCATCGGTTCCTCGCACCACTGGGGTTCGTCGGGGGTTTCATGAACTCCACTGGTGGTGGAGGGTGGGGCCCCATCGGGACGTCGGCGCTGCTCGCCACCGGACGGCTGGAACCGCGCAAGGTCGTGGGATCGATCAGCGTCGCGGAGTTCGTCGTCGTGCTCGCCGGCAGTGCGGGTTTCGCGTTCGGTCTGGGCCTGGGCAGCGTGAACATGGGCTGGGTCGGCGCGCTGCTGCTCGGCGGAGTGGTCGCCGCGCCGATCGCGGCGTGGTTGGCGCACCGGATCCCCGGACGCATGCTCGGCCCTCTGGTCGGCGGTCTCATCCTCACGACGAACGCGCACAACGTGATGCGCATGGAGGCCTTCACGATGCGCGCCCCCACACAACTCGCCGTCTACGCGGTGCTCCTCCTGGCATGGGGCGCGGCGGTGCTGTGGTCCACCCGGGAACACCTGCGACACCAACGGGACACCGAGCCGGCACGGTCCCCGGCCGCCTGACGGGCCCGAGGCGTGTGGACACGCGGCGCCTGTGAGCCGGCTCGGGGCCGTCGTGTCCGCCTCCGGCCAAGGACGCTCCGGCGGGTCGCCGCTCACCGTCACCACTGCCCTGAGTGCATGCCCCGTAGCCCCGACTCCCCCAACCCCCGTATACCGCGCAACGCACAGATCCAGGCCGTCCGACCGGCGTGATTCGATCCGTCCGCCGACGCGCATCGCCGCCATGACCGGATGAACCACTTCGCCACCTGGACGAATATGGCGCTTCGACCCCTGTGCGGCGTGGTGCCGCCGCTTCCGGCCAGAGCCGCCCAGCTCCGCGCGCTCCACAACGCGGATAATGGCCACGGCCCGATCCGTCGCGCCCCGGTCGAACCCGTGCCAGGGACTCACCCACGGCGGACACGGATCTCCACACCGCAGTCCCATCCCCGGCCGGATTCGGCCGGACGGAGCGGACGACGATTCCACCGACGAACACGGCCGAGACAGCGCGCCCCTGGGCGTGCGTGAGGGAACGCGGGTCGTGGCCGTCCGCGCGTGCGCGGGCGTCGAGGCCACGGGCGGCGGCGCGCAGGTCCATCTCCGGGTCGAATCCGGCCCGGCGTTCCGCGGCGACGGCGTCGAAGAGGGCGGCACCGGTGCCGTCGCCGCCGGCGATGCCGAAGGAAACGCCGCCAACGCCCCGACTCCGCGCGGTCCCCACTTGTCCGACCACGGCCACTCAGCCCCGCGCGATCCAGTGCTCACGCCACTGGACGTGCGTGAAAGCACGCGGCTCGTGACCGTCCACACGTGCGCGGGCCTTGGCCCCACTGACGCTGGGCGTCGTCGAAGAGGGTGGCACCGGTGTCATCGCCGCCTGCGATGAGGTCATCAGGGATCCCGTTACGCCCGGCACTTCCGCAGCTCGCGTGCGAGCAGGAGCGCCAGTTGGCCGAAGGGAACGCCGCCAACGCCCCGACTCCGCGCGGTCCCCACTTGTCCGACCACGGCCACTCAGCCTCGCGCGCTCCAGTACTCGCGCCACTGGGCGTGCGTGAGGGAACGCGGGTCGTGGCCGTCCGCGCGTGCGCGGGTCTCGGCCGCGCGGACGCGGGTGTCGAAGCCACGGGCCGCGGCGCGCAGGTCCATCTCCGGGTCGAATCCGGCCCGGCGTTCCGCGGCGACGGCGTCGAAGAGGGCGGCACCGGTGTCGTCTCCACCGGCGATGAGGTCCTCGGGGATCCCGTTACGCGCGGCGCGCTTCTGTAGCTCGTAGGCGAGCAGCGCCGCCGGTTGGCCGAAGGGGACACCGGCGACGACGGAGGCGTCCTCCTCGCCCTTGGCGGCGCGTTCGGCGGCCTTGATCGTCTCCCAGTTCGCGCGAACGTCGTCGACCCCCTCGACCTGGGTCTCGGCGAAGACGTGGGGGTGGCGCCGCACCAGCTTCGCGACGATCGCCGCGGCGACGTCGTCGATGGTGAAGCCGTCGTCGCGTTCCTGGGCGACGCGCGCGTGGAACACGACCTGCAGCAGGACGTCGCCCAGTTCCTCCCGCAGCGTCGCGGGGTCACCGTGTTCGATGGCCTCGACGGCCTCGTAGGCCTCCTCGACCAGGTACTTGGCGAGAGTCTCGTGGGTCTGTTCGGCGTCCCACGGGCACTTCACGCGCAAGGTGTCCATGACCCGCACCAGGTCCAGCAGGCGTGCCCCCAGCTCGGGCTGGTCGTCCGACGGCGGACGGGCCGAGGTCGCGGGCATCGACTCGTCACTCACCGCTGGCTCCCTGGAGCTCCATCATGTCCTCGAACGGGTTGCCCGTGTCCACGGCCTCGTCGGGGTCCCAGCCGGCCGTCGTGGACGCGCTCGCGCCCTGGTGCATCCCCAGGGTCTGCTCGTCGAACACGCCGTACCGCCCGCTCACGTCGACGTCGGTGACGTCCATCTGCTCCTCGACGCGGGTGGAGATGCGCTGCTGCACCTCCTGGCCACGCGTCTGCGGCCAGAGCTGCTGCATATTGAACTCAACGAACTCCTCCAGTTCGTCGCCGTCCAACCCTTGAAGGGTGCCCTGCTCCCGAACCTGGGACTCCACTTCGGCCTGGAGCTGCGCTTCCTCGTCGGCGGGCAGCATCGCCGTCATGAGGATCTGGAACTTGGCGAACTCGTCCACCGAGTCGGGGCCGATCCCGTTGGCGGCCAGGGCCTGGGGACCACCCAGCTCGTCGACCTTCGCGTCCAGGGCGTCCTGGCTGACGTCGATCCCGTCGTCCTCCGCGATGGCGTCGAGGAGCCGCTCGGCCACCCATCCGCCGACGGTGCCGGCCGCGATGGCGGTCCGGTCCTCCTCGGTGAGATCCATCCCGTCAGGGAGGGTCTCGGAAAGGTCCTGGATCTCCGAACGCACCTCGTCGTGGGTGAGCCGGTCGTCGCCGACGACGGCGACGGCGCCCGCCTGCTGCGGGGAACATCCCGCGATCGCGATCAGGACGGCCGCTCCCAAGGAGCCACAGACAGCGGCGGAGACACGCACGATTGAACGACCCTTCTCACGGCGACAGCGGGCACACGTGACGCACACAACACACGACGCGCATCAGCTTAGGGGGAATCGATCAAGTTCGCCGCATCGGTCCCGGCGAACCCGTCGCCGCCGGGGTTGACACGACGGGGGCTACTCCAGCACGGCCTCCACGAGCTCCGTGCACCACCGCAGCAGCTCGAGGTCGCGCAGTGGCTTGCCGGCCAGGCCACCGGCCTTGGGGATCGGCACCAAGAGCGTCTGCGTGGCCTGCTTGAGGATCGCCTTGGGGTACATGCGCCTCATACGTAGTTGGCGCGACTCCGGCAGCTCACCCACCGGCGCGAACCGGACCTGGTTCCCCTGGAGAACGACGTCGGTCAGGCCGACCTTCTTGGCTCGGACCCGGAACCGTGCGACCTCCAAGAGGTTGTCGACCTCCTGGGGCGGCTCCCCGTACCGGTCCGAGAGCTCCTCCCGGATGGCGACGATGTCCTCCGGTCCCCCGACGCTGGCGATCCGCTTGTAGGCGTCCAGGCGCAGCCGCTCCCCGGGCACGTAGTCGTGCGGAATGTGGGCGTCGATCGGGAGCTCGACCTTGGTCTCGACCTCCTCCTCGACCGGACCCCCCGTCCGCAGCTCCCGGACCGCCTCGCCCACCATGCGGACGTACAGGTCGAAACCGACGCCGGCGATGCTCCCCGACTGTTCCGCGCCGAGGATGTTGCCGGCGCCGCGGATCTCCAGGTCCTTCATCGCCACGAACATGCCCGCGCCCTGTTCGGTGTGCTGGGCCACCGTGGACAGGCGTTCGTAGGCGGTCTCGCTCAGCGGCCTCTCCGGCGGGTAGAGGAAGTAGGCGTAGGCCCGTTCCCGGCCACGCCCCACACGCCCGCGGAGCTGGTGAAGCTGGGACAGCCCGTAGGTGTCGGCGCGGTCCACGATCAGGGTGTTGGCGTTGGGCACGTCCAGGCCCGACTCCACGATGGTGGTGGACACCAGGACGTCGAACTTCTCCTCCCAGAAGTCGACCATCACCCGTTCGAGCTGGCTCTCGTTCATCTGGCCGTGGGCGTAGGCGACGCGTGCCTCGGGCACGAGCTCCCGGACCTGCGCGGCGACTTTCTCGATCGAGGCGACTCGGTTGTGGACGAAGAAGACCTGTCCCTCACGCAGCAGCTCCCGGCGGATCGCCGCGGCCAACTGGTTGCCCTCGTAGGGGCCGACGAAGGTCAGGACGGGGTGGCGTTCCTCCGGGGGCGTGAGGATGGTCGTCATCTCGCGGATCCCGGTCAGCCCCATCTCCAGGGTGCGCGGGATGGGTGTGGCCGACATCGCGAGGACGTCGACCTGGGTGCGCATCCGCTTCAGGGACTCCTTGTGTTCGACCCCGAACCGCTGCTCCTCGTCGATGATGATCAGCCCGAGCTGCTTGAACCGGATGTCGGTCGACAGCAGCCGGTGGGTACCGATCACCACGTCGATGGTGCCGTCGCGCAGCCCCTCCATCGTCGCGGCGACGTCGGCGTCGGTCTGGAAGCGGGAGAGCGGCTTCACATTGACGGGGAACGAGGCGTAGCGCTCCGCGAACGTCGAGAGGTGCTGCTGGACGAGCAGCGTGGTCGGCACGAGGACCGCCACCTGCTTGCCGTCCTGCACCGCCTTGAAGGCGGCCCGCACCGCCACCTCGGTCTTCCCGTAGCCGACGTCTCCGCAGATCAGCCGGTCCATCGGGACGGACTTCTCCATGTCCCGCTTGACCTCGTCGATCGCCGCCAACTGGTCGGGGGTCTCCACGTAGGGGAAGGCGTCCTCGAGCTCACGCTGCCACGGGGTGTCGGGGGCGAACGCGTGACCGGGCGACGCCTGACGCGCGGAGTAGAGACGGATGAGGTCGCCGGCGATCTCTCGGACGACCTTGCGGGCTCGGCTCTTGGCTTTCTGCCAGTCAGAGCCGCCCATCCGGTTCACGGTGGGAGCCTCGCCACCCACGTACCGGGTGACCTCGTCAAGCTGGTCGGTCGGGACGAAGAGTCGGTCCCCGGGCTGGCCGCGCTTCGATGGGGCGTACTCGATGACCAGGTACTCGCGGGTGGCGCCCTGGATCTCGCGGCTGACCATCTCGATGTAGCGGCCGACGCCGTGCTGCTCGTGGACCACGTAGTCGCCGGGCTTCAACTGCAGCGGGTCGATCGTGCCGCGCCGACGGCTGGGCATCCGGCGCATGTCCTTGGTGGAGGAGCGCTGCCCGGCCAGGTCCGCCTCGGTGAGGACCGCGGTGCGCACCGAGCGCCAGACGAATCCGTGGTCCAGCCGTCCGGTGGCTACGGTGACCACCGCGGTGCGCGGCTCCTCGGCGAGGTCGGTGACGAGCTGTGCGCCGAGCCCCGCCTCACGCACCATGGAGACGAGCCGTTCGGCGGAACCGTGTCCCTCGGTGAGGAGTACGACGCGCCATTCGTCGTGCAGCCAGGTCTTGGCGTCGGTGAGGGCCCGCTCGGTGTCACCGCGGTAGGTCTCCGCGCCGGCGGCGCTGAGGACGATCGTGGTGTCGCCTTCGGTGTCCTCCGCGACGTGGCCGGCGTCGAAGGGGCTGGCGGTCCACCACGCGAGTCCCCCGTCCAGTGCCTCGCGTCGCACGTCACCGATGGAACGGTAGGCGGAGCCGCCGAGGTCGATCGGAGCCTCGCCACCCGCGGCGGCGGTGATCCAGGACGCCTCGAGGAACTCCCGGCTCGTCTCGACGAGCTCGGTCGCCCGGGTTCGGATCCGTTCGGGGTCGCAGGCCAGTACGTGGGCGTCGCGGGGGAAGTACCGCAGGAGGGACTCCATGTCCCCGGCGAGCACGGGCGCGAACGCCTCCATGCCCTCCACCGTGATGCCCTCGGCGAGCTTGTCCAGCACGTCGGCCAGGGCGGGGTGCTGTTCGGCGAGGGTCCGCGCACGCTCGCGAACCTCGGGTGTGAGGAGCAGCTCCCGGCAGGGGGGCGCGAGCAGGCCGCCCGCGGCGGCGTCCTCACCGGCGATGGAACGCTGGTCGGCCACCTGGAAGGAGCGGATCTCCTCCACCTCGTCGCCCCAGAACTCCAGGCGTAGGGGGTGTTCCTCCTGGGGTGGGAAGACGTCCAGGATGCCACCGCGGACCGCGAGGTCACCCCGCTTCTCCACGAGGTCGACGCGCGCGTATCCGGCGTCGACCAGGCGTTGGACCAGGTCCTCCATCGCCACGGCGTCCCCGGTACGCACCCGCACCGGGACGAGGTCACCCAGGCCCTGCACGAGTGGCTGCAGTACGCTGCGCACGGGCGCGACGACCACACGGAGTGGGAGGTTCAGGGGGTCGTCGGAGTCCGGGTGGGCGAGACGGCGCAGGACGGCCAGACGCTGCCCGACCGTGTCGGAGCGAGGCGAGAGACGTTCGTGCGGGAGCGTCTCCCACGGTGGGAACACCGCGACCGACTCGGCGGGCAGGAGATCACCAAGTGAATCGGCGAGGGTCGTCGCCTCACGCTCGGTCGCCGTGACGGCGAGGATGGGGCGACCGCCCCCCGTCGGCGCGTCGGCCGCCAACGCGGCGAGGAGCACCGGGCGCAACGCCCCCGGCGCGACGACGTCCAGCTCGGGCTCGGTTCCCTGGCGCGCTGCCTCGATGACCCCACTCAGCGCGGGATCCGTGCGCACGGCGGAGAGCAGTCCAGAAAGACTCATGGTTCCTTAGGCTCTGTACTTGTGGATCGCTCGGGGTCGTGCGGCCTGGGCCGCCGTGTCGCGCTCCGACCAGCGCACCACCCCCGGGACCGCGGGCCGTCGTCGGGATGCGTCACCCGCATCGTGGGCCGGCGTGTCCAGGCGCCAGCCATCCCCTCCCGCGGGAACCCACACCCCTCGGGAGCATCGGTGGCTGCTCGGTGGGAGTCGGACGCGGAACCGCCCCCGCCGCCAACGACGAACATCGGATCCACGGCAGAACCCCAACGACGGGAAACATGGACCGAACAGCCCCGGGCACAGACTATGTCGCCCCCGAGCGGTTGCACACCACGCACTCCCCGGCCCCACAAGAGGCAACGCTCCACCCACGTGCGCTGTTCCCTCCATTCCCCACACACCCACGGACACACCGCACGTGGCCATCCCTTTGCTCCCCCGCCGGCTCCGGGTTACCCGTGGGACGGAACGCGGCGTGCGGCGCCCCCACGTCCCCGGACTCCAGGAAGACCGCCTGTAGGTAACAGACGTCTCGAGAAATCCGTCCGGGGCGGCGACCGGCACAAGCCACTCGCCCTTCGGCACCGTGCGCCCCCGCGAGTGGATCGACACAGTGGACGCGCCACACGTAGAGGCCCTTCGCACGTCAGGACGGCCACCCGCGGTAGGCCGCGGTAGGGAGCGGTGGGCCGTCAGACCGTGCCCGGGAAGCGGATCCGGACGCGTCCGAAGCGATCGGGGCCGACGAAGCGCCTCACACGAACCCCTGAACCGTCGCGGCGGACACAGGTCAACGCACGCCCGGAAGCCCGACGCCCCGCACCCACGACGGGCACACTCGGCGGGCGACGAGGCCCACCGCTTCTCACGACGGTGAGCCACGGCCGGACGCCCTTGGCTCGTCGGCGCCGGCGGGGCGCTGGGCGACGAGGTCCATGACGCGACAGAGACACGGCGCCAGCGGTAAGGGTGCGGGTGGGTGGAGCAGCCGTGGCGCCCCGTCCCGAGTGGGTGGCACGTGGTGGCGGGCGCCCACCACTCAGCCGGGGGCGCTGCGTCACGCCCGGTGGCCCTCCGCACCCACGGTGTCGCCGTGCGACCAGCACCCCCTTGTGGGTGGGTTGTCGGAGCCGGACTGGGGTCGCGCGGCGTGTCCCGTACGGTCGACGGCGCAGGGTCCGAGATCGGCTCGATGCGGGGAGCGGGACGGGCGCAGGTGGAGGGTGGCCCCCTAGGCTGATTCCGTGACCAGTACGAGTGTGGATTCCAGCGAGCCGGTCGAGATCACGCCGGATTCGGCCGCGTTGGCACATGTGGAACTGCTGCTGAACGGCGCGTATCCGCTGTCCGGTTTCATGGGCCGCGCGGAGGTCGCCAGCGTCCGGGAGCACGGTCGACTCGTGGACGGACGTCCCTGGTCGATCCCCGTCGTGCTACCGGTTCCGTCCGACCTGCCCCGGGGCGACGCCGTGACACTCACCGACCCCGAAGGTGCCCCGCTGGCACGCCTCGCGGTCACCGAGCGGTGGCGGGAGTCGGGGGTCACCTACCTCGCCGGCCCCGTGACCACGATCGAGCGACCCGCGCACGGGGTCTTCCGCCGGTTGCGCCTCAGTCCCGGGGACGTCCGGGAACGGCGGCAGCGTCCGTCCGATCCGCTGTTGTGCGTGGTGACGTCCACCCCTCTCCACCACAGCGCGCTCGCGGAGATCCACGCCGCCGCGCACCACCTGGCCGAGGAGACGGACACACGCACCCCCACCTCCGCGACGGCCGAGGTCCTGGTCCTCGTCGACACTCCGTTCCACGACGAGCGGACCATGCACGCGGTGTTGGCGGCCCGGTCCCACCTGCCGGCCGGGACCCAGGTCGTCGCCGTCGCCCTGCCCGAGTACACGCCCGAGACCGCTGTCGGGGTCGCCCAGGGCTTCGGCGCGTCCCGGACGCTGGTCGAGCCGGTCGAGCGTCCGGAGTTTGGCCAGGCCGAACTCCACCGGATGCTGGCCCATGGGAAACCCCTGCCGGGTTGGTTCACCCCGCCCGAGGTCGCCGACGAACTCGCACGCCAGTGGCCCCCACGCCCGAACCGTGGCCTCACCGTGTTCTTCACCGGACTGTCGGGGTCGGGTAAGTCCACGATCGCGCGCGGTGTCTCCGACCGAATCCGTGAGTCGGGCCGCCCGGTCACCCTCCTTGACGGGGATGTCGTGCGCCGGATGCTCTCCAAGGGGCTCAGCTTCTCCAAGGAGGACCGCGACGCCAACATCCGCCGTATCGGATTCGTGGCGGCCGAGATCGCCCGCCACGGAGGCGTCGCGGTGTGCGCGCCCATCGCGCCCTACGCCGCCACCCGGGCCGAGGTCCGAGCGATGGTGGAGCGGCACGGCGACTTCGTCCTCGTCCACGTGGCGACGCCCTTGGCCGAGTGCGAGTCCCGCGACCGAAAGGGCCTCTACGCCAAGGCCCGGGCCGGCGTCATCCCAGAGTTCACGGGAGTCTCCGACCCCTACGAGGTTCCTGACGACGCCGACCTCACCGTTGACACCACGGAGATCTCCGTCGACCACGCGGTGGATCTGGTCCTCGACACCCTGCGCTCCGGAGGATGGGTGGCCTGAGCTCCGCCCCTCCTGGCTGGCCAACGAAAACACCGCCAGCCGCAGGGTGGGGCTCTCTTCTCGCGCGGCCAGGCGAACGTGTCCGGCAAGTTCCAATCTTCCGGACAACGGACGGCGGGTCGGTACCGGCGGGACACCTCCACGCGCACGATGATGTCTCTCGTGCGTCCTGGCATCGAGTCCGAGCGGAGCCCCGGCTACTTCGTGTCCTCGATCCGAGGCGGTTACCGAGTCCTCCTCCCATCGGGGCACCGACACGCGGCGGCCCGGGCACTGATGGCCTTCACCACCGGGCAGCCACGGATCGAACGGGTGCACGCGACCGTGCTGGGGCTGAGCTTCGCCGCCGGGCTGGGGCCGTTGGCGGCGGAGGGAGAGGTCCGGCTCGCTCCGCCCCACGGGTTGGAGCGCATGCTCGCCGACGTGCTGCGCCGGGACCTCGTGTTGGCGGTGCGGACGGGCGGCACGGGCAGCGACCGGAAACCCGTCGCGCTTCTCCTGACTCCGTTGGGCGGCGCCGTGGGCTACGCGAAGTTCGCGGTGGACGAACACACCGCACGGCTCGTCCGATCCGAGACGGAGACGCTCCGATCCCTGCGCCACTGTCACCTGCCCGACGTCACGGTGCCCCGCGTCCTGCACGCCGGCTCGTGGCGCGGGATGCCCTTCCTCGTCCAGGAGGCCCTTCCGGTGGGGGAACAGACCGACCCGCCGACCCGGCACCGGTTGCTGCGGGCGACGATCCAGATCGCGAACACGGCGGGTGTCGTGCAGCAGCCGCTCGCCGCCAGCGAGTACCTGCATCGGCTCACCCGCGCGGTGAAGGAGCTGCCCGGCGGTGCGCTCGGTGACGCTCTGCGGGCGCAGCTCACGCGACTACCCGACGTGAACCTTCTGTTCGGCGCCTGGCACGGCGACCTGACGCGTTGGAACATGTCCAGTACCCAGCGCCGTGACTTCGTGTGGGACTGGGAGCGCGCCGAGGTGTGCGCCCCTCTCGGCTTCGACGCGCTGCACTACAACCTGCGGGAGTGCCTGCGCGCCAATCCCCGCACCGGTGTCGACACCTGGCTGCGCAGCGGGGCCAGGCTGCTCGACGACCCGGCCTTCGCGCGTTCGGGAGTGACGCCGACGAGCCGCACCGTGGCCACCACCATGGCCCTGTACCTCACGGACCGCACCACCCGACGGCTGCGTGAGGACCCGAGCTGGAGTCCTCGGCCCTGGCTGATGCCGATTCTCCGGAATCTGGTGGGTCGTGCGAACGGCACGAGGCGGTAGCCGCTCAGGCGAAAGCCCCTGGTGATCCTCGGACCTGACCGCTGTTCGAATCGATACCGAACGAAGCGACCCAGTTACTTTTAGCTATGGCATGATTACGGCAAGCCGATAAGGGCCGATCCCCCGCGGTAACCCCGCACGCCTCCTCTCGGCCCGCTCATTCCATGTAACGAGTCGCAGTACGTCCACAGCTTCGAGGCCCCCGGCGCGGCGACACAGCATCGAGGTGAGACAGAGTATGCAGGACCGGCCGAACGTCCTGGTATTGCTCGATTCCGAGGACTCTCCTTTTGCTTTCCCACTGTCCTGGACGCAAGCCTGGGCCACCCGTCATCCCCTGCTGCGGGTAGAGCCCCTGGCCGTCCAGCACGAGCCGACCGTCACGCCGGACGACGGACTCACGGCCGCGCTGGACCGGGCGATCGTCGTGGTCTGCTCTCCGTGCACGCGGTCCATCCGCACGGCTCGACGGCACGGCCACGTTCCCATCGTCGCCGGGCCCTACACCGACGCGGAGCGGATCGACGCCGGATCCGCGCAGCACCCGTTCTCCGTGCCCGACGCCGATCACGTTCGCTGCGCGACCGCCTCGGAGTTGGCTGACGCGTTGGAACGTGCCCTCGCACACCCCATCGACTTCCGGGTGAACCGGGACACCGTGCCTCGGGCCCCGGTCACGGCCGGCCACCGGAACTCTGTGGGGCATCGACAGGGCACCCCGTCCCTCCCCGCGCCCCGGCGTGCGGGCAGCGGGCCACTTCCGACGGTGTGCCCCCAGGACGGATGGCCCGACGTCACCACCGTCGTCGCGGCCCGGACCCACTCCGACGCCCTCCGTCGCACGCTCCGCTCCTTGGCCGGCCAGGACTACCCCGGACGGATCCACACGCTCGTGGTGCCGGCGCGGGGAGAGCCCGACGCCTCACTACCGGCGGGAACGGAGAACCGCTCGCTGGCCGGCGTCGCCAACACCCGCAGCCCTGGTCTGGCCGGCGCCCGCAACTCGGGGATCCTCGCGGCGACCTCCGACTATGTGGCGTTCTGCGACGACGGTGACACGTGGCTGCCTCACAAGCTCCGGGCCCAGGTCGAGCTGCTCCAGGCCCACCCCGACACCGACCTCGTCGCCTGCGGCATTCGCGCGGTCGGCGATCGGCGCGAGGTCGACCACACGCCACGGCCGGGGCGGATCACGTTCAGCGACCTCCTGCGCTACCGCGGAACCGAGGTGCACCCCTCCACCTACCTCCTGCGACGCAGCACCCTGATGAGTCGTACCGGGCTCATCGACGAACGGATCCCCGGCACATACGCCAAGGACTACGAACTGCTGCTGCGGATCGCGCGCAACGGCACCGTGCGCGCGTGCCCCGAACCCGCGGTACGCGTCCCCTGGCACCTGCCCTCCCCCTACTCCGAGGCATGGCAGGCCACCTCCAGTGCGCTGCGCTGGCTGTTGTCGGAGTACCCCGAGTTCGGTCTGGTCCGCTCCGGCTACGCACGCGTCGCCGGCCAGGTCGCCTTCGCCGAGGCGGCGGCCGGCCACCGACGAGCGGCCCTCCGCTGGATCGCGACCACGCTACGCAGCTACCCCATCGAGCCACGCGCCTACCTGGCCACCGCCATCGCCGGAGGCGTGTCCCCCAGCACCATCCTCAACACGCTCCACCGCCGCGGCCGAGGATTCTGACACACCGCCCACACTGTCGGCATTGGCATCCACCCCGTTCGGTTCCCCATGCACCCGCAAGGGGAGAGCCTCGTGCGCCGTACGTCCGCAGCGGCGAAAGCAAAGCGAGCGTCCAGTGGGTCCTGTGTCGGGGGCCGCGCGCGGACGCCCCCACCCGCGTCGCGGATTTACGTCAGGGAACACCCAGCCAGGTCGCCGGCGACGCGTTCCCGCGTGGAGCCCCGACCCCAGCAAGAACCGCGCGCGGAGCGCGTCCGTCGTGGGTGGCGGCGGGCGGACGGGTGAGTCGAGCGTTGTGTCGCCTAGGTGTCGACGATCATGCCGGCGGCGACGGTTGCGTTGGTCGACTCGTCGACGAGGATGAATCCGCCGGTCAGGCGATTGCGTCGGTAGGCGTCGGTGAAGATGGGCTGTGTCGTTCGCAGGGCGACACGACCGATTTGGTTGAGCCTGAGGGTGTCGGCGGACTCGTCGCGGTGCAGGGTGTTGACGTCCAGTTGGTAGTGGACGTCCCGGACCACGGTGCGAACGCTGCGGGTGGTGTGTTTCAGGAGCAGCCGGCTCCGAGCGGTGAGGGGGCGGGTCTCGGACATCCAGCACAGCATGGCGTCCACGTCCTGGGTGACCGACGGTTGGTTCTGGGGGCGGCAGATCATGTCCCCGCGGGAGATGTCGATGTCGTCGGCGAGCCGCAGCGTCACCGACATGGGGGAGAACGCCTCGGCCACGGGACCGTCCGCCGTGGAGATCTCGGTGATCGTGGTCTCCAGTCCCGACGGAAGGTGGGTGACGGTGTCGCCCGGCTTGAGGACGCCGCCGGCGACCTGGCCGGCGTAGCCCCGGTAGTCGTGCAGGGCCGGGTCGGCCGCGCGGTGCGGTCGGATCACGTACTGGACCGGGAAGCGCACGTCGACCAGGTTCCGGTCGGAGGCGATGTGCACGTTCTCCAGGTGGCGCAGCAGCGGGGGCCCGTCGTACCAGTCCATGTTCGGGGACCGGCCGACCACGTTGTCACCCCGGAGGGCGGAGATGGGGATGAAGGTGAGGTCCGGGACGTCCAACTTGGCCGCGAAGTCGGTGAACTCGTCCTTGATCCGCTCGAACCGAGCCTCGTCGTAGTCGACGAGGTCCATCTTGTTCACCGCGAACACCAGGTGCGGCACCCGCAGCAGCGTCGCGAGGAACGCGTGGCGACGACTCTGTTCCTGTAGGCCCTTGCGCGCGTCCACCAAGACCACCGCCAGGTCCGCAGTGGACGCCCCCGTCACCATGTTGCGGGTGTACTGCACGTGCCCCGGAGTGTCGGCGATGATGAACGTCCGGCGCGGCGTCGCGAAGTACCGGTAGGCGACGTCGATGGTGATTCCCTGCTCGCGCTCGGCCCGCAGACCGTCGGTGAGCAGCGCGAGGTTGGCGTCCTCCTCGCCACGGTCGCGGCTGGTGCGTTCCACCGCCTCCAACTGGTCCTCGAAGATGGACTTGGAGTCGTAGAGCAGCCGACCGATCAGTGTGCTCTTGCCGTCGTCGACCGAGCCGGCGGTGGCGAATCGCAGGATGTCGTTGGTCATCAGCAAGCTTCCCCGCCTCGTGTTCGCTGTGTTCGTGGTGGCCTGGGCACGACCTAGAAGTAGCCCTCGCGCTTGCGGTCCTCCATCGCGGCCTCGCTGGATCGGTCGTCGGCGCGGGTCTGCCCCCGTTCGGTGATCCGTGTGGCGGCGATCTCCGCGACGATGTCGGGGAGGGTGGTGGCGGTGGAGCGGACGGCACCGGTACAGGTCATGTCGCCGACCGTGCGGTAGCGCACCATGGTGGAGAACACGGTCTCGTCGTCGTCCCGGTGCACGTGCGGGTTGTCGGCCAGAAGGATCCCGTCGCGCTCGAACACCGAGCGTTCGTGTGCGAAGTAGATCGACGGCAGGGCGAGTTCCTCGCGCCGTACGTAGGCCCAGATGTCCAGCTCGGTCCAGTTCGACAGCGGGAACACCCGGATGTTCTCCCCCTGGGCGACCCGGGTGTTGAAGGTGTTCCACAGTTCGGGGCGTTGCGCCTTGGGCTCCCACTGACCGAACTCGTCGCGGAAGGAGAAGATTCGTTCCTTGGCGCGCGCCTTCTCCTCGTCGCGGCGGGCGCCGCCGAACGCGGCGTCGAACCGGTGGTGCTCCAGGGCGTCCAGGAGTGCCGAGGTCTGCAACCGGTTGCGGCTGGCCCACCGGCCGGTGGGCTCACGCACGACCCCCGCGTCGATCTGCTCCTGTACCGAGGCGACGATCAACCGGACGCCGGTCTCGGCGACGCGTCGGTCCCGGAACTCCATGACCTCGGGAAAGTTGTGCCCGGTGTCGACATGCATGACGGGGAAGGGAATGGGTCCCGGCCAGAAGGCCTTCTCCGCCAGCCGCAGCATCACGATCGAGTCCTTGCCCCCGGAGAAGAGCAGGACCGGCCGCTCGAACTCCGCGGCGACCTCCCGCATGATGTACAAGGCCTCGGCCTCGAGCAGGTCGAGCTGGGACATCTGGTATCGGCTGGGCGCCTGCGTCATGTCCGTCCACGCCTCACTCGTCGTAGCGGTCCGCCTTGGACGGTCAGGCAGAGTGGTCGCCCCGAACGTGGGAGGGGTGGCTGGGCGTGGCCCGGACGTGGCCACACTCCGAACTCCCGGCGGCTATTCCCTACCTAACCGACCGGGAGTATACAGTTTTAGGCGGCGGGGCGGTGTGACCCGCCCCACATTCTCACGCGCTGTTTTCGGTGTTCGCGCAGGACTGGATGCTCGCCAGCAACGTCGTCGCGAGTTCGGGCCGGCACACCAGGACGTCCGGCAGCGAGGCGTCCGGCTGGTTGTAGGTCAACGGACTTCCGTCGATGCGGGACGTGTGCAGCCCCGCGGCCCGAGCGACGGCTACCGGAGCCGCGCTGTCCCACTCGTGCTGTCCCCCCGAGTGCAGGTAGATGTCGGCGATGCCCAGGAGCACCGCGCAGATCTTCGCCCCCGCGGACCCCATGGGCACCAGCTCCGCCCCCAACTGGGTGGCGATCCGTCGCGCGAACTCCGGCGGCCGGGTGCGACTGACCGTGATCCGCAGTCGCTGCTCGGCCGGACGCTCCCCCGGAAGCCACGGCGGATCGACGGTGGACAGGGTGCTGCCCTGGGCCGGGAGGGCGACCGCCCCGGCGACCAGGTCGCCCGCCTCCCACAGGGCGACGTGGACGGCCCAGTCGCTGCGCCCGGGCTCCGCGAACTCCCGGGTCCCGTCCAGGGGGTCGATGATCCAGACCCTCCGTGCGGTCAGGCGACTGGGGTCGTCAACGACCCCCTCCTCCGACAGCACCGGGTCACTGGGGCGAAGTCGCTCCAGCGCCGAGAAGAGGAACTCGTGCGAGAGGCGATCACCCAGGGTTCGCAGGACGTCGGGTTCGTCGAACCCCTGACGAGCCCGCAGACGCAACAGGTGCTGGCCGGCCTCGGTAGCCAAGTCCCGAGCCACCTCATGGTCGTTACGGATACCGCTCACCTGCCCTACCTAGCCCAATCCCGATCGGCACACGGATCCACCATCCCGGTCATAGCGGCCGAAACAGCGCGAACGACCGGCTCTCAACGTAACGTAGATCGCGCTCATACGTCCCATCGCACGGATACCCCCCAGGGACGTACGTTTCACCACGACCATCACACCTCCCAACGCTCGATTCCCCCCACAGAATCCTGCCTTTGTGTAGCAATATGATCGCACACAGTAATTGTGGGAGGTGTGCCGATCCGGAGATCCACGCGAGGAAACCGGGGTTCCGGGGATCGCACCGAAGGGCGCACGGCCGACCGAGGAGTGCTGACGACGAACTCGGCGGCGGCGACCAGGGCGTACTCGGAGCTCCGCCAAGGGAGACCCCACCCGAGAGTGGGGATCAGGAACCGTGGAAGGTGTTCTGCGCCTTCTCCACGCCATGGGCCAACACGGCCTCCACCGCGTCCGCGGCCCGCTCCAGCTCGACGTCGAGCTCCTTGCGCTCCGTGGAGGAGAAGTCGCGCAGCACGTAGTCCGCCGCGTCCTGGGAGCCGGGCGGACGCCCCACTCCGAATCGAACCCGCACGTAGTCGGGGGCGGACAACGATTTGGAGATGGACCGCAGGCCGTTGTGCCCGCCCGCGCCTCCCCCGCGCTTGATCTTGATCGCGCCGAAGGGAATGTCCATGTCGTCGTGGACCACGACCACCCGGTCCACGGGAACGGAGAAGAAGTCGCTGACGCCCGCGACGGGGCCGCCAGAGACGTTCATGTAGGAACGCGGCTTGGCCAGGACCGTGGGCACGCCCTCGATCCTGACCACAGCGACGTCTGTCCGTGTCTTGTGCCCCTTCCAGCGCTCACTCGAACGCTGAGCCAGGACATCGAGCACCATGTGCCCGACGTTGTGACGGTTGCCGGCATAGCGCGGACCAGGGTTGCCCAGGCCCACCACCAGCCACCGGTCGTCGGAGTCGGAGCCCATCGCCCCGGCGCCTCCTTCTCCCGGATCGTCCGGGCGACGCAGGAGGCCACGGATCCATGCACCGACCACCTGCGTCACCTCCGCGATCGCGGTGACCCCTCAGGGGATTACTCAGCGGACTCCGACGCGGACTCCTCTTCACCAGCCGTGGCGGGCTCGGCGCCCTCCTCGGTGGTGAGCTCGGCCTCAAGCTCCTCGTCCGAACGCTCCGCGGCGATGGTGAGGACCAGGGCCTCACCATCGGTCTGCAGCGTCGCACCAGCCGGGAGGGGAATGTCGGCGGCGGTGATGTGCGCCCCGACCTCCTGGCCTTCGACGGAGAACTCGATGGACTCCGGAATGTGCGTCGCCTCGGCCTCGATCTCCAGGCTGACCAGTTCCTGGTTCAGCACTCCGCCCGAGGCGATCTCGCCGGTGAGGTGGAGCGGGATATCGACGGTGACCTTCTCGCCCTTCTTGACCACGATCAGGTCAACATGCTCCAGGAAGCCCTTGATGGCGTCCCGCTGCACGGCCTTGGGCAGAACAAGGTTGTCCTTGTCCATGCCGTCCAGGCGAAGCAGAACGTTCGGTGTCTTGAGGGCGAGCATCAGGTCGTGGCCCGGCAGTGCGATGTGCCGCGGCTCTGTGCCGTGGCCGTAGAGGACGGCCGGCACCTTGCCCGCGCGGCGGACGCGACGGGCGGCGCCCTTACCGAACTCGGTGCGCGTCTCGGCGCTGATGCGTACCTCTGACACGGCAATACTCCTCGGTCTGATTCATCCCGCGCATGCGGGAGAGGGAACTCCTAATGGGACAAAACCCGTACGGGGGCAACAACGGCCTCGCCGCGCCATCGCAGGCGCTGGGCGGGAACACGAACCCGATCGGGCGCAGACGCCCGCACAAGTCTAACGTGTTCCCGGAGAGCTCAGCACATGTGGCGTGACGCGGCGCTGGTCCGTCAGCTGGCCCCGTCGAAGAGGCTCGTCACCGAACCGTCGGTGAAGACCTGCTCTATGGCACGGGCAAGGAGGGGGGCGATGCTGAGTTCGGTCAGCTTATCGAATTGACGTTCGGGCGGGATCGGGAGGGTGTTGGTGATGACGACCTCCGACACCTTGGAGTCCTGAAGTCGCTTCGCCGCCGGTCCGGACAGCACGCCGTGGGTCGCCGCGACGATCACTTCCCGCGCTCCGTACTCGAATAGCGCGTCGGCGGCCTTCACGATGGTGCCACCGGTGTCGATCATGTCGTCGACGAGGACGCAACTGCGGCCGGAGACGTCGCCCACCACCTCGTGCACCCGCACCTCGTTGGCGATGTCGGGGTCACGACGCTTGTGGATGAAGGCCAGGGAGGCACCGAGGCGGTCGGCCCACCGGTCCGCGGTCCGGATGCGCCCCGCGTCGGGGGACACGATCGTGACCTCGGAGCTGGAGAGCTTGGCCTCGACGTAGTCGGCCAGGATCGGCAGCGCGAACAGGTGGTCGACGGGGCCGTCGAAGAACCCCTGGATCTGGTCGGTGTGCAGGTCGATCGCCATCAGACGGTCGGCGCCCGCGGTACGGAAGAGGTCCGTCACCAGACGACCGGAGATCGGTTCCCGCCCACGGTGCTTCTTGTCCTGCCGCGCGTAGCCCAGGAACGGTGTCACGACCGTGATGCGCTTCGCCGAAGCCCGCTTGAGCGCGTCCACCATGATCAACTGCTCCATGATGGCTTCGTTGACGGGGTCGGAATGCGCCTGGATGACGAAGGCGTCAGATCCGCGAACGGACTCCAGGTACCGCACGAAGATCTCGGAGTTGGCGAACCGCTCGAACCTCGTCGGCGTCACATCGATGCCCAGCTGACCGGCCACGTCTTCGGTCAGTTGTGGATGATGCTGCCCACCGAAGAGCATCATCTTCTTCTGACCCGCGGCCTCTATGCCGGTCAAAATCTTTCCCCCTCATTCACTGTCAGTCCTCGGCGCTGGTGGCACGCTCCGCCGCGTCCGCGGCGGCCGTACCCGGGCGCCGACTGCGCACCCATCCATCGATGTTGCGCTGTCGATGCCCTTCCGACACCGCGAGGGCCCCCGGAGGGACGTCCTCGCGCACCACCGTCCCCGCGCCGGTGTAGGCGCCGTCCCCCACGTTGACGGGGGCGATGAACATCGTGTCGCTACCGGTCCGCGCGTGGTCCCCCACGACGGTCCTGTTCTTGTGCACGCCGTCGTAGTTGACGAACACCGACGACGCGCCGATGTTCGCCTCCTTGCCGATGTCGGCGTCGCCCACGTAGGTCAGGTGCGGGATCTTGGTCCCCTCACCGACGTTGGAGTTCTTCACCTCGACGAAGGTGCCGACCTTGGCCCGGCCCCCGAGACGTGCGCCGGGGCGGAGGTAGGAGTAGGGCCCCACGACGGCGCGTTCGCCGATCTCGGCGCCCTCGGCGACCGTGTGGGACACGGTGGCTCCGGCGCCGACCGCGGTGTCCGTGAGGCGTGCCCCCGGACCGACGTGGGCCTCGTCACCGACGACGGTCCCGCCCAGGAGCTGGGTCTGCGGCTCGATGACCGCGTCCTGGCCGATCGTCACGTCGACGTCGACGAGCGTGCTGGCGGGGTCGACGACCGTCACCCCCGCGCGCATGTGGGTCTCCAGTAGGCGGCGGTTGAGGCTGGCTCTGGCGGCGGCGAGCTGGACACGGTCGTTGACGCCCTCGATCTCGCCGGCGTCCTCGGCCACCGAGACCCCCACCCGCAGCCCGTCTCCGCGCAGCAGGGCCACGGTGTCGGTGATGTACTCCTCGCCCTTGGCGTTGTCAGTGCTCAGCCGCTGCACCACCGCGGCGAGCGCGGCTCCGTCGAAGGCGTACATGCCGGAGTTGATCTCCGTGATGGCGCGCTGGTCGGCCGTGGCGTCCGCCTCCTCGACGATGCCCGCGCAGGCTCCGGAGGAGTCACGGATGATCCGGCCGTATCCCGTCGGGTCGTCCAGGTGGGCGCTCAGCACGGTGGCGGCGTTCCCGCCGGCCTCATGCGCGGCCACGAGGTCGCCGAGCGTCCTGCCGCGCAGGAGCGGCGTGTCGCCGTAGCAGAGCACCACGGTGCCGCTGAGCGCGTCGGCCGGCGTCGTGTCGTCCCCTGCCAGGGAGTCCAAGGCCATGCGGACCGCGTGTCCGGTCCCGTTCTGCTTGTCCTGCACGGCGGTGGTGACGCCCGGGGCGACCTCGTCGACGTGCGCGGACACGCGTTCGCGCTCGTGCCCGACCACGACCACTGTCCGTTGCGGAGCGAGCTCGGCGGCGGCGGCGAGCACGTGTGCGACCAGGCTGCGGCCGCAGATCTCGTGGAGGACTTTCGGCGTCCGGGATCTCATCCGGGTGCCCTCACCCGCGGCGAGGACGATGACGGCTGCGGGGCGGCTCGCGCTCAAGGCGGAGACTCCTCGTGTCGCTGGTGGAATCGCGCATGTCCGGCGCCCCGATGCGCCGGAAGCGTTTGACCTCGGCATTCGCCAGTGAACACCGGTTGGCGCGCAGGCGAACAGACGCCCGCCGAGGGCCAACACACGCAGGATACACGGGGACGATCATGGCGACCGAGGACCGCCCTGGATACACGATGGGGGCTCCCGGGCTAGGACTCGAACCTAGATCTCACAGCTCCAAAGGCTGACGTCTTGCCATTAGACCACCCGGGACCGCGCCGTCGCGCGCGGCGACGAAGCAGGAACCACCATAGCGCTTTGCGCCCCAAAACCTGGACTCGGTTTCCCGGGACGGAGGCCACGTTCGTGGGGTGGCGGGAACGTCCCGCCGGTGTCGGGGACTCCACCCGCCGGTGGCCGGCGCCTGGGTGTTGTGCCATCTCCCACAAGGAGGCGCCCGACACGACCTGGGGATCCGGCGCGCCGCCTTATCCGTACCTCCCCCACGCGGCGCCCGCGCGGCGCCAGGCGTGAACACCGCTGCCGACACTCGGGCTCGGCCCCGATGCCCATGGCTCGCCCTGGTCGCGCGCCTCTTCTGTCCGACACTGTCCGACCTACACGGCTGTAGGTTACAGTTACGTAGGTATAGATTCGCCAGCCGGGCGCACGGGCATTCCGGGACGCGCGGCCACGAAGGATCCCGAGGTGCCCTTGTGACGACAACCGCCCCCGAGCCCTCCGCCGGCGCGGCGACAGCCCCCGCCGCGAACCCCGATCTCGACCCCGAGGGGACCAGTCGCGCGCAGCGCGTCACCGTCTTCTTCTTCGTCCTGGTCCCGCTGTTGGCCCTGATCGCCGCGGTGCCCTTCGCCTGGGGTTGGGGGCTGACACTCACCGACGTGATCATCGCGGCGGTGTTCTACCTGATCAGCGGGCTCGGTGTGACGGTTGGTTACCACCGGTACTTCACCCACGGCTCCTTCAAGGCCAAGCGTCCCCTGCGGATCGCGCTGGCGGTGGCGGGAAGCCTCTCCGTCGAGGGCAGTGTGGTCAAGTGGGTGGCGGACCACCGGCGGCACCACAAGTACGCCGACGCCGAGGGTGACCCGCACTCACCCTGGCGGTTCGGCGACGACTGGCGCTCCGTCGCCAAAGGCCTCTTCTACGCCCACATGGGATGGCTGTTCCTCAGCGAGGAGAAGACCTCGCCCAAGCGCTTCGCGCCGGACCTGCTGAAGGACCGTGACATTGCCCGGGTGGACAAGCTGTTCATCCCGCTGACGTTGGTCTCGCTCCTCGCCCCCGCCCTCATCGGTGGTCTGGTGACGATGTCGTGGTGGGGCGCGCTCACCGCGTTCTTCTGGGGAAGCCTGGTGCGCATCGCCCTCCTGCACCACGTGACGTGGTCGGTGAACTCCATCTGCCACACCATCGGCGAGGAGAACTTCGCCGTCCGCGACCGGTCCCGCAACGTCTGGTGGCTCGCCATCCCCTCCTTCGGAGAGTCCTGGCACAACCTCCACCACGCCGACCCCACCTGCGCACGCCACGGCGTACTCAAAGGCCAAATCGACATCTCCGCCCGCGTCATCTGGCTCTTCGAAAAACTCAACTGGGCCCACACCGTACGCTGGCCCAACACCGAAAGACTCGCCGCCAAGCGTGTGGAAGAATAATCGGCCATTATGGGAGCCGTGAGCGAGCAGACCTCCCGTTCCCGCAAGGAGCGGATGACCGGCCGACAGCGCCGAGAACAATTGCTGGACATCGGCCGGAGACTGTTCGCCGATCGCGGTTACGAGGGCGCGTCCATCGAGGAGATCGCCGCTCGCGCCGGTGTGACGCGCCCCGTCGTCTATGAGCACTTCGGCGGGAAGGAAGGCATCTACGCCGTCGTGGTCGACCGCGAGATGCAGGCCCTGCTGAGCATGGTGAGCACGGCCATCGCCGACTCCGACGACGCGCGTGCGCAGTTGGAGGGGGCGGCGCTCGCGCTCCTGCGCTACGTCGAGGAGCGCAGCGACGGCTTCCGGATCCTGACCCGGGACTCGCACGCCGCCTCGGGGACGGGCAGCTTCGCCAGCCTGATCAGCGAACTCGCCTCCCGGGTGGAGCACGTGCTGGCGGAACAGTTCCGGTCCCGGGGCTACGATCCCAAGCTGGCTCCGCTGTACGCCCAGTCACTCGTGGGTATGGTCGCGTTGACGGGACAGTGGTGGTTGGAGGTCCGCAAGCCCAAGCGGGAGGTCGTCGCGGCGCATCTGGTGAACCTCGCGTGGAACGGGCTGTCGCACATGGACAAGAAGCCGGGGCTGTCTCGCAAGAGAAAAGATGAGTGAACCGGCTCTTATATCTCGATATCAAGATATAAGCTGGGGTTATGCGCGATGAGGTGGATGGGCTAGTCGAGGCGTGGACCTCGGAACGACCCGATCTTGACGTCCAACCCCTCCATGTCCTGAGCCGCATCTCCCGGCTCGCACGCCACCTCGACCGGGCGCGTCGGCAGATCTTCGCCGAGCACGACCTGGAGCCCTGGGAGTTCGACGTTCTCAGTGAGCTCCGCCGCTCCGGCGACCCCTACCAACTCACCCCGGGGAGACTCCTGCGGGCCACCCTGGTGACCTCGGGGACGATGACCAACCGGATCGACCGCCTGGCCATGGCCGGCCTGGTCGAGCGTCGCCCCGACCCGGCGGACCGCCGGGGAGTGCTGGTCCAGCTCACGCCGCGGGGGCGTTCCCGCGTCGACGCCGCGCTGTCCGACCTGATCGACTACGAGAAGTCGCTACTGGGGGACATGACGGAGCGTCAGCGTACCGAACTGGCAACGTTGTTGCGGTCGCTGCTGTCCCCTCTCGACGTCGAGCCCTCCGATCCGCGAAGCTGACTGACGTCGCGGCGCACCCGAACCCGTGCGCCGCGTGCGGGGCGCGCGTTCATCCGTTGGTTTCAGTGACGAGGTTGAGGTGTGACCATGCGCCGGGACATAGCTGGATTCGCGACCGCGGGAGTACTGGTGTTGGCGGCGTGTTCGCCCGCCGACGCCGAAGGGCTGGAGAAGGACACCTATCTTTCGCTCGGTGACTCCCTGGCCGTCGGCTTCCAGCCCGACGAGTCCGGGGGCGGGGAGACCCCCTACGGTTACCCGGAGGTGCTGTACCGGTCCCTGTACGGCAGCGACTCCACGCTCGATCACGAGTCCATGGGCTGCCCTGGCGAAGACACCACCTCGATGCTGGAGGGCTCGGAGTTCTGTCACTACGACGAGGGCTCCCAGCTCGAGGCCGCCGAGGCCTTCATGGAGGACAACCGGGACAGCCTGCGGTTGGTCACTCTGGGCGTCGGGGCCAACAACTTCACGATCTGTGTGGAGGAGGACGGCGACGCCTTCACCATCGACGAGGAGTGCGTCGACGAGGGGCTCGACCGGCTCCACTCCGAACTGCCGGACATCGTGGAACGGGTTCGCGACGCCGCGGGCGACGACGTCCAGATCGTCGGGATGAACTATTACAACCCGTTCGTGGTCGCCTCCCTCACCGAGGACGAACCGACCGATGAGGACGCCGACGCCGCGTCCGACGACGAGACCGCCGGGGAGGACGAGGACGCCCCGCTCACGGGTGAGGCCCTCGCCGAGTACGGAAACGAGGTCCTCGCGGAGCTGAACGACGAGATCGCCGACGCCTACGCCGCCAACGACGTCGACCTGGCCGACGTGGCGAGGGAGTTCGAGTGGGACAACGACGAGGAGTCGGAGTCCGACACCGGTCTCCCGACCAACGTCCAGATGATCTGCGACTACACGTGGATGTGTGACACGGCCCTGGGCCCGGACATCCACACCAACGACGCCGGCGGCCAGCTCATCGCCGAGGTGTTCCGCGGCGAGCTACCCCGCTGACCCCCTACCGAGATTTCTCCGCCCCCGTCAGAATCGAGCCACATCCATCGGATGGGGGTGCACTCCCACCCGCCAGCGCAGGGTCGATGGCACCCACCGGCCTTCCAGAGGGGGCGAACGCCGCCCACTCTCCGCGGCCGGCGCAGGGCAGCCCGGGATGTGATTCATCGACAGGTGTGGGGGCTGGTTCACCCGCCATAGCGGGTCAATGTGCGCCCCCACCGGTTGGAAGCGGAGAGATCCCGGTGGGGGGTCATTCGCCGATCGAGTCGGCGGCGGTGAGCCACTGTTCCTCGAGGACCTGCTTCTCCTCGCTCAGGGTCTTGAGTTCGGTGTCGAGTTCGGCCAGGCGGGTGTAGTCCTCGGCCGCCGCGGCCATGAGTTCGTGGAGCTCGGTCTCCCGGCCGGCGATACGTTCCAGGCGGCGTTCGACGCGTTGCATCTCCTTGCGCGCGGCTCGCTGCTCGGCGGCCGTGGGGCCGCTGGCCTGCCCCGGCTCCGCCGGCTCCTTCGCCGGGCCGCCACTCCCGGTGGTGACCGCGCCGGGCGCGGGGCGGCTCTCCAGACGGCGCAGGTACTCGTCGACGCCGCCGGGGAGGTGGGTGAGGCGTTCGTCGCCGAACAGGCCCCACACGTCGTCGCTCACGCGCTCGAGGAAATACCGGTCGTGGCTGACCACCACGAGCGATCCAGGCCACCCGTCGAGGAGGTCCTCCAGCTCGGTCAGGGTCTCGATGTCGAGGTCGTTGGTGGGCTCGTCGAGCAGCAACAGGTTGGGTTCGCCCATGAGCAGCCGCAGGAGCTGGAGGCGGCGGCGTTCCCCGCCCGACAGGTCGCGGATCGGCGTCCACTGTCGTTCACCCCGGAACCCGAACCGCTCCAGCATCTGGCTCGCGGAGTACTCCTTGTCGCCGAGCTGGATGCGAGATCGGATCTCCTCCACCGCGGTTAGTGGACGCGTGGTGGGATCCAGTTCCGCCAGCCCCTGGGACAGGTGGGCCAAGCTCACGGTCTTGCCCAGGCGCACCCGCCCGGAGGCGGGCTCGGTCTCCGCGGCGAGGATCCGCAGCAGGGACGTCTTTCCCGAGCCGTTCACCCCGAGGAGCCCCACCCGGTCGCCGGGGCCGAGCTGCCAGGTCAGGTCGCGCAGCAGCACGCGCTCGCCCGCACGGACGGTGGCGTTCTCGACGTCGATGACGGTCTTGCCCAGGCGCGCGGTGGCGAACCGGACCAGCTCCACGGTGTCACGGGGCGGCGGCACGTCGCTGATCAGCGCGTTGGCCGCGTCGACCCGGAACTTCGGCTTGGAGCTCCGGGCGGGTGGGCCGCGCCGCAGCCAGGCCAGCTCCTTGCGCATCAGGTTCTGGCGGCGTTCCTCGGTCGCGGCGGCGATGCGTTGCCGTTCGGCCTTGGCCAGGACGTAGGCGGCGTACCCGCCCTCGTACCGTTCCACCCGGCCGTCCACGACCTCCCAGGTGCGGTTGGAGACCGCGTCCAGGAACCAGCGGTCGTGGGTGACGACCACCACGGCCTCGGCACGGTCACGGATGTGTTCCGCGAGCCAGGAGATGACCTCGATGTCGAGGTGGTTGGTGGGCTCGTCCAGCACGATCAGGTCGTGTTCGTCGACGAGGAGTCGGGCGAGGGCGGCGCGTCGGCGTTCCCCTCCGGAGAGCGAACTCATGGAGGTGGACAGGTCCCACCCACCGAGGAGCCCGTTGAGGATGCCACGGATGCCGGCGTTGGCGGCCCACTCGTGTTCGGCACGGCCGCTGAGCACGAACTCGCCCACGGTGGACTCGGGGTAGGCGTCCCCCTGGGCGAGGTAGCCCATGCGGAGCCCCCGGGTGTGCACCACCTGCCCGCTGTCGGGGGTGGTGCGGCCGGTGAGCACCGAGAGCAGGGTGGACTTTCCCCCGCCGTTGCGTCCCACGACGCCGATCCGTTCGCCCGCCGCGACTCCCAGAGAAATGTCGTCGAGGAGCACGAGCGGACCGTAGGCGAGGGAAACGTCCTGCAGGTTGACCAGATTCATCGATCCCATTCTCGCTGCCACCGGACCGTGACCGGACCATCCCCGTCGTGGACCTAGTCTCCCCCGGGCATCAGCGAGTGGGCACCCGGGCCGTACTGCGCGAAGCTCTCGTCGCCTGGGTTGTTGATGCTGCAGGAGGTCAGGGACAGGCAACCGCAGCCGATACAGCCGCTGAGGCGGTCGCGGAGCCGCTGCAGCGCGTCGATGCGCCGATCGAGTTCTCCCCGCCACTCCTGGGAGAGCATGGCCCAGTCCCGTGTGGTGGGTGTTCTCCCCTCGGGCAGGCTGTCCAGGGCCTGCTGGATCTGGACCAGGGTGAGTCCCACGCGCTGGGCGGCGCTGATGAACGCCAACCGGCGCAGCACGTGGCGTGGGTACCGGCGTTGGTTGCCGGCGGACCGTTCCGAGGCGATGAGGCCCTTGTCCTCGTAGAAACGCAGGGCGCTGCTCGCCAGTCCGCTGCGTTCGGCGACTTGGCCGATCGTGAGCCAGGATTTGGACATGTAGAGGAAACTACCAGCTTGACTTCAAGTTCGGTAGAGGTTCCATTCTGGTCCTATGACACCACAAGCTGCTTCGCCGGCGGTCCTCTCCCGTTACGCCGACCTTCCAACGCTGATCGGACTGATGACAGGCGACGAGAAGCACCAAGGAGCGGCCACCTCCACACTGGACGTGCTCTGGGTGCTCTACGACCGGATCCTCAATGTCTCACCCGACCGAGTCGACGACCCACAGCGGGATCGCTTCCTGCTGTCCAAGGGACACGGGCCGATGGCCTACTACGCCGTGCTCGCCGCGAAGGGGTTCCTCGATCTCGGCACCCTCCGCCGATGGTCGGAGTTCGACTCTCCCCTCGGCCAGCACCCTGACCGGGCTCTCGTGCCCGGGGTGGAGATCAGCAGCGGGTCCCTCGGCCACGGTCTGGGGCTCGCGGTCGGTACGGCGCTGGGCCTGCGCGCACAGGGACTGACCACGACGCGGACCGCGAAACACACCGCGCCGGAGCCGCGAGTGTTCGTCCTGGTCGGCGACGCCGAACTGGACGAGGGCAGCAACCTGGAGGCGATCCAGCTCGCGGGTCGCCTCGAGCTCGGCGGCCTCACCACAATCGTGATCGACAACGGCTCCGCCACCCACGGCTGGCCAGGCGGAATCGCCAGCCGGTTCACCGCGGAGGGCTGGACCGCCCACGTGGTGAACGGACGCGACCACGACGCGCTCGCGCACGCGTTCACCCAACCCCACCCGCGACAGCCGCTCGTCGTGGTGGCCGAAGTCGAGAGGAACTCCTGATGTCCATCCCCGTCCTGCCGCCGCGCCCGCTGAGCCCCACGCCCATGCGGGATTCCACCGCCTCGGTGATCAGCCACGCCATGGACGACGACGAGCGCGTCGCCGTCCTCCTCGCCGACATCTCCACGGACCGCTACGCCCGCGCCGCCGGCAGGCATCCGCATCGTGTCATCAACGTGGGGATCCGCGAACAGCTCCTCGTGAGCGCGGCCGGTGGCCTGGCCCTGACCGGGATGCGCCCGGTGGTCCACACCTTCTCGTCCTTCCTCGTGGAACGACCCTTCGAACAGCTCAAGCTCGATCTCGGCCACCAAGGCGTGGGGGCGGTGGTGGTGGGAATCGGCGGGTCCTACGACGTCTCGGCCGCCGGACGAACCCATATGGCGCCGGGCGACGTGGCTCTACTCGACACGCTGCCGGGATGGACCGTCCACGTGCCGGGTCACGCCGAGGAGGCCGACGCCCACGTCCTCTCCGCGTTGGCCTCCGACGAGCGGGTCTACGTCCGGTTGTCCTCGCGGGGCAACGCCGCGTCCCACTCCTGGGGGCCGAACCTGGTCACGGTGCGGGAAGGTTCGGCGCACAGCGCGGGTGTGGTTGTGGCGGTGGGGCCGATGCTCGACCGGGTCCTCACCGCGACGCGGGAGTTGGACGTGACGGTCCTGTACACCTCGACCGTGCGCCCCTTCGACCGCGCCGGCCTCAACCGCGCGGTCGCGGCGGCGGGGACGGCCGACGTCCTCGTCGTGGAGCCGTATCTCGCCGGCACCTCCGCCCACGAGATCGCCGCTGCGCTGCGGGACCATCCACACCGGCAGCTCGGCCTCGGCGTGAGCCGGGACATGGAGCTGCGCCGGTACGGCACCCCCGAGGAACACGACACCGCGCACGGCCTGGACGTCGAGGGCATCGCCACGGCGGCGGGGACGTTCTTCCGGCGCTGAAAGGGGCCGGAACCGACGGTGCGGGTTCCGGACGGACACCGCTTCCGGCTCGAACGCGGGAGGTGACGGCCGCTCAGGGAGCGACGATCGTGGCTCCCGGGACGGGCCCCTGTGCCGTCACGGCGCGGGCGCAGTGACCTCCCGCCTCCAGCCTCTCGGCGAGTTCCGCGGCGTGTGTCGGACTGTCGGCGAGGAAGGCACAGGTCGGCCCCGACCCGGACACCAACGCCCCCAACGCGCCGGCCGAACGTCCCGCGTCCAGCGTGACCCCAAGGTCGGGACGCAGGGACACCGCCACGTCCTGCAGATCATTGCTGAGCGCGCGGCCGACAGCGTCCCGATCCCCCTCGGCGAGGGCCTTCGCCAGGGCCGCGTCGGAGGTGGGCGCGGGCGCCTCCGGGTACATCTCGTCGTAGACCCGGTAAACCTCCGCGGTGGACAGGCCACCGTCGGCCAGGGCGAACACCCAATCCAGCCGGCCCTCGGTCGGCAACGGCGTGAGGTGCTCCCCGCGACCGGTGCCCTCGGCGGTACCGCCCAGCAGCGCGAACGGCACGTCGCTGCCGAGCCGAGCGGCCAACTCGTTCAGCTCCGCGTCGCCGAGGCGGGTTTCCCACAGCGCGTCGCAGGCTCGGAGCGCCGCGGCGGCGTCCGCGCTACCGCCCGCCATGCCTCCCGCGACCGGGATGGCCTTGTGCAGGCGGATCGCCACGGGCCGCCCGTTCCCCGTCTCGGCTGCGAGCAGTTCCGCCGCGCGGACGACCAGATTGTCGGCCCCCAGCGGAACACCCGCGCCCGCCCCTTCAACGCTGAGTGTGACGAAGTCACCACTCGGGTCGGCGAGGCGTGCGTCGAGCTCGTCGAACAGCGACACCGCGTGGAAGACGTTGACCAGTGGGTGGAAGCCGTCGCCGCGCGGGGGCCCGACGGCCAGGCGTAGGTTCACCTTGGCGGGGACGCGCACACGTACGGGGCTGGAAGAGGAGGTCACGGGTCCATCATCCTAGAGTGTCGCCCCTGGGTCGGCCGCCGCGGCGGGCGACCACCAGATCCCGACCGGTGTGGGAAAATCCATGTGTAGCCGGTACCGTGCCGATCTCGCACGTCCAGATGAGGTCTCACGGGTGGGTGTAGCGCACCAATCACCGCTACCTTTGGGGCCAGAAGGGTAACTTCTGAGTGCTAACGACGGCTGCAGGGGGATTCGTGAGGTGCGTCCCTTGGAACCGTCACATGAAACGACCGGAGAGGGAGCAGCGTCGTACCTAGCGCACGAGACGAGAACGCAGCGGTGTGATCTGAGCGTCGCCGAGTAGGGACGTATATCCACCAGAGTCGCCCTGACCGTCGGGAGGGTCGCTTGGCCTCGGATGGGCTCCCTAAGAACCTGGAGTCGTTGGCCGCCGGAGATCCGGCCGCCATCGGCCCCTACGTCCTTGCTGGGCGCCTGGGCAGTGGTGGCATGGGCACCGTCTATCTCGGCCGCTCCTCCGAACGCGAGTCCCTCGTCGCGATCAAGGTCATCCGCCCGGAGCTCGCTTTCGACGAGGCGACGCGGGCCCGGTTCCGCGACGAGATGGAGAACGCGCGACGCGTCGCCTCCTTCTGTACGGCGAAGGTGCTGGACCACGGCACCTTCGAGAACCGTCCCTACATGGTGACCGAGTACATCTCCGGCACCGCGCTCGCCGAGCACATCGTGGAGAACGGGCCGCTGGACTCCAGCACCCTGCACGGCTTCGCTCTGGGGATCGCCGCCGCGTTGGCCGCGATTCACGGTGCGGGGCTGGTACACCGCGACCTGAAGCCGGCGAACGTGCTGTTGTCGCTGTCCGGTCCGCGCGTCATCGACTTCGGCATCGCCCGCGCGCTGAACACGCACTCCAATCACACGCAGACCGGCATCGTCATGGGCAGCCCCGGCTGGATGGCACCGGAGCAGTTGCTGGAGGAGACGGTCACCACGAAGGCCGACATCTTCGCGTGGGGATGTCTGGTGGCCTACGCGGGCACCGGGAGCCACCCGTTCGGCAACGGCGACGCCATGACCCTGGGCAAGCGGGTGCTCTTCGCCGAGCCGCAGCTCGGGGCGCTGGACAGTCCGCTGGACCGGTTGGTGCGGGCGGCGTTGTCCAAGGAGTCCGAGCGGCGGCCCAAGGCTCAGGACCTCCTGCTGGAGCTGGCCGGGGGTGGGGGCGAGAGCAACCCCAACGACCCCAACGCCCTGGTGAGCCACGCGTTGCACCAGTCGTGGCGGCCCAACCTGCCCCCCATGCCGCCGGGCGCGCCCCCCATGGGTGGCCCCATGCCTGGCGGGCCGTACGCCCCCGCGCCCTACGGTGCCCATCCGACCGGACCGCCCCCACCGGGGCCGCCTCCGGGGATGCCCGCGAACCAGAGCCAGGCGATGCAACGCCCCGCTCCCCCGGTCCAACCACCGCCCCCGGGTCCGCCCGGTCCCGGCCAGCAGGGCCAGCCCGGCCAACCCGTACCCGCGGGACACCAGGCGGCGCGTAACACGGGTCAGTTTCCGGTGGTCCCCCCCAACCAGACGGGCCCCGTGCCCATCGTTCAGCCCGGCCAGGGACAGAACGGTGGCCACGCCCACCCTGGTCAGCCCTACATACCGCCCGTCCCACAGCAGAACAAGCCGGTCGACCCGGAGAAGCGGCGCATCCGTTGGCTCACCGCCGGCGCGATCGTCGGCAGCGTCCTGCTCCTGGTGTTCGTCATCCTGTTCACCTGGCTGGGCATGAGCGGACAGATCGCGCTCCCGTGGCAGGACGACGAGTCCGCCGGCGCCGCCCAGGACGACGAGCAGGACGCCCCGCCGCCCGAGCAGGAGCCCGAGGAAGAGGGCGCGTTCCCCAGCAGGGAGAGCGACCCCTGGATGACCTTCACCGTCGCCGAGGCACAGTGTGGGCTCGAGTCCCACGGTGTCCTCTCCTCGGAGAACGGCTCGTTCTGCCGGTTCACGGTCGAGGTCGAGAACATCTCCAGCGACACCACGCGGCTCCAGCACGAGTGGCAGTCCCTGGAAACCGACAACCAGGAGTACCCTGCGGAGCGGCCCGCCACCGAGGACGACGACACCCTCTGGGAGCCTCTACGCCCCGGGGACTACGGCCAGGGCACGATCGTCTTCCTCATCGAGGACGGCCAGACCCCCGAACACCTCGTCCTCCGCGGCAACGAGACCAGCGACGGCGCCCGCATCCCCGTCCCCGACCGCGTGTCCGAGACCAACTAGGCCGAGCCTTCCGACCCCCGAGCCCACGCGAGGTACCTCCCCCACCAGGATTTCTCCGCACCCAGGGAAGTTCGCCCACATTCATCCGGTGGGTGGGCACATTCACCTGCCACAGCGAGGTCGCCCGCACCCACCCGGTGCGGGGGCACGCCTCTGACGGCGCCTCAGCCCACCCGGCTAGGACGACTCGTCGCCGCCCTCGACCGCCTTGGCCTCAGCGATACGGGTGAAGGCGGTGATGTCGAGTGCCTCGCCGCGGGTGCTCGGGGGAATCCCGGCGGTGCGTAGCGCCGACTCGGCGGCGGTGGGGCTGCCCGCCCAGCGGGCGAGGGCGGAGCGGAGGGTCTTGCGGCGCTGGGCGAACGCGGCGTCGATGACGTCGAACACGTCCTCGCGGCTCGCGGTGGTGTCCGGTGGTGGACGGCGGACGAGTTCGACCAGCGCGGAGTCGACGTTGGGAGCGGGCCAGAACACGGCCCGGCCGATGGATCCGGCGCGGGTCGCGTCGGCGTACCAGGCCGCCTTCACCGACGGAGAACCGTAGGTCCGCGACCCCGGTCCCGCGACCAGCCGGTCGGCGACCTCCGCCTGCACCATGACCAGGGACCGCCGTAGCGTGGGCACGAGCTCGAGCAGGTGCAGCACCACCGGCACGGCGACGTTGTAGGGAAGGTTCGCGACGAGCGCGGTCGGCTCCGGGCCTGGCACGCTGCCCAGACGCAGGGCGTCGGCGTTCACCACGACGAGCCGGTCGGTGAGGTCGGGCGCGTGCCGCTCCACCGTGCCGGGCAGGGCGCCGGCGAGCACCGGATCGATCTCCACGGCGGTGACCCGGCGCGCCTCGGGCAGCAGGCCGAGCGTCAGCGATCCCAGGCCCGGCCCCACCTCCACGACGACGTCCTCGGGCCCCACCCCGGAACGGCGCACGATGCGCCGCACGGTCCCCTGGTCGATCACGAAGTTCTGCCCCAGGGTCTTGGTGGGGCGCAGATCCAGCTCCCGGGCCAACCGCCGCACCTCCGCGGTTGTCAGCAGGGTGGACGTCGATGCACCGGTGTCGCTGTCACTCACGTCCCCATTTTCGCAGGGTTCCCGCTCGGGCGGGACAGCGCGCTACAGCCCGAAGGCACGTCGCGTGTTCTCGGCCACCTTGGCGGCCAGCACGTTCTCGTCCTCGCCCCGCTCGGCGGCCAGGGCCCGCAGGGTGAGCGGGATCAGGTAGGGGGCGTTGGGGCGTCCGCGGTAGGGCACGGGAGTGAGGAACGGCGCGTCGGTCTCCACCAGGATCAGCTCGGCTGGCGCGACCTGTGCGGCCTCACGGAGCGCCCCGGCGTTGGCGAAGGTGACGTTCCCCGCGAAGCTCATGTAGTAGCCGCGCTCGCCGCAGGCCCGCGCGAGGTGCACGTCCCCGGAGAAGCAGTGCAGGACCACCCGCTCCGGCGCGCCCTCCTCGGCCAGTACCCGCAGGACGTCGTCGTGGGCGTCCCGGTCGTGCACCACGAGGGCGACGTCATGCCGCTTGGCGATCTCGATGTGTCGCCGGAAGGACTCCTCCTGGGTGGCGACCCCGGTCGGCCCGGTCCGGAAGAAGTCGAGCCCGGTCTCCCCGACGGCACGCACCTGCGGCAGTCCGGCGAGCCGGTCGATCTCGGCGAGGGCGTCCTCGAGGCCTTCCTTGCCCGCGGCGGGTCGCTGGTTGCCCGCCCATCCCGTGGACTCCGGTTCGACCCCCTCGGCTCCGTCCCCGTGGACGATCCGGGGCGCCTCGTTGGGGTGCAGTGCCACCGCCGCCCACACGTCGTCGAACTGCGCCGCCTGCTCCGCCGCCCACTGCGACGATGCGACGTCCACACCGACCTGGATCAGCGGCCCCACCCCGACGTCCGCCGCGGCGGCGATGATCTCACCCACCCCCGCCGACTGCATGTCCATGTGGGTGTGGCTGTCGGGCACCCGCACCGCCAGGGCGTCGGGCGCGGGTGGTGGTGTCTGTGCGTTGCGGTTACGAACGGCCTGACCGGCGCGCTTGCTGGTGCTCACAGCAGGGAAGTCTAGGCCGTCCCCAGACGCGCCACACGGCCACCGCCCCACCCGCACGCCACACGCGACAAGCCACTACCCACCGCGAAGGCCCCCTGTACCACCGCCTCGACCCCCGCCAAGGACCAGCCCGACGGGGGGGGGAGGAGACCGCATCGGAGGCATCTGGTGAAGCATCGGCCGGCGGGCTATCACCGCGCGGAGGGAAGAGACCCCCCACCTCACCGGGGAGTTGCAGCCGGTAGTGGCCATCCCCGCGCGCGGGGAGAGGACGCCGCCGGTGGGGGGTGGTCGTGGTGGTGAACGGGGCCATCCCCGCGCGGGGAGAGGACATCACCATCGCTTTTCTGATCTACCGGTGGAAAGGAACATCCCCGCGTGCGGGGAAGAGACCCCCATGTCCCCGTGGGTGACGCGACTCGCGCGGGGCCATCCCCGCGTGCGGGGAACAGACGCCCCACATACCGGAAGTTAGAAATCGGGCATTGGGCCATCCCCGCGTGCGGGGAACAGACACTTGCCGACCAGCGCACTTACCACTGGAAAGTACCGAATTTCTTCACTTCTCGAGAATCCGACATAACAGACACACCTCGCCTCTCCCGGCGCCGCTCCGGACGCAGCGGCGGCTGCCATTGGTGAACGCCTCTCCCCTGCCCGTTGATCCTCTGGGTGCATGCGCCTTGGGTCAAGCGACGTACGGGGCCGGCTAGCACACCTGTTCACCTTGGTGGTAGGCGCGGAACGCACAGCATGCGGGTGAGCCAGTAGGGTTGGGCGGGCCGAGTTCCCTGGGGTCATCGTGTCGTAGGAGGTGGCGAATGGCGCGCGCCCTCGCTCTCCTGCTGCTCGCTGTGGCGGTCCTGCTTCCGTCGACCACGGCGGGCTCGGCGCACGCGGACCACGCGGATCGGGGGCAGGTCGCCTCTGAGAGCGCGACGGACCAGGGCGGCATACCCAGTGTCGGTCCGCTTCGCGGGGTTATTTCCGCCGCCTCCGCGGTGAAGGGTGGGAACGCCGATCCGCGTCCGTCTCCCGCCAGCCACGCCGACCACGGGATCATCGGCGAGTTCGTCGCTCCCCTTCCCACGTTCGCCCCCACCTGGGTGACGGACGCCTACGGGGAAGTCCCGGCGTCGGGACACGTATCCAGCGCCCACCAGCGCGGACCACCGGAGGGGCAACGGTTCGGGGTCGCGTGAGATGTTCCGGTCCGCCACGGGCCGCCGTACACACCGCACCCCCACTGGTCATGTCCTTCTGATCCACGTGCCTTGATCCGCCTCGCGGCGCGCACGTGGGTCCGTGTTGGTTTTCGTCGCGAAAGGTCGTAGGTCTTGTCCACTTCATCCGGGGCGGGGGGGCGCGTTCTCCGCGCGGTCTTCTCCCTGCTCGTCATGCTCGGCGCCCTCGGCGCCGCGCTCTACATACCGCCGCAACTGGGGTTGGACCTCAGCGGCGGCACGCAGATCGTGCTGGAGACACACGACTCCGACTCGGGGGTCGAGGCGAACGCCGAGAACACCGAGAAGGCGGTCGAGGTCCTCCGGCAGCGCATCGACTCCCTCGGTGTCGCCGAGTCCACCATCACGCGGTCCGGCGAGAACCGGATCATCGTGGAGCTGCCCGGGGTCCAGGACCCGACGGAAGCGGCCGACATCCTGGGGACGACGGCGCAACTGACCTTCCACCCGGTCGTGGGCGTGGCTGACCCGGGGGCGCAGCAGCCCGGGATGCCCGGCGAGGAGCTGGGCGAGGGCCTGCCACCGCAGGACGAGGACGCCCCCGACGAGGACGCCGGCGACGAGGCCGACGAGGCGCGTGCCCCCTCCTCCCCTGAGGACGAAGGCGGCGAGGACGCCCCGGAGGAGGGCGGCGAGCTCACCGAGGAGCAGATCCAGGAGCTCCAGCAACTGCAGCAGGAGCAGGGCGGAGGCGGAATGCCTCCCGCGGTCGAACCGGCCGACCCCGAGGACGTCGAACTCGAACTGCCCGACGAAGAGGGGCAGATGCTGCAGCTCGGCCCGGCGGAGATCGAGGGCGAGGACGTCAGCAGCGCGGAGGCGTCCCTGGACGAGTTCCAGACGGCCTGGATGGTCAACGTGTCCTTCCGTGGTGACGGACGCGACGCGTGGGCCCAGCTCACCGGTGAAGCCGCGGCCTACGACCCGGGCGACCCGCGGCGCCGTGTCGCCATCGTGCTCGACAACCAGGTCATCTCCTCACCCCAGGTCAACCCGGACGTCGAGGAAGGTGTCGGTATCACCGGGGGATCCACCTCCATCACCGGCAACTTCGACCAGGAGAGCGCGGAGGACCTCGCGGTACTGATCGAGGGTGGCGCGCTGCCGCTCCCGGTCGAGCAGATCGAGCAGCGGACCGTCGGCCCGACACTCGGCGCGGACGCGATCGACGCGAGCTGGAAGGCCGCTCTGGTCGGCCTCGCGTTGACCATCATCTACATCTGCTTCGCCTACCGACTGGTCGGCTTCCTCGCCTCGATCGCGCTGGCGTGCTACACCCTGATCGCCTACGGCGCCCTGGTGGTGCTCGGCGCGACGCTCACACTGCCCGGCCTCGCCGGTTTCGTGCTGGCGATCGGTATGGCGATCGACGCCAACGTGCTCATCTTCGAACGAGCGCGAGAGGAATACCAGCGCGAGAAACAGGTCTACGACTCCAACAAGTCGGCCGGCATGCAGGACGCCACAGAGGAAGAGGCCGAGGCCGGAGAACAGCCAGGCCGCTCCCGCCGACGCCGTCGCGCGATCCCGCCCAACCTGCAGCGTTCCTTCGTGAACGGAACGAAGCACGCGTGGAGCGCGATCATCGACACCAACATCACCACCATCCTCGCCGCCATCCTGTTGATCTTCCTGGCGTCGGGGCCGGTGCAGGGCTTCGGTTGGACGCTGACCATCGGCACCATCGCCTCCATGGTCTCCGCTCTGATCATCGCCCGGGTGCTGACCGAGTGGGCGATTCGTCGCAAGGTGGTCAAGCGTCACCCGGACATCACCGGAATCTCGCAGTTCAGCAGGGTGCGCACCTGGCTCGTGGAGCGCAACCCCAACCTGATGGGGCGCGGTGGTCTCTGGCTGAGCATCGCCGGTGTGATCGCCGCCGTCGCGATCGCCGGTATCGCGATCATGCCGAAGAACTTCGGTGTGGAGTTCACCGGCGGGCGCATCATGGACTTCTCCGTGTCGGAGGAGATCGACGTCGACGAGGCCCGCACCATCGTGGCCGACGCGGGATACCCGCAGGCGGTCGTCCAGGAGTCCGGTGAGGGCGACATCGCCGTGCGCACCGGCCCGCTGGACAACGCCGAAGCTCAGGAGATTGAGGACGCGCTGGCCACCGAGGGTGGTGACGTGGATCGGGTCTCCGACGAGATGATCGGCCCGAGCCTGGGTGACCAGCTACGGAACCAGGCGCTGCTCGCCCTGGGCATCGCGCTCGCGGTCCAGATGGCCTACCTCGCCTGGCGGTTCCGCTGGTCGTTCGGTCTCGCCACTATGCTGGCGCTGGGCTTCGACGTCGTGCTGGTGATCGGCCTGTTCACCTTCCTCGGCGCGCCGCTCGACGGGGTGTTCCTGGCCGCGATGCTGAGTGTCATCGGCTTCTCGGTCAACGACTCCGTCGTGGTCTTCGACCGGATCAGGGACGAGTGGGCGAAGGACGACAAGCGATCGTTCAAGGACATCGCGAACTCCGCGATCCTGCACACCCTGCCCCGGACGGTGAACACCACCATCGGCGCGGTGTTCATCCTGTCGGTCCTCGCCGTCTTCGGTGGGGAGTCGCTCACCAACTTCGCGGTGGCGATGCTGGTCGGCCTGATCGCCGGTGTGTTCTCGACCGTGTTCATCGCGGCGCCCCTGGCGGCGTGGTTGCAGCGGTGGGACCGCACGGCCGCGCCACACGTCATCAAGGAACGCCAGTCCAAGCGCCGGAAGGAGATGGAGCGCACGCGCGACGAGGACGACGGCGCGATCGTCTAGCCGCAGCGAGTTCGGCCGCGGGGGGTGCCCACACCGGGCACCCCCCGCGGTGCGTTCCGAGGCCGCCGTGCCGGCGCGCGGAGGCGTGTGGGCGACCACGACGCCCGGTTCCGCGCCCGCCGCCCGGACGGGACCTGTCGACCGGCCGCGCCTGCCACGGCGCGACAGTGGCCACCCCATGTCCAGTGCCCGAGGGGCTGGCGGAGACGAGGGGCGATCCCTTGCTTTCCTGCCGCTGCGCGTATGCGGACGTGGAGCCCCACGAACATGGGGTCGCACGACTGGCTACGGCGCCGCCCTCACCCCTTGTGCACGGCGTCGTACACCTCGCGCTTGGGTACCCCGGTCTCTTTCGCCACCTCCGCGATGGCCTGTTTCCGGTGGGTGCCCTCCTCCTCCCGTTCGGCGACGGCCTTCGCCAGGGCCTCGACCGTGACCGGGCCGCGCTCCTCCCCGGTGTCGCCGGCGACGACGAGGGTGATCTCGCCGCGGACGCCCTCGTGAGCCCAGGTCGCCAGCTCGGCCAGGGACCCGCGGCGTACCTCCTCGAAGGTCTTGGTGAGCTCTCGGCACACGACAGCGGAGCGGTTCGGTCCGAAGGCCGTGGCCATCGCGTCGAGGGTGGGGCCGAGACGCCGGGGCGACTCGAAGAACACCATCGTGCGCGGCTCTCGAGCGAGCGCCTCGAACCGTCGTGCCTGCCCCTTACGGGGCGGGAACCCCTCGAAACAGAACCGGTCGGTGGGGAGCCCGGACACGGCGAGTGCGGCCGTCACCGCGGAGGGGCCGGGAATTACCGTGACGGGTATGTCGGCTTGGACACATCCGGCCACGAGGCGGTACCCGGGGTCGGAGACACCCGGCATTCCGGCGTCGGTGACGAGGAGTACGTCGACGCCCTGTTTCAGCTCCTCCAGGAGTTGTGGGGCGCGTCCCCGTTCGTTTCCCTCGAAGTAGGACAGCACCCGCGCCCGCCCGATGTCCAGCTTGAGCTCGCTGGCCAACCGCCGCAGCCGCCGTGTATCCTCCGCCGCGATGATCGGGCTGTCCTCCAAGGCGACGCGGAGCCGGGGGGAGGCGTCGAGCGGCTGACCGATCGGCATCCCTGCGAGGGTGAGTCGCCCACTCGCGCCGATGTCCGTGTGCTCAGCCATGCCACCGCCATAATCTCTTTTCGATACCGTTTACCGCGGCGCCGTGCCGGGCGTACCGCGACGTGTCCCTCCTTCCAGTATTGGCCACGATGTCATCCACTGCCGTTTCTTCCGCTCAGCCGCCCGTCGCCGACCGTGAGACCGCTCGCCGTGCCCGGCTGGCCCCTCCGCTCCCCGGCCCGTGGTGGCTGAGGTGGGCACCGGCCCTACTGATCGGGGCGTTCGCGGGTGTGCTGAGGTTCTTCCGGCTGGGCGAGCCCAGCCAGATCTACTTCGACGAGACCTACTACGCCAAGGACGCCTTCGGACTGTGGCAGTTCGGCTACGAGCGGGAGACCGTCGACTATCCCGACGAGCGCGCCGAGTCCGCGGACATGGCCGACGACATGCTCTCGCAGGGCCAGACGGACATCTTCACCGACGGGGGCAGCGTCGTCGTCCATCCCCCCGTGGGCAAGTGGATGATCGCGCTGGGTGACTGGTTCTGGGGGGTTCTTCCGTTCGGCACGGCGATGTCACCGGTGGGGTGGCGGTTCGCGGCGGCGGTGTTCGGCACCTTGTCGGTGGTGCTGCTGGTCATTCTGGCGATCCGCATGACGCGGTCCATCCTGCTGGGCGGCGCGGCCGGCGTGGTCATGTCGGTGGACGGACTGCACTTCACCATGAGCCGGATCGCCATGGTGGACATCTTCCTCACCTTCTGGCTCCTGCTTGGGTTCACCTTCCTGGTCCTGGACCGCGACCAGACGCGCAGGAGGTTGGTCTCCCTCGCCGACCGGGGTCTCCTGACCGAGGGATGGCTGGGGATGCGCTGGTGGCGGTGGGCCGCCGGCCTCTCGTTCGGGTTGGCGTTCGGCACGAAGTGGTCGGCCCTGTTCTTCATCGCGGCCTTCGGGCTGCTGACGGTGGCGTGGGACTACGGGGCCCGCCGCGCCGTCGGGCAACGCAAGCCCCAGGACTCCGTGCTGCGTGTGGGCGGCCTGCCCGTCGGCCTGCGGGGAGTGGGTCCGCGTTGGTTCGTCTTCGACGCCGTCCCCGCGTTCGTGCAGGTCGTGGTGGTCTCGTTCGCCACGTACCTCGTCACCTGGTCGGGGTGGATCTTCACGACTGGCGGCCACAACCGGGACTGGGCGGCGAACCAGCCGCCGGGGATCTGGGACCTCACACCCGGCCCGTTGATGCCCGTGGTGGACGCCCTGCGGAGCCTGTGGCACTACCACGCCAACATGTTGTCGTTCCACAGCCAACTCTCCTCCGAGCACGACTACATGTCCATGCCGTGGGACTGGCTGGTCATGCGCGTCCCGGTGGTCTACCACTTCGACAGCGAGGTCGACGGGTGCGGGGCGCAGGACTGTGTGCGGACCATCCTCGGTCTGGGGACGCCGGCGATCTGGTGGATGGCGCTGATCGCGCTCGTGGTCATGGCCGGGTGGTGGATGACCTTCCGGGACTGGCGGGCAGGCGCCGTCCTGATCGGGGTGGCCGCGACCATCCTGCCCTGGATCGCCTTTCCCGACCGCACGATGTTCGTCTTCTACGCGTTGCCCGCTCTGCCCTTCCTGATTCTGGGAATCGTTCTCACGCTCGGCCTGTTGCTCGGCCCCGACGCCGGAACGACGGGTTTCTCCCAAACGCGTCGTGTGCTGGGGGGAGTTGTGTTCGGCGCCGCACTGTTGTTGATCGTCATCAACTTCGTGTACTTGTACCCGGTGTTGAGTGCGGAGATCATCCCGCGGGAGGTGTGGGCGGACCGCATGTGGTTCGAGACCTGGATCAGTGGAAACGCAGGGGGATAAGCTGCGGATAAGCGCACCGGAGTGGCGAATGTGAAGCCAGGAACAGTCGGCAATTGGCGGTGCCGACTGGTAGGGTCAAACCGGTTGCGGTTGTAGTTTCCTGGAGCCGATGGCGCCCGTGGAACTTCACGTGGGCGCTGGACAAGAGGACTCTCCTCGGGTGGGCGCCCAGCAGCCCGGGACCAGCACGGTGCGGTCCCGTTGCAGTCCTCCAAAGGGAGAGCACATGGCTCAGGGAACCGTGAAATGGTTCAACTCTGAGAAGGGTTATGGATTCATCGCCGTCGAGGGTGGGGGATCGGACGTGTTCGTCCACTACTCCGCCATTGTTGGCAGTGGATTCCGCAACCTCGAGGAAAATCAGGCAGTCGAGTTCGAGATTACTCAGGGACCGAAGGGTCCACAGGCCAAGGACGTGCGCGCGCTCTAAAGGTCTTCGCTCGGCCCCCTCCCCTTTTCGGTGGGGGCCGTTCGCGTGTGCGGCACGCCACCTCGGGCGTCGCTCCACACCGCGTCTACCGGCTCCCGGACCAGTGCGGATAATGTGGTCCTGGTAGGTGCCAATCCCGGGGCCCGGCTCCGGAGGGGAGCTGAGCGATGTTCGGGATCAGTGGCGGGGAGTTCGTCATCCTGGCGGTCCTCGGGCTGCTCATCTTCGGACCCGACAAGCTTCCCAAAGCGATCCAGCAGGTCGGTTCGGTCCTGCGCCAGCTCCGCAAGATGGCGACCAGCGCCAAGAAGGACCTCCAGGACGGGCTCGGCCCGGAGTTCAAGGACTTCGACGTCAACGACCTCAACCCCAAGGCCTTCGTCCGCCGCCACCTCCTGGAGGACGAGGACGACAGCCGCGGCCGCCCCCGTCGCCGCTCCACCGCCGGCCTCAACGGCCGCCGGCCACCCTTCGACGACGAGGCGACCTAGCGGCCACACCGGCCATACCGGCCATACCGGCCCTGGTGACGCCGACTCCTCCGCGGCGTCACCGCGTGGTGCCCACGCCTCTCACCGGACGCCCATCAGGTGTTCCAACGCGAGCTGGTCGAGGTGCTCCATGTGGTAGCCCCGCGGCCCGACGGCGTCCAGGTCGATCGTCTCCTCCAGCAGGTCCTCGACGGACTCGCCGTCCGCGAGGGTGGGTTGACGCAGCTCGAACACCCGAGACGCCCGCAAGGCGTCACTGACGGCCGGGTCCGCTCGGAACGCCGCCGCGCGGTCGCGGAGGATGAGGTAGTTGCGCATGCACGCGGCGGCGGCGGCCCACACTCCGTCGTAGTCCTCGGTGCGCAGCGGCTTGAAGTCGAAGTGCTTCGGACCCTGGTATCCGCCCCGCTCCAGCAGGTCGACCAGGTAGAACGCCTCCTTGAGGTCGCCCGCGCCGAACCGCAGGTCCTGGTCGTACTTCACTCCGCGCTGGCCGTTGAGGTCGATGTGGAACAGCTTGCCGTGCCACAGTGCCTGCGCCGCCCCGTGCGCGAAGTTCAGGCCCGCCATCTGCTCGTGGCCGACCTCCGGGTTGAGGCCCACCATCTCCGGATGCTCCAGCTCGTTGATGAAGGCCAGCGCGTGTCCGAGCGTGGGCAGGAGGATGTCCCCCCGCGGTTCGTTCGGCTTGGGTTCCACGGCGATTCGGAGGTCGTAGCCCTGGTCCCGCACGTAGGTCGTCAGGACGTTGAACGCCTCGCGCAACCGGTCCAGCGCGACGCGGGAGTCCTTGGCCGCCTCACTCTCGGCGCCGTCCATGCCGCCCCAGCACACCAGGGTGCTGGCTCCGAACTCCACGGCGCGGTCGATGTTGCGGATGACCTTACGCAGCGCGTAGCGGCGCACATCGCGGCTGTTGGAGGTGAAGCCGCCGTCCCGGAAGACGGGGTGGGAGAAGAGGTTGGTGGTGACCATGGGCACCTGGACGCCGCTCTCCGCCAGCGCCGCGCGCAGGGGCTTCAGCACTGACTCCCGCTCGGCACTGGTGGCGTCCGGGGGGAAGAGGTCGTCGTCGTGGAAGGTGAGTCCGTAGCCGCCGAGGTCGCCGATGCGTCGGGCTGCCTCGCCGGGGTCGAGCGGTTCGCGGACGGGGGATCCGAAGGTGTTGACTCCCCGCCAGCCAACGGTCCACAGGCCGAAACTGAACCGGTCCTCGGGGGTGGGCTGGTAGTCGGGCACGTGTGTCCTCATCTCCATGTCGTGGCGGCGTACTGCTCCCGAATCACGGGTTGGGGTGTCGCCTCGTGTGTCTCGGCGGCGGCGAGTGCGTCCCACTCCGGCGGAGTGGAGCTTCCTGACAGCGCCCAGGCGGCCTGACGGGCCGCTCCGTCGGCCACGTACTCCCCGGGCGGCGGGACGGTGATCGGGCGGCCGAACACCTGGGGGGCGATCGAGCGGACGGCGGCGGACCGCGCTCCCCCACCGATGAGCAGGATTCGGCGGGTCACCACCCCGTGGGCCTCGAGCTCGGCGACGGCGTCCGCCAGACCGCACAGCATCCCCTCGACGAAGGCGCGGGCGACGTACTCCGGACGCATCGTGGCCCGGGTGATGCCCCGAAGGACGCCCGTCGCGTCGGGCAGGTTGGGCGTGCGCTCGCCGTCGAGGTAGGGCAGCAGCACCAGGCCACCCGCGCCGGGCGGTGCGGAGAGGGCGAGTTCGTCGAAGGTCGCGCTGTCCACGCCCAGGGCCTGCGCCCCCGCGGTCAGGACGCGTCCGGCGTTCAGGGTGCAGACCAACGGGAGGAACCTGCCGGTGGCGTCCGCGAACGAGGCCACGGCGCCGGAGGGGTCCGCGGCGGGGCCGGTGGCGGTGGCGAAGGCGGTGCCGGAGGTGCCGATGGACACCACCACGTCCCCCGGCTCCACACCGAGTCCCAGCGCTCCGCCCATGTTGTCGCCGGTCCCGCACGCCACCACGTCGATCGACGGGAGCTCCGGTGCCCGCACCGACCCCACGGCCTCGGACGGGGCGGCGACCCGGGCAGTGCGGGTCGCGAACCGAGCGCCATCCGCAGCAGGTCCGGTCGGTACTCTCCGGTCGCCGCCGAGAAGTACCCGGTGCCGGACGCGTCGCCGGCGTCGGTGGTGCTCTGCTCCGCGCCGGTCAGTCGGGAGGTCAGCCAGTCGTGCGGGAGCAGGACCTGGGCGGTGCGGCGGGCGTTCTCGGGTTCGTGCTGGGCGAGCCAACGCAGCTTGGTGACGGTGAAGCTGGCGACGGGAACCGCGCCGGTGGCCTCCACCCACGCCGAGGCGCCACCGAGTTCGGCGACCAGGTCGTCAGCCGCCCGCGCGGACCGGGTGTCGTTCCACAGCAGCGCGGGGCGGATCACCGCGCGGGCGTCGTCGAGGGCCACCATGCCGTGCTGCTGGGCCGCCACGGAGATCGCCTCGACCCCGTCCAGGACCCCGTCGGAGGCATTGAGGAGGGCCTGCCACCACACCTCGGGGTCGATCTCGGTTCCCTCCGGGTGGGGCGCCGTTCCCTGCCGCACCAGCCGTCCGGTCGTGGCGTCTCGCACCACGACCTTGGTGCCCTGGGTGGAGGAGTCCACCCCTGCCACGAGCGCCATCGATTCCGCCCTTCGCGTTCGTTGTGGTCGTGCTGGTGGTCCGCGCGACGTTCCGGACCGGCCTGGGTTGGTCGGTGCCCTGGACGCCTATTAGTTTTGTCTCTGAACAAACTCGTCGTCAATATCTTCTGGGGGTCGATCACGGCGATGACGGGACTCTCGACGGTTGGCCCCGTCGGCGCGCACGACGTCCGCGCCGCGAACCTCGGAGTGGTGCTGCGCGCGATCCGCCGTGCCGCCCCCTGCTCCCGAGCGGAGGTCGCCGCGACCACGACCCTGACCAAGGCGACGGTCTCCAGCCTGGTGGGTCAGCTCATCGAGCACAGGGTGGTGCGTGAGGTGGGCAGCAGCGAGGGGCGGGTGGGCCGTCCGGCGATCCAGTTGGCGCTGGACGATCGTTGGACGTGCGCCATCGGGCTGGAGGTGAACGTCGACTACCTGACGCTCGTCGCGATCGACCTCACGGAGCGGGTCCTGGTGAGCCGGCACGAGCCCTTCGACGCCGTGGGAAGTGGACCACGGGCGTGCGCGGAGCGCCTCGCCGAACTCGTGGTGGAGACCCAGGCGGAGCCCTCGCTCGCGCGCCGCGCGACGATCGGGGTGACGGTCGCGGTCCCGGGGCTGATCGACGCCACGAACGGCACGGTCACCACCGCGCCCAACCTCAAGTGGAGCGACGTCCCGCTCAGGGAACACCTCGCGCGGCGACTCCGAACCTCGGCGAGCGGTGTTCCGGTCTTCGTGGACAACGACGCGCACCTGGCCGCGATCGCGGAGTACCGGCACGGCCACCGCGCCGGTACCCCGGACCTGGCGTATCTGACGGGTGAGGTGGGTATCGGGGCGGGGATCCTCGTCGGCGGCCGGCTCCTGCGCGGCCACTCGGGACACAGTGGGGAGATCGGCCACATACCCCTGGTGGTGGATGGCCCCCGGTGTGGCTGTGGGCGGAATGGCTGCCTGGAGGCACTGGCGGGGATCGACACGATCGTACGCGGGTGTCTGCCGCAGGACGTGGCACCCACGACCGGGCCACGTTCCGCGGCGGAACTCGGGCGGACCGTGGAGCTGGTGGCCGCGCGGGCCGCGGCCGGCGAGAGAACCACGGTGGAGACGTTGGGCGACGCCGGAGGGTGGCTGGGGCGAGGCATCGCCACGCTGGTCAACCTGGTGAGCCCCCGCGTGGTGATCCTGGGCGGCTACTTCGTGCCGCTCGCTCCCTGGCTGCTGCCGTCGTGCCGGGCCGCGGTCGGTGATCACGCGATCGCGGCCGCCGAGGGGTCCCACGTCATCGAGACATCCACTCTCGGCTTCGGAGCCGCGGCCCAGGGCGCCGCGGCGGCGGTAGTCGACTCGCTCGACCGTGGTTCCCTGGGCCTGCCCGTCTACGCGGGCGCCGACTGAACTCCCATCAGTCGGTTACCACCAACTCCAACCTCCTCGTCCTCGTCCTGGACCAGCGAGTGTGTCGCCGCTGGGCTCCTCGTCCGTGACTGTGAAACCTGTCGGCTCCGAGGACTCCGCCGCCAACTGCGACGTCGTCCACATTCCCCCCAACAGGACAGCCGCGGACAGCACCCAGACGGCACAGAGCCGCCTCACCACGACTTTCCCCTCCCTTAGAGCGTCCGCATTCAGCGTCCGTCCTGCTCAAGCATCACTCACTTCGGACCGTATTCGCAAGATTACGAATAGTAATAATCCGGGCGCGAGATGACATCGAAATATCGGTTATAACGCATCGTGAGCCACCGTGAGGGCCATTCGGGAAAAATGCCCCCCGCGATTCACATGCGCCCCATCATGACGCCGTCATGTAACAATGTGATCACGAACCGTCAGCACTCTGTCTTCTCTTCGAAGTTGACGCGCGACGGGGAGGATGCTCGATCGGACAGGGCGCGCAAGCGACGACAGAACGGAACCCGCACCATGCCCGAAGCCGCTCTCATCACGGCTTTTGCGCTCGTGGCGAGCACGCTACCGCTTGGATACGCCCTGCGTGAATGGTGGCTCCGACGCCAGGCCTTGGACAGGATCATGGTCCTGCCCTCCAGCGACTTGGCCGAACGGCCACACTCAAACTGGTACGTCTCCCGCCCCAAACCCAGGATTCCGGGCATCGTCTCCGCGGCCACCACCATGCGCTGGCTGCGCACCCACCCCACCGTCGCCGTCACCACGGCCGCGGCGACGCTCGCCATCCCCTTCGCCGCCGTCGCTCTCACGGGCGACACCGCCCCCAACCCCCCGGTCGCCCAAGCCCCCAAGACGACGACCGTCTCCGAACCAGTGAAAGACGAGGAGCCGGACGCGGCGGTGACCCCAGACGACAGCGCACGACCCCAGATCGACCAACCTCCCGCCCCGGACGACGGCCGAACGCCGTAGCCAAGCCGCTCACGGAGGGGTGCTCAACCCCCCGCCAGCGGGGACCAGTACCCTGCTCTCGGCCCTCACCTCAAGATCGTTCCGTCGGTCCGACACGCGAGGCGAGCGACGGGGGTTCGCCACCCGGTCGCCCGAGGCCGCTCTCCTCCGTCGTCATGAGGACCCAGGTGCCAGTGGACGAACAGCGCCGATCACACTCTGGGTCGCTTGCCTAGAACAGGACTGATCATGGGTCGCTACCTCTTCGTCATCGGTTCCGGAGAAGTGGTGAATGGCGCGCTCAAGGACACCCATTCCCTCATGACCGCCCTGTCGGACCAGCACGACGTCACGCTGATGACGCTCGGTGACACCGAGGCGTACGACGAGCGGAAGATCACCAAGATCGAACTCCACGACCGAGATCTCCCCGCCGGTACCGTGCGCGAGATCGAGGACGGGAACGAGCAGTTCTTCGACAAGCTGCAGGCCCGCTTCTCCGCGCACCTCGAGCTCCGCTCCCCCGCCGAGATCGGTCTCCCCACCGACCCCGCCGGCTACGACGCGATCTACAGTCACCAGGACGTCACGGGCTGGACCGCGATCGAGCTGAGGGATCGGTACTACCCCAACGCGGCCCTGGCCTCGTTCGTCACGATCGACCCAGAGCCGATATGCGTCGCTGACGGGCTTCCGGAGCTGGGGCGACGACGCGCGGAGGACTCCGGCAAGATCTTCGCGAAGTCGGACGTCCTCATCACCCAGGGCGGCAAGTCAACGAACGACGCCGTACGCCTGACCACCGCCGTGGCTCCGGACAAGCCCCTCCCACCGATCAACGAGTTCATCCCTGGGTTCGAGACGCCCACCGAGGCACCACGGCCATGGACACCCAACAGCGGCGAACCCCTGGAACTCATCATGCTGGGCCGGATGCACGATGAGAACAAGGGTGCGCACGAGGCGGTGCACGCGCTGGCGGCAGCGGTGGCGGAAGGCTACGACATCCGACTGACCCTCCAGGGAATAACCCCGGAGGACGCGCTCGAAGAGCGGTACACGGCGGACCTGAAGGCCACCGTCCAGGAGCTGGGGCTGACCGACCGAGTCACGCTCAACGAGTTCACCAGGGATTCGACAGAGGTGGATCGGGCCGTCGCCGCGTCGAACGCACAGGTGATGCTGTCGGAGAGCGAGTCCTACGGCCAGGCCGCGCACGAGTACGCGATCACCGGCCGTCCCGTCATCGTCGCCAAGGGAGTGGGAAACGGCTTCGCGGAACTGCTCTCGGACCCGAACCGCATGGACGCTGGTGTAGCCGACCTATTCGTGATGGACGATGCCGGCACCCACAGTCTGCGAGGCACCGTTATGGGCTCGGTCGAGGCGACTGGACAGCCCCGGCACACCGTCGTCGCCGATCGAATGATGCACATGTACGACCACTTCGACGAGTACCAGGAAGCGGGGCACGTGGTCCGGGAACGTCTCAGCCACTACACCCCAACGGACTCCGTAGCCTACGTCGAAAGGGCCATGGCCACGGCGGCCGCCGGCACCGCCCGACACTCCGTCCAGGGCCCGGACGGGCGGGAGCTACCGGCCGCTCACCCGGCGCTCGTCGGAACACAGGACAACGCTGGCCACACCGCGCCCGCTCTCGACGGGCCGACACTGGGGCCCGGTGAGGCGCCGACAACCATCCCGCCCGTGCCCAGCGCACCGCAGCGTGACCAGGGTCCGAAGAGGGGCCTGCCCCCCGGCACACCCCACGGGGTTGGCGACGCCCTGGAACGCCGTTCGAAGGGCCCCGGCTCGGAGCCACAGAGGCGGCGGACCGAACCCACCCAGCCGCGGCTGGCGCCGGAATCTCGGCCCAAGCGTGGTGGCCCCAGCACCGGAAAGTAGCTCCCAGCTCTCCCGCACCGCCGGCCGTCATCGTCGGCCACGAACACGCCTACAGGGCGTTCCACCTACCCGCCCCAGTCCCTCTGGCCGCGTCCCGTCACTGTCGACGCGGCCCGCCACGGGACGTCGACGCGGTCGTCCTGGTCACCGCACCCTGCGCTGAACCCCCGCCACGGGCGAGCGAAGCGTGCCCAGAAACCGTGCGTCCACAGGCGTCCCGCGCACCCCCTGACGCTCTCCCGCGTGTTCCACGTCCGCCACCCGTTTGACCTGGGCCACATCCTGCCGCATATTGATAACTGAGAATCAGTTATCAAAAACGTCTGGGGCCTGGATGAGCGCGAGCGAACGCCTACTCGATGTCCTCGAGTCCTTCGACTACGAGCATCGGGCGCTGACCGTCGGTGAGATCGCCGAGCGGGTGGGGCAGCCGCAGAGTTCGGTGTACCGGAGTGTGAAGGTGCTTCGCGACTCCGGGTTCATCGACGCCGGGGAAGACGGGGTGTACCGGCTGCAGCCGAAGCTGCTGCGGTTGGCGGCCATCGTGCGCGCCGACAACGACCTGTTGCGCGTCGCCCGGGGGCCGATGCAGCGGCTCACTCAGGTCACGGGTGAGACGACGCTGCTCGCCGTACGGACCGATCGGTGGGCGGTGTGCCTGGACTCGGTGTCCTCGGGGCGGCCCATCGCCATCTCCGCCCCGCAGGGGAAACTCTTCCCCCTGCACGCGGGGGCGACCTCGCGGGTACTGTTCGCCGCGATGCCGGAGACGGAGCGGCGGGCCTACTACGCCCAGGGGGAGCTCGAGCCGTTCCTCGGGGCGACGACGGATCCCGCCGCGCTGGAGGAACAACTGGCGGTGGTCCGCGACCGACGGTACGACCTCACCAGCAACCAGTTCGACCCGGGGTTGTACGCGTGCGCGGTCCCCATCACCGATGTCGAGGGCGGCGTCGTGGCCTCGCTCAGTGTCGTGGGCGTCAGTGAGTCCGCGCCGAGCGACGACGCGGCGGAGTCCCTGCTGTCCGCCTTGCGGGAGGCGGCACTGACCATCCAGGAATCCCTGTGACCGGCGCGGTCGACACCCCGGTGGTGGTCGAGCGCCTCACCGCGGACTCTCTGCGCGGGCTCGGCGGGGTCGTCGCGCCCGAAGGCCCGTCCCGTCTCATCAACGGGGGCGCCGGACGGAAATGGGACCACGTGGTGCCCTCGGAGTCGCTCCCGTCTCCAGTGAACGTGGGGCTGCTGCGATCGGAACCCGGCTCCCTCGAACTCCGGGCGGTGGAGCGGCATCTCCATACCGCCCAGTTCTTCCTGCCGACCGGGCCGGGGCCCTATGTCCTGGTCGTCGCCGGGAACCATCCCGACGCTCCCCAGACAGAGGACGTCCGGGCCTTCCTCGCCGACAGCGTCGGCGTGTGGTGGGCGCCCGGTACCTGGCACAGCCCGCTGTTGCCCGTCGCCGCCGCGTTGCTGTTCCTTACCGCCATGCGCCACGCCGACCCGCCCGACCTGGACCTTCGCGAGCTACCTTCCCCCCTTCCGCTGCTGCTGCCCGAGTCCCTGACTGCCGAAGGAGCCTGAAATGCCTGAGCTGCCGTACCCGCTGCGCGACGCGTCGGTGGCGGGACCGGTACGCGACTTCGTGGGGTACGGACGTCACGCTCCGGACGTCACGTGGCCGCGTGGTGCTCGGGTGGCGCTCAACGTCGCGCTCAACTACGAGGAGGGCTCGGAGCAGTCGGCGCCGCTGGGCGACGACGAGGTCGAAGGCATGGTCGATCTGCCCAACGGCGTCCCCAACGGACATCGGGACCTCGCCGTGGAGTCCCTCTACGAGTACGGAAGCCGCGTCGGGGTGTGGCGGCTGGCCCGACTGTTCGACCGGATGGCGCTGCCCGTGACCGTCTTCGCCTCCGCGGTGGCCCTGGAGCGCAACCGCGAGTTCGCCGACTGGATCGGTGAGCGGGGCCACGACGTGTGCGCCCACGGCTGGCGTTGGGAGAAGGTGTGGCGGCTGGGCCGGGATGAGGAACGGCGCCGGATCGCGGCCGCGGCGACGTCCATCACCCGGACCACGGGGCGTTCCCCCGACGGCTGGTACTGCCGCTACGGGCCCTCGGTGGACACCCGGGAGCTCCTCGTCGAGCACGGAGGCTTCCGGTACGACGCGGATTCCTACGCCGACGACCTTCCGTACTTCACCGAGGTGCGGGGAGCCCGACACCTGGTCGTTCCCTACTCCCAGCTCATCAATGACGGAAAGTTCGTCCGCGGCACCGGCTACGCCAGCCCGGACGACTTCGTTCGGTACGCGATCAGCAACCTCGACTATCTGCTCGAGGAGGGTGAGGAGCGTCCGACGATGATGTCGATCGGACTCCACCCCCGCATCGCCGGACATCCGGCCCGGACGGCGGCCCTGCGCACCGTGCTGGAGCACGCCGCCGCGGACAGCCGAGTGTGGGTGGCCGGCCGCGCCGAGATCGCTGACTGGTGGCTGTCGAACTACGGCGACCACCCCACACAACCACTGGGACGTCCCGAGTCGGCCCCAGACGATCGTTGAGGAAGAACCATGGACACACGAATACTTGTGGTGATCGTGACGGGTGCGGTGGTGCTCCTGGGCACTGTCGCCTTCTCACTCGTCATCGCGCGCCGACACTCGACGGCGGCCGACTGGCAGACGGGTGGTCGCGCCCTGCCGATGTACGTGGTCGTGGGCACCCAGCTCGCCACACTCATGGGCGGCGGCGTTCTCGTCGGCCATGTCGGCATCGGCTACGAGAACGGCTGGTCGGCCGTGACCTATGGCCTGCTGAGCGCCATCGGGCTCATCCCCATGATCATCATGGCGCGTTGGCTGCGCCAGGGCGGAATGAGTTCACTCCCCGACGTGCTGGTGAAGCTCTACGGGCCCAGCCGACTGATGGCGGTCATCACTATCGTCATGTCGGTCGTCATCCCGTTCGGCTGGTTGATCAGTAACCTGGTGGCCTTCGGCAACCTGTTCGCCCTGATCACGGGGCTGTCCGTCAAGGTCCTGATCCCGATCTTCGGTCTGCTCTGCCTGGGGTTCGTCATCCCCGCGGGGTTGACCTCCGTGGCCTGGACGGACTTCGTGTTCGGGGTGGGCATGCTGGTGCTCGCCGTACTCACCACGGTGTTCTCGATGCGCGAGGCCGGCGGCTGGTCGGTGATCCAGGCGAGTGTCCCCTCCGAGGCGGTCTCCTTCCCCGAGGGCATGGTCGCCGTCGGCGGAGTGACGGTCCTGTTCTGGCTGTTCGCCGTGATGCCGGGCAACCTGACCAACCAGCAGGTCTATCAGCGGGTGTTCGCCGCCGACTCCACACGCGGCGCGCGGACCGGTATCGCGGTCGCGGCGCTGCTCTACCTGGGTGCGCTCGTGTGGGCGAGCATGATGGGTCTGACGGTCCACGCGCTCAAGCCGGATCTCGACAATCCGGAGATGGCCATGGGGTGGCTGCTCACACAGATCCCGACCTGGCTGCTCGCCCTGTTCGCCGCGTTCATCATCTCCACGATCATGTCCACCGCGAGCAGCGCGGTGCAGTCCGTCGTGGTGAACCTGACGAAGGACATCTACCAGGAGCACATCGCGCCGGACGCCGACCCGAAGCGGATGCTGTCGCTCTCCCGCTGGGCGTCGGTGGGTGTGGTGGCGATCGGCGTGGGGCTGGCCGTGTTCTACCAGCAGGCGCTGCAGTGGTTGGTGATGACGTTCGCCTACTCGGTGTCCGCGATGCTGATGCCGATCCTGGTCGGCTTCGCGCTGCGCCGGACCCGGTTCCTCACCCGCTCCGGCGCCGTCGCCGGGATGCTCGCCGGCGTCGCCACGGCGGGGGTCGCGCACGCCAGCGGGACGGAGGTCCCCTACGTGGCGTTCGGGATGGCGGGGTCCCTGGTGGGCCTGATCCTGGTCAGCGCCGTCACCAGGGACGGGAACACCGCGACTGACGGGGACGCCGAGGAGCGACCCGCGGTGGAGTCCTCCGGGCACTAGCGAGGTGTCGAGGGCCGTCGCTCCCATGGGCGCGACGGCCCTCTGTCGTGTGGGGGGCACCGCTCTTCTCCGCCCTCCGCACGCGGCGAGGGAGGGCACCGTGACGCCCTACGCGAGGCGCAGTTCGGTCAGGCAGGTGGGGTCCTCGTCGCCGGTGGCGATCTGGAGTTCGCCGCTCTTTCCGTCGTGCGCCGCGGAGATCGTGGCGTCGATGTCGCGGGGGAGCCAATAGCCGACGAAGCCGTTGTCGAAGGTGGTGGTGGTCTCCTCGACGAGGACCTCACCGGTGGCGTCGTCGGTGATGGTCACCTCGACCTCCTCGTCGCGGAGTTCACCGAGACAGGTGGTCAGACTGTGGAAGTAGCACTCGTGCGTCTGGTCGACGTAGGGGGCGACGGAGACGTAGAAGAGATCGTCGGGGACGTCGATCGCGACCTCGGCATCGGATATCCCGTCCGACACCATCACGGAGTCCGGTCGGACCGAGGCGACGAGGTTGGTGGGGCGGTCCGACACCGCCATGGTGTCGAGACGGTCCACCAACTCCGTGCCGTCGAGCCCGTCCAGTCCGTGTTCGGCCAGCAGTTCCGTGGGCTCGCCCCCGCCGCTGGTCTCCTCGGCCGTGCCCTCCGCATCCGTCGAGGAGCACCCGGTCAGCGTGATCACGCCGACCGCGAGAGCACCGACCAGTCTTCCGCTCATCCCTGTTCTTACGCTTCGCACGTATCTCACCGTATCGGCATCCGCACTACTACCCGGTATGGGTATCGGATTTGGTGCGGTGCGACCCGCTCGGCGGCGGGAACCGGGGTCATCCGCGCGTGTGCAACCGGCTCGCCCACGCGCGCACCTCGGATCCGGCGTTGAGTCCGACCACACCCGTCGGAACGCCGTCGGCCCGTTCGTGCACCGCGAGTGGCGGCGACTGGGCGACGACCCGCTCGGTGGTGCCAACACCTACGTGACCCGCTCCCGACAAAGTCGCGTCGTAGACGCGGGACACGTATCCACTGCGCGGACGGTAGGGGCCGGGGTCGTCTCCCCAGCCCAGGTCGTGGACCAGGGCGAGGGCGGCGTGGGTTCCCTGCGCCGACGCGTCGTCCCAGTGGTCGACGCGGTAGGTCGTGCCGTCGACGCCCTGGTGGACTGCGACGCCACCCGCGGCGTAGATGGCGGGGAGCGCCAGGTGCCGTAGCCGGTCGTCGACAGCGACTCCGTCGGCCGATCCGGGAAGCTCCGGTGCGGTGGGGACCGTACCCATGGAGACGACGGCCAGGTCACCGTGGATGCGCGTTCCATCGTCCAGGGTGATCGTGACACTGGTGTCGTCGACGGCGAAGGATCGCGGTTCGCGCCCGAAGTGAGTGGCGGCGTGCTCCCGGTGCAGGGCGGCGAGCTCCGCGGCGATCGTCGCGCCGAACACTGTCGCTCCCGGGAGAACGGAGCGGGCGACGAGCGTGACGTCGTGACCGTCCTGGCGCAGCAGGGCGGACGTCTCCGCCGCGAGGAGCCCGGCGCCCAGCAGGATGATCCGGGCCGGGCCGGACACGGACCGGGTGAGGTCACGTACGCGCCGCGCGTCCGTCATTGAGTGCAGGGTGTGTACCCGTCCGGTCGTGACCGCGCCGGCCAACCCCGGAGTGTCGGGGTCGAGCCGTCGGGGCGCGCTACCGGTCGCCACGATGGCGGCGTCGAAGCGGAGTACCATGCCGGACTCGAGCGTGACCACGGCCCGGTCGGCGTCGATCGCGACCGCTGAGTCATGGGACAGGGTGGCGCCCTCGGGGTGCGGCAGGGCCGCCATGTCGGGCTCGATGAGCCCCGCGACCACCCCCTTGTTCACCAGGGTGCGGTTGTAGGGCGGGGTGTCGGTCTCCGCCACCAGGTGGACCTCGAGGTCGACGCCCGCTCGGGCGAGGGTACGGGCCGCGGCGTTTCCCGCCGCACCGGCTCCGACGACGACGATCCGGTACTCGGACATCACGCGTTCCTCTCGGTTGCACTGGATACCAATGGGGGTATATAAAACCAGAGGTGTACCCCTGGGGGGTATAAGTACCCCATAGGGGTACCATCGTTGGGCGGGCGGACGCAACACGCGACCACCAGCCTCGACACCCCCACTCTCCTGGGGGTGCGCCGCGCGCTCGACACCGCAAGGAACCGAAGTCGAAGCACAGGGCTTGACAGATACCCCCTTGGGGTATTTAGTGGTCCTATCGAGAACGAGAAGGGAAGCGACGATGTCCACCACCGAATTCGCCGTCACCGGAATGAGCTGCGGACACTGCGAGACCGCGATCCGTTCTGAGGTCAGCCTGATCGACGGCGTGCGGAGCATCGAGGTCAGTGCCGCCACCGGACGACTGGTCATCACGGCGGCCAAGCCCATCGAGGACGCGGACGTCATCGCCGCCGTCGATGAGGCCGGCTACGAGGCGGTGCGATCCTGACATGCGCACCCCCACTCGACTCGGGCTCTACGGCGGGGCACTCGTGGCCGTCTTCGCCGCGTCGTTCGCGACGGCCGGCGCGGTCGTACCCGACGAGGTCGCCGACGACTGGACCGAGGAAACCCAGGACCACGATGGCGACGGACACGGCGGGGAGCGATCCGACGACGGCGCCGAACACGAGGCGGGCAGCCTCGGTCTCACGCTGGAGCAGGACGGCTACCGATTGGCCGACGTCCAGGCCCCACGGGAACCCGACGACGACGGCACCCTGTCCTTCACCATCCTCGACCCCGAGGGTGCGGCGCTGACGGACTTCGAGCTCTCACACGAGAAGGAACTGCACCTCATCGTGGTTCGCGATGACGGTGAGGGCTTCCGGCACGTACACCCGGAGCGCGGTGACGACGGCGAGTGGTCCGTCCCATGGGAGTGGGACGCCGCGGGAACCTACCGTGTGTTCGCCGACTTCGTCCCGGCCGCCACCGGGGAGGACGCCACACTGTCGTCCACCGTCGCGGTGGCCGGGGACTTCGAACCGGATGAGGCCGCCGGGGAGGTCACAACGACCGAGGTCGACGACTTCGAGGTCGCGCTGGACGGCGAACTCGTCGCGGGCGAGCCATCCACGCTGACCGCGACCGTGGAATCCGACGGCGAACCGGTCACCTCACTGGAACCCTACTTGGGGGCCTACGGGCACCTGGTCGCCCTGCGCGAGGAGGACCTCGGGTACCTCCACGTGCACCCCCACGGGGACGACCCCGAACCCGACGCCACCTCAGGACCTGACGTGGCGTTCGCGGCGACCGCGCCCACCCCGGGCCGGTACCTGCTCTACCTGGACTTCCAGGTGGACGGGGAGGTTCACACCGCCCGGTTCGTCCTCGACGCCCGCTGAGAACCAAGGAGAGAACAATGACGATGGCCCACGACGGCGCCACCGCGCCGGACTCGTCTCAGGTCGAGCTGCAGATCGGCGGGATGACCTGCGCGTCGTGCGCGATGCGGATCGAGAAGAAGCTCAACAAGCTCGAGGGTGTCAGCGCGAGCGTCAACTACGCGACCGAGAAGGCCACGGTCTCGGCACCGGCTGACCTCGACCCCGCCGAACTCATCGCCGAGGTGGAGAAGACCGGGTACACCGCCGCCCTGCCCCAGGTCGCCAAGGAGCAGGACCAGGGCAGCGACGACGGTTCCGCCGAGGCTCGTGAGGACGCCGAACTGCGCACCCTGCGCCAGCGCGTGATCGGTTCGGCCCTGCTCGCGGTGCCGGTCATCGCGATGGCGATGATCCCGGCGCTGCAGTTCGACTACTGGGGCTTCGCCTCACTCGTCCTCGCCGCCCCCGTGGTGGTGTGGGCCGGGTACCCGTTCCACCGGGCCGCCATCATGAACCTGCGGCACGGCTCCGCCACCATGGACACCCTCATCTCGGTCGGCACCACCGCGGCTCTGTTGTGGTCCATCGTCGCGCTGTTCTTCGGAACGGCCGGGCAACCCGGGGTGGTCCACCCCTTCGAGTTGACCATCTCGCGCAGCGACGGTCTGGGACACATCTACCTGGAGGTCGCGGCCGGCGTCATCACCTTCGTGCTCCTGGGTCGCTACTTCGAGAAGCGGTCCAAGCGTCGGGCGGGCGCGGCGCGCTCCCTGCTGGAACTGGGAGCCAAGGACGTCGCGGTCCTGCGCGACGGTGCCGAGCGGCGCATCGCGATCGAGGAGCTCACGGTCGGGGACGAGTTCGTGGTCCGTCCCGGGGAGAAGATCGCCACCGACGGCGTGATCACCTCGGGCAGCTCCGCGATCGACGCCTCCATGCTCACCGGCGAGTCGGTTCCTGTCGAGGTCGGCGAAGGCGACAACGTGACGGGAGCGACCGTCAACGCGGGCGGACGGCTCGTGATCCGGGCGACGCGGGTCGGTTCCGACACCCAACTGTCCCAGATGGCCAAGCTGGTCGAGGACGCCCAGTCCGGTAAGGCCGAGATCCAGCGGCTCGCCGACCGCGTGTCCGGAGTGTTCGTCCCCGTCGCGATCGCGATCGCGGTCGCCGCCCTGGGTGCGTGGATCGGGGCGGGCTTCCCGCTCAGCGCCGGATTCACCGCCGCGGTCGCCGTCCTCATCATCGCGTGCCCCTGCGCTCTGGGGCTCGCCACTCCCACCGCACTGCTCGTCGGGACGGGACGCGGCGCCCAGATGGGTGTCCTCATCAAGGGCCCCGAGGTCCTGGAGTCCACCCGCCGCATCGACACCGTCGTCCTCGACAAGACCGGCACCGTCACCAGCGGCAGGATGAGCCTGGTCGACGCGGTTCCCGCCGCGGGCACCAGCCGTGAGGACCTGCTCCGCATCGCCGGGGCGTTGGAGGACTCCTCGGAGCACCCGATCGCCCAGGCCATCGCGGCCGGCGCGACGGCGCAGGTGGGGATGCTGCCCACACCCGAGTCGTTCGAGAACGTCGAGGGTCGCGGCGTGCAGGGCATCGTCGAGGGCCACGCGGTGGTCGTGGGGCGGGAGGCCCTGCTGGCCGACTGGTCACAGGAGCTGGACTCCGACCTGCGGGCGGCGAAGCGCGCCGCCGAGGCCGGTGGCAAGACCGCCGTCGCGGTCGGGTGGGACGGTCAGGCTCGGGGGATCCTCGTGGTCGCCGACCAGATCAAGCCCACCAGCGCCCAGGCGATCTCGCAGCTCCGGGAACTCGGCCTCACTCCGGTACTACTGACCGGGGACAACGAGACCGTGGCGCGGCAGGTGGCCGCGGAGGTGGGCATCGACGAGGTGATCGCCGAGGTCCTGCCGAAGGACAAGGTGGATGTCGTCGCCAGGCTGCAGGGCGAGGGCAAGGTCGTGGCGATGGTCGGCGACGGCGTCAACGACGCGCCGGCCCTGGCCCAGGCCGACCTGGGGCTGGCCATGGGGACCGGTACGGACGTGGCGATCGAGGCCGCGGACATCACGCTGGTCCGCGGGGACCTGCGGGCGGCCGCCGACGCCATCCGTCTCGCCCGGCGCACCCTGGGCACCATCAAGGGCAACCTGTTCTGGGCCTTCGCCTACAACACGGCGGCGATCCCGCTCGCCGCGCTCGGTCTGCTCAACCCCATGCTGGCCGGTGCCGCGATGGCGTTCTCCAGCGTCTTCGTGGTCAGCAACAGTCTGCGACTGCGCACCTTCAGGTCCCGCGCCGACGAGGCGCCGGCGGAACCACGACCCGTGGCCCCGAGCCGCGAGACCGTGGACGTCTAACCAACAGTTGAAACGAATCGGAGAACGGGAACCATGAGCTCCTCCTGCTGCGGCGGCCACGACAAGGCCGCGACCCCCCAGCCCGTCCAGGTCGGTCAGGACAACGCCGACGACGTCGCCACCTGCCCCGTGATGCGCGGAAGCACCGTGGTGAAGGCGGACGCCGAAGCCGCGGGACTGTACCGCGACCACAACGGGACCCGGTACTGGCTGTGCTGCTCGTCCTGCGGGCCACTGTTCGACGCCGACCCCGAGCGCTACGTGAGCGCGGCCTGATCCAGGCCCCACCGCCCCGGTCACTTCCCCAGCGAAGCGGCCGGGGCTCTCCTCTCCCCTCGACCACGCCCCCAGGAGGACACGATGACGACTCACGCCACCGCCGACCGCCCCACCGGCCACGACCGGCACCGTGTCGACAAGGACGACTACATCACCAGGCTGAAGCGCATCGAGGGCAAGACCCAGGTCGTCCACCGAATGATCCAGGACGACCAGTACTGCATCGAGATGCTCACCGAGATCGGCGACATCACCTCCGAGCTCGAGACCGTGTCCCTGGGCCTGCTCGACGAACACCTCAAGCACTGCGTCCTGGGAGCCGCCCACTCCGCCACCGGCCCAGACGAGAAACTCAAAGAGGCCTCCGCCGCCATCGGCCGCCTCATCAAGTGACGGACGGACGTCCCCCGCCCGCGTTCCCCCTCCGGCGAGCGCGGGCGTTCGCCGTCTTGGCGGACGACGACGAACGGACAGGGACACCGCCGGATCGCACACCTACCCGCCGGGCTCCTGGAACGCCCGCGCGACCGAGGGACGCCGCGGGTGGTCGCCGAGCTCACGGCCAGACTGTCCGGGCTCGGCTTCTGACCTCCTCAGGCGTCCGGGCCCGCGTCGGACCGGACGGGTTGGCGCAGGATGGTGCGCAACCGCTCCGGGGCGACCTTTCGTGGGTCGCTGAGGTAGATCTCGTGGTGAGTTCCGACCATGCGGAGACCGTTGGCGGGCACGAACTCCGTGTGCAGGCGCGCGAGGACCTCCGTTTCGTCGTCGTAGGAGCCGATGTGGAGGGTCTGGACACAGCGGCCCTCGGCGAGCGTCGCCAACCGGACGTCGTCGAGCCGTTCCGGGCGATCCTTCTCTTTCACGCCGCCCAGCGCCGCCGCGTAGTCCTCCTGAGTGATCCACTCCGGCACCATGATCATCATGGTCCAGCTCCACTGGGACTTGTCCCGGGACGTGGTGAAGGACGTCATGTCCTCCGCCCACCAGAGGCCCTCCAACGGGGGAACCACGTAGTCGCGGTCGAGTTCCTTCTTGCTGTGGAACTTGAGCTTGTAGGCCGCCGGATAGAGGGCGGAGAGTGCCTGGGCGTAGGCCGGTGAGCTGTTGGGGTCACCACGGCCGTCGATCATCAGGTACTGGAAGTCGGGAACATCGAGGATCTCGAACGCCCCGGCGCTCGCCCGAAAGGTGGGCAGCTCCTTCTTGAGGTCGGTCTTCTTCGGTGTGTTGGACACAGGCGATCTCCACGGAACTGGTTGACGACGGGAGCCGGAGCGCGGACCACCATTGAACCACTGTTTCGGACACGCGTTCGCAATCGATCAACCAGCCACGGTTTTCCCCATAGCGACCACGCCCCAGACGGTCGCCAGCCACACGAACGTCGCACGACGAGAAGCAGCGTCACGCTAGGCGGGATCCGTATTGACGCGGATGTGGGCGCGCTCGCCCTGGCGGCCGACGAGGCTGAGGTACTCGACCGGGCCACTGCTGGTGGCGCCGAACCAGTGGGGCGTGCGGGTGTCGAACTCCGCGGCCTCGCCGGCGCGGAGGCGAAGGTCCTGGTCGCCGAGGACCAGCCGCAGTGTCCCGTTGAGGACGTAGGCCCAGTCGTAGCCCTCGTGGGAACGCGGGTCGGGGACGGTGTCGTCGCGGCCGGTCGGTAGGACGAACTTGTAGGCCTGGATACCGCCCGGCCGTCGGGTGAGCGGAATGATCACCGACCCGTCGGCGCACGCCAATGGGCGCAGGTCGACGCGGGGATCGGCGGTGCGGGGCGCGTCGACGAGGGAGTCGATGGTGACTCCGTAGTACCGAGCCAGCGGCAGGAGCTGTTCCAAGGTCGGCCGGCGGAGTCCGGCTTCCAGCCGGGACAGCGTACTGGCGGAGATCCCGGTCTCCGTGGCGAGCCGGGTCAGCGTGACGTCGCGGTGCAGCCGCAGGTGCTTCAGGCGGGGGCCGACGGTGTCCAGAGTCTGGTCGTCCGTGTCACTCATACGGCCATTTTGCCATTCGGCAATGATATTTGCCAGTCCGCCCTGTGGGCGTTGATGCTGGTCCCAGCAACGCGAAGAGCGGGAGGACAACGCGATGAACGCGGAGAACAACACGCCGGTGCGCAACGAGGCGAGTGCGGAAGGTGGCGTGACCGGTGAGGGTGCGGCGTTGACGCCCACCCACAGCGGCCGGGCGGACGACGACACCCGGTGGAGCGGAAGTGGCGGGCACGTGACGCACGAGTTCGACAAGAACTATTGGGAGGACCACTGGACTCCCACCGTCGGCGGCGACGGCCGGCTCCTGCCGGTCAATCCCTATGTACCCGCCGAGACCGCGCACCTGCCCCGGGGAACCGCGCTGGACGCGGGGTGCGGCACCGGAACCGAGGCGCTCTGGTTGGCCGAGCGGGGCTGGCGCGTCACCGGCGCCGACATCTCCGCGAACGCGTTGGCCACCGCCGCGGGTCGCGCCGACGCCGCCGGGCTGGCCGGCCAGGTGGAGTGGGTGGAGACAGACGTGACCCGCTGGAAGCCAGAACGCGCCTGGGATCTCGTGGTCACCAGCTACGCCCACCCCGACATCGGGCAGCTCGCGTTCTACCGGCGCATCGCGGCCTGGGTCGCCCCCGGCGGCACCCTCCTGATCGTGGGCCACGTCCACGACCACGGACAGCACGACCACGGCCACCACGGCCACGGACAGCACGGGCACGGGCACGGGCACGGGCATCCCGAGGGTGCCACGGCCACCCGGGCGGGGATCGCGGAGCTGTTCCCCTCGCCGGAGTGGCGTGTCGACGCCGCCTACGAGAACACCCGCACCGTACACGCGGGTGGGCGCGCCCGGCAGTTGCGCGACGTGGTCGTCCGCGTCCAGCGCGTGCCCTGATCCGTGTCCGTCCCGGCGTCGAGGCGCGCGCCTCGACGCCGGTGCCTGCCGCCCACCGCGCCTCGTCACCGGGCGGGACTCACCGCCGAAAGGACCAGCTGACCATGATCTCCACCACCTCCGACGGATCGGACGCGCCCACACCGTTGATCGAGGACCCACGTCGCCGCCGCGCGATCCTGTGGGCCGTCTGCCTCGCGTTGATGGCAGTCGTCGCGTCGGTCTCCGGGCTGAACGTGGCCCAGCCGCAGTTGGCGGCGACGTTCGACGCCTCGCACGGTGAGGTGCTGTGGATCATCAACACCTACACCCTTACCCTGGCCGCACTCCTCCTGCCTCTGGGGGCGGCGGGCGACCGGTGGGGACGCAAGCCCGTCCTGCTCGCGGGGCTCGCCGTGTTCGCGACGGCGAACGTCGCCGCCGGGCTCGCCCCGACCGCCGAGGTGATGCTGGGGGCGCGCATGCTCAGCGGCGTCGGGGCAGCCATGATCATGCCCGTCACCCTGTCGGTGATCACAGCGTCCTTCCCCGACGAGCGGCGTTCCCGGGCCATCGGCATGTGGACCGCGGTCGCCGGTGGAGGCGGCATCATCGGCATGTACCTCTCCGCGCTCCTGGTGGATGTCGCGACCTGGCGGTGGCTGTTCGCGCTGCCGCTCGCCCTCGCGCTCGTCTCGGCACTGATCAGTGTTCGGGCCGTCCCGAACTCCCGTGGCGACACACCCGGACGGTTCGACGTACCCGGGACCGTGACCTCGATCGTCGCCGCCGTCGGGTACACCTTCGCCCTACACGAGGCGCCCGCACTCGGCTGGGGCGACCCCGCCATCGTCCTCACCCTCACCGCGGCGCTCGTCGCGACGGTCGTGTTCGTGCTCTGGGAGTTGCGTACCCCGTTCCCGCTGCTGGACATCCGCCACTTCCGCACGCGCGGGCTGTCGTCGGGCACCACACTGCTGCTGGTCCTGTTCGGGGTGCAGGGCGGGGTCTCTCTGGTCCTCTACCCGTTTTTCCAGGTGGTCCTCGGTTGGAGCGGGCTGCTCGCCACTCTCGGCATGATGCCCATGGCGTTGGTGATGATGGCCGCTTCGGGCCTCGCTCCTCGACTCGCCGCGCGGGTCGGGGTCCGCGCGGCGATGGCGACCGGGCTCACCGTCGCCGCCGGCGGACTGGCGCTGATGGCCACTCTCGTTTCCGCCTCGGGCGGGTACCTGACCGTCCTGCCGGGACTGGTCGCGATGGGGCTCGGGGCGGGGCTGGCGATGACCCCCTCGACCGAGGCGATCACCTCGTCCCTGCCCCGGGAACAACAGGGGGTGGCCTCGGCGCTCAACGACCTCACTCGGGAGTTCGGTGCCGCCCTGGGGATCGCGCTGCTCGGCGGGCTCCTGACAGCGGGCTACCAGAACGCCATCAGCGACCGCCTGGACGGGGTTCCCGACGACCTCGCGGCGACCGCGAGCGACGGGATCGCCAACGCGACCGCCGTTAGTCAGACCGCCGGCGTCCACTCCCAGCAGATCCTCACCGCCGCGCAGGAGGCGTTCGTCTCCGGCTGGCAGCAGGCCATGTGGGTCGGTGTCGCGGTGATGGCCGTGATGGTGCTCCTCGTCCTGTTCCGAGGCCCCAGGCCCACTCCACCCACCAACACCGAGCCCAACGATGCAACCGAGGACGCGGCCGCCCCCATCCCCACGTCCTAACGCGAGCATCAGGCCCCCGTGGCTCCCGCCGGAAGCGCCGCTCCGGCGGGAGCCACGCTCACCGCTCGGTGACCAGCAGGTCCCGGTGGGGCCTGTCACGTTTCCTTCGCTCGACCGTCAATAGGTCGATGGGCAACCACGCGTGAACGTGACAGGAGCAGCACCGATGACCTTCACCCTAGTGACAGGCACCGGCAACCTCGCGTCCCACGTCCCCCCGCGACTGCCGGCTCACCTGATCGCCCGCGGGACCAGGCCTGAGCCCACACCCGAATTCGCTCGCCGGCCGCCGGCGCCATCTAGGATCACCGGTGCGCACGACGGCGTTGCAGCCCGGCGGGGAATGGGAACTCGTGGGCGAACGCCAGGAAGGCAAGGCGTTCGACGTCGACCGGGCGGGGTGGACGCCGTAATCTGACGCGCCTTTGTCGCAGGGCGTAGTCGCCACGTCAACATCATCAACCCTCGACCCGGAGGAATTCATGCCCGCGGTTCTCGTCATCGACGGCCACCCAAATCCTGACAGCCTGACAGCCGCCATCGCGCGTACCTACGCCCACCATTCCACCGACGCGCGATTGCTTGCGGTTCGGGATCTGGACTTTGACCTGCAGCTGCGCTTCGGATACACCCGGCGCATGCCTATCGAGCCTGATCTGGTCGAGGCTCGTCAGGCGATCCGGAATGCCCAGCACCTGGTTATCGCGACCCCCGTGTGGTGGCGATCTTCACGGCGAGCAGCGCGGCGCTGGACGTGCTCGCGGTAGCGGACGCGGGCGAGGGCGATGAGGCTCATCGGGCCGAGCCAGAGCATCTTGAGCGCGTTCCATGCGCACAGCAGGACGACCAGGTGGAGCCAGCCGGGACCGCCCTGCTCGATGTGATCGCTCAGGAGCTTGACGGCGGCGATGTAGGGGGCGGCGAGCAGCATCGCGGGAACGCCCCATTTGAGTCCGCGCCGGGTGTAGACGGCATCGCGGATGCGGTTCGTCGGGAAGAGCCGGCGGGCCGGTTCCAGGTTCTGGGCGGTGTTCTCGCTCTGGCGCCAGCGGCGTCGGGCGCGGTCGCTGAGGAACATCGGTGGGCCTCCATTCAACACGGTTCGAATGATCGAGAAGCGGCGTGTTGGTGGTGGCCCCGGAAGGGGCGATCCCGAAGGACCCTACAGATGGAATGCCTGCGCTTCACCTCCTAGTTTACGCCGGGGCCTGGCGAAGGGGAAGGTCTCGTCGCGGTGCCGGGTGCACCTGCGCTGGTAGTGCCTGGTGAGTGGAAGGACCCGGTCATGGTTGCTCTGGCTGACTACGCCTCCGATGAGCGGACGGCCCGCGTGATGCTCTCGATGATGATCGAGCCCGCCGACCGCACCGTCGGTCGGCTGCTGCGCCGCGAAGGCGCCGTCGATACCCTCCGGCTCCTCGACGCGGGCGGATCGATGCCGGGCGTCCGGGCTGAGGAAGCGTCGATCCTGCACCACACCGCGCAGCAGTTCGCTTCCCGGGGCAGCCTCGGCGATGAGCTGGCGGGGCTGCTGGACGGGTCGTATGCGCCGCTGATCCCTGGCGATGCGCATTGGCCGGTCTCGGTGGACGCGCTGGGTGATCGTGCCCCGTATGTGCTGTGGGCGAAGGGGGCGACCTCGTTCCTCGCAGTCCGGCAGGAGACGCGGGTGACGATCACCGGGTCTCGGGCATCGACGAGTTACGGCGATCACGTCGCCGGAGAGCTCGCGCACGATGCGTCGCACGCGGAGCAGATCGTGGTCTCCGGCGGCGCCTACGGCATCGACGGTGCCGCGCACCGCGCTGCGCTGAGTAGCGGTGGGCAGACGATCGCGGTGGTGCCCGGCGGGCCGGACCGGCTCTACCCGGCGGGGCATCGCGACATGCTCGAACGGGTCGGCGATGTGGGGTTGCTGATGAGTGAGATGCCGCCCGGGGCGGCGCCGACCCGGCACCGGTTCATCGCCCGCGGCCGACTCCTGGCGGCACTGTCCTCGGCGACGGTGATCGTGGAAGCCGGGGCACGCTCCGGCTCCCTGCACGTCGCCCGCGAAGCGCATGCCCTCGGTCGTGGGGTTGGGGCGGTGCCCGGGCCGGTCACGTCCGCGGCGAGCACCGGCACGCATCTGCTGCTGAGCGAGGGCACCGCCGCCCTCGTCACCGGCCACCACGACCTCGCCACCCTCACCAGCGACCGACGACGCCAGGCCCCGGCACGAACCACGGGGCTGAGCGCCGGTCGCGATCTCGATGCCGTCGATCAGTACCGGCCCGGCCGCTCCCTCTGATCCGCGGGTCAGAGCGCGCGGCCCTGCCGGGCCTCCATGGTGAGGTCCGGCTGCTCGGTGTTCGGGGTGTGGCGGCTGAGCTGCTGGGCCCGGGTGAGCGCGGCGGTGGCGCGGGCGGCGTCGAGTTTCTGCGCATCCGATCCGGGCCCTGGGCCGAGCGGGGTGTCGTCGGTGATCTGGTACCGGTCGCGATAGGCGGCGACGACCCGGCCGGCCTGCCGCCATCGCTGCGCCGTTCGTGCGTCTGCTGGCTTGGTTCCGAGCGCGGCCGTCCATGGTTCTCCCTCGTTCAGGTCGCGGTCGAGGACCGCGGATGCGCGGTGCTCGATGAGCTCTTCGCGTTCGGTGAGGGCGTGGTGCATCTCGGGGTCGGTGACGCCGGAGGCATACGGGACGAGCCCGGCGATCAGCCATGGTGATCGGCGGGTGCGTCCGGACCCGGCGGGGCGGGCGGTAGCGCGGGCAAGGCGGTGGTGCAGGACCGAGGCGATGTCGTCGGCATCGGCGAAGTCCCGCGCCGCCACGAGCCACGGGAACAACTCATCGAGGTCGTGATGGTTGGCCTCGGCGCGGCGCAGCTCGGCGGACAGGGCACCGTAGGCGTCGGAGCCGAGCACGAGATCGACCTGCCCCTCGGTGAGGCCGGAGGTTTCGAGGAGGGTGGCCCAGCGGTCGTGCTGGCCGGCTTGGGCGATGGTCTCGTACTCCGCCACCAACTGAGCGATGGACCCCCAGCGCTCCTGCTCGGCGGTGACGGTCTCGTGCGCGGACAGCTCGGCGCCGACGTGCTGGAGCACCCCGTACAGGACGGACCGGGCGGCGGCGTCGGGGTTGTCGGAGGGGTGCGGGGCGACATGCGCGTCGTCTGTGGTGTCGGTGGCGACGTAGGCGTAGTTCCCGTGCCGGCCGCGGGTCATCGCGACGTAGAAGTTCTCCCGCGTGGTCGTCGCCGTCACGACCGTGTGCGCGGTGTCGACCGTGACGCCTTGGGCGCGGTGCCCGGTGATCGCATACCCGAGTTCGACCTGTTCGGCGACGTAGGCGGCGGGGAGCACGAGTGAGCCGCCGAAGCGTCGTCCGGCGGGGCGGACGGTGATCGACCCATCGCTGGAAACGGCGGTGATGGTCCAGCGGTCGCCGTTGCGCACCCAGTTCTTGCCGTTCTTCGACCGCAGGCGCCGGTCGTTCTCCCTTGTGATGACCCGGTCACCCTTGGATGCCTGGGTGCCGTCGTGCAGGGTGACTTCTCGGCTGGGGGTGATCGTGCGGTCGAGGATGAGGTCGGCGCGGGCCCGCTCGTTGAGCTGGGTGACGGTCTCGCGGGTTTCGGCGACGAGGATCGACGCCCACCCCGCTTGCACGTCGGCCCGCCAGGCGGTGTAGGCGGCATCGATCATCGCGTCCTGTTCCCCGCCGCGCACTCGGTCGTGCTCGATGAGCGTGTCGATGGCCGGGGTACGGCCGTGCCGCAGGGCCAGCGAGTTGGCCTTCTCCCATTGATGGGTGAACCGGTGTACGTCGACCAGTTCGGGGGCGTCGTCGCGGTCGTGGACTAGCATCCCGAACGCCCCGCCCGCATCCACCGCCTGGAGTTGCGACCAGTCGCCCACGAGGAGGACTTTCGCGCCGGCTTGTTCGGCGAGGCCGGTGATGCGATCGAGGGAGCCGGTGCCGGCCAGGGATGCTTCGTCGAGGATCACGAGCTGGTCCTTGTCGAACGTGGTTCCGTGGAGGAGGTGCATCTGCCACCAGCGGGCCGTGTTTTCCGTCGCGATCCCCAGTTCCTCGCCGAGCACCTGTGCCGCGTTCTCCGACGGGGCGAGCCCGACCACGCTGCCTGTGCCGTGCTGCTGCTCCCAGGCCCGCTTCAACGCGCTCATCGCTGTCGTCTTCCCTGCACCTGCTGGCCCGACGAGCACGTCGACGACCCGGCCCGACACGGCGATCCGCTGTAGGGCATCGGCCTGATCGGGGCCGAGCCGGCGGCCCTCCGTATCCGGTCTGCTGGTGATCTTCTCGACGGTGGCCAGTTCCACGGTCGGCCCGGTCGTGGCGTGGGAGCGGTCGAGGAGGCGGTCTTCCGCGGCCAGCAGTTCTTCGGTGGAGTAAAGGACGGCGCTGGGGTGGCGGAAGCGGCTTGATCCGTCGGGGCGGCGGAACACGATCGGGCTCGATGCCAGCTCCGGCGGCGTCAACCGCAGCGACGCCTGTTCGGCGGCGTCGGTGACCATGCCGGTGATCGCCTCCCTGTCAGCGGCGGTCGCGAACCGGATGCCCATGAGCTGCCGGCTCGCCTCGGAGTGGAGGTTCCAGCGCCGCCACGTCGACCGTTTCTCACCCACCGCCGCGACGACGGACTGGCCGAGGTCGGTGATGGTGTCCAGGGGTACATCGTCGGCCCGCAACAGCGCCGCCTGCTCCCCGGTGCCGGTGAGAGTGCGCGCCCAGCCGGTCGCGTCCTCACCGAGGACCTCGCCGGCGCGGTGGCGCCAGTTGGCGGTAAGGGCAGCGAGCGACTGCACCCGCTTCTCCGGACGAGTCGCGAGGGTCGCCTGGGCGCGGAGCTTCAGGATCGTCTTCGCCGACGGCTCACGGCCATGCTTGGCCCGGTAAGTGTCGATCAGGCGAGTCTTCTCCTCCTCGATCTGCCGCGACCGCGACGAGAACTCCGAGATCAGCTCGTCCGGCACCGGCGCAAGCTCCCATGCCGGGTTCCGATCCCGGCCCCGCTCCCTGGCCTCCCACTCGATCCCGAACATGCCCGTGATCCGATCAGCGAGGATCGCGTTGTACAGCTCGGACAGCGCGACGACCGAGGCGTGCACCGGGCGACCGGCGAGGGTGCGCCATTTCTGATCTTGCACCGTCAGCACTTTGTTGCTGACCACGACGTGCGTGTGCAACTGCGGATCACCACTGCGTGAGTCGTAGTGGTCGAACGCGGTTGCGAGGACGCCGGCGACATCGACATGCGCGACCGCGCCCTCCGGCCCGGCGGCACCGACGCGCGTGGTCGCAACCTCGCGTTCGAGGAACGCAACCACCTCCGCAACCGCCTGATGATGGGCGTCTGCGATCAGGGATTGCGTGCCTCCGTCCGCAACACCCCACCACGCCGACAGCGACTTCGGCACCGAGAACGTCAAGTCATACCCCGCGACCGCCCGGCGGGTGCCGCGCTCAGCCTCCTCCGCCTCGATCGCCGCGACCTGCTCCGCACGAGACACCGGCCCCAGCTCCGAGTCAAGGTCAGCGACCCGCTGATCGACGCGCTCCTGCACGCTCGCGTACTGCCGATACGCCTCACCCAGCGGCTCACCCGTGATCGGGTCGCGACCCATCCCGACCAGGAGCTGAAGCTGAGCCTCGGAGACCCGGCCGCCCTCGGTGAGCTCGCCGCCGCCGAGGTACGGCAGGCCCGACCCCATCCAAAACCCGGGAGGAGTTCCCTCCTCCGTGTAATACCTCGTCAACGGGGTCGAGAGCGAGCGGTCGCCGTCACCGGCGGCGACGGTGCGCAGCAGGTACTCGTAGCCGTCGCCGGCGCTCATCACTCGCATCGAGACCGTCATACCGACCAGGTGAGCCGACGGCATCTCACAACGGCGAAGCGTCTCAACCTCCCGTTGTCAACTTAGGTTGACGGCAGGGGCCTCGCTTGAAAGACGTGTGGCGGCTCGTTGGGGCGGCGAGAGCGACGGTCACGAAGGAGGTCGAGTCGCGCGCTGCCGCGGGTTCGAGGAGGCAGTCGGCCGAAGACGCTTCGGGTCGCGGTCATTCGATACGCGCCGGTCGTCTGGTGGCACACCTGGCAGGTGTTCAGCCCGGAGCGTCGGCGCCCGTTCGGTCGCGTCGAGATCCCGAGTTCACGAAGCCTGCGGAGCCACCTCATGCGCGACGACCATCCCCTTCGCGGCCGCCCTCTCCACGTCGGGTCGCTGTCCTCCGGCTACGGCGGCCTCGACCTTGCCGTCGAGTACGCCACCGGCGGCGAGACGATCTGGTTCTCCGAGACCAACACCTCCATCCGCGTCTTCGCCCACCACTGGCCGGGCTTCCCGGACCTCGGCGACATCACATCCGTCGAGTGGGCGACGGTGCTGCCGGTGGACGTGCTGATCGGAGGGTTCCCCTGCCAAGACGTGAGCACGGTCGGCAGAGGCGCCGGCCTCGCACCCGGCACGCGCTCCGGGCTCTGGTCGCACATGGCGGCCGCGATCGACGCGCTACAACCCGAGCTCGTCGTCATCGAGAACGTCCGCGGCCTGCTCTCCGCACCCGCAGTCCGCCCCACCCCGGAAGGAGCAACCCCCGATGCACGCAACCCCGACGATGCAACCATCGACTTCACACCCTGAACGATACAATTGTATCGTAGTGCTGTGACGCCCGGGGGTAAGCCCGCAGCCCCCAAACCGAGGTTAGGCCTCGGCGGGCAAAGCCCTGCAGGGTCTCTGCCCACGCCACAGCAACGCGAACCAACTCGGCTATGCCGCGACAGTTCACCGCCGAGAACAAAGACAGGATGCCAATCTGATGCATAGAGAGTCTCAACCGAACTTGCGGGGGCTGCACCGCGCCGAGGCCGCTGCTCGTCCTCGACTGCCGTGGATTGACACGGTCCGGGTGGCAGTTACCGTCCTGGTCATAGCGCACCACTGCGCGGTCACCTACGGGAACATCCCCGTCTGGTTCTACAACGAGCCCCCACAGGATCCGTCGGCCTATGCGCTAGACGCGCTGGTTGTGCTGAACCAGACCTGGTTCATGGGTTTATTCTTCCTCATCTCGGGCTACTTCGTTCCTGTGTCGGTCGACCGACACGGGCCGCGCACATTCGCCCAGGATCGGCTCATCCGTCTGGGTCTCCCATTGCTCAGCTTCGTGCTGATCGTGCGGCCACTTGCCAACTTCCACTCCTGGCTACTCGACTCGGACCGGCCGCCCTACGCTCTGCACTACCTTCGCACTATCGATGCGGGACCGGCCTGGTTCCTCGAAGTGCTGCTGGTGTTCTCATTGATCTACGCCATCTACCGCACCGCACGCAGAACCCCTCCACCTGGCCGGGACACCGCTTCCGAACTTCGCCCCGGAGTTGCCGTCGTCCAACTCCTCGCGCTCATGGCCGTCATGGCTGCAACGGGGGCGGCCTGGCGGCTCATTGTTCCCGATGGCACTCATTGGCCAGTCGTGGGTCTGCCGACGCCGTCCTTTCTTCCGCAGTACGCGTTGATGTTTGCCGCTGGCGTGCTCGCGTCCCGGCATCGATGGCTGGAACGCGTGCCCACCTCAGTCGCCGCGATGACCGCAGCCCTGTCCGCAGTCACGCTTTCAGCGCTCGCGCCTGGGATGATGTCGCCCGACCCTCGCGTGTCTGCGGTCGCGGCGGGAGTTCTCACGGCCGCGCTCGGCGTCGGGCTCAGCGTGGTAGTGCTGGTGATATTCAGACGACTCGCGCCGGACACCGGACCGATCCGGAGGTTTCTGTCGGCGAACGCGTTCACCGTCTACGTCATTCATCCCGCAATCCTGGTCGGTCTTGCACTGATGCTTCGGGACGTCACGGCTCCGGCGATCGCGAAGTTCGGCGTCCTGCTCCTCCTGGCAGTACCGGCCTGCTGGCTGCTCGCTGCAGTCGTGCGCACGATCCCAGGAGTCAAGAAGATTATGTGACAGCTTTCTCCGCTCCCCAATGCCCGGCACCCTTCGCGACCGGGGTTCAAGGCTCGGCCGTGGCCGAACCCTGACACCGCGCCTGGCGTCCGGTCGCTCCCACGGCACTGAAATCGCCAAGTGACCGTAGAGCGCCAATGTCGGCCTGCCGCCGTCGCCCGCCTGCCAGAAGGGATGGAGACCGCGTATTTACTTCGATACACTTGTATTACACTGCGGAAGGAAGGGAGATGGGCTGTGGCGCGAGGGCGCGGACGCGATCACGATGTGGTCCGGCAAGCGATCATCGATGCAGCGGGCGCCGCGGTCGAGCAGGGGGGCCTCGAGTCGCTGACGTTCCGTCGGGTCGCTGCTGCCGCGGATGTATCCCCGGGACGGGTCCAGCACTACTTCACCGACCGCGCCAGGCTGGTGCAGGCCTGCTTCGATGCTGTGCAGGATAGGGCGCGTTCTCGTGTGGAGGCGACGCTCGCGAAAGTCGAGCCGAGCCCTGCGGAGGTGGTCGCGGCGATTCTGCGCACGATGATCCCGCGGAGTCCCGAGGACTTCAGAGATCTCCGTGTGGTCACCATGTTTGAGACCTTGGCGCTCACCGAGCCGGCGTTGGGGCGGGCACTGCTGGAGGGTCACGCAGAGCTGCGCATGCTGCTGGTCGATCAGGTTGCGCTCGTCTTACGCAGACCCGGTTCCGCGCTGGAAGCAGCCGGCATCACGTCCCCGGAGATGATCTCTGATGGATTGCTTGCGACGGCCGGCGGGCTCGCGAGTGAAGTCCTGCACGGCCATCTCGGGGCCGACGAGGCACACCGGGTCCTAGACGCGGCGCTGGCCTGCGGGCTCGGCAAGAGCACGACTGACGACACGGAGGGCGGCCATGGCGGATGACTCCGAGGTCCTGCGGCCGCTGCGGCGCGGGGAGAGGCTGGTCCGGGGCCGTTTCGAGACCGAGCACGACGGGGCGACCTACGTCGTCGACGCTCACTACCTCGACCTGGACGAGCGCATCCGCCTCTACCGGAACGGGCGACTCGTCGACACTGCTCGCGGGCGTGCCACGTTCCATCTCGGCGGTGGCGTACGGATCGAGGCCGCGGTCGCTAAGGCCGGCATGAAGTACGTTCGCCTGCGACAGGGCGAAGCTGGCGGCACAGTGCAGCTTCCACCGGCCGAAGGAACGGCCGAGGCATGGCGGGCGCGGGTCGGTACCGCTCACCCTACCGCGAGCCGAGTCGTCGGTTGGGTCTCGCTCGTCGTCCTACTGGCTGTGCTCGGGATCGAGCTTCCCCAGCTGATCAACCTTGCCGGGAACCTGACGCCGCTCGTCGGACTGCCGTCGTTCGAGGTCCCGGCACTGACGCTACCGGGCTGGACGAACGTGGCACTCATCATCCTGGCCGGAGCCGCCGGGCTCGAACGCAGCCTGAGTATGAAGTACAACCCTCTGCTCGACGACTGATCGGCTCGATGGGTCAGAACACTCATTCGCGGCGCTTCAAAGAAGATGGTATCTGCGGCGTGGGCTCTGCTCTCCACGCCGAGCGCGGACAGCGTCGAGCCATTGCGCGCTCTGCGGATCAGGGCCGACCGGTGCGGATGGTAAAGGCCCCTGACCGCGGACGGTTTCTGCCAGTCCTGGCCCGCACCCGCTCAATCCGTCGTCCGGTCGGGCCGATAGTCTACGACTGTCTCAAGCTCGTGTTCGTCAGGTCGGGGTCCGCGATCGTGTTCAGCGAGTTCGGGCACCAGCCGGCCAGCTTCGGTGATGCGATCCTGATCGGCCCGAACGTGTTGTTCAGCGCCGAACCCGAAGACTACGTCACTCTCACCGCGATCTACGTCGATACCGACTTCGCGCTCGATCAGTTCTTCTGGCAGCACTCGACCGTCCTGCACGATCGGCTCGACGCGCAAGGGTTTGCCGAGAAGGTCTACTCCGAGCCGGCCCAGGTCCTGCGCCTGGGCAGAGACCGGGCGGGCATGGTGACGCCGTGGCTGGACGAGATGGTCGCCCTCAGTATTGAGGGCTGTTTCCCGCAGCGGTTCAACCGGTTGCAGGCCCTCTGGTTCGCGGTGATGGATGTCGTCGCCCCACACATCCGTATCTCGCCGGTGCGGTTGACGCCGTTGCAGCGGGCGCGCTCGCGTCCCGTGTTGCCGCGTACCCGGCGGTTCGCGCCGCTGCGCCGTGAAGCGATGCTCGCGCGCGAAGCCCTCCACGAGAACGTCGCGCACCCGTGGACGCTGGGCGAACTGGCCGAGACCGTGCGGCTATCTCCGCAACAGCTCACGCGGGTGTTCGCTGAGGCGTTCGGGAAGACCCCGATCGCTTACCTGACGATGCTGCGGGTGCAGGAGATGGCGCGGCTGCTGCGCGAGACCGACCTGCCCGTGGCTGCTGCGGGCCGGCATGTGGGCTGGTCGAGCCGGTCACGGGCGACGGAGGCGTTCATCGAGCACACCGGGCTCAGCCCGAGCCGCTACCGCGCCATGCGCCCCGTCACCACGGATCACCCCGAGAACGGCACCGTGGTCCGGTAAACCCTCACTTCGTCCGGCGTCCGACCGGACATCCCCGCTTCCCGTCGACCGTCGGCGGGAGCGCTGGTAGGCCGGTATGTCCTACGTCAGGCACGACCACAAGTTGTCCTGGCGGCCAACCTACCGATCCCGTAGTTCGCTGACCGTCTCGACTCGCCGGATGTGCCTGGCTCACCTCGCAGGTACAGGGCCCGCCGCCGCCCCTGGTGGCTGGCCCGCCTGGAGGAGGCCGGACGATGGCGACGAGGCAAGAGGAGGCCCGCCAGGCGCGGGAGGCGAAGCTCGACGAGCTCCACGACAGGCTCACCGGCGCGGTCGAGCGACTCGTCACCGGTGAGGACTGGGCCGACGCGCTCCGGTTCGCCGCGAGGTTCCGGTCGCGGTCGTTCAACAACGTCCTGCTGATCTGGGAACAGCATCAGGCCGCGTTCGAGCAGGGCCGGGTGCCCGAGCCGTTCCCGACCTATGTCGCCGGGTACAAGCAGTGGCAACAGCTCGGCCGACAGGTCGGCAAAGGCCAGGCCGGATACCAGATCCTCGCCCCCGTCACCGGCCGATTCGCGTCGGCGAACCCCTCCGATCCCGCGTCGTGGCGGCGCCTGAACCGGGGCGAGAAGCCCAAGCCGGGCGAGACTGTGCGCTCGAAGATGGTCGGGGTACGCCCGGCCTACGTCTGGGATGTCTCCCAGACCACCGGCGACCCGCTCCCGAAGAAGCCGGAGCCGCGGCTGCTGACCGGGGAGGCGCCGGAAGGACTGCGCGAGGGGCTGGCGGGACGGATCAAGGCGGAGGGGTTCGAGCTGCTGTGGGTGCCGCACGAGGGCATGATCGGCGGCGCGAACGGGCTCACGAACTTCGAGACCCGCCAGGTCGCCGTGCGGGAGAACATGCCCGACGCCGCGCAGGTGAAGACCGAGGGCCACGAGCTCGCCCACGTCCTGATGCATGGCCCCGACCAGGAGGAGGCCCGCCGACATCGCGGGATCGGTGAGGTCGAGGCCGAATCCGTGGCGCTGATGATCGGTGCCGCTCACGGGATGGACACCAGCGAGTACACGATCCCGTACGTGGCCGGGTGGGCGGCGGCCGTGGATGGGAAGAACCCGGTCGAGGTGGTCCAGGCCGCCGGGGAGCGGATCCGCAAGACCGCGATCAACATCCTCGATGGGCTCGACACGACCCAGGTGCCCGATGGCACCCCGCCCGGCCTCGACCGCGACACCCAACGCCGCCCACTAGAACGTGGCGCCGGCCGGGCGGCGCCTGCCGCGGAGCCTGAGGAGCTGCGACCCGAGCGGGCGGGGCGGGGGCTGTGATGACGGTCCGTGATCTGTCGGCGATCTTCCTCGACGCCACCGACCAGCCTCTCCCGTACGCGGCCCGCGGGCTTGCGTCTGCGGGGGTGCCGGTGTTCCCGGTCGCGCCGCGCGACAAGGTGCCGCTGATCCGCCACGGCCGCGGGTTCCGGGACGCAACAACTGACCTGCGGCAGGTCGAGGCGTGGTGGCGGCGCTTCCCGCAGGCGAACATCGGTGTGCCGACCGGCGCTGCCTCCGGGCTGGTCGTGGTGGATGTGGACGTGCACGGCACGAACGGCTACGACGCCCTGCACCGCGCCGACCGAGCCGGCCTCGTCATGGGGTGGGAGTTCCTGGTGCGTACGCCGACGGGCGGCCTGCACCTCTACTACCCAGCCGCCGACGAGATGGAGCAGCGGTCGTGGCAGGCCGGGGACGCGGGGATCGACTTCCGCGGCGACGGCGGCTACATCGTCGCCCCACCCTCGCTGCGCGTGATCGACGGCGAGATGGTGCCGTACCGGATCACCGAGCTCGGCACTGAGCCCGCACGCCCGCTGGACGCGGGCCGGCTGCGGGGCTTTCTCGAACCGCCCCGCCCGCCGCGTCGATTCCCGCCTCGGATGCGCGGGCAGGGGCGGACTGATCCGCAGAAGCTCGGACTGGTTGGGCGGAGAGCGCACGGACCGGAATCGGAAGCTGGTCTGGGCCTCGTGCGTGCTCGCCGAGGAAGGCGTGCCGTATCGGGAGGCGCTGGACGCGATGCTCACGGTCGAGCAGCCCGACTTCGGGTCTCGGGAGATCACCCGCACCGTCACCTCCGGCTACAAACGCATCCACGGCACCCCAGCTCCGGCAGGTGAGACGAGGGCGTCCCGCCCCGGCCCGTCACATGACGCGGCCCCGGAGCAGCGGCTCGCGCCGGCGAGGGGGTTGTGATGACTCGGCGGCGCGGGTGGGCGGTGGTCACGGCCGCGTCGGGCACCGTGCTCATCGGCGCGGGCGCGTTCTGGCTGTCGTTCACGGCGCTGGCCGACCTCGCCGTGCGCTCGGGGATCGGGGGCGGGCAGGCGTGGATCTGGCCGCTGCTGGTCGACGGGCTGATCGTCGTCGCCACCGTCGCCGTGGTCGCTCTCGATGGGCACCGGGCGGCGTGGTATCCGTGGGCGCTGCTCATTGGCGGCGCACTTGTCTCGGTGGTCGCGAACGCCGCGCACGCCCTGGTCACCGCCGAGGCGTCCGTGCCGGGCCTGCTCGCCGCGACCGTCGCCGCCGTCCCACCCCTGGTGCTGCTGGCGTCCACGCATCTGACCGTCGTGCTCATCCGCTCCACCCGCACCACGACCACCCCGCCGCAGACCGATGAGCCGCTGCCGGCTCTCCCGCCGGCAGGCACCGCACCCGAGACCCCAACCCAGAGCCCGGCGCCGGAGCCCGACGCCCCCTCACCGCAGCACGAGGACAAAGACGAAGTAGAGCCGACCGCGCCCGCGATCCACGAGGCCCACGAGCCGGCTCCGACGGTGGCTAGTTCTGGGCGGCGGGAGCGGGCGGCGCGGCTGCGGGAGGCGGGTTGGTCGAACAAGCAGATCGCCCGCGAGCTCGACGTGCATCCCTCCACCGTGGGCCGCTGGCTTCCCCAACAAGCCCAGCCCAAGCCCGAACCCGCGGTCGAGGTGTCTGAGTCGTCCGGCCCGCAGGAGGCCGGCATCCCACCTGAACATTCCGAGGAGGAACTGTCATGAACGCCGAACAGCATCCGCACGACCAGCAGTCGCCCGAGCAGCCACCATCCGAGGCGGCAGGGCCGGAGCGGCCTGATCCGTCGGCGGGGATGGCGCCGGAGGCGATCCAGGCCGCCGATGTCGACAGGGAGAAGCAGAGCGCGGAGGGCGTGGACGTGGAGAGGCCGACGCGCGGGGTGGACTGGGTGCGCGCCTCCGATCTGATCGCCCGTGGCGGCGGCTCTCTGTCGCGGCGGGGCATCGACCTGGACGCCAAGCTCGTTCGTGGGACCCGGCATGGCATCGCGGTCAGCGCCAAATATGTCGGTCGGCAGATCGCCGCGGGTGCGAGGCGGCTGCCGCCGCTGTCGGCGTTCGGCCGCGAGGAGCCCGCGCCCGAGGCGCTGGGTCTGGGCAGGAAGTGACCAGGGGTGAGCCGTCATGTCCACGATCCGACGTTCTTTCCCTGACCGCCCCGCTGTTCGTGGGAGCCGGTGTGCACCTGCCTGGCAGGAGGTGCCGAGATGATCCCGCACACAACGACCGCCGCCGGCCCGGGCGGCGAGGACTACACGACGGGCGAGGGCCTGCGCGCCCTGCTGACCCGGCTGCACGCGGAAGGACCGGGAGCGTGGCGCACCGACCCGACCGCCGCGAAGCTCATGCAGTACGCGGCCGACAAGTATGCGGCTCTGGCGCGTAAGCATGGCCTTGATCCGTGGGAGGCGGCGGGTGCCGCGTTCGATGTGATGCGCACTCGCTCCGCGCGCGAGGCCGATGACCCGTGGGGCGTGGTCACTCACGCGGTGCGGATCACCTGCATCGCCGAGGAACGCGCCCAAGGCCTGCTCTGTTCGACGCATCAGGCGCGCCGCCCGCACTACTCGGTCTTCCATGACGCAGAACGCCTCTCTGACCGCGAGAACCCGCTGGATGACTACCATCCCGCGTTCCACATCACCGACCCCCACCCCGACGACGAACACGACGAGAACGGGAGTGTGAGGGAGGTGGTGGAGCCGGCCGAGGTGGTCACGTCGGCCTCTGGGGCGGTGGAGGACGCGATCGCGTTCGTCACGGTCCTCGGCTGGCCGGCCCAGACCGCCCGCGCCGCGGTCGAGCATGTCTGCCACGCCCTCGCCCGTGCTGGGTCGCGGCAGTCCGCGTTCGAGGTGCTGCGCCGCGACCAGCACTCCCGCGCCCTGCTCGACCTGCCCGGCTCCTCGTGGACGGCGCTGCTGCGGGCGCTGCTCGGCAACCCCGCCCCCGGTGTCGCAGCCACCTCGGCCGGGCGGGGCATTCTGCTGCGCCTGCTGATCGGCGAGACGCTGCCGGTGCTGCTGCACGACGACGACCTCGTGCTCACAGTGTCACTGGCGGCACCCCGGAATGGGGGCCGGCGATGAGCATCGAGCTGGAACGGGCCGTGTCCTCGATCAGGATCGGGAACCGGCACCGCACCGACCTGGGCGACATCGACGCCCTGGCCGCGTCCATCGCTCGCGACGGGCTGCTCCAGCCTCCGACGATCACCCCGGACGGGGTGCTCGTGTGCGGCAGGCGCCGGCTCGCCGCGATCCAGCAACTCGGCTGGCGCACCGTGAACGTGTGGGTGCGGCAAGGGATCTCCGACCGGCTCGGGCAACTCCTCGCGGAGCAGGACGACAACCTTCTACACAAGGACCTCACCCCACTGGAAGCCGCATCCCTCTACCGCGAGCTCAAGACCCTCCTCGCCGAGGACGCGGCCCGCCGTCAGGAAGCATCCCGGTTCAGCACCGATCACCAACCGTCCGAGACCGGCGAGGGTGGGGAGGACGGTGGCGGAAAATTTCCGACACCGTCACCGACACCTTCACCGAGTGCGGCGGGTGAGGCGCGGCAGCAGGCGGCGGCGATGATCCCGGGCGCGGCGTCGTATCGGACGCTGGACAAGATCGAGGCGATCCAGCAGGCCGCCGACCGTGACGACCTCCCCGACGACACCCGAGCCCAGGTCGCGGATGCGTTGGCACGGATCGAGGCGGGCGCGCCGGTGCATCCGATCTTCGAGGAGGTCCGCGCCCTCCTCGACGACCCCGCCCGGACCCGGGATGCGGAGTTGGACCGGCTCGCACAGGAAGCGGTCGCCCGCGCCAAGAACCGGCCCCGCCGCACGAAGACGGCGGCCGCTCCCGCGCCGGCGAGGCTCACGGTGTGGACGGCCCGCTCGTTCGTCGTGATCTGGGGCGAACTGGTCGACTGGTGGACGCATTACGACCCGGCCGTGCTCGCCGGCGAGCTCACCGAGGAGCAGATCGAGATGTTCCTGACGATCGCCGACGGCACCGCCCGCTTCGCCACCGCCCTCCGCGCCGCACGCAACCAGAACACCGACAACGACGACGACCGTGCAGAGGGCGAGGGTGGGGTACGGCATCTGCGCGCCCTCTGACCCTCACGTTGCTTGGCCGCCCCGGACCCCTGTAGGGGGTGCTGGGGCGGATGTGCGTCGGGGTGCACCTGGTGGGCATGAACTCGACAGATGCTTCTCGTTCCCGCCGCCGACTGGTCGTCTTGATCTCGGCCGCGGTCGTCGTGCTGCTCCTGGTCGGCGTCGGCGTCTACGGCCTGGTCGCCGGCCCCCGCACCACCAGCGACCCGCCACCCGCGCGCCCGTCACCGACCGCACTGGGCACGACGGAGCAGGGGCCGCGGGAGCTGGCGCCGATCCCTGAGACCGACGACCCGGAGGAGTTCGCCCGCGCCGTTGCGGAGGCGCTGTTCGGGTGGGATACGACCAGCGGGCTGATGCCGCTGGACTACACCAGCGTTCTCCTGGCCGTTGCCGATCCGTCCGGGGTCGAGCAGGCGGGTCTGGCCTCGGATATCGCCGGCTATCTCCCGAACCGGGAGACCTGGGTCGAGCTGCGCAAGTACAGCACGACCCAGCGCTTGGAGCTCACCGATGTGTTCGTGCCGGAGGCGTGGGCGGAGGCGGAATCGCAGGCGCAGCCGGGGCAACTGGCGCCCGGCACCATCGCGTACACGGTCGAGGGTGTCCGCCACCGGCAGGGGGTCTGGAATGACGAGGCGACGTCGAGTGCGCATGAGGTGGCGTTCACGATCTTCCTGACCTGCCCGCCGGGCGGCGACCCGTGTTATCTGCTGCGCCTGTCCGTCCTCGACCAGCCCCTGCGCTGACACCGGGGAGGAGACGCTGATGCTGCGCAAAACGATCGCGGGGCTCGCCGCCCTCGTCCTGCTCGGCCCGATGGTCGTGCTCGTCTCGGTCGGGCTGCTCGTCAACCCCTCCGCCGCCTCCTGCGCCGCCCCCGGCGGCAGCGTGCAGGTCGGTGACGTGCCGGACGAGCTGACCTCGACCACCCGCGACGGGGAACCGATCGTCCTCGGCAAGGCCGAGCTCACCCACGCCGCCACGATCATCGAGACCGGTTCGACCATTGACGGGGTCGGCCGGGATGGGATCGTGATCGCGTTGATGGCGGCGTTGACCGAGTCGCGGATGCGGATGCTCGCCAACACCTCCGCGTATCCGGAGAGCGGCGACTACCCGAACGACGGCGATGGCTCGGACAACGACTCGTTGGGGCTGTTTCAGATGCGGCCGGCCTCCGGGTGGGGCACCGTCGCCGAGCTCATGGACCCCGACTATCAGGCCGCCGCGTTCTACGGTGGCCCGGGCGGCCCCAACGGCGGCTCACCGAGAGGGCTGCTGGACATTCCCGGGTGGGAGCAGATGGGCAAGGGCGAGGCCGCCCAGTCGGTGGAAGTCAGCGCGTTCCCGGACCGCTACGACAACTTCGAGCCGGTCGCCGAAGACATCCTCACCGCCCTCACCAGCAGCGGCACTGGCAGTGGCGATCCCGGCCCTACCCGTGCTCCGGTCCTGGTGGGTGCGGAGCCGGTCGAGTCCTCGCGGGTGGTGTTCCCGCTGCCGGAGGGCACGTGGGTGCCGACGAGCCCGTTCGGGCCGAGGACGCATCCGATCACCGGGGAGCAGTCCTTCCACACCGGCAGCGATTTCTCCGCCCCGGACGGCACGCCGATCCTCGCAGCCGCGGACGGCACCGTGACGGTCTCGGAGTTCTCCGGCGGCTACGGCGGTCTCGTCGTCATCGAGCACCGCATCGACGGGAAGACCATGGCGACGGCGTACGCGCATTCCTGGGAGCACGGTATCCACGTCGCGCCGGGTGACACGGTGCGGGCCGGGCAGCACATCGCCGACGTCGGCAGCTCGGGGATGTCGACGGGGCCGCATCTGCATTTCGAGGTCCGCGACGGCGGCACGGACGGCGAGTACATCGACCCCGCGAAGTGGCTCAACGACCACGACGCCGCCGACCTCGACGAGTCCGACGTCACCCCGCCCGGGCAAGAAGGCTGCGACACCGGCTCCGACGGCGAAGCGCCGGGTGATCCGGCCCCGGTGGAGGGCGACCCGGACGAGCTGGTGGACGACCCCACCAGCGGTGGGCAGATCACGGTGCGGACGCGCAGCGTCTACGAACAGACCCTCGCCGCGTTCCCGGAGTCGACGTGGGCGTGCTACTCGCCCCGGCCGGGATCGAAATCGGAGCATCCCATCGGGCGTGCGTGTGATGTGGCGTTCGGGAATGCGATCGGCCAGTACCCGACCCCGGCCCAGCTCGAGTACGGGTGGCGGGTCACCGACTGGCTCCAAGAGCACGCCGAGATCCTCGGCGTCGAGTACCTGATCTGGCAAGGGAAGATCTGGTCCCTCGCCCGCGCCGATGAGGGCTGGCGCGACTACAGCGGTGGCGGGATGCACGACCCCTCAGATGTGACCGGCGGGCACTTCGACCACCTCCACATCACGGTCCGGGAGGGGGCGTGATGGAGGTGTTCCCGGATTTCGAAGGGCTGTCGGGGATCGAGGATCTGCGGGAGGTCGCCGGCGCGGTGTTGATGTTCGTGCTGATCGTGGCGGTGCTGATGCTGATCGTCTCAGGCGTCTGCTGGGCGATCGGCTCCAGCAACGGCAACTACCAGCTCGCCGCCCGCGGCCGGGCCGGGGTGTTCGTGTCCTTCGCCGGCGCGATCCTCGCCGGCGCCGGCGTGGCGTGGCTGAACTGGCTCATCACCATCGGCAACCAGCTCTAACCCCGCTGCGGCCGTCGTCTGTTTTCTCTGGCCCGTCCTCGGGTGCTTCGGCACCTCGGGGCGGGCCTTTCGTGTGCCCGGGGGTCGCGGGGTGCACCTGGCGGTCGGAACTGTCTCTCGGCTCGTGAAAGGGCACATCGTGATCGACATCGACCCCAACTCCAGCGGACTGCCGGGCATCGAGCAGCTGCGTACCATCGTCGGCGCCGTGATGACCGTCGGCCTCATCCTCGCCGTGCTGGCGCTGATCGTCTCCGCGATCGTCTGGGCCTACGGCTCCAACTCCTCGAACCCGCATCTGGCGGGGCGGGGGAAGACGGGGCTGCTGATCTCCTGTGGCGCGGCCGTGATCTGCGGCGCCGCCGTCGCGCTGGTGAACTTCGGCTGGTCGGTCGGCCAGCAGGTCTAACCCCTCGGCGTGTGAAAGGAGGGGTGCGCCGTGAGCGTGTGCGATATCCCCGTCATCTCGAATGTGTGCGACGCGGTCGGTGAGGGCACCGCGTCCCTGATCGCCGCCCCGTTCGACTGGCTCGCCTCCTCGATGGCCGGGGCCGCGGCCTGGCTGATGGAGACGATGTGGACCGTCTTCGACACCACCACCCTGGTCGACCTGAACCAGGACGGGTTCGTCTCGGTCTACAACATCGTCTTCGGGATCGCCCTGTTCATCATCGCGATCTTCTTCTTCCTCCAACTCATCACGGGGATGATCCAGCGCGACCCCGGCGCCCTCTCACGTGCCGCGCTCGGGGCGGGCAAGTCGATCCTGGGCAGCTTCGTGGTCATCACGTTGACGACGGTGCTGCTGCTGGAGATCGTCGACCAGCTGTGCATCGGCCTCATCCAGGCCGCCGGGGAGACCACCGAATCGATGGGCAACCAGCTCCTCCTCCTCGCTGGCGCCCTGTCCGGGCTGAACATCGCCGCCCCCGGCGTGGGCGCGATCGTCAGCATCTTCCTCGCCGGGCTGATGATCGCCGCGATCGGGATCGTCTGGTTCAGCTTGTTGATCCGCAAGGCGCTGATCCTCGTCACCGTGGTCCTCGCCCCGCTGGCGTTGTCGGGGGCGTCGTGGGATGTGACGAAGGGGTGGATCGGGAAGTGGGTGACGTTCCTGATCGCCCTGATCGTCTCGAAGCTGGTGCTCGTCGTGGTGTTCTTGGTCGCGATCACGCAGGTCGCGACCCCCATCGACGCCGGCTTGACCGCGGTGACCGAGCCGATCGCCGGGATCGTGCTGCTCGGGATCGCGGCGTTTGCCCCCTACATGGTCTACCGGCTCCTGAGTTTCGTGGGCTTCGACCTCTACAACACCATGGGCGCCGAGCAGGACGCGAAGAACGCCATGAACCGGCCCCTCCCGATCCCCACCCGGGGCGGTGAGGGCCCGAAGAAGATCCTCGACGGCTCCAGCGGCGGCGGTGGTGGTGACGGGGATGGCGGTGGGAGCCCGCCCGCGGCGAAGCCGCCCGCCAGCACTGAGACCGCGGGGACGGAGACCGCGACCGCCGAGGCGGGAACGGAGACGGCCGCGAGCAGCGGGCCTGCCGCCCCGGTCGTGGCCGGCGTGATCGTGGCCAAAGAAGCCGCCGAGGCCGGCCCCGAGGCCGGCAATGAGGTCGGCGCCCAGGCCGACACTGCCGCCGCGGGAGCGCAGAACACCGGCAACACCACCACCCCCGGAGGCGATGTCGGTTCGGGCGGTACGCCGCCGGCTCCGTCGGCGCCGGTGCCCAACACCCCAACCGAACCGGCAGAACCCGGCCCGGCCGGAGGGAAGGAGTAGACGATGCCACGCACCGACGACACAACGGAGTCAGCTGGCGAGCTGGTGCCGGTGAAGTTCTCCCGCCTCACCCGACGCGGCCTCATCCTGGGCCTGTCACTGTCGCAGATGATCGCCCTCGGCATCGGCGGCGCCTCCCTGATCGGAGCGCTCTACGCTGGCGGCGGCATCCTCATCGCCTACTCCGCCCCCATCTGGGCGGCCGCGATCGCCCTGACCTGGGTGAAGATCAGCGGCCGAGCCCTGGTCGAATGGATACCCGTCTGCGCCTGGTGGGCCTGGCGCACCACCGGCGGACAGCTTCTCTACCGCCGCCGAATCGTCACCCCGAGACCGGAGGGCACGCTCGCGCTGCCCGGCGACATGGCCAGGTTGCGCGAGTACACCGATCCCGAGACCGGGGCCGGGATGATCCACGACCCGACCGCGAACACGCTCACCGTGGTGGTGTCGGTCACGCATCCGGCGTTCGTGCTGCTCGACCCGTCCGAGCAGCACCGCCGCGTCACCGCCTGGGGCCGCGTGCTCGCCACGATCTGCCGCTCCGGCCGGGTCGCCACCCTCCAAGTCCTGGAGCGGACGCTGCCGGATTCGGGGCAGGGGCTCGCCGAATGGTGGGCCGAGCACGGCACCCACGACGACTCCTGGGCCTCCACCACCTACAGCGAGCTGATCGACCGTGCCGGGCCTGCCGGGGAACGTCACGCCACGACGCTGTCGTTGTCGTTGGATATGAAGGCGGCGGGCCGGCAGATCCGCACCGCCGGTGGCGGCCTGAAAGGGGCGGCGAACGTGCTCCGCCAGGAGATGACCACCCTCCTCTCCGCGCTCCGCGCCGCCGACCTCACCCCCTCCGGCTGGCTGTCCACGGGCGAGCTGGCGGTGATGCTGCGCACCGCCTACGACCCCGCCATCGGGCCGACTCTGGAACGCCACGGACAGCTCGGCCAGGACCTCGCGACCGCCGGCCCGGTCGCGGTCGCCGAGACGTGGGAGCGGTTGCGGACCGATTCCGGCTATCACGCCGTGCTCTGGATCTCGGAGTGGCCCCGCGCGATGGTGTATCCCGGGTTCCTCGCCCCCATCACCTTGTCGACAGGGATACAGCGGTCGATCTCGCTGATCTGCACCCCGCTCCGCACCGACCAAGCCGTGCGCGATATCCGCAAGAAGAAGGTGGAGTACATCAGCGACCGCGCCCAGCGGGCGAAGATCGGGCAGATCCAGGACGCCTCCCAGACCGCCGAGTACGAGGACGTGCTGCGCCAGGAAGCCGATCTGACCGCCGGGCACGGGGTGCTGCGCTACACCGGCCTCATCGCCATCACCGCCCCCACCGTCGAAGAGCTCGACACGGCGGTCGCGGCGATCGAGCAGGCCGCGATCCAGGCGTCATGCGAAACCCGGCGCCTGGTTGGGCAGCAGGCCGCCGCGTTCACCGCCGCCGCCCTGCCCATCGCCCGCCGCATCTGAGATGTGGTCAGTCGGTGGGCTCGACCAGGATCGTGGCACCGGGGTCGACGTCGGGAGCTGCGGCGAGGGTCGGGAGCTCGGCACCGTCGAGGCCGGCCATCTCCAACGCGGCCTGTCCGGACAGATGCGCCGAGCGCACGGACTGTCCGTTCGCGATGGAGGCGTAGAACTGGGCGGCGTAGTTGATGGCGTCTCCGTCGTCGATGCTGTCGGCCATGCCGATAGCGAACGGGACGACGTCCGCGACGAGTTGATCGATCTGCGCGGCAGATTTGCAGGCGTTGAGCAGCACGAGCAGGGGCGGGTCGTCAGTGGCGGCGATGGCGCGGGAGAACGCGCGCGCCGTGACGACGTGCCCGGCGTGCGGTGCGTCGGTGTCGTGTTCGAAGACGATGAGGTCTTCGTTGCTGTGTCCGGAGAAGTGCACGACGTGCGGACGGAACTTGGTGATGCCGTCCAGCAGGTCGCTCGCGGTCGCGGCAGGGCGGACATCGAGTTCGATCAGGTCTCGGTGCAGCGCGGACTCGACGGCGGATCGGATACGCTTCTGCTCTCGCCCGACGCGCAGATCGCCTTCGGAGGACGCGCCGAGCAACAGCACCCGCAGCTTCTCGGGCTTGGGTGCACGCAGTTCCCGGAGCGCTTCGCCGACAGCATGTTCCGTGCGGTCGAAGCGCGCTTCGGTCGCCGCGCGTTCGGCGGCTGCGCGCCGATCAGCCGCGGTCTGCTCTCGCTTGCGCTTCCGTTCCGCCGCGTCGGCCTCGGAGCGCTCTGCTCGTGCGAGCTTGGTCTGGAGGTCTGCTTCCTGCTTACGGTAGCCGGAGGCCTTGGCCTGCCACTTGTTCGCTTCGCTTCCGGCGGACGCGGCCTCCTTGTCACGCTGCGCGGCCCGGCTCAACTTCGATTTCTATGTCGCCGCGCTCTTGGTCTTCGTCGCCTCCTGACGTGCCTTGTCCGCCTCGGCACGCTTCTTCGACTCCTTGTTCCGGTACTCACCGGCCTTCTTCTCCGCGTCGACGCGCTGCTTGCGCTTGCGCTCCAGCTCCCCGCGGTACTGCTGTGATCCCACCTCGGCTCCTCTCGATTCACCTGCGTGGCAACGCTATCCGGCACCACGGACAGAGCAGAGCCGTGCGCACCTGGGGAACACAGCGCCCCGACCCCATCTCACCTCCGCCGGGGTCGGGGCGCGCCGCGCCCGCCGAAACCTGAGGAGCTGTCATGCCGACATTCAACGATCCCCAAGCGGATGCCCGCGAAGCCGCTGAGGCCTTGCGCGGTCTCGCGCACGCCACGGCCGCCATCGAGGACCCGCGCGTCATGTATGAGGTCATCGGGAACCTGCTGGCCAGCACCCGGTACCTGGCTCAGGTCACCGATCAGCTCGCCCAGAACCATCACCGCAGTGCGGCACGGGCGACGACCGATCACGGTGATCCGCTCGCCGCACGGACGCTCATCAGCGACACGATCGATGCGCTGCGCACCGCGTCCGCCCGCATGGACCAGGCCGAAGTCTCCCTCGACCAGGCGTCCGGGAAGGCGGGGCAGATCGCGTGGAAGCCCGACGATCCGCAGCACCGGTGGGTCAGCATCGTGTTCCTCCAAGGCGAGGACGCGGACCCGGTGATGGAGATCATCGACCGGCAGGGCACGGACGCCGCGATCGCCCACCTCGCCGGCTGGGATCACGGCGAGGAGACCGTCAGCGATGCGATGGAGCACGGGTACGTCTACGACACCGCCCCGCAGAGCGCCGCCGACCGGCTCGCCACGTCCGGCGACTACGCCCTCACCTACAGCCTCGATCTGAACTACGTGGGCTTGTCCCGCCGCATCGACGCCCCCAACCCTGAGGCTCCGGCCTCCGGCACCACCATCCCGCCCCTCCCGGAGCCCGCGCCGCGGCGCGGGCGGCATGGCGGGACGGCACGATCGGGCGGGGCGTCGTCGTGGTTTCGGCCGGATGCGATCGATGAGGTCGCCGAGGACCGGGGGTTGTTCCGGTGAGCGGCGACCGCGAGAAGCTGCACTCCGCCGTCCTCGTCGCCCCGGCCAAGGAGCGGCGCCGGCTGCGCAAGCAGCGCCGGCAGGCGGCGGCGGAGCTCGTTGCCGCACAGCGGGAACGTGAGCGGGCCGAGGCGAGGGCGAAGCGGGAACGTGAGCGGGCCGAGGCGAGGGCGAAGCGGGAACGTGAGCGGGCCGAGGCGAGGGCGAAGCGGGAGCGTGAGCGGGCTGAGCTGCGGGCGACCCGGTATCTGCCCGCCGCCGGCGAGCCCGGTCCGGCGACGCTGCGCACGCCGGGCCGGTTTCGCCTCCCGAAGCATCAGGACACCTCGGCGATGCTGTCTGGGGCGTATCCGTTTCTCGCCGAGGGCGGCCTCGGCTCCCACGGCGTGTTCATCGGGCAGGACCTCTACTCAGGCGGGTCATTCGTTTACGACCCGTGGGTTTTGTATGCGAACGGGGTCATCACCGCCCCGAACGTCGTGGTCGCCGGGATCGTCGGCTCCGGCAAGTCGAGCCTGGCGAAGAGCCTCTACACGCGCTCGCTCGGGTTCGGTCGCCGCGTCTACATCCCCGGCGACCCGAAAGGCGAACACACGGCCGTGGCGGAAGCCGTCGGCGGGCGGGCGATCAAGCTCGGCCACGGCCTGCCCTCACGCTTGAATCCCCTCGATGAGGGCTACCGGCCGGCCGGGATGAGCGACGAACAATGGACCGCGACCGTCGTCTCCCGGCGACGCGACCTGATCGGAGCATTGACGGAGACCGTACTGGCGCGGCCCATGTCGCCGTTGGAGCACACCGCGATCGACACCGCCCTGGCGGCGACCATGCGCGGCAACTCGGTGCCGATCCTGCCGATGATCGTTGACCACCTTCTCGACCCCGCCGGCGACGAGGACGGCAGGCTCCGAGAGGACGGGCGGATGGTCGGCCACGCCCTGCGCCGCCTGGTCGCCGGTGACCTCGCCGGCTTGTTCGATGGTCCCTCGACGGAGGTGTTCGATCCGTCGCTGCCGATGATCTCCCTCGACCTCTCCCAGGTCACCGAGAACTCCACCCTCATCTCCGCGCTCATGACCTGCTCCAGCGCGTGGATGGAAGCCGCCCTCCTCGACCCCGCCGGCGGGCAGCGGTGGTGCATCTACGACGAAGCCTGGCGCCTCATGTCCCAGCCCGCCCTGCTGAGGCGGATGGACGCGCACTGGCGGCTCGCCAGGGCGTATGGGATCGCGAACGCGATGATCTTCCACAAGGTCTCCGATCTCGACAATGTCGGCGATCAGGGCTCGGCCATGCGCGGCCTCGCCAACTCCTTGTTGGCGAACGCGGAGACGAGGATCATCTACCGGCAAGAGAGCGACCAGCTCGGCCCCACCTCCGCGGCGCTCGGCCTGACCGGCACCGAACAGGCCCTGCTGCCGACGCTGGGGGTCGGGCAGGGGCTGTGGAAGATCAAGGGCTCCTCCTACGTCGTCCAACACCAGCTGCACCCGGCCGAGAATCGGCTCTTCGACACGAGCTCGCGGGCGGCGGCGCGCAGCTGACCGGACCGGGGTGGTGCGGTGCACCTGGCGGGCATGAGACACGCTCAGAGCCCCGCCGATTTGACCAGTTCTGCGCCGGTGGTGGTGCCGCATCTCGTGCTCGACGTGCACGAGGACGGCACCCTCACCGCGACCCTCGACCACCACCCGGTCGCTGCGCCGGAGGGTGTGGGGGCGTGGCGGCGGGCGATGTTCGCGCAGATCATCGATCTCGTCACCCACGACCGGGCGATCCCGGTAAGGGTCACCGTGCACGAGGTCGACGGCAGCACCTTCACCGACATTCTCCCCGCCGCCAAACGTCCCGCCCTGAAGCGCCACACGGACTCGGAGCCGGAGCCGGTGAGGAAAGCGGGCCGGCGTCGTCGCGGGGCCGACCCCATCCGGGTCGACGGCGGTGACGGGTTCATCTCCGGCGAAGACGTCGCCGTCGCGGTCATCGTCGCCCACACCGACGCGACCCCCGACGGCCGAGCCCGCGCCCTCCTCGACCCCGAGGTCGTCGCCGCGGCGAAGGCGGGTGAGGTGGTGCTGGTCGGGCGGGTCTCGGGCACGATCGCCGTCAGGGGCCTGTCATGACCGGCCCGCAGGGCCGCGCCGGCCAGCCGATGGGCGACGAACTCACCAACATCCTGCTCATCGCGATCGGCGGACTGCTCGGGGTCGCGTTCGTGCTCCGTGCCGCGGGCAGTATTGCCGCGTTCCTCACCGGCACCCCGCAGCCGACCACCGGGGCGACCGGCGGGGTCGCGGTGTTCTTCCACCCCTCCGACCCGGGCGGGCAGCTCGGCGCTGAGGGTCTGAACCCCGTCGTCTACTGGATCACCGCCGCCCTCATGCTCACCGCCCTGACCGCCGCGGGGCTCTGGGTCTGGAGCCTGATCCGCCGGCTGAGTCGGCAGGCCGCGGGCGATCCGCACCGGAAGGAAGGCACCGCCACGCGGCATGAGGCCGCCAAGGCGGCGTCAGTGAAGGCGCTCATGCGGCGGGCCGGCACCCTCCGCCCCAGCCTGGACAACCCGCAGCCGGGTGATGTCCGGTATCGGCTCGGCACCGCGCACCGCCGGGAGGTGTGGGCGAGCGTGGAGGACTCGATCCTGCTGATCGGCCCGCCCCGCTCCGGCAAGGGCCTGCACCTGATCATCCCGGCGATCCTCGACGCCCCCGGCGCCGTCGTCACCACCTCCACGCGCCCGGATAACGTCACCGCGTGCCTGCGCGCCCGCAAACGCATCGGCCCGGTCGCGGTGTTCGACCCCCAGCATCTCGCCGAAGGCCTGCCGGCGGGGATGCGCTGGTCACCGATCCGCGGATGCGAGTCCCCGCAGACCGCGATGATCCGCGCCGCCGGCCTCGCCTCCGCGACCGGCCTCTCCGCGGGCGGGGTCGAAGGCGGCGACTTCTGGGAAGGCAAAACCAAAGCCGCGCTGCAGGCCCTGCTGCACGCCGCCGCCCTCGACAGCCGGTCGCCATCTGAGCTGTTCCGCTGGACCCTCGACCCCACCAGCGCAGCGGACGCGGTCGCGATCCTCACCAACCACCCCGACGCGGCGACCGGGTGGGCGGACTCGCTCGCGTCGATGATCGACGCCGACCCGCGCACGAGAGATTCCATCTGGCAGGGCGTCAGCCTCTCGCTGGCGGCGCTGGCGGACCCGCGGGTGCTCGATGCCGTCTCACCCGCAGAGGGCGAGGAATTCGACCCCGAGGCGTTCATCCGCGATCGCGGCACCCTGTTCCTCCTCGCCACCGGCGCCGGCGCCGGGAACAGCGCCGCGCTCGTCGCCGCACTGGTCGAAGACCTCGTGGAGACCGCCCGCCGCATGGCCGCCCGCTCCACCGGTGCCCGGTTGGACCCGCCGCTGCTGTTGTGCCTGGATGAGATCGGGAACCTGGCACCTCTTCCCAGCCTGCCGACCCTGATGGCCGAGGGCGGCGGCACCGGCATCACCACCCTCGCCGTGCTCCAGTCCCTCGCGCAGGCGCGGGACAAGTGGAACGAGCACCAGGCCGGCGCGATCTGGGACGCGTCCATCGTGAAAATCATCCTCGGCGGCGCCTCCAACAGCCGCGACCTCCAGGACCTCTCCACGCTCATCGGGGAACGCGACGAGCTCACCGACACCACCACCGTCGGCGACCACGGCTCCCGCTCCAACCAACGCAGCGTGCGGCGGGTCGCGATCCTCCCGCCCGATCACATCCGACGCCTCCCGTTCGGCACCGCCGTCACCCTGCTGCGGTCGGCTCCGCCGATCATCACCGACCTGCGTGCCTGGCCCGACCGCCCCGACGGCACGCAGCTCCAGGCGGATCGAGCCGAGGTCGAACAGCTCCTGCACAACGCCCACCAGCAGTAACCCGCCGGGGTGGTCGGGTGCACCTGCCTGCCACGAGCAGCCCCCACGGACGAGCGGGCGGCATGAGCAGAGCAGGAGCACACGATGAGCGAGCAGAAGCCCAACGTCGACCCGGAGATCAGTGAAGCCTTCTACGGGTTCGTCGCCTCGAATCCGAAGCCGACCACGCACGACGGCAAGCCGCGCCTGTACTTCCGGGCCGGGCAGGAGCATTACGAGTTCGCACCCGACGGGTCCAGGATCAAGCTCCCCACCACCTTCCACGATGTCGTCGCGTTCCGCGGGGCGGCCGAAGCCGGCGATCGCAAGCTCGCCAAAGGCGACTGGTTCCTCGCGATCGGGCACACGGAACCGAGCACCCACCCCAAGACCGGGGTCGAGGAGACCGAGTTCATCGCGAGCCGGTTCGGCCACGATCTCGCCCGCATGAACACCCACGTGGGCAGCCCGCGCCGGCTTTCCCAGATGGAGCCCCCGAACCGGCAGCAGCCGCAGCGGCAGGTCGGCTTCGAGCCGCCCGAGCACGAACAGCCCGGCCACGAGCAGCCCGCCCGGGCCATGTGAGGAGCCGGATGATGGACGACGACACCACGCGCCCGCCCGCCGACGAGACGACCCCCGACGACGAGGGTCAGCAGGACGAGTGGGAGGACGAAGACTTCGGGCCGACCGGTCCCGACGATGATGTGCCGGGGCCGCCGCGGCCGGTGAACTGGAACCTGCTGCTCGCGCACGATCTGGAGCAGGAATGGCTCGCCCTGAACCGGTGGGTCGAGTGGGTCAGGAGAGAGTACGCGCTGCCCGCCTCGGTGATCCCGCCGTTGTGGCACCGGCATCCGGCGCTCAAGTGGGAGCTGTCCGCGTTGCATCTGCATTGGCTCGCCGCTTACGACCCGGAACAGGACGCCTCGGCCGCGATCGGGTGGCATCGCGACTTCGCCGCCGCCCGGCAGCGGTTGCGCGACTGGGTCGCCGCCTCCGGCACCCGCCTGGATCGCGACCGTCCCGACCGGCAGACCGCCTGGCCCGGCGAGCCCCCGGCCCCGCCGGTCGAAGATATCCCGATCACGAACCGGCGGGAGGACTTCGTGGCCTTCGTGATCGAACAGGTCGCCCGCCGCAAAGCCGCCGAAGACGCCTTCTTCGCCCGCCTCGACGACGCCGACCTCGACATCGACGCCGACCCCGACGAGGACGCCGATTCTGAGGACGGGTGAGCGGTGATGGTGCGGAACTATCAGCGCAAGACCCAGCGCCCTTCGGCGGATCGACGGCTGCGGGTCACGTTCACGAGGCGGGAGCAGATCGACACCGAGAAGATCGCCGAAGTCCTCATCCGGGTCGCCCTGCGCGAGGCCGGCACCGCCAGCCCGGTCGGCCGGGCCGGAGACCAGCTCCGGGCGCTGCTGGGCAGCGAACGGTAGAATCCCAGTTGTACGTCCATCCCAGGGCGCTACCGGCTTACCCATCTGTTGCCCGAACCCGTCGCGGTTCGGCAGGCCTCCCCAATTTGTGTCGTGACCGCCCGTCGGCGCCCGCACCCACCCCCAATGCTGGGGCTGGGTGAGAGCCCGAAAGGCAGTCACGACCATGACGCTCCTCGATCTCCCCGCCGGCCTCGACCTCGGCGCGTTGCGCACCCTGGCCGCCGGCCCGAAGCAGACCAGCGAAGCAGCGGCCCTTCCTGATGGGAAGGTGCCCGCGATCTCGTACCTGCGGGTCTCCACCAAGGACCAGGCCACCCGCAACGGTCTCGAAGAAGGCCTCTCCATCCCCGCGCAGCGCGACGCCGCGCAGCGCAAGGCCGACCAGCTGAACGCGGTCATCGTCGCGGAGTTCATCGAACCAGGCGAGTCCGGCAAGACCGCGCGCCGCAAAGCCCTCCAAGAGATGCTCGACTATCTCGCCGAGCACCCCGTCCGGTACTGCATCATTAACAAGGTCGACCGCATCGCGAGGAACCGGCTCGATGACGCGATCATCCACGCCACACTCCGCCGGGCCGGGGTCACGCTCGTGTCCGTCATGGAGAACATCGACGAGACCCCGTCCGGGATGTCGATGCACGGCATCATGGCCTCGATCGCCGAGTTCTACAGCCTGAACCTCGCCCAGGAGGTCACCAAGGGGCTCGTGCAGAAAGCCACGATCGGCGGCACCCCGCACCGGGCACCCATCGGCTACCTCAACGTCCGCACCATCGACGCGAACGGGCGCGAAGTCCGCGAGGTCCGGCTCGACCCCGACCGGTGTGAGCTGATCCGGTTCGCGTTCACCGCCTACGCCACCGGCGACTGGTCGCTATCGAAGCTCGCCCGCGAGCTGGAGACCCGCGGCCTCACCACCCGGCCCACGCCGTCGTTCCCCGCGAAGCCGGTTACCACGACCGCGCTGCACAAGATCCTCACGAACCCCTACTACCAGGGCATCGTCACCTTCCGTGACGTGACCTACCCCGGCACACATGATCCGCTCGTGACGCCGGAGACGTTCGAGCAGGTGCAGACGATTCTGCGGCAGAATCACGTCGTCGGCGACAAGCCGCAGAAGTACGATCACTACCTCAAAGGCTCGATCTACTGCGCCTGCGGGAAGCGGCTCATGTTCGAGCGTCCCCGCAACCACCAGGGCGTCGCCTACGACTACTTCACCTGCACCGGCCGTCGGTTCAAGCGCAACAACTGCCAGCGCGCCGCCGTCCTCACCCACCGCGTCGAGCAGTCCATCGAGGCCGGCTACCAGGACATCTCCATCAGTCCTGGCGAGGCCGCGCAGGTCCAGGGTGTGCTCGGGCAGGTGTTCGACACCCTCTCCGAATCCACCAGCGACGAGAAGAAGCTCCTCGCCGGGCAGAAGGCGAAGCTCGAAGCCGAACAGGTCAAGCTCCTCCAAGCCCATTACGCCGACGCGATCCCCATCGCCCTGCTCAAGACCGAACAAGACCGCATCCGCGCGAGCCTGCAAGCGATCACCGGCCGGCTCGACACGTTGGAGATGACCTACGACAAGGCCAAGGTCGGGCTCGACGCAATCCTCGGGCTCCTCACCGACATCGGCGACGTCTACGCCAAGGCCGAACCCTCCGAGCGGCGGATGCTCAACCGGGCACTGTTCGACCGCATCACCATCGATGACGACGACGACGCCACCCTCCAACCGACCGAAGCGATCCAGACGATCCTGGCCACCAACCCCAGGCCACACAACGAAAGAACCTTGCCCCGCGATGATGCGGGGCAAGGTTCGAACGTTCAACTTTACGTGGAGCTGAGGGGATTCGAACCCCTGACCTACTCGTTGCGAACGAGTCGCGCTACCGACTGCGCCACAGCCCCTTGGACGTTCACCAGACTAGCAGTCCGTGAGGCGTGCGCGAACCAGGTTTTCAGTCTCCTGCGGCGCGGAGGTGCGCGTCGGCGTACTGGTCGTAGACGCCGCGGCGGCGCGAGGCGAGTTCGATGACCTTGGCCTCGTGTTCGGCCTCCGCTCGGCGTTGTTCCTCCGCGCGTTGGGCCGCGCGGCGGATCCGTGCCTGGACGCGTCGTTCGGCGTCGATCTTGGCGGCCTCGCGCAGCAGGGCGCAGTGGCCGATGAACAGGATCGTCGGGGGCGCGACGACCCACCACTGGGCGATTCCCGAGATCGCGGCGGCGGCCGTGAGAATCAGGAGGAGCAGCAGCCCGGACGTGCGGCGGCGGCGACGGGCCATGACCGTGGCCCGTCGCACGGGCGCGCTCCGCGGCGCGGTGGATTCGACGGAGTCCCCCAGGTCGACGTGAGTGTCGTGGGGGTCGTTCTCGTGCGGCGCCTCGCCGTGGTCGTCGAGGCCCTCGTCGTACATTTCGGTCTCGGTGTCTTCGCCGTTGGATTCCCGCCTGGGGACCCAGGTGGTGTCGGCCGCGTCCCGGCGAAGAAGCATGGGGACCAGGACGACAGCCCAGACCGCAACGATAGCCAGGTACAGCGGAGAGCTGGTCATGTCATAGCCCCCCTCACTCCTTCGACCATCGTGCTTACGCCCGAGTTATCGTGAAATTCCTGGTTCGCGGCGCGTGACTTCGCGTCCGTTCCTATCGGCCACCGGTGACTCCTACGGTTCCGTGGCCATTCGCACGAGCCAACCGCGGGTTTCACGCCCACGGGGTTGTGCGGTATATTTCCGGACTCCCTCCCCCACCAATACGTCTATATTCCGCACCGTACGACCCACTGTCCGCGTATGCGCAGCATTCGGGTCGGTGTGTCGCGAGATTGCAGCATGTCCCCATCCAATATTTTCTGCGGCATGTGGCGACATACCAGACAAAGGGGACCCACGGAGAGTTGTATTTTCACCACTGAACGTGATCACGGGTGCCATGACCAGTGGGCCGGCACAATACTTTCGGGAGATTATTCCGCGCGACACGCCCGAGCGGCAGCCCTTCCGGGAAGAAAAATTCGGCCGTCAGGGAGCCGCTGACGACGCTGAGGTACCTGGGTCCTGCCCACCGGGGATCCGGTGGTCATCGTTGGCCAGGCGCTGGCGCCACCGATGGACGAGGCCGTGTGGCACGTCTTCGATCGTCAGCGCGTAACAGATGTGGTCCCGCCACGCGCCGTCGATGTGGAGCTGGCGCCGACGGATCCCCTCCTCCCGGAATCCGAGCTTCTCCGCCACCCGGCGACTCGGCCCGTTCTCCGGCCGTACGTTCGCCTCGACCCGATGCAGACCGGTGGTGAAGAAACAGTGGTCGACGGCCAGGGCGACCGCGGTGGGTGTCGCTCCCTTGCCGGCGAACCGTTCGTCGATCCAGTACCCGATCTGAGCGTTGCGCGCCGAACCCCAGGTGATCGCCCCTACGGTGAGTTGACCAGCGAACACGTCCTCATAGGTGATGGCCCATGGCATCGCCATGCCACGGCGCGCCTCGGCGCGCACCGCGCGGATCATCGCGACGTAGGGCGAGAGGTGCGCGGGCTCCAACGGTGGTTCCGGCAGGGTCGGCTCCCATGGACGCAGCCACTCCATGTTGCGTCGCCGGGTCTCACGGAGCGCACCCGCGTCGCGCATCCGCATGGGACGCAGGCCTACGGGACCCTCGCGCAGGGTGACGGGCCAGCCAGGGATTCGACTCACGATTCTCTCCCTTGCGGCACGGCCGGACTGGGCGGGGGCGTCTGTGTCGGCCCCCTCGAGGCAACGAGGTGCGCTTGCGTCCAGTATCCCACTTCCCGGGAGCCAACCGGGAACCGTTGAGATCAGGACACCTGTGGATGATCCCCACCAGCGAGCTGCTGTACCGCGTGCGGCAGGATCCCGTTGAGGACCGAGATACCGTCGCGCACACCTCCGGTGGAGCCAGGGAGGTTGACGATCAGCATCTGGTGCGTGCCCAACTCCGCGATCCCCGCCAGTCCCCGGGACAGCACCGCGGTGGGCACGCCCGCACTCCACCCGACGGACCGCAGGGTCTCGGCGATCCCCGGCACCTCCCGAACCAGCAGCGGCCGGGTGGCCTCGGGAGTGCGGTCGGTCGGGGTTAGTCCCGTTCCACCCGAGGTCAGGGCCACGTCGTGGCGTTCCTCCAGGGCCCGGCGCAGCGCCGCGGCCACCGGGTCCCCGTCGGGGACCACCCAGGGGCCGCTCACCCGGAAGTCCAGGGACGCGAGTGCATCACACAGCAGTGGGCCCGTCCGGTCCGGGTACACGCCGGAGGCGGCACGGTTGGACGCCACGATCACCGCGGCGCTTCCGATCGTCACCGCTGGTCCGACGGGTCGCGCCGCCACACACCGGTCTTTCCGCCGGTCTTCTCCTCCACCCGCACGTCGGTGATGACCGCCGCCGGATCCAGGGCCTTGACCATGTCGACGAGGGCCAGCCCGGCCGTCGTCACACAGGTGAGGGCCTCCATCTCCACTCCCGTGCGATCCGCGGTCCGCACCGTCGCGGTGATTCCGACGCCGGAGTCCTCGATCCGGAGGTCGAGGTCGACCCCGTGGATGGCGATCGGATGGCACAGGGGAACCAGGTCCGGCGTGCGCTTGGCGGCCTGGATTCCCGCGATCCGCGCCACGGCGAGCGCGTCACCCTTGGGCACCGCACCGTCGCGCAGGGCGGTGGTCACGGTCGCCGAGAGTCGCACGAACCCGGTCGCGGTGGCGGTTCGTACGGAGGTCGGCTTGCCGGAGACGTCGACCATCCGCGCGGCGCCACTGGCGTCCAGGTGGGTGAGCCCGGCGGGGTGCTCGCCCCCGGGATCCGTGTGCTCCGGTGGCGCGGTCTCAGCGTTGGTCATCGTTCCTCTGTTCCCTGTCTGGCTCGGCCCCCCAGTGCGTCTGGGGCTCGGCGCCAATTACATCATCGTCGGCAGTTTGACGACCTCCACGACCGTGCCCGCCGGGAGTTCCGTCTCGTCCTCCGGGACCTGGACCAGTGAGTCGGTGGCGGCGAGGGCGGAAAGCTGGTGGGATTCCTGCCGGCTCGCCGTCTCCACCCGGTAGGGCGGCGCGCCGGACTCCGTCGCGGCGTGCGCGGGGTCGTAGGTCAGAACGCCCCGGAGGTAGGAACGACGGCCCGCTGGCGAGCGCACGGGGGTGTCCAGCCGCGCGCGCACGGTGGGCAACGGCGTGGGTTCGAGGCCCTGCAAGACTCGCAGTGCCGGCCGGACGAAGAGCGCGAACGACACGTAGGAACTGACCGGATTGCCCGGCAGCGTGAGGATCGGTACGGCCGGATCGCCCACCGTCCCGTAGCCCTGGGGTTTGCCCGGCTGCATGGCGACCTGTTCGAAGGTGACCGTCCCCAGCTCGGACAGCACCTCCTTCACCACGTCGTAGGCGCCCATGCTGACGCCACCGGAGGTGACGACGATGTCCGCCTGGCTCAGCACCTCCTGGATCCTGCGGAGGACCGTCGAGGTGTCGTCACGGACCGCGTCGTAGCGCCGACCGACCGCGCCGACCTCCTCCGCCGCGGCGGCCAGACAGTAGCTGTTGGACTCCCAGATCTGCCCGGGGGCCAGCGAGGTTCCCGGCGCGACGAGCTCCTCTCCGGTGGACAGCACCGCCACGCGGGGCCGCGGTCGCACCCGGACCTTGCGTCGTCCGACGGCCGCGAGCACCCCGAGGGCGCCGGCGGTGAGACGGGTACCGGGCGTGAGTACCTCGGCACCCGCCAGCACGTCCCCACCGGCGGGCCGGACGGCACCACCCGCAGCCGCGGGCCGCCGGATCTCCACCCGCGTCACACCGCCGTCGGTCCACTCCACCGGGACCACGGCGTCGGCGCCGCTGGGCATCGGCGCCCCGGTCATGATGCGCAGCGTGGTTCCGGCGTTGACGGTGTGGGCCGCGGTGTCCCCGGCGGCGATGTCGCCGACCACCAGAAGGGACACCGGGGAGGCCTCGGTCGCCTCGGTGACGTCGGCCGCGCGCACGGCGTAGCCGTCCATGGCGGAGTTGTCGAACGGGGGGAGAGACACCGGAGCGGTGACGGGCTCGGCGAGCACGGTGCCGTGGGCGTCGGCCAGGTCGACCTCGACGGGGTCGAGCGGGCGCACCGTCCCCACGATGTCGGCGACGTGCTGATCCACTGTCTTCACCGGTTCCTCCCGAAGGAGGCCGCGGCCCTCAGGCCGGTAAGGGGTTCGGTGCACGGCTCACACATGCTTCGCTTCCCTGTCGGTTGTCGTACGTGGGTTCGGTTCACCCGGACGCGTCGGCGCACCGTCTGCCGTACCCCGCACGATCATGGTTGAACGCGGCGAGGACCGTTGCGCGGCTGGCCGAGTCTCGGCCCGGGCTACTCGGGCGATGCCGGCGGCGCGAGGGCCGGACAGCGAGGGGTCCTCCCGGTGGCGCCGGCGACGATACGGAATCCTCTCCCTTCGGAGAGAGGGAAGGAAGTCACGGCGGCCCTCCCCCGATGTCAGTGCCTCATCCGCGCTGGCGCACGAACTCGCGCAGCCAGGGTAGAAGCTCCGGGCCCAGATCGGGGCGATCCACGGCGTACTCGATCACCGTTCGCAGGTAGTCGATCTTGTTCCCGGTGTCGAACCGCCGGCCACGGAACAGCACCCCGTAGACGGGACCCCCCTCGCTCGGCTCGCGTTGGGCCAGTTCCCGTAGCGCGTCGGTGAGCTGGATCTCGCCGCCCCGCCCCGGCGCGGTGTCACGCAGGACGTCGAACACGGCGGGGTCGCACACGTACCGCCCGATCACGGCCCACCGACTCGGCGCCTCATCGGGCGCCGGCTTCTCCACCAGGTCCGTGACGGTCACGACATCGGCCGTCTCGGTTCCGTCGATCGCGGCGCAACCGTAGAGGGAGACCTGCTCCGGAGGCACCTCCATCAAGGCGATGACGCTGCCTCCGCGCTCCTGACGTACCTGGATCATGCGCTTGAGCAGCGTCGCGTCCTCGTTGAGGAGGTCTCCACCGATGAGGTCGTCGCTCAGCAGCACCGCGAAGGGCTCGGCTCCCACGTGCGGCTCCGCACACAGCACGGCGTGGCCCAACCCTCGCGGTTCCCCTTGGCGCACGTAGTGCACGTTGGCCAGCGCGCTGGTCTCGCGGACCGCGTGGAGGCGCTGGGTGTCGTTCTTCATTCGCAGCGCCTCCTCGAGTTCGTAGGCGCGGTCGAAGTGGTCCTCGATCGAGCGTTTGCTCCGCCCAGTGACCATCAGCAGGTCGGTGAGTCCGGCCTCCACCGCCTCCTCCACCACGTACTGGATGGCCGGTTTGTCCACGACCGGCAGCATCTCCTTGGGCATCGCCTTGGTCGCGGGGAGGAACCGCGTGCCCAAGCCGGCGGCCGGCACCACCGCCTTGCGAATCTGATGCGTATCAACTGGGGAAACACTCATGTGCGAACTCTAGGGCAGCGACGTAACACGCAGCCGAATGCGCGCGGGCCGGGCAGTGTAGTCGCGGGGAGCTTCGCCGCCACGAACCCCGGCGTGGCTCGGGGCCGCGTGGCAGACTGGCGGGGTGACAACGGAGCGACTCGCTGGGGATCCGTCGGAGAAGGCGCGGTTGCGCGCGGAGTTGGAACGCGCCCGCGAGGCCTTGTCGGTCGAGGAGGTGTCCGCGGCGGGTTCGGCCTTCCGGGACATCCTCCTGGGGATTCCGCAGCTCACCATGGGTGGCACGGTCGCGGCCTACTACTCGGTGGGGACCGAGCCCGACACCCGCAAACTGGTCACCGGCCTGTGGAAGCACGGGGTGTACGTGCTGTTGCCGGTGTGTCTTCCGGGCGGTGTCCTGGACTGGGCGGCCTACGACGGCCCCGACAGTGTGGCGCCGGCCCGGTTCGGCCTGATGGAACCGACGGGACCGCGATACGGGCCGGACGCCCTGGCCCGGGTCAGTGCCGTCGTGACGCCGGCGATGGCCGTCGACCAGCGTGGGTTCCGGCTGGGCAAGGGTGCGGGCTTCTACGATCGGGCCTTGGCCCGCACCGGACCACACACCCTCACCATCGGTGTGATTTATGACACCGAGTTCGTGTCCAGGCTTCCGGCGGAGCCGCACGACGTCCCGGTGCGGGCCGTGGCGACGCCCGGCGGCGGGATCCACTGGATCGACGGACACGAGCCCGACGCAACGGGCGGCACCCCCCAGGAGGGGAAGAGATCCGCCGGTCCCGGCGTTGTGAGCTGACGGAGCCAACGCCTGACTCCGACCCGCGACTCGCAATGGCGTCCCCGTGCGCGTACCATTTAGCAGTCGACGGGCGAGAGTGCCAACGAGGAGGAGTTCGTGCCTACTTACCAGTACGCGTGCACCGAGTGCGGAAAGGAGCTGGAGGCCGTCCAGAAGTTCAGTGACGACCCCCTCCAGACCTGCCCCGAGTGCCAGGGCCGCCTGCGCAAGGTGTACTCCGCCGTCGGTGTCGTGTTCAAGGGCTCCGGCTTCTACCGTAACGACAGCCGCTCCGGTTCCAGCTCCTCGCTGAACTCCTCCAGCTCAGCGGGATCCAACGGCTCCAGCGGCTCCAAGGACTCCGACAGCGGTGCCAAGGAGACCGCCAGCTCCGGCGGCGACTCCTCCTCGAGCTCCACCGCGTCGTCCGGCTCCGGTAGCTCGGACTCCTCCACCTCTTCCGGGTCTTCTGGCTCCTCCGGCTCCAAGGCCGCCGCCAGCGCCAACGCCTGACCCACCCAGTGCGCGGCCCCGCGGCACCCGCGGGGCCCGTCAGCGTGCCCAGTCCTCGACGGACCCGATCCACCATGACGCGTGTGGCCGCGTTGGACCCCCGCGAACCGCCCCGACTCGCGACAGCGGTGAGCGGACCTGTGGACAGCCCACGGCGAAACCGCGCTCGCCGACCTATGGTGGCGCCATCCACTCCTCGTCGGAGGCGCCATGGCACCGTCGGCCTCTCGTGGATCCCGCGGGACCCACCCCACCCTGACCGCGCGGACGCTCCCCCTGCGTTGGTCCGTCCTGCGCCATCGCCGACGCCTCTCGGCGCTGTGCGGGCTACTCGCGGCGGCGGCCACGGTGCTCGCGCTGCGCCCGGTGGAGGGTGAGTCCGTCGCCGTCCTCACCGCCGCGCACGACCTGACCGCGAGCGACGCCGTCGACGGCTCGGCGGTCACCGTGCGCTCGGTTCCCCCAGCACTGGTCCCGGCCGGCGCGCTGCCCAGTGACGCCGACCTCACCACGGCGCGACTGAACGCTCCCGTGGGCGAGGGAGAGATCCTGACCGTGGCCCGGCTGTCCGAACCGGCCGCCGCCGACTACGGGCCCGACCTGGTGGCCGCCCCGGTACGGATCGCCGATCCCGGTGTCGCCGAACTCGTCGCGCCCGGGACGCGCATCGACGTCCTCGCCACCACCGAGACCGAGGTGGGACTGAGCGGGGGCGGCGCCGCCGTTGTGGCCAGTGACCGCCTGGTGATGACGGTGCCCGACGCCGAGGGCGCGACCGGAGGGGACGCGCTGCTGCTCGTCGCGGTGACCGAGGACGAGGCACGGGCCCTGGCGTCCAGCGCCGTGGACGGACGGCTTTCCGTTACGATACGCAGCCGGTAGAAAACACACGGTTGATTGAGGGTGCTGTCGTGAGCGGATTCCGCAAGTTCCTGTTGCAGGGAAACCTGATCCAACTCGCGGTCGCGGTCGTGATCGGCGCCGCGTTCGGTGATCTCATCACGGCGTTCACCAAGGGCTTCATCACGCCACTGCTGGGGATCTTCGGCGGTGTCCCGGAGTTCTCGGACCTCTACTTCGAGATCAACGGCAGCCAGTTCCTCTACGGCGCGTTCGTCGACGCCGTGATCGCGTTCGTCATCATCGCCGCGATCCTGTACTTCCTGGTCGTCCTGCCCATGGGCGCGCTCTACGACCGGATGACCCGACTGGAGGAGAGCACCACGCGTGAGTGCCCCGAATGCCGCAGCGAGATCCCGAACGAGGCGACGCGCTGTTCGCAGTGCACCGTCCAGGTGACGCCCCAGGTGGCGACCTGAGGTCAGCGCTGTCGGCGGTCCCGAAGCCCCACGCCTTGTGTGGCGCCACGGCGGAGGGTTCGGGACTGGCCGGAGTCCTCGGCCGCCCCTCGCGGCCGCCGGCTCAGCCTTCGTACTCCCAGTGCCACGGCTCGAACGGGCTTCCCTTCGCCCAGTCGGGGTGGATCCACCCGTAGGGCGCCCCGTTGGTCTCCAACCAGTTCCACTTCTCGGAACGGTAGTTGTTCAACCCGTTGCACAGGTCGAGGGCGAGGGCTCGACCGTGGGTACTCGTTCCGGGGATCGCCGCGAATCCGGGGCGCTCGGCGTAGACGCGGTGCTGGTTCGGCAGGTCACGATAGGCCGCGGTGATGCAGATGTCCTCACCGAACTGTTCGTTGTACTCCTGGTTCAGGGCGAGGAAGTCGATCGCGGCGTCGGCCCGCAGCAGGTCACCGTCCCCCACGTCGCACAGGGCGTCCTCGGGGATCAGACCGTTGGGGGCGTTGTCGGCCGCCTCGACCTGGCTGGTGTCGCAGTCCACGCCGGCCATGTAGGCGTCCACGGACATCCCGCGGGCCTCCAGCTCGGCGTAGAGGGCTTCGGTGCTCTCCTCGGAGAGGTTGCGGAGCTCCTCCAGTTCGTCTTCCAGCTCCACCCGTTCGAGCTGGGTGCTCGCCTGGAGCTCCTGGGCGGACGTGGTCAGTTCGCCCTGGTCGTCGTGCAGCCCGCTCGCCTCTTCCAGGACGGCTTCCCGGTCCTCGGCGAGTTTGTGGACGTAGGACTCCACCTCGAGGTCGGTACCGAGGGACTCTGAGGTCAGTACGCCGACGACGCCGGCCTCGGGCTGCTTGTAGAGCGTCGCCGCCAGTTCGGCCAGTGGTTCCCGCAGTTCACCGAGTCGCAGCTCGGTCTGCTGTAGGGAGTGCAGGGTCGAGACCAACTCCTCTTGGGCCGCCTCGAGCTCCTCTTCGCGCTCGGTGTAGGCGTCGGTGGCTTCCTCGAGCTCGTCGCGTGCCTCCTCGGCCTGCTCCGCCAAGTCGTCCAGATCGTCGGCCGAGACCGGCGACAGGACAGGAGCGGCCGCGGTCTGGCCCACGGGCCCGGCGAGCAACGCGGCCGCGATCACCAGGACGCTGCTGCGTGTGAGCCTGGAGTGATCACGCAGAGCACCCTTGCTCGAACCGCCGGTCGTCGTGCCGCGGGTCCATGGCAGCACTCCCGATGCGAACGGCACTGAAATGGTCCTCCGACTGCCCATACCTCGATCGGCGCGGTCAGGGTGGGGTTTGCGACTCGCGCCGATGGCGCCGACACAGCGCCTAGAGCGTACACCCGTCTCCGATACGGACGCCCGCTCGATGCGACGCGCGGCAGTCTCCCACAACCGGTCACAACCGCGGGGGCCGGGGCCCACACACATTCGAGCGGTACTGGATCCGTCGGTTACGGATTCAAACCGTCCTAAAACCTTACTCGCAACAGAGGGTCGATCCTAGCGGTCCGCACACACACGCTCGCCCGCCGAGCATGAAAGGCACGACCTGCCGGCGGTTCCGATATCCTTGGTGTGCCGGGCCTCATAGCTCAGGGGACAGAGCACCGCTCTCCTAAAGCGGGTGCCGCAGGTTCGAATCCTGCTGGGGCCACACGCGGTGACCTGCGAGCACTTCGCAACGTCACCAAGAACGGAGCCTGTGGGTTGCAATCCAGGTTGCAGTCCACAGCGCTCCATGCACCTCTACTACTCGTCGAACAGCGTCGACATCTTCCCAATCGCCGCGCGCGCTTGGTCGCTGCTCACGTGGATGTACCGCTCGGTCTGCGAGATCTGGGAGTGGCCGAGAATCTCCTGAACGGTCCTGGCGTCTGCCCCAAGCTCCGTGAGGATAGTCGCGGCGGTGTGCCGCCCATCGTGAACCCGAACGTCGCGCACCCCGGCCACGGCCAGGAGGCGCTTCCAGTCTTCCCAGTCGGTGTGCTTCCCGATCGGCCCTCCGGCTGGAGAGGCGAAGACCAGGTCCCATGTGGCGCCTTCCCAGTTCTCTCCTGCAAGGTCTGCCTCGTGCCGCTGCATCTGCCAGTGCACCCGGAGCTCCGTCACCAACGGGGGCGGGATGGGCAAGACCAGGCGCTGCTTCCCCTTTCCTTTTCCCGACGCCTTGCGCCGCCCGAAGTAGTAGTCGCCGCCGACCCGATCCGGACACTCACGGCCGTGGCCTTCGCACGCTGTCGGGCACGGGCGCTTCGGGCACTGGTGATACCGCGCCGTGCATCCGGGCTCGCACTTCGGCTTGTGGTGACCCTTACACCCCGTCGGGCAGGCGATGAGGTGCCTACCTTTAGTACACGCCGCGATGTCCTCGCACCCATGACGGAACGGGCGGTGCTTAAGCTGCCACTCGACCCGGGCCTCATAGTGGAGCTGGCCACTGCACGCCGGGCAGCCCTTGGCGTCGGTAGCGAACAGGTCCTGGAGGTCGTAGACCACTCGGCATGGGTCGCATGCGGCCTTCAGGTAGGGCCACCGGAGGCCGAGGGCTTCGGACTGGCGGATCCCCAAGGTGAGTGCCAACGACCAGCGGATGCCCATCCGTCGACCCCGGCATGCCCTCAGGAGTACACGTGCCTCCTCCCGTCCGAGCGGCTCGCCCTCGGCCACCGCTTCACTCGAGGGCGGCTTCACCAATGAGACCGGGTTGCGCTTGATCAGATCCCGATCGGTGGCCACTTGGAAGCCAGCCATCAGCCTCCAGTGAACCTTCAAGATCGTGGACTGGGCGAGCCCCTTCTCGTCAGCCAGGCGCTCGTAGAAGTCCTCGATGTGGTCCGGCAGCACGTTGTCGATGCGGTGGCGACCGAGGCCCGGAATGATGTGGCGTCGCACAGTTGGCTCGTAGGACGTCGTGAGGGTGTTCTCGTCGACCTCGCGGGAAACGACCCTCGTCAGCCACCGTTCGAACCATTGCTCGACAGTAGGGGTTCTGCCGGTCTTCGTGACCCGGCCCGCGTCCCGGTCGGCTTCGAGCGCCTGGACTTTCTGGGTGACTTCGGCTTCGGTCTGCGCTTTCCGGTGGCGCCGGTCGGGGCGGCCGTCGGACTTGACGCCCATGGTGACCCAGCCGTGCCAGAGGCCGTCGGAGTCAGAGAAGTAGATGGAGGAGCGCAGGTTGGGGGCGCGTCCTCGTCCTTCGTCGGTCATATGCTGTTCTCCTCGTTCATCTGCTGTGGACGAGAGCCTGGGCCGCCGCGGTGCAACGCGGCGGCCCACCTTTTTAGGGATCGGGTGGAGCTTCGGCCGCGGCGAGGGCGACTTCGAGCTCCACATCGGTGAGCGACGGGACGGCTGCGGCCAAGGCCGCGTGTGCGGTTGCCGTCGGGGCTGTCTGGTTAATGGTGATCAGGTAGCCGCCGTCGATGCCGGCGCCAGCGGCATCGATGACGGTTATGATCGCGGTTCCTGGTGGTAGTCGCGTCCGCATGATCCAAATGCGGGGACGAGCGCTAGTTAAGGGCGTTACGGACATTGCCCCCCCGGGGGATTCTGCTGGGGTGAAATGCCACGGTAAGCGTGATCACCCAACATGTCCGTAACAGAACGAAATCATTTCAGGCTTTCCAGGTTGTTCGCCCTGGAAATCAACACTCTCTGTTACGCCCGCCGGGTAGTGCTATCGATCGCGTCGGCGGCGTTCGCGCTCCATGTGAACGATCATGAGCGCCTGTGTCCGGGCCTGTTCCAGTGCCCTCTTTAAGAGTTCGTTGGCCTCGTCGGGAGAGAGGTCCTCGTCGGCCGCGATGTCGTCCGCGAGGTCCCGAACGATGTGCTGCGCGAGGCTAGCCGCTTTCAGTCCGGCTTCGACCTTGCCTTCTCCAGTAGGGATTAGATCAACTGGCGCCACCCCGGAGGCCAGCCGCTCGATCGAACCACGCGCCCAAGCAAGCTTCGCTTCGACCTTTGCAATTACATCTTCGCTGAAGCGACTACGCTTCCCGCGTTCCAGGTCTTGGAGCATCCGGTAGGAAACGGAGGGGTCCCGCCGGGCGAACTCCATGCGGTCTACACCGAGCATTTCGCGTCGCGCCCGCACGGCGGCGCCAACCTCGGCCGCGCGATCCCCAAGGTCAATGCTTGGACGCGCCATGGCGGACTGCCCTTCCGTGCCGTGAGCAAGTGTTCCATACCGAGGATCGTTACGTATATCGCCCTAGGCATCAATAGGCATCCTTGTTGCCTATTGGGTACGAGTATATAGCGGAACAGTAAGGGCCCCCCTGAAGTAACAACCCACCGGGCATGATGCCGAAACATGCCCTCACTGACTTGCATGCATGCCTATGGATGCCTATAGTGCTGCCATGCCCAAGACCCCCACAGCGGCGGTGAACGGCACCGCCATTCGCGAGTTCCGCCACCTCCTCGGCATGAGCACATCCGAGCTCGCCGACCGCGCCCGAACCACATCACAGCACGTCAGCAACATCGAACTTGAAACTCGTGCTTGCTCGGCGGTTCTTGCCGGTCGCATCGCGGACGCCCTCGGCGTCCGGCGCGCCGCGATCCTCAGGATGCCGATAAATGCCGAGGAGGTGGCGGCATGAATTCCGTCGACGCCGACGCAGCGCCGACGCCACGCCGGCTACTGCGGGTCCACGAAGCCGCCGGTGCGCTCGCAATCAGCGAGGCCATGTGCTGGTCGCTGATCAAGACCGGCCGACTTCGGTCGATCAAGATCCACACCGCACGCCGTGTGCCGATCGAAGCCCTCGACGAGTTCGTCGACCAGGCCGTCGCCTGACCCCTCATGAAAGCGCCCCCGCCCGGATGCCGCCGGGACGAGGGCTCGGCCCCATCACCACCAAGAGAAAGGACAGGGCCAATGACCAGTATCCCAGACCACGGAGGGCTCACGCCTGAGCCCCTGTTGACCCCTGCCGAGGTCGCCGCGATGTTCCGTGTTGACCCGAAGACCGTCACGCGTTGGGCGAAGGCGGGCAAGCTGACCTCGATCCGCACGCTGGGTGGGCATCGCCGGTATCGGGAGACCGAGGTTCGCGCGCTGCTCACCGGCGGTTCCCCTGCGGGGGGTGGCGAGTGATGAGAACCCCCACGCAGGCCGACGCCGCGCGCGTCCTGATGGTGCTGCTCACCATCCACTCCGATGCCGCCGCGTCGCCCGTCCAGTGGACGGTGCGCCGGGGCGAGCTGGTCGGCCAGACGTGCGCCCACACCGGCGACGACGCCGAGCGCGCGGTCGTCGCCGCGTGGGCCGAGGCCCTCGGCGTCGAGGCGCACGAGGAGCGGTCGACCCACGCCAGCCCCGCGTGGACCAAGGTGACCGCGACCACGGTCGTCGATGACGTCGCCGTCGAGGTGTGGGCGATGGTCGACCGCGAGGGGGAGACCGCCGATGAGTGACCTTCTTGCGCCCACGTGCTCGTGCCTCCTGGTCGATCCGTACCGCGGGGGCCCGTGCACCCCGTCCGACCGGTGCCAGAGCTGCGGGGCGTGCCCCCGGATTCCGCACTCGTCGGTGTGTCCCGCGGTGGCCCGCCCGGCCGAGGCCGAGGAGGTGGCGACCGATGGGATCTGACGCTCGGGTGTCTGTCGACACCATCGCCCGTGCGATCGCGCGGACGGACCAGTGCTGCCGCTACGACGTCGTGGATGTGACCACGACCGTCGTCGACCTTCTCCGGGCGCACGGCGTCACGGTCTTGGGCGACATCGACCCGGACGCCCGGCGAAGCCGGGACGACGAAGACGAGGACAAAGGGGGGTCCGATGGACGCCCTTGACCGCTACCTCTCCGTCCTCCCGCCGGTCGCCCTGGCGGTGACGATCGTCGGCGCGGCCGTTCTCCTGGTCGCCCTCGGCTGGTGCGTCGCCGCCGCGAGGGAGAACCGCCAGCTCGACGCCTACGACGACCTGGTCGCGTACTCGGCGTGGGCGACGCGTGCCGCGTGCACCGACGCCGTGTCCCGCGAGCGGGTCGTGTCTCGTCTGGGCTGCTACAGCACGTCCCCGTGGCACCGCCGCATGACGGCCGCTGCCGTCGACGACCTCACGGACCTAGTCGACGTCGTGGACGAGGTCGAAGGCGGTCGGCACCGGGCGCGGCGCACAGGGCGGTGGTCACGATGATCGCTCTCTTCGTGCTCGCCGAGATCGCCTCCGGGCTCCTCGTCGTGGCCGCTGGTCACGTCGCGTGGCAGCTCCGGGCCGCCACGAACGCCGGCGGGGGGTGGTCGTGGTGGTGACGCCAGGTCCGACCGCGCCCGGGTGGATCACCGAGGCCGCCTCCGTGTGCGCCGTTCACCCCGACCCCGACCTGTGGACGCGCGCGCAGTCCATCCACGCCCCGGACGCGATCGAGGCCGCCCGGCTCTGCCTCGGCTGCCCGCTCCTGGCCGCGTGCCGGGCGTGGGCCGGCGACGCCCGCCCGGCCGGCACGGTCGCCGGCGGTGTCATGTGGCGCGCGGCCGGGCCGCCCCAGCAGCCACGACCCGAGCCACGCACCAGGGCCAGGAGCGGTCTCGTCCCGTGCGGCACCACCTCCGCATACCGGCGCCACCGCAGGCGCGGCGAGAAGCCCTGCGCCGACTGCCGGGCGGCCGAGGCAGCCGCAGCCCGCGCCCGCTACCACGCCTGGAAGCGGCCCGCCTGACCACACCCACGGCCCGCCCCCTCGCGGGGCGGGCCACCCCCAGGAGGACCAATGGATATGAAAGAGCTCGCCGCTCAGCTCGGCGACGCCTTCGACCAGGAGGACGCCGACGAGGGCCAGGGCGGCGGCGCGGTGGTCGCGGATGAAGATGAGTAGCCGCGTCGACTTGGTTGCGCTGCCGCCCCGGACTCCGGGATCCGCGGCGTTCTTCGCCCAGCGCGCGCGGCGCGTGGGCGGTAGCGACGTAGCGGCGATCCTCGGCTTGTCCCCGTGGGAGAGTGCGTTCTCTCTGTGGCATCGCAAGGCGGGGCTCGCCGGCGAGCAGCCGGAGAACCCCCAGATGGACTGGGGGCGCCGCCTGGAGCCCGCGATCGCCGCCGCGTTCGCCGACGCCCACCCCGAACTTCGGGTCGGTGCGGGTGGCGTGTGGGCACTCGGCGACGCGGTCGCCAGCGACCGGCTCGCGAGCCCGGACCGGCTGATCTACACGCGTCACGGCCGCAAGGCGCGCGCGGTGCTGGAGATCAAGACCGCCCGCGACGACACCGGGTGGGGCGAGCCGGGAACGGCCCAGATCCCGGTCTACTACCGGTGCCAGGTGCTGTGGTACCTGGATGTCCTCGACCTCGACACGGCCCACGTAGCCGTTCTCGTCGCCGGGAGCGACTACCGCGAGTACGTGATCACGCGTGACGGTGCCGAGGAAGAGATCGCGCTGATGCGGCGGGCCGCTACCGACTTCATCGCCAGCCTCCCCGGACCGGACCGTCCGGGGTCCCGTCCGCCGATCGACGGCGCCACGGCCACGTACCAGGTCGTCAAGACACTGCCCGACGGCGTGGACGACGTCGAGGTTGACGTTCCCGGCTTCGTCGCCGACGAGTACCGGGAAGCTCTGGCCGCCGCGAAGAACGCAGAGGCCGAGAAGAGGCGCGCCACGTCGACGATCCTCGACCTGATCGGCACTGGCCGGCGTGCCGTCTGCCTCGGCGCCCCGGTCGCCACCCGTGTCGTCCGCGACGACGGCACCACGAAGTCCCTCATGCCCGCACGCGCCAAGGAGCCCCGATGACCGAGACCATCACGAACGCTGTGGCCAAGCGCGAATCCGGCCCTGGCGCCATGGTCGAGCAGTACCGCGCTGACCTCACCCAGGTCATGCCGACCCACGTCAAGCCCGCCCAGTGGGTCCGGCTCGCTCAAGGTGTACTGCGCCGCGACCCGAAACTCGCCCAGGCCGCCGCCAACAACCCCGGCGCGCTGATGACCGCGCTGATGGAGGCCGCCCAACAAGGACTCACCCCGGGCACCGCCGAGTACTACCTCACCCCACGCAAGCGCAAAGGCCAGCTCGAAGTCCAGGGCATCACTGGCTGGCAAGGGCTAGTCGAGCTGATGCACCGCGCCGGGGCGATCTCCTCCGTTGTCGCCGAGATCGTCCACGAGGCCGACAGGTTCGACTACGCGCCGGGCCGCCACGACCGACCAGTGCACGAGATCGACTGGGACACCGAAGATCGCGGCCGAATGCGCCTGGTCTACGCCTACGCCGTCATGAAGGACGGCGCCGTCAGCAAGGTGATCGTGCTCAACCGGGCACACATCGCCAAGATCCGAGCCCAATCCGATGGTGCCGACTCGCAGTACTCCCCGTGGCAGCGCTGGGAGGAATCGATGTGGCTCAAGTCCGCTGTCCGACAGCTCGCCAAATGGATCCCCACCTCCAGTGAATACCGGCGTGAGCAGCTCCGCGCCGCCCAGGACGTCGCCAACGAACAACACCAAGCACCCTCCTCCAGCGGCTCGCCCGCCGTGGATGAAGACACAGGCGAGGTGTACGACGCCGAGCTGGTCGACCCGGCGACGAGCGCCGAACCGACCCCGACCGAGTCCGCGTTCGCAGCAGGTGCGGAATGACCACCACCCACGCCACGGCCGCCCCCACCGGGGGCGGCCCCATCCCCGCGCTCGCTGTGACCGCGTACGGCGCGCCGGCCCCGCAAGGCAGCCTCCGCCATATAGGAGGCGGCCGGCTGGTCGCCGACTCGCCGAAGCTGCGGACGTGGCGCCACCTGGTCGCCGCCGAGGTTCGGCGCGTGATCCAGGAGCGGCGACACCTCGGTGAACCGGCCGGCGTCTGGCCGCACGACGGGCCGGTGGCGGTCCGCCTGGTCGTCACGGTGGCGCGGCCGAGAACAGTCACGCGCGCATGGCCGCTCAGGCGTTCCGCGGGCGACCTGGACAAGCACTGTCGCGCGATCCTCGATGCCCTCGCCGAGGGCGGCGCCCTGGTCGACGACTCGCGCGTCGTCGCCCTGTCGGCCGCGAAGACGTACCCGGACGTCGGCGACGGGACGGCGCTCTCCGGGGCGCTCGCCCGGCCCGGGGCGCGGATCGACGTCACGGCGCTGGCGCCGACCGCCAACTGACCACTCACCCAGGCCGCCCCGCGCGAGGGGCCGGGGCGGCCACCGACTCATAGCAGGGGGGACCATGGCGAGGATCCGGACGGTGAAGCCGGAATTCTTCACCAGCCTGACCATTGCCGACCTCACAGTCGAGGCGCGCCTGACGTTCATCGGGCTGTGGACCCACGTCGACGACGAGGGCCGCGCCGTCGACGACTCCCGGTTGGTGAAGGCGGCCGTGTGGCCGCTGGACGACCGGACCGCGGCTGATGTCGAGGGCGACCTCCAGGCGCTGGCCGCCGCGGGGCTGATCCGCCGGTACCGCGCCGGGGGGCGGCCGGTGCTGGCGGTCGCGGCCTGGGAGGAGCACCAGCGAATCAACCGGCCGACACCGTCGCGCTTGCCGGCGCCCGGTGAAGCCGACCCACCGCCACCGGGCGGGCGGCTCACTGACGATTCAGTGAGTCCTCACGGAGGCGTCAGTGAGGACTCACACGGTCCTCAAGCGGGGGCGGATGAAGGCTCACGCGCCCCCCAACACGCGCCCGAAATGCCCGGATCGAGCACGCGTGGCGACGACAACGCGACCGCGGTCGCCGAACCCGCCGACAGCACCGTCGTTCCCCTCTTCACCAGCGGAAACGGCACTCACGGAGCACTCATTGAGGACTCACTGACGATTCAGTGCCGGAACAGGGAACAGGGAACAGGGAAAGGAACAGGGAATGGGGGCGCTAACGCGCCCACGCGGCGCGCGCGCCGCATCCCCCCGGACTTCGCCGCGACCACCCTGATGCGCGACTGGGCAACCGCCAACGCGCCCGGCGTCGACGTCGACCGCGAGACCGCGGCGTTCATCGACCACGCGCACTCCAAAGGCCGCGCCCTCAAGGACTGGGAAGCCGGCTGGCGCAACTGGATCCGCAAGGCCGCCGAGTGGCAACAGCCCCACCAGCGCGCCGTCGGCGCCTCGGGCCACCAGCCCTATCGGAACGCGGACTACGGACCGAACCCAGACCCGTGGCCGCAAGCAGGTGACGCATGACCCGCTCCGACACCGACCTCCTAGACCGGCTCGCCCGAATCATCGCCGAGCGCGGCGAAGACACCACGCCGGGACCAGTTGACGATGGGCCGTCGCCGGACGAGCCGGGGCACCCGGCGTACCACCGGCGCCAGCGCGTGCAGGCGGCCTTGAGTCGGTTCGACGCCGCCGCGCCGCCTCGGTACCGCGGCGTGGAGTGCGACCACCCGGCGGTCGCCGCGTGGGCCGACCAGGTCGCCACCACCCCGGACACCGCGACGTCGCTCCTGCTGTGGGGCGGCACCGGCAGCGGGAAAACCCACCTCGCCTACGCCGCCGCAAGGCACGTGGCCCTCGCCGGCCCGACCCGGTTCTCCTTCACCGCCTGGACCATGCCCGACCTCTACGCAGCACTACGCCCAGGCGCCGGCGACGCCACCGACCGGGAGCGTGTGATGCGGCGGGCCACGACCAGCCCGCTGCTGCTCCTGGATGACCTCGGCACCGCACGCGAGTCCGCGTGGACCGAGGAGACCCTGTACCGGCTCATCAACGCGAGGTACAACCACCAGCGGCCGACGCTGATCACCACCAACCGTTCCCCGGCCGACCTCCCCGACATGGTCGGCGACCGCGTCGCCTCCCGCGTCATCGGCATGACCACCCGCATCCACATCACCGGCACCGACCGCCGGATGAGCTAGAACAGGACAACCCCATGGCAGGCGACACCCCGTTGACCCTCGTCGGCAACCTCGTCGACAACCCCGAGTTGCGTTTCACCCAGAACGGCGCCGCGGTGGCGCGGTTCCGGGTGGCCTCGACGCCGCGCTTCTACGACCGCCAGTCGGGTGAGTGGAAGGACGGCGAGGCGCTGTTCCTGACCTGCAACGTGTGGCGCCAGGCGGCGGAGAACGTCGCCGAGACCCTCCAGCGCGGCATGCGCGTCATCGTGCAGGGCCGGCTACGGCAACGCTCGTATGAGACCCAGCAGGGTGAGAAGCGCACCGTGTACGAGGTCGAGGTCGACGACGTCGGCCCCTCGCTCCGGAGCGCGACCGCCAGCGTCACCAAGACCTCCCGCCCCGGAGGCCAGGGGCAGGGGGGCCGCCCGCAGGGCAACGCCGGACCACCCGCGAACGACCCATGGGGCAGCGCGCCGTCTGCCGAACCGAACGCCGAACCCCCGTTCTGAGGAGAACCAAATGACCCTCGCCGAACTACGCGACCTCGCCGACCGGCTGATCGAGGAAGACCCCACAGCGGCGCACTGCCAAGTGCTCCTGGTGGAAGTCGGCTACGACGCCTACCAGGAGCTCACCGGTGACACGGAGCGCCAGAACGAAGACGGCGAACCCGACCCCGCCGGCGACGCTGTCGTCCTCGACACCCGCGAACCCTAAGGAACACCGATGCCAGAGCTGTCCCCGGCCGACCTCCTACGACGTGCCGCGGTCGAGACCGCCGCCACGATCCTCGGAAAGGACACCACTCATGAGTGACCCCATCGACCTGGCCGCGATCCGCGTGGACCAGCTCGACCGCGTCCGCGACCTCCACCGGCCCGTCCCGGGGCAGGGATACCTCCCGGATGGCGGCTACGGCGACATCGCCCCCTCCTGCTCCTCGTGCGGCACCCCCGGAGAGTACGCCGTCCCGTGGCCGTGTCCCACCATCCGCGTCGTCGACGGCAAGGACGACCAGTGACCGCCTACCCGACGCCGCGGAACCACCACTACTGGTGGCTGGTGACGGGCTCCTGGCGCCGGCTCCACGCTGTCCCCCGCGCCGTCGCCGACCCCGACGACGACGCCCAGGTCGACCTGCTGTGCGAGCACCCCGGACCGACACACCGCGCCACGTGCGGGCTCCGGGCCCCCTGGCGCATGCCCGGGTACGCGTCGCGGACGCGCCAGCCCCGGTGCGGCCGCTGCTGCGACCGGATCGGCATCCCCCGCGGCGACGGGACGCCGGCCAACGAGAAGGCCCGACAGGAACGGCTCGCTGAGAAGCCCAGAGAGGACAAGGAGACACCATGACCGACCCCGACTTGGAGGCCGTCCGCGCGTACGGCGTCACCGCGGACGCCGCCGGCGAAGCCCTACGCCACGCCCTACAGCCCGACGCCGCGGGCGAGATCCTCGCCCGGCTCGACGGCACCCGACCCGACCCCAGCATTGGCCCCGACGCCATGCGATGGACACCGACCCAGGAGACCCAGTGACCGGCAGCGAGGAGGTGACTCCGACCCTCCGCATGGACGACGACCACCAATGCCCCGCCTGCGACCGGCCCGCCCTCACTGTCGGATGGGTCTACGCCATGACCAGCGGAGCGGTCCACGTCATCGGCGGGGTGGGCTTGTGCGCCGTATGCGCATGGTCGCCCTACCGACACGGCACCACCCCATGGCCCACCACCCAGGAGCCCCAGTGACCGACATCGTCGAGTTCCTCCGCGCCCGCCTCGACGACGACGAGCAGGCCGCACACCTCGCCGCCGCGCAGGCCCGACACGAGCAGTGGTCCGCGTACGGCAGCGCAGAAGAGGAGGTCTGGTCTGTGGGCGCACCCCACCCAGACCACCCCGACGGGAGCAAGTGGTACCGACTCGGCGGGACCCTCCTCCGCCAATCGGGGCACCGCCACCTCGCGGAACACGTCGCCCGCCACGACCCGGAGCGGGTGCTCCGAGAGATCGCCGCCAAGCGGCAGATCATCGATCTCGCCGCTGAGGCGTCGGGCCTGGACATGTCGGTTGACACCGACAGGCGCGTCGGGGACAGGGATGCGGCCGAGGAGCCCTACATCGGCGACCGGATCCTGCGCCACCTCGCCGCCGGATACCAGGACCACCCCGACTACCGACAGGAGTGGTCTCTGTGACCCACCTACGCACCGGCGTCGCCGCCGTGCTCGGCCTGGCGCTCCCCGCCGGCCTGGTCTTCGCGCTCTACGCCAGCGACTGGCGCCACGCCTTGACCGGACTCATCGCCGGCCTGACAGGGCTCATCGTCGGCACCGCACCCGCACCCAAGCGCCAGGCGCCGTGGCCCGCCCGCGAAGACCTCCCCGAGGAAGGCCGCACATGAAAAAGGCCCAGGCGGTCGTGCTCCACCTGGGCCTGCGCTCCCCCGGAATCCCCCCAACCGAAGGTACGCAGCCATCATACCTTGACTGCATCGACTCGGGGGTCCTGATGCCGACAGTGAATTGCCAGTTGTGCGGACGCGACGCAGGCGGGGACGACGCCTACGTGTGCGGCGGGTGCGCCGGGGGCGCCACGGCGGCGCTCCGACAGGTCGCCGGCGACGGGCGCGTGCACGGGCTCGACGTCGACCTCGACCTCGCGGTCGCGAAGATGGGGACAAGCGGCAGTGGGGGCGGCGGGGGTCGGCGGTCCAGGAGCGCCGAGAGCCCGCTGCTGATCAACCTCGCGGCAAGCGAAGCCGCCGACGTCCTGCGTTCCACCCTCATCGGGTGGGTGCGGGTGATCCACGAAGAGACCGGCGGGGAACTGCCCGATGATCAGCTCAGCGCCATGGCGAGCTGGCTCGCGCCACTCGTCGGATGGGCGCGCCACAAGGCGTACGGCGCCGAGCTGGTGGACGAAGTTCTCGCGGCGGTGCGCCAGGCCCAGCGCGCGGTGGACCTGCCCGTACGGCGTGTTCCGCTTCACCGCCGATGCCCCGCAGTGAGCCTCGACGAAGGCGGCAGGCCAACCCCATGCGACGGCGACCTCGTCGCCCTCCTGGCGCCCGGCCTCGGCATCGACGGCCACGTCCGATGCACCAGCGGCAGTCCGGACCACACCACCACCGTCACCGCCATGACCGACCGGCGACGAGGAGCACGGACGCAGGCGGTTGCGCCGACTTGACACATCGGCTAGATTCAGTGATCTAATCGAAGACTTGTACTTAAGCCCCGCCCAGCGCGGGGCTTTCGTGCGTCCGGGGCACTCGCCCTTCGAGCCCCTGGGAGTCAGCTCGGCATCGGACGGTCAAATCTGCTGGACTGAGCGGGATGGAACCACCCGGTTCGCATTCTGACAACCATGCGGTTGACAGTGAACGTGTCCTGCGATTATCTATGTATAGGCATGCCTATATGTTTTATGCAGGCATGCCTAGATGTTTCATGCAGGGCGCTCTGGATTTTGAAACACTAAGTTGCAACTCAGGGTTACACCTTGCTCATTGAAATGTGTACCCCACCGGGCGGGCGCGTCCAGCTACTCCACCCGGCGGGGCTCCAGGGGCCACCACGAACATCGTGGTGGCCCTACCTGTGGCGCATCACCTCCCAGACGATACGCAGCAGGAGCTCTGCCACGCGCAGTACGTCAGGGTGTAGCCACCACGGGTGCTCCTCTGGCTCATCCACCATGGGCGTTCCTTTACGGCTGGAATCATCCTGCCGCGACGGGCCGCTTGCCGTCGACGGCGCGCCAATCGACGGCTGGTGAGCTTCGAAGCATCAGCGAGGCTATCGCAACATTTTTGAATTCAATAGGCATCGGAACCGAATTAGCCCCTGAGAATCTACCGGCAGCAATGAAATGACTACCCCCTCAGTTCTCGCATCCTTGTTGGTCGTGTGACCCACGAGAATCGATTGATCCGGAACTCGGCGCCACATTCCAGATCACCCAAAGCCTGGCCCGGCTCCGTGGCTTGAGGGGGACGCGTCGAGCCGGGCCAGTTACTCAGATCTGGGGAACCTTCGCAGATGCGGGAACGTCTCACGCGTATATCCCCCAGCCCCCTGGAGTAGACATGCGTCACGCATACCTCCCCATCACTGTTCTCGCCCTGGCCGCGGTCACCGCTTGCGGGAGCGGCGACCCCGACCTCCCCGAGCACGAGCAACAATTCCTCGACGCGCTGTACGACGACGCGAGCGAGGCAGGGTCCGGCATCGCCGGACTCAGCGACCAGGACAACCTGGACCTCGGGTACGCCGTGTGCGAGGACCTGGCTGACGGTATGGACCCCACCTCGGTGGTGCAGTCGCTCCAGCCCGCTGGTGAGGACACCCCGATCAGCAAGGTCGCCGCGCCGCTGGTCGGGCACGCTGAGGTCTACCTCTGCGACCAGTAAGCCAGCGAAGGACGACCGGGGGGCAGATCGCGCTGCCCCGATCACATGGAGGCACCCCCCGCAGGAGGTGACCCCCCATGCCCCCCAGGGCCCTACAGGTGTGCCCCACCCCTGGATGCCCCACCCTCACCCGCGCCGGCCGGTGCGACGACTGCCGCCGCACAGCACGCGCACGCCGACGCACCAGCGCAGCCGCTGGCTACGACGCGCGCTGGTATCGCACGCGCGCTCAGTATCTACGTGTGCATGAGCTGTGCGAGTGCGAAGAGCATTCAGCGCAGCCGTGGATCATCCGGCCGCGAGCCACTGAGGTTCACCATCGAGATGGTCTCGGTCCGCTCGGACCGCGCGGTCACGACTGGACGAACCTGATGGCGCTGACGAAACGTTGTCACAGCAGGATCACCGCGGCCGAGCAGCCCGCCGGATGGAATGACAGAAAGTCACCGACCTCCGGGGGGTGACCCCCTTCTGACCTGCTGCTCCGGGGCGCCGGGGAGGGCTTCGCCTACTCCGTCAAGATCAAAAGGCCCCAGTCGTCACGCAATGTGATGACGCTCAGTGCTGCGCAACGCAGCCCACCAACAGGAGGCCCGATGCCCAGTGGAGGTGCCCGCGCAACGTCCGGCCCCGCCCCGGATCCGACCGCGCTACGACGCAACCGCAAGAGCGACGCCGCCGGATGGCGAACCCTCCCGGCCGAGGGGCGCACCGGCCCGACTCCGGAGTTCCCGTTGGAGGATGTCCAGCCTCGCGAGTGGGATCTGTGGCGGGACCTGTGGACGCGCCCGCAGGCGATCATGTGGGAGGAGAACGGCCTCCACTTCGAGGTCGCGCTGTTCGCCCGCACCTTGGCCCGTGCCGAGGGCGACAAGCCGCGCACCGAGGACGCCAAACTCACCCGCCAGTACCTCGAATCGCTGGGGCTGACCGCGCCGGGCATGGCTCGGCTGCGGTGGAAAATCGCCCCTGCGGATCACCACGAAGCCGAGGAGACTGCCGCCGGAACCGCGACAAAGCCGACGGCCCGCAAGTCGGCGCGGGACCGGTTGAAGGTCGTCCGCGATGGCGAAGGCTCCTAGCGCGGCCGACGCGTTCGTTGTCGACTTCCCCACCCTGTGGGTCGTGCCGGACTGGATGGAATCCCACCTGCCCATCCCCGGGGGCTTTCGAGCCGGTGAGCCCATGGAGCTCTACCCCTGGCAGCTGTGGTGCACCGTCAACCACTACCGGATCAAGCCCCGGGCCACGTTCGGGCAGCGCTCCACCGCGTTTCACTATCGGCGCTCCCAGGTCGTCGCTCCGCAGAAGACTGGCAAGGGCCCTTGGAGCGCGGCGATCACCCTCGCAGAGATGGTCGGCCCGGTCGTGTTCGCCGGATGGGCCAAGGGTGGCGAAGTCTACCGCTGTTCGGCCCACGGCTGTGGGTGCGGGTGGTGGTACGCCTACGAGCCCGGCGAACCGATGGGGATGCCGTGGCACGACCCGTTGATCCAGATGCTCGGTGCGTCTTCTGACCAGGTCGAGACGAACGTGTACGGCCACTTGAAGGCGATGGTCAAGAACGGCCCGCTCGCCGAACTGTTGACCACGGGTGAGGAGTTCACCCGCATCCTGACCGGCGACGGCGGTGGCCGTGCTGACGTCGTCACCTCCTCGGCGCGTTCGCGGCTTGGTAACCCGATTGTGTTTGCGTTGCAGGACGAGACCGGGACGTACACGACCACGAACAAGATGATCCCAGTCGCGGAAGCCCAGCGCCGTGGCCTGGCGGGTATGTCTGGCCGGTCGTTGGAGACCACGAACACGTGGGACCCCAGCGAGGATTCCTACGCCCAGCGCACCGCTGCCTCCAGGGCGAAGGACATCTTCCGGTACCACCCGCAGGCCCCGAAGGCTTTGAAGTACGACAACAAACGGCAGCGACAGAAGATCCACCGGTACGTCTACGCCGGATCCAGCCACGTGGACCTGGACGCCATCGAGGCCGAGGCCGCCGAGCTGTTGGAGAAGGACCCGGCGCAGGCGGAACGCTTTTTCGGAAACCGCGTCGTCAGCGGCACCGGGTCGTGGCTGGATTCGGAGGCGTGGGCCGCACGGACCGAGGCCCGGGAGGTCAAGCCGGGCACGCGGGTCGTGCTCGGGTTCGACGGGTCCGACATCGACGACCACACCGCGATCCGCGCCGAGGCCCTCGACGGGCACCAGTTCACGCCGACCTATGGGCCCGACCAGCGGCCGACCGTGTGGAATCCGGCTGACTACCCGGACGGCCAAGTGCCGCGGCTGGAGGTCGACGCCGCCCTCGACGAACTCATGAGGGTGTACGACGTCGCCCTTGTCTACGCGGATCCTCCCTATTGGGAGACCGAGGTCGACACGTGGGTCGAGAAGTACGGGGAGCGCCGGATCATCCGCTGGCACACGCGCCGGGTGGTGCAGATGCACGCCGCGGCTGAGCGTCTGCGCACGGACGTGACGAAGAAGGATTCGACGTTCACGCACGATGGATGCGAGATGACCGCGGACCACATCGCCAACGCAAGGACGGCCGCCCGGCCCGGCGATCGGTACGTGCTCCGCAAGGCGTCCGAGCACCAGAAGATCGACGCCGCCGTCACCAGCATCCTCGCTCACGAGGCGGCCATGGACGCCGTCGCCGCCGGGTTGGCCCGCGTCCGGAAGACCTACGTCTACACCGCTTGAGAGAGGAGGCCCGGTGGTCTCCATCGACCAGGCGCGCCAGCTCGTTACCCTCCTAGGTCGTGTTTTGTGGAGGGTCTGCGGGGTGGGTGGGTGGTCTGGAAGTGTTGGGTGGCATGGTTCGACGCCATGAACTCACCGACGAGGAATGGGCTTTGCTCGCCCCGCTCATGCCCGCCCACCCCCACAAAGGAAAGCGGTGGGCCGACCACCGCAAGGTCATCAACGCGATCCTGTTCAGAACCCGCACCGGGATCCCCTGGCGGGATCTGCCCGAGCGGTACGGGCCCTGGGAGACCGCTGCCGGGCGGCACCGCCGCTGGTCACTGGACGGGACCTGGGACAGGATCGCCGAACGGCTGCGTATCGACGCCGCCACCGGCGAGGCCCTCGAGGTCGGCATCGACTCCACCACCGTGCGCGCCCACCACCACGCCGCCGGCGCCACAAAAAAGGGGGAGCGGCCCGGAACGAACCGGACGGGTCCGAAGCACTGGGACGCTCCCGGGGAGGACTGACCACCAAGATTCACCTGATCGCCGACAACCGTCGCCGCCCCTTGGCCATCGCCACCAGCCCCGGCCAGCGCGGTGACACCCGCATGTTCGAGCCGCTGATGGCCGCGCTACGGCTGCCGCGCGGCGCCGGCCGCTCACGGACTCGCCCGGACCGTCTGCTGGCAGACAAGGCCTACTCCTCATCAGCGATCCGGGCCCACCTGCGCAGACGAGGCATCCGGGCGACCATCGCCCAGCCCGCCGACCAAAGCGCCAACCGCAAACGCAAAGGAGCCAAAGGCGGCAGACCCCCGACCTTCGACCGGGACACCTACCGAAACCGCAACACCGTCGAACGGTCCATCAACCTGCTCAAGCAAAACCGAGCGGTCGCGACCAGATACGACAAACGAGCCGTGATCTACGACGGAACCACGCAAATCGCCTCCATCCGGATCTGGCTCCGCGACCTCACCCGTTCAAAAAACACGACCTAGAGGCGGAACTGGTTAGTCGCTCAGGCGAGGCGAGCCGACTTAACGACTACTACGGGGGAGTTCACCCGCTCAGGTTCGCGAGTCCTGAGTTCCGTGAGTACTTCGGACAGCGATACCGAGGCTTCTCGGACAACTGGACACAGGTGGTCGCCGACTCCCCGGTGGAGCGGCTGACCGTCACCGGCGTGCAGGCCGACCGGGCCGAGCGCGCCGACCGGGACCTGTGGCGCGTGTGGCAGGCCAATGGCTTGGATGCCGATTCTCAGCTCGGCTTCCTCGGCGCGGGCATCGCGGCCCGCTCGTTCGTGCTCGTGTGGGGCCACCCGGACGATCCGGATACGCCGGAGGTGACGTTCGAGGACGCGCGCGAGTGCGTCGTGGCCTACGAGCCGGGGTCCCGCCGCAAGCGTCGCGCGGCGCTCAAGCGCTGGCAGGACGGCAGCGCCGAGTTCGCCACCCTGTACCTGCCCACCGAGGTGTGGAAGTTCAAGAGGCCGCTGCTGCGCCAGGCCAAGAGCATGAACATGGCCGGGGTTGATGAGGTGTTGGAGTGGCAGCCCCGCGAGGTGGGCGAGGACGAGCCGAACCCGCAGCCCAACCCTATGGGCGTCGTGCCGGTCGTGGAGCTGCCGAACCGGCCTCTGCTCGCCGATGAACCGCTCTCGGACGTGTCGGGTGCGGCCGCCATGCAGGACGCCATCAATCTCCTGTGGTCGCATCTGTTCACCGCCAGCGACTACGCCAGTTTGTCCCAGCGAGTCATCCTTGGCGCCGACGTACCTAAGACGCCAATCCTCGACGAGCGCGGTCAGGTCATCGGCGAACGCCCGGTGGATCTGAAACAGTTCGCCAAGGACCGCGTGTTCTGGGTTGAGGGCGAGAACGCGCGGATAGCCGAGTGGTCCGCGGCGGACCTGTCCGCGTTCACCACCGTGATTGAGGTCGGCGTTGGGCACATAGCGGCTCAGACGAGAACGCCTCAGCATTATTTGGTTGGCAAGATGGCAAACCTCAGTGGGGACGCCCTGATCGCGGCCGAGACGGGCCTGGTCAAGCGCACCGAGGAGAAGCAGCTCTGGTTCGGCCAGGGGTTGCGCGAAGCCTTCCGGCTGATCGCTCTCGCCCAGAATGACGAGGCCAAGGCCCGCGCCCTGACGTCGGGTCGGGTGCTGTGGGCTGATGCTGAGTCGCGGTCGCACGCGCAGCTCGCTGACGCGCTGTTGAAGTTGCGGCAGATCGGGTTCCCGTTCGAGTTCATCGCGTCTCGCTACGGGCTGACTCCCACGGAGATCGCCGACGTGCTTGCGATGCGCGACCGTGAAAGGTCGCTGGACCCGATCGGTGCGATCACTGACGCCATGGGGCAGCAGCCGCCGGCGGGTGACGTGTGACCACGCCAGCCGTGGCGCACGAGCATCGCCGCGATCGCGAACGAATAGCCGCCGTGGCGTCCCGGGATGTTCAGCGGGCATGGCAGCGAGTCGACCCGGACGCGATATCGGAGTCGTGGGCGCGCCAGGTGCCGGGCGTGACCGCTCGGGTCGCTCAGGCCCAGGAGCAAGCCGCGCGCCAGGCAGAGCCCTACCTCGGACGAGTCCTCGGTACGGGGTCGGCGGTCGCGCCTGTGGCGCGGGTCGTTCCGGGGTCGCTGGCTGGAGTGGCGTCGGATGGACGCAGCCTCGTAAGCCTGATGGCCTACCCGGCGATCGTCGCATTGGGCGCCATCCGCCGCGGCGAGTCGATCGCCCGCGCCTTGGCCTCTGGACTGGCATCGCTGCTTATGTTCGCTGGGACGCAGATCTTCGACGCCGGCCGCGTCGCCGACGAGCTGGGCATCGCTGCCCGTCCCCGCGTGGGGATCTACACGCGGGTGGTCGAGCCAGGCGCGTGCCCCCGGTGTCTCGTCCTCGCCGGAAGGCAGTACCGCTGGAGCACTGGTTTCCTGCGGCATCCACAGTGCAAATGCCAAACGGTGCCGATGCGGCCGGACGAGTACTACGAGATTGCGCAGAGCCCGCAGAGCATCTTCGACGCTATGACGACTGCGGAGCAGGACGCCCGGTTCGGCGCTGGAGCCGCCGAGGCGATCCGCCAGGGCGCCGACATGAACCAGATAGTGAACGCTCAGCGCGGCATGACCTCGGCCGGCTACACGACCGAGGGCACCACGCGCCGAGGGTGGGCCTACCGGCGCCTCCAAGGCCAACCACGACTCATGCCCGAAGCCATCATGCAGAACGCGAACAGCCGCGACGAAGCGATCGACCTCTTGCGCCAGCACGGATACCTGGACTGACCGCCCTCGCAACGGGGGCATTGACCCGCAACGGGAGACGACACGTGAACACCGAAGAGACCGAGCCCGCCGTCGAGGAGCCCCAGGACGAGGCCGTCGATGGCCAGGACGTCGATGTCGACGTCGACCCGGAGGGCGCCGAGGCGCTCGGCGATCCGGGGAAGAAGGCGCTGGACGCCACCAAGGCGAAGTGGCGGGCCGAGAGGGACCGACGCCGGGCACTGGAGCGGGAGCTGGAGGAAGCCCGACGGCCCCAGTCTGCGGATGGGGACGCTCCGGACGCCGACGCGATCCGACAGCAGGCCACACAGGAGGCTGTCGCCGGCGCGAACGCGCGGATCGTGCGCGCAGAGGTGCGCGCCGCCGCGGCCGGGAAGCTCTCCGACCCGAAGGACGCACTCAAGTTCCTCGATCTCGACGGGTTCGAGGTCGACGGGGACGGCGGAGTCGATGCCGATGAGATCGCCGACGCGATTGACGACCTGATCACCAACAAGCCCTACCTGGCTGCCGCAACGGCGCGGAGGTTCCAGGGCACCGGCGACGGCGGATCCCGCAACGGGGGACGACCGAAGCAGATCACCAGCCGTGAGGACCTGGCGAAGATGACGCCTGACCAGCGGCTCAAGGCGCACCAGGAAGGGCGTCTGAAGAACCTCTTGCAGAACTAAGGAGCAGCCAGTCATGGCCATCACCAACTTCATCCCCGAGCTCTGGAGCGCGGCCGTCCAGGTGCCGTTCGAGCGGGCCTTGGTCTACGCCCAGGGCACAGTGTCCAACCGCCGCTACGAGGGCGAGATCAGCCAGATGGGCGACACGGTACACGTGACGTCGATCGCTGACCCCACGATCCGGACCTACGACAAGAGCACTGATCTGACGACCGAGGATCTCGACGACTCCAGCACATCCCTGGTCATCGACCAGGGGCAGTACTTCAGCTTCCGGGTCAACGACGTCGACCGGGTCCAAGCCGCTGGCGACTTCCAGGGGCCGGCCACCGCACGGGCCGGGTACCGGCTCAAGGACGGTCTGGACTCCTATGTCGCGGGCCTCTACACCAGCGCCCTGACTGCGAACCAGCTTGGATCCATCGAGGTCGCGAAGAGCGCACCCGGTGGCGCCTACGACATCCTCGTGGAGCTGGCGGTCGCGCTGACCAAGGCAGACTGCCCGACCGACGGTAGGTACGTCGTGGTGCCTCCCGAGTTCCACGGCGTGTTGCAGCGTGATGACCGGTTCGTCCGCGTCGACGCCTCAGGTACCGACCAGACCCTCAGGAACGGTCTCGTCGGGCGCGCCGCTGGATTCGACATCCTGCTGTCCAACAACGCGCCGACCACCGACGACGGCGAGCGCGTGGTCATGGCTGGGATCCCGGACGCGATCAGCGTTGCCGAGCAGATCACTCAGACCGAGGCGCTCCGCGCGCAGGCGCGGTTCGCTGACATCGTGCGAGGTCTGCATGTGTTCGGTGCCCAGACGTTCCAACCCGCCGGGTTGGCGACCGCGCTCGTGGAGGTCGTGGACGGAGGCAACGGTGGCGGTGGCACCCAGCAGGTGTTCATCACCGGTACCGACTCCAGTCTGCCTGTGACGGTGGAGGGCACCGCGGACGTCGCCGTGACCGGTCAGCCGATCCAGGTGGACACCGGCGACGCCGGTGGCGCGGGTGTTCAGGCGGAGAGCGCCGACCTCGGTGCCGAGCCGCCGAAGCCCAAGAAGAAGTAGTCGCCGTGGGCTCGCTGGCCACTGTCGAGGACCTGGAGGCGCTCGGCGTCACTGTCGAGGGCGACGAGCGGCCGATCGTGGAGCGGTACCTCGCCGTGGCGTCCGCCAGCGTGCGGGAAGCGGCTGGGTGCCCCATCAGTCAGGGCACGTCCACGGTGGTGCTGGCCGGGCAGCGCGAGGAGCGCCTTCCTCTGCCAGGCCCGCCGATCACCTCGGTGGACACCGTACTCCTGGACGACGCCGAGGCCAGCGGGTGGCGGCTGTCCCGACCGCGCGCGTCGCTGTACCGGGCCGCCGGGTGGGGGTCGGACGCCTCGGAGGTCGAGGTGACCTACATCCACGGCCTGCCCGAGGTGCCCGCGGACATCATCGCTCTCGTCTGCCGGATCGCGGCCACGACCCTGATGGCCTGGCGGTCGGATGAGACCGGTGGAGGCCTGGCGACGAAGCGCGTGACCCAGCTCAGGATCGGCGACTACTCGGCATCGTTCGCCGACGATGGCACCCTGACCGAGATCGAGCTGCCCGAGACCACCCGGTCTCGGCTGCGGGCGCGTTTCGGTGGTGGGGCTGCGGTGATGAGGACCGGATGATGCCGCCGATCGGCATGCACCTGAACAGACTCTTGGAGCACTACCGCCGCCAGGAGGAGCCCGATGGGGCCGGCGGGGGCATCACCGACTGGGTCCACCTCGGATCGATCCGAGCCCGCGTGTCCCAGGCGACGACTGCCGAGCGGGTCGCCGCACAGCAGGCCGGCTCTGAGCACACCCAGCCGGTCTACGTTCGCCCGCGCGCGGACGTGAGACGTGGCGATGAGCTACGCGGACCGGAAGGTAGTTGGCGGGTCACCGCGGTTTACCGGCCGTCCGAGCCCGTCTACCGGCGCTGCGATTGCGAACTTGTGCAGGGGGAAGAGAACCATGGCTAGGAGCACGACGATCGTCGGCTTGCCCGAGCTGAAGCGGAAGCTTCGCCAGATCGGGCCGACCGTGGTCGCCGAGGCCGGGCGCGTGGTCGCCGCTGAGGCGGGTCGCGTCGAGGAGGAGATGTCGGCGTCCGCGCCGCGTGCGTCTGGCACGCTCCAGGGCGCGATCGACAGCCGACAGCGGGACCGCCTCACGCACGAAGTCGGAGTGCTCGGTGCGCGTAGGGCGTGGTACGCGGCGATGGTCGAGTTCGGCACGAGCGCGCGGCCTGCGTCTCCGTTCGCCGAGCCGGCGGCCCGCGTCGCCGAGGCGCGTTTCCCGCAGGAGATGGCGTCGGCGCTGAACCGGGCGCTCCCGCCGTCATGACCGCGTCCACGCCGGCCCGCCGGCCGATGGCCGATATCCAGGCGGCCCTGTATCAGCGCCTCACCGCCGAGGACGCGGCCCTGGGCGCGGCCGTGTACGACTACGTACCCGAGAAGGACGCGGCGTCCTGGCCGTACGTCACGCTCGGTGAGGCGATCGAAACCCCGGCCAACAGCCACAGTTTCATCGGCCGGGACACCACCATCACGGTGCACGTGTGGTCCCGCTACCGGGGCTTCGCTGAGGCCAACGCCGTCGCCAACCGGGTGACCGCGTTGCTCGACCACCGGCCCGCCGAGCTCGACGTCGGCGACGGCCAGTACGTCACGAGCCTGCGGTTCGAGTTCGGCCAGACCCTGCGGGATGAGGACCCCGAGGTACGCCACGTCGTGGCCCGCTTCCGGATCCGCACAGCACAGACCTGACACAGATAGACCACGAGCCCCACGCCACGGCGGGGGCTCATTCGCTTGCAAGGAGGGCCGCTATGGCGGGCAAGGACGCTCACGGCGTGAAGCTGGAACGCAGCGAGAACGGGCCGGGCAGCTGGGAGGAAGTCGCCAACATCCACAGCATTTCCGGCCCGGGGCTGGAGCGTGAGGAATACGACGTCACCACCCACCAGTCACCTGACCAGTGGGAGGAGATCATTTTCGGCATCAAGCGCTCCGGTGAGGTGAGCGCTGACGTGTACTTCGACGCCGAGAAGCACATCACCCTCCTGGACGACTTCAATACCTCCGAGCCGGTCGACTACCGGATGACCTTCCCCGACGGCAGCAGGTGGGCTTTTAAGGCGGGCCTGACCGGTTTCGAGCCGGACTTCCCGCACGACGGACCGGCCGAAGCGTCCATGACGTGGAAGGTTTCCGGCAGGCCGAACTTCGACGACGCCGAGAACGACAACGGCGGCGGTGAGGACTGATGTTGGCCGACCGCATAGCAGTCGTGCGGAACGCCCGCGGATTCTCAATCACGGTTGATGGAATTGAGATCCCTGGAAATGCGATCCTCGGGGACTCAGTGACGATCCCCGTCGACCCAGATGGTGTTCCGGAGGTCCATCTGACGCTGATCGCACGGCAGGTCGAATTCAGAAACGCACTCCAGGAGGGAACCTGATGGCACTTCTTTCTGCTGAAGAAATCGAGGCGGCCGACGACCGGCAGCACCGCGACGAGGAAGTGCCGGAATGGGGCGGAACCGTCCGAGTCGTCGGGCTTAGCGGTACCGACCGCGACGCATACGAAGCGGCCATGGTCGACAACAAGGGAAAAGCGGCCAGCATCCGGCTGGCCAATTTCCGCGCCAAGCTGGTCGTTAAGTGTTTGGTCGACGAAGAAGGCCGGCGCCTCTTCGGCGACGACAAGGCCAAGGTCCTCGGCCAGAAGAATGGGGCGGTCGTCGATCGCCTGTTTGATATCGCGCGCGAGCTGTCCGGCATGGGCAAGGATGCGGTGGCGGAGGGAAAAGAGAACTCCGGGTCAGACCCGAGCGACGCTTCTACTTCCGACTAGCGGGCCACTTAGGCCTACCGGTCGGTGAACTCCTTCGCCGCACGTCCTCGGCTGAGCTCACCGAGTGGATGGCCTATGAGCAGATCACGGGGCCACTCGGCCCGGAACGCCAAGACATTCTTTTTGCTCAGCTATGCGCGGTCGTAGCGAATGCACAGCGGGACAAGAAGTCACGGGCCGCGAAGCCCAAGGATTTCTTGCCGCAGTGGGATAAGCGCCGTGGTGAACAACAGTCCTGGCGGCAGCAGAAGAGTGTCGCGCAGATGCTGAATGCGGCGTTCGGCGGGACCGTGAACGGCCGCGAGACCACAACGAAATAGACGCCCCGGGGGGTGAAATGGCCACCCTCCAAGAACTCTTGATCCGCATTGGTGCGGACGTCGAGGGCCTAGAGAAAATTGACCGCGCGGCCGAAGGAATCGAGGGAAAGCTCGGGTCCGTCCGTTCCGCAGGGGAACGCGTTTCGAGTGTCGGTCAGACCCTGACGGCCCGTGTGACCACGCCGATCGTCGGGCTCGGCGCCGCGGTGCTGAAGACTGCGGGTGATTTCGAGTCCAGCATGAACGGCGTTCGCGCGGTGACCGGCGCCACGGGCAGCGACTTCGACCAGTTGACGGAGCAGGCGCGCGACCTCGGTGCGACCACCCAGTTCTCCGCGACCGAGGCCGCGAACGGTATGGAGTTCCTCGGCATGGCCGGGTGGGACACCACCGAGATCATGTCCGGGCTACCCGACGTGCTCAACCTCGCTGCGGCCGGCGGGCTGGAACTCGCGTCCGCCGCGGACATCGCATCGAACATCATGTCCGGCTTCGGCATCGAGGCGTCCGAAGCGGCACGGGTCGCGGACGTGCTGGCGGAAGCGTCCGCGTCGTCGAACACTTCGGTGGAGCAGCTCGGCGACGGGTTGAGCTACGCGGCACCAATCGCGTCGGGCCTGGGCATCAGCCTGGAAGAAACCGCCGCTGCGATGGGCATCCTCGGCGACGCCGGCATTCAAGGCAGCCGTGGTGGTACCGCGATGCGTAGTGCCTTGACAAGCCTAACGTCCCCCACGGGCGACGCGCAGTCCACCTTGGACGCCCTTGGTGTCACGGTCAATGACACCGACGGCAACATGCGGAGCCTCACGGACATATTCCGGGACTTCGAGGACGCGGGCGCCGACGTTAACGACATGACCGCGATCTTCGGCCAGGAGGCCGGGCCCGCCATGCTGGCCATCCTGGAGCGCGGCGCAGACGACCTCGAAGCTTTCACGGAGCAGTTGGAGGGATCCGGGGGAGCGGCCGAAGAGATGGCCGATATCCGGATGGAGGGCTTGCAGGGCTCACTCAAGGAGCTTGGCAGCGCCGCTGAGGCGCTGATGCTTTCGATCGCCGACAGCGGACTCCTAGAGTTCGCGACAGGGCTCGTGGAGAAACTGACGGGAATTGTCCAGGGGCTGAGCGACACCAATCCCCACCTACTTAAGTGGGGCAGCATAATTGCGGGTGTTCTCGCTGCGGTCGGCCCCCTGTTGGTCGTGCTCGGCTTCATCATGCAGGCAATCGGGCATTTGGCCCCATTGCTGAAGATCATCGTGCCGCTCTTCAAGCTCGCTGCTGCGGCGAAAATGCTCTTCAATGTTGCACTCTGGGCGTCCCCGGTCACGTGGATCGTCATCGCGATCATCGCCCTGATCGCGATCATCATTCTCTGTATCGTCTACTGGGACGACATCAAGGACGCCGCGTCTAGGGCCTGGGAGTGGATCAAAAGCGCGACGATGACCGCTGTCGACGCGGTCGTGGGTTTCCTCGCCGCCGCGTGGGAATGGATCAAATCGTCTGCTCAGGCGGCGTGGGACTGGGTCGTCGGGATTATCCAAGGCGCCTGGGACTGGGCTGTGTCGATCGTGCAGGGTGCGGTCGACTGGATAGTCGGGCTTGTGCAGGGTTGGATCGACACGATCAAGCTACGTGTCGAAATGCTTAAGTTGATTCCAAAGATTGTCAGGCTGCACTTCCTCACAATGTACGTCCGCGCCCGCGAGCAAGGACAAAGACTCCTTGACTTCGTCCGATCCATTCCCGACCGGATCAAGAAATTCTTCGGTAGCGCCGGATCTTGGTTGAGGGATGCGGGTAAGAAGGTGATCTCCGGGCTGGTGTCCGGCATTCAGTCGATGGTCGGCCGGGTGACCGGAGCGATGTCGTCCATTGCCGGAACGATCCGGAGTTACCTGCCGTTCTCGCCCGCCGAGATCGGCCCGCTCAGCGGGTCCGGCGCCCCCGAGGTCAGCGGCGCGCGGATCGCCGAGACCCTCGGCGAGGGCGTCATGTCGGAGCTTCGCCGGATCGACGCCGCGGCCGACGCGCTGATGTCTCCGCTGGATTCTCGTGTCGCCGGGATGAGGGATGTTGCGCGGTCGATCCCCGCGAACGTCAACGCGTCCGTGTCCCGTGGGGGGTCGGGGTCCACGGTGACGATCGACGTCACCGGCGCCGACGGCGAATTCAAAAGACTGATCCGCCGCATGGTCCGCACCGACGGCCGCGGCGACGTCCAGAGAGCCTTCGGGCAGTAGAAGAGAGGACGCACGTATGGCGTTCACCAACAATCTGTTTCACCCCATGCTGTCGGCTGCCGCTTCGACTGCGGTAGAAGCCTCCCTGCACACGGCCGCACCGGACGGCGACGGGTCCGACGAGGTCAGCGGCGGCGAGTACGAAAGGCTGCCGGTGTCATGGGAGTCGCCAGCCGGCGGATCTATCGCGGCGACCGGAGAACTGGCGTTCTCGACACCGGCCATGACGGGCGACACGGAGGTGACGCACGTCGGACTGCGGGACGCTGAGGGCAACTGGCTTGGGCCGGTTCCGCTCGCCCAGGCACAGCCGTCGCCCACGCCGTCGGTGGTGACGGTCGAGCCCTTGGTACTGGATATGGCGGCCGGTGTGGCGACGGCGCGCGCCCGCGTGAAGAAGAAGTAGATGGCCGTCGTCTGGTCGAACTCGTTCGACGGCGTCGACGGGACCGTCGTCACGGCCGAGAACTCCGGAGGCCATGGCGACCCGGTCGCTGCTGTCGCTGGCGTGGTGCGCTACTCGGCCGCCTGGACTGCCGCCGGCGCCGCTTCGGCGCGCATAGAAGACGTCGCCGATGCTTCGGGTTTGGCGGTTGAGGTGGGGGCTGCTCTGGGTCGCGCGACGTGGGCGGCCCGACTGTACTTCTATGTCCCGGCGGGCGGGTCGCTGGTGTGCGCCACGAACTCTGGCGGGACGGGCGGCTCTCAGCTCGCCACGATCGAGATCCGCGATGCCGAGGGCATGCACCGACTTCTCGGCCAGGAGGTCGGGACCGACCTCGTCGGGCGGACGGTACGGGTGGAGTGGATCCGTCCCGGCCGTACCGCGACGACCTCTCTTCGTGCGTGGTGGACCGATCCTCACGCGGTCGATGATCCTGACGTCGACATCACGGGACCCACGCACACGATCTCGGCGACACTTCTTCAGCTACTCCGTCCTGGGGGGTGGTCGGGGCCTGCCTATGTCGACGAGGTCGCTATCAGCGATGCCGCCGAGTGGATCGGCCCGGTCGTCGTCCAGCGGCACAGCTCGGCTCGGGCGACTCTCACCCTGTCCGGTCATGCCGATGCCACCCGGATCGCTGATGGGCGGTCGCCTGCTCAGGCGACGCTGGCGCTGACTCCTCGCCCGGTGGGGAGCACCAGGGCGACGCGCGTCGGTGCGGGCGCGCACCTGGGTCTGGTCGGGTCGGCGTCGTCGCGGCGCGCCACGACGGTGGCGGCCGGCGCCAGCCTGGGCTTGGTGGCCCGGCCGGTGGGGTCCCGTCGCATCGGCGACACTCCTGCGGTCGGGATGCTGTCGCTGACGGCACGGCCCGCGGAAGCGACGACGAGGACCAGGCCGAGCTTCCCGCCGCGCGTCACGACTGAGCTGTTCCTCGGCGATCGGTGGGTGGATGTCAGCGGGGACGTACGCGTGTCCGAGGACATCCACATCACGCGCGGCCGAGCCGACGAAGCTGCGAGCGCCGACCCGTCGTCGTGCGCGCTCACCCTCGACAACCGTGACGGCAAGTACTCCCCGCGCAATCCGCTGTCGCCGTACTACGGGCTGATCGGCAAGAACACCCCGCTACGTGTGAGGGTCGCCGATCCTGCGCCCGCCCCCGAACCGCTACTCGTCGACACCTTCTCTCGCACCATCACCAGCGGGTGGGGCACCGCCGACACAGGGCAGTCGTGGGAGACCGACCCGGCCGGTATCCCCGTGCGGGTCGTGGACGGCACCGGCCGAATCCGCCTCGACTCCGCGGGCGCCGACCAATGGCGACTCGTCCATACCGCCGATGACGTCGCCGGTGACGTCGACGTGACGGTGTCGATGATGGTCCCGGTCGCTCCCCGAGGCGTGGCCGGCGGCGCGATCTATGGATCCATCGTGATGCGTCGACGCCGGCGCGGCGCGGACTGGGTGGAGTATCGGGGCAACGTCGGCACGCGCGTCGCCTCGGCCGGCCGGGTACGGATCTCGGCGCATATCTCACATGGCGGGGGCGATGGCGCGATCACCGGCGGCCTCGACGCGCCCGTGGCCGACCTGCCCTACACCCCCGGCGACTGGCTGCGGGTGCGCGCCCAGGCGATCGGCCCCGAGATCCGGATGCGGGTCTGGCCCGACGGTGCTCCCGAGCCCGAGGTGTGGCATGCCCAGGCGTGGCATGCGGATCTCGTGGGCGGCGGCCTGCTCGGCATCCGAGCGATCGCTACCGACAACGTCGATCCCACCACGCTCCCGGTGGAGGTGCACTTCCGCGACTTGGAGGTGCGGCCAGCGCCGGCACCGGATCCGGGCTACGTTCGGTTCACGGGCGAGGTGAGCTCGTGGCCCTCACGGTGGGACCTGTCGGACTCCGACGTCCAGGCGCCGGTCACTGCGTCCGGCATCCTCCGTCGCCTCGGCCAGGGGCAAAAGCCGATCACGTCGCCGCTGAGACGGACAGTGCCGCGGTTCTTCCCAATCGCCTACTGGCCGATGGAAGAAGGCAGCGACGCACAGCAGGCACGATCACTCGTGCCAGGCGTACCGCCCGTGAGGGCCAGGAGCCTCGACTTCGCCGCGGACTCCTCCCTCGCCGGCTCCGGGCCGCTGCCCCAGGTTCGCGAAGGCGGCCGGATCATCGGCCCGAGCCTCGCGATGGAGAGCACCACCTGGGAGGTCTCGGCTGCCATCCATCTCGACGAATGGCCAGAACTGGAGACCGAGCAGACACTGATCAGCATCGTCACCGCCGACTGGCGGATCCGCGTCACACTCCGAGACGTCAGCGGACCGACCCTGTGGATCTACCAGCTCAGCCTCGACGGCGATGTGATCGACTTCGAGGGGACCAGGGTCGTGGACTCGCCGCCCCGGCTGGTCGGCGGGTGGCGCCGGATCGGGGTGCGGTCGACCGATGGCCAGATCCATTTCGTCTACTGGACCGCAGAGGGGGAATGGGGAAGCGGCCTGGTCTACAACCTGGTCGGCCCGCCCCTTCCATTGCGACGGCTGGAGTGGACGTTCGGCCCCGAGCTGTCCGGCATGGGAGTCGGGCATCTCAGCGTGTGGGACAACACCGGCCACTCCGCGATGCTGAGTTCCCTTCCGGGCTTCGCGGGCGAGTCAGCCCGCGCACGGCTCGACCGCATCGCCGCCGACCGTGGCGTCCCGCTGGAGATCACCGGCCGGGCCGACGAGGCGATGGGACCCGAGCCCGAGGCGTCGACCCTGGCGATCATCGAGGAGGCACAGGAAGCCGACCTCGGAGTGCCCGGCGAAGCCAGGCACCATCTCGGGCTGACGTACCGCGGGCGAGACACGCTGTACAGCGCCGAGCCCGTGCTCGTCCTCGACTACGAGGCCGGCGTCATCTCAGAGCCGTTCGAGCCAGAGGACGACGACCAATCACTTAGGAACGAGATCGAGGTCCAGCGCTCGTCGGGGTCGAGCGCGGAAGCCGCCGACCACGACGGGCCACTCGGCATCGCCGCGGTCGGCCGGTACGACGAATCCGTGAGCTTGAACCTGCACGGTGACGCCCAGGCGCAAGCCCAAGCCGAGTGGCGCCTCCACCTGGGAACCGTGGACGCTCTGCGCTGGCCGTCGATCCGGCTCAACCTGGCCAACCCGAGGGTGCGCAATCACATTGAAGACATCTTGCGCCTCGACGCTGGCGACCGGATCCGCATCCTGCATCCACCGAGCTGGACCCAGGCTGACGCGCTCGACCTCATCGTGCAGGGCTACGAAGAGCTGCTGAACCTGCACACCTGGGAGATCACGCTGACGTGCACCCCGGCGTCGCCGTGGCTGATCGGCCAATGGCACCACCCCGACCAGCCGCCAGACGACCAGCGCGACCGATACGACACGCCAGGCTCGACCCTCGTCGGTGACCTCGACGAGACCGCCATCGAGCTGCCCGTGACCGCGGCCGTGCCTGGGCACGGCTGGACCACCGACCCCGCGGACATGCCGTTCGACATCGCCGTGGGCGGCGAGGTCATGCGCGTCACGGCTGCGAGCACGGGGTGGCCTCAGGTCCTCACCGTCGAGCGCGCCGTGAACGGCGTCAGCAAGTCGCACAGGGGCGGCACCGACGTCCGCCTTCACCGCCCGGCGATCGTCGGCCTATAGAGAGGACCGCCATGCCCAGAGCAGGACAGAGGCTGCTCAGTACTGACTTCCCCGCTGCCGCGCACGACGTTCACCAGGGCACGTTCGAGGTGAGCGCGACAGGCGAGTGGGGCGCGGAAGACAGCGTCAGTAGCGGCGACTACATCGACTGCGGGACCTCGTTCATCGCGCCGACCAGCGGGGCCGTGGTGATCCACTTCCACGCCGAACTCAACAAGGCCGGCGACGGCGGGTCGACGATCCGCATGTGCCCAGAGGTCCGCGAGGGTGGGTCCGTCGGCCAGGGGCCCGTCGTGGCCAGCGCGAACATCAACGATGGCCTCTCCTGCATGGCCGGCGACTCCTCCTCGGATTCCCCGAACAGCGGCCGGTCGGGCTTCATGGTCGTCACCGGACTCACGCCCGGACGCGTGTACAACACCCGGATGATGCACCGCGTATCCAGTGGCACCAACGGAATCGTGCGGGTGCGCTCCATCCTCGTCCAGGGGCTCACGTGAGCACCGACGAGACCAGGCCCTACGCGGTGGTCACCGTGGCCGATGTCTACGGGCAACAGCGCGAACTCTCCGGGAAGGTCGAGGCCGCGCTGGCGCGGCAAGAGGCGCACGCCGACCGGCTCGACGACCACGAGAACAGGTTGAGGTCGCTGGAGGCGTGGCGCTACGCGCTCCCCATCAGCAGCATCAGCGCGGTCGCCGCGGCGGTGGCGGCGATCATCGCCGCACTCGTCGGCTGACCAGAGGGACCATCCCCGCCCCGACCAGATGGGTCGGGGCTTCGCCATGTCAGGAGGACACACATGAAGACAGTGGAGAAGAAGGTTACCGCCGCGACGGCAGCAGCCGCGGCTGCGACGGTCCTGGTGTTCGTCGCCGGCCTGGTGGGCCTCGACGTCCCCGCGGACGTGGCCGGCGCTGCGGTCACGGTGGCCGTGTTCATCGCCGGTTACCTCGCCCCGCACACCCCGCGGCCGGACGTCGTCACCGCTGGGGACGCTTGATGTCGGCGATCATCTCGCGCGCCGCGTGGGGCGCCCGCGCTCCCCGTGGCCGTACCACGGTGGGGATGTCGGAGCGGGTGGAGGTGACGCTGCACTACTCCACGGGTTCCACGTCGCAGACGCCGAGGTCGATTCAGAACTACCACATGGATTCTCGTGGCTGGGTGGATATCGGTTACAACTTCCTGGTCGACAATGACGGCAACGCCTATGAGGGGCGTGGGTGGAACGTGCAGGGGGCGCACGCGGCGCCGCGTAACCGGCAGGGGATCGGAGTTTGTTTCATCGGCTCCGATGGGATGTCGGACGCGGCGAAGCGCGCCGTTATCGCGATCTACGACGAAGCATGCCGGCGGGCGGGCCGCACGTTGGCGCGCAAGGGCCACCGGGACATCAACTCCACGTCGTGTCCGGGCAGCGGCAACTACTCGTGGTGGCGCTCCTCGAACTACCGCGACGTCGCCAGCGGAGGCGGTGGCGGCGGTTCCCTGCTTCGCCGTGGCGACCGCGGACCTGACGTCCGCCAGCTCCAGGAGCAGCTCATCAGCCTCGGCTACGGCCTGCCTGAGTACGGCGCTGATGGTGACTTCGGTGCGGAGACCGAGGCCGCGGTGAAGAAGTTCCAGCGGAGCGCGGGCCTGGAGGCCGACGGGATCGTCGGCCCGGACACACGCGCCGCACTCGACGACGCATTGGAGGACGACATGCCCAAGCACCGCCGCTACGAAGGACGCACGGAGGTTGAGCTGCCACCGGGGAGCTGGCGAAGCGTGCTCATGGACTCCGTCGCCGACTCGGTCCACGGTGACAAGAACGACGAGGAGCTCTACTCACTCGTCGGCGTCTACGAGAAGGACGGGGCGTTCTACGACTTCTCCGTCGGCCTCACCATTCAGGACCTCCAACCCGGCTGCGAGGTCCAGGTGCGCGCCACCGAGTATGAGCACGACGGCGACTCTTGGACCATCGTCCGCAACCGGCCCATCCACTCGCCCGCCCACGTCGGCGGCGGCGGGCACTTCACCTACGCGTGGAAGGGCAACCTCGCCGCGGGCAGGCGCGTACGCGTCCGTGTGGCCCAGTTCGGCGACACCACCGCCCGACTGACCAGCGCGACGTCGGACGTCTTCTACTGGCCCCGATGATCATGAGCTGGTAGCATCGCACACGCGTTCGACCGGTTGGGGAAGGCCGGCCGAACCAAGAGCGCCCCACCTTCGGGTGGGGCGCCCTCTTCGTGTTTCGGGCGCCGTTGAGGTTAAGCTCCCTCTCCTACGGTCCTATAGCCCATGTTGGTCAGCATGTCACCGATGCCATCGAGGCCGGCAGGCGTGACCTTCAATACCTCGACCCACTTCGAGTGTCGCCCCATCTGGATCTCTTCGTGTACCACTGCGAACCAGTGCTCGAATCCTTTTCTGGCGAGCCGGCGGTCCTTGCACAGCACATTATTATCGCGAAGGATGCGGTCGAAGGTGTGTTGGGTCATGCCGAACTTCTTCGCCATGGATTCGCGCGTGATCAGGTTGCTTGAGTTGAGGTACCGGTCGTACTTCTCGGCCTTCGACTGGTAGTCGGTAAGCTGGGCCTTCGCGTTTCGTGCTTGTCGCACTGCGATTCTGGTGCTGGTCGCGACATGGTCGATGAGGTCAAGCACGTCTACATCAACATCCTTGATCACTTCGAAGAGCGACCCCTCGCCAGCGGACTTTAGGGGCATGTTAGTGTCGTGAGCTGTCACTTCTGAACCTCCGGGTTCATCGCCCCGGCTGGCGGGCCGGGGCTTTTTCGTGGCCAAACTTACCCAAAGGCGACTGGTTTCGTTGACACCACAGCAGGACCTGTGGATAACCCAGGGACGAGAAGCGCACACCGAATCCAATCCCAATGGATGCGGGATGTGCATGTGAAACTAGAGGTCAAAGGGCAACTGCTGAGACGTCTGGTCAGGGCTGACGGCCCGACTTCTTATCCGATGGCTATTCACGACTTACTCGTGAGCAACTCGAGTGTCATCCCGAAGGAAGGGTGCGGAGTCCTTTGGGGGGCTGGAGTCGGTGCGCTATTCCGATGAGACCTTCGCGGAAGCATCGAGGTAGACGGCGCCCGACCCTTACGGGCGGGGCGCCATGGATGAACCCCCGGTGGGGCGTGACCGCTACGCGGCCCTGTGACTCCACGGTGCCCGGTGTGGGCGGCGTCCGCCAGCGGGGGTGCGCGGGTTGTGGATAACTCGCCCCGGCCTAGGAGGCATCCTCTGAAGTCCCCTCCGTCGACGAATCGCTCTTGCTCGCGTTCTCCTGCCACGCGGCGGGCAGAGTCACGACGCCTGGCGTTCCGGCGCGCATGCCGTCCAGCAGGCCATCCGGGCATGCGCCATGCGCACAAGAGAATGGATCTTCAGGGTCGATAAAGTTCACGGCTCCACCAGAGAACACCGCACCGCCGAAGGTCACGGCTCCGCCAGAGAACATCGCATCGTGGAAGTTCACGGCTCCGCCGGTGAACACCGCACTGTCGAAGGACACCCGTCCGCCGGAGAACAGCGCCTGGTTGAAGTTCGCGTCTGCCCCGGAGAACACCGCATGGTTGAAGGACAAGAATTCGCTGGAGAACACCACATCGTGGAAGTACACGCCCCCGCCCGAGAACATTGCACCGCCGAAGGACACGACTGCGCTCGAGAATGCCGCATCGCCGAAGTACACGGCTCCGCTGGAAAACTCCGCATCGTTGAAGTACACGCCCCTGCCGGAGAACACTGCATTGGAGAAGTACACGCCCTCACCCAGGAACACCGTGCTGTCGAAGGACACGCTCTCCGTGGAGAACTTTGCATCCTCGAAGGACACTTCCTGGCCGGAGAACTTCGCGTTGGCGAAGGTCACCCATCCGCCGGAGAACACCGTGCCGTCGAAGGACACGACTCCGCCCGAGAACGTCACACCAGAGAAGTCCACGCTCCCAGCGAACACGGCATCGCGGAAGCTGACGGTGCCGCCGGTGAAGTGTGCTCCGTGAACGTCGCATCGGTCGAAGGTGGCGCCGGTGAAGTCGTAGTCCTTGGCTCGCCATCGGGTTTCCTTCCGGAGCCGGTCGCCGATGATGCGGATGATGGTGTGGCGGACTTCGCGGAAGGAGGCGAAGTCCAGTTCTTGCCTGCGGTGGTCTTCCCGTTGAGCCTTGCTTGCGTTCTTTGGCAGTGGATCCGGTGCTGGCGTGTAGGGCATGCGGATGTAGGCGCATAGTACGTCGATGACGGTTTGGGTGAGGTCGTCGGTGGGTGCGTCGTCGGCGAGGTGAGCAAGGGAGTAGACGGCACCCAACCGCACGGCAGCGTGTTCGCTGCCCAGGTCGCTGTAGGCGGCGGTGAATCGTTCGTTGAAGAGCTTGGTGACCTCTCGGTCCGCCGCTTCCTCTGCGCGTTTCTCAGCTGCTTCGGTGGTGAGCTGGCGCCGGTAGGAGATCACGAGCAGTGCCACACCGCCGAGGCCGGCGACGATCGCGAATGCCCGGGTGGCGATCGCGTCCAGCGCGCGGGGGGAGAGCTCATCGGGGACTTGTTGGATCCCGGGAGTGCCGAGAATCAGCCAGACGAGACCCGCCATGGCTAGGACCGCGGTCGCGGCTACGACCCACGCGGCAGCGATGAGCCACCCCAGCCAGACCGCGGGCCGCTCGTCATCGGATGATTCCTGGGGCCCTCTTCCAACGGCCTTCTTCAAACGGCCTTCTTCAAACGGCCCCGAAGGGACAAGCGTTCGCGACGGACAGCCATGGCCAACAAGCTAGCCTGCGCGGCCCACTCACGGAACGCCCGCATGCGGCCACCTAGGCGAGGCAAGAGGCCGTGTAGAACATCCCCGCGCGCGGGGAAATGGCACTCGGGACGGTTCATCGGGCCATCCCCGCGTGCGGGGATTCGGCCTGCCCGTGCGGTAGTGGTCGGCGGCCTCCCCGCGACGCGGGGAGCGCTCGTCAGCAGCGCCAGGCTCGGGATGATCTCAACGTACATCCCCGCGAGCGGGGACCGACGATCCGTCGACTCCGTGCCGCCAGCAGACCGGCGGGTCATCCCCGCTCGCGGGGACCGGGGGGCAGTTCAGTCCGCCTGCCGCCGACAAGGAAACCGGCAGGCCGTCCCCGCGGGCGGGGAACTTCCTTCGTATCACTCCCCGTCCGGCTGTGTCGCCGGATCCGGCGAAGTGGTGGCCGCCCCGCTGAGCCCCCCAGGCGTGCGGGACGGCCGGTCTAGTGGCCGCCCCCGCAGGTGCAGTACCTCATTCGGTTCCGGCAGTTGGGGCATATCCACCGCCCGGGGTCGGGCGGTGGGGTCGGCGGGGGGTCGCTCATGTAGCCTCTTCCTCTTCAGTGATCGGTGCGGCATGGGTCGAGTGGTCTCCGTGCCAGCGACGGGCGGGACCGCCGCGAAGAAGGTAGGTGGGGACCCTGCGCCCGGTCGGGCCGTCGGTCCAGCCGACCAGGACGTCGCCCGGCGCGACGTCGTCGTCGGGGTCGGTCACGCGAACTCCTCCTCATCGGTCGCGCAGAGCGGGCGAAGGATGAGTTCCGCCCCGCCCCCGGGCCTCACGGTGATCGCGCCGTCCTTCTCCTGAGCGCCGCCGCCGCGCATCAGCCGGATCAGCCCGACGGGGGAGACGACGACCACGTCCCCGAGTTCCCGGATCCAGCTCACGCCCCGCCGACGCGCCAGCTCGGCGGCGCGCTCCGGCGATCCGGCGCTCCCGAAGAGAAGGTAGGTGGGCATCACACGACCACCGCCCGCATCGGGGCCGTGGTCACGGCCGCCGCCCGCTGGTGCAGCATCCACACCACGTAGGGACGCACACGTGCGTGCCGGCGTCGCCTTCGTCGGCCGGGGTCCCGCGCCGGCCCGTGTGGCTGTATCGTCGTCCGCGTCATCAGCCCTCCTACGGCTGGTGGCCACCCCCGGGACAGTGCGAGCTGTCGCCGGGACCTTTCGTGTGCGGGGATCCGCGCTCATCCGAGTGAACCCCGCGACGACGCACCGGGCCAGAGCATCGCCTGGGCGTTTACTAGGCATGAGCTGGGCGCGGCCCGGTAGCATCGCGCACACAAGCCCCTCACCCCCGGGAGGGCCACATGGCGAACCGCCGCCGCCGACTCGCTGCTGCGCGCGATCGGCACGGCCACACCCAGGAGTCCCTCGCGCGCGCTCTCGGCGTCGAGCCGAGCACCGTCGCGCGCTGGGAGCGCGGGGCGGGAACGCCACGGCCGGGGGTGCGGACGCGGCTCGCGGCCGAGCTGGGCATTACCCTCGACGAGCTGACCGGTCTTCTCGATGGCGACGCGCCGGATGCCCTCGCGCCCACCCCGCCGACGCCCCGGACGGTCGCCGCGCTGAACGTGATCGGCCAGGCCGACGCCGCCGACGCGGTCGACGCGCTGCATGACCTCGTCGATCACTACGCCCACGCCGCCGCCGAGACTGCCTATGACGAGTTGCTCCAGCTCCGACGCCACGCTGGTGAGCTGAGCGATGGCCTCGCCGGCCCGCGCCGGAAGGACCTGGCGGTCGCCACTGGGTGGTTGTCCACCCTGCTCGCGATGGCCGCCAGCGGCGCCGGCGACACGGCGGCGGCCGTTGTGTGGTGCCGCGACGCCGAGCGGCACGGCCGCGCGGCGGGACACCTGGAGATCGTCGGGTGGTCGGAGATGACACGCGCGGTCATCTCCTACTACCAGGGGTCTGCCGGCCGATCGGCGGCCATCGCGGAACGCGGCCGGGTCGCCGCACCCGTAGGCACGGTGGTGCACGCCAGGCTCGCGGCGCAGGAGATGCGGGCGGTCCGCTTTGGGGGACACCGAGGGCATGGCCCGTGCGCGGCACCAGGCGGACGCGGCAGTGGCCGCGCTCCCGGAGGGCTACGCCGGCACCGGCGCGTTCTCGATCCATCTCACCGCCGACGGCCCGCCGTACGTGGCGACGTCCCTGCTGCTGTCCGGGGATGCCGACGGCGCCGCCGCGGCGACCGGGCGCGTTCTGTGCACCGCGGCTCCTGGCCCGTCTCGTGCCCGTGCGCTGCTCATCCTCGCCCTGGCCGAGGCCGGCCGGGGACGCGCCGACGAAGCGGCGGCGGCCGGGACGGCGGCGCTCACTGGCGTTCCGCCGGCGTGGGCGACGATGGCGCTCGCCCGGCGGCTGGATCAGGTGCTCGCCGACAGCTTCGCCGGGGCCGGCGAGGTCTCCTCCTACCGCGCGCTCTACCGTGATGAGGTCCAGCGCGCCAGCACACCGTCGCTACCCCCGGGAGGCCCCGATGGCAGATGAACTGACGCAGGCCGAGATCGCCGAGATCACGGCGTTCGTCGACCTGGACGCGCCACCGCCGGCCGGCGTGCCGACTGCGCTCTTCATGTTCGGAACCAACCAGGCCGAGCCGGTCGACATCGTCGCCGACCGCTACCATGCGGGCCTCGCACCGCTGATCATTGCTACCGGCGGTGTCAACCGACACGACGGGAGCGTCGAAGCCGAGACCTTCGCGGGTGAGCTGGTCGAGCGTGGCGTACCCGAGCACGTGATTCGCCGTGAATCAAAGTCCTCCAGCACATGGGAGAACGTCGAGTTCGGACTCCCCTACCTACGGGAGGCCATCGCGGCCGGATACACCATCACGGCGGTGTGCAAGTGGTATCACCGCCGCACGGTCAGCATGCTGAGGACGCTGCTGCCGGACGTCCCGGGCTTCCATGTGGTGACCTTCGAGCCCGTATACGGCGGCGTGCCGATCACCCGCACCAACTGGGCCGACCACCCCCACGGCCGGCGGCGGGTCCTCCGGGAAGCGGAGGAAGTACAGCGGCGGGTCTCGGCCGGTGAGTGGCGGGACGTCGATCGCGTCGACGGGGCGTGGCGCTAGGAACCCCGCCCCGGCCGGTCGGCGCGCGGCGGGAGTAGGTGGGTCCCTTGGGTTGCAGTTCGGGTTGCAGTTGATGCCCCACTAAGCGGCTCCACTGCCCTCTACACGCTGGCATATATCCAGGTGTAGAGGGCAGTGGAGTTCCCTGGACTAGTCCGCCCGCTCTCCTAAAGCGGGTGCCGCAGGTTCGAATCCTGCTGGGGCCACCATTCCGAACGGCATGCGAACCTGTGTCTGGTGACCGTCGGGTCGCTACGTCGGCGGGTCTCCAGTAGCGCGTCGAGCACCGCCTGTTCGAGTTGGTCGGTGGAGAGCCGCCGGGAGGGGCAGGTTCTCTTACCGCAGCGCAGGCGGGAGAAGCAGACCCCCGGCCGGCTCCATTCGAGAGATCGGCCGGGGCCGCGCCACCCGACGTACGGCCGAACCGTTACCGGCCACGCCACCCCCAAGAAGACGAGCCAACTTCTAGCACGGTGGACGCGTTGAGCGGCGAGCTCATGACTGGAAGGCGGATCTCAGCTGTCTGCCAAGATCTGCCGGGCAGCATGGGCATCGTTGATGAGTGCTCCGGCCTGAACAGCGGAAGATTGCGTGGATGCGCACGCCGCGACCAACTCCACCGCCTCGGGACGGAGGGCGGGCGCTCAGCCAGAGATAGCCAGAGCCCGGCTGGGGCAGAGCCGTTCGGCCTCGCGGACCTTGTCCCGCTGCTCATCGAGGGGGTTATCGGTGAGCAGATGCACACGGCCGTCCTCTTCGTCCTGGTCGAAGACCTCCGGTGCGGTAAGCGCGCACATGCCGGCGCCGACACAGACCTCGCGGTTGGCGGTCACCCTCATGCCGGGGTCTCCCATCTGACCGGCAGGCTGTGCAGGCCGAAGACCACGCCGTCGTACTTGTAGTCCAGTTCCGCGACCGGTGCGTCCAGTCGCAGCCCCGGAAGTCGCTCGAACATCGCGGGCAGTACCACCTCCAGCTCCATACGCGCCAAATTTGCTCCCAGGCACTGGTGAATCCCGTACCCGAACGCAAGGTGGCGCTGGTCTCCCGCGCGTATCTGGACGCGCTCCGGGACATCGAAGATCTCCGGGTCCCAGTTGGCCCCGGCGAGGAGGGCGATGGCACCCTCCCCCTCGGCGATGGTGACGCCACCGATTTCGGTGTCGCGAACCGCGACCCGGGTCGGAATCACGTCCGCGATGCTGTGGAAGCGCAGCAGCTCGGCCACGACATCAGACCGCTTGTCGGGTTGGTCCCGCAGCACCGCCACCAGGTCAGGGCGCTCCAGCAGCGTGACCGTCGACAGCGCGATCATGTTCGCCGTGGTCTCGTGGCCGGCGGCGAGCAGCAGGGTGCACATCCGTATCACCGTTTCCCGGTCGAAATCTCCCGCGGGTTTCAGGTGCTCGGTCGCCAGGCGGCTCATCACGTCGTCCTCGGGGTGGCGTTGTTTGCGGGTGAGCAGGTCGTCCAGATACGCGAAGAGCTCGGAGTACGCGGTACTGGTCTGTTCCGGGGTGCTGCTCCGGGACAGGACCGCCCCTGCCCGCGTCTGGAAGTACTCGTGGTCGCTGTAGGGGACCCCGAGGAGTTGGCAGATCACCAGGGAGGGCAGCGGCAGTGCCAGACTCTCCACCAGGTCGGCGGGTGAGCCGTTGCGGAGCATCTCGTCCAGCAGACCCGCGGTGGCGTGTTCCACCCCGGGGCGCAGCCGCCGGACGCGGCGCAGGGTGAACTCCGGGATCAGGGTCCGACGTTCGGCGGTGTGCTCCGGCGGGTCCTTGCGGAGGAACGTCGGGTTGTCCAGCACCTCCTGCGCCTCCGGCTTGATGAGGGGAAGCCCTGGGGTCCTGTTGTCGGCGCTGAAGTCCGGGCTGGCGAGGATGGCCTGGACATCGCGGTGACGGGTGACCGCCCACACTGGTTGGCCGTCCGGCATGCGCATCCGGGTAGGGCCGTTGGCGCGCAGATCCGCGTACTCCGCGGGCGGCCGCATGGGACACCCGCGACGCATGGGAATCTCGTCAGCGGGGTGGGTGGTGGCGGGACTGCTCGTGGGCTCAGCCATGACATAACTCCTAAACGAGGGGAAACACTCCACTCATTCGTGGATTGACTAGGGACTCCCTACATGGGCTTACGCACGAAAGAACGACTAAGTGGTGCAGGCACTCCACTTGTTCGACGCTATCATCGGGAAGCACCGCCCAGGGCATGCGAGGAGGCGCGATGAGCCAAACGGACCGGACAGAGCCGTCCAAACCGGCATTGCGCGCCGATGCCGAACGGAATCGCAGGCTCATCATGGATGCCGCCCACGAGGCGTTCGCGGATGAGGGTCTCGGTGTCTCGCTGACCGAGATCGCCCGACGGGCGGGGGTGGGCTTCGCGACGCTACAGCGTCGCTTCCCCACTAAAGATGCTCTGGTGACCGAGGTGGTCCGCGCCCAGCTCGCTCACATCCGTGAAGGCACCGCGCGATCGGCCACCTCCGACCCCTGGACCGCTTTCACCACACCCATACTCGACTGCTGTGCTCACCAAGTGAAAGACCCTGGGCTAGCCGGTCCCCTCGCTCACCTCTTGTCCGCCGCGTCCGAACCCATGGTGCGCGAGCCCCTCCTGGACGCGTTCGAGCCACTGGCAGCGCGCGCGATCGCTGAAGGCGTTGTGCGAAAGGACCTCACCATCGACGACGTGTTGCTGATCCTGAAGGGCAACGCTGGAGTGATCGCCAATTCACCCGGCGAAGAAACAGAGGCTTCCCAACGCTTCGTAGAGATAGCCCTACGCGGCCTGCGCAGCGAAACGCCCAACTGACCCCCGGGAACCCAGACATCGTTGGGCTCAACATTCATCGGGTTCTCGACGACTTCTTACAAGCACTGAGTAGTCATGACCCTATTGGCGCCCCAGGGGGCGCCTATCGGGTCCGTGGCACTCGGGGCGAAGCCACCTGAAGCCCAAACCCACTACCGGTCAACCGGCACGAAGCAACTTCGCTATCCGTGTGATGAGGTTGCCGGAAGGGTGAGGCGGAGTTGCAGGCGGGTGAGCTTGTCATGGTCGAGGGTGCCCGGTTGCGCGCTCAACATGACGACGCGCAGGTCTGTGCCCGGTACGGCGAGGGTCTGGCAGTCGAGGTCGAGCATGCCCAGTTCGCTGTGGGTGACGCGTTTGCGCAGCGACGCGCGCGGGCGGACGTCGTGCCGCCGCCATTGCGCCGCGAACCCGGGTGACCTCTCGGCGAAGTCGCCGACCAACTGCCGCAACGCGGAATCGTGTGGGCGGCGGGTCAACGCCTCTCGCGACTGCGCCGCCGCCTGTTCCTCGAACCCGCCGGCCGCCTCCGGGGGAGCCGCGCACAGTGTCTCGCCCAGGCTCATGGCCAGCCGCAGAACGTTGCGCTCGGCTGCGGGCAGCGCACCGAAGTCCGTGATGACCGCCTCCGCCAGGTCGTTCCAGGCCAGGATGTCATGGCGGGCGTCACAGATGTAGGCGGCGACCGGGCCGAGCCGGTCCAGGAGAGTGAGCACGTCCCGCGGGACCTGTTCCGCCGGGCCGGGTCGTACGGGTAGCGCGTGCCCGGCGAGCCGGGACAGGTGCGACCGTTCCACCTCCGACAGCCTCAGGGTACGCCCGATCGCGTCAATCACCTGCGGCGACGGGCTCCGCGCCCGAGCCTGTTCCAACCGTTCGTAGTAGTCCACCGAAACCCCGGCGAGGTCGGCGACCTCCTCCCGCCGCAGCCCCGGCGTGCGTCGTGCACGCCGGCCCGCGAGTTCAGGAAGGCCGACATCGGCCGGGCGCAGGGATTCGCGGCGGGCGCGTAGGAACCCGCCGAGCTCACGCTTGTCCACGTGTCCAGCGTGCCATGCGCGCAACCGGCGAGCCACGGACCGCTGGTCCGGGGATAACGCGGCCGTTCCCCTACATCCCGCACGCCAGCAGTGTGACTGATGTACGCAATCGCCGAGCCACGGAGATCGACATGGATCACGCAACCGAACGAGTGTTCCGGCAGATGCTGGGACTGTTCGTGGCCAAGGACATGGACGGTATGGCCGATTTGTGGGCACCGGACGGGACGGCGGCGTTCCCGTTCGCCGAAGCCGGGGCACCGACGCTGCTGGAGGGACGCGAAGCCGTCCGTGACTATCTCGTCAGATATCCCGACGTGTACGACACAACCGGTGTTTCGGTGGCGCGGGTGCACCGCACCGAGGACCCGGAGACCATCATCGTCGAGCTGAGCTCCGAGGGCCGGGCCGTGCGCACGGGCGCCGCCTACCGGATGGACTACGTCCAGGTGGTCACGGTCCAAGACGGCATGATCGCGGAAATCCGCGACTACTGGAGCCCCGTGCAGGTGGCACGCGCCGGCGGCGCTCTGGAGGAGCTGCGGAAAGGACTCGAAGCATGACGATCCTCATCACTGGAGGTACCGGTAATACTGGCCGTCCGATCACCGATTCTCTGCGCTCCCGAGGCGCCGACGTGCGCGTGGCCGCACGCCGACCCGGGCCGAACGGCGTGCCCTTCGACTGGACGGACCACGCGACACACGCGCGGGCGCTGGCCGGGGCGAACGTGGTGTACCTCGTGCCACCACCAATGAATCTGAACCCCATGCCGGCGGCCGGTCCGTTCCTGGAGGCCGCGCGTGCTGCCGGGGTACGGCGCGTGGTGCTCCTCAGCTCCCTGCTGCCGGTGCACGACGACGCGGAGGCCGCCGAGCTGACCGAAACCGTGCGGTCGTTCCCTGAATGGGCGGTGCTGCTTCCGTCGGGATTCATGCAGAACTTCACCGGGGCGCACCCTCTGGCCGCGGGCATCCGGGAACACGGCGAGATCCGTTCGGCGACCGGGACGGGGAAGGTCGGATGGATCGACGCGGCCGACATCGCCTCGGCCGCTGCTGAGGTGCTGACCGCACCGGGGCCGGTCGCCGGTGAGCACGTGCTCACCGGACCGGAGCCCTTGGGGTACTCAGAGGCGGCGGCGATCATCGCCGAGGTTGCCGGGCGGCCCGTGCGCCACATCTCCGCCCCGGTGTCCGAGTTGCTCCAACGCAACGCAGAGGCGGGCATTCCCGAACCTTTCGCCGCCATGCTCGCCGAGGGGGAAACCGCCATCGCCAAGGGCCACGCGGCCCGCGTCACCGACACCGTCCACCGGCTGACCGGCCGCCCGCCCCGCTCCTTCGCCGACTTCGTCCGCGCACGCCCGAAGGAGTGGTCCGCGGCGTAAGCGCTGTGTCGTGTTTTGTGGCTGCTGTGCCCCAGCCTGCGGTCGCACCCATCACACGGGAAGAAGTGAATGCGCACAACCACACGATGGCTGTGCGCATTCACTGATGATGTGGAGACTCCCTGGTGGGGGTCAGCGTTCCCCTGCGGCGTGCGTACCTAGTTCCCTCACTCCGCTCCCCCACCTTCCGGCTGGACGGCTCCGGGCCCTTCCTGGGGCGCTGGTTCCTGCACGCCTTCGTCCGGTTGGCCGTTGGAGCCGCCGTCGGAGCCTGGGGTCTCCTCCTGAGGTGGGGTGTCCCCTCCCTCGGGTGTCTGGGGTGTCCCCTCGTTGGAGCCGCCGGGCTGGTCCTGGTCGGTCGTTCCGGGGTCGTCCTGGTCGCGCTGGTCGTCCGGGCCGCCGCCGTCAGTGTCGGTGGTGTCACCGGTGTCGGTGTCGCCTCCAGGATCCTCGGACTGTGAGACGCCCCCGAGCAGGGAGGGACTCGAGTGCCCCCCCTCGCCGCGAACCGTGTCGGACAGGCTGCGACCGGTGAGCAGTTCGAACACCAGAATGACGATCATGACCGCGACGAAGAGAGCCGCGGCCGAGAACACGTAGACGCGGTAGCGCTGCCACCACGTGCGCTCGTCCTCGCCGTCGTCATCGTCGCCGTGGTGCGCGACGGCACGGGTCTCGCCGTGACCCGCGCCACCCGCGGCGAAGGACGTCGTCGCCGGCACCGTCTCGTCGACCGTTGGCATCGCCCGCGTGACGTCGGGATCCGGTGCGCTCCCAGCGGCTCCCTCACCGTATGAGGGTGTGGCCTCGCGCGGGTTCCGGACGACCGTCCGACCCGAACGGTCGGCGACCGCCCGTGCGGTCTCCTTCGCCTTGTCCCGGCCGTCCTCGATGAAACGCTGGGTGATCGCGGTCCCGGCCGTACTGATCACGCTCATCACCGCCGCGCCGGCGATGGTCCCATAGACACCGAGGAAGGACGCGGCCGTGGCGGCGGTCAGGGTGGCCACACCACCCGCGACGACCTGCGGCGCCGACAGGTCGATGCGCCTCTTCTTCGGCTGTTCGCCCTCCTGCTCGGCTTCCCCCTGGTAAGGACGCCGTTCCTCGCCCTCGTCGGGTTCGGACATGCTCCCCCCTTCCGCATGCCGTTCTCGGTGGTCCCGTGGCGCCTCGGCGTGTACTGGTGCCCCCCACCAGCACGTTCGCCTCACGCGTAGGGCCCAACGTATGCCATGAGTTGGGGTGTTCCGATTACGCCGAGATATTGAGGAACTCACGATGAAGCCACATACGGCGTGTCACATTGACATTAGTCAAATCATGATGTAGCATACACGCGGATGCTCTCCACCGTCCGCCGATTCACCGGTTTCCCGGTGTCGGTATATCGCGCGTCATGTCAGGTGAACCGGCTCGCTCGGCCGGGACCGTGGAGCGCGGTGCGGAGGAGATCACTCCCCGGCGGTTCGCGCGACGCGACTGGATGGCGTCGCCGAGGGCGCGATCGGGGAGATGGGCGTCGCCCGATGACCTCCTCGCACCAGCCCCATCGAGGCTCAGATCAAGTCGTACTCGCGGGCGATGCGTACGGCGTCCACGCGGTTACGGGCGTTGAGCTTCGTCGCCACCGAGGTGAGGTAGTTGCGCACCGTACCCACGGTGAGGAAGAGGTGGCCGGCGACCTCGGAGACGTCGCTGCCTTCGGCGGTGAGCCGCAACACGTCCAGTTCGCGCGTTGTCAGGGGCGACTCTTCGCTCTCCAGTGCCTCCACCGCGAGCTGGGGATCCACGACGCGTCGGCCCGCGTGTACCCCACGGATCCCGGCGGCCAGTTCCTCGGGCGGCGCGTCCTTCAGTAGGAAACCGCTGGCCTTCACCTCGAGCGCGCACCGTAGGTTCGCGGGGCGGCCGAGGGCGGTGAGGATCAGCGTGCGGGTCTGTGGATATCGCTCGTGTACCTGGGCGGCGGCGGTGAGACCGTCGGTTCCGGGCAGGTCGATGTCGAGCACCGCGACATCGGGTCGGTGCTCACGCACGGCGGGCAGGATTCCGTCGCCGGAGTCCAGCTCCGCGACGACCTCGATGTCAGGCTCCAGCCTGAGCAAGGAGACCAACGCGGCGCGGATCATACGCATGTCCTCGACGAGGACCACTCGGATCATCGGCACCCGCCCCTCGTACTCCCAGTGATGTGACGCGGCCCGTCGCACCCGCGCAAAAGGCTACCGTCCGGCGGTGGCGTGAGCTTCCGCCCACGGAGGCATGACGGATTCACACCACCGCATGACCAACGCACACACAGGATCCGTGACCAGCGAACTACCCCACACGGCCACTCCTCGAAAGACTGATGGACGTCCGGGGCCGGAGCGCACGAACAACCGAGGCGACGGTCCGAACCGGCACGCCACACCCCGTCGGACACCGGTGCACAGCCCCTCCCGGGGCCTGACACCGGGTTCGCTCAGCTCGCGTTCCACTCCGACGGACTCCGCAGGGTCGCCGTGACGGCGCGGCGCCCCGGGGCGCAGCCCAACAACGAGGAGCTCCCATGCCCACTGACAATCCCCTGAACATCGCCGTGATCATCGGCAGCACCCGAACGGACCGCTTCTGCCCCACTCCGGCGAAGTGGATCGCCAAACGCGCCCGACAGCGCGGTGACCTCAACGTCGACGTGATCGACCTGAAAGACGCCGCGCTGCCGGAGATCCTGGCCGGGGACGACGAGAACGCTCCCACACCCGCCCCGGTCAAGGCACTCCAACCCCGACTCGCCGAGGCCGACGCCTTCATCGTGGTCACGCCCGTCTACAACCGCGGATACCCCGCGTCACTGAAGAACGCCATCGACTGGTACTTCGAAGAGTGGAGCGCCAAGCCCGTCGGTTTCGTGTCCTACGGCGGAATCGGCGGCGGCCTGTCCGCCGTCGAGCAGCTGCGTGCGGTGTTCAACGAGGTGCACGCGGCCACCATCCGCAACACCATCAGCTTCGACAACTACTGGGACCGCTTCGATGACAACGGCGAGACCACCGACGGCGTGTCGCTCGAGGGCGCGGCCAAGTCGTTCATGGATCAATTGAACTGGTGGGCCTACGCACTGCGCGACGCCCGGAACCAACGCCCCTTCACCCCGTAGAGAGAGGTAGTGACCATGAGCTTCGACCCCACCCGAATCGCCGCCTACACCGCTGATGACGCGAGACTGTGGAGCTGGACCGACGAAGACGAGGGCACGCATGTCGGCTACATCGCCGACCATGAGGAAGGCGTCTCGATGGGCATGGCCTTCGTCCGGTTCCGAAGGGGGGTGCGCTTCGAGTTCACCTGGCCCTATGACGAGGTCAGTGTAGTGACCAAGGGCAGCCTGACGATTCACACCGGCGGACGAAGGATCACGGCACGGGAAGGCGAGATCCTGAACCAGCCACGCGGCGTCCCCGGGACCTTCGAGATCGAGGAGGACCTGGAGATGATCTGCGTGCACTACCCCACGTTCGCCAAAGCGCAGGGCCTGACGCTGGCGGAGTACAAAGCGGACACCGACACCGACACCGACCATGAATCGTCCGCGCCCGTCGTCGCCCCCCGTGGCCCGGAGGCGGGCGGCGGGTTCTTCGATCCTACGACGATGCAGGTCTTCTCTATCTCCGACGTGCCCCAGTGGATCACCTTGGACGCCAACCACGGCGCGTACGTCGGCTACCTCGCGGACAAGGCCGAGGGATCGCCTATGGGCATGGCCTACTCGGACTTCCGTCGGGGTGGCGTCTTCGAGTTCGACTTCCCCTACGACGAGGTCGCCGCGGTGACCCAGGGCGCGTTCACCGTGCGCAGTGAGGGCCGCGTCTTTCGGGTGCGGGCCGGGGAGATGCTCTACATGCCCAAGGGTGTCTCCGCCGTCTTCGAGATCGAGGAGGACACGGTGGCCGTCGGCCTGCACTACCCGACCTACGAGGACGGGTTCGGCACGCCACCCCACCAGGCCTGACCTCTCGCCCAGGGGCCGGGCGGCTCGAGCCCAGTCCGCGCTGTCGCCCCATTCCCCACTGGAGTACGTAATGCACACAACGACGGACGGTTCTCCGCCCTCCGCTTCCCCACCGCGGGCCGGCGCACGAGAGTGGCTCGGGTTGGCGGTCCTGGTTCTGCCCTGTCTGCTGCTGGTTGTCGACATCACGGTGTTGTTCCTGGCGATCCCCGCCATCGCCATGGATTTGGGCGCCAGCAACACCCAGCAACTGTGGATCCTGGACATCTACGGGTTCATGATCGCGGGTCTCCTGGTCACCATGGGTGCGCTTGGCGACAGGATCGGTCGCCGCCGCCTGCTGATGATGGGCGCCGCCGCCTTCGCCGTGGCGTCCGTCTTCGCCGCCTTCTCCACCAGCGCCGAGATGCTGATCGCGACGCGTGCGCTCCTGGGCGTCGCCGGAGCGACGGTGATGCCTTCCACGTTGGCGCTGATCCGTAACCTCTTCCTCGACGCCACGCAGCGGGGCCTGGCGATCGCGATCTGGTCATCCACGCTGATGGCCGGCCTGGCCCTGGGACCCGTGATCGGGGGCGCCATGCTGGAGTGGTTCTGGTGGGGATCCGTGTTCCTGATCGGTGTGCCGGTGATGGCGCTGGTGCTTCTCGCGGGGCCGTTCCTGCTTCCGGAGTACCGCGACCCCGCCCCTGGGCGGATGAACCTGGCGAGCGTGGTGCTCTCCTTGCTGGCGATCCTGCCGACGGTCTACGCGATCAAGAACGCCGCCAACTACGGGATCCAGTTGTCGACGGTCGTCGCGTTGGTGGTGGGGGTGACCTTCGGGTGGGTCTTCGTGCGTCTCCAGCGGCGTCTCGCCAACCCGCTGTTCGACCTCAGTCTGTTCCGCCATCGAGTCTTCAGCGTGGGCCTGGGCACGATGCTGGTCGCGTCCATGACGATGGGGGCCTTCGGGTTGTTGTTCGCCCAGTACCTGCAGTTGGTTCTGGGCTTCTCCCCGGGGGCCGCGGGACTCTGGATGATCCCCCAGGCGGTGGCGTCCGTCCTTGGTTCACTGCTGACCCCGAGGGTCTCGAATCGACTGGGTGAGAATCGGGCGATGGCCCTGGGGCTCCTGCTCGCGGCCGTCGGCTTCGGTCTGTACGGACTGTCCCAAGGGGGCACGGTGCTCGCCTTGGCCCATCCTCGGTTCGGTCATCGTCGGCTTGGGAGTGAGCCCGCTGATCGTGCTGGTGAACACGATCGTGCTGCGGGTGGCACCCAAGGAGAAGAGCGGATCGGCGGCGTCGATGTCGGAGACCGGCGCGGAGGTCGGCGCCGCGCTGGGGATCGCCGTCTTCGGTTCCCTACTGGCGATGATCTACCGGTTGCGGGTGGACCTGCCCGAGGGCCTGCCGGAGTCGGTGACCTCGGCGGCCGAGCAGGGGATGCCGTCCGCGGCCGCGATCGCCGAACAGTTGCCCGCAGCACAGGCGGGAGAACTGCTGGCCGCCGCGGAGAACGCGTTCACGACCGGACTGACCACCGTCTCCTACCTGAGCGCCGCCGTCGCACTGGTACTGGCCATACTGGCCGCGTTGTACCTCCGCCCCAAGGCCGGCGACGGTTCCGCCGAGGACGAAGTCACCTCGCAGGAACCGGAACGCGCTCCAGCTCAGGCGTGAGATCCCCGTCCCCGTTCCAGGGCCCACACGAAAAGCCCCGGAACGGGGCCGCCTCAGATCCGAACCGGGGGCGTTTGGTGGGCGCCGTCGATCAGCCGCCCGTGGCGTCGGGCTCTGACCTGACGCCGACGATGACGGTGGCGTCGGCCTCCGCCGAGGACATGACGCGCGGCGTGAGCCCGTTCTCGGTGAACAGCTCGGTCGCGTACGAGACCTGGCTCTCATGCAACTCCAGCACCAGGTACCCCCCGGGGCGAGCCAGCGCCCTGCCTCCGGGAGCAACCGCCGGTGGATGTCAAGTCCGTCGCTCCCGCCGTCGAACGCCATTCGGGATTCGTAGAGACGCACCTCCAGGGGCAGACGACCGCTCTCGTCACTGGTGATGTAGGGCGCGTTACCCACGATCACGTCGACCCGACCCGTGAGGTCGGCGGGCAACGGCGCGAGGAGATCCCCCTCGTAGACCCTGCCGCCGACAGGGGCGACGTTCCTGCGGGCACACGCGACGGCGGCGGGGTCGAGGTCGACGCCGTGGAGTTCGATTCCACGGCTGGCTGAACACAGGGTGACCCCCACCGCTCCCGACCCACAGCACAGGTCGACGACGACGGCCCGCGGCGGGAGCAGCTCCGCCGCCACGCGCACGAGGAACTCCGAGCGGTGCCGCGGCACGAAGACCCCGGGGTCAACCTCGATCCTCAGGCCGCAGAACTCCGTCCACCCGTTGACGTGCTGGATCCAGCCGATGTGCTGTGCCTGTCGTCCATCGATGGAAACGGTGCTCACCCCTCAACCACGCGGTACTCGACTCGGTCAGGTGACGACCACTTCGGCGTCGTAGGTCGGCACGGCTCCGCCGCCACGCGCCGCTTGCCCCGGCGGGACGGGATGAAGGTCCACGCGGCGCACCAGCTCGCGCAACACGGTTTCCATCTCTAGCTGCGCGAACGCGCGGCCGAGGCACCGACGAACGCCCCCGCCGAAGGGAATCCAGGTGTAGGGATCGGGAGGCCCGCCCAGGAATCGTTCCGGTAGGAAGCGGTCGGGCTCGGGGTAGAGATCGGGCCGACGGTGCAGCAGGTAGATCGCGGGTGCCACCCTGACGCCGGCGGGAATCCGATAACCACCGAGTTCCATCGGTCGTTTCAGCGTGCGCGGGATCATGGAGATCACTGGACGCAGACGCAGCGTCTCGTGGATCACGGCTTTGAGGTAGACGTCGGAACCGGATCGCACGTCGTCCGTCAAGCGGGCGAGCGCGTCGGGATGAAGGACCAACTCACGAACCGCCGAGACCAGCGCCGACGCGGTGGTCTCGTGCCCCGCGACCAGTAGTGTCACCAGCTCGTCCCGCAACGCGCGACGCGTCATCGGCGCGCCGTCCTCATGCTGTGCGCGGAGGAGCATCGAGAGGACGTCCTCCCGATCCGCGAGGTCCGGCGCGTTCGACCGTCGAGCGATCTCCCCGTAGATCAGTCGGTCGATCTCACGCATCTCGCGCCGGAATGGGGGGAACCGCTCGAGCCGGTCCGGTCCGAACGCGAGCAGGAACAGGGCGTGCTTCGGGTCGGCGCCGATGGTGAGGAGCCGGTTGAGTTTCTCTCGCAGTGGTTCCAGCCACTCCGCGTCCGTGACACCGAACACGACGTGGAGTATGTAGTCCATCGTCATCGCCTGCATGCTCGCCCGCACCCGGTGCGGACGCGCACGCGGCCATCCGTCGATCTCCGTAGCGGCGATCTCCGTCATCTGGTCGGCGTACTTCCTGGTCCGTGCTCCGTGGAAGGACGGAAGCATGAGCCGGCGCTGCTCCAGGTGGGCGGACTCGTCCAAGAGCAGGATGGAGTTCTCCCCGAGGACGGGACGCACCATCGCGTTCCCCTCGCCCGCGTGGACCTGGTCCGCCGGTGCGGTGAAGACGCTTTTGACGTCCTCTGGGCCACTGAGGAACACCCAGGTACCCTGGTGCGCCATTTCGACACGAAACACGTCGCCAAAGCGTTCCTGACACCGGGTAAGCACACCCTTTGGGTCACGGAACCACAGGGCGGTCTGCACGATTCGTGGATACGGAAGACTCGGTGGACGTTTCACCTGACGGGCGATGTCTCGCGTCAGACGCATGGCACCATTTCCGCGGTCGGGTCTCCTCGGTTACGCGTGTTCGCTACGCAGGAGAACAGGGTCGCCGTACAGCTAGTCCCTCGTTACCCCTTTCCGATTGACCACAAGAACACAAACTCGGGGAATGCGCAATAGACAATGGGATAGGAGATGGGCCACCCAAATCTGCACACACCCAATCATGACCACAAATCATCGACTTCGATCGCACAGCGCCGTTCGAACCCCCCAGGTCCCGCCGGTGAAAACGACGCGGAGAACGGGACACGCTCGCCCTCGGACATTAGAATCACCTCACCCCCGGGGGCATCACACGCCACACAGCCATCCGGTGTCCCAGTTTCGGATTGACCGAGACCTCACCATCTCATGCACTCTGACCTGCCTCTTGACCCCTCCAACCACCTCACTTACTCTCTGCAGAGTGCTACCAACAACTACCCCCTGTCACAGCCCTCCGCCGGGTGCGAACAAATTCCGAACCCGGTGACATGGGCACCTCAGATGTCCAAGCGAAATCCGCTTGGCATTTTCGTGCGAAAGCACGATGACCAGGAGAGGAGTTAGGTGTGCCCAACCCCAAACCGAACGGATCCGTCTCAGACAAACTCGAGTTCGACCTGAGCTCGGTCCCTGTCGATGTTTTCGACCTCGCGGACCGCGGCCTCACCCTCGAGACCCTGACCGAAGGCCACGGACTTCCAGAGAACGGTGCCTCCTCAATCTGCAACGAAGCGAAGTGCGCATGCAGCAGCCCGGCATGCTGACCGATTCCGGCCACCTGTCCCTGACATCCGCCCTGTAAAAATGACCAATCACTGACCCAACAACCCTGGTGGCCATGAGGGCAAATCCTTCGGGTCACCAGGAATGGCACGGGCGGACGGTCTGGATGGACGGTGAATTGAGAATCGATTCGATGGCCGCCGAGATCTCATCGCTGACCCTGCCCGGCGGTACGCGTGTGGGGGCACCCCCGGTCGTCCGCGTGGCCGGTCTTCCCGTACGGGTTCTGCGGGGGCTTCGGTTCGAACGTTCGTTCACAGCCCTCAACGAGATCGCGGAGCACCATCACCGGCTGGAGTCGGAGGCCCGACAACTCGCGGACGCTCTCTACGACGTCATCGGCACCCTGCCGGACGGTCCACCGAAACCACATATGGTCGGTCTCCGGAGGGCTCTGCACAGACCGCGTGCCCCACGGGAGACCGAATGGAACCCCATCGTGGCGCGCGCTCTCCCCCTCGACCTCGCCGATCACGTCCGTCGGTGGATCAGTGACTTCCTTGAAGCGCCCGGTGAGATCGAGCGACTTCAGGAGGTGTTCGCCGCCGAGCGTGAGGAGAGACTCGACTCGCTCCGCGCCGCGGCGCGACACCCGAACCTACGCCGCGGTCTCGCGCAGGCGAGCCCTTCACTGTCCGCGGAGGTCTCCGCCTGGTTGGGCGGGGCACCCCGCGCTCCGCGCTTTCGCGCGCAGGTCGCGCTGGCTTCGTACGTCGCGCGGGCGTCGGCCAAGACCAGCCCGTACAGCACCTTCATGGTCAGCGGACTCGGCGAGTGGAGCGCCGACGGACCAGCGGTGCGAATAGTGGACCGGCCACGGGTGCGTGCTGTGGTCGAACTGGACGGGGCGTTCGTCCAAGGACTGGTCCGAAGCCTGTCCACCGATCCGGAGCTCAGGCGTTCGCTACCGCTGCGCCTCAACCCGAGCGCGACGTTCACCGGCGACCGGGTGAGCTTCGTCGGGCCGCGCCCGGACGAGGCCATCATGACGATGCCCGCGACCGCCGCCCTCCGTGCGTGCGCCGGGATCCTCGAACGTGGTACCGCGTGTCCCCGGGCGAACCTGCGCGACGCGCTGACGCGCCTGGGGAACGCCCCTGGTGCCGACGTCGAAGCGTTTCTGGACGGGCTAGTCGAGCTGGGGCTGTTGGAGGTGGTACCGCCCACACCGGACCTCGCGAAGGCCCCCCTCGACGCACTGGCACGGTGGTTGGCCGAAACCCGCGACGCGCGGCTCACCCCTTTGGCCACCCTGATCGGGGAACTACACGACGAGGCCGGCCGCGACGTTCCGGTGGATGATCTCGCCGGGCACGGCCAGCGCCAGCGGCACCTGACGCGGCTCCTCGATCGCGTCGCCACGCACGTGGCGCTACCGACCAAGGTGGACGCACGGACGGCGAAGTGGGCGTTCCACGAAAGCTCCGTCCATGTCCAACCCGCGACGGCGTGCGCGGTCACTCGGTGGCACCCCGCCCTTAAGGACCTGGACGCGGTTCGCCGCTGGCTGGCTCTGTTCGACCCGTCCCTTCCCCTCAAGCTGGCCTTCGCGGAGTTCTTCCGCGAACGGTTCGGTCCCGGCACGGCCGTGCCTTTCCTGGCGGCGCACCGGGCCCTGCACCAGGAGTTGCGCCACGGCGACGACGGCGGTCGAACTCCCGCGGCACGGGAGGTCGTACGGCTGATGCACGCCCGGACCCAGCTCCTCCGGCCCCTGACCGGCAGTCAGCTTCCGCGGCTTCGCGAGTTGGCCCATCTCCAGGACGCCGCGCGGGACGCGGTTCTCTCCACCGACGTACGTGACGGCGTCGTTCACGTCGACCCGACGGAGATGGTCGCCTGGGCGACCATCTGGCCCCGGTGGGTCGAGACCTCGCCCTCCGTCGCCTGCTACCTACAGGCAACGAACAGGGAGCGGGATCCGTCACTCGTGCTCAACGCCATGCACAACGGCCACGGCCGGGGCAGGAGCCGCGTGGCACACCTCGTCGACCGAGCGGGGGGAATTCCGCCCGCCGACCGCCAGCCGTCGGCACCCGCCGCGGGCCCTCTGATGGCTGAACTGAGCGGTCAGTTCGGATCGACCGTCAACGTCCGGACCGCGGCGGTCTCACACGAGCTCGACTACCCCTTCACCTCGAGCACGCGCCCGGACTCGGAACGGATCCGCCTGGGCGACTGCGTCGTCGTTCACGACGACTCGGTCGGACTCCTCCGGCTGCGCAGCGAGAGCCGGGAGGTCGGTGTCGTGCCGCTCCACGTCGGCATGATGGGCGATCTCTTCCTTCCCTCGGCGGCCCAGTTCCTCACGCAGGTGTTCGGCCACAGCTTCTACACCTATCCCCACGTGGCGCTCGTCGCCGATAACGAGCTGACAACGCCGGAGTCCGTGACGGCCTACCGGCGCGTCGCCGTCGGCTCCGTCGTTCTCCGGCGAGCGTGCTGGGTGGCACCGGCGGACCAGGTTCCACGACGCCCGTCAGGAGAGTCCGACACCCAGTACTGGCTCCGTCTGTTGCGTTGGCTGCGAACCCACCGCGTGCCAACCCAGTGCTTCGTGCGGGTGTGGGCATCCGCTCCAGGCTCCGACGGCAGCAGACACACCGACCCGGACTGGCTGTGGGGCAAGGGCCACAAGCCCTTCTACGTGGACTTCGCCAACTGGTTCCTGGTCGCCGCTTTCGAGCGGATGGTGGGCGGCACATCCGCCATGGCGGTGTTCGAGGAGGCGTTGCCCGCTCCGGACCAGGCCAGCGCCCCGGAGGCCGACCCCGCCGTGACCGAGTTTCTCGTCGAACTCTCCGACCCAGGGAGCTGACATGGCCGAATCGGACTGGATCAGTGTCCACGTGTTCCGGCACGACGACCTGGAGGGGCTCGTGTCCGAAGGGATCGCCCCCCTGATGGGGGAACTCCGGGCCGAGAACGCACTGCGCGACTGGTTCTTCCTGCGGTACTGGGAGGGCGGACCGCACGTGCGGCTACGCGTCCTGCCGGAAGACGGTCGACGCGGTGCGGTCGAGGAGCTGCTCCGGAACCGCTTGGAGACCTACCTCCGCGACAACCCGAGCCGAGGACGGATGCGGCTTGACCACTACCTGCACCTCGCGGCCTCCTACTCCCGGCGGGAACGGAAGTCGTCCTTCGCCACCGAGCTGAGACCCGACAACTCCCTGGTGTGCCTCCCCTACTCCCGTGAGCACGACCGGTATGGGAGGAACTCCGCGATCGAGGCCGTGGAGCGCCACTTCACGGAGTCGAGCGAGCTCGCGTCCCAGCTACTCCGTCCGGGAACGACGTCCGAGCAACGCACCACCAGCGCCTACGCGGCGATCCTGCTCGCCTGGCTGGCGTGTGAGCCGGACCTGCCCAGCCTGGCCGAACGGATCGGTACCGCGAGTCCGACGGTGCCAGCGTCCGTGGACCTCCTCGGTCTGGGCGGTTCCCCACGCAGGGGTGGCCGAGGGGCGACCGGCGAGGCGACCGAGATCGCGCGAAGTCTGCGGACCCTGGCCTCACACGTGGACCAGGTGCGGCGCTCCGGAACCTTCGTCGACTGGTCCCGGTCGGTCACCGCGCTTCGGGACGCCCTGGAACGGTGCCCGTCGGAGGACCGTCCGGCGATCGAGGTGTTCCAGGTGCTGGACACCTGCGCCCACTTGTTCTGCAACCGGATCGGCGTGCTGCTGAACGCCGAGGACGTGGTGCGGGGGATGGCGGCCGACGCTGTCAGGGAGCTGGCCTCCGAGGAAGCTCCCGAGGGGAACGAGAACGGGGAGGACACGGGTGTCGTGGCGCAGTCTGCACGTCGTGTACTACGACAGGGATAAGGACCACCTGCTCCTGGAGGCCGTGCGGCCGTTCTTCCGACGCCTGTCGTCCACGATTCCCGCGATGTCCTTCACGCGTCACTGGCGGTTGGGACCGCACGTACGCCTCCACCTGCGCTGTGACGCGGCGACGATGGCGGGCGTCGTACGCCCCGCGGCACGCGAGACGATCGGAGGGTTCCTCTCACGCCATCCGTCCCGCACGGTGTTGGCCCCCGAGGAGTACGAACAGCGGCACCGCGAACTCGCACGGCTCGAGGACGAGCACGGACCGCTGACGCCGTGGCGCCCGAACAACACCCTGCACGAGGCTCCATTCGAACGTCGGCCCCGCGCCCTGGGCAGTGAGGAGGCGGTAGACCTGCTCGCCGACTTCCACGCCGACACCACCGAGCTCGCGTTCCGGATACTCCAAGACGTGTCGACCGGTCGACCCCGTCTCGGCCATGCCTTGGACCTGATGATCGCCACCGCCCACGTCCTGTCGGGCGTCGGCGTCACCACAGGGTTCATGTCGTTCCGGTCCCACGCGGACGCCTTTCTCGCCATGTACCCAGGGGCCGAGACTCTTCGTGGCCCCTGGGACGACCACTATCGCCTCCACGAGGCCACCCTGCGGCGACGGGTGTCGGACACGGTGGCCGGACTGGACGGCGACGCCCCGACCTCCGAGTTCGTGGCGGACTGGACCTCGATCACGCGGTCGTACCACGTCCGCGCATCCCAACTCCTGGCACGCGGCCAGCTCCCGACCGAGCACGGGTTCTCCACGGACGCCAACGGGAATCCGCCCCCGTTGGTGCACGTCAGCCCCTACCACCGTGCGGCCTTCCACAACCCGGCGGTCATGGACTCGATGACCGCACACTGGTTCGTTCTCTACCGAACGATGCTCAACCACACCTACCTGTTCCTGACCCAGCTCGGCGTCACGCCACAGGAACGCTTCCTGCTGTGCCACCTGGCCGCACGTGCCGTCGAGGACGTGTTCGGAGTCTCGGCCATGCGTCAGATCGAGGAGGAGCCGCCGGCCCCGACATCGGACATTCGTGAGGAGCCCGTGTGAGGAACCTGGAGTGGGGCGGCCACGAGGTGGAACTCCGGTTGGTGGGCGGGGTGTCGTGCGCCCGAGGCCACGACGGCGTCTGGTTGGCGACGGGCCGGCGCAACGAGGAGGTGGGGCCAAACCTTCCATGGCTCACGTCGGTCCTCGGCCAGCTCGCCCACGGCTGCCTTCGGTCGCGCCTCACGTCAGCGTCTGGGGCGACAGCGGACGAGGTCGACGCGCTGCTCGAACGACTGCGGCGCGGCGGCTGGCTGTCCGTGACGCCCCACCTCGGGGAACGAGCGCTCTACACCCTCCGTCCCGTTGGGCCCGAACTGGGTCCAACGCGGGAAGACGTCGAGTCCAGGCTTCGGCTCTCCCGGTTCACGGTGCTGCGCCGCGACCGCGACGGTCTCGTCGCGGAGTCACCGCTGGCGAACGCGCGACTGGAGACCCTCGATGTGGGGGTCCAGGCGGCGCTTGGTGTACTCGCCGGCGGCGCGTCGGACCTCGCCACACTGTCGAGGCTGTCCGACCTGGGGGTCGAAGCCGTGACCGTCGACGCCCTGCTGCGGGACCTGCGACGTGCCGGCCTGATGGAGGCCCCGGACGGCGGGGAGCATTCCGACCTCACGCTGAGCCAGTGGACACCACACGAACTGTGGTTCCACCGCCAGTCGCGTATGACCGACCGCTCCGACCGGGAGGAGGCGTATGGGCGCACACAGTGGGCCCGCGGGCTCCATACTCCGCTCCCCGGTCGGCGGCCCCCCTACCCGGGCCCTGAGATCCCGTTGCCCGCGGCGGACCTGACACGGATCCGTCGGGACGATCCACCGCTCGCCGCCGTCGTCGAGGACCGCCGATCCGTGCGGCACCACGACGACGACCACCCGATCACCGTGGACCAGCTTGGCGAGTTCCTCTACCGGTGTGCCCGGGTGCGGACGACGCGCGAGGTGGACGGCGTGGAATACCCCAACCGCCCACACCCGTCCGGCGGATCGGCCTACGAGCTGGAGATCTACCCCGTGGTCCGACGCGTGTCGGGTCTCCCCTCGGGGATGTACCACTACGACTCGCACTCCCACGGGCTCCGCACGGTGAGTCCGGGTGGGCCTCCGGTGCGCCGCCTTCTGCGCGCGGCCCTGCGCGCCGCACCGGCAGCCGAGCCACCCCAGGTCCTCCTCGTGCTCACCGCCCGATTCGGCCGGCTCGCCTGGACCTACGAACAGATGCCCTACTCCCTGGTCCTCAAGCACGTCGGCGTTCTGTACCAGTCGATGTATCTGGCGGCGACGGCGATGGGGCTTGCCGCCTGCGGCCTCGGAGGTGGCGACGCCACGGACTTCAACGCCGCGACAGGGGTGGATTACGCAGCGGAGAGCGCCGTTGGCGAATTCTCCCTGGGCAGTCGACGACCGGACGAATGACAGGAGGACCGAGTGGGACTGTTGCTGCGTCCCGACGTCTACTACGCGAAGTCGCCCGAGGGTGTCTACCTACTCAGCCATCACGGATCACTGCACCTGACCGGCGATTCGATCTATTTGGTCATCGAACGCCTCGCCCCCTACCTCAACGGACGACACAGCCTCGGCGATCTCACCGCGAACCTCTCGCCAGAGCGGCGACGGCTGGTGGAGGACCTGGTCACGACGCTGCGTGACCGTGGTGCCCTCCGCGACGTGGACGGCGCCGCGCACCCTCCCGCTCCGTCACCGGAGCTTCCCCTCGGCGCCAGTTTCCTTCGGTATTTCCGCGCCGACGGAGCGGCCGCGTTCACACGGTTCCAAGCGACGCGGACGGTCGTGCTCGGGTCGGGTCGCCTGTTGGCGGCGACCACTGCGGCCGCGGTCGCCGCTGGGTTGGAGGACCTGCGTGTGGTCGTCACGGGCGAGACGGACTCGGGCTTCGACCCGATGTCCACCCAGCCTGGGGCCTCGTCGTTTCCCGGACCGACCGAGCACGTGGACCTCCATCCGTCGGAGACACGGTTGCGGCGCCTGCTCGCCGACGTCGACCTCGTTCTCCACGCCTCGGAGACGCCGTCGGTGAGTGGTCCCGATCCGCTGGGAACGGTCTGTCGCGAAGAGGCCATCACCCTCGCGCGGGTCGTCCTCTGGCGCCGGGCCGTGTGGATCTCGCCTTCGGGTGTGGACTGGGAGTCCGTGCGACGACGTGGAGCCGCGCGACGGCCGGCCGAGGACGCGGGTACGACGCCGGCCGCCCCGCTCCCCCGCTTGGCGGCACGGGCGGCGGCTGTGCGGGCGGTCCAGGGCGTCCTGCGGGCCACCACCGGAATCCCGCCGGGGGAGCAAGGGGTGGTGACGTGCCTGGATCCGGTGACACTCGGCGGCACGACGCACCGCGTCCTCGCGCACCCGCTGGCGGAGTCGGACGTCAGACCTGACACCGAAGCCGGTTTTCTCAAGCGGATCGCCGCGTTGGCGGACCATCCAGGGCAGGAGTGGGAGGAGTTCTCACGAGCCGCCGTGTTGTGCACCGGGGACCAACTCGGTGCCATCGGTGAACCCGATGAGGGTGAGCTGGCCCAGTTCCCACTGCACACCTGTCGGGTGGAGTCGTCCGACCCGGTCGGGCTCCTCGACGACCGTGAGGGGGTGCCGACGGCGGTCGCCGCGGGCCTCAGTTTCGAGACCGCGCGGCACCGCGCGGTGCTTCGGGCGTTCGCTCTGTACGGCTCACTGATGGTCGATCCGCGACGGTTCGCTTCTCCCCGGGGCGAGACCCCCGATTGGGGGGCCACCTCCCCTGAGGCGATGCTGAACGCCGTGCGCCAGGGCGATGCCGGCGTCCGTTGCTGGGCATACGACCTGGCGGATGGTTCCGCCACCCTGGTGGCCCCCGACATCGTCTTTCCGGCCCTGCGGCGCGGGCGGGCGCACCCCGACTCGACCTCCGGGTACGGCGCCTACGCTCTCCACACGGGTACGGCCGCGGGTTACAGCTGGGAGGAGGCCGTCAAGTCCGCGCTCCTCGAACACTGCCAACAGATCGCGACGGACGACATCGCCGCGTCGTCCGCGCTGTCGCCGCTCCTCGATCCTCGCGGAGTGACCGTCGGCGACGACGCCGATCGGTACCGGTCGATGCTGGCGCGGATCAGTCCGGGGTTCACCTTCCACGAGGCGACATCGGCTCTGGGGGTCCCCACAGTCGCCTGCTTCCGTGCCGGGGATCCCGTGACGGTGGCGACGGGGACGACTCTCCAGGAGGCCCTTCGCGAAGCGATGGAGCGGGCTCTGTTGGCCTACCAGGCCGACGCGCAGCGGCAGTGGGTCTACGCGCCGACCGCTCCCGACCTGCCTGTGAGGCGGCACGACGGTCCCAGCGTCTCCGTGGGGCACCAGGAGCCACTGGGCATCGCCGACCTCACGGCCCGACTAGTGACGCGGGGCCGTCGCCCGCTCGCCGTCCCCCTCGACCACGACCCAGAGGTGAGTTCGAAGGTCCCGTTCGTCGTGAGGGTGGTGCTCGTCGATGCCTAGTCCGACCGCCAAAGTCGAGGTCACCAACAAACCCGCTCTTACACTGGTCGGGGCGGGCGTGCTGGCGGACGCCATCGTCTCGGAGCACGCCGCCCTGGGGGAAGCCGAGCTCACGCTGGCCACACCGGGGCGCACCTCGTTCCCAACCGGCTCCGTCGTGGTCGTGGCGAGCGACGGCTGGGACGACGAACCGTATCCACGCGTACGCGCGGCCGCCGTCGCCGCGGACGTGACCTGGGTCCCGGTGCGGGCCGAACTCGGCCGGGTCGTGGTGGGGCCGGCGGAGTCCCCCGGGGTTCCCGGATGTGTGGACTGTGCGGAGTTCCGCAGGCGCTCGGCCCGATCCAGCCCTCAGGGTCACGCGGAGGTACGACGACTGCACGGTGAGACCATGGCGAACCGACCGTCGGCGTGGCTCACCCCGCTGGCGGCGGACCTGGTGGCCGGGATCGTCGTCGACGAGGTCCACCGGGTCGCCTCGGATCCGGGGACGGCACGCACGCGCAACGCTTTGGTGGTCGTCGCTTTGGACTCCCTCGAGGTGACGACCCACCGCTTCCTCACCGACCCCCGGTGCGTCCGCTGCGACAGCCGTCCGGACGACTCCGCGTCCCTCGCTCGTATCGACCTGCTCCCTCGCCCGAAGGTGTCCCCCGAGACGTTCCGTGTACGCGACGTCGAGAGACACTGGGACGCACTGGAGCGCCTGTACGTCGACTCCGAGTGCGGTCTCGTCCACACGATGACGAAGGGCAGCGGCGCCGGGGTCGTCACGGCGTCCGCGGAGCTGGGCGCGCACGCGGACTCGGTCGAGTACGGATTCGGGTGGACCCGCAGCTATCACTCGAGTCGCGTGGTCGCTCTGTTGGAGGCGTTGGAGAGATACGGGGGCACGCACGCCGCCGGGAAGCGAACGGTCGTCCACGCACCCTTCACCGAAGTGGCCGAGCAGGCGCTCGACCCGCGCACCCTCGGGCTCTATCCGCCCGAACGGCACGTTCCCGGCTTCGGGTTCCGGAGGTTCACCGAGGACGTCCCCTGTTCGTGGGTGTGGGGCTACTCCTTCTCGCGGTCGGCCCCAATCCTGGTGCCCGAGAACTACGTGTACTACCGGTTGATGCGGCGGGCCGGCCCGGAGAACCCGCCGTTCGTCTACGAGTGCTCCAACGGGTGCGCGCTCGGCAGCAGCATCGAGGAGGCCATCTTCTACGGAATCCTCGAAGTGGCCGAGCGGGACTCGTTCCTCATGACGTGGTACGCGAGGATGTCGGTCAACCGGGTCGACGTCTCCACGGCGCGGAACCCCGCTCTACCGCTCCTCGTCGAAACGATCGAGCAGGAGACCGGCTACTCGGTGCACACCTTCGACACGACCCTCGAGTACGGAATCCCGTGCGTGTGGACCATGGCCGTGAACCCCACCGATGACCCCGCGACAGCGAAGGTCGCCTGTTCGGGCGGGTCACACCTCGATCCGGAGCGAGCGATCGAGCGGTCCCTGAACGAGCTCGGCCCCATGACGGCCAACTTCGCGTCGCAGGATCCCGCCCTGCAGGAGCAGGCCCGGGAGATGGTGCGTGACCCCTCGCTCGTGACCCGGATGGCGCACCACACCCAGCTCTACGGCCATCCGGACGCGTTCTCCCGCTTCGACTTCCTGGGCACGGCCGCGACGGCACGCCCGATCTCCGACATGCCACGCATCCCCGCCAGCGACGACCTGCGCGACGACCTCGCCGAGCTCCTGCGTCGACTCCACGAACGCGGCCTCGATGTCATCGTCGTGGACCAGAGCACCCCGGAGCACCGCGCGGGCGGCTTCGTCTGCGTCAAGGTCATCATTCCCGGCACGCTGCCCATGACGTTCGGTCACGAGTTCCGGCGGGTTGACGGCCTTCCTCGGCTGCACGACGTGCCGCACGCCCTGGGGTACAAGGACCGCCCACTGCGGCCCGAGGACATCAGCCACCACCCGCATCCATTTCCCTAAGGAGCGCAACCATGCAGGTGATGATCGTCGCGTGGGACCTCAGTCATTCCGCGGAGTCCCCGGAGAGTCTCCGAGAGTACCTCCGGGAGCACGCGATCGCGGCGTTCTCGGAGCTGGAGGGCCTGCGTCTCAAGGCGTGGTTCTCCGACGCGGAGCGTCAGATGTGGGGCGCGGTGTATCTCTGGGACGGACCGGAGTACGTCGACGGATGCTTCAGTGTGAGCCGTTCGATCGAGAGGATCGGCTACCCGCCGACGTCGGTTTACATGTTCGATCTCGAGGCGGTCACCGAGGGGAAGAGTGTCAACGAGACCCTTTCTGGTCTCGGCCTCGCGCTGAACGGGTGACGTCTCCCCGGGTGTGGTGGAGCGCCATCGCACCCGGGGAGGCGTGTCCTCACGGTCTCTCGGTCAGGTCGACTCGCGCGTGCTGAGCGTTCGCAGGAGGGCGGACCGGATCGTCGGGCGTGTTCCGAAGGCGAGGAGGAACGTCGCCTCCCGGACCAACCGCTGGGCGTGCGCGTCGGTGAGCAGGGAACGGCCACCAACGTAGGTCGTGAGCGCGGCGGCGGTGCGCATCGCGAGCTCAGAGGTGGCCGCGCGCGCCGTCGGGACGTGTTCGGGGGTCGTGGAGAGCAGCCGGTCCCGGGTCCGAGAGAGTTGGGCGGAGAGCGCCTGTCCGTCCTCTCCCATGAGGGTGATCGCCCGACCGGCGACACCGAGGGCGAGGTTCCCGTTGAACCGCACCGTCTCCGCGTCGCCTCGTAGGTAGGTCTCTCGCGGGGTGATCGACGCGACCCGCTCCCGCGGCAGGAAGTACCGGGAGAAGCGCAACGTGACCGTGCGGCCGGCGTTCGTGGCCACGAGCCGCGCGGGTGGTCCCGCCTGGAGGCACTCGCTCTCCTCGGCGTCGACAAGCGCCATGACGAGGGCGTCGTTGGCGTCGCGTGCGGCGACGTAGAGGGTGTCGATCATTCCCCAACCGGTCACCCAGGGGGCGACGCCGTCGAGGTACCATCCCCCACTCGCTGGCTCAGCCCGCAACTGGGGTAGACCGGGTCGGACCGCGGCGGTGACCGCGACGCCCGCGCGACGCTCTCCCGTGAGCAGGGATTCGAGGTAGGTGTCGCGCAGGGCGTGGTTCTGGGTGTTCGCGGCGGCCGTGACGGCCCCGTGGTGCTGCAGCCAGACGAAAGTGGTCGTCAGACATCCCCCGGCGAGCGTCTCCACGGCGCGACAGACGGACGCGAAGTCCGGGAGGTCCAGGGTGTTCAGGCCGTCCGGTGCGGCGAATCCGTAGAACCCGATCTCCGCGATCCGCTGGAAGTGTCCCTCCGGGACCCGTTCGGCGGTGTCGACCTCCAATGCCGCCGGAAAGAGCACCTGCTCGGCCACTGCCGCGGCCGCGTCCAGCGACCGTGAACCCCCGGCCGGACCATCGGTTTCGGCCACGAACACCTCCTTGACTCGCTGACTCACACCGCCGGTCGCCGCCGACGTCGGGCTCCCCGTCCGGGGCGTCCCACCGAGAGTCTTCATTCCCGGCTCGGCGGCGGACATCCCGGAGCGGGCGGGGCGAGTGCCGGGTCGTCGACCGGGCGTGCCGTACACGCCCCACCGTCACTCCGGGGACTCGGCTTCGTCCTCGGTGGGGCGGAGGTGGTCGATAACCTCCGGAGGCGTGGGGTAGGGGTGTTCCTCGGGCAACAGGTCACCGGCCGTGTCCAGGTTTCCCGCGCGGACGTGGGTGTGGATCTCGTGTGCGAGGGGTGTGATGTTGGTGATCGTGACGATCCACTCGTCGGCGTAGCGTCGGGTGGCCACGCCGGACAGCCCCACCTGGAGGGATCGGTGGTCGAGCGGCTGGAGACGCAGGTCGCGCTCCGGGTCCCACTGGACACGGGCGGAGGACTCGCGGAGCTGACGTTTCCAGTCGTCGTTGTCGGTGTGCACGGCCGGGGTGTAGTGGGACAGGCACGCGTCGCGTAGTGCCCACTCAAAGCCGGCGCGGGTGATCTCGACCGCCAGGACGGTCTCTTGGTCGTGCTTCCGACCCCACCCGCAGCGGTACATCATCCACAGGAACGAGGGCTTGATCCAGGTCATCCGGTCCCGCTTCCATTCCGGCGGGAACCGGCCGTCCCGGGCGGCGGGGACACCGATCGTTGGCGCGTAGGCCTGGTACACCGTCACCGTGTCATCGGTGTACGCGGCGCGGATCTGGCGGTAAGAGGGTGGCATAGAGGCGACTGTGCACCTTCTCCCCGCACGAGGCCAGTCAATTTCCGCGCTGGGGTCGGTTCGTCGCCCGTGCGGCGGCGATGTCGGGCTGGTGCAGAACGGCCCAGTCCGCGAGGGCGGACAGTGGCTCGAGGAGGGAGCGGCCGAGCGGGGTCAGGCTGTACTCGACGCTCGGTGGAACGGTGGGGAACACCTCGCGGTGGACGAGTCCGTCGGACTCCAAGGCCCGGAGGGTGCGCGTCAGCATGCGTTGGCTGATGGTCTCGATCTCGCGTTGGAGCTCGTTGTAGCGGTAGGTGCGTCGCCCCAGGAGTACGACGACCAGGATGGACCACTTGTCCCCTACCCGACGCAGGATGTCGGTGACGGGGCACCGCTCGAACTCGTCGCTGGGTATCGGACTCGGCAGCGACGCGCTGACCATCGAGGGCACATGAGTGTGCGTATCGGACAAGAAACTGCCTCCTTCCGCTGAACAGCGCTGTCACCCATGATCGTAGTGCGCACTGACGGTAACCACCGAGGAGAAGCATGTCCGACCCCACCCAACCCAACCGCCAGCGTCCGGACCGCCAACGTGTGGTGGTGATCAGCGGCGGCACCGACGGTATGGGGCGCGAACTGGCCATGGAACGCCTGGCACGTGGCGACCGGGCCGTGGTCCTCGGCAGCAACGCCGAAAAGGGACGGCGGCTACTCGCGGACGCCGCGGCGGCGGGCGCGGGTGACCGGATGGAGTTCATCGCCGTGGACCTCTCCAGCGTGAGCGCCACGCGTGCCGCGATCGACCAAGTCACCGAACGCCACCCGACCGTGGACGCGCTTGGCCTGTTCGCCAACAGGCAGGCGCCGAAGCGCATTGTGACCGAGGAGGGCCTGGAGCGGACCTTCGCCCTGTACTACCTCAGCCGGTACCTGCTGGGTCACGGACTCGCCGCGGCGCTGCGCCAGAGCGAGACCCCGGTGATCATCAATGTGGCGGGAACCGGAGCGACCGCGGGCGAGATCCACTGGGACGACCTTCAGTTGGAACGCCGCTACAGCACGATCACCGCCCAGCTCCAGGCCGGCAGGGCCAACGACCTCCTGGGGGTGGCCTACGCCGCCCAGGCGGAGAACCCCGCCCGCTACGTGCTTTACCACCCGGGCTTCACACGCAGCGGTGACCTCAGCCCGCTCCCGGCTCCGGTGCGGCTGCTGCTACGGGTGGCGGCTCGGCTGGCGGCACGGCCCGTGAAGGCGTCTGTGGCGCCCATCCACGACTTCATCGAGCGCCCGCCCTCGGAGCCCCTGTCCGCGATCGATCGCGGGAAGTCACTTCCCCTCGATCTCAAAACCCTGGACCCGGCGAACGCGGAGCGCCTCGCCGAGGTCACCGAGGCACTGCTGCGGCGGACTCCTCTGAGCTGAACAACACGGTCACTCGCCTGGTTCGGCCAGTTCCACGTACACACCGCTGGCGCGGATCTCGCCGGCGGTGTGGGGGGAGAACCCCGCGTCGGTGATGATGTGGTCGAACTGGTCGAGTGAGGCGACCTTCAGGGTGCCGAACGATCCATACTTCGCCGCTCCGGCGACCAGGACCGAGGTGACGGCGGCCCGCATCGCGGCGCGCTTGAGGACGACCTTCGGTTCGGACGGAGTGGTGGACCCACGCTTGAGGTCCCAGGAGCTGGTGGAGACGAACGCCAGGTCCAGGTTGAACTCGCCCATCGTTCGCGCGGCGATGTCGCCGACCACCGACCGGTTCTTGCGGTCCACTCGGCCACCGATGTGGAACAGGTCGATACTGGGGTGGTCGATGAGACGGGCCGCCGTAGTGAGGTCGTTGGTAACGACGGTCAGATCCCGGATGTCCCAGATGTGCGGCACCATGTGACCGATTGTTGTGCCCGCGTCCAGGTAGATCATCTGCCCGCTCTGCACGAGAGCCGCGGCCGCCTTGGCCATGGCCTGCTTCTCCGCGACGTCCGTGACGGATTTGTCCAGGTAGGATGGCTCTGTCTCGATCTGACGGGCGAGTTTCACCCCGCCGGGCACCGAGTACACCCGGCCGTCGCGCTCCAGCACGGAGATGTCCCGGCGCACGGTCATGTGCGAGACGGACAGGACGTCACACAGCTCGCGCACACTCAGGACTCCTGCGCTGCGCAGCTCCTTGACCAGCCGTTCTCGTCGTTGGTCCGGAATCATCGGGTGTTGTTCCCTCCGCGGGTCGGGCGCGCTCGTCGAACACCGTACCGACCCACTGTATAGAAAATTCACACCCACGTGCCCCACGGATCGTGATTTCCGCAGGCCAGGGGACCTTGTGTTAACCAGACGTTCTCACGTGTGACAACTATTGACGCACAAGTTAAGTAAATGTAGCGTCAGCCCGTGCGTTGGTTCTCGACGCACGGGCGAACCGACCGTCAGCTCGACCGCTGCGCCGTGTCGCTCCCCGTTCGCCGGGCGTTCGCCCGCACCGAGGGGAGACGGGCCCCAGCCGGTGTCGGTGACGACGTCCGCCCCAGGTCCATCAAGCAACGGAGCGTTGATGCGAGCAGTGAGATTCGAGCCCAATGGCTCCGCCCACGTCGTGGACATTCCGCATCCCCTGCCCTCCGAGGGCGACGTGGTGATCCGGGTGACGTCGACGAGCGTTTGCGGATCCGACCTGGCCGCGCTGCGTGGCACCCACCCCTTCCGGATTCCGCCGCTCATCTCCGGCCACGAGGCCGGCGGCGTCGTGGACGCGATCGGCCCGGGCGTGACCAAGGTGGCCGTCGGGGACAGGGTCGTCGTCGAGCCGCAGCGGCCATGCTGGGAGTGCGCGCTGTGCACGGACGGCCGCTACCACCTGTGCGCGAAGAAGCAGATGCTCGGAATCGCCGAATGGGACGGTTCGTTCGCGGACTACGTCGCGGTGCCCGAACACACGCTCCTGCACGCCCCGTCGGAGATCCCGGACCACGCGCTCGCGTTGGCCGAGCCGCTCGCCGTGGCCTGTCACGCCGTGCGTCAGGTCCGCGGCGACATCCGCGGCGGGCGGCACCTGGTTCTGGGCGGCGGCGCCATCGGCGGTCTGATCGCGCACGTGCTGGCGCAGGCCGACCCCGCGGCGCTGGTGGTCAGCGAACCCCGCGAGTCCAACCACGACATGCTCCGTGCCATGGGCGCCACCGACGTCCGATCGTCCCTGGACGGGCTGGTCGAGGAGGCCGGCCGGTTCGACACGGTGTTCATCGCCGCGGGTGTTCCCGCACTGGCCAAGGAAGCGTTCCGGCACGTCGAGTCCGGCGGATCGATCATCCAGGTCGCCGTGTTCAACGTCGACGTTCCGATTCCCGCGGGTGAGCTGCAGGTCCGGGAGATCGCGTTCAACGGCACCGCCATGTACTCGCGCGTGGACTTCGAGCAGGCGCTGGAGCTGCTGGCCGCTGACGCCGACACCCCGCAGCGGATCGTGTCGCGGCGCGTCGACCTGGAGGAGGGCGCCGAGATCATCACCGACATGGTCGCCAATGGTCCCGGCGACATCATCAAGCTCTTGATGGAACCGCGATGAAGACCCTCGACCGCGTGTGTGGCGCCATCGAGCGCGTGTTCACAGCGATGGCCATCATCGCGCTGGCCACCATCAGCGCGTCCCTGATCATCCAGGTCATCCTTCGCTACTTCTTCAACCACCCGAGCGTGTGGTCGGAGGAGCTCGCCACCCTCTGCTTCGTGTGGCTGGTCATGACCTCCATCCCGGTGGCACTGCGCCGGCACGAGCACATCGCGTTGGAGTTCCTGCTCCTGCGTCTACCGGCCGCCGTCCGCGCCATCATGAACCGGGTCGTCACACTGCTGGTGCTGGCGACGTTCGCCATCATCGGTTCCCTGTCGCTCGTGCTTCTCCCGATCGCCTCGCGCCAGGAGATGACGGGGCTGAGTCTCGCGGTCGGATTCGACGTCTCGTTGACCGCCATGTACGTGGCGGCGCCCATCGGTTGCGCCTGCGCGGTGCTCTTCTGCGTGGAGAACCTGATCACCGGGCGCTGGAAGAACGAGAACGAGCTCACGGCCGAGCCGTCCGTGTCGGGAGGTTCCGCCTGATGCCCGCCATCCTCGGAGGAGGGCTCGCCGCCCTTCTCGTTATCGGTCTCCCGATCGGTGTCGCGATCGCGCTCTGCTCGATGGCCGGTCTGTACTTCTTCACCGACGTGCCGCTGACCATGGCCGCACAGCAGATGATCTCCGGCATGCGTTCGTTCCCGCTGCTGGCGATCCCGCTGTTCGTCCTGGCCGGCAGCATCATGAACGCCGGCGGTATCACCCGCAGGCTCATCGACTTCGCCACCGCGCTGGTGGGCCAGATGCGCGGTGGTCTGGCCGCCGTGAACATCGTGACGAACATGATCTTCGGTGGTGTCTCCGGTTCGGCCGTGGCGGACGCGTCCTCCGTGGGCCGGCTGATGATCCCGCAGATGCTGCGGCGCAAGTACACGCCCGGGTTCTCCGCCTCCGTGACCGCGATCGGGTCCACGGTCGCGTTGATCCTGCCGCCCAGCATCACCCTGATCATCTACGGTGTGACGGCCCAGGCGTCGATCGCCGACCTGTTCTTCCAGGGCATCTTCTTCGGCCTCGGCTTCGGTCTCGTCTACATCATCACCGGCTACGTCATCGCCCGGGTGAAGAAGCTGCCGGCCGAAGAGCGGGTGAGCACCGGCGTGATGTTCCGGTCCTTCCGGGACGCGCTGCTCGCACTCACCCTGCCCGTCATCGTGCTCGGCGGTATCCGGATCGGCGCGTTCACCGCGACCGAGGGTGGCGCCGTGGCCGTGGCCGTGGCTCTCATCCTCGGTGGGGTCGTCTACCGCGAACTCACCGTGAAGCGCATCATCAAGGCGCTGCGCGAGTCCGCCATCCTCGTCGCCACCATCATGTTGATCATCGCCACGGCGAAGATCTACTCGCTCGCCCTGGTGATGGGCGGGGTCGCGGACCAGATCGCGTCCTCGGTTCTTGGGGTCACCACCAACACCCTGCTGATCCTGCTGCTGGTCAACATCCTGCTGCTCCTGGTCGGCACGGTGGTCGAGGGCAACGCCGCGATCATCATCTTCACGCCGATCCTGCTGCCGATCGTGACGGCCGTCGGGGTCGACCCGGTGCACTTCGGTCTGATCGTGGTGGTCAACCTGGCGATTGGACTGGTCACGCCGCCGGCGGGGATCTGCATCCTCATCACCAGCAAGATCGCCGGAATCCAACTCGAGCACACGCTGCGGGACCTGGTTCCCTGGCTGAGCGTCGCGATCGCCTCGCTGATGGTCGTGACCTACGGGCCGCTGCTCGTGGGGATGTACTGACGATGCGCGGCACCGGCAGTATCCCAACCGTTCCGCCCACGTCCGGAGCCCAACCGAGGAGAACCCGCATGCGTTCCTCTGCCATCCTCGCGACGCTCTCAGCGGTCGCGCTCACGGTCTCCCTGGCCGCCTGCTCCGACGTGGGCGCGGCGGAGCAGGACGCTGAGCTCACACTTCGCCTCGGCCACACCTACGGCGTGGACAGCCTGCCCAACCGGGCCGCGCAGCGCCTCGCCGAGACCGTGGAGGAGGAGACCGACGGCGCCGTCACCATCGAGGTCTATCCCTCCTCCCAGTTGGGGAGCTGGGAGGAGATGCAGGAAGGCCTCGAACTCGGCGGCGTCGACATGGTGATCGAGTCGGTCGGTTCCCTGGAGCGCTACACCGACCTGGCCGCGATCGAGGGCATTCCCTTCCTGTACGAGAGCGACGAACAGTTCTTCTCGGTGTGGGACGGCGAGGTCGGGGCGGACATCATCGACACCCTGCACGAGGAGACGGGGTTCCTGCTTCTCGGCGACCTGTACCGGGGACCGCGGGTGCTGAACTCCGCGCGTCCCATCGAGTCGCCAGGTGACCTCGCCGGACTGAAGCTGCGGGTCCCCACCCAGCAGACCTACATCGACACCTGGCAGGCCCTGGGCGCCAGCCCGACCCCGCTGGCCCTCAACGAGGTGTTCGGCGCCATCGAGCAGGGCGCGATCGAGGCCCAGGAGAACCCGATCGACGTGGTCCGCTTCAACTCCTACTTCGAGGTCGCGCCATACGTGACCAACACCAACCACCTGTACGGCAACTTCCATTTCCAGACCTGGGGCGACACCTACGAGTCCTGGGACGAGGAGCACCGCGCGGCGATCGACCAGGCCATCGACGAGGTGTCGGCGTGGGCCCGGGAGGTCTCACTCGACGAACAGTCGGAGAACGTGGAGTTCCTCGAGGAGGAGGACGTGACCTTCTACGAGATCGACCAGGAGGAATGGCGGTCCCTCACCTCCGAGCTGATCGACGAGGCCGATCCGCAGGTCCAGGAGTGGGCCGAGCGGATCGCCGAGCACTGACCGCACCGACACACCACCAGGAGAAGGAGAACGACGTGGCTCGCCTGGGCGCTATCGCCGACGACCTCACCGGGGCAACGGACCTCGCGATCTCCCTGACCACGGCCGGATATCGAACCGCCGTGGTCGCGGGAGCCGACGACGTGCCCGACGTCGCCGACGCGGACGCCGTCGTCATCGCCCTGAAGAGCCGCAGCGAGCCGGTGGACCAGGCGGTCGCGGACTCCCTGCGGGCCCTCGACGCTCTGCGCCGGCTGGGCTGTGACCGGTACTACTTCAAGTACTGCTCCACGTTCGACTCCACCCCAGAGGGCAACATCGGGCCCGTGGCCGAGGCGCTGCTGGACAGTGTCGGTGGCCCGGGCACGATCTACTGCCCCGCGTTCCCGGCGAACCGGCGGACCGTGTACCGCGGACATCTGTTCGTCGGGGACGACCGGCTCGACGAGAGCCCCATGCGCCACCACCCGCTCAACCCCATGACCGACTCCAGCATCGTGCGGTGGCTCGACGCCCAGACCTCGGGGTCCGTCGGCCTGGTTCCCCTGGAGGTGGTGCGCCAGGGCGCCGAGGCCGTGCGGGCCGCGGTGGACACGCGGTTCGCCGCCGGTGAGCGCAACGTCGTGGTCGACGCGGTGACGGACGACGACATCACGGCGATCGCCGAGGGCACCTCACATCTACCGCTGGTGACCGGCGGCAGCGCGTTGGCTTTCGGTTTCGAGGGGCCCAGGACGAGTGCATTCACCGACGTCTCGACCGGTGGGCCACAGGGGATGGTGCTGTCCGGCAGCGCGTCCCAGGCGACCCAGGCGCAGGTGCGCCACGGGGTGGAGTCGGGTGTGGGGCTGCGCCTGGATCCCGCGGACCTCCGACGCGACCTCGACGGCGCCGTACGCGCGACAGTGGACGCGATGCGGTCCGCGGACGCGCGGCCGTTCGTCGTCTACGCCACCAAGGAACCCACCGACGTCCAGGACACCGGGGACTCCGAGGTGTTGGAGGAGGCGCTCGGCTCCGTCGCGCGCCGGCTCGTGGACGAGGAAGGGGTCCGCGCGCTCGTCGTCGCCGGAGGGGAGACGTCGGGCGCCGTGGTGGCCGCGCTGGGCGTCTCGCACTTCCTGATCGGCCCGGTGGTGGATCCGGGTGTGGCGTGGACACGCGCGGTGCGTTCCCAGGGAGAGGACGTGATGCTGCTGCTGAAGTCGGGCAACTTCGGTGGCCCCGACCTGTTCTCCCGCGCGTGGGAGACGTTCTCTTGACGGCGGCCACGGAGAACACCGAACGCAACGCAGCGGCGGCGGCACTGGTCGAGACCGGACGTTCGCTCGTCGCCCGGGGGCTGAGTCCCGGCACCTCCGGGAACGTGTCGGTGCGCGTGGGCGGGCACATTCTGATGTCGCCCACGGGAATCTCCCTCGGGGAGATCGACACGGACTCCCTGTCCCTACTCGACATGGAGGGTCGACACCTCGACGGTCTGCCGCCGTCGAAGGAGTTTCCGCTGCACGTGGTGATGTACGCGGCCCGCCCCGAGGCGCAGGCGGTGGTCCACGTCCACTCGCCGTACGCGGTGGCGGCGTCGTGCCTCACGCCCCCACCGGGCCCGTCCGCCCTCCCGCCGCTGACGCCCTACCTGGTGATGAAGGTCGGGCAGGTGCCGCTCGTGCCCTACGCGGCTCCTGGTTCGGACGAGCTGGCGACCAACCTGGAGTCGGTCCCGCAGGAGTTCAGCGCGGCCCTGCTGGCCAACCACGGCTCCATCATGTCCGGCCCCACTCTTGCCGCGGCCCTCGACGCCGGTGTGGAGGTCGAGGAGGCCGCCCGCGTCCACGTCCTGCTGCACGGACTCCCGGCCGCCTCCCTCAGCACGGCCGACGTACGCACCCTCACCACCAAGTACGGCACCACCTGGGACGTGTGACCCGATCCAGCATGGGGGGTGACCGCCGGGGGGGCGGTCACCCCCCGCCCCAACCCCACCGAACGCGGTCCGTGCCCACTCCCGGCGGCACTGACAGGCGAGGCGGTCCGTGTGGTCCCGTCTTGGACGATGGCCCAGGCAGGACCTCGGTCAATGGTCCGGCGGCTACCGACCGCGCGCGGCGGTTCGCGCCGCGTCTCCCCCCGGTTCGTCCGTGACGGGCTCACCGAGCGGGTGCCACGCGAACTCCGCGCAGCGCGGTCGTCCCACCGTGATTCACAGCAACCCTCGCTCGTGCGCCACGACCGATGCGGCGGTTCGGTCGGAGACGCCGAGTTTCGCGTAGATCCGGACGAGGTGTGTCTTGACCGTGGCCTCGCTGACGAACAGTTCCTCCGCCACCTCACGGTTGTTCGCGCCGCGGGCCACGTGGCGCAGGACCTCGACCTCGCGGTCGCTGAGCGCGCCCAACTCCCGTCCGCCCGGCGCGCGGACGTGGTTTATCAGCCGCGCCGAGACAGTGGGGGCCAGGACGCTCTCCCCGCGTGCGGCGGCGCGCAGGCCACGGAGGACCTCGTCGCGCGGAGCGTCCTTCAGGAGGTAGCCCGTCGCTCCCGCGTTGATCGCGGCGACGACGTCGCGGTCGCCGTCGTAGGTGGTGAGCACCACGACCCGAACCCGGGGCGCCTGCGTGGCGAGGCGACGGATGAGCCGCACGCCGTCCATGCCCGGCATGCGGAGGTCGCTCAGCACCACGTCGGGAGAAGCGTGTGCGACCGTGGCCAAGGCCTCGGTCCCGTCGGCCGCCTCGCCCACGACGTCGAAGTCGGGTTCTCCTCCGAGCATGCCGCGCAGTCCGTCGCGGACGACGGGATGGTCGTCCACTATGACCACCCGGATCGTGCTCTCGACGCTGGGCTCCGTCATCCTCTCGCTCCCTCGGCTGTCGGGCTGGCCGCGGCGGGCAGGGCGACGCTGACCGCGGTCCCCTTGCCCGGGGTGGACTCGATCTCCACCGTTCCGGCGAACCGGGCGATCCGGTGACGCATGGCGGTCAGCCCGAAGCCGCTGCCGTCGGACGAGGTCCCACGATCGGCGTCGGGGTCGAAGCCCACTCCGTCGTCGCGGACGTCGAGCACCACGACGTCGTCCATGAAGGTCAGGGTCACCCCCACGCGGGTCGCCGACGCGTGCCGGGCGACGTTCGCGAGGGTTTCCTGGACCGCACGCAACATCGTCTCCTCCGCTTCCGGCAGCAGCCGCACGGGATCCCCACTGATGGTGACGGTGGCCGGGATGTCCCTCCCCGTACGCCAGCGTTCGACCGCTTCCTCCACCGCGTCCGGCAGGGTCCCCTCATCCAACGGGGCGGGCCGCAGTGCCTGTACCGCCCGCCGGGACTCCGCGAGGGCCTCTCGCGCCGTCTCCCGGGCGAGGTCGACGTGGCGACGGGCGTCGTGTCCCGGTTGGAGGATCCCCCCGGCCGCCTCCAGTTGGGCGACGACTCCGGCGAGCCCCTGGGCCAGGGTGTCGTGCAGCTCCCGCGCCATCCGCGCCCGTTCGGCCAGTTTCCCCGCTTCCCGCGCCCGACCCAGGAGCTGGTCCTGGAGACCCGCGTTGTGGTCGGCGAGTTCGGCGAGTCGCGCGTGTGTCTCGGAGAGTTCCTCGAAGGCCCGCCGGCGTTGGGTGGACTCCGACTCCATCGCCCGGATCGCCGCCCCCACCGCGCAGATCAGACCGGTGCTGACGAGGAGGAAGGGGAGGGCGTCGATCGACGCCGGCCAGTCCGCGACCAGCGCACGCACGTCGCTGGCGACCACGACCGCCGCGATGACCCCCAGGTAGGCCCAGCCGCCGGGCAGCGTTACGAAGGCGGTCGGCAGGGCACTGAACATGAGGACGACGTAGACGGGATCCAACTCCTGCAGCACGCCGCCCACGCCCAGCAGGACGACGAAGTACACGATCATCGGGATCGGCCTGCGCTCCGCCCACTGTGGGTGCTGGATGACCATCCACCAGTGCCATCCGGCGAGCAGGGAGGCGAGCCCCAGGACGGTCAACCTGTCGGCGACGGTCTCCCCCGGGCGGACGAAGGCGATCACCGTGGACAGCGTCAGTCCGGCGAAGACGGCGAGGCGCCACAGTCGGTCCCACACGGCGACCCAACCCCTCGCGACGTGTTCCGCCATGCCTCCCCCTGTCGGAGCGTGTTCGCGGTCGGTACCAGTATGTCCGTCGACGTCCCGCTGCCCCGACGGCACGACAGATGCTCGTTCAACCGATCGGATGACACCGGCCCCGTGCTGGTCGCCGAACGTCACGGCCCCGGGTTCACACGAACCTCCTGGGCAGCACGGTGTCCGGGTCCTTCACGGCGCCCCCACCCCGCCGTGAAGGCCCCGGGTACTCCCCTTTTCAGTCGGCCCCGCGATTCAACAGGTTGAATCGCGATTCATCTGGCGGGACGATACCGCCGCCGGGTGAGCGGCCCGAGGCTGCCGGTATGGATGCGAACTCCTCGGGCGGGCTCCACACCTCCGCCCCACCACTCACGATCACGCAGGGCCGGGCGCTCGCCCCGGACCTCGCCCGCGGCGTGGCCCTGCTGGGCATCGCGCTGGCGAACTCGGTCCTCTACATCGGCGCCGAGGCGTACGGCGCGCGATCCCGACCACTCGACGGAACGCCGCTGGACCGCACGGTCGACCTACTGCTCGTCACCTTGGTCGACGCCCGGTGGCTCCCCCTGTTCGCCGCCCTGTTCGGCTACGGGGCCGTGCAGTTGGCGCGGCGGCTGGCGTCCACGGGGCGCGAGCCGGCGGAGGTCCGGCGGGCGCAGCGCCGGCGGTACACCTGGGTGGCCGTCTTCGGCGCGGCTCACGTGATCCTGTTGTTCGGTGGCGACATCCTCGCGATCTACGGGATCCTGGGCCTCTCGCTGTTGTTCCTGATGCGGGCGAGCGATCGGGTGCTGCTCGTCTTGGCGGCCGTCGCGGCGGCGCTCGGGGCTCTTCTGGGCTCAGCGGTCGGGTGGCCGCCGCTGGGGTCGAGTGTCCGGATGAGCGTCCCATCGCTCCTGGTCGCCGACCCGTGGGAAGCGCTGGTGCTTCGCGTGACCATGTGGCCGGTGGACTTCCTCGTCCTCGCGTTGTCGGCCTCGCCCCGATGCTCCTCGGCGTCTGGGCTGCCAGACGCCGTCTGCTGGAGGAACCGTCCAGACACCGAAACCTGTTGCGCCGAACGGCAGTGGTCGGAATCTTCCTAGGCGTCGTCGGTGGACTGCCCATGGGTCTCATCAGCGCCGAATTGTGGAGCGCTGGATTCGCCGTGATGGCGTTGGCCTCAGTGGTGCACGTACTCACGGGGTTCGCCGGCGCGCTGGGCGCCGGCGCCACCTTCGCCCTGGTGGCCGCGCGGCTCGGCGACGGACACGGCCCGATCACCCGCGCGCTGACGGCGACGGGACGTCGATCCCTGTCCTGCTATCTCGCCCAGTCCGTGATCCTGGTCGTTCTCTTCGCCCCGTACGGGGGTGGTCTTGGCTCGGAGATCGGGAGTGCGGGCATGGCCGCGGCCGCGGTCGCGGTCTGGGGCGCCACCGTGGCCCTGGCACGCCTCGCCGACGCCGTTGACCGCGCCGGCCCCGCCGAGGTATTGCTCCGCCGACTCTCTCGCCCCCGCTGAACGTGGCGCCGTGGGACAGCGCGATCAACTGGAGGTGGGGTGGTCCTTGGTCGGGGTCCGTCCCGCCTGTCCGGGCATGGCGGGAAGCCCACGCAGGAGAAGTCGTTGGTTGGCGGAACTCCGGGTGCGCAGCACGTCGGAGTCGAACACGGGTCGCGGCAGTGCCTCGCCCAGCACGGGTTCCAGCAGCATGGGTCCGAGGATCAGGAACAGCACCTGGAAGGGGGCCCAGTAGCGATCCGGGTCGCCTTCCAGGCCCGTCTCGACCCGCTGTCCGCCGTCCGACCGGATGAGCGCGAGACTTCGTCGCGTCCCCTCGAGCAGCCGGAGGAACAGCTCGCCACTGGCGGGGCTCCCCTCGATCAGCGACCGACGAAGGTAGTTGCGGCGCAGCTCGTCCGCCCCGAACAGTTGTGCGCTGGCCTGTGCGAACACGGCCAGCGCATCGTCCTCGGTGTTCGGCGCGTCGAACCGCGACACGACGGTGTCGAAGGCGTCGAGGACGTCGTCGTCCACGGCGCGGCGCAGCCCCTCCTTGGAACCGAAGTGGTGGCGCAGCAGGGCGTGGGAGACGCCGGCCTCGGTCGCGATGGCGCGGGTCGTCGTGCCCGCGAACCCCCGCTCGGCGAACAGCCGCAGCGCCGCGAGCCGCAGTCGGGCGCGTGCCGTCAGGTCGGATGCCGTCGGCTCACTCATATCCAGAAACCTACCGGCGACGCCCCGCCGGTAGGTTTCCTCAGACGAGCTCCCGCAGGAAGGGGGTTCTGCGCACGCCCCATGCCACCGCGAAGCTGACAGCGGTGCCGATGACGGCCACCAGCGCGAAGGCGGTCAGCGGCGGAACGTCGATGGCCGCCATGCCGTACTGGAGCGCTACCACGACGGGTACGTGCAGCACGTACACGGTGAACGTGACGGGCGCCAGGGCCGCGACCAGACGACTGGGTCGGTTCACCCACTCGCGGAAGGCCACGAGGAGCCCGATGATCCAGGCCGTGCCCATCAGTGTCTCGACGACCGACCAGAGCAGGGATCCCGTGTTCCAACCGCCCATCGCGTAGAGCCGGTCGAGCTCGGGGCCCATGAGGAAGTGAACGGCGGTCAGGCCGACCGCGACGCCCAACCAGATGAGTCCGGCGCGCCTGGAGAACGTGGACAGCCAGTCGTACCTGTACACCAGGAGCCCGACGACGAAGAACGCCGCGTACTGGGCGAGGTCGGCGGGCTCGGCCTGGATGAACTCAGCGACTGGAATCCACTGGTCGACCGGGTACCACCCACGCAGAACGAACGTCGCCACGGCGACGACCAGGACGAAGACCAGGACGGCGACGGTACCGGGGGCGCCGACGCTTCTCCGGGCCGGCGGCGCCGACGTGTCGCGGCGCGAGGCCACCAGCCCAGCGATCCCACGCCAGGCCGCGTAGAACAGCGCGTAGACGAGCAGGTGCTGGATGAACCACAGGTGCCCGAACTGGCGGTCGGGCCACGTCGGCCCGCTCCAGTTCGCCGGCTCCTCGCCGAGGCCGAGATAGATGTCGAGGTAGTACGTACCGAAGCCGATCGGCGGGTAGTCGCGGAAGTTCACGTAGTAGAAGAAGGTGAGCACCGGGATGATCACGAGGAACCCGACCAGGATCGGCGGACCGAACTGGCGGAACCGGTCCAGCAGGTAGCGTCCCCCACCCTTCCGGTCGTAGGACGGTGGCAGGAGATACGCCGCGATGAGGAAGAAGAGGCTCATCGAGAAGGATCCGTTGACCACGGACACCACCGAGAGGGCCTCGACTCTGTCCGTCCCCTCGACGTACCACCAGTCCGCCGGACCGTAGGCCTGGATGGCGTGGTGAACGACCACCAGGAGGATCAACAGCAGCTTGAGACTGTCCAGGTAGTGGAGGCGCCGCGGACGATCGTCGGACGGCTTGGGTGCACCCACATCAGGTGACTGTCCGGTTGGATAGTTAACTTTCCGCATGGACAGCGAGTGTAGTGACAACTCCTTCACGGAGCGCACACTTCGCCGGGTTTCTCCGGGGCGACTCAGGGTCGAACCAGGGGAACCCGGACCTCGTCCCGCCCCGTCCACGCTGGGGGCACGGGTTCCGCGCGTCGCACTCCTCCAGCTCTGGGATCCACACCTGATGCCGGGATCGCCACCCGAGGAACCGTCGCGCTCCACGGCGGGGGCCGAGCGCGGGGGCTCACCTCGTTGGTTCGGTGGCGCGAGCGAAGGGTTCTGTTCTCCCCCACCTGTGACGCGCGGTTCCGTCTGAGACGACGGCGCTCGCCGTCCTGGCCACCGGTGGTGCGTGCCCCCACGGGTAGGGGTACGCCACCGGCGCCGGACACGCGACGTCCGAAGGGGCCGTGTGGAGCCACACGAACCGTGGTCGGTCTCGGTCAGGCGGTGTCCACCGAAGGCACCGCGCTGTGATGTCTGCCGATCGGAAGCATCAACGGCTTGCCACAGGTGGGGTCGGTGATGATCTGGCTGTGGAGACCGAACACCGCGAGAACGGTGTCGGGGGTCAGGACCTCCTCGGGTGGGCCCGCCGCGTGGAGGTGGCCGGAAGCGAGCGCGATCAGGTGGTCGGCATAGCGGGCCGCGAGGTTCAGGTCGTGCAGAACCAGGACGATGGTCGTTCCGAGCGTCTGATTGAGGTCGGTGAGGAGGTCGAGTACCTCGACCTGGTGGCTCACGTCGAGGAACGTGGTGGGTTCGTCCAGCAGCAGGAGGTCGGTGCGCTGGGCGAGGGCCATCGCGATCCACACGCGTTGGCGCTGCCCACCGGAGAGCTCGTCGACCGGTCGGTCGGCGAGGTCGGCGGATCCCGTGGCGTCCAGGGCGGCGGCGACGGCTTCGTCGTCCTCCTTGCTCCAGCGGGACAGCAGACGCTGGTACGGGTGCCTGCCCCGCCCGACGAGATCGCTCACCGTGATCCCCTCGGGCGCGATCGGGGACTGGGGCAGCAGCCCCAACGTCCGCGCGACCTCCTTGGACGGCAGGCGGTGCACCTGCTTGCCGTCCAGCAGGACCTGCCCACCGCGCGGTGTGAGGAGACGGGACATCGAGCGCAGCAGGGTGGACTTGCCGCACGCGTTGGCCCCCACCACCGCGGTGATCTTTCCTGGTGGGATGGCGAGGTCCAGGGACTCGATGACGACGCGGTCCTTGTACCCGAGCGTCAATCCCTCGACGAGGAGCGAGTGATCCAGGGTCACAGGGAGCCTCCCACACGGTTGCTGCGCACGATCAGGTAGATGAGGTAGGGCGCGCCGAGCACGCCCGTGACAACGCCGACGGGGAACCGGGTCCCGAAGACGAACTGGCCGCAGAAGTCGGCGACCAACACCAGGAGCGCCCCGACCAGGGCGGCGGGGATGACGAGCGATCCGTTCGGGCCCACGACACGCGCCGCGATGGGGCCGGCCAGGAACGCCACGAACGCGATCGGCCCGGTCGCCGCGGTGGCGAACGAGATCAGGCCGACCGCCCCGACCACGGCCAGCAGCCGGGTCCGGTTCACCCGAACCCCCAGGGCGGAAGCCGTGTCGTCGCCGAGTTGGAACGTGGCGACGTTGCCGGTCTGGGCTAGGAGCACGGGGCCGATCACCACCAAGGCGACGACGACGGGGATGACCTCCTGCCAGGAGGACCCGTTGAGGCTCCCGGTCAGCCAGCGCATGGCCTCCTGCAGGTCCCACTGTGCCGCCCGGTCCAACAGGTAGTTGGTGACGCTGTCCAGCATCGCGGCGATACCGATCCCGACCAGGATCAGCCGGGTCCCGGCCACCCCACCCTTGTAGGACAGGGTGTACACGAGGATGGCCACCACCAGCCCGGCGGTGATCGCGAAAGCGGAGACGCCGACGCGGTCGAGCGAGAGCGTGACGATCGCGAACGTCGCCGCGGCGCTCGCACCGGAGCTGATGCCGATTATGTCGGGGCTGGCCAGGGGGTTGCGGAGCATCGTCTGGAAGGTGACACCGGCGAGCCCGAAACACAGCCCCGCGACGACCGCCAGCACGGCGCGCGGAAGCCGCAGCCGACCCACGGTGAACGACGCGCCCGCCACGTCCTGGCCCAGAACTACCCGCACGACGTCGCCGGGCGGGTAGAACGTCTGGCCGACCATCAACGTGACGGCGAACGCGATCACGATCAGGACCGACAACAGGACGATGACGAAGCGGCGCCGCCGCGCCCGCCGCACCCGGCCCTGGGTGACCGCCTGGAGGGTCGTGGTGCTCACAGCGACCGCACCTTCTGTCGACGGACGAAGTAGATGAAGAACGGGGCACCCACCAGCGCCGTCACGATGCCCACGTCGATCTGCTCGGGGCGTGCCACGACGCGGCCCACGACGTCCGCCGCGGTGAGGAGGGCGGCTCCGCCCAGGGCGGAGAAGGGGACCAGCCACCGGTGGTCCACTCCGGCGAGGAGACGGCAGACGTGCGGCACCACGAGGCCGACGAAGGCGATGGGGCCGGTGACGGCCGTGGTCGCTCCGCACAGGACCACCGCGCCGAGGACGCCGGCGCCCCGGGCGAGGGCCACACGTTGCCCCAGGCCCGAGGCGAGATCGTCACCGAGGGCGAGCAGGTTGAGCCCCCGGGCGGAGAGCAGGCTGACGACGAACCCGACCGCGAGGAAGGGCAGGACGTGGGAGATGCTGTCGAAGGTGCCGCCGCCGACGCCGCCGATCTGCCAGGACCGGGCTCCGTCCGCGATGTCGCCACGGGGCAACACCACGGCGGTGATCAACGACGCGAGGGCCGCCGAGGTCGCCGCCCCGGCGAGAGCGAGCTTCAGTGGGGTCGCCCCGCCACGGCCCATCGAACCGATCGCGTAGACGAACACGGCGGTGACGCCCGCGCCCACGATCGCGACCCAGATGAAGCCGGACGCGGTGGCGAGCCCGAAGGAAGCCATCCCGAGGACGACCGCCAGCGACGCCCCCATGTTGACGCCGAGAATCCCGGGGTCGGCGAGCGGGTTGCGGGTGACCCCCTGCATGACCGCGCCGGACACTCCCAGGGCGGCCCCCGCGATCACCGCGAGCAGGGTACGTGGGATGCGTTTGGCGACCGCCGCCTCGCTGAACCCGTCGGTGGATCCGCCGAAGGCGGCCACGATGTCGGCCGGCTGGACGTCCCGGGCGCCGAAGGTCACCGAGGCGACCATGAGCGCCGCCAGGACACCCAGCCCGACGAGGAACCAGAGTGCCCGGCCGCGCGGCGGACGCCGCACGGGTGCGGCGTCCGCGACGTGGGTTCCGGCGGGGGGCGGTGCGGGGGTGGACGTCACTGCGCCGCGTCAGCCGCCTCGTCGAGAAGCTCCAGGTAGTCGTCGAGGATCCATTCGATCGACAACGGTGTGGGGTTCGCGGCGGTGCCCAGGGGGCTGTCGCCGGGGAGACTGACGACGGCCCCGTTCTCGACCGCCGGCATCTGGGACAGCAGCGGGTCGCCCTCCAGTGCGTCGACGAGCTCGTCGCCGCCGTAGGTGACGATGATCTCGACGTCGTCGAAGGCGTCCGCCTGCTCCGCGCTCTGGGTGAGGGAGAACTCGTCGGTCTCAGCCGAGGCCTCGGCGATACTCTCCGGCGTCGCCATCCCGAGGTCCTCGAAGAACATGGTGCGGGTGTCGTGCGCCGTGTAGAAACTGACCTCGCTGAGGTCGGCGGTGTCGACGTGGGTCAGGAACATGGTGGCGGCGTCCTGGATCGCCGGGTGTTCCGCGGCGGCGGCGTCGATCCGCTGCTCCAGATCGGCGATGAGGTCCGCCCCCTCGTCCTCCATGCCGAGAGCGGCACTGTTCAGCTCGATCATCTCGCGCCACGGGGTTCCCCACGCGGTCTCCGGATAGGCGACGACGGGGGCGATCTCGCTCAGGGTGTCGTAGTCCTCCTGGGTGAGCCCGGAGTAGGCGGCGAGGATCACGTCCGGCGCGGTGTCGGAGACGGCCTCGAAGTCGATGCCGTCCGTCTCGTCGAACAGCACGGGCGTCTCCGCGTCCAACTCTTCCAGACGTTCGTCGACCCAGGGCAGGACGCCGTCGCCGTCGTCGTCACCGAAGTTGGCGGCGGCCATCCCCACCGGAACGACGCCCAGGGCGAGCGGGACCTCGTGGTTCGCCCAGTTCACGGTGGCGACCCGTTCGGGCTCGGCGTCGATGGTGGTGGTCCCGAAGGCGTGTTCCACAGTGACGGGGGTCCAGTCGGCGGAGGCTTCGGCGTCGTCTCCGGAGGTTCCGGAGGAGCAGGCCGCGAGGCCGACGGTGAGGAGGACCGCGGAGGGAACCAGGGTCAGTCGGGAGGTGCGGGGCATGGTGTCCTTCTGAGGTTGATCAGTGGGGGGCGGCTGGTGGGTGGGTCGAGCTCCTGCTGGTCTGTCGCGCGCGAAGGTCGGGCCTTATGCCGTCTCGCGCCGTTCGGGTTCTGCCACGTCGCTGACCGGCCCCTGGGGGGAGGACTACTCTGCCCCGGGAACGACCCGTGGGAGCTTCCCCAAGGCACACGAAACCGGCCAACCACGTCATACTAAGGATTGCCTAACCAAAGTTAGACGGACGGTGGCCGTCGGCGCAATTGCCCAGATCACACTTTTTATGGCGAACCGTCGCCGAGTTCCGGCGGCTCGGCGACACGGGACGAGCCGCCCCGGGGAAGCCCAGCGCCCCACCGACGCGGGCGGGCCGGGGTCGCGACCACCATGAAGTAGGACAAACCGATCCGACGGCGGGGGTGGCCACCCTTGCGGGGCTTAGGTTAGTCTAACCTTTCTGACGCGAGGCCATTCGCCCCGCCGCTCAGCGGTGCGAGCGCTCGCCGCCCCACGCTCGAGGCATCCTCGCGCCGCGTCCCACCCGTCGCCGACGCCCAGGCCTGATTGAGGAACGATGTCGGAACCGCTCTCCGCCACCCGCCCCGTCACCCCCACACGGAGCTCCGTCCGCACCTTCACGGTGGCCGCCGTGAGCCACCCCTCGCCGGGGTTCGCCCGGGTCACCCTGCGCAGCACCGGGGACGGATTCGAGGACGAGTTCGAACACCTCGGCTACGACCACTGGTTCCGGCTGTTCCTGCCCGCCCCGGACGGATCCCTGGACCTGCCCTTCGGACCGTCGCAGGGATGGTACTCGCGCCTGTTGGCCATCGAGGAGCACCGGCGTCCGGTGGTGCGCAACTACACCATCCGGGCGGCCCGCTGGGTGGGCGACGCCTGGGAGCTGGACGTCGACCTCGTGATCCACCGAGACCAGACCGGGCAGGTCACGGGGGTCGCCGCCCGCTGGGCGCTGGAGACCCAGCCGGGCGACACCGTGGGTCTGCTCGACCAGGGTCGTATCTTCAACATGGACGACCACTCGGGCCCGGTCCTGGTGGTGGCCGACGAGAGCGGTCTGCCCGGGGTGGAGGGCATCGCCCGCTCCCGGTCGGGCGAACCGGGCGACTACGTGCTCGAGGTGCCGGACTCCGCCGACCGCCGCCACCACATCGACGCCCGCCCCGTGTGGATGGTGCGCGACCACACCGAACGCGTCGGCCAGCGCACGCTGGACCACCTTCGCGCCACCACCATCGACCCCGCCGCCAGTGTCTACATCGTCGGCGAGGCGTCCTTCGTCCTCGGCGCACGTGCGATCGTCACCGCGGCCGGTGTGCCGAAGGACCGCGTCCAGTTCTGTTCCTACTGGCGCACCGGCCGCCGCGCCGACCGGCAGTGACGGTGACGGGGGCCCGCGACCCGCGCCCCCGTCACCAACGTGTCAGGCCCGGCGACGGTAGACCCACAGCGCCAGCGGCGCGAAGACGACCACGAATCCGGCCATCCACAGGACCGTGTAGAACACCGGCGTGGCCACGGGTCCACCCAGCATGAGCCCGCGTAGGGCGTCCATCAGGTGGCGGGTCGGGTTCACCTCGACGAACCGCTGCATCCAGGACGGCATGGTCGCCGGGTCAACGAAGATGTTGCTCCCGAACGCCAACGGGAAGAGGATCAACGTCCCGAGCCCCTGCACACTCTGCGGCTTCCGCATCACCAGGCCGAGCAGGACCCACAACCAGGACAGCGCCATGGCGAAGGCGAGCGCGAGCGCGCACGCCGCGAGAACGGACCAGAACCCCGTCACGAACCGGAAGCCGAGGGCGGCCCCGAACCCGAGCAGGACCGCGATGGCGATGACCTGGCGGATGATGTCCCCGCCGATGGCGCCCACGAGCGGCGCCACGCGCCAGGTGGGCAGACTCCGGAACCGGTCGAACACGCCTTTGTCCAGGTCCTGGTTGAGCGCGACGCCGACCCCCATGGTGGCGAAGACCGTGAGCATGCCCAGGATCCCCGGCAGGACGAACTGGAGGTACTCCTGGGAGCTCCCCTCGATCGCACCACCGAAGACGTAGACGAACAGGCCCAGGAAGATGATCGGCGTGAGGGTCACGTCGAACAGGACCTCGGGATTGCGCCTGATCTTGACGATTCCGCGCCAGGTCAGCGTGAGACACTGCGTGACACCCAGTAGTGGGCTCACCCGCCGCGTCACCCGCCCCCTCGACACTGGCTGGGTGCGTGACCTCTCGGCGACCGCCGTCATTGTCGACTCCCTTCGTGGGTGGCCGGCGCGGCACTCGAGTTCGCGTCCTGGCTGGGTTCCGCCGTGTGTCCGGTGAGGGCGAGGAAGACGTCGTCCAGGCTGGGGAGCCGCAGCGCCAGCTCGGCGACCTCGATCCCCGCGTCGTCCAGTCGCCGCACGACCGCGGGCATCGCCGCGCCGTCGACGACGGGTGCGCTGAGCAGAGCGGATCCCGGGTCATGGACGGGCTCGCTGCCGACGACTCCCGCCACCAAGGTGGCGACCTCGGGCATCCGGGCCGGGTCGGTGAGCCGAATCTCCAGTGTCTGGCTGCCCGAACGTCGCTTCAGTTCCGACGGCGTTCCGCCCGCGACCACGGTGCCCCGGTCGAAGACGACGATCTCGTCGGCGAGCATGTCGGCCTCCTCGAGGTACTGGGTGGTGAGCAGCACCGTCGACCCGTCGTTGACGAGGTCTCGGATACTGGTCCACATCTCGCTGCGCTTGGCCGGGTCGAGGCCGGTGGTGGGCTCGTCCAGGAAGATGATGTCCGGCCGGTTGACCAGGCTCGCGGCCAAGTCGAGGCGGCGACGCATCCCACCGGAGTAGGTCTTGACCGGACGCGTTCCGGCGTCGATCAGGTCGAAGTCGGTGAGCAGTTCCCGCGCGCGCCGTTTGGCCTCCACCCGGGAGAGGCCGAGGAGCCGGCCCACCATCGTGAGGTTGTGGTGACCGGTCAGTTCCTCGTCCACCGAGGCGTACTGGCCGGTGACTCCGATGAGCTGACGGACCTGGTGCGCGTGCGTTCGAACGTCGAAGCCGCCGACACGGGCCGTGCCCTCGTCGGGGCGGAGCAGCGTGGCGAGGATACGGACCGCGGTCGTCTTGCCGGCGCCGTTGGGTCCCAGCACTCCCAGCACCGTGCCCGCGGGAACCACCAGGTCGATCCCGGTGAGCGCGAGTGTGTCGCCGTAGCGCTTGACCAGCCCCTCGACTTCGATCGCGTGGCCGGATCTGATGTGTTCCACTGACATTGTTCCTTTCGGTGACGAGACCGGGTCAGTCCCGCGTGGCCGGCGACAGGGGACGCCCGGCGTCGCGCAGGACGCGCGGAAGACGGACGGCGAGGTGCCGGGCGTCGTACGCGGCCGTGAAGAGGGCGGTGGGCCATCCCCGCTGCTCCTCCAGGCCCACGTAGGCGAGTCCGGGGAGCGCCGAGGACAGACCGTTGCGCTGCAGCGGCCAGCCGTCGGGCCTCAGCGCGCCGATGCCGTCGAGGTAGCCCAGGTTCGGGCGGAAACCGGTGGCGAGGATGACGGTGTCCACGTGCTCCCGGGTGCCGTCCGACCACTGGATCTCGTGTCCCTCGGCCTGGGTGAACATGGGCCGCCGCTCCAGCCTCCCGCTCTCGACGTCCTCTCGGAGGCCGCCGACGTTGGGGATCCCCGCGGTCTTGGGAGTGTGGCGGGCGAAGTGCCCGAGCGGAACCCGGGACATCGCCTGGAAGACGCGCCAGAACCCGGTGCCAAGGCCGCTCTCGGAGCCCGGCCAGATCTTGACCGGCCTGCGGGACGCCATGGTGACGTCGGCGTGGTCGAGGAGTTCCTGCGCGATCTGGATCGCGGAGTTCCCCGAACCAACCACGACGACCCGCTGACCCCCGAACGCGGCGGGCGAACGGTACTCCACGGAGTGCAGCACGGTGCCGGTGAAGTTCCGCAGCGCGGGGATCTCCGGGCGATGCGGGAGGCTCCCGCTGCCGCCGGTGGCGGCGATGACGGACCGTCCGTACAGCTCCACCCCGTCGTCGGTACGCACCCGAAACCCCTCCGGGTCCCGACGCACACGCGTGACCCGGTGGTCGGTACGTACGTCGATGTCCATCGCCGCGGCGTAGTGGTCCAGGTACCGCACCACGTCGTCCCGCCCGGGGAGGGCGTCGGGCCGCCCCGGAAAGGCCATACCGGGCAGGCCGTTGACCGCGTTGGGCGTGAAGAGGGTCAGGCCGTCGTAGTAGGTGGGCCAGGAGCCCACCGGGCGGGAACCGGCCTCCAACACGACCGGACGCCCGCCGGCCTGTCGCAGGGTGTGAGCCATCGCGAGTCCGGACTGCCCGCCGCCCACGATGACGGCGGAGAAGCTCCTCCGTTCTCGTCGATCCCCCGTGCCGCGCACGATAGACGCCATCGCGTCTCCTCCCGTGGTCGATGCAACAGGACCACGATCGGAAACACCGCTGATAGGTCACGCACAGATCGCTGACATCCCCGGGCAGGTGCGCCGCGTTGGTCGGACGCGCGGTGCGGTCAGAGGGAAGGCCGCTGGGGTTCTCCGTCGTCGGTGACCCCGGCAGCGGCGCGCACCCGCGCGACCGCCTCCTCCCGCGAAAGCGCCGATCCCCGCCGGTACACCCCGTCGTAGGCGGCGTCGCCGAGCCGCTCCCGGGCGTGGGTCTCGACCCACGCGGTGTCGGGGTTTCCCCGGTCCCGTGCACCACGGACGCGGTCCGCCATGGCGGTGAGGAGAGTCGCGCGCTCGGGGTCTCCCTCGACGTGCGTCAGAACGGCCAGGCTGTGCGCCACGCCCGAGAACATCACCATCTCCCGCGCGTGGATGGTGAGCGTGACGGCCTCCTGGACGTAGTCCCTCGCGTCGGAGAGGTCGCCACGCATGCCGCACACACTCGCGAGCCCCGACAGAACCGAGGCTCGCCAGTAGTGGGCGTCCGCGCGTTCCCGCGCGATCGCCAACGCGTCACGGTAGTGATGGTGCGCGGTGTCCAGGTCGCCCGTGCTCCGGGCGAGGTTCCCGAGCCCCCGCAGCGCCCACACCGCGGCCTCAGGCACCCCGAACCGGTCGGCGAGGTCCAGCGCGTGGGTCAACTCCCCGCGTGCGCCGTCGAGATCACCCGCCTGCACCAGTTCGTGTCCGATCTGCGCGCGCAACGTCGGCTGGTCCTCGACCGACCCGAAGGCCTCCAGGTGGGAGAGGGCATCGCGGAAGATGCTGATCGCTTGGCCGAAGTCACCCGTGAGGGAGTGCAGCGCGCCGACCCCCTGCCCGCTCATCGACAGCCCCCACCCGTCGCCGACGCGCGCGAAGAGGTTGCGCGCCGCGCTCAGGTCCCGCCACGCGGTGGTGGTGTCGCCGTCGTTGTCCTTCAGGAATCCCCGCATCATCAGTTTCGCGGCGTGGACCCATGAGTCGGGTGACGCCTCGACCTGTTCCAACGCGCGCAGGGCCAGCGCGGGATCGTTCTCGATGACGAGGGCGGCCCTCGGTTCCAGCAACGCCAGGTAGGGGTGGTCCGAGAGGTCGGTGTCGCGCAGCCGCGCCCGGATGTCGGCGATGGCCCGCTGTTCGGACTCCGACTCGACGTGATCCGGTACCGCGTTGACGTGGGCGAAGATGACGGCCGCTCGTTCGAGGGGCAGGTCGTCGCTGGGAAGCGCCATGACCTCCCTGACGAGGCAGTGCAACTCGTATCCGCCGCGGAGTAGCCAGTACCAGACCAGGGCGGCCGCGAGGCGCGTCGCGATCTCCGTTTCCTCGGTGTCGATCGCCCACCGCACGACGGCGTTGAGGTTCGTGTTCTCGGCGCGGAGTGTCGCCAGACAGCGGAGCTGTTCCCCCGTGCGCATCTGGGGCTCCAGTGTCTCGGCGAGCTCCAGGAAGTACCGGGCGGAGGCCCGCCGCAGGGCCTGGGTCTCCCCCGCCTCGGACAAACGGTCCGCGCAGAACGCGCGCACGGTCTCCAGCATCCGATAGCGCATCTCCGGGGCGGCGTCCTCCCCCGCGTCGATCGACTCCACCAGGGACTTCTCCGCGAGCGACCCGAGAACGTCGAGCACGCGCGCCCGGGGGAGGTCCGCGCCGGAGCACACGTCCTCGATCGCGCTCAGGGTCGCGCCGTCGGGGAACACCGAGAGTCGGCGGGCGAGGAGGCGTTCCGGTTCGTCCAGCAGATCCCAGCTCCATTCCACGACGGCGTGCAGGGTTTGGTGGCGGGGCAGCGCCAGGCGGCTGCCCTGGGTGAGGAGCCGGAACCGGTCGTCGAGACGGCTCGCGATCTGTGCCGGGCTCAGGATCTTCACCTTGGCGGCCGCGAGCTCGATGGCCAGGGGCATGCCGTCCAGGCGGCGGCAGATCTCGATGACGGCGGCCACGTTGTCGTCGGCGACGGTGAACGACGGGCGGACGTTCACGGCGCGTTCGTGGAACAGGCGTATGGCCGGGCTGAACGTCGCGTCGATCGCCACGGTCCCTTCGGCGGGGACGGCCAACGGGGCGATCGGGAGCTGCCTCTCGCCGGTGAGTCCGAGGGGTTCGCGGCTGGTCGTCAGGATCCGCAGTTTGGGGCAGGCGGCCAGGAGTCGGTGGGTGAGCGAGGCCGCGGCGTCGACGACGTGTTCACAGTTGTCGAGTACGAGCAGGACATCCTTGTCGCGGACGGTCTCCGCCAGGCGGGTGAACGCGTCACCCATCATCCGGGACGTCGCCGCGTTGTGGCGGTCGAGCAGGGCGTGTTCTCGGATGCCGAGTCGCACCATCACGCCCTGGAGGAGGTCGGCGGGGCTCGTCAACGACGCCAGTTCCACGAACCACGCGGCGTCGTGGGTCCGTTCGGTCTGGATCAGGAGTTCCGTCGCCAGGCGGCTCTTCCCGGCGCCCCCGGGTCCGACGATGGTCACCAGCCGCGCTTCCTCCAGCACGGACCGCAGGTCACACAGCTCCTTCTCCCGACCGACGAAGGTGGTCAGAGGCGCGGTCGGGGGTTTCGGGAGGTTCGGTTCCAGGACGGTGTCGTCGATGTTCGTCGTGGGTGGCGTGTCCGCGGGAGCGCTGGTTTCGGTTTCGGGGGTGGCGTCCGCCGGAGTGAGTTCGGGGGCGTGGCGGAGCACGGCGAGGTGGATCCGGGTGAGCTCCTGGGAGGGGTCCGCCCCGAGCTCATCGGCGAGCGCTTCGCGCACCCGCTCGTAGACCGCGAGGGCCTCCGACTGTCGCCCACCGGCGTAGAGGACCCGCATCAACTGACCTTGGAGGCGCTCGCGCAGCGGATACTCGGCCGCGAGCCGTTCGGCCTCGGCCACGACGGCGCCGTGGCGTCCTCGGGCGAGCTCGGCGTCGATCCGTGCCTCGGTGGCCTGGAGCCGCAGCTCCACCAGTCGGGCGGTGGGGGCGGCCGCGAAGGGGGGCTCTCCCAGGCCGGACAGAGCGGGCCCGCGCCACAGGCGTTCGGCGTCCCACAACAGACGCGCGGCCGTCTCGTACCGCTCGGCGGCGAGCGCGCGGCGGCCCTGTGTGGTGAGGTGTTCGAATCGGTGGGCGTCGACGTCGGCCTCGGGGACGGCGAGGTGGTATCCACCGCGCTCGGACAGCAGCACGCGGTTCACGTTGCCCTTGGCGAGGGCGCGTCGTAGGCGTGCGGCCAGCGACTGCAGCGCGTTCAACGCGGCCGATGGTGCGGCGGAGCCCCACAGGTCGTCGATCAGGGCATCGGCGGGAACGGTGCGCCCAGCGTCAAGCGCGAGGCGGGCGAGGAGCGCGCGCACCCGGGCCCCGCCGACGTCGATCGGTTGGCCGTCATGGTCCCGCGCCTCGGGCCATCCCAGGATGCCTATCCACACACTGTCCAGCATCTCAGGCGGAGCTCGCCGCGCGGCACCACCGTGCCTCGGGCATCGGTGTGGGATCGACCGCCCACCAAAAGAAATCTCGAAAAGATAACAATAACGAACGCGCGTCGGAGTTTTGCGTCGTTGGGCGTCGGACCGCTCCTACCGTGGCATGCGTCAGGGTGCGGTTCCGCGTTCGCGGTCCCCGAGTCACCAGCGTTGGGTCGCTCCCGAGGCGGCTGATCAGGGAGGTACATCACGTGCGGCAACACACGCCGGCATCGGACGCGACCCAGTCGAGTCGCCGCGGGCTGCCGTGGCTCGTCGCGGGTCTCGCGCTCTTCGTGGGCGCGTTCGCCGTGCTCTGGGCCACCGGCAACACCGCGGTGGAGTCGTCCGCCGACGGATACGGCACGACTCCCCTCTGGGCGCTCACCGTTCCGGTCCTCGTCGGGCTGGTCCTGACGCGGCTCGTCCCGCCCCACGTCTCCGACGAGCCCGAACGCGGCATCCGCGCCGCGCTGCGGGGACACCGGCTGGGAGTTGAGTCGGCGCTGCTGCTCGCCTGCCTCGCCGCGTTCATCCTGGCCAACCTGGCGCTTGGCCCCTCAGGTGACCCCGAGGACCCGGCCGGTCTGCTCTACCCGGCGAGCAAGGTGCTGCTGTTCCTCGCGGTGCCGTGGCTCGTGCTGCGCCTGATGCGCCCCACACCCACCGCCGAGACGCCGGACCTGTGGGACATCGCCACGTCCACCCGGGAGTGGTGGCGCTGGGGAGGAATGGTGGCGGTCGTCGTCAGCCTCTACCTGTCGCAGGTCTCCCCGCTCGCGTCCCCGGCCCCGACGGCGGAGTCCCTCCCACCGATGGCCGTCCTCCTCGTCACCATGGTCGGGACGTTCCTCACCGCGAGCGTGCTGGAGGAGGTCTTCTTCCGCGTGTGGCTCCAGACCCGGCTGGAGTTCCTGGTCGGTCGCTGGGCGGGCATCGTGCTCAGTTCGCTGGCGTTCGGCGTCATGCACGTCGCCAGCCACCAGGCGCTTGGAACCCCGGCGCTCATCCTGGCCCAGGTCCTCGCGGTCCAGGGCGTGTCCGGACTGCTCTACGGCTACCTGTGGTCCCGCTACCGCAACCTGTGGGTCATCATCATCCTGCACACAGGGATCAACTCCCTCGCCCTCATCCCCGCGCTCCTGTCCGCGTGACCCACCCCCACCCGGGGCACCAGGCGCGTCCCACCCCACCGACCTCGATTTGATCACTGTCCGCAGTTTTCCCTTACAGGGAGCTTACGCCCCGCGGGAAACTGTCAGGGGTAACGACCGCTTGACGGAGGGGGAACGATGTTCGACGCGGTGATGGAATGGGTGAGGGGTCTCTTCGGGGACGCCGCCGACGAGATGGCGCAGGGAGTCACCGACAGCGCCGAAGAGGCCGTCGGCGGCGCCGGTGAGACCATGCAGGACGTCCAGGACACCGCCGAGACCGTCACCGGCGCCGTCGAGGACCCCGAGGCGGCCGTCACCGACTTCGCCCAGGACCAGCTCGGTAACGACAACTAGGGCACAGGACCAGCCAGCCTTCAGGCAGGGTCTCGAACGTCGTCCGACGAGGCGACGTTCGAGCGCGTTGCCCCCAGTCGCAGGGCGACGACGAGCGCGGCCGCCGCGACGAGTGCCATCACCAGGAATACGTCCGAGTAGGCGGACGGGCCGAGGGAGTAGAACGGGTTGATGGCCTGCTCGGCCCCGGAACGTGCCGCGAGCAAGGCCCCAGCCAGGGCGGGTCCGGTCCCCGCGCCAAGGAACTGGGCCCCCTGGAAGACGCCCATTCCCACACCCACCTGGCGGGGCGGCAGGGACCCCGCCACGGTGTCGGTCACCAAGGTGAGCACCAACGCCATGCCCATACCGATCCCGAGGATCCCGCCAGCCGCGAAGACCGGTGAAGCCCCCGCGAACATGGATAGGAACAGGGTCGACGCGCCGACGGTCGCCAGTCCGACGAGGATGAGCGTCCGGGCGCGGAGGTATGTGGCGAACCGTACCGCCAATGGCGACAACACGGCCACGGCGATGCCACCCGGAACCATGACCAGACTGCCGACGCCGGGACTCAGTCCGGTGCCTCCGACCACCAGGACCGGAACGAACACGAGGGCAGCGAGATTGGTGCCCTGGGCGAGGAAGACGGTGATGATGCCGGCCACGTAGACCCGGTTGGCGAAGAGCGCCGGCGGCACGAACGGGTTCTCCGCACGTCGGGTACGCCAGACGAAGACCGCGATGGCGACGACCGCGCCCAGCGCGGTGCCCCAGGTGACGGGCTCCCCGACCCCGGCGTCCTGGGCCTGGGTCACGCTAAACAGGGCCAGCCCAGCGGCGAGCCCCAGGAAGACCCCACCCGCGAGGTCGAAGCGATGGTCGCTGTCGCTCGCCTCGTTGGGAAGTTTCCGGATGACACCGGGAAGCAGCGCGACCGCGCAGGCCGTGGTCAGCCAGAAAAGTGCGGGCCATCCCAGCGCTTGGCCGATCGCCCCTCCGAAGGGCGGGCCCGCCGCCATCCCCGACCCCGCGGCGGCGGAGATGAATCCGATCCCGATGCCCCGCTTCTCCGGGGGCATGAGCCGCGTGACCGCGATGATGGACAGCACGGGGATCGCCGCCGCGCCCGCGCCCATCACGATCCGTCCCCCGACCAGCATGGTGAGGCTGGGGGCCAGGGCACAGATCAGACTCCCGACGGCGTAGAGGATGAGCGCCACGAGGAACAAGCGGCGCAGCCCGACCCGGTCGGAGATCCGGCCGTAGAGGGGGATACCGATGGAGAACACGAGAAGGAACCCGGTCACGACCCAGGCGAGCTGTGCCTCGGACGCGCCAAAGTCCTCTCCCATCACCGGTAGCACCAGCGTGACCATATCGCTGGCGACCACCACGAGCAGCATTGCCGGGAGGAGGACGGCCAGCAGGCTGGCCAGCGTTGGCTCGGACCCTGTGTGACCAGGTTCCGTCGCCGGGGGTGATTCCGTCATTCGAACGCCTCTCTCACCGCGGACTAACCGCAACTGGTTTGGTTGCAGTTAATTACAAAAAAGAAGACGGAGGCGCACCTCCACCCGAGCCGGGAGCTAGGAGTGATGCCCCCGCCCACTGAGTCCCGCCTCGCGGCTCACCACGTACCCAAGCATGTCGGCGATGGTGGTCTCCCGCAGCCGCGCGCGCATCGCCGCTTCCGCTTCGGTGAACTCTTCCTCCAGGATGGACTGGATGTGGCGACCGATCACGCACTGGGAGTTCGGGGGATGCGCGTGCAACGCGAGCAGCGGCCCGAGTTCCACCGCCGCGTAGACGTCGTCCAGCGTGATGCGGTCGGCCGCCCGCGAAAGACGCCACCCGCCTCCGCGCCCCTCGGTCGAGCGCACCAACGACGCGCCCCGCAGCCGCCCCAGCACGCGGCGGACGAGCACGGGGTTGCTCTCCAGACTTTCGGCGATCTCCGCGGACGACGACAGGCGATCGCCTTCCCACCGCGCGATATAGGTGAGCGCGTGAATCGCGACCGCACACTGGCTACTGATCGACACTCCGACCCTCCATCAAAACCGTAACTATTATAGTTACAATTAAGCGCCGACGTCAACACCACGTGCACTGGGTGCGCCACCTAGCCCAGCTCGGCCCCCCGCTCGACCCCGTCGGTCATTCCCCGGATGTCACGGGTCCCGGCCACCTCGGATCCCGCCGTACCCCGGTCTTGAGACGGATCGAGGGCTCCTGTTTGACTGACCTTCAGGTCGGCACGGAAGCTCTCACGACTCGGGTGTCTTATGTGGTGGCGCGAACGCGGCGAGCGAATCGTTGGACCCGATCTCCTCCCACCAGCCAGGTGGACGGCCCGACACGGCCCCTACGTCGGGTGTCCTGTCGCGGGCACCTCCTACTACCAGGAAGCATTGGGCTATCTGCATCGGCACGTGGGAGACGCTCCGGTGACCCTGGCGCTTTACCCGGAGCCCGACAATCCGCACGACGCCAACGCTGTGGCCGTGATCGCGGCCGGACACCACATCGGATACCTGAAGCGAGAGTACGCACGTCTATGGCATCCGATCGTGCGGTGGGAGCATTGGGCCGGTCGCGTGGTTCTGGGGCTCGGCGAACTCCGTGCTGGGTCGTGGGGCACCTGGGTCCGTGCGTGGTTCACTCAGCCTGCCCCGGGACCGCGCGACGAACCACCAAGCGGCCCTCCTCACGTGGTTGGTCGCGCGGATCGCCACCACTTCTGGGCCGCGCGTGATCTCACCCACGACGAACTATGGCAACGACGACTGGAGGATCGAAAGCGGAGTCGCGGTGAGTCGATCGAGGCGCGCTTGCGTGACGAGTGGATCGTCGACGCGCTCAACTCTCGTCGCTGGAATGTCGATACCCGGCACGCCGTCGCGCTCCTCCAGGCGTACGAGGGGGGACGTCGGCCGGGGCAGCGGGCGATGACGAAGTTGGAGCGAACACTCTTCCACTACATCGCGCAGATTCCGCTGCCGTACGTCTTCTATCCGCAGTTTCCGTTCGGGGATAACTGGCTCCTGGACTTCTACTGTCCCATCAGCCGGCTCGCGGTGGAGGTGGATGGTCCGGAGCACCGTCGATCGCCCAACCGGGAACGGGACGAGTACCGGGACGACTGGTTCCACCAGCGCGGGATTGCCACGTACCGGGTCACCAACCAGGAAGTCCAACGTAACCCCGTCGCCACGAGCGAAAAGGTGTTCAAACGCCTCTGTAAGCGGGAACGCGTTCTCGTTCACACCAACCCGGACTCCCCTTACTACGGGTGGCGCCCGCGACCACCCCTCGTTCCCGCCTCCTCGCGCGACAGCTAGAAGCCAGAGACCCGCAACGTTAGGCCATCCGATATAGGTCGGGTTCGGTCCGAAGGGAGTGTCCGCCGACGGTGCCCGTTTCTAGGGTCGTCGGTATGCACACACTCACGACCAGGCTCGGGCGCCGGCGGTTCGTGGCCGTTGCCGCGCTGGGGATGGTGCCGGCGGGGTTCGCGGTACCGGTGATGGTCGTCCTGCCCCGGCTCCTTGGCGCGGCGACGGGACGTCCGTCCCCCTGGCCGATGATCATCGCGGCACTGCCCTCGGGGGAGGCCTGGTTGGTGGTGTTGGGGGCGGGGCGGGGTGTGTACTTCGCCGCCCGGATCGTCAACTCCCTGTGGATCGACGGCCTCCTCCCTCGGAGGACACCAGGCGGCGCCGGTCCGCTGACACCCTGGCGCCTGCCAGCGGACCGGCGCGCGTCGACGCACGTACGCCTCCCACACGCGACGCACCGATTCCCCGCGACAAGGCTGGCCGCGACCCCACACGCCGCGCCGCCGACGTGCCGGGAACCCGCCACGACGCCACGCGACGAGAGACGGACCCCCATTCCCGCGGTCCCACCTCCGCGGCGCCCCCTCGCCACGCTGCACGCCCCGCCTCACCGGCGCCCCCGCCCGCGCGTCCGCTGAACGACGCCCACCAGCGAGCACCGCCGCCGTTCCTCCTCGCACCGGGAACACCCCGACCAGGGCCGGGGACGCGTGCCTTCTCCCTCACCGCACCACTCGGGTGCGGCATGGAGAGCACACGCAGAGTTAACCCGGGTTCTTGGTCTCATTCACCTGCCGGTCGACCCCGTTGTCCAAGGTCAGAAGTGTCTGGTCGTCGTCTGATCGGGGGCGGACGCGCTCGGTCCGACGTGTCCCCGCAGTGTCTGCGAAAAACAAGGTTCGGGGGTTCGTCCGGTGCGTGTCATCGCAGTCATCCCGGCCCGTGGTGGATCCAAAGGTGTTCCTCTGAAGAACATCTCCGCTGTCGGGCAGCGCCCGCTCATCGTGCGGGCGGTCGAGTCCTGCCTGGACGCGGCCAGTGTGCACTCGGTGGTGGTCTCCACTGACAGCGACGCCATCGCCGACGCCGCCCAGCGCGCCGGAGCGCGGATCGTGCGGCGCCCCGCCTCTCTGTCAGGAGACACGGCGAGCTCCGAGTCGGCGCTGCTGCACGCGCTGGACGTCATCGCGGCCGACGGCGACACCCCAGACGTGACCGTCTTCGTCCAGTGCACCAGCCCGTTCATCGACCCGGCCACCATTGACTCGGCGGTCAGCAGCATCGTGGCCGACGAGGCCGACAGCGTGTTCTCGGCCGTGCGCACGCACGAGTTCCTCTGGCGGAGCGGGCCCGAAGGGGCACGCGGCATCAACCACGACCACGGTCACCGCCCGCGCCGGCAGGACCGGGAGGCGCACTTCCGCGAGACCGGGGCCTTCTACGCCTTCCGGACCGCGGGCTTCCGCGACAGCCAGCACCGCTTCTTCGGCCGGATCGGCATCCAGGAGGTGCCGGAGGCGCACGCCATGGAGGTCGACTCGCCGGAGGACCTGGAGGTCGTACGCGCGCTGGCGCCCCTGGTCGACCAGCCCTCCCCGCTGGACGTCGACGCCGTGGTCACCGACTTCGACGGCGTCCACACCGATGACGGAGCGACCGTCGACCAGAACGGTCGGGAGTCGGTCACCGTGAGCCGATCCGACGGCATGGGCGTGCGTCTCCTCCTCGAGGCCGACGTCCAGTTCCGCATCCTCTCCACCGAGACCAATCCGGTGGTGAACGCCCGTGCCACGAAGCTGCGAGTCCCTGTCACCCACGGCGTGCGTGACAAGCGGGCCGCGCTTCTCACCTGGATGGACGACGAGGGCCTCGATCCGGCCCGCGTCGCCTACGTCGGAAACGACGTGAACGACCTCGGCGGAATGTCGGTGGTCGGTTGGCCGGTCGCGGTCGCCAACGCCCACCCACGGGTGTTGGCCGCGGCGCGGCTGGTTCTGACACGCCCCGGAGGCGCTGGGGCAGTGCGCGAAGTGTGCGAACGCGTTCTCGCGGCACGAAAGGGATAGGTATTCATGACCCAGAGCACCACGCCGAGTGACATCGCGGTGCGACCCGTGGCGATCGGTGCCCGGATGGTCGGTCCCGACCAGCCCACCTACGTCATCGGCGAGATCGGCATCAACCACAACGGCGATGTGGACATCGCCCGGCAGTTGATCGACGTCGCGGCCGCGGCCGGGTGTCAGGCCGTGAAGTTCCAGAAGCGCACCCCGGAGATCTGTGTTCCGGTGGAACAGCAGTCCAAGATCCGTCAGACGCCGTGGGGCGAGATGACGTACCTCGACTACAAGAAGCGGGTCGAGTTCGGCCAGGACGAGTACCGGGAGATCGCCAAGTACACCCAGGACGCGGGACTGCAGTGGTTCGCGTCGCCGTGGGACGTGCCCTCGGTGGACTTCCTGGAGTCGTTCGACGTCGTCACGCACAAGGTGGCGTCGGCGTCCGTCACCGACCACGAACTCCTGCGGGCCCTCGCCGCCACGGGCAAGCCGATCATCCTGTCGACGGGGATGTCGACCCTCGAGGAGATCGACGCGGCGGTGGAGATCCTGGGCAAGGACCAGCTCGTCATTCTCCACTCGACGTCCACCTACCCGATGCCGGAGGGCGAAGCCAACCTCCGCACCATCGAGACACTGCGTGACCGGTACGGCGTGCCGGTCGGCTACTCCGGGCACGAGCGCGGGCTCCAGGTCTCCCTGGCCGCCGTGACGCTGGGCGCCGTGGCGGTGGAGCGGCACATCACGCTGGACCGCGCGATGTGGGGATCGGACCACGCGGCCTCCTTGGAGCCGACGGGACTGGAACACCTCGTCCGCGACATCCGTGTCATCGAGGAAGCCATCGGTGACGGGGTGAAGCGGGTGTTCCCCGGCGAGGAGGAGCCGCGCAAACGGCTGCGGCGCGTCACCACCTGACCCGCCGCGGGGGGAGGGCAACCCGGTGCCCTCCCCCACCACCCATCCCGTCGTCCCTTGGATCAGGAGTCTCGCTTGACATCGCTCTCGGTCATCGTCCCGATGCGTGACGTGGAGGCGTACGTCGTCGACACCCTGACGAGTCTGGCCCGCAACGCCCGGGACGACTTCGAGTTCCTCGTCGTGGACGACGGGTCGGTCGACGCCACGGCCGACATCGTCGAGGAGCACGCGGGCAGGCTTCCGGGGCTCACCCTGCTGCGCAACCCGGACCCCGCGGGCCCGTCCGCGGCGCGCAACCAGGGACTGGCCGCGGCGACCGGACGCTACGTCACGTTCCTCGACGGCGACGACTGGTTGGCGCCGGGGTACCTGCCCGAGGCGTTGGCGGCGATCACCGAGTTGGGCGTGGACTTCATCAAGACCGACCACGTGCAGGCCGTCGGCCGCAACCGGACGCTGGTCCAGGTTCCCGAGGGGCGGCGCAACGTCTCTCTTCCGCCACGCTCGGGCATCCCGCCGGAGAACGCGACCACGATGGTCGACTACCCCAACGTGTGGTCCGGCGTCTATGACCGTTCCCTGCTCGACCGGGGCCTGCTCACCTTCGACGAGGACCTGCACACGGCGGAGGACCGCCTATGGACGTGGAGGTTGCACCTGCACGCCGACTCCTTCGCTGCCGTCCCGCTGGTCGGGGCCTTCTATCGGCGTGAGGTGGCGGAATCTCTCACCCAGGTCGGGGACGAACGCCAGTTGCAGTTCTTCGACGCGCACGACCGCATCCGGGCCGAGCTGGCGGCGATCCCCGAGGGCGAGCGCTACCTCCCCAAGCTCGTGCGCACCTACTGCGCGCTGATCGCCTTCCACCTCACCCGGTCGGAACGGTTCACGCCGCGACTGCGACGCACGTTGCGCACCCGGGCCGCCGACACGCTGCGCGCGTTCCCCGGAGACCTGCTCGCCCGTACCCTCCCGGCGCTGAACGCGGAGCGGGAACACCTGCTGGACGAACTCCTTGGTAAAGAGGCGGTGGCGGAGGCATGACCCAGATACTCGTCGCCAGCACCGTCTTCGGCGCCATGTCCCTGGCCGCCGCGATGGACGCCAGCCTGTTGGGGCCGAGGGACCAACGTCGGATCCTGCTGGTGTCCAACAACGCGAGCGCGCCCGAGGTCGTGCCGCCGCTGACCGAGGCGCCCGGGTTCGAGGCACTGCGTGGCCACGTCGACGAGGTCGTGTCGTGGAACGAGCTGCTGTGGCCCACCCATCCCTCGACGTGGAGCCCACGCAACCAGGACCGCCCGCTGGTCGCCCGCCTCCTGCGGCGGTACTGGAACCTCGAGGACGGGGAACCGCTCCACCTGGTCGTGGAGTCGATCCAGGTACCGCCGGCTCGGGCGTTGGCCGCCATCTTCGACGACGCCCGTGTCACCGTCTACTCCGACGGGCTCATGAGCTACGGGCCGAGCCGCGAGTCCCCGCCTCGTGAGATGGCGACCCGCATCGACCGGCTGCTGTACCTGGACCTGGTTCGTGGCCTGGAGCCGCTGCAACTCACCGAGTACCCGGACGTGGAGCGGATCGCCATCCCCGCCGACGCGTTCCGGGGCGTGGTGAAGGAGGTCGCCGCCCTGGCCGGCGACGACGCCTCCCCACCCCGCGACGACCTCTCCGGGGCACCACTGATCATCGGCCAGTATCTGGCGGACCTGGAGTTCCTCAGCCCCCAGGAGGAGGACGAGCTCCACGCCCGCATGCTGCACGGGCTCGCGGGTCAGGGGCATCGCACCGTCCTGTTCAAACCGCACCCCTCCAGTACGCGACGGACGTTTCGCGCGCTGCGTCGATGTGCCGACGGGTGCGACGTCGACCTGGTCGTGCTGGACACGCCGCTCCCCGTCGAGGTCTGGTACGAGACGCTGAGCCCGTCGCTGGTCGTGGGCTGCTTCTCGACCGGGTTGACGACCGCCGCCTCGTTCTACGGGGTGCCGGTGGTGACGGTGGGCGCGGAGCTCCTGCTCAAGCGGGTCGCTCCCTACCAGAACAGCAACCGGATCCCCATCACTCTGGCGGACGCGCTGCTCCCCCAGCTCGAGGACACCGGGGAGGTGCTCCCCCCACGGATCCCGGAGGAGCGGGTCGGCGAGGAGCTCACACCGCTACTCACCGCCGTGTCCTACTGCATGCAGAACTCGACCTATCCGCACCTGCGGGACGAGACGGTCGCCTACCTGAACGGCCAGCCCAGCGACGTGACCACGCGCTACTTCAAGCGGCGGCGGCTCACGGCGCTCCGCCTGCCGGGCGCGGTGCAACGCCGATACCCCGAGTGGCTCGTCGCGGGTGCCCGCAGGATCCGCGGGCGCGGCCGAGGCTAGGTCGCCCGGCCCGCGTCGTGTGGCCTGGCCCGTGCACCGATAGCCGCGAACGCGGCGGCCAACCGGGCCGGCGGGGGGCGAGGGGGCGTGGCCTCAGGCGAGGGGCCCTCGGGCGATGGCCGCCGTGGCGACACAGCATCGAGCCACGACTGGGCCCGCTTCGGGAAGGACGATTGACCCCGGCGACAGGGAAGAACAGTGACGGCCCCCTCATCCACCTCCAAGCCACTGCAGAACCACGGCACGCCTTCACCGGCGTCGCGCGCGCCCCACGGGCCCGATCCGGCGGCGGCCCGCCCGCGCGCCCAGCACCGCCCGGAGATCGAGGGGCTGCGCGCCGTCGCCGTGATCCTGATCGTCGCCTACCACGTGTGGCTCGGCCGGGTGTCCGGCGGCGTGGACGTCTTCTTGCTGCTCACCGGGTTCCTGATCACGGGTTCCCTGGTCCGGACCGTGGAGCGGGACGGCTGGATCCGGTTCTCCGCGTTCTGGGGACGCCTGCTGGCCCGCCTCACCCCACCGGTGGGGGTGGTGCTCCTGGGCGTGTTGGTGGCGACCGCGCTGTGGCTGCCGGAGTCCCGGTGGCGGGACGTCATCGCCGACACCGTCGCCGCCGCCCTGTACGTGGAGAACTGGCACCTGGCCACGAACGCCGTCGACTACCTCGCGCGGGACGACGCGGTCAGCCCGCTCCAGCACTTCTGGTCCCTGTCGATCCAGGGACAGTTCTATCTGCTGTGGCCGCTGCTGGTGACCCTGGTGGTAGTGCTCGCCCGCTGGCGGGGCTGGTCGCCGCGCACGGCAATCGGGGCCGCGTTGTCCGTCGTCCTGCTCGTGTCCCTGACCTACTCCGTGTGGTCCACCGCGGTCGACCAGACCTGGGCGTACTTCGACACCGGGGCGCGCCTGTGGGAGCTGGCGCTCGGGGGGCTGCTCAGCCTGGCACTGCCGCTCCTCTCACTGCCGGTGCGGCCGCGGGTGGTGCTGGGATGGCTCGGCCTGGCGGGCCTGGTGAGCTGCGGCTTGGTGCTGCAGGTGTCGACGCTGTTCCCCGGCTGGATCGCCCTGTGGCCGACCGGCGCGGCGGCACTCGTGATCGTCGCGGGGGTGACGGGGCATCGGCTCGGCGCCGACCGGATCCTCGTCGCCCGCCCCCTGGCCTACGTCGGCTCGCTGTCGTACTCGTTGTACCTGTGGCACTGGCCGGTCCTGGTGGTGTACCTGGAGGTCGCCAACCGCGCCGTGGCCTCACTCCACGGCGGGCTGGTGGTCATCGCGGTGTCGGTGCTGCTGTCCGTGGCGACCAAGTGGCTGGTCGAGGACGGGGTGCGACACCTCACTCGCCGGTGGGCCGTCTACGCCACCGCGGCCGCGGGCCTGGCGTTCCTGCTACCCGCGATGACCGTCGCGGGCGGGTGGGCCACGCACCTCGACCGGGCGGAGGCGGAACGCCAGCGCCTCGCCGAGGACCGGGACCTCTACCCGGGGGCGACCGTGGTCGACTGGCGCGACGGGACCGCGCCGGAGGCTCCGGTGCTGCCCCGTCCCGCGGACGCGCGCGGGGACCTGGGCGAGAACGAACGGCCCGGCGGCTGCCACGAGTCGTTCGAGGGAACCCGGGCGTCGGTCTGTGACGACGGCCCCGCCGACGCGGAGCACACCATCGCCCTGGTGGGGCAGTCGCACGCCGCCCACTGGTACACCGCGCTGCGGGACGCCGCCGAGGCGCAGGGGTGGCGGCTGGTCACCATGACGAAGGGCGCCTGCCAGTTCAGCACCGAGCCTTCGTGGCGCGGCGAGGACGAGTACGTGGAGTGCGGGGAGTGGAACACCGACGTGATGCGTCAGCTCACCGACCTCCCGCCCGACGTCCTGGTCACCACGGCCACCCGCTCCAGCCCGGGCAACGGTGAACAGGTCCTGGACGGCTACGTCGACCGCTGGCGGGAACTGGACGCCATGGGCGTCGACGTGATCGGCATCCGTGACACCCCACGCATGGGCATGTCGCCCCCCGACTGCGTCGCGGACAACGGCGCCACCTCCCCCGAGTGCGAAACCGACATCACCCGCTCCCTGGCCGAGGTGCCCCCGTACGCTGAGGAACCCGCCGTCCCGGAGTCGATGGAGTTCGTGGACCTCACCGACTACTTCTGCCCCGACGGCCGGTGCCCGTCCGTCATCGGAAACGTCCTGGTGTACTACGACGACTCCCACATCACCGCGACCTACTCGGCGACCCTCGCCCCCATCGTGTCCGCCGAGATCCAGCGGGTGACTGGGTGGTAGTGCCCGTGACCACGTGACAGGCCATCAACCATTCGCGCGCAGCACCGAAGTGGCCATTCACGAGGTGAGGCGCGCGGAGCGCGACCGCGTCGTGGGGGTTCCGGTTCTCAACCGGAACCCCCCGGTGTGTCGCCCTGTAGGGAGGAGATGTGGGGCGACGTGTGGTCAGCGGCCGTGTGGGGGTGTCGCGGTGAGAAGGGCGTTGATCTCGGTCTCGCGGTAACGCCGATGTCCGCCGAGGGTGCGAATGGAGGTGAGTCTGCCCTGGTTCGCCCAGCGGGTGACGGTCTTGGGGTCGACGCGGAATCGGGCGGCGACTTCGGCGGGGGTCATGAGGTTCTCAGGTTCGGTCGTCATCGGGGGTCCATTGGGTGGTGAGGATGCGGGCGATGGTCGCGACGGTGTGGGGTCCGTAGATGTGGTCGTCGATCCTCCAGTGGGTTCCGTGCCATTCGGCCGTGGGGCCCTGGCGCATGCTGAAGCAGCGGACGTATTGGCCGTTGGGGAGTTTTCGAGTGTGAAAGAAGACATCGCCGTGCGGGGTGAGCAGTGCCAAAAGCCGGTTGGGCGGATGGATGTTCACGGCCGACCTCCGGGGTCGAGGAGCGGGAGATCGGCAGTCACTGTGCACCGGTCCGCTTCCGTCACGGTGCCGTAGTTCTCCGCGAGGCCCGCGACCAAGGCCAGTCCCCGCCCGCTCTCAGCGAGGACGTCGGGCATCACACCCCAGTCCGGAGCCATGGCGTAGCCGGTTCCCTGGTCGACGACCCGAATTCGGACCAGGGTCGCCTGGAAGCGGAGGTCCACCACGAAGGTTCCGCCACGCTGGCCACTGCGGGAGTATCGGATGGCGTTGGTCGCGAACTCGCTCACGATCTGCGTCGCTTCGGTGATCGCGTCCGTGGTCGCGCCCTGCTTGCGGAGCTCCGACTCGGCCCACGCTCATGCCAGGCCGACGCTTCCCGGGACGCCGGCGAACCGCATGAACGTCATCGCACACCCCCCAGAGCTCGGAACGGAACGGTGGGTGCGGCGTCGGTGCGGAGTGGGGCCCACACCACTTGGGGGCGCAGGCGCCACCGCCGCCCGCTGGGCGGGTGCTCGTGCCGGGCAGCCGCCCAATCGAGGAACCGGGCCTCCTCCAACGCGCGTTGGGAGACCAGCCGCGCGACGAACGGCCGCACCCGGTTCGCACTGCCTCGGGAACGCCGCGTCACGCCGAGACGCCCGAAGCCCGCCGTCGGATCGTGGGTAGATAGGATCGACAACTGTCATCACTCCTGCATTGAGTGGTGGCCACAACCCCCGGACGGAGCCCTAATCCGTCGCGGGGGTCCTTGGGTTTCGGGGTCTACAGTCGCAAAGGGCGATGTTGGGACGCCATTCTTTCCACAGGCACGTAGCAATTTATGGAGTCTTGAGACACCGCGAGACTTTGATGGAATTCTGTAGTCATGAGCGAGACACCAGACCCTGTGTGGGCTCGTTTCGGAGCCGAGATCCGAAAACTCCGTGAAGTCGCTGGCCGAACACAGACAGACATAGGTCGTAGCGCACTGATGGCGAAGGCCACGATGAGCGCCATCGAAAGGGGGACAAGAACCCCAAAACAGCATCAAGCGGAAGCCCTTGATGCTGCCCTGTCTACAGATGGCACCTTGACTCGACTCTGGAAACGCACCATGGATCAGTACAAGGTTCCGGAGTGGTTCCAAGACATCGTCCTACTAGAACAACGTTCCCGGGTCATCCGCGAGTATGAACCATCCGTGATTCCGGGGCTCCTACAGACTCCCGACTATGCCCGCACCATGATCAAGGCGCGTCATGCCACCAAGACTGATGAGTCAATCGATGAATTAGTGGAGGCACGCTCGCACCGTCTCTCGGTAGTCCGAGAACAACGAGCACTGTTGCTGTTCGTCGTCAAGGCAACAGTTTTTGATCAGATCGTTGGCAACCCGGAGGTGATGGAGGCCCAACGCAAGGCGATATGTAACCTCGTTGATGAGGGAGCGGCACAGGTTCAGATCCTGCCACACACCCCGACGACAGCCGGGCTGTGCTCCCAGTTCCGGATCTGTACGCTCGATACGGCACAGTCGGTCATCTACTGCGAAAACGCTGTTGAGGGGGAGAAATACGATGCCCCCGAACAGGTGGACGCAATGATGACGCTCTTCGGTCAGCTCCAAGCCGAAGCGATGCCGCCCAGTGCAACCATCGACTTCCTCAAAGCCATAAGGTGATCACCATGAACAAGTGGCACACATCCAGCTACAGCCAGAATCACGGCGGCAACTGCGTCGAGGTCGCCGAGGGCACGCATGATGTTCTGGTTCGCGACACCATGAATCGCGACGCGGGCCACCTGACCTTCACCACACGTGAGTGGTCAGCCTTCCTCCACGCCACCCGCGAAGGCGAACTCTAGGCACCAAACGTTCCGAGACCCCGGCACTCCGCGCCGGGGTCTTCGTCGTTCCCACCATAGAAGAATCCCGCCCCGCTACGGTGGCCTCACGGCCAACCCTCATCCGCCGGGAGGAACCATGCCCACTAGCCTCCGCCACACGTGGCACAAGAGCAGCTACAGCGCCAACTCGGCTAACTGCGTGGAGGTCGCCGACCTCCCGACAGGGGCCGCGGTGCGCGACTCCCAGCACCCCGAAAACGGTCACCTAGCATTCGGCGCCGGCGAGTGGACCGCGTTCCTGCGCTCGGCCCGCACCGGCGAGCTTTAGGCCCCCGGTGTTCGGTGGCCCCGCTCGCCGTTGAAGATCTGCTCCACGCTGTGTTGCGACTCCTGGGAGACTGGAACGACGACGAGAGGTGAAGCCATGACCGAACGTTCGGTTCTCGAGTCCTCGACCCTTCCCTTCCGTAAATCGACCTACAGCCAGATCAATAACAACAACTGCGTGGAGGTCGCCGATCTCCCCACGGGGGCCGCGGTGCGCGACTCCCAGCACCCCGAAAACGGTCACCTAGCATTCGGCGCCGGCGAGTGGACCGCGTTCCTGCGCTCGGCCCGCACCGGGGAACTGTAGCGAAGCGGGTCTTCGGTGGCCCCGGCTCCGCCGGGGCCACCGAAGTGAGGCCAGTACCAGGCACCAGGCCATCAACCAACTCCCCATAGCGCCGAAGCCGCCACAAATGAAGAGCCACGCGCAGCGTGACCCCTTGAGGGACTTTGATTGACGGCACACGCAGAAGCCACGCTGTCGCTAGCCTGAGCTAGCCAGGAACTCGACACCGTCTTGTCCGACATCGACCAAGGGGATTTGTCGTGACGCGCATCGCAGTGACCGGCCATCGTCTGCTGCCTCTGGCAACCGAGGTGCTCGTCGACCAAGCGCTGAGGGCCGAACTCGAACGCTACGACGTGGCGGACCTCGTCGGGATTAGCTGTCTCGCTGACGGCGCTGATTCGTTGTTCGCTCGCGCGGTTCTCGACGCCGGCGGGGACCTGGTGGTCGTCGTGCCCGCGCAGGGGTATCGAGACGGTCTTCCAGCCGCGCACCACCCGGTCTACGACGACTTGCTCGCCCATGCCAGCGAGGTGTTGCGGCTCGAGTTCGAGGAGTCGACCGCACAGTCCCACATGGCCGCCAGCGAAACCATGCTCCAACTCGCGGACACACTCCTCGCCGTCTGGGACGGCCAACCCGCACGCGGATTCGGCGGCACCGCCGACGTCATCGCCGCCGCCCAGAGCCACGGACTCCCCATCACCACCATCTGGCCTACAGGAGCAACCCGCGATTAGGCGGCGCGTCCCGTCATGTCGAGATCCAGCGGATGACCGGGTGGTGATGGCACCGCTATAGCAGGTGAATGTGCACATCCACCTGCTCGATGTGGCTCCACCGTGATGGGGGTGGGGAAATCATGGTGGGGGTGAGGGGAGCTGGGGGTGAGATGGGGTTGGGCAGAGGGTCAGCCCCGCAGCTTCCGGACGCGTCTGCGGAGGCGGCCGATGGTGCGTAGGGCAGTTGGGGGGACGGTCAACCGTAGGCGGGCGCGGCGGCGGGCGGGCCGGTGGGTGGGGGCGTCCAGCGGGGCGGGACGGTCCGGGAGGGGGCCGGAGCGGGCGTGGGCGACCAGTTTGCGCAGGGAGTCCGCCCAGTCGTTCTCGGTGTGGGGATGGAAGTAGTTCGCGGCGCTCCACTGGGGGTCCGGGGTTCGGAACGCGGCGTCGCGCAAGTCCTCCAGTGTTCCGAGCGCTCCGCTGTCCTCGAACACGACGTTGATCATCTCCGCGTTCACGCCGAAGTCCGACAGAACGATGACAGGGATGTCCTGAGCGATCGCCTCCAGTGCCGCCGTGGAGCTGACGGTGACGAACCCGGCGGCGTTCGCGAGGTGTTCCCGCATGGATCCGTCGACGAACCGCACCGCGTCCGCGGGCACGTCCCCGGCGGCGGCCAGGTCATCCCAGAGGGTTTCGTAGTGATGACGTTCGCGGTGGGTCTGTTGTTCGTGCGCACGTGCCCGGAGTTTGACGACGACGTCGAGGTCGGGCCGCTGGACGGCGAGATCGGCCAGCGCGCGCAGCACCTCCTCACGCTCGGATCGCTCCACGGGCACTTTCGCCTGGGTCGCGAACACTACGCGGCGCCGGGCCGTGGACTCCTCCGTGGCGGGGTCGGTGTCCCGCTGGTTGGGCTGGGTGCAAGTGGCCGGGGTGGGCAGGAACGGCAGGGTCGCGAGTGCCACGGACCCGGTCACGCCCACCTGCGCTCCGATGTCGCGGAAGTCAGCGAGTTCCCGGGAGCTGTGCACGACGAAGAGGTCGACCGGGCCCCGGTAGGTCCATGCCTTCTCGGTCGCGGGGACCGAGATGCCCGGCAGGCCGGTCATCAGGACGGGGCGCGGCCGCGACACGGCACGGATGTCGGCGGCGAGCACGTCCACCACCGGTCCGGTGCACGCCAGCAGAACGACGTCGGGCCTGCTCCGACGCAGAACTCGGCGCAGTTCCCGCACCGACAACAGCCGCGGCAGGCCGTCCTGGACTCTCGCTCCGGCCACCGCTCCCCGCATCTGGGTCGCCGACGGAGCGATGGGAGTACGCACCACCACCAGTTCGGCGCTCCACCCGGCGGGGAGCCCCTCCAGCAGCCCCGCGGACCACTTGAGGTAGGAGTCGGAGTCGGCGATCGCCAGGACGTGGACGTCACCTCGATCGGTCACGAACCTGCCTTTCGTTGGGTCCCCGCTCACCGCGCGCGAGTCGGGGCTCCCATTCTGCGTGGTGCCGGCGTGGCTCCGGCCTCAGCGACGTGGGTGTGGGGGCAGAGGAGGGAGTGCGGGTCACCTGGGGTCGGACGCGGAGGCCTCCGTGCCCGGGCCCGCTCCCGGAAGGCCGGAGGAGACGACCGCACCCAGGTGCGCCCGCAGCTCGGGTGAGGCCTGGGCGGTCCACCACGTGTCGGGGACATGCGTGGCGTCGATGGTCACGCCCCGGGGTCCGAGCAGGGTCCGCAGCGAGGTGACGGCCGTTGACGGGAGACTCACCACACGGTGGTCCACACCCAGGGAACGCAGACCCACCTCGACCGGAAGCCCGTCGTGGACGACCCGCACGCCCGGGGTCCGCGCCAACGGCCGCAGGGTCCGCTCGTCCTCCCGCCGGTGCGGGAAGTAGGCCACCGGTTCCTCTTTCGCCTGGGCGGCGACCCACTCAAGGTAGGGCTCGGTGTGCACGAGGCCGTCGCGGGCCAGCGCCGCCCCCAGGACGACGCGCCGCTCCCGCGGAGCGTGGTTGTCGGGCTGGGCGCTGAGCCAGGAGAAGCGGTGGCGTACCACGTCGATGCCCCGGTTCCACGCCCGCAGCGCGAGCTCGTCGGGCAGCGGCAACACCGTGAAGACGGTGAGGCGCCCGGCGCGGGCGGCCGACCGGAGGCGCAACGCCGTGGCGAGCCCAAGCGCCCTGCGCGCGGGTGACGCCGCGGCACGCGCCCGCACTAACGGTGTGGGGGTGCGGCGCACCAGGAGTCGCAGCAGGTGCAGGGTGGCCAGCCCGTCATCCACGATGACGATGCGCTGCTTCGAGCCGCGCAGCAACGCCTGCTGTACCTGCCCGGAGAACGCGTCGCCGACGAACCACGGCCCCGACGCCGTTCCCGGGCCGGCCGGCTGGTCCTGCTGCGCCGCGACCGTCAACCGGTGCGGCGGGCCCCAGCGCTCGATCTCGGCGACGGTGGCGTCCAGGGCGATGGCGCCGGACCGGGGCACGACCCGGCAGTGGTCCGCGAAGTGCCCCGTGTGGTGGGCCTCAAGCACGGACAGGAACTGCAGCGGGCTCTCCACCCACGCGGTCGCGGTGGTCATTCCCGACTCCCCCATCGCGGGAGCGGGCAGAACGAGCTCTTGGTGCACGGGGCCCTCCTCGGCATGGCGTGCCTCGTCGCCTCCGTCGGGTTCGCGGACGATCGTGGACACCGCCGGCGGCCGATGCCCGATGTGTGTGGTCCGCGGATGCCCGGAAGCGATGAGGCGGCGCGACGGCCAACACACCCGCAACGGTAACGAGGCCGGTCGGCGCACTCGTTGTCTGCGGCTGAACAGGCGATGAACAACACACCATCTCCGCCCCGGAGACGGCCCTAATGACCACATCCGCGCAGGTCAATCCGCCGCCGATGCCGCGACGCCCCTGGCCTCGGCACGTCCACGTCCTCGCGGCCAGGCTCGTGCGGCGACCGTGGCACGGGAGACGGGCCGGTGGGTGCTACGCCGCCCCGGAGGCGTTCGCGGGCGGGGTCCCCGCCACCGTCATGCCGGGCCGACGGTGGCGACCGCGACCTTCCCCCGCCCCTTCAGCGCCACGGGGCCGCGGGACGCCGGGACGAACGCGGACTCGCCACGTGTGAGAGCCAGGGTGGACGCGCCGGCGGGCTGGGGGACCTGGTCGGTGGGGGCGACGCTGGTGAGGCGGGTTTCGCCGGAGAGGCTGAAGACGATGGCCGGGCCCCGCAGCACGGCGTCGTGTGTCTCGGCGTCGGCGTTGGTCTCCCAGTCGACGTCGATCACGGACAGGGCGAACTCCGGGACGCCCGGCGTGTAGTCGTGTCGGGGACCGTGGGCCTCGGGCCGAGTGACCGTGGAGTCCAGGCAGCTGAAGTCGACGACGGCGAGGAACTCCTCGGCGTCGATGTGCTTCGGGGTGAGTCCACCGCGCAGCACGTTGTCCGAGCAGCCCATGATCTCCACCGCGGTACCCCGCAGGTAGGCGTGCACGTTCCCGGCGGGAAGGAACATGGCCTCGCCGGGGGTCAGCGTGACGTGGTTGAGGAGCAGTGCGGCGATGGCACCGGGGTCGCCGGGGTAACGTTCGGCGAGCTCCAGCGTGACGAGGATGTTGCTCTGGGCGGGACCGTCGGACGCGTTGTCCATCCGCTCACCGAGTTCGGCGACGAGATCCACGACGTCGGTCTCGCGCCGGGACTCGTCCAGGGTGAGGAGCCGACGCATGGCGGCGCGCAGGGCGCTTGCGGTGTCGCGCTGGGTCAGGTCCGTGTGGAGTTCCCGGGCCAACGGTGAGACGAGTCCGCGCACCTCGGCCGCGGCGGCGTGGGGCGAACGGAAGCCGCACAGCGCGTCGAACGGCTCGAGTGCGACGACCAGCTCGGGTTTGGCGAAGGGGTCGGGGTAGTTGCGGTGGGACGCGCCGATGGGAACGTCAGTGGTGTTCTCGGCGGTGTATCCGGCCTGGGCCCGGTCCGCGCACGGGTGGACCTGCAAGGACAGCGGCTCCCGCACCGCCAGCAGTTTGAGCAGGAAGGGCAGACGTTCACCGAACCGGAGGATGACGTCCTCCCCCAGCAACTGCTTGGGGTCCGCGGCGATGGCGGCCTCGAGGGTGGTGTCCTCGGTCTCGGTCAGAATCTCGCTCGGGGCGGACGTGTGGGCGCCCATCCACAGCTCCGCCTGAGGATGCCCGTCGGGCTCAACGCCCAACCATTTGGGGATCGCCGTGGTCGAACCCCAGGCGTACCGCCGCACCGGATTGTTCAGCCGCCACATTGCCTGGCCCTTCACTGAGCGACAAGGACACCGACTCGAGGACCCCAACGCGGAGACCCCGAACGCCGCCACGGTAAGTGACTGATTCCGGGATAATCGAGGGTTTCACACCGCACTTCGCCAACAATTCACCGAACTCGCCCCGACTGTTTGCGCACCACAGAGCGGTGAAAGGGGCTCCACAGCGTTTCCCGAGAGGCGAAAGTCGCCACAGCTCGGGGGACCGCACGTGGCCACCCCCTGGCGCGTCGGTGGGGAGCGGGGCCAGGATGATCATGGTCGTGTGAGTGAGCGCGAACGCGTCGAGATCTCCGGCCCGGCCGCGATCGGGGACGAGGTGGTGGCGGCTCCCGACGCGCCACCGGCCAGTCAACGCATCAGTGGGGACAAAGCCGTATTCCGTGGTGACGACAACGGACCGGTCGCCTCCAGTGAGCACGACGGGTTCGCGCTGGACGTCTTCCCGCTATGACGCGAACTCCGCGGGCGTGGCCCGAACACGCTCGGGTCAGGGCGCAACCGTTCGGGAGGGTGTCGGACACCGTGTGCGGGGGCCTCCCCCGCGAGTAGCCGGTGACCGGCCCGGCTCACGCTCGGGCGCGTAGGAAGGCGCTGGTGGCGACGGCTCCCAGGAAGTCGAACCGGTCGGAGGTCCGCAGGAACTCGTCGGTGGCTTCCTGGACTCCGGGCCACTTCTTGTCGCCGTAGTCGTCGAGAACGACGACGGTGCCTTCGGTGACCAGGTCCATCACCCAGTGCAGGTCCTCCCGCACCCCCTCGGCGCTGTGGTCGCCGTCGATGATCACCACCCCGTACTCCCGGTCGCCCACGGCGGAGCGGACCTCCGGGTCGGTGGAGTATCCCTTGTGCAATCGGGCCCGTTCCGCCGGCACTCCAGCCAGGGACAGGTTCGCGCGCAGGACCTCCTCGGAGACCGGCGATCCCGACCGGTCGACGCCGTTCCTGCGACCTGGCTGGATCTGCACACTGGCCAGGGGGTCGACCAGGGTCAGGTGGTAGTCGACTCCGTAGCGCACCAGTTCGCGGGCGAAGCAGCAGGAGAACAGGCCGTACAGCGACCCGATCTCCAGCACCTCCCCGTTCGGTGGTTCGAGCATCGGCGTGGTGACCAGCTTGCCGAGCACGTTCATCGATCCGCCGGCGATCCGGCCGACGCCCCGCATCTCTGCCTCGACCAGCGAGCCGTACGCCTGGACGACCGCGATGTGTGGGTCCTCCGTACCCGTGACCGCCGAGATCTGGCCTTCCAGCGTGGCGATGGCCTTGCGCGAGGGACGACGGTCCCCTCGCCCTCCGGTCGGGCCGAACAGGAGCTCCATGTAGTGCATCTGGGCGCGCAGCGCGTCGAGTTGCTCGCGGAGCTCCGCGATCTCCGTACCCAGGTCCTCGTCGTCCGGTCCGCGTCGCTTCCGGCGCGGGCCTCGCCGTGTGGCGGGCGACCTGTCGTCAATACGACGCAGCGTGGCGGAGACGAGGCGGCGGAGTGACGTGGTGGTTCTCATTGATGACATGGCGCCATCGGACCACACCGGAGAGTGCGATTTCTGCCCGCGCCGCGGCCATTTTTCGGAGACTTCACCTCCTGTTCGAATGCCGCTCCCACGAGGGACGATGCCCATTCTCGGAGTTCGCCCCGCCGTTTCCCGGAGAAAGGCGGGTGTAGGGGGAACAGGATGGGAATTTCGCCCTGTGGTCCTCGCGGGATTCCTCCTTTATGCCGGATGCGTGCTTTCCGCGAGGACTCGCTCCACGACCCGTGCGAACTCCGCGGCGTGCGGCCCGTATCCGACGTGGTCGCCGGGGAAGATCACGGGAGTGACGTCGAGCGCGGCGGCGAGCGCGCGACCGATCTCGTCGATGAGCTGCCCCTGGGAGTCCTCCCCCAACCCCACGACGACCGGGACCGGTCCGTTCCTGAGCCGAGCGACGTCGGGCTGGTAGGTCGAGAGAGGTAGGAGGCCGTGGGCGAGGAAGTACTCGAAGTTCCCGGCGATCCGCTCGAAGGTGGCGACGTCCTCCGCGGAGAGCGCGTCCGGTTCCTGCTCCCCCTCCTCCTCCCCCTCCGTCGCCGTCGCCGTCGCCGTCTCGCCGGAATCCGGGTCGTCCAGCGCATTGTCGCGGAAGAACTTCGCCATCGCCGCGTCCACCCCGTGGCGGAGGTAGGTGTCGTACACCGCGTGGTCCGCGGCGAGCGCCTCGGAAGGGTCATCGAGCATCAGCGCGCAGGCCGGCTCGTGCGCCAGGAGGGAGCGCACCGACTCCGGGTGGCGCGCGGCGAGACTGAGCCCGATCTGGCCCCCGCCGCTGGTTCCGAGGACGTGGGCCGGTCCCATCCCCACCGCGGTGATCAGACGCGCGGCGTCATCGGCGTGGAGGTCCACGTCCTGGTCCGTCCACTCCCCCGTGAGCGGGCTGCGCGAGTTCCCTCGCGGGTCGTAGGAGACGACGGTGTAGGAGTGTGCCAGCTCCCCGGCGAGGTCGGTGAAGACTCCCGCGTCCTGGGGGCCTCCGGGGATCAGCAACAGGAGTGGGCCGGCGCCCCGCGCCTCGTAGTACAGGTGGGCGCCGGGCACCTCGATCGTGGTGGAGCGGTCCGCGCCGGAGCTGTCGATGGCCATGGCTTCTTCCTCGGCGTTCGAGAGTTGGTGGTCGGAAAGCGTTGTCTAGAGGGCGCTGAGCATGATGCGGTTTCCCTCGCTGTCGCGGAACTCGGCCGCGAGCCCGCCCTGGGAGAAGGGAGTCTCGTGCGGTTCCGTCACGATCTCCACACCCCGACCACGAAGCTCCTCCACACGCGCCGGCACGTCGTCGTCCATGAGCACCAGCACCGGTCCGGCGGACGGTTCCTCGTCCGGGCGCACGTGGAAGTGCAGCGTGGTCCTCGCCCCGGGGAACCCCAGCTCGATCCACCGCCAGCCGTCATCCCCCATGGGCACGTCGGCGACGACCTGACAGCCGAGGTTGTCCGCGTAGAAGGCCTTGGCGCGGTCCTGGTCGAACACCGGAAGCTCGGCGAACTGAAGATGCATCACGACTCCAATCAAACTAGACCGTTCAGTACTATACCGGTACTGGACGGTACAGTACTGAACGCAACCTCCGCGAACAACGAACCCAGAGATCCTCAGGATGACGAAACCATCGCATCGGCCCGACGACGCGCCCCACTCCCCCAGCAGGTCAGACCGAAAACGTGCGGCGATCCTCAGCGCGGCGGAGGCGATCTTCCTTGTCAGCGGGTACCTCGCCACCAACATGGACGAGGTCGCGTCCCGCTCGGGTGTGTCCAAGCAGACCATCTACAAGCACTTCGGCAACAAAGAAGCCCTGTTCGTCGAGATCGTGACCCGCAGAACGCGGGAAGCCGGCGACCACGTGCACTTCGAACTGCCCGAACCGGAGCTCGCCGAGGACGTCGTCCCCTACCTCTCCTCCTACGCCTACCGTCAGCTCAGCGTCGTCCTCACGCCTGAGCTGATGAGCCTGCGCCGACTGGTGGTCGGCGAGGTCAGCCGCTTCCCCGACCTGGCACGTGTCCTCTACGAGCACGGCCCCCAGCGCGCGGTCGACGCCCTCGCCGAGTCCTTCACCCGAATCGCCGCCCGCGGCCTCCTGCGCGTCGACAACCCCACGACCGCGGCCACCCACTTCAACTGGCTGGTCATGGGAGAACCCGTCAACCGCGCCATGCTCCTCGGCGACTCCGCCATCCCCACCGACACCGAACTCCGCGCCCAAGCCCACGACGCCGTCCGCGTCTTCATGGCCGCCTACGGACCTCGCACGATCGAGTGATGTCCGGAACGGGCCGAGTTGTGCGCCATCCGGCCACTAAACCCCTCCCCCGAGCACACCACCACCCTGAACAGCCACATGACCTGGGGGAACCAGCGATTCGCTGATCGATCCTCCCCATAAGGGCCCAACCCCAGCCACGCCGGACGCTCGGTAAGGTCCCGCACGGCGGAACGAATGATCCAGGGCGAGGAGCGTGGGTGGCGCAGACATCTGGGGACGACGGGACGGGCGAGCACCAGGATGCCCATGCGGACGAAACCAAACACGAGGCTGTGGCCGCAAACGGCGATCCTGCGGCGAGGCCAGGCGAGGAAGGCGCCTCCGCCCACAATCCGGCCGGTTCCGCCGCCCCCGAGCGAGACTCCCCGCCTGCGCAGGTCTCGAACGAGGTCGGTGACGAAGCCAAACCCACCGACACGAGCAACGACTCACACGAGGCGTCTCCCGAAGCGCTGTTCACGCTCCGACGCCCATTGTTCCGTCTCGTCGGACGCACCTATCGGCATCACTTCCGCACGCTGCTGACCGTCTCGGTGCTGCCCGCCGTCCCAGTCACGGTGGCAGTCTGGACGTTCCTATTGCTGCTCAGCCGGGATGGCGCGGTGATCGACGGTGTCCCGATCCCCTGGGACCCATCGGCCACTCCCGTCGTTGTGGCTAGAGCGACCCTGGGGGTGGTGGCCGCGCTCGTCGCGGCGGTTTCCCTTGGAGCGGGCATCATCATTGGCGGCGCGGGCCTGCTCGGACAGGAGGTCACCCCTGCGGCGGCTCTGCGCCGCGCGGTGCGGCGCGTGCCCGCCATCCTCATCTGGTGGCTGCTGGTCGTAGTCGTGGTGGTCGCGGCATTCATACTCGGCGGGTGGATCGTCGCGCTGTTGGACCTTGAGGTCGAGAGCCCGGTCTGGGGGCTCCTCGTCGGCCTGCTGCCACTCCTCTACTTCGCGTGGGTCGTGGTGGCGCTTCCGGTCGCCCTACTGGAAAACAAGGGACTGTTCCGATCACTCGGCGCAGCCTGGAACATGGGACTCGACCAACGCATCGCACACGCCACCTTCGTATTCGCCGCGTTCGGTCTGGGATACGGCGCCACCACGGGACCAGCCTGGGGCTTGCCCCAGTTGGGTTTGCCGTATTCGTGGGCGGGCACGGCGCCCCTAATCGTGGCCTCGGTGGCGACAGCCCTGTTGTGGCCGCTCATCGTGCTACTACTGACCGCGCCGGTGTTCCTCGACCTCGAGCGACCGCGAGAGGGACTCCCCGACCGTCGACGATTCGACGTTTCCCAAACTCAGCGGCAACTCCCAAAATCGGCCACTCCCCCACGATGGCGACCCGCACCCCTGTCGGTTCTTGCCGCTGCGATCGCGCTTCTCGCGCTTCTGCCCACAACGGCCTTGCTTAACCCGGCAGGAGCGGCGTTGGTTACCCACCAGCCGGTCGACGGGGTTCCACCTCGCGACAGCGCTATTGCGGTTCTTCCACAGGACGACAAAACGCAACTCGCCGTCTCAACCCCAGATGAGCGTAGGGTCATCTCCTGCGACCCTGAATGCGACTCCGTTCAAGCCGACGAACCGCATTCGCTTGACGGAAGAAGCGCGGTGTTCGTTCAGGAAAACGCCTACTTCGCACAGTGGACTGAGTACGGACCGGCTGAAGACGCGAACCCCGGACTCCAACTCTGGGCGTGCGAAGACTTCTGCCCTGAGACGCCGGAAGGGTGGGTCGACACACACACAACACTGATCCCCGATGATGGCTACGTGAGTGAACATCAAACAGTATTGACAACGACGAACGATGGATTTCTCGTCGTTTCACTGACGAAAAACTACGACGAAGATAACCACGAACTCCAAGCCCTTCACTGCCTAGATTCCGACTGCGCGGATCTGGATACTATACAGCTACCCACAGTGCCGATCGGCTACGCAGCAAGCCGAAGCAATTCGTTTGATGTAGCCGTAGGACCTGACGACGAGTTCGCCCTTTCGGGAGTTGACGGCACAACCGGAGAGGTCAATCTCATCACCTGCTCGGATCTTCGATGTGAGGACCCCGTGGTGACCCAGGTCGCGGAACCACTCCCCGTGGAGATAGATGACACTCCCTGGAGTCGTGTTGGCGCCTCCGTCGAAGTAACGCCTGATGGATCGCCGATGCTCGCCTACCGAGCTGCCGTGGACGGTGCGATCCACTTCGTTGCCTGTACGGATCTGTCGTGCGACGACTTCTCGAGCGAAAGAATCACCGGCCCGGGCTGGAGGCGCCCCGCGCCCGCTCTGGAACTGGACTCCGAGGGTCTGCCGCAAGTCGCGACCTTTGACACGGAGCATGAGCGACTGATGTTCGTGTCTTGCGCCGATTCAGGGTGCCGCAATACGACCGAGGTCCCGCTCATTCCCCTGTCGGTAGACCCGCAGATGATGGAGATGGCAATGGACGAGCACGATCGACCTCATATCGTCTGGGGAGGAAACACGGATAGTGATTCCCACAACCCAACCGAAACAACACTCAGTGTGTGCTTAGACGCTCGATGCGGGGCATGATCGGGTCAGCTACCAATCGCGAACAGGCGTGGTTTCACACAGAGACTGCCCGGCCGCGATGTGTCCGACGGTTCGGGTTCCAAGCCGTCCGGTGCGCACCCGTACACCATGGCGATCGGTCCGTTCTCACTGTCGATCCCGGGGCTTAGGAGTTCGGGACCGATGACGTCCCCGTCCCACGCCGTCGCGTCCTGTCCGGGAAACCGAAGCGCCACCTGACGACGTGGATCACCATACCCATCGGGATATTCGAGTTCCGTTCGCAACCTACCTACGTTCTCCATTGCATCCGGGGTGTCCTCGCGCACCGCCTCCCCCGTTCGGGCATCCACCATGCGGACGTCGTCACCTTCTCGGAGATTCACCAGCCAACGGCCATCTTCCTCTGCCACGTCGAAGGCGAATGGCCTGGAATCCCACAAGAGCTCACCGGTCTCGCCGTCCACCACCGACATTCCGCCCGGTTCACACTTCTCCACGTCGCACTCCAGTCGGGAGAGGATGACCTCCTGCGTACCCGTAAACGACCGCGCTGGACGAGGGGCTCTTGCCTCATCTGAGAGGTCGACTCTCCCCAACCCCTGTCCGGTCTCGCCGTCGATCCGGGATAGGGACGAAAGAATAGTGGTGCCCGATCTGCCGGGATTGTCCGCCGCATACAGAACCCCGTCGAGAGGTCCGCTGATGATCCTCTCGTCTTCATCGACTTCCGCACTCCAGAGGATCTCTCCGGACTCCGCGTCCCCCATCATGTAGAGATCAGCGCCGGCGCTCAGCAAAACGCGGTTCCCGTCGACGCGCTGGACCCAGGCGCTCCGCCATTCGTCATCGAAGGTGTTCAGGCCGGTGCCGCTTTCGACGTCGATTAGCACCATGCCTCTCCCCTCCCCCTGAGGCCGGTTCCCACTCACGAGCACCCCGGCGTCAGTCACGTGAAGCCGCTCGATGCTCCGAAGATGCTCCGACTCCATACTCTCCCGCCAGAGTCGTTCTCCGGTGTTAGCGTCCACCGCCATCAAGATGTCCCGTTCCCCCAAGAACACAACACCATCTCTGTGCGTCATTATCGGCCCCGATGTGAATTCCAAGGTCTCGATCGGCAGCATCGCGGTGTATTCGTCGTACTCGAACGGCACCACGTACTCGCCGTCCAACGGGAGGGACCAGCGCAGCGCTCCCGGTTCCTCGCACTCTTCGCCCTCACACGTCACGAGCTCGTCCGGGCTGATCTCGTTGGGCTCCAACGCATAGATATCCAACTCCCCCTCACCCCCGACAACCCCACACCCCGACAACGCGAGAACACCCACAACCCCGACAGTGCAAGCAACCCAGCCACTACGCATCCCCGGGATGCTACCGAGGAAACCCACACGCGCTTTCTAGTCCAAGACAGCAATGCCTACCGCTAGCCACCGTCCCCGAGGCGCGGGACCAGGACTGGGTAACGCTGGGTGATTACATTTCCCCGCCGCCGAGCCCAGCCCAGCGTCGAAAGCTGTCCGCTAGCGGACAGCTTCGTCGTCTGGCGCACGGGCCCCTATCAGTCGTCCGGGTCGACCCAGCCGTCCTGTGGGCGGAGGGTGGTGAGGATCGTCTCGACGTCGTCGGCTTCGGGGGCCACGGAGCCGCTGGTGTCGGCGTAGAGGATGAAGTTGTAGACGTCGTTCTCGTCGGGGAACTCCACGCTGGCCACGTTCACCTGTGCCGACTCGGGATAGCAGTCGGCGGCGCTGGGGACGACGTCGACGGTGGCGATGTGGCCCTCCAGGCCGTTGGCCTCGAAGGGGCTCACCTCCGCGGCCGACAGTTGGGGGGCGCCGTCGTCGTGCTCGTAGGCGGCCTCGGCCCACTCCGTCGCCATCGCCTCGGCACCGCTCGCCGTGTCGACCATCTCCCCCATGCCGGAGCTTCCGACCTTGCCCGAACCGGGCCCCGTCTCCTCACACCCGTCCTCGCGCGACGGGAAGTAGGACACGCCGGACATCGTGACGCGCGGACTGTAGCCGAAGGGGGCGTCGGGGTCCTCCTCCTCGAATCCGTGCAGCATGCCCGGGCTCTCGATGATCCAATCGGAGGGGACGTCGTACTCCAACGGGCGACGCTGCGCCGCGACCCCCTGCCACCCCTCGATCGTGGCGGAGACCCGCGCGTTCTCGTCCGACTCGGGCTCGTCCTCCTCGTCGTCGTCCGCGTCCTCGGGCCCCTCCTCCGAGGCGCTCTCCTCCGACTCGACCGGGGGAATGGGGATGTCGTCAGCGGTGGTGCCCTCGTCCGACGACTGAAGGCGCAGAACCAGAACGATGACCACGATGACGGTGAGCACCAGGGTCAGTCCGCCCAGAACGGCGACAGTGATACCGATCGCGCGGTTCCCGCGTTGTGGCCCGCCCACCGGGTACTGCGGCGGAGGTTCGTTCGGATAGTCGCCAAGCATGCCCATAACGGGTCACGTTAGCCCATGTCCGTGCAGGCCATGCCCCCGCACCAGCGGTTCCTACTGACCGATAGCGGCCGTTTCACCTGCGTCGTCGTCCATTCCGGGAGCGCGGGTCACTACCCTCGCGCTAGGAGGACCAGCATGTGCGGCGCAGTCAACCAGTCCCCCCGATCCGTCACCGGTCGGGCCCTCAGCGTGCTCGGCACGTTCGACGTCGGCCACGTCGCCCTCACCCTCAGCGAGATCTCCAGACGCTCGGGGCTGCCCCTGGCCACCACCCACCGCCTCGTGGCCGAGCTGGTGACGTGGGGAGCGCTCGTCCGCACGGATGGGGTCTACCAGATCGGTCACCGCATCTGGAGTCTCGGACTCCTCGCTCCCGTCCATCGTGGACTCAACGAGGTCGCCCGGCCCTACATGCAGGATGTTCTGCAGGTCACGAAGAACGTCGTCAACCTCTTCACCCTGGACGGTGGCTCGGCCCTTCTCCTGGAGCGTCTGGGCGGGACGGACGTCGGTCAGGCGGTGTTGCGGGTCGGCGAGCGGATGAGCGCGCACGCCTGCGCGGGCGGCAAGGTCCTGCTGGCCTACGCCGAAGACGAGGAGATCGTCTCCCGGGCCCTGGACCAGCCACGTCGATACACGCCGCAGACGGAGGTGGAACCCGCGCGGCTACGCCGTGAACTGGCCACAGTGCGCCGACGCGGCTACGCGACCACCTCCGGCGAGGCCGCGGTGGGGACATCGGGGGTGGCGATCCCCGTCACGGGGGCGGACCGGCGTGTGGTCGCCGCCTTGGGGGTGGTCGTCATGGGTCACGCGGTGAACCCCGGGGCCATCGTCCCTGTCCTGCAGGTCGCGGCCCGGGGAATCACCAGGCAGTTGCGGCATTCGGTGGACGTCCCCCGGGATCTCCCGGGCGGGGGGATCAGTCCGACGGTGGGCTGACGACGAATCGATCCCCGCTGCTCGCCACGGAGACGGGACCGTCGAACGTCTCCTCGGCGCTCCTCCGCCAGTACTCCGGCGGGGCGATCCCCGCGAGGTGCGACAGTACGAGCCGACGCGCTCCCGCGCGCCGTGCGATCCGCCCCGCTCCCTGTGGCGTTGTGTGCGATCGCTCCTGGTGCCGCAGGAACGCCGAGTCGAACCCTCGGTCCCGGTAATAGTCGAGAGCGACCGCCTCATGGATCAGGACGTCGGTTCCCCCGGCGAGCTCGACGAGGGCCTCGCACTCCGCCGTGTCTCCGGACAGCGTCACGGACGCGTCCGCCGTGTCGAACCGGAAGGCGAACGCGGGGAACACCGGTGGATGCTCGACCAGCACCGCGGTTACGGTCACGTGCTCGTCGGTGTAGACGGGGATGGGCCCCGAAGTGTCGGTCGGCGTGATCTCGTGGACTCGCACCAGGCTGTCCAGTGGGGGACGCCCCTCGTCTTCGGTACGGACGGCGATGTCATAGGAGAAGGCGTCCAGCACCGATCGCACCATCGCCTTGGTGCCACCGCGGGGCCGGCCCTCGCGCGGGTCCGGGGCGGGTCCGTGGACGGTGAAGGGCGTGGTGAACCCGTCGACGGGTCGCCCCCAGTTCCACAGCAGGAACGCCGGCAGTTCCGCGACGTGATCGGAGTGCAGGTGGGTGACGAAGCCCGCGCGGAAGTCCCGGCCCGTCAGTCCGGCGGTGCGCGCCGCCCGGGTACACCCGATGCCGAAGTCGACCAGGTAGCTCTGACCGTTCACGACGACCGCGGTGGCGATCCCCGCCTCGGGGGTGCGAATGGCGGGGCCCGCCGCGACCCCCAACGTCACGACCTCCATACAGGTATCCACTCCCTCTGTTCCATGACTCACCCGTGCTCCGCGCACGGAGTGTGCGCGCCCCGAACAGGGTCGAAGGTGTGGAGCCGCCGCATCGAAAGTCTTCCATTCAATGGAAGACTTTCGATCTTCGTAGGGTGACGCGGTTCACGATGTCCGGCGAAGGCCGTGCTCAGCCGATGCCGAGCGACCTGGCCTCGACCCAAGGTCTGTGAGGTGCACATGTTCCGGCGACTCCGCGGGGGCGGGCGAGACGTTCGTGTCACGTGCTCCGGTCCGCCTTCGCGCGCCACAACCCGCCGAGAGGGGGCGCGATGAGGTCCGTGCGGCGAGACACGCCCCCCGCGACGGCCGGCCACCCGCGTGGCGAAGGGTGGGGCCGGCGAGTGTTCTCCGTGGCCATGGTGGGCTCCCTCGCGCTCACCGGTTGTGGGGTAGGGCAAGGAAGCGCGATCGAGATCGGTGAGGAGGATTCGATCCGGATCGGGGTCGTCCCCACCGCCTCCTTCGCTCCCCTCTATATCGCGATGGAGGAGGGCTACTTCGAGGAACGCGGTATCGACGTCGAGTTGGACATCATGCAGAACGCCGCGGCGGTGGCTCCGTCCGTCCTCAACGGTCAGCTCCAGATCGGGACGGCCGCGACGTCCCCCTTCTTCGCGGCGGTGGAGAAGGGCATCCCGGTGCGGGCGCTGGCCAGCTCGTCCCTGAACTCCGTGGAGGAGGACGATGAGACGGCTCTGGTCATCCCCACCGGCAGTGACGTGGAGCGCCCGGCGGACCTTGAGGGGCGGACCGTGGCGGTCAACGCGCTGGCCGCGCTGCCCCACGTCGCGGCCGGGCAGGTCATCCGGGACGACGGCGGTGACCCCGATGCCGTGACCTTCGTGTCCATGGCGTTCCCGGACATGGTGAGCGCCCTGTCGAGTGGACGGGTGGACGCGGCCGCGATGACCGAGCCCTTCCTTTCCCAGGGTGAGGGCACCGAGCACGAGCGTCTCACCGGCCTCTACTCACAAGCGTTCTCGCCGGAGACCACCACCACCCTGTACTTCACCGCGCAGCCCTTCATCGACGTGAATCCCGAGCTCGTGGACGACTTCACCCTAGCGATCCACCAGGCGGGCGAACACGCGCGCGAGGATCCGGAGCTGGTGGCGGAGGTCCTCGTCACACACGGCGGAATGGATCCACAGGACGCGGCGGGGATGCGACTGCCGTCCTACGGCAGCGAGCTCAGCACCGACAGTCTGAGGTCGGTCGCGGACGTGATGGCCGCGAACGGGTTCCTTGAGCAGCAGATCGATATCGCGACGGTGATCCACGATGACTGAGACACCAACCGCGTCCCGTTCTCGCCGCGTTCCGGGACGCGCGGAACACAGCGCCGTCACCCGGTGGACTCTCGGAGTGAGCGCCGTCGTCGCGGTGATCGCGCTGTGGGAGTCGCTCACTCGGGTCGGCGTGGTGGATCCCAACGTCATTCCCAGCGCCGGGGCGGTGCTTGGTGCGTGGGGCGAGGCCGTCTCCGGGGCCAACTACTGGACGGACCTGTGGGCGACCCTGTCCGGCGCCCTGGCCGGCCTCGCGATCGCGGTCGCGATCGGATCCGTCGCCTCGTTCCTCATCGGGCTGATCAGGTCGGTCGAGGAGTCGACCTTCTTCGTGATCGAGTTCCTGAAGCCGATCCCACCCATCGCCCTGATCCCGCTCGGTCTCCTGCTGTGGGGACCCGCTCCGACCATGAAGATCTCACTCGTCGCGTTCGGGGCCCTCTGGCCGTTTCTGACCCAGATGCTCTACGGCCTGCGGCAGACGAACGGTGTCGCCCTGGAGATGGCACGCTCCTACCGACTCGGGTGGTATCTGACCCTGAAGTGCGTTCACCTGCCCAGCCTGACTCCCTTCGCCCTGACGGGTGCGCGGATCTCCGCCTCGCTCGCGGTCATCGTCGCCGTTGTCGTCGAACTGGTGGGTGGGGCGGCCGGCCTCGGGCAGACCATCACCGTCGCCCAGGCGAACGGACTCTTGCCGGTCATGTACGCCTACATCCTGACGGCCGGCGTCCTGGGAATGGCGATCAACCTGATCTTCCGCGCCGCCGAGCGTTCCCTGCTCTTCTGGCACCCGTCCCAGCGAAGTGAGGCGACATGACGACCCGCCGTCGATCACGTCCGCGGACTCTCCTCCTGCGATCGTGGCTCCCCGTCGGAGTCGTCACCGTGTGGTGGGTGGCCTCCAGCGGGAGCACGCCCGTCTACCTCCCACCACTCCAGGTCATCACCGAATCCCTGGTCAACGAGTGGATCATCGACCGGTTCGTCTCCGACCTCCTTCCCAGCGTCGGCAAGTTCCTGGCCGGGTTCGCCATCGCGTCCATCCTGGGCGTCGGTGGCGGGATCGTCCTCGGGATGAACCGCACGGCCAGGGCACTCCTCGCTCCGCTCGTGCTGTTCCTGCGTTCGGTGCCCGGTCCGGTACTCGTTCCGTTCGGGATCCTGTTCATCGGTATCGGGGCGCCGATGAACATCTTCATCATCGTGCTGGGAGCCGTGTGGCCGACGCTGCTGAGCACCACCGACGGCGTGCGCGGCCTGGACTCCCAACTCGAGGACGTCACTAGGTCCTACCGGTTGACGTTCTTCCAGCAACTCGTGTTCGTCGTACTCCCCAGCGCCAGCCCGCAGATCTTCGCGGGGCTCAGAACCAGCCTGCAACTGTCCATCATCCTCATCGTGGTCGCGGAGATGGTGGGCTCGACCAACGGGATCGGCTACTACATCCTGCTGTCCCAACAGACGTTCGAGGTGGCCGACACCTGGGCCGGAACCCTGCTGCTCGGAGCGTTGGGCTACCTCGCCTCGCTGCTTTTCCTTCGGGTGGAACGGCGGGCGCTCGCCTGGCAGCACGGAATGCACGCCGCGACCGGGAAGGAATGACATGTCCGAGTCAACCACCGCCAACGCGCTGCTGCGCGTCTCGCGGCTACGCAAGGAGTACGGCGCCGGACGCGATGCCCACCTGGTTCTCTCCGACGTCTCCTTCGAGGTCACGGCGGGCGAGTTCGTGTGCGTCGTCGGACCGTCGGGTTCGGGGAAGACGACTCTGCTTCGATGCCTCGCCGGACTGCTGGGGAGGTCCGCCGGCGACGTCGAGTTCGAGGGCGAGGCCGTGGTGGCGCCACCGGAACGGATGGCGGTCGTGTTCCAGGACTACAGCCGGTCGCTGCTGCCCTGGATGACCGTCGGCCGCAACGTGGACCTTCCCATGCGCAACAAGTACGCGAAGGCGGAACGCTCGCAACGCCGGGAACGCGCGCTGGCGTCCGTCGGTCTGGAGGGCAAGTCGTCGCTCTATCCGTGGCAGATGTCCGGTGGCATGCAACAGCGTGCCGCCATCGCCCGGGGACTCGCCTACCAGCCCGATGTTCTCCTGATGGACGAGCCGTTCGCCGCCGTCGACGCCCAGACCCGCATCGAGCTCGAGGACCTCGTCCTGCGGATTCGCGACCAGTACAGCACGACGATCGTCTTCGTCACCCACGACATCGACGAGGCCGTCTACCTCGCCGACCGGGTCATCGTGCTCTCCGGGGCACCAACGACGGTCCGGGAGAACCTGGCGGTGGACCTGCCCCAGCCACGAGACCAAGTGACGACCAAGAGCCTGCCCCGCTACGCCGAGCTGCGGTCACACGTGTTCACACTGATCCAGTCCGCGAAGTCCGATACCGCGACCGCCCCGTGACGCCGGCCCGCCCGATCCCGGTGGCAGGCGGTCGTGAACGTCGACGCGCCGTCGTGGGGCGTCACCGGCGATATCGCCGATCTCTTCGTCGGTGAGATCGAAGAGGTCGCGCAGGGTGTCCGCGCCGGTACGTGTGGGGCGTACGGCGCGGGAGGCCGGTGAACGGGTGAGTACGTCGGCGTCGAGCAGGTAGTCGCACATCCACGCACCGGCCGCTCCCGCCAGGTGGGGGCGGCGTTCGGTCCAGTCCAGGCACGCGCGCGCCAGGGGGCGACGCGTCCGCGCGCTTGGGGGAGGCATACCGATGCCGTCGACGAACCAGTCCAGGCCGGCGTTCGTCAACGCGAAGCCCGTGCCCTGGTCCAGCAGCCCCGTGCGGTTCAGTGCGTCGGTGAGGGTGACACCCAGCCGTCCGGCCAGATGGTCATAACAGGTTCGTCCCCTCCGCAGGGCCTCGTTCGCCCGCACCCGCCGCAACCCACCGACCGGCTCGGGTGCCGGGCCGGCCACGCACCCCAACCGCTCCAGCAACTCCGCGGTCTCGTGGCCTGCCAAACGGACGTATCGGTGCCGTCCCTGGCGTTCCTCGACCAGGAGACCACCCGCGATCAGCCGGGTCACGTGTTCACTCATCGTGGACGGGGCGACCCCCGCGTACCGGGCCAACTCCCCGGACGTCCAGGCCCGCCCGTCCAACAGCGCTGTACACACCGACGCCCGCGTACGGTCGGCGACGAGTGAGGCGAGGTCCGCGAGTACTACGCTCTCCGCGCTCATGACCTCCAGTGTGCCGCCGGGACGGTTCGCCCACCACCGAACCGAACCGGACCTAGGGTTCCGGCATGGCGATCACCACCCATGCCCAGGTCCGCGACGCCCTCACCTGTCCATCCGAGTTCGAGGTGCCACGGGATCACGACGGCTCCCACGCCCCGCACGTGCACTGGCTTCGCACACACGTGGTCCGATTCTGCGACGGCCAACAACACTCACGTCGGCGCGCGGCCGTCACCACGATGCTCACGAACCCGTCCACGACCCGATTGCGGGAGCGTGCGGCCACGTACGCCGAGGCGGCTCTCACCCAAGACATCGGTTGGGCCGACGGGATCCGCCACGTCGCCCGGACGGTCCCGGTCCGAGTGCTCGCCGAGGAGCTGGGATTCACAGGAGACGTCACCGAGGACGTGCGGGCGGTGGCCCGCGTCTACCATCCACACACGGTGCCCGACACGGCGGCGGACGCCGCGGTCGCCCGGCTCGTACGCGCTGGAGGAGGTGGCGCCGACGAGGACACGGCCGCGCGGATCGGGTTGATGATCCAGGCCTGCGACGCGACCGCGGCCCTCATCGAGAATGTGGCCGACCGGTGGGAGGCGTGGCGCGCGACGGACGCACCGGAAGCGTTCCTCACCGAAGTCCTGCGCCACGACCCCCCGGTTCGACTCACCCGCAGGCGCGTTACCGCCAAGAGCGGCCGCACCGAGGATCCCGGACTCCCAGACGTCGTGGAGCTCGACCTCGGCAGCGCCAATCGGGACCCAGACGTGTTCAACCATCCCGAGTTTTTCTGGCCCGAACGTCCCGACGCCGACCGGCATCTCAGCTTCGGCGCGGGCCCGCACCAGTGCCCGGGCGAGGCACAGGCACGGGCCCTCACGGTCGGCGCACTGCAGGGAATCGCCAACCGCAAGCCCCGGTGAGCGGCACCGAGGAGAGGGACAACCATCTCCTAGTTAGCTAGGGGACGTTCGTGGGGGTGAGCCGACCTGTGCTTCTGCGCCCGAGGCTCGCCACTCACCAGGTTGCGGCAATGGGGCGCAGCTCGTCTACGAGCGAGCCAGCTTGCCGCCCAACGCACGCAGAACTTTTAGAACCTGACACCCACCACCCGCAGACAGACAGGCGGAGGACTGGAAACGAAGGTGCGGGCTGTGCGCGGCGGCCAGCTGGCACTGGTTCGCTTCGCGAGGACAAGCTCCATTGCCGCAGCCGGGGAGATGGCACGTCCAGGGAAACGACCCTCGGCCATGCGAACCACTCGACTGGATCACCTTGAGAAAAACCCCAACAACCACCCTAAAGAACGAGGAATCCGACGGCGCTCGCTGCGATGACGACCAGCCACGCGGGCAGGCGCCATACGGCGAGGGCGAGGAAGGCGACGGCCGCCAGGGCCATGGCGGCGGGTGAGGTGACCCCGGAGAGGAACACCGGATCGTACAGGGCCGCGGCGAGAAGGCCGACCACGACCGCGCTGGCGCCCGCGACGGCTCCCTGGGCTCTGGGGATGGCGCGCAGTCGCTCCCAGAAGGGGAGCACACCGACCAGGAGCAGGGCCGAGGGCGTGAACACGGCGAGCAGGGCGACGGTCCCGCCGAGGGCTCCGGTCGGGGCCGTGGGCATGACCGCCCCGAGGTAGGCGGCGAAGGTGAACAGGGGGCCGGGGACGGCCTGGGCCGCGCCGTAGCCCGCGAGGAAGGTCTCCTGGTCGACGAGGCCCGCACCCACGAGGTCGGCCTGCAGCAGCGGGAGCACCACGTGCCCCCCGCCGAAGACGAGCGCGCCGGCCCGGTAGAAGACGTCCACCAGGGTCAGTGTCGGCGAGGAGACGAGCGCGGTCGCGGTCGGGAGGCCGAACAGGAGAACGGCGAAGACGGCGAGGCTGGCGACGGCGACCCGTCGTCCGGGGACACGCAGGGACGAGGTCTCCGCCGTGTCGTCCGAATCGTCGACGCGGGCGAGGAGGAACAGCCCGACCAGGCCACCCAGGACGATCGCCACCACCTGGCTGCCGGCCGTGGGCAGCAGGAGCACGACCACCATCGCGGCCACCGCGATGGTGGCGCGGCGCCTCCCTGTCGCGAGGCTGGTCGCCATCCCGAGCACCGCGTGTGCCACGACGGCGACGGCCGCCGCCTTCAGTCCGAGCAGCCAACCGGCGCCGACTCCCGCGCCCAGGGCTCCCACCCCGTAGGCGAAGCCGATCATCAGCACCGCGGAGGGCAGGGTGAACCCCACCCAGGCCGCGGCCATCCCGAGGTACCCGGCGCGGTGTAGTCCGATCGCCATTCCCACCTGGCTGGAGGCGGGTCCGGGGAGGAACTGACACAACGCGACCAGGTCGGCGTAGGTGCGGTCGGTGAGCCAGCCGCGCCGGACCACGAACGCGTCGTGAAAGTAGCCGAGGTGCGCGACCGGCCCGCCGAAGGAGGTGAGGCCCAACAGTAGGAACACACGGAACACCTCGAGAGCCGATCCTCGGCCGGCCCCGGGTTCGGGTCCTTTCCCGTCGCCGTCCATCACCCTCCTCAGGCATCGATCCGAGCTATTCGACCAATACACGACGGCGCCCCGGAGGACACGAATCGAACCGGCGGTGTCTCAGGGCTTGACTCTTCGGGCGAGCCGCCCGAGTGTTGCCCTGATCGTCTCGTTGTTCGCCGCTGTTCGCGTTGTCGGCCCCCACGCCAGGATCCTCCCGGCGATGCCTATCGCGAACCGACCCCTTCCGATGAAAGGCCCGCCTATGGATTTCGGCGCGTTGTCGCTCGTCCCCCCGCTCGTCGCGATCGTCCTCGCCGTCCTCACCCGGAACGTGGTTCCCGCGCTGTTCGCGGGGATCTGGCTCGGTGCGACGATGTTGAACGGCTGGAATCCCCTGCTCGGCCTGTGGGCGACCTTCAGGGACTTCGTCATCCCCAACGTGGGAGATCCCTGGAGTGCGACGGTCCTCATCTACTGTGGGCTTTTCGGGGTCCTGATCGCCTTCCTCCAACGCACCGGTGGCGCCCACGCGCTCGCGGCGGCGATCGCGAACAAGGTGCGGACCCCGGCCGGGGCGCAGGGCTCGACCTGGTTCTTCGGTTTGATCATCTTCTTCGAGGACTACTTCAACGCCCTCACCGTGGGGTCGGTGATGCGGTCGGTGTCCGACCGGATGCGGGTCGCCCGCGAGAAGCTCGCCTACATCGTGGACTCCACGTCGGCGCCGATCTGCCTGCTGGCCCCCGTGTCCACGTGGGTGGTGTTCGTCATGGGGCTGATCGGCACCCAGTCGGAGACCCTCGGCCTGGAGGGCTCCTCCTACGTCACCTACCTGACCACGATCCCGTTCAACTTCTACGCCATCTTCGCGCTCGCCATGGTGGTCGTGATCGCGTTCACGCGGATCGAGTACGGGCCGATGGCCGCCGCCGAGTACCGGGCCCGAACGACCGGCAAGGTGATGCGGGACGGCGCCCAGCCGCCCACCGGGCAGGAGATCACGAACATCGATCCGGTGGAGGGGCGCAAGCCCAGGATCCGCAACATGCTGGTCCCCCTCGGGGTGCTGCTCGGTCTGATCCCGGTGCTGTTCCTCTGGACCGGTGGCTTCCCGCAGAACGATCTCGTCACCGCGATCGGTGAGTCCGAGGGGGCGCTGTCGATCCTGATCGCCTCCTTCACCGCGGGCGTGGTCGCTCTCAGCATGGGACTCGTCCAGCGGCAGTACTCCTTCAAGGAGGCGATGGAGATGGTGATCAGCGGCGTGAAGGGGATGACGATGGTCTACGTCATCCTCGCGCTGGCGTGGTCCATCGGCTCCGTCACCGAGGAGATGGGCACCGCCGACTACGTGATCCAGCTCGCCGAGTCCGGGGTTCCGGTCACCATCGTGCCCGTGCTGATCTTCATCGCCGGCTGCGTGGTCGCCTTCACCACCGGAACCTCCTACGGCACCTTCGCGATCCTGATCCCGATAGCGATGCCGCTCGGTGTCGCCCTGGACATCCCCATGGCGATCATGATCGCGGCCGTGTTCAGTGGGGGGATCTTCGGTGACCACTGCTCCCCGATCTCCGACACCACGGTTCTCTCCTCCACCGGTGCGGCCTGTGACCACATCGACCACGTGAACACACAGATCCCCTACGCGGTGACGGCCGCCGTGGCCGCCGTGTGCGGGTTCCTCGTGGCGGGTGCGACCGGTTCCGCGGCGCTCGGCCTGGCCGCCGGAGCCGTCGTCCTCATCGTGCTCATGCTCGTCCTCTACCGGGTCTGGGGGCAGGCCGTCCCGGACCTGAGCACCGTGCTCGCGCGGGAGAAGCAGGACACCGAAGAGTCGCGGTAGCGCCTCCGGTCCCTGGCAACGGGTGGACCCTCGCGGGATGGCGGGGGCCCACCCGTTGTTCGAGGTCCGGGCCTTTCACCCACGCACCAGACCGGCGATGTCACGTCTCCCGCCTCCGCCTCGTCGTGAAGGCAAGGGAGGTACCAATCATGAACCAGCACATCACAGTGGTCGGTGGCGGACTCGGTGGTCTCGTCGCCGCGATCACCGCCGCCGAGGCCGGCGCCCGGGTCACCCTGTTGGAGGCCCACACGCACCTCGGGGGACGCGCCCGTTCCACGTCGGCCCCCTACGTCGCCAACGAGGGGCCACACGTCTTCTACAGCGACGGCCCGCACTGGAACTGGCTGGCCTCACGCGGCCTGGTCCCCGCCAACACGCTCAGTCTGACCGCCGCCCGGGGCGTGCGATTCCGCCACAGTGGACGGCTACACCGGCTTCCCCCGGCGGGCGTCCTGCGCGCCGCCGCGCGGCGCGCGCTCCGGGCCCCGAGTGACCACAGCTTCACCGAGTGGGGCACCCGAACCCTCGGCGCGAGGACGACGCGCCAGGTCGCCCAGATGATGGGCGTCGTCACCTTCGACGCCGACCCCGGGCGACTCGCCGCGGACTTCGTGTGGTCACGGTTCCAGCGCGTGACCCGGCCCGGCCCTCCGGCGGTGCGCTACGTCCGGGGCGGGTGGCAGACGATGGTGGACAACCTTGCCGCGCGCGTCCGCGCCCTCGGCGTGGAGGTGCACACGGGAACCCGGGCCCACGAGCTACCGGAGTCACCGGTGATCGTGGCCACCTCGCTCGCCGCCGCGCGAAAACTCCTGGGCGACGACTCGCTCGCCACCGAGGGCGGGCGCACCGTCATGCTGGACCTCGGTCTGCGCGGCCGTTCCGGTGACGCTTTCCTGTCCTTCGACCACGACGAGGCGGGGTTCCTCGAGCGCTACACCTGCGTCGACCCGACGCTCGCCCCCGCGGGGGAGTCACTGGTGCAGGCGCAACTGCCGCTGCGGGACGGGGAGTCCAAGACGCGGGGGCTGGAGCGGATGCGTCCGTTCTTGGACGCGGCGCTACCCAGTTGGGAGGACCGGGAGACCTGGCGCCGCGCGTCGGTCGCCGAGGGGCGCAGCGGTGCCCTGGACCTGCCCGGTGCGACCTGGCGCGACCGGCCGGCCGTCAACCGAGGGGACGGGGTCTACTTGGTCGGCGACCAGGTCGCGGCCCCGGGCCTGTTGAGTGAGGTGACCCTGGCGAGTGCCCGCCAAGCGGCCACGCTCGCCGTGAAAGGGCAGGTCACCCGTGAGACGATGGCGCCGTGACTGACGCCGGGGACCACACGGCCCGGTTCACCGAGAACCGGGAGCTCCTGTTCGGGGTCGCCTACCGGATCCTGGGGGACGCCACCGAGGCCGAGGACGTCGTGCAGGACGCCTGGTTGCGCTGGCGCGACGTCGACCTGCCCCGGGTCGACAATCCCACCGGGTTCCTCGTACGCACGACCACGAACCTGGCGATGGACCGGTTGCGCTCGGCGCGGGCACGGCGGGAGTCCTACGTGGGGCCGTGGCTGCCCGAGCCGATCCTGACCAGCCCGGACGTCGCCGAAACGGTGGAACAGGGCGACACGGTGTCGCTGGGCCTGCTGGTGGTGTTGGAGACCCTGTCGCCACTGGAGCGCGCGGTGTTCGTGCTACGGGAGGCGTTCTCCTACTCCTACGCGGAGATCGCGGAGATGCTGGGGCGAACCGAGGCCTCGACACGTCAACTCGGCCATCGCGCCCGCAGCCACGTGCAGGCCCGCCGTCCCCGGTTCGACACCGACCGGGAGCGGCACCGCGAGGTGACGGAACGCTTCCTCTCGGTCTGTATCGGCGGCGACTTGGAGGGCCTGATGGCGCTCCTCGCACCCGACGTCGTCCTGACCAGTGACAGCGACGGTAAGACCCGCGCGCCCCTGCGCGAGATGACGGGGGCCGACAAGGTCGGACGTTTCCTGGTCGCGATCGGGCACGAGCCGCCGTCCGACACGGGGTACCGGATCGTCGAGGCGAACGGGGCTCCCGCCCTGTTCGTCACCTCGGGTGGGCACCCCTTCGGGCTGTTCCAACTGGAGCTGACCGACGACCGGATCACCGCGATCCGGCTGATCGTCAACCCGGCGAAACTGACCGCCTTCGACTCCCCCACGTAGCGGGAGGGGCGTCACCGCGCCGCGTCGCGCACCTCCCGGATCAGGGAGCGGCTCCACGGTTCGCGGTTGGTGAGGTCCCGGGGGACGCACCGGAGGAACGCCGCGCGTCCCTCGGGGCTACGGCCGTGCTCCACGATGAGCACCGCCTCGATGAGCGCCCGGCGCCCGATGTCGTCGTGTCGCGGGACCGTGGCCTCGTGGTCACTCCAGCGCTCCCGGCGGAACGACTTGGTCGTCTTCGGCTGCCTGTTTCCGAGGTAGGACCAGACATGGTCCCGAAGTGACACGTTGCGCACGGCGTGGGCGGGGAGGTCGCGCGTCCACTCGGCGTGCTGCTGCCAACGCCAGGTGTTCGGACTGGTGTGGGTCCGCCACGTGATGCCGACGAAGCGGAGTTTGCGCCGGATGACGTCCCAGCCCGCGCGCTCGTCGTCGATCCAGGCGCGGAGCTCGCGGTAAAGGTTGGTGAAGGTGGAGCCGCGGTGCACCAGGTCGACCAGAACGATCGGGTGCTTACGACGCATCAGGTCCTGGGGAGCCAGTCCAGCCGCGGTGAGGTTGGCCCGCAGTTGCCGTGTCTCCGCCGGCCGCAGGTTCTCGCCCAGCAGCCCGTAGAGCGACAGCGGGAGGTGGTGGAGCCGGTCCTGCGCGGAGGTGCCGCTGAGCACCCCGCTCAACAGGTCGAAGACGCTGTCGGCGGACCGCCCGACGAAGTACAGGTCGCCGCCTCCGCTGAGCGCCAGGACACGAGCGGCGCAGTCGGTGATCTCGTCGACGAATCCCAGCTCGTACTCGTCGATTCCCTCAACGAGGGAGCCCAACTGGTCCCCCCGCACGAGGTCCCATCGGTGCGGCCGGTTCGGTTCGGGAACGCGTTCGGGCATGCGGGGCATTGAACCACGACTCGGCGGAGGGTACCAGTCCGACGCCGAAAGCCCGTCACAGCCCCGGTTTCAGGCCTCGACCGCGTGGCGTGGACGCTGGGGGCCTGTCCTAAGATCACGGAGGACCAACGACCCCTGTAGGAGTAACTTCGTGATCCCGTCCGCGACTCGCCGCCTGTCCCTCCCACTGACGATTCTGCTTCTCGCCGCCGCCGGCTGCTCCGGGGACGGTTCCGATGACAGCCAAGAGTCGGCCGATGGTGCGGACCCGCAGAACGTCCAAACTGTGGAGGACCTGGGCGCGCTGTGCGAAAGCCCTGGTGAGGGCTACCCGGAGGCAGCCGAGTACACCGAGGGCGGGCCCAACCCGACCGCGATCTTCTCCGCGGCCTCCCGCGCCGACACCGACCCCCTCACCGAGCCATCCCTCGTCGCCCCGGGAGAGGACGTGGCGGAGGACGCGACCCCGATCGTGGGCTGGCACCCCGACTCCGTCGAGGAGACCTCCCTGCTCGTCTGCGCCGAGACCAAGGACGTCGGAGAGGAACTCCACACCTGTGAGTACCAGGGCTCCGGCGGTGCGGAGGACAGCGCTCTCCCGCTGCGCAGCCAGGTGATCTCGTTCACCGTCTACGAGCTCGCCACGGGCGAGGCGCTGCACGAGAGCGACTTCACCGCGACGAACGGCCACCACTTCGGCTCGGGCCTCACCACTGACTGCCCCACTTTCCTGCAGTACGAGACATTCCCCACCGAGCTGTACGGCCTCCCGTCCGCCGAGGACATCTACGCGGAACTGGGCACCGTGGTCGAGGGCGCGGCCGGATAGCCACACCACACCGCTCGTCACGACCCGACCAGTGGGGCCGTCCGTCCGGACGGCCCCACTGACACGTTCCCGATCACATGGAGTTCGGGAGGAACAAGACGATGTCGGGGAAGAGCACCAACAACGCGCCGACGACGGCCAACGCCAGCACGTAGGGAACGCTGCCGCGGAAGACCTGTTCCATCGGAATCTTGGCGCTCTCCGCGACGACGAAGGCGTTGAGCCCGAACGGCGGGGTGATCAGGCCGATCTCCGCGAGGAGGATGACCACGATCCCAAACCAGATCGGGTCGTAGCCAAGGCTCTCCACCACCGGCCGTGTCAGCGGAACGGTGAGGGCCAGGATCGCCATCTGATCCATGAAGAACCCGAGGACCAGGTACAGCAGACAGATGGCCCCGACGATCACAAGGGGTGCGGCGTCGAGCTCGGCGATCCCGTCGCTAATGGCCACGGTGACGCAGGAAACGGAGCTGCTCGTCGGGCAGACGGCGTCGTTGGGCCAGTACGCCCTACCGGTCATGCGGGAACTGCGCGACGACCTCAACGAGACGGTCACGCTCGCGATCCGGGTCGGTGACTCGATCGTTTACACCGACCCGGTACAGTCCACCAACGTCATCTGTTACTCCGCCCCACTGCGGGTTCGCCGACCGCTGTGGCCCACCAGCGCGGGCAAGGTGTTCCCCAGCCAGGAACAGGACCCCGAGTCCACACTGCGGGCGTTGGAGTCCGAACCGCTGGAGGAAGGCACCGTCGCCGCTCGGCTTCGGGAGCTCGAGGAGGTCGCCCGTACGGGCATGGGGTTCAACCGCGGGGAAACGGTCGGCGACGTCAGTGCGGTCGCGGTAGGGGTTCGACGCGCCGACGAGCTAGTGGGGTCGATCAGCGTCGCGGGGCCACGAGAACGGCTCGCCCACCGGTTGGAGGAGATCGGTCACGCGGTATAGACCCGCCTGATCCAGTACGACCGATCGATGCGGCTCACCCACAGCCAGCCGGCCAGTTAACAGCTCCGGAGAGGACGTTTCCACTCCGGAGCCGAAGTTCTCCCGCGCAGCTCTCAGAACGGTTGCGACATACTCGCACGAGGCCGAGAACGACGAAGTCCAGGACATCGCACCAGAATCGCGTCAGCACCTCCAGTTCACGGCGCTTGAGCACCAGCTCACCGAGACGACATGCCATCGACGACCTCCTCGTTCTGGCGGGAAACAGCCACGGGACTGTAGGGGACGTTCCCTTCGCCCGCGAGGAATTTTCCGGGCCCGTCCGGTCAGGGGGCGGTGGAGGGGGCACTCCGGTTGCCTCGGTAACCGAAGTGCGACTACATCCGATGCCGGGGCAGAATCTGAGCTGATCACCACGCCATGCGTGTCGCCCGTCACGTAAGACCGTCAGGTGGATGACGTTCCGGTGGCGTCGTGTGTCCGAGCCAGGTAGAGGAGGTGAATCATGCCGATCTCCGCGACGTTCTTCGTCAGCTCGACGTTGAGCCAAGCCAGGACGTTGACCAACGTCTCGTCTCGTCCCCAGGGCAGGTCAGCAGTTCCGTCCCGCGCGTCGAGCTCGTCGTCCGACAGCGCGTCGAGATTCTCTCGCCACTCGCGATATAGACCGCGCAACCATTCTGTCGCGGCAGCGGCGCTCCCGGGCCATGTGATCTCCTGCCGCTCAGGCACCGCGTCACGGCGAAAGCAGTGACCGAGTGTGGTCTCCCACCAGTAGCCCATGTGCCAGGTGAGCCAGGCGATCGTTGGGGTCGGAACGGGATCCGGCTCTGGCACCCGCCAGTCCGCCACCCAAATGCCTTCGGGATCGCGCCGAACCGACCAACTTGTCGGTGACGGTTCCCAGAGGAACGCATCGTCGTGCAGCTGTCCCAGGTGGTGCTCGAACAGCGCCCAGGCTATGTCGAGCTGCCGCGACAGGACATCGATACGGGAAGTGCTCATTGGATGAGGCTCCCATCGGTTCGCCGGGGACACAACGCTTTTCCCGCGCTCTCCCCATCGGTTGTCCAGTCCGCGTGTTGTCACCCGAAACACGAGGTAGGGGACCTAGAGAGCACCAACAGAGGGGGAACTCATGGCTGACATCGACCTGACGGGTAGGCGGGTCCTCGCGATCACCACGAACTACGGGGTTGAACAGGACGAGCTGGTCGTCCCGGTGGATCGTCTGCGGCGCCAGAACGCGGGCGTGGACGTCGCAGCGGTGGCGTCGGATCCCGTCGAGACGCTGGTCCATGACAAGGATCCGGGACGGTCGGTTCAGCCCGACGTCACGCTCGCCAAGGTGGACCCCACCGCATACGACCTACTGATCGTCCCGGGTGGAACGTTGAACGCCGACTCTCTGCGGCTCGACGAGGACGCTCTTCGCATCCTGGACGCGTTCACCAGCGCGGGCCGTCCGGTGGCCGCGATCTGCCACGGACCGTGGCTGCTGGTCGAGGGCGACACCGTGCGCACCAAGCGCCTCACCTCTTACGCGTCTCTCAAGACGGACATCCGGAACGCCGGCGGCCAGTGGGTGGACGAGTCGGTGGTCGTGGACGACACGGGTGGGTGGACACTCATCACGTCTCGCGACCCCCGGGATTTGAACGATTTCGTCGCGGAGATCGACCGCGCCCTCGAAGGGTAGGTCGGGGGTTATCCAGCGGAAAGGCCGGCGGGAAGAAACGGGCGCAGTCCGTGCCGCGCCCGAAGGATGGAATTGGCGAACCACGACCTATTCCGCGCCACGGTCGCCAGGACCGTGGTGGTCCCACCGGCACTGGACGGGGCATGAATTCGGAGTGAGCACACCGGACACGTGAAAAGGGGCTTTCGCCCCGGGGATACCCCGGAACGAAAGCCCTCAGGCCGCGCCGCTCTACTTGGAGCTGGAGCCGCTGTGCACGTAGCCGCTGGCGGCGCCGTCGTAGCCGGCCGCGTCCCAGTGCTTCTTGTAGTGGGCGTGGTGCTTGTCGGCGTGCGCCTCCACCGACCACGAGAACGCACCCCAACCACTGGCCGCACTGCCACCCGCCTCATACTCCGACTCGGCCATCGCGGCCGTCGGGAAGGCGAGGGCAAGGGCTCCACCAAGAAGGCCCGTGGCAACAGCACGGCGAACGATCTTGCTCAAGATAAACCCCTCTCATCGTCGGGTCCGCAGACCCGAGCAGCCACGAAACCACGGTGGAACTCGACAGCAATTACCGCCGACACTCACTCCCACCGGGCAGTGCGAACATAACCTTCCCGCACCTGAGAGCTCCAGCACATCACAACCGTTTTACCTGGCCAATGGGAAACCTGGTAGCCAGCTTATCCAATTGAGACGCGCCGCCAATCCCAATTCACGCGAGGCCGTCTATCGCGGGCAAATCAGCCCACCCGAATGAAAGAACATAATCGCACGGCAGACAATCTCAACAATGATTAATCTCGACTATTGCCCGAGCAGCCACGCGCGACGGGGAACATGACGAGGGGGCCTCCCGAATCACGGAAGACCCCCTCGCGTCACTCCTGGCCGCGGTGACGCCGAACGCGTCAGTTGGCCGCGGACCTCACCGTCGTGGAGTAGGCACCGTCGGGTCCGGCGTGGAAATACGTGGTCTCGTAGTAGGTGCTTCCGTCCACGGTGACCACGCTGGTCACGCTGTAGCCACCGGCGCCCCCGTCGCCCGCGTAGAGCTCACCCTCCCCGTAGTACGCGTCCGCGGAGGCGACACCCGGCGCGAACAGCGCGATCGACGCTCCCGCGATCAGTGTCAGCACGCCACGACGAACGATCTTTCGAGACACCATTCTTCCCTCTTCCTTGATGGGGCGGACCTGGTCGTCCGCCCTCGCTGTGCGCCGCGACCGGGGGTTCGGAGCGGCCCGTGCGCGGATCCGCGTTCGTCCCACACTCAGCGGCACCGAGCGCCAGGGGATCACCCGCGGACCCACAAAGAACGAGAAATGATCATCACGAAGCACGTCGGTTCCGAAGATCAACGCACTCCGAGGCGACCAGGTGACAGCACTAACCCCCGGCCGGAGCAACGCCGGACCGGGGGTTAGTGTTCATCGAGGTCTTGCTACGCGGTTATTACTTCGCGCCACTCACGACATAACCGGAGGCCGCGCCACCCTTGCCTGCTGCCGACCATTCGCCCACGTAGAACGAGTGGCCGTGTCCCCCGTAGGAGGCCACCGACCAGTCGTACGCACCGTGAGGTCCAGCGGCACTGCCGCCGGTAGCATAGCCAGCGTCAGCCATGGCAGCCGCAGGGAAGGCAAGGGCCATCGCGCCGCCCATGATTCCGGTGGCAACGACGCGACGCACGGTCTTCTTGGAGAGCAAGGAAAACCCCTTTCGTTGTTCGGGTCCCACCGACCCGATTATCACGAAACTCGAAATGAACCCGAACGGACCCGCGTCCATCTCGTGCCCTGACACTAACGCGAACCCGCTTGGCATCTCCAGCACATTTGACGACTTGCTCAAATGAAGCTGTTTTCGGGACCACGACCCAGGCCGTGAATCTGTCCAGAATCCGGGCGACAACACCTCCATACGACGACAAAGCGGATATTCAACCCCCTTCTGACAATTGGCTTTTTGTCGAGAAAGATAAATCCGAACCAGCGACGTAATTTCGAATATCAAACAAATGCCACCCGATGATCAAATCCACTGGACGCCACTATTTCGTCGCGTAATACCGGCCCGTCATGCCTCTCGAAGCGCACACCATGGCTGTCCACGGGATAGGGCGATCACCTGGTGGTGTACTGGCCAGGCCGATACCCGCCCAGTTCACGGGCCCCACGCCACGCGAGGCCAACCTCAGCCCCGACACACCGGGCGTGGTGAGTCGCGTGGGATTTCCTCACCCGCCCACACACCTGAACGCGCTGTCCGGAAGTCGCGCCGCGTGGGTCGACGGTCCGCGGCCACCGGCGCCGTGGGCCGTGGCACATGGCCGGAGGCCAGAGTCGACCCATTGTCCGCGGAGACGTCGGCGGGCGAGGATCGTGGCGGGCCACGAGTCTGAGACGGGAGTGCGGCGAGGAATGAGCGACACGCGCGGAACCACGGACGTCATCATCATCGGCGGAGGAATCGTGGGGGCCGGCGCCGCCTACGAGCTGAGCCGACGCGGTGTGGACGTCACCCTGATCGAGCGGGACCGAGTGGGCGCCCACCAGTCCGGACAGAACTGGGGCTTCGTCCGACAGCAGGGGCGCGATGAGGCGGAACTCCCGCTCATGCGCGCCGCGAATCAGCGGTGGACCCGACTGGCCGAGGAGCTGGACGCGCCGATCGGCTGGACCCGCGGCGGAAACCTCGCCCTGGCGGACACGGCCGCGTTGGCGCGCCAGTATCTCTCCTGGGTGCCGGTGGGCCGGCGACACGGCGTGGACTCCCGGCTGGTCGACGTGGAGGAGGTTCGGCGCATCGTTCCTTGCCTCGAGCTGGACTTCAGTGCCGCGATCTACGCCGCCAGTGACGGCCACGCCGACCCCGAGGCCACCACCAGGGCCTATGCCGAGGCCGCTCGTCGGTACGGGACACGTGTCCTTACCGGTCACACGGTTCGCGCCATCCGCCGGTCCGGGGACAGAGTCACCGGCGTCGTGACGGAGTCGGCGGAGCTCTCGGCGGGCACCGTGGTATGCGCGGCGGGCTCGGCGTCCCGCACCCTTCTCCAGCCGGTTGGGGTGGACCTGCCGCAGAGTGTGGTTCGCTCGACCGTCGCACTGTCGTCCCCCGTTCCACCCGTCACCGAGGCGACGGTGTGGGCGACGGGACTGGCGTTCCGGCAACGAAGGGACGGCCGCCTCGTGTTCTCCACGGGCGGAGGTGGCGAGGTGGACGTCACCGTGGAGACCCTGCGCCAGGCCCACCTGTACCTGCCGGCGCTGCGTAAGAACATCCGCCGTGTCCAACCGCGCGTGGGCCGGGTGATGGTCACCGACCTCCGGGACCGCCTACGCGGCGTCGCGCACCGTCCCGCGCACCCACGCCCGACGGTCTCGCGGGTACACGCCAGCATGCGCCGGCTCCGCGCCGCGCTTCCCACGCACGCCCGGGCGCTGCGGGTCGAGAGGGCCTGGGCCGGCCTGATCGACTCCACGCCGGACGCGCTGCCCGTCATCGACCGCATCCACGTTCCAGAGGGGTTGGTCATCGCCGCCGGGTTCAGTGGTCACGGATTCGGCCTCGCACCCACCGTGGCCGACATCGTCGCCGACCTGGTCACGCGGTCCACGCCCGCGTTCACTACCGCCCCGTTCCAACTCGACCGCTTCGCGAAGGGGCGATTCACCGTTCCCGACGCGATCCTGTGACGGGATTCGCGCGGGGCGGGCCGGGGCGGCGTGTCGCGGTCGGCGCCCAGGTCTCGGGTGACGCCGGCGCACGCGTCAGACGCAGGTGCCCCCGGCTGCGCGAGCCACGTGGAACCGGAGCTCCTCCCGGAACGCCCACTCCTGGGGAAGGGGCTACGGGTCACCAGCCGAGCCCGCGCAACACGATGGCGAATCCGCGTCGGAACTCCTCATCCGGCGGGATGTCCTTGGCCTCGGCCGCGGTCTCGGCCAGCAGGGGGAACTCGTCGGTGGGCACGGCGGCCAGTGCGGCCGTCCCGGCGCCGGAGAGAGAGCCGAAGTACTCGACCTGGAGCGCACCGCAGAGGTACCCAAGCACCGCACGGAAGGCGATCACGCGGTCCTGGCCGTGGATGCCCGCCTCGGTGAGGACGGTGAGCACCGCCTCGCCCCATCGGACGCTGCTCGGCGCGCGGTGCCGGTGGAGCAGGAGGAGAGGCACGACGGGCGCGTGGTCCAGGACCGCGGAGCGTACACGCTCGGCGAGGACGTAGAGGCGCTCACCGGGTGTTCCCGTCGGGACTCGCAGCTCCACGGCCCGCAGCACCTGGTCCACCACAAGCTCCTCGACCTGAGCGCGGTCGGAGACGTAGCGGTAGAGCGACATGGTCCCCATGCCGAGCTCCTGGGCGACCGCGCGCATCGACAGGGCGTCGACCCCTTCGCGCTCGACGACGTTCAACGCCGCGGCGGCGATCTGACAGTGGGTCAAGGACTTCGGGCGTGGCATCGCTTTGACAGCGTACAGCATACGCGCATAACGTCGTAGGCGTACAGCAAACGCCTACGAGGGGGTCGCATGAACAAGGTCTCCGCACTCGAACTCACGACCGTGACGGGCGAACGAGTCGAGGTCCCGGACCGCGAACGCCTGACCCACCTGCAGTTCCGACGATTCGCCGGCTGCCCCATCTGCAACCTGCACCTACGCACCGTCATCCAGCGCCACGACGAGATCGAGGCGGCGGGCATCCGCGAGGTGGTCCTCTTCCATTCCCCCGCCGAGGCGCTGCGTGACTACGACCTCCCCTTCGCGGTCATCCCCGACCCAGAGAAGCGTCACTACCGAGCGTTCGGTGTCGAGTCGAGCCGGCGCGCACTACTCCACCCCAGGACATGGCTGGCCATACTGCGCGGCTCCGGCATGATCCTGTCCGGCTCCCGACGCCCGCCGGCCCTCCATCAACCAGGGGGCCGTCAGGGAATGCCGGCGGACTTCCTCATCGCGACCGACGGCCGGATCGTCGCCAGCAAGCACGGCGAACACGCCTACGACCAGTGGTCGGTCGACGAACTACTCGCGCACGCCGAGACGGAGAACCCGTGACGCGCGCCGACCACGCCCGGCGGAACGCTCCCTAGACGGTGGGGGGCGTCGACCCGGCACTCCCCGATCTCCGCATGAGGGACGGCCCGATCTCGTCGAGGCCGCGGACGGGAGGGACCCGGGTCCAGTGCCGCTGTTGTTCCGTGCGGACCAGGTACACCGAGCGGCCCTTCTCGTCCTGGTACTCGTGACCGAGGAGTGATGACCACCGCAGCATGGTCGCGCCGGTCTTTCCCTGGTCGACGATGAACCCCTCGTCGAAGAAGTAGATCCCGGTCCGGTCCTGGCCGAGGTAGCGCAGGACGGCGACGACCAGGAACACCGCTCCGAGGACCGTCCCGAAGAGGAACGTACCGGTGTCGACCTCTCCCTGACGGGAGGTGTCCATCTCGATGAGGCCCGCCATTCCCAGGGGGCCGGTCACCAGCAGCAGCACTGGCAGGACGAGCCACCCCCACGGCACCGACACCGCGCAGCGGGCCGCGCCGGCGTAGCGACCGAAGGCCTCCATCTCAGCGGCACGTGCCAACTTCCGCGGGACGGGGTGTCGCGTGAGGTCCATGCGTGGGCCTCTCCGGTTGGGGGCGCGGTGCGCTGGGAGCCTACCAAGCGTGTTGGTTGGACGTTGTCATCATTAATAAACATCCGTTTGTTTACTAACATGTTCTCCGGTAAGTTGACGAACTCGTGTCCCACACCCGGACGGAGACGTCGTGCCACGACCGAGATCGGCGAGCGACGAGTCCATCCTGCGCGCGCTGGGCGAGGTCATCGGCCGAGAAGGTCCGCACGCGGTGACACTGGCCCGGGTCGCCGCCGAGGCCGGGCTCGCCCCGGCCACCATCGTGCAGCGCTTCGGCTCCCGGCATGGCCTGCTGCTGGCGTTCGCCCAGCACGGCGTGGCCGTCGCCGAGGCCCCGTTCCAACGCGCGCGGGAGACGTACCCCTCCCCGCTCGCGGCGCTGCGCGCGGCGTTGGCCGACCAGGTGTCCGGGGTCCGAAGCCCCGAGAGGCTCGCCAACCACCTTGGGCTGCTGCACATGGACCTCGCGGATCCCGAACTGCGCGCGTTGGCGAGTCAGCACGCGACCCGGGTCCGTCAGGAACTCACCACACTGCTCGACGCGGCGCGGACCCAGGGGGAGTTGGCGAGCGACGCCCCGGTGGAGGTCCTGGCCCGGTCGGTTCAGGTCGCCTACAACGGGAGCCTCATCACCTGGGCACTGACCGGGACCGGACCGCTCGTCACGGACCTCGAACGCGACGTCGACACGGTTCTCCACCCCTACCTGACACCCGCACCCAGAGAGAACGGAGATCATGGCTCCTGAGCGAACCTTCACCGGGAAGGTGTTCATCGGCATCAGCGTCGACGGGTTCATCGCGCGCCCAGACGGATCGCTGGACTGGCTGGTCCCACGGGGCGAGGCCGCGGGCGACACCGGCTATCACGACTTCATCGCCGGGATCGACACGATGGTGGTCGGACGGGGCACGTTCGAGACCGCCCTCGGCTTCGGTGAAGACAACTGGCCCTACACCGACCTACGGGTCGCGGTGCTCAGCACCACCCTCCCCGATGACGCGGACACCCGGGTCACCGTCTTCCGTGACGAGGCCTCCCTCGCCGCCGGCCTCGCCTCATGGGGCAGCACGGACGTCTACGTGGATGGCGGGAAGACGATCCGCGCACTCCTGCGGGCAGGCATGGTCCAGGAGCTGACGATCACCACGGTTCCCGTCCTGATCGGCGAGGGGGTGCCCCTGTTCGGGCCGGTCGGCGGGGACATACCCCTCACCCTGCGGTCCACCGTCCGCCTGGGCGCGGGCGTCATCCAGACCACCTACGTGGTGGACCAGGAGTGACCGCGAAGGCCTCGGCCCCGGGCACGGAGTCCGACGGGTCGAGCCCCGCACGATAACCTCTCCGCGGCCCCACGAACCGAAGAGAGGTAGCGCATGCAGGTCACCCGGCTCCTTACCGAGGAGGACGCACCGCGTATCGCGGAGCTGATGCGGCGCAACCGTGAGTTCTTCGCTCCCTGGGACGCCGTCCGCGACGACTCGCACTACCAGTCGGAGGGCCAGCGCGGGATCATCCGCACGGGGCTCGCGGAGTACGAGGCCGGCCAGGCGGTCATCCTGGGCATCCTCGCCCCCAGTGGGGAGGTCGTGGGCGTCATCAGCGTGCGGGGGATCGTCCGGGGGGCGTTCCAGTCCGGCGTGATCGGTTACTGGGTGGGGATGGAGTACAACGGCCGGGGTCTCGCCTCCACCGCCGTGGCGGAGGTCAAGGAGTTGGCGTTCACCCGGTTGGCGCTCCACCGCCTGCAGGCCGAGACGATGCCGGAGAACCACGCCTCCCAGCGGGTGCTCCAACGCAACGGCTTCCAACAGTACGGTCGAGCACCCCAGTACCTGAAGATCGCCGGTAAGTGGGAGGACCACCTGCTGTTCCAGGTCCTCGCGACCGACGGTGACCGCTGACACTGGAGCTCACCCAGGACGGTGTCCGTACGAGCACCGGTTCACCTGTCGCTGGTACAACAGGAGGATGTCCATCTCCACGCCCTCGGTGCTGTTCGTCTGTGTGCACAACGCCGGCCGCTCCCAGATGGCCGCCGGGTGGCTGACCCATCTCGCGGGCGACCGGGTAGAGGTCCGCTCCGCTGGGTCCGAACCCGCCGCGGCGGTCCACCCCGCTGTCGTCGAGGCGATGTTGGAGGTCGGGATCGACATCTCCGCCAACACGCCCACCGTGTTGACGTCCACCGCCGTGCGGGAGTCGGACGTGTGCGTCACCATGGGGTGCGGCGACGCCTGTCCCGTCTTCCCGGGGAAGCGCTACCTGGATTGGACGCTGTCCGATCCCGCGGGTGCGGACCTCGAGGCCGTGCGAACGATCAGGGACGAGATCAGGGCGCGGGTGGAGACGCTGCTACGGGAGCTTCTGCCCGGACGGTGACCCGCGGTCCCCGGCCACACGACGGACCATGGCGAAGTTCCGCATGCGCACCCCCCGCACCTCCGGCCACCGTTCCTCGGTGACCGTGAACCCGTGGCGCTCGAAGAAGGGACGTGCGGTCAGGCTCGCGTACGTCGTCAGGGTTTTCAGGCCCCGCGCACGCGCCCGAGCCATGACGCGGTCCAGCATCTGGGACGCGACACCACGTCGTCCCCACGCCGGGTCGACGAACAGCATGTCGATGTGTCCCTGCGGGTCGAGGTCACAGAACCCGAGGACGTGGTCGTCCGCCACGGCGACGAGGGTCTCGGCCTGGGCCCTCCGCGCCGCCCACACGTCCACGTCGATCAACTCCGGAGCCCAGGCGTCGACCTGCTCCTCGGTGTAGTCGCGGCGCGCCGTCTGGTGGACCGCGCGCCGGAACACGTCCAGGGTGGGGCGGGCGTCGCTCGGCCGGTAGGCACGGATCTGCACGGGGGGCAGCCTATCCAGTGGCGGAGGTCCGCTCCTCCGTGAACGACAGGGCCACTCGCTCCGCACCACGCAGGGGAGCGAGAACGTCGGCCTCGGCCGCCACCGCGGAACGCACGCCCTCCGGGAGAGGCTCGAACGGCCGCACCGTGAGATCGAGGCGCCTACCCCGCTTCCTGGCGTTCCAGACGCCAACGACCCGACCGGCTCGGAGCACCGCCCCCGGCGCGCCGACGGTCCGCCACAGGACCGGGTGTCGCGTGGTGTCGTCGAGGATGGTGTCGCGGTCCTGTTGCCGGAGGTAGGGGTCGCTGGGCGGGAGCAGGCGCACACTGTCGGGCACCGATGCGCTCTCCAACGCGCCGACGTCGTCGCCCAGGACCCAGGTGGTCCCGCCCTTGTGGCCGCGAACACTCGTCAGCTCCTCCGCCAGCAGATCCCAGGTGTCGGAGGCCTGCTGTGGGGAGATCCCCGCCCAGGCCGCGAAACCCGCGGAGTTCGAAGGGCCGTAACGGCGGAGATAGCGCCGGAGCAGCTCTCGCCGGGCCTCGTCCTGCTCGGTGTGACGCCTGTCGTCCCCCAGCCACTCGCTGGTGAGAACGAACGGGGCCTTGTTCCCACTGCGGGGAGCGAAGCAGATCGTCTGCTTCAGGGTGCTGATCCGCAGCACGAAGTGGACGACCCCCTCCCCCAACGGCTGTCCCGGAGAGTAGGGCCCCGGCTCGTCCCAGGTCCGCCGACGCGCCAGGGGGAGGTACTCCGCGATCGTGTCCGCGATCTCCTTGCCGAGCGGATCGATGGGGAGCTGTCTGCCGGAGAGGATCCGGGGCAGCGTCGCCTCGGTCCGGTCGACGGCCTCGATCGCGCTCATCTCCAGGGCGTCCAGCGCGGGTTTGACACCGACGACGAAGGCACGGATGTCCCGTTCGGTGTCCGGTAGGAGCCCTGTGGTGAACACGTCGATGTCGTTGGTGGGAAAGAGGAACGGGGCACCACGCATGCACCAGGACTGGGTGAGGGTCCGGTCCACGCTCACGGCGCGGTCGAACGCGTCCAGGGTGAATCCGTCCAGCCGGGCGCCCAAGGCCACCCCGGCCGCCCAGGGCGGCGTGTTCTGGATCCCGCATGCCCCGACCACCGCGAGAACATCGTCGATCGGTCGGCGCTCAGTGAGATGGTGACGGGCCGCGCGAAACGCACGCACCCGCGCCACGTCGACTGTCATGGTCATGCTCGGGGTTCTCCCCAGTCGAGCGCGGGGCACGCGTGCGGCGAGCAGGGTGCCGGCGGTCAGGCCGGAACAGGAGGCGGTCGGCCCCCTCGTCGGTGCCCCGGGTGCGCACATCCCGCGGTGGCGGCTCGACGCCGTGGTGCGGGGGTTCGGCCGGTGTGCGAGTGCGGGCGTCAGAGCGTCCCGCCGTCCGCACTCCGCTCTCGCCCTGCCCGCCTGGTCGTGGGGGCTCACCCCGGGCTACCTGCGTGGCTCGTACCGCATCGCCACCGCGCCCGAGGCGAGCTCCAGCCTGTCCACGGGCTTCAGGTCGACGGGCTTCGTCATTCCCGCGAACAGTGTCGGCCCGTGGCCGACGAGCCGGGGATGCACGACGAACTCGTACTCGTCGATCAGTCCCAGCTCGGCCAGTGCCCGTGGGAGCGTCACGCCACCGACGAACACTCCCCGCTCGGAGTCGTGTTTGAGCTGTCGCACCGCCTCGCCCAGATCCCCGCGCACAAGCTCCGCGTTCCAGTCGACCCGCTCCAGGGTGCTCGACACGACGTACTTCCTCGCCGCGTCGATCGTCCGGGCGAAGGGATCCGTCCAGTCGGGTCGCGGCTCCGCCGCGGCCCGCGGCCGCCACGCCGCCTCCATCATCTCGTAGGTCACCCGGCCGAAGAGCAGAGCGTCGGCCCGCTCGAGGTTCGCGATGTGATGACGATGCAGCTCTTCGTCCGCCGTGACCGCGCGATGGTCGCAGCACCCGTCCAACGTGATGTTGATGGAGTACCGAAGAGGTCCCATCCACGAAGCGTACCCCCGACAGGTCGCGCCGAGCGGGTTGCCCTCGACAGGGGTGGCCAACGGTCGTGTTCGGACGGCCAACCACGCGCCGACGCCGGGTGCGTCGGTCTCGACGCGGTGAGGGATGTCGTCGTCCGGACGGTGGGTCTCTCTGGGGCGTGCCAACTCCGCGACGCGAGGGCGACGACCACATGAGGACGGGGCCGGCTCCCCGTGATCGACGTCAGCACCGTGAGCCACGACAACGGACCGATCCATCGCGGGCGGCGGACCCGCGGGACCGGCTCGGAGACTTCGAATCGGCGCACACCAGTGAAGAGCCCGAAGCGTGCGCCCGGCGCCCCAGCGCCCCGCCCAATGGGAGGTGGGAGTCTTGGCCAGCCACGGGAAGCGTACGCCCGTCGGCGGCCAGCCCATGGGTTGGTGCGACCTCGACGGTCGCCGCCGGCGACCGTACCGATGGTGAGCCCCACGTCCAATGCCGCGGCGGCTCACCGTGGGTCGGCGCCTCGGCCGGCCCCGCGTCCGCGGGGAACGGATGTCGCGGGACGGGTTCGGACGGTCAGAGTTCGCTGAGCAGCCCACGCGCGGTGGTGGTCAGGGCGAAGCTGTGACGGTAGCCGGCGGCGAGGGCGGTGATCTCGGAGCCGTCCGCCAGTCGTGTCTTCACCGGGGTGTGCCTGCGTGTCGTGGTTCCGTCGCCGAGCTCCCCGGAGCCGTTGGCCCCCCAGGCGAACACCTCACCGTCGGACGACCTGGCCAGGCTGTGGTACTGGCTTCCCGTCGCGACCTCGGTGATGGCGGTGTCCTCGGGCAGGGGCACCTGGATGGGGGTGTCACGGTCGGTGTTGGTGTCGTCGCCGAGTTGGCCGTAGAGGTTCTGACCCCACGCCAGCACGTCACCGTCGTCGGTGACGGCGAGGCTGTGCCAGCCGCCGACCGCCGCCTGGGTGACGGTCACGCCGTCGGGCAGGTCCACGGCGCCGGGTGTGGCCCGGTTGTCGTCGGTGCCGTCACCGAGTTGGCCGTACCGGTTGCGTCCCCAGGAGAGCAGTGTTCCGTCGGTGGTCAGGGCGAGCGCGTGGTAGAGGCTTCCCGTGGCTACTTGACTGACGCCGGCACCGTCGGGCAGGTCCACTTCCACGGGGGTTCCCCGGTGGTTGGTGGTGCCGTCGCCCAACTGGCCGTAGCTGTTCTCGCCCCAGGCCAGGAGTCGGTCGTCCGTCGTCAGGGCGAGTCCGAACGCCGCGCCGGCGGCCACCTGTCGTACCGCAGTCCCGTCGGGGAGCTCCACCTCCCGGGGCGTACCGCGGTTGGTGGTGGTCCCGTCGCCCAGTTGACCGAAGTTGTTCAGGCCCCATGCCAGCACCGTGCCGTCCGAGGTGACGGCGAGGCTGTGGGCGGAGCCGGCGGCGACGTGGGTGACGGTGGCTTCGCCGGGAAGCTCCACCTCCGCGGGGGCCTCGCGGTTCGTGGACGTTCCGTCCCCCAGCTGCCCGTAGTTGTTCCGTCCCCAACTCAACAGGCGTCCGCGGGAGGTCACGGCGAGCGAGTGGTACTGGCCGCCGACCACCTGCACCAGACTCTCGCCCGCCGGCAGGTCCACGTTGACGGGAGTGGAAGCGTTGGCGGTCTCACCGTCGCCGAGCTGGCCGAAGCTGTTGCGGCCCCAGGAGAGGGTGGGGTCGGCCGAGTTCCCCTCGGCGTACGCCACCGGCGGCTGCGCCATGGCGCCGACCAGGGCGCCGACCAGGGCGCCGACGGTGGCGCACCGACGGAACACGCTCCCCCGCGCGCCGGACCGCCCCCGTGCGCGGAGACCCTGGCGTGGCAACACGACTCCCGCGACGTTCCCCAGCATCGTTCCCCCGTGACGTTCGACCCCGCTCGGGCCGGCACTGACGACAGCCCACCCGCACACCGGTGACAGCACTGGAGCACCGGGACCGGTGGTTCGGTGTGGGACTCCCACACCGAACCACCGTCGGCAACCACCAGTTCTTTATGTGTCGCTTATGCGACCATTCGTAACACGAAAGAACCACGGATTCCCGCAGGTCAGAGCCAATCGGCTTGTCGTGACACGCCGGTCGGGGGCCCGCGCGGCGGGTGGCCTCCCACACAGTGCCACCACCGCTCCTCGGGAGCGGCACCGGCCGTACTCCGACAAACCGCCCGCCGTCGCGTTCCGGGGGACGGCGTCCCTCTGGAGGGCCGACCAGTGAGGGGAACCGCGCGCCATGCGCTACTCCGAGCTGTCCCGCCGCCTGGCTGGGGTCAGCCAGAAGATGCTCACCCAGACCCTGCGCTCGTTGGAGCGCGACGGTCTGCTCACCCGCACGGTGACCGCGACGGTCCCGGTCACCGTGACCTACGAGCTGACCCCGCTGGGGTTGTCGCTGCACGAGGTCATGCGCGGGATCAAGGGGTGGGCGGAGGCACACATGGACGAGGTGCTGGCCAACCGGGAGCGGTACGACACCGCGAACCGCCCCACGTAGCGGACCTGGCCAGGGTGGCCGAGGTGGGACTCACAGGGTGAGGCCGTCCTCCAGCGCGGCGAAGGCGGCGTCGATGGCCTCGATCGGGTCCTCATCCCCCGGTGCGCGTGACCACGCGATCAGGACACCGATGCCCGCGCCCGAGGCCGCGCGGGCGAAGGCCCGCACCCGCGGGTCGTCGTTCGGGCGTCCCACGCGGCGAGCGACAAGCTCCGCGATCGCGTCGATCCCCTCGCCCAACAACCCGAAGTTCGCCGACCAGAGTTCCGGAACGGTGAGCATCAACAGGTCGCGTTCGTAGCGGATCTCGCGCGCCTCGGGGGAGAGCTGGGCGAGCGCCTCGCGTACCGCGCCGCGCAGTGCTTGGAGCGGCGTCAGCTCCGGCGGCATGGCCTCGAAGGCCTCGGACAGGGGACGCAGCAGCGAGTAGGCGGGGTCGAAGACCAACAGGTCCTGCTTGGTCGGAAAATACCGGAAGACGGTGCTGGGCGCGACGTCGGCCTGCTCGGCGACCTGTTCCACCGTCGTCGCGGCGAACCCCTGTTCTCGGAACAGGCGAAAGGCGGCGCGCTGGATCGACACCCGCGCCCGTGCCCGCTTGCGCTCCCACGCTCCGGTTCCCGCGCTCGTGGCCAGTGGGCTCATCTCCTTCGTCCGCGCCATCACACCGTCCGATGGCGCCCCCAGCATAATCCGGACCACCTCATCGCCATTGCGATCTTGATAGTTGCCTCTTAACATCGGAGTCATCTCTCAAAGTTGGAGTCAGCATGCGAACTGAGCCCACGAACCAGGACGAGACGAATGCGTCTCCCGTACCCCGGCAGCGCACCGGTGGCTGCCCGTTCCGCCCACCCGCCGAGTTGGAGGAACGTCACGCGCGGGGACCGCTGAGTCCCCTGGCCTACCTGGACGGGCACGTCGGGTGGCTGGTGACGGGGCTCGAGGAGGCCCGCGCGGTGCTCGCCGACCCCCGGTTCAGCACCAACCCCAACCTCAAGCACGACGCGGTCCGCCCTCCGGGCGTGGGCAACGACGCGGAGCGGGGCGAGGTGCGCCCCGGGTCCTTCGGTCAGATGGACCCGCCGGAACACACGCGGTTGCGCCGACTACTCACCGGCCAGTTCACGGTGCGGCGTATGCGCACGCTGGAGCCGCGCATCGAGGAGATCACCGCGAGCCGTCTGGACGCGATGGAGGAGGCCGGCCCACCCGCCGACCTGGTGTCGACCTTCGCTCTCCCGATCCCGTCCCTGGTCATCTGCGAACTGTTGGGCGTGCCCTACACGGACCACGACCTGTTCCAGGACCTCACGACCCGGTTGCTCTCCCTGATCGGGGCCACCGAGGACGTCGCAGCGGCCGGCGTGGAACTCGGCCGCTACCTGCGCGGCCAGGCGCGCAGGCAACTCGCCGACCCGGGTGACAACATCCTCGGTGGCCTGGCGGCCAGCGGTGAGGTCACCGAGGAGGAACTCACCCACATCGCCCTGACCCTGCTCGTCGCCGGGCACGAAACCACCGCGAACCAGATCGCGTTGGGGGTGTTCTCGCTGCTCCAACACCCCGACCACCTCGCGGCGCTGCGATCGGATCCCGACCTGACGGAAACGGCCGTCGAGGAACTGCTGCGGTTCCACAGCATCGTGCACCTGGGCGCCCCCAACCGGGTCGCCTTGGAAGACGTCGAGGTCGCGGGAACACTCATCCGCGCCGGCCAGGGGGTCACCGTGTCGGTCCCGGCGGTGAACCGCGACCCGTCCGTCTTCCCCGACCCGCACAGCCTGCGATTCGACCGGGAGCGCCCTCGCCAGCACCTGGCTCTGGGTCATGGGATCCACCAGTGCCTGGGACAGCAGCTCGCCCGGATCGAGTTGCGCATCGCGTTCCGCGCCTTGCTGGACCGCTTCCCCACCCTGCGTCTCGCGGTCGCCGCGGACGACGTTCCGGTCCGGGACGACGCTCTCGTCCTTGGCCTGCGCGAACTGCCCGTGACATGGGAGAGGGACACGACGTCATGAGGGTCCAGGCCGACCGGGACACGTGCGTCGGCGCGGGCATGTGTGCCCTGACCGCACCCGACCTGTTCACCCAGGACGAGGACGAGGGCCTCGTCCTGGTGTTGGTGGCCGACGGAACGTTGTCCTCCGACCAGGTCGCCTCGGCGGCCGAGGCGGCCCGCCTGTGCCCCTCACGCGCGATCCTGACCACGGACTCCGACGCGGAGGAGGGCTCGCCCCCCTGACGTCCACCACGCCCGATGGGGGGAGGTGTCCGCGCTCTGGATCGCTCCACGCCCCTGCCGACGGGAGCGCGGCGCGTCGCGTCGAGACCGGGCAACGCACCGCCTTGGCCAGGCCGGATCACGGAGCGGCTCACCGATCCACGAGAGTCCCCACGGACGCGTCAACGCCCCGAACGACGGGTCTGCCGGCCTGGCCCCCACCCACACGATCCGGACCACGGAACCCAGCACGGAGCACTCGCCCACCTGACGTCCATCACACCCTCGATGGGGACGGGCGTCCGTCCCCCGGAACACTCCACGCCCCCACCGGCGGTGAGGGACAACGCGCCGGTCCCGTCGAGACGCGCACCTCCCGTGACCCGCACGGGGCCACCGCACCGCCATCGCCAATCCGAATCACGGAACGACGCGCGGAGGAGGCGTCGGCCGCACCCACCCCGCTCGTCAGGATGACGATCGCCCTCACCGATCGGCGACGACCCCGGATCGTGGTGGGTGACGAGAGTCCTCGGTGCCGCGACATCGCGGTCGTGGTGTGGCTCGGCGAGACGAGCCCTGGCGCTCGGGGGCCGTCCGATCGAGCACGGTCGTACGCGGCGTGCCGCGCCCGGCGCCGCGCGCTCTCCGTGGTGTGCTGGTTCCCAGAAGTGACGAGAGGGGGGCCGCGGATGCGGGTGGCGGTACTGGGAACTGGGATCATGGGTTCGGGGATCGCCCTCAACCTCGTCGACGGCGGGTTCGACGTACGCGTGTGGAACCGCACCGCTGAGCACGCCGCGCCGGTGGTCGCCGCCGGGGCCACGCGGGCCGCGACACCGCGCGAGGCCGTCACCGACGCGGACGTCGTCATCACCATGTTGTTCGACGCGGCCGTCACGATCCACGTGATGGACCAGTGCCTCGAGGCCATCAACGACGACCTGTGGATCCAGGCCGGGACCGTCGGGATCGAGGGCATCGCCGAGCTGTCCGCCGCCGCGCGTGAGTTCGGCGTCACCATGATCGACGCCCCCGTGCTCGGCACCAGGCGACCCGCGCAGGAGGGCACCCTGACCGTGCTGGCGGCCGGCACGATGTCCGAACGCGAACGCGCGACGCGGGTCTTCGACACCTACGCCGAGAAGACCATCTGGGTCGCGGACTCCCCCGGAGCCGCGTCCTCCCTGAAGTTGGCGTGCAATTCCTGGGTCCTCATGGTGACCGCCGGAGTCGCCCAGGCCCTCGCCCTCTGTGAGAGTTCCGGCCTGGACGCCCGCCTGTTCCTGGAGGCCATCGCCGGCGGCACGCTCGACCTCGCCTACGCCCACGCGAAGGGGTCCGCGATGATGCGCGGCGACTACGCCCCCTCGTTCGAGGTCGCCGGCGCCGTGAAGGACCTGTCACTGATCCTCACCCAGGCCCACGAGAACGGCGTGTCCGCCGAGATCGTCGCTGCCCTGCACCACACGTTCCGCACCACCGCCGACGCCGGCCACTCCGAGGACGACATCGCGGCCGTCTACGACGCCCTGCTCCCGGACACACCACAGACGCCGTAACCACGGGGGCGGTCCACGGACGCTCACCCTGGCGGTGACGCCCGCCAGGTGGGAGCCGCGACGCGTCGCGTGGGATGAGGGGGGCGAGGCCCTCCGACTCGCACCACCGTGCCGACGCTCAGGCCGCCCGGCCGTGCAGTACGCGTCCGACGCCGTGCTTTCGGCTCACTCGCCGGAAAATCGGCCACCACCTCGCTCCCGCCTGGCGGGACTCGTCGCGTCTCCACTTCCCCATCCCGTGCCGCGTGGCTGGGCATGCCACGCACCGTGACGCACGACACTTGGCATACGAATGTTCTCGATATATCGTTGAACTAACGAAGAACATCAACGAAGGGTTGTGAGATACGATGACCGCTCAACATGAGTCCGCGCACCCGCACGTCGGGGCGTGTGGCGGACCCGGCGACTGGAACCCGATGCGGTGGATGATGGCTGGTGAACGAGGTGGCGGACCCGGCGGGCCACGCGGCGGTGGCCGCGGACGTTTCCGTGGGTGGGGACCCCCACCCGGACCCCCATGGGGGGGTTGGGGTGGCCCCCGACGCGGAGGCTTCGGTGGGCCGTTCGGGCCACAGCGGCGCGCGCGGCGCGGCGACGTCCGGGCGTCGATCCTGGCGCTGCTCGCGGAGGAGCCGCTGAACGGCTACCAGATCATCAAGAACATCGAGCATCGCAGCAACGGGATCTGGCGTCCCAGCGCGGGTTCGGTGTACCCCGCCCTGCAACAGCTCGAGGACGAAGGTCTCGTCCGGGCGACCGAGTCAGGCGGCCGGCGCGAGTTCGCGCTGACCGACGAGGGTCGGGCCCACGTCGAGAGCCAGCCCGAGCAGTACACCGCGCCGTGGGAGGTCGCGTCCGAGGACACCGACTCCGAGGCGATGGAGGTCCACGAGCTCCTTGGCGAGGTCGCCATGGCCGCGGTGCAGGTGGTCCACGCCGGCTCCACGACCCAGGCCGCGGAGGCGAAGCGCATCCTCACCGACGCTCGCCGGTCGCTGTACCGGGTCCTCGCCGAGGACGATCCCGAACAGGACGCCGGCGACGACTGATCACGGAGACCGCGTCACTCCCGCTGGGGCCCAGAATCGTGTGGTTCGGGGCCCCAGCGCTCACCGACGCAGCTCACCCGCTGGTGACATCCGTGACGTCGTAGTGGCGCATCTCCACGATGTGCCCCAGCCAGGGCTTGATCTCTCCGATGAAGCCCTGGAAGTCCGGACCGTCGGTGAAGTGGCGCTCGTGTCCCTCGATCGAGTCCCACTCGATCCGAATGATCACGTTCCCCGGCTCCTCCACACCGCGGGCGAGCTCATAACCCAGACAGTGCGGTGAGTCGTCCAGGGCTCGCGACGCTCGCGCGTACGCGGCGACGAACGGATCGACCTCGTCCTCGGGAAGCTCGTATCGGATGTACTCGATCACCATCACGGTCTCCTGGAACCACTCAGACGTTGGGCGTTCGTGCGCCACGACCGGTCACGCCGCGTGGACGTCCCACCGCCGCAGGACCTCGTCGAACTCCTCGGGCGTCGTCGCGAGCGCCGCGTCGCGGAAGTAGCCGAGGAACTCCCCGGGCGCGTAGATCACGGTGGCCCGCGCCGCCCCGTCCTCGGTGGAGAACCCGTGCGCCTGACCACCTGTCGCGGTGACGGCACTCCCCGGCTCGAGGACGACCTCGCGCCCGTCGACCGTGACGCGGAGCACCCCCTCGACGCCGAGGAAGACCTCGTCGGCCCCCGCGTGACGGTGCGCGGGCGCCACCACGCCGGGGCTCACCTCGAGGTCTACGACGGAGAGACGCGGGAGCTCAAGCCGCACGACCACGTCGATCTCACCGAACCGGTACCGCTCCATCCCACACTCCGCTCTGACCTCGGCCGGGCCCCCCGGTGACCCGCTGGCGCCCGCCCCCGCGACACGGACACCGTCCAGCCTGAAACCTCAACCACGGTCGACGTCAAGCGTGACGAACGACACGTCAGGATGGTGTCCATCCCGCCCCCGACGGGGCACCCGCCGCCTCTCGCCGTTTCCTCACGTCAGCGGCCACCGGCCCCCCGCTGGGCTCCGACACACGGGGCGAGCGGAAAACAACTCCCATGATCACTGTCCGCATTCGGTCACGCGGCGCGATTTTCCTCCGACGCAGCGGATCCATCCGTGCCAGACTTCCTCGGGCGACATCCCCGGAACGGGACGGAAACCCACCATGAAACACACGCTGATCACCCGGGGGCTCGCGGCCGCCGGGGCGGGGCTCGGGCTGGCCCTCCTTCCGGCTGCGCCCGCGTCCGCCGACGTCGGTGCGGCGGATCTCGCCAACGACATCGACGAGATCCTCCAGGACCCCGCCTTGGAGGGAGCCACCTCCGGCGTCGTCGTACACAGCCTCGAGGACGGCGAGGAGCTCTACTCGACCGAAGGCGATACGACCCTGATCCCCGCCTCCAACGCGAAACTGCCCACGAGCGCCGCCGCGCTGGAGGTCCTCGGTACGGACTACCAGTTCGAGACCACCCTGACCTCCCCTGCCCTGATGAGCTCGGGCGGCGTGCTGAACGGCGACCTGTACCTCCGCGGCACCGGCGACCCCACCACCACACCCGAGGCCTACGCGGACCTCGCCGCGGACCTGGCGGACCGCGGGGTCACGGCCATCAGTGGGGACCTGCTCGCCGACGACACCTGGTTCGACGACGTCCGGGTCGGACCGGACTGGGACCCGACCGACGAGCCGTACGCCTACGCGGCGCAGATCTCCGCGCTCACCGTGGCCGTGGACGACGAGCGCTACGACACCGGCGCGACGGAGGTCACGGTCTCGCCGGGTGAGTCGGTCGGTGACGCCCCGCAGGTCGACGTCGGTCCAGCGGACGGCTACGTCGAGGTCGACAACCAGGCCACCACCGGGGAACCGGGCAGCGATCCGACCCTGTGGATCGACCGGCCACAGGACAGCAACACCATCGCCGTCAGCGGCAGCGTGCCGGCCGACGCGGACCCCTCCACGCAGCTACGCACCGTGGACGAGCCCACCGACTACGCGACCCACGTTCTCGCCGACGCGTTCGAGGAGCAGGGGATCGAGCTACGTGGGGACCTCGGCCGCGGCGAGACGCCGGAGGGCAGCCGGGACCTGGCGACCCGCGACTCCGAGCCGCTGGCGGACATCCTGGTTCCGTTCATGAAGCTGAGCAACAACCCGCACGCCGAGATCCTCGTGAAGACGATCGGCGCGGTACAGGCCGGCGAGGGTAGCTGGGACGCCGGACTGGCGGAGATGAACACGGCCCTGGACGGTCTCGGCGTCGACACCACCGACCTCGCCCTCACCGACGGGTCCGGGCTCGGCCACAGCAACACCCTGACGGCCGACTTCCTGATCGACCTGCTCACGAGCGCACAGTCCGCGGAGTGGTACGACACCTGGAACGCCTCGCTTCCGGTGGCCGGCGACCCCGATCCGCTCGTCGGCGGCACGCTCGCGAGCCGTATGGGTGACACCGCCGCCGCCGACAACGTCGTCGCCAAGACGGGCACCCTGACCGGTGTCAGCGCCCTGTCGGGCTACGTCACCGGTTCGGGTGGCGAGGAGCTGGTGTTCTCGGTCGTCAACAACGGCCACGCGGGCGCGGCCCCGACCCACGTCCAGGACGCGATCGCGGTCCGGCTCGCGGAGTTCGACCGAACCCAGCCCGCGGCCCGTGCCGAGCCGCTGATGGCCCCGGTCCCGACCGACCAGCCCAGCAGCGGTGAATGTAGCTGGGACGGCGTCTGCTGAACGACTGACCAGTGACGAGACGGGGGCGCGGCCGGATCGGCCGCGCCCCCGTCACGTCCAGACGCGCCTTGTGCCACGGACACCGCGTATGGGCGTCGGTACGAACGCGCGCCGAACCCACGAGCCTCCACCTGCGGAGGGTGCGGCATCGCAGGTGGTCGCCGCGCGTTGCGTGGCCCCCGCCTGGGAGGAGCACCGCGGGCACCCGACACGTGACGGCCATACCCCGCCCAGCCACCCACACCCCACACGAACACGGCTCGTCACGGCACAACGGCCGAGAGCGCAGTGCCGCCGCCGTGGCCGCTCGGAGGCGCCCGCCCGCGCCCTCCACGCCGCCCGGCCACCCGCCGACAACACCAGGGAGACGAGGCGCGAACACCGCCGTACCCGAGGGCCACCTCGGTCGAGCACCGGTCAGGAGGCCGGGATGATCTGGCCGGTGGCCTCGCCGAGGGCGATGTGCGATCCGTTCGGCCCGGGGGCGGTCGCCGTGAGGGTGACGACGTCACCGTCGTCGAGGAAGGACCGGGTGGAGCCGTCGCGCAGTGTCAGGGGTCGGGTCCCGTTCCACGCGAGCTCCATCAGGCTCCCCCACTCGCCCCGTTCCGGGCCGGACACCGTGCCGGAGGCGAACAGGTCACCTGGACGCAGACTCGCGCCGTTGATCGTCATGTGGGCGAGCATCTGCGCCGGTGACCAGTACATCTGACGGTAGGGCGGGCGCGCGATCTCCTCGCCGTTCAGGGTGACGCTCAGGCGGAGGTCCAGCCCCCCGTTCTGGGCTCCGGTCAGATAGTCCACTGGGGCGGGGTCCTGTTCGGGGCCGGGGATCCGCGCCGAGGTCAGGGCCTCCATCGGGGTCACCCACGCGGAGACGGTGGTGGCGAAGGACTTACCGAGGAACGGGCCCAGGGGAACGTACTCCCACGCCTGGATGTCACGCGCCGACCAGTCGTTGAGGAGGAACGCGCCGAACAGGTGCTCCTCGGCCCGCTCCGGTGAGACTCGCTCCCCGATCGGGCTGCCGCACCCGACGACGAACCCCACCTCCGCCTCGAGGTCCAACCGCGTGGAGGATCCGAAGGTAGGCAGGGCGTCGTTGGGTGCGCGGCGCTGTCCCTGGGGGCGGAGGATCGGGGTCCCGGACACCACGACGGTTCCCGCGCGCCCGTGGTAGCCCACCGGGAAGTGCTTCCAGTTGGGCGGGAGCGGTTCGGTGTCGGGTCGCAGTATCCGGCCCAGGTTGGTGGCGTGGTGTTCGCTGGCGTAGAAGTCAACGTAGTCGGCGACGACGAACGGCATGCGCAGCGCGACACCGCTCACCGGGTACAGCGCCTCCTCCACCCATGGGCGGTGCCTCTCGTCGCTGAGAAGTTCGACGACCCGAGCGCGGGTCGCGCGCCAGCTCTCCCGGCCCTGGGCCATGAAACCGTTCAGTGAGGGCTCGGAGAACACCGGATCGTCCAGCACCGCCGCCAGGTCCAGGACCAGGTCGCCGATGCGAACCCCGACCCGCGACGGTGTACCCCGTGTCGCGAAGACGCCGTAGGGAAGGTGTGCGATTCCGAAGCCGGAGTTGGGCGGAACGGGCACCCATGGCTCGTTCATGGTCGTTGTGTCCTCTCCGTCAGTGGACATGCCGATCGACCCCCGGGGGGGTGGTGGGGGTGAACATCGCGAGCTCTACCCGGCCGTCATCGACGAGTTCCGAGGAGGCACCACGCGTCGGTCCTCTCGTGCGAGCGGACGGGTACCGTGACCTCGGCGTCAGTCCGACGGCCGTCGGTTCCGGTCACTGGGTCTTCCCGGCCCAGGTCCAGGGGTAGCGGGGGTCCTCGGCGGCTCGGGCCGCCTCACCCAGCTCCAAGGGGTGGAAGGTGTCGACCATGACCGCGAGTTCGTCCAGGTACTCCACACCGATGCTGCGTTCGTAGGCACCGGGTTGGGGACCGTGGGCGTGGCCACCGGGGTGGAGGGAGATCGAGCCCTGTCCGATACCGGAGCCCTTACGTGCGCTGTAGTCCCCGCCGCAGTAGAACATGACCTCGTCGGAGTCGACGTTGGAGTGGTAGTAGGGCACGGGGATCGACAACGGGTGGTAGTCGCACTTGCGGGGCACGAAGTTGCAGACGACGAAGTTGGCGCCCTCGAAGACCTGGTGCGCGGGCGGTGGCTGGTGCACCTTGCCGGTGATCGGCATGAAGTCCTCGACGTTGAACGTGTAGGGGTAGAGACACCCGTCCCACCCGACCACGTCGAAGGGATGCTCGGGGTAGACGAGTCGGGTCCCGACGATTCCCCCGCGGCCACGATGCTTCACCAGCACCTCGACGTCCCGTCCCTCGACGACGAGCGGCTCGGTGGGCCCGAACAGGTCCCGCTCACAGAACGGGGCGTGTTCCAGTAGCTGACCGAAGCGGGAAAGGTACCGCTGGGCCGGGGCGATGTGGGAGTTTCCCTCCACGCAGTAGGTGCGCAATGGCTCGGGGCCATCGGGGATCCACCGGTGCGTGGTGGCGCGGGGCAGCAACACGTAGTCGCCGGGGCGCGCGTTGAGGGCCCCGAAGACCGTTTCCACTCTCGCGTGTCCCGACTCGACGTACACGCACTCGTCGCCGATGGCGTTGCGGTATAGCGGGGTTGGGGTGCCGCTCACCGCGTAGGAGATGCGGACGTCGGCGTTGCCGAGGACGAGCCGCCGCCCGGTCACCATGTCGACGTCGCGCCATTCGTCGGGGCCGAAGAGGTCGTGCAGCTTCAGGTGCCGGGGCTTCAGCGGGTGGTTCGCCTCGGTCTCCAGGTCGGGCAGGTCCCACACCTCCGACGCGGCGATGGCCGAAGGAATGTGGTGGTGGTACAGGAGCGAGGAGTCGCTGGAGAAGCCCTCCTCCCCCATCAGCTCCTCGTAGTACAGGCCACCCTCGGGCGTGCGGAACTGGGTGTGCCGTTTGGCCGGAACCTCACCGACGCGCCGGTAGTACGCCATCGCCAACCTCCTTCTGCCGCGGAATCACCGACGACCCACGCGGTGGTCGCCGGCCCACCGCCCGGTGCGCCGCCACCTCCAGGCGCTCGGGCGAGTCGACGACGGCGGCGACGTAGGCGTCCGGGCGGACGACCCACAGTTCTCCGTCCCGCATACCGAGTGCCTCGGCGAGCCGCCCCGACGGGTCGAGCTCCGCCGCCTTGAGTACCCGGACCGGACCGGATAACGCACGTTCCACGGCGACTTGGGCCCCACGATGTGCGTCGGGGCCCGCCGTCAGGATCAGGAAGCCCTCCCGAGCCATCGCCCGCAGACGTCCGGGAGAACCGTCGACATGGGTGACGGGCAGGTCGGGGGTGAGGATCCCCGGTCCGGGGGTGGGAAGCGTGCCTCGGGCGGGACGTCCGGGGAACGGGCGGGTGCGGTCCTCCGTGGTGAGCGGGGACGCGACATACCAGAACGCCTCGGCGAGGCGGCCGGAATCCACCAGGGGGTGCGCGGAGCTGTCGTGTACCGCGCGTTCGAGGACCTCCCGCCGGTGTCGACGCTGCTCCTCGCTGTGCGGCACCAGGAAATCCATGGTGGCGGTGGTGATCTCGAGGTTCTCCCTGGCCGCCGCGTACCGCTCGTGGTGGTAGCTGTCCAGCAGGGATTCGTGGGCCCAGCCCCGACGCACGTAGGCCAGTTTCCAGGCCGCGTTCTCCGCGTCCCCCACCCCGGAGTTCAGACCACGGGCGCCGAACGGCGCGTACAGGTGGGCGCAGTCCCCCGCGAGCAGCACCCGCCCCACTCGCATGCGCTCGGCCACCCGGGAGTGGAACCGGTACACCGACTTCCACACGACCTCGTAGGGCCGATCCCCGATGATCTTGCGGATGCGTGCGTCGAGACGCCCGTCGGCCTCCTCCGCGGCGAGGTCGTACTCCGGGGGAACCTGCCAGTCGACGCGGAAGGTGGAGTCGGGGCAGGGGTGGATGAGGACCTGGCGTCCCGGGTTCCACTCGGGATCGAAGTAGAACCGCCGTTCCTCCACCCAGCCCGGCAGGTCGGCGCGAATATCGCAGATGAGGAACTGGTCGGTGAAGGAGTGACCCTCGAAGCCCACCCCGAGCATGCGCCGTACTTCGGTGTGCGCACCGCAGCAGGCCACGACGTGGGTCGCACGCAGCCGCACCTCCCCGGTGGGGGTGGCACAGGTGACGGTGACCCCCTCGTCGTCCTGCTCGATCGCCGTGGCCCGGTGCGACCAGCGAACGTCGATCCGCGGCTCGGCGGCGACGCACTCGTCGAGGATCTCCTCGGAGCGCGACTGCGACAGGTTCACGAACGGCGGGAAGGAGGACTGCCCACCGTCGGGGACGGTGACGGAGAAGAGCTCCCGGTCCCGGAAGAAGGTTCGCGCGGTCGACCAGGTGGTCCCCTCGGCGGCGATGCGTCCCCCGGCGCCGACCGACTCCCAGATGTCCAGCACGTCGCGTTGCTGACAGATGGCCTTCGAGCCCACGAGGTCACGTCCGGGCCGTTCGTCCACGACGATGGTGGGCACGCCCCACCGCGCCAGCAGGAGCGCGGTGGTCTGCCCCACCGGGCCGTTGCCCAGCACCAGGACCGGCGTGGAGGGAACTCGCGCGTGCACCGTCATCGTCGTGCTCCTCGTGGGACCTCGGTGGTGGCATGGGTCAGTTCGGGTGGCTGTCTCCCGCCGTGCACCGGTCCGGCGGGTTCCGTTCCGAGAGGGTGGAGCGTTCCGTTCCGCCACAGAGTGGCGCCCGCTCACCCAAATGCTCGATGACGGAGTCGGCCGCACGGCTAGGGAGTGTTTTGTGAAGGCTTTCGGATAAAGAGAGCGGGCCGTCGCCCCTATTGGGGTCGCTTCGCGATGGTGGCCCAGCGGGGGCCCGGGCTTGGGCTCGCACGGCGATCCGTGATGGGCATCCTGGTTGGCTGTCCGAAGGAATCGACGCAGCGAACGTCGTCCTGGCGGTCGCGACCCCCAGCATCCCCAACAGCGCCCCCAAAGGAGGCACAGCGGTTCAAAAAACACGACCTAGCTCTGGAGTTGGGCCCAGACCTCGCGGTCGCGCTCCGCGGTCCAGATCACTGGGCGTTCGACTCCGGAGAGCTCGTCCCACAGACGCGACACGTCGAAGGGTAGGCAGTGTTCGAAGATCGGCCAGTGCCCGTAGGTCGGCGCCAGCGCGGAGTGGACCGCGGCGAAGGCGTCCTTCAGCGTGCCGCCGCGGGCACGGACCGCGTCGACCTCGTCGATCATGACGCGCAGGAAGCCGCGGGTCTGTTCGATCGCCGCGGTGACGGCCTCACGGCCCCGGCTGACACCTCCGCGCCCTCCGACCAGGGTTTCCGCCTCGAGCGCGGCGAGGCGGTCCAGGGTTCCGGCGGCCCAGTCCCGGTGGAAGGCGTCGCCGGTGTAGAGGGCGGCCTCGGCCTCCACCAAGTCGCCGGCGAAGAGGATCCGGTGCTGAGGGAGCCACGCCACGATGTCCCCCTCGGTGTGGCCGCGTCCGCAGTACCGGAGGTCGAGTTCGCCGCGGTCCCCGCCGAGGTCGATGGTCAGCCGGTCGGAGAAGGTCAGGGTGGGCCAGGTGAGGCCGGGGACGGAGTCCGCTCCCTTGGCCAGGCGGGGCATGCGCGCGAACTCGCTGGCCCAGTCCTCCGCGCCCCGTTCCGCGACGAGCGCGCGGGTGTTCTCGTGCGCCACGATGACGTCGGCGTCGAAGGCGGACGCGCCCAGGACCCGGACGGCGTGGTAGTGGGAGAGGACCAGGTAACGCACTGGTTTGTCGGTGTGTTCGCGCAGCCGGGCGAGCCAGTCGCGGGCGGCCACCGGGGTCGCGAGTGCCTCGAAGCACACGAGGAAGTCCTCGCCCTCGACGGCGCCGATGTTGGGGTCGCCTTCAGCGGTCAGGGCGTAGACGCCGTCGGCGAGGACCTCCAACGTCTGTTCCTTCTCCGCCAGGTCTCCCGAGGAGGCGAAGGCCTTCTGCCCCATCCGTCCCCCAATCATCAAACCTTTGATTATCGAGTCGGGTTGAGCGTAACGAAGACCACATCCCTTGGGAAGGGCCCCTTCACGGAGCCACTCGGCCCGAGGCGCCCGCCGCCGGTGCGCGGCGGGACAGCCCGAGGATCGTGCCAGGCGGAACGCCGATCAGGCGCCGTTCTTGTAGCTGCGCTCGATGCGGTTTCCGGTGTCGACGTCGATGTTGCGCCAGTACTCGAAGACGCGGCTCAGCACCGGCTCCTTCACGCCCTTTCGCAGGTGACCCACGACGTTGGAGACCAGGCGGTCGCGGGCCGCGTCGTCCATGACCTCGCGGACGAGGATCCCGGGCTGCACGAAGTCGTTGTCGTCGCGGTGCGGGACGTAGGCCGAGTGCACCATGTCGCCCGCCGTGTGCCATCCGGCGGCCTCGCCGTAGCGCGCGGTGTCCGCCCTCGGCCCTCCCTTGGAGTTCGGGGCGTACACCGGGTCGGACACGTTGGCGACCCGCATCACTCCGTCCTTGCTGTAGCTGTGCACCGGCGCCACCGGGGCGTTCACCGGGATCTGTTTGTAGTTGACGCCCAGCCGCGCCCGGTGGGCGTCGGCGTAGGAGAACAGCCGCGCCAGCAGCATCTTGTCCGGGCTCGGCCCCACGCCCGGCACCAGGTTGTTCGGCTCGAACGCGGCCTGCTCGATCTCGGTGTGGTAGTCGGTGGGGTTGCGGTCCAGCGTGAGCCGGCCCACCGGATGCAGCGGGTAGTCCCGATGCGACCACACCTTGGTGAGGTCGAAGGGGTTGAACCGGTAGTTGTCCGCGTCCGCGAACGGCATGATCTGCATGTGCAGGGTCCAACTGGGGTGCTCGCCCCGGTTGATCGCGTCGTACAGGTCGCGGGTGTGGAAGTCGGAGTCCTCGCCGGCGAGCCGGTCCGCCTCCTCCTGGGTGAGGAACTCGATCCCCTGGTCGGTCTTGAAGTGGTAGCGGACCCAGAACTTCTCCCCCTGGGCGTTCACCCACATGTAGGTGTGGCTGGAGTAGCCGTTCATGTGCCGCCACGTCCGGGGGATCCCCCGGTCCCCCATCAGCCACGTCACCTGGTGCGCGGACTCAGGGGAGAGCGTCCAGAAGTCCCACTGCATGTCGTTGTCGCGCAGGTTCACGTCCGCGCGTCGTTTCTGGGATCGGATGAAGTGCTGGAACTTCATCGGGTCGCGGACGAAGAAGACCGGCGTGTTGTTGCCGACCATGTCGTAGTTGCCCTCAGGCGTGTAGAACTTCACCGCGAAGCCGCGCGGGTCCCGCCACGTGTCCGGACTCCCACGCTCTCCGGCGACGGTGGAGAAACGAATCAGCACGTCGGTCTCGGCCCCGGGCTGGAACGGCGCCGCCTTGGTGTAGGCGCGCACGTCGTGGGTGACCACGAACTTCCCGAAGGCGCCACCGCCCTTCGCGTGCGGCTGTCGCTCCGGAATGCGCTCCCGGTTGAACTGCGCCATCTGCTCGATCAGGTAGTTGTCCTGGAGCAGGATCGGGCCGTTCGGGCCGACCGTGAGCGAGTACTCGTCGCTCGCGACGGGGATCCCGGCGTCGGTGGTGGTCGGCGTGGGCTCGGTGCCTGTCATCGGCCGTTCCTCCAAGTGGTGAGGCGGTCAACGGATGACCCCACGCCCTGGCGCGCGGTCATCCGCGGATCATCGGTTGTCACGCCTCAACGGCGATGCGTGGGCGCTGCTCCGCCCCGCCGGCCGGGCGAACGCTCTCAACGGCACGCGCTCGGCCGCCCCATGAGGCCTCTCTCCACTCCAATACGCCTGCTCCACGTCGTCAAGGAACCGTCCCGATGCTGACCCAATGATTCCCTTGCGCTGGTCAAGACTGGAGTGAAGCCCCGCCCTCGCGGGCAGTACCGTGGCCCCCGGGGGCGCGGTGGGCGGGCCGGACGGACGCCGCCGACAACCCGTGACGGCAGTCGAGCAGGAGTGGGGACACCATGAGTGCGGATATTCCGCGATACACGCTCAACGACGGAACGACGCTGCCCGCCGTGGGCTTCGGGACCTACCGGCTGAACGGTCCGGCGGGTGTACGGGCCATGGTGAACGCGATCGAGGTCGGCTATCGCCTGTTCGACACGGCGTACAACTACGAGAACGAGGGCGCCGTCGGTGAGGTGGTGCGGCGGAGTCCGGTGCCCCGGGAAGAACTGATCATCGCCTCCAAGCTGCCGGGCCGGTACCACGCCTACGACGCGGCCGTGACCGCCGTCCACGAGTCGCTGTACCGGGCGCCTGGACTACTACGACCTGTACCTCATCCACTGGCCCAACCCCAGTCAGGACGAGTACCCGCAGGCCTGGCAGGCCCTGGTGGACCTGCGCCGCGAGGGACTGATCCGGTCCATCGGCGTCAGCAACTTCATGCCCGAACACCTGGAGCGGCTCCAGGCGGAGTCGGGCGTGGTGCCCAGCGTGAACCAGATCGAGATGCACCCCTTCTTCCCACAGGCCGAGCAGCGTGCCGATGACGAGAGCCGGGGAATCCGCACCGAGTCCTGGAGTCCCATCGGCCGGGCGAACGCGCTGTTGACCCACCCCGTGCTCCAGCGCATAGCCACCGCCCACGAACGCACCGTGGCCCAGGTGATCCTCCGGTGGCACTACCAGCTCGGAGCGATTCCCATCCCGAAGGCCACCTCACCGGAGCGCCAACGGGAGAATCTCGCCCTCTTCGACTTCGCGCTCACCGAGACCGAGGTCCAGGAGATCACCGCGCTGGGCCGCCTCGACGGGCGCAACAAGAACCAGGACCCGAGGTTCCACGAGGAGTCATGAGCGGAGCCCGGCGAGGTCATAGGCGGAGGCACGCGCAACCGCGGTCGTGGGAAGCCACGGACCCGGTCACGAAGCGTGCTGGGCGTCCGGGTGGTCACTCGGAATGTCCAGCACCAATCAAGGAACCGCACCCAGCGGACGTCCGTCGGATCCGGCAACCGCGCCCCGGACAGCCGACGGAGGATCAGTGATACGCGACGAACTGGCGACACGCATCGACGATGTTCTGGATATGGATTCGAGCGCGGCCCAGGTGACCGAGCTTCGTGAGATCACGCGACGCTTGGAGGTCGACGCGACGGACGTCGACCATCGCGCCACCCTCGCGTTCTGTCGACCCGCCCTGGCCGTTTCGCTGTTCGAGACCGCTCCGGGGCGGCAGGCCGCCCCGGACGTCCACACCGCCTTCGTTCTCGTCCTGCGCAAGTACACCCAAAATCCCCACCTCTTCGACGACGCTGACGGGAACAGCGGATCCGACGGAGGTGAGCGGTGAACCCCACCACTGGACCGACCGAGCCGCGAGCACCGGAGCTTCTGAACCGGGCGATCCGCGCCCAACAGCTCCACTCGGAGCCGAGGCACGTCAGGGAGCTGGTCGACCGGATGTGGGCCCGCCCTTCGGGCGACTGGACTTCGCCCTCAGGAAAATCCAGTCGACAGAAGGCACTCGAGCTGGCATGGACCGGCGCCCGCCAGTTCCAGGCGATGGCCGGTGGCGCCACGACCTTGAAGGAAGTCACGAAGAACCTCGACGAAGCGAGCACCCACTTCCGCGCCGCCTCACTCCAGCGTTTCCGCGGCCCCTCGTTCGAGGGTGACGCCGTCCTCTGCGACGCCTGGCGCGGCGCTCGTATGTTCCTCGCCACCGGTTCCACGAAGGGTGCCGCGCTCCTCGCCAGAGCACAGCGGTCCGCGGCGCAGGAGTGCGGCCGCTATCAACGAATCACCGTCGACCTTTGGAGCCTCGTCGCGAACCCTGACGGTATCCCCCTCGAGCGTCGAATCGAGACACTCGCCGGCTGCAAACAGGAGCTCGACAGCGAGCCCGGCGACGATCCAGAACGCGCGGCGGCGCTTCGCGGTTGGAGCCAACTGGTGCAGGGGAACGTGCTGCTGGCCCGGTTGGAGCACGACTCCGGCAGGTCCACACACCCCGGCCTGACGCGGAGCGCCGCCGCCCACGCCGACGGCGCCGCGGCGGAGTACCGAAGCATCGGGGTGCGTTCGGCGGAGGCCGAAGCGCTCTCTCTCCGAGCAGCGGTCGCCCGCGTCGGTGGCGACGAGGACGGCGCGCTGACACACCTCACGGCAGCGATCGACACAGCCCCCGACTCCGTCGCCTCGGGCCACGCGCGCATCGCTCGGGCCCGCGTCCTTCGTTCTCGCGGCCGTGCGGCTGAGTCGATCAGGGACTTGCTTGAAGCGGTCCCCGTGTTCGAACTTCACGAACACGCCGACGGTGCCGGACGGGCACGCAGGCTCCTCTCGGACGCCCGCGCGGCCTTCGGCACCGCACGCTGACTCGACCACCCGGATCGCTCCGGTGCCGTCGTAGGAATCCACGCCACTCTCACCCATCACGGGTCGGGCTGGAGCCCACGCCGCGGTCGCCCGTGGCCGCGGACGAGGTGTGTCGCGCGCGTGTCGACACGCACCTGACCCGGTCCCCTGGGCCGTTGGGTCACGAACCGAGGTAGGCCAGCACGGCGAGGACCCGACGGTGCCCGGCGTCTCCCTCCGGGAGGTCCAGCTTGGCGAAGATGCGCCCGACGTGTTTGTGCACCGCGCCCTCGGTGACCACCATTCTCTCGGCGATGTCCCGGTTGTTTCGGCCCTCCGCCATGAGCGCGAGGACCTCGGTCTCGCGGGCGGTGAGCCTCGAGATCGGGTGCTGTTTTCGGGTGAGCAGTTGACGCACCACGTCCGGGTCCATGACGGTGCCGCCGGCCGCGACGCGGTGCAGGGCGTCGAGGAACTCCTCGACCTTGGCGACACGGTCCTTGAGGAGGTATCCGACGCCGCTGCCACCCGCGGCGAACAGTTCCTGGGCGTAGACCTCCTCGACGTACTGGGAGAACACCAGGACGGCGAGCTCCGGTCGCACCCGACGCGCCTCGATCACGGCGCGCAGACCCTCGTCGCGGAAGGTCGGGGGGAGGCGAACATCGGCGATCACGAGGTCGGGTCCATGCCGCTCGATCTCCTCGATGAGCCCGTCGGCGTCACCGAGTGACGCCACGACCGTCTCGCCGGCCGTGGTGAGGAGCAGCTTCAGTCCCTCGGCGAGGATCGCGTTGTCCTCCACTATCAGGACGCGCACGGCAGCACCGCCTCCACCGTCGTTGGACCACCGGCTGGGCTGGTCACGGTCGTCGTCCCGTCGAGCGCGGCCACCCGACGTCGCAGTCCGGCCAGTCCCGTCCCGCCGTGCTCGAGCGCCCCGCCGACCCCGTCGTCCACGACCCGGATCGTGAGCTCCGCGCCGTCCCGGGAGAGATCGACCTGGGCGGACCGTGCCTGGGAGTGCTTGGCGACGTTGGTCAGAGTCTCGGCGATGACGAAATACGCCGCCGCCTCCACCGCCGCCGGCAACGAGCCGAGCTCGCCCATACGTACCGAGGTGGGCACGGCGCACCGTCCGGCGACCGCGGAGACCGCACCGTCCAGACCACGGTCGGTGAGGATCGGTGGGTACATCGTGCGAATCACGTCCCGCAGCTCCGCCATCGCGTCCTCGGCGCCACTTCGCGCCTCCCGCAGCAGGTGAACCGCCTTCTCCGGGTCGTCGCTCACCATCCGTTCGGCGATTCCCACCCGCATCGCGAGCGCGACGAGCCGGGCTTGGGTCCCGTCGTGGAGATCGCGTTCGATGCGGCGCAGCTCGGAGCCGTGGGCCCGCAGCGCCTCGGCCCGCGTGTGGGACAGCTCCTCAACGCGTTCGCTGAGTCGTTCCGCCCGCAGTTCGATCTCCGACGGTGAGGTCAGTCGCACGACCAGCCGCGCGTAGCCACGAGCGAGGAACGGTGCCCCCCACCAGAACAGCGCCGCGAAGGCGACGCCCTCACCGAGACCTCCCACGATGGCGAAGGGCCAGTTCGTCACCCCCACCCCGAAGAACGTCGTCTCCCCTCCGGGGAGAAGCCACCACAGCGACGCCTTGATCAGCGCGGAGGGCGTTCCCAGCAACGCGATGACGCCGAGGAGCCCGTATGCGACACCGAGTGGGACCCACACGAGGAGGAAACGCGCGGTACGCCAGGTCGACGCGGACCGCATCACGTGGTTCCACCGCGCCAGAACGGTGTGCGGAGGTCGCTCGTCCGGCCGGGAAACGAACTCCTCGCCGAGATAGCGGCTCCCGCGCCGCCGCTCCGCCTCCGTGGCTCTCGTCAGGAACTCCATCACGCGGGGGAGCACCACGAGCCCCAGGCCACCGGCGGGGATCAGCGCCACCCCGACCAGCACCAGGTGCAGCGCCAGGAGCGCGGTGACCCCACTGAGGAGTACACCCAGCAGGTAGCGCACGCCGAGCCACGCGCGCCGAAATCGTGTGATTTGCACGGTACTCACTTCAAGCGATGGTTTGACTCCGACCATGATCCCGCATCCCAAGCGCAGGGGATGTGCAGCCTGCTGGACATTACTTCCTCCCACGCGCGGGATCGAGACGGGACCGTCACCGCTCGTAGTGTCGCACCATCACGTTGTCGACCCCGCGGAACGGCGGGGCACGAGAAACCTCGGGAGGAACCGATGACGAATCACGTGCGCACGGTGCCGGGCCACACGGCCGCGTCGCAGCGCTTGCTGTGGACCGGTCTGGGCGTCGGACTCGTCGCCAACGGCGCCCTGTCGCTCACGGGTGCCCCGGTCTGGCTCAGCGCCCCTGTCGGGGCCGGGGCCCTGGCGTGCGCGGTCGTCCTCGTCGTGCGCAAGGTCCGGGCGGCGCGATGACGGACGCGGACCTCTCCGCCACGGCCCTCGACCTTGGGCCCACGCGGCACGCCACTCCGGACAGTCGACCGGCCGCGGCACAGGTCTCGGGGACACGGCCCGCGCTGACACTGCGTTCGGTCCACCGCGAGTACGTGGACGGAGAGGAGGTCGTCGCCGCGCTGTCCGGCGTGTCCTTGCGGGTCGACCAGGGCTCGTTCCTCGCGGTGATGGGCCCTTCCGGATCAGGCAAGACGACGCTCCTGCACTGTGCCTCCGGCCTGGACCGGACTACCTCGGGAACGGTCACGATCGGTGACACCACCGTGAGCTCCCTCAAGGAACCCGAGCTCACCCACTTCCGTCGCGACCGGGTCGGATTCGTCTTCCAGTCCTACAACCTGCTCCCGACCCTGACGGCAGAGGACAACATCACCCTGCCCCTCCGCCTCGCCGGCCGACCTCCGGACCGCGAGTGGCTGGAGGAACTCGTCCGACTCGTCGGTGTCGGTGACCGGCTGCACCGCCGGCCGGGAGAACTCTCCGGGGGCCAGCAGCAGCGAGTCGCGATCGTCCGCGCTCTGGCCGCGCGGCCCGACATCGTGTTCGCCGACGAGCCCACCGGGGCGCTCGACTCCGCGAGGGCGCGAGGGATCCTGGCGCTCCTTCGCGGCATCGTGGACGAACTCGGCCAGACCGTCGTGATGGTGACCCACGACGTCAAAGCCGCCGTCAACGCTCACTCCACCGCCGTCATGTCCGACGGCCGCATCGCCGACGTCCTCCACGGCTCCGACGCCGACGCGTTGAACCGGCGGCTCGCCTCCCTGGAACGGAACTGACATGTCCTCCGACATCGCCTCGGTCATCGTGCCCCCCAACGCTCACGGCCCGGAGGCGAGCCCCCCCAAGGCGTCGCGGACGGATCGGAAACCCCGATTCGGGCGGCGGCCGCCCCTGTGGTCGCGACTCTCCCGGGGACTCGCGGGCGGGCTGGTCGCCGTGGCGCTGGCGGTCGCGGGCGGCGCCCTGTTCACCACCGTGGGGGGCGTTCTCGCCGACACGGCCCTTCGGTCGCACATGCCGATCGAACGCATGCCGCACGCCGACGCCGTCATCGCGGCGGAACAGGTCCTGCCCCGGCAGGACGGACTCGACGTGATGCTTCCCGAGCGCCGTGGGCTTCCCGCCGCGCTCGTCGCGGACGTGGCCGCGCTACCCGAGGTGGAGACCGCTGTGGGCGACGTCGCCTTCCCCGCGACGGTGGTCACCACCGACGGCACGATCTCGGCGGCGGATCCCCTCTCCACCGGACGGAACTGGTCATCCGTCGCCCTCCTCGACTCCCCGGAACTGAAGGGGGCCCCGCCCCGAGGGAGCGACGAGGTCGTGCTGGACGCCACGACGGCGGACGCCGCCCACACCGAGATCGGCGACGACCTCACCCTCGTGGTCAACGGCGACACCCGCGGATATCGACTGGCCGGAGTCGTCGACACTCAGGTCACGTCGATCCTGTTCGACGACGCTTCAGCCACGGACCACGCACGACGGGACGAGGGACCGCGCGCGGACACCGTGGACACGATCGGGGTCCGGGCCGCCCCGGACGTCTCCGACGACGCGCTCGCCGAGGCGATTCGCACGGAAGTCGGGAGTGAGCGGGACGAGGCGTTGGTGGTGCGCACCGGGTCGGACAGGGGCGACGCCGAGTCACCACGGGCCGCCGCGGCGGGCCCCCTGCTGCTCGGCCTCGCCGGATCGCTCAGCGGTGTCGTGCTGATCGTCGTCGGCTTCTCGATCGGGGGCGCGCTCTCCGTATCCGTGGCCGCCCAACGCCGCGAACTGGCGTTACTGCGGACGATCGCGGCCACACCGCAACAGGTTCGCCGTCTCGTCACACTGCCCAGCCTGGCCGTTTCGGTCCTCGCGCTTCCCTTCGGAATCGCCGCCGGTTACACAGCGTCATCACCGCTGTTCTCGACGCTCTCGGAGCACGGGCTCGTCCCCGGCCAGCTTCCGATGGCCGTAAGCCCACTTCCCGCGCTGCTGACCTGCGTCCTTCTCCTCCTCACGGTGTGGCTGGCGTCAGCCGTCGCGTCACGAAGGGTGTCGCGGGCCGCCCCGGTCGAGGCACTCGCGGAGACGGCGATGGAACCGCGGTCCCCTCGGCCCTGGCGCACCCGGGTCGGAGGCGGCCTGCTCGCTCTCTCCGTCCTGATGGCCCTCCCTCCCGTCGTCCTGGCCCACGAAGTCACCGCCGCGGCTACCGGCCTTGCGAGCCTCGTCGCGGCCGTCGGCCTCGTACTGGCCGGGCCGACCCTGGTCAGTCGGATCACCGACATGGTGATGCGTCGCCTGCGCCCATCCGCGTCTCCCCTGACCTGGCTCGCCGTACGGAACCTGCACGGTAACGCGACCAGCGTCGGTGGCGCCGTGGCAGCGCTCGCGATGGTGGTGACGTTCGTCCTCGGTCAGGGCTACGCGCAATTCACCGTGCTCGCGGCCGGGACAGAGGAGAGCGCCGGGGGGACACTGGCCGAGCACATGGTCACCGCCGAGGGCCTTGGCGGGGTTCCCCCCGACCTCGCCGCCGCGATTCGGGAGGCGCCGTCGGTCGCCGCGGCGGTGGAGGTGTCCGCCACACAGACGGTGTGGCCGCTTGACCTCCTTGGCGAGGTCGACGGGGAGCTCCTCGAACAGCCGGCGCACGTGGTGGACGCGGGCGCGGAGGAGGTGCTCGACCTCGATGTGCGGGAGGGGCGGCTCTCCGACCTGGACGGTTCCGCCGTAGCGCTTGGGTCCGCGTTCGCTCGGATCCTGGGAGCGGAGCTCGGGGACGAGACGACCTTCACTCTCGGGGACGGCGAGGAGGTCACCGTCGAGGTGGTCGCCCTGTACGACCGAGGTATCGGTTTTCCTCCGGTCACCCTCTCGCCGGAGCTCACGGCGGGTCACGTCACGGCTGACCTTCCCGAACACCTGCTGGTCCGCTCGGAGCCCGGAGAGGGGACGACCACCGACGAGACCCTGGACCGGCTTGTCGCGGGCTATCCGGGTGCGGGCGTCACCTCCCTCACCGACGGAGGCGCGTCACGGGGAAGTGACGGACCCCAGCTCCCCGCCACCGTAATGATCAACTTTGTCGTCCTACTCAGTCTGCTCGCCTACGTACTGCTGTCGGTGACGAACCGCCTGATCGCGGAGACACTGCAGCGCGGTACCGAGGTCGCGACCCTGCGATCCCTGGGGATGACGGCGAAGCAGGTTCGATCCGTACTCCGACGCGAGTCTTTGATGATCACTGTCATGGCGACAACCCTCGGAGTTCTGGCCTCCGTGGTGCCCCTGGCAGTCCTTGGGCTCACCTTCCTCGGGCGGCCTTGGCCCGGCGGCCCGCTCTGGTTACTCCCTGCCGCGATGGGCACTGTCGCGGTGGTGTCCTGGTTGAGCTTCGAGTACTCCGCTGCGCGCCTCACCCGGGCGGGAGATGGAGCGAGAATCGGGGTATAGGGTCCATCGGAGCTCTAAGGGGGACGGAATGGGAATTCTGGACGCGATCACTGCCGCGCAGTTGCGGCGGCGACGGAGCGTGAAGTGGCAGACCTACCCGTCGGACGTGCTGCCGGTGTGGGTCGCGGAGATGGACACGCCGCTCGCCGAACCGATCGCCGCCGTGCTGCGCGAGGCGGTCGACCGTGGCGACACCGGGTACGCCCACGCCGGGAACCTGCCCGAGGCGTTCGCGGGGTTCGCGGCCCGCCGATGGGGGTGGCAGCCGGCCCCGGCGCCGATGCACCTGGTCGCGGACGTGATGAGTGGGGTCGTGTCCACGGTGCGGGCCCTGACCGAACCCGGTGCGCGGGTCCTGGTCAACACCCCGGCCTATCCGCCGTTCTTCGAGTGGTTGAACCGCATCGACCGACAGATCATCCAGAGCCCTCTGGGTGCCGGGTTCCGGATCGACCTCGACCGGTTGGAGCGTGACTTCGCGGCCGGGGTTGAGGTGTATCTGCTGTGCAGTCCGCACAACCCGACCGGGGTGGTGCACACCCGCGAGGAGCTCTCGACCGTGGCGGCCCTCGCCGACACCTTCGGGGTGCGGGTCATCGTCGACGAGATCCACGCACCGCTGACCTACCCCGAGGCCACGCACACGCCGTTCGCGACCCTCGACTCCCCCGCCGCCGCGCGCTCCGTGACGATGGTCTCCGCGTCCAAGGCCTGGAACCTCGCCGGCCTCAAGACCGCCCTCGTGGTACCCGGCCCCGAGGCCACCCACGACGTCGCGATACCCCCCGAGGACAGCATGAAGGCATCCCTCCTCGGGATCCTCGCCTCCGAGGCCGCGTTCGACAAGGGCGAGGAGTGGCTCACGCAGCTGCTCCACGAACTGGACCACAACCGTCACCTCCTCGCCACCGAGCTCCACCGGCTGCTGCCCGACGTCGGCTACCAACCGCCGCAGGCGACGTACCTGGCCTGGTTGGACTGCCGCGCGTTGGACCTCGGCGAGGACCCGGCGGCGACGTTCCTGGCACGCGGTCGGGTCGCGCTCGCCAACGGCCCCACGTTCGGACAGCCCGGCGACGGGTTCGCGCGCCTCAACCTGGCGACCTCACCCGCACGGGTGGCGGAGGCGGCGCGCCGCATCGCCGTCGCCACCCGGCCCACCACCCCATAAACTCTCGGCGATCAGTGCCCCACGGTGAACTGTGGCCGATGGTGCTGGGTGAGTCGACCTCGTCCATGAACGCCAGCTCGTAGTCCGCGGCGCTGATCGTCGATCACCCCGCCGAACTCGATCGATGGGCTGAGGTAGAACCAGTCGACGTCCGTGGGGCCATCCCCGTATGCGGGGAGCGGACATCATGGAGCAGGACACCGCGACGATCATGGTGGGACCATCCCCGCGCGCGGGGAGTGAACGTCGTCATCGCCGCCGCCGTCTCCCTGGTGTCCGGGCCATCCCCGCGCGGGGAGCGGACGATCTGCTGCAGTACCGCACGGGCCAGCGCGTGGGACCATCCCCGCGCGCGGGGAACGGACACTCCGCGACCAGGCGACTTACCACTGGCAAGCACCGAATTTCTTTACTTCTCGAAAAACGGACATATCGGTCACTTGTCTGTTCTGGTGGATCGAGGCCGCGTCCATTGTCTCGCGGGAGCGGCGGCCACAGAAGGCCCGATCGCGATCGGACCTGGGATCGTCGCTGGGCGGTCACCCGTGAGCCGATCGTCGGTGGTCGGGGCTCCACGGTGGGGGAACACCAGGTCAGATTCCCCCAATTCGGGCTTGATACGGTTACCCAGAACAAACACTCCATATCGTTGACGTCGCAGTGACGGGAAGCCGGTGAGACTCCGGCGCGGTCCTCGCCACTGTGAGCGGAGAGCGTGTCCCGGACGCCACTGAGCACCGTGCTCGGGAAGGCGGGACGCGCGGGGGTTCCCCAGCTCCGCGAGCCAGGAGACCGGCTGCGGCGTGCATCGCTCGACCACGAAGGATGGTTGCGTTGACGCCTCGTCACCCTGCCGTGCCCGGCCGCCCGTTCCTCCCGCTGCTCACCGGAGCACTCGGGCTCACCCTGCTCCTGACCGGTTGCGGGGACGGTCAGGCGGAGTCGGTCCAGTCGGACGGCGACAGCGCCGGCGCCATCGACAACTGCGGCATCGACGTCCCCACCGACCCCGTACCGGAACGCGTGTTCGCCGCCTACCAGCCGGCGATCGAGATGGCGCACGCCCTGGGCATCAGCGACCGGCTCGTCGGGACCGCGTTCCTGGACGCCGTGGTCATCGAGGAGTACGCCGAGGCGCAGGAGGAACAGGAGTACTACGCCTCCCTGCCCAGCCGGGAGGAGCTACTGAACCTCGAGCCGGACTTCGTCCTCACCGGTTACAACGACACGTTCACCGACGACACGTTCGGCACCCGCGGGTCGCTGTCGGAGTTGGGGATCAGTTCGTGGATCTTCTCCCCCCTATGCCCGAGCGAGGACGGCCTCAGCGACGCGACCATCGACCCCGCCGACGTGACGATGGAGAACGTCTACGCCGACCTACGCGACCTCGGTGCCCTCTTCGGTGAGACCGACCGGGCCGAGGACGTGATCGCCGAGATGGAGGCCACCGTCGAGGAGGTGACCATGGTGGTCGCGGACGCGGAGGACGAACCCGAGGTCCTCATCGCCCGGCCCAGCGACGAAGGATTCCAGGTCGCGTCCGGGCAGGACTTCGGCACCGAGATCATCGACCTCGCGGGCGGCGTGAACGCGGCCGGGGACCTCGACGAACGACGAAACGTCACGATCTCCACCGAGGACGTGATCGAACGGGACCCCGACGTGATCCTCATTGACGTCTGCTGCGACGCGGAGATGACCGCGGCGGACGCGGCGGACGACGTGGCCAGTGTGTTGGACGATCCCGCGCTCGCCAACGTCACCGCGGTCAAGGAGGAACAGGTCCACGAGTTCACCTTCGCCGACCGCGCCGCGGGCGTCCGCAGCGCGACCGCGGTCGCACAGGTCGCCGAGCTGATCCACCCGGACCTGTTCGACTGAGGACGGCGGTCATGGTGACCAACGTCGCGGGGCGGACGGCGGACCGTCCGCTCTCCGCGCTGCGCTCCGGTGCGGCGGCCGGCGCCGGCGCCTCCGGTCTGCTGTCCCGCCCCACGTCGCGCGGTACTGGGCTGGGGGTCGCCGTTGTCGGTCTCGCGGCCATGGCGCTCGCGTCCGTCCTGGTGGGCTACCAGGGTCTCTCCATCGCCGACGTCCACGCCGCCTACTTCGCCTACTCCGGCTCCGACACCGACCTGGTGGTGCGGCACCTCCGGGTTCCGCGGACCTTGGCCGGCCTCGCCGTGGGGGCGGCCCTCGGGGCGGCGGGCGTCGTGATCCAGGGCGTCACCCGCAACCCGCTGGGCGGGCCGGGGATCCTCGGGGTCAACGCGGGCGCCTCCCTGGGGGCCGTGCTGGCGATCGGCGTGCTGGGCACGAGCGCGCTGGTCGGCTACGTGTGGTTCGCGTTCCTGGGCGCGGCGCTCGCCACGGTCATCGTCTACATGGTGGGCTCGCTGGGCCTGGGCGGCGCCTCACCGGTGAAGTTGGCGCTGGCCGGAGCGGCGGTCTCCGCTCTTCTGGGCTCGGTGGTCTCGGCCATCACGCTCACCGACCGCAGCAGCCTGGACAGTTACCGGTTCTGGATGGTCGGGTCGCTGGCCGGTGCCGACATGACCGCACTGTGGCAGGCCATTCCACTGCTGGTGGTGGGCATCGTGGTGTCGGTCTCGCTGCTTCGTTCGCTCAACGCGCTGGCGCTCGGCGACGATCTCGCCCGCTCGCTGGGCAGCAGGGTGTGGGTGACCCGGGCCGCGGGCGGTGTGGCCGTGGTGCTTCTCGCTGGGACCGCGACGGCCGTGGCGGGGCCGATCGGGTTCGTCGGCGTGGCGGTTCCGCACATCGCGCGGGCGATCGCCGGGCCGGACTACCGGTGGGTGCTGGCGTGGACGGTCGTCCTCGCCCCCCTGTTGCTGCTGGGGGCCGACATCATCGGACGGATCGTGGCCCGTCCGGGTGAGCTGGAGGTCGGCATCGTGACGGCGCTGCTCGGCGCCCCCTTCTTCATCTACCTGGTGCGCAACCGGCGGGTGGCGGGCCTGTGAACTCACGCCTCCTCCCCCCGGGAACCCGTGTCGTGCGCGGGTCCGGGGTCGCGTTCCTCGTCCACGGCCCTGCCGCCGCCCTGGCCACGGTTCTCGGCCTGCTCGCGGTCGCGGTGACGCTCGTGTCGCTCACCCTCGGCGACTTCGACATGACGGTGGTCGACGCCGCTTCGGCCCTGGTTGGGCGGGGATCGCCGATTCTGACCCACGTCGTGGTGGACATGCGTCTCCCCCGCGCGCTGACCGCCCTGGGTGTCGGAGCCGCGTTGGCGGTGTCGGGGCTCCTCCTCCAACAGCTCGCCCGCAACCCCCTCGTCAGTCCCGACGTCATTGGGATCAACGCGGGGGCGTCCGCGGCCGCCGTGCTCACGATCGTCGTGATCGGCGGATCCACGCTCCTGACCGCGAGCGGAGCGCTGTTCGGTGCCCTCACCGTCGGGCTCGCCCTGTACGGCCTGGCCTACCGACGCGGCGTGACCGGTTACCGCCTGGTGCTGGTCGGGATCGCGGTGAGCGCGATGCTGAGTTCGGCCACCTCTTACCTGCTCACCCGCACCGACATCAACCAGGCGCGGCGTGCCATGGTGTGGCTGGCGGGGAGCCTCGGCAACCGGGAGTGGCCGCACGTGACCGTGATCGCGGTGGCGTTGCTGCTCCTGGTGCCGATGGCGGTGTTGTTGGCCCGCCAGTTGCGCCTGTTGCAGTTGGGCGACGAGGCCGCGACAACGCTCGGCGGGCGGGTGCAGTGGGTGCGGGCCGGGCTGCTGTTCGTCTCCGCCGCGCTGGCGGCCGGCGCCACGTCGGTGGCGGGGCCGGTCGGGTTCGTGGCGCTGGTCGCCCCGCAGATCGTACGGCGCCTGTTGGGGAACCGCCCCGGCGGGCTGGCGGCCTCGATCGCTTGCGGCGCGTTGCTCGTGACCTCCGCCGACCTGATCGGACGAACTCTCTTCGGCGGGATCGAACTGCCCGTCGGCGTGATCACGGGGATCCTCGGCGCCCCCTATCTCCTCTACCTCCTCGCCCGCGGCAACCGGATGGGACAAGGCGCATGACGAACCGAGGCCGACCCACCGTCGACCTGACCCTCGCGACCACCGACGAGGACACCGTCGACCCGGCCCACGCCGGCCTCACCGCGGACGGGCTGAGCCTGGGCTACGGGGCCAGCCTGGTGGTGGAGGAACTCTCGGAGACCCTTCCCACCGGACGCGTCAGTGCGATCGTCGGACCGAACGGCTGCGGGAAGTCCACCCTGCTGCGTGGTCTCGGTCGGCTGCTGACCCCGCGAAGCGGTCAGGTGATCCTCGACGGAGCGCGGATCGCGCGACTCCCGCCGCGCACCCTGGCCCAACGGGTGGGTCTGCTCCCCCAGCAGCCCCTCACCCCGGACGGAGTGACGGTGGTCGACCTGGTCGGTCGGGGGCGCCACCCGCACCAGAAGTGGTTCCGCCAGTGGTCACGGACGGACGAGGAGGCCGTGGCGGACGCACTCGCCGCCACCGGCGTCTCCGACCTCGCCCACCGGCCCGTGGACGAACTCTCCGGAGGGCAGCGCCAACGCGTCTGGATCGCGCTGGCCCTGGCGCAGGACACGGATGTGATGCTGCTGGACGAGCCGACCACCTTCCTCGACCTCGCCCACCAGGTGGAGGTCCTCGACCTCCTCCGGCGGCTCAACCGCGACCGGGGGCGGACGGTGATCCTCGTACTGCACGACCTGAACCTCGCCTGCCGCTACGCCGACCACCTGGTGGTCATGCGCGACGGCGCCGTGGCGGGAAGTGGCCCACCCACGGAGGTGATCACCCCGGAAACGGTGCGCGCCGTGTTCGACCTGCGCTGCGAGGTGATCCCCGATCCTCTGACCGGGACACCGCTGGTCCTCCCCCGTGCGCCGATCGGGTGAGCCACAGGAGAATACTTCGGCACTGAAAACCGTTATCACCCGTGCTGGGCGGTAACCGTCCCCCGGCAGGGAGGATCCACCATGGCCACGTCCGACGCACGCCCCATCATCCGCCTGCGTTCCACCGCGGGCACGGGCTACACCTACGTCACCCGCAAGAGCCGCCGGAACACACCCGACCGTCTGACGCTGCGCAAGTTCGACCCCGTGGCACGTCAGCACGTGGAGTTCCGCGAGGCCCGATAACGGCCGTAACCCGAGCCGGGCGAACGGATGCCGGAAAGCCGGCATCGAGCCCGCTCGGCCGGGGCGCCGCCACCTCGGCGGGCGAAACACCGACGAACGCGCCTGGACACGTGCCTCGATGACGGAGACCTGTCCAACGCCAGCGGCACCCGCACGCATCCACGGTGGTCGGTGCGGCCACCTCTCCGTCGGAGCGGGTGGGGCGAGACCACGCGACCGGTGAGCCGGCCGACGCGGGGCTGTCCCGCCTCGGCGTGCTTCACCCCAGACGCCGCTCTCGCGTGACCCGGTCGGGCGACGTCCGTCGCTCTCGGGGCGGGCCAGGATGGCGAGGGCCTCAGGACTCCTCTTCGACGCCTCCGGCGAGGAGGGCCTCGAGGACCAGGTCGGGATGGTCGCGCTCGATGACGCGAAGACGCCACTTGTTGTGGATGAGCGCGAGGAGTTCGGAGTCCTGGCGGCGAGTGAGCACCTCGGCGCCGGACAGCCCGTGGATCTTGGGGGCGGACTCCGGGGTGGTGCGGCGAGCGACGTTGTAGTCGAGCGTCGAGAGCTCGATGGGGGCGTTGAACTCCTGCTCCATGCGGTGCTTCACCACGTCGAACTGCAGCGGACCCACCGCGGCCAGCACCGGGGCCTGTTCGCCGCGGACGTCGGAGACCAACACCTGCACGACGCCCTCACTGTCGAGCTGTTCGATACCGCGCCGGAACTGCTTGTAGCGTCCCGAGTCCTTGGCCCGGGCAACCATGAAGTTCTCCGGCGCGAAGCTGGGGATCGGCGGGAACTCGACCTTCGGCCCCTCGTAGAGGGTGTCCCCCACGCGCAGCGCCTGGGCGTTGACCAGCGCGATCACGTCGCCGGGGTAGGCGGTGTCGATGGTGGAACGCTCCGAGCCGAAGACCGCCTGGGAGTACTTGGTGGCGAACGGACGCCCCGTGGCGGCGTGGGTGAGAACCATGCCGCGTTCGAACTGACCGGAGCAGACGCGCACGAACGCCATCCGGTCGCGGTGCGCCTTGTCCATGTTGGCCTGCATCTTGAACACCTGGCCGGAGAAGGGGGAGCCGATCTCCCGCGTTCCTCCCTTGGCGTCCGGCTGGTCGGCGGGCGCGGGAGCCAGTCGGACCAGGGTGTCCAGGAGAGCGCCAACCCCGAAGTTGGGCAGCGCCGCGCCGAAGAGCACCGGCGTGGAGTGTCCGGAGCGGAAGGACGCCTCGTCGTAGTTGGCGCCGATCTCCTCGATGAGGTCCAGCTCGTCCACCGTGTCGGCCCATGCCTGCTGCTCGACCTCCGCGGCCTGCTCACGGGTCAGGTGCTCCTCCTGCGCCCGCGTGGCCCCGCCCGGAGTGCGGTGGAACTTGGTGTAGCCGCCGGTGGCCCGGTCGACCAGACCACGGAAGTCGCCCGCGATCCCCACCGGCCAGTTCAGCGGGGTGGGGCGCAGGCCGATCCGCTGCTCGATCTCGTCCAGCAGCTCCAGGGGCTCGCGGCCCGGGCGGTCCCACTTGTTGACGAAGGTGATGACCGGGGTGCGGCGGTTACGGCAGACGTCGAACAGTTTCAGTGTCTGGGCCTCGAGACCCTTCGCCGAGTCCAGCAGCATGATGGCGCAGTCGACCGCGGCGAGCACCCGGTAGGTGTCCTCGGAGAAGTCGGCGTGGCCGGGGGTGTCCAACAGGTTCAGTACGCAGTCGTCGTACTCGATGCGCAGTGCGGCGGAGGTGATGGAGATCCCGCGGGCCTGCTCCATCTCCATCCAGTCCGAGGTGACGCCCCGGCGTTCGCCCTTGCCGTGGACGGCTCCGGCGGAGGTGATGGCCGCGGCGTGCAGGGCCAGCGCCTCGGTCAGCGTCGACTTACCGGCGTCGGGGTGGGAGATGACGGCGAAGGTGCGCCGCCGCGCGGCCTCGGTGACGACGCCGCCGGTGCCCTCGTTCTTGTCCACTGCCGTCGCTGTCACGCTGCCGCCCAACACTGTCCGCGTTCACCGCATGCCTACCGCGCCCAAGACGCGTTTGTTACCCCCCACGGACGTTACCCGAGCACGGGCCGTGGGCCGATCGAAGTGTCACACTCGGTCAGGAGGTGGTCGCGGGCCGCGAGGCGGCCGCGGTGCGCGAGTCCCGCCCCAGACTCGGTGGACTGGTGAGGAACCCGGCGCCCCAGGTGAGGTGCATGGTCGCCAGGGTCACCGGGATGAACAGGCGGGCGCGCAATCCTTCCCCCCGACCCAACGGAACCGACGCCGCGAGGATTCCCGCGAGGTACGCCCCGGGCACCAGCCACGCGGGCGGGAACAGGAAGCCGCCGACCGCCCCCGCGACTATGGCGACGAGGGCCGCCGGTGGGGCGAGGTAGCGCAGGTTGATGGTTCCCCGGTGCTGGCGCGCCACCACGCGACGCCAACGTCCGTAGTGGAAGTACTGCCGGCCGAGAGCCCGAATGTTGGGGCGTGGACGGTAGGACACCCGCATGCGGGGCTGGAACCACACCGTGCCGCCGGTGGCCCGGATGCGGTGGTTCATCTCCCAGTCCTGGGCGCGCAGGAAGGCCTCGTCGTAGCCCTGCACCCGCTCCAGCGCCGACCGGCGGAACACACCCAGGTAGACGGTGTCCGCGGGGCCCGCCTGGCCGCCGGTGTGGAACCGGGCGTTGCCCACCCCGATCTTGGATGTCATGGCGACGGCGACGGCGCGTTCCCAGGCGGACTCACCCTCGGCGGCCATGATGCCGCCGACGTTGTCGGCATTGGTCTCGCGCAGCGTCTCCACCGCGACCCGCAGGTAGTCCGCCGGCATCATCGCGTGGCCGTCGATCCGGGCGACGATCTCGTGGCTGGAGGCGCCGATCGCGGCGTTGAGCCCCGACGGGGTGCGGCCGGTCGGGTTCGCCACGACCTTCACCCGGGGATCGTTCTCCGCGAGCGACCGGGCGACCTCCTCGGTCCGGTCCGCGGACGGCCCAACTCCGAGGACGACCTCGAGTTCTCCCGGATAGTCCTGCTCAAGTACGTGTTTAACGCTCGCCGCGAGGTGCCGCTCCTCGTTGAGGACGGGCATGATGACCGAGACAGCCGGCCAAGTGACGTGCGTATCCACAGGGCATCCCTATTCGCGCCAAACAACGGTCCATCTTGGCATCGCAACGTTACTCTACGTCGGATCACGTGGGTGAATCGCGACGTGCGGATCGGACGAACCGGGGAAGAAACGCCGAACACGCCGTAGTCCCGCCTTCCGGGTACACGCGGCACTTTTTTGCCACTCTGGTGGCGTACGCATTACGACCTTCTGGGGGGATGGTCGATGGTTGGCGGGGACGGTACGGGGCCTGGACGCGGACGGAAGCCGGAGAGCGCCCGGTTCCAGCGCATCCAGTCGAGTCCTTTGCCACCCAATCCAGAGCGCGCGTCGGGTTCCACGAGCTCGGGGGGCGGTTCCGGGGGTTCGAGTGGTTCCGGGGGGTCGGGTTCCTCGGGTGGATCTGACGCCGCTGGCGGGTCCGGAGGGTCTGGAGGGTCGAACCGGCCCCCGTTGCTGCCGGGCAGCAGCCTGCAGCGGCAGCGATGGGCGTTGATCACCTGCAGCGTGATGTCCATCGTGATCCTGCTGGCGTCCGGCACGGCTTGGGCGGTGTCGGGATGGGTGTCGGGCCAGATGAACCGGTCGGACGTCTTCGGCGGCCTGGCCGACGAGGACCGCCCCGAGGCGGGCCCCACCGGTGCACGGACCATCCTCGTCCTGGGTAGCGACCAGCGGCACGGTGGCGAGACCCCGGCCGCGGACGAACCCCGGCCTGATGACCGCTCGGACACGATGATGCTCATCCGGCTGCACGCCGACCGCGAACACGTCAGTGTCGTCGGGGTGCCCCGCGACTCCTGGGTCCCGATCCCGGGCTACGAACCCAGCAAGATCAACGCGGCGTACTCGTTGGGCGGCCCCGCGCTGGCGATCCAGACCGTGGAGTCCAACACCGGGATCCGGATCGACCACTACGTGGAGGTCAACTTCGGCGGCTTCGTCGAGATCGTGGACGCGTTGGGCGGCATCGAAGTGTGCCTGCCCGAACCCATCTACGACGAGAAGGCGCACCTCGCTCTGGAGGCCGGCACCCACGAGATCAACGGCACGGAGGCGCTCGGCTTCGCCCGAACCCGCAAGACCGCCGATGGTGACCTCGACCGGATCGACCGCCAGCACCAGGTGCTCTCGGCGATGTTCGACCGGGCCCTGAGCAGCAACACCCTCAGCGACCCGACCCGTCTCACCGGGTTCCTCGACGCGGCGCTCGGCTCCGTCACCGTGGACGAGAGCCTGGACACCGGCACCATCCGCCAGTTGGCGGACCAGATGAGCGGGCTCGGGCTGGAGGACGTCAGCTTCACCCAGGTGCCGATCGACCAGGTCGACTTCCGCACTCCGAGCGGTGAGTCCGCGGTGACCTGGAACTCCGACGAGGCCGACGCGCTGTTCCAGCGGCTCGAGGGAGACCAGCCCCTCACCGACGCGCCCGAAACGGACACAGCCCAACCCGAAGGCCCCGCGCCGAGCGAGGTCACCGTGGAGATCTACAACGGCGCCGGAATCCCGGGACTCGGAGCCCAGGCACGCGAGGCGCTCCGACGAGCCGGCTACGAGGTGCCGGAGGCCGCGGACAACTGGTCCAACACCGACGTGCAGAAGACACAGGTCCGCCACTCGCCGGGCCAGGAGGACGTCGCCGAGAGCGTCGCCGAACGCATCCCGGGGGCGGAGCTCGTGGAGGACAGTCAGCTCGACCAGACCATCACGGTCGTGCTCGGCTTCAACTTCGAGACGGTCGAGGCACCCGAGGCGGCGGCCGACCAGGAGGAAGAGGAACCGGCCGAGGACGGGAACACCAACCGGAACGACCTCAACACCAACACGGCGCAGGACCACATGTGTTCATGAGTGGGTCGTCCCGGGGGGCGGCGTGACGGGAACGCCGGCGGACGCGGCGATTCGCCACCGGTCGGGTGTGACGGATGCGCCCGAGGTGGGTAGGTACCGGAGACACCCCGAACAACCGAGGAGGACGCGGTGCTCCGCCACTCCCTGGGACTCGTCGCCGGTCTCCTGGCCTTCCCCGCCCTGTACGCCGGCATCGCCTGGGCCGCCGCCGAGTTCGAGGAACAGTTCTCGGCCGACTCCCTGGGCGACCCCTCCCTCCTGAACGCCGTGGCCGTCATCCTGGCGGTGGGGCTGGTGTGTGCCCTCCTGTGCGGCACCCGCATCTCGCCCTTGGCCGCGTTGCTGCCGGGGGCCGGGCTCCTGACGGCCGGACTGTGGCCGCTGATCAACTACGCGTCCATGGAGTCGGTGCTGCCGTCCTGGCTGCAGACCGACACGACGCTCGATCCGGTGGGGCCGGTGCTGTCGATGAGTCTCGTCCTGGGGCCACTGCTCTTCGTCTCGGCTCTCGCGCCCTCCCGGTGGCGGCGTTGGCCGGAGGAACCCGAGATGGAGATGGGCGGTGGATCGGTGTCGCGGCCCCCGCTCACGGAACGAGTCGAACCGGCGGTGGCGCCCCGCCCGATCGGCGGGCTGACGAGCGACGACCCCGAACGAACCACCACTCCGTTCCAGCGGGGCTGACACCGGGCGGGCATCGGGCGGACACCGAAGCACGGCGGGCGGTTCGGCGACGCCAACCCGCCACTGGGCGGCGCGACCGGCATCCTGGAGTGCCGGGTCGATGGACCCCCAGCAGAACGACGCGGACGCGCCGGTAACATGCCCTGTGGCCTACCAAGATTGAGGAGCGGACGCTTGGTCGAGCAGCAACGGCTCCGGCTGTCGGTGATCGGGACCGGATACCTGGGTGCGACGCACGCCGCGTGCATGGCGGAACTGGGCTTCGAAGTTCTTGCGTTGGACGTGGATCCGGCGAAGATCGCGCAGTTGTCGAAAGGCACGTCCCCGATCTTCGAGCCGGGCCTCAACGACATCCTGAAACGCGGCGTGGACAGTGGCCGTCTCCGGTTCACGACCGACTTCGCCGAGGTCGGCGCGTTCGCGGACGTCCACTTCCTCTGTGTCGGAACACCGCAGCAGGAGGGCTCCAACGCGGCGGACCTCACCCAGGTGAACGGCGCGCTGGACAGCCTGGCGCCGCACCTCAACCGCCCGTGTGTCATCGCGGGGAAGTCGACCGTGCCGGTCGGAACCGCGGCCGGACTGGTCGAGCGACTCCACGCACTCGCCCCGGTGGGAGCCGACGCCGAGCTGGTGTGGAACCCCGAGTTCCTGCGCGAGGGGTTCGCGGTCGGGGACACGATCTCGCCGAACCGGATCGTCGTCGGAACCGAGTCCGCGCACGCCGAGGCCGTGATGCGTGAGGTCTTCGCCTCGCAGATCGCCGAAGGCATCCCGTTCCTGGTGACCGACCTGCCCACCGCGGAGCTGGTGAAGGTCTCGGCCAACGCGTTCCTCGCCACCAAGATCTCGTTCATCAACGCGATGGCGGAGGTGTGTGAGACGACACACGCCGACGTCCACAAACTCGCCGAGGCACTCTCCTACGACGACCGGATCGGCGGCAAGTTCCTCGGGCCTGGGCTCGGCTTCGGTGGAGGGTGTCTCCCGAAGGACATCCGCGCGTTCATGGCCCGGGCCGACGAACTCGGGGTGGAGCCGGCGCTGTCCTTCCTCCGCGAGGTCGACGCCATCAACCAGCGCCGCCGGGCCCGCATGGTGGACCTGGCCCGAGAGCTCCTCGGCGGCAGCTTCGAGGGCCGCACCGTGGGCGTGCTGGGCGCCGCGTTCAAGCCCAACTCCGACGACATCCGCGACTCCCCCGCCCTGGACGTCGCCGCCACGATCCGCGCCCAGGGCGCCCGCGTGCTCGTCTACGATCCCGAGGCCCTGGACAACGCCCGCGCCGCCCACCCGCAGCTCGAGTACGCGACGAGCATGTTCGACGCCGCCCACGACGCCGACGCCGTCCTCCTCCTCACCGAGTGGTCCGAGTTCCGCGAAGCCGACCCCGGCGCCCTCGCCAAGGTCGTCCTCCACCGCAACATCGTCGACGGTCGCAACGCCCTAGACCCCGAAGAGTGGCGCGCCCACGGCTGGACCTACCGAGCCCTCGGCCGCCCGTAGGCCGGAGCCGGACCAACGTGCCCGACAAAGGAAATCCGACGCTTTCCAGTGGTAAACGTGTTGGTCGGGGAGTGTCTGCTCCCCGCGCGCGGGGATGGTCCCCCGGCCAGGTCGAACCGCGTTCGAGGGAACGGGTCGTTTCCCCGCGCGCGGGGATGGTCCCGACCTGGTCCGCCGCCTCCAGCGCGAGCGGCAGTCGTTTCCCCGCGTGCGGGGATGGTCCGTACGGGATCTGGGGCGAGGGCACCTGTCCTGCGTGTTGGCGCTGACGGAGCCGAGCGGAACTTGGTGCCGGGCTACTCCGGTGCTGACGCGGTGGCCAATTGGTGGGTGTCCCAGTACTCACGGATGTGGTGGACGCGGTCCCCGTCGTACTCGATGACCGCGATCATCGGGATCGTCACCGTGTCATGCTCTGGGAAGCGGTAGTGGCCCAGGTACTCCACCACGTAGCGCGGCCTGGTCGTTGGTTCGATGGGGCTTCGGGGAGGTCTCGCGGCGCTATGGGATCGCTGCCCACGTGCTGTGGCATTGGGCGGACGTGGGTGTCCTCCCTCCCGACCGAGGCCAGGCCGGGCGCCGGCGGTACTACCAGCGGCACGACGCGGGTGCGCCGGAATCGGGGGAGGCTCGGGTGTCTAGCGGCGGCCGAAGCCGATGCTGGGGGTGTCTCCGCCGTGCTTGCGGAGGCGGTCACCCTTGGCCTTGGCTTCGGACTTGAGGTTCTGCTGGAAGGTCACCATGCGCTCGCGCAGGGACTCGTCGTGGGCGGCGAGGGTGCGGACCGCGAGGAGCCCGGCGTTGCGGGCCCCGCCGATGGCGACCGTGGCCACTGGAACGCCGGCGGGCATCTGGGCGATGGACAGCAGCGAGTCCAAGCCGTCCAGGTTCTTCAACGGCACCGGCACTCCGATGACCGGCAGTGGCGTGACGGAGGCGAGCATGCCGGGGAGGTGGGCCGCGCCGCCGGCGCCGGCGATGATGACGCGGAGGCCGCGGTCGGCCGCCTCCGAGCCGTAGGCGATCATCTCGTGTGGCATGCGGTGGGCGGAGACGACGTCGACCTCGTAGCCGACCTGGAACTCCTCCAGGACCTCGGCGGCGTCCTCCATGACCGACCAGTCGGAGTCGCTGCCCATGACGATCCCGACCTGCTCGAACGCTGTCCCCATGCTGTCTCCTCGTTCCCGCTGCCACACCTGGTGTCGCCATCGGGCCGACACCGCCCACGGCGATCCAAACTACCCGCGCTCGCCCCGCAGGTACATCGCGGCGTCACGGACGCGTTCACGGAGTTCCTCGGGATCGTCGCCCACGACGTTCACGTGGCCGATCTTACGGCCGGGGCGGACGTCCTTTCCGTAGGTGTGGACACGCAGACCCGGGTCCCTGGCCATCACATGGAAGTAGCGGGTGTAGAGATCGGGGTCCGAGCCGCCCAGCACGTTGGCCATCACCGCGTACGGCGCCACCAGACCGGGCGAGCCGAGGGGGAGGTCCAGGACGGCACGGAGGTGCTGTTCGAACTGGGAGGTGGTCGCGCCGTCCTGGGTCCAGTGCCCGGAGTTGTGTGGGCGCATCGCCAGTTCGTTGACGAGAATCCCGGCCGGGGTCTCGAACATCTCCACGGCGAGCATCCCGGTGACGTCCAGGGCGTGGGCGAGGTCGATCGCCATCCGCTGGGCCTCCGTGGCGCGTTCCTCGTCGAGGCCGGGCGCGGGGGCGATCACCTCCCGGCACACGCCGTCCACTTGGACGGTCTCCACCACGGGGTACACCGCCACCTGCCCGTAGGGAGACCGGGCGACCTGCACACTCAGTTCCCGGAGGAAGTCGACCCGCTCCTCGACGATGAGCGACACGCCTCGGGTCGTCGCCTCGGTGACGACGTCGGCGGCCTCCGCCGCGTCGGACACGACCCACACGCCCTTGCCGTCGTAGCCGCCCCGGGTCGCCTTCAAAACAACCGGCCACCCCACCTCCTCGCCGAACTCGGCGACGTGTCGGACGTCGCTGACGACCCGCCACCGGGGGCACGGGATCGAGAGCTCCTCCGCGCTGGTGCGGAGCCGAAGCTTGTCCTGGGCGTAACGAAGGGCGCCGCGGCCGGGCCGGAGCACGTGGCCGTCGGCCTCCAGGCCGCGCAGTACGGCGTCGGGCACGTGTTCGTGGTCGAAGGTGACCACGTCGCACTCCTTGGCGAACCCGGCCACGTCGTCGAGGGACGTCTCCACCCCGATCCGCGTGTTCGCGCAGACGCGGGCGGCGCTGTCGTCCCGGGACCGGGCGAGCACGGCGAAGTCCACGCCGAGCGCGACCGCGGCCTGGTGGGTCATGCGGGAGAGCTGCCCTCCGCCCACCATTCCCACCCGTGGCATCGATGCGTGGGGCCGCCCCACGGTTGTCGCCCGCGCGTCGCTCACGCCGTCTCCTTCGCTCGAGCCTCCGGGGCCGGTCTCCCACCGGTTCGTGCCGGCGACGGCCCCGCCTGCGCACCACCGCCGTCCAACCGATGGTGACCAGGTTCGGCCGGCGTGACACGTCCGCTATGCACGCTATCCGGGTTCACGCGGTGTGCGGTCCGCGGCGGGCGTCGACGGACGCCGGGCATCCGGCGGGTGTGCTCGGCTAGGATTCGGTGGCCGCCCGTTTCGTACGGTCTGTGTCTATCCGGATCGGAACCCTCGCAATGCGCGTTGTGTCGGCGCTGTACAGGCGCTTCGACTCCCTCATCCACGAGCTGGCCAAGTTCGGGACCGTGGGCGGTGTCGCCTACGTCGTGCAGTTTGCGACCACCAACGCCTTCTGGTGGATCTTCGGCCTGCAGCCGCTGACGGGCCAAGCACTCGGTGTGCTGTGCGCGACGGTCGTCGCGTTCCTCGGCAACAGGTTCTGGACGTACCGGCACCGGGCCCGCAGTGGGCTTCTCCGTGAGTACGTGCTTTTCTTCTTCTTCAACGGAGTGGGACTCGCGATCCAGGTGGGGTGCCAGGCGTTCTCGCTGCACGTCCTGGGCCTCGACGGCCCGTTGGCGCAGAACATCTCCGGGAACGTGATCGGCGTCGGCCTCGGCACCCTCTTTCGGTTCTGGTCCTACAGGAAGTGGGTGTTCCGCACCCCGGACGAGGACACGCCCGACAGCGACGCCCGCGCGGCGGAGACGAGCGCGCCCGGGCCGGCCGGAGATGGTTCGGACAGGGCCAATAGCGCGGACGACAGCCACGACGCAAGCCGCGCGTCCGAAACCGGGACCGCCGTGCCGCACGAGACAACGGTGGATACCCCTCCCCCGCACTTCACTCGCCCCGGCCATTCCGACAAATCCCGATAATTCACGACAACTCACCGGTGGAACGGGTTGACGGTTTCTGATCGAGTGGCCGGCAAGCGGCGTGCATAATAGGGAAACCTGATATCACGACCTACGATCAGGGTCATGACCTGCGTTTTGTTGGCCGAAGACGACACCTCGATCTCCGAGCCGCTCTCGCGTGCCCTGCGTCGAGAAGGGTACGCGGTCGACGTAACCATTGACGGAACCACGACGCTCGAGCATGCGCAGACAGGCGATGCTGATCTCATTGTTCTGGATATTGGGCTACCCGAAATGGATGGGTTAGAGATCTGCCGGCGCATTCGCGCGGAGGGGCACGGCACACCGGTGCTGATCCTCACCGCGCGCGCCGACGAGGTCGACACCGTCGTCGGGCTCGATGCCGGAGCCGACGACTACGTCACCAAACCGTTCCGCCTCGCCGAACTCCTGGCTCGCGTGCGCGCCCTGCTCCGGCGCGGCGGCACCGACGTCCCGGTCGTGCACGGGCTGCGGATCGACAACGACTCACGGCGCGCCTGGCTCGGCGACGAGGAACTCCACCTCACGACCAAGGAGTTCGACCTGCTGCGGATCCTGGTCCGTGACGCGGGGAAGGTCGTCACGCGCGAGCAGATCATGCGGGAGGTCTGGGACACCAACTGGTGGGGGTCCACAAAGACCCTGGACATGCACATCTCGTGGCTGCGCCGCAAGCTCGGCGACGACGCGAACGACCCCGCCTACATCACCACCGTGCGCGGCGTCGGGTTCCGGTTCGAACGCGACTGACGACGGCCGCCGAGGACAGGAGGCGAGAGCATGCTGCGTCGGCGCATGCTGTTCTCGACGTTGATGGTGGCCGTCGTCGCGGTCCTCCTGCTCGGTGTACCGCTGGGGGCTCTCACCCACCAGAAACTGCAACAGGACCGCGAGGCCATCCTGCAGCGCGATGTCGAGCGCATCGCCAACCAGGTGGACGTCGACCTCCGCTATCGAGGCGACCTCGACCATCCCGTGGAGGCGGACCGGCTCGGCGAGGAGTATCCCAAGGCCTACATCTCGATCGACCTGCCCGGGGACCGAGAGGACGTGGCCATCGGCGATCCCGAGCTACGCGACGCGCCGACCTCCACCGGGGCCACGACCGAGTCCGCCAGCGACGCGCACGTCGAACTGTGGGAGGACACCTCCGACATCCAGGCGACGTCGATGAGCGCCTGGCTCGGCATCGCCTCCCTGTCCCTGCTGGCCATCGGGGTCGCGGTCGGACTCGCGGTGGTGCAGGCACGACAGCTCAGCTACCCCCTGGTCGACCTGGCCAACACCGCCGAGGGCCTGGGCGCCGGCATCACGGCGCCGCGCCGACACCGCTACGGCATCGAGGAACTGGACCGGGTCGCCGAGGTCCTCGACCGCAGCGCCGAGCGCGTCTCCAGCCTCATCGCCAGCGAGCGCCACTTCGCGACCGACGCCTCCCACCAACTACGAACCCCCCTCACCGCGCTCACCATGCGCCTGGAGGAACTCCTCAACAACGCCGACGATCCCGAGATCGTGCGCGAGGAGGGCCAAGGCGCACTGGAACAGGCGGAACGGCTCACGGAGATCGTGACAGGTCTGCTCGCCCGCGCGCGCAAAACCCGCCAACCCGACCTCGTTCCGCTCCCCCTCGACAGCGTGCTGAACTCCCTGGCCGACGAGTGGCGACCGATCCTGGCGAGCTCCGGCCGTGAGCTACGCATCACGGGCGAGGAGGGTCTGACCGCGATGACGATCCGCGCCGACCTCCACCAGATCCTGACAGCGCTGGTGGAGAACTCCAGCCAACACGGGGCTGGCACCATCACCGTGCACCGGACCTCCTCCGGCGAATCAGTGCGGATCGAGGTCAGTGACGAGGGCCCCGGAGTCCCGGACGACATCGCCCCACGGATCTTCGAACGGGAGACCTCGGGTTCCGAGGGGACGGGGCTCGGGCTGGCGCTGGCGCGGCACATCGCGGAGTCCGAGGGGGCGCGGGTGGAACTCGTCGACTCCCGGACCCCGACCTTCGCCCTGTTCCTCCCCTTCGGCCCGCCACCGAGCGAACCCCCGGGGCCCGCCTAGGTGTACTGACCATGGAGGTTGGTAACACCCACCCCGCGTGATGCATACGAAGAGGGCCTCCGGTATCGATGGGGATTGCGACATCATCACCGGACCGGAAGGCCCTCGATGCCTCACGCTACCCATCCCAACGCCAAGCTCGCACCGGCTGGCCGCCTGGCATTGGCCCGCTGCATTGTCGAGGACGGATGGCCGCTGCGCCGGGCCGCTGAACGCTTCCAGGTCTCGGCCACCACCGCCCAGCGCTGGGCCGCGCGCTACCGCACCGGCGGCCCAGCCGCCATGACCGATGCCTCCAGCCGTCCCGCCCGCTCGCCCCGGCGCACCTCCATCCGCCGTCAGCGCCGCGTCATCAAACTCCGCCACCTCAACCAGTGGGGACCGGCCCGTATCGCCGGGCACCTGCACATGCCCGCCTCTACCGTCCACCGCATCCTCACACGCCACGGCTGCGCTCGCCTGGCCCACCTGGACCGCGCCACCGGCCGCACCGTGCGCCGCTACGAACGCGCCCGCCCCGGCGAACTGGTCCATGTCGACGTCAAAAAACTCGGCTCCATCCCCGACGGCGGCGGCCACCGCGCAGTGGGCCGCCACGCGGGAGTACGCAACAAGCAGGCAGCCACCACCGCCCGACGCAACGGGTCCCCGGTGATCGGCCACAGCTACCTGCACACCGCCCTGGACGACCACTCCCGCCTGGCCTACACCGAAATCCTGGCCGACGAACGCAAAGAGACCGCCACCGCCTTCTGGCAGCGCGCAGCGGCCTACTTCGCCTCGGTGGGCATCACCGTGGAGCGGGTCCTGACCGACAACGGGTCCTGCTACAGATCCGGTCTGTGGCGCGAAACGCTGACCCAGACCCAGATCGCACACAAGCGCACCCGCCCCTACCGGCCCCAAACCAACGGCAAGGTCGAACGCTTCCACCGCACCCTGACCGACGAATGGGCCTACGCCCGCCCCTACACCTCAGAGACCCAACGCCGCCACGCATTCACCGGATGGCTGCACCACTACAATCACCACCGCTTCCACACCGCCATCAACGGCCCACCCACCACCCGCGTCACCAACCTCACAGGACAGAACACCTAGGTCGTTTTTTGCGGGCTTTCGGGTGAGGGGGTGGCCGTCGCCCCTACTGGGGCCGCTGCGCGGATGGTGCCCCGGCGGGGCCCGGGCTTCGGCTCGTAGGACGATCCGTGAGGGGCATCCTTGATTGGCTGTTCGAAAGGATCGACTCAGGCGAACGTCGTCCTGGCGGGCGCGAGCCTCCAGCACCTCCAACAGCGCCCCCCAACAGTGCCCCACAAAAAGAGGGCGCAGCGGTGCAAAAACACGACCTAGCGGGGAGTGATCCAGGTCGGCGCCGTACCCGCCACGTGGGCGACGTCCCACTGTGCCGGTGCTAGGGCGCCGGCCTTGGTGGTCACGGTCCTCGCCCCACCGCGAGGCGGGCGAGCGGTGGATCCGCCCAAGCGCCGCGCGGGCCCCGTTCGTCCACAGGATGTGCATATCCGACGCGAGTGCGGCCGGAGGACAGGACGCACGCGGCGCCCACCCTCGGCGAGTGCCCGAGGCGGGAATCTGGGTCCCTTTCAGCGCTGCCGAGGGCGCCCGACGACAAGCGGGAGGGGCCGCGGCCGGGTCAGCCGGTCTCCACGTCGCCGGCGATCCGTTGGGTCACCTCGGCGAGGGTGGTGGGTGCACGGTGTCCGGGGCAGACGATGGTGTCCCCGGACAGGCCCCGCAGGCGCGCCTGTCCGGATTGGGCGGGGATCGTCATCCCACACGGGTTCTCCTCGCCGGGAGCGGCCGGGGTGGGGAGACTGTCGCCGGTGAACACCACTCCGAGCTCCGGGGCGTGCACACAGACCGATCCGGGGGTGTGCCCGGGTACCTGCACCACGCGCAACTCGATCGCTCCCACCCGCAGGATCTCGCCGTCCAACAGCGGCGCGTCCGTGGGGCGGTCGGGGTACATCGCGTTCCACAGGGGCTCGTCGCCGGGGTGGAGCAGGACCGGCGCGTCGGTCAGCGCGGCGATCTCGGCGGCGGCGTCGATGTGGTCACTGTGGCCGTGGGTGCAGAGGATCGCCATGACCTCCCGGTCGCCCAGGGCCCGCACGATCTCGAAGTGGTCGAGGGCCGGGTCGATCAGGATCACGCGGCGGTGCTCGCCCACGATCCACACATTGGTCTCTACGTCCTGGACCACGCCGTCCCGCCGGACCACGCCCGACGTGACGACGCGGTCGACTGCGGTACTCGGTGTCTCGACCATTTCACGTCCTCCGTGTCAAACGGCAGGTCTCCCAATCCTCGCAGGTGCTCTACCGGTTCGTCACCGGGCGCGCCGATCCCGCTGCGGACCGGGTTCGCCGCCGGGAACAGGATCCCGGGCGTGGCCCGCCGCCACCGCGCCTCCGCGGAGGTGTGGTCAGCGGCCGTCCGCGCCGCGACGAAGCACGTAGGGACGGATCCGCCCCAAGCCGTGGGCGTGGCGTTCGCGCACCCCCACCAGCTCGTATCGGGCATCCCCTTTCAACAGGTTCGCCACGTCCTGATCGGCCAGGATCGTGCCCGGCTGGGCGAACGAGGTGAGACGGCTCGCCCGGTTGACGGTGGTGCCGAACACGTCGCCCAGGACCGCGAGGACGGGGCCGTAGGCGAGGCCCACCCGAATGTCAGGGACACCGGCGTGCGTCTTGATCCCCTCCGCGAGGCGCAGCGCGATCTCGGCCGCCGCCTCCGCGGTCCCCGCCGCGTACAGGATCTCGTCGCCCAGCGTCTTCACCAGCCGCCCACCGGACTCCGACACCAGGTCGGCGGACGTCCCCTCGAACTCCTCCACCAGCGCCGCGAGACCGATCTCGTCGAGGTCCCGGCTGAGCGTCGTGTAGGAGACGAGGTCGGCGAACCCAACGACCATCGGGTAGTAGTTGGGCGCGGTGTCGTCCTTCGCCGACTCCCACGCGCTGAGGGTACGGGAGGCCGCCGCCGCCATCTGCCGGCGCCACACCGTCGCCATCAACGACTCCATCGCCGGCAGGAGCTCCTTCGCCCGCGCCGGCAGCGGGCCGATCTCCTCGGCCCCACTCCCCCCGCCCTCGCTGTCCGGCAGGGTGGCGAGCACACTCACCTGCCACTCGGCCATCCGCGCCAGGGACTGGCCCATGGCGCGGGCCAGGCGCACCGCGGCTTCCTCATCGACGACCCCGGCGTCCAACAGAGTGGAGACCGTCCGCAGCGCCTCCACGTCCGCGTCGGTGAAGCGTGCCTGGCCGTCGTTCTTCGCGGCGAAGCCCAACGCCCGCCATAACCGCAACGCGAGGTCGGGACTGACTCCGGACCGCGCGACCGCCTCGTCCCGGGTGTACCGCGCCGGACCACCCAACAGGGCGGAATCGATCTCTGATTTGTCGGAACGCGGCGACATTCGTTCTCTCGTGTTCGAGGCGTGGAAGGTTTGGTTGGGCAGCGGAGACAGGCGAATCACCGGGAACACGTGTTCGCCACTGACGGTTTATCTGGCACGGACGTCGCAGTCAAGCGCCATCCTCATGACGAACCGACTCACGGCGAATGCCGCGGGGACTCGGAGTGGGCCGCGGCCACCTGGCTGTAGATCGTGCTCTGGAACCAACGAGCGTGCGGCACGTACTTGAACCGCATAACGCCCTGCTCGGAGGCTGACTGCACGTGCAGCGTGCCGTAGCGCAGCAGGCGGCCGAGCAACGGGACCGAGAACGAGACGTCGTTGATCCGCGCCAGCGGGATGTCCCGACCGTGTTTGGCGATGATCCCGAACCGTTTGAGCAGGCGCCGGTCACTCAGGATGAACAGCGTGCTGCGCCACTTCAACAGCGGGACGAACCAGAAGATCACAACGGCCAGTACGCCGATGCCGATCAGCACGTAGGTGGCGATGGACGCCCAGTCCTCACCGGCCGGGAGAAGCCACACGCCCACCGCGACCACGGCCACGATGATGAGCAGCGCCAGGAACTCGCCGATGAGCAGACACCAGTGCTGACGGGTCGCATGCACCAACCGCTCGTCGTCGGCAAGGTAGCGCTTCGCAGAACCCACCACTCCAATCTAAACCATGGTCACGCTCCAGAACCTCCACTATCGGAGAGTTTTCCCGCGTGAGCTGGCCTCGGCGGTGTTTGTGGGCACTTGTTGTGGTGGGTGGCGTGGGAGGCACCGCTCCGGCGAGCGGCCGGGACCCGCACAGGGGGATGCGGCGGGGCTTCCCGGCCCGGAAGAGCCCGCGTCTCGGGCCTCCGTGGAGGCTGGGTGGGCTCCGCCCCCGCCAGGTACACGTTGGGGTCGGGAGGAGTAACGGGAGGGCACGCATGCGGCGTCATCCTGGCCTGGGGCCCATGGGCGCACGGCCTCTAGTACACGTGGCGCGGTGGCGGACCGAACGCGGTGACCCGACCGCCAACGGTCACGAGTACGCCCCGCGCGGCCAAGCCCAGAAAAACCCACCACTCCAGCCAGGACGAGCGCCGACACCCCCACGGGTTCGGGTGCCTGGGGCCGGCTGGGACGTCGGTGGTCACCATCGCTCAGATACCCCATCGGTCCGCGGGGTTCCGCTGGAGAAGCACCGTGGGGCACCCAGGGGGATCCTTGCCCCGCACGCGTGGGGGTGGTCCCACGTACCAGCCTCGATCCCGAAGGCGATCCAGGTCTGTTCCCCGCGCGGGGATGGTCCAAGGCGACAGGGAACAGGTGCCCTGCGACGCTGTCTGCTCCCCGCGCGCGGGGATGTTCCCAACTGGGCCTCCGGCCCCACCTTCCCCACCGGCCCGCTGTAGGTCCGCTCCCCGCGCGGGGACACTGCTCGTGCGCCCCCACACGCCGCGCACCCCGCGAACTGGAATCGTGGCGAGCGGGCCCCCGAGCGGCCCTCGTTGATCGACGGAAACCTCGGCGGGCTCGTCTCCCGCGGCTCCTGACCACCCGCGTGTGTGCCTTGCCCGCACACCCCCGCGCACGCCGCCACCAGGAGTGCCCCGTGCTGCGGGCTCCCTGTCCGCGCCGGGCTCGGCGTCGACGACGCGGCCGGCACCCCCGCCCAGGGGTCGCGCTCCCTCAGCGCAGGTGGACGATGTCCCCGGCGCTGAAGGTCTCGCTGCCGCCGTCGTCACGGCTGACCACGAGGCGTCCCCCTGCGTCGACGTCGCGCGCCGTGGCCTCGACGTTCCCACCGGCCGGCAGGTGGATCCGGACCGGACGGCCGAGCGTGGAGCACTCGGCGCGGTAGCGGTCCCCGAGCCCGGAGCGTTCGGGGTCGCCGGCGGCGTCGACCCAGGCTGTGTACTCCTCAGCCAGCGCGGCCAGGATGGCGCGCAGCAGACGGCCACGGTCGACGTGCTCGCCGGTCTGCTCCCACAGCGACGTCGCTCGGGGGGTGGGGAGCTCCTCGGCGCTCTGGTGCACGTTGGTTCCGGCGCCCACCACGATCGCGGGCGGGGTGTCGCCGACGGTCGCCGTTTCGGCGAGGATGCCGACAAGCTTGCGTTCGTCGTCGGGTGGCCCGGCCAGCACGTCGTTGGGCCACTTGAGACCCAATGCCGCGCCGTGACCTGTGCCGCCCTTCCCCCGCTGGGACCAGGTGGGCAGGCCGCTGACCTCGGCGATTCCTCGTACCACCGCCAGCCCCATGAGCAGGGGCAGCCAGCCGAGCCGGGTCGGCGGCACCTCGGGACGCAACAGGACCGAGAAGGTGAGGGCAACGCGCGGCGGAGTGACGAACGTACGGTCCAGGCGACCACGGCCCGCCTGCTGGTGTTCCGTGACGAGCACGGTCCCCTCGGGCGCACCCTCGCGGGCCCGCTCCACCAGGTCGGTGTTGGTGGACCCGGTGGCGTCCACCACGGTCAGGTCCCGCCACAGTCCGCCCGGGTACACCGTCGCCGAACGCAACGCCTCCCCGTCCAGGGGCGTCAGCCCGGTCATTCGCACGTCGCTCCCCTTCTCCCGCCCGTCGGTCGTCGTCGACCGGGCGGTCCTCCTCGCGGTCAGGTGTGGCGCCCCGCCTTCGGATCGGGGCGCCGCCGCGTCGGCTACCCGGTGTTCTGCAAGCCGGCGGCGACACCGTTGACGGACAGCAGGAGCAGACGTTCCAGTTCCTCGGGGGTTTCGCCGTCGTCACCGTCCTTGGCGCGCAGGGCCTTCAACGCCCGCAGTTGCAGGTGACTCAGGGCGTCGACATAGGGGTTGCGGAGGTCCACCGCGCGGGAGAGGACCTGGCGGTTCTCCAGGAGTCGCTGGTGTCCGGCCACGTCCAGCACCAGGTCGCGGGTGCGGTCGTACTCCTCCAGGACCCGGCTGGTGAGGTCGGGACGCTCGCCGAGTTCGAGGTAGTGGCGGGCGATCGTACGGTCGGTCTTGGCGAGGCTCATCTCCGCGTTGTCCAGCAGGGAGGCGAACAGCGGCCACTCCCGGTAGGCGTCGCGCAGGGCGTCGCGGTCGTCGACCGCGGCCAGGCCGCTGCCCAGTCCGTACCAACCGGGCAGGTTGACCCGGGTCTGGCTCCAGGCGAACACCCAGGGGATGGCGCGCAGGTCGTCCAGTCCCCGTGCGGCGGAGCGGCGGGCGGGGCGTGAGCCGAGTCGGAGGTCGCCCAGTTCCTCCAGGGGGCTCACCCGGGAGAACCACTCGGCGAATCCCTCGGTGTCGACCAGTGCGCGGTAGGCGTCGCGGGACGCCCGCGCCACCTGGTCGGCTGTGGCACGGAACCGTTCGGCCGCCCGTTCGGCGCGCTGCTCCACGCTGCCGGTGGAGGCCATGAGCACCGCGTGCCCCACCTGTTCCACGTGGCGGTGCGCGATCGCCCGGTGGCCGTAGCGGGCGAAGATGACCTCCCCCTGCTCGGTCACCTTGAACCGGCCGTCGACCGAGCCGGGCGCCTGGGCCAGCACGGCCCGGTTCGCCGGCCCGCCACCCCGACCGAGGGCGCCACCACGACCGTGGAACAGGGTGAGGGTGATGTCGTTGTCCCGCGCCCATCGGGTGAGGCGTTCCTGCGCGTCGTACAGCAGGAGGGTGGCGCTCACGGGGCCGACGTCCTTGGCCGAGTCGCTGTAGCCGAGCATGACCTCCAGCCGGCGGCCGGTCTGGTGCAGCCGCTCCCGTACGCGGGGCAGGCGCGTCATCCCGTCGAGGACGTCGGTCGCGGCCTCGAGGTCGGCTCCCGTCTCGAACAGCGGGATCACGTCCAGAACGGGTGGCCGGCCGCCCGGAAGCGCGTGGTCGGCGAGCTCGTAGACGGCCGCCAGGTCCTCCGCGCTCTGGGTGAAGCTCACGATGTAGCGCCGGCAGGCGTCCACACCGAAGCGCTCCTGGATCCAGGAGATCACGCGGATGGTGGCGAGAACCTCCTGGGTTTCCTCATTCGGCTCCTCACCGTTGCGGAGTTGGGCCAGGGCACGAGCGTGCACGGCGCTGTGCTGGCGGATCTCCATCTCGGCCAGGTGGAAGCCGAACGTCTCGGCCTGCCAGATCAGGTGCTGGAGTTCTCCGTAGGCCTGGCGCGGCGCACCCGCCTCCGCCAGGGACGCCTGCACGGTACGCAGGTCGGCGAGGAACTCCTCCGGCCCGGGGTAGGCGAGGTCGGCGTCACGTTCGCGGGTGGCCCGCAGCCGTTCGGTGGCGAAGAGCAGCAGTTGCCGGTGCAGTTCCTGCGGGGACCGCTTCTGGACCTCCGCGAACAGCCGGGGGTCAGCGGCCTCGGCGGCCGCAAGCGCGGCGCGCAGTCCTTCGTTGGCGGGGGTGAACGCCGTCCCCGCCGTCTGGGTGCGCCCGATCCGACCACAGGCGCGTTCCAGCGCGCGCAGCACGTGCTCGGCCTGGATACCGATGGCCTCGCGGGTGACCTGGTGGGTCACGTTGGGGTTACCGTCCCGGTCGCCACCGATCCAGGTCCCGTAGCGGACGAACGGCCCGGTGCGCGCGGGGCGCCGCCCCACGTTCGCCGGGTCAAGGGCCGTGTCCAACGTGCGGTAGATCTCGGGGACAACGGAGAAGATGGTGTTGTCGAACGCGGCCATCGCGGTGCGGACCTCGTCCAGCGGATCCAGCCGGGTGTAGCGCAACTGGGTGGTCCGCCACAGCAGGTCGATCTCCTCAAGCAACCGCCGGCTGGCCTCGGCCTGGGCGGAGCTGCCCGGGTGAGCGTCCCGCAGCGCGTCGAGGTGGGCGCTGACCCGCTGGATCCCCGTCGAGACGGCACGACGGCGCGCCTCGGTGGGGTGCGCCGTGAGTACGGGGTGGAACTCCATCCCCCGCACCAGCCGGGTGAGGCGCTCCTCGCCGTGCTCGGCCCGGATGTCGCGCACCGCGGCGGCGAGCGACTCGCGAGCGGGCCGCTCGGCGTCGTCACGTTCCCGCAGCGACCGGATGCGCTGGTGTTCCTCCGCGAGGTTCGCCAGGTGGAAGTACACGGTGAACGCCTGCGCCACCGCATCCGCCCGCTCCAGCGGCCACGACGACACCAGTTCCGTGACCTCGGAGTCCTCGACGGTCCCCGCCCGCACCCCGATCACGGCGCGCCGAAGCCGTTCGACGTCTTCCAACAGGTCGGCGCCACCGGACTCCGCGATCACCGTACCCAGCATCTCCCCAAGCAACCGCACGTCCCCGCGCAGTTCCTCCGGCATCTCCTGACGTGCGGTGTCGCGTTCAACACTCCAGGCTGTCATAGCCCCAAGCCTAGATCCTGCCCCCTCCCCCCGTCGCGCCCCGGGGTACACGGTGCGGCGCCTCAACGGCGCTCGCGCACCCACGGCGGAACCGGTGCGCGCGGGACATCCCCCTGGGTCGGACTTACACCATGTACACCGCCCCCTGGCCGTCGTTACACCCCTGCGCGCGGGGAGCGGATTGGATGCTGCTGCTGCGGCTGATCGGGGTTCCGGGATCATCCCCGCGTGCGGGGAACGGACGCGCTGGCGCCGGTGGTACTCCGGGTGGCCCGGGGACCAGCCCCGCGTGCGGAGAACGGACACCAAGTACTTACCGTGCGCGTGGTCGACCGCGGGACCATCCCCGCGTGCGGGGAACGGACGGATTGCGCCTCCTTGCTTCGTGATCTGAGGAGGGACCATCCCCGCGTGCGGGGAACAGACTGGAAATTGACGCGGAATCGATTGGTCGTGGCGGACCATCCCCGCGTGCGGGGAGCAGACTCGCGGGCCCAACGGGCCAGCGTCCGCGCCGTGGGACCATCCCCGCGCGCGGGGAGCAGACACTTACTGACCAGCGCATTTACCACTGGTAAGTGCCGGATTTCCTTACTTCTCGAAAATCAGACATATCGGACCGCTGGTCTCTCGTTCGGCCTGCGGGCGGCGTTCCGTCATATGACTACCGCGTGGGGGCTCGTGAGGCAACGGGTTGCGCGGCCTCAACACGCCGCTGTTAAGCGCTCCCGGCTCACCACGGATTCTGGGGCCGGGGCTAGGCTGAGTTGCCATGGCAACGCAAGCTCCTGAGCCGCCTGCCGCGGGCGAGATCGATCCGCACACCACTGCGGGAAAACTCGCTAACCTTCGGCGGCGCCGCTATGAAGCAGTCCACGCGGGATCCGAGAACGCGATCGGGAAGCAGCACGCCAAGGGGAAGATGACGGCGCGGGAGCGGATCGACGCGTTGGTCGACCCTGGCTCCTTCGTCGAGTTCGACGCCTTCGCGCGGCACCGGTCCACCAACTTCGGCCAGGAGAACCAGCGGCCCTACGGGGACGGGGTCGTCACCGGGTACGGCACGGTCGACGGACGTCCGGTGGCGGTGTTCAGTCAGGACTTCACCGTGTTCGGTGGCTCGCTGGGGGAGGTCTTCGGCGAGAAGATCTGCAAGGTGATGGACCACGCGCTGAAGACCGGGTGCCCCGTCATCGGGATCAACGACTCCGGCGGCGCGCGGATCCAGGAAGGGGTCGTCTCCCTCGGGCTCTACGCCGAGATCTTCCGGCGCAACGTGCACGCCTCCGGCGTCATCCCGCAGATCTCACTCGTGCTGGGGCCGTGCGCCGGCGGCGCCGTCTACTCGCCCGCCATCACCGACTTCATCGTCATGGCCGACCAGACCTCGCACATGTTCATCACCGGACCGGACGTCATCAAGACGGTGACGGGTGAGGACGTGGAGTTCGAGGAGCTGGGCGGCGGCGCCACGCACGCGGCGACGTCCGGGGTGGCGCACTACAACGCCACCGACGAGGCCGACGCCCTCGAGTACGTCAAGGGCCTGCTGAGCTTCCTGCCGTCCAACAACCTCGAGGACCCGCCCGCGTTCCCCGCCGTGGGGGTCGCCTCCGACGAGGCCGACACCGACCTCGACACCTTCATCCCGGACTCCGCCAACCAGCCCTACGAGATGCGGACGATCATCGAGCACATCCTCGATGAGGAGGACTTCCTGGAGGTCCACGCCGCCTACGCGCCGAACATCGTGGTGGGATTCGGCCGGGTGGAGGGCAATCCGGTCGGGGTGGTGGCCAACCAGCCGATGAGCCTGGCCGGCACCCTGGACATCGATGCCTCGGAGAAGGCCGCGCGATTCGTGCGCACCTGCGACGCGTTCAACGTGCCGGTGCTCACCCTGGTGGACGTGCCGGGATTCCTGCCCGGTACGGACCAGGAGTGGAACGGGATCATCCGGCGGGGCGCCAAGCTGCTCTACGCGTACGCCGAGGCCACGGTGCCGCTGGTGACGGTGATCACGCGCAAGGCCTACGGGGGCGCCTATGACGTCATGGGCTCCAAGCACCTGGGGGCCGACATCAACCTCGCCTGGCCGACGGCGCAGATCGCGGTCATGGGGGCGCAGGGCGCGGTCAACATCCTGCACCGGCGCACCCTGGCCGAGGCCCAGGACGTGGAGGCCGAACGGGCGCGACTCGTCCAGGAGTACGAGGAGACGCTGCTCAACCCCTACAGCGCCGCCGAGCGGGGATACGTCGACGCGGTCATCATGCCGTCGGAGACCCGGGCGTCGGTGGCCAGCGCGCTGCGCAGCCTCGCCAACAAGCGGGAGACGCTTCCGCCCAAGAAGCACGGGAACATCCCCCTGTGAGCGGCGACGACCAGAGCGCCCACGCTCCCACCCCACCGCTGCTGCGGGTGGTGCGCGGCGCCCCGACACCCGAGGAGATCGCGGCCCTGGTGGCCGTACTCTCCGCCCGCGCCTCGTCCACGCCGACAGGTTCCCCGTCACCCCGGTCGGCCTGGGGACGTCCGGCCGCGCGGGTGCGGGAGCCGCTACGTCCGGGGCCCGGCGCGTGGCGGGCGAGCGGACGGTCACGATGACCCGCTCCGGATCCTCCCAACTCTCGAGACTGTGTCCACAGCGCGGCCGTGTGGCCGCGTCGCATCAGGAAGGCGGAACCACCGGTGCGTAAGGTCCTGATCGCCAATCGCGGCGAGATCGCGGTGCGGGTCGCACGCGTGTGCCGACGCCGGACTGGGCAGCATCGCGGTCTACGCCGACCCCGACCGGGACGCCCTGCACGCGAAGCTCGCCGACGAGGCCTACGCGTTGGGTGGGGAGACCGCCGCGGAGACCTACCTCGACGTCGAGAAGATCCTCGGGATCGCGTCCTCCTCGGGGGCGGACGCGGTGCATCCCGGCTACGGCTTCCTCGCGGAGAACGCCGACTTCGCCCAGGCGGTGCTGGACCACGGCCTGACCTGGATCGGACCGCCTCCGCAGGCGATCCGCGACCTCGGGGACAAGGTACGGGCCCGGCACATCGCGCAGCGGGTGGGCGCACCGCTGGTGGCGGGTACCCCGGAGCCGGTGTCCGGTGTGGACGAGGTCGTGGACTTCGTGGACACCCACGGCCTGCCGATCGCCATCAAGGCCGCCTACGGTGGCGGTGGCCGGGGGCTGAAGGTCGCGCGCACCCGGGAGGAGGTGCCGGACCTGTACGAGTCGGCGGTCCGGGAGGCGGTCGCCGCCTTCGGACGCGGCGAGTGCTTCGTGGAGCGGTACCTGGATCGGCCACGGCACGTGGAGACGCAGTGCCTCGCCGACGCCCACGGCAACGTCGTGGTGCTGTCCACCCGTGACTGTTCGCTGCAGCGCCGACACCAGAAGCTGGTGGAGGAGGCCCCCGCCCCGTTCCTGACCGACGCTCAGGTCACTCTCCTCTACGACGCCTCCAAGGCCATCCTGCGGGAGGCCGGCTACGTGGGCGCGGGTACGTGCGAATTCCTCGTCGGCGAGGACGGCACCGTCTCGTTCCTTGAGGTCAACACCCGGCTCCAGGTGGAGCACCCCGTCACCGAAGAGGTCACCGGGGTGGACGTGGTGCGGGAGATGTTCCGGGTGGCTGACGGCGAGCCGCTGGGCTACGACGACCCGCCGGCGCGGGGCCACTCGGTGGAGTTCCGCGTCAACGCCGAGGATCCGGGCCGCAACTTCCTGCCCGCTCCGGGCACCATCACCGAACTCCGGCTGCCCGGCGGCCCCGGCGTCCGGGTGGACACGGGCTGTGAGCCGGGCTTCACGGTGCCCCAGGCCTTCGACTCCATGATCGCCAAGTTGGTCGTCACCGGGGCCACGCGTGGAGAGGCCCTCCAGCGGGCCCGCCGCGCGCTCGCCGAGTTCGAGGTCGGGGGAATGCCCACCGTCCTGCCCTTCCACCGGGCCGTGGTGACCGACCCCGCGTTCCTTCCCTCGGACCCCGACGCGCCGTTCTCCGTCCACACCCGGTGGATCGAGTCGGAGTTCCACAACGAGATCCCACCGTACGGGGGAACCCAGGAACCGCCCGAGGAGGAGGCTCCGCGCCAGCACGTGACGGTCGAGGTCGGCGGCAAGCGGGTCGAGGTCGTGCTGCCGGCGTCCCTGGCCGGCGCGAGCGGGGCGGAGCCCGCCGGGGCCCCGCGCCGACGCAAGCGTTCGGCGGCGACGACCGCGGCGGCCAGTGGCGACGCCCTGGTGAGCCCGATGCAGGGAACGGTCGTGAAGGTCGTGGCCGAGGACGGTGCGCAGGTCGCCGAGGGTGACCCGGTCGTTGTCATCGAGGCGATGAAGATGGAGCAACCACTGAGCGCCCACCGGGGCGGCGTGGTGTCGGGCCTCTCGCTGGCCGCCGGGGACTCGGTCGCCAGCGGCGCCGTGGTCTGCGAGATCAAGGACGTGTGACGGGTGGGCGGGCACGGCGTTCATCCGTGCCCGCCCACCGCACGACCCTCGGTCTCGGGCGTCTCCTCGAGGGTTCCGACGCCGCCACAGGCCGTGATTCCTGTGTCGGATGGCACTCTCGGGAACTTTCGCCGGCACTCGTTCGTCAGGCACACAGAGAGCGAGGCGAGAGGAACGAACCATGAGGCGCCGACTTGTTTTCCTCGCACTGCCCACGGCAGTGCTGGCCGTGTTCGCGGCCGCATCCCCCGCCGCCGCCGACGCGCCGGCCGCGAGTGATGTCGCGCAGTCCCTGAACAGCGACGCGGTCTACGTCGAGGACAGCATCACCGACGTCTTCCCCGAAGCCGAGCTGGACGCACTGCGCTCTGCCGCCGACGAGGCGGAAACCGATACGTACTTCGTCTTCCTCCCATCGGAGACCTTCAGCTCGCAGTCGAGCGCGAACGCGTTCCTGTCCGAGGTCGCCGATGATGTGGGCGACGGTAACTACGCCATGTTCGCCGGCTCGCAGGGATTCGCCGCCTACTCCACCGAGTTGGGTGAGCGGGACCTGGGCCAGGCTGAGCAGGCCACCGAGCGTGCGTACCAGCAGACCAGTGGGAACCAGATCGACGCGCTGGTGGAGTTCGCGGACGTCGCGGACGCGCAGGCGACGTCGGGGCCGATCTCCGGTCCGGGCCTGGCGCTGCTGGGCCTGCTGGGTGTCGCGGTGGCCGGGGGCGGCTACTACATGTACAGCTCCAACCGGAAGCGCCTGGCCCGCGAGGCCAAGGAGCTCGAGGACATCAAGCGCATGGCGTCGGAGGACGTGACGCGCCTGGGTGAGGACGTCGCACGGCTGGACGTGGACCTCAGCAAGGTCGACGACCCGACCCGTGAGGACTACTCCAAGGCGATGGACTCCTACGACCGGGCCAAGTCCGCGCTGGACACGATCAAGAAGCCCGACGACGTTCGGGAGATCACCAACGCGCTCGAGGACGGCCGCTACTACATGACGGCGACCCGGGCCCGGATGAACGGGGAAACGGTGCCCGAGCGCCGCTCCCCCTGCTTCTTCAACCCCCAGCACGGCCCCTCCAGCCAGGACGTGAACTGGGCCCCGCCGGGAGGCACCGCCCGAATGGTCCCGGCCTGCGAGAACTGCTCCCGAGCGGTCATGTCCGGCGGTGACCCCGACGTGCGCATGGTCGAGGTCAACGGCGAGCGCCGGCCGTACTACGACGCCGGCCCGGCCTTCTCCCCCTACGCGGGTGGCTACTTCGGCATGAGCATGATGATGGGCATGTTCTCCGGCATGATGATGGGCTCGATGATGGGGTCCATGATGGGTGCCGGCATGATGGGCGCCGGCATGGACGGCGGCGGTGACATGGGCGGCGACATGGGTGGTGACATGGACGGCGGCGGGTTCGGCGACTTCGGAGACTTCGGCGGATTCGACTTCTGACCCACCCCACGCACCTGCGAGCGGCGCCTTCCCACCGGGGAGGCGCCGCTTTCGTATCGCCCGGAACCGGGCCGAAACGTGGGTGAGGCGAACCCGTCGAGGTCGTCGCGGCGGAAAGGCCCACGCAGGGTCAGCCCGATCCGGCGAGCGACCCCCAGTCAGCGCCGCGCGGCGCGACGGGGTTTCGTCAGTCGTCGGTGGCCTTCATCAACCGGCGCGCCGCCTCGGTGACGCTGCCGGAGAGGGACGGGTAGACGACGAAGGTGTGGGCGAGGTCGTCGACGGTGAGGCGTTGCTGTACGGCGACGGACACCGCGGTGATGAGCTCGCTGGCCCGTGGGCCCACGACCACTCCGCCGAGGACGATGCCCGTGTGCTGACGGCAGAACAGCTTCACGAAGCCGTCGCGGGTGCCGTGCATCTTGGCGCGGGAGTTGGTCTCCAGGGGCAGGTGGGCGATGCGGGCGTCCACCTTGCCGGAGGTCACGTCGGCCTCGGTGACGCCGACGCTGGCGAGCTCGGGGTTGGTGAACACGGTCGCCGCGACGGTGGACAGCTTCAGGGGCGTCACTGCCTCGCCCAGGGCGTGCCACATGGCGATACGGCCCTGCATCCCGGCGACGGAGGCCAGCATGTTCACCCCAGTGACGTCGCCGGCCGCGTACACACCGGGCGCCGAGGTGCGGGAAACCCGGTCCACCTCGATGAAGCCGCCCGAGTCGACGGTCACGCCCGCGTCCTCCAGGCCCATGTCGGCCGTGTTGGGGATCATGCCGACGGTCATGAGGCAGTGGCTGCCCTCGATGGAGGAGCCGTCCGCGAGCCGCACGACGACCCCGTCGCCGGCCCGCTCGACCGCCTCCGCCCGGGAGTTGCCGAGGACCTTCATGCCGCGCCGACGGAAGACGTCCTCGAGGACGGCGGCGGCGTCGGCGTCCTGGGTGGGCAGCACCCGGTCCCGGGACGAGACGAGTGTGACCTCCGACCCCAGGGCCTGGTAGGCGTTGGCGAACTCCGCGCCGGTGACACCCGATCCGACCACGATCAGCTTCTCCGGCAGGCTCTCCAGGTCGTAGAGCTGCCGCCAGGTCAGGATGCGTTCGCCGTCCGGCTTCGCACTGGGGAGTTCCCGGGGGTGGGCGCCGGTGGCGATCAGGACGGTGTCACCGTGGATCCGGCGGCCGTCGACCTCGACCACGTGTGGCTCGACCAGTCGGCCCTCGCCACGGATGATCTCCACGCCCTGGGCGGCGAGACGGTCGGCGATGTCCACGGACTGGGCGGTCGCCAGCCGTTTCACGCGCTCGTTGACCTCGCGGGCGTTGATCCGCACCCGCGGCCCGGTCTCCGCCTCCTCGGGCGTGCACCCGATGTCGATCCCGAGCTGCCCGGCGTCACGAACGTAGCTCGTACGCACCGACGTCGCGATCATGGTCTTGGAGGGAACGCAGTCGGTGAGCACACACGCCCCACCGATGCCGTCCCGGTCGACAACCGTCACCGTGGCGCCAAGCTGCGCCGCCACGAGAGCGGCCTCGTATCCTCCGGGGCCACCACCCAGGATCACGACTCTTGGCACGCCACATCCACCTCTCTCACGTTCGCGGCTCCCCGTCCATTGTCGGTGATCGAGGGAGTTCCCGCACCAAGAGCCCCCTGGCGTGGCGGTGTGTACAGAACCCACTACAGAACGTACACTTCGGAGATGTGAGCCAATCGACACAAGATGCGGCGACGACAACCGATGACGCCCAGGCACTCGCCGAGGAGGCAGCGGAGGAACTGCGTCGGCGGATGAATGTCGACAGCATCGACGCCGCTGTCGTCCTGGGGACGGGCTGGGGAGGCACCGCGTCCCCGCTGGGCGAGTCGGAGAACGAGGTGGTGGCGACCGAGCTCCCGGGCTTCGTGTCGCCGGTCGCGGCCGAGCACTCCCCCACTCTGCGCAGCATGTGGATCGGCGCGAAGCGGGTTCTCGTCTTCATGGGCCGCAACCACCTGTACCAAGGCATTGGCGCGGCGTCGGTCGTCCACGGGGTTCGGACGGCCATTCACTGCGGCGCCCGGTCCGTGATCCTCACCAACGCGGCCGCGACTCTGCGCGCCGACTTCGCGATTGGTCAGCCCGTCCTCATCCGGGACCACATCAATCTCACCGCTGCCTCACCACTGGAGTCCGGCGACTTCCTCGACATGGAGGAGGCGTACTCGCCCCGCCTGCGCGACATCGCGCGAGAGGTGGCGCCCTCGATCGCCGAAGGCGTGTACGCGGGCCTGCGCGGCCCCAACCTCGCCACCCCCGCGGAAGTGCGGATGCTGCGCACCTCCGGAGCCGACCTCGTGGGGATGTCGACGGTCCTGGAGACGATCGCCGCGGTCGACATGGGCACCGACGTCCTCGGCGTCTCGCTCGTCACCCACGTTGCCTCCGGAGAGGCCGGACCCACGGTCAGCGGCGAAGCCGTCCGACAGGTGGGCGCCCAACGCACGGACGAGCTCGCGTCCATGCTGCACCAGATCGTGCTGCGCCTCTAGGAAGTCCGGACCTTTCGCGCGACGTCCACCCGCGCCGCGAGGTCGCGACTGGGAACACCGGCCGATGCACCTGATCGGCGACTGGACAAGCCGGGGAGATCCACCCGGCGCCCGTCTTTAGCCAGCAGAGCCTGTGTATCGGCACGGCAATGCGCATCGACACGCCATGACGGGGCCCGGTTACCTACCCACCCGGGTGGCGATGGGCGGATCAGGGAAGGTCTCCTCCCGAGACCCCGCCATACCCGTCTTTAGCCAGCAGAGCCTGTGTATCGGCACAGCCCAACCACAATGCACACCCACACGCCATGACGGGGCCCGGTTACCAACCCACCCGGGTGGCAATGGGCGGATCAGGGATGGCCTCCTCCCGAGACCCCGCCATACCCGTCTTTAGCCAGCAGAGCCTGTGTATCGGCACAGCCCAACCACAATGCACACCCACACGCCATGACGGGGCCCGGTTACCAACCCACCCGGGTGGCAATGGGCGGATCAGGGATGGCCTCCTCCCAAGACCCCGCCATACCCGTCTTTAGCCAGCAGAGTCTGTGTATCGGCACAGCCCAACCACAATGCACACCCACACGCCATGACGGGGCCCGGTTACCAACCCACCCGGGTGGCAATGGGCGGATCAGGGATGGCCTCCTCCCAAGACCCCGCCATAACGCTCCTGTGTATCGGCACGGTCCAGCCACGGAACGCGTGCCGTCCCGCTGGCGTGTCTTTCCCGCTGTTTGCCGAGAGTGGCGAAACCACGGCAAGCGGCGGGGTCGTAAGGACAGGCCAGCGCCTTCGTGTTGAGGCGGTCCGCGCTCCGCCTCAACCTTAGGCGTGCCTAACCTAACTGGTGGGTCGTGGAGTGGTCAAGTGGGCACCGCACGAACACGGTGGCCCGTCGGAGGCGCTCGTCACGGCAGGACGATCACGACCAGAAGCGCGGCGAGCGGCACCACCAGTGCGACGAGGGCGAAGGGGGACCACACGAGCCGCACCGGGCCGGGCTCCCCCTGATCCAGGACGGCTCGACGCTCCGCGTAGTCGCGCAGCGTGTCGGCCATCATGTCCACGTCCCGGGGAGCCTCCTTCGTCTCGGTGGTTCCGGAGTTGGTGCTGTTGTTGCCTCCGAAGACGCTGAACTTGGGCCGGCGGCTCTTCTGTCGCAGCGCCCACGCCCGGTGCACCTCCTCGCCGACGTGCACGCGCAGCACGTCGGTGACATCGACCTGGGTCACGGACTTCCACGGGATCCACACGTCACGTAGGGGGTTGACGATGCGCAGGGTGTCCTCGGTGTGGGTCACGCGTGGCCTGAGCACCAGGACGTACACCACTCCGCAGCTCGCGACGAGTGCCGCCGTCGCCAGGTGCGCGGAGGGTCCGCTGCCCCGCACCGCGACGTCGACGAGGTTGCCCGCGGCGAACACCATCCACGCCAGGCCGAGACCCCAGGCGAGGGTGGAACGCATCGGTTTCCACGGCTTCACGTGCTCGCCCACTTCAAGGACGCGAACCCCGGCTTGATCACTCCGTTGATGAGGGCCAGCCGTTCGTCGAACGACAGGAAGGACGACTTCATGGCGTTGACCGTGAACCACTGGAGGTCGTCCCAGTCGTAGCCGAACGCCTCGCTGAGCTTCGCGAACTCCTCCGACAGCGTGGTCTGGCTCTGCAACCTGTTGTCGGTGTTGACGGTGACCCGGAACCGCAGGCGGCGCAGCAGTCCGATCGGGTGCTCCGCGACGGAGGCCGCCGCCCCGGTCTGCACGTTGGAGCTCGGGCACATCTCCAGCGGGACTCGGGTGTCCCGCACGTACCCGGCGAGGCGCCCGAGGGTGGCGTCACCGTCGGCGTCGACGGTGATGTCGTCGACGATGCGCACCCCGTGGCCCAATCGGTGCGCGCCACACCATTGCAGCGCCTGCCAGATGGACGGGAGACCGAACGCCTCGCCCGCGTGGATCGTGAAGCGGGCGTTCTCCCGCTGTAGGTATTCGAACGCGTCCAGGTGTCGGGTCGGCGGATACCCCGCTTCCGCTCCGGCGATGTCGAAGCCGACGGCCCCCACGTCGCGATACCGCACCATGAGTTCGGCGATCTCGCGGGAGCGTGCGGCGTGGCGCATGGCGGTCAGCAGGCTGCCGACGCGAATCGTGTGTCCCCGCCGGGCCGCGCGTTCCTGGCCCACCCGGAAACCCTCGAGGACGGCCTCCACCACTTCGGCGAGAGAGAGCCCCCCTTCGACGTGCAGTTCCGGGGCGTAGCGCACCTCGGCGTAGACCACCCCGTCGGCGGCGAGGTCCTCGGCACACTCGGCGGCCACACGCGTCAACGCTTCCGCGTCCTGCATGACCGCCACCGTGTGGCGGAACGTCTCGAGGTATCGCTCCAACGACCCGGAGTTGGAGGCGTTGGCGAACCACTCCCCCAGTTTGTCCGGATCGGTCTCGGGCAGTTCGGTGTACCCCGCGGCCTCCGCGAGCTCCACCACGGTCCGAGGGCGTACCCCTCCGTCGAGGTGATCGTGCAGGAGCACCTTCGGAGCGCTTCGGATCGACTCCACAGTGAGCGGCTCGTTCATGGACCCAGCATGCCAGGTCGCACCCCGTGGACCACAGACGGAATCGAGACCCCCTCGCGGCAGTGGCAGGTGGGGACCGCGCACACGCACGGACCGGGTGACCGGAGGCGACGTGACGCCACGCGAAGGTCGAGTGGCGACCACCTGGCACTGAAGGGAGCCCCGGCCGCGGCGAAGACCCGCGTTCGGACCTCCGAGAACAGAGAACCGTCGCAGCCCACCAGGCCCGACTCACACCGCCAGCCCTCCGGACCCCGCGACCCGCGAGCGGCGGTTCCGTCCACCGGATACGACAACCGGTGACCCCCGCGCGCGCGGGACCAGACGTCGGTTCTAGGTCGCGGTCCATAGCAACCACACCAAGTTCGACCAGACCCCACGTCTGCGCGACTACCTCCTGGCGACCCGCCAATGCGTCGTGGTGGCCCCACGGTGGGCCCGGAGCGCCTCTCGCGGTCAGGCCGGCACCCCCGGGGCCCCGCGGTTCCGACAGGCGGACTCCAGGGCGCTGGACAGGGAGAACACTCCTCCCGTCGCGATCGCCTCGGGAGGGAACCGCTGGGGAGGTGCGCGGTCGACCGCCGAAACCACGTCCGACGTTGGCGGATCGGGCGCCCCTGCCATGTCGAGGGGGCCACACGTCGCGTGTGGCCCCCTCGACGGAGAACGGATTGGCCGGCGAGTCTCGGCCCGCCGGCTACGGCAGGGCGCTGCCCTTGACCCGTTCGGCGGCGCTGGGGCGGACGCCTTCCCAGAGGGCGGTGAGGGCGGTGGCGGCCATCAGGCGGACCCCGACGCCGATGGCGCGTTCGTCGACGTCGAACGAACCGCGGTGGAGGTCCAGCATGGGGCGGTCGCCGGTGGGCCAGTGGGTACCGAGCCGGGCGTAGGCGCCGGGGCGTTCCTCGAGGTACCACGCGAAGTCCTCACCCCCGAGGCTCTGGGGGGCGGCGACCACGGAGTCCTCGCCGAGGACCTGACCGGCGGCGTCCTGGAACATGTGGACGCTGTCCAGCTCGTTGACGGTCGGAGGAACCCCGCGCTGGTAGGTCAGTTCCGCGTTCGCCGCGTAGGGGTAGACGACCGAGTTGATGGTCTCCCGGATGATGTCCGGCGCGTCCCTCCAGGCGTCCCGGTCGAAGCACCGCACCGTCCCCTCGAGGACCCCGTCGTTGGGGATGGCGTTCGCCGCGGACCCGGCGTTCATCCGCCCCCACACCAGGCTGAGGCTGGAGCGGGGGTCCACCCGCCGGGACAGCACCGCCGGCAGTTCCGTGACGACCTTGCCCATCGCGAACACCAGGTCACTGGTGAGGTGGGGGCGGGCGGTGTGGCCGCCCGGGCCCTCGAAGCGGACCAGCACACGGTCGCACGCCGCGGTGATCGGCCCGATGCGTAGGCCCACCTGACCCACCGGGAGGCGGGGGTCACAGTGCAGCGCGAACACCCGGTCCACCTCGTCCAGACCGCCGTCGGTGATGACCTCACGGGCACCACCGGGCAGCTCCTCCGCGGGCTGGAACACGAGGCGGACCCTCCCGGGCAGCAGGCCCGCACGGGCCTGCTGCGCCAGGAACATCCCCGTGCCGAGCACCACCGAGGTGTGCACGTCGTGTCCACACGAGTGGGCGACTCCCGGCACCGTAGAGCGGTACTCCACGTCCTTCTCATCGGGGAACGGAAGGGCGTCGATGTCGGCGCGCAGCGCGACGGTCGGCCCCTCCGCCGGCCCGATGTCACAGACCAAACCCGTGCCACATGAGAGGATCCGCGGTTCCAGATCGATCTCCGCCAGACGGTCCGCGATCCGTTGGGTGGTGCGGTGTTCCGCGAACGCGATCTCGGGGTGTTGGTGAAGATCGCGCCGAAAACCGATCAGCCCGTTCTCATGGCGTTCCAGGAACGCGCCGAGTTGCACGGGGAGGTCACGTGCCTGCATGCGAGGCTCCCTTGTCGATGGGTGAGTCGTTCGGTGCGCTGTCCCCGGGATGGGCCCCAAGGGATGGCACACCGGTCATGGGTTCGCGGTTGCCCTCCGCGAAGTCCGGCCAGAACGCGTCCGCGCGCATCTCCTCGGCCAGGACGTCCACGACGTCGTTCAGCGTTCCGCCCTGGTCCACGACGGCCCGTTGACGTTCGTACGAAGCACCCTGCGCCAGGAGCTGGGAGACCACGTTCAGGTCATCCGCGCAGCCGAGGCGGCGCGCGACGGGCTCCAGCTCCCGGAGGAGCTCATAGAGATCGTCGCGAAGGGGAACGGTGCTTCCGTGGTCGTCGGTGATGATGCGCGCGTCCAGCCCGTAACGCGTGGCCCGCCATTTGTTGTCCTTCACGACCCACGGCGCCGGGCTGGGCAAAGAGTAACCGCGGTCGAGCTGTTGGTCGAAGAGCTGCACCAGGCACTGGGTCAGTGCGGTCGCCATTCCGACCTCACGCAACGTCGGAATTCCGTCGAACACCCGGACCTCGATCGTTCCGAAATCGGGATGTGGCCGAATGTCCCACCACACCTCCTTGATGCTGTTGATCGCGCCCGCACGCAGCAACGTCTCCATGTAGCTCTCGAATTCGGCCCAGTTCGCCAACCGCGGTGGCGGCCCCGCCGTGGGAAGCGCGCCGAAGACGATCGACCGCGACGACGCGAGCCCGGTGTCGTGGCCGTTCCAGTAGGGGCTGGAGGCGGTCAGCGCCAACATGTGCGGCATGTAGTTGGCGAGCGCGTCACGATGGGAATGGCCTTCTCCGCGGACCGCACTCCCACGTGGACGTGCACCCCGAAGGTGAAAGCGCGCCGGGCGAGCCACTGGAGCTCGTCGATGAGCTCGCCGTAACGCTGGACGGGGGCGAGCGTCTGGTCCCGCCAGTCGTCCATGGGATGCGTTCCTGCGCAGAGCAGGGTCGCGGCGTTGCTCTCGGTGACCTCACGCAACCGGCCGATGGTCGACGCCAGATCCGACTTGACCTCCGAGACCGTCTCGCAGATCCCGGTCACCACCTCGATGGTGCACTGCATGAGTTCGTGCCGCAGCGGCGGGTGCACGGGCGCCTGGCTCAGGTCCTTCAGTTCCGTCAGCAGCCGTTCCGCCTCCTGACGCAGATGCCGGGATTGGGAGTCCACGATCAGGACCTCCCACTCCACACCGAGAGTCGCCCGATTCGAGGAGTTGAATTGGATACCCACCTTGCACCTCCGAGCAGTCGGATGCCGCCGCACAACGGCACTCTGGGACGAACGATAGGCCAAACACCCCCGAACGGCGGCGTCCCAGGAACTGTCGGACATAGGTACCTTCCAGCGCGGTGGAGAAAATCGAGGTGAACGGTCTGAGGTGACCGAGAAGACGCTCAGCGTGCGGAAAGATTGTCAAAGATCGGGGGCCGACAACAGAGTGTTGGCGAATCATGATCCGAAATGACCACGCATGACCCCCTCTAAGGAACCAGTCCCCTGAGGCGCCCTGCGGGGCCAATCCGAATCACCGTGACCTGGGACGATTCCCCGACCGGCGCCGCCACACCGCATAGGCGACGCCGGCGGCGCTGACCGCGCCCACGCCCCACAGCGCCGGGTGACGTCGAGGGGGGCGGGACCCGCGTACCGCCGGGTCGGGCGTCGACGTCTCCGCGTCACTGGACCGCGCGGGCTTCCGTACGGGCGCCGAGTAGTGGTCATCGGATGGTGGCTGGGTCGCGGTCCACGCGGCGGTGAACAGCAGGAACCGCGTCACCAGGTTGATCCACACCAGCAGCCCGACGAGCACGGCGAAGGACGCGTAGACCGGGTTGTCCAACGTGCTGCGCAGCAGGAACGTCGCCAACAGCTTCATCAGCTCGAACCCGACCGCCGCCAACAGCGCCCCACGCCAGAGCATCCACCACGGCCGACGGGTGCCGCTGAGCCTGCGGAACAGGACGAGGAAGATGACGGTGTCGGCCGCGATGGCGATGAACAGGCCGAGGGCGCGGGTGACGCCGGCGACCACGATGGACTGGTCGAAGCCCACCTGGTCGAGCAGCCAGTGGGTTCCCGCCTGCGCGGTGCTGGTCAGCGTGACCGAGGCCAACAGGGCGATGCCGACGACCACCATTGTGAGGGTGTCGAACAGCTTGGCGACGACGAAGTTGGGTCCGTCCTTGAGACTCTTCAGCCAGATCGCGTGCAGGGCCTCCCGCAGCGCCGACACCGCGCCCAGACCCGAGTAGAGCAGGCCCACCAGACCGATCACGCCCGCACCGACGCGGGCCCGCTCGATGGCCTCGATGGGGAGCTGATCGCCGAGTCCGGGCAGGACGTCGTGGATCGCCGCCCGCAGCGCCTCGCGCACCTCGTCGTGCATGAAGGACACGTAGCCGAGCACGGAGAAGGCGAGCGCGATCAGCGGGAAGAACGACAGGAACCCGAAGTAGGTCACGGAGGCGGCGAGCTGGGTGGCGTTCCGGTCGGAGTACCGTTCGACCGCGCGCACCGAGTGGTCGAAGGCGGGGCTGGCGCGTCGAGCCGCCAAAAACGTGTGCTCCGCCACATGTTTGTAATGGCGCACGCGGTCCCGTATTCGCGCCCCGAGGCTTCCCGCCGACGCTCGATCTCCGTCCGCGTCGGTCTGATCACGTTTCGCCGTCACCGTGGGACGAGCCTAACCCGAGGCGTCGCCCCCGACGAAACCAGCGCGCCGCCCCCACACCGAGCGTCCGCGAGCCGCACGAAACGAAGGATGTGATTGAACCGCAATACGATGATGAGCGTCTGACTCGCGAGGCGTGATGCGCACGCGAGAGTGGACGCGACAGACGCGACAGATGGGTACACCCGATCATGGTTGACAGGCCGAATCACCCCGACGACGAAGGGAACGTCTCCGGCGTGTTCCGTCGCGGCGGATCGGGGGAGCAGCCAGACGAGTTCGAACAGCTCTACCGTGGCTCCCGCTCCCATGCCGAACCCGGTGGCGGTACCCGTAAGCTGCCCCCCGTGGACGATTCCCCCCGATCGCGCCCCCAGGGACGATCCCGCACCTACGAGGGGTCGGGCGCGACCCGTCGCCGGCGCGAGGCGCGTCGACGCCGTCGCCGGACCATCTTCTTCACGGTCCTGATCCTCCTGCTGGTCATTCCAGGCCTGCTCTACTTCTGGCTGGACTCGCGCCTGGAGCGCGTGCCCGCTCTCGCCGACTACGAGGGCCGCCCCGACGACCAGCCGGGCACCACGTACATGATCGTCGGCTCCGACAGCCGGGAGGGCCTCAGCGACGAGGACATGGCGGAACTGGCGACGGGCGCCGGTGAGGGCGCGCGGCTCGCCGACACCGTGATGCTGTTGTACGTCCCGCGGAGCGGAGACAACCCGGCCCTGGTGAGCATCCCGCGCGACTCGCTGGTGGACATTCCCGACCACGGCCGCGAACGCGTGAACGCCGCCTACTCCTACGGTGGACCCGAACTCCTCACCCAGACGTTCGAGCTCAACAGCGGTGTGCGGGTGGACCACTACGTGGAGGTCGGGTTCTCCGGCTTCGTGGACATCGTGGACGCGGTCGGTGGCGTCGAACTCTGCCCCGACGAACCCATGGTCGATCCGAAGGCCGGACTGGACATGGAGGCCGGCTGTCAGACCGTCAGCGGTGGCGAAGCCCTGGGCTACGTCCGGACCCGCGCCACCCCCCGCGCCGACCTGGACCGGGTGGAGCGGCAACGGGAGTTCTTCGGCGCCCTGATGGACCGCGCGACCTCGCCGTCGGTCATGTTCAACCCGTTCCGCGCCCTGCCGTTGGCGATGGAGGGAACCGGCAACTTCGAGGTCGACGACAACGACCGACTGCGCCACCTCATCAGCATGGGACTGTCCATGCGGAGCGGTGTCACCACGAGCTCCGTCCCCGTGGTGGACGTTCCCGGCTCCGGGGCTCTGGAGTGGATCGAGAGCGACTCCGAGGTCATGTTCCAGGCGATGCGCAACGGCGAGGAAGTCCCGGAGGACGTACTGCAGGACTGACTCCCGTCCGGGAGGTCAGGCATTCGTCGAAGGGGGCGGGGAGTCGGATCCCCGCCCCCTTCGCTGTGTCCGCCCCCGTGCCCCCCGGTCGTGCCACCGTGCCGGGCGCCGGACGCTCGGCACGCGATGAGCGGACCGGCACGACGTCAGCGGATGGTGAAGGTCTCCTTACGGTAGTTACGACCGTTGCCGTCGGGGTCGTAGTTGCGTTCGATGTTGCCCGCGAGGTCGACGGAGAACCAGTGGACCGTCGTGGTCTCCTCGATCAGGATCGACTCCGGCCCCTCACGCGTCCCGGAGAGCTCCAGTCGGTCGGACTCGAAGGTGGGACGGCTCCCGTCGAGCGTGTAGTACACGGCCGCCGGCTCGGAGGTCTCGAACGTGATCTCCACCGGTTCGTCGTAGCGGCCGCCGCCGGGCTCGACGTTGGACCGCGGCCAGGTGGTGTCGGTGTCGTAGGCCCGCGCCACCTCCAGCATGTCGTACAGGCCGTAGGAGTACTCCATCGCCTGGGCGTGGGCCTCCTCCCACTCCGGTTGGAATCCGGCGCTGCCGAGCTCGAAGTTCCAGGCGTAGATGTCGTGCAGGTACCACAGGTGGTCGCCGGAGTTCCCGGCCGCCGAGTACAGGACGTCGATGATCGGGCCGGTGCGCGCCGGGGTGACCACCGTGCCACGGTGCTGCTTGATGGCGGTGAGGATGCTCTCCGACGCCGACCAGAAGTAGGACTCCTCCGCCAGGCTCGGGCGCGGTGTGGGCTCCCGGTCCTCGGGCTGGTAGGCGCCGGGGGACCACATGAAGTAGTCGCCCCAGGAGTGGATGTTCATCGAGTACTGGATGTTGTCGTGCTCCTCCGCGATCCAGTCGATGTTGCGGCTCTCCGGCTGGGACAGCGGCCCCTCGTCGTCGGGTCCGGAGAACGTCTCGGAGGTGCAGTCACTGGAGCCCCCGGCGTAGCCGTCCCACATGGTGTAGGCGCCGTAGTTGCGGTTGATGTCCACACCCCACGACACGCCCTGTTCGGTCGCCACGGGGTCGCGCGGCCCATCGGCCGGGCAGAAGTTGACCAGGTTCTTTCGCTGCATGTTCGCGTCGTTGAAGGAGTAGTTGGCGCCGTCGGGGTTCACCATCGGTACCAGGAAGATGTCGAGGTTGTCCACCAGCTCGGTGGTGCGGCGATGTGCCCCGTAGTTGCGAAGGAGCCGCTCGGCGGTCTCGAGCGTCACCAGGGGCGTCTGCCACTCCCGCGCGTGCTCCTGGGAGTAGGCCAGCACCCCCATGTTCGACCCGTCGCGTTCCTTGCCGATGCGCAGCATCAGGACGTCCTGAGGGTCGCGGGAGACCTCGTCCTCGGGGGCGTTGAGGTTGTCGCTCAGGGTCGCGCTCTCGGCCCTCGCGATGCCCTCGCCGTCGTTCCCGCGGAACGTGTACGCCTCGACCAGCTCACCGGCGGTGTCGTTGAGTGCGGTCACGACCTCGGCAGCGGTGCTGGTGAGTTCCCCGTCGCCGTCGGTCGCGAGGTCGACGGTGATGGTGTCGCCGTCGACGTCCACCGCGAGCTCACCGTCGGGGGCGCCGGGATCGAGGAGCTCCACACTGATGTCGTTGCCGCCTTCGTGCCCCCAGTCCTGAGAGTCGACCACGATTCCCCGTTCCGCGTTCTCGGGGGTGCCGTCCACGAGCTCCACGCCGAGTGCCGCCTGGGCGTGGCGTCGGTAGCCGTTGGTCTGGTTCGGCAGTTCGACGACCTCGGCGAGGTCCGGATACTCCTCGGCCAACTGGGTGATCCGCTCGACGATGTCGGCGGGGGTCATGTAGGAGGTGACGAAGTCGGTGTAGGGCAGCGGCTCGCCGGGGTCGTCGGGGTCCGGCAGCCACTCGGTGACCTCGCCCTCGACGGTGCCGCCGTTCGGGCTGACGATCTCGACCCGCTCGGGGCGTTCCTCCACCTCGGTCATGCCGCGGTGGTACATATAGACCCCGGCGTCCACGAACCGGGACAGGGACTGCTCTCCCCCGTCCCCGATCTCGGTCCCCGGGCCCGCGTCCCGACGGACCGTCAGCTCGAAGTCCTCATCGGGTCCGGCGCTGGACTTGGCCTCCACGGACAGGAAGTTGCCGTCGGCGCTCTCGAAGTAGTCGACCCGCAGAACCTGGAGGACGTCCTCGCCGCCCTGCCTGGTGACCTCGCCGCCGAACGACTGGTTCTCCCGGCGGTGCCCGGCGATGGTCGCCTCGCGTTCGGCGATCCGGGCCTCGGAATCGGCTTCGGTGAACACCACGTCGCCGAACTCGAACCCTTCGTCCAGGAGGGTGTCCTCGATGAAGGGGGAGACGACGGTGGAGGCGACGTAGCCGTCACCGTCGGCCTCGACGTGCGCGATGTCGGCGCCGAGGTCGACCAGACGGTCCAGGTCGTCCCGGTCGTCGAGGGGGATCTCCACGACGGCGGGCTCATCGAGGTCGAGTGGCTCGCCGACGGGGTCGGCGGTCGCGGGGGCGGCGGGAAGGACAAGGATCAGTGCTCCGACCGCCGCGACACCGGTCTGGGCGGTCCGCCCCGGTCGCGGTCGGCGTATTCGGGTTCCCATACACGCGTTCCTTCTGCTCATCGCCGGTCAGGTCACGAGGGGCCTCGCCAGCGGTCCATTGTGGTCGACGAAGTGCGGTAATCGACCGAGGACACGAGCGGCGGACAGCCGCGTCGACACACGGGCACCCAGGGTGCTTGGAGACTGGGGATGAAGCGGCTGGGGGACGGGGGACGGTGCGGGGCGCCTGCGTGGACGAGACGGCGGCTCCACCACTCGCCCGAATCAGACTGTCCGTCTGAGACTGCATAGAACAGACGTTCTTCGTCAAGACCCCCTCCAGACGCGGTTGCCTTGTTCCCAACCCCGCGCGGTCCGGGGAGCGCCGGGCTAGGCTACGCGGCATGCCACGGACGGGAACCACCGGAACCCGGCTGATCACGCTGCGGGGGAACTCCGGCTCGGGAAAGACCACGGTCGCCGGCGAGCTGCGTCGGATCCACGGTCGAGGGCTCGCCATCGCGGCTACACCACCATCGACGCACAGGTGTATCCCGCCCCAACGACCTCCCCGGAACACTCACCGGCACCGCCCACGTCTGATCCTGCGCCACGCCAGGCACCACGCCCTGAAGTGGATACGGCGCGCCACCGAAGTCGCCACGAGGAAATGAGGCACGCGGAGCGTGGCGGTTGAGTCTTTGACCCGCCCGGGCTGCTAGTCGAGCTCGTCCTCGCGCACCGAGTGGAGGAAGGCCTGCCACTCGATGGCGGGGAGGGTGAGGTGGCGGAGGTCGCGATGCTGGGTGTCCCGGATGAGGACCTGGCCGGTCTCGGTACGGCATTCGACGCAGTTGGCGCTTCCCTGGCTGTAGCTGGACTTGTGCCACTGGTGCATGGGGGTCTCCCGTGGAAGGGGTGTGGGCTGGCCCGTGCATGCCCAGCGGTGAGGGGCAGGAAACCCGGCATCAGAGGGGCGAGACGGCCTGTGGACGGCCCTGAGCGGATTGGGTTCGCGAAAAGTACGCTGTGCTGAAGGGGGGACCCGGCGTCCCAGGGGAACTATTCAACTCGACGAGTCAAGGGCGCGCGGGGGGCACCCGCGCGCCTTTGGTACTAGCCGAACTCGTTGTTGCGAATGGCGTGGAGGAACGCCTGCCACTCGGTGGCCGGGAGGGTGAGGTGGCCGAGGTGGCGGTGCTGAGTGTCGCGGACTAGCACCTGATGGGTGTCACCACGGCACTCGACGCAGTCGCCTTTCGGCCCGCTATAACTACTCTTGTGCCACTGGGATCGCACTCGCGACCTCCTCGATGAGTCCAATAGATTCCCGGGGCGTCAGTGCCCACGCTTGCAGCTCGCCGAACAGGGCAGAAAGACGGCGGACTTCGACGCCATCGCTTATCAGCTCCCCGCCGGCCGCATGTTCGACGTAGACCATGGCCTCACGATCATCGAAGGTGACGAGCCGAAACGGCCCCGCAAGCCCTGGATGGTGCGGTGTCTCAGTCGGCACCACCTGGATTCTCACGGTCCCCGCCCGAGCCAACTCTATAAGCCGGAGAAGCTGGGATCGTGTGACTTTCCTGTCACCTACGGACCTCCGAATTACCGTTTCGTCAACGGCTGCCCACAGGCGCGGGCCGCCCCGTTTCGTCAACTGATCGAAGCGCGCCACGCGAGCCGCAACGTCCTTGGCGATCTCGTCATCGGTGTCCAGTGGACGGCCAGCCTGAAACACCACACTCGCGTACTCGGGTGTTTGGAGAAGTCCCGGAACGAGAGTCGGATGCCACATACGGATCTCACGCGCTCGTTCCTCTGAGGCGACGACTTGCCTATACCAGTCAGGCAGGTTTTCCCGTTCCTTGATATGGGACCACTTCCGCAGCAAGGAGCCGTCCGTCGCGAATACCTCCTCCAACGCTTCTACGTGCTGGCGCTGCGGAGGTCTCTCCCCTCGTTCTATGAACCCCACCATCGACTGCGACAGGTTGATCTGCTGCGCCAACCGCGTCTGCGTCATGCCCGCGACCGTACGCAGCTTGCGCAGCTCTTCGCCGAATCGTTCCCACGGCGGATAGTGCCGGTCGTTCATGAATACCAACTCAGCACATCTCAAGACCGTCTGCCACCGCAATGCACAAAGACGAACAGATCTGTGGATTACCTGGCCTTCGGCACCCCAACGCGGGACTCTGAACCAACAGCCAAGGCCCCCGCGAGCATTACGAGCTCCGGGGGCGTGGCCCAACTGGAAGGACCCCAGATGGACATGTCTGACCCTAACGGCCGGAACTGGTTCCGGCGTCGTGGCCCCGCACGGATCCGCCGCTACGTCATGGAGTCGGTGGCCTGGGCGTGCTGCCGGTCGTGCGGAGTGGCGTTGACGCACCCGTCGACGGTGTCGTCCGTGCTCGCGACTGGCCCCATGCGGGTGATCGGAGGAGGAGCGCGGTGAGGCCCATCACTCCCACAACCCCGCAGAAGGTCCTGGACGGTGTCGCGGAAACCGTCGCCGAGGCCCGGGCGTGGGTGAGCGAACAATGCGCCCGGCACGGCGTGGACGGACACACCCACGACTGCGCGGTCCTGATCGCTTCGGAGTTCGCGACGAACGCGATCAAGCACTCCCGCAGCGGGAAACCCGGCGGAACCTACACCGTCCACACCGAATTCCAAGGCCCCACCCTCTACCTCAGCGTCACCGACAACGGAGCCCCCTACCCGCCCTACAAACGACCACGCGAAAGCAAGGACCGGCTCCCCGAAAACGGCCAAGGCTTGTGGCTCGTCGAAGCACACGCCGACTGGTGGCGCGCACTCAAATTCCACGACCACCACACCATCACCGCCAAACTCACCACCACCTAACCCCCACAAACCCCGGCCCGGGGGCACCAGCCCCCTCCCACCCCCGGGCCGGAACACCCCACCAAGCCAACACCCCACCACCACGAACAACCAAAGCCACCAAAGAATGTTGAGCCGCGCGCAGCGCGACCAAATCCCGGATCCTGCTCGACAGTGGGCTACGGCCGCGCTGACGACGCCGGTCGCGCGGGGCGGAGCGGAGCAACGACCGAAACGACGACGGCCCGCGCCCCTCGGGGGACGCGGGCCGGTTGAGGCGTGAACGGTCAGAGGTTCTGCACGTCGGCCTGCTTGGCGCGGACGGCCTCGGCGGCCTCCTTGAGGCCGGCGAGTTCCTCGTCCGTCAGCGGCGTCTCGACGATCTCCTTGATGCCGCCGGCGCCGAGCTTGGCCTGGACACCGAGGTAGACACCGGAGATGCCGAACTCGCCGTCGACCCAGGCGCACACGGGGAAGACCTCGCCGGAGTCCTCGTGCACCGCGCGGGCCATGCGGGCCACGGCGGCGGACGGGGCGTAGTAGGCGGAGCCCGTCTTGAGCAGCTTGACGACCTCGGCACCGCCGTTGCGGGTGCGGTCCACCAGTTCGTCCACCGTGGCGGCGTCCAGAACCTCGGTCAGCGGCTTGCCGTCGACCGAGGACTGTGAGGGCACCGGCACCATGGTGTCGCCGTGGGAACCGAGGGTCAGGGTCTTGACCCGGGCGACCTCAACGTTCGCGGCCTCGGCGACGTTGTTGGTGAAGCGGGCGGTGTCCAGGACACCGGCCTGTCCGATCACCTGGTTCTTCGGGAACTGGGACGCGATCTGGGCGACGGCCGTCATCTCGTCCAATGGGTTGGACACCACGAGAATGACCGCGTTCGGCGAGAACTTGGCGACGTTCTCCGCCACGCCCCGCACGATCTTGGCGTTGACCTCGAGCAGGTCCATCCGGCTCATGCCGGGCTTCCGGGGCAGACCCGCCGTGATGATCACGATGTCGGAGCCCGCAGTGGCTTCGTAGCCCTCGCCCTCCGGAGTCGTCGTCGCCCCGGTGACCTTGGTCTCGTACCCCTCGATGGGGCGCGACTGATTCATGTCCAGGGCGAGGCCCTCGGGCCGTCCCTCGAGGATGTCGGTGAGTACGACCTCGTCGAAGATGTCGTACTCGGCGAGGCGCTGCGCCGTGGTCGAGCCGTAGAAGCCGGCTCCCACAACGGTGACCTTGCCCGTGCGAGCCATCGGAGTCTCCTTCGAGTTTCCTGCGGGCTAAATTCCCGTATTGACGTGCTCTCCTGACTGACGCCCGGAGATGTGGGCCTGCGCCGTGGGGCACGGCACATCCGTGGCTTCCCGCGTCGTCGACCTGTCCCGACGCTGATGGTCGGTACTGGTCCGCGCGGGCCGTGAGTCCGGGGACTCCGTTCCCACCGGTCCGGCGGTGCCCGACACGCCTCAAGCTATCAGGCACCGTTTTGGCCGTTGGGCGCGGTGCCACCGGTCGCTCCCAGGTGCGGGGCGACCGGTGGCGCGGCGCCGGGCCGGGGACCGGACGGGTGGGGCTGGTGGCCCCGGCGGGCAGGCGCCCGACCGGGACCGACAGCGTCAGGCCAGCCGCTTCTGCAGGTTCTCGTCGAGCGCGGCGAGGAAGGCCTCGGTGGTGAGCCACTCCTGGTCGGAGCCGACCAGCAGCGCGAGGTCCTTGGTCATCTGCCCGCCCTCGACGGTCTTGATGACGACGTCCTCGAGGGCGGTGGCGAAACCGGTGACCTCGGGCGTGTTGTCGAGCTTGCCGCGGTGCTCCAGGCCCCGGGTCCAGGCGAAGATGGACGCGATGGGGTTGGTGGAGGTCGGCTTGCCCTGCTGGTGCTGGCGGTAGTGCCGGGTCACGGTCCCGTGCGCGGCCTCGGCCTCGACGGTACGACCGTCGGCCGTGCGCAGCACCGAGGTCATCAGGCCCAGGGATCCGAAGCCCTGCGCGACGGTGTCGGACTGGACGTCACCGTCGTAGTTCTTGCACGCCCAGACGTAGCCGCCCTCCCACTTCAGGGCGGCGGCGACCATGTCGTCGATGAGGCGGTGCTCGTAGGTGAGTCCGGCGGCCTCGAACTTGTCCTTGAACTCCGCCTCGTAGATCTCGGCGAAGACGTCCTTGAACATGCCGTCGTAGGCCTTGAGGATGGTGTTCTTCGTCGAGAGGTACACCGGGTACCCGCGGTCGAGCCCGTAGTTCAGGCTGGCCCGCGCGAAGTCCTCGATGGACTTGCGGTAGTTGTACATCCCCAGCGCGACACCGCCGCCCTCGGGGAAGTCGGCGACGTGCAGCTCGACCGGCTCTCCCCCGTCCTCCGGGGTGTAGGTGATGGTCACGCTGCCCGGGCCGGGGACCTTGAAGTCACTGGCCTTGTACTGGTCGGCGTGGGCGTGGCGGCCGATGATGATCGGCTGGGTCCACCCAGGCACCAGACGGGGCACGTTCTGGCAGATGATCGGCTCACGGAACACGACACCGCCGAGGATGTTGCGGATGGTGCCGTTGGGCGAGCGCCACATCTTCTTCAGGCCGAACTCCTCGACCCGCGCCTCGTCCGGGGTGATGGTGGCGCACTTGACGCCGACCCCGTACTTCTTGATGGCGTTGGCGGAGTCGACCGTGATCTGGTCGTCGGTGCGGTCCCGCTCCTCGATGCTGAGGTCGTAGTACTTCAGGTCAACGTCGAGGTAGGGGAGGATCAGCCGGTCCTTGATGAAGGACCAGATGATGCGGGTCATCTCGTCGCCGTCGAGCTCGACGACCGGGTTGGCTACCTTGATCTTTGGCATGGCGGAAGTGGCTGTCCCTTCGTCCGCGACCGGCTGCGCCGGTTCCTAAAGACCGGACGAATCCGGGGTCATCGCGTGACACCGCGCGGACTCGCCCGCGCCACCAGCAGACGGACGTGTGCCAGTAGCGGTCTCTCGGTGTGGCTGACTAATTATCTCGATATCAAGCTTAATGGGTCGCCAGTGTTACAACTGCGGGGCCACCCACGCAAGAACGATCAACGCCATGGCCAGCCCGACCAGGGTGAAGACATCGAACCACCGCCCACGCACGCCCAGCATGCCCACGCGCTCGGAGCTCAGGAACAGACGGAAAACCGCTCCGAGCAGCAACGCCCCGGCGATCAGGGCGGGGCCGCGTTTGAAGTAGGCGGCGGCGACCACGACGATGCCGGCGCTGGCGGTCGCCAGCACCAACATGTACGGGATCTCCGTCAACCACCACGGGCTCTTGGTGGCCGTCCCGTCGTCAGAGGTCTCTGGCTTCTCGCCCGTCGCCGGCTGTCCGGCCGAGACACCGTCACTGGTGTTCTCATCCGCCATCCTGGGCACCACTTCCCGTCACCACGGCCCTCGTTGTCGCTGCCGCGCACACCGCGCCACCAACTGTAAGCCGACCCCAGGGTGGATCCGTCGCACTCCGCGTTCGCGACCACACCCGCGGACAGCCCGGCTCGCCATTTCCGACACCTGTGGGATGACCCAAACGAGAGCCTTTTCCCCGACACGGGCGTAGAACTCTCTCCTTCGGGTAACGATTCTTGAGATGAGTGCCACGGTGCGGTAAGAACCACCACCCCGACCCAACGACCCCCCATCCACCCACACCCCATCCCCACCCCCGATCGGCACCCGAGTCTCGAGGTGCCGTGCGTGCCCCACCGCAACCGTCGGCCACGAGACACCACACCCCTGGGAGGGACAACCGTGGACGGGCCCTATCTGCGGGTCGAGGACAGCGGAGAAGCACTGCCTTTGCACGCTGAGGTCACCACGGTCGGACGCGGCCGAGGAGTGGACATCCGCTTGGACGACCCCAGCGTTTCTCAGCTCCACGCCGAACTCGTCCGGCGCGGCCCCTACCTCTACATCGTCGACCTCGGACTCTCCAGCAACGGCACCCGTGTCAACGGGCGGCCGATCATGCGACGGGTTCTCGACGAAGGCGATGTGCTGAGTTTCGGATCCGCCCGCTGCAAGGTGGGGGGCCTCCCCCACGAGGAGCTCAACCCCGACGCCGAGATGCGCCGGGGAACGACACCGGAACTCACCCGCCGCGAGCATGACGTGCTCGCCTCACTGTGTCGTCCCGCCCTGTCCGACGAAGCCTTCGTGTCGCCGGCCACGGCGCGGGCGATCGCCGAGGACCTCGTCGTCACCGAGGCCGCGGTCAAACAACACCTGCTGCGCCTCTACCAGAAGTTCCGCATCCCCGAGGGCGCCAACCGGCGCACCCGACTGGCCAACGAGGTCGTCGCGCTCGGGCTGGTACGCCCGCGTCCCACGCTGGAGCGGGCACGACGCGCGAGCTGACCCCCCGAGCCGGCGCACAGTAGGTCAGCGCTGAGGATTCAACGCAGGGCTGTGCGCCACCCCTCGATCACGGAGTCGTCCGGTTGGGCGTGGGCCTGCGGCGTGCGCCCCTCCAGGACCGCATCCAGGGCACCAAGGCAGCTGTCCCACCCGGCGGCGGTATTCGGGGCCCAGGCGGGATCCGCGATCGTGTTCACCAGTCGGAGCACGCACCCGGAGCCCTCACCCGAGTCGTCGGGAGACAGGGTCCAGCGCAGTTCCTCTCCCGCCCAGCTGAACGCGAACACCGTCGGCGCGTCTACCTCGGTCACCGTTCCGGTCTCGGGCTCCTCCCCCGGGAAGAGGAAGGTGATGGTGCCGCCTGGCACCAGGTGGAGCCGCACCTCGCAGGGAAACCACCGGCCGAGCTGGGCCGGGTCCGTCAGCGCCTCCCACACCCGCTCCACACCGTGCGGATAGTGACGCTCGAACAACAGTGCCGGGTTGCCGTCCTGTTCGATCTTGCGCACGTGGGTCTCCGTCATCCCGCTTCCCCCTTGTCCTGGTACGTCCGGTCCAGATGAACGCCCAAATCGTCGAATCGGTTCAGCCAGAACCGGCGATACGGCTCCAACCAGTCGTCCAGTGGTCGCAGACCGTCCGGCGCGAGGGCGTACCGGCGCTGCTGGGCTTCGACACGAACCGTGACCAAGCCCGCGCCACGCAACACCTTGAGATGCTTGGACACCGTTGGCTGGGCCACCCCCAGCTGGTCGACCAACTCCCCCACGACCCGGTCGCCGCGACGCAGCTCGTCGAGTATCCGACGTCGCGTCCGGTCCGCCAGCACCGCGAAGGCGTCTTCCATAGCCTTATATTCCCCTTCCGGTATATTCTTGTCAAGGAATACGCGAACGCAAAGAAGATGGACCCCCGCCCGGGGATCCATCAGGTCTGGGAACCGTTTCCTTGGTTGTGTCTCGTTGGTGCTGTGCCCGCCCGTCGCCCGCCTCCACCCTCGTGGGGTCGTGCTTCGCACGGCTCAACCTTCTTGGAACGAGCGGTCATCCAGTTGAGTGGCTCGCAAGTCCAGCGGCCCTCTGTTGTCTGACCAGAACACAGCCAGACGCCAATCGGGAGCCGCACAGTAGAACCTCGCGCCCGCGAAACGCGGCCTAGATGTACTGACCATGGAGGTTGGTAACACCCACCCCGCGTGATGCATACGAAGAGGGCCTCCGGTATCGATGGGGATTGCGACATCATCACCGGACCGGAAGGCCCTCGATGCCTCACGCTACCCATCCCAACGCCAAGCTCGCACCGGCTGGCCGCCTGGCATTGGCCCGCTGCATTGTCGAGGACGGATGGCCGCTGCGCCGGGCCGCTGAACGCTTCCAGGTCTCGGCCACCACCGCCCAGCGCTGGGCCGCGCGCTACCGCACCGGCGGCCCAGCCGCCATGACCGATGCCTCCAGCCGTCCCGCCCGCTCGCCCCGGCGCACCTCCATCCGCCGTCAGCGCCGCGTCATCAAACTCCGCCACCTCAACCAGTGGGGACCGGCCCGTATCGCCGGGCACCTGCACATGCCCGCCTCTACCGTCCACCGCATCCTCACACGCCACGGCTGCGCTCGCCTGGCCCACCTGGACCGCGCCACCGGCCGCACCGTGCGCCGCTACGAACGCGCCCGCCCCGGCGAACTGGTCCATGTCGACGTCAAAAAACTCGGCTCCATCCCCGACGGCGGCGGCCACCGCGCAGTGGGCCGCCACGCGGGAGTACGCAACAAGCAGGCAGCCACCACCGCCCGACGCAACGGGTCCCCGGTGATCGGCCACAGCTACCTGCACACCGCCCTGGACGACCACTCCCGCCTGGCCTACACCGAAATCCTGGCCGACGAACGCAAAGAGACCGCCACCGCCTTCTGGCAGCGCGCAGCGGCCTACTTCGCCTCGGTGGGCATCACCGTGGAGCGGGTCCTGACCGACAACGGGTCCTGCTACAGATCCGGTCTGTGGCGCGAAACGCTGACCCAGACCCAGATCGCACACAAGCGCACCCGCCCCTACCGGCCCCAAACCAACGGCAAGGTCGAACGCTTCCACCGCACCCTGACCGACGAATGGGCCTACGCCCGCCCCTACACCTCAGAGACCCAACGCCGCCACGCATTCACCGGATGGCTGCACCACTACAATCACCACCGCTTCCACACCGCCATCAACGGCCCACCCACCACCCGCGTCACCAACCTCACAGGACAGAACACCTAGACGCCCGCGCTCCGTTCCGCCGCCTCGACCACGTTCCGCAGCAGCATGGCGCGGGTCATCGGCCCCACTCCACCGGGAACCGGGGCGACATGGCCCGCGACCTCTCGCACGTCCGGCGCGACGTCGCCGGCGAGGCCCGACTCGGTGCGGGTGATTCCGACATCCAACACGGCCGCTCCCGGACGCACCATGTCGGCCGTGATCAGACCGGGTACGCCCGCGGCCGCCACGACGATGTCGGCACGACGGGTGTGCTCGGCCAGGTCACGGGTCCCGGTGTGGCACAGGGTGACGGTTGCGTTCTCGGTTCGCCGCGTCAACAGCAGCCCCAGCGGGCGCCCGACGGTGACGCCGCGGCCGACGACCGTGACGTCGGCCCCCTTGAGCTCGATCTCGTAGCGGCGCAGCAGCTCCACGATGCCGCGCGGGGTGCACGGCAGCGGCCCGTCCTCCATCAGGGTGAGCCGTCCCAGGCTCACCGGGTGCAGTCCGTCGGCGTCCTTGGCCGGGTCCATCCGCTCCAGGACCGCCATCTCGTCTAGCCCCTTCGGCAGCGGAAGCTGCACGATGTAGCCGGTACAGGCGGGGTCGGCGTTCAACCGGTCCACCGCCGCCTCGACCTCGGCCTGGGTCGCCGTCTCCGGCAGGTCCACGCGGATACTCTCGACGCCGATCTCGGCACAGTCCTTGTGCTTCCCGCGCACGTAGGAGTGGCTACCGGGATCGTCACCCACCAGGATCGTGCCCAGCCCAGGTGTGACTCCGCGCTCGCGCAGGCGCGCGACGCGCTGCGCGAGTTCGGCACGTATCGACGCCGCTGTTGCCTTGCCGTCCAGGATCTCCGCGCTCACGATGACCCGCTCCATTCCCATCGTCGGTGGGGCCGCTGCCAGGAAGCTCTGTCAGAGGAAGCTGTGTTGGTGGCTGACGAGAGGGCAGCGCCCCCACCAGCCCACTCGAGCCCGGCTCTGTCGGTGCCCTGCTCGTGGAGACGCTGCTAACGAAAACTCTGCTAGTGAAAACTCTGCTAGTGAAAGAAGTGCCGTGTACCCGTCAGGTACATGGTGACATTCGCGCGCTGGGCCGCGGCGATCACTTCCTCATCTCGAACGGATCCGCCCGGCTGGACGACGCCGCGGACGCCGGCGTCGAGCAGCACCTCCAGCCCGTCGGGGAAGGGGAAGAAAGCGTCGCTCGCGGCGACGGCTCCCTGGGCGCGTTCGCCGGCGCGGGTGATGGCCAACCGCGCGGAGTCCACCCGGTTGACCTGACCCATGCCGATACCGACCGAGGCGCGGTCCGCGGCGAGGAGGATCGCGTTGGACTTCACCGACCGAGCCGATCGCCACGCGAGCACCAGGTCCGCCATGGTGGCCTCGTCGGCCGCCGGGCCCGCCTTGAGCTCCCAGGTGGTGGGATCGTCACCGGGGGCGTCGATCAGGTCGGGCGCCTGCTGCAGCAGGCCGCCACTGATCGCCCGCGTCTCCCGACGTAGCCTGCGGGGGCCCAGCTCCACGCGCAGCAGACGCACGTTCTTCTTCTGGGTGAGAATCTCCACCGCCTCCGCGGCGAACTCCGGAGCTACCACCACCTCGGTGAACACGTCGGCGACCTGGCGCGCCATCTCGGCGGTGACGGTGCTGTTGGTGGCGATGACGCCGCCGAACGCCGACACCGGGTCACAGGCGTGCGCCTTGCGGTGTGCCTCGGCGACGTCGCCCCCCAGGGCGATGCCGCACGGGTTGGCGTGCTTCACGATCGCGACGCAGGGCGCGTCGAAGTCGTGCGCCGCGCGCAGGGCGGCGTCGGCGTCCACGTAGTTGTTGTAGGACATCTCCTTGCCGTGGAGCTGCGTCGCGCCGGCGAGGCCGGTCGCGTCCGCGCCACGGTAGAGGGCCGCGCTCTGGTGCGGGTTCTCGCCGTAGCGCAGCGGCGTGACCCGCTCGTAGACCGACGCGGCGAAGTCCGGCCATCCGGTGCTCCGCGCCACTTCGTCGGGAGCGTAGGTCTCGGCGAACCAGGAGGCGACCGCGGCGTCGTATGCGGCGGTGTGGGAGTAGGCGGCCGCAGCGAGCCGCTTGCGCTGCGGCAGGGTGAACCCGCCGGAGCGCACGGTCTCCAGCACGTCGTCGTAGCGCGTGGGGTCGACGACCACCGCGACACTCGCGTGGTTCTTCGCCGCACCCCGGATCATCGCCGGTCCACCGATGTCGATCTTCTCCACGCACTCCGCCTCGGTGGCGCCGGAGGCGACGGTGGCCGAGAACGGGTACAGGTTGACGACCAACAGGTCGAAGGGTGCGATACCCAACTCGTCCAGGGTGTCACGGTGTTGGGTGTCGGTCTGGTCGGCGAGGAGCCCGGCGTGGACGGCGGGGTGCAGGGTCTTGACCCGCCCCTCCAGGCACTCGGGGAATCCGGTCACGTCCTCCACCGGGGTGACCGGGACGCCGGCGTCCGCGAGCCGTCCCGCCGTGGAGCCGGTGGACACGATCTCCACCCCGGCCTCGGCCAGTCCGACGGCCAGCTCCTCCAGGCCGGTCTTGTCATAGACGCTGATCAAGGCGCGCCGAATGGGCCGTAGGGTCACCGGTTCTCCTTCACTTCTGTACCAACAAGCACGGCGGTCCTCACAAGCACGGCGGTCCTCGGGAACAGGAACACGGTCCTGCCCTACCGTGCGCGCTGCGGCACGGAACCGCCGTAGTGGGCGTGACGCCCCTCCAGCCGCCAGCCCTCGGCGGCGAGGCGGCGCACGACCTCGACCAGCATGCGCCGTTCCTCTACCTTGATGCGTGCGTGCAGGCTCGCCTCGTCGTCGTCCGGGTGGACCGCGACCGGCACCTGCTCGATGACGGGGCCGGTGTCCACCCCCTCGTCCACGAAGTGCGCCGTGGTTCCCGTGTAGCGGACACCGTAGGCCAGGGCGTCGCGCACCGCGTGCGCGCCCGGGAAGGCCGGCAGCAGGGCGGGGTGGATGTTGAGGACGGTGTGGCGGCCAAGGACGGCGGAGCCGAGAAGACGCATGAAGCCGGCGGAGACCACGAGGTCGGGGGCGTGGGTGTCGAGGAGTTCGCTCAGGGCTTCGTCCCACGCGGCTCGATCGGGGTGGTCGGCCAGGCGGCATACGAACGTCGGAACACCAGCGGCTCGGGCACGGTCCAGCCCGGAGGCGTCACGGTCCGCACCGACGGCGGCGATCGTGACACCGTAGTCGGACTCCGCAGTGGCCTCCAGCAGAGCCTCCATGTTGGTGCCGCTGCCGGAGATGAGGACGACGACTCGCACTGATGTGTGCCTTCTGTTCAACCCGCTCGAAACCTGACGCCTCGCCGCGTGCCGGCGCGCCGCGCCGCGCCACACGAGAGGGGTTACCCGCTCGAACACCCTATATGGCCAGGTAGCGTCTATCCCACGTGGACCCGACTTGGGCATGATCCACAGACCTCCGCCATGGCTTGCCTTCGACCTCCGCCGGCAACGTCGTATCGGGGAGTGACAATGGAATGATGCGAAGCGTCACGTCCCGCGGGAGCGGGGCCTGACGACGGCACCGACCCCGGCGGGACCGTCAACCGCACACCCGATGAGAAGGAGCCCACGTGGCAGAAACGCCGCCCGCTGCCGACACGAAGACCGACGGCGCGAAGCCCACAGTGCAACGGGGCGGACTCTGGGGTCTCATCTGCTCCACTCTCGGGCTGCTCATCCTGTGGTACGGGATCCCGCTGTCGCTCGCCGGCATCGTCTTGGGTATCCGCGCCCGCCGGCAGGCGAAGGCGACGGCCACGGCGGCGCCCGGCTCCCTGGCCGCCATCGTGCTCGGCGTGGTCGGGATCCTGCTGTGGGGCGCCGCCTTCACCGCGTACTGGTTCGCCATGGGCGCGGTCAATGACTGGCAGGACTGCCTGGCCACCGCCAACACCAACGCGGTGGCGGCGGAGTGCGACGCCGAGTTCCGCGGCTACCTCGACGCGCAGAACGTCCCACCGTGGATCATCAACGCCGTAGTCGGGGACTGAGCCCAGCCCGTTCCCGATCGGGACCGCGCCGGCGACCTCGGACCACGGAGAGACCAGGCTTCCCCCCGAGGGCCACCCCCGTCCCCCGGCAGGAAGCTCCTCACTCGCCCGACTCTCCGCCCTCCCGACCGGACAACCGCCCGGTCAACGGGGTAACCGTCGCCTGAGTGGCGGAGTCACCCCGGTCGGAGTCCGCGTCGTCGGTCGCCCCCTCCTCGTAGACGACACCGAACTGGACGTCCGCGTCGTCGGCCCACTCGTCATCCGCCTCGCTGGCGGCCCGTTCGGCTGTGGCGTCCCGCGAGGACTCCAACTTGCCTCGCCCCCGCTTGCGCTCCTTGAGGGGAACCACGCCTCGGCGACCCCGGTCCGCGGGGGGTGCGGCGGCGGGCTCCGGCTCGGTCACTCCGTCCGTCGACGCCGCTGACGCACCGGTCGCGGCGTCGGGCGTGGGGGTGGTCGTGGTCGTGGAGTCGGAGTTGGCTTCCTCGCCGAGGGCGGTGCCCGTAGGCTTCGCGACCGGATCGGGCTCGCGCTTCTTCGTGGATCGGCGCGCCTTCTTCGCGGCCCTGCGGATCGAACGCGGCGTCGCCCCGAGCAGGCGACGCTTCGCCGCGGCCACCGTACTCACCGCTCGCTCGGCGGCCACGCTCCCGGAGAGCAGCGGCGACCCCGGCTCACCGTCGTCGTCGGCGAGCGCCACCTCGCCGGACCGGATCGCCCGCCGGAAGTGCAGCCAGTTGGCGAACCAGCCGGCGATCGCCGCGGCCAGCCCGACCTCCAACGCGACCACCGCCCCGACCTGCCAACCGGAGGGCCCAACGCTCGCCAACCGTTCCGCGCCCAGGGGCCCACCCGCCGCCACGGCCAGCGCGCCCCACACGACACCCGTGCAGACTCCACACACGAAGCCCCACAGCGGGGCCGCCTCGCTCACGGGTGTGGGGCGGGCCCGCATCATCTGCCAGCCGGCCACGCCACCCGCGACGAACGGCGCCAGCAGAGCCGCCAACGACAGCAGCGGCGCCGGGCCGTTCGCGGGAATCGCCGCCAACATCGGCAGCGCCGGCAGCGGACCATGGCTGATGCCGGTGGGCGCCACGATCGTGTCCGCCCCCACCATGAACCCCGGACCGGCCGCGTAGGAGGCGCCGAAGACCACGGCGTTGGGCAGGTACAGCGCCTGCAGCAAGACCAGGAGACCCCCGCCGACGATCCCCGGACGAAGCTGCTGAGTGACCTCGACCGCTTCACCGAGGTTGGCGGCCAGACCGACGAGGAACAACACCAGTCCGGCGAGCCCCAGCAGCACGCTCGCGGTGAACGTGCCCACCACCAGCGAACGCACTCGGGGCGGAAGTTGGAAGAGTAGACGGCGCCGCGCGATCCGCTTGTCCACGAGCAGCTGCCGCAGCACGCCCAGGCCGCCGGCCACGTATGCGAGCAGGAACCCCGACACGAGGGCCTGGATCATGCTGGGCTGCATCGTCGACGTCTGCGCCACGAGCGCCATCGTGCCGGTGATCGCGGAGTAGGGGCCCGCGATGGCGAGTGCGGCCCGGAACACCCCGCGCACCCGCGGAATGTCGCAGTTGCGCGCCAGCCGGCGCCCCATTCGGTAGACGACGAGACCGGGAACCAGCACCAGCCCCATCGGCAGCAGGGAGATCTCGCCACCGGGAACGGCGAAGCCGACATGGTGACCCACCAGCCACATCTGTACGGCCAACCGCAGGACGTCCGGGATGTCCTCCCCGAACCCCCCGTGCGGGGCGGCGACCCACCCGATCAACGCAAGCGTCGCCAACGTGGCCAACCCGATGGTCGCCGCCATGGCGGCCGACAGCCCACCGGCCACGTAGAGCTGCTGCCGCGGCGGATCGTGGGGACGAACCGACGATCGCGCGGCCGCGGGTGGGCGAGGGGAGTCGGCGGAAGCCGCAGGCGCACTCACCGTGCCATGTTCCCAGTCCGCCCGCACAAACCCCCGCTTTTCCCCGGGCGTGTCGCGGTGGTGTGTCGTCCCGGAACGGGTACGGACCGCCGTGCCGCTGTGTCCCGACCCTGGCTCGATCAGGTCACATGGGTGGAGCGACCGGAACACAGGCGCACACGCCTCCGTGTCGCAGCGGCCCCAAGGGACCTCCGTGAGACGACGAGGCCCTCTCCCGTCGGAGACGGGAGAGGGCCTCGGACGACCGAACGGGTGTCGGTCAGAACAGGGCGCGGGCGAGCTTGGCGGTCTCGCTGGGGGTCTTGCCCACGCGGACGCCGACGGCTTCCAGGGCGTCCTTCTTGGCCTGTGCCGTTCCGGAGGAGCCGGAGACGATGGCGCCGGCGTGGCCCATGGTCTTGCCTTCCGGAGCGGTGAAGCCGGCCACGTAGCCGACGACCGGCTTGGTGACGTGCTTTTGGATGTACTCCGCCGCACGCTCCTCGGCGTCGCCGCCGATCTCGCCGATCATGACGATGGCGTCGGTGTCGGGGTCCGCCTCGAACGCCGCCAGGGCGTCGATGTGGGTGGTGCCGATGACCGGGTCACCGCCGATGCCGACGCTGGTGGAGAAGCCGATGTCCCGCAGCTCGTACATCATCTGGTAGGTCAGCGTGCCGGACTTCGACACCAGACCGATCCGGCCGGGCTTGGTGATGTCGGCCGGGATGATGCCCGCGTTGGACTGTCCGGGGCTGATCAGACCTGGACAGTTGGGGCCGATGATGCGGGTGGCGTTGCCCTTGGAGCTGGCGTAGGACCAGAAGTAGGCCGTGTCGTGCACCGGGATGCCCTCGGTGATCACCACTGCGAGGCCGATACCGGCGTCCACCGCTTCGATGACGGCGTCCTTGGCGAACTTCGGCGGCACGAAGACCACGCTCACGTCGGCGCCGGTCTCCCGCATGCCGTCGGCGACGGAACCGAAGACCGGGACCGAGGTGTCGCCGACGTCGACGCTCTGGCCCGCCTTGCGCGGGTTGACGCCACCGACGATGCGCGTGCCCGAGGCGAGCATACGCGCGGTGTGCTTCATCCCCTCGGAGCCCGTCATTCCCTGGACGAGGACCTTGCTGTCCTTGGTCAAGAAGATAGCCATGATGTGTTCTCCTCGTCCCTAGGCCGCGGCCAGCTCGGCGGCCTGGGCCGCGGCGCCGTCCATGGTGTCCACCTGGCGCACGCTGGGGTGCGCCGCGTCGGTGAGAATCTGGCGGCCCAGCTCGGCGTTGTTTCCGTCCAGCCGCACGACGAGCGGCTTGCTGACGTCCTCGCCCCGCTTCGCCAGGAGGTCGAGGGCCTGCACGATGCCGTTCGCGACCGCGTCGCAGGCGGTGATACCACCGAAGACGTTCACGAACACGCTTCTGACGTCGGGGTCGCTGAGGATGATCTCCAGCCCGTTCGCCATGACCTCCGCCGAGGCGCCGCCGCCGATGTCGAGGAAGTTCGCCGGCCGGACGCCGCCGTGCTCCTCGCCGGCGTAGGCCACGACGTCCAGTGTCGACATGACGAGCCCGGCTCCGTTGCCGATGATGCCGACCTGGCCTTCGAGCTTGACGTAGTTCAGGCCCTTCTCCTTGGCCCGAACCTCCAGCGGGTCGCCCTCCGCGGCGGCCGCGAACCGGTCCATGTCCTGGCGGAACTCGGCGTTCTCGTCCAGCGTGACCTTGCCGTCGAGCGCGACGACCTTGCCCTCGCCCGTTAGGACGAGCGGGTTCACCTCGACCAGGGTGGCGTCGGTCTTGACGAACGTCTCCCACAGCTTGGTGATGACCTCGGCGGCCTGGGCGGCGGCCTTCTCCGGCAGCTTGCCCTGGGCGACGATCTCGGCCGCCTTCTGTGGGGAGATGCCGTCCAGCGCGTCGATCGCGACCTTGGCGACCGCGTCGGGGTTGGTCTCGGCGACCTCCTCGATCTCCACGCCGCCTTCGGCGGAGCAGATCGCGAGGAACGTGCGGTTGGCACGGTCGAGGAGGAACGAGAAGTAGTACTCCTCGGCGATGTCGCTGGCCTCTTCCACCCACACGCGGTGGACCGTGTGGCCCTTGATGTCCATGCCGAGGATTGCCTCGGCCTTGGCGACGGCGTCGTCCACGCCGTCGGCGACCTTCACGCCGCCCGCCTTGCCGCGACCACCGGTCTTCACCTGGGCCTTGACGACAACGCGGGACTTTCCGGCGGCCGCGAACTCCGTGGCGATCGCACGCACCTCATCGGGCGTGGTCGCGACCTTTCCCTGGGGTACGGCGACCCCGTACTCCGCGAAGAGCTGCTTCGCCTGGTATTCGAACAGGTCCACGAGGGTCCGTCCTTGGTAACTTGCTTGGATGCGGTCTCGGCGCGAAGATCGCCCCCCTCACGCTGGCGCCCGGTAACCGGGGCCTCAGGGCAGTGCCGTCATGGAGGTGGCGGCAAAGAAGAGGTCACACGGGGACGACAGAGGTTTGTGCAGCGGCTACACCGTTGCGCACGTACTCCCCGCGCGACCCCGCAGATCGATCCGCGTCATGCGGAAGCTTAGCTCGATCGTCTCCTGCGGACACACACCGGGGCCGGCCTGAATCAGCCCGCGACCGCCGCATTCACCGCCAGATCCCCACAATCCCACCGGAGTCGCCAGCGGGGAGTGCAGGGAATCACACCTCTTCGGTCTCCCGACGCCGGAGCCGACGGTCCACCCAGTCGTTGATCTCGACGGTGGTCGCTCCTGGAGTGAAGACCTTGGCGACACCCAGGGACTCGAGCTCCGGAATGTCCTCGTCGGGGATGATCCCGCCACCGAAGACGACGATGTCGGTGGCGTCCCGCTCCCGAAGGAGGTCGAGCACGCGGCCGAACATGGTCATGTGCGCGCCGGAGAGGACGGAGAGGCCGATCGCGTCCGCGTCCTCCTGCAGGGCCGCGTCCACGATCATCTCCGGGGTCTGGCGGAGACCGACATAGATCACTTCGACGCCCGCGTCACGCAGCGCCCGTGCGACGACCTTCACTCCCCGGTCATGGCCGTCAAGCCCCGGTTTTGCCAGCACCACCCGGACCACCGATGTCGCGCTCATGGCGCAAGCGTAACCCACGCGACATCGCTCAGGGAGGGTAGGTATCGGCTATGAGCGAGAACAAGGACGACCTGGAGCGGCTCAGTTCCCACGAGCTCCACCGACGCGCCATGGAGCGGGCGCGGCACCACGTGGATCTCGCGTTCCTGTGGCGGCTCTTCCGCGCGCTGCCCGCGGCGGAGGCGGCCGCCGGCAACGTCGACGCCGCACGCGCGGGAGTCGCACAGATGACCGGCCTCATCGGTGACGTCATCTCCGTACGCGAGGAACAGGACCCGGCGCTTCTCGACGCGCTGCGCCCGATCTACATCGACTATCTCGCCAAGCACTCCTGACGCTCCACGCGTTCCGACGCGATGCCGGACGCACGCGGGAGCGAGCGGGCAACGTGACTGCTCCTATGACTTTCATGTCCGAAATCCGCTAGCACAGCGTGGCGGGCGACGGCATGATGAGGAGTATGGACGATGACCAGAGATACCGCGCGGTGCGCAGCCGGGACACCCGTTTCGACGGGCGTTTCTACACCGGCGTCACCAGCACGGGCATCTACTGCCGTCCGAGCTGCCCCGCGATCGTGCCCAAGCGTTCCAACCTCCGTTTCTACCGCTCCTCGGCCGCCGCGCAGGCCGCCGGATTCCGCGCGTGCAAGAGATGCCGGCCCGACGCCTCCCCCGGCTCCCCGGAGTGGAACCTGCGCGGCGACGTCGTCGCGCGCGCCATCCGACTGATCGCCGACGGCACCATCGATCGTGGTGGCGTCAGCGGCCTCGCCTCCTCCCTCGGCTACAGCGAGCGACAGCTCCGCCGGCACCTCACCGAGGAGCTAGGTGCGGGGCCGCTCGCCCTCGCCCGGGCGCAACGCGCGCAGACCGCCCGCATCCTCATCGAGACCACCGACGTCCCCATGGCGGAGATCGCCTTCGCGGCTGGCTTCGCGAGCGTCCGCCAGTTCAACGACACCATCCACGCGGTCTTCGCGGCCACGCCCTCGGAGATGCGCACCCGTGCCGCCCGCCGACCAGGCGACCCCGCCCCCGGGACGGTGAGTCTGCGTCTGCCCACGCGACAGCCGTTCGACGCCGGGACGACACTGCGGTTCCTCGCCGACCGAGCGATCCCCGGGGTGGAGGAGTGGGTCCACGGGGTCTACCGGCGCGTCCTGCGCCTTCACCACGGGACCGGGATCGTGGAGCTCGCCCCGGAGTCCGACCGGGCGGTCACCTGTCGGCTGCGGCTCCAGGATCTCCGCGACCTCACCGCGGCCGTGGCCCGCTGCCGACACCTTCTCGACCTCGACGCCGACCCGCAGGCCGTCAACGAGGTCCTCAGCACCAGTCCGATCTTCGCCCCACTCGCGGCCCGCCGCCCCGGCCTCCGCGCACCCGGACAGGTGGACCCCACGGAGCTCGCGGTACGCGCGGTCCTCGGCCAACAGATCTCGGTCGCCGCCGCACGCACCCACGCCGGACGACTCGTCGCCCGGATCGGAGACCCCCTGCCCAGCCCCAGCGGCGGCCTCACCCACGTGTTCCCCAGCGCCGAGACCATCGCGGCGGCGCCGCTGGAGACACTCCCGATGCCCCGGACCCGGGCCACGGCGCTCTCCTCACTGACCGACGCGGTGGCCCGCGGCGAACTCGACCTCGGTCCCGGATGTGACCGAGAGCGGAGCGAGGCACAACTGCGGACGATGCGTGGCATCGGACCCTGGACCGCCGCCTACATTCGAATGCGGGGAATGGGTGACCCCGACGTGTTCCTCGCCGAGGACCTCGGTGTGCGCCGGGCCCTCGGGCGCGGCACACTCTCGACCGCCGCGGCCCGACGCCTCGGCGACCCGTGCGCGCCGTTCCGAAGCTACGCCACCCATCACCTGTGGAACCAGCACCGATAGGAGCACGACCATGGTGGAGACGACAACGCAGAGCACGCTCCCACTCGACGTCGACGTGCCCACGGCCGAACCGTGGTGGGAGCCGATGACCTTCCGGGTCCCCGAGGCCGGACCGCGAATCTACGACGAGGTGAGCTCCCCCATCGGCACCATCATCCTGGTGGGCGACGGGACGTCCCTGACCGGGCTGTACATGGAAAGCCCGCCGGCCGACGCCGGCGAGTGGCGGCACGCCCCCGGGGCCCTGCGCGAGGTGACGGAGCAGCTCTCCGCGTACTTCGCCGGCGAGCTGCGCACGTTCACCCTGTCACTCGCCCCCGAGGGCACCGAGTTCCAACGCGGCGTCTGGCGCGCCCTGACCCGCCTGCCCTACGGCCAGACCACCAGCTACGGCGAACTCGCCACCAGCCTCGGCAAGCCCGGAGCGTCCCGCGCCGTAGGCCTGGCCAACGGCCGTAACCCGATCTCGATCGTGGTGCCCTGCCACCGCGTCATCGGCGCCGACGGCTCCCTGACCGGCTACGGCGGCGGCCTGCCCCGCAAGCGCCACCTGTTGACCCTGGAGGGAGCACGGTTCCGCGGGTGATGCCGGGGCCCGGCCTCAGTCCCCGAGGCTCGGCTCGATCGACCCGAGGATCTCCGAGATCACGGCATCGTAGCGAGCCATCTCGGTTTCGGATCCGACCACACTCACCCGCAGCGCCGTGTCGCCGTCGACGAACCGCAGGTGCACGCCCGCCCGTCGCGGGTCATCCCCGGCGTGCTCCGCTATCCCTTCCTCGGTGAAGACGACGGACTCCTCCACGGCCGCGACATCGACGTCCCAGGTCCCGTACTCCTCCGGATCCACCATGGTCTGGGTGTAGGACGCGTACTCCGCCCACGGGCCCGTCGCGTTCCTCAGCTCGGTGTGGGCGGAGAACTCGTTGTTACGGTCCCCGAAGTCCTGGGTGTACCAGGCGGAACGCAGTTCGATCTCCGGGGTTTCGTCGTCGGGGGCGAACGTCATGTTGCCGTCGTCGTCCTCGACGGTCCACTCCGCCGGGTACTGCAGCGAGTAGTTGTCCGTACTGTGCTCGGCGTAAACCGACACGTCGGCCGGCCAGAGAAGGAGTCGCCACCCGAGCACAGCCGCGAGGGCGAGAACGAGGGCTCCCCCGACGACCGCCGAGATCCACCGGCCGCGCTTTCCGAGCCGCGGGAACGGAGACACGGGGCGGGTCGGAGTGTTCACCGGATCGGTAGCGACGGGACGGGTCGCGTCCGCCATCGCCTCGGTCGTCCAGCCACCGCTGCCCTGGTGGGGCGCGCCGAGCATCCGGAGCGTCTGGTCGGCGGTGAGTCGTTGGCTCGGTTCCCGAACCAGCAGGCTCAGCAGGACGGGGGCCAGCGCCTGGGATCGCGACGGCACCGGTACGGGAGCGGACACCACCGCCGCGAGAGTCGCCGGGAGTGTGTCCCGACGGAACGGGGTCTGGCCCTCGACCGCCGCGTACAGGGTGGCGCCCAGGCTCCAGAGGTCGGACGGGGGCGTCGACGCACCGTGCTCCTCGAGGCGCTCGGGTGCCATGTACTCCGGCGATCCCACGATCGACCCGGTCCGGGTCACCGACGTCTCGCCCTCCACGGTCGCGATGCCGAAGTCCGTCAGCAGAACGCGGCCGTCGTCCGCCAACATCACGTTCGCGGGCTTCACGTCGCGGTGGACGACCCCGTTCGCGTGCGCACTGCTCAGGGCGCCCGCGAGTGTCCGGCCGATCGCCCGGACCTGGTCCTCCGGCACCGGCCCTTGTTCGCGAATCAGGTCGGCGAGCGTCTTCCCCCGCACGAGCTGCATCACGACCCAGGGGTCGCCCTCCAGATCGAGCACGTCGTACACCGTCACCACGCCCTCGGCGTCCGACAGTCTGGCCGCCGACCGGGCTTCGCGGCGCACCCGTGCCTTGGCCTGCTCCCGCTCCTCCGGCTCGAGCTCCTCCGGAACGAGGATCTCCTTGACCGCGACCTCGCGGTCGAGGATGGTGTCGCGGGCGCGCCACACCACTCCCATCCCCCCACGGCCGAGACGCTCGAGCAGCTCGTAGCGTCCAGCGATGGTTCGCGTGGCGGGTCGTGTCTCAGTCATGTAGCTCTCCGGGCTACGGGGACAGGGGGCGGTGCGTATCCAATCACATCAATCCGTCGGCTATGTGGGCGTGCGTTGGCTCGCTTTTCGCGGATCTACCCTTCCCACGACCGCCACGCTGTGCCACCGTCATGGGCTATGAGACTCGACCCACACCGCACCGCGGTCCTCGGTCTGCACTGGACCGTCAACGTGACCAAGCCGGAAGGCTTCTTCGCCGCCATGCTGAGCGAGCCGGTGGCGCGCAGCGGAGTGATCCCCCGCGCCGCACACCTGCACCAGGCCGCACGCTCAGCCGGCGTCACCGTCGTCTACACCCGCTTCACCGTGCCCACCGACGGCGGACAGCTCGTGCGCAACACACAGCTCGTCTCGGCGGTGGCCGACGCACCGGAGAACTTCCGCCCGGACTCCCCCGGGAGTGAGATCATCCCCGAGATGCCACCACTCACCGACGGGGACCGGATCGTCGACAACCAGAAGCTCTCCGGTCTCGCCGGGAACGACCTCGCGGAATGGCTCACGCACCAGGGGATCACCACACTCCTCCTCACCGGGGTGGCGACCAACCTCACCGTGGAACAGACCGCGCGGCACGCCACCGACCTCGGGTTCTTCGTGCACGTCATCGCGGACTGTGTCACCGCCGCCGACGAGAACGCGCACGCCGCGGCGATGGCCAACTTCGAACTCGGCACCGCGGGCTCGCTGGGCTCCGCCGAGGCGATCGAACGGTTGCGCCCCGCGGGAAGGTAGGCCACCACCAGACCAGCGGCCACGGCCCTACGTCAGACGTCCGCGGAATCCACACCAGGCATGTCGAGCGTCTCGGCGATGAGACGTGTCACCGCCCAGTCGTGGATTCCGACCCCCACGGACTTGAACACGGTCCGCCCCCCGCTCCGCTGCCACGGCTCCCGGAGCACGTCGGGAAGTTCCCGAACGTCGTCCTTCCTCAGGCCTCCGGTCGTGACGGCGTGCCGGATCTCCCCCGACTCCTCGAGCGCGGCCGCACGCTGTTCCACCATGACCACCTCGGCACCCGCCAACAGGTCCTCCGGCAGCTCCCGCATGGACGGCCGGAACGAGCCGATCCCGTTGACGTGCGCGTCGGGGGCGAGGTCCACGGTGTCCAGCACTGGTTCGGCGGCCGACGTCGCACACGTCACGATGGGCATGTCCGCGACCGCGTCCCGGACCGTGGACGCGACCGTGATCGCGGTACCCGGGAGCTCGGGACGTAGGGAGGCGGCCAACCTCTCGGCGTTCTCCGGTCGGCGACTCACGACACGAAGCTCGCGCAGCGGGCGCACCGCGTGCACCGCCCGCACCTGGTCGGGGGCCTGAGCACCCGACCCGACGATCGCCATCCGGTCCGCGTCCGGCGGCGCCAGCAGATCCGTACCGAGGCCGGCGATCGCACCCGTCCGTAGCGTGGTCACCGCGGCGGCCTCGACCACCAGCGGCTCCGTTCGCAGCGGATCCATCCACGCCACCGAGCCCACGATCGCGGGGTCCCGGGAAAGCTCCACACTCAGTGACTTCGTGACCGTGGCACCCGTGGGGACGTGCCGCGCCGTCATCACCAACGTCGCCCCGTCACCCAACGCGAGCCGCGGCGGACAGTCGAACACCGGGCTGGCCGATCGACCGATCTCGGTGAACGTGCTGCGCAACGCGTCGACGGCCCGCTCCATCGTGACCAACCGGCGGACTTCCGCGTTCCCAACACACCGCATGGGGACTCCTCAGCGCTCAATCACCACGGACAAGGCAAGTGTGCGCACACAGCCCGTCCCCACGCCAACGGCGCGGAACGTCCTCGCGCCTTCTACCCCCGAGGAGGCCACACTGCTAACGTCGCCTTTAGTAGTCGTCGAACCTCATGGAGTGACATGGCTGGGCAGGTCCGTGAACAGTGGGGAACCAGAGCCGGCTTCCTGCTCGCCGCCATGGGGTCCGCCATCGGCCTCGGCAACATCTGGCGGTTCCCCTACGCCGCCTACGAAGGCGGCGGTGGAGCGTTCATCGTCCCCTACCTGATCGCGCTGTTGACCGCCGGTCTGCCGCTGTTGATCCTGTGCTACTCCATTGGGCACCGCTACCACGGCTCACCGCCCGTCGCCCTGCGGCGTCTGAGCCGCCCCGCCGAAGGCATCGGATGGTGGCAGGTGGCGATCTGCTTCGTCATCGGGACCTACTACGCCGTCATCATCGCCTGGGCCCTGCAGTACGCGTCGTTCTCCCTCATCCCCCGGAACACCGCACAATGGCGGGAGAACCCGGAGACGTTCTTCGCCGAGGACTACCTTCGCGCGGCGGAACCCGGGATGGTCCAGAGCTACGCCGCGGACATCGGACTGACCCTGCTCCTGGTCTGGGTGGTCACGCTGATCATCCTGCTGTCCGGGATCCGACGCGGCATCGAACGCGCCAACCGGATCTTCATCCCCCTGCTGATCGTGCTGTTCGGCGCCCTGGTGATCCGGGCCGTCACCCTCGAGGGTGCGGGTGCCGGACTCAGCGCACTCTTCGAACCGGACTGGTCCGCGATGGCCGAGGGCCAGGTCTGGCTGATCGCCTACGGCCAGGTGTTCTTCTCGATGTCCATCGGCTTCGGGATCATGATCACCTACGCCTCCTACCTGCGCCGCAAGGCCGACCTCACCGGGAACGCGTTCGTGGTGGGACTCGCCAACAGTTCGTTCGAGCTACTGGCCGGGATCGGTATCTTCGCCACACTGGGCTTCATGGCCCTCCAGGTGGACGCCCCCGTCCAGGGCGTCGTGGAGCAGGGCGTGGGGCTGGCATTCATCGCCTTCCCGCAGGTCATCGCCACCATGCCGCTCGGTGGGCTGTTCGGGGTCCTGTTCTTCCTCTCCCTGGCCGTCGCCGGCATCACCTCCCTGATCAGCATCATGCAGGTCGTCGTAGCGGCGCTGCAGGACCGCTTCGGGCTGCGGAGGCTCACGGCGACCCTCATCGGCGGCGGCGTCCCCGCAGTGATCTCCTTGGCGGTGTATCCCACGGACCAGGGCCTCACCCTGCTGGACGTCGCCGACCGGTTCATCAACCAGTACGGAATCGTGGCCGCGGCGCTCGTGCAGGTCGTCGTCGTGGCGTGGGCGCTGCGGCGCCTCCCGGACCTCCAAGGGCACATCGAGGAGTACTCCAGCATCCGGCTGACACTCTGGTGGAAGATCTGCCTCGGCGTCATCACGCCGATCGTGCTGACGCTGCTGATCGCGACCAACCTGTGGACCGAGTTCTCCGAACCCTACGAAGGCTACCCAGTGGTGCTGCTGGTCTTCGGCGGCGGTGGGGTCGCCGTTGGCGCGATCGCGGTCGCGGTGCTCCTCACAGCGATTCTGTGGAAGCGGGATGTCGGCCCGGTTCCGGACGTGCGCAAGTGATAACGAGAAGATATGGCGCGTTCGCGCCAGCAGCGGAGGGAAAGCTCATGTCCGCATCCGCCATCGTCATGATGGTCATCGCCCTCACCGTCGTGTGGGGCGGCCTCCTCGCGTCCATCCTGTGGATCTGGCGACACCCGGAGACCCCGGAATCAGACGAGATGCGAGCGACTGAGCAATAGCAGGCAGATGACAGCCGTTGATGGCGTGGTTGACGAGGGGTTGTGTGGGTATGCGTTTGAGGCCCTGTCGGTCCAGGTGTTCTGGATCGGCAGGGCCTCAAATCGTGTGGTGTTGTGCGGCGGTGTCCTACTCTCCCGCCCCGGCGTGGGGGTAGTACCATCGGCGCTGGAAGGCTTAACTGCCGGGTTCGGAATGGGTCCGGGTGTTTCCCTTCCGCTGTCACCACCGCACGTTCGTGTGGTTCGCGGTTCACACACCCTGGTGTGGGGTGCTCCCGTGCACGCGTGTGTGCGTGCGGGGGGTGTGTGCTTGATTCGTGTGCGCGAGTGTCCAGTGTGTTGTGGTGGGCAAGCCCTCGGCCTATCAGCACCAGTCAGCTCCACCCATTGCTGGGCTTCCACGTCTGGCCTGTCAACCCCATGGTCTCTAGGGGGCCTTACCCACTCAAAGGTGGTGGGAGACCTCATCTCCAGGACGGCTTCCCGCTTAGATGCTTTCAGCGGTTATCCGTTCCGAACGTAGCCAACCAGCCATGCCCCTGGCGGGACAACTGGCACACCAGAGGTTCGTCCATCCCGGTCCTCTCGTACTAGGGACAGCTCCTGTCAAGTCTCCAACGCGCGCAGCGGATAGGGACCGAACTGTCTCACGACGTTCTAAACCCAGCTCGCGTGCCGCTTTAATGGGCGAACAGCCCAACCCTTGGGACCCGCTTCAGCCCCAGGATGCGACGAGCCGACATCGAGGTGCCAAACCATCCCGTCGATACGGACTCTTGGGGAAGATCAGCCTGTTATCCCCGGGGTACCTTTTAGCCGTTGAGCGACACCCCTTCCATACGGGAGTGCCGGATCACTAGTCCCTGCTTTCGCACCTGCTCCACCCGTCAGTGTCACAGTCAAGCTCCCTTAAGCACTTACACTCACCACCTGGTTTCCAACCAGGCCGAGGGAACCTTTGGGCGCCTCCGTTACCGTTTGGGAGGCAACCGCCCCAGTTAAACTGCCCACCAAGCACTGTCCCTGATCCGGATCACGGACCGAGGTTGAGGTGCCCAAGAAGATCAGAGTGGTATCTCACCAACGCCTCCACCCCCACTAGCGTGAAGGTTTCACCGGCTCCCACCTATCCTGCACAAACCCACCCAAACACCAATACCAAGCTGCAGTGAAGGTCCCGGGGTCTTTCCGTCCTGCTGCGCGAAACGAGCATCTTTACTCGTAGTGCAATTTCACCGGGCCCATGGTTGAGACAGCGGAGAAGTCGTTACGCCATTCGTGCAGGTCGGAACTTACCCGACAAGGAATTTCGCTACCTTAGGATGGTTATAGTTACCACCGCCGTTTACCGGCGCTTACATTCCCAGCTTCACCCCAAAGGGTTAACCAGTCCTGTTAACGTTCCGGCACCGGGCAGGCGTCAGTCCGTATACCGCGCCTTACGGCTTCGCACGGACCTGTGTTTTTAATAAACAGTCGCTTCTCCCTGGCCTCTGCGACCCCCACCAGCTCAACACGCACGGCGTATCACCGGCCGGGGCTCCCCTTCTCCCGAAGTTACGGGGACAATTTGCCGAGTTCCTTAACCATGGTTCACCCGAACGCCTCGGTCTACTCAACCTGACCACCTGCGTCGGTTTCGGGTACGGGCCGCACACACACTCGCTAGAGGCTTTTCTCGGCAGCACGGGATCACTCACTTCACCACAACGGCTCGGCATCACGCCTCACCCCTATGAGACCCGGATTTACCTAGGCCTCGGGCTACACGCTTACCCCCGGACAACCATCGCCGGGTAGAGCTACCCCTCTGCGTCACCCCATCACTTACCTACTCCCCCCTCAGGTCCCACAGAACCACAACAACACCCCCCGAAGGGAGCGAAGCACGATTCCATGGTTAGTATCGAGAGTTTCAGTATCGGGCGCGTGTATGCGGGTACGGGAATATCAACCCGTCATCCATCGACTACGCCTGTCGGCCTCGCCTTAGGCCCCGACTCACCCTGGGCGGATTAACCTGCCCCAGGAACCCTTAGTCAATCGGCGCCAACGTTTCTCACGTTGGTTTCGCTACTCATGCCTGCATTCTCACTCCCCCACACTCCACACCGGTTCACACCAATGCTTCACCGCGTGAAGGACGCTCCCCTACCAACCAGCCACAAAGGCTAGCTTCTCGGTTTCGGCGGTGTGCTTAGCCCCGCTACATCGTCGGCGCAGAACCACTCGACCAGTGAGCTATTACGCACTCTTTCAAGGATGGCTGCTTCTAAGCCAACCTCCTGGCTGTCTCTGCAACTCCACAACCTTACCCACTCAGCACACCCTTAGGGGCCTTAACCGGAGATCTGGGCTGTTTCCCTCTCGACCACGAAGCTTATCCCCCGCAGTCTCACTGCCATGCTCCACTTGACGGCATTCGGAGTTTAGCTGACATCAGTAACCCTCGCGGGCCCATCAACCAACCAGTCGCTCTACCACACGCCAAGAACCACACAACGCTGCACCTAAATGCATTTCGGGGAGAACCAGCTATCACGGAGTTTGATTGGCCTTTCACCCCTACCCACACCTCATCCCCCGGGTTTTCAACCCCGGTGGGTTCGGGCCTCCACGACCTCTTACAGCCGCCTCACCCTGGACATGGGTAGATCACTCCGCTTCGGGTCCACACCACGCGACTCAGACGCCCATTTAAGACTCGCTTTCGCTACGGCTCCCCCACACGGGTTAACCTCGCCACACAGCATGACTCGCAGGCTCATTCTTCAAAAGGCACACCATCACCCAACACAAAAGCATCAGGCTCTGATGGCTTGACAGCACACGGTTTCAGGAACTATTTCACAACCCCTCACCGGGGCACTTTTCACCATTCCCTCACGGTACTCAATCCACTATCGGTCACCAGGACGTATTCAGGCTTGACAGATGGTCCTGCCAGATTCACACGGGATTCCTCGAGCCCCGCGCTACTCGGGAAACACACCCACACCAATGACTCTTCCTTCGCCTACGGGACTCTCACCCACTCCGGCGTCGCATCCCAACGACTTCGACTAAAAGAACCACCAACGCGACCCTCCGGCAGAAGGATCCAGCATGCTCCCACAACCCCACACACGCAACGGCCGCCGCCTATCACACGCGCATGGTTTAGCCACCATCCCCTTTCGCTCACCACTACTCAGGGAATCACGTATTGTTTTCTCTTCCTACGGGTACTGAGATGTTTCACTTCCCCGCGTCACCACCAACCGCCCTATACATTCAGACGGCAGCGACTCGACATGACTCGAGCCAGGTTTCCCCATTCGGACACCCACGGATCAACGCCCGGTTGACAACTCCCCGTGGACTATCGCGGCCTCCCACGTCCTTCATCGGCGCCTGGTGCCAAGGCATCCACCGTATGCCACACTCACTTGACCACCACAACAACAAGACACTCGCGCACACTATCCACAAACCAAAACCCCAGAGCCCACCCCCACCAACCCCCCCCCAACACAGGAAGCCAGCAGAAGCAGCCCAAGAAACCAACCGCCACAAACCAACCGGCCTGCGGATAGTGGCTTCTTCAGAGCCCAACAGCGCGCCCCCCACCACAACCCCGCAAAAGGGAGTCATCGTGGAGGACCGTAAGTTCTCGCACCCCACACACCCGTGGGTGTGTGTCCACTTTCGAGCCACCGGGTGTGGTTCCCGTCTTCTTGGTGAAAACGAGTCAACACACACCTTCTGGTTAAGGCTCCTTAGAAAGGAGGTGATCCAGCCGCACCTTCCGGTACGGCTACCTTGTTACGACTTCGTCCCAATCGCCGGTCCCACCTTCGCGCGCTCCCTCCCTTACGGGTTGGGACACACGCTTCGGGTGTTACCAACTTTCATGACGTGACGGGCGGTGTGTACAAGGCCCGGGAACGTATTCACCGCGGCAATGCTGATCCGCGATTACTAGCGACTCCACCTTCACAGGGTCGAGTTGCAGACCCCGATCCGAACCGAGACCGGCTTTTCGGGATTCGCTCCACCTCACGGCTTCGCACCCCGCTGTACCGGCCATTGTAGCATGTTTGCAGCCCAAGGCATAAGGGGCATGATGACTTGACGTCATCCCCACCTTCCTCCGAGTTGACCCCGGCAGTCTCCCATGAGTCCCCACCATGACGTGCTGGCAACATGGAACAAGGGTTGCGCTCGTTGCGGGACTTAACCCAACATCTCACGACACGAGCTGACGACAGCCATGCACCACCTGTCACCCACCCCCGAAGGGCACCACATCTCTGTGGATATAAGGGCGATGTCAAACCTTGGTAAGGTTCTTCGCGTTGCGTCGAATTAAGCAACATGCTCCGCCGCTTGTGCGGGCCCCCGTCAATTCCTTTGAGTTTTAGCCTTGCGGCCGTACTCCCCAGGCGGGGCGCTTAATGCGTTAGCTGCGGCACAGAACCCGTGGAAAGGTCCCACACCTAGCGCCCAACGTTTACAGCGTGGACTACCAGGGTATCTAATCCTGTTCGCTCCCCACGCTTTCGCTCCTCAGCGTCAGGAAAGGCCCAGAGACCCGCCTTCGCCACCGGTGTTCCTCCTGATATCTGCGCATTTCACCGCTACACCAGGAATTCCAGTCTCCCCTACCTTCCTCAAGCACGCCCGTATCCACTGCACACCCGGAGTTAAGCTCCGGGCTTTCACAGCAGACGTGACACGCCGCCTACGAGCTCTTTACGCCCAATAATTCCGGACAACGCTCGGACCCTACGTATTACCGCGGCTGCTGGCACGTAGTTAGCCGGTCCTTATTCCCCTCCTACCGTCAACCACGGCAGAAACCGTGGCCTACGCCAAAAGGAAAAGAGGTTTACAACCCGAAGGCCGTCATCCCCCACGCGGCGTCGCTGCGTCAGGCTTTCGCCCATTGCGCAAAATTCCCCACTGCTGCCTCCCGCAGGAGTCTGGGCCGTGTCTCAGTCCCAGTGTGGCCGGTCGCCCTCTCAGGCCGGCTACCCGTCACCGCCTTGGTAGGCCATCACCCCACCAACAAGCTGATAGGCCGCGAGCCCATCCCCGACCAGACGAATCCTTTCCACCCTCCACCATGCGGAGAAGAGTGAACATTCGGTATTAGACCCAGTTTCCCGGGCTTATCCCAAAGTCAGGGGCAGGTTACTCACGTGTTCCTCACCCGTTCGCCACTCACCAACACCCCCGAAAGGATGCGGTGCGTTCGACTTGCATGTGTTAAGCACGCCGCCAGCGTTCGTCCTGAGCCAGGATCAAACTCTCCATCAAAGGCCAAACACACCCAACCAGCCAACGGCCAGTAGGTGTAAACCTTTAGAGAAATCTAATTCCCGACAAAATCAACCACAACACACCAACCATCCCGAAGAACGGTTACTGTGTTTCGGCTTGTTCATCAAAGGAACCCCTAAAACAGGGGCAAACCATAAAGGCACAAGAACAAACGTACGCGCTGTTGAGTTCTCAAGAAACAACCACCCACCACCCACAACAACCAAACACCCTCAACCTCGAGGACCCTCAGCGTCTTCGCGTGGAAGCGGCTCTCTTCACTTTGTTAACCCCAATTTAGCACCCGCTCGCCAATCTCGCAAATTCGAGATTTTTGAGTGAATTCCTTTTCAGGGCTTTCGCTTCTTTCGTAGAGATTACCATTTGATTCTCTCTACTTTGTCCCGGCGTCCGGCCCGCGCTGAAGCGCGTCGGTCTCCGGGGCAACCCCCCCAGTCTACCCATCCCGTTCACCCTGTCAAACGACCGAGTGTGTGATCTGGGAAGCTCTCCCGACACGACGAGATGCCCCGAAGGGACTCGATGTGCTCCAGAGGGAGGGAGAGTGTCGGCACGCCCGCGTTGCGCGTTCGTTTCGCTCGACTTCTTCGAGATTAACAGAGCGGGAAGACTCCTTCATCCCGTTCCGCCGCGCGGTCTAGCTCACAGCTTCTCGACCGGTGCGTAGCCCAGGAGGAGGTCCTTGCTGCCGACGTCCCCACCGAAGTCGATGCGTACCCGGCTGCGTTCGCCGCTGCCCTCCACCTCGAGAACGGTTCCCAGCCCGAACGAGTCGTGGGTGACGCGGTCCCCTGCCGCCAACGACGGGACGTTGCGCGCGCTGCGCGCCCGCGGCGGAGCCGGTCTGCCTGCCGAGACCATGGATCGAGACTCCGCGCCCGTGCGCTGCCAGTCCATGAGGTCGCCGGGAATCTCCGCCAGGAATCGGGACGGTGGGTTGTAGCTGGGTGTCCCCCACGCGCTGCGTACGGCCGCCCTGCTGATGTGCAGCCGGTGCTTCGCCCGAGTGATGCCGACGTAGGCCAGCCGACGTTCCTCTTCCAGCTCGTTGCGGTCCCCGAGGGTTCGCATGTGCGGGAAGACGCCGTCCTCCATTCCGGTCAGGAAGACGACAGGGAACTCCAGTCCCTTGGCGGCGTGCAGCGTCATCAACGTGACTACTCCGTCGCCCTCGTCCTCTTCCACCTGGTCGGCGTCGGCGACCAGAGCCACCTGTTCCAGGAAGTCCACGAGGGTGGGCGGGCCGGGTTGGTCCGCCGATTCCTCCCCTTCGTCGGCGCCTTCCTCGGCCACCACAGACTCGGCGCCGGACTGGGTGGTCTCGTCCTGCGCGGTGTCCTCCGGGTAGAGGGGTCCGGTGAAGGTCTGCTCGAACTCCCGGGCGACCTCCACGAACTCCTCCAGGTTCTCCACCCGGCTCTCGTCCTGGAGGTCCTTGGAGTTGGTGAGTTCTTCCAGATAACCGGTCCGTCGCAGCACGGCCTCGATGATCTCGGCCGGCGAGCTCGTGGGGACGAGCTCCATGAGCTCGTCCAGCAGGGCGACGAACTGGCCGATGGCCTTCACCGAGCGGGTGGCCACACCGGGCGCCTCGTTCGCTCGGCGTAGGGCCGCCGCGAACGAGATTCGCTCGCGCGCGGCGAAGACCTCGACGGTGGCCTCCGCGCGGTCACCGATCCCCCGCTTCGGAACGTTGAGGATGCGGCGCAGCGCCACGGTGTCGTCCGGGTTGGCCAGCACGCGCAGATAGGCCAGGACGTCGCGGATCTCCTTGCGCTCGTAGAAGCGCACCCCGCCGACGATCCGGTACGGAAGCCCGTGCCGGATGAAGATCTCCTCGAGCACCCGGGACTGCGCGTTGGTGCGATAGAAGACCGCGACGTCACCCGGCCGACAGTCCCCGGCGTCGGTGAGTCGGTCGATCTCACTGACGACGAACGAGGCCTCGTCGTGCTCGTTGTCGGCGACGTATCCGACGATCGCGGCGCCCGTCCCCACCTCCGACCAGAGGTTCTTGGGTTTTCGGTCCGTGTTTTGGCTGATGACCGCGTTGGCCGCGCGCAGGATCGTGTTCGTGGACCGGTAGTTCTGTTCCAGCAGCACGGTCCGCGCGTTCGGGTAGTCCCGCTCGAACTCGACGATGTTGCGGATCGTCGCGCCCCGGAAGGCGTAGATGGACTGGTCGGCGTCGCCGACGACGCAGAGCTCCGCCGGTTCGATCTCCGGCGCGCCGTCGTCGGTCGGCCGCGGGGGCGTGGCGAGGGTGCGGACCAGCTCGTACTGGGCGTGGTTGGTGTCCTGGTACTCGTCGACCATGATGTGCCGGAACCGCCGCTGGTAGTGCTCCGCCACGTCGGGGAACAGCTCCATGAGGTTCACGGTCAACATGATGAGGTCGTCGAAGTCCATGGCCCCGGCCTCCTGCAGCCGGCGCTGGTACAGCTTGTACGCCTGGGCGAGGACGCGTTCGCGGTCGTTGTCCGCGCGGGCCTCGAAGGTGTCGTAGTCGACGAGCTCGTTCTTCAGGTTGGAGACCTCGGCCGAGAAGGACCGCGGGGGGTACCTCTTGGTGTCGAGGTCGAGCTCACGGCAGACGAGCTGCATCAGCCTCTGGGAGTCGCCCGAGTCGTAGATGGTGAAGTTGCTCGGGTAACCCAGACGCGTTGCCTCCCGGCGGAGAATCCGCACGCAGGCCGCGTGGAACGTCATGATCCACATCGTGCGCGCGACGCGTGCGCCCAGGAGGCCTTCGATCCGTTCCCGCATCTCGGCCGCGGCCTTGTTGGTGAACGTGATCGCGAGGATCTCACCGGGCCGCACATCACGCTCTCGCAGCAGGTAGGCGATGCGATGGGTGAGAACACGGGTCTTTCCGGACCCGGCTCCCGCGACGATCAGCAGGGGCGACCCCTGGTGCGTCACCGCGTCGCGCTGTGCGGCGTTCAGGCCTTCGAGGAGTGATTCATGGACCGACACGCACTCCAGCCTAGGCGCTCGGAATCGGACACGTTGCTTTAGTTCAGCGGGACCGTTGGCCCCACTCTCGCCGTCCACGCCGCCCGGTCGGCGGACGGTCCCGTCGGCCCACGAGGCCTCCCGTCGCGGTATGGGATCGCCAGGTCGAGAGGCGAGGGGAAGGGACTTACCAGGGCGAACACCGTGAATTCCCGGAAAGATCGGAAATGCCCCCTGGGGAGGACTGCGTTCGGCGACGGTCAGATGACACGATGAGGTCATGGCATCGGAGCCCGAGCACACCCCTCTTCAGGCAACCGCCGAACAGACGGCCGCATCCCGCCCCCAGACCCCGGCCCCCGGCCCGACCCGTGCCGCGGAGCGGGCGCTCGCGCCCGACCTCGCGCGGGGGTTCATGCTGCTGCTGATCGCCCTCGCGAACACGCCCTGGTACCTCTGGGGCCGCGCCTACGTCGACACCACGATCCACCCGCCCGACGGATCGACGGTGGACCGATTCGTGCAGGCGGTCATCCTCACCGGGGTCGATGGTCGCGTCTATCCGATGTTCGCGTGTCTGTTCGGATACGGCATGGTCCAGCTACTCCAGCGGCAGGTGCGGCTCGGTGAGTCGGAGGGTCGGGCCCGGCGCCTGCTCGTCCGGCGCAACGTGTGGTTGTTGGTCTTCGGCTTCGTCCACGCCGCGCTGCTGTTCATGGGGGACGTTCTCGCCGCCTACGGTCTCGCGGGCCTCGTCGTCGGCGCGTTGTTCCTGCGTCGCCGTGACACCACGCTGTTGGCCTGGTCCGGCGTGGGCGTCGGGATCCTCGTGCTGCTGGCCGTGTTCTCCGCGATCGGTGCGTACTTCGCGGTGACGCAGGGACTCGAGGCCACGGGGGACACCTTCTCCACGTTCGCGGTCTCCGCGAACAGCATGGCCACCGACAGTTACCTCTCCTCGATCGTCGCCCGCCTGTCGTTCTGGCCGCTGTTGGTAGTGGGCCAGGGGCTGTTCGGGCTGGCGGTACCGATCGCCATCCTGCTCGGGTTCTGGGCGGCGCGCCGGCGCGTCCTGGAGGAACCGGAGCGGCACCTAACCCTGCTGCGGTGGGTGGCCGGCGTGGGGATCGCGATCGGCTGGGTCGGTGGACTCCCGCACGCGCTGGTCCACGTGGGCGTGGTCTCCTTCCCAGAGGAGGCGGCGTTCGTGTTCACCGTGCTCATGACGCCCACAGGTCTGTGTGCCGGCATCGGCTACGTCGCCCTCTTCGGGTTGATCGCCCACTGGCTGCGCAGCCGTCCCGTGGGCCGGATCCGCGCCGCCGTGGTGGCGGTCGGTCGCCGGTCCCTGTCGTGCTACCTGGCGCAGTCGTTGATCTGCGCGCCGCTCCTGACCGCGTGGGGACTCGGATGGGGGTCGCACCTGTCCAGCGCCACGATCGCGGCGTTCGCGGTCGGCGTGTGGTTGGTGACCTTGGTGGGCGCCGCGCTTCTGGACCGTGCGGGGCGACGCGGCCCGGCGGAGGTCCTGCTGCGGCGATTGACCTACCCGCGCTCCGGAGGCTGATCCCCGACGCACGGGACCCGGACGCGTGGACGGGTCCCGGTTCGGCGGTGCCGGTGCCGCCCCGGTTACGCTGCGGATGGCTCGATCGCGGTGACCCGGCGCGTGGCCCCGGTGGCCGCGCCGAACGGAAACCGGGTTCTGGGCCCGTGGCACCGGCCGTGACCGTCGAGATGGAGACGCAATGCGAGTATTCGTGGACACCGACCCGGGCATCGACGACGCGGTCGCGCTCGCCTACCTGACGGCTCTCCCCGAGGTCGACATCGTGGGTGTCGGGGCGGTCTTCGGAAACAACCCGGTCGACGTCACCACGGACAACGCGTCGCGCCTCATGCACCTGTTCGGTCGGCCCACGGTGCCGGTCGCCCGCGGGGCCGCGGGGCCCCTGGTGGGGCCGGCCGCGTTCGCCGAGCACGTTCACGGGATGAACGGCCTGGGCGAGGTGGAGACGCCGCCGGCGCGCGAGGGCGCGGTACCGGGCTCCGCCGCTGAGCTTCTGGTCCAGTTGGCCCGGGTCGCCCCCGGGGAGATCGACGTCCTCGTGCTGGGGACGTTGACCAACGTGGCGCTCGCGCTCGCGATCGAACCGGAGCTGCCGCGGCTGCTGGGTCGGGTGGTCATCATGGGAGGCGCGGTCACCGCGCCGGGCAACACCACTCCGTGGGCCGAGTCCAACATCCACAAGGACCCCGAGGCGGCCGAACGCGTGCTTGCCGCCGGCTTCGACACCACCCTGGTCACGTTGGACGTGACGATGCGGACGCTGGCCACCCAACCCTGGTTGGACCGGCTGTCCCGGGTCCAGGGCACGCGGGCGGAGTTCTGCGCGAAGTTCCTCGAGTTCTATGTCGGGCACTACAGCACCGAGGTCTTCGGGCACACGGCATGCGCCATGCACGACCCCCTCGCCGCCGCCATCCTGGTGGACCAGTCCCTGGTCGTCGCCGAGCGGCAACGCCCGGTACGGGTGGAGCTCACGGGGACACACACCCGCGGGATGACCATTGCCGACCTGCGCCCGACCCCGGCGCCGGAGGAACGTCCCACCGTGCGCCTGCCCACCGAGGTCGCCACGGAGGAGTTCCTGGAGCGGCTCCTGCGTGCGCTGGCCACGGACGTTCCCTAGCGCAATCTTGAGTGAGGGCCACGGGGGTGGGCGTGTTCGCGGTTCCCGGGCCGTGTCGCCGACTCCACTCCCCACAATCGGAGTGAGTGCCAACCAGAGGGAGGAGATCCGATGGTGGAGAGATCGTTCCCGGTACCGATCGACCAGCGGTACTTCGAGGACTACGTCGTCGGCACGACGTACGAGTTCGACGACACGGTCACGGTGCGGGAGAAGGACATCGTCGCCTTCGCGGAGGAGTTCGATCCGCAGTCGTTCCACGTCGATCCCGACTCGGCCGTGCACGGCCAGTTCGGCGGACTGATCGCCAGTGGTTGGCACACGACGGCGGTGATGATGCGCCTGCTCGCTCGCCACTACCTCTCCAGTGTCGCCAGCCTGGCGAGTCCCGGCGTGGACGAGCTGCGGTGGGTGGCCCCGGTCCGGCCGGGGGACGCGCTGCGGCTGCGCGCCACCGTCGTCGAGAGCCGCCGTTCGCGCACCAAGCCCGACCGTGGGATCGTCCGGACCGCGATCGAGCTGCTCAACCAGCGCGACGAGGTCGTACTGAGACTAACGGCGATGAACCTTCTCGCGGCGCGTTCCGTACTGCCGGAGGGGACCGACGGGAGTCCGGGCCCGTCGGCCTGACGGCTCACACGAGCTTGCGCGCGCTCGCCCAGCGGGACAGTTCGTGGCGGTTGGACAACTGGAGCTTGCGCAGCACGGAGGAGACGTGGGTCTCCACGGTCTTCACCGAGATGAAGAGCTCCTTCGCCGCCTCCTTGTAGGCGTATCCGCGCGCGATGAGACGCAGGACCTCCCGCTCGCGTTGGGTCAGGCGGTCCAGCTCGGGGTCGATAGGGGGCGCGTCGGTGGCGGAGAAGGCGTCCAGGACGAAGCCGGCCAGCCGCGGCGAGAACACGGCGTCGCCGTCGGCCACCCGCACGATGGCGTCAGCGAGTTCCTTGCCGGAGATCGTCTTGGTGACGTAGCCGCGAGCTCCACCGCGGATGATTCCGATGACGTCCTCGGCGGCGTCGGACACCGACAGGGCGAGGAAGCGGATGTCGGGGTTCGCGGCGAGAACCCGCCGCAGCACCTCGACACCTCCCCCGCCGGGAAGGTGCACGTCGAGCAGGACGAGGTCGGGCTGGTGCTCCTGGATGACCCGGACGGCGTTGTCGACGTCGCCCGCCTCACCCACGATCGTCACGCGGTCGCCGAGCTCCTCCCGGACACCGGTCCGGAACATCCGGTGGTCGTCCACCAGGACGACGCGAGGGAGCTGGGCCTCGGAACGCGTCTCGTCAGTCACGCCTTCGAGCCTACTCGGATCGCCTCACGGTCTGAAGAACTGGTGGGCGTCCGTTACGCCACGCGGTGCCGCGCCGTGCCGCTGTCCCCGACGTCGGGATCGTGCGTCCGCGTCCCGCCTGGGCGCGGTGGGCCCGGCCGGACCTCGAGGCCCCGATCCCCTGTCTAGCCTCTCGTTCTCGCCGAGCCTGGGGCCACACGCGGAGCGCCGGCGAACACCACACCTCACAGCCTCGGCCATCCACCGGGAGGTGTGCGTCAGCCCGCTGCCGTCCGGGGCATCCGGAGCTGGACCTCAGTCCCCATCCCCGGGGCGGTACGGATGCGGGCGGACCTCCGCGACCTGATCTGCCCCGTACCCGTGCCCGTGCGGCGCGCCCGGGCGAACGCCGCCCCCCAGCCGGACGCACCATGGCGCTCCAACGGTTCGCCCGGAGCAAACTCCCGCTCGCTCCCGACCCCCACCACGCGCACGCGGAGCGCCGGCGTACACCGCACCCCACGGCCTCGGCCATCCACCAGGAGGTGTGCGTCAGCCCGCTGCCGTCCGGGGCATCCGGAGCTGGACCTCAGTCCCCTCCCCCGGGGCGGTACGGATGCGGGCGGATCCGCCGTGGCGCTCCATCCGGCCGATGATCGACCCCCGTACGCCCATCCGATCCGCCGGAATCGACTCCAGGTCAAACCCAGCACCACGGTCCCGGACGAACACGAGCATCTCCTCGGGTTCGACCTCGCAGTAGACCGAGATGGAGCCGACGCCGGCGTACTTCGCCGCGTTGACGACGGCCTCGCGGGCGGCGTTGACGACGGGGCGCAGGGTGTCGTCGATGTCGGCGTCCCCCACGCACACGACCTCGATGGGCACACCGTGCTCCTGTTCGACGTCGGCCGCCATGCGCTCCATGCCGACGGCGACGGTCGTGGCCGCGGTGGCGGCGGATCCGTAGAGCCACGAGCGCAGGGCGCGTTCCTGGACTCGGGCCAGTCGCTGCACCTCGCGGGGGTCGTCGGACTTGCGCTGGATGAGCGCCAGGGTCTGCAGCACCGAGTCGTGGATGTGGGCGGCGATGTCGGCCCGTTCCTGGCTGCGGATGCGTTCCTTGCGCTCGAGGTCGCGTTCCCGCACCAGGCTGAGGATCCACGGTGCGGCGACCATCGCGATGCCACACAGGACGGCGAACGTGGCGGAGAGGCCTTGGCGCGCCTCGCTGATCTCCTGGCGGAAGGCGAGGAAGCCGACGACACCGATGACGATCAGGGCGACGCCGGCGGCGATCCGCAGCAGGTTGCGTCGGCCGGTCAGTCCCGGCGTGCCGACCCAGGTGTCGCGCTGCGCGGGGTTGGCCTGGTACCAGAGGACGGCGACGCCGAGCATGCCGAAGACGATGAACCACAGCAGGGGGTCGACGATGCCCCCGAGCGCGCCGAGCAGGATCCACCCGATCAGCGCCACCGCGGCGAACGCGAGGACCTGCGCGATCCGGCGCCCGGTGGATCGGGTGGAGGTGGCGCGCGCCGCTCGGGCCTCGTCGCTCTCGGCGGACGCGTCGTCCGACGTGGCGGGCGCGTGGAGCGCCGGCGGAACGAAGACGACGAGTGCGATGTAGATGGCGATGCCGACGCCACCGATCGCGAGCACGAGCAGCGCCAGGCGCACGATGTTCTTCTCGAGCCCGAGGTGTTCGGCCAGGCCGGCGCCGACGCCGGCGACCAGCCGGTCGTCCACGCTCCGGTACATCCGGGGCGTCGTCGTTGCGGTGTCGGCCACGTGCTCTCCTGATCGCGTCCTCGTGTTCTCTCAGGATGCACGCTGACGACCCCGGAGCACATCGGGGACGCCCCCGCGTTTCTCCGGGGAGCCGCTCCGGGCCGGGTCAGGGTCGTCCCTGATGGATGTGAGAGGCCCGGTGGTCCACGATGGAGCCATGGAGGAGCAGCAGGGTGGGACCGAGGAGAAGGCGGTGCCGACCGAGGAGGGGCGGCCGCTGCACCGGGCGCCTTCCCAGGGCGTACTGACCGGGGTGTGTGCGGGCCTGGGGGCCTACACACGCGTCGACCCGGTCGTCTGGCGATCGGCGTTCGTCATGACCGCCCTCGCCGGCGGCGTGGGGGTACTGCTGTACTTCGCGGCCTGGGCGCTCATGCGTGACGAGGAGCAGGGGCCGGCCTTGGCCGAGCAGTTGCTGAACCGGCGGCTGCACCCTGAGGCGGTCCTGTCGCTGCTGGCGGCGGGGATCGCGGCGTGTGCGGCGCTCAGCATCTTCGGCGGTCCCGGATGGGGGACGCTCGTTCTCTCGGTCCCCCTGCTGCTCGGCCTGTTGACGGCGCGCGCCCGGGGTGTCGACCTCGCGCAGACCGCGCGCGACCTGCCCACACTGCTGCGCTCCGACGCGCCCGCTCCTCCCGAGCCGGCGCCACCGTCCGAGCCCGCCTACTACGATCCCGCCGTTCCCTGGTCGGTGGCGGGTGGTGGTCCGGTCGACATGCGGCTCGTCGCCGAGTCGACGGGCGAGGAGGAGTCCCGGCAGGACTCCTCAGAGTCCTCTCCGGCCGCACGTGACCAGGCACCGGCGCCGCGCCACCGCGGGCCCTCGCTCGCGATGGTCGCCGTCGGACTGATCTGTGCCGTCGCCGTGGGGATCGCGGCGGCCGCCGACGCGCCCTCGGCCGCACTGTTGGTCGGTGAGGGCGCCGGCACCGTGTTCTTGGGGAGCGCCATCGTGATCATCGGAACCGCCTTCCTGCTGGGGTCCTGGTTCGGCGACCCGCGTGGGCTCGCGATTCTCGGCATCCTCGCGGTGTTGGTGACGACCACCAGCGTCATGACGGACCTCACCGAGACAGAGGTGGGTGGACCGAACTGGCGCCCGGCCAGCGTGTCCGAGGCGGAGACACCGCACGAACTGACCGGTGGGAGCGCGCTGCTCGACCTGTCCGCCGTACCCTACGACGAGCTCGATCCCGGGCAGCAGCTCACCGTGGACGCCACGGTGGGGTTCGGGACGCTGGACGTCCTCATTCCGGACACCGTGGCCACCGAGGTGCGCGGACAAGTCTTCCTTGGAGGGGTGAACATACTGGATTCATCGTCACGGGCCGGGTTCCGCGTCGACCTGACGGAGACACTCGAACCCAACGCCGACACCATGGCGGACGCCGAGGACGTCGAGGAGACGACTCCCGCCACGCTGGTCCTCAACCTTCGATCGCATGCGGGGAACGTGACGGTGAACCATGTCTGAAAAGCGACCTTTTGACTGGTTTTCGCTGAGTGCCGGAATTCTGTTCGTCGCTCTGGGCGCGGCATTCATCCTGCGCGGCACCGGCCATCTGGAATTCAGCGGACTTTGGGCCCTGCCCGTGCTGATCGCCGGGCTGGTCATCGCCGGAATCGTCGGTGGCGTAGGGCGTACGCGGCAGCGTCAGGGGTGAGCCACCAGCCGGGATGAGGCGACCGCAACGAATACGCGCCCTAACGCGCGACCACGCGCGGTGTCTTAACAAACCGTGCCAAGACTTGGTCCCGTTTTAGCTGACTTCCTCTGGCGAGTCGCGAAGGCGTGTTTTACGTTGGCTCTACCCCTGGAGCAGTCTCCATGGCCAAATCCCGGAGGTGTAGCCTGAATGCCACAGATCCGCGCGACCGTTGACGGTGTCCGCTACGACGATCAGGTCGAAGCACGCCTGCTGCTCATCCATTATCTCCGCGAACGCCTCGGCAAGGTCGGCACACCCGTGGGGTGTGACACGACGAACTGCGGCTCCTGCACGGTACTCATGGATGGCCTGTCCACAAAGAGCTGCTCGGTGCTCGCCGCTCAGGCCGACGGGCACGACATCACCACGATCGAGGGGCTCGCCGAGGACGGGGTGCTGCACCCGGTCCAGAAGGCCTTCCACGAGGCCCACGCCCTGCAGTGCGGCTACTGCACGCCCGGGATGATCATCGCGGCCGTGGACCTGCTCCGGGAGAACCCCGACCCCACGGACGACGAGATCCGCGAGGGGCTGGAGGGCAACCTCTGTCGCTGTACGGGCTACGCCAACATCGTGCGCGCCGTCCGCTCCGCGGCGGAGGTCATGCGTGCCAGCGCGGCCGAGCCCGGCAGCGTTCCCCAGCAGGCCACGTCGACGGCGGGGGCGGACGCACCCGCGCCGACGTCGGGGGGTGCGTCATGACCACTACCCCGCTCGGCCAGGCACTTCCCCGCAAGGAGGATGCCCGACTCATCACGGGGCGCACACAGTGGACGAGCAGCATCCAACTCCCCGGAACGCAGTTCGTGGCGTTCCTGCGGAGCCCGGAGGCGCACGCCCGCATCACCCGCATCGACACCTCCGAGGCGCGCCGACAGCCCGGCGTGGTCACGGTCCTGACCGGTGCGGACCTCGCCGGCGAGCAGGGAAGCCTGCCCTGCGCCTGGCCGGTGACCGAGGACACGGTGATCCCCAACCACCCGCCGATGGCGGTGGAGGAAGTCCGCTACGCCGGCGAGATCGTGGCCTGCGTCGTGGCGCGGGACGCCTACGCGGCGGCCGACGCGCTGGAGTCCATCGACGTCGACTACGAACCACTGCCCCCGGTCATGGACATGGAGGCCGCGCTCGCCGACGGCGCCGACCTGGTGCACGCGGACGTGGGGACCAACAAGTCCTTCGTGTGGCCGTTGGACACCGGGGACGTCGACGAGGCCTTCAGCGACGCCGCGGTCACGGTGACGCGGCGCTATCGGCAGCAACGGCTGATCCCCGCCGCGATGGAACCACGGGCCGTGGTGTGCGCGCCCGACAGCGACGGCTTCACGCTGTGGTCGGCCACCCAGATCCCGCACATCCTGAAGATCCAGCTCGCGCTGGTGACGGGGATCCCGGAGCACGAGATCCGGGTCGTGGCGCCGGACGTGGGCGGCGGCTTCGGATCCAAGCTGCAGGTGACCGGGGAGGAAGTGCTGGCGCTGCTGTTGGCCAAGCGCCTGGGCACCCCGGTCAAGTGGACCGAGACCCGCAGTGAGGGGTTCCAGACCACGCACCACGGGCGGGACCAGATCCAGGACGTCTCCATCGCCGCGGACGCCGACGGCCGGCTCCGTGGCCTCAAGGTGGACCTGCTCGCCGACATGGGCGCCTATCTGATGCTGGTGACGCCCGGCATCCCGGTGCTCGGCGCGTTCATGTTCCCGGGCATCTACAAGATGGACGCCTACCACTTCACGGCGACCGGCGTCTTCACCACGAAGATGCCCACGGACGCCTACCGCGGCGCGGGTCGCCCGGAGGCGACCTTCGCCATCGAACGCATCATGGACGAACTCGCCGCGGAACTGGGGATGGATCCGCTGGAACTCCGGCGGCGCAACTGGATCAAGCACGAGGAGTTTCCCTACGACTCGGTCGCGGGGCTGACCTACGACTCGGGCAACTACGAGGCCGCTACAGAGCGGGCCGAGCAGCTCTTCAACTACGAGGGGCTGCGGCGTGAGCAGCGGGAGCGCCGCGAACGGGGCGACCGGGTGCAACTCGGACTGGGCATCTCCACCTACACGGAGATGTGTGGTCTGGCTCCCTCCCGCGTCCTCGGCCAGCTCAACTATTCCGCCGGCGGGTGGGAGCAGGCGTCCGTACGGATGCTGCCCACCGGGAAGGTCGAGGTGGTGAGCGGGGCGACCCCGCACGGGCAGGGTCACGACACCGCGTGGAGCCAGATCGTCGCCGACCGGCTGGGCGTTCCGTTCTCCGACGTCCAGGTGCTGCACGGTGACACCCGGGTGTCCCCGCGGCATGGACACCTACGGGTCGCGTTCGCTGACCGTCGGGGGCGTCGCCGTGGTGGGGGCCTGCGACCGGGTGATCGAGAAGGCGCGTCCGCTCGCCGCGCACATGCTCGAGGCCGCCGAGTCGGATCTGGAGTTCCGCGACGGCGCGTTCCGGGTGCGGGGCACCACCGAGCCGAAGGCCTCCATCCAGGACGTCGCGCTCACGACGTTCGCCGCGCACGACCTGCCGGACGGCATGGAGCCCACCATCGACGCGGAGTTCACCTTCGACCCGGAGAACTTCTCCTTCCCGCACGGGACCCACCTGTGCGCCGCGGAGGTCGACACCGAGACCGGGCAGGTCCGGTTGCGCTCCTATGTCGCGGTGGACGACGTGGGGAAGACCGTCAACCCGTTGATCGTGGAAGGGCAGGTGCACGGCGGACTCGCGCAGGGCATCGCCCAGGCCCTGTTCGAGGAGGCCGTCTACGACGACAGCGGCAACCTCGTGACCGCGACCATGGCCGACTACCTGCTGCCGACCGCGGCGGACCTGCCGGAGTTCGTCACCGACCGGACGGAGACCCCGGCCACGTCCAACCCGCTGGGGGTCAAGGGCGTCGGGGAGGCGGGCACCATCGCCTCCACACCGGCCGTCGTCAACGCGATCGTGGACGCCCTCGCCCCGATGGGCGTCACCAACATCGAAATGCCCTGCACACCTGAGCGGGTCTGGCGCGCCGTGGTCGCCGCCCGTGGCCAAGGAGGCGCACAGTGATCCCACCGCGTTTCGAGTACCTCAAACCGAACGACATCGCCTCCGCGGTCGAGGCCATGGGCGAGAGCGAGGACCCCAAGGTCATCGCGGGCGGCCAGAGCCTGATGCCGCTCCTGCGGCTCCGGTTCGCCGAGCCCGACGTCGTGATCGACCTCGGCGGGATCCAGGACGTGCGTGGGGTGCGCGACGAGGGCGACCACCTGTGGATCGGCGCCATGACCACGCACTACGACGTGGTCCGGGACCCGCTGATCGCGGAGCACTGTTCCCTGTTGGCCACGGCCACCCAGACCGTCGCCGACCCGGCGGTACGCCACCGGGGGACACTCGGCGGCGCCTTCGCGCACGCCGACCCGGCCAGCGACCTGCCCGCCGTCGCGTTGGCGCTCGAGGCCGAGATGGTGGTCCAGGGGGCGGGCGGCGAACGGGTCATCCCCGCCTCGGAGTTCTTCGTCGACTATCTGGAGACCACTCTGGAACAGGACGAGGTGCTGACGGGCATCCGTATCCCCAAGAAGTGGGGCGGGTGGAACTTCCACTACGAGAAGTTCACCCGGACGGCGCAGGCGTGGGCCATCGTCGGGGTCGCGGCGGCGGTGCGGCGCAGCAACGGTTCCGTCGCCGAGGCGCGGATCGGGCTCACGAACATGGACTCCGTGCCCGTTCGCGCCGCGTCGGTGGAGTCGGCCGTTCGCGGCGTCCCCGCGCAGGAGGAGGCACTGGCGGAGGCGGCACGGACCGCCGACGAGGGCACCAACCCGCCCAGTGATCTCCACGGCAAGGAGGACTACCGCCGGCACCTGTCCCGTGTCCTGACCGGACGGGCTCTGGCGCGGGCGGCGGGACTCTGATCAACTCGGTCGTCGAGGGTGGTGTGCGCCGGGGCACGGTCCGCCGGCGCACGCCACCGGGCCGTAGAGGAGAGCCACTTGGGTGGCTAGGAAGGCCGGGCTCAGAGCTGTGAGCATGCAACTGGAGAACGACTTCACCGTCCCCGTACCTCCTGACCAGGTATGGGAGGCCTTGCTGGACGTGGAGCGGATCGCGCCCTGCATGCCGGGCGCGACCCTGGACTCGTCCGAGGGCGAGACGTACAACGGTCGGGTGAAGGTCAAGGTCGGTCCGATCACCGTGACGTACCGCGGACAGGCCAAGATCGTGTCGCGGGACGACGACAACCGTGTCGCGGAGATCGAGGCCAAGGGGAAGGAGGCCCGCGGCTCGGGAACCGCCGACGCACGCATCACCGCGCGGGTCCAACCCAGCGACGACGGCACTCGGGTCAGTGTCACGACCGACCTGAACATCACCGGCCGGGTCGCACAGACCGGACGCGGCATGCTCAGTGACGTCAGCGGGAAGCTGGTGAACCGGTTCGCCGACAACCTGGCCACCGAACTCACCCAGCCGGCCGCTGGTGGAGAGACCCAGGAAGCGCCGACCGGTGGAACCACCTCGGCTCCCGGCGCGGCGGCCGGGGCCGGAGCCGGTGCCGACGCGGGGGCCCAGCCACGCGTGAGCCGCGCCTACTCCGTGGACGAGAACGTCGCCGCCCGCCCAGCACAGGACGAGGCGATCGACCTCGTGGAAATGGCGGGAACGCCCGTGCTGAAGCGGGTCGCGATCGCAGCCGTCGCCGCGGTCGTCGGCGTCGTCCTCCTGCGCTGGCTCATCCGCCGCCGGCGCGGCTGACCGCCGCCAGACGCCCCCACCGGTCCGGTGGGGCGCGTCCTACCCTTGTGCCATGCGGACCGCCACCGGTGCGGAGTTCCCGGTTCGGGTTCCCTCACCCCTGCACGAAGTCGTCGACGAGCGCCTGACCCGACGCGGGGTGCGGCTCCTTCTCAAACGCGAGGACCTGATCAACCCGGAGATCCCGGGAAACAAATGGCGCAAGCTGCACCCCAACCTCACGGCGGCCCGCGCCGCAGGGCAGGACACCCTGCTGACCTTCGGCGGCGCCTACTCCAACCACGTCCGCGCAGTGGCCGCCGCCGGACACCACTTCGACTTCGGCACCATCGGCGTCATCCGCGGCGAGGAGCACCACCCCCTCAATCCGTCCCTCTCCTCCGCCGTCGCCCACGGGATGCGGCTCGCCTACATGGACCGCACCACCTACCGTCGCAAACACCAGCCCGACGTGGTGGCGCGGCTGCGCGAGGAACACGGCGACTTCTTCCTGATCCCCGAAGGCGGCAGCAACGCCGCCGCCGTCCACGGCTGCGCGGACGTCGCCCGTGAGATCACCGAACCCGTTGATGTGGTCTGCTGCCCGGTGGGTACCGGCGCCACCCTCGCCGGAATCGCCGCCGGTCTCCCGCCGGACGTCCGGGCGCTGGGTTTCCCCGTCCTCAAGGGAGGCGAACACCTGGCGACAGAGGTCCGCCGCCTCCAATCCGAAGCGGGCCTGGAGACCGACAACTGGCACCTAGAACCCGACTTCCACTTCGGCGGCTACGCCAAGCGGCCCGCCGAACTCGAGGCCTTCATCCAGGACTTCCACACCCGCCACGGTCTCCGACTGGACTTCGTGTACACCGCGAAAACGATGGCGGGGCTGTTCACCCTCGCCGCCGACGGCCGGATCCCCGCCGGAAGCCGGGTGGTGGCGGTCGTGACCGGGTAGCCGTGGCCCCGCCCCGCACCAGGCCGCGAAGGGGGCACGGCGAGCAACCGGAGTTGCCACAAGGCAGTGAGCCGCGCGGAGCGCGACCGCGATCGTTCTCGGTGCCGGCGGCGCAGGTGGCTCGGGACGACCTCCTACTCAGGAGAGACGGGCTCCATGCGGGGGAAGAGCGGCTGCGGCGTGGGGAGTCGGCCCTCCGTCGGCAGGAGCTGGGCGGAGACTCGCTCAGAAGCGGACGGCAGGAAGGGGCTCAGCTCGTCAGCGACGACACGGACGGCATGGGTGAGCAGCGCCAGTGTGTCGTTGAGGGCCGCGCCGGCCTCGGCGTCGCCCTCCTTCTCGGCCTTGGCGAGGTTCCAGGGCGAGACCTCGACCACGTAGCGGTTCGCCTCTTCCACGATTTTCCAGACGGCTGCCGTGGCGGTGCGGAAGTCGAACCGTTCCATGGCCGCGTCAACCGCTTCGGGCGCGGTGTCGATGGCCTGTGTCAGAGGCAGGACCGGTGGTTCGTCGGGCAGTGGGGGAACGTGGCCGTCGCGGTACCTATGGATCATGCTCACGGTGCGGTTGACGAGATTGCCGAGCCCGTTGGCGAGGTCCTCGTGATAGCGGGCCAGGAGGCGTTCGAGGGTGAAGTCGGCGTCGCCGACCCGCGCGACGTCACGGACGAGCCACCAGCGCAGCGCGTCGGGGCCGTATGCGTCCACGATCTTGACCGGATCGATGGCGTTGCCGAGGCTCTTGCCGAGCTTGCGGCCATCAACTGTCAGGTAGTCGTGGACGAAGATGGTCGTGGGAAGGGGTTGGCCGGCGCTGAGCAGCATCGCCGGCCAGTAGACCGCGTGGAAGCGCAGGATGCCCTTGCCGATGACGTGCGTCCGTTCGTCGGAGTCGGTCCACCAACGGTGGTACGTCTCACCGTCGGTGCCGTAGTCCAGGGACGTGATGTAGTTGCCCAGAGCGTCCCACCATACGTAGATGACCTGCTTGGGGTCATCAGGAACAGTGATCCCCCAGCCCCGCGCCCGTTCGATGGACCGCGAGATCGAGAAGTCCTGAAGTCCGCTTCTGATGAAGCTGAGGACCTCGTTGCGGCGACTCTCGGGTTCGATGCGCAGTCGCCCGGTCTCGATGACGTCAAGGAGCTGCCGCTCGTACCGCGACAGCTTGAAGAACCAGTTCTCCTCGCTCACCTCCTGTGGAGCGGTGAGGTGCTCGGGGCACAGTCCGTCGAGGAGTTCTGCCTCGGTGTAGAACTGCTCGCAGCCGACGCAGTACAACCCCTCGTAATGCTTGCGGTAAAGGTCTCCCGCGCTCTCCGTGGCCCGCCACAGCCGGTCGACGCCGCGTGCGTGGCGGGGGTCGGAGCTCGTACGAATGAAGTCGTCGAAGCTGAGCTGGAGCGGTTCCCGCAGGCCGTAGAAGGCAGCGGCGTTGCGCTCCACCAGCTGCGCTGTGGGTACGCCCTCGGCCTCGGCAGCGATCGCGTTCTTCAACGAGTTGTCATCCGTGCCGCTCAGGAACCGAACCTCGTGCCCCCGGTGCCGCCAGTGCCTCGCCATCACGTCCGTCTGCACCATCTCCATCGCGAACCCCAGGTGCGGCGTGGAGTTGACGTAGGGAATGGCGGTCGTGATGTAGCGGCGTGTCATCGTGCCTCACCGACTCAGAGAACGTCTTCGAAATGACGGCGGATAGTGCGGGGATCCTACCGACCAGCGGCCAAGGTAGTGCCTGGTTTTCGACGCTCAGCACAGGCGGCCTTCAGGCCCTCGCCATCAGTGGTTCAGTCAGCTGGGAGACCGGCTCCTGCGGCTGGGCGATGAGGGGCATAACGGACGTGGTCACCTTGGAGTACAGGTGTGAACCGTCGAGTCGCTGCTCGACGGACTCGACCCGCAACTGCTGGTGGCCGGGGATCTCGATCACCTGATCTGGGAGATAGTGCGGGTAGTTGGTGGAACCGAAGATGGTGGAGCCGTCTTCCAGCTCGGCTACGAAGCGCGTGGTGACAACGACGAGGTTCGGACCGGCCTGGAACATCACACCGTCAAAGGGCGGGATTCGTTTTATGCCATTGAGGCCTTGCTTCAGATGCGAGAATCCGCCTTCGACTCGAGAGTGGTCAAAGGGAGCGTCACCGCGTAGATCGGTTCGCGACGTGGCATTGACATGTGCCATAAGTTCACCGCGACCTGTGCGCATCACTCCTTCGCGACCGTTACCGGGCAGGTGCCCACCGATCGTGAGCTCGCCTCCGGAGGCTCGGAACATGCCGACTGCACCCAACTCTTCCCGCGCGGCCATGATCAACGCACGGTCACAGCACATCAGCACTATTGAACGGGGATCCCACCCATCGGCGATGCGCTCAAATGTCACGTCCATTTCACTCACGCCCGTCGATGGGTCGATCGCTCCGGTACCGCGCCCCTGGATGTGACGGCCGTTGACGTGCCCGGTGATGCTGTAGTCGTGTTTCATGGGGTGGATTCCTCCCGACCTGTCCTGCCGACAGAGGGGTCAACGGAGGCTGCGCACGATCACACCCGTGGGACGCTCGGCCTCCGGTGACCTTCGGCCATCACGATTCCACGCTGTCGGCATGACGGGGAGGGCATACTTTGGGGCATCGAAAGGCAGGGTGTGAACGTGCCCTGTGGACTAGAACGCGCTCCAAGTCCATGGACGCGGTACCTCGCCGCGCAAGCACCGGAGGCGATACTGGGCCTCAGCGTGGGCGCCGGGACTGGTGCCGCTCTTGCCGAGGAGGAACCACAGCCATCGCAGTTCCTGGATGTCAGCCAGAACGCGATATCCGGGTGACTCCGTGACGTCGTACCCGCCATACGCGGCGACGAACGAGGCGTAGTCATCCCGGGCAAGGCGGGCGAAGTCGGTGTAGTCCACCGCGAGGGGGACGAGGTCGATGTCTGGCGGCCCCAGAGCGACACTCTCCAGGTCCAGGATGAACATCTCCCCGTCGTCGGCGACCGCGACGTTGCCCTGCCACGCGTCTCCGTGGATCACCCGCGATTGCGTCTCCACCACCGCCTGATAACCCTGGCGAAGTTCGTCGACGCGCCGCACCAACCAGGCGTGGTCCCCGGGGGCGAGAATCATGGACTCAAGCTCCGCTGCGTCGATCCCGTGAAATGGGTCGAACCTCGTGAGCCCGATGTCTGGAACTGCGAGGTCATGGAGCTTTCGCAGGACAGAACCGAGCTCGGCTGGGCTAGCCGCACGGTGGCGTGGCAGCAGTCGCCACCAGGTGACCGGCCGCCGGTCGACGACGACGGCTTGATCCACCCCGTGGAGGGCGTGGACCACGGAAATCCCTCGGTCCTCCAACCATCGAGAGACAGACACCTCCCGCTCCGCCACATCACCTTCCCCGGGGCGCCCGACACGGGCGACGATCCGGCCCGGCAACTCGTAGAGGACGTTGGCGCCGTCGCGGATCACCTTCGCACCAGTTGGGTCAATCCCGACCGCCTGCGCGGCGCGGTCGAGAATCCTGCGCGCGTCGTTCACAGAAGAGGCCACACGGCGATACTCTCAGGTCGCCGCTGAAGCCGCCGCCGACGCCTCGTGACGGAGCTCGGCGATGTCCTCGCGCTGGTCATGTGTTCCGGCGACGCGTGCCAGTCCGGCCAGTTCAGTCGCGATCCTGGCGGAGCGCAGCCTCTTGGCGTCAGGGAGAGCCTGGTGCCCAACACTCACCGCCTCCGCTGGATCTCCGACAGCCAACAGGAGCGACGCGAGACGAATGCTGGAGAAGACACGGGAACGGCGGTAGCGCGAGTCGTGCATAGTGACAGCACGACGTAGTCGAGAAGCGGCGACTTCAGGTCGACGAGAGTCCACTGCCAGGGGAATCAGGGCTTTACCGGTGCTTCCATAGTGCTCGGCTTCGTCGTAGTAGCAGAGCCACGGTGGAGCGTACTTCGGGTCGCGCAGGGCGAAGCACTCGTCCGCGCGCACGATATTGTCCTCAACCGCGTGGAAGGTCCCTCGCAACGCGAGCGTGCGGGCACGCAACGTCCACAGCATCGCCCGCGTTGATCGCGACAGCCGATCCTCCCGCACCTGGGCGTGCTCAACCAGGGTGAGAGCCCCGTCCAGGTCGTTCAGGTAGGTCGCCTTGCGGGACATCTCGGCAAGGATGTTCGCCCGTAGCTCCCAGGAGTCGGCACGCTCAGCGCACCTAAGAGCGAACCGGAAGCTTCGGTCGGCCACTTCGAACATCCCGGCGTCGAAGGCGGAGTACGCCACGACCCCACCGAGGTTGCCCACGGACTCAAACAACTCCCGACGAACGGTGTCGCTGGCCCTCGCACCCAGCAGCTGTTTTGACCAACGAAGCTGCGAGAGCCCCGCCCCGTAGGAAAGCCCACCGCCGAATGCGTTCTCCGACATCGCGACTGCGCGGGTAGTTGCCCGCACGTACTCCACTTCGACCGCTCCCACCCACCGTGGAACAGAGGTCTCAACCGCGTCGAGGACCAGGAGGTCTTCCGAGTCCATTCCGGAGCCCTCGGCTCGGACAGCACCGTTCGGGGAGAAGGTCTCGGCCTTCGATGTCGGGCCGCGCCGGCGCCGCACCGCGTGAAAGCCCAGACCAGCATCTGTGGGGACTCCGAGCACGGCGCGCAGACCGGCCCGATACCGGGCACTGGGCCAGGTCACTCTGCCACGTTCGTAGCGAGCGATGGCGTGGGCGTCCAACGCGGAGTGCGTCCCCGTGGTGCGCCACAGATACTCGCTAACGGCTTCGGCCAACTCAGCTCGGCTCATGGGCTCACTGGGATCAGCCGGCGAAGGACACGCTTCCCGCGCCAGACGGAGCCGGCTGTTGGGTTTCATGACCACGACCCAAGTCAGAATTCGCATCGATTCACGTCCGACACCCCCACCACGCATGAGGCATCCAGACAGCGGTTCGGTTCCATGACAACACAGAACCGCAAGGCCAGACCATACCGAGTATTGCCCCTGAAGGAAGCCTTTTCCAGGAGTTCGAGGCTCCCCCGCACCAGGCCGGGAAGGGGGCACAGTGATCGGCCGAAGTTGCCACAGGGGTGAGCCGCGCGGAGCGCGACCTTTCGGAGCAGTATTGCTATACCCCGACCTAGACCAGGTAGAAGGGAGCAGCGCAACCAACGCTGCCACGAGCCAGTGGGCCGCGCCACGTGTGGCCCACTGGCTGCTACGTCGAAGCCCGTCACCAGCCATCGCCCCGACGGGGGCGCGGTTAAGCCGCGCGACTCAGCTGGTGGTGCAGGGATTCACCTGGTCGCGGTGTCTACTCCCACTCGATGGTGCCGGGGGGCTTGCTGGTGACGTCGAGGGTGACGCGGTTGATCTCGCGGACCTCGTTGGTGATGCGGTTGGAGATGGTCGCCAGGAGGTCGTAGGGCAGGCGGGACCAGTCGGCTGTCATGGCGTCCTCGCTGCTGACGGGGCGCAGCACGACGGGGTGGCCGTAGCTGCGTTCGTCGCCCTGGACTCCGACGGAGCGGACGTCGGCGAGGAGGACGACGGGGCACTGCCAGATCTCGTGGTCCAGGCCGGCGCGGGTGAGTTCCTCGCGGGCGATCGCGTCCGCTTCGCGGAGGATCTCCAGGCGTTCGCCCGTCACCTCGCCGACGATGCGGATGCCCAGGCCCGGGCCGGGGAAGGGCTGGCGCCACACCATCTCCGGGGGAAGGCCGAGTTCCTCGCCGACGTGGCGCACCTCGTCCTTGAAGAGGTCACGCAGCGGCTCCACGAGGGAGAACTTGAGGTCGTCGGGGAGGCCACCCACGTTGTGGTGGGACTTGATGTTCGCGGTGCCGGTGCCCCCGCCGGACTCCACCACGTCGGGGTAGAGGGTTCCCTGGACGAGGAACTCCACCTCCGCGCCGGGTTCGCTGGACTCGGCCACGACCTCGCGGGCCACGCTCTCGAAGGAGCGGATGAACTCCCGGCCGATGATCTTGCGCTTCTGTTCCGGGTCGGACACCCCGGCGAGGGCCGAGAGGAACTGCTCCTTGGCGTCCAACACCTTCAGCGCGGCGCCGGTGGCGGCGACGAAGTCCTTCTCCACCTGCTCGACCTCGCCCTTGCGCAGCAGGCCGTGGTCGACGAACACACACGTGAGTTGGTCCCCGATCGCCCGCTGCACCAGGGCGGCGGCGACCGCGGAGTCCACACCGCCCGACAGGGCACAGATGGCGCGGCGGTCCCCCACCTGGGCGCGGATCCGCGCGACCTGGTCGTCGACGATGTTGACCATGGTCCACGTGGGGCGAACGCCGGCCGCTTCCAGCAGGAACCGGCGCAGCACCGCGCGGCCGTGCTCTGAGTGCAGCACCTCGGGGTGGAACTGGACACCGTAGAGGCCCCGGGCGGTGTCCTCCATCGCGGCGACGGGGGTGCGCTCGGTGCTCGCGGTGACCGTGAAGCCGGCGGGGGCGTCGGTGGCGGAGTCCCCGTGCGACATCCACACCGTCTGTGTGGAGGGCTGGTCCGCGAACAGGACGCCGAGGTCACTGATCGCGAGCTCGGTGCGCCCGAACTCCGACTGTCCGGTGTGCTCGACCGACCCGCCGAGGTCCTGCACCATGCACTGGAACCCGTAGCAGATGCCCAGCGTGGGCACGCCGGTCTCGAAGAGCCCGGCGGGAGCCTGCGGGGCTCCCTCGGAGTACACCGAGGCCGGGCCGCCGGAGAGGATGATCGCCTTGGGGTTCTTGGCGAGCATCTCCGTCACGGGCATCGTGCTGGGGACGATCTCGGAGTGGACGTTGCACTCCCGCACCCGCCGCGCGATGAGTTGTGCGTACTGCGCTCCGAAGTCCACGACCAGAACCGTGTCGAACGCGGACGTTTCGGCGATGGCCGTACCGGATGCAGCGGTGTCGGGCTCGGGTGGTGGGGTGCCGGCGTCGGACACGGACGACCTTTCCGCAGGTGAAATCGAGGACGTCCCCAGTCTAGCGAGGGCACCGTGCCATGATCGCCGGTTCGCGCTCCGCCTCGGCCCCTCCCCCGCCCACCGTGGCGGCGACTGCTGCCCCGTGCGGCTTCGCGTGCCTAGTCGGCGGCGTAACCGTTCGGGTTCTCCCGCTGCCAGCGCCACGCGTCCGCGCAGGCCTCGGCGATGGTGCGCCGCGCCACCCAGCCGAGTTCCTCACGGGCACGTGTGGGGTCGGCGTAGCACTCGGCGATGTCACCGGGGCGCCGCGGTACCACCTCGTAGGGCACGTGGCTTCCGGTGGCCTGCTCGAAGGTGCGCACCGACTCCAGCACGGACACGCCCTGCCCGGTCCCGAGGTTGTAGCCGCGCCAACCCGCCTGGTCCGCGATGTGCTCCACGGCGGCGACGTGCCCATCGGCCAGGTCCATGACGTGCAGGTAGTCCCGCACTCCGGTGCCGTCCGGCGTCGGGTAGTCGTCGCCGAAGACCCGCAGCTTGTCCCGCCGTCCGGCGGCGACCTGCGCGATGTAGGGGAACAGGTTGTTGGGGATGCCCTGGGGGTCCTCCCCGATCAGTCCGCTGGGGTGGGCACCGATGGGGTTGAAGTAGCGCAGCGCGACGATGTGCCACGCGGGGTTCGCCACGGCGAGGTCGGCGAGGATCCGTTCGACGAACAGCTTGGTCGCGCCGTAGGGGTTGGCCGCGTGCAGGGAGGCCGTCTCTGGGATCGGGACCTGCTCCGGGGTTCCGTACACACTGGCGGACGAGGAGAACACCAACCGCCGCACGCCGCGCGCCTCCATCACCTCGCACAGGGTGAGGGCACAGTCGAGGTTGTTGCGGTAGTAGCGCAGGGGCTGTTCCACCGACTCACCGACGGCCTTCAGCCCGGCGAAGTGCACCACGACGTCGATGTCGTGGTCGGTGAAGATCTGGTCGAGGAGTTTGGGGTCCGCGCAGTCACCCGTGTAGTAGGCGAGCGAGTGCCCGACGATCCGCTCGACCCGGGCCACCACCTCGGGCCTGCTGTTGACGAGGCTGTCCAGCAGCACGACCGAATGCCCGGCCGCGACGAACTGGACCGCGGTGTGCGTGCCGATGTAGCCGGCCCCGCCAGTGAGCAGTATCTTCACGCCATCAGCCTACCGGGGCGCGCCACGAATCCCCGGACCGACGCGGGCACGCGCACTCCCGGCGGCCGGTGACCGGTCGCCCCAGGGACACTGATGAGCGAAGAAGTCCCCTCGCGGCGTGGGGTCCCCCTTCAGCACAGCGTACTTTTCGCGAACCCGATCCGCTCAGGGCCGTCCACAGGGCGCGGCGCGGCCTCAACCGACCACTCGGTGCCGTGGACATGGGTGCGAGGGGACCGGCGAGCCCCTCAGCACGACACCCGGCCATCAACCCAAGGCGCGGAGCAACCGAAGCCGCCATGAGAAGAGAGCCACGCGGAGCCGACCCCACCACACCACCAAAAATGCCGCCGCGCGCGGCCCCAACCGACGGGGACCACGCGCGGCCTACCGGGGTCAGGCGGAGCCGACCGACTCGGGGACGATGTCGGGCGCGCCGTGTTGCACGGCGTCGGCTTCCTGGTCCGACTCCTGTTCCTGGGCGGCGCGTTCGGCCTCGATGCGCTTGGTGTAGTACTCCACCTCGCGGTCGACGCGTTCCTTCGTCCAGCCCAGGGCGGGCGCCATCAGCTCGGCGGCCTCGCGGGCGCACGCGAGGCCGCGGTCCCAGGTCTCGATGGAGACGTGGGTGCGCCGCGAGAGGACGTCCTCCAGGTGCCGGGCGCCCTCAGCCTGGACGGCGTAGACGACCTCCGCCCGCAGGTAGTCGTCGGAACCGTCCAAGGGCACACCGAGGTCGGGCTGCTCGCGGACCAGCTCGAGGACTTCGTCGATCAGCGACCCGTAGCGTCGCAGCAGGTGCTGGATCCGCGACACGTGCAGGCCGGACTCGCGCGCGATGGCGTGACGTCGGTTCCACAGGGCGGCGTAGCCCTCCGCGCCGACCAGCGGGACCCGGTCGGTGACCGACGACGGGACGCCGCCGCCCAGGCCGTGGGCGACCGCGTCCACCGCGTCCTTCGCCATGACGCGGTAGGTCGTGTACTTTCCGCCCGCGATCAGCACGAGCCCCGGCACGGGGTGTGCCACCGTGTGCTCGCGCGACAGTTTGGAGGTCTCGTCGGACTCGCCCGAGAGCAGCGGACGCAGGCCCGCGTACACCCCCTCCACGTCGTCGCGCGTCAGCGGAACCCGCAGCACGCTGTTCACCCAGTCCAGCAGGTAGTCGATGTCGGCGCGGCTGGCCGCGGGGTGGGCCTTGTCCAGGTCCCACTCGGTGTCGGTGGTGCCGATGATCCAGTGCCGGCCCCACGGGATGACGAAAAGCACGCTCTTCTCGGTGCGCAGGATGAGCCCGCTCGCGGACTGGATCCGGTCGCGCGGCACCACCAGGTGGATCCCCTTGGAGGCACGGACGTGGATCTGGCCACGGCCACCGACCATCTCCTGGATCTCGTCGGTCCACACACCGGTCGCGTTCACGACCTGCTTCGCGCGGATCGGGATCTCGCGGTCGTTCTCCAGGTCGCGCACCAGCGCGCCGGTGACGTGCTCCCCCTCGCGGAGGAAGCCCACGGCCTTGGCCCGTGAGGCGATGTGGGCGCCGTAGTTCGCGGCCGTGCGCAGCACGGTCACCACGTAACGCGCGTCGTCGACCTGCGCGTCCCAGTACTGCACCGCGCCGACCAGCGCGTCCCGCTTCAACGCGGGGAAGATCCGCAACGCGCCGCTGCGGGTGAGGTGACGGTGCGCGGGCAGTCCGCGCGAGGTACCGGTGGTCAGGCTGAGTGTGTCGTACAGCGTGACGCCCGTCCCCACGTAGGCCCGCTCCCACACGTGATGCTCCAGCGGGTACAGGAAGGGGATCGGCCGTACGAGGTGAGGCGCCAGGCGCTGGACGAGCAACGCGCGTTCGCTCAACGCCTCGCGCACGAGCTCGATGTCGCGCTGCTCGAGGTAGCGCAGACCACCGTGGATCAGCTTGCTGGACCTGCTGGAGGTACCGGACGCGAAGTCCCGTGCCTCGATCAGTCCGACGGAGAGACCGCGTGACACAGCGTCAAGGGCGACCCCCGCTCCAACAATTCCTCCGCCTACGACCAGGACATCCAGTTCCTGCTCGGACATCGCGCCAAGCGCGGCGGATCGCTGTTCGGGTCCCAAGTAGTTTGCCACGGCTTCCCAACTTTCCCGGCCGTCATTCGTCGTGGCCGCTGTAGCGGTCCGCACCAGGCTAACCAGAACCGCCGGTCAGTCCTCCGCTGCGGTCACGTACTCGTTCGCTGTGTCGAGCACGTCCCTCGCGTAGGACTCGGAACGGTTGTAGGAGATGATCGCTTCCCACCAGTCGTCATCGTCGGTGAGGTCGCGTCCCTGAGCACACAGGTACCGTGCGGCACTGAACGCTGCGTCATCGATGTTGTGCGGATCGGGTTGGCCCTTTGCGTCGGCTGATGTTCCCCATTGTTCCCAGGTCGTGGGGATAAATTGCATCGGGCCGACCGCGCGGTCCCACTCGGTGTCGCCGTCCATCTCCCCGTCGTTGGAGTCGGGGATCCGCGCGACCCCGGGGCCGCCGTTCAGCGGGACGCCGATGACGTCGACCGTGGTGTTTCCGTCCGGCCCGATCTCCCCGCCCGCGTACGTCCCGTGCCGGGACTCCACCCAGCCGATCCCGGCGAGGGTGGGCCAGGAGACCTGGCAGCTCGGGTTCTCCTCGGCGAGCAGAAGCTGGGCGTTGGCGTAGCCCTCCAGCGCGCGGCGCGGGATGTCGGTCCGGTCGGCCACGTCGTCCAGCCACACGGGGTCCGCCTCCATCGGCGGCGGTTCGGCGTCGTCCCCCTCGTCCTCGACCTCGGGTTCCTCGTCGGTCTCCTCGGGCTCGGGTTCGCTATCTTCGGTGGGCTCGTCGTCGGCCGTGGGTTCGGCGACCGCCGCGCTGGACTGGTCCTCGTCCGGCATCGTGGAGACCGATCCGGCGGCCTCCAGCGCGCCGGGCGGCGTGGGGGGTGTGACCGCCGAGTCCATCGTGCCGGCGACGAGAGCGACGACTCCGCCGGCCACCGCGACGGTGACGGCGACGGCGCCCACCGCGGTCTTCCAGGACACGGGAGCGGCGGTGGGGGTGTCGGACTCGGGGGTCACATCAGCGCGCTTCGTCACCACGGCTCAGCCTCAGGGTCGGGGGGAGACGAACAGAACCAAAGTACTCCAAGCTCCCAGGGCACGACGAGGGCCACGCCCCTGTCAGTGGACGCAGTGGAGAACGTTTGGGTTATGGCACCACCGGAACCCCAGGCAGGCGGTTCCGGTGGGTGGATCGGGGATGATTCGCGCGAGTTCGCGGCCGCCGGTTAAGGGCCGACCACGACCTCCACGCGCTGGAATTCCTTGAGGTCGCTGTAGCCGGCGGTCGCCATGGTGCGCCGCAGCGCACCCATCAGGTTCATGGTGCCGTCGCTGGTGGAGGCGGGCCCGTTCATGACCTGCCGCAGCGAACCGACCGTTCCCACGTGCACGCGCTGGCCACGCGGCAGCTCGTCGTGGTGCGCCTCACTGCCCCAGTGGTATCCACGGCCCGGCGACTCCGCCGAGCGGGCGATCGGCGAGCCCACCATCACGGCGTCCGCACCACACGACAACGCCTTGGCGATGTCGCCGCTGTTGCCCATACCGCCGTCGGCGATGACGTGAACGTAGCGGCCACCCGACTCGTCCAGGTAGTCGCGCCGCGCGGCGGCGACGTCCCCGATCGCGCTGGCCATCGGCACGGCGACGCCGAGCACCCGGTCCGTGGTGTGGCCCGCGCCCCCGCCGAAGCCCACCAGCACGCCCGCGGCGCCGGTCCGCATCAGGTGCAGCGCCGCGGTGTAGGTGGCGCAGCCGCCCACGATGACGGGGACGTCGAGGTCGTAGATGAACGCCTTGAGGTTCAACGGTTCGGCCCGGCCGGAGACGTGCTCGGCCGACACCGTGGTGCCACGAATGACGAACAGGTCGACACCGGCCTCGATGACGGCCTTGTGGAACTCGGCGGTCCGCTGGGGCGAGAGCCGCGCGGCGGTCACCACCCCGGCGGAACGGATCTCCTCGATCCGCTGGCCGATCAGCTCCTCACGGATGGGGGCGGCGTAGATCTCCTGCAAGCGACGGGTCGCGGCCTCGTCGTCCAGCTCGGCGATCTCCGCCAGCAGCGGCTCCGGGTCCTGGTACCGGGTCCACAGGCCCTCGAGGTCGAGGACACCCAGGCCACCCAGTTCACCGATGGCGACCGCGGTGGCCGGGGAGACCACGCTGTCCATCGGGCTGGTCACCATGGGGGTGTCGAAGCGGTAGGCGTCGATCTGCCAGGTGATCGACACCTCCTCGGGGTCGCGGGTGCGTCGGGCCGGGACGATGCCGATCTCATCGAGGCGGTAGGCCCGCCGTCCGAGCTTGCCGAGTCCGATATCCACCTGGCTCAACGCACTACTCTCCTCTTCAAGGCCGCTCACATTGCCGGAGCGAGTCTAACGGCGCGGGGGAAACCCCCGGTCAGCGACGCCCGTCGTAGTTCGGGGCCTCAGTCGTGATCTGGATGTCGTGTGGGTGGCTCTCGCGCAGGCCCGCGGTGGTGATCCGCATGAGCTGTCCCCGCTCGAAGAGCTCGGGAACGGTGCGGGTACCCGCGTACCACATGGACTGGCGCAGGCCACCGATCAACTGGTGCGCCACCGCGCCCAACTGGCCCCGGTAGGGAACCTGCCCCTCGATGCCCTCGGGCACCAGTTTCTCCTCGGTGGCGACGTCCGCCTGGAAGTAGCGGTCCTTGGAGTAGGAGCGGCCACGCATCGCGCCGAGCGATCCCATCCCGCGGTAGGCCTTGTACTGCTTGCCGTTGATGAAGATGAGCTCGCCGGGGCTCTCCTCCACTCCGGCCAGCAACCCGCCCAACATGACGCAGTTCGCGCCCGAGACGATCGCCTTGGCGATGTCGCCGGAGTAGCGCAGCCCGCCGTCGCCGATGAGGGGGACGCCCGCGGCGCGACAGGCCTCGGCGGCGCGCATGATCGCGGTCACCTGGGGGGCGCCGACTCCGGCCACGACCCGGGTGGTGCAGATCGAGCCGGGCCCCACCCCGACCTTCACCGCGTCCGCGCCGGCGTCGATCAGGGCCTTCGCGCCCGCCTCGGTGGCGACGTTGCCGGCGACGATGTCCACCCGCGTGTTCGCCTTGAGTTTGGCGACCATGTCCAGCACGACGCGGGAGTGGCCGTGCGCGGTGTCGACCACGATGAAGTCCACCCCGGCCTCGGCGAGGGTGTGGGCGCGGCGCTCGGACTCGGTCCCGACCCCCACGGCGGCCCCGGCGACCAGGCGGCCGTCGGCGTCCTTTGTGGAGTCCGGGTACTTCTCGCTCTTGGTGAAGTCCTTGACGGTGATGAGCCCGCGCAGCCGTCCGGCCGCGTCCACCAACGGCAGCTTCTCGACCTTGTTGGCGCGCAGCAGCCGGTATGCCTCGTCCCGGTCGACGTCCACCGGCGCGGTGACCAGCGGCATCGGCGTCATCACCTCGCGGACGGAGCGCGTGGTGTCGTCCTCGAAGCGGATGTCGCGGTTGGTGACGATGCCGACGAGGATGCCCTCGGCGTCGGTGACCGGCGCGCCGGAGATCCGGTAGTGCGCGCTGATCCGCTCGACGTCGGCGAGGGTGTCGTCCGGCGAACACGTGACCGGGTTGGTGATCATCCCGGCCTCGGAGCGCTTGACCAGGTCCACCTGGGCGGCCTGCTCCTCGATGTCCATGTTGCGGTGCAGCACACCGGCGCCGCCGTGGCGCGCCATGGCGACCGCCATGCGGGCCTCGGTGACCGTGTCCATCGCCGCCGACACCAGCGGCATCCGCAGGGTGATGTTGCGCGTCAGGTGCGTGGTGGTGTCCGCCTCACCGGGGGCGAGATCGGAGTACCCGGGGACCAGCAGGACATCGTCATAGGTGAGACCGGGCGGAAGCAACTTCGCGTCGCTGTCGATGTGCTGGGTCATTGGGTCCTCGGCGCCGACCCACGAGAGGGCGGTCCTGGCGCCGTTCCTCCTTCCAACCGCGGATGGGCCACGAACGGGCGCTGTGTGTTTCAGTCTAGGGGGACGCGCGGGCCTGACGTGGTGAAAAGTACGGACCTGGGGCCCTCTAGACCGCAGTGCGGGCCATCTCACGCAACCGGCCCAGCGCACGGTGCTGCGCGACCCGCACCGCGCCGGCCGACATTCCCAGGGCGCTACCGGTCTCGTCGGCGGACAATCCCACCATGACGCGCAGCACGACCAGGCGGCGCTGCACGTCGGGCAGGGCCCGCAACAGGCTGAGGACTCGCTCCCCCTCGTCGCCGCGTACGGCCGCCTCCTCGGGGCTGGGCCCGACGTCGGCCATCTCGGGCAACGAGTCGGCCAGCCCCCGACAGTCAGCCCGGTCCCGGCGACGCAGGGCGTCGGCCACCTTGTGCGCGGCGATGCCGAACACGAACGACGCGAACGGCCGCCCCATGTCGCGGTAGCGGGGCAACGCGGAGACCAGGGCCACACAGACTTCCTGGGCGACGTCGTCGGAGATGTGGGGGGCGCCCGCGGCTCGGGAGAGCCGCGCCTGGCAGTAGCGCAACACCATCGGCCGCACGAGACGGATCAGGGGCTCCACCGCGCTCAGGTCCCCTTGGAGGGCCCGGGTGGAGAGGTGGGTGAGTTCGTCGCCGAACGGGCCGGTCGACGTCGCGGCGCCGTCCGCCGGTTCGGCGGGGCCACGGGAGCGGTCTCGGCCACGGTGCCGGGGTGGACCGGGGTCCCCGCCCTGGCCACGATGGCCATGCGGGAACGCCGCCGCGGTCTCCGCCTCGGCGGTGTTCGGTCCGGTAGGCGCCGTTCGCAGGCTCAATCCCAGGCCACGGATGCAGCGCCTCGACGATCCGTCACATCACGCAGTGTGCCCTGCCGAACGGACCGGACTGGCACGAATTCGGACAACAGAATGATCACATTCCAGGACCAGATCACACAAAAGCCGCGCCTCTCCCCGTTTCCGGGGAGAAACGCGGCTCTTCCTGTCATACCCGGGAACCCCGCATCCCGCGTTGCACGACACGCGGATTCCCCGGACGACTGTCAGTGGCCGTGGCCGTGCCCGTGGCCGTGACCAGCGGCGTCGTCCTCGTCCTCGGGCTTGTCGACGACGAGCGCCTCGGTCGTGAGCAGCATGCCCGCGATGGACGCGGCGTTCTGGACGGCGGAGCGGGTCACCTTGACCGGGTCGGTGATGCCCTGGCTCAGCATGTCCACGTACTGGCCGGTGGCCGCGTTGTACCCCTGACCGTCACTCTCGGCGATCTTGGAGACGACGACGTAGCCCTCGGCGCCGGCGTTCGCGGCGATCCACCGCGCCGGCTCCGACAGCGCCCGACGCACGATCCGCACACCGGTGGCGGCGTCGTCACCGTCGACGGCGAGCCCATCCAGGGTCTTGGCCGCGTGCACCAGCGCGCTGCCACCGCCGGCGATGATGCCCTCCTCGATCGCCGCGCGGGTGGCGGAGATCGCGTCCTCCAGGCGGTGCTTCTTCTCCTTGAGCTCCACCTCGGTGGCCGCGCCGACCCGCAGGACGCTCACGCCGCCGGACAGCTTCGCGAGCCGCTCCTGGAGCTTCTCACGGTCCCAGTCGGAGTCGGTCGCCTCGATCTCCTTGCGGATCTGGCGGACGCGGTCCTCCACCTCGGACTCCGAACCGCCACCGTCGACGATGGTGGTGGTGTCCTTGGTGATGGTGATGCGCCGGGCCTGGCCCAGTGTGGTGAGGTCGGCGTTCTCCAGGGTGAGGCCAACCTCCTCGGCGATGACCTGGCCGCCGGTGAGGACCGCCATGTCCTGCAGCATCGCCTTGCGACGCTCGCCGAACCCGGGCGCCTTCACCGCGGCGACGTTGAGCGCGCCGCGGATCTTGTTCAGCGCCAGGGCACCCAGGGCTTCACCCTCGACGTCCTCGGCGACGATCAGCAGCGGCTTCTTGCTCTGGACGACCTTCTCCAGGAGGGGAAGCAGGTCCTGCAGGTTGGAGATCTTGCTCTGCACCAGCAGCACCAGCGCGTCCTCCAGCACCGCTTCCTGGCGCTCGGAGTCGGTCACGAAGTAGGGCGAGATGTAGCCCTTGTCGAACTGCAGGCCCTCGGTGAAGTCCAGCTCGAGACCGAAGGTGGGGGACTCCTCGACGGTGATGACACCGTCCTTGCCCACCTTGTCGAACGCCTCGGCGATGAGGTCACCGATCTGCGGGTCCTGGGCGGAGTTCGTCGCCACGTAGGCGATGTCCGCCCGCTCGCCGACCTCGCGCGCCTGGTTCAGCAGGTGCTCGGAGACCGCGGCGCTCGCGGCGTCGATCCCCGCCTTCAGCGACATCGGCGACGCGCCGGCCGCGACACTGCGCAGGCCCTCGCGGACCAGGGCCTGGGCCAGCACCGTGGCGGTGGTGGTCCCGTCGCCGGCCGCGTCGTTGGTCTTGGTCGCGACCTCCTTGACGAGCTGGGCGCCCAGGTTCTCGTAGGGGTCGTCGAGTTCGACCTCCCGCGCCACGGTCACACCGTCGTTGGTGATCGTGGGCGCGCCGAACTTCTTGTCGATCACCACGTTGCGGCCGCGCGGGCCGAGCGTGACCTTCACGGTGTCGGCGAGGCGGTCCACCCCTCGCTCCAACGACCGGCGGGCTCCCTCGTCGAATTCCAGGATCTTCGGCATTGTCGTCCTCGTGTTCTCAATGCGGCTCGGGGCGCCTCGGCGCGGTCCGGCCCTGTGCGGACCGTGCGCCGGGAGGCGGTCAGAAAGCGGTCACAAACACGTCCGTCCCGCCCGGCACGCTGCCGGCCGGGACGGACGCCCTACAAGAACCGTGGGTCCCTGTTACTACTTCTCGACAACCGCGAGCAGGTCACGGGCAGAGAGCACGAGGTAGTCCTCGTTGTTGTACTTGACCTCGGTGCCGCCGTACTTGCTGTACAGGACGACGTCGCCGACCTTGACGTCCATCTCGGCGCGCTTGCCGCTGTCGTCCAGGCGACCCGGGCCCACGGCCAGGACCTCGCCCTCCTGCGGCTTCTCCTTGGCGGTGTCCGGGATGACCAGGCCGGAAGCGGTCTTCTGCTCGGCCTCCAGGGTCTTGACGACGACGCGGTCGTCCAGTGGCCTCAGTACGGTCTTGTTAGCGGTGGCGGTCGACACGGTGACCTCCCCCTTCAGTTGCTAATCACACGTTGCTGTTCTCACGATGCACATTCACGAAAGGCATGCACAAAAGGGGCGACCACGGCGGCCTGTCGTCGCGGGTGCCAGACCAGCCTCGTCGCTATTAGCACTCAACACCCGAGAGTGCCAATACGGAACAGTAGCCGGGCCCAAAGCCTCAGTCAAACGGCCAAGACGAACGAGCAGAGAAGGAAACACGCAGGTGGAAGCGGGAACTGATGAGGCGGAGCGCGAGGCCATCGACGCGTTCCGCGCACTGCGTACACCGGTTGGGCAGGAGCTCCTCACCTGGCTCGACGACCAGCACGGTCGGGACTCCGACGATCCGTTGCGTCGTGCGGCGCGGGCGCGTCGCGCCGTCGAGACGTGGGCCACGCCCCTGCCCGTCCCCGTCACCGACCTCGTGGGTGCGGCGCTGACCCAGGACGAGCTCCGGCGCCGCGGGGAACGCAAGTGGGGACCGCTGGCCCGCCGCCTGTACTTCACCCCGAACGGTCTGGAGCAGGCCACCCGGGGGTCGGTGGCGCGCTACCGGGCCCGACGCGTCGCGGCGCTGCTCGGCGACCCCTCCCGCCCGGTGGCGGATCTCGCCTGTGGGATCGGCGCCGACCTGCTCGCGCTCGCCTCGGCCGGCGTGACCGTGCGGGGCGTGGACCGTGACGCGCTGACGGTGGAGGTCGCCCGGGCCAACGTGGACGCGCTGGAGCTCGACGCCCGGGGCGCGGTGGAGCTCGGGGACGTGACGGCGTTGGCGCGACGCCCCGAGGAACTGGCCGAGCGCTACGCGGCCGTGTTCTGTGACCCCGCCCGACGCGCGGCTCGAGGACGCGTCTTCGACCCCCGTTCCTACTCCCCACCGTGGGACACGGTGCTCACGCTCGCCCACGCGGCACCCGGCGCCTGTGTGAAGGTCGCCCCCGGGATCGCGCACGACCTGGTTCCACCCGGTACTGGGGCCGAATGGATTTCGGTCGACGGCGACCTCAAGGAGGCGGCGTTGTGGTTCGGCTCGCTCAGCGACGGCACGCGAAGGGCGACCCTCCTCTCCGAGAGGGGATCGGCGGACGCCCTCGATCTCTCCGCCCCCCTCTCCCACGCGGAGCCGGACGCCGACTCGGCACCGGTCACCCTGACGGCCGACCCCACCCTCGGCGATCCGCCGGTCGCGGAGGTGAAGGGGTTCCTGTACGAACCGGACGACGCGGTGATCCGCGCGGGTCTCGTCGCGGAGGCCGCGGCCGTGGTCGACGGCGCCCTGTTGGACCCACGGATCGCCTACATCACGGGTGACGCCCTGGTGGACACGCCCCTGTGCCGCGCCTTCGCGGTGACGGCGGTCATGCCGTTCTCCGTCAAACGGCTGCGCGCGGCGCTGCGTGAGCGGCACGCCGGAACAGTAACGATTAAGAAACGCGGCTTCGCCGCGGATGTGGACAAGTTGCGCGCTTCGCTCCGCGTCGACGGCCCGAATTCCGTCGTCGTTGTCCTGACGCGTGTCGGCGATCGACCAATCAGCATCCTGTGTGACGAGGTCACGACGGTTTAGCGGACGAGAGCTGTCCCCGTCTGGGCGCGGAAGCGGCATTCGAGAGGTACCAAAAATGCATTCCGGTCCTTGATGGGTGGCCCCGTTCCGATTTCGGCATTGTCACCTCTTCTGATCGCACCGGGCTCCTATCGTTAGACTGTCCGTGCCCGACCGATTTCACGGTTGGGAATGTCCGTGCCAGCACACTGGTCTGGGCTGCGCGGAAAAACCGCCTCCACATCGCGCCGCAGGGAACCCCCCAGGGATGCGCGCGTCATGGAGCCTCCGCCCCGGAACGGCCCTCCGGGCGGCGATCGATCCACCCATCCACGTGAGCCCGGTGGGTGGGAGGCGCAACACCGAAAAGGAGCACCTCGGTGGACCACCTGAATCAGAACTTCCTCAACGGGGGAGAACAGACCGGGATCTCCGACCGAATGCGGGATCTTCTCTCCCGCGCCGCGCAGGACCAGCTCTCCGAACAGCAGTCGCAGGGCGCCGTCACCGAGGAGATGCGCCAGCGCCTCGAAGGCGTGGAGTGGCTGCTGCGCGAGTTTCGGGAGCGCGAGTTCTCCGCACTCGCCCAGGCGGTGACCACCGTTCAGGGGCAGTTGGAGGAACTCACTGGTCGGCCCCCGGAATGGGCGGAGACCCTCGCCGAGCACATTGACCGTGTCGGTGAACGTATCGCGCCGCTGTCGGAGCTTCCGGCGATGCGCGGCGGAATCGACGGCGTCACCCAGAACCTCGACACGGCGCTGGGCCGGTTGGAGACCATCACCGAGGCCAACCAGCGCACCGCCGACCAGCTCGAGGCCCTCACCTCACGGGTCGACACCCTCCAGAGCACGCTGGAGGCCCGGGCCGGGCAGCTCGACACCGCGGTCGAGGCCCTGACCGAGCGGGCCACCGCGCTGGAGTCCTCCCTCTCCGCCCTCAGCGAGCGGACGCGGGAACAGCACGAGGCCACGACCGCCCGCGCCGACGAGCGGCACGAGGAGCTCACCGCCAAGGTGGACCAGAGCGCCCAGCGTCTCACCACCCAGGCCGAGGAGAACCACGCCGAGGTCACCGCCGCGGTCAGCGACACCAGCAACGCGTTGACCACGCTCTCCACCGAGACCCAGAGCCGGGCCGGCGACATGGCGAACTCCATCGCCGAGCTGCGCACCGAGTTCGGGGAGAAGCTGGACGTCGCCCGCGCGGAACTGCGCCAGCACACCGACCACCGGCACGACTCGCTGGCCACGGCGATCTCCGAGCACGTCACGGCGCTCACGACCCACTCCGACGAGCAGCGAAACGCACTCGAGGCGGTCGTCAGCGAAGCCTCCTCCGCGGTCGCGCGACTCACGGAGTCGACCGAGGCCCGGATCACCGAGGTGCGGGAGATGGTGGATGCCTCCGCTCAGGCCCTCACCGAACGGTTCGAGCAGGACCGCGAGGCCGTGGGAACGCGGGTCGACCAGCACCTCACCGAGATCACCGACCGCACCGAGCGGGTCCGGGAATCGCTGAGCACCAACTTCGAGACGGCGATGACCAAGCTCAGCGAGCGCGTGGACACCTTCGAGGGCCACTGGGAGGGCAGCTTCCAGGGCCTGGAAGGCAAGATCGACGCGGTGAATGGCCGGCTGGACGGTCTCGACGGTCGTACCGGCGGGATCGAGGGCAAGTTCGAGGGCGTGCACGGGCACTTCGAGGGCGTGGACGGCCGCCTTGAGGCGCTGGACGACCGGCTGGAGTCCCTCAGCCAGCGCCTGGGCCAACTGCCCGCCACGCTTGAGGTCAGCGAGGTGCACCGGCGGCTCAGCGTCCTGGAGGACCGGCCGGTCGTTGACCACTCCGACCGCTTCGACGGGCTGGACCGCCGCCTGGGCGACACGCTGGACCCACTGCTGGAGGAGCTGCGCCGTCGTCCCGACCGGCACGAGTTCGAGGAGACGGTGAGCGACGCCGTCGAGACGTCGCACGACGACATCACCAAGCGCCTCGCGGCGCTCGAGGAGACCATGCTGGCCCTCGCCGAGGCGCTCCTGCGTCCCGGCCGTGACGGCAAGAAGGTCGCCAAGAACGCCGCCCGTCGCGCCGTCGAAGAGGACGACGACGAGGACTGATCTCCTCATTCCCCCATGCATGACACGAAGGGGGGATGGACGACCATTCGTCCATCCCCCCTTCTTCGTGTGTCAGGTAGCCCCGTCGTCACCGCTCGCCCCGCTGGGGTGTTGCGTCGGGCGTGAGGGCGGATGCCGGTGCGCGCCCGCCGGCAGGCCCCGCGCGACACCGACGGCCACCGTGTCGAACTCGGCGGCGTGGCGAACGGCGGACTCAGCTCCTGGACCACGAAGCCACGGAGTTGGCTGTCGATCGCGGCGACGGCGTGCGCCGCCATCGGGACGGAGAACCCGCCGTCACGCAGGGCACCGGGGACAGCGCCGTGGTGGGGGGCAGGGTCGCCGGCGTGTTCGCCGCGGGAGTCCAGCGGGCCCACGGCCTCGGGATGGCGACCCGACGTAGGCCGAGGCGACCCGAGCAGGGGCATGGCCGTCCTCCAGTCGGCCTCCGGCTCTGTGGCGCGATCTCCACAGCGTCCACCATCCCGTCGAGGCCGTCCCTGCCGGATACGTGGTTATGGAGCGACATCGCCTCCACGCACGGCCCGGCGGCGATCGCCCGCACGTCACTACCGAGGTGCCCTTCTCGTCGGCCAGCGCGATCGCGGCAGGTGACCACACGTTCCCTACCGAGCGGAGGTCGTTCCGCCGTCCCAGTGAGTTCACTCGTACGTCGTCGCCGCATCCGGGAAGACGGGGCAGTACCAGTACTCGTCCGGCCGTACGAGGCCCCCGCCATCGTCGGGCGCCTCACCCCCAGCGCGCGAGCTCACGCGGAGCGATGAGGGGAGGAACTCTCGAAACGGGGCCCCGGACCGCGCGTCTTACGCGGCGAGGACCTGCTGGACCGGGAGCGAGGTGTCGGTGGCGAGGTCCAGGGCAGACGGGGGAAGGCCCGCGGCGACCACCTCGGCGCCGAGGGCGGCGATCATCGCGCCGTTGTCGGTGCACAGGGCCGGTCTGGGGACACGCACCTGGATGCCGGCCGCCTCGGCGCGTTCTTCGGCGAGGGTGCGCAGACGGGAGTTCGCGGCGACGCCCCCGCTGATGACCAGGTGCTCGACGCCATGGTCGCGGCAGGCGTCGACGGCCTTGCGGGTGAGAACATCGGTGACGGACTCCTGGAACGCGGAGGCCACCTCGGGGACGGAAACCGGGGACCCCTGGGCCTCGGCGTCCTCCGTCCACCGGGCGACCGCGGTCTTCAGGCCGGAGAACGAGAAGTCGTAGGTGCCGTCGCCCCACTTGCCGCGGGGGAAGCGGAGACTGGCGCCCACGGCTTCTCGCGCGGCGCCATCGATGCGTGGACCGCCGGGGTAGCCCAGCCCGAGTAGGCGCGCCACCTTGTCGTAGGCCTCACCGGCGGCGTCGTCGACCGTCTCACCGAGCAGCCGGACATCGGTCGCGAGATCGCGGACCAGCAGCAGGGAGGTGTGCCCGCCGGAGACGAGCAGCGCGACCACCGGCTTGGGCAACGGTCCGTGTTCTAGCTGGTCGACGGCGACGTGCCCCACCAGGTGGTTCACTCCGTACAGCGGCTTGTCCAGGGCCAGGGCGTAGGCCTTCGCCGCCGAGACCCCGACGAGCAGAGCCCCCGCCAGGCCGGGGCCCGCGGTCACGGCGATCGCGTCGACGTCGCGGAGGGTGACACCGGCGCGGCCCAGCGCCCGGTCCATCGTGGCGGGCAACGCCTCCAGGTGCGCGCGGCTCGCCACTTCGGGGACGACTCCACCGAACCGGACGTGCTGGTCCACACTTGACGCGACGTCGTCACCGAGCAGGGTGCAGCCGCGGACGAGCCCGACCCCGGTCTCGTCGCAGGAGCTCTCGATGCCCAGCACCAGTGGTTCGCCGGTCATGGCTAGTCTTCCCCTCGATCGTTGTCCACGGCGCCCACGGACGCTTGCTGTCGACGCATCACGACACTGTCGACACCATCTCGGTAGTAGCCCCGCCGGACGCCGATCTCGGTGAACCCGAACCACTGGTAGAGCCGTTGCGCGCGCGGGTTGTCGGAGCGCACGTCGAGGAACACGTCGGTCACCGCGAGCCGTTCGGCCTCGGTGAGCAGCGCGGTCAGCAGGGCGGTGCCCACTCCGGATCCCCACCAGCGTTCGTGGACGGCGATGGTCTGGACGTCGCCCTCGGGGGGCACGTAGCGCAGGCCGGCGTAGCCGATCACCGCGGGCTGGTCGGGTTCGGGGTCGACGATCTCGGCAACCTGGTAGTAGCGGCCGTCCGCGCGGAGCTCGTCGCGGAACATGGAGGTGCTCCAGGAGTCGGCGGGAAAGAGCCGGCGCTCCAGGTCCAGCACGCGTGGGAGGTCGTCGGCGTGCATGGGGCGCAGTCGGTAGGCCGGGACGGGCGTCATTGCTGCTGCCATTGTCGGACTCTCTTGGTGGCCCCGGGAACTTGTGCGTCGGGGCGTCGCAGGTACAGCGGATGTGGCTCGGGCAGTGGGGCCCCGGTGACCAGACGCTCCACGGCGAAGGTTCCCAGCGCGGCCGCGGTCGGATGCGTCGGCTCCCACGAATCCTGCCCGGCTCCGAGGGTCTCCGGGTAGAGCGCCGCGCCGGCTCCGATGACGGGCAACCCTCCGGTCTCCACATCGGCGGGTCGGTCGACGGCGATGTCCCCCACCCGGGTGTCGGCGTCGGTGTAGCGCGCCCAGAAGACTTCCTTGCGGCGGGCGTCGGTCGCGGCGACGAACGGTTCCGTGCGCCCGGACGACTTCGCGAGGGCGTCGAGGGTGGGCACGCCCACGCACGGGATGCCCAACGCGTCACGCAGCGCGTGGGCGGTGGCGAGCCCGACCCGAAGTCCGGTGTAGGGGCCCGGTCCGATCCCGACGGCGATGTGGGTCAGGTCGGTCATGGTGGCCCCGGCCGCGCGCACCACGTCGGCGATGCTCGGGGCCAGCAGCTCACCGTGCCGCCGCGCGTCCACGGAAGTCCGCTCGGCACGGACCGTGGCGTCGCCGCCGTCCACCGAGCACACGGCGACGGTGACGGCCGGGGTGGCGGTGTCGAACGCGAGGAGCAGCACTCGGGTCACCTTTCCTGCGTCGCGGGGGTGTCGGCCCAGCGGGCTCCGACGCCGGTGAGGGTCACGGTGCGCGTGTCGTCGGAGTGGCGAACGATGCCGACCTCGAGGCGCTCCGAACCCAGGTGGTCCGCCACGCCCTCACCCCATTCCACGATGGTGACCGAGTCCGGCATGGTCGCGTCCAGGTCCAGGTCCTCCAGCTCGTCGGGGTCCCCGAGCCGGTAGGCGTCGACGTGCACCAGTGCCGGGCCATCGACCAAGGACGGGTGACGTCGGGAGAGAGCGAACGTCGGGGAGGTGATCGGCCCGCGCACCCCAAGGCCGGAACCGATCCCCTGTGTGAGCGTCGTCTTGCCGGCACCGAGCGGGCCGGACAACACGACGACGTCGCCGGGGCGGAGGCGTTCGGCGAGTTCCCGACCAAGGTCACGCATCGCGGTGTCGGTCTCCGCGGTGCGGGTTTCCACACTGGACACGTCATCCAGGGTAGGCAGGTTCCACACCTCCTCGGACACCCTCCTGAGATCGCTCCCTCATCGGCGATACAGCGCGAGAAGCGGTTTGAGCGGGAACAGTTCCCCGAACCGGTGATCGCGGGTCCGTCGAAGCCGGACGGCGACGGCGGGAGCTTGGCGCCACAGGTAGCGTCGCGCCTTGCGCGCGTGGAACGTGTTCGACGCGACCTTCACGACGGGGAACGACCCGACCAGCGGCAGGGAGTACATGATGTTCTCCCACGTAGTGGTGGCCCGCTCCTCCAGGACCACGTCCGCGGGGTCCACCCCCAGGTGGCGAACCGCGTACTCGGCCATGACTGACGCCTCGGAGCGCCGGGCGCCCCGCCGAGAGCCGGCGCCGGTGAACACCAACACGCTCCGGCTCGCCTCGGGGGCGCGAGAACGCACGGCGACGCGTGCCCGGTAGCGCTGCACGAGGCCGGGCCAGTCGCCGGCCCCGCTGGGATAGCCGAGCACCACGATGGCCTCGCGGTCGCCGGCCGGCGGCGGGCGTCGCGGGTACTCCTGTCTCGAAGCCCGCCAGCACGCCCATTCCCCCCAGGCCATCGCGCCCACGACGGCGACGGACACGAACGCGACCAGAGATCCTCGTCGATTCACGAGCTACGGCCCACCTGTCCATGCCCCACGGCGCGCGTGCGGTCAACCGCCGACGTAGCGACGGGCCACCCGGCCGCCGACGCGGGTCACCAGTTCGTAGTGGATGGTTCCCAACCGGTCGGCCCACTCCTGGGCGGTGGGCTCCCCCTGTTCCCCCGGCCCGAAGAGAGTGACGCGGTCGCCGGCCTCCACCGGCTGGTCACCGAGGTCGACGCAGAACTGGTCCATGCACACGGTTCCCGCGATCGGGAAACGGGCACCGTTGACGCTCACCTCGGCGGTGTTGGTCGCGGCCCGTGGGACGCCGTCGGCGTAGCCCAGCGGCACCAGACCGAGCCGTGTCGGGTGTTCCGCGACGAAGCGGTATCCGTAGGACACCCCCTGGCCGGTGTCGATGGAGCGGGTCAGCATGAGCGGCGCGGATAGCGTCATCGCCGGCCGCAACGCGCCGTCGTCCAGCTCGGGGATGGGGTGCAGACCGTAGGCGGCGATCCCCGGGCGCACGAGGTCGTAGTGGCTCTCCGGGAGGGTGAGCGTCGCCGCGGAGTTCGCCAGGTGCCGGACTTCCGGGCGGAGCCCGCCCTTCTCGGCCGTCTTCAACGCGAGCTGGAAGGCGTCCAGTTGCCGCGCGATGGACGGGTGACCCGGCTCGTCGGCACACGCGAAGTGCGAGAAGACCCCGACCACCCGAACGTGCCCGGCCCGCTCCGCGTCCGCCGCCGCCTCGACGGCATGCGCCCAGTCCCGCGGGCTGATCCCACCGCGCGCCAATCCGGTGTCGGCCTTGAGGTGGACCCGGGCCGGTCGACCAACGCGCCGCGCCGCCTCCGCAGCGTCATCGATCGACGCGATGACGCTGATTCCCAGGTCGATGTCCGCCGCGACGGCCTGATCCAGCGGGGTCCCCGGCGGGACGATCCACGCGACGGTCGGCGCCGTGATGCCCGCCGCCCGAACCGCGAGCGCCTCGTCGACGAACGCGGTTCCCAACCAGGTGGCGCCCCCCGCGAGCATGGCCCGTGCCGCCGGCACCATCCCGTGCCCGTAGCCGTCGGCCTTCACCACCCCCATGACAGCGGCCCCGGACGCACGCCGAACCAGCTCACCGACATTGGATCGGATGGCACCCAGGTCAATCCGAGCCTCGGCCTGCCCCGCGACCACCGGCCCGGACTCCGTCGTGCGCTCAGATGCACTGTTCGGCATGGACATGCCTCCATTCTGGCACCGCGCCGAGCCCTGTCCCGCCAGCTCAGCCCGCGTCAACGGGGGGAGGAGTTCGGTCGCCGATGGCGCGCGCCGTCGAGCGCACCGACCACCCCAGCCCCATACGAAGGCGCAACGTCCATCGGGAGCCCCCGCTCGGAGCTGGGGGACGGACGGGCCTGGCCCAGGCGGCCCGCGACGATCTGGCGGAGCCACGGACTGGGCGACTCAGGGACGGTGAGCGCGGCGTCCCTCAGTCACGCGAACGACGCCGCCGCTTGACCGAACCACCGCAATCGGCAGGCACCCGCCGACCCAGGATGCAACCGGACGAAGCGCGACGTTCTTGGGCGCCATACAGAAAGGAAATGGGAGCGGCGCGTCCCACGCGACGCCACCACCGGGCGTGGGAGGACGGATCCGTCCGCGCCCGGACGACACACGTCCACAGGGTTCACGGGTAGTGGTTCTCGTGATCGGAGGGGGTGGTGGCCCGGTCGGGGGCGCGCAGGAGGGAGGTGAGGCGGCGGGGGGTGACAGGACCGACGAGGGCGGCTGTGGTGTAGGGGATCTGGCCGGGGGCGAACTGACCGAGGAGGGAGAAGGTTCGGCGCAGGGGCGCGCGGAGGAGGGCGCTGGGATCAGGGGACGCGTGCGGCAATCCCCAGCCGCTGGTCAGCAGGATCAGGAGGGCGACGGGCATCGCCACGGCCCACCACTGGTCCGCCCCCGCCAGGCCGGAGCCGAATCCGGCGAGCGTGTCGGTGGCGATCGCCGCGTACGCCGCCGGGGCCGCGCCCTGCCCCGCGAGGGGCTCGAACCCCCCGAGGAGGACTCCGGCGCCGAGCGCGGCGGCCGCGGTCGCGACACCAAGGCGGAGGGTGAGGCTCGTCGCCTGCTCGGTCAGGTCCTCCGAGTCGGGCGAGCGTCGCCACGGACGACCACCCGCGCGAGTGGCGCCCATCGCGTGCTCCCTCCGCGCTCGGAGGAAACGCCAGCAGTCCCACTGCGCACTGGGACCGCAACGGGCCGCGGCGAGCTGCACGATCAGTTCGTGAGTGATCCTGCGCGCGGTGTCGACGACGACGACCGGTGCCCACGCCCAGTCGAGGGCGAGGCGTCGGAACACGGGGGCGATGTCGCCGGGGACGCGAACCGTCAACCGGATGGCGCGGCCGTAGGCCCAGCGGGCGGCGCGGCCGAGGGGCGGCTCACCAGGAAGTGGGGGAACATCCTGCGCCGCACCGTGTGACACGCGGTAGTCCAGGATGACCGCCACGAGGATCAGCAGCACCAGGATCGCCGGTGTCCATCGACCGTTCCCGATCGCGGCGTACATGACGACGGTCGCGGGTTTTGGCTGCAGGACCGCTATCGTCGCCGCGTTGACGTTGATGTGCTCGAGGGCGGCGATCCACAGGGCGAGGGGTGGCAACAGCCACAGCCCGAGCCCGTAGCGTCGCCACCCCACGAGGGCGATCCCGCACGCGACGCCGACCAGCCCTGTGGTCACTGCGTGGCCCGAGAAGTGAACACCATGCTCGGCGAGCACCACTCCGCCGGGAAGGAACGTGAAGAGGCCCAGCTCGGGTGGCATCGCCGGCAGAACCCCGTCGGCGGAGACGTGTCTGGCCACCTGCTCCACCAGGTGGAATCCGGCGCCGGAGGCCGCGGCCAAGAGGAGGTAGTCCACCGCGGCGAACCGCTGGAACCGCCGTCGGGCGAACAGCCACACCAAGAGCACGGGCGCGAGCTTCCCCACCTCCTCGACGGGGACCGCGATGTAGGCGTAGGCATACGGATCGTCGTAGGACAGTCCGGGAATCACCCCGGCGAGGGCCCGTTCCACCATCGCGACCGGCACCACGCACAGGGCGCCGAGCGCCATCATCCGGGGCAGCGCCGCGAAACTCAGCGTGCGCGAGCGCGCGAGCCACGCGAGCTGGACCAACAGCCACAGCATGCCGAGTGTGAGGGGCAGGGCCATCGACAGTTCGTCGATCGCGACGGCGCCAGCGACGAACACGGCGAGCGCCACCCATCCGAGCAACCCCCGTGTGGAGCGGTACAGGGCGGCCCGCCGCGGCGACGACGACCGTCGGGCGGCGGCGCCGGCGACGACACGCTCCGCGGAGTCGGGAGCCGGCGTCCGGTTCCGGGCGTGTGCGGGCCCACGCTTGGTACACCCGTAGAGTTCGGCGGCGTCCTCGAGGTTGCTCTCCCGGCTGGCCCGCGCGTGTTCGGCGAACTCCGCGCGTGCCGCCGCCAGGTCGTCGCCGACGACCGCCCGTACGAAGTCCACCTCGCCAGCGACGACCGTCAGCCGACTCGCGGTGACCAGGACCGCGCAGGACTGATCCTCGACGACCACCAGGAAGTCCGTCGGCTCACGTCCCCAACTGCGAATCAGTCCCAGGAGCGCGCTGGTACGCACCTCGATCTGTGTCACCGGCTCGTAAGCGAACTCCCCACGCGTGCGACACACGAGCAGCCGGTCGACGCCCATCGCGTGTCCCGCGGCGACGATCCCATCGACGAGACCGCGATCCCTCGCGGCGTCGAACGGCACGACCGCCTTACGCCCCTCCTTGAGCCACCCACGGTCGAACTCCGTGGAACTGGCACAAACGCGCAGCACCAGATCCCGCGCGAGCATGGCCTGCTCAGGCATCACGTTCCTCGGACATTGGGGGTGATTCGCCCACGTTATCGCGAACCCTTCACCCACGGGAGTGGCCACCCATTCCCCACCCAGCACCGACCGACGACCGGAGGAAAGGGGGCGCCTCGGTCTTCGGGAACGCGTTTCGCTGGTGGGCGTGGGGGGCTAACGCGGAGGCACCCGTGAACTTCTACCGCGCCAACCTGAGGGGGCACCACTCCGCAGGCGCCCGATATCCACGGCCAGTTGGAGCGACGCTTCGTCGAGGTCAAGGCGCACGGTCGAACCGCGTTTTGGGTCGCCAACACATCCTGATTCTGTAGGTGACGAAAACCAGAAAGTGACGCTACCCACCACCCACAAGATCATTTATGGGAACGCGCTGGTCGTCGCCACGCGACCGGGATCTGGCATCCACACCAACAGGTCGTTTTCGGGAAACCACCCCGAGCGTTCGAGTCCAGAACTTCACATATGAGGAAGAGGGCAGATAATTCGCTCTTTCCGCAGTGCGAATCGGTGACGTGTGGAAGCATAGTCCCTCAATTCGGCAACGGGAGAACGCCACCGGGTGTGCAGGAGGAGCACGAATGCGCAAGATCCTTGTCGTGGGTGCCGGCTACAGCGGGCTCACTCTCGCTCACAAACTGCTTGCCGCGGGACACGAAGTCACCATGATGACGGCGAGATCCAGCGGAGAACTCCGGGCTGGTCGCCCGGCACCCCTGGCCATCACGTTCCCAGAGGTCTACTCGATGGAGCGTCAGGACAGCCTCTTCTTCCACCACTGGGGGGATCCAACAGAACTGCCCGGCGCGCACCTTTCGGTACGGCCCCTGAGCGGTCCCGAAATCGCGTTCGGTGGACACAGCAACGACGGCGCCGGGGTCGCCGTTGACAACCGGTTGAAGATGTCGGACTGGTTGGAGTACTTCGAGGACCGCGGCGGCCGGGTCGTGATCACAGGTGCCACGGTCGGCGACCTCCAGTACTTCACCCGCATGTACGACCTGGTCGTCGTCGCGGTCGGCGGTGGAGAACTCGGGGAACTGTTCCATGACGATCCCCACCGGGAGAGTGGTGCCGCACCCGTGGTCGTCACGCAGGCGACGGTGTTCGACTACGAAGATCCGGTGGACGACCGAAACCAGTTCGGCGTCGAGTCGGTTTCCCTCCAGGACAGCGGAAACGTCTACTCCGCTCCCCAGCTCACCGCGCACGGCGCCGCCTTCTGCGTCTGTGTTACCGCGCATCCCGGCGAGCCACTCGACTGCCGCTCCGAGCTGTCGCGTCATGCCAGCAGCCAGGAGATCTGGGATGTGATGCGGCAACGCTTCGCCACCCACCTACCCGACTTGGCCGAACGGGCCGCGAACGCCACACTGGCCGACCGAAACGCGGCCATCTCGGTCGAAGTGAAGCCGCGGGTCCGTAATCCCGTCGGTCGGCTGCCCGGCGGTGGCTGGGTTCTTGGGCTCGCCGATGTCGTGGTGTCCACCGATCCTCGGAGTCTGCAGGGCGTCGGCAACTCGGTGATGTGTTCCCAGGCCTACTTCGACGCGATCCAGAGCGTGCCGGAGGGTGAGGCGTTCACCCCCGAGTGGGGCAAGGCCGCGTTCGAGACGTTCTGGGAGCAGCAGGGCCAGCACGCTGCCACCTTCTCCGAGATGGTGACGGGTTTCTGGTCCGGGGCGCTTCCGCCACACCTGAAGGGAGACCTCGTCCCGCTCCTGAAGCAGAGCCCGGAGCTCTGCGACCTCTGGATCACCGGGTGGGGGAACCCCAAGACCTACGACTGGATGTGGGATCCGGAGCGGTTCGCGGCGACGATCGGCAAGTTCACGTCCTAGCGGCGGCATTGACCGTGTTGATGGCCAAGGACGTTCCTTCGAAGAGGTCCGATGCCGAGATTGGAGCACCGTCACGAACCAGCCGGGCGGCCAGCCCGTGGAGGAACGCGCCCGACATCGCGGCCGTTCGGGGCTCCATCCCGGCCGCCAGGAATGACCCGATCATTCCGGACAGGACGTCACCGCTGCCCGCGGTGGCCAACAGCGCTGTTCCGGTCGGGTTGACGATCGCCGGTCCCGCTGGGTCGGCGATGACTGTTGTCGAGCCCTTGAGCAGGACGGTCGCTCCGTAGAACTCGGCGGCGCGTGTCACGTAGGCGAGGCGGGCGGCTTCGATGGCCTCGCGCTCGGTTCCCGGAAGCAGCCGCGCGAGCTCTCCCGCGTGTGGGGTGAGGACCGTGGGGGCGACGCGTTCGGTGACGAGTGTGGGGTGGCGGGCGACGACGGTGAGGGCGTCGGCGTCCAGAAGTACGGGGGTGTCTTCCGCCAGGAGTTCCGCCAGTTCCTCCTCCGCGTCACCGTCGGTTCCTCGCCCGGAGCCCACCGCCCACGCCGTGGCGCGGACGGCCGAGGTCGCACCGGGCTCCCCCACCACCGTCTCCGGCCACCGGCGCAGCACCTCGGCCCGAACGTCGGCGTCTCCGGTGTAGTGGACGAGTCCGGCTCCCCCCGCGCGGAACGCTCCACCGACGACGAGCACCGCGGCTCCGGGGAACCATCCGCTGCCTGCGGCGATGCCCAGCACGCCGCGCGTGTACTTGTGTGTCTCCGGCGCCAACCGGGGCAGGGCCCCAGCCACGTCGTGGGCTGTTGGTGACACGACTCGGGGGTCCGGCAACCACGGCCCCAGTCCGATGTCGACCGGGTCCACCACCCCGCAGTGTTCCGCTCCCGGGTCGATCAGGAGTCCCGGCTTGTGGGTGCCGAAGGTGACGGTGACGTCCGCCCACACCGCGACCCCGTCGACCTCGCCAGTGTCGGCGTCGATCCCGCTGGGGAGGTCGACCGCGACCACCGGCGCCGTGGCCGCGTTCGCGGCTCGGGCGAGGTCGGCGTGCGGTGCCCGGAGGCCGCCCCGTCCTCCGATGCCGACCAGCCCGTCCACGAGGAGGTCGGCTGTGTCGATCGTCGTCTGGGCGTGTTCGAGGTCGACGACCCGGCCTCCGGCTCCGCGGAACGCGGCGAGTCCACCGGTGTGCACGCGGCTGCCGGCGAGCAGCGCCCGGACGGCGGCGCCGCGTCGGGCGAGCCGGGCGCCGGCGAACAGGGTGTCCCCGCCGTTGTCGCCGCTTCCCACGAGAAGGGTGACGCGCGCGCCGGACACGCGGCCGAGCACCCGACCGCAGGCCACCGCGAGCCCGGCGGCGGCCCGGGCCATCAGCGCTCCTTCGGGGAGCCGTGCCATGAGCTGGCCCTCCGCGGCCCGCACCACGTCAACGGAATGTGCCTCGCGCATGCGCCCTCCCGGATCCTCGCCGTGTCCCGTCCCAGCATGCCGGCCCGTGGGCGCGGTGGAGGGCTCCCCGGCCAGGTGTCGGCGCGTTGTCGGAGGGAGGGTCAGGTCTTGCGCAGGCGCACGCGTTGCACTTGGTGGTCGGCGTCCTTGTAGAGCACGAGCGTGGCCCGGCCGCGGGTCGGCGCGATGTTCTCGACCAGGTTGACCTCGTTGGTCGTCGCCCAGGTGCGCCGGGCGAACCGCATGGCGCGCTCGTCGTCGGCGAACTCGGCCATGTTGTGGAAGTAGGAGCGGGGGTCGGAGAAACGGGTGCGTCGCAGCGCCTCGAAGCGTTCCAGGTACCAGGTGCGCACGTGTTCGACCTTGGCGTCGACGTAGATGGAGAAGTCGAAGAAGTCCGCGACGCCGAGCCTCCCGATCGGCGGGGGTTGGAGCACGTTGATGCCCTCGACGATGAGGATGTCGGGGCGGTGCACCTCCTGCGTCTGTCCCGGCACGATGTCGTAGGCCAGGTGCGAGTAGACGGGGATGTCCATCCGTGGCTTCCCCGCCTTGATTTCGGACACGAACCGCACCAGGGCCCTGCGGTCGAAGCTCTCCGGGAAGCCCTTGCGGCTCATGAGCCCGCGCTCGGTCAGGACCTGGTTCGGGTGGAGGAAGTTGTCGGTGCTCACGAGCTCCACGTTGGGGTGGTCCGGCCACCGCGCCAGCAGGGACCGCAGCAACCGCGCGATCGTCGACTTCCCCACCGCGACGCTGCCCGCCATGCCGATGATGAACGGCGCGGGCCGGTCGTCCTCACCGAGGAACCCGCGAACGGCCTCGTGTCGGGCACGTGTGGCGGCGACGTAGAGGTTCAGCAGGCGGGACAACGGCAGGTAGATGTCGCGGACCTCGTCCAGCGACATCGGATCGTTGAGCCCCCGGAGATCCTGGAGGTCGGCCTCTGTCAGCGACAGAGGTGTTGCGGCTCGCAGCGACGCCCACGCGGGGCGGTCGAGCTCGACGTATGGTGAGGCAAACCCGTTGCGCGTCGGTTGTGACACGCCCGAAACCATAACTGACACCCCCCATCCGGACAGACAGCGCCCCACCAGGCGCGCTCCGATGGGATCGGACTTCCGCGCACGCGCGCGGGTGCGACACTGTGACTGAATACCCAGTTGAGAGGCCACAGGACCTTCACCTATTGGCTACTCTGGCGCACATGTGTGGAATCGTGGGTTACGTCGGGCCGCAGCCGGCGCTAGACATTATCGTCGAGGGCCTCTCCCGCCTTGAGTACCGCGGATACGACTCCGCCGGGGTGGCCGTGTTGGCCGACGGAAACCTGCGCACGGAGAAGCGGGCCGGCAAGCTCCAGAACCTCCGTGACGCGCTCGCCGAAAGCCCGCCGCCCGCCGACGGGATTGGCATTGGTCACACCCGTTGGGCCACCCACGGCGCGCCCACCGACGTCAACGCGCATCCACACGTGGACAACGCCAACCGGGTCGCCGTGATCCACAACGGCATCATCGAGAACTTCGCGCGGCTGCGGGTGGAGTTGGAGGAGCGGGGCAGCAAGTTCCACTCCCAGACCGACACCGAGATCGCCGCGCACCTGCTCAGCGACGAACTGCAGAGCGCCGGCGACGGCGACCTCGCCGCCGCGATGCGACGCACGTGCCGGCAGCTGGAGGGGGCCTTCACCCTCGTCGCCGTCAGCACCGAGGACCCCGACCTCGTGGTCGCGGCCCGCCGGAACTCGCCGCTGGTCGTGGGGCGGGGTCAGGGTGAGAACTTCATCGCCAGCGACGTGGCGGCCTTCATCGCCCACACACGCGACGCGATCGAGCTCGGCCAGGACCAGGTCGTGGAGCTGCGGCGCGACTCGGTGCGCGTCACCGACTACGACGGCACCCAGGTCGAGGGCAACGAGTACTACGTGGACTGGGACGCGTCCGCCGCCGAGAAGGGCGGCTACAAGTACTTCATGCTCAAGGAGATCATGGAGCAGCCGCGCGCCGTGGCCGACACCCTGTTGGGGCGGCTGGGCGAGGACGGCACGCTGTCCCTGGACGAGATGCGGCTCTCCCCCGCCGACCTCCGCGACATCCACAAGATCGTGATCATCGCGGCGGGGACGTCCTACCACGCGGGGCTGATCGCCAAGTACGCCATCGAGCACTGGTGCCGTATCCCGTGCGACGTGGACGTGGCCAGCGAGTTCCGGTACCGGGACCCCATCCTCGACCCGCAGACGCTGGTCATCGCGATCTCCCAGTCGGGCGAGAGCATGGACACGTTGATGGCGATGCGCCACGCCCGGGAACAGCGGTCAAAGGTCCTGGCGATCTGCAACGTGAACGGCTCCACCATCCCCCGCGAGTCCGACGCCGTGGTGTACACCCACGCGGGACCCGAGGTCGGGGTGGCCGCCACCAAGACGTTCCTCACCCAGCTCGTGGCCTGCTACCTGGTGGGCCTGTACCTGGCCCAGGTGCGCGGGCTGAAGTACGGCGACGAGATCCGCACGATCATCGAGCAGCTCGCGGCCATGCCGGACTCGGTGGAGCGACTGCTGGACACCATGCAGCCCACCCGTGACCTGGCGCGGTCCCTCGCCGACAGTGAGACGGTGCTGTTCCTCGGCCGGCACGTCGGCTACCCGGTGGCGCTCGAGGGCGCGCTGAAGCTCAAGGAGCTGGCGTACATGCACGCCGAGGCCTTCGCCGCCGGTGAGCTCAAGCACGGGCCCATCGCGTTGATCGAGCCGGGGCTGCCCGTCGTCGTGGTCGTCCCTTCCGAGGAGGGGCGCGGCGTGCTGCACGACAAGATCGTGTCCAACATCCAGGAGATCCGGGCCCGCGGGGCGCGCACCATCGTGATCGCGCAGGCCGACGACGAGTCGGTCCGGCCCTACGCCGACGACCTCATCGAGCTCCCCGACGTGCCGACGCTGTTGCAGCCTCTGGTGGCGACGGTTCCGCTGCAGATCTTCGCCTGTGAGCTGGCCCTGGCCAAGGGCAACGACGTCGACCAGCCGCGCAACCTCGCCAAGAGCGTGACCGTGGAGTAGCCGGCGGCTGCCGGACCCGGCCCGCCACACAGCGATGACCCCGTTCCGAGAACCATGCCGGAGCGGGGTCTTGCCGTTCCGGAACCAGAACCGTAGGTTCGACCTCATCGGCCTCGGTGGTCCCGGTTCGGGAAAGTGGGGAGAAGGCGTCCATGGAAACACCGCTCACTCCGCTGGAATTCGCTCGACGTACGCGGCGGCTATACCCACAACGGGAGGCCGTCGTCGACCAGGACCTCCGCTACACCTACGAGGAGTTCTTCTCCCGCTGCGACCGCTGGTCGGCCGCCCTGCAGTCGATGGGCGTCGCCAAGGGAGACCGCGTCGCCTACATCGCGCCCAACACCCACGCGCAGCTCGAGTCGTTCTACGGAGTGCCGCAGCTCGGCGCCGTGCTCGTTCCCGTGAACTACCGCCTCTCCCCGGCGGACTTCGTGTACATCGTCAACCACTCCGGCGCCAAGGTGCTGTGCGTGCACTCCGACCAGCTCGCCGCCGTGGACGGGGTACGGGACCAGATGCCCGGGGTGGAACGCTTCGTGGCGCTCGAGGGGGAAGCCGAGGGGTGGGAGTCCTACGAGGCTCTGCTCGCGGGGGCGGCCCCGACGTTCGTCGCCCCGGAGATCGCGGAGACGGACCTGCTCACCATCAACTACACGAGCGGGACGACCGCACGCCCCAAGGGCGTGATGATCACACACCGCAACGCGTACCTCAACGTCGTGGGAACCCTGTTGCACCTGCGGATGGGCATCGGCGACCGGTACCTGTGGACGCTGCCGATGTTCCACGCCAACGGTTGGACCTACACCTGGATCGTGACCGCGGCCGCGGCCACACACGTGTGTCTGCGCGCCGTCGACCCGCGCCGCGTTTTCGAGTTGATCCGCACCGAGCGGGTGTCCTGGCTTTGCGCCGCGCCGACGGTGCTCATCACGCTCGCCAACACCCCGGAGGAGGTGCGGGGCTCCGTCCCGTCCGGAGTCCACGTCGTGACGGCGGGGGCGTCGCCGGCGTCGGAGACGATCGAACGTCTCGAGGACGGGTTCGGGTGGACCGTCACCCACATCTACGGACTGACCGAGACCACGCCGTTCATCACGGTGTGCGAGTCACGCCCGGAACACCAGGGTCTGTCGGTACAGGAACGCGGACGGCTCAAGGCCCGGCAGGGCGTCGAGCTCATCACCTCGGGAGAGCTCAAGGTCCGGGCCGACGACGGCACCGAGGTGCCGTGGGACGGCACGACCCTCGGCGAGATCGTGGTCCGCGGAAACGTCGTGATGGCCGGCTACTACAACGACCCCGAGGCCACCGACCGGGTGATGGGCGACGGCTGGTTCCACACCGGTGACGCCGCGGTCACCCACCCCGACGGCTACGTCGAGATCCAGGACCGGATCAAGGACGTCATCATCTCCGGCGGGGAGAACATCTCCTCCATCGAGGTGGAGGGTGTCCTGCTGCGCCACCCCGCCGTGCAGGAGGTCGCCGTGGTCGGAGTCCCGCACGAACGCTGGGGAGAGACCCCCCGCGCCGCGGTGGTCCTCCGCCCCGGCCACACCGCCACCACCGAGGACATCATCGGCTTCGCCCGGGACCACCTCGCCCACTTCAAGGCACCAACCCAGGTCGAGTTCGTGGAGGAACTCCCGAAGACGGCCACCGGAAAGATCCAGAAGTACGTCCTACGCGGAGGCGCACCCGCCATCGCCCGGCAGTGACGCAGGAGTCCTGCGTCGACCGGGCACTCCACGGCATCCCCAGCCGCCACCGACGGTGGGTGGTGCCGGGTGACGGCCAATCGGGAGAAGGCTGAGGCGATTCCCAGCGGCCGAAGGGGGCACGACCTCGCTCCTCTGTTGGCGCGCCCCCACTACTAGTGCGGCCGGCGCCAGTAGTGGGGAACTACGATCCTCAGAATCCGTCCACCGGAGGGAGATGGAGGAATCGGTCGCCAGGTATGCCATAAGGGACTCGACGAATCATCGTTCGACCGGTCGTCCGCCCGAACACCTGTGACGTGTCCCCGGCGAACGGTCGCGTGTTGCGGAACCACACGGGCGCCTCGCAGCGCTGCCGCCTCCCAACCGCCAGACCACCAGTGTGCGTAGCACGCCCCCGATCTCGGAGCCCTGGCACAACGCCGCGTCCACTCGCACTCCGACCACGGATGCGCCGTGAGGCTCGGCGGACGCTGGGGTCGAGACTACGCGCGATGAGACGTGAGCCAGTGTCGGCCCACCCGCACCGGAGGATGTCACCCCAGCACACCGCCGCGACGCGAGCGACCGAGCGCCGACGGCCAGGCGCACCGGCCACGCGTCCGCGTGCCCCTCGGAGTGTTCCGTCCAGCGACCGGAAGACAGCGTCGGCCTGGTCGGGGACCGTCCTCCGCTCCGGCTCTCCTCGGCGGCGACAACAACGCCGGTCAGTGACCGGCCACGACGTTGCCGCGCGGATGCGACCGAGGGTCAGACGCCTGGTGACGGCGGGCTCACCCTCATGTGTGGGCGGCCGTTGGGGCGAGGTGTCGTGAGTCGGGAGCCGGACGTCCATCGGACGTCGGGACGGCTCCTGCCGCTTGGTGCGGGGCGCGCGGCGCTTGGGGTGACCGAGCGTGGGCTTTGGATGCCCACCACGAGGGCGGATCGTGACGTCCCAACGTGACCGCGGCTCGGCGGACCTTCAATCCGGCCTGAGCGCTGGAACGGTCCTTGTCGCGGCGCATATCCCCTTCCCGGGGGAAGCGCGGGGGGCTGGCGCGGAGCAGCATGAGGACCGCGATCGCGGCCGGTCCGGGGCCGACGTCCAGCGGGAGGGCAGAGAGTCATGGCGCACGGGGTTTCCTCTGGTACGGGAAAGTCGGATGGCGGCGGCCGGCTGATACACGGAGTGGTTCCCGGGACTCCGTGGTGGGAGGTCGTGGCGGCGTACGCGGTGCCGGTGTGCGTCCTGCCCTCGGCGGTGTGGCGCGCGGTGGGGGCGTTCAGCGGGGACCTCACGGTGGACGGGACTCCGCGCTGGTACATGCTGATGCTTTCCGTGGTGTCGGTGGGGCTCGGGCTGCTCACGCTGGGCCTCGTCCACCGGTGGGGGGAACGCCTTCCCGACTGGGTGCCCGGTGTGGGTCGGCGGAGTGTTCCGGTCAGGGCAGCGGTCGTTCCGGCGGTCACGGGAGCTCTGGTCCTGTTGGGGCTGGTGGTCCTCGCCGTGTACCAAGCCAACACCATCACCGAGATCAACCCCGACTCCTCGTTGGCGGTGATGACCGACAGCGAGCGCGTCACCGACCGCACGCCGTTGCCTGAGCGTGAGGAGGCGGGCGAGGTCTTCTGGACCTACGGCCCTCTCGCGGCGTGGCCATTCCTCTTGTTGGTCGTCGCCTACGCCTACAACCGGCGCCGGCGTAGCTGACCACGCCCGCGCCAACTGATCGGGGCACACCGTGGGGAACTCGAACGGGGCGACGCGTCTCGCATCGGTACAACGGACGTGGCCGCACTGGGCACCGCGCCTGGCGGTCGTCTGCTGCGTCGTCCTCGCCGTCGCGCAACTGGGCTGGATGGGCGCCGGGAGCCTAGTCCCCTGGTCGCCCTCGCTCGACTATGCCCCGTGGGCGTTGGGAGCACTGGCCGTACTGGCGGCCGGGACGGCGGGCGCTTGTCTGGCCGCCGTTCGACGAGCGGACCCACCGGGCGGATGGTTCGTGCCGATCGTGACGACGGCGGCGATCCCAGCGTTCGCCACCGGGATGCTGAGCCTGCCCGCCCACCTGGTGACACTGGTCGCGGGCGCCGGAGTCGACAGCGTCGCGGGCTCTCTCCAGGTGGTGCTGCACACCCTGGTCGTGTGCCTACTGGTGCCCACCGCGCTCGTCCACTGGCGTCGGGCCCGGGGAAACTGCGTCCGCTGCGGTCGTCAGCACCCGGAAGCCGGGCATGCGCGGCTGCGCTACCCCGGGGCTTCCACGGCGGGCCGTCAGACCCTGCTGACCGTGTACCTCCTCCTGGGTGGCCTGCTCCCCTGGGCCGTGACCAAGTCGGTCTGGACCCTGGGAGGGGACGCGCTCGGGGTGACCGCCACGGCCTGGCAGGCCGTCAACGAGGGGCACTCGCCGCTGGTCGACGCGCTGGCCGCGCTCGGCGTCGATGTCACCGTGCTCGCCTCCACCCTGGGGATCCTGCTGCCGCTCTCGCTGGTCCACCGCTGGGGCCAGGTGCTGCCCCGCTGGGTGCCGTTCCTCGGGGGCTCCAGGGTGCCGCGGTTGACGCTTCTGCTCCCGGCCTGGATGTTCGGCGTCGGCCTGGCCCTGTACGGGGTCGTCCTGGTGACCTACGCGTCGCTGACCGGCTTGGGGGCGCTGCCCGCCCCGCGGGCCACCGAACCGTTCACCTCACCCGCCGGAGTCACCTGGATGACGCTCTTCGGGGGGCTCGCCTTCGGCGGTCTGGGTGGTGGGATGCTCGTCGGCGCCCATTCCTACGGTGACCGGACTCGTCCCTGGTGCCACGTACCACACCAGGGCGAACTCTCCGCCGGCCCGTGAGCGGGACTGTCGGGCGCGGTGCGTCGGCATGCTTCAATGGCGAGCGTCCGACAGGGGAAACAAGGGGTGGCGATGGCGATACTGGTCGACACCGTGGCGTGGGTGACGCTGCTGGAAGGACGGATCCTGGGAACACGGTCGCGCGGGAAGACCCTCTTCTACATCCCCGGAGGGAAGCGGGAACCCGGCGAAGGCGACCTCGACACCCTGCTCCGGGAGGTCAAGGAGGAGCTGGGGGTCAACCTGCGTGGGGGCACCGCCGTCCACGTGGGCACCTTCGACGCTCCGGCCGACGGGTACGGCAGCGACGCGGTGGTGCGGATGGCGTGCTACACGGCCGACCACGACGGCGATCCCACACCACAGGGTGAGATCGCCGAGATGGAGTGGCTGAGCTACGCCGACCGCCCACGGGTCGCCCCTGTGGACCAGGTCCTGTTCGACCAACTCCACGCCACAGGCGACCTCGGCTGAGCCGGTCCCCCAGAACGCTTCTCTACCCGGCCGTAGCTCCCGTGCGTGTCGCTCGCCCGACACCGAACCGAACACGACACACACCGACCGTGCGGTGTCGGCGTGGTAGTAGACCTGCGGCTTCGGTGGTTTCGGGGACGAGGAGAGCTCCGGCAGCCCCGGGCATCAGCGTGGAGCTCGACCTCAGGTGGGTGTTGTCGACCCCGAATTAGCGGGTCGAAGTGCACCCCACCGGTTGGATGTGCCGTAATCCCGGTGGGGGTGCAGAAATCCTGATGGGGCGCGCTCTCCTGGAACAGCGAGTTCGGCCGACTCCCTAGTCCAGGGCGAGTTCGGTGCGCACCACGGTGGCCAGGCGTTCGGCGACGCTCTGGGCGTGTTCGTGGGCCGCGGCCTCCACCATCACGCGGACCAGGGGCTCGGTTCCGCTGGAACGGAGCAGCACTCGTCCGGTCTGGCCCAGCTCCGACTCGGCCTGGGCGATGGCGCGGGCCACGCCGGGGTCGGTGTCGACGCGGCTCTTGTCGACACCGCGCACGTTGATCAGGACCTGGGGAAGCCGGGTCATCACCTTGGTCAGGTCGCCGAGCGGGATACCGCGCCGGGACATGGCGGCCAGGAGTCGCATGCCGGTGAGAATCCCGTCACCGGTGGTGGCGTGCTCCAGCAGGACGACGTGTCCGGACTGTTCACCCCCCAGGGCGTAGCCGTCCTGGCGCATGGCCTCCAAAACGTAGCGGTCGCCGACGGGGGTGTCGACCACCCGGATCCCCACCTCGCGCATGGCCAGGCGCAGCCCGAGGTTGGACATGACCGTCACCACGAGCGTGTCCTGGGTGAGCTGGCCGGACTCCTGCATCTCCACGGCCAGTACAGCCATGATCTGGTCGCCGTCGACGACACTTCCGTCGGCGGTGACGGCGAGGCAGCGGTCCGCGTCGCCGTCGAAGGCGAGCCCGACGTCGGCGCCCTCGCGGGTCACGGCCGCCTGCAGGAGGCCGAGGTGGGTGGAGCCGCAGTCCTCGTTGATGTTCAGGCCGTCCGGCGTACCGCCGATCACGACGACGTCGGCGCCGGCCTGGCGCAGCGCACGCGGCGCCACGTCGCTCGCGGCTCCGTGCGCGCAGTCGATGACGACGCGCAGGCCCGCCAGCGGCTGCTGCACGGCGTGCAGGAGGTGGGCGACGTACTTGTCGGCCCCGTCGCCGGAGTCGCTGACCCGTCCGACGTGCCCGCCCCGCACGTAGTCGGGCGGGAGCTCCATGCGGGCCTCGATGGCCTCTTCGACGGCGTCGGGCAGTTTGTGCCCGCCGGCGGTGAAGAACTTGATGCCGTTGTCGGGTGCCGGGTTGTGGCTGGCGGAGATCATCACACCGAGGTCCGCTTCCAGCACCCCGGTGAGGTAGGCGACGGCCGGGGTCGGCAGCACGCCCACGCGGATGACGTCCACGCCCGCGCTGGACAGGCCCGCGGTCACGGCCGCCTCGAGGAACTCTCCGGACGCGCGCGGATCTCGCCCGACCACGGCCAGGGCACGGCCGCCGGGTCTCTCGGATCCGGCGAGCTCGTTCGCGGCGGCGTTCGCCAGCCGCAGCGCCAGATCCGCTGTCAGGTCTCGACCAGCGACACCGCGTACGCCATCAGTCCCGAAGAGGCCCAATGATCCGCCGTCCCTTCTCCCGACACATACCCACTGCAAGAACCGTCACCGGCCAGCAGGCCCCGAAAACACGTCCGCACGGGCCGCCACGGTGGTGGCGGTCCGTGCGGAATGATCGCTTCTATTCTGCCGCCGCGGAACCGGCGTGTGGTGATCCTGGGGGATCCGCCGACACGGCGCCAGGCGCAACTAGCGCTTGGAGTACTGCGGCGCCTTACGGGCCTTCTTCAGACCGGCCTTCTTACGCTCGATCTCCCGCGAGTCGCGGGTGAGGTATCCGGCCTTCTTGAGCGGCGGGCGGTTGTGCTCCGGGTCCAGCGAGCTCAGCGCGCGGGCGAGGCCGTGGCGCAGCGCGCCGGCCTGGCCGCTGGAGCCACCGCCGGTGAGCCGCGCGAAGACGTCGTAGCCCTCCTCGAAACCAAGGGCGACCAGCGGCTCCTTCACGACCTGCTGGTGGACCTTGTCCGGGAAGTACGCCTCCAGGGGCTTGCCGTTGACCTTCCACTCACCGGAGCCGGGAGCGATACGGACACGGGCGATCGCCTGCTTACGCCGGCCGGTGCCAACGGAAGGGCCGGCCGCGGCGGGAACGATTCCGTGCCCCGGCTCGTCAGGGGTCTCGGTCGTGTACTGGGCGGGGAACTCGCTGTCGTCCGCGAAAGCGTCGTCAACGACCCCTTCGGTGCCGGTGGGCTCGGCCACGGTACTCCTCGTGCTGATAGTGGCGCCCCGCCTACTGCGCGGGCTGCTCGATCTTGGTGATGTTGTAGGGGACCGGCTGCTGGGCCTGGTGCGGGTGCTCGGTGCCCGAGTACACCTTCAGCTTCTTGGCCATCTGCCGACCCAGGGAGGTCTTGGGGAGCATGCCCTTAACGGCCTTCTCCACCGCCCGCTCGGGGTTCTTCTCCATCAGCTCGCCATAGGAGACGGAGCGCAGACCACCCGGGTAACCGGAGTGGCGGTAGGCACGCTTCTGCTCCAGCTTATTGCCGGTCAACACCACCTTGTCGGCGTTGATGACAATGACGTGATCACCGGTGTCAATGTGCGGGGCGTAGTAGGCCTTGTGCTTGCCCCGCAGGAGCGTGGCGACGTGGCTGGCCAACCGCCCGAGCACGACCTCGGAAGCGTCGATGACGTGCCACTGACGCTGAACGTCGCTGGGCTTCGGGCTGAATGTGCGCACGATCGTTAGCCTTCGTCTTGAGTTCGCGTTCCATCGTCATGCTGATGGGGACGCGCGTTCACTGGATCACGGTGTCCGGTCGCGGACGCACCGCATGCGCTGAGCGCTTGGCAGTGGCGCTGCCTCCCAGACTGGTGAGACAGTTCAGGCCCAGCTCAACGCACAACGACCAAGAATCCTACCGACTAACGGCGTCGCAGGTCAAAACGGCCCCAGGATCCTAACCCGTTGGTCCCGCGGCTATTGGTAGCCACACCGCGTTCGATGATTCTCCTTCACGCCATTATGCCTTGTCCTCGGGAGTGCTTCGGCCACTCGAGCTATCCTCTGACGGGCGCTGGTCGACACAGTATCGGCCCAGCCCAGCGACGAGATTCCCCCAACCGTGCCGTCTGCATCTCCGGAGATCCGTCATCGAACCGCAAACGCCAGAGAACATGCCGGAGGGGCAGCCCCGTCCGCCCCAACCACCTCCCGACTTACTCGCCCCCGGCTACCCCCCGGCGCCGACGACGGGCCCCAATACGCCCGCAAACGCCGGGCCTCCTCCGGGACCGCCGCCGGGGCAACCGCCGCCTCTGGGCCCGATGCCGGGCCAGCCGGGGATGGCGGGGCCGGTGCCAACCGGACCACAGCATCCCCCGTCAGGTCCTCAGGTGCCGCACGGACCTCCGCCCGGGCACCATCCGTCCGGCCCGCACCCCGGACACGCCCCCATGGGTGGCCCGCCACCCGGTCCGCCGCAGGGGCCACCACATGTCCAGGGGCCGCCGCCCGGCACGCCACCGTCGGGGCCGCAACGCCCTGCGACCGGGCCGCACGTGGCCGCTGGCGGACCTCCTCCACCCCAGGCGTCTCCCACCCCGGGATCACCACCACCGCCTCCCCCTGCAGGGCGTCGGCCTGGCGGGAATCCCGTCGGCTTCCACCTGAGCGCGACACCTCCGCCGGCACTCCCCCACACGCCCAGCGGACCGCACGCCTCCAACCAGCCCGGGGCTCCTCGGCCGTCGGGAGGGACGGCGACGTACGACCTCGCCGAACTCCAACAACTCCACCGGCCGTCGCGTTGGCGGTGGGTGATCCTGGTCGGTGCCGGCGTCGCGCTCTTCGGGGTGGCGGGAACCACGGCGTTCCTCATCGGCAGCAGCGCCTCCAGCTCCGAGCCTCCGGCGGCGGAGACCGGGTACGACGTGACACTGGTCGCGAACGAGGAGACCGACACCTCGGCACTGTCCACCGACGACCTGTTCCCCGAGACCGTCGAGACCGAGAGCGGGGACTCCTACTCGCTGCTGCACAGCGACGACGCGGATTCCTGCGCCGACGCGGGCAACGGGGCGTTCGCCGCGGTCCTGGAGGAGACCGAGTGCCGACAGGTGGTGCGCGGGGTCTACGCCGACGAAGCGGGTGACACCGCGGTGTCGGTCGGAGTGGCGGCCTTCCCGACCGACGCGGCCGCCGCGGAGGCGGCTGACGCGCAGGACATCGACGCCGGAGAGTGGTTCACGGGGCTCGCCGGTCCGGAGGACTCCCCCGCCGCGGAGACCGACAGCGCGGGCGGTGCGGCCAGCGGTCTGACGTGGGGTCGGTACCACGTGTTCGCGCTGGCCACCGACCCCGAGGACCCCGACGAGGGCGCCGACGCACTCGCCGAGTTGAGTGAGGAGTTCCTGACCGTGCCCTTCACCCCGTTGGGGGACCGGGCGCTGGCGGACTAGCCGGCTGAGGACTCCAGCCAGACGGTGAGGGCGGTGAAGTCGTCGTCGGTGAGGCCGACGGAGGACTCGACCCGGTGGAGGAGCGCCTCGCCCTGGTGGTTGTCCGCCACCCAGGCGCGGTCGTGGTCGCTGATCTCGTCGTCGACCCAGACGAAGGGACGGCCGGCCGCGGCCGCGACGAGGGCCTGGGTCTTCCAGTGCAGCGTCTCGTCGTCCTGGCCCACCCGGACCTCCGGCAGGTCGCACACGGGGAGTTCGGGGAGGCCAAGCATCGGGGCGATCACCTCGTTGGCCTCGTGCATCCACGCGGTGGCCCACATGAGCTCGCACGGCAGCGCGAGAAGCCGAGGACCGTGCCCCGGGACGAGCTTGGCGAGTTGTGGGTTGAAGATGTGCTGCCACTGCCCCAGCAGGTCCGGGGTCGTCGGCGGCTGCGCCCCACCCAGTGGGAGGAGTGTTCCGTCGACATCCAGGAAGAGCAGGGGGCGACGCGCGGGATTGGCCATGCCGGAACCGTACCGACGCGGGGGATCAAGGGGAAACGGACCCTAGCTTTCGTCGTCCCGGATCCAGTCCCGAAACTCCCGTGGCGTGCGCGGACGGTACCCCGGGCCGTCGCCGCAGCACCCACAGGTGGAGTGAAACGTCACCCCCGCCTCCAGCACCGCACCGAACACCCGCCACCCTGACCGGTCCAATCGCCGCGGAACCGCCACCTGCGGCCCCGCGTCCACCATCGGCTCAGCACACGTGGGACACACCCGCGTCCGCTTCGGCCACAACGCCCCCCGAACGACGCGCCGACAAGGCAGACACACGAAGTTCGTGTTCGACGGCATGGGGAGACCGTAGTCGTCCGACCACGACGGACGCCAGCAGGAAACCCGGCACCAGGCCGTCGAGAGGGTGCGGAGCGAACCGGAGTTGCCACCGAGGGAGAAGGTCACGCGGGGCGTGGCGGCTTCGGGACTGCGCTTTCGCCATTCTCCGCCAGTTCTTGCCTCTCTGTCGGCGGATCGCTTGTCCTGTCCGGTTGTGGAGAGTGGATCGCGCGTATGGCCGGGAGGGGCCATACTTCGGGGTATGGGGGTGAGAACGCTGTATCTGGTGGTCTCTGGCGCGCCTGCCCCCGAGGGGTTGGTGTCGTTGGTGAGGGCTGTTCAGGCTGAGGGTTACAGGGTGGGCGTGGTCTCAACACCTAATGGGACCCGGTTCCACGACATGGACGCTCTTGAGGAGATCACCGGGCAAGCGGTCCGCGTGGACTATCGAATGCCGGGAACCGGCTCGTCCTTGCCGCCAGCCGACGCTGTGGTGGCATGTCCCCTCACATTCAACTCCACCAACAAGTTCGCCCAGGGCATCGCGGACTGCTTCGCCATCGGCCTCCTGTGCGAGCTCGTCGGCTACGACGTCCCCACAATCGTGGTCCCCCACTGCAAACCCCAACTCGCATCCCACCCCGCCTTCCAAAACTCACTCAACACCCTCAGAGCCATCCCTTCCGTCACTCTCATCCACGACCCCACCGCGCCCTACCACCGACGAATCCCCCCCTGGGAAACCCTCATCAACACACTCCGGACCACAGCGACGTAGCTGAGACGAGGACGGGCATATGGACACCGTCAGCAGGGGCCAGATGATTCGGCGTAACCGACGCCGGCGCGGTATCTCGCAGGAAGTTCTGGCTGGCTTGATTGGTCGTTCGGAGTCCTGGTTGTCCCAAGTGGAGCGCGGCAAACGCAAGGTGGATTCCCATACCGTACTGACGCGGATTGCCGAGGTCCTTCGTGTCGATATCGCGGATCTAACGGGAACGGAAGGCGACGAGCGAGATATGCGATTCGCTGCGGTCGAAGAAATCGAACGTGCGATGATGCGATATTCAGGCCTAGAAGCGACACTCGCTGAATCCGACACACAACCGGTTAACGCCGAAGGCCTGCGCCGCGAGGCGGACTGGACCTATGCGGCATACCAAGCGACGCGCTACGAGGACGTCGGACGGCGGTTGCCTAGGCTCATTCAACGGGTGGAAGCAGCGGCCCACAGCCGGAGCACAGATCATCCTGCTATTTGCTCCACACGCGCCATGGTGTACAACACGACCGCCGCGGTTCTCCGACGCGTGGGGGTCACTGACCTTGCGTGGCAGGCGGCGGACCGGGCAATGTTCGCTGCGGAGAGCGCCGAGGACCCTCTACTCAGCGCGGTGGGCGCCTACCGGCTCAGCTATATCTTCATCTCCCGCAAGCGACCGGGCGAAGCCGCGGAACTGGCGATGGGCGCGGCGCACGCTCTTGAACGCCGGATGCACAGGGACCGCCCTGAAGAGCTCAGCGTGTATGGCGGACTGCATCTGGCTGCAGCCACCGCAGCGGCAGCCGAATTCGATAGAGCGGCAGTGCCGCGACTACTCTCCCAAGCACGTCGAGCCGCCAATCGTCTTGGACGGGATGCGAATCTGCACGGCACCGCTTTCGGACCGACGAATGTGCAGATTCACACCATTTCTACTGCGGTCACGGTTGGTGAACACGAAATGGCAATTCGCGAAGGCGAGGGGATCGCGGTGACGTCCCTTCCTCCCGGGCTAGTGGGGCGTCGCACGCAGGTCCACCTAGACCTCGCCCGCGCCTACGCGCAAAAACGCATGGATGCCGCAGCGGTGAACACACTGCTGGAGGCCGAACAGCTCTCCCCGGAGCTCATCCGCTACGGCGCGCATTCGACCGAACTTCTGACAACTTTGCTCAGGCGAGAGCATCAACGCTCCACTCCCCAACTCCGTGCCCTTGCTGCGCGCGCAGGGATCACCTAACCCGCACAAAAGTACGGGTTTCTGCCTTCACTCAAGTACATGGTCAGCGGACCCATCGCACCTAAGGTCACTCACTGACAGGCCCCCGCGACGAAGTTACGTCCGGGGGCGTGGACACCAGTCTTAGGAGGACTGATGCCAGCGAGAACCCTAACCCGCGGTGGCGGGTTTCTTGTACCCCCGGCTTCGCGTGGTGCGCGTCGCCGTCATTCGCGGGTGCGTCCCTACCTGTTCCGTCGCCCATCGCATGCCTGGTGTCGGGGTTGTGGCACCACTCTGGACCACCCCTCGACCGTGACGTCGATCCTCGCGACCGGTCCCTTGCCCGTGGTGGGGGTGACGTCATGACCACGAAGAGGTTCGCTGGCCTGCCAGGGAGCGTGGCACTGGCCCGCGCCTGGGTCCGTACGGAACTCTCCGCCCGCGGAGTGGAGCCCCACGCGATCGGTGAGGCCGTGCTGGTGGTGTCGGAGTTCGCCACCAACGCCCTCCTACACACCCGAAGCGGAGATCTCGGCGGAACCTTCACCGTCACCACAGAAATCCAGCCCACCCGCGCACTGGTGAGCGTCACCGACCAGGGCAACGACACCCACACCACACCCCAATGGGGCAGGCGCCCCCACCCCCTCGCCGAACACGGCCACGGACTCCAGTTGGTCGCCGCCATGGCGGAAACCTGGACCACCATCACCCACCACGACCACTGCACCGTCACCGCCCACCTCCCCCGCCTCATCCCCGCACAGAGAGGACGCGAGCGGTGAACATGCCCCCCAAGGATCGCCTGCTCAACGAACTCCTCAAACACGGCGACGTCTACATGGGCTGGCAGCAGCTCCCCAACGGAACCCACATCCGCACCTACCACCTCCACAACAGCCCGTTAGCGGAATGGCACGGAGACCACTGGCGCGTCGCCGACGCCGTATACCCACTGGGCAGCGAGGACCAGGTAGCGCTACGACTCGCCACCCACAACCACCCCACCACCTAACAAACCCCCCGCGCGTCACACCGACCCGACGCACGGGGCACCCCGGTGGCCGCCCCACCACACCCCTCCGGCGGGGCGGCCACCCCCCACCAGGCCCCCAACCACACACCCACGGCACCGAAGCCGCCACAAGAGAGAACGCCACGCGAAGCGTGACCTTTGAAGAACTTCTCGTGTGCGGGGGCTCGACGGCAGGTGCGCGGGTGGTCCCGTGGCTGCGACGATGGCAGGTGTGACTGACGCGTCCAGGAGCGACCCAAGACCGGTGAACGACTACGACAGCTTCGCTGAGGCGTACGCGGCGGAGAATGAGACCAGCCTGGTCAACGCCTACTATGAGCGGCCCGCGATGGTGAATCTCGCTGGGGACGTGGCCGGGCGGCGGATCCTGGATGTCGGGTGTGGGTCCGGGAGCCTGGCGGCTGAGCTGGGTGACCGGGGTGCGGACGTCACCGGGATCGACGTCAGTTCCGGGATGCTGGCGTTGGCGCGGAAACGGCTCGGGAACGACGCCGCGCTGCACGTCGCCGATCTGCGCGAGCCGTTGCCGTTCGGGAACGACACGTTCGACGACGTCGTCGCGTCACTCGTGCTGCACTACCTGGAGGACTGGGCGCCGCCCCTGGCCGAGCTGCGCAGGGTGCTCAGGCCGGGAGGTCGGCTGATCGCGTCCGTGGACCACCCGTTCGTGGCCTACACGATCCAGGAACCGCGCCCCGACTACTACGCGACCACCAGCTACTACTTCGACTGGGAGTTCGGCGGACAGCGTGTACCGATGATGTTCTGGCGTCGCCCCCTGCACGCGATGATCGACGCCTTCACCACCGCCGGCTTCCGGATATCCACCATCAGCGAGCCGCGACTCGACCCCGCCGGACGAGAGCACTTCCCGGCGGACTTCGACGCTCTCTCGACCAAGACCATCTTCCTGTTCTTCGTTGTCGAGGCACCCACCTCCCGTGAAGCGTGAGCTTCTCCCCCGCGTGGGGCGCGAACTCCCTCTTGCGGGTGAGGTGTCGGCGGTGCTCGCCTGGTTACCGTCACGGCATGTCCACCGCAGCGGCAGTTCCCGGAACCCTCGGAAGCCCAGCTCGTCCCCGGCGCTGGTTGACCGTCCTCACCGTGGTCTGGCTGGCCGGCTACGCCGTGGCGCGCCTCGGGCTGACTGTGGTCGACGTGCCGATGTCGGCGATGGGGCCCGACCTGGTGATGCTCACCGGGTCTTCGGGAATCGTCGTGCTCGTTCTCGCCATCGGCGCTGTCGTGGCGCAGTTCCTTCTGCAGCGGGGCCGCCCGGCACGGGTTTCCCGACTGACAGTCGCCATAGCGGGGGCCGGTATCGCGGCAACACTCATGGGCGCGGCCGCGCTCATCCTGCTGGACCTGGTCAGCGGTGTTCTCCCAGGGCTCGGCATGGACTTCCAACCGCTGGGCGCACTGAGCCGGCTGGGCTGTGTGGTCGCCGCGTCTCTCGTCGCCCTGCACACGTGGCGCTTCTGGAACGCCACCCACGGGGACCTCGGAGATCGACCACCGCCACGGGAGACTCCAGGCTGGGTCGTCGCCGTCGGCTACGCCGCGGTCGCCGCGTGCCTGGTCCGACTGGCCGCCCAACTTGTGGTCGGCCTGGACACCAACCCGCTCACCGGCGGCCCGAGCATGATCGTGTTCGAGGTCGGATTCCTGCTCGCCGGCATCCTCCTACCCCTGGCCCTCGTGCACCGGTGGGGAAGGATCTGGCCGGCGTGGGTCCCTCTGCTGCGAGGCCGCCGGGTTCCGCGCCGGCTCCTGATCGGCTGCGGCTCCGTGCTCGGCGTGACCATGGTCGCTTATTTCGGCGTGATGACCGGGCAGATGGTGCTGGAGCGACTGCAGGGCCGAAACCCCTTCCCTCCGTCCGGCGGACTGGATCTGCCGGAACCCTTCTTCTGGGTCTCCGTGCCCGCCTACTTGGTGTGGGGCGTCGGCCTGGTGATCGGAACGCTCAGCTACGCACGAGTCTCGACAACGGTGCGGATTGGGTCCGCTCCAGCGGAGAGGGTGGAGAAATCCTGATGGTGGGAGCGGCGGGCCCGACTACGGTGCGTCCAACGTACGGACCCGGCGGGTCTCCTGGGCGCGGCTCGCGAGGTCACCGGGGCCGGGGTAGGTGACCTCCTCCAGGGTGAGGCCGTGCGCCGGGGCGACGTGGACGCCGGAGTTCCGGACGCCGGCCCGGAGCACCTCCCCCGGCCAGTCCGGCTCACGCCTGCCATCGCCGACCATGAGCATCGCACCGACGAGGGCGCGCACCATGTTGTGGCAGAACGCGTCCGCGGCCACCGTGGCGTCGTAGCGGTGGGGGCCGGCCTCGCGCCACTCCAACCGGAGGAGTTCCCGGATGGTGGTCGCGCCCTCTCGTTTACGGCAGAAGGCGGCGAAGTCGTGTTCACCCACCAGCGCGGTGGTGGACTGGTTCATGCGCTCCAGGTCCAGCGGGCGCCGATGCCACAACACGTCGTGGCGGCGCAGGGGATCGACCCCTCCGGGGGCGTCTCCCACCCGGTACACGTAGCGCCGGCGCAGCGCGGAGAACCGGGCGTCGAACCCGGCCGGTGCGGCAGCGACGGACCAGACCCGCACGTCGGGCTTCAGCACCCCGGCCAGACGTCGGGTCAGCTTGCCCTCCTGAGCGTCCCACACCTCCGCTGGAACATCGACGTGCGCGACCTGGCCCCGGGCGTGCACCCCGGCGTCGGTCCGCCCCGCCACGGTGAGCTGGGGCCGGTCGATGCGCAATACCCGCGCCAGGGCCTTCTCCAGCACGCCCTGCACGGTGCGCCGTTCCGGTTGGGCCGCCCATCCGGAGAACTCGGCGCCGTCGTAGGCGATGTCCAGCCGCAGGCGCACCAGAGCCGGCTCCTCGGCCGTGCCAGCCTCCGTCGTCTCTCCCACCGTCAACTCCCCGCCCACACAAGCCGGATGCCCGGCCCCGACATGGGGACCGGGCATCCGATCACATTCACTCGCTGAGACCAGCGCGATCCTAGGAGTCGCTCTTGTCCTTCTGCGCCTCGTCGGTGTCCGCGCCTTCGGCGGCACTCTCGGCCGCCTGCTCCTCGGCCTGAGCCGTGTCGGTGGACTCGGCGACCTCGGTGGCCTCGACCTCCTCCGCGGGAGCCTCGGCCGGCTTGGTGGCGGTCTCCGCCGCGGCGGCGCGGGCGGCGGCCTGGGCCCCCGCGGTCGCACCGGCCGGTCCGGCCTCCACCAGCTCGATCACGGCCATCGGGGCGTTGTCGCCCTTCCGCGGCCCAACCTTGGTGATACGGGTGTAGCCACCGGTCCGGTTGGCGTAACGCGGCCCGATCTCGGTGAAGAGCTCGTGCACGACGCTCTTGTCGGAGATCTTGGTCAGGACCTGCCGGCGAGCGTGCAGGTCGCCACGCTTACCGAGCGTGATCAGCTTCTCGGCGTAGGGACGAAGGCGCTTGGCCTTGGCCTCGGTCGTCTTGATCCGGCCGTGCTCGAACAGCGATGTCGCGAGGTTGCGCATCATCAGCCGCTCGTGATCGGGACCGCCTCCGAGGCGCGGGCCTTTCGTTGGGGTGGGCATAGTTCTCCTTGTGCTCGTCGCCCCCGGTCACACGATCCGGGTCGGGACGATCCCGCGGCGCAGAGCCCGCGGTGTCGGTGTGTTAGTACTGCTCGGTCTCGACGTACGCCTCGTCCTCGTCGTCCTCGGACTCGTAGGAGTCGGCAACGCTGACCGGGTCGAACCCGGGGGGTGAGTCCTTGAGCGACAGCCCCATGTCGACAAGCTTCTGCTTGACTTCCTCGATGGACTTCGCGCCGAAATTCCTTATATCCAACAAGTCCTGCTCGGAGCGAGCGACCAGCTCCCCGACGGAGTGGATCCCCTCCCGCTTGAGGCAGTTGTAGGAACGCACCGTGAGGTTGAGGTCCTCGATCGGCAGCGCGAGGTCCGCCGCGAGAGCCTGATCCGTGGGAGAGGGTCCCATGTCGATGCCCTCGGCGTCGACGTTGAGTTCCCGGCACAGACCGAACAGCTCGACCAGCGTCTTGCCGGAGCTCGCCACCGCGTCCCGCGGACGGATCGACGGCTTGGTCTCCACGTCCAGGATCAACCGGTCGAAGTCGGTCCGCTGCTCGACACGGGTCGCCTCGACCTTGTAGGTGACGCGCAGCACCGGCGAGTAGATGGAGTCGATCGGAATCCGGCCGATCTCCTGCCCGGGCTGCTTGTTCTGCGCGGCGGAGACGTAACCCCGGCCCCGCTCCACGGTCAGCTCCATCTCCAGCTTGCCCTTGCTGTTCAACGTGGCGATGGGCAGCTCGGGGTTGTAGACCTCGACCCCGGCCGGAGGAGCGATGTCCGCGGCGGTCACGACGCCCGGCCCCTGCTTGCGCAGGTACATCAGCACCGGCTCGTCGTGCTCGGAGCTGACGACCAACCCCTTGAGGTTGAGGATGATCTCGGTGACATCCTCTTTGACGCCCTCGACGGAGGTGAACTCGTGCTCCACACCCTCGATGCGGATGCTGGTCACCGCCGCCCCCGGGATCGAGGACAGCAGCGTACGGCGAAGCGAGTTACCGATGGTGTAGCCGAAACCCGGCTCCAGCGGCTCCACGACGAACCGGGACCGGTGGTCACCGACCAGTTCTTCGGTCAGAGTCGGACGCTGAGCGATGAGCATGTTTCTTTTCCTCTCCCACGACCGCCCGCTATATGACGGTCACTGGTATGAATCGGCCCCGCGTGAACGGGACTGACGCGTCGACGTCCCTAGACGCGACGACGCTTGGGCGGACGGCAGCCGTTGTGCGGCACCGGCGTGACGTCCTGGATGGAGCCAACCTCGAGTCCGGTCGCCTGCAGCGAACGGATCGCGGTCTCACGGCCCGAGCCCGGCCCCTTGACGAAGACGTCGACCTTGCGCATGCCGTGCTCCTGCGCACGACGCGCGGCGGCCTCGGCGGCGAGCTGGGCGGCGAACGGGGTGGACTTACGCGAGCCCTTGAAGCCAACCTGTCCGGAGCTGGCCCACGAGATCACCGCGCCGCTGGGGTCGGTGATGCTCACGATGGTGTTGTTGAAGGTGCTCTTGATGTGCGCGTGCCCATGCGCGACATTCTTCTTTTCCTTGCGGCGCACCTTACGCGCGGTGGTCGCCTGGCGGCCCTTTGGCGGCATTGCCTCAAACTCCTAAAGATGTGGTACCCGGCCCGGGGGTTCACTCACCCCAGGGCTGATCAGGCTGCTACTTCTTGCCGACCTTCTTCTTGCCGGCCACGGTCTTCTTCTTGCCCTTACGGGTGCGAGCGTTGGTCTGCGTACGCTGCCCGTGCACCGGCAGACCGCGGCGGTGCCGAACACCCTGGTAGCAGCCGATCTCGATCTTGCGACGGATGTCCGCCTGCACCTCGCGACGGAGATCGCCCTCAACCTGGTAGTTGCTGTCGATCCAGTTCCGCAGTGCGATCAACTGGTCTTCGGTGAGCTGATGCACCCGCGTGTCGGGGTCAACCCCGGTACCCTTCAGCGTTTCGACCGAGCGCGTACGCCCGATGCCGAAGATGTAGGTGAGTGCGATCTCGACTCGCTTCTCGCGAGGGAGATCGACGCCGGAAAGGCGTGCCATATGGGCCGTTCTCCTTAGGTTCGTTGCGGAGGTCTTCCCCGTCGAGTTCCCCGCTGCCCAAAGGGCGGGGCCTCGGCCTCCGACCGAGGGTGTGTCCGTGGTGGACTCTCGACGGGACTCGCGCGTTGGTTAACGTCTATCTCGGTGATGCGCCGGTCAGACACCTCAGCGTGTGACGTGTCCGCCGTACGCTGCGCGCCGACGGGCCTGTCTAGCCCTGACGCTGCTTGTGCCGAGGATCTGAGCACACGACGCGGATCCGCCCATGACGGGTAATCACGCGGCACTTCGCGCAGATCTTCTTCACGCTCGGCTTAACCTTCATGGTCACTCCGGACTCGATGAGGCCGGCACTCGCCGGACCCTCGCGGGCCGACGACTGCGGGCACTACTTGTAGCGGTACACGATGCGTCCGCGCGTGAGGTCGTACGGGCTGAGTTCCACGACCACACGGTCATCGGGAAGGATCCGGATGTAGTGCATCCGCATCTTGCCGCTGATGTGGGCGAGAACCTTGTGCCCGTTGTCGAGCTCCACTCGGAACATTGCGTTGGGCAAGGACTCGATAACGGAGCCCTCGATCTCGATGGCGCCGTCCTTCTTAGCCATATCCTCCGCGCTTCGTTGGTCTGGTTACGACTCTTCGCTGCACCCCGGCATGCCCCCGTCAGCGACAGGGCCTTACAGGTGGGCAGCGGCTTGACAGCGGGGCGTTGGCGTTCGACGCAAGTAGACCGCGGCTCCACGGCATGCCACTTGGGCATGCTGACCCAACAACCCGGGTGTGAGCGGATCCAGTTTACCCCGCTCTTACCACTGCTCTCGACCCGCCACGACCACCCTCAGTCGGCCGGCCTGTCGCGGGTGGCGCCACGGATGACGACGAAGAGCACCGTGCTGATCGCCACGGCGATCCCACCGGGCACCAGCGTCCAGATCCACCACAGTGGAAGCGACGCCTCCAGCGACAGGGCGAGGATCCCCCACACCGAGAAGCTGATGAGGTTGACGCCGCCCCACACCGTCCACGGGACCACCACGGCGGGGTGGCGGAGGACCGAGGATTCCTGACGGGCCAGGGGCCCCGCGGCGGGCCGCGGTTCCAGTTCCCGACCGACGGTACTGAGGTCGCTGGCGGGAAGGTCACGCGTGAGCGGCACGAGGTCCGCCAGCGTCCGTGCCCCGTAGACGACCTCGAGGCGCTCCTGCAACTCCTCGCCGTCCAACCGCCCCTGTGCGTAGTTCTCCCGAAGCACCTCGGCGACCTGGTCGCGGTCGGCGTCGGAGGCACGCACGTCGGGGTTGTTCATAACGCCATCTTCAACGCTGGAAGGGGGTCACGCAATTCCACCAAAGTCACGACATCGCACGACCTTGGTGGAGGGTGACGTCACCAGCCGGAGTCGACGAACCCGAGCTCGCTGATGCGTTGGCGGTTCTCCGCGCGTGCGGTGAGCACACGCGGTCCGTCCGCGGTGATGGCGACGGAGTGCTCGAAGTGCGTGGACTTCGCACCGTCCTGCGTCACGACGGTCCAGCCGTCGTCGAGCTGGACCACGACCTCGGTGCCCATGGTGACCATCGGCTCGATCGCGAGGCACATGCCCTCGCGGAGCTTGATCCCCTTGCCGGCCTTGCCGTGGTTGAGCACGTGCGGCTCCATGTGCATCTGCGTCCCGATGCCGTGCCCGCCGAACTCCTCCACGTTCCCGAAGTCGCCCTGGGAGTGGATGTAGGTCTCGATCGCGTGGCCGATGTCCCCGAGGCGCTTCCCGGGACGCATCTCGGCGATACCGCGCCACATGGCTTCCTCGCACACCGACATGGCGACGCGCTCGGCCTCGGTTCCGCCGCCGATCGCGACGGTGATCGCCGAGTCCCCGTGCCAGCCGTCCAGGATGGCGCCACAGTCGATGGAGACCAGGTCCCCGTCCCGGAACTCCGTGCTCTGGCTGGGGATGCCGTGGACGACTTCCTCGTTCACCGAGACGCAGATGGACCCGGTGAAGCCGTGGTAGCCCTTGAACGACGGCACCGCCCCAGCGGACCGAATCGAGTCCTCGGCGATCCGGTCCAGCTCCAGTGAGGTCATGCCCGGGCGGATCTCGGCCCGCAGGGTGTCGAGCGTGGCGGCGACGACCCGCCCAGCGGCCCGCATCAGGTCGATCTGCGCTGGGGTCTTCACCTCGACCTTGGACCGCCCCTTGCGGAACATCAGGAGGCCTCGCCCACGCCCAGCGCCTTCACCGCGCGACGCGTGACATCCTCGACCGCGCCGATCGCGTCGATCCGCACCAGGAGCCCACGCCGGTCGTAGAAGTCGACCAGCGGAGCGGTCTGCTCCCGGTAGACCTCCAGGCGGCGGCGGATCGTCTCGGGACGGTCGTCGTCGCGCTGGAAGAGTTCGCCGCCACAGACGTCACAGACGCCCTCGGTCTTCGGCGGGTCGTAGTCGAGATGGTGCACGTGCCCACACTTACGGCACGTGCGCCGCCCCTCCAGACGCCGGACGACTTCGTCCTCGTCGACGACGAGCTCCAGCACGGCGTTCAGCTCGGTCGCGAGGTCGCTGAGCATGGTGTCCAGCGTCTCGGCCTGCTGCACGTTGCGGGGGAACCCGTCGAGCAGAAACCCGTTCTTCGCGTCGTCCTCCGCGAGGCGATCGCGCACCATGGCGTTGGTGACCTCGTCCGGAACGAGGTCTCCTTTGTCCATGTACGCCTTCGCCCGCTGCCCAAGCGCGGTGTCGCCGCTGATGTTGGCCCGGAAGATGTCGCCGGTGGACACCTTCGGAATCGCCAACCGCTCGGCGATGATCTGTGCCTGGGTGCCTTTGCCGGCCCCTGGAGGTCCTACCAGTACAACTCGCACTATCGCAGAAAACCTTCGTAGTTCCGCTGCTGGAGGTGACTCTCGATCTGCTTCACCGTGTCCAGCCCCACAACGACCATGATCAGGATGCTTGTGCCACCGAAGGGGAAGTTGGCGGACGCTCCCGACGCCCCCAAAGCCACCATCGGCAACACACCGATAAACGCCAGATACAGCGCACCAGGGGTCGTCAGCCGCGCGAGCACGTACTCCAGGTACTCGGCAGTGGGTCGCCCCGGACGAATACCCGGGATGAATCCACCGTACTTCTTCATGTTGTCGGCGACGTCAGTGGGGTTGAAGATAATCGACACGTAGAAGAACGCGAAGCCCACGATGAGCACGAAGAACGTCGTCAGGTAGACCGGGTGCGTGTCGGCGGGGTTGAAGTAGGTCGTCAGGGTCCGGGCGAACCAGCCGTCGGACTCCGGCCCCACGAACCCGAGGAAGAGCTGCGGCAGGTAGAGGATCGCCGAGGCGAAGATGACCGGGATCACACCCGCCTGGTTGACCTTCAGCGGGATGTAGGTGGAGCTGCCGCCGTACATCCGGCGCCCGACCATCCGCTTGGCGTACTGCACCGGGATCCGGCGCTGCGCCTGCTCGACGAACACCACACCGGTGATCAGGGCGAGGCCCGCGGCGATGATGATGCCGAACATCCAGGGGCTTTCCTCCGCCCACATCCGGCTGATCTCGGCGGGGAAGATCGCGATGATCGCGGTGAAGATCAGCAGCGACATGCCGTTGCCGACCCCACGCTGGGTGATCTGCTCGCCGAACCACATGATCACGGCGGTTCCGGCGGTCATCACGACCACGATGGTGATGGTGGCCATCAGCTCGTTGGGCGTGCCGAGGAACGGCATGTAGTCCTGCGGGTTACAGGGCCCCTGTGCGCCACCGAAGAGCTGCCCCGTTCGGGCGGTCGCCACGATGCTGGTGGACTGCAGGACGGCGAGCGCCAGCGTCAGATAACGCGTGTACTGCGTGATCTTGGCCTGGCCGCTCTGGCCCTCCTTCTTCAGCGCCTCCAGGCGCGGAATCACCACCGTCAGCAGGTTCAGGATGATGCTGGAGGTGATGTAGGGCATGATGCCCAGCGCGAAGATCGACAGCTGTAGTAGCGCCCCACCGCTGAACATGTGCAGGAGCGAGTACAGCCCCGTCTCGTCCGCGGCTCGGACGTCGGACACACACTGGCTGATCGCGACCGAGTCAATCCCAGGGGCCGGCACCACGGAGCCGAGCCGGAACAGCGTCAGGATAAACAGGGTGAACAGCAGCTTGTTACGCAGGTCGGGCGTGCTGAACGCACGGACGAACGCACCTAGCACGTCTCCTCCTGTGCGGCACCGGCTACGGGATCGCCTGACGGCATCGCGGCCGATCCGGGATCGTCGGGGGCTCTCATTACCTTGAGTTACCTGGCCATGGGGACACGGTCAGCGTGAGTGGCCGCCCACGCCTCCGGGGTGCTGGATCGATGGATCACCCACACCCCACACCACGGGCACCGGAAGTGCCGAGTGCGGGGGAGTTAGGAACCATCGAACCGACCCTAGCAGCCCATACGACTGGACGCCGGCTTCTGCACCCTTCAATCAGGGTGAGCCGCCGGCGTCCAGAGGGTGGATCATGCCTAGGACTCCGCGATGCTGCCACCCGCAGCGGTGATCTTCTCGCGGGCCGAGTTCGACACAGCGTCCACGTTGACCTGGACCGCGACCGAGATGTCCCCGGTCCCCAGGATCTTCACGCGGTGGTTCTTGCGCACTGCGCCCCGCTCCGCCAGCCCCGCCGCGGTGACCTCGCCACCGTCCGGGTAGAGCTCAGCGATCTTGTCCAGGTTGACCACCTGATAGGTGACCTTGAACAGGTGGTTGCTGAACCCCTTGAGCTTCGGGATCCGCCGGATCAGGGGCATCTGGCCACCCTCGAAACCGACCGGCACGGTGGACCGCGCCTTGGTTCCCTTTGTTCCGCGGCCAGCGGTCTTGCCCTTGGAAGCCTCGCCGCGACCCTTACGGATCCGCGCCTTCTTGGCTCCTTCGGCGGGACGCAGGTGGTGCAGCTTGAGCGGCTCGTCGAGCGGACTCTCACTCATTAGCGACCTCCCTCCGCACTGTCACCGGCCACGTCCTCGACGTCGACCAGGTGTGACACGACGTTGATCTGTCCGCGCACCTCGGGACGGTCCTCACGCGTGACGGACTTGCCGATACGCCCGAGGCCGAGCGTCCGCAGCGTCTCGCGCTGGTTGTGCCGCCCACCGATGGAGGAACGGACCTGCGTAATCTTCAACTGCGCCATGGCTAGACCGCCTTCGCTTCCGCGCGTGCGCGCAGCATGGCGGCCGGGGCGACCTCCTCCAGCGGAAGACCACGGCGGGCCGCGATCTCCTCCGGACGGCTCAGACCCCGCAGGGCGGCGACGGTGGCGTGCACGATGTTGATCGGGTTGGACGACCCCAGCGACTTGCTGAGGATGTCGTGGATACCCGCGCACTCCAGAACCGCACGCACCGGACCACCGGCGATAACACCGGTACCGGGAGCGGCCGGCCGCAGGAGCACGACTCCGGCGGCGTCCTCGCCCTGGACCCGGTGGGTGATGGTGCCCTGGATCCGCGGGACCTTGAAGAAGTTCTTCTTGGCCTCTTCGACACCCTTGGCGATGGCGGCGGGAACTTCCTTGGCCTTGCCGTAACCGACACCGACCATCCCGTCACCGTCGCCCACCACCACGAGTGCGGTGAAGCTGAAGCGACGCCCGCCCTTGACGACCTTCGCCACGCGGTTGATCTTCACAACACGTTCGATGTAAGAGACACCCTTGTCGGCGGAGCCGCCGCGGCGATCGTCGCGGCGCTCCCGCCGCTCGCCGCCGGCGCCGCGCCGCGGTGCTGCAGCCATCAGTGATCCCTCATCTCGTCAACGGGCAGTTCCTGCCCGGGGGTGCTAACTCCGCTCACAGCTCCAGCCCCCCACTGCGCGCCCCATCGGCGACTGCGGCGACCCGGCCGTGGTACTTGTGGCCTCCACGGTCGAACACGACCGTGGTGACTCCGGCCTGCTTGGCGCGCTCGGCGACGAGCTCCCCAACCTGCCGGGCCTTGTCGGTCTTCTCCGCCGTCGCAGAACGAAGGGAGGTGTCCATCGTCGAGGCGGAAGCCAGCGTGTGGCCGGCAACGTCGTCGATGACCTGGGCCACCATGTGCCTCAGCGAACGCGTGACAACCAGACGCGGACGGACCGGCGTACCGGCCACCTTCTTGCGGACCCGCCGGTGGCGCCGTGCCCGGGCTGCGTCGCGGGAAGCGGAGCTCCCCACTTTCACGGACTTCGACATGCCTACTTACCAGCCTTCCCGGCCTTGCGGCGGATCCGTTCGCCTTGGTAGCGCACGCCCTTCGCCTTGTACGGGTCAGGCTTGCGCAGGGCACGAATGTTGGCCGCGACCTGCCCAACCAACTGCTTGTCGATCCCGTCCACGTGCAGAAGCGTCGGCTTCTCCACCCGGAAGGTGATGCCCTCCGGCGGCTGCATCGGGATCGTGTGACTGTAGCCCAGGGAGAACTCCAGTCCGGAGCCCTTCGACACGACGCGGTAACCCACGCCGGTGATCTCCAGGGTCTTGGTGAAGCCCTGGGACACACCCTGGATCAGGTTCGCCAGCAGCGCACGGGTCAGCCCGTGCAGCGAGCGAGTGGCCGGAAGATCATCCGGACGGCTCACCTGAATGGTGCCGTCCTCCACCTCAACGATGATCGGATGGTCAACCGTGTGCGAGAGCTCGCCCTTGGAGCCCTTGACCTTGACGTGCTGCCCGTCAACCGTCACCTCGACACCCGAGGGAACCGGGATCGGCAGCCTACCTATACGCGACACAATCCCTCCCTCACCAGACGTAGGCGAGGACTTCGCCGCCCACGCCATTCTTCTTCGCCTGCTTGTCGGTCATCAGTCCACCGGACGTCGAGATGATGGCAACGCCCAGGCCGCCGAGTACGCGCGGCAGGTTGTCCTTCTTCGCGTACACCCGCAGCCCCGGCTTGGAGACCCGGCGCAGTCCGGCGATGGAGCGCTCCCGGGTGGGGCCGTACTTCAGGTCGACCACAAGGTTCTGCCCCACGGGCGCCTCGGCGGTCCGCCACCCTTGGACGTAGCCCTCCTTCTGCAAAATCTCGGCGATGTGCGCCTTGATCTTGGAAAACGGCATGCTCACGGTCTCGTGATACGCCGAGTTCGCGTTGCGCAGACGCGTCAACATGTCTGCGATCGGGTCGGTCATCGTCATGGCCGATTGGCCCTTCCTCACCGCGGTTTCCGCTGCGGGATCTCACTCCCGGTCACAACCGTTCCCCCGCGCTAGCACGAGGCGGACCTGCGGTGTAGTCATGGATGTTCACGCGTTCGGGCGCGAGCGATCGCTCGTGCCATACCGCGGTGAACACCCGGTTGATTCTGTCTGTGTCCGGCTGGGGCGCCGGCTGCCAGCTACCAGCTGGACTTGGTGATGCCCGGCAGCTCGCCGCGGTGGGCCATCTCCCGGAAGCAGATCCGGCACAGCCCGAACTTGCGGAAAACCGCACGGGGCCGTCCGCACCGCGAGCAACGAGTGTACGCGCGCACGGAGAACTTCGGCTTCCGGTTCGCCTTCGCGATCAGTGACTTCTTCGCCATACTCTTCCCCTCAGGCTTCCTTGAAGGGGAATCCGAGCCGCCGGAGCAGGCTGCGCCCCTCCTCGTCGGTGGTCGCCGTCGTGACGACGGTGATGTCCATGCCCCGCTGACGGTCGACCTTGTCCGGGTCGATCTCGTGGAACATGACCTGCTCGGTCAACCCGAAGGTGTAGTTGCCCTGACCGTCGAACTGCTTGGGCGACAACCCCCGGAAGTCCCGGATTCGCGGAAGCGCAAGGCTGAGGAGGCGGTCGAGGAACTCCCACATCCGGTCGCCCCGGATGGTGGTGTTCACACCGATCGGCATGCCCTCACGCAGCTTGAACTGCGCGATGGACTTACGCGCGCGGTTAATCCGCGGCTTCTGCCCGGTGATCAGGGAGATGTCGGCGACCGCGCCCTGGATCAGCTTCGCGTCCCGGGCGGCCTCACCAACACCCATGTTCACCGAGACCTTGACGATCCCGGGAACCTGCATCACGTTGGCGTAGCCGAACTCGTCCCGCAGCGCGGGAACGATCTCGTTGCGGTACGTCTCCTTGAGCCGCGGTACCGGTGGGGCGGCCCTGTCGTCGGCTGTTACCGTCATCAGATGTCCTTACCGGTACGGCGGGAGATACGGACCTTGGTCCCGTCCTCCTCGAAGCGGTAACCGACGCGCGTGGGCTTGCCGTCCTCCACGATCGCGACATTGCTGACGTGGATCGGGGCCTCGCGGGTGATGACCTCACCCTGCTGCCCGCCCGCGCGGTTCGCTCGCCTGTGCTTCTTGATGATGTTCACGCCCTCGACAACGACGCGGTCCTCTCGGGGAAGGGCCTTGACGACCGTCCCCGTGGCTCCCTTGTCCTTGCCGGCGATGACGATGACCTCGTCACCCTTTTTGATCTTCAAACCCGACATGGTCAGAGCACCTCCGGCGCTAGCGAGATGATGCGCATGAACTTCTTGTCCCGCAGCTCACGGCCGACGGGACCGAAGATACGGGTTCCCCGCGGGTCCCCACCATCCTTGATGAGGACTGCGGCGTTCTCGTCGAAGCGGATGTAGGAGCCGTCCGGCCGGCGCCGCTCCTTGGCGGCCCGGACCACGACGGCCTTGACGACATCGCCCTTTTTGACTCCGGCGCCGGGCAAGGCGTCCTTCACCGTCGCGACCACGGTGTCGCCGATGCCCGCGTAGCGCCGGCCCGAGCCGCCGAGGACACGGATGGTCAAGATCTCCTTGGCACCCGTGTTGTCGGCGACCTTGAGTCGCGACTCCTGCTGAATCACGTCTGCTCCTGATGCTTGCTTTGGGCTACTTGGCCTTCTCCAGGATCTCCACGACGCGCCAGCGCTTGGTCGCGGACATCGGGCGGGTCTCCATGAGGCGAACCCGGTCGCCCACGCCGCAGGTGTTCGCCTCGTCGTGAGCCTTGTACTTCTTCGTGCGCCGGATCACCTTGCCGTAAAGCGCGTGCTTCACACGGTCCTCGACCTCGACGACAACGGTCTTGTCCATCTTGTCGCTGACCACGTAGCCTTCACGCGTCTTGCGGTAATTGCGAACCTCGGCGGTACCGGTGTCACTCATTCGGCTGCTTCTTCCTTCGTCTCCTCAGCCGACTCGCCGGCCAGTCGCAAGATGCCGAGTTCGTGCTCACGCATGACCGTGTAGATCCGGGCGATCTCCTTGCGCACGATACGCAGCCGACTGTGGTTGTCGAGCTGGCCTGTGGCTGCCTGGAAGCGGAGGTTGAACAGCTCCTCCTTCGACTCCTTGAGCTTGGCGACCAGGTCCTCCAAGGACTGGTCCCGAAGCTCCTCGGCGGTCTGGGACTTGGCCATCACGCCTCCACTTCACACTGTGCGAACTTGCCTGACTGTGCTTCACGATTCATGGGAACTGCACTCACTCCCATGTGTCGCGCTTGACGAACTTGCACTTCATCGGCAACTTGTGCATCGCGCGACGGAGCGCTTCCTTGGCCACCGACTCCGGAACACCCGACAGCTCGAACATGACGCGTCCGGGCTTGACCGGCGCGACCCACCACTCGGGAGAACCCTTACCGGAACCCATGCGGGTCTCGGCCGGCTTCTTCGTCAGTGGACGGTCCGGGAAGATGTTGATCCAGACCTTGCCGCCACGACGAATGTGTCGCGTCATGGCGATACGCGCGGCCTCGATCTGGCGGTTCGTGACGTACGCCGACTCCAGCGCCTGAATGCCGAACTCACCGAAGTTGATGGTGGTACCGCCCTTGGCCCGGCCCCTGAGGCTCGGGTGGTGCTGCTTGCGGTACTTGACCTTCCGGGGAATCAGCATGTCTAGCTCCCCTCTCCCTCGGAGGACGGCTTCGCCGCGGCCTCAGGAGCGGACGCCTGCTGGCCGGATCCCTGGCTCGCCTGAGCCGGGGCTCCACCCTGCTGACCGCCCTGCTGGCCACCACGACGACGACGCTGCGACGAACGCTCACGACGCTGCTGGCCACCGCTCGGCGGACCGCCGGCGGCACGCTGTGCCGCCTGGGCCGCCTCGCGCTCGGCGCGGGTCTGCGGGGCCTCGCCCTTGTAGATCCACACCTTGACGCCGATACGCCCGAAGGTCGTACGGGCCTCGTAGAAGCCGTAGTCGATGTCGGCACGGAGGGTGTGCAGGGGCACGCGTCCCTCGCGGTAGAACTCCGAGCGGGACATCTCAGCCCCACCCAGGCGTCCACCACACTGAACGCGGATGCCCTTGGCGCCACCCTTCATCGCGCCCTGGATTGCCTTACGCATAGCCCGTCGGAACGAGACCCGGCTTGACAGCTGCTCCGCGACACCCTGAGCGACGAGCTGAGCGTCGATCTCGGGGTTCTTCACCTCAAGGACGTTGAGCTGGACCTGCTTCTTGGTCAGCTTCTCAAGGTCGGCGCGGATCCGGTCCGCCTCGACTCCCCGACGGCCGATCACGATGCCGGGACGGGCGGTGTGAATGTCCACCCGAACCCGGTCGCGGGTGCGCTCGATCTCCACCTTGGAGATTCCGGCGCGCTCCATGCCCCGGGTGAGGAGGCGGCGGATCGCCACGTCCTCCTTGACGTAGTCCTTGTACAGCTTGTCGGCGTACCACCGGCTCTTGAAGTCGGTGGTGATGCCCAGCCGGAACCCGTGCGGGTTGATCTTCTGCCCCACTATCGGGTCCTTCCCTTGCTCGTAGTGGACGAGGCCCCGACGGTCTCGCTGTCCGGCGACGCGACGACAACGGTGATGTGTGACGTTCGCTTGGTCACCCGGAAAGCACGACCGAAGCCTCGCGGCTGGATCCGCTTCAGGGTCGGACCTTCGTCCACCCAGGCGCGGCTGACCACCAGACTGTCGCGGTCCTGCTCGTCGTTGTGCTCGGCGTTGGCGATGGCGCTCGCGAGCACCTTGCCCACCGGTTCACTCGCTGACTGTGGCGCGAACCGCAGCACCGCCTGTGCCTCGTCTGCGGGCAGCCCGCGGATCAGGTCCACCACACGGCGGGCCTTTCGGGGCGTAACACGGACGAACCGTGCCTGTGCCCTCGTTTCCATCGCTCTTCCCTCGCAAAACTCGTCCCCCGTGGGGGGATGGCAACTGTTTCGACGTCCGTCGACGGCCACCTATCGGCGGCTGCGGCGGTCCTCTTTAACGTGGCTGCGGAAAGTGCGCGTCGGAGCGAACTCACCGAGCTTGTGGCCGACCATGGTCTCCGAGACGAACACGGGGACGTGCTTGCGGCCGTCGTGAACCGCAATGGTCAGACCGATCATTTCTGGAATGATCATGGACCTGCGTGACCAGGTCTTGATGACGTTCTTGCTGCCCTTCTCAAGCTGAACCTGCACCTTCTTCAAAAGGTGCTCGTCAACGAAGGGTCCCTTCTTTAGGCTACGTGGCATCGGACGTGCTCCTTACCGCTTCTTCTTGCTACGCCGACGCACGATGAGCCGGTCACTGGGCTTGCCCTTCTTCCGGGTACGGCCTTCGGGCTTACCCCACGGGCTCACTGGGTGACGCCCACCGGAGCTCTTGCCCTCACCACCACCGAGCGGGTGGTCCACCGGGTTCATGACAACACCACGGACGGTGGGCCGACGGCCCTTCCACCGCATGCGGCCGGCCTTGCCCCAGTTGATGTTGGACTGCTCGGCGTTGCCGACCTGTCCCACGGTGGCGCGGCACTTGATCTCCACCTGGCGCATCTCGCCGGAGGGCATCCGCAGCGTCGCGTACGCGCCTTCCTTGGCGAGGAGCTGGATGGAGGATCCGGCCGAACGGCCCAGCTTGGCGCCGCCACCCGGCTTCAGCTCCACCGCGTGGATCATCGTGCCGGTGGGGATGTTGCGCAGCGGCAGGCAGTTGCCCGGCTTGATGTCAGCCTGGGGGCCGTTCTCGATCTTGTCGCCCTGGCCGAGCCCGGCCGGAGCGAGGATGTAGCGCTTGGCGCCGTCGACGTAGTGCAGCAGCGCGATCCGCGCGGTACGGTTCGGGTCGTACTCGATGTGAGCGACCTTCGCCGGGATGCCGTCCTTGTCGTCGCGACGGAAGTCAATGACGCGGTAGGCGCGCTTGTGCCCGCCGCCCTGGTGCCGTGCGGTAATACGGCCGTTGTTGTTACGCCCACCCTTGGAGTGGAGCGGACGGACCAACGACTTCTCCGGCTCGGAGCGGGTAATCTCCACGAAATCGCTGGAGCTACCGCCACGCCGCCCGGGCGTCGTTGGTTTGAACTTGCGAATGCCCATCTTCTTCGCGCATTCCTTTCTGGGACACTCAGTCGGACCTGACGGATCAGGTGCCGAAGATGTCGATTCGGTCGCCCTCTGCCACGCTCACGATCGCGCGCTTGGTACCGGGACGCTGCCCGAACCCGAACCGGGTGCGCTTGCGCTTCCCGGGGCGGTTAAGCGTGTTGACGTTGGTGACCTTGACCTCGAAGATCTTCTCGACAGCCAGACGGATCTGGGTCTTGTTGGCGTCGGGACGGACGATGAACGTGTACTTGTTCTCGTCCAGCAGCCCGTAGCTCTTCTCCGAGATCACCGGTTCGATGATGATGTCCCGGGGGTCGACGATCCTCACTGCGCAGCCTCCTCGCGCACGCCACCGGCGCGCTTCTCACAGTGGCGCAGGAACGACTCGTACGCCTTCTCCGTGAACACGATGTCGTCGGAGAGCAGCACGTCCTGCGTGTTCACCTGGTCGGCGTCCAGCAGGTGCACCTCGGGGAGGTTACGCAGCGCGAGCCGGTTGACCTGGTCCTCGTGCTCGAGCACCACCAGGATCCGCTTGTTCTGCGTGATCTCCCGCAGAACGCGCAGTGCCGTCTGCGTGCGCTTGGCGGTGACGTCCTCGCCGACGAACTCGGTGACGACGTGGATCCGGCCGTGGTTGGCCCGGTCCGTCAACGCGCCCCGGAGCGCGGCCGCCTTCATCTTCTTGGGGGTCCGCTGGGTGTAGTCGCGCGGCTTGGGACCGTGCACCACGCCACCACCAGTGAACTGGGGTGCGCGGATCGATCCCTGGCGGGCGCGACCGGTGCCCTTCTGCCGGTACGGCTTCTTGCCACCACCGCGGACCTCGCCGCGGGTCTTGGTGGAGTGCGTGCCCTGCCGGCCCGCGGCCTGCTGGCCCACCACGACCTGGTGGATCAGCGGGATGTTCACCTGCTGCTCGAAAATCCCAGCGGGCAGCTCGACGGTACGGCCGGCCGCACCCTCAGGCGTCGTGACCTCGATGGCCGCCATCAGTTACTCGCCCCCTTCACCGCGGTGCGAACCACGACCAGACCGCGGTTGGGGCCGGGAACGGCGCCCTTGACCACGATGAGGCCCTTTTCCGGATCCACCGAGTGCACCTGCAGGTTCTGGACCGTCGTGCGCTCGTTGCCGGCGCGGCCCGCCATCCGCATTCCCTTGAAAACGCGTCCAGGCGTCGCGCATCCCCCGATGGAACCCGGGGAACGGTGCTTCTTCTGGGTACCGTGCGACGCGCCGAGGCCGTGGAAGCCGTGGCGCTTCATCACACCGGCGAAACCCTTGCCCTTGCTCTTGCCCGTGACGTCGACGTTGTCGCCGGCGGCGAACAGGTCCGCGGTCAGCTCCTGACCGAGGCTGTACTCCTCCGCGTCACCCGTACGCACCTCGACGTAGTAACGCCGAGGGGTCAGCTCGTGCCGACGCAGGTAGTCGCCGAGGGGCTTGTTGACCTTGCGCGGGTTGACGTTGCCGAACCCGAGCTGGACCGCGGTGTAACCGTCCGCGTCCTGCGTACGGATTCGGCTTACGACGCACGGACCGGCCTTCAGCACGGTCACGGGCGTAACCTTGCCGTCTTCGTCAAAGACCTGGGTCATGCCGAGCTTCTCGCCCACGATGCCCTTGATCTGCTTTGTCATGACCATGTCTGTGCGTCCCCTACAGCTTGATCTCGATGTCGACGCCCGCCGGGAGATCAAGCCGCATGAGGGAGTCCACGGTCTTGGGCGTCGGATCGATGATGTCGATCAGCCGCTTGTGCGTGCGCATCTCGAAGTGCTCCCGCGAGTCCTTGTACTTGTGCGGTGAGCGGATAACGCAGTAAACGTTCTTCTCCGTCGGCAACGGCACCGGGCCAGCGACCTGTGCGCCGGTCCTCGTGACAGTCTCGACAATCCTGCGCGCCGAGCTGTCGATGACCTCGTGGTCGTAGGCCTTGAGCCGAATGCGGATCTTCTGTCCCGCCATGGTGGCCTTGCCGTCCTTCGCTTCAGTGTCTTAAGTGCCACCGCGTGATTAAGGCTCGCGGTGGCCCCAGCCCGATGTCGTCGTTCATGACGGGCGGTCGGACCGTCCACGCGGTCCGACCGCCAATGCGCCGTCTTACTTGATGACCTTGGTGACCTGGCCAGCGCCCACGGTCCGACCACCCTCACGGATGGCGAACTTCAGGCCCTCCTCCATGGCCACCGGCTGGATGAGCTGGACGTGCATCGAGGTGTTGTCCCCGGGCATGACCATCTCGGTGCCCTCGGGGAGGGTGACCTCGCCGGTGACGTCGGTGGTACGGAAGTAGAACTGCGGCCGGTACTTGTTGAAGAACGGCGTGTGCCGTCCACCCTCATCCTTGGACAGGATGACAACCTGGGCCTCGAACTCGGTGTGCGGGGTGGTCGTGCCGGGCTTGATCACGACCTGGCCGCGCTCGACGTCCTCACGCTTGGTGCCGCGGAGCAGGAGGCCGACGTTGTCGCCCGCCTGACCCTGGTCCAGCAGCTTGCGGAACATCTCAACACCGGTAACGGTGGTGGTCTGCTTGTCTTCCTTGATGCCGACGATGTCGACGGTCTCGTTCACGTTGACGATACCGCGCTCGATGCGGCCGGTCACGACGGTGCCGCGGCCGGTGATCGAGAAGACGTCCTCGATCGGCATGAGGAACGGCTGGTCCACGGGACGCTCGGGCTGCGGGACGTTCTCGTCCACGGCGTTGAGCAGCTCCAGGACACCCTGGGCCGCGTCCGCGTCGCCCTCGAGGGCCTTCAGCGCGGAAACCTTGACCACCGGGAGGTCGTCGCCGGGGAAGTCCTGCTCGGTGAGCAGCTCCCGCACCTCGAGCTCGACGAGCTCGAAGATCTCCTCGTCGTCCACCATGTCGGCCTTGTTCAGGGCGACAACGATGTACGGAACGCCGACCTGACGGGCGAGCAGCACGTGCTCACGGGTCTGCGGCATCGGGCCGTCAGTGGCGGCGACCACGAGGATCGCACCGTCCATCTGCGCGGCACCGGTGATCATGTTCTTGACGTAGTCCGCGTGACCCGGGCAGTCCACGTGAGCGTAGTGCCGCGCCTCGGTCTGGTACTCGATGTGAGCGATGGAGATCGTGATCCCGCGCTCGCGCTCTTCGGGGGCCTTGTCAATGTCGTCGAAGGGCGTCTGCGGGTTCAGGTCCGGGTACGCGTCGTGCAGGACCTTGCTGATCGCCGCAGTCAGCGTCGTCTTCCCGTGGTCGATGTGACCAATGGTCCCGATGTTTACGTGCGGCTTTGTCCGCTCGAACTTGGCCTTCGCCACTGCACTTCTCCTACTGGATCTAACGCCGTTTGGCGTACGAGCTTGCTCCCTGACTGGCGGGCGTCGGCTACTCGCCGCGCGCCTTCGCCATGATCTCCTCCGCGATGCTGGACGGGACCTCATCGTAGGAGTCGAACTGCATGGTGTACTGCGCGCGTCCCTGCGTGCGGCTGCGCAGATCACCCACGTAGCCGAACATCTCTGACAGGGGAACCAACGCCTTGACGATCCGTGCACCGGCACGTTCGCCCATCGACTGCACCTGCCCCCGGCGGGAGTTCAGGTCGCCGATCACGTCGCCCATGTACTCCTCGGGCGTCGTGACCTCGACGTCCATCACCGGCTCCAGCAGGGCGGGACTCGCCTTGCGGGCCGCTTCCTTGAACGCCATCGAGCCAGCGACCTTGAACGCCAGCTCCGAGGAGTCGACGTCGTGGTACTGACCGTCCTGAAGCGTGACCTTGACCCCCACGATGGGGTATCCGGCCATGATGCCGAACTCGGCCGCCTCTTGGCATCCGGCGTCGACCGACGGGATGTACTCCCGCGGGATGCGACCACCGGTGATGTTGTTGACGAACTCGTAGCCGCTGGTGTCACCCTCACCGTCGGCGGCCAACGGTTCGAGGTCGATGATGACCCGGCCGAACTGCCCGGATCCACCCGTCTGCTTCTTGTGGGTGTACTCGACCTTCGTGACCTTCTTGCGGATGGTCTCGCGGTAGGCGACCTGCGGCTTACCGATGTTGGCCTCGACCTTGAACTCGTCCCGCATGCGGTTCACCAGAACCTCGAGGTGGAGTTCGCCCATGCCGGCGATGACCGTCTGACCGGTCTCGTCGTCGGTCTGCACCTGGAACGACGGGTCCTCCTCGGCCAGGCGCTGAATCGCCGTACCGAGCTTCTCCTGGTCGCTCTTGGTCTTGGGCTCGATCGCGACCTGGATCACCGTCGCCGGGAAGGTCATCGACTCAAGCACGATCGGGGCGCTCTGGTCGCAGAGCGTCTCGCCCGTCGTGGTGTCCTTCAGACCCATGACCGCGACGATGTCGCCCGCGCCCACCCGCTCGATCTCGGTGCGCTTGTTGGAGTGCATCCGGTAGATCTTGCCGATGCGCTCCTTGCGCCCCTTGACGCTGTTGAGCACCTGGGTGCCGGCCTCGAGCACGCCGGAGTAGACGCGCAGGTAGGTCAGCTTGCCGAGGTGCTGGTCGCTCATGATCTTGAAGACCAGAGCGGAGAACGGCTCGGACTCGCTGGGCTTACGCACGAGCGAGGCTTCCTCGGACTCGTCCTTGGGGTCGTGCCCGGTGATGCCCTCGATGTCCAGCGGCGAGGGAAGGAACGCCACGACCGCGTCGAGCAGCGGCTGCACACCCTTGTTCTTGAACGCGGTTCCGCACAGCACCGGCACGGCGGAACTGGTGACCGTCGCCCGACGAATGGCGGGGACCATCTGCTCGGCGGTGGGCTCCTCACCCTCCAGGTACAGCTCCATGATCTCGTCGTCGACCTCAGCCAACGACTCCACCAGCTTGCTGTGGGCCTCGCGGGCGGCGTCCGCGTGCGTCTCGGGGATCTCGATGACGTCGTACGCCTCGCCCTTGGACGCCTCCTCGCTCCAGACGTAGGCCTTCATGTGGATCAGGTCGATGACGCCCTTGAAGTCCGCCTCGGCACCGATCGGAAGCTGAACGGCCAGCGGGGTGGCCCCGAGACGGTCAGAGATCATGTCGACGCAGCGCTGGAACTCCGCACCGATCTTGTCCATCTTGTTGACGAAACAGATCCGCGGGACGTTGTAGCGGTCGGCCTGGCGCCACACCGTCTCGGACTGGGGCTCGACACCTTCCTTGGCGTCGAAGACCGCCACCGCGCCGTCGAGCACTCGGAGGTTGCGCTCCACCTCAACGGTGAAGTCCACGTGCCCAGGGGTGTCGATCAGGTTGATCGTGTGATCGTCCCACTGCGTGGTGGTCGCCGCGGAGGTGATGGTGATACCCCGCTGCTGCTCCTCTTTCATCCAGTCCATGGTGGCCGCGCCCTCGTGGACTTCACCCAGCTTGTAGTTCACGCCGGTGTAGAAGAGGATCCGCTCGGTCGTCGTGGTCTTACCCGCGTCGATGTGCGCCATGATCCCGATGTTGCGGACCTTGGCCAGGTCAAGAGCTGTGGTAGCCATGGTTTCGGCTTCTCTCGGTCTCTCTCAGGTGTCCCCGCCGGGTGTCACCAGCGGTAGTGAGCGAATGCCCGGTTGGACTCCGCCATCTTGTGGGTGTCTTCCCGACGTTTGACGCTGGCGCCCAGGCCATTGCTGGCATCGACGAGCTCGTTCATCAGGCGGTCGGTCATGGTCTTCTCGCGACGCTGACGCGAGTACTGGACCAGCCAGCGCAGCGCGAGGGTGGTGCTGCGGGTCGCCCGGACCTCGACGGGCACCTGGTAGGTGGCGCCACCGACACGGCGGCTGCGCACCTCGAGGGAGGGCTTCACGTTGTCGAGGGCGCGCTTCAGCAGAACCAGCGGCTCCTGGCCCGTCTTGTCCCGGGCGCCTTCCAGCGCGCCGTAGACGATGTTCTGGGCGAGCGCACGCTTGCCATCCAGCAGCACCTTGTTGATCAGTGCGGTGACCAACGGCGAGCCGTAGACGGGGTCGGTGATCAGCTGTCGCTTCGGAGCGGGACCCTTGCGGGGCATCTCTACTTCTCCTTCTTCGCGCCGTACCGGCTACGCGCCTGCTTGCGGTTACGGACACCCTGGGTGTCCAGAGCGCCGCGGATCACCTTGTACCGGACACCGGGCAGGTCCTTCACACGACCACCACGCACCAGGACGATGGAGTGGTCCTGCAGGTTGTGACCCACGCCAGGAATGTAGGCCGTGACCTCGATCCCGCTGCTCAGTCGCACACGCGCGACCTTGCGCAGGGCGGAGTTCGGCTTCTTCGGTGTGGTGGTGTAAACACGTGTACACACACCACGACGCTGCGGACTCCCCTTGAGCGCCGGGGTCTTGTTCTTCGTCGTCTTGTCCTGGCGACCCTTGCGGACCAGCTGCTGGATAGTGGGCACCGCGACTCCGTCTTCCCGTCTGACAACGCCGGTTTGGCGATCTCGCTTCCGCGAGCTGCTGAAACTTGACTGCTTCCCCGACCCCCGCACCCGGGCGTGTCGGCCTGCTCCCCACGCCAAGGGGGCGGCTACTCACTCCGGCCCCGCAGCCGGTTCTCCAGGGAGGAAGGCATCACATGCCGCCTGTAGCCCCCAACACTCGGCACGAAAGGCCGGAAGGGACCGTAAAGACGCACACGTGTGCCCGTGGGATCACGGGCACAAAGTTGGATCCTACCTAAGGACCGCGACCTGGTCAAAACGCAGAGTCACGTCTCGGGCAGGGTACTTCGACCGCCGTGAACCTGGTGTGAGTCTACCGTCTGTGCCGAGCGAACATGTCGCATCCTGCGATGATCTTCCTTCGCTGCTCACTCATGTTCCACACCAGCTCAGAACAGCACCACAACAGCGGCGAGAATCACGGCGACGACGAAGAGAACAATCCCCACGCAGGACAGGACCGCGCCAGCCGCAACGATTCCGTTACCTTCGAGCTCGCCGTTGGACTCCCGGATACTCCGTCGGGCCTTCGGCGCGAGCAGCAGGCCGATCGCACCGAGGATCAGCCCGAGGGGGAAGAACAGCACCGAAGCGATACCCAACCCCAGGACGGCCTTGGCGGTGCCGGCGGTCTCCGGGAGGTAGGCGATGTTGTCGTACCCCGGATAGACGACCTCTCCGCCCTGGCTCTCGTCGAAGTCGGGGAACTCGTCAGCGAAGGAGTTCTTGCCGATGCGCGCCCGGAGACCACGGTTGGCCCCCCGGTTGTCGAACTCGGCGGACTGCCCCTGACCGAGCTCCACTTCCTCCCCCGGCGTCCCGCCGTGGGCATCGTCACGGGAGTCGGTGACGTCCCAGGGCCCTTCGGCCTGAGGCTGGTACTCGTCGTCCTCCCCGAACTCCTCAACGGTGGCGAACTCCTGGGTGGACGGCCCCTCCTGATCGGCTTCGCCCATTCCCAGGGCCTCGCTCGCCGATGTTCCCGGACCGCCGGTGAGAGAACCGGAACCGTACGTGGGGTCCGAACTCGACGACGTCACACCCCAGGTTCCGGTGGCCGAGGGGGCCGCCGCGCTTGAGCCCGACAGCGGATCGGGAGTACCCCACGGGGTCTCCGGGCTCAGCTCGTCCGGAACCCGTTGGCTGCCGGTCGTCTCCCCGGTGGCCCAGGGCGGTGTCGCCCAGTCCCCCGTTGACGGCCCGTTCGTGTAGCCACCGACACCCGGATACGTCGACGAGCCGGTGGGGCTCTCACCGATGCCGGAGGATGACCAGGCGCTCGCCGACCCTGACTGAGTCCATGAGTCGCCGGTTGTCGTGGACTGTGCCCACGAGTCCCCTCCAGCCGCCGGAAACGGCCGCGAGTCGGGTCCGGTCGCGGAGCCGGTCGTGCCGAACGGGCCAGTGGAGGTCACCGACGGCTCCGACCACGAAGGGTCCACCGCCGGGGACGCCGATGCGTCCCCCGACGTCGACTGGGTCCACGCGTCCCCGCCCACCGCGGGGAAGGGGCGCGAGTCCGGGGCACTCACCGAACCGAAGGAAGCGGTCGGAGTCGGAGACGACGGCGACCAGGGAATGGCACCCGTCGCCGGGTCCGTCCACGACTCCCCGGCCCCCGACTGGGACCATGAGTCCCCTCCAGCCGTCGAGAACGGCCGCGAGTCGGGTCCGGTCGCGGGGCCGGTCGTGCCGAACGGACCGGTGGAGGTCACCGACGGCTCCGACCACGAAGGGTCCGCCGCCGACGGCGACGATGTCCACGAGTCCCCGCCGCTCGCGGACGATGTCCACGGGTCCCCGCCAACAGTCGGGGACTGCGGCGACTCCGGGCCACTCGTCGGATCCACCGCACCGAACGGACCGGTCGACGTCGGGGACGACTCCGAGAAGGACGGTTCGGCGGCCGGGGGGCCGGGACGCTCCAGGTCGGCGTCGCGCATCAGGGACTCGACCGAGTCACGTGTAAAGGCCCAGGTGTTTCCGCTGGGTGGAGGCGCGTCGTTCGGTGCAGGCGCCGCCGGGGCGTCGCCGGAGTCGTTGGTGGTGGATCCCCAGCCCGCGGAGTGGTCGCTCAGGGGCTGTTCCATGGCTGCGTACTCCACCGCGGCGGCACCGCTGGGGTCGCCGTGCGTGGCTGGAACGGAGGGAAAGGGCTGGGACTCCGCCACGGATCCCAGGTGTCCGCCGAACGTCTCGCTGGGGAACTCCGGAGACGGCGTTGCCGGCGTGGAGGCGTCCGTGGGGCCGGGGCCCTGGGGGCTCCACGCCTCGGCGGTGGGGTCATAGGAGGTAGGAGTCCCGGGGACCGGGTACGCGAACGGCGAAGAGCCCAGGTCGGGGCCACCGTCCGAACCCTGCGTGGTGGGCTGGGCCTCTGTCGGTGGCCCTGTTCCCGACGGCAACGTCCCAGGGGGAACCGTGGGCGAGTACGGCTCCTGCCCCGAGGTGAACTCGTGGGCGGATACCGGCGGCATCGGCGCGGCGGGGGTCGCCGGACCGGGCGCCCCACCGAAGTGATCGGGGAGTGGGGTGGGAGTCGATGACGCCCAGGGCGGCAGCTCCCGGGCGTCGCCGGATCCTCCCTGGCCCTCCCCTACTCCCGTCGTGTCGCCACCGAGCGGTGCGCCGAGTGAGGGACCGCCGAGCGCGTCCGGGTAGGGCTCCGCCATACCCAGCGGCTCCGCGGCCGCGATGTCCCACGCGGGACCGCTGTCCACGCCGAGCCCCAAAGGGGGCCCGTCGCCGGGATTCGTCTCCTCGCCGGTACCGTCCCCCAACGGTGCCCGAGGCGACAGCTCGTCGTCGTACGGATCCTGGTAATGCGCCTGTGCGCGGTGCCGATCCTCGCTGGGCCGGAACCACGAGCTGGGATCACCAGTGTCCCCCCGTGCAGTACTTTCCCCGGCCGGCCACGCGTCCGGGTTCCCCCCACTGTGTGTCACTGTCTCTATCTCCAGACTCGACCTTCAGTCCCGGACTACCGCTGTGACGGCGAACGGCGGTAGCCCCACCCCACCGGGGTGGACTACCGCCGTTCGACTGCAAATCAGCGCACTGCTCCGGTCACCGGCTGTACGGCCCGAAATCGTACTCTTCCAACGGAACGGCCTCACCCGAGCCCTGGCCGAACGTGTACTCGCCGGGCTCCTCGTAGGCGGAAACCGAGTACATGGACGCCTTCGCCTCCTCGGTGGGCTCGACCCGGATGTTGCGGTACTGGGGCATTCCAGTACCCGCCGGGATGAGCTTACCGATGATGACGTTCTCCTTGAGGCCAACCAGAGGATCGCTCTTACCGTGAATCGCGTTCTCGGTGAGCACCCGGGTGGTCTCCTGGAAGGACGCGGCCGACAGCCACGACTCCGTCGCCAACGAGGCCTTGGTGATGCCGAGCAGGACCGGACGTCCCGCGGCGGGAGCGCCACCCTCGGCCACGACCTGACGGTTGATCGCCTCGAACTTCGGACGCTCCACCATCTCGCCCGGCAGCAACTCGGTGTCGCCGGACTCCAGGACGTTGACGCGCTTGAGCATCTGCCGCACGATCAGCTCGATGTGCTTGTCGTGGATCGACACACCCTGCGAGCGGTAGACCTCCTGAACCTCCGAGACCAGGTGCTGCTGCACCGCCCGGGGCCCCTGGATCCGCAGCACCTCGTGCGGGTTGATCGCACCCTCGATGAGCTTCTCCCCCACGACGACGTGGGCACCCTCCGAGACGCGCAGGCGGGCGCGCATCGGGACGGGGTAGGGAATCTCGTCGGACCCGTCGTCCGGGATGAGTACGATCTTGCGGCTCTTCTCCGTCTCCTCGATCCGGATCCGGCCGTCGACCTCACTGATCGGTGCGACACCCTTCGGGGTCCGTGCCTCGAAGAGCTCCTGCACACGGGGCAGACCGTGGGTGATGTCCTGACCCGCGGAACCACCCATGTGGAAGGTCCGCATCGTGAGCTGGGTACCGGGCTCACCGATCGACTGCGCGGCGATGATACCGACGGCCTCACCCACGTCGACGGACTTGCCCGTCGCCATGGACCGGCCGTAGCAGGTGCTGCAGACGCCGATCTGGGCCTCACAGGTGAGCGAGGACCGCACCCGGACCCACTCCACGCCGGCCTCGACCAGCGCGTCGATGGTGCCCTCGGAGGTGTCGGTGCCGGCGGGGAAGAGGACCTTCCCGTCGACCTCGACGTCCTCGGCGATGGTGCGGCCGAACCCGGCGTTCTCGACGTTGTACTTGCGCACGACCTCGCCGGCGGCGTTCTTCTCACCGACCTGCTGCCAGACCGAACGGTCCGTGCCACAGTCGATCTCGCGGACGATGACGTCCTGGGCGACGTCCACCAGCCGTCGGGTGAGGTAGCCGGACTCCGCGGTACGCAGAGCGGTGTCGGCCAGACCCTTTCGCTGACCGTGCGTGGAGATGAAGTACTCCAGCACGCTCAGGCCCTCGCGGTAGCTGGACTTGATCGGCCGCGGGATGGTCTCACCCTTGGTGTTGGAGACCAGACCACGGATACCGGCGATCTGCCGGACCTGCATGGAGTTACCACGCGCACCGGAGTTCACCATCATCCAGACGGTGTTATCCGGGGAGGCGTTGTCCTCCATGTCCTTGGCCACGTCGGCGGTGGCCTTGGTCCAGATCTCGGTGAGCTCCTGACGGCGCTCGTCGTCGGTGATCAGACCACGGTCGTACTCGCGCTGGATCTTGTCGGCCTGACGCTCGTAGGACTCCAGGATCGTCGCCTTGTTCGGCGGCGCCACGACGTCCTCGATACCGATGGTCATGCCCGAACGCGTCGCCCAGCGGTAGCCGGCGTCCTTCAACGCGTCCAGCGTCGAGGCCACCTGCACCTTGGAGTAGTTCTCCGCCAGGTCGTTGACCAGGTTGGAGACCTGCTTCTTGCCGACCTGGTAGTTGACGAACGGGTAGTCCTCGGGCGTGGTCTCGTTGAAGAGGTACCGACCGAGGGTCGTCTCCAGCATGTAGTGGTCGCCGGGCGTGTGCCCGTCCGGAGCCACCCACTCCTTCGGCGGCGGGACGTGGCCCTCCATCCGAAGGCGGATCCGCGCACGGATGTCGAGCTGCCCGAGGTCGAGGGCCATGATGGCCTCGCCCGGGGTGCGGAACACCCGTCCCTCGCCGGCCGCGCCCTCCTTCAGCGTCGTCAGGTAGTACAGCCCGATGACCATGTCCTGCGTGGGCATGGTGACCGGCTTACCGTCGGACGGCTTCAGGATGTTGTTGGTGGCGAGCATCAGGATGCGGGCCTCGGCCTGCGCCTCGGCCGACAGCGGCAGGTGGACCGCCATCTGGTCACCGTCGAAGTCGGCGTTGAAGGCGGTGCAGACCAACGGGTGGATCTGGATCGCCTTGCCCTCGACCAACTGCGGCTCGAAGGCCTGGATCCCGAGGCGGTGCAGGGTGGGCGCACGGTTGAGGAGCACCGGGTGTTCGGTGATGACCTCTTCCAGCACGTCCCACACCACCGGGCGGGACCGCTCGACCATCCGCTTGGCGCTCTTGATGTTCTGCGCGTGGTTGAGGTCAACCAGACGCTTCATCACGAACGGCTTGAACAGCTCCAGCGCCATCTGCTTGGGCAGACCACACTGGTGCAGCTTCAACTGCGGACCGACGACGATCACGGAACGGCCGGAGTAGTCGACGCGCTTGCCCAGCAGGTTCTGCCGGAACCGCCCCTGCTTACCCTTCAGCATGTCCGAGAGGGACTTCAGGGGCCGGTTGCCCGGACCGGTCACGGGACGCCCACGACGGCCGTTGTCGAACAGCGCGTCGACGGCCTCCTGCAGCATCCGCTTCTCGTTGTTCACGATGATCTCGGGCGCACCGAGGTCGAGCAGACGCTTGAGCCGGTTGTTCCGGTTGATGACCCGGCGGTACAGGTCGTTCAGGTCACTGGTCGCGAACCGACCGCCGTCGAGCTGCACCATGGGGCGCAGGTCCGGCGGGATGACCGGAACGCAGTCCAGCACCATGCCGTTCGGGCTGTTGCGCGTGTTCAGGAACGCCGACACGACCTTGAGCCGCTTGAGGGCACGCGCCTTCTTCTGGCCCTTGCCGGTGCGGATCGTCTCGCGCAGCTTCTCGGCCTCGGCGTCGAGGTCGAAGCTGGCCAGCCGCTCCTGGATCGCCTGGGCGCCCATGCCACCGCGGAAGTACTTGCCGAAACGGTCCCGCATCTCGCGGTACAGCATCTCGTCGCCCTCGAGGTCCTGGACCTTCAGGTTCTTGAACCGGGTCCACACCTCCTCCAGGCGGTCCAACTCACGCTGGGCCTTGTCCCGGATCTGGCGCATCTCGCGTTCGGCGCCCTCGCGCACCTTACGGCGCGCGTCGCCCTTCGCTCCCTGCTCCTCCAGCTCGGCGAGGTCGTTCTCCAGCTTGCGGTGCCGCTCCTCGACAGTGGAGTCACGGCGCTGCTCCATGTGCTGGCGCTCGACCGAGACGCTGGCCTCCAGCGACTGCAGGTCCCGCTCCCGGCCCTCGGTGTCCACCCACGTGACCATGTAGGCCGCGAAGTAGATGATCTTCTCGAGGTCCTTGGGCGCGACGTCCAGGAGGTAGCCGAGCCGGCTGGGCACACCCTTGAAGTACCAGATGTGCGTGACCGGCGCGGCCAGCTCGATGTGACCCATGCGCTCACGACGAACCTTCGCCCGGGTCACCTCGACGCCACACCGCTCGCAGATGATGCCCTTGAAGCGCACGCGCTTGTACTTGCCGCAGTAGCACTCCCAGTCACGGGTGGGACCGAAGATCTTCTCGCAGAAGAGCCCGTCCTTTTCCGGCTTGAGGGTGCGGTAGTTGATGGTCTCCGGCTTCTTCACCTCGCCGTGCGACCACTGACGGATGTCGTCGGCGGTGGCGAGACCGATCCGAAGCTCGTCGAAGAAGTTGACGTCGAGCACTTGAATATCGTCCCCTGCTCTTGGTTCGCGAACTAGACCTCTTCGACGCTGCTCGGCTCGCGCCGGGACAGGTCGATCCCCAGTTCTTCCGCCGCCCGGAAGACGTCCTCGTCGGTGTCACGCATCTCGATCGACATGCCGTCACTCGAGAGCACCTCGACGTTGAGACACAGGGACTGCATCTCCTTGATGAGGACCTTGAAGGACTCCGGAATACCGGGCTCGGGAATGTTCTCGCCCTTGACGATGGCCTCGTAGACCTTGACCCGGCCGAGAACGTCATCAGACTTGATCGTGAGCAGTTCCTGCAGCGCGTAGGCGGCACCGTATGCCTCCAGCGCCCAGACCTCCATCTCGCCGAAGCGCTGGCCACCGAACTGCGCCTTACCACCCAGCGGCTGCTGCGTGATCATCGAGTACGGGCCGGTGGACCGGGCGTGGATCTTGTCGTCGACCAGGTGCAGCAGCTTCAGGATGTAGGTGTAGCCGACCGCGACCCGCTCGTTGAACGGCTCGCCGGTACGCCCGTCGAACAGCACGGCCTTACCGTCGGAGTGGACCATACGGTCGCCGTCCGGGTTGGGCAGGGTGGAAGCCAGGAGCCCGCCGATCTCACTCTCCTGCAGACCGTCGAACACCGGGGTGGCGACCCGCGTGCCGGGAGCGGCCGAACTCGCGCCGACCGACGCCATGGCCCGCTGCCACTCCTCCTCCTCCCCGTGGATCTCCCAACCGCTGTGCGCGATCCACCCGAGGTGGGTCTCCAGCACCTGACCGACGTTCATACGTCCCGGAACACCCAACGGGTTCAGGACGACGTCGACCGGAGTTCCGTCCTCGAGGAACGGCATGTCCTCCTGCGGCAGGATCTTGGCGATGACACCCTTGTTGCCGTGCCGGCCAGCGAGCTTGTCACCGTCGGTGATCTTGCGCTTCTGCGCGACGTACACCCGAACGAGCTCGTTGACACCGGGCGGGAGCTCGTCGCCGTCGTCCCGGTTGAACACCCGGACGCCGATGACCTTGCCGCGCTCACCGTGCGGGACCTTCATCGAGGTGTCGCGGACCTCACGGGCCTTCTCACCGAAGATGGCGCGCAGCAGGCGCTCCTCCGGGGTCAGCTCGGTCTCACCCTTCGGGGTGACCTTGCCGACCAGGATGTCGCCCTGCTCGACGTCGGCACCGATCCGGATGATTCCGCGGTCGTCCAGGTCGGCGAGGACCTCCTCGCTGACGTTCGGAATCTCGCGGGTGATCTCCTCCGGGCCCAGCTTGGTGTCCCGGGCGTCGACCTCGTGCTCCTCGATGTGGATCGAGGAAAGGACGTCGTCCTGCACCAGACGCTGGGACAGGATGATGGCGTCCTCGTAGTTGTGGCCCTCCCACGACATGTAGGCCACGAGGAGGTTCTTGCCCAGGGCCGTCTCACCGGTGTCGGTGCACGGACCGTCGGCCAGGACCTGGTTCGCCTCGACCCGGTCGCCCTCGGCGACGATGGGACGCTGGTTGAAGCAGGTGCCCTGGTTGGAGCGCTGGAACTTGGCGACCCGGTAGGTGCGGCGTGCCGTCGTCGGCCATGACGGTGACGTAGTCGGCGGTGACGTCCTCGACGACACCGGCCTTCTCCGCCAGAATCACGTCACCGGCGTCGGTGGCGGAGCGGTACTCCATGCCGGTTCCGACCAGCGGCGCCTCACTGCGCAGCAGCGGCACCGACTGGCGCTGCATGTTGGAGCCCATGAGCGCGCGGTTGGCGTCGTCGTGCTCGAGGAACGGGATCATCGCGGTGGCGACCGACACCATCTGGCGCGGCGACACGTCGATGTAGTCGACCTCGTTCGCGGCGACCGCCTCGAACTCCTCGCCCTTCCGACGGGCGAGGACCCGGTCCTCGATGATGGTGCCGTCGTCCTCGGAAGCCGTGCTCGCCTGCGCGATGACGAAACGGTCCTCCTCGTCCGCCGTGAGGTAGACGATCTCGTCGGTGATCCGACCGTTGTCGACCTTGCGGTAGGGCGTCTCCACGAAACCGAAGGAGTTCACCCGGCCGAACGCCGCCAGCGACCCGATCAGGCCGATGTTCGGGCCTTCCGGGGTCTCGATCGGGCACATACGCCCGTAGTGCGACGGGTGGACGTCTCGGACCTCGAAGCCGGCCCGCTCCCGGGACAGACCACCCGGGCCCAGCGCGGACAGACGACGCTTGTGCGTCAGCCCGGCCAGGGGGTTGGTCTGGTCCATGAACTGGGAGAGCTGGCTGGTGCCGAAGAACTCCCGGATCGAGGCGACCACGGGACGGATGTTGATCAGGGTCTGCGGCGTGATGGCCTCGACGTCCTGGGTGGTCATGCGCTCACGCACGACCCGCTCCATCCGGGCGAGACCCAGGCGGACCTGGTTCTGGATGAGCTCGCCCACGGTGCGCAGACGACGGTTGCCGAAGTGGTCGATGTCGTCGGTCTCGACCGGCAGGGTGCCCCGCGCGGTCTCGATCTCCTCCTCGCCGGCGTGCAGCCGGACGAGGTAGTCGATCGTGGCGACGATGTCCTCTTCGGTCAGTGTTCCCTGGCTGACCTCGGTGTCCAACCCCAGCTTCTTGTTGATCTTGTAGCGGCCGACCTTGGCGAGGTCGTAGCGCTTGGGGTTGAAGTAGAGGTTCTCGAGCAGGGTCTGCGCGGACTCCTTCGTCGGGGGCTCTCCGGGACGCAGCCGGCGGTAGATCTCCAGCAGCGCGTCGTCGGTGCCCGACGTCGGGTCCTTCTCGAGGGTGGTCCGGATCGACTCGTACTGGCCGAACCGCTCCAGGATCCTGTCGTTCGTCCACCCCAGGGCCTTGAGCAGAACGGTGACACCCTGCTTGCGCTTACGGTCGATGCGCACACCGACCGAGTCGCGCTTGTCGATCTCGAACTCCAGCCACGCCCCACGGGACGGGATGACCTTGCAGCCGTAGATGTCCTTGTCGGAGGACTTGTCGACCTGACGGTCGAAGTAGACACCCGGCGAACGCACCAACTGGGAGACAACGACACGCTCGGTGCCGTTGATGATGAAGGTGCCCTTGGCGGTCATGAGCGGGAAGTCGCCCATGAACACCGTCTGGCTCTTGATCTCGCCGGTGTCGTTGTTGATGAACTCCGCCGTCACGAACATCGGTGCGGCGTAGGTCATGTCCTTGTCCTTGCACTCCTCTTCGGAGTACTTGGGCGGCTCGAATCGATGGTCGCGGAACGACAGCGACATCGTGCCGGAGAAGTCCTCGATCGGACTGATCTCTTCGAAGATCTCTTCGAGGCCGGACTGCTCCGGGATGTCCCGGCGTCCGTCGTTCTTCGCCGCTGCGACTCGGGTCTTCCAGTTGTCACTGCCAAGCAGCCAGTCGAAGGAGTCGCTCTGCAGAGCGAGCAGGTTCGGGACTTCGAGAGGTTCCTTGTTCCGAGCGAAGGAGACGCGGTGTGGACCGAGGGCATTAGCGGAGGCGTTGCGCGAGGCTGCCAACAGAAGGTCCTTCCGAAGACTTGTGGCGGTTGATGCGCGCGCACGCCGTACGATCCGAGGTCACGAAGCGCTGGACCGGGGCACAGGGCCGGCGGTGGAAGCTCTTTCAGTGACGACATGCCCCCTGCGTTCCGGAGTTGGAACGCGGACACGAAGCATGACTCTGAACTGGGATCGTCAATGGGCAGCGCAAAAGGGCAGTGTAGCCGAATGCGACACTGCTGTCCAACGACGCTCCCCGAAGTTGGTCACGACACAACGCAGCATCGCTCCGATCGACGGATCCGTCAAGCCCGGATGCCGCGGATAGGGCGAATCACGCGAAGTGAAAGGACCCACAGCAAACGCTAGGTGTGAGCGACGCGACAGCCGGGCATACCTCTGTGTCCACCTGGATGACCTTAGCAGTCTGCGACGGTTCGTGCGGACAAGCTCCCTGGGCGCGGCCCCATCCGGCCGCGCACACTCCCGCCGCGCCCACCACGGTGTTCGTTTCTGACTCACCACGGCGGTAGTTACGGGCGTCCCTTAGGCACCGCGTCATCAGACTCTGTCGTCGAAGGTCCGTCATCGAGGGGCGAGACGGTCCGCGGTCGCGCGTCGCGCGCTCTCCCGCGGCTGGCTCCCAGTGTGCCCCCCGCCTGCGGCCGTGAAGCACGACCGACGTGAACCGCGGGTGGTTGGCGTGTGGAACAGACGTGCGCGCAATAGAGAAGGGCGGCCGCACCCCGCTGGGGGCGACCGCCCGTAACGCTCGACGAGCGGATTACTTCAAGGTGATGGTGGCGCCAGCGCCTTCCAGGGTCTCCTTGTGCTTCTCCGCGTCTTCCTTCTTCGCGGCCTCGAGCAGCGGCTTCGGCGCGTTGTCGACCAGGTCCTTGGCCTCCTTCAGACCGAGACCGGTGATCGCACGCACCTCCTTGATGACCTGGATCTTCTTGTCACCAGCGGACTCGAGGATGACGTCGAACTCGTCCTTCTCCTCCTCGGCCGGAGCGGCGTCGCCACCACCGGCGGGGGCGACGGCCACGGCGGCCGGAGCGGCGGCGGTGACGTCGAACTTGTCCTCGAACAGCTTCACGAACTCGGACAGCTCAAGGAGGGTCATCTCCCCGAAAGCGTCAAGCAGGTCTTCGTTGCTGAGCTTCGCCATGATAGGTCTCTCTCTTCCCTCGGTAGTTCGGTCAGGCCTCGGATGAGCGCTTGTCGTGCAGCGCCTGGGCAAGTCGCACGGTCTTGGACGGCAGCGCCTGGAACAGGGCGGCGGCCTGGCCCTGCTTGGCCTTCATCGCGCCAGCGAGCTTCGACAGAAGCACCTCGCGGGATTCCAGGTCGGCCAGCTTCGTGACCTGCTCCGGCGACATCGGCTTACCGTCGATGACACCGCCCTTGATGACCAGCGCCTGGTTCGCCTTCGCGAAGTCACGCAGACCCTTGGCCGTCTCGACGACGTCGCCACGGACGAAGGCGACAGCGGACGGACCTTCGAAGAGGTCGACGACCTCCTGGTCGAACCCGGCCTCGCTGGCCGCCCTCTTGGTCAGCGTGTTCTTGACGACACGGAACCGCGCGTTCTCGCCGAGGTTGCGCCGCAGCTCCTTGAGCTGCGCGACAGTGAGCCCGCGGTATTCGGTCAGCACGGCGCCGTGCGAGCCCTGGAATTCCTCCGTGAGCTCGGCCACCGCGGCTGCCTTGTCCGGCCTCGCCATGGGACTCCTTCCAACTGGGAACGCTGGACAGGGCGTCACCGTGGGCGGGAAGGATCCCGGCGTAGAAACAAGGAACGCCCCGGCGCAGGGCACAGGGCGTCAGGAACGACCGAGGGGTCGTCATCGTCTCGCGTGTGTAACCTGCGCGGGCCGCCCATCGGTGATGGGGCCTTAGGCTGCCCGATTGGACAGCGACCAGCGGTCTTCGGCGAAACTCATCATATGCGACGTGGAGAGTGGGTTGGCCACGTGGGCTGTGGCGAAGGCCCAGCGACACGACGACGGCGGGGCCGGAGTGTCTCCGGCCCCGCCGTGTGAATACCTCGCGCACCCGACCGATCCCGGGTGCGATGTCGCGAGATCAGCCAGCGGCGACGACACGCGTCACGTTCGGGTCCACCGGGATACCGGGGCCCATGGACGTGGTCATCGTGGCCTTGCGGAGGTAGCGCCCCTTCGCCGCGGACGGCTTGAGCCGCAGGACCTCGTCGAGGGCCGCACCGTAGTTCTCCAGAAGCTGCTCGTTGGTGAAGGACACCTTGCCGATCACGAAGTGCAGGTTGGAGTGCCGGTCCACCCGGAACTCGATCTTCCCGCCCTTGATGTCGGTGACGGCCTTGGTGACGTCCGGCGTGACGGTCCCGCTCTTGGGGTTGGGCATCATGCCGCGCGGACCGAGCACGCGGCCCAGCCGGCCGACCTTGCCCATCATGTCCGGCGTCGCCACGACGGCGTCGAAGTCGAGGAAGCCCTTCTGGACCCGCTCGATCAGCTCGTCGTCGCCAACGTGGTCGGCTCCCGCCGCGATGGCCTGCTCCGCCTTCTCACCGGTCGCGAAGACCAGGACCCGAGCGGTCTTACCGGTGCCGTGCGGGAGGTTGACGGTTCCCCGCACCATCTGGTCCGCCTTGCGGGCGTCCACGCCGAGACGCAGGGCCACCTCAACCGTGGCGTCGAACTTCACGGTGCTGGTGTCCTTGGCCAGCTGCACCGCCTCAGGCGGGGCGAGCGGCTGGTCGCGTGGGATCCGCTGGCTGGACCGGCGGTAGTTCTTGCTGCGCTGCATGGGTGCTCCTCATTGGGATTCGTGGTCACGGGCCAGCGCATGGCCCTTCCACAGGCGCACCTCCGTGAGGAGATGCGGGTGTCTCTGCTGCGTCACGGGGCTGTCTGGACACTCGCCGTGTCCACCCGCCGCCCCCGCACTGGGCGGGGGCCGCCGGGGGGTGAGACGGTGCTCAGCCCTTGACTTCGATCCCCATCGACCGGGCGGTCCCGGCGACGATCTTCGCGGCGGCGTCGACGTTGTCGGTGTTGAGGTCGGGCAGCTTGGTCTGCGCGATCTCACGCACCTGCTCAGCGGTGATGCTGCCACCAGGGGTGCGCCCAGGGTCGACGCTTCCCTTGTCGATTCCCGCGGCCTTCAGGATCAGCTTCGGCGCCGGTGGCGTCTTGGTGACGAAACTGAAGGAGCGGTCCTCGTAGATCGTGATCTCTACGGGGATGACGCTGCCGCGCTGCGCCTCGGTCGCGGCGTTGTACTGCTTGCAGAAGTCCATGATGTTGACGCCGTGCGGACCGAGGGCGGTACCGACGGGCGGCGCCGGCGTGGCCTGGCCAGCGGGAAGCTGGACCTTGACCAGTGCCGCGATCTTCTTCTTTGGAGGCATTTCGGGTCCTTAGCCTGATCTGCGTTGTCGTACGGGTCCCTTGTCCCCGGCCGGACGCACGCGGGCCGTGGCCCAACGGGCGGCGACTCGTGTTCCAGCACGGGACGGAAAGTGCGGCGCGGCAGACCGGGACCCGGATTCGGCCGCGCTCTTTCGTCCACGGGGGCGTTATGACGGGCCCGACGAGGACGGACCCACCAAGTCTAGGTGACCACGCACCGGTGCGTGGACCGGGTCAGATCTTTGACACCTGGTTGAAGGCGAGCTCGACCGGTGTCTCCCGACCGAAGATCGAGACCAGCACCTTGAGTTTCTGGGTGTCCGGGCTGATCTCGGAGACCGTGGCCGGCAGCGTGGCGAACGGGCCCTCCATCACGGTGACGGACTCACCGATCTCGAAGGCGACGTCGCTGCGCGGCTCGCTCTCCTTCTTCTCCGCCGGGGCGGCCTGCTCCTGGATCTCCGGAGCGAGCAGGTCGGAAACCTCCTGCAGGCTCAACGGAGCCGGACGGTTGGACAGTCCGACGAAGCCGGTCACGCCCGGGGTGTTTCGGACGGCCGCCCAGGACTCGTCGATGAGATCCATCCGCACCAGAACGTAGCCGGGCAGGACCTTCTCGGTGACCTGCTGGCGCTTGCCGCTCTTGACCTCGGTGACTTCCTGGGTGGGCACCTCACACTGGAAGATGTACTCCTCCATGTTCAGTGACTGGGTGCGGCTCTCGATGTTCGCCTTGACGCGGTTCTCGTAGCCGGCATAGGTGTGCACGACGTACCAGTCACCGGGGAGCATGCGCAGACCCATGCGGAACTCCTCCGCTGGGTCGAGGGCGGGGACCTCGGGCTCGCTCTCGGCGGCCTCGGTGTCCGACTCCTCGGACTCGTCCGGCGCGTCCTCGGGAGCGTCGGACTCGGAGTCGTCGGTGGTCGGCTCGTCGTGATCGTCCGCGGACGGCGACGGCTCAGGCTGGGAGTCCTCGGTCTCTTCCGTTCCCGCGGCGTCGGCAGAGTCGGCGGCGGAGGACGCAACCTCGGTTTCCGGCTCGTCGCCGGGGAAACCGTCGGACGTCACTGGAGACTCGGACAAGGCAGCTCTTTCTCTCGTCGTGTACGCGTCCGGGGCGTCCGGTCGCGAGGACCGAAACAGCCGTTACGGTCAGCTTACGGCACGGTGCGGCCCGACGATGTCCATCGGGAACGCGGCCGCGTCCGCCGGTCAGCTCGTGGTGCCGCCCCCGTAGAGGCGCAGCACGGCTTCACCGAAAACAAAGTCGAGCCCCACGACAAGGCCGATCATGACGAGGACGAACACCAGAACGACGATGGTGTAGGTGATGAGCTCACGGCGCGTTGGCCAGCGCACCTTGCGCAGCTCAGCCACAACCTGCTTGGTGAACAAAACCGGGTTGGCGCGCTTGCGCTCACCCTCCGGCTTGGCACCGGCTTCGCCCTGGGTCTGTGCCACAGAAAAGTCCCTAACGATTGACGAGCGATGTACCCACCCGCCACGGCGGGCACGGGGCTCGGTCCGTGTCTCGGACTGACCTTGCAGGGCAGGAGGGACTCGAACCCCCAACCGCCGGTTTTGGAGACCGGTGCTCTACCAATTGAGCCACTGCCCTTCGGCGCTTCACCCCAACCATAGCCGCCTTCGACGGTGGAACGCACCCGCATTACACAGTCGACGGCGACCGATTGACGCCGAGTCGAGTGTAGGGCCTGCTCCCACCGCAGGCCAAACCGTGTTCCGGACGCTCGTGGCGGGAAGGCGGTCCACGGCAATCGGTTTGGCCACACGTGGTTGCATATGAGCTATGACTGAGCACGAACATCCCGCAAGGCGCGTCTCGGCGCGCATCAGTGCTATCTCGGAGTCCGCGACGCTCGCGGTCGACAGCAAGGCCAAGGCTCTCAAGGCCGAGGGGCGCCCGGTGATCGGTTTCGGCGCCGGGGAGCCGGACTTTCCCACGCCGGAGTACATCGTCGAGGCCGCGGTCCAGGCGTGTCGGGAGCCGCGGTTCCACCGCTACACCCCGGCTGGGGGCCTTCCCGAGCTGAAGGAGGCCATCGCGGCGAAGACGCTGCGGGACTCCGGTCTGCGGGTGGACCCGGCCCAGATCCTGATCACCAACGGCGGTAAGCAGGCGATCTACGAGTCCTTCGCCACGCTGCTCGACCCGGGTGACGAGGTCATCGTCATCGCGCCGTACTGGACCACCTACCCGGAGTCCATCAAGCTCGCGGGTGGCGTGCCCGTCTACGTGACCACCGACGAGTCGACGGGCTACCTCGCCTCGGTCGACCAGCTGGAGGCCGCGAGAACCGAGCGGACCAAGGTTCTGCTGTTCGTCTCCCCGTCCAACCCCACCGGAGCGGTGTACCCCCGCGCGCGGGTGGAGGAGATCGGCCGCTGGGCGCTGGAGTACGGTCTCTGGGTGCTCACCGACGAGATCTACGAGCACCTGGTGTACGGGGACGCCGAGTTCACCTCGATGCCGGTCCTGGTGCCCGAACTCGCCGACCGGACCCTCGTGGTCAACGGTGTCGCGAAGACCTACGCCATGACCGGCTGGCGCGTGGGGTGGACCATCGGCCCCAAGGACGTGATCAAGGCGGCCAGCAACCTCCAGTCGCACGCCACGTCGAATGTGGCCAACGTCTCCCAGGTCGCCGCGCTGGCCGCGGTCTCCGGTGACCTCGCCGCGGTGGCGGAGATGCGGCAGGCCTTCGACCGGCGCCGCTCGACCATGGTGCGCATGCTCAACGAGATTCCCGGCGTCGTGTGCCCGGAGCCGAAGGGCGCGTTCTACGCCTACCCCTCGGTCAAGGGTCTGCTGGGCAAGGAGATCCGCGGACGCCGTCCCTCGACGTCGGCCGAGCTCGCCGGATTGATCCTGGACGAGGCCGAGGTCGCGCTGGTTCCGGGCGAGGCGTTCGGTACCCCCGGGTACTTCCGTCTGTCCTACGCGCTGGGGGATGCCGACCTCGTCGAGGGTGTCGACCGCGTCGCCAAGCTGCTCAATGAGGCGGTCTGACAAGCATCGTGGTCGTGGTGCGTCGCCCTGTCGACGTTCGACCGCTGGGTCGTGTGGCGGTCCAGCGATCGGACATGTCACGTGGCGCACCCGCCGGCGTTGTGGCCCTGCCCGGCACCAGCCGGGCAGGCCGCGGCGCGTTCCGCGGTCGTTCCCGCGAGTGGTCCGCTGTAACGCGATAAATACGGCACGCTAGTAGCCATGCGCCAGCGACCCATCGAACTGCTCCCCAAGGCACATCTGCATCTGCATTTCACCGGTTCCATGCGCCACGGCACGCTGGTCGAGCTTGCCCAGGAACGCGGAGTGCACCTGCCCCACGCCCTCGTCGAGGAATGGCCGCCACGGTTGCGGGCCACCGACGAGCGCGGATGGTTCCGGTTCCAACGTCTCTACGACATCGCCCGATCGGTACTGCAGCGACCAGAGGACGTGTACCGGCTGGTCCGCGAGGCCGCCGAGGACGAGGTCGCCGCCGGGGCCCAGTGGCTGGAGATCCAGGTCGACCCGAGTGGGTACGCGACGCGGTTCGACGGGCTCACGTCGACCCTCGAGTTGGTTCTCGACTGTGTCCGCGCGGCCGAACGCGACACGGGGCTGGGAATCGGCGTGGTCGTGGCGGCCAACCGCACCCGACACCCGCTGGACGCCAAGACCCTCGCCCGGCTCGCCGCGAAGTACGTCGACCACGGCGTCGTCGGTTTCGGCCTGAGCAACGACGAACGACGCGGACGCGCGCGGGAGTTCGAGGGCGCGTTCCGGATCGCGCGGCGCGCCGGCCTGCTGTCGGTCCCGCACGGCGGCGAGTTGGGTGGTCCGCGCAGTGTCCGGGAGTGCCTGGACGAGCTGGAGGCCAACCGGGTGGGGCACGGTGTGCGGGCGATCGAGGATCCCTACCTGGTGGAGCGGATCGCGACACAGGAGGTCACGTTGGAGGTGTGCCCCAGCTCCAACGCCAGTCTGGGCGTGGTGCGCGACGTGGCGGAGGTACCGCTGCGTCGGTTGTTCGACCGGGGGGCACCGATCGCGCTCGGCTCCGACGACCCGCTGTTGTTCGGCCCGCGGCTCGCGGAGCAGTACCACATCGCGCGCGAGTCCTTCGGGTTCACCGACTCCGAGCTGGCGGAGTTGGCCCGCATGTCGGTCCGGGGCTCGGCGATGCCGGAGTCGCGGCGTAAGCGGATGCTCGGCGACATCGACTCCTGGCTGGCCGACCCGATCGAGTAGCGAGGGCCACCGCCAAGCGGCGCTAGGAACCGAGGACCAGGCGCAGGCCCTGCGCGGCCATGATGGTGCCGGCCAGGAAGAACACCACGGCCGAGCCGACGCGGATGGCGCGCTCGGGGATCGACTTCGCCAGCAACGCGCCGAGGCCCACGGCCAGTGCGTCGGCGAGCACCATGCCGACGGTGGAACCGATCCAGACCGGCAGCCAGTGGGCCTGGGTACCGACCGCGATGGTGGCGAGCATGGTCTTGTCACCCAGTTCGGCCACGAAGAAGACCGCGATGACGGTCAGCAGGCCGGAGCGGAGTTTGCGGCTCGAGGCTCGACGCTCGTCGGCCTCGGTCAGGTCGTCCCCACGGAGGCTCCAGGCGCCGAAGCCGATGAACGCCAGTCCCGCCACCAGTGTCGCCCAGTCCAGCGGAATGGCCCAACCGAGAACCTCGGCGATGAGCACACTCAACGCGTGCACGACGAGGGTGGCGATGGTGATTCCCAACAGCACGGTGAACGCGCGATAGCGCGAGGCCAGAGAAAGAGCGACCAACTGGGTCTTGTCGCCCATTTCCGCCACGAAAATCGCTCCGGCGCTGAGGCCGAACGCGGCCAGCATTCCCATGTGCACACCCCTTCGACTCGCGGTGCGTGTGGCCACGGGAAGGCCGTGTCCACCGCATCGGTTCGAAGGTCTCGTCCGCCTGGGAGGCCCGATGGCCGGGAGCGCGGTCGGGCGCTCCAGTATGTCGACCATTCGGTTTGAGGACTACTCCCCTTCGCCAGAAATGACACTACCAAGAAAATTCGATATCGCAATTAATTGCCAGAGCGAAGCCATTCCAGACACGGGGCAAAGTCGAAAGTTAGGCGCACCGACAACAATTCGACGCGTGGGCCGAATCCGGATATACGGAATGGTTGTTTGGTCCCCGTGGCACGGCGACGAAGCGGCTGCCGGCGCCGTGGTGGACGATGGGCGTGGAGGGAGGGGGAGGAGGGAGCGGCCGGTGGCCTCGACGGAGTCAGTCCGACGACGCCGCGGCGACCCCTCCCACCGGGGATGGTCCGAGCCGGGGTGACGCGAATCGAAGGCGACGCTCCAGGAGGAAGGAGGAGCGGAGAGGCCCTAAAACTGGGTGTTGACCAGTACCGGTTCCGGCACGAGGGTCACCCCGAACCGTTCGGCGACGCCGTCGCGCACGTGACGCGCGAGCGCGAGGAGATCCGCCGTGGTCGCCGCGCCCGGATTGGTGAGGGCCAGCGTGTGCTTCGTGGAGATGCGGGCTGGGCCCAGCGCGTGGCCCTTGGCGAATCCGGCGCGGTCGATGAGCCACGCCGCGGAGGTCTTCACACGGCCGTCCTCGAGTGGGAAGGCGGGTGGGGCCACATCGGGGCCGAGCGTCCGCTGGACGGTGGCGCGCAGCGCGGCGAACGCGTCCGCGGAGAGGATCGGGTTGGTGAAGAACGATCCGGCGCTGTGGCTGTCGGGGTCGTCGGGGTCGATGACCATGCCCTTGCCGCGGCGCAGGCGCAGCACCGACTCGCGCACCTTGCCGAGGTCGGCCTGGGCGCCCACCTCGACGTCCAGGGCTCGTGCGAGCTCGGCGTAGGCGATCGGCTGGGACAGGGGGGAACGTCGCAGGGAGAACACGACCTCGCACACCACGAACCGCCCGGACCGCTTGAAGACACTGTCCCGATAGGCGAATCCGCACTCCGCGTTGGTCAGGGTCCTCCGCTCGCCGGTGTCGCGGTCATAGGCGACGACTTCGACGAGGGTCTCGCTGACCTCCTGGCCGTAGGCACCCACGTTCTGGATCGGGGTCGCTCCGACGCGTCCGGGGATGCCGGACAGTGACTCGACTCCGCTGAGCCCCTCCGTGACACACCAGCGGACGAAGGGGTCCCACTCCTCACCCGCGGCGACACGGACCCGCGTGCGGTCGCCGTCCTCCCGGACGGCGATCCCGGTGGAGGCGACGCTGACGACGGTCCCGGGGAAACCGGAATCGCTCACGACGAGATTGCTGCCTCCACCCAGGACCAGCAACGGGTCCTCGGACGCCTCCGCCGCGCGCACCGCCGCGATCAGCGATTCGGTGTCCCGCGCGGTGACGAACCGACGCGCCGGGCCGCCCAGGCGTAGTGTCGTGTGCTCCGCGAGCGGCACGTTCGCGGTCGCCTCCCGGCGGATGTTCGCGGTGGCGTCGTCGGGGCGGGTGGCGTCGCTCATGGGAGTCGCACGACCGCGCTGGACCGGGTGAGGACCTTGCGCCCCTCGACGGTGGCCGTCAACGCGACCACGACCTCGTTGCCGTCTCTCTTCTCGGTGACCTTCCCCGAGATGGAGACGGTGGTGCCCTCGTCGTCGTCCGGTACCACGACGGGCTGCGCGAAGCGCACCTCGTAGGAGGTGACGGAGCCAGGGTCGCCCGTCCAGTCGGTGACGACGCGTCCGGCCACTCCCATGGTGAGCATTCCGTGCGCGATGACGTTGGGCAGGCCCACGCCGGTGGCGACACGTTCGCTCCAGTGAATGGGGTTGAAGTCTCCGGAGGCGCCGGCGTAGCGCACGAGGTCACCACGGCGCAGGACGAAGTCCTGGGGCGGAAGCTCCGTGCCGACCTCGACGTCGGCGTAACGCACCGCGGGCGTCGCGTTCGATGTCACAGACTCGGTCCCCATCGTCACTGCCCCTTCTCGCCGGCGTCACCTCGGACCACGAGCATGCTGCTCGCGGTGACCACGTGCGCGCCGTCCTCGTCGGTGACCGTGGTGTCCAGGGTGATCATCTCGGTGGCGCCCAACGCCTTGATCTCGGCGATGGTGGTGACGCTGTTCAACACGTCCCCGGTGGCGACGGGGCGCGTGTAGGAGAACGCCTGTGAACCGTGGACCACGGCGGTGAAGTCCAGGCCGAGCTCGTCGTCGGCGGTCACCATGTCCAACCCCTCGGCCCCGAGGACGATCGGGAACGTCGGGGGTGCCACGACGTCCTTGTGCCCGGCCGCGGTCGCGGCGGTGACATCCCGGTAGATGGGATTGGTGTCACCGATCGCGTCGGCGAACTCGACGATCTTCCGCCGGGTCACCACGTAGGGCTCCGTCGGCGCGTACTGCCGTCCCAGGCAGTCGCGGTTCATCCCCACCGTGGACCTCCCTCACGCATAGGTCGTGTCTCGGGTACCCATGAAACCCGACCCGGCACAACGCATAGAAGCGGCCCAGCGAGATTGGTATCTCACTGGGCTGACAGTCGCTTGGTCACACCACGCGGTGCGCCTCGTTGACCCAAGAAGGCCGCGGTCTAGCGGGTTTCCCGGTGCTCGGAGTGGTTCCGGCAGTTCGGGCAGTACTTCTTGAGCGAGAGACGGTCGGGGTTGTTCCGCCGGTTCTTGCGCGTGATGTAGTTGCGGTGCTTGCACTCCTGGCAGGCCAGGGTGATCTTCGGCCTCACGTCTGTGGCAGCCACGTGGAGTGCCTTTCAGCTTGAAGACTACGGACAAACCCGCGGAATAGCATCCACTGCCTCGCAGGTCGTAGCGGGGGCCGGACTTGAACCGACGACACAACGATTATGAGCCGTTTGCTCTACCAACTGAGCTACCCCGCCGGGCGAACCAGTTCCCTATGGTACTGGAACCCTCACCGGGCGGCGAACGCATTCTTCGCCGCGGTTCCGCCGGAGACTCGGCGGAATCAATGCTATCCGGTGGTGGAGCCCCTTTACGGAATCGAACCGTAGACCTTCTCCTTACCATGGAGACGCTCTGCCGACTGAGCTAAAGGGGCCGGCTGCCAGACTCCGAACGCGTGCCCGCGCCCTGCTGGCGCTGATGACTATACGGCGTTGGTCCACCCTGTGCCAAATCGAATCCCGCGTGGGAGCCGGAGCGGCCTCCCCCGCCATGTCAGGTGGGCGGACCGCCGCTGGTCAGGCCCACACAAGGGCACTACGGGGAAGAGTCGACCTCAACGTTGGACACCGAATCCCGGTGGATGCCGCGAATGGTGGCGGGCAGCGACGCACGGGTCAGGGCGTCGGGAAGCCGCGTGTCGTGTGTGAAGACCACCACCTGGCGGTACTGCCCGACCTCGGCGAGGACTCCGGCCAGCCCCTCGACCGTTTCGGTGTCCATCGCCTGCACGGGGTCGTCCAACACCAGGAAACCGAACGGGTTTCCGGCGAGCAGGGTCCGCGGGAGACAGATCGACAGCGCCAGCGCCTGTAGTTCTCCCTGGCTGAGCAGCCCGGGCGCGTTGCCGCCGTCGTCCCCGCTGGAGGGGACCGCGTCCACGCGGACGTCGACCGCGACACGGCGCCCGGCTCCACGGCCCACGAGGCGCAGCGCCTCCATGTCGATCCGGCGTTCCTGGCGCAGGTTCTGCCAGACGTGTTCGGTGTGCACGGAGAGCGGACGGAGACGTTCGTCACGAATCTCCCGAGCGGCGGTGGTCAGCCACTCCAGCGCGCGCGTGGCGGGTCCCAGGACCTCACGACACTCCATCGCGGCGCGCGCGTCCTCGACCCAGGCGGCGAGCTGTTCGGAGGCCTCGCGCCACCCGCTCTCCGGGTTCTCCAGTTCGGAGGTCGCGGATTTGCGCGCCGCGACGGCGGCGGAGCGCAGCCGTGGTCCGAGGTCGTCGATGTGCCGCGCGAGTTCACCGAGATCGGTGAGCTGGCTGCCAGCACTCCACTGGTCCCACAGTTGGCCGAGTTCGGTGTGCTCGGGCAGCCAGGACGGCCGGGGCGCGATGAGGAAACGCGCCTGGTCGCGCGCGTTGTCGGCGCGTTCGTGGGCGGAGGAGGCCGCCTCGGCGGTGGGTTGGAGCCGAGCGATCTCCGCGCGGGCGCGGCTCATCCACTCCCCGTCGAGCGGGATCCCCGAGTCACAGACGGGGCACTCGGGGACTCCGGTGTGCCGCTCGGCGTGGTCGATGGCCGACCGGAGCAGGTCCGCCAGGCCGCGCGCCTGGGCCGCCTTGCTGTCGGCGGTCATCTCCAGCTCCATGGACGCGCCCCGAAGCTCGCTGGTGACGTCGCTCATCAGCGACCGCTCGGGGACGGAAAGGCGTCGCAGGCGACGCAGTACACGCTGTTGGTTGGGGTCGGCGGGGCCGTCGTCGGCGGCGAGCGAGGCGAGTCGGTCCAGGGAGACGGAGTCGGACCGGAGCATCGCGGCCGCGCGGCGTGCTCGCGGGTCGGCACACGCGTTGAGGCGTTCCAGCAGGTAGTCGCGCTCACGGCGCGGCCTGCTCTCCTGCTTGCTGAGTCGGTCACAGAACTTCGCCAGGCGCCTCTCCGCCTCCGCGAGGTCGGTGAGGCCGAGCAGCTCCGTCAGCGTGTCGTACAGCTCCGCCGCCCGGCCGGTGACGGCGCGTCCCAGCTCGTCGTAGGAGAGGAAGGGTCGGTAGCGCCCCAGCGCGCCCACCCAGCCCAGGCTGCTGACGGGCGCGGTCTCACCCCCCGCGTGGCGTACTTCGGCCCTCGCCGAACGGACGCTCTCCCCGGTCCACCAGCGGGCGATGCGCAGCGGCGCCGCGACACCGGCGGTGTGCACGTCCACCGCGACCTCGGTCTGCTCGTCGACGTGCAGGTTGCGCCATCCGTCCCGCCACGCCGCGGGCATGGCGTCCCAACGCCGGTTGCGGCCGGTGAGAGCGGCCTCGATCGCCTCGGCGAAGCTCGACTTCCCCGAGCCGTTGCGGCCCACGATGACGGTGAGCCCGGGCCCGGGCGTCAGGTCCAGGACCGCGGAGCGTCCGATCCCGCGGAAGCCACGCACCTCGACGCGGCCCAGGAAGCACTGCGCGGCCGCCGGGGCCGGTTCGACCATCGGCTCGTCGGCGGGGACGGGCACGGTCTCGCCGCGCGCGCGGGCCGAGAGCGCGTCCTCGGAATCGAGGGCGGCGACCACCCACTGCAGTGTGTCAGCGTCGAGTGGGGACCGACTCAGCCGCTCCAGAACGGAAGGCTCCCGAGCCGGCGGAACGCCGCCCGTTGGCGTCACCGTGAACTCCACTCCGGTCGACACCGTGATCACCTCGTCCAAACCAGCCGTTTGCCCGTTCATCCCGCCGGTGGCGGACCAATTGGACGCCGGGGGATTTTCCGATTGTCCTAGCAGAGTAGGCCAGTGGCACGCCGCCGCGTAGAGCCCGAACGGGTGGCACTTCCCCCAGATCCGACGTACCCGCCAGCGGCGGGCGCGTCGACCATCCCCGGCGACTCCGCGGGGCCGGGTCGAGGGACCTACCGACGCCGGTGTCGTCCGCGCAGCTCAACCACGCTGTTTCGACCGCGGGACCGCGCTCGGCGTCGCCGCTGTCGCATCGGATCGCCCACGGCACCCCGTTCGTGGCGACCCGTGCCCGCCCAGGAGCCCTCACTCCCACGGTGACCGGTTCCGGCGGTCGCTGAGGAGAGCACATGACCGGAGGGGCTGGCATGTCGACGGCCACACACGCCGTCCCAGGGAGTCTTCGGCGGCGGTGCCGGCGTGACCGACCGTCCACGACCCATGACGTCGTCGCGGTGGCGGGCCGGGCCCACCGTGGATCCTCGGCGCGGCGCCGCCCAGCCTCCCGCCGGTCCTCCCGGCGATCCCCCCGGATGCCTGGACGCGCCCGGTGGAAGGCCGCGGTACCGCACGAGGCTCCCACCGGGGATCTGGTCCGGCGAACCGCGTGGGGCGGCCGTTGGCCGAGACGGCGCGCCCTCGACCAAATATCTCGGGGAGAGGGGCGAGCGACGGTTCGGCCGCGGGGGCCGGCGCACCCGCGCCGTCGCCGCTATCGGAGTGGCGCCGCGCCACAGCGCCACTCCTGCCCGCCGGTGCGGTGACCACCCTCGACCCGGTGGAACCTCCTCCGCCGGGTGTGGCGCCAGGGACCGGAGCGGGCCGCCAGGCGTCCCGGCCGAGCGTTCGTGGGCGGCCGGCGCCCGATGGACGGGCGCACGCCGCCGAGCCCGCCACGGATGGGCCGGGTTCCTGGACGGCTGCCTCGGGGCGCGATGGCACCGTGTCAGTCCTGCAAGCTGCGACGGGTTCCGTCCCAGCTGAACCGCATGGTCGAGATTCCCGGGACCTCCGGGTCCCGTAGGCACTCGTAGATCTCGAGGCTGGGCACACTGGGGAAGCACCCCCACAGGCGTTCGGACGTCAGCACGAAGTCGAGGTCGAGCTCGCTGAGCAGTCCCAGGAGTCGGCCGTGGGTGGGTTCGTCGACCTTGGCGAACGCGTCGTCCAGCAGGATGAGGCGTGGCGCTCGGTCACTGCGGCGGCCGAGCGCGGAGAACTCCGCGGCCGCCGCGGCGAAGAGGACGAGGTAGGCGACGACGCGCTGCTCACCCTGGCTCAGGCCGGTGCGGTGCGAGAGGCGACGTTCCTCTCCCCCGCTGCGGGTGTCGGTCACGTACACCGTGAAGTCGAACCAGGAGCGGTAGTCGAGGGCCGCGCGGAGCTGGGCCCCTTGGGTGGATCCGGGGTCCAGACGTCGGATGGCCTCGATGCACCGACGGAGGGCGTCACGCAGCCGGGTGGTCTCCAGGCGCGTGCGTTGCTCCGGTGGGCGTTCGAGGAGCGGTACGACGGCGCGGATGTCCTCGTCGGCGTCGGCGGCGATGGTCCAGTCCAGGCGCACCCCCAGCCCCTGGGAGGTGGTGACTCTACCGAGCAGCGCGTTCATGGTCGCCACGAGGGACTTGGACTCCTCGATCTGCTGACCGAGGTGCCCCGCCATCTCGCCGAGGAGGTGGCGTTCGTACGCCTCCTCCTCGCGTAGGGAGGCCGTCTCCTGAGCCTCGGTGATGTCGGCGTCCAGCCGTTCGGCGTACTCGATGATGTCGCACTCGTCGCGTCCGGCCTCGACGAGGACGCGCTTGACGCTGTTGCGTTCGGTGAGTCGGCTGCGGGCGTGCGCTCCGGCCTTGGCGAGGCGTTGCTGGAGCTCGTCGTGTCGGCGGAGGATGGCGCTGTCGTCGACCGGGTCGCCGCTCTCGGGGAGTCCCGCCTCGACCGCGGCCGTGAACGCCGCCAGTTGGCGCACCTGGTGTCCCAGGTCGGCCGCGGAGTCGTCGTCCCCGGTGTCGATGGTCGCGGCCTGGAGGCCGCCGGCGATGCGGTCCAGACCGGTCGCGGTGAGCATGCGCCGGTCGAGTCCGACGCCGGCGTCCGGGCGCGCGAACGCCTTACGCAGTCCCCGACCGACGCGGAGAACCCGTCGTGCCTGTTCGGCCTGTTCGGCCCGGGCCATCGCCAGACGGGCCTCGGCGGCGACGCGTTCGTCCCGGGCCCGCTGCGCCGTGCGCTCCAGTTCGGGGAGGCGGGATCCGGCCTCGGCGCCGCGTTCTCGGACCTGTTCGCGTGCCTGGGCGAGTTGGTCGGGGTGGGCGGACCGCGCGCGCTCGGTGAGCTCGATCTGTCGCCGCACCTGGATCATTTCCTGGATCGCCTGGGTCCGGAAGTCCTCCGCGCTGATCCGGCGGCGGCGTTGTTCCTCCCAGGCGCCGACCGCGGCGCGGTAGTCCTCCACGCGCCGCGCGACGACGGCGAGATCGCGGCGCAGTGTGGAGAGGTGGGTGCGGGCGCGGTGGATGGCGTTACGTGTCGCGGTGAGTTCGCCGGCGTTGTCGGGCAGGCTGTGTTCCTCCGCCGCGGTGTTGACGCGTTTGGTGAGTTCCAGGACCTCCTGGCGTGCGACGCGGGCGGCCTCGGCGGCGGCGGAGGCGTCCTCGCGTGCCGCTTCGTGGTCGGCGCGCGCCTGGTCGGCGATCGCCGCCGCGCCGGCCAGACCCACCTTGGTGGGGGCGCTGGCCAGGGTCGTGGCCAGGTCGTCGGTCTGGTTCTCCAGTCCGGTGCAGCGCTCCCGGGCCTCCGCCAGTAGGGCCTCGGCGATCGCGATCCTGCGGTCCAGCTTGGCGAGGTCGCGTTCCCGGGTGGCGGAGCGGGCACGTTCTCCCACGAGTTCGGGCGCTGTCTTGGTCCCGGTGCCGCTGAGGACTCCCAGGCGCCAGTGTCCCGTGACGGAGATGGCGCACTCGGCCGCCGGCGTGGCCTGGCCACCCGGCTCGAGGCCGTGTCCGGTCCGCTCGGGCGGAAGGCCCTCGACGCTCACCGAGGTGAGGAGCTCGGCGATCGTCGCCGCGCTGACCCCGGCCGCTGAGTGCTCCCGTGGACGCAGGACGTCGAACAGGGTGGGTCCGGAGAGTGGTGGGCGGGGGCTGAGCAGGAGACGGTTGGCCTCGGTGTCGACGACGCTTCCGTCGGGCATGACGTAGGCGGTGAGCAGGCCGCTGCCCTCGAGGCCCGCCTCGATCGCCGCCTGTTCCTCGTCTGAGAGGTCGCCGGCGAACTCCACGGCTTGGTAGAGCGGGAGGCCGTGTTCCTGCTCTCCCGTGATCTCCGCGTTCGCCTTCTCCAGGGCGGTGCGGCGCTCGGCGAGCTCGTCGAGTTCGACCCGCAGCTCCCTCGCCTCCCCGACGGCCACGTCACGGCGGTCGCGCAGGTCCTCGAGGTGGGGGGCGACGACGCCGCGGATCGCGGTGTCGGTCTCGTCGTCGGGGGTGAGCTGGCCGGCGTCGGTCCGGGTGCGCATCCGGTCGATCATGGGGGCGAGCGCGGTTCCGAGCTCGGGGTCCACGACGATACCGCGCAGTCGCTCGCACCACTGGTGGACCCGTTCGACGTACTCGCCGCGGGCGGACACGAGTCGTTCCTCGGCGGCCTTGTGTCGTTCGTGGGCCTCGGTCAGAGCACGGTCGGCCCATTCCGCCTCGTCGGACAGGGCGTCGGACGTGGTGTGCGCGGTGCCGAGGGTGTCGAGGACCTCGAGCAGGGAGGCGGCGGCCGTGTCGCGCCCCTCGGTCTGCTGCGCGCATTCCGCGAGTTCGTCGTGGAGTCGGGCGAGTCGTCCGCGTAGGGCGCCGGCGTCGACTCCGGGGACGGGGGCGCGCTCGACGGCGTGCTCCAGTCCTTCCAGGTCGACCGCGGTCGTGCTTTCCCGGGGGGCGAGAACAGTGGGATCGGTCTGGGGGATCTCTCCCCAGGTGTCGGGAGGGAGGCCGGCGTCGCGCAGTCCCTGGGTCAGAGCCTCGGCGGTGGGGTGCAGGGACTCGAGCTGCTCGTTCAGCGTCGCCACGCCCTTGGCGAGGGAGTCCTGGGCGTTCTCCTCCGCGGCGCGGGCGTACTCGGCGGCGTGCCAGGCGGCGCGCGCGGTGCGGATGAACGCGTTGATGACCATCCGGCGGTCGCGGTCCTCGGCCGTCTCGGCCGCGGTCTCCAGCACCGAGCCGTCGCCGTCGGCGGTGTCGCGGGTGCGGCGCACCCGGTCGCGGTCCTCCTGAGCCGAGCTCTCGGCGGAGACCAGGGTCGCGAGCTCGGCCGCGAGGCGTTCCACCTCGTCGGTGCGGCGGGTGTGGTCCTCGAGTTGGGTGCGTACGGCGCGGGTTCGGCCGCGGATGACACCGTGGAGGTAGCCGCGATAGTCCTCGAGGAACTCGGCGATGTGGTCCCGGGTGGCCTGCAGGCCTACGAGATGCGCCCGGGCCGCCTCGAGGTCGGTGAGGTTGCGGCCGACGGTGTCCAGGACGACCTCGTCGGTGGGGGGCAGGGCCTCGGCCAGCACGGTGGCGAGTTCCCCGCCCTCGAGGCGTTCACCGATGGTGGGGCGGCGCAGCCGGTACAGGAGATGGACGAGGTTCCGGTAGCGGCGCGGATCCTCCAGACCGAAGAGTTCGTCCATGACACGGGCGCGGTACTGGGCGGGGCTGGTGAACGTGTTGTCCTCGCCCAACTCGGCCCGCACCTCGTCGGCGGGCAGCGGCCGGCCGTCGCGGACGAGGGTGAGGTCCTCCCCGACCCGGCGTGGGGTGACGTAGAAGAGACACCGGGCCTCCTCCTCGTCGGAGGCGGAGGAGACCGCGGCGCCGAGGGTGAGGTGGTGCGGCGCGTCGTCCTCCTGGCGGGCGAACTCCACCCAGGCGTGCCCGAGGACCACGCCCTCGTCGTCGACGCCGGTCGCGGCCTTCGCCCCCCGGAGCAGCCAGCGCAGTGTGGTGCGTCCGTTGCCGGCGGTGTCGAGGCGGCGGGCGTCGCCGTCGAGCAGGAACGGCAGCAACACCTCCAGCGCCTTCGACTTGCCGGCGCCGTTGCGGCCCCGCAGCAACAGTCGGCCGTCGGCGAAGTGGAAGACCTGGTTGTCGTACTGCCACACGTTGTGGATGCCGGCCCGGTTCAGGCGGTATCGGGCCGCCTGGGGTGAGGTGTCTACTGCCGGCGCGTCGGTCATGCGTCCTCCCACGTCGTGTGGACGTCGGTCACTTCGTGAGGGGCGGCTGGGGTCGCCGAGCCGCCGATGGCGTCGGCCGGGGTGTCCCACTGTCCGGGCGGGACACCCCTACCGTGCACATTCCTGGGACGGACCCCTCGCGTCAACCCCCACATCGGATCACCCACGTGACCCAGGTGTCTCCGGCCGGCCCGGAAGGCCACGGCAGTGAGGGGTGTCGTCGGCGCCCCGCCGCGACCACGACCGCCTCCGCGTGCGTCGGCCCCCGGGGCGGTCCACCGATCCCCCATCCCTGGGCGGACGGTACTCCGCGCATCACGCACGAGGACTCCTTCCATGGCCGAGCGACGGCCTCGCTTGTTCGCCATGTGTGGCGCGGGACCCCCGCGTCACACCCTCACGTCTCGCCGGGGGGATTACTGCGTGGTGTCCGGGTCCGCGGTGGGCTCCGCGGGGTTTTCCGCGGGGTGTGGGGTGAAGCGGGCCGCGGCCGCGAGCAGGGACCACTCCGGGGTGTCCTCCGGGTCGCGCCGCTCGATCAGCCCGAACTCCGCCAGGCGTTCCAGGGCGACCGTCCGGGACCCCTGCTCGGGGATGGTCGCCAGGGCCCGGTCGAGGAGGTCGTCGGGGATGGGGGTGGCCCGGGCGGTCCGGTTCGGACGGAGTTCCTCGGCGATCCGCGACACCAGCCGGACCGCCGGTCGGTCCAGCGGAACGGCGGGGAACCCCGTGGCGCGCCCGTCGCTGACGCCCACCAGCGCGACGCCCTCGGCACGGATCTCGCCGTCACACCCCAGGAAGTCCCCCAACTGGGCGATGGTGCGCCATTGGTTGCGGGCCAGCCATTCGCGGTGCCGTTCGGTGAGTTCGTCGCGGTACACCACCGCCTGCTCGACCAGGCGGCGACGTACGGCGAGTTCGATGGTGCGTTCCTGCTCCGCCGGGTCCTCGTCCGGTGCGGCGGTCGCGGCCGGTTCCTCGACGGCCGGGCCGGGGATGGCGCGCAGGACATCGTGGTCGACCTGGAGTTCCAGGTCGTGGGATCGCTCCGCGCCACGTTCCACGCGCGACCCGATATCCGCCGGCGTCGTCGCCTCCGCTGACAGCACCCCCCACTGGGCGAGCTGGACGAGGGCGGCGGCCAGTGGACGTCGCTCCGCCAGGCGCTCCGCGGGGCCGACACGGACACCGGCTTCGATCGCGGTGGCCCGCACCTCGGACAGGAGGTCGGCGAGTGACACCGTCGCCGGTCCGGTTCCCAGCACGGCCAACGCCACGGTGAGGTAGGCGTAGCCGCGCGGGGTGAACGGGGAACCGCTACGTTGCCGCAGGCCCGAGGGTTCGACACCGATGGGGGCGCCCTTGTGGAGACGGGCGAACTGGGCCTCCACCGTCAGCGAGTAGCCCAGGAGACCCGTGAACCGCTGGATGAGCCAGTCCGCGTGGGTGGTGATCCCCGCGAAGTCCTCCGGGCTGGTCGCCGCGCGCACCAGCGGATTGACGAGCAGCACCCGGGCCGCCGCCTGGCGTTCCACCGTGAGGGCGATGTCGCCGCCCCGTCCCTCACCCATGGGACCGCTCCGCGTAGCCCGTCGCCCAGATCATCAGGCCCTCCAAACAGAGCTCTCCCTCGGCGGCGCGCAGCGTCACCGAGGCCTCGGGCGCGTCCGCCACGTGCACACGCAGGTCCAACGCCGTCTCCCCCGCCGATCCCGGTTGGGGCCGTTCACCCGTCGCGCCGAACCCCGCGGCTCCGAAGGTGGCGGCCAGCAGTTCCAGCAGGACGGTGAACGCCGCCCCGGACAGGGGGACGTGGCTCTCTCCGGCGCTCGCGGTGGGGACGCCGAGCTCCGCGCGGATCTCCCGCGCCGCGGCGCGACGCCATCGGGCCGTGGACTCCGCGGCCTCACGCAGGCGGGCCCGCTGGTGGCTGTGGTCGTTGCCGGGGACCACGCCAGCCTCCACCGCCGACGTTCCGACGTCGATTGCCGTGCGCGGTGCTCGCCACCAGCTCGTGGCCCCGCTCACGGGCGCGCTCGCCTCACGGGCCCGAACCATCAGGGTGCGGGCCGGGAACATGGAGTACGCCGCCGCCGCGATTCCGTGGGCCTCGGCGTCGGACGCGGAGTCCAGACGGGCCGCCAGACGCAGGAGGGAAGACCGCCACGCGGGAGCCGCGGACGCGACCGCGGAACCGATGCCGCCGGCATCGCTTGTCTCGTCGTGCTTCGCTGAGTCGCCCACAACTACGCAGACTACGGACTCTGGCCGGGCTTGTGCCCCCGATTCCGCCAGCGACGCCCCTCACCCCGACACAGCGACTGTCCTGAGCTGCGAATTCGAAACCGGGCTGGATTCGATCCGATTATGATCACGGAATTCCGGCTCTTCTCGCACGCATATCGGCGGTTCCCTTGCACACGTGGTCACACTGTGCTTACCGAGGGAGACGCGGCAGCGTTCGCGTCGGCGCCTCATGCCTCCGGCCGCCGTGACAGCACCCGTGCGGCGGCCGGAGTCACCGTCGAGGCCGCGACGGTCCGGCCGCGACCCGGCCGGAGGCGTGGACCCCGATCGCCCGGCGTACCGAGATCGGCGCCGGTCGGGTTACAGGCTGTGGATAACCGCCGAAGCGCAGTGTCGCGCTCCATCCTGGAACCAGCGGGACACATCGGCCACACCGTGGAGGTGCGATGGAGACGTCGACGGGTGGAGGCTCCTGGGTCCGACAGGCGTGGTGGGATTACGCCGCCTGTGTTGGGCAGGAACTGGCCCTGTTCTACGGCAGCCCGGGCGAGTTACCCACGGAGCGTAAGGAGCGGGAGGCGCGAGCGAAGCGGATCTGTCGTCGGTGTCCGGCGCGGCCGGGGTGTCTGGCCTACGCGCTGGCCCAGCGGGAGGCGCACGGTATCTGGGGCGGCCTCAGTCCGGCGGAGCGTGCGGCGAGGCGTCGGCGGCGTCGGCCGGGGGCCGTCCGCGGCGGGGGCGGTGGTCCGCGGCGGCCCCGCCGTCCTCGGCCGGGTCGTGCGGGGGTCGCGGCGGATCCGTGAGGCGACGGCCCACACCGCGCACTCTCGCCTCCACCTCGTCGGTCGCGCACAGTGAGAAGTCCGCGCCCAGCGCCGCGACGGCGGCGACGTACTGGGTCACGAGGTCGGGCGACTCCGCGGAGACGCGGACCCCGCACGTCCCGGGCCCGCGTTCCTGGATCTCGCCGAGGGGCGGGGCGAGGAGATGGGTTCGCACGTGCTCCGCCGGGAGCGCCACCTCCATCCAGGCCGTGTGGGCGTAGCGCGCGGTGGCGAAGGCCCGCTCGACGACGGTCGTGGGGTCCACCTCGGGAAGGTCGCGCGGGGTGAAGCGCCGCCCGGTCGGGAACAGGCTTGAGAGCCGGTCCGCGCGGAACACACGCCAGTCGGAGCGGTCGAGATCGAAGGCCAGCAGGTACCAGTGCCCGCGCATCGCCACCAGGTGGTGGGGTTCCACTCGGCGGCGGGTCTCCCTCCCGTCGCGGTCGCTGTAGTCGAATCGGAGGCCCTCGGTGTCCCGGCAGCTTCGAGCGAGCGCCGCCAGGAGCGGGGGGTCGACCGGTGGGCCGAAGGACCGGTGCGGCACCGCGGACGCCGTACGCGCGAGGGCGTCGACCCGCGGTCTCAGTCGCGGGGGCAGGACCTGACCCAAGGTGGCGAGCGCCCGGGTCGCGCTCTCGCTCACCCGGGCCACGTTGCTGCTGCCCACCGTGACGAGGGCGACCGCGATCGCGACCACCTCCTCGTCGTCGAGCTGCAGCGGGGGCATCCTCTCCCCCGCGGCGAGTCGGTACCCGCCGCCCGTTCCGGTCGTCGCCTCCACGGGATAGTCCAAGGCACGGAGACGATCGACGTCCCGGCGCACCGTGCGGGGGCTCGCGTCGAGTCGGTCGCTGAGCTGCGCGCCGGACCAGACACGCCCGTTCTGGAGGAGGGACAACAGACGGAGTATCCGTCCTGGCATCTCGCTCCGCGTCGAACTCTCGGACATGACCTCAGGCTGCCACGTGTTGCGGCCAGGATGTGGCCGCAAGACGTCCTACGGTGACGGTCATGACCGCACCTCACGTGAATCTCATCGCCGCAGCCAACTCCCTCCGACCCCGCGTCCTGGGCGGCGTCCACACGCCCGAGACCTCCGCCTTCGACGACGCCCGCTCGGGGTTCCAGCGGCGCGCGACGCACCGGCCCGACGTGGTGATCGTCGCGGCCGGAGAGCCGGACGTCCGTGCTGGCGTGGAGTTGGCGTCCACCTTCGACTCCACCATCGCGGTCCAAGCCACCGGACACGGTCTCGGCACGCCGCTCACCGGAGGTGTCCTGGTCACGACGGGGAGGCTGAACGGGGTACGGGTGCGCCCGGACACCCGCACCGCGACGCTCCAGGCCGGCGCGACGTGGCAGGACGTGATCGACGCGGCGGCTCCTCACGGCCTGGCGCCGCTGTCGGGCAGTCTGCCGTCGGTGGGAGCGGTGTCCTACACCCTCGGTGGTGGTCTCAGCCTCGCCGCACGACAGTACGGCTACGCCGCGGACCACGTCCGCGGGCTCGACCTCGTGACCCCCGACGGCCGATCGGTGCACGTGTCCCCCGACCACGAGTCCGACCTCTTCTGGGCGGTGCGCGGCGGCGGGGGGAACTTCGGGATCGTCACCGAGATGGAGATCGACCTCTTCCCGATCAGCCGTATCTACGGGGGTTCGCTCTACTTCGACGTCGCCCAGGTCCCCCACGTGCTGGCCGGGTGGCGGGAGTGGACCGCCACGCTGCCCGACGGGATGACCTCGGGGGTCACGATGATGCCGATGCCTGACCTCCCCGCTCTCCCCGAGGTGTTGCGTGGGCGCCACGTCGCGCAGGTGCAGGCGGTGTGGCTCGGCTCACCGCAGGACGGGGAGGATCTCGTTCGGCCGCTTCGTGGCCTCGGCCCCGTCGTCATAGACACACTCCGGGAGCTGCCCTTCTCCGCGTCCGGATCGGTGTTCGACGAGCCGACCGAGCCTCACGCCTACGCGTCGGAGAACCTGCTGGTCTCGGAGTTGGACACCGACGCCCTGGACGCACTGCCGGGGCGTTCCGGCACCTCCGCACCGGCGCTGACGGTCATTTCGCTGCGGCACCTCGGCGGCGGCCTCGCCCGAACTCCGGAGGTCCCCAACGCGGTGGGCCACCGCGCGGCCACCCACTCACTGACCGTCCTGAACCTGGTCGACCCGAGTGTGGAAGAGGCGACCCACACCCTACGCACCGAACTCACCGAGCCGTTTCGGCGTCACCACCTGGGCCGCGGCCTGAACTTCAGCTACGGGTTCCTGACCCCGGACCAGGTCCGGGAGGGCTACTCGGCCGACGACTACCAGCGTCTCACCCACGTGAAGGCCCGAACCGACCCCCACGAACGGCTCCGCGCCAACCACCCGATCCCGGCGGCCGGATAGGACCGCGCCCCCGTCCTCCCGTTCCCGCACCGTCGAACGGTCGGACCCACTCGGTCTGAACATGTCGATTGCCCCTGCTCAGAGGGCATTTGACACCTAAAGCTAATGAGATTAGCTTGTAGCTATGAACATTAGCTAGAGGAGGATTCATGACCGAGTACCTCAACGTCGCGGGCGGCACGATCGCGTACGAGGTGGCGGGGGACGGCCCACTGGTCCTCCTCGCCCACGGCATGGGTGACAGCCGTGCCGCGTACCACGCGATGATCCCGCCACTGGTGGCCGCCGGATACCGGGTCGCGGCCGTTGACCTCCGTGGATTCGGTGAATCCAGCGTCGACTGGCCCGAGTGGAGCCGTACCGCCATCGCCGGCGACCTTCTCGCCGTGATCCACCACCTCGGAGGTCCGGCCGTGCTGGTCGGCCACTCGATATCCGGAGGCGCCGCCACCATCGCCGCCGCGAAGGAACCCGCGCAGGTCACCGCGGTCGTCGAACTGGCACCGTTCACTCGTGCGCAGTCGCTCTACCTCGGAGACCTGCGAGTGCGCCCCTTCAGGCGGGCCCTGCTCCGGCTGCTCGGCACGAGTCTCCTCGGCAGCGTGGCCCTCTGGCGCTCCTACCTCCACGTCGCCTATCCGGGCGACCGTCCGGCCCACTGGGACGAACGGCTCGACCGTATCGACTCCATGCTCCGGGAGCCGGGCCGGATGAACGCCCTTCGGAACATGGGCCGCAGCGCGCCCACCGACGCGGGCGCACAGCTCGGGAACGTCCAGAGCCCGACCCTGGTCGTCATGGGCACTCTCGATCCCGACTGGACCGACCCCCACGCGGAAGGAGCCGCGGTCGTCGACGCCCTGCCGACCGGCCTCGGTCGCCTTGAGATGATCGACGGTGCCGGCCACTACCCACACGACCAGTTCCCAGAGGACGTGGTGTCTCTCGTGCTCGCCTTCCTTCGATCGGACACCCACCATGGCTAGGGCCGGTCTGGACCCGACGGCGGTGGTCGCCGCCGGCGCGACTCTCGCCGACGAGGTGGGTTTCGCGAACGTCACCATGGGACTGCTGGCCGAACGGGTCGGTGTGCGGGCACCCTCCCTGTACAAGCACGTGGGTGGCCAGGAGGATCTCAACCGGCGCATCGCCGCCCTCGCCCTGGTCCAGGCCGCCGACGCGGTCGGCGGCGCGGTCCAGGGGTACGCGGGCCGAGACGCCCTGGCCGCCGCCGCCCGCGCCTTCCGCGCCTTCGTCGTGCAACACCCCGGCCGCTACACCGCGACGATCGGCATGGAGCCGTCCGGCCCGGACGATCCCCTCGCCACGGCGAGCCAACGCCTGCTCAGCGCGTTCATGGCGGTTCTCCGTGGCTACGAGATCGACGAACCGGACGTCGATCACGCCCTCCGCACGCTCCGCAGCCTCTTCCACGGCTTCGCCACCCTGGAGGCGACCAACGGCTTCCAGTGGAGCACCGACATCGACGACAGCTTCGAGTGGCTCGTCGACTTCGCCGACCGGGGCCTGCGCGCCCACTGCGGGTGAGTGAGGCGCCGAGTTTCGCCGCGTATTCGCCGCGAACCGCCGTATGTTCCCGGCCCCCGCCGGACACTCCCGGACGCGACGAAAACACCCCGTGACCCAATACCACTGGTCACGGGGTGTTCGATGTGGTGGCAGGTGTTGGGTTCGAACCAACGTAGGCTGAGCCGACGGTTTTACAGACCGTTCCCTTTGGCCACTCGGGCAACCTGCCGTGAGCGGCGCCTTGGCGCCGCTGCGGTACGAGGATAGCTGAAATGGCGGCCGAGGGTGAAATCGATTCGTGGGCGACGGTCGTCGGCGGGCGCGGCGGTCTGGTGGGGCGCGTGGCCGGTTGACTGGGCGTCCGAAGTGGTGGGGGCTAAGCTTTGGGGCCATATCCCATCGTCCCGGAGGTGAGTTCGTTCGTGGCTGCGGAATCCAGCTTCGACATCGTGTCCAAGCTCGACCGGCAGGAGGTCGACAACGCGCTGCAGCAGACGGCCAAGGAGATCGCGCAGCGGTTCGACTTCCGCGGTACGGGCGCCTCCATCACCTGGTCGGGGGACCAGGCGGTGGAGATTCGGGCCAACGCCGAACAGCGCGCCAAGGCGGTGGTGGACGTCTTCGAGACCAAGCTGGTCAAGCGCGGTGTCTCGCTCAAGGCGACCGAGGTCGGGGAGCCACGCGCCTCCGGTAAGGAGTACCGCGTGATGATCTCCCTGAAGGAGGGGATCTCGACCGAGGACGCGAAGAAGGTCTCGAAGATCATCCGCGACGAGGGCCCCAAGGGTGTGAAGCCCCAGATCCAGGGTGACGAACTGCGGGTCACCTCGAAGAAGAAGGATGACCTGCAGGAGGTCATGACCATCCTGAAGGAGAAGGACCTCGACGTCGCGCTGCAGTTCGTCAACTACCGGTAGCGGCGAACCATAGGGCGCCCGCGCCCATCGGCGCGCCGCGCGAACGCGGACCGTGCCCGCACGCGCGGTGATGCGACCCCTCTCGGCCGGGGCGGGTGAACGCACCCCGCCCCGGCCGACGCATTGTGTTCCATTTGTGTTCCATCACAACTTGGAGATCATCCTTGAAGGATGATCCAGTACCCTCGTCTCGCGGCTTAAAGTCCCTCATCAGCCCACATTGGACCGATGGGGAGAGAGATTGCTCATCGACGACCCGAGCAGTGTCCTCATCCCCTGTGGCGCTGGTCGTTTGGAACAGGGACCCGCGGAGATCCGGTCACGACGGACCCGCCGCGGCGCCAGCGTCCCTGGAACGCCTCCGCGAGACCGCGGGGCCGTGCCTCGCTGGTCCGCCGCGTCGCATCGGGCGGACACGCGACTGGACTAATCATCCTTTCTGGGGCAAGTTGCCCCAGTGGTGGTCACCCGACCACAATCGCAGCACCTGCACAGAAGGCCATCGATGGCTGGCCTCCTCCATGTGGCGGCTGCACGTCCCACGTTGACGAGACCCCAAACAAGGACGAAAGGGGCACATCATGCGCAAGGCATGGACCAACCGGAAGCACCGGAGCGTAGGCGCGCTCGTGGCCGCTGCCGTCCTGCCCGCGACGCTGGTCGCCTGCGGCGACGACGGTGGTTCGGCGGAGCCGGAGGAGAACTTCACCTCGAGCCTGCAACTCGGCACGGGAAGTGTAGGCGGTGTCTACTACCCGCTCGGGCAGGAGTACGCCAACATCTTCGAGGACAACATCGACGAGGACGGACTCCAGGTCAGCGCGGTCGAGACCGGCGCTTCGGTGGAGAACCTCGCGATGATCGCGCGGGACGAGCTGCAACTGGGCATCGCGCAGACCAACACCGCGATCGAGGCCGCGAACGGAGAGGGTGACTTCGACGGCGCCCAGGTGGAGAACGCCGGATTCATGGGCCAGCTCTACCCCGAGGCGGCCCAGGTCATCACCCTGGAGTCCAACGGCATCGACTCCGTGGCCGACCTCGAGGGCAAGACCGTCGCCGTGGGACCCCCCGGGGGCGGAACGCGCCAGGCGGCGGAGGCCATCCTGTCGGCGCACGGGATCGAGGAGGGTGACTACACCCCGCTCGAGGAAGGGTTCGACGACGCGCGGAGCAAGCTGCAGGACGGCAACGCCGACGCCTCCATCGAGATCCTCGGCGCCCCCGCGGCCAGCCTCCAGGAGCTCCAGAGCACCGCCGGCGACGTCAAGCTCGTTCCGATCGAGGGCGACGAGCTCCAGAGCATCGTCGAGGAGACGAACTTCGAGGAGTACGAGATCACTCCGGAGATCTACGACTTCCTCGACGAGCCGGTGAGCACGATCTCGGTGTTCGCGGCCGTGTACGGCTCCACGAACCAGATCAGCGAGGACCTCGGCTACGAGATCACCAAGAGCCTCTACGAGAACGCCGACGCGATCACCATGGCCCAGGGCGAACTGATCGACATCGAGGACGCCCTGCTCGGACAGGGCGATGTTCCCTTCCACCCGGGTTCGGAGCGGTACTTCGAAGAGCAAGGCCTGCTGGACTAATCAACCCGTCGCGGGCCGGCAGGGACCAGCCGGCCCGCACACTCTCGCCAAGGAGCCGCTGAATGGCCGAGGACGTTGCGAAGCCTGCCTCCGGTGAGGCCCAGGCGGTCGACGACAAGACCCTCGAGGAGACGCTGCGCAAATACGATCAGGAGAGCACCTTCCGCACCCAGCTCGGGATGTGGAAATGGGTCGTCCTCGCGATCGGTACCGCGCTGACCGCGTTCCAGTTGTACACCGCGCTGTTCGGCAACTACGTATCCCTGATCCAGGGCGCGATTCACGTCGCCGGGGCGATGAGCCTGGTCTACCTCCTCTACCCCGCCAAGAAGGCGTGGGCGACCCGTCCGGGTGTGCCGTGGTACGACGTGGTCCTGTGTGGCCTGGCGCTGTGGACCAACTTCCACATCGTCAGTAACTACGAACGTCTCACCACCGAGACGGTGATCTTCGGGTTCACCGACTACGACTTCGGCATCGCCGTGGCCGGCATCCTGCTCATCCTCGAGGCCACCCGCCGCTGCGTGGGCGTGCCCATCGTGGTCATCGCGGGCGCGGCACTGGCCTACGGCTACTTCGGCTCCTACATCCCCGTCTTCGGACACGCGGGGCTGGACCTCCGTCAACTGGCCACGGAGTCCTACTACACCTCGCGCTCGATCTTCGGCACCCCGATCCAGGTCTCGTCGACGTTCATCTTCCTCTTCCTGTTCTTCGGCGTCATCCTCGTCAAGACGAACATCGGTCAGTTCTTCAACGACCTCGCGTTCGCCGCGACCGGGCGATTCACCGGGGGAACGGCGAAGGCCGCCGTCGTCGCCAGCGGGCTCCAGGGCATGGTGTCCGGAAGCTCGGTGGCCAACACCGTCGCCTCGGGTTCGTTCACCATCCCGATGATGAAACGCGCCGGCTTCCGGCCCCAGTTCGCCGGTGCCGTCGAGGCCACGGCCTCCACGGGGGGCCAGCTCGTTCCGCCGGTCATGGGCGCGGCGGCGTTCATCATGGCGGAGTACACGAGCGTCCCCTACAGCGACATCATCCTGATCGCCGTCATCCCCGTCGCCCTCTACTATCTCGGTCTCTTCTTCAGTGTTCACTTCGAGGCGCGGCGCACCGGCGTCCACGGCTCACCCAAGGACATGCTGCCGCGTTTCGCGGCGCTCCTGCCGCGGTTCTACCTGGTCGCACCGCTCGTCGTGATCCTCGGCCTGCTGCTCGCCGGCCGCTCCCCGGCCAACGCCGCGCTGTTCGGCATCCTGACGGCACTGGTCGTCAGCCTCTTCCGCCGGGACACCCGGATGTCGCTGCCCGAGCTCGGCCGTCTCATGGAGAACGGCGCCCGGGCCGCCCTGCCGGTCATCTCCGCCTGCGCCACCGCGGGCATCATCGCCGGCACGGTCACCACCACTGGGCTCGGCGGGAAGCTTGCCGGAGGCATCCTGGACCTCGCGCAGGGCCAGTTCTTCCTGATCCTGCTGCTCACGGCACTCGCGTGCCTCGTCCTCGGCATGGGCCTGCCGACCACGGCGAACTACGTGGTCACCGCGACCGTGGCCGCACCGATCCTGGTGGAGTTCGGCGTCCCGCTGATCGCCGCCCACATGTTCGTCTTCTACTTCGGCATCGTCGCCGACATCACTCCGCCCGTGTGTCTGGCGGCGTACGCCGCGTCGGGCCTGGCCCGATCCAATCCGATGAAGACCGGAGTGACGGCGTTCAAGCTCGCGATCGCGGCGTTCATCGTCCCGTTCATGTTCGTGATCGAACCGGAGCTGCTCCTGATCGACGTCACTTTGGCGGGCTTCGTACCGGCGCTCGCGACGGCGGTGATCGGGATCGGCGCGATAGCCGCCGGCCTGATCGGCTTCCGCAAGGACGGGGACTCCCTGTTGCAGCGGTTGTTGTTGGTCGGCGGTGGTTTGTTGCTCGTCTACCCGAGCTGGGTCTCGTTGATCGGAGTGGCGATCGTCGTCGCGGCCATCATCTTCGGCCAAGTGCAGGCGAGGATGCGCGACACCAAGGTGACGACCGACGTGTAGTCGCCCCCCGCGGACGGAGAGACGACGGGGGCCGGACACCAGCTCAGACTGGCGTCCGGCCCCCGTCTGTGTACCCCGTCTCCGGCGGGCCGTGGCCACCGGCGGCCACCCGCGTCGCGGCGGCACCGGCGAGAGGGGCCGCGCTGGGAGGCCACACGGTTGGCCGGTCGTGGGGTGGCTGGTTCGGGCCCATGTCCGTGCCCCGGTGGCGAGTGTCCGGGTCAGAGTCGGAAATCGTCCATCGCGCGGAGCCGCCGGATGCGCTCCTCGATCGGCGGGTGCGCGGAGAAGAGACGCCCCATCCCCCGCTGGGCGCAGGGGTGCGCGATCATCACGTGGCTGGTGGCCAGGAGGGCACGCTGGGGTGGGGCGGGGTGTTCCTTGATCCCGGCGTCGATCTTGCGGAGTGCCTCGGCGAGCCCCTCGGGGTCCCCGGTCAGGTGCGCGGCGGTCTCGTCGGCTCGGTACTCCCGCCGCCGGCTCACCCCGGCGCGCACGGCGAGCGCCGCGAACGGGCCCACCAGCAGGAAGATGAGTGCGTCGAGGACCTGCAGGCCCTCGTCGTCCTCGGTCTCCCCCAGCGGGAGCAGCCACGCCAGGTTGGCGACCCAGGTGATGAGAGTGGCCACGGTGATCGTGATCGAGGAGATCAGGGCGTCCCGGTGGTACACGTGGGAGAGTTCGTGCGCGAGCACCCCACGCAGCTCGCGCTCGTTGAGCCGCCGAAGCAGCCCCGCCGTCACACAGACCCCCGCCCGGCGGGGGCTGCGGCCCACCGCGAACGCCGAGGGTGTCGACAGTGGGGCGAGGAAGATCCGAGGGACCGGCTGGCGGGCGTCCGTGGCCAGTTCGCGCACCACGTGGTAGAGCCTCGGGTACTGGATCTCGCTCACGGGGCGGGCCCCCACGGCGCGGATCGCCAGGCGCTCGCTCATGGTGAACCCCAACGCCACGACCGCGACCAGCACCAGGGAGCCGACCGCGAGGCCGATCAGTCCCCCCACGGTCGTTCCGACCAGCAGGATCAGGGCGGCGATGCCGACGAGAAGTCCGATCGAACGGATCGCGTTACCGCACACGTCGCGTCACTGCCCCCTCTCCTCGCACGTGGTTCCGGGTCCGCCTCCCAGACGCCTCGGAAGACAAACGTCCGAACCCGTCACCAGTGTTCCCCGTGGCGACATGTGGCAGGTTCGACTCCTGTGCGACGCACCAGGTTCCCGGGCCTACGGGGCGACGCCGGAACCAACCGTGATCTCTGGCACAGTGGCGGACGAGCCGGACCCCGGCTCCTGGTCACCGTGGGGCCAGCGTGGGCGTCTCCACGGTGAAGGCGCCCACGGGTGGTGGCCGATCCCCGGGCCCCGCCGACGATGCATCCATCACCTATAGTGCAACTATGGCTGTGGCTCTGATGTGGACGGCGTTGCGGGGCGCTCGCGCGGCAACGCTGGTGGGTCGGCCCTACGTCGACCTCATGCGCACCCGGAGCGCGCTGTGTCGGTGCGGTATCCGCGGCCGAGCCGCCGCGCCCACGGCCTAGGCTGAAACCGATCGCGAGGCTGATGATCACGGCGTCCCTCGCCGGACGTTGGTCCCGCTACGACAGTCCCGTCCCGCCAGAACGAGCATCAGCGCCCCCACCACCCGCCGCCACGAAGCCGAGGTGATGGGCGCAGACCGGCGCCACAGTCGCACCGGCAACTTCAGGAGGTCGACGATCTCAGTGGCCAAAGAGGTCCAGCAACTCGATCGCGTCATCATTCGATTCGCCGGGGACTCCGGCGACGGGATGCAGTTGACCGGCGACCGATTCACCCAGGAAACGGCGTCGTTCGGTAACGACCTGTCGACCCTGCCCAACTTCCCCGCGGAGATCCGCGCCCCCGCGGGCACCCTGCCCGGGGTGTCCAGCTTCCAGCTCCACTTCGCCGACCACGACATCGTGACGCCGGGCGACGCCCCCAACGTCCTGGTCGCCATGAACCCCGCGGCGCTGAAGGCCAACCTCGAGGACCTGCCGCGCGGCGCGCACATCATCATCAACACTGACGAGTTCACCCGCCGGAACCTGCAGAAGGTCGGCTACCAGGCGAGCCCCGTGGACGACGGCAGCCTCGGCGGCTACAAGGTGAACGCGGTGCCGATGACGTCGATGACGGTCAAGGCGCTCGAGGACCACACACTGTCCAAGAAGGACGCCGAACGGTCGAAGAACATGTTCGCGCTGGGGCTCCTGTCGTGGATGTACAACCGTCCGACCGAGGGCACCGAGGGGTTCCTGAAGGCCAAGTTCGCCTCGAAGCCGGACATCCTGGCGGCGAACCTCGCCGCGTTCCACGCCGGATGGAACTTCGGGGAGACCACCGAGGACTTCGTGGTCTCCTACGAGGTCCAGCCGGCCACCCTGCCCCCCGGCCTGTACCGCAACATCACCGGGAACCTCGCGCTGTCATACGGACTGATCGCCGCCTCGCGGCTGTCGGGGCTGTCGCTGTTCCTCGGCTCCTACCCGATCACCCCGGCGTCGGACATCCTGCACGAGCTCTCCAAGCACAAGCGCTTCGGGGTGCGGACGTTCCAGGCGGAGGACGAGATCGCCGGGGTGGGCGCCGCGCTCGGCGCCTCCTTCGGTGGGTCGCTGGGGGTGACGACCACCTCGGGCCCGGGGATGGTGCTCAAGGCGGAGACCATGGGTCTCGCGGTGATGATGGAGCTCCCGCTGCTCGTCGTGGACGTCCAGCGCGCGGGCCCGAGCACCGGGATGCCGACGAAGACGGAACAGGCCGACCTGCTGATGGCGATCCACGGCCGCAACGGTGAGTCGCCGCTGCCGGTGGTCGCGCCGCGGTCGCCCGCCGACTGCTTCGACGCCGCCATCGAGGCGGCGCGCCTCGCCACCGTCTACCGGACGCCGGTCGTGATCCTCTCCGACGGTTACCTCGCCAACGGCTCGGAGCCCTGGCAGATCCCCGACGTCGCCGGGCTGCCGGTGATCCACCCGAACATCGCGGAAGCTCCCCAGGAGGGCGACGGGGAGTTCCTGCCCTACTCGCGTGACCCCGAGACGCTCGCGCGGCCGTGGGCGGTTCCCGGGACCCCCGGACTGGAGCACCGACTCGGTGGGATCGAGAAGAGCGACGGGTCGGGGAACATCTCCTACAGCCCCACGAACCACGACCTGATGGTACGTACGCGTCAGGCCAAGATCGACCGGATCGCCGGCGACGTCGACCCGTTGGAGGTCGACGACCCCTCCGGTGACGCCCGGGTTCTCGTCCTCGGCTGGGGCGGGACGTACGGATCCATCACCGCGGGCGTGCGCCGGGTCCGGCGCGCGGGCGGATCGGTGGCCCAGGCGCACCTGCGACACCTGAACCCCTTCCCGGCCAACACGGGCGAGGTACTCGCCCGCTATGACCGCGTGATCGTCCCAGAGATCAACCTCGGCCAACTGTCGTCGCTGCTGCGCGACAAGTACCTGGTCGACATCGTCAGCTACACGAAGGTTCACGGGCTCCCGTTCAAGGCCGAGGAGCTCGCGGGCGTGGTGCAGGAGGTTATCGACCGTGTCGAGTGAGAACGGGCACGCCCAGGGAAGCGATGGCGACCAGCCGAGGTTCGGCGGTTTGGCCCTGGTCCCGAGCACCGAGACGCAGTTCAAGGCCAAGGACTTCAAGTCCGACCAGGAGGTGCGCTGGTGCCCCGGCTGCGGTGACTACGCGATCCTCGCCGCGTTCCAGAGCTTCCTGCCGGAGTTGGGGGTGCCCCGCGAGAACATCGTCATCGTCTCCGGCATCGGGTGCTCCTCCCGGTTCCCGTACTACCTGAGCACCTACGGCATGCACTCGATCCACGGCCGCGCCCCCGCGATCGCGACCGGCCTCGCCGCGAGCCGTCCGGACCTGTCCGTCTGGGTCATCACCGGTGACGGCGACGGACTCTCCATCGGTGGCAACCACCTGATCCACGCGCTGCGCCGCAACGTCAACGTCAACATCCTGTTGTTCAACAACCGGATCTACGGGCTGACGAAGGGCCAGTACTCGCCCACGTCCGAGCCGGGCATGGTCACCAAGTCCTCACCCATGGGGTCGCTGGACACGCCGTTCAACCCGGTGTCGCTGGCGCTGGGCGCAGAGGCCAGCTTCGTCGCGCGGACCGTCGACTCCGACCGCAAGCACCTCACGAGCGTGCTGCGCGCCGCGGCCGACCACCCGGGGGCGTCGTTCGTGGAGATCTACCAGAACTGCCCGATCTTCAACGACGACGCGTTCCAGCCGCTGAAGGACTCCGCCGAGCGGGACGTCCGGCTGCTGCGCATGGAGCACGGCGAGCCCCTCACCATCGGTGAGGACCGTGGCGTGGTGCTCGGCGAGTACGGCGAACTCTCCATGGAGGATCTGTCCACGGTGGGTGCCGAGCGCGTCGTTCGTCACGACGCGCACCGGGACTCCTCGGACTACGCCTTCGCCCTGTCCCGCCTGGACTACCCGGCGTTCCAGCACGTGCCGATCGGGGTGTTCCGCGACGTCCAGCGCCCCACCTACGACGGGGAGATGAACCGTCAGGTGGACGCCGCCGTTGATCAGCGCGGTGCGGGGGACCTCGCCGGTCTCCTCGGTAGTGGGGACACCTGGACCGTCGGCGACTGACCGACCGAGGTCGGCGTCGACGGTAGGCGTCGTCATACGAAGGGGGCAGGACCGCGGCGGGCCGCGCCTGCCCCCTTTATCATGGCTCGGCGTCCATCGGGTGAACGACATCCCAACATGTGGTGGACGTCAGGCGTCGATCGCGTTGATACTCTGCACCCGTGGTTTACGCCGACTCCCCATCCCCTTTCCTGCCGGCTCGCCGTGGACCGCTCCTCGCGTTCGGCGGTCTCTCCCTGACCGTGTTCGCCGTGCTGGCGGTCCTGGTGGCGATGCAGTGGCAGTTCCTGATCCAAGGCGACCTGGCCGTCGCCCGCCTGTTGTACGACGTGGTGTATCCCCGGCCCGGACTGGCACACGGCATCGACCTGTGGACCGAGGCGTTCGGCACCTGGGCGATGCGCATCCTCTCGGTCGTGGTCGCTCTCTGGCTGGCGCTGCGCCGGCAGTTCACGGCGGCCGCGTGGGCGCTGGTGACCGTGTTCTGCGCCAATCTCGCGGGCCTCGTCGGCAAGCTGGGCATCGACCGTCCGCGGCCGGACTTCGTGGACCCGATCGCCGAGGGCGTCGGCCCTTCGTTCCCCTCTGGCCACGCCCTGATGTCGGCCGTGGGCATCGCGATCCTGCTCTACGCCACCCTGCCGCTGCTGCGCGGGGCCTGGCGGTACGTCGCCGGGGTCCTCGCGGTGCTCATCGTCCTGAGCACGGCGGGCAGCCGCCCGATGCTCGGCGTGCACTGGGTGACCGACGTCGTGGCGGGGATGGCGCTGGGTGTGGCCGTCGTCTGCTTCACTCTGGCCCTGTGGACCTTCCTATCGGACTCCCTGCGACGCTGGGACCGTCGTCCGTACGTCCCCCGGCACGGGACGGCGTCCGAGGAGACCGGCCAGTACGCGGCCGTCACCTCGGCGGACCATCGCTGACATTCGGCACACGTTGTGTGTGCGACGCCGCGTGTGCCTACCCTGGCTGTGGCTACCCTGAAGGGAACCAGGTCTCGACCGATCGCGTCAGACCGGTGAGACTGGGTGACATTCGGGTTGGCGCAGCCCCAACGCAACGGAGTCGGGGGCTCACCTCCCACGGGGGAGGCGGTTACGCCCGGGCAACGCCGCAACGGCAGATAGGTACGGTTGGCACATGAGCGTCACACAGGTCGTGAGGGACAGCGCAGTCGTCGAGCATGCCAAGGTCGCGACACAACAGAACCGGTCGATGTTCGTCGTGCAGCTCCGCGTCAACACCTACGATGACGCCTCCAGCAGCGTCCGTCCGGGCCTGACCCGCATCCTGGAGGGGATCGAGGAGGCGGGGTGGCGGCTGGACCAGACCTCCTACAGCCAGGGAACCAACGGCGAGCCCGCGCAGTTGTTCGTCTTCCGCCCCTCGTCGGAGAAGACCGACAAGCCCGCCGAGCCCGAGTCGGGCGCACAGCAGGCCTCCCAGCCGCAGCCCCCGCCGCCCCAGACCCCCCAACCGCAGACCGGCGGCCAGCAGGCCCCCGACCCCTACGGCGGCTACCAGCAGTACCCGACCGGCCAGCAGTACCCCGGCTACGGACAGCAGCAGTATCCCGGTTACGGCCAACAGCAGCAGGGCTATGGCCAGCAGTACCCCGGCTACGGGCAGCAGTACCCGGGATACGGGCAACAGCAGTGGTGACCGCCGGTCCCGCCTGAGTCGATCCTCGTCGAGAACCCCATCGTGTCCCCACCGCTCCGCGGTGGCGCGACCGGTGGGGTTCCTCGTGTCCAGGCCCCACCCACGGGGATGACACGAATCACGGAATGAGGCGGTCACAGCGGGCCGTTCGACTCTATGGCCGTCTCGGAGAAGCATCGTCACGGAGAACCGACGCCCCCGCGTTCCGTCCGGCCACTCCTACGTCCACGACGCGTTGCCGAGCGGAGACCACGACCATGACCACCGGAGACACCGCCAACCGACCCTCGACGTGCCCCGGATGCGGCAACGGTTCCGACGGGGACCACGAGCTCCTCTCCCAACACCGCGTCGCCGCCGGCGTCGTTCGCTACGCCCGCTGCCCATGTGGACGGCTCCAGGTCCGGCTCCGCCCCCACCTCGGTGCCGAACGGATCCTGAACACCGGTGCGCACGCCCACCCCTCGGAGACCCACGCGGCGTAGCGGCCCCCGGTCGGCTCGTCAGTCGAGTCCGAGCTCCTGGCCGAGGACCGACAGCTCATCCCCGACCTCTCGGCGCCGCTGGTCGTCTCGTCGAAGGTAGTCCAGGAGAGAATCCATCCGTACTCGGCGGTGGGTGCCGACCAGACGGAACTCGATCTCGCCGGCGTCCAGCAGGCCAACGAGGTGTGGCCGGGACACGTTGAGGATCCCCGCCGCCTGGTGCGTCGTGAGCTCCGTGTGCCTCGGCACGATCGTGACCCCGCGACCGGCCGCCATGTGGGCGAGCGCGCTGGTCAGGAGTTCCAGTGCGGCCCGAGGCAGGACGAGGGGCTCACCCCCGCCCTCGACGACCACCGGCACCTCCGCGACGTGTTCCTGGTGATCCTCGAGATACCCGCGGACACGCGGCAGTGCCAACCGCGCCGCATGGGCTTCCTCGGCGTCAGGCCGAGACGGGAGAGCGGTCATGTATCCCCCTCGCGTCGCGGCCCAACACCGCCAGCACCGTCCGATGGCCCGGAATCGTCACCCCTGGGTGGGCAGTGGCCCCACGGGGCAGGTGACGCCGGTGCTGCCGATACCGCAGTAGCCGAGGGGGTTCTTCTCCAGGTACTGCTGGTGGTAGTCCTCGGCGAAGTAGAACGGGCCGGCGGGGGCGATCTCGGTGGTGATGTCGCCGTAGCCCGCACGGTGGAGTTGGGCACGGTAGGTGTCGCGTGTCGCCGTGGCGGCGGCGTGCTGTTCCTCGTCCTGGTAGTAGACCGCGGAGCGGTACTGCGTGCCCACGTCGTTGCCCTGGCGCATGCCCTGGGTGGGGTCGTGGTTCTCCCAGAAGACGCGCAGCAGGTCGGCGTCAGTGGTCTTCTGGGGGTCGAACACCACCCGGACCGCCTCGGTGTGGCCGGTGCGGCCGCTGCACACTTCCTCGTAGGTGGGGTTCTTGGTGTAGCCGCCGGCGTACCCGACCGCCGTGGTGATGATGCCGTGCTCAGCGCCCAGGCGCCAGAAGACGCGTTCGGCTCCCCAGAAGCAGCCCATGCCGACGTCCAGGATCCGGCTCCCCGGCGGGTACGGCGGGGTCATCGGGGTTCCGAGCACGATGTTGCGCTCAGCGACGGGAACCGGTGTGTCCCGGCCCCGCAGGGCGTCGTCCCGGTCGACCATCCGCGTCTTCGCCATTCCGAACATGGTTCCAGGCTACCGGGGACCCACGCCGCGCTCCAGTGGTCGGGCCTCCTGGTCAGCCGGAGCGCTCGACCACGTAGTCACACAGGGTCGCGAACGCGTCCCGGGCGGGCCCCACCGGTAGTGTGTCGAGTTCGTCCCGGGCCCGGTCGGCCCATCCGCGCAGGTCGGCCATTGCCCGCTCCATCGCCGGACGGGAGCGGAGCAGGGCGAGCGCCTCGGCGGTCTCGGTGTCGTCCAGGGGGCGTCCGAGGAGCTCCCGAAGGCGATCGGCCTCGGGACCGGTCTCCCGAAGCGCGTAGAACATCGGGAGCGTCAGCACGCCCTCGCGGAGGTCCGTGCCCGGCTCCTTGCCGGAGGAGGTGGCGTCGGCGGCGACGTCCAGGAGGTCGTCGGAGAGCTGGAACGCCATGCCCAACGCCTCACCGGCGCGGGTCACCGCTTCCACGACCTCGGGTGAGGCGCCGGAGAACATGGCGCCGAACCGGGAGGAGGTGGCGATGAGCGACGCCGTCTTGTCCGCGATCACCTCGAGGTAGTGCTCGACCGCGTCCACGCCCTCCGCGGGCCCGGAGGTCTCCAGTATCTGGCCGCGAACCAGGCGACTGAAGGTACTCGCCTGGAGCCGCACCGCCTCGGCGCCGAGGTCGGCGAGCAGCATCGACGCCTGGGCGAACACGTAGTCACCGGTGAGGATGGCCACCGAGTTGCCCCACCGCAGGTTGGCGCTGGCGCTGCCGCGACGCAGCTCCGCCTCGTCCATCACGTCGTCGTGGTAGAGGGTCGCCACGTGGGTCAGTTCCACGACGGTGGCGGCGGGGATGAGTTCGGGTGCCTTGGCGTCGCCGAAGCGGGCGGCGAGCAGGACCAGGGTCGCCCGGAAGCGCTTCCCGCCCGCGCCGAGCAGGTGCGCCGCCGACTCCGCGAGGAGCGGGTCGTCGACGGTGACCGCCGTACGCAGAGCGTCCTCGACGCGGACGAGGTCGTCCTGAATATCGCGGGCGAGATCGGTGTCGACGCCCGGCAGACCGAGGTAACCGTTCGCCACAACTTCACTCACCTGAACGCTCCAACATCAGCAGGCACGTGCTTCGGCCCCCTCGCGGGACCCTTGGCACGCTCGCGGAACCACAATCGTCTTCTGGGCCTGGCGTTCCAGGCCTTCGCGGTCGAGTGGCGTCCCGTGGAACGTCCTCCAGCAGGATCCACCGTCCGGCGGTGCATCGCGGCACCGACACGAAGGTAGTCGAACCCACCCCGCGCCCCAACGTCACACCGCCGATCGGCACTAACGACTCACCGTACGAACATATCGACTGGTTCCACCTGCTCGGTACCGGGGGCAGGGGTTTCGGCCACGGCCTCGGCGCTCTGATCCGGGTCGGGAAGGAGTGTGTTGAACACCGGTCCGGGCAGAACCCCCAACGCGATCGTGGCGGCCGCGCCCACGGTGATCACCGAGCCGGTCAGCCAGCTCGGAGCAACGACCCGGGGCCCGTCCTCCGGGGCCTCCTGGAAGTACATGAGGACGACGATCCGCAGGTAGAAGTACGCGGTGACGGCGCTGGCCAGAACACCGATGACGACGAGAGGCCAGGCACCCGCCGACATCGCGGCCTCGAACACCGCGAACTTCCCGATGAACCCGCTGGTGAGCGGGATGCCCGCGAACGCCAGCAGGAACAGGGTGAGCGCCCCGGCGAGCCACGGCGCGGTGCGACCGAGCCCAGCCCACGCGGCGAGGTCGCCCGCCTCCGCGTCGCCGCCACGCACCCGCACCAGGGTGACGACGGCGAACGCTCCCACGGTGGCGAAGCCGTAGGCACCGAGGTAGAACAGGGCCGCGGACAGGGCCGAGGCGTTGATCGCCTGGTCCGGGCCGAACGCCACGACCGCGGTGAGGATGAACCCCGCGTGGATCACCGACGAGTAGGCCAGCAGACGCTTGATGTCACGCTGGGTCACGGCGATGATCGAGGCGACGACCATGGTCAGGATCGCGATGATCCACAGCATGGGACGCCAGTCCCACGCCATTCCGTCGAACGCGGAGGCGAACACCCGCAGCAGCGCGCCGAAGCCCGCGATGAGGGTGGCGGACGCCATCAGCGCGGTGACCGGAGTGGGGGCACCCTGGTAGACGTCGGGCTTCCAGTTGTGGAACGGCACCGCGCCCACCTTGAACAGGAGCCCCACCGCGACGAGCGCGATGCCCATCATCAGCAACGTCTCTCCCTCGGTCACCAGACCGGTGCCGTGGGAGTCGACCGCGGCGGAGATGTCGGCGAAGTGCACCGACCCCGCGTATCCGAAGATCATCGCGATGCCGAAGAGGAAGAACGCGGAGGCGAACGCGCCGAGCAGGAAGTACTTGACCGCGGCTTCCTGCGAGAACAGACGACGGGTCCGCGACAGCGCGCACAGGAGGTACAGCGGCAGGCTGAGGACCTCCAACGCGATGAACATGGTCAGGAAGTCGTTGCTCGCCGGGAACAGCATCATGCCCAGGACGGCGAACAGCACCAGCGGGTAGACCTCGGTGTGCCGCGAGCCGGCGAGGACGTGCTCCCGCTCCTCCTCACCGCCGGGGACGGCGGCGGCCTGCGCGGCGAAGGCGTGCTCCACCTGACGGGCGCCGGACATCAGCAACAGGCTCAGGAACGCCATGATCAGAACGGCGCCCTGAAGGAACAGGGTGGGACGGTCGATGGCCACGGTCGCGTAGGCGATGAGCTGGCCCGCCGCTCCGCCCTCGAACGGGGCCCCGAAGTAGCCGACCGCCTGGCCGAGGATCACGACGAACGCGATCCCGATCGCGCCGAGCGACAGGGTGACCTGCACCTCGCGACGCCGTTCGCGTGGCACGAAGGCCTCCACGAGGACAGCGAGGACGCCGGCCATGAGGATCACGATCATCGGCGTCAACAGGCCATAGTTGAGGTCGGGCGCCCGCTCGGTCACCTCCGGTGCGGCGAGTATCCCGCCGGGCGACGCCAGGAACGAACTCACTCGGCTTCCCCTTCCTCACTGCCCGACTGCGCGGCCGGGAACGCCGGAGCCGGATCTGAGACGTCCATTTGGTCCATCGTCTGTTCGACGGCCGGGTTGATGGTGTCCAGCAGCGGCTTCGGGTAGACCCCGAACACGACCAGCAGAGCGACCAACGGACCGACGGCCCACAGTTCCCGCCCCGACAGGTCCGCCCATCCCCGGAACCGGTCCGGCGTCGCGCCGGTCATGGTGCGCTGGTACATCCACAGGATGTAGATGGCGGCCAGGACGATGCCGATCACGGCGATGATCGCGGGCACGGGGTGGAAGGCGTAGGCACCCAGGAACACGAGGAACTCGCTGACGAACGGCGACAGGCCGGGCAGCGAGAGGCTGCTCAGACCCGCCACGAGGAACGATCCGGCGAGCAGTGGCGCGATGCGCTGCACACCGGCGTAGTCGGTGATCGAGGCGGAGTTGTTGCGTGCGATCAGGAACCCGACCACGAGGAACAACGCTCCGGTCGCCAGCCCGTGGTTCACCATGTACAGGGCGGCGCCGGACTGTCCCTGTGTCGTCATCACGAAGATGCCCAGGGTGATGAACCCGAAGTGCGACACCGAGGTGAAGGCGATCAGGCGCATCATGTCCGTCTGTGCGATCGCCAGCAGGGCGCCGTAGATGATGCTGATCAGGCTGAGCACGACGACCGGCCAGACGAACCACTGGGCGGCGGCCGGGAACATCTCCAGGCAGTACCGAAGCATTCCGTAGGTGCCGACCTTGTCCAGCACACCGACCAGGAGCACCGCGGTGCCGGGACGGGAGGACCCGGCCGCGGCCGGCAGCCAGGTGTGCACGGGCCACATCGGCGCCTTGATCGCGAAGGCGACGAAGAAGCCGAGGAAGAGCCAGATCCCGACCGTGGAGTCCAGGTCGGACAGGGCGCCGTCGGCCCCGACGAGCTCGCTCCACAGGAACGTTCCGCCGTAGACGTAGACGCCGATCACGGCGACCAGCATCAACAGGCCACCGAAGAGGCTGTACAGCAGGAACTTCAGGGCCGCGCGGCGTCGTTCGCCGGCGTCGCCCCGTCCGTAGCGCCCGATCATGAAATAGACCGGGATCAGCATCGCCTCGAAGAAGACGTAGAACAGGAACACGTCCGCGGCGGCGAAGACCCCGATCATCATCGCCTCGAGGATCAGGATCAGGCCGAAGTAGGCCTTGCCCTGGTCCGGGGTACTGCCGTCGGAATCCGCGGAAGCGCCGTCACGTCCCGACCAGGACGCCACCATGACCAGCGGCACGAGGACCGCCGACAGGGCGATGAGGACGAGGGAGATCCCGTCCACGCCGACCGCGTAGTGGACCCCGAACCTCTCGATCCACGGGTGCTCCTGCGCGAACTGCAGGCGCGGCCCGTTCGGATCGAAGTTGACCGCGATCACGGCGACGACGGCAAGGGTCGCCAGGGTGAAACCCAAGGCGATCCGCTTGGCCAGCGCCGCCTGCTCGCGGGGGAGCATAGCCACCACCAGCGCGCCCACGGCGGGGGCCGCGATGGCGAGGGTGAGCCAGGGGATAGTCGTCACAGAGCCACCTCATGTTCAGGCAAGGGTCACCGCCAGCGTCGCGGCGACCGCGAGGACGGCGCCGAAGACCATGGTCAGGGCGTAGCTACGGCCGAATCCGGTCTGCGTCAGGCGCAGCGACTCCGAGCTGCGGCGCACACCGAGCGCGATGCCGTTGACGATCCCGTCCACCGCCCGGCTGTCCACGACGGCGAGCGCGCGGACCAGCACCTGGCCGGGCCGCATGAACGCCGCCTCGTTGAGGGCGTCGCCGTAGAGGTCCCGCCGTGCGGCCACCGTCACGAAGGAGCCGGCGGGCTGTTCCCGCGGTACGGACGCGCGGGCGTAGCGCATCCACGCGTAGCCGACCCCGACGATCAGCAGGGCCAACGCGGCGAGCCCCACGGGGTCGAGCAGCATGTGCGCCAGGTCGAAGTGGCCGACCTCAGCGCCGGTCGCGGGAGCGAGGAACTCGGCGAACCGGTAGCCGTAGACCAGCAGTCCGCCCAGTGCCACGGACCCGAGGGCCAGCACGATCATCGGCCAGGTCATGGTGCGCGGCGACTCGTGGGGGTGGGCGTCCTCGGCCCACCGGCGCTCCCCGAAGAAGGTGAGGAACATGATGCGCGACATGTAGAACGCCGTCAGTCCGGCACCGATCAGGGTCGCCGCGCCGAGCGCGTAGCCGGTGGTGGCGCCGCCGGGGAGGGAGTCGGCGCCGAAGGCGGCCGCCATGATCCCTTCCTTGGTCCACCAGCCGGACAGGAAGGGGACACCGATGATCGCCAGGTAGCCCAGGCCGAACGTCGCGAAGGTGACGGGCATCTTGCCGCGTAGCCCGCCGTACTTCCGCATGTCGACCTCGTCGTTCATGCCGTGCATGACCGAGCCGGCACCGAGGAACAGGCCGGCCTTGAAGAAGCCGTGGGTCACCAGGTGGGCGATGGCGTAGACGTAGCCGATCGGCCCGAGTCCCGCCGCCAGGATCATGTAGCCGATCTGGCTCATCGTCGAACCGGCCAGGGCCTTCTTGATGTCGTCCTTGGCGCAGCCGATGACGGCACCGGCCAGCAGGGTGACCGCACCGACGATGGCCACGGTGAGTTGGGCCGCCGGAGCGAGCTCGAAGATGGGGCCCGAGCGGACGATGAGGTACACACCGGCCGTGACCATGGTCGCCGCGTGGATCAGGGCGGAGACGGGGGTGGGGCCCTCCATCGCGTCCAGCAACCAGGACTGCAGTGGGAGCTGTGCCGACTTACCGCAGGCCGCCAGGAGCAGGAGCAGTCCGATCGCCGTGGTCATCGCGCTCGAGGCGGATCCCGCCTCGCTGAACACCGGGGTGAAGGCGACCGTGCCGAATGTGGTGAACATCAGCATCATCGCCAACAGCAGGCCCATGTCGCCGACCCGGTTGACGAGGAACGCCTTCTTCGCCGCCACCGCCGCGGACGGCTTGAACTGCCAGAACCCGATGAGCAGGTAGGACGCGAGCCCGACCCCTTCCCAGCCCAGGAAGAGCAGGGCGTAGTTGTCGGCGAGCACCAGGATGAGCATCGCGGCGACGAAGAGGTTGAGGTATCCGAAGAACCGGCGACGGCCCGCGTCCTCGGCCATGTAGCCAACGGAGTAGATGTGGATAAGGGATCCCACTCCGGTGATCAGGAGGACGAAGCTGATGGACAGCGGGTCGATGAGGAGATCCACACCGATCGACAGTGTGCCGACCGAGATCCACTCGTAGACCGTCACCGCGATCTCGCGGTTGTCGGGGGTGCGGCCCAGCAGCTCGACCAGGTAGGTCACGGCGAGCGCGAAGCTGGCGACGGGCGTCGCCACTCCGAGCCAGTGGCCCCAGGAGTCGGTGCGGCGGCCACCGAGCAGGAGCACGGCGGCGCCGACGAGCGGCAGGGCGATCAGAAGCCAGGCTGAGGTCTCGTTCACAAGCTGTCCCTCAGTGCTTGAGCAGGTTGGCGTCGTCGATCGACGCCGACCTGCGGGTCCGGAAGATCTGCATGATGATCGCCAGGCCCACGACGACCTCCGCGGCGGCGACCACCATCACGAAGAAGGCCATGACCTGGCCCTCGATCGTCCCGTGCATGCGGGCGAAGCTGACGAACGCCAGGTTGCACGCGTTGAGCATGAGCTCGACGCACATGAAGACGATGATCGCGTTGCGGCGTACCAGGACACCGACGGCACCGATCGTGAACAGGATCGCTGCGAGCACGATGTAGTTGATGGGGTCCATCGGCTACTGGTCCCTCCGCTCGGTGCCTGCGTCGTCGGGGCCGTCCCCGTCGGCGGCGTCACCGCCACCGTCGGTGCCCTCGACGTCGCCGGTGGTGTCCGCACCATCGGTGGCCGTGCTGTCGTGGTCCGAGCTACCGGGGTCCGGAGCGTCGCCGGGGGGTGATCCTGATCCTGGGTCACGGTCGCCCACGTCGGGCTCCTCGGTGGGCTCGTCCCGGGGGCCGACCTCGCCCAGCGGTTCCTGACGCCGTTCCTCCCGGGCCGCGAGGACCGGGTTGACCGCGAGGTCCGACGGGGTGCCGTCGGGTAGGAGGGCGGGGGTGTCGATCGCGTTGTGACGCGCGAAGGTACCCGGCCCGGGCAGGGGTGTGGGGTGGCCGCTGCGCACCCGCGCCTTGGACATGTCCCGCTGGCTGCGGCGACGCAGGCGCTCGGTGTGTGCGAGGACCAGGGCCCCGAGCACCGCGACGATCAGGAGCGCCCCGGTGGCCTCGAAGGCGATCACGTAGCGGTGGAACAGTTCCGTGGCGAGCCACGGAACGTTGCCCCCAGCCTCCTCTGTGCCGGCGGCGAGGCCGGCTGGATCCCCCAGCACCGCCCGGGTCAGGCCGTAGACCACGGCGCCCAGGATGAGAACCGCGAGGATCCCCGTCATCACGCGTTGGCCGCGGATGGTCTCGACCAGGGAGTCGGCCGAGCCGACGCCCACGAGCATGACCACGAACAGGAACAGCATCAGCACAGCGCCGGTGTAGACGACGATCTGCACCACCATCAGGAACGGTGCCTGCTGGATGCCGTAGAACACGGCCAGGGTGATCATCACGACGGCGAGCATGAGGGCCGAGTGGACCGCCCGTCGGGAGATCACGACCCCGATCGCGGCGGCGACCGCTATCACGCCGAGGATCCAGAACGCCGCGGTCTCGCCACCGGAGATCGGCCCGCCACCCATGGCGGTGCTCGCGAGCTGGAAGGGTTGGTTGGTACTCACTGCGCGACCCTGCCGTCCCTGACATTGCCGTCACTGTCGGAGCCACTCCCGGCCGGGCCCCGTTCGCGCCCCATCGAGTAGTAGTCCGCTTCGTCGTCGCCCAACCGCATGGGGTGCGGCGGGGCCTCCATCCCCTCCCGCAGGGGGGCGAGGAGCTGTTCCTTGGTCCAGATGAGGCTCTCGCGGTTGTCGTCGGCGAGCTCGTACTCGTTCGTCATGGTCAGAGCACGGGTCGGGCACGCCTCGATACACAGGCCGCAGAGAATGCACCGGAGGTAGTTGATCTGGTACACCCGGCCGTAGCGTTCTCCGGGGGAGTACCTCTCGTCCTCGGTGTTGTCGCCGCCCTCGACGTAGATGGCGTCGGCGGGACACGCCCAGGCGCACAGTTCGCAGCCGATGCACTTCTCCAGACCGTCGGGCCAGCGGTTGAGCTGGTGTCGGCCGTGGAACCGGGGCATGGTGGCCCGCTTATCCTCCGGGTACTGCTCGGTCACCACCTTCTTGAACATCGCGTGGAAGGTGACCCCGAAACCCTTGACGGGATTCAAGAAGTCAAGCACCAGTGACCTCCTTGCGTCGCTCCTGCGCGGGCGTGGCGGACTCCGCGTCCACGCTGTTGCCGTAGTGCGGCGCGCTCTTGGGCGGCGTGGGGAAACCGCCGTACGTCGGGTCGCTGCGCAGCGCCTCGTCCTCCGCGCTCACCCGCGCCGCCTCGCGTTCCCGCTCCCGCTCCGCTGCGTTGGACCAGAGCATCATCACTCCGCCCACGGCGATCACCATGCCGATGACGACCGCGGCGACGACGGGAAGGGTCACGTCGTCGTTGCGCATCTGGCGCATGACGGCGATCGCCACGATCCACACCAACTGGATCGGGATCAGGATCTTCCAGCCGAGCTTCATAAGCTGGTCGTAGCGGACGCGCGGCAGGGAGCCGCGCAGCCAGATGAAGAGGAACAGTACGGCGGCCAGCTTGACCATGAACCACAGGAGCGGCCACCACCCCTCGTTGGCGCCGGCCCACACCGCCGTGAGCGGCGGAGGGGCGTGGTACCCCCCGAGGAACAGCGTGACCGCCAGCGCGGACACGGTCACCATGTTGATGTACTCGGCGATGAAGAACATCGCGAACTTCAGGGACGAGTACTCGGTGTGGAACCCACCGACGATCTCGCCCTCACCCTCGGCGAGGTCGAAGGGGAGCCGGTTCGTCTCCCCCACCATGGTGATCAGGTAGATGACGAACGAGGGGAGCAGCAGGATCGCGAACCACGACGGCGCCCACACCTCGTTGCCGAACAGGGACATCGTGTTCCCGCCCGCCTGGGCCTCGACGATCCCGGAGGTCGTCATGGTGCCGGCGAACATGAACACGGCCACGAACGACAGCCCCATGGCGATCTCGTAGCTGATCACCTGGGCCGAGGAACGCAGACCCCCGAGCAGGGCGTACGGGGATCCCGACGCCCAGCCGCCCAGCACGATCCCGTAGACGCCGATCGACGCGGTCGCGAGCACGACCAGCACACCGACGGGCAGATCGGTGAGCTGGAGGTGGGTCTCGTGGCCGAAGATGTTGACCTGTGGGCCGAACGGCACCACCGACAGCGCCATGAAGGCGGGGATCATCGCGATGACCGGCGCGAGGATGTAGATGACCTTGTTCACCTTGGTGGGAACCAGGTCCTCCTTCAGCGCCAGCTTGATGCCGTCCGCGAGGGTCTGCAGCAGACCGAACGGACCGTGCCGGTTGGGGCCGGGGCGCCGCTGCATCCGGCCCAGGACACGCCGCTCCGCCCAGATCAGCAGCAGCGCCGCCAGGATGCAGAAGACGAAGATGGCGAGCGCCTTACCGCCGACCAGCCACCAGGGGTCGTTGCCGAACCCCCGGAGGTGCGGGTCGGTGTCGGCGAGGAGGACTCCCGCCATGGGACTCAGGCTCATGACGCACTCCCGCTGAGTGAGACGACGGACCCGTTGGAGGCCCGGAGATCCCGCCGCACCGCGCACCCCTCAGCGTTGGTGGGAAGCCACACCACACGGTCGGGCATGTCGGTGAGGGCGACCGGCAGCGTCACCGACCCGTTGTCGGTGCTCACGCGTAGCTCGTCTCCGGCGCCGACGCCCACCTCGGCCGCGGTCGCGGCCGAGAGCCGCGCCACGGGTGACCGGGCCGTCCCGGCGAGGAACGGTTCCCCGTCCTGCATCCGGCCGGCGTCCAGGAGTTCGGCCCAGGTGGCCAGCAGCGCCTGACCGGCCTCCGGTGTGGCGACTCCGGCGCGCTGGGTGGACGGCGACTCCGGACGCGTCCCGTCCCAGGCGGCCAGCTCGTCGAGCTCCCGGCGGGCCGCGTCGGGGTCCGGCAGACCGAGGTGTGCGTCCATCTCGTCGGCGATCGCCGCCAGGACCCGCTGGTCGGGCAGGAGGCCCGGCTTGTCCAGCGCCGCGTCGAAGGGTCGGGGGCGTCCTTCCCAGTCGAGGAAGACGCCTTCCTTCTCCGAGACCGCGGCGACCGGGAACACCACGTCCGCGCGGTCGGTGACGTTGCTGGCGCGCTGTTCCAGGCTGACGATGAGGGGGACCCGGGCCAGGGCGGCGCGGGCCCGCTCGGGGTCGGGCAGGTCGTCCAGGTCGACCCCGGCGATGACCAGGGCGTCGAGGTCGCCCGCCTCCGCGGCGGCGAGGATCGCGTCGGTGTCCCGCCCCGGCGTCTCCGGAAGGCGCGCGACGGACCACGCGCGCGCCACCTCGGCGCGCGCGGTGGCGTCGGTGACCGGGCGGCCGCCGGGCAGGAGGGTGGGCAGGGCACCGGCCTCCAGCGCTCCCCGCTCACCCGCGCGCCGCGGCACCCACCCCAGCTTCGCGCCGGTGGCACCGGCGAGGCCGGCGGCGGCCGACAGGGCGCCGGGGACCTCGGCGAGTCGCTCTCCCACCAGGATGACGCTGGTTCCGTCGGACAGGTTGCGCGAGGCCTCGGCCAGTGCCTCGTCCTCGTGGTGCGGGGTCGCGGCGAGCGTGGCGAGGATCTCCGCCTCGTCCCCGGGGCGGGCCGAGAGCAGTGTCCCCCCGGTCTTGAGCAGCCCCGAGCTGGCGTGCGTCCCCAGGGAGAACACCCGCAGTCCGCGGTTGCGCATCGCCTTGCGCAGGCGGAGGAACACCATCGGGGACTCGTCCTCGGGCTCGAACCCCGCGAGGAGGACCGTGTCCGCGCGCTCGAGGTCGGAGTAGGTGACGTTCAGGGCGCGGCCCGCGACGTGGGCCGCGAGGAACTCCGTCTCCTCCGCGCTGTGGGGCCGGGCGCGCATGTCGATGTCGTTGGTGCGTAGGGCGACCCGCGCGAACTTGGAGTAGGCGTAGGCGTCCTCGATGCTGAGCCTGCCGCCGACCAGGACACCGACGCGGTTGGGGCCCTTGTCGCGCGCGGCGGCGAGACCCTGGGCCGCGACCGTCTGCGCGTGCGGCCAGGCGGCGGTCTCCAACGCGCCGCTCTGGGGGTCACGGACGAGCGGACGGCTCAGCCGGTCCCGCCGGGTCGCGTAGGTGAAGGCCCACCGGCCCTTGTCACAGTTCCACTCCTCGTTGACCTCGGGGTCCTCACCCGCGAGGCGCCGGGTGACCTTGCCCCGCCGGTGGTCGGTGCGCAGGGAGCACCCCGAGGCGCAGTGTTCGCAGGCGGTGGAGGTGGACACCTGGTCGAAGGGGCGGGCGCGGAACCGGTAGGCGGCTCCGGTCAGCGCGCCGACCGGGCAGATCTGCACGGTGTTGCCGGAGAAGTAGGACTGGAACGGTTCCCCCTCGGCGATGCCGACCTGCTCGTCGGCCCCCCGTTCGAGCAGCTCGATGAAGGGGTCACCCGCGATCTGCTCGGAGAACCGCGTGCAACGCGCGCACTGGATGCAGCGTTCCCGGTCGAGCAGCACCTCGGTGGAGAGCGGGATCGGCTTGGGGAAGGTCCGCTTGACGTCGACGAACTGGGTCTCGCCCTGTCCGTTGGCCATCGCCTGGTTCTGCAGCGGGCACTCGCCGCCCTTGTCACAGACGGGGCAGTCCAGCGGGTGGTTGATCAGGAGGAACTCCATGATCCCGCGCTGGGCCTTCTCGGCGACCTGGGACGTCGCCTGCGTCTGGACGACCATGCCGTCCATCACGGAGATGGTGCAGGACGCCTGCGGTTTGGGCATCGCCCGGCCGTTGCCGGCGTCGGGAATGTCCACCAGGCACTGCCGGCACGCGCCGACGGGGTCCAGCAGCGGATGGTCGCAGAAGCGCGGGATCTCGATCCCGAGCTGCTCGGCCGCGCGGATCAACAGCGTCCCCTTGGGGACCTGGATCTGGAAGCCGTCGATGGTGACGGTGACCAGGTCCTCGGGCGGGACGTCGGGCAGGCCACCACCCGTGGACGTGTTGCTCGTGACGGTCATCGGCCTCACCTCTCCGCTTTCACCAGATCGTCGGCCCAGCGGGTCGTGCGCTCGTAGGGGAACAGCTCCCAGGCGGGGGTGTGCGTCCCGGCGAGGAACTCCTCCCGGAAGTACTTGACGCCGGACATGACCGGGCTGGTCGCCCCGTCACCGAGGGCACAGAAGGCGCGACCGAGGAGGTTGTCGCAGATGTCGAGCAGCTTGTCGACGTCCTCCTCCGTCCCCTTACCGGCCTCGATCCGGCGCAGGACCTGCACCATCCAGAAGTTGCCCTCCCGGCACGGGGTGCACTTGCCGCAGGACTCGTGGGCGTAGAACTCGATCCATCCGCGTACGGCCCGCACGACGGACGTGGTTTCGTCGAAGATCTGCAGCGCGCGGGTTCCCAGCATCGATCCGGCCGCGCCGACCGACTCGAAGTCGAGCGGCACGTCGATGTGCTCGGCGGTGAGGATCGGGGTCGAGGAACCACCCGGCGTCCAGAACTTCAGTTCGTGTCCGGCGCGGATCCCTCCCGCCATGTCCAGGAGTTCGGCGAGGGTGATGCCCAGCGGGGCCTCGTACTGCCCGGGCCGGGTCACGTGCCCGGAGAGCGAGAAGAACCCGAAGCCGGACGACTTCTCGGTTCCCATGGACGAGAACCACTCGGCCCCCTTGTCCACGATCGCCGGGACGCTGGCCACCGACTCGACGTTGTTCACCACGGTCGGCGACGCGTACAGGCCCTCCACCGCGGGGAACGGCGGCTTGAGCCGCGGCTGGCCCCGGTATCCCTCGAGGGAGTCCAGGAGCGCGGTCTCCTCACCACAGATGTAGGCGCCGGCACCGGAGTGCACGACGACGTCTAGGTCGAAGCCGGTGCCATGGATGTCGGTGCCGAGGTGTCCGGCGGCGTAGGCCTCCGCGACCGCCTCGTGCAGCCGGCGGATCACGTGCAGGACCTCGCCACGCACGTAGATGAACGCCTTGTGGCACCGGATCGCGTAGGACGTGATCGCGATCCCCTCGATCAGGGAGTGCGGGTTGGCCAGCAGCAGCGGAATGTCCTTGCAGGTGCCGGGCTCGGACTCGTCGGCGTTGACGACCAGGTAGCGCGGCTTGGGGTTGTCCTTGGGCAGGAACCCCCACTTCATGCCGGTGGGGAATCCCGCGCCGCCACGGCCGCGGAGCCCAGCCGACTTGACCAGGTCCACCAGCGCGTCGGGTTCCATCGCCAGCGCGCTGCGGAGTCCCCGGTACCCCCCGGTCTCGGTGTAGGAGTCGATCCGGAAGGAGTCAGGGCGGTCCCAGTTGGCCGAGAGAATCGGTGTCAAGGAGGTCATCGTGGGTCCTCCGGTGTGGTCGAGGGGTTCGTCGCGGGCGGCTCCGGCGCGGCCCAGCCGCGGGCCCGGGCCACGCGCAGGCCGGCGAGGGACGGCTCCCCCGCCTGGGTGCCCTCGGTGGCCTTCCCGTCGGGGAAGCCGGCGAGGACCCGTGAGGCCTCACGGAAGGTGCACACGCCGTTGGGGCCGCGCGTGGGACGCACCGGGGCGTCGTCGCGGAGGTCGTCCACCAGACGTTTGGCCGACTCCGGCGTCTGGTTGTCGAAGAACTCCCAGTTGACCATCACCACCGGCGCGAAGTCGCAGGCCGCGTTGCACTCCACGTGCTCGACCGAGACCTTCCCGTCCGGGGTCGGCTCGTCGGCGGCGACGTCGAGGTGGTCCTTGAGGCCGGCCAGGATCTCGTCTCCGCCCATGACCGCGCACAACGTGTTGGTGCACACCCCCACGTGGTACTCGCCGACCGGGCGGCGCTTGTACATGGTGTAGAAGGTGGCGACCGCGGTCACCTCCGCCTTGGTGAGTCCGAGCATCTCGGCGCAGAAGGCGATTCCGTCGTTGCTGACGAATCCCTCCTCCGCCTGGACGAGATGCAGGAGGGGCAGCAGCGCGGAACGCGACTGCGGGTAGCGGGCGATGATCTCCGTCGCGTCGGCGGAGAGCCGCTCCCGCGCCTCGGCGGACAGTCCGCCGTCCTCGCGGTCCTGACCGGTCACGCCGGATCCGTTCACGCTCACCGGTCCACGCCTCCCATCACGGGGTCGATACTGGCCACCGCGGCGATGACGTCGGCGACGGCGCCGCCTTCGCACATCGCGGCGATGGTCTGCAGGTGGGTGAAGGACGGGTCCCGGAAGTGCACGCGGAAGGGACGGGTTCCCCCGTCACTCACGGCGACGCAGCCGAGCTCGCCCTTCGGGCTCTCGATGGCCGAGTAGACCCGCCCGGGCGGCACCCGGAAGCCCTCGGTCACCAACTTGAAGTGGTGGATGAGCGCCTCCATCGAGCCGCTCATGATGTGGGCGATGTGGTCCGGCGAGTTGCCCATCCCGTCGGGGCCGATCGTGAGCTGGGCGGGCCACCCGATCTTCGCGTCCTGGATCATGACGGGCTGGGACTTCAGCCCCTCCAGCCGGTCCAGGCACTGCTCGATGATGCCGAGCGACTGCTCCATCTCCGCGATCCGGACTCGGTAGCGGGCGTAGACGTCGCACCCCTCGGAGACGGGCACGTCGAACTCGTAGTTCTCGTATCCGCAGTAGGGCTGGGCCTTGCGCAGGTCCCAGCCGAGGCCGGCGGCACGTACCACGGGGCCGGTGACGCCGAGGGCCATGCAGCCGGTGAGGTCGAGGTGGGCGACGTCGCGGGTCCGCCCGAGGTACAGCGGGTTCTCGTCCAACAGCTTGCGCATGTCGCGGATCCGCTGCGGCATGATCTTGAGGAACTCGCGGATCTTCCCGCTGGACCCGCTGGGCAGGTCCTGCGCCACACCGCCGGGGCGCACGTAGGCGTGGTTCATCCGCAGGCCGGTGATCATCTCGAAGATGTCCAGGACCATCTCGCGTTCCCGGAATCCGTTGAGCATCACGGTGGAGGCCCCGAGCTCGAGGCCGAAGGTCGCGATCGCCACGAAGTGCGAGGAGATCCTGTTGAGCTCCATCATCAGCACGCGGATGACCGTGGCCCGTTCGGGGACCTCGTCGGTGATGCCCAGCAGTTTCTCGACCGCGAGACAGTACGCCGTCTCGTTGAAGAGCGGCATCACGTAGTCCATGCGGGTGCAGAACGTGGAGCCCTGGGTCCAGGTGCGGAACTCCATGTTCTTCTCGATGCCGGTGTGCAGGTAGCCGATACCGGCACGCGCGTCGGTGACGGTCTCGCCGTCCAGGGTGAGGATCAGGCGCAGCACCCCGTGGGTGGAGGGGTGCTGTGGCCCCATGTTGATGACGAGGCGGTCGGTGTCGGGTTCGCGGGCCGCCGCCGCGACCTCGTCCCAGTCCGCGCCCACCGCGTTGAACACGCGTTCCCGCGCGTCCTCGGAGGTGTGGGGGTCGCCGGTGTGGGTGGTCATGAGTACGACCTCCGCTGGTCGGGCGGGGGAACCTTCGCCCCGCGGTACTCCACGGGAATCCCGCCCAGTGGGTAGTCCTTGCGCTGGGGGTGCCCCTGCCAGTCGTCGGGCATCTCGATGCGGGTCAACGCCGGATGTCCGTCGAAGATGATGCCGAAGAAGTCCCAGGCCTCACGCTCGTGCCAGTCGTTGGTGGGATAGATGTCCACCACGGAGGGCACGTGCGGGTCGGAGTCGGGACAGGTGGTCTCCACCCGCAGCAGACGGTTGTGGGTGATCGACCGCAGGTGGTAGAGCGCGTGCAGCTCACGCCCGGTGTCGTCGGGGTAGTGGACCCCGGTGACGCCCAGGCAGAGTTCGAACCGCAGCGCGGGGTCGTCGCGCAGCGCGCTGACGACGGCCCGCAGCGCCTCCCGCGGCACGTGGAAGGTCAGCTCGCCTCGGTCGACCTCCACCCGCTCCACCAGGTCGGCGATGGGACGGCCGTCGGCCTCCAGGGCCGCCTCGAGCGCGTCGGCGAGCACGTCGAAGGAGGCGGTTCGCGGGTCGTCGGGGTCACGGTAGGGGCGACCGCTGCGGGGCGGAGGGCTCTCGCGCACCAGCAGCCGGCCGTAGCCAGAGGTGTCTCCGGTGGTGTTGGCCCCGAACATTCCCCGCCGCCGCACGCGCGCCTCCAGGCGACGCTGCCCGGCTACCTCGGGGAGGTTCTCCTCCGGCTCCTGGTCCGCCTGGTCCCGCTGCCCGTGCTCGTCCTCCGACGGCTCCTCGGCCGGTTTCCGGTCAGTCATGCTGGGCTCCGCCACGCTGGTCAATCAAGGGGAGGGTACGTAGCTGGCGCTCCTCGAGCTCGTCGATCTGTCGCTCGCGATGCGCGCCGAGTTTGGTGTTCTGGATCTGGTCGTGCAGCTTGACGATGGCGTCGATCAGCATTTCCGGACGCGGGGGGCACCCGGGTAGGTAGACATCGACCGGGACGACGTGGTCGACCCCCTGGACGATGGCGTAGTTGTTGAACATGCCTCCACTGGACGCGCACACGCCCATGGAGATGACCCACTTGGGGTCGGCCATCTGGTCGTAGATCTGGCGTAGCACGGGCGCCATCTTCTGACTGACCCGCCCCGCGACGATCATGAGGTCGGCCTGGCGTGGAGTGGCCGACGCGCGCTCCATACCGAAACGCGCGAGGTCGAACCGCGGTCCACCGGTGGCCATCACCTCGATCGCGCAGCACGCCAACCCGAAGGTCGCGGGCCACACCGAGGCGCGTCTCGCCGCTCCGACGATCTGCTCGACGGTTGTCAGCAGGACACCGCTCGGGAGCTTCTCCTCAACACCCATCCCGGTCCCCTTTCGCACTCATCAGTCCCACTCCAGTCCGCCGCGGCGCCATTCGTAGGCGTAGGCGATCGACACGTTCACCAGGAAGAGCACCATCGCGAACAACCCGAACCAGCCGAGAGCGTCGAAATGGACCGCCCACGGATAGAGGAAGATGATCTCGATGTCGAAGACGATGAAAAGCATCGCCGTCAGGTAGTACTTGACGGTGAAACGCCCGCCGCCGGCCGGCTGCGGAGTGGGGTCGATCCCGCACTCGTAGGCGTCGAGTTTCGCCCTGTTGTATCGCTTGGGCCCGGCCATCTGTGCGGCCAACAGGGATACGACCCCGAATGCCGCCGCGAGGCCACCCAGCACAAGGATGGGTGTGTACAGCTCCATTTGCCCGCTGGTCCCCTCTGTGTCGGACTCTCACGCGTCAGGCGGCCGGGGCCAGCCTGGACAATCCGTTGATGACCCGGTCCATCGCGTCCCCTTCGTGCGGGTCGGTCAGATTCGCCAGGAGCTTCAGCGCGAAACGCATCAGTGTCCGCTGCCGCAGCCCGTACCGCGCCGCGAGCCGCATGAACTCCGGCTGACCGATAACGGTGACGAAATGTCGTCCCAAGGTGAAGTAGCCGCCGTAGGACGACCGCAGGATTCGCGGATAGGCCCGCAGTAGCTGTTCGCGCGCCTGGGTCGTGGCCGCCGCGTGGGCGTCGGTCACGACCTCGGCCGCGACAGCACCCGCTTCCATCGCATAGGCGATCCCCTCACCGTTGAACGGATTGATCATTCCCCCGGCATCGCCGACGAGTAGCAGGCCGCGTGCGTAGTGCGGTGTGCGGTTGAACCCCATCGGCAGCGCGGAGCCGCGAATGGGTCCCTGCTGGTTCTCCTCGGTGAAACCCCATTCCTCGGGCATACTCCGGGTCCACCGTCGCAGCAGCGATCGGTAGTCCACTCGCCCGAAGGAACGCGTGGAGTTGAGGATGCCCAGCCCCACGTTGCTCGTGCCGTCGCCCACCCCGAAGACCCAGCCGTAGCCGGGCAGCAGGGTTTCTCGCGACGATGTCGTGTCCCAGAGCTCCAGCCACGACTCCAAGTGGTCGTCGTTGTGGCGAGGACTGGTGAAGTACGTACGCAGGGCCACGCCGAGTGGGCGGTCGTCGCGCTTGCGTACGCCCATCGTCACGGCCAGGCGGGAGGAGTTGCCGTCCGCGGCGACCACCAGCGGCGCCCGGAACTCCATGGGCTCCCGTTCCCGCCCCTCCGCGCGCACCCCGACGATGCGGTTGGTGCGGTCGTCGACGATGGGGGCCCGGACGTTGGTTCCCTGCCGAATTCGGGCGCCGGCGGCTTGGGCGTGGCGGGCGACGGTCTCGTCGAGCCCCCGACGGACCCGCATGAGGCCGAAATTGGGGAAATCCGCCAGTTCGGGCCACGGGAGTTCCAGACGAGCACCGCCACCGATGACGCGCAGTCCGCGGTTGCGAATCCACTCAGAGCCGGAGAAATCCACACCCAACTTGTGAAGCTGCTTCACCCCTCTGGGCGTGAGCCCGTCACCGCACACCTTTTCGCGCGGGAACGTCGACTTCTCACAGACAAGAACGTCGAGACCCGCACGCGCCAAATAGTGCGCCGTGGCCGCGCCAGCGGGACCGGCGCCGACGACAATTACGTCGGCGGACTCCCCACGCTTTTCGCCGGAGCGCGCGGCCGCGGGGTGCGCGGTGTCGCCCATTGCGGGATCCTGCCCATCGTGGCCGTTCAGAGGGATATGGCATACACAGGTGCGCTTGTGAAGCACTTCACAAGCATTGCTTCCGCAGTGTAGACCGTTACCCCCGCCACAAGCGAACCCGGGGCTGGTAACCGATATTTATGCAGGCATGGGAATTAAGCGGACATATCGGTCACGGACGGCGCACGGGTCCGTCGATACTCGACCGATGTCCGGGTTGACTCCGCGCACTAGTCCGTGGGGCGGTATCCACGGTGCAACGCCACGGACCCGAAGGTGAGGTCGCGCCACGCGACCCTCTCCCATCCAACCTTGCCCAGGTGTGACGCCAACGCGGGTTGGTTCGGCCAGGCCATGATCGACTCCGGGAGGTACTCGTAGGCCTCCGGATTCGGGGTGAGACGCCGCGCGATCAACGGAATGCCGGCGAGAAGGTACCGGCTGTAGACGACGTCGAGAATTCGTGACCGGGGATGGCTGAACTCGCAGACGATGAGCCGACCGCCCGGCTTGGTGACGCGGAGTAGCTCCCCCAGCGCGTGGTCGACGTCGGCGACGTTGCGAAGTCCGAACGAAATCGTGACCGCGTCGAACGTCCGGTCCGCGAACGGGAGGTGGAGGGCGTCCCCCGCGACACAGGTGACCCCCGATCGGGAGGCACCACCGCGCCGCCGCGCGCCGACCTCGAGCATGCCCAGCGAGAAGTCGCAGGCGATCACCCGGGCGCCGTCGCGGGCGAAGCTCTCGGAGGAGGTTCCGGTTCCGGCCGCGAGGTCGAGTACGAGTTCACCACTGACGGCGGCGAGCTCCCGCGCGAGCGTCTGGCGCCACACGCGGTCCTGCCCGAGCGACAGCACGTCGTTGAGCAGGTCGTACCGCTCGGCGAGCTGGTCGAACATCGTCGAGACGGCGTGCGGGTCCTTGTCGAGGTCAGCGCGGCTCATGGTCCCCAGAGTAAGCGGTGGACGACGACGTGGTGTCGTCGACCCACGGGTCAGGTCCCGTGTCCCTGGGGACGGAGATCCGGCGAACGGGGATGTGATCTAGGGCTTGGGTGTATCGTGTGCCGCACTCGGAGAGCTCCCCGTCTCCGGGGTCTGCGACTCAGGGACCTCAGCGGCGGACTCGGACGTGGTCTCGGGGCCACGGGAGTTGGTGTCCGCGACGGGGTCCTCTTTCGCCGCCGCCTCGTCGAGGCGTTGGCCGACCCCCCTGAGTCGACTGATCCTTTCGACAATAGAACGCGACATCGCGTCCCGCTGTCCGGCGAGCAGCACATAGCTGGCGAGTCCACTGATCACCAGAGCGATCACGAGACCCACCACACCGCGACCACCGAGCATGTAAACGAGACCGAAGGCGGCCACGAACAGCAGCAGCCGCGCGCCCGTGTAAGTGATAACGCTTCGCAACTCTAATCGCCCTCACAGCGGCAGGAGACAGGGGTGTACTGGGTCGACTCCCACCGTACCCGCGCCTGCGGACCTGGGATGATGGGGGTCGCCGCTCGGCGCCGCCGGTCGGCGCGCGATGAAATAGCTGTCACCCTCGGCGATCATTACGGTCGAATCACATTGGGGACTTCTTGGACTTCATACGTCGTTTTTTGCGAAAACCGGGCAGGAAACGGACGTACTAATGCACACTAGTACCCAGTGACACGCCGGCCACCCATGGAAGGCTTCCGAAGGGGGAAAAGGTGGAAAGCACGAGCGAGCGTCTCCTGACGCCCGGCGAAGTGGCATCACTATTCCGGGTTGATCCCAAAACGGTGACGCGCTGGGCCGCGTCCGGACGGATCAGCAGCATCCGTACCCCGGGGGGACATCGACGCTTTCGTGAATCCGAGGTCCACGCGCTCCTGCACGGGGAGGCTCCGGACCTGGCTCGCTGACGGGTGGTGGACCACCTGCCGACCACCCGACCGAAGCGTGGCACCGGCGGATAGGCTGGTCCTATGGTATTGGTCGGAGTCGCCCTCGCCCTCGCCGCGGTCGTGCTGTGGGTCTATTCCCTTTTTGATGCCCTGACCACGCCCTCCACCGAGGTACGCACCCTCCCGAAGTTGGCGTGGGTGGCCGTGATCGTGCTCCTGCTCCAGATCGGCGCGCTGCTGTGGCTGTTCTTCGGTCGCCCCCGCGTGCTGGCGACGAGCAACGCCGCCCCCACCGCCGGGCCCGCCAGCGGGACACCCTCCAGCCCGAAGCCCACCGGGGGCACACAGCGGGGCGGAGGGCCCATTGGACCGGACGACGACCCCGACTTCCTGCGCGACATCAATCGGCGGATCAACCCCGAGGACTGACCGCCCCCAGGACCGGATGTCGGGGAGAGTGGGCACCACCAACCTCCGTGTCCGGCCTCGGCGGCCCGGTCGAGAGGCTTCGCGAGCCGGCAGGGTCAGGGGGATCCGCCGCCACCGACACGCGCGCCCCCTGGTGGACACCCGTCGGTGTCCACCAGGGGGCGCGTCGCGTGTCAGGCCCTAGGCGTAGGAGTGCAGTCCGGAGAACAGATAGTTCACCGCGAAGAAGTTGAACATGAGGCACGCGAATCCGGCCAGGCTGATCCACGCCGACTTCGGTCCGCGCCAACCGGCCGTCGCGCGCGCGTGGAGGTAGGCCGCGTAGACGATCCAGGTGATGAAGGACCAGACCTCCTTCGGGTCCCATCCCCAGAACCGTCCCCACGCCTCGTCCGCCCAGACGGAGCCCGCGATGATCGCGAACGTCCACAGCGGGAAGGCGAAGATCACCAGTCGGTGCCCGACCTTGTCCAGCAGCTCGGAGCTCGGGAGGCGGGCCGCGATCCCGGTCACGACCTCACCCCGCGCCTGGCGGGCCTCGGTGCGGTACGACAGCAGGTAGGTGATGGTCGCGGAGCCGGCGACCATGAACGCGCCGGTGGCGACGATGGCCGCGGAGACGTGGATCGCGATCCAGTAGGAGTGCAGTGCCGGAACAAGGGGGCCGGGCTCCGCGTACAGCCACCGCACCGCGATCCCCAGGAGCAGGACGACCGGGACCATGACGAAGGCCCCGAGGTAGCGCGCCTGGTGTCGGATGGCGATGTAGAGGAACGCGCCCACCGAGCACAGGCAGATGGCGACGACGAACTCGAACATGTTGCCCCAAGGCCAACGGTCCGCCGCGACACCACGGGCGACGATCTGCCCGAGGTTGAAGACGAAGCCGAGGATGGTCAGCCCCAGCGCCACCAGGCCCAGGACGTGCCGCGGCGCGGACGTCGGCTTCTCCGGCTCGCGCAGGTTCACCTCCAGCCCGTCGTCGCTGGCGCCCGCGGTGACGAGGGTGCGCTGCTTCAGGCGTTGCTGTCGGCCGACCGCGGCCTCGATCGCGAAGAAGAACAACGCCGCGGCATAGGCGACGATCATCGCGATGACCAGGACGTCGCTGAGACTCGCCGCCCCGGGATTCTCAGCCATCAAAAATGAATCCACGACCTATTCCTTATCCGTCCGCTGTCCCGTTCGGCGCTGAAGCTCTCGGGTCATCTCGTGGAACTCGTCCGCCGCACCGTCGCCCGTACGTTCCAGCCCCCCGATCTCGACCACGGTCTGTCCCGTGGCGTCGCGTCGCGCGCGTACCCAGCAGCGTCGCGGTCGCACCAGGAACATCACCAGTAGGCCCGCGACGGCCGCCGAGGCGGCGACGAGCGCGGGAATCCGTCCCGGGTCACTGTTCACCTGGAGCGTCATGAACGGGCGGAAACCCGTGAAGGTCACCGATCCCTGTTCGTCCGGCAGGTCCCAGGTGTCCCCCAGTTCCAGGACCGGTGACTCCCCGATCGACTCCATCTGGGAGGCGTAGAGCCGGTACACGGACTGGGGTTCACCCGAGTCCAGGCCGAGGTCGCCAACATACGCCTCCATCGAGACAGCCGGGTCGCGGGCCTCGGGGAAGGTGGAGACCAACTCACCGTCGCCCCCCTCCCCGGCGGTCGGCGCGAACTCGACGACGAACCCGAGCTGGTCCGGGTCGGCGTCGGGGACCTTGAGCACACCGTCGGACATGTAGGTGAACTCGTCACGCAGGAGGAACGGCACGGGCTGGTCGTAGACCAGTTCACCGCGGGAGTCGCGGACCTCGAACTCGGGGGCGTACCCGGTGCCCAGGAGGTAGACCTGTGTGCCGTCCACACTCAGCGGATCGTTCACCTTGAGGACGTGCTCCCCCTCCTCGGCGTCGGGGGCGGCGCGGTAGCGCACCTGCCCCTCGAAGTCCGCGGCCTGGCCGGTGACCGGGCCCTCGTCGTGGAACTCCGCCGTGAAGTCGTCGAGCCACATGGTGAACGGCGCGAGGTGCTCCGGCTCGGTCAGACTGCCGGGGAAGTAGTTGTCGTAGGAGGTGACCGCGTTGGCGAATCCGTCGCCCTCCACGACGAGGGTGTTGCCGCGGTAGCCGAACAGCGACCCCATCGCCAAGGCGAGGAGTAGTCCGACCAGCGACATGTGGAACACGAGGTTGCCGGTCTCCCGGAGGTATCCGCGTTCGGCGGCGACCCAGCGTGTGGTCGGCCGGGTCTCGGACGTCGCGTCGTCGTCCTCCTCGTCTCCGGTGTCCCCGGCCGTTCGCCCCTCCGGGGACTCGTCGCCGCCGGAATCCACCCGGTAGCCACGCAGCAACCGCCGGGCCTCGGCCTCGACCCGTTCCGGGGGCTCCGACGTGGTGAACCGCGCCGAGTACGGCAGGCGGGAGAACACCTTGGGGGTCTTCGGCGGGCGGGAGCGCATGGCCTGGAAGTGCTTGGCCATCCGCGGCAGCACACAGCCCACCAGGGAGACGAACAGCAGCAGGTAGATCGCCGCGAACCACGGCGAGGAGTAGACGTCGAAGAGGTAGAACCTCTCCAGCCACGGCGCGAGGTCCGGGTTGTCGAGGTAGTAGTTCTGGACCTGCTCCACGCTCACTTCTCGCTGGGGCAGGATCGAGCCGGGAATGGCGGCGAGGGCGAGGAGGAACAGCAGGATGAGAGCCGTCCGCATGGACGTCAGGCTGTTCCAGATCCACCGGGCCCAGCCACGGAGGGACAGGGCCGGTGGGGTGGATGTCGGTGGTCGCGTTCCGCCGGACGCGGCGTCGGCCGAATCGGGCGTGGTCGTCGGTGTCGATGTCACGTCAAATCGCCGTCGTGAAGGTCGCGGCCCATCCTTGGGCCAGAGCGGTGAATTCCGTCCAGAGTCCCGTGACCAGGGCTAGACCGAGGGCGATCATGATGCCCCCGCCGATCCTCATCACCGTACGGTAGTGGCGCTTCATCACGTCGAAGGTGCGCACCGCCCGCCCGTAGGCGATCGCGGCGGCGACGAACGGCAGTCCCAGTCCCGCGCAGTAGAACAGGGCGAGCGCGGCGCCGCGCATCGCGCTGCCCTCGGTGAAGGCGAGCGTCTGCACCGCGGCCAGGGTGGGTCCGATGCAGGGCGTCCATCCGAGGCCGAACAGCACGCCCAGGAGGGGGGCGCCCACGAACCCCGCCGCCGGACGATGGTGGATACGCAGGTCACGGGCGAACCCCGGTAGTACCCCCATGAAGGAGAGCCCGAGCAGGATGGTCATGACGCCGAGCACGCGGCTGATCGGATCGGCGTAGTCCAGCAGCACCCCGCCGACTCCGCCGATGAACGCCCCGGCGGCCATGAACACTACGGTGAAGCCGCCGATGAAGAGCAGACTTCCCACCAGCATTGGTGCCCGGCGCGGTGAGATGTCCGCGGGGCGGGTGGCGGTACGCGCGCTTCCCGCGCCCGCTCCGTCCTTCACCGCCGTCGCCGAGTCGGACGCCGCACCGTCCGCGGATGAGGACGGGCGGGAGGAACCCCGTGCCGCCTCCGTGCCCGACATGCCCGCCACGTAGGACAGGTATCCGGGTGCCAGCGGCAGGATGCACGGGGAGAAGAAGGACACGACTCCGGCCGCGAAGGCCAGGGGGGCGGCCAGCAGCACCGACCCCGTGAGCACGGTCTCCGTCAGGCTCACGAGGAGGACTCCCCTTCGTCGAGAACGGGTTCCACGAGGTCGGTCAGGGTGGTGTAGTCGACCTGACCGATGACCCTGCCGGCGATCCGCCCCTCCCGGTCCAGGATCAGCGTGCTGGGGATCGCCTGTGGTGGCACCGTGTCCCGGAACGCCTGCGGCACCTGGCCCGGCTGGTCGAACAGGCTCGGGTAAGCGAGATCGAAGGACTCGGCGAACTGGTTGGCCGCGGTCTCGTTGTCCTTGATGTTGACCCCGAGGATGTTGAGGCCGTCGTCACCGTACTCGGTCAGCACCTCGTCCAGGACAGGCTTCTCCGCCCGGCAGGGCGCGCACCAGCTCGCCCAGAAGTTGACGACGAGGACCTCGCCGGCGTAGTCGTCGAGCGCGACCGGTTCCCCGTCGAGTGACTCTCCGCTGACATCGGGAGCGTCGACGCGTTCGTCGATGTCGAACGCCGTCGCGGCCCCGTCGCCCTCCACGTATCGCGTGTCGCTGGCGGCGCTCTGCGCGTCGTCGGTCCCCCCGCAGCCCGCCAGGAGCAACGCACAGGAGACAGCGACGACGGAAAGGACCTTGCGCCCGGAGGCGCCATGCAGGGACGACATAAGGAGAGATCCCAGTTCGGAGGCAGTCTGGCCAGTCAACGACAAAGTGTAGTAGTCACGTCCGGAGGACCGGATTCAGCCCCCCGAGTGCGGTTTGACCTGCGGTGACACCCGAGAGCTCGGCTTCGGATCACCCCTTCGACCCGTGGGTGCCTCACTCGGCACCCACCGCGCCCCCGAGGGGGAGGTGGGCCCGCGACAGGGCAGCACGGGCCCACGATATGGGGGTACACCGGCAGGACTGGGAAACGGACACGACTGGTCGCTCCGCCGCTGGTATACCGGGGAGACCTCCGGAGTGGGGTGGGAGGCCCGACCCGGTTCCCGAATCGGGACGGGCCTCCCGGCAGGAGGAGGTCCGGCGCCAACCCGAAACGGCGGGCCTCCTCCTGGGGTCCGCCGCGGTTGTTCCCGTCCAGCCGCGGCGGGTGGGGAGGCCCGATTCCCCCTCGAAGTTGGGCCTCCCCAGTGGAAGCCGCTACGGCCGGTCCAGCGGCCACAGCGGGTGGTGCGGGCGGGGAGGCTCCGTCTCCCTCGTGCTTGAGCCTCCCCGTGGGGCCGTCGCGGTGTCCACGCGACGACAGTGTGGGTTCAGGGACGTGGGCGCGCGGACCCGGTCCGTTCGCGCCCTGCGGGGCGCCGTCTTCCGCGAAGTCGGCACCGAGCACCACGGGTGACGGGGCCGCTCCGCACCGGAGTGAGGCTCGACCGGATCGAGGTCCCGCCGATGCACCGCAAGCTACACCCGTGACTCCATGATCACCAGGGGTAACGCGACGTGATTTCGCTCCGGCCGATCCTGCCCGACCTGGGGAGCTCGTAGCGCGAGGCGACGCCGTTCGCGCGCGGACGAACAGCGCACGGCTGTTCGCCCGCGGGGCGAGGCGCGTCCCTCGTCGTCCCGCGATTGGCGCACCAGTGCCAGGCGCGGGCAACGGTGCGTAGAACGCACGCGAATTCACATACCGCCGCCGCGGTCGAAGGAAAAACTTCGGGAGCCCACGAACCCGAAGGGGGTCTGGTCGGTACCGCGGGCCGGAATCCCGGTGACTCGGCGGGCGGAACCGTGGGGACTACTGGGTCTTTACAGCCCCGCCACGCGCGAGTAATTTCGGCTTACCGCTGCCTGCCTTGCTACTACCCCGCCTCGACGAACGCCTCACGTAGATAGTCATGTACGGCACGCTCCGGCACCCGGTAGGAGCGCCCCACCCGAATCGCGGGGAGTGCGCCGGAGTGAACCATTCGATACACGGTCATCTTCGAAACACGCATGATCGTGGCCACCTCGGCCACGGTCAGGAATTGAATCTCTTCCAGAGGAGCCTTACTCCCACTCATTCGACGCCCTCATTTCCGGACGTGAGTGCTGCCGTCCCTGCCTTCTGCCCCACGCGGCGAATCCCCGTTCTGTCCGGGGTTGAAACATCCCGACGTTAGGGATCCCCCGGCCCACGCCGCGCTTGTGTGTTGTGCGGTCACTACTTCCACGTCCGTCTTCAGGCTAAGTCGCGGTTCACGCCATTGAAAGACTGGATTGCCTGTCCCGATGGCTACATCGAGGTACGAACTCTCTCCTGAGTCCCGTAGGTTCGACCGGACGACCGTAATTCGCCGAGAACCAGGGTCAGATGCCCACGGCGCCGCTCGCGGACGTCGCTCCCCCGGCACCCACCGCGTCGGTGAGCCGGTCAGCGACGTAGCTGGCCAGCGGCGCGTAGCGTTCCGTGTCGTAGCCGTCGTCCAGCGGGACGCAGGTGTGCACCTTGTCCTCCGCGGCGGCCACGAACAAGGCCGGGTCGTTGCAGTCCGCGATACACACGACCTCGATCCCCGCCTCCGCCGCGGCACCGGCGAACGCGTGGTCGGCGACGACCAGGTCGGGTCGCTCCTCACCACAGGCGGCGATCATCGCGTGCATCCCGTCGGGGTGATGGCTGTGAATGGGCGCCGAACCGTCGCTGACGTACCCGACACCGTGCTGCCACTCCACCACCCGCCGCAGCCGCCCTCGGTCGCTGCGCACCTCGTAGGTCGCCCCCAGAGCCGGCGTGATGGCGTTGGCGCCGGCCGCCACCGCCACCGACCGCCACCGCCGGTAGGTGTGCAGGAGGTTCGCGGGGTGGCCGGTGGCGAAGAGCACGCGTTCCCGTCGACGCGCCGCCACGGCCAACCGGTCGGCGACGGCCTCGAGACCGTCCGCGGTCCGGTCCGGGTCGATCGTGTCCATACCGCGGAGGTAGTGCTCGTCGGCGATCACGCCGCAGTTCTTGGACATGAGGGCGAGGATCTCGCGGGGGGACCAGGCGCGCCTGAAGGTCAGCCCGAACTGGTAGTACGGGATCCCCTCCGCGAGCTTGCGGTAGCTGCGCAGGTTGCTCTCCCGGGGGGTGTCCACCTGGCCGGCGATCCCCGTGTGGACCAGGTAGCGCACCAGTTCCGTCCGTGTCGGCGCCGGTGGGTCCCCTGTGGGCATCAGATCCCCGATCCTAGAGATGGGGGTCGATGCCGTGTGAGGGGAACACCGCGCCGCGGGTCGCCTGGATCGCCCGGTCCACCGGGTCGCCCGGGTCGTAGCCGCGTTCGAACGGGGTGAAGCTCGGACTGCGTCCGTCCGTCATCGCCGTGGGGGGCACCTCTCCCGTGCGTTCCATCGCGAACGTACGCCAGGACTCCGGTGTCTCGGTCTCGGGGGGCAACGGGACCCCGGCCGCCTCGGCGAGCAGGGTCGTCCACGCGCGCGGAACGACCCGGACCACCTCGTATCCACCGCCGCCGAGTAGCACCCAGCGCCCTCCCGCCGTACGGCGCGCCAAGTCGTGCATGGCCGTGTAGGCCAGACGCTGCCCGTCGAGGCTCAACATCAGGTTGGCCAACGGGTCCAGGGCGTGGGTGTCGCAGCCCTGCTGGGTCACCAGGATCTCCGGCTGGAACTCCTCCAGCAGCGGCGGCACGACGGCGTGGAACGCGCGCAGCCACCGGGCGTCGTCCGTCCCGGCGGGCAGGGCGACGTTCACCGCCGACCCCTCGGCCTCGGGTCCACCGATTTCGCTCGGGCGCCCGGTTCCCGGGAAGAGGGTGACCGGGGACTCGTGCAGGCTGATCGTCAGGACGCGTGGATCGTCGTAGAACGCCGTCTGGACCCCGTCCCCGTGGTGCACGTCGATGTCGACGTAGGCGACACGTTTCGCTCCCTGGTCCAACAGCCACGCGATGGCGAGCGCCGCGTCGTTGTAGACGCAGAATCCCCAGGCGCTCTCCGGCATGGCGTGGTGCAGGCCGCCCGCGATGTTAGCGGCTCGGTCCGCCTCCCCCGTCCACACCGCGCGCGCCGCGGCGATGGACCCACCGGCCACGAGCGCGGAGGCTTCGTGCATGTGTGGGAAGACGGGGTTGTCCGTGGTCCCCAGGGCGTGGGCGTCGTCGGGCCGCAGGGTTTCCCCCGCCAGGCGCACCGCGTCGACGTAGGCGCGGCTGTGCACCATCTCCAACTGTTCGGCGGTAGCCGGTGCGAAGCCGTTGAGGGAGACACCGGGGGCGTCGAGCACGCCCAGGGAGCGCGCCAGCTCCATGGTGAGCTCCACCCGGACCGGTGCCATGGGGTGTTGGGGACCGAAGTTGTAGGAGGTCAGCCCCTCATCCCATGAGACCAGCAGCGAATCGCCCATAACCTCTCCTCACACCGCCGGCATTTGGGATGACAGTGATCACAACCTTACCTGGCCGTTGTTCACCGCCGCCAACACCCAATTCCCGGTGTGGAGAAGCGACGAGAGTGTCGAGCGTCACTCTCGGGAGAGCTGGTGCCCCCGATTACGGGCGGCCTCTATCGCCGAGGCGACGGCGGACCGGAACCCGGAGCGTTCCAGCTCGCGGAGCGCCGCGGCGGTGGTCCCGGCCGGCGAGGTGACGTTGCGCCGGAGCACCACGGCGTCGTCACCGGACTCCCGCAGCATGGCGGCGGCGCCACTGATGGTCTGGACGACGAGGCGTTCGGCCGTGTCCCGGGGCAGGCCCTCCAGGACACCGGCGTCGACCATGCTCTCCACCATGAGGTAGAAGTACGCCGGGCCGCTGCCCGACAGCGCGGTGACCGCGTCCATGCTCGACTCAGCGACGCGGACGACCTCCCCCACGGTCTCCAGCAGCCGCCGGGCCTGGTCCAGGTGCTCCTCGAGGGCGTGGGTCCCCCCCGCGATCGCGGTCATGCCCTGGCCGACGAGGGCGGGCGTGTTCGGCATCGCGCGGACGACGGCGGCCTTGCGTCCGGCGGTGGACAGGTGCCGCTCCACGGACTCGGTACTGATCCCGGCCGCGATCGACACGAGGAGTTGGTCGTCGCGGACCAGGGGGGCCACCTCGCGCAACAGCGCGCTCATGGACTGCGGCTTCACCGCGAGGATCACCGTGTCCGCGCGCGTGACGGCGACGTCGGCCGGCACGGCCTCGACGCCGTACTTCGCGCTGATCTGGGCCGCGTGGTCGTCCCGCGGCTCCGTGATCAGCACCGTGGACGGGTCGGTGCCGCTGCCCAGCAGACCGGACATCAGGGCTTCGCCCATCTTTCCCGCACCAAGAATCGCGATCATCAATCCACCCCCTGAGTCCCTCCACGGTAACCGCGCCGGTGACCGACCCAGGTCCGGGCTCCCCGCCACCACTACGGCGTTCAACGGGTGCGGCGACGCAGCGTCACGGCCCCGAGCACCAGCGCCGCCGCGATGAAGCCCGCGACCACCGCGAGGTCGCCCCACACGTCGGAGGTGAACTCCGTGGACTGGGTCGCGCCGTCGATCGCGGAAACGGCGTAGGACAGGGGAAGCACGTTGGAGATCCATTCCAGGACGACGTTCATCGAGTCGCGGGGGGTGAACAGGCCACACAACAGGATCTGGGGCAGGACGAACGCGGGGAGGAACTGGACGGCCTGGAACTCGGTGTGTGCGAAAGCACTGAGGAAGAGCCCGAACGCCACCCCGAGAACCGCGTCCATGAGAGCGATCCCGGCCAACGCGGGCACCGATCCCGCGATGTCCAACCCCAGCGCGAACGCGACGGGGAGGACCAGGGACACCTGGACGACCGCGCACAGAGTGAACGCCACCGCGTAGCCGACCAACAGGTCGAGTTTTCCGATGGGCAGCGTCATCAGCCGTTCGAGCGTGCCGCTGCGCCGCTCCCGGAGAGTCGCGATCGACGTGACGAGGAACATGACCAGGAACGGGAAGATCGCGATGAGCTTGGGCGCGATCTCGTCGAAGAAGCGTTCGTCGTCGAACACGTAGCGCATCAGGAAGAGCAGCAAGGGCGGCGCCAGCAACATCATCACGATGGTGCGCGGATCGTGCGCCAGTTGGCGAAGGATCCGCACGGCCGTCGCCCAGGTGAGGGTCGGACTCATCCGAGGTCGCCTCCCCGGTCACCGTGCTCGTCCCCGTCCGGCCGCCTTCGATTCCCCCCGCCATTCCCGCGGATCAGGGCGAGGAACGCCGAGTCCATGTCCGCACGCCCGGTGGCGCCGCGGAGCTCGTCGGGGGTCGTCGCGGCGACCAGCTCACCGCCACGCAGAAGCAGCAGCCGGTCACACCGCTCGGCCTCGTCCATGACATGGCTGGACACCAGCAGCGTGTTGCCCCGGTCCGCCAGGCGTCGGAAGATGGCCCACAGCTCCTCACGCAGGACCGGATCGAGCCCGACCGTGGGCTCGTCCAGGACCAGGAGCCGTGGCGTCCCCAACAGGGCGACGGCGAGGCTCACTCGGGTCTGCTGCCCACCCGAGAGACGGTCGACGCGTCGCCCGGACTCGTCCTCCAGCGCCACCTCTGCGAGAACCCGTCGCACGTCGCCCCGAGGCGCGCGGAGCACCGACGCGAAGTAGCGCAGGTTCTGCCGGACGGTGAGGTCGCCGTACACGGCCGGTGTCTGCGCGGCGTATCCGATCAGCCGGCGCAACGCGGGATCACCCGCGGGACGTCCGAGCACGGACAACCAGCCACCGGCGATCGTCTGGGCCCCGACCACGGCGCGCATCACGGTGGTCTTGCCGGAACCGCTCGGCCCCAGCAGGCCAACCACCGCACCAGCGGGAATCTCGAAGGACAGACCGCGCAGGACCTCGGTTCCGCCGAGGCGTACCCGCAGTTCGTCGGCGCGGAGCACCGCGTCCGACCACACGCCGGTCATGGCATGGGTATCCCCCGGCTCGGCGACGTCACACGGAACACACCCGCATGACCGGGTGCGACACCACAGAGGACGTCAGGGGAGGAGGGGTTCGGGAGTCAGCCCGCGCCGACGACAGTGCCGTCGGGGCTCACCCGCCAGGTGCGGTGCGGGTCCTCGTCGGGCGCGGCACCGGCGCCGTCGGGGGTTCGGCGGGGGCGTTGCGCGGCTCCCGCGAAGTGCAGTCGGGTGAAGGCGAGTGCCTCGGCCAGTTCCAGCTCGCGGGCCTCACGGTTGGCGGCCTTGCGGGTGTTGACCTCGAGCACCAACTGGTTCTCGTACCCCTTGGACGCCAGGTGTTCCAGCAGTTCTCCGCAGGGCTGGTTGCCGCGGCCGGGGATCAGGTGCTCGTCGAGGTTCTGTCCACCCAGACCGTCGGCGACGTGGACGTGGCTCAGTCGGTCACCGAGCTGCTTGGCCATGTCCATTGCGTCGGAACCGGACATCGCGGTGTGCGACAGGTCCAGGGTGATGTCGGGGTAGTCGCGCTCGAGCGGGTTCCAGTCCGGCGCGTAGGGCGAGACCTCCTTGCCCCGCATCCGTACCGGATACATGTTCTCGACCGCGAACGTGACGGCGGTCTCCTCACGCATTCGTTCCACGCCCGCCTCGAACTCGCGGGCGTAGTCCCGCTGCCAGCGGAAGGCGGGATGGACCACGACGACCTCCGCGCCGAGCGCCTCCGCCATCTCCTTGGAACGTAAGAGTTTCTCCCACGGGTCACGCCCCCACACCCGCTGGGTGACCACCAGACAGGGCGAGTGCACAGCGCGCACCGGCACCTGGTGGTAGTCCGACAGGCGCCGCAACATGTCGACGTCCTGACTCACGGGGTCGGACGACACGAGGACTTCCACGCCGTCGTAACCGAGGCGTGCGGCGATCTCGAAGGCCACCGGAGTCTTCTCCGGATAGACCGACGCCGTAGACAACACCACGGGGGCGCCCGGGACCTGGATTGGGCTCACGCGATCAACCTTATTGCGCGGCGGCAAACGACCAATCCCCCAAGACTAGTCTCGAACTGTGGTCCATGCGCTTCGGGGGGCTGTACCGAGCCCGAATATCTGGAAGAATCCACGCACATACGAGATCGAGAATCGTGCCGTGGATCCGGATGGTGTCCTGACGTCCGCCATGCGTGAGATCCGGCCATGGGACGCGGGACACGTCGTCGACATCGGCTGCGGGACAGGATTCCACCTCCCGTTGTTCGCGCACACCGCTTACAACGTCACCGGCGTGGAGCCGCATTCCGCGCTCGCGTCCGCCGCCCGAACCCGGGTCGCGCGGATGGGCAACGTCGCCGTCCATACTGGGGTCGCACAGGAACTCCCTGTGGCAAACGCCTCAGTCGACGTCGCCCACGCGCGATGGGCCTACTTCTTCGGTCCCGGCTGTGAACCGGGTTTGGCGGAACTACGACGCGTGATGCGCCGCGGCGGTGTCGCCTTCGTCATTGACAATGACGCGAGCCGCAGTACGTTCGGTTCCTGGTTTCGCCGATTCCTTCCGGACTATCGCCCGGACCGCGTGGAGCGATTCTGGGGCACCCAGGGATTCCAGCGCCGCTCACTGGACATTCGGTGGCAATTCGAGTCCCGGGCGGATTTCGAGTCGGTGGTCCGGATCGAGTTCCCGCCCAGGCTCGCGGCGGAGATCATCGCGGCGCATCCCGGCCTCGGCGTCGACTACGCCGTCAACCTGTGGTGGCGCGAGTACCCGTAGGCGTCCACATCCCCCCACCGGGCGGCGGAGCGTGTCCCCGGGAGCGACTAGCGTGCCATCTATGGCGAAGTCGGCGAAGACCAGTTACCGGTGCGGGGAGTGCGGATGGACCACCCCGCGGTGGGTCGGGCGCTGCCCGGAGTGTCAGGCGTGGGGCAGCGTGGAGGAGACGGGCGCGCCGGCTACCGGCGGTGTCGCCCCGGCGCGCGTCACCGCCCCGGCGCAACCCATCGAGGAGATCGGGGTCGAGGCGGCGCACGCCATACCCACCGGCATGGAGGAACTGGACCGCGTCCTCGGTGGGGGAATCGTCCCCGGCGGGGTTCTGCTGCTCGCCGGCGAGCCGGGGGTCGGCAAGTCCACCCTGTTGCTGGAGGTCGCGGCCCTCTGTGCCGACGCGGGCCCCGTCCTGTACGTCACGGGTGAGGAGTCCGCCAGTCAGGTCCGTCTGCGCGCGGACCGGCTCGGGGCGTTGTCGAAGTCCCTGTACCTCGCCGCCGAGGGCGACGTGGCGACCGTGCTCAGCCACGCCGAGGAGATCCGCCCACGGCTCCTGATCGTGGACTCCGTGCAGACGATGAGCGCCAGTTCCGTCGTGGGCACGCCCGGTGGGGTCACCCAGGTCCGGGAGGTCGCCACCACGCTCATCCGTCAGGCCAAGGCGCGCGGAATCGCGACCGTCCTCGTCGGCCACGTCACCAAGGACGGAGGCATCGCGGGACCACGGGTACTCGAGCACCTCGTCGACGTGGTGCTGCAGTTCGAGGGAGATCGCCACTCCCGGCTCCGGCTCCTGCGGGCGGTGAAGAACCGCTACGGCCCGACCGACGACATCGGGTGCTTCGAACTGACCGACTCCGGCCTCCTCGGACTGCCCGACCCAAGCGGACTCTTCCTCACCCGACGCAACGACCCGGTCTCCGGATCGTGCGTCACCGTCACTCTGGAGGGGCGCCGCCCCCTCATCGCCGAGGTCCAGTCACTGGTCGCCCCGACCGCCCTGCCCCAGCCCCGGCGCGCGACGTCCGGACTGGACGCGTCCCGGGTGGCCATGGTGATGGCCGTGTTGGAACGACGCGCCGGCCTGCGCATCGCGAACACCGACGTCTACGCGGCGACCGTCGGCGGTGTCCGACTGGGGGAACCGTCCGTGGATCTCGCCCTGGCCCTGGCGCTGGCGAGCTCCGTCACCGACGTCGCCCTGCCCCGTGGCATCGTCGCCATCGGTGAGGTGGGCCTCGCCGGTGACGTCCGCGCGGTCAGCGGCGTCCCACGCCGGCTCGCCGAGGCGGCCCGGCTCGGCTTCACCCACGCCATCGTGCCCCGCCACAGTGAGGCGCCCGTCCCCGGCATCCAGTCCATCGGGGTGGACGATCTCCGCGGCGCCCTGGACCGCGCCATCTCCGGCGCCACCGAGTAGGGCCGCCGGCCGGGGCCGTTGTCCTCGGCCGGCCCTCGGTTCGATCCGGGCACGGTACGCGCGCGGCGGACGGCTCCGGAGGGATCGACGCGGCGGCGCCCGCGGGCACGGCGGTGCGGGCCGACGCTTCGCCGAGATCCCCATTCCCGGTCCCGGCGCTTGGCGCCCCGCGCGACCAACGCCCGCCGGGGGAAGCGCGGCGTGACAGCGGTCGACCAACCGCGCGAGGTCGCCCACCGCCTTCCCCGACGTCGGCGCTGTCCCGGTCGACGTCCTCGACGGCTACTTCAGACGGAAGACCACGGGTTCGGCGCCGTTGTCGTAGATGCTGTGCAACTCCGCCTGGTAGGTGCCCGAGCCAGCGTTCTTGTCGTCGTCGCGGCAGTCCTCCCACGAACGCTTCCGGTCCCAGGTGACGGTGGTCGTGAGAGGTCGTCCCTGCTCCAGCTCCTCGTTGCGGCTGCCGTTGTCGACGCAGTCCGCGGTGGAGAACACGCGGTCGTCGCCGGACTTCACCACGAGCTCCATCGTCGCGGGGCCGACGTCCACGGTGCAGGTCTGTTCGCCCAGGTTGACGACGGACAACGAGAACGTGGGCTCCTCCCCGCTCGCGTAGTCACTCTCGTCGGCCTCCGCCGTGACCACGATGTCCTGCGGACGGCACGGGTCACTGGCCTGCCGCGGCGCCGGGATGTCCGGGGCGGCCTCACCGTCGCCACCCGAACCGCCACCGGAACCGCCGGAGCCACCGCCGTCTCCGTCGCCGTCGGAGTCGCCGTTCTCCTCGTCCTCGGCGTCAGCGGTATCCTCGTCCTCCTCGGGCGACTCCTCGTCCTCGGAGCCCTCGTCGCCCTCGCCGTCCTCCTCGGAGCCCGGATCCACACTGGCCTGCTGCTCTCCGTCACCGGACGATGACTGGGCCTGGCAGGCCCAGGCAACGAGTGCGACGACGACCAGCACCGCCGCGAGGACGACGACGCGACGACGCCAGTAGGTCTCAGGGCTCACCGGCTGTCCACTGCTTGAGGCCATGGGCGTAGTATTCCGGCTTTCTCCCTTTGTACATACTCGACCCGCCGCAGGGAATCCGATTGCATACGACCGAAAATCCGCATGCCTCTCCCGTATTGGCCTGGTACGAGGCCAACGCCCGAGATCTCCCGTGGCGGTCTCCGGGGGCGACGCCCTGGAGTGTGCTGGTCAGCGAGGTGATGCTGCAGCAGACACCGGTCGTGCGCGTCCTTCCCGCGTGGCGGGCGTGGATGGACCGTTGGCCGGAACCGTCCGCACTCGCCGCGTCCCCCGCCGGGGACGCCGTGCGCATGTGGGACCGGCTGGGCTATCCGCGCCGCGCGCTGAACCTGCACGCGGCGGCCGTCGCCATTGTCGAGCGGCACTCGGGGGAGGTGCCCCGAGACGTCACAGAACTCCGTGCCTTGCCGGGGGTGGGGCAGTACACGGCGGCGGCGGTGGCGAGCTTCGCCTACGGGCAGCGCCATGCCATTCTCGACACTAACGTACGCCGCGTTCTCGCGCGCCTACACAGCGGAGTTGAGTATCCGCCGAAAACCCCGAAGAAGGAGGAGTACACGCTCGCCGAGCGGCTACTTCCCGAGGATCCGGCGGTGGCGGCCCGCTGGGGCGTCGCCATCATGGAGTTGGGCGCGCTGGTCTGCACCGCGCGGGCGCCGCGGTGCGCCGACTGCCCCATCGCCCGGCAGTGCGCGTGGAAGTCGGCCGGACGCCCCGCGCACACGGGCCCACCCCGGCGGGGCCAGACGTACGCGGGCACCGACCGACAGGTGCGAGGACGACTGTTGGCCGTGCTTCGCGCCGCCGAGGGCCCCGTGGCGAAGTCGGCGTTGGACGACGTCTGGGACCGACCGGTCCAGCGGGAGCGGGCGTTGGACGCCCTGGTCGCCGACGGCCTCGTCGACCCCCGCGACGACGGGACCTACGCGCTTCCCGGTTAGGAACGGTGAGGGAGTGGTCACCTCCCGGAGCTCCCCCACGCGCCGGGAGTCGGTCACAGGCCGGAGGGATCGATCACCGGCTCGCCCACTCCCCCAGTACACGGACCTCCGTGCCCTGGTGTCTGCGGGCCACGCTCGTACCGGCGAAGGAACTCCTCCAGCCGGGTGTCGGTCGCGCTGGCCAGGCCGAGCTGCTTGCCCCACGCGGAGACCACGATCGGAGCACCGAGGCCCTCCATCGGGCTGATCACCACGAACGCGCCGGGGTGGTAGTGGGCGTAGAGCGCGTCCAGGTCCTCCTCGGGGAGGTCGTGCTGATGGGTGATCCACACGGTGCCGTGTTCCATCGCGTGCACCGCGCTCTCCACCACCACACCGTCCTCGTCTGGGTAGATTCCGCAGTTCAACCACTCCGTGGTGTGCGGGCCGCCAACGGGTGGATCCTGTGGATAGTCCACGGGCTCGTCGGTGTGCTCCCGGGAGTCGATATCGAAGGTCTGCACACCGGGAATGTCGCCGGCCTCCTCACGCCCCTGAGCGAGCAGTGGGAACTCCGGTTCGGAGGAGGGCAGCAGCTCGCGCACCGCGAAGTACCCGGAAACGGCCGCGGTCAGCAGGAGAACGGCCGCCCAACGCAGCGGACGGTGTGGAAGCACACGACGCCACCACGGGGCGCGTACCAGGCTCCAGTTCTGGTGGGGCGTCGCAAGCCCGTCGGGGGCGGCGCCGCGGCCGAAGGACACGAAGGAACACTATCGAAATCCGTCGGACACGGCAGTGGGCGGGCACCGAACTGCAGGTGCCCGCCCACTCGCGCGTTCTGGTGACCGACTCCGGTCACACGCCCCACCGCGCCGGAACTACTCCGTGGTGGGAACCACGTCTACTCCGACCCGCCCGCGGCCGGCTGCTCCTCCACCGGCGGCGCGTCCGGCACCGAGTCCGGCTTCGGCACGCCGCGGAAGGTGAACGTGGCGTCGTCGCCGGTGCCCTCGGTGTCGACGATGACGATCTGGCCCGGCTTGACGTCGCCGAACAGGATCTTCTCCGAGAGCTGGTCCTCGATCTCGCGCTGGATCGTCCGCCGAAGCGGCCGGGCACCCAGCACGGGGTCGTAGCCACGCTGCGCGAGCAGGTTCTTCGCGTCGCCGCGCAGCTCCAGACCCATGTCGCGGTCCTTCAGGCGCTCGTCCAGTTGGGCGGCCATCAGGTCGACGATGTTGATGATCTCGTCCTGGGTGAGCTGGTGGAAGACGATCACGTCGTCGACACGGTTCAGGAACTCCGGCCGGAAGTTGCTCTTCAGCTCCTCCTGGACCTTCGACTTCATCCGCTCGTAGTTGGTCTTGGAGTCGTTCTCCTTGGCGAAGCCCATGGCCACGCCCTTGGAGATGTCCCCCGTGCCCAGGTTCGTCGTCATGATGATGACGGTGTTCTTGAAGTCGACGTTCCGACCCTGGGCGTCGGTGAGCCGCCCCTCCTCCAGCACCTGCAGGAGCGAGTTGAAGATGTCGTTGTGCGCCTTCTCGATCTCGTCGAACAGCACCACGGAGAACGGCTTACGACGCACCTTCTCGGTGAGCTGGCCGCCCTCCTCGTAGCCGACGTACCCGGGTGGCGAGCCGAACAGCCGGGAGACGGTGTGCTTCTCCATGAACTCGCTCATGTCGAGCTGGATCAGCGACTCCTCGTCCCCGAACAGGAACTCGGCCAGGGTCTTGGACAGCTCGGTCTTGCCGACACCCGACGGCCCGGCGAAGATGAAGGACCCACCGGGACGCTTGGGGTCCTTCAGACCCGCACGCGTACGGCGAATGGCCTGCGACAGCGCCTTGATGGCGTCGTCCTGACCGATCACCCGGCGGTGCAGCTCGTCTTCCATGTGCAGCAGACGCGAGGACTCCTCCTCCGTCAGCTTGAACACCGGGATCCCGGTCGCGGTGGCCAGCACCTCGGCGATGAGTTCCTCGTTCACCTCGGCCACGACATCCATGTCGCCGGCCTTCCACTCCTTCTCCCGCTGCGCCTTACGGGACAACAACTGCTTCTCGTCGTCCCGCAGCGACGCCGCGCGTTCGAAGTCCTGCGCGTCGATCGCGGACTCCTTGTCCTTACGGACGTCGGCGATCTTGTCGTCGTACTCGCGCAGGTCCGGCGGCGCCGTCATCCGACGGATCCGCATCCGCGAGCCGGCCTCGTCGATCAGGTCGATCGCCTTGTCCGGCAGGAAGCGGTCGGAGATGTAGCGGTCGGCGAGTTGCGCCGCGGAGACCAACGCCGAGTCGGTGATGGACACGCGGTGGTGCGCCTCGTAGCGGTCCCGCAGGCCCTTCAGGATCTCGATGGTGTGCGCGATCGTGGGCTCGTCCACCTGGATCGGCTGGAAACGACGCTCCAGCGCCGCGTCCTTCTCCAGGTGCTTGCGGTACTCGTCCAGCGTGGTGGCGCCGATGGTCTGCAGCTCGCCCCGCGCCAGCATCGGCTTGAGGATGCTGGCGGCGTCGATCGCGCCCTCGGCGGCGCCCGCGCCCACGAGCGTGTGCAGCTCGTCGATGAACAGGATGATGTCGCCGCGGGTACGGATCTCCTTGAGCACCTTCTTCAGGCGCTCCTCGAAGTCACCGCGGTACCGGCTACCGGCGACCAGCGCGCCCAGGTCCAGGGTGTAGAGCTGCTTGTCCTTCAGCGTCTCCGGAATCTCGCCCTTCACGATCTTCTGGGCGAGCCCCTCGACGACCGCCGTCTTACCGACACCGGGCTCACCGATGAGGACCGGGTTGTTCTTGGTCCGGCGGGACAGCACCTGCATGACCCGCTCGATTTCGGTGTCGCGACCGATCACGGGGTCGAGCTTGCTCTCCCGGGCCGCCTGGGTCAGGTTCCGGCCGAACTGGTCCAGCACCAGGGACGTCGACGGTGCGGACTCCGACGCGGTGCCGGCGGCCTGGGGCTCCTTGCCCTGGTAGCCGTGCAGAAGCTGGATGACCTGCTGGCGCACGCGATTGAGGTCCGCTCCGAGCTTCACCAACACCTGGGCGGCGACGCCCTCACCCTCGCGGATGAGACCGAGCAGGATGTGCTCGGTACCGATGTAGTTGTGCCCGAGCTGGAGTGCCTCTCGCAGCGACAGTTCCAGCACCTTCTTCGCCCGTGGGGTGAAGGGAATGTGCCCGGACGGGGCCTGCTGGCCCTGCCCGATAATCTCCTCGACCTGCTGGCGCACCGCTTCGAGGCTGATGCCCAGACTCTCCAGGGCCTTGGCGGCGACGCCCTCACCCTCGTGAATCAGGCCAAGCAGGATGTGCTCAGTGCCGATGTAGTTGTGGTTGAGCATCCTGGCCTCTTCCTGGGCCAGGACCACCACGCGCCGCGCGCGATCGGTAAACCTCTCGAACATGTCTCGTCGCTCCTCACAGAGCGGTCAGGCAGGGCCGGATCCCGACCCTCGCTTTCCGCATACCGGCCCCTGGGGAGAACCCGGCCTCCCCGGGGACGCAACCCGTCGCACCCGGACCTGCCGCGCCGGCCGGTTGCCCGGACGGCCCGACCTCGACATCCCGCACAGCTCCGTACTGAACGTCTGCCAAAAACTTTCCCCGACGATAGGGCTTTCACCCTCATCCAACTACCAAACGGGGCGCCAGTGTTCCAAGTACGCCGCAAGCGAACGGCCCGCCGCTCCGGTCACCCGGAGGACAGCGGGCCGCTTGGCCGAACGTACGCGCGGCTCAGCGCTGCGCCGCCTCGTACTCGGCGACGATCGACTGGGGGATACGCCCCCGCTCGTTGACCTGCTTACCGTGCTCCTTCGCCCACTTGCGGATCTCCGCACTGCGCTCACGGCTGGGCTGGCTGCGCTGGAGACGCCCACGACGCCCCTTGCTGGTCTGTGCTTTCCGTGCCACCTCAACGTAGGGAGCCAGTGTCTCGCGCAGCTTCGCGGCGTTCTTGCCACTGAGATCGATCTCGTATGCCGACCCGTCAACGGCGAACTGCACGGTTTCTTCGGCTTCGCCGCCGTCGAGGTCGTCGACGAGGAGCACCTGGACCTTTTGTGCCATCGATACAAACCTTTCCGGAGTGCAGTGCAGTACAGCACCTAATTATCAAGATATACCCGATCGTCGTGGAATGACAATTCGGGCTCACGTCGGCAAAAACCACGCCACTCCATGGAGTTGACGCGTTGCTCCATAATTTCTGGAGCGGTGGGCGGGGGGACCCTGTGCCGCGCGAGGAACGCTTCACTCCCACCCGCCAAAGACGAGGGGGACACACACACCGACTTCCGCAATGCGGTCATCGTGCGTGCCTCTGTAAGGAAGCTTAAGGCATGAGACCACTCGTGTGGCTCTTTACCTGCGAGTGTCCTGAGAATGCCGTTGTTTGGGGGAGCGTAACCGTCGGCTTCTTAAGCACCCGCGGCCGCACGGGAGCAAGCAAAGTCACACCACAGATAGCGGCAACAGCACAGATAGGGGCAACAAGGCGAGCACGTCTAATCGCGCTCAGCGTCGCTTCCGCCTCGCTCCGTTTCGACGTCCCCCGCCGACTCACGCGGTTTCCCCTGCGTGGCCTCCGCACCATCCGAGTTTGCGAATGTGGTGGCCTCAGCGCGCCGAGCAGGGCGTTCGCTAACTCGACGGCCATCAGAGGTTCTAGGCGCCATCTCCGAGCGGAGCAGCTTGTAGATCGCCGTGCAGAACACCGCCGCGACAACAGCCGGGGGGATGATGGCCGACAATACATCCCACATCGAACGCAAACGCCTTCCTGGATATAACTTTATGGAGCAATTACCGTAAGTGGCGGGGAAGTCCGAATCCTCGGCCCCCACGGCCTCCTACCGACTCCCTTGGAAGTTCCTGGGAGCCTTCTGCGACCGGCGCGACACTCACCCCTGCCATCCCGAGGCCCAAGACGCCAGAATCAACAAGAGGGATTCTTGGAGGGACGGCCCTGCCGGGCCTCACCCAACCGCCACCACGAGACTGAAGCACTCCTGCCGTAACGATACTTGCTGGCACCCCGGGCTGAACACCGGCCCCATTGCCAGAGCCCCCGGAACGGAACAAGTCGGGACACGTGGCTGCACTCTACGCAATCGGTGTGACCGAGCATCCACGGGGGAGGCGATGTGAGTCGGGCGAAGTGGCCGTGAGTTTGCTCACCTGTCGAGATGCAGCAGCATTCGAGTGTTGCCGAGAGTATTTGGCTTGACCCGTTCCAGATCCAGGAATTCGGCGACACCCTCGTCGTAGGAACCCAGAAGTTCCTCATACACCTTCGCCGAGATCGGGGTTCCCTGGATTGGCTGGAAGCCGTGGCGGGCGAAGAACCCGGTCTCGAAGGTCAGACAGAAGACCCGGCGCACCCCAAGTTCCTTGGCGGTGGCCAAAAGGGATTCCACGAGCCGATGTCCGACACCGTGGCCGCGCAGCGCGGGATCCACCGCGACCGTGCGAACCTCGGCCAGGTCCTCCCACAGCACGTGGAGGGCCCCACAGCCGACCAAAGCGGAATCCCCGTCTTGGTGACGTTCCGCGACCCAGAACTCCTGAATGTCCTCGTACAGATTCACCGTGGTCTTACGTAGCACCCGTCGCTCGGAGCTGTAGGCATCGACCAAGCGACGGATGCTGGACACGTCTCGGGTGCGGGCTCGGCGAACGGTGATTTCCACGCGGGCAGCCTATCCGCGGATGCCCACCGTCTTGACACCGTTCTTCGTCAGCCGCGGCGGCCGATCAGCACGGCCGGACCACGGGAATCAGATGTAGCCGTGGCGGGCGGCCCACACGACCGCCTCGATCGGGGTGTTGACGTCAAGGCGGTCACAGATCGAACGTAGGCGCCGGCGCAACGTACGAGCACTGAGCTCCAGATGGCGTGCGGCCACGTCAGTGGTCACTCCGCTGGCGATCTCGGCCAGAAGCCGCGCCTCGCCCGCGTCTAGAGTCGGCAGCCCGGGTTCAACGCTGACCTCAGGGGCGCGTACAAGTGTGGCCTGTTCCACTCCGTCCTCCTCATCGATATGAGCGCGGAACACGCTGACTCGTCACGATGGAACCCCGGAGAAGAATGGGGGTAGCCCCCAAAACCGGCCGGCGCAACTGAGATCCGGGACGGACGGACCACACGCGTCGTGCTGGCTTCGCGAGCGTGGCCGTCGGCCCACTCGCGTCATCTTCGGTTGTTCGGCACGTGACCCACTGGGTCAGCGGAACCGCTCGCACAGGAACCTTAATGCCGGCCGTGAAAAAGCGTCAAGATCCGATAAACACCCTCGGCCCCGCGACCGGCGCATCCCTCTTCCTTGACTCCTCGCGAGGAGTCGACCGCTATCGGTTCTGACCTGCGGAGAATCAGAAGTATCCCCACCTTCCGACCACAAGGTTACATTTGGGTCTCGGTCAGAGTGTCGTCGGGGCGTTGCGCTCGTAAACGAGTCGGAGTCCGTTGAGCGTCAGCCACGGTTCGTGGACGTCGACGCGACGGCACTCGTGGACCACGATGGAGGCCAGGTCGCCCGTGGCCACGACGGTCACGTCCTCGGGGGCACCGAGTTCCCGTGCCATTCGTTCCACCAGGCCGTCGACCTGTCCCGCGAATCCGAAGACGATGCCCGAACGCAGCGCCTCCGCCGTGCTCTTGGCGATGGAACTACGTGGCTTCACGATCTCCACCATGTGCAGTTGCGAGCCGCGCTGGGACAACGCCTCGACGGAGATGTCGATCCCCGGGGCGATCGCACCGCCGAGGTACTCGCCCTTCGCGCTGACGGCGTCGAAGATCGTCGCGGTCCCGAAGTCGACGATGACGCACGGGCCACCGAACTGGCGCACCGCCGCGAGCGTGTTGACGATCCGGTCGCTGCCGACCTCCTTCGGGTTGTCGACCCGGATCGGCACTCCGGTGCGCACTCCGGGTTCCACCACGACCGCGGGGACACCTGGATAGTGGCGATGGAACATCTCCCGCATCTCGTGTTGCACGGGCGGCACCGTGGCACACAGGGCGATGCCGTGGATCTCCTCCCCCTGACCGGAGGTGTCGTCCCCGCCCGCTCCGGTGTCGGCGGCGCCGTCGGTGTCCGGCTCGGCACCGGAGGTTCGCGCGCGCACGCCGGTCTCGGTCGTTCCTCCGCCCTCGCCGGCGCTGGGTGCGGCGTGGGCCGCTCCGCCGGGGCGCGGGGGAACGTGTCCGCGTGTGGACATGAGGCCGTGCACGAGGACGGCCCACTCGTCGGCGCTACGCCGGGCCTCGGTGGCGACCCGCCAGTGGTCCAGCAGGTGGTCACCCTGGAACAGACCGAGCACCGTATGAGTGTTGCCCACGTCAATGGTCAGCAGCATCAGGCGCCAACTCCCATCCCGGCGTGGGCAGAGGCGTGCGCTGTGTCCATCGGTGTGCCCTCCACATTCTCAAAGACGATCTCCTCGCCCTCGAGGTTCACCTTCGCATGGATTCAGGACATCCTCCCAGAAGTCGCCACCAGAGAGGCCGGCATCGACGGATCGGCCCCCTCCACGGGGCCTCCCCGGGTGCGCGGGGGCGGCGCTCAGGTCGTGACGTCACGCCCCGCGCTCCAGGTGTCGCTCACAGGGTGACGCGCACGTTGTCGATGAGTCGGGTGGTGCCCACCCAGGCCGCGACCGCCAGCACCGCGGGTCCGGAGTACCCGTCCTCCACCTCGGAGAAGGTGTCCGGGTCGACCAGCGCCAGGTAGTCGAGCCTCAGTGGGGGGTGGTCGGAGGTGCCCGCGTCCAGTTCCTGGTGGGCTGCCTTCCGCACCGCGCCCGCTCCCCCCGCGCGGGCCGCCTCCGCGGCCCGAAGGCCCTGGGACAGGCGTAGCGCCGTGTGACGTTCCGCGGTGGAGAGATAGACGTTACGGCTGGAGATCGCGAGCCCGTCGGAGTCGCGTCGAGTCGGCACACCGAGGATCTCCGGTGGCAGGGAGAGGTCGGCGACGAGTCTGCGCACCATCGCCAACTGTTGGGCGTCCTTCTCGCCGAACACCGCGATGTCGGGGGTGAGGATGGCGAAGAGCTTGGTGACCACGGTGAGGACCCCGTCGAAGAATCCGGGGCGGGATTCCCCTTCCAGGAGGTCGCCCATCGCCCCGGCCCGGACCGTCACCATGGGGCGTCCCAGCGGATACATCTCCGTGGTGCTCGGCGCGAACACGGCTGACACGCCCTCCTCCTCACAGACGGCCAGGTCCGCGTCCAGGTCCCGCGGATACCGGTCGAAGTCCTCGGTCGGGCCGAACTGCAGTGGGTTGACGAAGACGCTGACCCAGACGCTGTCGACGTCCTCACGTTGGCGTGCCCGCGCCATCAGGGCGCGGTGTCCCTCGTGCAGGGCGCCCATCGTGGGAACCAGGGCGACGCGTCCCGCGTCGGAACGGGCGTGCGTCACCTCGGCGCGCGTGGTGAACAGGCGGGGTTGGGACATGGCCGGTCTCCTGTGGCTCGGGGCCGCTGTTGGTTCAGGGCTGCGTGGTGCCCAGCGCGTCCAGCAACCGTTCCGCGTCGCGAGCGTCGAGCAGTCCCGCGGCGAGCGCGCGGTCCGCCGTCAGCCGGGCCATCGCGAGGTAGGACGCGACGGTGTCGGGGGCGTGTGCGCGCAACTCCGCCACGTGCCCCACGACGGTGTCGGCGTCCCCGCGGACGACGGGTCCACTGAGTCCGTCGATCCCCAACCGCAGGGCGTTGTCCAGGGCCGCGCCAAGGAGGGGGCCCAGCATTCGTCCCGGGTCGGCGACGCCGGCGGTGCGCAACAGCTCGGCGCTCTGCGCCACCAGGGTAACGAGGTGGTTCGCGCCGCTCGTCAGCGCGGCGTGGTAGAGGCCCCGCTTCTCCTCCGCGACCCAGACCGGTTCCGCTCCCATCTCCACCACGAGAGCCTCACCCACCGGGCGCAGTTCCGCGGGCGTGGTGACACCGAAGGTGCAGTTCGCCAGCCGCTGCAGGTCCTCGGGGCGACCGGTGAAGGTCATGACGGGGTGGAGCGCCAACGGGAGCCCGCCCGCCATGATCAACGGGTCCAGGATCCCGTACCCGTGCGCGCCGCTGGTGTGGGCGACGAGGGTTCCTCGAACGGGGGCTCCGATCTCGGCAAGGCCGTTGACGAGGGGAGCGAGCGCGTCGTCGGGCACCGTGAGCAGGACCAGGTCGCACGTCTCGACCACCGCGGTCGCCTCACGCAGTTGGGCGTGGGGCAGGAGGCGGGCGGCCCGCTCCTTGGACTCCGCTGACACGGCCGTCACCGCGGTCACCCGGTGTCCGGCGTGTTCCAACGCCGGCCCCAGCGCGGATCCGACTCGGCCCGGTCCGATGACCCCCACCGACAACCGGGCGGGGCGTTGCTCCGGCTCCTGCATGACCAGTCGTTTCCGTTCACTCGGTCGCGGCGATTCCGCCTGTCACGCTACCCTCGGCGGGTCCGGACGCGAAAACCGGCACCGCTCCGAGGAGCGGCGCCGGTTCGCGTTGGACGCGTGTGTCGCCCGATCCCCGTGGCCGCCGCTGGAGTGCGACGGCCACGGATTCAGTCACGTGGCGACCAGGGGCGGGTCTGGTGATGCACCACCGGATCCGCCCACAGGGGCTAGTGGCTGGACGCCGAGCCCTTGTCGCAGGACGCACCCGCAATGCCGAGGATCGCGACAGAGTTGCCGCAGACGTTCACCGGAATGTCGATGTCGGCGACGGCCTGGTTGCCGCTCACGATCGCGCCGACGCCGGAGGTGGAGATGTTGTCACCGGTGTGCGCGTAGGCCGTGCCGCCGCTCATGAGGACGACACCGGCAGCGGCGGCGGAGACTGCACCTGCGGCGAGAAACTTCTTCAGCACTTCTGATTCACTCCTTGGCGTTGTCGGGTGGCGTACCGACCGACAACAGTCGACGTTTCGTACTCCAGAGAACACGTGGCGTGTTCGAGTCCATCTAGTCACAGCCCGTCGCGGCTTCGGGCGCATCAGACAACTCCGATGCTGTTATGTAATCAAATGACTACACAAAGTAATAGATATATCCTGACTCGTCCTGTTTGACGGCGCGCGAGGGCGCTGACGAAGCCGATTCGTCGAAAGGGGCGGACGACGCGTGGGGCGCGGGTGGGTCAGTCGGGATCCGCGCGGGTCGCCCAGCGCTCCGGCCCCGCCGTGGTCGCGCGCGCCGTGTTGGCCCCCGCGGTGACCGATTCGACGACCTGCCGGGCCTCGGACAGCCCCCGGCCGTTCGCACGCATCCGCGCGGGGCCTGGCGGGCAGTCCACCTCCACGGTGGCCACGCCGAACCAACGGGCCAGGAGCCCCGAACTCATGCGCACGCTCTGGACGCGCGCCAGCGGAACCATCTCCAGGATCTCGCCCATCAGCCCGTAGCGAGTCACGAACATGGTCTGGTCCACGCCCAGGGCGTCGCGCTTGGACAGCGACCGCTGGGCGGGACGGAGGGGCACGCTCTCGGCGGAGGTTCCGGGGAAGAGCTGGTGGATGAGGTAGAAGGCCGTGGCCCGGTCCACGACGGGCAACAGAGTGGAGGAGTCCATCTGGCGCTCCCCCACGTAGCCGGCGACGTTCGCCTCGACGCGCACCACACCGAGGTACCGCCACAGCGTGGGCGACACGATCCGCACCGCCTGGACACGTCCGGGCGGGATGGTCTGGACCCGACGTTGGAAGACACCGTGCCTCAGCCGCAGCCCGTCGGGCGTCAAAGCCGCCGTGAACGAGGCGTACCGGAGCAGCGGGCCGAGGAAGCCCCGCACCAACCCCAACAACAGTGGGATCGCCCCACCGAGAACACCCAGTTCACGGAACGCGACGCCCAGCACCACCAGCGCCAGGAACAGCAGGAACGCACCGAGCACGGGAACCCGGAAGGCGAGCCCGGCGAGCAGCAGACCGAAGGGGACCGAGTAGAAGGGGCGCTCCGGCGGCGCCTCCGGGAGCGGGGGGAGACCGGCGGCCCGGGCCAGCAGCACGTCCCGGAGCCGGGTCGCGATCTTGGCGGAGAGAAAACGGAGGCGCACCTCTCCCCGGTCACCGCCGGCGAGTTCGATACGCAGTTCGGCGAGGCCGAAGATCTGCGGCACGAAGGGGCGCACCACGTCGACGGCCTGGAGCCGGCTGAGGGGGACCTCCTGCACGGTGCGTCGCAGCATGCCTGAGCGCACCATGAGGTGGTCGGCGTCGAGACGGAACCAGGTGAGCCACCAGGACGCCAGGCAGTAGACCCCGGCGGCCGCGAAGACCATGAGGGTCATGGCGAGCACCCGCTGTACGCCCAGTCCGATCATCGCGATCCCGGGAAGGGCGAGGAAGACCGCCGTGATGACGAGCGTGCGCAGCGGGACACTCACCCAGTGCAGTTGGTGCTCGCCGTGGACCACGTCCTGGTCCGGATCCGACGGTGGCCGGCGCCGGCTACCGGAACCGTCCAACGACCACACAGCGTGGGTCGAGCCTCGTTGGGCCGCGTCCGGCCACTGTCCGTGTGCGTGTGGGCTCCAAGACCACGGGCGCCCCCGACGGTCGAGCACCTGGGTGCCGGGGAGGAATCGGGGCCGACCCGCCGGGCCCTCCTCCGCGTCTCCCGCGGTGCCTCCCGGCCGCTCCCCGCCGCCCTGGGCCGCTTCGACCGGCGGCCGAGCGGATTCTTCGCGCGAGTTCTCCGCGTTCTCCACCGGTGGATGCTCCTGCTCTGGTGACCCGCCGGAGTCCCTGCTGGCGGCCGCGGAGGAGTGACCGTCGGTCGGCGCCGTCACCTCACGCATACCGGGAAGGCGCACCCCGTCCAACCAGACCCAGTCGTCACCCCCGGCGGGGGGACGTGGCTGGGACGCACCACGGTCCTCGTCCGCACCGAACCACCCACGTTCGGGTCGGGCGTCGTCCGCGTCGTCCCCCGTTGGCCCCGGCATGCTCCTCACAATCCCGTGGAGAACGTCTCGCTGCGTTCGGTCAGGCGATCCCGCAGGGCTGTCGCCTCGTCGATGGGCAGCCCGACCACCGAGGCCTCACCGGGGGTCGCGGCGGTACGAACCCGCACGGTGGCGATCCCGAACATCTGCTCCAGCAGGTTCGTGGTCACGTCCACCAACTGCATCCGGCCGTAGGGAATGATGACGAGCTGACGCACCAACACCCCGTTCGTCAGGTAGAAGTCACTGCGCCCCTCCGCATGGCCGAGCGACTGCTGGGCGACGCCAGCGAGATACCACGCCATCCCCGTCGCGATGACCACCGCCACACCCCACAGTGCGAGCTCCAGCCATCCCGCGACCATCCACAGCCCGACCCCCCCGAGAGCGGCGAGGACGGCGAGGCTCACGAGCGCCACCACACGTCGGTAGGTCCGTAACGCCCGGGACGGCCGGTGCCACTCCGTCCCGTCCGGACTCGCGAACGCCGCGTCGAACGGCGACGGCTCCCCGACGTCGGCGGCATCGTCCATTCCCATACCCTTAGTCAACCATCCTCGCGTTCCCCCAGAAGGCCACCACGAACCCGCGCCGTGAACCCCCTGAAACCACACGGGCGAAGGCCCCCAAAACCGGCTGTTCCACGCTACTCACACGGTCCACACCTGGCCACGGAAGTCACGCCAGCAGTGGCCGGCGTTGTCTCCGCCTCCGGCCGCGGCCCGACCAGCACGCCGAGACGTTCCCGGCCTGAGGGGCACTAGCCCAGCCGTCCACGGTGGACGGCGGCAGGCGGCCGCGGGGAGGATGGGTGTTGGGGTTACCGCTGGTCGGGGACGCGGCAGGCGCGCTCGAGGAGGAACCCGGCGACCAGAAGCACCACGCACGCCAGGGTGGATCCTCCCGCGACGAGGGCGTCGAGGCGAGGAGCGTCGGCCTGGACTCGGTCCAGCAGGCCGAGCGCGAGGCCGGTGAAGGCGCCGCCGAGGAGGGCCGCCGCCGCGATACTGGCCTTCGCGAGGGCGAGCAACCGCGCGGCGGCCAGGGGTTCGATCGGCACGGTTCCCGGGAGTCGGCGGACCCGGCGTCGGACGTGGTAGGCGGCGAACATCTCCACCACGGCGAGCACCACCGCGGTGGGGATCGCGGTCCAGGGCAGACGCGGCAGGCCCAGGTAGAACCACTGGGACACGACGAACCCCAGGACCACGCCAATGACCGCCAGGATGACGGGTGTGCGCCACCCCGTCATCCCGATGGTCCCTGGCGTCTCGTCACTCAATCGGGTACCCGGATCACCACGTCGTCCCGGCGACGCAGTCGCTGCTCGCGTACGTCGTTCAGGAGCTTGTCCAAGGGGCCGAACCCTGGGATCTCGGCCTCGGGGTCCACGTCGGACCACGGTTGGAGGACGAACGCGCGTTCGTGGGCGCGGGGGTGCGGGACGGTCAGCTCCGGCGTGTCCCAGGTCTCGGAGCCGAGCACCACGATGTCGACGTCGATGACGCGTGGCCCCCAACGCCGCTCCCGCGTGCGGCCCATCGCGTCCTCGACGTTGCGTGCCCGGTCGAGGAGGATCTCGGCGGGGAGGCCGGTCCGGCACACGACCACGGCGTTGAGGTAGTCGTCCTGTGGCTCGCCGCCGACCGGCGCCGTTTCGTAGACGGGGGACACCGCGACCGCCTCAAGACCGGGCGCGTCGAAGAGGGCGTCCACGGCCTCCTGGAGGTTCGCCGCACGGTCGCCGATGTTGCTGCCCAGCGCGAGGACGAGCTTGCGTTCCCCGGTCACGAGCGGCCCCGTCGGATCGTGACTGAAACGTCGTCGAACTCGTGGGGGATGGGGGCTTGGGGTTTGTGCACGGTCACCTCCACATCGGCGACCAACGGGTCCGCGAGGCAGGTCGCGGCCAGTCGGTGCGCGAGTGTCTCGATCAGATTGACGGGTTCTCCTTGGATCACGTCGACCAGCGCGCTGCTGAGCGTCCCGTAGTCGACCGTGGCCGAGAGGTCGTCACTCCCTCCGGCCACCGACGTGTCCACGAACAGAGTGACGTCCACGCGGAACTCCTGACCGTCCCGCCTCTCGTGGTCGAACACCCCGTGGTGCCCCACCGCGCGCAGGCCGCGCAGTGTGATCCGGTCCTTCTGGGCCACGTCGTCTCCGCTCGCCAGCACTACGCCTCTTCGGGCATGATCCCGTCCTCGTCGTCCTCGTCCAGCATCACGGGCGAGGCGTGGTGCGACCAGAGTCGCCACCCCTGCCCAGTGTGAACGAAGAGGTTCGTGGTGACCACCCTGCCCCCCGCGACGAACCCGGGGTTGTCGTCCTCGGCGGTGAGCACGTTCTCCTCGCACGTCACCATGGCGACGTTGTCGTTGACCCCGACGTGGGTGCCGGTGAGTACGTACTGGATGTAGGGGATGTTGGCCATTATCAAGGCCCACGAGCGCATGATCTCCGCACGTCCCCGCAGGATTGGCCAGCCAGGGTTCACGCACACGAGGTCCGGTGCGTCCTCCTCTTGGGCCCAGACGCGGTCCATCACGTCCATGTCGCCGTTCTCGATCGCGCTGTAGAACTCCGCGTTCGCCTCGGCGACCTGCTCCAGGATCTCCTGCCGCGCCGTCACGGGCTGTCCTGCCCGGCGGGAGCAGACGTGGGGGCGACGGCGGCGCGATGCCACTCCGCGGCGATACGCACCGCGTCGGCGTTCGCGCGCACGTCGTGGACCCGCACGCACCACGCGCCGCGTTCCGCCGCCAGGGTCGTCACCGCCACGGTCGCGTCGTCACACTCGGCGAAGTCGCGCGGTTGGCCGTTGGCGTCCGCGAGCGCGCGCCCGAGGAACCGCTTCCTGGAGGCGCCGACCAGCAGCGGCCGGCCGAGAGTCGCGAGTTCGGGCAGGTGGGCCAGGAGCTGCCAGTTGTGGCTCATGTCCGCTCGTTTGGCGAACCCGAGCCCTGGGTCCAGGACGAGCTGCTCGGGCTCAACACCGGCTTCGATCATGGAGTCCATTCGTTTCCGCAGTTCGTCGCGGACCTCGGTGACGACGTCGTCATAGTGTGCGCGGTTGTACATGGCGTGGCTGTGGCCGCGCCAGTGCATCAGGACGTAGGGGGTGCCGGTCTTCGCGACCAGCCGTGCCATCGCGGGATCGGCGAGCCCGCCGCTGACGTCGTTGACCAGCCTGGCGCCCGCCTCGACCGCGTGGTCGGCGACCTCGGCCCGCATCGTGTCGACACTGACCACGACGCCTTGACGGGAGAGTTCGGCCACGACCGGCTCCACCCGGCGTAGCTCCTCCTCCAACGACACGCGTTGCGCGCCCGGGCGTGTGGACTCGCCTCCCACGTCGACGATGTCGGCGCCCGCGGCGGCGATCTCCAGTCCGTGGTCGATGGCGCGGGAGGTGTCGAACCACCGTCCCCCGTCGGAGAAGGAATCCGGCGTTACGTTCACCACGCCCATCACGAGACATCGTCCCAGGTTGGGCAGTCCAGGCGGCGGAATCGTCGACGACATACTCTCCACCCTACGAGACCGGGCGCGCCACACCCCAAGGCCAACCGCCACGGCGGGGACGATCTGCCGTCCCCACTCGGACGATCCGTGGTGCGACCCGACGTCAGCTATGTCCGAGGATGAGGCTCATGGCCTCGGCGCGGGTGCGCCCCATCTGCCGGAAGTCGCCGCGTACCGCGGACGTCACCGTCTTGGCTCCCGGCTTGCGCACGCCCCGCATCGCCATGCACAGGTGTTCGGCCTCGATGACCATGATGACGCCGCGCGGTTCGAGGTGCTGCATGAGCGCGTCGGCGACCTGGGTCGTCAGCCGCTCCTGCACCTGGGGGCGACGGGCGAAGATGTCGACGAGCCGGGCCAGCTTGGACAGACCGGTGATCTGCCCCTGGGCGTTGGGGATGTAGCCGACGTGGGCGACACCGAAGAACGGCACAAGGTGGTGTTCGCAGGACGAGTAGACGGCGATGTCCTTCACCAGGACCATCTCGTCGTGACCGGCGTCGAAGACGGTCGCCAGGACGTCGCCGGGGCTCTGGTTCAGGCCGGCGAACTGTTCGGCGTAGGCCCGCGCGACCCGCGCGGGCGTGTCCTTGAGTCCGTCCCGGTCGGGGTTCTCTCCGATCGCGAAGAGGATCTCCCGGACGGCGCGCTCCACCCGGGGGAGGTCCATGTCGACCGAGTCCGGGATGGGTTCGCTGTCCTCCCAGTCGCCGCCGTCGAGAGTCACCGTTCGCCTCCGGAATCGTCGGTGCCCAGGTCGCCCTGTGTCGCGTCACGGTCGTCGGCCCCGTAGGGGAGGTCGCCACCACCACTGTCGGGGTGTTGACCGTTCCCGCTGATCAGGCCCTGCACGTCGTTGGGGCCCAGGAGCAACAGTTCCTTGGGCGTGCGCACCGGCGGCTTGTCCGACGGCAGACGCTTTCCGTAGCCGGTGTAGGAGCCGCGGGAGGGCCGCTTGGTGATCGGCTCGAAGATCTCCAGCACCTCCTCCTTGGACAGCGTCTCCTTGTCGAGGAGCCCCAGTACCAGGTTGTCCAGGACCTCCCGGTACTCGACGAGGATCTCCCACGCCTCGTCGTGCGCGGACTCGATGAGCCGGCGCACCTCGTCGTCGATGACGGAGGCGATCTCCTCGGAGTAGTCCCGGCTGTGCGACATCTCGCGGCCGAGGAACGGCTCGCCGTTGCCGTCACCGAAACGGCGGGCGCCGAGGCGCTCACTCATGCCGTACTCGGTGACCATCTTGCGGGCGAGTCCGGTCGCCTTCTCGATGTCGTTGCCGGCGCCCGTGGTGGGCTCGTGGAACACCAGTTCCTCGGCGGTGCGGCCACCCAGCATCATGGCCAGTTGGTCCATCATCTCCGAGCGGGTGGACAGGAACTTGTCCTCCATCGGCAGCGTCATAGTGTAGCCCAGCGCCTTGCCGCGCGGAAGGATCGTCACTTTGTGCACGGGGTCCGCGTTCGGCAGGGCGTGCGCCACCAGGGCGTGGCCGCCCTCGTGGTAGGCGATGAGCTTCTTCTCCGCCTCCGACATGACGCGGGTCTTGCGCTCCGGTCCCGCCATCACGCGGTCGATCGACTCCTCCAGCAGATGCATCGTGATCTGCTTCTCGCCCGCTCGGGCGGACAGGAGGGCGGCCTCGTTGATCACGTTGGAGAGGTCCGCGCCGGTGAATCCGGGAGTGCGCCGGGCGATGACGTCCATGTCGACGTCGGTGGCGACCGGCTTGCCCTTGGCGTGGACGTTGAGGATGCCCTTGCGGCCCTCCAGGTCGGGACGGTCCACCACGATCTGGCGGTCGAAACGTCCGGGACGCAGCAGCGCCGGGTCGAGGATGTCGGGCCGGTTGGTGGCGGCGATCAGGATGACGCCGCCCTGCACGTCGAAGCCGTCCATCTCGACGAGCATCTGGTTGAGCGTCTGTTCGCGCTCGTCGTGGCCGCCGCCCATGCCGGCGCCGCGGTGGCGGCCGACGGCGTCGATCTCGTCCACGAAGATGATCGCGGGGGCGTTCGCCTTGGCCTGCTCGAACAGGTCACGGACACGGCTGGCGCCGACACCGACGAACATCTCCACGAAGTCGGACCCGGAGATGGAGTAGAAGGGAACCCCGGCCTCGCCGGCCACGGCCCGGGCCAGCAGCGTCTTACCGGTTCCGGGCGGCCCGTAGAGCAGGACGCCCTTGGGGATCTTCGCGCCGATGGACTGGAACTTGGCGGGGTACTGGAGGAACTCCTTGATCTCCTGCAGTTCCTCGATGGCCTCGTCCGCGCCGGCGACGTCGGAGAAGGTGCTCTTGGGCGTGTCCTTGGTGATGAGCTTCGCCTTGGACTTGCCGAAGTTCATCACACGGGAGCCGCCACCCTGCATCTGTGACCAGATGAACAGGAAGAACGCGATGATCAGCAGAAGCGGTACGAAGTAGAACAGCGCCGTGACCCACATGCTCTCCTGTGGGACCTCGACGTTGTAGGCGACGAGGTTGTCGCCGGAAGCCCGCTCCTGCAACAGGTCCGCGAGCTCGGCTCCCTGTCCCTGGACCCAGTACGCCTCGTACTGGTCTCCGTCGACGGTGGTCAGCTCAACGCGCTGCTCCTTGTCGACCAGCTTGGCGTCGGCGACCTCGTCCTGCTCGATGAGGCGGAACACCGTCGAGGTGTCGGTCTCCTCATAATTGTCGCCCGATCCGAAGCTGGTCACCTGGAGCAGAATGACGACCATGACAACGATGGCCATGAGTACCAGCCATGGCCCACGGAAAATGCGCTTCAGATTCATCTAAGGAAACCCTGCTCGGGTTCTTCCCTCCTGCTCGAGCGGGTCGGACCCGGCGTACGACAGCGACGGACAAATCGACGCTACACCCCGGTTGGCAGGCCTTACGTCCGCACGACGAGAGGCGCGCCCTTCGGAAACTGAACGTCCAGGGACGCCGTGATTGTTCCGCGCGTACGTGTCCGCCGTGGGGCGAGCCTACTCGTACACGTGCTGGGCGAGGGTCCCGATGAAGGGGAGATTCCGGTATTTCTCCGCGTAGTCGAGGCCGTATCCGACGATGAACTCGTCGGGCAGATCGAATCCGACGTACTTCACGTCCAGGTCGACGTCGAACGCCGTGGGCTTGCGCACCATCGTGCACACCTCGAGGGACGCCGGCCCCCGGGAACGCAGATTCCCACACAACCACGACAGTGTCAGCCCGGAGTCGATGACGTCCTCGACGATCAGGACGTTGCGCCCGCTGATGTCGATGTCGAGGTCCATGAGGATCCGAACCACGCCGGACGAGGTGGTGCCCGCCCCGTAGGACGAGACGGCCATCCAGTCCATGTCGCACGGGTTGTGCAGTCTCCGCGAGAGGTCCGCCATGACCATCACGGCACCCTTGAGCACTCCGACCAACAACAGGTCGCCGTCGGCGTAGTCCTCGTCGATCTGTCGCGCCAGCTCGCCGAGGCGCTCCTCCAGTTGCTCCTCGGTTACGAGAACCTTCTCCAGCGCCGTGCCCATGTCCTGCTGATCCACGCGGAAACCTCGCTGCTCACCCTGGCCGCTTGCCCACCCAGCATAAGCACCCCCAAACCCATCCGGGCCGGGCGCCCGTCACTCGACGTGGACACGTCCCCGCACGCGGTGTCCGCGCAGCCCACCGGGCAGCGCGACCGCGCCCTGGCCACGCCAACGCGTGACGAGACCGTCCAGCGCGCGCACGTGTTCCGCGGTCAGGGCGCCGGGCGAGGCCCCGGCGTCGACGGCGAGACCCCGCAGGAGGCGGGTGCGGACCGCCCGCGGCAATTCGGCGAGCGCCCCGACGTCCAGACCGTCCCCTCCCGCCGCGGCCCGCTCACGCACCGACTCCGCCCAGGCGTCGAGGGCGTCGGCGTCGTCGCGCAGGAGCTCGGCGCTGCGCGCGAGCGCCTCGGGTATTCCGGGGCCGAGGGCCTCCCGAAGGACGGGCAGCACCCGGTGCCGGACCCGGGTCCGGGTGTAGGCCGGGTCCTCGTTGTGTGGATCGGACCACACGGCCAGATCCATCTCCCGTGCGGCGGTGTGTACGGTCCGGCGCCCCAGTCCCAGCAGCGGACGGCGGTAGCGCCCCGTCCGCGCGGCCATTCCCGCGAGGGAGCGCGCACCGGATCCGCGGGCGAGACCCAGGAGGACCGTCTCCGCCTGGTCGTCCCGGGTGTGGCCGAGGAGGACCGCGGCGGCCCCCCGCCGCTCGGCGCATCGGTCCAGTGCGGCGTAGCGGGCGGCCCGGGCCGCCCCCTCGGGGCCGCCTTCGGGGCCCACCGTGACCGTGCGCAGATCGACGGGGTCGAGCCCCAGGGCCCGCAGTTGACCGCTCACCCGCTCGGCCCGCGCCGCGGAACCCGGCTGAAGTCCGTGGTCGACGGTGACCCCGCCGGCGCGCAGCCCCCGCCGCGGGGCGACGAAGGCCAGGCCGGCGGCGAGGGCGAGGGAGTCCGGCCCACCGCTGCACGCGACCAGGACGAGGGCCCCGGCGGGGAGGTCCGCGACGCAGGCCCGCACCGCGGCACGAACCGCCGCGACCTCCGTGGGTGGACCGGCCACTGGCTCAGGAGGAGGACGGCCCGGAGTCTCCCGCGTCGCCGGCGGCCAGCGGCTCCGGCGCGATGACACGGTCGATCCACTGTTGTGGCTGTCGGATCTCCGCCATGGTGGGAAGCGTCTCCGGCGACTCCCACACGCGGTTGAACTCCCGCATCCCCACCGCGTCCACCACGTGACGGACGAAGACGGCGCCCTCGGCGTACTGCTTCATCTTCAGGTCGAGACCGAGCAACTGCCGGATGATCTTGTCGACACGGTTCGCGCCCTCACGACGACGCTGGAAGCGCCGACGGATCTCGGCCACGGACGGGACGACCTCGGGGCCGACGGCGTCCATCACGTAGTCCCCGTGCCCCTCGGCGAGGGTCATGACCGCCGTGATGCGTTCCATGACCTCCCCCTGGCCCTCGTTCTGGAAGGCCTCGATCAGGCTGCCCTCACCTCCGCGCACGACCTCCGCGACCGCCTCGCCCGCCGCGCGCAGCCGGTCCACCATGGCCGCGGCGTCCACCTGCGACGCCAACAGGAACTCCCGCACCTGCTCCTGCACGTAGTCGCGCAGCCAGGGCACGGCGGTGAACTGCGTCCGGTGCGTCTCCTCGTGCAGACACACCCACAGCCGGAAGTCACGCGAGTCGACCTCCAGCTCCTGTTCGGCCTGCACGATGTTCGGCGCCACCAGGGTGAGGCGGCCCGTGGGGGCACGACCGGAGGGGTCCGGCGGCAGGAACAGTTCGTACTGCCCGAGCACGCGGCCGGCGAGGTAGCTGAGGATCGCGCCGAGCTGCACGCCGGTCACCCGGGAGCCGACCGCGGTGGTGAGGTTGCCGGCCGGTGAGGCGTTCAGACGTTCGCCGCCGAGTTGGTCCAGCAGCGGATCCAGGACCACCCGGAAACCGTCGACGTTCGATCGGATCCAGCCGGGGCGGTCCACCACCACGGCGGGGCCGACCGGTTCGGGGCTGGACATCCCGGTGAAGTCCCGCACATGCGTCTGTGCGGTCACGGACAGTTCACGCAGTTCTGACACCGCTTGACGGGCGTCGCTCAATGACACTTGCGGACCGGGCCGGACCAGCCGGACCCCGGTATTCACGGCTGTTTCCCAATCGATCAAAGTCACATTCCTCACCGTACCTGTCCGGCTTGCGGCACAACGGGTCTCTTGGGGGACGCGAACCTGTCGAGTTCTAACACTGACATTCGACGAGCGTCGCGGCCAGTGCGTCCAGCCGGGAGCCCGTGGCGGCGGGGTCGTTGTCCATGAACGCGAAAGCCCGGAGTCGACCGTCGGCATCGGCCGCGATCCCGGCGAGCGTGCTCACCCCACTGAGCGTTCCCGTCTTGGCGTGCACCCACCCGGCGCCCTCCGCGGCCTCGCTCTGCGGCGAGTACCTGTCGCTGAGGGTTCCGTTGAAGTGGGCGACCGGAAGTCCCGTGACGGTCGGGGCCAGCTCGGCGCGCTCGGGGTCGCTGGCCAGGAGCAGGAGTTCGACCAGAGCGGTGGGCGAGATCCGGTTGTTGACGGACAGACCGCTGCCGTCGCTCAGTCGCAGGCCGTCGACACCGAGTTCGGCGAGCGTCTCCTCCAGGGCGGGGCCCGCGTCGGCGAACGACGCCTCTCCCCCGCGGGCGAGGGCCACCTGGAAGGCCAGCGCCTCGGCGACGTTGTTCTCGCTCTCGGTCATCATGATCTCGACGAGCGCCGAGATCGGCGCGCTGGACGCCTGGGCGAGGGTCTCGGCTCCCTCCGCGGCCTCCCGCTCCGTGGGGTCGCCGCGCACGGTGAGGCCGGCCGCCTCCAGTTGGCGGGCGAACGCCTCGGCCGCCGCGAGCGGTGGGTCCGCCGCGCGTTCGCCGTAGCGTTCGTCGCGGTCCAGCCGGCCCGTGTCGATCATCAGGGCGTGGACCGGGGCGACGCTGCCCTCGGTCACGTAGTTGGGCTGCCAGCCGGGGCCGGTGTCCGATCCGGTGAAGGCGGAGTCGTCGTAGCCGATGTCGACGGTGTCCACGCCGTCCGCCTGGAGACGACGCGCGGTGTCCTCGGCCAGCTCCTCCAACGCCGGAAGCCGCGGATAGGCCCCGGGGTCGCGGGTCTCGGTCAGGGTCGGGTCGCCCTGACCGACCAGGATGACCTCGTCGTCGCGCTCGCCACGGACCACGGTGGTGTCGATGCGTTCGTCCGGTCCGACCGCGGCCAGGACGGCGACGCCCGTCGCGATCTTCGTGGTCGACGCCGGCACTGCCGCGTCATCGGCGTCACGGCCGTAGAGTGGGTCACCGGTCTGCGCGTCAGCGACATATGCGGCGAGCCCCTCACCACCCCCCGAATCCGTCATGCGATCATCGAGAAGTTCCGCTAGGCGTTCGGAGTCGATGGAGGCGTCGTCCACCCCCGACTGTTCCGTGCCGACTTCCGCGACCGTGAGCGGGCGTGGGGTCGGTTCAGGAGGACGGGAAACAACGATGTCCCTGACGACCACGCCGGCCACGAGCACGAAAATGTTGAGTAGGGCGAGCGGGAGCACGACCCGCACCCGTTCCTGCCACACCCCGGGGACCTGCCTTCCTGAGGTCTGACCTGACCTTTTTCGGACGTGTGGTAGCGACCATAGCCGCAAGGGGGGCCGCGAGCACCATGGAATTCGACGTCACGATCGAGATCCCCAAAGGGGAACGTAACAAGTATGAGATGGATCATGAGACGGGGAGGATCCGGCTGGATCGGATGCTCTTCACGTCCACGACCTACCCCGCAGACTACGGGTTCATCGAGGGGACTCTGGGCGACGACGGGGATCCGCTGGACGCCATGGTCCTGCTCCGGCACCCGACCTTCCCGGGGTGCCTGATCCGGTGCCGGGCCGTCGGCATGTTCCGCATGCGCGACGAGGCCGGCGGTGACGACAAGATCCTGTGTGTTCCCGCGACCGATCCTCGGATGGAACACCTGCGTGATGTTCACCACGTGAACGAGTTCGAGCGGCTGGAGATCCAGCACTTCTTCTCGGTCTACAAGGACCTGGAGCCCGGCAAGTCGGTCGAGGGCGCCACGTGGGTCGGTCGGACCGAGGCCGAGGCCGAGATCAAGCTGTCGATCCAGCGTGCCCAGGACCACGGACACGGAGGTGCGGAGCACATCAGCCTTAGCTGACCATCCGGTCGCTGATTCCCGCGGCCGCCGCGTCGACGTCGGCGCTCTCCAGGACGTCCGGCTGACCGATGACGTGCCGTACGAGGTTTCGGGGGCGCGCGATCACGGCCTGCCCAGACCGCATCGCGGGTTCGGGCAGGCCCCCGCCCACCACGAGCACGGGAACCAGGTCCAGCTCGGCGTGGAGATCCCGCAGCCTCAGCCGGCGTTCGAGCTGCTCGGCCCGCTGGGTGAAGCGGTTCGCGATCCGGCGGAGCGGGCGGTCTCCGATCCGCCACTCTCCCCCCTCCCAGGTCACGTACCGTCGACGGTTGCGCACGTCCAGCAGGAACGCGCCGGCTGGGCCCACCGTGAGGTACCGGTGCCGCGAGCCGCTGAAGCCCGCCGGCAGGGAGATGATGTAGTACCCGTTGCGCCGTAGGGCCCGAAGGAGCCGCCCCATCCCGTAGGGCAACGGGGTTCGCGGGGCGAGGGCCGCCAACAGGAGATACGTCAGGACGGTCAGCCCCGCCACCAGGGCGCCGGCTTCCCACCCCAGGATGCCGGCGGCGATGACGCCGGCCGCGACGACCACGAGGGCGCGTACCGCGATCCGGGTCGCGCGAGCGCCTCGATCGGACAGGCCGGAACTGGCCGGGGGTGTCTGATCGGCCCCAGCCGGGATCCCCGGTTCCTTCTCCTCCACCACGCACCGTTCCCGCACGAGTGTCCGCATACGCCTGGACAGCTTGACCATAACTCTCCTGGCGGGCGTGTCAGTCGAACTCTCCCCTCTTCGGCACGCCCCGTCCATCATCCACGTCGGCGTGTGCTACCGTGCCTACTTTCCGCACACGACTCGCTCGCGGACTCCCATGTCCGCGGCAGTGTCCTTGGGGAGACCCGTGAACTCCTTCGCGCGCTCAGTACGGCAGAGTCCGTCCCCGCTTCGGGTGGGCACCACCCGGATCCGGATGGCCATGCCGTGTCCCATGCGCGTGTGCGCTCCCTGTTGTTGTCGGTAGCCCGGCGACTCCGCGCGGGATCACCTCCGTCCACCCTGTCACGCTGGGTCGGTTGACTCCTGGCCGTCGGCGCGTGGTGGTTGGTCTCCCGCGCCGCTGGTGAGTCGATGTCCTGCCCGTCCGTGACGTCGGCACCTTCCCGCGCCCGGGTCGAGTGGCCACCGCTCGAGTGTGCCCGAGGTGAGTCGGGACGGTCCGACGTCCACGGACACCGTGCCTTTCGGCTCTGACTCTGGCTCCCGCTCACCGTTCCCTGGCCGTTGGCCACCTCTCCGGTGTGCCAACCGATCCGGCGACGGGGCGCGGTGAACCGGGACGCCACCGGCCGACTGGTGACCGACGGTGATGACCCGGCCGCCAGGTGCTCACCGGGCACGCTCCGCCTTCGTTTCCCGCTCCACACCACGCTCTCACGTGTGGCGCCGCGCGGCGCCACACCGGCGGAGCGGGCGTGACGCCGCTCCGTGGGGAGCCCCGCACGACCAGCACGACGCGAGCCCCGACCGACCGCCGCCGGCCTCCGGCCTCGTGACCAAGCCGCACCATTCCGCAGCACCTTCCGAGAGGACGTGTTCGCTCCATGTCTCGACCACAGGACCCGCGCGGCACCATCGACGGCGTGGGTGACGTCGTACTCGCCGGGCACCCCACGCCCTACCCGCACCTGCGCACCGACTCCGTCCACCCGAGCGCGGGGACGCTGTTCGCGGCCGCGCGGCGGGTGGGTGACGTGATCCGCTCCTCCCCTCCCCCCGCGACGGGCACGTGGACGGGGGAGGCCTACGGCGACATCGTGGCCGAGGAGGCCGGGCGGACCGCCGGCTCCCTGGTGGCCGTCGTCGCCACCGTGCCACCCGCGGACGTCGTCGCCACGCCCCCGTCCGGACAGGACACCCGCACTGACCGCGAGACCCTCCTCTACGCCGCGCGGGGCGAGGTCCACGTGGTGGAGATCTCGGCCACGGGTCACCTGCACAACGTCCGCAGGCTCGTCGCGGGTCGGGGCTTCGCCTGGGGCAGTCGACGCCACCACCAGATCATCAACACGGGGTCCGTGCCCGCTCTCCTGGTCCACGCCAGCTCACTGGGCGCGTAGCGCGTCGTCGACGAGTTCGACCGCGCGCATCACCGCGACCATGCGCTGGCCCTCGGTTAGATAGGCGTTCATCACCTCGTCGATCGCCGGCGGCGACAGGTGGTCCCTGAGGTCGACCCGGGCGGTGCGGTAGCCCTCGCGGGCGCCTTCCAGACAGGCCGCCACGTGCTTGCGCGCGAGGCGCGCGAGCGCGATCGGGTGGCGGCGCAGTACGCCGTGGAGACGGTAGTCGGCGGGAACGTGGTCGAAGAGCCAGACCACCGCCGTGTGCTCGAACGACTCCGTCCCCGGCGGATGCACGCTCGCCGGCCAGTCGGGCGGAAGCTGTTGCTCGGCCATACTCCAATGATAGGACACCAGTTCGAAACACCCCTCGGGGGATCGTGGGGGTTCGACGTCGACGAGTCGGTGAGCGGGGACGCGACGCCTGATCCGCGCCCCGCCGCCGCTTACTGCGCTTGCCCTGTCGTCACTCCGTCCTCGCCCAGTCGTGGCACACCGCCGGTGCTACTCCGCCGGTTTGCTCTCCTCCTCTGCTCGTTCACGCTCCTCGTTCTCCAGGGCGATGCGGATGGCGTTCTCCGCCGAGTCCACTGAGGCACGCGCGGTGATCGCGTTGGTGTGCGCCTGCTCCAGGTTGCCCAACGCGATCGAGTCGAACGCGACCCGGGCGTCGTGAATCGCGGCCTCGAGTTGACGCTCCGCTTCATCCAGGTTCACGGCATCTCCCTCCAACCACCCTCTTGTGTGGTTATTTGCCACTGGGGCCCATGTCTAAGCCTGGGTCTGACGAGACAAGTGAGCAGAGGGGTGTTGGACCGCCACCGAACGCGGCTCCTCTCGGGCGGATTCGCGCCCCCCGGGCCAGCAAGGATCGATAGAGTTCCGCGAAGACCTCGTTGATCACCGCCCCTCGGGCACGCACATCCACGCCCTTCCTCCTCGACGAGGCCGAACGGAGCACAGTCGTGACGAACCTCCCCTCCATGGACCAGTGGCACCTCGGCCCCATGGCCGCCTTCGATCTCGAGACCACCGGCGTCGACGTCGAAAGTGACCGCGTTGTCACCGCGGCGCTGCTGCGGGTCGACTCCGAGGGCAGACCCACGCTCGAACGCACCTGGCTGGTGAACCCCGGTGTCCCGATCCCCGAGGACGCCGCCCGGATCCACGGTGTGACCACCCAACGCGCCGAGGCGGAGGGGGTCCCCGCCATCGACGGGGTGGAGCAGATCACCAGCGCCGTCGCCGACATCCTGGCGGACCGTGTGCCCCTCGTCGTGATGAACGCGCCCTACGACCTGACGCTCCTGGACCGCGAGGCCCGCCGACACGGACTCACCCCGCTCGCCGAGCGGCTGGACGGCAGCATCGAACCCATCCTCGATCCGCTGATCCTGGACAAGCACATCGACCGGTTTCGCCGGGGCAAGCGCAACCTGACCGCGCTGTGCGACCACTACGACATCGAGCACGGTGGGGCGCACCACGCCGGAGCGGACGCGGCCGCCGCGGTCGCGGTCGTCCGGCGGATCGCGTCGGCGTCCACGGCCCTGGCCACCATGGGGCTGGGTGAACTGCACTCCATCCAGGTCCGGGCCGCCGCCACGCAGGCGGCGTCGCTCCAGGCCTACCTCCGGCGACGCAACCCGAGCGCCAGCGTCGACCCCAACTGGCCCATCATCCCCGCGGCCTCGAACAACTAGCCGGGGTGCCGCCCTCCGGGGCGGTGCCCTCGGCCGCTCCTCGTCAGCGCACGCGCACCTCGCGACGACAACGCAAAACGCCACCCCGCTCCGGGGTGGCGTTTTCGCTGGAGCCGCCTATCGGAATCGAACCGATGACCTGTTCATTACGAGTGAACCGCTCTGCCGACTGAGCTAAGGCGGCCTACCTCGTTACCCGTGACACGGCGTCCCGTGGCGGGCAACAGGAGCTAGTTTAGCGCCTCCGTGGGGTCATCCCGACATCGTTTTAGTCCCCGGGGCAGACCGTGCCGTCGGCGGGTGGTCGTCCCTCGATGAGGTACTCGTCCACCGCCGCGTCGACGCAGGGGTCACCCATGCGGTAGGCCGTGTGGCCGTCGCCGTCGTATGTGAGCAGGACACCCGACTCCAGTTCCCCGGCGAGACGTTCCGCCCACACATGCGGGGTCGCGGGATCGCGCGTGGTCCCCACCACGAGGAGCGGGGCGGCGCCGACGGCGGAGAAGTCCTGCTCCACGGGCTCCGTGCCGGGCCAGTCGGTGCACACGTGGGCGCCCCAGGCGAGGGACGGGCCGAAGATCGGCGACTCCTCGGCCGCGCGGTTCGCGGCGTCCTGAATGGTGTCGACGTCCTCGGTTCCGGGTCGGTCGATGCAGTTGACCGACACGAGGACCGAGGTCATGTTCTCGTACGGACCGTCGTGGGAACGTCCGTACAGGTTGTCCGCCAGCCGCAGCAGCTCCGTGCCGTCTCCGTCGTAGGCGGCGGTGAGCGCGTCGCGCACCACCGGCCAGGAGGCCTCGTTGTAGAGCGCCGAGAGGAGGCCGAGTTCCGTCCAGGTGGCGTTGACCTCCCGTCCGTCGCCGAGTCCGTTCTCCAACGGTTCCTCGGCGGTGCCCGCCACGAACTCCTCCAGTTCCGCCATGGCGCCTTCGGGCGTGCCGTCGGACTCCGCGCCGAGCACACAGTCACGCTGGTCCACACAGTCGGCCACGAACGCCTCCAGCGCCGTCTGGAAGCCCTCCGCCTGCTGTGTGCCCATCTCCAGGGACGACAGGGTCGGGTCGACCGCGCCGTCGAGCACGGCCGCTCGCACGTTCTCGGGGAACCGGGCCGCGTAGTGGGTGCCCAGATAGGTGCCGTAGGACTTGCCGAGGTAGCTGAGTCGCTCGTCGCCGAGCAGCTCGCGCAGGATGTCCATGTCGCGCGCCACGTTGGCCGTGCCGAGGTGCCGAAGGTCCTCCCCCAGTTCCGCCTCACATCCGGCGATGAACTCGGCGTTGCGCTCGTCCAGCTCGGTCCGGCTGGCTTCGGTGAGCGAACCGTCCTCCTCCGGCACGATCCCCGCGCCGAGGTAGGCGTCGACGCCCGCGGTGTCGAGGCACTCCAGAGGTTCGCTGTAGCCGACGCCGCGCGGATCGAAGCCGACCACGTCGAACTCCGTCAGCAACTCCGGCGACATGGTGGACAGCGACTGGCCGACGTAGTCGACGCCGGATCCACCCGGTCCTCCCGGGTTGACGACCAGTGACCCCACCGGGTCGTCCCCGCTGGCGGGCAGGCGCCGCACCGCGATCTCCACGGTCTCCTCGCCGGGGTTGTCGTAGTCGAGCGGAACCTCGAACCAGGCGCACTCGAATCCGCCCCCACACGAGTCCCAGGTGAGCTCCTGCTCGTAGAAGCCGGTGAGGTCCTCGGGGCTTTCGCCCGGCGTCGATCCGGAGTCCGGGGGAGGCGCGGCGCACCCCGCGATAACCGTCCCCACCGCCGCCACCACTACCAGGCCAGGCGGACGCCGGGTGCCCGGGGTCATCCCGTGCACAGCCGGGCGGTCATCGCCTCCAGGGCGATCTGGGGGTTGACGTTGGCGTCGATGCGGCGCCGGCACTCCTGCACCGCCTCGATCCGGGCGAGGGTGTCGCGTGGGCCGCTGGTGCGGGCCACGTGGCGGAGTTCGGCGTCGTGTCCGCCGGTCGGCCGGTCGACCTGGGCGCCGACCTGCAGCGCCAACACGTCACGGTAGAAGGCGACGAGATCCAACAGCGCGCCGTCGTAGACGTCCCGCTTGATGCGCGTGGCCCGCCGCTTCTGTCGCGCCTCCAGGTCCTTCAGCGCTCCCGACGCCGCGCGCACCGCCTTGGTGACCCCCTTACCGGTGGCTCCGTCCCCGAAGGCGGCCTTCAGTTCGGCGCGCTCCCGCTCGTCACGCTCCTCGGTGGCCTGCTTGGCCTCCGCCTCCGCCGTCTGGTGCAGGTGCGCGGCGGCCGCGATGGCCGAGCCGAGACCGTCGAGCTGCGCGGGGAGGGACAGCACCGCCTCCCGGTTCTTCCACGCCTTCTCGTCGGTGGCGAGCCGGACGGCGCGCTCCAGGTGTCCGCCGGCCGCGCGGGCGACGGACTCCGCCTCGTCCCACGGCACGCCGTTGCGTTGGTGCAGCACCGTGGCGACCGCCCGCGTGCTCGGCGTCCGCAGTACCACGGCGCGACACCGGGAACGGATCGTGACCGGTAGGTCGTCGGAGGTCGGTGTGCACAGCAGCCACACCGTCCGGGCCGGTGGCTCCTCCACGGCCTTCAACAGGGCGTTCGCCGCGGCCTCGGTGGCACGGTCGGCGTCCTCGAAGACCACGACGCGGAAACGTCCCCCCACAGGGGCCGCCGCCGAGGAACGTACGAGGTCCCGGGTCTGGGCGACCCCCATGCTCAGTCCGCTGGGGCGCACCCGCAGCACGTCGGCGTGGGTGCCCGCCCCAATCTGGTGACACGACGAACAGGTACCGCACCCGCCGTGCGGGCACTGAAGGGCGGCGGCGAAGGCCAGCGCGGCCTCGGTGCGCCCCGAACCGGGTGGCCCGGTGAACAGCCACGCGTGGGTCATGCCCGTGCCGCGCCCGCCGTCCAGCCACTCCTGGGCGGCCGCGGCCGCTGCGCCGAGCTGCGCCGCGGCCGCGTCCTGGCCGACGAGTTCGTCGAAGACCGTCACCGTCTACCCCTGCACGTCCTTGATCACCGGCATGGTCCCCGTGATGGCCTCCGCCGACTGAGGAACGGGGTCGGGCAGGAGGGGGCGCACCCGGCGCTGGATCGCGCGGGTGATGTCGTCGGCGCTCTCCCGGGCGTCCATCACCAAGTAGCGGTCGGGCGCCTGGGCCGCCAGGCCGAGGAAGGCCTGCCGCACTCGGTCGTGGAACTCGGTGGGCTCGGACTCCATCCGGTCGGCGGGGCGCCCGTGCCGCTCCATCCCCGCCCCGGCGGGAATGTCCAGCAGCACGGTCAGGTCCGGCATGATGCCGTGCGTCGCCCAGTCGTTGATCTCGGTGATGCCCTCGGTGTCGAGCTGGCGGCCCGCGCCCTGGTAGGCCAAGGTCGAGTCGACGTACCGGTCGCTGATCACGATCGCCCCACGGCGCAGCGCGGGTTGGATGACGGTGGAGATGTGCTCCGCGCGGTCCGCGGCGTACAGCAGCGACTCCGCGCGCGGTGAGACACCCACCTGGCCCTGGTCCAACAGCATGGCCCGCAGCCGCAGCCCGACCTTGGTCGCGCCGGGCTCCCGGGTGGTCACCACGTCGAATCCCTCCTCGCGCAGCCAGATCGCGAGCTGGCGGGCCTGCGTGGACTTCCCGGCGCCCTCGCCGCCCTCCAGCGCGATGAAGGTCCCGGGGAATTGCTCCGGCGCCCCCTTCTTGCGGTCCGCGGCGGGGACGAACACCTTGACGATCTCCTGCCACAGCGTGGTCTCGGAGTCACCGACCAGGTTGCGGTACGAAACGAACGCGATCACCAGCGACACCACACCGCTGACGAGCAGGACACCGGCGGTGCCGTGGAAGTCGTAACGCAGGTCGCTCAGGACGAACTGGCGCTGGCCGATCGCGGCGGCGATCAGCGGAGCGACCGCCACCGAGCCCAGGAGCACGATCCGCGCCGTGGCGTGCAGGAACGCGAAGGTCCGACCACGGATCTCGTCGTCGACCTCGCTCCCGATGAGTGTCAGTCCGATGACCCACGCGATCCCCGCTCCGCAGCCCACGAACCCGGCCAGCAGCGTGGCCAGCACGAACTCCGGCACCAAGCCGATCACGATCAGCGAGACACCCGCGAAGGCGATCCCGAGCCCGAACAGCCGGCGCCGGTCGAAGTCCGCCAGCACCCGGGGGCCGAGGAACATACCGGCCGCCATGCCCACGAAGACCGCACCGAAGACCAGACCGAAGCCGGCGTTGCCGGCGCCCAGCGTCTCCACGAACGGGCGGGCGACACCGACCACCGCGCCTCCCGCGGCGAACGCGCCGAGCATACCCAGGAGCAGACCGCGCACCAGCGGTGTGGATACCGCGTAGTGCCACCCGCTCCAGATGGCGCGCCACAGGGACTCCGGCTGGGTGGGCGCTCCCGTCTTGGGGATGGCCAGGGTCCAGATCACCACCGCGGAGACGAAGAACGTGACACCGTTGATGTACAGCGCGATGTCGCTGGTGGCCATCGCCTGGGGATCCAGGCCGGGGACCGCGTGGGCGACCACGCTGCTGATCGTGGCGAGAACCGTGAACAGCGCGGCCGCGACGGGGGCCGTGCCGTAGGTGGTGAACAGGCTCAGCTGGTTGGCCTGCTCCAGCTTGTGCTTCGGGACGAGGTTGGGCACCGTCGCGTCCTTGGCCGGCGCCCAGAACAACGCGACGCACTCGGCCAGGAAGTTGGCGATCAGCAGCCACAGGATATCGCCGACGATCGGGATGGAGATGTAGAGCAGGCCACGCAGAACGTCGCCGCCGACGAGGATCAGCCGCCGGTCGAATCGGTCCGCCAACCAGCCGGCGAACGGCCCGAACAAGATGTAGGGCGCGAGTTTCAGCACCACCACACCGCTGACCGCGAAGTACTGCACGAGGGGGCGCTGGTCGGCGGTCAGGATCGCCGCCAGGGACATCAGGGCCAGCAGGCTCAGCCAGTCACCCAAGCTGGACAGGGACAGCGCGATCCACAGGCGACGGAACGGCCTGATGCGCAAGACGCTGCGAGCCTGGGTCGGATCCCCGAGTGGTCCTGTCATGTTTTCACCGTATATCGCTGTTCGGCGCCCCCGGGGGGAGAGCGAGTCCAAACACGTCGGGGGCCAAGGGACGGCACCCAACCGCACCGCTGGCGGCCGCCGGGCGAGCCGCACCGACAGGGCCGGGGACCGCTCCGACCGCGCAGCGCCGGCTACGCACTGCTGGCGGTACGGGGCCGTCCACTCGGGGGCGGTCGCTCGGTGTCCGTCACTCGGTGTTCGTCGAGTCCGTGTTGTTCGTCCGACGTGTGGACTTCTTGGGGGCGGGTTTCTTCGGCGGCGCCTTCTTCGTGGTCTTCTTGCTCGGCGCCGACGACTTCTTTTTGGCGGGAGCCGCGGCCCGTCGATCGGCCAACAGCTCCGAGGCGCGCTGCACCGTGATGGACTCCACCTCGTCGCCCTTGCGGAGCGAGGCGTTGGTCTCGCCGTCGGTGACGTAGGGCCCGAAACGCCCGTCCTTGATCACCATCGGTTTGCCCGTGTCCATGTCCTCCCCCAGCTCGCGCAGGGGCGGGGCGGCGGCGCGGCGGCCGCGTTGCTTGGGTTGGGCGAAGAGCTCCTTGGCCTTGTCCAACGTGACGGTGAATATCTGCTCCTCGTTCTCCAAGGAGCGACTGTCCGTGCCCTTCTTCAGGTACGGCCCGAACCTGCCGTTCTGGGCCGTGACCTCCTCACCGTCGAGGTCACCAACAACGCGGGGCAGACTCAGCAAACGCAGCGCGTCATCCAGGGTCACCGTGTCCAGGGACATGGACTTCAGCAACGACGCCGTACGTGGCTTGGCGGCGGCCTTCGCCTTGGAGCGGCTGCTCTTGGTCTTGGTCTCGGTCTCCTGCTCCTCCAACACCTCGGTGACGTACGGCCCGAACCGGCCGTTCTTGGCGACGACGACACGGCCGGTGTCGGGGTCGGTGCCCAGCTCTCGATCCTCACTGGGCTGTGCGAACAGCTCCTCGGCCCGCTCGGGCGTGAGCTCGTCGGGCGCGAGGTCGTCGGGAACGGTGACCCGTTTTCCGTCCCGCTCAAGATACGGACCATAGCGCCCGACCCTCAAGACGATGTCACTGTCGGAAATCGGGAAGGAGCTGACTTCGCGCGCGTCGATCTCGGCCAGGTGGTCGTCCACCATCTTGTGCAGTCCGGGCTCGTCCTCGCTCCCGCTGTAGAAGCGGCGCAGCCACGGGACGCGTTCGGTCTCACCGCGCGCGATCTCGTCGAGTACGTCCTCCATTCGGGCGGTGAAGTCGTAGTCGACGAGGTTCCCGAAGTGCTGCTCCATCAGCCGGATCACGGCGAAGGCAAGGAACGACGGCACCAGCGCCGTCCCCTTCTTGAAGACGTAGCCGCGGTCCAAGATCGTGCCGATGATGGACGCGTAGGTCGAGGGGCGCCCGATCTCGCGGTCCTCCAGCTCCTTGACCAGGCTCGCCTCTGTGTATCGGGCGGGAGGACGCGTGCTGTGGCCGTCCGGCTCCACGCTCTGCGCGGTGACGTGCTGCTCCTCCGCGAGCGGGGGCAGACGACGTTCCCGGTCGTCGAGCTCCGCGTCCGGGTCGTCCGCGCCCTCGACATAGGCCTTCAGGAAGCCGGGGAAGGTGATGACCTTGCCGGTGGCGGTGAACTCCGCCCGCTCGTCGGCACTGGAGTTGCCGACCACCGACACCTTGACCGACTCGCCGACGGCGTCCTTCATCTGGGAGGCGACGGTGCGCTTCCAGATGAGTTCGTAGAGGCGGAACTCCGCTCCGGACAGTCCCGTGTGCGCCGGGGTGCGAAAGGTGTCCCCGGACGGCCGGATCGCCTCGTGCGCCTCCTGGGCGTTCTTCACCTTGTTGGAGTAGACGCGCGGCTTCTGCGGCACGTAGGAGTCGCCGTAGAGCTGCGCCGCCTGCGCCCGCGCGGCCGCCACCGCGTTCTCCGACAGCGTGGTGCTGTCGGTACGCATGTAGGTGATGAAACCGTTCTCGTAAAGGCGCTGTGCGACCTGCATGGTCTGCTTCGCCGACAGACCGAGCTTGCGCGAGGCCTCCTGCTGCAACGTGGTGGTGCGGAAGGGGGCGTAGGGGCCACGCTTGTACGGCTTGCGCTCGACGCTGCCAACGGTGAACCGGGCCGCGCGCAACCGCTCGGCGAGCCCGGTGGCCGCGGCCTCGTCGAGATGCAGCACACCCTTCTCCGCACGCAGCGTCCCCTGGGCGGTGAAGTCCCTGCCCTGAGCGACGCGCAGACCGTCCACCGACGACAACAGCGCCTGGAATGTCGCCGGGTCGCCCTCGGCGACGTCCGGCGCGAGGAAGTCACCCTTGAGGTCCCAGTAGTCGGCGGCCGTGAAGGCGACCCGCTCGCGCTCCCGCTCGACCACGAGTCGCGTGGCCACGGACTGGACACGGCCCGCCGACAACTTCGGCCGGACCTTCTTCCACAGCACCGGGGAAACCTCGTAGCCGTAGAGGCGGTCCAGAATCCGGCGGGCCTCCTGGGCGTCGACCAGACGCAGGTTGAGGTCACGGGTGTTCTCCGAGGCGCGCTGGATCGCCTCACGGGTGATCTCGTTGAAGACCATGCGGCGCACGGGCACCTTGGGCTTCAGCTCCTGCTGCAGGTGCCAGGCGATCGCCTCGCCCTCGCGGTCCTCATCCGTGGCGAGGTACAGCTCGTCCGCGTCGGCCAGCAGAGCCTTGAGCTTCTTGACGTGCGCCTTCTTGTCGGAGTTCACGACCCACAACGGCTCGAAGTCGGCGTCGATGTTGACGCCGAGTCGCGCCCACGACTCCCCCTTGTACTTGGCGGGGATCTCCTCCGCCCGCTCGGGGAGGTCGCGGATGTGTCCGATGCTCGACTCAACGACGTACCCACGTCCGAGGTAGCCGGCGATGGTCTTGGCCTTGGCCGGCGACTCGACGATGACGAGCCGGTTCCCGGCCCCCGCCGTGTCGCTCGAGCTGCCCTTCTGGGATGGCACGCTGTTCCCCTACGTCCTAGCCTCACGTCGATCGGACAACGGAACCGATCAGGTTCACGTTCCCCGCTGTATGCTCTGCGCCCGCTGGGAGATGGGCCCACCACATCCCCGCCCCAGTATCTTTGGCACGCTACCGGACGCTGGCCGGGGCCACGCTATGGCGAAACACCCCTCGGCAGACGCAGAATAAGCGCAATGCTTGAGTATGAGTACCAGGAACTCCGATTCCCGCGTGGAACTTCCCGCGGGATCGCCCGCAAGGCGTTGACCGAGCACGCGGAGTACGGACGTTGGGAACTCGCGAGGGTACGGCTGTACCCGGACGGGAGTCGACGTGTGGTCCTGCGACGGAAAATCATCCGACGCCACGCCGTGATGTGAATTACGCCACCCCGACGTAGATGGACGTGGCAACGATCACGGGCCCGCCCCGAGACGGAGCGGGCCCGCGGGGTGGACGTTCTGGTGGTGACCAGAACGTCCGGCGACGATGTGCGACGCGGACGGCGGTGAGCCGTCACCCGGGCGTGTGGCTGGATGGGTGGGGCGGTGGAGGCGCCGGACAGCCGCGGTACCTCGGCTGCTCTCTGACGACTGCTCTCCCGAGCCGATGAGTGCGCCCGCGCCGATGCACCGCGCGCCCCCACTGTCTCCACGAGCCACCGGGTGGGTCACCCCGTCCGGCCGCGCGTCAGTCCCCTTGACTAGTCGGCGATGGCGCCGGACTCTTCGCACTCGGCGTTGGCGACACCGAGCAGCGCGCCGACGGCGATGCCGCAGGCGTTGATCGGCACGTCCACGTCGGCGATGATCTGGTTGCCGCCGAGGATGCTGCCGTTACCGGAGGTCGCGGCGTTGATGCTGTCGTTGTCGTACTCGCCGTGGTGGTGGTGCCCACCGTTGGCGTGCGCGGTCCCGGCGCCGAACGCCAGCAGGCCCGCCGCGACGAGAGCGGTCACCGAGGTCGCCTTCATCCACTTACGCATGTGCTGCTCCTTCGTGATGGATCGTGCTTACGTGATGTGTGCTGTACTGCTGGTACTGCTGAACCGCCTGGCTGAGTGGGGCACCACGCCGGTGGGACGCGGTCCGCGACGTCAGCGGTGACTAGTCGGCGTAGGCGCCGGACTCCTCGCAGTCGGCGTTCGCCACGCCGCCAACGGCGCCCACGGCGATCCCGCACAGGTTCACGGGGACGTCCAGCTCGGCGATGATCTGGTTGCCGCCGAGGATGCTGCCGTTGCCCGAGGTGACCGCGTTGATGCTGTCGTTCTCGTAGTCGTAGCTGTGCGCGTTGGCCGTGCCGGCGCCGAACGCGATCAGGCCAGCGGCCATCAGAGCGGTCACGGAGGTCGCCTTGATCCACTTGCGCATGTGCTGCTCCTTCATCCAGGAATGCTGTTCTGTCTGGTGTTGCCTAAGGGACTGCTGTCGGCCCATCCGCGCCGGTGGGACGCGGTGTGCCCGCCACGCGTGAACTAGTCGGCGATGGCGCCGGACTCGTCGCACTCGGCGTTGGCGATGCCGGCGACCGCGCCGACGGCGATGCCGCAGACGTTCACGGGCACGTCCACGTCGGCGATGATCTGGTTGCCGCCGAGGATGCTGCCGTTGCCCGAGGTGACCGCGTTGATGCTGTCGTTCTCGTAGTCGTAGCTGTGCGCGTTGGCCGTGCCGGCGCCGAACGCGATCAGGCCAGCGGCCATGAGAGCGGTCACGGAGGTCGCCTTGATCCACTTGCGCATGAGAGTTCCTCTTTCCCAGATGTGCTTTGTTCGTGCTTTTGACGAGGTACTACCGAGGTACTGCTGACTGGTCAGTCACTGACCAGGTGCCGCTGGGGTCCCGCTTGGACCTGCGGGGACGGCCGGGCCGCCGCGACCAGCCCGTCACCGGCAGAGGACCGGCGGAGAACTAGTCGGCGATCGCGCCGGACTCTTCGCACTCGGCGTTGGCGACACCGAGCAGCGCGCCGACGGCGATGCCGCAGGCGTTGATCGGCACGTCCGCGTCGACGATGACCTGGTTGCCACCCGCGATGCTGCCGTTGCCCGAGGTGACGGCGTTGATGCTGTCGTTGTCGTACTCGCCGTGGTGGTGGTGCCCACCGTTGGCGTGCGCGGTGCCCGCACCGAAGGTCAGCATGCCGGCCGCCACGAGAGCCGCCACGGAGGTCGCCTTCATCCACTTGCGCATGATGTGAAGTCCTTTTCGCCTGAGAGTCTTTGGTTCACTGCTGGTCAGGTGGCACCCCACGCCGGTGGGACGCGGGCGCCGTGTCGGGCCTAGTCGGCGACGGCGCCGGACCCGTCACACACGGCGTTGCCGATACCCCCGACGGCTCCGACCGCGACGCCGCAGACGTTCACGGGAACGTCCACGTCACCGATGATCTGGTTGCCGCCGGCGATGCTGCCGTCGCCCGAGGAAACGGCGTTGACGCTGTCGTCCTCGTAGCTGTGGCTGGGCTTGTGGCCGTGGTCGTCACCGGAGCAGTCAGCGTGCGCGGTCCCTCCGCCGAGCAGCAGGAGTCCCGCCACCGCGAATGCCGCCACCGAGGTCGCCTTGAGCCACTTGCGCATCGTGATTCCTTCGAAGTCAGACTGTGGTGTTCGCTTGCACTGCGTGTTCTGGTGCCGCGGGTACCGCCGGGGCGATACCCGCGGGTCATGCTCTGGAGTACTGCGAAAGGTCGACCGGTGCGACTAGTCGGCGATGGCGCCGGACTCCTCGCACTCGGCGTTGGCGACGCCGAGCAGGGCACCAACGGCGATGCCGCAGGCGTTGATCGGCACGTCCACGTCGGCGATGATCTGGTTGCCGCCCAGGATGCTGCCGTTGCCCGAGGTGACCGCGTTGATGCTGTCGTTCTCGTAGTCGTGGCCGTGGTGCCCACCGTTGGCGTGCGCGGTGCCCGCGCCGAACGCCAGCAGGCCCGCCGCAACAAGAGCGGTCACCGAGGTCGCCTTCATCCACTTGCGCATGGTGTTTGATCCCTTCGAGAGTTCCTGTGTGCGACAGGACGGGCGAGCCTCGTGTCGACTCCGAGGCCCCCACGTGCCGCGTTCCGATCCAGCCGCGGTCTGTGCGTGGAACGCGGGACGCGTGTCCCTGTGTCTGCTGTGCGCGATGTCGCGCTTACTCAGCTCCGGCCCTGCCGGGCGGGCTGAGGTGAACCCCGCGACGCGGCTGGCCGCGGAGCTCACATCAGCCGCCCCGCGGGCAGCGTTGCTGGATGCCATGGTGTTCGCCCTTCACACGTGCGTTGCGTGTGTTTCTCGGTCCGTCGCTGGTCATCGAGGAAGGCGGTGACGTCGCCTCCACGCTGGCGCGCTCCGACAGAGGACAGGTGTCCGCTGTGGGAAGCCGAAGGAGGCGAGTTAGTCGGGCGAGAAGGAAGGGTCGTCCGCGGCGTCGGCGACGACCGGGACTTCGCCGTTCGTGGACGGCAGGCGGAGGCCGGAGTCGGCCGCGAGGTCCACCCGGTTCACCAGGAAGCCGGCGGCGGCGACCGGGCTGCTTCCGGCGGAGGTCACAGCGGAGCCGCTGCCCTGCGCCGCGTCGTTTCGTTCCCCACGGTCCGAGCCGTCGGAGCCGGAGCCCACGGGCGCCGAACCGACCTGCTGCTGACCGTGGGTCCACGGGGTGGGAGCGTTGGCGAACGAGGGGTCGGTGACCGCCGCGTCGCTCTTCTGGCTCTCCTTGCGCTGCCCCTCGCGGTCGGCCGACCGCGAGACGGAGTCCTGCGACGACACCACGTGTGGCGTCGGAACCTGGTCCGCGTTCGGGCGGGCGGAGTACGTCGCCTCCACCAGACCGGCCGGGATGTCGATGGCCTCACGCAGGCTCGTGTCGACACCACCCAGGATGTGGCTCGTGTCGGCGCCGGTGGTGTCCCGCACCACCTCGGACAGTCCGGACCCGATCTCCGTGACGGGTCGGAGGACCTCGCTGCTCTCCAGCGTGTCCGCCGTACCGCGCAACGTGTCGGTGACCCCGGTGACGGCTCCGCCCGCTGTCCGCAGGAGGGCTGATGTCACCGATCCCGAACCGTCGTCGGACGACGCCTCGGTGGCGCTGTCGGATTCCTGCGCTCGGGTGGGCGTGGGTGTCACCACTGTGGTGAGGAGCCCGTCCACCCCCCGCACGGTCTCCGCGGGGACGTCCCGGACGCCGAGTGTGCGCGACGCCGTGTCCGTGACCTCCCCGACCACCGGCGGTCCGGGGTCGGATTCGGTCTCGGCCTCGGTGCCCGCGTGGGTCTGGGCGTCGTTGGTGTCGTTGGTGTCGTTGGTGTCCGCGTCGGACTCCGTGGACGCCGCCGATGTCGCCACGTCCGTCACCGGTTCCGGTGTGGTCGTGGCGTCCTCGCCGCCCGCGTCCGGCGCCGGGGCGTCGGACTGGGTCTCGGTGGCGTCAGAGCCAGAGCCAGAGTCACTGGAGCCAGAGTCAACGCTGGGCGCCTGGTCCGTCGCGGATTCCGCCACGGACTCGGTGTCCTGTACCGCGTCTCCCACGACGTCAGTGGACTGCGTGGACTCTGTGGTCCCCGTGGTCTCTGTGGTCCCCGTGTCCTCGGCGGACTCCTCGGCGTTCCCACTGGAACCGGAGACACCGAGGATGTCGGTGACGGGCCCGGTGACCTGACCGAGAGCGTCCGGCGCCGCGGCCTGAGCCGCACCAGCGCCGATGGCCCATCCGGCGGCCGCGAACCCCACGACGACGAGAACGCGCCGGGACAACATACGCACACGGCTACGGGTGCTGACTCGCACCTCGTCCGTGTCCGTCGCCATCGTCCGGTCACTCCTCCGCGTCGCGATAACAGCCACTGATCGCATTCGGGTGGCTACGAGAAGTGACACTAGCAGTCCGGTCGTCGCCGTGTGCAAGTTTCGACGCGCCCACCCAAAAAATGTGGCGAGGCGGGGACCAGGGGATCACCAGGACCACCCCCAATCCGTGCAATACCTGGTCAAGCGCCTCACAAAGCAGAACCGGGGTACACGACGGGCATCTTCCGACATGCCACCTGTGCCCCGGTTGAGCCTTTCCTGGGCCGCGGAGGCCACCCACCGGTCGTCACCGAACGTGAGCGCCCGCTGAGGGCGGGTCGGTGACACCACCGCGACCGGGCCCTCGACCGACGCCGTCCGGCGAGTTCGGCTCAGCAGGCGTCAAAGAATCGGTCAAGGACACGGACACCGAACGTGAGCCCGTCCACCGGGACACGCTCGTCGACTCCGTGGAACATGCCCGCGAAGTCCATCTCGGGGGGCAGACGAAGGGGTACGAAGCCGAAGTTGCGGATATCCAGGTCGCTGAAGTGCTTGGCGTCCGTCCCGCCGGACAGGCAGTAGGGAACGGTGGTGGCTCCGGGGTCCTCCGCGCGCAGGGACTCACCCATGGCGTTCACCAAGCCACCCGAGAAGTCCGTCTCCACCGCGGGGAGGTGGTGGATGAACTCACGCGTGACGTTGGGGCCCAGCAGCCGGTCGACCTCCGCGAAGAACGACTCCTCTTCCCCTGGCAGGAACCGGCCGTCCACCAGGGCCGACGCGGACCCGGGGATGACGTTGACCTTGTACCCCGCTTCCAGCCCGGTCGGGTTCACCGAGTTGCGCAGGGTGGCGCCGACCATTCGGGCGACCGGCCCCATCCGGGCGACGGTGCCCTCGACGTCGTTCTCGTCGAACGGGATCCCGAACGCCTCGCACACCTCCTCCAGCAGGGTCCGCACCGTCTTGGTGAGTCGCAGCGGGAACTCGTGCCGGCCCAGGCGCGCGACCGCGTCGGCGAGTTCGGTCACCGCGTTGTCGTCGTTGGTCATGGACCCGTGGCCGGCCGTGCCCCGCGCGGTGAGACGCATCCACGCGATGCCCTTCTCCGCGGTCTCGATGAGGTACAGCCGCCGGTCCTGCCCGACGTCCAGACTGAACCCGCCCACCTCACTGATCGCCTCGGTGCAGTCGGCGAACAACTCCGGGTGCTCACGCACGAGGTACTTCGCCCCCCACGTGCCGCCCGCCTCCTCGTCCGCGACGAACGCCACCACGAGATCCCGTGCGGGCTTACGCCCGGAACGCAGCCGGTCCCGCAACGTGGCGAGCATCATCGCGTCCATGTTCTTCATGTCGATCGCGCCGCGACCCCACACGCACCCGTCCGCAACCTCCCCCGCGAACGGGTGCCGGCTCCAGTCCTCCGCCGCGGCCGGCACCACGTCCAGATGCCCGTGCACGAGCAACGGCGCCCGACTCGGATCGGCCCCCGGGATCCGCACGACGACGTTGGACCGCTTCGGGTGCGACTCGTAGATCTCCGGCTCCACCCCCACCTCGGCCAGCTTCTCCGCCACATACTCCGCGGCGACCCGCTCCCCCGGCCCCGAGTGGTCCCCAAAGTTCGAGGTATCGATCGCGATGAGCTCACTGCAGAGCCCCACAACCTCCTCTTCCCCCGTCACATCCATCCGCCGACCGCCGTCCATACCCAACTCCTTAGCCTCGCGTCCTCCCCATGATGCTCCCCAACCCAAAAACGTGCACCGCCACTACTCCGGCTTTGCTATCGTTAGACCTGTCTGGTGCTGCGACAGCACCCCACGTCCGGGTGGCGGAATAGGTAGACGCGCTAGCTTGAGGTGCTAGTGGCCAGCAATGGCTGTGGGGGTTCAAGTCCCCCCTCGGACACTTGAGTAGGCATAGCAACACATAGAGTTGCACGACATCTCGATCCCAGGGCCCGGTGCCCTGGGATTTTTCGTGGGTTGCCGCGAGCAATGCGCGCTCAGTCCTCAGCTGTCGTGCATAACCTTCCGCGGGGTTCGGGTCGGTGAGTTGACGGCGGGCCTGGCGAAACCGTGGGGGCACAGCCGGAGGGCGATCCGGTTGTTCTCTGCCTACGTACCCAGTGAGCGGTGGACCGAGTCGTAGTCATGGTGCAGGCCGGCGGCGCGGCAGGCGGCGGCCTGCGCGGGCGGGTCTCGGGGGGAGGTCGGTCTGCGACTGGTTCGGCTTGGGGTCCGCCCGCGCCACCTCCGTCGCCGATGGCACCACCAGCCCACGAGGCTGACCTCACGTCGAGACAGGCCCAAGCCCGCTCCTTGATGCAACGCCTCGCCCGCGATGACGTGGGTGATCTCGTACTCTCCACCGGGACCGCCTCCGTTTACGCCGGGCAGCAGCCTTATCCAGCAACCTGTCCCTCCGGACAAGATGAAGCTGGGCGATTCCCCCTATCAGTCCGGAATGCGGCCCAGGGGAAGCGGCCCCGCAGATAGGATCGCCGTCATGGCGCTAGAGGACACGAAGCCCACTACGGACATCGTGGAAGAACACTTCGACCATCGTGGCACCGGCGTGGAGGCTGAACAGGAGCCAGACACACCGGAATCTGAATCCGGTAAGCCGTGGAATCCCGACCAGATCAGAGTCAGTACAAAGCAGTTCTCACTGCGCAACGTCATGGACATGATCGACGACGGGTCTCTGGAGCTGGCCCCCGACTTCCAGCGCCGACAGGTCTGGAAGGTGACGCAGAAGTCCCGCTTGATCGAATCGGTCCTACTCCAGATTCCTCTGCCGGCCTTCTATTTCGCCGAGGATGCCGACGGCATGCTGCGTGTTGTCGACGGCCTGCAGCGACTCTCCACAATCAACTCATACGTCCGTGGCGGGGAGACCGACGGTTTCGCCCTCAAGGGACTGGAGTACCTCAACGAGGAGGGCCATCGATTCGCTGAGCTTTCGGCACCTTGGCAGCGGCGCATCAACAACGCCCAGATTGTCGTTCACGTCATCGACCCGACGACTCCACGAGAGGTCACCTACGACATCTTCAAACGGATCAACACCGGCGGTACTCCGCTAAACGCCCAGGAGATCCGCCACTGCATGAGCCAGACACGCAGCCGCACTATCCTCCGCGAGCTCGCCGAAACGCAGGAGTTCAATGAGGCTGCGGGGAATCTATTCGGTCACGTCCGCATGGTCGATCGCGAACTCGCCCTGCGCTTCACCGCCTTCTGGCTCCTAGGCGTGGACGAGTACCTGAAGCGACCGGCTATGGACGCCTTCCTGGAACGCACCACGGCCTGCCTCGACAAACCCGAAATGGTGCCGGACGAGAAGGTCGCCGAACTTAAGATGGCGTTCCGCACGGCGATGCAAAACGCGGCACTTGTCTTCGGCCCACACGCCTTCCGCAAGTGGCCTCTGGGAACTGAGTCACGCAACCCGCTCAATCGTGCCCTATTCGAGACCTGGTCCATCGCGCTCGCCCGATTCAGTGAAGACGACCTGCATCGGCGCAAGGGTCAGGTCGTGGCCCATGCCCGGAAACTGATGACCGACAATGTGGACTATCTGAATGCCATCACTGCCTCTACCGGGGATGCTTGGCGAGTCCGCCACCGGTTCGAGATTACCCAGAGCGCCGCAGAGGCAGGACTGTGATCACGCGGCTGGAGGCGCGCAACTTCAAACGGTTCACCAGAGGCGCCTTCGATCTTCGAAGCATGACCGTGCTCAGCGGCCTCAACGGCACCGGGAAGAGCACGGTGATCCAGTCGTTGCTGCTTTTACGCCAGATCTCGGAGACCCAATCCGGTAACACCATCCAGCTCAACGGTCCCTATGGGCTGGCCTTGGGGGAGGCCCAGGAGCTCCTGCCGCTGGATGCGGACACCTCCGTGATCGAGCTCATCCTGCACAGCGGGGCACAGCACCGGCGCTACGAACTGGTCGTACCGGAGAAACGCGCCCTCTATCTCGAACTGAACCGGGCCTATGAGGCACCTCTCCCAGAACTGACCAGACGGGGTAGCGGGTTCACCTATCTGTGTGCCGAACGCCTAGGCCCCCGGGACCAGTTGAACGTCTCGGCCGCGGACATCAGCAGGATCGGCGTCGGGCACCAGGGGGAGTTCACCGCCCAAGTGCTGGCGGTGAACGAGAGCAAGCAAGTATTGGAAGGACTCCAGCATCCACCGACAACTGAGGAGTACGGGGTCACCACGTTACGCACTCAGGTCGAGGGCTGGGTCTCGGATATCATCCGGCCGATCCGCATCAGCGCCCAGTGGCCGAGCGGTATCACGGCCAGCACCGTCCGATTCCAAGAACCCGGAGTGTACGGCGAGCTGATCCGCCCGACGAACATGGGCTTCGGGGTCTCCTATGCGCTCCCCATAATCGTCGCCGGACTGCTCGCAGAGCCCGGCGGCCTCCTCATCGTAGAGAACCCGGAGGCTCACTTGCACCCGGCCGGCCAGTCCCGCATCGGACACTTCCTGGCCCGAGTCGCGGGCTCGGGGGTCCAGGTCGTCGTAGAGACGCACAGTGACCATGTCCTCAATGGCATCCGGATCGCGGCGGCGGACGACGCAGTCATCCCGGCCGAGGACGTGGCAATGCTCTACTTCGGCGCGGAGGACCCCGGGGCGATGTCGATCAGCCTCAAGTCCAACGGGGAACTCGCCACGTGGCCAAAGGGCTTCTTCGACCAGATCGAACACGACCTCGGGAGGTTGGCGCGTGTCCGGCGCCGGTGACGCCTTCCGCTTCGTTGTCGACGAGTCGAGTCTGGACTTCCGAGGATTCGACGATGCCGAACTCACATGGCACCTCGACCGGCTCAGCCAGACGCTCCAGACATTGCGCACTGAAGCCACAGTCGCCGTGTTCAGCCTCATCTTTGACACCCAGTGCCTCGACGGGACGGAGCTCGGGAACTTCCTCTTCAGCCGTGAGTCCGACCGGATCTCGCCCGACGTCCGGCGACTACTCGGGATCCAACTGGATCGGTGCCCCAGCTGGGACGAGGGCTTTGCCGTGAACACTCCCACAGAAGTCCAGATTGCCGACGTGCCGATCGACCCGGCATGGTCTGTCGGCTATGCCCTGTACAACACCACCATCGGGTACAACACAGGATGCGTGGTGTTCGCGGCTCGCCACTATGACTGGCTCTCCGTGAGCGGTGACGACCACGTCGGCGAGGTCTGCTTCCTCACCGACACAGATGGCCTGCCCGTGTTCTGGCAAGGTCTCTTCAGACGCGAAGACATCCAGGAGGCGGAATTCCTGGACCACGCCACCCGCGCGTTTCCCAACCTGATCTGCGCTCCCGGCCTCCGATTCGGGGCTTTCGACGGCTCCTATCGCGAGATGCGCGACTGGACAGTCCATGTGCTCTCAGTACTCGACGCTCACTTCGCTGAAGCCTTGACGTCGTGCAACGGTCAGGCCCACCAAGTGCAGGCTCGGTTGGGCTCCAAGGGAGTCACCGTCTCTCAGGAAAGCCCGAGCACGCGAAGCAAGCCGAAGGTCATCGCTCAGCGGGATGTCAAATACGGAGGGGAAGTCTACCGCTGCGAGTGGCACGCCAAGAAGGAGGGCCACCGTAATCGCATCCACTTCGCTCTGCCCGACTCGAAGTTGGGGGATCGTATATTGATCGGTATCTTCACCGACCACCTTGACACCTGAGAGGCCGTTCGCTTCGTTGGATGGTGAACAAGGGGGTGTCACGGCCTGTTGAGCACTGGTTTCCCGGACACACTTCAGCCCGGCGGAAGGCAAGGTAGACCAGCGTTGGCGAACACGCTCATAGGAGCTGTTGCACCGCACTTCGACTGCGCCGAGCTCCAAGACTTCTGGATTCGTAACATCATCGAGCACGGAGCAAGCAACCCTGACCGGTGCAACCAGTGACCGTGCTTTCAGCGAGGCCAGCGATCTGAGGCGGTGCCTACGCGGGCTCGCCACCACCCTGACGAGCACCGGGTGGTGCACAAGGCTCGTCTAGTCACGATAGAAACGCCGCCCAGCCCGCACCCGCCACCCATCGGCGAGACCAACGGCCACGCGTGCATAACCTGCGACCACCCCGTCGATCGCGGCCAGAAGAATCACCGCAACGATGGTTGTGCAACGGGACCAACGGGACGACTCCATCGCAGGCCACCGCCCATCCGACGCGATGGATGTAGACAGGGTCAGCCCACCCGGGCCTTACCCCATCCTTCTTTTGGCCACGCATTGCCGCGGAGGAAGTCCAGTGTGGCCGTTGACGTATTCCTATATGGATATATGTTGGTGTCATGGCACGAGCAGCAACGACGTCGGACGTTTTCAATGCGATCGCGGAGCCGCAGCGCAGGGAGATTCTGATGCTGCTGCGTGCTGGCGAACGCGCGGTGAACGATCTGGCGCACGACTTGGGCTTGGCGCAGGCGGGTACGTCGAAGCATCTGCGAGTGCTCCGGCAGGTCGGACTGGTACAAGACCGTCAACAGGGCAAGCAACGTCTCTACCGCCTCGATGCCCGGGGGCTGCGCTCGGTCCACGAGTGGACGGGCGGGTTCGAGCGGTTCTGGAACGAGAGCTTCGACCGTCTGGACGCATACGTGCAGGACCTGAAGCAGGAACACACGAGGGAAAGCTGATGAGTAGCACGAGACGAGATACACGAGATCGAGAGATCGTGATCTCCCGCGCCATCGACGCACCACGGGAGTTGGTGTTCGAAGCGTTCACGGCAGTACGGCATCTCGCCCGCTGGTGGGGTCCGGAGGGGTTCACGACCACGACGCGGGCGTTCGAGTTCCGCGTCGGCGGAGTCTGGGACTTCACGATGCGAGGCCCGGACGGCACCGACTACCCCGAGTGGATCACCTGGACCGAGATCACTCCGCCCGAGCGGATCGCGATGCTCCACGGCGAGCACCGCGACGACCCGGACGCGTTCGAGTCGGTCCTCACGTTCACGGCGGACGGAGACACGACCAAAATCGAGATGCTCACCGTCTTCCCCACCAAGGAACTACGCGACAAGGCGATCGAGAAGCACGGTGCGATCGAGGGCGGCAGGCAAACGCTTGACAACCTCGCCGCCTACGTCGCCGATGCCCCGCGGAACGGAGTTGAGAACTGATGGCCGGCACGGTGTTCTTCAGTGTGTCGATGTCGTTGGACGGGTTCATCGCGCCCGAGTCCCCGGAAGCGCTGATGGGAAAGCAGTGGATGGAGCTGCAAGCGTGGGCGTTTCGGCTGCGCTACTTCCGAGACAGTCTCAAGTTGGGCGGCAGGGGCGAGGAGGGCCGCGACAACGACATCGTCCGAGCGACGTTCGAGCGCACCGGAGCGAACGTGATGGGCAAGCGGATGTTCGACGCCGGCGAGCGCTCCTGGCCCGACGAGCCGCCCTTCCACAGCCCGGTCTTCGTCGTCACGCATGAGACGCGCGAGCCGTGGGAACGTCTGGGCGGGACCACGTTCCACTTCGTCAACGACGGAATCGAGGCGGCGATCGAGCGGGCGCGCGCCGCCGCCGGAGAGCAGGACGTCCGCGTCTCCGGCGGCGGCGAGACGATCGTGCAGTGCCTCAACGCCGGCCTGATCGACGAATTCACGATCGCCCTCGCACCAGTCCTGTTCGGAAAGGGCGTCCGACTCTTCGAAGGCGTGGACGACAGTCGTGTCGCCCTGAAACAGGTCAGCTCGGAGTCCTCAACACCACACGCCACCCACCTGACCTACACCGTCCAAGGCCGCAGAGCGCCAATCTGAACACACCACCAGCCAGTCCACAGGGCCTCCAAACAATTGGGCATCGGACACGGCCGCGTCCGGTGCCCAATCACCTGAATCGGACGCGACCACGAGGTAGAGGCAAGCTCCCCTCGCAACGTGCGCCTGTACGAAACACACGGCTTCTGCCGGTTACCGGACGAGTGCCTGTCAAACGGTCCCGCGCTCCATCCGATGCTCCGAGAGCCACGACACATTCGTTTGACTGACCCTGCCATTCACTCCGAGGGATCGACACCACCGGCGGCTCTCCGAATGGAGTATGGGCCCTCCGACGCCGGCGAACAGGTTGGTAAGCCCTCAGCGAGCGAGTGTTGTGGGGCAGTGGGCGTGTGAGTACGCTACCGAAGGTGCCCTACGTCTTCGCCCTTCCCGCGGAAGAGTGGGAACAGCGCGATACCATCCTGCGGATCAGGCATAGTCGATTTCTCACGGCCACCGTCCCCTCGGCCGCGCCCCCAGCCTCGTCGCAGAGCCAGGTCGCCCTCGTTTTCGTCCCCGATACAGACGGAGATGCCGACCGGTACCACCTGCACGCTATGGGGGTCGTGTCCCGCGCTCGCGGCGAGAAGGTCGCCACAATCGGGCGACGGGTGAAGGCGGAAGCGCTTCGGGAAGTGACTGCCCCCTTCACCTCCACTGACATTGACCTGGACGAGGCGACGCACGACGAACTCACCCGTGCCCTGCGAATGGGTGCGGCTCCGTTGTCCCCGAAGGCGGGCGATGACGTTCTCGCCGCACTGCGTCGAGCCGATCCGTCGCTTGCCAGACTCCTCGAGTGGCTCGGCGGACTCCTCGACCCGGATCGTATTGAGGGCGACTCCTTTGTCGAACAACTCTGGTGGATGGAGCGCGATGCGCTGCGCGTGGCAATGCGTATCGCGGATCTGCCCTCCACACCGATCAACGCCTGGCGACGGCCAACCGACGGGGCACCATACCTGTCAGGGCTAATCACCGACCCGACCGAACAGAGCATGATCGAACACGACGCTCGGTCCCTGATTCCTGAGGGTTGGTACCGCGATTCCAACCGGCTCGAGCGGCATGACATCACCGTGGTCACCGATGGTGACCGGCGGCTGGAGATTACCAACGTCAATGCGACCCCCGTGGAAGGACGGCTGGGCGCGGACTTGATCTACTACCACGAGAACTCCCGCAGTTTCACCCTGGTCCAGTACAAGAAGCTCGGGCCGGAGCGAGACATCCTCGTCAACCAGCAACTGCGTAGGCAGCTCGATCGCCTTGAGTACATCAGCACGCTCAGCTGTGCTCCCCGGGGTCCGGAAGACTGGCGCGTCGGCTCTGATCCCTGTCTACTCAAGCTCGTCGAGTGGACGCCCGATGGCGCAGGGCGCTCCCAAGGCGCTGGACGGGGAATGTACCTTCCTGTCTCTTACGTGCGGCTACTGCTGGAACATCCTTGCACTGAAGGAATTCGGGGTGGACGGAGACTCGGTTATGGAGTCGTGCCGCGCTACCTGGACAACAGCCGGTTTATCGACCTGGTGAAGGAAGGGCTCATCGGCACGGTCGGCACTACCGTCGAGCAACTGCGTGCACTGGTGACCCAACGGGTCTCCCAGGGGCATGGGGTGGTCATGGCCGCGGAACGGGGTGGCGAGACCGCGAACGCCCGCCAGGCGCGAAACCGCAGCCGCGGTCCGACCCGCATCCGCCCGACCTCCGGACAGCAACGTCTCTGGTGAGCCCTTCCCTTGTCAGGATCCGCCGAGGGAGTCGATTCGCCTCCCGGCGCGGTGGCGGAACAATAGGCCCGGATCCCCCCGGGAACCGCCTCGATCGCGGCTCGTTTCTCGGCGACAAATAGCACTCACATTTCTTTGGCGGCCACTTCCTCGATCATGTTCGTGATTGTCTGACTTTTTCGTGTGCCCGGTGACCCCTCGATCCTTACATTGCGCCGACCCAGTGAAGCGAGAATAGCGAAATGTTGCGAGGAATCGGAGTCCCACACGAGGAATTCGTCCCATGGTGGCTCCTCGTCCAGATCGGCGGCGCCCGAGGTCGCCTGTTGTGCGCACACAATTTCGATCACGACTCATATCCCGTGAGAGCCGCCACGAGACCGTGAGAGGCGATGAGTGGTGTCGGGGATTGGAGATCCTCGACCATGGCGAACTTCTCGTAGCTGAATAGGCCGATGACGGGCGACTCGTCCAACTCAGCTCAGTCCCGTTACCTTGAGCGACCGCGCTCAGATTGGCGAAGACCACACGCATCTGATCGTGCGGGTCAGCCAGTTCCGCGAGTTGCGCCTCGAACTTCGCGACACAATCGTCTATGTCAATCTCGAAACCGTGATCCCTCATCAGGGAATGCAGCAGGGCCCGGTTCACCTCCGGCTCGCCGCCGCCTCCAATTGAAACTCGGACTGTGCCGCGTTTCGAGGACGAATAGAGATTGACCGCAGGAGGAGCGGGGAATGAAGTGGCGTAGGTGTGGGCGGATTCCGACATTCCGCACTCCGGCGTTGGGCCGGTGGAGGTCCTGGAAACCACCCGCTGATCGCGCCGCGCCCGCGCTCTTTCTGGCATACCCCTCGTACTCAGCTCGCCTCGGAAGTCGGATTGGTCCGACTTTGGATTGTTCGTGTTCTCGGAGACGGTATCCCAACCCCCTCAGCATCGGATCGCCTCCAGCCCCGTGTGGGTGAGAGCGTTGTCTCGTGAACACGATCGAGGACGTCATCGCTCTGGCCGCCGCCCGCGGCCTCCACCTGTCCGTCGAGGGCGCCGTGTTGATCGAGGCCGGCTTGGACTATCGGGTCGTCATGGCCGCTGACGAGGGTGGGCGCCGGTGGGTGTTGCGGGTGCCGCGTCGGGGGGATGTTGGGGACGGTATGGCCGCAGAGGTGCGGGTCCTTGACTTGGTGGGTCCGGTTCTGGCCGCTGATGGGGTCGCGGTGCCGGACTGGCGGGTTCGTACGGCGGAGTTGGTCGCCTATCCGGCCCTGCATGGTGCCCCTGGCCTGACCCTCACCGACGCCGGGGAGCCCGTGTGGCACATGGACCCCGCCTGCCCGGACTACGCCGCCCGCCTTGGGCGTCTGTTGGCGCGCCTGCACGCCGTCACGCCTGAGCGGGCCGAGGCCGCCGGGGTCGAGGTCCGTACGCCGGAGCGGGTGCGGCAGGCGTGGCGTGACGACATCGCGCGGGTTGGCTCGGAGTTCACCGTCGCGCCCGCCCTGTCGGAAGCGTGGGAGGCGTGGTTGGCCGACGACCTCTGCTGGCCGGAGCGGACCGTCATGACCCACGGGGAGATCTACCCCGCGCACGTCCTGCTCGCCGACGACGGCGCGATCACGGGTGTCCTGGACTGGACGACCGCGCGCGTGGACGACCCGGCCCGGGACCTGTCCGCGCAGTACGGTGCCGCGGGCGAGAAGATGCTGGGGGTCACCCTGGACGCCTACGCGGAGGCCGGCGGACACGTCCACTCCGGCCTGGCCGCCCAAGCCCGCCACCTGTGGGAGGCCTCCCCCATCGGCTTCGCCCTCTACGCCCTGACAACCCGCACCGAGGCGGACATGGCGACCGCGGCCACGATGCTGAACCCAGAGACCTGACCGACGGGAGCGAGTCCGCACCACCCGCGCCGCCGCGGGCGGAGAAAGTGCCACTACACCGCCCCCGGGGCCTGGGAATCCGTCGTCACTTCGCCGGTGTGGCCGTCGACGGTGGCGGTGGACGAGGTGGTGAGGAGTTGGGTCGCTTCAGGGACGGCCAAGACGGCGGGTATCCCGACCTCCCGGGCGACGATGGCCGCGTGGGAGAGCACCCCGCCCGTCTCGGTCACCACGGCCGAAGCCACCATGAACAGGGGTGTCCACGCCGGGTCCGTCGCACGGCAGACGAGAACGTCGCCGGGGCGCACCCTCGGAAAGTCGGCGGGTCCACGCACGACGCGCACTGGTCCGGACGCGGTTCCTGGGCTGGCCGGCACTCCGGTGAGGGCGGTGGGGCCGGCGGGCTGGTGGGGCCGCGCCGTGGAATCCGGCACGGGCACGGTCACGGGTCGGGCCTGAAGGAGCCAGGTGGTATCCGCCGTGCTGGCCCATTCGATGTCCCGGGGTCCGCCCAGAGTGGTGGAGACCTGGTCTCCGAGGGCCCGGAGTCGCAGGACCTCGGCGTCGGTGAGGGACAACCGGGTCCGTTCCGGAACGACTACGGGTCGGGTGACGAGACGGGCGTCGTCTCGATCGGCGCGCTCGGTCTTGACGCCGGGCCGGCGCTCAAGAATCCCGGAGTCCCCGACTCGCCAGGAGTCGGGGGTGACCTGGCCGGCGACGATCGGCTCTCCCACTCCCCATGACGCTTCGATCACGCTGGCGGCTCCGGTGAACATGACTCCCGAGACGTCGGCGTCGACGAACCGTTGCACCAGTACCGCCGTGGCGAACGCGTTCGGGTCCGGGTCCCGGCTGGCCTGTCGCGCCCGGTAGCCGACAGCCCGCTTCGTCCACAGCGACGCCCAGCACTCGAGGATCGCTTCGCACACCCGCTCCGCTCCGCGCACGGCGAGGACGCTGTCGTGCTGGCCCGCGGCGGACGCCTCCCGTCCGTCCTCCGTGATCGAGGACGAACGAACGGCGACACGGTCGGTCGTCGCCCCGTCGGTCAGGCGCTCCAGCGCCAGGGAGACGTCGTCGACGACCTCGTTCGGGAGCCGGAAGTCGCGAACGCGCGCCCGGGCCTCGGCGGCGTGATCGACGGAGAGTTCGGCGATACCGAGCGCCGCCGCCGCGGCTCGGTACACGCCGGCCGGCACCACGAAGCCTCGCGGCACGTCGAAGCCGGCCCGCGTCAGTTCGGCCAGCGGCGCGGCCTTGCCGCCAGCGGTCGCGGGATCGGCGTCGGCGAGGTCCACGACGTTCACAGCGGTCTCCCACCCGTGAAGCCCGTCCACCGTAGTTCGGTCGGGAGGTGGGACATGTCGTTGACCATCACCACCGCGGGAGGTTCCCCATCGGCGTGTTCGACGACCGTGAGCCCCGTGTTGGCGATACCGGCCAGTGCCATCCATCGTGCCGGTGGGGCGCCGAGCGCGTCGCGCACCATCCACGCGATCGGGTAGGCGTGCGTCACCGCCACCTCGTGGGTGGGGCGCCGCGCACGCCGGGTTGGTGCGCCGAACCGGGCCGCCAGCCCGTCCGCCGTCCTTCGGCCGGCGTCGGCCTCGGCGCGGTCGTAGCCGTCGAAGAACCCCAGCCAGGAGGCGGAGATGTCGTCGCTGGAGGGGACGAAGGGGACATGGTCGACGAGTTCCGCGGCCTCGTCGACCAGTACGCGGCCCATCTCCGCCGCGATGATCCGGGCGCTGTCCACCGCCCGGGGCAACGGGGAGTGCCACACTACGTCGATGGGCAGCCGCGCGAGCCGCTGGCCGAGCAACCGGGACTGTTCGCGGCCCTCGTCGGTCAACCGGCCCCACGCGTCGGCCGACCCGTGCCGCGCGAGGTAGACGGTGCGGGTGGGCATGGTCACCGACCTCCTCGGGGCTCCGCGGAGCGGCCCCGACCAAGACTGGACAGCAGGTCCTCATGGAGTTCGGCCCACACCACGTGGCAGGAGAGCCGGCCCACGCCGGCCACCCACTGGTCGTCGCCCTCGCGCGCCTTGGCCAGGGCCGCCGAGAACTGCCGGGGGTAGCGACCGAACCGAGGCAGCGCGTCGACGAGGTCGGCCATGAGGTCCCGTAGAGTCTCGGCCACGTCCGTCAGTCGCCGTAGGACCTCCTCCGTCCCGTCCTCCTGGCCCGTGGGTGGGCGCAACTGCCACTCGGTGATCGTCCGGACGAGGCGGTGATTGACCGTGCTTTCGAAGACGTCGGCCGTGGCTTGGAGCACGGACCGCGCTCCGGAGACCGCGAGCTCTTCCTGGACCAACGAGAGGTCACGGGCCTTCCCCGCTTCCGTGAGTATCCATCCACCCGCGTCGGCGAAGGTCATGCGCTCGATCAGGCGACGCCCTTCGAGGCCGCGCAGCGCGTCACCGACGACGCTGGCTGGGCGGTCGCAACGGTCGGCGACCGCCTCGGTGTCGGCGAATCCGGCGAGCCGCACCGCGCGCAGCAGGTGCGACTCGTCCCGGGACTCCCACGCCGCCGGGAGGGTGGAGTGATCAGTACTCATCGTGTTCGCCTCGAGAGGTCGTTGGTGGCACAGGACGAGGGGGCGGAGGCGTCATCTCGCCGGCTTCCCTCGCGCGTCCTGGTCGGTGGTCGCCGCGGCGTGGGCGGCTCCATAGCCCTCCGCCCGGGCGACGATGGCGCCCCCGCGGATACGCGCCGCCGCTTCGACCTGGTCGTCGATGGCCGCCACGCCGAGAGCCGTGGCGATCCGAGCCGCGTCGTCGATGACCAGCCTCAGGGGTGCCCAGGTCTGGGCTGGGAACACGCGGCGGGCGCACGAGATCACGTCACTGACGCGGAGCCGCACGAGGTCGCCCGTCTCGATCGGGTCGCTGGTGACGATGGCGACCGTGACGGGTTCCGCGCCACGAGCGGAGCGGACCGCTTCCTCCACCGCCTCGAGACGTGCCGGCCCAAGGACGACGACGAGGCCGTCCGCGTCGAGGTCCACCCTGGTTCCGCTGATGTGATCCACCGCCGAGGTCGGGGGTGCCCACACGTCCTGACACACCGTGGCCGGCGCGACGTGGGGCAGGTGGGCGGGTTCCCAGGTATCCGCCAGCTCGAGCGCCGCCAGGTGCCGCACGGCCACGGTTCGGTCGAAGGGGTCGCCGAAACCGGGCGCCACCTCGGCCAGAAGACTCGACCCGGTGAGCATGGCCATGGCGAGTTCGGCCACGCGCACCCGGCGCGGCTTCGGGTCGTGTCGTTCACACGCTTCCAGCCCGAGCGCGAGCAGCAGCGCTTCCAAACGCGCGAGCTGGGCGAGCACCTGACGGTCGCGGTCGTCCTCGATGACGGGCGAGACGGAACGCAGGCGCAGACGACCGTCTCCCGTGTCGTCGCCCAGGGGGAGACGCTCCAACCACGCGGTGGCGAACGCCCCAAGTGCCTCAGACACCGAACGCGGCGGCTCGGTGACCGACGGGACGCCGGCGCCCTCGACGAGGCCGACGAGCACCGCCAGGTACAGAGCGCGTTTGCTCGGGAAGTTCGAGTAGACCCCGCCACGCGTCAGCTCGGCCCGCTCGGCGATCCGATCGACGTGGGCGGACCCATATCCCCATTCGACGAACTCCTGCCGCGCGGCCGCCAGTACCGCCGCGCGTGTGCGCGCTTGTCGCTCAACCCGCGTCAGTCGAACCACGACCGCTCCTCCCTCACAATGACCCGATCACGATACTCAGAACATCCGAATGTTGTCATCATGTGAATTTCCGTCGGAGCGGACCTACGGCAAGAACGTCGCCAGATCCCGGCCGGTCCTCCCCGGCCGGGTAGCACTACGTTGAAGACAGGTGCCACGTCTGGTGTCGGGCCCGGCCGTCCGGGCGGTTGGTGCCCGCCGTCGGCTGACAGGAGGACGCGTAGTGAACCAACGCCTCTCCCGCCTGGTCCGCTGGCGGGCCTTCGGTGCGCCCAGTGGCGCGTTGCGACTGGTCGGCGCCGCCCACATCGTCTACGGCGCGGTCCTCTACCGGGACGCTCTCGGGGACATCGCGCGGCGTGGGTTCGTCAACGCTGTCCCGGACTTCGGCGACAGGGCCACGGCGTTCTGGTTCGTCACCTGCGGTTCGATGTTCATGCTCTGCGGCCACCTCCTGCGGTCCGCCGAGAAGGCCGGTGACCTCGACGCCCAACGCGACGCCGGCGCCGCCCTCACCGCCATCGGCGCCGTCGGCTCCGCCGCGATGCCGGCCAGCGGCTTCTGGGCGGTTCTGGCGATCGGAGCCGCCGCCCTCCGTCGCGGCAGACGCCCCCGCCGATAGACGCACCAGCGGCGACCGCACGCGTGTTCTCCCAAGAGCCCCGCCCTGGCCGAGCGGGTGGGGCGGGGCTGGGACGGCCGGTGGTCAGGGTGCGGGGATCGTGGCTGTGAACGGGGTGCCGTCGATGCTGCCGGAGACGTCGGTGGTCTCTCCCGCGAACATCTGGGACCAGGAGAGGGTCACCTCGTGGGTGGCGTCACCCGTGTCCAGGGTGATGTCGGCGTCGACGTCGCCGGTCGGGGTGTGTGAGACCTCGCCGGTCGCGGCGGCGTCTTCCACGTAGCGAACGGAGTCGAGCCCGATCGTGGCCGTGTCGTCGTCGAAGGTGATCTCGCCGCCACGGATCCCCGTGGTCTCCGCGAGCTCTAGGGCCCGCCAGGCGGCGGGGTGGCGGCGGACCGCGGCGTCGGACGCGGTGGCGAAGGACACGTGGACCGCCCGCGCCTCCTGACCGGAGAGATCAGCGACGTCCAGGTCGCCGAGGTCGGAGACCGTCTCCGGGAAGGCCCCCTGGGCGAGGTACGGGGGGTCGTCGCAGCCGTGGTCCGCGGCCGGTGTTTCAGGGTCGCTGAGGAAGTCCCGGGCTTGGTGGGTCGGGCAGTCCAGCTCCTCAATGCCGGACGGGTACACGTTCCCATGGCCCTCGTAGGGCATGACGATCAGCGTGGCCCCGGGGAAGCGTTCGGCGGTACGCCGGGCACCAGACGTCGGGGTCCCGGTGTCGCGGCCGCCGCTGGTGATGAGGACGGGGACGTCCGGCACGTCGGCCTGAACGTCGACCGGCGGGCCATCGCCAGCGGGCCAGTTCACGCACCAGTCGGCCTCGCTGACCCCTAGCTGTCCCACGATCGTCTCCTCCACGGTGAACGGCGCGAAGGGCTGCTCTGTCTCGTAGAAGTCGTCGAGCTGCGCGCGGCGCTCCTCCCGGGAGGCGTCGCGATCGAAGGGGAATTCACCGTCGCTGCAGTTGTAGCTCAGGAACGCGGGGTCTGGCGCCCTGTCCATGCTGCCCTCTGGGATGGCATACTCCACCAGTGTCCGCTGCAGCGGCGCGGGGTCGCCGTCCAGCCGTGCGGCGAGCGCGGCGTTGGTTTCACGGCCAAGATCGGGCATGTTCTGACTGTTGATCACAGGTGCTGACAGGGTGAATAGGTCCTCGGTGGCGCCCTCCTCCCGTAGCTGCTCGACGACCTCGGTCAGCCGGTCGGCGGGCTCCCCCGGAAGATCGTCGCAGGCATCGGAGAAAGAGCAGACCTCCGCCAGGCCTTCCAGAGCCGCCTGCTGGTGCAAGAAGCGATTCAGTGTGTCGGTGTAGCCGTCGTCGGTGATGTTCAGGACGCCATCGAGCATCATCGCGTCGACGCGCTGTGGGTAGTGCGAGATGTAGGACTGCATGACCATGGTCCCGTAGGAGTTGCCGAACAGGGTCAGCGTGTCGATGCCCAGCGCTGACCTGACGGCGTCGTGGTCATGGACCGCCTGCGCCATCGTGAAGTAGGGGGCGTCCTCGGCGAGCTCCTCGGCGCATTCAGCGATCGAGTCCGGGACCAGGATGTCGTACTCTCCGCAGTCCAACGGGGCCGCGTCACCGAACCCGCGCATCTCCACCATGAGCAGGTTCCGCTCCTCCAACACCGGACCGAGTACCTCGGTCACCGACTCCACTCCCACAAGTTGCGCGAACGGACCTCCCTCATTGGCGAGGATGGTGCCCCGCGCCTCTCCTTCGCCGGAGGCCGGGACGAAGGCGAAGGGGACCTCGATGGTGTCCCCTTCGGGGTCGTTCCAGTCCTTGGGGACCTCGATGACCCCGACGCACTCCTCGGTGGCGTCAGCGCATTCGTGGGCCGGCCGCTCGGTGTCGGGCCCCGAGTCCGACCACGCCGGGACACTGATACCGGCGGCGGAGAACGCCATCATGGCGATGACGGCACCGCGGCGTCGCCACCTCGTCGTCCGCTCGGACCGGTAGGGCGATCGACTTCGGTCAGGCATGGGGCGGCCTCTCGTCAGGCGACGTCGAAGGGCCGAACCTAGTCGACCGTCTCCCGCCCCACCTCCACCGAAAGAGGTAGTCCCAGCATGTTGCTGAGATAACCCCGAGGCCTTGGCCACTCGCCCGAACCCGACGCGCCAGCGTCCCAAGGCCCGGCTCACCACTCGGAGCTCAGGTCACTCCACCGGGCCGAGTTCGAACTCCTGGAGCTGGTTGGTCGGGCCGGGGTTGTCTCCGTGTTGGCCTTCGAACCGCTCTGTCCCGTCAGTACCGCACAGCCCGAGAATTCGGTTCGCGCCGCCGGGGTGCTGGGAGATCCAGTCGGTGAGGTCGTAGACGACGCCGTCGATCACGGTCCAGCAGGACTCCTCCGAGTCATTGGCTTCCACGGCCTCCAGCGTGAGTTCCGTGTTCTCGGGATCGGAGTCGGGCGCGTTGGCCTCACTCCCGTCCGTGTCCGGCGTCTCCTGATCCGCTCCCTCCGTACCGCACGCGGCCACGAGCAGCACCGCGGCGGCAACGACGGTCAGCCTCTTACGCATCACTACGGCTCCTTGACGGGGCACGATCCCCACGAAAGTGTCTTGTTGGCCCACGGCTACGCGGCCAGGAAGCCCCACGTCTCCTCGGCTCCCGAGTGCCCCGCCAACACCGTGAACGTGGAGGCCGTGAGGGCCAAGACGACGGTACCCACCGCGAGGAGCGTGGTGACCACCGTGTCCCGCTGACTCGTGCCACGCCGCCGCCACCAGGCGCTGGTCCACGCCAACGCGACCAGGGTCAGGGCCACAGCGGAGACGACCGTGGGCAGGCCCCACTGTTCGTGCTCGGGCCGAGCCCCGAGCTGATTCGTGAGCTGTTCTCCGGTCAGAAACGCGGCCGTCGCACCCGCGGCGCCGAGAGCCGAGAGAACGACGGATACGGGGGCGAGGGACTCCCGAAGTGGCCGGATGGCCACGGCGAGGACGAGCAGCGCGGCGGAGACGGGAATCAGGACCACCGGCACGTGGACGACGAGGGGGTGCGGCGGAAGGTCCATCTGGGCCTTTCTCTCGTGATCTCGACTCATGTCTCCACGCGTGGAGAGTAGCCGTTCGACGGCGCGGCGGTGACCCGCGCAGCGACCACGCCCAGCCACCGAAGCCACGAGCGCTGGACCAACGGTCCCCCCGCCATCGGGCCGCCGCGTCCGAGGGCACGCCAAGGCCGACGGCCCGGCCCCGAGCCCGCGCCTGGTCGAAGCCTTGTCCGGGGCGAGAACCGCGTGTGACGTTCGCCCCCTCGCGTCAGTTCGCCGCCGTCTTCGACCGGAAGGTCTTCACGATGGTCCGAACGCAGAAGCCGATGAGGAGTAGGCCGGGGAGTATGAACGCCAAGGACAGCATGAAGGCGCTGAAGAGCTGGCCTCGGACCGATTCGGTGCTTTCTCCGCTCATCACGCCGTTGATGACGACGACACAGCGGGCGATCTGAGGGTCGCAGGTGTCGGCGTTCAGGAACGAGGACACGCCGAACCACACGACGAAGAGCCCGACGGCGGTACCCAGCGTCGAGGCGGCGACACCCAAGCCCCGGCGGATGGCCTGGTTACCTCCGACCGCCCTGGTGATCAGCATGGTCAGCGCTGCCGCGCCGATGGCCGCGGGAGGTGTGATGACGATCAGCCACCACATCTCCATCATGATGCCGACGGGCACGACGATCATGCCCAGCGGAATACACATCATCAACCCTGCGAACACAGCGTCACCGATAGCGAATGGTTTCGGCTGCCCTGGGCCGGGAGGGGAATTCTTCGCGGGAAGATTCATGGAATGAGAATAGTGTTCCGGTCCTGACGGAGTTTCCTCGGAGGAACCGATAGCCCCATCAGGAAAGAAACACGCTGGTCACAGCCATACGATCATCGACGTTGGTGGGGAGTTCCCACTGACGGAGCGTGGGTTCGGCTGGACGGGCGGTGGGCTTGGCGCCGTCGCGCGTTTCTCGGTCCCGACCATTGTGGCGACGAAGCCGCTGCCACGCCACGGTGCTCGCGGGCCTACCGCGGTCGTGGAGGCGCCGCGTCCGGAACGAGCACGGTCTTGCCCACCACCTTCCGGGCCTCGATCGCGGTGTGTGCCTGGGCCGCCTGGGACAGCGGGACGACCTGGCCGATCAGCGGAGTGATTCGCCCCTCGGACAGCCACGTGAAGGCGGTACGGCGCCATCGGCGCTGGTCACGGAGTTCGAAGTCCTCGTCGAACCCGAAGAGCTCGACGCCGCGCCGTCGTGCCTCGCCTTCGATGTCGGCGAACTCTCCGCCCGCCGAGCCGTAGGCGAAGTAGCGCGTGCCGGCTCCGGTGAACCGCATGGCGGCCTCTCCAACCGCGCCGCCGCTGCCGTCGAACACGACGGCCAACGTCTCGCCGGCGAGTGCGACCCTGACCTGGTCGACCCAGTCGGGACGGGTGTAGTCGACGGTGACGTGCGCGCCCAGGTCCGCCGCCGCGCGCAGCTTGGCCTCTCCTCCGGCGGCCGCGATCACTCGGGCGCCCGCGCGGACCGCCTCCGGGATCAGCCAGACGGCGATCCCTCCCGCGGCGGCGGTGATGAGCACGACGTCACCGGGGCCAATGCGGGCCCGTTCGATCCGGCTCACCCCCATGACACCGTCGGACAGGGCGGTGACCGATTCCACCAGCTCCACGTTGTCGGGGACGGGGACGAGGTGGTCCACGTCGACGACCGCTTTCTCGGCGTACCCACCTCCGGCGTACTCGCCGGCCACCGAGAGGGGTGCGGCGACCCGACTCCCGATCCAGGTCGTGTCGACCCCCGCACCCACCCCCGACACGACGCCGGCCACCCCGGCGCCGGGAACGTAGGGAGGGTTCAGCGTGAAGTAGTCCTGCCCCCAGCCCTTGCGTAGTTGGACGTCGAGGAGCAGGACCTCGGCCGCGGCGACGTCCACGACGACCTCCCCCGAGGCCGGGACCGGATCGGGTGCCTCCGTCAGTTCGAGTACCTCAGGTCCACCGAACTCCTTGGCACGTACTACACGCATGGGTGCCGCCCCTCTCGATCGTCGCTGGCGTGATCCCTCCGCACGATAGGAGTTCCACTTAACTTGAAGTCAAGAAGGGCGATCGGTCGGGTTCCCTACCCGTAGTACGGCGGCGGTCCCGCCCGGAACGTGGGTACGGGCCCCCGCTGAAGGTGCCGTCGCCTGCGTGCGAGCGTGACGAGGATGGTCACCAGCCCGCTGACCGCACCGAGCAGGAAGGTCGCCCCGGTGGAGAGCGCCACCGCGCCCATCCCCTTCACGGCCGCCGAGTCACTGTCGCCGTAGGCGAGCCCGTAGCCGAGTTCGCGATCGCTGTCACAGGTGACGGTGTAGGTGCCGGGGGCGGTCGTCCGTATCACTCCGAGGCGTTCCCAGTAGGTGGTGCCCGAGCCGTAGTAGTGCTCGAACGAGGTTTCCTCGAGCTGGGGCTGACTGCCCGGGCCAGTGACCGCGCAGTCGACCTCTGAGGTGCTGACGTGCTCTTGGTCCACGTACAGCACCCACGCCCGGTCCGGGTCGGCGACCTCCGTCACCTCGAACTCGACCTGGTCGCCCGAGGGGAACTCGGCGACGAACTCCGGCAGACTGACCATCCGCACGAAGCCCACCCCACAACTGGTGGCTCCACCCAGGAACCCCAGCGCGATCAGGGCCGCCCCCACCCAGTACCAGAACCGGTATGGTCGAACCTCTGGCTGGGCAGCGCCGTAGTAGCTCATGTCTCCGCCTCCCCTTGGCTCCACGCACCTCAACCGCGACGTTGAGTGATGGGACGCCACGGAGGTCGATGGCGGTGGCACGTCGGGCCGTGCCTGACCGCGTGCGGTCAAGGAGTCCGGATCCCGAACGCGCGCTGTGGATCCCCGCGCCCGTTTCCTCGCTCGGCGCGGATCCCCCACCGACCCAGGGCCGTCTCATGTGCGTCCGGTGAGCTGACCGACCCTGGAGTGCGGACGTTGAGTTTCGATCTCTGTGTGTGGCGGGAGAACCAGCCGGTCACGGCGGCGCGAGCGCTGCGTACGCACCGTTGGCTGTGCGACGACCAGAGAGTGGGCGATCCGGACTGGGCGGAGCTCTCGATCGTCGCGGACGCGCGGGTGGACCGGTTCCATCGTGAGTTGATGGGGGTCTATCCCCCGCTGGAGGAGCTGGGGACGCAAGCGGTGGAAGCCTCGCCCTGGAGCATGACACCCCGGCACGAGCATGGTCTCTTCGCCGTCATGACCATGGGCTTCGCCCACGCCACGGCCGTCGCCCCGGTGATCGTCGAGATGGCACTGCGACACGGACTCGTGTGCTTCGACCCGCGACAGGGGGAGATCCACAACCCACCGGAGATCGTGGCCTCCGACGGCCCACGGTTGGAGTTCCGCGACGGCGGCGTCGTCAACAACCCCCACCCCGGGGCGCTTCCCGCGCTGCTGGGGCAGGTCACCGAACGGAACTGGTTCGCCATCCTGGAGCACGAACCCGGCTGGTTCATGCAGGTCGGCGTGGGGGAGCCGGCCGGCGGCCTCGACGACGGGGTCTACGGGCTGGAGTTCCGGGAGGGAAGCGAGGACCGGCACTTCCGCGTCCTCGTCTCCGACTTCGGCGCGATGGCGCGGGCGTTCCAGGACTACGTGACCGGGGACCAACGCTGGAAGTCCGTCTTCGACTGGCAGCCCCTGGCCCCGCCAACGGTCGACCTGGCGTTCTAGCACGCGGCGCGCGTGCCCAACCCGACCGAGGCCGAGGAGTACTACCAACGGATCCGTACCGACGATCACCCCGTGCCCCTGGGTGTCCTGGCGCCACCGCTCCGGGAGTTCGTCCGCGGAGTCGGTGAGGACATCCCCCAGGCCGAGATACTCCCGCTCAACCGTTCCCAGGACGAACCGCTGTATTCCCGACTCGGTATCGCGGTTCGCGTTCCAGCACGGGACATCAAGGAGGTCTGCCCACGACTGGTCGCTACGGCGATCGACCTCCGCCTGCTCACCTACGACCGGGACGGCGGATACGTCATGGGGATGTGAGGTGAGGAGGTCACACCCGGGCGGCGCCGAAGCTCCACCGCGCCGGCGAGCGGTCAGGACGCTTCCCGCACGCTACGGCCACTCCCCCTGACATGGCCAAACCCCTTCTGACCTGCTACGATTCCCAGCTCCACGGGCCCTGGCGCGCGATAGGCGCGACCATGATCACAGAATTCTTGCCGCTCCACGGCAAAGTGATCCTGAGTTTTCCCTCACAGAGGCATGATCAACTACGCAATGCTGAAGGAGGAACTCATGATCCACCGCTCGCGAACAGCGGTCCGCGCTGGTGCTCTCGTGGTCGCCACCGTTCTCGCCCTCGGTGGGTGTGCCAGCCGTGGTGGCGAGGGCGAGGACGCCTTGCCCGACCGTGTCACCTTGCTGGTCCCCGTCCCACCGGGCTCCTCGTTCGATACGTTCGCTCGCGCGATCACTCCTCGCCTGGAGGAGGAACTCGGGACGACGGTCGCGGTTGAGAACCAGCCCGGCGCCAGCGGCATGATCGCGATGTCCGACCTCGCCCGCAGTGACCCCGACGGCTCCACGCTCATCCTGTGGCAGATGGGCTCCATGGCCATCGCCCAGATGCAGGAAGTCGAACAGGTCACCTTCGACCTGACCGAGTTGTCGTACGTCGGCAATTTCGCCGACGCCGACCACATGTTCTTCGTGTCCTCGGACTCCGACATCGAGTCGCTGGAGGAGGCGGTGGACTCCGACGACTTCACCTTCGCCTCCGGAGAGATCGGCTCCCTGGGCAACACGAGTCAGGATCTCCTCGTCCAGGTCCTGGACTGGGACGCGAACTTCGTCACCGGCTACGCCGACCAGGGTGAACGACTCGCCGCGATGGCGCAGGGCGACGCCCAGGGCGTCATCGGTCCGGTTCGCACGTTCAACGAGATCGGGCGGCTCGACGAGGTGCGCCCCCTCCTTCGCTTGGCCCGTGAGCCGCACCCCGACTTTCCCGACATTCCCACCGCGCTCGATCTGGACGATGTCGACGACGCTGAGCGGGAGGTCCTCGAAACCCACATCGACATGGGTTCCTTGTTCTTCACGGTCGCCGGCCCCGCCGGGATCGAGGATCCGGTTCTCGAACAACTGCGGGAAGCGTTCTGGAACGCCGCGAGCGATGAGGAGATGTTGGCGGAGATGGAGGAACGCGGGTTCACGCTGGACCCGGAGACGGAGTTCGTTCCGGGCGACGAGGTGGCCGACCGGATCGACGCGCTCCTCGATCCTCCGGCGGGCTACCTCGAACTCATCGACGCCGATGAGTGAAACAACAACCGATCCGGCCACCGCCTCGGAGTCGGGCGGCATGGACGACGACAAGAACCGCGGCTTCTCCGCCGTAGCGCTGGCGCTGGGTTTCGTCGTGGTCGGGGTGGGTGCGGCCGTCATGGCCACGTCCTTCCCCGACCGGGCGGGCATCGTCCCCATCACCGTCGCCGTTCCCATGACCGCCCTCGCGCTGTTCATCGTGATCTCCGAGACGCGCCACCTCCGCCGGCCGCGCCGGTCCAGCCTCGCCATCGCCATCCGAACGAACCCGTTCCTCTGGTTGGGCGCTTTCACGGCGCTGTTCTACCTCGTGGGCGCGGTCGCCAGCCTCGGGGTGTTCGGCGCGGCGCTGGCCCAGGTGCGCGGCCGGCAGCCCTGGCGCCTCGTGGTCCCGATCGTGGCGGTGACCACTGCCGTGTTCTTCGTGATAGTCGAGGTCTTGCTCGGAGAGAGCCTCTACCGAGGCGTATTCCTGGAACGGATCTCATGAGCGGGCGTCGCCGTACGCCGCGGGAGGGAGTTCGCTGATGGAAGGCGTTCTCGACGGTTTGGCGATGCTGACGCCACAGACGTTCCTGTGGATGTTCGTCGGTGTGGCCCTCTGTCAGGTCGTGGTGATCATCCCTGGCCTGAGCGCGCATCTCGTCCTGGCGCTGATCCTTCCGTTCCTGTACACGATGGATCCCGCGTCGGCCATTGGGCTCCTCATCGGCGCGGCCGCGACGAGTGGAACCGGGAACACGATCACCGCGGTGCTGTTCGCGGTACCCGGTTCCCCGGCCGGAATCGCCACCCTGTTCGACGGGCATCCGATGGCGCAACGAGGAGAGGCGGGGCGGGCGATTCTCGCCGGACTCATCTCCTCCGCGCTCGGCGGCGTCGTCGGATCGGTGGTCCTGGTCCTCTTCCTGCCGTTGGCCTACCCACTGGTCACGATCATCGGCCCATCGGAACTGTTCATCCTGGCGCTGCTGGCTCTGGCCTTCCTGGCGTTCCTCGGCGACGGCAACGTCGTGAAGGGACTGGCCGCGGGCGGGCTCGGCCTCCTGATCGCCTTCATCGGTCAGGAGAGCTCCACCGGCGCACTGCGCTACACGTTCGGCCAACTGTCCCTGTGGGACGGGATCTCCATCGCCGCGGTCGCGATCGGCCTGTTCGGTGTCGCCGAGATGCTCGAACTCATCGCCCGAGGCGGCGCGATCGCGAACACCGAAGGCGCGACCTATCGCCGCTATCCCCTCAGTTCCAGCTTCCGCGATCTCGCGGCCAACTGGAGAACAGTGCTGCAGAGCAGCGCCCTGGGATCACTGATCGGTCTACTGCCCGGCATCGGCGGGGCGTCCTCCCAGTTCGTGGCCTACGGAGCCGCGAAACGGACCTCCAAGCACAAGGAGGAGTTCGGTAAGGGACGCATCGAGGGAGTCATCGCGGCCGACGCCTCGGTCAACGCGACCGACTCCGCGTCCCTCGCCCCGTCCTTGGCGCTCGGAATCCCGGGGAGCCCGATCACCGCCCTGGTACTCGCCGGCGTGGTCATCATCGGCGTGCGCCCGGGGCCCGACCTCCTCACCGACAACGTCGCGTTCCTGTGGCTGGTCATCTTCGTCCTGGTGATCGCCAACGTCATCGGGGTGGCGCTGTGCGTCATGGCCATCCGCCCCTTGGCCCGCCTCACGTTCGTTCCGGCGGTCTATCTGGTTCCCCCCATCCTCGCCTTCGCCCTCTTCGGCGTCGTCGAGGCGGACGGTTCCTTCGCGAGTATCCCGGTCGTGCTGGCCTTGGGTGTCCTGGGCTATCTCATGAAGAAGCACGGGTACTCACGCGCGACTCTGATCATCGGCTTCGTGCTGGCCGACCTGTTGGAACGCAATCTCCTGTTGGCCCTGAGCATCGACGGACCGGCGTTCCTCCTCCACTCGACACCAGCGCTCATCATCATCGGATTGGCCGTCGCGGCGCTGACCTTCGCCGGGATACGCGGACGACGGAAGAAGGAGAAAGCCAATGTCGCGCACACTCGCTGACGACGTAATCGACATGGTGCGGGGGTCGGGTGCCGACGTCGTCTTCACCTGTCCCGGAACGACCGAGGTTCCGATCCTCGACGCCGCGCTGGATCATCCGGAATGCGCGATGGTGCTCACCACGCACGAGTCAGTAGCCGTCGCCGCCGCCGACGGCTACGCGCGCTCGACCGGACATCCTGGGGTCGCGTTGCTGCACGCCAACGTCGGCCTGCTCAATGGGTTGTCGATGGCCGAGGCGGCACGGGTCGGAAACTCGAGGGTCCTGGTTCTGAACGGGACGAAGCCCCTCGCCAACCGCAACCGCCGCGGATTCACCCAGACCCCGGGATCGCCTCACGTCGCGCGACCGTTCGCCGTCTGGGCTGGCGCTCTGGAGTCACGCGACAGCGCGCTCGATGACCTACGCGCCGCGCTCCTCCGGCTCCAGCGAAACCCAGCCGGTCCGGTGTACCTCGAACTCCCACAGGACCTACTCGCACGGCCTGCCTTGGCCTCCGTCCCGACCATCACTGGATCGAGGGATACGGCCACGTGTCGCCCCACGGATTCCGCGATCGCCGAAGCGAGCGCGGCTCTGGCGGCATCGTCGCGGGTCGTCCTCGTCGCTGGCCGCGAAGTCGCCGACACATCCGCCGCGCACCATCTCGTGGCGATCAGCCGCCTGCTCCACGCTCCACTCTTCGAAGCACCCTGGCGAGAGCTGGAGCGAGAGACGATCGACACCGCCGACCCGCACTACGCCGGTGTCCTCTCGTGGCGACCAGATGTTCTCGCCGGCGCGACAGCACTGGTCGTAGGCACTCCTCCCTTCCTCGAGCCCGACGCTGACAACGGGATGCTCGACGCCTGCGACACGGTCATCCACGTCTCGAGCGATCCGACCGACGTCATCTCCCCGTCGCTGCCACTCGTGGGAGCGCCGGTGGAGTCCGTGGAAGCACTGCTCAAAGAACTCTCGAACGTGGATCAGGATCCTCGATCCGCCGCGGCCCGGGCCTCATGGCTGCGCGAGGTCACCTCCCCGGCGCCCCAGGGTGGTACGGAGGCCGCGCCGTCGACCGAAGCGCTGAGCGTTGGGGCGGTCGCCCGGATCATGGCCGAGGACGCCACCGATCAGAGCCCTGTAGTGGTCGACGCGGTGACGGCCACCGGCACCCTACTGCGAGGCCTTCCCCGCCGGCCCGGACGGCAGTTCCACGCGACGGGAAGCGGAGCCTTGGGGTGGGGTATGGGCGCCGCGATCGGGGTCGCCCACGCGACCGACGGACGCGTGCACGCGATCGTCAGCGACGGAGTGTTCCAGTTCGGGCTTCAGGCCCTGCACACGGCGGTCGCCAAGAACCTCCCCATCACCTGGGTCGTCCTGAACAACCGGTCCTACCGGGCCGTGAAGTTGGCGCTCGAGAATTTCGGGGGCCGAGCCCGCGCGGCGGAGACCTTCCCGTGCACCGATCTCGGAGACTCGAACCTGGCGATGATCGCCGAGGGGTACGGCGTCGCCGCCACCCGCGTGACCAGTGAGTCCGCCTTCGCACGGGCGTGGCGGGAACAACGATCCGTTGACGGCCCGAGATTGATCGAAGTCATGGTCGACTCCGCGGAAAGAAACACCGCGCGATGACTGGATCCGAGGCGGCCCCCGCGAACGATGGGGAACCCACACCCATGAGCGCGAGCCGCAAGGTGCTGCGCATTCTTCTGGTGTTCGAGAAGAGCGCTACCCCGCTGAGCCTCAGTGATATCTCCCGCCGAAGCGGAGTCCCGACCTCTACGGCGTTGCGCATCCTTCGCGACCTTTGCGAGGAGGGATTCCTGGAGAAAGTAGAACGTCAGTACCAAATCGGTGGGAAGATGTTCGAACTCGGCATGCGCGCTCCGTTCCACAACGCGCTGCGCGAGGTCGCCCTCCCGATCATGCAGGACATCCAGTCGGCGACATCCCAGAACGTGCACCTGGGCGTACTGGAGCACGGCAGCGTGCTCGTGGTCCAACAGTTGTCCGGCCGCAGCGCGGTAGCGACCCCAGCTCGTGTCGGGGGCAGGTTGCCCGCGCACTCGACGTCCGTCGGAAAGGCACTCCTCGCGTTCTCCTCTCCCGAGCGGGTCCAGGAGATCGTTGACGCGGGGCTCGCACCTGTCACGAAGCACACCATTCGCACCGCCTCCGCGCTGCGTCAGGATCTCGCCACGACCCGGACACGTGGGTGGTCGATGGCCACCCAGGAGAACTCGATCGGCACGATCTCCGTCGCCGCCCCGGTATTCGGTATCGACCAGTACGCCGTCGCCGCGTTGTCGATCGTCCACCCCTTCGACGAGACGGCGCACGTCCAGCGGTATGTCCACGCGCTCCGGACCGCGGCGAACACGATCTCTCGCATGTGGCTCAGCACGAATCCGGATCGCTGAGTCTCCGCGTCGAATTGAGGAGAACACTTGATCACTTCGGTCACCCTGACCGGTACCGGCACACCTCTGCCCTCGCCCGGGCGAGCGGGCGCCGGCACGCTTGTTCGATGCGGCGAGGAGCTGATCCAGATCGACGCTGGACGCGGTACGGTCTGTCGTCTCGCGGACCTGAACGTGTCGGTGAAGGAACTCGACGCGCTGTTCCTCACGCACCACCATTCGGACCACCTCATGGCCGTCCCCGACGTGTTGATCACACGCTGGGTACTGGGTGCCACGGAGCCTCTGGACGTCGTGGCCCCCGCCGGGCCGTTGACGCGGTTCGGTCGTCAGGTTCTCGATCTGTGGGATGACGACGAGCGGGTTCGTCGACTCCACACCGGCCGCGCCGCGATCCCTCGGCCGAGTTGGCTGGAGTTCGAGCCGAGCGGATCGGTCCAGCGGGTGTGGACGGGACGAAACCTGACCGTCGAAGCGGTCAAGGTCGAGCACGAACCGGTGGACCCCGCCGTGGCGTACCGAGTGACGGCCACGGACGGAACCGTCGTGGTCGTCAGTGGCGACACGCGGGTGTGTGGTCAGGTGGCCGATCTGGCTCAGGGCGCCGACCTCCTGGTGCACGAGGCGGTTCGCCCCGCGCTCATCGGGTCTGGACGTACCTACATCGCCGAGTATCACGCCGACTGCGTGGCCCTGGGCGGCATGGCCGCGAAGGCCGGTGTCCGCAGGCTCGTCCTGACCCATCTCGAACCCTCGCCGACCACGGCTGAGGAGGAGAGGGGCTTCGCGGACGACGTCCGCGCCGGCGGATTCGAGGGGGAACTCCACGTCGGGCACGACTTGTGGACGATGGAGGTCTCGGCGTGACTGCCGGCGTAGGGACTGAGTTCGGCGTATTCGCCGACGGCGCCTGGCAGCGGACCACGGAGCGACGTGAGATTCACGGCGTGGCTGGGGAGCGGCTCGCCACCGTCGCCATCGCCGACAGCGCCCAGGCCGCGTCGGGGATCGCCGCGTCGGCCCAACATCAACGTCGCTGGGGCGAGGTGTCCGCCCAGGAGCGCTGCGCGGCGATCGCTGGCCTCGAACGCGCCATCGAGGCGCACCGGGAGGAGCTCGTCTTCTGGTTGACCCGGGAGGCGGGAGCTACCCGGGCCAAGGCCGAGCGGGAGGTCGCCGCCGCCAAGGCCGAGGTTCGGTTCGCCGCGACGCTCGCTCCGTACATCGAACGGACGGTGTCGACGTCCGGTGACCGCGACCAGTCGGTGGATCTTCGCCCCGTTGGTGTGGTCAGCGTCATCACTCCCTTCAACGCCCCGCTGGTCCTGGCGATGCGATGCCTCGCGCCCGCGCTCGCCGCCGGTAATTCGGTGGTGCTGAAGCCCGATCCGCGGACACCGGTCTCGGGTGGTCTCCTGCTCCCGTACATCCTGCGGGCCGCTGGCCTACCCAGCGGGCTCCTCACGGTGCTCCCCGGAGACGCCGCTGTCGGCGAGGTCCTCTGCGAGCACCCCGCGGTCGGGTCGGTACTCTTCACCGGGTCCACGCCCGTGGGTCGACGAGTGGGCGCGTTGGCGGGGGCGAACCTGAAGAAGTGCGGATTGGAGCTGGGTGGTAAGAACCCGTTCATCGTGTTCGCCGACGCCGACGTCGAGCACGCCGCCGCGTGCGCCGTCCGGAGCGGCTTCCTGCACTCGGGCCAGATCTGCATGGCGGCGGGCCGATACCTCGTCGAGGAGCAGGTCCTCGACGATTTCTCCGCGGCGTTCGTGGATCGCGCGGCACGGCTCATCGTCGGCGACCCGGCGGTCGATGACGTGGACATGGGGCCGCTGATCGACGAGTCATCCGTGGATCGCGTGGCCACCATCGCTGAGGAGTCGATCCTCGCGGGAGCGGAACTCCTTCTCGGCCCCGTCATCCGGTCACGGTTCATGCGTCCCGTCGTCCTCGGCGGAGTCGACGCGTCGATGCCGATCTGGAACCAGGAGGTCTTCGGGCCCGTGGCCGGGATCCGGTCGTTCGCCGGGATCTCGCAGTTGCTGGAGTTCGAGGCGCGTTCACCCTTTGGTCTGGTGGCCAGTGTCCACACGAGCTCCACGGACACCGCCGCGGCCGTCGCGAACTCACTGCGGTGTGGCACCGTACGCGTCAACGACGTGACGAACCACGACGCGCCGGACACACCCATGACGGGCTGGGGCGAATCAGGGAACGGGACCGCGTTCGGAAGTCCCCACATGCTGAACCTCCTGACCAATCCACGTCTCGAGACGCGCTGGACCGGATAACCGAATAGCTGTCGCCCCGATTCCAGATGGCGAACCTCGCCGCGTCTTGTGGCCAGCGCCCCGTGCCCCCGGCAGTCGTGGACCAGCCGCTCCAGGACCTCGTCCGCGAGGTCAGCGAGGACATCGCCCAGCAGATCCCCACGTCGCCGCGACGGCGATCGACCCCCGCCTGCTCAGCTACGACCGGGACGGTGGACACGTCATGGGCATGGGGAGGGGGGCGTGACGGGTCGTGCCAGAGCGATACCGTCCGGGAATGGTTCGTGCTCTGACGCTGGACTTCGTCGCGATCGGCGTTGGAACGATCGCGGTGTCGCATCGCCCCCGGGTGAAGTCGCTCCCCGCGATGAGATCGTTGGGAGCGACCCACCTGGTTTCGCTACTGTCCACACGCGAAGGGGCGCGGGAGATCGGGGCCGCCGCTCGCGCGGCGGGTCTGGAGTGGGTCTGGGTGGAACTCGCCAACGGGGACGTCCCCCCGCCAGCGCGCGACCATGAGCTGGCCAGTGCGTTGAGTGGGCTGACCCAGATCCTGCGCGAGGGCGCCGGCGTCGTCGTCCACTGCTCAGCGGGGATTCATCGGACAGGCATGTTCTCCTACGCTCTCCTGCGCGCCACTGGCCTTGGTCCCGAGGACGCGATAGCCACATTGCGGCGGTCGCGAGTCACGACCGCCGACGGAGTCGGCGAGCACCGGCTCTCCTGGGGTGACCGCCTCAGCGTGACGATGGGGTGGGCAGCGCGGTGAGTCCCGCTCGGCGGTCGCGATTGGGAACGGACTACGCCGCCGTCAAAAACGAATCCACGGACATAGCCCCCGATTCACGATCAATTCGACGGGGTCGCCGCGTCCACATGTGGCCGTTGGGTGGATCGGTGACGACGTGTAGCGCTTCGATCTTGAGGTATGCGCTTCGGACGATCGGCCGAATCGGGTCTCGGTATCCGCCGTGCTCGGTGGGCGGCATCCACCCCGCCCCACGAGCTTCGGCTTCGGGTCATCGTCGTCGTGGCTCTGGTGCACACGCCGGCGACGATGCTCGCGATGGTGTTGTGGTTCCTGGTCGCGCACGAGGGCTACAACGAGCCGATTCGGGAGAACCTCGTCTTCTTCTCGCCGGTGGCGGGGGGCGCGGCCGTGGCCTCGGGTGTGGCGTTGCGGGCGCGGAGGGTGCGGGCGCCGTTGGGAATCGGGTTGTTGGTGGGGGCCGCGGCGATCCTCTGTGTGGTGTTCGCGTTGGAGAGCCACATACAGGTCTGGGGCTGGGCGGTGTACCTCTTCCTGGCGCTGCCGGTTCCCCTGGTGTTCGTGACGCTGTGGCTCGGGGGGAGGGTTCCGCGGCCTGGACTGCGGGTGCCGGTGCTCTCGGGGCGATGACCGCGTCGCTCCTGCTCGCCGACAGCGCGATGCGTCTCGTGGAAGCCCGAGGGGAGCGGGAGGAGGCCGCCGCGGCCTTTGGTGAGTACTCCTCGGTGTCCGTCCTGAACTCCTCCGGGTGGCGACTGGCCCACGTCCACGACGAGTCGGTGTTCCCCGAGTTCGTCTACCGCGACTGGCTGGGGCGGACGGTCCTGCTGGGATCCGAGCCCGTCCCCCTGCCCGACGGCGGCGACTCCGCGAACGCCTTCGACTCCGACGTGCTCAACCCGGCGGAGTGCGGGGCGGAGCCCGGCGTGGAACCCCGCGAGGAGAGGTGCGAGGAACGGGACGGCGTGCTCGTGGTGACCATGCGGGCGGCCCTCCGCGACAGCATGCTGGCGGACACCAAGGACCGGTGGCCACGAGGATGGACCGAGGTACGCATGGAGTCCCCTGACGGGAGGTACGTCCGACTTCGGTCCGACTCCCCCGGGGTCGACCTCGTCGCCCTGGCCGGCTCCGTCGAGGAGGCGTCGGTCATCGACCCGGAGGCGAAGCCCGAGGGGGCGGCGTGTGTGCTCCGTTGTCCCGTGTGGCGACACGCGCCGTGGTGACGCGCCACAGGAGCCGAGGGGACGGGCACGATCACGTCGAGAACCGGGCCGGACGGCGGTCGCGGTCCCGGACATCAGCAGGGGTCTGGGCGGTGCGCTGAGTATGGCCTTATCGGCGGTCTCGCCATGGCGGTCTTCGGGCGAGTGCTCGGGCTCCGGTCTCCGGCGTCGGTGTCCGGCACGGACAGGGACGCCGCCACCCAGAGCCCTGGGGGTGCGGTCGCGGTGGCCGACGAGCGCGGTGGGACCACCGGTGAGGGGCTGCTTCGGGTGGCGCGGGACGCCCTGTCGTGGGCGCGGGCCGGCGCCCACGCGGCGACCTTCGCGCTCGGTGTAGGACGATCGCGCCGATGCCGCGCGGTCCGCGCGGCGTCGAACTGCCGTCGGACGCCGACGCGGCCCCGGTCGGGCACGCGAAGGACGCCGCGAAACGTCGGGGGGTGACGGTCGGCGGCGTCCTCGTCCGCGGGTGGGCTGCCGGTCAACGGTCTGGGGTCTCCGCGGCGGGTGCGCGCAGGCCCAGGCGGTTGCGGGTGACGGCCATGAGGAGCAGCGCGGCGAGGGCGACGCAGGCGATCTCCACCGGGCTGGCGGGGGAGCCGACGAGCGTCGCCTTGAGGCCGGAGACGACGTTGATCGCGGCGTGGGCCAGCACGGGGGCGAGGACACCGCCGCGGGCGGCGTTGAAGACGTGCCCCAGGACCACCGTGAGACCCACACAGAGCAGGGCATAGGCCGGGAAGGACATGTCGGCCTGGGCGGTGCCGGCCACGGCGAACAGCGGTGCGTGCCACACGGCCCAGATCCCGCCGAGGAGCACGTTGGCCGCCAGCGGAGGCAACGCGCCCTGAAGCCGTGGCTGGGCGAAGCCACGCCAGCCGAGCTCTTCGTTGCCACCGCCGGCGAGGGCGATGACCAGGAACTGGATCGGCACGATGGCCAGGGCGGCGTTGAGTTCGCCCTCGTCGATGAACGCCTCTCCGAGGAGTACGGGCACCGCGGCGGAGGCGGCGATGGCCAGGACGACGAGGGCGGCGATGACGTAGGGGGCGATCCCGCCTCGGTGTCGGAGGGAGTAGCGCCGGAAGAGCGCGCCGACTCCCCGTCGCCCCTGGGTGGCGGCGGTGACCAGGATCGCGGCCACCATCGGGCCGAAACTGCCGAGGATGACGACGGGCATGGGGTCGCCGAGGTCGACCAGGGTGGTGCCGGCCCACCAGGCGGTCCAGGAGAACGCGAAGGCGATCACGAAGAACGCCGTGAGGCCGCGCGGGGCGAGGGTGGTGGCGCGGGCCAGGTCCGGTGCGGAGGTGGAGGTGTGCTCCTGTGACGGAGCGGTGTGGGTTGCCATGGCCGGAACCATACACTGTTGGATTGAATCCAACAACGTAGGATTCTGGGTAGAGTGAGAGACATGGACGATCCCCACGCCCCGCAGATCGACAGCGTCTTCGCGCGCCCTCCGCGTGGCCGCCGGTCCCAACCCGCGCTCAGCCGCGAACGCATCGTCACCGCGACGATCGCGCTCCTGGACCGGGAGGGCACCCGGGCGCTCACCATGCGCAAGGTCGCCGCCGAGCTCGGCGTGCACGCCACGAGCCTCTACTGGCACGTGGAACGCCGCGAGGACCTCGTCGACCTCGCCGTGGACGAGATCCTCGCCGGCGCCGCCGCGGACCTACCCGGGCCGGACGTCACCTGGGACGTCGCCGTCAAGCGGACCGCGCACCGGTTCTACGCCGCGTTGACGGCCCACGCCTGGGCCGCGGAGTTCGCGGGGTCGCGCCCGCTGATCGGACCCAACGCCGTCGCCCTGTCACGGCGGATCATCACCGCGCTGCACGACCACGGCGGGACCGAACAGCAACAGGCCGTCGCCATCCGGGCGATGTCCCACCAACTCGTCGGCGCCGCGATCACCACGGTCGCCATGCGCACCACCCGCGCGACCGCCCCGGAGACCCACGACAACGCCCGGACCACGGCGGTCTCGGAGCCCGACGCCCTGGCGGTCGAGAACACGTACTTCGACCAGGTGCTCGATCTGGTGATCGCTGGCATCAGGGCACAACGCGACGGCTGACCCATCAACACCACAGCCGACGAGCGAGCGCGCCCCGCGCGGGGACAAGACGGAAATGTCGGTGCCAGACCCTAGGTTTCCCTCGACACCGCACGTTTCCCGTGGAGCAGACCTCCACCCCGTCCGGACAGGAACCTCCCTCCATGCCGCTCGCCGGGGACCTCACCACCGCCCAGAACGAACGCCGGTCCCGGATCATCTCCACCCTGACCGCCGCGGGATGGGCGTCGGACACGATCCTGTGGGACGCGGGCATCGCCACCGACTTCGTCGCCAGCGTGTCCCTGCGCCGCTTCGGCTGGGCGTGCAAATGCGACTACGTGGTGGCGAGCGAACCCGGAGGCCTACCGGAATACCTTGACCTCCAGTGGAACACCCCCGAGGCCGAGGTGCGGGTGTTCGTGGATTTCCTCGGTCCCTCGGGACGGGGAACCGACACCCTGACCACGGTGCTGGACGTCCTGGTCCAGTCCGGACGGCACGAGCAGTACACCGATCGGCTGGTCCCCGCCACGATCGCCACACTCCTCGAGGTTTGCCAGGTCTTCGTCCACGGCGACGGTGGACGCCTCCGTCCGCTCACCTCCCAGCTCGGCGACGGCGAGGACCACGACGACGACCTCCACTCCGACGACCGCCCCACGGGCCGCGGCACGGTCACGACCACTGAGGCCACGGCGAGCGGCGGCACCGTCACCGCCACCACGTGGCACAGCACTCCCGACGAGGACATCACCTACGCCGATCCCGTCGAGGACCGGCTGCACAAGGCCCTCACCGCAGTCGGCTGGCGGACCAGCCCGGACGAGGCCCAGCTCCGTGACGAGCTGGAGTCGTTCTACGTCGACCGCGGCTCACTGCGCATAAGCGCGGGAAACCTCCACATCAACGGCGGAGTCGAGACCCGTGTGCGGGTCTCCCGTGACGACAGCTACTTCCTGCTCAAGGTCGATGGGATCAACCGTCCCGAGGACGCCGACCGGCTCATCGAGGTTCTGCGTTCCTGGCAGCACCGCCTGACAGAGGACAACCTGCTCGAGCTCGGCAAGGCACTCTTCGCGGCCTACGCCACCGTCCACCGAATGGGCCAGGACGACGAGTGGCATCGAGTCCGGCACCCCGACGCCCCCCGCTCCCCCGCCCCGGCTCCCGCCGGGGCCGACGCCCGATCCCGGCACGTTGGTGCCCGGCTCGAGCAAGCCGGCTGGTTCCAGACACAACCCGGCCGACCGGCGACCGTCAGCCGAGCGTTGCGCACCGGCCACGGAACGACCCTGCGCGTGGACCACATGGTCGGCGTGCTCCCCACCCTCGCGGAATCACTCCGACTCACCGTGTGGCTGCCCGAGGGTGAGGAGTCGACGTTCGGCTCTCCCGCCGTCTTCGACATCGACGTGTTCGATCTCGGATCAGGGCGAGGTAACCGCGACCAGCTGGCGACCGTGTTGGACGTGATCGGCACCCACCAGAACTCCGTTCGATGCGCGAAGACGTTGGGATCGCTGCTGCAATCCCTGTCCCTGCTGTGCCCGATCCACCGGTTCGACGTGGCAACGAACGAGTCGACCAGCTTCCTGTTGTCCGTCGACTGGGACCCGGACAACGAGTGGAGCGAGTCAACCCGTCCGCCGGCCCCACGGGCGCTGCTCACCGTGGAGCGGCAGATATCCAGTGACCCGGCCGGCGGCAGCGCCGCCCTGTGGTTCGAGCGGGGCGTCGCCGCTCTGGCCGACGACCAACCCCACCTGGCCTTGGAAGGATTCAACGCCGCGATCCAGCGCGACTCTCGCCACGCACCGGCCCGCTTCCAACGGGCGCGGCTGCTCCGGCTCGTCGGGGCGGACCACGCGGGCTCGGAGTACCGTCAGTGCGTCGAACTCGGGTACGAGGTCGGCCCAGCACTGATCGAACACGCGAAGTGTCTGTCGATGGAGGGCCGCGGAGCCGAGGGGCTGACCCTGCTCGAGGAACTCACCCGACGGCTCCCCGACTACTTCCCCGGCTGGTACCAGAAGGCGGCCACGGCGCACACCGCCGGCCGGCACGAGCTCGCCGTCGCGGCCGCGACCTCGGCGGCGCGACTCCAACCGAGGCACGCCAACACGTTCTGGTTCCGCGCCGCCGCGTACGCCCAACTCGGCGACGTGGACGCGGCCATCGAGGACATCGCGGCGACGCTGAAGCTGAAGCCGTCGCTCCGATCGGAGATCCGTGACGACACCGACTTCGAACACATGCGCACCGATGAACGATTCGTGTCCGTCGTGGATCCCCGGCCGGAACCGGAGCGGATGGACCGGACGCTCGCCGACGTGCTCTGGAACGGAGGCTGGCGGCCCGACGACATGGACATCCAACGTGCGACGTTTACGTCGTTGGAGTACCCGTGTCCGGCCGGCCGCCTGATCGTGAGCCAGTTCGAGGACGAGGTGTTCGTCAACCTGCGCCCCCGGGGTGGCGAGGCGGACGAGGCCTGGTTGTACACCCCGGTCGGGGACCCGACCGACCTCGGCGCGCTGTTGGTGGCGTGGCAGGACGCCCTGAGCCCTGACTACTTCCCCTACTTCGCCGAACAGGCGAACGGCCGGGTGGAAGGGGTCAGTTGGCACTGGGGACACCCTTAGTCCGACCGCCGCTGCGGTCCCGCCGTGGCGCCACATGTCCGCCCAGGTCACACCCGATCTCTCGACCCCATCCCCGGACTCGCCACTCCGGGTGACGTCAGGGTCACGTGGGTGACGTGCCCAATATCACACTGTAGGCCCCAGGCGCAGAATCGGAGGGTACGGAGTCACTCGGTGCCCGGGTGACCAGCGCCGGCACCCGCGCATCCACCGAGAAGACGCACCTGGGGGATTCCATGCGTTCCGGCGAATCCACAACGCACCCATCGACGGGTTTCCGTCCCGCACTCCTGCTCATCCCGTTCGCGAGCACCGGGTTCGGCGCGGTGTCCGGAGTGGCCGTGGACGCCTCGCTCCCGCTGGCGGGGTTCGGGCTGGTGTGGGGGGTGATCGCGATGCTCCTGGCACCACGGCTCGCGGCCCGGGGGCAGCGCTCGCCCCGCTGGGCCCAGATACCGCTCTACGTGGCGTGCGCGATCGCCTTCATGTCGCTGGGCGCCGCCATTCTGGGCGACCTGTTGACGCCCGACGCGCAGTCGGCGTTCGAGTTCACGCGGATCCCCGCCTTCGGGTTCTACTTCATGACGGTCCACCTGACCTTCGAGTGGGTGTTGCTCCCGGCGGCGGTGATGCTGAACTGGCACGACCGTGGGCGCCGCACGCTGCTACTGGTCGCGATGGTGGCGTTCTACGGCATGCGGATGGTCAGCGCCGTGTACTTCGCGCCCACCGCCATGGCGTGGGGGCAGCTACCGGCGGACACCGTGGTCACCGGCCAGCTCCTCGCGGAGGTCGAGGCGTGGACCGCGCTCAACTGGGTACGGCGCGTCTTCCAGGAGCTGCTGGTGACCGCGCTGCTCGTGGTCGCCACGCTACGGCCCGGCGCGACGCGGCCGGCGGTGTCCGTGGCCACGGCACCAACGCCACGGACCTGAGGGCGAGGTTCACCGTGGCGACCTGAGGCCCGGGGCCACCGGGGCCCGGGTCGCCACGCTCCGATTTCTGGGCCTCCTGCGTCGGCCGTTCGGCTTCTACACTCCCCGTGACGCCAGGCGCCACGACGGTTGTCGGTGGCGCGGACCTCTCCCCCCAGGAGCCCGACACGATGGCAGACCCGACAGAGTTCATGCGGCAGGCGGCCCGGGAACCCGACGCGGGCGCGCCACCGCCCGCGATCCCGACCGATCGCCCCACACCGGCCCGTATCTACGGCCTGCACCTGGGCAGTAAGGACAACTTCGCGATCGACCGCGAAGCCGCCGCGGAGGGGCTGAAGCAGTACCCCGAGGCGGTGGACGTCGCGCGGGAGAACCGCCGGTTCCTGTATCGGGCGGTGCGCTACCTGGCGCGGGACGCCGGCATCGACCAGTTCATCGACCTGGGGTCGGGTTTGCCGTCGGACAACAACGTGCACGAGGTGGCCCAGGAGTTCCGCCCGGACGCCCGGGTGGTGTACGTGGACAACGATCCCATCGTCTTCGCGCACGGCCGCGCGCTCCTGGCCAAGGACGCCTCGACCGCCTTCATCCAGGCCGACATCGGCGACACCGAGGCGATCCTGAACGCCGCGGAGACGAAGGAGCTGATCGACCTCTCCCGGCCGGTCGCGGTGTTGATGCTCTCCATCCTGCACTACGTCCCCGACGACTCCGAGGTGCGCCGGATCGCGTTCGGCTGCCTCGAACCGGCGGCCCCCGGCAGCTTCCTCGCACTGTCGGCGGTCGTCTCCGAGATCGAGTCGACGCGCGCGGAGGTGGACGCCAACGCGGCGGCCATCGGTATGACGTTCCGTACCCGTGAACCCCGCGAGGTGGACGCCCTGCTCGCGGGCCTTGACCCGGTGCCCCCGGGTCTGTGCGACGTCAACGACTGGCGCCCCGACCCCGACCAGCCCCCGCTGCCGGACCCGCACCCCGTGGTCGCCCCCTACCTCGGCGCCTCCAAGCACACCCGCCGCGGCTACGAGTACGGCGGAGTGCTGCGCGCGGAGTAGCCTCCGCCGAGGTCAGGCCCCGGGGACGTCCGTTGGCAGCAGGTCTCGGGCGGCGGTGGCGATGGTGGCGAGTTCCCGGTAGCCGGCGCCGTCTCGGGCCTGTACGGACATTCCCTGGATCAACGCTCCGATGGTGCGCGCGAGTCCTTCGGTGTCGGTGGTTGGAGGTAGCTCCCCGCGCGCCCGGGCGTCGATGATGCGACCTCGCAGGTTCGCCAGGGCCTGGTCACGTTCCGCCCGCACCACCGCGGCGGCGAGCTCGGAGTCGCGGCCGGTGGCGAGCAGCCCGGTGGAGACGAGGCACCCTCGTCCGGGGTCGGTGGTGAACTCCCGAGCGGCCCGGTCCAGGTAGTGGGCGATGGCCTCCGCGAATGGGAGGTCGGAGCGGGCGGCGAAGGCGTATCGCTCCTGGTAGCGCCGCACAGCGAGCTCGAACAGGCGCTCCTTGGAGTCGAACGCACGATAGAGCGCGGGAGCCGTCAACCCGGTGGCGGCTTGGAGCGATGCCATGCTCGCGCCCTCGTAACCGTGCTCCCAGAACACCAGGAGCGCCTGGTCCAACGCCTGATCCGGGTCGAATGAGCGCGGGCGTCCTGCCTTGCGAGTCTTTTCCATAGTGACTGCTACGGTATCCCATGACGGCATTTCGTAATGATCACTACGGAGGATTCATGTCTCGATCCACAGCTCTCGTCACCGGCGCGTCCCGGGGGATCGGCTCCGCCACCGCGGCGGCACTGGCCCGTGACGGCGTCTCGCTGATCGGCATCCACTTCGGACGTGACCGCTCCGCCGGCGAACGAACGGCGGAGCGCGTGCTCTCGCACGGCGCGACGCCGGTCCTCATCCAGGCCGACCTGGCCGAAGGTGAGACGGCGGCAGCGGCCATCGCCGCCGAATGGAAGCGCGCGGTGGCCGAGAACGGTTTCACCGGCACGGACGTGTTCGTGAGCAACGCCGGCATCAATGGCGCTCAGGTGCTCTCCGACCTCGACCCCGAGACCTATGCGCGTGTGCAGGCGGTGAACCTCACCGCACCGCTGTTCCTGCTGCACCACCTGTCCGCGTCGTTGAACGACGACGGACGGGTGATCGCGGTCTCGACCGGCTACACGCGTGTCGCGGCACCGACCCATCTCGCCTACACCGCCTCCAAGGCCGGACTGGAAGGAGTGATGCGGGCCGTCGCACCGGAGCTGGCCCAGCGAGGCATCACCGTGAACACGGTCGCCCCCGGCATCATCGACACCGACCTCAACGCCGACTGGATCGACGCGCCCGGCGCCCGGGACGGCGCCGCCGCCGTCTCGGCGTTCGGCCGGGTCGGCACCCCTGAGGACGTGGCCGACGTGATCAGCTACCTGGCCAGCGACCGGGCGCGCTGGGTCACGGCACAGACCGTCGACGCCACCGGGGGATCGCGGTTGTAGCGCCTTGGTGGCGCGACGGACGATCGACGCCCTCGCCGCACTCCTTCGACCGCCGCACCGATGACCGTGCTCTGGCGCGCCTCCCATCGGCAAGGCGGTCAGGAAGCCGACTCCTGAGACGCGGGAGCGCCGCGGGTGAGCAGTCGTCGGGTGCGGACGATCTCGGCGACGAGGATCGGGGCGTAGAAGAAGACGGCGGCGACCGTTCCGAAGGCGACCCAGATCAGCATGGACACCCCCGGGTCGGCGACTCCCTCGGCCCGGGTGTTCACCCAGAGCAGGGTGGAGGCGAGACACGCCATCGCCGCGACCACGGCGACCGTGCGGCTCCCGCCCCACGCGACGAGGAGGAACACCGCGGCCATCGCCGGCAGGGACATGCCGAACTCGTAGCCGAGGAGCATGAACGCTCCGTAGGCCACGGCCGCCACGGCCGTGGCCAACGACGGGGACCGCCGCAGCCCGAACAGCGCGCCACAGCCCACGACCAGAAGGGCGAAGGCCCAGAGATCGGTGGCCCGGGTGGGGGTCCAGCCCTCGACGGGCGCGAAGGGCTCACCGCCGACGCTGCCGATGGTGGCGCCGAGTTCCAGGACCGCCACCACCACGGCGACCACGACCAGGACACGAGCGGATCGACGGCTCGTGTCCTGGTCGCCGGCCCTCGGGAACGTGGGCCGGTCGTGTGCGCGCGTCATAGACACCTCCAAGGTGAGTGAGTACTCACTCACCTTAACAAGGTGCCCGTAGGCGCGTTCACGGGTGGGTCGCCCGGATCGGCGCCGGGTACGCGTTCAGGTCAGCCCGGCTTCTCCTCGTCCCACGCCTCGACCGTGGTCTGGCGCCGAATGCGCCCGTTCTCCAGGTCGAGCATGGTGATCCCGAGAACCTGGGTCCCGTCGGGATACGTGCATAGTTCCTCGTACGCGGCGTGGTTCCCCTCCACCACGACATTGCGCAGTTCGTGCGTCATCTCGCGACCGAACACGTCGCGCAGGGCGCCCTCGATCTCGAAGCGCCCGTGCAACGCGACCGGCGCTCCTGGAGGCGCGTTCCGGTTCACCGTGCGCACCTCGGCGTCCTCCGCGAGCATTCCCAGCATCGCGTCGACGTCCCGGTCCTCGATGGCGTGACGCAGCGTCGCCGTGTCGAACCCGGCACCGCTCTCTTCCGTGACGGACATCGTCCCCTCCAGCGTTCGTGTGGTTCACTCCCTCCCTCCAGCGTGCTCCCCACCGGGCCAGCGATACCTCCAACCAGGGGTTATGTCTTGTGCAAGCCCGCTGAAAGACCAACGACGCGACCACTGGTGACGAGCGACGACCTAGGTCGTGTTTTTTGGAAGGTCTGCGGGGTGGGTGGGTGGTCTGGAAGTGTTGGGTGGCATGGTTCGACGCCATGAACTTAGCGATGCTGAGTGGGCTTTGCTCGCCCCGCTCATGCCCGCCCACCCCCACAAAGGAAAGCGGTGGGCCGACCACCGCAAGGTCATCAACGCGATCCTGTTCAGAACCCGCACCGGGATCCCCTGGCGGGATCTGCCCGAGCGGTACGGGCCCTGGGAGACCGCTGCCGGGCGGCACCGCCGCTGGTCACTGGACGGGACCTGGGACAGGATCGCCGAACGGCTGCGTATCGACGCCGCCACCGGCGAGGCCCTCGAGGTCGGCATCGACTCCACCACCGTGCGCGCCCACCACCACGCCGCCGGCGCCACAAAAAAGGGGGAGCGGCCCGGAACGAACCGGACGGGTCCGAAGCACTGGGACGCTCCCGGGGAGGACTGACCACCAAGATTCACCTGATCGCCGACAACCGTCGCCGCCCCTTGGCCATCGCCACCAGCCCCGGCCAACGCGGGGACACCCGCATGTTCGAGCCGCTAATGGCCGCGCTACGGCTACCGCGCAGCGCCGGCCGCTCACGGACTCGCCCAGACCGTCTACTGGCAGACAAGGCCTACTCCTCATCAGCGATCCGGGCCCACCTGCGCAGACGAGGCATCCGGGCGACCATCGCCCAACCCCACGACCAAAGCGCCAACCGCAAACGCAAAGGAGCCAAAGGCGGCAGACCCCCGACCTTCGACCGGGACACCTACCGAAACCGCAACACCGTCGAACAATCCATCAACCTACCCAAACAAAACCGAGCAGTCGCGACCAGATACGACAAACGCGCCGCGATCTACGACGGAACGGTTCAACTCGCCTCCATCCGGATCTGGCTCCGCGACCTCACCCGTTCAAAAAACACGACCTAGTCCAACACCGCGGTCGCCTCCACCTCGACCAGCAGGTCGGGCTCACCCAGCGCGGAGACGCCGAGCAGGGTGATCGGTTTGGTGGGGTCGACGCCCAGCCGCTCCGCGGCGCGGGTCACGCCCTCGCCGAGGAGAGGCATCTTCTCCGGGTCCCAGTCGACGACATAGATCGTCAGCTTGGCGACGTCGTCGAAGGACCCGCCGGCCGCCGCGAGCGCGGTGGCGATGTTCATGTAGCACTGCTCCACCTGGGCCGCCAGATCCCCGGTACCCACGGGCTGACCGTCGGCGTCTCGGGCCACCTGTCCCGCGAGGAACACCATCCTCGAGCCGGTCGCGACCGACATCTGTCGATAGACCTCGGGCTTGGGCAGTCCTTCGGGGTTCACCAGTCGTACAGCCATGACCACTCCTCGGGTGCGATCCGGATTCCGTCACTCAAGCATAGCGATGTTATGTAATGTGGGAGTCATGGCACGCACCAAGGATCCCGCTGTCCGTTCCCTGCTCGTGCATCGTGCCGCGCAGCTACTCCGTACCAGGCAGCCGGTCACGTCGCGGGCGCTGGTCGCCGACACCGGCGTTTCCACGATGGCGGTCTACACCTACTTCGGAGGGATGGACGGCCTGTGGAGCGCCCTGCGCCAGGAGGGTTTCACCCGACTGTCCGCCGAACTCGCCAACGTGGCGCCGTCGACGGACGCGATCCGGGACCTGGCCGCCCTGGGCTCGGCCTACGTGTCCTCCGCCCTGGCCGCACCCGATCTCTACCGGGTGATGTTCGACGCGAACTTCGAGCTCGAGGACGCCGCGGCGGCGGACGACACCCTGAACACCCTGGTCAGCGCGATCAACCGGGCACGGGCCGACGGACGGCTCCGCGACGACGTCGAACCGGTCGACCTCGCGACCCAGAGCTGGGCGATCGGACACGGACTGACCTCGCTGACAGCCAACGGCCCGCTGCCACTGGACGCTCTCGACCACGGCGTCACACTGCTGACCGCGTTGTTCGTCAGCGCGGGGGACGAACCAGATCGCTGTCACCGTTCGGTGCGCGCCGGGTGGCGCGTTCGCCCGGACGGGACGCGGTCCGGGCCGGACGAGTGATCCTGACCGGACCACCGCGGGCATCGGCCGCGGGCGATCGGTGCTTCACACCGTGTCCGTGCCCCCTGGTTCGTCGAGGGACGCCTGGTACTTCCTCTGGGTGATGGCGAGCATCCGGTCGGCGTGGCGCATCGTGATCTCGGACTCCGCGGCGACCAAATCCGCGGTTCGCGGGGCGTTCGACGTGGTGATCCGCGCGATGCCGTCGGCGCACAGCTCGGCGGCGTGGTCGTCGGTGAGGGAGTCCTCGGCGAGGAACTGGTCGATGGAGATGAAGCCGTAGATCGTGGCGACGACGACGTGCACGAGGTCGTTGGCTGGGCGGTCGTCGCGCACCACTCCCGCCGTGCCAAGCTCCTCGAAGTAGGCGACGAGCTCCACCCGTCGCTCGGCGAGGTTCCTGCCGTCCTGTCGCTGCTCCGCGAGACGGCCGAGGGTGCTCTGGTCGCGACGCACGAGCGCGGTCAAGAGGGGACGGCGCCGATAGGCCTGAATGTGGCGGTAGAAGAAGCGCTCGACCGTGGCCGTTCCCGGGGCCTCCGCGAGGGTGTCCCGGATGTCGGTCAGCATGCCGAGACGCTCCCGGAGCAGCAGCGAGACGAACAACGTGTCGCGGTTGGGCCAGTGCAGGAACAGGGTGCCCTTGCCGACCTCCGCCTGGCGGGCGATGTCGTCGAGCGTGGTCTTGCGATACCCCCAGCGGAGGATGAGCTCCTTGGTCGCGTCGAGGATGCGTTCGGCGCGTTCCTCGCGCCGTTCCTTCGTGCGCCGCTGGCTCGTGCTCTGGCCCATCGTCATCCCTCCAAACTAGCGATCCCGCGTCATCGTGGAGCGCAGGCGGGTCGTCCGCATGGCCAGCACTGCGACCGTGCCCACCGCGGTCAGGATCGCGGCGGCGAGGAACACGCCCTGCATGGCGCCGGTGAGCGCCTCGTGTACGAGTTCCCCGGCCGCCGCGGGCAGTGCGCGCAGTTCCTCCGGTGCCCCGAGCTCGAGGTCCTCGGTGAGGCGTGCGGGGAGACCAAGGTCGTCGCCTCCCGTCAGCCCACTGCGGAGCCGCGTGGCGAAGACGGCGCCCAGTGCGGAGACGCCGATGGCGCCGCCCAGTGAACGGAAGAACGTGATCGCGGCCGTCACCGCGGCGGTCCCCTCCCCGTCGACCTCGTTCTGCGCCGCCAACATCAGGACCTGCATGGACAGCCCGAGCCCACATCCGACCAACGTGAATCCCACCCCCAGGAGGATGAGCTCCGGCCGCGTGGTGAGCCCGGCCAGTAGGAGGAAGGCCGCGACGAGGAGGGAGAACCCCAGCACCGCGTGGGACTTCCATCGACCGTTGCGGGAGATGAGGAACCCGGAGACCGTGAGCGCCCCCTGCAGGCCGAGCAGGAGCGGGAGCATCATCAGGCCCGACTCCGTGGGACTCAGGTGCGCGACGAGCTGGAGGAACTGAGGGAGGTAGATCATTCCGGCGTAGTTGCCGGCGCCCAGGAGCGCGGTTCCGACAAGCGCCAGCGCGACGGTGCGGTGCGTGAAGAGCCACGGCGGGAGGATCGGCGCGGACGCGCGCCGCTGGGTGTGGATCGCGAGTGCGGTCAGCGCGAGCGCGGCGCCGCCCAGGCCCCAGCTCCATCCCGAGGTCCAGGCGAATTCGGCTCCACCCAGCGTGAGCAGCAGCATTCCGCAGGATGCGGCGCCGGTGACCGCGACCGTCCCCCGCCAGTCCAGCGGCCGTGCCCGACCGGTCGCGGCGTCCGCGGGCAGGAAACGTTGGTTGAACACCAGGGTGAGCAGACCCACCGGGACGTTGATCAGGAAACACCAGCGCCACCCGGCGTCGCCGAGCCCCACGAGCACTCCGCCGAGGACGGGGCCACCGACCATGGGTAGCAACAGGGCCGCGCCGATCAGGCCGTTGTAGCGTCCTCGCTGTCTCGGCGGAAGGATGTCCGCGAGCAACACCTGGGCCAGCACGACGAGTCCTCCCGCCCCGACTCCTTGGAGGAACCGGGCGACGATCAGCGTCACCATGTCCTGCGCGAGGCCGGCCACCAGGGCCGCGACGACGAACAGCACCATCGCGACCTGGAAGGGACGTTTGCGCCCGAACCGGTCCGACAGGGCCGCCCAGACGGGGGTGGACACGGTCAGGGCGAGGAGGGTCGCACTGGCCACCCAGGGCAGGAGGTCGATCCGCCCGAGGTCACCCACGATGGTCGGCATCGCGGGGCCGACGATGGAGCTCGTCAGCGTGGCCATCGCCATGGCCATCAGGATCGCGGCGAGGACGGGCCGAAGCCGCGCCATTCGCCGCTCGTCCGCGAGGTCCGTCATGCCCCGCCTCCTCTCGCCGGACGGAGCGCCTCCGACCCGACCCAGATTTTTGACTATTGACCAATTATATTAACTTGGTCATTATTACACGTGAAGGGTTGGCAACTGACGGATGGCGGTAGGCAACCCCAAGAGCCGAGGCTCGGTAGCCGACCGCGAGACGAGGAGTCCACGCGATGAGCGACAACCACCAGCACGTCACCGTGCTGCCGCTGGACGACCCGAAGGCCGAGCTGGAGCGCGTCGGCGGCAAGGGGGCGTCCCTGGCACGACTGGTCCGGGCGGGCGTTCCCGTACCTGACGGCTTCTGCGTCACGACCGACGCCTACGCCCGCTTCGTGGACGGTGCCGAGCTGCGGGAACCGATCCTTGCGGCCGTCTCGACGGTCGACCTGGAGGCTCCGGAGACCATGGCCTCGGCCCAGGAGCGGATCGCGCACCTGTTCCGAACGGCGTCGATCCCCGACGCGATCGCCGACGACATCCGTGCCGCCTACGCGGGACTCGGCGGCGGGTCCGTCGCGGTGCGGTCCTCCGCCACGGCCGAGGACCTGCCCGAACACTCCTTCGCCGGACAGCAGGACACGTTCCTCAACATCAGCGGTGACGACGCACTGCTCCGGGCGGTACGTGACTGCTGGGCGTCGCTGTGGACCGCCCGAGCGATCGGCTACCGCGCCCGGGCCGGCATCACCCCGGAGAGCGTCAGCCTCGCCGTGGTCGTCCAGACGCTGGTGCCCGCCGACGCCGCGGGGGTCGCGTTCACCGCCGACCCGGTCACCGGAACTCGCGGCGGCATCACCATCAACGCCGCCTGGGGCCTGGGCGAGGCCGTCGTCAGCGGCGCGGTGAACGCCGACACAGTGGTCGTCGACCGGGCGACCTGGAACATCACGGACCGGCGCACCGCCGACAAGTCCGTGATGACGGTGCGCGACACCACGGGAACGCACGAGGCGCCCGTGCCGAAGAACCGGCGCTCCGTCGACGTCCTGGACTCGGCCGAGGCACGCGAACTCGCCGCACTGTGTACGCGGGTGGAGGAGCTGTACGGGACCCCGATGGACGTCGAGTGGGCCCGGCACGACAACGACCTGTACATCCTGCAGGCGCGTCCGATCACCACCGTCGTCGACGCGGGTGACGCGGTCGAACGTGAGGAGTGGAACGACAGCGCTCTCGGTGACTTCCTGTGGACCAGCGCCAACGTGGGCGAGGCCGTGCCCAGCGTGATGACCCCGATGACGTGGACGTTCTTCACGCGCTACATCGGGCTGATCAAGCCGCAGAACCTGGTTCCCGGAGTGCCGATGTTCGGCAACATCGGCGGGCGGCTGTACATGAACGTCTCGATGATGGCGAGCATGGGCGCGGGCGAGGACACCATCGGAGAACAAATCACCGGCCCCCTTCCATCGAACCTGACGATTCCGCCCGCGATGCCACGGCGACAGGTCGCCACCCGCATCGCGCCACCGATCCTCCGGACGATGCCCTCGCTCCTGCCGTTCCTCCGCCGCACGTCCGAGCGGCTCGCCGCGTCGCACGCGCGGATGTCCGCCGCCCGCACGGCCATCCGCGCGGCACGTACCCCGGCGGACCTGGCGCGGCTGTGGGACCTCGAGCTGGACCCCTGCTTCACGTTCGTGACGCGTACGTTCTGGGGAACGAACGCCAAGACGCTCAGCCAGTTCACGCTGCGCCGCTGGCTCGGCAAGATCGGCGTAGACGAGGAGGACGTCAACGCGCTGGCCTCCGGAGGCGGCGATGACTCCGACGACGCGCCGATGGCGAGCCTCGGTCCGCTCATCGGTCTCGCCCAACTGTCCCGTGGCGAGATCGACCAGCGGACGTTCGTCGACCGGTGGGGGCATCGCTGCCCCGACGAGCTCGAACTGTCTGAGCCGCGTCCCGTGGAGGCCCCCGACTGGCTGGACGCTCAGCTCGCGGCGATGGGTGATTCCGTCACCCAGGTCACCGACCTCCTGAAGCGCCAGCGTGAGGAACGGGAGCAGGCCGTGGCCCGGTTCGCGCAGCGGCACCCGACGAAGGTGGGGGCCCTGCGCCGGCGGATGGCCGCCTCGGCCGTGGGCACCCGTTCTCGGGAGGCGGGGCGATCGGAGTGGGTGCGCATGGGGTGGGTCCAGCGTGAGTTCGTGCTGCGTGCTGGGGAGCTCACCGGGCACGGCGACGATCTGTTCTTCCTGGACGTCGATGAGCTCGTGGACGTGCTCCGGGGTGACGAGAGGCCCCTGAACCATGTTCCGTCGCGGCGGGCGGCCTACGATCACTACCGTTCGCTGCCGACCTACCCGCTGTTCATCCGGGGTCGGTTCGCCCCGGACCGCTGGGCCGCGGACCCGAACCGGCGCGGGGACATATTCGACGAGCACCGTGACGCACCACCGCCCGCGGCGGAGATCAGCGGCGCGCCGGGGTCGCGGGGGGTCGTCGAGGGGACGGTGCGGGTCATCGGCTCCATGGCCGAGAGCGAGTCGGTCCTGCCCGGGGAGATCCTGGTAACGACGATCACCAACGTCGGCTGGACCCCGTTGTTCCCGCGCTTGGCCGCGGTGGTCACCGACGTCGGCGCTCCGCTGTCCCACGCCGCGATCGTCGCCCGCGAGCTCGGCATCCCCGCCGTCGTGGGGTGCGGCGACGCCACCACCCGCCTGACCACCGGGGACAGGGTTCGGGTGAACGGTGTCGCTGGCACCGTCGAGGTCCTACGGTCCGCCACGGAGCCGGAGCCGGCGCCCGTGGCACAGCCCGGATAGGTGCGCCACCGGAGCGAGGGACGGACTCGCTCGGTCACCTGTTCGGCTTCGTGGGGGGCCGTCCGGGCACCGACGGCCCCCCAGATCGGGCGTTGGCCACACGCGCCGGGTGTGTGTGGCCGACGTGCCGTTCGGTCCCGCGTCAGCGCTCGGCGGCCGGGCGCGAGTCGGGCATCATCAGGAACTGGAGCCGCTCCATGGCACCGTCGCGCTTGGTGTTGTGGAAGGAGCTGATCCGCCACTCGTCCCCCTCGGTCCGCGTCACGTTGTAGGTCTGGACCTTGGCGAGTCGCTCGGGGACGTCTCCTTCGTATGTGTCGCCCCGGGTGGTGACGACCGCGACGTCCTCGTGCACGAAGTTGATCGACAGGAAGGAGTCCGCGAGCTGGGTGCCCTCCAGTGGCCCGTCGAAGAGCTCGCGGTGACTCTCCACGATGTCCTCGCGCCCGGCGTAGTGGGTTCCCATGAACGTCGTGTAGGTGCCCTGCTCGGTGAAGGCCTCGCCGTAGGCGTCGGCGTCGTGTACCGCCCAGGCCTCGGTGAGTGACCCGATGGTGTCGCAAACGGCGCGGACGTCGTCCTCGACCGAGGCGTCGGCCATGGTCTCGGGGAGCGACACGGGCGCCTCCTCGCACTCCGCCTGCCCCGTCTGCAGTGGCTCGGAGGTGGCCGACAACCAGAGGTAACCACCACCGAGTCCGGCGGCGACGACGCCCGTGGCGACGAGGGCGGTGATCCGCGCGATCCGGCCGCGGCGGCTTCGCCCGCGCGCTCGGGGTTCCGTCGGCGTCTGGGTCGTTGGCTGGATCGTGGTCTCGGACATGTGCTCTCCTTGGGGTGTGCCCGTTGGTTGAACTGAAGTAATATTTGCACAGACACAATAGTTTTGTCCAAGCAACGAAATGTGAGGTGGGCCATGACGACGGCACGCGACCTCAGGGAGCCGTACCGCAACTACCTGGCCTCAGTGATCCTGTTCCACTTCGCCGCGGCGGAACGGTCCGGGCTCGGCCTGACCGACTACCAGGCCAGCAGCCTGCTGGACCTGGACAAACGGATGACCAACGGTCAACTGGCCGCGCGACTGGGCCTCTCCGCCGGGGCGACGACACGGGTCGTGGACCGACTCATCGACTTCGGGCTCGCGCGCCGCGTCGTGGATCCAGCGGACCGTCGCCGTGTGATGATCGAGCACACCGGTGAGTTGCCGGAGGAGCTGGCCAGCCTGCTCGGCCCCATCCGTCGACAGATCGGGGAGCTTGTCGCGGCACTCTCCGAGGACCAGGTGGATGGCCTGCGCTCCTACTTCGTCGGGGCCGCGGAGATCTACGGGGCCGCGGCCCGGAACCCGGAACGACCAGGGAAGGACACTCCCTAGCCGTGGTGTTCGGGGACGAGGGGTCCGGCCTGGTGGGCGCGTGGGCGTCCCAGGCCGACCGTCCACACTGGCGCGATCCACAGGGCTGTGGATAAAACATACGCACATCGATGGTGACGCATAGCCTGGGAACCCAGGGTGGCCAGTCTCCTCCGGTGGCGCGTGTGGCCCCCTGGCGTCGCAGCCTCCGCTTCGAAAACGGTGTCCCTCGTGAAACTCCTCCATGCAGCCGACCTCCACATCGACAGCCCAATGCGTGGACTCGTCCGCTACGACGGAGCCCCGGTCGAACAGATGCGGGGAGCGACCCGTACCGCGGTGGAGAACCTCGTCGACCTGGCGCTGGCGGAGGAGGTCACGGCGGTACTGCTGGCCGGAGACATCTACGACGGCTCGTGGCGGGATTTCAGCACCGGACTGTTCTTCACCAACCAGATGGCCCGGCTACGCGCCGCCGACGTTCCGGTCTTCATGATCTCCGGCAACCACGACGCCGAGAACAAGATGACGCGCGAGCTACCGCTACCGGACAACGTGTACCGGTTCGACAGCGCGAAGGCGCGGACCGCGCTGCGCGAGGACCTGGGCCTGGCGGTGCACGGGCAGAGCTTCGCCACGGGCAGCGTGAAGGACGACCTGGCCAGGGACTATCCCGCACCACGCTCCGACCTGTTCAACGTCGGGATCCTGCACACATCACTGACGGGGCGCCCCGGCCATGACCACTACGCGCCGTGCTCCGTCGACCAGCTCGCCCACCACGGCTACGAGTACTGGGCGCTGGGCCACGTGCACAAGCGGGCGATCGAGCACAGTGACGGCGCGCACGTCGTGTTCCCGGGAAACACCCAGGGGCGCGACGCGGGCGAGACCGGCGCCAAGGGCTGCACCCTGGTGACGGTGGACAACCTCCGCGTCGTCGGCGAGCCTGAGCACCGTGACCTCGACACCTCCGCGCGCTGGCACGAGATCCGGGTCGACGTCTCCGACGCCAAGGACCTCGACGACGCCTGCGACCGGGTGGAGGATCGGCTGGTCAACGAGGTGGTCACCCCCTCGCCTCCGGACCGGTCCAACGCCGTGCGCGTCGTCGCCACCGGGCGCAGCGCCGCCCACTCGGCTCTGGTGGGCCGTCGGGACGAGTTCGTGAACGGGATCCGCAGTCTGGCGCAGATGCGTGCGGGGGTATGGATCGAGAAGGTCCACGTGCGGACGACGCCGCAGGAGTCCCGCGTCGCTCCGGAACGGGTGACCAGCGTGGTCGCTGGTCTCCACGAGGAGGCCGCGGCGCTGCGCTCCGACCCCGAGCGGGTCCACGAGCTCCTCGCGCGCACCCGGCTTCCCAGCCGTCTCCCCGCGGAGTTGCGGAGCCTGTTCGAGGACGCCGAGCGAACCGACCGCCTCACCCGCGAGGCCACGGACCTGCTGACCGCGATGGTGGAGGGCCGGCGTTGAGGATCGCACGGTTGGACCTGACCGCCTTCGGGCCGTTCACCGACCTCTCGCTCGACCTGAGCGCCCCCGGCCTTCACGTGGTCCACGGCCCCAACGAGGCCGGCAAGAGCTCCGCGCTCGCGGCGCTGGGCGCGTTGCTGTACGGCATCCCGAACCGGACGACGCACGACTTCGTGCACGCCAAACGTGACCTACGGCTGGGCGCGCGCATCGACGACGGCGCGGGGACCACGCTCGAGCTGGTGCGGCACAAACGGAACAAGAACCCGCTCACCGACGCCGACGGGACGCCGATCGGTGAGGACGCCCTGGCGCCCCTCCTCAACGGAATCTCCGCCGAGGTGTTCACGAGCACCTTCGCCCTCACCTTGGCGGAGTTGAAGAACGGTGGCGACGCCCTGCTCCGCGGGGAGGGTGACCTCGGGCGCGCGCTCTTCTCCGCACAGTCCAGCCAGGACCTGACGGCCGTGCTGTGCGAGTTGGACGCCCGGCAACGGGAGCTGTACCTGCCCAGCGGCAGCAAGCCCCCACTCAACCAAGGGCTCCGTCGCCATCGCGACCTCACCAACGCCCTGCGTGACACCACCACCGACACCGACACCTACGTGCGGCTGCGGCGGGAGAAGGAGCGGGCCGAGGCGCGCTTCGCGGAGGTCGACGCCCAGCACCGGGAGGCCGCGACGCACCACGAACGCCTGGAACGCCTGCGGCTGGCGTTGCCCCTGCTGCGGGCGCGGCACAGCGCCACGGCGGAAGTGGAACGGCTGGAGGCGACCGGTCCGGTCGCTCCGGCCGACGCCGAGCACCGACGCCTGGACCTCGACCGCGCGCTGGAGCGCAGCCGCGAGGACCGGGACCGGACCGCCCAAGCCCTGGCCACGGCCCGCGACGCCCTGGCGGAGATCGAGGTCGACTCCCGGCTGGTCCTGGTCCAGGAGAACGTGACGGCGCTGACACAGGCGGTCGCCGGGGTCGAGAAGGCCGCGAGCACGGCGGACGAGCTGGAACGCCAGGCGGCGGAGTACCGGGCGGCGGCCGACCGGCTACTCGACGGCCTGCACCACGATCCCCACGGCAACCGGCCGCGCGACGAACCCGTGGCCGGCGCGGTGCCGCGGGTTGACCCCTCGGCGCGGGAACGCGTGGCCCTCCTCACCGCCGAGTACGCGGAGCTGGGCGCCACCCGGCGGAGCACCGAACACCAGGTCGCTACCGCGGAGCGGACGGTCGAGCGGGCCGAGGCCGCGCGGGACGCACTGCCCGAGGTCCCCGACCCGCGTGCGCTGTCCACCGTGCTCACGAGTGTTCCCGCCGAACTGCCGGACGCCCTGAGCCGCGAGTACGACGCTCTCGCCACCACCGTGGCCAGCCAGGAGGCCGTCGTGGCCGCTGCCGGGTGGACGGAGCACGCCGTCGACGAGGTGCTGGCCGCCACCGTGCCCACCCGGGCCGAGGTCGTCGCGCACCGCGAACGGGTCACCGAACACCGCGGCGACCTCAAAGGGCGACGCAGGGAACTTCGCAAACTCACCTCGGATCGCTCCCGGGTCCAGGCCGAACTGGACGACCTCCTCTCCCGGAGCGCCCCACCCAGCCCCGACGACCTCGCCACCGCGCGGGGCCACCGCGACTCCCTGTGGCGGCGAATCCGCACCGCCCCGGAACCACAGGACGACGACAGCGCTTCCTTCGAGACGGCGGTGCGGGCCGCCGACGACCTGGCCGACCGGCTACTGCGCGAGGCCGACACCGTCGCGCGGCGCACCACGCTGGAACGTCGGGTGCACACCCTGGACCAGGAGATCCACTCGCTCGAGGGCGACATCGCGGCGCTGGAACAGACCGGAGAGGAGCTGGAACGGGCGTGGACGGAGCTCTGGCCGGCCGAGCCCGTCACCGCACCGGCGCTGGACGCGGCCGAGGACGTCCTCGAACGGATCCGCGAACTGCGCGCGCTGAATCAGGAGCGCCACGAGCGTGACCAGGCACTGGCCTGGACCCAGGACGTGGCGCGTGGCCTCGCCCACCAACTGCGAGAACACCTCGGTGACTGCGGCGTCAACACCGAACCACTCGAGGAGCGGGCCACCCCGGCCGGACTGGCCGTACAACTCCGCCAGCTCACCCAGTACGCGCACGATGAACTCACCCGTCGTGACGCCGCCGCCGAGGAACGCGCCGAGGCCGTCCGACAGGTCGCCAGCGCCCACGAGGCGCTGGAACGTGCCCAGGACGCCAAGGTCGAGGCGGACACCGAGCTCGCGGACTGGACCCGTCGCTGGAACGAGGCCACGGCGCCGATCGGATTCCCGCCGGACAGCCCGGTGGACGCGGTACGGGCTGACCTCGACCGCCTCTCCGAAGCGGCCGACCTGGTGGAACGCGCGACCGAGGCCGAGGAGAGGGCCGAGCGGGAACACGCCGAGACCGCCCGCTTCGACCAGGACCTGCGCGCCGTGTTCCTCACGTGTGCGACGGAGCTCCCGGAGGACCGGGCGGAGCGCTCCCTCGCGTTGGAGTCGCTCGCACAACGGGTGCGGGACAACGCGGAACAGGACCGCCGGCGTGAGGAGCTCCGGACCCGGATCGCCGACGGTGAAGCGGAACTGGGCGAGGCCGACTCCGCACGCGCCCGGGCCGAGGAACGTCTCGCCGCGCTGTGTGCCGAGGTGGGGGTGACCGGCGTCGAGGAACTGCGCGAGGCGATCGCCCGGTCGGAGCGCGTCACCCACGAGCGCGCCCGGCTCGTGGACGCCGAGGAGAAGCTCGCGCAGTGGGGCGACGTCGACGCGATCGCGGCACAGGTCGGTGACCTGACCCAGGACGAGATCGGTGAACGGTCCGTCGAGGCCGCCGCGGAGCTGGAGCGGGTGACGGAGGCGCGCGACGCCGCCCAGAACGCCCAGACGGAGGCTCGGATCGCCTTCAGCCAGGTCGACTCCACGGCGGAGGCCGCCCGGATCGCCGACGAGTTGACGTCACTCGAGGCCGAGCTGGTGGAGCAGACGGAGCAGTACCTCCGGCTCGCCTTCGCGCACGACCTGTTGCACCAGCAGATGGAGGACTACCGGCGTAGGAACCAGGATCCGATCCTCGGTCGAGCCGCGGAGATCTTCGCGGGACTGACGTTGGGCCGGTTCACCCGCCTCGTTCCGGACACCGACGACAGGGGTGGCAAGATTCTGCGCGTGACGCGGGAGACGGGGGACACCGCCGAGGTCCCCGCCCTCAGCGAGGGCACCCGCGACCAGCTCTACCTGGCGCTGCGTCTCGCGTCCCTCGAGCGCTACGCCGACGCGGGCCAGACCATGCCGTTCGTCGTCGACGACGTCTTCATGACCTTCGACGATGAACGCAGCGCCGCCGCGCTGCGGATCCTGGACTCCATGGCCGAACGGTTCCAGATCGTGGTCTTCACCCACCACGGACACCTCGTCGACCTCGCCCACCACACCCTCCCCCCAGACCGCGTCCACCCCCACCCCCTCGCCCGATTCGCGCCGACGCCCCGCACCACCAGCCCCTGACCAGAGACCTCGTCCACCCACGCCACGAGATCCGGGCCCGGGACCCGGACGTGCGCACGCGGACAGCGCGGTTCGGGCGTGGTCTCCCCACAGACGCCCCGTCCGTGGGGAGACCGTGCCGTCGTCGCCGACGAACACGGCGCCACCACGCCGCCCGTCCCGGAGGTGCCCGAGACGCTCCGCACCGTGTTCGGCATCGCCCTCACCGAGGTGGACCGACAGGAGATCACCGCCCGCGCCGAGGAGATCGCCGCCCGGTGATCGCTGCCCGAGTCGGCGCGCCGGCTCGGAGCCGTTACCTACCGTGAGGCGTCGTGCGGCGGTCCAGTGCGCGCAGTGCCGATCGGGCCGCGTGGTGGCCACACATGCCATGGGCTCCGGGGCCGGGGGGTGTGGTCGCGGAACAGAGGTAGACGCCGGGGATACCGGTGGCGTAGGGGTTGAGGGCGGGGCGGGGCCCGAAGATCAGGCGGGCCGGGGTTTCCGCCCCGCTGAGGATGTCGCCCCCGGTGAAGTTGGCGTTGCGGCTGTGGAACGTCTCCGGTGGAGTACTCACCGAGGCGACCACTCGAGCGCGGAAGCCGGGGGCGAAGCGTTCGATCTGGGCCATCACCGCCGAGGTGGCGTCGCCGGGGTACGCGTGGGGGACGTGCGCGTAGGCGTAGACGGGGTGCACGTTCCCGGCGGAGCGTCCCGGGTCGGCGAGGTACTGCTGCCCGACGAGGACGAAGGGACGTTCCGGCATTCGGCCGGCGGCCACGGCGCGCTCGGTGGTGGCGATCTCCTCCGCGCTTCCGCCGAGGTGGACGGTTCCCGCGCGTCGCGCCGGTTCGTACGCCCAGGGCACGCCCTCCTCGACCGCGAAGTCGACCTTGTGGACGCCGGGGCCGCGTCGCTGCCGCTCGTAGGCCCGTTGGACTCGTGGGTGGAGGCGGCCGCGCAGGATCCGGGCCGCCGTGTCGGGGGTCAGGTCCAGCAGGACGATGTCGGCCGACGGCAGGTCGGACCACCGCTCGACGGGCGTCGCCGTCTCGATCCGCCCACCGAGCTCGGTGAGTGCGGCGGCCATCGCCGCGACGAGCCGCCCCGTGCCGCCTTCCACCACGGGCCAGCCGTTGCTGTGGGCGGCCGTCAACAGGCCCAAGCCCACCGACGCGCTGAGGGGGTGCTCCAGCGGTCGCATGGCGTGTGCGGCCACCCCGGCGAAGAGCGCTCTCGCCCGCGGTGTCGCGAACAGCCGACCGTAGACCGTGGCGGGACTGAGGGCGGGCAGCCCGAACCGCGCCATCCGCAGTGGCTGGCTGGGCGGCCAGGACAGGGGACGCATCACGTCGGACTGGAGGTCGTCGAAGTCCGCGGCGGGACCGCGGTGCGCCCACAGCCACCGCAGCGAGTCCGGCCCGAGGCCGTGGGCCGTGCGGTGCACCGACGTGTGGAGGTCCACACCTAATCCTCCGTCAAGCGGGTGGGAGGCGTCGATCTCCGGCCAGCGCCAGCGAAGCCCGTACCGTTCCAGTCCGGCCCGCCGCATGAAGGGGGATCGCACGGCGAGCGGATGGATCGCGGCGCAGTGGTCCACCACCAGGTCGGGGAGTACCGACGTGGACGAGCGCGCGCCGCCGCCGATCGTGGCCTGGGCTTCCAGCACGGTGACCCGTAGCCCGGCCTGGGCCAGGGTGAGGGCGCCCGCGAGGCCGTTGGGTCCGGCCCCCACAACCACCGCGTCCGCCACGTAGCCCCTCCTTGGGTTCGCGCCCCACGCTGGGTCGGCGCGCCGGATTTCACCGACTCTCGCCCACCCCCGACAGGCGGTGCGTGTGCGTGACGCGACTCACCATTGGGACCACGATTCTTTCGTCAATCCCTACACCAAATGATCAGGGGAACGCAAATCATGTCGACTCAACACCACCGACCCGTTTTCAGCACCAATACGCCGCCATGGAACAATTGTTGACCATGAGCACTCCCCCGACGAGACCCTGGTGGACGACTGCCCTGTGGCTGGTCCATGCGCTACTGCGCGGCTATCTGTTCGTTCATTTGATGGTGTACGGCTGGTCCAAACTCCTGTTCATACAAATGGGGTTCCTGGATTACGCCGAGGCGCTCTACACCATTGGCGAAAAAAGTCCGATGGGCCTCCTCTGGACTTTCACCGCCTATTCGCCGGCGTTCCAGTTTCTCTCCGGACTGGTCGAGGTTATCGCCGGAGTCCTGTTGATCTGGCGACGGACGGTCTGGCTGGGCGGCCTCCTCGGCGCCGGCGCCATGGGGTTCGTGTTCCTGCTGAACCTCTTCTACGACGTCCCCGTGAAGCTGCTCGCCCTGCTGCTGGCCGTCGTCGCCCTGCTGGTCCTCGCTCCGGAGATGCGCCGCCTCACGCGTTTCGTGCTGGGGCGGGACCCGGGGGAGCCGGTGATCCCTCGCCCCATCCCCTGGCCCGCCGTGCATCGGGTGACGCGCTGGGTGTTCGGGACCATCGGGGTGGCGATCGTCGTCGGCCCGATCGCGTTCGTGACCACCTATGTACCTCAGGAGTCCGACCCGGGCCTCGCGGGTGTCTACCGGGTAGTGGAGGACACGCGGGAACCCGCTGACCAACTGGCCGATGACACGCGGTGGCAGGAGGTCGCCTTCGGACAGTACGAGTCCATGAACGGTGGCACCTGGCAGTTCACCCTCCGATACGCCAACGGCGACCTCCACGAAGGGTTCTACGAGACGGCCGATGACGACACCGTCGAGGTGAGTCTCTACCCCATCATGGACGGCGACCGCCCCCCTCAACCGGGAGACCCAGGAGACGATCTCCCTGGAGTGGTCCAAGGACGCCGACGATCGGGTGACGCTTTCCGGCGATGGGGTGGATCTCGTCCTGGAGCCCGATCCGGAACTTCGTTTCCTCTACGACCGGGAGTTCTCGTGGCTCGGAACGCCAATCAACCGCTGAGCGCACGGCACGGGCCAGTGCATCAGTGACGAACCGGCCGGGGTGCTAGCCCCGGCCGGCCGACGTCGCACGCGGCGCGTCGGCCTGGGTCAGGTGGTCGGCGATCAGTGCGTAGATGGCGCGGGCCAGCTCCAGGTCGCGCACGTCGAACCCGTGGTCCGCGCCGGGAACGTCGCAGTGCTCCGCCAGGGCGCCGACGTCGCGTAGGCGCCGCGCGTATCGCTGCCCCTCGGCACGCAGGAGGTCGTACTCCGGGGTGATGAGGAACGCGGGCGCGATCCCCGTGAGGTCCTCGGTGTCCGCCGGGCCGGCCGGCGAGGCCAGTCGGTCGGCGCGGACGGCCGGATCGGGGACGTAGGAGTTGTCGAAGACCTCCCCCATCCACGGGCGCAGCATCGGCCGGTCGATGGCCGACGGTTTCTCGCTCATGGGGAGGGTGAGGTCCAGCACCGGATACAGCAGTGCCTGGAGCGTGATCTCGGGCCCGCCCCGCTCGAGTGCCTGCCGGGCCACGGCCGCCGCGATCCCTCCCCCGGCGCTCTGACCGCCGATCGTCAACCGGGTGCCGTCCCACCCGTGTTCCGCGCCGTGCTCGGCCACCCACCGAACCACCTCGAAGGCCTGGCGCGGCGGGCTCGGGAACGGGTGGCGGGGGGCGAGCACGTAGTCGACGTTGACGACCACGACACCCGCCTCAGCGGCCAGCAGCCTGCACAGCGGGTCGTCGAGCCAGATTCCGGGGAGGATGAACCCCCCGCCGTGAAAGTTCACGTGGACCGGTGGGTTACGCACCGAGGCGGCGGGACGGTAGACGACGGCGCGGGCGGGCGCGACCGACGTCGGCACCGTGATCCCGTGGATGTCGCTGGGGAGGTCGGGGAAGGCCGCACGCTTCTCCCTGGCCAGCCTGACCTCGGCCAGGGAGACCAGACCCTGTGCTCCGGTCGCCGCGGCGGCCGCGACGCGGGGAATGCCAAGCACTGACATGACGAGCTCCATCCCGTGTCATATCCGCCGCGTTCCCCCACCCGTTCCTCTCAACGGGACGCCGCGAAACTCGTCACCCGATGGTGATCGATCTGTTCTGACACTAACGCGCTCCGCCCCCGCGCGTGGAAGGCCTGCCCATTCCCCGCCACGCATACCCGGCCGAACCTCTGGCCACCCCGGCCCCTCGCCCAAGAGGAGGGGAGAGACGATCTATTGGAAGTAAGTGATTACTTCATTAGACTCCTGGCATGGCGACCATACGGAGTTCCTCCGAGCGACGTCGGGCGCAGGCCGTGGCGAGCGGGATACGCGCGTTCGCGGATTTGGGGGTGACCACGGCGGCGATGGAGCGGATCGCCGGTGAGGTTGGCGTGTCCTCCTCCTACGTGTTCCGACTGTTCGGCAGCAAGAAGGCGTTCTTCCTCGCGTGTGTGGACGAACTGGAGACGCGGGTGCGGGTCGTGTTTCGCGGCGCCGCGGAGCACGAGCCCGGTGATCCGTTACGGGCGATGGGGGACGGCTTCCGTGAACTGGTCGCGGACGGCGCCGTCACCGGGCTCTGGCTTCAGGCGTGCGCCCTCGCCCGGGGTGACGCGGAGGTCGCGGCACGGTGTCGTGCCGTCGTCGCCGACTCCCTGCGCGAAGCCGAACGGTTGAGCGGGGCCCCTCCCGAGGAGGCCGCGTCGTTCCTCGCCGACGGTGCGCTGGTGATGATGCTGCAGTCCCTGGGCGCGGACCTGAGCCACGGCAGCCGGGCCGCGGTACGCGCCCTCAAGGTCGAGGGAGAGACCTCATGAACCCGGTTCTCCTGCCGTTGGCCGCCGCGCAGGGCCTCTGGGTGCGGGCCCGGACCGAGCGCCTCCCACCGGCGTCCGGCGATACCCGGGGTTCCGTCGGGCCGGTCGCCGAGCGGTCGCTGCGGCTGGGTGTGGTCGGCGAGTCCACCGCCGCCGGGTGCGGTGTGGCCACCCACGCGGAGGGTTTTCCCGGGCGTCTCGCCCGGATCCTCGCCGAACGCACCGGAGGTGAAGTCGCGTGGGAGGTGGTGGGGCATGACGGGGCGACGGCGCGCCGGATACGCCACCGCCTCCTGGCGCGGCTCTCCGATGATCTCGACGTCGCGGTACTGCTCTCCGGGGTGAACGACACGCTTGGACGTCGCGCGCCCGAAGAGTGGGCGACGGATCTCTCCGCCATCGTGGACGACCTCGCCCGACGCGCGAGGTTCGTGGTCGTCGCGGGGATCCCGCCGTTCGCCGCCTTCCCGGGGGTCCCGAAACCCCTGGGGTGGTATCTCGCCGAGCGGGCCGCCGCGCTGGACGCGGAATCCCGTCGCGTCTGCGGAGCGCATCCCGCTGTCACGTGGGTCAGCTCCGTGGACGCGGTCCCGGTGGGGCCGGAGTTCTTCGCGCGGGACCGGTTCCATCCCTCGGGCACCGGCTACGGCCATTGGGCCACGCTCGTCGCGGACCACGTGCCGTCCGGCTGAGCGCGGGTCCCGGGCCGTGCCGGGTGGGTTCCACCCGACACGGCCCGGGACCGTCCCGTCGTTCTAGTCGTTGCCGGCCTCGATGGCGGCCTGGTCGAGGAGGGTGTCGTCCTCCGACGAGGCCTCGCCGCGGGACGCGATCGCGTCGGCGCCGCCCGCCGGGACCGACTTGATGAGTCCGGTGGACGCGGCCTGCGCCGCGCCGATCGGGCGCCGGTCCTGGACGCCGACCATGCCCAGCCCCGCGTACTGCTCCAGCTTGGCGCGGGAGTCGGCGATGTCGAGGTTGCGCATGGTCAACTGACCGATCCGGTCGGAGGGACCGAACGCGGAGTCCTCGGTACGCTCCATGGACAGCTTCTCGGGGTGGTAGCTGAACGCGGAGCCCGTGGTGTTGAGGATCGAGTAGTCCTCGCCCCGGCGGAGGCGCAGGGTGACCTCACCGGTCACGGCCATGCCGACCCAGCGTTGCAGCGACTCGCGCAGCATGAGGGCCTGCGGGTCCAGCCACCGGCCCTCGTACATGAGTCGGCCCAGGCGCCGTCCCTCGTTGTGGTAGCTGGCGAGGGTGTCCTCGTTGTGGATGGCGTTGACGAGCCGCTCGTAGGCGGCGTGCAGCAGCGCCATCCCCGGGGCCTCGTAGATGCCGCGGCTCTTGGCCTCGATGATCCGGTTCTCGATCTGGTCCGACATGCCCAAGCCGTGCCGGCCGCCGATCGCGTTCGCCTCGAGCACCAGGTCGACGGCGGAGCTGAACTCCTTGCCGTTGATGGTCACCGGCCGGCCCTGTTCGAAGCCGACCGTGACGTCCTCGGGGGTGATCTCGACGGAGGCGTCCCAGAAGCGGACCCCCATGATCGGGTCGACGATCTCGATCCCGGTGTCGAGGTGCTCCAGGGACTTCGCCTCGTGGGTGGCGCCCCAGATGTTGGCGTCGGTGGAGTAGGCCTTCTCCACACTGTCGCGGTAGGGCAGACCCCGCTCCTGCAGCCACTGCGACATCTCGGTGCGCCCGCCGAGCTCGCGAACGAACTCGGCGTCCAGCCACGGCTTGTAGATGCGCAGGGCCGGGTTGGCGAGCAGTCCGTAGCGGTAGAAGCGCTCGATGTCGTTGCCCTTGTACGTGGATCCGTCACCCCAGATCTGCACGTTGTCCTCGAGCATCGCCCGCACCAGCAGCGTGCCGGTCACGGCGCGCCCCAGGGGTGTGGTGTTGAAGTAGGCGCGTCCGCCGGAGCGGATGTGGAACGCACCGCAGGCGAGCGCTGCGAGGCCCTCCTCGACCAACGCCGCCCGGCCGTCGACCAGGCGGGTGATCTCCGCGCCGTAGGCGGTGGCGCGACCCGGGACGGAGGCGATATCCGACTCGTCGTACTGACCGATGTCGGCGGTGTAGGTGCACGGGATGGCACCCTTCTCGCGCATCCAGGCGACCGCGACAGAGGTGTCGAGGCCTCCAGAGAAGGCGATTCCGATGCGTTCACCGCTGGGCAGGGAGGCGAGTACCTTAGACACGCTTGAATTATATTCACATCAATGCATGAATATGCAAACCGCTGTTGGCGGACGGTGTGACACCGCCCGATCGGGGGGACCGGCGCCAAGGCGCCGCTGGACACCGTGCGGCGCCGCCGTACCCCCGCGGATCGGAACCCGCCCCCGATGCCCGTGACCCCCTCAGGCGCGCACGGCACGGGTTCTGCTGGTGGCAGAACTCACGTCCCACCCGTCGTGGTGCCGCGCCGGGTATCCCCCATGCCCCCACCGACGAGCTGCGCGGACATCGCCGGCCACGATCTCGGGATGCGCGCGGGTGCTCCGCGACACGCCCGGAACCGGAATACGCGGGGGGTTTGCGTGGTTCCTCTGTCGTTGGCGAGGGGGGCTCTCCGGCGGTTAGCGCGCCGTTCGGCGGCGTTTTCGCGTGCGCGGCCACAACTCGTGACTCTGTGTCCATCTCTACGGCGAATAAGGGAGATATGTGACCGGGCTATCCACCTTCGACACGACGGAGAAGACTCCCGAAAACCGACGGAGTGACCGACTGGTGATCCCGTTGCTACTGGTGTCGGCGTTCGTCGTGATCCTCAACGAGACGATCATGAGTGTCGCCCTCCCGGTACTGAACCGGGACCTCGGCATCGCGGTCTCCACCGGACAGTGGCTGACATCCGCGTTCATGCTCGTGATGGCCGTGGTCATCCCCGTCACCGGATTCCTGCTGCAGCGGTTCCACCTCCGACAGGTCTTCGTCGCCGCGATGACGTTGTTCTCGATCGGGACCCTGATCTGCTTCCTGGCACCGGGCTTCACCGTGCTGCTGCTGGGGCGGATCGTGCAGGCCGGCGGCACGGCGATCATGATGCCACTGCTGATCACTACAGTGTTGAACATGGTGCCGGCGGATCGACGCGGGCGCACCATGGGCACCATCTCGATCGTCATGGCCGTGGCACCGGCGGTCGGACCGACGATCTCCGGATTCATCCTGCAGGCGCTGGACTGGCGGTGGATGTTCGGGCTGGTGCTCCCGATCGCCCTGCTCGGACTCGCACTGGGCATCGCGTTCATCCGCAACGTCACCGAGCCCCGTCCGGCCGCGATCGACGTCTTCTCCGTGGTCGTGTCCGCGCTGGCCTTCGGCGGGCTGGTCTACGGCTTCTCGGCGCTCGGCGGTGAGGGCGGGCACGAGGCACCCGATCCGGCCGTGTCGCCGTGGGCCGCCATCGCCCTCGGCGCGGTGTCGCTCGTGGTGTTCGTCTGGCGGCAGATCCAACTGCAGCGCGACGACCGAGCCCTGCTGGACCTCCGGGTCTTCGGATCCACCCAGTTCTCGTTGTCCATCGTGCTCGTGGGCGTCAGCTTCATGGCCTTGTTCGGCACGATCATCCTGCTGCCTCTCTACATCCAGAACATCCTCGGGTACGACACGCTGGTCACCGGCCTGGTGCTGCTACCCGGCGGACTGGTGATGGGCCTGATCGCTCCCCTGGTCGGCCGCCTGTTCGACGCCTACGGTCCGCGCCCGCTGGTCACCCCCGGTGCGGGGCTGGTGGGGCTCGTCCTGTGGGGCATGACGTTGTTCGGGACCGAGACGCCCATCGGGTTCGTCGTGGCGGCGCACATCGTGCTCAGCCTCGGCTTGGGCTTCATGTTCACACCCCTGCTCACCGGAGCGCTCGGTTCGCTGCCGCAGCGCCTGTACTCGCACGGCAGCGCCGTCGTCGGCACCGTGCAACAGGTCGCGGGCGCCGCCGGCACCGCCACGTTCATCGCGGTCATGACCAGCGTGGCCGCCGGCCGGTTGGCCGACGGCGCGACCGAGGTCGCGGCGGACGCGGGTGGGATCCACATCGCGTTCGTGCTCGGCGCGTGCGTCGCCACGGCCGGATTCGTCGCGACCTTCTTCGTCCGCCGGTCCGCCGAGCCCGCCGCCGAGGTCACGGAACACACCGCGACCGAGGGCGAGATTCCCGACGCGCCGGCGGGGGCCGCCGACAAGGGGCTCGCCGACGCCCCCGTCGCCGACACGGCGGGACCCGAGGCCGGGGAAGAGCGGCCCGTCGGCTGACCGGATCGGTCCGGGGGACGACATGATCGTGTCCTCCCCCGGACCGGACGCCGCTGCGACGCTCGAGGCATGACAAGAGCGCTCCTCGTGGTCGACGCCCAACAGTCCTTCCCGCGACGGGAACTGTGGCGCGCCTCATCCAATCCCGACGTCGCCGACGACATCGCTTCGCTGGTGGACCACTTCCGCGCCCGCGGCGACCACGTCGTATGGGTGCTCCACACCGAACCCGGATCGGGGACCGTCTTCGACCCCGACCGTGGGTTCGTCCAACCGCTGGCCGGCCTCTCCGCCGGAGGCGACGAACCTGTGCTCACCAAGACCGTCCACAACCCGTTCACCGGAACGACACTGCACGACCAGCTCGGTCGGTGGGAGGTCTCCGAGGTGACGGTCTGTGGGATCCGCACCGAGCAGTGCTGTGAGACCACCGCGCGGATCGCCTCGGACCTGGGGTACCGCGTGACCTTCCCGATCGACGCCACCGCGACCGAGCCCATCGAGGCCCCCGGCTCCCCGACCGGCCGTTCCCTCGACGAGATTCTCGCCGATCCGCTGACGCTCGGCACCGACGAGGTGGTCCAACGGACCGCCTACGCCCTCGCGGGCCGATTCGCGGACGTGTGCACGCTCGAGGACCTTCTCTCGCGAGCGTGAGCAGGCGGCACCGTACACTGACCGGATCGTGACCCTCATCGTGTTCCTAGTGACGCCGCGGATCCATCTCCTGGACCTCGCCGGTCCGGCACAGGTCTTCTCGACCGCCGCCGACATGGGTCTGGGGTACGAGATCCGCTACGTGTCCGGCGACGCCGAGGTCACGACCGCCCAGGGGCTGCCGCTGCGTTGTGACACGACCTGGCCCACCCTCACGCCCCGGGACGTGGTCGTCGTCCCGGGGCAGCGCGTGGGTTCCGAACCCCTCCGGCCGGTGCTCACCCCGGGCCAGGTGGAGGCGTTGGCCGCCCACCACGCGCGGGGCGGCACCGTGGCGAGCGTGTGTTCCGGTGCCTTCGCCCTGGGGGAGGCCGGCCTGCTGGACGGACGCCGCTGCACGACCCACCATGCCCTTCAGGGTCACCTGGCCCGCGCCTGTCCGCGGGCCAAGGTCGTTCCCGACGTGCTCTACGTCGCGGACGGGACCGTGTTGACCTCGGCCGGAATCGCCAGCGGCATCGACCTCGCGCTCCACCAGGTGGCGACCTGGCACGGGCCGGCCGTGGCCGCCCACGTCGCCCGGGAGATGGTGGTCTACGCGCGACGCAACGGCGACGAGCCGCAGGTGAGCGCGATGTTGCGCCATCGCGCCCACAACACCGACGTCGTGCATCGAGCGCAGGACGTGATCGACCGCCGTTTCGCGTCTCCCCTCCCACTCGTGGAGCTCGCCGCCGCCGTGGGGGTCAGCGACCGTACGCTGACGCGGGCGTTCGTCGCCGCCACCGGAAGCACCCCGTTGCGCTACCAACAACGGCTTCGGCTGGAACACGCCCAGCACATGATCGACACCGGGGCGACCGCGGAGGCAGCCGCCCGGGCCGTCGGTTTCCGGGACGCCCGAATGCTGCGCCGACTGCGCGCCCGCGCCGATCGCTGAGCGGGGTGGAGCGGGACTGTCGCGTCAGCCCCGCTCCATCGAAAGGAGCTCCGCCACCGCCGCCCCCGTCTCCCGGTCGAGTTCGGTCTCCGGCGGAAGGGCGTCGCGCAGGCCGGTGGCCCGTGCCTCAAGTCCCCGCTCCAACAGGCGGTCGGTGATGACGTGCAGCCGGTTCTCGCGTACCGCGTCGAGGACCATCTCGCCCACCGTCTCCGGCGGCAGACCATAGCGGTCGAAGAACTTCGTCATCCGGTGCGTTCGTTCCTCGTTGGGGTCGGTCGTGCCGTCGATCTGGTGCGCGGCGCTGTTCCCCGCGATCTTGGTGCGCACGAAGCTCGGGCACAGGACGGTGACACCGATCTCGGCCGCACGGAGCGACGCCTCCCACGCGAGCGACTCGGTCAGGCCCACCACTCCGAACTTCGTCATGCTGTAGGCGTAGTCCGGTCCGGCGACCAGCCCCGCTCCGGACGCGACGTTCACCACGTGCCCCGGACCACCGCGTTCGATCATCCGGGGCAACACGGTCTGGAGACCGTTGACCACACCGCCCAGGTTGATGTCCATGATGTGGTCCCACACGCCATAGGTCATCTCTGGGAACGGAAGCAGTCGGGTCACGCCGGCGTTGTTGACCAGCAGGGTGATGGGGCCGAGCCGCTCCTCCGCCTCGTCCACCACGCGCGCGAACGCCGCCCGGTCGCGCACGTCCAACTCGAATCCGGCGGCCTCCGTGGTCTCGGCGAGACCCGCGACGGCCGCGTCGAGCTCGTCGCGGGCGATGTCCGCGACGGCGACCTTGGCGCCGGCGTGGGCGAAGGTCCGCGCGATCCCGAGCCCGATGCCCTGCGCTCCACCTGTGACGAACAGCGTCCCGTTCTCGACCTGGGTCATGGCTCGCTCCTCCGCGATCGTCCTGCCGGGCGGCCGGCGCCGCCCGGCGACCATCCTCAACGTACAGTCACTCCCTATTGCTTGTCACTGTCAATTCGGAGTCACTGTTAGCGTGGAGGCATGGTCGAACGGGGCGGACTGCGCGAACGCAAGAGGCACAAGACGATGCGCCACATCCGTGACGTGGCGTTCGACCTCTTCGAGGAGCACGGCTTCGACGCCGTCACCGTCGAGCGCGTGGCCGACGCGGCGGAGGTCTCACCCAGCTCGATCTATCGCTACTTCCAGACCAAGGAAGGCATCGTGCTGTGGAACCCGAACCGGGACTCCGCGCTCGTCAGTCTCTTCCTGGAGTCGGATGACGGCCGGCCGTTGTTGGAGGCGGTTCGGCGAGCCCTCACCAACTACTTCGCCAGCGACGACGACTGGAGTGAGGGACCTGAGCGCCGGCGCCTCCACCTGTTGCTGACCGAACCGGCGATCAAGGCCGCCGCCGTGAGCCGCGCCGCCGAGGCCGTCGACACGCTGTCGGCACGCCTCGCGGCGCGTGGTGGGGCCGCCGCGACGGACTTTCGGGTCCAGGTCACCACCGGGGCGCTGCTGGGCGCCGTGCTGTCCGCCGTCCGGGTGTGGCACGCCGAGGGCGGCACCGAACCCCTCCCGGAGCTCCTCGACCGCACGTTGGCCGCCCTGCAGGAGGGCCTTGACCTGACGTGAACCGGTGCCCGCCGTGGCACCGGTTGGTCGCCGGCCCGTCAGGCGCGGGCCCTGAGGTGGTCGCGGAGACGCCGCGCGACCTGACCCATGAGTGCCTCCGCCTCGGGCTGCACCAGCGCCGGCACGCGGGACTCCGTGAGGGCGGCGACGGCGAACAGGTCGCCGTCGGAGTGGGCGACGACGCCGATCTCGTGGCGGAGGTTGAGGACCGAGCCAGTCTTGGACGCCCAGGGCGAGGCGTCGGAGTTGAAGTCCGGTGTCAGCCGCTGCCGGTGGATGTTGACTCCCATCAGCTCCCTCACCCGCGCCGCGACCTCCGCCGGGATGGCTGACGGTAGCCACAGTGCCTGGAGGAGGTCCACATAGGCCCGGGCGCTCCCCGCGTTCGCGCGCGTCACATCCAACTGCGGCACGCTGTGTCCCCTCCCCGCCGTGCCCGCCTGAATGGCCAGAGTGTGGGCGAGGTGGGCGTCGTCGGGCGCGAGCTGTTCCTGCGGGGTCTCCATCAGGTCGCCCAGCGTGTGGCGAACGCTGATCCCGTGGATCCCGAAGGCCTTCAGCGCCGCGGCGACTTCGGCGGGTGGTGTTCGGGCGAACAGCAGGTCGGCGGCGATGTTGTCGCTGATGACCACGCTGAGGTAGACGAGGTCGTCGATAGCGACGCGGGCCGGGTGGCGGAAGAGTCCCAGCCCGGTCGGTCCGCGCACCGCGTCAACGCCCGGACGCACCAGCAGTTCCTCGGCGCCGTCCAGTTCCCCCCGACGGATGCGGTCCAGTGTGACGATCGCGAGGGGAACCTTCACCAGCGAGGCGGAGGCGAACTCCAGGTCGGGTTCGATCCCGATCTCCTCGCCCGTACGCAGATCGCGGACCAGGAAGGATCCGCGCAGCCCGCCATCGTCGAGCTGTTCGCGCAACCCACGCAACAGCGAATGTGCCCTCACTCCGGTGCTCCGTCCTCGACGGCGCCGACACAGCGCGCGACACTCGTCCAGACCTTCGAACGCAGGAGGTCGGGATCCTCTCCGCCCGTGGTGGCGACCGCGAGGCCACGCGCGAGGTCGAGCTCGCCGAGGGGCGTCCAGTACAGGCCGAGCTCCCGCGCCTGGTCGGGAGGGGCCAGCAGGTAGTCCCCGGAGCCCAGCACCGCGGCCGTCGCCGCGGGGACGGAGTGGGCGACACGCACCTGACCGCTCCGCAGGCCGACCATGTCCCGTACCCGGTACACGCGATCCCTGACGTGGGGGACGTCATCCTCCGGTTGCAGCCAGACGTGCCGCGGGGGGCCCGACGCGCCGCCACGTCCGGGGCGCAGCGTCTGGAGGAAGAGGCTGTCCACTCCGGGGTCGGTCGCGGAGGCGAGCCCCAGGGGGATGTGCCAGGTCGCCTCGTCGGCGGGCGCGGCGACGAGCGCGGCACGGATCTCCTGGGTCTGCAGCAGCTCGATCCGGGTCGCCGGTGGCGCGGGGTGGGCTTCGAGAACGACCCCGTGGTCCTTGGCCTCGAGCTGCAGCCGGGCCAGGCGCAGCATCGAGCACGTCTCGGGCACGGCCACCCGCAGCGGCGTACGCAGGGCGTGCTCCGCCGCGTCCTCGAGGGCCTCGGCGAGCTGGACGAGGCGACGCGCGGTCGGCAGCATGGCCCGCCCGAACGGCGTGAGTTCACCGCGCCGGGTCGAACGATCGAAGAGGCGCGCGCCCAAGTGGCGCTCCAGCGCGGCGACCCTGCGGCTCGCCACCGGCTGGGGGACGCGCGCGGCGGCGGCGCCCAGCGTGAAGCTGCGTTGCTCGCTCACGTGAACGAACGCGGTGCAGGCACCAACGAGATCCATGAACACTGATTATGCCGCATTCGCATGAATTCCACCGATTCTGTCTTCGACAGCATCGTGTTCGTGGGTGAGACTCAACGGCATGGGTTCCCGGGGCCCTTCCGAGACCTACGGAAGGATGGAATACATGCCGCACAGTTCTGCGCGTCGAGTGACCTACGGGGGCGCGGCGGCCGTCGCGCTGTCGCTCCTCGCCGGATGCTCCTCCACCGAGGCCGTGGCGGAGCCGCAGGCCGCTGACGGAGAGGGGCAGGACTCCTCGCCCGAGTACGCGGAGGAGTTCGACCGGTTGGCCGAGGAGTTCGACGCCCGGCTGGGTGTCTACGCGCTCGACACCGCGACCGGCGAGGAGGTCTCCTACAACGCCGACGACCGCTTCGCCTACGCCTCCACCTTCAAGCCGTTCGTCTGCGGCGCCGTGATGGAGACACGGTCCCTTGACGACATGGACGAGGTGGTCACCTTCGACGCCGAGGACCTCGTGCCACACTCCCCGATCACCGAGGAGCACGTCGACACGGGGATCTCACTGATGGAGGCGTGCGACGCCACCATCCGCTACAGCGACAACACCGCCGCCAACCTCCTCTTCCGCGAACTCGACGGGCCGGAGGGACTGCAGGAGGCACTGCGCGCCACCGGTGACGAGACCACGCAGGTGGACCGGATCGAGGTGGCACTGAACGAGGCCGCTCCCGGTGACCCGCGCGACACGACCACCCCCGAGCAGTTCGCCGTGAACCTCCAGGAGTTCGTCTTCGGCGACACGCTGGAGCCGGAGAAACGCGACGTCCTGGAACAGATGCTCCGGGAGAACACCACCGGCGACGACCTCATCCGCGCCGGCGTCCCCGACGACTGGGAGGTCGGCGACAAGACCGGTGGCGGTGGCTACGGCTCCCGCAACGACATCGGCATCATGTGGCCGCCGGACGAGGAGCCCATCCTGATCGCGGTGATGTCGAGCCGCGACCAGGAGGACGCCGAGCCCAATGACGCCCTCATCGCCCAGGCCACCGAAGTCGTCGTCGACACGATCCGGCCCTAGGAGTCGTGCACCTGTCCGGCGCGTTGGACGACGGGCGGGAGGACGCTCCAGGGGAAGTTGATCCACTGGTCGGTGCGGCGCCAGACGTAGTCGCACCGGACCAGTGAGGTGGACTTCTCGTAGATCACGGCGCTGCGGACCTCGGCGACGTGCTCGTGGCAGAAGTCGTAGACGAGTTTCAGCGTCTTGCCGGTGTCGGCGACGTCGTCGGCGACGAGGACCCGCTTACGGGTGAGGTCCACCGCGTTGGGGACCGGGGGTAGCATCACCGGCATGTCCAGGGTGGTGCCTACCCCCGTGTAGAACTCGACGCTCACGACGTGCAGGTTCTTGACGTCCAGCGCGTAGCCCAGCCCACCCGCCACGAAGAGGCCGCCGCGGGCGACGGACAGGATGATGTCCGGTTCGAACCCGTCCGCGGCGACCATCTGCGCTAGATCTCGGACGGCGGATCCGAAGCGTTCGTAGGTCAGGTTCTCCCGCTCGTCAGTCACGGACGCACTCCCTCAGCGCAGACACCCACAGTGGCCACCCCAGTATCGCGACCGTGCGCCGTGTTGGGGAGGCGACGCCCCAACCGACCGCGCCGGTCCGGGGTCACCTCTCGATCGCGGTGACGAGCTGTCGGCACAGGTCGGCGAACGCGGCCTTGCCCGCCTCACTCGAGGGAGTGTCGCCTTCGGTGGTGGTGTCGCTGGGCTCCGCCAGGCTCGTGATCATGTCGGCGAGCATGCCCACCGTCTCGGGCAGCGGGGGTTCCGTGCCGTCGGCCAGGACGGGCTGTGCCATCAGGAACCCGACCGAGAGCACGCCCATGCTGTGGCTGAGGACGGCCGGGTCCAGTTCGGCCCGCACCAGCCCGGCGGCCTGCATGCGTTCGACGAAGTCCCTCCCCAGCAGCAGGCGCGGCGCGTGCCGGGCGGCGCCGCCGCGTCGAACCAGGGTGCCCAGTACGTCGCTGTCGCGGGTGTATAGGGCCCGCAGCATGGGGCGCCGTGCCAATTCCTCGAGTGAGTGGTAGTAGACGCGCGAGAGATGGCCGCCTCGGGGATCACTGTCCACGCGCGCCGCCGCGGCCTCCAGGTAGGTACGGAACTCGTGGCGGACCAACGCTTCGACCAGCGCGTCCTTTCCGGAGAACTCCAGGTAGACGGCTCCCTTGGACACGCCCGCCTCGGTGGCGATGTCGTCCACGGTGGTCTTGGCGACGCCGTAGCGAACGAACAGCGCGGCGGCGGCCGTCAGGATGCGGATGGCGCGGTCACTCATGTGTCTGTCCCACGGGGTAGTGCTCGGTGAGGAAGTCCACCAACAGCTCGTTGAAGGCCTCGGGATTGTCCTGGTTGGCATTGTGGCCCGCGTTCGGGATGACCTCGTAACGGGCGTGGGTGTCCCGGGCCGCCCACTGGGGCGTGGACGCGGCGATGTTCCCGGTGCCGTCGCCGTCCCCGTGAGTGAGGAGCAACGGAATGGTGACCGTGTACTGGGGATCGGGGTGAAGGGAGGTCGCGACGGCCCGCCACACCGCGACGAACTCCGTCTTGGTCAGCGCACCGGTGGCCTCGTACGCGTAGGCCCGCACGGCCGGAGTGACGGCCGTGGCGCGGGAGATGACGCGTCGGAGGTTCTCGTACGGCCACACCCGGAACCACCAGGGCGAGGAGCGCAGCGCCCACTCCTCCCAGCGCCGGACAGGGAGAGTGACGCAGGTCGAGCCGATGATCACCAGGACCGAAACCCGGTCCCGGTGCGCGAACTCCATCTCCTGGGCGACGTAGCCGCCCAGGGACTGGCCCACCAGGCACACCGGCGCGCAGTGCCCAACCGCGTCCAGGACGGCGAGGAGGTCATCGCTCATGGTGCGCACGGTCAGGGACCCGTCCCCGATCGGCTTCGACGCGCCGTGTCCACGAAGGTCCCAGGTGAGGGTGCGATACCCGGTCTCGTGGAGCACCGGGAGCTGTGCGTCGAACATCCGGTGGTCCATGCTGGCGCCGTGCGTGAGCACGACGAGCGGACCGTCCTCCGGGCCGTCCACCCAGTAGCGAATCCGTGCCCCTGACCGTTCGATCTCTCGCCGCACGACACCCTCCGACGCATTGACCAAATACGTTCGTTCGGTCAAATAGTACGGCAGGTGGTGCCGTCGGTATCCGTGGACGGCCCCGACGACGCCAGCGGCGGCCGTTAGTCCCGGTTGGGCGACACCGGGGTCTCCGCGACCGCGTCGTCGTGGACCTCCGAGCGCGCCGCCCGTCCGGCGAGGGCGACGGCCACGATGGACAACAGCGCGGTGACGGTGAGGTAGACGGCGATGGGGGTCCAGGACTCGTCGAACCGGGACAGCAGCCACGTGGCGATGAGGGGCGCCGTCCCGCCCGCGAGCGCGGCCCCGACCTGGTAGCCGAGGGTGATGCCGGTGTATCGGATCCGGGTGGAGAAGATCTCCGAGCAGAGGGTGCCGAGGGTCGCGGTCACCGGCGCCCACAGGATTCCCAGCCCGAGGACCGTCGCGACGAACAGCAGCGGGACGGTTCCGGCGTCGAGGAGCATGAAGTACGGCGCCGAGAACGCGCCCAGCAGGACGGCGCCGGTGAGATAGACGCGGCGGCGCCCGAACGTGTCCGACAGCCGGCCCATCACCGGGATGAGCACGGTCGCCACGATGGCTCCCGTGGTCACGGAGTTCAGGACCGTGGTGTCGCCGAAGTTCAAGGTCCCGGTCGCGTAGCTCACCACGAAGGTGCCGAAGATGTAGAAAGGGGCGGTCTCGACGACCTTGGCGCCGATCGCCACCAGGACCGCCCGCCAGTGGAAACGCAGTGTGTCGGCGATCGGCAACCGCGCGACGTTGCCCTCCGCCTTGGCCTTCCGGAACGCCGGTGTCTCGTCCAGACCGGCGCGGATCCACAGGCCCAGCGCCACCAGCACGATGCTGGCGATGAAGGGGACCCGCCACCCCCACGCCTCGAACTGGTCCTGCGGCAGGAGGGTCATCCCCGTGAGGGCGAGACTGGCGAGGAGCATGCCCGCGGTGACACCCATCTGCGGGACACTGCCGAACAGGCCGCGACGGTTCGCCGGGGCGTACTCGTAGGCGAGCAGCAGCGCCCCACCCCACTCCCCTCCGATGCCCAACCCCTGGACGATGCGCAGCAGGATCAGGAGCACGGGCGCGAGCAGCCCCCACGTCTCGTAGGTGGGCAGCATCCCGATCAGCATGGTGGCCGTGCCCATCAGGGACAGCGTGATGACCAGGGTGCGTTTCCGCCCGATGCGGTCACCGATGTGGGAGAAGATCACGCCACCGAGTGGGCGAATGAAGAACGTCAACGCGAATGTCAGATAAGACAGCATCAATGACACGAACGGGTCGTCCGTGGGAAAGAACAACTTGTTGAAGACAAGCGCGGCGGCCGTACCGTAGAGGAAGAAATCGAACCACTCGATTGTGCTCCCTGTGAGACTCGCGGCCAGGACCTTGAATCGAGGAGCGCCGCCTTGGGGGCGCCCCTCGCTCTCCGCTCGCATGCTCAACGCGAAATCCCTTCGCTCCCTCGGCGGACGCCGCCGCGGGAGGACAGGGGGGCCGGAGAGGCACACCGCCCGCGAACCGATGCCCTCTCGACACAACGCCGCATCCTAGATCAAAGTGGGGCGAATCTCACGCGGTGGCGCCCGGGCCGGGCCGTCGGGGTCGACGCCTGGCGCCACGCGACGGCGGCACGATCGGGGAAGCGGGAATTCCCCTTCCTCGCCCGAAACACCCCCGAGAAAAGGGCAATCCGGACCCCAACGGAATTGCCGAGGGAAATATGCGGCGACGCCAATCAATGCTCGTGCTAACTTCGCGCACGTCAACCTTCGGGCACCGATCGCCACCGGGAAACAATCCAATGACGACTGTTTCGTTCGCCGCCATGCACCCTGGGTACGACCTCGGGAACGCGCTCCGACTGGCACACGCGGCCAGCCTCGCCTACAAGGACGAACCGGAAATCGAAACCCAGGCCGGCACGTGGGGATTCGATGATTTTCGCCATTTCCGGGTGGAACACCGGAAACCGTTCCCCCTCGAGGACACCCAGGCCTACGCCATGGCCAACGACGACATGATCATCCTCGCCTTCCGGGGGACGGAACCCGCGGAGATCCGCGACTGGCTCTCCGACGCGAACGCGCCCCTGGTCGGTACCTCGGTCAAGGACGGGCGGGCCCACTGGGGATTCCACACGGCCCTGGAGGCCGTCTACGAGGAGACCCGGGACGCCGTCACGACGCTGCGGGACCGGGACCAGTCACTGTGGCTGACCGGGCACAGCCTCGGCGGCGCGCTCGCGATGTTGGCCGCCGCCCGGCTGCACTTCGAGGACCCCGCGCTGTCCCCGACGGTGTGTACACCTACGGCCAGCCCCGGACCTGTGACCAAGCCCTGGCCGACGCCTACGACGAGGCGTTCGCGGGGCGCATGTTCCGGTTCGTCAACAACAACGACGTCGTGCCGCGCGTGCCCCCGGAGCCCGTCTACCGGCACGTCGCGGTGGAGAAGTACATCGACGCCGACGGCAATCTGGAGGAACAGGCCACGTTGTTCGGGCGGGTCGGCGACTCGCTGAAGGGCCACACGGCGGACGTGTTCTCCCCCGGCACCGATGCCGTGCGCGACCACAGCATGAAGAACTATCTCGCCTGCCTCTCCCGGGCGGCCGGCTGAGACACACCGCGGCCCCCACCGTGGCCGGCACGAGTGGGGGCTTCGCGTCGCTGGTCCGCTCGGTCTCAGCGGAGCGCCTCACGGACCCGGCCATACACGCTGCTGGCGGCGATGAGAAGAATGCCCAGGGCGAGCACCACGTAGAACTCGTCGGGTGTCGTCCACCCCTGGTTGAAGTGGGTCAGAAAGGGCGGGTTGAAGAACTCCTGCTGGTACAAGATCCACGCCATCGGGAGGGCGAACAGCGCCTCGCTGAGGGCATAGCCGCCCGCCATGGTGACGGTCCAGGTCGGGGTGACGGCGTGGACAAGGTTGAGGACGATGATCCCCGCGAGTCCGGCGAGGACGGGCCACATCCAGCCCGACCAGAGCTCCGGGTTGAGGATCTCCAGGCTTTCGTCGTCCGCCGTGTAGGGGCGGGCGGTCTGCTGCCACACGATCAGCCCCAGCAGCAGCGCGTTGCCCACGGCCGAGACGCAGGACGCGACCGCGCTACGGCCGGGCTTGCCGGCCTCGGGGAGCTCGTCGGGCGACCACGCGCTCCGGGTGCGTTCGGCCCGGTGATTGCTTCGCTCCACCAGGGCGAACACCAGCGTCGGCCACGCGATCATCTGCGCGCCGATGGTGACCGTCGCGCCGATCCCCGTGAGCAGGACCTCCGCCAGGTCCTCGCCGTCCACGACCGCGAGCACCATGAGGGCGACGACGACCACGGGCAGCACCGCACCCAGCAGGACGGAGAGTAAGCGCACGTAGGTCGGATAACTGTTGGGCCCGATCAGGCCGAGTGGCCGGTCGGCGTACCGGGCGGCCAGTCGGATCGGATCGCCCATCTCCGTGAGTACGGCCCGTTCCGCATCGTCGGGGACCTCCGGGTTCTGGGCGTCCATCGTGTCGGCGATGGTGGCGCGGAGCTCGTTGGCGACGTCGTCACGCTGCCCGGAGGGGATCCGTCGCACGACTTCCTGGACGTAGCGCTCGGTGAGAGGCGGGTTGGTCATGAGTTCTCCCTGGTGAGCTGTGCAATGGAGGAGACCAGGTCGTCCCATTCGCGCACCAGGCCGGCGCGCACGCGGGATCCCTCTGGGCTGGTGCGGTAGAACTTGCGTGGTCGGGACTCCTCGGTGTTCCACTCGCTGGTGAGGAGCCCCTGCTTCTCCAGCCGACGGAGCAGGGGATACAGCGTGTTTCCGTCGACCGCGACGCCAGCGTCGTTGAGCCTCTCCAGGAGCGCGTAACCGTACTGGGCCTCGTCCAGGAGACACAGGCACGCCAACACGACAGTTCCCCGACGAAGCTCTTGGGCCTGCGCGTGAATCAGCTCTTCTGATGACACGACTCACACAGTACTGTGTGGCACACACTATTGTGTAGTGATTTCCCCCGATGAATTGTCCTCGCAGGTCAGCGCGCGCCAGGTCCGGCCGGCACCGAGTGCGTGGCCACCTTCGGGCGGTTCCGGGACGGGAAAGTCCGCGGGGTGGGTGGGTACTCGAGTACCCACCCACCCCGCGGACTTCGTGACTCCGCCCGGCTACGCCGGTCAGCTCACCGGCCGCGCCTCAGGATTCGTCGGAGGCGGCGCGCTGGCTCTCGAGCACGGACTCCATCATCGGCTGGAAGTCGTCGGAGCTTGAGTACAGGGCCACGCGGTCGTCCTCCTCTTCGATCTCGATCCGCGCCAGGTGCAGTTCCGGCACCGCGGAGACGTCATCGGCCGGGCCGGCGGGGCGCCACCAGTACAGGTGCGGCGTGATCGGGCGCTCGCTGTCGTCCACGAACCGTTGGGCGACGTTCTGGAGGGTCTCCAGTGCGGCGATCGGATGCCCATCCCCCAGGACGTGCGCCATCACCACCTGCGGGACCGGCACCGCGACCAGGGCGCCGTGGGGCGCCGGACCAATGTGTTCGCCGAGGTTGTGCAACTGCGCCGCGACGTAGGGGTGCTGGCCCCCGACGTGGACGATGGTCACGCCGCCGATCTCGTGCCGCGACACCTCGACCGGCTCCCGCAGGGCGTTGGCGACCCCGGCCGCGAAGACCTCGTCGTCGGGGCGGCCCGTCTCCTCGTGCTGTTGCCGCCCCATCGGCTGGACGGTGTCGGGGCTGTCCAGCGCCGCGACCTGCCAGAGTCCGGGGCCGAAGGGGCGACAGAGCAGGCCCGCCAGGACCTCCTCGGAGAAGGCCGACTCCGGGTAGAGCCGGACGCGGATCTGGCTGTCCGGTGCCGACCGCTGCGGGACGATCTGCGCGAGCTGCTGGGCCAGCAGGTCCGCGAAGCGGTTCGCCGCCTCCTCGGCCTGTTCCGCCGACACACCCTCGACGGTGTCGATGTAGCTGCTCACGTCGCTGATGACGCGGTCGCCACTGGACAGGGGGAGGCTCAGCGTGCGCGGGTCCTCAAAGAAGGAGGGCAGGTCCCGCTCGGCCAGTGCCGTGACCAGGGCGTGGCGCCCGTGGTCGTCGTAGTGGGGCGGGTAGTGCGTGCCCAGCCGGATCCCGTTCTCCCGGTACCGCCGCAGCAGCGCGCGCACCACCTGGGCCGCGATCTCGGGATAGTCCTCCGCCTCGAACGCACGCGCCTCCGCCACGGTGGACTCGTAGTCCGCCTCGACCGGGTCGTGCCCGGGGACCTGGATCCGCAATGTGGTCGGCGGCAGCAGTTCGACCTCGACCTGTGCGTTGGCGAACCCCTCCACGAGGAGAGACATCAGTTCGGGTACGTGCTCGGAGGGCTGCATAGTTCTCCGTGACTGGCGTAGTGGTGCGGACGTGTTGTCGCGGGGGGCGCCCCCCATGATGCCCGCAGGCCTACGTGGGTCAGGACGTTCCAGTTGGCGTGTGGGGGTGGTGGTGGGGATCCGGGTCGGGTTGGCCTGGATCCCCACCACTTGGGGGCCGCCCTGCGGGAGGGGTGCGGGGCGGGGTTGTGGTCTAGGTGTGGTGTTTGTGGGTGAGGAGGTGGGTGGCGACGTGGTGTTCGGCGCCGGTGGGGTAGGTGCGGCCAGCGACGTGCCACATGTCGTTGGTCAACGTTGCGTGGATCATTTGGCCGTTGTCCCGTTTGATGGAGAGGGAGACGTGGGTTCGGCCTTGTGTGGGGTTTCCGGTGGTGCGGTAGAACACGGCGCCGTGCGGGGTTAAGAGGTGGAGCAGGGTGGTGACGGGGTTGGTGTTCACCGTCGGCCTCCCGCGGTGGGGACGAGGGTGGGGAGGTCGGTGGTGACGGTGCAGTGGCCGTTGTTGGTGATGGTGGTCCACCGCTCCACCAAACTCGCCACAAGGTTCAACCCGTGGCCGTGCTCGGTGAGGGGATCGGTCTTCTTCCCCCACATCGGAACCGACTTCCCATCCGTGCCCTGATCAACAACACTGATCCGCACCATTGAGGGTCGGATGTCGAGTTCCACCAGGAACGAGCCGCCGGGGTGACCGCTCCGGGAGTGACGGATCGCGTTCGTCGCCAACTCGCTCACGACAAGCGCGGCCTCCTCCACCGCGCCGAGATCGGTACCACGCTGATGGAGCTCGTTCCGAGTCCACGCCCGCACCAAAGCGACACTTCCAGGAACACCCGCGAACCTGCGGCCGGTCATGACACGACCTCCACAACCGGCATCGGCCCCGTCGACAACACCGAGGTCACCGTAGAGGGGTGGTCCAGCGCAGTGCCGCACCCTCGACACCACACATACGCATGGCGACGAAAGAGGTACGGCCGCACCCGAGCCGCACCACCGCGCCGACACCAGTCCACACCACGAGCGTTAGGGTCAAACCTGTCCATCTGGAACCTCCCAGTTGGGCCACGCCCCCGGACCGCTTTTGTCGGTCGCGGGGGTCTATTGGCTGGTCGGAGTCTCCACAGTGGGGTCACGCGGTAACCATCCGCTAGGTTTTCCACAGGAATGGCGAATTCCGTTGAACGAGTGGAGCCTCGTAGAGCTTCCGCATAGAAATGTGCTATGACCTCTGAAGCGGAAAACCAGTGGCACGAATTCAGCAACGAACTGCGGCACTACCGAACAAAGGAAGGGATCACGCAGGTCACGCTGGGTGCTGCCGTGAACATGTCCGGCTCCATGATCTCCGCAATCGAGAATGGGACACGAGAGCCAAAACGGTCACATGCGGAGGCAATGGACACCGCGCTCTCCACAGATGGAAAGCTGACCCGGCTTTGGCTCGACATCAACAACAACGTGGACGTCCCCGCCTGGTGGCGGGACATCGGTCTCCTGGAACGAGAGGCCGTCGAGATCAGGGAGTACACGACCACCTTCATTCCCGGGCTTCTCCAGACCGAGGAGTACGCACGCACGTTTATGACGGATGCGCGGCCCTGGGCGACCCCCATGGAGATTGATCAAGACGTGCGAGCACGAGTGAAGCGCCGAGGTGAGCTCAACCTGAACCCGCTGCTGTGGTACGTGGTCGACGAGGTCGCGTTGAAGCGGGTGGTCGGGAGTCGTGAGCTCATACACGACCAACTGACCCACATCATCACCCTGATGGACGCCTCGTCGCTGAAACTACAGATCATCCCGGAGTACGCACCCCATCATCCTGGGATGAACGGCAATTTTCGTGTGTTGAGATTCACCGGTAGAACCTCTGTGGTCTTGGTAGAACACCTCTTGGGTGAGGAGGTGGTCGAAAACGCTGAGCAAATCAACCGCTGTGAGACGCTCTTCGGGGCACTGCAAGCCGAGGCGCTCTCCCTCACCGAGTCTGGCAAGATGATCAAGAAGATCAGAGAGGATTTCGCGCCATGAATGACCAGTGGCACAAGTCAAGCTACAGCGGTGGAAGCTCTAACGCCTGTGTCGAGTGCCGCACTGACACTGGCCAGGTACTCATCCGCGACACCCAGCATCGCCACCTTGGCCATCTCACCATCCCCGTCCCTGAGTGGTCCGCCTTCCTTCACGCCACCCGCACCGGCGAACTTTAAGCACCCCAGTCGTCCGAGGCCCCTGGCAAGCGCCGGGGCCTTCGTCATCCCCGCCGTACGGAGAACCCCGCCGGGCTACGGTGAACTCCACGGCCACCCCCACCCAGCCGGGAGGAACCCATGCCACAAACCCCCCACCCCACCTGGCACAAGTCCAGCTACAGCGGCTCGGGCAACAACTGCGTGGAGGTCGCCGAACTCCCAGCCGGGGCAGCGGTCCGGGACTCGAAACACCCCGACCTGGGCCCCCTGTCCTTCACGACCACTGAGTGGTCAGCCTTCCTCCACGCCGCGCGCACTGGCGAGCTCTGATTTCTGAGTTCTTGCGGCGGCGCCGTGCTCAGGGTTGGCTTGCGACATCAGCTTCAGAGTGTGGAGGCCATCCGGAAGCAGGCTGTTGTGCAGGTGCTTCCGTGAGTGATCATCGGGGAGTTGGTTGTGTCGGGTGGGTCGCGGTGGTTGGCGGATGTGCCCGGCTGTACCAGGCGGGACTGTTCTCGACCCTGGTGTTCACCGGAGGGCCGAATCCGACGAAGCCGGGGCGTTTCCCGCGTGGGGAGGCGGTGCACTTCTCCGAGCACGCTCAGGCTCTGGGTGTGCCCGCTGAGGCGATCGTGGTCGAGCCTCGTGCCCGCAACACAGGCGAGAACATCCGCTTCTCCCGCGAGGCACTCACCCAGGTCGGCGCCGAGGTGAAGTCAGTCCTGTTGGTGTCCATGCCCTACATGGAACGCCGCGCCTACGCCACCGCCCGCAAGGAGTGGCCCGAAGTCGACATCACCTGCACCTCCGCACCCCTGGACTTCGACGACTACCTCAAGACCATGGACAACGAACAGTTCGTGGTCGACATGCTCATCGGCGACCTCAACCGCATCATCGAGTACCCCGAACGCGGATTCGCCATCCAACAAGACATCCCCCAACCCGTCCTCCACGCCTACCAATCCCTCATCAACGCCGGCTACACCAGCCGCCTCCTCAAACCCACCTAAAAACATCGGGCACGCTTCGCGTGGCTCACTCCCCAGCGGCCACTCCGGTTACGCGCCCGCGGAGTGAAGGGCCAAGTGGGGAGCAAGCCCGGGGCACCAGGCCACCAACCACTTGCCCGCAGCACCGAAGTCGCCACGAAAATGAGCCGCGCGCAGCGCGACCTTTCCAAGGCCTCGGCGCCGTTGAGGAGCCGGCCGTAGAAGGAAACCCACCGCGCGTGGCGTCTCCTCTCACCGCGCCATGGCGACATGGGTGTCAGATCGTGAACAGTCCCCAAAGGGTCGCCCAGGGTACGAATAGGGCGGCGCCTAGCGTGGGTAGCGACAGGCCCCAGGTGATGGGAACGGCGGTGCTCCCACTGCCGGCGCGATTGGCTCGGGCCGCGCGGACGCGGCTGGTCGCGACGACGAGAGCGGCGACCACAAGGAAGCTCGCGAGGAGCTGCAGCACCAGCCACGGCAGGGGCCGCCCCAGCACCGTGGTGGTAACCGTGCTGGCGCCGGACATCACGATCGTGAAGAGGTAGACCGGGGTCCCCAATGCGACGCCGATACCGGCGGCACTGCCCGACAGCAACCACCAGCGGGAAGGGTCTCGAGGTCGACGGCGGATCCGGCGCACCAGCATCGTGACCGGCATGGACGCGAAGCAGACGAGCATCAGCAGGACCGCCGTCGCGTGCGCGCCGGACGTTTCGAACCAGGAGAGGGCCGCCACGGGCTCGGTCGAGGTGTCCTGTTCCGGAGCCTCGTCCACCGAGGCGACGGGTTCGGCGGGGTCCAAGGGGTGGATCCACTCGGTCACCAGATCCGGGTAGCCCGCCGCGAACGGCGCCGACCGGTCGACGTCGAATCCGTCCTCGCTGTGGCGCATCCCGTGGTCGGCGTCCGCGACGACGCGGATCGTGTGGTGTGGATGCTCCGCCAAGGCGTCACGCAGCAGCCCCACGCTCTCGCCCGCCGGCACGGAGCGATCGTGTTCCGCGGCGACGATGAGGATCGGTTGGGTCACCGCGCCCATGGTGGCCAGCGGGTCGTGGTCGACGTCGCCGTAGGCGTCGAGGTCGACCAACATCCGACTCAGCCGCTCGCCGAGCGGTGCCAGCAGCGACTCCCGGACGCCGGCGTGCGTCAGGTGGACGCGGTTGCTCCACAGTTGACTCCGGTCCGGGGAGTAGGCGCTGCCCGCCACGGCGACCACGAACGCGACCTCGTCGGATTCCGAGGCGGCGAGCGGGGCGACCCACGCTCCCTCACTGTGCCCCCAGACCCCGATCCGGTCGGGGTCCGTGGCCTCGTGGTCGCTCAACAGGTCGACGGCTGCGAGAGCGTCGGCCGCGAGCACGTCGAACGACATCGCGGGTCGCTGTGTCGGGCGCTTGTCGTAGAGGAGGACGGCGATCCCGGACCGCGCGAGCTCCTCGGCCTCAGCCGTGTAGTCCTGACGCATCCCACCGGCCCCGGTGATCATCACCAGCCCCGGCAGGTCGACGGCGTGGTCCTGTGGGATGACCAGGGTCCCGTCGAGGGCCGCTCCGTCGGAGGGGACGGTGACCTCCTCGGTCACCAACTCGGAAGGCGCGAGGTCCGACGGGGTGGCGTCCGCCCTCGCGGGGAGGACGCTCCAGGCCAGCGCCAGACAGAGGGCGGTGAGGAGCACGACGGCGGTGGGGCGGAGCTGTTTGCGGGCGCACGACAATGGTGCTCTCCTTGCTGGTGGAGGTGCGTACCTGAAGAGGCCACGCGAAGTCGCGTGGTGGGACGGCCTCCACCTCTGGGTCGTCGAGTTGCAGCTCGGCGACCCAGGCACAGCGGTGGCTGCCGGGGAGTATCGGACGGTGCTGTCGGTCCGTGGGTGAGGTCAGTTCATCCGTGCCCCTCACCGTCCATCCCTGTCGCGTCCGAACGGGCATCGGCGGCGTCGGGTGCGTCCGGGGATGGGAGTGCCAGCAGTCGAGTGTGTACGAGCCGGGCGTCGTCGGTCGACGCGGCCGCGTGCTGGTAGCGGCGCAGCAGGGCGAGGTAGTCGCTGAAGAAGTTCTCCAGTTCGGCGCGGGTGACGGTGATCGCCCCGCGCGAGTACTGCAGCGCGTCGCCCCACTCCCCCATGGAGGCCTGCGCCGCGGCGAACCGTTCCAGGTCCTGGGCGTCCGCCTCGAACCACTGTCCCAGCAGCTCGCCCACGGCCGCCTCGGTCTCCGTGTCGCCGCCACGGGGAAGACGCAGGTCAGCGGAACGATAGCGCCACCACCGCTCCCGGCCGTGCGCGCGCTCCGGCACCTCCTCGACCAGCCCGCTGTCGGCGAGGATGCGGAGGTTGTAGCTCGTCCCGCCGCTGGTGACGCCCAGGTCCTTCGCGAGCGTCGTGGACGTCGCCGGTCCCCGTTCCTGGAGATGGCGGAGAATCCGCTGGCGCAGTGGGTTGGCCAACGCTTTGAGCGTGTTCAGGTCAGCCGTGGTCGGCGCCTGGCCGTTCAGATGATCAGGGGACTGATCCGAGGTCATGCCACCGACCATAGCACGCATGGAAATCCGTGCACGCTTTTCCATGCATGCGTTCCGAGCAAATCACGACTGGCGGAGCGCGCGGTGTCGTGCCGCCGCCACTGTCACGAGGCGGCAGCACGGCTCCGAGGTCTCGCTAGTCGTCGGTGGGCAGGTCGATCGATTGCTGGTGGTTGAAGACGTTCATCGGGTCCCAGCGCGCCTTCGCCCGCTGGAGGCGGGGGTAGTGCTCCTTGTAGTAGAGCTCCGCCCAGGTGTAGTCCGACCGGTTCCACGCGGGGTCGCTCAGGTCGACGTCCGGGTAGTTGATGTAGCAGCCGTCGGTGTCGTCGTCGGGGACGGGGACACCGGGAACGACCGGGTTGGCGGCGCTCCCGTACATCCGGGCGTACAGGTCCCGGATCCACGCGATGTGGGTCGTTCCGTCGGTGTCGGACGGCCAGTAGACCTGGTGCTGCATCTTCATGATCGAATCACGTTGGGCCATGGCCGTCTCCACCTCCGACCGGTTGATCGCCGAGCCGTAGGAGTCGATCTGCATGACCGCCTTGGTCACCCCGTCGGGCGGGTTGGTCAGGCCGTTCCACAGTGCCTGGATCTGACGCTCGGGCAACGGGCGACGGAGGTAGGCGGACTTGTACTTGCCGGCCTCGTTGTTGCTGAGGATGGGCACCTGGGAGAGTTTCTCCCAGTCGACGTGCACTGGCTCCCGACTCGCGGTGAGCACCGGGTGCTCCCCGGTGACCTCGGTGCGGTCGACCAGGAAGGGGCCGATCTCGTCGTCGAGGGACCGGACGAACTCCCAGACCCTGTCCTCGGCGCCGGGAATGTCGGCGTCCATCTGTGCCAACAGTCCGATCTTCTCGTTGTTCGACGGAGTGAGCTGCAGGATGCCGAACAGGGCCGCGTACTCGTCGTCCTCGTCCTGGTGGTCCCGGAAGAACTCGCCGAACCGGGTCACGACACGCTTGAAGTCGTCGTAGCCGTCGGGGAGGAAGTCCGCCCAACGCCACCCCGCCTCGACCCGGATGTATCCGGACGGCGCCTTGGGCAGGCCGCGGAACCAGAACCGGGTGACCACGCCGAAATTCCCGCCGCCGCCACCGGTGTGCGCCCAGAACAGGTCGCCGAGGTCGCCCTCGTCGTCGGCGGTGGCCGTGACCAGGCGCACCTCGCCCCTACCGGTGACCACGGCGACCTCCACGCCGTACAGGTAGTCGACGGTGAGGCCATGTTGCCGCGAGAAGAGGCCGAATCCCCCGCCGGTGATGTGCCCCCCTGCGCCGACGGTGTTGCAGGATCCTCCGGGGAGCAGCAGGCCGAGCTTCTTGACGAGTTTCTCGGTGACGTCCCAGTTGCTCGCCCCGGACTCGATGCAGACGGCCTCCATGTCGGGGTCGTAGTAGATCCCGTTCATCAGCCCGACGTCGAGGATCACCCGGACGTCGGGTGAACAGACGAAGTCCTCGTAACAGTGCCCGCCCGAACGCACCGTGATCCGCGACCGCGTCCAGTCCTGCGGCTCCCGCAGCGCGGCACGCAGCGCGTAGACGACCTCGCCGGGATTGCGCACGAGCCGAATGTAGTCGGGCTCAGAGCTCCATCGGGGGTTGAAGCCTCGCCTGAGGGTGGCGTAACGCCAGTCGTCGGGGGTGATCTTGATGCCGCCCTTGTCGTACTCCGTCACGTCCTCGCCTTTCCAAACAGGGGAATGGCCGGTATCCGCGGCCTCGTTCGCGGAGGTACCCGTGAGGACAATCACGAAAAGTAGCGAACACATCGCCTCTTGTTATGTCGTTGCCGAAACCCGACCCCGGGAGTACGCGGGTCGTGGCTGGCGTTGACGTCGACGTGAAGGCGTAGCGTCACTCGCGCCACGGGGTCGGGGAGGGCGGATGCGAATCGGGGAGTTGGCCGAACGCGTGGGGGTGAGTACCCGCGCGCTGCGTTATTACGAGGAGCAGGGAGTACTGTCCTCCGCGCGTACGGCGAACGGCTACCGGGAGTACGACGAGCACCACGTCCAACTCGTGGTCGAGATCCGCACCCTGCTCGCTCTGGGATTCACGTTGGACGACGCCAGACCGTTCCTGGACTGTCTTCGGTCGGGAAGCCCGGTGGCGAGCGCCTGCCCCGACTCCGTGGCCGCCTCCCGTCGCAAGCTCGCCGAGATCGACGCCGAGATTCGCGCGCTGATGCGACGCCGAGCGGCGGTGGCGGACCGACTCGCACACGCCTGTCCGGGCTGCGCCTTCACCCAGGAGGACCTGAATGATCACGTTGACCAGCGAGACCTTCGACGACCAGGTCGTCAACTCCACCAAGCCGGTCCTGGTGGACTTCTGGGCGGACTGGTGCCCACCGTGCGCGATGCTCCCACCGATCCTGGAACAGATCGAACGTGAACGCGGGGACCGCCTGGCCGTCGCGACCATCAACGGCGACGACCATCCCGACATCGTGGCGCGGTACGGCGTGATGGCATTCCCGACGCTGTTGCTCTTCCGCGACGGCGAGCTCTCCCATCGGCTCGTCGGCGCCCGCCCCAAGCGCAAGCTGCTCGCGGAGCTGGACGGGGCGCTCTAACCCGTTGGTCCGTCCGCCGTGACCAGGTCACGCCGCCGGAGACGGGAGGGTCAGCCCGCCCCGGCGGCGGTGCCCGTGGGCGTCAGCGACGTGGCGCTCCACCTCAGTCGGGGTGGGCGCCACAGGTGTCTCTACGGGGTCCGAGCGGCGTGAGGGGGCCGATCGCGCGGCCACGAATTGCTTAACTATACGTCGATGTATATACAAGAACGTATAGTTAAGCTCGCCCTCCACCCTCCAGGAGGCATGGCCATGCGGGAGCTCCCCACTCGCGGACCGACCCGACCCAAGGAACGCGCGCTCGCCCCCGATCTCGCGCGGGGCGTGATGCTGCTGCTCATCGTGCTGTCCAACACCACGCTTTTCCTCTGGGGAGTCCAACTGGACCCCTCCGGACAACCCGTGGCAGCGGGGAACGCGGACCGCGTCGTCCAGTTCCTGATGGTGACGCTCGTGGACGTGCGGGTCTATCCGCTGTTCGCGTTCCTCTTCGGCTACGGAATGATGCACGTCTTCCTGCGGCAGACCGCCGCGGGCGCCACGGAGTCGGACACCGTCCGGCTTCTGCGCCGCCGCGGTGTGTGGCTCGTGGTCCTCGGCTTCCTCCACGCCGCCCTGCTGCTGCCCACGGACGTACTCGGCGCCTACGGCGTGATCGGTCTGGTCCTGGGGGCACTGCTGCTCAGCTCACGTGAACGGGCGCTGCGCCGATGGATCTGGACCGGGGTCTCCCTGCTCACCCTGCTGTTCGCGGTCGGGATCACCGGCCTCGCCCTGTTGTGGAGCGGAGCGCTCGACTACTTGGCGGGCGCGAGCCAGTCGGGCGATGAGCTGCCCAACCCGTTCACGGCGGCGGAGACCTCCAGCTACGCGGTCTCGGTCGTGCCGCGACTCGCGACGTGGTTCGGCGTCACGTCCCTGACCACGCTCGGCGTGACCGCCCCAATCGCCATGCTGCTGGGCTTCTGGGCGGCACGACGCCGGATCCTCGAGGAACCCGGGCGGCATCTCCCCCTCCTTCGCCGCGTGGCGGTGGGCGGCGTGAGCCTCGGCCTGATCGGCGCGCTCCCCACCGCCCTGTTCACCGTCGGCGTCGTCGAACCCCCCGAGACCGGCGGTCTTGAGGGCCCGATCGGACTCGCCATGAGCTGGCCCACCGGACTCGCCGGGGGGCTCGGCTACGTGGCGGTCTTCGCGCTGGTCGCGGTGCGCGTGGCGCGCCGAGAACGCCAGGGGATGGTGACGGTCGCGGTGGGATCGGTCGGGAGGCGCTCCCTGTCCTGCTACCTCGCGCACTCGCTGGTCATGGCGCCGATCCTCGCCGGGTGGGGGTTGGGGCTCGGGGAGCACATGACCATCGCGACGATGGCACTGTTCGCGGTGGGGACCTGGTTGGTGACGGTGGTCGCGACCGGACTCGCGGAGCACGCGTCGAACCCGGTGGTCCGCGCGGGGCCGGCCGACTGGTTGTTGCGCCGGTTGACGTACGGTCCCCCCGCTGGGCGGACACCCGTGACCTGACGTCCGAGAGGGCCGATAGTGCCGATGGCTCAGGAGATCCCGGTGGACGCGTCGGACGACACGGGCGCCGGGGCCAACGCGAGAACCATCGTGTCCGCGTGCTCGCGGCGCTCCACCACCTCATAGCCCTCCGCCGAATAGAGCGCGGCGGCGGGATTGGCGCGTTCGACGCTGAGGCTGATGTGGGTCAACCCGCCCTCCCGGGCGGCGTCGGCCGCCGCGCGCACCAGGGCCCGGCCGACACCGTGCCCGCGTCGGTCCGGAACGACGCCGACCGCCAGCTCGGGGATGTCGGGGGCGACGAATCCGTGCGAGGGCCGCGCGGAGGTGAAGAACCGGAGCCAGGCCGCGCCGATGCTCCCGCGCCCGGCCTCGACCGCCACCACTCCGATGTCGGTGGCCCGGGGCCACCCCGTGACGTAGTGCGCGATCGCCGGATCGGCGAGGGTGTCGTCCCGGCTACGGTCGGGGTGGCTGGGCGTGTTCGCCGCGTGCACGAGCATGTCCGCCAGGAACTCCGCGTCGTCGGCCGTCGCCGGGCGAATCACCACATGGTCCATGAGCGTTGAGTATTGGGCCGCGCGGCCCGCCGCGCAACCGCTTTGTCGGACGGCGTCGTTCGCTGACCTCGGCTACTCCCCGCCGCCCCCGTGGAGTCGTCGCCTGGAGCGGAAGGCGGCGGCCTTGCGTCGGTTCTGACACGCCACGGAACAGAACCGACGGGTCCCGTTGCGGGAGGTGTCGGCGAACACGCGGTCACATGCTGAGGCCGAGCAGATACCGAGCCGGTCCGCGGTCGGGCCGCCCAGCACCACGGCGAGCGACGTCGCCATGGAGGCGCCGGACCCGATGGCCCACCCGGCCTCGGCCGCGTGGAAGTGCAGGTGCCAGGGTTCCCCACCGTGCCGGGACAGGACCGGCATGGCGTGCGTGTCGGCCATCAGGGCGTTCACGGTCAGGCACGCGGTGTCGAGGTCGCCGACGTCCACGGCCGCGAAGACCGAGTGGAGACGGTCGGTGTACCCACGCATCTCCACGACTTCGGCGTCGCTCGGCATCCGGTAGGAGAACCGGCCCTCGGCGGCGAACGCCGCGGCCACGCCGGCCGGCGTCGCGTCGCCGGGGTACTCCTGACCTCGGCGATGGCCGGGCGTCAGGAGGTTGACGACGTGTACGGTCACCCCCACGACGTCACTCAAATGACTGTCAAAATCCACTTGACCAGTCACCTCTCATCCACGTAATTTCGTCACTGTCGAACTTTACATGGACAGTGACGGAGCTGCGTGATGGCGGAACCACAGACCCCGGCTGACATCCCCGCGGAACTGGCGGCGACCTGGATCGAGCGTTGGGACGCTCAACAGGAGGGCTACATCCCCGACCGCGAGGAACGGTTCGCCGTCCAGGCCGACGCGGTCGCCCAGGCCGTGGCCGGCGTGGACAACCCGGTCATCGTTGACCTCGGCTGCGGGCCCGGGTCTCTCACCGCGCGTCTCGCGCAGCGGCTACCGAGGGCGACGTTCATCGGGATCGACGCCAACGGGCTGCTCCTGGCGCTGGCCCGTGCGCACTACGGGGAGATCGCGACCTGGGTACACGCCGACCTGGGCCAGCCCGGCTGGGAGGAGACCCTGCCCGAAACCATCCACGCCGCGGTCTCGTCGACCGCCTTGCACTGGATGGACGGGGATGCCCTGTCCTCGGTGTACGAAACGCTGGCGGCGCGCACCGCGCCCGGCGGGATCTTCGCCAACGCCGACCACCTCCCCCTCCCGGACGAGCGGCTCAGCGCCATCGCCGACGCGGTGGCCGTCGGACGACAGGTACGCACCGAGACCGGCGAACGTGAGGGCTGGAAGGACTGGTGGACGGCCGTTCTCGCCGACGAGACCCTCGCCGCGTGGAACACCACCGCCGGCCGTCCGGACAAGGACCAGCACGAGGCCGCCGGGGCCGAACACCACCACGGCACCAACGAACTCAGCGCCCAGGCACACGTCGACCGACTGCTCAGCGCCGGTTACCGCTCAGCGGGCCCCATCTGGCAGGCGGGCGACGACCACATCCTGGTCGCCCTTCGGTGATCGGGTGGGCGCCCGCGGGGCTCACCATGTCGAGGCTGGGAGAACAGGGGGGTGCCTTACCTCGGCGCCCACTGAGGATCATCACACGCCCCACCCACTGTTCGGTGAGAGTCCTCCCAACGGAGCCCCTCTGCCCCGCCACCGCCCTGACTCCACCGGGGGGCGTCCACCTCGTTGTCTCGGCGATGTGCCCTGTGACGTTCGCGGCGCGGAGGGCGGGTGGGTTTGGATCGCGGCGTGGATTGGTTCCGGTGCTGATGTGGCCGATGGACCCGTCCCACGGTGATGCCGGCCGGGACGAAGCGGGACTGGGGCCCTCAGGAGAACGGGCCGGAGGGCTGGAGGCGTCGACCATCACGGCTCTGCACAGATCCGGCAGCGGCCAGGCCAACCCTTCAGCCACCGGGCCAGCGGGCCACCGGGCGCGGGTCTGGGCTGGCGTGCGGACTCAGGGCCTTCGGGCGGCGGGACGTCCAGCATCCGCGAAGACGTGGGGAGTGTTCGCAACGGGTTTTCTGGTGAGGGAGGGGCCCTCGTCCCTACTGGGGTCGCTGCGCGGATGGTGCCCCTGCGGGGGCCGGGCTTCCTTCGACTCGCACGACGATCCGTGCTGGGCACCCTGGTTGGCTGTTCGAAAGGATCGACACAGCGAACGCCGCCCCGACGGTCGCGAGCCCAAAGCGCTCCCAACAGGCACAGCGGTGCAAAGAACCCCACCTAGCGCCGGCGGACGAGGAGCGCTTGGGCACAGGATCCCACGTGCCCGTGCTCGTCGTGCAGCGCGGTGAGGGCGGTGCCCACTCCGTCGGTTCCGATGACGGTGTTGGCGTCGAGTCCGGTCCACGCGCCCGAGGGCTGGCGGTGGAGGTGGACCGTGACCTCGGTGTTGATGAAGAGCCAGTTCCGGGGATCGAGCCGGTTGGAGACGCCGCTCCCGGAGTCCGCCGCGGCCATCAGGCGTTGCAGGGGCGTGGGGTCCTCACCCGTGACCAGGGGGACGCGCTGGCGCGCCCACACGGTCGCGGGGCCCTCCTCGCCGAGGGACCCGCGCAGGCTACGCCACTCCATCGCGTCGATGTAGCCCGGAAGCCACCCCGGGGGGCGGTCGAACTCCGTCCCGGTGTGCGCCGGGGCCAGCGGTGGTGACTCCCCCGCGGCCTCGGCGGCGGAGTCACTGGTGGTCATGCGCCAGGCCCGCGCCACGGCGACGGCACGGTCCGACGTCGACAGCGTGGCGGACAGCAGCTCGACCGAGCGGCCCGGGCGTTCCACCTGGGTGGAGACGTACAGGTCCCCGACCGGAACCGGCCCGAGGATCTCGACGGTGATCCGGGCGAGTGTCGTTCCGGCTACCCCGTCCACACGTTCGAGGGCTCGGGTCATCAACGCCGACGGGGGCCCCAGGTGCTGGTGCCCCGGCGTCCACGGTCCGGACGTGTGGTCGCTCGCGCTAAACCATCCCTCCCCCAGGTCGGTGAAGAACCCGTCCGTCATCGCCGCATCTCTCCGTCAGTCGCCCGCTGTGCTCCTGCGAGAGTAGTGGCCCGGCCGGGCCCCGCCACACCTACTGCTGGATCGGGGGAACCACCGGAGCCTGCTCGGTCGGCACGAGCGGGAAGCTGACGAACGACACCACCAGGAACAACACTCCGACCACCACAAGCGCGGTCGCGGCCCAGGACACCCAGGGGGCCGTGGTCGCCCTACGGGTCGCCAGAGCGACCACGCCGAACACCGCCGCGAGCGCCGCCAGCAGCCCGTTGCCCAGCACCAGGTTGTTCACCACCGCGAGCTGCGACCCGCCCTGCTGTCCCACCAGCTCCGCCAGCAGTTGTATGGGCTGCGCGCCGAAAAACAGCGCGGCGAGCAGGAGCAGCCCGATGGCGGTGCAGGCCTCGGCGAGGGTGGACCGCCCCGGAGGCGGCAGCGCGGCCGCGCCGACCCCGGCCCCGGAGTCGGTGTCGGAGTCGGTGTCGGCGCCGACTCCGGCGTCCTCAGCGGTGCCGTCCACGTCGCCGTTCTCGCCGGTTGGCGTGCCGCCCGACCGCGCGTCTCCGGTGGCGGCGTCGGACTCCGTCGTGTCTGCGTCTGGGACACCCCTGTTGCCGGGCTCGTTGGCGTCCTCGTCTGATGTACTCATCAGTCCCACCGTAGGGGAAAACAACTCAGCGTGACGACATAATCACAGCAAGCCGGGGTTCCGTGTCATCCCACGTCAGCCGGTGAAGACGCGCGCGGCGGCATCCGCCACGGCCTGGTCCTGTTCCCCGGTGCCTCCACTCACCCCGACAGCGCCGACGACCGCGCCGGAACCGTCCCGCAGCGGCACCCCACCCGCGAAGATCATCACCCGACCGTGGTTCGACGCGTGGATCCCGAAGAACTGGCCGCCGCTCTGCGAGTGCTCGGCGAGGTCCTTGGTCGCGATGTCGAACGCCCGCGAGGTGAACGCCTTGTTGATGGAGATGTCGATGCTGCCGATCCACGCGCCGTCCATTCGCGCGTGCGCGACCAGGTTGCCTCCCGCGTCGACCACCGCGACGTTCATCGGCTGGCCGATGTCGCGTGCCTTGGTCTCCCCCGCGTCAATGATCCGACGTGCCTGCGCCAGCGTCACACCCATGGTTCCCCCTCAATCCTGTGTGGCCCCATTCTCGGGGGAGAAACGGCTCTGAGGTGGGCAAACAGTGGGCGTGTCCATGGATGATTCGGCGGCGGCCCGACCCGCGGCGCGGGGGGCGCGGTGTGTCCACGGTCCCGGACGTGGCGCGTACCGGCATCGTCAACGAGACTCGTGGGCGGACCATCCCCAGGTGAGGCTTTCTCGCGCATGACGCGGTCGCCAGCCATGGGGACGCCTGGCGTTCGGTGGCTCCGTCGGTCGTTGTTCACTCTGATCGGTACCTGGGGCGATCCTCCCAGGCATGACCACACGGGAGCCAAGGACGTGGCACGCGAACGTGGCCGAACGTACCCCGGCGTGGTGGTGCGCCTCCATGACGCGGAAGGGAGCCGGCGCCTGAGCCGGCCCCACACCGCCGCCTTCGGTTTCGTTGCTTCCGTCGTCGTTCGCCGCCTTGTACTGCCCGCTGGATCGCCCGAAGCTCTCTCCTTGAGAGAGCTTCGGGCGACCCCCCGTCCGGTCCACGGAACGTGAACCTGGGACACCGCCGGCCCCCGTGCACCAGTTCGCGCGCTGCCGTCGGAGAACCACACCGAGAAGCTCCGCGCCCCCACGGATCCGCCGGTCAGTCCGCTCAGTCCGCGACGAGGCGCGCCCCGAGGCGACGACGGTTGAAGCTGCGCGGGAGTCGGACGTCGCCGGTCCCCTCCCGCTGTCGACGCACGACATAGGTGCCAGGAGCGAGTCCGCTACCGCCGTGCTCTGGGTGGATGAGGTAGGCGGGGCGCGTCGTCGTGAGCGCGCCGAGGGAGAGACCAGAGCCGTCGCGGATGTGGGTGACCCAGCGGCACGTGCCTGGCTCGGCGACCAAACAGTGCGGGTTCCCGCCCGCGGCGCTGCGCAGCAGGTCCAGCCCCTCGGGTGGAACGTCGCGCCAGCCGTGGTCCGGGGGGAGCACGACGTCGTCGCGCACGAGGTCGTGGGGAATCACGATCAGGTCCCCCTGAGCTTGGAGGTCGGCGATGACAGGGACGGCCACCTCTTGTTCCAGGTGGTCCAGGACCTGTACACCGCTCAGTCGGGTGAGGTCGGACAGTGTCTTGCTCATGCGCATCACCGTGGGATGTCGTCGTGAGGATGGGTGAGGGGGAAGTGTTCACCCCGAGCGCGGGATCGGGGATGTTCAGGTGCGGCGGACGAGCCGCGCGTACTGGGAGCCGGTCAGTCCGTAGGTCCAGCCGGCCGCGGCCAGGGGGTCGTCGATCCCGTCCGGGACACTGATTCCATAGTTCCGACGCCGCCCGTCACGTTCGAGGGAACCGTTGCGGACCAGCAGCAGGCGCGACGGTGGGAAGCGGGCGTCTGGGGGGACGTCGTAGAGCTGGAGCTCCGCCCCGGGGTTTCCGGGATCGGGCGCCACCGCGACACGACACAGCCCCGCCTGACTGATATACGTGGGCCAGCCGACACGCTCGATCGCGGTCCGCCGCACCTCCACGTTGCGTTCGGCCGCGATCCGCTCGACCGTGGGCTCTTGGAGCACCCAGGCGGGCACGAGTGTGCCGTGCACGACGTGGATCCCCCACCCGTCCCGGTACTCGACCGCCGGATGGTCAGTGTCGTGCAGCCGGATGTCCCCCTGCTCGGCGGGCGGCACGACCTCGTGGCGGATCGCCGTTGGTCGTTCCGCCACCACACAGAAGTTCTCCCGGGGCCACCACCAGCCGCAGGAGCGCGCGAGGGCGATCCACGGGGCGAGTTCCTCGGCGTCCGCGCGGTTGAGGGTGAGCAGTCCGAGCCGACGCCAGAGGTCGATCCGGGCGAGCCACGGCGCCTCGTGCTGTCCCGCGAAGCTCACGCCCTCGCCCGCCCCGACCAGGGTGGTGAACGCGGTGCGCAACGGCGCCTTCACCGCGTCGTGGACCACCCGTTGGACCGAGCGGGCCGCCGCCTCCGCGGCGGACTCCGTCGCGGACCGAGGCCCGCCTTGACGACGCCCCCAGGCGGGCACGAGGGACTGCCCGGTTCTCGCGTCCAGCCGGTGGCGTAGCGCGAACATCCGGTCGGCGACGCGGTTCGGCGTCGCCCAGTCGCTCCCACACATCCGTTCCGGCGCGTACCGCAAGGGTGGGGGTGCGGGAATGTCCACATCGAGGTGTAACAGTCCACGCGGGGAGTCGACCCAGTGAATTCGGGGTGGTTTCGCACCTACGGAGGCGTAGATCGCCTCGATCGCGGCTTTGGCCGTCACCCGATCGGCCGGTTCGGTGCACAGCGCCCACCGCACCCACTCGTCGCGGATCTCCTGGGCAGCCTGCTGGGGGCTTTGGGGACTCAAATCAGTACGCGGGATCTCCGCCCCGCGCGGGCCCGTCATCGGGCAGCGGCAGGGCCGCCTTTCCAGTCACTCATGGCAACTTTTGTACCTCAGCAGCACTCCCGGTGCAAGGGATTCCGCCCGAGCACGGCGGCTGAGCCATGACGCTAGGGTGTCGATCGCACCGACACTCGGCACCGCCCCTACTGCCCCCAGGACGTGGACGATGTGTGCGCGATCCCCGCTGTTCGACGAGGAGTACCGGTGGCCGATGCCTCCGACCGACGGCTCCACCTCCGATGATCTTGACCGTCTTCCCGGGCTTCCTCCCCACAGCGAACTGATCGACGGCACCCTCGTCCTGGTGGGGCCACAGAGGCTCGCGCACTCACTGACCTTGTACGTGCTGGAGCATGGCTTGAACGTCGCAGCCCCTGAGGACCTACGTGTGCGGCGAGGGATGACCGTGACTCTGGGGCCCAAGCAACGCCCCGAGCCCGACATCCTTGTGGTCGAGGCCTCTTTCGAGACCGACCCCACCGGGTCGGAGACCTCCTACCCACCACATGTTGTACGTCTGGTGGCCGAGGTGGTCTCCCCGGAATCCGAAGAGCGGGACCGCAAGCGGAAGCCGCACCTCTACGCGGAGGCGGGGATCCCCCACTTCTGGCGGGTCGAGCAGGGCGACGACGGCCCTGCCGTGTTCACCTACGAACTGGACCCCTCGACCCGCTCCTACCACCTGACCGGGATCCATCATCAGCGACTGCTGCTGACCACGCCGTTCCCTGTGGACATCGACCTCACGCGGGCGAACCGTCGCTGACGAGCGTTGAGCCCCCGGGCCTGGTCACCGGCCGGCGACCCCCTCAAAGGCTCCGGTTCGGGCTTGTTCGACGAGGTCGGCCAGTTGGTCGGCGCTCATTTGGATTCGTTGGCCGAAGTCGTCGGTGAGGACGACACGTTTCTCCGGTTCGGCGGCTGGGTCGATCCACAGTTGTGGGCAGCCGCAGTCGCACTTTCCACAGAATGTCGCCACCGGGACGAGGGCCGGTGGTTCAGGCGTGGCAGACATGGTTCGCACCTCCACTGTGGTCTTGGTCGGTTCGGGGGTCGGCCAACCTCACCTGGCTGACAGAGATCCCTGTCAGCAGTGGAGAGCGGAGCCTCACCTCAGACGGTGAGGTGATCCCGCGCGTCCGCGTGGCCGGCGACACCGGCGCAGTGGGCACAGCAGAAGACGTCCATTCCGGCTTCGATACCGTGTCCGATCACCCGACAGCCACAGTTCCCGCAGGTCGGTGCGAGCTTCTGGATCGCGCACTCGAAACTGTCGAAGGTGTGGACCCTTCCCGCCATGTGTACCTCGAACGCGCGCAGGTACTCGTTTCCGCAGACTTCACACGTAGCCATGGGTACCTCCATGTGACGCGGCGTCACCCTAGGCCCAACCCGTGCCCGTGCCCTGAACCACGCAAACCGGACTTGGTTCCTCGGCCCCGTCGTCAGGAGGCCACAGGGGCGCGTGGGGCGACGCGATCGTCGTCGCCCGGGGTCGCCCGTCGGGCACACGTGGCGAGCGCGGCGGCGAACTCCCGGACCGGGGACGTGGTGTTGCCCTCGGGCCAGGCCAGGCCCAGGATCGAGGGATCGAGGCCGGTGACGGGGACGTTCACGATGTCGGGGCGAGAGTGGAGGGCCGCGGTGCTGGCGCACATGAGCATCGCTCCTCGGTCGGCGGCGATCAGGCTCAGCGCCTCCTGGAACGTGCGCGCGGTGTCGCCGTGCGGGATGGCCCGGCCGGACGGCGTCTGGTGGGGGGCCTGCACCCGGGTCCAGTAACGGGGCGCGGGTCCCGCGATCTCCACCAGGCTGGTACGGGTGAGGTCCTCGGCGGACACCTCGGCGAGACGGGCGAAGGGGTGACGTGTGGATACCGCCAGGGTCTGCGGCTGTTCGGAGAAGGAGACCCCCACCGTGAGGTCGTCCTCCTGGACCGGAAGCAGGACGACGGCCGCGTCCACCTCCCGGCGTCGCAGCGCTCCGAAGGGGTCCGAGTAGGGCAGTTCGACGATCTCCACCTGGCACTCGGGACTGGTACGCCGGAACTTCTCCATCGCACTGGTCACGGGCTCGAGAATCGCCCCCTGGAACCCCAGGCGAAGGCGGGACCGGACACCGCGCGCCGCACTCTGGGCATCGGTGACCACCGCGTCCAAGTGGTCGTACGCGGGGCGGAGAGAGGCGAGGAACTCCCCACCGAACGGGGTGAGGCGAACGCGTCGGCTCGTTCTGTCGATGAGTCGCACGCCCATCCGTCGTTCCAACTGGCCCAGCATCTGACTCACACGCCCCTGGGAGACGCGCAGACGCACCCCCGCTCGGCCGAAGTGCAGTTCCTCGGCGAGAACGAGGAAGCACTCCAACTCCCGAATCTCCAGCCCCCGCATACCGGCTCCTTTCGTCACAACCGTGACTCAACCCGAAACGAAAGCCCTGTGACCTGCGTCGATGAGCCTACCTCATCGACGCATAAGCACTTCGCCGTTGTTCCGTCGTGTCGGCACACGTTGAGTGGCTCCCATGAACTCCGCCAAGCAACACGCGACCCTGTCGTCGCCCACCGTCCTGTCGCCCGCACGCGCGTGGCTCGCCATCATCGTGGTGTCTGTGGGCACCTTCCTCGTCGTGACCTCGGAGATGATGCCGGTCGGGCTGCTCACCCCCATGGCGTCCTCCCTGGAGACCACCGAAGGCACCATCGGACAAACTCTCACCATCACCGGCGTCGTCGCGGCGGTCTCCGCGCCCGGCGTTCCGCTGCTCGCCCGATCCGTTGACCGCAGGAACCTCCTCGCCGCCCTGATGGTCCTGCTGTTCGTGGCCAACGCCATTACCGCCTGGGCCCCAACGTTCAGCGTGGTCGTCGTCGCCCGCGTCCTGCTCGGCGTCGCGATGGGCGGCGTCTGGGCGATCGCGGCGGGGCTGGCCCCGCGTCTGGTCGCCGGCCGGTCGATCGGCTCCGCGACGGCCACGATCTTCAGCGGCGTCGCCTTCGCCTCCGTACTCGGCGTTCCGCTGGGCACCTTCCTCGGGGCGCAGGCCGGGTGGCGCACCGCTTTCCTGGTCATCGGAGCGGTCGGGCTGCTCGTCGCCATCGCACTGCTCGTCTCGCTCCCACGGCTTCCGGTCGAACAGAACGGCGGGCTGACCGGAATGTCGCGGTTGCTGCGGAACCCACGGGTGATCACGGGCCTGTCGATCATCGTGCTCCTGGTGGGTGGTCACTTCGCCGCGTACACCTATGTGCGGCCCGCGCTGGAGCTCTACGCGGATGCCGGCCCCAGCCTCATCGGCACACTCCTGCTCGTGTACGGGATCGCCGGCGCTGTCGGGAACTTCGTCGCCGGGCCACGCGCCGTGCGGGCGCCCCGCGCGACGGTCAGCGTGATCCTCGTGGCTTTGGGAACGTCCACGCTCCTCATGCCGTTCCTGGCCTCGACCGCCACGAGCGCGGGCGCGGTGCTGGTGCTGTGGGGCCTGGCCTACGGCGGGGCCTCGGTCACTGTGCAGGCCTGGATGATGGCGTCGGCCCCCGGCGCACGCGAAACGGTGTCGTCCCTGGGGGTCGGGGTCTTCAACCTCAGCATCGCCCTGGGCGCGACGACGGGTGGAGTCGCGGTCGACGGCTTCGGCGCCACCGCCGCGCTGGGGACGGCGACCGTGCTGGCCCTGGCGGGACTGTTGGTCGCGCTCCTCGGGCGCGCACCACGCACACAACGGCCCGAAGCGGCCACCGTTCCGGCGGAAAAGCCCTGAAGAGGACGCTCGTGCCTTTGGTAATGTCCCGGAAATGCGGCACACGTTTCATGTCGACCTTCGGGGAATCGTCGACCTGCTGAGCCATAATCTGTACACGAGTCCCCGGGTCTTCATGCGTGAGGTCCTCCAGAACTCGGTCGACGCAATCACCCAGCGCCAGTCCATCGACAGTGCCGCGCGGGGACGAATCCTCATCGAGGCTCCGAACGTCACCGGGGACGGGACTCTCCGCATCCACGACACGGGGGTCGGACTCACCGAACCCCAGGTGCACGAGTTCCTCGCCACGATCGGGCGTTCCTCCAAACGAGACGACCTCGGCTTCGCTCGGCACGACTTCCTCGGGCAGTTCGGCATCGGGCTGCTGTCCTGCTTCATGGTCGCCGACGACATCGAAGTGGTCACCCGCTCCGCCGAACCGGACAGCGACACCGTGGTGTGGCGGGGTAACGCGGGTGGCCACTACGTCGTGGAGACGACCAGCCCGCGTTCGGAGCCCGGCACGACGGTGACCCTGTCACCACGTGCCGGGGCGTCACACTGGTTCGCCCCGGCGACGGTGCGGGAACTCGCCGAGCACTACGGCGGCCTGCTTCCCTTCGACGTCTGGGTCGGGCACGAGCGGGTGAACGCGGCGGACACCCCGTGGGCCCGGGACTCCACCGAACCGGCGCGCCGTGAACGGCTCCTGCGGTACGGCCAGCGGATCCTCGGTACCGCCCCGTTCGACGTCATCGACCTCAACGTCCCCGAGGCGGGGCTCTCGGGTGTGGCCTTCGTGCTGCCCACGCCGACGCACCCCACCGAGCGGCCGAGCCACCGCGTCTACCTCAAGCGCATGCTGATCGGCGACCGGGTGGAGCGGCTCCTGCCGGAGTGGGCGTTCTTCGCCCGCGGTGTCGTCAACACCGAGGAGCTTCGTCCTACCGCGAGCCGGGAACAGCTCTACGACGACGAACTCCTGGAGAGCGCCCGGGAGGCGCTGGGGACACAGCTCAAGGACTGGATGACCGGGCTGGCGACCACGTCGCCGACGCGGCTCTCGGAGTTCCTCCGGGTCCACGGGCGTGGCGTGCAGTCCCTCGCCCTGCACGACGACGACATGCTGCGCCTCGTCGACCAGTGGCTGGAGCAGGAGACCAGTGACGGTTGGATGACGATGACGGAGTTTCGTCGTCGCCATGGCCGCATCGTCCACACCACCACGGTGGACGAGTTCCGCCGGTTCTCCGCGGTCGCCGCCGCTCAGGGGGTCGGGCTGGTCAACGGCGGGTACAGCCTCGTCAGCGAACTACTGGAACGCCTCCCTCGCTTGGATCCGTCCCTGCGGGTCGAACAGCTGGACCCGACGGTGCTGGCCACCCGGTTCGACCCCGTGGACCCAGCGAGCGACGCCGCGGTGTCCCGCTTCTGCGCGGCGGCGGGTCCGGCACTGGAAGCTCTCGGGTGCGTGCCCGACGTGCGTGCGTTCGATCCGCCGAGCCTTCCCTCCCTCTACCTGAAGAGCGACGCGTGGCGGGCGCACACCGACCGGACCGTCGCGGCGCGGGAGGCCAAGGGCGCGTGGGCGGACCTCCTCGGCTCCATGGACGCTGCCCCGGCGGAGGCCCGACCGGTGCTGGTGTTCAACTACCGCAACCCGACAGTTCGCCGGCTGGTGACGATCGACGACGCCGAACTCGCCGAGGCGGGCGCGGAGGCGTTGTACAGCCAGGCCCTGTTGGCGGGGCGCCACCCCATGACGCCGGCGGACACCGCGTCGACGAACCGCTCCTTCCTGTCCCTACTGGACTACGCGCTGCACCGCTGACGGGTCCAGTCACAGTCCGCGTCGCGGTCGTCCGGCGCCCTCCCAGGTCCCCGGACGCCTCCGTGCGCCCGCCTTCTTCCGAACTCGGCTCACCGGAGTCGTCGCCACTCCCCAACCCCGAAGGGCTTCCCCCATGCACACGACCCAAGCCGAGCTGTACCAACGGCTGGCCGACGCCCGGCGGCTTCCTCCGGGAACCGTCCGCGCCGCGACGATCCGGGAACTCGCCGAGGAGGCCGAGTCCGCGGAGCTCGTGGAACCACTTCTCGACATCCGGCTCGAACTCGTCTACACCCTGGGTGTCCCCATCGCCCGCAAGGAGTCGGTGGACGAGGTGATCACGGCGTTCGCGCGGTGTCTCACCATCTACGACCAGCGTCCGGAGCTGTTCACGAACGAGCGCCTGGACGACTTCTGGGCCGGCCTGGGCCTGGTCGGCATCGCGATGAAGGACGCCCCCACCTTCCCCATGGATCGGCTCCGGGGAATCCTCGACGACATGGAGACCCGCGCGCGGCCCGACCGCGACGATCTCCACACCATCGAACTGGTCCGCCTGCAACTGGAGTCCCGGGCCGGCGACACGGTCGCGGCCGACGCCGCGCTCGGCCGGCTGAGGCCCCTCGACCCGCCGCCCTACGTGAACCACAGCGCCACGGTCCTGGACATGGTGGTCTACCTGGCCGAACTCGAGAGGGACCAGGACGCCGTCGACGCGGCCGAACCGCTTCTGAGCGGACAGGTCCCGATCCGCTCGGGGGACGGCGAGGTTGACCCCCGCGGTCGACTGGCCTGCCTGCTGCTGCCACTCGTGCGGCTGGGTCGCCTGGAGGAGGCGGTGGAGATCCACCGCCAGTCCTGGCAGAGCAACGGCATCGAGCCCGACATGGCGCGCAACATGGAGTTCTGCGTCTTGACGGGCAATGACGAACGCGGTCTGCAGATCATGGGCCGGCTCATCGAGGACGGACTTCCGAGCGCCAACTACGACGAGCTCCGCATGGCGTGCGCCATGGCCCTGGTGTGCCGGCGCATGGTCGACCTCGGGCGCGGTGAGGAGACGTTCAGCCTGAACCCGGACCCAGAGCACCGAGAGACGGGAAGCTGGACCTTCACCGAGCTCCACGCGCACTACGTCGCCGACAGTCTCCGGTTCGCCCGCGACGTGGACGAGCTCAACGGGATCACCGCCACGACCGAGTGGACGCGGGCCCGCCTGGACGCCCAGCCGCTGCTCGACTCACTCCCACTCAACAGCGTCGCGCTGCGCACACGCCGAATCCGTGAGGAGGAGTCCGCTCGTCCGGATGAGTCCCAGCCGCCCTCCCTCCCGGAGTCGGCGGAGGAGACGCTGGCCGAGGCGGAGCGTGCGGCCCAGCTCTACGACTTCTCCCGTCTCCCCCTCCTCCTGGCGCACCTCGACGCTCTCCAGCCCGAAACCGATGAACTCTTCGCGGCGCGGCGCGACGTGGTCCGGTGCGCGAGTGACAGGGACACGGTGAGCCGGATCGAGCTCCTTCAAGGGGCGGTCGAGACCCTCGACCGACTGGGGGAACAGCGTCGGGCTCGCGCCTGTCGCGTCTCCCTGGCGAGCGCCATGTTGGGCGTCGAGGAGCACCGCGAGGCGGGGCGAGCGATACTGGAGGACACCCTGGAGTTCCTCCGAGCCTCGGACGCCCCCTATGACGAGGCGCGCGCCCTGCTCACCCTCGCCGACTACCGCGAGACCGATGGGGAGTTCGAGGCGGCCTTGGACGCCGTGAACCAGGCGGAGAAGGCGCTCACACGGGGCGACGACGCCGCGCGCACCGACGTGCTCCAGGTACTCGCGTTGGGCGACCGTGCGTCGCTGACCGTCCGAGCCGGCGATCTCACCGCGGGGCTGGACCTCGTCGAACGCACCCACGAGCGGGCGAGGCGTCTGGGCGCCCCCTTGGTAGAGGCCGACGCTCTCTTCCGCCTCGGCCAGTTCCGGCATCAGGCCGGCGACATGGAGCGAGGGCTGGACGACCTCCTCCAGGCGGCGACCCTCGCCGGTCCGGGAACCCGACTCGCGGCCACCGCCCGATCCCTCCGCGGCGAACTCCTGCTCTCGACCGGCCAGTTCGACGAGGCGATTCCCGAACTCGTGGAAGGCGTCGCGATGTTCACCGCCCTAGGTAGTCCCATGGCCGAGGCGAACCGACGACTGCTGGCGGACGCCTACGCGCGGACGGGGCGGTGGTTGGAGACGGCGGAGACCGCGGAGGAGGTCGTCGTCGCGGCCGACCGAACGGATGGTGAGGTCGAGAACCGCCTCGCGGGCCGCTGGTTGCTCGCCACAGCCCACGAGGCGCTGGGCAGGCCAGCCGACGCGCTCCGCCGACTCGACGAGATGTTGGAGATCCCGCATGCCCCTGCCCGGACCGGCGTGATCCAGACCATGGCGGCCCGGATTCTCTACCGCGCGGACGCCGACGCCCCAGCGGCGGAGAGGTTCCAGTTGGCGGCGGACGCCTACACCACGGCGGACTTGGCGGACCAGGCGATTCCGTGTCTCATCCAGCGAGCCTCCGCGTCGCATTACTCCGGGGACAACGACACCGCCCTCACTGTGCTGGACCAGGCGCGGGAGATGACCGACTCCCTTCCCACCGAGAGCGACGACGAGTCGCGGACCAGTACAGAACTCACGGCCCAACGGCTACGGACGGCCGCCACGATTTACGCCAACCTCGGAGAACTCGAGGCGGCAACCGAGTACTCCCACGAAGCGGCGAAGCGCTTTCGCGAACTCGACGCCAACCTTCCGGCGGCGCACAGCGAACTCATGGCCGCCCGAATCTTGTCCCGTGGACTCGGGCGTCCCACCGACGCCGAGGACGCGATCCAGCGTGCGCTGGGGGACGCCCCCGAGGATCCGCGGGTCCGGCAGGACGCGGACGAGATCCGCGCCGAGCTGACGAGCGACACCGACTCCCCGAACGATTCCTCGGCATAGAACCAAAACATCCGACATTCAATTCCCAGCAGAACCAACCAAAAGTCGCCGCGTTTATCCGCGTTAACTCAGTCGACGCCTGACCAAGAAAGCCGACCAAAACGCCCTGTTACCCTTGCTTCGTGGGAAATAAGGACGAGTCGTCGTGGCGCGACCCGGCGGTCTCCATGGCGACGGTCGGTATGATCGCGCAGATGTTGGGTGGTGAACCGGCCGCTCCGAGCAGGGCGGACCGGATCACCCGGCAGCTCGAGCGCGCGATCGCCGTCGGCGTGCTCAACCAGGGCGACAAGCTCCCCACCGAGAGCCTGCTCGCGGAACGCCTCGGCGTCTCCTCCATCACGCTGCGTCAGTCGCTGGCCGAACTGCGGGCGCGGGGGTTCATCGCGACCAAGCGGGGACGTGGCGGCGGTAGCTACGTCCAGCGCCGGCCACCCGTCGCTCGCGCCCACCTGCTCGACCAGCTCGCGCGCCGCACGAGCCAGGAGCTGCGCGAGCTGGGGGACCTCGCCGCGACCATCGCCGAGGGTGTGGGTCGGCGGGCGGCGACGCGTGCCGACGCCGACGACCTGCGGCGTGCCCGGATCATCGCCGAGGAGTTCCGCGACGCACCGGACGCCGAGGGCCTTCGCCGCCTGGACGGTCGGTTCCACATCGCCGTGAGCGTGGCCTGCCACTCCGAGCGACTGACCAACGCGACGCTTCAGATCCACGGTGAGCTGGCCGAGGTCATGTGGCTCGGCGACGACGACGTCCCCCACAGCGCCCGGAAGTCCGCCGAGGAACACTTCGCCATCCTCGAGGCGATCTCCCGGCAGGACCCGGACACGGCGGGTCGGCTCTGCGGCCTGCACTACGAACGGGAGTCCCAGGAGGTCATCGAGCACTTCCTGGCACTCACCGACGACCGCTGGAGCGACCATGCCCGCTGCTGAACCAGCCCGGCGGGCTCAGGTGACGGCCGAACGCGTTGCGACGCGTCTGGACCGGGTGTTCGACGACCTCCAGGCCGTCGCTCCGGTTCTCAGCGCGGTGTTGGAGTCGGCGTCGGTGGGGCGCGGTGACCTCGCGTCGCTGGATGTCGCCCTCATGGACCTGGTTCGTCGACAGGCCGGAACGATCGACGGGGCGGGGGTGGCCTTCGCGCTGGGCGCCCTGCGTGACGCGTACACGTGGCTGCAGTGGTGGCGGGTCGGCGGGTCGGGTGAGCTCGAGTTCGCGCGCCACGTGTTCGACCCCGGGTCGGTCCGGTACTACGACTACACGGCGATGCCGTGGTTCGCGGTCCCCGCCTCGCGCGGTTCCACCACCTCGGTGGGCCCGTATCTCGACAGCGGCGGGACCGACCGCAACATCGTCACCATCGGGGTTCCCACCGTCACGCGCCGGGGCACCTGTGTCGTCGCCGCGGACCTCCGACTAGACCAACTCGAGAGCGTGTTCCGTGGTGCCCTCGGGCCGCACGCACCCGCGGCCGTCCTGGTCAACGAGCACGGGCGGGTGGTCGCCTCCACGAGCGCTCGGCACTTCGCGGGCTCGTTGCTTCCCGTCCCGGTCGCGACCCGCACCCGGTTCGTCGCGGTGCCGTCGGCGGAGCCACGCCGTCTGCCGTGGCGGGTGGGACTTCTCGCCGCCGGCTGACAGGTATCGCCGCGGGACGCCGCGTCACCGATCCGGCACGGCCATGCGCCCAACGCGTTTTCGTGATCCATTCACAGACGGCGCCCACAACTCCGGAACTGTGACCTGCGTTGTCGCCATTTCCACGCAACGCGTTGCGCTTTGCGTATCCAAACAGTGACATTCTCGTAATACAACAAAAACATACTAAGACTAAATCTTAAATTGCAACTGATTTACGCACGGGCCATTGGGAACGCGGCGCCAGCGCCTCGCCGACTCGCACCATGGACGGAACGGAAAGCAGATGACCACGCCCCAGTCGGTGCGTCGACCGTGCCGGGAGGGCCTTCTCCCGGTCGTGTCCGCGCCCACCGATTGGCGGACCGGATCCGCGGATCGTTGTCGAGACGCGCGGTTCGGGACCCGGAGTCGACCCGACGGCCGAGACCTCGGTGTGGGCTCCTGTCCAGGTGGACGTGATCGGTCCGCGGCAGTGTCGCCGCGTCTCCGACGTCCCCGACCAGGCGATCGCACCCGGCGTCCGCGCGCTCGCTGACGAGGCGTGGGCCACGTCCCCACTACACGCGCCCGTAGGACGAGTCGGGCCGCGCACGTGCCCACGGGCACGCGACGGCCCCGAACAGATTCCCGTCGAACGGAGTTCTCTTTCATGTCTTCGGAGCCCAGCAACCCGTCCCCCAAGGGAAGCAGCTCTCTCTCCGCGATCGACCACACACTGCACCAGCAGTGGACCAACTGGGGTGGTAACCAGTCGGCGACGCCGGCCTACACCGTCCGCCCGCGCACCGAGCAGGAGGTGATCGACACCGTCCGCTTCGCGATCCGCGAGGGCTACCCCGTCCGGGCGTTGGGAGCCGGCCACTCCTTCACCCCTGTCGTGCAGACCGGCGGCGTACTCATCGACATGGCGCACGTGAGCGCCGTGACCGGGACGGACCCCGCGAAGCGACGCGTCCGCGCCCTCGGGGGGACGGCGATCCGCGAGTTCGGACCGCCCCTGTGGGAGGCCGGCCTGTCCCTCGCCAACCAGGGTGACGTGGACCACCAGTCGATCGCCGGCGCCCTGTCGACGGGTACCCACGGCTCCGGGATCCACTTCGGTAGCTTCTCCTCCACTCTGCGCTGGGCGCGGATCCTCAACGGGCACGGCGAGGTCGTCGAGGTCACGGAGAAGGACGTCCGGGAGCTTCGGGCCGCGCAGGTGGCCCTCGGAACGCTCGGGATCCTGTTGGAGGTCGAACTCGAGGTCGTGCCGCGGTACTACCTCCAGGAGAAGATCACTTATCCCACGTTCGAGGAGACCCGGGCCAACTGGGCCACCGACATCGCGGAGAACCGCCACTACTCATTCCTCTGGTGTCCCCACCCGGACTCCGGAGCGCTGTACGAACTCCCCACCCCGCCCGGGGAGTCCATGGTGAACCGGAGCTACACCAAGCGCTACAACGAGGTCGACGTGACCGACGAGGGCGCCGAGGTCTCCACGGCCAAGGGCGCGCGCCGGGACCGCGCGTATCGGATCTACCCGGGTGGTTTCGGCATCCCCTTCCACGAGCTCGAGTACTACGTGGACTCGCGGCACGCGCTGGAGGCCGTCGAGGCGATGCAGGACCTGATGCGCACCCGGCACCCCGAGCAGGAGTACCCGCTGGAGGTTCGGTGGGTGAAGCGGGACGAGGGACTGCTGTCCCCGTTCCAGGACCGCGACACCACGGTGCTCTCGGTCTCCGGCGCGCCGGGCGCCAACTACTGGCCCTACCTGCTCGATGTGGACAACCTGCTGCGGGAGTACAAGGCACGCGCGCACTGGGGCAAGATCCACTTCCTGACCCGGGACCGTGTCGCCGAGCTCTACCCGGACTTCGACCAGTTCGTCGCCGTCCGCCGGGAGTTCGACCCCAACGGTGTGTTCCTGAACGACCACACCCGCGCCCTCGTCGCCTGAGGCGGCTCCCCTCGGAACGGACCCCTCATGGAAACCTTCGGACAGATCATCATCTACGTCATGATGGCGTTCCTCTTAGCCGGCGCCGTCATGTCCCTGATCAACGACCAGAGCGGGATCGGAAAGGAGTTCAAGGAAGGCATCTACTCGATCGGCCCGATCTTCCTCCCGGTCGCGGGCATCATGTGCCTGATCCCGATCCTCAGCGACCTCATCTCGACCTACGTCGCCCCGGTCTACGCCTGGATCCACAGCGACCCCGCGCTGGCCGCGACCACGCTGATCGCCGGCGACATGGGCGGCTTCCAGTTGGCCTACGAGACCGCCGGCAGCCACAGCGCCTGGATCCTGGCGTTCGCCGTGAGTTTCACCGCCGGATCGACGATCATCTTCTCGATCCCGGTCGGCCTCGCGATGCTGCGCGAACGCGACCACAAGTACATGGCGCTGGGGGTCATGGCGGGTCTCCTCGCCATCCCGTTCGCCGTGTTCATCATGGCGCTACTGCTGCAGACGACGGGAACGCCGCTACGGGAGGACATCTCGACGACGGCGGACTCCACCCGGCCCTTCGACATGCCGATGACGGAGATCCTGACCAACCTGGTCCCAATCACGATCTTCGTCGTCCTGCTCGCCCTGGGCCTGCGGTTCCTCACCGGCTTCATGGTGAAGGCGTTCATCGTCTTCGGACGGGTCCTGGACGCGGCCATCAAGATCGCGTTGGCCCTGGCGGTCGTGCAGTACTTCACCGGCGTCTTCGACGTCTTCGGCGCCTGGCCGCTGGCGCCGTTCATCGCCGACGAGGAGGACCAGTTCCGCGCCCTGGAGGTCGCGGGCTACATCGGCGTCATGCTCGCCGGAGCGTTCCCGATGGTCTACGCGATCCGGACCTGGCTGGCCACGCCCCTGCGGATCGTGGGCGGCCGCCTGGGCTTCAGCGAGCAGGGCGCTGCCGGCCTCCTCGCCGGCGCCGCGAACATCCTCGCCCTCTTCCGGGTCGTCCACCTGATGCCGGCCCGGGACAAGGTGCTGACCATCGCCTTCGGCGTGTGCGCGGCGTTCGCCTTCGGCGACCACCTCGCGTTCGCGGCCAACTTCCAGCCGAACATGGTGGGCGCGTTCATCATCGGCAAGCTCGCCGGCGGCGTCATCGGTATCCTCCTCGCCCTGTGGCTCGCCCTCCCCTACGCCCGCGTCCTCGCCGCCCGCGACGCCGCGGAGGCCGAGCTCACCGAAGCGAGCGGGACCGACGACCCGGGCGGGCGCGCCGCCGACGCGTCGCCCACGGACGACGGCAGTCCGGCCCCCCAGCCCCGCGTCTCGTCCTAGCGCCACCCCGGTCCGGCCACGCCACAGTGCGGCGTGGCCGGACTCTCGTACGCCATCGAATAGCAGCGCCTCACGACGGGTCGAGAAACTCCGCCCGGGACTGATCCAGCAGTCCGCGACTCGATTGACCGTGGCGCCGTTCCGGCCTAGGAGTCAGGACCTCGCCGCGCCGGTGCTGTCGAGGCTCAGCGTCGCGTAGACCATGTTGTGGTCCGAGCGCAGGAGTTCGCTCTGCTCGCCCGATGTGGCCTCGGTCTGGGGGACGAGGGCCCAGTCGAGGACTGTCGTGCCCTCCTCGACGAAGACGTAGTCGATCTGGTCCCCCTCGGGGAGGGGGATCTTCCCGCCGTTGTACGAGGCGAGGTGCTCACCGGACCGTTCGTCCTCCGGGGCGAGGTCGCGGGCGTTGTCGAACCCGAGATCGCGGAACGCGGCGTAGGGGCTGGTGCCCGCCTCGGTGCTGGAGGAGTTCATGTCGCCGGCGAAGATGACCGGCAGGTTGCGGGTCGCCGGGTTCTGCTGCGTGATGTGCGAAGCGGTCCGTCGCGCGTCGTCGAATCGCACCGTGTCCCAGTCCCGGGCCCAGCCGTTGGGGTCCTCGGCGTCGCCCGAGCGGTACTCCAGGTGCATGTTCACCACGACCACCCGAGTATCGGTCTCCAACTCACGCAGGATGTTCCAGTTCACCGTCTTGCCGTAGTCCTCGGTGGAGTCGGGCAACCAGAACAGGTCGTGGGGAAGTTCCTTACCCTCGGTGTCAAGATGGGAGAAACGTTCCGCGTCGTAGTAGGTGTAGCGCCCCGCGCCCGACCGCAGCGGGTAATCGTGCCGCGGGTGCCGCGCGTCCTCGTACTCGGCCGGCGCCTCGGCGTAGCCCCGCTCCTCCATGGCCTCGGTGAAGGGCACTCGGAAGGTCTCGATGTCGACGTCGGGCACCTGCGGGACGGGGTTGTTCCCGATCTCCTGGGTGGCCACGATGTCGAGTTCGCTGTCGACGACGTCGTCGGCGGCGGACGCGGCGCGCTCGTCGGTCCAGGGCGCGAGTTTGGTCGGGCAGTCCCGCCCCAAGGTGACGTCGCATTCGGCGGGCGTCGGCATGCAGCCGTGACCGCAGGTGTTGTAGGTGGCGACCCGGAGGTCCACGGTGGGGCTCGCGGCCGACACCGGGGCGACGGCCAGCCCCATCGGCAGCAGGAACGACAGACTGACTCCGGTGACCAGCACGGACTTGTCCATAGACGGGAACCGCATCGCAACTCCTTGGAGCCTCGACGACTTCAGGTGTCTCGTTGTGCGCGCGTTGACCCAGCCCGTCCTCGCGGAGTCAACGCGATCATATATTCGCTGGTCACAGCGACGGGGCAGTGACACGCCGCCGACGTGCCGCTGAACGTCACCCGCCCGAACGACGATGGAGGCCCCACGGTCCAGTGACCGTGGGGCCTCCACGTACTCGGGTCGACGGAGTCGACGCCAGGGGTTACGCGCTCGGCTTCGGGTCCGAAGCCTCGGCAACCTCAGCCGGGGCGTCGGCGGATTCCTCCGTCAGTTCCATCTCATCGGCGTCCCTGGCCTTGGGGACGGGGGGTCGCGCCACCTCGTTGCCAGGAATGTTGGGATCCTCGTTCAGGTCCTTCACCAAGGCCGCCATCATCAGGAACGACATGATGAAGAAGGGCAGACCGACCACGGTGATGACCTTCTCCAACGCCTGAACCGCGGAGACCTCGGTGCCGGCCATGATCGCCGCGGCACCGGTACCGCCCACCAAGGCGAAGGCGACCAACCCCGCGAGAACGGCCCAGTAGACGCGCTGCCGGGTCGGCGGGGTCGCCTTCTCGTCGCCGTTACACATCATGTCGATCACCAGCGACGCGGAGTCGGCCGAGGTGATGAAGAAGATCGCCACGATGACGACGGCGATGGTCGCGATGATGGTCGCGAGGGTGGCGTCCACGGGGAAGTTCTGCAGGAAGACGAACAGCGCGCCCGGCACGTCGCCCTGGTTCACGACCGGTTCGACCAGAACCCCCGGGTTCAGCCGCTCGATGTCGAACGCGGCGAGCCCGAAGATGCTGAACCAGATCAGGCTGAACAGGGTGGGCAGGCCCAGCACGCCCGCCACGAACTGGCGGATCGTACGGCCACGGGAGATGCGGGCGACGAAGATGCCCACGAACGGCGCCCAGGTGATGGTCCACGCCCAGTAGAAGACGGTCCAACCGTCCTGCCAGCCCGTGTCCTCGTAGGTGTCGTTCCAGAACGCGAGCTCGACCACGTTGGAGAGATAGTGCCCCGCCTGCTCGACGGCTCCCTTGATCAGGAACAGGGTCGATCCGGCGAAGAAGACGAAGACCAGGAGCGCGACCGCCATCAGGATGTTGATGTTGGACAGTCGCTTGATGCCCTTGTCCAACCCCAGCGCCACCGAGATGGTGGCGATCGTGGTGATCACACCGATGATCGCGAGCTGGATGACCAGCGACGTGGGATTGTCCCGCTCCGTGGGCAGGCCCACGAACAGGTTGGCGAGACCACTCTGGATCTGGGCGGAGCCCAGGCCGATCGAGACGGCGAGACCGAACAGCGTGCCCACGATCGCGGTGACGTCGACGGTCCGGCCGATCGGGCCGTGGATCCGCTCCCCGAGGAACGGGTAGAAGATCGAGCTGACCCGCATCGGCAGCCCACGCCGGTAAATGAAGTAGGCGAAGGCGAGCGCCGGAACCGTGAAGATCGCCCACGTGTGCAGCGTGAAGTGGTAATTGGTGAAGGTGATCGCCTGTTCCGCCGCGGCCGGCGTTTGGGCGAACTCCTCCTGGGTAAATCCTTCTGGCCACCGTGGCGGGGTCGCGTAGTGGTTGATCGGCTCCGCGACTCCCCAGAACATGAGGATGGTGCCGATCCCCGCCGCGAACAGCATGGCGAACCAGGACCAGTTGCTGAACTCGGGACGCGAGTCAGGGCCTCCGAGCCGGACGGAGCCGAAGCGGCTGGCCGCGATCCAGATCAGGAAGATGAGAAAGACCGTGACGCCGAGGATGTAGAACCAGCTCAGGGACGACAGAATGATGTTCTCCGTCGCCCAGGTGAAGGCGGAGTTCACCTCTTCGGTGAACGCGATAGTGAGGATCACGAATAGGAACGCGAGCCCACTGGAAGTAAAGAAGATCGTTGGGTTGGTGCGAAGACCAAGCCGTATGGCCAGGTTGTCGAGCATCCGTGCTCCCGGGTTGATGCATCATTATTGGCGCGCCTTCCCGCGCCGACTGGTACCCAGACCCCCAATCCCCCGACCGAACTCGTCGGGCGTCAGATCGCGAACAAGTCGCGTCGGCGCCCGACATAGATGCGGAGACTAGTATTCGCGATATTCCGCTGTCAATGATCTTCCCCGCGAAAAACATCCACGAACGCACGTCGTTCCCAAATGTTTATCTACCCCACGAAGTCAGCCAACGGGGTTCACCGGAAGCTGTCAAAGTCTGACTACCCTGGGTTTGCGGTAGTGGTCAGAACGCTCCACCCCGAATCGGGGCATTCCAGGTCATTACGCACAAGCGATCCGACTACTCGCGGTTACCGGTTGTCGCGAAACGAGCGCGAAACCCCATCAGATCAACACTCTGAGTCGCGGCCATCCGATCCGCGCAACGTTTGCTGATTTTGTCGGCGAAGCCTTCGAATTTCTGACGCGTTGGCGACAATGCATTGTCCGCGTCAATCGTCGGACGATTGACGCGGACATCTGATAACCTCAGTTCAGCTGAATTATCTATTCGCATTTCCGTGCGCGAATGCGCCGCTCACCCGACGGAGTCACTTCCCCACTCTTCACACCGACCCCACGACGCTCCAGTCACTCTGGGCGGCCCCCGGACGTTTCCGCAGGCCGCGCGCTGCTCGGGCGCGTTGGAGCGTTGTCGGCGCGGCGCGGGCACGGGCATACCCGAGGCCCCGCTCATACCGATGAGCGGGGCCTCGGGGCCGCTCGCGTCGTGCCGACTTTCCGGGACGCGCCACCCGTGGTGTCCAGGTGGGTCAGGTCACGTGGGCACCGTCGAGGTCCCACACGTCCAGTAGCCCACACATCCCGTGCCGCACCCCGGGGACGGGGTCGGCGAGGTACACGGCGGAGTCCGCCAGGTGCGGTGCCCGCCCCGCCGTCAGGTCCGCCACGTGGTGACGGGTGGTCTCGGCCTGGTGGTGGGGACCGCGTTCCCAGTGGTGGAGCCAGCCGCCGGCGCTCTCCCGAACGAGGCGGGCGGCCGCCGTGTGGAGCGGAGCGAGCGCGGAGGGCCCCACCTTCAGGACGTCGTCCCGCAGGCGCAGGTACCCGCGGACGGCGAGATCCCGACGGACGCGGGCGGCCTCCTCCCGCCCTCGCTGCGCGGAACCCGCGTCGGGGAACTCGGTCGCTGCCGGAATTACGGTCGATTGTAGATAGGCATCTTCATCGTCCAAAACCTCGGGCGGGAAGGTCAGGATCGCGTCGCCGGACTCCGGGAGCCCGGCGTTCTGCATGACGACGACGAGTTCCAGGTCTCCGCTGTGGTTCACGAGCCGATGCACCGTTCCGGGCGTGAACCACAGCAGTGTCCCGGCGGCGAGGGGCACCTCGCGGTACCCGTTCCCGCTGAGGGTCTCCAGCGTCCCCGTTCCGCGGACGACGACGTAGCCCTCGCTGGACACGGTGTGAAGGTGGGGCGAACCGCCGGCCTTGCCGTCCTCGGCGAGCCAGTCGTACACGCGCAGACGAGAGACGCCCGTCCCTCCGGGGAAGCCGGTTCCTCTGTCTCCGCTCACGGCACGGTCACCCCCGCTGGTTCGGCCGACGCGACGTCCCGGCGCGTGGACCAGCCCTCCAGGACCCTCCGGCCCCAGGCGGCCAGTCGCCCGCTCCCGTCCGCCTCCCGGTCACCGTCGGCGATCACCACGCCGTAGCGGTAGGTCAGCGGCACGCCAGGCTCCGCGCCCACGACGGTGTCGAAGAACGGCGCCGGACACACGCACGCGAACATTCCGGTGCGGACGAACCACTGGGTCGGGTGGTTCGTGTTGTCGGGCGCGTCCACGAACACCAGCGTGGATGAGCGGTCGTGTTCGTCGTGCCGTCCGGCGAATCCCAGCCACGGGGCGCGGGTCCCCATCATGTCATCGCCGCCCACGGCGTCCTGGGTGTACACACGCCCACCGGAGAAGGACCGGGGCCCGCGCCAAAACAGCCCCCCGTACCCGGCGTTGGGTCGCCCCTCGGTGGTGGGGCTGCCGATCGGGATCGCCTCGTCGGTCACGTTGGTGAACGTGGTCCGGAACGTGAGCAGCCACGCGTCGTGTTCGGTGTCCACCGTGACCCCGAACCCGCGTCGTTCGCGGAACCAGGTCTCGCCCTGGGCCGTCACCCAGTCGAGGCGCTCGGCCACCTCGACGGAGTCGGGGCCGACGTCGATCCGTTCGAAACCCTGGTGGGTCATCGCCCCGTCGTTGTCCAGTTGGGTGTATCCGACGTCGCGCCGGTAGGTGACTCCTCCCCAGAAGTTCGCCGGGCCGACGTTGGGCAGCGACCAGGCGATGCCCTTGTGCCACACGTGGTCGTGTGGCCGGTAGAGGCTGACGAGCTCGCCGCCGAGTGTGCGCATCGGGTGGAAGTAGGGGCGCGGTGACTCCAGTTGTCGATCCCACGGATGGTGCACGTATCGCAACAGCCTCCGTCCGTCGTGGGTGACCGCGAGCGAACGGCCGTGTTCGTGCGCCACCCCGAGCCCACGCGGATCCGGCTCCGCTCCCGCGGAGTCACGTCGGTCGAGCTGTTCTCGGTCCTCGTCCGGTCTTTCCTCGTTGGTCATGTCCAGCCTCTCCTTACGGCTCCCCGTCACGGGTGCCCGTCCCGGCGTTGACTCTCGACGGACATCACTCGATGAAGTACTGCTCCGGGTTCGTCGGGCCGGGGTCGTTGTAGATCGACGACGTGGGCATGGAGTCGGGAACGTTGTGGAAGTCGTTGGCGACGATGCCGTAGCCGTTGGGCGTCAGGCTGATCCCGATGGCGTAGAACTGCTCCTTGGCCTCCTCCATGAACTCCCGCATCAGTTCGATCTGGGCCTCCTCGTCGGCTTCCCCCTGCACCTCGTCGTAGATCTCGAGCTGTGCCCGGACGTCCGCGGGCGGCTCCTCGCCGCGGGTGTCGTTTCCGTCGCTGACGTACCACTGCGCCCACGGGATGGCGAAGTTCGACTCCCCGGACTGGGTCGGCGCGAACCAGCGAGGGTCGTACATGGCGTCCATCAGGCCGTTGTCCCCGGACCACACGCTGGCCTCGTGTTCGTTGTTCTCGCTGCGTTCCTGCCACAGGGTCCGGTTCTCGACGTCGAGGTCCACGTCGATGTCGAGCGCGTCCCAGAACTGTCCGACCATCTCCATGGAGTCCACGATGTCGGCGCGGAAGTCACCGGGTATGGAGAGCGTGAACCGGATCGGCTCCCCGTCCGGACCGAGCCGCAGGTCACCGCTGCCCCGCTCGTCATAGCCGGCGTCGTCGAGGATCTCGTTCGCCAGGTCCGGGTCGAACTCGGTGTACTGGGTGGCGAACTCCTCGTCGTAGAAGGGCCCCTCCTCGCGCGGCGCGGCCTGCCAGGGTTCGCCCTGCCCCTGGTAGACGACGTCGATGATGTCCTGGCGGTCGATGGCGTGGGACAGGGCGATCCGGAAGTCCAAGTCGTTGAAGATCTCCCGCAGCGTGTCGTCCTCCGTCGTGAGGTTGAGGGCGATCACCCCGGTGTTCATCTCGCCGGGCTCGAGCTCGAAGAAGTCGTAGCCGCCCGACTCCCGGTTCTCGGCGATGGTGGGCCGGTTCTCCAGAGTGTTGAAGTGGCGCGAGTGCATGTTGATCTCGCCGTTCATCGCCTGCACGAGCATGACTTCCTCGTCCTGGAGGATGTCGAAGGTGACACGGTCGATGTAGGGAAGCTGGTTGCCCTCGGTGTCCACTTTCCAGTAGTAGGGGTTGCGCTCCAGGACCATCCGGCCGGAGTCGGCGAGTGGGTCCACCACCATCCACGGGTTGAGCGTCGGTATGTCGGGGTTCTGCCAGTACAGGGCGCTGTTGGTGACGCCGGCCTTCTCCTCGAACAGTTCGACCCAGTCGTCGTACCCCTCCTCCTCCGCGTTCTCCTCCGCGTCGGGGTTGTACTCGGGGTGGAACTCCTCGAGGTAGTGCTTCGGCTTCTGCACCACCTGGTACTGGAGCAGGTCCCGCCCGGCCCACAGGCCACTGGGTTCGGTGAAGGTGATCGTGACGGTGTGGTCGCCGTCGGCCTCCGCCGTCCCCGGCTCGGTGGCGGCGACCGTCGACAGCTCCTCGTTGTTGAAGACGTCGTTGAAGGCGAAGACCACGTCGTCCGCGGTGAACGGCTCGCCGTCCGACCAGCGCACCCCCGGGCGGAGGTGGAAGGTGAGTTCGGTGGCGTCGTCGTTGTACTCCCAGTCCTCGGCGAGGTTGGGGACGAGTTCCTCCCACTCGGGATCCCAGCGGGTGAACTCCTCGTACCCCACCGTCCTCCCGAGCCACGGCCAGTCGCCGACGCCCATGACGGCCGACGACCACTCGCCGCCGTAGGAGCCGACCCGGTCGTGCGGCTCGACGACCAGTGGGTTCTCGGGCAGTCGTTCTTCCAGCGGCGGGAGGTCCCCGGACTCGACCAGTTCCGCGAGTCGCGGCGCCTCTCCCGTGGCGTCGATCCCCGCGCTCGCGTCCTCGCTGTCGGGGTCCAGGGAGAAGAATCCGCACCCCGTGGTCAGGGCGACGGCGACGACCGCGGCGGGCAGTGCGGTCGCCCGCCGCTGTCTGTGGTGGCGTGAGAGGCTCATGCGGCTCTCCGTTCTCATTGGGGGGATTGCGGGGGTTTCGCCGACGGGGTGTCCACACCGTGGAGGGTCAACGACTCCGCGTGGTGACAGGCCACGTGCCGGCCCGAGGCGACCTCGCGAAGCTCCGGCCGTTCGACCTCGCAGCGCTCGGTCGCGTGCCGGCAACGGGTGTGAAACGGGCAGCCCGCCGGGGGGCTGGCGGGGTCGGGGATGTCACCGGAGAGTCTGATCCGGCGCCCCGTGCCGCGTAGACGGGGGTCGGGGACGGGCACGGCGGAGATCAGGGCCTCGGTGTAGGGGTGCCGGGGTGCGGCGTAGAGGAGGGCGGTGTCACCGAGTTCGACGATGCGGCCCAGGTACATCACGGCGACCCGGTCGCACAGGTGACGCACGACGGAGAGGTCGTGCGAGATGAACACGTAGGTGAGTCCGAGGTCTTCTTGCTGGTCACGCAGCAGGTTGAGGATCTGGGACCGCACGGACACGTCCAACGCGCTGACGGCCTCGTCCGCGACGACCAGGCGTGGCCCCGGCGCGAGCGTGCGCGCGATGCTCACCCGCTGCCGCTCCCCACCGGAGAAGGCGTGGGGGTACCGGCGGAGGTGCTCGGGCCGCAGGCCAACACGGGACAGCATGTCGGCCACCCGTTCCTCCAGTTCCGACCCGGTCAGGCCGAGCAGCACCCGCAGCGGCTCGCCTACGATCTCGAGCAGGGTGAGGCGGGGGTTCAGTGCCGCGAACGGGTCCTGGAACACCATCCGGACCTCACGGCGGTAGGTCACCATCTCCTCGCGGGTCAGCGCCGACACCTCGAGCGGCCGGCCCTCCTCCGGGTGGTAGCGCACCCGACCGCTCATCTCGGGCCGCGCCCACAGCGCGCTGGTGCCCAGAGTGGTCTTGCCGCACCCCGACTCACCGACCAGACCGAGCGTCTCCCCACTCCGCACGCCCAGGCTCACACCGTCGACGGCCCGCACGTGGTCGGTGACGCGCCGCGGGAACCCGCCGCGGATGGGGAAGTGGACCCGGACGTCCTCCAGCTCCAGAACCGGCGGGTCCACGCCCTCCTCGGGACCGCTCTGGTGGGACGGGACCATGAGTGACTCCGGTTCAGGCGACATCGGCGCTCCCCTCGTTTTCGGGGTGGCCGACGTCCTCGGCACCGCCGTGGAGCAGACAGCGGACCTGCCGGTCGGTCGCGATCTCGATCGGGGGTGGGCGTACCGCGTCGCAGACCCCGGGCATCGCCGCGTCGCACCGGTCCCGGAACACACAACCCGGGCCGCGAGATCGCGCGTCCGGAACCGTGCCGGTGATGGTGCGCAGCCGGCCGCCGGTGGTGACGCCGATCCGGGGCACGGTCTCCAGTAGGGCCCGGGTGTAGGGATGTTGGGGATCGTGGAAGATGGCGTCCACCGGTCCCTTCTCCACGACCGTCCCGAGGTACATGACGGCGACGTCGTCGGCGAGCTCCGCGACCACCCCCATGTCGTGGGTGATGAACATGATCGCCATGTCCCGGGAGGCCTGGAGGTCGACCAGGAGGTCCATGATCTGCGCCTGCGTGGTCACGTCCAGCGCGGTTGTGGGTTCGTCGGCGATGAGCAGGTGCGGCTCACAGCTCAGTGCCATCGCGATCATGACCCGCTGCCGCATCCCGCCCGAGAGCTGGAACGGGTAGGTGTCCACGACTCGTCTCGGGCTGGGGATACCCACCTGGCCTAGGAGGTCGATGGCACGGTCCCGCGCCGCGCGGCGCGTCAACGGCAGGTGGACCCGCAGCGACTCCGCGATCTGGCTCCCCACCCGGTGCACCAGCGACAGGGAGGCCATGGGCTCCTGGAAGATCATCGAGATCGTCTTGCCGCGCACGGCGCGAATCTCCCGCCCGCCGGGCGGGAGCCGTGCGAGGTCCACCACCGGTTGCCGGGCGTTCGGGGCCGGATCCCGGAGCAGGATCTCGCCGTCGACAACGCGGCCGGGGGGCTCCACCAGTTGCAGGATGGACCGCGCCGTCATGCTCTTTCCGCACCCGCTCTCGCCCACGACGCACAACGTGCGGCCCCTGCGGATGGTCAGGTCGACGCCGTCGACGGCGCGGATCTCGCCGTCGTCGGTGGAGAAGCTGGTGCGCAGCCCGCGCACGTCCAGCAGGACGTCGTCCGCGATCGCGGAGTTCCCCGGTGCCGAGCCAACATCGGGTGTTGTGGTGCTCATCCGTCACCTCCTCAGGAGTAGGGGTCCGCGGAGTCGCGGATGCCGTCGCCGACGAAGTTGAGCGCGAGGACCGTCACCGTGACGGCGAGTCCCGGCAGCAGCACCCACGGCGCGTTGGCGATGGAGTGGATGTTCTGGCCCTCCTGGAGCAGTACGCCCCAGCTCACGACGGGGGGCTGCAGGCCGAGCCCCAGGAACGACAGCGCGGTCTCGGCGAGGATCATCAGCGGGATGGCGAGCGTCAACGACGCGACGATGTGGCTGGTGAAGGAGGGCAGCATGTGGCGGCCGATGATCCGTCCGGGACGACACCCGTCCAGCAGAGCCGCGCGCACGAAGTCCTCCTGACGTAAGGAGAGGAACCGGCCGCGGATCACCCGGGCCAGGTCGGTCCAGCCGATGAGCGACAGGATCACCGTGATCGCGAAGTAGGTCTGTAACGGCCCCCACTCCCGTGGGACCGCCGCGGAGAGCCCCATCCACAGGGGAATCGTGGGGATCGACATGACCACCTCGATCACACGTTGGATCGCGGTGTCGGTGCGACCGCTGAAGTATCCGGAGATCCCTCCGAGGACCACGCCCAACACGAAGGAGAACGTGACCCCGACCAGCCCGATCGACAGCGACACCCGCGCGCCGTAGATCATGCGGGAGAGCATGTCGCGACCGTTGCGGTCGGCGCCGGCGAGGTACATCGGTTGGTCGGCGTCGACCGGTCCGATGAGGTGCCGGTCGGTGGGGATCACTCCCCACATCTCGTAGGGCTCTCCCCGGACGAAGAAGCTCACCGGGATCTTCTGGGACTCGTCGACGACGTACTCCCGACCGAGCGTCTCCTCGTCCTGGGTGACGGAGTAGCCGTTGACGTACAGGCCGACGTCGAACCCGTCGCTGGTGTCCACGACGTGCAGACGTTGCGGTGGCGCGTGGGTGTACTCGCTGTCGTAGGCGTAGGGGGTGGAGGGGGCGAGGAACTCCGCGAAGACCGCGACCAGCGCGAACACCCCGAGAACGAACGCGCTGACGAGCGCGAGGCGGTGCCGGCCGAACCGCCGCAGCACCAGGCGCCACTGAGGGACTCCGCCCAGGTCGCGCTCGTCCTTCTTTGCCGGCGTGCTCTCTGGTGGCCGTGCGACGCTCGGCGGGTCACCGGTCGGCGCCGCGGCGTCGTTCCGTGCGCGGCCTCGCGGGAACAGACCCACGCGTCTCACACCCTCTCGATCTGTGCGTGGCGGATCCGGGGGTCCCACCAGGCGAGCAGCAGGTCGGACAGCAGGGTGCCGATGACGGTGAGCACCCCCAGCACGAGAACCAGGCCGCCGGCGAGGTACATGTCCTGGCTCTGCAGCGCGTCCAGGAGGAGGGGGCCGGTCGTGTCCAGACTCAGCACGATGGACACCATCACCTCACCCCCGATGAGGGCTGGCAGGATCCAGCCGATGGTGGATATGAAGGGGCTCAGTGCCATGCGCACCGGGTACTTGAGGATGATGCGCCACTCCGGCAGACCCTTGGCACGGGCGGTCGTGACGTAAGGCTTGCGCAGTTCGTCGAGGAGGTTGGCGCGCAGGACCCGGATGAGGACCGCGGTGCCGGCCGTCCCGATGATCAGGACGGGGATCCAGACGTTGGACACCACGTCCAACACCTTGCCGAGGTTCCACGCCGCGCCCGCGTACTCGGGGGAGATGATGCCGCCGACGCTCTGTCCCAGGTATCGGAAGGACACCCACACGAACAGCAGGGCCACTAGGAAGTTGGGGGTCGCGAGGCCCACGAACGCCAGGAAGGTGAAGGAGTAGTCGCCGACGGAGCGCTGCCGGACCGCCGAGTAGACACCGACCGGGAACGCGATGACCCAGCTCACCAGCATCGCGGACAGCGCCAACGCGACGCTCACCCCCACGCGGTCCCAGATCAGGTCCGACACCGCGCGCTGGTACTGGAACGACTGGCCGAAGTCCCCGGAGAGAACGATGCCGGAGATCCACTTCCAGTACTGCACGAGGAAGGGATCGTTGAGCCCGTACCGTTCCTCCAGGGCCCGGACCTGGGCACTGTCGATCGTGTCGCCTCGGGACTGGATCTCGGCGATGTAGGTGGTGAGGAAGTTTCCCGGCGGCAGTTGGATGATCAGGAAGGCGACGAAGGAGATCGCGAACACCGTCGGCACCATGTAGGAGAGGCGTCGCAGGATCAGTGCGCCCACGGCGACCTCCCTTCGTCGGCCGCACCACCCGCGCGACACAGACGGCGCGGAGCGGGGAGCACCCCGCCTGGGGGCGGCGTCACCACGGCGGCCCGTCCCCCCGCATCGCCGTGTGGAAGGCGGACCCCGGTCCGACGTCGGCGGGAGTCACGGAGCGCCGCTGGAAGGCCGAGGCGTAGATGCCGGCGACCAGGTGCAGGGTGCGTCGGGCCTCGGTGGCGGTCACGGGTGGCGCCTCCTTGGCGTGGAGCGCGGTGAGCACCGCGGCCAGTTGGGCGGCGTGCCCGCTCCTGGTTCCCCACTCGCCGTCCTCCCAGGCGGCGTTAACGCGTTCCTCGTGTCCCGGCGCGGGGGTGATCCGCCAGTTGGCGTCGCCGTACCCGTAGAGGTGGGTGAGCTCCAGGGTGGCGTGGTCGAGGTCGATCCGGATGTAGCTCTCCTCCCGCGGGGAGAGCACACTGTTCACGACACTGGCGACCGCGCCGTTGGCGAAGGCCACGTGCGCGAGGGAGAGGTCCTCGGTGTCGACCGACCGTGCCTGGCGCCGCGCGGTGGCCGTGACCTCGGTCCACTCCCCCAACAACGCGGTGAGCAGGTCGATCTGGTGAATGCCGTGTCCCATCGTCGGCCCCCCGCCTTCGGTGTCCCACCGGCCGCGCCACGGCACGTCGAAGTAGGACTGAGGCCGGTACCAGGTCGTATGGCACACCGCGACGTGCGGGCGGCCCAACACCCCGGAGTCGATCAGGGCTCGGGCGCGGCGGGCACCGGACCCGAAACGGTGCTGGAACACGGTCGCGAACCACGGGCCCTGCTCACCCTGGGCGTCGTGTAGGTCGTCGAGTTCGGCCATGGTCAACGTGGGGGGCTTCTCCACGAGAACGCTGCTGCCGGCGCGGAGACCGTCCAGGGCCTGGGAGTGGTGAGCGCCGGGCGGGGTGCAGATGTGCACGAGGTCCGGTTCCTCGGCGCGCAGCAGGCTCGCCAGGTCGGCGTAGGGGCGGACGTCGTAGTCGTCCGCGAACGCGGCTCGCTGGTCAGCGTCGATGTCGGTCGCGGCCACGAGCCGCCCCAGGGTGGGGATCGTACGCATCGCGTCGCCGTGGATACGGGCGATCGTTCCGGTTCCGACGATCGCGGTTCGTAGGGGCGGGTCCTGGCTCACGGGTTCGCGCTGGCTTCTCAAGTGTTCTCCGCTCCGTTCAGTGCAGGATCCGGCCTGACCCGACGGGATAGAAAGCGCTTTCTTTTGTGAGTGGACGTGGCCCTTTCGGTTCGTCGGGGGTAGTCGTCGATCGGGGGAATCCTGAACCCTGCTACGACTCGAAACTATCGGTTCTGCTATCGCAACCTTGGGCCGAATGTACGATTGGGGAGACTCGGAGGTCAATACGTACTCACCACCCCGGCGCACCGCCGTCGCCCGGAGGAGCGACTACTATTCGTCGGTGTGACTGCGAACAGGGCCTCGACGTCGGGACACGCCCCCCGAAATGAGCCGGTAACGATTTCGACAATCGCGGCGGCGGCGGGTGTCTCGGTTCCGACGGTCTCGAAAGTGTTGAACGGACGCGCCGACGTCGCCCCCGACACCCGGCAGCGGGTCGAGGACGTCATCAACCGACACGGCTACCGGCGACGACGCGGGCCGGCCGGACGTTCCTCAACCGTCGACCTCGTGTTCCACGAACTGGAGAGTCCGTGGGCCGTCGAGGTCATCCGGGGCGTGCAGCGGGTCGCGCGCGCGGAAGGACTCAGTGTCGTGCTCACCGAGTCCGGGGGTGAACAGACACCGGAGGACGGATGGGTCGACTCCGTCCTGGCCCGGAAGTCGACCGCCGCGATCCTGGTGCTGTCCGACCCGACCCCCGCCCAGCGCGAACGCCTCTCCTCCCGCGGCATCCCCTGCGTCGTCGTCGATCCGACCGGCGACCCCAACGACGAGATCCCGTCCATCGGCGCGACGTACTGGAACGGGGGTCTCACGGCCGCCCGGCACCTGCTGTCCCTGGGACACCGGCGCATCGGGGCGATCGAGGGGCCCAAGCGGATGCTCTCCAGTCGGGCCCGGATCGACGGCTACCGTTCGGCGTTGGAGGCCGCAGGCGTCTCCATGCCCGCGGAACTGCTGCGGACGGGAGACTTCCACGTCGAGGGAGGGCGCACCGCCGGCCTGGAGCTGTTGAGTCTGGCGCGGCCCCCGACGGCGATCTTCACGGGCAACGACCTCCAGGCCATCGGACTATACGAGGCGGCCCGGGAGAAGGGGGTACGGATTCCGGAGGACCTCAGCGTGGTCGGCTTCGACGACCTGCCGATGGCGCGCTGGCTGGGACCCCCACTGACCACTGTGCGTCAACCCCTGACGGAGATGGCGGAGGAGGCGACCCGCCTGGCCCTCAACCTCAGCCGCGGCGAACACCCCGGCAATATCCGCCTCGACCTCGCGACCGACCTGGTGGTCCGGCACAGCACCGCACCACTGGAGGACACCGGCGCCACGGGGGACTAGCCACGCCCCCGGAGGGAACTCCGGACGCCTCGACACCCCGCGCCCGCGGACGGCCCGTCCGGGCGCGTGCGGGCTGGTGACCGGGTCACCAGCCCGCAAGGATCTTGGGAATCGCCAGCACTCCCTGTGACGACACCTGTACGGTTCTGTCGAACGTTGCGGACGTCTTCCAACGCCACGGCACTGTCAGTTCCTCGTCTCGTCTCCGGTCGGTGCGGCGTCGGCGACACGTCGGTCCCCGAGGCGAGGCGCGCCAGTCGCCCCGCGGCGGACGGTGGACGTCACCCTCATGACGACGGGATCACGGTGCGAAGATTCCTCATAGTCGGCGCGAGCCAGGCAGGGCTCCATCTCGCCCACGCGCTACTGGACCACGATTACGACGTCACCCTGATCACGAGTCAGACCTCCGACGAGATCCGGCGCCGAAAGCCCCCGTTGATCGGAGTCACCGTCCCGCGTGTGCTGGCCCTGGAACGCGCACGGTCCCTGCACTTCTGGTCCGACCGGGCGCCGCGCCTCGACGGGCTGACACTGTCGATCGGCCCCGACCCCCGTGGCCCCCTGACGTCCTTCTCCGGGGAATTCGCCGACGGGGCGGCGACCGCGGTCGACCGTCGCGTCAAGTGCGCCGACTGGTTGGAGGCGTTCGAGTCGCGCGGCGGGAACGTCGTCATCCACGGCATCACCCTGGGCGACCTCGACTACTTCTCCCGCATGTACGACCAGGTGATCGTCGCGGTGGGCGACGGCGAGCTGGGCACGCTGTTCGATCCCGACCCGCATCGGATGCCGGTGACGCGGTCACGCGTGGTGACGCAGGTCCTCTTCGAGGAGGAGGGGGTTAGCGCCCCGCCGAGGCGGGCGGTGAGCGTCACCTCCCGCCTCGGTGTCTACTTCGAGTCCCCGATGCTCACCGAGCAGGGGACGGTGCGTGCCGTGTTCGTCGCCAGTCGTCCGGGCGGGCCGCTGGACTGCTCCGAGGAGTCCCGCCGGTCGGCCCGGATCCTGGAGGTCTTCCGGACCCGGGTGCGCGAGTACTTCCCCTCGGTGGCCGACCGCGTCGTCCACGCGGAACCGATGTTCGGGCCGGCCGTCACCGTCCAGCGCATCACGCCGACCGTGCGCGTCCCGGTCGCCGTCCTCCCCGGCGGTGGTCTCGTCCTGGGCGTCGGCGACGTGCTGTGCACCTCCGATCCGGTCACGGCGCGGGTCGCCGCGGAGGAGACGATGTGCGCGGAACGCTACGTGGAGGCGATCCGGGCGCACGGACACCGCCCCTTCGACCGCGACGCCCTGCACGCCGTCTTCGACCACTACTACGGCACCGACGGGAGGACGGCGTCGGAGTTCACCCGCACCATCTCCCAGTGGTGGGAGCATGCCCCCCAGGAGCACGTTCGGTCACTGGTGGCCGCCGCCGGCTCCAGCAAGGCGGTGGCCGACTGGTGGGTCCAGAGCTATGACCGGCCCTGGGTCTACAACTCCCTCCTGCGGGACCCGGAGGCGGCACGCGCCCTGCTCACCGAGGCTCACCTGGCGCACCGCTGACCCCGTCGATCGTGCTGCCGGCGGCACTTCGGGCGCGTGTGGTGACGACCGCTACACGATCAACGAGAGGTGGTGGACCGGGCCCGGGGGGCGTCGCGCGCGGCGAGGAGCCAGGCGAAGGGATCGGTGCCCTTCGCCACCGGATTGCTCAGCGTCCCCACCCCACTGATCTCGATCTCCACGACGTCGCCGTCGCGCAGTGTGAAGTCCATCCCGGGCACGATTCCCGTCCCGGTGGCCAGGACGGCGCCGTCGGGGAAGGGATAGGAGCGGAACAGCCAGGAAACCAGGCCCTCCAGGTTCCGACGCAGCGCCGTCAGGGGGATCTCGCCGGTGAAGGCGTCCGCTCCGGCGCGGACGATGCGCATCCTCACCCGTTGCTCACGGACGTCACCGACCTCCCACGCGGGGACGATCCGGCTGGCGAGGGCGCACGAGCCGGCGTAGACCTTCGCCTGGGGGAGGTACAGGGCGTTCTCGCCCTCGATGGACCGGGAACTGACGTCGTCGCAGACGGTGTAGCCGACGATCTCGGCGTGCGCGTTGACCACGAGCGCCAGTTCCGGCTCCGGCACGTCGAACCCCGAGTCGTCGCGGACCCCGATGGGTTCGCCGTCGGTGACGACCCGCCAGGGCACCGACTTGAAGAACAGCTCGGGGCGGTCGGCGTCGTAGACCCGGTCGTACAGGTCCGCGCTGTCGCTCTCCTCGCCCCGCGCCTGCCGCGAACGTTCGTAGGTGACGCCGCTCGCCCAGACCTCGGTGTCGCCGTCGATCGGTGGGAGCACCGTGACGTCGTCGATCTGGTGGTCGGGGGTGGCGCGGGCGGCTTCCTCCAACCGGAGACGCAGGTCGTCGCGGGTCAGCCGGAGCAGTTGGGCGACTCCGGTCACGCCGGGGAGCGATCGTAGGTCTCCGCTGTCGGGGGCGCGGAGGCCGACCCGGGTCGCGCCGTCGGACCCGACGAACCGCATGATCCCACCAGTTGCCACAGTTCCTCCTAGAGATCTGATGTCTCTGTCGTTTTTCGCTTCAGAGTGGTCATTTTCGGCAGAACTCTTCCATAGAGATCTGATGTCTCTTAGGCTCGCCATCGATCAGGTACATCCGAGAACTTCGGAGGACGCCCATGACCGCACGCATCACCGAGATCGAGACCATCGACGTCCGCTTCCCCACGTCCCGTCATCTGGACGGGTCGGACGCCATGCAGGAGGCTCCCGACTACTCCGCGGCCTACGTGGTGCTCCACACCGACGACCCGGAGTTTCCGGAGGGCCACGGCTTCACGTTCACGATCGGTCGGGGCACCGAGCTCGCCGTCCAGGCGGCGGCCGTGGTCGGCGAGCGGCTGCGCGGGCGCAGCGTCGACGAGATCGTGGGCGACCTGGGTGCCCTGTGGCGCGACCTGACCGGCGACAGCCACCTCCGCTGGCTCGGCCCGGACAAGGGCGTCATCCACCTCGGGACCGCGGCCGTGGTCAACGCCTGCTGGGACCTGGCGGCGCGTCGCGCCGGTAAACCGGTGTGGAAGCTCCTGGCCGACATGACGCCGGAACAGATCGTCGACCTCGTGGACTGGCGTTACCTCGAGGACGCGTTGACTCGGGAGCAGGCGCTGGAGCTGCTGCGCTCGCGGTGGGACGGTCGGGCGGAACGCGAGGCCCACCTGCGTGAACACGGGTACCCCGCCTACACCACGAGCGCGGGCTGGCTCGGCTACGACGACGAGAAACTCGCCCGCCTCTGCCGCGAGGCGGTGGACGCTGGGTGGGACTCGGTGAAGCTGAAGGTCGGCAAGGACCTGGAGGACGACCGGCGGCGGTGCCGCATCGCGCGCGAGATCATAGGCCCGGACCGGCGACTGATGATCGACGCCAACCAGGTGTTGGGCGTGCAGGAGGCCATCGCCTGGCACAAGGGGCTCGCCGAGTTCGACATCTGGTGGTTCGAGGAGCCCACCAGCCCGGACGACATCCTCGGCCACGCCGCGATCCAGCGGGAGATCTCCCCGACCCACGTCGCGACCGGGGAGCACGCCCACAACGTGGTCATGTTCAAGCAGTTGCTGCAGGCCGACGCGATCGGGATCTGCCAGATCGACGCCTGTCGGGTGGCCGGGGTCAACGAGAACATCGCGACCCTGCTGCTGGCCGCGGCGCACGGTGTTCCCGTCTGCCCGCACGCCGGCGGAGTCGGCCTGTGCGAACTGGTCCAGCACCTCTCGATCTTCGACTACATCGCCGTCAGCGGTTCCCTGGAGAACCGGATGGTGGAGTACGTGGACCACCTGCACGAGCACTTCGTCGACCCGGTCCGGATGCAGGGCCCGCGTTACCGTCTGCCGGAGAACCCGGGGTACAGCGCGGAGATCAAACGCGACTCCCTGCGGGAGCACTCCTTCCCGGACGGCCCAGTGTGGTCGCGGTAGCGGGCGCGCACGCGCTCGGCCCACCGACGAGGTGAGAAGCTGGTGCCCATGCCAGAGGACACCGCCGGTGCGGGCGGCTCGCGGACCGCGGGCCGCCCGGTCGGCGTCGCCGAGGACGCGATCAACCGCCTGAAGGACCGCATCGGATCGGGCGAGTTTCCCCCGGGACAACGGCTTCCGGCGGAGGCCGAGCTCAGTGCCACGCTGGGCGTCTCGCGGCTGTCGCTGCGCGAGGCGGTCCGGGCGTTGGTGGTGGCGGGGGTGCTCGAGGTGCGGCACGGCGCCGGCACCTTCGTCACCGACCTGCGGCCGGACCGCATGGTGGACGCGATCGGACGTTTCCTCGAACTCGCCGGCGACGGCGGCTACCTCGAGTTGATGGAGTGCCGCCGCGTCATCGAGCCGGGAGCGACCGCCCTGGCCGCGCCGCGCATCGAACCGGAGCTCCTCGCCTCGCTTCGCGAACAGATCGACACCATGCGGGAGATGACCGACCCCACCGAGCTGGTGGAGGCCGATCTCCGGTTCCACGCCGAGATCGCGGCCGCGTCCGGGAACCCCACCCTGGCGGCCCTGTCCACATCGGTGGCCCGCCGCACCGACCGCGCCCGTGTGTGGCGGGCGATGGTGGCCGAACACGTCACCGAGCAGACCCATCAGCAACACCTCGCCATCCACGCCGCGCTCACGCGCCGCGACAGCCTCGCCGCGTTCACCGCGGCCACGGCCCACATCCAGACCGTCGAGGAGTGGATCGCCGCCCGCCTTTCAACGAATGGGTAGCTGGCCCCGCCATAGCAGGTGAGTGTGCGCTCCCACTCGATGAATGAGCGGGATTCCTGATGGGAGTTGGGAAATCCTGATGAGGGGGCGGGACGGGGGGTGGGTGGGGCGGTCATGCCGGTGCGGTGTCCGGGTAGAGGACGACGTGTACGGTCTCTGGGCCGTGTACGCCGCGGACGAGTTTCATCTCGATGTCGCCGGTGCGGCTCGGTCCGGAGATGAGTTGCATGTTGGAGGGGATGGGGTCCTGCCGAGCCAGAGTGGCGAACAGTGCCTCGAGGTCGGGGAGTACCCGGCTGTGTGGGACGAGGGCGACGTGCACCGGCGGCACCAGGGACGTGCTGCGGGGCGTCTCCGGGGAGGCGACGAGGGCCAAAGTTCCGGTCGCGGCGGACGCGGCGAGGACACCGGTGACCCCGATCCCCGCTTGCCACGGGTCGTCGACCCGACGCGCCGAGTCGAGGACTCCGGAGGCGGCGACCCAGCCGTCGACGGTGACGGTGGTGTCCCCCACCAGTTTCCGCAGGGTCTCGTACGCGCCTTCCTCGCTCTGACACGGGTGGACGTCGACCTCGACCGCGGCGAGGGTGCGCGCCAGTTCCTGGACCAGGTCCGGCCGGTCCGATTCGGACACCGGTTCGTTCGTCATCGCGCCTTCCTCATCCATCGACGGAGCCCGCCCGCGTTCCGGAGTGCCGGCAGGGACCGCCCGGAGGCCCAGGCCCTCTGGGGTCCCGGGAGTCGCCCGAGGATCCGTGCGGGCACCAGCCGGCCCACCAACCGCGCGGCACCCAGCGAGGCGCGGTAGAGAAGGGGGACGCGCCAGGCCCGGGACCACCCCTTCCAGGCGACGCGGCGGGCGGACGATCCACGCTCCCCGTTCTCGTAGTCGGCGCGGAGGTCCACCAGCATGTCCGGGAGGGGGATCTTCACCGGGCAGACGTCGTAGCACTTGCCGCACAGTGACGAGAGGAAAGGGAGCTGTCGGTGCTCGGCGCCGTCCTCCAGCAGGGGGCTCAGGACCGCGCCGACCGGGCCGCCGTAGGTGGCGCCGTACCCGTGGCCGCCGCCCATCGTGCGGTAGACGGGGCAGGCCGCCTGGCACGCACCGCACCGGATGCAGGCGAGCATGTCCTCGTAGCGGGTGCCGGGAATCCGGGTTCGGCCATTGTCCAGGATGACCAGATGGAGTTGTTCCGGGCCGTCGCGCTCCTCCGGGCGTCGGGGGCCGGTCACCATGGTCTGGTACACCGTCAGGTGCTGGTTGGTGGCCGCGTTCGCCAGGAGGGGGAACAGGGTCGCCAGGTCGGTCAACCGGGGGATGACCTTCTCGACCGTCATCACTGCCACGTGGATCCGGGGCTGTGAGGTGACCATGCGGCCGTTGCCCTCGTTGGTGGTGATCGCGAGGGTTCCCGGTCCGCCGCGGCGAAGTTGACGCCCGAGATGCCCATGTCCGCCGTCCGGAAGTTCTCGCGCAGGCGTTCCCGCGCGAACTTGGTGAGGCGCTTCGGGTCGTCCTCGACGTCCTCGCCGGAGACCTGCCGAAAGAGTGTCGTCACGTCGCCCTGGGCCTTGTGGGCGGCGGGGGCGATGATGTGGCTGGGCCGCTCGTCGGCCAGTTGGATGATGTACTCGCCCAGGTCGGTCTCGACCACCTCCACGCCGGCCTGTTCGAGGTGCTGGTTGAGGTGCATCTCCTCGGTGGCCATGGACTTGGACTTCACCGCGAGCGCCACGTCGTTCTCGCGAGCGATGCGGGCCACGATCTCCCGTCCGTCGGCGGGGGTGGCGGCACGGTGCACGGTCCCGCCGTTGGCCTCGACCCGTTCGGTGAGCTGGGCGAGATAGCCCTCGAGGTCACCCAGTGTCTCCCGACGTATCACCGCCGCTCTCTCACGCGCCGCGGCCATCTCCGGGGACCAGCCGTCCCCGTTCCACTTGCGGTCGAGTTCGGTGAGGCGGTCGGCGGTGGGTCCGGCGCTGGGGGAGCCCAGGGCGTCCACGGTGAGCAGCGGGAGGGGGATCGCTCCGGGCGGGTAGCCGGGCGCGGCCCACTCCGGGCGGTCGGGGGTGAGCCGGTCCCGCCCCGTCAGGGCGCTGGACCGACCGGCGGGCCGAGGACTGGTGGGCGTGGTCATCGCGGCTCCCGGGGTAGTGCGTCGCGCAGGATCTCGGCGACGTGACACGCGCGGGGCGTGGTCTCCCCAGAGGCGTCCCGCCGACCGTCCAGGTGCAGCAGACATCCGGAGTCGGCCGAGACCAGTTCCGTCGCACCGGTGTCGTGGACCTGGCGTAGCTTTCGGTCGGCCATCGCGGTCGACACTTCGGGGAACTTCACGGCGAAGGTCCCTCCAAAGCCGCAGCAGATGTCGGGATCGCGCATCTCCCGCAGCTCCAGGCCCTCGACCCGCCCCAGAACCTCGCGGGGGGCGTCGCGTTCCCGCAGGTTGCGCAGCATGTGGCAGGAGTCGTGGTAGGTGACCGTTCGCTCGGCCGCCGTTCGGAGCGCGAGGTTCTCGCCGTGGTCCGCGACGAAGCGCGTGAACTCCCACATTCGGTCGAGGATCGCCTCGGCGCGGGCGCGCCACGGCCCGTCCAGGATTCGTGGGTAGTGGTGCACGGTCATCCCGGCGCAGGATCCCGCGATCGCGACCACCGCGGGATGGGGTTCGAAGACCTCGACCCAGTGGCGGGCCAGGGCAGCCGCCTCGACGGGAAACCCCGAGTTCAGCGCGGGCTGACCACAGCAGCTCTGCGCCTTGGGCACGGTGACGCGCACCCCCATCCGTTCGAGCACGGTCACGGCGGCGCGCGCGGGACCGGACGCGGCGAAGTCCCCCACGCAGGTCACGAACAGGGCGACCTCACGGGGCATCGCCCGGCGACCGACCGCCTCGCCGCGCTCTCGCGTCTCGACGGCGGCCGCGTCCTCGGCTCCGCCAACGGACTCCGTTCCGTCCGAGCCACCGAGAGCGCCGCCTCCGGGTGGGGACACCCCGGCCGAACGGTTCACTCCACCACCGCTGGAGACACCGCTGTCGGTGTCCTTCGTGTCGTCCGACTCACTGTTGCGTCCAGCATTTCGAACACTGACCATGATGCTGAACGTATCATTCGGACACCCAACGCGTACATCGACAAGAACGAGAAACTTGACCCAGATCACATTTGGGGCCTACCGTCCAATCAGCCCCTTCAACATGCTGCTTAGCGTTCAACATTCTGAACAATGAACAGAACGGTCGGGTTGCCCCCTGATGAAGTCGTCACCACCCGATGCCGAGCCTCCCTCGGGTGACGAGTCGGAACCGCTGGATCTGGCGGAACGCCGGTTCCCGTGGATGCGCGCCCTGATGCGGGTGGAACGCGTCGTCGCGGTCGTCCTGCTCGGGCTGCTGCTCGGTCTCGTCCTGCTGCAGATCCTCAGTCGATACGTCCTGGCCACACCGTTCGTGTGGACCGAGGAGGTCGCCCGCTACGCGCTCATCTGGCTCACCCTGCTCACCATCGGACTGGTCGCGGCGCGGCGGCGCCACATCACGGCCCGCGTGTTCAGTCGTTTCCTCAGCCCGCGCGCGACCGCGGCCCTGGAGATCACGGCCAACGCGGTCGTCGTGGTGACCAGCGCGGTCCTGGTGTACGTGGGCTGGCAGTTCGCGACGTCGCTGGCCACGGTGAACACCCCCGCGGCCGGGATCTCGATGGCCTGGATCTACGGGGTCAGCGTGCCGGGGTTCGCGCTCGTGTGCTTCCACACGATCGTGAACTCGGTGATCGCCTGGCGCCACCCCGAGACGCTGCGCGACGACGACGCGATCGCGGAAGGAGCCTGAGGTGAGCGTTCTTCTCGTGGTCGTCGGAGTTCTCGCGCTGATGTTGGCACGGGTTCCGGTCGCCTTCGCCCTGGCGGCGCCCAGCATGGTCTACCTGGTGTTCTCCCCCGGCGTCACCGTGGGGGCGGCGCTCCAACGCATGACGGCGGGTATCGACATCTTCCCGCTGCTGGCCGTGCCCCTGTTCATCTTCACCGGCGCGGCGGCGATGTCGGCGGGGATCACCGACCGGCTCTTCACCGCGGCGGAGAAGACGCTGGACCGGATCCGTGGCAACCTCGGCTACGCCAACGTCTCCTCGAGTCTGGTGTTCTCGTGGATGAGCGGCGCGGCGATCGCCGACGTGTCCGCCCTGGGCCGGATCCAGGTGTCGGCGATGGTGAAGCGGGGCTACAGCGAACGGTTCTCCGTCGGCCTCACGGGCGCCTCCGCGCTCATCGGCGGCATCATGCCGCCCAGCATCCCCGCCATCATCTTCGCGACCACGGCCGGGGTGTCCGTGGGGGCGCTGTTCGTCGCCGGCATCATCCCGGCGCTCCTCATTTTCGGTGTGCTGTGCGCGACCGTCTTCATCCAGGTCCGCCGGGAACCCGATGTTCCCACCGACCGGGTCTCGACCGCGGAGAAGCTGCGCGCCCTACGCGCCGCGGTGCTGCCGATGGGGGCGCCGGTCATCATCCTCGGCGGGATCCTCGGTGGGATCTTCACCCCCACCGAGGCCGCGGGGGTGGCCGTCATCTACGTGCTGCTGCTCGCGGCCCTCTACCGTCGCCTCACCGTGAACCGCCTCTACCGGATGATGCTGTCCACGGCGGAGACCACGGCCGCGATCATGCTCATCGTCGGCGCCGCGTCGCTCTTCGGCTGGGTACTGACCCGCGAGGAGGTGCCACAGCAGGTCGCGGCGTCGCTGATCACGGTCACCGACAACCCGCTGGTGTTCCTGATCCTCGTCAACATCGTGATGCTGATCGTCGGCATGGTGCTGGAGCCGACCGCGGCGATCCTGGTCATGGCGCCGGTGCTACTCCCCGTGGCGTCGGCCTTCGGGATCGACCCGCTTCACCTCGGCGTGTTCATGATCCTGAACTTCATGATCGGGTTGCTGACGCCCCCGATCGGGCTCGTCATCTTCGTGCTGAGCTCGGTCACCCGAATCCCCGTGCCACGGGTGGCGCGCGGCATGATCATGGTGCTGCTGCCGCTGATGGTCTCCCTGGTGCTGGTCACCTTCGTGCCGGCACTGAGCATGTGGCTGCCGGGACTCCTGGGGTACTCATGACCACGACGAGCGGCGGGTCCGGGTCAGGTGCCGTCCTACTGGGCCCCGAGCCGCGAGCCGAGTTCCCGGGCGAGACCCCGCAGCTCCTCGGCCCGTTCCTCGACACGACGCGCCGACGACGCGGTGGCCAGACCGGTGAAGCTCACCGCCGCTGGCTGGCCCCGCGTCATGGTGCCGGGCACGGTGGCGGCCAGGCACAGCAGCCCCTCGGCGGTCTCTCCCTCGTCCAGGGCGTACCCCCGGTCGCGTACGCCCTCCAGGTCCCGACGGAACCGTGTCGGGTCGGTGATGGAGGAGTCGGTCAGGCGCGCCAGGGTGTCCAGCCCGTCCAGGCGTGCGGAGAGGTCGGCCGGGGACAGCTCGGCCAACATGCTCTTCCCGGTCGCGGTGGTGGTCGCCGGCAGCGGTCGGCCGATCTGCGACGCGAGCACGACCGGATGGCGGCCGTCCCGTCGCGCCAGGTAGACCACCTCGAGTCCCGTCTCGCCCAGGACCGCGAGCTGAATCGTCTCCTCGCTCGCACCGGCCCGGGTCCGGCAGACGTCCTGGAACTCCTGGACGATGTCGACCCCCTCCAGGTAGGCGGCGGCATAGCCCACCAGGCGCTGCCCCAACCCGAACCCCTCCGAGGTCCGGCGCAGCAGCCCGGAGTCCACCAGCGCGTTGCAGATGTTGGACACCGAGGACTTGGCGAGCTCCAGGCGTCGCGACAGTTCCGCGAGTCCCATCGGGCGTCCGCGCTCCGTGGTGAGCACCTCGAGTATCGCCGCGGCCCGCGTCACCGCCGGCGCCAACGAACGATCGCGTTCCACGCTCACACCGCTCCCCATTCAGGTCATGATTCTCAGTTCAAAATACTGAACAACTGGCGATGCCGCGTCCATCACGCAACGGCTCCCCACCGTCGACCCGCACTCCGAAAGGAGCCGTGATGGGACACACCCGCACGGGTCTCACCGTGACCGCGACCGCGCTGGCGCTCCTGGCCACCGGATGCGTCGGTCACGCACCCGACGTGGACCCCGACGACCTGCGCCCGGCCGGTGACGCCGACGCCGAGGTCACCCTGCGCCTGTCCCACGCCTACGACGTCGCGCACCCCGCGCACACCTGTGGCGCGGAACCCCTGCGGGACCGGCTCGCCGACGTCGGCGTCGACCTCCAGATCTTCCCCAGCGCACAGCTCGGCACCGAGGAACAGGCGCTCCAACTGCTCCACACCGGCAACCTGGAGATGACGGTCGCGGGCCCAGCGTTCCTGGGCACTTGGTACTCCCCCGCCGAGGTGTTCGACGCCGCGTACGCCTTCGAGGACGTGGACCACTTCGACGCGGTGACCAACGGGCCGATCGGCGACGAGGTGTGGGCCGAGCTCAACGAGGAGACCGGGCTGCGTGTGCTGGGGTCCTGGTACTACGGCAGCCGACACACCTCGGCGAACCAGCCGGTCCAGCAGCCCGGGGACCTGACCGGCCAGAAGGTCCGGGTACCCACCGCGCCCGTCTACCTGTCGAACATGGAGATCATGGGCGGCACCGCGACCCCCATGGCGCTGGGCGAGGTCTACCTGGGCCTCCAGCAGGGCGTGATCGACGCCCAGGAGAACCCCATCCCCACCATGCGCACCATGCGCTTCGACGAGGTGCAGACACACATCTCGCTCACCGCGCACATCGTGCAGGGCGTCATGCCCGTCATCGCCGACGCGGTGTACGAGGACCTGTCCCCCGACCTCCAAGCGGAACTCGACGACGCCACGATGGACGCCGCCCAGCAGGTCCGCGTCTGCATCGAGGAGCAGGAGGAGGAGATGCTCGAGGAGTGGCGGGAGAACGCCGACGCGGAGATCGTCGACGACGTGGACACCGAGGCGTTCGCCGAGGCCGCCCGCGAGCGGCTGCCGGAGATGCACCCCGAGTGGGGCGAGATCTACACCCGGATCCAGGACGCGGCCAGGGAGTGAACCCAACGTCGCGCCCCGACCCCGTGGGCCACCACGTCAACAAGCCAGCGACGCAAGCAGGACTGACCGATTGGGAGGAACAGTAGGTGCGGTTTCAACGCCTGGGCGAGGTCGGACACGAGATCCCGGCCGTGATCGACGACGAGGGGGTCGTACGTGATCTGCGGCCGATCACCGATGACCTCGACGCGGAGTTCCTCGCGAACGACCCGGTCGGCACTGTCCGGACCGCGCTCGCGGCCGACCGTCTCACCCCGCTGGCAGGCGCGGGGGACCTACGGGTCGGGCCGCCCGTTCCGCGCCCCGGCGCGGTCGTGTGCGTGGGCATGAACTACGCCGCGCACGCCGCCGAGTCCGGAGCCGAGCCGCCGACACACCCCACGATCTTCTTCAAGCACCCCAACACCGTGGTGGGGCCGAACGACGACGTGCTCATCCCGCCCGGTGCCCAACGCGTGGACTGGGAGGTGGAACTCGCCGTCGTGATCGGGCGCCGCGCCCGCTACCTGGAGTCGGCCGCGCGGGCCCCCGAGCACATCGCCGGGTACACCATCGCCAACGACGTCTCCGAGCGCGCCTACCAGTTGGAGGTGTCCGGCGGACAGTGGTCCAAGGGCAAGTGCTGTGAGACGTTCTGCCCCACCGGCCCGGCGCTGGTCCCGGCGTCCGAACTCCCCGACGGGCCCCAGGCTCTGGGACTGCGGTCCTGGGTGAATGGCGACCCACGGCAGGGCTCCACCACCTCCGACATGGTCTTCGGCGTGCACGAGATCATCTACCAGCTCAGCCAGTACATGACCCTGGATCCCGGCGACCTGCTGCTGACCGGCACCCCGGCCGGCGTCGCGCTCTCCGGACGCTACCCCTACCTCGCCCCCGACGACGTGGTGGAACTGGAGATCGACCACCTCGGGCGGCAGCGCCAGACGCTGCGGCAGGCGGTCCGATGAGCACCGGAGAGTTCTCCGGTCTCGCCGCCCTAGTGACCGGCGGTGCCTCGGGAATCGGCCGCGCCACCGCCCAGGTCCTCCTGGAGCGCGGGGCCACGGTGGGTTCGTTGGACCTCCCCGGATCGTCGCCCCCCGAAGGGGTCACGGCCTTCCCGGGCGACGTCACCAACACCGCCTCGGTGGACGCGGCGGTCTCCCAGGCGGCCGAACGGTTCGGCGGCATCGACATCGTGGTCAACAACGCCGGCGTCGGCGCCGCCGGGACGGTCGAGGACAACGACGACGCCGAGTGGCACCGCGTGCTGGACCTCAACGTGGTCGGGATGGCGCGGGTGAGCCGTGCGGCGTTGCCCCACCTCCGGCGGTCGGCGCACGCGGCGATCGTGAACACCTGTTCCATCGCGGCGACGCAGGGGCTGCCCCGCCGCGCGCTCTACTCCGCGAGCAAGGGGGCGGTGCTCGCCCTGACCCAGGCCATGGCCGCCGACCACGTCGGCGAGGGCGTCCGAGTGAACTGCGTGCTGCCCGGGACCGTGGACACGCCCTGGGTGCAGCGGCTGCTCGACGCGGCCGAGGACCCCGACGCCGAACGCGCCGCCCTCAGCGCGCGCCAGCCCACCGGGCGACTCGTGCGCGCCGAGGAGGTGGCCACCACCATCGCCTACCTGGCCAGCCCGGCCTCCACCGCGACGACGGGCACGGGAATCCACGTGGACGGCGGCATGCAGGGGTTGCGTCTCCCCACGCGGTAAGCGCCGTCATTCACCGGTTCGGTTCACGATCCCGAAGGAGTTTGTCATGACCACACACAACGAAGGCCGACGGAGCAGCCACTGGTTCGGCGCGGGCGGACGGTCCGGCATGCTGTACCGGTCCTGGATGCGGAACCAGGGGTTCAGCGACGACGCGTTCGACGGCCGCCCGGTGATCGGGATCGCGGTGTCGGGGTCCGAACTCGCCCCGTGCAACGCGCACCTGACCCGGATCGCCGAGTCCGTGAAGCGGGGAGTCTGGCAGGCGGGCGGCTTCCCGCTGGAGTTCCCCGTCATGGCGCTGGGCGAGACCGTGCTGCGCCCGACCGCGATGTTCTACCGCAACCTCCTCGCCATGGAGGCGGAGGAGCTCATCCGGGCCAACCCGCTGGACGGCGTGGTTCTGTTGTCCGGATGTGACAAAACCACCCCCGGCCTGCTGATGGCGGCCGCCAGCACCGACCTCCCCTCGCTGATGATCACGGGCGGGCCGATGCTGAACGGCAAGTTCCGTGGCGAGGACATCGGGTCGGGCACGCACGTGTGGAAGTTCGAGGAGGAGGTGCGCGCGGGTCGGATGACCGAGGAGGACTGCGCGTTCGCCGAATCGTGCATGTCCCGCTCCAACGGTCACTGTATGACCATGGGAACCGCCTCCACCATGGCCTGCATGGCCGAGGCGTTGGGCATGCAACCGGCCTACGCCGCGACGTGGCCCGGGGTGGACGCCCGCCGCTACGCGGCGGCCCAGCGCTCGGGGCAACGGATCGTCCAGATGGTGGAGGACGACGTCCGGCCCTCCAGCATCATGACGCGGGAGGCGTTCGAGAACGCGATCCGGATCAACGCGGCGATCGGCGGCTCGACCAACGCGGTGATCCACCTGCTCGCGATCGCGGGCCGGCTGGGCGTGGACCTGAAGCTGGACGACTTCGACGCTCTGGCGCGGGACGTGCCCACACTGTTGGACCTGATGCCCAGTGGCCGGTTCCTGATGGAGGACTTCTGCTACGCCGGCGGTCTGCCCGCCGTCGTCGCGGAGATCGCCTCCCTGCTGCACCTGGACGCGCCCACCGTCACGGGCGAACCGCTCGGAGCCGCCGCCAGCACCGCGGAGTGCCACAACCGCGAGGTGATCCGTGAGTTCGACGACCCGTTCCAGCCGGCGGGCACCGGGACGGCGGTGCTGCGGGGCAACCTCGCGCCCGACGGCGCCGTCATCAAGCAGTCCGCGGCCAGCCCCGACCTGCTGACCCACCGCGGCCGCGCGCGGGTGTTCGACTCCCCCGAGGAGTACTACGCGGTCGCCGACGACCCCGATCTGGACGTCGACGCCGACACGGTCCTCGTCCTGAGGTACTGCGGGCCGGCGGGCTATCCCGGCATGCCCGAGGTCAGCAACGTGGCGCTGCCCACCAAGCTCCTGGAGCAGGGTGTCACCGACATGGTGCGGATCTGCGACGGCCGGATGTCCGGCACCGCCTACGGCACCGTGGTACTCCACACCGCCCCGGAGGCGGCCGTGGGCGGCCCGCTCGCGCTGGTTCGCGACGGTGACGAGATCACCCTCGACGTGCCGAACCGAACCCTGCGCCTCGAGGTGGACGACGCCGAACTCGCCCGCCGCCGCGGCGAGTGGACCCCACCACAGCCCCACTCCGACCGCGGCTGGACCCGCTTGTACTACGAACACGTGACCCAGGCCCACCAGGGCGCCGACCTGGACTTCCTCGTCGGTTCCAGCGGCCACGACGTGCCACGCGAATCGCACTGACCCGGTTCCCGTCGACCACACCGAGGATAAGAGCACGCCGGGGAAGGATCGCCCGCGACCTTCCCCGGCGCCGCCGTGGCCCCCCACGGAGCCGTCCGCCGGTGGCGCCGGGGGACGGCCACTTCGTGCCGGCATGGGACCCCACGGCTCACGGGCCCGTGCGAGGGGCCGGGGGATTTCCCGGTTCCCGCCCCCTTGGGGACAGCGCAACGGCCCCGGACTCCTCCGTCGCCCGTCCTACGACACGCGTTCAGGAGCGCTCGAACACGCCCGCACTCCAGGGGTAGAGGGGGCCGGAGCGATACGAGAGACGTGAGGCGGCTGAGAACATCACGGTCGCCACGCGGACGGTCCTAGTCGCCTCCTCGAAGCCGTATCCAGGACGGCTCACTCCCTTCACCGCCTGCGCCCTAGCGGGCGAGGCTCGCGTTGGGATGCGAGGCGCCCCAGGGGCCTCCTGGCCCTCGACCCGGGGATGGGGTACGCGACGACCCCAGACGTGGAGCCACGCGGGCCGGGACCGTCACCACCATCGCCCCCTACGCCCCGGTCGGCGCCCTCCGTCGCCCGTACGACCGCACCCGGGCGGGAGCGCTCGAACGCCCCCGAGCACACGCACGCGCGGGTGCGGCAGTTCGGGGAACGCGATGTCCGGGCATGATGACCAGACCCCGTTCGGTGCTCGACACCGGAGCTCAACGGCGCCCCTTCTCGGGCTGGGGACGTCCGGGCGGGCCCACCCCGCAGGCGAGGCGGGCAACCCAGTTCGGCACCGTCGAAGACCAAGGCCGTGTTCTTTGCGCCGCTGTGCCTCTTGGGGCGCTGTTGGGGGTGCTGGGGGCTCGCGACCGCCAGGACGACGTTCGCCGGTGTCGATCCTTTCGAACAGCCGACCAGGACGCCCCTCACGGATCGTCGTGCGAGTCGAAGCCCGGGCCCCCGCTGGGGCACCATCCGCGCAGCGACCGCAATAGGGACGACGGCCCCTCTCTCACCCGAAAACCCTCACAGAACACTCCCTCAGGCGTCGCCTTCTCGGACCGAGGGCGGCGGATGGGACGCGTCGAACGTGCGAGCGCGGCGTGGCCCCGGGGCTGGACTCTTCGGCGCCGCCCTGGGTTCTGTTGCGTGAAAGGTCGCGGTCCGGGACGAACGGGACGGATCCGAGGCACGTGACCGCTTCCGAGGTGGCCGCCTTCGGAGATCCACCCGCTCGCCGGCTCCCGCCATCCCCCGCTCGTCACCACCACCTGGGCAAACGGGGCGACACCCCGATACTCGAGCCGCTGATGGCGACCCATGGGTCGCCCGCCGAAGCGGAACCGCGCTCCCGACCACGCGACCGTGCCACGAACGCCGCCAGCAGGCGGTGCGGCTCCTCTTCCGGACGTGTCACCCCACGCGGGTTGAACGCGACGCTGCGAACGGCTCCTGGTCTGTCCGGGGAGCCTTGTCCGGCGACAGGTGGGGGCGCGTGATCTTCCGAAGGGTATTGTTGCCAGCGACCTGCCCGGGGAGGAGATCGCTGGTATGGCCCGCCGTACGCCCGCGCTGTTGCGGGGTCTGGACATACTGGAGCTGTTCACCGACGGACGGGAGACCCTCAGCGCCCCCGACGTGGTGGAGGAGCTCCAGCTTCCCCGGACGACCGTGCACGAGCTGCTGCACACGCTCACCGATCGCGGCTATCTCCACGCCGACCCCGACGTCCCGGGGCGGTTCCGGCTGGGGTTGCAGTTGTTCCGTCTTGGCAGCGCCTACGCCGAGCGGCTCGACACCGCACGCACCGGACAGGGGATCGCCCGGGAGCTGGTCGCCGCCTGCAACGAGACCGCGCACGTGGCCGTGCTGGACGGCGCACACGTCGTCTATGTCGCCAAGGTCGACAGTTCCCACACGGTGCGCATGGTCTCGGCCGTCGGCGCACGGGTGCCCGCCCACTGCACGGCCCTGGGCAAGGCGATGCTGTCGGCACTGCCGGAGGAGGACGTCCGCGAGCGTCTGGGCCCGGGCCCGCTGGCGCCGATGACCCCGCGCAGCGTCACGGACGTCCCCAGCCTCCTCACCGAACTGCGCGAGGTCCGGTCGCACGGGGTCGCCGTGGAGCGGTGCGAGTCGAACCCCGACGTCTGTTGCGTCGGGGCGCCCGTGTGGGACCGCCATGACCGGGTGGTCGCCGGGGTCAGTGTCTCCGTGCCGGAACACCGGTGGTCCGAGGCGCTGCGCGCGGAGCTCGAGCCGTTGGTGGCCGCGGGCGCGCGCCGGTTCTCCACCGCGCTGGGGGCCCGCCCGCGGCCCTGACCGCGGTTACACCACGAGGAACAGCACGGTCACGATGGCGAAGGTCATCAGGCCCACCGCCGTGCCCTGGAGCGTCCAGGTCTTCAGCGTCGTCTTGGTGTCCATGCCGAGGAAGCCGCGCACCAGCCAGAAGCCGGAGTCGTTCACGTGAGAGAGGACGATGGAACCGGCGGCGACGGCCAGGACCAGGAGCGAGAGTTCGAACTGGGAGAATCCGCCCGTGGCGTGAATGGCGGGGGCGATGAGCCCACCCGCCGTGGTGGCCGCGACCGTCGCGGACCCCTGCGCGACCCGGATGCTGGCCGCGACGAGGAAGGCCGCGACGATCAGGGGCAGGCCCATGGCGTCCAGGCTGTCGGCGACGGCGTCGCCGATCCCGCTCTGCTGGAGGACGGCACCGAACATACCGCCGGCACCGGTGAGCAGGATGATGGAGCACACGGGAGCGAGCGCGCGGTCGATGACTCGTTCGAGTACCTTGCCGTCGTGCCGGCGGCGCCATCCCAGGAGCCACAGCGCGACCAAGACCGTGATCAGCAGGGCGGAGGGCGTCTTGCCGATGGCCTGGAGAACGTGCACCCAGGTCGCGTCGCCGTCCACGACTCCCGCGGTCGAGAGCGTGGCCAGCCCGGTCTCCATGAAGATCAGGGCGACGGGCAGGACCAGGAGCATGATCAAGAGGGGGAGGGGCGGCGGCGGGCCGAGGTGGTCCTCGTCGTCCTGCGGCGATCCCCCGCCAAGGATGTCGGGGACCGGGATGTCGACCCGCTGACCCATCCACTTCCCGAGCAGGTAACCGGTGAACCACCAGGTGGGAAGGCCCACGAGCAGGGCCACGACGACCACGATGCCCATGTGCGCGCCGATGGCGTCGGCCGCGGCCACCGGACCCGGGTGCGGCGGAAGCAGGGCGTGCATCATCACGAACGCGCCCGTCGCGGGGAGCGCGTAGAGCAGGAGGGATCCGCCGAGGCGTCGGGCGACCGAGAAGATGATCGGCACCATCACGACGAACGCCGCGTCCAGGAATATGGGGAAACCGAAGAGCAGCGACGCGACGCTCAGGGCCAGGGGGGCGCGTTTCTCACCGAAGAGGCGGATGAGCCCGTCCGACAGGACTCTCGCCCCACCGGAGACCTCGATGAGCCGCCCCAGCATGGCCCCGAAACCGATGAGTAGGGCGACGGTGCCGAGGGTTCCGCCTAATCCGTCCGTCAGTGTGTCGACGATGTCCTCCGCCGACGTTCCTGTGGCGACGGCCGTGCCGGCGCTGACGACGATGAGCGCGAGGATCGCGTGGAGTCGGACCCAGATGATGAGGAAGAGGAGGATCGCGATGGCGATGGCCGCGATCGCGATCAGCCATCCCACGGAGAGATTAGCCGTGTCGGGCATGTGAGGCCTGTCTGGTGAGAGGGGACCCGCTCCCGGTCGGGTGCGGCACCGGAGGGTGTTGACCTGGACCTCGGAGCGCTGAGGGCGTGCCCCGTGTGTCCTAAATTTCGGACCATGTCTGCTATTTCGGGCAGAGCCTAGATCGATGACGCGAGCCGGGTCAAGGACTCACCGCTCGCGACGCCCCCGACGCACCGTTGCCTGGGAGGTGGTGGGAACGTACGATCACATTCGAAATAGAGCACATTGTTCGATATCTCGGACAGGATGGATATGACGTCTCCCTCTTCCCCGTACGTGGCTGGACGCGCCGGACTCGCCGCCGTCGGCATCAACGACATCGCCGCCGACCCGCCCACCTCCACACGACACTTCCCCGACGGTGGTGCGTGGCGACTGGAGATCCCCAGCGTGGAGGGACCCCGCGCACTGGCCGAGGTTCTCCAGGCCGCGGCGTCCTGGGACGTTCCCGTGCACCGTGTGTCACAGGGGTCCGGCGTCGGAATGCTCACCGACGCCGAGATCACGGAGATGGTCCACGCCACCGCCGACGCCGACATCGAGCTGTGCCTGTTCGTGCGTCCCGGCGCCAACTGGGACATCGGCGCCGCGCACTTCACCCCCGCCGGCTCGGTGTCGACCCGCAGCCGCGGCAACGCGCAACTCGCGGCCGGCGTCGCCGAGGCCGAACGGGCGGTTCGACTGGGAGTACGCAGCCTGCTCGTCGCCGACGAGGGGCTGCTGTGGGTCCTCCACCAGTTGCGGGCCAACGGCGACCTGCCGGCGGAGCTGCAACTCAAGGTGTCGGTCATGGCGGGACCGGCCAACCCGGCCGCACTGCGGGTGCAGGAGTACCTGGGCGCCGACACGGTGAACGTGCCCTCCGACCTCACCCTGCACCAGCTCGCCGAACTCCGCGCGACGAGCCCGGTCACGCTGGACTTCTACGTCGAGGCGCCGGACAACATCGGCGGGTTCGTCCGCCATCACGAGATCACCGAGATCGTTCGGGTCGCCGCCCCCGTCTACGTGAAGTTCGGCCTGCGCAACGCCACCGATGTCTACCCCGCGGGCGAACAACTCGACGGCACGGTCCTCCCCTCCGCCCGGGAACGGGTCCGCCGCGCCCGCCTCGGCCTCGACGTCATGGAGAACGTCCCGACGCCGCCCACGATGTCCCCCCTGGGCACGCGCGACCAACCTCGCGCGCAACGGTTCACACCCCCCGGGGCGGCGGTCGACACCTAGACCGTCCCACCCCACGGCGGCTGACGGCGGCGTCACCGGTTCACCAGGCGATCAGCGTCGTTCCACGGCCAACCAGCCCGCGATGGCGATCATGGTGCCGCCGGTCGCGCGGTCGAACAGCCGGTGCGCCCGGTCCGTCAGCGAGACGGCACCCACGCGTCCGCCCACCGCCGCGTAGGCCAACGCGGCCACGAACTCCACCGCGATGTAGGCGACGCCCAACGCCGCGAGCTGGAGGGGCACGGCGCCGGCACCGTAGTCGGCGAACTGGGGAAGGAACGCGGCGAACAGCAGGAGTGCCTTCGGGTTGGTCATCGCCACCAGGAACTCCTGGCGCGTCAGGTGCCAGCGGCTCTGACGCGTCGGCAGTGCGGGGGGATTCGGCCGGGCCTCCCGCTCGTTCCCCTCCACGGAGGGGAACGAGTCGTAGATCATGCGCCCACCGAGGAAGAGCAGGTAGCCCACGCCACACCACTTGACGGCGGTGAACGCGGCCTCAGAGGCCAGCAGCAGAGCGCCGAGTCCCGCCGCCGTCGCGGCCACCAGGATCAGGAACGCGGCGAACCGTCCGGACAGGGCCACGACAGCGTCCCAGAACCCCTGCCGCAGGGCGTTACGCAACGACAACAACTGGTTGGCCCCCGGCGTCACCGCCATCACCACGGCGGCCACGAAGAAGGCCTGCCACTGCGCACCCAGCACGTCTCACACCCCTGTCCCCACCACCGCGTTCCGGTCCACGATCAAGCCTGCCATCGACGCGGGCCGCGAGCACGGCCGCCCGACCGTCGACCGACCGTTGGTCCGCGCGCCCCGCCCTGTGCGATGGTGTGCGGATGCGGACCATCGGACTGATCGGCGGAATGAGCTGGGAGTCGAGCGCGGAGTACTACCGTCTCCTCAACGAACTCACCCGTGAACACAGAGGCGGACTGCACTCGGCCAAGTGCGTCCTCTACTCCGTCGACTTCGCGGAGATCGAACGCCTGCAGGTCGAGGGGCGCTGGGCGGAGGCCGCCCGGATCCTGGCCGACGCGGCGCGATCGGTGGAGGCGGCCGGGGCGGACCTGGTCCTGATCTGTACCAACACCATGCACAAGGTCGCCGACGAGGTGGCCGCCGCGGTCTCCGTTCCACTCCTGCACCTGGCCGACGCCACGGCCCAGGCCGTGACCGCGGCGGGTCTGGCCACGGTCGGCCTGTTGGGGACCGCCTTCACCATGGAGCAGGACTTCTACCGTGGGAGGCTGGCGGGCCACGGGCTCGAGGTCCTCGTCCCCGATCAGGACCACCGGAGCCTGGTCCACCGAGTGATCTACGAGGAGTTGTGCCTCGGCGTCATCCGGGAGGAGTCCCGCGCCGCCTACCAACGTGTGATCGACGGGCTCGCCGCACGCGGCGCGGAGGGCGTGATCCTCGGCTGCACCGAGATCGAACTCCTGATCCGTCCCCAGGACAGCCCGATTCCGGTCTTTCCCACCACCCGACTCCACGCCGCCGCCGCGATCTCGGCGGCGCTCGAGGAGTGACCCCGACCTCGCCCGTGTACGACGTGGTGACGCGACGCACGGCCGCGCTGGAGGAAATGACGGGAACCGCGGGAACTCTTCCGGCCTGACATCCGACTCCTGTCCTGAGGCGCTCGCACCGGGCGAGCGAAGGACGAGGTCAGGGAGTACGCCATGGTCGCACGACGCACCAGGGGATCAGGAGTTCGGTGGACGGTCGCCGCGGGTGCGGCGGCGCTGGCGTTCGGGTGGGCGTCACCGGCGTTGGCGCACGACACACTCATCTCCTCCGATCCCGCCGACGAGGAAGTCCTGGACTCCTCCCCCGAAGAGATCACCCTGACCTACAACGCGGAGATCATGGACGTCGGCGCGGCCGTGACGGTGGTGGACTCCGACCACGTGCAGGTTCCCGCCAGCGAAGTCGTCATCGAGGGCACCGACGCCATCCTCCCGCTCGACGACGAGCTCGAGCCCGGCGGATACGCGGTGCTGTGGCGGGTCGTCTCCAGCGACGGCCACCCCATCAGCGGCGCCTTCACCTTCAGCAACGGCTCCGACGGCCCTCCGCCACCCGACCCCTCCGAAGTCGGTGACCCGGAGGAGGCGGACCAGGCGGGCGAACCCGCCGAGGCGGAGGAAGACACCGAGACCAGCGACGAAGCCGACGAGGCCGCGACCCAGGACACCGACGCCGACGACGCGGCGGAGGCCTCCGACTCGGGAATGTCGCGGGTCCTGCTGCTGGTCGTCGTCGGCGCGGCCCTGGGGCTCGCCGTGTTCGCCGTCGCCCGGTTCGTGGCCCGGCGCAAGAAGCAGTCCTGACCACCCACCCGATCTCGGCACCACTGAAGGAGACCCATGTCCACTGATCCCCGTACGATCACCCTGAGCGCCCTCGCCCTCGCCACGCTGCTGGCCGCGGGATGCTCGACCACCGACGCCGATCCGGCGGACCCGGACGCGGCCCCGGCCGGGGACACGGAGGAGTCGGCCCAGGCCGACTCCGTTTCGGTCACCGACCCGTGGATCAAGGCCGCGACGGCCGACGACGGAATGACGGCCCTGTTCGGAGACCTCACCAACGAGGGCGACGCGGAGGTGCGCGTCGTGGCGGCCAGCACCGAGATCGCGGACACGGTGGAGCTGCACGAGGTCACCGAGGGCGAGGACGGAAACTCCTCCATGCGGGAGATCGAGGACGGGTTCCCCGTCGAGGCCGGCGACGAGCGTCCGCTGGAGCCCGGCGCGGACCACGTCATGCTCATGGACCTCACCGAGGACCTGGAACCCGGCATGGAGGTCACCGTGGTTCTGGAGTTCGAGGACGGCTCCACGGCCGAGGTCACGGCCCCCGTCAAGGACTTCGAGGGCGCGAACGAGGAGTACGACTCCGACCACGATCACCACGATCACCACGACGACCACGACGACCACGACGAGGACGCCGATGACGAGGACGCCGATGACGAGGACGAGGACCATCACTGATGTCGTCCACCAGTGAGCACGGCACGGACGAACCGACAGGCGAGGCTCAGGGGTCCGACGCCGCCCCCTCCCCGGGCTCCTCACCCATCGGGCGCCCAGGGGTGTCGCGGCGACGCCTGCTGTTCGCGGGCGCGGCCGCCGGCGCCGGCGCGGCCGCCTTGGTCGGCGCGGACGCGGTCGCCCGCCGCTGGACCTCCTCCAACTCCGACGAGAGCGGCCCGCCGCCTCCCCACGGTTCGCGCGTGGTCGACTTCCACGGAGAGCACCAGGCCGGGGTGGCCACTCCACCCCAGGCACACGCCCGCTTCCTGGGGATCGACCTGAATGACGACGTCGACGCCGACGGGATCCGCCGAATGCTCGGCCTCCTGTCCGACGACGCGGCCAAACTCACGGCGGGCCAGGGGGCACTCGCCGACTCCGAACCGGAGCTCGCGCTCGTGCCCGCGGCGCTCACGGTGACGTTCGGCTTCGGTGAGGAGCTCGTGCGCCGGGTGGATCCGGACGTGGTGCCGAGCTGGCTGCGGCCACTTCCCGACTTCGACACCGACGACCTGCACGACGAGTGGACGGGCGGCGATCTCCTCCTTCAGGTCTGCGCCGACGACCCCCTCACCGTGGCCCACGCCTCCCGCATGCTCACCAAGGACGTCCGCGCGTTCGGAACGGTGCGCTGGGCCCAGGACGGCTTCCGCCGCAGCCACGGCGCCCAGCCGGCGGGAACCACGATGCGCAACCTGTTCGGTCAGATCGACGGCACGGTGAACGCGGCTCCCGACTCCGCCGAGTTCGAAACCGTCGTGTGGGACCAGCAGGACAACCCCGACTGGCTCGCCGGCGGAACGGGCGTGGTGATCCGCCGGATCGCCATGGACCTGGACGGGTGGGACCGACTGGACCGCCCCGGCCGCGAGGACTCCGTCGGCCGCCGCCTCAGCGACGGTGCCCCACTCACCGGCGACGACGAGCACGACGAGCCCGACTTCGACGCCACGACACCGCTGGGCTTCCCCCGCATCGCCGAGTACGCCCACATCCGCCGCGCCCGCACCCCCAACGCGGCGGAACGGATCTTCCGCCGCGCCTACAACTACCAGGAACCCGACGGCGACTCCGGGCTGCTCTTCGTGTCCTACCAGTCCGACGTCGACCGGCAGTTCGTCCCCATCCAACGCCGCCTCGACGAACTCGACCTCCTCAACGAATGGATCACCCCGATCGGATCCGCCGTGTTCGCCGTCCCACCCGGATGCCCCGACGGCGGATTCGTCGGCCAAACTCTGTTCGACGCGTGACGCGCCCCACGTGTGCCCTTCTTCCGCCCGCACGTCCCACCCGGTGATACCGGCCAGCGCATCGCAGGGGTCGTGCTCCGCCGCCGCGAGGATGAGACAGCGCGGCCAGGAGATTCCACCTGGCCGCCGGGCGGCGCGGGGGGCAACCCGGCCCACGCCAGGGACGGCCAGCCCAGCAGCACTCCCAACCTGGCTCCACTACTACAATCACCACCGCATCCACACAGCCATCGGCCACACACCCTTCACCAGGCTCAACAACCTCCCCGAACACCACACCTAGCGGGTGGGGGTGCACCCCCACCGGTTGGATGCGGAGAAATCCCGGTGGGGGTGGAGAGATCATGATCGGGCGAGCGGTCGGGGGGTGGGCGCTGGCGGGCTTACGCGGCTTCCTCCGCCGCACGAACGGAGGCGGCGAGTTCGGCGCGGGCTCGGGCGACGCGGGATCGGACGGTGCCGATGGGGAGACCGGTCGCTTGGGCGACCTCGGCGTAGGTGTAGCCCTGAACCTGTGTGGCGACGAAGGCGTCCCGGCGGTCGGGGGCCAGGTGGCGAACCAGGTCGGTGAGCGCGAGGAGCTCGTCGAAGCGTCCGCACGCGGCGGGGGTGCGGGGGACCGACTCCCAGTCGGTCACCGCGACCTCGGTGGGGCGGGCCGCGGTGGAACGGTAGCGGTCGACGACAGTGTGCCTGGCGATCGCGAACAGCCAGCTCAGGACGGATGACTGGCCGGCGTAGCGGGGGAGGCCCCGTAGCGCACGGACGAACGTCTCCTGGGTGAGCTCCTCGCTGTGTCCGGGGTCGGTCAGGGTGGCGATGAATCTGCGGACGTCGTCGCGGGTCGCGGCGACCAGGTGTTCCACGGCGTCGCTGGACCCGCCGCGAGCGCGGTGGGCGACCAGGGTCAGGTTCGCGGATCGTCGGGATGACGCGGACAAGGGACTCTTCCTCCGGGACCGGGGCGACGCGTCGCGTCAGCTCCCGACCTGGGGAAATGCCGAGGCGGGGGCGCTGAACGTGGGCGTCGCCGGCGCGCCCTGCGGGGACGCGCGGGATGACCGCGCGGTGATCGGGCCGTTGTGCCGAACCGCGCGCTGGTTGACCGTGTACGAGGCCGCTCCGGAGCGCCTGGCGTGAGGCGCGGACGCGTCGCTCACCACACCCGGGCGGGTGCGGCGGCGGGTCAGGCGGCCAGCGTCAGAGGTGGTCCCCGAAGGATGAGGGCGTAGCGCAGAACTCGGCTGGGTGCGGGACGGCACGGGTCGGGCGGGACGACAACCCGACCGGGGGTCCGATGGACCTCCACCGGACCGAGGAGCCCGAACAGCGCAAGGACGGAGAGAAGCGCGGCGCCAAGCAGGTGGAGGAGGTGGAAGAGGCCCGCCTCACCTCGGCGGAGCCACCAACCGCTGACCAGCGCGGCGACCACGTGCACCACCATCATGTCCACGCCGGTCTGGCCACCTCCGACGTCGGACGGCGGCGCCCCGTGGACGTGTGTCGACGCGGACTGCGCCAGGCTGAACATGATGTGCAGCGCGAGCTGGCCCCACACCATCCAGCCACAGATGGCGCCCAGTCCACGCTCCTTGCCGGCGAATCCCCACCCGCAGGCGAAGAGGGCGGCGAGACCGACGAGGAGCGCCACCGGCGGCAGTGACTGTTGGGAGGCCAGGGAGTGGCCGGCGGCGGACACGCCGACGCTCACCGAGGCGAAGACCCCGGCGCGAACGGAGCGGTGCGGTCCCTTGCTGGTCACTGGGCCCATCCTCGCACCGATGGTGCGGGCGGCGGCACCGGGTGGGGCCCATCGCCCCAAGTCCCGTCGAATGGCGAACCGCGAGGTGGCGCGCCTCCGCGGGGTCAGTCGGCGCTGCCGAACCGCAGTGGACGCACCTCGATCGGCAGTGTCGTCGCGCGGGCGACCTTGCGGCCCCACTCGAGGGCGGCTTGCATCCCTGGCGCCTGGATGATCGTGAATCCGCCCACGTGGTGGTCGTCGCCGGAGAGGTAGGGCCCGGACGCGAACTCCTCGGTCTCGCTCCCAGATGGGTCAGAGGTGACGCGGACGACCGCCGCGCTCGACGGCGGGAAGAGGCCAGCCCCGAACACCCAGGCCCCAGCGGCCCGGATCTCGGCGTTGACGGCGTCGAGCGCGTGCATGATCGGTTCCAACGTCTCCGCGGGCGGTGGCTCTCCGGCCGGCTGGTAGATGCTCAGCAGGTACTTGTCCATCCGTGTCCCCCTCTGCCGTTCCCCCATCCCTACCCGACGGGGGCGGCCGACACGGGGACGACACGGCGGGGCCCCGCGGCCGTGCACCACCGGTCTATCCGGCGAACTTCTTCTCCATCGCCTGCGGGTCCATCGCGTCGGCGGACTGCTGGGTGAGGCTGTACCAGTTGCCGGAGGGGTCCCGGAAGACGGCCTCCACACCGTAGGGGCGCTCCTGCGGCTCCTGGAGGAACTCGACGCCGCGGGCCGAGTACTCGCGGTGTGTCGCGCGGCAGTCGTCGGTGTGCCACGCGCCTCCGCTCAGCGTTCCCTTGGCGAGCAGACCGAGGATCGCCGCCGAGTCCTCCTCGCTGTAGTTGGGAGGCTGCGGCACCACCAGGTTGAGCTGGAAGTTGGGAGCGGCGGCGGGGCCGACGGTCACCCAGCGGAACCCCTCGCCGATCTCGGTGTCGAACCGCGGCTCGAAGCCGAGCTTCTCGACGAAGAACTCCTTGGCCTCCTCGTAGTCACGCACGAACACGCTGGAAATCCCGAAACCAGTGATCATAGTAACTCCCTCGATTCGAAGGTCGATTCGAACAACGCTTCGACCCTAGAGGGCGCCCTGTCGCCCTGGCTTCTCCGTGGTTGCTCTCCCTCACGACTCCGTCCGCCGAACCGGCGACCCGCGCATCAGCACGAAGCACGCGGGGATCGCCGGGGGCCCGGACCGGAATCCGCGCTGGTACTCCGACGGCGACATCCCGGTCAGCTCGGTGAACCGCGAACTGAAGGAGCCGAGGCTCGAGAACCCGACCATGTGGCACACCTCGGTGACAGTGAGGTTCACCGACCGCAGCAACTCCTGCGCCCGCTCGATCCGCCGCCGACTCAGGTACCGCCCCGGCGTCTCGCCGTAGACCCCACGGAAGCTCCGCACGAAGTGGTAACGCGAGTACCCGGCGGCCGCCGCGACCGTCTCCATGTCCAGCGCCTCGCTGAACCGCCGATCCATCAGGTCCCGCCCCCGACGCAGCGCCGTCAGGGTGTCCACGGGCACGTCAGCGGGGCGAACGGTTCCCATCACCATGGCAGCACTCTAGGTGATGGAGGTGACGCCCAGCGGATGTCGGCGGGATCCACCCCCGGCGAGGGGGAGGGGCAGGACCCTCGTCCCTAGCGCGTGTCTCCGACGGCGGTGGTGGCGAGGTGCTCGACCGCCTCGACGAGGCGCGGGCTGTGGAACATCTCGGGGTCGTTGTGGTCGGTTCCCTCGAATACGACCTCTTCCACGAGGTTGGGAACCGCTGCGGCGACCCTGCGACTTTCCTCGGGGAGGATCACGCTGTCGGCGTCGCCGTAGACCACCGTGGTGGGCACCTCGAGCGCTCGGATCTGGTCCTCGATGGGGTAGCGGTCACGGAGGAGCAGGCCGAGCGGCAGGAAGGGGTAGTGGGCCGCGCCGGCGCTGGGGAGGTCGGTGAAGGGGGAACGAAGCAGGATGCCCGCTGGCGGGTGGTCGGTGGCCAGTCCCGAGACGACGCCGGTACCGATGCTCTCGCCGAAGTACAGGACCCGGTCGTGGGGGAACCCGTATTCCCCGGTGAGCGCGCCGAGTGCGGCCTCGGCGTCGGCGACCAGGCCCTCCTCACTCGGCTTCCCGGGGTTCCCCCCGTAGCCGCGGTAGTCGAACAGCAGCACCGAGAACCCCACGTCCGCCAGCGCCGTCGCCGTGGCCGCGCGGGACTCCCGGTCGCCGGCGTTGCCGTTGGCGAGCAGAACGGCGACCTCTCGGTCCGGCCCCGTCGGTGGGACGAACCACGCCCCCAGGTCGAGCCCGTCCGCGGTGCGCAGGGTGACGTCCTGCGCACCGTCGATCACGTCGCCGGCGGCCGGAACTGAACGCGAGTCCGGAAAGTAGATGAACTGCCGTTGGATCCCCCACAGCACCGCGGTCAGCACGAGGGCCACTCCCAGCATGATGGCGACCAGGCGGCCCACCCGTCGCCACACCGGCCGACTCCGTCCCATACCCGCCGGGATATCGCCTCGTCGGCCGCACCGCAAACGCGCTGGTCGGTGCGGTGCTGTTACGGCCTGGGCGCCGAGGCCCCGGCGGGGGACGCGGTGTCGGGAGTGGTGGCGCAACAGCCCTCGCCGTCGGCCTCGGGCTCGGCGTCGAACAGGCCGGAACCACCACAGAGGCCGGTCTCCGGCAGGGACAGCTCGACGCGTTCCGCGCCCGTGGTGTCCCCGCGAGAAGGGCGACGATACTGCGCACCTGCTCGAATCCGGTGAGGGCGAGGAACGTGGGGGCGCGGCCGTAGGACTTCATGCCCGCGAGGTAGAAGCCAGGCTCGGGGTGGGCCAGCTCGGTGGCGCCGTGGGGATAGACGGTGCCACACGAGTGGACGTTCGGGTCGATCAGGGGGGCCAGGCGGGTCGGGGCCCGCAGAACCGGGTCCAGGTCGAGGCGGATCTCGGACAGGAAGTCGAGATCGGGCCGGAACCCCGTGAGGCCGAGAACCTCGTCGACGGGGTCGAGGGCGCGTCCGGTGTCGTCGACGAGGACGAGCCCGGTCTCGACCTGGTTGATCCCCGCCGTACGGAACCCGGAGACGACCGCGACGCGTCCGGAGCGCACGAGGTCCCGGACTCGCGCACCGAGGGCTCCACGGGCCGCGAGCTGGTCCGCGGCCCCACCGCCGAAGGCGTCCCCGATCTCGTTTCGCCGCAGCACCCACGTGATCCGCGTATCCGGCGCCGACTCCACGAGACCGGACAGGGCGACCAACGCCGTCAGGGCGGAGTGTCCACGCCCGACGACCGCCGTGTGTCGGCTCGCGTACCGTGTCCGGGCCGTGGCCGTCGTGACGTCCGGCACCCGGTAGGAGACGCGATCGCGAAGCGTCTCCTCGCCCAGCGCGGGAAGCCCGTCACCACCAAGCGGGCCGGGACGAGTCCACGTCCCCGACGCGTCGATCACCGCGCGGCCCAACAGCCGCTCCTGGGTTCCGTCCACCGCGCGCGTGTGCACCACGAACGGCTGCCCCTCCCGGCCGGCGTCGACTACCCGGTCGCGCCCTCGACGCGCCACGCCGGTGACCCGTGTGTCCAGGCGGAGTGTTCCAGGGGCGGCCCGGTCGAGTGCCGCCGCGAGCGGGACGAGGTAGGTCTCGACCCATTCACGCCCGAGTGGATGCGCCTCGGGGGCGGGAGACTCCCATCCGCCCGCGGCGAGGAGGCGCGCGGCCGCAGGCGCCACGAGGTCACGCCACATCGAGAACAGGCGGACGTGCCCCCATTCCCGTACGGCGGCGCCCACACTCGCCCCCTCTTCGACCACGAGCGCGGTAAGTCCGCGCTCGTGGAGCTCCGCGGCGGCCGCCAGGCCCGTGGGTCCCCCCGATGACGATGACCGGGTAGTCCTCACCCATACGTCTCCCTCGTTTCCCGTCTCCCCGACGACGCCCGCCGGACGCACCGAACAGAAATATCGATGAGCATCGATCAACTGGGACCCTAACGAACACCCCACACCCCCGCAACCATCGATGTTCGTCAATCGATCGGGAGAGGGTGTCCGAGTCCACACCGCCACCAGCGGGAACACCCAGATACGGGGGGACACGCCAATGGACAAAGAAGACCTCGCACGCTATCGAGAGCGACGAGACTTTCGTCGAACCGAGGAGCCACAGGGGACGGACGCGACAGAGCGCGCGGACCCGCGTCCGATCTTCGTGATCCAGCACCACATAGCCCGCGCCGAACACTTCGACTTCCGGCTCGAGGTCGACGGCGTTCTGAAGTCCTGGGCCGTGCCCCGGGGGCCGTCAACCGACCCCCGGGTCAAACGGCTCGCCATCCCGACCGAGGACCACCCACTGGAGTACGCCGAGTTCGAGGGCACGATCCCGGCCGGTGAGTACGGAGGCGGAACCGTCCAGCTCTGGGACACGGGGCACTACAAGAACACCACGCGGAAGTCGGGAACGGAGTTGAGCATGGCCGAGGGGCTGGAGCACGGACACGTGTCCGTACGGCTGCACGGCCAGAAACTCTCCGGACGCTACGCCCTCAACCGTATGCGCACCGACGACGACGAGGAGGCGTGGCTGCTGGTCAAGGAACGGGACAAGGACGCCGACGCGCGCCGCCACCCGGTCGTGACCGAGCCGAGGTCCGTCGAGACGGGCCGCACGCTGGAGGAGATCGCCCAGAGCGACGGGCGCACGCTACACGGCCACGACCTCGACGCCACGTAACCGGCGACGGCCCCCGGGACCGACCTCTCGCCCTTCCGCCCTCGGAATCGTCGAACCACCGGACCGCGCGACGCCCCCGTGCTAATCTTCCGGGCGTTCATGCTGGTGGACCAGACAGGCGTGGATGTGACACTGGAACGGGAAGACGTCGTTCGCACGGGCTTGCGCCTGTTGGACGAGGTGGGGCTGGACAAGCTCACCCTGCACCGACTCGCGGCCGAGCTGGGTGTCCAAGCACCAGCGCTGTACTGGCATTTCTCGGGGAAGCGCGACCTGCTGGACGCGATGGCCACCACCGTGCTCATGGACGCGACCCAAGGCGACCCCCAGGCCCATACCGGGATGTCCTGGGAGGAGTTCGTCCGCGAGTGCGGGATCCGGCTACGCGCCGGCCTGATGCGCTATCGCGACGGCGCGCGGATGGTGCCCGGCATGCCTCCCTCGGCCGCCGCGACCGGACGCGCTCAGTGGAGCCACCACGTCCTGACAGCGGTGGGGTTCACCACCGAGACGGCCGCCGCCGCGCTCCAGGCCGTGTACTGCTTCACGGTGGGCTACGCGGCGGAGGAGCAGGCCGCGCTCGGACACGGAAACTCGTCGACCGACACCGAGGACGATGTCCGCACCGGCCCGGAGGCGCCCAATCCCGCGGGGTTCGAGCACGGCCTCTCCCTGATCATCGACGGCCTCCGCGCGCAGGTCACCAACGCGCCCCGGCCCTGAGGCGTCGCCGGCCGTCAGGTACCGGCGGTCACGCGCCGCCCGGAGTCACGTTCGTGAGGCGCGGCTGACCCACCTCGGGATTGGCGCAGGCGACGTCCCGGCCGCCGGTGGGAACGTAGGCGCGCTCACCCTCGGCGTCGTCGTCGACGATGACCGACATCCCGGGAACCTCCCGTGGATCACACTCCTCCGGTGGGAAGTTCTCCGCGTGCGGCTGGGCGACGGTGGCCTGTGCCCAGTCGCCGGGGTCGAGCACGAACGGTTCACTCGATCCGCCCTCGTGCGACGCCCAGTCGCCGACCATCTCGCCGTCCGGTCCGTCCACCCAGTGCATGTTGGCGTACCCCGCCATCTGACACGACGCACCGTCGGAGATCTTCAGGAACGCCAGCTCGATGTAGGTCGTTCCCGGCGGCGCCTCGGTCGTTCTCCATGATCTTCAGGTCGTCCACAGCGCACCAGGGGATCGCTTCCTCCGCGGCCTCGGTGTCGGCGGCCGCGGGGGCGCTGAACCCGACCGCCATGGGAACGGCGAGGGTGGTGGCGGCGAGGGCTCGGACTCCCCAAGCGCGCCGTGTACCAGGAATGCCACGCATGTCGATCATCCTCCGCTGTGGGCGGGCGGGACGCGGGCGCGCCTCGCCATGACGCCTTCCCGCTCCACCGCGGGTCCTTCCCCGATCGCCACCTCCGACCACACGAAGCCATGGAAGCTCACCGACCGCAGGCGGCCATCCTCACTGGTCAACGATTCGCGGTCCCGCGCGTCGCGGTTCTGTCGCGGGAACGGCACGCCGGTCACGCAGCAGCAGGGCACCGACGAGCACGAGGGCCACACCCGTTCCGCCGTGCATGCCGTAGGCGAGCGCCGGCGAACCCCCGTTGGCGACGACGATCGCGGCGTCGCCGAACGGCACCAGCGACACGGCGATCATCACCCACCCGGCGGCCCGGAACTGTCGCACTACCAGGAGGGTCAGGCCGATCACTCCGAAGCTCAGGTCCCGCAAGCCCTTGACCGCCAGGTAGGGCCCGGCCTCCCCGGTGGCGGCGGCCGCGATGCCGTAGTCCGCGGCCCCGGACTCCGGCACGACCAGGAACCGCACCCCCACCACGATGATGGCCACGCACATCGCGGCGGCGAGCGCGATGAGCACCAGCGTTCCCCGGGTTATTAGTGATTGATCAATAACTTTTGGGCTCACGCATTCTCCCTTGATCTTGATGCCTCTCGTGGCTCTCCCCTCGGAGAGATGACCTGTCAGTCTCCCCGGGAGCGGAAGCCCTCCCACAGCTCGGCGTCGAAGCCCGCCCAGACCCGATCGTCCGTCGGGAACCCCAGCGACACCAACGTGTTGATGAGCATCCCGAACGCCGCGAAGCCCGTGGTTTCCTGGACGTCGTCCCCGAGCGCCGCCTCCATGCTCGACCACCACTCCCGCCAGGCGGCACGGATCGGGGCCCCGAACTCGTGGTCCCCGGCGGCCTCGGCGGAGGCGACCGCGACGTATATCTGCATCTGCATCAGTAACATGTCGGGCTCGGCGACGAGGGACTGATAGGCGGCGGCCATGGCCATGTGCGCGTCCTCGGGCGCCGCGTCCTCGGCGGCCTCGGCCAGCACCTGGCTCGTGCGCTCGACGCAACGCACCGCGGCCGCGAGGAAGATCGTCCGCTTGTCCCGGAACAGGCGGTACAGGTAGGGCTGTGAGACGCCCACCCGGCGGGCGATCGCCTCAGTGGTCGTCCCCTCGTATCCCCCGCGGGCGAACTCCGCGACGGCGGCGCGAATGACGCTCTCCCGTCGCTCCTCCGCACTCATCCGCACCATGCGTCCAAGTTATTGGTTAATCACTTATGAGGCAAGAAGGCGGCCTCGCCTGGAAGGGTGTCGCTCCGTGTACGCGGACACGCGAGCGGTACGCCGCTCCCCCACTCTCCCGATGGGATGGTGCGAGCCGACCACAGGAGTCGGAGTATCCGCGTTCCGTGGGCGAAGGATCCACTCGGAGACGCGGTCGCGGCTGCCGGCCACGGGGGCATCCGTTGAGCGGCTGGTGTGGGAGCGGTGTGGCCGACGGAATCCGTGCGTCGTTCCCGCGTCTTCCCAGGTGAGAGACTGGTGGAGCCGACCAGGGGACTCGAACCCCTAACCTGCCGCTTACAAGGCGGCTGCTCTGCCAATTGAGCTAGGCCGGCGGATGGCGTCCACACGCATGGTACCGGCTTTCCGGCCACGGTGCGGCGCCACGAGGGCGGTCGGGGCGCCGTCAGGAACGGCGTTGGCGCACCGCCTCGTACAGGGCCACCCCGGCCGCCACGGAGGCGTTGAGGGACTCCATGCCCGCGATGGGGATGCTGGCGACGACGTCACACTTCTCGCGCACCAACCGCGAAAGGCCGCGCCCCTCCGCGCCGACGACCACGACCAGCGGGCCGTCAGTGACTCGAACGGCGTCCAGTGGCTCGTCCGCGTCCGCGTCCAGACCCACCACGAAGAGGCCTTCTTGCTGGTAGGCCTCGATCGCACGGACGAGGTTGGCGACCTGGGCGACCGGGACGCGGGCGAGCGCCCCGGCGGAGGTCTTCCACGCGGCGGCGGTGACCCCGGCCGCGCGACGTTGGGGCACGACGACCCCGTGCGCCCCGAAGGCCGCCGCGGACCGCACCACGGCGCCGAGGTTGTGCGGGTCGGTGACACCGTCCAAGGCCACGATCAACGGCAGGGCATCGGCGTCACGAGCGGCCGCCGACAGGTCGCCCGCCTCGGCGTAGACGTAGGGCTTGACCCGCAGCACCAGGCCCTGGTGCGCGATCCCCGGGCTGCCGGCCTGCTCGCAGCGCCGGTCCAGCTCCGGACGGGTCACCTCCCGGACCTCGACCCCGGCGTCGCCAGCCAGCCGCGCCGCCTCGGTCACCCGGTCGTCGGCGTCGAGACTGTTCGACATGTAGAGGGTGTGGGCGGGAATCCCGGCGCGCAGTGCCTCGACGACCGCGTTCCGTCCGACCAGCACCGTGGCGGCGGGAGCTCCCCGCTGGGCGGAGCGTCCACCCCCGCCACCGGCGCCACTCGCGGGACGATCCGTCGCCCCCGCTTCGGCGTTGGGGGTCTTGCGCCGACGATGGTCGGCGTACCAGTGCCGCTCCTCCTTGGGCAGCGTGGACCCCTTGCCCTCAAGCGAGCGTCGCCCCTTGCCGCCGCTGCCCTTGGTCGGGCCCTTCTTGCTCTTCTTCGCCGGCATGGCGCAACGAACCTTCCACGAGACTGCGTCTATTCGAACCAGCGTGCCGATGACGCTGGCGTTCCCCCCGCGGCTTGGACTCAGCCGCGCTTGAGCTCCCAACGGGCGCCCTGCGGGGTGTCCTCCACCGTGACCCCGGCCTCGGTGAGCTGGTCCCGGATGGCGTCCGCCGCCGGGAAGTCCTTGCGCGCGCGTGCGGCCTGGCGCTGCTCCAGCGCGACCGCCACCAGCGCGTCCACGACCTCCCGCAGGCCGGTGCCCTCCCCCGACGCCCATTGGCTCGACAGCGGGTCAAGGCCGAGCACGCCGAGCATGGCCCGCACCTCGGCGAGGGTCGTCGCGGCGCGCTCCTTGGCTCCATCGGCCAGGGCGGCGTTCCCGTCCCGCACCGCCGAGTGCACGACGGCGAAGGCGGCCGGAGTTCCCAGGTCGTCGTCGAGAGCCTCGGAGAACGCCCGCGGCACGTACGACGTCGGCGGCGTCGGGCCGCAGACCTCGCTCGCGCGTTGCACGAACCCCTCGAGCCGTTGGTAGGCGGCGGCCGCCTCGGTCAACGCCTCCTCAGAGTAGTCAATGACGGAACGGTAGTGCGGCTGGCCGAGGTAGTAGCGGAGCTCCACCGGACGGATCCGGCGCACCATCTCCGGGATCAGCAACGAGTTGCCGATCGACTTGCTCATCTTCTCGCCGCCGACCGACAGCAGCCCGTTGTGCAACCAGTAACGGGCGAAACCGTCCCCCGCGGCCTTGGACTGCGCGATCTCGTTCTCGTGGTGCGGGAAGACGAGGTCGACGCCGCCGCCGTGGATGTCGAACGTCCCGCCGAGGTACTTCGTCGCCATGGCGGAGCACTCCAGGTGCCACCCAGGGCGGCCCGCGCCCCACGGCGTGTCCCAGCACGGCTCCCCGGGGCGCGCTCCCTTCCACAGGGCGAAGTCCCTGGGGTCGCGCTTCTCCCGTTCCTGCTCCACGTCGGTGTCCCCGGCCGCGCGCATGTGGTCCAGGCGCTGGTTGGACAGGGCGCCGTACTCGGCGAAGGACCGCACGTCGAAGTAGACGTCGCCCGAGCCGTCGCCCGGGGCGTAGGCGTGCCCACGGTCGATGAGGCGGCGCATCAGCTCGATCATCTCCGGCACGTGGCCCGTCGCCCGGGGCTCCACCGTCGGCGGCAGGCAGCCGAGGGAGTCGTAGGCATGCGTGAACGCCCGTTGGTTGCGTTCACTGACCTCCCACCACTCGATTCCCTCGCCCCGCGCGACATTGATGATCTTGTCGTCGATGTCGGTCACGTTGCGGCAGAAAACGACCCGATAGTCGTTGTGCAGGAACCAACGCCGCAGGATGTCGAAGTTCACGCCTGACCGGATGTGGCCGATGTGTGGTTGCGCCTGGACAGTAGCCCCACACAGGTACAGCGAGACCTCGCCCGGGCGCAGCGGAACGAAATCGCGGACTGTGCGGGTGCTGGTGTCGTGAAGGCGCAAACTCACATTGACCAGAGTAGTGCCTGGCACGTGCTGCGTGGGCGGCTTCCCTTCGGCCTGCGGAATTCACGGATCACAGCGGACACTCGTAACTTCGCCCGCCACTGGGCTAATCTGCCCCACGATGAGCGATCACTCCACCTCTGCTCCCTCCGGTGATCGGAAAGGGGTCTGGCGCGTCTTCGTCAACCTCCTGGCCGCACTGGGCGTGCTCCTGATCGGTGCCAGCGCGATGGCACTGTCGTACTTCGCGTTCTACGACCGCACCGTCGAGGCCGGCGTGGAGGACCCCTTCACCTACCTCTATCTGGGTGAGTTCGCGCTGCTGCTCCTGCTGGCCTTCATGGCCAGCTACATCCTGCGCCGCGGCAAACGCCTGCACCGCGTCAGCGTCGAGCTCCTCATCGTGCTCCTCATCGCGACCGGCCTGCTGGCCGTGGTCGAGGACATGCTCCCGGTCACGATGGACGCCCGGACCGAAGACATCCTCTTCGCCGCCGTCCCATGGGTGGGGCTGCTGCTGGGGGCGATGATCGCTCGCTGGATCGACATCGAGCTCCGGGTGCGCCGTGCCGCCGAGCCGACGCCAACTCCCGCCACCGTCCCGGCGACCGCCCAGCCCGCCCCGTCCGTGGAGCGCAGTGAGGAATCGGGGCCCGACGCCACGCATGACGCCTCGCGGAACGGGACGTCCGACAGCGACATCGGCTGGCTGACCAACAAGATGCGCCCGGGCAACGGCACGGACGAGGACGCGGCGCAGCCGGACGCTCAGGCGCCGACGGAACCCCTGGAGGCATCCCCCGCCGCGACGAAGGGGAACACCGAGTCCGCTCCCGCATCGTCGGTGACGCGTGAGACGCCGCGCACGCGCCGAAACGGCGCCGTCCGCACGCGTGGACGGACGAAGACCAAGAAGCGCACGGACGATACGCCGGAGGAGCCCGTCGCGGCCGACGGCGACGACGACCGCGCGACGGCCACGACGACGCCGATGGCGCCGGTGGGCACCGAGCCGCCCACCGAGCCGCTGGAGACCGCTCCGGCCCGCGACGAGTCCACGTCTGACGCGGCCGACTCCGAGCCCGACGCCGGCTCCCGCCAGGAGGCCGAAGCGGCGACTACGGCCGTCGAGGCGACGGGGAAACGCACCGAGGACGACGACGGGGTCGACTCCACGTCGAAGGCGGAGTCCGGGGGAGCCGTGCCCACCACGGAGCCTCCACGGGACGACCCCGCGGAGGACGAGGCAGCCGCGGCGAAACGGCGCGCGAAGGAGCAGGCCGCACGACGGTTGGCCGAAGAGGTCGCGAACGCGCCGGACGACACGGCGGGGCCCACGCAGGACAGCGGGCCGACGGCCACCCGCCCCCAGACCCCGACGGACGACTCCGACGGAGAGACGGGAGAATCCGCCGCCCAGGCGGGCGCCCTGCCGCCGCTCCCCCGTCGGACCCCCGGTGAGACGGCGCACCAGCCCCGCCGCCTCTCACCCGTCCCCGCCCCCGAGGCCAGCACCGCGGAGAGGTCGAGCGCCGAGAACGCCGTCGCTCCGGCCCCCTCCCGGGGCGAATCGGTCGACGACGTCACCCAGGGTCTGCTGGCCCTGGTGGACCCACCGGAGGAAGGCTTCGTCCCCGATCCTCCTTATGACGACCCCACCACCGACGAGGGCACGGTGGGCGAGAACAACGCCATGGTGCCCGTCGACGACGTCCCGCCACCAGCGACGAGTTCGCCCACCGGCGCCGACGAGGAACCAGACGCCCCGGCGCCGACCGACGACAGCCCTACGGACTCGGAGGAATCGTCGTCGGTCGAACTGCCCTCCCGCCCGCTCGTCCGCCGCCCCAGACGCGGCAACGTCGCCGATTTCCCGCCGGCGCAGCCGCCCTCGGGCCAGGTACGCAGCGGCCCCACTCCGCCATGAGGTGACCGTGCCGCGCACGGTCACCAGTACCTCGGGGCACGATGGATCCGTCGTGCGCCGGCAACGCGGCGCCCAGCTCGGCGTCACTCCCGCGGCACGCGAGGTGTGGACACCCGCGCGCGCCGGACAGTGACCAACTCACACCGACCTTGGCCATCCACACGACTGACGCACGGTACGTCCCTGGTCTTCCCTTCGGCGTGTGTGCGACGACCGACGGATACCCACGCACACCTTCCCGAAAGTGGCCCGCGCGTCGCCTAGGTGAGCCCGCCGCTCCCCGACTCCGCCGTCCACAGCGCCACGGATCGGGAGAGTCCGGCAGCCACTCCCCAGCGCCCACGTCGACCACCCACAATTGGCGCCACCCGAGAGATCGAGCAGGCGAGAACGGACCGACTTGGGGGCGGGGACCCGGCCGTGAGTTCCCGCGTCGCCCTCCGCGCCGCGTCTGGAGACTCCGGACGCCACCACACCCAGTTCCTGGCCGCGCCTTCTTGTCAGTCTCTCCACCCATTCGACTCCGTCCCCAACAGATCCCACCGAACCGCTCTCACCTGTCGCGGACGGAGAGCGGCGGTTCAGGGGTGGGCTGAAGTCCGAGGGCGACACCGCTGGTGGGCGTGCCCTTGCACCGCGCCGTCGCCGACGATCCCCTCAGGGATTTGGAGAGTCCCGCCTCCCGTGAACCACTACAGCGGGAGCGCGGGCGGGTCGCGGTGCGACAGCCGCGTACAGGCACGCGCCGCCGGTGGAGAAACGAGTGCCCCAGTCCGTGACCCCCCGTAGCAGCGGGTTGACGATGGAGACGTCGGCCGCCCGTGTTCATCTCCTGGGACGCGCCGTCCGCTCCTTCAGCCACCGGTGGTCAGGAGATGCAGGCGGGTCCAGTCGAGCGCTCAGGTCAGGTGGGGTCGATCGGAGGTGCGAGACACAGGGCTGTCGCGACGGCGGCGATGCCCTCGCCCCGGCCGGTGAGGCCCAAGCCGTCGGTGGTGGTGGCGGAGACGGAGACCCCGGCTTTCACGGCGGCGCTCAGAACCTGTTCGGCCTCCTGACGGCGGGCCGAGAATCGGGGACGGTTCCCGATGATCTGGATCGCGACGTTGCCGATCTCGAAACCCGCGGCACGCACCCGCGCCGCGGCCTCGGTGAGGAGGGCGACACCGGCGGCCCCGTGCCATTCGGGGGCCGCCGTACCGAACTGGGACCCGAGGTCGCCCAGCCCACACGCGGAGAAGAGGGCGTCACAGGCCGCATGAGCGGCGACATCACCGTCGGAATGGCCACTCACGCCGTCTTCGCCGGGCCATTCCAATCCGGCCAGGAATAGTGGCCGACCGTGTTGAATCGGGTGGACGTCCGTTCCGACGCCCACCCGAGGAATTCTCGATAGCACGTTGACTACTTAGTGAGAACCTCGTCGAGCAATGCTTCGGCCTTATCCTCATTGGTCTGTTCGGCCAGAGCGAGCTCACTCACCAGAATTTGCCGTGCCTTCGCCAGCATCCGCTTTTCGCCGGCGGAAAGCCCGCGTTCCCGATCACGCCGCCACAGGTCGCGAACTACCTCCGCTACCTTGTTGACGTCGCCCGACGCGAGCTTCTCCAAGTTGGCCTTGTAACGCCGCGACCAATTCGTCGGCTCTTCGGTGTGCGGTGCGCGCAGGACCTCGAATACGCGCTCCAGACCTTCCTCGCCCACCACATCGCGGACGCCGACTTCCTGAGCGTTCTCGGCCGGCACACGGACCGTCAGATCGCCTTTGTCGACCTTCAAAACGAGGTAGGTTCTGTCCTCGCCCTTAATGGCGCGAGTCTCGATCGCCTCAATACGAGCAGCCCCATGATGGGGGTAAACAACGGTGTCGCCGACCTTGAAAGCCATGTGACAAGTACCCCTTCCACTAACACAAGGGTACCACGCGCCAGTGACTTAGCGTACCTGCCCGCATTGAGATCATGCAGGTCAGAGGGCAGTTTTGGGGGTTGACAAACCCCCTGGGCCCTGCTTCTTCGGCACCGTGGGCATCGACGCGGGGTGACCACCGGGGCTCACTTCGGGGATGCGTTCCTTACCACAGAAGCACCGCCGGATAGCCCCTGACTAGGAACCATCCGGGTCGAACTTGTAGCCGAGCCCACGAACGGTGACGATCGAGCGGGGAGTCCCGGGGTCCTTCTCGATCTTGGCCCGCAACCGTTTCACGTGAACGTCCAGCGTCTTGGTGTCCCCCACGTAGTCCGCGCCCCACACCCGGTCGATGAGCTGGACCCGGGTGAGGACGCGCCCGGCGTTTCGCAGCAGCACCTCGAGGAGTTCGAACTCCTTGAGCGGCAACTGAACGCTGTCCCCCCGAACCGACACGACGTGCCGCTCGACGTCCATGCGCACCGGCCCCGCCTCCAGAGCACCGGGGTCCACCACCCCCTCCTCGTCGCCTCGCCGGCGCAGGACGGCACGAATCCGAGCCACCAGCTCCCGGGAGGAGAAGGGCTTGGTCACATAGTCGTCCGCCCCCAACTCGAGACCGACCACCTTGTCGATCTCACTGTCCTTGGCGGTCAGCATGATCACGGGAACGTTCGACTGCTGCCGCAACTCTCGACACACCTCGGTACCGGAGAGGCCGGGGAGCATCAGGTCGAGGAGGACGAGATCCGCACCGGTCCGCTCGAAGGTCTCCAAGGCCACCGGCCCGCTCTCCGCGACGGCGACCTCGAATCCCTCCTTCCGCAGCATGTACGACAGAGCATCGCTGTAGGACTCTTCGTCCTCCACGACGAGTACTCGGGTCACTGGGTTTCCTTCCCCTCACTGTTGTGAACCACCGTCGGATACTCCGGGGCCTGTCCCGGTGGGCTGTCCTGCCCACCGGAACCCTGTCGCGCCTGGGGGCCGTCTGTCGTGCCCGGGCTCCGCCCCTCCGTCGGACTCCGCTGCCCCGTGGGACTCTGCCGTCCCGTCGGAGCCTGTCGTCCGGTGGGGAAGCGAAGCGTGAACGTGGATCCGTGGCCTTCCTTGCTCCACACCACCACGTCCCCCCGATGATGGGTCATGATGTGCTTCACGATCGCGAGGCCGAGACCGGTACCTCCAGTCGCGCGGCTTCGCGCCGTGTCCACCCGATAGAAGCGCTCGAACACACGCTCCAAGTCCTGTCGCGGGATCCCGATTCCCTGGTCCGCGACCTTCACCTCCACTGCCTGGTCGGTCTGGCTCGCCGAGACGGAGATTCGGGTTCCCTCCGGGCTGTAGGCGACGGCGTTGGCCATGAGGTTGCGCACCGCGGTGACCATGAGCGACTCGTCGCCGAGGACCGTGATCCCCTCCATGTCGCCACGCGCGAACTCCATCCGTTTGGCCTCCGCCGCGAGCTCCACCCCGGCCATGGCCTCGGCGACCACCACTTTCAGGGGGACGTCGACCGGTTCGGGCACCGGTTCCGCGCCCTGGATCCGCGAGAGGGTGATGAGGTCCTGGATGACGCTGGTGAGCCGGTCGGCCTCGTAGCGCATCCGGTTCGTGAACCGCCGGACCGCCTCGGGATCCTCGCTCGCCTCGGAGACCGCCTCGGCGAGCAGGGAGAGCGCACCCACGGGTGTCTTGAGCTCGTGACTGATGTTGGCGACGAAATCCCGGCGCACCGCCTCCACCCGCTGGCGTTCCGTCTGGTCCTCGGCGAGGACCAGGACCAGTCCGGTACCGCCCAGCGGCGCCACACGTACGGCGAAGTTCGTGACGTCGGGCCCGAACCGCGCGACACTCACCTCCACCTCCGTCTCCCGGATCACCCCGTCGCGCCGCACCTGCCGCGCGAGCGCGAGGAGTTCCGAGATCCGGAGTTCCTCGCCGCGGACGATGCCAAACGCGCGGGCCGCGGAACTGGCTCGCAGCACGCGGTCCGCCGGGTCGAGCACCACGGCCGAGGAGGGAAGGGCGGCGAGGACCTCCGCGACGCCCGGGGGAAGCCCGGCGGGGGTCTGGAAACCGCCCCCCGCTGAGCCGTCACCTGCGAGTCTGTCGGAACGCCGCGTTCGGATCGTGAGCCCGATCAGGACCCCGACCACGAAAGCGACCACCATCGAGATGAACGCGAGCAGCTCTCCGTACACGCTCTCGATGGTAGACGGGGAGTCCAGATCCAAACCCCCCTTGACCACGAAAAACGCGACTTCTTCGCGCAAAGTTCACCCGTAGGACCACACGGGTTAAGGTGACTACTGGGAGGATTGGGAGTATGCGCGACACCTATCACGAAGACCTCGACGCGTTGAGTGAACGGCTCGTCGAGATGACCCGCCTCGCCCGGCACGCGATCGCGCGGGCGACGACGGCGCTCCTCGACGCCGACCTCAGTGCGGCCGAGGAGGTTATCTCCGGGGACCGCGCGATCAACCAACTGCACGACGAGATCGACACCAGCGCCTTCGACCTGATGGCGCGCCAGCAGCCCGTCGCCAAGGACCTGCGCACGATCATCACCTCGTTGCACATGGCCGGCGACCTCGAACGCATGGGCGATCACGCCGTCCACCTCGCCAAGATCGCCCGCCGCCGCCACCCGGACGCCGCCGTGCCACGCGAGGTACGCACCATAGTGCTCGAGATGGGCCACCAGGCCGAGTCCCTCGTGGTGAAGGCCGGCGAGGTCCTGGTCTCGCACGACGTGGAGACGGCGCTGGAACTCGACGCCGACGATGACCGCATGGATCAACTCCGCCGCAAGCTCCTACGACGCATCCTCGAGCCCACTTGGCAGTACGGCGTGGAAGCCACCATGGACGTGACGCTCGCCGGGCGCTTCTATGAGAGGTTCGGCGACCACGCGGTCCACGTCGCGGACAACCTGGTCTACATGGTCACCGGAAAGAAGCCGGAAGAGTACGAGACCGAGAACGCCGAGGAGTAAGGGCCCCTCGTCCCCCGGGCGGCCCCGACGAGCGACGCCGCCCGGGGCGATCCCCGGACGGCGTCAACGAACGCGAATCAGGCGACGGCGTCAGCGCCCCTGGTTCTTCACGGCCTCGATGGCCTCGCGGGCCGCATCCGGGTCGAGGTACTCCCCGCCCGCCTTGCGGGGTGTGAAGGTCTCGTCCAGGTCGTAGAGCAGCGGCACCCCCGTGGGAATGTTGAGCTGCGCGATGGACGCGTCGTCGATACCGTCCAGGTGCTTCACCAGCGCCCGCAGCGAGTTGCCGTGCGCGACGACGAGCACCGTACGTCCGGCGCCCAGGTCCGGGACGATCGAGTCGTACCAGTACGGCAGCAACCGGTCCACGACGTCGGCCAGGCACTCGGTGCGCGGCATCAGCTCGGGCGGCAGTGCCGCGTAGCGCCGGTCGCCGACCTGGGAGTAGGTGTCGTCGTCGGGGATCGGCGGGGGCGGGGTGTCGTACGACCGACGCCACACCATGAACTGCTCGTCCCCGTACTCGGCGCGCGTCTGCGCCTTGTCCTTCCCCTGGAGCGCCCCGTAGTGACGCTCGTTCAGCCGCCAGGATCGGCGCACCGGCAGCCAGAGGAGGTCCGCGTTCTCCAGGGCGAGGTTCGCGGTGCGCATGGCACGGGTCAGCAGGGAGGTGTGGACGACGTCGGGACGAACGTCGGCGTCGCGCAGGAGCTGTCCGCCCCGACGCGCCTCGTCCTCCCCCGCGGCGGACAGGTCAACGTCCACCCACCCCGTGAACAGGCCTTCAGCGTTCCAGACGCTCTCACCGTGACGCAGCAGAACCAGAGTCGACATGCGCCAGCTTAGGCCATCCCCGTGAACGCGGTTTCGGGTGCACGCGGGAGCTGCTCGCTGGCCGCCCAAGCCCCCAGGGCACGCCGCACACCCCGACCCCGTGGATCTCCGGATGGACCTGCCGTCGGCTCGGTGGATCACTCCGAGGCTGGTGTTCTGGGAGCCCGGGACGGGTCGCCGGAGGCGTGGGACGTCGACGACGGACGTCGTCCGGGAGGCAGCGGGTCTGGTCGTCAGCCGCCGCTGAGGTCGGCGTCGATGAGGTGCTTGAAGGCGGAGAGGTTGCGCAGGCTGGCGCCACGGGACTCCCGCCAGGCCCATTCGCGGCGAATGGCGGAGGCGAAGCCGAGCTCCAGCGCGGTGTTGAAGTTCTCGTCGGAGTAGGCGAGGACGCAGCCGAGGAGGCGGTCGATCTCCGTGTCGGTGATGCTGTGCAGGGCGACGCGGCCCAGGAGGTAGACGTCGCCGACGTCGTCGCTGGCGAAGTGCACCCCGTACATCTCACGGTTGCGGCGGAGGAGCCAGAGGTAGAACTCGGCCGGGTTCTCGTCGGGGCGACGGCAGAAGAACGTGTGCAGGAGAAGGCTGTGGCGGCCGACGCGTAGCCAGGCCAGTGTCGAGTGCTTGCGTTCGCCCGGCATCGTCACCAGGAACGCCCCGGGCTCCGGCGTCTCGTAGGGCACGTCCGCGGCGCGGAGCGCCCTCTCCACCGCCGCGATGGCGTCGTCGCTGATCTCGTGCCTCCTGTCGGGAACGGGGGCGTCGGTCACTGGTTCCTCCGGCGGGAGGCCACTGCGGCCGGGCTGGGGAGGAACTCGGTGTGTGGCTTGCACATGGTCCGCTTTCCTGTACTCTGTCGTACGTGAGTTCGATTGTTCGGCTGTGGCGGTCCGACCAATCGCGCTCATCCCTCCACCTCCAGGAGGGGAGCGCTCCGCCGGAGGAGAGGACGTCAGAGGTTGACGGCGGCCGCCAGCGACCGGGTTCCACTCACCGCATGGTAGGTGGAGAGGAGGCCCTCCACCGTCGCCGACCATCCCAGTCGTGCCGTGTGCCGCACGCCGGCGCTGCCCATGGCATCGCGGAGGCGGGGTTCGGTGAGCAGGCGCCGCAACGCCGTGGCATAGTCCTCCGGGGCGTGCCCGTCCACGAGTACGCCGGTCTCACCGTCGCGCACGACGTAGGGAAGACCGCCGACGTCGGCGGCGACCACCGGTGTGCCGCAGGCCTGGGACTCGGCGGCGACCAGCCCGAAGGACTCGGAGCGCGACGGCATCACGGTCACGGCGGCGGCACGGTAGTAGTAGGCCAGGGTGGCGCGGTCCTGCGGTGGGTCGATGCGGACGATGTCGCTGATACCGAGTGACGTGGCGAGGGCACGGAGTTGTTCCACCGCCGTGGCCTGCCCAGAGTCACCGCCCACCACCATGACGCGCAGAGTGGACCGCAGCTCCGGACGGCGGTCGAGTAATTGGCTGGCGGCGTGGAGGACGAGGTCGGGCGCCTTGTGGGGCTGCACGCGTCCCACGAAGAGCAGCACCTGGGAGTCCGGGGCATAGCCGATCCGGTGTAACGCCTCCGCGCGGGAGCCAGGGGTGAAGGCCGCGAGGTCCACGCCGGGGGCGACGGTGGCGACTCGGTTGGCCTCGGCGCCGTAGTGGCGCATGAGCTGCCCCGCCTCGGTGTCGGTGTTGGCGACGAGCCGGTCGGCGTATCGGACTAGGTGTTCCTCGCCCCGTACTCGAGCCTCCGGTTCCGCGACGTCGCCCTCGCCCAGGGCGGCGTTCTTCACCTTGGCCAGCGTGTGCATGGACTGGACGAGGGGCACTCCCCACCGGTGTGCCACCGAGAGACCGGCCCGCCCGGAGAGCCAGTAGTGCCCGTGCACCAGGTCGTAGTACCCCGGTTCGTTGTGCGCCTCGGCGCGCAGCACTCCGAAGATGAAGGGGCAGACGTAGCGCGCCAGGCTCTGCTTGTCGAGCGGGCCGAAGGGGCCTGCCGGGACGTGCCGGACCGTCAGCCCGGGGGCGATCTCCACCCGTGGCTCCTGGTCGACCCGCGTGGCCCGGGTGAACACGTCCACGGCGATCCCTCGTTCGGCGAGGCGCCGGGCGACCTCGACGACGTAGACGTTGAGTCCCCCAGCGTCACCCGTTCCGGGCTGTTCCAGGGGCGAGGTGTGCATGCTGATCGCGGCGATGCGTCGGATTGGTGGCGCCGATCCGTTCACGTCCTGGGCGACGGATTCGAACGTCGCGCGCGCCCCGGCTCCCGGAGCGTCACCGTCGACGTCAGGTGTCTCCCACACCACTGTTGTCCCCGCTTCCTGCACATCCGATTTCAGCGACGAACGAGCACTCCCGACTCATCCACAGACCAACAGCGCGCGCCCCGGAGGTGTTCCCGCGCGCCGCCGCTCGCCTGGGTCCCACCGCGCCGAGAGTCCACGGCCAGGTGTGGGCTCCTCGATCGCCACCACTCCGACTCCCGCGTGACGTCGGGGTATGCGCGCTCCGTCATCCGGGGGGACGTGGTGGGGTGCCCCATGACCTGCGAGCACGGGATCGTAGCATGCGACGCGTTTCATCCCGATGGCCGGATACGGCTCAAGCGACCCCATGACGCCGGGTACCGGACAACCGGGGTAGCGTCCCCCGCGCCACACACCGGACGATCCGGTCGCCCCGACGCGCGGCGTCGGGCCGACCGCGTCGTCTCGCTCCGTCGTGGGTGCGCTCCCCTGCGTCGAACTCGGACGCGGGGACGCGGAACGGAGAGCGACGACTCGGGACTGGAGATCAGGGGGTGGTGTGCGGAGCGCCACGCGGGGCAGAAACGTCACAAAACGCCCATCACTGAGGGGATCCGCCGCGTTTCCCGACCCCCTACAGGCTGTCGTACGACCGAAAGTAGACTTACGACTATGAATCGGCTCGGTGAGCTTGAACGTGCGGTGATGGATGTGCTGTGGCAACGGTCCGAGCCGCTCACGGTCCGCGAAGTAGGCCGTGAGCTGACGAATCGGGATCTTGCCCACACGACGGTGATGACTGTCCTCGACCGATTGGTGAAGAAGGGTATCGTGGAGCGGACGGGACAGGGACGCCCATGGCGCTACCAGCCCGTCACCAGCAAGGAGAACTACGTTTCTGAACTTATGTTCGACGCGCTGGGGCAGACCAGGGATCGCGATGCCGCGCTCGCTGCGTTCGTGCACTCCATGAGCGGCCCCGAAGCCGAGGCTCTGCGTCGAGCACTGGAGGAGTCAGAGGACCCGACAGAATCGACGTGACCTCATGCTCAGCGCCGCACTGCTCGCCGCCATCGCTGTCGGCTGCGTATTCATCGCTGTAAGACTGCGTGCGGCTACGTGGACGATCCGGGGCCCCCACGCGGGTGTACTCGCCTGGCAGGCCGTGGGTCTCACATGGGGTTTCGCGACGATCGGGGCGCTGCTCTCCTACGCCCTCTCCCCCTTCGAGGCCGGTGTCTTCCACGGACTGCTGGAGCTTCGTGCGGGGATTCCCAGCGGCGTCACTCCGTGGCACGCGGCGGCGTTCGTCGCCGGGGTGGGGCTCTTCGTCCTCCTGTTGTGCGCGCTGCTGTTCTCGTGTCTGCACATCCTGCACACGCGCCGGCGCCACCGTGACCTGCTGCACCTGGTGGCACGGGAGGACCCGGTCGTCCCTGGCGCCCGGGTGTTGGACCACCCCGCGGCGGCGGCGTACTGCCTGCCGGGCGTCATCCGATCCCACGTCGTGATCAGCGCCGGAGCGCTGGAGATCCTGGACCGCGACGAACTCGCCGCGGTCCTCGCGCACGAACACGGACACCTACGCCAGCGGCACGACCTCGTACTGCTCCCCTTCTCCTCCCTCAAGCGCGCCTTCCCCCGGTCCACCTTCGTGGTCTCCTGCTACAGCGCGGTCGCGCTCCTCGTGGAGCTGTGCGCCGATGAGCACGCGCGCCGGCAGCGCTCCCCCCGGGAGCTGGCCACGGCGCTGATCCGGTTCGGTTCCTCCCCCCACTCGGGCACGCCCAACGGGGCTCTCGCGGCGGCGCGCTCGGAGTCGGAGTCGGAGATCGTGACCCGGGTCTCCCGCCTGCTGGAGCCCACCGCGCAACTCCCCGCCTCCGCGACGGCAAGCATCGCCGTCCTCGCCGTGGCGGTGCAGGTTCTCACGTTCGCCCTGTGGCACATGCCGTACTGATCGCACCGCGCCGTTTCCGGTGTGTGGGCACTTCGTGGCACCCAGCGTCGTTGTCTAGGGTGAGAAGGGGCCGTGACCGCGGCCGGTTACCCGATCCTGGGGCGTGAGTCGATGCAGGTTGCAGAGTTCTTCAACTTCGTCTTCTGGTTGGTGTTCGTCGCCACCATGTTCACCTCCCTCTACGCCCTGTTCGTGTGTATCCGCACCCGTCCCGACGCGTTCGACGCGGCGAACAAGCAGACCAAGCAGTTGTGGACCATCCTGCTGTCCGTCGCGTCCGTGGTGTCGGCCCTGTCGGTGTTCAATCTGCTGCCGTTCCGCTTCCTGACCCTCGCCGCGCTGGTGGTCGCGATCATCTTCATCGTCGACGTCCGCCCCGCGGTGCGCGCCGTCGAGGGTGGACGCGGCGGTCAGGGCCCCTACGGACCCTGGTAGGCCGCCGGGCCGTCCGCGTCGCGCACCGCGCCGACCGTCTCGCGCAGGGTGCGCGGATAGGCCTCGTCGCGGGTGTACCAGAAGTGGGTCTGGATCGGGTCGGCCACGGCCTCGCCCGGTCGCCGGTGGTAGTAGCGCGGGTCGGGCAACGGACGTTCCGGGAGCACGGTGGCTCCGTTGGGACAGGCGTCCAGGTGGACGGGCCCGGCGATGGGGTCGGTCGTGCGCCACAGGTTGCGCCACATGGCGGCCCGGCCATGGAGCTCCCGCAGCGCCCGCGGCCCGAAGTAGGCGGGGAAATACCGAGCGTAGAGCCGGAAGATCGGCGATCCGTGGGTGAGTAGAGCGACCCGTTCCAGGCATCGTTCCGGTAGTTGCCACACGGTGGCGGCCGCGAGGACCGACCCTTGCGAGTGGCCGGAGAGCACGACGCCCAAGCCGAGGTCGGTCAGGGACATGGTGCGACTGACGAGCTGGGGTACGGCCCGCTCGGAGTAGCAGGGCGGGGCCAGCGGGTGCGCGGCGCGGGGCCAGAAGGAGCCGATGTCCCACAGCATCCCCACCACCTCGCGGGTGGGGCGGTCCCGGAGGGCGCTGCGCCCCAACCACACGAGGACGGCGAGGAACAGGGCTCCGAGGACGGATCCCACGGTGAGCACCAGGTCCACGAGTCGGGCGGCGGTGCCGTGCAGGCCCGCCCCGAAGTGTTCGGAGCGCAGCGCCGCGGCGCTGCCCATCGCGCCGAGGACGAAGAGGGGCACCATCAGCGAGAGTACGACCCAGGGGGCGAGCTCGGTCACCGAGGCGAGGGCCCGGGCGCGGGCGATGCTCTCGTCCCGCGCCGGCCACCGACGTGTCGCGTAACCGTACTCCGCGGCGACGTCGCGACGGGCCCGGCGGGCACGGCGTCGCGAGACCACCCACAGCGCCCCCACCCCGACGAGCGACATGGCGACGACGATGGTGAACGCGAGTTGGAACCAGGAGTAGGCGGCCGGAACGCCGAAGGAGAGACAGTCCCGCGACAGCGCGCCGGAGGAGGGGCACCCCGACAGCCACTGCGCGGCCTGGGACCCCAGGGCGGCGGTGAACACCCCACCGAGCAGGACGCCGAGAACCACCGTGGTCGGCCCGCCGAGGCCGAGCATCGCGACGTGGGACCGCTCCTCGTTGCCGCGGTGCAGCAGGAAGGCAAGCACGAACAGCACCACGCAGAGCAGGATCAGCGCGATGAGCACCCAGTGAAGTACCGCCGCGAACCCCGGCAGTTCCCCCGTCCCCTGCCACCCGGGTCGCGGCCAGACGGTGTACGCGCAGGCGAGGAAGAGCAGCAGCACCGCGAACAGTCGGACCCGTGCCGCGATCCGGGCCGCTCGGCGTTCCCCGATCGGTCCGGGGTCGGCGCGACAGGCCGCGAGCACGCACAGCAGCCCGGTCAGCAGGACGACCCCCATGAGCACCCACCCGATGACCGCGAGGACACCGTGGTCGAAGCGCAGTGGCGGGAGCAGCATGACGACGGCGATGGTGGTCATCGCCGATCCGATGTGGGCGGAGCGCAGGCGGCCGAACAGGCCACGGCCGGCCCAGAAGAGTGGGTGTGACAGCGGGGCGGTGCGCCGCGAGATGGGCTCGTCGTCGCCGGCTGTCTGGCGCGGCCGGTCGGGGACGGCGGCCTCGTAGCGGTCGCCGCTGCGTCGGGACAGACGCCACAGCACGACGACCAGCAGCACCGGGACGACGGCGCCCACGACGAGCCCGGTTCCCGTGCTGGACAACGGGGATCCGGGGGACGCGAGGAACCCGAGCCAGGGGCGCAGGTCCGCACAGGTCGCGCCTTGGGCGACGCACTGCCAGCCCACGAGGTCCATCCCGATTCCGGCGGCGGCGAGGGTGAGGAGGATCGTGAGCCCGAGGGCGTGTGCCCGGACCACGATGTCGTACCCACGGTTGGCCATCCAGTGGCCCCGGGACGGTGTGCCGCCGAGCCTCCGTGGGCGCATCCAGTAGGCCAGGTTGACCAGCATTATCGGCAGGAGCAGCAGCCAGAAGGCCCGTGTCACCTCACCGGAGTTGAGGTTCCCCCACACGAAGACCTCGCGCTCGGTCCGTGGCAGGGTCCGGGTGTGGCTGGTGGGGCGGGATCGGAAGAAGCCGGCGAGTCCGTCACCGCCGAAACGCTCCCCGGGCCCGGCATCGAGCAAGGTGGTCGCCCCACCACCCCCGATCCCGTGGATTCGCAGCTCGACCGCTTCGTCGCGACCTTCCACGGCGCCCTACCGTTCCCGCTCGGGATGTGCGCTACTCGACCAGGGACTGCTCCGCGCTCCAGGTGTCGCAGGCACCGGGTGTTTGTTCTGTCAGACCCCGCTCGCTCCACAGGACACTGTTCTCCGGCGCGCCGTGGGTGCGTTCGTCGTCCGCACCGTCCCGGTCCGCCGTCGCCTCAGCGTCATCAAGAAACACTTCGCGGTCTTCCTCTGACAGAGGGTAACTAACCTCGATGGCGCCTAGGAAGACACCGGCGAGACAATTCGCTTGGAGTTCGCTCCGACGCGTCCACTCGTTGCGGTCGCTCAGCTCCTCCTCGTCGCTGCGCCGCTCGTGGTAGTACTCCAGGATGCCGGCCTCGCCCTGCACGTGGTGGGCGTATTCGTGCGCGAGGAGTGAGGCGTAGACGACCCCGTTCGTCTCCCTGTTCCACTTGTCGACGACGTCCTCGAGCCCCATGTAGATCCCCGAGCTGGACCGGCAGTAGAACGCCCCGGCGGGCGAGGGGTAGTCACGGCAGGGACTGGTTCCCGGCTCGGTCCAAAACACCCGTTCCGGATGTTCGAATTCCAGTCCGGCACGGTCGAACTGGGTCTGCCAACTCTCGTCGAGACAGTCGGTCAGGGTGTGGAGGAACTCCTCCATCGACTCGGGGTCATCGATGTCGAGGTCGGGGACGGGGCAGGGACGCGGCGCGAGCCGGTCGGTCTCGTACAGCGGATTGCTGGTGAGGGCGGCCCATCCGGAGGGCTGGTCATCGTCGTCCTCGTCGGAATCCGACGACTCGTCGGATTCCGCTGAGGCGTCGTCGTCGGTGTCGTCGAGCGGCGGAAGGTCCTGCCGTTCCACCCAACCGGTCTCGAGGCTCACGTCGGCGGCGGCGTCGGGGATGGGCGGCTCCTCGAGTCCGCCCTGGGATCGCACGGGTGCGGGCGAGGCGACAGCGGACCACACCAGCGTCGCCATCGCGACCGTGGCGATCACGATGCCGCAGTAACTCAGCCACGCCCTCCGCCCCCGGAAGGCGCGCCCAGCCCGGTGGGACTCCACGTCTTCGGCGCCTCGCAGCTACTCAACCAATTCGTCCCTTGCATCCCAAGTGTTACATGCGGCCGGGTCCATGCGGTCGAACCCGTGATTCGCCCATAGCTCACCGTTGTCAGGAGTCCCGTGTGTGCGGCGATCCGCGGCATCGGAGTCACCTCGCGCCCGCGCGTCGGAAATAAGCTCTTCGCGCGATTCGTCGTCAATGGGAAGACTGTCCTCCAGGGTGCCGAGGAACGCGCCGCCGAAGCAGTTGGCCTGCAGCTCGTTGCGCCGCGTCCAGCTCTCCCCCCGGGCGGAGTCTCCCTCCCTGGCCCGAAGCGCGCGGTAGCCGCTGATGATCCCGGCCTCGCTCTGCACGTGGTGGGCGTACTCGTGGCTCAAGAGCATCGCGTAGGACTCCCAGTCCTCCGAGTCGTGTGAGCTCTGCACGATGTCCTCGACGCCGAGGTACAGGCCCTGGTTCATCTCGCAGTAGAACGCGGCGCGGTCCGCCGACGGGAATCGCCCGCAGGGGCTCTGCCCGTTCACCGTCCAGAAGTGGCGAACGGGCGGGTGGAAGGAACTGTCACCGTCCTCGAACTGGTCCTCCCAGGTCTCATCCATGCAGTCGGTGAGACCGTGTAGGAAGGCCGCCATCGACTCGGGGTCATCGGTGTCCAGATCCGGCCGGTCGCAGTCGCCCGGCTCCATCTGTCCGCTGCCGTAGAGCGGGTTCGCCTCCACGAGGTCAGCGGCCGCCTCCCGGTCGATGTCGTCCACGGGAGTGGGACTCGAGGTGTCTGAGGAGGCCACGGACACACGCTGGATGTCCGCGCCGTCGTCCCCCATGAACGTCGCGACCACGGCGAATCCCGCGATACCCGCGGCGGCGAGCCCGGTCGTCACGACGGAGAGGAGCCCGACGCCGAACGCTGGGCGCGGCGCGCTGGCACGCAGAGCCTGGGCCTCTCGTTCGGCCATCTCGCGCAGCGCACCGTTCGCCATGGAGCCGGAACTCCTTCCTCCGCACGGCTGCGTACAAATCACTCAAAGGCCACACCGATTATGCCGCCCAACCGGGCACCCTGCCGAGTTGACCTTGAGGAGGCCAATCCCACGTCGTGGATCCGGCCAGGTCACACCGGTTCGGGTTCCACCAAGCGCGGACCGGAGCCGCGGGTGGCCGACGGGATAAGCTCAGGGCAATGCGAGGCTGGTGTGGATCGAGGCGTTGGGTTGCCCCCGTGGCGACCTCGCTCGTGCTGTTCGGGCTCACGCTCGGGGTCCTCGCGCCCGGCGCGGCCGCCTCCGCTCCGCCGGGGCAGTCACCGGAGCCCGACGTCACCAACACCATCAACCTCTACCTGCGCAGCGACGGCACCGTGCAGGCCCGCGAGGACATCCTGTTCACGGAGTCCGTGCCGGACACGTTCCAACGCGACTTCGTCACCGGTGAACACTACGACAGTGACCACGACCGGGTGTACGAGATCTCGAAGCTGCAGGCCGTGGACTCCGAGGGGGACCGGCTGGACTTCGAGCTGACCGAACAGGACCAGCTCGCCACCGCGACCATCGACCTCGACCAGGCGAAGGACGTGTCGGACGAGACGGAGCCCGTGTCGGTCACCCTCACCTACGAGGTCACCGGAACCACCACCGACATGGGCGACACCACCGAGTTCTCCTGGTACGCGGTGGGCGGGTACACCATGCCGGTCGCGGAGACGCTCGTGACCGTCGACGCCGAGGTGCAACCCCTCGCCGTGTCCTGCGCCGCCGGCGACCCGCGCAGCTCGATCTACTGCACGTCCTCCGACATGGGCGGCACCGACGCGTCGATGGCGCGGTTCACGCAGGCCAACCTCTCGCCCGGGGAGACGCTGCGCGTCGCCGTCAACTACCCACCGGGATCCGCGGCGGAGCAGCTCGAGCTGAAGCGCAACTTCTCGTTCGCCTCCGCCTTCCAGGTCACCCCGTTCAGCTTCGGTGTCTTCGCCGTGATCACCGCCACCCTCATCGGGGGCCTGGTCGCGCTCATCTGGGCCCGGGGCCGGGACGAACGCGCGCTGCGGCGGGAGCTGGCCAAGGGTACGTCCACGTTTCCGGGGCTGTCGAGCGGCTCCGGCCGATTCCGGCCACCCGAGGACGTCCATCCGGGCCAGATCGGCACCCTGATCGACGAGCAGGCCGACATCGTCGACATCACCGCCACCGTGATCGACCTCGCGGTCCGCGGCTACCTGGACATCACCGAGGAGGCGCACGGCCGGTTCGCCGCGGCCGACTGGACACTCCGCCGCTACCCGCCGCCCGCCGACGCCGACCCCCTCCGCAGGTACGAGCAGATCCTGCTGGACGCCCTCTTCGACGACCGGACGCACGTGCGGCTGTCGGAGCTCGGCGACGACCTCGCGACGGTGCTGCCGGAGATCCGCCAGGAGATGTACAAGGACATGGTGCGGCTGCGCTGGTTCGCGCGGCGCCCCAACGTCGTTCGCAACCGGTGGACCACGACGGGAGTCGCCGTCACCGTCGGGGGCGTCCTCGTCACCGCGCTCCTGGCCGCGTTGACCAACCAGGCCTTCATCGGACTCGCCCTGATCATCACGGGTTCGGCGGTCACGGTGGGGGCCCAGTACATGCCGGCGAAGACGGCGCGCGGCAGCACCGTACTCGCCCACACCCTGGCGTTCCGTTCCGCGCTGGGTCAGGCCGACGCGCACACCCAGTCGGTTCCGACGGACGACCGGGTCGACCTGTTCTCCCGCTACCTTCCCTACGCGATCATCTTCGGTCAGGTGGAGAAGTGGGCGGGGATCCTCGCCGCCGCGGGAGAGGAGCTCGACTACAACGACCTCCCCTGGTACCACGCGCCGGCGGAGTGGCGACTGGAGGACTTCACCGACTCCATCATGACGTTGACCCGCACCATGTCCGGGGTCATCTCCAACACCCGCCCCTCCGTCCGCACGACTGCGGGCGTTCGCTAGGGCGCCGCGGAAGAACAGGAGGCGGAATGCGTGCGGTGGTGCAACGTGTGAGTCGCGCCGCGGTCTCGGTCGACGGCGAGGTCGTCGGCTCGGTGCGTGATCCAGGGTTGATGGTGCTCCTCGGCGTCACCCACACCGACACCGAGGCCGAGGCGAAGCGCATGGCGAAGAAGCTGTGGACGCTGCGCGTTCTCGAGGGCGAGCGTTCCTGTTCCGATGTCGACGGCGGGCTCCTCGTCGTCAGCCAGTTCACGCTCTACGGCGACGCGCGCAAGGGGCGCCGGCCGACCTGGCAGGCGGCGGCCCCCGGCGAGGTCGCGCAGACGCGGGTCGACGCCGTGGTCAAGGAACTTCGTGAGCTCGGGGCGCACGTGGAGACCGGGGAGTTCGGCGCGCAGATGTCGGTCGAGCTCGTCAACGAGGGCCCGTTCACCGTCATCGTGGAGGTCTGACCCACCCCGGGGCACCCTCCATCAGGTTTTCTCCGCCCCGTCAGTACTTTCCCTCCCCCACCATGTGGGTGTGCACCCGCACCCGCTGAGGCGGGGCTGACGCACCCACGTCAATACACGAGTGCCTGGGTTCCGTCCCGCGTGATCTCCTCGACGAAGGAGGGGACGCCGCGCACCACGATGTCGGGGATGAGGTCGTTCTCCGACAGGCCCCGCCGCGCCGCGCACTGGGTGCCCACCGTGATGCTTCCGGCGGCCAGGATCCCGCCGATGAGGTCGGCGAGCGGCGGCGCGTAGGTGAGGTCGAAGGTCTCGGCACGTCCCGGAACCGCGAACCAGGCGGCGTCACCCGTGAGCCACAGCGACACCTCCACCCCACTGGCCGCGGCGGACGCCGCGACAGTGAACGCCTGGTTGACCCGCTCCGGCGACTCCGCCCCCGCGGTGACCTCGATCACCAGCCTGTGCAGCATAGGTCAACCCTAGATGGTGAGGCCGGCGGGAACGGGGACCTCGACGCTCCCGATAGTCTCTGCACCATGGGGGATGAATCGCGCACGGGCCTGGACCGACTGTCCTTCCTCGTTGGTCGTTGGGAGGGCGTGGGAGTCACGGACTTCCCGGACGGTGAGGAACAGCAGTTCGGGCAGGAGGTCGAGTTCATCCGGCGTACGGATTCCTACCTGGAGTACCGGGCCACGGCGTGGCGGCTCAACGCCGACGGCACGCCGGCGACGACCCTGACCTCGGAGTCGGGATACTGGCGGGCCCGCCCCGACGCGGAACGCGCGGCGGAGGAGAACGACGGCGAGCCGGCTCCACACGTGGAGGCCCTCTTCGTACACCCTGAGGGCTTCACCGAGCTCTACTACGGGACGGTGTTCGCCAACCGGATCGAGCTGGTGACCGACGCGGTGCTGCGCAGCGACACGGCCGGAGAGGTGGCCGGTGGCCACCGTCTGTACGGCCTGATCGGCGCGGACCGCGCCGCGCTCGGCTACGCGTGGGACCTGCACGGCGGCGAGGGCAAACGACAGATGTCCGCCCAGCTCAAACGCGCCTGACGCCTCGGCGCCGACGCGGAGCCGACGGTTCACGCGCGCTGGACATGGCGGAGCCCCCGGACGTACTCCGCCGATGTCGGCGGGGTCGGCTGGACTGACCGACCGTCCGGGGGCTCCGGGTGTCCACAGTGGATTCGCTGACGCGATCCATAACGACGTACGGGTCGCGCCCCTAGCGGGCGGACACCTCGCAAGTCCAATGCTTCATCACTCTTGGACCACCTCCTTTCTTGCGTGGACATGACGTTATGCGGTCGCTTCCAGGCAAGCAAGCGCTTTTTTCGTCGTCTCCCCCACGGGGGAGGGCGTCCACCCGTCACGGGGGTGGGTTTGCTGTCGCACCGCCGATCGCCGAGGGTGGGCCCTTCCGGCCTGCGTCGGCTTCCGCGGGCGCCGTCCCAGGACACCCGCAAGCCACATGCCGGATCCCGGCTGAGCGCGGAGAGACCAGGCCACGCGGAGAAGCATCGGTAGACTGCGGCCATGGCACAGACCTGGGCTGAGGAGCTGCGATCCCGTGGCTTCCGGGTGACGCCGCAACGACGCCTCATCCTGGACGCGGTGCGTGATCTGGATCATGCGACGCCGGACGCGATCCGCGAGCACACCGGACAGGGGATCGACCTCTCGACCATCTACCGCACGCTCGACGCGTTGGAACGCTCTGGACTGGTCACCCACACCCACCTCGGACAGGGGACGGCGTATCACCTCGCCGAGCACGCCGACCATCTGCACCTGGTGTGTCGCGGCTGCGGGGCCGTGTCCGACATCCCCCTCAGCGTCGCCTCCTCGATGGTGGCCGAGCTGAGGGACAGCCACGCGTTCGACGCCGACGCCCGACACCTCACCGTTTTCGGCCGGTGCCGGGAATGCAGCACCGACCAGTAGGGTTCTTCGGAATATGACTTCCCCGTTCCTCAACCGTCCCGGAGCGGTCGCCGCCGGCGCCCCCGACGAAGGTGTCGCCGCGCACTACTCCGACCCCGTGACCGAACAACGCGCCATGGAGCGTTCCGCCGCCTGGGTGGACCGGAGCAACCGTGACGTGGTGCGCGTCTCCGGACCGGACCGGCTGTCGTGGTTGCACACCCTGACCAGCCAACACCTGGAGAAGCTGGAACCGGGGACGGCCACCGAGGCGCTGCGGCTGGACGCCAACGGGCGGGTGCACGACCACCTTTACCTGGTGGACGACGGTTCGGCGGTGTGGGCACACGTGGAGCCCGGCGCCGGCGCCTCCGTGGTGGAGTTCCTCGACAAGATGCGGTTCCTCTACCAGGTGGAGGTCGAGGACCTCTCCCCCGACTTCGCGGTGATCTCCGTGGTGGGCCCCGAGCGCGACGCGGTCGTGAAAGCCGCCGGACTCGACTCCGCCATCGCTCTGCGCGGACCGGCGGCGATCGACCTGCTCCTCCCCCGCACCGACCTCGTCGCCAGTGCTGAGCGGCTCGGCGAGGCGGGAGCGGCCACCGCCGGTATGTGGGCCTACGAGGCCTGGCGGATCGCGTCGCACCACCCACGCCACGGCCTGGACACCGACGACCGCACGATCGCGCACGAGACCGGCTGGTCGGAGACGGCCGTACACCTTAACAAGGGCTGCTACCCGGGCCAGGAGACCATCGCCAAGATCCACAACGTGGGGCGGCCACCACGCCGTCTGGTGCTGCTGCACCTGGACGGCAGCGCCGAGCGCCTGCCGGAGCGCGGATCACCGGTCATGCTCGGGGACAAGACCGTCGGCTTCGTCGGGACGTCCGCGCGTCACCACGAGTTGGGCCCCATCGCCCTGGGCCTGGTCAAGCGGAACGTGGACGTCGACGCCGAGTTCGTCGTGGACGACATCGCCGCCGCCCAGGAAGTGATCGTCAGCCCGGACACCGGCGCCAACGCCGAGATCAACTTCAAACGGGCCCGGCTGTAGTCGGCTCCTGCCCCTCGTCCGGTGCCAGGCCGACGCGCCGCGCCAGCCACGGGATAAGGGCCAGACCCACGTACGCCACCGCGAGGTAGCGCAGGAAGCCACCCAGCGCGCTGTCCTTGACGACGTCGGGGAGCAGCGCGCTGGAGCCCAGAATCAGGGCCGCGATCACCACGAGTCCACCGGTCGCGAGTGCCACGCGACGCCAGAACCCCCGTGGCACCCGGTGCGTCACCACCATCGGCGCGGTGAGGAAGCCCGCCATGGCGCCGAGGAGCAGGTCGGAGTCGTTCGTCCCCAGGACCAGGTGGAGCGCGAACGGGACCAGCAGGCCCAGGGTGAACAGAAGCGGTCGCGGCCACATCCGCAGTCGGGGAACGACGTAGCGATCGGTCGCCAGGGCGAGCAGGATGACGAGCACGGCGATGCCCAGGCCGCCCCAGATGTCGACCGGCCAGTGCACGCCCAGGTAGAGCCGGCTGAACGAGATCAGCGCCACGAGGGCGATCGAGACACCCCAGAACCAGCCCCGATGAACACGAACGGCCAGGTATCCCCAGAACGTGGCGCTCATCTGGGCGTGCCCGCTCGGGAAGCTGGCGCCGCCGGCGGTGTCGAGGGCGAGGTCACCGCGCACGACCCCCGGATTCACCTCGAACGGGCGCGCGGTGTGCGCGATCTCCTTGAGGTGCGCGTTCAGAAACGCGCTCAGTAAGAGATAGACACCGGCCTGACGCCCCAGTCGCGCGTTGACGGCAAGGTAGATCACCGCGAGCAGCGCGATGTAGGCCTCGGCGTTTCCCAGGAATGTGATCGCGAGAAACACCGCGTCCAGCGTGGGCGAGGCTATCTGCTGGATTGTCGTAACTGTGTGCACGGGCTCTCCGGGCGGAATGGATGTCGAGGACCAGTGTGCCTGATGCACATTTCCGACATTTCACCTATCACCAGGGGTTTTCGGGGGCACGCCGACGAATATCCACAGCGACTACTAAGAGCTATATAAAACTACCGTTAGTGATCGACTGGAGTTATTTGGCGAGCGAGGTAGACAATGGCGCGAAGAGGCATATTAGGTGCGGGCATACCTGGGTGGTGTTCCTGGGCGGTCGGAGCGGTGGCTGCCGCGACGACACTCGGCACCGTGATGACGGCCGGTGTTCTCACCGCGGGACCGGCTCTGGCACAACCGGAGACCGAGGCCCAGTACGTCCCGGCCCCGGCCGATGACGAGTCCGTCATCTCGGTGGCCCCGGGGGCCGACCGGGCCACGATCGACGGGAACGTCAACGGTGCGACGCCGCTGGAGGGCGCTGGCATCGGCCTCTTCGCCGCCGACGCCAGCGATCCGGTCGACCCAGACGGGGGCGTCTGCGCCGTGGACGCGGACGACTTGGACGCGGTCGGGCCCGCGCTGCGCGATCTCATGCTGGAGATGTGCGGCAACTCGCTGAATGTGGTCAACAAGGTCGTGCCCCAGGAGAACACCGGCGACGACATCTCCGGCGCGATACCTATGGGGTCCGGGTTGAACATCTCCGGTGACGCGCCCAACGGCGACGTCGGCGGGCTGCCCGACACCCAGAGCACCACCGGCGACGGGACCGGCACCGTCACCTTCCCACTGACCTTCGATGGCAGCGCCGACAGCGCCGAAGTCGCCGTCCACGAGACACAGCGGGATGGCTACACGCTGGTCACCCAGGACGGCCAGAACGCCGTGTGTCGGGACTTCCAGGGTGACCCGATCCCGGTCGAGAACGACGATTCCGATCCGGCCAACCCGGGCTTCACGATCGACATGCCCGCCGATGACGTGGTGACCTGCACGATCTACAACCGGCCTCTGCCCGACCAGGACCTCGTCGTCGACAAGCGGTGGGAGATCAACGGCGAAACCTACGAGGAGGGTGACCAGCCCGACGGCTTCGACGCCCAGCTCACCCTGACCGGGCCCGGCGACGAAGACGCCTCCGACCAGGACAGGGGCGTCGGGCGCGAGGGCTACGAAGTCGGTGAAGAGGCCACGATCGACGGATCCGTCACCGTGCCCGACCGCTGCACCGTCGACCTCACCCAGGTCACCGAGATCAACGGCGACGCGGTCACCGAGGACCTCCCCGCGGAGGTCACCGTCGAGAAGGACGGAACCCACGCCACCGTCACCAACGCGGTCACCTGTAAGAAGCCCAAGCAGGGCCTGACCGTGGACAAGACGTGGGAGATCAACGGCGAGACCTACGAGGAAGGTGACCAGCCCGACGGGTTCGACGCCCAGCTCACCCTGACCGGACCAGGCGACGAAGGCGCCTCCGACCAGGACTGGGGCGTCCCACGCGAGGGCTACAAGGTCGGCGAAGAGGCCACGATCGACGAGACCGTCGACGTGCCCGACCGCTGCACCGTCGACCTCACCCAGGTCACCGAGATCAACGGGGAGCTCGCGGCCGTCGACCTCCCGCACGACGTCACGGTCGAGAAGGGCGGCACCCACGCCACCGTCACCAACACGGTCACGTGTGCGAAGGAGGCGCGGCTGACCCTGGAGAAGAACGTGGAGAACACCCACGGTGGCGAGGCCGAGCCCGAGGACTGGACACTCGTCGCGGACGGTCCGACCCCGATCTCTGGTGTGAGTGGGTCCGAGCAGGTCACCAACGTCGAGGTCGAGGAAGGTGCCTACGTCCTCTCCGAGGCCGACGGACCTGAGGGCTACGTCGCCTCGGACTGGACCTGCCGCTGGGACGACGAGGAGGAGACGTCCGAGGGGGCGGAGATCGAGATTGGGCCCGGGGACGACGTCACCTGTTCCATCACCAACAGCGACACCGAACCGGAACCCAGCCCGACTCCGAGCCCCACGCCCGAGCCCACGCCGGGGCCCGGGGAGGAGGAGCCGGGTGGCGGACTGCCGGTCACCGGTGGTGCGCTGATCGGCTTGACGTCTGTGGGCCTGCTCCTGATGGGAGGCGGCACGGCGGCCGTGTGGTGGGCGCGTAAGCGCCGGTTCCTCCCCTGGTCAGACTGACCGTCACTAGGGGGAAACCAGCCGCGGAGGGCCTGGGCCCTCCGCGGCTCTTCGTCGTCCCGGACCTCACGGCCCGTCCGGACCACGGCGCCGAAACGACGGTCAGAGCTCGGTGGCGGTCTCCACGAGGTCCGCGAACTCGCCGAACGGGCGGTCGCTCGGCTGGTCGTCAGCGAGACGGCGCGCGTTCGTCGCCACGGTTCCCATCGCGATCTCCTCACCCCACGGTGCTCCGCGCAGCCCTTCCGCGAACGCGCCCACGAGGATCGTCTCCTGGAGGGCGTCGGGCGCCTCGTTGAAGGCCTCCGCGAGATCCTTGTGCTGCAGGGTGGTGACGTCCTGCAGGGTTTCGCCGGAGTCCGGATCGGTCCACAGCACCTCGACCTGCGCCACCTCCGCGGCGTCCGCGCTCTCCCGCACGTTGGGCATGGCCACCTCGTACAGGGCGGTGGCCGAGTGTCCGGCCCCCAGGTGTCCCCCGTCGGCGTCCTCCTCGAGGAACTCCTCGTCCTCCATCTGCCGGTTCTCGTACCCCAGAAGTCGGAAGCTCTCCACCTCGTCGGGGTCGAAGGTGACCTGGACCCGGGCGTCGGTGGCGACCGCCTCCAGCGTCCCGGTGAGGTCGTCGGCGAAGAGCCGTTCGATCTCGTGCTCGCTGTCGACGAAGGTGTAGAAGCCGCCCCCCTGATTGGCGAGCTGCTCCAACAGGGGGTCGTTGAAGACGTCCATCCCCACGCCCACGGTGAGCAGCGGAACGTCCTCCGCCATGGGCGAGACGATGTCGTCGGCGAGCACCTCGGGATCGGTCTCGCCCACGTTGGCGACGCCGTCGGAGAGGAGGATGACGCGGTTGATTCCGTCGTCGCGCTGGTTCTCCGCCGCGACCTCGTATCCGGCTCTGAGGCCGGCCTCGGTGTAGGTGGAGCCGTCCGGGCGGAGGTCGTCGATCACCGACCGGATCGCGGTCTCCTCTGAGGCCGGGGTCGTCTCCAGTTCGTGTGTGGCGTCGTCCCCGTAGGTCACGATCCCCACCTCGTCCTCGGGATCGAGGCCGTCGACCAGGGTGTGCAGCGCCGACCGCACCATCTCCATGTTGCGGCCCTCCATCGACCCGGAACGGTCGATCACGAAGGTGAGCGTGGCGGGCTGCCGGTCCTCGGGCTCCACCTCCGCGGCCTGCACTCCCACCCGCAGCACCTGACGTGTGGAGTCGTCGAGGAACGGCACGCTGGTCCCGTCGATGTGTGCCCGGAGTCCCTCGGCCGGCGCGTCGTAGTCCTGTGGGAAGTAGTTGACCATCTCCTCTGTGCGCACCGCGGCCTCGTCGGGGAGGAGCCCCTGGTCGAGATGGCTCCGAACGATGGAGTAGGAACCGGTGTCCACGTCGAGGGCGAAGGTGGACTTGTTGTCCTCCGCCGTGTCGATCTCGGGGTTGACGCCGTAGTCGGTGAAGTTGCCGTCGATGTTCGGGTCGGGCTGCGTGAGGGGAAGGGCTCCGGGCCCCTGGGGTGCCGGCGCGTCGGCCGCACCCTCCTCAGCGTTGTCTGAGGAACCGCTGCATCCCGCGATTCCGAGGAGGAGCGCTGCCGCGGCGGCCGCCGCGAGGCGGCCCCGACGCCAGGCACGCGTGTGGGAACGACGCATGACCTTCCCTCCGTGGGTAGGTACCAGTTGACGGGTGCGACGGGACGCCGACCTCCCTGGTTGCACCCGTCACCTGATCGCAACCCCTCGTGATGATCACGTGACCGTGTTGCCCGACCACTCGCGCCGTCTATCCTCGACAGGAAACACCCATACCGTACAGAGCCACGGAGCCGATGGATGACGGACGAGAAGAAGACCCCCGCTCTCCGCGTCGCAGACACAGACCGTGAGGAGATCGCCGAACTCCTCCGTAACGCCGTGGCCGAGGGACGGTTGGAACTGGCCGAGCTCGACGATCGCCTGACCGCCGCCTACTCCGCCAAGACCCGAGCAGAGCTCGACACCCTGACGGCCGACCTTCCCGCCGTCCCCGGAGTCACCGCGGAGCCGCTGCACCTGCGCACCAAGAGCGGCACGGTGAAGCGCAACGGCCCCTGGAACGTCCCTGACACCATCGACGCCGAGTGCACCTCCGGTCTGGTCAAGTTGGACTTCACCGAGGCGAACTGCCCGCACCGCGTGGTGGAGGTCGAGGCGCGGGCCAGGTCGGGGTCGGTCGTTCTCGTGGTGCCGCGTGGGTGGGGCGTGGACATGGACCAGGCGTGGGCCACCAGCGGCTCGGTGGTCAACAAGCTGCGCGCGCCGCACGACCCGACCAAGCCGCTGCTTCGGGTGAAGGGCGAGGTGCGGTCCGGCACGATCAAGGCCCGGCACCGCTACCGCAGCTTCTGGGGATGGTTGACCCGCCAGCCCAAGACCTGACGACTCGGTCGCCTGGGCGCTTTCCGGAGGTGTGCCGGTCAGTCTGTGGTGGGCGTCTCCACCTCGACCCGGCGTGGGGCCTGCTTCCGCAGACTCCGGAGCACCTCTTCCAGTGGCCGGTCCATGGTCTGGGCGTCGATCGTGATGGCCGCCTGGAACAGCGCGGTGCTTTTGCGGGCCGATGCCTTCTGCCGCGGGTCCGTGTCGAGTTCCGCGCGCCCCTCGTCGGTGAGCGTCACCCCCAGGCGGGGGCCGCGCTTACGACGCTCGTTGACGTACCGAACACCGATGGTGGTGACCTCCGTCCACGTGAAGTGAAGCACGACCGGGGAGAGCAGACCGCCCACCGCCAGCCACAGACCGCTACGGTTGGCGCCGAGCACCGGACCGTTGCGGAACACCGTCCTACGGGCCAAGAGAACGGCGGTTCCCGTGACCAGCATCGCGAAGGCGAACATGACCGCCATCATGTCGGTGAAGTCCCCGGCGCCGATGGCAAGCCGGTATCCGCTGACCAGGGCCAGTGCCGCCGCGAACACCAGAGCGGCGATGCCGGTAGGCAGCAGGAACCTGCCCTGACGGGCGTCGGGGTGAACGACGAAAGTCAGGGTGTCGGGAACCCTCGAGCCACGATCCATGCCCGCGACCCTAGCCCCCGGCGCGCGGGCGCGGCGAACGGCCCACGCTCTTCCGACGCGCCCCCCACGTCTTGTCCACGATCCGCAGCCATATCCCTTCGCGGTCGGCGCCGACCAGGGCACCCTTCGTCTCGGCTTCGCGGCGCGTGTCCCAGAAGGCGAACAGAATCGTCGCGGTCAAATAGATCAAGAACACGAGAACGGCGACCACATATGTGACGATCTGTGCGAAGGTGCCCAACGAATGGGCGACCGACTCGGCGCCGATCCAAAGCAGTCCGAAGACGAGCAAATTCGAGAGGCAGCCCAGGAATGACGGCGTCGCCTGATTGGCGCTCATTCCGAGGACGTAGGGAAGGTCTCTGGCACCCTGTCCGCGGTGTGCATGGTCGCGACGACAAATCGGTCCGGCGCGCCCGGGGAGGGAGAGCACTCTTACCTCCCACGCCGCCGCTTCGCCTGGTCCAGCGCTTCACCAGGACAAACGCGCCCACATCTGCTCTTTGGCCACATTCGGCGAGCCCACTACTCCTCCACGGGTCGCCAGGCTCCGCTCGACGGGCCGACCTCGTCAGGGCCTGCGGCGAGCCGACGGAGCTGGTCCACGACCCGATCCGCGGTGTCCGGGAGTTCCTTCTCGCGCAGGACGAAGGGCACCCGATGGAGGGACATGGAGTCGCGGACGTGGTCCCGCAGCTCGGGGTCGACCAACGACTCCAGCGCGGAGTTCGCGGGGTGGACGTAGAGGCAACGTTCGGTGCGCTCCGGCTCGTTGGGCACCTCGGTGGTGGTGACACCGATGTCCAGGACCTCGTGCCAGGCGAGCCATACCCCGGCGGAGACACGTGAATCGACGATCCGGAACCACAGTCCTTCACTGTCGGCGGCGATCATCGGTCCGTGGCGTGCGGCGTCGCGTCGGTAGGTGCGGGTGTGGGACACCGACGCGATCGCCACGACGATGATTCCCAGCGGAAGGGCCAGCGGGTAGAGCACCTCGTCGGGGACGTCGATCCGCAGCGAGTCCAAGACGTTGCGGAGAACCAGGCCGACGGTCGCGATCCACACCATCCCGATAAGGGCCCCCGGCCACCACGCGATCCGGCGCCGGGACCGCCACAGGACCAGGGGGAGGGTGTCGGGGACGCGCCCTTCACGGTGCATGGGCGAAGCGTATCCCCGTGTCCGCCTCAAGTCCCTCGACTGTCCCGCTCCGGACACCGCGCCGACGTCACGGCTGGAGCACCGTCCCGGCATCGGGTTGGACGGGGCGCAGACGCCGCACGCCGCTCCCCCGGAGCGTCAGCAGGAACGCCGCCACGATCGCCAGGTCGGTGAGGAGCAGCGGAACCGCGAGTGCGACCGGGCCGACGACCTCCGCCGACCCCTCGAACAGGCTCACCGAACCGAGCAGGACGAGGTTCCAGGCGGTGTGGGCCGCGGCTGAGGCCTCCAGACCGCCGGTCCTGTCGCAGAGGACGGCGTAGGCCACCCCGCCGACCGCGTGGGCGAGGAAGGGGAGGGCGCCGGCCGGCCCGTGGGCGAGGGAGAACAGGGCCGAGGTGACGACGGCGGGGACCGCGACCGCCACGGTGGGAGCCGCCCACCGGGCGCCCAGGATGTGGGTCAGAACCCCGCGATAGGTGAGTTCCTCCACGAACGCCGCCAGGGGCACGCCGCACACGAGGATGACCACCACCACAAGCCAGTGGGTGGACAGCGTGCCGACCGTCTGTCCTCCCAACCAGTGGGACAACACAGTGGAGGCGACAACGACGACCCCGGCGGCGGCGAATCCCCGCCAGTACAGCCACCAACGGAACCGTCCCGTGACCGAACAGACCTCACCGAGTCGCATACGCAGCACCCAACGGGCGGTGAGCCATGTGGCGGGCAGCAGGACGACCGGCATCGCCAACAGTCCCAGCGCCACACCGGCGGGGCCGGTTAGCCACGCCTCGTCCGCCAGGAGGACCTCCCCCACACCGGTCATCACCAGCACGACGATCACCACCGCGGCGCTCACCAGCGTCAGGCCGCCGAGGGAAACCAAGGCCAGCACTGTCCGCCCGAGCGACCGGCCCAGAGCGGGCCGGCCGAGCTGGGCGAACCGTAAGGCCTTGACCGGCGTCTCCGCTGGAGGGATCCCGGTTGGGGAAGCGCTCGGTTCCCGGGGCGTCACTCGTCCTCCTCCAGGGTGAGGGCGTACTCCACGGTGGCCCGATCGCCGTGCAGCGTCTGGCGGATCCCTCTCATGTCCTCCGCGCCATCGGGCGCGGTCGACAGTACGGCGGACATCGCGAGCTGGATCGACGCGTCGCCGTCCCGGTCGGGGCGGGGAACTTCCACGAAGGACTCGACGCGGGCGGGAAGGCGGCCGTAGTGAACTCCCTCGGCGAGGGACTCCACGTACGAGCTGGTGGCGGAGTCGGGCAGGGGCCAGTGCACGGTGACGGCCAGCGCCTCGTCCGCGGTGCCGAGCACGGTCCAGAACTCTCCGACCGGCGCGACGCCCGCCGAGGTGAGGAGACCCCGCAGCCAGGTGGCCCGGGCGTCGACGCGCGCGTTGACCTCCTCGACCAACCTGTCGGAATCATCGTCAGTGGCGCCCTCAACCCGGACGTCGACGGCGGCGTAGGAGCGGGCGGGCACACGGCGGGTACGGGCGGCGATGTCCTCCCGGGTCGCGGCGGTCGCCACCTGTTCCAGCGCCTCGTCCTCCTCCAGTCGACGCCGGCGCAGCTCCTCCTGGAACTCCCGGATGACGGATTCGGCCCGCTCGGGATGCTCCAACACGACCCGGATCAAAGCCAGTGGCATCCCTCCGCGCCGCAGCACCGAGATCCGGGCGGCGTCGTCCATCTGGCGCAGGGTGTAGGAGCGGTAGCCGGTGTTGGGGTCGATCCAAGCGGGGACGAGCAGGCCCTGGTCGTGGTAGTGGCGCAGTGTTTTGGCGGAGATCCCCACCATCCGCGCGAACGCACCGATCGTGAACATGCGACGACTATGCGGCCTCCCACGGTGGGAAGGTCAAGCCGGTGGTCGGCGCCTCAGTCCCGCGCGGCGGCGGAGATCGCGTCGGCGAGGTCGATCGGTCGGGACCACATGGGCCAGTGTCCGGTGGGGAGGTCGACGAAGGTGACGTGGTTGAGCTGGGCCACTGGGGCGAACATGTCCGAGCCCGCCGCGGCGAGTTGGCGCACGGTGTCGCTGGTGATGGAGCAGCAGATCATCGTGGCTGGGGTGTCGTTCCGCCGGGGGTCACGCAGGGGGATCGGTTCGCGGAGCGTGCCCGCCGGGTGGGGCAGCGCCCAGTCCTGGAAGCGTTGGCGGGCGTTGTCGTCGAGGCCGTCGAGGCTCGCGCCCATCGCGTCCATCTCGTCCAGCGGGGGCAGGTCGATCTCGACCACGTCGGCCGGCAGGTCGGGGCGTGGGATGTGGCCGTCGGACACCGGTCCGCTGTCCACGTAGATCACCCGTCGCACGGAGTCCGGTGTCGTGTCGAGCGCCGCCGTCGCGACCGCGCCGCCTCCGCTGTGTGCGACCAGGACCGAGGGGAGAGTCCTCGCTGCGCAGGGTCTCCACGACCGCCTCCCGGTGGTCCGCGAAACGGACACCCGCGCGGGGGGTGGAGGCGGACTCCAGTCCCGGCAGGGATTCCGCGTGCACCGGATGCCCGAGGTCCCGCAGCCGATCCGCCACGGCGTCCCACGCCCACCCGCCCAACCAGTATCCGGGGACGAGGACCACGGGTGGGGTGCTGTTCGGGGCGGGACGCGGCGTTGTCATACCTCTACTGTCCCCCTCACGGCTGACATTCCAGAGGTGACGCGCGGGGTCAGTCGGCGTCGAGACGTTCGTGCCCGAGTCGGCGCAGGTGGGCCACGGCCGCGGCGAGTGTCGACGGGTCCGGCGTCATTCCGGCGATGATGGCGTCGACGCCCCGGAGGCCGGCCCGGTCCAGGAGAGTCTTCTCGTTGGTGGCCCACTCTCCACGGCTGGCGAGAATGGCGTGCGCGTACTGGGACGCGGCGACGGCCATCATGCCGGCGCACTGGGGCGAGGCGTCCATGGGGAGCATGGTTGTGTTCGGCGTAGAGGAGGGTGAAGTCGGCTTGGCCGGACCACACCGGCGGTGCCGCGTGGCGCAGGGCCGGCGGATAGTCGGGGTTGGGGAGAACGCCCCGGAGCACCTGGTGGATCGCCAGTTCTCCCACCACCAGATAGCTCGGGATCCCGGCCAGGTGGAACATCAACGGTTCCACCTGGAACTCGCCGGCGGTGGCCTTCGCGACCTGGTCTTCGACGACGTCCAGGTCACGGTAGTGGACGTCCACGGGGCGGTCCTCGACACGCAGCCATGCCCCACCGTTGAACACGCCACTACTCCACCCACCGACCTCGGAGACCTCCCCTTCCCAGCCCAGGTCCCGCAGGTCCTGTGGCCGGAAATCACCCCGGTAGTAGATGGCGAAGTCCCAGTCGCTGTCCGACCGATGGGTGCCCTGCGCCCGAGAGCCCCCCAGGGTGACGGCCTCCACCGTGGGAAGCCCGTGGAGCGCGTCCGCGACGGTAGTGAGGAAGTGCTGGTCGTCCATAGCGCCGGAGGCTACCGAACACCGCCGGGGTCAGCCATCGATTTCTCCACGACGCAGCGTCGAGGGTTCTCAGGTCCCTGGGGGTATGTCCACCAGTTACGGCTGTTTTCCGGTTCCGTTGCACAGCGGGCAGGGGACCTGGATGACCTTCCCGTCCTGAGATTCGGGAACGGTCTTCCTGCCGCCGCAGCCGACGCGGTTCACTTCTTTCTCATGCTTGCCCCTTGGGGGATCTCCGTTGCTCGGTTCTCCGGCTGGTCGAGCCAGAGGTGTTCACCCGCTCTGTCGACGACGAGACCGAACCGCTCCGCGGGAGGGGAGTCGAGTTCGAGCCACGCGAGGTAGGCGGCTTCCAGCGTTTCCCACAGCGCGGCGGATCCCAGCTCCGTGACGACGAAGCCTCCCCCCACCTCGCTCGGGCGACGGTTGGCGTAGGAGGCACTCGGACCGTGCCGCAGCCCGATCTCCCCCGAGGGTTCCATCCTGGCGACCCGCAGGCCCGGCGCGAGAGCGGCCAGCACCACCAGGAATCCCGGGCCGGCGGCGGCGATGCGACGGGGGTCGACGCGAGGTGTGTGGGTTCGCGCCGTGCCGGAGGGCCGCACCAAGTCCTCGCGCTGGCCACGCAGCATCATGTAGGTGGTGACGTCACCAATCCGCCCCACCGCCCGGCCGTCGGCGACCGTCAGCACCACCGTGTGTCCCCGTACGTGGTTGGGCAGCCAGGGCAACACCATCCTCCCGCCAGGTCGACTCTGCTCCACCCAGGCGTAGGGGATCTCGCGCACAGCGCAGGTGATGTGTACCCGGTCGTACGGCGCGCCGCTCGGGTGACCAGCGGACCCGTCCCCCGTGACCAGCGTCGGCGCGAGGCCGGCGTCATTCAGGTTCGCTCTCGCCTGGGCGGCCACAGCCTGGTCCACCTCGATGGACGTCACGTTCTCCGCCCCGAGCCGGGCCGACAGCAACGCCGCCGTCCAGCCCGTACCGGTCCCGATCTCCAGCACCCGATCGCCGACGTAGGGGTCCAGCAGCCGCAGGAACTCGAACACGAGGCTGGGCAGGGTGGTGGAACTCGACGGACTCCCGGCCACGGAGAGATCGCTGCGCCCGTCGTCCACCTGCGTGACGATCGCGGTGTCGCCCGCGACCGCGGCCCACCACGCGTCCGGATCGCGGTCCCGGTCCAGCAACTGGTCGGTCGCGGCCACCCGGGGAACGAACAGGTGACGCGGGGCGGCCTCCAGTGCGCGCCGCCAGGCGTCGTCGGGGGCCAGGTTCAACAGTGTCGAGTAACCAGGATGGGTCACGCGGCCCTCCCGTGGGGGATCTAGAGGATCGATACCCCACGCTCGTACGGAGACACACTCGCCCACAGGCTCTCGACGACTTTTCCCGGTGAGGCGGGCGCGGTGCGCGGGCGGCGTCAGGTCACGAGGTGAAGACCGGGATGGTGCCCAGCGAGCGGACCACGTCGGTGTACTCCGCGAGTGCGGCCCGCCCGGTGTCGCCCTCCTCCAGGAGGAAGCCGGCGCCGACGACCGCCGCGCCGGCGCGGCGGAGGAGGCGCAGGGACGCGGCGGCCGAGGAACCGGTGGAGAGCACGTCGTCGACGAACACGGCGCGGCGGCCGCGCACCGCGTCCACGCGGGCCCGGTCCAGGAGCAGGGTCTGGGCGGCGTCGGTGGTCACGGAGTCGACAGGTTCGGCCAGGGCGTCACCCAGGTGTACCTTCTGGGTCTTCTGCAGGATGACGTAGTCGTCGAGGCCGAGACCGCGTGACACCTCCAACGCGACGGGGATCCCCAGCGTCGCGGCGGAAACGACCACCTCAGGCCGCAGGTCGCGCAGGGCCTCGGCCAACTCCCCGCCCGCGGTCTCGATGAAGGACACGCCGTGGTCGATCGTCATCAGCAGGGCGATGGTGAGCTGGTCGTTGACACGAACCAGGGGAAGGTCCACTTCCAGGGAGCCGATCCGCGTGCGATGGGTTCCTGGACCGCTGGTCATGCTGGATGCCTCCCGGGTTGGCGCCGAACATGATCAGAATAGCTCCGCCCCCTACTCCGTCCCGGGACACCGGGGGGTCAGGCGACCGGTTCCTCTGTGGAGGCGTCGCGCCCCGACGCCGCGGGTGTGGGAGTGGCGCGACGGAGTCGGATCCGCAGCGCGAGGACGAGGAGGCCCACTCCGACGACGGCAAGCACCGGCTGGAGTGGGGCGAACCAGGCCAGGGCACCGGAGTAGCCCAGGGCCAACAGCACCAGCTTGTTGCAGACGGGACAGGCGATCGCGAACCAGGCGAGCAGTCCGCCGGCGAGCCCCTTGCGGTCGGCGCGCGTGGGGCAGGTCTCCCCGCCACGCGGCCCGGCGTAGGTCGCGATCAGCAGGCCGGCGAGCACCGCGGTGACCACCCACACGGGATAGGACCACCAGGTGGGGGCGATCTCCCGTGCGAACAGGCCGTTGGGAATGAGCACCGACGGTACGCCGAGGACGACGAGGGATCCGAGGGTGCCGGCGACGGCCGCCCACCACTGCCGTGTGGTCCAGGTTCGCACGTGCTCTCCCCCTCATCCGGTGCCGTGGACTGTTGTCGCGATCACAGCCCATCCCGTCATTCTTCTATGTAGCATAGAGGTTCCTCTATGGTCCATAGAACTCATGTTGGTACCGATCACCCGGGATTGGGGTCCGTCCGTGTCGTTCCTCCCACGAGCCGCCCGCGGCCGCTGGCACCGTCACCTCGCGTGGCTGGCGCTCGTCGCCCTCACCGCCTCCTGCGCGCAGGACGAGGGCGACACCCAGACCGCCCCCGACGAGGACACCACCACCGGGGTGACCGCCGAAATGCGTGAGGCCGGCGAGGGACTGGCCCGGCGCGACCCCGACGACCCCATGGCGATCGGCGACGTCGACGCCCCGGTCGTCCTCATCGCGTACTCCGACTACCAGTGCCCCTTCTGCAAGCGCTGGGTGGACGACACGCAACCCACCCTGATCGAGGAGTACGCCGACGAGGGGACGCTGCGGATCGAATGGCGGGAGTTCCCCTACCTCGGCGAGGACTCACAGGTCCTCTCCCTCGGCGCCGCGGCCGCCGCGGAACAGGACAAGTTCTGGGAGTACCACCACGCCGTCTTCGCTGACCTGGAGGAGCTCGGCGAAGCCGGCGGGGACCTCCTCGACGAGATCGAACACACCGCGGACGAAGCCGGCCTGGACGGGGAGCGGCTCCGCGAGGACATGGCGGACGACGCGCTGGCGGCCGCGGTCGACGAGGACCTCGCGGAGGGCCAACAGTTGGGGATCAGCGGAACCCCGGCCTTCCTCATCAACGGCGAACCCGTGATGGGCGCGCAGCCGCTGGAGGTCTTCACCGCCAGCGTGGACCGAGCGCTCGCCGAGGCGGACAGGTAACCCATGGACGTCGGATACGTGGCCGCGATCGCGGGGGGCCTGCTCGCGCTGTTCAGCCCCTGCGCGGCGCTGTTGTTGCCGTCCTTCTTCGCCTACGCGTTCCAGAGCTCCGCCCAACTTCTCGCCCGCACCGCCGTCTTCTACGCCGGACTGTGCGTCACGCTGGTCCCGCTGGGCGCCGGATCGGCGGCCGTGAGCACCCTGTTCTACGGGCACCGCGCCACGTTGATCCTGGTCGCCGGGTGGGTCATCATCGCGCTCGGTGTGCTGCAGCTCCTGGGGCTGGGGTTCGCGTGGGCGGTACCGGCGCGACTACAGAACCGATTCGCCGGCCGCGCCGGCGTGGCGTCGATCTTCGGCCTGGGCGCGGTCTACGGGTTCGCGGGGTTCTGCTCCGGCCCGATCCTGGGTGCGGTGCTCACCGTCGCGGCGACCGGCGGTGTCGTGCGCGGTGGTGTGCTGCTCGCCTGCTACGCGCTGGGCATGGCGCTCCCCCTCTTCCTGCTCGCCCTGGTGTGGAACCGGTTCGACCTCGGGCGGCGCCGCTGGCTGCGCGGCCGAGGCTTCACCCTGGGTCCGCTGCGGCTGCACACCAACAGCATCGTGTCGGGACTGCTGTTCATCGGGATCGGTGTCGTCTTCCTGGTGTACGACGGGACGGCCTCGTTGACGGGTCTCCCCGGATCGGCGTGGTTGGAGGAGATCGCCTACCAGGTCCAGGGCCCGCTGCTTCGGATCGGTTCGAGTGTTGACCTGCTGCTGGTCGGGCTGGTCGCCGTGGGACTGCTCGGTGCCGGCCTCTACCAGGTGCGTCGGGCACGGGCGAGACGTCACGAGGAGCGGGACGATGTTCCCTCGCCCTGAGCGTGGGTCCCCGTCCGGCACCGGACCGATTCGGGGAGTCGCGGCGGTGGTGGCGAGCCTGGCGCTGGTGTCCGCCTGTGCGTCGGGAGAGCTGGAGGATCCCGGCGACGCGGAGCCCCGCGACGACCCACCCGCCTCCCCCGCCGACGTGCCCGCCGACGCCGTCCCGCCACCGTTGGACGCCGATCCGCTGTGGACGGCACCGTTCTCCGCGGATCCCAAGCCGGTCGGTGAAGGGTTCGTCGGTCTGGCGATGCCCGACGACGAGCACTCCGACCTACGGTTCCTTGGGGTGGACGCCGACGGCACCACCCGCTGGTCCACCCCACGGAACCCGAGCTGCACCGCGTTCACCGCGACCCGGGCGGACGGTACGGCGCTCGTCGTACTTCTCGACAGCGACGCCGCACCGGAGGAGGGCCTGGCCGCCACACGGGTGACCGCGGCCGCCTACGACCCCGTTGACGGCACCAAGGTGTGGGGGCCGGTCGACGTTCCCGGAACACTCGCCGGGCCGGGGCTCGTCTTCGCCGAGACCGGCGGCAGCGTCATGAGCGACGGCGCCGGTCCGCGGGTCGCGTTGTCCGCCGTGGACGGCCGTGTCGTCGCCGACGAACGCGCGTCGGACACCACCGTGCTGCACGAACACGAGGGGGCGCTGCTCACCCACGCGGGAGGGGCCTACCGGGTCGAGGACACCGCGAGCGACGAGGAACTGTGGACGAGCGACGACCTGGCACCGCCCGACGACCTCGACCCGGACGCCGACGCGGTGCGCCTCGTGTACGGCCCACGTCCGGTGTCGGACTCCAGCGCGGCCGTGGTCTTCGGCTGGGAGGTCACCGAATCGGACACCGATGGTGAGGAGGGCGCGGACGCCTACACCGTGCACGACCTGCGAACGGGGACACGGCTCGCCACACTCGACGGGGACCACGAACCCCGCCTCCATGGCGCCCCCAACGGAACGACGACCGTGGTCAGCGGGACGCGGGACGGAACGGACGTGGTGCTGGCGGTCGCGGGCACCGACCTCGTGTGGGACACCGAGGACACCGCGTCCCTGCGACTCGACCAGGTCACGGGGGAGGCCGTGTACCTCTCCGACGGAGCCACCCGGCACGTCCTCGACCTGGCCACGGGGGAGGAGCTCGGCTCCGGGGACTGGGCGGCGCCCACGGCCGCCGCACCGGACGGGACCGCCTTGGTCCGCGTCGACTCCGACGGCGAGGGCGACCGATTCGTGGCCGTCCCCACACGGCTCGACGACGATACGGCGGACGCCGCGGAGGGAGATGTCTAAGCTGGGACAAAACGGACCCGCGGAGTGGGGAATGTCTGAGACGGCACGGAGAACCGGACTGGGGCCACTGGAGGCCGCCGTACTCGACGTGCTCTGGGACGCCACGGCGCCGATGAGCGTGCGCCAGGTCGTGGACACGCTCGACGACCGGGAGCCGGCCTACACCACCATCGCCACTGTGCTGGAGAACCTGCGCCGCAAGGAACGCGTGGAGCGAGAGCGGGTCGGGCGCCTGTGGTATTACCGCGCCATGTCCAACCGCGCCGCACACGCCGCCCAGGTCATGCACGGCGCCCTGTCCGCCAGCGACGACGCGCACGACACCTTGCTCCGCTTCGTCGACGAGATGGCGCCGGAGGATGTCGACGTCCTGCGCGGACTCCTGGCCGACGTCCCTCGGGACGAGGCCCGATGACCACCATCGCCGCCACCCTGCTCCTCGCCGTAGCGCTCAGCGTGCTGGGCCACCACGTCGTGGCGGGCGCGGGGCGTCGGCTCGGGCCACGGGGCGCTCTCACCCTGTGGACGCTGTCGACGGCGGGCTGGCTGCTCGGCTGGTTGGCGGTGGCCGTGGCGATCGTCGCCACCACGGCGGGGCCCAGCCTGAAGGGCATCGCCAACGCCTGCCTCAACCTGATCCAGGGCCTGCACCGCACCGGAACCGAGGGGTGGGCGGCACTCACCCTGATCTGCGCGGTACTCCTGACCCTCCGACTGGGCTGGGTGGCGGTGCGGCGGATCCTACGGGAGACCCGGTGGCGACGCGGCCACCTGCGCCACCTACTCGCCCAGGGACGGCGCACCACGCTGCGCGGACACCCGGTGTGGCTCCTCGACTCCACGGACCGGGACGCCTACTGCCTGCCCGGCACCGCGTTCGGGATCACGGTGAGTCGGGGCACTCTGTCCGCCCTGGGCGCGCGCGAGGTCGACGCGGTACTCGCACACGAGAACGCGCACCTGCGTGGCTTCCACCACCTCCTGGTGGGATGGGTTCGACTGCTCGCCGCCGCCTTCCCGTGGGTCCCGCTGCTGCGGGCCGCGGAACAGCACGTTCCCGTCCTCGTCGAGTGGTGCGCCGACGACGCCGCCGCTCGCGAGGTGGGAGTCGAACCGCTGGTGCACGCGCTGGGTGCCCTCGCGACCCGCGAACCCCCCGAACGCCACACGCTGGCCGCCTCCGGCGCCTGCACGGTCCAGCGGGTCCGCCGCCTCCTCTCCCCACCGCCCCGCCCCCGACCACGGCGACGTCTGATCACCGGCGTGGCGGTCATCGCCGTCATCGCGGCCCCGATGGTGTCCGTCGCCCTGGGAACGGCGAGCATGATGTCGGCGACCTGCCTGTGCATGGTCTGACCCGGCTTCCCGCTCGCATCCCCTAGGACCCCACGTCGAACAGGAGGAGGCCGTGGCGCCCGACGACCCCACCCCGCGACCCAACCCCATGACGCGTCCGCGCGTCCTGGTCGGGCTGGGGAGCTTGTTGCTGGCGCTCGTGGTGGTGACCCTGGTGTTGTCCGGCGAGGACCCCGACGAGGCCGCACCGGAGGAGACCGCAGACGCTGCGCCGACGGAGACCGTCCCGCCCGATCACGGAACCGATCCCCCGGAGCTCGAAGGCCCCATCCCACCGGAGATCGACCCCGCCCTCATGCTCGGCTCCGAGGACGCCCCGGTCACGATGGTCGTGTTCGGCGACTACCAGTGCCCCAACTGCGCGATCTTCGCCGAGGAACACCAGCCGGCCCTCATCGAGCGCTACGTCGAGACCGGGGATCTCCTGCTGGTCTGGCGCGACTACCCCTACCTCGGTGACGAGTCCGACGCCGCCGCCGTCGCCGCCCGAGCCGCCGCCCGCCAGGACGCCTTCTGGCCCTACCAGGACGCTCTCTACGCCTCCCCCGACACCTGGGGGTCGGACCCCGAGGCCTTCGTCGCCATCGCCGCCGACCTGGACCTCGACACCGAGCGGTTCGCCGAAGACCTCGAGGACCCGGACCTGCAACAGGCCGTGGACGACGACTTCGCCTTCGCCCTCGGCCTGTCCGTCCCCGGCACCCCCGCCTTCCTCATCAACGGCGAGGCCTACTTCGGCGTCCAACCGTTGGAGGAGTTCCAGGCGTGGATCGAGGAGGCCAAGGAGTAGGTGCGCCGAATCGGGGTTGCGGTTCGGATCAAGAACAGCACATACTGTCACAGCGCGGAGGCACTAGCCTCCGTGAAGCGCGGGTGGCAGCCATCCGGACGGTTGACGAGCCACCCGACGCGCACCCTTCCCCGAGCGTTGACATCGGGGACCACGCCGTAGACCGGCGGGTGGCCACATGCCGCGGCCAGCGAGGCCCGGTGCCCACTCCTCGCCAACGAGCCACGGCTGTCCACCAGGGCATGAGGCTCGGCCGCCGGACCATCGAACGCGCCGTTCCCCACGGTCCGCACGGGACAGGTGGCGGAAGCGTCGCGCGCCAGCACGCCGATCGATCCATCCCCACGTGCGCGGGGCCCGCGTCAGCGGACCCCGCGGGGAGCACCCCGATCAGTCAAACGTGCTCCCGTTCCGTATCCACCACAGCAAGGTCCGCAGTGAGGACAGTGCCGTCTGTGACACAGCGACCAAGATCCTCACTCGCCACCAGGGAACCTCCTGGCCTGACCTTTTCGCACGTTTTCCGTGCTCCATGGCTTCCACCCCTTCTTCTCCCGACTCGACTCCCACCCGGTTTCCAGGCGGATCCGAGGAACGCCTTCGAGAGTCGGGCCGGCCCCTCGGAACCCCCTGGAACGCGGGAGATGCCTGGGTGGCGCCCGATCAGTACGGGCACCACCCAGGCGTCCGAGCGGCAGTCGGTTCGGTCGAAGAAGAGCGGCCAACCTATCAATCCCCCCGACCGAACTGTGGCCCGTTCCGGATATCCGGGCCTCGAACAGGCTGGCGGGTCAGCCGCGTGAACGACGCCCAAGACAGGCCCCACATCCCTCGACGCCCTATCCCCGAATGCGCGGGGCCCGCGGCGCCGCGAGCTGTGACAGCGCGGGGTCGCTGTCATTTCGCGATCCCCCGCGGCCCCGAATTCGAACACCGTCCCGGCCTGTGGCCCGTCACGGCGCGGGTGCGGCGGGTGCGTGGAACCGTACGGGGACGGCTTCCTCACTCACGTGCCAGGCCCCGGAAGAGTGCGGCGAGGTAGGTGCCGGCGGTGCGGAGGGGGTGGTCGGACTGGGTGGTGCGGCTTTGGATCTCGGCTCCTTCGAGCGCGCTGAGGGCGAAGCAGGCGGCGTCGTCGGCCTTCTCCTCGCTCGTGCCGGCGGCGCGGAGTCGGGTGGCGATGATCTCGCGCCAGGTTTCCATCGCGGCCTGGTAGCCCGCCTGGATGGCTGGGGAGTGGCCGATGCGCTCCAGGGCGGCGGCGGAGGCCATGCAGGAGTCGCACCAGTTCGCGGCGCGGAGATCCGCGGCGAGCAGGTCGGCGAAGGCGACGATGCCCTCCGCGGGGTCGGTGCTGGACTCCATCCCCCGACGCAGCAGTGAAGCGTAGTGCTCACCGTCCATACGCAGCGCCTCGGTGGCCAACTGTTCCTTACCCTCGGGGAAGAAGTGGTAGAGGGACCCGAGCGTGGCCTCGGCGGCGCGGGCGATCTGCTTGACCCCCGTGCCCTCGTAGCCCTGGCGGCGCAACAGATCAACGGTCGCGCGCAGGATCCGGTCCCGGGTGGGGGTGACGACGTGTTCCGTCTGCTGGACCATGACCCGATTTTACTAGATAGATCGATCGTTCTAATCTCTAGAGCGACCGTTCTACCCAGAGAGGCCTGATGCGTACTACTTCCACTCCGGAGCGGGCCGGCACACGCGAATGGCTCGGACTCGCGGTGCTGGCTCTCCCCACGCTGTTGGTCGGCATCAACACCACCGTGCTCTTCCTCGCGCAACCGGAGCTGAGTTCGGAGCTCGGCGCGAACGAGGCCCAGCGGCTGTGGATCACCGACATCTACGGGTTCCTGATCGCCGGCTTCCTGATCACCATGGGGACGCTGGGCGACCGGATCGGGCGTCGGCGGTTGTTGCTGCTGGGAGCCGCGGCCTTCTCCCTCGCCTCGGTGTTGGCGGCCTTCTCGCCCACGCCGGAGATCGCGATCGCCACGCGCGGCCTGATGGGCGTCGCCGGCGCGACCATCATGCCCTCCACGCTGTCCCTGCTCCGGAGCATGTTCCAGGACCCCCGCCAGCGCACCTCCGCGATCGCGGTCTGGGCGACCTCGCTGTCGGTGGGCATCGCGCTCGGCCCCCTGCTCAGCGGCGCCATGCTCCAGTTCTTCTGGTGGGGGTCCACGCTGCTGGTCGGTGTCCCGTTCCTGCTCCTGCTGCTCGTCGCCGGGCCATTCCTGCTGCCCGAGTACCGGGACACCACGGTCCGCGCCTCGATCGACCTGCTCAGCGTGCTGCTGTCGCTCGCCGCGGTGCTGTCGATCATCTACGGCATCAAGCGCGCGGCGACGGAGGGCCTGGCCCCCACTCCGCTGATCGCGGCCGGGGCCGGTCTGGCCATCGGCTACTGGTTCCTGCGACGCCAGCGCACACTCGCCGCCCCGCTGCTGGACCTGCGCATGTTCCGCAACGCGGCGTTCAGCACCGCGCTGCTGCTGATCGTGCTGGTGTTGTTCGCCTTCGGGGGCATCCAGTTCCTGTTCTCGATCTACCTCCAGCAGGTGACGCAGCTTCCTCCGTTGTGGTCCGGGATCTGGATGGCGCCGTCCGCCGTCGGACTGTTGGTCGGCTCGTTGGTCGCGCCGACGATGGTGCGGTGGGCCCGCCCCGGGATCGTGGTGGCGGGCAGTCTGACGATCGCGGTCGTCGGCCTCGGGATCGTCGCCCTGGTCACGACTTCGGAGCCGACCGACACCAGCTCCACCGGTTTCCTGTTGACGCAGCTCGGAGTGACGCTCGCGTTCCTGGGCATGGGGCCGTCCATGGTGCTCGGCGCCGATCTGGTGGTGGGGTCCGCGCCGCAGGAGAAGGCGGGCTCGGCGTCGGCGATGGAGGAGACGGCGGCCGAGTTCGGTGTGGCGATGGGGATCGCGGTGATCGGCAGTGTGGGTACGGCGGTCTACCGTGCGCGGATGTCGGTGGTGGACACCGCCGATGTGTCCTCCGAGGCCGCCCGGCACGCCACGGAGAGCCTGGACAGCGCGATGGCGGAGGCGAGGACCATCGGTCCGGATCTGGTCGCCCGGGCGCAGGAGGCGTTCACGCAGGGCTTCGTCTGGACGAGCGCGGGCAGCGCGGTGCTGTTGTTGGTCGTCGCGATCGGGGCCGCGGTGTTCCTACGCGACACCTCTACCGACGGTGGCCACGGATAGCCAACGGCCGCCGGGGCGACGCCCTGGACGCCCGAGGACCGGGCCAGGTGTCGGCCGGCCCCGCGCCCCATTGTGCACGGGACCGGCCGCGGACACCATCCCATCCATCATCACACGCAGAAATCGTGATCCATCCATGTGGCCAGTTCTGGAAACGAGGACCATCGGTCAGAAGCCGAGCGTGCGCAGCCACGCGAGGAGGTCGTCCTCGCGTGGTGTCGCCTCCTCGTGGCTCCACGCGCCCAGCTCCCGGGAGTCGACAAGCGCACCGTCGCGCAGGTAGACGACCCGGTCGGCCCGGGCGGCACACGCCGGGTCGTGCGTCACCATGACGACCGTGGTGCCCTCGCGGTGGACGTCGGTGAGGGCGTCCATTACCTCCGTCGTCATACCGCTGTTCAGGGCACCGGTCGGCTCGTCCGCGAACAGGATGGTGGGCTCGCCCGCGAGGGCCCGACAGATGGAGGCGCGCTGGAGCTGCCCACCGGAGACCTGGGTGATCCCGTGCCGCCCCACGTGCGCGATACCGAACCGCTCCATCAGGGCGTCGACCCGCGCGACCGCGCTTTCCCGTTCCCGCCTCGGCACGGCCTTGAGCGCGGGGAGCAGGATGTTGTCCCGAACGCTGAGGTTGTTGAGGAAGTACGCCTGCTGGAAGACGAACCCCATCCGGGTCAGGCGGACACGGCTCATCTCCTCGTCGCTGAGGGCGGTCAGGTCCTGCCCGCCGAGACGGACCTCTCCACTGGTCGCGCGGTCCATGCCGCTGACGTTGTACAGCAGCGTGGACTTGCCCGATCCGGAGGCCCCCATCACGACGACGAACTCACCGGTGCGGATCGACAGGTCGACGCCCTTGATGACCTGGGTCGGCGGATCGGTGGACGTGAACGTCTTGGTCAGGTCCCGGCATTCCAGCGTCACAGCGGTGTCGCGCGCCATGGGTTCCATCATCCTCTCAACCATGCGCTCTTGTCGGCGCGGCCCAGTCGGCGCGTGGTGACCACCGCGCCGAGGTAGCCGACACCGACCAGGATCAGCGGATAGGCGACATAGACCAGCCACGGGTTCGGGATGAACGTGAGGTCCCCGATCCCCAACCCGGCCACGGCGACCCCGAGGCCGACGAGGGACTCTCCCGCCGTCGCGGTGAAGACGAGCCCCAGCGACGTCCCAGCGGTCACCGTGAGCAGGGTCTTGCCGCGCAACTGGGTGACGATCTCGCGGGTGGAGAAGCCGAGTGCGGAGAGGACCCCCATCCGCTGTCGGTCCCGGCCCAGTCGCAGCCGCAGGAACAGAGTGGTGATCAGTAGGGCGACGCCGACCCCGAAGACGAACGCCACGAGGGCGGCGTTCTGGAAGGCGCCGGTGATGTGGGAGAGGGTCTGTTCGACGTACTCCCGCATCGGGGTCACAGTCGCGGTCGGGAAGCGCTCACCGTACTCGATGGCGACGGCCTCTGGGTCGGCCCCCTCGGCGAGGTCGGTGTAGATGACGTATCCGGCGGCGCCCGCGGTCACCTCGCCGTGCGTCCTGGCGGTGTACCCGCCGCTGGTGACGTCCTGGTAGGTGCCGCTGACCGCCATGGTGATGGCGTCGTCACCATCCAGGACGGTCAGCTCGTCACCGACGGAGACGTCGTGTTTCTCGGTGTTCAGCAGTGACAGCGCGATTTCCCCCGCCTCGGGTGGCCCGCCCCGCAGGTACTCGACGCTGTCGTTGGAGTAGTCCCCCACGTCGACGCGCAGGGTCTCCGGGCCCTCGTCACCCTCGACGGCGTAGAGCACGTTGGCGAAGGCCCGAACGTTCTCCAGCCGGTCGTCGGCCCGCATGGTGGAAAGCACGTCGTCGTGGACCGAGTCGACGTCGTCGGAGAAGCGAAGGTCCACACGCAGGTCGCTGTCCGCGGCGCCCATGTAGGTGACGAAGCGGGGGCTCTCGAAAGTGCTCAGCAGGTTCATTGGAAGCGTCATCAGGACGGTCACCAGGAAGAACACCAGCGGGATCAGGATCCACTGCCCCTTCTCGGCGCGAAGATCCATGAGCGCCAGGCGTCGTGACAGGTTCCGACCCCGGAACGTGGCCAGGTTGGTGCGCGTCACCCGACGGGCCTGACGTCGGGCGCGACGCGCGGTCTGGCGTTCCGTGCGGGTGCTGCCGTGCACCAGTGCGCCGACCACCTCGATCCGGCGAACTCCACGAAGGACGCCGCGGCACATGCCGATGACGAACAGGTAGACGAGGACCAGGGACAGCACCGGCACTAGGAAGGTGGTAACGCCGAGAGGGGCGGCCGCGTAGTTGACCTGGATCCCGCGCGTCAGCACCTGCGTCGCGCCGATGGCCAGGACGCCGCCGACGACGCAGGCGAGCAGGGTCATGATCCGGTACTTGGCCAGGTAGAGGCGGGTGATCGCGCGGTTCGGCAGCCCGATGGCCTTCATCGCGCCGATCTCGCGGACTTCGTCCTCCAGGGTGCCCCGGATCACGAACCGCAGGTTGAGGAGCGCGATCGCGACAAGGAGGGCGCTCACGAAGACGAGGGCCACGGCGACCAAGCCGTCGCTGAACGCGTTGATGACGCGGATCATCTGGAAGGTCACCGCCTGCCCGTTCTTGGGCAGGTCCGCGTCGGCCTCGTACGCGCGCTGGAAGTCGCCGGCCAGGGACTGGTCGGTCAGCCGGTAGCCCACGATGATCTCTGGGGCGCCGCCCCCGGCGTTCTCCAGCGCCGCGAAGTCCTCCTCCGCGACCACGAACCGGGTGGCGGAGGACATGGAGGACGCCATCTGCGCGTCACGCACGAAGCCCGCGATGGTGAGCGCATGACCGCCGGACGCGGTACCGATAGTGAGCTCGTCGCCGACCTGGAGGTCGAACCGCCGCTCGTAGGCGACGGGGACGTACACCTCGCCCGACGAGGGGCGTGCCGCCTCACCGGAGCCGTCGAGCAGGAGGTCGAACTCCGGATTCGGCGTGACCACCAGGTTGTCGATCAGACTCTCGGAGAAGTCCCCGGACGCGTCGGCCGCGGGGCGGTTCCACGCGATGGCGGCACCGTCGTAGCCCACCATCTGCTCGACGTGCCAGGCGACGATCTCTGGGTGCTCGGCGGCGAACCGGTCCAGCGCGTCCGGGTCGTAGTCTCCGGTGTGCATCTGCAGGAAGTGGGGCGGTCGCGCGTCCTCGAAGAGCTGGTCCACCGATCCGACCAGGCGTTCCATCATCATCGCCCCGGTGGCCATCAGGAACGCGCTGAGGACCAGGATGACCACGAGCGCGATGTTGACGCCCCTGTTCTTGGTCAGGTCGTTGCGTGTGTAGCGAAGGTCCAAGGACTCCTTGGTGCTCACCGGAGCTTCCCATCTCCCGAGGGCTGTCAGTGAACGGAGAAACCTCCGTTGGGGGGCGCGTCTCGTCCTTGGTCAGGCACGGGCGGGAGCGGCGCTCGTCGTTACGACCTAACTCTCACACGCGCGGCGACCCATTACATCAGGGATGACCCTCATTCGGGCGGACGGCCACCCCTGGCCACACCCTGGTATGAACTCGGGGCGGGTGGAGCTTCGGCGCCGCCACACGGGTTCGCACAGGTCAGACAGCCGGTGGGCGCGTATTGCCCTTCCCTACGCGCGCTTTCGCGGATCGCGGACCGAACCTGACCGCGATCCTGCCTAGCGTTCCGGTGTTCGGACATCCCGAGAGGAGACCTCACCATGACCATCCTTGTCACCGGTGCGACCGGAAACGTCGGCCGGCACCTCGTGCACCAACTCCTGGCGGAAGGGCGCACGGTCCGCGCGCTCACCAGAAACCCCGCGAACGCGAACCTGCCCTCGGAAGTGGAGGTCGTCAAAGGCGAACTGACCGACGCGGCCCGCCTCGCCGGAGTCTTCGACGGCGCGAATGCGGCGTTCCTCATCACCTTCGACGGCGCCACCTACGCGCCACTCACCAACGGCGCGGAGATCGTCGCCCTGGCGCGCGAAGCCGGGGTGGAGCGGGTCGCACTGCTGGAGGGCGACGTCGAGGGCAGTGCGCTCTCCCAGGCGGTGGCCGACGGCGGCCTGCCGTGGACCCGGCTGGGACCGTATGAGTTCATGTCCAACCTCCGGGAGTGGATCCCCTCCATCCGCGACGAGGGCGTCGTGCGCGAGGCGTTCCCGGAGGCGAAGAGCGCGATGGTGCACGACGCCGACATCGCCGCGGTCGCACGGGCGGCCCTCACCGAGGAGGGGCACGCGGGACAGACCTACTGGATCACCGGCCCGGCGGCGATCACCACCCGGGAGAAGGTCGACATCCTCGCCGCCGGCCTGGGACGCAACATCCGCTACGTCGAGCTCAGCACCGAGGAGGTGACAGCGCAGTGGCGCGAGTCCGGCTTCTCCGAGGAGGACGTCGAGTTCTTCCTCCAGATGCGCACCGACCCGCCCGAGGCGGGTTACACGGTGCAGCCCACGGTGGAGAAGGTGACGGGCCGTCCGGCGCGCAGCCTCGCCGAGTGGGTGCGGGAGCACGCGGCGGAGTTCGGCCCCAGCGACGCCTAGACGCCGACCGGAAGGTGGTCAGTCGCGGAGCTCGGCGAAGTGCATGACAATGGTCGCGACGCGCAGCAGGGTGGACAGCGGTTCACCCAACTGCGGATACCGGACCTCGAGGATGTGGTGGGAAACCATCCCTATCCCGCCCACGCCCATCTGTTTGGAGTCGGTGATTCGAGCTATCTCGTGGTCGTGCGCGTCCTTCACGAGATAGACGGCAGCGGCGACGTTGGGATCGGCGAGTATTTCCAGGAAACCGCGATCATCGGGCAGCTTCTCGATTCTCGCCTGGAGATTGCCGTAGGCGTCGTTGGCCCAGTAGCTCTTGACGGAAAGAGAACGTTCCATGGTGATGGAGCCGATCGCCTGCCCCGCCGCCCACGCGACGGTCGTCGTGGACTTTCCGTGTCCCCGGCTTTCGGCCAAGCTCAGCATGAGCTGCTCGTGTGCGTCGAAGACCAGGTAGCTGTAGGAGTTGGTCATGGACTGAGCGAAGTCCCTCAGTAGACCGCCGCCACCTCCGTCGCCCAGATCCTGGAACGCCTTCGCGAGAAGTTGATCGGCGTGGTCGACGACGTCATAGGCGGGCTTGCCCATCGGGGTCGCCGGATCAATGGGGACATGGACGGCGATGAGGGGGTTGGCGTTGAAAAAGTCCAATGTGACTCACATTCGCTTGTGCAGGGGGCTCGTGGGGACGGAACGCGGGATTCGCGGTAGCTGAACCGGGTTCACAGGCCTGATCTATCACCGCGTGACACCCGGCCACCAACCGACCAGCGCCGTTGATCTTGGTGCCCGCGTCACTCCGGCCACTCTTTTCCCACGGCATCCCCGTGATCACGACCGAGGGGGCCACATAAGAAACACGACCGGTCGGTCGTATAGTCTGGAGGCATGACAGAGACAGGTGACCGACGCCGGGCCCGGGGGCAACGCAGCCGGGAGGCCGTTCTGGAGCACGCCGTTCGGTTGGGCTCCGTGGACGGGCTGGACGGGTTGTCCCTGGGGCACCTGGCGTCGGCCACGGGCATCAGCAAGTCGGGCCTGTTCGCGCACTGGAAGGACAAGGAAGAGCTGCAGCTCGACACCGTCGCCTGGGCGCGTCAGCAGTGGGTCGACCACATCGTCCGTCCCGCCATGGCGCGGCCGAACGGGGTGCGGCGGCTCTTCGCCCTGCACGAGACCCGCCTGCGTTTCTACGCCGATCGGGTCCTCCCGGGTGGATGCTTCTTCACCGCCGTCTACGCCGAACTCGACGACCGGCCGGGGCCCGTCCGTGACCGGATCACCGAGGCCCTGGAGGCGTGGTTCGACCTGCTCCGGCGCACCGTCGTCGCCGCTGTCGACGACGGGGAACTGCCGACGGACGTCGACCCCGGTCGGCTCGCGCTCGAGGTCGAGGCCCTCGGGGCCATCGTGGTCACCCACACCCAACTGCTGTCCGGACTCGACGTCTACGCCATGTCCCGACGCGCGGTGCTGGAGCGCCTGCGTGCCCTGTCCACCGAACCAACCCTGCTGCCCAAGGAGTGACCGTGACCGATACGCCCGCACAGACCGACGGCGGACACCACGAAACCGTCCAGGTGTACTTCGACGACCTGGACGCCATGGGCATGCTGCACAACGCGAAGTACGCCGTGCTGGTCGAGCGCGCGATCACGGCCTACTGGGTGCGTCAGGGGTGGGCCCCCGACCCCGCGCGCTCAGTGTTCCCGGACGTGTTCTTCGCGGTCCGCGAGACCAAGATGCTGCACCACGTGCCGATCATGACGCCGGGTGAGGTGGTCGTGCACTTTGGTTTCGCGCGGATGGGCCGCACCAGCGGGACCTACGGGTTCCGGGTGTTGTCGGCCGACCGCGCGACGGTGCACGCCGAGGGCCACCGGGTGAACGTCAACCTGGATCCGTCGACGCTGCGACCGATGCCGTTCAGCGAGGAGATCCGCGCGGCGGCCAAGGACCTCATGCTCGCCCCTGTCCCCGCCTGACACGAACCGGGCGGTGCGACAGCGCCGCTCGAGCGTCAGTGCGGAACGTCGATGACGACCTTTCCGACGACGCCCGACTCCACGGCGGCGTGCGCCTTGTCCGCCCGCTCGAGCGGGAAGCGGATCACGGGCAGACCGTGTTCCGCTCCGACGGGCAGCGCGCCGTCGCGCAACGCCGCCGTGACGTCCTCGGCGCCCGCGCGCAGCGCCTCCAGACCCACGGTGTAGAGCACGAGGAACTGGTAGCGGGTGTTGAGCCAGAGGTTGCGGCCGAAGTCGAGACTCACCGTGCCGCCACCCCGCTCGTTGCCGTAGATCGCCACGGTTCCCCGTTCCCGGACCACCGCGCAGTTGAGTTCGGCGTTGGCGCCGGCGGCGACCTCGACGACGATGTCGACTCCCTCCGGCGCGATCTCCCGGATGGACGCCTCGAGTGACCGCTCGGTGTAGCGGAACACGTGCTGGGCTCCGGCGGCCCGCGCCAGCGTGGCCTTCTCCTCGTTGCTCACGGTGGTCAGCACGGTCGCTCCGGCCCAGCGCGCCAACTGGATGGCCGCGTGGCCCACCGCGCCGGCGCCGCCGGAGACCAGTACCGTCATTCCCTCCAGGGCCCCGGGGACGAGACGCCGGGGCCCGTCCTCGGCGACGGTAAGGGCACGGTGGGCCGTCACGGCCGGGATGCCGATGGCGGCGCCGGTGGTGAAGTCCACTCCTTCGGGCAGGACCACGACCCGTTCCTCCGGCAGGATGGTGTACTGCTGCGCCGTACCCGAGTCCGGCGCGTAGTGGGAGGCGAGCAGGACCCAGACGTGATCGCCGACCGCGACGCCCCGCACGCCCGGGCCGACGGCGTCCACGACGCCCGCGCCGTCCTGGTTGGGCACCGTGGCGGCCACCGACTCTCCCGGGGTGACCCCCTTACGCTGTTTCCAGTCGGTGGGGTTCACCGCCGACACCAACACACGGATCCGCACCTGCCCAGGTCCCGGCTGTCGCGGTTCCCGCTCGACCAGGTGCAGGACTTCCGGCGGGCCGTGTTCGGTGAAGACGATCGCTCTCATGCTGCGACGATATCGGGGCACCTCCCCCGACCCTCGTCATCGGCCCACGCCCCCGTGTCGCGGACCGATGACGGAGCGGGGAGCGCCTCAGTGGTGGGCCGCGCTCACCTCGGCCCGCGACTCCTCGGCAGGCTCCCTGTCCTCGCGCAGCGGCGATGCGGGGACCCGAAGCACCCGCGCCGCCCACTCGGGCAGCCACCAGTTCCAACGGCCCATCATCGCCACCGTCGCCGGAACCAGGACGCCGCGCACCAGGGTGGCGTCTATGAGGATGCCGAGCCCCATGCCGGTGGCGAACACCGCGACGTCGAGCTCACCTCCGGAGGCCATGGCGGCGAACGAGAAGAAGAGGATGAGGGCCGCGCTGGTGACCAGGCGTCCGGTGCGGCCAACCCCGTGCACGACCGCGCGCGCGGTGTCCGCGCCCCGGTCGTAGCTCTCCCGCATCCGCGCCAGGATGAACACCTCGTAGTCCATGGACAGGCCGTAGAGGAAGGCGAAGATGGTGATCGGGACGAACTGCCCGATGGTGCCCGTTGACTCCAGGCCCAGAAGCGTCTCCGTACCCACACCCCACTGCCACACGACCACCATTGCCCCGAGTACCGCGCCTAGGGACAGCAGGTTGCACAGGATCGCCTTCAACGGCAGAAGGAGCGAACGGAACGCGCGCGCCAGGAGCACGAAGGTGACCAGGCCGGTCATCAGCAGCACCCAGGGGAACGCGCCGTAGGTCTGCGCGACGAGCTCGGCGTTCTGCGCGGCGTACCCGCCGACCATGACCCCGTCCGGCACCAGCTCGACCAACCGCTCGATAGTCTCCTCCCCTTCCGAGGTCCCGGTTTCCGCGCCGGGGACGACCTCCAACAACTGGTGCCCCGTGAGTGCCGGTTCGGCGGGGAGCACCGCCTCGACACCGGACTCGGCCCGCAGGTCGGCGGTGACGCTCTGGGAGTCCTCCTCCGGCGGCACCAGGACCTCGATCGGGGTGAGGAGCCCCCGGTCCATCCCGGCCTCGTCCAACGCGACGACCCCCTCGTGGGCCGCACCGGATGTGCTGAGGTCCTGACTCTCGGGGACCCCCATGTCGATGTTCACGGCGAGCACGCACAGGGCCGCGAGGGCGCCGCCCGTCAGCAGCGCCGCGGGGTGGCGGAAGCGCACCATCAGCCGTGCCCACGCGGACCAGCCACGGCTGGACTCCTTCACGTCGCCGGCGGCGGCCCGGTTCGCCGCGCGGCCCCCCTCGCGTCCCAGCCGGGCCAGGAGCACGGGAAGCAGTGTCAGGGTGGCGAGGGCGCTCGCTCCGGTGATCAGCAGCCCGGCGGCGCCGAGGCTGCGCAGGAACATCACCGGCAGGACCATCATCGCCGCGAGGCCGATCGCCACCGCTCCGGCGCTGAACAGCACGGAACGACCGGCGGAGGCCATGGTTCGGCGCACCGCCTCGTCGCCGCGGTACCCGCCGGCGAGCTCCTCGCGCCAGCGCGTGATCAGAACGAGGGCGTAGTCGATGGCGAGTCCGAGCCCAAGGATCGGCAGGAGGGTCATCGCCTGGGTGTGCACGTCCCCGACCAGTGTGAAGACGAGCAGGCCGGCGAAGGACACCGGGATCGCCACCGTCGCGATCAGGAACGGCACGAAGGCGAGCAACGACCGAAACACGAGCGCGAGGACGATGATGGCGGCGAGCGACGTGACCGCGATCTTGACGGGCACGTTGAGCCCGCCGGCGTCCTCACCGGGAGCCAGGGCGTCCAGCCCGGTCACGTGCACGGTGGTTCCGGTGGGCAGCTCCGCGAGGAGGCGTTCCTGGATCACGGGCGAGTGGTCGGGGACCTCGCCCAGCCCTCCGCCCGGCGGACTGCCGTCCGACGTCGGCCCCATGTAGACGAGTCCGGCCGTGGTGCGGTCGTCGTCGCCGAGCAGCGCTGGGTCCTCGTCGTCGGCATAGGAGTGGGTGCGGGCGTCCTCGGCATCCGCGAGCGCGGCGAACGCCGATCCCACGGTCTCGGTCGTCCCGGCGTCCGTGACCGACGTGCCCTCGGGCAGCACCACGACGGCGACGTGCGGGCGCTCCTCACCGCCCTGTCCGTAGGTCTCCTCGATCGTGGTGTTCGCTTCCCAGGCGTCCACGCCCTGGTGTGGGAAGTCGCTGGTCAGTTGGGGCGCGACCAACGCCGCCGAAGCCCCTCCCGCGAGCACCGCCAGCAGGGAGAAGATGACGACCATGGCGCGGTGCGCGAGCACGAAGCGCGACAGTTTTTCCATACGTCCCAGCCGACCAATCCGGTCTTCGACCGGTCTGCGCCGCTTCTTAGAGAGTTCTGTGGAAACGGGCCACTCCCTGGGATCCGTCACCGCCCTACACCACACTGGGGCGCGTGACCACAGCCAAGACGCCCCGCGTCCTCGTCGTGGACGACGAGGAGTACCTCGCCGACCTGGTGGCGACCGCCCTACGCTACGAAGGCTTCGTGACCAGCACGGCGGGCACGGCTGCGGACGCGGTGGCCGAACACCAGCGGTTCCGCCCCGACCTCATCGTGCTGGACGTGATGCTCCCCGATGGATCCGGTGTCGACCTGTGCCGCCGGCTCCGCGCCGGTGGCCGCGACGTCCCGGTGGTGTTCCTGACCGCGCGGGACAGCGCGGCGGACCGGATCAGCGGGTTCACCGCCGGCGGCGACGACTACGTGCCGAAGCCGTTCAGCCTCGAGGAGCTGGTGGCGCGGGTCAGGGCCGTCCTGCGTCGCGCCGGGACGCCGGCTCCCCGTAGCGTGCTTCGGGTCGCCGACCTCGAGATCGACGAGGACGCGCACGGCGTCCGACGTGGAACCGTCAGCATCGACCTCACCCCCACCGAGTTCACCCTGCTGCGCTACCTCGTGCTGAACGCGGGACGGGTTCTCTCCCAGCGCCAGATCCTGGATCACGTGTGGCAGTACGACTTCGGTGGCAGCGGAGGTGTCGTGCAGACCTACATCAGTTACCTGCGGCGCAAGGTCGACCGGGGTCGTGTCCCCCTGATCCACACCCTGCCCCGGGTCGGGTACGTGTTGCGGGCCCCCGGCCAGACGGACGGCTCCGACGCGGTCGACGGTGGGGACGAGCAGTGACCGTCAGCGCTCCGCCGCGCGAAGGTCGGATGTCGTTGCGCGCCCGCCTGGTCGTCATCCTGACGGTGCTGCTCGCAGTGGGCGTCGCGGTTCCGACGGGAGCGATGTTCGGCGCCCTCCAGGACTGGGCCTCGGACACGCGCCACGACGTGCTCCGCGTCACCGGTCAGGGCATCGCAGCCGACCTCGCCGCTGACCCTTCGGAGGAACCGGGCCTTCCCGCGGAGCCCTTTCCGGGGCACGCGGACCGGGTCGAGGTCCCGTCCTTCTTCCAGCTCCGCGACGCGCGCGGCGCCGTGCTGAGCACCAGTTCCCCGGCGTCCGGCCCCGAGCTCGCGGCGACGCTCCCCGACGGCCTCCTCCCGGACACCACGGGCGCCGAGGAGTTCACGCGCGTGCCCGGAACCGACGGGGGCGACGCGGAGTGGCTGGTACGCGTGTCCCGCCTCGCCGACGGCGACCTGCTGGTGGTGGGCATGCGGGACGCCGCGACCGAACGGATGCTGGGCCGGGTCGGCCGGATCGCCCTCATCTGTTCGTTCCTCGCGATCGCGCTCGTGGTCGCCCTGGCGTGGCCGACCGTGGGCCGTGCCCTTCGGCCCCTCAACCGGGTCGCCGCCACCGCGGACGCGATCGGTGGCGGCGACCTGTCCGAGCGTGTCCCCGTGTCGGGGCAGCGCACCGAGGTGGGTCGGCTGGGCGCCGCGTTCAACGCGATGGTGGAACAGGTGCAGCGGGCCTTCGCCGAGAGGGACGCGTCCGACCGACGGCTGCGCCGGTTCGTGTCCGACGCGTCGCACGAGCTGCGGACCCCGATCGCGACGGTGCGGGGCTACGCGGAACTCTTCCGGCGGGGCGCCGCCGAACGACCGGCCGACCTGGAGAAGGCGATGGCCCGGATCGAGTCCGAGGCGCGCCGGATGGGCTCCCTGGTCGAGGAGATGCTCCTTCTCGCCCGGCTCGACGAACGAGAGGCCCCTCTCGCCCTGGAACGCCTCGACCTCGTTCCCCTCGCCGAGGAGGCGGTCACCGACGCGGCCGCCGCCGACCCCGAACGCGTCTTCACCATCCGTGCCGAGGGGCCGGCCTGGGTGGACGGGGACGCCGACCGCCTGCGGCGCCTGTTGGGGAACCTCCTGTCCAACGTGTCCCGGCACACCCCGCCCGGGACGAGCGCGACGGTGCGGATCCACACCGGCGACGAGATCGTCGTCGACGTCAGCGACGACGGCCCGGGGCTCCCCGAAACCGACCGAACGCGCGTGTTCGAACGCTTCTACCGCTCCGGCGGCCAACGCTCCTCCACCAACAGCGGCGCCGGGCTCGGCCTCGCCATCGTCGAGGCCCTCGCCACGGCCCACCACGGTTCGGTGCACGCCACCCACTCCGCCACAGGAGGCGCGTCGTTCCGGGTCACCCTGCCCCCATCGCCGCCCACCGCCCCGAGCGCCCTTTGAAACCTCATGTTCCACATCACCCGATGTCCGGGCCCGTCGCCGGCGGTCACCCCGGCGCGAGCGAGACGAGACCGCGCCACGCGGACAGTCGCTCCGCTCAGGTCCTCCGTCGCTCGGCCGGCACCGCCTCAACCATGCGCGACCGTCCTCACGCGACCCGGCTGACGGAGCTCGGTTGAGGGACGGGTGAGGGGCGGCGCGGGCTGGTCACGAGGTGGACCGGCGCCGGCTCAGGCCGTCGAGAAGGATCTGGATCCCGAGCTCGAAGACCTCCGCACCGTCGAGACGGGCGAAGCTGGGGCCTACCCGGCGCAGGGACTCGAAGTCGGCGAGGGCGTCGAGCATCGCTGAGGGCGGTCCCCCGCCGGAGTCGTCGGTGGGACGCGGCGGATAGTCCTCTACGGAGGCCAGCACATGGGCGGAGAGGACACGGGAAATGCCGGCCGCCTCGTCCTCGGAGAAGCCAGCGCGCAGGAGGATACGGACCGTGGTGTCGATCTGTTCCAGCCTGCGCGGCCCCACGGGGGGACGCTCGCGCAGCAGGGTGGCGGCGTCGCGGTGTGTGAGCAGGAGAGCGCGGAACTGGCGCAGGCCGCTGGCCAACTGGTCCCGCCAGGGCTGGCTCTCGTCGATCTGGAAGGCGTCGGCGCAGATCGCCTCCGCGACCAGGTCCATCAGCTCAGTCTTGTTGCGCACGTGCCAGTAGAGCGTGGGGGACTGGACTCCCAGCTTCGCGGCGAGCCGGCGTGTACTCAGCGCGGCGAGCCCCACTTCGTCGAGCAGCTCCACCGCGGCGTTGGTGATCTGTTCTCGGTCGAGCCCCCGGCGCTTCGCCGGTGGCCGCGTGGATTCCGTCACGGCAGGACAATCTATCAGTGATACAGTTCCCCTATCGGTGATAGAGAAACGGGAGAGTGGCCCATGACGAACCCGAAATCCGCCGTTGCCACGGTGTGGACCCGACGGCTCCAGTGGCTCACCGTCGCCTGCTCAGTCGTCCTCACCATCGGCACGACGCTGCAGAACTTCGTCATCGTCGACGCGGAGATGCTGAGCCACTCCATGCGGCTCGCGGGGCTCTCGGCGGCCGAGGCGGACGCCGAGTCCGCCGGCTTCCTGGTCGGATTCCGGGTAGTGGGGTGCGCGTTCATCGTGGGCAACGCCCTCGGGCTCCTCGCGTTGCGCGGCGACACCTGGGTCTTCTGGCTGGTGGTGGCCGTGAACGCGGGACAGGCGGCCGGCGTGGTGGCGGTGCCTCCGGAGGTCTTCCGGGCGTCGATCGACCTCTACGGCCCCGCGGGAATCCTCCCTACGGTGGTGACCGACGGCGGTGCGCTCCTGCTCCTGGTCACGCTGCTGGTCTCCCTGGTCGTCTTCCGCGCCCCCTGGGCACGGCGGCGGGTGGAGGTCCCACGGCCGAGCTGAGGCGGGCGCGGCCGGGCCGGAATCCCCCATGCGGCGGTGTTGTTGGAACGGCCGTGACACCACAGGGAACGGTACGGCCGGTGGAGGTCGTGGTCGTCGGCGCGGGGCAGGCGGGGCTGTCCGGTGCCTACTACCTGCGGCGTTCCGGGTTGGTGGCGGGGCGGGACTTCGTTGTCGTGGACCACAACTCGGGGCCCGGTGGGGCGTGGCGGCACCGGTGGGACTCGCTGACCACCGCGACCGTGAACGGCGTGCACTCCCTTCCGGGGATGCCATGGTCTCCCCCGGAGCGCGCGGCGCCGGTGAACACTGTGGTTCCCGAGTACTTCCGTGCCTACGAGGACGCGTTCGACCTCGACGTTCGGCGCCCCGTCAGCGTACGCAGGGTCGAGGAAGGGGACGAGGACCGTCTCCTGGTCCACACCACCGACGGCATCTGGTCCACGCGCGGACTGATCAACGCGACTGGGACCTGGGAACGCCCCTTCTGGCCGCACTACCCGGGCCGATCGTCCTTCCTCGGACGCCAGCTCCACACGGTCGACTTCCCGGGCGGGGACGCGTTCGCCGGCGAACGCGTGGTGGTCGTCGGCGGCGGGGGCTCCGCCGCCGACATGCTGCTGGACCTGCTGGACACGGCGGGCGAGATCACCTGGCTGACCCGACGTCCCCTCAATCTCATGACCGGCCCCTTCACCCAGGAACACGGACGTGCCTCGGTCGCGGTGATCGCCGAGCGAGTACGGCGCGGCGAGCTTCCGGGCAGCATCGTCAGCGCCACCGGCCTGCACCTCCCCCCGGAGCTCCACCAGGCCGTCGACGACGGCCGAGTCACCCTGGGGCGTACCTTCGATCGCGTCACACCTGACGGTGTGGCGTGGGACGACGGACGGTTCGTTCCCGCCGACACCCTCGTGTGGGCGACGGGGTTCCGGCCGAGCGTGGCACACCTCGGGCCGCTGAACCTGCGTGAACCCGGGGGCGGGATCCGGGTCGACGGAACTCGGGTCGTTGTGGACCCGAGGATCCACCTCATCGGCTACGGACCCACGGCCAGCACCATCGGCGCGAACCGCGCGGGCCGCAGCGCCGTTCGCGAGCTCGGGCGGCATTTCGGTGGCCTACGAAGCGCCGAGAAGCTCATTCCCACGCACTGATCCGACTCAGGACCCCACGTAGTTGTCGGCGAACTCTCCCGTGGGCTCGATCGGTGTGATCACGTCCACGAGAACACCGTTGGGGTCGGCGACGATGAAGTGTCGCTGGCCGAAGTCCTCGCTGCGGATCTCCAGCACCGGGGGGAGCCCGCCTCTCACCACGAGGCGGTCCCACTCGGCGTCGACGTCCTCCACCTCGATGTTGATCAGTACGCCCTGGACCGGCTTCCGGTACGGCTCGGGAAGCGTCGGATGGGTGTAGTCGAGCAGCGCGAGCTCGTACCTCTGGGGGCCGGGCCGCGACAGGCTCACGTACCAGTCGGCGTCGAAGACGGTCTCGAAGCCGAAGTGCGTCGTGTAGAACGCGTGCGTCTCCGCCACCCGGTCAGTGCAGATCACCGGATAAATACTGGTCACGGACATCCCAATCACCTTTCACCTACCATCGGTATGTGAAGATAGAGTATTGACATACCGACGGTCGGTCAAATGGAGGCGCGGATGACACCCACGACACCCCGTACCCGGGCGGAGCAACGCGAACGAACACGACAGGTCCTGATCCGCGACAGTCGGCGATTGTTCGCCGCACACGGATACGCGGCCGTGGGCCTGTCCGAGATCGTGCGCTCCGCGGGCGTGACCAAGGGCGCCCTCTACCACCACTTCGACGCCAAGGTGGACCTGTTCCGCGCCGTCCTTAGCGAGGTACAGACAGAGGTCGGTGACACGGTCGCGAGCACCGCCGACGCCCAGTCCGACCCCTGGGAGCAGCTCGTGGCGGGCTGTCAGGCCTTCCTGGAGGCGACCTCCGAACCGGGCGTGCAACGGATCATGCTGGTCGACGGTCCGGCCGTGCTGGGCTGGGCCGAATGGCGCGCCCTGGACGAGGCCACCTCCGCGCGCCATCTCGCGGAAGCCCTGACCTCACTGATGGAGGCGGGCCTCATCACCGAGCAGCCGGTCACCCCCCTGACCCGCCTCCTCTCCGGCGCCATGAACGAGGCCGCCCTCTGGCTCGCCACCTCCACCGACCCCGCCGACCTACCCGCGACGCAGGCCGCCCTGCGCCGAATACTGGAGGCGTTCCGAGCGAAGTGAGGCGGACCGTCACGACCCGCCACGCCCCAGCTGGCCGACCAGTCGACAGCGAGGACGCCACCGTCCCCGGACGGCGTGTCACACCCCTTTACGGCCGCCGACCCGACCGTCTGACATCGTGGCGTATCCGGCGTGCCGAATGGCCTCGCGCGGAGTCACGTGACGCGGACGTCGGCAGGCGCTCGGGCCCTCGGTACGGCCGCGCTCGCCCTGCCGGGAGGTGGCCGAGGCCGGGACGGACAGTGACACCTGACTGAGGGGCGGACGACCACGATGGTGCGTGGCAGGAAACGGCTGGCTGGCAGAGTCCGGAACACCGAGACCGGGACCGGCGTCGCCGACGTCGCGGTGTCGGACGGGGTCACCGTGGTCCACACGGACGCCTCGGGCGCGTACCGGCTTCCCTGGGACCCCACTCGACGTGGAACCCCGATGGTCCAGATCACGGTTCCGTCCGGGTACCGCACCGCATTGGACGACGCACGGATTCCCCGCTTCTTCCAGCGGCTGTCGGAGGGGGCACGCGACGTCGACTTCGCGCTGACGCCCGACCTCCCCTCCACCGACGCCCGGTTCCGGTTCGGCCACCTGACCGACGTCCACGTGGACGAGTCGACCGCGCAGACCGCCGAGCGGGTTTCCCGCGACTTCATGGCCGTTGCGGCAGAACACCCCGCCACGCCCGTGACCGGCGCACCCCACGGGTCACCACGCTTCACCGTCCTCAGCGGGGACCTCACCAACTGGGCCACGCCCGAGGAGTTCGCGGCGTTCCGGGCGGCGGCCGCCGCCTCGCCCGTGCCGGTCTGGCCCGTCGCCGGCAACCACGACCTGCTCGGCCAGTCGGTCGGCGGGCCACAGCGGCGTCGGGTGCGACGCCCACCCTTCGCGGAGGCGATCGACGCCTACCGGCGGCACGTCGGGCCGGAGTGGTACTCGTTCCAGTACGGCGGCGCCCACTTCGTCATGCTGGACAACTTCCGTGGCCTGTCCGACCCGGACCAGTTCACGTGGTTGGAGCGCGACCTGGCGGCGGGGGCGGCCGGACGGGACGTCATCATCGTCGCCCACGTGCCGTGGAACATCCCGCAGACGAAGAACTGGGACCGGGCGCGGGAGTACCTGGAGCTGCTCGCCGACCACAACGCGCGCCTGTTCCTGGTGGGGCACATCCACGCCAACGACGTCACGAGAGAGCCCTTCACCGGTGCCCTGCACGCGGCCACGACCTCCGTCTCGTTCGGGCTGGACCACACCCCGCGCGGCTATCGGACGGTGGACGTCGAGCCAGGGCGGGTCTCGACGTCCTTCGTGGCCGCGGACGGTGGGCAGGTTCGCGGACCGGAGGGGCGCCCCGCCCCCGGTGGTGAGACCGACGCTCCCGCCGTGAGCCCGGGAACTCCCTGGCCCATGTTCCACGCCGATCCCGAGCGCACCGGAGCGGTGGCCGACCCGGTTCGCCCACCGTTGCGGCGCGCCTGGAGCCACGACTGTGGCGGAACGATCCTGACCGCCTCCCCCGTGGTCGCCGACGCAACGGTGGTCGTCGGCACGCGCGACGAGCACATGGGCGAGCACCAGGGCGTGGTCGCGGTCGACATGGGGACGGGCGAACGCCGTTGGCACACACGCACCGACGGGCCGGTGGAGGCGTCCGCCGCCATCGTCGACGGCACGGTGCTGGTGCCGGAGGCGCGTGGACCACTGCACGCCCTGGACGCCACGACGGGTGAACGACGGTGGTCCTGGACCCCCCAGCCGCCCAAGGACGGGCATCACTGGATGTACTTCTCGCCCGCGGTGCGGGACGAGACCGTGTACCAGGCGTTCGTGGACATGGCCGGCGCCGGTGTCGCCGCGCTCGACGTCGCCACCGGGCGTGAGCTGTGGCGGACCAAGGAGCCGATCGGGCGGAACTGGATCGCGCACGGATCCCCCGCTCTGCGCGGCGACCGGCTCGTGTTCACCACCGCCTACTCCAACCTGGTGGCGCTGGACGCACGGGACGGCGCGTTGCTCTGGGAGACGGCCTTCGACGGCTGGACCCGCTCCATGCCGATCTTCGCGGGAGAGCTCGCGCTGCTCGCCTGCCCGGGCGACCAGCTCGTGGCGGTCGCCCCCGACGGATCGACCGCCTGGCGGCACACCTCTACGCCGGCCGTCGTCCCCGCTCCGACGACGCCAACCCCCGCGTTCGTCGACGGGGTCGTCTACGCCGGCTTCCACAACGGCCGGGTGACCGCGCTCCGCCAGAACGACGGCGGCGTGCTCTGGTCCACTGACGTTGGCGGACCCATCACGGCGTCTCCCGCGATCGGCGGAGACACGGTCGTCGTGGCCACCGAGGCGGGGCGACTGGTTCTCCTCGACCGCCTCCACGGGACGGTGAGGTGGTCCACCGACCTCGGCGACCACCTCGCCTCATCGCCAGCGCTGAGTGGCAACGCCGTGTTCGTGGCGTCGTGGAACGGAATCCTGCACGCCCTCACCGGAACGGGTGCGTGAGGGGCCACCACGATCGGACGGGGCACGGGGGCACACACCCCGATCGGGTGTGGGCCTGGGTGTTCCGTCCGGTGCCCTCACCTGTGGGGGAAACCGCGCGTGCGCACGGGTCGCATCGGTTGAAGTCCTCGCCGCGGCCCGGTCCGTAGCCGCTCCCGCGTGCCGCCGACCGTCGCGGACAGGTCTGGTCCCGCCTCACGCAGGCGACGGCGGCGACGACGGTCTCCGTCTTCTCGTCGGACCGGATTTCGGTGGAGGACGGCCGGGCGTGGTCGTCCAGAGCGGTGTGGAGAGATACCTCGCCCAGCCGGGGTTCGCGGCGCCCGGCGTGGATCAGCTTCGGGGGGCTCGCGTGGTCGCGTGCCTCCCCTGGACGTATTCGTCGCGTCGTACCGCCTACGGCGCGGTCCCGGCGTGGGCGGCGGGCGCGACGGTAGCGGCTGAGGGTCGGTGGACCGGACGGTCGGCAGAACCGACCGTGCCGACACGACCCAGGGTTCGGTAGCGCGTCACCCGTCGGCGGCGGCTTCCGGGTCGACGCGGAAGCGTGCGACGGCGCGGGTGCACGGACTAGCCACCGCATACCCACACGGCGAGCCAACACCAGTCGACCAGCCTGAACCGCATTGGCGGAGGCCACGTGAGACGCCGAGGACCCTCCGGCCGGTGGGACGCCGGACGGCCACACCAACACCGGAAGCCCCCGCACGCGTCAGGCGGAGCGGGGGCCGCCGACCTCGATGGTCGGCACACCGAGTCAGTACACCTAGATCGCGGGTTCCGTGGCCTTGTGACGGTGGTAGTACCGGGCCACGCGGGCCCGGTTGCCGCAGATGCTGGGGTCGCACCAGCGACGGCGGGAGTTCTTGGGCAGGAACAACCAGATGCACCGCGGGTCCGCGCACTCACGGACCTGGTGGACCGAACCGTCGGCGATCATGGCGGCCGTCGCGGAGGCGACCGAGGCGCACAGGCGCTCCACCGCGGAACCGGAACGGAGTTCGACGGAGGTGACGGCGCTGCCGTCCCATCCCAGTCGCGGGATGCGCGGCACCGCACGCATGAGGTCGTTCAGTAGGTCCACGGACGCGTCGGGCGGACGCTTGCCGTCCCGGGCGGCGTGGATCAACGGATAGATGGCATCCCGCGTCGCGTGGATGGTGGCGAGCTCGGCGTCGCCCAGGGCCGTGATCTCTGTGGGGCTCAGGTCGGACACCCGGTCCCCCACGAGTATGAGCCACGCGTGCAGCTCCTCCGGGGTGGAGATCAGGTCCACCCTGCCGCTCCGACAGTGGACAACGGTGTTCACGAAGTCCAGGGCCGGCGGCTCCCCCACGAGTGGGGCCACTTCACTCCACATGTTTGTATGCTATCCGACTGTGTTGACCCATTAGAAGCTTCCTGCCTAACGTGGGCTGTTGGATGACGGTCACGCGATGGGGGGTCGCTGTGGGGACCGACAACGAGGACGAGTACCTGTTCGACAGCACGACCGACCTCGGTGCGCGACACCTGTCACTCCTGCGGCACCTCTTCGATCCGATGTCGATCGACATTCTGCACGCCGCCGGGGTCAACGCCGGAGCCCGCTGCCTGGATCTGGGGACCGGCGCCGGATCGATCGCGCGCTGGATGGCCGAGCGATCCTCCGACGGCACAGTGATAGCACTCGACAAGGACACCGAGCAGATCTCCGACGACACGGGGATCGAGGTTCTGCGGCATGACATCACCCAGGGCCTCCCCGTTGACGGGCCCTTCGACGTCATCCACGCCCGACTGTTCCTGATGCACTTCCCCAACCGCGCGGAGATCGTCTCCCAGCTCGTGGAGCGACTCGCGCCCGGCGGTTGGCTGGTGGTCGGCGACTTCCATGGCTCCGAGCTTCCCGTCCTGTCGGTGCCGAGCCCCGGTGACGCCGAGTTCTTCCGTCGCATGGTCGCCCTCGGGCACGACGTCGTCTCCGACGCCTTCGGCGTCTCCTGGGACTGGGCTGGTGAAGCGCCGCGCCACCTGATGGACGCCGGTCTGGAGAACGTGCGGGCGACGGAGTCCCGGTCGACGATGACGGGGGGCGACCCCCGATCCGCGCTCGCGCTGTGCCTCAACCGCCAGGTCCAGCCGCTGATGGAGCGGGCCGGCGCGACGGCGGACGAGATCGCCCGCTTCCACCGGCTCCTGGTGGACCCGGGGATGAGCGCCTGGTTCTACCGAATCGCCTACACCCGCGGGCAACGTCCGACGGAGTGATCGGACCGGCCGTGTGGCTCGGGTGGCGAGGACGGCGCCGCCAGAGCCGCACGGTCACCGGCCTTCGGGGAGCACGGGGTCAAGGAGCGAGGCGACCAGGCTGTCCGCCGCCCCGCCCGGGACCTCGTCCACGAACTGTTCCAGAAACGCGCGCTGGAAACACGCCCCCAGCAACAGGGCGGCGATCGCCTCGGGATCGGCCTCCGGGCGCAGACGACCCAGATCACGTTCGGCACGGACGTAGTCGGCCACCGCGCGGACGGGCCGGTCCGGACCGGCGCCGTGCTCGGCGTTGGTCGCGCGCTGTCGCGCGATCAGGTCCGGCTCGGCGAGCATCGATCCCGCCATCGGGAACGACGCCGAGTAGAAGTCGATCGCCGCGCCGACGACCTCTTCGAGGTTCTCGCGCACCGTCCGCTGTCCTACGTGGCGTGTCGCGTCCATCAGCGCCGCTCCGAGGGGTGGGAGCCGCTCCACGATGACGCCGAGGAAGATGTCGTGCTTGTCCCGGAAGTGCTTGTACAGCGTGGCCTCGGAGAAGCCCGCCCGCCGCGCGATCTCCTTCGTCGTCGCGTGGGCGAGGCCGAGCTCCCGCATGACGTGGGCGGCGGCGTCGAGAATGCGCTCCCGGGTCGTCACGTGTGTTCCTCCCGGATGGATCAGATGGTTCTTCCTCTGACCATAAGGTAAGCAAGTGCTTACTCGGCGGCGGGTGTGCGGGGTGGACGCGAAAGAGCCCCGGCGGACGGCGCCGGGGCTCCTCGTTCCTCTCCGCTACCGCAGCGGATCGAAGAAACGCATCAGGGACGAGCGCCGACCGGTGACCATGGACTCGGCGAGCATCTTTCCGGTGAGCGGGCCGAACACGATGCCCCACATCCCGTGCCCTCCGGAGACGTGGACCCGCGAGGACGTGGTCTGCCCGACCAGCGGCAGCCCGTCGGAGGTGAGCGGGCGCGACCCAACCCACTCGTCGAACCGGGCGTTCCAGTCGATGCCGGAGAACATCGGTCGGGCGGCGTTGATCATGCGGTGGATGCGGCGGGGGTTGAACGGTGCGTCGGCGCGCTGGAACTCCATCGCGCCGGTGACGCGGAACCGGTCCCCCAACGCGTTGCAGGCCAGGTGCTCGGCCGGCAGATAGACGGGGTGGGTGGGCATGGACTGCGGCTTCACGCTGAAGCTGTAGCCGCGCCCGGGGCGCATGGGCACCCGAACGCCGAACCGCTTGGCCAGCTTCGGGAGCCACGTCCCGGTCGCGAGGACGACCGCGTCGGAACGCAGCTCCTCACCGTTGTCCGCGACCACGTCGACCCCGTCCACGTGGTCGCGGACATCGGCGACGGTGAACCCTTCGGTGACCGTGCCACCGCGCGAGCGCACCGCGTCCGCGAGCGTCTGGGCCAGCTTGGGCGGGTGCACGAAGCGCTGCCCGTGCACGAGGGCCCCCATCCGCACGTCCGCGCTCAGCATGGGCTCCAGGGAACGGAGCTCCTCACCGCTGACGAGGTCGTACTTGACCTCACAGCCGACCCCTCGCACCATCTCCAGCTCGTCGACCAGGTGCCGCAGACCGGAGCGGTCCCCGCACGCCGCGAGCAGGGGCACACCCTGCTGCATGGGCAGGTCCACGCCGCCGTCGACGAGCTCGTCGTAGGTCTCCAGGCTGCTCCGGTTCGCCTCCTGGAAGATCGACATGGCGCGGCGCCACCGGCGCGGCATGCTGTGCTTGGTGAAGTCCATGAGGAAGGACCACAGCTCACGGTCGGCGCGCAGGGGGATGGTCACCGCCGACGTCGGATCCAGCAACGCCTGCGGGCCGGCCTTCAACTGGCCCGGCGACGGCATGGGAACGGTGAACGCTGTGGTCAGCAGCCCGGCGTTCCCCCAGGACGCACCGGCGGCGACCCCGGTGGAGTCGACGACGGTGACGTCGACCCCGTGTTCCTGGAGGTACCACGCGGCGGACAGGCCAACGGTACCGGCACCGACCACGGTTACCTTCTGCGGACGGGAACTGCTTTCCACCACGAACCCTCCAGGGAATCGATTAGTCCAACGGGCGACGCGCGGACTCCGGCATCGCGATGACAGGAACGAGGGCGACGAGCGCCGCCCCGATCAGATAGAGCGCCGGAACCTGCAGGTTTCCCGTCGCGTCGACGATGTAGGTGACGACGAACGGCGCGGTGCCGCCGAAGATCGCGAAGGAGATGTTGTATCCGATCGCGACGCCCGTCCCCCGGACCCGGGCCGGGAAGAGGGCGGGAAGCGTGGCGGTCGTGGTGCCGAGGATCGGGATCTGGCACACGGCGAGGATGAGGATCCCGACCAGGACGAACTGCCAGGTGCCCTGTCCGATCAGCAGGAACGCCGGGTAGGCGAGCACGATGTAGGCGACGGCCGCCGTCAGGAGCAGGGGCCGACGGCCGAGACGGTCCGACAACCGGCCCGCGAAGGGGATGCCAAAGGTGAGCACGCCGCCGGCGACGAACACGAGCAGGTGGGCGGTTCCCGCCGGGAGGCGCAGCTCCTCGGAGAAGTAGCTCGGCATGTAGGTGAGGAGCGTGTAGGTGCCGATGCTGGAGTAGATCATGATCCCGCCGCAGATCAGCACCCGGCGCCACTGGGCGCTCAGGGTTTCCCGCACGGGGGCGCTCGCCTTGGCCTCGTTCTCGTCGATGGCACGGAAGTTCGGGGTGTCCATCAGCCGGAACCGCAGGTACAGGCCGACCGTGCCGAGGGGCAACGCGACCAGGAAGGGGATCCGCCATCCCCAGGTATGGAGGTCGGCCTCGCTCAGCGTGTAGGTGAGCAGCGTCGTGATTCCCGACGCCAGCAGGAACCCGGCGATCGCGCCGAACTCGAGCCAGCTCGCCCAGAATCCCCTCCGCTCGTCGGGCGCGTACTCGACGGCGAACGTCGAGGCCCCGCTGTACTCTCCACCCACCGCGAACCCTTGGACGAGGCGGGCCGTCACCAGCGCGATCGGCGCCAACACCCCGATGGTGTCGTAGCCCGGCAGGAGACCGATGGCGAAGGTCGCACCCGCCATCACGAAGATCGTGATGGTCAGGGTGCGCTTCCGGCCGATCTTGTCGTTGAGCGGCCCCAACACCAGTGCGCCGACCGGGCGAATGACGAACGCGACGGCGAAGGTGGCGAAGGAGTAGAGCAACGACGTGACGGGATCGGCCTGAGGAAAGAAGACAGCCCCCAGCACGACCGCCATGTAGCCGTAGATGGCGTAGTCATACCACTCCGTCGCGTTGCCGATCATCGCGGCCGTGACCGCTCGGCGCCGCATGGCGGGCGTGATGTGCTGGGGGGAGAGGTCGTCCGGGGACGCCTCCGGGGTACGTGTCACCCGACCTCGATGAGATCCGCCGCCCCGTGGGTGACCACACGCGCCCCGCCGTCCTCGATCACGAAGGTCTGGCTGAGGCCAACACCGGCGCGGCCGAAGGACCGGAAGGAACCGGGGATGTGGAACGCCATACCCGCCTGGAGGGGCTCGTGGTTGTCCTTGGACAGGTAGAAGGGGACCCCGTCCATCCAGTGCGGCTTGTGGGCGAGCCCGACCGGGTAGCCGAACATGAAGTGGAACATGACGTCGTCGGGCAGAGGGCTGATCGCCTCGGTGGCGCGCGCCGCGACCTCCGAGGCGAGGACGCCCGGCTTCGCGGTCTCCAGCACCGCCTGCACCGTGTCCCGCGACAACTGGGCCAGGGCGGCGTCCGCCGGGTCCAGCGGGCCGCGCAGCAGGGTGCGCATCAGGGGTGCGTGGTAGCGCTTGTGGGTGCCGGCGTACTCCACGAAGGTCGTCCCGTCGGCGACGGGCCGGTTCACCCAGGTGGCGTGCGGGATGCCTCCGCGCGGTCCGGTCGCGGCGACCGGTCCCCACACCGACGACGAATCCGCGTCGCGGTAGAGGGCCTCGGCGATGGCGGCGCAGACGGAGGAGTCCGTGGCGCCGTCGCGGCCCGCCTCGGCGACCGCGGCCTTCGTGCCGGCGTCGGCGACGAGGCCCGCCTGCTCCACGCAGCGGATCTCCTCCTCCGACAGCACCAGTCGGGCCCGCTCCACGAGGTAGTCGCCGTCGACGACGGTGATCTCGCGGGCGCGGAGGATCTCCACAGCCTGTGGAGGGGTGGAGGCGTGTCCGAACTCCACACCGACCCGAGCCCCCGCGGGCAGCAGGCCGACCGCGTGGCTCAGGTAGCCGTCCAGACCGCTCAACCCGTCGGCGTAGCCGCAGTACCGGATGTTGTCGACGCGGGACGTCGCCAGGGCACGGCCGACCTCGAGGTCGGGGACATAGAGGTAGCTGGTGGACTCGGTGACCAGCAGCGGCTGGGGCGCGGTCTCCATCGTGTGGTATCCGCACAGATACTCGACGCTGGACGGCCGGAAAACGAGCATCGCGTCCACACCGAGCCGCGCCATGCGCTCGCGGATATCCCGCTGACGGGCGCGGTAGGTGTCATTACCGAACGACGGCCCTTCGGTTTCCACCACACCTGCGGAATTCTCGCTGGTCAGCCAGCTAGGCGCGCCAGACGCCCCGAGGCGCGCGACGTCCGTCGGAAAATCGTTGCGTGACTCTAGACCCATTGTGCTCTCTTTTCGCGCCGAAGTGACCAGGCCGTGGACAGAGGGGCGTATGAAGAGATCCCGCGGAGATCACCATTCATCGGCAGTGTAGAGATCAACTTCTCTTCAGGTCTATTGAACACTCCTTGAGGAAATGCTTTAGTTCTCCTTGATGGAACTCTCCTTACACCGCCTGCGGATGCTGTACGAGTTCTCCCGGTGCGGCACGGTCACCGAGACGGCGACGATCCTGCACTACACACCGTCCGCGGTGTCCCAGCAGTTGGCGGTTCTGGAGCGCGAGGTCGGTCTGGAACTCCTGGAACAGGTGGGACGACGGCTGCGCCTCACCGAGGTCGGCCGGGTGCTCGCCACGCACGCCGGTGAGGTCCTGGCCGCCGAACGGCGCGCGCGGATCGCGGTCGAGCAGGCACAGAAGACGCTGCAGGCCGAGCTCACCGTCGGCGTTCTCGCGACCCTGGCCAGCTCCCTGGTGCCACCCGCCCTCGCCCGGCTCGCCGAGCGTCACCCGGGGATCCGGGTGAAGACGCGGGAGGTGCCGCCGGAGCAGATGCAGACCGCGGTCCGGGAGGGAGAGCTGGACCTCGCGTTCGTCCTGGACTACCCGGACGCCCCGACCGCGTGGGACGCGAGCGTCGTCTCCACCCCGATCTGTGTGGAACAACTGCGCCTGGTGACCCCGCCCGGCGCCCTGGACAGCGCCGAGCCGGTTGACCTCGCGGAGTTCGCGGACTTCTCCTGGGTGGCCTCCGAGGCCAACACCCAGTTCGGACACGCGCTGCGCATGGTGTGCCAACGCGCCGGCTTCGTCCCCCACATCGCGCACCAGGTGGACGAGCAGGCCACCGCCATGGCGATGGTGGCCGCCGGCCTGGGCGTCACCCTGGTCGCGGACCTGGGGCTGTCGCTGCGGCCGGCGGCGGTGGACATCGTCCCCCTGCGCGATCCGATGACCCGTCGGGTGCTCGTGGTGCGCCGGCAGGCCACCGGGGACCGCCCCTCCGAGTGCGCGTTCGTCCGGGCGACGTTGGACGCCGCCGCCGACTTCGGGCTCACCCCCGACACCGACGCGGCGGCGACGAGCTGGACGCCGCCACCGGCGGAGCGCTTCGGCCCGGGGACCACGAGCGGCTCAGGGACGGTCGACCCGATACACGTGGTGTAGCGGGTCGTCGGCTGGGTTGTCCGGCTCCATCGGGCCGCTGCCGACATAGTGGAACCCGGCCTTCTCCAACGCGCGCCAGGAGGCACGGTTTCCCGCCGCCACCGGGACGAGCACACACGTCGCGTCCGGCATGTCGGCCCAGGTGCGCAGCACGACGGCGTGGATCATCCGGGGCCCGAGCCCCATCCCCAGGAGCTCAGGCGGGCCGAGCAGATAGTCGATGGACACCGCACCGTCCGGGACGGTCAGCACGCTCGCGAACTCGTCCACATACTGTGGATAGTCCGCCAACCGGTGTCGTTGCACGAGCCCGATCGACCGACCGTCCTCGACGGCGACCAGGTTCTCCCCCGCTTCCTCGCCACGCACCGAGGGCCCGAAGTCCCGCGCCACCGCCTCCGGCGTGTACTCGTGATTCCACCACCGCGCGACCCGGGGCTGGGCGAGCCACTCCCGGAGCAGGGAGAAGTCCGCCTCGGTGAGGGAACGAAACGTGATCATCGATGGTCTCCTGTGTCAGCGGCGGGCCAGCGTGCGCACCCCGCGGTCGGTGAGGGCCATGCAGGCCGCGAGCACGATGACGCAACCACCCCCGATGAGAACATTCGTCGCGCCGAAGTGCGTGGCGAGAGGGCCGATGGTCATCTGCCCGACCGGCAACGCGAGAAACGACCCCAGCACGTCGTAGGAGTAGACGCGGGCGAGCCGGTCGGGGGGGATGTTCTGCTGGACCGACACCTCCCAGGCCACCAGGAAGTGTTGGATCCCGACCCCGCTGAGGAACATGAACAGGAAGAGCGGGACCAGCCCGGGCGAGAGACCCAACAGGACGACCGGGATGGCCTCGATCATCGTCAGCGCCACGCCGAAGCGGAGGGCACGTCGGGGCTGCCACCGGGCGGCCCACAGCCCACCGACCAGAAGGCCGACGCTGTTCACCGTCAGCATCGCCCCCCACACGGCCCGCCCGAAGGTCTCGTCGGCAACGGCGGGCCCCAGCACGGTCACCGTGCCCGACCACACCACGTTGGCCAGCATCACCTGAAAGATGACGAGCCACACCCAGCGACGGGAGACGAACTCCGACCAACCGGCGACCAGCTCCCGCAGCGGGTTCCCGCTGTCCTCGCCCGTCGGCTTCGCCTCGGTCGGAGGGAGCCGCAGCAGGACGAAGCACACCCCGGCCGCGGCGAAGGCGAGGCCGTCCACCGTGATCGCCCAGCCCGGACCGATCACGGCGACGAGGAGGGTACCGACCGACATGCCGGTCACCCGTCCCGTCTCCAGGCCCACGCGGATGATCGAGTTCGCCTGACGTAGTTGGTCGGCCGCCACCAACTGGGGAACCAGGGCCGCGGCGGCGGGGACGTTCACGGCGCCCGCGGCCCCGTTCAGCGCCGCCAGCACGAACATCAACGGCAGGGTGGCGATGTCGAGGAGCAGCGCGCCCCCCAGGACGAGCTGTGTGGCCGCCGCGAGCGCGCAGCCACCCCGCAGGATCAACGCCCGGGAGAACCGGTCGGCCAGGACCCCACCGAAGAGGACGAGGAGGATGTTGGCCAGGGTTCGCGTGCCGACGACGAGCCCCAGTTGGGCCACCGAACCCGTGACGTCCAGCACCGCGAACGCCAAGGCCACCGTGGCCAGGCCGTTCCCGACATACATGAGGGTGCGGCCCGCGACCAACGCCCGGAACGGCCCACCGCGCAGTGGCGCCGTCATCGGGACGCGGTCAGGACCGACGTCGCCCCGTCCCATCGATCCCCCATCTTCCCGCCCACACGGCGTTCTGGCAGCGCCGCGTCAGCGTAGCCGAGGCCCGTGATCGACAGAAAGCGATATTCCGTACGTGGGTCACCTTCCGCGGTCGGCTCACGTCGAGGGGACGGAGGGGTGCGCACAGAGCACGCGGAGCGCGGACCACTGAGAGGGGTACGACCATGACCACACGACGCGCGATCGAGTTCGAGACCGCCACCGACGAGGCCGCCGCCCGGGTGGTGGCCGCCCTGGACGAGGCGTTCACAGCCCTCGCCCGGGAGCGGCCCACAGGGGTGGGACTGGAGTACTGGCGCCTCGGAGGCGGCCGCCGCTTCCTCGCGGTGATCGAGTTGGCGGACGACCAGAAGAACCCACTGTTGGGTCTGGAGGCCACGCGTGTCCTGCAGACCGTCATCGGTGGCGCCGCGGTCGGCGGGTACCCGACACCCGTTCCCGTCGACCAGGTGGGGACGTACGGCCGATGAGGACGGAGAGGAACGTGGACCCAGAACCAGGACCGGAGGCGGGCGGCCCGCTCGGGGCGTATGCCGAGGAACGCACCCGGCTCAGGTCCCTGGCCTTCCGCGTCACGGGCAGCGACGCCGACGCCGAGGACGCCCTACAGGAGACGTGGATCAGGGCCGCGCGGGTGGACGCGCGCGACATCCGCAACCCCGCCGCGTGGCTGACCACGGTGACCACCCGGGTGTGTCTCGACCTGCTGCGCAAACGACGTGAGGTGCCGTGGGACCCCACGGACATCCCCGAGGAACCCGGTGCCGCCCCGGACGACCAGGCGCTGTTGGCCAGCGAACTGACCGAGGCCCTCACGGTGGTCCTGGAGCGGCTCACGCCACCGCAACGGGTCGCGCTGGTACTGCATGACGTGTTCGGCTCACCCTTCGACGAGGTGGCCCGGATCCTCGACACCACGCCCGGGTCGGCCAAGAAGCTCGCCAGCCGCGCCCGGGGACGGGTCCGGGCCCTGCCAACCCCCGCGTCCGACCCGGACCCCGACGCCCGACGGGTGGTCGCGGCGTTCCTGCGTGCGGCACGGCAGGGGGACGCCGACGGGCTGCTCCGCCTGCTCCACCCCGACGTCGTGCGGACGGCCGACCCACAGGCCCTCCCCGCCGGGACGGCGCAGCGGGTACGCGGCGCCGACGCCGTGGTCGCCGAGACACGGGTCCTTCGGGCCAACGCCCGACGCGCCCACCTGGTGAGGGTCGACGGGCGTCCCGCGATCGCGGTCGGCACCGAGGCTGTCCTGCTGTTCCACGTCGAAGGGGGTCGCATCCACCACTACGACGTGGTCGGGGATCCCTCGCGCCTCGCGCTGCTGCGCGTCACCCCGACGGAGGGAGGGCCGACCGGATGAGCGTCGCCTACGCGGTGGTGGTCATCGCGACGATCGCCGCGAACCTCGGCATCGCGGCGGCCGACTTCGCCTCCGCCCGATTCGTCCTGAACAACTCCGCGGAGGTCGGGGTCCCCCGGGCCTGGCTGCCGCTCCTGGGCGCCCTGAAGGCCGCCGGAGCCGTGGGGTTGCTCCTCGGCCTCGCCGGTGTCCCACGACTCGACACACTCGCCGCGGCCGGGTTGACCGTCTTCTTCCTCGGCGCGGTGGGAGCACACGTGCGCGCCCGTGTGTTCCACAACATCGCGTTCCCCGCGACGTACCTGGTGCTCGCGGTCGCGAGCCTCCTGCTGTCGATACTGGTGTGAACGTCGCTAGTTCGGGTCAGCCAACCTCGGCGCGCCGAACCGCGGCGAGGAAGGCACGCCACTCGTTCGCCGGCACCGTGAGGTGACCCCGCTGTCGGTGGAAGGTGTCTCGGATCAGGGTTCGACCGGGCTCGACGCGGCACTCGACGCAGTTGGAGTTGCCCTGGCTGTAGGTGGACGTGCGCCACTGGGCGATGGACATGATGGGCGCCTCCCTTGGGGTTTCGGAAGCGGACCTCACTCCAGGGCATGCCCTCCTGCCCGGAGCTGAAAACCCTGCGTGTCTGGCCGGTCCGGTCCGCGGGGCACACCTCGTCGCACGCCGCCGACGCGCACCCGTGCTCGCCCCTGGGATGGTTTCCCCCGCTAAAGCGGGTCAATGTGCACCCCCACATGCTCGGTGCGTAGGAAACCTGAGGGGGGCGCGGAAAACCTGATGGGGTGAAACGGGCGTGGTGGGAGGGGTTAGTGGTTGGGGGCGGCGTCGTGTGCGGGGGTGCGTACCGCGAACCCGGGGACGGGCAGGTCGGCCGAGACGGCGATGGCGGTGTAGGCGTGGTAGATGTCGGGGCGGCCCTGCCAGATGGTGGTCGAGGGGCGGAGCTGGGCGTCGAGTTCGTGGTGCCAGTTGCCGGAGTCCACGAAGTGGCGGCGGACGTGTCCCCAGACGTCGTCCGCCAACGCGCGGTACCGGTCCTCGCCCGTGCGACGGTGGAGCGCCTCGGCCGCGGCGATGGCCTCGGCGGCCACCCAGTGCATCCGCAGACCGACCACCGGACGGTCGGACCAGTCCAAGGTGTAGCAGAACCCGTCGCTACCGTCCTTCGCCCACGCGTGCCGAACGGCGGTGTCGGCCAGCCGTCGGGCGTGCTCCACGAACGTCGCGGACCCCTCCGGCAACGCCGCCTCGATGTGGAGGAGCAGCCTGGCCCACTCCAGCGAGTGGCCCGGCGTCCAACCGTAGGGACGGAACGGGTCGGCCTTGCGGTCGCTGTTGTACTCCGGGAGTGGCTCCCACTCCGGTGAGAAGTGCTCGGGGAGCCGGTCCCCGAACGCGGATGCCTGGCGGACGATCAGGAAGTCGGCGATGCGGGCCGCGCGTCGTGCCCACGTGGGGTCGGACGTCGCCGCGGCCGTGGCCAGGAAGGCCTCCACCATGTGCATGTTGCTGTTGGCGCCCCGGTAGGGCTCGGGAACCTCCCAGGCCCTGTCCCAGTCCTCGTGGGCGAGCCCGGCCTCGTCATCCCAGAACCGCTCCAGCACCACCGCGGCGGCTCGGTCCAAGAGCTCCCGACCACCGCTGACGCCCGCGCTCGCCGCGGTCGCCCCGGCGAGAAGCACGAACGCGTGTGTGTAGGCCGATTTGGTGGGTTCCCGCTCCACCCCCGCTTCGTCGACTCCGGTGAACCACCCGCCGTGGGTCTCGTCGCGCAGCGGGCCGAGCAGGGCGCGCACGCCGAGCTCCGCGATCGCGCGGGCGCCGACCGTGCCGTGTCGCCAGGCCAGCGCGCCCACGTGGGTGGCGCGCGCCGTGAGCCAGGTCTGAACGCCGCGTTCCCGCATCGGCTCGCCGTCGTCGTCCAGCCACTGCACACCGTTCGCGTGGGCGGCACGACCCGCCCACGCCACGAGTGTCTCTCGTTGACGCTCCCACCATCGCTGGGGATCGACGTCCGGGAAGGCCGGAGTCACGTCGTTTTCGGACATGTTGCCTCTCTCGCCGGAGGTGTCGACGTGGGGGAAGTTCGCAAGGCACTGCCCATCACGATGGGCACCGAAGTGTCGGAGAGTCAAGTTGTTCACCACAGTCGGTGCGTATCCGCTGGTGGGCGCCAGTACTGTCCTCTGGTTCCCAACGGGGGCCGGGCGTGCGGTGGAGCACCCGCACACCGTCGGCGTCCCGTCCCTGCCGGTTTCGGTCACACCACCTCGTCCGACGACCGTGCGGCCGGATTCGGCGGCGCACCCCGGGTCCAGGACGCCGCACCCGCCAGTGGCACACTCGATGCGGGCGAAAGGGGAACGATTGACGGAGACTCCGGACCAGTCCGACACGTCCAACGGGCCGTCCCGGAGGCTTGGTCGACCCTTCTGGTTCCTGTGGTCGGGCATGAGCCTGTCCAACCTGGGCGACGGTGTCGCACTGATCGCGCTGCCGTGGGTCACCTCCCAGCTCTACCCGGACCCGCTGGCGGTGTCGGCCGTGGCCGCCGCCGGGCGGCTGCCCTGGCTGGTGTTCTCCCTGCCCGTCGGGGTGATGCTGGACCGGGTCTCCCGCCTCACCGTGCTCCAGTTGGCCAACTACACCCGGATCGGGCTGTGGGCGCTGATCGCGGTCCTCCTCCTCACCGGCCACGCGACGCTGCCGGTGTTGGTGGTCGTTGCCTTCACCATGGGCGCCACGGAGGTTCTCTTCGACACCGGCGCGGAGGCCTACCTTCCGACCGTCGTCCACCGGGACGGTCTGGCCACCGGCTACGGGCATCTGCGGGCCAGCGAGATCGTCGCCGGGGACTTCGCCGGGCGGCCGATCGGTGGTGCCCTGCTGGGGTTCGGGATGGCGGTTCCCTTCGCGGTGACGGCTCTCTCCACCTCGGTGATCGCCGGTCTCCTCGCCTACCTCCGCCGCGTGGCTCCGTCCGACCGGCCAGACCGAACCGGAACGGTGGAACGCAGCCACGTACTCGCCGATCTCGCCGCTGGGCTCGGCATGGTGTGGCGGGAACGCGTCCTGCGCACCCTCGCCGAGGCGTCGGTCCTGATCAGCGTGTTGTTCGGCGGCATGCTCGGCATCCAGGTGCTCTACGCGCAGGTCGTCCTGGGAACGGACGCGTTCGCGCTGGCGGTCCTGCTCACGGTCTCGGCGGGCGGGGCCGTCGTGGGCAGCCAGCTCGCGGGGCGGGTGCTGGTCGGCGCCCGCGTCGCGCCCGGGCTCCTCGGCTGCCTGGTGTGCTTCGCCGCGTCGACGGCCGGGCTGGGGTTCACCGGCCACTACTGGCTCGCGGTCGTGCTGTTCGCGGTGGCGGCGGGTGCGGTGGCGTTCTTCAACGTCGGCGTTCTCGCCCTACGCCAGGACGCGACCCCGGAGGAGTTCCGCGGCCGGGTGGGATCGGTGTTCCGGCTGTTGCAGTGGGGCCTCAGCGCTGTGGGGATGCTGCTCGGTGGTGCCGCCGCGCAGGTCGCCGAGGCCTACTGGGACGAGTCGACGGCGTTGCGGCTGCCGTTCCTGGTGGCTGGGGTCGCGTACGGCGCCTATCTGCTGCTGTTCGGTTTCCGGCTGTACCGGGACACCGCACGACATCACGGACAGACGCAGAGGCCCACGGACGAGCGATCGGACTGACCGCGCCGCCATCCAGGCGGCATAATCGAGGAGTGCGAGTCAAGAGGAGCGCCGGAATCCTGATGTTCCGGGAACGCGACGGTGTAGAGGTTCTGATCGGCCACATGGGCGGCCCCTTCTGGGAGAACCACGACAAGGCGGCGTGGTCCATCCCCAAGGGGGAGTACACCCGCGACGAACCGGCGATCGACGCGGCCCGCCGCGAGTTCGAGGAGGAACTGGGCCTCCCCGTCCCGCCGGGCGACCTTCTCCCCCTCGGCGACATCCGCCAGCCCGGCGGCAAACTCGTCACCATCTGGGCCCTCCACGGCGATCTCGCCCCCGACACCATCGTCCCGGGCACGTTCTCCATGGAGTGGCCACCCCACTCAGGCGCCTACCAGGACTTCCCCGAACTCGACCGCGTCGCCTGGCTCCCACCCGCCATAGCCCACGACAAACTCGTCACCGGCCAACGCCCCTTCCTCGACCGCCTCAAGGAACGCGTGACGGGGTGAGCTCCCCCGGGGGCCGGAACACTCTCCATCACCCCCGGCGTCCTCGGGCGAGGCGTTCGAGGAGTTCCTGTAGGACGGCCCGTTCGCCTCGGGTGAGGTCTGGGGCGGCGGTCTCCAGGGTGGCCATCAGGGTGACGGCTTGGTGGGGGAGGTCGATGCCGGGTCCTTGGGCGTGGTTGTGGAGGTCCGCCGGTGGATCGGCGGGGCCTGAGGGGTCGAGGACCCATGGCGTGCTTGGGACGGCCTCGGCGCCGTGTGCCTGCGTCACTGTGCTCCCTCCGACTCCGTGTCGTCCTCCGCCTCGGCCTCGTCCTGGGCGAGGGCGGCGCGTTTGCGGGTGATCATGGTGGCCACCGCGATCGGGACCGACGCGAACGCCAGGGCCCGCATCCACGGCCGGTCCAGCACGTGTCCGGTGGCGTGGTCGAGGGACACCTTCCCGGGCCCGGAGACGATGAGGGACATCGCGGTCAGCCCGATCAGCATCGGGTACTCGTAACCGCCGCTCATGTTGAAGAACCCGTTGGGCTTGTGTTGCTCCGCGGCGACACCCATCGCGCCGGCGACCGCTGCCGCCCCGCCGGGGGTGCCGAAGCCGAGCGCCAGTGCCGCGCCACCCACGGTCTCGCTCACGCCCGCCACCAGAGCCATGTTCTGACCCGGCCGGTACCCCATGGAGTGGAAGCCCTTGCCGGTTCCTTCGATCCCGCCTCCACCGAACCAGCCGAACAGCTTCTGGGCACCGTGTGCCGCGATGGTCGTTCCGATGGCGGTGCGCACTCCGAGCACCGCCACGTCTTCCCGGCCGCAACCTCATATCTGACTCCCCCCGGATGTGACCCCAAACAGATTCCGCGACCTCATACCCGGATCCAGAGAAAGCCAAAGCAGCGGACCAGTGAAGACACCACCAACCGATCATTGCCCTGCCCTGACCGACACTTCAGTGCACGATGACGAACAGTCCGCTGACGACGAGGGTGAACGCCCACACCCGGTCCATGGTCACACCCTTCCAACGCAGGGCGTGGACGCCGAAGAAGTCATAGACGACGAGCGCGACCACGGCGACGGCGAAGAACATCGCGGCGGTGTGGACCCCCGTGGCCACCAGGCCGAGCACGGTCGCGTCGGCCAGGTCGGGCCCGGTCTCCGGCGCCGCGACGAGAGGTGCCGCCGAGGCGGCGGCGTGGTCATGGCCTCCGCCGGGCACGCCCCGGCCCTGGGGCAGGTCCCCCGCGAGCACCGGCACCATCATGAGGCCGGCACCATGCATGGACGCCATGAGGAACGACCATCCGGCCAGGTGCGAGGTGGACGGACGCAGACCGTGCCACTGGTGGTGCCCCCGTGAGATGAGCAACCACGCGCCCGCGCCGACCACGACGACGCCGAGGATGACCGTGAACCAGCGGGACGCCAGCACCGACCCGGTCATCGTGATCGCGAGCGCGAACAGGACCACCGAGGCGGCGTGCCCCGCCGCGATCGGCGACACCGCCAGCAGCAGCGCCCGCCGACTACGCTCCTGGAGCCCACGCGACACCGCGAGCATCCAGCCCATCGCCGGATTCACACCGTGGAACAGTCCCAATCCCACCAGCGCCCAGACCTGGCCGGCGCTCACGGGCCACCTCGACCACTAGGGCTCGAACACGGGGACGGAGGGGCGATGGGGTGGGGGGTGGCGAACGCTGGTTCCGGTCCGAGACGCACCATGGTCGCTGGCTTCCTCACACGCTGCCCCCCGGCGCGGGAGAGGAAACCGAGCGACGCAGGGGCTCTCGCACACGCATCGTAACCGCGCGACGACCATTCCCTCACCCCCTGGCCCACCACGTCACGCACCCCCTACGCCCCAAACTGGGAAGGGTGTCGTGCTCTGCCCGGTCGGCCGTGGTCGCCCCACCTACCCGGCACCCGGGCCGGCGGGTTCGTCGTGGGTGTGGCGACCTCGGTGCATCGGCCCTGACCAGCGCGTTCGCCGTCACGGACCGTCCTGGGCGAGACTCCGCGTGGCCCCTTGTGACGGCGGACTCCGAGCGTATTCTGGAAGGGAATCCCGGATGCGGGATCGCGCCGATACCGGGGCCGACGGCAACGCGGCCCGTCCCGCGAATCCGTCCGTCACGGGCAGACCGTGGGGGTGCGTCCGCCACCGGCGGCGCACCCGTGGGAGCGCGAGTCGCTGGGAGGGGAGGCGGCGATGGAGTTCGAAGAGCCCGGAAGTATCTCCGACACCTGGAGCACCGACCATCCGGGACCGTTTCTCGTCGTCGGACACAACGCCCAGCCGGAGGCCATGTCGGCGCTCGCCACGGCGGTCGGGCTCGCTCGCCGTCTGGGGGCCTTCATCCACGTGGTCCACGCCATGACCATGGAGGACTTCCCGATCGACCCCGACTCGCTCTACTGGGAGCACCAGGGGGACCAGGAACTCGCCCGCCAGCGCGAGATGGCGGAGAACTACCTCAACGAGACCGACGTGCGATGGGCGTACCACATGATCGGCCGCGACCCCTTCGTCGCGCTCCACGACGCGGCGGAGCGCTGCGACGCCCTCATGATCATCGTGGGGACCCGCCGGGCATGGCTCACCCACCTCCTCCGCGGCTCGGTCGCACACCAGCTGGAACGTAACGCGGGCCGTCCCGTACTGCTGGTGCCGACGCCACAACAACGGTGACCCGGCCCTCGCCCGAAGGTCCGGTGGAAAGACCGTGCGTCGGGGTGTGGGCGCTGGTAGCTTCTGCCGCGTGCGCGACCAACCAGGCGACCTGAACGAACGCGAGCTTCACTCGGCACTGGAGGTGTGGGGCATCCACGCCGCCACCCTGCGGTTCACCCCGCTGGGGTTCGGCGATCACCATTGGATCGCCGAGGAGGACGCCGCCAAGTGGTTCGTCAAGGTCTGCGATCTCGACGCCAAGCCCTACCTCGGCGCGGATCGACGCCTCACCTTCCGGGCGCTGCGACACGCCATGAACACCGCCGTGGCGCTCCAGGCGACTCCTGGCATGGACTTCGTCGTGGCACCGGTGCGCGCGGAGTCCGGGGAGACCGTACATCCGTTGGGCGCCCGCTACGCCGTGAGCGTGTTCCCGTACCTGGAGGGAGCGCCGGGGCGGGTTGACCTGCCCTTCCCCGACCACGAGCGCGGGCGGATGCTGGACATGCTGGCCCAGCTTCACCAGTGTCCTCCGCCGCTGCACACGCCACGCGCCGAACGGCGGCTCCCCGACCGCGACATCCTGGAGCGTGCCCTGACCGACGTCGTGACGCCGTGGCGAGAGGGTCCCTTCGCCGAACCAGCGCGCGAGGCGATCATCTCCCACTCCACAGCCCTGTGGTCACGGCTCGCCGAGTTCGACCACCGGCTGGCCGAGCTGGACCGGCGTGGCGCACCCGAGGTCGTGACCCACGGGGAACCGCATCCCGGCAACGTGATCCACGACGGCGACCGCCGCCTGCTCATCGACTGGGACACCGTGGGACTCGCCCTGCCCGAACGCGACCTGTGGTCGGTGCTGCGGGAGGAACGGGACATCGAGCGCTACGTGAAGGCCACGAACACCGAGGTGGACACGTCGGCGCTGGCGTTCTACCGGCTGAGGTGGGACCTCAGCGAGCTGTGTGAGTACACGGCGTGGTTCCGAGCTCCACACGAGGACACCGGGGACCTCCGCACCGGCTGGGAGGGCTTCGCGTCCACCCTGCGGGGGCTGGCCGGCGGGTGAGGGTGTCGTCCGCCGGCCCCACGGCGGACGACGATCCCTCCCCACACCCCCACCGTCACGCCGACCGGGCGAGCCGGAATCCCAGGTCGTCCGTGCGCAGGGTGGGGTGGCTCTTGCGGCGGCAGGACGCGCGGCAGCCGTGGCGGTGGTCGTTCCACCCACCGCCACGGAACACGCGGTACGGCCCGTAGACGCGCGGGTCGAACCGGTCCCAGCACCATTCCCACACGTTGCCGAGAGTGTCGTGCAGACCCCACGCGTTCGGCTCCAGGATCCCGACCTCCCGCACGGTCTCGCCGGAGTTGCGTCGGTACCACGCGATCGCGTCGAGCTCCCCGTACCGCACCCCGGTGGTCCCCGCCCGGCAGGCGTACTCCCACTCCGCCTCGGTCGGCAGACGGTAGCCGTCGGCCGACCAGTCGCAGGTGACATCCAGGCTGTCCGGATTCTCGGCGTCGGGGCCCAGCGTGTAGCAGGGCTGGAGGCCCGCCTCTCGGGACAGTTGGTCGCAGAACCGCACGGCGTCGCGCCACCCGACCTCGGTGACGGGAGTACGCGGGCCGGGGGCGTCGTCCTCGTTCTCCTCGTCCGCCGGCCGGGCACCGAGGACGGCCCGGTAGAACTCGCGGGTCACAGGGACGGGCGCCAACCGGAAGGCGGGGATCTCGACCGGCCATTCCGTCCCCGACCCCTCGTCCCGGAGCAGGATCCGTCCCGGTGGGATGGCTACCGTTTCCTCGCCCATCAGAATGCGAAGTTCCGGAACAGGATCGCGGCGAGCGCCAGTCCCACGAGCAGGTTGAAGACGGTGGCCAGGGCGAACACCCCGATCGGCCGCCAACCGGCCTCACGCAGGGAGCTCAGTTTGAACTCCAGTCCGATGCTGGTGAACGCGGCGATGAGGAACCAGTCGCGGAGCGCCTTCGCGGTATCCAGCCCCGCCTCGCCTGAGTCCCCGGTGACGTTCGCCCAGACCGTCGCGATGACCGAGGCGAGCAGGAACCCCAGCACGAACTTGGGGAACCGCTCCCAGAGCGCGCCGAGCCCCGGCCGGGCGGATCCACCCGCCGGTGCGACCCGGTAGGCGAAGTAGGCGGTGAGGGCGACCGCGACCACGCCCATCAGCACGTTCTGGGTCGCCTTGACGATGGAGGCGATCTGCAGCGCCTCCTCGCCGACGATCGCCCCGGAGGCGGCGACCGCGGCGGTGGTGTCGATGTTCCCGCCGATCCAGGCCCCGGCCTGTGCGGTGTTCAGGCCGATGAGCTGGACCAGCCACGGAAGGAGGAAGATCGAGGGCACCGCGAAGACGATCACGAGGCTGGCGGTGTAGGCGAGCTGTTCCCGCTTGGCCTGGACCGCGCCCGCGGCCGCGATGGCGGCGCTGACGCCGCAGATCGACACCGCGGAGGACAGCAGGGCACGCAGTCGGGAGTCGAGTCCGAACCTGCCGCCGATCCACCACGTGAACAGGAAGACGGAGGTCACCAGGAGCAGGGCCTGGAGGACCGCGGGTCCGGCCGCACGGACGATCACGTCGAACAGGACCGTGGATCCGAGCAGGACGAGGCCCGTCTTGATGAAGAACTCGGTGCGGAACGCGCCGGCGAGACGGTCCCGCAGGCCGGTGAGGCTCAGCAGCCCGTTGGCGAGCAGTCCGATCAGGATCGCGTACACGGGATACTCGACGGCCTCGGCGAACCCGCCGAAGGTGGTCCCCGCCGTCGTCTCCGGGACGAACGACTCCAGGAAGCGGGTGGTGGCGGCCAGGCCGAGGACCAGGGCCAGGCCAACCAGCAACCACGGCACCGACGGCGAGGACACGGACGTCTCGTCCCGCTCCTCCGCCGGCGGGGGTCCGCTCTCGGGACGCCTGGGACTCGCGGAACGCCCGGAGCGGTCGGCGGACTCGTCGGCGGGGACCGCGAGAGCGGGGTCCTCGGACTCGGGGGTGGACGCGGCGCGCGCGTCGGTGTTGTCGCCCATCAGGGCACCAGTCCCGCGGGAATCACGCCGACCAGCGCGAGGATCAGGAGGGTCAGGCCGGTGATGGCCGCGACCCAGTCCTCGTTCAGTCGTTTGGCCCCGCGTGGGGAGGAATTCGTGGAGGATCCCGCGCCGGTCGTGGGATCCGGGGGAGGATTGGACTCACTCATGGTCTGCTCCAGGGAACGGCGTCGGTTCGACATCTACTCGTCAGCGGTGTGTGACGCCGCGACACCGTTCGTCACTGGTGGTGTGGCGTGACCAGCCGGACCATGGGCGTCGGGTGACATCCATGCCGCCGATTAAACCACAATTCCTACAGGCTTAGTAGGATTTATTCATCCGGCGACCACCAACTGGACCGCCAGGGCCGCGAACATCACGCCGAACACGCGGGACATCCAGACCAGGATCGTCGGCCGGGCGTGGACGAAGGCGCGCACGGCCCCCGCGAAGGCGCCGTACACCGCGAACACCAGGAACGTCATCACCACGAAGACGCCACTCAGGACCGCCATTCGCGTGAAGGTGTCCGGGGCCCCCGGGGGCACGAACTGGGGCAGGAAGGCGAAGAAGAACAGGGTGAGCTTGGGGTTCAGCAGGTTGACCAGGATGCCGGCGACGATGATCCGGCCAGGGCCGCGGGGCCCGCTGTCCGCGCCGACCGCAAGCGTGCTGTTGCCGCGCAGCATCGACCACGCCATGTACAGCAGATAGGCGACTCCGAGGTAGCGCAGCACCTGGAAGGCCACCGGACTCGCCTGCAGGAGGGCCGCCAGGCCGGTGAGCGCGGCGGCCATGTGCGGAAGCGTCCCCAACGTGCAGGAGAACGCGGCCAGCACACCAGCGCCGGGACCACGTGCCAGCCCGGACGCGAGGGTGAGAACGACCCCCGCCCCGGGCGTCACACACACGATCAACGACGTCACGAGGAACTCTACGGACACGGCTCTGACTCTCCCCTGGTCACCCGTGTGGCGAGCACCCACTCCACCCCCCACACGCCTCAGGGTGTCGCTACTCTGGACCAATGGACAGGTCCAAGAACACGTCGATTGACTGGACCAAACCGGAAGCGGGACGGGGGACCGACTTCCTCCAGCTCGACCTCACCGACGTCCCGGTGGGCCGGCGGGCCCAGTGGATCGCGGACCGGATCCGGGACGCCGTCGCCGACGGGGCGCTGCGCGTGGGAAGCAGGCTCCCTCCGTCGCGCACACTCGCGGCGGAGCTCGGCGTCTCCCGAGGCGTGGTGACCGAGGCCTACCGACGGCTGAGCGACGACGGACACGTGGCGGGACACGGCCGAAACGGAACCGTCGTCCAGGCGGCGCCGGCGATGACCGTACCCCCGCCGACGCCACCCACCTCCGCGCGTTCGGCCACCGTCCCGGTGGACCCGTTCCTGCACCCGGCCGACGAGCACAGCATCGAGTCCCTCCGCGACGCGGAGGCACAATACGACCTCAGCCCGGGGGTCCCGTCGCTCGCGGCCTTCCCCCGCCGCGCCTGGCTGCGCGCCGAGCGGTCGATCCTGGACACCCTCTCCGCCCGGGACCTCGGCTACGGCGACCCGCGCGGCGCCCCACGGCTGCGCGAGGCCATCACGCGCTGGCTCGCACGCAACCGCGGAATCCGCGTCGCCGCCGCGGACGTACTCGTGGTCAGCGGCGTCTCACAGGGCCTCACCCTCCTGAGCCAGATCCTGCGGCGGTCCGACGTCACGCGGATCGCGGTCGAGGACCCCGGCTCGATGGGCCTGCGGGAACATCTGCGCCACCACGGGATGCGTCCCGTTCCGATCCCGGTGGACGCGCACGGGGTCCAGGTGGACCAACTGCGCGACAGCGCGGTCTCCACGGCCGTCGTCACTCCCGCGCACCAGTTCCCGATGGGCGTCGTGCTCAGCGGCGCGAGACGACGCGAACTCCTGGAGTGGTCGAACGCCGGAGGGCTCGTCGTGGAGGACGACTACGACGCCGAGCACCGCTACGACCGGGCCCCCGTCCCCGCCCTACGCTCACTGGCCCCCCATCAGGTCTGCTACCTGGCAAGCGTCTCCAAGCTGCTCGCGCCCGCGCTCCGTATCGGCTGGCTGGTGCCACCCCCGAGGCTGCACTCCGCCCTGGTCGACGCCAAACGCTTCGCCGACCTCGGCAACGCGGTGCTGCCCCAGCTCGTCCTGGCAGAGCTCATGGACAACGGCGACATGGAACGGCACCTGCGTTTCCTGCGGACCCAACACCGGCGCCGTCGCAACGCGACACTGGCGGCACTGGGCACCCACCTGCCCGCCGCCCGTGTCCACGGAGCGGCCGCCGGTCTGCACCTCACCATCACCCTGGACGCCGCTATCGACGACACCCAGCTCGCGGCCTCCGCGCTGCGTCGTGGCGTGAAGGTGCAGCCGCTCTCGTGGCACCGACAGGAGCCAGGGCCGCCCGGTCTCGTCCTCGGCTACGCCGCCACCACCCCCACCGCCCTCACCGAAGCCGTGGCCCACCTCGCCGTCGCCTACTCCGACCTCGGCTGAGTGGATCGCGCTCGGACCCGCTCCCGGGGTGAGGGTTCTTCGGAAGTGACGCCCTGACTGTGTGTGGCAAGGCCCTGTCTCGTCCACCCGGGCCGGCGGGCCCACGCCGCATCGCCCTGGTACCCGGAGGGCACGGACCGGGGCGCATTGGCTTTACGCCGGTTACTCGGCTCCCGTGTCTCCCGCCTGCCCCGGCACGACGCCCCGGGCGCGCGGTGCCCCTTCCATGGACGCCCCGTCCCTCGGCGGTCAGCCCGGGTTGCCGGTTCCGGCGGCACGGTCGGCGACATCCTGGTGTTCGGGAATGCCCACCACGTCCGACACCGCCGCCTCGTCGGCGAAGGGGTCCTCGAAAAGGCCGAGTTCCTTCTTCAGGGTGAGGATCCGCAGCACGGACTCGTCGACGCGTTCCTCGGTCAGCTCACCCTCGGCCACGGCGTCGAGCACCGCTTCGTACTGGGTGACGAACTCCCCCGAAGGAGGCTGGAGGAGCTGGTCGACACCGGCCTGGATGGCGAGGACCGCCACCTCGTCGTCGGAGTAGGACTCACGGACCCCCTCCATGTCCAGCGCGTCGGTGACGACGACCCCGTCGAACCCCATCTCGTCCCGCAGCATGCCACTGATGATCGGCTCGGAGAGCGTGGCCGGGGTCTCCGTCGAGTCGAGCTCGGGGTAGACGAGATGCCCGACGAGCACCGAGTCCACCTCCTCGTCGATCGCGGCGGTGAACGGGGGCGCGTCCAGTTCCTCCCACTGGGAACGGTCATGGTCGACGACCGGAACACCGAAGTGACTGTCGACGTCGGTGTTGCCGTGGCCAGGGAAGTGCTTCACCGACGCCGCGACGTTCTCGCCCTGGATTCCGCGGACCTGCGCGGCGGTCATCTCGGCGACGAGGCCGGGGTCGTCGCCGAACGAGCGTTGGTCGATCGCGGGGTTGTCGTCGGTGATCTGGACGTCGCCGACGGGGGCGTAGTTCTGGTTGATGCCCATGGCGCGGAGTTCCCGCGCGCCCACGGCGGCGGCCTCCTCCGCCAGGGCGGTGTCCTCGGTGGCGCCGAGCGTGGCGGCGTCGGGGAACTGGGTGACGGGCTCACCGATCCGCGTGACCGGACCGCCCTCCTGGTCCACCGAGATGATCAGCGGGATGCCGTTCGGCTGGGAGAGCGCGGCGTCCTGCAACCCGTTGGACAGGGACGCCACCTGTTCCGGAGAGCCGGACGCGAAGTTCCCGGACCAGTCGAAGTAGATGATCCCTCCGACGTTGTAGGTCTCGATCAACTCCGCCGCGTTGTCCACACCGTAGGCCGCCTGGTTCGCGGACACGTCCGCCGCGTTCTCGGTCGTCGCGCTCTCCCCGTAGGTGTAGGGCACGAACAGTTGGCCGACCTTCTCCTCCAGCGACATCTCCGCGAGCAGCTCTTCGGGCTCGACATCGCGATCGGTCTGTTCCGCCGCCTCGGGAGACGGAGTAGAGGGCTGCTCCTCCGCACCTCCCGCGCAGGACGACACGAGGATCGCGACACTCCCCATGGACACCAGCAGACGAACGCCCCGCTCCACACGAACCCCGCACTCATTGCATACGGACACAAACCACCCCAAGGGTGATTCCTGTTGGACAAGGAGGTAAAGAGAGGACGCCAGACTACCGCAGCCACAAGGTGACCCATTGTGCGCACCGCCTGTCGTGGCGACAATCGAACCCATGACCCCGGATCCCACGGGTGCCCTACAACCCCGACGGGGCCGGCGACCCAGCGAGTCTGGGGGGTGGGGCGGCGAGTTCGTCCACCCCGACGACGACCCTCGCCCCACCTCACTTCTGGCACGAGCCCGACCTCGACTTCCACGGTGCCGTGGCCGACCCCCGCCACGCCGGCGATGATGACTACCCCCCACCGGGATTACGGCGCATCCAACCGGCGGGGTGCGCGTCGACCCGCTCCAGCGGGGTCGACGACACCCACCTCCGATGCGCCGCCCGGCGCTCCTCAGGGGTCACGCGCCCTCGGGGCGTTCCTCCATTGGGCACTCGACGTCGGCGCCGGGCAGTTCCGCGTCGACGAGGTACCGGTTCACGTGCCCGATCACACAACTGTTGCCGTAGTTGATGTAGAGGCCGTGGGCGTCCATCTCCTCCACGGTGACCAGACGCGAGCCGGGAACCTGGTCGACGGTCGCGCGGATTCCGGGACGCTCCCACAACGGCGCGCCGCCCAGGAGTGGCGGCAACTCGTCACCTGGCAGCGGGGCGGGCGGATTGGACACCGGGAACGGCCAACCGAGGCATCCCAAGGCGCGTGCTTCCCGGACTCCAGCGAAGTTGGGGGACAGCTCCTGCGCCCGGTCCATCGCGGCCCGGTAACTCGAGTAGTCGTCCAGGGACCCAGTACCGTCCGGGCACTCCGTCGCGGCGAGGGCGGTCATCATCACCGGCCTGGCCTCTCCCATGACGAACCCCGAAGCGTCGCCCTCCTCCGCCCGGAGCACCGCCTCGCCAAGCTCCGGCCACAGGAACTCGTTGATGGTGTACGTCGCCGCGACCTGCTTGAGCGCGGTGCCGGACATGCTCTCCTCCGGCGCGTCCTGGACGGGAATGGGCTCCTCGTCCGCGGCGGCGACGAGGGCCTGCCACCGGGCCTCCACGTCCTCACCGTGCAACGCGCAGCTATCGTCCTCGGCGCACCAGTCCTGGTAGGCCCCGAACTGCCGTTCCAGGTTGGGATAGTCGGCGTTCTGTTCTTCCTCGAACGAGAACACGTGGTCCACGGCACTGTCGAGGAACATGGTGCGGACCCGGTCGGGGAAGGTGCGGGCGTAGCTGACGGCCACCACTCCGCCGTAGGAGTTCGCCAGTGCGTTCATCTCCGTCGCGCCGACCGCTTCACGAACGGCGTCCAGATCACGCGCGTGGCTGACGGAGTCCATGTTCTCCACCAGCTTCGGCGCGCTCGCGTGGCAGTCTTCGAACGCGGCGATGTTCTCCGCCGTGAGCTGGGCGAACTCGTCTTCGTCGCGTGGCGCGGCGGTCATCGTCGGGCCCTCGAGGCAGGCCGCCAGGTCTGGCCAGTGGATGTTGCCGCGCGATCCCTCGGAACCACGCGGGTCCCATGTCACGACGTCCACTCGCTCCCGCAGGTCAGCGATGTGATCGATACTGGCGCTCAGGCGCACGAGCCCACTTCCCCCGGGGCCTCCGGGCAGGAAGAACACGGTGCGTTCCGCCTCGCCGGTAGCCGGGGCACGGGAGACGTCCAGCACCAAAGTCTCGCCGTCCGGCTCGGACCAGTCGAGCGGCACCTCGACGGACGCGCACTCCATGACGTCCGGGACGGATTCGTCATCACAGTCCACCCACGTAACGTCCTCGGTCGGTTCGTCCGCCACGTCGGCCATCGCGGTCGCCGGCACCATCAACAGTGCCAACCCTCCCGCCACACCCAGCACCACGCCGCGCATCCACACACTCCTTCGCACCAGGGGGAAACACACGGTAGCCACGCTGTGACGTGGGCACATCGGCCGGAAGACAGAGTGGAACGCCGACCGCGTCGCCGACTCGGACCCGGGCTACGCTGGCCGGATGGCTCCGAAAATCGCGACGAACACGGCCGTGGACCTGGACGTTCTCCTGGAGTTCGCCCGCACCCGGCACCGCGCCGTCCTCATCACCACCCGGTCCGACGGGACCCCGCAGGCCTCACCCGTGGTCTGCGGCGTGGACACCGACGGACGCGTCGTCGTGTCCACCTACCCCGACCGCGCGAAGACGGTGAACGCGGCGCGGAACCCCCGGGTGTCGGTCGTCGTCCTCTCCGACGACTTCGACGGCCCCTGGGTCCAGATCGACGGCGACGCCGAGGTACTCCACGGCGAGGAGGCGGTGGAGCCGCTCGTCGAGTACTTCCGCTGTATCTCCGGCGAGCACCCGGACTGGGACGAGTACCGTGCCGCGATGCGTCGGCAGGGGAAGTCACTCATCCGGGTGCGCCCCACGCGATGGTCCCCGGTCGCCACCGGCGGGTTCCCGCCTGGACGTAACGCGCCGCGCGACGTTATTCCTGTTGGACGCCAGCCTCCGCTTCGGTCAGCTCCGCCAGTGTGACCTGGTCGGTGAGTAGGCGTCGCACGAACATGGGGTCGGCGACGTGGGGCTCCAGGAGACGCCAGCCGTTGTAGTAGGCGAAGATGTAGGGCCCGAGATAGGCGGCGGCGACGGTGAGCGCGGCGTCGTCAACGAGGGCGTGGGTGGCGAGGTAGTCGCGCAGCTCGCTGTCGTCGGCGCCACGTGCCTTGAGGAGTGACGCGTTCGCCCACGCGCCCCAGAGGATGGTGCGGGCGCGGTGGATCTTGGCGTGGTCACTGCCGTCCGGCCGGACCTCGTCGACATTGTCCACCAGCCAGCGCTGCGCCTCGTCTCCGGGGAAGACGAGGCTCTGCGCGTGGAGACCGAGGCCCTCACTGATGACGAAGGCGGGGGCGGGCATCATCCGGACGTGGGCCTCGGGCCGGTCCGGCAGGTGGGACTCGCGGAGCATGAACTCGGCGATGTGGCCGGGGAAGCCCTCGTGGGCGACCGTGTAGAACAGGTCTGCGACGTTGAACGGCTGGTCTCCGTCCACGTAGATCGTTCCCCGGGGTCCGCCGTGGTGCAGTCCGCGGAACGGCCCGGGCAGGAACTGGCAGTCCACTTCGATATCGTCCGGAAGGTCGATCAACCGGCGGGTACGCCGCTGCGTCTCCTGGCACGCCCGCTCGACGAGGCCGACGACCCGGTGTGACTCCGACGCGGGGATCGAGTGTGCCGCGGTCCATGCGTTCACGCGGTCCAACAGTGAACCCCCGCCGCGGGGCAGGCCCTCGTCGAGCAGCTCGTAGGCCTCCTCGAATCGCTCGTCGGGGATCCACTCCGGCTCGAGTCCGAGGCCGGTCCGCACCTGCTCCTCCAGGGTCAGGTGCTCCCCCGCCAACGACCGGACGGTGGTGTACAGACCGCCGACCTGCTCCCGCAGCCACACACCCCGCCGTCCGGTGAGGTCGCGCGTCCGGGCGAGGAGGTCCTCCGCGGCGTCACGGAGCTGCCGCACGTCGGGCTCCGGTTCGTCGCGCACCTGGTGCGACCACTCCGCCGGCCCTCGGTACACCAAGGCGACCTGGCTCCCGTCCACCGCGCGCGCGGCGCGCTCCGCCCGTAGGGCCAACAACGCGTAGTCGCGAATCACGTCATCCATGGGGCCAGCATGCGCACTCGCCCCGCCACACGCAACCCCTGATATCAAATTTGTTGAGCCAAGTGAACTCAATGTCAGGTTCGCCGTGCGTCCGCGACGGCTGACCGGACCGCAGGAGCCACCTCCTCACTGAACACGCGGATCTGGAACGGGTCGTCGGCCTCGGCGGCGAGGAGGAACGTGTCCATGCCGTACTCGACCACCAGCTCGGTCAACTCCTCGACCCACTGGTCCACGGGTCCCTCCAGGAAGCCGCGGGACGCGCCCTCCGTGATGGTCCCCATGACGTTGTAGACACGGCGGATCGTGGCCGGGTCCCGCCCGGCGTCGGCGGCGGCGTCGTCGATGCGCACGTGCTTGTCGGGCAGCACCGCCGGCGGCACATAGCTGGACGACGGGACCCAGCCATCGGCCTCGCGCCCCAACAGGCGCAGCATCCGCGGCCCGAACACCCCCAGCCAGATACCGATGGGATGCACGGGGGCCGGCCCAGGCCGCACCCCGTTCAACTGGTAGTGCGTGCCGTCGAAACGCACCGACCGCTCCTGCGACCACATGAGCCGGATCACCCGCACCGCCTCCTCCAGCGCGGAGGCGGCCTCGGCCCCGGAACGTTGGGGTCCCCCCATCGCGCCGATGGCCTCCCAGAACGAACCCGCCCCCAAGCCGAGCTCGAACCGACCGTTGGACATGACGTCCATGCTCGCCGCCGCCTTCGCCATCACGGCCGGCGGACGTAGCGGCAGGCTCGCCACGTCCGGGAACACGTGTACCTGGTGCGTGCGGGCGAGTATCGTCGCCATGAGCGACCACGTGTCCAGGAAACGGCGTTGGTAGGGATGGTCTTGGATCCCGATCAGGTCAAGCCCCCGGTCGGCCATCGACGCGATCTCCATGATCCGGTCGAACGAGTCCGCCTTGGGCGAGGGGAACACGCCGAACTGGACCTCTCGTCCGTAGTCAGCCATCATCCGTCCTTTCCGCTCCACGGCCGACGCGGCGACGCCACTCCGCCCCCATCCACCGGCCTCTCACTGGATCACTCTCGCGAGGGGCGGCCACCCGGTTCGCGCCGACACACCCTCCACAGTGAAGGGAAACACGATGTCGACCACGCACGCGATCACCAACCAGCCGCCACCGCTCGTCGACCACGACGTCGCTGCCGACCCACCCCTGGTTGAGGGGCTACGCCGCGCGGGGGCCGGGTGGGCCGAGGACGAGCTGCGAACGCTGGGCCGGCGTGCCGGCACCGAGGAGGTGCAGCGTTGGTCCCGGCTGGTGGACGAGTCACCACCCGTGCTCCACACCCACGACCGGTACGGTCACCGGATCGACGAGGTCGAGTTCCACCCGCACTGGCACGACCTCATGACCACCGCCGTCAGGGCCGGAGTGCACGCGGCGCCGTGGCGCGACGATCGGCCCGGCGTCCACGTGGCACGCGCCGCCAAGTTGTACGTGTGGGCGCAGACCGACCCCGGTCACCTGTGCCCCATCTCCATGACCTACGCGGCGGTTCCCGCCCTGCGCACCAGCCCGGAGCTCGCGGAACGCTACGAACCGCTGCTCACGTCCGACGTCTACGACTTCGGTCTCCGCGAACCCAGCACCAAGCGGGGGTTGATCGCCGGGATGTCGATGACCGAGAAACAGGGCGGGTCCGACGTACGGGCCAACACCACGACCGCGACGCCCGCGGGGGACGGCACCCACACCCTCGTCGGCCACAAGTGGTTCACCTCCGCCCCGATGTCCGACCTGTTCCTCACCCTCGCCCAGGCCCCGGGCGGCCTCTCCTGCTTCCTGCTCCCCCGGGTCCTCCCCGACGACACCCGCAACCCGATCCGGCTGCAACGGCTGAAGGACAAGTTGGGGAACCGTTCCAACGCCTCCGCCGAGATCGAGTACGAGGGCGCCCGAGGGTGGCTGGTCGGAGAGGAAGGGCGTGGGGTGGCCACGATCATCCAGATGGTCAACGCCACCCGGCTGGACTGTCTGCTCAGCTCCGCCGCCACGATGCGCCAGGCGGCGTCGCGAGCCGCGCACCACGCCACGCACCGCAGCGCCTTCGGCACCCGACTCGTCGACCAGCCGTTGATGGAGAACGTGCTGGCCGACCTCGCGATCGAGGCGGAGGCGGCCGTGACTGTCGGGCTGCGGCTGGCCAGCGCGGTGGACCGGGCGACGGCCGGGGACGCGGGTGAGGCCCTCTTCCGGCGACTCGGTCTCGCCGTGTCGAAGTACTGGGTGTGCAAGCGGGCCCCGGCCCACACCGCCGAAGCGCTGGAGTGCCTCGGCGGGAACGGCTACGTGGAGGAGTCGGGCATGCCGCGGTTGTTCCGCGAGTCCCCGCTGTCCTCGATCTGGGAGGGGTCTGGGAACGTCGCGGCACTGGACGTGTTGCGCGCCATGGCCCGCGAACCGGAGTGTGTGGACGCCTACTTCACCGAGGTGGGCCATGCCGCTGGTGGTGACCCGCGTCTGGACGCCGCCGTCGCCCGGCTACGCACCGAACTGGGCGACCCACGGGACGCCGAGTACCGAGCGCGCCGCGTCGTGGGCCTCATGGCGACGGTGCTCCAGGGTTCCCTCCTGGTCCGCCACGCCCCCACCGTGGTCGCCGACGCCTTCTGCGCGTCGCGCCTCGCCGAGGCACCACCCGCCACCTTCGGAACCCTCCCCACCGGCCTGGCGACCCGGTCCCTCCTGGAGCGCGCCTACAGGCTCGGATGATCGTCGCGCGGCACCGGAGAGGGGCTGTCCTGTGCACGAAACCGGCGCCAAAGCGGACTTTCCGCATGGTGATCTTGGCCGCCTCCCGTCTAGGGTGACCGACGGACGCACCAGAGAACGCCCCCCCCCCGGAGCCCCCCATGTCTGGACCCCACGCCTCCCCCCCCCGGATATCCCCACCGACCGGCCCACCCCCGCCCGTGTCTATGACTACGGACTGGGCGGAAAGGACAACTTCGCGGTGGACCGGGAGTTCGCCCGAACCGGACTGAACGACTTTCCCGAGATCCTCGACGTCGCGCGGGAGAACCGGCTGTTCCTCTACCGTGCGGTGCGCTTCCTAGCCCAAGAGGCGGGGATCCGTCAGTTCCTTGACCTCGGCAGCGGGCTCCCCGCCCAACAGAACGTGCACGAGGTCGCCCAGCGGTTCCAGCCGGACGCACGCGTCGTCTACGTCGACAATGACCCCATCGTGCTCGCCCACGGCCGCGCCCTGCTCGCCGACGACAAGTCGACGGCGTTCATCGCCGCCGACATGACCACGACGGACGCGGTTCTCAACCACGAGGACACCCAGCACCTCCTCGACTTCAGCCAACCGGTGGCCGTGCTGTTCCTGTCCGTCCCGCATTCGATTCCGGACGACGCCGACGCCGACGCCATGGTCCGCGCCTACATCGACGCTCTTCCATCGGGGAGTTACGTCGCTCTGACCCAGATCGCGTCACCAGACGAGGAGACCGCCGCGGAAATGAGCGCGTTCGCCACCGACCGCGGAATGCCCTGGAAGACGCGCACCCCCGACCAGGTGCGCCACTTCCTGCGTGGCCTCGAGCCCGTCGCCCCAGGCTTCGTCGACATCGGCCAGTGGCGCCCCGACCCGCACCAACCCCCGCTCAATCCCGTCGACCCGGCGATCGCCCAGCACCTCGGCGCCGCCGCCAAGGACCGACGCTTCATGGAGCACGGCGGCGTCGCGCGCAAGCCGTGAACGCCGAGGGGCGCGGTTGGGGCGCATCCCCAACCACGCCCTCACCTCCGTGGGTCAGGCGTCGCGGAGGGTCTCCAGCAGTGCGTAGTAGGCGGGCTTGGGCGTGTAGTCGTCGGTCATGATGGTCGCGGCGCCCTCACCCTCGAAAGTGTGGGGGACCCACGAGTACTGGTCGGTGACGCCCCACACCGTGAACGAGTCGCACGTGCTGACGGCGAGGCAGGCCTCCAACGCCGACTGGTAGTACTCGGCCTGTTGTGCCAACTGTTCCTCCGTTGGCTCCTGACCGTCCGCCAGCGGCATGCGCACGTCGAGTTCGGTTATCGCCGTGGAGAGACCGAGGTCTGCGAAACGCCGCAGGTTCTGCTCAAGGTCGTTCGGGAAGCCGTACTGCAGACTCAGGTGCGCCTGAGTGCCGAAGCCGTGCACAGGAACTCCGTCGGCCAGGAGGTCCTGTGCCAACTGGTAATACGCGTCGGACTTCGCGTTGACGCCATCCACGTTGTAGTCGTTGAGGAACAGCCGCGCCGACGGGTCGGCCTCGTGGGCCCACCGGAACGCGTCGGCGACGATCCCCGGTCCGAGCTCCCGAATCCAGATGTTCTCCTGCGTGCGCAGGGCGCCGGACTCGTCGAAGATCTCGTTGGCGACGTCCCACTGGTCGATCTGCCCCGCGTATCGGGAGACGACGGCAGTGATGTGGTCCCGCAGGATCTCGCGTAGTTCGTCCGGCGAGTGGTCGCCCTGCTCCACCCAGTCGGGGTTCTGGCTGTGCCACAGCAGCGTATGACCGCGTACGTCCTGGTTCGCCGCACCGGCGAAGGCGACGATCGCGTCCGCCGCCTCGAAGTCGAAGCTGTCGGGACCGGGCCGCAGGTGGTCCCACTTCATCTGGTTCTCCGGCGACAACGAGCTGAACTCCACCGGCATGATGGCGCGCAGCTCCTGGTCATGCGTGAAGGGATCGGGGTAGTCCTGGTCCGCGTGGTGCCCACCACCAGCGGCGGCGGTTCCAATCACCAACCCCTCGGGCGCCGCGTCGCGCAACGTGTCCTGCTGGTTCCGGGTCTCGTCCACCGAGGCGTACGCCCCATGCGGCGCCCAGGCGACAACCGCGAGCGTCAACGGCACCACCAGCGCGGCGGCACCACTACGAAAGGAAGCGGAACGAATCTCGGGCATCGGGGGGCTCCCAACTCAGTTCCGAAAATTTCGATAATTTATCGAAACATTGCAGTTACTGAGCCTAAAGTTTTGCAAGCCCGAGGGTCAACGCCGCCGGTACGGCCCACCACCGACCGGCCCCAGCGCGGGGAGCCGCGAGTCAACGACCCTCACCCCCTCGAGCTCTGCCGCCGCCTCGACGAGCATGCTCCGCGCGCGCAGGAGTTCGGCGAACACGAAACGCCGCCCCCGTGTTTGCGCGTGCTCTGGTCCCCAGTGGTCCCCAGAACGCGCTGCTCAGACGCACCACGGTCCGGCACTCGGTGGTGGCGTCCGCGAACCGCCGGTGGCGAAGGGTCCCCACCAAGGCGTCCCAACTGTCCAAGGTGTCGTCGTCGAGGTCGCCGTACTCTCGCCGATGCCACGCGAGTTCCGCACGGGACCGGGACACCTCGTCGACCGTGTCGCCATGGGCCAAGGGACTTCGCTGTCTCTCAGTCTCGTCTCCGGGAGGGAGACCTCAACGAACCGGGATCGAAGTCAATCAGTTGCCGCGGACACGCGGGTGTGTGACGGGTCCGGAAACGACAAGGGCCAGGTCTCTGGGATGTCCGGGGTGGCCTGGCCTTCTACTGCGTGGAGCGGATGACGGGAATCGAACCCGCGTTATCAGCTTGGGAAGCTGAAGTTCTGCCATTGAACTACATCCGCGCGGTCAAGAGGGCGTTACCCCCTCGGCGTGGACCATCTTAGCGGAGAGTGGGAGTCGACGGTACCGAGTTCGCGGTAGTTTCAGGACGTGCTTCTTTCTGACCGTGACATTCGTGCCGAGATCGATGCCGGGCGTGTGCAGGTGTCGCCGTTCGATGCGGGGCTGGTTCAGCCGTCCAGCATCGATGTGCGGCTGGACCGCTACTTCCGGGTGTTCGAGAACCACAAGTACCCACACATCGATCCGTCGGTGGAGCAGCCGGACCTGACGCGCATGATCGAGGTGGCCCCGGACGAGCCGTTCATCCTGCATCCGGGTGAGTTCGTGCTGGCGTCCACCTTCGAGGTCGTGACCCTGCCGGTGGACATCGCGAGCCGGTTGGAGGGGAAGAGCTCGCTGGGGCGGCTGGGGCTGCTCACGCACTCGACGGCGGGGTTCATCGACCCCGGGTTCTCCGGGCACGTCACTCTCGAGCTGTCCAACGTGGCCACGTTGCCGATCAAACTGTGGCCGGGCATGCGGGTGGGTCAACTGTGCCTGTTCCGCCTGTCCTCGCCCACGGAGCACCCCTATGGCTCGGCGCGCTACGGTTCGCGCTACCAGAACCAGCGGGGCCCGACACCGTCCCGGTCCTACCTGAACTTCAGCCGCTCCGCCGTCACCGAGGCTCAGTAGCGGCCGTAGCTCCCGTAGCCGGGACTCGGCTGGACGGCGGGGGTGCGTTTGGGCAGCGCCCACGCCGCCCCGAGACCACCGATGAAGCCGAACAGGTGTGCCTGCCAGGAGATGCCCTCGTCGCCGGGCAGCACACCGAAGATGAGTGTGCCGTAGAGGATGACGACGCCGACCATGATCGCGAGGTCGAGGGGTTTGCGTTCGACCAGCCCCCGCAGCACCAGATAGCCGAAGTACCCGAAGACGAGCCCGCTCGCCCCGACCGTGGGTACCGCGGTGGGGCCGAGCAGCCACACGCCGGCTCCGCTCACCAGGATGATGATCAGTGACGCGCCGAGGAAACGACCCAACCCGCTGAAGGCGACCAGGGCCCCCAGCACCAGTAGCGGAACCGAGTTCGCCATCAGGTGGGCGAAGTCGCCGTGGAGGAAGGGGGCGGTCAGGATTCCGGTGAGGCCGTCGGTGGCTCTGGGGTAGATGCCATGGCGCATGGTGAGCGCACTGCCGGACAGCCAGTTCACCAGGTGGACGACCCACATGACGGCGGCCAGCAGAAGGACCAGTAGGACCGCACGTAGTCGAGAACTTGCCACGTCTTGACTCTACCCAAGGCCCACAAGGCCGATCCGGTGATCGTGGGACCCCCCGGAAGGCGCCGGTCAGAGCCCCTCGACGCACCCAGAAACGTCAGCGACCTGGCAAGTGTTTCCCAGGCTCGAACTATGAGAATCAGCCCATAGGTCAACACATGTGGTGCAAATCACATTATTAGCCGACGGATGGTGCGTTTCTCGGGAGCACACCGTTACTTGCGATCAAGATACGGGTATCCGTGTTATGGCGCCGTTATCGCTGGAGAGGCACGTTCACACCTGCGCCGATATGGTTGCTACTCGATTCGCACCATCCCACGGAAGCGCAGGGAGCACCTACGCAGAGTAACTATCCGCCGAGACGCTGCCTCGGCGGCAATCGTAAACAGCGATAGTGGAGCGGCACGTGCGGCGCTACGGCCCCTGCCCTCCGGATCAGACTCGAAGAGGAGACCGTGCCAGCAGTACGTGCTCAGAACTTATACAAGGTCTTTGGCAAACGCGCCAACAAGGCCGTTGAACTCCTTTCCGACGGGCGACATCGGGACACGATCAGCGATCTTGACGTCACCGCGGCCGTCATCGACGTCTCGTTCGACGTCAAGGCGGGTGAGATCTTCGTCGTCATGGGCCTGTCCGGGTCGGGGAAGTCAACCCTGATCCGCATGCTCAACGGGTTGCTGGACCAGACGTCCGGCCACGTTGAGATCGACGGTGTCGACATCACCACTCTTGCCCCACGCGAGCTCCGTGCGGTGCGAAGTGAGAAGGTCAGCATGGTCTTCCAGCACTTCGCGCTGTTCCCCCACCGCACTGTCGTGGAGAACGCATCCTACAGCCTCGAGATCCGCGATGTGCCCAAGGCTGAGGCCTTGGAGCGGGGCACTGAGGCGCTCGCCCTGGTTGGCCTGGAGGGGTGGGAGAACCACTACCCCGACCAGCTCTCCGGCGGCATGCAGCAGCGCGTCGGTCTCGCCCGCGCTCTCGCCGCCGACACCGACATCATCCTGATGGACGAGGCGTTCAGCGCGCTTGACCCGCTCATCCGCCGCGACATGCAGACCCAGCTCCTGGAACTCCAGAACACGCTGGGCAAGACGATCGTCTTCATCACGCACGACCTCAACGAGGCGATGCGGCTGGGCGACCGGATCTGTGTGCTGCGCGACGGGCGGGTCGCCCAGATCGGCACGGCCGAGGAGATCCTCAACGACCCCGCGAACGACTACGTCGCGAACTTCGTCGAGGACGTCGACCGGACCCGGGTGTTGACCGCGGCCTCGGTCATGGAGCCGCCGATCCCGGTGGTCGCGCCCAAGAGCGGCCCACGAGCCGCGTTGCGCACCATGCGGGAGAACCAGACAGCCGCCGCCTATGTGGTGCAGCGCGACCGCAAGCTGGTCGGCGTCGTCCTGCAGGGTGCCATCGGTGAGGCCGTCCGTAAGGGCGTCACCAGCCTCGACTCCCTGGTGCACACCGACGTCGAACGTGTCCACCCGGACACGGCCGTCGCCGACCTGTTCCACCAGGCCGCCGAGAGCCCCTATCCCCTGGCGGTCGTGGACGAGAACGAGCGGCTCGTGGGCGTGATCCCGCGCGTCACCCTTCTCGCGGCCCTCACTCCCGAGGACGTCGAGACCACTCCCGACGCCGCGACGCTCGTGGCCGCCCCGATGGAGGCGACCGAGGTCGCCGTCGAGACCGACGGTGCCGAGGACGGCGCCAAGGCCGACGCCACCCACACCACGACCGAGGAGGATGACAAGTGATGAGCGCGAGCGCACTCATCGACTTTCCGCCCCGGTTCCCCATCGGTGCGGGATTCGAAGCATTCAACAACTGGCTGCGTAGCACCTTCGGCTGGTTCTTCGACGGCGTCCGGACCGGCGTCTCCTGGTCGGTCTCGACGTTGGAGGACTTCTTCGTCGACCCCGGGGGCTGGCCAGCTCACCCTGATCGCGGTGTTGCTCCTGCTGGTTCCGCTGCTGCGGACGTGGCGGGGGCCCGCCATCGGCGTCATCGTCGCGGGCGTGGTGCTCTACCTCGGCCAGGCGCTGTTCGAACTCGGCAACCTGATCATCAACAGTCTGCCGCCGTTCCTGTTCCTTTGGGCGATGAGCCTGTTCAACCAGTCGCACGTGGAGGCGTACTTCGTCATCCCGTTCGCACTGCTCATCGCCACGGTGGTACTGCTCGTACTCCACCGCGGCCAACTGCGGGCCCGGGAGTGGCGCAACAGCCTGGTCATCACCGGTGGCTGGCTCGCCACCATCATCCTCGGCTGGTTGGTCTTCCCCATTCTGGTCGACGACCCGCGCGCGCTGCTGATGTTGCTGCTGCTCAGCGCCCTGGCCCTGGTGGTCGCGGGCTGGGGGCTCGCCGTGTTCTCCGCGATCGCGCTGTTCATCGTCGCGGCGGTGCAGCAGTGGGACAACGCGATGGCCTCGCTGTCGCTCGTCCTGGTGGCCAGCCTCATCGCGGTCATCATCGCGATCCCGATCGGTGTCCTCGCGGCGTACAAGCCGATGGTCAGCAAGATCGTCAAGCCGATCCTCGACCTGATGCAGACGATGCCTCAGTTCGTCTACCTGATCCCGGCGATCTTCTTCTTCTCCATCGGGTCGGTCCCCGGTGTCGTGGCCACCGTGGTCTTCGCGATGCCGCCCGGGGTTCGCCTCACGGAGCTGGGAATCCGGCAGATCGACAAGGAACTGGTGGAGGCTGGTGAGGCCTTCGGTGCCCCGCAGCGCAAGATCCTGACCGGCATCCAGCTCCCACTGGCCATGCCGACCATCATGGCCGGCGTGAACCAGGTCATCATGCTCAGCCTCTCGATGGTGGTCATCGCCGGAATGGTGGGCGCGGGCGGTCTCGGTAGCCAGGTGTACCAGGGGATCTCCCGCAACGACGGCGCTCTGGGCTTCGAGGCCGGTATCGCGGTGGTCGTCCTCGCGATCCTGCTCGACCGCCTCACCGCCGCCGTGACCAAGAAGTCCCCCCGAGCCCGAGCGGAAGGGGCCGCGGCGTGACGATTCGACATCTCCGACGCGACCACGACCGAACGAGCCACCGCCCCGTACGGTGCTCGCCCAAACAAAGATAGGAAGTGCGCATGCTGGATCGACGCCTTGGCATCTTCGCCGCGGGGCTGAGCTCCGTGCTGATGCTGTCCGCCTGTGGCGGCGACGGTGACCTGACCGACGACGGCGGCGAGAACGACGAAGCCGCCAGCGAATGTGAACCGAACGTCGACCCGCCGGAGGCGGGCGACGTCGAGGCGGCCCTCGCCGACCCGGTCGAACCGGAGGGTGAGGACGAGACGTCCATCAACATGGGCCTCATCCCGTGGGAAGAGGGCATCGCGGTCACGAACATGTGGTACGTGATCCTCGAGGAGAAGGGCTACGAGCCGGAGATCACCGACCTCGACGTCGCCCCGGTCTTCCAGGGCCTCGAGAACGGCGACCTGGACGTGTTCTTCGACCTGTGGCTGCCCCAGACCCACGTGGACTACTGGGAGGACTACGGCGACAGCCTGGAGCACATCGGCCCCTGGTACGACAACGCCGTCCTCACGCTGACGGTGCCGGAGTACGTCGAGGACGTCAACTCCATCGACGACCTCCGCGAGAACGCCGACATGTTCGACGGTCGCATCGTGGGTATCGAGTCCGGTTCCGGCCTGTTCCGCACCACGCAGGACTACGCCATGCCGGGCTACTGCCTCGACGACGACTACGAGCTGGTCGAGTCCTCGACCGCGGCGATGCTCGCCGAGCTGGACACCGCGTACCAGGCCGAGGACCCGATCGTCGTCACCCTGTGGCGGCCGCACATCGCCTACGCCCAGTACGACCTCAAGGACCTCGAGGACCCGCGCGGCATGATGGGCGGCGCGGAGACGATCGACACCGTCGCGCGTGACGGCTTCAGCGAGGACTACCCGCACTTCCGTAACTGGCTCGACAACTTCGAGATGAGTGACGAGGAGCTCGGCGACCTCGAGTACATGACCCTCGACGAGTACGAGGACGACCCGCAGGAGGGCGCCCGCCAGTGGCTCGCGGAGAACCAGGAGTTCCTGGACCGCACCCTCGGCGACGACGCGGACGGCCTGGAGTTCTAGACCGTCCCACGACCGGTCCGCGGCGCGTACCTGAGGTGACGCGGACACAGCAGTAACACGAAGGGCCGTCCCACGCCTGGGGCGGCCCTTCGCGATTCACCCCTTCGGTGGGTCGGGATTGAGGAAATGAGGAATGCACGTGTTGGATCGACGCCTTGGCATCTTCGCCGCTGGTCTGAGTTCCGTACTGATGCTGTCGGCCTGTGGCGGCGACGGTGACCTGACCGACGACGGCGGCGAGAACGACGACACGGCCGCCAGCGAGTGTGAGACCGACGTCGCACCGCCCGACGCGGGTGACCTCGACGCGCCGTTCACCGACCCGGTCGAACCGGAGGGTGAGGACCAGAAGGAGATCAACCTGGCCCTCGTCCCTTGGGAGGAGGCCATCGCGGTCACGAACATGTGGTACGTGATCCTCGAGGAGAAGGGCTACGAGCCGGAGATCACCGAGCTCGACATCGCCCCCGTCTACCAGGGTCTCGCCAACGGCGACCTGGACCTCTACGTCGACATGTGGCTTCCCCAGACGCATGGCGACTACTGGGAGGAGCACGGCGACAACATGGAGCACTTCACCCCGTGGTACGACAACGCGCGGCTGACGCTGTCGGTGCCGGAGTACATGGAGGACATCAACACGATCGATGACCTCCGCGAGAACGCCGAGCTGTTCGACAACCGCATCGTCGGGATCGAGGCCGGCTCCGGACTCTTCCGCACCACCGAGGACCACGCCATCCCCGGCTACTGCCTCGACGACTACGAGCAGGTCGAGTCCTCCACCGCCGCGATGCTCGCCGAGCTGGACTCCGCCTACTCCGCGGAGGAGCCGATCGTCGTCACCCTGTGGCGGCCGCACATCGCCTACGCCCAGTACGACCTCAAGGACCTCGAGGACCCGCGCGGCATGATGGGCGAGGCCGAGACCACCGACCCCGTGGCGCGGGAGGGCTTCAGCGAGGACTTCCCCCACTTCCGTAACTGGCTCGACAACTTCGAGCTCAACGACGAAGAGCTCGGCGACCTCGAGTACATGACCCTCGACGAGTACGAGGACGACCCGCAGGAGGGCGCCCGCCAGTGGCTGGCGGACAACCCCGAGGTTCTGGAGCGCACCCTCGGCGACGACGCTGAGGGGCTGGAGTTCTAGACCGCCTCCCGCCCTCCGGTGACGCCGGCACGCCCACAGGGCCACCTGCGTCCGGAGGATCGCTTGTGAACGCGGGGACCGTCCCACACCGGGGCGGTCCCTTCGTCGTGTGCGGGGCCGGGCCGCCGAGGCGGGCCGCCAAAGCGGTGCGCCCGCGGTGGGGCGCCTCAGTCGACGGTGAGGGCCTGCTGTCGCTCCGGGATCCCGGCCACGCTCATGAACTCCTCGACCTTCGCCCGCGACGTGGAGCCGGTCAGCGGAAGGTAGGGGCGGCGGGCACGACGCCCCTCGACGGAGGGGAAGATCCGGGGTTGGCCCGACGGCCCACAGATGCCGAGCGAGGGGGCGCGGCCGTCGACGATGTAGTACGAGCCCACCTCGCGGAACGGGATCCGCACCACGTAGCGTCCGCGCCGGTAGCGGAACTCGACCGCGTCGACCTCGAGCACGGGTGCCTTGTACCGGGAGGCGTGCCAGACGAGGAACGCGCCGCCGATCCCCACCGCGAGGGCCGCGAGGTTGCCCCAGACGCCGAGATTGAGCACGGCGAGCACGAGTGCGCCCACCAGCAGCAGGCCTCCACCCCACATCTCGACGTGCTTGCGAGCCAAGGGACACACCATGCGGAGCAGTTCCGACGCTGACACGAAAAGGCCTCTCTAACACACCGCTTCGCTGCGGAGGAGACTGGGAGAGAACACGACCTTACCGTGTTGACAGCTCTGGTACGAGTGAACCATGCCGGACAAAGCGGGGCGACCGCGCCAGGAGGTTGCGCGGTCGCCCCTGCCCTGTTGACCAGGGATTATCTACCGGTCGCTCGTGGAAGGCTCCAGCTCATCCGCACGCGGTCCGGTCGGTTCCGGGCCGTCCTCCCGCGGGTCTCCCCCGCCGGAGCCGCCCCCGTCGGAGCCACCGCCATCGGTGTCGCCCCCACGGTTGTCACCCAGGTCACTGCCCGGCTCACCGTAGCCGCCGTGCGAGGCGCCGTCGCCACCCGCGGTGGCGCGCCTCTCCGCCCGCCGTTCCCGGCGCGCGGCGCGGCGCATGGCCCGCCGCTCCTTGCCCTCCTCGAGGCTCATGTACATCGCCGGGAGGATGAGCAGGGTGAGCAGCGTGGAGCTGACCAGACCGCCGATCACGACCATGGCGAGGGACTGGGCGATGAAGACGCTGCCCGTTCCCAGGCCGAGGGCCATCGGCACCAGCGCGCCGACGGTGGCCAGAGCCGTCATCAGGATGGGCCGAACCCGCTGGCGACCACCCTCGATCACCGCGTCCTGCAGGGACATGCCCTCACGCCGGTACTGGTTGATCAGGTCGATGAGGACGATGGCGTTGGTGACCACGATCCCGACCAGCATCAGCAGACCGATCATGGCCGGCAGGCCCATCGGCGTGTCCGTCAGGAGCAGCGCGGCCAGCGCACCGGTCGCGGCGAACGGCACCGAGATCAGCAGCACGAGCGGCTGGGCGACGCTCCGGAACGTCGCCACCATGATCACGAAGACCAGGGCGATGGACGTCAGGAGAGCGATCCCCATGTCCGTCATGACCTCGTTGAGCTCGTCAGCGTCACCACCGAGGTCGGTGCTGACCCCCGTGGGGAGGGTCATGTCCTCGACCTCGTCCATGACCTCCATGCTGACGGCCTGCAGGTCGGCGTCACCGGCGACCGTGGCACTCACCGTGATGCTGCGCTCGCCGTCACTGCGGACGATCTGGGTGGGGCGCTCGACCTCCTCGACGTCGGCGACGTCGCCCAACTCGACCATGCCGGCCGCGGACGGGATCTCGTACTCCCGCAGCTCGTCCAGGGTCTCCGGGGCGTCCCCGGTGTCGATGACGACTGAGCGCTCACTGCCGCCCACCTGGACCGCGCCGGCCTCCAACCCGTCGAAGGCGGACTGCGCGGCCATCGCGATCTGCTGCTCGTCGAGCCCGTGCTCCGCCGCCTCGTCGGCGATCGGCGTGATCTCGATGCCGGGCTCTTCCTCGGTCAGGTCACTGGTGACCTCGGTGACCCCGTCGATGTCCTCCAACACCGCGGAGACGTCGTCGGCGGCCTCCTCCAGCGCGGCGGAATCCTCGGAGAGCAGCCGCACGTCCGCCGTCGGGTCACCTTCGGCCCCGGCCGCCCCCATGCCCATCAGGGAGCCGACGGTGAGTTCACCGGCGTCGCTCGGGAGGTCGCCGATCTCGTTCTCGAGTTCCTCGCGGGTCTCGTCGACGTCGAGGTCCGGGTCCAGCGTGACGTAGTACGCCGCGGTGTTCGTCCCGCCGGAGAACCCGTCGTTGCCCACGGTGGTCTCGTAGGCCTCGACACCGTCGAAGTCCTCGAGCAGTGCCTCGACCTCGCGGGCCTGGTCGTCGGTGGCGCTCAGGGAGGTGCCGGCCGGCAGCTCCTGGTTGATCATCACCTGGTCCTGGCCGTCGTCCTCGAGCAGGACGAAGCGCAGGGACCCCGACATGGCGAAGGTCGCGACGAGGATGACGACACCGGCCCCGACGACGGCCCAACGCCGCCACGTCTTCCAGCCGCTCTCGCCGCGCTTGGTGGCGGCGCGCAGGACGGGGATGTAGGAGCGCTGAAGCCAGGAACGCCGCTCCTTCTCCTCCTCCTTCTGGCGGAGACGCTCGCGCTCCTCCTCGGGGACCTCGCTGCTGCGGACGAACCAGTACGCGAGCACCGGGATGATCGTGAGCGAGACCAGGAGGGACGCCAGCAGCGCGATCGCGACCGTCAGCCCGAAGGGCTGGAAGAAGATCGAGATCATGCCGCCGAGGAACGCGATCGGCAGGAAGACCGCCGCGGTCGCCAGCGTGGCCGACGTGATGGCCCCGGCCACCTCGCGCACGGCGGTCAGGATCGCCGGGATCCGTTCCCCGCCGTAGGACAGGTGCCGCTTGATGTTCTCCAGGACGACAATGGAGTCGTCCACCACCCGGCCGATCGCCACGGTGAGGCCGGCGAGGGTGAGCATGTTGAGGGTGTGGCCGCTCTGCCACAGCGCGATCATCGCGATCAGCAGGGACAGCGGGATGGACACCGCGGTCACGATCGTGGTGCGCACCGAGAGCAGGAAGGCCAGGATCAGCAGGATCACGATGCCGAGGCCGGCCAGGCCCTTCTCGATGAGGCCGTCGATGGAGTCCTCGACGAAGGGTGCCGTGTCCACGGTGACGAAGAGGTCGCCGCCGGTGCCCAGCTCGTCGGCCAGGTCGGGCATGGCGTCGCGCACCGTGTGGGAGACCTCGACGATGTTCGCCTCGGTGTCCTTGTAGACCATCATGCCCAGCGCGTCGGCACCGTTTCCGCGGCTGATCGTCTGCTCGTCGGCGCTTCCCCAGGAGACGTCGGCGACGTCGCCGAGGCGCACCGCTTCGGGCTCCGCGGGCGCGGGGGCGCCGGGCGGCATGGCCTCCATCTCGGGGGCCGCACCCCCCTGGGGCATCATGTACAGGTCCTCGACGTCGTCCAGCGAGGAGAACGCGGAACCGACGTTGACGGACAGCGAGCGGTCGCCCTCGGTCAGGGTGCCGCCGGGGATGACGAGGCCGCTGTCCTGTAGCGCCTGCGAGATGTCGGCGGTCGACAGGCCTTCGTCCTCGAGGTCGTCCTCGTCCGGGTCGATCCGCAGGATCTCCTGGCGCTCACCGAACACCTCGACCCGGTCCACGCCGGACAGGGCCTCGATCTCGGGGACGACGTAGTCGTTGAGGTTGGACGAGAGGGTGTCGGTGTCCTCGCTGGAGGCGGCGGAGAGGGCCATGACCATGTTGGCCTCGTCGCCCCCGCTGAAGTCCATGACCTCGACCTCGGCGTCGCTGGGCAGGCTGGCCTGGACCCCGTTGACGCTCGAGCGGACCTCGTCGACGACCTCGTCGACGTCGCTGTTGAGGTCGAAGAAGGCGGTGACGAAGGCGAAGCCGTTGCTGGACTCCGAGGTGAGGTCCTCGAGGCTGTCCAGGCCGTCGATCGCGTCCTCGATCGGCTGGGTGACCTCGCTCTCCATGACCTCGGGGGAGGCGCCTGGGTAGGTCACCATCACACCGGCACCGGGAGCGTCCATCGAGGGGAACAGCTCCACGCGCATCGCCATGGTGGCGATGACACCGAAGACGACAACCACGACGGTCAGGAGCGCGGCCAGCATCCGGTTAGCCAGGCTGATCTTCGCTAGCCGTTCCACCGTGCCACCTCTCTGGTGCGGGGTATGAGTGTCATCCGTCCATTCCTCCTGTTCGCGTGGACGTTTTCGGCACAATCCGGTGCAGCGTTCCTCATGGTCTCCAACGAGACATGTCGCGGGCGCCCCCCTATGGACCGAAATCCGGGCCAACTTTGGAGGGCCCAGAACGACCCCGGGACCTGAACTTTCGATGTAGGGGAACCCCTGAATCCGACCTACGGGGGATCACCGGTCCCCGGGATGCGGTGGTCGTGACACCACGAGACCAGGACGAACAACGCCGACAGACCATGCGGCGACAAAGGGTGCGAATCACCCCGGCACAGACTACTGTCCGTCGTGACCCACCCGACGACGGGGCCGCACGACGCGTCGGCGACCCCGAGGACCCGGCCGACCGGGCGCCGTGGCCCACCTGGTCACGCGGTCAACGTCGGTGGGATTCCCGCGACGTGCCTGGGGCGCCCGCCTACGCGGCGGACCCGTCGTGGCGCCGTGGGCTCAGGATCCCGGCGTCGTGGAGTCCGGTCCGAACATCCGTTCGCGATGGGCGTGCCACCGGTCGACCAGGGAGGGGAACTCCGCCGCCATGAACCGGAAGTACTCCTGGCTCTCCCGCAGGCGCCGGGCGCCGGGCTCGTGTCCGGCCAGTGCCTCCATCGACTCGTCGATACCCTGGGCCGCCCGGTCCAGCAGGGGGAGCATGTTCATGGTGATGGCGCGCCAGATGTCGTCGTCGTAGATCCGGTACTGGTCGCTGCGCGAGCCGGGTTCGCGCTCCTTGCCGAGGAGCCCCATGAGGACGAGGGTTCGCACCGCCCCGGACACGGCGGCGGGGCTGACGCGCAGGGCCTCGGCGAACTCGGCGGCGGTGTAGCGGTCGGAGTCGTCGATCAGCGCGAACGCGAAGATGCGGGCCGGCATCCGCTGCAGGCCCATCTCCTCCATCATCATCGCGAAGCGCTCCACGGCCCGCAGCACTGCGTCGTCGGCGGCGTTGGTCGCGCTCTCCGCCGACTCCTGGCCATCGCTGCTCAAGGACACCTCCATGTCTCCCGCACGACTCTATCCAATTTACAGTCATCATTGATTTTCTACACTTCACACATTTGTGAAATTCATGTATGTTGAGCCCATGATCTCTGCGATTTCGGTCAGCGGGCTGACCAAGAGCTACGGGCACGTCCGTGCCCTGGATGGACTCGACCTCACGGTCGAGCAAGGGGAAGTGCACGGTTTCCTCGGCCCCAACGGAGCCGGGAAGACCACGACGATCCGCGTCCTCCTCGGGCTGCTGCGGGCGGACAGCGGACAGGCGTCCCTCCTCGGAGGTGACCCGTGGCGGGACGCCGTCACGCTGCACCGGCGCCTCGCCTACGTCCCCGGTGACGTCACCCTCTGGCCGGGACTCTCTGGCGGCGAGTGCATCGACCTGCTCAGTCGACTCAACGGCGGCGCGGACCCCAAACGCCGCAAGGAACTGCTCGAGCGGTTCGAACTCGACCCCCGTAAGAAGGCCCGAACCTACTCCAAGGGGAACCGGCAGAAGGTCGCCATCGTCGCCGCCCTCGCCTCCCGCGGTGATCTCCTCGTCCTGGACGAGCCCACCTCCGGACTGGACCCCCTCATGGAGGAGCAGTTCCAGGAGTGCATCCGCGAACAGAGCGGCGACGGACGCACCGTCCTCCTGTCCAGCCACATCCTCGCCCAGGTGGAGGCCCTGTGTGACCGGGTGAGCATCATCCGCGCGGGTCGCACCGTGGAGTCCGGGACGCTTCGGGACCTCCGCCACCTCACCCGCACCACGGTCATCGCCGAGACGGAACGCCCCGTGACCGGGACCAGCGAGCTCCAGGGCGTGCACGACCTGAAACAGGACGGCGAGACCTCCGTACGGTTCGACGTCGACGGGGAACACCTCGACCCGGCGATCCGGCACCTGATGGGCTTCGGGATCCGCGCGCTCACCAGCCATCCGCCCACCCTGGAACAGCTCTTCCTGCGTCACTACGAGGCCGCCGCACCCGCCGGTGGTCCGGAGGAGTCCCGATGAGCGCCGCCACCCGCACGTCGCCGAGGAGCGCCGACGCGCCGGTCGGCGCACGCTCCCCTCTCGCCGGCACCGGGTCGCTGGTGCGTCTGATCCTGCGGCGCGACCGGGTCCGGATCCCGGTGTGGATCATCGCCCTCACCGCGACGGTCACCGGGACCGCTCCCGCGTTCTCCGACCTGTACCCGACACAGACCGACATCGACCTGCGCATCGCCGTCGTCACCGGCAATCCGGTCGGCGTCGTGTTCACCAGCCCGGGCTACGGGGTCGAGAACGCGACTCCGAACGACATCGGCCCGCTCCTCGTCAACGAGTTGAGCGCGACCATGATCGTGCTCTTCGCGCTGATGAGCCTGTTCCTTCTCGTCCGCTACACCCGGGCCGAGGAGGAGAGCGGCCGTGGGGAGCTGGTGCGCTCCGGCGTCGTCGGCCGAGCGGCGCCCCTCGCCGCCGCGTTCATCGTGGTCGTCGCCGCGAACCTCCTGACCGGCGCGCTGATCACGCTTGGGTTGGGGGGAATGGATCTCGCTTGGGAGGGGTCCCTGGCGTTCGGGGCGTCCCTCGCCCTGCTGGGCGTCGTCGTCGCGGGAGTCGCGGCCGTCTGCGCCCAGGTCTCGGAGTTCGGCCGCACGGCGGCCGGGCTCGCCGGCGCGGTCTTCGGACTCACCTTCCTCGTCCGCGCGATCGGCGACATCCAGGACAGCGACCTCCGATGGTGGTCACCGGTCGCCTGGAGCCAGGGCATGCGCCCCTACGCCGGTGAGGAATGGTGGCCCGCGTTCGCCCTGGTGGGGCTCGCCCTCATCCTCGCCCTGATCGCGTTCGTGCTCAACGCGCGCCGGGACTTCGGCGCGGCGCTGCTCCGCCCCCGTCGGGGCCGTGCGGCCGCGTCGCGGTTCCTGCGGTCCCCGCTCGCGCTCGCGGTCCGGCTGCACCGGGGGTCGGCCATCGCCTGGACCGCCATCGTGCTCGCGGCGGCGGTGCCACTCGGCGCGGTCCTCGTCGAGGAGGGTGAGGAGCTCGCCGACATGGAGGTGTTCCAGGAGATGTTCGGCTCGGGCACCGGAGCCGCGGAGGAGGTACTGCGGTTCTACCTCGGGTTCATATCCCTGATCATCGCCGCGTTCACCATCCAGGCCGTACTTCGTGCCCGGGGAGAGGAGACCGCCGGCCGGGCGGAACCGCTCCTCGCCGCGGCGGTGGCGCGGTGGCGGTGGGCGGGCAGCCACCTCGCCGTATCGGTCGTGGGAAGCGTCGCCATCCTGGTCGTGACCGGTTTCGGGACGGGCCTCGCCGCCGCGGCGCAGTCCGACGAGAGCTCCCACATCGCCAACGCGACCGGGGAGATGCTGGCCTATGTCCCCGCCCTCGCGGTGCTCGCGGGACTCACCTTCGCGCTCCACGGGGTCCTTCCGCGGTTCGTCGCGCTGGCGTGGGTGCCCTACGCCTACTTCTTCTTCGTCGCGATGTTCGCGGGCCTCTTCGACCTGCCCGAGGAGGCGATGGACGTCTCCCCGTTCGTCCAGGTGTCCAACGCGACGGACGGCGACCTCTCCGTCGCGCCCCTGCTGTGGCTCAGCGGCATCGCCGCCGCGCTCATGGCCGTGGGCTTCTGGGGGATCTCCCGGCGGGACGTCGCCTCAGGGTGAGTCGCCGACACGACATCGCAAGCCCAGGGGCGACGGCATGGCCGTCGCCCCCACACTCGTTCCGTGACCACCTCCTCACCCACCGATCGCCCGACCACGGACCTCCGGTGCTGTGTCTTCCCACGCCGTGTCATCAATGTGCAGGACAGTGGGTACGTCACTGCTCACTGGGAGGAACAGTCATGGCATATTTACTGCTCATCGGCACCCGCAAAGGGATCTTCACCGCGACGAGCGAGGACCGGCGCTCCTGGCGGCTGTCCGAACCACTCACGATCGACGACGAGGGGTGGGCGTCGGTCTCCGCCGTCTACGCGGTGGGCGTCAATCCGCACTCCGGGCGCGTCCTGGTCGGGGCGGAGGGCAGCCACTTCGGACCGAGCGTGTGGTCCAGCGACGATCTCGGCCGCACGTGGCGCGAACCCGAACAGGCACCGATCGCGTTCCCGGAGGACACCGACGTCCCTGATCCGCACCTGGCAGTTCGCCTTCGGTGACGACCCGAACACCGTGTACGCCGGCGTGGAGCCGCACGCGCTGTTCCGCTCCAGCGACGGCGGCGAGAGCTTCCAACTCGTCCGCGGCCTGTGGGACCACCCCCACCGCGCGAACTGGTTCCCCGGCGCCGGTGGGGCGTGCCTGCACACGGTGATCCCCGGTCGGATATCGGCCGCCGGGACCGACCCGCGGAGCATGACCGTCGCCATGTCCACCGGCGGCGTGTACCAGTCCCGCGACGACGGCGTCTCGTGGCAGCCCGCCAACGCCGGCATCAGCGCGGGGTTCTTCCCGGAGGACCAGCAGTACCCGGAGTACGGCCAGTGTGTCCACAAGATCGCGGTCGACGCGGCCGGCGACTTCTACCTGCAGAACCACCATGGGGTGTACCGCACGTCCGACCCGGCGGCCGGGTGGACGTCGATCGCGGACGGGCTGCCCAGCGACTTCGGGTTCGCCATGGTCACCCATCCACACACACCCGCGACCGCGTTCAACTTCTCCGTCGTCAGTCAGGGAGTACACCTCCCGCCGCACAACCATCTGCAGGCGCACCGCACCGACGACGGTGGGGCCTCGTGGCATGCGATCACCGACGGGCTCCCGACGGACCCGTACTACAGCATCGTGCTGCGCGACGCCGCCTGCACCGACGGCGCCTCCACTCCTGGCTTCTACTTCGGCACCCGCTCCGGCGACGTGTTCTCACTCGTCGACGGCGACACGTCCTGGACGACGGTGGCCCAGCACCTGCCGGACGTGTTGTGCGTTCGGGCCGTGGAGGTGTAGGAGGTGCGAACCGACGTGATCCTTCCGCAGTCACTGCGGCGCGACGCCGACGGCGCGGCGCGCGTCGCGGTGTCGTTCTCCGAACCACGGGTACCGCTGCGCTCCGTACTGGACGAGGTCGCCCGCGCCCACCCGCGCTTGGACCGGCGGATCCGGGACGAGCGCGGAGCGCTGCGTCGCTTCGTCAACGTCTTCGTCGACGCCGACGAGTGCCGCGCGCTCCAGGGCCTCGACACCCCGGTCCCCGACGGAACCGAGGTGCGGGTGCTCCCGTCGGTCGCGGGGGGCTGACGGAACCGACCGGGCGGTGCGCTGGTGTCGGCGGACTCCACCGGCACCAGCGCCGGCCGGAGAACTACTGGTCAGTCGGCCACCCGCCAGACTGGGCGCCGTGGCCCTGGCGGGAGGTCGGCCCGGGCCGTCAGGTCGTAGTCGTCACTGAGGGAGTCCGGCCGCCTCCGCGAGGAGCTCGACCGAACGGAGTCGGGCCTCCAGGGTGCCGGTCTGGTGTACCACGATCAGCTCGTCCGCCCGGGAGTGGCCGGCGAACCAGTCGAGGTACTCGACCACCTCCTCCGGGGCGCCGGCGCCGGTGTAGACCGCCATCTGCGCGACGTGCTGTCCCGCGGGAGACTCCAACGCGGCCTCTGCCTCCTCCGGGGTGAGGGTTCGCCCCCGTCCGAGGAGCTGGGCGGCCATCCGCCGCCGCGCCACGTGGAGCTGCTCCTGGGCCTCCGCGGAGGTCTTGGCGACCGCGACGTTCACCCCCGCGATCACGTAGGGCTCGCTCAACCACTCGGAGGGCTGGAACTCCGCCCGATAGACGGCGACGGCCTGTTCCAGGGCGGCGGGGGCGAAGTGCGACGCGAACGAGTAGGGCAGGCCGAGTTTCGCGGCGAGCTGCGCCCCGAACAACGACGAACCCAGGATGTAGAGCGGGACGTTGGTGTCCTTGCCGGGGATCGCGTCCACACCGATGATCTTGGAGTGGCCGGTCAGGTAGCCCTGAAGCTCCACCACGTCGTTGGGGAAGGCGTCCGCGGAGGTCACGTCACGACGTAGCGCGCGCATCGTGTTGCGGTCGCTGCCAGGCGCGCGCCCCAGCCCCAGGTCGATCCGTCCGGGGTGCAGTGTCTCCAGGGTTCCGAACTGCTCGGCGATGGTGAGCGGCGAGTGGTTGGGGAGCATGACGCCGCCGGAGCCCAGCCGGATCCGCTCGGTGTGGGCGGCGATGTGCGCGATCAGCACACTGGTGGCGGAGGACGCGATGGTCGCCATGTTGTGGTGCTCGGCGTACCAGACACGCCGGTACCCCGACGCTTCCGCCGTCCTCGCCAGGGCGACGCTCGCGTCGAGACTGTCCCGCACGGTCATCCCCTCATTGACGTGCGCGAGGTCCAGAATCGACAGGGGTACGGTCACGGTCTCGACCTTTCCTTCTCCACGGGGTCATGCCTGGCGTCACGCCGGTGGGCCGCGACACCGCTCCTCATCACAACCGCGCCCACCCCACCGCGATTCCCACCCGCCGCCCTCCTCTCCCCCACCCCCGATCTCCCCCACCATGATTTCTCCACCCCCATCGGGATTCGGCCGCGTCGAACGTGTGGGGGGTGCGCCCCCATCCGCCTCGACGCGGTCAATCGCGCCCAGGCCCGACGAGCGGGCCGTGTTACTCCGGGGTGGAACGGCGGAGCGGGGCTAGCATTCCAAGGTGCAGCGGGGCCGCCGCACGCCTGTCCGGAGAGGCCGGGGGTGTGTGCTCCGGACGCCACCGGTGCTCACCACGTCCTTGCGGAGGGGAGAGATCGTGTCGGCGCAGAGCGCGGATCCGCAGATCGAATGGGGGACGCCACGGGCCCGGTGGGTGCTCCTGGCGACCGTCACGGGCTCCGGGCTGGCGTTCATGGACGCCTCCACGGTGAACGTCGCGCTTCCCGCCATGGGACGGGACCTGAACGCCGAGATCTCCGGCCTGCAGTGGGTGCTCAACGCCTACACACTCACGCTGGCCGCGCTGATCCCCCTCGGTGGCTCGCTCGCGGACCGCTTCGGGCGGCGCCGCCTGTTCCAACTGGGGGTGATCTGGTTCGCGCTCGCGTCGCTGTTGTGCGGGATCGCCCCCACGGTGGAGTTCCTGTCGGCGGCCCGCGGACTGCAGGGAATCGGCGGCGCGCTCCTGACCCCGGGGAGTCTCGCCATCCTGCAGGCGACGTTCGTACGGCGGGACCGGGCGCGCGCCATCGGGGCCTGGTCGGGCCTGTCCGGCATCGCCACGGCGATGGGGCCCCTGGTGGGGGGATGGCTGATCGACGCCCTCTCGTGGCGGTGGATCTTCTTCATGAACCTTCCGCTGGCGGTGATCGTGGTGGCGGTGGCGGCTCGGCACGTACCCGAGACGCGTGACCCCGAGGCGCCCCCGCGCTTCGACGTCGCCGGAGCGGCGTTGGTCGCCGCGGGGCTGGGCTGCCTCTCCTGGTCGATGATCAGTGCGGGCGAGCACGGGTTCGGCGTTGGGGAGGTGTCGCTGCTCGTCGCCGGCGTCGTCGCCCTGTGCGTGTTCGTGTTGGTGCAGGCCAAGATTCGCTTTCCGATGCTTCCGCTGTCCCTCTTCCGCAATCGGCAGTTCACGGCGGCGAACGTCGTCACGCTGGCGGTCTACGCGGCGCTGAGCGGGATGATGTTCCTGGTCGTGCTCTACCTGCAGCAGGTCGCGGGGTACTCGGCCCTCGCGGCCGGCGCCGCCCTGCTGCCGGTGACCGGTCTGATGCTGGTGTTCTCCGCCAGGGCCGGACACCTCGCCGAGTTGATCGGACCGCGCCTGCCGATGAGTCTCGGACCGCTGGTGATGGCGGGCGGCATGCTGCTCTTCCTGCGTCTGGACACGAACGCGGCCTACCTGACGACGGTGCTGCCCGCGGTGGTGGTCTTCGGTGTCGGTCTGACGCTGACCGTCGCACCACTCACGGCGACGGTGCTCGCCGGGGTTCCCGAGCGTCACAGCGGCATCGCCTCCGCCGTGAACAACGCCCTCTCCCGTGGGGCGGGCCTGCTCGCGGTGGCGGTGCTCCCGCTCGCGGCGGGCATGTCGGGGACGAGCTATCGGGACCCCGCGGTGTTCGCCGACGGTTTCCGGACCGCGATCGTGATCTGCGCCGTCATGGTGGGCGCGGGCGGACTCCTCGCCGCCGCTCTGATTCGCAACCGGCTGGAATCCGGAGAAACGGCGTGCCCGGAGAGCGCGACGGATCGCCACTACTACTGCGCCGTCGATGGCCCACCCATCGAGCGCGGCACGCAAGCCGAGTCAGAGCCCAGTTGACGGATGTCCACGGGCGCGTAGTCCGTTGGGCCCAGGTGAGCGATGGGCGCCCACAGGGTGTGGATAGGACGCGCCCACGGCGCCGCGCCCGGTGCGAACCGTCTCCTGGACGGAGTGACGGGTCTCGGTCTCCACCGTGAGGGCCAGTCACCCCGCCCCGGGGCAAGAAGGGAGGACACCGCGGTCGCGCTCCGGGTGACTCGTTCGGCCTCGGTCAGTGATGGTCCGCGGCTCGCCGCCTATGACCCGCCCTCCGGGCTGGGGCGGACCGCCGTCAGGCTCACGCCGGGCTCCAGGCGAGGTAGGCGAGCACCGCGCCCACGAGGATCAGCGCCACCGCGGTTCCGACGAGGAGACGGGGCGTCCACTGGCTGAGCCAGGGGCCCTCGACGATGTGGGCGCGTTCGGGATCCTCCCGGTCATAGGCCACCACCACACGCTCGCCGCGACGAGCCGCGGACCAGCCCGTACTGCTGTGCGTGGTCCGCACGTCCACACCGTCACCCGTGCGGAACTCGATGATCATCCGTGAGGACCTGCCGGTCTCCGCGTAGCCCACGACCTCGGCGTCGGCCCGCAGCGCCCGGGTGCTTCCCCGCGTACGCACGCCGGACTCCCGCAGGGCCCACCAGAGGATCCCGCCCCCGGCGAGCAGGGGGATCAGTGGATAGAGCACGGCCATGACAGCGGATCTCCTGTCGACTCCAGCGATGTCCGACGACGAACTCCGTCGCACTCCCGCCGAACGGAAGGCCGGGGTCGAGCCCCGCTCCCAACCCATGACTGTAGCCCCGCCACGGCTCCCCAACCGGCCGCGGCGTCGTCGGAACGCCAGATGCGTGCCCCGGAGCGGTGGATCTGCGACACTGCCGACGTTCGCGCCGCCCATTCACCACCTGGAGGACTCCGTGGCCCAACTCCTCGACCCACAGACCGTCGACAACGAACTCGCCGCCCTGCACGGCTGGAGTCGCGACGGCGACACCCTCGTGCGCTCCTGGCAGGTGAAGGGCTTCAGCGGCGCCATGCAGCTCGCCAACGTCGTGGCCTACGTCGCCAACCAGCGCAACCACCACCCCGACATCGCCGTCCACGACTACAACCGGGTGACGGTCACCAGCACCACGCACGACGCAGGGGGCATCACCCGCGAGCGACCTGCACCTCGCCGCGGCCGTGAACTCCGCGCTCGCGGCCGGTGAGTAACCGCCGCTCCGACACCACACCCACGGACCTCCGTACGCACCGGTGGGGACGCCCGGCACACTCATGTCCCCCCGGGGGATAGCACGGTCACGTCAGCGGGTAGCACAGTGCCGATGGGGGGTCACATCATGACGGAGACCGTGGACGTGGTCGTCATCGGCATGGGGCCAGGCGGAGAGGCCTTGGCGGGCCGGCTGGCCACGGAGGGACTCAGCGTAGTCGGCGTGGAGGCACGCCTCCTGGGCGGGGAGTGCCCCTACTACGGGTGCATTCCCAGCAAGATGATGATCCGGGCGGCCAACTCTCTGGCGGAGGGCCGGCGGGTGAACGTCCTCGCCGGGGCGAGTGACGTCTCACCGAACCTGGGACCCGTGGCGAAACGCATCCGCGACGAGGCCACCGACGGGTGGGACGACACCGCGGCGGTCGAACGGTTCGAGAGCACCGGGGGGCAGGTTCGTCCGGGGACACGGCCGTCTCACGGGGCCCGGCACCGTACGTGTGGGCGACACCGACTTCGCGGCCCGCCGCGCGATCGTCCTCAACACGGGAACCGCGCCCGCGGTCCCGCCCGTCGAGGGGCTGCGGGACACACCGTTCTGGACCAACCGAGAGGCGCTCACCGCGGAACGCGCCCCCCTCTCGCTGGCCGTGCTGGGCGGTGGGGCGATCGGCGTGGAGCTGGGACAGGCCTTCGCCCGGTTCGGAACCCGGGTCACCATCGTCGAGGCGGGCCCCTCACTCCTCGGAGTCGAGGAGCCGGAGGCCCAGGCGATCGTCACCCGTGCCTGCGCGGAGGACGGCATCGACGTGCGCACAGGCGCCCGCGTCACCGAGGTCACCTGGGACGGGCAGGAGTTCACCCTCCATCTCCCCGACGAGACGGTGCGGGCCGACCGACTCCTCGTCTCTACCGGTCGGCGCACCAATCTCGGCGGTCTGGGGTTGGACACCGTCGGTCTGGACCCTGGGGCGCGTTTCCTGGATCCCGACGGTCGTATGCGGGTCGCGGACGGGATCTACGCCGTGGGTGACATCACAGGGCGCGGCCAGTTCACCCACGTCTCGATGTACCAGGCGGACATCGCCGCGCGGGACATCCTCGGGATCGACGGCCCCGAGGCCGAGTACCACGCGATCCCGCACGTGACTTTCACCGATCCTGAGGTGGGCTCGGTCGGACTGACCGAGGCCCAGGCACGGGAACAGGGTTTGGCGGTTCGCACCAGTACCACCCAGGTTCCCGAAAGCTCGCGGGGGTGGATCCACGAGGTCGGCAACGCCGGAGTGATCAAACTGGTCGCCGACACCGAACGCGACGTGCTGGTGGGCGCGACGTCGGTGGGCCCGTGGGGTGGCGAGGTCCTCTCCGCGCTCGCCGTCGCGGTGCACGCGCGGACACCGGTGGCGACGCTACGGCACCTGCCGTTCGCCTTCCCCACGTTCCACCGCGCGATCGGCGACGCGTTGGAACGGTTGGGCACCGACTCCGCATAAGGTGCGGCGATCGTGACGCCCCACAGTGACCGCGTCATCTCCGCAGTTATGGGACATGTGATCGACTTGGGGGAGAAACCTCCCCCGGCGCCCCGAGGCAATTCGTAAGGCGGATAGAATTCTGTCCGGCGCCGCTCGCGACGGTCCCTGCGCGGCCAACCTGCACCTTCCCCTCATCGGCTCAGGATGCCTCTGCGCTCGCGCCCGCGCGCCAGCCGACACGAATCAAGCGATCTGGGGAGCTCCCATGCCTACCTTCCGCCTGCGCAAGAACGACGGCTCCGTCGAAACGGTTCAGGCAGTACGGATGCGCGTCGACACCGACATCCTGCACCTGGAGAAGCGCGCCGCCGGCTTCTGGCAGTCGGAGTTCAGCATCCGGCTGGACGACGTCGACAAGGTCCAGCGTCGAATGACGGAGCCCAGCGGGAACTGGGTCTGGCGCACCGAGCGCATCCCCGAGCCGACCGCTATCTAGTTCTCCGTCGGGCCACCGCGCCCCGCCCCGTTTCAGCCCCTTTCTCTCCCCCCCGAGAGGCACCACCGCACGGCCACGGCGTGGCATCCAGGTGATCCATCGTGCTCCCCCACGCCACGTCCTGGTCGCCCCCTCGCGTCGACCCCCGACAGTCCGCTCAGCGGGCGGGTCGGGACGATGTGGGTGGCCGCGCGTCACGGTGACGCCACGACCGGCTGTTCACGTGACATGGCGAATCGCTCGCCAGCGCTGTCCCACCGCGGATGTCGATCCGTTCCCAAGAATTCACCGGGGACCGGGAAGCGATCGACCCACGGCACTGTTACGTCCATGCGGCATTCGCGGGTTTTGTCGTACCTGTGTGCGATATTCCGATGTCATCACTTTTTGACTTCAATCATTCTTGAAGTCCTAGTTTGTGGTGGCGCAGACGTTCGCACCACAGAACAGTGCCAAGGGGGCAACAACGTGATGGAGCGTGGGACCACCGACCTGGCGATCGACGCCAAAGGGCTGGTGAAGCAGTTCGGGAAGAACCGTGCCGTCGACGGCCTCGACCTCGCCGTCCCGACCGGACAGGTGTACGGCGTCCTGGGCCCGAACGGCGCGGGGAAGACCACGGCCGTGAAGATGCTCGCGACGCTGCTGTCCCCAGACGGTGGCCAGGCGCACGTGCTGGGCCACGACGTGCGGCGAAACCCGGAACTGGTTCGCAACAAGGTCAGCCTGACCGGTCAGTACGCGTCGCTCGACGAGGACCTCACCGGGATCGAGAACCTGACCCTGCTCGGCCGGCTCATCGGTCACCGCAAGGCGGCCGCACGCGCACGGGGCGAACGCCTACTGGACGCGTTCGGCCTGACCGACGCGGCCGACCGCCAGGTGAAGAACTACTCCGGAGGCATGCGGCGGCGTCTGGACATCGGCGCCAGCATCATCCGTCCTCCCTCACTGCTGTTCCTGGACGAGCCGACCACCGGTCTCGACCCCCGCAGCCGCAACCAGGTCTGGGACATCATCCGGATCATCGTCGCCCAGGGAACCACGGTGCTGCTCACCACGCAGTACCTCGACGAGGCGGACCAGCTCGCCGCACGGATCGCCGTCATCGACCACGGACGGGTGATCGCCGAAGGCACCCCGGGCGAGCTGAAGGCGTCCGTGGGAACGGGGTCGGTCCAGGTCCGGATCCGCGAGGTCGCCCAACGGGAGGAGGCGCGGCGCGTCCTCCACGAGGCTCTGGACGCGGAGGTCCACACCGACTCCGACCCGCTGGCCCTGACCGCGCGGCTCACCGGTGACGCGTTGCCCTCCGACCGTGCGGCGCACGCGCTGGCCTCATTGACCAGCGCCGGAATCATCGTGGACAACTTCGCGCTCGGCCAACCCAGCCTGGACGAGGTCTTCCTCGCCCTGACCGATCACCCCGCGACCGAAGCGACGGAAGAGGAGGCCGCCTGATGGCCGCGACGCAGACCGCCACGGAGCCGACGAAGAGCCCGTCCACCACCAGCCTCGAAGCCGTCCTGGGCACGGGGGAGCACCCGCCGCGCCCGTCCGCCGCGGCGGCGTCCCTCGCCTTCGGCTGGCGCGCGGTCCTGAAGATCAAGCACGTCCCCGAGCAGCTCTTCGACGTCACCCTGTTCCCGATCATGATGACGTTGATGTTCACCTTCCTGTTCGGTGGGGCGCTGGCGGGATCGACCGGGGACTACATCCAGGACCTCCTGCCCGGCATCATGGTGATGAGTATCGTCATGACCACCATGTACACCGGCGTCTCGGTGAACGAGGACATCCGGAAGGGGGTCTTCGACCGGTTCCGGACCCTCCCGATCTGGCGGCCCGCCCCCATGGTCGGCTACCTCCTGGGCGACCTGATGCGCTACGCCCTGGGGTCCGCCGTGATCCTGGTGGTGGGGTTGCTCATCGGTTTCCGGCCGGAGGGGGGCGTGCTCGGCGTGCTTGCCGGGGTGGCCCTGCTGCTCGTGTTCGCCTTCTCCATCTCCTGGATCTGGACCAGCGTCGGGCTCTTCGCCCGGAGTGAGAAGGCGGTCATGGGGATCAGCATGATGCTGATCTTCCCGCTGAGCTTCCTGAGCAACATCTTCGTCGATCCCGGGACCATGCCGAGCTGGCTGCGGGCCTTCGTGGACGTCAACCCGATCACGAACCTGACGACCGCGATCCGATCGGTGATGGCGGGGACGCCCGACGCCGGCGCGCTGATGTGGGTGGCCGTCGCGGGGGCGGTGAGCATCGGCGTCTTCGGATCACTCACCATGTGGCTCTACAACCGCAAGTAGGCCCCCGCGCGTGGGCCCCACGGCCGACGGTCGAGGTCCGCGTCTCGACCGCTCGGTCACCGCTGGTCCTGGGGCTCACGCGCGGGCAGTGGCCCAGGGGCGACGCTTCGCGGTGCGGGCCGGCCCGGCGGAGCCCACTGTGGCGAGAACCGTGCGGCGGTGCCCCTTGGGCGCCGCCGCACGGCCGTGCCCGGCCCCCAACACCGGGACACGGGAAGAACACGCCGCGCGGTCGACTCCGGCGCCACACCGCCCTCACTCTCCGCAGCACCCCCGATTTCCCCCCTGGCCGCAACCGGCCAGGGGAACACGGACGGGCACGAAAGATACACGTGTCGTGTTCTCGCTGTTCATCCCCCTCCTCACCTCACCCCGCGAGGGCGCGCCGCCCACGCCGGGGCAGCAGTGAGGAGGACGCCCGAGACCAGGAAATACGCTCCACTCCAACCGCGACGGCCGTGGACTCGCACCGCTGAGCGCCGCTGTCGGCTGAGCGGTCCTCACCACCCTTTTCGTCGGTCACCCATTCCCACACCAGGTGGAATTCCCGCCATTGGACCGACACCCCGCCTGCGTTTCTCGGTGTGTTCTTCCTGGTTGACGGACCGCCCGCGCACAGGGGGATTCCCGCTGACAAAAAGTGCGGCAGAATGCACGAGATTCAGTCACACAGCGTGAGGTCGCTTGTCACTGTCACACCCATCCGACACCATTGATCACCTTTGCGGTATCCATACCGTTTCGATCCCCCAGACCTGGAAGTCACCGCCTTCATTGGAGTTTCCCATGTCACGCAGCGACGACCCGGACGTCGCGGGATTCGATGATCGATCCTCCGCGACAGAGTCCTTCGGGGCCGCCAGTGCGTCACGGAGCCCCTCCGACCAAACCCTCGGCAGTTTCACCTACCCCGACGTCGACGACGAGCCGAACGAGCCCAACGGGCCCGTTCGCGGTCGCCACGCCCAGCCAACCAAGCGGCGCCGGATCCCGCTGGCCCCCGTTCTCGTGGCCGGGGCCCTCGCCCTCGGCCTGATCGTCGGTGGCGTCGTGTGGCTTCAGCCCGGCCCGGACGGGGAGGAGGTCGCCGCCGACTCCCCCGCGGAGGACGACGAGAACCCCTTCTCCGGAGGTGCGGCCGGACCGCCGTTGTCCTCTCCCTCCGCTGACGAGGACGAGTCGACCCCGGAGGCGGACGACGCCGACGGGGACACGACCTCCGACGAGGACGACGCCGCGGGAAACGTGGACGACGGGGACACGTCCAACAGCGGCGGCCAGAGTTCGACGAACAGCGCGTCCTCCGGGGACGGCCAGAGCGGTAGCGGCGGAGACGGGGGCGGCGGCTCCACCTCACCGACCCCCGAGGACGACGTCGACTCCCCGGAGACCGAGGCACCGGGTGAGTCCAACGAGCGTGTCGGGGAACGTCCACCGCAGCCCGGCGAACGCGAGGACGAAGAGGGCGACGAGGACGAGGACGACGGTTGTCCTCGGTGGATCTGCTGGTGGTAGTCACCGCGTTCTGAGGGGCCGCGGCCCCGACCCCGCGGCGTCCCGTCACGCGGCTCCGACGTCCGCCGTTCTCAGTTCCCGGCCGGAGTGTCGCCCTTCGCCACCTCGTACACCCGCTCCTCGGTCACCAGCGCGGTGACGAAGCGGGCGGGTGTCACGTCGAAGGCGGGGTTGAATCCCGGAGACCCCACGGGGGCGACCCGGATCCCGGCCAACTCCAGGACCTCATCCTCGCCGCGTAGCTCGATCTCGATCCGCTCCCCCGACGTCGTGGCCAGGTCGACGGTGCTCGTCGGCGCCGCGACGACGAAGGGAATCCCGGCCTCGGCGCAGGCGAGGCCCACCCCGAGGGTGCCGATCTTGTTGGCGGTGTCGCCGTTCCCGGCGATCCGGTCCGCGCCCACGATCGCGGCGTCCACCCGACCGGACATGATGGTGCTCGCGGCGGCGCCGTCCGGCTGGATCCAGTGCTGGATGCCCTCCCGGTCGAGCTCCCACGCGGTCAGGCGGGATCCCTGCAGCAGGGGACGCGTCTCGTCGACGTGGACCGACTCCAGCCGTCCCCGCTGGTTCAGTTCGCGGACGATGCCCAACGCGGTCCCCCACTCGGTGGTGGCCAGAGCGCCGGTGTTGCAGTGGGTGAGAACGCGCAGGGGTCGGTCCGTCCCCAGCCGCTCGGCCAGCCAGTCGGCGCCGTTGTGTCCGATCCGGCGGTTCGCCGCGGCGTCGGCACGGGCGATCTCCTCCGCGAGCGCCGACACCGCGGTGACCCCCTGGGCGACCGCGGGGCGAACCCGGTCCACGGCCCAGGCGAGGTTCACGGCGGTCGGACGGGCGTCGCGGATCCGATCGATCGCCTCCTCGCGCCGTTCCTCCGACCATCCCTCCCGTTCGGCTTCGAGGAGCGCCAACGCGACCCCGTACGCCCCGGCCGCCCCGATGGCCGGGGCGCCGCGCACGACGAGCCGCGCGATCGCGTCGACGAGCTGGTCCACGGTCTCGATCGACAGGTACTCGATCTTCCCGGGGAGCTTGGTCTGGTCAAGCAGACGTAGACCGGTGCCGGTCCATTCGACAGTGCGCTCGTTCATGCACCCACGGTAGATCAGGGGCGGCAACCGCCGGACACCACGGAGAGGGTCAGGGGTGCCCACCGCGAGGACGGACCACGGGCCGGCCCCCGCGGCGAGTCTGTTCCGGACCGAAGCGCGCCCGAGGGGGCGTCCGTGAGGCGAGTGTGGCAGGGCGGGGGTTCCTTCCGCGGCCAGCGCCGGAAGGGAACCCCCTCACCGAGGAGAACGGCCACTCACTCCGACTCGAGGACCGCCCGCAGGAAACCCCTGGTCCGTTCCTCGTGCGGGTCGCCGAAGATCTGGTCCGGTGGCCCCTCCTCGACGATGCGCCCCTTGTCGAACATCAGCACCCGGTTCGACACGTCCCGGGCGAAGCCCATCTCGTGCGTCACGATGAGCATGGTGACGTTCGTCGACTGGGCGATGTCGCGCAGCACGTCCAGGACCCCGCCCACGAGTTCCGGGTCCAGGGCCGAGGTGACCTCGTCCAGGAGGAGGATCTCGGGCCGCATCGCCAGCGCGCGGGCGATCGCGACGCGTTGTTGTTGACCGCCCGACAGTTGGGTCGGGTGCGCGTCGACCTTGTCCGCCAGCCCCACCAGTTCCAACAGCTCCACCGCCTGCTCGTTGGCGGCGTCCTTGTTCGCTCCCAGGACGTGCACCGGCGCCTCGGTGATGTTCTTGCGCACGGTCATGTTCGGGAACAGGTTGAACTGTTGGAACACCATGCCGATCCGCTTGCGGTGGGCACGCAGGTGCGGCTCGCTGGCCGCGACGAGGGCCTCGCCGCGCCGCATGTGGCTGAACGGCTCCCCCGCGAGCCAGATGACGCCGTCGGTGACCCGCTCCAACGTCATCAGCAGCCGGAGGATGGTGGTCTTCCCCGACCCACTGGGGCCGATCAGGGTGACGCGCTCCCCGGCGTCGACGGAGAAGTCGAGGTGGTCGAGCACGGTGAGCTCGCCGAATCGCTTGACGACCGACTCGAACCGGATCAGGGGCTCGGCGCCCCCGGCGGCGGCCTCGGACGCCGCGTCAGACGGCTGCATAGCGTCGCTCCAATCGTCGAATGAGTATCGCCGATGGGACGCTCACCAGGATAAAGAGCAGACCCACCATCGTCATCGCCTCGAACACCCGGAAGTACTGTCCGCCTACCCGCTGCGCCTGGGACAACAGCTCCGGGACCGCGATCGCGAACAACAGCGGGGTGTCCTTGAACATCGCGATCAGGTAGTTGCCCAGCGGCGGGATGACCTTGCGGATCGCCTGGGGCAGGATGACCGCTCCCCAGACGCGGTGCGCTGGCAGGCTCAGCGCGCGGCAGGCTTCCCACTGCCCCTTCTGCACTCCCTCGATTCCCGAACGGTAGACCTCCGCGGTGTAGGCGGAGTAGTGCACGCCCAGGACGAGGATCCCAACGGTGAGCGGTGCCACCGCACCGGGAACGAGGAAGAAGACGAAGACGAGCTGCACCAGCAGCGGGGTGGAGCGGATGAACTCGAAGACGGCGAACACCAGGGTCCCGATCACCGGCAGACGGCGCAGGAGCGCGACCGCCAGGCCGAGGACGAGTGCGATGGCGTAACCGAAGACGGTCGCCTGCACGGTGACCCACAGGCCGGAGGCCAGGTCGGGCAGGACCTGTCCGGTGAACTCCCAGTCCCACACCATCAGCGCGCACCTCCCGCCGTCGTGATGGAGGGCGGTCGCAGCAGCGACCAGAACCCCGTTCCCGAGGCGCGGCCCAGCCGTCGGTTGGCGTGCCGTTCCAGCAGGCGCATCAGGAAGACCAGGATCTGGGCGAAGACGAAGTACATGACCAGGGCCCAGCCGTAGGCGTAGACCGTCTCGAAGGTGCTGCTCCGGGCCAGGTCGGCCGACCACATGATGTCGGTGACGCCGATCAGCGAGATCACCGCCGTCGCCTTCATCAACTCGATGACCAGGTTGCCGAACGTGGGGAGCATCTGCGCCCAGGCCTGCGGCAGGATGACCGACCACATGCGGCGCGTCCACGTCATGTTCAGCGCGATGGTGGCCTCGACCTGGGACCGGGGCACGGCGTTGATCGCGGCCCGGACGACCTCCGCGCCGTAGGCTCCGATGTTCACGCCGAGCGCGACGATTCCCGCCGTCAACGGCTCGAAGGTGAACGAGGTGACGTTCGGGATGGCGAACGCCGCCCAGAACATCAACACCAGCGCCGACACACCGCGGAAGGTCTCGGTGTACACCGTGGCGACCGCACGCAGCGCGCGACTGCGCGTGGTCCCGGCGATGCCGATGACCATGGCGAGCACGAAGCCGAGCGCGGCCCCGCCCAGTGTCGCCAGGACGGTGAACTTGGCGCCTTCCAGGTAGCTCGGGAATCGTGTCCCGATGAACTCGACGGCGCCGACGGCCCAGTCCCAGGCCGTCTGCGCCCACAGAACCACGTCCACGGGCCGTCACCTCGCTCTCTCGATGCGTTGGGGGACGGAGAGGATTGCCAGGGAGGATTGGGGGACGGACGGGGCGTCGCCGGGGTGGGTCGGGTCCGTCGGGTCCACCAGCGTGGACACACCGCGTGGTGGTGCGGTCACGACCCCGTCGCCGGCGCGGCCCCGACCGCGGTCAGCACAGGTCGTCGACGGTCAGGTCGCCGGGGAGGTTGTCCTCGGTGAACCCGAACGGCTCGATGATCTCCAGCAGGCGACCGCTCTCCTGGAAGTCCGCCAGTACCCCGTTGACGGCCTCCACGATCTCGGTGTCCTCCTGTCGGAAGGCGAACCCTCCGGCGCCGATCTGCTCCTCACCGTCGATCACCGGCGTGTATCCATCGGTGACCTCGAACTCGTCCTCGGCCTCGCGCTCCTGCAGCATCCAGTTCAACGAGATGTTGGTCAGCGCGATCGCGTCCACCCGGCCGGACTCCAGGAACTCGAACGCCGTCACCTGGTCGTCCACGGCCTCCAACTGACCACTGGGGACACCGAGTTCCTCGGCGAAGGTCTGCTCCACCGCCGCGTTCAGGACGCACAGCGTGATGTCGGAGTTCCCGGCGACGTCCTCGAAGGTCTCGATACCCTCCGGGTTGCCGACGGGGACCATGAACGCGGTCTGTCCCTGGTACTCCGGGTTGGAGAAGGCGACCTCCGAGCACCGGTCCGGGATGATCGACATGCCCGCCGCCACGAAGTCGAAGCGGTCGGAGGTGAGTCCCGGGATCAGCCCGTCCCACGCCACCGGGTCGGCTCGGACCTCGTCGATACCGAGCTCGGCGAAGATGGCCTTGGCGAGTTCGGGGGACTCACCGGTCAGCTCCCCCGCGTCGTCGACGAACCCGTAGGGCTGCTCGTTGGCGATCCCGGCCCGGATGTAGCCCTGCTCCTGGAGGCGCTCCAGGGTGAGGGGCCCCTCCTCACCGTTCTCGGATCGGGAGCACGCCGACAGCAGCACCGGTCCGGTGACCGCGACCAGGCCGACGCCGCCGGCGCGATAGAGGAAGTCCCGGCGGCGCACCAGTCTGGTCCTCGATGGCTTCATCTCTTCTCCTCACGTCACAAGCCGACGGCGCGCCGCACACTGACGTGTGGACGACGAAACGCCGCGAAAGTGGAAGATGTGTCGTTCTTCTCGAGCCGCGGGATCTCCTTCGTTTTGCGACCTCATCAGGACGCAATGTATCTCACTTCGGTCGATATCTCATGTATCGAAATCTGATCGTCATTCAAGTTGCGCCCAAGAGTTGCGTTGTGCGCCAATCAGGCGGCATTGGTGGGGTGAGTGACGGATGACATTGCGTTGTCGCCCGACACTTGGGGAGTCGCGCTTCCATTTCACCGAACGGGCTGGTCACGACCATCGCCGACGAAAATCCCGAAAAACCGGCGATGTGGCCGCGACGACGGAGTCGGGGCATCGGACTTTGCGTCGTCCCGCTGTTACGGACTCGCTGGTCGTCCGGCCGGGACGAATAGCCCGCGGGCGCGGGAACCCAGCGGGCGCGACAGATCACGACGCCTCGCGCGTGATTGCGACACCGGCGCCGTCGCGCACCACATTAGGTCGACGGTGCGACAAAGAATTGTCGGACACCGGACGTGGCGCGCGCGGGGATGTCCGCATGACAGTGGGGCGGGTGGACCCCCACCCGCCCCACACACGACCACCGTCAATCTCCTCGCCCAGGACCGATGCTCGCCGGCCCGGGGAGGGAGGGCTTAGCTGTCCTCCGTCACCAAGGGGTAGACGCCGTTCTCGTCGTGTACCTCGCGGCCGGTGACCGGCGGGTTGAAGACGCAGAGCACACGGAAGTCCGACTTGGGACGTACCGTGTGCCGCTCGTGCCCGTTCAGGAGATAGAGGGTGCCCGGAACGATGTGGTGCACCTCCCCGGTCTCCTCATTGGTGAGCTCGGCCTCGCCTTCGACGCAGTGCACGAGTTCGATGTGGTTGGCGTACCACATCGTGGTCTCGGTGCCGGCGTAGAGCACGGTCTCGTGGAAGGAGAAGCCGACCCCCTCCTTGGCCAGGATGACGCGGCGGCTGCGCCAGGTCTCGCTCTGTACGTCGCGGTCGGTGCCGTCGACTTCGTCCAGGCTGCGAACAATCACGGGTGGTTCCTTACTCAGTGCTGGGCCGGATGGCGACTGGACCAGCGAACGCTGGTGGGCGGGACGCTGTCCCTCGGATGCTCTGCCGACAGGGATGCTATGCCGGTTGGAGCGTGCTGGCGAGGGCCGCGGTGACGGACTCGCCAAGGATGTCCAGACCGCGCTCCAGCTCCGCGTTCGTGGTGGTGAGCGGCGGCAGCAGCTTCACCACTTCGTCCTCGGGACCGGAGGTCTCCAGCAGCAGTCCACGCTGGAACGCCTCAGAGCACGCCGCACCGGCGACCTCGGGGCGTTCGAAGACGATGCCGCGGGCCAGACCCCGTCCCCGCACGTCGGCGACCACGTCACCGTGCGCGGTGGCGATCGCTTTCAGGCGCTCCTCCACCAGGGCCCCCTTCGCGGCCGTCTCCCGCTGGAGTTGGTCGTCCCGCCAGTAGGTGTCCAGCGCGGCCGTGGCCGTGACGAACGACGGGTTGGGGCCCCGGAAGGTGCCGTTGTGCTCTCCGGGCTCCCAGACGTCCAGCTCGCGGCGCATCAGGGTCAACGCCAGCGGCAGACCGTACCCACTGATCGACTTGGACAGCGTCACGATGTCGGGCGCGATGCCGGCGTCCTCGAAGCTGAAGAACGAACCGGTGCGCCCACACCCCATCTGGATGTCGTCGGCGATGAGCAGGATGTCGTGCTCACGGCAGAGATCGGCGAGCCCCCGCAGCCACTCGGTGCTGGCGACGTTGACGCCTCCCTCACCCTGGACGGTCTCCACGATGACGGCGGCCGGCTTGTCCAGGCCGCTGCCGCTGTCCTCCAGCAGGCTGCGCAGCCACAGGAAGTCAGGCGTCTGACCGTCCAAGTAGTTGTCGAACGGCATCGTCGCGGAGTGGCTGAGGGGCACACCCGCGCCGCCACGCTTCATGGAGTTGCCGGTCACGGCCAGCGCACCGAGGGTCATGCCGTGGAAGGCGTTGGTGAAGCTGACGACGGTCTCGCGCCCCGTGTACTTCCGGGCGAGCTTCAGCGCGGCCTCCACCGCGTTGTTCCCGGACGGTCCCGGGAACTGCACCTTGTAGTCGAGTCCGCGCGGCGCGAGGATCGTCTCCTCGAACGTACCCAGGAACTCCGCCTTGGCGCCGCTGTAGGCGTCCAGGGTGTGGGTGATCCCGTCGCGCTCCAGGTACTCGATGAGTTTTCGTTTCAGTGCCGGGTTGTTGTGTCCGTAGTTGAGGGTCCCGGCCCCCGCGAAGAAGTCAAGGTAGGAACGCCCCGACTCATCCTGGATCTGGCTGCCGCGCGCCTCGGTGAAGACGGCTGGCCAACCGCGACAGTAGCTGCGGACTTCTGATTCCAGCCGTTCGAAGATCTCCATGGTGATGAACCTTGTGGCCCTTTCCCAGGGTTTTGGGTGATGACACGGGTGTCATGAGCTGGCCAGGGGTGCGGAGAGAGGGCCGATGCGAACCAGCTCCTCCCGTTCGTGCCCCCCTGACTCGGTCGGAAAGTGCTCGCGCTCGAAGAGGGCGCTCCACTGTGGGTCACATCCGTTGTCCCGGGCGAAGGACGCGAAGAGTGCCCGGGAGGCGGTGTTGTCCGGAGTGACCGTGGCCTCGACGTAGCGAACGCCGAGGCTGGCGCAGATCCGACCGACATGGTCGAGCATCCGGCGGGCGAGTCTGTGACCACGAACATGCTGGTCAACGCCCACCTGCCAGAGGAAATAGGTGTCGGCGGCCCGTGGCCGCACGTAGCCCGTCACGAAGCCGCGGACCTCTCCCGTCTGGTCCCGGGACACCACCGAGGTCTCGGAGAAGTCTCGACACCAGAGGGTGTAGGCATAGGGAGAGTTCACGTCCAATCCGCATGAGGCGGCGAGGGCCCACAGCGCCTTGCCGTCCTCAAGCCGCGGCGTCTCCACCGTGAGTTCGGGGGTGACGCCGGCCGCAACACTTCGTTCATCAGGCACGCTCACCGAACATAGCGAACGTCGCTGAACCGGTGGCGCGACGACAAACTGGCGGGATGTTTGAGCCCGCCACGAGTGGGTAGGTTTAGCCTTTTTTGGCCACTTTAGGACCCGCTTCCGGCCGGGAACTCCGATGCGGCAGATCACATCGCGACGCGGAAATCGGTGCGCACCCAGGGATTTGACGCGTCCCGCCGGGGCCGGGAGGTCGGCCACGATCGAGGAGGTCGTCGCCGGCGCGGCGGAGCCGTCACGGACACATTAAGGCACTTCGGTCGGACTTTAAGCATGGGCTATGCCACAGGGATTGGCGACGTCACGCGCCCTTTATGACAACAGGGAAAAGTTTGCGGACAAGCTGTAGTACGACGTACTGTAGTACTACAGCGGGTCGGATGCCGGTACCCGCTCATTCACTTGGAGGTGAGCTCCCATGAACCGCCTGTACCACGACAGTGAGGACTGGGTGAACCAGGGTGCGTGCCGGCAGTACGACCCCGAACTCTTCTTCCCCGTCAGCAGCACGGGGATCGGCGGCGCCGACACCGCTCTCGCCAAGGCGATCTGCCGAACCTGCGTCGTCCGCCAGGAGTGCCTGAGCTGGGCCGTCCGCGCTGGGGAGTCCCACGGCGTCTGGGGCGGCACCACCCCCGAGGAACGTCGCTACCTGCGCACCGAGTTGGCGCCGGCGAGCTGAGTCGGACACGCCACGTCTCGTCTAGCGTGGACTCCACGCCAAGCGGTGAGAATACGCAAGGGGGCCCCGACACGATCCCCGACGCCGCGGCACCCACGGGGCACGTGGGGCGGGACAGGAGGTAGGGAATGCGGACTCGCCACAGTGGGAACTCACCACGTTGGTCGTCCGACCGATCGGTGAGTCGCTCACCGCGCTGGGCGCTGGGCGCCGCCGTGGGCCTGGCCGCCGGTGGCCTTCTACTCGCCACGGCTGGCCCCGCCTCGGCGCACAACGTGCTGGTGGAGTCCACCCCGCAGGACGGGGAAACGTTGGACAGCGCACCGGACCAGGTGGAGCTCGTGTTCAACGAGGAGGTCCCCGTCTAGCGTGGACTCCACGCCAAGCGGTGAGAATACGCAAGGGGGCCCCGACACGATCCCCGACGCCGCGGCACCCACGGGGCACGTGGGGCGGGACAGGAGGTAGGGAATGCGGACTCGCCACAGTGGGAACTCACCACGTTGGTCGTCCGACCGATCGGTGAGTCGCTCACCGCGCTGGGCGCTGGGCGCCGCCGTGGGCCTGGCCGCCGGTGGCCTTCTACTCGCCACGGCTGGCCCCGCCTCGGCGCACAACGTGCTGGTGGAGTCCACCCCGCAGGACGGGGAAACGTTGGACAGCGCACCGGACCAGGTGGAGCTCGTGTTCAACGAGGAGGTCCTGGAGGGCGGCAACGGCATCGTCGTCACCGGCCCCAACGGTTCCACCTACGAGGACGGCGAGGTCCAGACCGACACCGAGCGGGCGTGGATCGGCCTCTCCCCGCTGGACCAGGCCGGCGACTACACGATCAACTACCGGATCATCTCCGCCGACGGGCACCCGCTCGAGGACTCATTGGGCTTCACGCTCGCCGACGAGGCCGTCCCCTCGGACGAGGCGACCGACGCCCAGGACCCCAACGGAACGACCGACGACGGGTCACCCGAGGAGACCGACTCCGAGGACCCGGTGGCCGACCTCGCGATGCCGCCATGGGTCGCGGTCGTCATCGCCATCGCCGTGGTGGGGATCGTCGTCTCGATCCTGATCCGGTTCATGCGCTCACGGGGAAACTCCGACGCCTGACGGCGGCCCTTCCCAGCCCAACCGAACGTGGTGTCGGGCTCGGCGTACCCACGGACGCGTCTTCAAGCCGAACGCGACCGGAGACACACCTCCGCCAGGGTGACCTAACGGCCGCGACGGATCAGCAGAATACTGATGTTGTCCCGCCCCGACCCGTCCATCGCCGCCTGCCACAGCGTCCGTACGGCGGCCTCGTCGCTCGACGCGGCGGCCAGCAGTTGCTCCATCTCGTCCGGGGAGACGAGGTCGGACAGGCCGTCACTGCACACGAGCCAGCCGTCGGCGTCGGTCGCCTCGTCGGTGCCGACGTGGGGCTCCATGGCCGAGGCGCCACTCCCGCCCAGGGACTGGGTGATGAAGTTCGTCGTCGCGGGGCGGCCGTCCTCCGACGGGGGAAGCGGTGGGGAGTCGTCCATCGACAACTGTTCCAGCCGGCTGCCGCGCACCCGGTAGGCCCGGGAGTCGCCCACGTTGAACCAGTAGTTGGTGTCCGCGGTGCAGAGGATGCCGGCGACCGTGGTCCCCATCCCGTAGAACTCCTGGATCTGCTCCGCGTGGTCGCGGATCTCGGAGTCCACCTGCTTCAGCAACTGACCGACGAGTTCCGGATCGCTGATCTGCGCGCCGGTCTCGGCCATGCGGCGCACCGCGTGCTCCGAGGCGACCTCGCCCGCAGCGTGCCCGCCGAGACCGTCGGCGACCGCGAGGATCAGCGGCTCGCGCACCGGGAGGACGCACCGCGCCGGGGACAGCATGTCCGCGCAGGCCACGGTCAGCGTGCCCATGACGATGGCGTCCTGGTTGCTCTTTCGCACGGCGCCTCTATGGGTAAGAGCCGTGACCGTGACTGTCTCCGCCTCAACACCCATGCGCCTTACCTCCTGTGTATCCACGGCCGGCACCAGTGAACATCATGGTGGAAAACGTCGGATAGTGCCGACTTCCACCGGCTAACGACGGGGAACCGTCACGGTTGGTCACGTGGAGCGTGTCCACCCCTCCATGGCCAACCTGCCGGTTCCCGCACATGGGGTACACCCCCGCGACACCAGCATCTCACCCACCACGTCACTGCCGGCATAGCCGACGATCGCGATGCGGTGACCGGCCCCCTGGCACGAGGGGCACACGATTAGCAGTTCCACGCCCCTCAGCTTAGGACCAACGGAGAGTCATGGCGAGAAGGGGGAACGACAAGAGGGGCGGGCGCCTAGGTTCGCCCGCCCCTCTCACTCAACGCCCCACGGGGTCGTCAAGGACGCGTCCTGCTCACTCCTCGGTGGCCGACGCCGCGTTACGACGCTTGCGCGCGAGGTACATCGCGCCGCCACCGCCACCCAGGGCGGCGACCGCGGCCGCGACGAGGCCGCCCAGCGCGGCACCGGTCACGGGGAGACCACCGTCGGCGTCTTCCTTGCCGTCCTCGTCGTCCTCGTCTTCCTTGCCGTCCTCGTCCTCAGGACCCTCGTCCTCGTCTTCGTCCTCGTCCTCAGGCGGGTTCTGGTCGTCCCCGTCGTCCTCGTCGTCGTCCTCGTCTTCGTCTTCGTCTTCGTCTTCGTCCTCGTCCTCGTCTTCGTCGTCGATCGGGTCGCCGGCGACGGAGGTGACGTGGATCGGCTCGGCGTCGACCGGGTCACAGTCGGTGGTGAGGGTGCCACTCGCCTGCTCGACGGTCGTCGAGATGGTGCCGGGGACGAACACGAGGTCACCGGGGTTGGTCAGGTCCAGCGCCGCGGCGTCGGGCTCGGACCAGGAGATCTCGTCCTCGCCTGGCGTGTACGCCTCGGTGTTCTGGACGGAGAAGCTGACGCCGTCCGTTGGCGCAGCGTCGCCGGACACACCGAAGGCGACGCTGGCGGTCGCCCCGCCGGCCTCGACCGACTCGCCCGGGTAGGAGAAGTAGAGGCCGTCGGACGAACCGATGACCTCGATGGTCTGACCGGTCTCGGCCTCGTCCGGCCCAGCGAAGGTGACCTCAAGCGAGGTGGGGTGCGACTCACCGTTGGGGTCGACACAGTTGTAGTCGACCTCGGCCGTGCTACCCGGCGTGTCCAGGGTCTGGGGAGCCTGGCGAGGGTCCAGGGTCAGCTCCTGGTCCGCGGTGTCGGCCATCGCGGCGGGGGCGGCGATGGCGAGACCGAAGCCGACGAACGTCGTCGCGGCGAATCCGGTGAGGGTCCTGGTTTTCCTGCGAGACACGAAGGATCTCTCCTATAAGACTCGGGTTGAAGGGGGGAGCGGCTCGGAACCTCACCGAGTCACGCTCCGGAGGTTGGCACCGCGACCGGCCTGGGGGCGGCGTTGTCGGGGTCAGGGGGCCGCTGGCGAGCTGTGCTCTCCCGGCAGCGCCGGCGAATGAGGCCAACCGGAACTCACTTTAACCACGAGCCACACACCAGTAGAAGGTCCCCCCCAAATCCACTTCAGTCACACCAATTCGCCATGAGCGTGACATAGATCACATCACATTACATTCCGTGATCGAGATCGAGAGGTCGATCGCCTTATCCAGGCGAAGATCATTACTCTGTGTTCATCCAGGTCCGTGGTTCACCGATGGTTTACACGGGATTCGTCCGTGACCTAATTCGGCCAGAGCGGACCTCTCACACCAAGGTGACATAGGCGACTCCACGGGCGTCGGCCGCGACCGCGGCGCGTCGCGGGCGTGAAGACGCCTCTGGCCTCCGCCCTCGTAGGGCGGAGGCCAGAGGTCGACGGGCGTGCGGTCAGGGTTCGTGCAGTATCCGGACCAGACTGCGCAGGTCGGCGACCGCGGCGTCCAGGTCCCGCAACGCACGGCGCACACCGGGCTCCGCCTCGCCGAGTTGCCCGCGCAGTGTCCCCACCTCGGCGTTGACCGTCTCCACCTGTCGAATGAGCTGGGAGGCGAACCCCTCGCCCGATTCGCTCTCGTTGGCGTCCCCGACGTAGCTGCTGAGCAGTGCCGCCTGCTCGTGGAGACGTTGGCGGGCCTGGTAGAGCTCGATGAACACCTCGACCTTCGAGCGCAGCACCCATGGGTCGAACGGTTTGGAGAGATAGTCGATGGACCGCGAGGAGTAGCCCCGGAACACCTGGTGCCGGTCGATGCCCGCGCCGGTCAGGAAGATGATCGGTACGTCCTTGGTGCGCTCACGCTGCTTGATGTGAGCGGCCGTCTCGAAGCCGTCCATGCCCGGCATCATGACGTCCAGGAGGATCACCGCGAAGTCCCGCTCCAACAGCGCCTTCAGGGCATCCTCACCGGACGTGGCCCGCACCAGGTTCTGGTCGAGCGAGGCGAGGATGGCCTCCAGTGCCGTGAGATTGTCCTCGCGGTCGTCGACGAGGAGGATGTTCACCTGCAAGCGGGCATCTCCTTCTGCAACACATGCCTAGTTCTGTTCGGCGTCCCACGACGGATCCAACCACGCTCGCATCACGTCGAGCAGATGATCCAGGTTGATGGGCTTTGTGACGTAGTCCGACGCCCCGTGCTCAAGGCTACGCTCTCGATCGCCCCGCATCGCCTTCGCCGTGAGCGTGATGATCGGCAGGTCAGCGAACTGCGGCATTTCCCGGATCCGCCGCGTGGTCTCGTCGCCGTCGAGCTCCGGCATCATGATGTCCATGAGCACGAGCGCGATGTCGTCGTTGGCCTCCAGCTTGGCGATTCCCGTGGCGCCGTTCTCCGCGTAGAGCACCCGCAGGCCGTGCGCCTCCAGTGCGCTGGTCAGGGCGAAGACGTTGCGGATGTCGTCGTCGACGATGAGCACGCGTTTGCCCCGCAGCACACCGTCGCGCTCCGGAGAGGCCGTACTCGCCGAGGCGATCATCGTGCTTGGTTCGCTCTTGAGCTGCGGCGTGGGTCCGGTCAGCGGGGTGTCGGGCACCTCGCCCGACGACGGGAGCAGCGACTCGCTCAGCAGTCCCGTCGTCGGGAACTCGGCGTCGACCGCGACAGCCTCTCCTGTTCGCTCCCCATCCTGCTCGGCGAGCTCGTCCGGCAGGTGCACGGGCAGGACCAGGGTGAACGTGCTGCCGGTCGCGACCGTCGACGCGACGCTCACCTCACCGCCGAGCAGCCGTGCGAGGTTGCGACTGATGGACAGCCCCAATCCCGTCCCGCCGAAGCGACGCGACGTGCCGCCGTCGCCCTGGTGGAACGCCTCGAAGATGAGCTGGAGCTGCTCCGGTGGAATCCCCGGTCCCGTGTCCACCACGGAGAAGGCCACCGCCTCGTCGCTCGGCACGGAGGCGGCGACGTCCATGTCCGCCAGCTCCGACGCTGGGTGGATCCGCAGTCGGACCTCGCCGCTGGAGGTGAACTTCAGCGCGTTGGACAGGAGGTTGCGCACGACCTGCTTCAGGCGCTGCTCGTCCGTCCACAGTTCCTGTGGGATCTCCCGGGAGACCTCGATCGTGAAGGCGAGGCCCTTCTCGTTCGCCAGCGCTCGGAACGACGCCTCCACGTACTCCACGAGTTGTGGAATCGAGACCTCGCCGGGGTTCACCTCCATGCGCCCCGCCTCGACCTTGGAGAGGTCGAGGATGCCGTCGATCTGTTGCAGGAGATCCGTCCCCGCCTTGTGGATGGTGCGGGAGAACTCGACCTGCTTGGAGGTGAGGTTGCCCTCCGGGTTGTCCGCGAGCAGGCGGGCGAGGATCAACAGGCTGTTCAGCGGGGTCCGCAGCTCGTGGGACATGTTGGCCAGGAACTCGGACTTGTACTTGTAGGAGGCGTGCAACTGCCGGGCCCGTTCCTCCAACGACTGTCGGGCGCGTTCGATCTGCCGGTTCTGCAGTTCGATGGCGCGGTTGCGGTTGGCGAGCTGGCCGGCCTGCGCGTGCAGCTCGGTGTTCTTCTCCCGCAGCTCCTCCTGCTGGCGCTGCAGCTCGTTGGTGCGTTCCTGCAGCTCCGTCGCGAGCTGCTGCGACTGTGCCAGCAGGTACTCGGTGCGCACATTGGCGAGGATGCTGCTGATCGTCGCCCCGATGAGGTCGACGAGCTGACGCAGGAAGTTCAGGTGGATGGGGCGGAACTCCGTGAACGACGCCAGCTCCAGCGCGCCCAACACACGCCCCTCGGAGACGATCGGGAAGATCGCGAGGCTCAGCGGCGGCGAGTCCCCGACCCCGGACTCGATCCGCACGTAGTCACCGGGGACCTGGTGCAGTAGCAGCTCCTGGCGCTGCGCGATGACCTGCCCGGCGAGACCGTCGCCCGGAGTGATCCGGCGCTGCGACTTCTTGGGCCGGTAGCCGTAGCCGGCGTAGAGCCGGTAGGACTCCTCACCGTCGCCGTCCAGCAGGTAGCAGGCGCCGTACTGGGCCTCCACCAGCGGCGTCACCTCGCTCATGATGAGGCGCGCGAGTTCGTGGAGGTCGCGATGCCCCTGGACCATCCCGGAGATCCGGGCGAGGTGGCTCTTCAGCCAGTCCTCGTCCTGCTGGGCGTTGGTCGACGCCCGCAGGTTGGAGACCATCAGGTTGATGTTGTCGCGGAGCTTGCTCAGCTCGCCGCGCGCCTCGACCGTGATCGACTGGGTGAGGTCGCCCCGGGTGACGGCGCTGGCCACGTCGCCGATCGCCCGCACCTGGGTCGTCAGGTTGCCGGCGAGCTCGTTCACCCGGTCCGTCAACTGCTTCCACGTGCCCGAGACGCCCTCGACCCGTGCCTGGCCACCGAGCTGCCCCTCGCTGCCGACCTCCCGTGCCACCCGGGTGACCTCGTCGGCGAACGCCGACAACTGGTCCACCATCGTGTTCACGGTGTCCTTCACTTCCAGGATCTCACCGTGGGCGTCCACCGTGATCTTCTTCGTCAGGTCACCCCGAGCGACGGCCGTCGTCACCTGCGAGATGTTGCGCACCTGCGTGGTGAGGTTGTGCGACATCGAGTTGACGTTCTCGGTGAGGTCCTTCCAGATCCCCGAGACGCCCATCACGTTCGCCCGGCCACCGAGCTGGCCTTCGGTACCCACCTCACGCGCGACGCGCGTGACCTCGGCCGCGAATGCGGAGAGCTGGTCGACCATCGTGTTGATGGTCTCCTTGAGCTCCAGGATCTCGCCCCGTGCGTCGACCGTGATCTTCTTGGTGAGGTCGCCGCGCGCCGCCGCGGTGGTGACCACGGAGATCTGGCGCACCTGGCGGGTCAGGTTGTCGGCCATGGAGTTGACGTTGTCGGTGAGGCCCTTCCAGACACCCGACACGCCCGGCACCGTCGCCTGGCCGCCGAGCTGGCCCTCGGTACCCACTTCCCGCGCCACCCGGGTGACCTCGTCGGCGAACGCCGACAACTGGTCCACCATCGTGTTCACGGTGTCCTTCACTTCCAGGATCTCGCCGTGCGCGTCAACGGTGATCTTCTTCGTCAGGTCACCGCGGGCGACAGCGGTCGTCACCTGCGAGATGTTGCGCACCTGCGTGGTGAGACTGTTCGCCATGGAGTTGACGTTGTCGGTGAGGTCCTTCCAGATGCCCGACGCGCCCTTGACGTTGGCGCGGCCACCGAGCTTGCCCTCGGTACCCACCTCGCGGGCGACCCGGGTGACCTCGTCGGCGAAGGAGTCGAGCTGGTCCACCATCGTGTTCACGGTGTTCTTCAGCGACAACATCTCGCCCTGAACGTCCACCGTGACCTTGCGGGTCAGGTCGCCCCTGGCGACCGCGGTCGTCACCTGTGCGATATCCCGCACTTGGTCGGTGAGGTTGTCGGCCATGGAGTTGACGTTGTTCGTCAGGTCCTTCCAGATGCCCGACACGCCCTTGACGTTGGCGCGCCCGCCCAGCTTGCCCTCGGTACCCACTTCACGGGCCACGCGGGTGACCTCGTCGGCGAAGGAGTCGAGCTGGTCCACCATCGTGTTCACGGTGTTCTTCAGCGACAACATCTCGCCCTGAACGTCGACGATGACCTTACGGGTCAGGTCACCCTCGGCCACCGCCGTGGTGACGCGGGAGATGTCGCGTACCTGGTCGGTGAGCCGTCCGGCCATACCGTTGACCGCTTCGGTCACGTCGCGCCACGCGCCGGAGACGCCCTCCACGCGGGCCCGCCCGCCCAACTTGCCCTCGGTACCCACTTCACGGGCCACGCGGGTCACCTCGCCGGTGAACCCTGACATCTGGTCCGCCATCCGGTTCACGGAGCTCGCGAGCCGGAGGAGGTCACCGTGCAGGGGACCGGTCCGGCTGTTCAGGTCGACCCGTTGCTCCAGGTCGCCGTCGGCCACCGCGTCCAGAACCTCCGCGACGGAGGACACCGGTTCGTTGACCTGCTCCAGGATCCGGTTGATCGCACGCACGTTGCGGCCCCACGCGCCGCGCGTCTGCTCCACCGAGACCTGCTCGTGCAGGCGGCCCTCGGTACAGACGGCTCCGCTGACGCGTTGCAGCTCGTCGCTGAGGTGCTGCCAGTTGTCCAGCACCTGGTTCAACACCGTCGCGATCTCCGCCTGCGTGCCCTCCGCGGCGGGCTCCAGCCGAACGCTGAAGTCGCCGTCGCGCATGGCACGCAGCACGTTCAGAAGCCTCTCCGGCTCCCGCGTCCCGGGCCTCGTCGTCTTGGCCACGGCGCCCCCTCTCGTTCGGCTCCGTTAGAAAGACTGCCGTCATCGGTGCTGGATGGACAGTGCTGTTTGGAAAGGCATCCCGATACGTTGCCCCTACCAGCACCGAACCTTCACTTCACGCGATAGCCTACGAATTCACCATGCCACACCCGAAAGTCGCCCACCGGGAGTTCCCCGCCACCCCCGAGACCGTGGGCACCGTGCGGGAGTTCACCCGCGGAGTTCTGCGGGACTGGGAGCGAGACGCGGTCATCGAGGACGCGACGCTCCTCGTCAGCGAACTCACGACCAATGCTGTCCTGCACGCGGGAACCCCCGTCGAGGTGACGGTGCGTGACCTGACCGACGTCGTGGAGATCGCCGTCGCGGACCGGCTGCCGGAACGCCCGGTTCCTCAGGCCGGGCCGCTGGACGTCGACACCTCGCCCTCCACCGACTCCACCCGTAACGGTGGCATGGGTCTGGGACTCGTCGCCGCCATCGCCCAGAGCTGGGGCGTGAGCTACTCCGGCGACCGCAAGGCGGTGTGGATCCGGGTGGCCGAGGTGCCGACGACCGGTGGGACGGGATCGACGCTGCTGCTGCCGCCGGCGACCGAACAACAGACCGAGCCCCGTCGACGCCCCGACCCCTGGGGTGCGCTGGACTCCGCCCTCGCCGAACGCCTGGCCCTGGACGAGCTCCTGGAACGCACGGTCGAGGTCGCCCGCGGCGTCCTGGCTGGCGACGCCGCCTACATCGCGCTGGCGACCACGGACGAGACCCTGTGGGAGGTGCGGTCCGCGGTGGGCCTCGCCTACCCGCTGCTGCCTTTCACGAGTCGGACCGAGGAAACCTTCCCGTCCGCCGCTCCCGGCCCCGGACCGTTGATCAACGACGACGTGATGCTGGCCCGGGCACATCGTGGGATGCTCGCCAGCGCGGGAATGCGCTCGCTGGTCACCGCTCCGCTCATCGTCGAGGGCCGGATCACCGGCCTGATCGGTGTCGCCTCCTCCAGTCCCGGCCGTTTCAGCAAGTCCGCGGCGAGTGTGCTGCAGCAGGGCGCGGACCGGATCGCGCTGCCGGTCGAACGCGCGCGTCTGGCCCAGGTCGAGCTGGCGCGGCGCGCCAGCCTGAGCTTCCTGGCCGAGGCCAGCGACCTCCTGGCCGGCACGCTGGACGAGCGCATGACCGCGGCCCTGACGGCGCAGCTCATCACGTCGCGACTGGGCGCGTGGTGCGGCGTGTTCACCACGACCGAGACCAACAACCTGCGACTCGTGTACGCGGCACACGCCGACGAGGAGTACACCGACGCGTTGCGCCTGTTGTTGGAGGCGCTCCCGCCGCACGAGCAGGAGCATCCGCAGCGCCTCTGGGACGACGCCGACCTCAGCGCGGCCGGTCTGCGCCAGGAACTCGCCAAGGAGATCGCCGACGGCCCGGCCGTGTGCCTGCCGTTGCTGGCCCGTGGTCGACGGCTGGGTCTGCTGGCCATCGGGCAACGCCCGGGCGCGGACTTCGGCCAGGGCGACATCGACGTCACCGACGACTTCGCCCGCCGGGTGTCCTCGGCGCTGGAGAACGCGCGTCTGTACTCCAACCAGACGTCGATGAGCGAGGCGCTGCAGCGCAGCCTCCTTCCAGCACAGCGTCCCGACATCCCGGGCGTGGACTACGCGGTCTTCTACCAGCCCGCCGGTGAGCGCACCGTCGTCGGTGGCGACTTCTACGACGTGTTCGCGGCCGACAACCGCTGGTGTTTCGCCGTGGGTGACGTCTGCGGCACCGGGCCGGAGGCGGCCTCCATCACGGGCCTGGCTCGGCACACCCTGCGTGCCCTCGCCCGGGAGGGCTTCTCGCCCGCCCACATCATGCACCGGCTCAATCTCGCGATCCTCGACGAGAACCCGTCCACCCGGTTCCTGACCATGCTCTACGGCGAGCTCACGGCGGCCCGCCGGCCGGAGGAGGGCATGCGGCTGCGTATGGTCTCGGCCGGTCATCCGCTGCCCCTGCGTCTGCGGCCCTCGGGGGACGTGGAGTCGATCGGGAGTTCCCAGCCGCTGCTGGGTGCCTTCGAGGACGTGGACTTCTTCACCGAGGCCGTGGAGATCCATCCCAAGGACGTGGTGTTGGCGGTGACCGACGGGGTGACCGAACGCCGCAACGGGGACGACATGTTGGGTGACGAGGGCCTGACCAAGATCTTCAACACCTGCTCCGGCCTGACGGCGCAGGCGGTCATCGCCCGGATCGAACGCGAGCTGATGGCGTTCGCCCCGGGCGGCCACACCGACGACACCGCCATGTTGGTCCTCCGGTTCCTCTGAGCCGTACCCCGCACCAACCACGAGGCAGCCCTCCTCCCTCCCCCACCAGGATTTCGCCGCCCCAATCAGGACTCCGGCACAACGAACATGTGGGGGTGCTCCCCCCATTCACTCCAGCGGGGTTGCCCCCATCCACCTCACAACCAGCCCATCTCCTCCGCCGTGCGAATCGCCGACAACCGCGTGTCCGCACCCGTCTTCGTCATCGCCGACGACAAGTAGTTCCGCACCGTCCCGGGACTCAGGCTGAGGACGGTGGCGATCTCGGCGACGGACGCCCCGTCCGACGCGGCGCGCAGGACGTCGGTCTCGCGTTCGGTGAGGGGGCTCTCGCCGGAGGCCATGGCGGTGGCCGCGAGTTCGGAGTCGATGTAGCGGCCACCTGCCTGGACTTTTCGGATGGCTCCGGCCAACAGTTCGACGGGTGCGTCTTTGGCGAGGAAGCCGCGGGCGCCGGATTCCAGTGCGCGGCGGAGGAATCCGGGCCGACCGAAGCTGGTGAGGATGACGACGCCGCAGTTGGGGGCCGCGGTGCGTAGTTGGGCGGCGGCGTCGATGCCGGTCGCTCCGGGCATCTCGATGTCGAGGACGGCGATGTCGGCGCCGTGTTCCAGGACGGCGGGAACGACTTCGTCGCCGCGGCCGACCTCGGCCACGATGTCGAGGTCGTCCTCCATTCGCAGCAGTGCGGCGATGGCGCCGCGAACAAGGTGTTCGTCGTCGGCGAGGACGATCCGGGTCACGCGTCGCTCCTTGCGTGGTCGGTCCGATCCGGCGTCACGGTCGCCTCGCTTGGGTGGTGCGCCTCGTCGGTGGGGGAGGGTGTCGCCTTCGGTGGGGCGTCGGGGAGCAGTGCCCGAACGAGGAATCCTCCATCGGCCGTGGGGTTGGCGGTCAGGGTACCGTTGACCGCCGTCACCCGTTCGGTCAGGCCGCGCAGGCCGTTGCCGAAAGTGTGGCGTGATTCCGGCGCGGATCCGGTGTCGCCCGCGCCGTCGTTGAATATCTCCACGACGGCGACTTCCCCCCGGCGGGACAGGGTGATGTCGCACTGGCTCGCGGTGCTGTGGCGGAGGACGTTGGTGACGGCCTCGCGGATCACCCAGGCGGCCACACCGCGGTTGGCGAGGGTCATGTCGACGTCGCTGCCGGCGATGGTGCAGGTGGTGCCGCCGGCGTCCAGCACTTGGCGTACGTTGCTGATCTCCACCGCGAGGTCGAGTTCGCGGTAGTTGCTCACTGTCGCCCGCATCTCACGTAGTGCCTCGCGGGCGAGCGCCTGGACGGTCAGCATCTCCGCCGCGGCCCGGTCGGGGTCCCTGTGCGCGAGCCGCGCGGCGAGCTCACTCTTCACGGCGATGCCGGAAAGGCTGTGCCCGAGCAGGTCGTGCAGGTCGCGGGCGATGCGCTGGCGCTCCTCGGTGACAGCGAGGCGGGCCTGTACCCACCGGCTGTTGTGGGCGTCCTGCGCGACGTCCCACATGGTCGCGAACGCGTGGTTGGTCGCGGCGGAGAGTCCCGCCATGCCGAAGGTATAGAGATAGACGAACACGACCTCCCACAGTGGCGCCAACGGAAGAACGAGGACCGCCGCGACGCTCCAGGCGACACAAAGCCCGGTGGAGATGATCACCACTTGTCCGCGGGTGGCGACGAGCGTCACCACACCCCACCAGACGCCGATGTAGACACCCGAGGATGGCGTGAAGCCGTAGAACGAACACAGCAGTACCAGGGGGACGATGGACCCCCAGACGACGACGCTTCTCCGGAGCCGGCTGGGCATACCGAAGCGGAGTCGGTAGATCCAGTAGACGAGAACCGCCTGCAGCAGGCTGAGCGGGATTCCGAACGCGGCGGCGAACCAGAAGGCGTTGTCGAACTCGGGATAGACAAGCAGCGACGTCACCGCGAGGAGCGGGTAGAAGACGACGTTGAGCGCCCCGTATCCAAGGACGTAGCGTCGGGCTCTCCGCAGTCGCCTTCGGCTGGCGTCGTCCTGGGCGGACTCCAGTGTCGCCGTGGTGGATGGTGTGGGGGTCGCGGTGATCATCGTCTTCGCAGCTTACTTCGCTCCTCGGGGGTCCCAGCGGAATCCCCGGAGCAGAGCGAAGGTGATACCGAGCCACGCGATCCCGACCAGAAGCGCGGGCACCGAGGATCCCCACAGGGACAGGACACTCGCCGTCTCCGCGCCCTCGCGGCCGCCGAAGAAGTCGTAGCCGAACCAGCCGGACGACACCATGTCGACCATGGGGGCGATGGGGAGGAGTCGTGCCGCCACCTGCGCGGCGTCGGGCAGCAGGTCGAGGGGCAGCATCAGGCCACTGGCGGCGAAGAGCACAAGGAACGGCAGGATGGTCATCATCTGCGCGCTCTCGGCGTTGCGGGCGAGGCGGGTCAACGAGGCCGCGAGCAGCGACACCACGGTTCCGCCCAGGAGAACACCGACCAGGACCATGACCGGGTCGCGGGGAAGGGGCAGACCCGCGGGCACACCGGCCAGGACCGCCATCACCGCGGCGACGAGCAGGCCGGCACAGAGCACGGACAGTGTGACGGCGCCGAAGAGGGCGAAGGGGCCAACCCCGCTGACCCGGAACCGCTTGAGGATCATCAGCTCACGACGCGCGGCGAGCACGTTGGGGATGTGGAAGATCGCGATCATCATGGGAGCCATGGCGACCATGCCGACGGTGGAGAGGGCCGCGGCTCCGACACCGGGCACCAGGTCCACGTTCGGCACGCCCATCAGGATGAACGCGAAGAACAGCGGGAACACGGCGTAGAACGCCGCCACCCGGTACCGGTAGAACAGGGTGAGTTCCGTCCGGGTGAGGCGCAGAAGTTGCCGCACGGCATTGACGCGGGGCGAGGTTGTCGGGGTGTCGTCGGTCGCGGTGTTCACGCGTTGTCCCCCATCTCCCGCAGGGTCGTCGATCCGGCCACGTTCAGGAACACGTCCTCGAGGGACGCCGAGCGCGCCTCCAGGTGGTGGAGGGGAACGTTGTGGGTGTCCGCCCATCTGATCAGGTGTGACATCGCGCGGTGCGCGCGGGCGGCGACGTCCTCGCCGTCCCCGCCGAGCACGGTGTAGGAGATCCAGGGCTCGCCGGAGCGGACCTCGACGGACACGGTGGCGCCGGGAACCTCGGGGAGGTCGTCGGTGCGTAGAGTGTCGGGAAGCCGGAAGCCCAGACGGTCGCCCCACTCCGCGAGCACGTCCTGCAACACACCCTCCACCACGATCTCGCCGAGGTGCATGATGGCCAGCCGGTCGGCGAGGCGTTCCGCCTCCTCCAGGTAGTGGGTGGTGAGCAGGATGGTCGTTCCCTCCCGCTGGACGCGGCGTAGGAGTTCCCACGTGGTGTGTCGGGCCTCGGGGTCCATGCCGGTGGTGGGCTCGTCGAGGAACAGCACCCGCGGCCGGGTCAGGATGGCCAACGCGAGGTCGAGACGACGCTTCTCACCGCCGGAGAGCTGGCGGACGTAGGTCCTCCCCTTGGCCGCGAGGTTCACCATCTCCAGAACCTCGGCACGCTCACGTGCCGAGGCGGCCAGGTCACGCGCGAGGTCGACCGTCTCGTTCACCGTGAGCTCGGGGAACGACCCGCTGTGCTGGAGCACCGCGTTGACGAACGGGCGCAGGCCCGCCGGTTGCCCAAACGGGTCCTGCCCCAACACACGCACCACACCGGAGTGAGGACGGCGGAAGCCCTCCAACGTCTCGATGGTGGTGGTCTTCCCCGCGCCGTTCGTCCCCAGCAGCGCGAACAGCTCGCCCGCCTCGACGGTGAAGGAGATCCCGCGGACCGCCTCGAAGTCGGCGTAGCGGACCCGCAGGTCGTCGACGGAGAGGGCCGGACGCTCCGTCGTGGGAGGTGAGGACGCGGAGTCGAGTGGTTGCGTGGTCATACCGAACACTTAACCGCATGCGCCCGTTACCCCGGCAGACACCGTTGTCACCAGGCCGGGGTGTAACTCACCCGGGGCGCCCCATGACAGGTGTCATACCTCCCCCGGAGGAGGTCTCCCCAGAGGGCACAGGCGTGGCCCCTGGGGAGACGTCCAACAGGTCAGCGGCAGGGCGTCACTCGGTCCCGTCTGGAACCCGTCCGCCCAGCTCGTCCCGACAGGTCGAGGAGGAAAGCGCGGACCTCGACCGGTAGGCGGCCCGCGCGACGAAGAAACTCCCCACCGGTGAGGTGATCAACTGCAGCAGCACGGCCAGCACGACCTTCCAGGCGGTGTCCCACCCAGGCATCATCAGGAACGATCCGATGAGGATCAGGATGACCCCGAGCGTGGCCGCCTTAGTGACAGCGTTGATCCGCGTGAACACGTCGTCCAGCCGGATCAGCGCGATCGCCGAGGTCACCATGAACGCGGTGCCGAACCCGATGGCGACGCCCGCGAGCACGTTGAGCAGCGTCATGCGGCTCCCTCCCCCGTGGATTCCGACTCCTTGGTGTCGGACGGCCGCTCGGCACGGATCAGGCGCGAGAGCCACAGTGTGGCGACGAGCCCGGTCAGGGTCGCGACCAGTACGACGTCGAACGCCGCCCCGAAGCCCTGCCTGGCCCCGAACAGCGCCGTCATCGCGATGAAGCAGAAGAACGAGAGGTCAGCCGCGACGGCGCGGTCGCCCTGGCTGGGGCCCAGCAGCATCCGGATGACAACGACGACGAAGACGACGCCGATCAGCACCAGTGGGATGTCGATGAGGCTCATGACGTCTCCTCGATCGGGCCGTTCTCGGTCACCGGGGCGTCCGGGACGACGCCGTCACGGCGGATCCCGCGCAGCATCTGGCTCTCGTAGTCACGGAGCTCCTGGATCGCCTGGTCCCGGTCCTTGCAGTACATGCCGTGGACCCACAGCGTGGGTGGGGACGTGCGCACCGCGAGCGTCAGGGTTCCGGGGGTGAGGGTGATGCAGTTGGCCATCATCGTGATCTCGAAGTCCGTGCTGCACCGCAGCGGGAACTCGACGATCCCCGGCCGGAACCTGCTGTTGGGCGCGAGCACGTCCCGCGCGACCTGGAACGAAGCCGTCACCAACGCGAACGCGAACTGGCACGCGAAGACGACCATGCGGATGGGCCAGGTGATGAGTGAGCTCACGGTTCGATCACCGCCTCCTCGTACGTCGAGGTGTCCAGCAGGCCCTCGGCGGCGCGCTGTGACAGGTCGAGCAGTCCCTGCGCCCCGATACCCAGCCCCAGGGACACCAGGGTGAGCACGAGTGCCGGAGCGGCGAGGGCGAACCTGATGTTGGTCAACGGGCGACCGGCCTTCGAGTGGCGCCGGGACCCGTGTGCGGACGCCTTGTCCTCCTCGGTGCCGCCACCACTGGTGGGCTCGCCCGCGTCCCCGCCACCGGACTCATCGACGGCGCCGACCCGCGCCGGGGCGCGCACCGGTGGCTGGCGTCCCGGCGGTCCCCAGAACACGTTCGTCCAGATCTTCGCCATGGACAGCAGCGTGAAGAGGCTGACTGCCACGACGACGACGGCCGCCAGGTACTCGGTCTCGTCGATCGACGCCTGCAGAAGCAGGAACTTGGCGAAGAAACCGGAGAACGGGGGAATCCCGGTCAGGGACAGGGCCGCGCCGATGAACGCGAACGCCACCAGGGGTTCCTTCCGGGCGACGCCTCCGACCTCCTCCAGGCGTTGACTGCCGTAGACCGTCTCCACCGCTCCCGTCGACAGGAACAGGGAGGCCTTCACGATCATGTGGTGCAGCAGGTAGAAGATCCCCGCGGCGAGGCCCAGGGGTCCGAACAGTGCGACACCCAGCAGGATGTAGCCGATCTGGCTCACCATGTGGAAGGCGAGGATGGAGCGCATCGTTCCCTCGCCGACCGCCCCGAGGACGCCCACCACCATGGTGGCGCACATGATCAGCACGCCAATGCCCAGCCAGCGGTCGTCGCCGTCGAACAGCAGCGAGTAGATGCGGTAGATGGCGTAGATACCGACCTTGGTGTGCAGTCCGGAGAACAGGGCCGAGACAGCGGGAGAGGTCTCCGGGTACACGCGGGAGAGCCAGCCGTGGACCGGCACGACCGCCGACTTCATCCCCAGTGCGACGAGGACGACCGCGCCGGCGACGGCCGCCGCGGTGGACTCCGAGGCGGCACCGCTCAGCGCGGCGAAGTTGACCCGACCCACCACTCCGTAGAGGAACGCGATCCCCGCGAGGAGGACGACCGAGGCGAGGAGGTTGTAGGTGATGTAGACGCGGGCGGCGCGGACGCGTCCGACTCCGCCGAGGATGCCGATCAGCACGTAGGACGGCAGCAGCATGACCTCGACGAACACGAAGAAGTTGAAGAGGTCACCGGTGAGGAGCGCTCCGGCGACGCCGGCGAACAGGACCATCACCAGGGGTTGGAAGAAGTGTTTCTCGTCGTCGCCGGCGACCATGCCGAACGCGGAACACACCAGCGTCAGTAGGGACGTGACCGCGAGCATGAGTGCGCTGAGCGTGTCGGCGACGAAGGGGATGGCGACGCCCCCCGGCCACAGTCCGACGCTGTGCACGAGGACCGAGCCGTCATAGGTGGCGGCGATCAGGAAGCCGGCGTAGACGAGCGCGCCGGCGGCCACGCCCAGGGTGAGGCCGCGGCGCAGCCACGCGGGCTCCCGGAGGAGCAGCAGCAGCGCCGCCACGAACAGGGGGACACCGGCCGCGAAGGGCAGGGTGACGTCCATCAGCGATCCTCCTCCGGGCGCTCGGTGGTCGTGGTCCCGGTGGCGTGGATCGCGCCGCCGGTGGTCGCGTCGACGGCGGGAACCTGGCCGTTCGGTTCGCCAGTCGCGTCCCCGACCGGGTCGAGCCCGTCGTGGCCTCCACCGGGTTCGGGATTCTGGCCGGCCGGTTCGGTGTCGTCGCTGCCCCCGGCACCGGCGAGCGCGACGAGGAACACCACGACGCCGAAGGTGATGACGATGGCGGTGAGGACGAAGGCCTGGGGCAGGGGATCCGCCGCCGCGTTCATGGCGGCGATCTGGTCGATCACCGCCGCCTCACGCCGGTGAGTTCCCCCCGAGGCCAGGAGCATGACGTTCGCGGCATTGCCGATCATCACGATGCCGAACGCCATCCGGATCAGGCCGCGCTGCAGGACGAGGAACACGCCCCCCGCGACCAGGACACCAACGAGAATGGCACTGCTCACTTGGTTACCCCCTTCTCGTCACCACGGCTCGCGGCCGCGGCCACGGGTGGGTCGGGATCCGACGGTGCCGGGTCGACCGCCGCGCCCGCGAAGTCCGCGGGTTGCTGTGCGCCCAACCGGTTCAGCATGATCAGCACCGTTCCGAGCACCATCAGGTAGATCCCGATGTCGAACACCACCGACGAGGTGACGTAGGTGATGCCGAGTTCGATCGGGAACGGCGTGAGGAACCCGCCGTAGAGGACCCCGAGGGATCCGATCACCAGTGAGAGCACCAGGCCCCCGGCGATGAGGGGAACCCCGTTGAAGCGGCGGAGCGGCGAACGCGCCGGGTCGGCGACCGTCAGGTGCATCAGGCACAGCCCCGCACCGGCGATCAGCGCACCGATGAACCCGCCACCGTGGTTGTTGTGGCCACGGAACAGCATCCACAGCGACAACACGACCGCGATGGGTGTCAGGACCTTGGCGACGACACGGAGGATGACGAGATTGTCCGTCGACACGTCGGCCTGGTCGCGTCCACGCGGCAGGCGTTGCTCCGCGGGCAGCCAGGTGGTCCCGAGCAGGGCGATGATGCCGATCCCGGCGATGCCCACGACGGTGACCTCGCCCAGGGTGTCCAGGGCACGGAAGTCGACCAGGATCGTGTTCACCACGTTGATCCCGCCGGACTCCGCCTCGGAGTTCTCCAGCAACCACTGGCTGACCTCGGAGAGCTCCCGACGCCCGGTCATCATGAATGTCCCCGCGCCCGCCAGCGCGCCGATCAGCACGGCGGTGGCGCCGGCCGTCCAGTTCCGGACGGCGCCGGTGCGGTGGAACAGTCGAGGCAGTCGGCGCAGCACGAGCACGAGCGCGACGACGGTCAGGAGTTCGACCACGAGCTGCGTCAACGCGAGGTCGACGGCGCCAAGCAGCACGTACCAGACGGCGAGCAGCACACCGACGACGCCGAGGATCGTCATCGCGGCGATCCGGTGTCGCACCACGACGACGGCCAGCACTCCGGCGGCGACCGCGCCGACGACGATCCAGTCCGTGGGTCGGGTCTCGGCCCAGTCCGCCGGCCCGACGTCCATCCCCCACCACAGCGCGGCCGCCGCGATGCAACAGAGGAGGAAGAGCGGTGGCGGCATGTGGGCCGCGGGGATCGAGGTACGGGTGAGGTCGCCGACGCGGTGTCCACCGGCGAGGCTGAGGTAGTAGCCACGGTCGAAGACGCTGTTACCGGTGACCGGGGCACTGACGCGGTCCTGGACCGACTCAACGCGGGAACGGGCGAGGAACAGCAGGACACCGAGGGTGATCGCCGCGGCCGACATGGCGAGGTCCACGCTGGGACCGGGGATCGCGTGGATCCCGATTGTCGTCCCGGGGTGTCCGCTGTCGGCGGCCACACGCTCGGCGAACGGGGTCAGGGTGACGACACCGAGGCCGGCCACCAATCCGAGCACGCCGGTGATCACGGGACCGAGGAGGAAGGTCGGCGCGCCCTCCCGGATGTCGGTGCGTTGGGTGAGAGGGCCACCGAAGACCGAGTACCAGTACCGCGCGGCGTAGGCGAAGGTCAGTCCCGCCGCGGCGACGGCGGCCACGGCCGCGACCACGGTGAAGGCACCCCCACCTGGGGTCTCCAACAGACCCGCGAACACCTTCTCCTTGGTGTAGAAGCCGAGGAGTGGCGGGATACCCGCGAGGGCGAGCGCCGCCAGGCCGGCGATGACGGCGCTGACCGGCATGACCCGACGCAGCCCGCCGAGTTCCTTGATGTCCCGGGTGTGCGCCTGGTGGTCGATCACTCCGACCATCATGAACAGCGTCGCCTTGAACAACGCGTGCGCCAGCGTGTGCAGGGCGGCGGCCGCGAGGGCGTAGGGCGTCCCGACGCCGATCGCCGCGACCAGGAAGCCGAGCTGGCTCACGGTGGAGTGCGCGGTGAGGATCTTGAGGTCGGTGGCCTTCAGGGCGAGGACGCCACCCCAGATCGCGGTGGTCAGTCCCAGACCGATCAGCAGGGCGTTCCACAGCGCGAGGTCCCCGAACGCGGGAGTGAAGCGTATCAGGAGGTAGATACCGGCCTTCACCATGGCCGCGGCGTGCAGGTAGGCGCTGACCGGGGTGGTCGCGGCCATCGCGCCGGGAAGCCAGAAGTGCAGGGGAACCTGTGCGGACTTGGTGAACGCGGCGAGTATGACGCACAACGCGACGACCGGTCCGACCCAGCCGTCGGTCACCCAACTGGTGTCGCTGAGGATCACGCTGAGCTGGGTGGTGCCGGCGTGCAGGGAGAGGACGCAGACCGCGGCGAGCAGGCCCAGCCCGCCCCCAGCCGTGACGACGAGGGCGCGCAGCGCGGGCTTGTCGGCGGTCAGGCTCGCTCCACCGATGAGGAAGAACGAGCAGATGCTGGTGAGCTCCCAGAAGACGAAGAGGAGCAGAATGTCGTCGGCGAGTACGACGCCGAGCATCGCGACGGCGAAGAGGCCCATGAGCGTGTAGAAGCGACTCATGGAGGTCTCGGGGCCGAAGTAGCGGGCGCAGTAAGCCATGATCACGGCCCCGACACCGAGGACGAGCATGACGAAGAGCAGCCCGATCCCGTCCATGCGCAGCCGGAACGCGACATCGATCGCGGGGATCCAGGGGAGCTCGAACGAGAGTGTCTCTCCGGAGAGCACCGCGGGGATCTGAACCGCCGCCAGGACGGTGAGGGCGAGGAACGCCGCCCCCAGGAGCCAGCCCGCCTCTCGCCCGAAGTAACGTGCGAGGAGCGGGGCCAGTGCCGCCGTGGCGATCAGCCCAGCGAAGACGATCCCGAGTACCACCCGGCACCACCTTTCAGGTCAGTCGGACAGGGGCCGGCGGCAGGTGTCGGCATCACGCAGGACCACCGGTACGGGCACCCACGCGTGGTTCTCCACCCGTGTTCGCCCCCCAGAAGGAAGCACGGTGACGCCGGTGGACCGTCGGGTGAGCGAACAGCTCCGTGCACCACCTTGCACCGCGCGTGGAACGAAAGTGGCGGATGGTGGATGCGGCGTGTCCGGTGGATGGCCCGGGACACGGGGGCGTTGGTGGCTCACCTCGGAGCGGGGTACGACGTCCGCGGATGCCGTAACCAGAAATCCGCTCCGGTGCCGTTCCAGCGCCGCGCACCGACCTCGCTCAGCAGAACGACGCACAGGTTCGTGAAGGCGCGGGGGTCAGAGTTCGCAAAACACACGATGTTCGCTCTGACCTCGCTCTCTCTCCGTCTCCGCGTGCGGCTTCCGGGCGCCTGACCCCAAGGGATGGGGGCATCCGGCGCGTGGAGTCCGCACGCCGCTACCGTCGCGACGCCTCGGCGCCCGCTGACCGGTAACCCGACATGCCGATCATCATAACCACGCGCCCCATGCCTATCTGGCACGGGGCGCCGCGAACCGGATGAAACGCTCATCGAGGTCAGATGGGGTGACACATGTCGATGTGCGAACGAAAAGAACTATGGGTAGTTACCCTGTGACTTATTGTCATGGAGGTGTCTATGCGGGAACTGCTGTCGCGGCGGTGGTGGGTGTTCGTCGTCCGCGGAATCCTGGCGATCATCTTCGGACTGCTCGCAGTGTTCTGGCCAGGCATCACACTGCTCGTCCTGGTGATCCTGCTCGGCGCGTACCTGCTGGTGGACGGACTGTTCGCGATCTACCACGCGTTCACGCACCGGCAGGAACACCGACCACGGTGGTGGCTGGTGTTCCAGGGCGTCCTCAGCGTCGTGTTGGGCGCGCTGCTGCTGATCTGGCCGACGTCCGGCGTTCTCGCGCTGGTGATCGTTTTCGGCATCTGGGCGCTCGCCAGCGGGATCGCCCAGGCCGTGGCCGCGGTGCAGCTCCGCAAGGAGATCCCCAACGAGTGGATGCTGATCGTCAGCGCCATCCTGACGATCCTGGTCGGCCTCGGCCTGATCCTGCTACCGCTCGCCGGAGCGTTCGCGATCGCCCTGTTGATCGGGTGCTTCGCGATCCTGCTGGGCATCGCGCAGATCGCGCTGGGGATGCGTCTACGGCGTGCCCACCGGGACGGCGACGGCGCCAAACTCGACGACGACGTGCCAGTGGACTAGTCGCAGCACGGAGGGGCGTGCCCACCGACGTCGAGCGTCGGGGACACGCCCCTCTCCTGTGTCGTACGAGCGGGCCGTTGGGGGACCGAAAGGCCCGGCGAGAGAGGAGACCGGAGCCTACTCGCCCTTCCACTCCGGCGCCCGCTTCTCCGCGAACGCGGCCGAGCCCTCGATCGCGTCCTTGCTGGAGAACACCGGACCGGTGATGTCGTCCTGGCGCCGCCACATCTCGTCCTGGGACCAGTCCGACGATTCGACGATCACCCGCTTGGAGGCGATGATCGACATCGGAGCGTTCTTCGCGATGCGACCCGCGAGCTCCTTGGCGGAGGCGAGCGCCTTCCCCGGTGAGGTCACCTCGTTGACCAGGCCGAACTCGGCGAGCTTGGCCGTGGACACGAAGTCACCCGTCAGGGCCATCTCCATCGCGACGTTGCGGGGGACCCGGTTGGGCAGGCGCAGCAGCGCGCCGGCCGCGGCGGCCAGCCCCCGCTTCGCCTCGGGGATGCCGAACTTCGCGTTCTGCGCGGCGACGATCAGGTCGCAGGCCAGCGCGACCTCGAGCCCCCCGGCCAACGCGTAGCCCTCGACGGCCGCGATCAGTGGCTTCTGCGGGGGACGCTCCACGATGCCGCCGAACCCCCGACCCTCAACCACTGGGGTCTCGCCACGGAGGAACGCCTTGAGGTCCATCCCGGCGCAGAACGTCCCACCCGCACCGGTCAGAATGCCCACCCGCAGCTCGGGACGGGCGTCGAGATCGTCCAAAGCCTCCGCGATCGCCTGCGCCGTGGCGGCGTCCAACGCGTTCTTGGCCTTCGGCCGATTGATCGTGATGACCGCGATCCCGCCGTCGGTCTCATAGATCACCGGCGATTCCTGTGAGGCGTCGCCTGTCTCCGTCATCGGCTCTCCTCTTATTTCGGCGGTAGCCGCAAGCCGCCATCGATACGAACGACGTCGGCGTTGATGTAGCTATTCTCCATCAGGGCCCGTGCCAGCTTCGCGAACTCCCCCGCCGTTCCCAGTCGCTTGGGGAAGGGCACCGGCGCGACGAGACGTCGCTTGAACTCCTCGGCACCCTCACCCTCACCGTAGATCGGCGTCTCCAGGATTCCGGGGGCGATGGTGTTGACCCGAACACCGATCGCGGCGAGGTCGCGTGCCGCCGGGAGCGTCATCCCGATCACGCCACCCTTCGACGCGGAGTAGGCGATCTGCCCGATCTGGCCCTCGATCCCGGCCGCCGACGCGGTGGTGACGATGACGCCGCGTTCGCCGTCCTCCCCCACCGGGTCGGTCTCCGCCATCGCGGCGGCGGCCAGCCGTAGCAGGTTGAACGTTCCGATCAGGTTGACCTGGATGACCTTCTGGTAGCTGTCCAGGTCGTGCGGCGCTCCCGAGCGGTCCACCGTGCGGGCCGCCCACGCGATTCCGGCACACGCGACCGCCACCCGCAGCGGACGGCCGGTGGCGACCGCCGCGGCCACGGCCGCCCGCACCTGGTTCTCGTCGGATACGTCGGTGGCGACGAACACGCCGCCGATCTCGTTGGCCAGCGCTTGGCCGGCGTCCATGTTGAGGTCCGCGATGACGACCTGGGCACCCGCCGCCGCCAGCTCCCGAGCGGTGCCTGCCCCCAGGCCACTCGCGCCACCGGTGACGAGTGCGGCCACTCCGTTCAGCTCCATGCCGCGAGACTTTACCCGCGAGTAGCGGCCTTGGCGAGGGTCTGACAATCCGCGAGTGGGCAGAATCGAGGTGGGCCGGCGGGAGCCTCCTGCGCCACTCTCGCACCATGAGGCCCAACCGCGATAGAAAGGCGAGGATGACGGACACGACGGACACCATGCCCGGTTGGTTCACCGCCACGGAGCTCGACTCACTCCGTGGTCGGATGCCAATCCTCTACGTCAACGCGATCCCCGTGCGTGTGGACGAATCCGGCGGCGTCACCAGCGTCGGACTACTCATGCGGATCGCTCCGGACCAGACGTTCACGCGAACCGTGGTGTCGGGGCGAGTTCTGTACCACGAACGGGTCCGCGACGCGCTGCGTCGCCACCTGGAGAAGGATCTGGGCCCGGTGGCCCTGCCAAGTATCCCGCCCTCGCCTCAGCCGTTCACCGTGGCCGAGTACTTCCCGACCCCGGGCGTGACGCCGTTCCACGACGCACGACAGCACGCGGTCGCGCTCGCCTTCGTCGTTCCGGTCACCGGCGACTGCCAGCCACGACAGGACGCCCTGGACCTGGTCTGGTTCACGCCGGAGGAGGCCGCCGGTCCGGCGGTGCAGGACGAGATGGCCGACGGTCAGGGAGTGCTGGTCCGCCAGGCCCTCGCCTGGATGGGACACGTGCCCTAGGGGCCCTGGCCATGTGGGTGCCCGCGACGAGATCGTCGACGCACGGGCACTGGTCGTTGGCGGTGGTTTGCTTCGACGCTCCTCGACCCCGTGCCGCGTGGGGGGCGGAGCGTGCCACGGACTGGGACGTTATCGGCCGGAGCGGGTGTGTCCGCCGAGGCAGACGATGATCTCCTCGGCGGCGCGCTCCGTGTCCGCCACGGGAACGGCACGCGGTGCGCCGTCCGCGCGGCTCCAGGTGAATGTGTCCTCGTGCACGCGGACCTGAATCTCGGAGTCGCTCTCCCGGGTGAGCACGCTGAGCAGTGGGTCGTACCGACGTCGGAAGTCGATGGTCACGCGTCGGCGCACACCCAGCTCCACCTGTCCGTAGAGTCGGCTGCGGACACGGTGACCGGCCAGGGCCGACGACAGGGTTCGCAGGGCGAGACACCGTTGGCGATGTTCCCTCTCGCTCACGGGTTCGGGAGGCTCTATATCTTCCATCCCCATGCGACGACTATCCCGTGCTACGCCGCACATTTTCCATAGATACACCAGGTATAGAGCAACACCGAGTATTTTTGGCGAACCGGTGGCGGGTAGTGGAGAACTGTGGTTCTCTGTGGTCATGGGGCACAAGCGACCAGCCGAGAAGAATCCGGCCTTGTGGCGATTCGGCGCGGAGCTCACGCGCCTGCGCAATCTCGCCGAAATGTCCCAACGGACCCTCGCGTACTCCGTCCACGTGTCCCCCCAGCAAGTCGGTGCCGTGGAACGAGGAGAACGATACCCCAGTCGCGCATTCGCACAGGCGGCCGATCGTGTTCTTGGCGGCGAGGGCGTGTTGGTCGAAATATGGCCCCAGTTACACGGCGGCGCTCCTCCGGAGGCACTACGTGAATTAGTAAAAGCCGAACCGGTTGCGACCATGGTCCGGGAATATAATCCACTCCTCGTCCCCGGGCTGGTCCAAACCGAGAACTACGCGGGAACCATCCTGCGAGCGGGGAATCCACTCCTCGGGGAGGAGGAGCTAACGAAGCTGATCAGCGCGCGAACCAGGCGAAGGAGTCTTCTCAACTCCACCGGAAGTCCGATTGTTTGGCTCATTGTTGACGAGGTTGTGATCAAAAGGCCGGTGGGCCCACCGGAAACCGTGTATGAACAGATTGGGTTACTGCTCGACCTGATCGAACAGCGACGCATCCGTTTTCAGGTGGTCCCGTTCAGCACCCGGCACCATCCGGGCCTGAGCGGACCATTCAAGATCCTGTCATTCAATGACAAACCGGATGCGGTGTATGTCGAGACGGTCGCGCAGGGAGAGATGGTTGCCGAACCAGAACTCGTCGGCCCCATAACTCTATTGTTCAGCACGCTACAAGGGGTCGCGCTCTCACCCGAACAAACGGTCGAACTACTGCGACAGAGGAGAGACGAGATATATGCGCGTTGACTGGCACAAGTCGAGCTACAGCAACCAGCAGGGCGGCGACTGCGTCGAGGTGGCCGAAACCTATGACAGTTCGGTCCTGATCCGCGACACCCAGAACCGTCCGCTGGGTCACCTGGCCTTCCCCCACGCCGAGTTCGGCGCGTTCCTCGCCGGAGTACGCACCGGCGAACTGTAGGAACCCGTCGGTAGGGACGTGACCGGCCGCGCGATCCCTCACCGACGGCGCCTCGCCTGATGGCGCCGACTCTTCCCGGGGTGCCATCCGGTGCCCGTGCGGCGGTCCCACTTGGTGACCGTCGCACGGGCGAGATCGGCGACGCCGATCATGCCGGCGTCGTTGCCCAGGCCCGCCGGAACGATCCCCGCCTCGGGACGGTAGCCGCGCCCCGCCAGATTGCGGCGGAACGCGCGACGCGCCGGATCCAACAGCAGACCGTCGGCCTCCGAGACCCCGCCCCCGATCACGAACAGCCCCGGGTCGAAGGCGTCGGCGAGGTTCGCCAGGCCGAGGCCGAGCCACTCGCCCGTGGACTCCAGCAGCTCCACACTGGCCCGGTCACCACCCCGGGCGAGTGAGGTGACGAGGGGCCCGGTGACGGCGTCGACGTCGCCGTCGACCGCCGCGGCGAGGGCGTGCGCCATCGGGGAGCGTGAGCGCACCAGGTCCCGTGCCTCACGGACGAGCGCGTTGCCGCTCGCGTACTGCTCCCAGCACCCCCGGTTGCCGCATTCGCACCGGTGGCCGTCGGGAACGATGGTCATGTGGCCGAACTCGCCGGCCGTGCCGTGCCGTCCACGGTAGAGGCGTCCGTCCTGGACCACTGACCCGCCGATGCCGGTTCCCAGGTTGACCAGAACCGTGCTGCTCTCCCCCACCCCGGTGCCGACCCGCACCTCCGCCCACGCCGCCGCGTTGGCGTCGTTCTCCACCACGACGGGAACGCCGAGCCGAGCCCTGAGCGCGTCCCGCAGCGGCTCGTCCCGCCAGGAGAGGTGAGGGGCGAAGAGGACCGTGGACCTGTCCCGGTCGACGAAGCCGGCCGCGGCCACACCCACGGCGCGGATCCGGTGCCGCGCGCCGAGTTCGGTCACGACCTCGGTGATGGTCTTCTCGACCACCTCGGGACTCTCCTGGCCAGGGGTGCGGGCGTAGCGACGGGCCAGGATGTGGCCACCGGGGGTGACGACACCGGCGGCGAGCTTCGTGCCGCCGATGTCGACCCCGACCACCAGCCCGCGCCGGTGCGTCCGTCCCCAGGGCATGCGCCTCGTCCGTTCCGCGTCTCGGCTCACCCGACGATTGAACTCACAGCCCGGGGTTTCCCGCGGCCTCGACACTCGGGGCGGGCGGCGCCTCATGAGGGAAGTGGGTGGCTCCGAGGGCCGGCTCCAGGTCGAACAGCCACGCCGCCGTCTCGTCGTACTTGGCGAAGAACGGTCGACCGACCAGCTCCGGGTCGCGGGCTTGGATGAAGCGCAGCACGAAGACGCGTTCCCCGGCGACCTCGGTCACGCCGTCCACGCACACCTTGCCGGGTGTCGCCGACATGGACGGTCCGCGCACGGTTCGCGCCAGACCGGAGACCCGGGAGTAGGCCTCACGGAAGATCCGGTAGGCCTCGGCCAGCGGAACCGCGAAGTAGTCCTGCGGCCCAGTGTCGCGCTCCACGAACATGTAGTAGGGGACCATGCCACTGCGCACGTGCGTACGCCACATGCTCTCCCACACCGCCGGGTCATCGTTGATCGTGCGGATCAGGGGCGCCTGGGTGCGGATGACCGCGCCGGTGTCCCGTACCCGGGAGACGGCCTGCCGGGCCAAGTCCGGAACCATCTCGTTCGGGTGCGAGAAGTGCGCCATCAGCGCCAGGTTCTTGCCGGAGTCGACCACCCGCTCGAACAGGCGCATGGTCTCGTCGGCGTCCGGGTCGGTGACGAAACGTTGCGGCCAGTACGACAGCGCCTTGGTACCGATACGAATCGACTCCAGGGTGTCGATCTCCAACAGCGGCTCGACGTAGCGGGAGAGCACCCCCTCGCCCATGATCATCGGGTCGCCGCCGGTGATCAGCACACTGGTGACCTCTGGATGCCGCCCCAGGTAGTCCACGAGCTGGTCCACGTGGTCGCTGGCGAACTTGAGGTCGGGCTCACCCACGAACTGCGCCCAGCGGAAGCAGTAGGTGCAGTACGCGTGGCAGGTCTGGCCCTGTTTCGGGAAGAAGAGGACGGTCTCTTGGTACTTGTGCTGTGCCCCCGGCAGGGGTTCCTCGCCGTCCTTGGGGACGTTGAGGTCCATCTGGCCGGCGGGGTGGGGGTTGAGCCGGGCACGAATCTCGTTCGCGGCGGCGTCGAGCTCCTTCTTCGGTACTTCTTTGGTGAGCAGGTCCGCCATCCGTGCGACGTCGGTGGCGGGCAGCATGTCCGGCTGGGGGAAGGTCAGGCGATAGATGGGATCGTCGGGAGCCGAGGACCAGTCGATCAACTCGTCGATCACATAGGCGTTGACCCGAAACGGCAGCACTGATGCCACGGCACGGACCGCGAGGCGTTCGTCGGCCGCCAGACCGGCACGCTGGGTCAGTTCGTCCAGGTGCTTCGCGGTGTAGGCCCGAAAACGACGTCCCGCCGGAGGCATCGGCGGCACGGCCGCATCCTGTGTCAGGCTCACACGTCTCCTTTCGATTGTCGCGCACGCCGGTACGGGCCCTTGCGCGACGAATGTGTCTGACGGACGGGCCCCGTGGGGTCGTCCGTCCGACTCTCAACCTTCTGTTGTCGCCGGCGAAGCCAGCGACGCGACGGCGCGAAATCGCCGTAGGACAGCGATACCCACCCTGATCACTTTGTACCCGTAGCTCCCCTAACCGGGACAAGTGGCATGAATGACACCTCCCACACGGAGTGGTCCACCGTCCCTCGCGTGGACATGTCCGACACGTAGGGTTGTTCACGTCGAGTAACCAAGCGACGTCGGTAAGGACAGGGATGAGGCACGCGGAGTCCGGACACGGCGCACGACGCGCGGGCGGGGCTGACGCGACGGACGCGTGGGCGACGTCCCCTGTCATCGCCGTGGACGCGATGGGCGGCGACCACGCCCCCGGAGAGATCGTCCGGGGCGCCGTGGACGCGGTGCGCCGGCGGGGGATCCGTGTCGTTCTCGTGGGGCGCCGCGCGGAGGTGACGCCGCTGCTCCGCGAGGCGGGCGCGGAGCGGGACATCCCGGTGGTGCACGCGGAGGACGCACTGGCGATGGCCGAGGGCGCGCTCGCGAGCTGGCGCCGTCCCCGGTCCAGCGTCGCGGTCGCCTGCCGCCTGATCCGCACGGGCGCGGCGGAGGCCCTGGTGTCGGCCGGCTCCACCGGCGGCGTCGTGGCGACCTCGACGGTGCGCCTTCGCACCCTGCCCGGTGTGCTCCGCCCCGCCCTCGCGGTGGACCTGCCCACCCGCCCGCACCCCACCGTGCTCCTCGACGCCGGGGCGAACGCGGACGCCAAACCGGAGATGCTCGCCCAGTACGCCGGGCTGGGCGCCGCGTACGCCGCGACGGCGCACGGCGTCGACCCCGTCCGGGTGGGCCTGCTCACCATCGGGGCCGAGCCGGGCAAGGGCAACAAACTCACCCGCAAGGCCGCGGAACTCCTCGCCGCCCTGGCCTCCGAGACTCCGACCTTCGAGTATCGCGGCAACATCGAAGGCCACGACCTGTTCACCGGAGCGGTGGATGTCGCCGTCACGGACGGCTTCACCGGGAACGTCGCCCTGAAGTCGGTGGAGGGAACGGTCGCCTTCCTCTTCGGCCAGCTCCGGGACGCCTCCACGAACGGCTTGCGCAACCGCATCGGCGGTTGGCTCTCCCGCGGCGCGCTACGGGAAGTCCGAGACCGCCTGACCGGAGACAACGCCGCCGGCGGCGTCCTCCTCGGCCTGAACGGCACCGTCATCGTCGCCCACGGCGCCAGCCATGCCGAAGACATCGAACGCGCCTGCTCCCGCGCCGCCACCCTCGTCCGCGGCCAGATCGCCGACACCGTCCGCCGCAACGTCCCCACCGGACGCTCCGCGCTGCGCCCACCTCGAGGACAGCAGTAGCCAATGGTGACACCGCCGAGGCACCCACGCCCCCGGAGGTGACGCAGTCCTCGGCCCGCGGCCCGCGGACCGCCACAGAGCGATACTCGACACCACGAAGCCTCTCCCCTCGAGCGCGGCCCCCGATCCCCGTCTCACCGGCGGAGGTGTGGCGTACGGAGTTCCTCCCACCTGGGCCGAGGGGGCATCGCGCGGCAGCGGCCGACCAACTCGGATGTCCCGCGCGGACTCGCGCCACGTGGCCAATGCCGGTGGCAGGGCCCGGCCGCCAGCCTGGTGCTCTTGGGCGCGAACTTCGCGGGCCCCGCCGGGCGAGGGAGCGCGGTGGACGGCGATGACCTCGAAGTGGGGGGCAGGCCACGGTGACGGAACGTCGGACGCTCGTCGGGACGCGTCGTTCGAGGGCTGACCCGAGTGACGTCCTTGGATGTTCGTCACGCTTCGCATGCCGTGGACATCGGGTGCGCCGCCCCTCCGGTTGGGTGGCGGGGACAGTGGGCGGAGCGGGTGGGGCGTGGGTCGGCGGGGGTGCCGTCCGGGCTGATCCGGACACCTCTCGAGATCGATAGGCTCTCTGCCATGGCCGATCCGCAGTCCGTGCTCACACAGCGTGTCCAGTCCGCCCTCAGTGCCGCGTTCGGCCCGGAGTTCGCGGACGAGGACCCCGTCATTCGTCCGTCACAGTTCGCGGACTACCAGGCGAACGTGGCGCTTCCGCTCGCGAAGCGACTGGGCCGAAAGCCGCGCGACATCGCGGCGGCGATCGTGGAGCACCTGGACGTGGCCGACGTGTGCGGCGAGGTGGAGATCAGTGGGCCCGGGTTCCTGAACCTCACACTCTCCGACGCGTGGATCGCCGAGCGGGCCAGTGCCGTACGGTCCGACCCGCGCAGTGGCGTGGCCACACAGTCGCCGCAGGTCATCCCGATCGACTACTCCGCGCCGAACGTCGCCAAGGAGATGCACGTCGCGCACCTGCGCACGACCGTGGTCGGCGACGCGCTGGCCCGCACTCTGGAGTTCCTTGGGCACCGGGTGATCCGCCAGAACCACATCGGTGACTGGGGGACGCCCTTCGGGATGCTGATCGAGTATCTCCTACAGGTGGGTGCGGACTCGGCGGAGGCGGAGTTCCTCACCACCGACCCCAACGCCTTCTACCAGGCGGCACGGGCGGAGTTCGACTCGCGGGAGGACTTCGCGGCCCGTGCGCGCCAGCGGGTCGTGCTGCTCCAGGGAGGCGACGAGGAGACGCTGCGCATCTGGCGCGAACTCGTCGACCGTTCCAAGGTGTACTTCAACACGGTGTACGCGAAGCTCGGGGTGACGCTCACCGACGACGACCTGGCCGGCGAGAGCAAGTACAACGACATGCTCGGCCCGATCTGTGACGAGCTCGAGGACCGCGGTATCGCCATGGTCAGCGAGGGCGCGCTGTGTGTCTTCCTCGACGGCTACACCGGTCGTGAGGGCAAGCCGGTTCCGCTCATCATCCGCAAGAGCGACGGCGGGTACGGCTACGCCACGACCGACCTCGCCACGATCAAGTACCGCGTGGAGAACCTGAAGGCCGACCGCGTGGTCTACGTGATCGGAGCCCCGCAGTCGCTGCACCTGCGCATGGTGTTCGACACCGCCCGCGCCGCCGGATGGTTGCCGCCGGACGTCACCCCGATCCACGTGCAGATCGGCAACGTTCTCGGCGACGACGGGAAGATCATGCGTACGCGCCGCGGGCAGCCGCTGCGCCTGACGGCCCTGCTCGACGAGGCGGTCCAGCGGGCGGCCGGTGTCGTGGCCACGACCCGGCCCCACCTCGACGCGGAGACGCGGGACCGGATCGCGGCGGACGTCGGGGTCGGCGCGGTCAAGTACGCGGACCTCTCCGTCTCGCACGACTCCGAATACGTCTTCGACTTCGACCGGATGCTCGCGCTCACCGGCAACACCGGCCCCTACCTGCAGTACGCGGCGGTCCGGGTCCGGTCCATCTTCCGCAAGGGAGAGCTGAAGCCGGAGGACGCGACCGGACCGGTCACCATCACCGAGCCGGCGGAGCGGGCCCTGGCCCTCAAACTCCTGGAGTTCGGCCCGACGGTACGTCAGGTGGGCGACACACTGGAACCCCACCGGCTGTGCGCCTACCTCTTCGACCTGGCGACGGCGTTCTCGACGTTCTTCGAGGAGTGCCCGGTGCTGAAGGCCGGCGACGACACGGTCCGCGCCTCTCGTCTCGCCCTGTCCGCCGCGACGCTGGACGTCCTCGTCCGGGGCCTCGACCTGCTCGGTGTGAACACCCCCGAACAGATGTGACGCCCGCGTGGGGGTGCCTGGGACCGTGTCCGGGCACCCCCACGGAGTCACCGCCCCACCAGGTTCCCCACCCCCTGGTTCCCCGGCTCCGCGCTCCCCGGTTCGTTCCTTCGCGCCGCCGTGCGCTCGCACTTCGTCGGTTTTCCACAGCCCGCCGGCGGATGCGGCGATCCTCACAATCCTTCCGTGGTGCGACTACGCACCGTGCACGCGACATGTCTGGTACGCGAACTTCCAGCCCCGCGCGGGTCGGCCTTCGCGACCAACGATCCAGTCACTGTGCGTGACCGCGCTCGCGCGACGAAGGGCGGCATTCGTCGCAATACCTTCCCGACCAGCTCTTTTAGGCGAACTGTCGGGGTAATACTCGGATGGAGGAATGGCAGGAAGCTGAGCTGAGGCGACCGGAGGAGCCGCATGACCTCGAACGTTCCGGGCGACGGTGACCAACCGCCCCTCACGCCGGGGGTCTGGCACTTGGACCCACTGCACTCCAGCATCATCTTCGTCGCGAAGTACCTGCGCTACGGGCGCGTACAGGGAACCATCGGGCAGGCGCGTGGCGTGGTCGTGGTCGGCTCGGAGCTGGCGGAGTCGTCGGTCGAGGTGGTGCTGCGGGCCGCCAGCGTCAACACAGGGGTCGGTCCGCGGGACGACCATCTGCGCTCGGCCGACTTCCTCGACGTCGAGACACACCCGGAGCTGCGTTTCGTCAGCACCGCGATCGAGCCGGGCCGGCGGGGAACGGAGTCCTTCGTCCTACGCGGGGACCTGTCCCTGCACGGCGTCACCCGCGAGGTCGCACTCTCGGGAGCCTGGGTGGGCGAGTCACCGGACTACATCCATCCCGACACGATCTTCGGACACTTCCTCACGGCGACGACGCGGATCCGCCTGTCGGACTTCGGTGTCGGGGACGGCGGCCCAGGGCCGCTGGGCGTGCGCATGGTGGGCGACGAGATCGACATCGTGCTCGAGGTCCGCCTGCAGGACGCCGACCCCGCGGAGTTCCTCCGGGAGATCGGCGCTCTTGAGGGCTGGGAGCCGTCACTCCAGGTCGACGAGGACCGGGGCGTGGTCTGAGGCGCCCTTGCCCTTGCGTTCCTCCCGGTCGATCCGCGCCTCCGTCACCATGGCGGCGAAGGCGGGCGAGCCGAGGACGAAGTCGATCCGCATCCCCATGCGTTTGGGGAAGGACAGTTGCTTGTAGTCCCAGTAGGTGTACACACCCGGACCGGGGGTGTGGGGCCGCACGACGTCGGTGAACCCCGCTCCCTCGAGTGCGTTGAAGGCCGCGCGCTCCGGCTCGGTGACGTGGGTCTTGCCCTCGAAGGCGGCCATGTCCCACACGTCGTCGTCTTGCGGCGCGATGTTGAAGTCGCCGCACAGCGCGACCGGTGGCGCGTCGTCGGCGGCGATCCAGGACGTCCCGGCGGTCCGCAGGGCCTCGAGCCACCGCAGCTTGTACTGGTAGTGCGGGTCGTCGATCTCGCGGCCGTTCGGGATGTACAGGCTCCACACCCGCACCCCGCCGCAGGTCGCGCCGATGGCGCGGGCCTCCGACTCGGGCGGATCCCCCCACCCCGGCTGGTCCGGAAACCCGATCTCCACCTGTTCCAGGCCGACCCTGGACGCTACCGCGACGCCGTTCCACTGCGACAGGCCGTGATGCGCGACCTCGTAGCCCAGGTCCGTGAAGACCGACATGGGGAATTGGTCATCTCGACACTTGGTCTCCTGCATGGCCACAACGTCGACATCGCTGCGTTCCAACCAGGCGGATATCCGCTCGGACCGAGCTCGGACACTGTTGACATTCCACGTCGCCAATCGCACAGGGCCAGGCTAACCCCCCGTGGTGACGATCGTGTGGTCAGACCGGCCGACCGGGTGAGAACGAACGATGGTCCTTGGCGCAGCCGTCCTCTGCGCCAAGGACCCAACGCGGCTTCGTGAGGGAGTCAGTCACAGCCCCTTCGTCGCCGCCTACCTTCTTAGATGGCTGGGCACGCCATCTGGTTCACGCGACTTGGCGCCAACATGGCGACGGATCGAATTCATCGGCCTCCGGGGGCACGACCGTCGCATGTGACACACTCCCCGCTGTTCTTCGGACTCACCCAGTGAATTCCCAGCGGGTACCATGCTGTGTCCCAGGCTGTGCGGTTTTCATGGCGATGGTCAGCTTTGGCGGAACCGATGGTGCGAAGTCGGGGGTCGGAGACACCCCCCGGGTTGGTGGTCTCGGGTCGCCGGTGTGGAGCTGAGCGTCTCAGATACCGCGCCCGGATGTTCTTGTCCGGTCCGTCCGGGCGCGCGTTCTTCGATTCGGGCCCCCGTGGCGTTGTTCCGGGGGTCACCGGATCTCCTCCACGTGCGCGGAGCGGCTCCCGCTTGTCGCCTTTCGCCCGACTGACTGTGCCGCACTTCGGCAGTCAGGGCATGATGGAACGGTCAGGGTCGTCCACCCCCACGACGTAGTTGAGTGAGTTCCTATGCCCGACCCCGCGACGCAGCCGCACATTCTCGTCGTCGACGACGAGCCCAACATCCGTGACCTCGTGCAGGCCGCCCTGCGATTCCACGGCTTCACCGTGGTGACCGCTCGGACCGGTAACGAGGGGCTCGCGCTGGCTCGGACCGAACGCCCCGACCTCATCGTCCTGGACGTGCTGCTACCCGACGTGAACGGCTTCGACGTCTGCCGTCAGCTCCGTGACGCCCAGAACAACGTGCCGGTCATCTACCTGACCGCGCGCGACACCCCCTCCGACACGGTGACGGGGTTGTCCCTGGGCGGCGACGACTACGTGACCAAGCCGTTCTCGGTGGAGGCCCTGATCGCGCGGATCCGGGCGCTGCTGCGGCGCTCGCAGCGCGGCGACGGGGATCCCAAGGAGGGTCCGGTGGACCGCCCGCTGCGGGTGAGCGACCTGGAGCTCAACGAGAGCACGTGGACGGTCCGCCGCGGTGGCACGCCGATCGAGTTATCCCCCACAGAGTTCCGGCTGCTGTCCTACCTGATGAGCAACGCCGGCCGCGTCCTCACCCGGGCCCAGCTCCTGGAGAACGTCTGGGGGTGGGACTACGCGGGACAGTCCCAGATCGTGGAGACCTACATCAGTTACCTGCGCCGCAAGCTGGACCCCCTGGGCCCGCCGCTGATCCACACCCAACGTGGTGTGGGGTACGCGCTGCGGGCGAAGGACGACGAACGCTGATGTTCCCCGGCGGGTCCCTCGCCACCCGACTCCTGATCGGACTGCTCGTCATCACGGGACTCGGGCTACTGGTCAGTGGGGTCGTCAGTTTCCTCACGCTCCGAGGCTTCATCACCGATCGGCTGGACAGCGAGGTCGAGTTCACGGCCGAGCGGGCCCAGACGCGGATGGAGGTGGGGACGCCGCCGGCGGGGCAAGAGGCGCCCAGCCCGTCTCGGTACTTCGTTGTGGTCCTCGACCCGGAGGACGGCGAGGTTCTGCACTACTGGGGGGACACGCCGCGCGAGGACGTCGTGCTTGAGCGTATCGACGACATCGCGGTTGAGACGCTGCGCTCCTTCGGGATCACCCAGGAGATCTTCGACCTGGAGGGCGTCACGGACACGGTTCCCTCCCAACGGGCCACTGTGCGACTCAGTCCCGACTGGATCATGGTGAGCGGCGTCCCGACCGACGAGCGCGAGATATATCCGATGCGGCTGGTCAGCAGTCAGCTCATCACGGCTGGGGTCCTCGTCCTCGGGCTCGCGTTGGGCGGCCGCTGGCTCATGGTGCGCGGCCTCGCCCCCCTGGACCGGATGGCCACGCGAGCCAGTGAGATCAGCAGTGGCCCCGACCTGGGCGCCCGGATGCCCCAGACCAACTCACGCACCGAGGTCGGTCGGCTGGGGCTCGCCATCAACACCATGCTGGGACGGATCGAGGAGGCGTTCCAGCGGCAGCGCGAGTCGGAGGAGAGGATCCGAACCTTCGCCGCCGACGCCTCGCACGAGCTACGCACACCTCTCACCACGATCCGGGGCTACGCGGAGCTCTACGGACAGGGCGCGATTCCCGACCGTGAGCTCCCCGGCGCGATGGGACGCATCCACGACGAGGCCGAGCGGATGAGCCAGCTCGTGGCGGAGCTACTCGAACTCGCGCGACTGGACCGGGGAGAGGTCCTCACGCTGTCCATCCGCGACCTCGCCGACATCACCCGGGAGATGGCCGCCGACGCCGAGGCGGTCGAGCCGGACCGACCGTTCACGGTCGCCACACCAGATCGGCTCAGTTGGTGGATCGATGAGGCACGGTTCCGCCAGGTTCTCGCGAACCTGCTCGCCAACGTGCGGGAACACACTCCCGCCGGCACGCCGGCCACCATCCGTCTGGAGGAGGACGAGGAAGCGGGTGTGGTTCGGCTGGAGGTCGAGGACGACGGCCCTGGGATGAGCCTCGACGACCAGCACCGGGCCTTCGATCGCTTCTACAGAGGCCAACGCGCCCCTGGCGGAGGCAGCGGCCTGGGGCTCGCCATCGTCCACGCCATCGCCGTCGCCCACGGTGGAGAAGTCCTGATCGACTCCGCGCCCAACGGTGGCACGACGGTCCAGGTCTCCTTCCCCGCGAGCGTCGTTCCCAGTAAACGGTGACTGGGACGACGCCACGACCAGGACTCCCGCCCCGCTGGGCACAGCACGCCGGTGCTCGGCGCCCGCCTATCCGGACCGCGGCTGGGTAGGTTGTGGTCAACGCCACATATCTGCGAGGTGACCATGACCGCCATGCACGGCGCCACGAGCGGAGTGGACGAGCGGGAGGCCCGGCGGGTCGCCGAGTCCGCACGGGAGACGGAATGGCGTCAGCCGAGCTTCGGCAAGGAGCTGTACCTGGGCCGCCTCCGTATGGACCTGATCCACCCCTACCCCGTCCCGTCCCCGGACGCGCGCGACCGCGGGGACGCCTTCCTCGACCGGCTCCGCAGGTTCTGCCGCGACGTGGACGCCCAGCGGATCGAGCACGACGAACGCGTCCCCGACGCCACCCTCCGGGAACTCAAGGAACTCGGGGCACTCGGGATGAAGATCCCGGTGGAGTACGGAGGTTTGGGGCTCGGACAGGTCTACTACAACAAGGCACTCGTCCTCCTCGGTTCGGCCTCACCGGCCCTGTCCGCCCTGGTGTCAGCACACCAGTCCATCGGCGTTCCCCAACCGTTGATGATGTTCGGGACCCCGGAGCAGAAGAGCCGCTACCTTCCCCGTTGCGCCTCATCCGACATCAGCGCGTTCCTCCTGACCGAACCCGACGTCGGCAGCGACCCCGCGCGGCTCGGCACCACCGCTGTTCCCACCGAGGACGGCGCGGCCTACGTGCTGGACGGTGTGAAGCTCTGGACGACGAACGGTGTGGTGGCCGATCTGCTGGTGGTGATGGCGCGGGTCCCGGAGAGCCCCGGACATCCAGGCGGTATCTCCGCGTTCGTCGTCGAGGCCGAATCCGCCGGCATCACGGTGGAGAACCGCAACCGCTTCATGGGGTTGCGGGGCCTGGAGAACGGGGTCACGCGGTTCCACAACGTCCGGGTTCCCGCGGAGAACCTCATCGGGCGCGAAGGCCGCGGTCTGAAGATCGCGCTGGCGACACTCAACACGGGGCGGCTGTCCCTGCCTGCAATGTGCGTCGGCGCGGCCAAGCTGTGCACGAAGTACGCCAAGGAGTGGGGGCGGGAACGCGTCCAGTGGGGACGCCCCATCGGGGAGCACGAGGAGGGCGCGAAGAAGATCGCCTTCATCACGGCGAGCACCTACGCCCTGGAGGCGATGCTCGACCTCGCTGGACAGATGGCGGACGACGGGCATCACGACATCCGGATCGAGGCCGCGATCGCGAAGCTGTACGCCTCGGAGTTGGCGTACGAGGTCGCCGACGAACTGGTCCAACTGCGTGGCGGTCGAGGCTACGAGACCGCCGACTCCCTCGTGGCACGCGGAGAGCGCGGCGTGCCGGCCGAGCAGCTCCTCCGGGACCTGCGGATCAACCGGATCTTCGAGGGTTCCACCGAGATCATGCACCTGCTCGTCGCCCGGGAAGCGGTCGACGCCCACCTTTCCGTCGCCGGCGACATCATCTCCCCGGACACCGACCGCTCCGCGAAGGCCCGAGCGGTCGCCGAGGCGGGGAAGTTCTACGCGCGGTGGCTGCCCACCCTCGCCGTCGGCCAGGGGCAGCTCCCCACCGGGTTCACGGAGTTCGGCCCGCTGGCCGGCCACCTGCGATTCGTGGAACGTTCCGCCCGGCGCCTCGCCCGGTCGACGTTCTACGCGATGACCCGCTGGCAGGGCGCCCTCGAGCACCGGCAGGCCTTCCTCGGCCGAGTGGTGGACATCGGCGCCGAACTGTTCGCGATCAGCGCCGTGTGCTCCCGTGCGCTGAGGGACGGGACAGCCGACCCCAGCCGGGCGCGAAGCGCCTACGAACTCGCCGACGCGTTCGCCCACCAGGCCCGCGCCCGCGTCGACACGTTGTTCACAGCCCTGTGGACGAACAGCGACGAGACCGACCGCAAACTGTCACACCGCGCCATGGACGACCACTATGACTGGCTGGAGGACGGAACGGTGGACCCCAGTGTCCCCGGCCCGGCCATCGCCCCCGCCGACCCCGGCCCCACGGCATCCGCCGACGTCCACCGCAGGATCGACTAGCTCGTCACGAACCGCGCTCCGCACGGTGGCCCCCGCACCGGAGCTCCCACCCGTGGAGGTGACGAGCCCCGGCCGATGTGACGGCCGGGGGCGGGCTAGGGGTCGATGATGATCATCACGACCATGAAGAGGACGAAGAGAGCCACCAGCCCCAGGTGGATGCCGTTGGAGATCCACGCGTAGCGCGTGAACCGCGCCATCTCGTTCGGTTCGTTGTCCTTCGACAGGGCGATCGCGGCGAAGACCACGGCGACGAGGTTGGTCGCACAGCACATGAAGCTGCCGATACCGATGATCAGCGCCCAGATCGTGCTCGTGCGGTCCGGAGGCTCTGGATAGGACGGAGGGGTGCCCCACTGGCCACCGTAGCCACCACCGAAACCAGCGTCCCCGGCGTAGCCGCCCCCACCGGGGTAGCCGGCGGAGTCGTAGTAGCTGCCGCCGGGGCCGTCGGGTGGGGCGGCCTGCCACCCGGGGTTGTTCTGCCAGTATCCGTTGGGATCTGGGTACTGATTGCTCATGGGAATGCTCGTCTCATGTCGCGGCGGGCATTACCGAACGACGTGTCGGGTCTCGAGCGTACCGCCACGCTCGGACACGGAGACGGCACGAATCCGTGTAGTTCGGCACTTCGGTCGCTCAGTACGGGATAACGGACTGGCCGATGACGGGCAGCCCGAAGTAGGCGAGCGCACCAACCAACACAACCATCACGACGAGCATCACCAGCCCCGCGCCCAGGCAGTACCAGGAGTAGCGCGCGAGGAGTTCCGCCCGCGCCAGGCGTCCCTGCTCGCGGTTCATCGCCGAACGTACGGCGAAGACGATGCCCAACGGTCCGAAGATCCAGTTCGCGCAGCACACAAAGGTGAGCAGGTGCAGGATCAGCACCATGAACGAACTCGTGCCCTCGCCGTTCGGAGCGCCGCCACGACGCTCTGGGGGGTCACTCCGTGCGGATTCGACCGGCATCGGACGTCCTTGTCGTACTAGGGGAATTCCAACCTACTGTGACGACGTGATCTTCCGGCAGTATTGGCACTATGAAGCAGGGTGTCGATCAACTGCTGTACGAGTATCTGGCCTCGGTGACCGCCGAGACCCAACAGCACATGCCCCCGCAACGGCGCACCCGGTACATCCAGGAGGTGCGTGAGCGGATCGAGAAGCGGCGTGCGGAGCTCGGCGTCGCCTCGGCCGACGAGATGCGGCGGGTCTTGGACGAGTTCGGATCGGCGGAGCAGCTCGTGGCGCGGGATCTCGGTCTCGCCGAGCCCGTCGAGGCCACGGAGACCCGACCCCCGCCTCCGGCGAACGGCCGTCGCCCACTCGGGGTACTGTCCCGGCCGGTGAACCTGAGGCGGGCGCCTCCACCCTGGCGAGGAGGACCGCGCCGCACTCGGCTCCACCAGCGGCCCGTCAAGAGCCCCAAGCGCCAGAGCCCGCCGGAAGGGTTCGAACCGCGGGAGGGCATTCTCGGGCGCATGTCGCCCGGGGTCGTCTTCGTCCGCTGTGCGCACGGCGTACGGAAGTCCCCGACGTCGGCCGCCGCGGCCTTCTTCTACCTGATCTCGGCGATCATCTTTCCGTTGACGGTCTTCTGGCCGCTCGCCGCGGCCCAGGTGGCCTTCGGGGGGTTCTGGAAGCGGATGGACCGGTGGGTGGCACTCGGCGTGCCGCTCGCGACGACGGTCGTGGGTATGGCACTGTGGCCCGGCGAAGCCCCGTACCTGGACACGATCATCCAGGAGTCGTTCCTCGCGACCGGAGTCTGGGGCCTACGCGCCGGTGCGTTCGTCTGCGCGTTCTACCTGTTCGTTCGGATGGCGCGGATCGTCACCGACATCCGGGTCGACGCCGGCCACTTCCCCGTCACGGGTGACACGCCGTTCAGGTCAGCGACAGGTAAATTCGCGGACAAATCCGCTTAACCCCCGCTCGTTGGTCCCCCAATCACCGCGAGTCCGGGCATAAACCTGGGAGAGGTATCCGCCCAGCGTGCTCCGCCTCGTGGGGTGGAAGAGCTTCTCGTGGCCGTCACAAGGGCGTGGCGGGGCGAGAGCTACGCCGACCGCCACCGACGCACCCGTCCGTGCTTTCCGCAACCGGGGGCGGTCAAGGGGAAGGCCCGGAGGGCGCGCTTCGGGCCTTCGCCGTCGTTCTCCCGCTCCGTCGGTTCCCTCCCGACTCTCCCCGTCCAGGACGATTCGTGGTCCCCATGTCACCCACCGGCACGAGTTGCGACCCCGATCGGTCCCGCCATCGAACCCATCCGAAAATGGGACCGGAGTGACGTCTCCGGAGTGGCGACTGTTCCCGGCGTCGGCGGTGCCGGAGACCTCGGTGAGCGGGGAATTACAGGGTGGTAGACGCACCGCCGATGGGGCTAGCCTCGAGTTGTTCCCATGGGAAGATGGGAGTGGCGGCGCCAGGCGACCCCCATCCTCGGGGGCACCGGGCTCCGCCACAGGTCCGACTCGAACGACGATGGGGTCTCACGTGCCCACCGGCAAGGTCAAGTGGTACGACAGCGACAAGGGATTCGGCTTCCTCACCAACGACGACGGCGGTGAGGTGTTCGTGCATTCCTCGGCCCTTCCTCCCGACACCGCGGGGCTACGTTCCGGCCAACGCGTGGAGTTCGGTGTGGTGGAAGGCCGTAAGGGTGCCCAGGCGCTCCAGGTGAAGCTGCTCGACGCACCGAAGTCGGTCGCCAAGGCGATGCGCAAGAAACCGGACGAGATGGTGGTCCTGGTCGAGGACCTGATCAAGCTTCTCGACGGGATCTCCGGCACCTACCGTCGGGGTAAGCATCCGGACCGCCGTGAGGCACAGAAGATCGCCGCTGTTCTGCGGGCCGTCGCCGAAGACGTGGAGGCGTGACGCGTTTCACGTGTTCAACGCAGTCCTCGGTATCGCTGAGAATAGGTATGTGAGTCCTTCACGTCGCAGACCAGCAGCCGATCCCGCCTGTGTTGAGGCGGTCGATCTCGCCCGTGCTGCGGCACTGGACATCGGCCGACCCGAGTGGGTCGGTGAGCACGTCGGTGCCGAAGTTGAGGGTGACCGTTTGGTGACCCATTTGTTCACCTGCCTGGACCCCGCGTACCCAGGGTGGCGGTTCGCCGTCACCGTGGTTCGGGCGGCGCGCGCCAAACAGGTGACGGTCAACGAGGTCGCCCTGCTCCCCGGCCCCGGCGCCCGCTTGGCCCCAGACTGGTTGCCCTGGAAAGAGCGACTGCGTCCCGGGGACGTCGGCGTCGGCGACCTGCTTCCCGCCGGAGCCGACGACGAACGCCTGATGCCGGCCTACACCGACGTCGCCGACGACCAGACCACCGAGCTGGACGACCAGCTCGTGTGGGAGATCGGTCTTGGCCGTAAGCGTGTGCTGTCGGAGCACGGGCGCGAGGTGACCGCCGACCGGTGGTACGAGAGCGAGGCGGGTCCACACAGCCCGCTCGCCAACGCCGCACCCGCCAGATGCTCGTCGTGCGCGTTCTTCTGGCCACTCTCCGGCGAGTTCCGCCAGCTCTTCGGCGCCTGCACCAACGAGTACGCACCGGACGACGGCAAGGTCGTCACCCTCGACCACGGCTGCGGCGCCCACTCCGAAGCCGCCGCTCCCACCCCACCGGATGAGCCGGCCTCCCCCATCGTCGACGAACTCGGCTACGACGCCGTGACCTTCGACGACACCGGGGGCCTGGAACTCGTCTCCTCCACCAGCGGCGATTCCTGACCGTCACCCGGGTGGACTGGACCCCACTCTGGCGGGGTGGGGTGCACCCCCACCTGATGGATGCGCGGAAACCCCGATGGGGGGATGGTGGGGCGTGGGCGGCCTCGGCCTCACCGGGTGACGCGGAAGAAGCCTTCGGCGATGAGCCCCCGGAGGGTGGCGGGGGTGCGGCGGCGGACGTCGGCGGGATCGTTGTCGGAGAGTTCCGCGATGGCGTCCAGGAGGGGACCGACGGGCATGGTTCCGTCGGAGACACTCGCGAGTGCCGCCTCGACGGTGCCCACCTGGGCGGCGCGGCGGAGTTGTGAGTTCTGTCGCAGCAGGATGCGTTCGGGGTCGGGCGATCCCGGCACGGTGACCCGCTCCTCCATGACCCCCGGGGCGAGGGCGAGACGTGCCGCGAGCAGGGCCTCGTCGGTGAGCCGGTGCGCGGTCATGGCCCCGTCGACGACCGCCGGCAGGTAGGGGCCGATGGGGGTCTCGATCTCGTGCGACAGCTCCTCGACACGAACGGTGGCGTCCGCGGCGGAGTCCTTGCGTAGGGAGATCCAACCGAAGCCGATGCCCTGCACACCCTCACGTTCGAAGTAGTCCAGCCAGGCGTCGTAACGGCGAGTGTACTCCGGGGTTCCCAACTCGCAGGAATCACGGAGCCACAGCTCGACGTACTCCGCCGGGTCCTGGACCCCCCGCTGCACGACCCATCCGGAGCACCCCGTCCCGGCGACCCAGCCGCCGACCCGGTCGCGCCAGTCCTCACCGTCGATGTGGAGCCAGTTGCCGAGAAGCTGGCACCAGCCGCCGTCCTTGAGATGCGTGGGGGCCTGACGCACGATCTCGCCGCAGACGGCGTCGCCGGGCAGGTCGGACTCACGGTAGGTGTACCGCGCGGTGTCAGGGGTGATGACGAAGGGCGGGTTCGAGACGATCAGGTCGAAGCGTTCGTCGCGCACCGGTTCGTAGAGCGATCCCTCCCGGGTCTCCACGTTCTTCACCGCGCACAGCGCGAAGCTCCATTCCGCGAGCCACAGCGCTCGCCGGTTCACGTCGGTCGCGTACACCTCACCCGCACGTCCGGCGAGGTGGAGCGACTGGATGCCGCAGCCGGTGCCGAGGTCGAGGGCACGCTCCACGGGGCTGGTCACGACGAGCGACTCCAGCGTGGCCGACGCGTTCCCCGCACCCACCACGTGGTCGGGGCGAAGAACACCGTCTCCGGGCCGCACCGCGGGGTCGGAGACGACGTAGCCGGGCCGTTCCGTCAACTGCTGGGGGGTGATCCGCACCAGTGACCGGACGGACTCACCGTTGTCGGACTCCGCCTCCATGAGGAGTCCCGCACTGACCAGTGCCTCCACCGGCAGTATGGAGCGCAGCCGCCGGACGGGGACCGGCTCGTTCAGCCACCAGAGCCGCAGCAGCAGGCCCAGGCGTTCCTCGCCGCCGGTGGCGCGCAGGGCGGGGACGAGCTCCTCACGGGCGAGCGCGCGGGCGGCGGTGTCGCCCAGACGGTCCCGCACCCCGGACACGGTGTAGTCGGACTCGATGAGCGCGTCACGCACGCGTTCGGCGGTGCCGCGTGGGACGGCCGGGAATTGGTGTGACACGCAGCCATTATGGGGGCGTGGGTGGACCGGGCGCGCGCCCGGGCGGGTCACTGGCCGGATTCGGCAGTGTCCGGGTCCCGCTCTTCCGCCTGTCGCTCGGCCGCGGCGGCACGTCTGCGGTGCAGGTGCGGGATGTAGAGGAAGGCGACGAGCCCCAGGAGCAGCCCCACAGCGCACACCCAGATCCACCACCGGTCCTCCGGCGCGATCGAGTCGCGGAACACGACGAGCAGCACGAGCGCGACAGCCCAGCCCAAGGAGCCGACCACCGCGGGGATGCGGTAGTCGCCCTCCAACACCTCAGGGTCTGGTTTACGGGGTCGCGCCACGGTTTCAGGCTAGCCGATTCGGCGTGGCCTGCTGGAATCTCGCGTATGCCGTTCGGGGGAAATACTCCGCCAGCCAAAATCGTTAGCAAGAGTAATGAGCTATGCTAACGAGTCCGATGTACCAGCAGACCAAATCCGACGCCGGCCTCGCCGCGGTACTCCGAATCGCGGTGAGCCGACTCGCGCGTCGACTCAGACAGCAGCGGACGGACACATCGCTGTCCCTGGGACAGGGCGCCACCCTGTTCACCCTCGACCGGCACGGCCCCCTGACGCCGGGCCAGCTCGCGACGCTGGAAAAGGTCCAGCCTCCCTCCATGACCCGGATCATCGCGGCGTTGGAGTCGAAGGACCTGATCCGCAGAACGCCGCATCCGAACGACGGTCGCCAGCAGTTGGTGGAGCTCACGGACGCGGGCACGGAGCTCGTGCGGCACGATCGGCGCCGACGCGAGGCGTGGCTGGCGCGCAGGCTCCAGGAGCTGACCCCCGAGGAGAAGGAGACGCTACGCCGCGCCGCCCAGATCCTGGACCGGCTCAGCCAGTCGTGACGACGATGGCCGGCGTCACCGTGCCGGCCGCCCCCGAGGTGACTGACCCCGATCCGTCCTCCCCGACGGATGCCACCGCCCCCCGGGACGCGCTTCCTCGGACCGAACCTCCCGAGGCCGCCCCCGAAAGCGAGGCTCCGAGCGGCCGGACCAACCCCGCCGCCGGCGACGCCGCACCTCCCGAGGACACCGCGAGCCCGGCCTCCGCTGTCGAGGACGAACCCCGACGCCGGGGGCCCGCGATGTTCCGCTCCCTGGCGGTGCGCAACTACCGCCTCTTCGCCATGGGGCAGGTGGTGTCCAACACCGGCACGTGGATGCAGCGCATCGCCCAGGACTGGCTGGTCCTGCAACTCAGCGGCGGAAGCGGCATCGCACTGGGGATCACCACCGCCGCGCAGTTCCTGCCGATGCTCGTCCTCGGGCTGTGGGGCGGCGCGCTGGTGGACCGATTAGACAAGCGCCGGCTGTTGATCGTGACGCAGGCCAGCATGGGCGTTCTCGCGCTGGGCCTGGGGATCCTCGCCACCACCGGCGCCGCCCAGGTGTGGCACGTGTACCTGTTCGCGCTCGCCCTCGGTGTCGTCACCGTGGTCGACAATCCCGCGCGCCAGACCTTCGTCATCGAGATGGTCGGCAAGCGCGACCTTCCCAACGCGATCGCCCTGAACGGGGCGAGTTTCCAGTTGGGCCGGGTCACCGGCCCCGCGGTCGCCGGACTGTTGATCGGCGTGATCGGCAGCGGCCCCGTCTTCCTGGTCAACGCACTGTCGTTCGGCGCGGTCCTCGGCGGCCTGTTCATGATGCGGACGCACGAACTTCACCCCACCGAACACGCGGAGAAGGGCAAGGGCCAGATCCGCGCCGGGCTACGCTACATCGCCGGCCGGCCGGACATCATACTGCTGTTGGCGATGACCGCGTTCCTGTCCCTGTTCGGGACGAACATCCAGAACCAGATCGCGTTGATGACGAACAACGTGTTCGAGGCGGGAGCGAGCGCGTTCGGCCTCGCCGGGACCGCGATCGCGGTCGGATCCTTGGCGGGTGCCCTCATCGCGGCACGTCGGGAGCGTCCTCGGCTGCGCCTGCTGGTGCTCGCCGCGTTCGCGTTCTCGCTGCTCCAGGTCGTGACCGCGCTGACCCCGGGCTACACCTCCTTCCTGGTCGCCCTGGTTCCGATGGGCATCGCCTTCCTGACCTACACCACCACAATGAACGCCACCCTCCAGCTCACCGTCGACCCCACGATGCGGGGCCGAGTGATGAGTCTCTACCTGTTGTTCTTCCTGGGCATGGCTCCGTTGGGCGCCCCGATCGTGGGATGGCTCGCCGACACCTTCGATCCCCGGGTGAGTCTCGCGGTCGGCGGGACGGTCGGCATGGTGGTCACCGTGCTCACGGCTGTCCTGCTCATGCGAAAACTCAAGGTCCGAGCGGCGTTCCGCTGGCACGGCCGGCCCCGGCTGACGCTCACCCGGAAGAGTCTCGCTGAGGAAGAATGAGGGTGTGCGTCTCTTCCTCGCCATCGACCCGCCGGAGTCCGCCCTCGAGGAGGCGGAGCGCGTCGTCGCGCCGGTACGGCGCCGTCTCCCGGCGTTGCGCTGGTCAGCGGCCGATACGCACCACCTCACCCTCGCCTTCCTGGGCCAGGTGGCCGAGGCGCGTCTCCCCGCCGTGGAGCGCGCCGTCGAGCGGTCGCTCCCGGACGCCACACCCGCGCGCCTGCGCCTGGCCGGCGCGGGCACGTTCCCCCAGGGGCGCACCCACGCGCGGGTGCTGTGGCTCGGCATCGGCGGCGATCTCGCTCCGCTGCACGACGTCCAGGCACGCCTCACCGAGCACCTGGTGGACGCCGGGCTCCCCCTCCAGCCACGCCGGTACGTCCCGCACCTCACCCTCGCCCGCTGCCCACGACCCACCAACCTCGACGACGCACGCGACGAACTGGCGGGGTTCGTGGGTGAGCCGTGGCACGCGTCGCAGGTCGTGCTGTACCACAGCACCCCCCGGACAACCCCCCGTTACCACGGTGTCGCCAGATGGGACCTACCCTGAGGGGGACGGCGACCGGGCCTTGGGGCCCCAGGCCAAGAACAGGGACGCGATGCTCACCAACTACCGGAAACAGCGATGGCTGTTGCCCGCTCTCCTGGGCGGGATCATGCTCATCGTCGTGCTCGGCGCACTGTTCGGCTGACGGGGCCAGCGGCGTCGAGAAGCCGTCACCCGGAGTTGGAGTCCGCGGGGACTCGACGGGCGGCCGTCCGTTCCACCGCGGCGCGGACCAGCTCGGCGTTGTCGTGCGCCTCGTTTCCGTCCGGTCCGAACAGGGTGTCCTCCAAGCCGATCCGAATGTCGTGCCCCGCGGCGATCGCGTCGTCCAGGAGGGGCCACGCCGTCTGGTCCCGGCCGTGCAGTGTGCGGGGCGGCTCCGGGAGCCGCCGGTCCAGCACCGCGTCGATCTGGGCGACCGTTGAGCGCGCCTTCCCGACGTCGGCCTCGGTGGGCGCCACCGCGATCCGCTCCACCTCGATGCCGGTGACCGCCAGCAGCCGCGCCCCCATGACCGACGTCACCACGGCCTCGATCGGCACCCGGCGGTCATGGAGCAGCCGCGCCACCTCGATCCCTCCGGGCTCCGAGAGGTTGACGGTCGCGCTGTCGGGCAGCGCCGCCCAGCGGCCGACGAGGTCGAAGCGCCGCCACGCGTCGGGCTGCGCCGCCAACGACGTGGTCACACTGATCATCGCCCCGGGGATCGCGGCACGGAGTTCGCGCAGCACGGGGGTGAGGACCTGCGGCTCCAGCGCCTGCTCCGCGTGTCCGTCCCGCGGGTGGACGTGGACGCAGGTCGCCCCGGCGTCCACGGCCGCACGGGCGTCGGCGACGATCTGGTCCGGTGAGATCGGGAGAGCCGGATGCGCTCCGGGCCGGCGGTTCCCGTTCAGGCAAGCGACTGTCCTCATCCCGCGTTCCTCCGCCTGGCTCGTGGCCCACTGGGCGCTCCGCTCGGTCGGTTCGACTAGAGCATGCCCGTGGGGCGCGGGTGGCACTCTGGCCGCGTTGTGCCGATGCGGTGCACTGTCCGGGGTCCCGCTCTCCTGAGTCCGTATCCGTACCGATCACACGGGGTTCCACCGCGCCGCGCACCCGTCCCTGTCCCCGACACGGGAATGGGAAGATGGCGCTGATGCTCCAACGCCTGAGAACCACGATCGCCTCGCTCGCACTCCTGCTGGGGGTGGGAGCCGTCGCGATGGCGCCCACGCCCGCGTTCGGGGACGCCATGCCGTCCGCCGCCGAGGAGGCCTTCACGTTCCAGGATCCGGACATCCGCGAATCCAGCGGGCTGGTGGCCTCGCAGCGGCACGAGGACGTCTACTACACGCACAACGACAGCGGCCCGGCCATGACGCCCGACGTCTACGCGGTGGACTCCGAGGGCGAGACTCTCGCGGTCCTGCGAGTGACCGGCGCGGGGGTTGAGGCGCGGGACTGGGAGTCGGTCGCGATCCGGGAGGGCGAGGACGGGGAACCGGCCATCCTGGTGGGCGACATCGGGGACAACTTCGCCGGCGCGTGGCCGAACGTCCGGATCTACGAGTTTCCCGAACCGTCGGACCTGAGCGACCAGGAGGTCCAGGCGACGACCTACACGCTCTCCTACGAGGACGGGGGGCGTGACGCCGAGGGCATGTTCGTCGACCCACGGGACAACCGGCTCTATGTCGCCAGCAAGGAGGTCTCCGGAGGGCTCTACGCGGCGCCCGAGGAGCTCTCCCCGGAGGGGACCAACACCCTCACCCACGTGGGTCAGGCGCCCGTCTACGCCACGGGCGCCAGCATGGCCCCCGACGGGCAGAGCTACATCATCCGGACCTACTGGAACGCCACCGTCTACGACTCCTCCGACGGAGTCCCCGGCACCGCGATGGGAACGCTGCCCCTCCCACAGCAGGACCAGGGAGAGGGCATCACCCACACGCGCGACGGAACCGCGGTGATGATCAGCTCTGAGGGCGAGCACAGCCCGGTCTGGCGGGTTCCGCTGTCCGAACGCCACGGCGGCCCCGGTGGGGAGTCCGTGGAGCCCGACGAGAGTGACACCGAGGCGGACGACGCGAGCGGCGCGACGGAGGCCCAGCCCCCGCCCGGCGGATCCGCCATGCGCTGGCCGATCCTCGTCGCGGGCGGAACAGCCCTCTTCGCCCTGGGCGCCATCGTCTTCCTCCTCCGCCGCGCCTGACCGGGGGCACGGCGACGGCCCACCGGGCATTCGACATGGCCCACCACCCGAACTCGGACGTCCCGCCGTCCGGTGGTGAACGGATGGCGCGGACCGACCCGTGACGCGGAACGTGCCCGCCGGCCACGTTCCGTCGGTCGGTCGGCGATCGACGTTCCAGACCCCGGCCCCCCGCGCAGGGCCATGCCGCCCGCGAACAGAGGAGCCCGCTCACTGTGTGGCCGGGCTTCGCGGGAGCGACCACCTGTAGCCACCCGCGGCTCGGCTCTCCGCCGACGCGTGTGGGTGAGGGCCCGCGCGACCGCGGGTCGCGAGGAGCCGCGCCCCCCCCGGCCCCGAGCTCGACGAGCATCGCGCCCGGCCCCTCGACCACGTGCGCACGAGAGCGACGGCGCCACGGACTGGGCGCCCGCGCGCGGACGTGGCCGATTCGCCGGCGTCCGACCACCGGGAAACCTCGGGGCCCGTCGCACTGGGGCGTGGGACGGGCCCCGGGGTGTCGAGGTCAGTGCGGCGGGCGGATCAGGCCAGGCGCTCCACGACGTAGTCGATGGACTCGGTGAGGGCCCGCACGTCGGCGGGTTCGACGGCAGGGTACATGCCGATCCGGATCTGGTTGCGGCCGAGCTTGCGGTACGGCTCGGTGTCCACGACGCCGTTGGCAGGGTCGCGGCGACCGCGCTCGCGTCGACCTCGTCGGAGAAGTCGATCGTTCCCACCACCGAGGAGCGGAACCGCGGTTCCTGAACGAACGGTGAGGTGTAAGCGGTCTTCTCCGCCCACGAGTACAGGATCTCCGCCGACTCTCCGGTGCGCTGCACCGCCCAGTCCAGACCGCCCTGCTCGTTCATCCAGCTCAGTTGCGACTCCAACAGCATGAGCGTGGTCAGAGCGGGAGTGTTGTAGGTCTGGTCCTTGCGCGAGTTGTCGATCGCCGTGGACAGCGAGAAGAACTCGGGGATGTACCGGTCGCTCTGCGCGATCTCGGTGGCACGCTCCAGGGCTCGCGGCGACATGACGGCGATCCACAGGCCACCGTCGGAGGCGAAGCACTTTTGCGGCGCGAAGTAGTAGACGTCGGTCTCCGAGATCTGCACACGCAGACCGCCGGCGCCACTGGTGGCGTCCACCAGCACCAACGCGTCGGGGTCCTCGCCGGAGACCCGGTGGATCGACGCGGCGACACCGGTGGAGGTCTCGTTGTGCGTCAGCGCGTAGGCGTCGACACCGGCCTCGGCCACGGGTTCCGGGTGGGTTCCGGGTTCACTGGTGATGATGGTGGGTTCGTCGAGCCACGGCGCGGTCTTCGCGGCCTTGGCGAACTTCGACGAGAACTCACCGAAGGACAGGTGCTGCGACTTCTGGCGGATCAGTCCGTGGGCGGCGATGTCCCAGAACGCCGTCGCACCGCCGTTTCCGAGGACCACTTCGTAGCCACTGGGCAGTGAGAACAGTTGGGCGATCTCTGATCGCACCCGACCCACCAGCGACTTCACCGGCTTCTGACGATGGGAGGTCCCCAGGATTCCGGTGCCGGACTCTGCGAGGGCCCGAAGTTGTTCCGGACGGACTTTGGACGGTCCGCTACCAAAGCGTCCGTCCTTGGGCAGGATGTTCGCGGGAATCTCGATCTCGGTCACTCGGCCAAGCGTACTCCGCCACACTTCGAGCGGGCGGCGATGGGCCGAATCTTCTCTCTCACCAGGTTCTTCGCGCACCACCCCACACAGAATGATGTGAATTGCGACACAGCCAGCGCGCCTGGTGTCGGCGGCAGGCGATATCATTGACCCGCCGGTGGACGTCACCCGCCACCGATTCGGTCGCTCCCGCGGACCGACGTAACCCCGGACCGCGCAGCGCTCCAGCACGACGCGGGAATCCACGCCTGCGCACCGCCGTTATTACCTCACGTCCCGGCTTCAGCCCGGAGGGAGGGGAGCCTTGACCGCACACGGATTGATCGACACCACGGAGATGTACCTCCGGACGATCTTCGAGCTGGAGGAAGAAGGCATCGTCCCGCTGCGCGCACGTATCGCGGAGCGGCTCAAGCAGAGTGGCCCCACGGTAAGCCAGACCGTGGCGCGGATGGAACGCGACGGACTACTGCGTGTGGAGGGCGACCGTCACCTCGCGATGACCGACGAGGGACGGCGGTTGGCGACGCACGTCATGCGCAAGCACCGCCTGGCGGAGCGACTGCTGGTGGACGTGATCGGTCTCCCCTGGGAGGACGTCCACGTCGAGGCCTGTCGCTGGGAGCACGTCATCTCCGAGGCCGTCGAGGAACGACTCGTCCGCCTGTTGAACGCCCCCTCGGCGTGCCCACACGGCAACCCCATCCCCGGCCTGAACGAACTGGGCCTGGACGACTACAAGACCGAACCCTTCTCGGGCGACCACATCGTCCCCATGACCGACGTGGCCAACCGGACCCCCGTGACCGTCACGGTGCGCCGTATCAGCGAGCAGCTCCAGAGCGACGTCGACCTCATGCTCACCCTCTCCGCGTCCGGAGTGCGCCCCGGACAGACCGTCGTGGTGGAGACCAAGGGTGGCGACGTCCGGGTGGGACGCGTCGGTTCCGAGGACGACAGCACTGACCTCGATCGGGACACCGCGACGCACATTTTCGTTGCCAAGCCCTGATCGCGGCCCTGGCCAGCGACGAAGGGATCCCCATCCCGCTGACGAACCGGCGCCCGCCGCTGTCGGCGGGCGCGGACTGAAGGGTTGGCCTGCGGGCATGTCGGCCGTGTTGCTACTCTCGCACTATGGCGGGGCTCGTGTAACTTGCCCAGCCCGCCGAGGTACGGGGCCCACTGCGGCTCGGGACTGCGAGGTGGCGACTGCATGAAGGGGTGGGAAGATCACTCCGGCGGTGGTGCGCTGTCCACCGACACGGTGCTTTCCCGAGCACAGATCGCAACCCTGGTCCTCGACCAGGCGGGGCGGCTGCGCTCGATGAACCGCGCCGCGGAGGATCTCTTCGATCTGTCACCGGACCGCGACGTGGTCGGCACCCTCGCCGACGTCGGGGTACACGCGGCGGATCACGAGCTCGCGCGCGACCTCATCCGCCAGGTGGCGGGTGGGAATCCCTGGGAAGGCACCCTCGCGGTGGTTCGGGGCGACGCGACCTGGATGTACGTCCAGGTTCAGGGTGTCCCGCTGCGCGACCCGTCGGCTCCCGACCGGGTGGACGGGATCCTGGTGCTCGTGCGCCCCGCGTTGGAGAGTGGCCGCACCGAGGAGTCCTACGGCCTGTTGGACCGGATCGGTAGCCGGCTGGCGAACTCGCTGGAGTTCGAGGCGACCCTGAAAGAGGTCGCGGGGATCCTGGTGCCGCAGTTCGCCGATCACTGTTTCATCGACCTCTTCGAGGGCGACCGGCTCATCCGCCGGGTGTCGGTGCACGCGGAGTCGTGGTCGCCGCCGCCGCGCTCGTGGTCGGATGTGGGGGAAGAGGTCTACTACCCCCCCAACCACTTCGCCGCGACCGCCATGCGTAACCAGGAAACGATCCTGGTCCGCGACTTCGACCAGACCGGCGACGAGCCGGGCTCCATCGCCGCCAAGGTGTCCGAACAGGTCGGGGTCACGTCGGGTATCGCGGCCCCGCTGCGCGCCCGGGGGGAGCTGCTGGGAGTCCTCATGCTGGGACTGTCCTCGCTGTCACCGCGCACCCGTACCCGCTACCACGGCTTCGATCGCGACATGGTCGGCGTGATCGCCTCTCGGGTCGCGCTCGCCATCGACAACGCGCGCCTGTTCGAGGAGGAGCGCAGTACGGCACTGGCCTTCCAGAAGGACCTGCTGCCGCATGAGTTCCCGAACTTCGACGGCCTGTCGATCGCGCACCGCTACATACCGGCCCGCCCCCTCGAGGTGCACGGGCACGGCATCCAAACCCAGGTCGGCGGGGACTTCTACGACGTCATCCCGCTCTCCGCGGGCCGGGTGGGCATCGTCGTGGGCGACGTCGAGGGGCGTGGCCCACACGCCGCGGCGGTGATGGGGCAGGTCCGTGCGGCGATCCGCGCGTTCGCGCAGGCCGACCGTGAGCCGGCGGACATCATGCGCGAGCTGGACGAGTGGGTGCGCCAGCTCGGGCGCCCGGGCCCGGAGGGTGAGCGGACGCCGCCTCGGGTGAGCTGTCTCTACCTGGTGTACGACGCGTGGCTGCGGGAGCTGTTCTACGCGAACGCCGGGCACGCCGCTCCGCTGCTGATCGTCGACGGTGAGGTGGACGATCTCGCTCTAGAGGTCTCCGACGCGTTGCTCGGTGGGGTGAAGCCCAAGGGGATCCCCTACGACTCGGCCGCCTACCACCAGGCGCAGCTCACTCTTCCCGCTCGATCGACGCTTCTGCTGTACACCGACGGCCTGTTGGACCGTAAGGGGCACGGTGGCTCGCCGGACCCGACACTGTCGCTCAATCTGCTCCGTGACCGGCTGCGCGACGTTGCCGACGCCGACGTCGAGCGGATCGCCCAGGCCGCGGTGAACGCGATCCCGGGCGAGAGCGACGACGACACCGCGCTGCTCGTCGTCCGCTCCCACCCCTCCGAGCTCGGTCTGCGGGAGAGCTGGTTCGTGGCGGAGGCGGAGACGGTCGGCGATGCGCGGCACATGGCCACGGACACGTTCGACGCCTGGGGCATGGAGAAGGGCCAGGCCGACCTGGCGAGTCTGCTGGTGTCGGAGGTGGTCACCAACGTGGTGCTCCACGCCGCGCCGGCGTCGATCCGCCGGGACTTCTCCGAGGTCGACGGCATCGACTTCGGTGCCGACAGCGGGGACGAGTTCAGCGAGGACTGGTCCGACCTGCTGGAGGGCGGTGCCGCCCCGGCGGGTGAGGACCTCAAGCGAGAGTTCCTGCTGCGGCTCCGCCATGGTGCGGCCTCGGTGTGGGTCGAGGTCTTCGACTACGACTTGCGCCTACCCCGGATCCGGACGGCGACGGCCGACGACGAGGGCGGCCGGGGACTGTACCTGGTGGACCAGTTGGCCAGCCGTTGGGGATCGCGGCCGACTCCCGAGGGCAAGTTCGTGTGGTTCGAGATCCCGATGCGCGAGGAGGCCTGAGCCCCCTCGCGTTCCCGCACCGTCGATCTTGCCGTGAGCGTCGCGACGAACCCCCGTCGTCACGACGACTACAAGATCAACGGAGGTTGGGGGGTCGGGTCAGGCCCATGACACGGCCCAGAACATCAGCACGACGAGGATGAACACGACGACGATGCTCCCGGTCGCCCACGGGATATGGATCCGACGGCGCAGTCGTGACAGGCCGAAGACCAGCAGCAGCACGATCAGGCCGAGAACGATCAAACCGTCGTAGTTGCCGGTCATCGCGTCCTCCAGGGACTGTGCCCTCCGGGGGGAGGGGGGTGTTCTGTGCGCTCCGAGGGGAGGAGGTCACAGGTCGAGCGAACGTCCGATGATCTCCTTCATGATCTCGGTCGTCCCCCCGTAGATGGACTGGATGCGGGCGTCCGCCCACGCTTTCGCTACGGGGTATTCCATCATGTAGCCGTACCCGCCGTGGAGTTGCAGACACCGATCCATCACCTTGTTGGCGAGTTCGGTGGTCCACCACTTGGCCTTGGCGGCGTCGGTGGCGGTGAGCGCACCGGCGTTGTGCTGGGTGATCGCCCGGTCGACGTAGGTGCGGGCGATCTCGACCTCGGTGGTGAGTTCGGCGAGGACGAAACGGGTGTTCTGGAAGCTCCCGATCGAGCGGCCGAAGGCCTGACGGGTCCGGCAGTAGTCGATGGTCTGTTCCAGGATGGCCTCGGCGCCGGCGACCGCGGATACCGCGATGGAGAGGCGTTCCTGCGGGAGGTTCTCCATGAGGTGGATGAACCCCTGCCCCTCCTCGCCGATGAGGTTCGCTCGAGGCACCCGCACGTCGTCGAAGTAGAGCTCCGCGGTGTCCTGGGCCTTGAGCCCCACCTTGTCAAGGTTGCGTCCGCGTTCGAAGCCGGGCATGCCGCGTTCGATGCCCAACAGCGCCATCCCGCGGGCGCCCGTCTCGTTGCCGACGCGGACGGCGGTGATGACGAGGTCGGCGTTGATGCCGTTGCTGATGAACGTCTTCTGGCCGTTGACGACGTAGTGGTCGCCATCCCGGGTGGCCGTGGTCTGGATCCCCTGCAGGTCACTGCCGGCGCCCGGCTCCGTCATCGCCACGGCGGCGATCAACTCCCCCGTGGAGAACGCTGGAAGCCAGCGCTGGCGTTGCTCCTCGGTGGTGAGGTCGGTCAGGTAGGGCGCCATGATGTCGTTCTGCAGCGAGAATCCGAGGCCGCTGGTCCCGGCGCGGGCGAGCTCCTCGGCGACGATCGCGTTGAACCGGAAGTCGCGGGAGCCGCTGCCGCCGTACTCCTCGGGGACGCCCAGGCCGAGGAGACCGATCTCCCCCGCCTTGCTCCACACCTCACGGGGCACGATCCCCTCGTGCTCCCAGGCCTCGTGGAAGGGGATGGCCTCCCGCTGGAGGAACTTGACCACCGACTCACGGAACAGGTCGTGTTCCGCCTCGTAGATGTCGCCGCGCATCGGCACTCCCATGTGGTGTGTGTCATGCCTACGCCGACACTTTAACCGAATGAGATTCGGCTAAACCGACACAAACAGCGCGTCTTAGAGTAATTGTCTAACTACGTAAAGTACTGTCGTCCTGATGGAAGCTGAGCGCAGTGCAGGAGACGCCGCCACCGGCGGGAGCGAGTCCCCCCGGGTAGCCCTCATCATGACCGCGCTGGTGCTCTCGGTGCTGCTCGCCGCGCTGGACCAGACGATCGTGGCGACGGCGTTGCCGATCATCGTGTCCGACCTCGGCGGACTCAACCACATCTCCTGGGTGATCACGGCGTACCTGCTGGCCGTCACCGTGAGCACACCGCTGTGGGGGAAGTTCGGCGACCTCTACGGGCGCAAGGGCATCTTCATCGCCTCGATCGTGATCTTCCTGGTCGGATCGGTCCTGTCCGGCCAGTCGCAGGACATGCTGAGCCTGATCCTGTTCCGCGCGCTCCAGGGTGTGGGCGGCGGGGGGCTCATGGTCCTGGCCCAGGCCATCGTCGGCGACGTCGTGTCGCCCCGGGAGCGCGGGCGCTACCAGGGGTTCATCGGCGCCGCGTTCGGTGTCGCCAGCGTCGCTGGACCGCTGCTGGGCGGGCTCTTCGTCGACCACCTCTCATGGCGGTGGGTCTTCTACATCAACCTGCCCATCGGGGCGATCGCCCTCGCGATGGTGGTCGCCGTTCTGCCCTCCTCCTCGCGCCGCGTGCAGCACAAGATCGACTACCTGGGGACGTTGCTGCTGTCCGGAGCCGCGGTCTGTGTCACGTTGACGGCGTCGTGGGGTGGCGCGACCTACGCCTGGACCTCGCCGGTCATCATCGGGCTCATCGCGGGCGCGGTCGTCTTCGGGTTCCTGTGGTGGGTCAGTGCCCGCCGCGCCGAGGAGCCCGTCCTCCCCCTACGACTGTTCCGCGGCTCGGTGATCCGCACCGGGATGGGCATCACGTTCTGCCTCGGTTTCGCGATGATGGGCTCGCTCGCCTTCCTCCCCCTGTTCCTCCAGATCGTGCACGGCTACTCCCCCACCGCGTCCGGGCTCGCGCTCACGCCCATGGTGGTGGGGATGCTGTCCATGTCCATCCTCAGCGGGCTCCTGGTGACCTGGACGGGGCGCTACAAGCCATACCCCATCGCGGGGACGGCGATCGTGACCGTGGCGATGTTGCTGATGACCCAGCTCAACGTGGGCACCAGCTACTTGGTGATGGGGTCGACGTTCCTGCTGCTCGGTATCGGGCTGGGCCTGGTGATGCAGGTGGTGGTGACCGCCGTGCAGAACGCCGCGTCCTACTCCGACCTCGGAACGGCCACGTCGGCGGTCACGTTCTCCCGCTCGATCGGCGGCGCCTTCGGGACATCGGTGTTCGGCGGGGTTTTCGCCTCCCAGCTCGCCAAGAACATCCAGGAACGTCTCGGGACCGCTCCGCTGCCGGCGGGAGTGTCCGCCGAATCGCTGCAACACGACCCGTCCCAGGTGGAACACCTCCCCGCGCAGGCCCACGGCGACTTCATCGTGGCCTACGCCGACGCGGTGGACTCAGTGTTCCTCTCGGCCGTGCCCGTGGCCGCGGCGGGGTTCGTGCTGGCGCTGCTCCTGCGGCAGGTGCACCTGCGCACGACCATCTCCACCCCGGACCTGGACGAGTCCGTGGCGCCGGTGTGGACGGAGCGGGCGGCCCTGGACCGCGTGGAACGGCTCGCCTACCACCACGCGGGCAAGGAGGGGACCCGGCGCATGTACGAACGCCTGGCGGAGGCGGCGGGGGTCACGCTGTCGCCGGCGGCGTGTTGGGCGTTGACGCAGCTCGCGGTGTCCGGCCCGCTCACCCTGGACCAACTCGTGGCGCGGGCACCGGACTCGGCCGAGCGCCTGCCGGCGGTACGCGACGAACTCTCCTCGGCGTCGATGCTCACGGGGGACTCACCCGCGTGGGCGTTGAACGTCCGAGGCCGCGACACGGCGCGGCGCCTCCTCTCCGCCCAACGCTCGGCTCTGGAGCGCGCGCTGGCCGACTACTCGCCCCAGGACCATCCCGAGCTCGTGGCCCTGCTGCAGGAGATCGCGCAGGAGAATCTCGGCGGCCCCACGGACTCCACGTTCTTCACCGACCGCTCCTAGACGACCCTGGGCCCTTGCTTCAGACCACAAACCGAATATGGTTCGGTTAGACGGCAGTGGGATTCTGAGCACACGGACAGGTCGGCCGGGAGGCAGTCATGGCTGAGGCGTACATCGTTGGAGCGGTCCGCACGCCCGTGGGAACGCGGAAGGGGAAGCTGGCGGACGCCCATCCCGCGGATCTCGGGGCGCACGTCCTTCGTGCCCTGATGGAACGGACCGACGTGGACCCCGTCGCGGTCGAGGACGTCATCATGGGGTGCGTCAGCCAGGCGGGACCGCAGGCCCTGGACGTCGCCCGCACGGCGTGGCTCTCCGCCGGCCTTCCCGAGACCACACCCGGCGTCACCATCGACCGCCAGTGTGGCTCCTCGCAGCAGGCGTTGCACTTCGCGGCCCAGGGCGTCATGTCGGGCACCCAGGACCTGGTCGTCGCCAGCGGGGTCGAGAACATGGCGATGGTTCCCATGGGCGCCAACGTCCAGTTCTCCCTGGACAACGGACTGCCCATCTACGGCACCGGCTGGACCGACCGCTACGGCGAGCAGGAGATCTCGCAGTTCCGCGGGGCACAGCTCATCGCGGAGAAGTGGGGGCTCAGCCGGGAGCAGATGGAGGAGTACTCCCTACGTAGCCACCACCGCGCCGCGGCCGCGATCGCCGAGGGCCGGTTCGCCGACCAGATCGCCCCGATCAACGGCGTCGACACCGACGAGGGGGTCCGCCCCGACACCACCCTGGAGAAGATGGCCGGGCTCGCCCCACTGCGCGAGGGGTGGTCCCTCACCGCGGCCGTCGCCAGTCAGGTCTCCGTGGGCGCCGCGGCGCTGCTGATCGCCTCCGAACGTGCCGTCGAGGAACACGGCCTCACCCCGCTGGCGCGCATCGTGCAGCTCACGGTCACCGGAGACGACCCCGTCCTCATGCTGACCGGCCCCATCCCGGCCACCCGCACGGCCCTACGCAAGGCACAACTGGGCATCGACGAGATCGACTCCTTCGAGATCAACGAGGCCTTCGCCTGTGTCCCGCTCGCCTGGGCCCAGGAGACGGGCGCCAACCTGGACGCCACCAACCCCAACGGCGGAGCCATCGCCCTCGGCCACCCCCTGGGCGCGACCGGCGCGATCCTCATGACGAAACTCGTCCACGAACTCCACCGCTCCGGCGGCCGCTACGGTCTCCAATCCATGTGCGAGGGCGGCGGCCAGGCCAACACCACCATCGTGGAGCGCGTGTAACCCACCCTCCCCTCCCGCCATCAGGGTTTCTCCACCCTCATCAGGAATTGCGCACATCCACCAGGTGGATGTGCGCATTCACCTGCTCTGGCGGGGCGATTCGCACACACCCGCGAATCCCGGCCCCTACGCGTCGTGGCGGACCTGGTCGAGGCCGAGCCAGTCGGCCATCTGGCGGAGTTCCGCGGTCAGCTCCGTGCTGGTCTCCGCCGGGGCGTCGGGTTCGAGGGTGGTCCGGCGGACGAGTAGGGCGCCGTTCTTGCGGTCGGCCTTGAGGTCGACGCGGGCGACGAGCTGATCGCCGAACAGGAACGGGAGAACGTAGTAGCCGTGGACCCGTTTGGGGGCAGGAGTGTAGATCTCCAGGCGGTAGCGCATGCCGAAGAGGGACTCGGTGCGTTCGCGTTGCCAGACGAGGGAGTCGAACGGGCTGAGGAGCGCGCGTGCGGAGGCGTTGCGAGGGATTCTGGCCTCGGGGTGCAGGTAGGCCGGACTGTCCCAGCCCTCCACGCGGACCGGAAGGAGTTCCCCCGCGTCGACGAGGTCCTGGAGCGCGGGGCGGGCCTCGCGGACTCCCAGGCGGAAGTAGTCCCGGAGGCAGAGCTCGGTACCGATCCCGTGGGCGCGCGCGGCGATTCGCATGAGATCACGGCGGGCGTCGTCGGGGTCCGGGTCGGGGGCCCCGTGGACCTCCGACGGGAGGACCTGCTCCAAGGTCGCGTAGCGGCGTTCGAACTGTGCGGTTCGGCCGTCGGTGGTGATCGCTCCGGACCAGAACAGGTACTCCAGCGCCACCTTGGTGTCGCTCCAGTTCCAGCCCCAGTGCTCCTTGTCCCGGGCGTGGTCCTCCTCCAGAGCGGCGGCGACCATGCGCGCCGTCGCGGGGCCGATGCGTTCCACCTCGGCCTGGACCGTCTTCACGAACTCGGGCCGCTCCCGACTGATACGCCGGATCCCACCCCAGGCCTCCTCGTCGGCGCGGGCCATCCGCCAGCGGAGCAGTCGGTGCGTGTCCGGGGGGATGAGGCTCGCCTCGTGCGCCCAGTACTCTACCAGGTGTCGGTCACGGCTGCCGGTCGCCCGGTCCAGCAACGCCGGGTCGTAGGGGCCCAGGCGCGAGTAAAGCGGAAGGTACTGGCTGCGGGTCACCACGTTCACGCTGTCGATCTGGATCACACCGACCCGGTCCACGACCCGGCGGACGTGGCGCAGGGTGGCGGCGCCACTCGGTCGGGGGTCCAGGAACCCTTGGGCGGCGAGCGCGACGCGCCGCGCCTGTGCTGCGGACAGGTCCGTACGACGTCCGGCGGAGGAGGGGGCAGATCGCGACATGCCCACACGCTATCTCCGATGTGCGACAGGTACCGATGCGGTCAGGGAACGACGATGGGAGGCGCGGCGGAGTGCGCCGTCGCCTCTGGTCCGTGTGCCGACGTCACACGGATCGCGCGGTTGGTCGCCGCGCCGGTCAGTCCGCGCGCACCGAGAGCGTCGCGTCGTCGGGTTCGTCGCTCAGGTCCTGTAGCTCGCCGTTGGTGTACACCTCCACCGCTCCTGGATCGCTGATGTGCACCTCCATGCTTGGGTGGTCGTAGCTCACGTACTGACCGTGACCGAGCGTGGTGTCGGTCAGTACCTGCCCACCCGACTCGCGTACCAGCACGTCGCTGGAGTCGCCGACGACCCGCAGGTAAAGCGTCGTGTCGCCCGGGTCGGGATCAGAGCTCGACATCTCTGCCGCGTCGTCCAGGACCGCGCTGTTGCTGGAAGGTATGGACTGCCACAGGAAAAAGCCGCCCAAGGCCACGAGCGTGACCAATAGCAATACCGCGCCAGCGATTGCCAGCACCTGGCCTGTGCCACGAGGATCGTTCCGATGTCGCCCCACGCAGCAGAATCTAGCGTGGATCAGGCCAACAATCGATGCCTCTGATGTCAAAAAAGTCCCGTTCTTCCCACCATCACCGTAGTTTTCCGTCCAATCCGTAACGGAGAGTGCGGGAAATCCCGCACTGGGGTCGACCCTGGCATAATGGTCTAGACCTCTTAGTGGGGTGCCACGGCGGCCGTGTTCGTCCTGGACCCACTACGGTGAGAGGTGTCCAATCTGGCCATCCGCGCCCCGGTTCACCAGGGAGTATCACCATGCCTATCGCGACCCACGAGGTTTATGCGGAAATGCTCAGCCGCGCGAAGTCCCAGGGCTTCGCCTATCCGGCGATCAACGTGACCTCCAGCCAGACGCTGCACGCGGCGCTGCGGGGGTTCGCTGAGGCGGAGAGTGACGGCATCGTCCAGGTGTCGACCGGCGGGGCCGAGTTCCTCTCCGGCGCGACGGTCAAGGACATGGTCACCGGGTCGGTCGCGTTCGCCGAGTACGCGCGCGTGGTGGCGGAGAAGTACTCCGTCAACGTCGCCCTGCACACCGACCACTGCCCGAAGGAGAAGCTGGACGGGTTCGTCCGGCCGCTCGTCGCGATCTCCAAGGAGCGGGTCGCACGCGGTGAGGAGCCGCTGTTCCAGTCGCACATGTGGGACGGGTCCGCGGTCCCGCTGGGCGAGAACCTGGAGATCGCCAAGGAGCTCCTCGCCCAGTGCAAGGATGCCAAGATCATCCTGGAGATCGAGGTCGGCGTCGTCGGTGGTGAGGAGGACGGCATCGTCGGCGAGATCAACGAGAAGCTGTACACCACCCCCGAGGACGCGCTGGCGACCGCCGACGCGCTGGGCCTCGGCGAGAACGGCTACTACATGACCGCTCTCACCTTCGGCAACGTGCACGGCTCCTACAAGCCGGGCTTCGTGAAGCTGCGCCCCGAGGTCCTCAAGGAGGCCCAGGAGGCCGTCGGCGCCAAGTACGGCAAGACCAAGCCCTTCGACTTCGTGTTCCACGGCGGATCCGGCTCCACCGAGGAGGAGATCCGCGCCGCGATCGACTACGGCGTCGTGAAGATGAACGTCGACACCGACACCCAGTACGCCTTCACGCGGCCGATCGTCGACCACGTGATGAAGAACTACGACGGTGTGCTGAAGATCGACGGCGAAATCGGCAGCAAGAAGGCCTACGACCCGCGCGCCTACGGCAAGGCCGCCGAGGCCGGCATGGCCGAGCGCGTGGTGGAGGCCTGCCAGAACCTGCGTTCCGCCGGCACCCGCGTGAAGTGACGCGCCCCCGGGGTCGCCCCAGGGGCGACCCCGGCCCGGGTCCGGTTGTGGCCTGGCATGCTGGGGGCATGAGTCCGATGCACGAGAACCTGCTCGGTGGGCCGCCTCCCACCTACCTGCCGGAGACCCCCGAACCCGCCGCCGCGCTCGCCGCGGCCAGCGACCCCACCGAGGTCGCGGCCAAGTATCCCACGTTCTCCGCGGCCTGGGCGGAGCTCGCCCAGCGGGCCATCGCCGACGGCCAGGTGGTCACGGCCTACGCCTACGCGCGCACCGGTTACCACCGTGGGCTGGACCAACTGCGTCGGTCCGGCTGGAAGGGGCACGGCCCCATCCCGTGGGAGCACGAGCCCAACCGCGGCTTCCTGCGCTGCCTGCACGTGCTCGCGCGCGCGGCCGGCGAGATCGGGGAGACCGACGAGGCCGAACGGTGCACCACGTTCCTCCAGGACAGCAGCGCCGAAGCCGCCGCCGCGCTCAAGGACGCCTAGCGGCCCGGCGCATCCCGCCACGTTCTCGCACCAGCCGGACCGAGGGCGCCGGCTGGTATTCGCTGGTGCCTCGTGGAAGCTGAGGGCTCCCGCGCGTGGGAATCGGCGTTCTCGCGGGGTCCGTGCGGGGAATCCCGGCCCTACCCCCCGGGTGGTATCCGCGAAACCTCGCGCCCCCCTGTCCCGGACGCACGCGATCACCGACGTCCAGCTCGGGGTGATGAGTGCCGCGAGGCCGCAGGACAAACCGGCCACGAACGCCGACGAGTCGGCACGATCCGTGGCCGCACGCGCCGGCCTGAACAGAACGCCGTGTGGAGCACCTGGGATGCCTTCGCGCCGCACCAACAGCCGGGTCGGACATGGGCCCACTCTTCGACCTCCATGCCCCGCACGGTCCACCCGCGCGTGATCCCAACTCCCGCGTCCTGGCTGAACCTGGTCGAGCGGTATCGCCGCGTTCGCCACCAGGTCGTGAATCTTGCACCGCTGTGCCTCTTGGGGGCACTGTTGGGGGTGCCGGGGGCTCACGATCGCCGGGGCGACGGCCGCTCCCTCATCCGAAAGCCCGCAAAAGAACACGACCTAGTCGACTCTGGCGGGGCAGCTCACCAATGCGTCCACTCCCTGGATACGACATCCGTGTCAGGCGACCCAGTGACGACACCCAGTAGCGGAACACGGCTCGCCGCTCCGCCTCACTCCCCCGGCCGGAGGCTGCACGGTGCGCCACTGGTGCCGCGCGTCGTACGGACCCGGACCGAGAGGTCCTGGTGGTGGCGGTGATCCCGCCCTCCGCCGAAAGACCAGGAGATACACGAGCTCCGCGAACAGGGTGGGGACCGCGACGCTGGCGTACGCCAGTGTGATCAGGACGAAGGTCATGCCGCCTGTATCCACCTCCCCTCGCCGTGACACCACCATGGCGGCAGACGGTGAACGACCGGCTGGCCTCGGGCGGGAAGGCTTCCTCGCCGCCGCTATAGCCGATTCAAGGGATGTCCGGTGGGCCGACCACCGGCGGAACCCTCGCCGGAGGGCACCGCCCCTGATTCAACGACCGCACTTGACACCACATCCCCGTACGGTCGCGCATCGACGTCCCTACCGGACCCCGGCTCGCCTTGGGGCCGACTGACCGTACGACAAGCCCCGCCGAGTCCCCGCGAGAGGGCGGGAGTGCGTCACTCCGACGCCTCCGACGACGGGTACACCGCCGTCAGCAGGTCACGGAGGTAGGTGCCGGGGTCGTCCAGCCCGTACGCCTCCAGCGTCGAGCGCGGTTGCGTCACCAGGTAGGTGAGCGCGGTGTTGACCCCGAGGACGACCATCGCCGCGCTGCGCCGCGTCGCGGGGAGACCGGCCTGCCGTTGGGCGTCGAGGTGCGCGTCGAGATCCGCTTCGGTCAGGCGCGCGAGGACCTCCTGGATCGCCGGGCGGCGCGATCCCTCGGCGTGGAGCTCCAGATACGCGACGAGGCGTGACCGGTTGTGGGTCACCGCTCTGTCGACCAGCCGCGTGAGCAGGTCGAGCAACGTGGCCCGATCGCGCACGACCTCGTCCTGCGCCGTGCGCAGCTCCATCCAGTACCGCTCCACACACCGCTCGGCGGTCGTCTCCAGTAGCGCGTCGCGGGTCCCGAAGTAGTTCTTGGTCGTTCCTTGCGGAAGTCCCGCCACTCGGTCCACCGCACGATGGGTCAGCCCGCGGGCACCATCCGCCGCCAGCACTTCGATCGCGGTGTCTCGCAGTCGGTCGCGGCGTTCTCGGTTCTCCACCATCGCGCTCCATTATCCACTCGCCAAACCACCACATTAGTGGTACCACTGATGGGGTAGTCCATTGTGGAGGTGAGGAGAGTGACACGCACGGCCGTCGTCATCGGCGCCGGGATCGGCGGCCTCGCGACCAGTGTCGGTCTGGTGAGGGGCGGATGGGACGTGACGGTCCTCGAGCGCTGGCCCGACGTCGTCACGACCGGGACCGCCCTGGGGATCCACCCGTCTGCACAGGACGCCCTCCGCGCGCTCGGCCTCGGGGATGACCTCCACGCGCGCACGGTGCCGTACCGATCCGCCACGGTCCGCCGCCCCGACGGGCGCCGCGTCTCCCGCCTGCCGCTGGAGCGGATCGAACGCCGGCACGGCGAGCCGGTGCGGATGTTGTCCCGCGGTGCGCTGATGGAGCTCCTCCGGTCCGCGATCCCCACGGCACGGGTGTCGACCGGGGTCACCATCACTGATCCGTCCCAGCTCAGGCGGGACTACGACCTCGTCGTCGGTGCCGACGGCATTCGCAGCACGGTCCGTGGGGCGTTCTTCGACGACGTCGCTCGCGTGCGCTACGCGGGGGTCGTCGCGTGGCGTGGCGTGACCGACGTACGGCCGCCCGAATACGGTGAGACCTGGGGACCTGGACAGATCTTCGGGATCACGCCGCAGGGGCCCGGCACCACCAACTGGTACGCCGCCGTCGCGACGGCGCCCACCAGCACGGAGTCGTTCGCCGATCTCCGCGCGCGGTTCCGCGGGTGGCACGCACCGATCCCACGGATCCTGGCCGAGGCGGACGCCGACGAGGTGTTGTGCCACCCGATCCACGAGCTCGCGCCGCACCTGTCGTCGTTCGTGGTGGGAAACGTGGCACTGGTGGGGGACGCCGCACACGCCATGACCCCGTCGTTGGGCCAGGGAGCCTGCCAGGCGCTCCTGGACTCCGTCGCGCTCACGCGGGCCCTCGCGCGAGAGGATCACGTCCCCCGTGCGCTGGCGCGGTACGACGCCCGACGGCGCGGGCCGGCGCAACGCGTGGTCACCTCGTCGCGGTGGATGACGCGTCTCGCCGGAACGCGGCACGCCGCCGCGCGCGACGCGCTGTTGCGCGTCCTCCCCGGGTGAGCGACCCCCTGTGACCCGGCCGGTGGACGGTGGCCGTCCTCAGGCCCCGGTCGCGTGGGCGAGGGCCTGGTCCACGTCCCGCCAGATGTCCTCGACGTCCTCGATCCCGACGCTGAACCGGATGAGCCCCTCGTCAATGCCGGCGGCGGCGAGTTCCTCACTGGTGAGGTGGCGGTGGGAGACGGTCGCGGGGTGCATGGCGAGTGACTTGACGTCACCGAGGGACGCGGAGAGCGAGACCAGACGCACCGCCTCGATGAACGTCCGGCCGGCCTCGCGGCCTCCGTCCAGTTCGAAGGCGAGGACCCCGCCGTAGCCTCCGTCGAGCAGCTCCGTGGCACGGGCGTGGCTGGGGTGGTCCGGGAGGCCGGGGTAGTGCACGCGGCGTACCCCAGGATGCCGATCCAGGCGCGTGGCGAGCTCCAGGGTGTTGGCGCTGTGCTGCCGCATCCGCACACCGAGGGTCTGCAGCCCCCGGGCGAGGAGCCACGCCGCGAACGGGTCCAGCGCTGAGCCGTACTCGGCGACGCGGGGCCACACCGTGTCGAGCACGCCACGGTCGGCGAACACCGCGACGCCGCCCAGTACGTCGGCGTGTCCCCCGATGTACTTGGTGGCGGAGTGGACCACGATGTCCGCCCCGTGTTCGATCGGGCGGCAGAGCAACGGTGTGGCGAACGTGTTGTCCACGACCGTGTAGGCACCCGCCTCCCGGGCCACCGCGGCTATGCCCTTGAGGTCGTGCACGGCGCCGGTCGGGTTGGCGATGGTCTCCAGGTGCACCAGCCTGGTGTTGGGACGCAGCGCGGCGCGCACGGCGTCGGGCGTGGGGTCGACGTAACTGACCTCCAGGCCCCACCGGGCCGCGAGGTCACTGAGCACGGTCCTGGTGCCGCCGTAGATGGCGTTCTGCGCCACCACGTGGTCCCCCGCGCCCAACAGCCCCAGGACGGTCGAGGTGATCGCGCCCATACCGGAACCGGCGGCCCACGCGGCGGCGCCACCCTCCAGGTCGGCCATGGCCTGCTCGAAGGCCGCCACGGTGGGGTTTCCGTGCCGGCCGTAGACGAAGGGAGCTCCCGGGCCCGCCAACGCGTCGGCGAGCTGGTCGGCCTTGGCGAAGCGATACACCTGGCTCTGGTACAACGGAATCCCGAGCGGCGCGCCGCCAAGGTCCGCCGGTGCCTCGGTGTGGATCGCGCGGGAGCTGGGGGAAAGCTCGGGGGTGGTCGGGTCGAACGCGTCGTTCTGTGCCATGTGCCGCAGTTTCTCCCAGTTCTGATTCCAGGTGTAGGTCCAATACTGCATTATTGGTTCTGTGCCTGAACCAATCTCCCCCGAGGCTCTGTCCGCCCTGCTCGGCCGGTGGGCGAATGGGCGTGGACCGCTGTATCTGCTGCTCGCCACGCGTCTTCGTGCCTTGATCGACGAGGGCACCCTCCCCTCGGACACCCCGCTGCCTCCGGAACGTCGGCTGGCGACGCTGCTGGCAGTGGGGCGAGGCACGGTCGTGGCCTGTTTCGACCGACTGCGTGAGGATGGTTACGTTCTGCGTCGACAGGGCAGCGGAACGCGTGTGGCGCCTCGGAGCCAGCCGGTCGCCCACACCGTGGGCAACGCTCCCAACACCCCCCAGTTCCTCAGCATGTTCCAGGAGAACACGACCGACGCGGTGCTGCTCGCTTGTGTCGCCCCGGACGCTCCACCACGCGAGCTCCAGGACGCCTACGCCCAAGCCGCGGACCAGTTGACCACCGTGCACGGCGACATCGGGGTCCACCCCGCCGGCCATCCGGCGCTGCGCCAGGCCGTGGCGGAGCGCTACACCCACCGCGGACTCCCCACCACCCCCGACCAGATCCTGGTCACCAACGGCGCGCAGCAGGCGCTCGACCTCCTGGTCCGCGGGTATGTCAGCGCCGGGGACACGGTGCTGTGCGAGAACCCCACCTATCCGGGCGCGCTCGCCCTCTTCGGTGCGGCCTCGGCGGTCGTACGCACGGTGCCCGTGGGCGGGGAAGGTGTGGACGTCACGCGTCTGTTGGACCGGTTCGCCGGCTCCCGCCCGGTGCTCGCCTACCTGATCCCCACGTTCCACAACCCGACGGGGACGGTCATCCCGCCCGCGCGGCGGCGACGAATCGCGGCGGCGGCGCGCCAGTACGACGTGATGCTGGTCGAGGACGAGACCATGGTCGACCTTCCCTTCGACGACCCCGCTCCGCCCCCGCTCGCCTCCTACCCCGGCGGGGAACAGGTGGTGACGGTGGGATCCCTGAGCAAGTCGGTGTGGGGCGGGCTTCGGATCGGCTGGGTGCGGGCCGACGCGGAGGTGATCTCCCAACTCCTCCGCCTCCGCACACTGGCGGGAATGAGCGGGGAGTTCTGCTCCCAACTGGCGGCGGCAAGCCTGTTCCCCGTCCTGGACGACCTCGCCCACCGCCGGGCGACCGCGCTGCGCCATCGGTTCGAACACCTGGTCAACGAATTCGCCGAACACCTTCCCACCTGGCAGTGGGTTCGTCCGCAGGGGGGACAGAGTATGTGGGTCCGCCTCCCCGAGGGAGAGGCCGGTGCCTACACGCAGATCGCGGCCCGGCACGGGGTGGTGCTCCTCCCCGGCGACGCCCTCACCCCAGGGGGCGGCACCTCCCCCTGGGTGCGGATCCCCTTCTCCGGCGACCGGGACACGCTGAGCACCGCGGTCCGACGGATGCGCGCGGCCTGGGTTGACTACGCCGCGCGCCGACCGCTGCGCGCGAGCACTCTCGACCAGATGGTCATGTGAGGCCCGAGCCGGGCTGGGGTCACAGGACGACGATCGCCGTCACGATCAGTCCCCCCGCCAGAATGAGTGCCCCGACGAACGAGAAGAGCACGAACAGGGGGCGCGGGCGGTCTCCGGCGAGAGCCATCCGGTAGGGGTCCTCCGGCAGGTACCGCACGGTGACGTTCTCCCCACGCTGTGGACGGCCGAGGACGCGGCCACGCTCGGACGGCACGTCGACGGTGTGCCCGGTGGGGAGCTGGAACCGCACCACCGGGTGGTACAGCGTGATGCCCTCCCGGGTGGACGACGTCGACTCGCCGACGATCGTTCCGGTGGCGGCCGTCCCGCGCCGGCGTGTGTTCACCACCCGCGCCACCCCGTGGCCACCGATCCCGAGAAAGGCGCTGCCCAGGATCAGCGGCACCCCGGCGGCGATCCACGGCCCCAGCTCGTCGTCGGGGACGACGGCGAATACGGTGGCGATGACGAACAGCAACACCCCGATCGCGACGAACAGCCGTAGGAGGCCACGTCCGTGCCCGTCGATCGCGACCTCCTGGGGGGAGGCCAGGTCATAGTGCACGGTGACGACGCGCCCCGGGGTGAAGCTCGTGGCGGTCGTACTGACCCGGGACCGCGCACGGACCGTCCGCCCCTCCGCCGTGGTGAACTCGACGATCGGCGCCTGCGTCAGGCTCCGGTCCCCGGTCCCGACCGACCAGGGGAACCGCGTGGGCCGGCCGGGATCCGCGGACCGGTTCTCGACGTGGATGCCCCCGGGATCTCCCGCACCGTAGTGGACGTCGTGCGCGACGATCACCGCATAGGTCGAGACACCCCCGACACGAAGCTCGCGCTCCCGCCACAACCGGTACCCACCAAAGCCGACGAACACCGTCCCGAGCAGCAGGTGCACCGCGTAGAACTGCCACGGCATGGCGTGTCTCCCCGTCTCTCGGCTCCGGCCCAGCGTACGAAAAACCCGCGAGCGCGAACAGAACGGGTGAACATCGGCCGGCCGCAGGTGTTGGACAAGCCCGATCGGGCCCCCACATGCGGCGGCGTCCTCGGCGGGAGGACCAGCACACGAGCGAAATCCATCGCGACCGGAGAACGCAGTACGCGCGGGCTCGGTCCACAGTGGAGGGCGCCGGTCGGGCACCGACTGGTTCCTCGCCCCAGACGTCCCGGCTGGGCGGGACGGGAACCGGTCGAGGAACTTCAGCCGGACGCGGGCGGTGTCCACTTCGGGTCGCGACCGCTGAGGCCCAGCACTCGGTCGAACAACGGGGCGTCCTGGGGGACCGGGACCACGGGGCCGAACAGGCCTTCGCGTGCGGCGGGATCGTCGGGTGGGACTGCGGAGACGAAGGCGTAGCACGCCTCGGCGTCGTCCTGGGGGCACACGTACTCCTGCCCGGTGGCGCGGGCGAGGTCCCACCCGTGCAGGACCAGCTCGTCGAGGGCGATCATCCCGACCTCCTCGCCAGGCGCCGCCACGCCGCCGACCGCGGTTTCTCCCTCCCACGCGGTGGGATCCGACCAGGCCTCGACCAGAGCGCCGAGCCGGTGGTCAAGCCGCGTCCGCCAGTCCGACGGCAGGTTCTCCGCCTTCGGAACCGGGGGCGGGCCGTCCGCCGCTGTCGTCTCCTTCTCGGCGGCGAGCCGAAAGGCCCACGCGAGCGTCAGGACGTGGTCCAGCAGGTCGCCCACCCGCATCTCCGCACACGGTGTCGGTGCGGCCAGCTCGTCGTCGGGAACGCCAGCGGCCAGGTTCCGCATTCGCCGTGCGGCCGGCTCGATATCGATCATACGTACGACGATAGCGGGTGAGGGCGACGCAAGATCTCGTGGCACGCGTGAACGTCACACTCCGAGCACCCGTCGCCCGGAACTCCCCTGCTCGGAGGCCCGTTGAATGAGACATATCAGGGCTGAACACTGAACCTTCATCGAGGAGATCCATGACCAACGGGGTAACACTGGTCCGCAACGACGACCTCACCGACGCGGTGGACTACGCCTACGCGGCGGTGGCGTCCATGCCCGCTCGGGCCGTGTGGACGGCGGGGGCCTGTCCACTGGACGACGCGGGCAACACCGTCGCGGTCGGCGACTACGCCGGCCAGGCGGAGCGGGTGATGCGCAACCTGGCGACGGCGCTCGAGGGCGCCGGGGCGAACCTGCAGAACGTCGTGAAGACGACCGTCTACGTGGCGTCCTCCCGCCAGGACGATCTGGTGGCCGCCTGGAACGTGGTGCGGGCGCACATGGGTGACCACGACGCGCCGAGCACCTTGCTGGGCGTCGCGTGCCTCGGCTACGACGACCAGTTGGTGGAGGTCGAAGCGGTCGCGGTCACGCACTGACCGCCGCCCCCCGGGGGGGACCTGGCATCCACCGATCCCGGAGCTTCGGTGCCGGCGTCAGAGGTCGAACCCGGGTGTCAGGGGAGCTCGTCCGGCGGGCGGGTCGGCGGGTCGACGTCCCTGCTACTCCGGTTCCCCCGCGCGGGCGTCGTGGACGAGGAGGGCGACCTGGACGCGATTGTTGAGGTCGAGTTTGGTGAGGATGTTGGACACGTGGGTCTTCACCGTGGGAACCCCGAGGTAGAGGTCCGCGGCGATCTCGGCGTTGGACTTTCCGGATCCGACCGCGTCGGCCACCGCCCGTTCCCGTTCGTTCAGGACCGCCAGCCGGTCCTGGGCCTGGCGGCGGCGCCGGTCCTGGTCTGACTCGGCGACGCGGTTCATCAGGCGTCGGGTCACGGAGGGGGAGAGGACCGGATCGCCGTGGGCGACGCGGTGGATGGCGGCGACGATCTCCGGCGGTGAGGTGTCCTTCAGGACGAACCCGGCGGCTCCGGCCCGCAGCGCCCCCAGGACGTGGGAGTCGGCGTCGAAGGTGGTCAGCACGATCACCTCGGGCGCGGACTGGCGGGATCGGAGCCGTCGCGTGGCGGCGAGCCCGTCCATGCCGGGCATGCGGATGTCCATCAGCACGACGTCGGGGGCGGTGCGGCGGACCTCGTTCTCGACTTCGGTGCCGTCGGCGGCCTCGCCCACCACGCGGATTCCCTCCGCGCCGTCGAGCATCATGCGTAGGCCGGTTCGCAGCAGGGGGTCGTCGTCGACGATGAGCACGCTCACCTGGTCGGTATCGGTCACGCGGGCCACGGTAGCCAGGCGTGGAGTCGGAAGCCACCCTCCTGGTCAGGTCCGTGTTCGAGGTGTCCGTCCAGCAGGGTGACGCGTTCGGTGAGACCGAGCAGCCCCTGTCCGGTCGTGTCGGGGGGCTCGGAGGGGCGTTCGGGCGGGGTGTTGGTGACGTCCACGGTCAGTCCGGTCCTGGCGGAGCCGGAGAGCCGCACGTCCGCGCCCGCTCCGGGTGCGTGCTTGCGTACGTTGGTGAGCCCCTCCTGCACCACCCGGTAGGCGGCTCGCACGGCGTCGTCCGGTGGGGTTCCCTCCACGGCGCGCACGAACTCAACGGGGGTTCCGGCCGCGCGGGTCTCGGTGACGAGCCGGGCGAGGTCCTCTTCGGTCGGGGCGGGCAGTTCACCGACCGGGGCGCGGAGGACGCCGACGACGGTGCGCAAGTCCTGGAGTGCGGCGTGGGCGCTGTCCCGGATCACGCGGGCCGCGTGGGAGACGTCGTCCCGCGAGGCGTCCGGCCGGTACTCGAGCGCGCCCGCGTGCACACTGAGCAGGGAGAGCCGGTGCCCCAGAACGTCGTGGATCTCACGGGCGACCTGCTCCCGGGCGCTGCGCTGTGCCTGTTCGGCCCGGAGCCGCGCCTCGGTCTCGGCCCGCTCGGCCCGATCTCGCAGGGACGCCATCAGCTCGGTCCTGCGTCGCGCGAAGAAACCCCAGCCCACGGCGGCGATCGTGGTGGTCGCGGAGAAGACCAACACCCAGGCGACATCGGTGGTGACGTCGGAGAAGCCCAGCACGAGGCCGGCCCGAAGGAGGAGGAAGGCACCGGCGAGAGTCAACGTCGCCCGGGTGGATCGGTGCGCGGCGACGGTGAACAGGGCGATGATCAACGCGCCCTGTCCGAGGTCGGCGACGGCCGCCAACGGGACCAGCACGGCCGCGACTCCGACGGGCCAACGGCGACGCCACCACAGCGCCAGACAGGCCAGGAGAGCGAGCACGAGGTTGCGTTGGAGGACGCCCACGTTCACGGTCGCGTCGTCCACCAGGATGACCAGCCACACGGACATGTATCCCAGAGCGAGCACGAACGCGCCGGTGTCGGTGAGCCGGGCGCGGACGTCTCGGCGTCGGGCCCAGGACTCGATGGTGCTCATGGTGGGAAACTACCGTGGTCAGCGCCGCGGGCGGCGTCTCGCGGGCGATGTGGAGACCTCCTTCGGCGAATCGGCGACTTTGGGGTGAGTCGCCCGCCCAACGGAGCGACGAAAGTCGTTGCGGCGGGTACCGGCGGCCGATGCGCGGGCGGACGCGCCCTCCGTAGCGTCAGGGACATGACGTACGGGGAGGGAACCGTGACACCACACGGAGCGCCAGAGACCACGTTGACGCGGCCCCGAGGAGAGTGGGCCCTGATCTGGCTCGGCTTCCCGCTGGCGGGGGCGGTGCTGGGCTGGCTGCTGCCCCGCCTCGCCGAGTGGTTGGTGGGATTCGACTGGCTGCCGCTGCCCGGTCCGGTGGAGCTCGCGGCGAACCTGCCGGAGCTTCCGGCGGCGATCGGCGGCGCGGTGCTCGGCATCGTGGGCGGGGTGGTGCTCGCGCTGATGAGCGAGAGCGAGTACGTCACCGTCACCGTGCGGGACGACGAGCTTCGCACGGTACGCGACAACCGTCCACGCACTGTGGAGCGCGCCAACGTCGACGCGGTGTTCGTGGACGGAAAGGACCTCGTGGTGGTGGGACCGGACGCGCGGGAGGTGCTTCGCCAGGGCGGCGACCTCCCCGACCGCGAGCGTCTGCGCGCCGCGCTGGAGGAACACGGATTCCCGTGGATGGAGGAGGACCCCCACGCCGAGGAGTACCGTCGTTGGGTCGATGGTCTCCCCGAACTGTCGACCTCGGCGAACGCACTGCTGAAGGCGCGAGCGAAGGCCCTGGAGAACGACAAGGCCGACGACGCCGAGGAGCTGCGTTCCGAACTGGTGGCGCTCGACGTGATGCTCCGCGACCGTGATGGCAAGCAGCACTTCCGCGTCGTCCGTTGAGCCCGGGCCCTTCCCGCCATGGGGGTCCTTGTCCCGCGCCGCTCCCCCATCGAAGTTTCTCCACTCCATCAGGTTTTCCACACATCCACCCGATGGTTGTGCACCCCCACCCGCCAGAGCGGGGTCCACTCCACCCACGTGAACCGTTGGGACGGGTGAGGTGGACGCAGATCCGTCGTTCCAGGAGTCGGAGGTCGGGTAGGTCGGGGGTGGACACCCGCCCGGTCCCTGTCGCGGTGGAGGAGCGGGGAACACAGGGCGAGGTGCGGCAGGCGCGCACGGGCCAGCTCACCGATGGGGGTTGGGTCGGAGGTAGCGTTCGCGTGCCTCAGGCGTGAGTGGTGGTGCGGAGCGGAAGCCCGTGGGCTGGGCTCCGTTCAACGCGAATTCGTCGGTGACGGAGCACTCGTGATTGCCCGTGGACACCCACCAGCCGCCAGCGAGCTGGTGAACGACGGCCAGTCCGCGCCCGCGCACCTCCATGTCGTCTTCGAGGATTGCCGGTGAGGATGATGGGGGCCGGGATAGGTGATCCCCCGAGGTCGATGACGGTGCTCCGCATCCGAGTGTCGTCCACATCCAGCACAGCGCGGGATGTACCCCAGGAGCACCGCTCAAGGAATGGACGACCACATTGGTGACCAGCTCACTGAGCGTCACCACGGCATCGTCGCACCTCTGGACGCCCACCCGGAGCTCGCGCCCACACCCGCGCGGCGCGTACCGTATCGGCCGTACACAGTGGCCAGAGTGGCGGGCGTTCCTCCACGACGTACAGTCCAACGAACTCGGCTGACGGCCCCCGTTCTCCCGTCGTCACACCAAGCCGTGGTCGTGGGCGAAGACGATGGCGGCCGGGCGGTCGCGGAGGTCGAGTTTGGTGAGGATGTTGCCGAGGTGGGTCTTGACCGTCGCCTCGCTGACGTGGAGGGCCGCGGCGACCTCCGCGTTGGTGGAGCCTCGCCCGACGTGGTGGAGGACGTCGCGCTCTCGGTCGGTGAGGTCGGTGGCCGTTGCCTTGCCGCCCCGGCCCCACACCCGCCGGTAGGTCGCCAACACCTGCCCCGCGATCTGTGGGTCGAGCCACGACCCGCCGGTGGCCACGGTGCGGGTCGCCCGGACTATGTCCTCTCCGGGGGCGTCCTTCAGCACGAAGCCCGCCGCGCCGGCACCCAGGGCCGCAGCGACGGTCTCGTCGTCGTCGAAGGTGGTCAGGATCAGCACCGGGGGCGGCAGGGTTCCCGTACGTAGGTGGCGGGTCGCGGTGGCACCGTCCACACGGCGCATCCGGACGTCCATCACCACGACGTCCGGCCGGTGGGCGGAGACCGCGTCCACGACTTCGTCACCGTCGGCGCACTCGCCCACGATGGTCAGGTCGTCCTCGGGCTCAAGGATGCGTCGCAGGCCGGCGCGGGCGAGGGGTTGGTCGTCCACCAACAGGACCTGGATCACGTGGTGACCTCCCGCGTCGCCGCCGCGTCCGACTCCACGGGGAGGAACGCGCGCACCACCCACTCGCCTCCGTCATCCACGCCGGCGCTCATCGTTCCCCCGGCGGCCGTGGCGCGTTCCCGCATCCCCAGCACCCCGGTGCCCGGAGTCGCGTCGGCCGCACCGGTCCGTGTCGGGTTACGCACCGCGAGGGCGATCCCTCCGGGCACCGCCTCCAGTGAGGCCGTCGCTCCGCCGGTGCCGTGCCGGGCCGCGTTCGCGAGGGCCTCCTGCAGCACCCGGTACGTCGCGAGCTCCGCGCCGGCGTTGGCGGGCACACTCGTCACCGTGGTGCTCAGGTCGACGGGAACACCGGCGGCGCGGTAGCCGGCGACCAGGTCCGGCACGTCCTGGAGGGACGGCTGTGGGGCGGTGTTCTCGCCGCCGCGCAGCAGACGCACCACGCGACGGATGTCGGTCAGGCTGGCTCGGCCGTGCGCCTCCGCCTCCTGGAGCGCGTCCTCGGCGGCGGCCACGTCGCCTCGGCGGGCGGCCATCCGTGCGGCGGTGATGTGGAGCATCGTCACCGCGAGGGTGTGTGCCACGACGTCGTGCACCTCCTGGGCCGCTTGTCGTCGTTGTTCGGTGGCCTCACGCCGGGTGAGCTCCACCCGCGCCGCGGCGAGTTCCCGGCTGGTGGCGAAGCTGAACCGCGCCGCGTGCCCCGCGGCCCAGCAGAACAGGAACCCGAGGTGCCAGAGGAAAACTGAGGTCAGGTCCACGGCCTGCCCACCGACCAGCCAGCCGGTCCCCGCCGGCACCAGCCACGCCAGGTAGCAGGAGGCGATCGCTCCCACGGCCCGTCGCCAGGGGGCGAAGGCGGAGTACAGCAGGACGATGAGCAGCATGCTGACCGAGGCGGTCAGCAACGCGCTCCCGCCGAGCTCGACGGGCAGGGCCGGCCACCAACCGAAGCCCAGGGCCGCCACCGGAGCCACGGTGGCCGCGGCGAACCCCCAGGTCGGACCGTGGTCGGTTCGCGCGAACACCATCGTCCACCACGGGGCCATGGCGACGACGAGGAGGAGGATCCCCCCGGGTTCGGCGTCCTCGGTCCAGACCGAGACGACCCCCGCCGCCACGAGGATCGCGACGGCGAAGAGGCCGAGGCTGACGCGGTAGGCGCGGGACAGGGAGCCGTCGACGCCGGCCGGGCGGAGTTCCTCCTCCCACGCGCACTCCGGTCCCGGAGGCGCGCCGCGATCGTCCTGACCCGGGCCGTCCATATGCCCACCCTTCACGTGTTCCGTCCCATGGTCGTTTCGGCGGTGCGCGTGGTTCAGGCGAGGGCGACGAGCGCGCCGACCTGCGCGAGCAGGCCGATCACGCAGGCCACGGAGCGCACCGCGTTCCAATTCATCCAAGGGATGGCGAACGTCGCCCACCGTTGGGCGGACCGTCCCGACGGATCCCGTTCGGGGTCGGGATCACCGTCGTTCTCCAGTTGGTTGTTCAACGGCACGTTGATCGCCATGGTCACCCCGAACGTCCCCACCAGGTAGATCACGGCGGCCAGTACCGACAACCACCCGGCCACCGGCACGCCGGCGATATAGGCGAACACCGCCGCCACGATCGGCCCCACCAAGGCGCCGAGGAAGAACACGAAGAACACCGGGTTGAGGATGGCGCGGTTGACGCCGCGCGCCGCCGGTATGGCGTGCTCCGGCGGTATCCGGTTCAGCCCCGGGAGCACCGACACCGAGAACGCGACGAAGATCCCCGCGTTGACGCCGATCAGGAGGGCCGAGATCACGCCGATCACTGTCGCAATGGTCACCATGCGGACCATCTCCCGCTCTGCCAGGTCGCGTCTCGGCGGCGCGACTCCACTGTTCACAGTACTGCGCGCGGACACACCCCATCGATCTTGCCGTCGTCGTCAACCAAGGGGCCCACGCTGGCGACAACTACAAGATCAACGGAGGTTGGCGTTGCCTAGGCGGTGTCCGCGAGGACCTCCTTCAGCGTCGCGTCCAGCTCGGTCGGCAGCACGCGGGCCGGGCCGGTGGGCGCCAGTAGGCCGTCGCGTTCGGCGTCGTAGAGCTGGGCGAGCACCGGGGCGAACTCGGCGGAGACCCCGCTCTCCTCCAACGTCGACTCCCAGCTCTCGCGCGGCAGGGCGACGACGTTGAGCTCCTTGCCCAGGAGTTCGCCGAGTCGCGCGGCCACCTCTCGCTCGGTGTAGGAGGGGCCGAGGAGGAGCTCCACCGCGCTGTCGGTCCCGCGGCCCCGCAGGTGCTCCGCGGCCACCGCGCCGATGTCCCGGGTGGCGATCATGGGTACGGCGTGGTCCGTGGCGCCGAAGACGGGATACACGCCCTCGTGTATCGCGGGGGCGAGAACGGTTTCGATCTTCTCCTGGAAGTGGGTCGGGCGCAGCGCCGTCAACGTGGTGCCGGTGGCGCGCAGTGCACCCTCGAGGTGGTGGAGGTAGGCGATCGGGCCGGTCCCGCCCGCGTGCTGAGCCCCGATGGACGACAGCATGACGGTGTGTGGCACCCCGCTGTCCCCGACGGCACCCGCGATGTGGTCGGCGAGCCCTCGGTGGTCCCCTTCGGGATCCGTCGAGTCCATCGTGGTGGGCAGCAGGGTGAAGAACCCCTCGCTGGCACGCAGTACGTTGGCGAGCCGGGCTCGGTCGCCGAGGCCGAGCACCTCCACCCGGGCTCCCTTGCTCCGCCACGACTCTCCGGCCTCCGCGCGGCGGACCAGGACGGTGACGGGTTCGCCCGCGGTGAGCAGGGTGTCGGCCACGGCGGATCCCACGTGGCCCGTAACTCCGGCGATGGTGAACATGGACTTCCTCCTCGTCGTTCGGTACCGCGAACGTACGAGGAACGGGAGGCCAGCCACATCGGCCGTGGATCGGGAAACGGATTCAGCCCCTGGGGGGACGTGCGTCCCACCGGGGGATGACCGCCCCTCAGCAGTGCCCGGGCGAACCGAAAGCGCCCGCGGGGGGCTCGGTCTCCGAGGAGTCGAGGAGCGCCTCGCGGACCAGACCGAGCCCCCCGAGTACCTGCTCGCGTTGGGTGTCGGAGAGTCGCGCGGTGAACCACTGGTCGATGGCGGCGTGCAGGTCGGGCATGAGTTCCCGCAGTCGCGCGACGCCGTCCTCGGTGAGGCCGACGATGGAGGCGCGGCGGTCGGTGGGGTGTGGGTGACGGGTGACCAGTTCCTGGCGTTCGAGCCGGTCGACGACACGGGTCATACCGCTGGTGGACATGCCCGTCTTGGCGGCGAGGTCCGACATCCGAAGCTGGCCATCGGGGCTACGGGCGAGCTGCAGCACGGCGTCGAAGTCACGCTCGGCGATCCCGTGCCGCGCCATCACCGGCGCGAGTCGACAGGAGAGGAGAAACCGTACGTCCATGACGAGCCCGAAGGCCGCGATGCGGGGATCGTCGCAGCCCTCCACCCGGTGACATCCGCTCATGCGCAAAGGCTACCTATCGGTTCCCCAAAAACCGAGCTAGACAATAGTTGCATCGCGGAATATTGTCTTGCGTAGCAATCACCGAACCAAGGAGCCCGCATGAGCACCGAAGCCGCATCCCCGCGCACCCCGTCGCGCCTACAGAACGTAATCCTATGGACACTCCAGGGCCTGTTGGCGCTAGCCTTCCTCATGACCTCCTCGGGCAAGCTGCTCGGCGCGGAGGCCCAGGTCTCACTCTTCGACGAGCTCGGCTTCGGCCAGTGGCTTCGCTACCTCACCGGGGTGCTCCAACTGCTGGGCGCCGTCGGCCTGCTGATCCCGCTGCTGAGCGGACTCGCGGCCACCGGCCTGGCCCTGGTCATGGCGGGCGCGGTCTCCGCGGATCTCTTCATGCTCTCCGAAGGCACCCCGATCGTGCCGCTGGTCCTCACCCTGCTGCTGGTCGTGGTGGCGTGGGGACGCCGGGCCCGAATCCTGGCCCTGCGCGACCGGCTCCTCGGCGGCTCCAACTCGGAAACGACTCCCACGCCCGCCGTCTGACCGCTCTCACAACCGAGGCAGGTGCGCCGCTCCCGTGGCCCGGCTGGTGAACGCGAACGCCGCCGGATCACGGGCGTAGTCCTCCGCGTAGCGCCCCACCTTCTCCCGGTCCAGGCTCACCCCCAGACCGGGGCCACTCGGCGGGGCCAGCCGACCGTCCCGATGCTCATAGGGCTCGGCGAGAATGTCGTCGGCGAGGATCGACGCGTACCCCTGGTTGGCGTAGATGAAGTTCGGAGTGGTCGACAGCACGTGCAGCGATGCCGTGAGCGCGACGCCCAGCTCGCCCAGGCTGTGCTTGACCACTCCGAGCCCCGCCGCCTCGCAGATCCCGGCGGAGCGCTTGAGGTTCATCAGTCCGCCGTCCATCTGGTTGTCCACCGAGATCGCGTCCGCGGCGGCGTGCCGGACCGTCTCCATCTGATCGAAGCGGGTCCAGGACGCCTCGTTCGCCAGCAACGGGGTGTCCACCCGCGACCGGACGTAGGCCATCTCGGTGAGGTTGCGGCCGGAGACCGGCTGCTCCGCGAACTCCAGCCCGAACGGCTCCATCTCGCGCAGGATCCGGATGGCGGCCGCCGGCGACCAGGCCTCGTTGGCGTCCACCCGGATGCGCCCCGCGGCCCCCGCGCCGTCCCGGACGGCCGCCACCCGTTCCAGGTCCTCCCGTGGGTCGGGCGCGCCCACCTTGAGGTAGAAGGTCGAAAACCCCGCCTTGGTGCCCTCCTCCGCCATCTGCCGTAGCTGGTCCGGCTCCGCGCCGGTCACGTAGTAGAAGAACTCCACCGTGTCGTGGAAGACCCCACCGAACAGGGTGGACAACGGCTGACTACACACCTTGCCCACGATGTCCCAGCACGCCATGTCCACCGCGGCGAGCGCCGGGCTCTGGTTACGCATGTGGTGCCACGTCCCCACCACCTCCACCCGCTTGGTGAGCCGCTCGACCGCCATCGGGTCCTCCCCCACCACGAGTGGTTCGAGCCCCCGGAGCGCGGCGAGGACCACGTCCACCGACGGATAGGCCGCCGCCTCACCGATCCCGGTGACTCCCTCGTCGGTGTCCACCTCCACCAGCACACTGATCTGCCCGGTGCGGCGGCCGAAGGCCCACACCTCGGGCACCCGCAACGGAACGGCGATCGGGGTCGCCCGAACGGCGGTGATACGCATGCAACTCCCCTGTCGTTCTCTTCTGGTCAGGGCTACCGCGAGCCCCGCTGACACTTCCTGTCGCGACACCCCTCCGGAACCCGCGCCGGCGGTTCAGGGGACGATCGTCAGGTCCTGCGGGACCTGGGTGAGCCGCTCCGCTCCGTCCTCACGCACCAGCACGGTGTCGGACAGGACGAACCCGATCGGATCGCGCACCCAGCTCATGGCGTGGAACGTCATCCCGGGGCGGATGACGCGGGGAGAGCCCCGGCGGACGCCCAGCACCTCACCGCCGCCCACCCAGCTCGGCGGGAACCCGATCCCCACCAGGTAGCCGCAGTGGTGCCGCTCCGGGGCGGACTGCGGGTGCACCGCGGCCACCGCGCTCTCCCACGCGGCGAACACGTCGGCGGCGACGGCTCCCGGTCGAAGGTGGTCGACGATCGCGCGCATCCCCGCCTGGGCGGCGGCGTGGGCGATGACGGCCTCGGGCGGCGCCGACCCCACGAAGACCGTGCGAGTCAGCGGGGCGTGGTAGCGACGCACACAGGCCGAGAGCTCCAGGAGTACACCGTCACCCGACACCAGCTCCTGGTCCGACCACGTCACGTGCTCCTGGTCCAGCCGGGCGGTGGCCCGGATCAGCGGGGCGAACCCCGGGGTGTGCCCACCGGCGGCCACCATCGCCTGGTAGACGGCGGCGGCGACCTCGTACTCCCGGGCACCCGCGCGGACGGCACCGATCCCGGCGCTCATCGCCGCGTCGGACAGCCGTGCCGCGGCGGAGGTGGCGCTGATCTCGTCGGCGTCCTTCACCTCCCGAAGCGGACCCGCGAGGTCGCTCGCGTCCACCCACACCAGCTCCGGCAGCTCGGCGGCCAACGCGGCGCGGATCCGGGGCGGAAAGAACATCGCCGCGTCCTCGACCCCGAGGGCGTCCCCCGTCGCGACATGGCCGCGCACCGCGGCGGCGACCACGGTCGCCGGATCCTCACCGTCCTGGAACGGGCGGTGGCGGCAGTGCGGGACCTGCGCCCGGACCGTGGGTCCCTCCATCGCCCGCGTGACCAGCTCCGGCTCGCCCACCGTGGGGATGACGAGCGCGGTGAACGCGAAGTAGCCCTGGTAGTCCAACCCCAGCAGGTAGTAGAGGCTCTCCGGGGAGACGAGAACGAGCGCGGCGAGACCCCGGCGGCCCATCTCCTCGCGCACCGCGCGTAGGCGTCGCTCCGTGCTGGGCGGCGGCGCGGCGAGCTCCGTGGGGCCCGCGAACGGCGACGTCGGCCTGAGTGTGGAGGGCGTCGCCGGAGGCTGTGTCATGGTCATGCCCACAGGATGCGCGGACGGCCACGATTCAGACCAGCGACAAAATACGTGGATACCTTTAAGCTCGACTACATGATGGAGCTGCGACGCCTGCGGCTACTGCGGGAACTCGCCCGACGGGGCACGGTGAGCGCTGTCGCCGACGCCTCGTCCATGACGCCCTCCGCGGTGTCACAGCAGCTCGCCGCGTTGCAACGGGAGGCGCGCACCACCCTGTACGTCCGCGAGGGGCGTCGTCTGCGCATCACCGACGCCGGACTCCTGCTCGTCGACCACACCGAACGGCTGCTCGCCGGGATGGAGGAGGCGGAGTCGGCGCTGGCGGAACTCGCGGCCACCGTGACGGGACCGGTCCGGCTCTCGGCGTTTCCCACCGTCGCGCGCAGCCTGGTGCCCGAGGCGATCGCCGAGTGCCAACGCCGGCACCCCGGGCTTCGGGTCATCCTGGACGAACGGGAGGCGACCCAGAGCATCGAGGCGCTGCACAACCACGAGACCGACCTGGCGTTGGTCTACGAGTACGGGCTCCTGCCACCGCTGGACTCGCCGGGCATCACCCTGCGCCCGCTGCGGGAGGAACGCTTCGTCCTCCTGCTGCCCCCGGGGAGGGAACTCGGCCCCGACGCGATCCCCCTCACCGACCTGGCCGAGGAAACCTGGATCGGCGCCTACAGCGACACCTCCGGCCGGGCCGCCCTGAACCGCGCCTGCGCCGCCGCGGACTTCCAACCCCGCGTCGACTACGCCAGCAACGACTACACCGTCATCATCGCGCTCGTCCGCGCCGGCTTGGGGATCGCCCTCGCCCCCGAGATCGCCCTCGAGCCCGGCGACACCGACATCGTCGTCCGCCACCTCGCGGACACCCCCATCACCCGCACGATCTCCCTCGCCACCCGCGCCGGCACCGCCCGCAGCCCAGCCCTCAAGGCCGTAGCCAACAGCCTCGCGGTCGCGGCGCAAGGGCGGTAGGGGGACTCAGGGCTGCTGTCCGCTCCCATTGCACCCGACGCAGGTGATCCGGACTTCCTCGTTGTCCTTGTTGCAGGTGGTGTAGCCCTTACCACCGCACATACCGCAGTCCTCGGGTGGCTTACGGTGCTTGCCGCCGTCTCCCATGGGGGACCTCCGTCAGAGGGTTATTGGGACTGTCCAACCAGACGTGCTGGCCGGCGCGGTTCACGGTGACACCGAGGCGATCCACGCTTGGTTCTCCCCAACCGACCCACTGCAGGTAGGCCGACTCCAGTTCGTCCCAGAGCCGGCGAGGGCCACGCTGCCTCACCTCCGCCGGACCGCCGCTGGGCGGCTGGATCGCGATCGCGTGGGAGTCGGATATGCCGTCAATGAGTACGTAGCGAAAGGTACCGTCAACGGGGTTGGTGCCGCCGCCGCGATTCGTCACCCCACCAAGCAGGCCCAGTACGGCAATCCGGAAGCCGTCGCCCCCGGCGTCGATCCGACGGGGATCGATCCGGCTCCTGGATCGCGTGGCCTCACTCCCCGCCGACGTCCGTGGGAGCCGCTGGGCACGCATCGGCATGTAGGCGGCGGTTCCGTGGATCCGGCCCACCGCCCGCTCATCATCGGCCACCACCAAGCGGACCTTGTAGCCCCCGGAGTGAAACGGCATCCACGGGAGCACGATGACTCCACCCGGGCGGGTCTGCTCCACCCAGGCCGGGGGGATCTCGCTCACGCCACAGGTGACGTGCACGCGGTCGAACGGGGCGCCTGCCGGATGGCCCTCGGCGCCGTCCCCGACCAGCAGAGTGGGGGTGAACTCGGCGCACTCCAGCCGCGCCCGGGCCGCCGCAGCGACCGATGCGTCGATGTCGATGGAGGTCACCCACTCCGCGCCCAACCGCGCGGACAGCAGGGCGGCCGTCCACCCGGTTCCGGTGCCGACCTCCAGCACTCGATCACCGGGATAGGGATCCAACAGCCGCAGGAAGTCGAAGACCATGTTCGGGGCGGAGCAGGAGCTGGTCCAGTCCAGCGTGGTCCACGGGGAGTCGTCGGTGAGCTCGGTGCGCCCATCGTCGATCTGCGTCACGATCGCGTCGTCCCGCGCGATGGCGGCCCACCATCCCTGCGGATCGGCCTGGCGGTCGAGCAGGCCGTCCCCGGTCGTCCAGGCCACATCCGGCACGAACCACTCGCGCGGTGCGGCCGCCAACGCGGCGGCCCAGTCCGTCCCCACGCATGCCCACGGCGCCTCTGCCGTCATAGCGACACAGTAGCGGAACGGTTACGAGAAAACGCCAGCCCAAGCGGTCATAGTTCCCTGCCCCTCGCTACCGCACACACCGCCGCTCTCGAGCGGGCCAACAAGTGGGGCGTACTCAAGAAACGCCCGCTCGTCCCTACTGCACCGCCGCGAGGCGTTCCTTGTGGAGGTACTCGCCCCAGCCGGGCTCGAGGGGGGCCAGGTCGGAGCCCACGGCCCACTGGAGGAGTAGGTCGGCGAGGGCGGGGTTGCGGGGCAGGGCGGGGCCGTGGAGGTAGCTGCCGATGATGCGACCGGAGTAGGCGCCCTCGGTACCGGAACCGTTACCGATACCACGAACGGTGCGGGAGAGCGGGAACGCGTTCCCGCCGACCTCGGTGCGGCCCTGGTGGTTCTCGAAACCGGTGATGCGGCCGATCCCGAGCATCGGGTCGACGTCGGCGACGATCTCGCCCACGGCACGCTTGTCGCCCCGGCCGCTACGGATGTCCAGGATGCCGACTCCGGGAAGTGGGTTGGCGGCGTCGTCGCCGTAGCTCTCCCCGATGATCTGGTAGCCGGCACAGATCGCCAGGATGGCCTTGCCGCGCCGCGCGGCCCGGGCGAGGCCACCGTCGGCCCGCAGTCGCTCCGCCGCGAGGATCTGGGGCCGGTCCTCTCCCCCGCCCAGCACGTAGACGTCGCCCTCCGTGGGCACCGGATCGCTCGAGTTCACCTCGACGATCTCGGTCCTGATGCCGCGGAGCTCCGCCCGCCGCTGCAGGATCAGCGCGTTACCGCGGTCCCCGTAGGTACTGAGCAGGTCGGGGTAGATCCACACGATCCGAAGCGTGCTGCTGGTGTCGCCCATCTGGGTCGCCTCCTACTCGACGCGGCCGTACGCGGCGCGGATCTGCTGGAACGCCGTGTAGTTGGCGATCACGTCCACCTTGCGGGTGTCGGGACGATCCTGCTTGATGCGCCGTACGGCGTCGTCCACCCGGTCGGTGAGCTCGAAGGGAACATTGTCGGTCTCCAGGCGCAGCGCCAGGTCGGTGCGGCGTTCACCCGACACGAACACCCGCCGGCCACGCAGCACGGTGTAGTCGACGTCCCACAGCCAGGAGGTGTCCTTGCCGTCGGGGATCTGCGCGTTCACCGACAGCAGCACGGGCGTGTTCGGGTCGTCCAGGACCGCGAAGGACTCCAGCCACCCGGCCGGGTTCTTGGCCAGCAGCAGGCGAACCTCGACGCCGTCGGTCTCCACCGAGGTGTAGCGGCCGGCGACCGAACGCACCTCACGCAGTCGGGCCAGGGCCGTCGCCGGGTCCACCCCGAACTCCGCGACGGCGGCGAGGGTGATCGCCGCGTTCGCCCGGTTGGCGTCGCCCGGCAACTGGAGACCGATCCGGTGGACCACACCGTCCGGTCCGGTCACCGTGTCCGAGGCCGTGTCGACGCTCCAGGTCGCCTCCGGGCGGCGCAGGCCGCACTCGGGGCACTGCCAGTGCGGGTCGGGCTCCCGCTTGAGGTGGGCGCCGCACTCGGGGCAGCACCAGGAGTCCTGTTTCCACCGCTGGCCGGCGGAGACCCAGGTCGCCCGCCGCGACGCCAACCCCGCCCACGCCACCAGCGGGTCGTCGGCGTTGGCGACGACGTGCGTGTCGACCAGGCTCAGGGTGTCCCGCCACCGCTTGGCCAGCAGGTTGATCTCGGTGGCGCGGTCCATCTGGTCCCGGCTGAGGTTCATCAGCACGACCACCGCCGGTCGCGCGTCCCGCAGGACCTGCGGCAGGTACTTCTCGTCCACCTCGAGCACACCGTTGGTGGCGTCCAGGTTGTTCGCCAGCGCGGTGATGTGCCCGGTGGGCATGTTCGCGCCGTACTCGTTGGTCGCGACCGGCCCGATGTGGCGCAGCGCCGTGGCGATGAGGCGAGTGGTGGTGGTCTTCCCGTTGGTCGCGCTGACCAGGGCGAGACGCCGGTCCTCGGACAGCTCCGAAAGTAGTTTGGGGTCCACCCGCAGGGCGACCCGGCCGCCGATGACCGACCCGTCGCCGCGGCCGGTCGCCCGCGACAGCGCCGCTGTGCTCTTGCCCAGCACGCGAGCCACCCGTGCGCGCAAGGGGAGTTCGCCCAAGGTCTCTCCACAAGGTGAGGACGGCCAGAACCGCGAAACGGTCTTCGGATGCCCCCAGCCTATGTTGGACCGCCCAGAGCCCCGGCCATCGCCTGGCCGAGCGCACCCAAATGTGACCAGACCTTCACGCACCGCCGCCGGGGGACTCCGACCGAGTCCGGACCGCTGGGAGGTACACATCGGTCCACCCACCACACCAACGCGCACTCCAGACACGGGTGACGCCCCACCGAGGGCGCCGCGTCGCGGCGCCCTCGGACGTCCACAGGTGGTGACCGTGCGAGGCGTGCGCCGCACGTTCACGCTGGGTCGGCCGGCCGGCTCCCAAGGGTCCCCACCCTGCGGACACCTCTGTCGGGAAGGAAGACCGCGCTCGGGGCGTGGTCGCCCAACGAACCCCCGCGCGGCGGCGTCGGCGTCCGCAGGACCCGTCACCCGGTGCCGCTGCGCCAGTCGAGGCGGCTTGGGGGTGGGCCCAGGTTCGCCTCGGTTTCGCCTTCCTGTGGGGGGTGGGCGGGGACGAGCGGTGGTGGCGTGTCGCGCACCGTGGTCAGGGTCGCCGTTGGGAGGCCCATGATGCCGGGGTTGGCGTCGACGAGGACCAGACCGTCGGGCTCCCGGGCGACCAGCGCGGTGAAGGGGAGGGTGCGTAGGCCCTTCTCGTCGACTTCCACGGCGCGTCCGGTGTCGCCGAGCGGGTCGGCGGAGTCGATCTCCTCGGCCTGGCGCGTGGTCCTGCCCCACGAGGTCGCGGTTCGTACCTGGCGCACGTACTCCAGCGGGGCGACCAGCTTGCCGGCGTTCATCCGGGGATACCCGCCGGTGTCGACCGTGACGGAGTCGGGGCGGTAGCTGCTGGGGACACTGTCACGCAGGGCCTCGCCGACGATCTCGGTGAGGGGGTGGGGGGTGAGCGCCGCCGGGTCTCCCCCGCTGCCACGGAGCCGTTCCGCGGCGATGCGGGCGGAAAGGGCGTCGGGCATGCGCATGGCGAGGACCATGGAGTTGTCGGCGGGGTGGTGCCCGTCCTCGACGACGCGGCCACGGAGGAAGACCACGCCGGCCCCCGACCGGTCGGCGGCGGCGGTCAGGTGGTCGATCTCGGCACCGCCGAGGTGTTCCGCCCCGCAGACGATCACGGTGTGCCACCAGGGGTCGGGTTCCTGGTCCTCACCCGCGCGGAGCCGCTCCGCCATCACCGAGGCGACGTACCCGCCGAACAGGGCCGTCGCCGAACGGCCGGATCCGCGGTCGGTGGCGACAACGGTGAGCTGGGTGGGATCCGCACCGGCCAGGCGGGTTCCCAGACTCTCCAGCGGGGTGAGGAGCTGCTGCAGGCCCCAGGCCCGGTCCCGTGTCCGCCGGTCCTCACCGAGTTGCTCGCGCAGCGTGGCACGCAGTGTGGCCGCGTCCTCGGCGTTCGACCACAAGGTGTCGGCATCGGTGTCCCCGCCGACCGTGGCCAGCGCGGTGAGGATCGCCGGTACGTCCACGCCCACCAGCTCGACCAGCGGTGCCAGGAGGCCTCGGTCGGCGTCCAGGCTCCGGTTGGGGTCCTGGATGCGGGCGACGCGGGCGAGAACCTCCGCGAAGGCGCGGGGCGGGAGATCGGTCCCGAGCCCCAGCCGGGACACGTCCGCGGGTACGACCCGCACCGCCGTCGGAATCCCACAGGCGCGGGAGAGCGCGACCAGCCCACTGGCGACGGCCCGCCCGGTGAGGTCGAGGATGGTGACGTCGGCGCCGGAGCGCAACCGGGAACCGGCCATAGTGGTGAGGACCGCGGCCCAACCGGCGTCCGTGCCTCCGATCAGGTCCACGCGGGAGTGCCGCCGGGGCACGGTGACGGTGTACCACCGCGGTTGCGCCTCGAACGCCTGCTTGCGCTGCTGCCACTCCCGGTAGCGCTCGGCGTGCTCCCGCTGGCGGTCCCGTAACTCCCGCTCCGCGGACTCCTGCCGGGCGGCGACGCGCTCGCGTTCCGCGGCCATCCGTGCGCGGGTGACCGAGTGCCCCTGCCACAGTGCGACGGCCAGCGGCACCGCGAGCAGCACGCTCAGGGCCACCAACACCACGACCAGGACACCCGGGAGGATCCGGAGCTGCCCCAACACCGGCCACAGGACGACCATGAGGACCAGGCCCAGGGCGGCGAGCCATAACGGCCGGTTGGTCGTGGTTCCCTCGCGCCGCTGCTCCGCCAGCCACTCGTCGCTGACCTGGAGGATGTCCCCGGGAGTGGGCCGTTTGGGTGGCGCACCGGGGTCCGGCGCGAGGATGGTGTGCCTCCACCCGAGGTACACCGCGTCGCTCCGAGTCGAACGATCACTCGCGCCATCCACTGCCTCGAACCTCCCGACCGTGAGCGGGGGACCGCGGAGGGTTCCTGGTACGACGGCATCGTGTCAGGCCGCCGTCCAAATGTCACTGGTTTCGGCCACTCACGGGTCCGCAAACAGGAAGGGCCCGGGGACAAATCCCCGGGCCCTGCGCAGGTCAAAGACGTGAAGCGACGCCGATCAGGCGGTCACCTCAAGATCCACGATCTTTCCGGTCTGGGCGTGCACCGAGAACTCTCCGGTGAAACCCTTGGAGGCGAGGACGCGGATGGTCCAGTCGCCGTCCGCGGCGAAGAACCGGAACGTGCCCTCGTCGCCGGTGGCGACCTCTCCCGCGAAGTCGCCCTGCGGGTTGAGCAGCCGTGCGTAGGCTCCGCGCAGCGGCTCGCCGTCGCGACGGACCACTCCCTGGATCACCGCCTGGTCGCCGGCCTCGCCGTCGCGCAGCGCGACGCCGCCCTCAGGTGCTCCGCAACCGTCAGCGACACTCACTTGGCCTCCCCGAGCTCCACCGGCACGCCGACCAGGGAGCCGTACTCCGTCCACGAACCGTCGTAGTTCTTCACGTTGTTCAGGCCCAGCAGCTCGTGCAGGGCGAACCAGGTGTGCGAGGAGCGCTCGCCGATACGGCAGTAGGCGATGATGTCCTTGTCGAGGTCGACACCGGCCTCCTCGTACAGGGCCTTCAGTTCCTCGTTGGACTTGAAGGTGCCGTCCTCGTTCGCGGCCTTGGACCACGGGATGTTGCGGGCCGTGGGCACGTGCCCCGGACGCTGCGCCGACTCCTGCGGCAGGTGCGCGGGGGCCAGCAGGCGACCGACGAACTCGTCGGGCGAGCGCACGTCGACGAGGTCCTTGGTGCCGATGGCATCCACGACCTCGTCGCGGAACGCGCGGATCGCCAGGTCCTGGTCCTTGGCGACGTAGTTGGTGCGCTCACGGGTGGGAACGTCGGTGACGAGCTCGCGGGAGTCCAGCTCCCACTTCTTGCGGCCACCGTCGAGCAGCTTCACGTTCTGGTGCCCGTAGAGCTTGAAGTACCAGTAGGCGTAGGCGGCGAACCAGTTGTTGTTCCCGCCGTACAGGACGACCGTGGCGTCGTTGGACACGCCCCGCTCCGAGAGCAGCGCCTCGAAGCCGGCCCGGTCCACGAAGTCACGCCGGACGGGGTCCTGCAGGTCGGTCTTCCAGTCCAGCTTGACCGCGTTACGGATGTGGCCCTTGTCGTAGGCCGTGGTGTCCTCGTCGACCTCGATCAACACGACGTTGCTGTCGTCCAGGTGGGACTCCACCCACTCGGCGTCCACCAGGGCGTCGGAACGGCTCATGGGAATCTCCTCGGAATGTGTCTACAGCGCAAGCGACGAAACAGGTGCGAACGAACTCGTGCGAGAGCCGGACCGGTGCGTGGGCTCAGCGTGGATCAGGACTCCACGACCGAAACGTGTGAGGAGAGATCTCTTCCGGGGGGATCGGACTCTGCTCATGGCGTCGGATTCCTGGCCCGGGAAGCGATCTCGCGTCCCCGGATGGACAGTCGACGACGTCGGACGTGCCTGCCGGTCCGCTCTAGCGGCAACCGCGACACAGCGCCGTGGCGCAACGGCCGTAGTCGACCGCGCGGCGCTTCGTGAGTAGCGCATCTGCCAGGGGAGTCACACCCACGATGGTACGTGGTTGGGCTGTGGATGTCACCCGCGGGTTACGCCCACTCACGCCACCAGCGGGATGTCCGTGCCCTCCACCGTGATCTGCACGCCGTTGGGCAGCGCCTCGACGTCGGTGATCGCGAGATCGAAGGGGAGGTCGTCCACGGGGAAGTCGAACGCCAGCTCGTCGCCGACGCCGCCGAGGTCCACCATGGCCTCGCCGATCTCGATGTCGGTCGGGGTGACCGTGAGCACGGAGTCGGCGACCGAGATCTCGATCCCGCTCTCCACGGGCACGCTGAATCCCTGGATCGCGAGGTCTCCGGAGATCCGGGGCTCCCCGCCCTCCTGCTCGATCGACAACCCCTCGGGCAGCCGACGCTGGAGTTCGCTGTAGGGCAGCAGCGCCGTCCCCTCCGCGCTGCGCGCCGAGGCGGTCGGGCTGGTCATCAGGTCGGCGAGTGGGGCCTCGACGTCGTACAGCGTGACGTCGATCCGCTCGAACTGGATCTCCTCGTAGGCGAAGGCGCCGGTGACGAGGTTGATCTCGGAGTAGGTGCCGCCGAAGGCCTGGGTGAGGAAGGGGAAGCCGCCGATGTCGACATCCGGTTCGGCGTCCATCGGGTACTGCTGGCTGACCCGCTTCGCCAACTCGCTCTCCGCGCCGTAGAGCAAGGCCCTGTCCGTGCCCACAAGGGCGATGGCGAGCAAGATCAGTAGAACGAGAAGTTTGCGCATCGTACTTCCTGCATGCTCCCCTGGAACCCAGACGCGGTGATTGGCACCAGGAAGGGTACTGCAAGACCCGACGATCGCCGCCCTTCCCCGTCCATTCCCAGCGAACTGTTAGAAAACCGGGCAATCGCGACGAGCTGCGGTCACTGCCCCATCAGCATCGCGACCAGCGCCTGATCGGCCTTGCCGTCCACCGTCTCCAGCTCGATCACGTTGGTGGCGGAGACGAGGCGCGACGAGTCCCTGAGAAACTCCTGAATGTGCGGCTGCTGCTCGTGCTGTTCGGCGGCGAGGTCGTCCCGGTACATCGCGTAGACGATGCGCTGCGCCGGCGCGGACGGCACCCGGTGGCTCACGAACATGAGGGTCTCCGGCTCGTAGCGACGCACTGCCTCGACGACGTGGGCCATACGAGCGTCGAACGCCTCGGCGTAGCCCTCGAAGACGGTGTAGATCGTGATCTTCGCCTTGGTGCGGGGCGCGCGGGGGGCCCGAGGCGCGCTCTCGCCACCGGCGTAGCTTTCGGTGTTGTCCCGCCTGCGCCGCAGCATTTCCTGCTCCTCGTCGTCTTCGTCTTCGTCGCCGGCACCGCCATGCCGACCGTCGTCGGTGTCGATCGCCCGGGGGATCGTGGCCGCGACGCTGGCCGCCTGCCACAGGCACCCCAACGCGGCCAACAACGCCAGTTGACCGAACGGTCCGAGCCCCATTCGCGCCACTATGATCTGAATCACTACCGCGCCGCCGATGAGGCCGATCACGCGCAGACGCCCCAACGCGTCGTCGTCGCGGCGCTGGTGTTGCAGCACGGACGCCACCGCGCAGGCCACGAGCACCACGACCGAGAAGGTGTGTGCGGCTCCCAGCGCCACCATGGCCGGGATTTGGTAGTGGACGTCCGCCTGGGGATAGCTTCCGTCGAACGTGCCGCTGAGCGGGTCGAGGCACAGGATCACCACCGGCACGATGGTGAACAGGACCACGCCCTCCCGCACGGCCAGCCGCCCCGGGAACGAGCGCAGCGTGTACTCAGCGACGCCCCAGGCCGCCCACAACGGTGCCAGGAGTCCGACACCGAGCTGGAAGACGCGGAACGTGGCCGTGGAGAAATCGAGGAAGGCCGCGGGCAGAGCGCCAGTCAGGGCCACCATCAGGGCGACGACCGAGATGAGCCAGGCCACCACGTGCGTCCGCGGCACCCGGTAACAGCGCACAGTCAAGGCAGCCGTGGCACTCCAGGCCACGAGCGCGCAGATCAGTGCCAGCCCTACCTCGACCATCCCGCATCAATCATGCTGCATTCGCGAAGTATTCGCGTCCAGACCCGGGCATGAAGCGCCGCGTGACGAAAAACTCCGCCAACGGGCCGTAGGCTCATCGGCATGGGAGGCTTCACGCCGCACCGCCCGGACGGGCGTTCCGCGGCGTTCTTCGACGTCGACAACACCCTGATGCGCGGGGCAGCGATCTACCACCTGGCACGTGGCCTGGCAGCCCGTGACCTGGTCACAACGCGGGACCTCATGCGGTTCGCCTGGGGGCAGCTCCTGTTCCGCGCCAGCGGGACGGAGCGCCGGGAGAGTATCCAGGCGGCGCGGGAGGCGGCACTCGGCTTTGTGGCGGGTCACACAGCGGAGAATCTTCAGGCGATCTGTGCCGAGATCTATGACGAGACGATGGCCGACCGGGTGTGGGAGGAGACCCTGTCCCTGGTCCGGCGCCACCAGAACGCCGGCGACCCGGTCTGGTTGGTGACCGCCACGCCCGTCGAGCTCGCCGACGTCATCCGGGAGCGGCTGGGGCTGGCCGGCGCGCTGGGCACCATCGCCGAGCGCGACCACGGGGTCTACACCGGCCGACTCGTGGGTGATCTCCTGCACGGCCAAGCCAAGGCGCACGCCGTGGTGCGGTTGGCCGACACCGAGGACTTCGACCTCAGCCGGTGCACGGCCTACAGCGACTCCTCCAACGACCTGCCGCTGCTGAGGTCGGTCGGCTACCCCAACGCGGTCAACCCGGATCGGGCGCTGCGACGCCACGCCACCCGCTTGGGCTGGCCGGTGCACGAGTTCCGAACCACCCGCACGGCGCTGCGCACCGTGGTTCCGGCGGCGGTGTTGGGAGTGGCGGCCGGCGCCGCCGCCCAGGCGTGGCGTGCCCGCGGCGGCCAGGGACACTGACGTCCCCGACGCATCCGCGGCCACCCCACCGACGTGCGTCCGGAGCGATGCCCACAGAGGGGGCCGCTCGCGGTCCTCTCGGCGCTGTCACGACCTGTCAGGCGGCGAGCCCGCGCGGCGCGGGCTGTTCCCTACGGCGCTGGCGACGCCGCCTCCGGGAGCCGTGGTCACGCCGCTCGGAGAGGTAGGCCTCCAGGGCCTGCATCGAGGTGTAGCGCGGACGCCACCCCACGGCCCGCTCCAACCGGCTGATGTCCAGTGGCTGACCACAGCAGAGCTGCCGGACCTGGTCGTACTCGCCCAGCCGGCCGTTGCGGGCGAGGCTGCACAGGACCCGCAGCCCGGGACGGGGCAGCCGGACGTCCGGGCGGCCGGCACGGCGCGCGCACTGGGACAACGGGATCGCGTCGGCCGCGGCGACGTCGAAGAAACCGTCGTCGTCGGTCACCGCCATACGGCGGATCGCCTCGGCTCCGTCGTCCTCGTGCAGGAACGGCATCGCGGGGTCATCCCCCCGGACGCGCGGCACGAACGAACCGTCGATGTACCGCGTCACCGGGGACTCCACCGAGGGGCCGATCACGTTGGCCAGTCGCAGTACCGCGACCGAGATCTCCGGGCGGCGCCGGGCGAGCCCCTGGACGTAGCGTTCGCCCTCGACCGCGTCCGGCGCCGGGGACGCTCCGTAGACCGAGGTACTGGACCGCACGACGAGGCGTCGCACGTGCGCGGAACTCTGGCACGCGGCCAACACCTGCATGGTGCCGAGGAGGCTGTGCGCCCCCCGGGCGCGGCGCCGAGAGCCCGCCGAGGCACCCCCACTACCCCGACCGGCGAGGCTGAGGTGGAGCACCGTGTCGGCGCCGGACTCCGCGATCAACGCGGGCAGTCCACCGTCGCACAGGTCGGCGCGGACGAACTCCATCCGGCCGGTGGGGCCCGCGGGCGGCGCCGAGTCGACGCCGAGCACCCGCTCGAAGCGGGAGTCCTCCCCGAGGGTGGCGGCGACCTTCGCGCCCAAGGGCTCCGCCACTCCGGTGACGAGGACGGTCCGCCGCATCGACGCCATCGTTACTTCTTGTTGCGTCGCTGGACGCGAGTTCTCTTCAGGAGCTTGCGGTGCTTCTTCTTCGCCATCCGCTTACGACGCTTCTTGACGACAGATCCCATGGGATCACCTCTTCGCTCCGGTTGACGATGGACGCGCCAGGACCACAGCCGCGGCGCGCCGGACGAAATACCACGTGCCCGAGAGTCTCCGGCCCTGGGACGGTCCACGTCACACCCGAGTGTGACGCCGAAGTGGGCGAGCCGGTCAGGAGCTGGAGTCCAGTCACGTGGATGGGTAGAGACTGGCGGCCGGCTCGGTATAGCCCACGCTGACCAAGTGGTACTCAACGAAGGTTAGCGTAGTCACGCTAGCGAGGTTGCACTGGCGCCGGTCTGGACGGTGCCACAGGCGCTTGCGCTCCGCCGCCCGCCGCAGCAACCAGATGGGGGCCTGGTGGCTGACGCAGACGGCCTCGCGGCCCCACGCCGCCCGGCGAGCGTCCTTCACCGCCTCCACCATCCGCCGCACCACTTCGGTGTAGGGCTCACCCCACGACGGTCGGAACGGGTTGTAGACACGCGCCCACGTTCGGGGCTCGACCAGGCTCTGTCGCGTGAACTTGCTCCCCTCGAACACGTTGACCGGCTCGATCAGGCGCTCGTCGATCTCGATGTCGAGGTCGAAGGCCGTCGCCAGCGGGGACGCCGTCTCCTGAGTCCGCTCGAGTGGTGAAGACAACACGTGGGCGACGTCCCGCCCCTCGAACCACTTCGCCGCGAGCCGAGCCATGTCCTGGCCCCGCTCGCTGAGGTGGAAGTCGGGCAGCCGACCGTAGAGGACCCGCTCGGGGTTGTGAACCTCGCCGTGCCGCAACAGGTGAACCACGGTGGTTGTGGGCATTCCGGGGGACTCCGTCCTGACTATTCGACCCGCGCCGCCGCCTTGGCGGCCGCCGGGAGGGCGCTGATGACCGTGTCGATCGCCCGGTCGTCATGCGCCGCCGAGAAGAACCACGCTTCGAACGCGGCGGGGGGCAGGTAGACGCCCTGCTCCAGCATGGCGTGGAAGAAGGCCGCGAAGCGCCCGGTGTGCTGCGCCCGCGCGCCGTCGAAGTCGACGACCTCGGCGTCGGTGAAGAACACCGTGAACAGGTTTCCGCCGTGCTGCACCCGGTGCGGCACACCCTCCGCCCGCAGCGCCGCGCCCACCGCGGAACTCACCTGCCGGCTGACGCGGTCGATGTGCGCGTACACGTCGGCGGTGGCGTTGCGCAGCGTGGCGAGCCCCGCCGCCGTCGCCAGCGGGTTCCCCGACAGGGTACCGGCCTGGTAGACGGCGCCCCCGGGCGTGAGGAGGTCCATCACGTCGGCACGTCCACCGAACGCGGCCGCGGGCATGCCGCCGCCCATGACCTTGCCGAACGTCGTCAGGTCGGCCTGGACCCCGTCGATGCCGAACCACCCCTGGGGGCTGACCCGGAAACCGGTGAGGACCTCGTCCAGGATCAATAGCGCGCCGTGCTCCTGGGTGACACGTCGCAGCTCGGCGTTGAAGCCGTCGCGCGGTGGGACGACGCCCATGTTCGCGGGGCACGCCTCGGCGATCACGCAGGCGATGTCCGGGCCGGAGGCGGCGAAGGTGTCACGCACGGCCTGGACGTCGTTGTAGGGAAGCACGATGGTGTCGGCCGCGTTCGCCCCGGTCACGCCGGGAGAGTCCGGCAGCGCGAACGTGGCGACCCCGGACCCGGCCGCGGCCAGCAGGGCGTCGACGTGTCCGTGGTAGTTCCCGGCGAACTTCACGATCTTGCTCCGCCCGGTGGCGGCCCGCGCCAACCGGACAGCCGACATGGTGGCCTCCGTCCCGGAGTTCACCAGCCGGACCTTCTCCACCGAGGTGCGGGACACGATCTCCTCGGCTAGCTCGACCTCGCCCGGCGAGGGAGCCCCGAACGACGCCCCGCTCTCGGCCGCCTCCCGCAACGCCCCGAGCACCGCGGGGTGGCTGTGCCCCAACAGCAGCGGCCCCCACGAGCAGATGAGGTCGACGTAGGAGTTGCCGTCCACGTCGAACAGGTACGGCCCCTCCCCCCGCCGCATGAACGGAGGCACCCCTCCGACGGCGCCAAAGGCCCGCACCGGCGAGTTCACCCCACCGGGAATCACCGACGCCGCACGTTCGTATAGCTCACTCGATGTCTCTTGGCTGCTCACCCAACCAGTGTGACACCGCGACGCCTAGGCGGGAGTGTGGGGTCGCTCGTGTTCCCCCGCGCCCGCTGGCCTCGACGACACCGATGCTCCGGCCGCCCGGAGGCCCCGCACCCACTCCGATCAGGGGATATGCGTTGCCAGAGGGATGCCGGCACGTCCCCGCCCTCCGCGACGACGACCTCCCCGCCGTGGCGGAGCGCTGCCCCCGAGCCGCGCGCTGGCGAAGGCGCGCTGGACGTTCGCGCGGGTCCAGGTGGACACCCCCCGCATCCGCCGACACCCAGAGAAATGAGCCGCCCGAAGGGCGTCCGACTCACCGCGGGAAACACTGTCGGACCGCGCGGTATCCGCGTTCTCCGGCTGCGCAGGAGCTCAGCGGACCTCCACAGTCCACACAGAGAAGAGTCACCCGATGGGGCGTCCGTCGGGCCACGGAGCGGCGGTCAGGCCTGCTGGACTCGCCGAAGGCGAGCCAGCGGCGGTGGCCTCCTGGGCCACACGCGAACGGGACGGACACGACGCGTGGGTGCCTCTCGACGGATACCTTCGCGCATGTCCAATCCCCGGCGAACGGCCAGCCGATGGCGTCCGCTTTTCTCCGGCTCCAGGGACGCGACGAACTTCGCACCGTGTCGCACGGCTGAGCGGAAGCGCTTCACCGTCGCCCACGGCCCGCGAGGTGTCAGGACGTGGAAACGTCACACGTCGGCGGATCCCTCAGAGCCACGCCCCCACGGCGATCCGGTCACCCCGACGAGGCGTCCGAGTCACGGCGGGAACCGCTGTCGGGGCGCGCGGGGCGCACCGCCGCGGAGCCACGCGGTGGGGCCTCCCTGCCACACGCGGGTCGGAGACCGCACCTGCGTGAAACCGCGCGCGGCACCGCGCCAGCTCCCTCCACAGAGGAGATCGAGCGAGCCGTCCAGTGCGCGGTTGCCCTCCGGCCGGGCCCCGCGTCGGGACGCGCCGAGGTGCACGGCGTCGCACGGGAAATGGCGACACCCAGGCGGTGATGAATCGCGGTGTTCGCGGCCTCCGCTGTCACGCGGGCGGGTCAGGGGGTGGGGGCGGCGCTGTCGGCTAGGAGGTTGAGGATGGTGATGGGGTCGGGGAGGGTCAGGGAGGCGAAGTCGGTTTGGGGGGTGCGGATCCAGGTGGCCTGGACTCCGGAGGGGAGGAGGGAGGGGGGTGCGACCACGTAGCTGTCGCGACAGTGCCAGCGCAGGCCGGGGCTGTCGGCGACCGTCTCGGGGACACAGTCCAGATGGCAGGTCCACCACTCGTTCTCGTCCTCCGGCGCACCGCGGGTCGCCACGAAGAACAGGTACCGCTCACCGGGAATGGCGGCGACCGGCCCACAGGGGGTTCCGGAGCGGCCGACCTGGGCCAGAGCCAACATGCCGAGGTTCGCGGGGACGTCGATGACGTCGAACACCCGGCCCGTCGGCAGGATGATGTTGGCGTTGGGAGACATCGACCACCAGCGGGACACGACGGAGGGGTCCGTCGTGGACTCCAGTGCCCATGCCGCGGACATGGGGTGGGCTCCGGGGGCCGGACAGCCCAGCCGGTCACAGGTACAGCTCCCCATGCCGGGGGTTCCCGGCTCCGCGCCTCGGGCGACGGGCCAGCCCTGTTGGGCGTACTCCATCGCCACTGAGGACATCGGCGCGGTTCGACGTCGCCGTCGCCCTCTCCTACTGATCACGTCTGCCAATCCCGGCTCCTCCCCCTCGACCCTGTTGTGGAGTTACTTCTCGAGATCAGCGGATTCAGCGCAGCGCGCGCGCCGCCTCCTCCGCCCAGTAGGTCAGAATCTGGCGCGCCCCGGCCCGTCGGTATGAGGTGAGCGTCTCCAGGATCACGCGTTCGCGGTCGAGCCAGCCGTTGGCGGCCGCCGCCTCCACCATCGCGTACTCGCCGCTCACCTGGTAGGCGGAGAGCGGCACGTCGGTCTCGGCCGCGGCGCGCACGATGATGTCGAGGTAGGCCAACCCCGGCTTCACCATCACCATGTCCGCGCCCTCGGCGACGTCCATCCGGATCTCGCGCAGCGCCTCGGTCACGTTGGCGGGGTCCTGCTGGTAGGCGGCGCGGTCGCCGAACTGAGGCGCGGACTCGGCGGCCTCACGGAACGGTCCGTAGAACGCCGAGGCGTACTTGGCCGCGTAGGCCAGGATCGCGACGTTGGAGTAGCCGGCGGTGTCCAGGGCGGACCGGATCGCGGCGACCTGTCCGTCCATCATCCCGCTGGGCGCGACGACCGACACCCCGGCCGCGGCCTGGGCGACCGCGATCGAGGCGTAACGCTCCAACGTGGCGTCGTTGTCGACGTCGCCGGACTTCGTCAGCAGTCCGCAGTGCCCGTGTGAGGTGTACTCGTCGAGGCAGAGGTCGGCCATGACGACGATGTCGGAGCCGAATTCGTCGGACAGGTCGCGCAGGGACCGCTGCACGACTCCAGCCGGGTCGTCCGCGCCCGAGCCACGGTCGTCCTTGACCTCGGGGATTCCGAAGAGCATGACGCCGCCGACCCCGGCGCTCACCGCGTCGTTGACGGCCTTGCGCACGCTGTCGCGCGTGTGCTGCACCACGCCCGGCATCGAGCTGACGGGGACCGGAGAGCTGGCGCCTTCCTTGACGAACAGCGGCAGGATCAGATCCGACGGGTGGACCCGCGTCTCGGCCACGAGTTGGCGCATGGCCGGGGACGTCCGCAGTCGACGGGGACGTGCCTCGGGGAACCGGGCGGTCATCGTCTCTCTCTTTCGCTCGCCGTCAGTCGGGGTCACACTGTCTTGCGTCGGCGTCCGCGTCGCTTCTGGCTGGGACGCAGCACGGGCTTGCCGGCGTCGATGGCCTCCTGGCGCCGCTTCGTTCCGAAGGCGGCGAGTCCTTCCGCGAGTGAGGCCACGGACGCGCGTTCGGCGACCACGTCCACTCGAAGGCCGTGTTCGAGCGCGGTCTTCTCCGTCTCGCGGCCGATCACGGCGATGACGGTGGCCGCGTGCGGCTTGCCGGCGATACCGACCAGGTTGCGCACCGTCGAGGAGGAGGTGAAGAGGACGGCGTCGAAACCGCCGCCCTTGATGGCCTCCCGCACGGGCGCGGGCGGGGGTGCGGCGCGCACGGTCCGGTAGGCGGTGACGTCGTCGACCGCCCAACCGAGCTCCTGCACTCCGGCGGACAGCGTCTCGGTGGCGATGTCGGCGCGCGGCAGCAGCACCCGTTCGATCGGGTCGAGCTCCGGGTCGTAGGGCGGCCAGACCTCCACCAGCCCGGTGCTGGACTGGGTCTCCGGGGCCGGCATCAGGTCGGGTTCGATCCCGAAGTCCCGCAGCGCGTCGGCCGTCGCCTCACCGACCGCCGCGACCCGTACCCCGGCGAACGCGCGCGCGTCCAGCTCGTATTCCTCGACACGTTCCCGGATGGCGCGGACGGCGTTGGTGGAGGTGAAGGCCACCCACTGGTACCGGCCGTTCACCAGGCCACGGACGGCGCGCTCCATCTGCTGTGGGGTCCGCGGCGGCTCCACTGAGATAGTGGGAACCTGTTCGGGAACCGCCCCGTAGCCACGGAGCTGCTCGGTCAGTCCGGCGGCCTGGGCCTGGGTGCGCGGCACCAGGACCCGCCATCCGAAGAGCGGCCGGCTCTCGAACCACGTCAGGTCGGACTGGCGGCGCACGCCCGGGCCGACGATGACGGTCGCGGGGCGGGTGACGTGGTGGCCCTTGGCGTCCGTGGACCGCAGGGCACTGGCGAGCTTGCCCAGTGTCGAGACCACGGTGGTCTGCTTCGTGGTGGTGCCCATGCGCACGACCGCGATGGGTGTGGTCGTGGGGCGTCCGGCGGCGACCAACGGCTTGGTGACGCGGTCGAAGAAGGGGTCGTCCCCCTCGCCCTGGGCGTTGAGGACGACGAGTGTGGTGTCCTGCCGCTCGATGCCGGGAAGCTGGGCGATGTCGCCGCTCCCGTCGATCAGCCGCGTCTCCGACGCGTTGTTCGCCATCAGGGGGATTCCGGCGTAGGACGGCACGGTGAGGGCGGCGGACAGCCCCGGGGCGAGCTCGAACTCCACCCCGGCCGCGCGGCACGCGTCGGCGAGGTTGTCCACCTGGCCACCCAGGAGCGGGTCACCGGCGTAGAGCCGTACCACCCGCTTGCCCTCCCAGGCCTTGGCCACGGCCAGGGCGTCGGGGTCGTCGCCGTACTCATCGGGCCCCAGGACGCGGGTGTTCGCGCCGCGGTGCTGCAGCAGCGCGTCCCGGAACGACGCCATCTCCTCGTCCTCGCTGAGGCCGAACACGACATCGGCCCGCTCCAGCAGCGCGGCTCCGCGCAGCGTGAGCAGCTCCGGGTCACCCGGCCCCGCACCCACAGCGGCCACGTGGCCGTCGGCGACGGATGCCTCACCCTCGCTTGTCACGTCTACTCCCTGATGGTTCATTGCGTTACTCGCTGGCTCGGGCGTCCGCGACGATGCGGTCGGCGCCATTGCCGATCATTCGCAGCGCCAGGTCCCGGCCGAGCCGTCGCGCGGTGTCCAGCGCCGTCGCGTCGGCGGTGCCGGCCGCCCCCTGCTTGGCGTCGTCTCTCGGGTTGTCCCGGGGCTCGGCTCCGGCCTCGACCCGCGGCAACGCCACCTCGGCCTCGTCGTGGATCTGCTCGGAGCCGTCGGTGGCCGCGACCACGGCGCGCAGACGCAGGGTCCCGGCGCTCACCACGGCGTACGCGCCCACGGGAGCGGCGCAGCCGGCCTCCAGTTCGGCGAGCACGGTCCGTTCCGCGTGCACCGCGATCCGGGTCTCCGCGTGGTCCACGGCGGCGAGGAGGTCGATGACGCTGTCACTGTCCCGCGCCTCGACCGCCAGCGCTCCCTGTCCCGGCGCCGGGAGGACGTCGTCGACCTCCAGGACGTCGGTGACGTCGTCCAGCCGGCCGATGCGGGCCAGTCCCGCGTGGGCGAGCACGACGGCGTCGACCTCACCGGAGGCCACCTTGCCCAGGCGGGTCTCGGCGTTACCGCGGATCGGGACGAAGGAGAGGTCGGGGCGCAGGGCGGCGAGCTGGGCGACCCGGCGCGGAGATCCCGTCCCGACGCGCGCCCCGGAGGGCAGGTCGGCGAGCCGGGCGCCGTCCCGGGCACACAGCGCGTCCCGGGGGTCGTCCCGCTCGGGGACCGCGGCCAGCACCAGCTCCGGGACGAGGGCCGTGGGCAGGTCCTTCAGGGAGTGCACCGCGAAGTCGACCCGTCCGGCGAGCAGCTCGTCCCGGATGGCGGCGACGAACACGCCGGTCCCGCCGAGCTGGGTGAGCTGCGCGCGTGTCACGTCCCCGTAGCTGGTGGTGGGCACCAGCTCGACCGCGCGCCCCGTCGCGGCGGACAGTTGGTCGGCCACCCCCTGGGATTGGGTGGTGGCCATGGTGCTGCGGCGTGTGCCCAACAGCAGCGGTCTCATGCGTCTCCCTCACGTCCGGCCACGGCCCACGCGGCTGTCTCCGTGCCGCTGGTGGGCGGGTCGAGGTCAAAGAGTTGGCGCACCGTGGCGTCGTAGGTGTGTCCGGCGGGGCCACCGGCCAGTTGTTTGATCCGCACCGTCGGGTGGTGCAGAAGCTTGTCGGCGACGCGGCGCACGGCGTAGGCGACCTCGTCGCGGTCCTGGTCCTCCAGGTCAGGCAGTCTCCCCCAGAGCCGCGCCAACTCGGCGGCGACCACGTCCGCCGCCCGGCTGCGCAGTGCCTTCACCGTCGGCGCGACCTTCTCGGCCTGGCGCACCGTCACGTACTCGGTGACCTCTTCGTCGATGATCTCACGCACGGCCGGCACGATCTGGGTGTCGTGGAAATCCGTCGCGTGCTCGCGGGCCGCGGCCCGCAGCGCCTCCAGGTCGACGAGGATCGCGCCGGTGAGGTCGTGGACGCCGGGGTCGATGTCGTGCGGCAGCGCGAGGTCGAGCAGGACGAGCGGGTGGTCGACGCGGCCGTCGACGGCGGCGGCGACGTCGTCGCGCGTCAGCACGGTCTCCTGCGCGCCGGTACAGGTGATGACCAGGTCAACCTTGTCGAGCTCCCCGGCGACGTCGTCGAAGGGCACCGCCCGGGTACCGACGGTGTCGTAGGCCTCCTCGAGGCACTCCGCGACCCGCGCCGCGCGCTCGAAGGTGCGGTTGGCGATCAGCAGTGTCTCGGCGCCCCGGCGCACCGCGGTGTTCGCGGCGAGGGCGCTCATCGAGCCGGCGCCCAGCACCAGGACGCGCAGGCCGGTCAGGGTGAGGGGGTCGGCGCCGGGACGCAGGTGCCGGGTGGCGACGTTCAGGCCGTGGGTCACCATGTCGGCGCCGGCCTGGTCGAGGTGGGTCTCGGTGTGGGCCCGCTTGCCCGCGCGCAGCGCCCGCTGTCCGACGTCGTTGAGGACCCGGTCGACGGTGCCCTCCCGCTGGCCGTCCTTGAGGGCGTCACGCACCTGGCCGAGGATCTGCCCCTCCCCCACGACCATCGAGTCCAGTCCGCACGCGACGGAGAAGAGGTGACGCACGGCCTGGTCACCGACGTGCACGTAGCGCTCGCGCTCGATGTCGGCCTCGGGCACGCCCGTGCGCCGCGACAGCGCACCGCAGATCGAGGTCGTCGCCTCGTGGGGGTCACTGGCCGCGGCGTACACCTCGACCCGGTTGCACGTCGACACGATGATGGCCTCGTCGACTCCGGGCAGGGCAACCAGCTCGGTGAGGAGCTCCGGGCGCTGTTCAGGCGCGAGCGCGATGCGCTCCAGCAGCGCTACCGGTGACCTCTTGTGGCTCAGTCCTACGGTGAGGACAGTCATTGACGTCTCCAAAACAACAGCCGTATCGGCGCGGTCCGCCGGCCGCCGGGACACCCGCCACCCGCGTGGTGTCCCGATTCATTCGACCCTATGGCCCTTAGGTCGTGTTTCCTGGCCCGCTACCTCTACGGTAACGAGTAGGAAGGATACGGTGACTTCGGCTCGACCTCCCAGCCCGGACCGGGACGTGTCGGCCGCTCACAGCGTTACGCCGGGGACGACTCCCGAGTCGCCGTCAGCCCGCCGTTGCGCGTGGAACGCGAGGATCTGCAACTCGATGGAGAGATCCACTTTGCGCACCTCGACCCGCGGCGGCACGGTGAGAACCACGGGAGCGAAGTTCAACACACTGCTGACTCCCGACTGCACCAAACGGTCGCAGACCGCCTGCGCGGCGGCGGCGGGAGTGGCCACGACCCCGATCGACACGCCCTCGCTCCCGACGACGTCCTCCAGGGTGTCGAGGTGGCGGACCTGGATCCCGGCGACCTCCTGACCGACCACCGCCGGCGCGGTGTCCAGGAGGGCGACGATGCGGAACCCACGGTGTTGGAAGCCCCCATAGTGCGCGAGGGCGCGGCCCAGGTTTCCGATACCGACGATGACGACCGACCAGTCCTGGGTGAGACCAAGTTCACGGGATATCTGGTACACGAGGTACTCCACCTCGTAGCCGACCCCGCGCGTCCCGTAGGAACCGAGGTGGGAGAGATCCTTACGGAGCTTGGCGGAGTTCACGCCCGTCGTCGCGGCGAGGTCCTCCGAGGACACGGTGAGCACGCCACGTTCCGTCAGCGCCTGCAACGCTCGCAGATAGATCGGCAGTCGCGCCACGGTCGCTTCGGGGATCCCGCGTTCGCGCGGCCGGGGGGTTCTGCGTGTCACGGATGGGCGCTCCGGATCAGCGTTCGGACGAGGAGGAACACGAGACCTCGCGCGGAACCAGCGACCCGCACGCCACACCGCCCCCATGCGGCAACCCCGTCGGCCTGATTGATGGCGGTCAGGTTACGCGGTTGTGAATAAGGGCACAAAGTTGGCCCGCGGCGGCTGCCCCGCCGACGATCCGAAACCTCGCCGCTCGCCACGCGTCGTTCATCCCTCCTCGAGTGCCCGGCGAAGCCGCTTCTCGCTCACCCGCCAGAAGTCGTGCTGCGCGCCGTTGACAAAGGTCACGGGGATCTTGTCCCAGTATTCGTCTCGCTCCCACCGCGACGCCTCGTCGATGTCGCGTTCATGGACCACGGCGCCGGTGTCGGCGGCGACGCGTGTGATCACGTCGCGGGCCTCGTCGCAGAGGTGGCAGCCTGCCCTGCCCAGAAGCGTGATGGTGTGAGCTTCGACACGCCCATTACGGTCCATACGTCTCACCCGCCCGCGAACGGTGGCAAAACCTCCACCGTCGCCTGGTCGCCGAACCGTACCTCCGCGTGCGGCCGGGCCCCAACGGGGGTCTCGTCGACGAGGAACGAACAGCGCTCCAGCACAGCGGCGAGACGACCGTCCTCACCGTGCCGAACACGCACACTCTCCAGCGCCTCGGCGAGCGTGTCGGCCGTGCACTCTTCTTGGTCCCTGCCGGCGGCCGCCTTGGCCGCGGCCCAGTACCGCATGGTTACCGTCGCCATGGGTTCATTATCCTTGTAGGGGACAACGGAGGCACACACCTACTGGTCAGCACCACCGCAACGGGGGCAACGGCGCCTTCGCTCCACCGCGTTTCGCGTGGCAACCGGAAGAAGTGACGCATGAGCCACCTGCTTCTACTCACGAACTCCAGCGAACCCTCCGATCGAGTGCTCCCGGCACTCGGACTCCTTCTGCACTCCGTACGGGTGGCACCGGCCGAGGCGGGCGCGCTCATCTCGCTCCCGGAGCAGACGGCCTCCTCCGTCGACGCGATCCTGGTCGACGCCCGTTCCGACCTCGCCGGCGCCCGCAACCTGTGCCGCCTGTTGGACACGACGGGTGTCGACTGCCCGATGCTGCCGATCCTCACCGAGGGCGGCCTGGCGGCCATCAGCGGCGACTGGCACGCCGCCGACTTCCTGCTCAGCACCGCCGGCCCGGCCGAGGTCGAGGCCCGGCTGCGCCTCTCCGTCGGCCAGAGCGAGACCGCCGGCGACCAGCCCGGCGAGATCCGCCGCGGCGACCTCACCATCGACGAGGCCACCTATACGGCACGCCTGCGCGCTCGCACGCTCGACCTCACCTTCAAGGAATTCGAGCTGTTGAAGTTCCTGGCCCAACACCCCGGGCGCGTCTTCACCCGGGCGCAGCTACTCCAGGAGGTGTGGGGCTACGACTACTTCGGCGGCACCCGCACCATCGACGTCCACGTCCGCCGCCTGCGCGCGAAGCTCGGGTCCGAGTACGAGGCCCTGATCGGCACCGTGCGCAACGTCGGCTATCGGTTCGTCGTGACGGAGCCATCCGGGCGGCAGAGTATGGCGGAGTCAGCCAGCCGGCACGGCGCCGAGCCCGCCGGGGGTCAGGTGCCAGCGCGGGAGGGCGGGACGGGTTCGTCGTCCGCGTCAACCACAATGGGTGCCTCGTCCGCCGACACGGACTCCGGCGTGTCTCTCGCGCCGTAGTCGGGATCACCGACCGGAGAGGCGTTCACCGGACCCACCCTGCCCTGCGGCAACGCGGGCGACATCGGCGACTTTCGTCTCGTCTGACCCGAGATGGATAAATTCGCACAGAAGCCGCGTCCGGAACCGGCCTGGACGCTCGTCAGATTACGGGTCAACACCCTAGAATTCGGACGAGGTCTGGGTCGGTTGTGTTTCTGCCGGCCACCACGAGCCTGAAGGGGGACCGGTGAACGCCAGGGGCACGGGCGCGCGATCGCGTCTGCTCGCCACGGGCTTCGCCGCTCTCGCCGTCGCCGCGGGACACGTCGCGCTCGCCCCCACGGCCGGTGCCGATGTCAGTCCGGTGGGGTTGACCTCGCCCGAGACCGCCACCGTGGAGGTCGGGGACGACCTGCGGGTCGTGTTCAAGGCCGAGAACACCACCGGTGGTGCGAGCGCGGAGGACATCCACATCACGGCGGTGCGGCCGAGCTGTGATTCCTGTGGCGGCCTGGAGTCGTCGCTCGTCGAGGGTGTCGTCGCTCCCGGCGACACCGCGACCGGCGTCGTGTCCGGGGAGGCGCCGAGCGAGCCGGGCGGTACCGTGCTCGCGGTCGAGGTCGACTACGTGGTCGGCGAGCCTGAGGACGGCGAGGAGCCGTCGTCGGTACGCACCGAGACGCGACTGAACGTCGTTCCCGAGTCGGAGCCGACGCCGTCCCCGACTCCTACGCCAACGCCCACGCCGAGCCCGACACCGTCTCCGACGCAGACGCCGTCGCCCACCTCGACGCCGTCACCGACGTCATCGGACCCGACATCGTCGGATCCCACGAGTTCGGCACCCACGTCGTCCGCACCGCCACGGTCGGACCGGACCTCCGACCGTCCCAGTGACAGCGACGGGGGAGATTCCGACGGCGCGCCACGCGCCAACGCGCCCAGTCCCCGGGACGGCGACGGGCCGGACCCGCGCGACCCCGCGCCGCTGCCGTCGGTCCCGAGCGGACCTTCGCCCGGCGACGCCGAGGGACTCGCGGAGCTTCCCTTCATCACGCCGGGGAGCGAGGAGGAGGACGAGGACGCCGAGTCCGTGAACCTCGCGACGGATCCCGCTCCGGCACGAGCGGCGATGACCCCCGCGGTGCTGCTGGTGACCCTGCTGCTCCTCCTCCTGCTGGCCACACCACTCGCCCCCGCCCGACGGGTACGCGCGGGCTACCGAGGCCGCCGCCGCAAGTGAGGCGGAACGCGGGCCCCCGTGACCAACGAACACCCGTGACCGCGCTCCACCGTCATCGCGGACACAACCCGTCCGCGATTCCGCGATCGAGCAAGCACACCGACGAACAATGTGGACGTTTTCCGTCCACTTTCCGGCCTATTGGGGCATCATGAGGTGCATAGACTCGCCCCGCATATCGCGGAACGATAACGCCCGGAAAGAAGCCCAGGTCGCGCCCTGGTAAGCCCCGCGCCCGCGGGGATGGACCGGCCTCCCACCATCCGCGGGCGTGGGCCGGGCGGTAAGCCCCGCGCCCGCGGGGATGGACCGCTGGGTGACGTGGGCGCGCAGTATCGGCAGGTGTGAACCCCGCCCAGAAGCACAGGCGCGGGGTGTTCGGTGCGGCGTGGTTCCGGCTGGCCGGTGCGGCTGCGCCACAGGGACTCGCCCGAGGGTGGTTAGCCCTCGGTGACGCTCTTGCGTCGGTGCCACCAGCGTTTCTTCGGGGGCTTCTGGTGTTCGCGGGGTTGGGTGCTGCTCCACACGGCGCCCATGAGGGAGATGCCGGTGACGGTGACGATCGGCACGTCGGCGGGGACGTCGGCGGGGTCGTCGTCCATCCAGAAGGCGCCCATCACGCCGACTCCCTCGACGCGCACGTGCACGTCGTCGGGAACGACGACCTCGACCGAACCCATGAGCGAGTGGGCCTGGATCGTGGTGTGCTTGGCGGTGAACTGGGCCTCACGCAGGTCGATCTCGGCGTGTCCCATCACCGAGAGGGCGGTGAACTTCTTCGGCACGGTCCAGGTGCCGTCGCGGACCGCGGCGCCCATGACGCAGATGGCCGTGCTGCTCGTCGGGACACTATCGGTGAGGCGCTCCGCGCCCTGCATCGGCCCGTCTCGCTTGGCGGGTGTCGGCGCCGGCAGGTCGTCGGTCAACCGCTCCAGCTCGCCACGGCTGCGCGCGGCGAGGGCGACGTCCACTCGCTCCTCGTACTCCGCGACGTCCAGCCGCCCTTCGGCCATCGCCTCACCGAGCCGCGTGACCAGCGCGTCCCGCTCCGCGTCCGAAGCTCGAACCTCCGGTGTTCCGGCTCTCACCCGCTCATCGCCCATGCCACCAAGTATTCATCACGACGCCAATCCCCACATCCGGGACATCCCTGAGTGTCCCCCTGTCGCGCGACCCACGCGCCGGGCCGGCCGGAGAGCCCGTAGCCGTGCGGCCTTGATCTCAAGGGCGATTGAGGCCGTAGCTTCCGTCCCGAGGAAACGGAACTCGTGTACGTCGCCGCCCCTCCGTCGGAGTACGCGCGCAACGTCGCCCAGCACGACCGGGGCTAGACGCGGAGCGCCGCGCGGTTCCCGGCTCGGAGTGTGACCTACTCGCTATCGCCTTGACTCGCGGCTGTCGTCGCGGGAGGGGGTGTGGCGCAGCACAATGGGGTGATGAGTCATCTGCGCACGAGTGTGACCCTGACCGAGGCGGACATTCCCGCGGTGTTGGCGCTGGGGGAGGCCGCGGACGAGCACGACGGGGTCGCGGCTCTGTCGGAGCAGACCCTGCTGCGGGTCAAGCACGGGGCGGCTCCGGGGGCCCGGTTCTATCTGCTGGAGGACGCGGAGGCGGGGCTGGCGGGCTTCGGGTACGTGGAGAACGACACCGGCGAGCTCGTGGTGGCGCCGGAGCGACGCGGACACGGGTACGGGGAGGAACTCCTGTCCGCGATGATCGCCGACCACCATCGGCTCGCCGTGTGGGCGCACGGCCAGCACCCGGGGGCGCGCGCACTGACGGTCCGGCATGGCATGGTTCGGGTGCGCGGGCTGCGCAAGCTGCGGATGCGTCTGCGTGACCACGACGGGCCGGTCCGGCTCGCCCGGCCGGAGTTGCGGGACGCGGCGGCCGATCGGCTGGAGATCCGCGCCTTCCAGCCCGGCAAGGACGACGAGGCCGTGTTGGAGGCCAATCGGCGCGCGTTCGTCGACCACCCGGAGCAGGGCGCGATGACGTTGGAGGACCTGCGTCAGCGTCAGCAGGAGGACTGGTTCGATCCTGACGGTTTCTTCGTCGCCGTCGACCGGGAGAGTGGACGGATCGCCGGCTTCCACTGGACCAAGGTCCACGCCGACGGCGCCGGCCTCGCCGACGAGCCGGTGGGCGAGGTGTACGTGGTCGGCGTCGACCCCGCGTGGCAGGGGACGGGGCTTGGCCGTGCGCTCACCGTGGAAGGTGTGCGCTACCTCCGGGAACGGGGCCTGCCCTGGGCTCTGCTCTACGTGGAGGAGAACAACCACGCCGCCGTTCACCTCTATGAGTCGGTGGGCTTCTCGGTGTGGACCACTGACGTCCTCTACTCCGCTCCCGGACACACCTGAGGCCCCGGGGTTCACCCCCTTCACCGCTCTGCCCGGTTCCCGTCACGACCGTGTCGCGGGCAGGGCGTTGGTCGTTCACCCGCCAGGATTTTGCCTGAACAAGATGTGGTGTTCATCTTCCGTTCACCGGCCGCGGGGGCTTTGGTCACCTCACCTGAATACGGTCCAACCAGGTCAAATCCACACAGCCGTGCTCGGAACCGATCACGGTAGGACCGTCAGGAAAGGTAAAGGCGTGGGCCTTCGACTGACCCTTGCCCGCCCGGCGGCGGTTGCGGTGGCGGGATGCCACTGTCGGGGAACGAGTTGACCGGCACCGAGTCCCCCCCACCGGTTGTCCCGCCGAACAACGCATCGTCCACGCGACGACGCATCGGCGACTCCGTGTTCGCCAACAGCACCCGGGCGTCAGGATTCCTGATCCTGCTCATCCTGGCCGGTGTCGCGGCCTTCCTGGTGATTCAGGCGTGGGACTCTCTCGCGGCCAACACCGTCAACTTCTTCACCAGCAGCGAGTGGGAGGCGAACACGCGGGAGTCGCCCGCGTTCGGTATCGCGGCCCTCGGGTTCGGTACCGTGCTCGCCGCCGCCCTCGCTCTGGTCATGGCGACACCGGTCGCCATCGGGATCGCGTTGTTCATCGTGTACTACGCGCCCCGGAGACTGGCGGCCGTCCTCGGCTACCTCGTCGACCTCCTCGCCGCGATCCCCAGCGTGGTCTACGGACTCTGGGGGATCGGCTGGCTGGTCCACCAACTGCTTCCGGCCTACGCGTTCATGGAGCGCTACCTTGGCTGGATCCCCCTCTTCGCCGGCCCCATCTCGACGACCGGACGCACGATCCTCACCGCCGCCATCGTGTTGGCCGTCATGATCCTCCCGATCGTTACCGCGATCTCCCGGGACGTGTTCCAGCAGGTTCCCACCGCGAACCGCGAGGCCTCCCTGGCCCTGGGCGCGACCCGGTGGGAGATGATCCGGATGTCGGTCCTCCCCTACAGCAGTCGGGGTGTGATCGGCGGCGTGATGCTCGGCCTGGGCCGCGCCCTCGGCGAGACCATGGCCGTGGCCATGGTGCTGTCGCCGTCCCTGGTGGCGTCCTGGTTCCTGCTGCAGAGCGGTAACCAGACCATCGCCGCCCACATCGCCCTGCAGTACCCCGAAGCCACCGGCTACGGGGTCTCCGCTCTCATCGCCGCTGGTCTGATGCTCTTCGTGATCACTTTGCTGGTGAACATGGCCGCGCGCCTCATCGTCTCCCGCAAGGGGGCCATGGCATGACCACCACCACAGAAGCTCCGCCCGAGCCGCCGATCAGCGACTCCAAACTGCTGGCCGGCTCCCTCCCGCGCTACTTCCCGCCGCTGCTCCTCGTGGGAGTGGCCGCGGTGTCCGCGGGCGGCTCCGCCGCGTTCGGCATCTTCTCCCTCCCGCTGCTCGCCGTGTGCACCGTGGTGCTGTACGCGGTGGGCATCACACTGGCCTCCACCATCGTGGAGAACCGGCGGCGGGCACGGGACCGGTTCGTCACGGCGGTCGTCTACACCTGCTTCGGCCTGGCGATGGTGCCACTGGTCTCACTGCTGTGGACCGTGATCTCCCGCGGGCTTCCCCGCTTCGACGGCTACTTCCTCAGCGTCTCCATGAACGGCGTCCTGCCGAGCATGGACGCCGGTGGCGTCTACCACGCCATCGTCGGAACCCTGATGATCACCGGGATGGCGACCCTCATCTCCGTCCCGATCGGCATCCTGGCCGCGATCTACCTGGTGGAGTACGGGCGGGGGCGCCTGGCCAAGGCCATCGTCTTCTTCGTCGACGTCATGACCGGTATCCCGTCCATCGTGGCGGGGCTGTTCGTCGTCGCCCTGTGGATGATGCTCTTCGGTCCGGGCCACACCAACGGCGCCGCCGGCGCGGTGGCGCTGTCCGTACTGATGATCCCGGTGGTCGTGCGCTCCTCCGAGGAGATGCTGCGCCTGGTGCCCGCCGAACTCCGGGAGGCGTCCTACGCCCTCGGCGTCCCCAAGTGGCGGACCATCGTGAAGGTGGTGCTCCCCACGGCCACCGCGGGCATCACCACCGGAATCATGCTGGCCATCGCGCGTGTTGTGGGGGAGACGGCACCGCTGATCCTCACCGCTGGCTCCTCCGCGGTCCGGATCAACTGGGACCTGTTCGACGGGCAGATGATGAGCCTGCCGGTCTTCATCTACTCGCAGGTGCGCATGGGAGGCGCCATCAACTACGAGCGGGCGTGGGCCGCGGCCCTGACCCTGATCCTCGTGGTGATGCTGCTCTTCCTCGCGGCCCGGCTCATCTCCCGGTTCCTCGCGCCCAAGGTCGGGCGGTGACCTGTGTACGTACTGACGCGATCGGACAGAGGCAGTGGCGAAGCGAATTGACGTCTCCGGACTGAACGTCTACTACGGGGACTTCCTCGCCGTCGAGGACGTCTCCATGACCATCGAACCGCGCTCGGTGACCGCGTTCATCGGCTCCTCGGGGTGCGGCAAGTCCACGTTCCTCCGCGCCCTCAACCGGATGCACGAGGTGCTCCCCGGTGCGACGGTGAACGGCAAGGTGATGCTGGACGACCAGGACATCTACTCCCCCGACGTCGACCCGGTCGCCGTGCGGCGGGAGATCGGGATGGTGTTCCAGAAGCCCAACCCCTTCCCCACTATGTCCATCTACGAGAACGTGATCGCGGGCGTCCGGCTCAACAACCAGCGCATGAAGCGCTCCGAGGCGGACGACCTCGTGGAGTGGGCGCTCACCGGCGCCAACCTCTGGGAAGAGGTCAAGGACCGACTGAAGTCCCCCGGTACGGGGCTGTCCGGCGGTCAGCAGCAGCGCCTGTGCATCGCCCGCGCGATCGCGGTGGAGCCCGAGGTCCTCCTGATGGACGAGCCCTGCTCGGCGCTGGACCCCATCTCCACGCTGGCCATCGAGGACCTGATCTCCAAGCTCAAGGCCAACTACACGATCGTGATCGTGACGCACAACATGCAGCAGGCGGCCCGCGTGAGCGAGACCACGGCGTTCTTCAACACGAAAGGGACCGGAAAGCCGGGCCACCTCGTGGAGCGGGGCGACACGGCGAAGATCTTCACGAAGCCCGACCGCAAGGAAACAGAGGACTACATCACCGGCCGTTTCGGCTGACCCGTCCTCGACCGCCGGACTCCCCCACGCCCGAGAATCGCTGCCGGGTGTGGGGGTTCGTCGTTGGCTCCGCGCCCGTTTCCGTCCGCGTCAGCCCGTGTCAGGACTGCTTCAGCGCGATGCTCTCCACGGTGTTCGCCACGTTCTCGAAGGCGTCCGCCGCGCTCTCCAGCTCCTCGATGACGTCCTTGAGCTTGAGCACCGTCAACGCGTCATAGGTCCCGTTGAACAGGCGGGCGAGCAGGCGACGGTAGATCCGGTCCGCCTGGTTCTCCAGTCGGTTGATCTCGATCCAGTAGTCGGCGAGGTCCCCGACGTCGCGCAGTCGGGCCATCGCGCCCGCCGTCAGCTCGGCGGCGCGCTCCAGTACCTCCACCTGGTCCACGATCCCCTTGGGGAGCTGCTCGAGCTGGTAGAGGTCGATCAGGTCCCCCGCGGCCTCCATTGAGTCCACGACGTCGTCCAGGCACGAGGCGAGGCGGTAGATGTCCTCACGCTGGAACGGGGTCGCCCGGCTTTGGTTCAGTCGGCGCAGGATCGCGTGGGTGTGCTCGTCACCAGTGTGTTCACAGGTGCGGAGCTTCTCGGTGATGGCCTCCCGATCGGACCCATCACTGATCAGGTCCACCAGGAGCCGCGAGGCGACGACGAGGTTGTCCGCCGACGCGGCGAACATCTCGTAATAGCTGTCATCCCGCCGGTTCAGCCACAGGCGCACATCTGACTCCCGGGGTTGCGATGGGACGTCCAGACCCAATGCGAGTGGGGGACGCCGGCGTCAGGCGTCACCATCCTAGTGATCCCCTCCAGATTGGGACATGTCTTGGCACGCCCCGTTTCGCCCGCTTACCAGCGACTTTCGATAAACAGGATATAAACCCTCAAACAAGACTTGTCGCACAGAAGACTCGTGGGCGTGTTCCGTTGGACACCCCACCACGCGCTCCGCTTCCGCTGCCACTTGGGGGCGATCCACCGCGCTACAGCAGGTGGATGTGCACCCCCACCCGCTCGATGCGGAGAAGCCCTGATGAGGGTGGAGAAATCCTGGTGGGAGAGAACAGGGAGCGGGGACGGTCGTGGTCACGGGGGCCTACGCTGGGGGCGATGGCCGGAAAGAAACAGGCGGAGCGCCGTCTGCGCGAACTCCGCGAAGGGCTCGACGCGCAACTCGCGGCGGACGGCCGGGCCCCCTGGACGGGATCCTCCCACCGCATGACCCTGCTCGCCGCCGCCGTGGACGCGGTGCTGCGGGCCCAGGAACGCGGCGACCAACCCCAACGGACCGCCGTCCGCGCGGCCGTGCGGGTCAGCCTCGACGTCCTCGTCGAACGCGCCCCGGGCAACGCCCTGGAGGTTCGCGTGCCGCCCTACGGCGCCGTCCAGTGCCTGGCCGGCCCCCGGCACACACGCGGCACCCCCGCCTCGGTCGTGGAGTGCGCCCCGCTCACCTGGTTGGCGCTGGCCGCCGGTGAACGAACGTGGGACGACGCCCGCACCGCGGTCGACGTGCAGGCGAGCGGCACACGCGCCGACCTAACGTCGCAGTTGCCCCTGTGGACGCACCCCACCGGAATTGACCACGATGGCCAGCGGCTATGCTGAGTCCCGTGCCGAATTCGGAGGACGGGTCCAGCACCGAGCACGATCTGGCTGGACCGCAGGACGCCTGCGGCGTTTTCGGCGTATGGGCACCCGGTGAGGAAGTCAGCAAACTCACCTACTTCGGCCTGTACGCGCTACAACACCGCGGCCAAGAGTCAGCCGGAATGGCGATCAGCGATTCCGAACGTGTCGTCGTCTACAAGGACATGGGACTGGTGTCCCAGGTGTTCACCGAGGCGACCCTGGAGTCGCTGCGGGGCCACCTGGCGATCGGACACTGTCGCTACTCCACGACCGGATCCTCGGTCTGGTCCAACGCGCAGCCCACGTTCCGGATGACGGCGGGGCGCAGCCTCGCGCTCGCCCACAACGGCAACCTCACCAACGTGCCGGAACTGGTGGCCCGCGCGGGCAACGCCCGGCTGAGCGCGACGACCGACACCGAGGTGCTGACCGCGCTGTTGGCGCGGGACGCCGGCGAATCGGTCGAGGACGCCGCGATGGAGGTCCTGCCGCACGTGGAGGGAGCGTTCTGCCTCGTCTTCATGGACGAGTCAACGCTGTACGCCGCGCGGGACCCGCTGGGCATCCACCCTCTGGTGCTCGGCCGGATGGCGGGCGCCGGTGGCTGGGTCGTGGCCAGCGAGACGGCCGCCCTCGACATCGTGGGAGCGGAGTTCGTGCGGGAAGTCGCCCCCGGCGAGCTCCTCACCATCGACGACCGCGGGGTGCGGTCACTGCGGTTCGCGCCGGAGACCCCCCGTGGGTGCCTCTTCGAGTACGTGTACCTCGCCCGGCCCGACACCTCGATCTCCGGCCGGAACGTGCACAGCACCCGGGTGGAGGTAGGGCGCCGCCTCGCCCGGCAGCACCCGGTCGACGCCGACCTCGTCATCCCCGTTCCCGAGTCGGGCACGCCGGCGGCGGTCGGCTACGCGGAGGCCAGCGGCATCCCCTACGCCCAGGGGCTCGTCAAGAACTCCTACGTCGGCCGCACGTTCATCCAGCCCAGCCAGACCCTGCGCCAGCTCGGAATCCGCCTCAAGCTCAACCCGCTGCGCGAGGTGATCGAGGGCCAGCGGCTGATCGTGGTGGACGACTCGATCGTTCGCGGCAACACCCAACGGGCGCTGGTCCGAATGCTCCGCGACGCGGGGGCCCGCGAGGTCCACGTGCGCATCAGCAGCCCACCCGTCGCCTGGCCCTGCCACTACGGGGTCGACTTCGCGACGAAGAACGAGCTCATCGCCGGCCAGATGGACCTCGCCGAGATCCGCGACTCCATCGGCGCCGACTCACTGGGCTACATCGACCTCGACCAACTGGTGGAGGCCACCCACGTGCCCAAGCCGAACCTCTGTCGCGCCTGTTTCGACGGCGACTACCCAACGGAGGTCGCCGACGAGGCACGGGGCAAGTTCCACCTGGAGCCCACGCGGGGTGCCTAACCGGCCGGGTGGCCGTGGCGCGCCCCAGGCCCTTTGGTCGGCCCGGATCGACGCGGCGGCCCAGGCCCGCGACCGCCTCACCCACGTCTCCGACGATCCGCGACCGCGCGAGTGCGCGGGAGCCCGCCCGCACACCACATCGACGCCGTAGTCCTCCGCCGACCAGAAAGGTCACCGTGTCCGCCAGCTCCGCCAGTCCCGCCGGCCGTCCCACCGGGAAGGGGCCCTCCGCCTACGCCGCGGCCGGGGTCGACATCGCCGCGGGGGAACGGGCCGTCGAGCTCATGAAGCGCCACACCGCCCGCACCAAGCGGCCGGAACAGCGCGCGGACGCGAGCGGATTCGCGGGGCTCTTCCAGCTCGACCCGAGCAAGTACCGCGCCCCGGTGTTGACGACCTCCACGGACGGCGTGGGCACCAAGGTGATGCTGGCGCAGGCGCTCGGCCGCCACGACACGATCGGGATCGACCTCGTCGCCATGGTGGTGGACGACCTCGTGGTGGTCGGGGCCGAACCGCTCTTCATGACCGACTACATCGCCTGCGGATCGGTCGACCCGGAGCGGGTCGCCGAGATCGTGGGAGGCATCGCCGAGGGGTGCGTCCGCGCGGGATGCGCGCTCGTGGGCGGGGAGACCGCCGAACACCCCGGCATGCTCGACCCCCAGGAGTACGACCTCGCCGGTGCCGCCACCGGAGTCGTCGAGGCCGACGCGATCCTCGGCCCCGACCGGGTCCGCCCGGGCGACGCCTTGGTGGCCATGGCGTCCTCGGGGCCACATTCCAACGGGTACTCGCTGATCCGGCATGTGGTGGACACGACGGACCTCACGTTCGCGACCGAACTCCCCGAGATCGCCGAACCCCTCGGCCAGGCCCTGCTCACCCCGACCCGGATCTACGCCCAGGACTGCCTGGCGCTCGCGGCGGAGACCGAGGTCCACGCTTTCGCCCACATCACCGGTGGTGGCCTCGCCGCGAACCTCGCCCGCTCGCTCCCCGACGGACTCGGCGCACGGATCGACCGCAACACCTGGCGACCACAACGTGTCTTCGACGTACTCGCGACGCACGGCGACATCAGCACCGAGGACATGGAGGCCACGTTCAACATGGGTGTTGGGATGGTCGCCGTCGTCGCCGCGGAGAACCTCGACGAAACGCTCCGGATCCTGGACGAACGCTCCCTGCCGGCATGGCACATGGGATCGGTCACATCGGACCTCGACGACGTGGTGCTGAGTGGATCACATGCGGGATGAGATCAGTGACGGCGTACGCCGCGACCCCCGTGTGAACAATGCCGGGGGGACCACGCTCAACGCCTGGTCCCCGTTCGGCTATCCGTCAGCGAGCGCTGTCAGAGCGCTCTTCCTCCGTGCCGCTGGTGTCGGTCTCCGCGAAATCCGCGTAGCGTTCGACCAGGTCATCGTAAGGGCCGACATTCTCTTCTTCGGGCGCGTCGTCCGACGCGTCCTCATCAACGACACCCAGCTCTGCCCGCAGCCGATCGAGATCGGTTCCGCCGGCGCTGTACTTCAGCCGCCGGGCCACCTTCTGCTGCTTGGCCTTGGCTCGGCCGCGCCCCATTGGCTCGACCCCCTCAACGATCGGGTTACCTCAAACCCCACATCACTCATGAATCCGCGACGCCGGGCTGGCGGCCGTCACCGCACTGACGACAGGCGCCAGCTTACGTTCGGATACAACCGTACCCGGTTTGGAACGCGCCTGCCTACGCCGCCGCCCTCAGGGCATGCGCCAAGCCGATCGCCTCGCGGCGTCGACCGTGGATCTATGCGACCATGCGTCCGTGCTGCCATACGCCGCCTATCTCCGTGTCTACCAGCCTATATCGGCTTACCCTCCACGCACACGAGCGTACTGGCGTGCCTACGCCCACTCCCCCCACCGTCCCCGCCGGCACGGGGCTGTCGCGGCAGAACACGCGGAAAATCTCCGGCGCGCCGTATCCTCCCCCGCTCGGGTCGCTCCACACAGTGAGAGCGAGCACGCCTACGTGCGGCGGTGGAACGGACAGACCTACGTCTGCCCGTGGCAGACGCGCCTGCGGTCGTGGATGGCGTTCCGTGACTTCTGGCGATCCACCCCCCGGGGCCTGCTGAGTTCCTACCTCCCGGACACCGCCGCCGGCGCGGCCCGCGCGGGCTACGAGTCCTGGGCACGCGACGGGGAACCGTCCGCGGCCCAGATCCTCACCAGCACCTGGCGGATCCCCCTCACCTGGTTCGCGCTGTTCGAGGACGCCGAGCGCTGCCTCGTCCTCGGCGGGAAGCACGCTCCGCCCTCCTCCCCGCACGACCAGCTCAGCCCCGAACGTCCCGAGCCTCCGCCCAGGTCCCTGTTGTACGTCACCGGGATGTCGGAGGCGCGTCGGCGGGCGGCGACCGTGCACCAGCTCCTCCCACCCACCCGGGACCCACGCCCGGGGGACGCGGCCCTCGCCCGCCGGGAGGGCATCCTCCCAGCGCTGCGCCGGATGCCGAGCCTCGAGGAGTGGCTCCACACGTGGCACCCGAACTCGCTCATCGAACTGGACTACGGCGGCCTGGTGCAGCTTCTGAGCGACGACCATCTGCGCGCGGACCACTCGGCGGCGGAGGTCGCGGCCGCGATCGACGGTGACCGGCTGGGGCAACGTCCCGTCGCGCTGGCCATGTACCGCAGACTCAAACGCCGGTGGCGGGCGGTTCGTGCTCTGGAACGCGCGAACTGAACCGCCGAGGTCGGCACTCCCCGGAGCGGGGCGGCTCGCCCGCCGAGCCACCGGGCCTCTCCCGCCCCTCCGGTGACCACGGCCGCCGCACCAGTGACACCCAGGCCCCCGCAGGACGCACGCTCCGTCGCTCAGCGGGGTTTACCCAGGCAACGCCACCGGTTTACCGGTCCGCGACCTCCTGCGACGTTCCTGACGGTCCGGGGCTCCGACGCTCCGGCTGGACCACGGCGGCGGGCGCGACACGCACTCCACACCTGGAACACCAGATTTTTACCTGAGTGAACTGGTCTCTTTGGCCCCTTCCCTGGTGTCCTTTTGGGAGGAGTTACGCAGGCCCCATCAAAAGGGAACAAAATGGGCATACCTGTCCACTTTCGGTCAGGGGAGAGCCGCGTTCGGCCGTTTGTCTCGGCCGAAGCCGCACTCTGCGTAGTGAGACGACGCGCCGAGACCGGGGCATGACGTGGCATTCCAGATTTGCACATCGGGAACCCCAGGCGACTGCGACACTTCGAATGCACGAACGAAAGCACGACCGTGACCGGTCACGCGATGCTGGGACTGGAGGCCGGACTCCGCGGCCGCGTCGGCGTCGCGCTAACACTCCGGCCGATCGGGATCGAGCGAAACAGGGCCGGACAACGAAGTTTTGACCGAATACGCCACATGCCACTAAACGTATCGCTAGAATCACTCAGCGTGACCCAGTCGATGGTCGGGATTAGGGGAACCCTCCCGCAAAATCGCGTTAAGTGGTCGCACAATCACCTCGGGTGGCTCAATATAGACCATGAGGGCAATATTGGACATCCGGGCCAAGTGCCAGGATTAACGGCTCAGGATCGGCACACAGATCCAGGAGGAGAGGCCAAACACATGTCAACTCGCACGCCCGAGGCGGAGCCCCTGTTGACCCCTGCCGAGGTCGCCACGATGTTCCGTGTGGACCCCAAGACCGTCACGCGTTGGGCGAAGGCGGGCAAGCTGACCTCGATTCGGACGCTGGGTGGGCACCGCCGGTATCGGGAGACCGAGGTTCGCGCGCTGCTCGCGGGCATCCCAAGTCAGCGCTCGGAGTAGCCTCCCGCACGGACGGCAATCCTGTCGGGGGGAGACGCGCGGCATCGGGGTCGGTTCCGATGTCCGCCAGGAAGAAGTTCACGGCGCGGTTTTGAGCAGGGGCGGGGCCGATCGGAGCTCCCGCCCCTTCTCACGCGCCGACGCCACCCAGCACACCCGGTCCGGCCTGAGCAGCGATAACACCCCAACCACCCGCATCGCCTAAGCTCGCATCCCGGATACATCGAGCCGAGCTTGGAGGCCGCGATCCCGCTCTCCGTCCCGTCCCGGCCACACCGGTCAGCGATACCGCGTGCGGTGCCGGCCATCGTCCTCGCACTTCTCTTGGCGGGGTGCGCGAACACCTCGGAGGACCCACCGTCACCGTCCACCGGGGACCAACCCGACACGGTCGACGCCGACGGGGAGCAGGACCCGCGGGGGGACGGAACCGACGAGCCTGAGGAACCGACGGACCCACCCGGCCCGCTCGACGGCTTCACCGTCGTGATCGACCCGGGGCACAACGGCGCCAACCACACCGCACCCGACGTGATCAACGAACAGATCGACGCCGGTGGACTCATGAAGAACTGCGACACCGTGGGCGCCTCCACGGACGACGGATACGCCGAGCACGAGTTCAACTTCGACCTCGCCACCGAGCTGCGTGACCTGCTCGAAGCGGACGGAGCCGAGGTCGTCCTCACCCGTGAGGACAACGACGGCGTGGGCCCCTGCCTGCCCGACCGCGCCGGCGCCGCGAACGACATCGACGCCGACGCCGCCATCTCCCTGCACGCCGACGGCGGACCGCCGAGCGGACGCGGCTTCCACATCATCGCGCCCGCCGAGGTGAGCGGACACACCGAGGACATCGTCGAGCCCTCCCGGGACCTCGGCGAGTCAGTCCGGGACTCCTACGCCGAGGCCGCCGACATGGCGATCTCCGACTACATCTCGACCGAGGACGGCATCCACGTCCGAGACGACCTCGGTGGCCTCAACCTCTCCACGGTGCCCAAGGTGTTCCTCGAGGCGGGCAACATGCGCAACGCGGAGGACGCCGCGTTGCTGAGTGACCCGGACTGGCGCGAGGACGCGGCGGCCGGCGTCGCCGAGGGGATCGCGGCCTTCCTCGAGTAGCCCACGTCAGTCGGAACCGGCCGCGACCTGCCGCCGCGTCGATCCGACCGGCGCCACGCCCCCAAGAGCGCTAGCATTCGGTGCCAGACCGGACCCGAACGAGCGACACCACGCGAGAAGATTCGCATTATTTGCCGTGCGTGTCGCCATCAAATCGAATCCCTGTTCGATAGACTGTCCGCATGAGTCTCCTGAACGAACAGATCGACGTCCAGTCCACGACCTCCGGACAGCCCGCCCTCTTCGCGTGGCGCGGACACGTGTACCGGGTGCGGCGGGTGATCGCCTCGTGGACGACCACCCCCGAGCCGAGTTCCGCGCGCCTGGTCCGGGTGGCGACGGAGTCCGACGAGGGGCACGCCAGCATCGTCGACATCACCCAGGACCCACACAGCGACAGTTGGGCCGTGCGCCGTCTCTGGGGCTGAACCGCTCCGAGGGGTGGTGCGCCCACGAGTGGGGGAACCGGTGGCGTGGCGGAAGCGTTCTTCCGGCCCGGTGCGTCGCGGGACGGGTGACGTCGGTGTGGTGGCGTTCTCCTGGTCGGGCGCGGTGCGCGCGCCGGGGCGGCTTGGCCACAAGAGCGCCGCGCCACGACCCGGTCCCCGCCCACGACCGGTCACACCGTCGTCGGCGGACGTCCGTCAGAGGAAGGGCCGCGCCAGTCGCGCGACGGTACTCCCTAGGATCGTCAACGTGAGGACGGTTCGAGGTGGCGGGGAGCACGAGGTCGAGATCAAGAAGTCTCGGTTCCTGTGCTCCCTCGCGCGCGTCGATGACGAGGACGCCGCGCGGGCGTTCATCGCCGAACGGCGCAAGCTGCACTGGAACGCGACCCACAACTGCACGGCCTACATCCTCGGCGAGCATCGGGACATCCAGCGCTCCAACGACGACGGCGAGCCGGCGGGGACCGCGGGTCTCCCCATGCTGGAGGTGCTGCGGCACCGCGACCTCACCGACACCGTCGCCGTGGTCACCCGGTACTTCGGCGGAACCAAGCTGGGCGTCGGCGGACTGATCCGCGCCTACGGCAACGCCGTGGGGCAGGCGGTGGACGCGATCGGGGTCGTCGAGTTCCGATCGATGGCGATCGTCTCGGTGATCACCGACTACACCCAGGCCGGGCGGTTGGAGAGCGTGCTGCGGGGTTCCGCCTACGGCGTGGAGGACACCCGCTACACCGAGGTCGTCACGTTCCAGGTCCTCGTGCCCGAGGGCCAGGAGGCGCGCTTCACCGACTGGGTCGCCGAGCGGACCGGTGGCGCGGCCAGTGTGGCGGAGGTGGAGCACCGGCTGGTCGAGGTCGACCCCACAGTCGCCGACCCCACCTCACGGCCCGCGCCCGGCACCGGTGACTGAGCGACCGGCCGGTCCGGAACAGAGCCGCCGGGCGTCGACGGAGACGCGCCCGCGCGGCCACGACCCCCCTCGGACGTGACCGCGCGGGCTCCCACCCCCCCCCCTGTGGGTCTTGCGAGCGGAAGCGAGTCAGGAGGCGCGACGCAACGGCGTCTGCGTGTCCTCCTGGGAGTCCTCGATGACCTCCGGAACTCCGTGCTCCCGCCCCGTCGCGGCGCAGATCCGGCAGGGTTCCTCGACCCGGATCCACACGATCGCTCCGTTGCCCTCCTGGTGCGGCATTTCTGGGTTCCACCATCCGGTCCCAGAGCATCCTCCGCACGGCAGGTCGTCGCGAGTGCACCACTCACACTCGTCCAACCGGCATCGTTGACGCTTCTGACCGAGCTGCATTTCCTTCGTCCCCATACCGTGCCACGACCTTGTCGATCCGTATCCCGGCGTGACCGAACGCGCCGTCACTCGCGTTACCGCGAACCTCGGGCGCACCATTCGCCTCGCGTGGTCGGGACGTGCCCCAGAGTGGCACAGTAACCCCAAAGCGTCTATGCATAGCGGGCCCGGATCGGCCCAACGGTACTTCTCCGGCGACGAACGGCATCGCGCGCGAAGCGGACGTCTGTGCGCGCTCCGAATTCCTCTTCCGGAGCCCCGCCGCGCCATTCCCATACCGTGCCGCGCACCTGCGAAGAGACGACATCTAATCTTGGTGGGATGAGCGGAAACATCCCGGACAACGGCGGGACCGCCGGGGAAACCACGCCGTTTCCCACGGCCACCCGGGAGGAATGGCGCGCGCTCGTCGCCCGTGTGCTCACCAAGAGCGGCAAGGACACCGACGAGCTCGACGCGCCCGAGGACCTCCTGACGTCCACCACGTATGACGGCATCCGAGTTCACGCCCTGTATGACCGTCCGGGTCCGGACGCGGGTCTTCCGGGAAGCGCTCCCTACACCCGAGGGTCCACCCCCGCGGGGACCCTGCCCCACGGCTGGGAGATCCGCCAGCTCCACCGCACACCCGACGCGGACGCCGCGGTCGCGGCCATCGACGAGGACCTCGCCGGTGGTGTGGACGGCGTGTGGCTGCGGGTCGGTGACGGCGGGCTTCCCGTCCACCAGTTGCCGCAGGTGCTCGACGGTCTCGACCTCAACCGCCACGCGGTCACCCTGGACGGCACCGACCCCGACGCGGCGGCGGCGCTGCTGCGCGCGGCCAGGGACCAGGACATCGCCGACGACGTCGTCTTCGGGAACCTCGGGCTGGACCCGTTCTTCGGGTCCGCCGACGAGGACGCCGCCACCGTCCTGCACCGAACCGCGCGGTTGGCCGCCGAGCACGGCCGGTCCCGCCCGTGGCTGCGCACCATCACGGTGGACGCGTCCCACGTCCACGACGCCGGCGGCACGGAGGCGCAGGAACTCGGCGTGGCCGTCGGGGCCGGGGTCAGCGCACTGCGGGCGCTGCTCGGCGCCGGCCTGGACCTCGCCACGGCGGCGAACCAGATGGAGTTCCGGTTCGCGGCCAGCGCCGACCAGTTCCTCACCATCGCCAAGCTGCGGGCCGCCCGCGCGATGTGGGCACGCGTCGCCGAGGTCTGTGGTGTGCCCGAGCACGCGCGCGGGATGCGCCAGCACGCGGTCACCTCGGCCGCCATGATGACGCGACGGGACCCCTACGTGAACCTCCTGCGGACCACCGTGGCGTGCTTCGCGGCCGGAGTGGGCGGGGCGGACGCGGTCACGGTACGCCCGTTCGACGACGCGTTGGGCCTCCCGGACCGGTTCTCCCGGCGCATCGCCCGCAACACCCAGCTCCTGCTGCTGCGGGAGAGCGACCTCGCCCGTGTCCTGGACCCCGGCGGCGGGTCGGGTTACCTGGAGGACCTCACCCTCTCCCTGCGCGACACGGGGTGGGGCTACTTCCAGGAGGTGGAGCGGGCCGGCGGCGCCGCCGCCGCGCTGGACTCCGGCCTGATCTCCGGCTGGGTCGACGACGCGTGGGAGCGCCGACGGGCCAACCTCGCCCGCCGAATCGACCCGCTCACCGGGGTGAGCGAGTTTCCCGACCTCGCTGAACCCGAGATCGGCCGCGAACCCGCCCCCGCGACACCCCCACTCCGGGGCGGTCTCACGCCGCGCCGCTACGCGGAGGAGTTCGAGTCGTTGCGCGACCGCAGCGACGCCCACCTCCGGGCGACCGGGAAGCGACCCCGCGTGTTCCTCGTCACCCTGGGGTCCTTGGCGGCCCACAACGCGCGGGCGTCCTTCGTGACGAACCTGCTCGCCGCGGGAGGGTTCGAGGCCGTCAATCCCGGCCCGCTTGCCGACGCCGCCAGCGCCACCGCCGCGTTCGCCGACAGCGAAACGACGGTGGTTTGCCTCTGCGCCGGCGACGAAGACTATGAGAGGCACGCGTCCGACACCGTGCGGGACCTGCGCGCGCGGGGGGCGAGCCACGTGATGATCGCGGGCGGCTCGGACCTGCCGCCCGGCGTGGACACGCGACTCACGCGACGCAGCGACGTCGTCGCCGTGCTCACGGAACTGTGCGATGAAGTGGGAGTGGCACCATGACCGCAACCCGTCCCGACTCCGGCCACGCGATCCCGGACTTCTCCACGATCGGCCCCGCCGGCGACGCGGCCGTCCCCGACACCGCGGCCTGGCGGGAGGGGGTCCGGGCGCAGATCGGTACCGACGCCGCCGCCCTGAACCGCACCACCCCCGAGGGGATCGACGTCGCGCCGCTCTACACCGAGGCCGACGCTCCCGACGTCTCCGGAAACTACCCGGGGATCGCGCCCTTCCTACGTGGCCCGTACCCCACGATGTACACCACGCGGCCCTGGACCATCCGGCAGTACGCCGGCTTCTCCACCGCCGAGGAGTCCAACGCGTTCTACCGACGGAACCTGGCCGCCGGCCAGAAGGGGCTCTCCGTCGCCTTCGACCTGGCGACGCACCGGGGCTACGACTCCGACCACCCCCGGGTCGGGGGCGACGTGGGCATGGCCGGTGTCGCCATCGACTCCATCTACGACATGCGGCAACTGTTCGACGGGATCCCGTTGGACAAGATGACGGTGTCCATGACCATGAACGGGGCCGTGCTTCCCGTCCTCGCGCTCTACATCGTGGCGGCCGAGGAGCAGGGGGTCGCGCCCGAGCAGCTCGCGGGGACCATCCAGAACGACGTCCTCAAAGAGTTCATGGTCCGCAACACCTACATCTACCCGCCCCAGGCGTCGATGCGGATCATCTCCGACGTCTTCTCCTACACGGCGGCGCGGATGCCGCGCTTCAACTCGATCTCGATCTCCGGCTACCACATGCAGGAGGCCGGGGCCACCGCGGACCTGGAGCTCGCCTACACGCTCGCCGACGGGGTGGAGTACGTGCGGGCCGGCCGCGCGGCCGGGCTCGACATCGACGCCTTCGCGCCCCGCCTGTCCTTCTTCTGGGGCATCGGCATGGACTTCTTCATGGAGGTGGCGAAGCTGCGCGCGGCCCGCCTCCTCTGGGCGGAACTCGTCCACGGCTTCGACCCCAAGGACTCCAAGTCGCTCGCGCTGCGCACGCACAGCCAGACGTCCGGTTGGTCGCTGACGGCGCAGGACGTCTTCAACAACGTGGCGCGGACCTGCGTCGAGGCGATGGCGGCCACCCAGGGCCACACCCAGTCGCTGCACACCAACGCCCTCGACGAGGCGCTGGCGCTGCCGACCGACTTCTCCGCCCGGATCGCCCGCAACACCCAGCTCCTCCTCCAGCAGGAGTCGGGCACGACGCGGGTGATCGACCCGTGGGGGGGAAGCTACTTCGTCGAGCGGCTGACGCAGGACCTCGCCGACCGCGCACGGGCCCACCTCCAGGAGGTGGAGCAGGCGGGCGGGATGGCGGCCGCGATCGACGCCGGCCTGCCCAAGCTCCGCATCGAGGAGGCCGCCGCCCGCACCCAGGCCCGGATCGACACCGGGATCCAGCCCGTCATCGGGGTGAACACCTACCGCCCCGACGGCGAGGCCGAGGAGATCGACGTCCTCAAGGTCGACAACTCGCGGGTGCGGGCCGAGCAACTGGAGAAGCTGCGCCGACTACGGGAATCCCGCGACGCCGACGCGGTGGACTCCGCGCTGCGGGACCTGACGCGGGCCGCGGAAGCCGCGATGGCGCGCCCCGAGGGAACCGCCGGCGACCTGGAGGACAACCTGCTGGCGCGCGCGGTCGCGGCGGCGCGGGCGCAGGCCACGGTCGGGGAGATCTCGGAGGCGATGGAGCGCGTGTTCGGACGACACTCGGGACAGATCCGAACCATCTCGGGGGTGTACCGCGACGAGTCGGGGTCCTCCACCCCCGCCGCGTCCACCCTGGACGACATCCGTGCCCGGATGGAACGGTTCGAGGAGCAGGAGGGGCGTCGCGCCCGTATCCTCGTCGCGAAGATGGGCCAAGACGGGCACGACCGCGGCCAGAAGGTGATCGCCACCGCGTTCGCCGACCTGGGCTTCGACGTCGACGTCGGCCCGCTGTTCCAGACGCCGGAGGAGGTCGCCCAGCAGGCGGTGGAGGCCGACGTGCACATCGTCGGCGTCTCCTCGCTCGCGGCCGGGCACCTGTCGCTCGTCCCGGCGTTGCGCGACGAACTGGCGAAACGTGGACGCGACGACATCATGATCGTCGTCGGTGGTGTGATCCCGCCGGCCGACCACGACGCTCTGTACGCCGCCGGCGTGGCCGCGATCTTCCCACCCGGCACGGTGATCGCCGACGCCGCGGGCGGTCTGCTCGAGCGGCTCGGGACGCGCCTGGGGCACGAGGGGTGACACGACGACCAGTGGACATCGAGGACCTTGTCCGTGGGGTGACCTCCGCGGACCGCGCCACGCTGGCCCGCGCGATCACCCTGGTGGAGTCGCGACGTTCCGACCACGTGGAGGCGGCCCAGGAACTGCTGCGCCGCCTCCTCCCCAGCAGCGGCGCCGCGCACCGGGTGGGGATCAGCGGGGTGCCCGGGGTCGGCAAGTCGACATTCATCGACGCGATGGGCTCCCTGCTGACCGGGCGCGGGCATCGGGTCGCCGTGCTGGCCGTCGATCCGTCCTCCACCCGCAGCGGGGGCAGCATCCTGGGCGACCGCACACGGATGGGGCGCCTCGCCGCGGACCCCAACGCGTTCGTGCGCCCCTCCCCCACCTCCGGAACCCTCGGCGGCGTCGCCCGGGCCACCCGCGAGACCATGATCCTGATGGAGGCCGCCGGCTTCGACGTGATCCTCGTCGAGACGGTGGGTGTGGGACAGTCCGAGGTCGCCGTCGCGGGGATGGTCGACACGTTCCTCCTGCTCGGCCTGGCCCGGGCCGGAGACAGTCTGCAGGGCATCAAACGCGGCGTCCTCGAACTCGTGGACGTGGTGGGGATCAACAAGGCCGACGGCGACCACCGGGTGGAGGCCGACCGTGCCGCGCGGGAACTCGAGCGTGCGTTGCGGATGTTGCAGACCACCGACGAGGCGGACGCCTGGCGGCCCCGGGTCCGGGCGTGCAGTGGACTGTCCGGCGACGGGCTGGACGAGATCTGGTCCCTGGTCGAGCGGCACCGCGACGTGGAGCGGTCGCGAGGCGCGTTCGAGGACCGGCGGGCCCGGCAGCGGGTCGAATGGATGTGGTCACAGGTTACGGACCAACTCCTGGACCGGCTGCGCGCGAACCCCGAGGTCCGCGCCGTGTCCCGTGAACTGGAAGCGTCCGTACGGTCCGGTGACCTGACCGCAAGTGCGGCCGCCCGTGAGGTCCTCGCCACCCTCGACCGACGCTGACCTCCGCTCCCTTCACTGTGAGCTACCACATGGCAAATTCCCTACCTTCGCGGGATTCCCGAATCCCCCTTTTGCTAATACCGTTTGGGTTCTAGTCCTTTGAGCCCGGCAGGCGCACCTTCGGCCGAGCGACTCCCGACGCCACGACAGGGGCACAGGGTCCACACCCTCCCGTGGGGGACGAAGCACTCGGCTCGGGCCAGCGTTGCCGGTTTCACGGGTCGGGGAACCCCTCACCGCGAGGGGGCTGGGAGGAGACAACGTGCACAGGCTGGGGCTGAGCACCCGTGTGGAGAAGCTCAGTGTGATCGTCAGTGTCGAAGGCGAACTCGATATCGCGACGGCGGATGACCTCGAGGGCACGATCCACACCGCTGTCGACGTGAACGGACCGTGGTTGATCCTTGACCTGGCGGAACTGGACTTCATGGATTCCAGCGGTCTGAACGCCATCATCAACGCCTACCGTCTGGTGGCTGAGCGCGGCGGCAGCGTCGCGTTGGCGGCACCCACGGAGCGGGTGGACAAGGTGGTGCGTCTGGTCGGGCTGCATCGGCAGGTGCCGGTGCACGAATCGGTCGAGGCCGCGGTCAGCGCGATGGAGGCATTGGAGGCCGGCAAGCGCCACGCGGACTGACACTTCGTCTTTCCCGTTCCACAGTTCCGGTTCGCTACCATGGTGACTCTTCGCGATTGACAGTACTCGAAGAGCGATGGAGCGACAGGTGCGCATCATTCCCGCGGCATCGGCCGCTGTGGCGGCGTTGGCCCTCATGTCCTGTGGCGGCACCGGCGGCGACGGTAACGACAACGGCGGGTATGGGGCCGGTGAGGAGGAACCCACGGCGGCCGCGCCCGTGGACGCCGACGAGTCCCTCGCCATCGAAGCCGCGTTCGAGCCCTACGGGGACGACGCCACCGCGGTCACCTACGACGAGGGCCTCGTCCCCAACGGCTCCGAAGTCGACGTCACCGTGACTCCGACCCAGGACAGCACCCAGTTCAGCCTGGAGGTCGACGACCTGGAGCCGGACCGCGAGTACGGCGCCCACCTCCACACCGACCAGTGCGGGTCGCACCCCGACGACTCCGGACCCCACTACCAGGACGAGCTCGACCCCGAGCAGCCCTCCACCGACCCCACCTACGCCAACCCCGACAACGAGGTCTGGCTCGACTTCACCACCGACGACGACGGCGACGCCGAGTCCGAGACGGAAGTCAACTGGCACGTCCGCACGGGCGAGGCCCAGTCCATCGTGATCCACGCCGACCACACCAGCCACGAACCCGGCGCCGCCGGCCAAGCCGGCGACCGCCTCGCCTGCGTCAACGTCCCGCTGTAGCGAGGACCGGGCGGAACGTCACGTGGCGGGTTTCGCGTGGCACGGCACGCCGCCAGGCCCCTAATCCCTCGGACGCGTAACCGAAGTGGCCCACCGCGTTACGGCGAGGTTCGTGGCGCCGTCCGCGGTACTGACTGGGGGACGTCGCCTCGGCGGTGTACCAGCGACGCGAGAGGCACTCCAGCGATCGAACGTGGGCCCTGATCAGAGCAAGAACGGTCGAGCGCGCGGCGCCATCCGTCCCGCACACTGGTCGCATGGACCCATCTCGTGACCGGTTGCGTCAGCTCCTCGACGCGGTCCTGGCCGAACCACACGACGACCTGACGTCGATGGCGGCCGGCGCCAACTTCAGTCCGTTCCATTTCAGTCGTATGTTGCGACGAGGGTCTGGTGAGTCGCCGGTCGCGATGCGTCGCAGGGTGGTGCTTGAACGCGCCGCCTGGCAGTTGCGGCACGGCGACACGGTGACCGACGTAGCGCTCACCGCGGGGTATGAGTCCATTGACGGTTTCACTCGGGCGTTCCACCGCGCTTATGGCCGTCTTCCGAGCACCCCGCCACCGCCCAACTCCTCGGTGTGGCTCCCCGCACCGAATGGAATTCACTACCACCCCCAGATGTCGCTGTGGGTCGATGCCCGGGAGCGGAGTATGAATCCAGTCGCCCAGCAACTCCTGTTACAAGAGATTGACGATATCGCGCTACTTCTCGATGTTTCGAAGAATCTGAGCGAAGAAGAACTCTTTCTCGTCCGGGCGCCAGACCACGTCATTCTTCCCTGGGATGGCGAAGAGAATCACTTGGCAGCGGTCCTCGATAACCTGGTTTGGGCGCACGAGACATGGCTCGCCTCCCTTGAGGGCCACGACACTCCTACGCGCGGTACGGTGAGCGTGAGTAACCTGGCATCCCGTCACGCCGATGTCGCGCCACGCTGGCTGACTTTCTGGCGGGAGATCGAGCGGCGAGGCGCTTGGGACGACACGCTCATCGACGCGTTGTGCGACCCGCCCGAGAGTTTCCAAATGGCGAGCGTCCTAGCCCACGTCATTACTTTCTCCGCTCATCGGCGCCAAATCGCCCGTACATGGTTGCGGCAATGCGGACTCGACCCCGGCACGGGTGATCCCATTCTGTGGCAACGCGACCAAAAGGACCACACATGACCCGGTATCGCTACTACACGGCGACGACGCTCGACGGATTCCTGACCGACGACCGAGGTTCTCTCGATTGACTCTACGAGCAGGATGACAGTGAACTGTCGGCCTCTGGTGACTCGGTGGTCGACTACGACAAGTTCATAGCCAACGTGGGAGCCCTGGTCATGGGAGCCACGACCTATCGAGTGATACTCGACGAACTGAAGAGCGGCGATCCGGGGATGCCCCATTCGCTGCCGTGGTTCGTGTTCACTCACCAGGACTTGGAGACCCCGGTCGGTGACGTGACGTTCCTCGAAGGCGACCCAAAGCGGCACCGGTCGCGGATCGAGGCCGCCGCCGACGGTCGCGACGTGTGGATGGTGGGTGGAGGAGCGCTCGCCGCGGACTTCGCGGAAGCCGGCATGCTCGACGACGTGTTGCTGACCTACGCCCCCGTCACTCTCGGCGCGGGACAACCCCTGTTCCCGCGACCCTTCAACCTTCGACTGCGCGATCAGGGCCGATCCGGACCATTCCTTGCGGCGGTCTACGACATCGTGGGCGCACGCGCGAAGTTGGCATGACGCCCCTACCGCAGCAGCCATAGAAGGTCGCGCTCCACGCGGCGCACCACTTCGGTGACTCCAGGCCAATGGATGCGGGTCCGGCACCCCGGACCGTCGCCCACCAGGCCCCTCACCCGGCAGGCGCGAAACCGAAGTGGCCACCCGTAAGTGAGCCACGCGGAGCGTGACGGCTCTCGTGGGTAGGTGGGGGCTAGTCGGGGATGGGGAATCGGTAGTCGAAGGAGGCGAGGTCGGCTCGGATGACGAAGTGGGTGACGTCGAGGACCCCGATGTCGGTGTGATAGCTGCGCAGAAGCTCGACGACGGGGGTTCCGGTGGGGATGGAGAGTCTGGCGGATTCGGCGGTGGTGGGCATCCGTGCGGTGAGCTCCTCCTGGACCTCACGCACCGGCGAGACCGCGTCGATGCGGGCGATGTGACCCCCGCCCCCTTCGCCAGTGAGCAGCGCGCCGGACAGCTCCGCCGTGGGTTGGGAGAAGTAGGAATCCGCGGTCTGGTTGGGTTCGCCGTCCAACATGGTGACGCGACGGCGCACATGCACCATCTCTCCCGGCCCCACACCCGCCAGGCGTTCAGCGACGAAGTCCGGGGCGGGGACGAGCTCCACAACGGTCTGCTGCCCCACAGCACGGCCCTGCCGTTCCCCTTCAGCCACCAGCAACGGCCGCGGACTCTCCCCCGCCCACACCGAACGCGAATACCGATCAATACCGTAACGCCGATGCTTCGACCGATCACGCACGAAATTCCCCTTCCCTGGTGGCTGTGCTTAGAGTCCGGTGGGTGTGACGGGCGCGAGCTTGCTCGCGAGTTTGGTGGGAAGGTCGGTTGGTGGGCGCCAGGCGAAGTCGGTGACCTCTTCGAGTTGGAGCCGTACATCGGTGTTGTCCACCCAGTGGGCGTACCGGAAGTCGAAGTGGAGATGTTCGGGTTCGGCCTTGGTCGGGTTGGCGGGGATCGTGTGGATATCGATGTCTACCGGGACGACATCGTGGGCTGGCGGGGAAACGGCACGTTGCCAGGGGATTCCGGTCTCTTCCTCGAGCTCACGGAGACTGGCGACCAGCAGCGTTGTGTCCTCTGGTTCAAGGTGCCCGCCGGGCAACAGCCACCGGTCCAGCGTCTTGTGCCGAATCAGCAACACCCGCCCCCGAGGGTCGATGACCGCCGCACCAGTGGTGACGTGCCCCAGCCGGAACTCACCGCGGGAACAGACATCGTGCCCCTCGTCAAGCGCCTGGAACAACACCCCCACGTCGGCGACCTCATCGGGATACCGCTCAAGATAGCGAGACAGGACATAGCGGACCTCAAGCTCAGAAACCCTCATGCCGCCCCATTGAAGTACTCCAACCACGCCCCCGCGACCGACTCACGAAAAAAGAAGGTCGCGCTCCGCGCGGCTCATTAACACCCGGCGGCTTCGGTTGCTCTTGACCAATGGTTGGCGACCTAGCGCACGGGCTCGCCCGGCACCAGGCCCTGCACCCCGCAGACGCCCAACCGAAGTGGCCACTGGGGAGTGAGCCGCGCGACGCGTGACTGATTGAAGCCACGACCTGAGAGTCACGCTGCGCGTGGCGGGTTTCCTGTGGCGGCTTCGGTCGTACTCGTCGTTGGCTGGCGGCCTGGAGTCGGGCGGGGGACTAGAGCTCGCCAGTTCTGGTGGCGTGGAGGAACGCCGACCACTCGCTCGCGGTGAAGGACAGGTGGCCGAGGTCGGGGTGTTGGGTGTCGCGGACGTCGGCGCCGCCTGGGTGCTCGCGCACTTCGACGCAGTTCTGGCTGCCTGCGCTGTAACTGCTCTTGTGCCAGGTGAGGTGGGGGGATTCTGGCATGGTTCCTCCCGGCTGGGTGGCGTTACGCGTCAGGGTCACCGTAGCCGGGCGGGTTTCCTTCTACGGCGGGGTTTTGTGCGTGGTTGTTGTTTTTAGGTGGGTTTGAGGAGGCGGCTGGTGTAGCCGGCGTTGATGAGGGATTGGTAGGCGTGGAGGACGGGTTGGGGGATGTCTTGTTGGATGGCGAATCCGCGTTCGGGGTACTCGATGATGCGGTTGAGGTCGCCGATGAGCATGTCGACCACGAACTGTTCGTTGTCCATGGTCTTGAGGTAGTCGTCGAAGTCCAGGGGTGCGGAGGTGCAGGTGATGTCGACTTCGGGCCACTCCTTGCGGGCGGTGGCGTAGGCGCGGCGTTCCATGTAGGGCATGGACACCAACAGGACTGACTTCACCTCGGTGCCGGCCTGGGTGAGTGCCTCGCGGGAGAAGCGGATGTTCTCGCCTGTGTTGCGGGCGTGCGGCTCGACCACGATTGCTTCCGGGGGCACGCCGAGCGCCTGTGCGTGCTCGGAGAAGTGCACTGCCTCCCCGCGCGGGAAACGCCCCGGCTTCGTCGGATTCGGCCCTCCGGTGAACACCAGGGTCGAGAACAGTCCCGCCTGGTAGAGCCGGGCACAATGCGCCGGCACCCCCAGATCGTGGCTCCCCAGCCCCACGGCGACGTCAACCGGCCCCACCCGGTGCCCCATCAGGTGGAAATCCCACACCACCCTGGCCCAGCCACGCTCTTCATCCGCCAACCACCGCGACCCACCCGACACAAACAACTCCCCGATGATCACTCACGGAAGAACCTGCACAACAGCCTGCTTCCGGATAGCCTCCACACTCTGAAGTTGATGCCGCAGACCAACTCTTGCAGCAAGCTTCTCGGCTCTACCGAGCAAGCGCAAGCCGTCGTCGTGGGTGGCCGGATCGGAGAGCAGGATGTGGCCGTGTGCAACATCGAGTCGAACGGATTGCATGGGCGAGTCATTTGACCCGTTGTTTCGCGCTGTCTCGATACATCGAAGCGCGGCGGCCTGTTCGCCGGTTCTCCTGTACAGGAGCGCTAGCTTTTGCTGAGCGACTGCCCAATCATCGGGCTCGGCCAACTCTTCAAACTGATGTGCAGCCTTCAGCATGGCGTTGACGGCGTAGTCGCTCTCTCCGCGCTTGTCGAGCGCTGTTCCTACCCAGAGTCGGGCGCGCGATCTGTCTCTTCGTGATAGTCGCTCATCATCGGCCAGGGACTCGTAACGACGGGCGGCGTCCTCCAACTGACCAGTCATTTCCGTCACGACCGCCATGGAGAGGTCAAGTTGGGCGACGCGTCGTGGAATCTCAAGCTGGTCGAACAGTAAGCGTGCCTTGGTGTAGAAGTGATGCGCGGAGAGAGGGCCAAGTACAGAACCTTGGTCCCGGTGAAGATCCCCGAGGAAGACGATCGAACGGGCGAAGAGATACTGGCCTCTGAAGTCCAGTTCCGACGCATTCCAGCGACTTATCCACCGCTGAAGCATGCTTGTCGCGAAGGCGAAGTTCTGTCGACTCAGGGCTATTGCCACTCGATCGAGGTCATCGGCCCACGTCTCGTACTCCCACACACGGGGTCCACTATCGAACGAAGACCCCGATGGGGTGCTCGGGGTATTGAGCAGCATGGCGAACCTGTCATGGACAGTGGAGTCACCCCTCGACAAGGCCGTGTCCAAGATTGCTTGAGTGTCTGGACGCGGGATCGTCCCAGAGCCCAGTTTCTCCCATTTGGAGACGGTTCGCACAGCGACGCCCAAGTGGTCGGCAAAGGCTCGAACACTGAGCCGTAGTGCCTTGCGAAGCGCGCGGGCTTCCCAGCCCGTCCAGTTCTGCACGGTTGCCATAACGTTCCTTCCTGGAGGCCATGGAAGCAGATCGGGCCGTACGGTGCGACGCAAGTGCAACGAAAGTACAACACAGGGACATTTGCGCTCAGTGCCGCATGAGCGACCATCGGTGACATGGAGCCTCTCACCGAGAACCGAGCCGTTGAGGGTCCAATTGTGTATGGGTACCTGCGGATCACCCGAGCACGCTCGGGTCGGGCTGGGGCCTTGAACGAATCGCTTGCGGATTACTGCGCACAGCATGAGTTGAATCTGACGGGGACATTCATCGAACGCACAATCCACGATCCATTTTCACTTGCCTTCTGTGGATTGCTCGATGTTCTGCGCCGCCCTGAAACTTATGGCGTGCTGCTTCCCGCACCCTCCCACCTTGGACCAAAAGCACTAGCGGAGGAACGGAAGCGCTTAATCCTGGACTCAGGATCGCAGCTACTAATTGTCCGGGTGGCATCCATCTGTCGGATTCCGAGAGGCGACATCCACATGCACTTCTTCAACTAGTAGCACGAAGCCCTCGCGGCCGCCAGCTACGGCCCGAGGGCGTGGACACCAGTCTTAGGAGGACTGATGACAGCGAGAACCCTAACGCCCACCCCCAGGCGCGCTGAACACCCCGGGCCGAGCACTCCCCGCCGCCTTCGCCGTGCGGCTCGGGTACGGCCGTACCTCTTTCGTCGCCATGCGTATGTGTGGTGTCGAGGGTGCGGCACCGCGCTGGACCACCCCTCTACGGTGACCTCGGTGTTGTCGACGGGGCCGATGCCGGTTGTGGAGGTCGTGTCATGACCGGCCGCAGGTTCGCGGGTGTTCCTGGCAGTGTCGCCCTGGTTCGGGCGTGGACTCGGAACGAACTCCACCAGCGCGGCACCGATCTCGGCACAGTCGAGGAAGCCGCCCTTGTCGTCAGCGAGTTGGCGACGAACGCGATCCGTCACTCCCGCAGCGGCCACCCCGGCGGGTCCTTCCTGGTGGAACTCGACATCCGACCCTCAATGGTGCGGATCAGTGTGATCGACCAGGGCACCGATGGGAAGTCGGTTCCGATGTGGGGGAAGAAGACCGACCCTCTCACCGAGCACGGCCACGGGTTGAACCTGGTGGCGAGTCTGGTGGAGCGGTGGACCACCATCACCAACAACGGCCACTGCACCGTCACCACCGACCTCCCCACCCTCGTCCCCACCGCGGGAGGCCGACGGTGAACACCAACCCCGTCACCACACTCCTCCACCTCTTAACCCCACACGGCGCCGTCTTCTACCACTCCACCGCCAACCCCACACAAGGCCGCACCCACGTCTCCCTCTCCATCAAACGAGACAACGGCCAAATGATCCACGCCACGTTGACCAACGGCATGTGGCATGTCGCTGGCCGCACCTATCCTGCCGGCGCCGAACACTTCGTCGCCATCCAACTCCTCACCCACAAACGCCTCCACTAACAACAAGCCACAACCCCGCCCCGCACCCCTCCCGCAGGGCGGCCCCAGGTGGGGATCCAGGCCAACCCGACCCGGATCCCCACCACCACCCCCACATCCCAACCACAGAGCGCACACGAATTCCCAACACTCCGTCACGGAGAGTAGTAATATCGGTCAGTGCCTGGTAAACGACATATAGCCACTATCGCTTCAGCGTCGGGAGCCAGCCGTGCCAGTTCGCCCCACATCCCTCGCAACGATGTCCGCCGCGATCGCCGGAGCCGTCCGGGCCACCTCGCCGGACGACTACGCGCCCAGCCCCACGACCCTCACCTTCGAGTCGGGGCGCCAGCAGATGGTGTCCGAAGGAGGCTGCCACACCCTCGTCACCGGTCAGGGCGGGCTCGTGTCCGTCCACACCACTCCGGAGGGACGCTACGTACTCTTCTCCGGACCACAGTGCCGGGGTTCGCGCATCGTGGCCAGTGGTGAGGGATCGATCGAGTTCTCGGCTCCGGTGCAGGCCAACTCCATCGTCATCGGCTGACCGTCACAGGTAGCGGCGGAAGCCCTCAGCGGAGTTCTGGAAGCCCACCGCGGCGTAGAAAGCGTGCGCACCCAGGCGTGCCTCGTGCGAAAGGACCTCGATCTTGTAGCAGGCGGACCGCGCCGCGCGGTCGACCGCGTCGTCGATCAGGGCCCGACCCACGCCGGCACGCCGTGCGGTGGGGTCCACGACGAGGTTGTCCACGATGGCCCACGGCTGGGCGTCGTGCGTCAGGTTGGCGACGATGATCAGGTCGAGCGTGCCGATGATCTGGCCCCGGCGCTCCGCGACGAGCACCGTACGGTCGGGGTCGGTCTCGATCCGGGTCCATGCCCGTACCGCGGCGGAGGACATGCGCACGGCGCCAGCCCGCGCGGGCTGAGGTCCACCCTCGCTGAGTTCGCGCAACAGTCGAAGGATGGCTCCGAGGTCGGAGCGGATAGCGGCACGGATAATCATGACGTCGGGCAATACTAGCCGACACCTGGCCATCGGCCGCGCCGAGGTCCCGAACACGAGATACGGGACAAATGGGGCCGGTCGTCCCCACGCGGGACCGACCGACGGCGTCGCCGCACCGGTCACCCCAGGGAGGGGGGTGTGGGCTTCGCCCCCGAAGCCCACACTCCGGCGCTCGCACAGCCGACCAGTTCGCGCCGACCAGTACTACTGAACGATGCGCACGCCCTCCGAACCGTCATCCCCGTCGGACTTCGGTTCCCCGGTGGGACGCGTGTAGACCCCGGTGATCCCCGAGTCGGCGCCAAGCACGACGGTCTGGGGGTCCTCGGACTCCGGCGCGTCCGCCGGGGCGTCCGCCTTGGGGGCCCCGTCCTGCTCGGGGCTGGGCGCGTCATAGCGGAAGCCCTGCGGCCGAGGCGGGCCGTTGCGCACCGCGGAGGCCTGTGGACCAACACCCAGACGCACGGTGCTCGGTCCCTCGATCTCCTCATCGGTGGCTGGCGCGGCGGACGCCTCGGGCTTGTCCGGCTTGCCCGCGTCTTCGGCCTTGTCGGCCTTCTCCGCCTTGTCGGGCTTGCTCGCGGCACCCGCGCCGTCGGCCTTGCCCGCACCAGCGGCGGGGCCGGCGGCCTTGTCGTTCTTGGGTGCCGCTCCCCCGGCGGGAGCACCCTTGGGCGGCTCGGTGGTCGCGACCGGCTTGCCGGCCGGCGGCTTGGTGCCCCCGGATGGCGTGGCGGCCTTCGCGACGGACGGCGGCTTCGTGGTGCCGGCCCCCGGCCCCTTCTCCAGCCCTGCCTCCAGCGGCCCGGCCGAGGACTCCGAGTCCAGCAGGTCGCCAAGCGTCGCCCGCATGTCGTTCAGGCGGCGCACGGCCTCGGTGTGGGTGGCGGTCAGGGTGGCGAGTCGGTGGTCGGCGGTGTCGTGGATCCGCTGGGCCCGCTGCTCGGCCTCGGCCAGCACCCGGTCGGCCTCCTGCTGGGCCTGAGCGCGCAGTTGCTCCGACTCCTGCTTCGCTGAGGTGACGAGTTCCTGAGCCTGCTCCCTGGCACTGCCCAGGATCCGCTCGGCGTGCGCTTCCGCGTCCTTGACCAGGCGCTTGGAGTCCTTGGTCGACTCCTCACGGATGCGCTGTATCTCCTCCTCCACCTGCGCGCGCTTGGAGTCGGCCTCTTCCTCCGCGATCCGCAGGATCGCGTTCATCCGCTCGCTGACCTGCTCGTGGTGCGGCTTGACCGTCGCCTTCTCCCTGGCTTCGGCCAAGTCACGGCGCAGGCGCTCGATCTCGTCCTCAGAGCGGGAGAGCCGTTCCTGGCTGTCGCGCAGTTGGTTGTGGTTACGCCAGATGTACTCGTCTACCTGCTGCTTGTCGTAGCCCTTCTTGACGGTGGTGAAGGCTTCCTGTTTGACAAAGCCCGGCACGATATCGCTGCGTTGCTCGTTCATGTCCTATATCAACTCAGGTCGGCTATGGATCGGGAGGGTCACCCCGACTGGTACCCATCATTCCCCTCAGACGCGAAGAACACATGGACCTCAGCGATCCTTTTGTTCCCGCTCCGAGGCTCCACCGAGAGGCCCGGCGACGCCGGAGATGTGGTGGGGCGAAGGCCATGACGGGCTGTTCAATTGTGCTGACGATATGCGGTCCGTCGCCCCGGTCAAGCTCGGTTTCCCCCACACCTCGGCAGGGACACCTAGGACGGTTCGGCCGGGGCAGCGAGCCCGTGGCTCGGGCCGTCTACTACGGTATGCGGGATTCAACGCTGGCGCAGTAGGTCGCCGGCCACACGGCCGGGACCCGAACGCACGTGGGAGCGCATGTGACATCAGCGAGAATCGGCGATGCCGATTTCGGTCAACCTGACATCCACCCGAGCGCCTGGGTCGCCCCCGGCGCCGTCGTCGTCGGCCGGGTACGGCTCGGCGCGAACAGCAGCGTCTGGTACGGCTCGGTCCTCCGCGCCGACACCGAGGACATGATCGTCGGCGACGAGTGCAACATCCAGGACCTCTGCTCGCTGCACTGCGACCCGGGCGAGCCGGCCATCCTGCACGACCGCGTCAGCCTGGGGCACCAGGCCATGGTGCACGGCGCCACGGTGGAAGAGGGGGCGTTGATCGGGATCGGGGCGAACGTCCTCGGTGGCGCGCACATCGGCGCCGGAACCCTGGTCGCGGCGGGCGCGCTCGTTCCCCCGGGCAAGCGGGTACCGGCCGGCGTCCTGTTCGCCGGCGTCCCGGGGAAGGTCATCCGCGAGCTGACCGACGCCGACCGCGCCAGCTTCGCCGACACCGCGCAGCACTACAAGGAACGCGCCGTGGAGCACCGCGAGGTGCGGTGGCGGTAGGCCCCAGGCGGGGCACGGGCCGTCACGAGTGACGAACGGCGGGGGAGCACTGGGTGCTCCCCCGCCGTGTTTCGCGTGTCTAGCTCGTTCAGGCGTCGTCGGAGTTCTTCGCGTCCGGTGACTCCGCGGCGGGGGTCTCGGCCGGCCCCGCGTCGGACGTGGCCGCCTCCGGCTTGCGCACCGACCGGACGAGGAGCTGCGAGACGTCGATGACCTCGACCGTGTCCTTGACCTCGCCCTTGGCCTTCTTCTCGTTGACGGCGTCGCCCAGCATCACCTGGCAGTACGGGCAGCCGGTGGAGATGGTGTCGGGGTTAGTGGTCAGCGCCTCGTCCACGCGTTCGGTGTTGATGCGCTTGCCGGTCCGCTCCTCCATCCACATGCGGGCGCCGCCGGCCCCACAGCAGAACCCGCGCTCCTTGCAGCGGTGCATCTCCTGGGTCTTCACACCCGGGACCTTCTCCATGATCTCCCGCGGCGGGGTGTAGACCTTGTTGTGTCGGCCGAGGAAGCAGGGGTCGTGGTAGGTGATGTTCTCCTCGACCGGGTTGACCGGGGTCAGCTTCCCGCTCTCCACCAACTGCGCCAGGAGCTGCGTATGGTGGATGACCTCGTACTTGCCGCCCAGTTCCGGGTACTCGCGCCCCAGGGTGTTGAAGCAGTGCGGGCAACTCGCGACGATGCGGTAGGCGCCGATCTCGTTGAGGGTCTCGATGTTCTGCTCGGCCATCATCTGGAAGACGTACTCCATCCCGAGCCGACGGGCCGGGTCACCGGTGCACGACTCCTGGCCGAGGACGGCGAACTTCACCCCCGCCGTGTGCAGGAGTTCGGCGATGGCCTTCGTGGTCTTCTTCCCCCGGTCCTCCAGGGACCCGGCGCAGCCGACCCAGAACAGGTACTCGGTGCCCTCGGGGAGGCTGTCCTCGGCGACGGGCACCTCGAAGTCCAGCTCCGAGATCCACTCCATGCGCTTGTTGGCGGCCATCCCCCACGGGTTGCCCTTCTCCTCCAGGTTCTTGAGGAGGCTGTTGGCCTCGGTGGGGAAGTCGGACTCCACCATCACCTGGTGTCGCCGCATGTCCAGGATGTGGTCGATGTGCTCGATGTCGACCGGGCACTCCTCGACGCACGCGCCGCAGTTCGTGCAGGCCCACAGCTCCTCCGCGTCGATGACCCCGGCGCCGTCCGTGCCGACCAGGGGACGTTCCAACAGCGCGAGGACGTCCTGGGGGACGTTCTCCGACTCCGCGGTGGTGCCGTTGAGCAGGTGCGGGGCCGTCGCGTAGGTGTGGTCCCGCAGGTCCATGACGACCTTCTTCGGGGACAGCGGCTTGCCGGTGTTCCACGCGGGGCACTGGGTCTGGCAGCGGCCACACTCGGTGCAGGTCGTGAAGTCGAGCAGGCCCTTCCAACTGAAGTCGGTGATCTTGGCGGCGCCGAACGGGTCGACGTCCGGGTCGGCCTCCTCGAAGTCCAGCGGCTTCGTGCCGGAGGCGTCCATCATCGGCTTGGCCGGCCCAAGGGAGGGGGCGCCGTCGGCGTTGCGCTTGAAGTAGATGTTGATCGGGGCGGTGAACCGGTGCCAGCCGACGCCCATCGTGAGCACAAGCGCGAGCACGATGAAGAAGGCGTAGGAGATGATCAGCTTGAAGGCCGCGGTGATGACGATTCCGGGCAGCGCGACGTCCGGGTTGCCGGAGAGGACCGAGCCCACGGCGTGCGACACCGGTGTCGCCCACACCGGGAAGGGGAAGTCGTCCATCGCGACCTTGAAGCCGCGGATCACGAAGATGGCCAGCAGCAGGCCGAGGATGTAGGACTCGACGTAGTAGGCCGTCCACATCCGGGAGTTGGCGAAGCGTGAGGAGCGGCCCCGGCGTCGGTTGAGGAGCCGGTAGACGAGCAGCGCGACGATCCCGACGAGGCTCGCCGCCGCGATGACCTCGATGAACAGTCCGTAGATGGTCGAGTCGGCGATGAGGGGCAACGTGAACTTGGGGTCGAACACCTCCCCCTGGGCCTCGATCACGGTGAACACCAGCGCCGGGAAGGACACCATGATGAACCAGTGGGCGACGCCGATCCAGCGCCACTTCAGCATGCGGGTGTGACCGAGGGTCTCGATCACCACGGTGGTGAGCCGCTGGCCGAACGGCCCCTTGCGTTCGGGCTCCACGGGTCGCCCCAACCGCACCGTGCGCACGATCTTCGCCACGGCCAGGCCGAACATCACCGCCGCGGCGAGCCCGATGACTACCGTGCTGATCCCAAGGACGACGTTGAGCATCGCCGACGGCCTCCTATCAAGGCTGAACCTGAAGGTCACACAGTGTTGGGCACACAGTGTTTCGTCACACAGTCGATCCTGCGTGATGTTACTGGTCGGTAGTCACGCGAGGGGACAGCGGCACCCCTACCCACGCCACCGAACCCCATGCCGTCGAACGGTAGTACCAACGGTGCCTCTGGCCTGGCAGCGGGGGCGGCGAAGGCGCGTCCCGGACCGGCCGCCCGCTCCCCTCTGCGCGCGACGTGCTCCGACCACGGCGGCCTCCGCATGCCGGACGGCGCAGATGCCGCTGGTCAGCGCGGCATTAGCCCCCGCATCGCGGGAAGGTATCCGTGGGGACCGGCCGCACGGGCGGGAGGGAGCCCGGGCGATTCGTCACCGACCCAGGGAACAATCCGGCCACGCCTCTCGTTGACCAGGGCGAGACTTAAACTTGAGTCGATGAGACTCAACTGATTTGACACACGCCGCGCGGTGCAGGAGCATTGCGTCGGTAAGACTCAATCTTGACGGAGGACAAGAACTCATGGCACGTGCGGTCGGTATCGACCTGGGTACGACCAACTCGGTCGTCTCAGTCATGGAGGGCGGCGAGCCCACAGTCATCACCAATGCTGAGGGTGCCCGGACCACGCCGTCCGTCGTCGCCTTCGCGAAGAACGGCGAGGTTCTCGTTGGTGAGGTCGCCAAGCGTCAGGCGGTCACCAACGTCGAGCGCACCATCCGCTCGGTGAAGCGGCACATGGGCACGGACTGGTCGATCGACATCGACGGCAAGTCCTTCAACCCCCAGCAGATCAGTGCGTTCATCCTGCAGAAGCTGAAGCGGGACGCCGAGGCGTACCTCGGCGAGGACGTCACGGACGCCGTGATCACCGTCCCCGCGTACTTCAGCGACGCCCAGCGCCAGGCCACCAAGGAGGCCGGGCAGATCGCGGGGCTGAACGTCCTGCGCATCATCAACGAGCCGACCTCGGCGGCCCTCGCCTACCACCTGGAGAAGGAGGACGAGCACACCATCCTCGTCTTCGACCTCGGTGGTGGAACCTTCGACGTCTCCCTGCTCGAGGTGGGCGACGGAGTGGTCGAGGTCAAGGCGACCAACGGCGACAACCACCTCGGTGGTGACGACTGGGACCAGGCCGTCGTGGACTGGCTCGTCGAGCGGTTCCGAAGCAGCAACGGCGTGGACCTGTCCAAGGACAAGATGGCCATGCAGCGGCTGCGCGAGGCCGCGGAGAAGGCGAAGATCGAGCTCTCCAGCTCCACGGAGACCACGATCCACCTTCCCTACATCACCGCCTCGCCCGAGGGCGCGCTCCACATCGAGGAGAAGCTCACCCGGGCGGAGTTCCAGCGCCTCACCTCCGACCTCCTCGAGCGGGTCAAGACCCCGTTCCACCAGGTCATCAAGGACGCTGGCATCAACGTCAGCCAGATGCACCACGTGGTCCTCGTGGGTGGTTCCACCCGCATGCCCGCCGTCGCCGAGCTCGTCAAGGAGCTCACCGGCGGACAGGACCCGAACAAGGGCGTCAACCCCGACGAGGTCGTGGCCATCGGTGCCGCGCTGCAGGCGGGTGTGCTCAAGGGTGAGGTCAAGGACGTCCTGCTGCTGGACGTCACCCCGCTGTCCCTCGGCATCGAGACCAAGGGCGGCGTCTTCACCAAGCTGATCGAGCGCAACACCACGATCCCGACCAAGCGCTCGGAGATCTTCACGACGGCGGACGACAACCAGCCCTCGGTGCAGATCCAGGTCTACCAGGGTGAGCGCGAGATCGCGCAGTACAACAAGAAGCTGGGCGTCTTCGACCTGGCCGGCATCCCGCCGGCGCCGCGTGGCACGCCGCAGATCGAGGTCACCTTCGACATCGACGCCAACGGCATCGTCAGCGTCACCGCGAAGGACCTCGGCACCGGCAAGGAGCAGTCGGTGACCATCTCCGGCGGCTCGGCGATGTCCAAGGACGACATCAACCAGATGGTCAAGGACGCCGAGCAGTACGCGGAAGAGGACCGCAAGCGTCGCGAAGAGGCCGAGGTCCGCAATAACGCGGAGTCGCTCGTCTACCAGACCGAGAAGGTCATCAAGGACAACGAGGACAAGATCCCGGCCGAGACCAAGGAGGAGACGGAGGCCGCCCTGGGCGAGCTGAAGTCCGCTCTTGAGGGCAGCGACATCGAGGCCATCCGCACCTCCAGCGAGAAGGTCGCCCTGACCAGCCAGAAGATCGGATCCGCGATCTACGGCCAGGGCCAGGCCCCGTCCGAGGGAGCCGCCGCCGGCTCCGAGGAGGCTGGTGGCGCCGAGGAGGACGTCGTAGATGCCGAGGTCGTCGACGACGACACCGGCAAGCGCGACGGTAGCGCCTGATCAGGAGAGGAGCAGCCTGATGGCGCGACCGGAGCAGGACAACGACACGGACCAGGACGGTCCGGTCATCCGGGACAACCGCCGGATCGACCCCAAGACCTTCCAGGCCCGCAGCGCAGAGGCAGGAGAACCCACGGTGGAGGAGGCCGAGAAGCAGGAGTCCGAGGGCGTGACCCCGGAGTCCGAGCCGTCCGACGCCGAGGCCACGGCAGCGGCGACCGACCAGACGGACGGGGGCGTCGCCGAGGACGTCGAGGGCGTTCGGCAGCAGCTCGCGGAACGGACCGCCGACCTACAGCGGGTACAGGCGGAGTACGCCAACTACCGCAAGCGGGTCGACCGGGACCGGGCCGCGACCCGCGACCAGGCCCTGATCCAGGTGCTCGGGGAACTCCTTCCCGTCCTGGACGACATCGGTCGCGCTCGGGACCACGACGAGCTCACCGGCGGCTTCAGGTCCGTCGGTGAGTCCCTGGAGGCCCTCGTCACCAAGTTCGGCTTGGAGAAGTACGGAGAACAGGGCGACACGTTCGACCCGACCGTGCACGAGGCGCTCACCATGGTCCCCACGCCCGGGCTGAGCACGCCGACGGTGATCGAGGTATTCCAGCCCGGTTACCGCGTCGAGGAGCGGGTGGTGCGTCCGGCCCGCGTCGTCGTCGGCGGGCCCGCGGACGAACCAGAGGAGGCCGCCGAGTCGGCGGCCGCGCCGCCGGAGGACAATGAGTCCGCGACGGCCGAGGAGTCGGATGGCGCCGGGGACGCCACCGAAGCGAGTCGAGAGTAATGCGGAGTTCTCGTGCCCGGGGGCGACCCCGGGCACGAGAATCTCGGCCGGGTGGCAACGACGTAGCGGACGAGCGGGAGAAGGCTAGGCGCCGATGAGCACGAAGGACTACCTGGAGAAGGACTACTACAAGGTCCTCGGGGTCTCGAAGACGGCGACGCAGGACGAGATCAAGCAGTCCTACCGCAAGCTGGCGCGCAAGTACCACCCGGACGCGAACAAGGGCGACGAGTCGGCCGAGGACCGCTTCAAGGAGATCTCCGAGGCCTACAACGTCCTCTCCGACACCGACCGGCGCAAGGAGTACGACGACGCCCGGTCGATGTTCGGCGGGTCCTACCGTCCGGGGGGTGGCGGCGGGACCGGCGACTTCAACGTCGGGGACCTCTTCGGCCAGGCAGGACAGGCCGGTGGAGAACGCCTGAGCGACCTGTTCGGGGGCCTGTTCGGCAACCGTGGCCGCGGCGGTCCGACCACGACCCAGGCCCGACGCGGGGCCGACGTGGAGACCGAGACGACGCTGACCTTCCAGGAGGCCGCGTCGGGCATCACCCGTTCGTTCCGGTTGACCAGCGAGTCCGCCTGTGCCCACTGCAACGGGACCGGCGCCAAGACCGGGACGACACCGCGTGTGTGCCCCAACTGCGAGGGCACCGGGCACGCGAGCCGCAACCTCGGTGGTTTCTCCCTGTCCGAACCCTGCCCGGAGTGCAAGGGGCGCGGCCTCGTCGTCGACGACCCATGCCCCTTCTGCAGCGGCAGCGGCCGGGGGCAGAGCACCCGTACGATCCAGGCGCGCATCCCCGCGGGGGTGAGCGACGGGCAGCGCATCAGAATCAAGGGCAAAGGAGCGCCGGGAGAACGGGGGGGACCGGCCGGAGACCTCTACGTGGTGGTGCATGTGCAGCAGCACAAACTGTTCGGCAAGTCAGGCGAGAACCTCACCGTCACCATCCCGGTCTCCTTCCCGGAGGCCGCGCTCGGTGCCGACGTTCGGGTCCCCACCCTGAACGGCTTCCCGGTCACCGTGAAGATCCCACCGGGCACGCCCAACGGGCGGACGTTCCGGGTCCGCGGCAAGGGGGCGCCGCGACGGGACGGAACCATCAGCGACCTGCTGGTGACCGTGGAGGTGTCGGTCCCCAAGACCCTGAACCCCACGGCCCGTGAGGCCCTGGAGAAGTACCAGGCCGCCACATCCGACCAGGATCCACGCAGCGGTCTCGAGGCTCGCGCGAAGGGGGCCTAGAACATGAACGACAGACGGTTCGACGACGACACTCCGCTGTACGTCATCTCGGTGGCGGCGGAGATCTCCGGTCTGCACCCGCAGACGTTGCGCCAGTACGACCGTCTCGGTCTCGTCTCCCCCGGCCGTTCCTCCGGCCGGGGCCGGCGCTACTCCATGCGCGACATCCAGCTCCTGCGCGAAGTACAGCGCCTCTCGCAGGAGCACGGCATCAACCTCGCCGGCATCAAGCGGATCCTCGAGCTCGAGCGTGAGGTCGCGGAACTGCGGCAGCACGTGTTCCACATGCGCAACGAGCTGCAGGCGGCACGTAACGCCGTGGCGCGCCGCGGCGTGGGACAGACCCGACCGGGGGCCGAGATCCTGCCGGTCCGCCACGCGCGCGTCACGATCTTCGAGTCGGGCGAACCCCCCAGGTAGCCGACCGCCGCACACCGTCGTGTGAACCGGATCGACCCGAGGGGACGGGAAGTATGGACCTGAAGTACACCCGCAAGAGCCAAGAGGCCCTCTCCGGCGCGATGCGTCGCGCCACGACCGACGGCACGCCCAACGTGGAGCCCGTCCACCTGTTGGACGCGCTCGTGCAGCAGTCCGACGGCATCACCCGTCCCCTGCTGCAGGCGGTGGGAGCGAGCCCCAACACGGTGCAACAACGCACCGAGCAGGCGATCGACGCTCTGCCCAAGGTCAGCGGCGCCAGCGTCAACGCGCCGCAGAGCTCGCGGGAGCTCATCACCGTCATCAACACGGCCTCGCAGCGCGCCAAGCAGCTCGAGGACGAGTTCATCTCCACCGAGCACCTGCTCGTCGGACTCGCCTCCGACGGCGGGGAGGCCGCCCGAATCCTGCGCGAGGTCGGAGCCACCCCGGACGCCCTGCTGGAGGCGTTCGAGCAGGTGCGGGGCAACGCTCGGGTCACGTCGGAGAACCCGGAGGACACCTACCAGTCCCTGGAGAAGTTCGGCGTCGACCTGACCGAGATGGCGCGCGGCGGCAAACTCGACCCGGTCATCGGCCGCGACACCGAGATCCGGCGCGTCATCCAGGTCCTCTCCCGCCGCACCAAGAACAACCCGGTCCTCATCGGCGACCCCGGCGTGGGCAAGACCTCCGTGGTGGAGGGGCTCGCACAGCGCATCGTGGACGGCGACGTGCCCGAGTCCCTGCGCAACAAGCGGCTGGTGTCCCTGGACCTCTCGGCGATGGTCGCCGGCGCCAAGTACCGCGGCGAGTTCGAGGAGCGCCTGAAGTCGGTCCTGAACGAGATCAAGGAGTCGGAGGGGCAGGTCGTCACCTTCATCGACGAACTGCACACCATGGTCGGCGCGGGTGCTTCCGAGGGCGCCATGGACGCCGGCAACATGCTCAAGCCCATGCTCGCGCGGGGCGAACTCCGCATGGTCGGCGCCACCACGCTCGACGAGTACCGCGAACGCATCGAGAAGGACCCGGCGCTGGAACGGCGCTTCCAGCAGGTGCTCGTGGACGAGCCCTCCGCCGCGGACACCATCGCCATCCTGCGCGGGCTGAAGGGCCGGTACGAAGCGCACCACAAGGTGCAGATCGCCGACTCCGCGCTGGTGGCGGCGGCGACGCTCTCCGACCGGTACATCACCGCCCGCTTCCTCCCCGACAAGGCCATCGACCTCGTCGACGAGGCCGCGTCCCGCCTGCGCATGGAGATCGACTCCCGACCCGTGGAGATCGACGAACTCCAGCGCTCCGTGGACCGGATGAGGATGGAGGAGATGGCCCTGGCGAAGGAGTCCGACGAGGCGAGCCAGGACCGGCTCCGACGCCTCCAGGACGAGCTCGCCAACACCCAGGAACGCCTGGACGCGCTCAACGCCCGATGGGAGGCGGAGAAGGCGGGCCTGAACCAGGTCGGAGAACTGAAAGAACGCCTGGACGAACTCCGCAGCCAGGCCGACCGGGCCGAACGCGACAACGACCTCGAGACCGCGTCCCGGCTCCAGTACGGCGCCATCCCCGACCTCGAGAAGCAGCTCGCCGAGGCGTCCTCCGCCGAGGAGGAGGCCGAACAGAACGACGACCTCATGGTGAAGGAGGAGGTCGGCGCCGACGACGTCGCGGAGGTCGTGTCGTCCTGGACCGGCATCCCCGTCGGGCGGCTCATGGAGGGCGAGACCTCCAAGCTCCTGCGGATGGAGGACGAGCTCGGCAAGCGGCTGATCGGCCAGTCCGCCGCCGTGCGCGCCGTCTCCGACGCGGTGCGTCGCGCCCGGGCCGGCATCTCCGACCCGGACCGGCCCACCGGCTCCTTCCTCTTCCTCGGTCCGACCGGGGTGGGTAAGACCGAGCTCGCCAAGGCGCTGGCGGAGTTCCTGTTCGACGACGAACGGGCCATCGTCCGGATCGACATGAGCGAGTACTCCGAGAAGCACTCCGTGTCCCGACTGGTCGGTGCGCCGCCCGGATACGTCGGCTACGAGGAGGGCGGTCAACTCACCGAGGCGGTGCGCCGCCGGCCCTACACCGTGGTGCTGCTCGACGAGGTGGAGAAGGCGCACCTCGAGGTCTTCGACACGCTGCTGCAGGTGTTGGACGACGGGCGGCTGACCGACGGCCAGGGGCGCCAGGTCGACTTCCGCAACACCCTGCTCATCCTCACCTCCAACCTGGGCTCGCAGTTCCTCGTGGACACCTCCATGGCGGAGGCCGCGCGGCGGGACCGGGTCCTGGAGATCGTGCGCGCCACGTTCAAGCCCGAGTTCCTGAACCGGCTCGACGACATCATCATGTTCGACGCGCTCAGCAAGGACGAGCTCGCGCAGATCGTGAACCTCCAGGTGGACCGACTCGCCGAACGCCTCGCGAACCGGCGGCTCACGCTGAACGTCACCGAGGCCGCCCGGGACTGGCTGGTGACCCAGGGATACGACCCCAGCTACGGGGCCCGGCCACTGCGTCGCCTCGTCCAGGGGTCCATCGGCGACCCCCTGGCCCGGGAGCTCCTCTCCGGAGAGCTCCGCGACGGCGACGGCGTGCTCGTGGACAAGCCCGACGGCCAGGACCGGCTCGTGGTCGGCCCCACCCCGTCGGAGCTCACCGTCGGATAGGGACCGGCGCCCGCTGGGTAGACAGCCAATGTCAACCACCCCGGTGTTCGCTCCGCGCACCGGGGAAGCGTTCCCTCGTGGACGCTTTCGCACCCGACCAAGGCTGGTGAAGACCCCTCATGAGCGCCTGCCCGCGAGGCGGAGAGCACGACTGGATTCACTACCCAACCGAACGAGAGTTCCGCTGTTCCAAATGCGGTCAGCGCAGCGCACGTGCGCTGTGACGTGACTCCGCGTTGATTCACGAGAAACATCGACGGTCACGGGCACGCCCCCCGGCGCGCCCGTGACCCGTGTCCGGGCGTGGCCGCGGCTCCCGCCCGGAGCGTGGGGGCGGCTCCGTCACCGCACGACACCTGCGGGGTGCGCTCCCTCACGGAAGCGCCCCTGACGCCCTCGCTCGCCTCGACGATGGTCCGCAGATGACACGCCCACGCCCTGCCGTAGGGGGCCTGCGGACGGCGCCGACGTGGCCATGGCCGGCGGGATCGCTGCCACTGTGCGCGATGGTTCGGCGCACGGGGGGCCAGCGGGCGTGGCCCGGCCCGGGCTCCCGCCCGGGGGCACGGGGCTCGGCTCGTTCACCGCACGACGAATCGCCCCGCACGCTCCGTTCGGTGCGGGAATGTCGACCGGCGGCCGTGCTTCTGACACCGTGCGCGGTGGTGCGGCGCACGGGCTGACGGGGCTATGTTCCCTCGCGGGGGTAGCAGGCCCCGTCCATGACGACCTCGCCGGCCTTGATGGCGCGCCAGGTGACGGGTTGGTCCTCGACGTTGGCGCAGAGCTGCGCCCAGTTCCGCAGCGGGTCGAACCGCTCCGGCTCCGGGCCCGGCAACAGTGTGCTTCCGCGTTCGATCACCGTGTCGCCCATCAGCAGCTCGGTGTCGAACTGAGCGGCGTGCTGAAAGCGCATGAAACGCACCTTACTGCCTGGAGTCCCCGCTGGCGGGGCGTTTCGTGAATCGGCCGCCCGCTAGTGGGCCGCGCTCGAGTCCCTCCTCTCGAACGCGGCCCGGTCTCTTCCCCAACTCCCCCGGTCTCGGCCCGCCGGTCCTGCCCCCCTCGTGGGAACCGACGGGCCGAGGTGGGGCGCGCTCGAGCCACTCCCTCTCGAGCACGCCCCCGGAGCCCGGACCGTCAGCCCCACTCCCCAGTCGGGACCGAGGGTCCGGTGTGGGCGCGTTCGAGCCCCTCCTCTCGAACGCGCTCCGCGTCTCGACCGGCCGGTCCCGCCCCCCTCATGGGGACCGACGCGTCGAGACGGGCCGCCGGCACCGGGCCCCGCCCCCTCTACGGGGCCAACAGTGCCGGCGGCGTCAGGAGGGCCGCGCGATGTCCCGTAGGAGCTGCGCGGCCTCTGGATAAGTTCCCGGCAACGGAACGTTCCAGAGCTCCGCCCCGTGCCGACGACGCAGATCTCGGTCCAGACCGGCGACGCGGTCCGGGTCACCCTCGTCGTGCGCTGCCAGGATTCCGACGCGGCTCTTGCTCAGGAGCGCTACAGTCACTCCACCGCCGAAAAAGGACCGGAGTTCATGACTGACCACAATCAGGCGGGCGATACGGCTCCACGGGTCCGCCGCGGAGTCGACCACCGCGACGAGCAGCCGGTGCGACTCCTGCGGGGGATCACCCGCGGACGCCTCGTACAACTCGCCCAGGCGGGTGCGGAGGTAGCCGGGCACCGCGAGACCGGTCAGGGGGTCGCGGCAGTCGTCACGCGACCGCGTCCCGTCCACCCACCCCTCGACGAGCGCCTTCACCAACGGAAAAGGCGGGTTCTCCCCGCCGGTCACCTCACACAGGGCCGCGAAGTCCTCCATCGTGGCGCCGACCCCGACACCGGCCTGTGCCCGCTCGCCACCGAACTGGGCACACACCTGCGCCACGTCGCCCCGTGCGTCGACGAGCGCGCGGCACAGCGACTCGACCGCGGGCGTCCACCACTCCTCGGCCGACTCCCATCCCCGTTCGTGACTGTTCCAGCACCACGTCGTCCGCAGATCCTGCGGTCGTTTGTGATGTGTGCCCACCGGCCACCCGTGCATGGCCACCTCCCTTCTCCGGCGACTCGCGTCGCGTCCACCGCTTCCGACCAGGGCCTCCGTATGACTCCTGCGTTGTCGCCTATGTGGATAACTGGAATCTGCTGCGACTATGACGCGACTACGGCATGATTTTTTTCCTGTGGTTTTCGCCTTGGGTGGGGGGAGTGCCAGATTCCTTCACACATACGCCGATACGTGAACACGGCTCCATCCCCCTCCCACGTGGTCAGCGCCCCGGTCTCGGGACGCCTCGGAGGGATGATCGGTGAACGAAGGGTCCTACGGCTCGGCCGAGGCGGAGGTCGCGGACAACCAGCTATTGGATGCGGTTCGGGCCGGTGACACGTCGGGGTACGCCACCCTCTACGAACGGCACTGCGAGGCCGCACGGTCGCTGGCCGGTCAGCTCGCCCGCAATCGCTCCGAGGTCGACGACATCGTCTCGGAGGCCTTCGCCCGGGTGCTGAGCATCCTCCAGCGCGGAGCGGGGCCGACGGACGGGTTCCGTGCCTACCTGCTCGCCTCGGTACGCCACGTGGCCTACGACCGCCTGCGCGGGCAGAAGCGCCACGTGCTCACCGACGACATCTCACCCTTCGACTGCGGTGAGCCGTTCGTCGACCCGGCGCTGGAGGGGCTGGAGCGGTCCCTCATCGCCCGGGCGTTCCTCGCGCTGCCCGAGCGGTACCAGGCGGTGCTGTGGCACACGGAGATCGAGGGGGCGCGGCCGTCCGACGTCGCCCCCATCCTCGGCCTGAGCGCCAACGGCGTCGCGGCCCTGGCCTACCGCGCCCGGGAGCGGCTGCGTGAGGGCTACCTGCAGATGCACCTCGCCAACAACGCGCCCGAGGAGAAGTGCCGTCCGGCGCTGGAGCGCCTCGGGGCCTACGTCCGGGGCGGGCTGGCCAAGCGCGAGTCGGCGACGGTGGACGGCCACCTGGACTCCTGCGGGGACTGCCGGCACGTCTACGCGGAACTCATGGACGTCAACGTGGGGCTGCGCGGCATCGTCGGACCACTCATCGCCGGGGTCGGCTTCACCGGCTACCTGTCGGCGCTGCCCACGGCCGGGACCGCGGTCGGCGTCTGGGGACGTATGCCGAAGCGGCAGCAGCAGGGGGTCGCGGCCGGCGCTGCGGCGGCGCTGGTCATCGCGGCGGTCGCGCTCGCCCCGATCGGCGACCATCAACCGATCGACGACGAGTCGGAGGTGCCGGCCCAGGCGGCTCCGGACCAGCCTGGCGGCGGTGGTGGCGGCGGCGGATCCGGTTCGGGCGGCGGGGATGGTGACGGCGACGGTGGAGGTGACGGGGGCGACTCCGACGGCGCGGACTCCGACACGGACGGCCCCGACTCGGCGGCCGCGGCCGACAACGACGACCCCGACGACCCGTCCGTCGATCCGGCCGTCGCCGGCTTCTCGATCCCGGCGCCTCCTCCGCCCCTGTTCCCCGTCATCATCCCGCCGGAGGCCGTCGACCCGCCGGAGAGCGAGGACGACCCCGAGTACGGGGCCTCGATCGCGCCGGCGGGCGCACTGGTGCCCGGACGCCCCGGGGTCGTCGTGATCAGCCTGGTGAACAATGGCGGCGAAGGGACCGAGGAGCTCACGGCGGACCTGACCTTCCCCGACGGGGTGTCGCTGGCTCCGGGGGCCGCAGCCGGATCGTCGGCCCCCGCGACACCGCGGTCACAGACCGACGGATGGACCTGTGTTCCCGAACCCGAAGGGGCACAGTGCACACGCGCGGGTCTGGAGGCCGGCGCCAGCACCACCGACTACGTGGACGTCGACGTCGCCAGCTCCGCGAGCGGAGAGGGGACGCTCTCCCTCTCGGTGCGCACCGCTGACGGCGAGGTCCTGGCCGAGGCGGAGGCGGACCGAGGTGTGACCACCGACGGCGTCCCGGCGCGTTACGCGGGGACCGGGTCGCTGCGGGTGGAGGCGGTGGGCAACGCCCTGCTGCGCTGTACGGACGACAGCGAGCCCGACTTCCCGTTCGGTGTGCCCAACCCGGTACCTGGCCAACTGCCCATCGTGCCGGAACCGCTCGCCCCGAACCCCGAGCCCGGTGTCTCCACCGAACCCGCGTGGAACATTCCGGACCCGTTCAATCCCGAGGTTCCGGACGTCCCCGAATCGCCGGATGTCCCCGACCTCCCCGATCCGACCCCGCCCCCTGGGGTGGACGGCCCGGACCTCCCGCCCACTCCCGACGTCCCGGCACCCGACCCCGAGGAGGACCTGCCGGAGGTCCCGTCGGAGCCCGAACCGGAGGACGACGCGGACGAGGGGTCGTGTGCGCAGGCCTTGGAGCGGGGCGGCGACAACCGGAACAACGACGCGTGGTCGATGCGCCCGGCCGACGATGACGACGACCCCACGACCTCCATGTCGAGTGCCGCGGAGCTGTCCGTCCCCGAAGGGGCCGAGGTGCGCTGGGCGGGACTGTACTTCTCCGGGGTCGCCGATCCCGCCTCCGGCGCCACGGCCCGCCTCCGCGGACCGCAGGCCGACGGCTACACCGAGGTGCCGGCCCAGGAGGTGGACTCCGTGGAGCTCCCCAACTACTCCGCCTACCAGGGATTCGCCGACGTCACCGAGCAGGTGCGTGACCAAGGAGGCGGTACGTGGTGGGTCGCGGACATTCCCGGGGAGGCCGGAGTCGGCCACTACGCGGGGTGGTCCCTGGTCACCGTGATCGACGACCCGGACGCGCCCAACCAGACCGCGATGGTGCTTGACACCGCCCAGGCGATCCAGCACGACTCGGACGGCATCGCCTTCCCGCTCGCCGGTCTGCTCCCGGCCGACGCGGCGGCGCGGTTCGACGTGGTGGCCTGGGAGGGCGACGCCGACATCCCGGGTGACCAGGTCCTACTCGACGAACAGCCCCTGACGCCGCTCGGCGGGGACCAGGACCCGAACAACGCGTTCGCCAGCTACTCCCAGGGGGCGGTCGGACCGCCGCTCACCTTCGGTACCGACGTCGTGGGGTTCGAGGGCACCTTGGAGGCGGAGTCGGCGGTACGGCTGGTCACGGAGCAGGACGCGCTCGCCGCGGGTGTTGTCGCCGTCACAGCGGAGGCCCCGTGATGACAGCCCCGTCCCCCCATTTCACTCGGACACAAATTGTGCTGACAAATCGACCCAAACTAGAAATCCCCAGCTCAAACCCGTCCCAAATCGAATCACACGGGTTCGTCAGTAACTCCAATTCCAGGCGCGGAGTATTGGTGGACGCGTAGCATCACCTCTGCCGGGCATCCACGAACACCATCGCCAAGTACCCTGTGGCGCGATGGATCACCACGGGCTCCCGACGGGCAGTGACGCAGGAGTTCACTGCGGCCCGGTGTAGGAGGAGACGGGCTCGACCGCAGAACCATTTGCGGCTTTGGCTAGGCTTTGCCCGTCCCACGTAGATTTCGGAAAGATCGAGAATCCCATGCCACACAGGTGTGGGTTCGACCGCGTCGAAAGAAGGGACGGTGCCACGTGGATCGCTGCGCGCTGTTCGTGGACGCCGGTTATCTCCTGGCCGACGGTGCGATGGCCGTGCACGGAACTCGCAACCGTGACTCCGTTTCCTGGGACTACCCAGGACTCGTGCGGCTCCTTAACGAGATCGCGCACGACCGTACCGGGCTGCCGCTGCTGCGCTGCTACTGGTACGAGGCGACGGTCGAGGGCCGCCGCAACACGGAGCAGGACACCATAGCCGACATCCCCGGAGTGAAGGTTCGAGCGGCCCGTATCCGCCCCGGCCGCAGAGAAGGCGTCGAGAGCTACGTTCAACGGGACATCACCACCCTCGCCCGTTCGGGTGTGCTCTGCGAGGCCGTACTGGTCAGCGGGGACGAGGACATGGTGCCCGTCGTCGCCGACGTCCAGGACCTCGGAGTCCGCGTCTCCGTGGTGCAGGTGGAGATGGGGGCCGACGAGTCAACGTTCGCGCGGGAGCTGCGGCGTGAGTGCGACGACCTGATCGAGGTCGGCGCGACGCACCTGCGGCCGCACGTGAACCTCATCAGCGGGGCACCGGAGTCCGCGACCGAGGGCGTCTCGCTCGGCCCGGCGCCGCTCACCAACGGCCACGCCCGCACTTCCGACACCGACGTCAACCGCCACCCCGTCTCGGTCCACCCGGGCGAGTCCCGGATGAAGCCGGTGCGGACCGGAGGCGGCGCCGTCTTCGGCGCGGCCGAGGGTCACCCCTCCGCCGAGGGCAACGCAATGGAGCAACTGCGCGCCATGCAGCAGAGCATCGCCCAACGGCGCACTGGCGACCACCTGGCTCCGCACCAGACTCAGCCCCCGATGGAGCACGTGTCCAACGACGCGATGGGGCTCGCCTTCCCCACGGGCGCACAGCCCGCGGCGGGGCAGCCCGGGGGCCCGCCGGCACCAGGTGGCCACACGGGGGCGCAGCCCTCCCACGCCGCCAGCTATCCGACCGGCGCGAGCCCGGCGTACCCGATGAACCCGGCCACCGGGGCGAACCCCAGTCACGCGGCGCCCCAGGCCCCGGATCAGCAGACGGTGCGGCTCTCCCCACAGGCCTACCCACCCACCGGGGGCCAGCCCAGTCACGCGCACCACCCGCAGGCGACACCGACGCCGCCGGAAGGCCCGCCACCGACGCATGGACCGCCGGGTCCGGAGCAACAGTTCCGGCCCAACCACGATCCGCGCTCGGGGGGGTGGGCACAGCCCAAACCCTACGGGTGGGGTCAGTAGCCACGCCGATCACGGTTACGCCGAGGCGGAGTCGTCACCGACGAACCCGTCCGCTACTGGCCCCGAACCCCAGCCGTGGCCCCGCCACGGCCCCGCGACCAACCCCACCCCACAGATCGGCTACATCGCGGACAACGCGTCCGGTCCGTCGCCGGCCGACGCTGTGGAGGTGGCCCGCCAGGAGGGAAGCGATTTCGCGTCCGCGATCAAGGGCGCACCGGCGTTGTGGATCGAGGCGGTCCTCGCGCGTCGACCGGCGATGCCGTCGGACCTGGAGGCCCGAATGTTGCAGGGGTCCGCGTTACCCGTGGACCACCTGCTCCGCGACGAAGTCCGTGAAGCACTGCGGGACGGCTTCTGGCAGGCACTGGAGCGCGCCCGCCAGTAGGGGTGGAGGTCACAGTGAGCGATGACGCGGCCGTTCGCATCAGTGTGTCCGATCTCGACACCTGGGAGGTGTGGGCGCTGCAGTCCGGCGAACACGCCACCGCCGCGGAGCACCTCGCGTTCCTCGCGGAACAGGTCGGCCCGGCCAGCGAGGTGCCCCGGGTGGAGCTCCTGGTCCGGTCCGGTGAACAGTGGGAACTCGCCGAGGAGCACGAGCGGGCACTGGCCACGTACCGGACCGCGGCCGCCGACGGGCGTGAGGCCATCCTGGACCCTCGCGCCCTCCAGATCGGTCCCCTCTTCCACCTCGGCCACACCCACGAGGCCCGCCGCCTCCTCACCGTCCTCGACGCTGAGGGGCCCCGCAATCTCCCCACCCACATCGCGGTGGTGGAGTCCCTCTACGCCCACGGCCACCTCGCCATGGCCCGCGACTGGGGAACCACGGGCTACACCCGCTTCCAGAGCCAGAACGTGTCGCCCTTCATCCACAACCTGTTACAGAGCCTGCTCCGCACCCGCTATCGGGTCGGAGTCGACCTCGGCCTACCAGAAGACGACCTCGACCGCCTCATCACCGACACCTAGGCGCGTTCATCCACAGACTGTGGACGAAACTGAGCTCCCCCCGGCCACCGCGCCATGTTCATAGTGAGCGGCATGGCGCCCCCTAGTCTCGACCAGCCCGTGCGAAGGCCGCGTTCACGCGGCCAACCGGGCCAAGGAACGGGAAAACACGCCCCGCGGAGCGTGTCATTGGGTGCCGCGGCCACCCGCCGAAGGCGCCGTTCTCTGCGTGGACCCGTTGATGCCGGCCACGGCGGGCAACCCCGCGCCGCCGGATGCCGACAATCAGGAAGACCGCCGCGCGCAGCGCGACCTTTGTGCGTAGTGGGGAGGATCCGTGGCGGCGGCCAAACGCGGCCCCAACCACGGCGGCCAGCGCTGCACCTCGGCAGCCCCCCACGCCAAGCCCCCTGCCATGCGGAGCATGTCATCCAGGGGCAACCGGACACGGCGTGACCTACACGGGGAACTGGCCTCCGTGAAAGGCACACCCCGGGAGGTTCGGCCGTGGCGGCCAGCCAGATGGAGACAGACGCCGCCAATCAAGAAGACCGCCGCGCGCAGCGCGACCTTCGTGTCGTGGGGAGGACACCGCCGCCACAGAAGACCACCACGCGCAGCGCGACCTTATCGGGTTTCGGTGGTGACCCAGGTCAGGTAGTCCGGATTTCCCCCGATAACCGGGACCGCGACGACTTCGGGGACTTCGTAGGAGTGGTGCTGGCGGAGGTGGGCGACCACGGCGTCCAACCGGTCGGTGGCTGTCTTGACCACGAGGAGCCACTCGGGGTCGTTGTGGACGTGGCCCTCCCAGCGGTAGAAGCTGGTGATCGGCCCCGTGACCTGGACGCAGGCGGCCAGGTTCGCCTCAACCAGGGAAGCCGCCAGGCGTTCGGCCTCGGACTGGGTGTCGGTCGTTGTCTCCACCCGGACCGTTCCGGGGGTGGCGTCGGTCATCGGCACTCCTTGCCGCTGCTCATCTGGGCTGGTCTAACCTCGAATCCTATGAGCGAGCGTGCGGCCCTGCTGGGGCACATCAACGAGAAGGCCGTGGTCCACGGTCGGGTCACCCTGTCGTCCGGCAAGGAGGCCGACTACTACATCGATCTGCGTCGGGTGACGCTGAGTGGCGTGAGTGCTCCCCTCGTGGGGCGGGAAATGCTGGCGGCGACCCGGGATCTGGAGTTCGACGCCGTTGGCGGTCTGACGCTCGGCGCGGACCCGGTCGCGACGGCCATGCTGCACGCGGCGGCGGCCGAGGGAGGGTCGCTGGACGCCTTCGTGGTGCGCAAGGCGGAGAAGGTCCATGGGCTGCAGCGCCGGATCGAGGGGCCGGACGTCGCCGGACGGCGGGTGTTGGTGGTGGAGGACACCTCCACCACCGGGGGATCCGCGCTCACCGCGGTGGAGGCGCTACGTGCGGCGGGCGCTGAGGTGGTCGCGGTGGCGGTCCTCGTCGATCGTGGTGCCCGGCCGCACGTCGAAGCCGAGGGGCTTGCCTACCGGGCGCTCTACGACCACACCGAGCTCGCTATCTGACCGGAGCCGCGTCACGTCCCCTCCGCCTGGGCGAGGAGCTCGCGTGCGGCGACACGGGCCTCCTCGTCCCCGTGCGTCCGAAGGATCTCCTGGGCACGGCGCAACACCTGAATACCGGTCTGCCGCTGGCCCGTGAGCAGGCGGGCCTCGCCGTGCCGCAACAGGGCCTCCCCCTCGAGGCCGTGTTGGCCGGTGGCGGCGAACGAACGCTCGGCCTCCTCCGCGGCGGCGATGGCGGCCACGTACTGGCGCGTCTCGATCAGGACGTCGCTGAGGTTGTGTGAGGCGAGCCCCTGCTTGTAGGTGTTACCGGCGGCGGCGAAGTACCCGTGGGCGTGCTCGTAGTGTGGGGCGGCCTCGGCGAAGCGCTCCAGCTCGTGCAGCGCGGCGCCGAGGTTGTTGTGGGCCTCCCCCGCGAAGCCGCCGTCGGACTCCGGGCGGCAGCTCTGGACCACGCGCTCCAACACGGCGGCGGCGTCCTCGGGGCGTCCGACCTCCAGCAGCGCCACACCCAGGTAGTGGCGGCGTTCGAGCTGTTCCTTGCGGGACGCCGACTCCTTGGTCCGGTCGGCCACCTCCAGGTACCCGACCGCGGCCGCGAAGTCGCCCTGTCGACACAGCGCCACACCGAGGATCCCCGAGATCCGGCCCTGACGCCGTTGGTCTCCGGCCTGCTCCGCCAGCTCCACGAGGCGCCGGTACACCGGGATGACCTCCGCACGGTCGCCCGCGCGGGCCAGGGCCCGCACGCGCCGCTCCAACGCGTCCACCTCGCCTGGGACGTCGCCTTCCGTGGCGCACAGGCCGGCGAGACGGTCATATCGCGCCGCGGCGTCGGCGAACCGTCCGGCGGCGGCGAGTGCTGCGGCCAACCGGGAGAGGGCCAGGCGCTGCGCGTGCCGGTCGAGGCCCCCGGCGGACTCCATCGTGTGCTCGCGGACCGCGACCGCGTCCTCCAGCCGCCCCGCCATCAACAGCGCGGTCCCCAGATTGGTGCGCGCGGAGACCTCGCCCTCGCGGTCGCCCATCTCCTCGAACGCGGTGACGGCCGCCTCCAGGGCGGAGACGGCCTCGGGGAACCGCTCCGCCTCGGCGAGCGCGCTGCCCAGGTTCCCCCACGCCTGCGCCTCACCGAGCCGGTCTCCCTCACGTTGGAAGAGCTGGCAGGCGCGTTCGTGTTCGGAGATGGCGTCGGCGACCCGCTCGTTGAGGCGCAGTGCCGTGCCGAGGTTGGTGCGTGCCGCGGCCTCTCCGGTGGGGTCGGCGGCCGCGACGAAGGTCGCGACGGCGCTCTCCAGCGCGTGCACCGCCTCGTTGAGGAGACCCGCGTCGATGAGAGTGATCCCACGATCAAGGGTCTCGTGGCCGCCGCTTGTCGACCGGGACGTCGCGGGAGCGTCGGGCATTGCGTCACCGCCTGGGGAGTGCAGTCTCCTCCCAGGATAGGCGCCCGCGGGTGATTTTCCCCGTCTCCTCGACTAGGCGAGTCTTGCGGCACCTCACATAATCAGTCCGCAAGGTCCCGTTTGTACGCCTCGCGCAGGCGCCGTTTCACCGAGGCGGGGAGAAGGCGCGCCCCGACCCGTCGTAGCCCGCGCGGGAGTGCGGCACGAAACCGCAGGGCACGCCCCATGAGCGGATCCGGATCGGCCGGCGCCTCGTCGACCTGAACCGCGAGGGTGCTCAGATCGGCGGTGTAGTAGGGCCAGACACGGGCCGCGGAGCGCGACGATGTGGACACAACCCGTGCGGGGTATCGGATGACACGTTTATGTTCACCGATCCCGACCAGTGAGCGACCCAGCCGCATGGTCTCACCGGAGGAGAGGCGGAGACGCAGCTCCCAGAAATCCTCGCTCTCCCTGCGTGGGGAGACGACGGACCGCAGCGGCATCACGGCACGGACGGATCCGTCGCTCTCCACCGGGGCGTCGAACTCCCGAATTACGGACTTGTCCCGCCGCATCATCACCCGCAGGCGGGCGTGTGGGTCGGCGTCGGTGCTCCCGTGCACGACGGCGTCGATCGTGCACGTCGCGGCCCCGACGTCGATCTGACGCACCTCGGCCCACTGAGGGAAACGCCGGACGGAGAGGGACAGTTCGTTGGCGGACCCGCGCACCGGGACGGCGACGCTCAGTCCCGCGGCGCTGGCGTTGGACGAGTGGGCCCGGGCGTCGATGCTCACCTCCTGGACGGTGCTCTCCACCCCACCGTCGACGCGGTACACGGCCCAGCGTCCGGTTACGGGGGTCTCCTCGGCCGTCACCCGGACACGGCCGTCCCCGGTGGGGGTGAGTCGCTCCACTCTCGGCTCACCGCCTCGCGGCTTCGGCCCGCGGAGCACCACCGCCTCCGGGGGCTTGGCGAAGGAGAGCTCGACGTCGCCCGACGGTTGGGCGACCGCCGTGCACGTGGGCCGCTCCGCCCGCGCTCCGGACAGGGCCGGCAGTGGGTTGGTCGGCACGCTGATCCCGGTCAGTTCGGAGAGCAGTTCCTCGTGGCGGGCGGCGATCACGCCGGGGTCGAACCGGGCGGAGTTGCGGATCGCGGCCTCCGACATCCGGCGTCGTAGGTCGTCGTCACCCATGAGGGTGCGCAGCCCCTGCGCCAGGGCGCCGACGTCACCGTTGCGGACCAGCAGGCCGTCCTCACCGTCGCTGATGATCTCGCCGGGGCCGACGGGGCAGTCGGTGCTCACGACGGGAAGCCCGGAGCGCATCGCCTCCACCAGCGTCAACCCGAACGACTCGTAGCGGGAGCTCATGGCGGACATCGAGCCCAGCGCCCAGGCCTCCTCCAGTCGTCGGTGGCTGCCCGGCAGGACGACGCTGTCGCAGAGCTTGCGCGTGCGAATGTGGCGGCGCAGCGCCTCCATCTCCTCGCCCCCGCCGTAGATGCGCAGCTCCCAGTCGGGGAACTCCGATCGCACCTGGGCGAAGGCGTCGATGAGGAGGTCGAACCGCTTCATCGCGACCAGCCGACCGGCGGCGACGATCGTTTTGGCGTCCTCCCGGTTGGCGACGAACGTCGGGGCGGGGCAGGGATTCGGGATGGCCAGCACCGGCATCTCCCCGACGTCGACGCTGTCCCGGTAACTCTGGGCGTCCGCCTCCGTCACGGTGACGATGCCGTGCAGGCGCGGGTACTCCCGCACGAGCACGTCGCGGTACTCACGGGAGTAGGAGGAGAAGGGGACGTGCGCCTGCGCGACCACCGGGATGTGGTCGGGCGCCATCTCGGTGAGCATGATGTTCAGACCGGCCCGGACGCTGATGATCACGTCGGCGTCGGTCGACCGCAGGAACTCCGCCATCCTGTCGTCCACGAGCTCGCTGAAGAAGTGCGACCGCCCGTCCCGCGCCGGGAAGTACGCCGAGGGGCGCCCGGACCGGGGATCGTTCTCGTAGATCCGCCGTCCGTCCTCGCCCTCCTCGTCCGGCAGTGGGTGGCGGATGTCGACGAAGCTGGTCAGCCGCACGGTCGGGCTGAGCGGTAGGAGGGGCTTCTCCCTGCTGCGCAGCACGGACACTATCTCCACGTCGTGGCGTGACGAGAGCGCTTCCGCCTGGGTGAAGATCGTTCGGACCGTGCCACCGATCCCGAAGACGTTGTGGTGAAAGAAGACGACCTTCATTCGGTTCCTACCCCGCTGCGACGCCATGCGATTCTCACTGTAAGTAGTGGATCCATCATAATCAGTTACATGACCTGCCAACCTAGCGTGTTGGCGGGGGAACGGTCGCTTTCGGTCGGGCCCGGCGTCAGGGACGCTCTGGCCGAACGTCCCGTGGCGCCTCGCCGAAGGCGCGCCGGAACGCACGGGTGAAGTGCGCGTGACTCGCGAAGCCCCAGCGGTGCGCCACGTCCGCGATGGTCAGCGCCGAGTGCGCGGGGTCGCGCAACTGTTCCCGAGCCCGCCGCAGGCGGCGCTCGGCGATGTAGCGAGCCGGCGTCGTGCCCTCCGGCTCGAAGAGACGGGCGAGGTGCCGTACGGACACCCCCGCCACCGCCGCGACCCGGTCCACCGACAGGGCCGGACTCCCCAGGTGGCGATCCACGTAGGCCTTCGCCCCGGCGAGCCGCAGGTGACTGCTCGCGCTCACCGCGTCCATCCCGGTGGCGAGGCCGCCCAGCACGTCCAACGTGCGGTCCTGGAGCCGCTGCGGATCCTCCACCTGCCGGGTCACGGTCATCCGCATCAGCGCGGCCAGTTCGGACCGCAGCAGCGCCCGCTCGTCGGGGTCCTTGCCCATGAGGAGAGGGAAGCTCCCCCGGGCGACCTCGTAGCGGTCGGTGAAGACCGACCGGGGGATGTCCAGGAGCAACTGCCGCATCGGTCCGGTGAACCCGAAGAGGTAGGGACGGCGGGTGTCGTAGAGGACGAGATCCCCGGGCGCGAGGGTCAGGTAGCCGTCACCGTGGTAGAAGAACCCGGTGCCGTCCACCAGGAGACTGGCGAACACGGCGTCCTTGGGTTCGGTGCGGCAGAGCTCCGGCGTGCGTTCGATGACGTGGGCGCCACCGGAGATGTCGGCCAGCCGGAGGTCGCCCAGCTCGTAGTTCACGCCAGCGGCCCACAGCCCCTCGGCGTCGTAGGAGGTGCAGGTCAACCCCACGAGATGCCGGCGGTTGTGCTCCTCCCAGAAGTCGACCCGATCCGCCGGGTCCACGAACCTGGTCGATCCCTGCGCGATCACGCGGACGGTGTGCACGGCCCACCTCCACACGACGTGGTACGCGGTCGGTCGACGCCGGCTGCCAGCGCCGGAGCCACCAGCGTACCCGTCCCGTGGTTCGGGCCCCGTTCCTCGGCAAGGGGGACCCGAGGAACGGGGTCGGCCCCGGCCCGATCCGCGTCCGCGGCCGCCGGGGCGCTGTTCCGCTAGCGGAACAGCGAGTTGACGTAGTCGGCTCCGAGGCCGACCTTCTCGTAGTGCTCGCGGCACATGGCGATGTAGTCGTGCACGTCGAACATGCCGTCCGGCTCACCGTTCTCGTCCAGCCAGAGCAGGGGGCCGCGGACGATGAACATGGCCTTCATGGGTTCGTCGCTCTCGTAGGCCACCAGGGTGTGGCCCTCCCCCGGCGCCTCGTACACGAAGTCACCCGCACGGGCCGTCCACGGGCGCTCCAGGTACCCCCACTTGCCGGAGATCGTGTAGGCGAACACCTGGTGCGGGTGGTAGTGCCGGTTCACCAGCCCGGCGCTCTTCGCCCGCAGGATGTCCGCCCAGGAGTTGTCCTGCACGTTGATCCACAACGGCCGCGAACCCACCGTGTCGGTGAACGGCACGTAGTACCGATCGTCGTCCGTGGCGACCTGCGACAGGTACACCTCCGGCAGGGCGTCGGGCTTCTGCGAGTTCTCGAGCGGCTTCAGGTCCTTCCAGAACTCGTTGTTCACTGCCTCGTCCGGCACGGTGTCCTCCCGGGGTCACGGATCAGGTTGCTCGTCATCAGTGAAATCGACCGGGAACGCGACGTCTTCTCCCATTCGGACACGGGACTTGCCTGGTTCGGACACTTCGCGGGGCGTCTGGTCCGCGGAGGCCCGGCGCCCACATCGGCCACGCCAGGACCAGGATGGACAGACCGCGACCAGCTAGCGTGGACCGGGACAAACCAGAAGCGGCCTTCTCCGGAGGATCCCCGTGCCGCAAGAACCGATGCTCTATATCCTGCTCGGCGCGATCATCGCCCTGGCGGGCAGCGTGCTCGCCACCTGGGTTCAAGGCAGCCTGACGCGGCGTGCCAACGCCCGCGAGGCCACACAGGGGGCGATTCACGAGCTGTGGCGCCTCTTCATCGACGAGCGCGAGTCGGACGGGAGCGCGACCGGGATCACCGCCGGACGTACCCTCGGCGAGGCCGAACTCCTCACCGCCACCATCGCCGACCGCCGGACCCGCGAGCGCGTCACCCTGGTCACGCGGCTACTTCGCGAGTGCGAGCTGCCGGAGATGGAGGAACTCAGCGGCATGCCGGCCGACCGGGCCCGCCGCGCGCTCTGCGCCCACGTGCTGGACGTGCTCGGCACCCAGCTCCGCAACGAGCGCCTCCCCGCCCTGCCCGAGTCCCTGCAGTCGATGCGACGCGTGGAATCCGAAGCCCTCAAGATCCACGCCGGCGGCTCCCCGAAGCCCCGCACCCCCGAGCCCGCGAACGCCCCCACCCCGAACGACGAGCCCAACGCCCAAACCCAGACCGTCTCCCGGAGCAAGGTGCGCCGCCGCCCCCGCACGGCCCAGCCGGAAACCGCCCCCAAGCCGGACTCCACCGAGGCCTCGCCCTCATCCACGTAGGCCACCTCCCCCTCATCGGGAAAGCATCCTGATGGGGAGAGGTGGCGGGGGCGGTTAGAACGCGGACTCGGGGACGTCCATGATGTCCAGGGTCGTGTTCTCGACCATGGTCCGCTCGGCGGCGAGGCGGGGGAGGACCTGAGTGGCGAAGAACCGGGCGCCGGCGATCTTGCCGGTGTAGAAGTCGTGGTCGGCGGGACGGGCGGTGTCGATGGCGTCGGCGGCCGTCTCGGCCTGGCGGAGGAGGAGCCAGCCGAGAACGAGGTCGCCGAGGGCCATGAGGAGGCGCTGGGAGTTGAGGCCGACGCGGTATGACTCCCGGGGGTCCTCCAGCGAGGACATCGCCGCCGTCACCATGGACTCCACCATCGCGTTGACGTGGCCGGCCGCCTCGGCGAGCGCGGCGCGTTCCTCCTTGAACCCGCCGTCCTCGGGCTCGGCGGCGGCGAAGGACTGGATCTCGCCCATCAGCGCGCCCAGGGCGGCCCCGTTGTTCTTCACGATCTTGCGGTAGAACAGGTCGAGGCTCTGGATGGCCGTTGTGCCCTCGTAGAGGGTGTCGATCTTCGCGTCCCGGATGTACTGCTCGATCGGATAGTCCTGCAGGTATCCCGAACCACCCAGCGTCTGGAGCGACTGGGCGAGCATCTCGTAGGAACGCTCCGAGCCGACACCCTTGACCAGCGGCAGCAGCAGATCGTTGAGGGCCGCGGCCTGCTTGGCCGCCTCGGCGTCGCCCGCGTGCTCGGCGATGCGCACCGAGTCCTGGACCGTCGCCGTGTAGAGGAGCAGGGCACGCAGACCCTCGGCGTAGGTCTTCTGCTGCATCAGGCTGCGCCGGACGTCGGGGTGGTGGGTGATGGGCACCCGCGGCGCGGTCTTGTCCGCCATCTGGCTCAGGTCGGCGCCCTGGACGCGTTCCTTCGCGTACTCCAGCGCGTTGAGGTACCCCGTGGAGAGGGTCGCGATCGCCTTCGTCCCCACCAACATGCGGGCGTACTCGATGATCAGGAACATCTGGCGGATGCCGTCGTGGGTGTCCCCCACGAGGTACCCGACGGCCGGATGCTCGGCGCCGAAGGTCAGCTCGCACGTGGTCGAGGCCTTCAGACCCATCTTGTGCTCGACGTTGGTGGTGTAGACGCCGTTGCGCTCCCCCGGCGAACCGTCGTCGTTGACGAGGAACTTGGGGACGAGGAACAGGGACAGCCCCTTGGTACCGGGACCGGCCCCCTCGGGCCGCGCGAGGACCAGGTGGAAGATGTTGTCGGTCAGGTCGTGTTCCGCGGCGGTGATGAACCGCTTCACGCCCTCGATGTGCCAGGTGCCGTCGTCCTGGCGCACCGCGCGGGTCCGGGCCGCGCCGACGTCCGACCCCGCGTCGGGCTCGGTGAGCACCATCGTGGCGCCCCACCGCTTGTCGATCGCGATCTCGGCGAGGCGCCGCTGCTCCTCCGTTCCCTCGTGCCACAGCACGGCGGCGAAGCGGGGTCCCCCGCTGTACATGTAGAGCGGAGCGTTCGCGCCGAGGACCATCTCCGCGACGGACCAGACGAGGGAGCGCGGTGCGTGCAGGCCGCCGAGTTCGTCGGGGAGGTCCAGGCGGTACCACTCGGCGTCCATGTAGGCCTGGTAGGAGCGCCGCAGGCTCTCCGGGAGGCGCACGGTGCGGGTCTGGGGGTCGTACTCCGGGGGATTGCGGTCGGCGTCCTCGTAGGACTCCGCGACGACGCCGGTCGCCAGCCGGTCGACCTCGCTGAGGATGGTTCGGGCGGTGTCCACGTCGATCTCCGCGAACGGTCCGCTCCCCATGATGTCCTGCCGGTTGAAGACCTCGAACAGGTTGAACTCGAGGTCACGGAGGTTGCTCTTGTAGTGGGTCATTGGGCGCGCTCCGAGTCCGAGGCGACTGAGGCCAGGTGGCGTACTCTTCGGTAACAAATCGATGTTACTCGCTAGTAGGCGTTGGTGCCAGACCGAGTTTCCCGCCGATCCGGGTCCTTCGTGAGGAACCGACCTCTCCTGGGTACATTCCGTGCATCATGGACCCGCGGGCGATCGCCTACGACCGGCAGGGCAGCGGACCAACGTTGCTGCTCCTGCACGGCCTTGGGCACGAGCGCACCGCGTGGCGCCCGGTCGTCTCCCGACTGGCGGACGCGTTCGACTGCGTCAGCGTCGACCTGCCGGGGTTCGGGGAGTCCCCCGCGCCGGAACCCACGGCTCCCTACGACATCGCCACCCTCCTCGACTCCTTGCTGGACTTCTGCCGCCATCTCGGGCTGCACGACGTCCACGTGGCGGGAAACTCGCTCGGCGGGGCACTCGCGCTCGAGCTCGGCTCGCTGGGAGCCGCCCGGTCGGTGACCGCACTCGCCCCCGTGGGGTTCTCCTCGGGTCGGGCGCGACGTCTCGCCCTCATCGGCGCGCTGGCGACCGGGAGCCACGTCCCGCCCGCCGTCCGGCAGGCCGCCGCCCGCAGCGCCCCCGGACGGATGGCGGCGCGGCTGGCACTGCACGGAGCCGCGGACGCGCCGACCGCGCACGACGCGACCTTCCGCCCCGAAGCCCTGGATCCCCGATCACCCTTCGCCCGCCTGGCCAAAGAGGTGATCCGCTACACCTTCACCGCCGCCGCACCCCGGACCCCGGTGAGCATCGGATGGGGGGACCACGATCGGGTGCTGTCACCACGCCAGGCCCAGCGCGCGTCCCGGCTCATCCCGCACGCCCGGTTCGTCCTCCTGCTGAACGCGGGACACCTGTGCATGGTGGACGCGCCCCACGCCACGGCCGCCACCATCCGGGAGACGTGCGCCTACGGCGAGGCGACCTACGGCCCGCCCAGAACCCGCGCGGCACCCCCGCCCTAACTGTCCCTTCCGTCCCCCGCACCCGTCGCCGCCCGGCCCCGAGGATCCCCTAGGGGTCGGTCTCGGCGATCCGCGGGAGAACGATTAATCCCGCCAGAGGTGGACTTCCCCACCCACGACCGGGTAGGAGTGCAACTGCCATCTCGTCCCCCTGAACCAACGCGGAGGAGCACCGATGGGAATCGGTCTCGGGATCTTCCTGGCAGTTCTCGGCGCGGTCCTGTTCTTCGGCATCACCGCCGATGTCTCCGGCCTGGATCTCCAGGCGATCGGCATGATCCTGATGATCGCCGGCGCGGCGATCGTGGTGATCACGCTGATCTATCCACTCATTCGTGGCAATGGCGGTCACGAGGAACGACTCCCCGGCGACGACCGGCGCGCCTGAGCGGAACGACTCCCCAGTGGTCGATGTGACGTGAGTTACATTGCAGACGCTTCTCCCCTAGGGGTGAATCCCTGCTACGATCCGGTCTCGATAACTACGAGGTAACGAAGACCTTCGGGATCTCAGTACTGAGGAGTCATTCTTGAGTCATCCGCGCCTGAACAACCCACGCGCACGTATGGCGCGATTGGCAGAGGCCGCGCGGATCAAGCGCCCTCCTCGGCACGCGTTCCAGGCCGACCAGGCGATTTCCGCCCTGTGGCACGAGCTTTCGGCCGCGGTCTCCGCCCCGTGGGCCGGCGCCAGCCGCCCGATGTACCAGGCGGGAACGAACGACGTGGCCGTGCTCTCCTTCGGCGCCGGCTTCAGTGTCTGGTGCTGTAAGGGCGAGTTCATGTGGCGCGATGCCATGGCCGGCACCGTGACCCACCCGGCCAACGATCCCGCGGGAGCCGCGGCCAGAGTCGGTGGTTTCGCTCACACTCCCAGTCGATCTGCCCGTCCGGTTCTCGCCGCCGTCTGACGCCCGAGCGAAACCACGGTCACTCCCCCACCTCTTCACCCAGCCCCACCCCGACGTCAGTCATCCTCGCATCCGGCACTGACAAAACCCGACGGAACCGAGCGGACCGGATCACCGTCCCTCGTCGAATCCTCGGAAGAGGCGCCCCAGCCACACCTGGCGGCGCGCAGAGCCGTCCGATGCCCCTCCGTGGACCCGTCCACCGCTCCACGCCTCCGGCGCCCCACACGTCACCTCGCGAGCCGCTCCGTCCCACGGTCCGTCCCCCACGCGCCTCGCGCTCGTTTCCGTGCCGCTGGTACGGGCCTCCGACGGCCGCCGCTGACGACGGCGGGCACACCCCTTCCGCGAGTGAGCCGCACGGCGATCGCCAACGTCCCCCAACCGCGTGTGGGGGCCGCACCGGCGACCCCCACGTCCATCGTCGACGACGCGCGCGTCGCTCAGTTCTCGATCGGCACGTCCTCGATCTCGCCGAACGGCCCCGCGTTCAGGGTCAGGTTGTCGACCTCCTGCGCCGGCGCCGGGAAGATCGCCATCACCCGGTAGTCCTCCCCGGCCTGCAACGCGTGGACCTCCTCGGCGAACCCGGCGTACTGGTCCTCACCGTCGACGTCGTACTTGAGCTGCGCCACGTAGCGGACCAGGTCGTTGTCCGGCTCCACCAGTTGGAACCCGCCGAGGGTGCCCTCGCTGAACGTGTCGGGGCCCCCGTCGGGGGTCGCGTCGTCCCCGCTCATGTCGAGCTCGATCGGGTCGTCGGTGGTGTTGGTGAGGGAGACGGTGGTCACGATGTAGGCACCATCGCGGACCAGCGGGTAGACGTCGAGCTGGACGTCGTCGTACTCCTCCGAGGCGACGATCTCCCCGTCCTCCTCCCGGAACGTGGCCGGCGGCGCGACGTTGCGGGACGCGGCGTCCAGGCCCTCGCCGGACTCGCCCTCGGCCTCCACGTCCACCTGGTAGGAGAACTCGACGCGACGGTTACGCGCGGCCGCCTCATCGTTGTCGGAACCACCCTCCTCCGCGACCGGGTCCTCGCTCGCCCGACCCTCGACGTCGAAGGTGTAGTCCGAACCGAGCTCGTCCTCGAGCAGGTCCCGCACGGTCTCGGCCCGCTCCTCCGAGAGCGTCATGTTGTAGGAGTCGCTGCCAGTGCTGTCGGTGTGCCCAATGACCGTGACCTCCGGGTTGTCAGGGTCGATGTTGGACTCGATGGTCTGGCTCGCCTGGAGGACGATCTCCTCGGCGTCGTCGGTGAGGGTCGACTCGTCGACATCGAAGGTGACGTCGGAGTGCAACGCGACGGTCTCGGAGTCACCGTCACGCGTCGTGGAGGCCACGGTGCTGTCCACGAAGCTCTCCAGGCTGACGACCTGGGGTTCGGCCTCCGGGCCGGGCTCGGCGAGCTCGTAGGTGACCTCCGTCCCCGGCGGCGGGGGGTTGTTGTCGTCGTAGTCGAGCACGTTCGGCACGTCCGGTTCGCGGAACGCGTCGACGTCGGTCACCGGGACTCCCGTCATCGCCCCCACGCCGTAGCCGGTGAACGTCATGTGCGTCACGTGGCGGGGGATCGGCGGGTAGTAGAAGCGCCACTTGTTCGGCGCGTTCTCGTAGATCGGGAAGTACCCGTCGCGTGAGGGGACCGAGCCGTAGCCCTCCTCCGTCACCGGGTCGATCAGCGGCTCGTACACCCGCCCGGAGACGGGGTCCATCAGCCGCGGGGGGCTGGACAGGTTGTCGTTCGTCCCGGTGAGCTGGTCGAGGAAGGTGAAGTCGAGGTAGAGCACCGAGTACTCGTCGGTACGCTCCAGCGCCTCGATCGCGACCTCGATACGGGCGTCCTGGCCGGTGTCGACGAAGAGACGGGCCTCCCGCACCAGCGGATCATGCCCGACCTGGGCGAGGTCCTCGTTCTCCACTGGGTTGTCGTCCGTGGGTTCGGCCGCGTCGTCGCCCAGTTGTTGCATGAGTCCGCAGCCGCTGAGGACCAACGTGCCGCTCACCAGTGCACTGAGAGCGACGAGGGAGCGGGGTCGGGACATGGAGGAACTCCGATCAAGCGTCGTGGATGTCCGTGACAAGTGGGACGGACATCCACGCTGATCGGTTCCATACGATTCTCGCTGGTTGGGCGGACGGCGACCGAGGTGGGAACCGGTGGTGGGTGGTGTCGACCCCGGTAGAGCGGTTCGAAGCGCACCCCCACCGGTCGGATGTGGCGCGATTCCGGTGGGGGTGGAGAAATCCTGATGGGGGGAGTCAGGCCGGTCCGCGGCCCGCCGAGAGACGCCGCCTAGTGGCGGGTGGGGAACTCCTCCGCCGCCGCCAGGAAGGCGTCGTTCTCCTCGGGGGCGCCGACGCTCACCCGCACGCCCTCGCCGGCGAAGGGCCGGACGGCGACGCCGCGCTTCGCGCAGGCCTCGGCGAAGTCCATGGTGTCCTCGCCGAGCCGCAGCCAGACGAAGTTCGCCTGCGTGTCCGGGACGGTCCATCCCTGGGCGATCAACCGGTCGCGGACGCGGCGGCGCTCGGCCACGGTGGCGTCCACCCGGGCCAAAAGCTCCGCCTCGGCGTCGAGCGAAGCGATCGCGGCGGCCTGGGCGACGTGGTTCACCGCGAACGGGGTCATCGTCTTGGCCACCGCCTGCGCCACGGCCGGGGGGCCGACGAGGAAGCCGACACGGAGCCCGGCGAGCCCGTAGGCCTTGGAGAAGGTGCGTAGTACCGCGACGTTGGAGTGCTCGGGGTAGAGGGTGAGCCCGTCCGGGACCTCGGGATCGCGCACGTACTCCCGGTAGGCCTCGTCGAGCACCACGAGCACGTGGTCGGGGATCTTGTCCAGGAACGCCCGTAGCTCCGCCTCACGCACGGCGGTGCCGGTCGGGTTGTTGGGGTTGCAGACGAAGACCAGTCGCGTCCGGTCCGTCACCGCGTCGGCGAGCGCGTCGAGGTCGTGGGTCTCCTCGAGCAGCGGCACACGCACCGAGGTCGCCCCGGCGAGATCGGCCAGCAGGGGGTAGGCCTCGAAGGAGCGCCACGCGTACACGACCTCGGCCCCCGGCTCGGCGACGGCCTCCAGGAGCTGCACCACGACGCCGACCGAGCCGGCGCCGACCGCGATGTGGTCGGCGGGAACGTCGAAGCGCCGCGCGATCGCCTCGACGAGGTCGCCCGCCCCACTGTCGGGGTAGCGGTTCACCTCGCCCGAGGCGGTCCGCATCGCCTCCACGACCGAGGGGAGCGGCCCGTAGGGGGACTCGTTGGACGAGAGCTTGTACGACTGTCCGTCCGGCCCGACGACGCGTCGGCCTGGACGGTAGGGGGCGATCGCGGCAAGAACGTCCCTGAAAATTGGTGAATTCCCCTCCGCCACAGCACTCCTTCCCCGATACTCAGTGTGGGTGACCCATCACGATCGGACGCGGGCCTGGGTGTTCGGCCGGTCGCGACTCGGCCTGTCCCGACGTCCCACTCCTCGCAGGAAGGATATCCATGCGCTCCCCCGGATCACGAGTTCTCGTTGCCCTCGGTGCCTTGGGAACAACGACTCTGCTGGCGGCCGGCTGTGGCTCCGACCACTCTCCCGAGGAGCTGCACGACGCTCTGCTCACGGAGTTCGAGGACGCCGTACTGGCCGAGGACCAGACGGAGACCGGGGTGTACGAGGAGCTCACCACGGTGCAGGAGTCCGAGGCACTGCGGTCCTCGGTAGAGCTGGACAAGCCCGAGTGCGCGAACACCGCGAGCGAGTGGAACGAGCTGGAGGAGGTTCGGTCGGCGAACGCCGCCGTGGGGGTGTACGGCCGGGAGGGCGAGTACATCACCCACATCCTCCTCGACGCGTCGTCCGACACCGCGCAGGAGGCGTTGGACGCCCGCCCGCCGGAGGAGTGCCAGGAGTACGAGGCGACGAACGCCGACGGCAGCGTCAGCTCCTACTCGGTGTCCGACCTGGACCTGTCGGACGTCGGCTCGGGCTCCTACGCGTTCCTGGTGGAGACCGAGGCGCAGGACACCACGGTGTTGATGTACAGCCTGGTCTACGAGGGTGACGGCTACCTCGGCATGACCACGGTGCTGGGCACTGAGGCCTCGGAGGACACGCTCGTGAACTTCACCGAGACGGCCCTGGAGCACGAGGCCTCAGTGCTCGGCTGACCTCGGCGGGGACATCGGCGCGAGCACCGTCCGTGGCCGCTCCGCGGTGCCGTTCGCGCCGTCGACGCTGTCCATGAGGAAGCGCACCGTGCGTTCCGTGCTGTCCGGCATGGCGGTGGGCTTGCGCGCACGGGACCTCTGTGGTGCCGGAACCTCGCCGAAGGCGGCCAGGGTCGTGCCCGTCTCCGGATCGGCGAACACCGCGTGGACAGCGGTCGAACGCCGTTTGAGGGACACCGCGAACACCAGGTCGGTGTCGGTGCCCTCGCGTCGTCCCCGGAAGCGAAGCATGCGCCAGCACCCGTAGCGCCAGACCTCCGCTGGTGACCGGTCGCCGACGAAGCCGGCGTTGGCACGCCAGACGTCACTCGTGCGCAGCCGGGCGATGGTGCGGGCCAGCGGAACCTCGCGCACGGTGCAGGAGTCCCGCAGCGCCAACCGGCGCACCGCCTCCGGCACCTCGGGCGACAGCAGGACCACGACGAGCAGCGCTCCGGCGAACACCGTCCAGTGCTGGCCGGTCATGTGCCGCACGACGTCCATCCCCGATACGCCGACCCCGGTGGCGGCGATCGCCGCGACGGCGAGCAGCGCCGCGCGGACGATCATGCGCGTTCCCACGGGTCCGGAGCTGAGGTCGCCGAAGCAGCCGCATCCGCCGAGCGGGTCTCGGGCCCGTCGGACGAGCAGCGCGAGCACGGCGCCGCAGAAGTAGATCCCGACCCCGAACGTCACGGCCGCGCCGAACCACCCGCTCGCCAGCAGCAGTGTGCCCGCCAGGACGGCCTCGACTCCCGACTGGACGTACACCGCGTTACGGCCCGACGCCGAGGTTCGGCCGCCCATCGGTCCGGTGTGGTGTTCGGGACGGCTCGCCCCCTTGCCGATCGCCGCGAGCAGAAGGACCAGGCTGAGCAAGGGCAGTTGGATCTCTCGCAGGACTTCTACCATGTGGTCGCCCTCCCTGGGACAGTGAGCCGGCCGGGGAAGCACCCCGTCTCCGGCGAGCCGCCGAGCGCGATGAAACTCGCCAGGGTGAGCTCGGCCAGGCGGCCTCGGGGAGCGGCCGCGGTCTCCTCCGAGAAGTGGTCGCAGAAGTAGCGCGCCATGGACGCGCACGCGGTCACGGGGACCGCCGCCGCCTCGTCGTCCGGGCAGCGCAGGTTGCGCAGGGAGAGCATCATCCCGAGGGACATCAGTGGGAGTGGGACACAGCCACGCGTCGGGGCGCAGTGCTTCCCACAGTCGGACAGGGGGTCCACCGCCGGGTAGGCGGCGCCGGCGGACAACGCGATCGGGTCGCTGTAGATGTTGCGGCCCCGCGCGGGGTCGAACCAGGTGACGCTGCCGTCGATCTCCCCACCGTGGCCGGTGTCGCGGCGGTGGCGCTTGGTCACGGTGCGCCGCGGCGGGTCGACGGCCGGGGTCGACGGCTGCTGCGCCGCCGGGGTCAACGCCTCGACGACGCCGTCACGCCAGAGACCAACGGCGTCGAACAGGAGGCCGGGCTCCAGCCGGGGATGGGCACCGAACACGTCGGTCGCCGACTCGGGTATCACCGCGACCTGGTGCCCACGATCGTGTCCGGCGTCGACGGTCACCTCCGCGCCGTTGACCTCCACGATCACACCCGTCACCCGGGCGATTCCCGACCACACCCGTTGGGCCGTCCACCGACTGCTCGGCGACCGTAGGACGAACACGTCCTCTCCGACCGCGAGCTCAGCGGGCGTGATCCTTCCACCCCGCCACACGACCGACTCCGCGTTGAGGATGAACCGCTCCTCGCCCTTGTCGGTCGCCGTGACGAGCAGGTGGGACCGTGCCTCGAGCACGACCCCACGCGACACCACCGTCTCGGGACGGTGCGGCTCGGGCGCCACGGCGGCCCCGAGCAGGGAGGCTGTGAGCCGCCGCCGAACTGGAGTGAAAATGACCACCACTCCCCCTATCACTCATTGTGAACAGGTTCTCACGGAATGTCCTAATACGGTGGTGTGCCACGCCAGGGTTTTCGGCGACGTCGCTGGCATCGTGCTCCACGGGCGCTCGTCGCACGCGATGTCCCCGTGGGCGGCACGTCCACTGGCGGTTCCCCGCTGGGATACGGGCACACGCGAAGGCCCGACTTGACGCAAGACGAACCCGGAGTTGACGGAGACCTCATCTCCGTTCGTGCGAAGCTGGAATTATCCGTTGAGACGGGGACGGCTCGCCGGACAACGATCCGACCCCGCCGCACCATCCGGTCGCACGGACCGGCCACACGGATGCCGGCGCGCCGGAGCGGGCACTGTGGGGACCGGTCCACCCGGTCGGCGAAGGGACGGTGGTGGACGTGTGCGAGGAGGCGAACGGTTCCCGATACGAGGAGTTCACGCGTTACCTCAAGGACCGCGGACCGGCACTGTTACGTATCGCGCGCTCCCTCGCCGGAAACAAGCCCGACGCCGAGGACCTCCTCCAAGCGGCGCTGATCAAGACCTTCCTCTCCTGGGACAGGATCCACTCCCCACAGGCGCGGGACGGCTACGTGCGCCGCGCGATGGTCAACACCCAGATCTCGGAGTGGCGCCGGCGACGGGTCCGCGTCTACGCGACCGACGACGTCCCGGACCAGGAGGTCGAGGACCCCAGTTGGCAGGCCGACCTCGCCGACCTCGTCTCCCGCGCCGTGGACGGCCTCCCGGAACGTCAGCGCGCCGTGGTGCGGCTGCGCTACTTCGACGACATGACCGAGGCGGAGATCGCCCGCACCCTGGGTGTGAGTGTCGGCACGGTGAAGAGCACCGTGTCCCGCGCCGTCACCCGCCTGCGCCACAACGCCGAACTCGCCGCCGAACGCCCCAGCCCCCCGCCCCAACGCTCCTCCCACCACCGCGCGGCCACCCCGGTTGAGGGAACTTCCTAGATTCGTTTTGCACGTGGGCACACGAGGTCGGTACCCTTATCCCGCCAGGAGGCTTCGCCTAGTCCGGTCTATGGCGCCGCACTGCTAATGCGGTTAGGGTTCACGCCCTTCCGGGGTTCAAATCCCCGAGCCTCCGCAGGTCAAAGAAGGGCCCCGCTCAACGAGCGGGGCCCTTCTTCGTGTTCGGGTCGCAGTCCGGGCTGCCGTCCACCGTCGCCGGACAACGGCACCGGGATGGTCGACCGTGGAGCCCGGCTCACGCGCGGCGATGAGTTTCGCGGCCCGGTCCGGTCTACCCCGACGTGGCCCGTCCCCCAGGTTCAACCTGGACCACACCGATAGTTCGAATGGGTGTTTGCCTGGGGAGGATCGACCCAGCGGACCGCACGTGAGGAGGGCACCACGATGTCAACACTGTTGGTGGACTACATCATCTCGCTCGACGGCTATGGCGCTGCCGAGGGGTGGCCCGGGTTCTGGGGCATGGAGGGGCCGGAGTTCCTCGCCTGGCTGGCGGACGACGACCCGGCCGAGTACGTCCACATCATGGGCGCGACCACCTACCGGCTGATGAAGGACTTCATCCCCGAGGCGACGGACCCCGGCTCGCAGAGGTTGAACGCCGCCCGCAAACTGGTGTTCTCCTCGACGCTCACCGAGCCGCTGTCGTGGCCGAACTCGGAGCTGGTGAACTCCGACGCCGTGGAGGTCGTCCGTGAACTGAAGCGGACCGAGACGAAGCCGCTCACCACCGTCGGCAGCATCAGTCTGAGTCGCTCACTGATCAAGGCCGGACTGGTCGACCGGTTCCGTGTGGTCGTGTTCCCAGTGATCACCGGCATCACGGGCCGGGACCGCATCTTCGACCACTACCCGGACCTCTCCCTGGACCTGGTCGAAAGCCGCACCTTCGACGGCCAGCTCCAGCTGCTGGAGTACGTCCCCACGATCCTCGCCGGCCCGCCCGGCACCACGTGAGCCTCGCTGTCGCCCCGGGGGGATGGACGGGGCGGCAGCGGAGGGCGCCAGAGGGCACCGGAGGAACCACGAGGAGTGGTGTGTCCGGGTGAAATGGCGTGGAGAACGGCGCACACTCGCCCCGTGTGGTGGCCCGGTCGGCCCGGTGCCCTGTACCCAATGGTGGCCGCTGTTCGACGGGCGCGCCAGCGTCATTGGGCGCCACGACTAGGGGCAGAACGCGCCACCCGGTGCCGTCACGGCCGGTCGTCACTGGGGCGACAGCCGTGGACCTGGCGGTAGGCCCGCGCGAGGCCCTGGGCGTCGAGTCCGACCATCGCGGCGACCGTGGCGACCGAGGTGCCCACGAAGGCGGGGTCCCGCAGGTGGCGCCGCGCCAGGTTGAGGCGTTCGGCGCGCAGCACGTCGCGCCAGGTGGTGTCCTCGTGCTCGAAGGCGCGCTGCACGGTTCGCGGCGCCAACCCGAGTGTCCGGGCGGCCCTAGCGAGAGTGAGCCCCGGGTCGCTGAGATGGGCACGTACGTGGGAGCGCACGGTCGCGGCGACAGCGCCCAGATGGTGGCGGTCGGGGGCGGCCCCATGGATGGCGTTACACGTCAGGTCCGTCAGGCTCTCGCAGGTGAGGTCGAACTCGAACGCCGTCAGGCGGGGAAACTCCTCCGCCAGGGCGAACGCGGTGCTCGCCAGTATCCGCCCCATCCCCCATCCCACGTCCAACGCGCGGGAAACCGGGGTGCGGAGGGCGAGCCGGTCGTCCACGGAGCGTCGGGGCAGGGTCAGCAACAACGCCCGCCACGGCCCGAAGTCCATCCGCACCGGAGCCGACCAGGGAATCACCGCGGCCGTCCCCGGCCGCACCACCATCGTTCGGCCGCCGGCGGTGACCTCCAGCCGGCCACTCATCGCGATCATCAGCCGGTAGTCATCGTCCGGCATGCGTTTGGTGAGACCAGGGGTGCGCTCCGCCCACTGCGCTCCGTGCTGGCGTACGTCCACGACCTGGTGTCGACGCCCACGCATGCACTGTGCGTACCCGCGAAGATCGTCGGAGGTGTTCAGGGCGCCCGTCGACATCTTCTGGAACTCCCACGTCGCCTGCTTCCAGTACTCCGACTCGTCGTCGACGTCCTGGGTGGAGAGCACGGTCTTGGCCAGCGGGTCAGGGGGCCGGTCACGCGGCGAACGATCCGGCGAACGACAGGTCATCGAATCCTCGCCCTCGGTACCGGACAGAACGGTGCACCGACGCGGCGTCAGCGCCCTACCGTGCGCGCCACACGCCCCCGTGGAAGCGGACACGCCGCACGCGGCCACGCCCGTGGGCGTGATTCTACGTCCCCGCCCCCGGAACATCCGGCGTACGGCCGAATCCATCGCTCCACCCCGTCGAGAGCACGCCGGCTCACGCCGTGGTTGATCTTGGCGCGGACATCCTCTAGTATTCGAAACTGCGTTCGATCGACAGGGGAAGGTCGTTCGAACGGCGCCCCGCCCACCCACCAGGTGGGCGGGGCTTCGTCGTGTGTGGCTACATCTGGGACATGTCCATGTACATGACCTCCCAGTGGTGGCCGTCCGGGTCGTAGAAGCTGCGCTGGTACATCGGCCCCTCGTCCATCGGCTCCCCGGCTGGGCTTCCACCCGAGGCCAGGGCGCGACCAACCAGCTCGTCCACGCCCGCCCGATCCGGGGCATCGATGGCCAGCAGGACACCCGTCGTTCCCGGCGCGGGGAGGTCTCGCTTGGAGAACGACTGGAAGAACGGCTCCCGCAGCAACATGACACTGATGGCGTCGGTCATCGCCATCATCGCCGCGTTCTCGTCCGTGAACTGGGGATTTTTGGTGAACCCCAGCTCGGTGTAGAACGCCTTGGCACGGTCGAGATCCGTGACCGGCAGGTTGACGAACAGCATCGTTGGCATGACACTCTCCTCGTTCGGATGTACGGAACACCCGCACTCACGAGGTATGGACTACCCAGACCACGGCGATTCATCGCTCCTTCGGCCGCGGGCGTACCCTGAGAGTCCACGACCGGGGGACACGGAGGACGGACTGTGGAGCTGCTGTATTCGGGGAAGGTGCGCGAGGTCTACGCCGACGGCGCGGACATCGTGCTCGTGGCCTCCGACCGGGTGAGCGTGTACGACGTCGTGCTCCCCAACCCCATCCCCGACAAGGGCGCGATCCTCACCCAGCTCTCGCTGTGGTGGTTCCGCCAGCTCGCCGACCTGATCCCCAACCACGTGATCTCCGCGACGGACGTCCCCGCCGAGTGGTCCGGGCGCGCGGTCCGCGTGCGGCGCCTGGACATGCTGCCCGTGGAGTGCGTCGTCCGCGGCTACATCACGGGCTCCGGGTGGAAGGAGTACCTCCAGCACGGCACGGTCTCCGGCGTCGCCCTGCCCGAGGGGCTCCAGGAGGGTGACCGCCTGCCCGAACCGATCTTCACCCCGTCCACCAAGGCCGAGGTCGGGCACGACGAACCCATCGACTTCGCCGCTGTCGTGGACCTGGTGGGCGCCGAAACCGCGGAACAGGTGCGCGACGCCACACTGACCGTGTACCGCCGGGGTGCGGAGCTCGCGGCCGAGCGGGGGATCCTCGTCGCCGACACCAAGCTGGAGTTCGGTCGGGACGCCGAAGGTGTCCTCACCCTGGGCGACGAGGTGTTGACCCCGGACTCGTCTCGGTTCTGGTCGGCCGCCGAATGGCGCCCCGGTCATCCGCCGGCGCCGATGGACAAGCAGATCGTGCGCGACTGGGCGGCGTCCGTCCCGGGATGGGACCGCACCGCTCCCGGCCCGACGATGCCCGACACGATCGTCGCCGAAGCGAGAAGTCGCTATGTCGACATTTTCCAGCGACTGACCGGACAGACGTGGGCGGGCCACCACCCCTCCTGAGTCGCGACATCCCCCGTCAGGATTTCTCCACACCCCTCTAGGTGAGCGCACATCCAGCAGGTGGATGCGCGCTTCCACGGGTCCCACCCGCACCGGGTGCGTCCCACGCTCGCGGGAATGGACCAGTGCACAGCGCACGGCATCCCCCAGCGTCCGTGGCGAGCCCTGCACACTAGGATCGTTTCACGTGGAACCCACGTCCGCCCAGCGCACGATCGCCGTGGTGGGGGTCGGCGCCGACGGGTGGAACGGCCTCACCTTGACCGCGCGCGATGCCGTCACCTCGGCCGACGTCGTGTTCGGCAGCGCCCGGCAGCTCGCTCTGATCCCCGCGCGACCCGACCAGGAGCACGTCGCGTGGCCCAGTCCGCTGCTGCCCGCGCTGGGGAACCTCCTGGCGTCCCACGCGCACCGGGCCCGATGTGTCCTGGCCAGTGGCGACCCCATGTTCCACGGCATCGGAGCCACCCTGGCCCGCACGGTGGGGTCCGAGCTCCTGCGCGTTCACCCCCGCCCCTCGTCCGCCTCCCTGGCCTGCGCCCGGCTGGGCTGGCCGCTCGCCACCACGGAGGTCCTGAGCACGCTCACCCGCCCGTTGGACGCCCTGCGCCGGGCTCTCTACCCGGGACGACGGATCCTCCTCCTCAGCGACGGCGCGGGGACGCCGCGCGACGTCGCCACGCTACTCACCGACGCCGGGTACGGCCCCAGCCACATGACGGTGCTCGAGGAACTCGGCGGGCCACACGAACAGCGCCGGAGCGGGACCGCCGACGCGTGGTCACCCCACGAGGGCAGCGCACTGAACGTCGTGGCCATCGACTGCGTGGCCCAACCGGGACACGTCCCCCTCGGCCTTACACCCGGGCTGCCCGACACGGCATTCGAGCACGACGGACAGCTCACCAAGCGGGAGGTGCGCGCCGTCACCCTGGCGCGCCTGGCTCCCGTCCCCGGGGCGCTGCTGTGGGACGTCGGCGCCGGCTCGGGCTCGATCTCCGTCGAATGGCTGCGCTCCCACCCGAGCTGCCGCGCGATCGCCGTCGAGTCCCACGACGAGCGGGTCGCCGCCATCGGGCGTAACGCCGCTCGCCTGGGGGTCCCCCAACTCGAGGTCCGGCACGGTCGGGCACCCGACGCGCTACGGAACCTCGACCGCCCCGACGCCGTGTTCGTCGGCGGCGGCGGGAGCGACGACCGCGTCCTCCGGGTCTGCTGGGACGCTCTGCGCCCCGGCGGCCGGCTCGTGGTCAACGCGGTCACGCTCCAGGCCCAGGCCGTGGTGACCGAGTGGCAGCAGCGGGAGGGCGGCACGCTCACCCGGCTCTCCGTCGAGCACCTCGGCCCCGTCGGCAGCCGACCCGACAGCGCGTTCTCGGTGTGGCGCCCCGCCCTGCCCGTCGTCCAATGGGAGGTTTCCAAACAGTGACGGTGTACATCATCGGTGCGGGCCCCGGCGCCCCCGACCTGCTGACCCTGCGCGCGACCCGCGTTCTCGGCTCCTGCCAGGTCTGTCTCTACGCCGGCAGCTTGGTCCCGACCGAGGTCCTCGCCCACTGCCCGCCGGACGCGCGCCTCGTCGACACGGCCACCATGACCCTCGACGAGATCGTGGACGAGATCACCACCGCGCACCGCGCCGGCCACGACGTCGCGCGGCTGCACTCTGGGGACCCGGCCGTGTTCAGCGCGACCGCCGAACAGGTGCGGCGCCTCACCGCCCGCGACATTCCCTACGAGATGGTCCCCGGCGTCCCCGCCTACGCCGCGGCGGCCGCCTCCCTGGGCCGCGAACTCACGGTCCCCACGGTCGGCCAGACGGTGATCCTCACCCGCGTCGCCCGAGGCGCCACTCCCATGCCCCCCGGAGAGGACCTCGCCACCCTCGGCCGCTCCGGCGCGACACTCGTCCTCCACCTGGCGATCCGCTACGTCGACGAGATCGTCGCCGAACTCCTCCCCCACTACGGCCCCGACTGCCCCGTCGCCGTCGTCGCCTTCGCCACCCAGCCCGACGAGGTCGTCCTCCGCGGCACCCTCACCGACATCGCCGAACGGGTAGCCTCCGCCGGAATCACCCGCACCGCCGTCATCGTCGTCGGACGCGTCCTCGCCGCCGAGGGCTTCCGCGACAGCCACCTCTACTCCTGCGCCCGCCAGGAGCTCCTCCAGGCCGGCGACCCCACCGAGTAGCGCGTTCCCTGCCCTGGCGGTGGAGATCACGCTACGCGAGGGACCTCGGTACCCCGTGGCCGACGCCGACGGACACCAACGACGAACCGGGCCCCGAGGTGTGGGTAGTGACGGGGCGGCGCCGTGGCCGGACCGCACTTGGTGGTGTCTTCTCTCCGCAGGAAAGGCCCAAGGGGAAACCTCGCGCTCCCCCTTCGGATGCACGCGGCGGGTGGACGTCCGCGTGAACGGAGGGGAACTGGCCCCTCCCCAGGGAATCCGGTGAGAGGCCCGCGGCCGCTTCTCGGCCGGGACGGCGAAACAGCTCCCCGCGCACGACCGCTATGGTCCCGCGCGGCCGACGATCGTTCCGGATCGGTTGATGGCGAGCACGTCGACGGCCACCGGGGCTCCGTCGAGGACCTGGAGGGCGGTGTCGCGGGCGCGGGAGGCGACGACGTCGCCGAGGGGGATGTTGGCGTCCTGGGCGAGTTCCAGGGCTCTGAGGGCCGTGTTCCCTTCGGTGATGGCGTGGGCGAGAGCCTCGTCCGCGCCGGACTCTCGGGCGAGGTCGGCGAGGAAACCACGGTCCACCTGTGAACGCTTGGAGTGGAGATCGAGGTGCCCCGCGGCGAGTTTGCTGAGCTTGGCGAAGCCGCCGGCGAGGGTGAGACGGGGGACGGGGTGTCGGCGCAGGTACTTCAGGACGGCGCCCGCGAAGTCGCCCATGTCGAGCAGGGCCTCGGTGGGCAGGCCGTACAGGTCGCGCGCCGTGATCTCGGAGGTCGAGCCCGTGGCGCCCGCGACGTGGTCGATCCCCACGGCGCGCGCGACGTCGATGCCCCGGCGGATGCTGTCGATCCACGCAGAGCAGGAGTAGGGGACGACGACGCCCGTCGTGCCGAGGATGGAGAGGCCGCCCAGGATCCCGAGACGGGGGTTCCACGTCTGTTCGGCGATCCGCTCGCCGCCGGGCACGGATATCTCGACGTTCAGGTCGGCGGGCTCGTCGTGTTCCTCGGCGGCGGCGGTCACCGCCTGGGTGATGAGCCTGCGCGGTACCGGGTTGATCGCCGGCTCGCCCACCGGCAACGGCAGGCCGGGTTTCGTGATGGTCCCCACTCCCGGTCCGGCGTGGAAGACGACTCCGGATCCCGGTTCCGCTGGCCACACCGTCGACACGACCGTGGCGCCGTGGGTGACGTCCGGATCGTCCCCCGCGTCCTTCACCACGCCGGCGCTGGCGCGGCCCGGAGTAGTCTCGGTGAACGCCAGTCCGAACTCGGGCGTGCGCCCCCGTGGGAGCTCGATCCGGATCGGGTCGGGAAACACGCCACACCACAGGCCGTGGCAGGCCGCGGCGGTGGCGGCCGTGGCGCACGCCCCGGTCGTCCATCCGTACCGCAACGATTCACTCACGAGCGGAGGCTCCAATGACGGCGCGGGTTCTCGTCCTGGGCGGGACCACGGAGGCACGGCGGCTCAGCGACCTGCTCACGGCGGATCCGCTGGTCGAGGTGGTCACGTCCCTGGCGGGCCGGACCCACGATCCTCGGCGTCCGCACGGGGAGGTTCGGGTCGGCGGGTTCGGTGGCGTGGAGGGCCTGACCACGTGGCTGCGGGACAACGCGATCACCGCACTGGTCGACGCCACGCATCCGTTCGCGGCCCAGATCAGCCGTGCCGCCGCCGAGGCAGGGGAACGTGGCGGGGTTCCCGTGCTCGCCCTGCGCCGCCCCGGATGGTCTCCCGTTCCCGGCGACGCGTGGCATTGGGTCGACTCTCTCGAGGAGGCCGCGCGGGCCCTGCTCGGGTTCGGTGAACGCGTGTTCCTCACCGTGGGGCGACAGAGCATGGCGCCGTTCGCGGCCGTACCGGACCGGTGGTTCCTCGCCCGGTGCGTGCACGCTCCGGAGCCACCGACGCCGCCACGGATGGAGCTGCTGATCGACCGAGGGCCGTTCACCCTGGACGGGGAACGGGACCTCCTCGCGCGGCACCAGGTCGACGTCGTGGTCACCAAGGACAGCGGGGGCGAGGCCGCGGCGCCGAAGCTCGCCGCCGCGCGGGAGCTGGGAGTGCCCGTGCTCATCGCGCGTCGCCCCCCCGCGCCCGACGTGGCGACGACCGCGACCCCCGAGGGGGCCGCGGACTGGATTCGTCAGGTTCACGCCGGGTAGCGTCGCGGGGTCCACACGGTGTCCCGACCGGCGCCGTCCCGCGTCCACTGGGTGGTGGACGCCCCGACCAGAAGCAGACAGCGCATGTCCACGGTGTCGGGGTCGAGGTCGGCCAGCGCCACTACGCGGACCGACTCCTCCGGTCCGCCGACGTCCCGGGCGACGACGACCGGCGTGCCGGGCTCGCGATGCGCCAGCAGGAGATCCCGGGCCTTGGCGACCTGCCACGTCCGTGCCCGGGACGCGGGGTTGTAGATGGCGAGCACCAGGTCGGCGCCGGCCGCCGCCGCGAGGCGGTTCTCGATCACGTCCCACGGCTTGAGCCGGTCCGACAGGGACAGGACACAGTAGTCGTGTCCGAGCGGCGCACCGACCCGGGCGGCGGCCGCCTGCGCGGCGGTGACACCCGGCAGCACGATCACCGGCACGTCGCGGAACCGCGGATCCTCCGCCGCCTCCATGACCGCGGTCGCCATGGCGAAGACCCCCGGATCGCCCCCGGAGACCACGGCGACCCGAGCACCCTCCAATGCCAGCTCGAGGGCGTGCGCGGCTCTCTCGGCCTCCACGGTGTTGCCCGTGGCGTGCTTACGCTGCCCGGGCCACTGGTGAACCCGGTCGAGGTAGGTGCGGTAGCCGAGGAGGTCGGTGGCGTCCGCCAGCGCGTCCCGCGACTCCGGGGTGAGCCAGTCGGGCCCGGCCGGGCCCGTACCCACCACGACGACGGAGCCGCCGCCGGTCGTCTCGCCGGTCGCGCGGGGGACGGTCGCTTCCCAGGTCCGCGTGGACGGGCTGGTCAGCAGCGCCATCGAGAAGTACGGCACGCGGTCGGGGTCCACGTCGGCCAGCGGCATCCACCGTTCTCTGGCGGTGGTCGCGCGTTCGACGTACCAAGCGTCGTCCAAGCGGCCAGCGTCGGCGAACGCGGTCCTCACCTGTGGGAACGTCCTGCCGAGCTTCATCACGGCCGCCGCGTCCGCGTCTCGCAGTCGTCGCGAGAGTTCCTCGGAGGGGAGGGTGCCGGGCAGCACGGTCAGCACCTCGTCCCCCTGGGCCAGGGGCCGGTTGAGAACCGCGGACGCGCCGCTCAGGGAGGTCACGCCGGGCACCACCTCAGTGGGGTACCGGTGTGCCAGCCGCTGGTGCAGGTGCATGTAGGAACTGTAGAAGAGCGGGTCGCCCACGACGAGGACCACCACGTCCCGGCCCGCGTCCAGGTGTCGTGCCAGTTGTTCGGCGGCCTCGGCGTAGAACTCCGTCATCGCGCCCTGGTAGCCGCCGGGGTGGTTCGTCCCCTCGGTGGTCACCGGATAGACCAGGTGCTCCTCGCGTTGTCGCCCGGTCAGGTAGGGCTCGGCCAGGCCACGGGCGACGCTGCGGCCGTGGCGGGCGGAGTGGTAGGCGATGACGTCGGCCGCACCGATGAGGCGCGCCGCCTTCACCGTGACCAGTTCCGGGTCCCCGGGGCCCAGGCCGACGCCCCAAAGACGCCCGGTGCCGGCTGACGTGGTCGTGTTGTCGTCACTCATCGCGCCTCACACCTCCGACCGGCTGGCGATGGCGTTGATCGCGGCGGAGGCGAGCGCGCTGCCACCCCGCCGCCCGTGCACGACGAGATAGGGAGCCACGCCGGCCTCGGCGAGAGCCCGCTTGGACTCCGCGGCCCCGATGAAGCCCACGGGCACCCCGATGACCGCGGCGGGGGTTCCCGCCCCCGCGGCGATCAGCTCGAGCAGGCGGAACAGGGAGGTGGGGGCGTTGCCCACGGCCACCACGGAACCGTCAAGCCGGTCCCGCCACAGTTCCATCGCCGCCGCGCTGCGCGTGGTGCCCAGCTTCTCGGCCAGCTCGGGCACGCCCGGGGCACGAAGGGTGCAGACGACCTCGTTGTCCCGTGGCAGTCGGGCCCGGGTGACGCCGGAGGCGACCATCTCGGCGTCGCACAGGATCGGCGCGCCCGCGTCGAGCGCGGTTCGTGCCGCGGAGACGACGTCCGGGCTGTAGTCGACATCGGTGACGAGGTCGACCATGCCGCAGGCGTGGATCATGCGAACCGTGACTTGGGAGACGTCCTCGGGGAGTGCGGTCAGGTCCGCTTCGGCACGGATGGTGGCGAAGGAGCGCCGGTAGATCTCGGCGCCGTCGCGAATGTAGTCGGTCACGTTCCATCGATCGGGTTGGGGAAAGGGGAGGTCACGCGCAGTTCGGCCACATGCTCGGCCGGTTGGGCGCCGGGAACGGCGGTGTCGTCAACGAGGACACCGCCATCGGGAAGACTGAGAACGTCGAGGTGGGGATAGTTCGGTCGGCCGCACCGACGCGCGCATCCGGCCCAGTGGAAGGGGCGACGAGGCCCCGGGGCTGGTGGCGCCGCCTGGACGACCTGGGCGGCCAACGCGCGCACGTCGGCGTTGGCCTTGGCACAGTGCGGTTGCCCGGCGCACGCCGTGACGCCGTTCCACGCGGAGTCCGGGGAGGTGAACAGCCCCGCCACGCGCAGGGTGTCGGCCGTCGCGTCGGGGTCGGCCGGACGCAGGGCGATACTCCGCCACGGAGTGATCCGGAGTTCCTCGTTCGCGGTGGACGCGGCGAGCTCCCGTGCCTGGCGTGCCGTCAGGCGCCCCAGGGGGATGCCGGCGACGAGCGTGGCGGGCACACGATCGGAGTCCGGCCGGGGGTACACCCCGACCTGAGGTGGTTCGGAGATCGGGAGTTCCACGGCAGTCGACCAGGCGGGTTCCGTGTGGGGGAGAGCGGGCCACGCCGCACGGACCCCGTCGACGATTCGCCGCGCGGTGTCGGGAGCACTGTCCACGCGCCAGCCCTGGCCCACCTCCAGGAAGACCCGCGCCGCGGACAGCAGCACGTCGACCGCCCGCGCCCTCGGCACGGCGATCCGGGTGGGCCGCCCACCAACGACCAACACCCCGTCGCTCGGCGAGGAGGCGATCCAGCCCACGTCAACCGACGGGCTGACGTCCCCTCGACCGTCGTCGAGTCCGAACAGGAAGCGACCGCTCAGTTCCGTGATGTCCGTCCCGCGCAGGAGACGCTCATCCAACGCGCGGACCAGGTCGTCGACGTCCCCGCGCCCGTGCCGGTCCCACCCGGCGAGCGGCGAGGCGACGATGTTGCGGACCCGCTCGTGCCGCGCCGAGGGAAGCAGTCCCACCCGCGCCAAGCCGGCCGCGATCTCGCCTTCCGCCCCGGGCGTGACCGCTCGCACCTGGACGTTCCCCCGCGAGGTGAGCTCCAAGGCTCCGTCCGCGTATCGCTCGGTGAGATCAGCGAGCGTCCGCAGTGCCCCAGCGGAGATCCGTCCCCCCGTGATTCGTACCCGAGCCAGGGCGCCATCGGCGGCCTCGTGCAGCCGGAGCACTCCGGGACACGAGTCGGGACGAACGCGGTCGGTGGTGGACATCCATCCCATCCTACGATTCCCACCTGCGGTCTTCCGGGGCACGTCCCCTCAGCCGCCGGCGCCCACCCGAACTCGCCTAGCCCTCCGTCACCAGGCCGGCGCGCCGCCAGTCACGGGGGTCGCGGAGGCCACGGCGGGTGGGGAACTCGTAGCCGAGCGCCTCCAAGCGCTCGCGGGCCCGCTCCGCCCGGAGAACAGTGGCCTCGTCGAACAGGTAGTTGTACCAGCGGTTGGGGGTGCGCTCCAGCACGGCGCGGACCCCGGTCAGACCGAGAGTCGTCGCGCCCTCCACCCCCGGGACCTCGGGAAGGACACCCAACATCCGGCGCGCGAACCGCGGCAGCGCGTAGTAACCGAGGGCGCCCACCGGCCACCACAACGGCTTGGCCGGGTTCAACCACCGCAACCGGTCGGGCAGCGCCGGCCACAGCAGGAAGCGGATCGCCGCCCTCGCCTCCGGAGTGGCTCGAAGCGACGGTCTCATCCGGGCCAGATACGAGCGCATCTCCGCCACCGACCCCGGCACATCCGCCGGATCCAACCCCACCTGAGCCGCCGTGTCCCGCTGTTCCGCGAAGTAGGCGTCCGCGTCCCCCCGCTCCAACCGGAGACCAGCCCGCACGGTGACCTCCAGGTACGACACGACCTCGGCACAGTGCACCCACAACAACAGATCCGGCTCGTCCACCCGGTGCGTCCGCCCCGTCTCAGGGTCCACGAACCGCAACCGGGAATGGATCATCCGCACCCGCGCACCCAACTCCGCGACCTCCGCCGCGGAGCCGTAGGTCATTGTGGCGACGAAGTCGGCAGTCCGGATGAGCCGCCCCGTGGGGTCGTCGCGGAAGTCGGAACGTTGCCACACACCCCGCATCGCACGCGGGTGCAAAGCCTGGAGCATCAGCCCGCGGACCCCGGCCACCCACATGGCCCGGTCCAACTGCACCCGCCACGTCGCGCTCTCCGGCGACACGAACGTCACCCCACCCGGGCCGCTCATCGCGCACCCCATGGTCGCGACACAGTGCTAGCCCAACAACAGGCGGCAGTCCGGATGAGTCGCCCGGTGGGGTCGTCGCGGAAGTCGGAACGTTGCCACACACCCCGCATCGCACGCGGGTGCAAAGCCTGGAGCATCAGCCCGCGGACCCCGGCCACCCACATGGCCCGGTCCAACTGCACCCGCCACGTCGCGCTCTCCGGCGACACGAACGTCACCCCACCCGGGCCGCTCATCGGCTCATTGGGGCGTGGGTGGGTGCGGGCCGGCGCGGTGTGTCGCTGGTGTCGGTGTGACCCCATATGTCCATGGCATCACACGGGCGAGAAGCGCCCCTAGCGGGGTGGGGACGGCGGGCGGGTGGCGCGGATGCGGGTTGGTCGGGTGGGCATGGGGCGGTTGGTGGCTCGGCGACGGCGGGTCGGGGCGGTGCGCTCGTGGTGCACCGGGAGCTGCCGGTAGCGGCCGGGGGCCGGAGTGGTCACCACGGGGTGCTGCGCCATCCGGAGGGGGCGTCCGCAGACGCAGCGCTCAGCCGGGAGAAAGGGCCACCACCCGACCGTCCAGTCGTCGGGGATCATCCGGTCCACGAGGACGGTCACGCGGAGCACCAGACCGCCGGCGATCATGCCCGCGACCAGGTCCGTCGCCCAATGGAAGTGAAGATATGCCGAAACACCCGCCTGAACACAGGCGATCATCGCGATGATGTACCCCAGGCGCAGCGCGATCGACGGCCGCACCGCCTGGTAGCGCACGATCAGGTACAGCGCGACCCCGTAGATGAGGATCGCGTTGGCGCCGTGGCCGGAGGGGAAGGAGAAGTTGTGGCCGATGTCCACGAAGAAGCTGGGGTCACCCGTCCGAGGGTGCGAGCGGGCGAGCACCAGCTTCATCCCCGCGACGAGGCAGATCATCGTGAAGACCGAGCCAGCGGCGATGATGACCGGGCGCCAGGAACGTGACCGCAGCGCGAGGAACAACGAGACGACGCCCAGCACGGGGAGCGCGACGGCGCGACCGGCGACGTTGTCCGGCCAGTTGATGAGCAGCGTGCGCAGGAGGTCGGAGTGCAGGCGCGGGAAGGTGTTGACGAAGAGGTCGATCGGGTTGAGCGCGTTGATGGACAGCACGGTGGCCGTCGCTAGCAACAGTCCCAACAGGAGAGTGGGTCGGTCGGCCATGATGCGGCCGATCGTGGCCACGACGTGCTCATGGAACCCGCCCGTCGCTCCGGCAACGGGCCGGGGTGACGGCCGCCGAACTGGCGTGGTGTGTGTCATAAGGTGCTCAGTGCTGTCTCACGTGTGTGGTCGGCCTGCGGCACAGGACGGACGGGGGCTCGCCGCGGGGATGAACTACGACAAATCGGGTACTTGGGCAACGAGGTGGTTGGGCACGCGTCGCCGTGACGTGGGCACCTGTGCGGGGTACCAACATCCCCGAACCGCGCGGCGGTCGCAGAGCTAGCGCGGAACCACCCTGTTCCCAACAGCGCTGTGGGGAAGTGTGGGGGCGGAAACCCAGTCGCGGACGTTCAGCTCGATGGGACTCGGTTGGGTTGAGCTTACCCGCTAGTGAACTAAATTCTCGGCTGGCACTCATAATTGGAGGTCACAGCCTGGTATCACTCCGATCAAGCAGTGATTTGTCTCACATTTCCAAGTAGAAGGTATGGACGATGATCCACCCGCCAGAGGTCGACCCCACAGTCGCACGAAACCCACTGCGGGGACAGATCCGGCGCGTACTCGTTGACGGCCTGCTGTCCGGGCGCTGGAAACCAGGACAGCGCATCGTGGAGCGCAGGATCGCGGCCGAACTCAATGTGAGCCAGGCCCCGGTTCGCGAGGCACTGCGCGAACTCGAAGCCGTCCGACTCATCGAATCCGTGCCCAACAAGGGAGCACGGGTGCGCGACTTCGGGGTCGCGGACATGGCCGAGATCTACCAGGTGCGCGCCGGCTTGGAGCTCGTCGCGGCCGAACTCGCCCTGCCCCGACTCGGCGCGCACCCCGAACCACTGGAGCGCGAGGTGGACGCCTTGCGGGAGGCGACCGCCACGGGCGACATCGAGGGACAGATCAAGCACAGCGTCGACTTCCACCGGGAGATCGTCCAGGCGTCGGGCAACGAGATGCTGCTGCACACCTGGGACTCACTCCGGGTCGAGGTCTGGACGGCGCTGTCCGTGCGCTGGCTCAACATCGAGCTGCACGCCAAGGCGACGGACCACGCACGCATCACCGAGGCCTTCCGCGCCCAGGATCCGGAGGTCGGGCGGCTGGTCAGCGAGCATGTGCGCAACTACGTGCAAGCGGCACTCGCGGCTCGGGAACAGGCGGAGTGATCTACCCTTTGGGTCTGTTGATCGATGATCGATCAGAACATAGAGTTGCGACGAGACTCACGTCACAACCGCTACAGCCACACCTCGGGCCGTCTCCCGTGACCGGGCGGCGCCCCAGGCGGCGCACCGCGTGCTCCGCCGCCCCGGCTGTCGTTGGCCCACAGGCCGACGATGCCACCCCTGAGTAGAAAGGCACAAGCATGGCCGAAGCGACCGCAGACGCCAACGCCAGCCGCACGTCGTCCAAGGGTTCATCGCGCCGCGGCCGCAAGAAGAACGGTGGCCTCGCGGCGGAGAAGCCCGAGACGCTACGCGACTACTACCGGCAGATGCTGCTCATCCGCCGGTTCGAGGAGCGCACCGCCCAGGCCTACACCCAGGCCCGCATCGGCGGCTACTGTCACCTGAACCTCGGTGAGGAGGCGACGATCGTCGGCCTCATGGCCGCGCTTCGCCCCACCGACTACCTGTACACGAACTACCGCGAGCACGGATACGCCCTAGGCAAGGGCATCGAGCCGCGGAAGGTGATGGCCGAGCTCTACGGGCGCTCCACCGGCGTCTCCAAGGGCTGGGGCGGGTCGATGCACATGTTCGACACCGACGTCCGGCTGCTGGGCGGGTGGGGCATCGTCGGCGGTCAGCTTCCCCTGGCGACCGGAGCCGCGCTGGCCGTGTCCTACCGGGGCGGCGACGACGTCATCATGTGCCAGATGGGCGACGGAACCACCAACATCGGCGCCTTCCACGAGTCGCTCAACATCGCCGCGCTGTGGAACCTGCCCGCCGTGTTCGTCGTCATCAACAACCTCACCGGCATGGGAACCACGGTGGAGATGGCCTCCGCCGAGCCGGACCTGTACAAACGCGGATCCGCCTACCGGATCGAGGGCGTCCGGGTCGACGGGGAGGACCCGCTGGCCGTCCGGGACGCCGCCGCCGACTACGTGGAACGTGCCCGCGCGGAACAGCGTCCCTTCCTGCTGGAGGCCGTGAGCCAGCGCATGAAGGGTCACTCGGTCGTGGACCCGGCCAAATACCGCACCGACGAGCAGAAGGAGGCCGCGCGCGCGGCCGACCCCGTCCTCGCCTTCCAGCACCGGCTGGAGAAGGAGGGCGTCCTCAGTGAGGAGCAGCGGTCCGAGATCGCCGAGGAGATCGAGTCAGTGGTGACCGACGCGGCCGACTTCGCGGAGAACAGCCCGCACCCGGACGTCTCCACCCTGTTCGACTACACCTACGCCACCCCCGTGCCCAACGAGTCGCGGCGCATGCCCGCCGACCCGGTGTTCGCCGAGACCACCACGCCGGCCAAGTAAGGGAAGGAACGGGCATGTCTGTAATCACTTACCGCCAGGCGTTGCGCGAGGCGATTCGCGGCGAGATGCGGCGCGACGAGAACGTCCTCCTCATGGGCGAGGAGATCGGGGTCTTCGAGGGCTCCTACAAGATCACCGAGGGGATGCTGAAGGAGTTCGGGGAGCGGCGCGTCCGCGACACACCGATCGCCGAAGAGGGGTTCGTCGGTGCCGCGATCGGCGCCGCCATGACGGGACTGCGGCCCGTCGTGGAGGTCATGACGATCAACTTCTCCCTCCTGGCCCTCGACCAGATCGTGAACCACGCCGCGAAGATCTACGGCATGTTCGGGGGCCAGACCCCCGTGCCGATGGTCATTCGCACTCCGGGCGGCGGCGGTCAGCAACTGGGCGCCACCCACTCGCAGAACATCGAGCTGTACTACGCGTTCGTTCCCGGGCTGAAGGTGCTCGCGCCGAGCACCCCGGCGGACGCGGCCGCGATGATCCGGGCCGCGATCCGGGACGACGACCCGGTGCTGTTCCTGGAGAACCTCGGTCTCTACAACAGCAAGGGCGAGGTCCCCGACGACGACGAGTCCGTCGCCGAGATCGGGCGCGCCGCCGTGACCCGCGAGGGCACCGACATTACGCTGATCGGCTACTCGCGGATGGCGATGATCGCCAACCAGGTCGCCGAGACCCTGGCGGAGGAGGGCATCAGCGTCGAGGTCGTCGACCTGCGCAGCCTGCGCCCGCTGGACCGCGACACCATCGTCGCCTCGGTCCGCAAGACCGGGTGTGCCGTCGTCGCCGAGGACGACTGGCTGACCTACGGGATCGGAGCGGAGATCGCGGCCACCATTCAGGAAGGTGCGTTCGACTGGCTGGACGCGCCGGTTCGGCGCGTGGCGATGGCTGAGGTGCCGCTGCCCTACGCCAAGCCGCTGGAGACGGCCGCCCTGCCGTCCGCCGAGTCGGTGACCACCGTTGTCCGGGAAACTCTTCGTGCCGTCGGCCGGCGGGTTGCGTGAGGGAGAATCGATGACCGACATCTACATGCCGCGCCTCTCCGACACCATGGAGGAGGGGGTCATCAGCAGTTGGCAGAAGCAGGTCGGCGAGAAGGTGTCCCCGGGCGACGTCCTGGTGGAGATCGAGACCGACAAGGCCGTGATGGAGTACGAGGCCTATGACGAGGGCTACCTCGTCAAACAGTCGGTCAACGAGGGCGACACCGTCGCGATCGGCGCCGTGATCGGTGTCCTCGGCGACTCGCCCGACGCGGTGCCGGACTCTGGCGGCTCGCCCACCCCGGCGGCCACCAGCGGCGCCGACGGCGCGGCCAGCACCGCCCCCGCCCCCGAGAGCGCGGAAGCGCCCGCCGAGCAGACCACCGGGCAGGACCAGGCGCCGGCCACGGCGCCCGCACAGGCGGGCCCAGCATCCCAGCGGACCCGCACGTCCCCGCTGGCGCGCCGCCTCGCCCGTGAGTACGGCCTCGACATCGAGCAGGTCCAGGGGTCCGGCCCCAAGGGTCGCGTCGTGCGCGCCGACATCGAGGCGGCCGCGAAACAGCAGTCAGCCGCGCCGGCGAGCACAGCCGCACCCGCCGCGGCTCCGGCCCCCGCGGCCCAGGCACAGCCGGAGTTCGACGACGGTCGCGCCTCGGAGGAGCTGAAGCCGAACAACATCCGTCGGGTCGCCGCGCGGCGGATGACGGAGGCCAAGCAGGAGGTGCGCACTTCTACCTGCGGCGCACGATCGACGCCGGCCCGTTGAAGGCCCTGCGGGCCACGATCAACGCGCAGCTCGCCGACACCGGCGTGAAGGTCAGCGTGAACGACCTCATCGTGAAGGCGACGGCGGTCGCCATCGGTCTGAACCCCGAGATGAACTCGTCGTGGGTGGACGGGCGACTGCTGCGGCACCACCGCATCAACATCGGTGTGGCCGTCGCGGTCGAGGGCGGGCTCGTGGTCCCGGTTCTCCGGGACGCCGACCGGACGCCGCTCTCGCAGATTGCGGTTCGGACGCGGGAGCTGGCTGGCAAGGCCCGCGACGGGAAGCTCACCCCACAGGACATGAGTGGGGGCACGTTCAGTGTGAGCAACCTCGGTATGTACGGCATCGAGAGCTTCTCCGCCGTCATCAACCCGCCCGAGGCCGGAATCCTGGCCGTGGGCGCCCTGCGCCAGGAGCCGGTGGCGAAGGACGGGGAGATCGTCCTCGGCGACGTGATCTCGATGGACCTCTCCATCGACCACCGTTCGGTGGACGGCGCCACCGCGGCCGTGTTCTTCAAGGACCTGGTCGAGGTGCTGGAGAACCCGATGCGCATCGTGCTGTGACGGGGTGGTGGCCGTCCGCCCCGGTTCACCGGCGTACGGAACGGCCACCACCATCCAGGAACACGAGAAAGCGGGAGCGTGCCGCGCACGCTCCCGCTTCCGCGGATCCCGTCACGCGGGACTGGGCGGAACGACTCCCCCGGACCCGCTCGGGCCACTCGTCTGTGGCCCGGAAGGGGCTGTTCCCTCGCCCCGCCCCTTGTCGATCCCGAGCAATCGGTTGATATTGCCCTTGCGGCCGACGACGAACCACGCGACGGCACCGAACAGCGGCACCCAGAGCACTCCGATCACCCAGAGCAGCTTGCCGCCGCCGGTGAGGTCCTTGTGGGCGAGAATGGACACCAGGGCCCATATCACCAGGACGATGAGTGCCAGCAGCGCGATGCCGGCCAGCACGGCGAACAGTCCGCTGAAGAACGCCAGCCCTTCGTTGTACCCCTGCCCCGGACCATCCACGGCAATCCCCCCAAAGTCGACCATTGTCGATCTATGCTTACCCAAAGCACTTTAACGTGACACAACGTAGTTTCGCCTGATCGTCCTCGCCCGGAGTCGGACCCACCGCGTACTCCGTTGACCGTGGGCCGAACGGACGGCCCAGGAACGCCACCAGCGCGGTTGGTACACCCATGCTGGCGTTCGGCCACGTGAACGCCCCTGTCACTGCTTTACTAGAGCTCATGGGGTTGCGTTATCCACTGCGCTGTGATCAAAGGGCGGCAGAACAGCGCAGGATCCACAGATCGATGGCGTCACCGCCCGCGCCGCCGGGCTAGCCATGGAGACAAGCTCACCGCGGTACCTGATGGTGGCGGAGTCCCTCCGCCGCCCGATCCTCGAGGGCCGGCTCCCCCCGGGAACCCGGCTCCCCTCTCGCGCCCAGTTGGCGGTACGCCACCGCGTCAGCGAACAGGTCTCCCGGCACGCGCTACGGCTCCTCATGACCGAGGGGCTCGTGGAGAGCCGTCCCGGCTCGGGGTACTACGTGCGGCGCCGACCGATGGCCCACCGTCTGCCCCGCACCGGCAGTGACACCGGGCCCATGGGGACGTTCCTCGGCGAACACCTGGGAGCGACGACGATCGCGGCGGCCCCGGCCGAGGCGGCGCGGCTGAACGTCCGGGTGGGCGAGTCGCTCTACCGGACCCGTCATCTCGCACGCTCCGAGGAGATCCCGGTCATGATCCACACCTCGTGGGAGCCGACCGCGCTCACTCGGGGGACCAACCACTCGCCGTTACACGCCTCGACAGACGAGAACCCGGTCGACCGGCTGGCCCGAGCGGGCACGGTGGTCGACCGGGTCTTGGAGTGTGTCACGGTACGGCCCGCACGCGAGCCGGAGGCGGAGCTGCTCGGCACGGAGCCGGGGCAGGCCGCGCTGGTGATCGAACGTACCCACTTCAGCGGCCAGCGGCCCGTGGAGACGTCACACCTGGTGGCGGCACCCGAGGGATGTGAACTCGTCTACCGACTGAGTCTCAGCCCCCGAATGCCCTCACCACGTCCTAGCCCGTGAACTCCTTGGCCACGACCTCGGCGATCTGCGCGGTGTTCAGCGCGGCGCCCTTACGCAGGTTGTCCCCGCACAGGAAGAGGTCCAGCGCCCGCGGGTCGTCCAGGGAACGCCGAATGCGCCCCACCCAGGTGGGGTCGGTGCCCACGACGTCGGCGGGCGTGGGGAACTCGTTCTTCTCCGGGTTGTCCAGGACGCTGACACCGGGCGCCGCCTCCAGGACGCCGCGGGCGGCGTCGGCCGTCAGCTCCTGCTCGAAGACCGCGTGCACCGCGAGGGAGTGCGTCGTGATCACGGGCACCCGGACGCAGGTCGCCGAGACGCGGACGTCCGGCAGGTCGAGGATCTTACGGGTCTCGTTGCGGACCTTCAGTTCCTCGGAGAACCAGCCGTCCTCCTTGAGCGACCCCGCCGACGGCACGACGTTCATCGCGAGCGGAGCCGGGAACGGACCCAGCTCTCCGACCGCCTCCCGCACGTCGCCGGGCTCGTCACCGAGTGTGCGGTCGGCCGCGACCGTCGCGTACTGGTCCCGCAGGACGTCAATGCCTTCCTGGCCGGCGCCCGACGCCGCCTGGTAGGAGGCGACGACGAGTTCCTTGAGACCGTAGTTGCGGTGCAGCGCGCCCAGAGCCACGATCATGGAGAGCGTGGTGCAATTGGGATTGCTGATGATCCCGCGCGGCCGGTTCCGGGTCGCCTCGGCGTTGACCTCGGGGACGACCAGCGGAACCTCGGGGTCCATGCGGAAGGCCCCGGAGTTGTCCACGGCGACCGCACCCCGCGACACCGCGACCGGCGCCCACTGCTCCGACACCTCGTCGGGAACGTCGAACATGGCGACGTCCACGCCGTCGAACACCTCAGGCGTGAGCGCCTGGACCTCGACCTCCTCACCACGGACGGTGAGGCGCTTGCCCGCGGACCGAGCGGAGGCGACCAGACGGATCTCCCCCCACACGTTCTCGCGGCTGGACAGGATGCCCAGCATGACGCTGCCGACGGCGCCGGTGGCACCGACGACGGCCAGGGTGGGAAGCTTCTCGCTCATCGTCCGGTCCCTCCGTACACAACCGCCTCGACCTGGTCAGCGTCGAGCTGGAACTCGGTGTGCGCCGCGCCCACGGCGGCGTCCACCTCCTCCTCCGCCACGACGACGGAGATCCGGATCTCCGAGGTCGAGATCATTTCGATGTTCACGCCAGCGCCGGCGATGGAGTCGAAGAACCGGGCGGTGACCCCCGGGTAGGAACGCATCCCCGCGCCGACCAGCGAGACCTTGCCGATCCGGTCGTTGTAGAGCAGCGAGGTGAACCCGACCTGCTCCTGGATCTTCTTCAGGGCGGCGAGCGCGATCTGACCGTGGGAGGTGGGCAGTGTGAAGGAGATGTCGGTCCGCGCGGTACCCGCGGCGGACACGTTCTGCACGATCATGTCGATGTTGATCTCCGCCTCGGCGAGCGTGCGGAAGATCGCGGCGGCCTCACCGACCTGGTCGGGGACGCCCACGACGGTGATCTTGGCTTCGCTCCGGTCGTGTGCGACTCCGGAGATGATCGGTTGTTCCATGCCTTCGCTTTCCTCGACGTGCGGGAGCACCCAGGTGCCCGGCTTCTGACTGAACGACGACCGCACATGGATCGGGATGTTGTACCGCCGCGCGTACTCCACGCACCGTAGGTGCAGGATCTTGGCGCCGCAGGCAGCCATCTCCAGCATCTCCTCGTTGGAGATCTCCGGGATCCGACGTGCAGTCGGGACGATGCGCGGGTCCGCGGTGAACACGCCGTCGACGTCGGTGTAGATCTCGCAGGCGTCGGCGTCGAGCGCCGCGGCGAGAGCCACGGCCGTGGTGTCAGTGCCCCCACGACCGAGTGTCGTGATGTCCTTGCTGTCCTGGGACACACCCTGGAAGCCGGCGACGATCGCGATCGCTCCGTCGTCCAGCGCCTCCCGGATCCGTCCTGGCGTGACATCGATGATCTTGGCGTTGCCGTGCAGCGAGGTGGTGATGACCCCTGCCTGCGATCCGGTGAAGGACCGCGCCTCGTAACCGAGGTTGCCGATCGCCATCGCGACCAGGGCCATGGAGATGCGTTCGCCCGAGGTCAGCAACATGTCGAGCTCGCGCCCAGGGGGCAGCGGAGCGACCTGCTCGGCCAGGTCGAGTAGCTCATCGGTCGAGTCGCCCATCGCCGAGACAGCGACGACGACGTCGTATCCCGCCTTTTTCTGCGCGACGATCCGCTGTGCCACTCGTTTGATGGCCGCCGCGTCCGCGACGGAGGAACCACCGTACTTTTGCACAATCAGAGCCACAGCTCGACGCTCCTGGAGGTTGGATACAGACAGCCAACCGTCAAGTGTAGTCAGGGGACCCAATCGAGGCGTGAACCGGCGTCGACGACGTCCCACCCTGTGACCAGGGCGGGAGCTACTGGCCCACCGTCCTACGCCCCTCGAACGCCCGCCCGAGCGTGACCTCGTCGGCGTACTCGAGGTCCCCGCCCACCGGCAATCCGCTGGCGAGACGGGTCACCTTGAGGTCCATCGGTTGGACCAGCCGAGCGAGGTAGGTCGCGGTCGCCTCACCCTCGAGGTTGGGGTCGGTGGCGATGATGAGTTCCGTCACTCCGGGGAGCCGCGCCATCAGTTCCGTGATCCGTAGATCGTCCGGCCCCACCCCGTCGATCGGGCTGATCGCGCCGCCGAGGACGTGGTAGCGCCCCCGGAACTCGCGCGTGCGCTCGATGGCGACGACGTCCTTGGACTCCTCCACGACGCAGATCACCGCCGGGTCGCGCCGGGGGTCACGGCAGATACGGCACTGCTCCTCCTCGGAGACGTTGCCGCACACCGTGCAGAACCGGACACGCTCCTTGACCTGCACGAGCGCGTCCACGAGTTGACGCACGTCCGACTCGTCCGCGGCCAGCAGGTGGAACGCGATGCGCTGCGCGCTCTTGGGGCCCACGCCCGGCAGCCGCCCGAGCTCGTCCACCAGGTTCTGGACCGCACCTTCGTACATGCTCGGCGTCCCTCGTCAGAAGCCGGGGAGGCCGGGCATACCGCCGGGCATGCCCCCGCCGCCGAGGCCCTCGGCCAACGGACCCATCTTCTCCTGCTGCAGTTCCTCGGCCGCGCGCTCCGCGTCCCGGATCGCGGCGAGCACGAGGTCAGCGATGGTCTGCGCCGTGTCCTCGGCGTCATCGGCGTCGACGGCCTCCGGGGAGATCGTGACGTCCAGCACCTCGCGCTGCCCGTTCACCGTCACCTTCACCAGCCCGCCGCCCGCGGATCCCTCGACCTTGGCCTCGGAGAGCTGTTGCTGGGCGTCCATCAGCTGCTGCTGCATCTGCTGCGCCTGCTGCAGCAGCGCCTGCATGTTCATGTCGCCGCCAGGATTCACCGTTGTCTCCTCCGCACGATTTCGGGGCCGGCCCGGTCTACATAGCCCTCACTGTGAGCGTATCCGCTCACATGCGGGAACTGGCGAACCCGCGACGTCAACGCCGCGGGCCTCAACCCCCTAGGCGCAGCCGTAGAGACGGTCGCCGGCGTCGCCGAGGCCGGGCACGATGAAGCCCTGGTCGTTGAGGCGCTCGTCCACCGCCGCGGTGACCACGCGGACGTCCACCTCGCGGTCGACGTTGCTCAGTTCCTCCTCCAGCGCACGGATCCCCTCGGGGGCCGCCAGCAGACAGATCGCCGTGACCTTGTCCGCGCCGCGGTCGAGCAGGAGCCGCAGGGACGCGGCGAGCGTGCCGCCGGTGGCGAGCATCGGGTCCAGGACGTAGCACTGCCGGCCGGTGAGGCTCTTCGGCAGTCGGTCCGCGTAGGTCGCGGGCCGCAGCGTGGTCTCGTCCCGGGCCATCCCCAGGAACCCGACCTCGGCCGTGGGCAGCAGACGCGTCATCCCGTCCAGCATTCCCAGCCCGGCACGCAGGATGGGGATCACGAGCGGCGCGGGACGGCTGAGCTGCACCCCCGGGGCCGGACCGAGTGGCGTCTCCACCGTGACATCCGAGACCCAGACGTCGCGCGTGGCCTCGTAGGCCAGCAGTGTGACGAGTTCGTCGGTGAGCCGGCGGAACGTCGGGGAGTCGGTGTTGACGTCACGCAGCACGGCGAGTTTGTGCGCGACGAGCGGATGGTCAACAGTGAGTGCTTCCATGGCAGGCCGTTCGGTCGGGGATGCGGTCAGGGATCACATCGGTGATGAGCGTCCGCAGCAGCCTACCCAAGCCCTCCTTCGTGACCACCGCGGAGTGGGGCACCGATCCATGGCTCCGACGCAGGTCGCGGTGCCCTGTTTCGCCACGACTTCCCGCCGCGCCACAAAGTCGGCTGTAATAGGCACGTGCGCCCCGACACCTTTGACTCAGACGGCTTTCGTGACGACGCCACCGGCGACGAGTTCTCCAGCGGGTACCGTGACGCCCTCCCCGAGGATCTGCAATCCTGGCCTCTCGACAACCAGCCAGGCGGGATAGCGATGACGGAACCCGACATGAGTGAGGACGTCCCCACGGACTTCGCGGCGGTCGCCTACCGCGAAGAGAACCAATGGGACGTCGATCTCCTCCCCGTGGCTCTTACCCACGACCTTCGGGGACTCCTCCACGCTCTGCGGCAACAACCAAGTATCAGTGGCGCGATCGGAATGGTCGCGATCGGCGACGACTTCTTCGTGCTGATCCGTTCCTACGGCCACGACAGCGTCGCGCTGTTCCTGTCCGACGTGACCGCGTCGCTCGACTGGCAAATGGCCCGCGACGTACTGGACCACCTCGACATCGACCTCCCCGACGACGAGGAACTGGACCAGGTCCTTCCCGCCGGGGACCTCTCCATCCTCGCCGACCTCGGTGTGGACGAGATGGAACTCGGTGCCCTCGCCGGCGACCTCGACCTCTACCCCGACGAGGTCCTCGCCAGCATCTCCGAACGACTGGGCTTCCCCCAGGCCTTCCAACGCGCGCTGGACTCCCTGGGGTGACCGAAACCGGCCCCGGGGTCCGCCGGGCCCGGTTCGACGCCGCGATGACGCGCGCCCTGACCGAGGCCGAGACCGCCGCCGACCAGGGCGAGGTCCCGGTCGGCGCGGTGGTTCTCGACCCAGACGGCACCGTGATCGGGGTGGGCCGCAACGACCGAGAGGACACCCACGACCCAACCGGCCACGCCGAGGTGGTCGCCCTCCGCGCCGCGGCCCGTGCCCGGGACGACTGGCGCCTGACCGGCTGCACCCTCGCCGTCACCCTGGAACCCTGCGCCATGTGCGCCGGTGCCCTCGTCCTCGCCCGGATCGAGACCCTCGTCTACGGCGCCCGCGATCCCAAGGCCGGCGCGGCGGGCTCCCTGTGGGACATCGTCCGTGATCCCCGCCTCAACCACCAGCTCGAAGTCATCCCCCCCGACCTCATCTCCCCCGACACCGCGGAACGTTGTTCCCGACTCCTTTTCTCGTTCTTCTCCGCCCGACGGCTCAGGTAGAGTGGTCTGCGGTGGAGTCGCCTAGTGGCCGAGGGCGCTCGCCTCGAAAGCGAGTGAAGGGCAACCTTCCGTGGGTTCAAATCCCACCTCCACCGCCGTCAGGGACGTTCGCCCAGGTGAACGTCCCTTTTTCTGTGCCTGGAGGTGGGCCCGGGGATGGGTCTGCTGCGACGGGTAGCCTGGCTTGCTACCGTGCCTGTGTCAGTCGCGGCTGGCCGCGACCCTGCACGCTCGAACTGTCCCCGAGAGGTCGTCCCCATGCGTGTCACCCCCTCCCCTTCGCTGCACCGCTACGCGTTGCGTGCCGGTGCGGTGGTCGCAGCCGGTGCGTTGCTCGCCGGCTGTTCCGACGACGGCTCCCTTGACGTCGACGGAGCACAGGAGACCGTTGACGAGGCTGTTGACGGCGCACAGGAAGCAGCCGACGACGCGACGTCGGACACCGGCGACGAGGCGGACTCCACCGACGAGTCCACCGAGACCGCCGACTCGGAGTCCGACGGGGACTCCGACGACAGTTGGTGGGACACGGTCGTCGGCTGGTTCTCCGGCGACGATGACGACGCCTCCGACGAGCCCACCGAGGACGAGTCGTCCGACGAACCCAGCGAGGAGGAGTCCCCGGAGGAGACCGAGGACCCTGACGCGGAGGACGAGCCGACCGAGGAGGAGTCCCCGGAGGAGGACGCGGAATCCGACGACAGTTGGTGGGACACGATCGTCGGCTGGTTCTCCGGCGACGACGACGAGGACGCGGACGCTGAGGACGACGAGGACGAGGAGGGAGAGGAGGAGGCCGCCTCCTACGGCTTCCCCGAGTCCTGCGCGGAGGCCGGCGCCGCCGAGGCCGCGGGAGACCTGCTTCCCTTCGGGGCCCAGGTCCAGGAGGACTCCGGCGAGTTCGAGGCGTACGCCGACGCCCGGTACCTCATCTGCTCCTGGGACGGCCAGGAGGAGTCCTTCACCCTGATCTACACGGAGAACGCCGACCCCTCCGGGCTGGTCAACCTGGCCGGCGAGAGCGGCGAGCAGGAGATGAACTGGGAGGTGGACGTCGACATGGACGTCGAGAACTACCGCAGCACCGAGGCGGACGAGCTCGGCGGGGACCTCGACTACTCCTCCACCGTCGACGGCAACACCCAGATCATGCACCTGTCCCTGCCGGACAACTTCTGGGTGGCCGGGGTCTCGGTCAACCAGGACGTGGAGCAGCCGGACCTGGAGCGCGTGGTGTACGACGCGGCGGAACGCCTGTAGCGACCAACCACCTCCAGAGACACCGAGGGGCGCGGAGTGTTCTCCGCGCCCCTCGACTCTTCTCGGTTCCCGACGGCCGCCGTCGACGTGCGGGCGGCGGCCCTGGGATCAGTTCTCGATCGGGATCTCCTCCAGCTCGCCGAACACCCCGGCGCGCATGGTGAGCTCCTCGACGTCCATCGGCGGCCCCGGGAACACGGCGACCACCTCGTAGGTGTTGTCTGGCTGCAGTTGGTGCACGTCCTCGGCGAACGGCGTGGAACGACCGTTCTCGAGCGTGAGTTGGGAGACATAGCGCACGAGCTCGGTCTCGGGGTCCAGGAGCTGGAACCCACCGAGCGAACCGGAGCTGAACTGCGTGGGCCCACCGGAGCGGGCCGCGTCGCCCCCGAGGTCGGGGATGACCGGGGTGTCGGTGGTGTTGGTGAGGGTCACCGTGCCGATGACGTAGGCACCGTCCCGGCGGAGGGGGTAGACGTCCAGTCGCACGCCGTCGTCCTCGGCGGTCGCCACCACGTCGCCGGGGTCGTCGGTGTAGGGCGCGGGCCAGTGCACGGTCCGCTCGGCGACGCCGAGACCGTCGTCCGACTCCTCCTCCTCGGCGGGGGTCTCGGTGGACACCTTGTAGGAGAACTCGACGCGGCGGTTACGAGCGCGGGCCTCCTCGTCGTCGGGGCCACCCTCGACGGCGATCGGCTCGGTGCTGCCCCGGCCTTCGACCTCGTACTCGAACTCGTCCTCCAGCTCGTCCTCGAGAACGCCGCGCACAGTGCTCGCCCGTTCCTCGGAGAGGGTCTGGTTGTAGGAGTCCGAGCCAATGCCGTCGGTGTGACCGATGACGGTGATCACCGGCTCGACGGGGTCGACACTGTTGCGCAGCGTCTGGGCAACGTCACGGACGACGTCCTCCGCGTCGTCGGTGAGGTCGGACTCGTCGAACTCGAAGGTGACGTCGGAGTGGAGGGCGATGGTCTCCACGTCACCCTCGCGCGTGACCGACGCGACCTCGGAGTCGACGTAGCTCTCGACCCATCCCACGTCCGCCTCGGCACCGTCGTCGGGGGGACGGTTCTCGAAGGTGAGGGAGTCCTCGTCCGGTGGGTCGTCCAGGGAGAGGTGCTGGGGCCCGTTGGGATTCTCCGGGTCCGGTTGTTCCTCGTCGACGTCCTGGATCGGGATCCCGGTCATCGCGCCGAGTCCGCTGCCGATCATCGTGACCTGTTCGACGTCCTCGGGGATCGGGGGGAAGTAGCGTCGGTACTCGTTCGTGACCCCGTCGTGCACCGGGTAGAGGCCGTCCTCGTTGGGGCTCACCGACCCGTACTTCAGGGCCTGGGCGTCGGTGTACTCACGCCACACCCGTCCGCTGAGCGGGTCGACCAGGGTGTGCGGCATGCTGAGGTTCCGGTTGGCCCCCTCGAAACCGTCCGGGTAGTTCACCTCGTAGTACATGACGGTGTAGTCCGCGGTCCGCTCCATTCCGGTGATCGCGAACCGCATCTCGTCGTCGTTGCCCGTGTCCTGGAAGATCCGCCCCTCACGGACGTAGGGGTAGTCCTCCTCGACCGGGGGAGGCTCGTCGTCGCCGCCGACACTACAGCCGGCGAGAAGGAGGCTGCCGGACGCCAACAGCGCAAGGGAGGACTTTGGCCGCACCATGCCGGACTACTCCGATCCTTGAGGGGGAGGTACCCACCGACCTGTCGAGTACCTAGCACCGACACCGTACCGGAGACTGGTATGGGGCCTCTCCTCCTTCCCTCTCCACTACGTATGACCAGGGGAACCACCGTGACGTCCGGGTCACGACCCCCTGGGTCCACCGCGGACTCCCGGGCTTCTCGGCGTGATTCCGCGGGACGGCGAGGGGCCCACAACGGGCGCGGCCGGGGGCGGTGACCCCGGTGGAAGGCCAGTGGCTTCCTCGTGGACGGGAGATGGGGGCGGTGACCACCGCGAGAGCGGAGTCCGCCCGCCCCGTCCTCCCCGACGCGCGTCGGGTACGGAGCTTCAGCGCTCCCGGACCTTCTCGACCGAACGGCTCATGAGGTCCTGGATCTCGGCCAGGTCCTCCTCGTCGAGGGTGGCCTCCGCTGCCTCTCGTTCCTCCTGATAGTCCTGGAACGAGCCGGGGAGCGTGTCCTCTCCCGAACTGGACACGTCGGGCAGCGGGAACGAGGGGCCCCCTCCGATGTCCACCTCGTGGATGGCGATCATCACGTCGTCTACGAGGGTCATCGCCATTCGGACGTGCACGTCGACCTGCTCGACGGAGATGGTGACGTTGATCCCCAAGAAGTCGTCCGGCATTCCCTCGAGCTCGAAGGGCGCGATCCGCATGTCACCCTCCTCACCCTCGACGGTGATGCGGGCGTCGGAGCACGCTGCTTCGAGCTCGTCGAACCCGTCGCCCCGCAACGAAGCCTCCCCCACGTCGCCTCCGCTCATCAGGACCTGGGAGAAGATCGAGCTGTCATACGGAGAGCCGGTATTGACGGCGGCGTGCCCCTCCACGTTGTAGGAGTCGGCCATCTCCACCGGAGTTCCCAGGAGATCCGCGCACTCACTCGGGCTGACGTCGTCGAACTCGTCGCCGGGCATGAACGAGGACCACGAATCATTCAGCTCGTCGTGATCGATCGGTTCCAGCTCGTACCCGGACGGATAGTCATTCTCGGTGAGCAGAAGCGCGCGCAGCTCACTGCTGGGGCGAATCTCCGGGTCCGACAGTCCGCAGGCGCCCAGCGACACCAACACGGGCACGAGCACAGCGCTACCAAGGGTTCGAAATGGGGGCATGGGCCGATCGTGCCGTGGGAAGCGGCATCGGCAAAGGCATCGACCACGAACGGTCACCGTGGACACAGGCCGAACGGGGCGCCCTCGGGCGGCCAGGCTCCCGCCCCACCAACGACGAGAGGCCCGACCGGTGTCCGGTCGGGCCTCTCGTGTGCCCTGCTGGGCGGGTGCGGAGGATAAGGGATTCGAACCCTTGAGGGGTTGCCCCCAACACGCTTTCCAAGCGTGCGCCCTAGGCCACTAGGCGAATCCTCCGCGAGACAGCCTACATGGGAATGGCCGGTGCTCCGTACCTGATTCCATCCACTCCCCCACAGAGGCTAGACTCAGGGGCAGACCCCTCGTGCGGCGTCACCTTATGAACCTCCCCAGGGCCGGAAGGCAGCAAGGATAAGTAAGCTCTGGCGGGTGCGCGAGGGGTCCCTTTGTCTCCGAGGGAGCCATCCGTGAGCGTCGCTCTTTACCGCAAGTACCGGCCTGGCAGCTTCGGTGAGGTGCGCGGGCAGGAGCATGTGACCGAGCCCCTGCGCCAGGCCCTGCGAACCGGTCGCATCAACCATGCCTACCTGTTCAGTGGTCCCCGCGGCTGCGGCAAGACCACGAGCGCGCGCATCCTCGCCCGCTCGTTGAACTGTGCCGAGGGACCGACCCCCGATCCGTGTGGCACCTGCGACTCCTGCGTCGCCCTCGCCCCCGACGGGGCGGGCAGCGTGGACGTCATCGAGATCGACGCCGCCTCCCACGGCGGCGTGGACGACGCCCGAGAGCTGCGGGAGCGCGCCTTCTTCGCGCCGGTGAGCTCGCGGTACAAGGTGTACATCGTCGACGAGGCGCACATGGTGACACGGGAGGGTTTCAACGCCCTCCTCAAACTCGTCGAGGAACCGCCGCCGCACCTCAAGTTCATCTTCGCCACGACCGAGCCGGACAAGGTGATCAGCACCATCCGCTCGCGGACCCACCACTACCCCTTCCGCCTCATCGCGCCCAGCACGCTGCGCCAGTTGATGGAGGAGATCCTGGCGTCGGAGGGCATCGCCTACGACGCCGCGGCGCTTCCCCTCGTCGTACGCGCGGGGGCCGGATCCGCGCGTGACTCACTGTCCGTCCTCGACCAACTGCTGGCCGGGTCCGACGAGCGGGGGATCACCCGGGACGGGGCGGTCGGTCTGCTCGGCTACACCGACTCGACCCTGCTGGCGGAGATGGTGCAGGCACTCGGGGCGCAGGACGGCGCGGCGGTGTTCGAACTCATCGACAGGATCGTCGAGGCGGGCAACGACCCACGTCGCTTCGCCGCCGACCTGCTGGAACGGATCAGGGACCTGCTCGTCCTCACCGCCGTTCCCGACGCCCTGGACAAGGGGCTCATCAACGTCTCGCCCGACGCCACCGAGCAGATGGAGCGGCAGGCCCGGAGCATCGGCCACTCGGCGCTCACCCACGCGGCGAGCACCCTCAGCGAGGGACTGACCCAGATGCGCGGGGCCACGGCACCGCGCCTCCAGCTCGAACTCATCTGCGCCCGGATCCTCTATCCGGCGACCGTCGGGGTGGCACAGCCCGCGACGGCGGCGCCCCCCGTCGCCGCGTCTGGGCCGTCGACGACCCAGGCGCCAACGGCCGCCCAGCCACCGCAGGCCACGCCGCGACCCGCGCCGACCCAGCAGCCGCAACCCCAGCGGTCGACGGCCCAGCCACCACCCGCACGACCGGCCCAGGCGCGACCGCCCGAGACCCAGCAGGATCCGCCTCAGCAGGCACCGGAACCGCAGGGGAACGCACCGAACCCGGGTCCCGCCTCCACACCTCCGGACGACGTCGGCACGGCCGCGGCAGGGTCAGACGCGCCCCCGGAACGTCCTGAGACGGCGAGCCCCGCCGTGTCGGCGGCTTCGCCGAGCGCGCCCGCCGCTCCCAGTCCTGGCGGCCCTGGTGGGAGCTCTGCCTCGGGCGATCCGACCACCCAGTCGGTCCTGAACGCGTGGCCCCGTGTCATGGAGGCGGTCAAGACGCGTCGGCGCTTCACCTGGATGATTCTCGCCGGCGAGGGGGTCGGCGTCGTCGCGGTGGACGGCAAGACCCTGCGTATCGGCTTCCCTCGCGCCAACGACGCCAAGGGTTTCAGCCGCTCGGGCAGCGACCAGATCCTCCAGGCCGCCTTGAACGACGTGCTGGGCGTCGAGCTGCACGTCGTCGCCGTGGAGGGTGAGGCGAGTCCCGCGCCGACGGGCCAGCAGGACGCTGGGCCGCCCCCGGCCGCCTCGCCGATGGGCGCGGACAACGCGCCGAGCACGCCCGTGACCGATCCCGGTCACCCGCCCGCCGCACGAACGAACGGCCCAGCGCCGACCCCGCCACCCCCAGTGGACGACGACCAGCCGCCTCCGCCGAGCGAACCAATGCCGTCGGGAGACGACGGAGGCGACGAACCGTCGGCCGGCCCCCCAAGCGGTGGGAATGCGGCCAGCTCCTTTACCGGCCGCCCCGTGACCACCTCCGGCAACGGCGGGGGGCGATCCGGCAACGGTGGGCCACCCTCCGGCGCCGCCCGTGCGCCCCAGCGGCCGTCGGCGGCCGACACCGCTTCCGCGACGACGGAGCCCGTCTCCCTCATTCAGAACGAGTTGGGCGGGCGACTGGTCGAAGAAATCGATCATCGACAGGAGTCCTCGTCCTGAACTCGCCCATAAAGGGCGATTAACCGTCGATTAGTTTTCGACAAACCGGACGAATGCCCAGCCTTTACCGTCGCGTCCTCCCAGGTCGACGACACTCTGGGCTGTGCGGTGTTCGAATATTCCGGGACCAGCGAATAGGCTTGGCATGTCACGTCGCCGCCTTCTCGCGAATACTCCACTTCTCGCGTGCGACGACCCGACCAACCCACGATTTCCGGTAGCCCAACCAGGAAGGATTGCCGCGACTCCCCGCGAATTCGTCAGAACGCTCATCCATACGTACCCACCCGGGCACCCCGGTCGGACGTCCGGGGTCATGGGTTGACCACGGTCTTGGTGATCGAATTTTGCCCAACCGGAATGTCTCAGTCCCCTGAGGAGTGCCATGCCCGACGCGAACGAGTCTGACGCGGACGCCTACGCCGCCATCGTGGAACGACTGCGTGGCGAGTTCGCGGATTCCCACCCGGAGTCAATCGTCACTCGGTGCGTCGATGCCGCTCGACAGGGAGCCAAGCAGGTCACAGGCGGCGAGGCCCCCGATCTCGTCGAGCGAATCGCCCGACAACACCTGCGTGTTCTCGACCTGGCCCACAGTCAGAGCCAGTAATCCCGACTGGCCCCCGACGCATCGGGGTACATCCCTAGAATGAGTGAACATCGGGGGCGTGACGGGAACCACAGAGCGGGTGACCTCCACTGTCATGCTGTTTCGGCGTGTTGTGCTTTACTGCCATCGCCCCTGGTGTAAGAATCAGCATGGGTTAGTGGGTCGATTGCTCGTTTCGGGAGTCTGCTGTGGCGAAGTTGAAGAAGTGGCTGGGCTTTGCCGCCATCGCGTTTGTCGCCTTCTACCTCCTCACGCAGCCTGAATCCGCGGCGGGGGTCATCCAGACCGGCATTGGCGGACTCATGTCCGCTGCCGACTCCCTCTCTCGATTCGTGAACGCGTTGGCCGTCTAGGCCCGGACTGTTCCCCACAACCGGATACAAGGTTGGTTAGGGCACCATGAAGCTCGTAACACCCGGCGATGCCGCTCCTGCCTCTGTCAATCGCTACCTACTCCCCCACGAACACCAGGTCATCACGATCCGCCGTCACCCCGCGGTCCTCATGGGCCCGGTGGCGCTGGTGTTGGGCACGCTGATCCTCGCCGGGATCCTCAGCAACACCCTGGCCAGCACCTCCGCCGCGCTCGCCGCGGTCTGGTGGCTCTGGCTCCTGGTCCTCGTGTGGTTCGTGTGGCGCATCGCGGAGTGGTCGGTCGAGTACTTCGTGATCACCTCGGCCCGTCTCCTGTTCACCACGGGCCTGATCACCCGTCAGGTGAACATGATGCCGCTGGGCAAGGTCACCGACATGCGGTTCGAACGGTCCCTGCTGGGCCGCCTCATCGGCTACGGCGAGTTCATCATGGAGTCGGCCGGTCAGGACCAGGCCCTGAGCAAGATCACCTTCGTGCCGTATCCGGAACAGCTCTACCTCGAGGTCGTCGGACTGATCTTCCCCAGCAAGGACGGTGGAGACTGACCGCTCCACGCGGCCACCCCGATTCGGTAGGACGTACGAAAGGACCGGCGGGACTCGGACCGAGTCCCGCCGGTCCTTTCGTGTCAGCCTGGATGTCTCTTGGTCGCCGTGTCACCCAGGCGCCATGTCGACAAACCGGCTGTAGTGTCCCTGGAAGGCCACCGTGACCGTCGCCGTCGGACCGTTACGGTGCTTCGCCACGATCAGGTCGGCCTCGCCCGCCCGTGGGGACTCCTTCTCGTAGGCGTCCTCGCGGTGCAGGAGGACGACCATGTCGGCGTCCTGCTCGATCGCTCCCGACTCCCGGAGGTCACTGAGCTGGGGCTTCTTGTCCGTACGCTGCTCCGGCCCGCGGTTTAGCTGGGAGAGGGCGATGACGGGCACCCCGAGTTCCTTCGCCAGCAGCTTCAGTGACCGCGACATCTCCGACACCTCCTGCTGCCGGCTCTCCACCCGACCGCCGGAGTTCATGAGCTGTAGGTAGTCGAGGATGATGAGCTTCAGGTCGTGCTGCTGTTTCAGCCGCCGGCACTTGGCGCGGATCTCCATCATGGACAGGTTGGGTGAGTCGTCGATGAAGAGCGGGGCCCCGGCGACCTCTCCCATCCGGCGGGCGAGCCGCGCCCAGTCGTCGTCGGTCATCATGCCCGACCGCATGGTGTGCAGCGGGACCCGTGCCTCGGCGGAGAGCAACCGCATGACGATCTCGTTGCGGCCCATCTCCAGGCTGAAGATCACCGAGGTGAGGTTGTTGTGGATACTCGCGGCCCGCCCGAAGTCGAGCGCCAATGTCGACTTGCCGACCGCCGGGCGCGCGGCGATGATGACCATCTGCCCCGGCTGGAGCCCGTTGGCCAACGCGTCGAAGTCGGTGAAGCCGGTGGGCACCCCCACCATGCCACCGTCATGGCTGGAGATCGCCTCGATCTCGTCCAACGCTCCCGGCATCACCTCGGCCAGGGGCTGGTAGTCCTCGGTGGTGCGCTTGTCGGCCACCCGCATGACTTCGGCCTGCGCCATGTCGACCAGTTGGTCGGCGTCGCCGTCGCCGCTGTAGCCCAACTGGGCGATGCGAGTCCCCACCTCCACGAGGCGGCGGAGCACCGCCCGCTCACCCACGATGCGGGCGTAGTACCCGGCGTTCGCGGCGGTCGGAACGGCGTCGGTCAGCGTGTGCAGATAGGGGGCACCCCCCACGCGGGTGATCTCGCCGCGTTTGGTGAGTTCGGCGTTGACCGAGATCGCGTCGACGGGCTCGCCACGCGAGAAGAGGTCGACGACGGTGTCGAAGACCAGTTGGTGGGACGGCTGATAGAAGTCGCCCGAGCGCACGATCTCCACGACCTGGGAGATCGCTTCCTTGGAGAGGAGCATCCCGCCGAGCACACACTGCTCGGCCATGATGTCGTGCGGTGGCGTCCGGTCATATCCGCTGTCCTGCTGCGGATACTCGCTCACCCTGTCCCCCTGCGTCGATGCCACGTGTTCGCGGACCTACGCCCGCGAATTGGTTCCCCGAGGACTCAGTGTGCGCCCTGCGAAGACACCGCGCAAAGCGGACCTGTGGACAGACCTGGGGACAACTTGTGTATGACTGGCCAACTTCTGCGGATAGCTTGTGCACAACACCTGTGGATAACCACGACCCCGGCACGCAAAAGGCCGTCTGACCTGCACAAACATGCCTCGCGGATGGTGTGAGAAATATTCTTCGCGAAATACTTTTCCACAGGCTGTCCACAGGGCGCGCCGAGGTCGTCGCAACGAGATCTATCCCGCGTCGCGCTCTCCGTCGCCCAGCACCGGTCCGTGGTAGTACCGCTCGACCCGCTCGTTCCGAGGCAGCGGCGGGTAGGACGGCCGGAACTCCTGCGGAATCTCGGCGTAGTCCATCATCTCCAGGCGGGCGGCCATCTGGGACTGCCGTTCCCGGACCGCGCCGCGCAACTCGTCCAGTCGGGCGTACAGCTTGTCGCCCGGGCACTCGGTGGAGTTGTAGTCCCGGTGCCCGACGATCGCCTTCCGCGGATCCAGCCCGTACACCGTGCACAGCCAGGCGAGGGTCTCGGTCAGCGCCCCCATGAGCAGCGCCGGCGGCTCCGCGGAACCGTAGCTGCCCTCGTTCTCGATCCCGATCGTGTGGGAGTTGTGGTCAGCGGTGTGTGCGCCGACCACGTGACGCTTGTCCCGAATGTTGGGCAGTGAGCCCCAGCGCCCCTCCATGACGTGTCCGCCACGGCTGATGGTCAGGTGCTGGCCGGCGTCGACCCAGCCGTTGTTGTCCATGTGCCAGTTCTGGATACCGCGGGACAGCGAGAAGGCGCGCTCCCGGGAGGTGTCCGACTGGTTCTCCGTCGCCGTGTGGTGCACGACGATGTGGTCCGGCGGAGTGTCCAGGACCTGTGGAGTCTGCGTGGGCTTGCGCGCCTCCCACTCCGACCGGGTGTAGACGCGTGGCTCGTTGGCCGCCAGGGCACCCGGCGCGGTCAGGACCTGGCCCGCGCCCCCCAGCATCACCCCTCCGGCCAGAACGGCCGCTCCCCGCATGACCGCACGCCTGCTCGGATCCTGACCGCGTACATCGCGACTCACCATCGACCCATCCCTCCGCCATGCTCAACTCAACGCACCAGTATGCCTGTCGGTTGCCAGTTGACCACGGAACGAAGTTGGGCGTGTCCTGAAAAATACGATTGGCTCCCGCATGCGCAGCACACGGGAGCCAATCGTCCTCGCTGAGCGTCGGCGGACTCTCCGTCGAGAGCCGACCGAGGCGACTACTTCGCGGCCAGGACCTGGACCTGGATCGAGGCGCTCACCTCGGGGTGCAGGCGCACCCGCACCCGGTGGTCGCCCGTGGCCTTGATCGGGTTCTGGATCTCGATCCGACGCTTGTCCAGCGCCGGCCCCCCAGAGTTCGTCACGGCCTCGGCGATGTCCCCGCCGACGACGGAACCGAACAGGCGGCCACTGTCGCCCGCGCGCCGGCGCAGCGTGACCCGAAGGTTCGCCAACTGCGACGCGATCTGCTCGGCCTCGTCCAGGTTCCGGATCTCACGGGCCTGACGACCACGACGCATCGCGTCGACCTGTCGCTGCCCGCCCCGGGTCCACTTCACGGCGTAGCCCCGTGGCAACAGGTAGTTTCGCCCGTACCCGTCGCGCACCTCGACAACATCGCCGGGGGCGCCGAGGCCACTGACCTCCTGCGTCAAGATCAGCTTCACGATTGAACCTCCGATCCCCTCTAGCGTGCGGTGCTGGTGTACGGAAGCAGCGCCATCTCGCGGGCACTCTTGATCGCTGTCGCGACGTCCCGCTGGTGCTGCATGCAGTTACCGGTGACCCGTCGGGCACGAATCTTGCCGCGGTCGGAAATGAACTTCCGCAGCAACGTCGTGTCCTTGTAGTCAACGTAGGTGGTCTTTTCCTGACAGAACAGGCAAACCTTCTTCTTGGGCTTGCGCGCTGCCGGCTTAGCCATCGTGGTGCTCCAATTCACATAGAGCCCCGGAAAGTCCGGGGATGGTGTGGGCAGATACTCGGCTCGTGCCGCGATCGCCCGCCAACGGTGGAGGCAGCCGAGTGAGCCTCGCCGCTGGTGCCTCTGGTGGACCTCCAGAGACGCGAGGGCCGGATCGCGGCGATCCGCTGACGACCGTCGCCGGTCGTCAGCACGTCTTCACGTCAGAACGGTGGCTCGTCGCCGAACCCGCCGCTCTGCGCCCAGGGGTCGTCCGCGGGCGGGCCAGCGTTGCCCTGGGGTGGGCCACCAAAGCCCCCCTGCTGCTGGCCACCGCCGCCGCCGAAGCCGCCGCCCTGCTGGCCACCACCCTGTTGGCCACCGAAGCCTCCACCGCCCCCTCCGGGGCGGGACGTCTTGGTCACCTTGGCGGTGGCGTTGCGCAGTGCCGGGCCGACCTCGTCGACCTCGACCTCGTACACGGTGCGCTTCTCACCCTGCTGGGTCTCGTAGCTGCGCTGCCGCAACCGTCCCTGCACGATGACGCGCATACCCCGCTGCAGGGTCTCGGCGACGTTCTCCGCCGCCTGACGCCACACGTTGCAGGTCAGGAACAGCGCCTCGCCGTCCTTCCACTCACCCGACTGGCGGTCGTAGAAGCGCGGCGTCGACGCCACCCGGAACCGCGCCACCGCGGCCCCGTTCGGCGTGAAACGCAACTCGGGGTTGTCGACGAGGTTGCCGACAAGAGTGATCTGGGTGTCGCCTGCCATTAGCTAACTCCGGTCCGTCGGTCGGATACGCGAACGAGCGCGGACTCAGTGCACCTCGGGCCGCAGCACCTTGGTGCGCAGCACGACCTCGGCCAGGCGAAGCTGACGGTCCAGCTCCTTGACCGTGGCGGGCGTGGCGGTCAGGTCGATCACCGCGTAGAGCCCTTCGGAGTTCTTCTCGATGTCGTAGGAAAGCCGACGCTTGCCCCAGACATCGACCTTCTCCACGGAGCCGCCCTCGTCGCGCACGCGCGCGAGGAACTGCTCGAGCGACGGCGAAACGGTGCGCTCGTCGAGGCTCGGGTCGAGGATGACCATCATTTCGTAGCGACGCATCAGTGCGTGCACCTCCTCTGGACTGTCACGGCCATGGCCTTTCCATGGCAGGAGGGTCTATTCAGCTAGTCCGCACGCAGGCTACCAGCGACTGTCGGGTGCGATGGTCGGCGCAGGCACCCCGCGCAGACCACGGCACACGCCAGGATGAGTCCGCAGAACCGCCCAAGTGTGAGGACAGCGTATCCACCGAGGGTGACAGTCGTGGCGGCAACGTCGGAATCGCGTGTGACGTGGTCGAGATAGGGCCAGATCCCCAGCGCGTAGCCGAGCTCCGCCATCTGCCACAAACCGATGGCCGCGACGACCATCCACGTCCGCAGGTTGCGGGGCCAGGCGAGCGCGGCCAGCGGAAGGAGCCAGAGCACGAACTGCGGCGACCACACCTTGTTGGTGAGAATGAAGGCCGCGACCGTGAGGAACACCAGCGCCGCCAACGGGGGCCGGTTCCGGGCGAACAGGGCGAGGGCACCGACCGCCACGCAGCCCACCAGGAAGCCGAGGGTGCCGACGGTGTTGAGCGTCTCACCACCGCGCGCCCAGCCGACCCCGGCCTGGCCGAGCACGTAGTAGATCGTCCCCCAGTCCGCTCCCCGCTCTCCGCTGTAGACGAAGAACGTCGCCCACCCGGTGGGGCTGGCGAGCAGAACCGGAAGGTTGACCACCGCCCACGCCACCACGGCGGCTCCCGTGCAGCGGGCGACGTCGCGCAGCGTCGCCCCGCCGTCCCGATCCCGCCACCAGTCCCGCAATCCCAGCACCAGCAGCGGCCCGAGGAAGAAGACGGGGTAGAACTTGGCGGCGACCGCCAGTCCCAACAGGGCGCCGGCGAGCCACGGGCGGTCGCGCTGCCAGAGGAAGAGTGCCCCCGTGGCCAGGGCGATCGCCAGGAAGTCCCAGTTGATGAAGGCGTTGAGCACCGTCGCCGGAACCAACGCCACCCCCGCGCCCGCCAGCAACGCCACGCTCGGGTCGAACCGTGCCGCACCGCCCCTGAGGTCGCGGCCCGCCATGGCCCCCACCATCACGACGGTCGCCACCAGGCACACCGTGAGCGCCACCACTGTGAGGTCGAAGTAGACGCCCCCGGCGAGCCGGTCGTCGGGGATCCAGGAGACCGCGCCGGCCGCCAGTTGCATCCACGCACCGGTCAGTACCGGGTACTCCACCGGCTGGTCCACGTAGACCAGCGTTCCTTCGGCCAGTCCGTCCCGGAAGAACAGGGGATGGATGTCGGTGTAGCAGCCGTAGGTGAACTGCACGCCGCCCCGCCAGCCGGCGATCCGACAGGGCAGGTTCGCGGCGTAGGCCGCGGCTCCGCCGAGCAGGCCGAGCAGCACCAGTCCGACCCACGGCGGACGGCCGGCCCCGGGAACGACGACGGGGGACCGCCGGCGATCCCTACGGACGCCGGTGGTCCCCCGGTCGCGCACTGCTACCTCCGCCTAGGGCGCGTTGGTCTCTCGGTTGCCCTGGCTACCCACGTTGCCGGGCCAGCCCTGGCCAGGCGGATCCTCGTCATCGTCACCATTGCCCGGTGGCGGGAAGGTGGGATCGGGGGACTCAGTCGGCTCTCCGGGACCGTCGTCGTCGCAACGCCAGTCCATCGGGTCCTCACAGGGATCCGTGGACGGAGTCTCCGACGGTGTTTCGCTGGGTTCTTCCGTCTCCTCGGGAGTCTCGGTCTCCTCCGGCGATTCCGACGGCTCCGGCGTGGGCAGGTAGCTGTCCTCGGAGCCGATCCACGCGGGCTCGGGGAAGTCCTGGACCTCCTCGCCCTCCATGGCGGTCTCCATGAAGTCCTTCCAGATCGCGGCCGGGACGGTGCTTCCGTAGAGGCTGTCCAGGCCGGGGATCTGAACCGGCTCGTTGTCGCTGCGGTGAATCCCGACCGCGGCGGCGAGCTGCGGCGTGTAGCCCCCGAACCACGCCGACGCCGCGTCGTTGGAGGTACCCGTCTTGCCCGCCACGGGACGGCCGTCGCTGAGCGCCGCGCTCTCGGCACCACCGTCCTCGACCACCTGGCGCATGGCGTAGGTCGCGTCCGCCGCGGCATCGGGGCTCATGGCCTCGGATCCGCCCTCGAGTTCCTCCGCGTCGAGGGGTTCGAGGACGTCCCCCTCGGCGTTACGCACCTCGGTGATCATGTGCTGGGGAAAGTGGACGCCCTGGTTGGCGAAGGTCGCGTAGAAAGCCGCCTGGTCCCGCGCCGTCACGGAGTACGTACCCAGGGCGATGTTCGGGCCCAGCTCCGCCGATTCAAGGCTCTCCTCCGGCAGCCCGAGGCTGCCGGCCATGTCCCGCACGCTCTGTGGCCCCACCTCGATGGCGAGCTGCACGAAGCTCGTGTTGACGGAGTGGGCGGTGGACTCCACCAGGTCGACCGTGCCCCAGGAGCGGTTGGCGTTGTTCTGGATGGGGTCGCCGACGCCCTCGAAGGTCTGTGGCGAGTCCCCGTCGAAGGTGCTGCGCAGCCCGATGCCGTTCTGCAGGCCCGCCGCGAGCACGGCGGGCTTGATCGAGGACCCCGCCTGTCCCCACTGCAGCATGGAGTTGTCGGTGTCCTCGAAGACGTTCTCGCCGCCGTAGAAGCCGCGGATCTCGCCTGTACTGGGGTCGATGGCGGCGAGACCGAAGTTGGTCTCCTCGGGTGTGCCCTCCGGCCGGTTCTCCGCCACCGCCTCCTCGGCGGCCGCCATGAGTTCCTCGTCGATGCTGGTCGAGACCACGTACCCACCGCGGTTGACCTGCTCCTCGGTGACGTCGTAGCGCTCGGTGAGCTCCCGACGGGCGGCCTCGATGACGTAGCCGTTGTAGCCGTCGTGGGTGTCGCCGGCGTCCCGGGGAACGATCTCGGGGAACTCCAGCGCGTCGGCCTCGGCCTGGGGCATCCCCAGCTCGGGGTTCGTGTCGTGGACCTCCGGGATGCCACTGACGACGTGGTCCCACCGCTCGACGAGGATCTCCCACATGGGGTCGTCGGGGTTGGCGTTCTCGAAGTTTCCGGGCTGCTGGATGATCGCCCCGATGAACGCGCCCTCGGCGTCGTCCAGGTCCTCGACGTTCTTGTCGAAGTAGGCCTGGGCCGCGGCTTGGACGCCGTAGGCGTTGCGGCCGAAGTAGATGGTGTTCAGGTACTGCGTGAGGATCTCCTCTCGGCTGAGAGTCTGATCCACCTTCAAGGAGATCAGGATCTCCTTGATCTTCCGCATGTAGGAGCGTTCCTGGGAGAGCCCGTCGTAGTAGTTCCGGGCCATCTGCTGGGTGATGCCGGAACCACCGCCCTCGGCACCGAGGGAGAGGACCGCTCGGGCGGTACCCGTGGGCGAGATCGCGGGCTCGTCGAAGAACGCCCGCTGCTCCGCGGAGAGGACCCCGTTGACGACGCTGTCGGGGATCTGGTCGTAAGTGATGGGCACCCGGTTCATCTCACCGAAGGTGCCGACCTCGTCCTCATTCGCGAAGCGGATCACCGTCGCCTGCTGCGACGCGTCGGCCTGCGCCTCGATGTCCTCGATGTCCGGCGTCATGGCGTAGGCGATGCCGAAGGAAGCGATCGCACCGACCAGACCCAGGCCAGACACGGCGAGGAAGGGCTTCCACGCCTTGGAGCAGAACCGTTGGAAGGCATTACCCCGGGCCGGTTTGCGCCCCCGGCCACCACCGCGGCCGGAGTCGGCGCGTCGGCGACCGCCGGAACTTCGTCGTCTCTCGGTACTCACGCGTCCTCATTACGTACTGGTCCGGGGCTCCGTCATGCAGGAGGGGGCCCGGCGCTTCCGGGATCGGGTATCCAGGTGGAACTCGGGGGCTCTCGCGAGTCCTGCCTATTGGACGGTCCGTGGGCGTCCAAGGTTTGCCGCCATCTGTTCCCAATTACCCGGACTTGACCGATTGTCGGCGTCCATGACGTCCGGGCCGTGATCTGTCCCCGAAGTCCAGGCATCGGACCCGATGCGCGACCTTCGAGTGAGCTCCCCTGGCGTACGGGAGGAGCCACCATGCGTCAGCCAACTCCGCCTGGAGAGCGGCGGGGCGGACCGTTCGTGTCCCACCGCAGGGCACGGCTTGCGCGCGAGCTTACCGCTCGCTCACGCCAACCGGGCACCGCGGAGCACATCACACACATGGGTGTCAGGGTAGGGGCAAACCACCGAAGATCGCGAGGGTTCGCGCGGGCGAGATTCGGCACGGCTGGACACACCTGGTGTCGTTCTTAGGCAGCCATATATCAGCACGATATATTGCTTCGATATACTCGAGTACGCACGGAACACGACAAAGCCGGCAACTCCGGCGGTCCGACCCTCAGTGTCGGGCCCGTGCGGGACGGACCGACGACGAGGGGTGTGGGAATGACCACGCGACGAGCCAGGATCCTGCGGCTCGCGGTGCTCGGCCTCCTCCAGGATACTCCCATGCATGGCTATGAGCTGCGAAAACACCTCACTACTGAGTTGGGCGTGTTTCGAGCCTTCTCCTACGGCTCGCTCTACCCGTGCCTCCGCGAACTCCTGGACGAGGAACTCATCTCGCAGCAGGACCCGCCCACCCAACAGACGATGTCCCTCAACCGGCGCTCGCGCATCATCTACCAACTCACCCCCGAGGGTCGGCAACACCTGCGCCGGATGCTGGCGGAGACCCGGCCCGCCATCTCCGACGACGAGTGCTTCGGGGTCCACTTCGCACTCTTCGGCTCCACCCGCGCCGACGTCCGGCTGCGCATTCTGGAAGAGCGACGTGAGCGGTTACAGGAGCGCCTGGAGCGGTTTCGCTCCGTCACCCACGACTCGCGGCAGCGCGTCGACCCCTACACCTATGAGCTCCGCCGTTACGGTGCCGAGTCGGTGGAACGGGAGGTGCGTTGGTTGAGTGACCTGATCCGGCGCGAACGCGAACAAGCCGCCGCCCCCAATACCTGAGAGAGCTACGCAGCGCGCTGCGCAGCCTGCCACGCGACACGTCGGTGTCCGTGCGACACCGACAGACAACTTGCTCACGACGTTGAAGGAGAGACCACCCATGGCTTCGGTACGCGTAGCCGTCGTAGGCGCGGGGAACTGTGCTGCCTCACTTGTGCAGGGCGTTCACTACTACCGAGATGCCGACCCTGGCACCCGCGTACCCGGCCTGATGCACACGCAGTTCGGTCCGTACCACGTGCGGGACATCGAGTTCGTCGCCGCCTTCGACGTCGACGCGAAGAAGGTCGGACACGACCTCGCTGACGCCATCGTGGCCAGCGAGAACAACACCATCAAGATCACCGACGTCCCGCCGACGGGTGTGACGGTACAGCGCGGGCCCACGTTCGACGGTCTCGGCATGTACTACCGCGAGATCATCGAGGAGTCGACCGAGGACGCCGTCGACGTGGTCGCGGTGCTCAAGGCGACCAAGGCCGACGTCCTGGTCTCCTATCTTCCGGTGGGCTCGGAGGAGGCGGACCGCTTCTACGCCCAGTGCGCAATCGACGCCGGTGTCGGCTTCGTGAACGCGCTGCCGGTGTTCATCGCCTCGGACCCGGAGTGGGCCGCGAAGTTCACCGAGGCCGGCGTCCCGATCGTCGGCGACGACATCAAGTCCCAGGTCGGGGCGACGATCACCCACCGGGTACTCGCCAAGCTCTTCGAGGACCGCGGGGTCGTGCTGGACCGTACCTACCAGCTCAACTTCGGCGGGAACATGGACTTCATGAACATGTTGGAGCGGCAGCGGCTCGTCTCCAAGAAGGTCTCCAAGACCCAGTCGGTCACGTCGCAGGTGCCACACGAGATGCGCGCGGGCTCAGTGCACATCGGTCCCTCGGACCACGTTCCGTGGCTGGACGACCGCAAGTGGGCCTACGTACGCCTCGAAGGCCGTGCCTTCGGCGACGCCCCGCTGAACATGGAGTACAAGCTGGAGGTCTGGGACTCCCCGAACTCCGCCGGGATCATCATCGACGCCATCCGCGCCGCGAAGATCGCGAAGGACCGGGGCATCGGCGGCCCGTTGGAGTCCGCGTCGTCCTACTTCATGAAGTCACCTCCGCGCCAGTACTCCGACTCCGAGGCGTACCAACTGGTGGAGGACTTCATCGCGGGCAAGACCGACAACTGACCCGCCCACCCACGGAGCCCGAACCCCGCTTCTCCGACCTCACCGGGTCCACGGAAGCGGGGTCCCTTTTTTGTGGGAACGTTCCTGAGTGTGGCAACGTCTGACCATTAGACAACCGCGGGTCTTGGCCGGCGTGGACACCCTGTGTGACCGCGAACGCGGTAGAGGGGACAGAGCGAGGAGAGGGACACCATGAGTTACCCACCGCAGTACCCGCCCGGGGGCCAGTACGGGCCCCATCCAGGGACAGGTCCCCAGTACGCCCCGCAGCCCGGCTACGGCGCCGCCCCCAAACCTCCCTCGAGTGGGGGGAACACCGTGGCGGTCGTCATCATCTCGGTGGTCGCCGCGGCGATCCTCCTCCTCGTCGGTGTCGTGGGTTTCGTTCTGTTCTTCGCCGACTCCGAGGCCAACGAGGACCCCGTCAGTAACCGTCCCGGCGCCACCGGGGAGGGCCCGGGGTTCGACGTCGACGGCGAGTGGGCGGGCACCCTCACCCAGTACGACAGCTCGGGCGACATCCACGGCTTCTTCGACGTGTCCGTCACGATCGAGGGCAACGAGGTCGTCCACGCCGAGGAGACCAGCCAGGACTTCGCCTTCGACCTGTGTGAGTGGGACGTGAGCGGTGTGGTCTGGACCGATGACACCCTGCGCTTCGACTACGAGGTCGTGCCCGAACACCAGGACCAGAGCTGCGCGAACACCGGCGACGCGGAGATCGTCTTCCACGACTGGGGTGCCGCCGACATCAGCTCCAACGACGTCTCCGACGGTGTGCTCTACCCGGTCGAGTGACGTCCCAGCGGGTCCCACGGCGTCCGCCCCGTGACTCACCCCGGTTGTCGTCGAGGCGACGAGTGGCGGTGTCGACATGTCGGCGCGACGCCGTGTCGACACCGCGTCCCCCAGCTGAGAGCGGCGGGAATCAGGTCAGGTCGGCTCCGGCCGCCCACTCCCGGAGGGCCGCCTCGGCGTCGGCCTTGTCCATCGGCCCGTTCTCCAGGCGCAGTTCCAGCAGGAACTTCCAGGCCTTCCCCACGCCTGGCCCAGGGCCGATCCCCAGGATCCGCTGGATCTCGTTACCGTCGAGGTCGGGGCGGACCTTGTTCAGCTCCTCCTCCTGGGAGAGCCGTTCGATGCGCCGCTCGATGTCGTCGTAGGCGCGGGCCAGTGCCGTGGCCTTGCGCCGGTTGCGGGTCGTGCAGTCGGCCCGCGTGAGGATGTGCAGCCGGGACAGGAGCGGGCCGGCGTCCCGCGCGTAGCGGCGTACCGCCGAGTCGGTCCACTCGCCCTTGCCGTACCCGTGGAACCGCAGGTGCAGCGCCACGAGACCGCTGACGTCCTTGACCGTGTCCTTGGAGAACCGCAGCGCGTTGAGTCGCTTGCGGCTCATTGACGCCCCCACCACCTCGTGGTGGTGGAAGGTGACCCGGCCACCGGACTCGAACGCGCGCGTCTTGGGCTTTCCGACGTCGTGCAGCAGCGCGGCGAGTCGCAGCACGAGGTCCGGCTCCATACCGCGCTCGCGCTCCAACGCGACGGCCTGGTCCAGCACCGTGAGCGAGTGCTCGTAGACGTCCTTGTGCCGGTGATGCTCGTCGATCGCCAGGCTCATCTTGGGCACCTCGGGAAGCACGTGCTCGGCGAGCCCCAGCTCGACCATGTGCTCGACCCCGGTGCGCGGATCAGGACTCAGCATGAGCTTGGTGAGCTCGTCGCGGATCCGCTCCGCGGAGACGATCGTCAGCCGGTCCGCCATGCCCCGGATCGCGGCACCGACCTGGGCGTCGATCCCGAACTCCAACTGGGCGGAGAAGCGGACCGCCCGCATCATGCGCAGTGGGTCGTCGTTGAAGGAGTCCTCGGGCGAACCGGGGGTGGCCAGTCGCCGCGCCTCGAGGTCGACGAGACCGCCGAACGGGTCGACGAACGTGGCGTCGGGCAGGGTCACGGCCATCGCGTTCACGGTGAAGTCGCGGCGGCGCAGGTCCCCTTCCAGTGACGTGCCGTACTCGACGTCGGGCTTCCGCGACGTCGGATCGTAAGACTCGCTGCGGAAGGTGGTGATCTCCAAATGGTGCGCGCCCTTGCGCAGGCCAACGGTGCCGAACTCGATGCCCACCGTCCACACGGTGTCGGCCCAGGGCTCGGCCAGGGCGAGGATCTGTTCCGGGTGGGCGTCGGTGGTGAGGTCGAGGTCGTGCGCCGGGCGCCCGAGCAGGACGTCGCGCACCGGACCGCCCACGACGGCGAGCTGGAATCCCGCGTCGGCGAACATACGCCCGAGTTCGGTGACCGTGGTCCCGAAACTGTGCGAGAGGCGCGCCAGGGACGCACGCTGATGGTCGCTGAGTTCCATCATGTTCGTCGCGGACACCCCGGAAGTGGGTGCGGCTTGTGTGGCGGCCACGTGGTCTTCTCTGGGCATCTCACTCACGAATCGATCCGGACGGCTTCCCGGAAAGGTTACCGGCGGCGCTCACCCCGTCCGCCCGCCCGGTTCACGCGAGCCCCACCACACAACCCCCAGATACCGTGACCGAACGTATCGGTCGGTGACCTGTGTGTGCCGAACTTTCGGGCTCCAACGGTCCGTCCGGCCCGGACCTACCACGAACCACGATGCGCATCCAAGGGTGCGCGAGGGGATAACTTGGCGTTAACCAACTCCCACGTGACGGGTATCCGAGGAATGCGCCTATTCGCTCTGATCGTCGCGGCCCTGTCCGCGTTTGTCGTCGTGGCCACTCCCGCGGCCGGGGACCCCGTCGGCGCGACCGACGGCGAGACACTCACGGTGGACGAGATCACGCCGCAGGCGGTGGATCCGGACGACGAGATCACGTTGAACGGCTCTCTGGCCAACACCACGGATGAGGCCCTGGACGAGGTCCGGATCCGGCTTCGCTACTCCTCCACTCCCCTGCAGAGCCGCGAGGAGCTCGCCGACTTCGCCGAGGGCGACCGCGGCATCCCCCAGGTGTTCGGCCCGGAGTGGGACGCCGACGGCTCGATGGAGCCCGGGGCGCGCCAGCAGTACTCACTGCGGTTCGACGCCGACGACCTCACGCTCGGCGGTTTCGGTGTCTACCCGATCGCGGTCGAGGCGGTGGACGCCGCCGGGCAGCAGCTCGCCGCGGTCCGCACGTTCCTTCCCTACCTGCCCGACGACGTCGACGTGGAGCCCACCCAGATCGCCTGGGTGTGGCCGTTGATGGACCGCCCGCACCGCGCGGACGCCGACACCTTCCTGACCGACTCCCTCGCCCAGGACGTCATTCCCGGCGGACGGCTGAGCCGTCTGCTGACGGCGGGCGAACAGGGGGCACCGGTCACCTGGGCGATCGACCCCGGACTCCTCGACGACGTCGACCGTCTCTCCGGCGAGGGCTCACAACTCCTCGTCGACGCCGCGGAGAGCCCCGGCCCCACCGGCCCCTCCTTCGAGGAGCTCGAGGCCGACACCAACGCCCAGCTCTGGCTCGACCAGGCGCGGGACACCCTGGAGGGCGAGTCGATCCTGGCGACGCCCTACGCCAACCCGGACATCTCCGCCCTGCTGGCCGGCGGGATGGACACGGACGCGGACGCGGGCGTGACACTGGGGCGCCAGACGGTGGGCGAGGTCCTGAACTACGACGCCGACCGGGAACTCGCCTGGCCGCCAAATGGACATGTCGACGAGGAGACAGCGCGGTTCCTCGTCGACAAGGGCGCCGACACCATTCTGCTCCGCGAGTCCGTGCTCCCCTCGGACCCCTGGTCCGGCGCGACCCACCCCCCGGCCGTCGAGCTTCCCTTCGAGACCGACGAGGGTGAGCCCGCCGTCGGTGTCGTCGCCGACGCGCAGCTCACGAGCGCGTTGTCGGTCAACGGGCAGAGCCGCGCCGACTCCGCCCTCGCGCTGCAACGGTTCAGCGCCGAGACCGTGATGATCGCCGCGGAGCAGCCGGACGCGGAACAGTCCGTGGTGGCCGTTCCACCGACCCAATGGGACCCGGGACCGGAGCTAGCCACCGGGGTACTGGAGGCCTCCCAGGACCTGCCCTGGCTGGACCCGGTGGACCTCACCGACGTCGCCGACGGCGCCCAGCCCATCGAGGACACCGGGAGACAGGGCCCCGAGTACGGCGCGGGCGGCAGTTGGATCGGCGGCGAGGACAACGTGGAGAGGATGGAGGAACTCCACGGCTCGCTGCGTCTCTTCAACAGCATCCTCGTGGACGACGAGGACCCCTTCCGTCGGTCGGTGCTCCGGCTGGAGTCGGCCGCCTGGCGGGAGGACGACAGTGAGGCCGCGCAGGCCATGGACCGAACCGAAGTCGCGGTCGAGGAGGCCACCAACGACGTCCGGATCCTCCCCGGCGAGCCCGTCATGATGGCCAGCAAGACCGGTGAGGCCCCGATTCTGGTGGCCAACGACCTTCCCTACTCCGTCTCGGTGACCCTGTCGGTCTTCTCCGAGAACAGCGAGCGCCTCGCGGTCGGCGACTACACCGAGACGATGGAGATCGGCCCGGGAAGTCGGACTACGGTCCACGTCCCGTTGTCCGCTACGGTGAACGGCCGAACCCTGTTGCACCTGAATCTGCACAATCCCGACGGCGAACCGATCTCCGCACAGGAGACGACCCAGCCGGTCAATGTCACGGGTTTGGGAACCTCCGCCCTCCTGGTGAGTGGAGCGGCGGCCGCGTTACTGCTGGCCCTGATGCTGCCTCGCGCGATCCGCAAGTGGCGCCGCACCAGGACGCGGAAGGTCGAACACGTCTCTTCGAAGGAGCCCGGTGGCGACTGACACCACGAACGACCAGCCTTCCCCCGGCGACGGCTCCGGCGGGAGCGCCGGCGAAGGGGACAGCACCGAGCGCGGGATGATGAGCTCGAGTGTCGGTATGGCGGTCGGGACGCTGGTTTCCCGACTGACCGGGTTTGGCAAGGTCATCATGCTGGCGGCGGCGGTGGGGACCCACCTCCTCGCCGACGCCTACAACACGGCCAACACCATCACGTTCATCATCAACGACCTGCTCATCGGCGGTCTGATGGCGAGCGTGATCGTGCCGCTGCTGGTGCGTCGACGCAAACGCGACGCCGACGGGGGTGTGGCCAACGAGAACCGGCTGTTCACCGCCGCCGTGCTGGCCCTGGGCACCGTCACCCTCGTGGCGATCCTCGGGGCGGAGATCCTCATCCGTCTCTACGGGGGAAGCTTCACCTCCTCCCAGTACGACGCCGCCGTCTACCTGGCGCGCTTCCTCCTGGCACAGATCTTCTTCATCGGCCTCAGCGGCCTGGCCACCGCCATGCTGCAGACCCGGGGGCGCTTCGCGATCGGCGCGTGGGCCCCCATCGCCAACAACGTCGTCATCATCATCGTGGCGGCCCTCTTCCTGTTCGTGTCCGGCCCGGAGCCGACCCCCGAGTCCGTGACCTCGGGTGAGCTCACCCTGCTGGGTCTGGGCACCGCGTTCGGCATGGTCGCCCAAGCCCTCATCCTGCTGGTCTCGCTGCGCCGGAGCGGGTTCCGGTGGCGGCCCCGGTTCGACCTGCGCAACTCCGGACTCGGTGAGGCACTGCGCAGCGCCGGCTGGATGTTCGTGTACCTCTGCACCACGCAGATCGGTTTCGTGATCACCGCCAACGCCGCCAACCGCGCCGGCGTGATGAGCGTGGAACAGGGATACGAGGTCGGGGCCGGAATCACGGCCTACTCCTACGGCTTCCAGCTCTTCCAGTTGCCGTACGCGATCGTCGCCGTCTCCCTGATCACCGTGCTGCTTCCCACCATGAGCGCCCACGCCGCCGACCAGCGCTGGGCGGACGTGCGCGCCGGCTTCTCCAGGACACTGCGCGTCTCGGCCTTCATCCTGGTGCCGCTGTCCCTGGCGATCGCCATCTACGCGGTACCCCTGTCCCGACTGGTCTTCGCCCGCGGCGCCACCAGTACCGCCGACGCGACCAACATCGGCCTCGTGCTGACCGTCATGATCCTGGGGCTGCTGCCCTTCACGATCTTCCAGCTCATGCTTCGGGTCTTCTACGCCATGAGCGACACCCGGACCCCGGCGCTGATCTCCATCGGCAACGTAGTGGTCCACGGCGCGCTCGCCGCCACGGCGTCGATCCTGCTGCCGCCGGACCGGGTCGTCATCGGTGTGTCCGCCGGGTTCATGTTGTCCTTCCTGTCCGGCATCCTCATCGCGGCGGGCGTTCTGAGCCACCGACTCGGAGGGCTTGACGGAAAGGCCATATGTGGCACACTGTTCCGGTTGTACGTGGCCGCTCTGCCCAGCGCGGCGATCGGCATCGCGACATACTGGTTCTTCGACAACCAGTTCGGCGCGGGGCTCGGCACGGATATCGGTGCCCCCGTGGTCGGCTGTCTCCTCGGTGCGCCCCTGTTCTTGCTGATGACTTGGATCCTGCGGGTGCGGGAGCTGCGGGCCATGACCGACCTGGTTCGGTCCCGCCTTCGTCGCGGATAGTCAGGTCCCCGGCGCGCTCCGGGACGTAAGGCACCGTGCACTGCCCCTGCACGGCCCCCCTGCGCACCGACGTATCGAGGAAGGGTGCGGAAGTGTCAGAAGTGAACTCCGGTCAACGGGACGAGCGAGTCCTCCAACGCGTGCCGAGCCCGGAGGAGGTCCTGGACGCCGTCGAGCGCTCCGAACCCGCGAGCCAGGCCGACACCGGACTCCGCACGACGCACGACCCGACCGACTTCGGGGACGCGGGGACGGCGGACCGGCCGGGCGAGGAAGGCGACGAGATTGGTGGCGCGGCACATACCGCGCGGGGGCCGAACCTCTTCCGTACCAGTGCCTTCATGGCGGTCGGTACCGTCTTCTCCCGCGGGACCGGCTTCCTGCGCACCATCATGCTCGCCGCCGCGCTGGGAACGCACCTCCTGGGCGACGCGTACTACACGGCCAACAGTGTCGCGTTCATCGTCAACGACCTGCTGATCGGTGGCCTCCTGGCCAGCGTCTTCGTACCGTTTCTCGTGAAACGTCGTAAGGCGGACCCCGACGGCGGCAACGCCACCGAACAGCGACTGTTCACGACCGGTCTCCTGGCTCTCCTGCTCATCACGGTGGGCGCGATCCTCTGCGCCGAGCTGTTGATCCGGCTCTACGCGAGCGAGTTCGGCCCGCAGCAACACGAGGTGGCGGTCTACCTCGCCCGCTTCCTGCTCGCGCAGATCTTCTTCATCGGCGGCAGCGGCATCGTGAGCGCGATGCTCAACGCGCGTGGCCACCTCATCGCCCCGATGTGGGCTCCGGTGATGAACAACCTGACGATCATCGCTGTCGCGGTGATGTTCATCGTCGTCGCCGGCACGAACTCCACCCCGGAGACGATCACCGGTTCGCAGATCGCCCTGTTGGGCATCGGAACGACCCTCGGCCAGGTGATCCAGGCCGCCATCCTGATGTTCGCGCTGTGGCGCGCCGGATTCTCCTGGCGCCCGCGCCTGGACCTCCGGGGCTCCGGCATGGGCGAGGCCATGCGGGCGGCTTCCTGGATGATGATGTACATCGGGATCGCCCAGGTCGGAATGCTGATCTCCACCAACGTGGCGAACGCGGCCGGTGTGCGCGCGGCGGCGGAGGGAGACGCCGCGGGAGCCGGCATCACCGCGTACAAGTACGCGTTCCTGCTCTTCCAGCTCCCCTACGCCATCATCGCGGTCACGGTGATCACGGCGCTGCTCCCCCGACTCAGCGCCCATGTCGCCGACGGTCGCAAGGACCTCGTCCGCAGCGACTTCTCCCGAGGGTTCCGGCTCTCCGCCACGTTGATCATCCCGATCTCGATGGCGTTGGTCGTCTTCTCCGTTCCGCTGTGTGTGCTCGTCTACGCCCAGGGCAGCACGTCGTTGGACGACGCGGCGATGATCGGGAAGATCCTGCGGATCTTCTCCCTGATGTTGATCCCGTTCACTCTCTTCCAACTGCTCCAACGCATCTTCTACGCCCTCGGCGACACCCGTTCCCCCGCGTTCATCGCCATCCCCGCCGAGCTCGCGCACGGTGTCACCTCGTTCGCGTTGCTCTTCCTCGTCCCGCCGCAGCAGGTGGTGCTGTGGCTCCCCGTGACCTACGGCCTCTACTACGTGATCGGGTCGATCTTCGCGTGGACCATCCTCAACAAGCGGCTCGACGGACTGGACGGGAAGCGCACGCTCCGCACGATCCTCCTGCTCTACGTCGCCTGCGTTCCCAGCATGATCTTCGGTGCGGCCATGCAGCTCACCTTCGACGTGATCTTCCCGCCCACGCTCTCGGCCATCGCCGCCCTCGCGATCGGGGGAGGCATCGGCGCCATGCTCTTCATTCTCGTGGCGAGAATGCTTAAAGTGACGGAAGTCACAACCATCGTCCAAGTGGCCCGCACGCGCGTGCTACGCCGCCGGTGATCAGCGGCGTATGACCCTACGTAACCAGCCCCAGAACCCTCTGACGTGCGAATCACGTCACACCTGTCCACCAGCGGGATTCTCTACGCGTCCTAGCATGGAACGGAACTTTTGTTGCCGCTCGCGTGGCCCGGTTCGCGCCGTGTCATGCGAGCGGTTTACACCGAGACCTCGGAAGGGAGGTTCGGAAGACACAACATGAGCATCCCGAGTCTCGTGGTTCGGCCGCGCAGGACCGTGTTGTGTCCACCCCTCCCACTATGAGCACCTCCATGATCGAACCCGGCGCACGGGTCGCCGGCCGCTATTTGCTTGAGGATCTGGTCAACGAGTCCGGCGGGGCCGCGCTGTGGAAGGCGACCGACGAGATCCTGGCCCGCCCTGTCGCGATCCGCACGTTCGCACCGGGGTTCCCCCGAACAGGGGAGGTCGTCCGGGCCGCCAGGGCCGCGAGTCGTATCGCCGACTCTCGACTGACCCAGGTCTTCGACGCCGACGACCGTGGCGCACAGCCCTACGTCGTCGAGGAGTGGATCGCCGGGCAGACCCTGACCGATCTACTCGCGCAGGGACCGCGTGAGTCGGAGTGGGCCACAGGCCTCGTCGGTGAGGCCGCCGAGGCGCTGGCCGCCGCCGGCGCCGCCGGCCTGCACCACGTGTGCCTCACCCCTCGCAAGCTCATCTGGACCGCCGGCGGCTCGGTGAAGATCACCGGTGTGTGCGTGGACGCCGCCCTCCACGGGATCTCCACCGAGGATCCCGAGCTGGCCGACGCCATTGGCCTGGGTCGTCTGCTGTACGCGGCGCTCACGGCGTTGTGGCCCGGTGAGGGAAACCACGGTCTACGTCCCGCTCCCATCGTGGCCGGCGCCCCGTGTGATCCAGGCCAGGTCCGGGCCGGGATCCCCGAGGCCGCCAACGACATCGTCCGTCGGTCCGCTTTCCAGGACGGCGGACGCAGTGGGGCGCCACTGCGCAACCCCCGCGAGGTCGCCGACGCACTGGCCGCGCTCCCGCGGGTCATGCCATTGCCCGCGTCCCCACCCGCGCCTCCCGCCCCCGCGGCGGCCGCGACGGCCGTGGGATCTCCCTCCAACGCGGCGGCACCGTCGGGTGGGGCGCACCCGTCCTCCGGTGGGGGTGGTCGTCGCGCGAACGCCGAGCGACGATCGATGACCCCTCGAATCGCCGTGGCGGCCGTCGGGCTCCTGGTACTCGTCGCCGTCGTCCTCGGCGCCTGGTCACTCGGCAGCCAGTGGAACGACTACGGTCCCGCCGTGAGCGAAGAGCCGGAGGACACGGAGGACGAGGCGAGCGAGGAGTTCGAGGTCCTGCAACCGGCGAGTGCCGACGGCTTCGACCCACAGGGCGACGGTGACGAACACGGCGACAAGGCCGACCTCGCCATCGACGGCGACCCGAGCACACAGTGGAACACCCAGGGCTACACGAGCGCCCAACTGGGCAACCTCAAGGACGGCGTGGGTCTCCTTGTCGACATGGGGGACACGGTGGAGATCAACGAAGCCGACCTGCACCTCGGTGACGGAGCCACCTCCTACGAGCTGCTCGTCGGTGACGAGGCCGACCTGGGGGCACTAACCAGTGTCCACTCCGACACTGGGGCGAGTGGTGAGACCGCCATTACGCTGGATGAGCCCGCCGAAGGACGCTACGTCGTCGTGTGGTTCACCGAGCTGGCCTCGGACGGCTCGAAGTACCGCGCCACGATTAATGACCTGGAGCTGCGTGGAACCCCGTGAACGCGCTGACTGAACCTCCCGACCTGTCAGACCCCGAGCTCCTCGAACAGCATCGGCAGGGTGACGAACGCGCCTTCGGTGAGCTCGTTCGTCGACACCGCGCCCGCATGTGGGCGGTCGCGATCCGTGTCCTGGGCGACCCCGAGGAGGCGTCCGACGCGCTGCAGGACGCCTTCCTGTCGGCGTTCCGGGCGGCGCACCGCTTCCGTGGCGACTCGGCGGTCACCACATGGCTGCACAGGATCGTCATCAACGCCTGCAACGACCGGCTGCGACGCAAGATGGTCCGGCCCCACTACCCGTCCGGGGACGGAGCGAACCTGGACCTCCTGGCGCACGAGCACACGCGTGGGACGCCGAACGACCCCGCTTCCTCCAGCGACGCGTCGATCGACGTCCACGACGCCCTGAGGCAGCTCCCCGAGGAGCAGCGGCACGCTCTCATCCTTGTCGACATGTTGGGATATCGCGTTGACGAGGCGGCGACAATTCTCGCGATCGCTCCGGGCACGGTGAAGAGTCGGTGTGCGCGCGGTAGGTCCCGACTTCTGCCCTATCTGCAGCATCTCAGGAACCGACAGCCTCCCTCAGACGTCACATCTCACGGAGGAGGTGGCAAGGGATCGTGACGTCGCACGTCGAGTCCGTGGCCCTCGGACGCTATGTCGAGGAGCCGCTGGACGAAGAAGACGCGAGCATGCTTCTTATCGCTCTGTACCACGAAGGAGCGCTCGAGGAGGATGACGCGGCTGTGATGCGTTCCCACATCGCCGAGTGCGCGGAGTGTGACGCGGCGCTCTCGGGGCTGGAGGAGACCGCATCGCTGCTTCGTACGTCGCCCAGCCCACCATTGGGTGACGTGTTCCTCAAACAGGTGGACGACGCCTCGGCGACGCTCACCACCGACCATCTCCCCTCCCTGCCCCCGTCCACCGCGCAGGCCCTCGACGAGCGCCTGGCCGCGGAGTTCGCCCGGGGGAGGTCCGGTTCCGACGGTGGCACGCCTCCGTCGGACGGAGAGGACACCGGATCGGCGCAGGTGCTGCACCTGACGCACAAGACCCGGTTCAGTCGGTGGACTCCGATGCTCGTGGCCGCGGCGGCCGCGGTGTTCGTCGTCGGCGGTGGTATCGCCGTCCTCAACTCCGTACTCGCCGACAAGTCGGCCGAGGGACCAGCGGTGGCCGAACCGGCTCCACAGGACGACCCGGAGATCGCCCAGCCGTACAAGGCCTCCGTGGAGAGCGGGACCGCCTATACCGCGGACGCGATCGACTCCCAGGTGTCACAACTCATTGACTCTGTGCCACTGGAGGAGGACCCTGCCGGCGACGCGGACACCACGGACGCGCCTCCGGCCGCCCAGGCCGAGCCTGAGGCCCTCGCGGCCTGCACCGCACAGGTTGTTGAGGAAGGCGGCAGTCATCCCTTCCTCGTCGACCTCGCGGAGTATGAGGGCGTGACGGCCTGGGTCCTGGTCGACAGCGCCGGACTCCCACCGGAGTCCACCGAGGAGTTTCACTACCGAGTCGTCGCCGACACCTGTGGCGCGGCGGACTCCGGTTCCGCGGAAGCGCTCGACTCGGGCACGGTGTCCGCGCCCTAGGCGCGTCGACGACGCTCGTTCCCGTCGTGGTCATGCCCTCACCAGGGACATGGCCCCGGCGGGAATGGCCTGCCCCTACCATCTGTTGGTACTGAACGACTTTGAGACCAGCACAGCGATGTGACCACTGCAGAGGGGCCGGCCAGCGTGAGTGACGTGCGTAACGTGATCATCATTGGTTCCGGACCCGCGGGATACACGGCCGCGGTCTACGCGGCGCGAGCGGAGCTTCGACCCCTGGTGTTCGAAGGCTCAGTCACCGCGGGTGGGGCTTTGATGACCACAACCGATGTGGAGAACTTCCCTGGGTTCCCCGACGGGATCCTGGGTCCTGATCTCATGGACAACATGCGCAAGCAGGCCGAGCGCTTCGGCGCCGACCTCCGCGCCGCGGACGTCACCGAAGTCGACTTGACGGCGAATCCGAAAGTCGTCAAATCGGGTGACCAGACCTTCCTGGCCCGAACCGTCATCGTCGCCACCGGGTCGCAGCACCGCAAGCTCGGTGTGCCGGGCGAGGACGAGTACTCCGGCCGCGGCACCTCGTGGTGCGCCACGTGTGACGGGTTCTTCTTCCGCGACCAGGACATCGCCGTCGTCGGCGGTGGCGACACCGCGATGGAGGAAGCGACGTTCCTCACCCGGTTCGCGAAGTCGGTGACCATCATCCATCGTCGCGACCAGCTCCGCGCCAGCAAGATCATGCAGGAGCGGGCGTTCGCGAACGAGAAGATCCGTTTCCTGTGGGACACCGAGGTCACCGAGGTCCTCGGCGACACCAAGGTGAGCTCGCTGCGCCTGCGCAACACCAACACCGGCGAGACGAGTGACCTCCAGGTCACGGGTCTCTTCATCGCGGTCGGCCACGACCCGCGGGTCGAGCTGTTCACCGACCAGCTCGACCTTGACGCCGACGGCTACCTGTCCGTCGACTCCCCCACGACGAAGACGAACGTGCCCGGCGTGTTCGCCTGTGGCGACGTCGTCGACCACTCCTACCGTCAGGCCGTCACGGCCGCCGGCACCGGATGCTCCGCCGCGCTCGACGCGGAGCGGTTCCTCGCCGACCTCAACGACTAATCAACCGCCGACACGCAAAGGGGTAACAAGGTGGGCAGTGTCAAGGAAGTCACCGACGCCAGCTTCAACGCGGACGTGCTGGAGAGCGACAAGCCGGTCCTCGTCGACTTCTGGGCGGAGTGGTGCGGCCCATGCCGCCAGGTGGCTCCGGTGCTCGAGCAGATCGCCCAGGAACACGGCGACAAGATCACCATCGTCAAGATGAACATCGACAAGGAACCGAAGACCTCCCAGGTCTACGGTGTGATGCAGATCCCCACGATGAACGTCTACAAGGGCGGCGAGGTCGTCAAGCAGATCATGGGCGCCAAGCCCAAGGCGGCCATGCTGAAGGAACTCAAGGACTTCATCTGACCCTCCTCGTACGGCGTGCGTTTCTCGCGCCGTTTCACGTGAAACAAGGGACATGAAGGGGGCCCGGGAGACTCTCCCGGGCCCCCTTTCGTCTGCCCCAGCGCACGGAGCCCCACAGGACTCGCCGAGTCACTGGACGACAGGACGACAGGAGGTCTCGAGGGAACGTCTGATCCTCCACGACTCCACGACAGGGGGTACTCCCACTCCGGTCCCACCGGCCGCCACACCGGGCCCATGCGCCGCTCACGACAGGAGAGATGTCGACGTGTGGATTTGTCCCCCAGTCCACCGGACGCTCCGCCGACTCCGTGCCGTGAGAGCCGACGCGCCCGCGAACGCCGTGGGGGCCGTGGTCCTGTGACCACGGCCCCCACGGGGAAACGAATAGTGAAGTCGACACGTCGACGGCGAGGAGTCGACAAAGCGTCAAGGCGAGCGGCTCAGTTCCCCCGCTCACCGATGGCCGACACGATGCGTTCCAAGTCCTCACGTGAGGCGAACTCGACCACGATCTTGCCCTTGCGTCGCCCCATATCCACCTTCACCCGAGTGTCCAACAGGTCGGACAGTCGGCCGGCGAACTCGTCCATCTCCGGCGCCCGGTCCGGACGCTGGCGCTCCTTGCGCTTCTTGCGTCCCTCGTCCATGCCCAGGGCGATGATCTCCTCCAACGCCCGAACGGAGAGCCCCTCGGCCACGATCCGCTGCGCCAGGTGGGACTGAAGCTCCGAGTCGTCCACCGACAGAAGGGCACGGGCGTGGCCAGCCGTCAGAACCCCGGCCGCGACCCGTCGCTGTACCGCGGGCGACAGGTTCAGCAGCCGGAGCGTGTTGGTGATATGCGGCCGGGACCGGCCGATCCGCTTCGCCAGCTCCTCGTGGGTGGCGCCGAAGTCGTCCAGGAGCTGCTGGTAGGCGGCCGCCTCCTCCAGTGGGTTGAGCTCCTGACGGTGCAGGTTCTCCAGAAGGGCGTCACGCAGAAGGTCGTCGTCGGTCGTGCGGCGCACGATCGCCGGGATGGTGTCCAAGCCCGCGGCCTTACTGGCACGCCAGCGCCGCTCCCCCATGATGAGTTCGTAGGCGCCCTCGCCCACGAGTCGGACCACCACGGGCTGAAGCAGTCCGACCTCACCGATGGAGGCCGTCAACTCCTCCAAGGCGTCCTCGTCGAAGTGCTGCCGCGGTTGGCGCGGATTGGGTGACACGGACGCGACCGCGACCTCGGCCAGATAGGCACCGAGATACTCCGGCGCGGCCCCCATCGAACCACCGGGGGGCACTCCCGGACTCTCGGTCTCGATCGGCCCCTGGGGAATGAGCGCCCCCAGACCCTTACCGAGTCCCCGACGCTGGCTCACCGCGGTCTCCCTTCAGTTCCGATCACTGAGCGGCCCCTGCCACGGCCATCTCCCGCGCGGCCTCCATGTAGGCCACCGCGCCGGTCGACCCGGGGTCGTAGGTCATCACCGACTGACCATAGCTGGGCGCCTCGGAGACGCGAACGCTTCTGGGCACCACCGTGTCCAGCACCAGCTCACCGAAGTGCTCCCGAACCTCGTCGGCAACCTGCGACGCCAGACGGGTCCTCCCGTCGTACATCGTCAGGAGGATGGTGGAGATTGCCAGTCCCGGATTGAGGTGGGTACGCACCAACTCGACGTTGCGCAGCAGCTGACCGAGACCCTCCAGTGCGTAGTACTCGCACTGGATCGGGATCAGGACCTCCTCGGCCGCGACCATCGCGTTGACGGTCAACAACCCCAGTGACGGCGGGCAGTCGATCAGGATGTAGTCGATCTCGCTGGTGTCGTACGCGCCCAGTGCCCGCTTGAGTCGAGACTCTCGAGCCACCAAGGAGACCAGCTCGATCTCCGCGCCGGCGAGGTCGATCGTGGCGGGGACGCACCACAGGTTGGGGATGTCGGCGACCGGGTGGGCGACCTTGATCAGGTCCTCACCCTCGACCAGACAGTGGTAAATCGAGCGCACACCCTCGGTACGATCCGCCCCCAGCGCCGTCGAGGCGTTCCCCTGCGGATCCAGGTCCACGACCACGACGCGATTGCCGTGCATGGCCAGCGAGGCGGCGATGTTGACCGTGGTCGTCGTCTTACCGACCCCGCCCTTCTGATTCGCCACGCTCATCACCCGACACCGCGACGGCCGCGGCCAATCGCCACTCTCAGGCTCCCGCACCGTCATCGCCGCACGCGCGGCCCGAGCGATCGGGGTATCCAGGTCCACGCCACCCTCGACCGACACACCGGAACCGTGCGCGGGAGTCATCGACGCCGCGGCGCCGTGTGTCTCCGGGGCACCCGCGAACGGCGTCCCCTGGCTCGCGCTGGCCGAGGATCCATGTACGGGATCAGCCCACGTTTCACGTGAAACCGCCCCACCGGAAGCACCCGACGCCGGGGACGCCGACCCGGGGTGGTGTTGGTAGTCCGCGGGGGCCGTCGTGGACGGTGTCTGCGTCCCCGCGGGTCCGCCCAGCCCTCGCGGAACAGGGGTTTCGAATCCGGTGTCACCGTGCTGACTGTTGTGCACGAGTGAACTCACCTCTTTCGTCCACGCTGTCTCCTGCCCTTGGGGTTCCGCTTCGCCTCCGCCCCACCGGCATTCTCGCCGACGACCTTGATCCGAATCACTGTCGTGGCGGGGTCGACTTTACCCGCACCCGCCTGGACCACCTCGGAGACGCAGGGGCGAATCTTCGCCACCTCCATGGATGCCTCCCTCAGCTCGGCCTCGGCCTGCTCGCCCTTGAGGGCGAGCAGTGTCCCGCCGGGGCGCAGGAGCGGGAGGGCCCAGCGTGCGAGCCGCGTCAGTGGGGCGACCGCACGTGCGGTGACCACGCCCGCGCGGAGCTCGGACTTCTGTTCCTCGGCGCGCCCGCGCCAAACGACAGCATTGTCAAGTTCAAGGAAGTCCACGGCTTCCTGAAGGAACACCGTACGGCGAAGCAGCGGTTCGAGCAGTGTGACGCGCAGATCGGGTCGCAGAATAGCCAGAACGATCCCGGGGAGACCCGCGCCGGAGCCCAGATCGACGACCTCAGTGTCCCACGGGATGAGTTCCTCGACCACGGCGCAGTTCATCACATGGCGTTCCCAGAGTCGAGGGACTTCCCTCGGGCCGATCAGACCGCGCCGAACACCCTCCCGACTGAGCAGCTCCACGTAGCTCTCAATCCGAGGAAGGTTCGATCCGAACAGTTCTCGCGCCTGCTCGGGGGTCTCGATCTCGAAATCATCCGAGGACGTCATCGCCCCGCCACTCCGCCCTCCATCGATGTCGACAAACCACCAAACCGCCAGGGCTCCTTATCCACAAATGCCCCCGCACTCCCTCCGCTCAGCGGTGGATTCACCGTATCGTCAGCGGAACCAGGGGTGCGGGGGCAGGTGACCCCGGCGAACTCGGTGTGAAACTTGACCTACGCGACTCCCGTCCCCGGTCGATGCCTCGCATCCGTTGGCCGAAGCATCGACTGGGGAGCACCGCCCCATGACGTCCGCGCCTCGACCCTCCCCCGCCACCTGACGCCGCCCGTTTCACGTGAAACAAAGAAGCAGAGTACGTGAAACCAGGAAGCAGAGCACGTGAATCAAAGAAGCACAGCACGTGAAGCCAGGCAGCGAGGAAAGGGAGACCGGAGCCGGCAGCGGGTCAGCCCGGGTGGATCACCACATACCGGTTGGGCTCCTCGCCCTCGGACTCGCTACGCAGCCCGGCGTCCGACACCACGTCGTGCACCGCCTTGCGTTCGAAGGGGCTCATCGGCTCAAGCGACTGTGCTTCCTGGGTGTCCCGTGCGGCCTGCACCGCTTCCTCGGCGAGCTGTGCCAGCTCCTTACGCCGGTCCTCGCGGTACCCACCGATGTCCAGCATCAGTCGGCTACGGTGCCCCGTCGCCCGGTGCACGGCCAGGCGCGTCAGCTCCTGGAGCGCCTCGAGCACCTCACCGTCGGCCCCCACCAACTCGTCCAGTGTGGTGCCGACGACCGACACCAGCGCGCGGTCGCCGTCGACGTCCATGTCGATATCGCCGTCGAAGTCGGCGATGTCGAGCAGGCCCTCGATGTAGTCAGCGGCGATGTCACCCTCACGCTCGAGGTCGCCGCCATCCTCCCGGTCGTCGTTCGGAGTGTCGGCAACGGCGACCGACGCCCCTTGCTCCCTCTCCCCTGCCATCTCGCCCTCGCTCACAGCGGAGTATCTCCTTCAGGTCGTCAGGTCCCCGATTGATCCAGCCATGGGCTCCTACTTCGGCCGCCGCTTCGCCCGCGGTTGCTTTCTGGGTTGCCTACGCTCGATCTTAGGCGCCTCGTCCTCCGCGGTGTCCGCACCACGCGTGGTTCCCCGCCCGTTGGCGCTGGACTTCTCCGCGGACTTGTCGTCCTTGGCGCTCTTGCCGCCGATCGGGTTGCGCTTGTACAGGTAGTGCTGCTGGGCCATGGTCCACACGTTGTTGCTGACCCAGTAGATCAGGACACCGACCGGCATGGCCAGGCCGAACAGCCCGAAACCTGGCGCCAGATACATCATGATCTTCTGCGGCTGCATCATCGGGTTGTCGGGCATCTGGCTCATGCTGCGCTTGATGCCTTGGCGCATGGTGAGGAACGTGGTCAGACCCATGATGGCGCAGGCCACGGCGATGACGACCTTGGCGAGGATCGGGCTCGCGCCGAAGTCGTTCTGCAGAACGTCCGCCGGCATGGTGAACGTGGCAGCAACCGGCGCGCCGAAGATCAGTGCCTCTCGGGCGCTGTCCGCGAGCTCCTGGGAGAAGCCGTAGCGCGCGTGCCCCTCGGCGACACTGCGCAGCACCTGGAACAGTGCGAAGAACACCGGCATCTGCAGCAGGATCGGCAGACACCCCATCATGGGGTTGGTGCCGCTCTCCTGGAACAGCTTCATCTGTTCCTGCTGCTGGCGCTGCTTGTCGTGCTTGTAGCGCTCTCGCACCTTCTGGATCTGCGGCTGCAGGTCCTGCATCTTGCGCTGCGTGTTCATCTGCTTGACGAACAGCGGGAACAGGATGATCCGCATCGCGACGGTCAGCAGGACGATGGATAGCCCCCAGGCCCATCCACTGTCATGGGGGAGCACGAAGCTCAGGCCGGCATGGATCCAGGCCAGCGCGTGCCCGACAACGTTATAGAGGGGACTGAGCCACGCGAGCTCCATCTCCACCGCCTTACTTCTCGGGTTTCATTCGGCTCTCACGACGGATTCGGCTCCGGATTCCCGGAGGCGCCCTGGGAGTCGTCCTGGGTTTCGTCCGGGGGAGCGAAGCGCCCGGGAGGAACCGGGTCCAAACCGCCCTTGTGGAACGGATGGCAACGCGCCAGCCGGCGGACGGTGAGCCACAGCCCACGCAACGCACCATGCGCGCGTAGGGCCTGCACCGCGTATGCACTGCAGGAAGGATAAAAACGGCAGGTCGGCGGGAGCACGGGACTGATGAAACGCTGATATCCGCGCACCGGCACGATCAGCACGCGCGCCGCGAGAGGTGTGGTCCCTTCACTCATCAGAACGCGAAGCCTCCGCTCGCCGCAGTTGGCTGCTGTGCCCATCTCCGGCACGGTGACGGCGTCCGCGTCGCGGAGCCAGAAGGGAACTCAACGCGCTGTCCAACTGCCGGGCGAGCCTGTCGTATCCAGAACGGGCCGCTGCGGGTTTGGCCCGCACTACCAGCAGGCTACCCGGCGGCAACAAAGGAAGACGCCTCCGGGCGATCTCCCGAAGCCGACGCCGAACCCGGTTACGGACCACCGCTCCGCCCACCGCCTTGCCCACCACGAAGCCCACGCGCGGCGGTCCGGGCGTCGCGTCCTCAGCCTCGCCCGCGGTGTCGACGCCGGACGGGGCGGGACGCACCAACGTGGCGACCAGAGCCTCCTCGCCGGCGTGCCGCCCACGACGCATGACATGACGGAACTCCGTTCGGTGCCGGACGCGGTTGCTTCGCGGCAACATCAGATTCCGCCATTGCCTCGGTTGAGTGGTGCACTACGTGAACCGGACCCCTCCGCACACGGCGCAGGGGTCCGGGAAGCTTCGGTCGTCTCTAGTGGCGAACGCTCAACTGCGCGCGCCCCTTGCGCCGGCGCGCGGCGATGATTGCCCGGCCCGCCCGGGTACGCATGCGCAGCCGGAACCCGTGGGTCTTCGCGCGCCGCCGGTTGTTCGGCTGGTACGTACGCTTACTCACTGCAAGTCTCCAGGGGACATCGTGGAAAGTGGCTCACCTAGCATACAAGAACTTCTCAGGCCGAAACGCCTGGGTGGGATTCGTCCCCGACCACACACTCGGGAGGTGACGAGGTGCGAAACACGACGTCGCCGACACAGAAGGGGGTTCGTGCGTCGTTCCGGTACGCGGCGCGCCCCATGGTCCAGGCGGACGGGGGTGCGCTCATGGCACACGCTACCGCTCCCCCCACGTCCCGCCGTCCGCACTCAGCCACAATGGGACACGCCTTCCCTTCCCTCCCCAACCTGTGGATAGCCTCGGAGTCGAACGGCCCAAACGTGCGGGGTCACTGTCGCGGCCCTCATACTGTCCCCACACGAGGGACTACGCTGTCCCCCACGAAGCACAGGGACTGACCTGGGATTTGTGGATAAGTCTCCATGTCGATTCCCAACAACTGAGATTGTGTTCATAGCTGCGCACGTGATGTGGATACACGGCGGGACCTGTGGATCGCGGAAGCCAGCACTGGTTGTCCCCTGACCGCGATCCGAGGCGAGGCACGTGACCCACCCCCGTGAACCACCGATCGTCAGACTCCGTCACACGCCAAGGTCAATCGCGCATAGGGGGCAACAGACCCATGGAAGTCCACCGTGTCTGAAGCACAGGCAAACCTGAACACGGTCTGGCAGCGAGTGCTGGAGAAGCTCGACAGCAGCATCTTGCCCCCACAGCAGCGGGCCTGGCTGCCGCAGACACGTCCGCTCGGGTTAATCGAGGACACAGCACTCCTGGCCGCGCCCAACGACTTCGCCAAAGGAGTCCTGGAGACGCGTCTTCGTCCAGCGATCACTCAGGCCCTCTCCCAGGAGTTCGGGCGGGACATCCGTGTCGCGGTCACGGTGGATCCGACCGCGGTGCAGCCCACGACCTCTGTCTCCGCTGTGTCACCCACGGTGTCACCCGCGACGCCACCCGTGTCGTCGATGCCGTCGATGCCGCCGTCGTCGGCCTCCGTCGTACCCACCGCGCACAGCGCTCCACTGGTCGGTTCACACCCGGTGAGTCCCCACCCGGGCGGCACGGACCAACCGGGCGTGGACACGGGCGGCCCCGACCGTCAGCATCCCGGTGACCTGCTCGGTTCCGAGGGCACGCCGCCCCGTTCCGGTCCGGTGTCCGCGTCCCCCGCTCCCAGCGAAGGGGAAAGCCACCACCCCGATCGGTTCGGTCCGACCCCCGTCCGCGACACCGGCGGCACGGAGGCCTTCGGCGAGGAGGACACCGCGAGTGGCGGCGCCGACGACGGCGTCCTGGCCGGCACTCCCTCCGACGGTGACGGCGTCGGAGGCCCGACCCAGCCACGACCGAACGGGGCCGCCGCACCCGAGCCGTGGGACACCCTCGGTGCCGGTGGCGGCGACGTGTCGCCTCCCCCCGCCGCACACTCCGCTCCCCCTCCCTCGGGGCCCCAGGCGTCGTTCGTGGACGTGTCCCCACCGCGGGGGGGACTGAGCGACGAGTCCCCCCCGTCCGTCGCCCCCGCCCCTTCCGTCAGCCCCGCCCCGACCACCAGCCCGACCGCTCCCCCGGAGCACGCGCGGCTGAACCCCAAGTACACGTTCGACACCTTCGTCATCGGTTCCAGTAACCGTTTCGCGCACGCCGCGGCCGTCGCGGTCGCCGAGGCACCAGCGAAGGCCTACAACCCGCTGTTCATCTACGGTGGCTCCGGACTCGGCAAGACCCACCTCCTGCACGCGATCGGCCACTACGCCCAGCGGCTCTACTCCGGGGCGCGGGTGCGCTACGTGAGCTCGGAGGAGTTCACCAACGAGTTCATCAACCTGATCCGGGACGGAAAGGCCGACGGGTTCCGCCGCCGCTACCGGGACATCGACATCCTCCTGATCGACGACATCCAGTTCCTGGAGAACAAGGAACAGACGCAGGAGGAGTTCTTCCACACCTTCAACACGCTCCACAACTCCAACAAACAGATCGTCATCTCCAGCGACCGACCACCGAAGCAGTTGGTCACCCTGGAGGATCGGCTCCGTAACCGCTTCGAGTGGGGCCTGATCACGGACGTTCAGCCCCCGGAGTTGGAGACCAGGATCGCGATCCTGCGCAAGAAAGCGGCACAGGAGGGCCTCGCCGCCCCGCCCGAGGTGCTCGAGTTCATCGCCAGCAAGATCTCGACCAACATCCGGGAGCTTGAGGGCGCGCTGATCCGGGTCACCGCGTTCGCGAGCCTGAACCGCCAGTCGGTGGACCTGCATCTCACCGGAATCGTGCTGCGTGACCTGATCCCCGACGACGAGGGTCCCGAGATCACCGCGGCCACGATCATGCACGAGACGGCCTCCTACTTCGGTCTGACGACAGAGGACCTGTGTGGCACCTCCCGCTCGCGGGTCCTGGTGACCGCCCGCCAGATCGCCATGTACCTCTGCCGGGAGCTGACCGACCTCTCCCTGCCCAAGATCGGCCAGCAGTTCGGTGGACGGGACCACACCACCGTCATGCACGCCGACCGCAAGATCCGGTCCCTCATGGCGGAGCGCCGGTCGATTTACAACCAAGTCACCGAATTGACAAACCGCATCAAGCAGGAGTCCAAGGCGTAGCCCCCACCCCTTTCCGGGGCCGCCGTGGACGAGTCGGTGTCCACAGGCGGGGGACGACGGACACGTCCACGGACAGCGGACGGGAGCCTCAGGAACCGTGGCCTGGGCCTTGGGCCACACCCGCCACAGTTCTCCACTCTCCACAGCGCGGAGGCCACGAACGGCGACGGCCCGGCATGTGCCGGGCCGTCGTCGTTTCCACGCGGAATTCGTCGACATGTCCACATATCCCCATCCGTTGTGGAGAACGACGGCACCTGGGCCCCTCACGTGCGGCCCCGTTCGACGTTTCGGCGACGCTCTGTGTTTTCGCAGGTCATCCGGTGATCGACACCACCACGACAAACACGATCGAACACTTGTCCGTCGAACATTCGTGCGATAACGTGGATCGACGCGCCACCTGGTAACAATTCCATTGAGATACCGAGCGAGTTATCCACAGGATCTGTGGATAACCTTGTGGAGAACCTGCGGATAACTCCCCGAACCCTGTGGGTAAGTTGTGGGCGGCGTGTGTGTATCCCATCCGGTCATCCGTTGGTGGGATGACCGCCTCTGGGGACAAACCGTGGATAACTTGGGGACGAACGGTGGATAACCAGTGGACAGTCTGTGGGTAACTTTCGCCCGTCCACAGCGACGCGAGTTTTCCCCAGATTCACCCACAAGCCGCAGTGGATAAAAAAGCCGGGGTGACCTGCGTCGCAACCGGTTATCCACACTATCCACAGCCCCTACTACTACGACGCTCCTTATCTAGATCCCCTTTGGCTTCAAAGCCGATTCGTGCCCAAGCTGTGGACGAACGATCGGTCGGCGACTCCGAGCGCTCCACGGCGACGACCAACGCCGGATCCCGGTAGCGTGAGAACCTGTCCCCTCAGTAGGCGCCTGCGCCTCTTCGCAGCGCATACGGCACAGAACCACCACGCCTTCAGGGAAAGCGAGCGGTCATGAGATTTCGGGTCGAGCGCGACGTCCTGGCCGATGCCGTCGCCTGGACCGCGCGAACACTGCCGGTTCGTCCCTCCGTTCCGGTGCTCGCCGGGATGATGCTGGACGTCAGTGAGGACGGGTCCCGGCTGAAGCTGTCCGGGTTCGACTACGAGGTGTCCGGACAGGTGTCCGTCGACGTGGACATCGTCGAACCGGGCCAGGCGCTCGTCTCCGGACGACTCCTCGCCGAGATCACCCGGAACCTTCCTCCACAGACTGTGGAGTTCGGGGTCGACGGGTCCAAGGCCACCCTGTCCTGCGGCAGCGCCCGGTTCACACTCCCCACACTTCCTGTGGAGGACTACCCCACCCTCCCCACGATGCCGAGCCTCGCCGGTTCGATCGGGAGCGACGTCTTCGCCGCGGCCGTCTCGCAGGTCGCCGTCGCCGCCGGGCGGGACGAGACGCTCCCCATGCTCACGGGTGTGCGGGTGGAGATCGACGGCGAGAACGTCACCCTGGCGTCCACGGACCGGTACCGACTGGCCGTGCGGGAGCTGCGCTGGAAGCCGGAGCAGGACGACATCCAGGCGGTGGCGCTCGTTCCGGCGAAGACACTCGCCGACACGGCCAAGTCCCTCACCTCCGGCGCGGAGGTCTCCATCGCGTTGTCCACAGGCGACACCGGCGAGGGGATGATCGGATTCGAGGGTGGCGGGCGCCGGACCACGACCCGTCTCCTGGACGGGGACTTCCCCAAGTACCGGGCCCTGCTGCCGGACTCCTTCAACTCGGTGGCCGAGGTGCACACGGCGGCGTTCATCGAGGCCGTGAAGCGCGTGTCCCTCGTCGCCGAGCGCAACACTCCGCTGCGGGCCTCGTTCAGCGCGGGACAGTTGGTCCTCGAGGCGGGGACGGGCGACGACGCACAGGCTGTAGAAGCGTTGGACGCGAGCCTCGACGGCGACGACATCCAGATCGCGTTCAACTCGACCTTCCTCCTCGACGGTCTCGGCGCGATCGACTCCGACACCGCACGGCTGCAGTTCACGACGTCCACTAAGCCGGCGATCATCACGGGCAAGCCCGCCGACCCCGACGCGGGCGCGGACTACCGGTACCTGATCATGCCGGTGCGGATGGCCGGCTAACCGAACGCGCGAGTGAAAGCGACTGTCATGCGACTGGGATTGGTCGGACTGGGCAAGATGGGCGGCAACATGGCCGCCCGCCTGCGCGACAAGGGCCACGAGGTGGTGGGGTTCGACCGGGACCCCGAGCTCTCCGACGTGCGCGACGTGGCCGAGCTCGTGGCGAGCCTGTCCGCCCCCCGCGTGGTGTGGCTGATGGTGCCTGCGGGCGATGCCACGACCGCCACCATCACGGAGCTGGGTGGTCTCCTGCAGGCCGGCGACCTCGTGATCGAGGGTGGTAACTCCCACTACGTCCACGACCAGCGCCACGCGGACGACCTCGCGGCGCGTGGCATCGGCTACCTCGACGTCGGAGTGAGCGGCGGCGTGTGGGGGTTGGCGAACGGCTACGGGATCATGGTCGGTGGGTCCGCCGAGGATGTCTCGCGCGCCCAGCCCCTGTTCGACGCGCTCACGCCCGACGCGGGCGGAGGTTTCGTCCACGCCGGCGCCGTGGGTGCGGGCCACTTCGTCAAGATGGTCCACAACGGCATCGAGTACGGGATGATGCAGGCCCTGGCCGAGGGGTACGAGCTCATGTCCGCCTCGGACCTCGTGAGCGACGTCGAGGGCACCCTCGACAGTTGGCGGGAGGGCACGGTCGTGCGCTCCTGGCTGTTGGACCTCCTGGTGCGGGCGCTGCGGGAGGACCCCGAACTGCGCGACGTTCCGGCGTGGGCCGCGGACTCCGGGGAGGGGCGGTGGACGGTGCAGAGCGCCGTCGACCACGCGGTTCCCGCCCCCGTGATCACGGCCGCGCTGTACGCCCGGTTCGCGTCGCGGCAGGACGCCTCCCCCGCCATGAAGGTGATCTCGGCACTGCGGAACCAGTTCGGTGGTCACTCACTCTCCGGTGGACCCACTGAGGCTCCCGCGAACGAATAGGCTGGTCGCGATGTATGTTTCGCACCTCCAGCTCGTCGACTACCGGTCCTACGCGGCGGCGCGGTTGGAGCTCGCCCCCGGCGTGACGACGTTCGTCGGGTCCAACGGGCAGGGCAAGACCAACCTGCTCGAGGCGATCGGCTACGCCGCCACCCTCTCCAGTCACCGCGTGTCCACCGACGCCCCCCTGGTGCGTCGAGGCGCGGAGCGCGCGGTGGTGCGCGCCGCCAGCTTCGCCGACGAGCGGCGTTCGTTGATCGAGATCGAGATCAATCCCGGCCGCGCCAACCGGGCCCGCCTCAACCGGTCGGTCCTGCCCCGTGTCCGGGACGTTCTCGGCACGCTGCGCACGGTCCTGTTCGCCCCCGAGGATCTCGCCCTGGTCAAGGGCGACCCCGGTGAGCGACGCAAATACCTCGACGAGCTACTCACCCTGCGCGCCCCGAGGTTCGCCGCGGTGCGCGCCGACTACGAGCGGGTCCTCAAGCAGCGCAACGCCCTGTTGAAGACCGCCGCCCAGGTGTCGGGTCGGGCACGGCCCGACCTGAGCACCCTCGACGTGTGGGACGGGCACCTCGCCGAGACGGGGGCCGCGTTGGTGGCCGGGCGCCTGGGGCTGGTGGCCGAGCTCCGCCCGCTGGTGGCGAAGGCCTACGCCCAGCTCGCCGACTCCGGCGGTTTCCCGGAGCTGCGTTACCGCGACAGCTCGGTCGCGGAGGCACCGGAGAGCACGGAGGCCGTGGGCGACCAGGGGGACACGGACGTGACGGCGATCGCCCAGCGCCTCCGCGACGCGCTGGACCGGGCCCGGCCCGAGGAACTGCGCCGCGGGGTGAGTCTGGTCGGCCCGCATCGCGACGACCTCCTGCTGTCGTTGGACGAGTTCGCGGTGAAGGGATACGCCAGCCAGGGTGAGTCGTGGTCCTACGGCCTCTCGCTGAAGCTGTCGGCGTTCGAACTGCTGCGTGCCGACGGTGAGGACCCGGTCCTCATCCTGGACGACGTGTTCTCCGAACTCGACGCCGCGCGGCGGCAACGGCTGGCGCAGCACGTGCGCGACGCCGAACAGGTCCTCGTCAGCGCGGCCGTGCCCGAGGACCTGCCGAGCGATCTGCGCGGTGAGCGCTACCAGGTCAGTGAGGGGACGGTGGAGCATGTCTGAGCCGACACAGCGGCCCGCGCTCCTCTCCACCGCCGGGACGACCGGGGCGGGCTCCCCGCCACCCACGGAGCAGGAACCGCGACCAGGAGCCGACGCGACCCCCCACGTGCGCAGTGGCGCCGACCTCGCCCGTCGGGCCCTGGCCGAGGCGCGTGCGGCGGGGAGCGCGGGGCGGCACCGACACCGCACCGACGCCGTGGCCGACCGCGGCCCAGTCGGGCACGCACCGATCCCCAGACGTTCGACGCGGCGATCCGGGCCTGGCTGATCGAACACGGTTGGCAGGACCAGGTGGCAATCGGCGGCGTGTTCGGTCGCTGGGAGCAGATCGTGGGCGAACGCCTGGCGGCGCACGTGCGTCCGGAACGGGTGGAGAACGGTGAACTCGTGGTCACGGCCGACTCCCCGTCCTGGGCGACGCAGGTCAGGGCACTGGCACCGCAGCTGCTGCGTAGGCTTAATGGGGAACTCGGCGATGGAGCCGTGCAGTCGGTGCGGGTTCGGGGGCCGGGAGGGGCCCGGCGGAGGGGAATCGGTGAGCGCTGAAGTGCGCTCCGCATTCCGGGAAGGTCATCCGTGTGGGGGGATTCGACCCACCGGGATTACGCGCGTCCCTGACAGGTACAGCGGCGCAGATGCCGCATTCTGTCGCTGCGCACGGTATCATTACGGGTAGTTCTTCGGACGCATCCGCCGGCATCGTTCGCCCCGAGGAGGGGCAGGGAATCGGGGGCAGGGGCGCCGTCCGGCGGGGTGCTCCCCGCGCGCGATGGTGCCACCATCCTGGCGCTGCCCCCTGTTGCGGGTTTCTCCCGCTGGCGCGTGTCCCCCAGCAGGAGGGTGTTCTCACTTGGCCTACGACGCTCGATCTATCACGGTTCTTGAAGGGGTCGAGGCGGTACGTAAACGCCCCGGCATGTACATCGGGTCAACCGGTGAGCGGGGACTCCACCACATGGTCTCCGAAGTGGTGGACAACTCGGTCGATGAGGCGCTGGCGGGATACGCGACCGCGATCGAGGTCACGCTGCTGGCCGACGGTGGCGTCCGCGTGGCCGACAACGGTCGTGGGATGCCGGTCGACATCCACCCGGTGGAGCAGCGGCCGGCGGTCGAGGTTATCCACACCACGCTGCACGCGGGTGGGAAGTTCGACGGCAAGTCCTACGCGGTCTCCGGTGGTCTGCACGGCGTCGGCGTGACCGTCGTCAACGCGCTGTCCACGCGGCTCGAGGTGGAGATCCGGCGCGACGGCCACATCTGGCGGCAGAGCTACACCCGGGCCGTGCCCAACGCCCCTCTCTCCAACGACGGTGAGACGACGGAGACCGGTACCCAGACCACGTTCTGGGCCGACCCGGAGATCTTCGAGACCACCACCTACAGCTTCGAGACGCTGTCCCGGCGACTGCAGGAGATGGCGTTCCTCAACAAGGGGCTGTCCATCACTCTGCGCGACGAGCGCTCGGAGGAGTCCGGCGACGGCGTGGTGGTGCGCACCTACCACTACGACGAGGGCCTGGCCGACTTCGTTCGGCACATCAACACGGCCAAGGAGGCCGCGCACGCGTCGATCATCCACTTCGAGGAAGCGGGTGAGGGGATCGAGTGCGAGATCGCGATGCAGTGGAACCAGTCCTACGCACCGTCGGTCTACACCTTCGCCAACACCATCAACACGGCCGAGGGCGGCACGCACGAGGAGGGGTTCCGTACCGCGCTGACGTCGGTCGTGAACCGCTACGCGCGCGACCAGAAGCTGCTGCGGGAGAAGGACGAGAACCTCACGGGCGACGACATCCGTGAGGGCCTGACCGCGATCATCTCGGTCAAGCTGGCGGACCCGCAGTTCGAGGGGCAGACGAAGACCAAGCTGGGCAACACCGAGGCCAAGTCCTTCGTGCAGCGGGTCTGCAACGAGCACCTCCGGGACTGGTTCGACCGTAACCCCGGGGACGCCAAGGACATCGTCACCAAGGCGACCCAGGCGGCCCGGGCCCGGGTGGCGGCGCGGCAGGCGCGGGACCTCACGCGGCGCAAGACGCTGCTGGAGTCGACGTCCCTGCCGGGCAAGCTCTCCGACTGCCAGTCCACCGATCCCGAGAAGTGCGAGATCTACATCGTGGAGGGTGACTCCGCGGGAGGGTCGGCCAAGGGCGGGCGAGACCCGCACTACCAGGCCATCCTTCCGATCCGGGGGAAGATCCTCAATGTCGAGAAATCCCGGATCGACCGCATCCTCAAGAACAACGAGGTGCAGGCGATCATCACCGCGCTGGGCACCGGTGTGCACGATGACTTCGACATCGAGAAGCTGCGGTACCAGAAGATCATCCTGATGGCCGACGCCGACGTCGACGGCCAGCACATCCGCACACTGCTGCTCACGCTGCTGTTCCGGTTCATGAAGCCACTGATCGAGGCCGGCTACGTGTACCTCGCGCAGCCCCCCCTGTACAAGATCAAGTGGGACCAGCGCGGGAACGAGGCCGACTACGCCTACTCCGACCGGGAACGGGACGCGGTCATCACCGCGGGCATCGAGGGCGGAAAGCGCGACCCCCGGCCGCGGGACCTGGTGCAGCGATTCAAGGGCCTGGGCGAGATGAACGCCACCGAGCTGTGGGACACCACCATGGACCCGGCGTCGCGACTGCTGCTCCAGGTGACCATGGACGACGCCGCGCAGGCGGACGAGATGTTCAGCGTGCTGATGGGTGAGGACGTCGAGTCCCGACGGTCCTTCATCCAGCGCAACGCACGCGACGTGCGCTTCTTGGACATCTGAGCCCGGGCGACGGACGGCGACGTCCCCTCGACTCCACGAACGATCAGAAAAGGACCCTTCAGCCAGTGGCGGACGCGAACACACCCGAGACACCAGCGGTGACCGACGAGGGCGGCGAGGGGACGGAGGACACGCCCGCCCACCGGGTCGAACCGGTCGACATCCAGGCGGAGATGCAGCGTAGCTACCTGGACTACGCGATGTCCGTCATCGTGGGTCGAGCCCTGCCCGACGTGCGGGACGGCCTCAAGCCCGTGCACCAGCGCGTGCTCTACGCGATGTACGACGGCGGCTACCGGCCGGACCGTGGGTACTTCAAGTGCGCCCGCGTGGTCGGTGACGTGATGGGTAACTACCACCCACACGGCGACAGCCCGATCTACGACACCCTGGTGCGCCTCGCCCAGTCGTGGTCGATGCGGATGCCGCTCGTCGACGGCAACGGCAACTTCGGCTCTCCCGGCAACGACCCCGCGGCCGCCATGCGCTACACCGAGTGCAAGCTGGCCCCGCTCGCCATGGAGATGCTGCGGGACATCGACAAGGACACCGTCGACTTCCGGCCCAACTACGACGGCCGGTCCTCGGAGCCGGTGGTACTCCCGGCCCGATTCCCCAACCTGTTGGTGAACGGCTCGGCGGGGATCGCGGTGGGTATGGCCACCAACATCCCGCCGCACAACCTGCGCGAGGTCGCCGACGGCGTCAGTTGGTTCCTGGACAACCCCGACGTCGAGGACGAGGAACTCCTCGACGCCCTCATCGCGCGGATCAAGGGTCCGGACTTCCCGACCAACGGTCTCATCGTGGGCCGGCGTGGGATCGAGGACGCCTACCGGACCGGGCGGGGCTCCATCACCATGCGTGCCGCCGTGGAGGTCGAGGAGGACAGCCGTGGACGGCAGACCCTCGTCGTCACCGAGCTGCCGTTCCAGGTCAACCCGGACAACCTGGCGCTGAAGATCGCCGAGCTGGTCAAGGACGGCCGGGTCACGGGCATCGCCGACGTCAAGGACGAGACCAGCGGTCGGACCGGCCAGCGACTGGTGATCGTCCTGAAGCGGGACGCGGTCGCCAAGGTCGTGCTGAACAACCTGTACAAGCACACCCAGCTCCAGGAGACCTTCGGGGCCAACATGTTGGCGCTGGTCGAGGGTGTTCCACGGACGCTGCGCCTGGACCAGCTCATCCGCTACTGGGTGGCGCACCAGATCGAGGTCGTGGTGCGCCGTACGCGGTACCTGCTGCGTAAGGCCGAGGAGCGGGCCCACATCCTGCGTGCGTTGCTCAAGGCGATCGACCGGATCGACGAAGTGATCGCCCTGATCCGTGGCAGCGCCTCCGCCGAGGAGGCGCAGCAGGGCCTGATGCGGCTGCTGGAGATCGACGACGTGCAGGCACGCGCGATCCTGGACATGCAGCTCCGAAAGCTCGCCGCCCTGGAGCGCCAGCAGCTCACCGACGAGCACGAAGCGCTGATGGCGCAGATCGCGGACTACAACGACATCCTCGCCTCGCCGGAACGCCAGCGGCGGATCGTGCGCGACGAGCTAGCGGAGATCGTGGAGAAGTACGGCGATGAACGGCGCACCCAGATCGTCCCCGACGAGGGCGACATGCGCATGGAGGACTTCATCGCCGAAGAGGACGTCGTCGTCACGATCACCCGTGGTGGCTACGCCAAGCGCACCCGACTGGACTCCTACCGGGCGCAGAAGCGCGGCGGCAAGGGCGTCCGGGGGGCGCAACTGCGCCAGGACGACATCGTCCAGCACTTCTTCGTCACGACGACCCACCACTGGCTGCTGTTCTTCACCAACAAGGGTCGGGTCTACCGCACGAAGGCCTACGAACTCCCCGAGGCGGCGCGCGACGCGCGTGGGCAGCACGTCGCAAACATGCTGGAGTTCCAGCCGGAGGAGGAGATCGCTGAGGTTCTCACCCTGCGGGACTACGAGGCGGCGCCGTACCTCGTCCTGGCGACCCGTGAGGGTCTGGTCAAGAAGTCCAAGCTGGGCGACTTCGACTCCACCCGCTCCGGCGGGATCATCGCGATCAACCTGCGGGAGGACGACGAGCTGATCTCGGCCCGTCTCGTCTTCGCCGAGGACGACCTCCTGTTGATCAGCAGTCAGGCTCAGGCCATCCGGTTCAACGCGACCGACGAGTCGCTGCGGCCGATGGGACGCGCGACCAGCGGCGTCATCGGTATGCGGTTCGTGAGCGGCGACTACCTGCTCAGCATGGACGTCATCCGCGAGGCGGACGACCACGGCGCCACCGACGTCTTCGTGGCGACGGAGGGCGGCTACGCCAAGCGCACCCCCGCCGAGCAGTACCCGGTCCAGAACCGCGGTGGCAAGGGCGTGCTGACGGCGAAGGTGGTCGAGGCGCGCGGCAAGCTGGTCGGTGCGCTCATGGCGGCACCCGACGACGAGGTGTTCGCCATCACCTCGGCCGGCGGGGTCATCCGGACCCGCGCCGAGGAGGTGAAGCAGTCCAGTCGGGCCACGATGGGTGTGCGGTTGATGAATCTCGACGAAGGCACCACTGTGGTGGCAATCGCCCGCAACGCGGAGTCTCTGGACGACGACGGCGGGCAGGACGACAACGGGGACGACGACCTGTAGCCCAGCTCTTGGGCGCCGAACGAGAGAGAGTGCAGCGCTACCGTGGCCAAAGCCAAGAACAACCAGGACGACTCCGTCGGTGTCGACACCCTGTCGGAGGAGGACGACACCGACGCCACCGAGGCCGAGACGGACGCCACGGAGGAAGGCGCTGAGGACACGGACACCGAGAGTCGGGAACGGGACTCGCGGGACTCCGACGACGACTCCCCCACGGCTGTCACGGCCAGCGCCCGCGCGTCCGTCCGGGAGAGGGCTTCCCGGAGCGAGTCCTCGGGCGGCGACTCCGACAGTGACTCCGACTCCGCTTCCGCGCGGGGTTCCTCGTCGGCGGGCGGCCGGCCGCAACCCGTGCCGTCGTCGTCGGGTGGGTCCGACGACGACGGCCCCGGGGATTCCGGCGGTGGGTCGGGCACCGGGGAGCGGGAGGTGCGTCGCGCGCACCTGACGCTGAGCCGGGTCGAACCCTGGTCGGTGATGAAGTTCAGTTTCGTCATCTCGCTGGTGTGCTTCATCATCCTGTTCGTCGCCGTGTCCGTCGTCTACGTGATCCTCTCGGCGCTCGGGGTCTTCGACGCCATCACCGAGCTGATCACCTCCCTCACCGACGGTGGGGAGGAGGACGACCTGGGGCTGAACCCGGACACCTGGTTCTCCGCGGCGAAGGTGCTCGGCTACACCGGCCTGTGGGGCGCGGCGAACATCGTCCTCATCACCGCGTTGTCCACGTTCGGCTCCATGCTGTACAACCTGGCGGCCGACCTCGTGGGGGGACTGGACATCACCCTCAGCGAGTCGGAGTAGACCGGGGCATCGCCCGCCGGATCGAGGCGATTGTCGACATGGCGCCTTGTCTCCACAGACCTGTGGAGACAAGGCGTCCGTCGTTCGCGCCTGCGCTGGCTCCGGCTCCCGTTCCCCCGCTCAGCCCTTGACGGCTCCCGAGGTCAACCCGCTCACGATCCAGCGCTGCATGATCAGAACGAAGATGACCAGGGGAATCGACACGAGGACGGACGCGGCCATCACCTGACCGATGGGGTTCTCGTAGCCGACCCGTTCGAACGTCCCGATGAACACCGGGACGGTCTGCACGTTGAGGTCACGGGGAGCGAACGAGTAGGCGAGCAGGAACTCGTTGGTGGCGTAGACGAAGGTCAGGATCGCCGCCGCCCCCACCCCCGGCGCCGCCAGCGGGACCACGATCTTGGAGAAGGCCTGCCAGGGCGTCGCGCCGTCGGCCTTCGCGGCCTCCTCGATCTCCGTCGGGATGCTGGCGAAGAAGGTCGTCAGGATGAAGATGGACAACGGCAACGTCAGGGCCACGTACGGGATGATCATCCCGGCGTAGGAGTTCAATAGGTTGATCCCGACGAGCTCGTGGATCTCGAGGTAGAGACGGTAAAGCGGGTTCACCAGCGCCACCGGCGGAAAGAGCGTCACCACGAGTGTCGCGGCGAGCAGCAGGTAGCGCCCCCGCAGCGGTAGGCGTGCCAGCGTGTAGCCGGCGAGTGCGGCCACGGGAATGCCGATCAGCGTGGTCACTCCAGCGACGATCAGCGAGTTCCGCAGGGCGAAGTGGAACCCCTGCCCGACCACGTCCTGGTAGTTGGTCATGCGGAACGGTCCGACCAGGATGTTGGGGTCGGTGAGTGCGATGGCGCCGCCGCGGAGGCTCGTCATCGCCATCCACAGGAACGGGAAGAGGCACCAGACGAGGACGAGGGCGAGACCCACGAGCTTGGCGATGTTGCCGACGGCCGAGCGGCGGCGTCGGCGGGCGAGCGTGGGCTGGGCGTCGTGGGCGGCCGTCATCGCTTCACCTCTCGGACGGTGTCGCCGAGCATCGAATGGCCCATGCGACTGATGAAGAGGAGCCCGACGACCATCACCAGGACGAACGTGATGGTTGAGAGCGCGTTGGCGTATCCCAGGAGGGGCTCGGCCACCAGGTAGCGCTGGGCGTAGACCGACAGGGTGGCGAGCGAGTTGGAGTAGCCCGCGAAGATGTAGGCGAAGTCGAACATTCGCAGGGCGTCCACGGTCCGGAAGAGCAGGGCCACCACGATGGCGGGGCGTAGCAGCGGGAGCGTCACGGAGAAGAAGCGCTGCACAGCGTTCGCCCCGTCGACCCGTGCCGCCTCGTAGAAGTCCCTCGGAATGGTCTGGAGTCCGGCCAGTAGCAGCAAGGCGACGAACGGCGCGGTCTTCCACACGTCGGCGGTGATCATGCCGACCATGGCCCAGCCCGGGTCGCGCAGCCAGTTGACGTCCGTTCCCAGAACGGAGTTCACGAAGCCGGGGTTGGGGTCGAACATGTAGCGCCACACCTGGGCGGCCACCGCGGTGGGGACCACCCAGGGGATCAGGATGACCACCCGGGTGAGGCCTCGGCCGACGAACGCGTTGTGCATGATCAACGCGAACGCCATCCCGATCACGAACTCCAGGGTGACGGACGCGACGGTGAACACCAGGGTGTTCCACGCCGCGGAGTAGAAGTTCACGTCCGTCAGCGCGTCGACGTAGTTCCGGATCCCGACGAAGTCCTGGTGGAACCCGCGGATCGCGTACAGGCTCATCACCACGGCGTAGCCGACGGGGAACAGGGCGATCAGCGCCATGAACGTGAACGACGGCGTGAGGAAGATGCGCCCGAGCGCTCGCTCTCCCAGGTGTCGACGAACCGGTGGCGTGGAGTGCGTCATGGTCCTCACCTGTTGCTCAGGGCGTCGGTGGCAGCGGTGTCGACGGAGCTCAGCGCGCTGTCGAGGTTCTTCTCGCCGCGGTAGGCCGGGTGCAGGTTGTCCTGCATGGCCAGTGAGAGCGAGTTGTAGCCGGGGACCGGTGGGCGCGGCTGTGAGTACCGCTGGACCTCACGGAGCACCTGGAACGTTCGGTCGTCGGTGTGTTCGTCATAGAGGCGTTCCATGGTGGGCGGAAGATTGTGGGACGCCAGGACCTCCTGTGCCTCGGTGGACGTGGCCGCCCAGACGACGAACTCCTCGGCGAGTTCGCGCTTGTCGCTGATCGTGCTGACCGCGTTGTTGAGACCGCCCAGCGCGCTCGTGGTCCCCTCGCCGTCGAAGGTCGGCAGGGGGGCGATGTCGAAGGAGCCCGCGACCGCGGTCTCCTCCCCCCCCTCGCCCTCCATCAGCGGTACCGCGTAGGGCCAGTTCCGCATGTACACGGCGTCGCCCGCCTGGAAGAGCGCCCGGGCGTCGTCCTCGACCATGGAGTCGAACCCCGGTGCGAACAGGCCGTTGGCGTAGGCGTCGTGCATGTAGCTCAGCGCGGTGTCCGCGGCGTCCCCGGCGAGGAACTCGCTCCGCGACTGGTCGGAGTCGAAGATCTCCCCGCCCGCGGCCCAGAAGAACTCCAGGTAGTTGGCGACGAAACCCTCGTACTGGTCCCCCTGGGCGACGTAGCCGGAGATGCCCTCCCGCTCCGCGATCTCCAGTCCGGACTCCATGAGCTGCTGCCAGGTCTCCGGTGGCTCGTCCACGAGGTCGGTCCGGTAGTAGAGGAAGGCGGCGTTGGAGGAGTAGGGCAGGGCGAAGAGCTCGTTGTCCCACTCCGCGCTCCTGAGCGGCCCATCGAGGCTCACCCCCTCGACCGCGTCCCGATGGTCCTCCATGCTGGTGATGTAGCCGTAGTCGGCGAACTCCCCGGTCCAGATGACGTCGAGCCCCAGCACGTCGAACTGTCCCGCCTGGGTCTGCAGGTCCTGGAACATCGCCTGCCGTTGCTCGTCGGCGGTCGGGGGCAGGAAGAAGATCTCCACCTGTCGGTCCGGGTTCGCCTCGTTCCAGGCGCGGGCCACGTCCTCGTGGATCTGGCGGTCGGCGCCGGTCACCGCCCAGACGAACTGGGGGTCGTCCGCGAGGCCCGCGGCGCTCCCGGCTTCGCCGGAGCTTGGTGGCTCCCCGCATGAGGTGGTGAGGACGAGACCGAGTGCCGCCGTCGCCGCGACAGCGCTCCACCGACGAGCCGGGCGTTGCGAGCGTTGCCGGACGGACATGATGCTCCCTCGCTCACGGTCCCGACGGCACTGGTGCCGACGAGCTGGATTTTCCAGCCGGACGATGCGAACTCGGACAGTGCAAACGTTGCCAGGTGGATGTGACATGGTCAACACCCGTAAGTCGGGCTATAGACATTTGTGGTGCGCTATAGGGGAAGAAATCACCTGGGAGATTGTGAAAACGTTGCCAAGACGGTCGATTCCGCCATACCGTGAGGATCATGCAGAACTCCCCTGGTTCGCGCATGCGGGACGTGGCCGACCGAGCGGGAGTGTCCCTGTCGACCGTGTCCCGGGCTCTGCGCGGCGCGCCCGGGGTTGATCCCGAGGTTCGCCGCCGGGTGGAACGCTGCGCGCGGGAACTGTCCTACGTGGTGTCCCGCAACGCGTCCGGGCTCGTCACCGGGCGCACCGGGAGGATCGCGGCGCTGGTGCCGTTCCTCCAGCCCTGGTTCTTCGGCGTGGCGCTGGCCGGCGTGAGCGACGCCCTCCGGGACGCGGACCTCGACCTCCTCGTGTACCAGGTGGGCGACGTCGGCCAGCTCGACGCGTGCCTGCGGCGACTACCGCTGAGCCGTAACGCCGACGCCGTGATCGCGGTCGCCCTGGACTTGAAGACCACCGAGCGGGCCCGTCTCGACGAGCTCGGCGTGCCGCTGGTCTTCTGCAACCAGCGGGTCGACGAGTATCCCAGTGTCTATATCGACAACGAGGCGGCGTCCGTCGCGGCCACCCGGCACGTGCTCAACCTCGGGCACACTGACGTCGCCTTCATCGGATCCCGCGACGCCACCGGGTTCGCCTGGACCTCCGACGAGCGGTGGCGGGGGCACGCGGAGGCGATGGCGGCGGCCGGCCTGCCCCGCAGGCTCGTCATCGGTGGGCCGGGACACCGTGGCGGCGCGTCGGGCATGGCCGAACTGCTGTCCAGCGATACAGTTCCCACCGCTGTACTCGCCGAGTCCGACGACATCGCGATGGGTGTCCTCACGACCCTGCAGCGCTCGAGGGTCGCGGTGCCCGACGCGATCTCCGTCGTCGGCTTCGACAACAACGACGTAGCGGAGGTTCTCGACCTGACCACGGTCGCGCAACCCGTCTACGACCTGGGCTTCCAGGCGGGGCAACTCGCTGGTTCGGCCCTCGAGGGGGACGTGCCCCGGGACTATCACGTGGTACTGCCCACGCAACTGGTCCTACGCCGGTCCACCTCGACACCACGCCCCGACCCGGGGCCTGACCCGACGAGCACCCGACGAACGAGCTGGAGGCGGGACGTGACTTCTCCATGGTGGCGCGACGCCGTGATCTACCAGGTCTACCCCCGGAGCTTCGCCGACGCTGACGGCGACGGCGTGGGCGACATCGCCGGCGTCACCGAGCGCCTCGACCACCTCGCGGCACTGGGCGTCGACGGCCTGTGGCTCTCCCCCTTCTACCCCTCAGGGTGGGCCGACGGCGGATACGACGTCGCGGACTTCCGCGACGTGGACCCCCTGCTCGGCACACTGGCGGACTTCGACGCTCTCGTGCGCGCCGCGCACGATCGCGGTCTCAAGATCCTGATCGACGTCGTCCCCAACCACAGCTCTGTCCTCCACCGCTGGTTCCAGGACGCGCTCGCCGCCGCACCCGGATCGCCCGCCCGCGACCGGTACGTGTTCCGGGACGGGCGCGGAACCAACGGCGAACTGCCCCCCACGAACTGGGTCTCGACCTTCGGCGGCCCCGCCTGGACCCGAGTGGCGGACGGCCAGTGGTACCTCCACCTGTTCGCCCGTGAGCAGCCCGACTTCAACTGGGACAACCCCGAGGTCCGCGCCGAGTTCCGGGACATCCTGCGCTTCTGGGCCGACCGTGGTGTGGACGGGTTCCGTATCGACGTCGCCTACGCGCTCAACAAGGACCTCGCGGACCCGCTGCGCGACGTGACCGTGGTCGAGGGCGGCAACCGACTCGACGACCTCAACGCGAACCCCGACCACCCCTACCTCGACCGCCCCAACGTGCACGAGGTGTACCGGAGTGGCGTGCGGTCCTCGACGAGTACGACGAGCCCCGCATGGCCGTCGCCGAGACGTGGCTGCCCAGCGATCGGCGCGTCCGCTACACCCGGCCCGACGAACTCCACCAGGCCTTCAACTTCGACTTCCTCTCCTGCCCCTGGGACGCTGACGCCTACCGACAGGTGATCGACGCCTCCATCGCCGCCGCCCGATCCGTCTCCTCGGCGGTGACATGGGTCCTCGCCAACCACGACACCGTGCGCCAGCCCTCCGTGCTGGGACTCCCGCCCGGAACCGACCTCGAGAAATGGCTCCTCAGCGACGGGACCGCCCCTGCCGCCGACCTCGACCTGGGCCGACGCCGCGCCCGCGCCGCCGCCCTCCTCGAACTCGCGCTCCCCGGATCCGCCTACCTCTACCAAGGCGAGGAACTCGGCCTCGAAGAGGTCGCCGACCTCCCACCGGACTCAATCGAAGACCCCAAGTACGCGCGCAGCGACCACACCATGAAAGGCCGAGACGGCTGCCGCGTCCCCCTCCCCTGGACCCGCACCGGCGCGTCCCTCGGCTTCGGCCCCAACGGAACCTGGCTCCCCCAACCACCCCACTGGGCCGAGGAATCCGTCCAAGCCCAAACCGGCGACCCCACCTCGACGCTCGAGCTGTACCGAGCGGCCCTCGCCATCCGCCGCCAGCTCACCCCCACCGAAACCCTCGACTGGGACCCCCACCACAACACCGGCCCCGTCCTCGCCTTCCGACGCGACCCCTCAGTCCTCGTCCTCGTCAACACCGGCCCCACCCCCACCCCCCTCCCCCCCGGCGAAATCCTCATCTCCAGCCACCCCATCCACACCCCCGAACTCCCCGGAAACACGGCCGCATGGATCCGCCGCACACGCTAGACTGAACCCAGAACCGCACCAGTTCGCCGCCACGGCACAGATGCGGTAAAGTTTCCCCCGGTTGCGGGCGTATAGCTCAGTCGGTTAGAGCGCATCCCTGATAAGGATGAGGTCCGTGGTTCAAGTCCACGTACGCCCACGTCCATAAGCTGCACAAAGGCCCCTGTCCGGAATCCGGCAGGGGCCTTTGACAGCAGTAGTGACAGCAACGCGGTCACGAATCCCCGTTCTGGTTCTCGTCCTCGTCGCCGAAGAGCGCCCCGCCCAGTCGGCCGAGCCCTTCCCGCTGCGTCTCCTCGTCGCTGTGCGTGTAGATCTCCATCGTGACCGAGATCCGGCTGTGCCCGAGGATCTCCATCGCGTCCCGCGGAGCGACTCCAGAACGCTTGAGCAACGAGGCCGCCGAGTGCCGCAGGTCGTGCAGCCGGATAGGGCGCATGCCGGCTGACGCCGACAGTCGTTCGAAGCTGCGTGACAGGTTCCGCGGCTGGATCGCCCGCCCGGTCCTGGTGGTGAAGACGAGGCCGGTATCGACCCAAGCCTCTCCGGCGGTGCGGCGCTTCCGCGTCTGCCATTGCGCTTGATCGGTCAGGGCGTCGCGAGCCCAGGACAGCAGCGGCAATGACCGCCGACCGGCGCGCGTCTTCACCTCCACCAGTTCGAGGGAACCGTCAACGCGTTGGACTTGGCGACGTATCGACATGACGTCCTGTTCCAGGTCGACGTCCTCCCAGGACAGCCCCAGCACTTCGCCCCGCCGCAGCCCGTAGATGAGCATGAGCACGAACACCGGGTACAGGTGGTGGCTTCGGGCGTGGTCGAGGAACCGCCTCCCCTCCTCGGCGTTCCAGGGCCTGAGCCGTTCGGGCGACTCCGCGGGCAGAGTGACGAGCCGAGCGGGATTCACCGTGATCAGCTCTTCCCGCATGGCACGGGTCAGCGCCGAGCTGAGCGTGGTGCGCATCGCGTGCACCTTGGCGATAGAGTCGCCTCCTTTCAGCCGCCCGTTGAGGCACGTCTGGATCGTGGCGACCCGTAGCCGGTCGAGTCGCTGACTGCCGAGCTCTGGTTTCAAGTACAGGCGCACCATCTGCTCGTACTTGGCGTAGGTCGTCGCCCGCACCGACGGCTTGGCCACGTGCTCCAGCCAGTAGTCGAGGTACTCCCCCAGCTTCCACGGGCGATTCGGAACCGCGATGTTCCGGTTGCTGTTCTCCTGAAGCGCCGTGAGCCTGTCATAGGCCGCTTTGCGCGTACGGGCATAGCGCTGAACGCGCTTCAGGGAACCATCCGAGGCGAGTACGTACGCTTCAGCGACCCACCGACCGTCGTTGCGCTGGTAGACCGTTCCCTCCCCGTTGGCACGGTCGCGTTTGCCTTTGCGGCCTTCCGGCTCGTCACGAGAAGCGGGGTTACGTGTGGCCATCAGGCGGCTTCCTCTCGTAGCTCGGAGATGAACGTGTCCAGGGCTTCTGTGGGGATGCGGCGGTCGCGCCCGATCTTCACCGACTTCAGCCGGCCGGATCGGATCAGCTCATAGACCTTCCAGCGCCCGAGGCGCAACGCGCCCATGACTTCGGGGACGGTCAGTAGGCGTCGCGTCGGAAGGGCACTCATGCCGCGGCCTCTCTGGTTGCCGAACGGTTGGTCTCGCGTGCGTGGTCGAGTCGCGCACGGCGTTTCAGGGCCTCACCGACCGCACGGAGGAGCCGATGTTCCCGTGGCGGGACGTCGGGGTCAGTCGGTCTGGCGAGTTCCCAGGTGTGGTGACCGGAGGAATCCGCGGGCGGTGTGAGTGTGAGGCCGTCGCCCTGGCCCTCGTCCGTGGGGTTGGTGTTGGGATCGATGCCCAGGGCGTCGAGGACCCAGGCCAGGCGGTCGGCCTTGTGGTCGGCGAGTGTCTTGCCGGACCACTTGCGGGAGACGAGGACCCGCCGGCCCGCGTAGCCGAGGTGTTCGCGGCGGTGGGCCTTGGAGCGGCAGTATCCGGGGGTCATGCCCGCTTTGGCGTCCTGGGGTTGGATGCCGTAGCGCAGCCAGTTCGAGCACCGGGGCGAGCAGGGTTCGAAGCGCAGCGCGTCCACGAGGCGTTCCACGTGTCGTTCCTGTGCTGAGGACTCGATGTCGTGGCAGTCGGCGATGTCCTTGGTGAGGTACTTCGCGAGGTACCGCACGCACCGATCGGCGTCCTGGGTGCCGGCCACCACGCCCTTGGCGTCGATCTGGGGGCCGAAGCGGACGACGTGCATGGGTTCGGCATCGGGGTCGGCATCGAGCGCGTCCAACGCTTCGTCCCAGGTGGGCAGTACTTCCCCTGTGGTCCTGTCGACATAGCCATCGATCGACTCGTCCCAGCCAGGCAGGTTGGTGCCGCCGTAGAGGGGCTTGTCGACGTGTGGCCACCAGACTTGGTGGTAGGTGGCGGCGGCGATCTGGCGCAACTCGGCCCGTGGGAGCGTCCCACGCGTGGCCATGTGCAGGTGCGGTGCCAGCCTGCGTTGGGGTTCGACCGTCGCGAAGTACTGGACATCGAAGCCCGCCACGCGCCGCAGGTTCTGCACGAACCGGTCGATGAGCTTGGAGAAGTGCAACGCGTCCCGCGCGGCCCGCCGGTAGTCGTAGGTCGCGGGATCCACCGGCGTGCCATCGGGCTTCACGCGCCCGTAGGTGTCGCAGGTGAGGGTGAGGAAAAGCGACGGTCGGAACGTCTTGCCCGTCGCGGGGTCCTCGTAGGACCGCCCCACGGTCGTTTTGGCCATCTGGCGTTTAGGGAGGTCTGGTGCGTCCTTGCGCCGTTTGGTGGAACGCACGCGCCGGGAGGTGCCCGACGAGGACGAGCGAGGAGACACCGATCCCCGAAGCCCGGACGCTTTGATCTCTTCGTCCAGGTCGGCGATCGCGGCGTCCAGCGCGGCCAGGCGGTCGGCGTCGAGGTCGGTGGTGGCCAGGAGGTCGCGTTCCGCGGTCACGAGAGCGCGCTGTTCCACCCAGGAGCGCTGAACCTCGGTGGGATCGTTGGGTTCGGGTGTGGGGTCCTCTGCCAGGTGCCACCCTTCCTCGCATTGGGTGCGGCGGATCGATCGCTTGCGCTTGGCGCAGGCCGGACACCGAGATTCGAGGGTCGAGCCGCACGGAACGTCGATCACCTCGGAGTCTCCGGTACGCGTATCAACACGTCGCAGCGAGACAGGGCGGATGCAGACCCCCTTGTCGGCCGCGATCTGTTCGGCCACCTCACGCGCGAGAGGTTGGGCCATACGTTCGGCACGGGTGCTCTTGCCGGTTGGGGTTGGCATCAGGCGGCCCCCTCGTGGGGTACGGCCGACAGTGCGGGACGGGCGTGGTGGTCGGCCATGTGGTCGATGTCGTCGTCGGTGACGAACGCGGCCCGGACCCTCAGTGGGACGGGTGAACCTTCACAGCGCACGAATCCGACCCCAGGGAGCGCCGGATCGATCAGGTGTGCGTTGGCGCCCCGTTCCCGAGCGTCCGCACCGAGCACCATGTCAACCTGGGACGCCTCGTCGAGCCGGAGGGCGATCTTGTCGGGGAACAGGTTGCGGAGGTTCAGCACCTCCTTGCGGGGATCCTGCAAGGCGGCGAGTACTGAGAACCCGACCGAGCGCCCTTGCGAGGTGAGGGTGGCGATCGCGTTCTCCGCACGCCGCCGGATGTCGCGGTCAGGGTGGTAGGCGGTCAGGAAGGCCACCTCGTCGACCACGACGACCACGAAGGGGTCACGTTTGGTAGGCCGGTGGGTGCGTTGGTGCCCGGCGTAGCGCGACGCTCGTCCCTGCATGTCGGCAACTGCCTGTTCCAGCAGGTCCACCGCGGACTCAGCGGTGTCTGCGTAGTGCGCGAACAGGCGCCGCCCGAAGGAGAGCTCCATACGCTTGGGGTCGATCGCCCAGATCTGTACCGACCCGTCGTCCACCCCGGGGAGCAGGGCACGGATCGTCGACCAGATCACCGACCCCTTCCCGGCGCCGGTCACTCCCACGGTCAGAACATGGGTGCCGTGCAGCCGCAGCCACCAGGTACCGCCGTCCTCCCGAACTCCTATGGGCAGTGCGGCCGGGGAGGCGGTTGCGGGAACGTCCAGGGCATCGACCGGGTCGGCCAGCGGATCGAAGCGAGGGAACTCCAGCACCACGTCCCGCGGACCGGCGACCTCCACCCGACACGACGGTGCGCCGAACCCGTGGGCAAGCTCGGTGACCCGCTTCTCGACGTCGGAGGGCGCGGTGCCGGAGACGAGACGTACGCGCACCCGATCGGAATGGTCCGTGCAGCGCACGCGGCGAATCCGCGGCAGGTAGCGCCGCTCAGCGTAGGACTCCGCCAGCCCAGCGACCACCAGCACGGGTTGCCAGTGGCGAGCGTAGACCCACCACCACCGCCATGCCGCCAGCAGGCGCAGCGTGACCAGCCGGCGAAAGGAGGCCGGTCGACGCCAGGCCCACACGCCCAGCAGCGTCCCGAGCACCACCCATAGCCCAGTCGCGGCGACCCAGCCCAGCATGGAAGCGACCACGGACGAAGTCGCGGCCAGGGTGACCGCCGTGGGGAAACGGAGGGGGAGCTTGGCAGTGAAGGTCAGGAGGCGTAGCAACCAGCCAGCGAGGACGAAGGCGGCCGGTGTGCGCACCACAGGCGTCGTGAAGCGCAGCGCGGAAGAGGGAAGCGGCACCGTCGGCTGTACTTGGGTGGCCCCGTTGCTCAGGAACGCCATCACCGCTCGCCCCCGCCCACCCCGTGGCGCCGCAACGCCTCGGACAGTTGAGCACGCGCGCGGGCGGCCACCTCCTGGCGGAGCTCGTCATCGGGGCTCTCAGCGGCGATCCGCGTGAACAGCGCGGCCTTGTGTTCGAAGAACGCCAGGTCGTCATCCGGGGCCATGACGTCGCCAGCGGGGCGGCGCATCCGCTCTCCGGCCAGAGCGAGGAAGTGCGAGATCTGCGCAGCCAGACGGACTTGGGCAGGGTGGTCGGACATAATGAGGGGACACCTCTTCCAGGTCTTCGCAAGGGATAGCAGGGGGAGGATTCCGGGGCGACGTGATGCGCCAACATCGCGCCGCCCCACCGTCGTTCTAGGCGGCTTCCTTGGCCGCAGGCGACTTTCGCGCCCCAGATCCGGGGGTCCTCACACCGCGAGCACGCAGCGAGTAGGCCACACGCGGTCGGCGCCCGTTGTCGTCGACGTAGGGCACGACGGACATCGACTCGAACTCGACCGGGCGAAACGGCATACCGCCCACCTCATCCGGCAGTGTCGGGCACACGTCCGCGGCAACCTTCACCTTCACCGACTTCGCCTTACCGCGCGCTTCCGGATCGGCGTCGATCACCTCCACCGCCCACAGCGGCAACCCGGTCGCCTTGTCCATCTGCGGCTTCTTCGTCTCGAAATCCGTGATCGCCTCCACGCCGAGCGCGAAAGCACCGTGCGGGAACACGACTCCGAACTCCACCGGAAGCGCACCTTGAATCGCCATCGGTCAGCCTCTCTCTTGTCCGTTTAGCCCCCTAGACGCTGCGAACGCCTAATTCCCGTTGATGTTGTCTAGGGGTATAGACAAAAGGTAGCGCGATGTCCGCCGGTTGTCTAGGGGGGTATTCAGGCTCTGGGGTGTCCGTAGATCACGGTCGCATCGTCATGGTTCTTGGCGCGTGGCCATCGTCGCCCGTCTGGGTCGCCGTGCTCTGCCGTTCGGACCTGGTCGATCAGGTCGGCAGGGCCGGCGTGGGCGAGGGAATCGAGGGTTGCGCGCCATGTCGTCAGGCGGAAGCGGTCGACCAGACGGCTCGCACCGTCACTGAGCAGTGCGACCGCGTTCACCTGGTCCAGAGGCACCCGACCGGCGATCGCCTCGTCTGCGGCGCTTGGATCGGTGCTGGCGACCCAGAATCCGCCTGGTTGGTTGCGGTGGTCGGCGAGAGTGGCCGCGTAGTCGCTCCACGCGCGGGAGTGTTCGGGCGTCCCCGTGTGTAGAGCGTCCATGGGGCCGCGAAGTTCAGCGCCCATGACGGCTTCCCGGTCGTCTGTCACCACGTCCGGGGACGCGTTCCCGGTTCGGTCGAAGACCAGCACGGAATCCGCCAGCACGAGGTACTCGCAGTGTGCGTGATCCCAGCGCAGGGCGACGACGGTGGAGGAGGGTGTTTCGGAGTGCTTGAGGTCGCAGGTGTCCGCGTGGAGCTGGTTGACCCGCTCGATGCTGTCAGCCAACGCGCCGGCAGGACTGTTCGCAGAGCCGAGCGCCCCCAGGAGCAGCCCGCCGAGGGTGGAGGCGTACCACGCGACTCCGTGAACGCACCCGGACACGGTTCCGGGCGGAGTGCCCGCACCATCGAGGAGGACCGCCGCGTTCGTTCCCACGGCGGCGAAGTCCTCGTTGGGCCGATCGGGTTTGGCGCGAGCTGTGGCCAGGCGGAAACTCAACGCCCGTCCTCGTGACGGTAGAGCGGAGTCGCCATCTCGGTTTTCACCGGTTCATTGGTGTCCGGGTCGTACTCGGTACGGATGAGGACGGAGAAGTCCTGATCCCCGACCTGGCCCCAGAGGGTGGCGATGTCGGTGGTCAGCCAGTGGGCCACCCCCAGCGAGCCCACCGGGTGGATACCAGCGATGGCCAGAATCGAGCCAGCACCATCCGGCCGAGGAAGGCGACCCAGGTATCCGATGTCACCAGCCGAGGGCGGCGCCTCGTCCGAGCCCGCGTAGTGGGCCTTCCCGGTGCGCCGGTCCCGAATACACCATGGGCCGGCATCGTTACGTTCCCAGGCGAACACGGGATCGAGCGCGTAGGTCCTGGCCATCGCTTCCGACATCCGCGGCCCGCACACGACCACCAGGCCAGGGCGATCCAGGTCGACCACCCCGTCAACGCTGACATGATCGTCCTGCACCGTCAGGTCGAAGGAGCGGACAAGGTCCTCCAGTCGCTTGCCGGTGTTGAGGTCATCCAGGGACACTGCAGCCCGCGGTTTGCCCGGCTCGGGCCGCAGTGGCGTGACAATGGTGACCGTGCCCGATCCGAAGAACGCGCCTTCCGGAGCGGGACCGGTATGACGGATCTGGTGGATGCGACCGCGGCTCAGGCCGGCCTGTGTGGCGATCTGCGCGTAGGAGAGACCTTGCGCGTGCAGGTCCTGAATTGTGCGACGGCGCAGCCGGGACAGGTCCGTGACCTCCTGCTGTGCCTCACTGAGCCGGTCGGTCGCCGCACGCAGGAGCGCGAACGGGTCCTCCATGGCGGCAATGCGCTCAAACTCGCTGGACATCGGCCCCCTTCCCTCGTGCGCACAGTCCTCTGAGGGAGAGTCTAGGTCCCTAGACAAGGCAGGATCCATGACCTGGCCCGATGTTGAGCTGATGGCGTTGAACAGTCGGCGCCGCCGAGGCATGCGCGGACCGGTCATGGGGCGGTTTCGGGAACGAGTTCGGCCCACACCCGCAGGAACTCTGCCTGCACCGCCTCCACACCCCACTCCTTGGAGAGTTGCGCGACCAACCACAGTCCACGTCCACGTTCTTGCGTGGCGTCCTCTGGCTGTTCAAGCACCGGCTCGGAGTCCGAGCCGAGGTCCAGGACACTCAGACGTACCGATTCCTCGTGGACCTCGATCGAGACGATGAACGGACCCTCGTAGCACCCGCTTAAGGAGTGCTGGACGGAGTTGGTGGCCAGCTCGCTGACGACGACCAACGCGTCATCGCACGAGGGGTGTCCCTCCAGTACGCCACACGTAAAGGCCCGCGCCGCACCGACTTGGTCAGGGCGCGCGGTGAACATTCGAGACCAGCGATCCATCAAAACCACCATCGTCTAGGGGGCTATACACCTTGCTTGTGGGCAGGGTAAGCCACCAAGGCAGAATGATTCAACGAATTCACTGAATCAATGGAATCGTCCGAGGTCCTCACGGATCGTGTCCAACACGGCCAGTGCTTCGTCCCCAGTCACGGCAGCGCGTTCCAGATCTGCGAAGGCGTCCCGGTAGGCGGTCACGTCGTTCGGGTCAGTGATCGTCAACTCGGCCGTGAAGGTCTCCACCGACACCGCCGCTTGGTCGTACACGGTGAACCCGTGGGGAGGCATGGTGTGCATGGGCGTCGACCAGGGGATTACACCGAGCCATAGGTTCGGCCGGGTCGACGCGTACGTCAGGTGGTTGAGCTGACCTGGCATCACTTCGGCGGCACCCGGCCAGGTCCGCAGCGCGCCCTCAGTCACCAGGAACCGGAAGGCTCGACTCTCGTCGTCGAGGAGATCCGAACTGTTCAGACGCGGCATGCCCGCAGCCTGGCTGTACTCGGCAGTCCGGAGCAGCCGAGGCAGTACCGCGGACTGAAAGCTCCACACCACCGTCGCCGAACGTTCCAACCTGCGCACAGCGTCCGACTTCAGCGAGAACCCCGAATCGATCCGAGGAGGAGCCTCCTCCGCATACGCGGCCCGCGCATTCGATCGCAACCGGGCCGCCTCGCCCTCATCCAGCGGCAAAGCAGAAATGATGCGTTCGACCACCTCAACCGATCGCACCCGCTGTCCGTTCTCAACGCGGGATATGGTCGGCTGTGGGACCGACGCTAGGAAGGCCAACGTGCGGCCTGACTGTCCGACTGACTTTCTCAGGCGGCCAAGCTCTTGCCCAAGGTTTATGAGTCGTTCCGGGCTCATGGGGACACTTTACAGGAATGAAGCAAGATGAATTCATGGGATGATGCGAGATCTATTGTCCTGAGCCTTCGCTGCCGCCGGATGTCGTCTGCTGCTCTGGGCCTTGCTCCATTTGTTGCTCTCGCTTCCTTTGTTCAATTTTGATGGACTCGGATTTTTCTGCAAATAGCTTCAGACGTTTGTCTGTATTCTCCTCATTGCGGTAAGAATTGATCCCAAGTTCGACTGAATTGTATTCGTATTCCAGGTCATCCGCCGCTCGTTGTAAGTTTACTCCGCGATCGCGGAACTTGAAGTAGCCAAGAATTCCTGTCGATACGGCGACCAAGAAGCTGAGGACTGCGGCGATCCATTCGAGTCCAGAGAACTGTGCAGAGGCGGTGGTTACTGCGGTAACCAGGAGGGAGACAACAATGATGAAGGTCTGGAATCTATTGTGGATGGTCCTGTAGCTGCGAGCGCTGGCTCTGTAGTCATCGATGGCTGCCGCGATGTCCGAGTGGTAGTTCCAGAGGATTCGTGTCAAGTCTCGATCGGATACGCGAATCCTGGCGTTCTTCTCTGCGTCGCGCAATTTTCGACGTGATGAGTGGAGTCTTGTTATGCTCGCATTTCTGTGGGTTACGTTTAGTCCGCTCCAAATTATCGCGGTAATGGCAACAATCCCTGTTCCGATGTTGATCCACAGAAGGGGTGTGTGGGGAGGGTCGATGTAGTTGAGTGCCGCTATCAATATCAGAAACACGAAGGTTGATGTAATGGCCCACGACGAGTATCTCTTGCCGTTCTCTTCCTTTTCGATAGCACTCTGGTTCTCATGTAATCTGAATCTTGTGTCAGCAAGATCATAGGCAGCCGTGGTGGGGCCTTCTGTACTGTTAGGCGGATTGGCGTCATCGGTTGCATCGGGTTCGCCTGTGTTTACCAAAGTTGTCCCTCTCTTTGTGCTTGATCGTGTCATCCTCCGATGGATCTGAAATTTTATCGCCTTGTTGGTGTTTGTTCGAGGCCCAATGTTTGGGTCGGGATTGAAGTCTGCTTTCTGGTGGTCCAATTGTAGATATCTCTTGATCGGAAAGAATGTATCGAGGTCATTGGCGCTCAGGTAGAAATCGCTGCCGAATCCGGCTGTATGGGATCAAGGCGCCGGCGCTGCGCGCCGTCGCACCAGCCCCGTCCACCGCTCGGGCTGCGGGCTGCCGCCCGGTCCCGAACGGTGGACGCTTGCGCGGGTGCGGACTGGTGGAACCAGGGGGCTCCCGCCCCCATGGACCCCCGGTTCCGACACGGAACCTGGCGCGATGCGGGACGTGCCCGGGTACAGACCGCACGCGCCAGAACCCGCGCCGGTTCGATACCGCCGTCACCCGCCGCCGGGATGGGAGGACCGCCACCTGACGCGAGTGAGGAACGCACATGTCGTCCGTGCATGTGCGAGGCTGGCGGACGTTCAGCGATGATGCGGTCTGACAGCAGTAGTGACAGCAACGCGACCAGACACCACGTGACTCAGGCGGACGGCGGCGGACGCCGAGTCCACGTCAGCACACTTCTGAGATCGACCCGGATCGAACTGATAAGGATGAGGTCCGTGGTTCAAGTCCACGTACGCCCACGCGACTCTAAGACGACCCTGCTCGGCTGCTAAGGCAGCCTCGCAGGGTCGTCTTGTTTGTGTTTGTTGGGGGGACGACCCCCCATGCCCCCCGCGTGGCAATGTTGGCTGGGCGTTGGTGGTGGTCGAGGGCCTGGAGCGAAGGTGGCTCGGTCTAGCGTCCGGTGGTGGCTCTGCGTGTACGGCGTGCTGTGGAGGACCCGCTCTCTGGTGGCTGGAGCGGTCCGTGGCAGCTTGCCGTAAGCGAATCCGTTCGGCGCCGCAGGAGATCGAGGGCCTGGACACAGGTGGGCCCGCGGGCTGGCTGTGGTGAACCTGCTCGCGGGGCGTCCGGTGTGCTCGTTGGGGTACCCCCTCTGCTTGCTTGGGCGCTCCGCGCCGGGCCCGTGTGGCAACCACGTCTCTGCTCCCTCCGCCGTAGACGGTCGAGGCCTGGGTCGAGGGTTCGGGGCCGGCGTTGGTGTCCGGAAGTGGACGGGCCCCCGGCGTTGGGGGGTGGGGTGACCGTAGACTGCGGGTGACGCGGTTGGGAGGAGGGGGAACGTGCACTTCGTCATCGCCCTCTTGGAGTTCCTATACCTGGGGACCCTGCCGTTCGAGTTCTCCGCCGCGGCTCCCGGAACGCCGGGGATGTCCGGGGCGTTCGCGCTGCTCGCGGTTACCGCGGCGGCGTTTCTCGCGTTGCGGTTGGTGCGTGGGTTCTCGTCCTGGCCCGCCGGAGACGCCGCTCCGGACGCCGTACGTGCCATGCGCCGCAAGTCCGAACGACTACAGGTCGTTCCGCTGCGGGCGCCCGACACGCCCGGTCGGCCCCGGCCCAGAGCACCGGGAGCGGCCCTCGTGGCCGCTCGCTGACCACTTCTCCCAATTCTCCCAACCGTAGGTCTCTCTCCACGGGAGAGGGAGCGAGCGGCCCGACGTCCAGTGACAACACCCGTTCCGGACGAAGGGCCCACCCTTGTACAGTCTTGCCCCCGTCGCGGCCGCCATGGACCTACTGTCCTCGGCCCTGGTCGCGATCTCCTCAGCACTCACACCCGTCGTCCCCGCCGGTGCGGCGGGGCTGTCCATCGTGCTCCTGACCGTCGCGGTGCGTCTCGCGCTGGTGCCGGTGGCCGTCTCCCAGGTGCGCGCCGAGAAGGTGCGCAAACGCATCGCACCGGATCTCGCCCGCATCAGCACCCGGTACCGGAAAGACCCCCAACGGATGATGACCGAGCAGCGCAAGGTCTACTCCGAGGCGGGGTCCTCGCCCTTCGCCGGGTGCCTGCCGGGGCTCGTGCAGATTCCCATCGTCCTCGCCCTGTACGGCGTCTTCGTCGGAGCCTCCGGTGCCGACAACGCCTTGCTGTCGGACACCTTCGGCGGTGTGGAGCTGGGGGCCACCCTGACCGCGACGTCCCAGGGGGCGATGGTGGAGCCGGTCTTCGTGCTGATCATCGCGTTCCTCGCGGTGATCGCCTGGGCGCAGCGGCGCTACGTCATGGTGCCGACGATGCGGGACAACGCCGCCGTGAGCACCGGCGCGGCGACGCCGCAGATGCCGGGCATCGTCACCTACCTGCCGTACATGACCGCGGTGGTCGCCGCCTTCGTCCCCCTGGCCGCCGGTCTCTACCTGCTGGTCTCCACCGGGTGGGCCCTGGGCGAGCGGCTGATTCTGCGCCGGATCCTCCCCGACTGATCCGAACCGCGGGGGCAGGGAGGAGACGACGTCCTCCCCGCCCCCGCGGAACACGAACCGACAGCCCCGCCGCCCGTCGAACTCACCGCCCGTTCGACCCCGACGGCCGGTCCGAGGCGCGTTCGATCGCGGATTGGACGTCGCCGACCCGGTCGGCGAGGAGACCGACGGCGCCGATGGCTCGGGACACGGGGTCCTCGCCGTCGCCGCCGAGGGCCTTGGTGCGGAGGTAGGCGGACTTGACCTCGGTCCAGCGTTCTTCCTGTTCCGGGGTGAGGGTGCCACGAAGTTCGGCGAGTTTCAGAAGGTTGGCCTCCGCCCCGGCGGTGAGTGTCTGGGCCTCGCCGAGGTAGTGGTCGTCGATCAGGGCCTCGAGTTCGGCCTCGTTCATCACCGGGACCACGCGCTCCGCCAACCGGTTCATGTTGCGGTAGGAGCCCTGGAGTTGGAACGGCGGTTCGGTCCGGGCGTCGTCGGACTGCGCGGCCGAGGCGATGTAGGCCTGGTTCACGGCGAGCACAACCTGCTGCACCCGGAGCAGTTTGCGCAGCACCGCGAGAATCTGCTCCAGTTCCACCTGCGAGTACGGGTGGGACAGGCGATCGGAGTGCACCGAGCCGTCGCCGGAGGCCATCCGCACCAGGAGTTCGATGTCCCCCCGGTCGCGGCCGGACAGGGGAGCCAGCACGGTGTTGGCCGCGAGCGCGTTCTCGATGTAACTGAGCGCGAACACGTCGTCCTTGCCGGAGAGAACGTCGCCGAGATTGTAGACGTCGGCCCGGTTGGCCAGCATGTCCGGGATCCGGAACCGCTGTCCCTGCTCGGTGTAGGGGTTGCCCGCCATGCACACGGCGAAGCGCTTGCCGCGCATGTCGTAGGTGCGGGTGCGTCCCTCCCACACTCCCTCCATCCGGCGTTGGCCGTCACAGAGGGAGATGAACTTCTGCAGCAGTTCCGGGTTCGTGTGCTGGATGTCGTCCAAGTACAGCAGTACGTTGCTGCCCATCTCCAGGGCGAACCCGATCTTCTCGACCTCCTGCCGGGCCGTGGCGTCGGGCGCGTCGGCGGGATCCAGGGACGTGACCGCGTGGCCCAGGGCAGGGCCGTTGACCTTCACGAACACCAGACCGAGTCGGCTCGCCACGTACTCCATCAGGGTGGTCTTTCCGTACCCCGGCGGAGAGATGAGGAGGAGCAGGCCGTTGTTGTCGGTGCGTTTGCCGTCCCCCGTGGCGCCGAGCTGCTTGGCCAGGTTGTCGCCGATCAGTGGCAGGTAGGACTCGTCGAGGAGACGGTTGCGGACGAACCCGCTCATCACCTTGGGCGTGTACTCCTCCAGGCGGAGTCGGGACCGTTCGGCCTCCACCAGCTCGTTGCGCCGTCGCAGGTAGGCACGGAACGCGGGCGCGTCCTCCTCGCGCGATCTCCGCGTGCGCTCGAGGAACTCGTCCAGACGCAGCTTGACCCGGCGCTCGCTGATCCGCGGATGCGCGCCGAGCACCCCCTCGACCGTCGCCGTCAGCTCGGCGGAGGAGTCGTACCGCGGGACCGCGGTTCCGCACAACTCCACCGCGACCGCCTCGTCCACCACCTCCCTCGGAGGGGTGGCGCCGTCGAGGGTCGCCGTGTAGGCGCCCATCCAGGCGGAGGCCAGTTGGTGCCGTTCCGCCAGCCCGCCCAGCGCCGCGAGATCGGAGGTGAACTCCTTGTAGGCAGCGGCGGTCGGTCCGCCGAGGGCGTACCGGAACCCGTCCAGCAGGGAGCGGGCCTCCGCGCTGACCCCGAAGCCGGTGGGGGACTGTGCCAGCTCCTCCACCAGGTAGGTGCCGGCCGCGGTCGCGGCGGTCGTCGGCACCCCTGAGGAGTCCAGGAACTGGCCGACGGCGTCGGCCAGTTCGTCGTGCAGTGCGCCGAGCGCCGACGACGACGAACGCGGTCCGAACACGTCGCGGGCCCGGGCCAGGGACACCGACCGGGTCTGCCACGCCGTGCGGGACTCCGGCTCCGCGCCGAACGCCCAGAAGAGCCGGGCCGCGGCGCGAGCCTGGGCCGCGTGGCGGAGCGGCCCGGCCGCCGCGCGCAGGCGCAACACCGCCCGGAGGATCAGGGCGGCGTCGTGGTCGTGGACACCACGCTCGTATCCCTCGTCGTAGCGGGCCTCGGCCGCCCCGCGCACGATGGCGGACAACGCGTCGCCGTCCCCCAACGCCGCCTCGGACAGTTCGGCGATCGACGGGGCGTCCACACCGGCCTCGGCGTCGGCGAGGATCCCCGCGGCGAGGTACTCCGCCCGGTAGACCTCGGGGGACTCCGACACCAACAGCCGCTCCCAGAAGGCGCGGGTCTCCTGGAAGTCGGCGTCACGCACCGGTTGGCGGAAGTCGGTGCCGGTCACCGTGATCGCCATCTCTCCCTGGTGCGGCACCATGGTCAGGTCGATGGGTTGGGTGTTCACCGCGAACCGGTGGCGCCCCAGCCGGAGTGTCTCCCCGCCATCGTCGTAGAGGTCGACCCGGTCCCGTAGTGCCCGGCCGGCCTCCTCGCGGACCGTCTTGACCCGGCCGTCCAGTTCCTCCGCGCGCACCGTGTCACCGAGGGCGCGGAGTTCCTCCGCGGTCGACCGAAGTTTGGCGACCATCGGATCGGAGGCGAAGTAGGTGTTGATGTCGTCGATGGTCTCCAGCGCCGCGGCACGACGCCGGACCCCGGACAGGATCCGTTCGGACGAGGACGCCAACCGGTCGGCGCGGCGGGATCGCTCGTCCAGCAACGCCTGCTTGCGCGCGGACAGGGCCTCGTAGACGTCCTCGCGCTTGGCGGTCAGGTCGGCCAGGAAGTCGTCGAACTCCGCGAACCGCGACTCCAGGTTCTCCAACCGCAGCATGAGCCGGCCGAGCTGGTCGTCGCAGGCGTCGGGGGTGTCGGCGGCGGCCAGTGCGGCGGTGACGGCCTGGCCGAGGAGGGCGAACTCCGCGGCGAACTCCGCACGGCCCTCGGAGTCCATCAGCTCGCGTCGTCGCGCCCCCAGTGCGGCGCGGGCCCGGTTGACCGCCCCGGCCACCTCGCCGATCCGTTCGAGCACCGCGGTGCGGACCTGGGCGTCGCCGATGTCCAGGGCGTCGATGACCTCGGTGACGACCTCCAGCCCCTCGGTCTGCTCGGCGAGGCGTTCCGCGACCGGTTCGGCGGCGGCGACGGAGGTGATCGCCTCGGCGTCGTCGCTCAGCCGCCGCACTTCGACGTGGTACGCGGCGAACGCCTCCTCCCGTCGCAGGAAGTCCACCGCCCGCTGGCCGGTCGCGTCCAGTTCCTCGGAGAGTCGACGTCCCAGGTCGGCGACCCGGTCGCCGTCGACGTAGCGCATCTCGCCGAGGGTCACGACCCGCCCCTGGGCGCGGCGCACCTCGGCCAGGAGGGTGACCCAGGCGTCGGCGCTGTCACCGTCCTCGGAGCGGGCGCGGCGGACCAAGGAGGCGATCTCCGTCTCCGCGGTCTCCAGGGCCTCGGCGGCCTGCCGGGTCAGGGCCTGGACGTTCTCGAACTCCTCCAGGACCTGACGGGCGGTGGCGCGTACCTCCTGGACCGGCTCGGCCAGAGCCTCCAGTTCCTCCTCGCCCAGCCAGTGGTAGTGGTCGCCGATCCGCCGGCAGGCCGCGATGAGCGCCTCGAACACGGCGGTGGACGGGGACATCTCGTCCACCATGCGGGTGATCGACAGCGCGTCGGAGATCCCCCGCACCAGGTCGGCGTTGCCGACCCGCTCCAACGGACCGGTCCCCGTGGGCTGGGCGGCGGCGTGTACGTCGGACACGAACGGTGTCGACCACACCTGAAGAGGATGGACCCGCGTGGGCTCGTCGCTGGTGCTCCGGAACAGCACCAGCGTGCCGTCGTCGAACAGCGAGTATCCGTGGCAGTCGATCGGGTTGGCGACCTCCTTGCGGATCACGTTGTAGGGAAGCAGCAGGCTGCGTCCCTCCTCGCGTCCGTGGAAGGCGTAGAGCACGTCCTCACCGTTGGGCGAGCGAATGGTCCGCTCGAACTCCAGGTCGGTGAAGTCAGTGTCGAAGGTCGTGGAGGCACCGGTGGCCAGGTAGTAGCCGCCGGGGAAGATGATGCCCTGGTCCTCGGGGAGACGACGGCACGCGCGGCCGATGCCGTCCAGCCGCACCACCTCGTTGGTGCGGGTGTTGAACACCAGGTGGCGCCGCGTGGTCTCGTTGTAGGGCCGGATCCTGATCAGGATGAGGGGGCCGACCTCGGCGTAGTGGACGTCGGCGTCGGCCAGACTCTGCAGCGGCTCGTCGACCGGCTCGCTGTAGATGCCGGCCCCGACCTCCGTGTTGTTCTCCACCTTGACGGTCAGGTCACCCCCGACCGTCTCCACGAACACCTTGTCCAGGATGGAGATGTGGGGATGGCGCCCGAGCACGTGGTCCTCACGGGTGGTCTCGACCCACGTGAAGTCGTGAGGGGCGGGGAAGACGTGATCGCGGTCGCCCCGGTTGTCCCGGTAGGAGACCTCGCCGCGCGGGGTCACCGCCCAACGCAGCACCCGCGTGTCGTCGGTGCGCAGACCGATCTGGAAGACCGCGAGGAGCTTGCCCTCCACCCGGCGGAGCTGCATGAGCCGGGTGTCCTTGTAGTAGCGGTACAGCTCACCGAAGTCGCGGAGGAACTGGGAGTCGGCGAGCAGCCCCGGCAGCTCCTCGTGCTCGGCCTCGACGAACCGGAAACCGTCACCCTCGAGCTTCCGCTCGAAGGAGTACGTCGCGAACACGTCGCTGACCGTGGTCTCTGGTTTGAGGCCGATGAACACGTTGTAGCCGAACATCATCAGCCCGCCCACGGCGACGATGTCCCGCGGCACGCAGTTGTGCTCGGTGCGGATACGTTCGGTGCCCAGCAGCCGCAGCTCACTGGAGCCGAAGACCTCCAGCCGACGGGTGTTCAGCAGCTCGGCGCGCCGGGACAGTTCGGCGGCCTGTTCCGCGAGGCGGCCGCGGAGGATCTCGTAGGTTCCGGCGTCGAGGGTGGATCCGGAGTCGGGGGAGGGGCCCTCCTCGGTGGAGGAGGGCCCGTCACTCACATCGGTCACGCGGCGATCACCGCTTCGTGTCGTCAACAGCGGCGAGAGAGGCCACGCGGTGGTTCGCCACGCCGAGTGTGTGTGCCTTGTCCAGGAGCGCCTGCAGCTTGTCCGACTCCGGGGAGCCACCCTGGATCAGCTTGACCAGGAGGGCGGACACCGTCAGGTTCTTGACGTCCTCGGTGTTCACTGAGCCCAGGAGTCGGGACAGGTCGGCGGTGAAGTCGGAGTCACCGTTCAACCACGACCCGGCGAGCGACTGCGCCACGTCGGAGTTGCCGACGAACCCGTCCACCGCCTTGCCCAGGCCGATCGAGTTGACCATCCGGTCGAAAAACATGCCGTCGCCGCCGACGATGTTGATGTCGGCGCTCTCCAGACCGGAGGCGAGCACCGTCGCCTGCGCCTCCGCGACGTGCCGTTGGACGTCGATCCCGGCCAGGCGCACCTCCTTCTCCGCGTCCAGACGGAGCCGGTACTCCTCGTGTTCCCGGCTCACCTCGTCCAGTGCGGCCATCGCGCTCGCCTTCTCGTTCAGCCCCTCGGCCTCGGCCTTGAGCTTCGCGGCGATCGCGTCGGCCTCGATGGTGGCCTTCTCACGTGCGACGGTGTTCTCCGCCTTGCCGACCTTCTCGAGGGCGGCGGCGTCGGACTCGCGCACCTGTACCTGCGCCAACCCCTCGGCCGCGGCCTCGGCCTGCTTTCCTTCGGCCAGCCGGATCTGGGAGCGTGCGTCGAGGTCGGCGGCCTGCTGGCGGCTCTCGGCCAGGGTCAGCTCCTCGGCGGCGCGGTGCTTGGCCGACTGTTCCGCGGCCTCCGCGGCCTTGATGTCCTTGACCAGGTTCTCCTGCGCCTCGGCCTCCGCCTTGATGACGATCGCCTGCCGCTCGCGCTCGGCCTCCTCGACCGCGCGCAGCCGCTTGATCGCTTCCTCCTCCTCGGCGACGGTCTTGTCCACCGCGACCCGCTCGCGGACGACGTCGGCGACCTCGCGCTTCTCGGCCTCGACTTCCTTGTCCTTGGCGATCGTGGAGAGCTCGACCTCGCGGTCACGGGCGACGGTCTCCAACATGCGGTCCTTCTCGATCCGCTCGCTCTCCACCGCGATGACCCGCTCGCGGTTCTTCTCCGCGACTGCGATCTCACGCTGCTGGTTCTCCCGCTGGACCCCGAGCTGTTCCTCCGTACGCAGCTCCGCGGTGCGCGCCTTCAGGCGTTCCTCGGCCTGGACCCGCTGGGTCTCGGCCTCCTCGCGGGCGCGGATCGTCTCGATCTCCCGCGTCGCCTGCGCCTTCGCCTCGGCTTCCTGCCGCTCGAGTTCGGCCAGGGTCTCGGCGGTCTCCGTGTCGCTGCGCTTGATCTCCTTGTCGCGCTCGTTCTGCAGCTCGTTGGTGCGCCGATGCTGGATGGCCGTGCGCTCGGTGATCTTGGTGATGCCCTCGGCGTCGAGGATGTTGTTCGGGTCGTGCTCCGAAAGCGGAGTCTGCTTCAGGTCGGCGATGGCCGCGTCCTCCAGGACGTAGCCGTACAGGTCGTTGCCGATGACCTCGACGATCCGGTCGCGGAACTCCTTGCGCTGGGTGTACAGGTCCTCGAAGTCGAAGAACTTCCCGACGGTCTTCAGCGCCTCCTCGAACTTGGCGTCGAAGAGGTCCTGCAGTTTGTCCTGGCTGCTCGCGCTCTCCACACCGATGTTCTTCGCGACCCGCAGGATGTCGGTCTTCTGCGGGTTGACGCGGAGGAAGAACTTGATCCGAATGTCGGCGAGGATGTTGTCCTTGCAGGTGAGCGCGTTCTTCCCCGACCGTTCCAGCATGATGGACTTCTGCGAGATGTCCATCAGCTCGGCCTTGTGCAGCACCGGGAGGACCACTGCACCGGTCAAGGTCACGTCGACGTCGCGGACCTTGGAGATGATGAGCGCCTCACCCTGCTTGACCTTGCGGAACAGGCGGATGAGCATGATCGGCAGAACGAGCGCGATGACGACGAGAGCGGCGATGAGGATGCCGCCGGCGATACCTATGGCTTCCATTCGGGGTTGGACTCCCTGGCCTTGAGGGGATGCGTGAGCGGTGGGTCGGGGCGGGCGGTACGAGGGGCGGTCGGTCAGGCGGCTGGTCGCGCTCGAGGTGCGGATCTCATGGGCGCGACGCCGAAACGTCGCGTTCCCCGGTCGGTGCGGGCGGCACACGGGTGCGCGCCGCCGAGCCTCTTCGGGTCAGGGCTCTCCAGCGCTCAGGGCGTCGAACCGAGCGACGCGGTATAAACCCGTCTTCGTGTCGTGATCGAAGATCAACGCCGTGTCGCCTGACGTGAGGGCGTCGTCGTCGATCGTGCGGACCTGGATGAGCATGGTGGAGCCGTCTTTGGAGAGGACCTCCGCCTGCCCGAACTCCTGGTCGACCCGCAGCGTGCGCACGGTGCAGGTGCGCCCGACCAGCTCACCGGCGGAACGCGCGGACGCGCCCATGGCCTGGGTGCCCTCACGCTGCTGCTCCGGGCTCCGTCGCGTCGGAAACAGTCGACGGATGCCCACGGCCACGCCGCTGGTCAGCCCCCACGCGATCGTCACGGCGATCACCAGGACCAACAGACCGAGAAGGACGACGATCGGGGTGGACAACCCCGTGAGGGAATCGATCACGACATTCCCAACCAGGCTGCAGAACCATGCCAGAAGGACGAGCAGTGACAGCGACAACGTGGCCGGCATGCCACCGAGTCCGATGGCGCTGAGCATCGCGCCCATGCCTGGACCGTCGCCGTCGTCGGAGGAGTCGAGCAGACCCAGGTCGAGCACGCCCAGGAGCGCGAGGAGCCAGTAGGCCAGGACGACGACCAAGGCGAACGAGAAGAGAACGGTGGGGAACCCGAGTGCCGCATCGAGGAACTCACCCATACGCCGTTCTGCCGCCTTCGCCCGCCGCCACTGCACCACCCGGCGGGCGATGCGGAAGCACGACCCTATAAGACGCCATTCGACCCCCATGGCGCCAGGGCGTCACCTGACCGGATTCGGCCCAATGGGGTCGCGATGTGGCCACTTGGGCATCACGGCAAGTCGACAGGGCGCTACAGCGCGGTGTCGTCACGATGTTTTCCGTGAAACAACGCCGGGGCTCCGGTGGTGCGCCCGACGCGGGTCGACGGGCGAAACGAGGACATCGCCGACGCCGGGCTACTCTCACCTCCCGACCGGGGGTCGTGGAGAGCACGGAAGGGGAACGCTATGACGACACCGCCCATCGTGCGGGTCCGAGGTGAGGCCGTTATGGAGGTCGACCCGGAGATCGCCCGGCTCACCCTCGTCACGAGTGCGCGGGACAAGGATCGCCGACGCGCCCTGGACCGCCTCGCCGCGCGGAACGACGCCGTGCTGGCACGGATCCGGTCCTTCGGGGAGGCGGTCGAGGACGCGGAAACGGGCGTTCTGAACGTTCACCCCCAGCTCCATCACGGGCGGGGGGAGCGGGTGCGTGGCTACCACGGCAGCGTCCGGATCCGGCTCACGGTCGGGGACTTCGACGCGATGAGCACGATGATCGGCGAATTCGCGGACCAGGACCTCACCGAGGTGGTGGGCCCGTCCTGGGAACTTCGACCCGCCTCGCCGATGTACGGACGCGCCCGGTCACAGGCGGTGGAGGAGACCGTCACGCGTGCGCGGACCTACGCCGAGGCGCTCGGGGGAACGCTGACCGGACTCCGCGAGATCGCCGACGTGGGACTGAGTTCGCGGGCCGAACCCGCGCCGGGCCTCCCGCCGCCGGCCGGACAGGAAGCGTTTCGCGGCGCGCGACCGGACGAACCGGGCGCTCCCCCGCCAAGGGTCGAGGTGGGGGTCCCGCGGATCACGCTGCGCGCGGACGTGGAGGCGACGTTCACGATGTCGGAGCCCACCGCTCTGGGGCAGCCGCCGGCAGGTGCGTGACACCAGCGGGTCTAGGACTCCTCCGACGTGACCTCGAGGGACTCGCTGGACCGAGGTGCCCGGCGGGCCCAGTAGGTCGCGATCAGGGCACCGGAGAAGTTGTGCCACACGGAGAACAGTGCGGCGGGCAGCGCGGCCAGCGGCGCGAAGTGCGCGGTCGCCAGGCCGGCCGCCAGACCGGAGTTCTGCATGCCGACCTCGATGCTCACCGCCCGCCGGGTGCTCTCCGGCGTGCCGGTCACCCAGGCGAGGAGGTAGCCCAGGCCGAGCCCGCCGGCGTTGTGCAGGATGACGGCCAGGGCGACCAGCAGCCCGGCGGAGAGGACCGCGTCGGCGTTCGCACCCACCACGCCGGCGACGACCAACAGGATGCCGAGGACGGAGACCAGCGGCAGAATCGGCAGGATCTTCTCGACGAGTTTGGTGGCGAAGGAACGCAGCAGCAACCCGGCGACCACCGGCACGAGGACCATCTGCACGATGGACAGGAAGAGCTCGCCGGCGTCCACCGGAAGCGTCGAGCCCGCCAGAGCCAGCACCAGCAACGGGGTGAGCAGCGGAGCGAGGAGCGTGGAGATGGACGTCATCGCGACCGAGAGCGCGACGTCGCCGCGCGCCAGGTAGACGATCACGTTGGACGCCGTTCCGCCGGGGGCGGCGCCGACGAGGATCATCCCCACCACCAGCAGGGGATCCATCGCGAAAGCGTGGGCGATCCCGAACCCGAGCAGCGGCATGACCACGAACTGCGCGGCGACACCGAGAAGCACCGCTTTGGGGTGCTTCACGACGACGGCGAAGTCGATCGGCCGCAGTGTCAGCCCCATCCCGAACATGATGATGCCGAGCAGTAGAGAGACGTGGGGCGCGAGCTGGGCGCTCTGGTCGGGCAGCAGGAGCCCGATGACCGCCCCGAGCAGGGTCAGAACCGCGAACCACCGGCCGGCGAAGGCCCCGATCCGAGCGAGGAGCGCCACTGTGCCGCCTCCCAACGGGGTGCGAGTTGTCGGGATCCGTCCGGGATGAGACGGATTGGGGGACGACGCAGAGTATACGGCGGTGTCAGGGGTGCGCCGTGTCGCTGTGACCTGGGCGGACCGGCCGGCCCAGGCGACGCCCCGCGGTCGGTTCGGAGAACGCGCGCCGGGTCACGCGCCGAAGGGGGCCGCGGCCCCGACAGCGGTCAGCCGATGCCGGTCGCCTCGCGGACCCGGGTGAGAACGGTGTGCGCGCGGGCACGGGCCTGCACGGCACCGGCCGCGAGGATCTCGTCGAGGTCGCTCCCCGGCGCCATCAGCTCCGCGTAGCGCTCGCGAATCGGCTCGAGCTGGGGGTTGAGCACCTCGAACAGCTCGTTCTTCAGGTCACCCCACCCCGTGCCGCCGGCCTCCAACCGCTTGCGCGCGTCCGCCGTGACCTCCGGGGACGCGAACTGCTCCAGGAGTTGGAACACCGCGGAGGAGTCCGGGTCCTTGGGCTCCTCGACCGCCGTGCTGTCGGTGGCGATCCGCCGTACCAGCTTCTTCAGTTGCTTCTCCGGCGCCAGCAGCGGAATGGTGTTGCCGTAGCTCTTGCTCATCTTGCGGCCGTCGATCCCCGGCAGGGTGCGCCCGGTCTCCTCACTCGGGATGACCGAGCTGGGGACCCGCACCGTCTCACCGAAGGCGTGGTTGAAGGACCCGGCGATGTCCGCCGCGTACTCCACGTGCTGCGCCTGGTCCCGGCCGACCGGAACCACGTCGGTGTCCATGATCAGGATGTCGGCGGCCATCAGCACGGGATAGTTGAACAACCCCATGTTGACGCCGGCGTCGAGGTCGGCGTCGCCCGCCTCGAGGTTGCGGTCCCGCGCGGCCTTGTAGGCGTGGGCCCGGTTCATGAGGCCCTTGGCGGTGACGCAGGACAGCACCCAGGCCAGCTCGAAGGTCTCCGGCACGTCCGACTGCCGGTAGATGGTGATCCGCTCCGGATCCAGACCCGCCGCGATCCACGCCGAGGCCACCGAACGCGTGTAGTTCCGGATCTCCGCGGCGTCCCGGATCGTGGTGAGCGCGTGGTAGTCGGCGATGAAGTACAGGGCGTCGTAGGACTCCGCCAGTCGCAGGCCGGGACGGATCGCACCGATGAGGTTGCCGAGATGCGGGTCACCTGTCGGCTTGATGCCGGTGAGGGACGTCTTGCGTGTGGAGTCTGTCATGATCGAGTGCTCTGCCTCTGCGCCGCGGGATTCGGCCCAAGGATACCGGCCGCACCACCCAGAACGTGGAGGACGCCGCCCGCCAGGTGTGCCGTCCCGTACCCGGACGCGTGTTCCCCCCGTGCTCCGCCTCGGCCGGCGCGGTACCGGATCCGGGTAATGTGGCCGGCGCCGAACGGCGGGATTCGAGGAGGGTGAGCCGGTGGAGTCCAGTTCGAAGAATGTCGTTGTCTTCACCCTGGGCGGCACGATCGCCATGGGGCCGCAGGACAGCGGACCCGTTGTCCCCATGCTCACCGGAGACGACCTCGTCGCCGCGATTCCGGGGATCCGCGCCACGGACGTCACCGTGGACGTGGTGGACCTCAAGCGGATCTCCAGCGCGAGTCTCGGACTGGACGACCTCGCGGCCCTGTCGGCCGCGATCGAGGAACGGCTGGCCGAGGGGGCCGACGGAGCCGTCGTCGTACAGGGAACCGACACCCTCGAGGAGACCGCGTTCCTGCTGGACCTGTGGCACACCGGGCCGCAGCCGCTCGTCGTCACCGGGGCGATGCGCTCCCCCGCCCACGCCGGTCCGGACGGCCCCGCCAATCTGCTGGCGTCGATCCGCGTCGCCGCGTCGGACACGGCGAGCGGCGAGGGCGCGCTGGTCGTGATGAACGACGAGATCCACGCGGCGCGGCGGGTCCTGAAGACCCACAGCTCGTCCCCCGCGGCGTTCCAGTCACCCAACGGTGGGCCGCTGGGCTATGTGGTGGAGGGCGACCCCCGCATCGTCAACCGCCTGGAGCGCCGGGTGGCGATGCCGCGTCCCCAGTCGGCGGACTGGCCTCGCGTCGGCCTGGTCACCGTGACGCTCGCCGACGACGGATACTCCTTGCGTGGCGCGGAGGAATTGGACGCGTTGGTCGTCGCGGGATTCGGCGGGGGGCACGTGCCGGCGCACCTGGCCGAAACGCTGGGTGCGCTGGCGGCGCGGGTTCCCGTCGTCCTGGCCTCCCGCACCGGTGGCGGTTCGGTCATGAGCAGCACCTACGGATTCCCCGGATCGGAGAGCGACTTGTTGGACCGTGGGCTCATCGGTGCGGGGTTCCTGGCACCGCTGAAGGCGCGGGTCCTGCTGCTCGCTCTGCTGTCCGTGGCCAGTGACGGCGCGGCCATCAGCGCGGCGTTCGAAGCCATCGGGGGAATGCCACCCCGCGACACCGAGGACGAATAACGGACACTCCGCGATCGTCGGTGGCCGTAGGTGGCCACACGACGCCGGGCCGTGGGTCGTGGGCACACGCACACGGCCGTACCGCCGACCGCGAGGGGACCGCGTTCCTCGCTCCAGCCCATGGGCGGATCCGAACGGACAGCCGGTTGGCAGGGGCTTGTGGCCAGGGGTCATTCCTGGTCAGTGGAACGGGGTCTGGTGGGTCGGGGGTCAGGGTCGGGGAGCTTCCAGGTGCTTGGTTCCGCGCCCTCAGTCGTCTCCGCTGTCGGACATCGCGGTGGGTGAGTCCACAGGCAGGAATTCGCGCAGTACCGCCAGGAACTCCTCGTCGCTCATGATGGACCAGTCGACACTCTCGCTCATGTGGAGCGTTTTCCCCCGATTCGGACGACCTAAGCACGTTCCGTCGCACTCGTCAGGAATTGGCCATCCGAATCGTGGTCCGGAACCGGCGTATCGGCGCGCGCCCGCGGCAGGGCGGGGGTACCGGCGGATCGCGGGTGACGTTGCCCCGGATCAGAATCGTCGGTTGATCGCCGCCCGGCACTCGGGACAGCGACACCGCTTGTTGTAGCCGGTCACCGTGCCGTGTGGCAGGTCCGGGTCGCGTTCGGCCATCAGGGTGGCGTCCAACTGTTCTTCGAACGACGGCAGCATGCGGGCCGCGGAGAACAGCCGTTGGGGGTTGATCCCCAGCTCGCGGGCCGCGTCCTCGACGTGCACGCCCGTGCGAAGCTTGGCGATCAGGCGGCCGCGGACAGAGGGGGGAAGCTCCCGCTCCGCGTTGGCGGCTGAGTTCTCGGCGTCGTCGGTTTGGTGTCTCATCGTCTCCAGTGGTGACGGACGTGGTTGGATTCCACGGCGATGTCACCCGGTCAGAATCCGAAGTTGTATGCGCACCGTACCCTGGTGCGCACCCTTGAGCGACCAAGGTCGGTGGAATTGGCGCGGTGACCAGATTCGGGCAATGGATTGCCAGACGCTGGGGAGAGTGTTTCGCTTGAAGCACATCGTCAGGAGCAATTCGCGGACAAAGTGATGACGAGTCCCACCGTTCGCCGTCGCCGTCTCTCCACTGAACTGCGCAAGCAAAGGGTGCGTGCCGGCCTCACGGTCAACGCCGTGGCCGGGGAACTGGAATGGTCACCCGCCAAACTCGGCCACATAGAGTCCGGAATCCGCAAATGGCCGTCGATCATGGAAGTGTCGGAACTTTTGCGGCTCTACGGGGTCACCGGCGTCAAGCGGGAGGCCATCCTCACGCTTGCCCGAGAGTCGCGACTGCGTCCGTGGTGGACCGAATACGCCGACGTCCTCCCCCTGGCCTACGTGGGCAACGAAGCGGGCGCGGTGGCCATTCGGACCTACGCCGGGATCGTCGTTCCTGACCTGTTGCAGGTGCCGGAGTACACGGAGTGCCTCGCCCGTGCCCAGGGACGACACGGGGCCGCCGTGGACCGGGTGGTGGCCGGCTACCTGAAACGCCAGGAGGTCCTGGAGCATCCCACCGGCCTGCGCTACCACGCCATCCTCGAGGAGGAGGCCCTGCAGCGTGTCGCCTGGGACTCCGACCTCCTCCACACCCAGTTGCGCCACCTGGTCACCGTCGCGGAGAGGAACCCCGGGGTGACGATCCAGCTCATCCCCACCGCCGCCGGTCCCCACGCCGGGGCGGCCGGACCCTTCAGCCTGCTGGAGTTCGACGGGGACGAGAGTGCCCTCGCCTATCTGGACGCGGCCGCGGGAGGCAGGATCGAGGAGTCACCGGGCGCGGTCGCGCGCTGCGAGGCCGTCTGGGAGCGACTCGCCGAGCTCGCGACACCGGCGAAGCCCACGATCACCGCTCTACGGAGGCGTGCCCTGTTCGCGTGACCGGGGGTGCCGGGATCCGTCCCACGGACAAGCTATGCTGCGAAGAGAGTAACGTTATACGTTCGTTTCCGCCCCGGATACATTGCCGGCGGATCGGGCGAAACGTGGTACTGCACACGAGGTTAAGAAGAGGTCCACACCGTGAAGAAACTGCTGATCCTGGTGCTGGTTGCCCTCGGGGCTTTCGCTGTCTACCGCAAGATTCAGGCCGACCGCGCGGAGATCGACCTGTGGACTGAGGCAGGCGCGGCCAGCGACAACTGAGGTGGCCCGCGCGGACAGTCGTGTCGCGCCAGGCGCGGCTCGGCTGCCGCATTTTTGTCTGTACGGAGTCGTTTGGCCGCGGGGTAGCCACCCCCCGCGGTTCAAAAACCCGTGTCCCGGCTCCGTCCTCCTCGTTGTATGCTCATGCCGTCGGCATGCCCGGGGGCCATAGCTCAGTTGGCAGAGCGCTGGTTTTGCATACCAGAGGTCAGGGGTTCGAATCCCCTTGGCTCCACCGAACCACACAGCCTACGAACCCCGTCCGGTCGGGCGGGGTTCTTGGTTTTCTGGCCGACTGGCGATGTACCCGACCATCGGCGCCGCCGCCGATCAGACGAGTCATCGCCGTTGACGGCAAGGTGGTACGGAGTGCTGTCCTTGCCGGGATCACACCCGTCGACGGCGCTCAGCCGCTACCCGGCCACCCAGTCGAGGAAGTCGTCGGCGGCGATGACGGGTTTACCCCACTGAGCCGCTTTCTTCGCCTTGCCCGACTGGGTGCCCCGCTGCGCGACGACCAGCACGTCGGTCTTGGTCTTGGTCACGTTCTTGGAGATCGCGAGTCCCTTGTCGCGGGCGATGCGTTCCATCGCGTCGCGGCCGTGTGCGCCGTGCCGGTCGGAGACGACCTCGCCGGTGAAGCACACGCGTGCTCCGGGGACCAGCACTGTCGAGAGCGAGACTTCCGCCAGGTCTTCCACGCCATCAGGCAGGATGGTCACGCCAAAGTGCCGTTCGGCATCGCGCAGCCTGGCGATGATCCGCGCGTCACGGTCGACGACGCGCTCCCAGGCGTCGCGCAGGAGGTCGGCGAGCTCCATGGCCGGATCACTCTCGGCCGAGAGGTGGCCGCCGACGGTGAAGACATCGGCCGGGCTGGACGATTCGCTCAGGCGTCCTTGTAGGTACCCACGTCCGCGTGGATGTTTGGCGAAAGGGGTGCCGCTCGGGCTCGCCGCGGGACGCGGTGAGTCGACCTCCAAGCGCCGCACGATGCCGTTCAGCGTCCGGGCACGCTCCAGAGCGCTCGGGGCGCGAAGAGCGGTGCGCTCGCCGTCCGTCAGTAGCCGTTCGGGGATATCGGTACCGAGCGGCATCTGTTCCACGACGCCGTTGCGTTTGAGCTCGAAGTCGATGTGGCCAAGAGTCTCGTCAACGCCGACGCCAACGGGCACGCGTCCGGCCAGGAGGGGCGAGAGCGCGGCCCACGCCTCGGTGAGAACGGGAGCCAGAGCCACGTCGTCGACGAAGAGGTCGTAGTCAACCTGCGCGGAGTAGAGGTCGCTCGTGGGGTTGACGACGGTCGTGGCCTCGTCGCCGTCGTCGGTGACAAGGGCGATTTCGACCGGTCGAGGACGGTATCGGTCGCCTTCGTGTCCAACGGTGAGCACGGCCAGACACACATGCCCGGACGGCTGGCTCGTGTCGAGGCTCCCGTGGAGGAAGCGGCGGATGACGATGTCGGTCTTCAAGTCACGCGGGCGCACGTCGCGCTTCAGGACGAGGCCCTCGAAGCTCGTGCAACGGCTGAGGGCGACGTAGAGCTGCCCATTGGCGAAAGTGCCGCCCGTGAGGTCGACCACGACACGGTCGAGAGTCTGCCCCTGGCTCTTGTGGATGGTGATGGCCCAGGCGAGCTTCAGGGGGAGCTGTGTGAACGAGCCGATCACTTCGTGTTCGAGGCGACCGCCGCTCGTGATGACGGGCCGGGTGATCTCCCAACGATGCGGGCGTACCTCCACCGTGCCGCCGTCGCGGAGCAGGACGTCGACAACCGGCTCATCGTCGTCCTGTCGGATCGCGGTGATCCGTCCGAGACTTCCGTTGACCCAGCGCCCCGAAGAATCGTTGTTCAACAACATGACCTGGGCATCGACGGCGATCTCGAGGCGCTTGTCAGTCGGGAACTCGAAGGAGTCGGTTTCGCCGGTGCACGTCGCGGCGAAGGTGCGCGGTGAAGAATCGAGACGTTCGAGCATCTCGGAGTTGCGCTTTGCGACGATGCGGTTGGTGGTGGCCAGAGTCAGCCAGAATTCGTCCGTCGCCGGTTCGAAATCGGGTCGGGTGCGGGTATTCAACTCGACACGAGCGTCCGCCAGCAGGGCTCCCTCTCGTACTGCGTTGAGCAATTCGACAAGGCGGGTATCGCCAAGCTGACGGAAGACGGTATTGAGCTCTACGGTCGGGAAATGTTCGCGGTCAAACGCTCGGGCGGAGAAGAAGTACGGTGTGCCGAAGCGTTCGGTGATGTAGGTCGCCTCGACGTCGCGGACGATGGGCGGCAGTTGGTACAGGTCGCCCACGAGAACGAGTTGTACACCGCCGAAACGCTCGCCCGGTCGCGGGCCGAAGCGTTCGAGCGCTGTCGCCATCGCGTCGAAGAGGTCCGCGCGCACCATCGATGCCTCGTCGACGATGAGTGTGTCGAGCTCTCGCAGTACCTTCACGAATCGCGCGGGATAATAACGGTCACCTCGCACGGTGTCTTCTGTGACGCCGGGCGTAAACGAGAAAAGACGATGAATCGTGTACCCATCGACATTGAGTGCGGCAATGCCAGTCGGCGCGGCAATGACCGTTTTGCGATTCGATTCCGACAAGAATCGGCGAATAAGCGTGGACTTACCCGTCCCTGCCTTGCCGGTCAGAAAGATATTACTACCATTGTGCAGCAGCTCCAGGGCTTGTGCGAATTCCGGGGTGATGGTGAGTGGTGCGTGAGGATTCGTTGACGTGGCATCGCCATCCATGGGACGTCCTGTGAGATTGGGGGATAGGCCGTTTCAATCTCACGATAGTGGTTGGTCATATGTGCGGCACCAGAATGGAGGAGCCGTGCCGGGGCGCGCTGGAGCCGTGACCGCGGGACGTAGCGGCGGGGCGAGAGCCGACCGTGGTTCCGCGCGCTCTCCCCCGCCCTCCCGCCGGGGCCCGGAGACTCACCGAGCTCCGGATAGGCGTTCACCTCACCCCACGGTGGTTCCCTCCAGTTCGACCATCTGGCCGGCTACCGCGAGACGGGTCACACCGAGCATCGTGGTGGTGGGGGCGACCTGGGCGGCTCCCAGGCGGGCGGCGAGGAGGCCGTAGTGCGTGAAGAGGAGATCGACGTCCGTGGTGTAGACGTTGAGGCGGACGAGGTTGGACAGGGACATGTCGGCCTCGTGCAGGATGGCCTCCAGGTTGTCCAGGCTCAGCGTGACCTGGCCCGCCATGTCGTCGACGTGCAGGGGTGTGCCGTCGGGCCCCATCGCGGTCTGTCCGGAGCAGTACAGGGTCCGGGAGCTCCCGGAGACGATTTCACCCTGGTTGAATCCCATCTCCAACGACCACTTCACCGGGTTGATCGCCGTTCGTTCCATCGTTGCTCGCTCCGTTTCGATCCATGGGTAACGGACACCGAGCGGCCCGGAGGGGCCGCGTGCGGCGTCATGTGGAGCAGCCTCGCAACGAATCACGACACCCTGTGTCGTGTATAGCGATACTTTTCTCGTATGCGCGCGGATCGTCTCGTCTCCCTGGTGCTTCTCCTACGCCAGCGCGGGCGGTTGTCGGCGACGGAGCTCGCCCGCGAGTTGGAGGTGTCCACCCGTACCGTGCTGCGGGACATCGAGGCGCTGTCCACGGCCGGTGTTCCGGTGTACGCCGTGCGCGGCCGACACGGCGGGTTCGCCCTGGTGCCAGGGTTATTGCGGACGGCACTCACCGGGCTTAACCGCGACGAGGCCCTCGCTTTGCTGATCGCCGGGTCACGGCGCGGCGCCCAGCCGTTTGGACTGCGCTCAGCGCTGGCTTCGGCGATGCTCAAGGTGGTCGACGCGCTGCCGAGGAGCCATCGAGATGTCGCGGCGGGGGTAGCCGAGAGGCTCCTCGTCGACCCCGAGGCCGACCTCCTCTCGCGGCCATTGGAGGCAGAGGAGATCCCTGAGGAGATCCTCGCTGAGGTCCGCGGTGCCGTACTCCACGGCCATCGGTTGCGCATCCATTACGCGGCAGTGGACCAGCCCCCGCGTTGGAGGACCGTCGACCCCATCGGATTGGTCTCCGTGCGCGACCGCGCCTATTTGTTGGCGACCAGATCGGGAGCGGATCGGACGTATCGGCTGGCCCGCGTGACGGCCGCTGAGACACTCTCCGAGCCGGCACGGCGTCCAGAGCGGGTGGATCTGGGCCACCTCTGGCAAGAGCGAAGCGTCGGGTTCCGTACCGGCGGCGAACAGGTCACCGTGGACGTGAGAGTAGAGCCGCGGCGTCGGGAGGACCTGGTGAGTACCGCGCTCTCCCTCTGGGCGGAGGAGGCAGACCGGGACGATTGGCTCCGGCTGGAGGTGACCTTCCAAGACGCGCGTCACGCCGAGTGGGCGGTGTGGCAGCTCGGGACGGACGCCGAGGCACTGAGCCCCTCGTGGCTGCGGGTCTCCCTGCGCCGACGGGCCACCGCGATCGCCGCGCGCTACGAATCACCCTCCTGACCGGGGAGCCCGCGCCTCGGTGGCGCGGGCGACCCCAGGGGTCACCGTGTCAGCGCGACACCGCGGCGAACCGTTCGATCTCCGCGGTGACCTCGTCCACGGTCGTGATCTCCGGAAGCTGCACCAGCCACCAGGTCGCGCCGACGGCGCGGTACGGCTCGGGATCCTGCCCGGGTGGGCCGGCGGCGGCCACGTCGAAGCCGTCGAGGCCTCCGCGCCGTTCCCCGATTCCGGCGAGCATCTCCGCGAGGCCCTCCGGCGTCGTCTCCGGGCACAGTCCGTCGAACCTCGCCGCGCGTCGCATGGGCCCGGGGTTGGTGGACTGGGCCGCGACCCAGATGGGAATCCGCGGCCGCTGCACGGGCGTCGGCAGGAACCGCAGGCCGTCGACGCGGAAGTGCGTGCCGTCGTGTTCGACTTCCTCACCGCTCCACAACTGACACACGACGTCCAGGGCCTCGTCGAGCCGCGCGGCTCGTTCCCGCAAGGCGGCGACCTCACCGAACCGGGTGAGCTCGCCTCCGCTGTCGGTTCCGGGGCCGACGCCCAGTACGAACCGTCCGCCGCTGAGTCGGTCCAGCGCGACGGCCTGCCGAGCGACGACCTGTGGCCGGCGGCGCGTCAGGGGGGTGATCCGCGTGCCCAGTGTCATCCGTTCGGTCCGGGTGGCGACGGCGGCCAGTGAGATCCAGGGATCGCCGACGGCGAGCTCCGGTCGGTGCGGGCGGGCGATGTGGTCCCAGAGGAAGAACCCCTGGAAACCCGCGGCCTCCGCGTCGGCCGCGAGGTCGGCCAGGACGGTCGGATCGGCCAGTTCACCGAAGGGCGGAAGAAACAAGGCGTAGCGCACCACAGCTCCCAGGGTTCGGGGACGGACACCGAACCCCTACCCCGCTCCGCCGCCGTGTCCCGGGTCCACCAGAACTCACCGATCCGTGAGGGGGCCGGGAGTCAGTGTCGCGGGGAGTCTGGTGTCTTCCTGGAGGCTCGGCGCGGCTGATCCGGTGCGGGGGACTGGAGCCGGACGGGGTCCCGGGCCGCTCGCGCCGAGCGTGTCGTCGGGGTTGAGGAGGAGGCAGGCCCGCATGGACAGGCAGCCACATCCGATGCAGCCGGTGAGTTCCCGCTCGAGCGCCTCGATCTCCCGACGCCGTGCCTCGAGCTGTCGCTTCCACATCCGGGAGACACGTTGCCAGTCCTCGTGGGACGGGGCCTGGTCCGTGGGTAGGGTCGCGAACACCGTGCCGACGTCGGCGAGCGGGATGCCGAGCCGTTTGGCGACGACGATGAGGGAGACCCGGCGGATCATGTGCCGTGGGTAGAGGCGTTGGTTGCCGCTGTTGCGTTCGGCGACGATCAGCCGATGCGCTCGTAGAAGTGGAGTGCGGACGCGGACACGCCAGTCCGGCGCATGATCTCACCGATGGTGAGACGGTCCCCCGGACTGGCGTGCGGCATTCCCTGCGACTCGAGTGCGTCAGGCCGGGACGATCAGACCGTCGGTGGCCGTGCGGGCACGGTCGAACCGGGCGGCGACGTCGGCCCAGTTCGCGATCTTCCAGAACGCCTTCACGTACTCGCCCTTGACGTTGAGGTAGTCCAGGTAGAAGGCGTGCTCCCACATGTCCAGCATGAGGAGCGGAACGATCCCGGCGGGGACGTTGGCCTGCTGGTCGAAGAGCTGGAAGATGGACAGGCGCTGGCCGACGGAGTCCCAGCCAAGGATCGCCCATCCCGACCCCTGGATTCCCGTCGCGGTCGCGGTGAAGTGACCCTGGAAGGCGGCGAAGCTGCCGAACTGGTCCTTGATCGCGGCACCCAGCTCACCCTCGGGCTCGCCACCACCGTCGGGGGAGAGGTTGTTCCAGAAGACCGTGTGGTTGGTGTGCCCGCCGAGGTGGAACGCGAGGTTCTTCTCGTGGAGGTTCACCGCGGCGAAGTCACCCTTGTCCCGGGCCTCGGCCAGCGCGTCCAGCGCGCTGTTCGCACCGGCGACGTAGGCCGCGTGGTGCTTGTCGTGGTGCAGCTCCATGATCTTGCCGCTGATGTGGGGCTCCAGCGCGGCGTAGTCGTAGGGGAGCTCGGGCAGCGTGTAGACGCTCATGTGTTCTCCTCTGGTTGGTCCACCCCCGAACTTAGGACATAAAGCTAAGTTGAGGTCAACGTGGGGTGGTGGTGGGACGGGCCGTGTGCGCCTTGGGACGTCGAAAGACCAGGAACGCGACCCCCACGGAGAGGAGGAGACACAACGCCCCGATTCCCAACTGGGTCATGCCCCACGACCACGTGAAGACCTCGATCTCCGCCACTCCGCCCCCGGCGTCCAGCAGCCCCGCGCCGACGCTGGCGGCGTGGTCCGCGTCGCCCAGACGCGCGGTGAGCAGGCCGAGCAGTACGGCGCCAAAGACCGCGATGACCAGCGCTTCCGCGGCCCCGCGCAGCGTGTTGAGGAAGCCGGCGGCCATACCCACGATGTCTGAGGGGACGAGGCTCATCGCCTGCCCGTCGGTGATTCCGAAGGACGCCCATGCCGACGCCGATCAGGAGCAGCGGCACGGCCGTGGCGGCCACGGGGTGATCGGCCGAGAGGCCCATGAGGCCGAAGTTGCCGGCGGTCACCAGGGCCAGGGCGAGGACGATCAGAATTCGAGGCGACACACCTCGGTTGACCAGGGCCGCCGCTCCCAGTGGGGTCACCGGGACGGGCGCGGTGAGGAGCAGCATCGCCAACCCCGCGGTGGCTGGTGAGAGGTTGCCCACAGCCTGCAGGTAGGTCGGCAGGAACACCAGCACGCCCAGGAAACCGACGGATGTCGTGAGTGTCGCGAGGCACCAGCCCATGAATCCCCGGTTGGTCACCAAGGAGGGGGAGAGCACCGGGGACGCCGCGCGCCGTTGCGAGACGCCGAAGACCACCAGCAGCAACAGACCTCCGCCGACGGTGAGGAGAACGAGAGGGTTCTTCCAGCCCAGGGTTGGTGCTTCCAGGATCCCGAACATGAGGGCCGTCAGCGCACCGACGAAGAGGGCACTGCCGAGCCAGTCCGATCGCCCCGCGACGGCGGCCCGGGATTCGGGCAGGCGGGTCGCGCCGATCGTGATGGCGACCCCGATGACCGCGAACACGGCGAACCCGCCCCGCCATCCGGTCGCGCTGACCAGCAGCCCCGAGAGCGTCGGTCCCAGGGCGATCCCGACTCCCGCCATCGTTCCCATCAGGGCGAACGCCTTGGTCCGCACTGATCCCGAGTAGGAGGCGGCGATGACCGCTCCACCGGCGGCCATGATCCCGGCGCCACCGAGCCCGGACACGACCCGTGCCACGTCGATCAGCAGGATGGACGGGCTGAGAGCCGTCACCGTGAACCCGGCGGTGAAGACCATGGCGGAGCCGACGAAGACCCTGCGGCGTCCGATCCGGTCGGCCGTGGAGCCCGCGACGAGGGTCATGGCCGCGAACGCGAGGTTGTATCCGGCGACGACCCAGTTGAGGGCTGATCCGGAGGCGTCCAGGTCCACCCCGAGGCTCGGCAGGGCGACCGCCGCCCCGGAGATCGACATGGCGACGAGTACGACGCCGACAAGGATGACCGGCAGGGTCAGCGGAGAGGGGCGGGCCCGTGAACCCTCGGTTGGAGGTGTCGACGACGTCGTTTCCGTCTGCATGATCCTCGCTCTCGTTGGTGATCTCTGAGCGGGATCAGCACACCGCCTCAACCTCTGTTGAGGTCAAGTTGGTGGTGCGGTGGGGCACGGCGGGAATCAACCCTGGACGAGCCGCAGCGCCAGGTAGTGGTTGATGCCGGTCACCCTGGTGTGTCGCACCTTGTGCCGGCGGAACTCCGTGAAGCCGAGCTTCTCGTACAGCCGTAGCGCGGCCACGTTGGTGTCGGCGACGCCGTCGATGACGTACTCGCGGTAGTCCGGAAGCTCGAGCAGATGGGTGAGGATCGCGCGGGCGACCCCTCGGCCCTGGTACTCCGGTGCCGTGGCGACGAACTCGATCGACGCCGCCCCGGGGGTGATGTCGGGGACGCCGCCGCCGAACTCGGAGCGAAACACGAAGTCGGCGATGGTGCCCTTGACGAACCCCAGGTGGCGGCGCAGTTCGCGTCCGTCGTGGCGGGTGGACTTCTGGACCCCGTCGGTACAGGCGGCGATACCGGCCGGTACGCCGTCGACCAACCCGGCGTAGAAGAGGTCCAGGACGAGCATGTGCTCGAAGGCGTCGGTGAGCGTCTGGGGATCCTTGGACAACGACCTGAAGTCCGCCCCGAACCCTGAGGTGAAGACCTCGGTGATGCGGCGACGGTGGGACTCGCCCAACTCCGACGCCGGTACGACGTCAATCACGGGAGCGCTCCTTGGTCAGGAAGCCCATCAACAGAGGCGCTGAGGGGGCGACGAAGTCCCGTCGCAGGGCGAGCCTCATGCTCACCAGGCCGCCGATCGCGGCGTAGTAGCAGGTGGTGAGCTGGGCGGGGTCTCCCGCACGGAACGCGCCCTCCGCCTGGCCCCGTTCGATGAGAGCCGAGGTCGCGCGCAGGAGCCGGCGATGGCGGTCCGCCAGTCGTTCGACCTCCACTGGTGGGTCGTCCATCGAATAGAGCTGGTTCATCAACAGGAAGAACTCGGAGAAACCCTCGTCCCGCTCGATGTCGTGGACGAACTCGGCGGTGAAATCGCCGAGAACACCGGCCGCGGTGCTCGGTCCACCCCCGGTGGGGGCGACGGTCGCGAATCGCTCGATCACGGCGTCGAGTCCGGCGACGGCGTAGCCCACCAGGTCGGCGAACAGGTCCTCCTTGGTGGCGTAGTGGCGGTAGATCAGTCCGGTGCTGGTCCCCGCCTCCCGTGCGATGTCCCGGATGCTCGTGGCCGCGAAGCCTTTGCGGGCGAAGAGTCGTGTCCCGGCGTCCTGGACGCGGGCCCGCGTGGCGACGCGCATCGCCTCGAACTGCTCCTGGCTTCGGGGCAACCGGCCCTCCCCCGTTGAATGAACATAAGTTCATTCAACGGTAGCACGCGGCGATCGGGTGGCGTCACGTCGACAAGGCGCCATGTCGACACGAATCGACCCGCCGGAACGCCGACCTGACCCACACCCCACCGGCTGGGGCGGCGGGAATCTCTGGGGGTGGTGGGGTTGCGTGGTGCCACACGGCTTGTCACGATTGCGTTATAAGAAACTCTTTGTGTCATGCGAAACAGCAGTGTGTTTCCGTGAGGCGATGGGTATTCACACCCAATAAGCCGTGGCAGGGGAGCGCCGATGAGAATCCTTGTCGCCGATACGTTTCCAGAGGCGTCCCGCGCGGAGCTTCACCAGCGCGGCCATGACTGTTCGTACGAGCCCGATATCACCGCCGAGGACCTGCCAAAGGGGATCCGGGGGTACGACGCCCTGGTCGTCCGCAGCACCAAGGTGACGGCCGACGCCCTCGCGGCGGCCAACCGCCTGCAGCTCGTGATTCGGGCCGGGTCGGGAACGAACACCATCGACACCACGGCGGCGAGCCGGCACGGGATCTCGGTGTGCAACGTGCCCGGCCGCAACGCCGTCGCCGTCGCCGAGCTCGCCGTTGGGCTGCTCCTCGCGGTGGATCGCCGCATCCCCGACAACGTGGCCCAGCTCAGGGCCGGCGAGTGGAACAAGAAGGAGTTCCAGCGGGCGCGCGGCGTCAAGGGGCGCCGGATCGGGATCGTGGGGCTGGGTGACATCGGTCTGGCCTTCGCCGAACGCGTCGCCGCCTTCGGTACGTCGGTGCACGCGGTGGCGAAACGAGGTCGGGACACCGCGACGCTGGAGCGGGCCCGCGCGATCGGCGTGACCTACGTGGACACGTTGGAGACCCTGGTGGCCACCTGTGATGTGCTCTCGCTGCACGTACCAGGTGGAGAGAGCACCCGCGGCCTGGTCGGACGCGGCCTGCTCGGGCTGATGTGGCCGGGCACGATCCTGATCAACACGTCGCGGGGCGACGTGATCGACGAGGCCGCGCTGCTCGAGGCCATGGACGCCAAAGGCATCCGCGTCGGACTGGATGTGTTCCCCGACGAGCCCACCACCGCCACCGCGCACTTCGACTCACCGTTGACCCGACACCCCAACGTCTACGGCACCCACCACATCGGGGCGTCCACCGAACAGGCGCAACAGTCGGTGGCGGACGGCGTGCTGGAGATCGTCGACGCGTTCACCGCCGGCACGCTGCTCCATTGCGTCAATCGGGACCTCAACCCCGCCTCACTCGGTGCGGACGGCTCCTGATGGCGGCCCGGACGAGCGCCGAGGCCAGTGAGACGCGGGCGGGCGTGGGGGTGCGTCCACCCCGGTTGCTCCTGGCCGACCGGGACCACGCCGGCTACTCGCACGACCCTGAGGACGTGGCCCCGCTGATGCGCGTCGGCGCCATGACCCGTCTTCGTGAGCCGGCCGTGGTCGTCTACCAGATCGCGGAGGGCGCACACCAGCAGACCGGCGTTGTCGTCGAAGTCCCGATCGCGGACTACCGGGACCGCCGGGTGCGACCCCACGAGGCGACCGACCCCGGTCGGGAGGAGGGGGTCCTGGAGCACCTCACCGAGGCGCGATTCCAGAACACACCGGTGATGCTCACGCACCAGCCCCGCCCCGCACTGAGTGAGGTCCTCCGCACAATCACGGCAGCCGAGCCGGACGTCGACCTGGACACGATCGGCCCCGCCACGCACCGCGCCTGGGTGGTCCGCGAAGCGCACGCCCTGCGCGTCGTGGGTCGAGAACTGGGGGCGCTGGACGCCCTGTACATCACCGACGGCCACCACCGTATGGCGGCCGCGGAACGTTTCGCCGCGGGGCACCCCGAGATCGGCCCCGACCACGCCGCCGCGTTCACCCTGGGGGCACTCTTCCCCAGTGACGAGATGCGGATCCTCGGCTACCCGCGTTCGGTGGTCCGACCCGCGGGGCGAACGGCGCGAGACATCCTGGCGATACTGGAGCGCTCCCCCGCTGTGGCCCGGGTGGACGACTGGCCTGGAGTCCACCCCCCGCCGCCGAGCCCGGGCGCGGTCGCGCTCGCCCTGGACGGCCGGTGGTACCGCATGTGGTTGCGGGACAGTACCGACGGGCTCCTCTCACAGCTCGACAGCGTGCGTCTGGACCACGAGGTGCTGGTGCCCCTGTTCGGTCAGCACGCCGTGCGGTACGTCCGCGGGGCGTCGGAGGCGGAGACCCTCGACGCGCTGCTCACCGACCACGACGGGGTGGGTTTCCTCCCCCACCCCGCCACCATGGCCGATGTCGTCGCGGTGTCGGACGCCGGGCTCGTCATGCCCCCGAAGTCCACCTGGTTCGACCCGAAGGCCTGCCAGGGGCTGTTCTCCCGGCAGTTGGTCCCACCCGACGCCTGACACCACGGACCACGCTCACGGACCACTCACGGGCCGGGGTCAGGCCGGGATCATCCCGTGTGGGTCGATCACGAACTTCTTGGCCGCGCCGCGGTCGAAGTCGCTGTACCCCTGGGGCGCCTCGTCCAGGGTGATGCGGGTGGCGTTGACCGCCTTGGCGATCTGGGCCCGTCCGGACAGGATGAGGTTCATCAGTTGCCGGTTGTAGCTCTTCACCGGGCACTGGCCGGTGGTGAACCGGTGGGACTTCGCCCAGCCGAGCCCCAGTCGGACCCCGATCTGTCCGACCTTGGCGTTCTCGTCCACACCGCCGGGGTCTCCGGTGACGTAGAGGCCGGGAATGCCGAGTCCGGCCCCGGCCCGGGCGATGGTCATGAGGTCGTTCAGGACGGTCGCCGGTGCCTCCCCGGCGTTCTCTCCGTGCCCCCGGGCCTCGAACCCCACGGCGTCCACCGCCGCGTCCACCGACGGCTCCCCCACGATCTGCTCGATCATGTCGGGAAGGGCGTCGCCCGAGGACAGGTCCACGGTCTCGCACCCGAAGGCGCGGGCCTGGGCCAGCCGGTCGTCCACCATGTCCCCCACGATGACCACGGAGGCCCCGAGCAGTTGCGCGGCGTGCGCCGCGGCCAGTCCGACGGGCCCCGCACCCGCGACGTACACCGTGGAACCCGAGGTGACGCCGGCGGTGTACGCGCCGTGGTAGCCGGTGGGAAAGATGTCCGACAGCATGGTCAGGTCCATGATCTTTTCCAGGGCCTGGTCCCGGTCGGGGAACCGCAGCAGGTTGAAGTCCGCGTACGGCACCATGACGTACTCGGCCTGCCCACCGATCCACCCGCCCATGTCCACATAGCCGTAGGCGGCCCCGGCGCGGCCGGGGTTCACGTTCAGACAGATGCCGGTCTTGCGTTCGTCGCACATGCGACACCGGCCGCAGGCGATGTTGAACGGGGTCGAACAGATGTCGCCGGGTTTGACGAAGAGCACGTCGTCACCCACCTCGACGACCTCACCGGTGATCTCGTGACCCAGGGTCTGACCCACGGGAGCCGTGGTTCGACCACGCACCATGTGCTGGTCGCTTCCGCAGATATTGGTGGAGACGACCTTGAGAACCACCGCGTGCGGGGCCGCGCGCTTGATGCCGAAGGCATCCGCGACCTCGGCGGGGATCTCCAGTTTCGGGTAGTCGGTGCTTTCGACGCTGACGCGGCCTGGTCCCTGATAGACGACCACTTTGTTGCCCACCATGACTGTTCCCTTCGAAGGCACTGCGTGGACGGTGGGAGGACGATCTCCCAGTCTCCCCGTTTTGTGATGTGCGCCACATGTTTTCGGGCATTGTGGCATCAATCGCTAGGGATCCGCACTGGGTCCCCGCTGTTCCGGGATCGCCGCGGCGAGACGCGCGGCTTTCCGGGGAGAACGGGCGTGCCGCATCATGCCGGCCCACGGGGCGTCGCCCGCGCGCTCGAACTGATCCAGCCGCGACTCGAGGGTGCGCACGGTCCACTGTTGGGCACTGGGCAGGTCATCCAGTTCCTCCCAGAACAGGGGCGTGGCGACGGGAGCACCGGGAAGGGGCCGTACGGAGTAGGGAGCGACCGCGTGCTGCGCGTAGGAGTTGCGCAGGACGTCGAGAAACAGCCGCCCGCGGCGCCGGTTCTTCCTGACAAGGGTGGTGAGTTCGTTAGGGTGCCGATCGGCCGTCCGGTCCGCGACGGTGCGGGCGAGCTCCCGCACGTCCGCGTACTCCTGCTCCGGTCGGAGGGGCGACACCACGTGGAGGCCGCGCGAGCCCGTCGTCATCAGGTAGGTGGCCAGCCCGGCCTCGACCAGTACCTCGCGCACCTCACGCGCGGCCTGGCGCACCGCCGCGAAGTCCCCGTCCGCGGGGTCGAGGTCGACGATGATCCGGTCGGGGTAGCGCGGGTTCTCCCCACGGCTCAACCACGAGTGCAGGGTGATCGCGGCCTGGTCCGCCAGCCACAGCAGAGTCGCCGCGCTCTCGCACACCACCATGGTGACGGTCCCGCCCTCGTCCCGAGGGACCGTCACCCGATCCACCCACGCGGGAGCTCCGGCGGGTACCTGCTTCTGGAAGAACCCCTCACCCGTGATTCCGTGCGGAAAGCGCTGCAGGGCGAGCGGATGACCGCTGACCAGCGGCACCATCCACGGGGCGACCGCGGCATAGTGTTCCGCCAGTTCGCGTTTGGTGACGCCGCCCTCGCCGAACATCTCCTTGTCCGGTTTGCCGATCCGTACGGCGTGCCGTCCACTGTGGACGTACTCCTCCTGGACGGTGCCCATGGTCCGACGCCTCCCCGTTGCGGCCGTACCAGGAGCGCTACCCACGTACGCAGCGGAAACACCCCAATCGCCGTATCCGTCACTCGGGTCGCAAACGCGACGAAACGGAGTTGCGGCCGCTCCGGAGAGGGGAACGATCAGGAGGGAACAGACGCATCACGACTCGGGGAGCGAGTATGTCGCTGACGATCGGCGGAGGTCCCCTCGCCACGGACCGACCGGAAACGGTGAACTACGCGATCGACGGACCACAGCACCTGCTGTACGCCCATCCGTTCCCGCGTCGGATCCGCGCCGAGCTGGCCGGGAAGACGGTCCTGAAGTCCAACCGGGGGATCCTCGTCCACGAGTCCAACCTCCCGCCCGTGCTGTACGTGCCGTTCGAGGATCTCGCCGTGGCTCAGCTCAAACCGAGCGAGCATCGGACACACTGTCCGTTCAAGGGAGACGCCTCCTACTGGTCGCTGCACGTCGCGGACAAGGAATCCGCGGACGCGGTGTGGGCCTACGAGAACCCCACCCCAGCCGCGTCCTGGCTCCGGGGAATGGCGGCGATGTACTGGAACGCCCCGGACGCCTGGTACGACGAGGCCGAACGCGTGCACGGGCACCTGCGGGACCCGTTCCACCGCGTCGACGCCCGTGAGACCACCGATCTGGTGCGCGTCGACTGGGAGGGAACGACAGTGGCCCTGACCGGGCAGGCGAAGGTGCTGTCGGAGACCGGGCTCGCCAACCGCCACTACATTCCCTTCGAGGACGTCCAGGCGGAGCTCGTGCCCAGCCGGAAGCGCCGCCACTGCCCCTACAAGGGCGAGGCGACGTACTGGACCGTTCGGGTTGGCGGCAGTGAGCTCCCGGACGCCGCGTGGTCGTTCCCGACCCCGCTCAAGGACGGACAGGACGTCGCTCGGCACGTGTGCTTCGGCGACCCGGAACTGACCACGACGGTGGAGCCGTCTCCGTGACTGGTCCGGACGCACCGCCCCCGCACGGGGGTGGGTCCGCGCTGGTCCGGCCTGGCCGAAAGTGGTAACGCGGGTCAGGGAAGCATGGGGGACTTCCCGTATGGCGCGGACGACACGACGTCCCCCAGAATGGAACCGAGTACGACGACCGACCAGACTCGGGGGCACCAATGGGTGACGTGCGGGTGGGACAGTCGGGGGTCCGCCCCGGGCACTCCAGGGTGGGGCGCCCTCCGGAACAGCGCCTCACTCACGCCGACCGCGACGCGGTCGCGGAGTCCCTGAAGGACGCCTACGCTCGCGGACAACTGGACGAGGACGAGTTCGACCACCGACTCAGCCTCGCCATGGGCGCGAAGTACCCCACCGATGTCCAACCGCTGCTCAACGACCTTCAGGTGCACGACGCGGGGCCCGCCTCGACGCCCACCGACTCCGACGGTGAACCCGTTCCCATGGACGCCGGTGACCGGCTCTGGGCCGGAGCGGGCCACGCCCTGGGATATCTCGGCCTGGCCCTGGGCCCGATGGTCGTTCTCCTGGCCAAGGGAGACTCGCCCTACGTCAAGAAGCACGCCACCGAGGCCCTGAACTACCAGCTCACCTTTTTGCTGGCGTCCATCCTCGTGGTGCCGGTCGGTGTCGTCACCCTGGGCCTCGGCTTCTTGGCCTACGCCCTCCTGCTCGTGGGCTGGCTCTTCCTCCCCGCCATCGCCGCCTGCGCGGCCGTTCTCGGCGCGAGCTGGAAGTATCCCCTCACCCTGCGACCGGTGAAGCACCGCTCCTGAGCCCCCGCCCACCCGGGATCGGTGGGCCCCGAGGACAAGCCCGTGCGCCGCTTCCTTGGCGAGGACACGACTCGGGCGCCGGAGGATGTGGTCATCCACGTCCGGCGCCCGCCGTTGGTCGCGCTAGGTGCGAACGCGCCCGTTGTAGTCGCTCGCCTGCTCGTCCCGTGTGTCGTCGCCGTGCGAGGAGGCCTGGTCCTTGGTCTCCCGCACCTGCTCACGGACGCGGTCCAGGTTCTCCTGCCACTCCGCCTCCTGCGCGGCACGCCGGGCGCGGTACACCCCGAAGGCGACCACGGCGCCGGCTGCGATGATCCCGGTGACCATCACCGCGCGCGGGACACGGCGCCGGCTCGACCGGGGATTCGGGGGCTCAACCCGGCGGGCCGTCGCGGACAGCGCGCTGGCGACCCGCGGTGCGACCGTGTCCTCGACACGGTTGGCGGCGACTTCGAGTCGCGGCGCGCACCACTCGCGCGCCTGAAGAATGCGCTCCGAAGCGTTGCGTTGGGCCGATCGCGCGTACGGCCCGAACTGTTCGGCCCGGTCCCGCGCGAAGCCCTGGAACTTCTCGAGCCGTGTCTCCGGCGGTGCGGTACGCCTCCTGCGCAGCGCTGTGATTGACACGTCGAATCCCCCTAGGTGTCGAGTTCGGTTGTCCGGGTCGCCCTACCCGAGGACACAGGTGCCTATGCACGAATAGTTCCGTGCGAGCACCACCTGCGGGTACGCCCCCAAACACTCAACCTGGGGCGTTATCCGCTTGTTATGTCCAAACATACGCTGGGCATGCCCATATTCACAGATATTGACACGCCGCTGCTCCCGGCCCCCGCGGCGGTACCGTGGACTCCGTCAGCATGAACTATCGGAAAGGCACACCGTGTCAGAGGCAACGGCTCGCCTGAAGACCACCAAGGGCGAGATCGTCCTGCGGCTCTTCCAGGACAAGGCGCCCAACACCGTCGCGAACTTCGTCGAGCTCGCCGAGGGCAGCCGGCAGTGGCGGCACCCCCAGACCGGGGAGACCAGCAACGCTCCGCTCTACGACGGAACGATCTTCCACCGGGTGATTCCGGGCTTCATGATCCAGGGCGGCGACCCGCTCGGCTCCGGCCGTGGCGGGCCGGGGTACAAGTTCGGCGACGAGTTCACCCCCGAGCTGCGCTTCGACCGTCCGTACCTGCTCGCCATGGCGAACTCCGGGCCCAGCACCAACGGTTCGCAGTTCTTCATCACCGTCGGTCCGCAGCCGCACCTCAACGACCGCCACACCATCTTCGGTGAGGTCGAGCAGGGCCAGGACGTCGTGGACGCGATCGCCAACGCGCAGACCGGGGCGAACGACCGGCCGGCCGAGGACATCGTCGTGCAGTCGGTGACCATCGAACGTCGCTAGATCTCCGGGAGACCGTAACCCGTGACATCTGAATCCCCTCCGCCAGAGTCCACCGATCCCGCCCAGGCGGGACCGACGTGCTTCCGGCATCCTGACCGGGAGACCTACGTCCGATGCACGCGCTGTGAGCGGCCGATCTGCCCGGACTGCATGCGGACCGCGTCGGTCGGCTTCCACTGCGTGGACTGCGTGGCGGAGGGGAATCGCACGGTGCGCCAAGCCCGCACCGTGTTCGGGGGTCGGTTGACCCAGGCGCCCTACGCGACCTGGACCCTCCTCGGCCTCATCGCGGTGTGCTTCCTCGCACAGCAGGTCCGGCCCGAGCTGACGTACGACTTCGGGATGCTGGGGCTCGGGCTGCTGCCGGGCGACGTCCTCGGCGGTGTGCTCATCGGTGAGTGGTACCGCTTCCTCACCTCCGCGTTCTTCCACGTCGGCTGGTGGCACCTGCTGTTCAACGGGTTCGCGCTCTACGTGATCGGGCCGAACCTGGAACGCGCCCTCGGGCACGCGCGCTACGTCGCGCTGTGGGTCCTGAGTGCCGTGAGCGGATCCGTGCTCGGCTTCCTCGCCACGCCCTACGAGCTCTCCGTGGGCGCGTCGGGAGCGATCTTCGGGCTCTTCGGGGCCGCGCTCGTCATCGGCCGACGCTTGGGGCTCGACACGAAGTTCCTACTCGGTCTGGTCGGACTGAACCTCGTCATCACCTTCGTGGTCTCCGGCATCTCCTGGACCGCGCACATCGGTGGCCTCGTCGGGGGGGTGGTCCTCGCCCTCGTCTACGCCTACCTGCCGCGTGCCGGCCACGGCGGGGCGACGAAGCGCTCGCGGAGCCGTGCCGGCATCCATGCGGCGCTGACGGGTGGTTACGCGGCGCTACTGCTGGGGCTCGTCGTCGCCGGTATGTCCCTGTACGGCTGAACCCCTGGGCTGGTGTCTGTCCACAGGGAGATGAACCCGCTGCTCACACCCTGTGGATAACTCTGTGGATAGATACCCGCAGTCAGGGTGAATCCCGACATGGCGGTAGGTCTCACCCGGCGTTTCCCGTTGCTGGCACTCAGTGCCAGCGTGTGGACAACGCCACGGCGACGATGAAGAAACTGAAGCCCACGGCGAGGTTCCACGGACCCAACTCCACCATCAACGGAAGCTGCCCCGCGGTCACGTAGTAGACCGCCAGCCACAGGATGCCGATGATCCCGCAGCCCAACATCGTGGGCACCAACCACTTGGGGCTGACCTTCGGTGCGTCCGTCTTGGGCGGCGGCGTGTACACGGCCTTACGCGACTTGCGGTCGTTCCGGGACTTGGGCACGGTCGCTGCTCCTGGTCAGGTGGACGAGATAGCTCAGTTAGTCAGGGTACCGCCGCGGGGGCGCTGGCGGGAAACGTGGGACGGAGCCGTGGACCGGGCGGTCAGTGACGAGCCACGGCGCGCCCGGCGCGGTGACCGTCCCGACCAACTCAGTCGTTGTCGCCGCCCCGCCCCCGCGGCCAGGGAAAGTCCTCATCGTCGCCCGGCGGCCAGGGGATGGACGGGTCGTTGCCGTTCCCGTTCCCGTTGTTTCCGTTGTTGTCATCGTCGTCATCATCATCGTCCTCGTTGTGCTCGGCGATGGTGATGGTGACCGTGGAACCAGGCGGCAGAGCGCTGCCGGGCTCCGGGTTCTGCCGGACGACGGACCCTTCGTCGGCGTCGTTGTCGACCTCGGTCTGCGTCGACCCCTCCAGGGCGACGTTGCTGAGGGCGTTGATGGCCTCCTGCTCGCTGAGGCCCATCACGTCGGGCACCTCGACGTCGTCAGGTTCATCCGCGATCACCAGGTCGACCGTGGAGCCGGTCTCTACGGTGTCCCCCGCCGCCGGAGTCGTCCGCATCACCTCACCGGGTTCGGCGTCCTGGGTCGGCTCGGTCGTGGTCTGGCCCACCTCGAGGTCGGCGTCCTGCAGTTCCTGCTGGGCCTCACTCTCCGTCAACCCGACCACGTCAGGGACGTCGACCTCGTCGGCGCCGGTGGAGACCAACAGGGTGACCTCGGAGTCCTCGGCGACCGAGGCTCCCGCCTGCGGCTCCGTGCCGATGGCGTCGCCCTCATCGATCTCGGAGTCCGCCTGCTCCTCCACCACCACGTTCGTGAGACCCGCGTCGGAGAGGTGCTGTTCCGCGGCGGACTGCTCCATCCCCTCCACATCGGGCACCGACACGTCGTTGACCCCGTTTCGCAGGAAGAGCCAACCAAGAAAGATCAGGGCGGCCAACACCGCGAGGACCAGGAGGACCCACAGCGCCTTCTTACCGCCCCCGCCCTTGCGGTCGTCGTACTCGTCGTCATCCTGCACGGGAGGCAGCATCGTCGTGCCGCCGGCCGGCGCCATCGCGGCGGAGGTCGGCATCCCCGACAGCCCACGCTGGATGTCGTTACGCATGTCCTCGGCGGTCTGGTACCGCTGTCCCGGATCCTTGGCCATCGCCCGGAGGACGATCGCCTCCATCCACTGCGGGACCTCGGGGTCCAGGTGCGTCGGCGGAACCGGGTCCTCACGCACGTGCTGGTAGGCGATGGAGACCGGGGTGTCACCCGTGAACGGGGGTTGCCCGGTGAGCAGTTCGTAGAGCAGACAGCCGGTGGAGTAGATGTCGCTGCGCGAGTCCACCCGTTCGCCCCGGGCCTGCTCCGGCGACAGGTACTGCGCGGTGCCGATGACCTGGGCGGTCTGGGTCATCGTCACTTGGCTCTCGTCGGTCGACCGAGCGATACCGAAGTCCATCACCTTGACTTCGGCCTGCTTGGTGAGCATGACGTTCGCCGGCTTGATGTCCCGGTGCACGATCCCGTTGCGGTGGCTGTACTCCAGCGCCCGCAGCACGCCTTCGGTGATCTCCATCGCGCGTTCCGGCAGGAGCCGCCGGCCGTCGTCGATGAGCTCCTTGACCGTACGACCGTCGACGTACTCCATCACGATGAAGGGAATCGACACACCGTCGAGGGTGTCCTCGCCGGTGTCGTACACGGCGACGATCGAGGCATGGTTCAGGGACGCCGCGGACTGGGCCTCGCGGCGGAAACGCGCCTGGAAGGTCTGGTCCCGGGCCATGTCGTGGCGCAACGTCTTGACGGCGACCACCCGGTCCAGCCGGATGTCACGCCCCCGGTAGACCTCGGCCATGCCACCCTGACCAACCACCCCTTCGAGTTGGTAGCGGCCGCCGAGTAGCCGTGGCTGAGACATGTCGTGCACTAATCCTCGTTACTCTGCGGCGACACGATCACGTCGCCGAGCCGATGAGAAGTATGGGACCTACTCTTGGTCGGGACCGTTCCCACCTCCGGTGTCCGGTGGTGGATCCTCGCCTCCCGGATCGGGATCTGGCTCGGGGTCGACCTCACCCTCGGTCGGATCCGTGGTGGGGTCGGCGGGGGGAGGTTCACTGTAGCTGTGGGTGGGTTCGGGATACTGGGTGCCCCCGCCGCCGCTCCCGTCGTCCTGGTAACCGGGGTCGGGCGCGGGTGGCGGTTCCTCGAGTTCGGGCTCTGGTTCGGGGTCGTCGGTCGGTGAGCTTTCCGTGCTCTCGCGAATGGGACTCGGGCTCGGTTCCGTTCCTCCGTCAACCTGGCCATCGTCACCACTTCCGTTCAAGAGCTGGCTCAGCGCCACCGTTCCGATCGCGAGCACCGCCACGGCGGCGATCGCGACCATCAGGATGCGCGAGCGGCGACTCATACCCGAACCAGGCTTGTCGGCAAGCCTAACGGAGCCGTCGCCGTCGTCTTCCGCTGCGGCGTCGATCGGCGGGTTGGGCTGGGTGGACGTCGTGCCCTTCGCGCCGGTGGAAACCATGGTGGGCGCGTCACCCACGGCGTCACCCTGGACGGGCGTCGCGGAGGTGGGCACCTGGGACATGACGGACGTCGCGGCTCCGCCCAACCGGGTGGGGTCGGACGGGAGCCCCTGTGCCATCGCGATCACCTCGGCGCTGGTGCCGGGGCGATCCTCCGGGGTCTTGCGCAGCAGCGAGTCCACCAGGTCCCGCAGTTCGACGGGCAGGTGGTCGGGGAGTGGCGGAGGGGTGTCACGGACGTGGGCGAGCGCGAGTGCCAGGGGGGAGTCCGCGTGGAAGGGTGGGCTCCCCGACAGGCACTCGTAGGCGACGACGCCCAAGGCGTAGAGGTCGGAGGCGGGCGTGGCTGGCGAGCCCGACGCCTGTTCGGGTGAGATGTACTGCGCCGTCCCCATGACCATTCCGGTCTGGGTCAGGCCCAGAGACTCGTTTCCGCGCGCGATTCCGAAGTCCGTGAGCTTGACGGTCCCGTCCCCCGTGACCATCAGGTTGCCGGGCTTGAGATCGCGGTGGACCACCCCGCGCGCGTGGGCCGCCCCCAGGGCCCGGGCGACCTGGACGATGATGTCGACCACCATCGGAGGCTCCAGGCCGTTGGCGTAGCGGTCGAGGATGGCGGACAACGGTTCGCCCGGGATGAACTCCATGACCAGGAACGCGATGTCGTCCTGCTCGCCGTAGTCGAAGACCTGGGCGATCCCCGGGTGGGACAGGACGGCGGTGATCCGGCCCTCGGTTCGGAACCGCTCTCGCGACACGCGGTCGGCCATGTGGCGCGCGTGCAGCAGCTTCACCGCGACCTCGCGGTTGAGCAGGCTGTCGTTGGCGCGCCACACTTCGCCCATACCGCCGCTACCAATGAGCTCTACCAGCTCGTAGCGCGAACTGAGGAGAGTTCCCTGTCTCTCCTCAGTGGGGCCGCTTGCGTCCTCGCCGTCGCTCATTCCTGGAGAACCGCTTCCATGATGTTTCTGGCGACCGGAGCCGCGTTCGTGCCGCCTGACCCGCCACCATGCTCGATGACGACGGCGACGGCGACCTCAGGGTCGTCGGCGGGCGCGAAGGAGATGAACCAGGCGTGGTTCTCTTGGTCCGTGCCCGCCTGTGCGGTACCGGTCTTGCCGGCGACCTGCATTCCCGGAATCTGAGCGGCGCTGCCCGTCGCTTCCGGACCCTCCGTGACACCAACCATCATGTCAGTGAGATCGCTCGCTGTCCCCCCACTCATCGCGGAAGAGTAAACGGACGGGCTTGCGGACTCGATCTCGGAGAGGTCGGGACCCTGCACCCGCTCGACCAGATAGGGCTCCATGACGTCTCCCCCGTTGGCCACGCCGGCGGCCACCATGGCCATCTGCAGTGGCGTCGCCTCCAGGTTGCCCTGCCCGATACCAGAGTTGAGCAGCGCGTTCGGACTGCCGGACTCGTTGGGGGAGAGGCTCTCCGTGACGGGAAGCGGGGTCTCCAGACCCTCCTGGTTGAAGCCGAACGCCGTCGCCTGGTCGTACATCACCTCAGCTCCGAGGTCGAGGGCGATGTTCGCGAACGACGTGTTACACGAGATCTCCAACGACTTCGCCAGGGTGGGGTTACCCCCCGCGCACGCGGTACCGAAGGAGTTCGGCAGCGGCGGACCGCCCTCAGGCTGCTCCAACGTCTCCGGGCCCTCCGACGTCGTGTCCGGGCTGTAGCCGTTCTCCAGTGCCGCGGCCGCGGTCACGACCTTGTAGGTGGACCCCGGAGGATACCGCTCGTTGAGCGCTCGGAACAGGAGTGGTTGGTCGGAATCCTCGTCGACGAGCTCCGCCTCGTAGTCGGCGTTGACGCCGCCGTTCTCCGTGACCAGTTCGTTGGCGTCGTAGGTCGGCAGGGACGCGGCGGCTATGATGGCGCCGGTCGTCGGGTCGAGCGCGACGGCGGCGCCCTGCCCACCCTGCTCCCGCAGGCCGTCCAACGCGGCGCGCTGCGCGTCGGGGTTCAACGTCAGCTCCACGCTGGCGCCCTGGCTCTCGACTCCGGTGAGCGTGTCGATGAAGTTGCGGACGAACAGGCGGCTGTCCGACCCGTCCAGCAACGAGTTCTCGTAGCGCTCGATGCCGGTGCGGTTGCCCAGCACCATGAAGCCGGTGATGTGGGAGAAGTACTCCGAGTCCTCGTACACCCGCCGGTACTCGTAGGCCGCGTCCTCGCCGGTCTCCTCGGAGAAGGCGAGCTGCTCGCTGTTCGCGGCGAGGATCGGCCCGCGTTCCATATTGAGCTGCCGGGCGATGTTGTGCGGGTTCCGACTGTGGTTGCGCAGGTCGTCGGCCTTGATCGCCTGGATGTAGTTGACGTTGAGTAGCAGCACGCCGAACAGGACCATGATGAACAGCGAGAGGCGACGGATCGGCTTGTTCATCGAGAGATCACCTGCGTCATTCCTTCGTTCTGGATGGCGACCGGTGCGGGCTTACGCGCGTTGTCGCTCAGACGCAACAGGATCGCGACGATGACCCAGCTCGCCAGCAGGGACGTACCTCCGGCGGACATGAACGGCGTGGTCATACCGGTCAGCGGGATCACCCGGCTGACCCCACCCAGAACGACGAACACCTGGAAGGCGATGAGGAACGAGAGGCCGGTGGCGACCATCTTCGCGAAGAGTTCGCGGGAGGCCAGCGCCACCCGGAGGCCGCGCTCCACCAGCAGGAAGATGACCAACAGGATCGCCATGAGGCCGGTGAGGCCGAGCTCCTCGGCGAAGGAGACGAGGATGAAGTCGGAGTCCGCGGCGAAGATGGTGTCCGGGGAGCCACTCCCCAACCCGGTACCGAGCAGTCCACCCTCGGCCATGGCGAACAGGCCCTGCACCAGTTGGTGGCTGTCGGAGTTCATCAGCTCGTCGTCGAAGGCGTTGAGCCAGATGTTCGCGCGCAGCTGGATGTGGCTGAAGAGGAACCACGCGAGCGTGGCACCCCCCATGAACAGGGTGAGCCCGATGATGACCCAGGACGACCGTTGCGTCGCCACGTAGATCATGGCGAGGAAGGTCCCGAACAGCATCAGGGAGGTTCCGAGGTCGGTGGTCGCCACCAGGATCAGGATCGAGATCGACCAGCCGACCACCATCGGACCCATGTCGCGCATCCGGGGCAGGGTGAGGAGCGTGACCGGGCCGATGCGTAGCAACCGGCGGCTCGCCAGGGACAGGACGTCCCGCTTCTGCACCAGGTAGCCCGAGAGGAACAGCACCAAGGCGATCTTCGCGAACTCCGACGGCTGCAGCGTGAAGCCCCCGAAGCCGATCCACCGCTGGGCGCCGAATCGTTCGATGCCCAGTCCGGGGACCACGGGGAGGAGCAGCAGGAAGATCGCGCCCGCGGCCAGCAGGTAGGGGTAGCGCTGGAGGTGGCGCGGTTCCTTCAGAAAGAACAGGATGGCCAGACACACGACCTGACCGAGCGCCGTCCAGATCAACTGGGTGCCGACACCCGCGTGGTCGCCCGCCTCGCCCTGGTTGAGGCGCCACACCATCGCAAGGCCGAGACCGTTCAGGAACACGGCGCAAGGGAGGATCAGCGGGTCGGCGTAGGGGGCCAGCCACCGCATCGCGAAATGCGTGGCCAGGGACAGACCGCAGAACGTCAACCCATAGCCGAACAGCCCCGGCGGGACGGACCCGTTCAGCGCGAGGCCCGCGGAGATGTAGGCGAACAGCGAAATCCCGAGCGCGACCCCGAGGATCGTCAGCTCAGCGTTGCGCCGCTTGACCGGCGGAAGGGTGACCGGTGCGGTGTCGCTCATCTACTGCTCCCCAGGAGCCTCGGAGTCGCGCTGCGGTGCCGGGGCCTCAGTGTCAGCGTCGGAAGGCGGATCGATGCCGCAGGAACCAGGATCGGCCGCACAACCCTCGGCGGTGGAGCGCAGCTCCTCCACGCGGTCGTCCGCGGCCTCACGACTGTCGAAGTTGATCGTCTCGCTCACCCGGGCCTGGTCCTGGTCCGGCAGGTGATCGAGGGGGATGCCCGTGTCCACGGGGTCGTACGCCAGGCTAATACCAAGCACCGTGGAATTGATGCCGCGGTAGACGGCGATATTCGTCTCGTCGTCATCCGGGCCGATGAAGTACTGGTTGTCCAGCCACTGCTTGCCGAAGTAGTAGGCGCCACCCAACACCAGGGCCAGCACGACGACGAATCCCAGCACCATCGGCCACCAGCGGTAGGTCCGATACTCCGGCTCCGCGTCGCCCTCGTCGGGGACGTCGCGGATCGGGTCCATCTCCGCGGTGTCGGAGCTGGACCGGGAGAGTCCCTGGGCGCGCCCGGCGGGTGTGTCCGGGATCATCGGGGGTTCGCGCCGCTGGTCGGCGGCCCCCACCACGACCGAGTTCGTCGGGATGTGCTTCGGATCCCGGGCCGTGTCCACCACCTCGGCGAGAACGGCGGTGATGTTGTCGGGCCCACCGCCACGGTTCGCGAGGTCGATCAGGCGCCGCGCCGCCGCGTCGAGGTTCTCCTCGGTGCTGAGCGTCTCGCCGATCGTGTCCTTGCTCACCACCCCGGACAGGCCGTCCGAACAGAGCAGGAACCGGTCCCCGACCTGGGCCTCGCTCACCTGGATGTCCGGGTCGACCTCGCCCTGGCCGTTCAGCGCGCGCAGGATGAGGGACCGCTGCGGGTGGGTCGCGACCTCCTCTTCGGTGATCTTGCCCTCGTCGACGAGGGTCTGCACCAGAGTGTGGTCGTGCGTGATCTGCCCGAACTCGCCGTCGCGCAACCGGTAGGCGCGCGAGTCCCCGACGTGGATCAACGCGAAACGGGAACCCGACCACAGCATTGCCGTGATCGTGGTTCCCATGTTCTCCAACCGGGCGTTCTCCACCACCTGCTGGGCGATCGCCTGGTTCGCCTGGTCCAGGGCGCTACGCAGGACCTCGACCATCTCGCTGCCAAGCGTGTCGCCGTCCAGTGGTTGCAGCGCGGAGATCGCGATCGAGCTCGCGATCTCGCCACCCTCGTAACCCCCCATGCCGTCGGCGACCGCGAGCAGGTGGGGCCCCGCGTAACCGGAATCTTCGTTGCCTTCGCGGAGGTGTCCGACATCGGAGTATGCCGCGTAACGGAGTGCAATGGTCATTTGCGTAGTTCCAGGACGGTCTTGCCGATACGGATTGGTTGCCCGACAGTCAAAGGAACCGCCCGGGTCAAGCGCTGGTTACCGAGATAGGTGCCATTCGTGGATCCCAGGTCCTCGACGATCCAACGGCCGTTGTCGGGATAGATCCGCGCGTGGCGGCCCGACGCGTAGTCGTCGTTGATGACGAGAGTGGCATCCTGAGCGCGCCCGATCACAATCGGCTGAGAGGTCAGATCGAGGGTCGTGCCGGTGAGAGGGCCCTGGGTGACGACGAGAGCACGAGGCTCCTTCCGGCGTCCGCGGGAGGAACCTGACGCCCGGCGCTTGGGCTCCCCCGCGGCCGGCCGTGCCTGCTGGGCCTTGCCGCGTGGCGAACCGAACAGGTCGGTTCTGATCACACCGACCGCCATGAGGACGAACAACCAAAGCACCGCGAGAAACGCGAGCTTGAACGCCATGAGGGTGAGGTCGGTCATTGCAGTGCTCTTTGGTCCCTGTCGTGCTCCGGCCGGAGGTCGCGGCGATCCCACCGGATCGCCGTCTCCACCATGGTCATTGATAAAGCCGCGTCATCCGCCAGGAGAACCGGCAGACCCGGCTATTGTGCCCGACCGGATCAAGCCGTTGGGAGGGAGAACTCCTGGCCATTCCAGACTTCGTGGTTCATCCCCATGGCCACCGGGGTCACCGATGTGGGGCTCCTCCTCCTGCCTTAGTCGTTTGTGGCTCGTCGCCGGTTCCCGTCATCACAACGGGATTAGTCCCGGCGGAAGGTCATGATCGTGCGTCCCAAAGTCACACGCGTGCCATCCACAAGCTGAATCGGTCGTTCCGCCTGCTGGCCGTTCACGAACGTGCCGTTCGTGGACCCCAGGTCCACCAACACGGCCTCGTTGTCGTCCACCCGGATCTCCGCGTGGTGACGTGAAACACCGTTGTCCACCAACCGGAGATCACAGTCGTTGCCGCGCCCCAGCAACGTGACCTGAGTCGCCAACTCGAACGACTGCTGAGCCCCGCGCTCCGCCGCGCCCGACGGATCGTCCATCGACGCCAACAACAACCGCGGGTTACCCCGGATCCCCGAGGCGCTCTGCGGATGGTCCGACGTCGGCTGGCGAATCTCGCCGCCCTCGACCGTGGACCCCCGGATCACGCCAGAACGAATCCGGAACCGACCCGTCTTGAGGTCCTCCGCCTGGTCAAACCGTACCCGGACCGGGCCAACGAAGGAGTACTCCTGCTCACTCGCGTACTCACGCGCGAGCTTCGCCAACTCCTCACCCAAGTTGTCCGAGTACACCTCGAGACGTTCCTTGTCCGGAGCCGACAACTCCACAACGAAATCGTTGGGAACCAACGTCCGACCCTTGGCGACGATGGCCGCGCGCTCGTCCATCTCACGCTGGACCGCACTCGCCACCTCGACGGGCTGAAGCTCCGACTTGAACGCCCAGGCGAAGCCTCCCTCGACTATGCCCTCAAGTCTGCGCTCGAAGCGTTGGAGCACTCCCACAAGGCACCTCCCCTGCCCAACTCGCGCGCGAGCGAGCGACGCCGCGGTTCCCGCCCAGGAACACTCCGGGAAACCGCCTTCCCATCGGTACACGCGGCCGGACCAAGGCCCCAAAAAGCCGCGAGACAAGCACTGAGACGATCGTAACCGTGCAATCGTGCCACGAGTGTCAACACTCAGCCCGGCAGTCAGTCCACCCCAGCCACAAACAAACGATGCGCAACCGGTCCCACAACCGTGTTAGCCTTGATCCCATCGCCAGCACGGGCCGCAAGACCAGCGGTCCGACACAGATACAGCTTATCCACAGATAAGTACCCCTTGGGCGGGTGGCGGAACGGTAGACGCGCACGGTTCAGGTCCGTGTGTCCGAAAGGATGTGAGGGTTCAAATCCCTCCTCGCCCACGCGACTCTAAGACGACCTTGCTCGGCTGCTAGGGCAGCCTCGCAAGGTCGTCTTTTTGTGCTGGTCGGGGGGACGACCCCCCGCGCCCCCCGCGTGGCAACGTTGGTCGCGCACCGGTCGGAGGGACGGGCCTGGAGCCCTGCATCGCCGGGTGATTCTGCGGCGCTGCGCGCCTGAAAGCGTTCGTGTGCCGGGCTGCTAGGGCAGCCTCGCAGGGGCGTCTTTCGGGGGGACGCTCCCCACTCTGTTGGCTGGGGCCGCTCCGCGCCGGACCCCGCGCGGCGACGTTGGTCGCGCGCCGGTCGGGGTGACGGGCCTGGAGCCCTGCGCCGCCGGGTGGTCCTTTGCGCCGCGCGCCTCACTCGGGGTGGGGCGGTGTCGGTTGCCTCGGGTTCCCTCTCGTCCCCGCGGGTGACCCCTTCGTGCGGCCTGGACACGTTGCCCGCCCGTTGGAAGTCGCTTCCCGGAGGCGAGCGCGCACTCGTCCGACACGTCCCCGGAGTACGCACGCGCTCGGGGGCGCGGACGATCGTCCACGCCCCCGAGAGAGATCGGTCGGAGCCGGATTCCGGCCCGGCCGTCATCCGAGTCGACTACGCGTCCAGAACGGTCCCCATCACGTCCCAGCGGTGGATCTCACAGCCGTCGGTACGGTCGAACTCCAGGTCAACCTCGGTTTCGCCGATGTGGCCGGAAACGGTCGCCTGGGCGTTACCGCCGTAGATCATGGTGCACGGTTCGTCACCGCCCGCCTCCTCGACCTCCTCCAGGTCAAGGTCCTCCAGATCCGCACAAGCGGCCTCAGGGTCCGGATGGTCCCCACCCTCCGGACCACAGGTGAGAGTCCACTCCGCCGGTTCACGCTCCTCGTCCGGCAGCTCCTCCCCCTCCGGGTCGAGCGTCACGACGACGGTCAGTTCGGTGTCGGCCTCGCCGCCGGCGTCCTCGGCGTCACCGCCGTCCTCGGTCGAGTCCTCCGCCTCGGTCTCCGCCGGGTCGGCGTCCTCGGGAGCGACCTCGGTGCCGTCGTCACCACAGGCGGTGAGCAGCAGACCGGACAGGACCGCCGACAAGAGGAGATGCCAGGCAGAGATCGAATGTTTGTTCCGCATACTCTGTTGGACGGGAATGATCGACATAAGGTTTCCGCCTTAGTGTCATGTGTCTGTTGTTGAGGGGATTCCCGTATGCACCAAACGCCGGAGATCGACGCAGCCTCCGTACCGGAGGACGGGTTCCTTCTCGATGTGCGTGAGGACGTGGAGTGGAACGCGGGGCATGCCCCACACGCCGTGCACGTCCCGCTCGGTCAGCTCGCCGCGCGCGTCAGCGACGTTCCACAGGACCGCGATGTCTATGTGGTGTGCCGCTCCGGCGGACGCTCGGCACAGGCTACCGACGCGCTCAACGACGCCGGATGGCGGGCCACCAATGTCGCCGGCGGAATGAAGGCATGGGAGATGTCCGGGCGTGCCATGACCTCCGAGAACGGCAACGATCCTCAGGTCGCCTGACGGGCGTGGACGTCCCCCGCCATGGGGGGCGTCACACCGTGGTGGGTTCCAGGGTGACGGGAGGATCCGCGCGTTCCTCCAAGCTCAGCAGGTAGCGCTTCGCCGCATGGCCGCCCGCGTACTCCCCGACGTCGTGCGGATAGTCCACCGACACGGCCCGGTGGCACGGCAGTAGAACACACAGCGGGTTGGTCAGCAGCGAGTTGCGCACCGCGCGAAGTGCCTCCGGTCGGCCGATGCGTTCCGCGATCGACTCGTGCGTCGTCACCCCGCCGTAGGGGATGTCCCGGGTAGCTCGCAGGACCGCGCGACCGAAGTCGCTGACCAGACGTAGGTCAAGCGTGAGCGAGAACGAGACGGACTGCCCGTCGAAGTACCGGTTCAACTGACGGCGGACGGGGTCCAGGCGACGGTCGCAGGTGCCGATCCGGGCGGACACGGTCCGAGCGAGACGTGCCGTCAGTACCTCCTCCGGGTCGAACGTACACGCCGCGACGCCGCGGTTGGTCACCGCGACGGACAGGAACCCCACCGGGGTCTCCGCCACCCCGACGACCACGGGATAGCTCCGTTCGGGAGTGACCGGCCTACTGACCTGCGCGGGGGGCGACGACGCCGTGCCGTGAGTGGCTTCCAGGACGGCGAGGAGGTCCGACTCTTCCTCGCTGCGCGTGCTGTGCACTGTTGCCTCCTGTTCAGCCGGTTCCGTCAGATCTGCCGGGACTCCCCCTCACGAACGCGTTAGAGCATGGCACGGATAATCCAGCGTTCCGAATATCCGCGCGGGACACCCTCCGAAATTGTCAATATCCCTGTTCGCCGCGTCGCCGTGGACGATCCATGATGTGAACCTTCGGAATCCCCTGCCGGCCTGCCCGTTTGGTGGCACTATGACAAGGTGAGCGTCAACGCCGCACCCCTCGACGCGCAGACGGTGCTGGCCCGAGCAGCCAGCCCGATCGTCGCCATTGACTCCGAGCTCAAGGTCGTTGTCTGGAATGAGGCGGCCGAGCGAATGTTCGGCTGGAGCGCCCACGAGGTACTGGGTGGGCCCGCCCCCTACGTGCCTTCGGAGCTCCGGGCCGAGTACCAGGCAGCCATGGAGCGTGTCCGCACCGACGGTTCGGTGTCCATGACCACGCGCCGGCTCCGCAAGGACGGGACGTGTGTCTCCGTCCGCGTCAACACCTCCAGCATGGGACCCGAGCGTGACATCAGCGGCTGGGTCAACGTCTTCGAGGAAGTGGAGGACGCCATCGTCGCTCCCAACAAGATGCAGGAGCGGGCCCAGCTCGTCCGCCGCCTGGCCGAGGTCATCGTCGACATCAACGCCGAGTTCGACATCTCAACGATCTTCTCCCGCATCGCCCAGAGCCTCACCGAACTCACGGGTGCCGACGCGGCGGGTTTCGTCCTGATCGAAGGCGAGATGGTGCGTCTCGTCAGCATGGTCGACCTGCCGGACGAGCGCGCCGACTTCGAGTCCAACCTGGCCACCAGTCTCTTCGGTGAGCTGCTCCAGACCGGGGATACGGTCATGGTGGCCACGGCCGAGACCCGCTACCTCGACGACCTGATCTGGGCGGACCTGGACGGCCTGCACACCATCGCCCTGGGCGTCTCCAACGTGCACGGGCGTCCGTGCGGAGGCCTCTACGCGCTCTACAGCGGGCAACGGGTGGGGGACCCGGAGTTGGAGCTGGTGGAGCTGCTCGCCGGGCACGCGGGCGTGGCGCTCGGTAACGCGATGAGCTACCAGGAGACCGCCCGCCAGCGTGGCCACGAGCGTGCCGTGTTCGAGGGCAGCGCGGACGGGATCGCGGTGCTCAACTCCCGTGGTCGGATCCGCAAGTGGAACCGTGTCGCCGCGGAGCTCACCGGGCGTCCCTTCGAGGAGGTGCTCGACAAGCGGCCCTTCTTCCCGGTTCCGTTGCCCCACGGCGACCCGGTCACGCACCTGCTGCCGAACGGCCGTTGGCTGGAGATCCTCAGCCAGGAGATTCCCGAGACCAACGAGTGGGTCGTGGACTTCCGGGACGTCACCGAGTCCAAGGCGTTGGAGGACGAGAAGGACCTCTTCCTCGCGACCGCCAGTCACGAGCTCCGCACCCCGATCACCGTCGTGCGCGGATTCGCCCAGACCCTGGAGCGGAGCTGGGACCAGCTCGACGAGGACTATCGTCGCTCCGCCATCTCCACGATCGCCGACCGGTCGGAGACACTGGCCCGGATCGTGGACAACCTCTTCCTGGGGTCTCCCGAGGCGACGACGGAACTCACGGAGAACCGGTGGGAGTTCGACCTCGCCTCGGTGCTCAAGGAGACGACCACCGCGTTCGAGTCCCTCACCGAGCGGCACACGTTGGTGCTCGACATCCCGGACGGACTGTCGCCGGTGTACGGGAACTCCACCGCGACGGACCTGATCGTCGGCCAGTTGCTGGAGAACGCGCTGAAGTACTCACCGGAGGGCGGCCGAGTGGTCGTCGCCGCGCGGCAGTCCGGTGACCAGATCACGGTGGAGGTCGCCGACAACGGAGTCGGCATCGAGGACGGCGACCGGGAACGCGTCTTCGATCGGTTCGTGCAGGGCGACCCTGGGGACCGACGGCGGTTCGGCGGTATCGGCCTCGGGCTGTACATCGCCCGCCGGCTGGCCCGCGTCCAGGGCGGCGATGTCACGGCGCACCCCAACACGCCGAGCGGGACGTGTATGCGACTTCGGCTCGCCTGCGCGAAAACGGTCGAACATCCGGCATGACCGGCGTTTCCGTTGCGTCCGTTATTTCTTTTTTTGGGTGGGATGTCGCGAAACGCGTCGCGTCGAGTGGTCCAAGCGTGGTCAGAGGACTACAGTCTGCGATGTGGAGCTAAAGATCTCGACCAGCGCACACTCGGATCACGCATTGGTTGCCGTCCGAGGTGAAATTGACCTGTACACGGCCCCGCGGCTGCACAGCGAACTCGTCGCAGCCCTGGACAACGCCGGTGGGGGACGGCTTTTGGTGGAGATGTCCCAGGTGGAGTTCTGTGATTCCACGGGCATCAACGTGCTGCTCTCAGGGTTGAAGCGGGCACGGGAACGGAGCGGAGATCTGGAGATCGTGGCGCCCAGTGGGACGGTCTCCAAGATTCTCGAGGTGACCGGGCTCGACGCGGTCTTCAGGATCCATCCGACCCTGGACACCGTGCGGGTGGCCACCGCCGCGCCAGCGGAGTAGTCGGTGGCACGGGGCGGAGTGGCGGTCGTCGTCCCCGCCAAGGATGAGGAGGCCACCGTCGCCGCGACCGTCGAGGCGGCGTGGACTCTTCCCAGCGTGGACCTCGTCCTCGTTGTCGATGACGGCTCGACTGACCAGACGGCCAGTCGGGCCGAGGCGGCGGGGGCGATCGTCCTGCGCCAGTCGCGGCACGCCGGCAAGGGCGCGGCGATGGAAGCGGGGGCCGCGGGCGTTCGCATAGTGGAGGACCGGGAAGCCAAGACGGGCGTGGGGGCGGGGCATCGGCTCCTGCTGTTCCTCGACGCCGACCTCGGCCGTTCCGCGGGCCGCGCCGCGGATCTGGTCGGTCCCGTCGAGCGGGGCGAGGCCGACATGACGATCGCCCTGTTCCCGCCGACCCGCCCCCGGCTCGGGGGACACGGATTCGTGGTGCGCCTGTCCCGCAACGGCATTCGGCGCGCCACGGAGTGGGAACCAGAGCAGCCCCTCAACGGTCAACGCTGTCTCACCCGCCGGGCGTTCGAGGCGGCCCGGCCCCTCGCCCCGGGCTTCGGTGTGGAGACCGGGCTGACGATCGACCTGCTGCGGCGTGGTTTTCGGGTGGCGGAGGTGCCGGTCCCGCTGGAACACCGGCCAACGGGGACCGGGCTGCGGTCCCAGATACACCGAGGACGACAGTTCGTGGACGTGTCGCGCGCGCTCGCGGCGCGGCGGTGGTGGCGGCGGGGCGACGTGCCGGAATCCCTTCCCCACTGATCAGGCCAACGCCGTTGTGTATCCACGAAAATTCGGAGAGTAACGATTATCCTCGAAGCGTGATGATCACAACGCTTGCCACCATAGGAGCGGTGACCGGCGTGGCCGGTTTCCTCTTCGGAAGCGCCGCCTACTTCCGGTCCCGTCGGCGTCCCGCCAGGAAGCGGTCCGACCGCGTTGTGCCCAGCGGTTCTGGGCTGGTCGACGAACGCGCGGTCCGCGATATCGGGATGGTGCGCTACGACGCACTGGAACAGATGTCGGGGGCGCGTTCCTTCTCGCTCGCGCTTCTCAACGCGTCCGGCGACGGCATCGTGCTCACCTCGATCAACGGTCGAAGCGAGACGCGCACCTACGCCAAGCTCGTGGAGGAGGGCAACGCGCGCGAGGAGCTCTCGCCTGAGGAGTACCGCGCCGTGCGGGCCGCCCGGATGGGGCAGGGGCCGGGCAGCGAGGCCAGGCGGTCGGCCGAGGCCGGCTCGTCCCGTACGGCGGTTACCGAGGTATAACCTGCAAGTCATGGCCACCCGCTACGCGTATCTGGGTCCCGAGGGCACGTTCACCGAAGTCGCACTGCGGCAACTCAAGCCGGACGTGCGTCCGGGGGATCGGCTGGCCTGTCCCAGCGTGGACGCCGTGTTCGCGGCGGTTCGCGGTGGCGACGTGGCGGGCGGCGTCGTCCCGCTGGAGAACTCCGTCGAGGGAGGCGTCACCTCCACCCTCGCCGAGATGGTGACGGGAGAGCCGCTGCTCATCACCGCGGAAGGCGCGGTCGAGGTGCAGTTCAGCCTCCTCGCCCGACCGGAGGTGCAACTGGAGGACGTGAAGCGGGTCGTCACGCATCCGCACGCCCTCGCGCAGTGCCGGGGATGGATGTGGCACCACCTCCCTGACGCCCAGACCTTCACGGCTCCCTCCACAGCTGCCGCCGCGCAGCTCGCCGCCGAACCCGGGTCGGACTACGACGCCGCGATCGCCTCGAGCATCGCGGGCGAGCACTACGGGCTCACCCCGCTCGCCGAGCGCCTCGCGGACCGGGCCGGAGCCACGACCCGATTCGTGCACCTCGCGCTCCCGGGCAGCGTCCCGGAGCCCACGGGACACGACCGGACGTCCTTGGTGGCGTTTCTCGACGGGGACCAACCGGGCGCACTGGTCGAACTGCTCAACCAGTTCTCCGTGCGTGGCGTGAACCTCACCCGCCTGGAGTCCCGTCCCACCGGGGACGCGTTGGGTAGCTACTGCTTCTTCATCGACGCGGAGGGCCACGTGGCGGACGCGCGCCTGGGCGAGGCCCTCATGGGCAGCCGGCGAATCTGCCGTGACGTCCTGTTCCTGGGCAGCTATCCACGTACCGACGCCACCGCCGAGGTGGACCGGCTCGTTCCACGCCGCGAGACCACCAACGCGGACTTCGCCGAGGCGGCCGACTGGCTGTCGCGCGTCCGCGCCGGCCAGGCACAGTAGCGCTCTCCTGCTCCCGAGCCCACGGGTCACGGAGAGGGAGAAGGGGCCGGACGCGCGCCCGTCGCGCATCCGACCCCACAGCACGTTCAACGCCCGGCGGTCACCCTCACAGGTAGGGACCAGAGCCCCCGGTGTGCCCGCCCTGCTCCTGCGCGTTCGGGGTCATCCCCGGCGGGAGCGCCTTGCGCATGGTTTCCAACTGCTGACGTGCGGCCATCTGCTGCGCGAACAGGGTCGTCTGGATTCCGTGGAACAGGCCCTCCAGCCAGCCGACGAGCTGTGCCTGGGCGATCCGCAATTCCGCGTCCGACGGTGCCTCGGCCTCGGTGAACGGCAGGGACAACCGCTCGAGTTCCTGCACGAGCTCCGGCGCCAGCCCGTCCTCGAGTTCCTTGATGGAGCTCTCGTGGATCTCCTTCAGGCGCTGGCGGCTGGCCTCGTCCAGAGGCGCGGCCCGGACCTCGTCCAGAAGCTGACGGATCATGCTTCCGATGCGCATCACCTTGGCCGGTTGCTCGACCATGTCGGTGATGGAGCGTTCCTCGCCCTCGCTCCCCTCCGGTCCGTCGTCGTCCCCGTGGGCGGCGTCCGGCCCGACAATCAGGACGTGTGGCTGTTCTTCGCCGTTAGGTTGGCTGATCACGCGACAACTCCTCAAACCCCGCGGTCCGACGTGAGCACAATCTTGCCGATGTGTTCGCTGGACTCCAGCACTCGATGGGCCTCCGCCGCTGAAGCCAGTGGCATGGTGCGGTCCACGATAGGGCGAATCGTGCCCGCTTCGATGAGGGGCCACACGTGTTCTCGGACTTCGGCCACGATCCTCGCCTTCTCTGCCTCGGGGCGGGCCCGTAGCGTCGTCGCGTGGACGGACAGGCGTTTCACGAGCATGCGGCCCAGGTCGAGTTCCGCCTGCCGCCCACCCATGAGGCCGATCACCACCAGGTCGCCGTCGGTGGCGAGCGAGGCGACGTTGTCCTCGAGATAGGAGCCGCCCATGATGTCCAGGATCACGTCGACTCCGGCGCCGTCGGTCTCCGCCCGGACCCGGTCCCGGAAACTCTCGGCGCGGTAGTTGATGGTGACGTCCGCGCCCAACGATCGGCAGGTCGCCAGCTTCTCATCGCTGCCCGCGGTGGTCAGGACCCGTGCGCCACGGGCGTGGGCGAGTTGGATCGCGAAGGTGCCGATGCCGCTGCCCCCACCGTGGACCAGGACGCTCTCCCCGGACGTGAGTCCGCCCACCATGAACACGTTCGACCAGACGGTGCAGGCCACCTCGGGCAGGGCCGCGGCGTGCACGAGGTCGACACCCGAGGGGACGGGCAGCAGTTGGCCCGCGGGCACGGCGACCCTCTCGGCATAGCCGCCTCCACTGAGCAGGGCACACACCTCATCGCCGACCTGCCAGGAGGTGACGTCCGGGCCCAGCTCCACGATCCGGCCGGAACACTCCAGACCGAGGTACGGGGGAGCGCCCGGGGGAGGCGGATAAGCGCCCCTACGTTGCATGACGTCCGCTCGGTTGACCGCCGTAGCCGTGACCTCGATGAGCGCCTCACCGGCCTCTGGGCGCGGGTCAGGCACCTCACGCCAGGTCAGCGCCTCGGGACCGCCGGGTTCCTCCACCACGATTGCGTGCATGGGGTCAACGCTATCGAGCGTGCTGTGCCGTGTGCGTCCACGGGGAGAGGAGCAGGGAGTTGACGAATAGGGACAGACCTGTTGGATTAGACCGCGACGGCGGGGTTATCGGACACGGGACCGCCGTCCCATCCATTCCACCGTCTACGCCGAGGGGGCTCCGGTGGCAGATCGCGAGGACGGCCACATAGAACGCGACGTCGAATCCACGGAGGGCTGGCGTAACTCCGGGGAGAGCGAGACCACGGAGCCGGGGCGGGAGGCCCTCGACTGGTTCGGTGAGGGCGCGCCACCGCCGCCACCGTACGCTCGGGACACCTCGGAGCGTCTGCCCCCTCCCGCGTCGGCCGCCGAACTGTGGGGTCCTCCGTCGGCGCGGCGGACCCGCGCCGAATCAACCCAGGACCAACCCCCAGCGCCGGTGGACCCCCCGCCACCGACCCCGTCGCGGCGTTTGGCCAACGACGAGGACATCCCCGAACCCCAACCGCTCCCCCCTTCGGCCTCCACGCCGACCGCTGTTCCCCCGCCGAACGGAACACCGGCCCCCACGCCGCCGTACGCCGCGGCGGGGTACGACGTACCACCTGTCGAGGCGTGGGCTCCCCAGGTTCGAGAGACCCCCGACAACCCCAGGCCGCCACTGACCGAACCGCCGACGACTGAGGTTCCGGAGGACGCCTGGGCGCCCCCTGTCTGGGAGACGCCGGACAACCCACGGCCGGTTGTGGACGATCCGACCACGACCGAGCTGCCGCCCTCGGCGTTCGAGCCGCCAGTACCCACCGAACTGGCGCCCTCTGAGCCTCCTCCGGTCAAGCCGGACCGGGGGGAACCGGCGCGGACGGAGACGTTCTGGCCGCAGGCCGAGATACCCGCCCCCACGACGGAGGCCGAGGCGGAGTCTCCGACGGAGATCCTCGACACGGCGGAGCCGGAGCCGAAATCGGGACGGCCGGAACCCCTACGGTCCGAGTCCGCGGATCCGGGGCCCAATGTCGGGTCCGGGGCGGGCGTGCCGGACGCGTACTTCTGGGGGGACGGGACGAGCGACGGCGACGCGCGGGACACCGGCGGGTTCGCCCGGTCCAACTCCCCATGGCCCGCCGCACCCTCGCAACTGCCGGAACGTCCTACCCCGACGGCGGAGTCGTTGCGCCCGGAGACCCTGGTCCGCGGACGTCGCCAAGCGCCGGGGGGCGGCTGGCGGCGCGCCGTCTACACGCTGACCGGTGGCCTCGTCCATCCGGGGGAGTCCGCGGAGGAGCTGCGCCGCCGGGACCTGATCAACCGGGTGAAGACCCCCGTCGCGGGTGGCCACTACCGTCTCGCGGTGTTGAGCCTCAAGGGTGGGGTGGGCAAGACGACCACGACCGCGGCCCTGGGGTCGATGCTGGCCTCGCTGCGCGGCGACCGGGTGCTCGCCGTGGACGCCAACCCTGACCGAGGCACGCTGTCGGACAAGGTCCGCCTGGAGTCCGCGGCCTCGATCCGGGACCTCCTCAACGAACGCGACAGCATTCAGCGGTACGCGGACTTCCGCGCCTACACCTCACAGGCGGTGAGCCGGCTGGAGATCCTCGCCTCCGACCGCGATCCCGCCGTGTCCGAGGCCTTCAGCGAGAAGGACTACCGCGAAGTGTCGCGGATTCTGGAGCACTTCTACTCGATCTGTCTCACCGACTGCGGCACGGGCCTGCTCCACTCGGCGATGGCCGGCGTGCTCGGACTGGCCGACCAGATCGTCCTGGTGAGTTCCCCGTCCGTCGACGGCGCCCGTAGCGCGAGCGCCACCCTGGACTGGTTGGAGGCCCACCAGTACGGAGACCTGGTGCGCGGTGGCCTGGTCGTCTTGTCCATGGTGAATCCCAAGGGGCGCGGCGCCGTGGACCTGGCCCAACTTGAGGAGCACTTCCGGCGGCGCTGCCGCTCGGTCGTGAAGATCCCGTGGGACACCCACCTGGAGGAGGGAGCCGAGATCGACCTCGACCGCCTCGACCCGGCCACGCGGGACGCCTACCTGGAACTCGCGGCCTACGTGGGGGAGGCCTTCGCCTGGCCCCGATGACCGGCACTCTCCCGCCTCGCGGTGGGCTAGCATCGTAGTCGGTGGTTGTGCACCAGGAGGGTTCGCATAGCGGCCGAGTGCGACGGTCTTGAAAACCGTTGAGTCCTTTGGGCTCCGTGGGTTCAAATCCCACACCCTCCGCCCCAATACCTGGTGTCATACCAGCTCAGGCCCTGCTCCATGGCGCGAGGAGCAGGGCCTGAACCTTTTCCGGAGACCTCATTCCCGGCCCGGCGGGGGTGAGGCCGTTCCCCGCCTCGAGAGACGAGGAAGTGAGGCGTTCCCCCGCCCCACCCACAACGGACGGCCATCGCGTGCCTCCCATTGAGGGCACGTTGCGCAAGGGGTGGAGGGAGGATGTCGACGGGCTTCCAACGATGGTGTGGTTGGCCTGGGGTGGATACGGCGGTAGGTCGTGTCTTTGAACCGCTGTGCCTCGTGGGGAGGCACCGTTGGGGGTGCTGAGGGCTCGCGACCGCCAGGACGACGTTCGCCGCGTCGATCCTTTCCAACAGCCAACCAGTGGTGCCCCTCACGGATCGCCGTGCGAGCCGAAGCCCGGGCCCCGCTGCGGCACCATCCGCGCAGCGACCACACAGGACACAACACCTAGGGCACGCGGACCTCGCTCGCCGGGACTGAGGGGCGATGTCACTCCCTCGACCTATGGTGATCGGCGGATATCCATGACCGAGGAGGTCACGATGCGCTTTCAGGCCGACAGTGCGGCCCTCGCCGATGCCGTCGCCTGGGCGGCGCGGGCCCTTCCCAGTCGTCCTTCGGTGCCCGTGTTGGCCGGGGTGCGCCTGGAGGTTTCGACCGCGGGGGAGGCGGAGCTCCGAGTCTCGAGTTTCGACTATGAGGTGTCCGCGCAGGGGTCCGTCGCGGTGTGGGCGGAGGAACCGGGCGGGGTGCTCGTGCCGGGGCGGTTGTTGGCGGATATCGTGCGTCGCCTGCCGGCGGAGACGGCCACGGTCACGCTCGAGGGTGGGCACGTGCGGATCGAGGTCGGGCGTACGGTGTTCACCGTTCCGCTGCTGGCGTTGGAGGACCACCCTCGGCTTCCGGAGCTGCCGCAGGCGCGGGGGTCGGTCGCCTCGACGTCGCTCGCGTCCGCGGTCCGACAGGTCGCGGCCACGGCCAGCAAGGACGACACGCTGCCGATCCTGACCGGGATCCACGTCGAGTTCTCACCCGAACAACTGCGCCTGGTGAGCACCGACCGGTACCGCATCGCGGTTCGGGACCTGTGGTGGCAGGCCGCCGAAGGCACTGAGGACACCACCGCGTTGGTCCCCGCCCGATCCCTCCTCGACGTCGTACGGTCGTTCCCCAGTGACGGCAACGTGGCCCTCGCGGTCGCCGGTGAGGCGGAGGCGGCGACCATGATCGGGCTGACCGGGAGCGGCTGGACCAGCACCGTCCGCCTCCTGGACGGTCCGTACGTGGGGTACGAGTCCCGATTCCCGGACGACTTCGCGGCTCACGTCGACCTACCCGCCGCCACGCTGGCGGAGGCGGTGAAACGGGTGGCCTCGGTCGCGGAACGGCACGCGCCGCTGCGGTTGTCGTTCGGTGAGGGGCTGTTGGTCCTCAGCGTCGGATCCCACGAGTCGGCACAGGCGATCGAGACGGTCGACGCCGAACTCACGGGAGACGCGATGGACGTGTCCTTCAGTCCCCAGTTCCTGCTCGACGGCCTCGTCGCGGTCGAGTCCGAGACCGTCCGAGTGCGTCTCACGTCCCCGACACGGCCCGCGGTCCTCGGCGGAGTCACCGAGGACGGGCGGGACGATCCGTCGTTCCGGTACCTCACGATGCCGCTGCGTCCGCCCTCGTAGCGGACGAGCGGGCCGTGCACACGTGCCCGGGCGACACACCCCGCGGCCGCGCGGTGTTTCGCGTGGGCCTCGGCTCCGGCGTTCCTCCTGAATGGGGCAGGGGAACGTCGGACTCCTTCCTGCCCCCCGCTACTCGGGAGCGCCCTCGACCGACTCGTTGTCCTGGTCCGGCAGCGGCTCGAGCGCGTAGCAGACCAGTCGTGTCGCGAACTGGGTCAGAGTGAGCGGGCGCACCATCCGGAACGGGTCCGCCTTGGTCAGGAGCATGCCCGCGCGTCGGGCGTCGCCGCCGTCCAGGCCACGGACCCGCGCCCGAACCGGCGATCCGGCCACGGTGCCGCGGAGCGTGCACGGCGTCAGGTCGGCCACGGGGTGCTCGTCCAGGCGCGCCTGGTGGGCGGATCCGCGCGGAACGCCGACCAACACCCGGTCACCGTCGATGACGAAGCGCACCTGCGTTGTCTGGGGGGTGAGGCCGTCGGGACCGTAGGTCGTCAGGACCGCGGTTCGATGCCGACTGAGCGGTTTGAGGATGGTCGTGGCTGGCACCGGGCCTCCCGGGGTGTCGTCCGCCACATACCACGGTCGCAGAAAATGTGTGGTGTGTCACTCACCATCGTGTGCTGGTTCGGACTCCGCGGGCAGTCCCGCCCGACCGTCCGCCCCCACCGCGGAGTACAGGCCCAGTTCGGCCCGACTGCCCCGGACATAGCCCGCGCGGTACCCGTCGCGGTGCAGGGTGCGCTCGTTGCGCGTGGGACGTAGCTGCGGGAAGCGGCGCTCGAACTCCTCCTCGACGCGATGGGCGTCGGTACGGAGGATGAGTTCCGCCCCGGTCGCCGCCGAGGGCGCGCCACCACTCGCGTCCGAACTCCCCCCGGCGGCCCCCGCGGCGGAGCTCTCCTCGGCGAGTCGGGCGCGGAACTCCTGGATCCGCTGCGCGACCGCCTCACCGTACGCGCGCACGAACGAGCGGTAGAAACGGTTGCGCTCGGTGGCCAGGGTCGACCGGTCCACGTTGCGCCGTTCGCGGATGCGGTCGATGTGCTCCTTGGCACAGAACCGCGCGGAGGACTCCATCTGGAGGGTGACCGACGGCAGGAGCAGTTGGAGCGAGTCCAGGGACGACTGCGTCCCAAGGATGATGAGCGTGCGATCGGTGTTCGTCGCCTGGTTGCCGCGCACCGCGGACTTGCAGCCGTAGGCGCCCGCGATCATGCCCAGCGCCTTGACACGCGCCTTCCCGTGCCCACCCTTGCCGGACACCAGGAAGTCGAAGCGCGTTACCTCTTCGGCGCCGAGGCCCTGCTCCGCGCGGGCCTCGGCTTCGGCGATCGCGTGCCGCGTCATGAGCTCGGCGGCCTTCGCGGTGAAGGCCTGGCTCTCGGCGTCGGTGACCGCGGGATCCTCTGCCATACGCAGCAGTCCGCGGACACGTTCGATCATCCGGGCCTTGGTCGACATGCTGTGTGCGGCCGTCCCCCCGCGTTGACCGGCATCGCCGGCAGTGTGCATCAGCGGTACATTCTACGGTGTGTCATGCGGACTTGTTGCCCGCGACCGAGGCGATCAGACCCAGGATGACCCACAGCGCGATGCCCGCGCCGATGCCGGCCGCGGCCGCCGCGAACAACCCCAGGAACAGGCTCCCGCTCAGTGCCAAGCCGATGTAGCTGAAGGCGGCGACGCCGACCGCGCCGATGCCGGCCGGAACCATCGCGGTCTGCCACGGGTGCTTCCCCGCGTACCGGCGGGCGCGCCGGTCGCCCTTGCCGCTGAGGAACATCACACCGCCGCCGATGAGCGCGAAGAAGAAGACACCGGTCGACAGAGCTCCGGGAAGCATCATCAGAACGTTGGGACTGAGGTTCATCAACGCGTTGGCCGCGGCGGCCACCGCGCCCCCACCCACCGCCCAGCCCCAGGGCCAGAGAAAAGTGGTCGAAGCCACGGCGGGAGAGAGTCCTGAGTTTCCGCGCTCCAGCGTCATGTTCGCTCTCCTCGAAAGTTGCCTGTGGTCCCTCCGGCACTGCCGCCGGGGGCCACCCTCCAGTGTGCCCTGTGCGGCGACGGAACACATGGGGGGTTTTCCCTGACCCTTCCCCGAGTCGGAGTCCCGAGTCGGCGTCTCCCGTACCGCTCGTCCACCTGTGCAACGCGACAGGCGCCCCTTACGTTCCCCCGGCGGTGGAGGCACCTGGTTCTTCGCTGGCCAACCCGGTCGCTTGGCCGCTTCCGGCCGAGACGGTTATGGAGCTGACAGATCGTTAGGATGTGCCTGTCATGGCCAGAATGGTGACGTCCGCGGCAGCCCTTCCCCTGTACACCCTCGATTTGGCGAGGCGGTACTGGGCTCCGTTGCTGTGCGCTTATGCCGTCGGCACCTTCCTGCACACCATGCTGCTGCGGCAGATCGTGCGGCTCGGGCTGACCAACCAGCTCCTGGGCATGGCAGCCCTGAGCCTCTCCTTGCTGGTCACGCTGACGACCACGATCATCATGTTCCACATGCTGAGGCCCGGGCTGCCGGTGCTGGAGCGGGAACTCAGCGCCAGCGCCGACGGATCTCCGAACTCGATGCGGATGCGCGAGCGGCGGGTCGTCGACGCGATCGCGATGGCGATCCTGCCGTTCCTCATCTTCTACAGCGCGTGGGGCCTCATCACCGAAGAGTTCCGCGTCTACGCGGTGAGCGCCTTCAACGAGGGCGGCGTCGAGGCGTTGGAGTACGTCGGGGATCTCGACTACTCGACGGCTCTGATCGGTATCGCGGTCGGGCTTCTGGTGGCGCGGGTCGTCGTCGAGCACTTCTACCGCAAGTCCAACAATCCGCTCCTGGGCGTCGTGACCGCGATCCTGGAGGCGGGATGGGTCTTCTTCGCGATCTACACGGTGCAGGCCGTGCTCCGCGACGTCACCGCGTGGACGAGCTCGCGCGCGGTGTGGATCGAGACACGCCAGGTCGGTGCGGACTTCCTGACCTGGCTCGGTGACCTCGTCTCCCTGCCGTTGCTGAACTTCTTCACCGTCGCGTTCGGTTTCCTCGCCACCGGATGGGGCCTGGTCAAGGACGGCCTGTTCGAGCCGCTCCTGTGGCTGACCATCGCCGCCGTCGCCTTCGGCGCCAAGCACATCGACAGCGCCGAGGCCCTCTTCCAAGGACGCGCGCGACGCGTGCACGAGGCGGCGGTGACCCTGCGCGGCCGTTTCCCGCGGCTGATCGACCTGATGACCCACGGCGCGCGCCAGAACCTCAACGACAAGTACTGGCCGTTCCTGAACGCGTTCCGCCTCATCCTCAGCGTGAGCCCGGTCTTCTACCTGTCGTTCTGCCTCTACTACATGCTGTTGGAACTCGGATTCGGCTGGTTGGAGCGCGCGGTCTACGTGGTCGTGGGTGCCAACGACTTCCACGGCTGGTGGTGGCAGTGGTTGAACTCCGTCAGCTTCGCCGTGGACGGACTGCACGAGCTGCTGCGGATCTGCCTCCTCGCGGCCGCGTTCGAACTCACCCTGCGCCGTCTGGGCCGTCGGACCTCGGGGCGACGGGCACGGGCGAACGTCGTGGACGAAGCGGGATGACGGACGCGACGCCCGTGGTGCCGCTGGTGCGGTGACTAGAGAACGGGTTCGCGGAAGCGGACCGCCTGCGGGTACGGAGGCTCCGGAAGATCGTCGGGGTCCCACTCGAGTTCCAAGGCGAACTCCTCGAGATCCACGTCACTGGGCTCGAAGTAGGTGCGGTCCATCGTGAGCACGAAGCTGAGGGAGTCCACGGCGTCCTCGGGGATCTCGTAGGTCGCCACCACGACGTGCTCCTCGTCCACGGCGAGCGGTTCGAAGTCGTCGTCGACGCACCGTCCGGGCTCGATGGTGTCGTCCAAGGCGTCGCGAAGTCCACCGGCCGCGCTCGTCCGCCACTCGCGGCCGGCGTCATCCTCAGCGCGGATGTCGCACTTCTGTGCGAGCAGGTTGGCCCCGTTCTCCGTGAGCGGAGTGGCGGTGAAGACCGCGTCCACCAGCTCGGTCCCCTCGGGCGGGGGGATGGTCGACGATTCGTCCACCGCTCCCACCGCCGCGCCGCGGAACTCCCAATGGACGTCGGAGAACTCCGCGGCACCGGTCGGGATCTCCACGGGGGGCGCGGGCATACTGCCCGACTCCCGGGCGCTCTCCCGCTCCAGCCACCACGGGACCCCGGCGGTCACCGGGAGCAGGACGACCAGGGCGAGGATGTAAGGAACCTGCCCCCGGCGCCACCAGGGGCGGCGTCGGGACCCTCCGGGGATCGGTGCCGGTGGTGGTGTGCTCGGGACCGGTGGCGATACGGGGTGCCGCACGGTGGACCTCCTCCCTAGCTGGTCGCCGGGGCGGAGATCGGGGCGACCTCCACCGGATCGTTCGTCATCGCGTCGAGGTCGGACTCCTCCAGCCCGAGGTCGACCTTGGCCTCACCGGCCAGGCGACTGTCGATCCCGCCGGCGACGAACCGAAGCGTGGGATCCTCGAGTCGCTCCTGGGGGACCTCGAACGCCAGGGAGCCCGACGCCGGGATTCCCGGGGAGATCTGGTAGTTCTCCATCGTGTAGTCGAGGCCGACACTGCCATAGCTCAGACCGTCGGCGACGTCCAGAAGGGCCGGTGTGTCCACGGTCAGGCCGCGGTCGGTGGCGGTCACGGTGAGGTCGACGACGACCCACAGGCCCTCCGCCTCGAGGGGGGCGCCACCGTCGCCGAGAAGACCGGCCCCGTCGTCGTCGAGAGCCGCCGGGTCGAGTCCGTCGTCGACGGCACCGTCTTCCCCGTCACCGTCCGGGTCCGTGCCCGGGTCCACGCCGGCGTCGGCGTCGGTCTCCTCCGGGAGGTCGGACGCGTCGGCGACGGCGGCGGCCAGCCGCACGTCGTCCACGGTGAGTGTGAAGGTGCCGGTGTCGACGGGTTCCTCGGGAGAACCGGAGGTCGCGATCGGCGCGGTCCGGTCCGTGAAGGAGATCTCGAGGTGTTGTGCGACGCCGATCAGCGCGAGCAGCCCCGCGCAGAGCAGGACGGTCGGCGCATGGCGAAGCGGTCCCTTACCGGCCATCGGCTCACCCTCCCTCGAGCGGAACGAGGATCTCGGCCGCGACGTCGTCGGACAGGGTCGGTCGCCACTGTTCCGTCTGGTCGGTGAACCCGGAAGCGTACTCCGGAACGAGAATCCGCACGCGTACGTAGTCGGCCTCGGCGTCGCCGAACGCGCCCAGCTCCTCCGGCAGGTTCCACTGGGCGGCGATCGACTCGCTGGACTTCGGCTGCACGTAGGAGACCGATTCCTCGGGGCGGCGGTCGAAGTAGAGAGTGTCGAAGCTCTCCACCTCGGTCCCTCCCGGTTCGACGACCGGCTCGAGGAACCGGACGAAGCTCCGTGCGCTCTCCGGTTCCGTCAGGTGCGAGGTCAACTCCGCGTTGAGGCGCAGTACGTGCCCCAGGTCCCCCTGGGCGAGCTCGGCGCTCTCCAGCGATATGTCGAAGAGGTCGGTGCGCACCGTCTCCTCGGTCTCGACCGCGGCCGGTGCCGGTTCGGCGGTGGCGAAGCCGCCGTTCAATCCGAGAGGGACGGCGAGCAGGATCACGCACAGAACGAAGAGCCCCACGATCAAAGCGCGAACGAGACGGTTGCCGGGGAGCCAGCCGCCTCGCTGTATTCGCTGCTCCGATTGATGGTGAGCCACGGGGGAATCTTATGGCGAAACGGGACGACTGGACACCCCACCAGGAACGCGGCCCGTGTGCGCCGACGGGACATCGCCCACCGTGGTTGGCGCCGCCGCACGGTGTGGTTAGGGTCAATGGTGTTCCGACACTCCCCTGACGATCCCGGCGGTGTCGGCTTCTCAGTTCCACGATCCCCTGGGAGTAGAGCCCGTGCAGATCAAGCGAGTCACGGTGGGTGCCTCCGTCGCGGTGCTGGCGGCACTGGCAACGGCGTGCGGCGAAGGCGGGGACGGAGGCGCGTCCGTGACTCGCGCGGCGTTCGAGGACGACGGGCTCGACTGGCCCTTCTCCGTGGAGGAAGGCTCGCTGCACTGTGACGACGGCGCGGTGTTCTTCCGGGCGCGGTCCGGCGAACAGTACGCCGTGAACGAGGCCGCGGTCGAGTCGGACTCCTACGCCGCGCCCGACCCCATCTGGCTCGACACCGGCCAGGCGGAGGGCGACAGCGAGGAGGACGGGGACGAGGGGATGGCGCTCTCCCCCAAGGTTCCGCTCGACGACATGATCGAGCTGGGCGAAGAGGAGTGCGGGGAGTAGTCCCCGCCCGTGGCTAGAACGCCGGCTCGGAGCGCCAGCGTCGGATGCCCTCGGCCTCGTATCGGGCCGATCGTTCCTCACGGAGGCGACGGGTGAGGCTGCGTGCCTCACCGCGAAGTTGGCCGATGGCGGTCAGGCAGTGCCGAACACCAGCGTCGGTCCTGTCGATCAGGGTCTCGATCTCGTCGATGCGGCGGTCGCACTCCAACCAGTCGGGGTACTCCGAGGCGAGGTCGACCCGGTCGAGCTGTACCCGGATCTCCCGTGCGACAGCCGTGAACGACGCGGTGACGGTCTCCCGCTCGGCGTGTTTCTCCAGTTCCACCGTCTGTTCGTACAGTCGTGTCCTTCGTTCCGGGAGCCGGTCGCGCAGGTCCCGTACGGCGGCGAGGCGGCGCGTCGGGTGCTGGAGTTGGGTGCGGGCGGCGTCGTGGGAGACGTCGGCCGCGTCGGCCAGACGCTCGGCGTCGTCCAGGTCGCCCTCGGCGAGTCGGTGCCGGGCGCGCTCGAGCTGTCGCGCCGCGCGGGTGGCGTGCTCGTCGGCCAGGGCCCGGCTCGACGCGAGGTCGACCGAGAGGGTGGCGGCGAAGTGGGTGGTCAGTTCCGCCTGGGCGACCGCCGCCTGTCCGGTGAGCTCGTCCAGTTCGCGTAGGTCACGGGTCTGGGTGTCCACGCGCGTCGCCAGGTGTTGCCGCCTGCGCGGGAGGCGGAGGACGTCGTCGATGGCGGTGGTCAGGTCGGCGACGAGTCCGTCGAGCGCGTCCTGTGCCGCGAGGATCTGCCGGTGGGCGATGAGGTGTCTCACCTGGGTGACACGGCCCGGGGCCCCATCCAGGACGGCTGTCGCGGCCGTGGTGACGAAGCCCTGCTCTGCGGCGGAGTCGATCCGGGAGCGGAGGTCGACGGTCAGGGAGGAGATCTCGTGCAAGTGGTCGGCGACGTCCAGGCTGCGGGCGATCGCCTGGGTGAGGCGTTCCTCTTCGGCGCGCAACGCCGGGAGCACCCGGCGCACACTGGCCTCCAGGTCCTGCCAGGAGTGGATCGTCTCGGACACACCGTCGAGGTCGCGTGCCCGCAGGAGGCTCTCCCGGTCGGTGGTGAGGTCGGACTGGCGGAGCAGGAGCGACGTTCCCGAGCGCAACGTCTCGATGCTGCCGCCGAGAACGCGGGGGAGCTCGTCCTCGGCGTAGGCTCCGCGGACGAGTTCGATCTGCCGGTCGAGGTTGTCGACGAGGCTCGCCAGGGGGACGGTCAGTTCATCGAGCCGGTGGGTCGTGTGCCGGAAACGCTGGGACAGCGCGCGCCGACGGGCTCGCCGATCGAAGCCGTACCATGTCGAAAGGATCGCCAACGTGATGAGTGCCGCCATGGTGACGACTTCCACCCGGCTCCACCCCCAACAGTGCGTTCGTTCGTAGGACCGACACGCTTTCCGAGGTCACCATTGTTCGGGGTCAACACTGTTCGTGGGTTGTACTGCCCTGGTCGCTATCACCGCCGCCGGCACCGTGAAGGGCACCAGCACTGTCAAGGGTAGGCCGAGCGTCCGCCAATGACCAGAAATATTCACCTTCCTGTGGAAACAGCCTCCAGGGGCGTTCACGTCGAGATGTACGCCGGCGCGGGCTCCGCGGTCGCGCCCCGGTTTTTCCGGAATGGCGACACAAAGGACGGGCACCACATAAGGTGATAGGGATCTTCCGAGGAAGGAATCACGGTCGTGAGCGGGTCTTCCCCCATATCAGCCGCCACGGAATCCGCGTTGGCCGGGCGACCAACCGAACCGATTCGGGTGCTGTTGGTCGACGATCACGCCCTGTTCCGTCGTGGTCTCATCGCTGTCCTGGAACCCTGCACGGACATCGCCGTCGTTGGGGAGGCCGCGGACGGTGCCGAAGCCGTGCGCCAGGCGGAGGAGCTCATCCCCGACGTGGTGCTCATGGACATTCGCATGCCCAAGGCCAGCGGCATCGACGCGTGTTCCGGCATCAAGGCGGCTGTGCCCAGCACCAATATCGTCATACTGACCATCAGCGACGAAGAGGCCGACCTGTTCCAGGCGATCAAGGCGGGCGCTACTGGGTACCTGTTGAAGGACAACTCGGTGGAGCAGTTGCCCGAGGCCGTGCGCGCCACGTTCGAGGGGCAGTCCTTCATCACGCCGTCGATGGCGACGAAGCTTCTTTCGGAATTCACCGAACTCGCTCGCCAGAAGCCGCAGACACGTGACCTCCCGATGGCGGAGCTCACCGCGCGCGAGCGCGAGGTCCTCAAGCTCGTCGCGCGGGGGCTCGGAAATCGGGAAATCGGTCGGACGCTCTTTATCACCGAGAACACCGTGAAGAATCATGTCCGAAACATCCTGGAGAAACTGCACGTCCACTCCAGGATGGAAGCGGCGATCTATGCGTTGCGGACACAGATGATCTCGGGCGAGTAGCCTCCGATACGCCGTACGCGGAATACGCCCCGTCCCATGGTTCGGACGCCGTTGCCCGAATACGCTGGTCGACAACCGTCCGTTCGCCCAACCAGGAGGCGTCGTGACCGACCACGCCGCGAACGTCCACCCACCGAGCCCGCCGGAGCCAGGCCCTGAGGGCCGGGAGAACCGACCGGAGGATCCGCTGCTTCGGGACCTCATCGGTCAGGCTCTGCGCCGGGCCCGGAAGGCGCAGGACAAGACGCTGCGAGAGGTGGCCGACGCCGCGCAGGTGTCGCTGCCCTACCTCTCCGAGATCGAACGGGGCCGCAAGGAACCGTCGTCGGAGGTCCTGGCGGCCGTGAACCGTGCGTTGGGGATGGGACTGGACGAGCTCCTCGGCACCCTCACCGCCGATCTGCGTCCGGCCGCTCCCGTCGCCACGCTGCCCTCGATGCGTGCCCCACGCCAGGACGGCTCCTCGGCGATGCTCCTCGCCGCCTGAGCCCGGCGCTCGCCCCCCACGGCGGGCCGTGTGGAGGCGAGCACCGGGCGGCGCCGGGACCCGACCGTCAACCGCCGTTGGGCAGTTGCCGTTCGAGGATCACGTCGTCGACCAGCCCGTACTCCCGCGCCTCCTCCGCGGTGAAGATCCGCTCCCGATCCGTGTCCTCGCGCAGTCGTTCCACGGTCTGGCCCGTGTGCTTGGCGAGGATCCCCTCGATCTCGGCGCGGATCCTCATCACCTCCTGCGCCTGGATCTCCAGGTCGGCCGCATCCCCCCGGGCCTGGGTGGACGGCTGGTGGAGCACCACGCGCGAGTGACGCAGCGCCATGCGCTTCCCCGGTGTGCCCGACGCCAACAGGACCGCCGCGGCGGAGGCCGCCTGGCCCATGCAGACGGTGACGACGTCGGCGCGGATGAACCGCATCGTGTCGTAGATCGCGGTCAACGCGGTGCTGCTGCCACCGGGGGAGTTGATGTAGAGCTGGATGTCGCGCTCGTTGTTCTCGAAGTCCAGGTGGAGGAGCTGGGCCATGACGACGTTAGCGACGTCGTCGTCGATGGGAGTGCCGAGGAACACGATGCGTTCGGTCAGGAGCCGACTGAACACGTCCGAGGAGCGACTCCCGTTGGGATTGCGCTCGACCACCATCGGGATCGGGTAGCCGCTCATTGGTCGTCTCCCTCCTTCGTGGACGGGCCGACCGTGGTGAACCCGAACCCGTGGGGCGTCGACTCACGCATCTCTCGCGGATCGCTGACGATCCGGTCGACGAAGCCGTACTCCTTGGCCTCCTCGGCGGTGAACCAGCGGTCGCGCCGCTGGTCGGCAACGACCCTGGCCTCGTCCTGCCCGGTGTGCTCGGAGATGAGGCGCTGCATCGTCTTCTTGGTGTGGGCGAGGTTCTCCGCCTGGATCGCGATGTCGGCCGCGCTTCCGGCGATGCCGCCGTTCGGCTGGTGCATCATGACCCGCGCGTTGGGCAGGGCGAACCGCTTGCCTGGGGCTCCGGTGCACAGCAGGAACTGCCCCATGCTGTACGCGGACCCCAGCACCAGGGTGGCGACGTCATTGGGGACGAACCGCATGGTGTCGTAGATCGCCATCCCCGCGGAAACGGACCCGCCGGGGCTGTTGATCCACAACGTGATGTCTCGCTTCGGGTCCTCGTCGGCCAGGATGACCAGTTGGGCGCAGATGCGGTTGGCGACGGCGTCGTCCACCTCGGAGCCGAGGGTGACGATCCGGCTGTGGAGCAGCCGTGCCGCGAGCTGGTCATCGAAGGATGGGCCGGGCAGGGGCGCCTCGGCCATCCGTGGGCGTGTGTCGATCATGACGTCTCCTCCTCTGCCCGAGCGTGTCGCCGACCCGGGCTCCACTCACCACCCTGTGGCACTCCTGACACTGGGATCGAGCGTTTCTGCCGGTAGGAGATCTGCCGTGGGCAGAGGGCGTACGTGGAGCGCTCCGCTGTCAGGTGTCGCGGTGGTCGCGGGCGAGGAGGGGGATCTGGCCACCCGCGAGGACCATGGTGACCTGGCGGGGAGACAGGCTGTGGCGTACCCGGTACCGCTCGCCGCGGGTGGTGTTGTGGACCTCCAGTTCGCGGTCGCCGGAACGCAGGACATTGGTCAGGTCCTCCACGGCCAGGGTGTCGCCCCTGGCGACGCGGTCGTAGTCGGTGAGGTCGGTGAACTCGAGCGCGAGAATCCCGAAGTTCGCGAGGTTCTGCCAGTGAATCCGCGCGTAGGTCTTGGCGATGACCGCGCGAAGACCCAGGTAGCGCGGTGTGATGGCGGCGTGCTCCCGGGAGGATCCCTGGCCGTAGTTCGCGCCGCCCACCACGATGTGGCCCGTGGTGTCGGCGACCTGGTGGGCACGGGACGGGTAGGTGTCGTCGATGCGGGTGAACGTGAACTCCGCGAGGCGCGGAATGTTCGAGCGGAAGGGCAGCGCCGCGGCCCCGGCGGGTGAGATCTCGTCTGTGGAGACGTCGTCGCCGACCTTGAGAAGCACGGGGGCGGCGATCGTGTCGGGGAGCGGTGGGAAGTCCGGGAGGGACGAGATGTTGGGGCCCTTCACCAGGGCCTGACGCCGTCCCTCCTCCGCGGGAAGGGGCGGTGTCACCATGGCGCGGTTCACGCTGCTGCGTTCTGGGAGTTCGATGCGGGGATAGGTGAGGCCGAGTCCGTCGGCGGCGTCGCGTGGGTCGGTGATCACTCCCGTGAGAGCGGTGGCCGCGGCGGTCTCCGGAGAGCACAGCCACACGGAGTCCTCCCTGGTTCCGGAACGCCCGGGGAAGTTCCGGGGGAACGTGCGCAGGGAGTTCTGTCCGACGGCGGGAGCCTGTCCCATCCCGATACAGCCCAGGCACCCCGTCTGGTGGAGACGAGCGCCCGCCGTGATCAGGTCGATCGTGGCGCCCATCCGGGTCATGTCGGCGAGGATCTGTCGCGATGAGGGATTGATGTCGAGGCTGACCTCCCGGTTCGCCTGACGTCCCCGCAGCATCGCGGCCACGATGGCATAGTCCCGCAGGCCCGGATTGGCCGAGGAGCCCACGACGACCTGTGCGACCTCGGTCCCGGCGACGTCACGCACGGGGACCACGTTGTCGGGGGCGGACGGCATCGCGATGAGGGGCTCGATCGTGGAGAGGTCGATGGTTTCGGTGACGTCGTACTCGGCGTCGTCATCGGCGGTGAGGGGTACGAAGTCGTCCTCGCGTTCCTCCGAGCGCAGGAACTCGCGGACGGCGGCGTCCGACGGGAACACGGTGGTCGTGGCGCCCAGTTCCGCGCCCATGTTGGCGATGACGTGGCGGTCCATCGCGCTCAGGGTCGCGACACCGGGGCCGTGGTACTCGATGATGCGGTTGACGCCGCCCTGCACGCTGTGGCGGCGCAGCATCTCCAGAATGACGTCCTTGGCGGACGTCCACGGTGGGAGTTCGCCCGTGAGACGCACTCCCCAGATCTCCGGCATGCGGATGTGCAGGGGTCGGCCGGCGATGGCGAGCGCTGCCTCCAAGCCCCCGACGCCCACGGCCAGCATCCCCAGGGAGCCGGCGGCGCAGGTGTGGGAGTCGGAACCGACCATCGTGGCCCCCGGAACGCCGAATCGTTGCATGTGCGTGGGGTGGGAGACGCCGTTTCCCGCCTTGGAGAACCACAGGCCGAACCGGCGGCACGCCGACTCCAGGAAGACGTGGTCCTCCGCGTTCTTCTCATCCGCCTGCAACAGGTTGTGGTCCACGTACTGCACGCTCGCCTGGGTGCGGGCCTGGTCCAGTCCGATCGCCTCCAGTTCCTGCATGACGAGCGTGCCGGTGGCGTCCTGGGTGAGTGTCTGGTCGATCCGGATCCCGATCTCCTCACCGGGTGTCATCGCACCGGAGACGAGGTGGGAGGCGATCAGTTTGTGGGCAACGGTGTGTCCCATCGGGCGTCCCTCTCGATCGGGTGTCATCAGTTCGTCCATTCCCGGGACCTGCGGTTTCGATGCTCCGCCGAGTGGTCGGCACCAGGATTTCCGGGGTGTCGTCCCGAGGGGGGTCGTGAGATCCGCCAACGGGGTTGCATACCCCCTAGGGGTATGGTGTAGAAAGGTGGAACACCCCGAGAACGGGGAGAGAGCGACCGAGGAGTGACGAATGAACGAGGCAGCCGCGACCACGGCCAGCTACGCCGTCGAGGGCATGACCTGTGGACACTGTGTCTCCGCGGTGACGGAGGAAGTCGGCGCCGTGCGCGGCGTCACCGAGGTCGACGTGGACCTCGCGACCGGCCGGCTGCGGGTGACGGGCGACGGGACCTTCGACGACGCCGCGATCAGTGCCGCGGTCGACGAAGCGGGGTACACGGTGACAGGCCGCGTGTGACGTCTGGGGCGGAACGCGCCCGGCCCAAGGGTCGACGCGCGAGCGGCGGGTGGGCCCAACGCGCGGGCCCGCCCGGATGACGTGGGGCCGCGTGGCGGAACACCTCCACCGGCAGGAGGAGGCGGGGTGTCACGCCGCCGTTCGGTGAGTGAGAGGAAGTACGGAGATGACCGGCAACACGACCGACTATCGGGTGGACGTCGTATCGAGCCCCCAACGGACCGGCGGGGACGAGGAACTGGTCGTCCGCATCATCGGTCCTGACGGTGATGTCGTCACCGACCTCGCCGAACAGCACGGAAAGCGGCTGCACCTGATCGTCGTCGGGCACGACCTCACGCTGTACCGACACCTGCATCCCACGCCGACGTCGGACGGCGGCTGGCGGGCGCCGATCACCCTGGACACCCCGGGGCCGTACCGAGCCTTCGCCGACTTCGTGCCCACGGCCACCGGCGAGGGGGTGGTGCGTGGTGCGGACTTCACCGTCGCGAGGAACCACCGTCCCGGCGCCCTGCCCGAGCCCGCGCCCAGCGTGGACGTGGACGACTACGAGGTCACGCTCGGAGGGGACGCACGTCCGGGGGGAGCGGGGGAACTGAGCTTCGATATCCGCAGGGCCGGGGAACCGGTGACCGACCTCGAGCCGTACCTCGGCGCCTACGGCCACCTCGTGGCCCTCCGCGTGGCGGACCTAGCCTTCCTCCACGTCCATCCCCAGGACGGGCCACCAGGCCCCGAGGTGCGGTTCCACGCCGAACTGCCCGGTGACGGCGCGTACCGACTGTTCCTGGACTTCCAGCACGACGGAACGGTCCGCACAGCCGCGTTCACGCTCCGCTGAGCACGTCTCCCGCCGGCACGTCCTGGTTGACAACGCTGCGTGAGTTGTCCGTATCCGGCCGCGACGCTTCGTGACGCCAACCCTGGGCGGTGGGGTGCGCATCTCCCCGTGTGTACCGATCGACCCACGAATCACGAGGGGGATGTCATGAGCAAGGGACGGCGTGTGCTGGCTTCGGTCGTAGCGGGGGGATTCCTTGGGGCGGCGGGTTTCCTGGGGGTGACGCCGGCGCTGGCCGACGGTCCGAACACCGACCCTGAGGTCGTCGCGGAGATCCAGGCCGAGGCGTGGCCGGAGTACTCCATCGGAGACGAGAACGTCGACGTGCGCGCGGCCAAGCACCAGTTGCACTACCTGGGGTACGAACTGGCGAACCTGGACAACGCCTTCGACGAGAGCGTGGTGGCCCAGGTCGAGGCGTTCCAGGAGGACCAAGGCCTCGATGTGACGGGAAGCCTCGACCAGGACACCTGGGACAGGCTGACGGAGGAGGCGTTCGCGGGTGGGAAGGCCTGGGTCCCCGGAGACGAGGGACACGTGGTCGAGATGATCCAGCGTCAGATGAACGCCAAGTACCAGGCGCACATCACGGTCGACGGCCAGTACGGCGATGGAACCGAGCAGGCCGTCGCGGCCGCGCAGGAGTTCCACGACATCGACGTCGACGGCAAGTACGGCCCGTTGACCTTCGAGGCGGTCGTGAAGTACCAGGACTACGACACCCTGGACGAGGGCTGAGGTCTCGGCTGACGTTGCGAACGGGTGGCCTGGTCGGTTCAGCGAACCGGGCCACCCGTTTCATTCGAGCATGATGTCGTCCTCACCTGTCGCGGGTCGGAACACGGCGTCGTAATAGAGCTGGACGGTTGTGACCGTCAGTGCCTCGACGTCGGCATCCGGCCGACCGACGATCTCGAGCACGACGCCTTCGACCATGCGTGCGATGACGGTGGGAACGAGATCATTCTGCAGAGGCCTGATGAATCCGTTGCGACTGAGCCATCCCAGGTCCTGTGCGACGAGTTCCCGGAGCCGGGTCCGAAAACTCTCCCAGGTGATCACGAACTGGGTGCGTAGTTGGCTGGCCTGGTGCAGCGCGAGGACGATCTCTCGTTCCCGCGCGCAACGTTCGTAGAGCCTTCCGATGCCCGCGAGCAGCCGTTCTTTGGCGCTGTGTGCCTCGCCGATGTCATGGAGGCAGGCGAGCAGGTCATCGAGAACGACAGTGACGATCTCGGTGAAGATCTCGTCCTTGCCGGAGAAATAGCTGTAGAACGTCCCGTGCGCGACGTCGGCACGTTCGGTGATGCCACTGATCGTGGCCCCCGCGAGGCCCTGCCGTTGGAATATCTCCTTGGCGGCGGTCAGCAGCGCCGCGCGTTTACGCCGCTGTTGCCGTTGGCGCCGGGATGGGAGAGCGTTCCCCGGCGCATGGCCAGTCACGGATGCCTCCATGCCTTCCTCTCCACTGTCCTGGCTCTCGTCAGCCTATGCGCCCGCGTGGTGGGGCGGTGTTGAACCGTACGCGGCCCGATCGTAGAGTTTGACGGGACAGTCAATTTTGACTGATTCGTCAAAAAGGAGGTGGGCGATGAGGTCCATGGACATCGCTGACGGCTTCGTCCGGTACGTGGATCAGGGGCAGGGGGCCGCCGTCGTGCTCCTCCCACCACTGGGGTACTCGCACACCATCTGGCGGGAACAGATCCAGGTGTTGTCCTCCGGCTACCGGGTGCTCGCCCTGGACCCACGTGGCGTCGGAACGTCCTCGCGGCTGCATGGCTGGCGTGGACTCCTCCGGCGCCAGGCCAATGACATCGTTGCGCTTCTGGACCAGCTCGACGTGGAGCGCGCAGTCGTGTGTGGAGTGAGCTACGGCGGCGTGCTCGCGCAGCGATTCGCGGTGGACTATCCCGACCGAACGGCCGGCCTGATCACGGTCGATTCCTTCAGCGAGACGCGCCCGCACTCGATACCCACCACCGTCAACCGTGTCGCCATGGAACTGACTGGATGGCTGTGGCTGTTTCCCGGTCTCATGCGACCCGCGATCAGGCGTCTGTACGCGCCCTGGCCTGACGCGCTCTCGGTGATGGAGGACGGACTGGCGTCGATCCGCAGGGTGGAGACCGTCAAGCTTCGCTACGCGTTGAACTGGGTCAACATGACGTCGGAGCTGTCACGGGTTCGCTCGCCGGCACTAGCGATCGTCGCTGACTCTCCCTGGCTCCGGCCACTGTCCCAGCGGATCGTCGACGCCCTCCCAGACTCGCGGCTTCGCGTGGTGGAGAACTCCTTCGACCCCACCAACCTGTGCCAGCCCGAGACGTTCAACCGCGTCGTCTGGGACTTCATCCGAGAGCTCGACTGGTAGCCCCCGGGGCGGCGAACGAACCGGGACACCACTCGGCCGGAAGCGCGATCCGTGCCGTCGCGCGGGGATTCACGACCTGACTGACGCGGAGGTCACACACGACGCTGGTCAGGCGATAGGCATCCGGCCACGGGAGGTCGTGCCAGTGCGCCATGAGGCGCACCGCCTCGGCGAAACCCTCGCGGATGGCCTCGTCGAGCGTCGCGCACGAGGCCAGCACGGAGACCCCCTCGGGCGACAGGACCAGCGGCCAGGTGCCGTCGTGGCCGGGAAGGCGCTCCACCCGGAGTTGGACCTCCCCACCGATCTCGATCCCGGTACCGCCGAGTTCGCCGTCCCCCATGGCCGCGTGTAGGTCCCCCGCGGCCAGGCCGAGGCCCGGTTGGTTCACCCGCAGCGCCAGGGAGGCCCCCGGAGTCAGCACGCGGGTGTCCAGGTTTCCGCCGTGTGACCCGGGAGTGGAGGACGGCACCGTCTCGCTCGCCGTGGCGACCCCGAGGATGCCCACCATGGGTCGCAGCGGTACCCCGACATCGGGGGTGAGCCAGGCCTTCCCCCCGCGCACCGGGAGGATTCGGGTCGAGGAGTCGGGAACACGGTCGCCGAGGACACCGAGCCCGGGCGTCATCGCCATCACCCCGTCCCCCGCCACGTCGATGCGCTCGATGACGACGCGGACCCATTCGCCGGGTCGCGCGTCGGCGACCGCCACCGGGCCCGTGGCGCGGTTGAAGCGTGCCATGTCGATGCCGGGGCGAAGCGTGTCGCTCGTGGCGATCTGCCCGTCGTAACAGTCGACGGTCCGCAGGACGAAGCTCTCACCGAAGGCGACCGTTCCCGCCGCGCCGAAGCGCGGCGAGAACTCCGTCACCGCGGAGTCCGCGGTGAAGACCCGCATGTCAGCTCCAGCCCTCGGGCACGAGACCGGTCGCGGACAGCAGCGAGTACAGGAAGCCGAGTCCGAACACGGTGATGAGGACGCCCTGCACGATCGGGTGCGAGATCTTCCCTGCCTGCCACGCCGGATCCTGGTCGCCGTACTGGCGGGCCTTGCGCAGCATGAGTACCGGCACGATCGACATGATCGCACCGGCGAACCCTCCGGCGTAGCCCAGGGCGGACACGAAGCCCGCCAACTTGAACGTCGCGATCATGAACGGCGGAACGGCGATCAGCGCCATCGCGGCGAGCCGGTAACCAGGGGCGTTGTGCGCGGGCCAGTTGAACCGGTCGAACACGTTGCTCATGAGGGTCAGGCCGATGGCCCAGAACGAGGTCAGCATCGCCAGCAAGGCGAAGGCGTTCGCGAGGTAGTAGGCGACCGGACCAAGCCCGGTCCCCCACGCGATCGTGATGACCTCGGTGACGCCGTCGGCGCCCAGCATGCCCAGGGCCGCCAGGGGCACGAGGACCAGCAGGAATCCGGTGGCGCACATCCCGCCGACAACGGCGCCGGGCAGTTTGCGCGGCGAGTGCGCGGCCAGGCCACGCGCCAGCTCCGGAACGGTGTACTGCGCGATGAAGGCGAAGACCGCGAGGTTCATGATCGGAACCACGAAGTACGGGTTCACGAAGAGCAGGTTCTCGACGTGGACGCCGCCGACGAAGGTCCACCCGATGAGGATCAGGATGATGGCCAGCATGCTGATCGTGATGGCCTGCTCGGAGCGGCCCGTGGCCTTGAGGCCGAGCCAGATCACGACGAGGCCCGCGACGAAGAAGAGGACTCTGCCCGCGAGTTCGGGGATCCCGATCAGGTCCGCGAGGATGTCCCCACTGGCGTTCGCGTATCCGGTGATGGCCCCGAGGCCGTTGATCACCACACCCGCGAAGATGAGCCACGAGCCCACGTTGCCCAGGTACTTACGGGCCAGACCGGCCAGCTGCAGGGGCTCCTTCGTGCGCAGCGAGACCTCCGCCACGTACAGCATGGAGATCGTGGTCAGCACTCCGGCGATGGTCAGCGCCACCAGAAGCGCCAGGAAGCCACCGTTGCGTGCCCCGTAGGGCAGGCTCAGGATTCCCGCGCCGATGTTGGCGCCGAAGATGATGGCGACACCTTGCCAGAAGGTGATCGTCTCGGGTTTCAACCCGAGACGGCCGGTCGCTTGTTTGGACATGGACGGTGGATCCTCTCTTAGGAGCACGCTCCCAGGTCGGCGCATGTTCCTGCGCGGGCGCGTGTGGGGGATGACGGTGCGGGAAAGGCCGCGCTCAGGCGGCGAGCGGGCGGCGCTCATCCCCGAGGGATGAGGAGATGCGCGTCCGGCCGAACCGGTCCGGTGAGAAAGCGGCCTCGTGCATCGTGGGCGCGGACTCGACGATGCCCCGAGCGATGAGCTCACCCGTCACCGGTGCGAGGACGAGGCCCCACATTCCGTGCCCGGCGGCGACGACGAGTTCCTTGCGGATGGCGCTACGGCCGATGGAGGGGACACCGTCCGCGGTGCAGGGCCGCAACCCGGCCCACGTCTGGATGGTGCGCCGGACCCGTAGGTTGGGCAGTCCCTTGTGGCCCGCCGCCCGGATCGTGTTCACGCGGGATGCGGTCACGGCGCGGGGGTCACTGCCAAGCTCCAAGGTGCCGCACAGGCGCAGACGGTCCGCGTAGGGGGTGGCGACGACCTTCGGCTCGCGGAAGGACAGCGGCATCGCCGGCCCCCGCCCCTCGAGTTCCAGGTCGACGACGTAGCCCTTGGCGCCCTCCATGGGCATGTTGACGCCAACGTTCGCGCAGAGGCGACTGCTGCCGAGGCCGGCCGCGACGACATAGGTGTCGGCCACGATCCTCCCGTCCGGAGTGTCGACCCCACGGATACGACCGTGCGGTGCTGGAAGGAGGCGGGCCTGGGTTCCCCAGCGGATCTCCGCATCGTGCTCCTCCGCGGCCTTCAACGTCGCGCGGACGAACTGCTGCGAACCGACCTGTGCTTCGTCCGGACGCAGCACGGCTCCGGCGATCTCTCCCAGGGCGGGCTCCCGCTCGCGGGCCTCGTCGGCGCTCAGCAGCTCGCTGCGCTCGACCGACGAGCCCAGCTTCCCGGCGGCGGCGCTCAACGCCTTCTCGGTGAGGAACACGTCCAGGGCGCCGTCCGCCCGGTACCCGGTGTCCAGGCCGCGCTCGGCGTAGTCCCGGTGCCGGTTCGTGCTGTACATCGCCAGTTCCTGCATGCGGGCCGTCAGTTCCCGGGCACGTCCCGGGCCGGAGGACCGAACGAAGCGGGCGAAGAACGGCGCGAGCCGCGGCGCGGGGTGGATGTGGAACGGGCTGTCCGGCTGGAACATGTAGCGCATGCCCGACAACACGTTCTTCGGCGTGGTGAGCGGTTCGACGTGGCTCGGTGCCAGGAGACCCGCGTTCGCGTAGGAGCACCCGTTGCCGACGTCTTCCCCCGCCTCCACCACGATGACGGACGCGCCGCGAGACGCCACCTCATACGCGATGGCGGCACCCACATTGCCGGCACCGATCACGACGACATCGGCTGAGGTCGCAGGCACGGTCACATCACTCCTCTACTGGGACGGGTCGGCTACGCAGACGTTAGGTCCCCGTTGGAGCAATGTGATCATTCTTAAGGAACGAGATTGCTGGTCGGAGCCGTTACACCGGTAACGTAGGAGGTTGGTTTCGGGGGATTCGTCCGCCGCGGAGGTGCACGTGGGACAGCGAGTGATCGACATCCTCCTCGTCGAGGACCATCCGGTCGTGCGTCTCGGCCTCAAGACGGTGATCGACGCCCAGCCGGACATGCGCGTGGTCGCGGAGGTCGCCGCCGCCGAGAGCGCGCTCGTCTCCGTCCGCAGCTTCTCCCCGGACCTCGTCATCCTTCCGTTGCGACTGGGGGGCGAACCCCGGGGCGTCGAGCTGTGTCGGGAGCTGAAGGCACTGCCGCAGCGCGTGCGGGTGCTCATCTACACCTCGTACAACTCCTCACAGGACGCCTCCGCCTCGTTCCTGTCCGGTGCCGACAGCTTCGTCCACAAGGGTGAGGACTCCGCCCGCCTGCTCGACACCATCCGGTCGACCAGCGCGGGACGCCGCACCTGGCTGTTGGGAGCGGAGACCCAGGACCAGTCGGCCCGGCTGGCGGCGGCGGTCGAACGGTCCGGGCTCACCCAGCGGGAGCGGGAGGTGTTGGGCTTCATGCTGCAGCACCTCACCAACGCGCAGATCGCCCACGAGCTCTTCATCGAGCTCCCCACGGTGAAGACGCACGTCAGCAACATTCTGAGCAAGCTCGGGCTGCGTAGCCGCCAGGAACTGTTCCTGGACACGGCCTCCTGAGCACAGGCATCTCCGGTCGGCGACTTGACCTTGACGTCAGCGTCAATGTCGCAGTCTCTCCGCATGGACATCGTGAGGAACACGCAGGTGTCGGCCGAGGAAGCGGACACCGAGCGCGGGGACGGCTCCCTGCGCGGAATGGCCATCGTGGTCACGGGCGCGGGCAGCGGGATCGGGCGGGCGACCGCGCGTCGGGCCGCCCGCTCGGGTGCGAGGGTGCTGGCCGTCGGGCGGCGGTTCGAACCGCTGCGGGCGACAGCCGACGACTCCGACTCCGTCATCCCCCTCACGGCCGACATCACCCACCCGGACGCCCCTGACCGGATCGTGGACGCCGCGCTCGAGTCCTTCGGGCGGTTGGATGGGCTGGTCAACAACGCCGGGGTGCTGGGTGGAGGTCCACTGGCCGAGACCACCCGCGAAAGTACGGCACCGCTGTGGGAGACCAACGTAGTCGCCCCGATGTTGCTCAGCCGAGCCGCCCTCCCCCACCTGGAGCGGGGGAACGGCGTGATCGTCAACGTCTCCACCTCGGTCGGACAGCGGGGATGGGCCGGCAGCGGACCCTACGTCGCGTCCAAGGCGGCTCTGGAGTCGCTGACGAGGAGCTGGTCCGTGGAACTGGCCCCGCGGGGCGTCCGCGTGGTGGCCGTCGCACCGGGAGCGGTGGATACCACGATCGGTGACAACAACGGGATCCCGCCGGAACGACAGGAGGAGATCCGCCGGTGGCAGGTCGAGCGGACACCCTTGGGGCGCCGAGGCGAACCGGACGAGGTGGCCTGGGCCGTGACCCGGTTGCTCTCCCCCGCCGCGAGCTTCGTCACCGGCGTCGTGCTCCCCGTGGACGGAGGTGCCGTGGTGGCATAATCCGGGCGGAGGTGCCAGGTGTACATCGGTGAGGTCGCGAAACGTGCCGGGGTCTCGGCCCGGGCCGTTCGGCACTACGAGCAGGCTGGCCTCGTCACCTCAACGCGTGCGGGCAACGGCTACCGCGTCTATCCGGACGGGGCGGTGACCCGCGTCGCCAACATCGCTCACTTGGTGTCGGTCGGCCTGACCCTCGCCGACGTGCGGGAGTTCCTGCCCTGCCTGGACGGAGACGTCGCCGCCGCGCCGCCCGACCCGGAGAAGTTGGCGCTCGCGCGCACCCGGCTGGCCACCCTGAACGATCGCATCGCGGCGCAGATCGAGGTACGGGACCGGCTCGCCGCGGCACTCGACCGGACGGAGGCGGGAGAGACCCCACGGACACCTTGACCTGAAGGTTGCTTGAAGTTCTAACGTGGTCCCGTCCACGAGATCACCACCGACGAGAGGCATCCACCATGAACACCACCTGGGCGAGCGTCTTCGAGCACCCCGACACCGACCCCAGCGCCGATCGCACCGTCATCGACCGCGCCGGCCAACGTACGCTCCTCGTGCCCGTGGCCGACCAAGCCGACGCCCCGCGGGTCGCCAAGGAGCTGGTGGAGCGGGAGGGGGTCAGCCTGATCGAGCTGTGCGGCGGGTTCGCCACGGCCACCGTCGCCGCGGTGATCGCCGAGGTCGGTGACCGGGTCGCGGTCGGACACGTCACCTACTCAGTCGACGCCATACGGCCCGCCGCGGCCTACGCCGAGCAGTTCACGGACTGAGGCGGGGGGCTTCGCGCGCCCCGCGCCGAACATGGCCTAACTAACGGGTGTGTTGCACTAGGGGGCATGTGTTCTCACGATGCCCGTCGGGGAGTGAGAACCCCGATGGGCACGGTGGCCTGGGGGAGAGGCTCCGACGCCGACGTGGGTGCGCACGGCCGAGGTCTACCAGGAGGTGTTCTCCGCACCCGGACCGGCGAGACCGAAGGAGCGGAACGCCCCGAGGGTCCCGGGGGCCCTAAGGGCGCGACCGGCTAACGGGTGTGTTGCACTGGAGGCATGTACCCCGCGCCAACTCCCCCACCGCGGGCCCACTTGTGGTGGCTCCCGCCCCTCATCACCACCGTGCTCCTCATCCCCGGCTCCATCGTCCTCATCTCACTTCTCGGCATCTCCGCCATGGCGCTCGCGAGCTGTGGCGCGGACGGATGCCCGCGGGCCGAGGCGTACCGTGGTGTCGGGAGGGCTATGCTGGGAGCGGGTCTGCTCCCGGTCGTCGTCGGGTGGCTGCTTCCGAGGCGGCCGACGTTCACGCCGGCACGATGGACCATGCTGGCCCTCTACGTCGTGCTGTTCCTCGTCGGGGCCATCGCGCTGATCAACACACCGATGGGGGTGTGAGGCCGCCCGGACACGACCAGGAAGAGAGCTCACGTCGATGCCTTCCAGAACCTTCGCCGACCTGGTGACCGAGGCCGCTACCGCGTCCGTGGACGGGTGGGACTTCTCGTGGCTGGACGGGCGCGCCACGGAGGAGCGGCCGTCGTGGGGGTACCACCGTCTCCTCGCGGCGCGGTTGGCGACGGTCACCAGCGCCCTGGACCTCCAGACCGGGGGCGGGGAGGTCCTCGCCACGGTCCCGGCGTTCCCGCCCACCATGGCGGCGACGGAGGCGTGGCCACCGAACGTCGCCCGAGCCGCCGCTCGACTCCACCCGCGCGGTGTGGTGGTCGTGTCCGCCCCCGAGGAGCCACCGTTCCCGTTCGCCGACGGTGCGTTCGATCTGGTGACCAGTAGGCACCCCGCCACCGTGTGGTGGTCGGAGATCGCACGGGTCCTCAGGCCGGGGGGAACCTACTTCGCGCAGCATGTCGGTCCCGCGACCGCGTTCGAGCTCGTCGAGTTCTTCCTCGGACCCCAGCCTGAGGACGTGCGTCGTCGCCGGCATCCCGACGACGAGACCGCCGAGGCCGCCACGGCCGGGCTCACCGTTCGGGACCTGCGCTCCGAACGTCTGCGCATGGAGTTCTTCGACGTGGGGGCGGTGGTCTACTTTCTGCGAAAGGTGATCTGGACCGTGCCCGACTTCACCGTCGAGCGCTACCGCGACCGACTCGAGGACCTCCACGACCAGATCAACCGCGACGGTTCCTTCGTGGCCCACTCCACCCGCTTCCTCGTCGAGGTCGAGAAAGCCGGGTGAGCGGGTGTGAGCTCCCGGAGGGAGGGCCGTCGGTCAGTAGTCAAGCTCCCGGAGGCGCTCGTCTCCCAGGCCAAGAGCGTGGCCGATCTCGTGCCGGAGCACTCGACGAATCTGCTCCACCACCTCCATGCGGGAGTGGGACACTCGCAGAATCGGAACGCGGTAGAGCTCAATGCGGTTGGGCAGGCTCCCGCCGGCGCGCTCACCGCGTGCCGTCGTCGGAACCCCGGAGAACCGCCCCAAGAGCTGGCCGGGACCAGTCCAGTCAGCGGGCGGGTCGTCATCCGTCATCAGCGCCACGTCCGACACCGCTCTCCGTACCCATGCGGGCAACTCGGCGAACGACGCACTGACCAGGTCCTCGAACTCCTGCGCGCCCATCGCTCCAGTGTCCATGCGAGGGATCTACCCAGGACCCAGGGCCGGACGCGAAACGACGAAGGCCCCGAGTGAGTTTCCTCTGCTCGGGGCCTTCGTCGCGCTGTCTCAAGGCGGCGCACTCGGGAGGATTCGAACCCCCAACCTTCTGATCCGTAGTCAGATGCTCTATCCGTTGAGCTACGAGTGCAGTTGTTCTGCCGGTTGACCTGCGCCAACTGGCAACGGTGACAACTTTACCACGGGCGCACAGTGGGCTGACACCACATTATTCCGGCGTAACCGCCGCCGTCGGGGTGGCGGTGGGACGGGATAGGGGAGTGCCCCTGGTGGGTGTCACCAGGGGCACTCGGTGTCTTCGCCGCCGGCTCTGGGTGGGAGCCATGGGGGTTCGACTGGTTCGGGCTGTGGGTCACAGGCCGTTGACGGCGTCGTCCCAGATCTGGACGGCGGCGTCGACCTGGTCGGCGTTGACGACCAGGGGGGGGATCATGCGGACCACGTTGCCGTGGGGACCACAGGTCAGCAGGAGGAGGCCGGCGTCGGCGGCGGCCTTGTGGGCACGGGTGGCGGAGTCCGCGTCGGGCTGGCCGTCGGCGTCCACGAACTCCGACGCCTGCATGAGGCCGATTCCCCGGACGTCCCCGATGACCGGGCTCGTGGAGGCGACCTTCTCCAGACCCTGGCGCAGTCGACGGCCCATCTGGGCGGCGTTCTCCACCAGCTTCTCGTCCTGGATCACGTCCAGGGTGGCGAGCGCGGCAGCGCACGCGACCGCGTTTCCGCCGTAGGTGCCTCCCTGGGAGCCCGGCCATGCCTTGTCCATGATGTCCGCCGGGGCGGCGATGGCCGAGATCGGGAAGCCACTGGCCAGACCCTTCGCGGTGATCACCACGTCAGGGCTGATGCCGGCGTGCTCGTGCCCCCAGAAGGTTCCGGTGCGTCCGAATCCCGTCTGGACCTCGTCCGCGACCAGCAGGATCCCGTGTCGCTCGGCCCGCTCCCGTAGTCCCTGCAGGAAGGCGGGCGGCACCGGGACGTATCCGCCCTCGCCGAGGACCGGCTCGATGAAGAACGCGGCGGTGTCCTGCGGCGCGCTCACCGTGGCGAACAGGTAGTCCAGCTCCCGCAGCGCGTACTCGGTCGCCTCGTCCTCCGTCATTCCCAGCCGGTAGGCGTAGGGGAACGGGGAGACGGCGACTCCCGGCATCAGCGGGCCGATCCCGGCCCGGATCTTGACCCCCGAGGTGGTCAGCGACGCCGCGGCCATCGTGCGCCCGTGGAAGGACCCCTGGAACACGATCGCGTTCTGCCGGCCGGTCGCCTGACGGGCGAGGCGCAGCGCGGCCTCCACGGCCTCACTGCCGGAGTTGACGTAGAACAGGCGGTTGATGCCGGCCGGAAGAACCTCGCCGAGTCGTTCGGTGAGCTTCAGGAGGGGACGGTGCATAACCGTGGTGTACTGGCCGTGGATCAGCGTGGCGACCTGGTTCTGCGCGGCCTCGACCACCCGGGGGTGGCAGTGTCCAGTGCTCGTGACCCCGATTCCTGCCGTGAAATCGAGGTAGCGACGATCGTCCTCGTCGTACAGATACACGCCCTCGCCGCGAGCGGCGAGCACCGGCGTAGCCTGCTTCAGTCGCGCGGAGAGCTGGGCCGTCTCCTCAGCCATTCTCGAACCTCGTTCCCAACGGTTAGTAGGATTGTTGACAATATACTGCGTGCATCGCGAACGCGACAGACATCGTGTCCAGGAAACTCCCTGGTAACCCGTAAATCCGGGCCTGAACTGGGATGTTTCCCCGACGCTGCTGGAAAGGGTTGGGCATGGCAGTGACGGAACGTGAATCCGTGGTCGTCGACCAGGTATCAAAGCAGCTCTTCATGGGCGGTCAGTGGCGGGACGCCTCGACCGGGCGGACGTTCGCCGTCGAGGACCCCTCCACCGGACGAACCTTGTGTGAGGTGGCCGACGCCGGTGAGGCGGACGCCCGCGCCGCCCTCGACATCGCCGCCGCGACCCAGGACAGTTGGGCCAAGTATCCACCGCGCCAGCGCGGCGAGATCCTCAGCCGTGCCTACGACCTCCTGTTGGAGCGGCAGGACGACCTCGCCCTGCTGATGACGTTGGAGATGGGCAAGCCCCTGGCCGAGGCCAAGGGTGAGATCGCCTACTCCGCGGAGTTCTTCCGGTGGTTCGCCGAGGAAGCGGTCCGCATCGATGGTGGCTATTCGGTCGCCCCAAATGGCCAGTCGCGTTTTCTTCTCATGCGTCAGCCGGTCGGCCCCTGCCTGCTGATCACTCCGTGGAACTTCCCCATGGCCATGGGGACGCGGAAGATCGGACCGGCCGTGGCCGCCGGCTGCACCATGGTGCTGAAGCCGGCGCAGCAGACCCCGCTGTCCGCGCTGGCCCTCGCCGACATCCTGCGCGAGGCCGGGCTGCCCGAGGGCGTGCTGAGCGTCCTGCCGACGACGAGCGCCGGAGAGGTCAGCGAACCGCTGATCAAGGACGGGCGGATCCGGAAACTGTCGTTCACCGGCTCCACCGCCGTCGGGCGACTGCTGCTGGGGCAGGCCTCGGAGAAGGTTCTGCGTACGTCCATGGAACTGGGCGGGAACGCGCCGTTCCTGGTGTTCGAGGACGCCGACCTCGACGCCGCGGTCGAGGGCGCGATGCAGGCCAAGATGCGCAACATCGGTGAGGCGTGCACCGCCGCCAACCGTATCTACGTGCACTCCAGCGTCGCCGAGGAGTTCTCCACGCGGCTGAGCGCGCGGATGGGGGCCCTCACTGTCGGGCGCGGCACCGAGGACGGTGTCCAGGTCGGTCCGCTGATCGACTCCGCCGCGTTGGACAAGGTGCAGGGGCTGGTGGACGACGCGGTCGAGCGCGGGGCGCGGGTGCTGGTCGGCGGTGAGCGGGGCGACGGTGACGGGTACTACTACCGTCCGACCGTTCTCGCTGACGTCCAACCCTCCAGCAAGCTGTCGACCACCGAGATCTTCGGCCCTGTGGCTCCGGTTCTCACCTTCGACTCGGAGGAGGAGGCGATCACGCTCGCCAACGACACCGAGTTCGGTCTGGTGAGCTACGTCTTCACGCAGGACCTCGCGCGGTCCCTGCGGGTCAGCGAGGCGTTGGAGACCGGAATGGTCGGCCTCAACCAGGGAGTGGTGTCCAACCCGGCCGCGCCCTTCGGTGGGGTGAAGCAGTCGGGCCTCGGCCGCGAGGGAGGCCGGGTCGGGATCGACGAGTTCCTGGACCTGAAGTACGTCGGGATCGGGAACGTCTGACCCCGGAACGGTGACACTGATGGACCGGCTCTCCGGAGAGGGGAGCCGGTTCCGTCCAGGCGACCGATCGAACGGGGCGAGAACGTGAAAGGGGGCACCCCGCGTGGTGTGCGGGGTGCCCCTCCCGTCAACTGGCCTGCTGGTCGTCGTGGCGTAGGTTCATGCGCTGCACGGTGTCAGTCATGTGTTCCTCGATGAGGCGCAGAAGAAGCTCCTCGTCGCCGTCGGAGATGGCGTCGACGAGCTTCTCGTGCTCCTCCACGAGTTCCGCGGGCTCGGGGTAGACCTTCTGCATCGCGGTGAGGCACATCCGTGTCTCCACGAGCAGGGTCTCGGTCATGCGTTCCAGTCGGGAGTTACCCGAGGAACTCACGAGGGTCTGGTGGAACGCCTGGTCGGCCTCGCTCATGGCGAGCCGGTCCCTGGTTCGGGCGGCCTCCCGGAGTCGGGTGAGCGCCTCGGTGAGCCGTGCGACGGCCTCGCCGCGGTTGCCGCGCATCACCAGTTCGCAGGCACAGCGTTCCACTGCCAATCGGGCGGTGTAGATGTCCCGTACGTCGTTGTGCGTCAGATCGATGACGAACAGCCCCCGGTGTCGTTCCGAACGCAGCAGTCCTTCCTGGACGAGACGTTGCATTGCCTCGCGCAGGGGGCCACGGCTCACGCCGAGCCGAGTCGCGAGCTCCGTCTCGCCCAGTTGGTCCCCGGGAGCCAGGACACCGCTCATGATCGCCGCCCGCAACTGATCGGCGATCAGCGCGGCCGTGGACTTCCGGGGGACGGGGACAAGATTTCCAGGAGCACTCATAACATTCCATCACCTGCCTTATTGTCCTAAATTACCGGTTTGTCCGGATTGCCTTCGTCGGTTGGTAGTTGAGTGACGGTCAGCCCGGCAGTACCGCCGTGGTGGCGGCCGGGGCCTCACTGGCGAAGAGCTGACCGAGTCCGTCCCGCTGGAGGGGTTCGCCCGCCAGACGCATTCCCTCCCACACACTCACCTGGTTCGCGGTGAGGATGGGCTTGCCGAGCCGCTTCTCCGCATCGGCGAGGAGGCCCGCGCTGTGCAGCGCCGTGTCCGGGACGAGGACGGCGTCGGCCTCAGGGTGGTCGTTCTCACTGATGAAGTCGATGACGTCGGCCCGCTCCAGCAGTCCGACCTCGGCCGCGGTGACGATCCCACGGCTGGAGAGGGACAGGACCTCGATGCCGGCGGTGGCGAGGAACTCCCGGAAGTGTCCCGCGACGTCCTCCGGGTAGGTGGCGGCGACCGCGACACGTCGGACGCCGAGGTGTCGGGCCGCGTTCACGAAGGCGAACGACGTGCTGGAGGCGGGAACCCCCGACGCGTCGGCCACGCCGGCGACCTGCTCCTCGGCCCCCTGCCATCCGAAGACGAAGCTTCCGCTGGTGCAGGCCCAGACCACCGCCGCGGCGCCCGTGAGCTGACGTGCGCCCTCGGCGAGCACGTCGGCACCGCCGACGTCGAGGAGCGCGTCCACGCGGTGCGCGTCCTCGCGCATCAGTGTGTGCACGACGCGCAGCTCGGGTGTCCCACCGAGAAGTTCCTGGTAGGCGGGGTAGTCGTCCTCGGCGCTGTATCCGGGGTAGAGGAACCCGATCGTCTGACTCGTGGTGCCCACGCGGTCTCCCTTCACGCTGATGGGTGACCGGTCGCTCGGTAAGGACCGGTCACAAACGGACCGGGCAGTGTGTTCCGCCCGGTCGTCCTACTCGGTTCTCAGACGTCCGTCTGAGCTGTGTCCTCGATGAGCCGCTGCTCGTACCCGATCGCCTGGCGACCGATGGTGTTCAGCGCGCCCCACATGGTCACCTGGTTGGCGGTGAGGACGGGTTTTCCCAACATCCGCTCGAGCGGAGCGATGATGTCGTAGGTCAGTACGTTGGTACAGCTAATGAACACCGCCTCGGCCTCGGGGCGGTCCACGTCGCGGACCGCCTGGACGACCTCGGAGTAGCTGACCCGCCAGATGTGGTTCAGCAGACCCAGACCGACGCTGGACACGCTCTCCACGCCGTGCTCGGAGAGGTAGTGCAGGAGGCGTTCGGTCACGCTGTCCACGTACGGCGTCACGATGGCGACCTTGCTGACGTCCAGCGCCTTGAGCGCGTCGACCATCGCGCCCGAGGTGGTCACCGCGGCGGGAGCGCCGGCACCCGTAATGCTGTTCTGTAACCGGGCCTGGCCCTCACGCCCGTTGATGAAGCTGCCTGACGTACAGGCGAAGGCGACCACGAGGGGCTCGGGGACGAGCAGGTCCTGGGTCGCGCGCGCCACGTTCTCGTCATCGGCGAGCGACGACGCCATCTCCACCGTCACCGGCGCCGTGGTGTACGGCAGGCGGGTGACGTAGAGGGATACGTTGTCGGGCGTCCATCGCCACAGCTCCCGATCAAGGGCGAAGTCGAATGGTGCCACGATGCCCACGCCGGACTGGCCGGGTGGCTCCACCGGAGTGACGAACTCGACGAACCTGTCGCGAGTCGGCTCCCCCGCGGCCGGGATGATGGTCACCGGTTCCGCTGTCCAAGCGGCTCGGCGTTGGATGACCCGCTCCTCCTGGTCGGTCTCATCCGGTTGGTATCCGGCCAGCCGATCGGTCCGCATTGGTCACTCACCTCCTTCGTTCGCGTCCTGGCGGTTCCCCCTGGCGCCCCCGTGGGGGCATGAACAATTGGTCGCGGCGACGTCCTGTTCCGCGCACGGGTGGTGAGGTCCGATGCGCGGTCCAGGACGGCTACTTCCCCGTGTTTACACGGGGTCGTGACGTTCGGTGGTTCTGGGTGCCGCGGACCGAGAGCACCACCAATGATCGGTGGACCTGCCGACTGCCCTTTTCTGTTCGCTGTGGCTATTCCTCGTGCCTGCGATAAACAAGCCGTTCCCCAACGCTGCCCGATCGCCACACGTCGTGGCAGGCCTCCGCCATGGCGTCCAGCCCCTCGACGATGGTCGCGTAGACGTTGCCGGGGACCCAGCCGACGTCGCCGTTGATCAGGAGGTTGTTGCGTCCGTAGAAAATCGCCAGGTCAATCACCCCCGGAAGGTGCTCGACGCCCTTGTCCTCCTTGAACTCCCGGTCGAGCATCCCACCGGGAAAGGAGAAGTACACCACGTCGCCGGGAATGGGGGTAACCGTCGGGTTCTCCTGTCCGACTTCCTCGGGGGAGAACCGGGGCACCATCGTGTACACCTCGTTGCGGGCGTACTTGGCGTGCTGTGCCGGACCTTCGAGGGGGAGCGCCTGCCAGACCGCGTCGCAGGTGCGGGGAGCTTCCTTGTCCAGGAGCTCCGCGACGCAGCTCACGCCGCGACGTTCCAGGGAGATGGACATGTATCTGGGCATCGCCGGAAGGTTCCTCCGTTCACGGTTCGTCGTGTTTCCTGGTGGTGAGGTGAGAACTCGTCAGTAGCGCTCCGCCCTGGACGGGAGAAGCTGTTCGACAACTCGACAACATTCATCCACGTGACCGCGCGGAGCACATCCGCCGATTGTTGACAATCATACGATTGCTCTCTAGCGTGTCAATGGTTTCTTCGGCTCCGAATCGTTAACTCTGCGTCAAGGCATCGCGCCGCAGGTCATCCGGTGTGCTGTCCGTTGTGAAGGGGAGGAATTACCTCGTGGCTGTGGAAACACCCCCCCGAGTGGTGGTCCTGAGCGGGGGCGCCGCTCCCCCCGGTGCCGCTCGGCTCGACAGTGACGCGCGCCTCGCGCAGGTGCGTTACGTGTCCGCGGACGAGCTGGCCGGCGCCCTGCCTGGGGCCGACGTCCTGCTGGTGTGGGACCTGTTCTCGCGTGCGCTGGTCGACGCCTGGGGCAAGGCGGACCAGCTCCGATGGATCCACGCCGCGACGGCGGGCGTGGACAACCTGATGTTCCCCGAGCTCACCGCGAGCGACGTGGTCCTCACCAACTCCCGGGGCATCTTCGACCAGTCGATCGCGGAGTACGTCCTCGGTCTCGTCCTGGCCTACACCAAGGACCTGCCGGGCACCCTCTCCCGGCAGACACGCCACGAGTGGGAGCACCGCGAGACGGAACGCGTCGCCGGAAAGCGCGCTCTCGTCATCGGCACCGGGCCCATCGGGCGGGCCATCGCCCGCCAGCTCTCCGCCGTGGGACTGACGGTGCGGGGTCTGGGCAGGACGGCACGGACCGACGACCCGGACTTCACCACAGTGCATCCGCAACAGGAGCTGCACACCGCCGTGTCGGAGGCCGACTTCGTGGTCCTGGCCGCGCCCCTCACCGAGGCGACGCACGGAATGATCGACGACGCCGCCCTGCGGGCCATGCGCCCGAGCACGCGCGTGATCAACATCGGTCGGGGACCGCTGGTCGTGGAGCGCGACCTGGTCGCCGCGCTTCGGGACGGCGCCATCGCCGGCGCCGCTCTCGACGTCTTCGAGTCCGAGCCCCTCCCCACGGACTCCCCGCTGTGGGACATGCCCGGCGTGATCGTCTCACCGCACATGTCCGGCGACACCGTGGGATGGCGCGCCGACCTCGCCCAGCTCTTCTACGACAACCTGGACCGCTACCTCGACGGTCGGGAACTCAGGAACATCGTGGACAAGCGGCGCGGATACGTGCCGCATGGCTGACCCGCAGTGGAACCGCAGTGAACGGAGAAGTGTGTGAGTCCCCAGCCCCCCGGCACCAGCCGTGAACCCGGCGACCCCACCGCCATGTCCGCGACCGAACTCCTCTCCGCGTACGCCGCGAAGGACCTGTCGCCCGTCGAGGCGACCGCCGCGGTCCTGGAGCGCATCGAGCGGGAGGACCCGCGCATCAACTCCTACTGCCAGGTGCATGGCGAGGAGGCGCTGCGGACGGCGCGCGAGTCCGAGGACCGCTGGGCGCGGGGTGAGCCGAACGGCGTCCTGGACGGGGTTCCCACCTCGATCAAGGACGTGTTCAACACCCGCGGCTGGCCCAACCTCCGGGGCTCCCGCACGGTCAACGCGGCGGGCCCGTGGACGGAGGACTCCCCCGCGGTGGCGCGTCTGCGTGAGGCGGACGCGGTCTTCGTCGGAAAGACGACCACACCGGAGCTGGCCTGGAAGGCCGTAACAGACAGCCCACTCGCCGGCGTTACCCGGAACCCATGGGACACAACGCGCACGGCGGGTGGGTCAAGTGGTGGCGCGGCCGCGGCCGTCGCCGCTGGGATGGCGCCGCTCGCCTTGGGGACCGACGGCGGCGGATCGGTGCGGATCCCCGCGTCGTTCTGCGGCATCGTGACCCTCAAGCCGACCTACGGTCTCGTCCCGCACTACCCGGCGAGCCCCTACGGGACGCTCGCGCACACCGGGCCGATGACGCGGACGGTGGCGGACACCGCGCTCATGATGGACGTCATCTCCCGCCCCGACCACCGGGACTGGGCGGCGTTGGCTCCTCCCACCGGGAGTTTCCTGGCCGACCTCGACGGCGCCTCCGTGGCGGGCCTCCGGATCGCGTTCAGTCCGACTCTGGGCTACGCGAGTGTGGACCCCGACGTCGCCGGTGTCGTCGCCGGCGCGGCGGCGGTGTTCGAGGACCTCGGAGCGAAGGTCGACGAAGTCGACCCCGGGTTCGCCAACCCGATCGACGACTTCCAGGTGTTGTGGTTCGCGGGTGCGGCCAAGGCCACCGAACACCTCTCCGTCGAGGAACGCGAACTGCTCGACCCGGGGCTGGCGGAAATCATCGAGGTAGGCCTTACCTACTCCGCGCAGGACTACCTCACCGCCATGGCGACCCGTATGGCCATGGGCAAGCGGATGGGGGAGCTGCACGAGGAGTACGACCTCCTGCTGACGCCGGCCGTCGCGATTCCGCCCTTCGAGGCCGGCCGAGAGGTGCCCGCGGACTCCGGTGCCAAGCGTTGGCTGGAGTGGGCGACCTTCAGTTTCCCGTTCAACATGACCCAGCAGCCGGCCGCGAGCATTCCCTGCGGCTTCACGCCGGGTGGGCTTCCCGTCGGCCTGCAGATCGTCGCCGCCCGCCACCACGACGCGGCGATCCTCCGCGCCGCCCACGCCGTGGAGATGGCACGTCCCTGGGCCTCCGACTGGCCCTGACACGTCGACCCGCCGCCGGCTCGGGCCCAGGGGGACGCTCACTCCCCGCGCGGGCCGACCGGCGGCCTCGATCCTGACCGCGGTGTGTCGTGGGCGCAGTCCCGCGGGGATCCGACGCGCCGCGGTCGGTCCAACGCCCCTACGGGCCCGGTGTGGTTGAGGCGTACGGTTACCACGACGTGTGGTCGTCCGTGGTCGGGTCCCACCGCGAGGCTGGGTGCGGCGGTCGCCCACCGTGTGGGGACGGACCCGTCCCCGTGTGCGTCCTGGGCGCTGACCCGAACCCTCCGATTCGGGCGGGCCGCTCGAGCGGCGAGGTCGAGTGCTATCCCGGGCGGGGCGGGGCGTTACCCGGCAGTGCCCGCGGGCCCGCGGGGATCATCGGCCTGGTTCCGGCGCGGTGTGCGAGCCACACGCGCCGTGTGTACCCCTCCCGAAGACACACGGCGAGATGCGGCTCGCACGGCCATTCTTTCCGCGCTGCCGCGCCGAGGGTCCAGAATAGCGATCGACCGACCGGCTTGCCCATATGTTTCCGGAAAATGCGACCAATGGGATTTGTGTTTCCGCTGGCATGGGGTGGTTTTGCCGATGCGGAGTGTGGTGTGGTCCCAATCATGGGATTCCAGGTTTGGTGAACACCCTGTCGGTGGGTGGCATTCGCCCTGCGAACGTGATTCCGCGTGCCAATCTCGAGTGCGATTCCGGCCGGGTTTCGGGGAAGGCTTGCCGCGCGTTGACTCTTCTGTGCTACGGTCACGATCCGTAGTCCTGAAGTTGTGAGCGGTGATCGGGGGTGTGCGGTGTTGGTTCATGGCCTCAGGCGTGACCTACGCCGAGAGCGCCCCTTGATGTCCGGGATTCGGCGGATCGTCCTCTTCTTCGGTTTTCTCTTCGCGGCATGGGTCGCCGGGTCTGCGGGCGCGAGCGCGGATGACGGGCTCGCGGGGGACGTGCTCTCGACGACGAGTGTTGTCGAGAGCGCGGACGTCTCCACCACGGCCCAGGACCTGGCCGACACCTCCACCGATGCCGTGGAACCCGTCACCGACGTGGTGCGCACGGCGGGCTCCGCCGTGGGGTCGTCGACCTCCGCGGTCAGCGAGAGTGAGCCGGTGAGTTCCACGGTGGGCGCTGTCGCGGCGACCTCCGACCGGTCGTTGGCACCCGTGACGGACGTGGTCAACACGTCCACCGATCTCGTTGACGTCGATCCTCCCCGGGAGGAGTCGGTTCCCGCCGAGGACGACGCCTCCGAACCGCCGGAGGCGAGCGACGAGGCTTCCGAGGAGTCCGACGAGACCTCCCGGTCCGACGAGGCGGAGGACGCGACGGACGGTGACGGGGCCCAGCCCCTGCCGCGAAGCGTGGTCGTCCTCCCGGACGACGGTGGGGCGCATCACCACGCGGACGACTCCGCGCCGTCGGATGACGACTCTCCGGCCGGAACCTCCGACCGTGCGAGCGCCGTGGTCAGCGGGGGCTCCGCGGCCCAGGGGCCGGCGTTCGCGGACCTCACCCACCACCAGGCGGCCCCGGCCGACCTCGGGCAGGCGCTCGCCCTCGGCGGCGCCGCGAGCCCGCCGCCCGCGTACGACGCCGGCGAACCTTCCTTCTCCCCGGACTGACCCCGAGCACGGGCCGCGCCACGTCTCGGCGCGCGTCGTGCACCCGCCCAGCGGTCTTCGGTCAGTGCCGTGTCACTGCGAGTTGACGAGAGCCACGTATGGCGTGGCTGTCGTCAGCCCGAGATCTGCCAGATCCCGAGGCTGACCGTGAAGGCGATGTCGAGTGCCGGATAGGGCCCATCCTCGCTCAGTCACCCTTCTCCAACCGGGATCGAACACACCTGACTGTTCCGCAGTCAGCAACGTGGATTGGAAGCACACATGCGTACTTCGTTCTTCACCCGCTCCGCCCTCGTCGCCGTCGGTGCCCTCGCCGTCTTCGGACTGGGATCGGCCAGCGCGAGCGCGCAGGACCTGAACGAGGTCCTCGACACCGTCAACCTCGGCGACGCGGTGAACACGAACATCAACGGGCCCGGCGACGACGCGGTGTCGCAGAACGCCGCCAGTGCCGACCCGACCGCGCTGCTCGACGAGTCGACCCTCGCCGGCCTCGACCCCACCGGGACGGTGCCGATGTCGTCAGTGAGTGACCTGGCCGACCTGGGCGAGCTGACCGGCGCGGTGGACGGTGTCCCCTCGACCACGCAGCAGTCCGAGCGGGTCGGCTCCGGTGTGGAGGACCTGGCGGCGGCCGTGGACACCGAGTCCGTGGTGCGCGGCCTGCAGGACGTCGTCTCCCCGGCGGCGCAGGTGGAGCCCGGCGAGATCTCGGCCACGCCGCAGCGTGAGGAGCAGGCCAACCCGCTCGGCGACGTCTCCGGCACTGTCGGGCCCGTGGGCGACCAGGTGAACGGGGTCGTGAGCGACCTCGGCGGCCAGGTGACCGACAATGACCTGACGGGCGACGTCGTGTCGACCGGCGAGGGTGTCGCGGACGGTGCGACCGAGACCGGCGAGGGCGTCGCGGACACCTCCGAGGTCGAGGGTGCCGAGGTCACGCCGCAGAGCGCGACCGGTGGCGTGCAGTCCCTGGTCGAGGGTGTCGCGGGTGGCCTTGGTGGGTCCCTGCTGGGCTAGGACCCGACCCCACCATGTCGCGCGGAGGGTTTTGGGTCACCACTCGGCCTCTGTGCCCGAGCCCAGGCCCTCCTCGCAGGGGTTCGCGGTCGCGTCCCGGCGGTCCAGGTCGCCGGGGGCCGTCGCGGCCTGACTCGGTTCCTCTTCCTCAGCGGGGTACTCCGCCGTCGGGCTGTCGGTCGGCTCGTCGGGCTCTTCTCCGCTCTCGATGAAGAGCTCCGGGTCGATCGGATCGTCCTGTGCGACGGACTCGAAGAGAGCCGCGGCGAGGTCCTCGTTCCAGATCACGCGGTTGGGATCGGACGGGGCCTGCCACCACGGGACGGTGTAGAAGGAGATGTCATCGAGCTCCACGTCGGACAGCGTGGAGCCGAGGGAGAGCATCGTGGTCAACGTGAGTTCGGTGTCGGTGGTGACGTGCTCCATCACCGAGTCCAGCAACGCCCGGAGCTGGTTCGGTTGGACCAGTAGGTCGTCGTCCAGTACCTCGCTGGCGAACGCGGCGAGGAACATCTGCTGGCGGTCGATCCGCCCGATGTCGCCACCGTCACCGATCTCGTACCGCGCGCGGACGAAAGCCAGGGCCTGTTCACCGTCCAGGCGCTGGTCGCCGGCCTCGAGGTCCAGGTGGGCGCGTTCGTCCTGCATGGGTTCGGGGACGCACATCTCGACACCACCAACGGCGTCCACCATGTCGCGGAAGCCACTGAAGTCCATGTGCGCGAAGTGGTCGATGTGGATGTCGGTCAGGGACTCGATGGTGCGCACCACACAGGGCGGTCCACCATGGAACAGGGCCGCGTTGATCATCCCGTAGTAGCCGTCGGTGCCGTCGTGTCCCGCGTAGGGGCCGCACTCGGGAAGCTGAACCAGGGAGTCGCGGGGGAAGTTGATCGCCGTGACCTCGTCGCGGTCCGGTGAGATGTGGACCAGCATCAACGAGTCGGAACGCTCGCCCTCCATGTAGTGCCCGCCGTACTCCTCGTTCTCCGCGCGGTCGTCCGATCCGATGAGCAGGATGGTGATGGCCTCGTTGAGTTTCTCGGGCCGTTCGGACTCGTCCAGGACCGAGCCGAGGTCGTGCTGGGCGACCTCGTCGCGCAGGTCACGGTAGTAGGAGTAGGCGATCGATGCCGCCGCGAGGAGGACCAGGACGAGGCACGCGGCGAATGTCGCGAGCACCAACCGGATCACGCGGGCGCGCCCTTTTCGCTGGGTCCGTTCGGCCATGGCTGATGGGGCGCTTTCCACGTTCGGGTATAGGGAAGACGGGGCGCCCAATTCTAGCGTCCCTGCCTCTCTCCTGGAATCACCACCGTTCCCACGTGGCGCGAAGAATAAACGTATCCGGTGGCACTCACGTCTTTGACGTGGATTGTCCTGGGTCGGTGATTCTCCCTGGACCCTCTGTCGATTCCATCGCCTGGGAGCCGGGCAGGGGACGATTCGCCGTCTCACTCATGGTCAGCACCACGATCAGTCCCACCACGCCAGCCAGCATCACCTGGAACGCGGGCACATAGGTGTTGCCGGTCAGGTCGATCAGCGACTCCGCGACGAGGGGTGTGGTGCCCCCGAAGACCGCGACCGAGACGTTGAAGCTGATCGCCAGCGCGCCGTACCGCACCGCGGTGGGGAAGAACGCCGGGACGGTCGACGGGCCCGCTCCGGAGAAGTGGGCCAGGATCAAGGACAGGATGACCACCCCCGCCAGCACCGTCACGATGTGGCCCTGTTGGATCAGCCAGAACGACGGTACCGCGAGGACGATCGACCCCAGACAGCCGGACATGAGGACACGGCGGCGCCCGAACCGGTCGCTGAGGCGGCCGAACAGGGTCACGGTCACCAGCGTCACCGTCAGCGCGATGACCACGAGGAGTGTTCCGAGGGCACTCGTGTAGCCGAGAACGGCGTCGAGGTAGCTGGGAAGGTACGCCGTCATCGTGTAGTTGACGACGTTCCACGCCATCACGAGGCCGATGCACAGCAGGATCGCGCGCCACTGGTCGGCGAACGTGGCCTTGAACTGTCCCCCGACGCCTCCGTCCTCGCCGCGCTTGAAACCCCCCTTCGACTCCTCGAAGACGGGCGTCTCTCCGAGGGTGAAACGCAGGTAAAGTCCGATCGCGCCGAGGGGCAGAGCGAGGAGGAACGGGATCCGCCAGCCCCAGTCGATCATCTGTTCCGGGGTCAGCAGCAACGTGAAGATGGTGACCAGTCCGGCTCCGGTGATATAGCCCGCCACGGTGCCGAACTCCAGCCAGGACCCGAAGAATCCACGCCGTCGGTCGGGCGCGAACTCGGCGATGAACGTCGCGGCGCCCGCGTACTCACCACCAGTGGAGAAGCCCTGCACCAGGCGCGCCAACAACAATAGGATCGGGGCGAAGATCCCGATCGTCGCGGCCGACGGGATGAGGCCGATGGCGAAGGTCGCGCCGGCCATCATCAGCATCGTCACGACGAGCACCTGGCGGCGCCCGACGCGGTCGCCGAGGGGGCCAAGGATCAGGCCCCCGATCGGACGGATCAGGAACGCGGCCGCGAAAGTGGTGAACGTGGCGATGAGCTGGGTCGCCTGTGAGCCACCGGGATAGAAGACGAGCCCAATGGTCACCGCGAGGTAGCTGTAGACGCCGTAGTCGTACCACTCGGTCGCATTTCCGATCGCGGTCGCCAAAACGGCGCGCCGCACGGTGCGATGTTCCAGTCTGCGCACTTTCGCTGGCTGCCGGTGCGCGCTCAGGATTTCCTCCCCGTGCTCATAGGGATGGAATTCCCGCGGGAGGAATCCGCTCCGCAACTCGCACGCCATTTTTGGGCCAGGTTCACGTAACTTCGAAACACACTCGGCATCGCGTCAGGCGAAAGGCGACTGACGTGGACACAGGAGGTAGCGTGTCGACAAATCCCGGACTTCCCGCCGTCGAACCGCGCACGGGTCTGCCGAGATCCGTGCGGGTCTATGAGGTGGCCCCGCGGGACGGACTGCAGGCGGAGGCGGCGGTCATCCCGACGAAGGTGAAGGTCGAGCTGATTCTCCGGCTGCGTGCCGCCGGGCTGCGCACGATCGAGACCACGAGTTTCGTCTCGCCGCGTTGGATTCCGCAGTTGGCCGACGCCCGGGAGGTCACACTCGCCCTGGAACCGGGGCCGGGAGTGAGCTATCCCGTGCTGGTCCCCAACGAAAAGGGGTTGGAGCGGGCCCTGGCCGCGGGGGCGAGAGAGATCGCGGTGTTCGCGAGCGCGACCGAGACGTTCGCGCGTCGCAACCTCAACCGGGACGTCGACGGGGTCCTGCGGATGTTCGAGCCGGTGGTCGCGAGTGCGACGGCGCATGGGATCCCGGTGCGCGGGTACGTATCCATGTGTTTCGGTGACCCGTGGGAGGGACCGGTCCCGGTCGAGGACGTCGTGCGGGTCTCGCTGCGGCTGCGGGAGATGGGCTGCGGGACGATCTCGATCGGCGACACCATCGGGGTCGGGACACCGGGCCAGGTGACACGAATGGTGGAAGCCCTGGGAGGAGCGGGTATCCCGCCGTCGCAGGTCGCCATGCACTTCCACGACACCTATGGGCAGGCTCTCGCCAACGTCTACGCAGCGCTGTCGACGGAGATCGCGGAGTTCGACGCGTCCGCTGGTGGCATCGGAGGGTGTCCCTACGCCGGTAGCGCCACCGGGAACCTCGCCACGGAGGATCTTGTCTGGCTGCTGACCGGTCTCGGAATCGACCACGGTGTGGACCTGGACGCGTTGGTGTCCACAAGCCTGTGGATGGCGAAGCATCTCGGGCGACCCAGTCCATCGCGGGTCGTCGCCGCACTCGCTCAGAGAGAACAGTAAGAATCAGAGCAACACGGACATTCCTGTACGTAGTCAAACAAGTACGAAGTGTTATATTCGGTGGTGGTCCGGCATGCCCGGGCGAAATCCTCGGAACGGGAGGAACCACGTGCACCGAAGGCCGACGATGCTGTCGTCCCTGACTCTGTTCGCCGTCGCCGCGACCACGATGGTCGCCACGCCGGCGGCCGCGGACCCCACGGACGCGGAGAGCTCGGACACCCAGGAGGCAGCGGTCCCGCTGCCGGCGGACGCCGACCTGTTCATCGCCTCGGCGGACGCGTTGCCCGAGGAATTGCTCAGCGAGCTGACGGAACGCGATGGGGTGGACGACGTCCTTCTCGCCTCCGCGGCCCGCCTGGGCGTGGACGACCGGGACACGGCGGTCGTCGGCGCCGACCCCGAGTCCCTGGCGCGGTTCGGCGGCTCGGAGGAGGAACTGTCCGACGTCCAGAACGCCACGGTGTCCGCGTTGCGCGAGGGGACGATCCTGCCCGCCGAACACGGCGGGCTGGAGCCCGGCGAACGACTGGGCGAGGACGAGGAGAACGATACCTGGCGACTGACCGTCGGCGACGCGGTGGACTCACGTATCCCCGGCGTTGACGGCTACGTCGCCGCGGACCGGGCTGAGGAGCTCGGCATGCCGGTCGGCAACGCGGCTCTGGTCAGCGCGCCAGGGGCCGACGTCATCGCCTTGCAGGAGGAGCTCACCGAGAAGCTCCCACCGGAGAGCGGAGTGCAGCTCCTCCCCGGTGCGGAGCTCGAGGAGACCGAGGGAACCGGAGACGACGGTGCGCGCTGGGACGGGGACCGACTCAGCTCCGAGTCGGTCGAGTCCGCGATCGACGCGGCGGAGTCCAAACTCGGCGCACCCTATGTGTGGGGCGGCAGCGGTCCGGACAACTTCGACTGCTCCGGGCTGGTGCAATGGGCCTTCGCCCAGGCGGGAGTCTCGCTCCCCCGCGTGACCCACGAGCAGTGGACGGTCGGTCCCCGCCTCGACTACTCCGAGGCCGAACGGGGCGACCTCCTCTTCTGGCGCACCGATCCCAACCAGCCGGACTACATCTCCCACGTCGCCATCTACCTCGGCGACGGGCAGATGATCGAGGCACCCAGCTCCGGCCAGGTCGTCCGCGTGACCGACGTCCGCTTCTCCGGCTTCGCCGGCGTGGTGCGCATCAGCCCGAACTAGACCATGAGGGTGTGGGGCGCGGGAAGCACGTCGTCCGCTACGGCAAGAAGGTCGTTCTTGGTGAGATAGCCGGTCACTGCGCCAGCAGGTCGAGGAGTTCGGCGTCACGCCGAGCGATCTCTCGTGCGATTTCCCGTACTCGTTCCGTCTGGCGTCGTTCCAGGCAATCCTCGATCGCGGTCGCGGCCTCGGAAGTGACGCTGTTTCCATCCTCCTCCGCGGCGCGTTTCACGCGCGTGTGGACTTCCTGGGGAGGGCGTCGCCGCGTGTTCACAGTCGGATGGTGTCAGAAATTGGCATCACTGTCATGGTCCAGCTGGTGGAGCGGGGACTCGACAATGGAGTCATGACTGGTGGGCAGGGTGGGGAGTCGCCGGTGTTGCGGCGGGTGCTGGGTGTCGTGGTGTGTCCGGTGTGCGGCGCGGAGTTGGCACTGGACGGACGCGCGCTTCGCTGCGTTAGGGGGCACTCCTTCGACCTGGCCCGGCAGGGCTACGTCAGTCTGTTGACCGGGCGTCCGACCGCGGGGACCGGGGACACCGCCGCGATGGTGCGCGCTCGGGAGGAACTGCTGGGGTCGGGGCACTTCGCACCCGTGGCCACGGCGGTGGCCGAGGTCGCGGGAGAATGCGAGGCGCACCCGGAGGTGGTGGTGGACTCGGGTGTGGGGACGGGCTACTACCTCGCGTCGTTCCTCGATCGGCACGCCGACGCGGTCGGGCTCGGCCTGGACGTGTCGAAGTTCGCGTTGCGCCGTGCCGCGCGGGTTCACCCACGGGCGGCCGCCGTCGCGAGTGACGTGTGGCAGACGCTCCCGCTCCGGGACGCGTCGGTCGACGTGCTCCTGGACGTCTTCTCGCCGCGCAACCCCGCGGAGTTCCACAGGGTCCTCACCGCGAAGGGGCTTCTGGTCGTCGCGCGTCCGACCGGCCGTCACCTGGGCGAGCTGCGGGAGGGTCTCGGCCTCGTCAGCGTGGACGCGGACAAGGAGGAACGCCTCGACCGTGGACTCGGCTCCCGGTTCACCTCCGTGGTCGAGCGCCGGGTCGAGTACAGCGTCGACCTGGCGCCGGAGCTCGCCGTGTCCGCCGTGTCGATGGGACCCTCCGCGCACCATCTGGACGGGGAGCGACTCGCCGCGTTGGGGCGGGCGGAGGAACCGATCTCCGTGACGGTGTCCGTGCTGGTGACCGCCTACCGGCCACGCTGACCCCGCTCCTGCGGACACTTGGCCACCGGGGGCGTGCCGACCTCGCGGTCGCCTCGTCAGGGTTCACACACGTTCATTGCGGAAAGTAATCATTTGATGTCGTTCCGCGGCGAAGGTCGTGGTGTCGTCGCTGGAGGCGGCGCCGTCCGGTCGTGGATCCCCGCAACGGAGTGGTGGTTGGGCCGTGACGGACATGAACGCGCCGCTGGGCGGATCGGTACCGCATCGGCGCCGGCGGGCCAGAAGCGCGTGGTCCCGGGTGTTCTGGATCGGTCTCTTGCTCTGGCTGGCCACCGTCGTCATCACGCTGTTGACCCGGAACACCAACCTCGTCCCCACGATCGTGCTGCTGGGGAGCTTCCTGGTTCCGGTCACGTTCGTGGTCTGGGCCTACGAACGTGCGCGGAGCGACGAGGTCAGCATCGTCCTCATGGTCCGCGCGTTCATCATCGGTGGACTGATCGGGGTCCTCGGGGCCTCCGTACTGGAGTCCTACCTCCTGCGCCCGAACCTCTTCCTCTTCCTGGGCGTCGGGCTCATCGAGGAGGCCGTCAAGATCCTCGCCGCGGCGATCGTCGCCCGGCACCTGACGCGTTACACCGTCCGGGACGGGCTGCTCCTGGGCGCCGCGGTCGGGTTCGGGTTCGCGGCCTTCGAGTCGGCCGGATACGCGCTGAGCGCGGTGATCACCGAACGTGGGCTCGACATCATGGCCGTGGTCCAGGTGGAGGTACTCCGCGGCATGCTCAGCCCGTTCATGCACGGGCTGTGGACGGCGATCGCGGTCGCGGCGCTGTTCCAGGCCGCGCACGGGCGCCGGTACCGCGTCACCGGATGGTTCCTCCTCGTCTACCTGGGGGTGTCGGTGCTGCACGCGGTGTGGGACGCGATGCATCCGTTCGTCACGGGCATCGTGCTGCTCCTGACCGGGACACAGGCACAACTGCGCCTGGTCGCCCGGGACGGCAACGCCCACTTCACCTCGGAACAGCAGGCGATGGTGGGGATCCTCTACGCGCTGGGACTGCTCGTCGTCATCCTCGTGAACCTGCTGTGGTTGCGCTATTGGGCGAACCGCGCCCAACGCGTCCCCGAGTGACTGCGTCACACTGGTGGGGTGGTTCCAGAAGACTTGCGCGATCACCCAGACCGACGCCGGTGGAACGCTCGTTTCGCTGATGATCCCCCCGGCTTCCCACCTCACCCCCTCGCCGCCGACGCGATGGAGGCCAATCCTCCTCCCGGCCCCGTCCTCGAACTCGCCGCGGGACGTTCCGGCAGCGCGCTGGAGCTCGCGGCGATGGGACGCACCGTCACCGTCGTGGACGTGTCCGACGTGGCACTGGACCAGTTGACGGAGGAGGCGGAGCGCCGGGACCTCGGCGACCGCGTCCACTGTGTCCTCGCCGACGCCACCCGGTTCCGCCCCGAGGAGTCCTACGCGATCGTCCTGGCGACACGCTACTGGGACGAGGGGGCCTTCGACGTCGGCGCCGCCGCGGTGAGTCCCGGCGGGCTGTTCGGGTGGGAGGCCCTCGCGGCGGTGGACGGCGAGACCACGCGCTTCCGGGTGCGCCACGGGGCGCTGGGCGCCCGCCTGCCCCGTGGCTTCGCGATCCTGACCGAGCGCCAGCTCACCGCCGGCCACGCCCGTACCACCCGGCTGCTCGCGCGTCGGACCCACTGAGTCCGGCACCGGGGCGCGCCCTTCCTGCGAAGGTCCGGGCCGCGTGGAAGTCGAACGGCGGGTGGGTGGCACACCCACCCGCGGACCGGTCCCTGGGTTGGCCCGCCGACGCCGGCGGGCCAACCCTCACCGGTCGGCCTGGTCCGGGATGACCAGGTTCAGGATCACCGCGATGGTCGCGGCGGGAACGATGCCCGTCTCCAGCAGGATGTAGAGCGTCTCGGGCAGCACCGCGATCGCGTCGGGGACCATCGCCAGACCGAGGCCCGGACCCACGGACGCCGAGATGATCGTGAGATTGCGTCGGGACATCGGCCGGTCGGTGATCAGCCGGATTCCCGAGGCGGCGACGAGCCCGAACATGACGATGCCGGCACCACCCAGGACCGAGGAGGGCATCGCCGTGATGACCGCGGCGAGCTTCGGCGACAGGGCGCAGATCAGGAGGAACCCCGCGCCGATGGAGACGACGTGGCGGCTCATGACACCGGTGAGGGTCACGAGCCCGACGTTCTGCGCGTAGGTGGTGTTCGGGAACGCGTTGAGGAAGGGAGAGATGATGGTTCCGACCCCGTCCGCGAGTACACCGCCGGTCATTTCCCGGTTGGTGACCTCCCGGCCGGCGCCGCCCTTGGTGACCGCGGAGAGGTCACCGATGGTCTCGACCGTGGTCGCGATTCCCATCACCGCCATGGCGACGACCGCGGCCATCGGGAAGGACAGGCCGAACTGCATCGGGCGGGGGATGTCGAACCAGGCCGCCTCGGCGACACCGCTGAAGTCGACCAGTCCGAACGGGATCGCGGCGAGGTAGCCGACCGTCAGCCCGATGAGCACCGCCGAGGTGGCGAAGAACCCGCGTCCGAACTGGCTGATCCCGATCACGAGGACGAAGACGAATAACGCGAAGCCGAGGTTGGTGTAGGAACCGTAGTCCTCCGCGCCCGCTCCCCCCGCCATGAGGTTGAGTCCGGACGGGAAGAGGCCCACGCCGATGGTGAGCACCACGATTCCGCTCACCAGGGGCGGGAAGAGGCGCTTCAGCCACGGCATGACCAGGCCCATCAGGCACTGGACCACGCCGGCCACGATGGCGCCGCCCAGAATCGCGGGCAGCCCGTAGGTGGGGCCGACCGAGACGGCGACGACCAGGAAACCGAAGCTCGTGCCCTGGACGATGGGCAGTCGCGAGCCGACGCGGCCGATTCCGACGGTCTGCAGCAATGTGGTGAGACCCGCGCACAGGAGGGCGGCCTGCACCAGGAGAGCCGTCTCTCCCACCGTCGCGCCCACGGCGCCGGCGATCAGGATGGGGACGGTGACGTTGCTCGCGAACATCGTGAGCACGTGCTGGATACCGAGCGGGATCGCCTTCCGCAGGGGAGGCATGTCGTTGACGCCGTAGGTGATGGATGTTTCGGAGGCCTGGGGGTCGTGCTCGTTGTTCGACACGATGTTCCTTCCGCGACGCGCTGCGAATTGGGGGTGATTCGTGCACACCCTGTGGGACGCGCGTTTCGAGCACGCTACGGAATGATCATCGTCAGAAGGATCATCGAGATTGTTCAATTCGCCCGTGGCGATTGGTGCGTTATCGCCGTCGCGCCGCGGCGTGCGTCGGTGTTCGGCCGCCACGTTCCAGGGGCCCCTACGTTCGGTCACACCCAGCCGGCGTCGTGGGCGAGGATCGCCGCCTGGACCCGGTTGGTGAGTTCGAGCTTGGCGAGGATGCGGCTCACGTGGGCCTTGACGGTCGGTTCGCGCATGCCGAGTTCACGAGCGGCCTCGGCGTTGGACCTGCCGCGGGCCACCGCGAGGAGGACGTCGCGTTCGCGGTCGCTCAGGGTGGCGAGACGACGCTCCGCCGGGGCGGAACCGTCGGCGTGTGACGAGAAGTGGTGCAGCATCCGGCGCGTCACGCTCGGGGCGAGCATGGCGTTGCCCGCGTGGATGGTTCGTACCGCGTCGACCAGGTCCCGCGGCGGGGTGTCCTTCAACAGGAACCCCACCGCTCCGGCGCGAAGCCCGCGGTGAACGTACTCGTCCAGGTCGAACGTCGTCAGCAGGACGACACGGGGCGGTGCGGGGAGCGTGGCGAGTCGCTCGGCCGCCGTGAGCCCGTCGGTCCCGGGCATCCTGATGTCCAGAAGCACGATGTCCGGACCGACGGACGAGGTGAGTTCTACCGCCTCGGCACCGTCGGCGGCCTCTCCCACGATCGTGATGTCCGGGGCGGCGTCCAGGATCATCCGTAGCCCCGCACGGACGAGCTGCTCGTCGTCGACGATCAGGACCCGGACGGTCGCCGGTTCCGGTTGGTCGGCCCCCAGTGCCACGGGTCCCCCTCAGCTCGCGTCGCGTCGTCCCGACGGCACACCCTAACCGCCCGCCGCGCACGGGGCGTGGGCGGCGGGCGGCGAACAGTGACACGCCGGGCGCGCGTCACTCTGGAGCGAGACCGTGTTCCGCCAGCCACGTGGGGTCGGGGGTCACCATCTGGATCACCTCGACGCACAGGTTGTCCGGACCGAGTACCTGGAAACGGCGCTGTCCCCAGGGTTCGGTCACCGGGGCAAGGAGGAACTCCACACCCGCGGCCTCGAGTCGGCGCGCCTCCGCGTCGACGTCGTCCACGAGGAGCCCGAGACCTCCACCGAGGTGGTCTCGCTCGACCGCGGGAACCGACTCGTGGCCCTGGAGACAGAAGTCGAAGTGAAGGTTCGGATGATCGGGATGTTGCGTGTTGACGTACCAGCCGATGTCCACACCGACCCGGAAGCCGAAGTGATTGACCAACCAGGCCGCGCTCGCGGTGGGGTTGGTGGCGATGGCGAAAGCTCCAATGGCGTTGATTCGCATGCGGGTCCTCCAAGTTCGGGCTGGGGAACGGATCGTCTCTTGAACCACTATGAACATAGTACTTCATTTAAACCACGTCAACTGAAGTACTAAGTTGGGAGTATGCGAGAGAACCCTGAGCGACGCACGACACTGGTGAACGCGGTCATCGACGTGTTGGCCGACGCCGGCGCCCGCAAGCTGACCTTCCGCGCGGTGGACGAACGGGCTGGTGTTCCCGTCGGCACCGCCACCAACTACTTCCCCAACCGCGACGCGATGCTGGCCCAGGCCGCCGCTCACGTGCACCAACGCCTCGCGCCCCGACCGGAGGTCCTGACGGAGATGGCGAGCCGACCTCCCGGCCGAGAGGTCGTCCGGTGGGGGATGCACGACCTCTACGCCCGGGTCAGTGCCGATCGCCGCGCGTACCTGGCCCTGCTGGAGCTCCGGTTGGAAGGCACCCGACGCCCGGAACTCGGGGACGTGCTCCTCGACACCATCGGCGCCAACATCCGGGCGAACCTCGAGTTTCACGTCGAGGGCGACTACCCGGGAGGCGTCGCGGCGTTCACCGCCCTGTACCTCGCGATGACGGGCCTGCTGACCGAACACCTCACCCTCCCCGCCGCGTGGGAGGGGACCGAATTCGACGCGGTGATCGACGACATCGTGGACCGCGTCATCCCGGAGTGAGACGCCGCCCGGGTTCGCCGGTCAGGGCGAACCGATGGGGATCTCGGCGCGTAGCGCCCACCCGCCGCCGGGAGTCGCTCCCCAGGTGAGGGTGCCGCCGACGACGTTCACGCGCTCACCGAGACCGCCCAGGCCGTAACCGCTCGCGGGCGCCGGGAGATCCTCGCTGCCCGGCGACGTGCCGTTGGTGACCGACACCACGAGTGAGTCGGCCCCGTCCTCCAGAGCCACGTCGACGGCCGCGGACGGTGCGTGCTTGGCGCAGTTCGTCAGGCCCTCCTGCACGACCCGGTAGGCGGTCCGCTGGAGCGAGGACGAGAACTCCTTGGTGTCCCGCCGAGAGAGCTCGACCCGCATCCCCGCGGACCGCCACCCGGCGACGAGGCCGTCCAGGTCGGAAAGCCCCGGCTGCGGGGCGGTCTCGGAGGGAGCCCGCTCCGCGCGCAGCACACCGAGGATGTCGCGGAGTTCCGTCAGCGCCTCACGTCCGGCGCTGCGGATGGTGCCGGCCGTCTCCGTCGTCCTCTCGTCGGAGGCGGAGACCTCCAGTCCGCCCGCGTGCAGAACCATGAGACTGACCCGGTGCGCGACCACGTCGTGCATCTCCCGAGCGATACGGGTACGCTCCTCCGCCGCCGCGCTGGACGCGAGGAGGTGCTGCTCACGCTCCAGGCGCTCCGCCCGTTCGTGGAGGCTGCGGATGAGCTCCCGGCGGGTGCCGATCCACAGGCCGAAACAGAGCGGCAGGACGATCAGCGTGGACACGGCGACGATTCCGCCGAGGAACTCGGGAATGGAGCTCGGCACGCCCCCGGCCGCGATCACCCAGGCGAGCACCATCGCCGACGTCCACGCGACCAACCGGTCCCGGCGCGGGAACCACGCCGCGTAGGAGTAGATCCCCATCGCCGCGGGGAAGGGGTTCCCGAACAGCAGCAGCATCAGTACGGCCGTCGTCAGCAGCAACCAGGGACGGCTGCGGCGGAACAGTGTCATGACGGAGGCGATGGCGGGGACTACCACGAAGAGTGCGACCATGATCGCCACGTCGAGGGGGACTCCCGTGGCGTTGAGGAGGACTCGCTCGAGGGCGCCTCTGAGTAGACCGACCGCGAAGATCAACTGGCCGAGTCCGGTGAACCAGAACACCACACCGGCCCAGAGCCAGTCGCCGACCCGGTGCCGTCGACCCCACCACCGTCGAGCCCAGGCCGGCCACCGTGACGTGGCCGCGTTGGGTGGACCGGTGCGGGGAGCGACGGTGGAGGACATGGTCCGGAGTCTACGCAGCGGGATCAGGTCGACACCGGAGCGTGACGACGCCGCGGGGCTCCTGTCAGCTCACGCTGTAGGTCACGAAGGACACCGCGATGTACTGGCACACGTAGGCGGCGATCGTCAACGCGTGGAAGACCTCGTGGAACCCGAACCACCGTGGCGCGATGTTCGGCCACCGGGTCGCGTAGATCACGCCGCCCAGACTGTACAGTCCGCCCCCGACCAGCAGAAGGATCCAGGTCGCGGTGTGCGTCCCGTTGATGAGCTGCGGGAAGAACAGGATCGCCACCCAGCCCAGGGCGAGGTAGAGCGACGTCGACAGCCACCGGGGTGCGTTCACCCACCCGGCCTTGAACCCGACACCCGCCAGTGCCGCCCCCCAGATCAACCAGAGCAACACGGTCCGCAGTTGTCCGTCCAGGACCAGAACCACGAACGGGGTGTAGGTGCCGGCGATGATCAGGTAGATGTTGCAGTGGTCCATTCGACGCAACGTCGCGAAGGTGACCGGGCGCCAACGCCCCACGTGGTAGACGGCGGAGGTCGTGAACAGCAGCGTCGCCGTGACCGCGTAGATGGCGCTGGCGACGCGAGCCTCCACGGTCGGCGACAGCGACACGAGGACGATCCCCGCCGCGAGCGCGAGCGGCGCCATCCCGAGATGCGACCAGCCCCGCAGCTTCGGCTTGTCCGCGGGCACGGGAGCCGGCGAACTGGTGTCGGAACGAACGGCGGAGGCGGCGGAGGGCTGCGTGGACGGCACGTGTCCACTCTACTTACAGTGCTGTAGGTATGTGATGTGGGCTACGCCACGGCGGTCCGGCGGCGGGTCCCTGAGCCGGCCACACGTGGCGGGTCCCGTCGTGCTGCCGGTCGATCCCCCTTCGCGTGGCGCCTGCTCAGCGGCGTCGAGGACGACGACATCGACGCCGTAGTACGCCAGGGTGATACCCACCGTGAGCCCGACCGGACCCGCCCCCACGACGACGACATCCGCCTCACTCGGTACTGCGCTCATGACCCGCTCCTCGCGCATGTCAGACGGGGGCGAGCCGCTGGCACGGCCAGGGGCCGCGATCGTCCGAAGGTACGGCGCGGCGGTGAGCCAACCCGCACCCCTACCGGGCGCGGTGGGTTTTCCGCGCACTCGATCGAACCCCAGGGAGCGATCCGTGCACGTACCACCCGCAGGGACGGCGAACACGCCCCGAGCGACGGTCGAACCGTTGGACGCCCCCCGGCGCCATCCGCCTGCCGTGGTCGTGGGGATCCGCACGACGCCGGTGACACCCCTCCGAAAGTCGGTCGACGAACCGGCCGAAAGTCGGACGAGGCAGGTGTGCTCCGTCCGATTGGCCGGGGCGAAGATCAGCTACACGCGGGATGTGTGACCAGGGGGTTCGTTCGTAGCGTCTCCTCATGATCACAACCACGAACCGAGGAGACCAGTCATGAGCGCCGTCGCCGATCCAACGCGTGTCGCGACACCGCCGGTGGTCGTCGCCCGCGGGGTGTCGAAGACCTACGACTCCGGCGCCACCCCGGTGCACGCTCTCGTCAACGTGAACGTGGAGTTCGCCCGTGGGGCGTTCACCGCCATCATGGGCCCGTCCGGGTCCGGCAAGTCGACGCTGATGCACTGCCTCGCGGGGTTGGACACGGTGACCTCCGGGAGTGTGCACGTCGGTGACACCGACATCACGACGCTGCGTGACGCCCAGCTCACGACGTTGCGGCGGGACCGGATCGGTTTCGTCTTCCAGTCGTTCAACCTCCTGCCGATGCTGACCGCGCGGGACAACATCCTGCTCCCGGCGCGAATCGCCGGACGACGAGTCGACATGGCGCGCTTCGACGCCCTGGTCGAGACCGTGGGCCTGCGTGAGCGGCTGACCCACCTGCCCTCGGCCCTCTCCGGAGGCCAGCAGCAACGTGTCGCCGTGGCCCGCGCGTTGCTCGCCTCACCCGACGTCGTCTACGCCGACGAACCAACCGGCAACCTGGACTCCCGATCCGGCGCGGAGATCCTCAGCTTCCTGCGCGAGTCCGCCGAGCGCCTGGGCCAGACCATCGTCATGGTGACCCACGACCCGGTGGCCGCCTCCTACGCCAACCGCGCGATCTTCCTCCGCGACGGCCGACTCGTCGACGAGATCCACCAGCCGACCGCGGAGGCGGTCTCCGGCCGACTGCTGCGCCTGGAGGAGGCCTGATGCTGCGGGTCACCCTGGCCAGTCTGCGACGCAACACCGCGCGGTACGTCACCACCGTCCTGGCGATCGTCCTCGGCGTCGTGTTCGTCAGCGGCACCATGGTCTTCAGCGACACGCTTGAGGGGGCGTTCGAGACCCGCGTCATGGGTTCGGCGGAGTCGCTGAGCGCGGCCGTCCACTCCGAATCCGACGGCGAAAGGGACTACGAGCCCCTGAACGCCGACATCCTCGCCGAGGTGCGGAACCTGCCCGAGGTCGCCGCCGCCGACGGCATGGTGTCGGACCTGGCGCCAGTGCTCGACGCGGACGGCCGTCCGGCCGGGTTCACCCCTCCGGCCGCGGTGTCCGTCGGCGACCCCGGACGGTTCGAGGCCGCCGACGGCCGTCTGCCGGAGAGCGACGACGAAGTCGCGATCTCCAGCAACATGGTCGATTCCCTCGGCGCCGAGATCGGCGACGACGTCATGGTGTTGGACGTCGACTCCGCCAAGCACGAGGTCACCGTGGTGGGGACCGTCGACTTCGGCGTGGAGCAGCCCTACGCCGCCAACGGCGCGGTCGTCTACACCGAGGACGCCGTCCGGGCGCTCACGGGCATCGACGGCTACCACGAGATCGACGTCCTGGCGGCGGACGGCTACACCGACGCGCAGGTGACCGACGCGGTCAGCGACGTCGCCGGTGGCGGGACGCTCGTGCGCACGGGTGACGAGTTCGCCGAGGCGCTGGCGGAGAACGCCGGTGGCGACGTCGCCCTGCTCCGGATCGCGCTGATGCTGTTCGCGCTGGTCGCCATGGTGGTGGCGGGGATCGTCATCTACAACACCTTCGCCATCCTCATCGCCCAGCGACAGCGGGACCTCGCCCTCCTGCGGTGCATGGGAGCGAGGCGGGGACAGGTGTTCCGCACCGTGCTCGCCGAGTCGACCGTCGTGGGCCTGGTCGCCTCCTTGTTGGGCGCCGCGCTCGGGGTCGGCGCCGGCTATCTCGCGGTGACCGTGCTCGCCGGCCTCTTCGCGGTCGCGACCGACGACGTCGCGCTCGTGGTCAGTCCTACGGCGCTTCTCGTCGGGTTGGTGCTCGGCACGGGAGTGACGGTGTGTTCGGCCCTGTTCCCCGCGTTTCGGGCGACGCGGGTACCGCCGTTGGTCGCGCTGCGCGGCAGCGCCACGTCCATGTCGCTCGCGGAACGCGTGGGGTGGAAACGGCTGACCGTAGGAGCCGTCCTCAGCGCGGTGTGCGCGGGACTGGTCACGTTCGCCCTCGCCATGCCGGCCGGGGAAGTGCCACTCGTCATGGTGGTCGTGGCCGGGATCATCGCCTTCGGGGCGGTGGTGGTCCTCGGACCGATGCTCGTTCGATGGGCGGTGCGGGCCGTCGCGCCCCTGTTCCGCCGCATCGGGATCGCGTCGGAGCTCGCGGCCGACAATGTTCGTCGCAGCCCGAAGCGGGCCGCGACCGCGATGATCGCGCTCACCGTGGGCGCCACCCTCATCACCGGGTACTCGGTGGTGAGCGCGTCGCTGAGTGAGACGACGCAGAAGCAGTTGGAGGACAACTTCCCTGTCGACTACGGCATCGCGCCGCAGTTCATTCCCGGTCAGGAGCCGGAGGAGGAGGCGACGGTCGCTCCGGAGGTCCGGTCGGCGCTGGAGGCGGACGACAGCGTCGGAACCGTCTTCGGCCAACGGAGCGTCACCGTGGTCGACGGCGCCATGGGGATGCCGATCTCGAGCTACCCCGGTGCGACAGTCGGCAGCGACATCACCGCCGACCCGATCTCCGGACAGGTGAGTGACCTCGCCCCCGGAAAGGTGGTCCTCTCCGAGGGATACGCCGAGGGCCTCGAGGCCGGCGACGACTACGTGCTGGACACCGGCGAGGGTGAGGTCACGCTGGAGATCGCCGCGGTGGTCGGCGACATGCAGAACCTGTGGGGAGCCGTGGTCGACACCAGCGACTTCGAGGACATCTTCCCCGACGTCGACGGTGACTCCATGCTGTACGTCAGTGCGGCCACGGACGCCGACCGCTCCGACACCCGCGCCGCCGTCTACGACGCCGTGGCGGACGATCCGTTGCTGCAGGTGACCTCGTTGGCGGAGGCGAAGACGGAGTTCGAGGACATCCTGTCCATCGCCCTCTACACCATCTCCGGGATGCTGGCGCTGGCCATCGTGATCGCCCTGATCGGGATCGCCAACACCCTGACCCTGTCGGTCCTGGAACGGACACGCGAGTCGGCGCTGCTGCGTGCGCTGGGCCTCGGCAGGCGAAGCCTCCGGCGCATGCTGGCGGTCGAGGCGGTCGTGTTGGCGTTCACCGGATCGGCGATCGGCGTCGGGCTCGGAGTCTTCTTCGGATGGGCGGCGAGCAGTGCGCTGCTGTCGGACCTGGTGTTCTCGTTGCCCTACGGGCAGGTCGCGATCTTCCTCCTCGCGGGGTTGGTGGCCGGGCTGCTCGCCGCGGTGATCCCGGCGCGCCGGGCCGCCAGCACGTCCATCACCGCGGCGCTGGCGGCCGACTGAGGACGGCCGACTGAGGACGGCCGACCGAGGACGGTCCTCGCGGGACGGTCGGTCGAGGGCCGGTGTGGGTGAGGGGAGAACCTCTCACCCACACCGGCCCGTTCGTCGCCTCACCAGGGGAGCGGGCCGGAGGTGTCGGTCCTGTGGCTCATGGACTGGTCGCCCCAGAGCAGTCCACTTGGCCCGTCCGCGTCCAGGGTCGCCAGGTGCACGCTCACGCTCGCACCGGCTTCCGCTGTGCGGTAGCCGGTGTTCCCGTTGAAGTCGGTGGCGCAGTAGCCAGGATTGGCGGCGTTCACCAAGATGCGCGTGTCGGCGAGTTCACGGGCGTACATCACGGTCAGCATGTTCAGCGCCGACTTCGAGGACGGATACGGGACCGTGGCCTGGAGCTGGGCCAGGGGACTTCCGGGGTCCGTCATCGTGGTGAGGGAGCCGACCTCGCTCGAGACGTTCACGATCCGCGCGGCGGGCGCCTGCCGTAGCAACGGCAGCATCGCGTTCGTGACGGCCACGACCCCGAACACGTTGGTCTCGTACACCCGCCGGATCGCCGACAGGGGGGTCTGGCTCGGCCCGCCGCTCTCGGCGAACCCGCCGATGCCGGCGTTGTTCACGAGGACGTCCAGTCGCCCATGGGTCCGCTCGATGGTCTCCGCCGCCGCCTGGACGGCCTTCTCGTCGGTCACGTCCAGGTGGAGTGGATGCGCGTCGTGGCCGGCCGCCCGCAGGTCCGCCGCGGCCACTCCCGCGCGTTCCTCGTCACGGCACCCAAGGAAGACGGTCATCCCCCGCTCCCCGAGCAGCCGCGCCGTCTCGTACCCCAGCCCCCGGTTCGCGCCGGTGATCAGTGCGATCGTGTTGGTCATGCCCCCACCGTGCCCCGTCGCCTCGCCGCCCGGGAGAGCCTCGCGGAGCCTGGTATCGCGGATCCCACCCCGGCGTCATCCCGGGGGCACGGTGTTCGTGGCGATCACGTCGCGGTACCAGGAGCCGGACGCCTTGACGGTCCCCTCGGGGGCACCGGGTCGGCCCCGGACCGACCGAAGTTGGACGTCCGGTCGTCGAGTAGGGACCCCCGCTCCACCCGTGGATGTTCCGAGCGATACGCCGAGGTAGTACCGCCGGTACCACCCTCGGGAGGCGACAGTGGCGGAGGGACGGGGCATCCTGGGGGGAACAGAGAGGGAATCACACCGTGGCGCACTCCAACCGTGGCGAACTGGCCGCGTTTCTCCGCACCCGTCGGCACCGGCTCCAACCGTTTGACGTCGGACTTCCCGAGGTTGGGCCGCGGCGGACGCCAGGACTGCGGCGGCAGGAGGTCGCGCAGTTGGCGGGGATGTCGATCGACTACTACATCCGGCTCGAGCAGGGACGCGGTCCCACCCCCTCGGCGCAGGTGCTCGCCGCTCTGACCAGGGCCCTGCTGCTGTCCATGGACGAGCGGGACTACCTGTTCCGGCTCGTCGGCGAGAATCCGCCGATCACTCGGTCGCCGACCCAGGACGTGCCCAACGCGGTGCGGATCCTCCTGGACAACCTGACCAACACCCCCGCCTACGTCCTGGACGCGAAGTACGACGTGTTGGCGTGGAACCACCTCGCCACCTACTTCACTGGGGACCTGGAAAACGTGTCCCCGGAGCGGCGCAACGTTCTCCGCTGGATCTTCCGTCCGGGGGACGACGGGGCCGCTCGGCGGGAGGACCCCGACGCGCGGTCCTTCGCGCGCTCCTGCGTGGCCGACCTGCGCGCCGCCCACGCCCAGTACCCCGGTGACGCGGGGATCCGACGGCTCGTCGACGAACTACGGGCCAGCTCCCCCGACTTCGCCGACATCTGGGCGGCCCACGAGGTGGAGGTGCGGCGCCGCGTCCGCAAGCGTGTGGTGCATCCCGCCGAGGGGGAACTGCGCTTCGAGTGTCAGGTGATGCACATCCCCGAGTCCGACCAGCGGTTGATCGCCTACTGCGCCGAGCCGGGCTCCCCCACCGAAGCGGTGTTCCGTCGGTTGGCGGCGATGCCGAGGCCGGACACCCCCACACTCTCCGACGGTCGCTACCAGTGCGAACCCGGCGCCGTGCCCAGCGAGAACGTCCAGGTGGTGGGGCTACAGCAGCCGTAGCTGGCGGTCAGCGCTCCTGGGCTTGCTGAGGGTGGTCCGCCGGACACGGTCCCCGAGGTCGTCCAGGAACGGGGAGACCCGCCGCTCCTCCACGCGTCCCATCCGTGAGCGCCGGCGGGCGTGCGTCAGGTACAGGTGGTCCTGCGCGCGGGTCATGCCGACGAAGCACAACCGGCGTTCCTCCGCGATCGAGGCCTCGTCGGGTTCCGTGCCCGGCCAGCGCAGGGGGAGCAGCCCGTCCTCGCAGCCGACCACGAAGACCACCGGGAACTCCAAACCCTTGGCCGCGTGCAGGGTGAGCAGCGAGATCGCGTCCGCCCGTGCGTCCAGCGCGTCGACCTCCGCCCCGAGCAGGACCTCGCGCACGAAGCCGCCGAGGTCCGTGCCGTAGCGGCGTGCCAGCGGGGAGAGCAGCTCCGTCGCGACGTGGACCTCGGCGACGCGCTCGTCGGCCCCCTCCGAGGCGGAGTCGGAGGCGAGCGTTCGTTCGGCGGCGGCAGCCGCCGAACGGACCTCCGCCAGCACGTCGCCGGTGGCGCCGTCGCTGACGTGCACCAGCTCCCGCAGGATGTGTTCCACCCCGGCCCGGGCCGTGAGGGGGTCATGCGACCGCTTCTGGCTCGGTAGGCCACACCGTCCGAGCTCCTCGACCACGGCCCGCGCCTGGGCGTCGGTCCGGTAGAGGACCGCGATGTCGGCGAAGGAGATCTCGTGACCGTCCTCCGGGGTCGCCCGTCCACTGTCCAGCGAGTACAGCGACGATCCGCCGAGCAGGGACTCGATGGTGCGCGCCACGTAGGCGGCCTCGGCGCGTTCGTCCTCGACCTGGTGCACGGTCAGCGGATGGTCGACCTCGGTACGGGTCGCGTGGAGTTCCCGGTCCGCGACCAGCGTGCTGGGACGGATCGCGCGCAGCGCGGCCTCCACGATGGGGGGACCACTGCGGTAGTTCCGCGTCAACCGGACGACGGGGGCGGTCGGGTAATCCCGCTCGAACCGGAGGAAGAACCCGACGTCGGCGCCGCGGAAGGAGTAGATCGCCTGGTCGGGGTCGCCGATAGCGGTGAGATTGGCGTCCGGCGGGCACAGCAACCGGAGGAGGCGGTACTGCACCGCGTCCACGTCCTGGTACTCGTCCACCGTGACCCAGCGGTAGCGGTCCCGATACGCCGCCCGCACCTCCGGGTTAGCGCCCAGCAGCTCGACCGGGAGCAGGAGCAGGTCGTCGTAGTCCACGAGTCCGCGTTCCCGTAGCAGACGCGAGTAGGTGGCGAGCAGCTCCGCCGTGTCGGCGTCCGGCTCGGCCTCGCCGCGACGCACCAGGGACAGGGCCCGACGGGAGCCGCTCGTGAGTCCACGGTCGCCCGCGGCCGAGGTGAGCAGCTCGTCCGCGACGGTCGCGTCGGCGATGCCCACGGTCGGGGGAAGCCCGAGGAGTTCGTGGTGGTCACGGATGACGGAGAACCCGAAGGAGTGGAAGGTGGCGACGGTGAGGTCGCTGGCCGCCGCGCCGACCAGGCCGGCCATGCGTTCCGACATCTCCTCGGCCGCCCTGCGGGTGAAGGTGATCGCCAGACACTCCTCCGGCGGGACACTCCGCTCCGTGACCAGATGGGCGAGGCGATGGGTGACCGTCCGGGTCTTTCCGGTTCCGGGGCCAGCCACGATCAACAGCGGTCCACTCTCCACCGCCGCGGCCGTCCGCTGGTCCGGGTCGAGGCCGGCGAGGACGCCGGAACCCCCCGAGTCCGGGGGTGGGAGGGGCGGCGGGGTGCGGTCGTCGTCCGACGGCTCCGTGACGGCGACGGTGACCTCAGCCGTGCGGGGAGCGACGGCGGGTCGGGACGACGCGCGCCGCGCGGGCGTCGCGGCGGGCGCGTCGAACAGGGCCGGAGCGTCCGCCGTCCGCAGGGCCGTCAGCTCGTCGGGGGCGAAGAGGTGGATCCGCCCGTACTCGCCGTCGTACCCCGCGTCGCGGATCACCGTCCCGGCACGCAGCCGGGAAATCGCCTCACCCAGTCCGGGGAGGCCGCGCTCCAGATCGTCGGTCGGGACGTCGTCCAGGATGGCGAGCTCGGATCCGTGCTCCGCCGTGAGGGTGGCGATCCGGCCCAGCACCTTCTTGCTCTTGGGACCCACCCCCACGATCTCGCTCACGATCTCCGGCAGGGGGATCAGGTTGCGGAATCCGGCCGCCCCCTCGGGGCGTACGCCCTCCGGTCGGTCCGCCAGGTCGTCCACCCGGTGCAGCACCCCCACCGTGACGGGCTTGCCGCATGCGGGACACAGACCACCCCGGGCCTTGGTCTCCGCGGGTTCGAGGCGGACGTCGCACTTGCGGTGGCCGTCCAGGTGGTACTTCCCCTCCTCCGGAAAGAACTCGACCGTGCCCTCGTAGCCGGTGCCCGTCTCCAGCGCGCGCCGGATGGAGAAGTAGTCGAGTTCGGTGTCGAACGCGCTGGCCTCCCGGGCCAACATCGGCGGAGAGTGGGCGTCGGAGTTGCTGACCAGGGTGAATCCGTCGAGTTGACTGAGCCGCCAGTTCATCTCTGGGTCACTGGAGAGCCCCGTCTCCAGAGCGAAGATGTGCCCGGAGAGGTCGCGGTAACAGTCGGCGATCGAGTCGAACCCCGCCTTGGAGCCCATCGCGGCGAACCACGGGGTCCAGATGTGCGCCGGCACCAGGTAGGCGCCGTCGCCGCTCTCCAGCGTGATCTCCAGCAGGTCCCGGGAGTCCAGCCCGAGGATCGGGCGCCCGTCCGACCCCAGGTTCCCGATCCGGCCGAGCCGTTCGTTGAACCGTTCGGCGGCCGCGAAGTCCGGCATGTAGCAGAGGTGGTGCACCTTCCGCGTCCGCTCACCCGCCTTGTAGATCGTGGAGATCTCCACGGAGAGCATGAACCGCACGTCGCTCCTGCACGACGCGGGCAGGGTGCGGGAGATGTCCCGGTCAAGGTCGGCCCGGAGCCGGAACAGCCCTGGCTCCGCCGGTTCCAGCACCTCCCGCAGGTGCGCGAACCACGCGGGGTGGGTGAAGTCCCCCGTGCCGACGACACCCACGCCCTTGCGTCGCGCCCACCAGGTGAGGTGCTCGATGTCGCAGTCCTTGCTGCAGGCACGGGAGTACTTGGAGTGGATGTGCAGGTCGGCGTAGAAGCGCACCGCGGCCTTCCAGGAGTCGGTTCGCCACCGTCGCCACGCGGCGGGCGGCGGTGTGGGGCATGGGGGGCAGCGGCCGAGGCGGAACAACGGCACCGGCCACGGAAAGCACAGTGTAGGTCGGACGATCGGAATCCAACTCCGAAAGCGGGCGATCCGGTACGGGGCGGTCCCTCGCGACGCGACGGGATGGCGCGTGAACGCGGTCGCGGAGGGCAATGGGCGCTTCGTGCGTGGCCTCGTTCCTCGCGCGCGTCCACCGCGGCACACCGTCTCGCGGCGGACGGGTCACCGCATGTCGACCTTGGTCCCGGGATCGCGTTCACGCGCGACTGGTTCGCTCCGCCGACCGCACGCGCGCCGCGAGACGGGTCAGCGGCCCGAAGTCGGGTGTCACCCGCACGCCCGTGGCGTGGGCGGATGAAGCCGCGACGGGCGACGGGCGATGTGCGCGTGCGGAGCGTCCCGTGGCTTTCCGTCCTGGTCCTGGCGTCGCGACGGTGAGCGGCCTTGGCGGGGGTGGTGGGGAACCAGGGTCCCCGTTCGTTCGTGACGCTGGTCCTGGGGCGGGCAGGACGCCACTCAGTCCCCACGCTCCCGGAGCCAGGACGACGCGGGGCTCAGCCAATGGGCACGTCCGTCGCACGGTTGTCGCGGTCGATGCCAGCGTGGGCGGCGCCGGCCAGAGGGGTCGCGCATCGCGCCTGGCGGTGGTCGGGAAGCGCGGTTCGGACTCGTCGGTGCGCCGACCAACGGGACGTCGCGCGACGTGACGTTTGTCGTGGGGCGGGGCTGGGGGTCACGGGGCAGCTTGCTAGATTACAGCGGGTCATCCGATGAATTTTCCGCCGTGTGAGCTCCGCCCGGTCCGGCATGTGAGGTCCGATCATTTCGCAATCCAGTGTTCGCACCGTGCTCCTGGTCATCGCCTTCGCCCTGGCCTCCCTGAACCTTCGCCCGGCGCTCGCGGGGGTGTCCCCCGCGCTGACCGACATCATGAGCGAGCTCGGCCTCAGCGCGGCCGCTGGCGGCATGATCACCACGGTGATGGTGGTGTGCCTCGGGGTCGTCTCACCCGTGGCGCCGCTGCTCGCCGGCCGGTTCGGAACGGAGCGGGCGTTGCTCGCCGGGTTGGTGGTGCTGTGTGTCGGGCTGCTCGTGCGCAGCGCGGGCGGCCCGGTGCTGCTGTACCTGGGGGCGGCGGCCTGCGGTTCGGCCATCGCGATCATGAACGTGGTGATGCCGGGCTTCGTGAAGCGGCGCTTCCCGAACCACACCGGAATCCTGACCGGGCTCTACACCACCGGGCTCGTTCTGGGAGCCTCCGCGGCGTCGGCCTTCACGGTGCCGATCCGGGACGCCGTCGGCGGCGGATGGCGGTTCGCGATCGCCGTTCCGGTGGTCGTCGCCATCGTGGCCACCGTCCTGTGGGCTCCGCACGCCCTGCGGTCCTCGCGGGGGAACACCCCCGTCCTCCACGTGCGGCCGTTGTTGCGTAGTGGTACGGCGTGGATCGTCACGGCCTTCATGGGCGTTCAGTCCATCACGTTCTACATCACGCTCTCCTGGCTCCCGACGATCTTCCAGGACGCCGGCTACTCCGCCGCCTACGCCGGCTTCCTGCTGGGCCTGTCCAACCTGGTGCAGGTCGCGTCCACCCTGACGATGCCGATCCTCGCCGCGCGGGCACGCAGCCAGGTGCCGCACGTGGTCACGGCGGTGGTCCTGACCGGCGCGGGCTACGCCGGCATCCTGTTGGCACCCACGACCCTGCCGTGGCTGTGGGTCCTGGTGATGGGGTTCGGCCAGGGAGCGTCGATCGCCCTCGCCTTGCTGATCATCACGCTTCGCGCGCCGGACTCGACGTCGGTCGTGTCGCTGTCCGCCATGGCCCAGGGATTCGGGTACATCATGGCGGCCGCCGGGCCCCTGGTCATCGGCGTCCTGTACCAGGCGACGGCGGGATGGACCCTACCCCTGGTGTTCGGTCTCGCGATGTGCGGACTGCAACTGGCCGTCGGGATCCTCGCCGGGCGGCCCAGAGTCGTGCGGCTCCCCGGAACGACGAGCGGCACCGGCGCCGCGGAACACGCCGCGGGCCGGTCCGCTCAGTGAAGCCTAGACACAGCTCTCGTAGTCGGTGGAGAACCCCGCGCCGGCCTCGTAGCAGACACTGAACGGCGGTAGTCCCACACCCTCTCTTCCCTCACTACCGTCGATCGAGAGGACACCGGACTCCTCCGCACCCGAGAACGTGAGGGTGAACGTCTCGGAGTGCTCGTGCCCCGCGGCCTGGTAGACGAAGGAGTCCGCGGAGTTCGGGATGTAGCCCTCGTCGGAGTCGCGGACGAAGAACCACGACGACGACAGGTCGGGATAGGACATCGCGTTGGCGCCGTCCTGGAAGAGGCGCGCCGTCACCTGGACACCGTCGCCGGTCGACGTGACATCGGAGAGCTCCATCACCGTGGTGGCGAAGCCCTCGGAGTAACGCAGCTCCACCCGGGCCGTGTCACCGGTCTCGGTGACCTCCCCCGTGTTGGCTCCGCCGCCGCCGGTACTGACGTAGTCGACCGCGTAGGCCGGGAGTTCGACCGGTTCGTCCTCGGCCTCGTCCTCAGCGCCTTCGTCGTCGGCCGTGTCCTCGGAGTCGTCCGCGCCCTCGGAGCCCTCGTCTCCGGTGTCGTCCTCGGCCCCCTCGTCGTCGGTGCCCGCACCATCGGTCTCGGAGCCGTCGGCGACCTGCGGGTCCTCCGCGGAGGACATGAACATCGCGGCGGCCCCGGCGCCTCCGCCCAGCACCAGGACGCCAGCGGCGACACCGGCGGCGATGAGGACGGCGAGCCGACGACGGCCCTGACGGGGCGGCGCCGGCGGAACCGTGGTCTGGATCTCGGTCCACTCGTTGCCCAGGAGCTGGACGACCGCTGTGGCGTCGTCGGCCGGCGGCTCCGCGGCGGGCGCGGCGGTGGAGTCGTTCCACACGTAGTGCACCGCGCGGACCGCCTGCTCCGCGCTGGGACGTGTGGCCGGTTCGCGATCCAGTGCGCTGGTGAGGAGCGGCAGCAGGGCCTCGGGGACCCCAGTGAGGTCGGGTTCTCCCCGCAGGACGCGGTAGGCCAGCGCGTTCGGTGGGCCGCTGCCGAAGGGGTTGGCGCCGGTCGCCGCGAAGGCGACGAGGGACGCCCAGGCGAAGAGGTCGGCCGCGGACGTGATCTCGGCGCCCTGGTACTGCTCCGGTGCGATCCAGCCCGGCGTGCCGACCAGACCACCGGTCCGGGTGAGCGCGGTTTCCTCGACGGCGCGCGCGATGCCGAAGTCCAGCACGCGGGGGCCGTCCGAGGCGAGGATGACATTGCCGGGTTTGAGGTCCCGGTGCACGATTCCGGCCGCGTGCACCACACGCAGGGCCTCGGCGACGCCGGCGGCGAAGCCGAGCAGCATGCCGTCCCGCAGCGGGCCATGCGCCGTCAGGTGCTCGCGCAGGGTGCGGCCGGGAACGTACTCGGTGGCGAGCCACGGCGCCGCCGCCTGGGTGTCGGCACCGTAGAACGCGGGGACTCGGGGGCTGACCACCCGCTGCGCGAGGTCGACCTCGCGCGCGAAACGCACCCGGAACTCCGGGTCGGCCGCGTGGTCGCTGTGGATCACCTTGATCGCGATGTAGCCGTCGGATCCCGCCGCCGCGTAGACGACGCCCATCCCGCCGGCGCCGATCCGGCCGACCAGACGGTAGCCGCCGATCTCCTTCGGGTCCTCGGGCAGCAGGGGAGTCAGCGCGGCGCCGGAGGTGGGGGGCGGAGGGGTGGGGGGCTGGTCAGCAGGGGGAGGGGTTGGGGCGGTCACGACACCACCACCTCGCACCCGATGTTGTCACCCGGTGGAATGAACGGTTCCGGAGTCGCTGTATCGAAGCAGATGACGCCTGGGATGGGGTCGTCGGGTGGCACGGGTTGGTATCCCCAAAGCTCGGGCGTGACGTACTGGAGGCCCCCTCGTTCGTCCACGCCTGGAATCGTGAGGGCGAACTCTCCGGTCGGGTTATCGGCGTCCAAGGTCAACAGGACCTCGTCCTCCTCGGGATAGACGGACCCCTCGGGTTCGTCGGGCGACCACTCGTTCCCCGCGTAGGGCTCAAGGTATCGGAAGTCCTGCGCGTGCAGGACGTAGCTCCCATCGTCCAGCAAGTAGTCCGCGGTGCCGGTGATGCGGACACCGTCGCCCGAGGTCTCGGCGTCGTCGAAGCCGAGCCGCAGCACGGGTTCACTGCGCCCGAATCCCTGGCCGCCGTCGAGTTCCTCGGCGACCTCGAGCAGGATCGTCTCGGCGTCCTCACCCTCGTACACGAACCCCGTGGACACGGTGGAGAAGTCGATCGGCCGGTTGCTCTCGTCCGCGGCGTCCGCACCCAGGTCGGGGCCACCGTGGCCCAGATCCTCCGCGGCCTCGGTCCCCGCGGCGGCACTGTCGTCCTCGCCATCGCCGTCTCCGCCGCCGTTGGACTGTTCGTCCGCGGGATCCCCGCCGTTGGCCTGCGGATCGGCGTCACTGCCGGACATTCGCCACAGCACGGCCCCCGCCGTGGCGACCAGAACGAGCGCGAGGACCGCCGCCACCGGGATGAGCACCTTGGGGGAGCGCAGCAGCGAACGCTTCGCCGGAGCGTGCTCCGACCACGAGGTGGTGTCCGTCGGTACGTCCGGCAGGCCCAGCCAGCGCGTGTCCAGCATCCCCGGGAGCACCCGGGTCGCCTCCTCGCCGCTGCTGGGGGCCTGGCCGGTCCAGATCCGGGTGACCTCGCTCAGCGCCTGTTCGGCGGTCGGACGGTGGGTCGGGTCCTTGGCCAGCGTCGCCGTCACCAACGAGCGGAGCCGCTCGGGGAGCCCCTCGAGATCGGGCTCCTCCTCCATGGTGCGATACGCCAACGCGTCCGTGGCCCCGGTGCCGAAGGGGTTGCGTCCCGTCGCCGCGTAGGCCACCAGTCCGCCCCAGGCGAACATGTCGCTGGGCGCGGCGGGGTCGGCTCCCTGGTACTGCTCCGGAGCGATCCACCCGGGCGTCCCGAACAGGCCGCCGGTGCGGGTGATCGCCGACTCCTCGACCGCGCGGGCGATACCGAAGTCCAGCACCTTGGGGCCGTCCGGGGCGACGATGACGTTGCCCGGTTTGAGGTCACGGTGCACCACGCCGGCCCCGTGGATGGCGACCAGGGCCTCCGCCATCCCCGCGGCCAGACCCATCAGCAGGTCACCGGTGAAGGGGCCGTGGTCGGAGACGTGACCGCGCAGCGTCTTACCGGGAACGTACTCCGTCGCCAGCCACGGCCGCCGAGCGGCGGTGTCGGCCCCGTAGAAGGTGGGCACACAACGCGCGTCGACGCGGCGCAGGAGATCGACCTCGCGGGCGAACCGCGCGCGGAACTCCTCGTCGACGGCGTACTCACCGTGCACCAGCTTCAGCGCCAGCGGCGTGTCCGACGGGTCGACCGCGGCGAACACGGTCCCCATCCCGCCGGAGCCGAGTCGGCCGACGACACGGTAGTCACCCACGTGTTCGGGGTCGACGTCGGTACGGGGCGTAAGCCCCGGGGGAAACTCGTTCGGGGGTGTCACAGGTGGGTTCCCGGATGGATTCGCGAAGATTGTTTCGCACGGAGTCTAGCCATGCGCGCCCCGAGGATTTGGGGCAGGGCGTCCGACCTGCAAGGGTTGGGTTCGGACCAGACGAAGTTGGCCGGTTGAGACCTGAAGCGGGTGGGCACACTCCTATCCGCGTTCGGAAAGGGTGTGGAGATGCGTGTCGTGATCGCCGGTGGGCACGGCAAGATCGCGCTGCGGTTGGCGCGACTGCTCGTGGACCGCGGCGACGAGGCCGTGGGCCTCGTGCGCAATCCGGATCACATCGCTGACCTCCGCGCCGCCGGCGCCGAGGGTGTTGAGTGCGACCTGGAGCGGGCCACGGTCGCCGACGTGGAGAAGCTGCTAGCCGGCGCCGACGCGGCGGTGTTCGCCGCGGGTGCGGGCCCGGGCAGCGGCGTCGCCCGCAAGGAGTCCGTGGACAAGGGGGCCGCGATCCTCCTCGCCGACGCGGTCCAGGCCGCGGGGGTGCCACGTCTGCTGCAGGTCTCGGCGATGGGTGCGGGAAAGCCGCCGGCGCCCGAACGCGGTGACGTATGGGCCGCGTACATCGCCGCGAAGACACTCGCCGAGGGGGACCTCCGACGCCGCGACGTCGGTTGGACCATCGTTCGCCCCGGACTGCTCACCGACGACCCGGGGACCGGGCGCGTCACGCTCGCCCCTCCTCCGGTGCCTCGGGGCCAGATCTCGCGGGACGACGTCGCCGCGGCCATCGCCGAGCTGCTGGGCCGTGGCGCGGGAGTCGGCCTCACCGTGGAACTCGTCGGCGGGGACGTCCCCATCGCGGAGGCGGTTGAGAACCTGCCCACCCGCTGACACAGCCCACCACACGACACCCCCGAGGACGGCTCGGGGCGGAGTGTGGCGCGGGTAGGGCATGACGGCAGCGCACGACCGTGCAGGAAAGGTAACGCGATCAATGCAGTACATCACGCTGAACAACGGGCTTCGGATGCCCCAGCTCGGGTTCGGGGTCTTCCAGGTCCCCGATGACGAGGCCGAGCGGTCGGTCGACGTCGCGCTCCAGGCCGGGTACCGCAGCATCGACACCGCGGCGCTCTACCAGAACGAGGAGGGTGTCGGGCGTGCGGTCCGGGCGTCGGGCATCGACCGCGAGGAACTGTTCGTCACCACCAAGCTGTGGAACACCGACCAGGGGTACGAGAACACGCTGGACGCGTTCGACGCCAGTCTGCGCAAACTCGGCATGGACTACGTCGATCTGTACCTGATCCACTGGCCGAGCCCGGCCCGGAACCTCTACGTCGACACCTGGCAGGCGCTGGAGCGGATCTACTCCGAGGGCCGCGCCAAGGCGATCGGCGTCTCCAACTTCACCGAGGAGACGCTGGACCGCGTCGTCAAGGAGACGGAGATCGTCCCGGCCGTCAACCAGATCGAGCTGCACCCCTATCTCACCCAGGAGCGGATGCGGGCGGCCGACGCCAACCACGGTGTGGCCACCGAGGCGTGGAGCCCCCTGGGCCAGGGGAAGGGCCTGCTGGACGACCCGACGCTCGCGACCCTGGCCCGTAAGCACGGCCGCTCGCCCGCACAGGTCGTGCTGCGGTGGCACATCCAGCTCGGCAACATCGTCATCCCCAAGTCCGTGACCCCGGAACGCATCCGGGAGAACCTCAACGTCTTCGGCTTCGAGCTCGACGACGAGGACATGGCGACCATCAACGGCCTCAACCGCGACGAACGCGTTGGGCCGGACCCGGAGACGTTCAACAAGTAGCCGGCGTCCGTAACGCGCGTGTGGGGTGGAGCGTCGCGACGCTCCACCCCACCGTGTCGGGGACCGGACGCCCGTTCGACGCGGGGCCGCCGTGGCGCGGCGTCCGTCGGGGTGACGGGCGCGGTGTGCGAGATTCGGCCGGAGGGTAGCGTGCCGGCGCTCTACGCGGTGGTGCGATCGAGAGCACGCGCTTCGGGCGACGCCTCCTGGGACGCCGAGCGTGGGGAAGAACCACTGGGCGTGGCCAGTCCGGGGCCGCGAGACCTCGGTAGCGGTGTGCGGAGCCCGCCCCGCACGTGTGGCCCGCTGTTCAAGGCATCCCCGCTCCGGGGCTGAGCGCGGCGAGGGCAGTCGACAGTGAGCCGAGTCGGTGGACCCAGGCGTCGGAGAGGGGTGGCGCGGACGGGTCGCACCGTGCGAGAGGTCCTCCTGGGCGGAATACTCGTCCGGCTAGGACAGTCGGGGAGGGCGGTTCGTCGTTGGCGGGGAGCCACGTTCCATTTGGGCGTTGGCAGGGTCCCATGAGGCGACGGGGAGCCCGAGGGCCGTCCCCCGGGACGTCCTGATCAGGGCGGACGGCGCGTGGGCACCGATGGAGGTGGGGGCAGGGGCCGGTTCTCGTGACCCCCACCCCCGGTGCCCGGGGTCAGGACCAGGCGAGGGCGGTCAGGGGGTCCTCCAGCATTTCCCCGATGTCCCGGAGGGCCTTGGAGCCCACCTCGCCGTCGATGATCCGGTGGTCGAAGCTCAGCGCGAGGGTGGTCACCTTGCGGATCGCGAGTTCGTCGCGGTGGACCCACGGCATGTCCCGGATTTGGCCGATCGCGAGGATCGCGGCCTCCCCGGGGTTGAGGATCGGGGTTCCGGCGTCGACGCCGAAGACCCCGACGTTGGTGATGGTGATGGTGCTCCCGCTGAGCTGGGCGGGAGTCGCGGTCCCCGCGCGGGCCGTCTCGGTACTCTCCTGGAGTGCCTTGGCGAGGTCGGGCAGGGCCATCGCGTGGGCGTCGTGGATGGTGGGGATGAGCAGGCCGCGCGGCGTGGCGGCGGCGATGCCCAGGTTCACGTAGCGCTTGAGTACGATCTCCCCGGCGTCCCCGTCCCACGAGGAGTTGAGCTCCGGATAGCGGCGGGCCGCCACCATCAGGGCCTTGGCCACCAGAAGGAGCGGCGACACCTTGATGTCGTCGAACTCGGGCCGTTTACGCAGGCGCTTCGCGGCCCGGACCGTCTCGGTGGCGTCGATCTGCAGGAACTCGGTGACGTGTGGAGCGGTGAACGCGCTGGACACCATGGCGGCCGCCGTGTGCTTGCGGACACCACGAACCGGGACGCGTTCCTCGCCGTCCCGCGCCGAGGTCGCGGCGACGGGTGCCTCCGCCGCCCTGCGGACGTCGTCCCTGGTGACCACACCGTCGGGACCAGTGGGGTCCACGGAGCCCAGGTCGACACCGAGGTCCTTGGCGAGCTTGCGCACCGGTGGCTTCGCGAGCGCACGGATCGTCCGCGCCGGTGCGGGCGGTGCGGGCGGTGCGGGCGGTGCGGGCGGTGCGGGCGGTGCGGGCGGTGCGGGCGCGCGGGTCGGAGCGGTCGGGGGCGCCTCCGTCCGACCGTTCTGGGTGCCGGAAGGTGCCGCGGTGGCGTCGGGACGGGAGCGACGTCGACGCCGGCTCGGCGCCTCCTTCACGCCGTATCCCACCAGGACCGGCTCGGCCTTGGCTCCCTCTCCCCCGTCACCCCCGGTCGCGGACCCCGCCGCTCCGGCGTCCGCGCCGGACTCGGTCCCCGCGGCGTCACCGCCGGCGATGGTGATGATCGGCGTGCCCACCGGGACCGTCGTCCCCTCGGCGACGAGGAGCTCCGACACCGTTCCCGCGTAGGGACTCGGGAGCTCCACCACGGCCTTGGCGGTCTCGACCTCGAGCAGGGTCTGGTTGATGGTGACCTCGTCGCCGGGCTGAACCGCCCAGCGCACGATCTCCGCCTCCGTCAGGCCCTCGCCCGCGTCGGGCAGCCTGTACTGCTGAATGCCTTGTGCCATCAGAGGTCTCCACTCAGAACGCGAAGGCGCGGTCGACTCCGTCGAGTACGCGGTCCAGGTCCGGCCGGTAGTGATCCTCCAGGCGGTTCGGGGGGTAGGGAGTGTCGAAACCGGTGACCCGGATGACCGGGGACTCCAGGTGATAGAAGCACTGCTCGGTGACGCGGGCCGCGATCTCCGCCCCCAGACCGTGGGACATCGGCGCCTCGTGCACGACGATCAGGCGGCCGGTGCGGCGGACCGACGCGTAGACCGTCTCGTAGTCGATCGGCGCCAGGGAGCGGAGATCGACGACCTCCAGAGAGCGCTCATCGTCGGCGGCCGCCGCGCGAAGGCACGTCTTCACCATCGCCCCGTAGGCCACCACCGTGGCGTCGGTGCCCTCGCGGACGACGCGGGCGCTGCCCATGGGCGCCGCCGACGACAGCGCGGCCTCGGTGTCCACGTCGGCCTTGTCCCAGTACTGCTGCTTCGGCTCGAAGAACGCCACCGGGTCGTCACTGGCCACGGCCTGCTGAATCATCCAGTAGGCGTCCTCCGGCGTGGAGCAGCTCACCACACGCAGTCCGGCGGTGTGCGCGAAGTAGGTCTCCGGGGACTCACTGTGGTGCTCGACAGCGCCGATTCCGCCTCCGAACGGGATCCGGATGACGACCGGGAGCTTTAGTGCCCCGTTGGAACGCATACGCATCTTGGCGAGCTGGGTGAACGTCTGGTTCGCGGAGGGGAAGAAGAACCCGTCGAACTGGATCTCGCACACCGGGCGATACCCGCGCAGCGCCAACCCGATCGCGGTGCCGATGATCCCGGACTCCGCGAGGGGGGTGTCGATGACCCGGTCGGGGCCGAAGTCCTTGTACAGCCCGTCGGTGACGCGGAACACGCCGCCGAGCTTGCCCACGTCCTCTCCCATGAGGAGAACCTTCGGGTCGTCGTCCATCGAGCGCCGCAGCCCCGCGTTGATGGCCTTGCCGAGGTTGAGGGTGGTGGTCATGAGTGGGACGCCTCCTCGCCGTCGAAGGACGCCAGATACTCGACGAACTCGTCCCGCTGACGTTCCAGCACGGGGTGTGGCTCGGCGTAGACGTCGCGGAACATGTCGGATGGCTGCGGGTCGGGCAGGGTGCGGCACTCGGTCCGGACCCGTTCGCCCAGGGCCTCGGCCTCCGTCTCCACCGCGTCGAAGAAGGACTCGTCGGCGCCACCAGTGCGGGTCAGATACTTCCGCAGCCGGGAGATGGGGTCTCGGCCCTTCCACTCCTCCAGCTCCTCGGCCACGCGGTAGCGCGTCGGGTCGTCGGTGGTGGTGTGCGCCCCCATTCGGTAGGTGAAGGCCTCGATCAGGGCGGGCCCCTGGCCGACACGGACGTCGTTCAGCGTCTGCCGGGTCACGGCGAGGGAGGCGAAGACGTCGTTGCCGTCGATGCGGACGCCGGGGAAGCCAAAGCCCGACGCGCGCTGGTACAGCGGTACGCGGCTCTGGCGTTCGAACGGCTCGGAGATCGCCCACTGGTTGTTCTGACAGAAGAAGACCACGGGCGCGTTGTTCACCGCGGCGTAGACGAAGGCCTCGTTGGTGTCGCCCTGGCTGCTGGCGCCGTCGCCGAAGTAGGCGATGACGGCGCTGCCGTCCTCACCCACGGCACCGTCGCGCTGGATTCCCATCGCGTAGCCGGTGGCGTGCAGGCACTGGGTCCCGATCACCACGGTGTACAGGTGGAAGCCGTAGTCCCGCGGATCCCAGCCACCGTTGGTGACGCCGCGGAACATCGCCAGCAGCTCGGCGGTCGGCACGTCGCGGCACCAGGCCACACCGTGCTCCCGGTACGAGGGGAAGATCATGTCGTTGGGCCGCGCCGCCCTCGCGGAGCCGACCTGGGCGGCCTCCTGCCCCAGCAGGGACGCCCAGAGGCCGAGTTCGCCATGCCGCTGCAGCGCGACGGCCTCGGTGTCGAACCGTCGCACCAGCGCCATGTCACGGTACAGGCCGCGTGCCTCCTCCGCCGTGATCGCGAAGGGGTAATGGGGATGCTCCCGGAACTCTCCGTCCGGAGTGAGGATCTGTACTAGGTTGTCGCCGCTGTCGGCCGAACGCGGTTCGACGCCTGCGCCCGACGAGGTGTTGGTGGACACCTGGCGCTCCTTCGAGTCTCGGGGCCCGTTCGCGGGATCACCGCGACAGCGGACCGGCTCTTCGCCCGCCCGTCCGTGGTGACGGTCGAGTGGGCAGCGTTAGCGCCCATAGTGACAGAGGCCACTATGAGCCGCGCAAGCCCACTCGGCCCGCGTTTGACTCCGATGATCCCCAAGAAGCGATAAAACGCAACTACCAGGTCGTCCGATGAATTCTTGACCCGAAGCGGCCCGATGTACTAGGCCGCGATCCCATGCTGTGGCGCGTGGTGTGCGAGCAGGTCGCGAAGCTGGCGCCGGGCGCGGTGGAGGCGGGACATCACCGTTCCGATCGGTGTTCCCATGCGCGCGGCGACCTCCTTGTAGGGGTACCCCTCAATGTCCACCAAATAGACGACGAGGCGGAATTCCTCCGGCAGTTTGGCCAGCGCCCGTCGAATATCGGAATCGGGCAGCCGGTCCAGCACCTCTGACTCGGCGGAACGCGCCCCGGTGGACGTGTGGGACTCCGCGGCGGCGAGCTGCCAGTCCTTGATCTCGTCCGTGGTCTCCTGGAACGGCTCGCGTTGCTTCTTGCGGTAGCCGTTGATGAAAGTGTTCGTCAGGATCCGATACAGCCACGCTCGGAAGTTGGTTCCGATCTTGAACTGATGGATCTTGGCGTACGCCTTGGTGAAGGTTTCCTGCACCAGGTCCTCGGCGTCCGCCGGGTTACGGGTCATACGTAGCGCCATCGGGTACAACTGGTCGGCGTACGTCATGACCGCGGCCGGGAAGTCAACTTCACCGGTCTGCTGTTCTTGTCGCGCCTCCCCAGAGGCGCGTTCCTTCTGTGTGGCCGTCACCACATCTCCCCCATCGGACGACCGGATTCCTACCACACAGTGAGACGCGCCCAGACCCACAAAACGGTGACTGGTCCACGCGTGATCCGCGTCACTTGACCCTCGAGGTCGTGGTGGCCGCGCGTCGTGGTGCGGCGGGGTGGGCTCGACCGTAGGGGCGGGGGCGTGCGGATTGTCGCCGCGACCGCAGGTGCACGCGGTACACGGCCTAACCTGGGGGCCTGAACGCGTCGATCGATGGAGGTTCCGTGGCCCGCGTAGTGGTGGACGTCATGCTCAAGCCGGAGATCCTGGACACCCAGGGCCAGGCCGTTGCCGAGGCCAGCGCACGGCTCGGATTCGGGGGCGTCGGTGGCGTGCGCCAGGGAAAGCGGTTCGAGATCGAGCTCGCGGGTGACGCCGACGACAAGGCCCTGGCCGAGGTGCGCCAGCTCGCGGAGACACTCCTCGCCAATCCGGTCATCGAGGACTACACGCTCCGGGTGGAGTGAGGTCGGCTCAGGTCGTCGGCCACCGCCGGTTTCACCGCATCGACCATGGGAACGTTCCGTGGTGTGGTGAGTGGCAGTGAGGGCCGTCGATGGACGTGAGTTTCTCGATCACGCTCCCCAGAGCGTCGTACACGGTTGGGGTAACGCGCCTTTTTCTACGGTCCGCTCTCGACAGCAGCGGGGTCGTCGGGGAGTTCCGGGATGACATCCTGTCCGCCGCGACCGAGGCCTGCGCCAATTCCATCGATCACGGCTTCCCCGCCCGGAGCTACCAGGTGGAGATGCGGGTGGCCCAGGACTGGTGCGTGATCGAGGTCACCGACACCGGGTCCTACTTCGACGTCCACGAGGTCGGCATGCCGGAGGACGACGCCGAGTCGGGCCGGGGGATCCTCATGATGCGCGAACTGGTCGACAACGTCGCCCTCGACGAGGTTCCGGGTGGCGGGAAGCGGGTCTCCCTGCTGAAGTGGCGTGTTCCACTCTCCGCGGCCGCCCCGGCACCACGGACCCCCGTGGGCTGACGTCAACGCCCCGAGTACCGCCCGTGGGAACGCCGCACGGCGAACTCGGGATCCTTCCGGCACGGGGCCGATCCGACGGGGTTTGCATCGACAGTCCCCCCGGCGCAGCTCAGGCGGTAGCCTCGGGACGTAACGTCGCATCGAACTACCGCTAAGGGGCGCCATGGCCACCCGTGTGGGTGTTGTCACCTTCCCCGGGTCCCTCGACGACCGGGACGCGGCGCGCGCACTGCGCCAGGCCGGAGCCGAACCGGTACCTCTGTGGCACGCCGAGGCGGACCTGCGCGGCGTCGAAGCCGTGGTCCTTCCCGGCGGTTTCTCCTACGGGGACTACCTACGCTGTGGAGCCATCGCCCGCTTCGCGCCGATCATGGAGGCGATCGTCCCCGCGGCCCGCGGTGGTGACCTTCCGGTGCTCGGCATCTGCAACGGCTTCCAGATCCTCTGTGAGAGCCACCTCCTGCCGGGCGCGCTCACCCGCAACGCCACGACCCGCTTCGTCTGCACGGACCAGAAGCTCCGGGTGGAGAACGCCTCCACCGCCTGGACCAGTGCCTACTCGTCAGACGACACGTTGGTCATCCCGTTGAAGAGCATGGAGGGCAACTACGTCGCCGACCCCACGACGCTGGACGAGCTCGAGGCCGAGGGCCGGGTCGTCGTCCGCTACGTCGGGGACGCGCCCAACGGCGCGCAGCGGGGTATCGCCGGGATCACCAACGAGCACGGCAACGTCGTGGGCCTGATGCCGCACCCCGAGCACGCCATCGACGCCCTGACCGGTCCCGGCACCGACGGTCTGGGCTTCTTCACCTCCATCCTCGCGGCGTCAACCTCACCGGTCGCGGCCGGGAGCCCGTGATGATGTCGCGGATGCGGTCGCGGAACGCGATGCGGATCGTGGTCGGCATCGTCGTCGTGGGCCTCGTCGCGTCCATGGGCTACGGCTTCATCAGTGCCCGGCACGCGCCGGAACCGCCTCCCGCCGGCGCACCCGAGCTGGAGCCCGCGCCCAGCATGGACAGTCTGGGCACGCCACCCAACCGGGTCGAGTACGCCGACCTCGGTGAGATCTGCGAGGTGGAGGAGTGCTTCCGGGCGGTGTCGGTGAGCAGTGAGGACCTCTCCGCCGAGGAAGCCATCGACACCATCTACACGACCCTGTTGGATCGGGGCATGGGTCGGATGCTGCCGCCCGGCGAAGAGGACCCCGAGGAAGTCGACTGGGTGGATTCCGCGCTCACCGACAACACCGTCGTCATCCAGGGGTCGGACCAGCCACCCTCGCCCGAGGCCGAAGAGGATGGCGCCATCGCACACCTCGTGATCACCCACGCGGCCGAATCCGAGTCATAGGTCGAGCACCGCCGTATTTGGAGCACGCATGTCTGTCGCCGTCCCCGAGCTGGACACCGTTGGTCGCGCCTCCGCGACGCCGGACGTTCCCCAGCCCTACGCCGAGCTCGGCCTGACCGAGGGGGAGTACGAGAGGCTGCGGGGCATCCTCGGGCGGCGCCCGACGGCGGCGGAGCTCGCCATCTACTCCGTGATGTGGAGCGAACACTGCTCCTACAAGAGCTCCAAGGTGCACCTGCGCCAGTTCGGTGCGAAGGCGCCGCAGACCCACGCGCTCCTGGTCGGCATGGGCGAGAACGCCGGAGTCGTCGACGTCGGTGACGGCTGGGCGGTGACCTTCAAGATCGAGTCCCACAACCACCCGTCCTACGTCGAACCCCACCAGGGGGCGGCGACCGGCGTCGGTGGCATCGTGCGCGACATCCTCACCATGGGAGCACGGCCCGTCGCGGTGATGGACGCGCTGCGCTTCGGACCCGCCGACGCCGAGGACACGCGGCGTGTCCTGCCGGGCGTGGTGTCGGGGATCTCCTCCTACGGCAACTGCCTCGGCCTGCCCAACATCGGGGGCGAACTCGGCTTCGACGCGGGCTACCTCGGCAACCCGCTCGTCAACGCCCTGTGCGTCGGGGTGATGCGTCACGGCGACATCAAACTCGCCCAGGCGGACGGCCCCGGCAACAAGGTCGTCCTCTTCGGGGCGAGCACCGGACCGGACGGGATCGGCGGCGCGTCCGTCCTGGCCAGCGCCTCCTTCGAGGACGAGAGCCAGGCCAAGCGGCCCAGCGTGCAGGTCGGCAACCCCTTCCTGGAGAAGCTACTCATCGAGTGCTCCCTCGAGCTGTTCGCGGACGATCTGGTGGAAGGCATCCAGGACCTCGGCGCCGCCGGGGTCTCCTGCGCCACCACGGAGCTCGCCGCGGGTGGCACCGGAGGCATGCGCGTCGAGTTGGACCGGGTTCCCCTGCGCGACCCCCGACTCACTCCCGAGGAGATCCTCATGAGTGAGTCCCAGGAGCGCATGATGGCGGTCGTGCGACCCGACCGGCTGGACGCCTTCATGGCGATCTGCGAGAAGTGGGGCGTTGAGGCCACGGTCATCGGCGAGGTCACCGACGTCACCGAGGCGGAGGCCAAACGCGGCGGACGCCTCGTGATGACCTGGCACGGCGAGACCGTCGTCGATCTTCCCCCGCGCACGGCCGCCGAGGAGGGGCCCGTCTACGAGCGGCCCTACGCCCGTCCGGGCGACCTCGACAGACTGCGCGCACACAACGCGAACACGCTGGCCCGCCCGGCGAGCGACGACGAACTGCGGCACCAGGCCCTCGCGGTACTCGCCTCGCCCGGAATCGCCGACCCCACCTGGGTCACCCGGCAGTACGACCGCTACGTCCTCGGCGGAACCGTGTTGGCGGCTCCGCACGACGGCGGCGTCATCCGGATCTCCGACGACAGTCCGCGCGGCCTCGCCCTGGCCACGGACGGCAACGGCCGCTACACCCGGCTCGACCCCTACGCCGGAGCCCAATTGGCCCTGTCGGAGGCGTACCGCAACGTCGCGGCCACCGGTGCCGTGCCCCTGGCCGTCACCAACTGCCTCAACTACGGATCGCCGGAGGACCCCGGCGTCATGTGGCAGTTCGCCCAGTCCACGCGTGGTCTGGCCGACGCCTGCCAGGAACTCGGGGTTCCCGTGACCGGCGGCAACGTGAGCTTCTACAACCAGACCGGTGAGACGGCCATCAACCCGACACCGGTGATCGGGGTCCTCGGAACGATCGCCGACGTACGGACCCGCCTGTCCTCGGCGTTCCCCAGTGACGCGCGGATCTTCCTCCTCGGGGAGACCCACGAGGAACTCGGCGGCTCGGCGTGGGCCAACACGGTGCACGACCACCTGGGTGGCGTGCCGCCCCGGGTGGATCTCGCGGCCGAGGCCGCACTGGGACGAACCCTCGCCGGCGCGGCCGACGCGGGTCTCGCCCTGGCCGCGCACGACCTCTCCGACGGCGGCCTTTTCGTCGCCCTCGCCGAGTCCTGCCTGCGCGGGAACGTCGGCGCCACCGTTCGGGTCGAGGAGGACGGCGTCGTCGGTCTGTTCAGCGAGTCGGTCGCCCGAGCCGTGGTCGCGGTCTCCCCCGAGAACACCGCCGCGTTCGCATGTCTGTGCGCCGACGAGGGTGTCTCGGCTCGGGAGATCGGAGCCACCGGCACCGACCGTCTCTCCGTTGACGCCGGCACGTTCGGTCTCTCCGTGGAGCTCGAAGAACTCCGCCAGGTGTACGAGAGTGCTTTGCCCGCGATCTTCGGGCGGGACTGAGCTACCGCCTTCCCCTCCTGAACAGAGGATTCGGGGCGTGTCGCCGGGTACCGACGGGGACGTCCGGTGGCCACTGTCGGATTCGTGCCTGGATTGACAGGTGTGTACTGGAATGGACAGGGTAAACCTGTCGGGGTTCGGTACATAGGGGCGAAGGGGTTGGGCAGTGGCTGACGTCAACGACTTCATGAAGAACGTCGCGCCCGAGGACGGGGAGCTCCCCGAGTGGGCGACCGTCACCTTCGACACCTCGACGCCGTCCATCGCCCGCGTGTACGACGCCTTCCTCAACGGGAAGGACAACTTCGCGGTGGACCGTCAGGTCGCGCAGGCGATCCTGGAGGTGGTCCCGGAGTCGGCGCGGCTCGCGCAGGACAACCGGGCGTGGATCGGCCGGGTGGTCACGTGGCTCGTGGGCGAGGCCGGCATCCGGCAGATCATCGACCTGGGCAGCGGTCTGCCGGCCAGCAGCAACGTGCACGACTACGCGCAGCGGATCGCGCCGGACACCCGGGTGGCCTACGTCGACAACGACCCCATCGTGCTGGCGCACGGCCGGGCGATGCTCGACGTCAACAGCCGAACCACCGTCATCACCGCGGACGTTCGCGACCTGGACGACGTCTTCGACAACGACGACCTCCGCGCCCTGATCGACCTGGACCAGCCGTTCGCCATCCTCCTCGCCAGCGTCCTGCACCACTTCCCGGACGGTCAGGACCGCGCCGTCGCCCGCATGCTGCGCGAGCGGATGAGTCCCGGCTCCTACCTGGCGGTCGCGAACGTGGCCGACCCCGGTACGGACGACCGTGTCGAGAAACTCGTCTCCGCCGCGCGTGCCAACGGCATGGACACCGGCTTCTGGCGCCCCTACCCCCAACACCGCATGTACTTCGGCGACCTCGACCTCGTCCCCCCGGGCCTCTGCCCCGTCAACGAGTGGAAACCCGACGAGGACACCCCCACCGAGTCCCCCGTCCACCACCTCTACCTGGGAGGCGTGGGCTACTACGGGGGTTAGGACGGGGCTTTGATGAGCTCAGGCCGCCTCGTGCTGGGTATGGGCGATGCGTTGTGCCGATAGCGCGAATGGGGAATCTGTGGGCCAGCCACACGGAGTGATGAGAATCCTCCGACCGCGTTCCCCACTCATCGTCTGGGTACTGAGAGGTTCGCCGGTTAAGAGAACAGCTCGCTGACCGCCTCTACGGTGATCGCCCGGTCGAACCATTGCGTCAGCTGGTGCAGGTCTGTACAGCCCAGGATCCGTTCCCGGCTGGCCGCGTCCACCGTCACCCGGCGCTTCTCCAAGATCCGTACAACATCCGCGGCTCGAGCCTCGGCCTGCCCTTCCGCCAGTCCCTCGGCCAGTCCTTCCGCCCGTTGTTGCTCGCGGTAGTCGGCGGCGAACTGGGACAGGTACGGGTACCTCGGAGCGTTCATGAGATTCCTGGGGTTCGTCTAGACGAAGAGTTCACCGACGGCGTGTGCGGTGATCGCTCGGTCGAACCATTGGTCCAGTTGGTGCAGGTCCGTACAGCCCAGGATTCGTTCCCGGCTGGCCGCGTCCACGGTCACCCCACGCTTCTCCAAGATCCGTACAACATCCGCGGCTCGACTCTCGGCCTGCCCCTCCGCCCGTCCTTCGGCCCGTCCTTCCGCCTGCCCCTCCGCCCGTCCTTGGGCCCGCCCCTCGGCCCGTCCTTCCGCCCGTCCTTCCGCTAGGCCTTGCTCGCGGTAGTCAGCGGCGATCTGAGACTGGTACTGGTACGTCCGAGCGTTCATGAGATCCCTCCAGATCTGTTGGGCGGTGGACTCCCCAAGGCCTGCTTCAGTGAATACAGCCAGAGCTTTCGCGGTCTCGGTATCGATGTTATCCAAGGCGGCGGCGAGTACGTCGAGATTGTCGTTAGCGGTTGCGTCGAGGCGTTGGAGTAGCGCGGAGAACACGGCCAGGACGATGTCCTGGCTGGCCTCTTCCGGGTCAACCAGAGGCGGTACGTCCTTCGGTCCGAGAGCGAAGGGACGCACCAGCATCGATGTCCACCCATCGAGGCCGATGATGATCGGTTCCGATGCCCACTCCGCGACAGACTGGTCCGGGCACAGCACCACGAGTGTGATCCCGCACTTGTATCGGTTGTGGAGGTAGGCGATGTAGTAGGGCCAGGTGATGCGCTTCCTGTCATCGTCTTTGGTTTGGGATTCCACGACGAAGATATGTTTCCGTTTTTCCCACTTGCAGAGGATCGCGGTGTCAGTGAATCGGGTCAGGGGTTGAACCTCGGTGAGGTCCACGTTCAACACCGTGGCGGAGTCCGGGGCGGGCACGTCCTCCTGGAGGTATCGGCGTAGTAGTCGCGATATCAGAGAGGTGTCCTCACGGAAGATCTGGTGAAGAGCCTCATGTGGTTTGCTCGGCATGTCCGGCAAGCTAGCGGGATTCCATCTTCTCCACTGGAAAATCCCGATAAAGCGAATGTATGTCCTAGTTTCGTCGCGTGAGTCCGAAGGCCGCAACACTGTGTACTGTCGAGCCGGAATCGACACTCGGTGCTTGTGAGGAGGGGTATCGACGCGCACGGCTCGGCGTCAGCTCATCTCGAGGCAGTCAACGATGGGAGACCTTGGAGTCGTGGTCTCCCATCGGTCTCCCAAAACAAAAACGCCAGTCCGTATGGACTGGCGTTTTGGCTGGTCGGGGTGGCGGGATTTGAACCCACGACCTCTTCGTCCCGAACGAAGCGCGCTGCCAAGCTGCGCTACACCCCGAGGTTCCGCATCACAGTGTAACGGACATTCGTGGTGGTGCGGTAACGACTATCGCGCGACGATGTCGAGGAGGGCGGCCTCGGGGCGGCAGAAGAAACGGACGGGGGCGGTGGGGGAGGTGCCGAGGCCGGCGGAGACGTGGAGGTAGGAGTCGCCGTTGCGGCTGAGGCCACGGGCGCGGTGGCGGTCGATGCCGCAGTTGGTGACCAGCGTCCCGTAGCCCGGGAGGCAGATCTGGCCGCCGTGGGTGTGGCCGGCGAGCAGGAGTTGGTAGCCGTCCGCGGTGAACCGGTCCAGGTTGGCCGGTTCCGGGGAGTGCATTACGCCCAGACGGAGGTCGGCGCCCGGGTCGGCGGGGCCGGCGATCAGGTCGTAGCGGTCCCGTTTGATGTGGGAGTCGTGGATACCGGCCACCGCGACGTCGAGCGTCCCGGCCTTCACGTCGCCCTTGCGGTTGTTGAGGTCGAGCCACCCCGCCGAGGTCATCGCGGCGCTGAGGTGCTCCCACGGCAGGTCGGGGACCCGACGGACCTCGTAGTCCTTGTGGCTACTGCGCCACAGGTAGCGCGCCGGGTTCTTCCACTGCGGCCCGTAGAGGTCGTTGGAGCCGAAGACGAACACGCCGGGGCGTCGTAGGAGCGGCCCCAGTGCGTCGAGGAAGGGTTCGACGGCGTCCGCGGACGCCAGCGAGTCCCCGGTGTTCACCACGAGGTCGGGTTCGTAGTCGTCCAGGCCGCGGATCCAGTCGATCATCCGGCGGCGTCCCGGAGTCAGGTGGGCGTCCGCGAGGTGGAGAATCCGCAGCCGAGGGCTTCGGGGCGGGAGGAGAGGAACCTCATAGTGGCGAAGCCGGAACCAGTTCCGTTCGACGAGCCCGGCGTAGGCCAGGCCCGCGGCGCCGATCGCGGCCACGCCGGCCGCGCCCATCCCGATGGAACGGATCGATGGAGCACGCTCACCCATGGACACTTCCCTTCCGACTCCCTCTCATCGTGGCAGATCCTCGGCACCGCGGCGAAAACCCCGCGAGCGTCCCGCCGGAACGCCGTAGGATCAGGGTTCATGTCCGAGCTGAAAGAACGTCTACAAAGCGACCTCACGAGCGCCATGAAGCAACGTGACGCGGTGCGCGCCCGCACCCTGCGCATGGTGCTCACCGTGGTCTCCACCGAGTCGACGTCGGGCGAGACCGCCCGCGAACTCGACGACGACGAGATCCAGAAGATCATCGCGCGCGAGGTCAAGAAGCGCCGGGAGGCCGCCGAGGCGTTCGACACCGGCGGCCGGGAGGAGCGCGCCGAGGCCGAGCGCGCCGAGGCCGTGGTCCTGGGCGAGTACCTCCCCGCTCAGCTCGGCGATGACGAACTCGCCGAGATCGTGTCCACCGTCATCTCCGAGACGGGGGCGACCCAGATGGGCGCGGTGATGAAGGAGGTCCTGCCTCGGGTCGGGGACCGCGCCGACGGCAAGCGGGTCTCGACCGAGGTACGCCGCCAGCTCGCCTGAGCGGCGCCCACGAGGGGCCGCCGCTCCGCTGGACGCCTGTTCTTCCGGATGGTGAACCGTCCGGAAGAGCCCCCACGGTTCGTCACCAGGACGCGTCGGGACTGGTCAGGCCTCGCCGTGGTCGGGGTCACGGGTGGAGCCCGGCCAGATCGCCGGTTGGCCGTGATCGTTCAAAGCGCCGTCGGCCCCACCCTCACCATTGCTGAGGAACAGGTTCACGGTCGCCCCGGACGGCAGGCTGGTCCCCGGGTCGGGGTTCACCGCCGCGACGCTCCCCGCGGGTTCCGCCGAGGAGATCGGGCTTCCGGACACGTTGACGTTGTAGCCGGCGTCGTCGAGGGCGGCGACCGCCGCCTCCTCCGTCTGACCGACCACGTCGGGAACACCGCCCGCCGCCGCGGTCTGGGTGTCACTGCCCCCACCACTCGGCTGGGAGGACGTGGACCCGAACCGTGACGGTGCGGAGGGGAAGCTCTCCTCCGGGATCTTCTCGACGGCCTCGCGGAACGTCTCCTGCCAGATCGGCCCGGGGATGGTCGCGCCGTACACCTGGCCGTAGTAGCGCCCGCCGATGTTCACGTTGCGCAGCGGGTACTCCTGCGGCCCACGCGGGTCGCCGACGAACACCGCGCCGGAGAGGTTGGGGGTGAACCCGGCGAACCAGGCGGCGGCCGTGCCGTCGGTACTGCCCGTCTTGGCGGCGGCGGGACGGCCGATGTCCAGTCCGTTGGTCGTGCCGCCCTTGAACGTCTGGCTGAGGATGTAGCTCACGCCGGCCGCGACGTCCTCGTCGATCACCTGTTCACAGTCGGAGTCGAACTCCAGTGTCTCGTCCTTGACGCTGTCGTAGATCTCGGTGAACGGCTGGGGCTCGCACAGTTGGCCGCCGGAGGCGAACACCGCGTAGGCGTTGGCGACGCGCATAGGCGAGACCTCCTCACTGCCGAGCGTGAAGGAGTTGTTGGCCTGGGTGTTGGGGTTGTCGAAGCTCGTGCCGTCCGCGCGCTCGAGACCGAGGGTCTCGGCCATCTCGATCACGTCGCAGAGTCCGACCCGCCGCTGAAGTTGGGCGAAGTAGGTGTTCACCGACCCCTTGGTGCCGGAGATCATGTTGTGCCCGCCGGAGTCGCTCTCACCGGCGTTGCTCACGGACCAGGGCGCGAGGGTGCCGCCCTCGCAGTTGGTCTGCCCGGTGATGGTCATGCTGCCCGGTGAGTCGAAGGACGTGCCGAAGCCCAGCCCCTGGTCGAGCGCTGCCGCGAGGGTGACGGTCTTGAAAGTCGAGCCCGCCTGGAAGCCGGTGCTGCCACCGTTGTCGTAGTCGGTGGTGAAGTTGATGGACGTGACGCCCAGCTCGTCCTCGTCGGGCCCGTAGTCGCGGCTCTGCGCCATGGCGCGGATCTCGCCCGTCCCCGGCTCGACCAGGACCTCCGCCGCGACCTTGCGCGACTCGTTGTCCCGGGGGACCCACTTGTCGACCGCGTCCTGGGCGGCCTCCTGCATGTCGGGGTCGAGGGTGGTGTGGATCTCCAGGCCCGCGGTCTTCAGCCAGCGGTCCCGTTCCTCCTCGTCCTCACCGAACTCTTCGCTGTTGGTGATGTGGTTGATCACGTAGTCACAGAAGAACGGCGCGTCGGACGGCACACATCCGTTGTCGGGCATGTCCGCGGCGTCGAGGTCGAGGTCGGCCTCCTTGGTCTCCTCGGCCTCCTCCCACGTGATCATCTCGTTCTCGGCCATCCGGTCCAGCACCGTGTTCCGCCGGTCCACCGCCTCGTCGGGGTTCAACCGGGGGTTGTACTGGAACGGGAACCGGACCGCCCCGGCGAGGGTCGCGGCCTCGTCGAGTTCGAGCTCGTCGGCGCTCACGCTGAAGAAGTGCTGCGACGCGGACTCCGCGCCGTAGGCGCCGTCGCCGAAGTAGGCGATGTTGAGGTAGCCCTCCAGGATCTCGTCCTTGGTGAGCTCCTGCTCCAGGGTGACGGCGTAGCGGAGCTCGCGGATCTTGCGGGCCAGGGTCTCGGCCTGGGCGTCCTCGACCTCCTCGCGGGAGGTCGCGCTCTCCACGAGGACGTTCTTCACGTACTGCTGCGTGATGGAGGATCCACCCTGGGTGTCCCCGCGCAAGGTGCGTATCGCGGCGCGGAAGGTGCCCTGGATATCGATGCCACCGTGCTCGTAGAAACGGCTGTCCTCAATGGCGATGATGGCCTCTTGCAGGATCGGCGACATGTCCTCCAGCTCGATGAGCTCGCGGTTTCGGTCATAGACCTGCGCGATTTCGCCCCCCTCGCTGTCGTAGATGATCGACCGCTGCGGGGGCGTCAGCGTCTCGAGTTCGCTGGGCATGTTGAGGAAGCCGGTCGCGACGTCGCGCGCGGTCAGACCGAGTCCGCCCACCGCAGGCAGGATCATGGCGGCCACTAGCACTCCCGCCATGACACTGACACCGAAGAGCTGGCCGATCCGCTGCACCACAGTCGCTCGTCCCACGTCCCTAAGACTACGCGTCTTCGTAGCCGGAATCGCATGGTGTGAGGGTCCGATGCTGCAAGGTTGCGGACGGGACGGAAGTGGCGACGGCCCGGTGTCGAAGATCACCAACGCGGACTGTCAGTCACCCGACACGGTGCGAATGGCCCGCTCGGACTATTCCATAAATGGGCCCAATGGGGGCTGTTGGGATGTCCTCGCAATTCATAGCTTCGTGCCCTGAGCGGTTATTGGGAAATGAGTCAGTGCCCCTCGCGGATCCCCCACAGTGTTGCCTGGGGATTCGTCCTGCTCATCCTGCCGACCGCAAACGGCCACACATGATGAACTATGGGAGTGGGACAGCATGTGGAGCAATGATTGGGCAAGTAGGGGCCTGTGTCGCGAAGGAGACCCGGACGCGCTGTTCGTCCAGGGGGCCCAACAGAACCGAGCGAAGATGCTGTGCCGGGGCTGTCCGGTCCGGACGGAGTGTCTGGCGGACGCCTTGGACGACCGCATCGAGTTCGGCGTGTGGGGAGGGATGACCGAACGGGAGCGTCGCGCGTTACTACGACGCCGCCCGGACGTGACCTCCTGGCGGGCGCTGCTGGAGCGCGCCCGAGCGGACTACCTCCGCGCCAGTGGCCCGGAGGAGAACGAGAACCGTGAGGAGCTCATCGCGAGCTGAGCACGGGGGAGGACCGCGCCGTCACGAGGCGGCGCGGTCCTCCACAGACAACGAGCGTCCGACCTTGTGCAGGCCCGAGAGATCGTGGACGTCCTCGGGGAGGGCGGGGACCTCCACGAGGGGGATGGCGGGATGCTGTGCGGTGAACTCCGCCAGCACCCGCGTCTCCTTCGCTCGGGCCCGCAGTCGGTCGGCGTGCAGGCGCAGGGCCGACGCCGCGAGCGGGGATCGCCCCGCGTCGTCGAGGGCGTCGGCCCGGGCGCCGCTTTCCGCTGCGGTCAGCCAGGTCAGGTCACTGTGGTGCGTGCGGTTCAGCACGAGCCCCGACATCGGCATCCGGTCGGAGCCCAGCCGTTCGATGAAGTACGACGCCTCGCGTAGTGCGTCGCTCTCGGGCGCGGCGACCACCAGGAACGCGGTCCCCGGGGCCTGCAGGAGTTCGTAGGTGCGTCGCGCCCGTTCCTGGAAGCCACCGAACACCGCGTCGAACTGGGTCACGAAGGTCTGGAGGTCCCGCAGCGCCTGGGCCCCGACGACCTTGTTGACGAACCCCGTCACCAGCCCGAACCCCGTGCCGAGGATGCGCAGGTAAGCGCGTCCGTTTCCGCCGGCGGGCGCGGTCAGGAACCTGATGAGCTTGCCGTCAAGGAACCGGCCGAGGCGCTTGGGGGCGTCGAGGAAGTCCAGCGCCGACCGGCTCGGCGGGGTGTCGACGATGATGAGGTCCCAGTCACCGTCCCGCCGGAGCTGCCCCAGCTTCTCCATCGCCATGTACTCCTGTGTGCCGGAGAAGCTGGTCGACAGCGACTGGTAGAAGGGGTTGGCGAGGATCTCCTCGGCGCGGGCGGGGTCGGCGTTGTCGGTGACGACCTCGTCGAAGGTGCGCTTCATGTCGAGCATCATGGCGTGCAGGCTTCCCCGCGCACCGGGTCCCAGCTCCACGGGTCGTGGGGTGTTGTCCAGCTCCGTCAGGCCGAGTGCCTGGGCGAGCCGGCGTGCCGGGTCCACCGTGATGACCACGGCGTCCCGACCGAGCTCAGCCGCCCGGAGCGCGAGGGCCGCCGCGGTGGTGGTCTTGCCCACGCCTCCCGCGCCGCAGCAGACGACGATGCGCGTCTCGGCGTCGACGAGAAGGGCGTCGCAGTCCAGGGCCGGGTTGCCGCGGGATCCGGAGGGGGGCGGGATGGTTAGCTCGCTCATGGCGTGCCCACCGCGGTGAGGTGCTTGGCCAGTTCGCGGAGCCCGGCGGGGTCCACACCGTCGGGCAGGAGCGGCAGCGATGTCACGGGAAGCTCGACCTCCTCCAGGCGGTGGCGCATCCGCTTCTCCACGCCGATCCGGCGGGCGTGCCCCACGAGTTCGCGTGCGAGGAGATCCGCGGCCCGGGACGCCTGGGGTGTGTCCACCGACTCCAGGGCGTCGCGCAGGTCGGCAGTGTCCACGTCACCCGCCGCGGCCCGCGCCAGCTCGGCGTCGGAGAGGAGCTGCTCCCGCGTCATGTTCAACAGCAGGCCGCCGACGGGGATCCCCGTGTCCCGCACCTGGGCGACGCCGTCCAGGGACTCCTGCACCGGCATCTCCTCCAGGGTCGTCACGAAGTGCACCGCCGTCTGAGGGGAACGGATGACCCGCATGACGCGTTCCGCGTGGTTGCGGATCGGCCCCACCTTGGCGAGACCGGCGACCTCGGCGTTGACACTGAGGAACTGGGCGATCCGACCGGTGGGCGGCCCGTCGAGCACGACGCGGTCGTAGGCGAACTCCTGGTCGCCGTCCACGGGACGGTCGGACTCCGAGGACCAGCGCGAGCGGCGCGCGGGGTCGCGCCGACGGCGGACCGCCTCCACCGCCTTGCCGGTGAGCAGGACGTCACGCATGCCCGGCGCGACGGTGGTCGCGAAGTCGACCACTCCGAGCCGGGTCAGCGCGTGGGCGGCGCGCCGGATCCCGTAGAAGATGTCCAGGTACTCCAGCAGCGCCTGCTCGGCGTCGACCGCGAGCGCGTGCACCGAGCCCTCGTCCCCCACCCCGGAGATCCAGCGTTCGTCATAGGGAAGGGGCGGGGTGCCGAAGAGCTCGGCGATGCCCTGACGTCCCTCGACCTCCATCAGCAGGACACGATGGCCGCGCGCGGCGAGGCTCAGCGCCATGGCGGCCGCGACAGTCGTCTTACCGGTTCCGCCCTTGCCCGTCACGACGTGCAGGCGGGGAGCCGAGTTGTCTGGTGCCGGACCGCGTGCGCTCACTCCTCGAAGTCTACGGTGAAGTAGTGTGTCGGCCATGACGAAGTGGGAGTACCAGACGGTCGCGCTGTTGTCGCACGCGACCAAGCAGATCCTTGACAACTGGGGTGAGGACGGTTGGGAGCTGGTCTCCGTGGTGCCCGCTCCCCTGCCGGAGGGCACCGACCCCAGGAACCAGCAGTACGTTGCCTACATGAAGCGAGAACGCCAGTGACCGCCGTAACTCCCGAGTCGCGTATCGCCGAGCTGGGACTCACCATCCCGGAGGTGGCCGCCCCCGTCGCCGCCTACGTGCCCACCCTCCGCACCGGAAACTACGTCTACGTCTCGGGCCAGGTCCCGCGGGTGGACGGTGTGGTGCTGGCGACCGGCAAGGTCGGTGCCGAGGTGACGGCCGAGCGGGCCAAGGAGCTCGCCGCGGTGTGCGGTCTGAACGCCATCGCCGCGGTCAAGGCGGAGGTCGGCGAGCTGTCCAAGGTGGCCCGCGTGGTCAAGGTGGTCGGGTTCGTGGCCAGTGACCCCTCATTCGGTGGCCAGCCCCAGGTCATCAACGGCGTCAGCGAGCTGCTCGGCGAGGTCTTCGGTGAGGCCGGCGTGCACGCCCGCAGCGCTGTTGGCGTTGCGGCCCTGCCGTTGGACGTTCCCGTCGAGGTTGAGATGATTGTGGAGCTGACCGAGGGCTGAGTTCGGCGGAAGGCGGCCATGACGGACGGTGCGAGCTGGCGGAACGCGGTTCTGGCGGGACACACCGACCCGGTGGCGCCTCGTGACTCCGCGACGGTGATCCTGCTTCGTCCCGGGGTCGGCGGCGCGTTCCAGGTGTGTCTCCTGCGTCGCGCCGCCACCATGCGGGTCGGGGCGGGACTGTACGTCTTCCCCGGCGGGGCGGTGGACGCCGAGGACGTGGACGACGCGCGGGCGTGCCTTCCCTGGATCGGTGCCCAGCCGGAGCGCTGGGCGGCCTGGTTCGGCGTATCACGGGAGCACGCGGCGTCGTTCGTGTACTCCGCGGTCCGGGAGACCTTCGAGGAGTCCGGAGTGCTCCTCGCCGGTCCCGCGACGCACCCCCTGGACGGACCTTCGGCCCGGCCGGAGGGCGCAGCGACCGGTCTCCCGCCCGTTGACCGTTCCTTCGCGGCGATGCTCGCCCACCGCGGGCTCACGGTACGGGCGGACCTGCTGCGGCCCTGGTCGCGCTGGGTCACACCCCGCACCGAGCGCAAGCGGTTCGACACCCGCTTCTTCGTCGCGGTGGTGCCCCCTGACCAGGAGCCCCGGGTGGCCAGCCCCGAGTCGGACCGCCTCGTGTGGATGACCCCGGCGGAGGCGGTCGACCACTGGGACGCCGGCGGACTGCCGATGGCGTTGCCCACGTCGGAGACCCTGCGGGAACTGGCCGAACTCTCCCGGACCGCCACCCTGGACACCATCCTCGAGCTGCGGCGGGACCTCCACCCTGTCGAGCCCGCCGTCCGGCGGCGGGCCAACGACTCCGTTGTCCTCGTGGCGCCGGACGGCCGCGAGTACCAGCCGCCACGGATCGCGAGGTAGACGGTGAAGATCGACGGTTCGGGAACCACCCGTGCGACCGCCATGCTGTGCCCCAACCCGGGGCCGATGACGCTGGACGGCACCAACACCTGGGTCGTCCGGGAGCCGGACGCGCACGGGGTCGTCGTGGTCGACCCCGGCCCCCACCACGAACGCCACCTGGAGCGGGTGGCGCGGTCCCTGCAGGAACGCGGCGCGCACGTGGAACTGGTGCTGCTCACGCACCACCACCCCGACCACGCCGAAGGAGCTCCCTACTTCGCGGAGCTCACCGGTGCCCCGGTGCGGGCCGTGGACCCCGACCTCGTGGTGGGGGACACCGACTCTCTCCGCGACGGGGAGACGATCAAAGTGGCCGGCCTGGAGCTACGCGTGGTGGCCACGCCCGGGCACACGCCGGACTCGGTCAGTTTCCACCTGCCGGCGGACCGCTCGATCCTCACCGGTGACACCGTCCTCGGTCGAGGGTCAACGGTGCTCGGGGAGGCGGGGTTGGGTGACTACATGGACACCTTGGCGCGGCTCGAGGACCTGATCGCCCAGGCGGGGGTGGTCACGCTCCTGCCGGGCCACGGGCCACTGATCTCGGACGCCGCCGGCGCCATCGCCACCTACCGGGGGCACCGTCAGGAACGGCTGGATCAGATCCGTGCCGCGATCGAGGCCGGAGCCCGTTCTCCGCGCGAGATCGTGGCCCGCGTCTACACCGAGATCGACGACACGCTCATCGGGCCGGCACTGGCGTCGGTCCGGGCCCAGTTGGACTTCCTGAGGTCGCGCGGCGAGACCCCCGACGACCTCAGGTTCGACTAGACCGAGCGCCCTCCCGGCGGAGGGGTGGGGGCTCGCGGAGGCCCCCGCGCCCGAGGGGCTACCGCCGTGGACCCTCGATGAGGTGCGGCTGGGCTTCTTCAGCCTCAGTACCGCTCTGACCGGCGCGACCACGCTGTCGCCCCGAGACGGCCGGGCCTGCACGGACCATCCGGCATCCGGCACACGCCATCAGTCACGCGTCGCCGGTGACCGAGGGCCTCTCCCCACCGGGGGCATACGCTCCGACATGGTGGCTCCGACGCGCGGCGACGTCGGCGGCACCCGTCATCGAATCGACGCCGACCAGCTGGACTACGGCCGCTCGGGACGTCGGGCGATGGCGATGTCGTCGTCCCCGCCGCGGATGAAGGGTGGTCCGCCGCGGACGGCGGATCTCCCCTCAACGGTGTCTCAGCGTGCGCGGCGGCGCAGGCGCTCCACGTCCATCAGGACGACGGCCTTCGCCTCTATGCGCAGCCACCCCCGCAGCGCGAACTCGGCGAGTGCCTTGTTCACGGTCTCCCGGGACGCGCCCACGAGCTGGGCGAGCTCCTCCTGGGTCAGGTCATGGTGCACGTGCAAGCCGTCCTCGCCCTCCTTGCCGAACTTGTCGGCGAGGTCGAGCAGGGCCTTGGCGACGCGGCCGGGCACGTCGGTGAAGACCAGGTCGGCCATGACGTCGTTGGTCTTCCGCAGCCGCCGGGCCAGCGCCTTCAGCAGCACGATGGCGACCTCGGGCTGGCCGTAGACGAACGGACGCAGGTCCTCGTGGCCCAGGCCGGCGAGAATGGTGTCGGTGACAGCGACAGCGCTGGCGGTCCGCGGGCCCGGGTCGAACAGGGAGAGCTCCCCGAACATCTCCGAGGGGCCAAGGACACTGACCAGGTTCTCCCGGCCATCGACCGCGGCGCGGGTGAGCTTCACCTTGCCGCTGATCACGACGTACAGCCGGTCGCCCTCGTCGCCCTCCGAGAACAGGGTCTGTCCACGTCCGAGACGAACCTCGGTAATCGAGGCGCGAAGGGCAGCCCCGCCCTCTTCGTCCAATGCCTCGAACAGCGGGGCGTGGCCCAGTACCTCGTTGGTCTCGTCCACCAATTCCTCCAATGCACCCCTGACCGCACATCAGTGTGACGCATCGCGGGCCCCGTGCGATTCAATTCCGTTACCTCGGCCCGTCGTGGCCTGCGCCAACATCAGTCAGCACCTTCGATACTAGGTCATCTCTTGGGATCTTTCCCGCCCCGAGAGAACGCACCCTTACTCGATAGTTACATTCTGTGATTGTGTGATGCCTCAACGGGGCCGACCATTTCGGTGTGCGCGGGCACTGTGGACGCGGATTCACGGGGCAGTGGTCCGAGTCGTGGTCCTCGGACACCCAACTTGGCGGAGTCCGTAGTCTTGGGAGTTGTGCACCACTCCACTGCGCCAGCCGCGGCCTCGCAGCGGTACGAGGAACCCACACCCACGGGGGAAACCCGCCTCGCCCTCGTGCGGCGGGCACGGCGGATGTACCGGAGTTGGTGCGGCTGTATCCCGACGCGCACTGTGAGCTTGATTTCACTAACTCCTTGGAGCTGCTGGTCGCGACGATTCTGTCCGCGCAGTGCACCGACAAGCGGGTCAATATGGTCACGCCCGCGTTGTTCGAGCGCTACCGCTCCGCCGAGGACTACGCCGCGGCGGACCGGACCGAACTCGAGGAGCTCATCCGTTCCACCGGTTTCTTCCGTTCCAAGGCCGACAGCATCCTGCGGTTGGGACAGGAACTGTGCGACCGGTACGGCGGCGAGGTTCCCGGGCGCCTGGCCGATCTGGTGACGTTGCCGGGGGTGGGACGAAAGACGGCCAACGTGGTGCTCGGAAACGCGTTCGGTGTGCCCGGTCTCACGGTCGACACCCACTTCTCCCGCCTGGTGCGCCGGTTCAAGTGGACGGACGAGTCCACCCCGGAGAAGATCGAGTCCGCGGTGGCCACGCTCTTCCCCGCCAAGGACTGGACCCTGCTGTCGCACCGCCTGATCTGGCACGGGCGCCGCGTGTGCCACGCCCGACGGCCGGCGTGCGGGGCCTGCACGCTCGCCCCCATGTGCCCGTCCTTCGGTGAGGGGCCGACCGACGAGGCGGCCGCGCGCAAGCTGGTGCGGCAGGGGCCGTTCTCGTGACCGGGACGCCACCTCCGGAGTGGCTCCTCTCCCTGCGCGACCGGGCTATCGACGCGCCGGTCCCGCTCCTGATGCGTCCCCCGGAGGAGGGAGGGCGCCGATCCGCCATCCTGGTGCTCTTCGGGAACGGAGAGGACGGTCCGGACGTTCTCCTCACGCAACGCGGCGACAGCCTGCGTCACCACGCCGGGCAGCCCGCTTTCCCCGGCGGGGCCGTGGAGCCCGATGACGGCAGTGCCGCGCAGTGCGCGCTGCGGGAGGCGCAGGAGGAGACCGGGCTGGACCCCAGCGGCGTGACCGTACTGGCGGAGCTGCCCGAGGTGTACCTGTCCAACAGCGGAAACCGGGTGACGCCGATTCTCGCCTGGTGGCGCGTACCGGGTCCGGTGCGGGTCGCGGACCCGCGCGAGGTCGCCGGAGTGGCTCGGGTACCGGTCCGGGAGCTGATCGATCCCGGGAACCGCCTGCGCGTCGTCTACGGACCCAAGCGGAGTGGGGTGGCGTTTCGGGTACGAGGAATGGTGGTGTGGGGCTTCACGGCCGGAGTGCTCAACGACCTGTTGACACTGGCCGGGTGGGAGCCGCCCAATCAGGACAACCCAGAGGTGGTCAGCGTGGAGTCCCTGCTCGGGTGAGTGCTCCGACGCTACTCTGGGGGCAGGAGCATCGGAGGGCGCCGTGCTGGACGTAATCCTCGTCGCGGTGGCTCTGCTCTTCGCGCTCGCTGGGTACCGCCAGGGGTTCATCGTCGGCGTACTGAGCTTCGCGGGCCTCCTGGGTGGTGGTATCGCCGCCGCGATCGGCCTTCCCCCGTTGATCATGGAACTGGTCTCCGATCCCGGACAGCAGGCGCTGCTCGCGGTCGCGGCGGTCTTCCTGAGCGCCGCCGTGGGCCAGTTCTCGGCCTCCTACCTGGGGGCCCTCCTACGCAACCGTGTCACCGGGGACTCCGTTCGTGTCCTGGACGCCCTGGGCGGGGTCGTGGTGAACGCCTCGGCGGTTCTGCTCATCGCATGGCTCATCGGGAGCGCGCTCGCCAACTCCTCCATCCCGGTGGTCAGCAACCAGATCGAGAACTCCCGGGTACTGCACGCCGTGGATCGTGCCATCCCCGACGGCGTCAACACGTGGTTCTCCGAGTTCCGTCAGGCCGTGGACCAGAGCGAGTTCCCCCAGGTCTTCAGCGGGATCGGCCCGGGCACCCCCATCGAGGTGGAGCCGCCCGACCCCGACGTACTGAACACCGAGGAGCTCCGGGACGCCGGGCAGAGCGTGGTCAAGGTCCTGGGGGCCGCTCCCGACTGCGAACGCCGGGTCGAGGGGACGGGATTCGCCTACGCCCCGGACCGGATCATGACCAACGCCCACGTGGTCGCCGGCGTTCGCGAGGACCTGCGCGTGGTCACCCGCTCCGGTGAGCAGCTTCCGGCCACCGTCGTTCTGTACGACCCCCAGCAGGACCTCGCCGTGCTGGAGGTCGAGGGCCTCGGCCTGGAGCCGCTGGAGTTCGACACCGAGGGTGAGGCGGGTGACGACGCCGTCGTCGCGGGATTCCCGCGCAACAGCGGGTTCACGGTGATGCCGGCCCGCATCCGGGTCCGCCAGTCGGCGCAGGGGCCGGACTTCTACCAGGAACAGCAGGTCAGCCGAGAGATCTTCCAGGTGCGTGCCAACGTCCAGCCCGGGAACTCCGGCGGCCCGCTGTTGGCACCGGACGGGACCGTGTACGGGGTGGTCTTCGCGGCGGCGACGCAGGAGACGGAGACCGGGTACGTGCTGACCGCGGAGGAGGTGGCGGAGAACGCCGAGGAGGGTGTCGCGGCGACCGAGCCGGTATCGACCCAGGGGTGTGACTAGGGGGTCGCGAGGGGACCTCCCCGCGGCACGCGCTGTCGGACACAGGCGCGCACGAGTCGGGGCACCCGACCGTGGACACCTCCGCTCGGGGCCGCGCCGGGGGATTGTCGGTGTTCGCGCGGTGCGTCGCCGGTCTCGCCGCGACGCACCGCGTCGCGTCAGCCGCTGAACTCGCCGGTGCGGGTGCCGGTCTCCGACGGTTGCTGGTCGCCGATGGGCCAGCTCATCCGAATCGTCGTACCGTTCGCCGAGCCCTCGACGTCGACCTGATCCGCGAGACCGCTGATCACCGCGAGGCCGATGTCGGGGGACAGCCCGGAGACCTCCCCCGCCTCCGCGTAGGGCAGGGCGGCGGTCGGGACACCGCCACCACCCGGGGGCCGCTCGGCTCCCGGGGCCCGATCCAGAACCGTCACCTCGAACCGGCCGGGGCCGGGGGATGACTGGATGTGCTCCCGCAGCTCGACGGTGATCGGTTGCTGCGGGCAGTGGGTGCGATGGTTCTCCACCGCACGAGAGCAGGCCTCGCCGACCGCGAGCCGTACCTCGTCAAGTGCTGACTCCGGGAGGCCTGAGCGGCGGGCGACGGCGGAAGCGACGAGCCGCGCCGTACGAACATGGACGGGCAACGCGCTGATCGAAAGCTGAACGAGTGCCATCGCTAACCGTTTTTGCTACTGCGTCTTGCGGTTATCGATCGCATCGCGGACCGTGTCATGAATCCCGAAGACCTTGGTCAGTCCGGTGATGCGGAAGATCTTCAGAATGCGCTCCTGCTTGCACACGAGGTCCAGGGTGCCGTCGTGCGCGCGCACCCGCTTCAGGCCGCCGACAAGTACCCCAAGGCCGGTCGAGTCCAGGAACTCCACCTTCTCCATGTCCACGACCAAGTGGAATCGTCCCTGGTTCACCAGGTCGATGAGAAGCTCGCGCAGCCGGGGGGCGGTATAGACGTCGATCTCACCCTCAACGACCACGATCTCGGTGTCGTCCTCGGTGTAGTGTTCCAGCTTCAAGTCCACTAGTCCTCCAGCGCCGTACCGCGGCCGTCGGCCGCGTGGGGTCTGTGCCGGGCGTTACCCCGCAGTGCGGCATTCAACCACGTTTGACTCGCGCATTTGCGGGCTATCGCCGAGAAACCCACGGTACCGCGCGGTCGGCACTGCGTCCGTGTTGATACTTACCCGTTCATTGGTTCGTATCCTGCGACGTGGGGAGGTATTCGTGTGAATCCGTGGTCAGAGCTGCTCAGCGCCGGGCCGGGACGTGGGCTGCCCTCTGACATCGCGCATGTGCGGACGCTGCCGAAGCGCAGCGGCGTCACCGTCGACTGGCCGGAGTGGGTGGGCGATGACCTCCGGGAACGCCTCGCGGCGCTCGGAATCAGCGCCCCGTGGTCACACCAGGCCCACGCCGCGGAGCTCGCGCGCGCGGGCGAGCACGTGATCATGGCCACTGGAACGGCGTCCGGCAAGTCACTGGGATTCCTCCTGCCGAGCGTGGACGCGATCCAGAGCGGCGGGACGGTGCTGTACATGGCGCCGACGAAGGCCCTGGCCGCCGACCAGGAACGTTCGCTGCGGGCACTGGGCCTGCCCGACCTCACCGTCGCCACCTACGACGGCGACACCCGGCCGGCGGACCGTACGTGGATCAGGCGCAACGCGAACCTCGTCCTCACCAATCCGGACATGCTGCACCACGCTTTCCTCGGTCGGCACGCCGCCTGGAGCGGGTTCCTCCGTCGGTTGCGGTACGTGGTCATCGACGAGTCCCACCGGTATCGGGGCGTCTTCGGGTCCCACATCGCCCACGTGATCCGCCGCCTGCGCCGTGTCTGCGCGGGCTACCGGTCGGCACCCACGTTCGTCCTCGCCTCGGCCACCTCCGCCGAGCCCGAGGTTAGTGCGAGCCGGTTGATCGGCCTGCCCGTGACGCCCGTGGCGACCGACGGCGCGCCCCACGGCGCCACCTGCGTCGCACTCGTCGAGCCCGAGCCCGAACGGAGCCCGTCCTCCCGGGGACGCGGCGGAGACGGAGAGGTCATCCGCCGATCGGCCACCGCCGAGGCCGCCGACGTGCTGGCCACGTTGGTCGGACAGGGGGTACAGACCCTGGCGTTCGTGCGTTCCCGACAGGGCGCGGAGGTCGTCTCGGTGACCGCGCGGCGCCACCTCGCCGAACGCCACGGGGAGCCGATCGCGGAGCGGGTCGCCGCCTACCGGGCGGGATACCTGGCCGAGGACCGGCGGCGGCTCGAGCGCGACGTGCGCAGTGGAGCGGTGCTGGGCCTCGCCGCCACCAACGCCCTGGAACTGGGGGTCGACATCGCCGGGGTGGACGCCGTGGTGATCGCCGGGTGGCCGGGGACCCTGGCGTCGCTGTGGCAGCAGGCGGGGCGCGCGGGTCGATCGGGGCAGGACGCCCTCGCGGTGTTCATCGCGCGGGACGATCCACTCGACACCTACCTCGTCCACCACCCCGAGGCGGTCTTCGACCGTCCAGTGGAGTCCTCCGTCCTCGACCCCGACAACCCGCACGTGCTCGGCCCGCACCTGTGCGCCGCCGCCGAGGAGATGCCGCTGCGCGAGGGCGACCTGGACCTGTTCGGCCCCGCCGCCCCGGAGACCGTGGAGGACCTCAGCCTCCAAGGCCTCTTGCGCCGCCGTCCACGCGGCTGGTTCTGGACGAAACGCGAGCGCGCCGCGTCCCTGGTCGACCTGCGTGGCGCGGGCGGCCCGCCGGTGCAAATCGCCGACGCGGAGACGGGGCAGCTGCTGGGGACCGTGGACGAGGGCGCGGCGCACGCCAGCGTGCACAGCGGAGCGGTCCACCTGCACCAGGGCGCGACCTACGTGGTGGACGAACTGGACCTGGAGTCGGGCGTCGCGTTGGTGCACGCCGCCGACCCCCAGTACACGACGTGGGCCCGGGACGTCACCGAGATCGCGGTGCTGCGGGAGATCCGCTCACGCGCGTTCGGCCCCAACGCCCGCCTGCACTTCGGCGAGGTAGAGGTCCGTCGCCAGGTCGTGGGCTACCTGAAACGCGACGTCCGAACCGGCGCCGTCCTGGGCGAGGAACCCCTGGACCTCCCGGAACGAGTCCTGCGATCCAAAGCCGTGTGGTGGACGCTCGCCCCGGAGGTCTGCGAACGCCTCGGCGCCGAGGACGTGGAACTCCGCGGTGCCGCGCACGCCGCGGAACACGCCGCCATCGGTCTCCTCCCCCTCTTCGCCACCTGTGACCGCTGGGACATCGGCGGTCTCTCCACGACCGGGCACGTCGACACCGGCACACTCACGGTCTTCGTGTACGACGGCTATCCGGGCGGGGCCGGCTTCGCCGAACGCGGCTACGAAGCCGCCGAGTCCTGGCTCGCGGCCACCCACGAGGCGATCGCCACCTGCCCCTGTGCCAACGGCTGCCCGTCCTGTATCCAGTCCCCCAAATGCGGCAATGGCAACGACCCTCTGAGCAAGTCGGGTGCCCTGTCCCTCATCGCCGAACTCGGCGTGTGAACACCCCCAACGGGGCCGCGCCAGCGTTCGTGGTCGAGGCGTTTCCAGCGTGAGTGGCCATCCCGCACCGTCCCCGCTCACCACCTAGTCGGCGGACTGGGGGTGGCGGCCGGGGACGGGGTAGGCGTCACGGCGGTGTTCCGGGGCCGGCTCGGGAGCGCGCGGTGACGGTGGCGGGCCAGTGACGTAGTGGGAGTTCGACGGTGATGTCGGCGACGGTGCCGCGCACGGTGCATTCGACGAGTTCCGCGTCATTGGCGGCGGCGACCTCCTCAGCCGCGGCGCAGGGGGTCGAGGCGCCACGGGCGTCGCGTTGGGCGGTGGCGAGGGCCGCGAGGTCGGCGGCGGTCGCGGCGCGGTGGCGGTCCACTCGGACCGACCCCAGGAGCACGAAGGTGAGGGCGACGAACCACACCAGGACGCACCAGGTCAGCACCCAGATCGTTCCGGAACCGCGGTCCCGGGTCACGGGGGTTCCTCCAGTGGTGTGGCCGCCTCACCGTGAACGGTGAGGGGTGTGCGGCCCACCACAACGTCGACCGGGGCACGTACCACCACCCGTGCGTGAGAGGCGTCGATGTCGGTGATGATCTCCGCGTCCGCCGGGGCGCTCGCCAAGGCGACACCCTCGGCGGCCTCGACCGGGTCGCCCCGGGCGAGGGCGCGGGCGGCGAGTCGTGCCGCGTCCACACAGGCGACCTGTGTCGCCACCGCCTGTACGGCGCCCAGCGTCACCACCAACACCAGGATCAGGGACGGCAGTCCGACCGCGATCTCCGCGGTGACGGTCCCCCGGTCGACTCGCGCGGCTCTAGCCACTGAGCTGTAGCGCGTCGGTGACCAGCGCCGTCAGGACGTCACCGACCTGGGTGCTGGTGAGGATCACGTAGAGGACGGCGGCGAAGGCACACGCGCTCACCGTGCCCAACGCGTACTCCGCCGTCGACATGCCGGCGTCGTCGCTTTCGAACGGGTACCGCGGAATCACACGCATCAGAACCTCCCAGGAGTGGGCTGGTCCCCAGGAACGGGGAAGGGTGCCCACAGGGTGGACACGGTCGGGGCTGATCGCCAGCGCGGTTCCCCAGCCTGTGGACAAGCCGTCGACGTGCGCCCATCGCCCGATTCCGCGGAGCCCGTCAGGCGAGGTCAAGCAGGAGTCCGGCGGCGAGTGGGGCGATGCCGATGAGTACGAACGCCGGGAGGAAGCACAGACCGAGCGGGAGGACGACGAGCACGCCGGCACGGTGGGCGCGGGCCCGCGCGTTGGTGTGGGTGGTGCGGCGTCGGTCCGAGGCCGCCTGGTCGAGCAGGTCGGCGACTGGCGCTCCTGACGTGCTGGCACGTGTGAGCGTGCGGCCAAGCTCGGTGAGGGCCGAGTCCGGTGCCGCGTCCCACGCGGACGTGGGATCGGCGCCCAGCCGTGCGTGGTCCGCGGCCATGCGCAGTTCCTCGCCGAGCGGGCCGGGAAGCGCGTCCCCAACGATCGCGAGAGCCGAGGGGACGGCGACCCCCGCACGGAGGGCCGCGCCGAGCATCGCGAACGCGGTCGGAGCGTCCTCGTCGATCCGACGGGCGCGTTCGCGCCGACTGACACTCGCCACGTCGGCCGGCCCGCCCCTCCGTGGGGAGGCGGTGGAGCCGTCCGACCGAGATTCCAGAGCGCGAAGTCGCCGCACCGAGAGCGTGGGCAGCAGCAGGAACGCGACGGACAGGCCGACCGTGACCGCCGCGACGACGCTCATGGTGTCGGAGGACGGAGGGCCGCCCTCCCCAGAGCACCGCGGACGATGCGTCGGGTCCACATGAGCCCGAGTACCTCGAGTGTGATCCCCACCGCGAGGCAGGCCAGTCCGGCCGGAGTGGTGAGCAGGAAGACCAGGGGACGAGTCGACAAACCCGCACCCATCGCGAGCCCGATCGCCGGCAGGACCGCCAGCAGCACCGACGTGGCGCGCGGCCCCGCGAGCTGTGCCCTGAGTTCCTGGCGCTGCTCCTCCTCCGCGCGCAGGGTGTCGCCGAGCTGGCCGATCACGGGCGCCAGCGCGGCGCCGGTGCGCGCGCTGACCCGCCAACAGGCGGCGAGCCGCCCCAACCCCTCGGCTCCCGCGATCGACGCGGCACGGTGGAGCTCCGGAACCGGATCATGTCCCGCCCGAGCCCGTTCCCCAACGGCGAGGAGCGCCGGCCCAACCCGCCCCAATCGCTCCGCCCGGTCCCGGAACTGGTCCACGGCGTTCGACAACGCGGAGGTGGGCGCGAGACCTGAACGCAGCTCCGTCATCAGCGCGGAGAGCAGTTCCACCACGAGGCCCCGAGGGTCGACCCCCGACGCCCGCCGGGCAAGCCCGCGGCGGACACCCCGGAGCCCCGGTCCACGCGCCGCCGCGGGCGGCGGGTGGAGTGCCCGCACACGGTCCTGGGCCAGCGACGGAAGAGGAAGGAGCGCGACGGTGAGCCCGGTGAGAAGTGCCGCGAGGGCGATCATCGGTGACCTCCGTACTGAGTCTGTCGGTCAGGTGACGCCGCGATGGGGATCATCGGGGGACCTCTACCGGGGTCCAGTGCCCCTGGAGGCGGCGACAGAGCTCGGGCCAGGCGGGGCCGGGGGTGAGGGCGCCGGTTGGGTTGAAGGTGGCGGCCGGGACGGACTGGACGACGCCGGTGGGGTCGCGGGCGAGGCAGCAGATCTCCGCGAGGCGGCGGGTGCCGGTGTCGGAGCGGGTGAGGTGGGCGACGACCACGCGGGTGGCGGCCAATTGACTGTGGACCGCGGCGCGGCTGAGGCCGGCGGCGCAGCCGAGTGCTTCGAGACGGGCGGGGACGTCGGCGGCCGTGTTGGCGTGGAGCGTGCAGGCACCCCCTTCGTGGCCGGTGTTCAGGGCGTTCAGGAGGGACGTCACCTCGGGGCCACGGACCTCGCCGACGACGAGGCGGTCCGGGCGCATGCGCAGTGCCTGTCGCACCAGGTGGTGGATCTCCACGCCGCCGCGGTCCTCGATGTTGGCCGGGCGGGTCTGCAGTTGGACCACGTGTGGGTGGTCGGGGCGGAGCTCGGGGGCGTCCTCGACGAGGATCAGGCGCTCGCTGGGTGCGACGACGCTGAGTAGGGCGCTCAGGAGCGTGGTCTTCCCGCTTCCGGTGCCGCCGCAGATCAGGAACGGGAGACGGGCCGCCACGATGCCGCGGAGGATCTCCGCCCCCTCCGGTGGCAGGCCGTGGGCCGCGACGAGTTCGGCGAGCGTGAAGACGCGCCGACGGGGCAGCCGGAGCGACAGACAGGTCCCTCCCGGGCTGAGCGGGGCGAGGACCGCGTGGAACCGAGCGCCAGACGTGAGGCGGGCGTCGATCCAGGGGGCGGCCGCGTCCAACCGTCGCCCGGCCTGGGCCGCCAACCGTTGGGCCAGGGACCGGACGGCGTCGTCGTCGGGGAAGGACACCTCAGGGACGCGCTCCAGCCCCCGACCGGCCTCGATCCACACCTCGTGCGGGCCGTTGACCAGGATGTCGGTGATCTCCGGCCGACCCAGCAGGGGCTCCAGTGGGCCGGCGCCAGTGAGCTCGGCCCCGAGCTCCCGGGAGAGAGCGAGGACCTCGGCGTCGCCCAGGATCTCCCCCTCCGCCCGGACGGCGGCCGCGACCCGGGACGGCGTGGCCGGTCCGGCCTGGCCGAGAAGTCGGGCCCGCACCCGCTCCAGCAGTTGGGGGTCGCCCGGTCGGCCGGGTAGGTCCGGTTGGCTCACGGCTCCGCCTCTCCAGCGTCCAGACCGGCGAGGAAACCGTCACAGAACGTCCGTAGCGGCGATCCCCTCCGCACCGCGGGGATGGTGCCGCGTTCGAGCGTGGCACGCAGGCCCGGTTCGTCCGGAAGCTCGCCGGCGAGGGGAAGACCGACCGATGTGGAGATCACGTCAGGGGACACCCCACGCGCGCGGTCGCGGCGCACGACGACACGACCGCGCGGGGTGTGGGTGCGGATGACGGCCGACAACCGGCTCGCGGCCACGACGGAATGGACGTCGTCAGGGACGAGGACCAGCAGGTGGTGTGCGGCCAGAACGGTCTCTCGCGCGGCCTCGTCCAGGGTTCGGGGCAGGTCCACCACCAGCAGGCCGGCGCCGGCGGCCGAGGCGAGTACCGAACGCATCGCCGTGGTGGGCACCGGCGGCGGAGGGCCGGTCTGATGCTCCCACGTGAGGAGGGAGAAACCGGAGGCCGTGGGGAGGGCGTCGAACAGGGCGTGCGCGTTGATCCGTCCCTGGCGTTGCAGCAGGTCCTGCCAACGAACCCCAGGCGTGTTCTCGTGCCCGAGGAGCAGGTCGAGGCCACCGCCGAGCGGATCGGCGTCGATCAACAGGGTCCGTACGCCTCGACGTACGCCGGCGAGCGCCAGTGCGGACGACAACAGGCTCGCGCCGGCGCCCCCTCGCCCACCGATCACGGCGACGAGATGGGCGGCCCGCGCCGTCTCCGGGCCGGGCGCGGTGCACAGCTCCGTCAGTCGAGCCTCGCCCTCGGGAAGGAACAACACCTCCCTGGCGCCGAGGCGGACGCCGCAGCGCCACAGCTCCACGGTTCCCTCGTCCGGGGAGCCCTGGGGCGCGTGTCCGACCACCACCAGGTTGGGATGGCGGCGCGGTGCCTGCTCCGCCATGGCCTCGGCGAGGTCGGCTCCCACGATCACGAACGCCGCCGCGTCCCAGTCACGACGGGCGAACGCGACTGCGGAGGCCACGACGGGATCGGTTCCGACCGCGGCGGTGAGGCGCAGTACCTCTTCGAGCAGGGTGGGGTCGCCGGTGACGAGGAGTGGCGACCGGCGAGACGGTCGGCTGGACGAACTGGCTGCTGACGCGGGTGCCACGGCGACTCCAAGGGCGTTGGGTGCGTAGAAAGCACTCAACCCCGGAGCGTGACGGCGGGAAAGCGTCATTCCTCGGGGTGTGGATAACCGGCCTGGCAGGAGAGCCCGCGCGAATGCCGAACGGGCAGAATGGGCGACGCGCCGTTCCGCCCGGATTCCGCAATGGGGCACCGACGAGAACAGTGCCCGGCTGAGAACACGAGCCCGATCCGAAAGCCTGGTGCGGAAAATCCGCCCGGGAACGTTCCTCGTGAAACAGTGCCCGAGGGAACTCCGGACTTCTCGGTGAGAGGGAACCGACCACGCCCGTCAAGATGGCCCCCGCCGGGGGGAGAGCGGGGGCCATCGCACGGTCCGGCTCCGGGGGGGTGGAGCCGGTTCCGCTTTTCCAGAGGGGCTGTTGTTGTTCGTGGGCGCTCACTTCGGGTGAGCGACACCAACATAGTCACATACTCGTAACGTCGCCGCCAGGGGCACCTGTCACGGGGCCCAAGTGTGCGGGATGACGGTAAGGAGGATGATACGCAACGTTACCATGCCGACTCGCCGGTTGAATCCGAAGTGATCCTTCTCCGCTGCCTTTTTCCGGCGGGATTCCTTTGTGGACGGTGCGCCTGTCCTGTGTGCGCAACACCGTGAATGCCTTCTCCGGGGCGACGGTGACGCGGGGCGGAGGGCCGGCCCCCACGAGCAGCGGAAATGAAAAATCGATCATGGAAACGTGCCGGTGGCTGGCCCGCGGGTCCGTTTTGTCGGGAGTGGCCCCTCGGCGGACCTTGTGGGCAGCGGCGTCGACCTGATGAAGTGGTCCCTGCAACTGGGTTCCGGGCGCAGACAATGCGGTCACAAGGTAGAGGAGCGATGATGGGTGAGACTCCGCAGGAGCGGGAGTCAGAACAGCGGACATTGTCGAACCTGCTTCAGGAGAAGCGGCGGTTTTCCCCACCGCCGGAGCTCGCAGCCTCCGCGAACGTGCGTGCCGAGGACAACATCTACGAGCGGGCCGCCGCCGACCCCCAGGCCTTCTGGGCGGAGCAGGCCGGCCGACTGCAGTGGGAACGCACCTGGGACACCATTCTGGAGTGGGAACCGCCGTTCTCGAAGTGGTTCGTCGGTGGGACGCTGAACGCGGCCGTCAACTGCGTTGACCGGCACGTGGCGGCGGGCAACGGCGACAGGGTTGCCTATTACTGGGAAGGTGAGCCGGGCGACTCGCGCACGATCACCTACGCGGAGCTGCAGGACCTGGTGTGCCAGGCGTCCAACGCGCTGCTGGAGCTGGGCGTCACCAAGGGTGACCGGGTGGCGATCTACATGCCGATGATCCCGGAGACCGTGGTGGCGATGCTGGCCTGCGCCCGCATCGGCGCGGTGCACATGGTGGTGTTCGGAGGTTTCTCGTCCGACGCGCTGGCCGGCCGCCTCGACGACGCCGACGCGAAGGTCGTCATCACCGCCGACGGCGGCTACCGGCGTGGGGCCCCCAGTGCGCTCAAGCCCAACGTGGACGCCGCGCTCGCGGACCGCCCCCACATCGACACCGTTCTGGTCGTGCGCCGCACCGGCCAGGACGTGGAGTGGACCGACGGGCGGGACCGTTGGTGGCACGACGTCGTGGACCGCCAGAGCACCGAGCACGTCCCGGAGGCGCACGACGCCGAGGACCCGCTGTACATCATGTACACGAGTGGTACCACCGCGCGTCCCAAGGGCATCCTGCACACGACCGGCGGGTACCTGACCCAGGTGTCGTGGTCGCACTGGGCGGTCTTCGACCTAAAGCCCGAACGCGACATCTACTGGACCGCGGCCGACATCGGCTGGGTGACCGGACACTCCTACATCGTCTACGGGCCGCTCTCCAACGGCGCGACGTCGGTGATGTACGAGGGAACCCCGGACACGCCGCACAAGGGCCGCTTCTGGGAGATCGTGCAGAAGTACGGGGTCACGCTTCTGTACACCGCGCCCACCACCATCCGTACCTTCATGCGGTGGGGTGACGACATCCCGGCCCAGTACGACCTGTCGAGCCTGCGGATCCTGGGGTCGGTCGGGGAGCCCATCAACCCCGAGGCGTACGTCTGGTACCGCACCAACATCGGCCACGACCGCACTCCGGTCATGGACACCTGGTGGCAGACCGAGACCGGCGGGTTCATGGTGTCGCCACTGCCCGGTATCACCGAGGGCAAGCCCGGGGCCGCGATGCAACCGCTCCCGGGCATCGCGGTGGACGTCGTCAACAGCGAGGGCGAGTCCGTCCCGAACGGCGGTGGCGGCTACATCGTCGTCCGTGAACCCTGGCCGGGGATGCTGCGTGGCATCTGGGGCGACCCCGAGCGGTACAAGGACACCTACTGGTCCCGGTTCCCCGGTCTTTACTTCCCGGGCGACGGCGCGAAACGGGACGAGGACGGGGACCTGTGGCTGCTCGGCCGGGTCGACGACGTCATGCTGGTCTCCGGACACAACATCTCCACCACGGAGGTCGAGTCGGCGCTCGTCTCCCACCCGTTGGTGGCCGAGTCCGCCGTCGTGGGTGCCAAGGACGAGGTGACGGGCCAGGCGATCAGCGCGTTCGTCATCCTCAGCGGGGACGCCTACGACGGGCTGGACGAGGAACTGCGTCAACACGTGGGAGCGTCGCTCGGGCCGATCGCCAAGCCCAAGCGTGTCCTCATCGTCCCGGAGCTCCCCAAGACCCGTAGCGGCAAGATCATGCGCCGACTGCTGCGGGACGTCGCGGAGCACCGTGCGATGGGCGACGTCTCGACGTTGACGGACTCGTCGGTCATGGACCTGATCGCCGAGCGTCTGCCCAAGTCGTCCGACGACGACTGACGACCGAACGGAGAATCCGGCGGGGATCGACGCTTCCCCGCCGGGCCTTCGCGGTGACCGGTGTCCACATGTGCGAGGATCGTTCCCTGAAACCAGTGAGGTGCGGGGGAAGGGAGTCGACCAATGGCGCAGACCACGCCGGGCGACGAGGGCGCGGGTCAAGAGCCGCCGAGCGAACGCTCCGTGGGTGAACTCGTCGCCGACGCCAACACCGAACTCGCCGAGCTCATTCGGCTTCAGATCGAGCTGGCCAAGGCCGAGATCGCCCATGACGCCAAGGCTGTGGCGACCGGTACGGGCATGTTCGCCGCCGCGGCGGTCATCGCCCACCTGTTCATCATCCTGCTGTCGGCGACCCTCGGCTTCGTCCTTTACGTCTGGCTGCCGTTGTGGGGCGCGTTCGCCATCGTCACCGGCTTCTACCTGCTCCTGGTGATCGTGTTCGGCCTCTGGGGGCTGCGACGGTTCCGCGGTATGCGGGGAACACCGGAGACCAAGGCGAGCCTGCCACAGACCTTCGCGGCGATCAGACACCGCAAGCCCGAGGACACCGGCGACGGGGTCGTCGATCGCGTCTGACGTCCGTACGGTCCTGCTCGAGGGCCCGTGGGCCCATCGGACGGTCAGTGCCGCGGGATGCCGGTTCCACGTCGCCGAGTACGGCGAGGGGCCGCTGGTGCTCCTCCTCCACGGGTTCCCCCAGTTCTGGTGGACCTGGCGTGGTCAGTTGGTCTCCCTCGCCGAGGCCGGGTACCGCGCGGTCGCCATGGACCTGCGGGGGTACGGCGCCAGTGACAAGCCGCCTCGCGGATACGACCCTCTGACCCTCGCGGCGGACGCCGCGGGGGTCATCCGCGCTCTCGGCGCCCGCGACGCCGTCGTGGTCGGGCACGGAACCGGCGGGCTCGTCGCGTGGACGACGGCGGCCGTCCACACCTCACTCGTCCGCGGTCTCGCCGTCCTGTCGACGCCGCATCCCGGCACGTGGCGGTCGCTTTTCGGTCTTCCGCGGGGGAGGCTGCGTCGCCAGGTCCTGGGTTGGCGGCCACCGATCCTGGCCGAGCGAGGCCTACTCCACGCGGACGCCGCCCCCATGGTGTCGTTCCTGCGCCGTGGGTACGCCCGGGGGTGGTCCGATCCGGTCGCCGAGCGACGCTACCGGGACGCCTTCCAGGTCCCTGGTGTGGCGCGTCGCGCGCTCGCGACCCACCGGTGGATGGCGCGCTCCCCCCTGCGGACCGAGGGCCGCCGTTACCGGGCACGAATGCGTCGTCCGATTCGAGTACCGACCCTGCGGCTCCACGGCTCCCTGGACCGCGTGGTTCCGGCGGCGGCGGTGGAGAGCGCCCATCGCCACGCGCACGCGCCGTGGACTCTCCGGTTCGTCGCGGGGGCCGGCCACTTCCCACACGAGGAACAACCCGACGCGGTGGGCGGGATTCTGGTGGATTGGTTACAGCGGACGGTCGACTCGATGCTCACCCCGCGCTAAAACATTCCCCGTTCACCGTTTTCGGTCACTGTGCGCAGTCAGGCGTCCAAGGGTCTTCCGGCGAAGAACGAAAACGCCCCACCGAAACAGACGCGTATCCGGAATGTTCTCGGCCTATTCCACACGAAGCCGACCTTCCCAACTCTCCTCACACTCCGTACTGAACTTGGGCCTCCATTAGGCAGTGAGACCCGCGCCACGTAGAATCCCGGGACACCGTCCGCGTTCATCTCGCGGAAACGGTCGAGCAGTGCACGGCGACACCGCATTTCCCTGGTGTGAGCGTTGCCGGACAATTCACCACAAGGTGAATAGCGCTCCGCATACGGGGTGAGAAGCGGGAGGGTACACGAGACCTGCAGCGGAAGAAGCCCGCGACGCCGGGCGGGGCGACGGGAATGTACCCCTTCCTACCTGACCCACAGAATTGAGCCTAGGAGGACGGATTGTCTGAGCCGAACCTCGCTGCCGAGGATGGCTCGGTGTTGACCCTGGCAGGGATGGATCTCACCCTGGCGGTCGTGATCCTGGTGGTGGCGCTGCTCGCGCTCGCCGTCGCCGGAGCTCTCGTCCGCGAGGTCATCAATGCCGACCAGGGCACCGAGAGAATGCAGAACATCGCGAGAGCGGTGCAGGAAGGTGCGGCGGCGTACCTGAAACGCCAGTTTCGCACCTTGATCATATTCGCCGTCGCGATTCCCCTGTTGCTCCTGTTGCTGCCAGCCGACGACTGGTGGATCAGGGCGGGACGTTCGGCGTTCTTCGCCTTGGGAGCGATATTCTCCGCGCTCACCGGGTTTATGGGCATGTGGCTCGCGGTGCGTGGAAACGTCCGTGTGGCCGCCGCCGCCCGTGCGGGCGGTGAGCGGAACGCGATGCGTATCGCTTTCCGTACCGGTGGTGTGGCCGGAATGTTCACCGTGGGCCTTGGTCTCGCCGGCGCGGCGGTCGTTGTGCTGCTCTATGGCAATCAGGCCCCGATCGTGCTGGAGGGCTTCGGATTTGGCGCGGCTCTGCTGGCCATGTTCATGCGTGTTGGTGGCGGAATCTTCACCAAGGCCGCCGACGTGGGAGCCGACCTCGTCGGAAAGGTCGAGCAGAATATTCCGGAGGACGATCCCCGGAACGCCGCGACTATCGCCGACAATGTGGGTGACAATGTCGGCGACTGCGCCGGAATGGCCGCGGACCTGTTCGAGTCCTACGCTGTGGTCCTGGTCGCGGCGTTGATCCTCGGCTGGGCCGCGTTCGGGTTCCACGGGCTGGTCTTCCCGCTGCTGGTGCCGATGATCGGTGTCATCACCGCGGTGATCGGTGTCTTCGCGGTCACGCCGATGGCCCGGGACAAGTCCGGGATGGCGGCCATCAACCGCGGGTTCTTCATCTCGGCGGGCGCCTCCGCGATCCTCGTCGCCATCGCCGCCTACTTCTACCTCCCGTCCAGCTACGCGGGACTGAACTACGGGGAGGGCGGCCCTCAGGGCGTCGGCGCGGAGATCGCCGCCCTCGACGGCGACCCACGCCTGTTCGTCGTCGGCGCTGTCCTCCTCGGGCTCGTGCTCGCGGCCGCCATCCAACTCCTCACCGGCTACTTCACCGAGACGGACCGTCGTCCCGTGCGGGAGATCGGGGAGAGCTCCGAGACCGGTGCGGCGACCGTGATTCTGTCGGGCATCTCGGTGGGGCTGGAGTCCGCCGTCTATTCGGCGCTCCTCATCGCGGGAACCGTGTTCGCGGCGTTCCAGCTCGGCTCGGGGGACCTCACACTGAGCCTCTTCGCGGTGGCCCTCGCCGGTACGGGTCTGCTGACCACGGTGGGTGTCATCGTGTCGATGGACACCTTCGGCCCGGTCGCCGACAACGCCCAGGGCATCGCGGAGATGTCCGGCGACGTCGAAGGCAAGGGCGCGGACGTGCTGACGAGCCTCGACGCCGTCGGTAACACCACGAAGGCCATCACCAAGGGGATCGCGATCGCGACGGCCGTCCTGGCGGCGACCGCCTTGTTCGGCGCCTTCCGTACGACGGTCGAGCGCTACCTGCCCGAGGGCGAGGCGTTCAGCATGTCCCTCGACGTGCCGGACGTGCTCGTGGGCGTGATCATCGGCGCGTCCGTGGTCTTCCTGTTCTCCGGTCTGGCCATCATGGCGGTGGGCCGTGCGGCCGGCCGGGTCGTTCAGGAGGTCCGCAACCAGTTCCGCACCCGTCCGGGCATCATGGACGGCACCGAGGAACCGGAGTACGGCCGCGTCGTCGACATCTGCACCCGGGACTCCCTGCGTGAACTGATCACGCCGGGCCTGCTCGCGGTGCTCACGCCGATCGCTGTCGGCTTCGCTCTGGGCTACGGACCGCTCGGCGGGTTCCTCGGCGGCGCCATCGCGGCGGGCGTGCTCATGGCGGTGTTCCTCGCCAACTCCGGGGGTGCGTGGGACAACGCCAAGAAGCTGGTCGAGGACGGGCACCACGGCGGCAAGGGGTCGGACTCGCACGAGGCCACCATCATCGGTGACACCGTGGGCGATCCGTTCAAGGACACGGCCGGCCCGGCCATCAACCCGCTGCTCAAGGTGATGAACCTGGTGGCGTTGTTGGTCGCCCCCAGTGTGGTGATGCTGCAGGACAACCTCGCCGCACGTCTGGGCATCGTCGTCGTGGCGGTCGCCGCCATCGTTGGGGCGATCCTGTGGTCCAAGCGGCGTTCCGTCCCCAACGGCCAGGAGACGACCCCCGTTCCGGCGCGTGAGGGCGCCCCCCTCAACGGAAACGGCGCCGCCGCCGGGGTCACGGTCCCCTCCGGCGCCGACGGTGCGAGCCGAAACGGGTCAGAGGAGGCGGCCACCTCCGAGGCGTCCAGCGAGAAGTAACCCGATCTCGCGTCGCCCGACAACACCACATCGAGCAATTCCGCACTACTGCGCCGGTCCCGCACTCCGTGTGTCGGGGCCGGCGTTGTGTCGTGGGCCGCCACGCCAGGCCGAGCGCGCGAACGTGGTGTCGGACCTGTCGGACCGGGATCGCGCCGGACACGTCGCGGCGCGGCACAGTACGAGCCGCGCCGCGTAGGCGTGGGTCACGCGTCGGTCCGGGTCAGGCCCTGGCGGCCCCGGAAATGGGTGGGGAACACCCCGTGGGACACTGACCCCATGGCAGGTATGAAGGGCCTCGCGGTTCTGGTCGGGGTGATGCTGCTCATCGTCGCGGCGTTCGCGACCTTCGCGATCGTGTTCGGGCCGCCATGACGCGGCCCCGTGGCACGTCGGGGCCGCGTCAGGGCGGTTATCCGTCCGACGGGTCGTTCTCGCGGTCGGCCGCCTCGACCTCCTCGCGGGAGATACCGAGCAGGAACACGATGGTGTCGAGGTAGGGGACGCTGACCGACGTGTCGGCCGCTGCTCGCACCACCGGCTTCGCGTTGTAGGCCACGCCCAGTCCGGCGGCCTGCAACATGTCCAGGTCGTTCGCGCCGTCCCCGATCGCCACGGTCTGGTTCAGGGGAACCCGTGCCTCGGCCGCGAACTGTCGCAGCGCCGCGGCCTTCCCGGCCCGATCGACCACGGGACCGACGATGTCCCCGGTCAGCTTGCCGTCCACGACCTCCAAGGTGTTGGCGGCACAGTAGTCGATCCCCAGCTCGCCGACGAGGGTGTCGGTGATCTGTGTGAACCCCCCGCTGACGATCGCGAACTCGTAGCCGAGCCGCTTGAGCGTGCGCACCATCGTGCGGGCCCCCGGGGTGAGGACCAGCTCCTGGCTCACCACGTCGAGCACGCTGGCGTCGAGCCCCTTGAGCAGGGCGACCCGCTGGCGTAGGGACTTCTCGAAGTCCATCTCCCCCAGCATCGCCTCCTCGGTCACGCGGGCGACCTCGTCGGCGCAGCCCGCGTGCGCGGCGAGGAGCTCGATGACCTCGCCCTGGATGAGGGTGGAGTCGACGTCCATGACGATGAGGTGCTTGGCCCTGCGGTGCAGGCCACTGGGCTGGACGGCGATGTCGATGCCCTGGGCGGCCGCCTCCGTGCTCAGCTCGCCGCGTAGTCGTTCCACGTCACCGCCGGAGACGACGAGCTCCACGGCGGTCACCGGGTAGCTCGCCAGGCGTTCGATTCGGTCGATGTTGCCGCCACCGCGCGCGATGCAGGAGGTGATGGCCCCCAGCGCGGCCGGCCGCAGCGGACTGGCCAGCAGGGTGACGTGGAGTCGCCCCTCGGCGCCCGGTTGGAGGGTCGCGTCGTCTCCGTCCTCGACGGAGACGTCCATCCCCAGTTCGGCGGACACTTTGGCGAGCGCGCCCCTGATTTCGGCGAACAAGTCCCTGCGGCGTACCCCGGGAGCGGCGCGCGTGTCTACGGCGAGCTGCGCGCCAAGGACAAGCCGGTCGCTGATGAGCACCTGTTCGAGGTCAACGATGGTTATGGGAAATACCGACAGGGTGCTGAGCAGGCGCGCACTCACCCCAGGTCGGTCCGGTCCGGTCACCGTCACGAGCAGTGTGGAATCAGTCATGGCCCTTCCACGTTACTCGTCTCCGGTTTTTACCCGCGGGATCGGGCTCCCCCCGCGGACGTCTCAGCAGCCTGACCTTTTCTTCTCTCCCCGCTTGACCTGCTCGACGGTTATCCCACCAAACAGGCAGGTTCCGGTGAGCATCACGGTGGGAGCACGAGGGTCGGTCACCGCGTCCGTGCCGTTGAGCGTGGTGCCGCCCATGATCGCTGTGGTGCGATTCACCACGCGGACACCGGGCGGGACGGTCATGGAGAGTCCTCCGAAGAGGATCGCGCACTGGATCGTCACCTCGCGTTGACTGAGGACGGCGTCACGGAAGTCGAGGTCGGCCCCACCGCAGACGAGCGAGACGTTTGTGCGTGGCTCCACCAGCCATCGTCCGGTCCGCTGCGCCCCACCGAAGGCCGCCACGATGTTCTCCCGGCCCTGGCTGTCCTGTGCGAGGTCGAGGGCCTCGGGTGAGCTGAACGTCCCCTCCCGGGCCGGCATCCCCTGACCGGCGGCGGGCAGGTCCCGGGTGATGGGGGCGAGGTCGCCGATCGTCTTCGCGGCGTACACGGCGTCCATCCGCTCCGAGTGCTCGACCGGGGTGAGCCGCCCCTCGGCGAGCGCGTCAGCGAGGACGGCCGCGACCTGGTCGCGGTCCGCGTCGGAGGCCCGGACGTGGTCGTGACCGTGCTGACTCATGTGCATACCCCAAGTCTGCCCGCGTCGCGGCGGTCGCAGTATCCGGGACCACCCTGGGATGCCCCTGAGAAACCGACGGCTGTGCGCGCCGTGTCGGGACGTCCGTCAGTCCTGTGCGGTCAGCCCCGATGCAGTATCTTCGCAACCAGCGCGCGATCGAGGAGAGTCATGGACAGCCACGTAGTACGGATGAACGGTGTCGGTGTCCGCCGGGACGGAGCCCACCTGCTCAGCGACGTTGACTGGACCGTGGACGCCGCGGACCGATGGGTGGTGATCGGACCCAACGGTGCCGGGAAGACGACCCTTCTGCGTGTCGCCGCGACCCAGCTCTTCCCGACCGAGGGCACGGTTGAGGTGCTGGAGGAGCGGCTCGGCGCCGTCGACGTGTTCGAGGTGCGCCCGCGCGTCGGATTCGCCAGCGCGGCGGTGGCCAACGAGATCCCCGGCCAGGAGAAGGCGATCGACCTGGTGATGAGCGCCTCCTACGCCATCCTCGGCCGTTGGCGCGAGGCCTACGACGACCTGGACCGCGACCGCGCGCGGGCCCTGTTGGCCTGGTTCGGGGTCGAGCATCTCGCCGAGCGGCGCTTCTCCACTCTTTCCGAGGGGGAGCGCAAGAGGGTGCAGGTGGCGCGGGCGCTCATGCCCGACCCGGAACTGCTTCTGCTGGACGAGCCCGCGGCCGGGCTCGACCTCGGTGGTCGGGAGGACCTGGTCGGGCGGCTGTCCGTTCTCGCCAGGGACGAGACGTCGCCGTGCACCGTGATGGTGACCCACCACTTGGAGGAGATTCCGCCGGGGTTCACCCACGCCCTGTTGTTGCGGGAGGGAAGAGCGGTCGCCGCGGGCCCCATCGCCAGCGTGTTGACCGCGAGCACCGTGAGCGAGACCTTCGGGCTGCGTCTCAAGGTGGAGCAGGTGGACGGCCGCTGGAGCGCTCGGGCGATCTGACCGACGATGGCTCTGGGCGACGACGACATCCCGAGGCCGGTGGGAAACCCAGCGTCGATCCGTCGGAACCGAAAGGCATAATCCCCTTCCGGTTCGGTCATAATCACCTCGGGTGTCCACATGTGGACGAGGCTGTCCTCCCCTTCGGACGGCGGACTTGTGGTGGTGGGGCCGCGCCGGAAACGGAGTGCGCCCAACCGTCGGCGAATTGAGTCTGCTTTCCTGTCGGTACGGAGGGCCGCATTCTCCGCACACCACCATTGCCGGGCCGTGGGCGTCCTATGATCTCGGCGTGAACCCCCACGTCGGATTTCGTCCCCTGTCCCCAAGCTGAGGACCCGGAGCCGCCTCGATGAATTACGTCAGCCTCGGCATCACCATCGTTGTCGCAGGTCTCTTCCTGTTCGGTGCGATACGTAGCGTGCGCATCGTCCCGCAGGCGACCGAAGCGGTTGTGGAGCGATTCGGGAAATACCACCGGACGCTCAAGTCGGGTTTCAACATCGTCATCCCGTTCGTCGACAGTATCCGGGTCGAGGTCGACAAGCGTGACCAGGTGGTCAGTTTCCCGCCCCAGGCCGCCATCACCCAGGACAACCTGTCGGTGAGTGTGGACACGGTGGTCTACTACCGGGTCACCGACTCCTACGACGCGACCTACAAGGTCTCGAACTTCATCACCGCCGTCGAGCAGTTGGTCTCGGCCACGATGCGTAACGTCATCGGTGGTATGGACCTGGAGCAGACGCTGACCTCGCGTGACCAGATCAACCGGGAGCTCCGGTCGGTCCTCGACGAGGCCACGGCCGACTGGGGGCTCAAGGTCACCCGTGTGGAGCTGAAGGGGATCGATCCTTCTGAGTCCATTCAGGAGGCGATGGAGAAGCAGATGCAGGCCGACCGCGACAAGCGGGCGAAGATCCTCACCGCGGAGGGGGAGAAGCAGTCGTCGGTCCTGCGCGCGGAGGGTGAGAAGACGGCGGCGGTCCTCAAGGCCCGGGGTAGCGCGGAGGCCGAGACCGTGCAGGCCAAGGCGGAGGCCGAGGCCATGACCCTGCGCGCCCGTGGTGAGGCGGATGCGATCGCGATGGTGTTCAAGGCCATCCACTCCGGGCGGGTGAACCAGGACCTCCTCGCCTACCAGTACCTGCAGAAACTGCCCGAGATCGCCAAGGGCGACGCCAACAAGGTTTGGTTCGTGCCCTCGGAGATGGGCTCGGGATCGTCGTTCTGGCCCTTCACCCAGCAGTTGGACGACATCGCCGGTGCGTTGCGCAAGCAGGGCAACGGACGGGACGACCACGGAAACGGCAACGGCGACGCGGAGAGCGAGAACGGCTCGGAGCGGCCGTTCGATCCGGCCGAGGACCTGGAGCGGCGCGGCTACGGCAAGCCGCCGGTCCTGGACGACTGACACCCCCGACCTGGCATCCCGGCCCCGGTCAGCAGGACACACCGTCCCGCTGACCGGGGCCGGGTCGTTTTGAACCACTGCGTTGGGGGCGCGGCCGTCCCACGCGTCCTGGGGTTTGTACACTGTATGCAATCATTGGCCGGGGGGTTGACCACGTGGGCATCTGGGAAGCACTCGCCATCGCCGCCGCCGGTGTCGGCGCGGGGGCGATCAACGCTGTCGTCGGTTCCGGGACGCTGCTGACGTTCCCGGTGATGCTGGCCATGGGTTTTCCGCCGGTGACGGCGACGGTCTCCAACAGCATCGGCCTCGCCCCGGGCGCGGTGGCCGGCGCGATCGGCTATCGACACGAGCTGAAGGGCCAGCGTGCCCGGCTGATGCGTTTCGCGGGGATGTCCCTCATCGGCGCGATCATCGGTGGAACCCTGCTCCTGCGGCTACCGCCGGAGGTGTTCGCGCGGGTCGTGCCCGTCCTGATCACACTCTCGTGTGTGCTCATCGTGGTGCAGCCGTGGCTGGGGGCGTGGGTCCGCGGTCGCCCGGGACGCAAGCCCGAGGGTGGTCCCCTGGTGTCGGTGGGCGTGCTCGGCGCCGGGATCTACGGTGGCTACTTCGCGGCGGCCCAGGGCATCCTGCTGGTTGGCATCCTGGGGACCAGCATCGACGACAAGCTCCAACGCATCAACGCGCTCAAGAACGCCTTGGTCTCGATCGTCAACATCACCGCGGCGGTTTTCTACATCATCTTCGCCCAGCCGTCGTGGACCGCGGTGGCGTTGATCGCCGTGGGGTCGGTGATCGGCGGGTTCCTCGGGGGGCGGTTCGGGCGTCACCTCAAGCCGCTCGTTCTGCGGATCGTGATCGTCGTCATCGGCATGACCGCGGTGGTCCAGCTCGTCGTCAACGGGATGTGACCGGCCCGGTCAGGAGTCCGCGAGGTAGCCCTTGGTCGCGGCGTCCTCGATCAGGCCGCGGGCGTACTCCCCCAACTGTGGCGAGCCCTCCGCGATGATCTTCACCTTTTCCAGGACCTGGTCCTTGCTGACGTTGTACTCGGTCCACGTGCCGCCGTCGGTGGCGGCGTTCGCCAGCATCGGGGCGATGCGGTCGATGGCGCGCGCGAACCGCGCCTCGGGGGTCTCCCGCGCCTCGAACTCGTCCCACACCGCGCGGGCCTGCAGCGCCTGCTCCTCGGGGAGAAGCGAGAAGATCCGGTCGGCGGCGGCGCGTTCACGCACCTGCTGACCGCGCACCTGTTCGTCGGCGCCGTAGATGAAGGTGTCCCCGGCGTCGACCTCGACGACGTCGTGGATCAACAGCATCTCGGTCACTCGGTCGATGTCGGTTTCCGGGGGCGCGTACTCGGCGAACACCCGGGCGGACAGCGCGAGGTACCAGGAGTGTTCGGCGGAGTTCTCCCGGCGGGAGCCGTCGACGAGGAGGTTGCGCCGCGTCACGGACTTGAGCCGGTCCACCTCGAGGACGAAGCGAAGCTGCGCGGTGAGCCGCCCGGGGTCGGTGCCCGGGACCTCGACGGAGACGGGGTCCGGCATGTGCGTGTACTCCTCAGGCTGGGTCGGGACGGTGTAACAGGTGTGTGCTCTCCGCCCCCGAGGTCAGATGGAGGTCGAACCACTCCTCGGCGGCCCGATCGACCAGCACGGTGCTGGGGGTGGGAGGTGCCGGGGCCAGTCCCGGCTCCGGCCCCATCGTATGCGCGAGACCGGGGATGGACAGGTGGCGGAGGCTGCGCGGAGCGTATCCGGCGGTCGCGCGTTCGACCAGCGCCTCGCCTCGTTCCGGCGGCACGACCGCGTCGTTCTCGCCCGTGACGACGAGGAGTGGGGGGTTTCCGGGGCGTTCGGTCAGTTCGGGGACGCGGTCCAGGATGTCGAGTCGCGCGGCCTGTCGCTCCGCCGCCGCTGTCCAGGTGTAGTCGATGCCACGACGGCGTCGCCGGGCGTCGGTCGCCAACGAGGGGTGCAGCACCGGGTTCACCGCCACCGTGGCGGTCAGGGGGAGGAGCCCCTCGACGGCGGCGAGCAGTACAGCGGCGGCGCCGGCGCCCACACCCAGCGCGCCCACATGGCCCGGCAGCACCGGGAACTCGACGGTGAGCTCCCGCACGACCGAGGGAAGCTCCTCCGCGGCCTCGCTGACGACAGGACCGAAGAGCTCGGCGACGTAGTCGTCCTGTCCCCGACGGTTGATCTCGGCCACGCCGCCCGCGGGCAGTCTTTCGCCGAAGAGGGGGAGCCCGAGGTAGATCCGCCACGCGCTGAGCTCTCTCATGGGCAGGGCGCCGGCGAGCGCGGCCTCGGCCCGGGGCGGCTCCAGGGCGTGCAGCGCGACGACCAAGGGAGCCGGTTCGGTCGTCGCCGGGGGGACCGCGAGGTAGGGAACGCCGGCGGCCGTGCCCGTCACCGGTGTGCCACCGGACGCCGTTGGGTTCTCCGGCTCGTCCGGGTCCGTCGGGTCGGTTTCCGCCACGGTGCCCCACCTCTCTCCTGCCCGTGGGACCCCACCGTCCCCGTGGCGGAGTCCGTTCCTGGGAGGTCCGGCCCGCTCGTGGGGATCGCCCGGCGTGGCTCGCGGCCCAGGACGGCTCGGTTTGCGTGCTCTAAGGGGCAGAGTAACGTTAGGCAAATGAGCGATCTCGCCCCGATTGACGCTTTCGTCGCCGACCTGCCCAAGGTCGAGCTGCACGTCCACCTCGAGGGGTCGATGCGGCCGCACACCCTGATGCGACTGGCGGCGAAGCACGGTGTCGCGGGCGTGCCGAGTTCGCCTGAGGAGCTCGCCGAGTGGTACGAGTTCTCCGACTTCGAGCACTTCGTGCAGGTGTACCTGCAGGCGGTGGAGGTGCTTCGGGAGGAGGAGGACTTCGCCGCCCTGACGGCGGACGTCGCGGGGGCGTTGGCGGCGCAGAACGTCCGCTACGCCGAACTGCACGTGAGTCTGTACACCCACCTGATGCGCGGGATTCCCGCCAGCACGGTTTTCGCGGGCCTGGAGGCGGCGCGCCTCGAGGCGGAACGCACCTCGGGCATCCGTCTGCGTTGGATCCCCGACTTCCCCGGGCAGTTCGGGGTGGAGAGCGGGACGGAGACCCTGGACGCCGTCCTCGCCCACGGTCCCGACTCGGTCCTCGGGTTCGGGGTCGGTGGGATCGAGGTCGACCGGGACCAGTTCGAGGGGCTCTACGGTCGGGCCCGCGCCGCCGGACTGCGCAGTCTCCCGCACGCCGGTGAGAACAGCGGACCGCGGAGCGTGTGGTCGGCGATCAACAAGCTCCACGCCGAGCGCATCGGGCACGGCATCGACGCCATGCGGGATCCGGAGCTGGTGGCCTACCTCCGTGACACCCAGCTTCCGCTCGACGTGTCCCCCACGTCCAACGTCTGTACGCGTGGGGTCGCCTCACTGGAGGAGCACCCGCTGCCCCAGATGGTGGAGGCCGGCCTCAAGGTCACGCTCAACACCGACGACCCGCCGATGTTCGGGACCGACCTCCTTCGGGAGTACCGTGTGGCGCACGATCTCGGGTTCGACGACGCGGGACTCGCACGGCTCGCCGGCAACGGGGTGGACGCCAGTTTCCTCCCCGACGAGGAGAAGGACGCCCTGCGCGCGGAGATCGACGCGACCCTCGCGCGGCACCGCGCGCCCGAATCCGCTACTGAGGTTCCGCGCTGAGACCCACGTCGCACGTCTCGCGGTAGCCCTCCCACGTGCCCAGCGCGTTGTCGGCGTCGGCGTTCTCGTAGAACGAGGGGACTCCGCCCTGGATCTGTGCCGGGATCCACTCGTCCTCGAGGATCTCGTCGCCCCGCATGGTGAGTCGTAGGATTCCCGTCTCCGCGGTGGGGCCGGAGAAGTTGTAGAAGACGAAGTTGCCCAGCCCGAAGTGGACGTAGGAGTCGTCGTAGTAGCCACCGGGGCCGAGCACGTGCGCGTGTCCGCCCACGATGGCGTTGGCCCCGGCGTCGATCAGGTCGTGGGCGAGGTCCGGCGCGTGACCCAGGGGACAGTGGTCCCCCTCCAGGCCCCAGTGCAGGAAGACGATGACCGTGTCCGCGGTCTCCTCCGCCTCCCGGACCGCCTCGAGCATGCGCTCCCGGGACTCGTCCTTGGTGGAGGCCAGTCCCGGTGAGTCGTCCCCGGCCGTCCACGCCTGGAGGAACTCCGCGTCGAGGACGTCCGTCGCGCCGAACATGGCGACGGTGTTGCCGTTGACGTCGACGACGTAGGGCTCGTAGGCCTCGTCGGCGTCGCGGCCGATCCCGACGAGGGGAAAGTCGGCCTCCTCGGCATGGTCGAGGGTGTCGGCGAGGCCCTCCTCGCCGTAGTCCATCCCGTGGTTGTTCGCCACCGTCGCCACGTCGACGCCGGCGGCGCTGAGCGCCTCGTAGGCGGAGGGCGGGGCACGGAAGACGAACTCCTTGTCGGCGGGTGTCCCGCGCTCGGTGACCGCGGTCTCCAGGTTGACCATGGCGAGGTCGCTCGTCTGGAAGACCTCCGCGGCGTCGCCGAGCGCGGTCTCGGGGGTGTTGAGGCGGTCGCGCAGTTGGCCCTCGAAGAGGGTGTCGCCACCGAACGCGATGGTGAACGGCTCGGCGTCGTCCCCTCCGTCCTGGCTCTCGTCGGCCTCGGCGGTCGGGGAGGACTCGGGGGCTTGTTGCGCGTCGGGGTTCTCGTCGTCCTGGGTGCCGCTGCAGGAGGCGAGGAGGACGAGGGGCAGGAGGACCGAGAGTTGGGGAATGCGCATAGGGACACGAGACGTCGGTGCCATGCGTGGCTCCTGGGGTCGTGGTTCGGGGCCCGATGCAGGACGCGACGTGACCCCGAACGGTTGACAGTGCGGGCTTGTGGTGCGGGGAAGCTACCAAGCGTTACTGCCGGTCAGAGGGGGTATCGCACTAAATTAAGTGAGTTGCTTTATTGAGTCGTTCAAGTTAGTCCGATACGATGTGGAGCTATGGATGACGCCACGCAGCTACGCTCGGTCGGCCTTCGGGTTACCGCGGCGCGGTTGGCGATCCTCGACGTCGTGCGATCGGGCAGTCACCTGGACGCCGAAAGCGTCGCCAGCGCGGTTAGGGACAGGGTTGGTCAGATTTCCACGCAGGCCGTATACCAGGCGCTACATGCCCTGACCGACGCGCGTCTGGTGCGCCGGATCGAGCCAGCGGGCTCGCCGGCGCGGTACGAGGGACGGGTCGGTGACAACCACCATCACCTGGTCTGTCGGGTGTGCGGTGATGTGACCGACGTGGACTGTCTGACGGGAGAGGCCCCGTGTCTCGTACCCGCTGAGGTGGCCGGTTTCCAGGTGGATGAGGCCGAAGTCGTGTTCTGGGGCGTGTGTCCGTATTGCCAGAGCGACACGCGCGACGGTTCCAATTCCGGTGGCCGCGAGAGCGCGGACGCCACGGACGCCAAGAACGACGTCGGACCGACAAAGGCGCGGTTAACCGCGTGACACCGGCGCGCGTGCCGGGCCCCGACGTCGCGGTCTCATGGACTCGCTTCGTCACGACGTCATGAGGGGCGCCGGGCGTGCGGCCGAACCAATGCGCAGTTGTCAGTGAGACGAAAGGTGCTTATCAATGAGTGACCGGGTCCCGTTCACCACGAACGACGTGGGTGTGCCGGCGCCGAGCGACAGCCACTCGCAGTCCGTGGGCCCCAACGGCCCCCTGCTGATGCAGGACCACTACGTGATCCAGAAGATGGCTCACTTCAACCGGGAGCGGGTCCCCGAGCGGGTCGTCCACGCCAAGGGCGGCGGTGCCTACGGTGAGCTGGAGATCACGGAGGACGTGAGCCAGTACACCAAGGCGGACCTGTTCCAGAAGGGCAAGCGGACGCCGCTGTTCCTTCGCTTCTCCACGGTCGCCGGTGAGCTCGGCAGCGCCGACACCGCCCGTGACCCCCGCGGCTTCGCACTGAAGTTCTACACGGAGGAGGGCAACTACGACATCGTCGGCAACAACACGCCGATCTTCTTCATTCGTGACCCCTCGAACTTCTCGGACTTCATCCACTCGCAGAAGCGCCGGGCGGACAACCACCTGCGTGACAACAACATGCAGTGGGACTTCTGGACCCTGAAGCCCGAGTCCGCGCACCAGGTCAGCTTCCTGATGACCGACCGGGGCACGCCGCGTTCCTGGCGGCACATGCACGGCTTCGGTAGCCACACCTTCATGTGGTACAACGCCGACGGTCGCAAGTTCTGGGTCAAGTACCACTTCAAGACCGAGCAGGGTGTCGAGAACTTCACCGCGGACGAGGCCAAGGCGCTCGAGGCCCAGGACCCCGACTTCCACATCCGGGACCTGTGGACCTCGATCAACAAGGGCGACTACCCGTCGTGGAAGGTCAACGTCCAGGTCATGCCGTTCGAGGACGCGGCGGACTACCGGTTCAACCCGTTCGACCTGACAAAGGTGTGGCCGCACTCCGACTACCCGGAGATCACGATCGGGCGCTTCACCCTCAACCGCAACCCGGAGAACTACTTCGCGGAGGTGGAGCAGGTCGCGCTGGAGCCCTCCAACCTCGTCCCCGGGATCGCGATGAGCCCGGACAAGATGCTCCAGGGCAGGCTGTTCTCCTACCCCGACACGCACCGCTACCGCATCGGCGCGAACTACAACGAGCTGCCGGTCAACCGGTCGGTCGCTCCGGTGCACAGCTACAACCGGGACGGTCAGGGGCGGCACAACAACCCGGCGGACCCGGTCTACGCGCCCAACACGGTGGGCGGCGCCGCCGCTGACCCGTCGTTCTACAACGACGGTGACAGCTACAACGTGACCGGCGAGATCGTCCGTTCGGCCTACACCCTGCACAAGGAGGACGACGACTTCGCGCAGCCGCGTGCGCTGTGGGAGAAGGTCCTCAGTGACGGTGAGCGCGCCAACATGGTGTCCAACATCGTGGGCCACGCGTCCGCGCCGGAGGTCACCGCGGACATGAAGAAGCGCGTGGTGGAGTACTGGACCAACGTCCACCCCGACCTCGGGGCGGGCGTCGCCAAGGGGCTCGACGTCGCGTAGGTGACATCGTGGTCCAGGGCGACCTGATCCACGAGCGGCCCCGCCGGAGGACACCTCCGGCGGGGCCGCTCTCGTTTCCGGACGGAGCGGAGGTTTCGTGCGGAACGGTACGTCAAGGGCGAATCGGTGGTTCCGGTCAGAGTCCGTGATTCGTGCGTGGAGTCGTCCATAAACGAATATCCGCACAATACGTGCCAGTCAGACAATTCTTGCGTAGTTCTCTTTCTGTGGGAATTCGGGTTGGTGTATTCGGTCGGTACGCGCCAAATTTCGACAATGATGTGCGACGCCTCGATGACAGGTGCTAACGTGGCGCCCGCTCAATTTCGGATGAGTAGTTTTTAGTCCTCAGGGGTGGGTATGCCAACTAAGTTGACTCGTGGCGCGGTGATGATCGCCGCCCTGGCGGCGGGGGCGTTCGCCAGCCTCTCTGGGGTAGCCCACGCGGACCAGGTGACAGACGGGTCCGGCGGAATCGGGAGCGGGAACCAGATCAACGTTCCCATCGACGTCGCGGTGGAACTCTGCGGAAACTCCGTGGCGGCCGTGGTCGGAGTCTCCGAAGCGGAATGTGTGCAAATCGCGGAAGAGCTGGCGAGTGACGGCTCGAACCAGGTATCGGACGGTTCGGGTGGAATCGCCAGCGGGAACCAGATCAACATTCCCGTGGATATCGCCGTAAGCCTGTGCGGTAACTCGATCGCCGTCGCGGGAGTTTCCCAGGCCGAGTGCCAGCAGGTCGCGCAGGAGCTCGCCGACGGCGATGACTCGACCAACCAGGTGTCCGACGGGTCCGGCGGAATCGGAAGCGGGAACCAGGTCGACGTCCCCATCGACGCCGACGTCGAGATCTGCGGCAACGCAGTGGCCATTCTCGGCGTGGCCACCGCCGAGTGCGTTACCTCCGAGGGAGAGACCCCGGAGGAACACGAGCCGGAGGACCCGGGTGACAACGGGTGCGAAGGTGACAACGGCGGCGAGGGCTGCACCGAGGACGACAACGGGTGTGACGGCGACGGCGGTCACGAGGAGGAGTGCGAAGAAGGCAACGGAGGGGACGACAACGGCGGCAACGGCTGTGACGACGGAAACGGGGAGGACTGCCCGGAGGGTCCTGGTCCGGAGGACCAGGACGGTCCTGAGAAGGACGACGAGACGCCGGACGACGCCAACCCCCCGCACGCGGCGGACAGTAGCTCCGCACTGCCGACGACCGGGTCGGCCCTGTACGGCATCCTGATCGCGGCGCTGGCCCTGGTCACCTTCGGCGGCGGTGCCATCTACCTCGCGCGTCGTCGGCGCAGCCGGGCGGGGGTCGAATCCTGACCTCTCTGGAGGTCACCTAGCCTCGACTATGTGCCTCACGTGTTGTTCACACAGCGAATACTGACGTTCACCGGGCTGGCCGCGTTGCTGGTCCCGGTGTTCGTCGTGTTGGGGTTCTGGCAGTGGGACCGTTTCGAGCAGCGGCTCGCGGCCACCCAACTGCAGGAGGAGAACATCGCCGCCGAGGAGGTGGCGTTCGACGAGCTCACCGAGGTCGACGGTGACCTCGCGCCGGACGACCGCTGGCACAGCACCACGCTCACGGGTGAGTTCGACCCGGACCACGAGGTTCTGGTCCGCAACAGGACCAGCGACGACGGGCCGGGCTTCTTCGTCGTGACGCCGCTGCTGACGGGGGACGGTACGGCGGCGCTCGTCAACCGAGGTTGGGTGCCCCGGGCTGAGGCGGCGGACGCGCGGCCCGAGGTGCCCCCGCCCCCGACAGGGAACGTGACGGTCACCGGGCGGGCCGAGACGAGCGAGACCACGGAGTCGACGGGCATCCAGGACCGGGACGGTCTGCCCGAGGGCCAGGTCATGCTCATCGACGTTCCCACGCTGGCCGAGGAGATGCCGTACCCGGTGCTCGGCGGCCACATCGAGATGCTCAGCCTGGAGCCCGCGGTGGACGAGACACCGCTCCCGGTCACTGTCGACGGCTACAACTGGGGGTTGAACCTCGCCTACGCCGTCCAGTGGTGGCTGTTCGCCGCGCTGGTGGTCGGCGCCCTCGTCGTCCTGGTCCGCCGTGAGGTGCGCGAGGCCCGCGAGGGGACGAACGACGCGCCGGGTCGCGACGGCCGGGAGGCCTCGGGGGCGGACGGCGGAGCTGACGCGCCGTCGGTCGAGCTGGACGGGGAGCGGGCATCATGACCGAGCCGGTCGAGGTCGCCGAGGTCGCCCGACGCGCGGTGGGCGCCAGCGAGAGCGCCCGTGCCAACCGGCTCTGGTGGGACGCGTCCGCCGACGAGTACCAGGCCGAACACGGGGACTTCCTCAACGGACGCTTCGTCTGGGGCCCCGAGGGCTTGGACGAGGCACGGGAACACCTACTTGGTGATCTCGCGACGTTGCGCGACGCCACTGTGCTCGAGGTCGGTTGTGGTGCCGCCGCCTGTGCGCGATGGCTACGCCAGCGGAGGGTCGCTCGCGTGGTGGGCATCGACGTCTCCAGTGGTCAACTGCGCTACGCACGGCGAGGGGACCACGGAGGTGGGAATCCGATCCCGCTGGCCCAGGCGGACGCGCAGCGGTTGCCCTTCGCCGACGCCGCGTTCGACGTCGTGTTCTCCGCATACGGCGGTTTCCCCTTCGTGCCCCGAGCCGACGACGCCGTCGCGGAGAGCGCACGTGTGCTGCGGCCCGGAGGTCGGCTCGTGTTCTCGGTGAGCCACCCGATCCGCTGGTGTTTCCCCGACGACCCGACCGAGCACGGTCTGGTCGCCAACCAGTCCTACTTCGACCGTCGTGCCTACGTCGAGGAGGACACCGACGGCCGCGCGGTCTACGTGGAGCACCACCACACCACCGGCGACTGGGTACGCGCGATAGCCCGGGCCGGACTGCGCCTGCTCGACCTCATCGAACCGGAGTGGCCGGAGGACAACCACCAGGTCTGGGGAGGCTGGAGTCCCACCCGAGGCCGTATCCTTCCCGGAACCGCCATCTTCGTCGCCGAGAAGCCCGCGCCAGCCGAGCCGGAAGGACCCACTCCGTGAAGCTGAAGCTCGACCTCCACGACATCTTCAACAAGGGCCGCGACATCGACCGCGCCCTCTCCGACATCATGGAAGAGGCGGTCCGCAAGAAGGCCAAGACCGTAGAGATCATCCCCGGCAAAGGCTCAGGCCAGTTGAAGAAGCGGGTGCTGCGGTTCCTCGACCAGAAGGAGATCAAGCAGCTCTACCACCGGGTGGAGAAGGACAGCAAGAACTTCGGTCGGCTGTTCGTGCACTTCAAGCACTGATGTGGTGAGGAGGAGAATCCCGGAGTCGGGGCGATTCAGTCTGAGTCCCCGGACTCCTGTGGGGAAGGAATGGCCCAGACCACCCTCACTCGTCGATCTCCCGCTCGATACCGCAGCCAGTCTCCAGCTCTTCGATCGCGGTTATCAACCGCAGGTAATGGTATCCAAGTGCATCATTCGCGGAGTGCTGCAGCTGCCACACCTCGTAGTCCCAGCCTGACGAGAGACGGGCGTAGCGTTCGAGGTCCTCGTCCCGGCGTTGCCGGTCGCCCGTATTCACAGGTACAGCACCTCACTGGCGCATGCAGATAGCACACATCGCCGTCGTAGATTGATACCACTGATACCATCGGTGTATGGCAATGACTCTCCGGCTGAGCGACGAACAGGTGGAAGCCCTGCGTCGCGTCGCACACACTGAGCACCGCTCGATGCAGCAAGTTGCCCGAGCGGCGATCGAAGAGTATGTCAGCAGGGCTCCAGTGACCCAACCAAGACAGGAGGTTCCTGTTGACGACGTCATCGCGATGTTCGCCGACCTGCCTGTGATAGACAGTGACGCCTTCCGTGCTGACCAGGAAGAATTCATCAACCCTTACGTTGGCGATGCCTATGAGCGCACGCGCGACGAGGACGGGGACCGTTAGGTGACAAAGTACGCGCGGGGCTTGGTCGACACGAACATCGTCATCCACCTGGCACGCCTGGAGCGGAGCCAGTTGCCCCAGCGGCTGCTGATCAGCGCGATCACTCTCGCGGAACTGTCCGCTGGGCCGCACCAGACAGCGGATCCTGTTGAACGTGTCCAGCGCATAACGTTGCTACAACGGACCGAGGCGGCGTTCCAGCCGTTGCCGTTCGACACTGAGGCCGCGCGACACTATGGAGCACTCGTGGCCGCGATCGTCGCCGTTGACCGCAAGCCGCGCCGCCGCGAGGCCGATCTCATGATCGCCAGTGTCGCTGTGGCTCATGGTCTTCCGCTCTTCACCACCAATCCGGACGATTTTCGCGGCCTTGCCGGAATCGTCAATCTCGTGGCCGTCGAACGTCCGGAAGCTCGGGACGGGCACGCGCATTGAGGATCACGAAGTGCTCCAACGTCACGACGCCGGTTCGAAGGACTCGGCCATGCGGTCCAGGAGGGCGTGGTTGTCGTCCTGGGAGTCGGGGCTGACGAGGAACAGGGCGTAGCCGTAGTCCTCGGTGTGGAAGCCGCGGTTGATGGCGTGGAGTTCGCCGTCGCTGCCGTCGAAGGTGAACTCCCAGTCGGCGGCGCTGACGTAGGGGTCGGTCCAGTCGGCGTCGACGTCCTCGATGCCGATCAGGGAGTAGTTGGAGAAGTTGCTGTTGATGCGACTCTCGAGGTCGCGCCAGTCGTCGCCGGCGTCCTCGTTGGGGTTGTCGGTCTGGTCGATCTGTAGGTAGCCGCCGTCCGGGTTACGGAAGTAGACCATCTGCCCGTCGGGGTCGTAGTCCCAGTCCTCCGGGACGTCGACGGCGAATCCGCTGTCGTCCTCGTGGCGGGTCAGGAAGTCCCACTCGTCGTCCTCTTCCTCCTCCGGCTCCTCTTCCTCCTCGTCGGGCGGGGCGGTCTCCTCGTCGGGAGCCTCCTCGGCGTCCGCCATGGGCTCGGGGTCGGGACGCAGCGTGTTGACCAGGGCCACGATGCCGACACCGAGCGCCAGGAGGACCGCGACGGCACCGGCGACCAGGGCCGTCCGCCTCGTGGCGCCGCGAGCCAACCCGTTACCGGTGGGCGCGGACGTCTCGGGGCCGGGTTCGGGCGTGGGGGCCGCGTATACCGGGGCCGGCTTCGGGGCCGGGGGTGTCGGCGGGACGGGGGGAGGGGTCTCCCGCGTGTCCTTCGGCCGCGGTGGCGCCGCCGCCGCGGCGTCCCGCAGCGCGCGCAGTTGGGCGCGGGCCTCGACGGCTGAGGGACGGTTGCCCGGTTCCTTCGAGCACAGGGCGTCGAGGAGCGGGCGCAGGGGGCCGGCGTTGGGGCTGTGGGGGAGGTCCTCGGTGACGATCGCGGTCAGAGTGGACATCGGCGAGGACCGGTCGAAGGGCAGCGAGCCCTCGAGGCTTTGGAAGAGCGTCACACCCAGCGCCCACATGTCGGAGGCGGGGGACGCGGGGCGCCCGTGCGCGACCTCCGGAGCCAGGTAGCTCGGCGACCCGATGAGCAGGCCCGTGCTCGTGAGGTGGGTCGATCCGTCGAGGTGGGCGATGCCGAAGTCAGTCAGGACCGCCCTGTCGTTGGCGGCGACCAGGACGTTGCCGGGTTTGATGTCGCGGTGCACGATGCCGTGGTTGTGCGCCTCGGCCAGGGCGCCGGCCATCTGGGCGGCGATGGACGCCGCGCGGTGGACGGTGAGCGGCCCCTCGCCGCGGATGATGTCGCTCAGGGACGGGCCCTTGATGAGCTCCATCACGATCCACGGACGGCCGTCCTCCTCCACGACGTCGTAGATGGTGATGATCGTCGGGTGGCTGAGTTTGGCCGCGCTGCGCGCCTCGCGCTGCATGCGCGTGCGCAGCACCTCGACGTCCTGCGCGGTGAGGTTCGCCGGAGTGGTGAGTTCCTTCACCGCGATGGCGCGGTCGAGCAGCGTGTCGGTGCCGCGCCACACCCGCCCCATGCCGCCGGTACCGATCGTCTCGTCAAGGCGATACCGGTCCGCGAGGAGGTGACCGGCGTCGACATCCGAACTGTTCATGACTCCGCGGATCCTCTGGGACGGGGGTGCGTACGGGGAGGGGGACCGAGACGCATCCGAGTCTAGGCCGTGTTTCGTCGGCCGCGACATCGTCGCGTCGGCCCACCAGTGCGGCTTCTGGAGGGGTCGCCGGAGTGATCGTGGAACCTGGCAACGACTAACTGTTCAGTCAGTCGTCGGGCGATTCGAGGAGAAGTTCCTTGTCGACGCCGTTCTCTGTTGTGGAGTGGTTGCGATAATCGCTCAGGGGTTGTTACCCTACCGCCGTGAGCGACGAGGTGCTGGACAAGGTCCGACTGCGGGTCCGTGAGGTGATCCGCAGGTCGGGGCGCTCGCAACGGCAGTTCGGCGACGCGATCGGGATGGAGCCCACCAAGCTCTCCAAGTCGCTCACCGGTGTCCGTCGATTCACGCCGACCGAGTTGGTCACGATCGCCGATTTCACGGGTGTCCCGGTGAACTGGCTCCTCAACGGGCAGAGCGCGGACGCGCCCACGTCCCTGACCTCGCCGCGGGCCGCACCGGTGTCGGCGCGGACGGTCCCCGGGGAGAACAAACGTCCCCTCCCGGCCCCCGGCTACTCCCGCGAGCGTCAGATCATCGAGGCGACGCACCGGTTGATCGCCGAGGCCGGCTACTACTCCGTACGGGTGGCGGACGTCGCGGCCGCCTGTGGGACCTCCACGGCGACGGTGCACTACTACTTCCCCACCCTGCGCGCTCTGCTCACCGCCGCTCTTCGACACCAGGTCCAGGTCGCGTTCGACCGGCAGGTCGCCGGCCTCCACGACATCGCCGACCCGGTGGAGCGGCTGCACCGACTCATCGACCTCCAGCTTCCCCACGCCGGGCACGTCCGGCAGGAATGGTCCATCTGGTTGCAGATGTGGGCCGCCGCCTCGCTGGACACCCGGATGCGGGCGTTGTACCGGGACTTCTACCAGCGGTGGCACGAGGTTCTGGCGGACACCCTGCGGGAGGGACAGGAGCGGGGGGCGTTCCGGGAGTTCGACGTCGTGACGATGACGACACGGCTGACGGCGCTGATCGACGGTCTGGGAATCCAGGTGCTCGTCGGCAAGTCGGACACCCTGGTCACCGACATGCGTCGGACGCTCTACGGCGTGATCGAGGCCGATGTCCTGAAGAGCTGACACGGCGGGGCTGGCACGGCCCCGCACCGGCGCCCGCGTGGCGTCGCCGCACAACCTCTCACTCCCCTCAAGCAGTTCGAACGAAAGCGGTGTTTGGCAGTGAACGAGACGATGAACCACAAGGTGATCCTGACGGCCGCGCTCACGGGCGCGGGTGACACGGTCGGCCGGAGCGAGCACGTGCCGGTGACGCCGAAGCAGATCGCCGCGTCGGCGGTGGAGGCCGCCGAGGCGGGGGCCAGCGCGGTGCACATCCACGTTCGAGATCCGGAGACCGGCGCGCCGTCTCGGGACAACGCGCTGTACCGCGAGGTGGTGGAGCGCATCAAGGAGACCGGGATCGACATCGTCATCAACCTGACCGCGGGGATGGGCGGTGACCTGGTGATCGGCCAGGACGATCCGATGGCGTTCGACACGGGCACGGACCTGGTGAACGGTCTGGAGCGGCTCCCGCACGTCGAGGAACTACTGCCCGACATCTGCACGCTGGACTGCGGAAGCCTGAACTTCGGCGACGGCAGCCACGTCTACGTCTCCACCCCGGACATGCTGCGTGCGGGCGCGAAGCGGATCCAGGAGCTCGGCGTGCGGCCGGAGCTGGAGATCTTCGACACCGGGCACCTGTGGTTCGCCAAGCAGATGCACGCCGAGGGCCTTCTTGACGATCCGACCCTGTTCCAGCTCTGCACCGGGATCCCCTATGGCGCCCCGGCCGACCCCGGGGTACTGCAGTCGATGGTCAACCTGCTCCCCGAGGGTGCGCAGTGGGCCAGCTTCTCCATCGGGCGGATGCAGATGCCGTGGGTGGCCCAGTCCGTCCTGCTGGGCGGGCACGCCCGCGTCGGGCTCGAGGACAACCTCTATCTCAGCCGTGGAGTCAAGGCCACCAACGGCCAGCTCGTCGAGAAGGCCGTCAACATCATCGAACTCCTCGGAGCCCGTGTCGCCAGCCCGGAGGAGACCCGGGCGACGCTCAAGCTCCGGAGCGCGCGATGACCGCACAGTTCCAGCAGGTGGTCCAGCCCGAGTGGATCGACTACAACGGACACCTCAGTGAGGGCTACTACGTCCTGATCTTCGGGTTCGCCACCGACGCGATGATGGAGCGGATCGGTCTGGGGCCGGAGTACCGCGAACGTACGCGGTGCTCGTTGTACACCGTCGAGGCACACGTGCGGTACCTGCGGGACATCGGTGTCGGGGACACGGCGGAGGTGACGACGCGCGTCCTGGGGCACGCGGCGAAGAAGCTGTGGTTCAGCCACGAGATGTCCGTGGACGGAACCGTGGTCGCCACGGAGGAGCTCCTCGCGCTGCACGTCGACCAGTCGGCGTCGCGGGCGTGTCCGTTTCCGGACGGCGTCGCCACGACACTCGCCGGACTGCGGGAGTCCGCCCCCGACTATGCGGGGCGGAAAATCACCTTGGGGTGATTTTGTCGCATTGAACCCGATTATCGGCTTATCTACCACTTGCATGGGTAGTGTGACACTGCCGTGTCACCGATATCGGGGAGTGCTTGACTTATGTGCCCTCGCCCCTCACCTGGTGGGTGGTCGTGGCAGATCGTGTCTCCGTCAGGCGAATAGACGACGAGGCGCGTGCCGCTCTCGCCGCGGCACGCGCCTCGCTCTGTCGATCCCCCGGTCAGGCGGCTCAGTCGAGCGGCTTGCGCAGGTGGTGGATCCAGGCCGGCGGCACGTTGGCGATCACCCGGTCGTCGGCCTCGCCGTAGCGGGCGAGATACTCGTCCACGACCCACCCCGAGCGCACCTGACGGAGGTAGTCCTCGCGTCGGGCCGCGACGGCGCGGATCTGCTTCGTCCCCAGGTAGCCGTAGAACGACAGGGTCCCGCCGGGACGCAGCATCGCGAAGTAGGCCTCCATGATCTCCCGGACTTCCTCGGCCGTGAAGTTGGCGAAGGGAAGCCCGGAGATGATGACGTCGTAACGCTCCGTCCGGTCCAGCTCCTCGACCCGGGCACGGTGCAGGCTGACCCGGTCCGCGACCCCCGCGAGCTCGTCGTCGTCGATGAGGAGGTCCTGGAGGCGGTCGGCGAGCCGGTCGTTGGACTCGACCAGCTCGAGGGTGTCCTTGGTTCCCATGCGGCGGGCGATGGCCTTGGAGACGGGGCCGGTCCCGGCGCCGACCTCCAGGATGGTCAGCGGCTCGCGGGAGGTGCGCTGTTCGAGCGAGCGGGTCAGGGCGTTGGACAGCGCGGCGCTGCTCGGTGTGATCGAACCAGTGTCACGGAACTCCCGGAAGAACTCCTTGAGGAACACGCCCGCATCGCGGGCCCGGCTTTGAATCTGTTCAATCGCAGGCATACCAGCACGGTACTGTCCGGCCGCCGCGTCTCATGCATCTTCGGCGTCGCCTATCGCCCGGTGACGGGACCGCGTCCTAGGATCTCGTGATATGACGGCATCCCGTTCCGCCAAGAGGACAGCACTCGTCACAGGCGCGTCGACCGGGATCGGAGCGGAGTTCGCACGCCAGCTCGCCCGACGGGGACACGACCTCGTTCTGGTATCGCGCCGGTCCGAGGCCCTCCGGGACCTGGGAGCGAACCTCGAGGGAACCTATGGCGTCGAGGTGCGGCCCCTACCCGCCGATCTCACCGACCCCGCCGCACTGGAACGCGTCGCGGCGCGCGTCGAGGCAAGAGACGATCCGATCGACGTGGTGGTGAACAACGCGGGAGTCGGAGGCGGAGGGCCACTCGCTCGGCAGGACCTCACCGACATCCAGGCCAGCATCGACCTGAACGTCCGCGCCGTGGTGCGTCTGACCCACGCGGCGATGTCGTCCATGAGGCGACGGCGAGCCACCGGGGGTCCCCGGGGTGTCATCAACATCTCCTCCATGGCCGGTGCCTTGCCCGCCATGCCGGGAAACGCCGTGTACGCGGCGGGGAAGGCCTTCGTGCGGAGCTTCACGGAGAGCGTCGCCCTCGAGGAGACCTCCCACGGGCTGCGCGCGACCGCCGTCCTCCCCGGATACGTGCGCACCCCGATGACCGTGGGACTCCAGGCCGCGGACCCACCGGACGTGGTGTGGGTCTCGGCGGAGCGCGTCGTCACCGAGTCCCTGCGGGCGTTCGCGGCGGGGCGAACGCATGTCGTCCCCGGGTATCAGTACAAGATCGCCGACGTGCTCCTCGGCGTGGTCCCGGGCGCGGTCGTGCGTCGTGGGGTTTTGGCGGCGATGCGGCGCCTACGGTGACACGTGTCCTCTATGCTTGAGCTGGCACGTCACCAAGGACTGTGGAGCATGAAGACCTTCGAAGAACTGTTCGCCCAGCTCGCGGAGAAGGCGGAGACCCGCCCCGCCGGGTCTGGCACTGTCGCGGCCCTGGACGCCGGGGTACACGCGATCGGTAAGAAGGTGGTCGAGGAGGCGGCCGAGGTGTGGATGGCGGCGGAGCACGAGTCCGCCGACCGTGCCGCCGAGGAGATTTCCCAACTGCTCTACCATCTCCAGGTCCTGATGTTGGCTCGGGACTTGACCCTGGACGACGTCTACGCGCATCTGTAGGCCGGCCCCACCGCGTGTGGGGCCGGCCGTCCACGGATGTCGACGATCGCCCAATAGTTCCGGAGCCGTGAGAACACCATGCCTGAGACGCTGCGTATCGCTGTGCCCAACAAGGGCCAACTCGCCGAGCCCGCCATCGCCATGTTCACCGAGGCGGGATACCGCCAGCGCAAGGATCCCCGCGACCTCGTGCTGGTCGACCCGGAGAACGACGCCGAGTTCTTCTTCCTGCGCCCCCGCGACATCGCCGTCTACGTCGGCGAGGGCATCATCGAGGTCGGGATCACCGGCCGGGACATGCTCCTGGACTCGGGGGCACCGGTGGAGGAGGTCATGGCCCTCGGGTTCGGTGACTCCACGTTCCGCTTCGCCGCCCCGGACGGCGGGCGGATGGACACCAAGGACCTGAACGGGCTGCGCATCGCGACCTCCTACGACGGACTGCTCCGTGCCTACCTCAGCGAGCAGGGCATCGACGCGCGGGTCATCAAGCTCGACGGAGCGGTGGAGAGCTCCATCCAACTCGGTGTCGCCGATGTCATCGCGGACGTCGTCTCGACCGGCACCACGCTGCGCAACGCGGGGCTGGAGACGTTCGGCGACCCGATCCTGCGGTCGGAGGCCATCGTCATCCGACGCCAGGGAGCCGACGACGACAACCGTCAGGCGGCGCAGCTCCTCCGACGCCTCCGGGGCGTCCTCGTGGCCCGTGACTACGTCATGGTGGACTACGACGTGCGCGCCGAGTTCCTCGACGACGCGATCTCCTTCACCCCCGGAATGGAGGGCCCGACGGTCTCTCCGCTGCACCGGGAGGGGTGGGTCGCGGTTCGGGCGATGGTTCCGCGCGGCGACGCCCAACGCATCATGGACGAGCTGTGGGAGATTGGAGCCAGGGCGATCCTCGTCACGGATATCTACGCCTGCCGATTGTGATCGAACAACCGGAGGTCCTGGACCGCGCCCACGGAGTGTCCGGGGGTGAGCTCGTGCTTCGGCGGGTCGGCCCCGCCTACGAGATCATCAGCAACGGCGTGTTCCTGATGGACACCAGGGACGGTCGCTCAGAGCGGGCACTGGTCCAGCGAGCGTTGGACGAGCTGCCCGCGCACCAGCGGGGGGTCAGGGTCCTGATCGCCGGTCTGGGAGCGGGATTCTCGGTGCGGGCCGCGCTCGATGATCCTCGCGTCTCACGCGTACTCGTGGTCGAGTGGGAACCTCGGATCATCGGGTGGCACTCCGGCCCGTTGGCCGCGGTGACCGATCGTGCCCTGGACGACTCGCGCTGCCGGGTGGAGTGCGCGAACATCGTCGACTGGATCGGGGCCGCGGTCCGATCTGGCGACGAGTACGACGTGCTGTGCATGGACGTCGACAACGGACCGGAGTGGACCGTCGTCGACGGCAACCAGCGTCTCTACGAGGCCGAGGCCATGGACCAGTTGCTGCGGATCATGGCACCCACGGGCGTCGTGAGCTTCTGGAGCGCGGCCCCCACACCGCGGTTCGAGACGACGCTGCGTTCCCGGTTCGGGACCGTGCGCCGAGAAGAGACCGAGGTCGCGCGGGGCGAACCCGACGTGGTCTACATCGCACGTCGTTGAGCCCGTGGGGTCACTCCGCCTCACCGTTGGCCTGCCGGCGTGCGATGTCCTTGCGGACCTCGTCCATGTCGAGCTCGCGTGCCTGTGAGATGAGGTTCTCCAGTGCGTCGGCCGGGAGGGCACCAGCCTGGTTGTAGATCACGGTACGGTCCCGGACGACCATCAGGGTCGGGATCGACGTGATGTCGAAGCTCGCCGCGAGCTCCTGCTGGTCCTCGGTGTCCACCTTGGCGAACACGATGTCGGAGTGCTGGTCCGAGGCCTGCTCGTACACCGGGGCGAACTGCCGGCAGGGGCCGCACCATCCGGCCCAGAAGTCGATCAGCACGAAGTCGTTGTTCGTGAGCTGCTCGTCGAAGTTGTCTTTTGTCAGCTCGACGGTTGGCACTGTAATCCTCCTGTTGTGGCGTGTCTCGCTCCCCTAGAGCGTCTTGGCCCGCCACATTGTTCCTTACCAGTGGGGGCGGGGCAGAGTTTTCCACCATCGCGGGCGTTTGGGCCGCTGGTGGGGGTGCGGCCGTCTGGACGTCGCCGCGGTCGTGACCGGCGTCACGACGGTGTTCCGGGGCCCCGCGAGTTGGGGTACGCCGGTGATCATCAGTGGCTCCGCGCTGTCTAGGCTGGTGCGTGCCTTCGTGGCCCGCGGGGGCCGGGACCAGTGAGGAGGGGTACGGGTGAACGGGACAGGTGGGCGTGCCGACGCCGAGGAGCACGAACCCGACTATCGCTTCACCCTTGCCAACGAGCGGACGTTCCTGGCGTGGATCCGCACGGCGTTGGCGCTGTTGGCCGGCGCGGTGGCGGTGTTGAGCCTGGTGCCCCTCGAGTGGGGTCCGGGCCTGCGCACCTCTGTCGGTCTCGCCCTGGCCGTGTTGTCCATCGTGATCGCGGGCATCGCCCCCTTCCGCTGGATCCGGGTTCAGCGGGCGATGCGCCGGGACGCGCCGTTGCCGGTCAGCGCGTTGCCGGTGGTGACCTCTGTCGCGGTGCTCGTGGTGTGCGTGCTGGTCATCGTGGGGAACCTCGCCGGATGACTCCGAGGGCACCGCGTGACCCGGGACTCCAGCCGGAACGCACCTATCTGGCGTGGCAGCGGACCCTGGTGCTCCTGCTCGTGGTCTCCCTGCTCTCCGCCGCCGGGATCACCGACGTCGCCCCCACCGCCTCCCACGTCGCCGCCGTGTTGCCGCTGACCGTCGCCGCGGCGACGACCGTCGTCATCGGGGTCTCCGTGCGTCGGCGTTGGCGCGCAACCCTGGCCCGGCCTTCCGCGGCGGCGCGGCCGGCCCCCCGGTGGCAGGTCGTGGTGTTGAGCCTCATGGTCGGTGGACTGGCCGTCACCGTCGGCGTCGCCGCACTGGTGTGACAGCCAGTTCCCCGGCCCCCGGGCCGCCGCCGTCCGGGCGGGACGTCAGCGCGCGTCGGTGATGGAGCGGATGATGTCGTCGAGTCCGTACTTGGGCTCGAAACCGATCAGCTCGCGCGCCAGCCCGGTGTCGGGCATCCGGCGTTGCATGTCCTCGTAACCCGACCCGTAGGCGTCCTCGTAGGGCACGAACGTCGTCTCACTGGTGGACGAGGTGAGCTCCCGGATGCGATCCGCGAGTCCCTTGATCGAGACTTCCTCGTGTCCGCCGAGGTTCACGGCCCGTCCGTAGGCCGCGGGGGTCCGCATCAACTCGGTGATCGCGGGGACCACGTCGTGCACCGATCCGAAGCAACGGCGTTGTGTCCCGTCCCCGAAGACGGTGATGGGCTCGTTGGCCAACGCCTGGGTGACGAACCGAGGCACCACCATCCCGTATCGGCCGGTCTGGCGCGGGCCGACGATGTTGAAGAAGCGCACGATCACGCAGGGGACGCCGCTCTCGGTGCTGTGGACGTACCCGAGGAGCTCGTCGATGCCCTTGGCCGCGGCGTAGGACCATCGGCTCAGCAGCGGCGAGCCTAGAACCCGGACCGCGTCCTCCCGCAATCCGTCGGCGTCGTTCTTGCCGTAGACCTCACTGGTGGAGGCGATCATGAACGGCGCGCGGTGCTGGACGGCCGCCTCGACCACGTTCTCGGTGCCGTCGAGGTTGATGCGCAGCGATTCCAGTGGCTTGTCCACAATGTTGTGGACACCGACCGCGGCCGCGAGATGGTACACCACGTCACTGTCGCGGATCACCGAGTCGACCAGGTCCCGGTCCAGGACGGACCCCCGGACGAGCTCGACGTTCTCCCCGGCGGGGAGGTTGTCGGCCGACCCTGTCGACAGGTCGTCGAGCACCACGACCTGATGGCCTTGGGAGATCAGATGGTCACACAGATGCGAGCCGATGAATCCGGCTCCGCCCGTCACGACGGCTCTCAACGCTTGCCTCTCTTTCTCTACGTGGTCGTCGGCGGACCAGGTCAGGTCAACCAACGCAGACAGTGGAAACCTTCGGCGAAGGGGGTTCCCGCCTGCATGCCCCGCAGGAGAGCAAGACTGCGCAGGGTCTGTTCGGACCGGGTGTGCGGATGGTCGTGCATCTGGGTCCCGTACTGCCGCATTCCCTCGAGCTTGGCGGCGACGTGGCGCTCCTCCAGTTCAACCAGCAGGTTCGGCGTGGGGGCGGCGTCGTAGCGCCACTGGTCGGCGGCTTCCTCGAAGGCCAGGACCATCTGTGGATGGTGCCGGACGGACCGGTTGGAGGGCCGGGTGGCGGTGTGCAGCGCCTCGGCGGCGACCTGGTGGTCCTGGTTGTAGCTCGTTCGGTGGGTGGTGATGACGATCGACGGTTCGAGTTCCGCGATGGAGAGCGGGCTGTCCCGTTCGATCATGTTGGACAGGTCGACCCGTGGGATCTGGTCCAGGCGCAGGTGGTACTCGTTGCCCGGGAAGGAGATCTCCCACCCGTCCCAGCCGAAGAAGTCGGCGACCCGCTTGATCTCGCCGTGGCGTTCCTGGGCGGTGGACAGCCCGGCCGCGGAGTAGTCCCGGGTGTCGCCGACCGTGAGGAACTGGACGTAGACCTCCGCGCCGAGTTCCTTCGCCTTCGCGATGAGGCCGCCGCATCCCAGGGTCTCGTCGTCGGGGTGTGGCGACAGGATGAGGATGCGTTGCTGGGCCCAGTCGATCGTCATACGCTCCGTCCTCGATTGAGAAGAGTTGGGGGATGGGACCGTGACGGTCCGCCCAGGGTCTCCCAGGGTGGGAGCCCTACGACTCCGCGCGGGCCGCGCGCAGGAGATTGATGCCATCTGGTCCCTTGTTCAGGAGGAGATCGATGGCCGCCATTCGAGGCAGGAATTCATCCTCCGCACGGCAGAACTGCGTGTAGGTCGGATGTTGAAAGTTCTGCCATTCCAAAGTGACACCCAGCTCCCTGAAGACGTCTTCGTCCATGTACCCGCGGGCCCCGTCGCCGGACAGCATGGCGGTCGCGCCCACCTTCGCGGCGATCTGTGCGATGAGTTCGCTCTTCTGTCCCGTGAACTCCCCCAGTTCACTGCTGCGCACGCACGGCGTGTTCACGCCAAACTGTTTCAGGATAAGATCAGTCGAGGTAATCGCAAGCTCGGCGAGATTGGTCCACTCGCGATCGTATATTCCGACGATATCCTGACCGAGTTCCGGCCAATAAGGGGCGTTTCGGTAGCAAAAATGGGCGATAGCGCGTCGGTGTTTCTCGATCCACCCCTGGGCGGTGTCGATCTGCTTGTCCTTGATCAGCTCGCCCCTGCTGTGCTGCACAACCGGCACAGTGAGCATGACCGGGCCGCCCTTGGCCGCGATATAGTTGCGGTTCTGCCACCCGCGCCGCTCGTATTGGACATGATCGAGGTGGACGAACAGGTCACTACGGTCGATCTTGTCGATCAGCCCCAGCCACGGCAGGTAGTGCGGCTGGTGAATGGCCACACGCACGGTGGAATCCTCCCGGTAGATGCGGTCGGTAAGGTCATGTCCACGACACGGGAATCGTCGTCATGCAACACGGCCCCACCATAAGTACACTACTGTTCACTGAATTGTCAGGTGTTTCGGCTGATCATTGGGGCGGTGTCATGATCGCTTATGTGTGCGCCGGTTCATCGGCATCCGGATCCGGGTGACACTCCGGGCGCGCCGTGGTACGCGCGAATGGCCGCGGCGGCGTGACCACTCCGCGATCACCCGTTGTCATCGCGCTGCGAGTCTAATCCTGTCGAATTTGGCCCCGCCATGCGCGGGACGGGTGAGTGGGGAGTTGTGAGTGCGCACTGCGAGAGTCATCGGCCGTTCGGTCGGTGCCCTGATCGCCGCGACGGTGGCTGTCGTCCTCGCCTGGCAGTGGGCGTCCTTCGCCATCGCGACCCTGGGGGCGCAGTCCACCCCGGTGCTCTTCTTCTGGCTGGCGTTGGGCGTCAACCTCGCGGTGTGGGCGATGGTCGGCCTGGTGCGTTGCGGTGACGACGGAACCCGGGCCCTGATACGACGCCTCCGCGGGGAGCGCGGTGCCCAGGTCGCCTCCACCGGACGGCACCGACGCGGAGGAACGGCCCCGGTGCTCATGATGTCCGCGACCGGCGAGTCGACGGAGATGAGCTCCGGCGGCGCGCCGACGGCGACCCTGGTGCGTCCCGAGCCGTCGGGCCATGACGGGGAGGCCGACCCCAACGCCGACATCACCCTGTCGGTGATCATCGCGGCGCACAACGAGGAACCGGTCATCAACGCGGCGATCCGGTCCGCGCTGCGCCTGTTCGACCGGCGGGACATCTACGTGGTGTCGGACAGTTCCAGGGACTACACCGCGGACATCGCGGCCCAGACCGGGGTCAACATCCTGGAGCTCCTCACCAACCGTGGGAAGGCCGGTGCGATTGAGGCGCTGATCACCGAGTTCCAACTGGTGGAGCGCTACGACGGCGTCGTGATCCTCGACGCCGACACCGAGCTGGACGAGAACTACGTTCGCGGTGCCAAGGCCCAACTGCGCGACCCCAAGGTCGCCGCCGTGGCGGGATTCGTGGTCGCCGAGTGGAACCCGCAGGAACGCAGTCTCGTCGGCCGCGCGATCTCGGCGTACCGGGACCGGTTGTACTTCATGCTGCAGTACCTGATCCGGTTCGGTCAGACCTGGCGGTTCACCAGCGTTCCCCCGATCGTTCCGGGGTTCGCGAGCCTGTACCGCACCTCCGCGCTGCGCCGAATCGACATCAACCCACAGGGCTTGGTGATCGAGGACTTCAACATGACCTTCGAGGTTCACCGCAAGGCGCTGGGGCGCATCTCCATGCGGCCCCGAACGCGGGCCGTGTGTCAGGACCCCTACAACCTCAACGACTACCTGAGCCAGGTACGGCGGTGGTCCCTGGGTTTCTGGCAGACCATCCGTCGCCACGGTGTGTGGCCGAGCTTCTTCTGGTTCGCGCTCTTCTTCTACATCCTGGAGCTGCTGCTGGTGTCGGTCGTGCTCATCACGACCGCCGTCCTCGCCGTGTTCACGGCGCTGCCGCCGCTCACCAACGGAGCGGTGCTCGAGAGCTCCTGGTACGCCGCCGGGTACGACCAGGTGACGTTGTTGCTCCCGCTCGTGGTGTTGGCCAGCGGCCTGTTCGTTCCCGACTACGTGCTCACGTGTGTCATGGCCACCATCCGGGGGCGTCCCGCCTATCTCGTCTACGGTCTCTTCTTCCTCGGGTTCCGGCTCGTCGACTCCTTCCTCGCGCTTCGGACCATCCCCCAGGCGTGGACCACCCGGTCCGACGGGCAGTGGAAGAGTCCGGGCAGGGCGGTGCGCGCCTGACGGAACATGGCCGTAGCCTGGGGCTATGGACGCGAAACCCTCCTCCGGACGTGCGGTTTTCCTGACCTACCAGGTTTTGGCGTACGTCACCGGCGTGCTGTTGGTCCTCCTGACCTTCGTCGCCATGCCCGCCAAGTACCTGATCGGGGACGACGCGGCGTTCTCGCTGGTGTCCGCCCCGGCCGGGACGGAGCAGTTGTTCGGTGCGGAGAGCGGTCTGATGCTCCCGATCGCCATGCCGCACGGCTACGCCTACATGGCGTATGTCGTCGTCGTGCTGTGGCTGGCGCTCAGCCGACGCTGGGGTGCGGGCAGGACGCTGGGCGTCGCCCTCGTCGGTACCATCCCGGTCCTCGGCATGGTGGTCGAGCGCCGCATGGCGCGCGCCGAGGCACATCGTTCCTCGTCCGTCCAGATCACCGGATCCACCGCCGAGCCGGCCGCCCCCACCAGCGGGTCCTGAAACCCCGGGACCACCGGCCGTCCGGACGCCGGAACGGCGCGCCGTGATGGTGCGCTGACCGAGACTGGAGCCTTCCTTGGGGTTCCGATTGGGTGATCCGCGAAATAACCCCCACCGCATGACGAATGCGAATGACGGGCTTTCCCGTCAGATCAGTGCATGGGGGTGAAGTCGTGGCGGATCACGACAAGCACGTCGACGATGCCGTTGGCAAGGCCAAAGAAGGCATCGGCAAGGCGACCGGCAATGAGTCCATGCAGGCCGACGGAATGAAGGACCAGGCGAAGAGCCAGGTCAAGGAAGCCGCGGAGAAAGCCAAGGACAAGGCGAAGGAGACCGCGAGCGAGGCGATCAACAAGATCCGCGACGCTAAGCGTTGACCGTGGACCTTCGGCCGAACCAGAGTTCCGGCCATCGGGGCGGGCCGTGGCCGAGCCACCGGGCCCGCCCTTCCGCGACCGCACAACCGGCGGGACGCGTGTCCCGCCACCGGGGGGACTTAGCATGACCGAAACCGAGGCCAAGCCGAGTGACGTCAAGGTGCCCGACGCGCGCGAGGGTCGACGCGCGGGGGGTTCGAGCCGATCCGACGATCTCGTGACGGAGGCCGGACGCACCAACATCGCCTCCGACGTCGTCGCGAAGGTCGCCGGAATGGCGGCGCGCGAAGTACGAGGCGTGCACGAGATGGGTGGCGGGGCCGCCCGCGCGTTCGGAGCCGTCCGTGACCGGGTGGCCGGCGGCACCGCGGCAGCGTCGCGTGGCGTCGAGGTCGAGGTCGGCGAGCGTCAGGCCGCCGTCGACGTCCAGCTCACCGTCGACTACGGGGTGTCCATTCCCGACCTGGCTTCCGCGGTCCGGAAGAACGTCATCCACTCGGTGGAGCGCATGACCGGACTGCAGGTGACCGAGGTCAACATTTCCGTGGACGACATCCACCTACCCGAGGATGACTCCTCCGAGGACTCCTCGGCCGAGTCGCGGGTGGAATGAGTTCGGACATGAGCGCCGAGGCGCGACTCGCCGAGCGAGTCGCGGCCGCGGCGCGGGAGTCGCCGGACGTCGTCGACCTCTCCGCCGGGGCGTTCGGAACGGTGCACACCGTCCTGCCGGGTGACGTGGTGTCGGGCGTGTCGCTGAGCGCGAGCCGGGTGGAGGTCGGCGTCGTCGTGCGGTGGGGACGACCACTGCCCGACGTCGCCGCGGACGTTCGCGCGACCGTCGCCGCGGTGGTTCCGGACCGCGCGGTCGACGTCACCATCGAGGACGTCGTCGTCGAGACGCCCACCGCGCCCGAAGCGTCGGGCGCGCCCGGTCGCGCTCGCAGTTGAGGAGGCTGTCATGTGGGCAATCGTGGGACTGGCGTACGGCTCGTTGTTGGGACTCAGCGCCGCGTTCGGCGGTTTCGGCGCGTTCGTTCTCGTTCTCATCCTGGGGGTGGTGGGATTCCTGGCGGGGCGCGCCTACGACGGGGAGATCGACCTGGCCGCGCTCTTCCTCCGTAACCGCACGGTGGACAGTCGATGAGCCCGACGACCGCCCCGGAGCGGACGGAACAGTCGCCGGTGGAACAAACGTCGGTCGAACCACGGGCGCGCGACACGCCCGGCCGCACCGACATCGCGGACCGTGTCATCGAGCGCGTCGTGCGTCGCGCCGTCCGCGAACGTCCCGAGACCCACGCCCGCTCCGCGGCGCTGGGGGGACTCGTCGACACCCACTACGCGCGGGTCAACGTGCGCCGAGAGGGCAACGCGGTCACCCTGCGCCTGGAGGTGGCGCTGACCTATCCCGTCGCCGTCGGACAGGCGGCCCAACGCGTCCGTGACCACGTCCGCGACCGGGTGACTGCGCTGACCGGGCTGACCGTCCGCCACGTCGACATCCAGGTCGCCGAACTCGTTCCCTCGCCCCGGGTTCGGTGATCGGCGCATGGCGCGGTCGTCGTGTCATCGGACGCCGCTCACGGCACGAGCGGAGCCGAGCCGCGCTGAGCCGCGCCGAGCCGCTCGCGGCAGCGCGGCGGCGGACCATGTGTGTTGGCATCGCGAGGGACGCGGCGTCACGACCCCGCACCGTGGTTTCCGAGACGGCGGCCGGGCGTTCATGGGAAGGCCGAGCTGGCGCGTCAACGTGGCGAGTGCGGGGCGGATCGTCGGGTGCCCGTTCCGGTGCGCGTGTCGGTCGGCCGTCGGCGGATGTGACGACCGGTCGGGAAGGCGCACCGTTCGTGCCGTGGGTGTGGGGCGGAGCTCCGGCCGGACGAGTCGGGCGGGATGGGCGCGAGCCAGGAGGGGCTGGGCGTTGCCACGTCCGGTGGGCTCGGAAACGTTCGTCCCAGTGGCCCGGCTCCACCGCGTCACCTTCGTCGACCTCCGGACCGAATACCGACCCATGTGGTCCCGCCGCGTGAGCACGGCGGCGCCTCGGGCCGCCGATCCGGGAGGGGGCGGCGCGTCGTCGCCCCACCCCAACCAGGCGACGAGCGCGGTGGGTGGCTTGACCGTCGACCGGCCGAATCGGTGGGAGCGGCGTGTGTGTCGACCGAGGCACCCGGTGTGGTGGCCGGGCGATGGAGACGGGCACGGGAAGCGGGAGTAATCGGGGGACCAGATGACAGCGATCCAACGAGGGACGGTGCCGGTCGTGGCGCCGCGGCGGGCGAGACGCGTCGCGCTGCACACCTTCCGACCGCAGCGGACCTGGCCGGCGGTGTTGGTGGCGGCGGGTGTCGCCATCGTGGCGGTGCTCGTCGCGGCGGAGGCGGTCGCCACGGTGGTGGGGCGCCCCTTGGGGCTGCTGCCGATGGAGACGGTCACCGGTGCTCTGGAGCCCCTGGCGTGGCGGTCGACGGCTGTTCTGGTCGCGGGGGGCGTGGCGTGCGCTGTGGGGGTGATCCTGCTGCTCGCGGCTCTGCTGCCGGGGCGTGGGGGCTACGTCCCGCTCCGGACGGAGGACCCGAGCCTTGTGGTCGGCGTGTCGCGGGCCGGGCTGCGGCGGCACCTGGCGGCGGCGGTCGCCGACATGGACGGCGTGCACCAGGCGCGGGTGGCCGTACGGCGCCGCCGCGTGAAGGTCCGCGCGTCGACGTGGGCGCGGCCGGAGCGCGCGCGGCGCAAGGTCATGGCGCGGACCCTGCGGGACACGGTGCGCGAGCGGCTCGACGCGCTCGGTCCGCTGCGACGCTTGCGTGTCCGCGCCCGAATCGGCAACGCGAAGGGGTGAGCGCGGTGGCGGACGACGTTCGAAGGTCGGCCCGGGGCAACCGGTGGGGACTGGTGATCGTGGGACTCGTCCTCACGGTCGGGGGTGCCGGCGCGCTCGCCGCCGGCCTGGGACTGTTCGGAGGCGCCCTCGCCTCGTCGACCCTGGGGGACGCGGTGTCCCCCTTGGCCGGACTGGCGTGGGTGCCCTATGTCATCGCCGTCGTCGCCGTGATCGTGGCCGTGTTGGCGCTGCGCTGGTTGCTCGTCCAGGGGAGGACCCCCTCCATCGACCGGTTCCGGGTCGCCACGGACCCGGGAGAGGGGCGCACCGAGGTGATGGGGGCGTCGCTCTCCCAGGCGTTGGAGGACGGGGTCGGGCGTTGCCCGGGCGTGTCCCGGGCGCGGGCGCGGCTGATCGGCTCACTGCGACAGCCCCGTGTGCGCCTGGATGTGGTGCTCACCGACGACGCGGATCCGCGCGCCGTGTGGGAGTACTGCGCCACCGAGGTGGTCCCGCGAGCGCGGGAGACCTTGGAGGTCGACGAACTGCGGACGGTGATCCGCATGTCGGTGCTCCCCGCGGGGCGGCGCGAGCGGGCGCTGGCCTGACGGCGCCGGCGAGCGGTGGTCAGACCGACGTCATGACCGGTTCGGAGCCGGGGGAGTCGGTGGGCGTGTCGTCTCCGTTGAGTTCGCGCCGGACCAGGACTCCCCAGAAGATGAGGGCGACCACGCCGAACATCGCCCACTGGGCGCCGTAACTGAGGTTCCGCCAGTTCAGGTCGTACTTCTCCGGTGTCTCGACCGGGGGGGCCTGGGCGAGCGAGGAGGCGTCGTCGATCGCCGTGATGTAACCCTCGTAGAGGTTGTAGGGCCACTCGTTGACCAGGATCGCCGGTGTGACCCGGTCGATGTGCCCCGCGGGGAGACTCGACGCGCTGAGCCCCTCCGTCTCCTCGGCCTGCGGCGGCGAGAGCCATCCCGTCACCGTGACCGTGTCCTCCGGCGGCGTGGGCACGTCGTTCGCCTCGCCCTCCGCTGCCTCCAGCCAGCCACGGTTGACGGCGACCGCGGTGTTGCCGTCGGTGACCAGGGCGGAGATCACGTAATAGCCGAGCTCACCGTCGAGGGACCGGCCGGGAACGAGTAGCTGCCGGTCGGGGTCGAACTGGCCGGTGGCCGACACGCCCTGGTTGGCCAGGTCCATGGGGAGGTACTCACCCGGGCCCACGACGGAGTCGATGTCGTCGGGCGAGGTGATGTCCTCCGGCGCGGGCACAGCGTCGCGCTCCGGATTGATCGCGGCGGAGAACTGCCAGTAGGCGCCCATGCCACAACCGAACGCGATGAGGACCGCCGCGAGGTGGATACCGAGCCAGCGAGGGCTGAGGAGCAGGGCGCGCACCTCTCCAGGGTAGGTGGATGTTGACACGGGGTGCTCGTGACCCCCGCTTGGTGTCCAGGATGTCCCCTTGGATACCGGAGAACCCAAAACTGGAAATTACTTTAAGTGATTTTCCATGACGGTCGGTTGTTAGAGCAGGTGGCTATAGGTAAGGTAGCTATCAGCACGGAGGGGAAGAACCCAAATCGTGCGACAGACCTTCATGGGTCGCGACTCCAGGGGGGAGGAGTCGGCGATCCGTTCCCTAAAGGCGAGGGTCGTCTCCGTAATTTTGAGGGGGGATGCGGAGACGACCCTCGCGCCTTTGTGTGTGGGGATGTTTTCGCAGGTCAAAGTCCTGCGTCTCTGTCCCTGGGGGCGATGTCCCCCGCGTGAGGGCTCGTCGGATCCGTGGCCCCCGGGGTGGCCGTTGGCGCCGAGCTCGGCGTCGTGGGCGCGGTGCGGCTCGCGGGGGCGTCCTGATCTCCGGGCGTCCGAATCCCCCGTCCTTCCTTTCGCTGTCTGATGTTCCGCACCCACGTGTCGTGCTCATCGTCCGCTGACACTTGATACGTGACTACATTTATCATAGTGTCACGTCTATGGATGTTCTGGATGATCTGGTGAACGCCGCGCTGCGGGCGGCCCGTGACCGCGGACAGGACGTGGCGATGGTGCCCCTGCCGGCGATCGCGGCGGAGGCCGGCGTCTCACGCAGCACCTTGCTGCGCCGGTTGGGCGGATCCCGCGCGGCGCTGGACGACGCCGTTCGTCGCGCCGGGGTCGACCCGGGGGGACGTCCGTCCGTGTGGGAACGCGCGACGGACGCGGCGGCGCTCATCATCAGTGAGCGGGGGCTGGGCGCGCTCACACTCGAGCGTGTCGCGGAGAACGCGGAGTGCTCGGTCCCCAGCCTGCACACCGTCTTCGGTGGCAGGGACGGCATGCTGGCGGCCGTGTTCGAGCGGCACGGGCCCGTGATCGAGCTGGAGGAGTTGGCCGCCGAGCTCCCCGAGTCGCTCGAGGAGACCGTCCGGGCGTTGCACCGGATCTTCATCAGGGCCTTCCAGCGAGAACCCCGCGTCGTCGCGGGGCTGCTGTCGGAGGTGATGGCGCGTCCGAAGGCCCCTGTCGCCGAGATGTCCAGGACCACATTCCCGCGGATGTTCCGGGTGTTCTCCGAGCTGCTCCTCCCCCACGTGCATGCAGGTCGGCTGCGGGATCTTCCCATTCCCCTACTCGTTCAGCAGCTCATTGGGCCGCTGATGGCGCATCTGATGTTGCGCCCCACGTTGGAACCCGTCGTTCCGGGCGGGCTTCCACCGGTTGACTTCGCCTCCGAGGAGTTCGTCCGCATGTACCTGCGTGCGGTCGCGGTGGAGCCACCTTCGGAGTCGACCCGCATCTCCCCCTGAGAACAGGAGTGGTTGTCATGCGTTCGCGAGCCTCTGCCGCCATGGGCAGTGTCGTCTTCTTCCTGATCGCGCCGGGAACGGTCGTGGGATTGCTGCCCTGGCTGATCACCCGCTGGCAGTTCGTCGAGCCGACGCAGTACTGGGTCGTGGCCCAGACGTTGGGCGCGTTGCTGGTCGTCCTCGGCCTGATCCCGCTGGTCGCCTCGTTCGTGGAGTTCGTCCGGGCACGCGGTGTTCCCGCGCCTGTGGCCCCGACCGAGCGCCTCGTGGTGGCCGGCGCCAACCGCTACGTCCGCAACCCCATGTACGTCGGTATCGCGGCGGCGTTGGTCGGGCAGGCACTGCTGTTCGGCTCCGCCTGGCTGGTGCTCTACGCGGTCGGCGTGCACGTCATGTTCGTGTTGTGGGTCCGGCTCTACGAGGAGCCCACGTTGGTGCGGCAGTTCGGGTCGGACTACGAGACCTACCGTCGCAACGTGCCGGCGTGGATCCCCCGCCTGCGCCCCTGGGACGCTCCGGTGTGACCCGCCGGTGCGGAACGCCGGCGTCCCACACCGGTGTGTCTACCGCAGGGCTCGCCGCATCGCTACGCGCGGCGCGGCGTGCCCCGACCCCTCGTCCTCCAAGCGGAACCGTTCGGCGAGTTCCGGGGTGAGGGACACGGAGTCCACGACGGAGAACCCGCGACGCCGGTACCAGGGCGCGTTGAACGGCAGGTCCCGGAAGGTCGTCAGGGTCAGCCACGCGTAGCCCCGGTCCCGTGCCTGGGACCGGGCCGCGTCGAGGAGCGTGGTCCCGACACCGCGTCGCATGTGGTCGACGTGTACGCCAAGACCCGCCAGGTGCGCCTGGCCCCCACCGATGTCCAGCAGAGTCGCGAATCCCGCGACCCGCGCGGTGCCATCCACTGCCACCTCCGCGACGAGCAGCCACTCACTGGAGCGGAACTCCTCCTCGGGGTCGTCGGGCGGAAGGTCGAGTCCGGCGGCGTGGAACGCGGTGTCGGCGGACCGGGACACCCGCACGAGTTGGTCGATGTCCTCGCCGGTCGCGGGGCGTACCGTCACGGTTCTGGGTGAGTTCGAGTCTGGTGAATCCGTCATGAGATGCGATTGTTCCCGACCCGAATGAGGGGCACCAAGACATTTTTGGGTTCGGCTGAGCGGCGGGTATGGCGTGCCCTCACAGGTGCCGGCGGATTGGGGGCCCGGTCGCGGTCGCCGGCGGAGAATCGCCGCGTATGGCCGAAGAGAACTCGACGAAACCTCCACTGGGCGGTGTCGGAACGGATACGCTTTGGGCCGTGCCGTCCTGGGAGGTCGCACGTGGCCCTCGCGCCCCTTGAGCACCGGTTCGTCGGACCACCCCGCGCCCCGGTCGTCCTGCTCTTGCCCGCCGCGGGGACCCGATGGTCGATGTGGGAGCCGCAGCTTCCCGAGCTCACCCGACACCTACGCGTGCTCCGGGTGAACCTCCGTGGTCCCGACGGCGAACCCCCCGGGGCGACGGTCGACGCCATGGCGGACGCGGTGCTCGACCTGCTGAAGGTGCGCAGACTCGAGCGGGTGTCCATCGTGGGCGCCGCTCTGGGAGCCGCGGTCGCGCTCACCGCGGCGCGGAAGTCCCCACGGTCGGTGGAACGACTCGGGCTCCTGTCCGCGTCGGCCCGGACCCGCGACCCGTCGGCGTGGCGACGGCGCGCCATCCTGGCCCTCGGATCGGGGATGCCCGCCGTGGTGCCGGACGCGACACGGTCCTGGTTCACCCCCAGGTTCGCCCAGGAACGGCCCGACGTCTGCGCACTGCTCGCCCGGGAGCTGGTGGCGATGTCCACCCACGAGTTCGCGGCGGTGGCGACCGCGTTCGCCGACGCCGACCTCAGGCCGGCGTTGCGGGACATCCCGCACCCCACCCTCGTGATCTCCTCCGCGCACGACCCCGAGGCGCCGCCTCGGCAGGGACGTCACCTCGCCGAGCGGCTGCCACGCTGCCGCTACGCCGTCGTCAGCGGAGGCGCCCACCTCGTCTCCATCGAACGGTCCGACCGGGTCAGTGGCCTGCTGTTGGACCACCTCGTCGGCTCGGTGTCCCCCCAGATGGACGGCTGACCTGGGGATAGACTGGGCGGGATCGACGCGGCGGAGGGGCCCGCCGCACCCAATCGCGGACGTACGTGCCGCCAACGGTCCCTGTCAGTCAGACGGTTCGCGCCGCTGTTCGCGCGGTCCCCGTTCGCTGATGGGAGATGCACATGTGCGCCGACGGCCCGGGCGGCGTCGATGGACCGGGGGAGGCGGAGGAGCCGGACGACTCGCTCCCGCCGCGGTCGCGTGGACAGCGCTCCGCTCCCCAAGGGTCGCCCAGAACACCTCCCGCAGCCGGGCCACGGGACGGCGGCGAAACGGACGCCCCCTCCGGCCGCGTCCGTCGAGCGTCCCGCGCCGGTCTGGGGTGGGACCTGGCGCTCGTCGCATTGGGCGGGGCGCTGGGGGCCAGCGCACGGCACGCGATCGACCTCGCCATACCCCACACTCCTGGGGGCTTCGCCCACGCGACGATCATCGCCAACGTCGGTGGGTGCCTGCTGATCGGGATCCTGCTGGCGTCGCTCGCCGAGCTGCACCCCCGCTGGCCGCTGGCCCGACCGTTGCTCGGCGTGGGCGTGCTGGGCGGCTACACGACGTTCAGCACCCATGTCCTCGACGCGTTGGACATGGCTTCCGTCGGTAGTGGTGGCCTGGCCGTCGTGTACCTCGGCGTCACGTTGGTGGGTGGGCTGTTCGCGGTCTGGGCGGGAGTCGAGCTGACCGAGCGGGTGCTGCGCCGCTCCACCGATGGTGGAGAGGAGGGGCGGGACGAATGACATTCCTCCTGGTCGCGCTGGGAGGCGCCCTCGGGGCGCCGTCGCGCTACCTCATTGATCGCGCCTGGCGGGCTCGACTGGACTCCTTGTTCCCCTGGGGCACGTTCACCGCCAACACCCTCGCCTGTGGCCTCCTGGGGCTGGTGGCCACGTTGGTCCTTCCGGAGCCGTGGTTCGGGTTCGTCGCCGTCGGCTTCCTCGGTGCGTTGTCGACCTACTCGACGTTCGCGTTCGAGACCGTGTGCGACTCGCCCGTGGAGGGGTCCGGTTCCTCCCGCTGCTGAACGTGGCCGCGTCTCTGCTGGCCGGGGTCGGCGCGATGATCCTCGGCGCGACGGTCGGCCGGATCCTGGGGGCCTGACACTCGGCACCGTCGAGCGCCGGAGGACACCCGATGAGGGGGCAGGACCGCACCTGGGCGTAATTGGCTTGCGATCGAATGTAGTACAAGTACTACAATTGGGTGTATAGATGTGGCTGAAAGGCAGAGAGGTATGACAAGAGTGAGCGAACTCGCGGGTGACGACCTCGCCCCCGAAGCGCACACGCGGGTCGACACCGCTATCGAAGTTCGTGACCTGCGGATGCGGTACGGCAGCAAGGACGTGTTGACCGGAGTGACCTTCTCGGCGGAGCCGGGAGAGGTCATCGGTCTGCTCGGTCCGAACGGTGCCGGGAAGACGACGACGATCGAGATCCTCGAGGGCTTCCGTATGCGCTCCGACGGGGAGGTCTCGGTCCTGGGTGTCGATCCGGCGCACGGTAATGAGGCCTGGCGGGCACGGATGGGGATCGTCCTGCAGTCGTGGCGGGACCACGGCGGCTGGCGGGTGCGGGAGCTCATTCGTCACCTGGGTGAGTACTACCGTCCCTACGGCACCACCGACCGATCGCGTCCGGTGGACCCCGACGAGCTCATCGCCCGCGTGGGACTGACCGAGCAGGCGAGCACCCGGGTGAAGGCGCTCTCCGGGGGGCAACGTCGGCGCCTGGACGTGGCGATCGGCCTGGTGGGCAATCCGGAACTCTTGTTCCTGGACGAGCCGACCGCCGGCTTCGACCCCGAGGCGCGACGCGACTTCCACGACCTGATCCACTCGGTCGCCGACGAGAACACCACCATCGTTCTCACCACCCATGACCTCGACGAGGCCGAGAAACTGGCCGACCGGATCCTCATCCTCGCGGGCGGGCAGATCCTCGCGAACGGAAGTGCCGCACAACTGGCGCGCCAGGTGGCGCACGACGCCGAGGTGCGCTGGACCAGGAGCGACGAACACTTCCTGCACTCCACCCCGGACGCGACGAAGTTCGTCCGCGAGCTGTTCGGTCAGTACGGGGAGGAGATCGCCAACCTGGAGGTGAGGCGGGCGACGCTGGAGGACGTCTACATGTCCATGGTCCAGCGGCACGAGGCCGGGAAGACCAACGAAGCGGTCAGTGAGTTCAAGCAGCGGGAGGCCGACCGATGACACCGTATCTGCGTGCCCTCCGGCTGGGGGTGGCCCGGGGACGGATCGAGTTCCTTCACTCGATCACTCAGCCGCAGGAGTTGTTCCAGTACTTCTTCTGGCCGATTATCTTCTTCGTCGTCATGCTCTTCATGCGGAACTCGACCGTTCCCGGGACGGAGTTCTCGCTCGGGGCTTCTGTGCTGCCCGGCGTGATCGGGATGAACGTGGCCTTCGCCATGATCGGTGTCGCGTCCATCCTCGTCACCGAGCGGGAGGACGGCACGCTGCTGCGGGCCAAGTCCACCCCGAACGGGATGCTCTCCTACCTCGTCGCCAAGACGTTCCTCGTCGCGGCGATGACGGCGATGAGCGCGCTCCTGATCCTGCTGGGCGGCATCGCGCTCTTCGGCTCCGACGTCACCCCCTCGGTGACGGGTGCCGTGCTGCTCGTCGTCGTGTTCGTGTTGGGCATGTTGGCCGTGGTGCCTATCGGGGCGGCGATCGGGGCCTTGATCACGAACCCGCGCAGCATGGGACTGGTCTTCCTCCCCATGGGTGGGCTGATCAGTATCTCCGGTATCTTCTACCCGATCACGGCGATGGCCACCTGGCTGCAGGCGGTCGCGCAGGTCTTCCCCGTCTACTGGCTCGGCCTGGGGATGCGTTCCGCTCTCCTCCCCAGCGAGATGGCGGCGGCGGAGATCGGCGAGTCGTGGCGGCACCTGGAGACCTTGGGGGTGTTGGGGGTCTGGGCCGTACTGGGTCTGGTGCTGGCACCGCCCCTGCTGCGTCGGATGGCACGGCGGGAGTCGGGCTCGGCGGTCCAGTCGCGCCGGGAGGACGCGATGAAGCGGGTCGGCTGAGACACGGCAGGGACTGGAGAAGGGGAGACCGATCAGCGCCGAGCGTGTCTACAACCGGATCAGCGTCCTGCGCGCGGAACGTGGAGTCTCACGGCGGCAGCTCGCTGAGGCCCTTGGTGTGCACTACCAAACGGTGGGCTATCTCGAACGCGGGGAGTACAGTCCCAGCCTGCACCTCGCGTTACGGCTGGCACAGTACTTCGAGGTCCCGGTCGAGGTGGTGTTCTCCACGGAGCCGTTCCCCCGGATCGGGAGCCAGCAGGTCGGACAGGGGGCGGGCGACGGTTCCACCAGCACTCGGGCGTGACGTGCACTGTTCGCCCTCCGTGCACTGTCCGGAACTGGCCTACTGTCGACAGAGCATTGACGGCCTGGCTCACATTGCTCGATTCTGAGTGAGACAGTCAGTCGGGAGAGCAGTAGAAATGCCCGCTGGCGCGTGGTTTCTGGCACTCTGACGCCATAGCACCAGGGGCCCGGCCCCGATGTCACCGGTCCCCGCGGGTGTCCGTCCCACCCGCGGGACACCGTCCGTGAGCCACCCCTCCTGTCACGGACGGTGACAGTGCCCCGCGAGAAGATCCACTTCCGCGGGGCACTGGCCGCGTCGGGCGTCACCGCCGTTCGTAGCGAATCCGTTCGGCGACCCAGTACGAGTTGACCGCCGTCAACACCATGCCGAATCCGAAGATGACCGCGACCGGTGCCGAGTGCCACCAGAAAACCGCCATCGCGGTCGCCGCGGTACACACCGCGAACCCGAACAACGCGAGGATCAGCCGCAGGCCCAGCGCACTCGCCGGCCGGGCGTGACTCCCCAACGGTCCCTTGGTCCGTCCGCTGAACATGGCGCACCTCCTTCGGCCCCTGAGAGACCCCTACCCGGATCCTCGGACGCTCAGCGGCGGCAGACCGCACGCCCCTGCCGTCATGGATGGTAGGCGCTTACTCAGGAGTTCGCGGCGCGTTGGTAGCGGGCGGCGAGGTGTCCCAGCCTCTCCCGGAGTTCTGGGGGGTCGAGGACGGTGAAGTCCACGTCGGCGAGGCCGGACCAGACGGCGAGCATGGTGAGGGAGTCGCTGGCGATGCGTACTTCGCAGGTGTCATCGTCGATCGGTGTGACCAGGCCGAAGTCCATGCCCGCGAACGTTTCGGCTGGGGCGTGCATGAGGAGCCGAGCCTCGATGGGCCACATCTCCAGGCCCATGCGGCGGTTCAGGTAGGTGGCGACGTCGCCGTCGGGGGGATCGCGTGGCTCGAACCGGGGACCTGTCGGGGGGCGCGGGGTGAGTCGGTCCACGCGGAAGGTGCGCCAGTCGTCGCGGTCGACGTCCCAGGCGACCAGGTACCAGCGGCGTCCGACGGAGACCAGACGGTGGGGCTCCACCACACGTCGGGCCTCGGTGCCGTCGAGGCGCACGTAGTCGAAGCGGAGGCGTTCGTTCGCCCGACACGCGCCGGCGATGAGGGCGATGGTCTCGTGGTCGACCGTGGGGCCTTCGCGGTGGATGGTGGCGGTGGCGAGAGTGAGGGCCTCGACGCGTTGCCGCAGGCGCGGGGGAAGCACCTGGTGCAGTTTGGTCAGCGCCCGGACCGACGACTCCTCGATGCCCGCGACGGAACCCTGCGCGGCGGTGCGTAGCCCCACCGCGACCGCCAGCGCCTCCTCCTCGTCCAGCAGCAGCGGAGGCATGCGCCCGCCCGGACCCAGGCGGTACCCGCCCGCCACCCCGGACGTGGACTCGATCGGGTACCCCAACTCCCGGAGTCGGTCCACGTCACGACGGATGGTCCGCGTGGTGACGTCCATCCGTTCAGCCAGCTGCTCACCGGTCCACTCTGGTGCTGTCTGCAGGAGGGACAGGAGGCTGAGCAGTCGCCCCGCGGTTGTTTCGGGCATGGAAACCAGTCTGCCAGCGATCGCGGACAGGGCGTGTCCTCGACGCGGAACCGGAGGGTTCCCGGTCAGGAGTCGAGGAGCTGTCCGGTGAGGGTCCGCTGGACCATGGCGCGGACCAGGGGGAGAGGATCGTCGGAGGCGTGCACGGTGATGGTGGTGAACAGGATCCCCGTGATCGTGGTGTCCAGGAGTTGTGCGTCCTTGAGGGACACTTCGACACCAGCGGACCGACACCGGCCGCGGATCAGGTCCACCCGGGCGGAAAGGGCGCTCGACACCGCGGCGCGTACGACCGGCGAGCGGTTGCCCTCGAGGTGAAGCTCCATCAGGGCCAGCGCCATGGACCGGTTCCCGTCAAGCATCCCCATGATCGTCGCGACCAGTGAGTCCGTCAGGGTCACCGGGTCCGTTGGGGCGGGGTCCAAGCCGTCGATTCGCTGCCGCAGCCGGTCCGTCAGGCGTTCGGCCACCGCCTCCAGGAGCGCCGCCCGGGAGCGAAAGTAGCGCGAGGTGGTCCCGTTGGGGGCGTCGGCCCTGTCGTCGACGGCACGGTGGGTGAGCCCGTGTGAGCCGTCCCGCGCGAGCACGTCGATGGCGGCGTCCGCGAGGGCGTCGCGGCGCGCCCGATTGGGTGGCGGCACCGAACCTCCAACCTCAGTGTTCCGCGGCTGTTCCCCGCCACTCTAGGCCGACCCGCACCACGTCCTGATCGCCTGGTCACACGCGGCCGTGGAGTCACCCGCCCAGGCCACGTAGCCGTCAGGGCGAACGAGGACGTGTGTCGCCGCCATCGGGTTCAGTGGACGCACCTGGCGTACGCGGCCGTTCCACGGCGGGGCCGCCGCGGACACGGATTCGTCGGTGGCCTCGAGCCGGGGGCCGTCGGTGGGCGGTGCGTTGGACAGCAGAACGAACGTCGCGTCCCTCAGCACCTCGTAGAGCCGTCCGTGGTCGGTCGGGCCGTCGGGTGCGCGGCGGCCCACGAGGGGATGGGGAGCGGAGTCGCCGGGCACCACCGAGGGATAGGAGAGGGCCAGTCCGCTGATGCGCCCCAGGATGGCGTCCCGGCCGTGGGGCGTGGCCAGCAGCGCCGTCATCAGATGGCGGTGCGCTGCCAGCCGCAGCCGGGAGCCGGTGAGGACGATGGAGGTGAGTCGGTCGGTCATCGCGAGTACCTCGGTTCCGACCGGGTGGCGTTCGGCGTGGTAGGAGCCGAGAAGCCACGGCGGTGCCCACCCCTGGACCGCGGCCGACAACTTCCATCCGAGGTTGACGGAGTCCTGGATTCCGGTGTTCATGCCCTGGCCTCCGATGGGGGAGTTGACGTGCGCGGCGTCGCCGACAAGGAACGTCCTCCCCACTCGGTAGTGCTGTGCCTGGCGGCGTTCGGCGGTGAACCGGGTGATCCACCGGGCTTCACCCATCCCGTGATCCGTTCCGGCGATCTCGAGGAACGCCGCGCGGATGTGGTCGGTCCGGGGATCGGTCCCTTGCGGGAGCGGGTCCAGCAGCCACGCGCCCACCCGATACCAGTCGTTCCCGAACGGCAGGGCGACGACCACGCCCGCTCGGCCCACCTTGCTCAGGGACGGCCTGGCCCCGGGAGCGAGCTGGACGTCCGCCAGGAGCATGGGGAGCTCGTAGGTATCACCGGTGAACCCCGCGCCGACCCGTTCCCGGATGGTGCTGTGCGCCCCGTCCGCGCCGATCACGTAGGAGGCGGTGTGCGTCGTGCCGTCAGTGAGGCGCAGACGCACCTCGTCGTCGTCCTGGTCGACGTCGGCGACCTCCGCGCCGCGGAGGATCTCGACACCGAACTCCGCCACGCGTTCGGTGAGGAGTTCTTCGGTGCCGCTCTGCGGTACGACCAAGAGCATGGGGTAGCGGGTGTCCAACTGTCCGAACTCCACCTGGGACGCGTAGGCGGGGGCGACGCGTCGCAGCGGGTTGCCGCGTGCGACGAGGCCGTCCCCGAGCCGGCGGGCGTCCAGTAGCTCCAGCGCCCGGGCGTGGAGCGCGAACGCCCGGGTGACGTTGGACTCCTCGCGGCGCCGTTCCAGGATCCGGCAGGAGACGCCGGCCAGGGCCAGTTCGTGGGCGGCCATCAGGCCGCTGGGTCCCCCGCCCACGATGAGTACGTCGTACATGGTGTCGCCCTTCCCGCTCCGGACATTCGTTCGCTATTTATGTAGCGCTACATTTGTAGCGTATAGCGCTGCGAGGTGGGTGGACAAGGTGGTGGGTGTGATTGACCCCGCGATGGCAGGGCGGGGTGCACCCCCCCACACGATCCATGTGCGTGAATCCTGGTGGGGGGTGGAGAAATCCTGATGGGGGGACGGGGACGGGCGGGGTCAGGCGAAGCCGTCGCGGCGGATGGTGACGAGGCCGGACTCGTAGGCGAGGACGACGAGCTGGGCCCGGTCGCGTACGCCGGTTTTGATCATCGCGCGGCTGACGTGCGTCTTGGCCGTCGCGGGACTGATCACCATCTGCCGCGCGATCTCGTCGTTGGACAGGCCCCGAGCCACCAGTGCCACGACCTCCTGCTCCCGGTTGGTGAGCTCGTCCACCCGTGCGAGGGACGCTGAGAGTGGTGGCCGTGCGACGTACTCCTGAATGAGGCGTCGCGTGATGGCCGGCGCGAGCAGGGCCTCACCGCGTGCCGCGACCCGCACACCGTGCAGGAGCTCCGGAGGGTCGATGTCCTTGACGAGGAACCCGGCGGCTCCGGCCCGCAGGGCGTTGAACACGTACTCGTCGACGCCGTAGTTAGTCAGGATCACCACGTGACACCCATCGAGGGCGGGATCCGCGGCGATTCTCCGGGTCGCCTCGATGCCGTCCATGACGGGCATCTGCACGTCGGCCAGCACCACGTCCGGCAGGTGTTCCCGGGCCAGGGTAAGGCCCTGCTCTCCGTCGGGCGCCTCGCCGACGACGGCGATGTCGTCCTCGGCGTCCAGCAGCGCTCGGAATCCGCCGCGGATCAGTGGCTGGTCGTCGACCAGGAGCACCCGGATCACGTCGGGGCCTCCACGGGCGCCTCCCGGGGGAGCTCTGCCTCCACCCGGAAACCGCCCTCGGGTCCGGGCTCCGCGCGCACCCAACCACCAAGGGCGGAGGCGCGCTCCCGCATACCTCGGAGGCCGGTTCCCGGCGTGGGCGGCTGGGCGCCGAGCCAGGGGCCGTCGTTCTCCACGGCGACACGGACCACGTCGGTTTCGTAGGACACCTCGACGCGGACAGTGGTGGGGTTCGCGTGGCGTGTCACGTTGGTCAGCGCCTCCTGCACGATCCTGTACGCGGCACGGTCGGTGTCGGCCGAGACGGCGTCGGCGCCGCCGCGAACGGTGACGGTGGCGGGGACTCCCGCACCGCGGGAACGTTCCACCAGCGCCTCCAACTGTCCCAACCCCGGCCGGTCGTCCGGGTCGTCCGCCGGCCGTCGCAGCACCTCGAGGGTGGCGCGGAGCTCGCGGGTCGCGTCCCCGCTGGCCTCCTGGATGGCGACTAGTGCCTCGGGCACCTCCTCGCCGCGCTTGCGGGTCAGGTGGGCAGCCACCCCCGCCTGGACCTTGATGATCGAGATGGCGTGGGTCAGAGAGTCGTGGAGTTCGCGGGCGATCCGGAGACGCTCCTCTCCGGCGCGGCGTAGTGCGGCCTCCTCCTGGGTTCGGCGGGCCTCGGCGGCACGCCCCTCCACCTCGCGCACATAGGCGGTGTGCTGGCGGGTGGCCTCGCCGAGGATCCCCGCGGCCACGAACCAGCCGACCGAGAGCATGAGTTCCTGTAGACCGTCTCCGCTCGGCCCGCTGGCCTGGCTCACCTCCGCGAGAGCCGCGGCGCCGATGGTGGGCAGCACGGCTGCGGCCGCGAAGCCCCGGTAGCCGTGGTTCACCGCAGTGAACAGGGCGACGAGGGCGGGCAGCGCCACATGCGGGCCGACCTCCGGCTGGACCGCCGAGTTGACCAGCAGTGACAGCAGGGCCCCCACCAGGACGGCGCGAGGCGTCCGGTTCCGGAACAGGAGCAACGCCGGTCCACTGAGCAGGAGCGGATAGTCATGGACCGCCAGTCCGCCGGCGTCGATCGAACCCAAAGCCCCGCTCACCAGAACGAGGACGGCCGACACGCCGACGATCGCCAGTTCGCGGGCGGGGCCGGGCCCCGGCATCCATCGAAGCTGCATTCCTCAAACCTAGGCGCTTTCCGTCCGAACGCGCGTCCTACCCCGGGCGACGACGCCGACTACTCCCCCGGGCGTAGCCGTCGCCCCGCGTCCGTCACTGTCCGCACGGGGCGAAGCCGCCCTAGGTCGGATGCCCCTGGGGAGTATGTGGGGAACGCTGTGGAGCAGGGGCCACGAACCGACGGTGGCACGATTCCTCGCCGCGAAGGACGTGATGGGTGATGTTGCTGATCGAGCTGTACCTGCCCTCGGGAGTTCTCGGCGCCCCACAGCGCGAGCGGCTCGCCCGCCGCCTCATCGCGTTCATGGACGAGGACGAGCACTCCCCCACGGTGCTGGAGGACTCGCGGGCCCTCACCCAGGTCCTCCTGCTCGAACCCCAGACGTGGGTCGCCGGCGACCGGACCGTGAGCGGCCACGACAACGCGCGCTACGTCGCCCGGGTCAGTGTGCCGGCGCCGTGGGTCAAGCCGGTGCGGGAGGAGATGGTCCAGCGCTTCACCCGGATCATCCGGGAGGCGGCACGGGAGGCCGACGCCGACGCGGACCCCCGGATCTGGGTGGAGATTCGCGGCGTCCGGGACGGTAGCTGGGGGATGGACGGACAGACGTTGTCGACGCCGGAGATCGAGCGACTCGTCACCCAGCGCCGGCGGGAGGAGGTCCGGGGCCGGGTCCCGGTTCCCGGGCCTCGCCCGGCGACCGTCCACGACCCGATCTGCGACATGGTCGTGGAGCTCGACGACGCGGCGATCACCCTGGTGCACGCTGGCGAGACCTACGGCTACTGCACGAAGGCGTGCCGCGCGCGGCACGCCGAGGAGCTCGGAGCGGCGATCTGACGCGTCGGCGCTCGAACCGGAGACCGGAGGCGGGGGAGCCGGTCTCCCCACGCCGGTGGCCTCGAGGAGCGCCCGCCGGTCAGCGGGACACGACACGGAGGAGAAGCACGCATGTCGCGGGAGATCGTCAACACACACCAGTACCAGGCCTGGAACGGCTACGAGGGCCAGCACTGGGCCAACAACAACGACCGCTACGACGCCATGGTCGGAGGCATGAATCGTGCACTGTTCGGCGCGGCCGACATCCGTTCGGCGGACCACGTGCTGGACATCGGCTGCGGAGCGGGGCTCACGACCCGTCGTGCCGCGACGTTGGCACCTGAGGGGCACGCGCACGGTGTCGACCTGTCGGCACCGATGCTGGTCCGCGCGCGGGAGGTGGCCGAGGAGAAACTGATCGCCAATGTGTCCTTCGAGCAGGGGGACGCCCAGGTCCACCCCTTTCCTCTGGCGTCCTACGACGTGGTCATCAGCCGGGGCGGCGTGTGGTACTTCAGCGACTCGGTCGCCGCGTTCACCAACATCGCCTCCGCGCTGCGGGCGGGAGGACGGCTCGCCATCATGACCCCCTCCACCGAGGAGCCTGAGACCGGGGGATTCCCGGACCTTCTCCGGATCATGCGGGAGTTCGTTCCGGACACACCAACGCTGGCCGTCGAGGAGGACACGACCGGGACCGACACGCTCTCCACACCCGAAGGCGTATCCAACGTTCTGACGGCGGCCGGGTTCGTCGACGTTCGGTCGGAGTCGGCACCCGTCACCCAGTTCCTGGGTCGGGACGCCGAGGAGGCGGCCACGTTCATGTTCGAGATGGGGCCCATCCGCCACTGGTTCGGCGACGTGGACGAAGAGGCCGAAGGGGCAGCGCGCGCGGCCGTGGTGCGTGCGTTGGAGGAACACGTCGACGTTCGCCGGGGCGTGCGGCAGCCGACGCCCAGCCTGGTCACCACAGCGCGGAAGCCCGGGTAGCGGGCCGCTTGTCCCTGTGCCCTCGGCGGGCCGGTCAGGGGGAAGGCGTGGTTTCGTGCCACGACAGAGCCCGCGCGCAGTCGCGGCGCTCCGACGCCACAGGTGCGCGGCTCGCCGGGGTGGGTGGGGTCGGCCTCGTGGTTCCGGACGAGGGTTTCCGTCGTCGCTGGGCGGGTGTCCCGCGTCGATCCGCCCCCTGGGGGGCCTCCAGGGGGCGGAAGCCGTCCGTGAGGCCGTCGCGCGGTTCCCGAATCACATCCGGTGGCGTACCCACACCCCGGGCTCGACGTAGACCGCGTGGTCGTGGCGCGGGTCGCAGTGCACGGGAACCAGGCCCCGCGGCACCACCACGTCACCCGGCTCGTCGAACGGGAGCCCGGTCCACGCCCGCCACTCGGCGACCGATCCGGCGATCGTCATGGAGCGGGCGCACACACCGACGATCTCACCGCCGAGGCGAACATGGACCCGGAGCCACGGGTCGAGGGGGAGCCCGTCCTCCCGGGTTCGGTGGGCGTACTCCGTCATCGGCGCCTGGGGTTCGGCCGCCTTACCCGTGGGACGCACCGGTGCGACCAACTCGGTGTACCCCAGCGCCTTGGTGTTGGTCCGCATGGCGTTCAGCAGCTCCGCGGCGTGCCCGCCACCGCGACGTTCCGGGTGGATCGTGATCTCCAACGCGGAGACCACCGTCGGGGTACGGCCGGCGATCCGGTCCTGGAGCGCCCACTGGATCACCGCGTCCCAGCCGTGCTCCGGCAGGGAGCTCCGCTCCTCCGTGTCGGAGACGAACGGGACACTGAAGGCGCGGGCGACCGGGGTCCGTGGGTCGTCGGTGTCCCAGGCGACCTGCACGTGTTCCGGGAAGAGGTCCGCGGCGTGGGAGTAGTACGCCTCGCCCCACGGGTCCTCGATGATGAAGCGCGGCCACGTGTCGGGGAACCGACGTAGGACGTCGATCAGCGCTGGGTCGTCAGCCAGGGTCCGAACCACCAGTTCGCCCATGGGTCTTCCTCTCGCCGGGGAGCGGGGACCGTCCTCGAGACGGATCAGGAGTCCAGCACTCTACGGCGCCGCGTGTCGTGCGGAACAGTCGCGGGATACGAAGTCGGCGTGGGGCGGGAGAAGTGTCCCTCTATGTGGCGGGGGAATGCTTCTGTCCGGTGTGCGGTGCGTCGCCGCGTACGTGTGGGTGCTTTCTCGAGGAGGGATCGTATGTCGGACGGTCGCCGTTCGCCCCAGCGGGTCATTGTGGTGGGAGCGGGAATGGTGGGGCTCTCGACCGCGTGGTTCCTGCTCCGTCGAGGGGTCGACGTGGTCGTGCTGGAACGCCGTGGGGTCGCCTCCGGCGCCTCCTGGGGCAACGCCGGATGGGTGTCCCCCGCGCACTCCGTCCCACTTCCCGATCCCTCGACCCTCCAGGCGGGTGTTACCGGGTTCATGTCCCCGAGCGCCCCGCTGTACGTCCCGGCGACCATCGACCTCCACCTGGTCCGGTTCCTCACCGGGTTCCTCCGCAACGCCACCACACGCAGGTGGCGTGCCGGACTCGCCGCCATGACCCCCCTCAATCTGCGCGCCTTCGCCGCGTTCGACGAGCTCACCGACGGCGGCGTCAGTGCGGAGACGGTTCCGGCGGCACCACTGGTCGCCGCTCCGAGCAGGTCCGGCCTGCGGGGGATGGTCGAGGAGATGCGGCACGTCCGCGAGGCGGGCCTCCCGGTCGAGTACGACCTGTTGGACGCGATCGAGGCACACGCGGCCGAGCCGGCCCTGTCGGACGAGATCGGCGCGGCGATGCGTCTGCGCGGTCAACGTCGGGTCAATCCGGGTGATTTCGTCGCGGGCCTGGCGAACGGGGTGCGGAAGCTCGGGGGGCACATCGCCGAGGACAGCCCCGTGTCCCGCCTGAGGGAGCGCCGGGGCCGGGTGGAGGCCCGAGTGCCGGGGGGAGTGGTTCGCGGCGACGTCGCCGTCATCGCCAACGGTGGCCTGTTGAACCGGCTGGCCGCGCCGTTCGGTGTGACCGTGCCGGTCCAGGCCGGGCGGGGGTACAGCTTCAGCGTGCGGACGGACCACATGCCAGCCGACCCGGTGATGTTCCCGGCGGCCCGGGTGGTCGCGGGTCCGATGGGGGACAGGATGAGGGTCGCCGGGATGATGGAGTTCCGCCGCACCGACGCGCCGCTGGACCCGGGCCGGGTCGCCAGCGTTCGCGACGCGGCCGCTCCGCAACTGCGCGGTGTGGACTGGTCGACCCAACAGGACGACTGGGTCGGTGCTCGTCCCTGCACCCCGGACGGTCTCCCCCTCGTCGGCCCGACCCTCTCCCCCAGGGTCTTCGTCGCCGGCGGCCACGGCATGTGGGGCATCACCCTCGGCCCCATCACCGGTCAACTCCTCGCCGAGACCATCGCCACCGGACGCCCACAACCCGAACTGGCGGCGGTGCATCCGTTGCGCTAGGCCCGGACCGGCTTCCGTTCTGCTGATCGACCGAAGCCGGATGGCGATCTGCCCGTGGGCTCGTCAGCGATTGGTGGCGTCGACGACTTCGTCCGGAACGTCGGATTCCGTCGCGCTCGCGGCGAGGGTGACGCCGTCGACCTCCGGCTGGGTTCGGACCGGGCGGAGGACGATCCGTCCCATCGCGACGATCATCAGGACGCCGAGGAGGAGCATGCCGACGGATCCAGGGATCTGGAGCGGCGCCGGAAGGTACAGCGGAAGGTGCCACGACGGGTTGTCCGTCCCGACGAGGACTCCGACCAGGGAGACGACGCCCTGGTACAGCGGCAGCCAGAACGTCAGGCCCAGGGCCGACAGGGCCGCCCCCCGAGCCGAGGACAGGGTCTCCAGGTTGTGCTGGGCCCGTGCGACCACCCCGAACGTGACCGTCCCACCGCCTTCCTCGCCCGGTTGGGACGCGTCCGGCTCGGGCGAGGCGCCCCACCGAAGGGTGCTCAGGAGTTCCGGCCCCCGACGCTGAAGGCGCCGGTGCGCGACGCGGCCCAGGCCCCAGGCCAAGAGTGTCCCGAACGCGACGCCGACCGCCGTCCCGGACCACATGAGCGTCGGGTTGTCCGTCAGGTACCCCAACGCGGTGACGGCCGTGGGCGGCGCGGCCACGAACAGCATGAGGGGGAACATGACGTTGAACTGGGCCACGACCGAGCCAGAGTCCAGCGGATTGCCGCCGTGCCGGTGCGGATCGGCGCCCGGCGCCGGCCAGGTCACGGCGAAGAGCACGGACAGGCCCGCGCCCCCACCGACGAGGGCGGGGGCGGCGGCGGCCACCCACGGCCAGGCCCAGGACTGCCCGGTCAACAGGATCCCGCCGACCGACACGGCCAGGGCGATCGGGACGAAGACGATCAGCCAGCCGAGTTGACGACCACGGACGTCGCCGCGTGCCGCGTCGGGAACCAACAGCGTCTGCCACAGGGCGCTGCCGTCCTGGGCGTAGGTGTTCAGGGACATCAGGGCGGCGAGGGCCAGCGTGATCAGGCCCGCCAACGGGATCATGAAGGTCAGCCCGACGGCGAGTCCCAGCACGCACACGAGCAGTCCGGTCCACAGGGCCGTGCGGAGCTCCAGTGCCCGCCGCGGATCCTGGGACCAGGAACGCAGCTCCCGCCCGACCACAGCACCGACCGGAGTGGACGGCATCAGCCGTTGCAGGTGCCAGCTCCGACGGCGAGCCCCGCGGGAGTCGCCGGTGGTCGGGCGCGTGACGCGCCGCTGGATGAGTGCCGACCAGGCCGCCAGGAGAAGTACGGAGAACACCGCGAGGCCCACGAGCGCCCCGAGGACCACCAGCCAGCGCCCCTCGCCCGCCGCGTTGACGGCGGCGACACCCCAACCGGAGGGCAGGAGCAGCGCGACCCGCGTCACTCCCGTGGGGAGGCCTTCGTTCCACATCGCGGAGGCGACGTCGGCGTGGTGCGAGGCCGCCTGGTACAGCATGTACACGGAGAAGCCGGTCGCGAGGATCGCCGCGCTCTGGATCGCGGTGATCTCGATACCGATCCGGGTGCGCAGCGCGGCGCCCCACAGTGCGGTCAGCACCTTGGAGGCGAGCACGATCACGAGGAGCTGCAGGGGGATCGCCACGACCGCGACCAGCACGGGCAGGGCCCCGTAGCGCAGCGCCAGCGTGAGCAGGGACAGCAGCGCGACCACGGTGACCGGCACCGTGACGCCCACGAACGACGCGCACAGCAGCCCGACGGCCACGGTGCGCCGAGGAAGGGGAAGCAGGGCGAAGTACTCGGGCTTGAGAGTCTCGTCGCCCCCGCCGACACCGGACGGGCCCACGAGCCACCCCACGGTCCACACACCGAGGATCGCGGCGACGAGACCGGCGACGGCGGGGGCGGGCGCGAGGACACCGACCCACACGGTGCCGAGGGCGAGGACGATGCCGAGCACCGCCCCCACGGTGCGGGATCCGCTCGACCCGTGTCGGAGGGCGGCGAGCTTCATCCGCACCATCACCCCAACCATGCGAATCCCGTCGTCGGTTCGGGGGCGCCGACGAGGTCGACGAAGGCCTGCTCGAGGGTGGGATGGTCGCCGCGTACCTCGTCGATGGTTCCCGACGCCAGCACCCGCCCGCGCGCGATGACACCGACGTGGTCACAGATCTGTTCCACGAGCGCCATGACGTGGCTGGAGATGACGACGGACCCACCGGAGTCGGTGAAGGAGCGGAGCAGCGACTTGATGACGCTCACCGAGATCGGGTCCACGGCCTCGAACGGTTCGTCGAGCACGAGGAGCCGGGGGTTGTGCAGGAGCGCGCCGGCGAGCCCGATCTTCTTCCGCATTCCCGCCGAGTACTCGATGATCATCGTGCCCTCGGCCTCGTCCAACCCGAGCCCGGCGAGGAGGTCCTCGACCCGCGTGTCCAGGTCGCGCCGGTCCAGCCCGCGGAGCTGCCCGAGGTAGGTGAGGAGCTCGCGTCCGGTGAGTCGCTCGGGCATGGCCATGCCGTCGGGCAGCACACCGATGCGCGCCTTCGCGGCCAGGGGATCACTCCACACGTCCGCCCCGAAGACCCGTGCACCGCCGCTGTCCGGCCGGAGCAGCCCCACGGCCATGGTCAGTGAGGTGGTCTTCCCGGCGCCGTTCGGCCCGACAAGCCCGTAGAAGGAGCCGGTGGGAACCGTCAGGTTGACGTTGTCCACAGCCTGGTGTTCGCCAAACCGTTTGCACAGGTCATAAAGCTGGAAGGCGGGTGGAGCCGTAGGCATGTATTCCTTCCAGCGACCGCCGGGAAAGACGGGTGTTTTGTGGAGAGAAGTCCTATTCTTCGGTGTGGAGCCTACCAGCGCACTCGTGCCCAGCCCCCGGGAGCGAGTTTCTTCGCCACGGCCTCCGCCTGGACCCACGAGCCCTCGGGCCGACGGGCACCTCCACCAGGCTGGTGGTGAAGTTCGCGGCGAACCGAAGCGAGTACCCGTTCTCGCCGGGCAGGTCCCCAGACGGCGGCATGGCTTGGCCCGTCACGCGGCGGTGGCACCCGTGACCAGGAACTCCGCGAGGGCGTCGACCGGGTGGTGGCCGCTCAGCACGCGTCCGCCGACGCGGAAGGTGGGGACGCCCCGGGCTCCGAGGGTTTGGGCTCTGCGGTGGTCCTCGACCACCTCGTCGGAGAACGCGTCGGAGGCGAGGAGGTGGTCGGCCTCCGCGGCGTCGAGCCCGGCGCGTGTGGCGAGCGCCCGTAGGGCATCGGGGTCCTCGAGGTTCTCGTTGTGTTCCAGGTGTGCGGCGAAGGCGAGGTCCCACATGCTGAGCGCGGGAACCCCACTCGCGACCGCCCACTTGATCAGTCGGTGGGCGTCCCGGGAGTCGATGGCGAGGGCGGAGTCCATACTGATCCGCAGCCCCAGGGCCCGGCCGGAGGACTGGATGTGGTCCCGGCGCTGATCCCACTCCCCAGGGGTCAGTCCCCACGACCGCACCGCCAGTTGGCGAATGGGGCGCCGGGACTCGGCGGGTCCGGTGGGCTCGAGCAGGAAGCTGCGATGGTGTACGTCGACGTCGACGCCGGAGCGCTCGACCGCCGCGACGAGCTGACGATGTCCCATCCAGCACCAGGGGCAACGGATATCGGACCAGACCTCAACCAGGACACTCACGCGTAACCTCCGGACGCGGGCGGGAAGAACCACGTCCACGGCATCACTTCAAGCGCGCTGGAGGTCAAGTCCTCGGCAGTGGGTCGTCCGCCCCACACCGTGATCCTGCGAACGGCTCGCCGTGGTTTGTGTGACCGGTCGGCGGGAATCTGTCGACAGTGCTTTCGTTGGGCTTGTGCGCTCTGCTGGTCGAGGACTACGACGAGGCCATCGCGTACTACACGGGTCGTCTCGGGTTTCACCTGGTCCAGGACACCGACCTTGGTGGGGGCAAGCGTTGGGTGGTGGTGGCGCCGTCGTCGCTCGACGGAGCGAGGATCCTGCTTGCCCGGGCTGTCGACGACGTTCAGCGGAGCAGGGTCGGTGGCCAGACGGGCGGCCGCGTGGGGTGGTTCCTCTACACGGACTCCTTCCCCCGAGAGCACGCGCGTCTGCGGGGGGGCGGGCGTCGTGTTCGAGGAGGACCCGCGCGTGGAGGACTACGGCACCGTCGCGGTGTTTCGGGACCTCTACGGGAACCGCTGGGATCTCATCGAGCCGGCCTGAGCGAGTGTCGGGGTACGAAGGAGTTGACGGTGACGGCCCCGGGCCTTGGGGGATCTGACCGAGGGCCGCCACGCTCCGAGCGCCGTACGGAGCCTACGCAGGATACGGCTTGTTAATTAAGTTTTCAACGTGAATCTGGGGGAGTCACTGTGGACGACGCGCCCGCACCGTGGTCAGGTAAGGCCGGACGGCTCCGTGACCTGCTAAGGGAGATGGTCGCGGCCGGTGACCTCCCCGGCGGTGTCGCCGTGGTCGGGGACGCCGCGAGTCACGCCTTCGCGGCCGCCGGTCTGGTTACTCCGGACCTCCCGCACACCGCACCCGACCCCCACGTCCGTTACGACGTCGCCAGCCTCACCAAGGTGATGGTGACATGGCCGCTCGTCGGTCGTGCGGTGGCCGCCGGGGCCCTGGACCTGGACGCTCCCGTGGGACGGTACCTGACCCGGTACGCCACCACTCCGGGAGCCGCGGTCACCACCCGCCAGATCCTCACCCACACCGCGCGACTGGATCCGGTCACCGGACTCCACCGGTACGTCGGCACGACGCACGACCTCGTGGAGACCATCCTGGCGGCGCCACTCCAGGAGCCGGGGCGTCGCTACATCGACCGTGGCTACATCCTCCTGGGCCTGCTGTTGGAACGGCTCCAGGGGCGCGGGCTGCGGGACCAGGCGCGGGACCTGTGGGACGAGTTCGGGATGCGGGAGACCACCTACGGACCCGTGGCCGCCGGCCCCGACACCGCCCCCACCGAGCGTCGCCTCGCCGGAGCCGGAGCCACCTGGGGCACCGTCCACGACGAGTCCACCGCCCTCATGGGAGGCGTCGCGGGGCACGCCGGCGTGTTCACCACGGCTCACGACCTGGCCCGGTACTGTCGCGCACTCCTCGGCACCTGGACGGACCCCGGCCGGCCGGGCGGGGTGGTGTCCCAGGCCTACGCTCAGCAAAGCCGAGAGGCGGCCCTGTGGCTCTCCCACGAGCACGCACAGTGCCTCGGCTGGCTCCTCACCGCGGATGGAGTCGTCCACCACGACGGCTTCACCGGCGCGTCCCTCGCCATCCACCCTGACCGTGGTCGCTTCGCCGGCGTTCTGACCAACTCCGTCCACTTCGGCCGAGAACGCCGCCGACTCCCGGACCTACGCCAAGCGGTCCGCGACGCCGTGCTGTAGCCCCGTCTCTCCGAGGGGCGCGGCCGACACACCGGCCTTCCAGGAAACGTGTCACGTAGCCGCCACGCGCGCGGACGGCGGGGCGAGCCCGAAACGCCGCGCTCCATGGAGGCCCCTCCGCGACGCCCTCTCGCGTCACTGAGGCTCCGCACCCCCGGGATTCGCACAGGAGCCGGCCCCACGCGTGCCAGGGCTTCCCCGGCAGCACACCTGTTCACGGCCACCGGGTCGCAGGTCCACGCCCGCCCGCGTGGGCCGCACACCACGCCGTCACATTCCCGCCGCCCCACGTGCCCATGCGCGCGATGGTCGGCGGCCCCTGTCCGCGTGTGTGACTTGTCGGGTGACGTGGTGTCCCGGCTTGGCGTGAAGCCTCTGATGCTCGGTGGACAACCCAGTCTGGACGCCCCTCGATCGATCGCCTGGCCCGGATGTGGACGAGCCGTGGCCGCACGCTGTCGTGGGAGGCCGGTGTGGTGGGTCAGTCGACGACGCTGAGCCGGAGTTCGCAGCGTTGGCGCCGAGGCGCGCGAGGTGCGTATCCCCCGAACGGATGCGCGTGGTCAACCGCCGTGTGGTGCCGGCCTCGGGGAAGCTGGTGGGCCCAGCGGCCGGGCGCCCAAAGGACGGGTGAGGGGCGGCGCGACAAGGGCCTCGGGTATCGGCGCCCCCCGACGCTGTCTAGCGGCGACGTCGACGGCCTCGGCGGGGTTGGGGGTCGGGCGGTTCGTCGACCGCGAAGGTCTCGCGGGGCGGGAGGTCGTAGGGGTTGGACCAACGACGACGGAGCACGATGAAGAGGAGCACTCCGGCGCCGATGACCAGTCCGGTGGCCGCGCCGGCGAGCCAGAGCAGGGAAACCTGGTCTTCCTCGGAGGAGACGAGGTCCTCGTCGAACGGCTCCGACTCATCCGCGATCTCCTCGGCCGTGGTCAACGCGTCCGCGACGTGCAGGAGACCGACGGGGTCGCTGTCGTCGTCCGCCTCGTCCTCGGCGGGAGCCTCCTCGGGGGGTGCCGCGTCCGCCTCGGCGTCGGGGGCCTGTTCGAGACCGTTCGCGGCTCCCTCGACGCCGCCCTCGACGCCCAGGCCGTCCAGCCCTTCGACGGGCGCCTCCTGCGTCTCCCCCGGGACGCCGCCCTCAGGCGGGGCCGGATCGGGGTCGGGTACGGCTTCGGGCGGAACCTGCTCGGCCTCCGGCGCGACCTCGGGGGCGCCGGAGATGGGGCTGGCGCTCGAGGTCATCGCCTCAGACACCTCGTCGGGGCGTAGATGCGGGAAGGCGGATCGGATCAGGGCGGCGGTGCCCGCGACGAACGCGGCGGCCGCTTCAGCTCCCTCGGCCTGGGCGTAGTCGCCGCCGGCCGACGTGGTGACGATGTCGGTGCCCGGGGCGGCGAGGTGTGCCCTACCCCAGTCCGGTGACACCGGGTTGAGGTCCTCGTCGACCGCTGTCGCGGCGAGCGCGCCGGGCACGGCCGAGCCCTCCGGGGCGACGACCACCACACCCCTGCTCTCGGCCGTCTCGACGGCGTCCACGATCGTCTCGTCGTCGGCGTCCAGGCCCACAGGGAGGAGCGCGACCTGGACACCCTCCTGGACGGCGTGCCGCAGCCCCTCGGCCACCACAGCGGCGTCGGCGTGCGCGTCCCCGTCCGGCTCGCCGGCGACCCGCACCGAGAGGACCGCCGCGTCCGGGGCGATGCCCATCGCACCACCGGAGTGTTCCTGACCGTGTCCGCTCGCCGCGATGATCCCGGCGAGCTTGGTGCCGCGGACACCGAAGGACTCAGCGCCGGGCTCGAGGTCCTCTCCGGTCAAGTCCGGGCCGGTGACCACGGAGCTGGGCGCCTCGGTGTCGGAGGCGTCGGGTGAGGAGCCCAGATCGGGGTGAGTGTCGTCGACACCGGTGTCGAGGAGAGCGACGGTGACGCCGGCCCCTGTACTCGTCTCCCACCCGTCGGCGGCGTTGACCGCGTCAACGCCCCACTGGTCGAGGGTGAGGTCTCCGTCCGCGACGGCGGGAGCCGCCACGGGGACCGAGACGGACGCCAGAAGGACGGATGTGGTCAGCAGCGCCCCGGTCCGACGAATCGGCACAGCGGTGTTCCCCCTTGTCGCGACAGGCGAGCCCAGTGGTGACGACCTGTTCTTGTCCAGCGCGTGTGGTGTGGCTGATGGAGGTGCGCCAACGCATGATGATCCAATTCTGTCACGTGTGTCCCGCCCGTCGCTTGGCGGCCCATTCCTCACCACGTTGGCGAGGGTACGTCCCCAGGCGGCGCGGGACAGTTATTTGTCACCTTTCTGTCAGGTCTGTGCGACGGGACCTTCACAGCACGCCGGGAGTCGTTAGCATGAGTCGTCCGTTCGCGGAAGAGGGAGGAACCCCTATGTCGATTGCCGATCCGTTCGACGGACGATCGTCCGGGAGGTCGGGTGACGGCGTCTCGGCCGATGAGTCCGGTCTCGGTGACGAGGAGCGACAGATCCTCGCGTTCGAGCAGCAGTGGTGGAAGTTCGAGGGCTCCAAGGAGCAGGCGATCCGGGACGAGTTCGGATTCTCCCCCACCCGCTACTACCAGCTGCTGAACGGGCTGATCGACCGACCCGAGGCTCTGGCCCACGACCCGCTCCTGGTGAAGCGGCTGCGCAAGCGGCGCGCGGGACGCCGCCGTCAGCGCACCGCCCGGCAGCTCGGAATTCAGCTCTAGTCCATGGAACAGTCCCACTCCAACCCTTCCGGCCGTGCGGAACGACTCCGTGCCCTCCGCTCCTTCACCGCTCCGGACCAGCGGCCCGTGCTCGCGGTGGACTACGACGGAACGCTGGCCCCCATCGTCGCGGATCCGGACCGCGCCTATCCCCAACCGGGCGTCGTGCGCCTGCTCGCGCGGATCGCGCCCCATCTCCGCGGAGTGGCGGTCATCTCCGGGCGTCCGGCCCGGACCGCCGTCCGACTCGGCGACCTCGACGCGATCCCCGGGCTCGTTGTCCTCGGCCACTACGGGCGGGAACGGTGGGAGAACGGTGCGATCTCCGCGCCCGACGTGCCCGAGGGCGTCGCGCGGGTCCGCGCCCAACTGCCCGAGGCGCTCTCGGAGGTGAACGCCCCCGAGGGGGTGACCGTGGAGGACAAGGGCACCTCGCTGTCGGTGCACACCCGGGGCGCAGCCGACCCCGCCGACGCGCTGCGCCGGGTCCGACCCACGCTGGAGCGACTGGCCGCGGACAACGGGCTGGTCGTGGAACCCGGGCGCTTCGTCGTCGAGCTGCGTCCCGGCGGGATGGACAAGGGGCGGGCGTTGCGTTCCTTCGTCGCGGAACGGGACGCGTCCGCGGTGCTCTTCGCCGGCGACGACCTCGGCGACCAGGCGGCGTTCGCTGTCGTGGAGGAGCTGCGCGGTGCGGGACTGCGCGGGATCACGGTGTGCAGTGGTTCCACCGAGGTGCCCGAACTGGCCGCCCGCGCCGACCTCGTGGTGGACGGGCCCGGTGGCCTGGCCGAACTCCTGGAGGAGCTGCTCACGGTGGTCGAGGCACCGGCGGACGTGGAGGACCCCGGGCCCGCGGCGTACTGACCCGAACCAGCCCGAGACGACGCCCGACCGGTGTCCCAGGGCCCCCGGGACACGAACGGCCGTCAGTCGACCGTCGGTCCGCCGTGACGAGGCGCGCGGACACGGGAGGGCTCCACGACGCCAAGGACCGCCACGATCGCGTGCCCGGTCCTCACTCCCTCCAACGACCCGCGACGCTCGGAAGGGTCGATGGTTCGTCAGAGGGTCAGCGGTTGGCCCGGTTGAGCTTCTCCACGATCAGACGGTAGAGCTGCCGCGGTCGTCCCGGCTGCAGGGTCCGGTTCGGCGGAAGGGGCCAGGCGAGCCCCTCCTCGACCAGGGTGCGCAGGAGGCGACGCGCGGTCCGTGGCGTCACGTCCAGCATGCGCCCCGCGGTCTCTGCGTCGACCACGAGCGACGAGCCCTCTTTGTTGATCTTCTCGGCGAGCCGCATCAGGGTTTCGCGGCCCTTCGACTTGAGGTGGTCCGGGGAGCGACGCACGGGGGCCCGCTGGGCGGGCACCAGCGACCGGCCCTCACGGTCCACCGCGAAGCTCTGTCGGGTGGCCTGGGCGCGACCCACGGCCGCGCGGGCGTGGGTCTCCGCGTCCTGCGTGGTGCGTCCCATGCCGATACCGACCTCGACCGCGACCCCCAGCTCGGAGCGGATCCGCTCCACGAACGGCGGGTGCCGGAAACCCTCCGTCGCGCCGACGAGGGAACCGCGGGTCGCCGTGACCATGAAGGTGTGGTCGTCCACCGGATGGGCGGTGGCGTTGATGCGGTGCGCCTCCTGCAGGAGCAGGCGGTGCAGGGCCAGCCGTAGTTCCTCCCGCCAGTAGCGGGGGGTGGACCGGCGGGCGGAGTCGCGCAGGGTGGGCACGTCCACGATGACGACCCCCAACTGCGCCTCCTCCAGACGCTGGTGCGCACCGAGCAGACTCGCGGTCTGCAGGGCGCTGCGCACGCCGGCGCTGGTCGGACGGAGCTGGATCACCGGGATCCCGATCGCCTCCAGCCGCTCGGCGACCCCGCGCACACAGGTGATGGCCATGCGCGTGGCCTTGCGCCGCCAGAGCCCCTCGTGGAAGGAGATGATGTTGGACGCGCTGCTGAGCTCCTCGTGTACGTGGAGTCCATTTACCGGAAGATCCACTTCGGAGTAAGCTTCCACCACATCACTGCGGTTCAGTACGTCCACACTCGCCGCCGCGGGATCGAAGCGGTCGTCCAGTGTCGCCCGGAGCAGGGCCTCGTGCAGGCTGGCGCCGCCGAGCGGGACGTAGGTGGCCGGCATGGTCAACACGCCGGCCTTACGCGCGTACTCGTAGGGCACCGGGCTGGCGAACAGGTAGGCGTCGGTCGAGTTCCCCAGACGGAGTACCTTGTCCGTCGCCTCCTGCTCATCCCGGTAGGCCGCGGCAATAAGCCTCGCGTTCAGAGGTCCGGTCGACCCTGGGCCCATGAGCATGATTCGCTCGACGACCTCGTGCGGGCCGATGACACCGATGGTCAAGTCACCAGTTCGCTGCGCACTCACGTCGGGTAGCTCCCCGCTCCAAATCCACGCTCGTCATCTTGTGCGCCCACTGGCACCGACCCAATTCGTCACAACCTGACTGCGGAGATGGTACCCACAATTGGCCTGGCGCGAGGCTTGTTCGCCCGATAACGCACGACCAAATCCGTGGTGAGTCCGGCTCCGACCGAACCGGGACGGGCCGCTACTCGATCCCCTCACGGGTGAGATCTGCGCCCAGAGCGGCCAGTCTAGAGGCCAACTGAGAGTGACCGCGATCCACAAAGTAACCCGGAGCGACGACAGTCTCCCCATCAGCCACAAGACCGGCGAGAACGAGAGAGACGCCGGTGCGAAGATCGTGGGCGATGACCTCGGCCCCGTGGAGCTTCGTCGAACCGTGCACGATGGCCCGGGTGCCCTCCACCTCGACCTTGGCGCCCATCTTGTTGAGCTCCTCGGCGAGCGCGAAACGGCCGTCGTAAATCGCCTCGTGGATGTAGCTCTCACCGTCGGCCAGCGTCGCCAGAGTCATCAGCGGCGACTGCAGGTCGGTGGCGAAGCCGGGGTAGGGGGAGGTGACGGCGTTGATGGGACGCAGCGGCGTCGACGGGTCCCGGTGGACGTGCAGAACCGCGCCCTGCTGGGCGAACTCCACGCCCATCTGCTCCAGCTTGTGCCGGGCCACACCGAGGTGCTCGAGGTGGGCGCCGACCAGGCTCACGTCCCCACCGGTCGCGGCGGCCATCATCGCGAAGACGCCCGCGTCGATCCGGTCGGGCATGATGGTGTGCTCGACGGCGGTGAGCTCGCTCACGCCCTCCACCGTGATGAACCCGGTCCCACCACCGGTGATCTTCGCGCCCATGCGGGTGAGGAAGTCGATGACGTCGAGGACCTCGGGCTCCAGCGCCGCGTTCTCGATCACGGTGGTGCCGGGAGAGAGGACCGCCGCCATGAGCAGGTTCTCGGTGCCGGTGTGGGACGGGGTGTCGAGGTAGAGGTGGCCGCCACGCAGGTTGCGCGCGTCGACGTTGATGTGGTTGCGCTCGTCGTCCTCGGATACCTCGGCACCCAGCCGCGCGAACCCGCGGTAGTGGAAGTCGAGGTTGCGGCTGCCCAGGTTGCATCCGCCCACGCCCTCGATGCGCGCGTGCCCCATGCGGTGCATCAGCGCGGGCACGAACAGGACCGAGCCGCGGAAGCGGGACGCGATGTCGGCCGGAAGAACCGCGCGCTCGGGGTCGTTCACCCCCGACGCGTCGATGACCACGGACCGCTCGGGCTCGTGGAACTCGACTTTGGCACCCACGTGCTCCGCGAGCTCCAACGCGCGACGCACGTCCTGGATGATCGGGACGTTGCGCAGGACTGTGCGTCCCTTCGCCGCGAGCAGCGCGGCACCGATCATCGGCAGGACGGCGTTCTTCGCGCCCTGGATGAAGGCGGTTCCGTTGAGGGGACGTCCGCCGCGGACGCGATAGCGTACCTCGTGGCCCATGCTCATGATCGCCTTGCTCCTTCTGACTGACGAGGCGGCTCAGAAACCCCGAATTCCTCAGCGTGTTCTGTACTGGGACGTTGGTTTCCTACCCGACGTTCCACGGACCGCTCCGGGGGCCGGGGCAAACGGCGGGGGCGCTCAGCCCACTCGGGGCGTCCAAGGCCCGCCGCGGCCGAGGGGCGGCGTCGCTGCTCCCAACGCGGGAGTCAACCGGAACCACTGTATGTGCAGACCGACCAGACTTGTGTCATCGTGCCGGGAATCACGTGCGCCCCAAGAGGCGTCCGGATCCCCTGCCACCATGACGTACGAACCGCCCGCCGGTCACCCTTCCGCGCCGACTCCCGAGGCGATGTCGGTCCGAACCCGCGCCCCACGGAGCTCGATTCGTTCCACGGCAGCATAGGCGCTGGCCCGGGCCGTGGGAACATCGGCACCCGTCCCGACGACACTGAGGACGCGTCCCCCGGCCGTCGTGATGTCATGGGCTCCGCTCCACGCGGTCCCGGCGTGGAGCACGTAGGCACCGGCGACCTCCTCGGCCGCTGAGATTCCTGTCACGAGGTCACCGGTCACGGGGTCGCTCGGGTACCCGTCGGCGGAGACGACGACCGTCACCGCCGCGCCCGGCCGCCACTCCAGGGTGGTCTGGGGCGGGAGCCCGCCGGTCGCGGTGGCGAGAAGCAGCCCGCCCAGGGGAGTGGCCAGCCGGTCCAGGACCACCTGCGTCTCGGGATCGCCCAGGCGGGCGTTGAACTCCACGACCCGGGGGCCGGAGGAGGTGAGGGCCAGGCCGACGTAGAGAACACCCTGGTAGGGGATGTCCCGCCGTGCCATCTCCGCGATGGTGGGCCGCACGACCTCCGCCATGACCTGGTCCACGAGATCGTCCGGCACCCAGGGGACGGGGGCGTAGGCTCCCATCCCTCCGGTGTTGGGTCCCAGGTCGCCGTCCAGCGCGCGCTTGTAGTCCTGGGCCGGAAGCATCGGAACGGCGTTGGTTCCGTCGCTCAGGGCGAACAGTGAGAGTTCCGGCCCGTCGAGGTACTCCTCGATGACGACCTTCTCGTGTCGGCTGGCGTGCTGTTCGGCCTCGGCCATGTCCTCGGTCACCACGACGCCCTTACCGGACGCCAGACCGTCGGCCTTGACCACATACGGCCCGCCGAACTCCTCCAGCGCGGCCCGCACCTGCGCCGGTGAGTCACAGGTGCGCGCGGACGCGGTGGGTACGCCGGCCGCGCGCATGACCTCCTTGGCGAAGGACTTGGACCCCTCCAGACGGGCCGCCCGCGAGTCCGGGCCGAAGCACGGCACACCGTAGTGGCGCAGCTCGTCGGCGACCCCGGCGACCAATGGGGCCTCCGGACCGATCACCACGAGGTCGGCCCGGACCCGTCCGGCGAGTTCCCGGACGGCCACCGGATCGGTCACGTTCACGACGTGGTTCTCACCCAGCGCGGATGTTCCGGGGTTACCCGGAGCACAGTGCAGGCTGACGACGTTGGGATCACGCGAGAGCGCTCGCGCCAGGGCATGCTCGCGGCCACCGCCGCCGAGGACAAGGACCTTCACAGTGCTGAGCCTATTGGTTCGGTGTCGATGGGTGAGAGGAATGGGTCACACGAGGGAACGCAGTTCCAGGGTCTGCTCGCGCCCCGGCCCGACGCCCACCGCGGAGATTGGTGCTCCGGAGAGCTCGGCGATGGTGTTCACGTAGTCCTGGGCGTTCTTGGGAAGGTCCTCGAAGCTCCGCGCCAGGCTGATGTCCTCGCCCCATCCGGGGAACGACTCGTAGATGGGCACGGCCCGGTGGAACTCCGTCTGGGTCATCGGCAGCTCGTCGTGGCGGACCCCGTCGACGTCGTAGGCCACACAGACGGGGATGCTCTCCAGGCCGGACAGGACGTCCAGCTTGGTGAGGAAGAAGTCGGTGATCCCGTTGACGCGGGTGGAGTAGCGCGCGATGGGGGCGTCGAACCACCCGCAGCGGCGATTACGACCCGTCGTCACGCCGTATTCGTGCCCGCTCTGGCGCAGCCAGTCACCCATGTCGTCGGTGAGCTCGGTGGGGAAGGGGCCCGCGCCGACCCGGGTCGTGTAGGACTTCAGGATCCCCACGATCTTGCTGATCCGGGTCGGGCCGATGCCGGCGCCGGCCAGCGCCCCGCCGGAGGTCGGGTTGGAGGAGGTGACGAACGGATAGGTGCCGTGGTCGACGTCGAGCAACGTCGCCTGGGACCCCTCCAGGTACACGGTCTTGCCCTCGTCGAGCGCCCGGTTGAGGGCGAGACTGGTGTCGGCGACGTAGGGGCGGAGCTGTTCGCCGTAGCCGAGGTACTCGTCGAGGATCTGCTCCAACTCCAGGCCACGACGGTTGTAGATCTTGGTCAGGGTCTGGTTCTTGTCCGCCAGCGCCAGCTCGAGCTTCTTGCGCAGGATCTTGGGATCGAACAGGTCCTGGACGCGGATGCCCACGCGAGAGATCTTGTCGGCGTAGGTGGGGCCGATACCGCGGCCGGTGGTGCCGATCCGGGACTTGCCGAGGAAGCGCTCGCTGACCTTGTCCAGCGCCCGGTGGTAGGGCATGATCAGGTGCGCGTTCGCCGAGATGAGGAGGCGCTCGCAGGTCACGCCACGTTCCTGCAGCCCGCGGATCTCCTCGAACAGCACCGCGGGGTCCACGACCACGCCGTTGCCGATGACCGGTACGACGTCGGGCGAGAGCACGCCAACAGGCAGGGAGTGCAGGGCGTAGTGCTCCGAGTCGATCACGACGGTGTGCCCGGCGTTGTTTCCGCCCTGGAACCGCACCACGTAGTCAACGCGATTCCCCACGAGGTCAGCGGCCTTGCCCTTGCCCTCGTCCCCCCACTGGGCGCCAATGATGATGATCGCTGGCATCCGTGACTACCTCAACATTCTGGTTGTCTCCCGGCGTGGTGCCCATGGTGTGTCGCTACGACGTCGGGGGGCACGAAAACGACCCCCGGCGCAAGAACACACCAGGGGCCCTTGCGAATTGAGGCTACACGATGCCTCCGGCGCGCCTCGGTTCGGCCATCGCGATGGCCTGCTGCGATGGCGTCCGCGAATCGCGGCAGGGCGTCAGCCGAGCGCACGAAGCTGGTCGGCGAACCATCGTTGTGGCGGGAGAGCCGCGGCGGCGTGCGCGAGCCGCTCCAACCGCCGTGCCCGTTCGCCGCTGGGCATGATCAGCGCGCGGTGCAGCGCCTCGGCGGTCTCGGTCACGTCGTAGGGGTTGACCATCAGCGCGTCGTCGGCGAGCTCGTCCGCGGCGCCGGCCTCCCGGGAGAGGACCACCACGGCGTCGTTGTCCGACAGCAGCGGCCCCTCCTTGGCGACGAGGTTCATCCCGTCCCGGATCGGGTTCACCAGCAGCACGTCGGCGATCTGGTACGCGGCGAGCGAGCGCGGGTAGTCGTCGGTGACCTCGAGCAGCAACGGAGTCCAATCGGAGGTGCCGAACTCGTCGTTGATGTCCTTGGCCAGCCGTGTGACCGCCTCGGTGTAGTCGCGGTACTCGGTGATGTCGGTGCGGCTGGGGTAGGCCGAGGCCAGGTGCACGACGCGCCCGTGCCACTCCGGGTGGGTCGCCAACAGCTCGCGGTAGGACTCCAGGCCCCGCACGATGTTCTTGGAGAGTTCGGTGCGGTCGACCCGGACGATGAGCTTGCGCTCTCCGACGGCCTCCTGGAGCAGGCGGCGCCGCTCCGCCACGTCCGACTGGGCGGCCCGCTCCTTCAGCCCCTCGGCGTCGGCGCCGAGCGCGTGCACGCCGACGCGGACGACGCGGCCACCGATGCGGATGGTGCTCTCGCGGCGGTCGACGTCGGCGTCCAGGACGCTGGCACAGCAGTCGAGGAACGCGTCGGCCCAGCGTTGGCTGAGGAAACCGAGGTAGTCGGCGCCGAGCATGCCCTCGAGTAGCTCACGGCCGACCGCCGTCGGCAGGATCCGGAAGTACTCCGGGGGCGCCCACGGAGTGTGGGAGAAGTGGGTGATGCGCAGGTCCGGTCGCCGGTCGCGCAGGAGACGCGGAACCAGGGCGAGGTGGTAGTCCTGCACGGCCACCTTGGCGCCCTCGGCGGCACCGGTGGCCAGGGCGTCACAGAACGCCTTGTTGTAGGCGCGGTAGTCCGCCCACACCCCCTGGAAGTCGGTGTCGAACGCCGGGTTCGTGGGAGTGTCGTACATCATGTGGTGCACGAACCACAGCACGGAGTTGGCGACCGTGGAGTAGGCGTTGGCGAAGGTCTGCGGCGCGATGTCCAGCATGCGCACCCGGCCGGCGCCGAGGTCGGGGTGCGCGAGGTCCAGGCGCCCCTCCGGCGCGCTGCGTGCGGCCTCCCGGTCCAGTTCGGTTAACGCCGCGCAGACCCACAGGGTCTCGGTCCCGGGGTCCGCGCTGACCGCACTGAGTCCGGACACCAGACCCCCACCGCCGCGACGGGCGCGGGGGGACTTCGATGCCTCGTCCAGAGTGAAGGTCGCGGGCCCCCGGTTTGAAGCGACGAGGATTCGGGCCTTGTCCACGTGTGCGACCACCTCTCACGCATCGGCCTAAGTCTTGTCAATCGAGGCTATCCCGGCATGACGGGACAACGGGTGCACGGGTTGCGTGTCGTGCCGTTTCATGGTCCTGCGTACCCCACTTTGGTGACGCTACAGCCCCGTCAGCTAAGGTGTGGAGAAATAACAACCGAATAGTGCTCATCCAGAGGGGTGGAGGGACCGGCCCGACGAAGCCCCGGCAACCATCTTGGCTGACAGGTTCGCGATGACGCGGACGCGGCCGAGGCAGGTGCCAACTCCGGCCTGTGGTCAAGGTGGCCACGGGGAAGATGAGGGGAGCTGCCTCGCATGGCGATCACCGCCACCGAATCGCACACGACCGTCACCCGTCCCTTCGGACCCGCCTCCGCTCTCTCGTGTCGTGAGTGCGGCGAGCGTTACGAGATTGGGCCGCGTTTCGCGTGTGAGCAGTGTTTCGGGCCACTCGAAGTGGCCTATGACTTCTCCGGCGTCTCCATCGACGCGATCAAGAGTGGACCCCCGTCGATCTGGCGGTACGCGTCCCTCCTTCCCGTTCCGGCCGACGTCGCCTCCCGGCCCAACATGGCTCCCGGCTTCACGCCGCTGGTTCGCGCGGACCGGCTCGCCGCCGAGTTGGGCCTGCGTTCCCTGCACGTCAAGGACGACTCCGCCAACCCCACCCACTCCTTCAAGGACCGTGTGGTGGCGATGGCGGTGGAGGCCGCGCGCGCGTTCGGCTTCCACACCCTCTCCTGCTCCTCCACCGGCAACCTCGCGGGCGCCGTCGGTGCCGCGGCCGCGCGGGCGGGCCTGCGCTCCTGCGTGTTCATCCCGGCCGGCCTGGAGGAGGGCAAGGTCGTCATGGCGGCCGTCTACGGCGGCCGTGTCGTGGCGATCGACGGCAGCTACGACGACGTCAACCGGTTCTGCTCCGAGCTCATCGGCGATCCCGCCGGCGAGGACTGGGGCTTCGTCAACGTCAACCTGCGGCCCTTCTACGCGGAGGGGTCCAAGACCCTGGCCTACGAGATCGTCGAGCAGTTGGGCTGGCGTCTCCCGGAGCAGATCATCATCCCGATCGCGTCGGGATCCCAACTGACCAAGATCGACAAGGGGTTCCGCGAGCTCATCGAGCTGGGGCTCGTCGAGGACACGCCCTACACCGTCTTCGGGGCCCAGGCCACCGGGTGTTCGCCCGTGGCCAAGGCGTGGGAGGCGGGGCACGACGTGGTGCAGCCGGTGAAGCCGGACACCATCGCCAAGTCCCTCGCCATCGGCAACCCGGCGGACGGGCCCTACGTGTTGGACGTGGCCCGACGCAGTGGGGGGTGCGTGTCCCACGTGTCCGACGAGGAGATCGTCGACTCGATCTCGCTCCTCGCCCGGACCGAGGGCATCTTCGCCGAGACCGCCGGGGGCGTGACCACCGGCGTGCTGCGACGTCTGCTCGCCGAGGGAAAGCTGGACCCGAACAAGGAAACCGTCGTCCTCAACACCGGTGACGGGCTGAAGACCCTCAACGCGGCGACCGCGGGGGTGTCCGCCACCATCGCTCCGTCCCTCGAGGCGTTCCGGGACGCGGGCCTGGCGCACTAGCGGGCGCGCCGGTACACACCGGTCAACAAAAGTCAGATGCTGCGAGCGAGGAGAGTAACGAAGCGATGAGCGGCGTGAACGTTCGGGTCCCCACCATCCTGCGGACCTACACCAGTGGTGAGTCCGAGGTAACCGCGTCCGGTGCGACCCTGCGCGAGGTGCTGACCGACCTCGAGACCAACTATCCCGGGATCTCGGCGCGGATCCTCGACGACTCCGGCAAGATCCGGCGCTTCGTGAACGTCTACGTCGGCGACGAGGACGTGCGCTTCGCCTCAGGGGTGGAGACCGCGACCCCCGCCGGCAGCCGGGTGTCCGTCGTCCCCGCCGTCGCCGGGGGCTGAGCCGCCGATCCGTCCGGACAGGGTGAGCTGTTCCGATCCCCTGGGGTTCCCACCACGCGTGGGTCGACGCCCCAGGGGATCGTTGTTCTCGGCCCTTCTCGGTGGCGTCGTCTTTTGCCAGCTCGCCGGGTCGAGGGCGGTGGTCGCAGGGGATGACCTGTGCCAACGCGTGACGGTAGCCTGGCACCGGAGCATTTGCACTCGCCCGGGGGGAGTGCTAAAAAGGCGTTAGCACTCCATGCTTTGGAGTGCTAATCATCAGGCTCGGGGCGACGAGGCCACGACCGTCGGCAGAGGGGTTGTCGGACAGGTCGGGTCGTCCGTCGCGGGCGTCGGCTCGAACCTACTGCGAACCAGCCCGGTACTCGGGAGGACCAACAGTCTCATGGCAGCCAAACTGATCGCGTTTGACGAGGAAGGCCGGCGCGGCCTTGAGCGCGGCATGAACCAGCTCGCGGACGCCGTGCGCGTCACGCTTGGCCCCAAGGGCCGCAACGTCGTTCTGGAGAAGAAGTGGGGCGCCCCCACCATCACCAACGACGGTGTCTCCATCGCGAAGGAGATCGAGCTCGAGGACCCGTGGGAGAAGATCGGGGCCGAGCTCGTCAAGGAGGTCGCGAAGAAGACCGACGACGTCGCCGGTGACGGGACCACCACCGCCACGGTGCTCGCCCAGGCCATGGTTCGTGAGGGGCTGCGCAACGTCGCCGCCGGCGCGAACCCCATCGGCCTCAAGCGTGGCATCGACGCCGCGGTCGGCCGTCTGAGCGAGGAGCTCGCGAACCTCTCCAAGGACATCGAGACCAAGGAGCAGATCGCCTCCACCGCGTCCATCTCCGCCGGCGACAGCCAGATCGGCGAGATCATCGCCGAGGCGATGGACAAGGTCGGCAAGGAAGGCGTCATCACGGTCGAGGAGGGCCAGACCTTCGGGCTGGAGCTCGAGCTCGCCGAGGGTATGCGCTTCGACAAGGGCTACATCTCGCCGTACTTCGCCACCGACCTGGAGCGCATGGAGACGGAGCTTGAGGACCCCTACATCCTCATCGTCAACTCCAAGATCTCCAACAACAACGAGTTCCTTCCCATCGTGGAGAAGGTCCTCCAGGCGGGCAAGCCGCTGATGGTCATCGCCGAGGACGTCGAGTCCGCGGCGCTGCAGACCCTGATCGTGAACAAGATCCGCGGCACCTTCAAGTCCGTCGCGGTGAAGGCTCCGGGCTTCGGTGACCGCCGCAAGGCGCAGCTCGCCGACATCGCGGTGCTCACCGGTGGCCAGGTCATCACCGAAGAGGTGGGCCTCAAGCTGGAGAACACCGAGCTGGAGATGCTGGGCCGCGCCCGCAAGGTCGTCGTGACCAAGGACGACACCACCATCGTCGACGGCCAGGGCGACGCCGAGGCCATCTCCGGCCGGGTCAACGAGATCCGCAGCGAGATCGACCGGACCGACTCCGACTACGACCGCGAGAAGCTGCAGGAGCGCCTGGCGCGCCTCGCGGGCGGTGTCGCGGTCATCAAGGCCGGTGCCGCGACCGAGGTGGAGCTCAAGGAGCGCAAGCACCGTATCGAGGACGCGGTGCGCAACGCCAAGGCCGCCGTCGAGGAGGGCATCGTCTCCGGTGGAGGCGTGGCCCTGCTCCAGGCCGGCGGGCCGGCGTTCGAGAAGCTGGACGTTGACGGCGACGAGTCCATCGGCGCCGGCATCGTGCGGCGCGCCATCGAGGAGCCGCTGAAGCAGATCGCCGAGAACGCCGGCCTCGAGGGCGGCGTCGTGGCGGAGAAGGTCAAGAACCTCGAGCCGGGAATCGGCCTGAACGCCGCGACCGGTGAGTACACCGACCTGCTCAAGGACGGCGTCATCGACCCGACCAAGGTGACCCGTTCCGCGCTGCAGAACGCCGCGTCCATCGCTGGCCTCTTCCTCACGACTGAGGCGGTTATCGCCGAGAAGCCGGAGAAGGAGAAGGCCGCCGCGGACCCGAGCGGTGGCATGGGCGGTATGGACTTCTAGTCCCACCCCCACGCTCACGATGGGCGGCACCCCTGTGGGGGTGTCGCCCATCGTCGTATGATCGGCGAAACCATTCCCCCAGTGGAAGCGTCAAAGTCGCCGTGCAGGATTTCTTCACGACCGTTCCCCTGGTGGTGCGTCAGCCGCAAGGGGGTTTCGGTACCCTCAGCGAATACCACTGCTACGACCAGTGGGGCCGTCAGGTCGCCCACGTCCGCGAGGTGGGCGTGGACGCCGCGATGCAGGTGTTCCGGGTGATCGGCCCCCTCGCCGGCGCGAGCCACCAACGACGCGTCGTCGTGTCCGACGGGTGGCAACGACCCCGCCTCTACATCCACAAGGAGTGGTCGTTCGGTGCGGCTTCCACCGTGGTGCAGGCGCCCGACGGGTCGATCGTCGGCAGGATCCACCAACAGTTGCGGTTGTTGCAGGCGGAGTTCCACCTCAAGGACGCCCACCAACAGCACCTCGGGACGATCCAGGGCGACCTCTTCGCGCACGACTTCCAGATCTTCGACGCCTACCAGCACGAGATCTGTCGCGTGAACCGTCGCCTGCAGGGGCTCGCCGAGGTTTTCACCACGGCCGACACCTACGTCGTCTGGAGGCGCTACCTGGACCTCCCCGAGCCACTGCTGACACTGGTGGTCGCCTCCGCGATCGTCATCGACCTGGTACTCCACGAGGGATAGCCCAGGACCACGAGGCGAGCGGGAGACCCCGTGCTGGTCCAGCCCCGTGGTCGTACCCGGTGCGTGTACGGTGAACCTGCCGTGTTCGCGGAACCCCTCTGTGCCGTCACCCCCTGGCGGTGCTGCGAAATCGGAAAAGAGTTGCCATGGAGAATCTCTACGGCTCCCCTGTGCTCATGGTTGAGCAGCCGCGCCGGCTCATGCCGGACAGCCACTACAACGTGTACGACGGGAACGGCTATCCCACGGCACACGTACGGGAGTTGATGCCCACCGCACAGTTCCTCGGGGGTGGTGGGCGGTACCGTCCGCACCGGTTCGGCCTCTTCTCTCCCGAAGGCGAACCCATCCTGGTCCTCGACAAGCCGTGGCAGAACGGTCTGCCGAACATCTTCGTCACCGACGCGCACGGTGGCCCCGTCGGCTGCATCGTGCAGGACGTGCGTTTCGCGGGTTCCCGATTCTGGCTCCAGGACGCCCACGGCCAGAACATCGGACGGATCGAGGGCGACTGGGGCAACTGGCAGTTCCAGGTGTTCGACGGGCACGGTCAGCCGGTCGCACAGATCGACAAGCAGTACACGGGTCTGTTCAGCGGGCAGTGGAACGTCGAGGACCGGTACTCCCTGCAGTTCCACTACGATCCCGACGAGTGGCTGCGCCTCCTCGTGGTCGCCAGCTCCGTCACGATCGACGTGCTGCTGCACGACTTCAAGCGTGACTCCAGCTTCTACGCCTTCGGCCACTCGAACATGTGGTCGGGCGACCCGTTCTTCTACGACCGCCGGGGGTTCTGGGGCCCGCGTCACGGCTGGGACGGATACTTCGGCTACTACGGTCCGCGTTGGTACGGGCGCCGTTACTACGGCGGGCGCTTCCACGGAACCCGCCGCTATGGGCCCCGGTGGCGCTCCGGACGTTACGTGGGCGGCGGCTACTACCGTCCCCGGCCGGGAGTCCGATACCGGCCGCAGGTGCGCCGGGGCGGGTTCCGCCCCGCGCCGCGGGTCGCCGGTCGACCGGTGGCGGGCAAGGCCGGCGGTCGGCCCGCCGCGGCCCGGTCCGGTGGCGTGGTGCGGGGTGGGCCGTCGGGTAGCCGGCGCGGTAACGACGGGGTCGCGCGCCGCGGCTCCCGCGCCGCACCGCGCCCGGGTGGGTCGACGCCCGGCGGGCAGTTCGGCGCCGGTGTCGGCGGTCGGTCGTCCTCGGCGCGGAGCGGGCCGGGAGTCGCCGCGCGTCGATCGGCCAGTGGCGCGGGACCGCGCGGACAGGCCTCCGGGGCCCGGAGCGGCCCTCCCGGGGTCGCCGCCCGCCGGAGCGCGAGCGGTGCCTCGCCGCAGCCACGCGGCCAGGCCAGCGGGGGCCGGGGAGGCTTCGGTGCCCCGACGCCGCGTGGCCGCCCCTCGGGTGGGCGCGCCGGCGGCTTCGGCGTCGGACGTTCCTCTGGTGCCGGACGTTCGTCCGGCGGGGGACGTTCCTCCGGTGGCGGCGGACTCTTCGGCGGCGGCGGTGGTCGTTCCGGTGGTGGCCTCTTCGGAGGAGGTGGTGGCGGAGGCCGCCGGAGTGGCGGCCTCGGCGGTGGTGGTCGTCGCAGCGGCGGGTCCCGTGGTGGTGGCGGCAGCCGCGGCGGGAGCCGTGGCGGCGGTGGCCGCAAGCGCTAGGCGACCGCGGCCCTGACATAACGTGGGTCTACCTGGGGCGTTCCCTGAACCGCCGCGGGTAGGTCCACGGTATGCGCGGTAGCCGGATATGGTCCGGTGGCCGGTGGGAGCTCTACTCCGTCGCTCTCGTGGTCGCCGGAGTTCTCGTTGTGTCGGTGTGGCTGTGGGCCGCTTTTGGAGGGTGGGGAGTGCGGATCTTCTGCGGTGACTATCCGACGCAGAGCTGTCTGGACCAGATGAGTCTGTTCGCGCTGGCGTCGCTTATCCCCGGCGTCCTGGCGCTGGTCCTGTTCGTCGCGGCGTTCGTCCTGCCGTCCCTGCGCGAACGCTCCGACCTGCGTGCGCAGACCCTCGGTTACTCTCTCGTGGCCTGGTTGATCGCCGGCTTCACGGTCGTCCTCGGCGGCCTCCCCGCGATCTGACCGCGTCCCTTCCCCTGCCCGCCCTCCCCCCAACGGGATTTCTCCACCCCCGTCGGAGTGAGTGCGCGTCCAGCGGGTGAACGCGCACTTCCACTCGCTACCGCGGGGCTATTTCCACACGGGCAGGGAGTCGAGGGCCGCCGCGGCCCGAACCAGTTCTCGCGATCGGGCGTTGAGGGTGGTCTCACGCGCCGCCAACGCCCGGGTCACCTCCTCCCATCGCTGCGTGTGTCGGAGCCGGGGCATCAGTTCCCGGAGCGTGGGCACCCGGTAGCCGGCGCCTCGCAGTTGGTGCACGATCCGCGCGTCGCGGACGTCCCGTGGAGCGTAGCTACGCGCCGCGCGGGGGCCGGTGCGACGCGGGCTGATCAGCCCCTCGGTCTCCCAGTGGCGCAGGGTGGAGGGGCGGACCCCCAGCGCGTCGGCGAGTTCGGAGATCGTCATGAGATCCGAGGGACGCGGAGCGTCGATCGGCTCGTTGGTGATCGTCGCGACGGCGTGTCGGGCGAGTCGCAGGTCCTGCCGTTCCCGGTGCAGTGTGGCGTGCGCGCTGTCCAGGCGTTCCACCAACTCGACGGACCTGCCGCGAACGGCGGCACGCATGATGCCCTTCGCCTCCGCGGGACCGACCGCGGCGGCGAACGCCCTGTACGCGAGGGCGGCGCTCACGTGGTTCCAGTCGTAGGAGCGATATCCGGAGGGGGACCGCGACGCCACCGGGAGTACACCGTGACGCTCCAGATCCCGGATCTGCTGCACGGAGTACCCGGACTCGCGGGCCACGTCGCTGGTCCGTAGCCCTGAGTTGAGACTTCGCACGGTTCTTCCCCCAATCGACGGGCGTAAGTCTCCACATGCACTTCAGGTTCACGCTGGAGGTATGACCGAACAGGAACTCATCCGGTTCATCGCCGGCATGGACGGAGTGCTCACGCTGCGACCCCAGCCCGGAGACGATACACCCGAGGTCGCCTGGGGAGACTCCTTCTTCTACTACGCGCCTGACGGTGTCATTCCGCGAACCCAACCGTTCGCGACGATCGTGACCAAGGACTATCCGGACGACGTGGCGTCCCGCCTGGATCGGCCCGACACCTTTCGGCTCAACATCTGGGTCGGCTCCGCCGCGTACCGCCGCTGGGTGAACGCCGAGCCGAAGGACGCGACACCATCCCCAACCGACGCCAGCGCGGCCGACGTGATCGTCCCCCACCCGCTGTACGCCCGGAACGGCTGGGTGGCCGTCGTCAACCCCGGAGCCGACACCGCCAAGGCCGTCGTGGAGCTGCTCCAGTCCGCCCACGACCAAGCCCGACGCCGCTTCCACCGTCGTGACACCCCACAGTGACCCCGTGCTCCCCGGGCCGCACCACGACCCGGGGAGCACGCCTCCCACAATGGTCGGACTCCGCCCCCACCACCACACCGACCGGGTGCCGCACGTCGCCCGACACGCTCCGCCCCGAGCGGGAGGGGAGATGGGCCGCCGGCCGCCGGTCATCCCCGCCACGACTGGGGCGCGCCCGACTGCCCCTTGGGGGTAGGCGGGGCATCAGCGAGCGACCAGTGCCTCCGTTCGCCGCGCGTTCGTCCGCCGCCGTCGGAGCGACCCCGACGTGATGGCAGGGAGCCGTGGTCACCTCGACCGCCGGTGTTCGCTCGTCCCCTGTGCCCGGTGGGGGGCGCGCACCGATGCGAGCGGTGGTGACGACGAGCCGCACCTCGTGCGCGGCATGCCCAGGTGAGAGGGTCGTCCGAACTCCGCTCCGCACCGCGCAAAGGGTCGATCCGCGCCGGACCGTCCCGTCGGGCGTTCGGGCGCCAGCCAGCCAGTCCACCGAGCCGGTGCGAGTGTGGAGTGCGTCCGTTTGGGGGGGCGCCGTTCGCGTCGGGGCGACGGTGGAAAGCGGCCGGTTCCGTCCGCCTGTCCTCAATGTGACCAGCTCGGGACAGGCCCCGAGTCGCCGGGAGAGTCCCCAGGCGCGGCACGATGTTCGGGCGCCGGGGCCCGGGTTCGAAGCCTCGCCGCACCTGGTGGAGTCACGTCGCGTCTGCGGAGTCGCCGTGGGTTCTCCTTCTGGTCGTGCCGGTTCCGCTGGCGTGATCGGGGGCGGGCGCGAATCGGCCGTGCCGCGTGCCGCCCGCGCGGCCCACGGCGTCGGTGCCCTGGCGGCCGGGCACCATGATCGCCTCGAGGGCCCGGCTTCGTTCGACCCTCCGCGCCCGGTGCGAGCGGGCCGTGAGACGGCGGGGGCCGCTCGGGCGCCGGGCGGGACGCGGCGGGTGTCCCGGTTGACTGTTCGGGCCCCGCCGACGACAGGGACACACGGCCAGGAGAGGTCTTCGACTCGGTAGGCGTGCGGCTCGTCGGGGACGCGGTCCTCTCCGGTGCGTCAGCGAACGACCAGGTCACGGCAAGTGGAGAGCGTGTCGAACGGGCAGGCCCGAGGGGCCCTGATCGCCCCCTGTCGACCGGTGTGGTTCAGCTACCCCCTCAGCCGTTGGTTACCAGCAACTGGTTCAGGCGGTCGAGGGTCTCGACGACGTTGTCCTCGCCGCTCAGCTCCTGCGCCTCGGGGACGGTCAGCCACCGAAGGTGCGCCTCGGAGTGCTCGGGGCGGGCGCGGTCGGGGGAGTCGCAGGTGAGGGCGAAGCGCAGGTCGGCGTGTTCGTGGGCGGGTTCGCGGTCGTTGGCGGGGACGTCGACCACGACGACGTGCAGGAGACGCTGGTCCGGCCAGGGGCGGACGTCGTCGAGTCCGCTCTCCTCGCGTGCCTCGCGGAGGGCGACCTGGATCGGGTCGGTCTCGCCAGGGTCGGCGTGCCCGCCGACCTGGAGCCAGGCCCGAAGGCGGGGGTGCCAGCGCATCAGTACGCGGCGGGTCGGCACGTGCACGATCAGCGCGGACGCGGTGGCGTGCAGCGGGGTGGTGCGGTCCCAAGGATCCGGAGTGGTGAGGAGGGCGCGGGTTCGCTCCAGGTCCGCGGTCTCCGTGCCGTCGCGTGGCGTGTGGGCGTCGAGTGTGGACGCGAGTTCGGCGTGCGGCACGGACGGCATCCGCGATCCTCCTGCTGCTGGCGTCTGGGGTGGTGCTGCCAGTCTCCCTCCCTGCCGGAGAGAGCGGGCCAGCCTCGGGGCAGCGTAGGGGGCATCCAGGAGTGGGGGCAAAGCGAAATTCGTCCGACCGACTCTCATAAGAAACGTTGCGTTTTCTATTTCGCCGCCTTAGGCTTTCTACGAAACGAACCGTTTCCTAAGGGTTGGGTAGGAGGACGCATGGGCGACACCTCCAGTGCCGCGAGTGGGGGCGACGGCGCTCCCCGCGTCGGGGTGGTGCTGCCAGGGCTGATGGTGGCGATGCTGCTTGGAGCCCTGGACCAGACCGTCATGACGCCCGCGCTGCCGGCGATCGCGGGTGAACTGGGCGGTCTGGAGGCGATGCCGGTCATTCTCACCGCCTACTTCGCGGCCGCGACCGTCGTGATGCCGCTGTACGGAAAACTCGGGGACCGGCTGGGCCGCCGCCGGGTACTGGAGGCCGCGATCCTGCTGTTCGTGGTGGGCGCGGTCGTCTGCGCCGTCGCCCCGAGCCTGGGGTGGCTGCTCGCCGGGCGTGTCGTGCAGGGGTTCGGCGGCGGCGGTCTCATGATTGGGGCGCAGGCCGTACTGGGTGAGGTGGTGAGCCCACGAGAGCGCGGACGGTACCTCGGTCGACTCGGCGCGGTCTATGTGGTGGCCGCGGTGGGCGGCCCGCTCCTGGGCGGTCTCGTGGTCGACCAGCTCGACTGGCGCTGGGTGTTCCTCGGCGAGATCCCGCTCGGCGTCGTCGCCCTGGTCGCGATCCGCGTAGTGCTGCGGGGACTCCCGGTCCCCCGCTCCGTCGTGCCGATCGACTACTGGGGGGCGTCCGGGCTCGGCACCGGAGTACTCGGGATCGTCGTCCTCACCGGACTCGCCGGCCAGGACGTTCCCCGCTGGGTGACGGTCGGCGCCCTCGCGGCGGTGCTGGTGGGCCTGACGGTGTGGGGGGTCGCCGCGCGGCGCGCCGCCGACCCCGTGCTGCCGCTCCGGCTCTTCCGCGACCGCGCCTTCTGGATCCCGGGCGCGGTGAGCTTCCTGGTCGGGTTCTCCCTCTTCGGCGCGATCGGCTTCCTCCCCGCGTTTCTCCAGGTGGCGGTGGGGACCTCGGCGACGCGCGCGGGGCTCACCGTCACCGCACTCATGTTCGGCGTGATCGTGTCGATGTCCCTGTCCGGCAGCCTGATCACCCGCACCGGCCGCTACCGGATCTATCCCACCCTTGGCACCGCGATCGCGGCCGGTGGGCTTGGTTCGTTCCTGCTGGTCACGGAGGAGACACCGCTCTGGATCCTCATGGCGGTGCTGTTGGTGACCGGGCTGGGGATCGGCTTCGTCATGCAGGTCATGACCCTGATAGCCCAAAACGCCGTCGAGTTCCGCGACCTCGGTACCGCGACGTCGACCGTCACCTTCCTCCGGCAGATCGGTGTGTCGGTGGGGATCGCGGTCGTGGGTGCGTTGACCACCCTGCGTTTCGCCGAGCGGCTGCCCGCCTCGGTGGCGGACCGTGTGGGCGACGCGGGGTCCCTGTCGCCGGAGGTCATCGCCACGCTCTCACCACGGGCGCAGGACCTGGTCGCGTCGGCCTACGGAGTGGCACTGCCGCCCGTCCTCGGCGCGCTCGCGCCGCTGCTCGCCATCGCCTGCCTCCTCACCCTCGCCATCCCGGCACGGCCCCTACGGGACCGTGCGCACACCGACACCAACGACACCGACGCGGTCCACGCGCCGGAGCACGCGGACTCGACCACCACTGGGAGGACCCCATGACGTCCACACCGCAGGAGCCGTCCACGATCCAGCCGACATCCCGCGACGAGACCGGCCACGTGGTTCCACTCAGCGCCATCGACGCCAACGACCTGGCCAGCGCCGGAGGAAAGGGCGCCAACCTGGGGGAGGTGGTCTCCGCGGGTTTCCGGGTACCGGACGGGTTCGTCGTGACCACGGGCGCGTACTCCAAGGCTCTGGCCGACGGGGTGGAAGCCCGCGTCAACGCCCACCTCGCGGCGTCGGACGACGGCGACGGCTTCGACGCCGAAGCGGTCGGGAGCGCCATCCGCGCCGAGTTCGCCGACCTCGTAGTCCCCGACGACGTACGTACCGCCATCACCGACGCCTACACCGCCCTGGGAGAACCTCCCGTCGCGGTCCGCTCCAGCGCCACCGCCGAGGACCTCCCCGGCGCCTCGTTCGCCGGCCAGCAGGACACCTACCTCAACGTTCGCGGGATCGACGCCCTGATGCGCGCGGTGCGTGACTGCTGGGCCTCTCTGTGGACCGACCGCGCCATCGCCTACCGGCACAGTCGCGGGGTGGACTCCGAGAGCGTACGGATCGCCGTCGTCGTGCAGGCCATGGTCGACGCGGAACTGGCGGGCGTCCTGTTCACCGCCAACACCGTCACCGGGGCCCGCGACGAGCTGGTGGTCGAGGCCAGCGGTGGGCTGGGCGAGGCGGTCGTGTCCGGAATGGTCACGCCGGACCACTACCGGCTCTCTCCGGACGGCACGGTACTGGAGTCCCGACTGGGCCGGCGCGAGGTCGTGATCCGAAGCGCGCCCGGCGGCGGCACCACGGAGGAGGTGGGGCGCGACGAGGACACGGACCGGTTGTCGGACGCCTCGCTCAGGGAACTGGCCCGCCTGGGTACCGCGCTCGCCAACCACTTCTCCCGCCCCCAGGACATCGAGTGGGCCTACGGCGACGGGAAGATCTGGCTGCTCCAGGCACGTCCACTGACCGCGGTCCCGCCGGCCCCCATCAAGCTCAGTCCCATCCAGCGGTTCATGGGGCCGGTCATCGCCGAGCTCTTCCCACTCCGGCCCTACCCGATGGACATAAGCGCGTGGACCGTGCCCGGCGTCGGACAGCTCGTCAACCGAATGATCCTCGGCATCCCCGCGGCCAGGTTCGACTTCGCGGAGGTGGTGCCCGAGGTCGACGGCGTCGTCGACCGGTTCGTGCCACCCGATCCCCGCCCCACGTTCGCCACCGTGCTCACCCCGCTGCGGCTGGCGAGCAAGGTCCGCCACTACGACCCCGCCGAGTGGCGCAACGATCCCCGCTACCAGCGGTTCGACCGGGACGTCGCCGCCCTGGCCAAGAGGGACATTTCGACGCTGGACTGGGACACCCTGTGCAGGCGGCCCCGGGAGTCACTGGAGCTGTTGGACCGGATGGCGCTGACCCGTGTCGACTACCTGCCGGCCACGGGGTACGCCCTCATCCGACTTCGGCTGGCCCTCGCCCGACTGGGTGTGAGGGACCAACTCTCCCAACTGATGGCGGGCGCCCCCACCAGAACCCAGGACGCCAACGACGCTCTCCAACTCCTCGCGGACGAGGTGCGCGCGGATCCCGCGCTTCGCCGACTCTTCGCGGAGGAGACGGCGGAGGCCATCGTGGCCCAACTCCGCGCCGGTCTCCACCCGGAGCTGCGATCCGCCCTCGAACGCTTCCTAGGCGAGTTCGGGCACCGGGAGAGCGAGAGCATCACCCTCATCTCCGCGCCCACGTGGAGCGAGGCGTGGGAGATCCCGATCGGGGCGATCCAGGCCCTCGCCCGGCGTGACCTGGAGACCGAGGAGTCCAACCCCAGCGAGGACGCACTGGCGCGGCTGGAGTCCCACCCCCGCCTGCGAGGCAACCCCCGGCGTCGCGCCCGTCTGCGCCGTCGGGTGGAGGCCGCCCGGATCGGTGCGGCGTTCCGGGAGGACACGCACTTCGAGTTCTCCCGGACATTGCCCCTGGTACGCCGCGCCGTCGTCGAGATCGGTCGCCGCCTCGCCGCCGCGGGTGTCCTGCGCCACCCGGACGACATCTGGCATCTACGCCTCTCCGAGGTGGAGAAACTGCCGCGCCCCGAGGAGGTCCCCACGGACGAGGGGGAGCGACTCCGCTCCCTGGTCCGCGACCGCCAAGCCCGCCGAGCGGAGCTGGAGGGCGCGCCCCTGATCGCCGCGACCACGCTGTTCCCGAACCGCCAGAACACCGACGGCGCCCTGGTGACCGGGACACCCGGTGGCGGCGGCCAGGCCAACGGAGTCGTACGTGTCATCCGGAACCCGACCGAGTTCGGGAAGCTCCGCAGTGGGGAGATCCTCGTGTGCCCCACGACCAATCCCGCCTGGACCCCACTGTTCCGGACCGCCGCGGCGGTGGTCGTGGACACCGGTGGCCCGGGGTCGCACGCGGCGATCGTCGCCCGTGAGTGTGGTATCCCAGGCGTGATGGGTACCGGGACGGCGACCAACGTCCTTGTCGACGGCCAACGGGTCACCGTCGACGGCGACCTGGGCGTGGTCCGGGCGGAGCCGGAGGGACGGTGACCGTCGTGAGGAGGAACGATGGATGGTGTGTCCGAGGCGGCGGAACCCGGTCGGAAGTCGCGCCGACGCGGCGAGACCCTGCACACGGCGATCCTGGACGCCGCGCTCGCCGAACTCACCGAGGTGGGCTACGCCGAACTCACCATCGAACGCGTGGCGGAGCGCGCCAAGGCGAGCAAGGCGTCGGTCTACCGCCGATGGCCGAGCAAACTCCACCTCATCTACGAGGCGGCGGGCCGGACCTTTCCCCACCAGGGCGAGATCACCGACACCGGCAGCCTGCGCGGTGACCTATTGGCCTTCATGCGTCGGTCGGCGGAGGCACTCCAGGGCCCGATCGGTGCCGCCATGCGCGGCGTCATCAGCGACGCGATCCGCGACCACTCGACCATCGAGGACCTGCGTGGCAGTGAGGCGAGCCGCACCATGGTGGTGATGCGCGATCTCCTGGACCGCGCCGCGAAACGCGGCGAAGTGGACGTCGAATCCGTCACCGACCGCCAACTGGAGGCCGGCCACGCCTCACTCCGGTTCCACTTCCTCTTCCACACGGGCTACCTCAGCGACGATCTCGTCGTCAGCATCGTGGACGAGGTGATGCTGCCCCTCATCCAGGGAACCGACGTTCGCCGCGCGTAGGTGCCGCGCGTGGGCGTCGTCCACAGCGAGACCTCCAGCGACGCGGCTCGGGGGCACGCTGACGGTGTGCTGTCACCCGTCAGCGTCGGGCCGATCTGGACACGGAACGGGAGACAGGCCATGGCTCCGAAGCCTCAGCGGAGGCCCGCGCCACCGACGCGCGTCCACCACCGCCGGTCCGGACCGTCCCGCGGGGGCGAGACGGGTGGGCTCCGACGACATGCGTCGGGCGGTGCGGCTCGCCGTAGGGGAGTGAGTTCCGGGGGCCGTGCCTCGTGGCGTCGGTCGCGTGCCAAGGGGACGGGGCCCGCCTACTCACGGTGGGCCGGTGCTTCCGCCGACCGGTTGTCCCGCACGGGGACCGGGGTTCCCTCGGGAACGAGGGACCGCGGTGGGACTGTCGCCGGGGGAGGCCTCACGGCCGGTCCGGGACACGTGGGCTCCGCGCGTTGTGCGGAGCCCACGTGGGGCGCCGCGAGGGAGTGAGCTTCGAGGGGCGTTCCTGTTCGGCGTGAGTTGGCGCATTCGCTGGCCGGTGCTCTGGTGCGGCGCGGCCGGGGTTCCCTCGGGAACGCGCGACCGCAGCGAAACGGTCGGCTGGCGGTGGTGTCGCAGAGAAGGTCGTCGCCGCCGGGGCGGGGACGTGGATCCAGCGTGGCTTCGCGGAGGCTGTCTCAACGCGTCGGCTGGTCAGACCGGGTCTGGTGTGGCCGGGACGGGCGGGTGGCTCCCGGGTCGGTTTGGGGCGTGAGGGCCGTTCAGGCCGTCATCTCGAAGCCGGCGAGGACCTTCGTTGGTTGGACGCGGACCACCAGTTCGCCCGGTTGTCCGTTGCGGCGGCCGAACTCCGTGGCGCGGCTCGGGCCCATGTAGCGCTCGCCGATCATCGTGGCGGTGCGCAGGAGTTCGTCCGGGGCCTCGGAAAGGGTCGCGGTCCCCTGGACCTGGACGAAGGCGTAGGGGATGTGCTCAAGGTCCACGCAGACGGTGATGCGGGCGTCGCGGTTGATGGAGGCGGCCTTGGCGGTGTTCTTGCCGGTGTTGAACACGATCTCCTCCCCCTCCAGGACGAACCACACGGGGGCCACCAGGGGGTGTCCGCCGGAGGAGGTGTAGGCGACTTTGGCAGTGCGGGTGCCGTGCAGGAGGAACTCCCGCACCTGGCGGTCCCAGATCGTCGTCATGGCGCAACGTTATCGTTCGCCACCGTCACCAATCGTGCATCACGGTGCGCTCGGTGTGCCGGAGTCCCACCTCACAGGCCCGCGGTCTGGCCCACGAGGCTGCCGATCCCGTAGGTGGCGGCCATGGCCACGGCCCCACCCATGACGCTGCGCAGGCCGGCACGGAGCGGACGGGCGTTGCCCAGCCTTGCGCCAAGAGCCCCGGTCGCGGCCACCGCGCACACCACTGCCAGGAAGGTTGCGATCACGCGCGCGTCGACGGGCGCGAGGGTGATCGCCAAGAGGGGGATCGCGGCGCCCAGGGCGAAGGCGACCAGGCTGGTGACCGCGGCCAGCCACGGGTTGGTGAGTTCCCCGGCGTCCAGTCTGAGCTCGACCTCGGCGTGGGCGCGCAGGGCGTCCTTCGCGGTGAGCTGCTCGGCGACCTGACGGGCGAGGTCCGTAGTCAGGCCTCGCTGCTCGTACATGTGCGCCAGTTCGTCCAGCTCCTCCTCGGGTGTCTCGGCGAGCTCCCGTCGTTCGTAGGCGAGGGCCGCCTGCTCGGTGTCCCGTTGGGTACTGACCGACACGTACTCCCCCGCCGCCATCGACAGCGCTCCCGACGACATCCCGGCGATCCCCGCGATCAGAATGGCCTGACTGGACGTGGTCGCACCGGCCACCCCCAGGACCAGGGCCGCCGTGGAGACGATGCCGTCATTGCCGCCGAGCACACCCGCGCGCAACCAGTTCAGCCTGGTGCTGATGCTCTCGTTCTGTGGTTCCTTGTGCGGACCCCACCCACGATGGCCTTCCACAGTCGCCACCCCCCGACCGCCCCGATCCTGCCAGCGCGGAGAGGGAGCGGACCGGATGCCCGGATCCGTACGCGTGTCGCGGCCGGAGCGGGTCGTCACACCGGCAACGTGGCGTAGGCGTCCGGCAGCCGCGCGCTCACCTCGGGCGCGAACGCGGTGAACGGTTCGGCCTCCAGGGAGCGCTTCTGACGGGTGGGAAACCGCCATGTCCCCACGACCCGCCCGGCGGCCACCACGGTCGGTCGGAAGACGCCGTTGTTGCCGGGAACGATGCGCGCGGCGAACTCTGGCGGCAGCACGGCGTCCCGATCGGCGTAGCCCAGGATGTACTCGTCGAACCCCGGCAACAGGAACACTCCGCGGGCCTCCGCGCGGTGTCGCTCCAGTCGCTCCGCGGTGTCCGGGGCCATCAGGTATCGGGGGCTCCCCGCCTCGGGGCCGGTGATGGACTCCAGTCGGTCCCCGACAGCGGCGATGCCGACGCGGACGTCGCGCAGGGGCAGACCGGCCCAGCGCGCGAAGTCGGTCTCGGTCGCCGGGCCGTGGCCGTGGAAGTACCGTTCCGCCAACCAGGCCAGTGTCTCCTCCCGGTCGGGGATCGGCCCGGTCGGGATCCACTCGTCCATCAGCACGATCCGCTGGTCATCGCCGTCGCTGGGGCCGTGGCAGACCACACCGTTCAGGCTGAGGTTCGCCAGCATGTGGTAGCCGCGCCCGCCGGCGGGGGCCAGACCCTCGTCTTCCCACACGGCGATAAGGTCCTTGCGGAGCAGGCCGTGGCCACCCCGTAGCGCCGCTTGGGTACTGGCGCGGGCGCGAGCCAGGGTCGCCTCGTCGAGCCCCAACTGTTGTCGTCGCCGGGCCATCTGGGCGAGCACGCGTTCGGCGAGGAGGCTCAGCAGCCACCGGAGGTCCTCCGCCGCCACGATGTGCAGGGTTCCACGCATCGGCCACGACCTGACGAGCCGGCCGTGGTCCAACGCGGAGACCACGTCGGCCTTGGTCGCGTCTCGCGCGCGCAGCGCGAGGGAGGTGAGCGCGCCGGGAAGGTGCTGTCCCTGCGTCGCCGTCATCAGACGTGCCGCCGCGACGACGTCGGCCTCGCCCGGTCCCGCGATCCGATGCGCCACCATCCGCAGCAGCGCGATCTCCTCGTGCCGGACCATCAACGCCCCTCCCTGGTGGGTCTTCCCACCACCGCCGCCCGCGTGGCACGGTGTCAACTTCCGATCCTATGTACGAACAGGTGTCGGGGCGATGCCACACGGAGCCGGACGCCGATGACGCCGCATCCGGTGGGAGTGTCAACGCCCGGTCACATGTGACGGAAGATGGAGCGGAGGCCCCGCGGGGCGAACACCGTGTCAGTCGGAAGGACGGGACGATGGCGGATCAGAAGAACGTGGTCACGGTCACCGAGAGCGGTCAAGGCCCCTACGGCCAGAGCATCACCGTTGGGGGACACACGTTTCTCGCCGACGAACCGGAACCGACCGGAGCGGACAGCGGACCGAACCCCTACGACCTGCTGTTGGCTAGTCTGGGCGCCTGCACGTCGATGACCGTGCGCATGTTCGCCGAGCGCCGCGGCTGGCCACTCGAGTCAGTGTCGGTGAGCCTGACCCACGAACGGATCCACTCCCGGGACTGCGCCGAGTGCGAGACCGAGGACGCGATGGTGGACCGCATCGAACGCGAGGTGCGCCTCGAGGGGGACCTGGACGAGAAGCAGCGCCGTACCCTGCTGCAGATCGCCGAGAAGTGCCCCGTGCACCGGACGCTCACCTCGGAGACCGTCATCCTGACCAACGCCGGAGCGGACGGCGAGACGGACACGTCCGCCTAGGAGCGTCCTCCCGGAGGTGTCGGCCCACACCTGGTGTGGGCGAGGACTGGTCGTTCCCCCAGTCCCGCTATCGCTGTGGGCTGGGGCGTAGCGCGATCACCGGGATGCCGTTGTTCGGGTCGGAGCCCACACGTTCGTACTCCTCGGGGGAGCCGTCCACCGGGTGGCCGAGAACGCGAAGCATCGGGGGCCCGAGGCGGCCGTACCTGTGTTGGAGGTAGTGGGACAGGGCCTTGCCCGACTCCTCCGGCGGGAGCACGGTCGCTGTGCCGCGGTACCGGCGCCAGCCGACCTCGAACAGGACCCGAGGATCGGCCTGGATGTTGCGGAACCACTGGGAGCGCGCGCCGAACCCGGACACGACGCGGTACCCGCCGGTCTCCTCGTCACGGGCGACGACCTCGAGCACTACCTGCCGCGGGCGGCCGGTGACGCGGCCACGCGTGGTGAGGAGCACGAAGTTTCGCCCCAGCAGGCCGCCGAGGCCCAGCCGGTAGATCCACACCGGGGCGCGGAACAGTCGGCGCGCGACAGGGGACTGTGGTTGGACTCGCACGGTGGGCCCCCTCGGGTCTGCCGCTCGGTGGACGTGGTTCATTCCACCAGTTCCCGCGGAGGGCGCCAATCAGACTCGCCCGTGCCCCGGACATGCGAAGGGCCGCCACCCACGGGGATGGCGGCCTACAACCGGAGGTGTGAGCCGGGGGCTCACAGGGGACCGGCCCTGACGGGCCAGTCCGGCAAGGACTTACAGGCCGCGGACCTGCTCGGCCTGCGGACCCTTGGGGCCCTGCGCGACGTCGAACTCGACGCGCTGGTTCTCCTCAAGGTTACGGAAGCCGGTGCCCACGATGTTGCTGTAGTGCACGAAGACGTCCGGGCCGCCCTCGTCGCGGCTGATGAAGCCGAAGCCCTTTTCGCCGTTGAACCACTTGACGGTTCCCTGAGCCATGTCTGTCTCCTGACAGGTCGATGGTGAAGCAGACCCGCGGGTGCGGGCCCCTGATCGCACGAGTTGCGGTGCGTCCCACCATGCCTGGCGGACAGACCGCTCACGTAAGTCCGCGAGCGTCAAACACAAGGTCAACACTAAAACAGAAACTACGACCAGCTGATGTAACACTATCGCCACACCAGTATTCCCGTCGACGATTTCCACACGGTTGGTGTAAACCTCTGTGGCCGCAGGGGCGGTCGATGCGGTGACGCGCGGAGCGCCTCACCGGCCCGCCGACCGTACCCACAGGTCGAGGCCGTCGAAGATGCGCTCCAGGCCGAACTCCAGGGCGTTGTCGCGGGCGCCGACCTCCCCGGGGTCCGCGGAGAAGGCCGCGGCGACTTCCGGGAATCGGTCCCCGTGGCTGCCCAGGACGTCCGCTGTCGCCGCGACCATCGACGCCTCGGACGGGCCGGTTCGGCCCTGGTGGACGAGTCCGCGTATGTGGTTCAACACGAGCACGACCGCGTCCAGGCGTTCGGCCCGTGGGGTCCCGGTGGCACGGAACACAGCGAGGCCGGCCTCCAGCCACGCCAACTCGTTCGGTCCCATCACCCGGCCCCCCGCGGCGCCGTCCAGGCTCCACGGGTGGCGCCGGAACACCTCCCGCACGCCGAGGGCCCAGTGACGGAGGCCGTCCCGCCACGACGTGTCGGTGAGCTCGGGCGGCGGACCGAAGACGGAATCCACCATCAGGGCGAGCAGCTCATCCCGGCCCGGAACATGCCGATAGATCGCCATCTTCGCGCATCCGAGCTCGTCGGCGACACGTTGCATCGACAGCGACGCCAGTCCCTCGCCGTCGGCGACACCGATCGCGGCGGCGACGACGGAGTCCCGACTGAGACGGGGTTTGGGTCCACGACGCCTGGCGGGTGGATCACCCCACAGGGTCGCGGCGACGCGGTGTTCGACGGGGGGTTCGGTGGTGTCGGACACGTGCTCCCTTTCCCCCGTGGTCTCGCCACAGCGGCCTGCCTGGGCACTTGCGAGTTTACTGCGTCGCCCATACGCTAATTAGCGTCCAATGGACGCAATTAATGCCGCGTGTTCGTGATCGGACACAGGGGGAGAGATGGGGATCCCATGCCCACCATGCACGTTCTGATCTCCGGAGCCGGCATCGCCGGTCCGGCCCTCGCCATGTGGCTCGGTCGCCTCGGGCACACGGTCACCGTGGTGGAGAAGGCACCGGCGCCGCGCCCCGGCGGCCAGGCGGTCGACTTCAAGGGCGCGGACCAGATGGCGGTCATCGAGCGCATGGGGCTGCTCGACGCCCTGCGCGAACTCGCCACCGGCGGCAGTGACCTCGGCGTCGTGGACGGATCCGGCCACCAGCGCGCGCTGATCCCCGCCGAGTTCACCGGAGGGGACCTCGAGATCCATCGTGGGGATCTCACCCAGGCGCTCTACGAGGCGTCCCGGGACCACGCCCACTATCTCTTCAGTGACTCCATCGCCACCATGGACGAGGACGACGCCGGGGTCGACGTCACGTTCGACAGCGGCAGCTCGGGCCGGTACGACATCGTCGTAGGCACGGACGGCATCCACTCCAACGTGCGACGGCTGGCCTTCGGCCCTGAGGAGCGCTTCGTGCGCTTTCTGGATCACTACTACGCGTTGGTCGACCCGGCGCCTGGCAGCCGACCCGCCAGAACACCCGGTGAGCGAACGCTCGGCCTGATGTACAACGAACCGGGACGGATGGCGAGCCTCGACGGCGCCAAGGCCCCAGCGTTCTTCGTGTTCGCCTCTCCCCCACTGGATCCTGAGCGCCCGGGCTGGGCCCCAACGGATCCCGCGGTCCAGCGGCGGGAGCTCATTCGTGCCTACGAGGGGATGGGTTGGACGGTGGGGGAGTACCTGAGGGAACTTCCCGACTCCGCGGACGTGTACCTGGACTCGATCAGCCGGGTGGAAATGGACTCCTACACCCGAGGACGCGTGGTCCTGCTGGGGGACGCGGCGTATGGCAACACCTTGGGCGGCTTCGGCTCCGGACTGTCGATCGTCGGCGCCTACGTGCTGGCCGGTGAACTGGCCGCCGCCGGGGACCACCGGGCCGCCTTCGCCCGGTACGACGCCCTCATGCACCCCTACGGAGCGGTGGCACGTAAGGGCAACGCGGGGCGTTTCCTGGCCCCATCGAGCTGGACCGCCATCCGGGCGCGCGACGCGATGTTCAACCTCCGCCCCCTGCGCTGGTTCCTGATGCGCTTCACCGACGACCAGGCGACCAACATCGACCTTCCGCGCTACGAGCTCCTCCCTACATAGGGGAGGTACGGGGGTGGGGCCGGTGCCCACATGAGGTGACCCCGATACGGTCCCGCGGGCATGATCATCTCGGGCGGACGGGATTGGATCACGCGTGCGGTCGTGCGCCCCACCCCACATCCTTCACTGTGTGGTTTCCGCCGGCGAGCCCGGCCGGTCACGCCACACGACAAAGCATCAGCGGGTGGACCGCCGAACGGTGAGAGGACGAGGCCCAGTAGGACTACTTCTCCTGTTCGCCGCGCAGAGTGGGTCGAAGTGCGTCCAGGACGGTGGGGTCTTCGATGGTGGAGGGGACGACGGTGTCGCCTCGGTCGGCGATTTCGCGCATGGACCTGCGCAGGATCTTCCCGGAGCGGGTCTTGGGCAGGCCGTCGACCACGTGGACGTCGCGGAACGCCGCGACCGGGCCGATCTGGTCGCGCACCGCGGCGACCAGATCGGCCCGCAGGGTTCCGTGGTCCACGGTGGTGCCCGCCTTGAGCACCACCAGCCCGTGGGGGAGCTGCCCCTTCACGGCGTCGTGCACACCGATCACCGCGCACTCGGCGACCGCCGGATGCGCGGCGAGCACGGCCTCGATGGAGCCGGTCGACAGGCGGTGCCCCGCGACGTTGATGACGTCGTCGGTCCGCCCCATCACGAAGACGTACCCGTCGTCGTCGACGAACCCGCTGTCGCCGGTGAGGTAGTGGCCGGGGAAGCGGGAGAGGTAGGACTCCCGGTACCGCTCGTCGTCGCCCCACAACGTCGGCAGGGTGCCAGGAGGCATCGGCAGGCGGAGGCACAGCGCGCCGTCACGTCCGGGCGGCGTCGGTGCGCCGGAGGAGTCCAGCACTCGGAGGTCGAAGCCGGGCACCGGAACCGTCGGCGAACCCGGTTTCGGTGGCATCGGGTCCAGGCCCCGCAGGTTCGCGCAGATCGGCCACCCGGTCTCCGTCTGCCACCAGTGGTCGATCACCGGGATGCCGAGGATGTCGTTGGCCCACGCGTAGGTCTCGGGGTCGAGCCGCTCGCCGGCGAGGAACAGCGTCCGTAGAGTGCTGACGTCGTGTTCGGCGAGCAGTTCGGCGCGTGGGTCCATCCGCTTGATCGCGCGGAAGGCGGTCGGCGCGGTGAACAGGGCCTTCACGCCGTGGTCGGCGATGACTCTCCAGAACGCGCCCGCGTCCGGGGTGCCGATCGGCTTGCCCTCGTACATCACCGTCGTCGCGCCCACGAACAGCGGCGCGTACACGATGTAGGAGTGTCCGACGACCCATCCCACGTCCGAGGCGGTCCAGAAGACGTCACCGGCGTGGATGTCGTAGATGTTGCCCATGGACCAGTGCAGGGCGACGGCGTGCCCTCCGTTGTCCCGCACCACCCCCTTGGGGCGGCCGGTCGTCCCCGAGGTGTAGAGGATGTAGAGCGGGTCGGTGGCCTGGACCGCCACGCACTCCGCCGGGTAGGCGTCGCGCAGCGCCGCCTTGAAGTCCACGTACCGGCCACCGAGCTCCGCCGGATGCCGCTCGCGCTGCAGCATGAAGACGGTGTCGACGTCGTGCTCGCTGAGGTTCAGTGCCTCGTCGATGATCGGCTGATAGACGACGGTCCGGGACGGCTCGAGTCCGCAGGAGGCGGCCACGATCGCGGTGGGGGTGGCGTCGTCGATCCGGGCGGCGAGTTCCTTGGGGGAGAACCCGCCGAACACCACGGAGTGCACCGCGCCGATCCGCGCGCAGGCCAGCATGGCCATCGCCGCCTCGGGAATCATCGGCATGTAGATGATGACCCGGTCCCCCGTGCTCACGCCACGCTGGCGCAGAGCCCCGGCGAACGCCGCGACGCGCTCGAGGAGCTGCGCGTAGGTCCAGCGCTGTACCTGTCCCGTCATCGCGGAGTCCCAGATGAGCGCGGTCTGGTCGGCGCGGCCGGCGACCACGTGACGGTCCAGCGCGTTGTAGCAGGTGTTGAGCTCCCCGTCGGGGAACCACCGGTAGAACGGTGGCGCGCTGTCGTCCAGGGCCCGCGTGGGCGCCCGCTCCCAGTCGACGCTTCTGGCGGCCTCCAACCAGAACCCCTCGGGGTCGGACAGGCTGCGCTCGTAGACGCTCGCGTACGTGCCCATTCCGCGGCCTCCCACAGTCCGTTGGCCGCTCGGCGCGTGGAGCGGCTCGTTGTCGTGCGTTGTATCACACCGACGTCGGCGTACCCGCCGGCAGGTGGCGGTCGGGCGACCGCCGCGTGCCGTGGTGTGGGACGGGCGGTCAGTCCCGCTCGAACTGGATGGTCTCCTCCGCCATGTCCACCGCACGATTCATCGTGAGAACTTCGTTGTTTAGCGAGAGATCGAAGGTGTGCTGATGGCAGCCAGTGTCGTCGCTGTCCATCAGGCCTTCGAAACCTTCGTCGGTTGTCTCAGTGAGGAGCAGGTCATAGTCACAGTCGTCGGACTCGACGGTTCCGCTGCGCTCGCCCTCCGAGAACGACGCCTCCCATTCCACCCCCGGTGTCTCCCCGATCCAGTCGCCGGCGTACTCGGCTGGGAATCGGGGGACCTCGGCCGGTGACTCGTCGGTGTCACCGTCATCGGGGTCGTCCGCCTCGGTGTCCTCGGCGGCCGCGGCGTCGCTCTGTTCCGGGTCCGTCTGGTCGTCCTGCGCCTGGGCGTCGTCGGCTACCGGTCCCGCGTCCGAGGGTGAGAGCGTCCAGCCGAGCACGCCACCGAGAAGGAGCCCGATCACGAGCCCCCCGGCCGCCGCCGCGACGACGGGCCCGCGTCGCCCGCGGGGGCGTCCGTCGTCGGAGGTGGCCGGCTGCCCCGGGGGCTGTGGGGTTCCGGGTGGGACGGCCGTCGGTGCCGCGCCGGCCATGGGCGCGACGGCGGTGGCAGCTCCTTCTCGCATCACCTGGGTCGCCGCCTCCTGGGTGCCGGGACGGTCAGCGCGGCCGATCAGGGTCATGAGGACGTCGGTGGAGGAAGGCCGCTGGTTCGGGTCCTTGTTCAGGGCCGCGGAGACGAGGTCACGCAGGGACTCGGGCACACCGGTCAGGTCGGGAGAGCCGTTGAGGACCTGATGCAGGATCGCGGGCACGCTGTCCCCGTCGAAGGGTTGCCGGCCCGAGGCGGCGAAGGCGACGACGGCACCCCAGGAGAACACGTCCGCCTTCGGGGTGATCGGGTCGCCGGCGATCTGTTCCGGCGCCATGTAGGCCGGTGTCCCGATCGAGGTGTTGGTCGCCGTTCCGGTTCCGTGGGAGACCCGGGCGACGCCGAAGTCGATCACCCGTGCCCCACCGTCGCCGAGGAGGACGTTGGCGGGCTTCAGGTCGCGGTGGACGATGCCGGCCTCGTGGATCGCCATGAGCGCGGTGGCCATGGCGACCGCCACCCGGTGGAGGTCGCCGCCGGTGAGCGGCCCACGGGTCCGGACGGCCGCCGCGATCGAGGGCCCGGCCACGTATTCGCTGACGATGTAGGGCGGGCGCGCGGTGAGGTCGGCGTCCAGCACGGCCGCGGTACAGAACGACGCCACCTGGCGTGCCGCGTCCGCCTCGCGGGCGAACCGTTGCAGGAAGGTGGGGTCCTCCGTCGTGTCCACGCCGAGTGTCTTGATGGCGACCTGGGTCCCGTCCTGCGAGGTCGCGAGGTACACGACTCCCTGGCCACCCGCTCCGAGTCGCCCCAGGACCCGGTAGGGGCCCAGATGTGGCGGATCGTTGGGGAGGAGCGGCTCCACCATCGGTACTGACCTCCATGATCGCGACTCCGGCCAAAACTACCGAATGGCTTCTCCGCTTGGCGAAGTCGCGGGTCACACGCGGGGAGCTCCTCGTTGGCCCAAGGGAGGCCCGGCCCGAGCCGGACCGCGCGGTCGTGGTCGGCCCTGGGCCTCAGAAGTACACGTACTCGTAGTCGAAGGGCTTGGTGTTGATCCCGTGTCGGGGCGGTGCCACCCAGCCGGCGATCTTGCCGCGTTCGTACACGGGACGCATCAGGGACTGGACGAAGGCGAGGTCGGCGGACGTGGGGAGCCAGTCGTCGCGTTTGCGTTCCCACGCCGCAGGGTCGACGACCGTGCCGGTGGGGGTGATGTGCCAACCGGCGAACACGCCGACCCTCCGGTTGAAGCCGGGGTGGGGCAGGGAGAGCCGACGGTCGATCCCGGCGTCGGCGAGGATCCTGTTCCAGCGGTTCACCCCGGTCTGGCAGTCGGCGACGTACTGCTCCCGCAGGTCGAAGTTGAGCGCGAGAATCCGGGGGACTTCCTCCTCGCTCCAGGTCCCGTCCGCGTTGGCGACGGGCAGGGCGACACCGTCGTCGGTGAGGCGATGGTCGTCGTCGCGTTTCTCCTCCCGCCACCGCCCCTTGAGGCCGGCCGTGTAGTAATTGGCGGCGTTGGTGGACCGCTCGCTGCCGAAGAGGTCCAGAGACACCGTGTAGTGGAAGTTGATGTACTTCTGGATCACGTCCAACGGGATCCCGCCGTGTGCCGCGATGTCGTAGGTGTCGTGCTCGCGGATGAGTTCGGTGCTGCGTTGGACGACCCGGTCGACACCGGTCGTGCCGACGAACATGTGGTGCGCCTCCTCCTTGAGCATGAACTCACAGGTGCGCGACAGTGGGTCGAAGGCGCTTTCCTTGAGCGTTCCGAGCTGGTACTTGCCGTCGCGGTCGGTGAAGTACGTGAACATGTAGAACGCCAACCAGTCTGCGGTCTCCTCGTTGAACGCGCCGAGGATGCGGGGGGAGTCCGGACTTCCGGAGTTCCGGTCGAGGAGGGCGGCGGCCTCGTCCCGTCCCTCCCTGCCGAAGTAGGCGTGCAGGAGGTAGACCATCGCCCACAGGTGGCGCCCCTCCTCGACGTTGACTTGGAACAGGTTGCGCAGGTCGTACAGGCTGGGCGCGGTCAGACCGAGGAGTTTCTGCTGTTCGACCGAGGCCGGCTCGGTGTCGCCCTGGATGACGATCAGCCGCTGCAGGTCCGCCCGGTACTCCCCGGGCACCTGCTGCCATACCGGTTCGCCCATGTGCTCGCCGAAGGCGATGCGCCGGTCGGTGTCCCGCTCGGCGAGGAAGATGCCCCACCGGTAGTCCTCCAGCCGGACGTGGTCGAAGTGCGCCCACCCCTCCCGCCCCACGGAGACCGCGGTCCGGAGGTAGACGCCCTGGTTCTCCAGCGCGGGACCCATCTCCGACCACCAGTTCAGGAAGCGCGGCTGCCACCCTTCCAACGCACGCTGGAGGCGACGGTCACCGGCGAGGTCGACGTTGTTGGGGATCTTGGACTCGTAGTCGATGGTGTCGGCCATGGTGGTTACACCCGCTCCCTGTCGAAGATGGGTCTCTGACCGGTGCCGTACCTACGCAGCGCCCCCTCGGGGCCGGAGGCGTTGGGCCGGAGGAAGACCCAGTTCTGCCAGGCCGCCAACCGGCCGAAGATCTTGGTCTCCGTCGTCTCCGGGCCCACGAAGCGGTGGTTGGCCTCCATCCCGGTGAGCGCGTCCGGGCTGATCGAGGCGCGGGTCTCCACGGCGAGGCGGATCTCGTCCTCCCAGTCGATGTCGTCGGGCGCGTCGGTGACCAGTCCCAGTTCCTCGGCTTCGGCCGCCTCCAGACGACGCCCCGTCTCCCTCCGCAGCCAGACCAGGTGATCGTCCTCGCCGTAGAAGCGGGACTCCAGCCGCGTCAGTCCGTTACCCATGGGGAACAGGCCGAAGTTCGCCTCGGTGAGGTACACGGAGGCCCGGTCGACGCTGTCCTCGTCGTCGATCGGGGGGCCGTCCAGGATGTACTGCCGGTCACTCGCCAGGGACAGCTCGAACAACATGCCGACCGCGCAGCTCGACGGTTCGATCAGGCTGATCAGGCTGCGGCTGGTGACGTCCAACCGCTTCAGGGTCCGCTTGTAGTAGTGGACGATCTCGTGGACGAACCAGTCCGAGGCGTTCCGCTGGAGGAACCGCTCCCAGTCCAGGAGCCGCTCCGGGGCGCCCTCGGTGCGGAGCAGCCAAGTGCCCAGCGTGGGCTCGTTCGTCCGGAGCCGCAGCACGAGGTCGTCGAGTTCCCGGGTCACCGCGAGCGGCCATGCGCGGTCGCCCAACCCGTGCAGCCCCGCGAGGTCGTCTGGGGGTCCGTGCTCCGGCGCGCGCACGGTGATCTCGACGGTTCCGGCGGCGCGGTCGAACCCGGCACTGACGTGGTCGTAGGCCAGGCCGTGCTCCGATGCGCGACGGGACAGAGCGGAGAGCCGGACCCCGGCGACCGCGCGGTGCCCGTTACGTCGGGCCGCGTCGCGCGCGCGTTCGACGACCCGCGCCTCGAAGTCCCGAGGGGGCGCGGTCTCGTCGACCAGCTTCCAGTCGACCGCCGTCTTCCCCTTGACGCCGTCGCTTCGGGTGGCGAAGACGTCGGCTCGATCCTTGCGTACCCGGCGTTTGTCCACCACCCGGGTGAGCCCTCCGGTGCCGGGGAGTACTCCGAGGAGCGGTGCCTCGGGCAGCGCGACGGTGGAGGAGTTGTCGTCCACCAGCACGATCTCGGAGCAGGCGAGCGCGATCTCGTAGCCACCACCGGCGCAGCTACCGTTGACGGCCGCGACGTAGGTCTGGCCGGAGTGTGTGGCGGCGTCCTCCATGGCGTTGCGGGTCTCGTTGGTGAACTTGCAGAAGTTCACCTTCCACTGGTGCGAGGCCTGGCCGAGCATCCCGATGTTCGCCCCGGCACTGAAAACGCGGTCCTTTCCGCTGGTCACGATGACGGCCCGGACTTCTGGGTGCTCGAATCGCAGCCGCTGCACCGCGTCGTTGAGCTCGATGTCGACTCCGAGGTCGTAGGAGTTCATCTTCAGCTCGTATCCGGGGACCAAGCCGCCCTGTTCGTCGACGTCCAACACCAGCCAGGCGATCTCCCCCTCGGTGTGGACGCGCCAGTGTCGATAGTGCTCGGGCGCGGTGTCGAAGGACACGGCGGGAGTGGCCGCGGGGCTGGCGTCATCGGCCGTCGCGGCCGAGACGACTTCGTCGGAGGGGTCCGGGGTCACCGTGGTGGCGGGCATGGGTGCGCCTCCCTCGTCCGTCTGGCGGGACCGCCGCTGACGATGGCGTCACCTGGCGCGTCCGTCCGTTCTCTCAGTTTCTACAGATTTATGCTTCCCGTCAATGTTTTGTAGAATGACTGCCGGTTGGGCCGAGGGCGGCACGGAGCCCGGGACGGACCGGGGTGAGAGGGAGTGGGGTACAACGGGAGTTGACCTAATGGGCGGCCGCCGACGCGGCGGACCCGGGCCGGCGCGGAGGAGGTGCGCAGTGACGACAGCGGCACGGGGGCAGCACCCGCCCTCCCGGCGGCCGATCGCCGACCGTCAGCCCCGACGGATCGGTGACCCCAGCGCGCGGGCCCTTCTGCTGACCATCCTGGGCGAGCTGGTGGTTCCCACGGGCGAACCGGCGTGGACCACGGCCCTGGTCCAGGCTCTCGGTCGAGTGGGGGTCGAGGAGAAGTCGGCGCGCCAGGCGTTGGCGCGTGCCGGCGGAGCGGGCTGGCTGGTCTCCGAACGATCGGGCCGGCGCGTCCGGTGGCAGGTCACCGAGCCCGGTCGACGCCTGTTGACCGAGGGCGCGCGACGGATCTACACCTTCGGCCACCGCGAACATGCCTGGGATCGGCGCTGGTTGGTGTTGCTCGTCTCCGTCCCCGAGCCGCAGCGCGAGGCGCGTCACCGCCTGCGCAAGCGCCTGACCTGGGCGGGGCTGGGGTCACCCGCGCCGGGCGTGTGGGTCACGCCCAACGCCGACCGAGAGGCCGAGGTGCACGCGGTGCTGCGGGAGCTCGGTCTGGACGCCGAGGCCACGTCCTTCGTGGCCACCTACGGCGCGATCGGCGAGGAGCTCGACCTGGTCTCCCGAGCCTGGGACCTGACCGGGGTCGCGAAGGAGTATGAGGAGTTCATCAGCGCCTTCCGTGACGTTGACCCGCGGTGCGACGAGGACGTTTTCGCGCGCCAGATCCGCCTGGTCGACGCGTGGCGACGCTTCCCGTTCCTGGACCCGCGGTTGCCGGCCGATCTACTGCCCACGGGATGGCGCGGGGAGGAGGCCGCCGCCCTCTTCGACACCCGCCATCGGCGGTGGGCCGCGGCCACGCGACGCGTATGGGAGGCGCTCGCGGCCGGTTGACCCACGCACCAGCCACGTCCTCGGCGTTTCCGCCGCGCGAGCACGTTCAGCCCACGATCGAGGAGCAGATGTGTTGCACGGACACACCGTCATCGACGCCCACGTGCACGCGCCCCGCCTGACCACGGTGCGTCAACCGTGGCTGGACTGGGCGGACGAGTTCTCCCGGGACCACCCGTGGCGTTCGGTGTACGACGCCGCCGGGGACGTCGTTCCCGAACGTATGGCGGAGCTCCTGGACCGGGAGGGGGTGGACATGGTGCTGCTGTTCAGTGAGCAGAGTCCGCGCGCGACCGGCCTCCAACCCGTCGACGACCTCCTGCCGCTCCGCGACCACGACCCCGCCCGGTTCCACCTCGTGGCGACGGTCAACCCGCACCTGCACCATCCGGTGGGCGAGGAGATCGAGCGGCAACTCGACCTGGGCGCGATCGCGCTGAAGCTCCACCCGGTGCACGGCGCGTTCGATCTGTCCGACCGCGATCTGTACCCCGGGTACCAGCTCTGTCAGGAGCGGGGTGTCCCCGTCATCGTGCACTCCGGAATCAGCACCTTTCCCGGCTCGCGCAGTCGATACGGCAACCCCGAAGCCCTCATCGACCTCACCGAGGACTTTCCCGACCTCACCTTCGTGCTCGCCCACGGCGGGCGCGGCTGGTGGTACGACGTCGCGGCGTTCCTCGCCCTGAGCCGGGAGAACGTGTGGCTCGACCTCGCCGGCCTCCCGCCGAGGAAGCTCCCGGAGTACTACGCCCGCCACGACCTGGAACGGCTGGCCGCACGATGGATCTTCGCCAGCGACTGGCCCGGGATGCCCGGCCAGCGTCGGAACGTCGACGCGCTGGCCGAGCTGGGCCTGACCGACCACACGCTCGCGAACGTGCTCGCCGGTAACGCCCTGCGGGTCTTCCCCGGGCTCAGGGACGCCCTGGGCCGCTGAGCCCGCACGGTCAGGAGACGGGGACTACCCCCGGTCGAAGCGAGGCGTCCGCTCCTCCGGGTCGGCCGGCCGCAGACGCCAGTAACCGCCGAGCATGTCATGCGGAGGGCGCGTGGGGTCGGGCTCGCCCTCGGCGGCGATCTTCCTCTCGGCGAACACCTCCGAATCGTCCTTCGGCTCGAATCCCAGGGCGCGGGCCTCGTCCAGCGACAGCCAGCGCCGGGTGTTGTCCGAGACGCCCCAGACCACACGAAACCCAGGGCTGGGGGTGGACAGGCACGTCTCGAACAGGCGAGCCCCGTCGTCGGGCGACAGCCAGTGGTCCAGCATGCGTACGTCCTTGGGCTCCTCGAAACACGACCCGATCCGGATCGCCACGACGTCCATGCCGAAGTTGTCGTGGTACGTGCTGCCCAGCGCCTCCATCGTCGCCTTGCTCACTCCGTAGAAGCTGTCAGGGCGGGGGAACACGTAGTCCGGGACCTCCGACTGGCGCGGGGTGAAGCCGACGGCGTGATTCGAGCTCGCCAGCACGACCCGACCGACACCGGCCCGGCGCGCCTCCTCCAGCACCACGTAGGTCCCGTGGATGTTCACGTGCAGGATGTCCTCCCACGGCCCCTCCACGCTGTGCCCACCGAGGTGCACGACCGCCGTCACGTCGCGCATCGCCTCGCGCACCGCGTCGACGTCGGTCACACTGGCGACCACGACCTCCTCGGTGTCAGTGGGCGCCGCGGGCTCGGCGACGTCGAGCAGTCGCAGCACCCGCCCCTCACGGGCCATGCGGGGACGCAGCAGCGAGCCGAGGCCGCCGGCGGCGCCGGTGATGAGGATTCGTTCGGTCACGTTGGGCTCTCCTTGGTACGACGGCCGCGCGGGGGCGGGACGGGGTCGACGGTCCGGGTGGTCGGATATCCGCTGTGGTGCCCGTTCTACCGGGTCAGCAGGTCGGTGATGCGGCGGGACGCGGCGAGGAGCGCGTGGACGATCTGTTCGCCGTGGGCGTCGTTCAGGCGGGCCAGCGGGACGGAGCAGCTCAGGGCGTCGGTCACCGGGTCGTTGTAGGTGAGCACCACGGCGCGACAGCCCAGGCCCGGCCCCGTCTGTTCGCTCTCGCTGGCGTAGCCGTCGGTGCGCGCGGCGTCGAGCTCGGCGAGGATCGCGTCCCGGTCGGTGAGCCCCTGGGAGCTGAGAGCCTCGGGCTTCGCGGGCACGAGGTCCGCGCCGTCGCGGCGGTTGGCGAGGATCGAACGGCCCAGCGCGGTCGCGTGCGCGGGGAGCCGCCGTCCGACCCGGGAGACCGTGCGTAGGTGGTGTTGGGACTCCCGACTGGCCAGGTAGATGATGTTCGCCCCGTCGAGGCGGGCCAGGTGGACGGTCTCGTTGACCTCGGCCCGTAGGTCGTCCAACACGGGGGCCGCCGCCCGGACCACGGGATCTCGGTCGAGATAGGACGTTCCGGCGAGCAGCGCCCGCACCCCGACCTTGTACCCGCGTGAATCGGTCTCCACCCAGCGGCGGTCCACCAGGGTCTGTAACAGCATGTACAGGCTCGACTTCGGATAACCGAGTATTCGGTGCAATTCCGCGAGGGACAGCGGCGCACTGGACCGGGCCAGTGTCTCAAGGACTTCCACCGTCCGGTCAGCCGACTTTACCGCCATGCCATCCCCACTCCGGGTAATCGCAGGTCGCGAGAACAACCTCTTGACACTGATTGACCCGCATTTTACATTTCTAGCCGCTGTTCACAAGAATGACTTTTGTTCACATACATGAATTGAGATGTCAATGCAGTTGGATGGCCTGCTGTTCTTCCCGCTGACACCGTTCACTCCCACAGGCGAAATCGCTCCTGAGGTCCTGGGTCAGCACGTGACGGCAGGAGTGGACGCCGGGGCCGGAGGAGTCTTCGCCGCGTGCGGCACGGGCGAGTACCACGCACTGGGATTGTCCGAGTACGAGCAGGTGGTTCGCACCGCGGTCGCCTCGGTGGACGGGCGCGTCCCCGTGGTCGCCGGCGCCGGCGGTCCCCTGCCCCACGCCCAGGAGTGCGTTCGCAGGGCCGGGGCAGCCGGGGCGGACGCCATCCTGCTGATGCCGCCCTACCTCGTCAACGGCGCCGAGGAAGGGCTGCTGGAGTACATCCGCCAGGTCGCGGCGGCGAGTCGGTGTCCGATCATCATCTATCAGCGAAACAACGCGCGTTTCACCCCGGAGTCTGTGGTGCGGCTGGCGCGGGAACCCAGCATTGTTGGGTTCAAGGACGGCCTCGGCGACATCGAACAGATGCAGAGAATCGTGCTCGCCGTACGGAATGTGATCGGCGAGGAATTCCTGTTCTTCAACGGCCTACCGACCGCGGAAATGTCGATGCCGGCGTACAAAGCGGCGGGCGTTCCGTTGTACTCGTCGGCCGCGTTCGCCTTTGTGCCCGAAGTGGCGATGCGATTCCACACGGCTCTGCACGCTGGAGACGACGCGACGGTGCGTCGCCTCCTCACCGAGTTCTACCGCCCGCTGGCCGAACTGCGCGACACCGTTCCGGGCTACGCCGTCGCCTTGGTGAAGGCCGGAGCACGCCTGCGCGGGCTGGACGCCGGCGGTGTGCGCGCTCCCCTGACCGACCCGAATCCGGAGCACGAGGCCGCGCTGGAGCGGTTGATCGCCGCCGGACTGAGAACCGTACAGGAGTAAGCCAGTGCGGATCCGTGACATCACGGTCACCCCGGTCGCCTTTCGTGACCCCCCACTGCTCAACGCGACGGGCGTGCACGAGCCCTGGGCCCTGCGCACCGTCATCCAGGTCCACACCGACGAGGGCCTCACCGGTCTGGGCGAGACCTACGGTGACCTCACGCATCTGAACAAGGTGCGCGACGCCGCCGCGGCTCTCGTCGGCCTCGACCCCTACCAGCTCCACGCCGCCTACACCCGCGTGATCACCAGTGTCGGGGCGCAGGTGTCCACCGACCAGCACGGGCTGACCGGAGCGGGCAGCAACCAGAAGACCGTGGACGCCGTCTACTCCCCCTTCGAGGTCGCGCTGCTCGACATCCAGGGCAAGGCCGCCGGCCGGCCCGTCGTCGATCTGCTCGGTGGAGCCGCGCGGCCCTCGGTCCCCTACAGCGCCTATCTGTTCTACAAATGGAGCCGACACCCCGGAGAGGATGAGGACGCCTTCGGACCGGCCCTGGACCCAGCGGGAATCGTGGACCAGGCCCACCGGTTCGTCGCCGACTACGGCTTCGCCTCCATCAAGCTCAAGGGCGGGGTTCTGCCCCCCGACCAGGAGATCGAGGCCGTCCGCGCCCTGCGAGAGGCGTTCCCCGACCATCCGCTGCGCCTGGACCCCAACGCCGCCTGGACACCGGCGACCTCCATCCGGGTGGGCCGCGAACTCGACGGCATCGTCGAGTACCTGGAGGACCCGGCTCCCGACATCGCCGGCATGGCCGAGGTGGCGCGTTCCGTACGCGTGCCGTTGGCGACGAACATGTGCGTCGTCACACACGAGCACCTTCCCCCGGCGGTGGCGGCCGGCGCGATCGGTGTGCTGCTCATTGACCATCACTACTGGGGCGGGTTGGTGCGCTCAGCTCAGGTGGCGGCCACGTGCGCGACCTTCGGTATCGAGCTGTCGATGCACTCCAACACGCACCTGGGGATCAGCCTCGCCGCGATGACCCACCTCGCCGCCGCGGTGCCGCAACCGACCCACGCCTGTGACACGCACAACCCGTGGCAGGACGGTCAGGACGTGATCGCCCCCGGGGCCCTGCGCTTCGTCGACGGAGCGGTCCCGGTTCCCGAGGGACCGGGGCTCGGCGTCGAGCTCGACCCCGACGCCCTGGCCGTGCTGCACGAGCAGTACCAGCGCTGTGACATCCGCCGGCGGGACGACACGACGTACATGCGCCGCTTCGAGCCCGACTTCCAGCCCAAGAGGGGGTTCTGGTGAGCACGTTCTACACCTATCCCTGGGACGTGGTGGGCGATCCCGGCGCCGCGGAACGGATCGCCGGACTCTCGACCCAACGGGTCGCGGTGGCCGCCGCGTATCACTCGGCCCGCGCCGCCACTCCCCACCACCCCCGGCACCGGATGGTCGACGTGCGGCACGCCGCGTCCTACGTCCCGGTACGTCGCCACGCCTGGCGGGACAGTCGCCTCGTTCCCGCCCCGGCACCGTGGGTCGACGGTGAGAACCCGTACGGGAGCGCACAGGAGGCGCTTCGTGCCGCCGGACTGCTTGTCGACGCCTGGGTCGTCCTGACCCACTCGACCCGACTGGGCACCGAGCACCCCGACCTCACCGTGCGCAACGCCTTCGGCGACCGCTACCGCTACGCGTTGTGCCCCGCCGCCCCCGACGTCGTCGACTACTGCGAACGCCTCGTCACCGAAGTCGTCGGGCAGACCGCGCCGGACGGCGTCGTCCTGGAGGCGTGCGGACCGTTGGGGGCGAGCCACGGCGGCCACCACGAGAAGACCGACGGCGCGGAATGGGGCCCGGTGGAGCTCGCCCTCCTCTCGCTGTGTTTCTGTGGCGCCTGCCGGGCGCGGTACACCGACGTCGGGGTCGATCCCGAGGCGTTGGCGGATCGCGTCCGCGCGGGGGTCGACGGCCCCACCCGGCCGGCCTCCGTGGAGGAGGCCCTGGGGGAGTACGCGGAGACGGTCCGCGCACTGCGGGCCAGCCTCGTGTCCGACCTCGCGGAACGGCTGGTGGAACGGGTTCGGGAACTCGCTCCGGGGACACGGGTCACGATGCACGCCGCGTCCGCCACCTGGGCCACGGGACCGTTCGCGACCGTGGCCCAATTCGTCCCCGCGGTCGACTGTCTGGTCGGTACGTGCTGGACCCCCACCGAGACCGCGACAGCGGAGCTCGCGGCCCTGCGGGCACTGGCCCCACCGAACGTGGACGTGGGCGCCTACGTCCTCGGCCTGCCTCCCACGCCGGCGGATCCCGACCACATGCGCCGCCTCCTGGAGGCCTACTCCGTCGCCGGGGCCTCGGAGTTCCACATGTACCACGCCGGACTCGCGTCGCGGCGGCGTCTCACCGCGATGCGTACCGCGTTGCGGGCCCACGACGGAACCCCGACCCTCGACGGAGGTGAATGAGTCGCCATGAACGCACCCGAACGACCCCCCACATCGGGACGGTCCCCCCTGGTACGCACCGCGCGTGGCGTGCTGTGGGCCGTGGACACGGCCACCAACGCGCTCGCGCTCTGCGCCCTGGCGTCCATCGTCGTCGTCATCACCTGGACGGTGTTCGGCCGCTTCATCCTGCAACAGAGCCCCGGCTGGGGGCCGGAGATCGCGCTCGTCCTCCTGGGATGGATCGGCTTCCTCGGGATCGCGATCGGTGTCAGGGAGAACGGGCACATCGCCGTCACCTTCGTCGTGGACAGGCTGCCGCGTCCCGCGCGCCGCGTCATCGGTCTCCTCACTCCCCTCGCGTTCCTGGTGTTCGGCGCCTACCTCGTCGTCCAGGGGTGGGACTTCACCCAGGCGATGATGCGCAACACCCTCCCAGCGACGGGTCTACCGACCGGCGTGCAGTACGCCGCCATGCCCGTCTCCGGCGTCCTCATCAGCGTGTACAGCGTGCTGCACCTGTTCGGCATGGACACGCGTCGCTACGTCGACACCGAGCCCGATCCCGCGCAAGCCCCACAATCCGAGGTTGAAGCCGCCTCCAAGGACATGAGAGTCGAGGGCGAGCATGATCGTTGATCCCCTCGCAGTCGTGCTGTTGATCGGCGTGTTCGCGCTGTCGCTGCTGTTGCGGATTCCGGTCGCGCTCGGTCTCGCGATCTCGGCGCTGAGCACCGCGCTCTACCTGGGCATCCCGTTGCCCCTCATCGGCCAACAGATGACCAACGGCCTGCTCTCCTTCCCGCTGCTGGCGATTCCGCTGTTCATCCTCGCCGGCGAGATCATGGGCGCCGGCGGCATCTCCCGACGCCTGATCGACTTCGCCAACCTGTTCATCGGACGCCTGCGTGGCGGGATGGCGCTCCTCAATGTCATATCCAGCACCTTCTTCGGTGGCATCTCTGGTTCGGCCGTCGCCGACACCTCGTCCATCGGTTCGGTGATGGTCCCGGTGATGCGGCGCACCGGGTACGACGCGAAGTTCAGCGTCGGTGTCACCATCTCCAGCTCGATCCAGGGCGTGCTCATCCCGCCGAGCCACAACATGATCATCTACGCGCTGGCCGCCGGTGGCGGAGTGTCCATCGGGGCGCTGTTCATGGCCGGCATCCTGCCCGGACTCCTCCTGGGGGCCGTGTTGCTGGTCACGACCTACATCCTCGCTCGGCGACGCAAATACCCCAAGGGGGAGCGGATCCCACGCGGTAAGGCACCGCGCGTCGTGTGGGAGGGGACGCTCGGACTGCTCACCCCCGTCATCATTCTCGGCGGGGTCATCACCGGCATCTTCACCGCCACCGAGTCGGCCGCGATCGCCTGCGTGTGGGCCCTCTTCGTCGCCATGGTCGTGTACCGCGAACTGACGTTCAAGGGCCTGGTGCGGGTCCTCGCCAACTCGATGCGGACCCTGGCGGTGGTGCTGTTCCTCATCGCCTCGGCGGGCGCCTTCGGCTACCTGTTGACGGTGCTGCACATCCCGGCCGCCCTCACCGCCGGGCTGACCGGTGTGTCGGAGAACCCGATCGTGCTGCTGCTGCTGATCAACCTGCTGCTGCTGGCGCTCGGCGCGATCATGGACATGGCGCCCCTCATCCTCATCGCCACGCCCATCCTGCTGCCGGTGGCCACCAGCATCGGCATGGACCCGATCCAGTTCGGCATCATGCTGATGCTCAACCTCGGGATCGGTCTCATCACGCCCCCGGTGGGCGGCGTGCTGTTCGTCGGCGCCGCCATCGGGCGCACCACCATCGAGGACGCGACCCGCGGTGTCCTGCCCTTCTACGTACCGATGGTGGTGGTCCTCCTCGCCATCACCTTCGTCCCCGGGCTGTCCCTCTGGCTCCCGTCCGTACTGAACCTCTAAGGCCCACCCGACCCCCGGCGCACACCGCGCGGACACCCCGCCGCGCGCCATCGTTCCCACTACTCACCCTTGGAGCCACCATGGCACCACAGTTCCCCACCCCCTCCAGCCCTCCGCACCGACAGCACGCACCGCGCCGTCCCGGGGCGTGGAAGGCCGCCACCGTTCTGGGTCTGGCGGCCAGCATGATGCTCACCGCGTGCGGCGGTGACGCCGAAGACGGTGACGACAGCTACACCTGGTCACTCGCCGAGAGCCACCCCGACGACTACCCCACCACCCTGGGTGGAGTCTGGTTCACCGACGAACTCCGGGAACGGACCGACAGCCGCATCGACGTCACCTCCTACGCCAACGCCCAACTCGGCGAGGAACGCGACGTCCTGGAACAGGTCCAGATGGGCGCCGTGGAGATGACACGGGTCAGCGCCAGCCCGGTCTCGGAGTTCGTCCCCGAGTGGGGGCTCTTCTCCCTGCCCTACATCTTCGACGACGCCGACCACATGTGGCGGTTCCTGGAGAGCGACTACGGCAACGAGATGCTGGAGGGACTGCGCGAGGGCGGGTACGTCGGGCTCGGTTACTACGAGCCCGGGGCCCGCAACTTCTACACCTCCGACACCCCCATCGAGTCACCGGACGACCTCGCCGGACAGAACATCCGGGTCATCCCCGGCGCGGTCAACACCGACATGATCGAGGCGATGGGCGGTTCCCCCGTCAGCATGGACTACGGGGAGGTCTACGGCGCCCTGGAGTCCGGTGTGATCGACGGGGCGGAGAACAACGAACCCAGCTTCGTGAGCAGCGGCCACTACGAGACCGCGACGCACTTCACCCGGGACGGACACCAGCGGGTCCCCGAGGTCCTCCTCATCAACGCCGACCTGTGGGACTCCCTCAGTGAGGAGGACCAGGAGCTGATGCGGGAGGTGGCGCAGGAGTCCATCCCCTACCAGCGGGACCTGTGGGACGCGGAGGTCGAGGAGTCGATCGAGATCATGGAGGAGGCCGGCGTCGAGGTCTACGACGTGGACGTCGCCGAGTTCCAGGACGCCGTCGCCGACATGGTGGACGGGTACCGCGACGACTTCGGCGAGGCACTCGACGCCATCGACGAGGTGCGGTGAGTCACGCCGCCACTCCCGCGACCCCCCACGCAGGTGAAGGAGAGTGACCACTCATGATCGGACGAAGGACGTTCCTCGTCGGTAGTGCCGCGGTGGCCGGTGTCACGTTCACCGGAACCGCGCACGCCGACCAAGGCGGAGCGGGACGGCTCTGGCAGGAGTTCACGGAGACGCCCTACTCCCACCCACAGATCCCCAACGTGGCCCACGCCGGATACCGGGGCGGCGAGACGCCGCCCCGGCCGGCGGTCGCCGCCAACGTCCTGCGGTACGGCGCGGCGAAGGACGGATCGGCCGACGCCGCGGACGCCATCAACCAGGCGATCGAGGACGTAGGGCGGGCCGGAGGTGGCGTGGTGCTCATGCCGGCGGGCACCTACCGCGTCGACGACGTGATCCGGATCGGATACGACGACGTCGTGCTGCGTGGTGTTGGCAGCGGCAGCACGATACTCCGTCCCACCCGGCACCTCACCGACATCGTCGGCGAGCATCGCAGCCAGCACGGCGGTGACAGCAACGCCTGGTGTTGGACCGGGGGACTGGTCTGGGTCTGTCACCGGGACCGCTACGCGGAGCTCGTCGACCAGATCCAGCGGACCACTGTCGCCCCAGAGCGCTGGACCGGCGACACCGTGCTCTCCGGGATCAGCGAACCGGCGGAACAGGGCGACTTCGCGGTCCGGGTCGCCGACCCCGCGGCCCTGAGCGTTGGTCAGCGCGTCCTGCTGCGGTTGGACGACAACGGCGACCACAGTCTGCTCCGGCACATGTGTGGGGAAGTGGAGGGCACCTTCACCTACCCCTGGGGGGACATGGACCGGCTGTTGGGTTCGCTTCCCTACACCTGGCCGGTGCGGATCGCGGGGATCGACGGCGACGTCGTCGAACTCGCCCAACCGCTCCCCCTGGACGTGCGCCCCGAGTGGGAGCCGGCGTTCACCACCACCGGGCCCGTGGTCACCGGCGTCGGGGTCGAGGGCATCACGATCGAGATGCCCGAGGCCGAACAGGCCACGCACCTCCAGGACCCCGGTCACAACGGGGTCATCTTCCAGTGCGCCTGGGACTGCTGGGGCGACGACCTCGTGGTGCGCGACGGCGACAACGGGTTCGTGTTCACTTGTGCCAAGAACGTGACCCTCACCCGGACGGTGGTGTCGGGAAGGGCGCGACACCACTCCTACATCTGTCGGGAGCAGTCGCACGACAACGTCGTGGACGACTTCGTCATCGACGAGGCCACCACGGAGCTGACGGACGGCGCCATCCACCACGGCATCAACGTCGAGGGCCTCGCCTCGGGCAACGTGTGGTCCAACGGGCGGATGGACAACGGCACCTTCGACAGCCACCGGGGCCTGCCCTTCGGCAACGTGCGCACCGACATCGTCGTCAACAACGACGGGCGGCACGGAGGCGCGGCCCAACAGGGGCCGCTGCTGGGGGCGAGGTTCGCGCACTGGAACGTCACGGTCACCAACGGACGGGCCGGGTGCGTGCGGATCGACGAGATCGCGCCCCGCAGCGCGACGGTCGGCATCTCCGAGGTCAGTGACTTCGGTCAGATCCCCGGGCCGGACTTCACCGGTGACCTGGAGAGCCGCCTGGAGAGCTACGGAACGCCCGGGATCTCACCGGGGAATCTCTACCACGCGCAGCGCGATCACCTGCGCTGAGGGGATGACCCGGCGCGATTTGTGACTCCGCCGGTGGCGCGACGGACCGCCGTCGCGCCACCGGCGGCATTGACCTCGAGTTAAGTTGAAGTTACAGGGTGGGCATGACCGTCCGGAAAACTCCAGAACGGAGGACGTCATGGCCTACACAACCGGTGGCCGAATCCCGTCCGAGGCTGACCTGGCCGCGATCGAGACCCTCGTCGGCCAACTCCAGTCCGCGCAGCAGCGGGCACGGGCCGAGGAGTTCCTGGACCTGTTCGCCGGAGAGGCGATCTGGACGACGGCCCACGGGAAACTACTGCCCACCAGGGACGCGATCGAGACGTTCACGCGCACGGTCCTGCCGCCGTCCGTCGACGCGCCCGTGACCGCGACCTTCGACATCGAACACATCCAGTTCCTGCGCGACGACGTGGCGGCCGTCAAGATCCGGCAGCGGCCGATCACCCGCGGCGGTGACCGGCTGGACGACGAGCTGGTGGCGGCCGGCGACCTGGAGGCCGGCGTGCGGGAGAACCCCGACCGCCTCCCCGGGACCCCGATGCACGTCCTGGTGAAGGACGGAGGGCGGTGGCTCATCGCCGCCGCCCAGAACACCAAGGTGGTCGACCCCGAGGAGGTGGTCGCGCGGTTCACCGGATGATCATGCTCATCCCCGGTCGGGCAGCACGAGGTTCCCGTCGACCCGGCGCGGAACCTCGGACGCGCCGTCGCGAAGCTCCGACGGCAGCGCGGCGGCGGGTGCGTTCTGCCAGGTGTACGGACGCAGGAACCGACGGATGGCGGTCGGCCCCACCGAGGTGTGGACCGCGTTGGTGGACGGCCACGGACCACCGTGGTGTTGCGCCCACGACACCGCCACACCGGTCGGGAAGCCGTTGAACACCAGCCGGCCGGACAGGCGCTGCAGTGCGTCGAGCACCCCTGCCCGCTCCTCCGCCTCGTTCTCCTCCAGGTGCGCGGTCGCCGTGAGGGAGGGCTCCAGCCGGTCCAGCGCGGCCAGCAGTTCCTTCTCGTCCCGGTAGCGCGCCACCACGATCAGGGGGCCGAAGCACTCCGCCGTCAGGGACTCGTCCACTTGGTCGGCCGGAACGCTCAACGCCACCGCCTGGGCGGCGATCGCGTCCCCGGTCGCGGCCTCCCCACGCGCGAGTTCCGACACCGAGTCGACACCCGCCATGGCCTCGCTTCCCCGGTCGAACATGGCGCGGATGCCCTCGTTGAGCATCAGGTGCGCCGGGCGTTCCGTCGTGGCGCCGGACAGGGCGTCGACCAGGCGGTCGCCGTCGGGCGTCGCGGGGACGAAGGCCAGGCCCGGCTTGGTACAGAACTGGCCCGAACCCAAGGTGTAGGAGCCGGCGAGCCCCTGCCCGATCTCCTCGGCCCGCTCCCGCGCCGCCGCGTCGGTGACGACGACGGGGTTGAGGCCGCTCAGCTCTCCGTAGAAGGGGATCGGGTCCTCGCGTTGGTTGATGAGGGCCAGCAGGGCCTTCCCGCCGTTCAGCGAGCCGGTGAACCCGACCGCCGCGATCGCGGGATGCTGGACGAGCTGGGCGCCCGCCTCCCGTCCGTAGACGAGTTGGACGGTGCCGTCGGGGGCTCCGACGCGCGTCGCCGCCGCGCTGAGCGCCTCGCCGCACAGCCGCGAGGTCAGTGGGTGCGACTCGTGCGCCTTGACCACGACGGGGCAGCCGGCGGCGAGGGCCGAAGCGGTGTCGCCGCCGGGCACCGAGAAGGCGAGCGGGAAGTTGCTGGCGCCGAAGACCGCCACCGGGCCGAGGGGGAGCAGCATGCGCCGCAGGTCCGGCCGTGGCCCCATCGCGGTGTCGCCGGCGTGGTCGATCGACGCCTCGAGGTAGCTCCCCTCGTCCAGGGTCTCGGCGAAGAGACGCAACTGGAAGCCGGTGCGTGTCAGTTCGCCGTTCAGGCGCGGCGAGCCGAGCGCGGTCTCGCCGTCGGCGGTCTCCACGATCGCGTCGGTGCGGGACTCCAGCTCCTCCGCCATCGCACGCAGCAGCGCCGCGCGCTCCGAGCGACTCCATCGACGCAGTTCGTTGAAGGCCGTCGCGGCGCGTTCCGCCGCGGCGTTCACATCGTCGGGCGTGCTGGGGGTGATGCCCGTGGGCACGCTCGCTCCCGTACGGGGGTTCGTGCTGAGCAGTTCCGTCATGGCGAGGGCCTGCCTCCTCAGTCTTCGGGTTCAGCGTCCGAGGTCATACTGCCGTCTGCTGTTTTCCCTCTTTGGGGCGGGGCCGGAGTCCGGTCTCGGTACCGCGACCACCGAGTGGGGAGTCGAGTGTCTATCTCCCTATGTAGTCGATGATCCCACATTGCAGACGGATGACCGAATCTTGGTACGCTGTTCGTGGTCCACCGAATCGCGAACACGCGCTGACCGGGGACCTCGGGGCACCGAAGCGGCGGCCGCGCGGGACAACGCGCACGGCTCGCGTACGGTCCAGGGGCCAAGTGGAACAGGGGGCGACGTCATGGGAGGCACCCAGTCGCCCAGCGGCGTCCGCGACGTCAAGTCCGCCGCCCGCACGGTCGAGCTGTTGGAGCTGTTGGCGGCCCGGGAGAACCGCCCGACCACGTTGCGGGAGCTCAGCGAGTCGCTGGACGCACCCCGCAGTAGTGTTTACGCGCTGGTCCGGACCCTGATCGACCGAGGGTGGGTGCGCGCCGACGCCAGTGGAACCCGGTACAGCATCGGGATCCGTACCCTGCTGGCCGGTACGACGTACCTGGACACCGACGAGCGTCTCCGGCTCGTCCGCCCCCACCTGCACACCCTCAACGCGGATCTGGACGAGACCATCCACTTCGGTCGGCTCAACCGGGGCGACATCGTCTATCTCGCGACCAAGGAGTCCACGCGTTACCTGCGGCCCTACAGCCGGGTCGGGCGGCGCCTCCCCGCCTACAGCACGGCGATGGGCAAAGCGCTTCTCGCGGACCGCGCGGGGCCCAACCTGGATGAGAACCTCCCTCGTGCGGCCGTGGCGCTGACGCCGAACACCCGGGTGAGCCACGAGGACCTGCTGCGCGAGCTGGAATCGGTGCGTGAACTCGGCTACGCGGTCGACCACGAGGAGAACTCCGTGGGGGTCGCCTGCGTCGCCGTGGCCCTGCGCTACACCAGCCCCGCCGTGGACGCCATCAGTTGTTCCCTCCCGGCGTCAACGCTGACCGCCGAACGGATGAACGAACTGGTCACGTCCCTGATCCGGGTGCGCCACGGGATCGAGGACGTGGTGTCGAGAACCCGGCCGCCGGGGCCGGAGTCGAGTACGAGCCAGGCGGGATGATCTCAGTAGTGGACTTGACCTCTGCCTCGTTCCTCTTCGGCGCGGGTGTCGCTTCCGGACTGGTGGGGTCCATCGCCGGACTCGCCTCGCTGTTCAGCTATCCGGCGCTCCTCGCGGTCGGGCTGCCGCCGATCGCCGCGAACGTCACGAACACCGTCGCCCTGTTCTCAACGACCGTGGGCGCCGCGGCCGGCTCCCGCCCGGAACTGCGCGGGCAGGGGCGCCGCCTCCTGTGGCTGATGGGTATCGCCGTGGTCGGCGGTGGGGTGGGCGCCTTCCTGTTGCTGCGCACGCCGTCGGAGATGTTCGAGCTCGTCGTTCCCTGGCTGATCGCCCTGGGGTCGGTCGTCCTGCTGTTCCGCGACCGGATCCGCACCGCCGCCCGCAGGCGAGCCCCCGCCAGCGCGCGCCTCCGCCCTTCGCCGCTCCTCGCCGTGGCCGTCCTCCTGGTCGGTGTCTACGGCGGCTACTTCGGAGCCGCCGCCGGCATCATGATGCTCGCGGTGCTGTCCATCGCGGCCTCCGAACGTCTCGCCGTCACCAACGCGGTGAAGAACGTGGTGACGGGAGCGGCGAACCTCACCGCCGGTGTCGCCTACGCCATCCTCGCCCCCGTGGACTGGGCGGCCGCCGGATGCCTGGCCCTCGGGTGCCTCCTCGGCGCGTGGATCGGCCCCGCCATCGTCCGCCGTCTCCCCCAAGCCCCGCTGCGCGTCGGCATCGCCCTCGCGGGGATCGCCCTGGCCGTCCACCTGTTCCTCGGCGCCGTCAACTAGACGCCCGTTCGCATCAGCCGGGGGGATTTCCCGCGCATGGTGGACATCAGTATCGTTGTCGCGCTTCGGACGAACTTTCGCCAAATCACTGCGCGTGATCTTCCCTGCGCACTAATCTCGCGCCATGCCAACTCTCGAACACGAGTACGTGCTCCACCTGTGCAGGAACAGACCCGAGATGGTGGTCGAGCTCCTCCGTGAGTGCTTCGGCGCGGACTTCCCCGCGGACGCGCCGGTCAAGCTCGACTGCGGGGACTTCGGAGAACCCGAAGTGCACGAACGGCGAAGCGACACCGCGCTGTTGGTGCAGGTGGACGATGCCGGAACCTCCCACGGGCTCATCGTGGAGTCCCAACGAGCCTTCGTCGAGCAGAAGTACCGCCGCTGGGGCGTGTACAGCAGCACCATGGCCGACCGGTACGACTGCAAGGTCGACGTCGTGGTGTTCTGCCCGGACCAGAACATCGCGGATCGGTACGACGTCCCCTATCACCTGGGAAATCGATACGTGATGCACGTCTACGTGATCGGTCCCGATCGCGTACCCGTCATCGACGAGCCCGCCCGGGCCGCCCAGTCGCCGGAGCTGGGCGGCCTCTCCGCCGTCGCGCACGGCCAACGCGGTGGCGTCATAGACGCCCTGCTCACAGGCCTCGCGGACATCGACCCCGACCGTGCCCAAAGTTACACTGAGATCCTGTTGGCGCTGCTGCGCCCGGCAGACCGCACCTATGTGGAGGACGCTGTGGCCGTGGGAACCTTCGAGTACCAGAGCGAGTTCACTCAACGCCTCGAGGCCAAGGGTGAGGCGAGAGGTGAGGCGAGAGGTGAGGCCAAGGGGAAGGCCAAGGGGAAGGCCGAGGGGAGGGCCGAGAGTGTTCTCTCGGTCCTGGATGCGCGGGAGGTGGCCGTCGACGACGCGACCCGGGATCGGGTCCTCGCCGTCACCGACGACGACCAGCTCGACGCTCTGGTCCGCCGTGCCATCACCGTGACCAGCGCGGACCAGCTCTTTGAGTGAGTCGCCGGACGATCGTTCGACTGTGGGCGCGGGAGCGCGTCCTCTGCCCACGGTCCGGTACCGGAGCGAGTTCACCGAACGCCTCGAGGCCAAGGGTGAGGTGAGAGGTGAGGCCAAGGGGAGGGCCGAGAGTGTTCTCTTGGTCCTGGATGCGCGGGGTTTGTCTGTGGATGACGCGACCCGGGGTCGCGTCATGGCTCTCACGGACAACGACGAACTCGACGTCCTGGTCCGTCGTGCCGCCACGGTGAGCAGCGTGGACCACCTCTTCGACTGAACCTCGGCCGTTGGTCGTTGACGCGCCGTGCGTATCGCGGGTGCGAGCCGGGGATAGTGACAGGACGGCGCGCCCCCGGATACAGGAGTCCCCCCATGTCGAATCCCACTGTGCCCGAGTTCCCCGCTCGTGGCGGTGACCTGCCGTGCGTTCCGTTCGATCCCGAGCTCGTGCCGGGGTTGGAGGTGCACCGCCGGGCCATCGGGCCGGACCTCGGGGCCGACGACGTGCTGGAGCGACGAAGGATCATGAACGCGGTGACGCCCTCCGTCGACCGACTGCGGCGTGACGGTCGGTTCGAGGTCGAGAACCGGAGCGTGCCAGGGCCGTCCGGAGCCCCGGACGTTCCCTTGCTGGTCTGTCGGCCGGTCGGCGTGGGGGCGTCGCTTCCCGCCGTGTATTTCTCCCATCCCGGCGGGATGGTGGTGGGGAACAACCGGTTCGGTCTGGACGACGTCCTGGATTGGGCCGAAGAGATGCCCATGGTCGTCGTGTCGGTGGAGTACCGGCTCGCGCCGGAGCATCCACATCCGGCGCCGGTCGAGGACTGTTACGCCGGGCTGGTGTGGCTCGCGCAGAACGCGGAGGCGGTGGGGGCGGACCCCGATCGGCTGCTGGTGGCCGGGGTCAGCGCTGGTGGCGGGCTGTCGGCCGCGCTCGCCCTGATGGCGCGGGACCGCGGTGGACCGCGGCTGGCTGGGCAGGTGCTCGTGTGCCCGATGCTGGACGACCGGAACAACTCTCCCTCCGCCCTCCAGATGGGGAACCACGGGACGTGGGGTCGTTCGGCGAACACGACCGGGTGGCGGGCGCTGTTGGGCGACGCGGCGGGCGGTCCGGACGTGTCGCCGTACGCCGCGCCCGCGCGGGCCGTCGACCTCTCGGATCTGCCACCGGCGTTCCTCGACGTCGGGTCGGCCGAGAACTTCCGGGACGAGGTGGTGACCTACGCCAGCCGACTATGGCAGGCCGGAGGGGAGGCGGAGCTGCACGTTTGGCCCGGCGGTTACCACGGCTTCGACACTGTGACGCCGGAGGCGGCGCTGTCCAAGGACGCTGTCGAGGCCAGGCGCCGGTGGCTCCGGCGCTGGTTGGGCTGAGCCGTCAGCTTTCTGACGCTCTCCGTGGCTCCAAGGCACGCAGTGCGGCCTCGACGGACTCCGCGCGGAGGGTCTCGTACGGCGCGTCCAGTGGGAGGACGGCGCAGTCCTGCAGCCCTCCGAGTGCCGACGTGGCGCGGACCCGGGCCGCGGGGGTGGCGTCGGGGCCAAGCAGGGCGGTCTGGACCTCCGTGCGCCACCGTAGGATCTCGCCGACCAGGTTCAGTGTCTGGAACACCGAGAGGTCAGTGAACCACAGGGCGAACACGGCCCGGTGGCGGTAGGAAAGGTCGAACTCCCGCTCGAACACGGTGCGCGGGTCGCTGACGCGTTCCTCGCGGAGAGTCTCCAGCATCTCGGTGCTGTCGTCGACCAGGGGCTGGACGATCTCGCGCAGAATGTCGGTCTTGGACGCGAAGTGGTAGTACAGCGCGGCCTTGGTGATACCGAGGCGCTCGGCAATCTCCCGCAGACTGGTGCGTTGGTAGCCCTGACTGGTGAACAGCTCCAGGGCCACCCGCAGAATCTCGGCGCGGGTGTCGGCTCCTCCTGAGGCCACGGCCCACCTCCGTTCTCCCGCCAGAGTAGATCACTCATCGGACCCCGGTGACTTACTCGACGCACGGTAAGCGTCTCACTTACCGTGCGGCCAGTAGGCATATTCGGGGAGGCACGATGAAACGAGTGTTGATCTCGGGGGCCAGCGTCGCCGGGCCCGCGCTGGCGTACTGGCTGGCGCGCTACGGCTTCGACGTCACGGTGGTGGAACGTGCCCCCACCGTGCGTAAGGGCGGCTACAACATCGACGTTCGCGGGGTGGGCATCGACGTGGTCGATCGGATGGGCATCCGGTCCGACCTCCAGGCCGCCCGGACCGGTCTGCGTGGGCTCACGATGACCAGCGAGGTCACACCCACGCCCATCGACGTTCCGGTGGGGGCCTTCACCGCCGGCGAGGGCGACCACAACATCGAGATCAATCGGGACGCGCTGTGCGCTCGACTCTTCGCCCTCACCGAGGGGCGGGTCGACTACCGTTTCGACGACTCGATCGTCGCCCTGCGCGACAACGGGACCGGCGTGGCGGTCGACTTCCACCAAGGACAAGGCGCCGAGTACGACGTGGTCGTGGGCGCGGACGGCCTGCACTCCACCACGCGTGGACTCGTGTTCGGTCCCGAGGAGCGCTACGCGCACGCACTCGGTGCCTACGTGGCGTTCTTCTCCGTGGCCAGGGAGGAGCTCCCGCATGGATGGGGCGAGATCGCCACCAATCGGCGCCGGATGGCGGGCGTGTTCGCCAACCAGTGGGGAGAGACCAAGGCGTTCCTGGCGTTGCGGGACGGTGGGAACGGGACGGTCGCGCGGAGTGACGCGAGCGAACAACGGCGTTTCCTCGCGGAGGTCTTCGTCGACTTCGGAGGGCGGGTGCCTCGGTTGCTGGAGCAACTGTCGGACGCGTCGGACTTCTTCTTCGACTCGATGAGTCAGATCAAGATGGACACGTGGTCCAAGGGGCGGGTCGTCCTCCTGGGGGACGCGGCGTACGGGCCGTCTCCGGCGTCCGGCCAGGGGACGTCGCTGGCGTTGGTGGGGGCCTACGTGCTGGCCGGAGAGCTGGCCCGCCACAACGGCGACCATCAGCGGGCCTTCCCCGCCTACGAGGAGCGGATCCGGGACTTCGTGACACAGAACCAGAGGATCCCCGGCACTGGGCTTCCGTTCCTGGTTCCCGCGACCCGGCGCGGCACGTGGGTGCGTGACCGGTTCCTTCGCGTCGCGCCCCATCTCCGGGCGCTGAGCGGACTTCAGCGCTACCTCGACCCCATCCACCGGGCCGCCAACGCCATCGACCTTCCCGACTACCGGGAGATGGTGCTCCCCTCGGAGTGAGCCGGTACCGGGACCGCGACGCTCCGCTTCCCGAGAGCACTGGTCGCGCTCCGAATAACCCTCGCGACACGCGGTATTGCCGACATTTTGCCGACTTCTGAACCATTGGGACTGGAATCACCTGGGCCTGCTGTTTCAGGGTGGACCTGGGAGCCGGAGTCCGGATGCTTGGCCCCGGCCAGCGTATGAAGGAGTGGCGCAGATGGAATTGAGAACAGCCAACGGTTGGCAGTTCTTCGCTGCCACAATGTTGCTACTCGCCGGGGCGTTCCATGTCGTGCAAGGACTGGTGTCCTGGTGGCAGCCGGAATTCTTCGTGGTCGCGGAAGGGAACTTGTTCCTGTTCAATTTCGTGGTCTGGGGAATCGTACTGGTGGCCTGGGGTGTCGTCGTTGGCCTGACGGGTCTCGCCTGTCTCACGGGACAGACGTGGGCTCGTGCCGCGGGTGTCACGGTCGCGGCCATCAGTGTCCTGGTGCAGTTCGCGTTCATGGTCGCCTACCCGTTCTGGTCGATCCTCGGGATCGTGGTCAGCCTGATGGTGATCTACGGCCTGACCGCCGGGTGGAACCGTGGTCGGATTGACCAAGGGACGACACAGGAAGTCGGTACGGCCGAGCGAGCCTACCGATCCGGTCGGCGTGACGCCGAAGGCGCGCCCGCCCCGCGAGTGGAGAGCGAGGACATCGGCGATCGCACCGGACGACACCAACAGTCAACCGGATAGCGATGCGATAAGCACGGGGTCGGACTGGTCAGCCCGGCCCCGTCGCCACGTCGGCACACCGATGCCGGGGGTCACCCTTCGGTGTCGGCGTCCACGGCCGAGCCAAACACGGGGGCCGCGCCGCTGGCGATGGCCCGCAGCGCCTCGGTGTGCTGGGCGAACGCCGCCCTGCCCTGTGGCGTCGCTGTGATGTAGGTGCGGCGGCGCTTGCCGATGAAGGTGCGTTCGATCTCGATGTACTCCGCGCTCTCCAGGATCGAGAGCTGCTTGGACAGGTGCGAGTCGGTGATCTCCAGAGCGTCGCGCAGGAACTGGAAGTCCACCCGGTCGACGGAGACCACGGCGGCGATGATCGAGTACCGGATCGGCGCGTGGATCGTCTCGTCCAACTGCTTGCGAGGGTGCGTCATCGCCTGCCCTTACCGCGATCTGGCGCCGTCCCGGCGCAGCGTGATGTACGCGACCACGAAGGCGGGGGTCGCGGAGAGTATCGCACCCGGTCCCCACCACAACCACTCACCGGGAAAGACGACCCGGCCGACCGTGGAGGTGACGGTGTGCAGCACGGCGATTCCCCCGACGGTCATGACGAGGTGCATCGTGAGGTAGTTGCGTGGAAGGGTGGGGCGTGACCACGCGTAGGCGCCCGCGGCGACCGCGGCTCCCAGGACGACCAGCGTGACGGGGATGTCGAGGGCGGTCCCGCCGTGGCTGGCGCCGAGCAGCGCCGTGCCGACCAGGGTGACCACCCCGAGGGTGACGGCGGCGAAGGCGCAGTGTCGAGCGTTGTGGCGCATCCGCTCCTGGAGGGTGTCGGCCGCCGCGAGTTGCTTGGCCGCCTCGGTGTGATCCATTGAGTGGTCCATGCTGGATGTCCCCTCGTCGCGGTCCGATGCTGATAACCAGTATGGCAAGAACTTGCCATGTTGGCAAGTAGGGCTGACCTCGCGCCGAGCGGGGCCAGTCCGTAAGGAACTCGCCGGGAGGGCCCCACGATCGGCGGGCCCCGCGTGTGGCCGCCTCACCGATGGTGTCATGACGGCAGGACGCGCGGATGGCTGGTGGCCATGCCCTGTGTGGGGCATGGCCACCAGCCATCCGTCCCGTCGCGTGCCGTGCCTATCGCATGCTGGTGGTCACCATGCCCAGCAGCGCTTCCTCCGCGGGGACGAACCCCCACCGGTTGATGTCCATGTGCAGGTAGTTCAGTAGGAGGTCGAGCCTGTCCACACCGGAGTTGGACCGCGTCACTTCCTCGAAGGTGGCGACGACCGACGCGACGTGCGTGCGCACGGCAGCGACGTCGACATCGGCGACCACCTCGCGCACCCCGGTGACCGTCTCGCTGACGAGGTCGGGGACCGCGGCCTTTCCCTGGGACATCACCAACTGCCAGCCCCACTGGCGGCGGTGGCGCAGCCAGAACTCCTTCCAATCCTCCGGGGGGAGGGCCGTGGTGACGAGCTCCCGCATCAGCGTCGTCGCCAGGGCGGCGCGCCGGAAGCGACGTGGTGAACGGTGCGGAAGGTTGTCGGCGTACCAACGCGCCGAGGCGGTGAACAGCCGCTCGGCCGCCTCCACGCCCGCCGGCCCGCCGTACTTGTGCATCTCCGGGGCGTAAAGGCCGGGCGCGACGCGAACCGCGCCCGACGCGTCGCCGAAGAGTCCGTTCGCGATCAACGGCTCGCCCCGCGCGTCGGGAGGGATCTTGTCCAGCGCGAGCCACAACTCCGGCATGCGGGAGTGCAACCGGTCCACCCCATCGGGAGCGCACCGAATCCGTAGCCGGAGATGCGGGCCGACCATGTCGATGTAGCGAAGGAAGAACCAACGGTCCGCGTTCTCGGACGCAGCGGCCTCCCGCAGCCACGGCACCAGAACGTCGCAGGCCGCGTCCATCAGCGCGCCGCTGCCAGGGTAGGCGCGGACGTACCACCAGTCGGAGTCAGGAGGCTGGTGCGGTTGGTCGAGGATCGAGTCACGGGCGGGACTGGGGTGGTCGGTCACTTCCGTCATTCCCCCACCTCCTGGGTTCGGGACCAGTGCATGAGTGTGATGTGCTCCGTCGCGCGCACCGCGCCCGACAGGTCCCGGTCCGGATGAGCCGTCGGTTCGGGCAGGGCCTCCGCGACCCGAACGTGGTGGGTGTCCCTTCGCAACCACCCACGCAGGGCGCGCAGCGACAACGGAGAACGCAGGTCCGCCCACATCGGCTTGTGGCCCCCGTCGCGCATCAGCTCCAATCCGCCGAGCTGGTGCAGGAACACGACCTCGGGAATGCCGTGCCGGGCGCGGAACTCCTCCATGCCGAGGACGAGGTCGCGGTCATTGTCCGCGCTCTCCAGGGGGAGGGCCTCGGTCGGGACGATCCATGACGCGCGTTTGGTGACGAGGCGACCGTCCTCGACGCGCGGCACGACCGCGACCTCGCTTCCGCGGTACTCCCCGAACTCGAACGGAAGGGAGTGGTCGTTGTCGGCCGACGCGTTGATCCAGGGGTCGGCGAGAACGGTGAGGAGGCGGACGAAGGGGGCCATCATGTGTTGCGGAACCAGCCCCAGGTAGGCGAGCCCACGACCCCGCCCGACCGGTCGACGAGGGTGAGGGTGTCGTTGTCGGGGTCGTGCACCAGCCGCGTTTCGTCCAGCGTGATCGCGTTCGGTGTGGGAACCTCGCCGGGCAGGGTCACCGCCGGGAACATCCCCGAACACTCGGCCTGCGCGGTGTTGGCGTCCGCTCCGACGATCAGTTCGCGGACCGCGGTGTCGCCCCACAACGTCGCGACGTGTGCGCGGAGCCGTTGGGTGAACTCCGGCCCCAGAAGACGCCGGAACCGACTCAGCAGCCCGCCGGTCCCGGCGTTGAACTGGTTGACGACCAGCCGATGGCGCCCGGCCTCGACGTCCTTCCACTCCGTGGCGCGAAGTTGGAAGAACGCCGCCGCACTGGGTGGCGCGCTGGTCGGCCCCACCGGCAACCACGCCCGTTCACCGGGATCGGCGTAACAGGCACGGTCCGCGGCGTGGGCTCCGTCCACCAGCGGGCTGTTGTCGCGGTCAACGCTCAGGCGCATCAGGAAGCCGAGCACGTCCTCGCATCGTCCCCCGGTGCCGTACTCGGCCACGAAGCGGTTGACCAGGACGTCGTACAGGTGGGTCCGGAACACGTACGGCCGTACGCGCCGCGCGAGTTTGTCCAGGTCCGCTCGTACGTGCTCGTTGTCGCGTGGGTTCCACAGGTCGGTGTCGGTCTCACGGTCCTCGTAGATGACACCGGCCGACGCTGCCGCACCCCAGTCGTCGCGCAACCACGGGCGGGTCACCTCGCGGACGCGGATCGCGGACTCGACGCGGGTCGTGGCGTCGGCGTCGGCGGCCCCGGCGCCCAGGCGACAGGCCTCGGCCAGGTCGGCGACGGGGATCGGACCGGAGCCCGGTTCCGTCGCCGTCCCCGCGAGGCGCCGCGCCAGTACGGCCAGCGGATCCTCGTCGTTCGACCACGGCGGTATCGGTTGGAACACCCCGCTGTGAAGGAGCCGTCGGAAGCGTTCGAACGGGCGCTCACCGCCGAGGGCACGCAGGATCTCCTCGAGACGCAGGTCGTCCCGTCGGTCGGGGGCGAAGCCGTCCAGCCAGCGCCGGGCGTGGTCCGCCTCCATCACGTGGTCGAAACGCCAGGACTTCCCGCCGCCGACGCTGAGATCGGCATGGAGGAGCAGACCGTTGGGGCTCTCCTCGCCGCCCCCGCGAACGGGTGCCGCTCGGTAGCGGAACAGGTGGGCGGTCTCCTCCGCCGCGCTGAGCTGGCGCAGCGCGTGCAGGGCGACGTCGATGCCGGTGCGACTGCACGCGCGGCCGCCGCCCTTGGTCCCCGCCACACCGACCGTCGTCAGTCCGGACAGGGGGCTGGTCTTGAGCGCCGTCCGGGTGACGTAGGAGTACAGGGTTCTGAGGTCCCGCGGTGAGGGGGCGGCGTCGGACGGGCGGCCGTACCGGAACCAGTCCGGCGCGACGACCGCGAGTGACTCGGCGAACCGCGGTTCGTTCAGCGTGGCCTTCATCCGGGCCAGTGCCTCGGATCCGTCGCGGGCGAGACTTTCGTCGAGGGAGATGTGCAGGAGATCCCGACGTTCGGTGAGATCCCGCCATCGCCGCACCAACCCCGTGAACGTCTCGCCGCCTCGGTCGCAGAGGGCGTCCAGCGCGGCGTCGGTCCATGGCAGTGAAGCGAGTCGGTGCGCGGCGCGTTTCCCGGCCAGTGCCTTACGCCGCAGGGAGGCGTCGTCGTCGAGCCGGGGCACCAGGACGAAGCAGGCGTCCACCAGGTCCGGCGACAGCTTCTCGAGCTCTTCGGTCACCTGGACCACGTCGCGCAGTAGGCCCCTCGTGGCATCCGTGGTCAGGCGACACACGTCGACGGGCAGCCCGCCGACCCGGGTCATGACCAGGGGGGCGAACATCGCGTCGTGGTCTGGTCGCGCACGAAGGTCCTGCGAGTTCCCAACCGGAGGGCCGGCCATCATGAATGGAATCTCCCCTCGACAAGAGAGACGGCAAGGGCGAAGAAGTTGAGCATCGCCACAGCGATCATCCCGACGTAGAGCAGGCAGCACGTGGCGTAGGCGAGGTGGGCCGCGCGCGCCCTGAGGGACACTCCCTGGAGGTGACGCGGGAGGGGCCGCCGGGTGACGGTGTTGGCGAGGATGGTGAACGCGCGTCCGCGCGCGTCGACCAGCCCGGTTCCGGCCTCGATCGCGGCGTATCCGTCGCTGGGCAGCAGCGGATTCAGGTTGATGACGAGGCCGATGACCTGGAGCAGCAGGAGAGCTGTCGCGACGTCGCTGACGAATCCGGTACCGAGGAACGCCACGAGCGCGGTCGTTCCGGCGATCCACCCGTCGGCCATGGGTCCGGCGAGGGCGAGCAGCACGCGGGGGCCACGGCGTTGGAGCCGGTAGGCGTCGGTGCGGTCGACGTAGGCCAACGGCATGAAGTAGAAGAGCAGCGCGACGCCGAGCCCACGGACCGGGACGCGACACACCTGGGCGACCAGCGCGTGGCAGCTCTCATGCACCAGCGTCTGGGCGATCATCAGGCCGCACGCCACCAACAGCGCCGGACCGATCATCTGCTCGAGGGGAGGAGCGGTACCGACGAGGACGCCGATCGCCGTCAGGTAACCGAACACCGCTCCGAGCCCGGACAGAACGGCGATGAGGCGCTGTGGACCGCCTCGGATCACCGCGGCGAGTGGTTCCAGCAACGTCGGCAGCGCGCGCGATACGACGAAGCGTGGCATCAACTGCGTGGTCTGGAAGCGACGCACGCGGCTGTCCCCGTCCGTGTCGGGGCTCGATCCGACCAGCAGTCCGGAACTCGCCAGGGAGTCCAGGAAGGAGTTGACGCTCTCCTGGAGTCTCGCCGAGTCGGCGGTGGCCGCCGAGACCGACTGGACGAGGTCGTCCCTCGCTCGGCTGCCGTCCAGTAGGGGAAGGAGTCTTTCTCCGCTGCGACTGATCCGATGGTATCGACCGGAGAGGGGGTCGAATATCAGGGGAATGTCATCCATTCCGCGGAGGATTTCTAGATCGCTCCGGAGCTGGGGTCTCGACGGTGCGGACATATCCACCCTTTGCTTGTTCTCGACACCTCACCAGGCCGTGAAGGGGGGCTCGGCGAACCTCCTGATCCCGCCGAGCCCCCGGTGCTCCTAGCTCACGCAGTTCGCCGACGAGATCGACAGCGCGCTGCTGGCGGGGCAGCTCGTACTCGACGCCGTCGACGCCGAGCTCCAGGTGCCCAGGGAGAGGCCCTCACGAAGGGAGCTCACGTTGAAGTCGTCGTCGTCGAATCCGACCGCGACGAGATCGATGTCGTTACTGTCCTGCGAACCAGACATTCGTTCTCCTCAATGTCGTCGATAAGGGGTTCAGCTCCACGCGCAGCTTGCCGAGCTGAGGCTGGCCGCGGAGGATCCCGGGCAGGAGGCGGTGGACGCCGAGCTGCCGCAGGCGAAGGTGCTCAGGGCCCCGCCCTCGGGGAGTTCCTCGACGGTCAGGTCGTCGTCGGTGGAGTACAGGTAGAGCTCAGGCGCGTCGTTCATGGTGACTCCTCACTTCGTTGCGGATACTCGAACCTGTTAGCAGGAGAGGGACGTGGCACTGGTGAAGGACATCGCGGACGTCGCGGGACACGAGGCGCTGCTCGCGGTGGCGACGGTGGCGAAACTGTTGAGCGCGTTTCCCTCGGGAAGCACCTCAACGGTCAACGTCTCTTCCTCAGTGGCGTACAGGTCCAGGCCGGATTCCTGGTGCATGGATGCTTCCTCGACGGTCAGCAGCTGAAGCTGGTGGAGGAGGTCAGTGACGACGCCGACGTTGCCGGGCACGACGCGCTGCTGGCGGTCGCCGCCGACGAGAAACTGTTGAGGGCGCTGCCCTCCGGAAGGGCCTCGACGACCAGATCGTCGTCGGTGGCATAGAGATCCAGGTCCAACGGATCTGAGTTCATGGATCGCTCCTCGTCTGGTTCGGATCAGCAGCTGAAGCTGGTTGAGGTGGTCAGTGACGACGCCGACGTGGCCGGGCAGGACGCGCTGCTCACGCTGGACGCGGATGACGCGGAAGAGCCGGGGGCCACCGCGACCGGGAGTGCCTCGACACTCAGGTCCTCGTCGATGGAATAGAGCTCGAGCTCCGTGTTCTCCAAGGCGTTCCCTCGAATTCGTGACGGCTGACTGGGATCCGATTTCGTCTGGTCGTTGTTGTGTCGCTCTCCCCTCGGTAGTCGTGGCTGATCGGCCCCTGGTCGCACCGGAGTGGACCGGTGTACCGACCACGGGCGGTCCTGGGCGTCGCGTCAGGCCGGAGGCCGGCCCAGCGCGACGGCGAACGCGTGGTGCCGGCTCGTCCCGTCGCTGTGCAGGAGGCGTCGGACCGCGGCCGGTATGAAGCCGGCGAAGACGGACCCGACGTGCCCCTGGGACATGGCGTGCAGCCACATGGTGTAGGCGGCGGAGCTGACACGCCCCATGAGCAGGCGGTACTCATGTGCCCCGCCGTGGTCCCACGCGGTGGAGAGGTCCACCGCGACGGAAAGGACCACCGCGGCCGTACTGAACTCGGGCTGGAGGGTGAGCTCATGCTCGTGGCCCTCCGGAAGCGAGGCGACGGGTGTCAGTGCGCGATCCTCGTCGTCCAGTTGGTAGATGGCCGGTGGGACACCCTCGAGATTGAACGCGACGGCGTCCACCCGCAACGGATTGGACGGGTGCCGCGTCGGCCAGTGCGCTCGGTCGGTCTCCAGCGCGTGCGCGGCACTGTCCAGCACGGCGGAAGGGGGGAGGCCGACCTCGGAGAAGAACCGGGTGGACCGACGTCGCCGGAGCACCGGCAACAGGTTCTCCTGGACGCCGTCCCCCGGCGGGACCGGGATCGGACGGGCGAGCGGCGCGGGGCTGGTGCGGGAACGGGCGCGCGTGGTGGTGCCCGCCGGCACACGGTCGGCGAAGGCGCGGATCAGGTCCGATGTTGGATTGGTGTTCATTCCCCTGCCCGGATGCTGAGAACGGCGGTGATCACGTCGTGGTTAGGGTTGATGTGCAGAATCTCCGCGACGCGATGGTCGTCCCAGTCGGGGTGGATCGACGTCGTGAGACCGAGTGCCGCGCTGACGTGGTGCGCGGCGGACTGGGCGCAGCCACTGTCAAGGAGACACAGACGGAGGGCGGCGTCCCCGTACTTCTGGGCCACCTTGGTGAAGTCACCGACCAGCACCAGCGTGATCGGGGCTTCGCCTCCGATACCCTCGACCGAGGAGCGGATGAGGGCGAGCTGGTTGCGCGACGGCTGGTAGCCGTACACGCCCGAGGGGATTCCGGGAACGTCGCGAATGACGGGGTAGGCGACGACCGAGCCGATGTTTCCGCCGCTCGGGGTCCACCGCCACACCCGCTCCGCGTCCTCCCCTTGGAAGCCGGCCACGACCGACAGCAGGACCGAGACGACGTCTGCGTCCAGCGGTGGCGCGTCCCCCCGTTCGGGAGGCCCCGTGAGGGACGGCCACGGCCGGTCGAGAACGGTGTGCCGCGGCTGCGGCAATCTCAGCTCGGGAGAGAGCGGCCAGTCACGCTGAACGCGTTGGATGGCGAGGTTCGACGGCTTGTAGTGCGCCTGGTGCGCCTTGAGGTCCGCGAACTCCTTGGGGGGCAGGGCGATCGCCGCCTCGTACCGGACGGGGGGCGGCGCGGAGGCGATCTCCCCGTCGGCCACCGAGCACCGTGGGCATCCGGGGCGGGTCGCACTGGAGAGTCGGTGCTGTTCCAGCGTCTCCAGATCGGTCCGGCGCCAGAACTGTGGGAGGAGGCCCTGGCTCGTCCTGGACACGAGTGCGAAGAGGTCGTGGGCGATGAGCGCCGCCGCCAGCGCGTCGTCGAGGTCCGAACGGGCGCGTCCGTCGTCGGCGTCCGCGGTCGATCGACAGTCGAGACACGCGGTGAAGCGTGGGTCCACGTAGGGTCCCAGCTCCACGGTGCGGCCGTGGCGGCGGATCCTCAGGAGGGGGACACCGGCGCCCCAGCAGTGCGTGGTCAGCGGTCCACCGTCGGTCCGGCCGTCGTCGAGCCAGACGGCGAGGGTCGTGTCGGGGTGGGGAACGGTGCCCTCGGCGATCGTGACCGGCAGCGCTGGCTCGAGCTCGGAGCGGACCATCCCCGGGAGCACGCCGGCCCCGAAGAGCTCGACGTTCGCGGTCGTGAGCCGCTGGGCCGCCTCCTCCCAGGCCGCGTTCACCCCTGTCGCGTCGCCGATCCGGGACAGGTAGTCCGCCACCCGCTCCGGGAGGTGGCCCGGGACGGCGACGTCCTCCGCGGGTAGGTCCTCGACGATGCCGGCCGTCCAGAGCAGGGTCAGTGCCTTGAACACGGTGTCCACGGAGACGTGCAGTTTCTGCGACAGTTCCTCGTGGGAGTGTTGCCCGTCGAGAAGGTCGACCAGTTTCGGCAACAGATCGGTGGCGCTGCGTCCCTTCAGGGTCTGACGCCGCGGTGTGCCGAGGACGACGAGACCGTCCTCGGTGAACTCGAGGTGTAGCCCGCGCCGAAGTCGGGGCCACACGGGGACCCGAAGCTGCGGGTCGTGTGTCGCGGCCGCTCCGATGGTGGCGGCGTTCAGCGCTCCGTCCTCAGCCATGTGTTCCCCCCGAGAACGCGGGTTTCCGATCGTCGTCCGCGGTGCGGATGGTCGCGAACCGGTCCCACAGCGCGGGCGACCCGCGGTCGGGCCGACACCGCGGGCACCGGTCCACCGCGAGAACCGAGGCCTTGGATGTGCTTCCGTCCACGAGACTGAACGCTCGGACGGTGCCGCCGAGGGCTCCCTCGGGCGAGCCCCCCATGGCCTCCGCCACCGCCTGATGCCCGAATCCCACCGCCACACCGACGGCGTGCGCCGGATAGGCGAACTCGGGAAGCGGCGTCGTCCGGTCGTCGTCCGTCGGGCCCCCGTCCGCGGAGTGCTGTTCCCGTCTCCGCCGAAAGCACCAGTGGCAGGCGGAGCGTCCCGGCCGGACCACGGGGCCACAACGAACGTCGCGATAGGTCAGGTGGATCGAGAACCACGGGACGTTCCAGTTGAACGCCGCCGCGTCCACGTGCTCGGCCAGTCGGGTGACCTCGGTGTGGGTCGCGGTGACGATCAGATCCGCCGCGGGCCATGCGCTGGAATGTGTCCCACGGCTCGTCTCCAGGATCGAACTCGTGTGGTTCGCTCCGAGTCGACCCGCTACTTCGTGGCCAAAATCTCCGGAGGTCAGAAAGAGAATGTGAGGCGATTCTTTGGGCATGACGAATGCTCTCATTGTTTGGGAAAAGCGCCCGCGGGGGTTACGCGAAAGGCTGCAGATGGGGGTTTATTTCGGATTCTGCGTGGACGTGGTGTCCCATTGCCCGGGGAGCCTCGTAGAGGCGCGCGTGGGCGAGGTAACGGGCTTTGTGTACGAAGGAGAGCGGCATGAGTTGTGGGACGAGGATTCGGGTGACCGTCGCGCCGACTTGCCGAGCCTCGTCGGTGGTTATGTCCACTGCGACAACTTCACATCCGGCGGCGTCCATGCGTCGCATTAGCCAGTCCAGTTTATCCGTCGGACTGTCAGAAACAATAGAAGGAACGTCGCGGATATCTCGGGTTTCCCGTTCCCCTTCGAGAAGGAAATCAAACCGGTGGCGTTGGTCCACGGTTCCCGACATCAGGGCGCCACCGAAGACACTGGTGTTGTCCTCGTTGAGTGGGATATCCCGGCTCGATTTGGCGATGTGTCGCAGCGCGATTCGCAGCGAGGCCATCTCCCGGTACATCTTCGCGACCGCGCGAGCCGGATCGGGGTCACACGTGGCGGCGACCATCTGGGCCACTTCCGGATCGTGGTCGGCCAACTGGACCCCGTAGATCACGGGGATGCCGAGGTCGGTGGTCGCGTCGAACAGCTCGGTGCGCAGGTGCTGGCTCTCCGCCTTCGCCGCGTATCTGCGCGAGAGGTCGTCGAAGGCGCCCTCGTCGACGTGGAGTCGAGGCAGTCTCATGCGCTGCAGCCACGTGAGCGCGATCGCGTCCCGCTCGACGACCTCCAGGAGACCGTTCACGACCGCCGCGACAGGATCGGAGTGGGCCGCGCATCCGGTGGAGATCGGGTGCATGAACCGCTCCGCGGCCGACTCCGGTGGGAACCTCATCCACACGGTCAGGGCCGGGACGTACACCGGGCGGTCCCGCGTGAAGGACCACCCCTGGACCCAGCGCAGCGGGATACGCGGATCGGAGGGGACGAGGCCACAGCTCGGGTCCGCGAGTTCCCGCTCCGAACAGTTCGGGAACGCCGCGGGGGCGATCGCGTCGTCACCGAGCTCCTCCGCCGTCGCCCAGAACATGTCCCGTGAGTCCCACGCGCACGACGAGTACCGTTCCAGGGACTCCGCGATGGAGAGGTGCGCGGCGACCTCCGGGTCCAGCGCACCTCCGGCGCCGTCGAAGTTCCCCTGGGACAGATCGTGGTCCCACGCCGACTGGGCGGCCAGCACGGCGCCCGGATTCCCCAGGTAGGACGAGTAGATCTCGAAAGGGGGCTCGCCATGCGCCGGGGCGAGGCGGTGGGTCCTGCTCACCAGGCCGTAGGGGGACAGCAACGTGCGCATCTGGCGCAGCGAACGGGGAAGCGTCTCTGTGCGTTCGGGGGGTACGGTCACGCGGTCTCCTTAGTGGTCCAGCGGAAGCTGCGTGCTGCGAGGGCGATGAGGGCCACGGCGGTCAGCGCCATGCCCAACCAGTTGAGCCAGAGAGGGTTGTGCGCGACGCCGCCGACCATCTCGTTCCGGAGCGCGTCGCCGAACATGCCGGGTGGGGTGAGCGCCGCGACCCCCGCGGCGGAGTCGGAGATCACCTCCCAGGGGAACAGCACCCCGGACGCCATCAGGAGCACCGGCGTCAGGAACGCGGCGATCATGTTGGTGAGCTCCACGTTGGACAGCACGCCGCCCAGGAGGTAGCCCATCGGCAGCACCATCGCCATGCCGATCGTGGTGGTCACCAGCATGCGGATCATCGAGGCCGGCTCGAGTACCCCGAAGAGGATCGCCGCCGTGCCCGCCACGGCGAGGAGGATCACCGCGAAACCGGCGCGACTCGGGACGAGCGCCAGCAGGACCGCGGACCGGCGTGCCGGGGTCGTCCCCAGGAGGCGCAGTGTTCCGTTGGCGCGCAGGGAGACGAGTGCTCCCGCGGTGCCGGTGAGCGCGACCGAGAAGAGAGCGAAGGTGAGCGCGGCCGGCAGGATGAACGCGATCGGGTCGAACAGTGGCCCGCCCCCGATCGAGGTGGCCGACACCGACCACCCGTCCCACTCGGTGTCGGCCAACGCCGCTTCCAGGTCCGGGATGACCCCGCCCTTGCCGACGGGGACCTCCACCCGCACGGTCTCGCTGTCGGGATGGAACGCGACATGGGCGTCGTAGGCGTCGTCGCTGGTGTCGAGGGTGGCGACGGCCACGACCTCCATGTCGCCGTCCCACGCCTGTTCCACCGCCGTGGCCTGGCCCTGGTCGCCCTCCACGGCGACCACACCGGTTCCCGAGGCCCACGTCATCTGGGCCATGGCGACGAAGAACGTGGCGAGGATCAGTGGGAACCCCACGCTGAAGAACAGCGTCATGGGGTCGCGGACGGTCTCCCGGGACATTCCGGCGGACAGAGCACCGAGCTGGCGCGAGTACCGCGCCGCCGGCGGGGCGACGCTGTCGTCGACGTTCATACGGTCGCCTCCTCGGGCAGCTCGGAGTCCCCCGCCGACAAGGACGTGCCCGTCATCTTCAGGAAGACGTCCTCCAACGTGGACAGGCGGGGACGGATGTCGAGGGGTCCGTGACGGTCGTTGATCCGCTCAGCGGCGGTGTAGGGGTTCGCGACCCGTATCTGCACCCAGTCCCGGCCTCCGGTCTCCGTGGACGGGACCACGGCGTCCTCGCCGTACAACTCGGCCAGGGCGGCCGTGACCGTCGGATCCTTGGTACGGACCCGGACGACACCGCCAGGGCAGTGCTTCTCCACCAGGTCGGCGGGGACCCCCTCGGTGACGAACTGGCCCTTGTGCATGATGGCGAGCCGGTCACAGATTTCCTCGGCCTCGTCCATCGCGTGCGTGGACAGCAGGAACGTGGTTCCGGCCGCCTGGGCGTCGCGGACGATTCTCCACACCGCGTGGCGTGCGTGCGGATCGAGCCCGGTCGTCGGTTCGTCCAGGACGACGATGGGGGTGTTGCCGACCAGTGCCGTGCCGATCAGCAGACGTTGTTGCTGGCCGCCCGACAGTTTGGCGACGCGGGTCTCCGCTTTTTCGCTTAGTCCCAGCTCGTCAATGAGTTTCGGGACGGACCGTGGGTTTCCGTAGAGGGCGCCCCACATTTCCAGTGTTTCGCGGACCCGTAGCCGTGGAAACAGGTTCGCCTTCTGGGGCTGCAAGGCGAGCGCCTGCCGTAGTGCCGGTGAGTCGACGACCACCCGCCGGCCCAGCACGTCGCATTCCCCGGCCCACGGTTCCAGCAATCCGGCCACTGCGGAAATTGTGCTGGTTTTCCCGGCGCCGTTACGTCCCAGTAGTCCGTAGATCTCGCCGGCGCCGACTGAGAATGTGAGCCCGTCGACCGCCGTGAGTTCGTCGTAGCGAACATGGAGTCCTTGGACGTCAATACGCGCGATCGGAAACACCTCACCAGTCGCTGGGTCGGCATGTTGTGGGCGGGCGGAGAAAGTAGGAATGGTTGTCGCTGGTTGCGCGTTTGTATTTGCAATTAGCTCACGACGCATGATCATAAACGATCGCCGTGGCGAGTGTAATCAACCGAGCGTGATCTTCATTACTCTCTGTGATTGGTATTGCATTTGCGCTGATCATTGGATCTTGCTCCCGGGTAATTTTTTTTGGTGTTCCGTGTCGCAGGGTGGCGTGTGTCACTTGTCCGGTTTGGGTTGTTGTAATTTGAATTAAAGTCGGTCATTCGAAGGCATGAGGTCGGAAAAGTGACGGCTGGGTCGAGTCCGGATCCACTCTGCGCTGGAGGAAACGTCTTTTGGCCGTCTCGAACATGGTGTAGAGGACGGGGATGATAATCACGGTGAGAAGCGTGGAGCTGACCAGTCCGCCGATGGTGACGAGGGCCAGCCCCTGCGAGACGAAGCCACCGCCCCCGCTGATCCCGACCGTCAGGGGGACGAGCGCGCCGATCGTGCTGAGCGACGTCATGAGGATCGGGCGGATCCGCTGCCGTGCCCCCTCGATCACCGCTTCGTGGATCTCCTCGTGGTGCGCGCGTCGCTTGTTGATGAAGTCCATGAGCACGATGGCGTTGGTGACGACGATGCCGATCAGCATCAGTCCACCGACGAGCGCGGAGACGCCGAGCGGGATGCCCGTGACGAGCAGGACGAGGATGGCTCCCGTCGCCACGAAGGGGACGGACACGAGGAGTATGAGGGGTTGGACCAGGCTTCGCAGGGTCGCGACCAGGAGGATGTAGACGAGGACGACGGCGGCCAGCATCGCCAACAGCAGGTCGAGGAACGCGTCGGACTGGTCGGCGCTGACTCCGGCGACCTCGGCCGTGGCGCCCGGCGGGAGCGCCGCGGAGCCGGCGGCCCGTTCGATCTCCGCGGTGACCGCGCCGAGATCGGAGCCGGTGAAGTTCCCGGACACGGTCGCCGTTCGCGTGCTGTCCTCGCGGGTCAGCTCCGGAGGCAGGTCGACCTGGTCGATGTCGGCGACGTCCGCGAGCTCGACGCTGTCGTCCTCGCCGTTGGGAGTCGCGATCTCGAGTTCTTCGAGGCTCTCCGCCGACCCCGGCCGTCCGACCGGTTGGAGCAGCAGGTCGTGGTCCACCTCGTCGAGCGTGACGGTTCCGATGTCGACGCCGTGGAAGGCGTCTCCCACCGCCCGCACCACGTCCCCCTCGGTCAGCCCGGCCTCGATCGTGGATTCACGGTCGACCTCGACCCGGAGCTCGGGTTGGGAAGCGGCCATGTCGTGCGTGACGTCCGCGACGTCAGGGATGTCGCCCATGCGCTCCGCCACGGTGTCCGCCGCCTCCCGCAGCGTCTCGACGTCGTCGGCGTGGACCCGCACCTCGAGCCCGGACTCCACCGCGCCGGCGTTGGAGAACGTGAGCGGCCCGGCGTCGGCGCTCAACTCCTCCCGAAGTCGGTCCACGGAGGTGGCGTGGTCGGCTCCGTCGTCGAAGGAGATCGTGTACTGCACCGAGGTTCCGCCGGTGCTGGGGGCGCCGGGCTGCCCCGAGCCCACGGAAGCCTGGTAGGAGGCCACCCAGGGCAGGGAGTCGAGCTGTTCCTCGATCCGCGCCGCCTCGGCGTCGGCCACCTCGAGGGGGGTGCCCGGCGCCAACTCCTGGGTCACGTACACCGTGTCGTCGCCGGACTCCTCGAGGAAGGCGGTGTTGAGGAAGGGCAGCAGCATCAGTGAGACGAAGAACAGGGCGACGCCGGACACGACGACCGTGCGGGGCCAGCGCAGGGCGGTACGCAGAACGCGGACGTACGGAGTCTGGATCGCGCCGGGGGGCAGACCCGCGCGGAACCGGGCCGGCCACGTACCGCTGGTGACGGCGGAGGTGTTCTCCTTCGCGGTCGGCAGCAGCCAGTACGCCAGGACAGGGACGACCGTGAAGGCGACGAGGAGAGAGGACGCGAGGGCGATCGCCACGGTGACGGAGAACGGCCGGAAGAGCTCGCCGGCCTGACCGCCGACCAGCCCGAGTGGGGCGAAGGCGACGAGAGTGATGAGCGTGGAGGAGCTGACGGCGGTGGAGACCTCGCGGACTCCGGCGCGTACCGCCGCCATGCGGTCCCGTCGGGGTGCGATGTGACGTTTGATGTTCTCCACGACCACGATCGAGTCGTCCACCACCCGACCGACGGAGATCGCCAGCGCCGCCAGGGTGAGGATGTTCAGGGTGTAGCCGAGGAGGTTCATTCCCACCAGCGAGAGCAGGAGGGACGTGGGGATGGAGACGGCCGTCACCACGGTCGAACGCAGTGACCACAGGAACGCCACGATCACCAGCAGTGCCGCGACGAGTCCCAGTCCGCCCGCCTCGACCATGGACGCCACCGATTCCTGGATGAAGGGGGCCTGGTCGTAGACGACGGTGGAACTCACGTCCGAGCCCAGCGCGGCGACCCCGTCGTCGACGATTTCCCGCGCCTGTTCCGAGATCTCGACGGTGTTGCCGTTCGGGGCCTTCATCACCATCACGCCCAGGCTCGGTTCCCCGTCGGTCCGGGTGAACCCGCTCTCGGCCGACGGTTCGAGCTCGACGTCGACCAGCTCCGAGAGCTGAACCGCGTCCGGTGCCTCGATCGGGGCGAAGGGGTTGACGTCGTCGTCGCCTTCGGGCAACCAGAGGTCCTCGACCTCCTCCACGGAGGAGAGGGGGGCGCCGGCGGTGACGGTGATCGACCGGTCGTCCTCGACGATCTCGCCGCCCGGCGCCACGACCCCACTGGATTCCAGTGCCTCGACCACGTCGCTGGTCGTGAGGTCGTGGTCCTCCAGGGCGTCCTCGTCGGGGGTCAGGACGACGGAGTCCTCGTGTCCGCCCTCCAGGGTGACGTCCTGGACGCCGTCGATCGCCTCGAGCTCGGGTACCACCGTGCTTTCGAGCGGCTCGACCAGCTCCTGTTCGTCGCCGTTCGTACTCACCGCGAAGCTGATCACGGGGAGGTTGTCGACGTCGAACGCCAGCACCCGTGGCTCGACCTCGTCGGGGAGGTCGGGGATCGCCTGGGTCATGGCGAGACGCAGTGAGCGGACGACGTCGTCCTGGTCGTCGCCGTAGTCGAACTCGACCTGGATCGAACTCGTCCCCCGGCTGGAGGTGGAGGAGTATCCGGTGACTCCCTCCACCTCGCGGACCGTCTCCTCCAGCGGCACGGTCACCGCGTCCTCGACGGTCTCGGGCGACGCTCCTGGATAGGACGCGGTCACCATCGCGACCGGTACCTCTGTGGGAGGGAACAGCTCCTGGTCGAGCTGGGAGGTCGTGAATCCCCCGAAGAGGAGGGCGGCGACGGCGATCAGCGCCACCAGAGCCCGGTTGCGCAGGCTGACGTGACTCAGAGAGAGCATGAAACCGACTCCACGGACGGATGGATGGTGGTCACCAACGGTTCGTGGCCCCCGGGAAGGTGGGGGAGGCCCCAAGCGGCGGGGCTCCCGTCAGGAGGGGCGGGAGCCCGCGAGGCCCCGTTCCCGGGGACATGCCTTGGGGGAGGTGCGACCACGCGTGTCGCGTGGGGTGAGGAAAACGCGGCGAGCGCGTCGCGTCACCAGGTTGGTCGCTCGGTGGCGTTGTGCGTGAAGTGGGCGCGTGCGGCCGGAGTGACGACCAGCGCCGCGATCAGGAGGGATGAGCCGAAGGTCAGCCAGACCACCAGTGCGAACACCATCTCGCTTCCGGAACCGGTTCCCCCGGGGACTCCGAAGGCGACGATCTGGGATATCTGTACCGCGAGTGCCAGGCCCATGAGGGTGCAGGTCACCACCATGAGCTTGGGGCCACTGTGTCGGACGTTCGAGGCCACGACCACCTGGCCGACACCGTAGGCCAACATCCACAGCAGCGTTCCGACGAGATAGGCCTGCGCGGCTCCCGAGGACAGTCCGGACGCGTGGGTCATCTGTTCCACGACCGCGTCCCGGGCGAACACCCACCCCATGAGCTGGGATAGGAAGCTGAGCATCGCGAACGTTCCGAACACGAAGAGCAGTACTCGCGCGACCTTGAGGGACAGGGGCAGGGGAAGCGTTCGGGGAACGATGCTGGCGCTCGTGTCCATGGGGCTCCTTCTGCTCGGGGCCGGGTGGGACCGACCGGTTGGCGGCAGGGAGTGGGGGGTGGGGACTCACTCGCTCACCTCCACACCACGACGATCTCCCCCTATGCTGACAAGTACTTGCCAAAAAGGAAAGTAGTTGTAGGGGTGGATCTTTCTTTCTTTTTTGGAGAGAAGTGTCCTGGGTGTGTCGTTGGGCGTGACGCTTCTCGGGCTCGTGACGAACGCCTCCGCCTCTCGTCTTGACATCAAGCAATGTTGAAGAATGAAGCTGGGAGTATGACGATTCGACCTGGGGACTCCGCGAACGCCACGGCGTTACGCCTGTCCGTCATCCTGGGAAACCCTCGGGCGAGCCGTTCCGGAGGTGCTGTCTCCCACTGGTTCCTCGACCTGGTCCGCCAACGCGCCGACTTCGTCACCGACGTCATCGACGCGCGTGAGCCCCCACCCCCGGAACAGGCCTCCGCTCGGTTGGCGGAGTCGGACGCGTTCGTCGTCATCACGCCCGAGTACAACCACAGCTTTCCCGGCGTCCTCAAAACCCTCATCGACGCCCACTACGTGGAGTGGCACGCCAAGCCCGTGGGGTTCGTCTCCTATGGGGGGATCTCCGGTGGGCTGCGCGCCATCGAGCAGCTGCGTCTGGTCTTCGCCGAACTCCACACCGTGACGGTCCGCGACACGGTGAGCTTCCACCGGGTCGAGGGGCAGTTCGACCAGAGGGGCGAGCCCGTCGACGAGGCCGGATGCGGTGCCGCCGGCAAGCGACTCCTGGACGGAGTCGCGTGGTGGGGCACAGCCCTGCGCGCGGCACGCGCCGTCCACCCCTATGGTTGAGGGGATTCGGTGCGTCCCGGGCGATTCGGGCGCGACGCGGCCACCGTGTTGGCACGACGCTGTCGTGTCGGCACGGTGGTCCCGCCCGGGACGTGGCCGCTCCGTCGACGGCGGGGTGTCACTGGTGCGGTCGCGGTCGTGCGACGACGGGTCCGCACCAGTGGTGAGGCGGGTGAGATGAACTCTCCGCCGCGGGGAATGGGTCACTTATGAGCCGAGGGTCGCGCGCCGTGGCCGCCGTGCCACGCGAGGACTACGTCACGGACATGATCTTCGTTCCGGACGAGGCGACAGGCGGGATGACCGAGCTGCACCGCGCGCGGGAGCCCGAGCGATGGCGGGAGTACGTGCACGGGGACCATCCGGTCGTGACGGCGGTGGAACGCGTGGTGGGCACGGAGTCGGAGTTCGTTCCCACGGTCACCAGCAGCGCCCCACACATGATGGCGCGCATGATCGACATCCTTGATCCGCGGCCCGGTATGCGTGTCCTGGAAGTGGGAACCGGAACCGGGTACAACGCGGCGGTGTTGGCGCACATCGTCGGCGCCGACCATGTGACGTCGGTCGAGGTGGATCCCGAGGCGGCGGGACTGGCCCGCTACGCGCTCGACCGCGCGGGTTGCGCGGTGACCGTGGTGACCGGGGACGGGGCGGCGGGCTACGTGCCGAACGCCCCCTACGACCGGGTGATCGCGACCGCCGCCGTCACGGCGATCCCCTCGCCCTGGGCTCGGCAGACCCGCTCCGGCGGAGTCATCCTGGCGCCGTGGGGCTCGGCCGTGGGCGGAACCTGGCTGTTGTGTCTCACACGGGCGGAGGATGGGTCGTGCGTGGGGCGGATCGAGACCCGGTCCAGTTCGTCGCGATGCGTCACGTGAAGCGCTCCGACGCGCCGCGAACGACCGGCCACACCGCTGAGGCGACGTCCGAGCGGACGAGCCGCCTGGACCCCCGGGTCGTCCTCCTTGGTGGAGACCCCGGCATGCGTCTCGTGGTGGGGACGCTCGTTCCGGACCTCCACAGTTCGGTCGCCGGGCCCGACGCGACGGTGTGGCTGCTGGACGGCCGGGGGTCGCAGGCCGTGGTCGGTCCGGACCCGAGTGGGGCCGGGGTCGTCGTGCGCCACGGCGGCCCACGCGACCTCTGGGCGGAGGTCGAGGCCGCCGTCGCCGCGTGGACCGGCGTGGGCCGGCCCGGTCCGTCCCGCCTCGGCGTCACGGTCGGCACCGACGGACGGCACGACCTGTGGGTGGACCGGCCCGACAACGTCCTTGCGCCCTGACCGGACTGTTCCTGTCCCGTCAGTCGACCATCTTGGCGGCGAGCCTGTCCGCGTTGGGCCAGCGTACGGTGTGGGCCCAGTTGAGTTTTTCGAAGAGCCAGATGACGCGGGCGGAGATGTCGATCTGGCCATTGAGGGCGCCGTGGCGGGCGCAGGTGGGGTCGGCGTGGTGGAGGTTGTGCCATGATTCGCCGAAGGAGGGGATGGCGAGCCACCAGACGTTGCGGGAGCGGTCGCGGACGGCGAAGTTCTCCTCGCCGATGGTGTGGCAGATGGAGTTCACCGACCACGTCACGTGCTGCTGTAGCCCCAACCGCACGAGGCTGCCCCAGAAGAACGCGGTGAGCGCGCCCCACCACGACATCGTCACCAGACCACCGATCACCGCCGGCGTGACCATGGAGACGGCGAAGATGGCGACCGCCCAGCGGTCGATCCGGACGATGTCGGTGTCCTTGAGGAGATCCGGCGCGAATCGACGCAGTGACGTGGTTCGCTTGTCCAAATAGATCCAGCCCATATGGGCGTAGTACAGCCCCTTGGCGACGGAGCGCCAGTCGTCGCCGAACCGCCAGGGTGAGTGCGGATCACCCTCCACGTCCGCGTACTTGTGGTGCCGCCTATGGTCTGCCACCCACTTGATCACAGCGCCCTGGAACGCGAGCGTGCCGGCGATCGCCAGCGCGATCCGCAGGGGACGCTTGGCCTTGAAGGAGCCGTGCGTGAAGTATCGGTGGAAACCCACGGTGATTCCCAACCCGCCGATCAGGTAGAACACCGCCGCGATCACGACGTCGGTGATCGTGAGTGCCCACCCCCAGGCGAAGGGAACCGCTGCGGCCAGCGCGATCAACGGGATGGCCGCGTAGACGAAGACGGTGGCGCGTTCCGCGCGGCCCCGCAACTCGGGTGTCAGATCGGCCTCCAAGTCCCGCCCAGCAGAGGGACGTGAACGTGGCTCCCCTTCCCTCGCCTGGTCCGGACGTGACGGCTCCGTCATGATCAACCTCAATCGATCTGGTGCGGCCCACTGACAGTGACATACCCATAGCGATCCGCATGGCATCTACTTACAGTATTGTAACTTACGCGCCTGTAACTTATTGCGAAAGTTTGTCCAACGGGTAGGAGTAGGCCGCTTTCGCCACGGGAGGTACGCCCGTCACGGAGAAGGCGCCGAACAAGCCCCGGTACAACACCTCACGAACGCGGAGCTCCTTGGGTCCCGCATCCGGTGCCGTCAGCCGGGTGATCTCCCCCGCCATCGCGTGGTTGGCGTCCACGAACCCGCGGATCGCGGCCTCGTAGGCGGGATAAGCGACGCGGTGGTTCCCGTTCGCGGCGGAGATCTCGTGGGCGAGGACGGCCGCGCCGACGAGAGCGAGGGACGTGCCCTGTCCGGTCATCGGGTCGGGGCAGTAGCCGGCGTCTCCGACCAGGGCGACGCGTCCTGAGGTCCACGACGTCATGCGTACCTGTGCGGTCGGGGCGAAGTGCGCGAACGGGGCCTCCTCCATGGCGCGCAGCAGATGCGGGGCGTGCCATCCGTCCGCCCCGAACCGCCCGCGGATGAGGCGCTTGTGCTGGTCGACGTCCTCGACGGGGTTGGGGGCACGGAACAGGAAGTTGCCCTCCAGCGCCGTGTTCCCGGGGAAGGTGGCGATCAGACACCCCCGCCGTGGCCACGCGTGACCGATCACCTGGTCGTGGAGTCCCAGGGTGTTGTCCAGGGTGAACAGGGCGAGGTTGGTGCCCAGGTAGTGGATGGGATCAACCCCACCGAAGGCGAGCGATCGGGTTCGGGAACGAATGCCGTCCGCCGCGACGACGAGGTCGTACTCCTCCGACTCGCCCCGCTCGAAGTGAACAGTTGCGCCGTCGGGGTGTTCGTGGATGGCGGTGACGGAGTCGCCGAAGCGGTACTCGACGTCGTCCTTGGTGTGCAGGTAGATCCGCTCGGCGGCCGTCCCGCGTTGGATCACCAGCCCCGGTTCGGTCGATACCGCCGCTCCCCCGGGAAGCGTGAGCGGCCGGCCGCCGGGGCGCATCGTGAGACGCATACTGCTGGGGGTCGGGCCACCATGGCGACGGAAGGTCTCCAGTAGTCCCATGCGCTGGAGCGCCTGGATGCCCGAACCCTCGATCTGGATCCGATATCCCCCGGTCCGCACCTCGCTGGCGCGTTCCACGACGGTCGGCCGGAATCCGTAGCGGCGGAGCCAATAGGCCAACGCTGGTCCCGCGATCCCGCCGCCGGAGATCAGTACACGCGTGTCTCGACCCGTCATGATCAGTCGCTCCTCGCCTCGTCGGTCCACGTTGGAGCTGCCTCGCCCCGGAAAGGCATGTGGACGTACGTACTACACGGACGTATAGATTATACGTATGTATAGCGTCGTACGATGTTGGGATGGGACATCGGGAAGAGCTCCTCGCGGCGGCGAAGCGGTGTCTCCGTGAGCGGGGGCTCGCGCACATCACCGCGCGTGACCTCGTGGCGGAGTCGGGAACCAACCTCGCCTCGATCGGCTACCACTTCGGGTCGAAGGAGATGTTGCTCAACCTGGCGCTGCTGGAGATGAGCGGCGACTGGGGTGACGAGCTCGAGCCCATCCTGCGGGCGGCGAACGACCCGATGGACGAACCCGACCCCTTCGTCCGGTTCGAGAACGTGTGGTCCGGCGTGATCGAGAAGATGCAGGACCGGGAGTTCTGGGGCAACGCCGGTTTCGAGTCGCTCCTCACCCAGGCACGTCGGTCGCCGGAGTTGAACGCGCAGGTCGCGGACGGTTTCGAAGAGGCGCGCAACAACCTGGGAATGCTGTACCACGGCGAGGACACCGCGACCGAGAACACGTCCACCAATCGGGCCCTCGGCGGCCTCTACCTCTCGCTGGTGCTGGGCCTCACCATCCAGTGGGTGATCGACCCGGACCGTGCCCCCACCGGAGCCGACCTGGCCACCGCGTTTCGCACCCTGGTCGGCGCGCACGACGGTTCCCCCGAGGCCGACTCCGACGCTTGACCCTGTCCCGACGAACCGCGCCACCGGGCGTCCGTGGTTCCGGGCACCGAGAAATGTCAGTGGGCGGCGGCACGATGTAGTCCTAAACGTCGGGCCCCCGTTCCCCGCATGGCCGCAGCCATGGTCGCAGAGGATCCGCGGGGCGGTTCTCCCTGGTTGCTTCGGACACACCGCCGACGGGACCTCTGTCGGCTAGTGACATGGAGCAGGTAATGGCGCGTTTCGGGTGTGGTCTTCTCGCCCTTTTCTTTTTCGCGGCGATCGGTGCCGTCCCCGCCTACTACTCATACGCCGCACTGGGCTCCGTACCCACGTGTAGCGGCGAGGTGATGGAACCGGGGGACAGGTGTATCTACTACACCGATTCAATATTCGGGGGCACCGAAGACTCGGGGTCGCAAGACTATGACGAGGTCATGGAAGAGCAGGACCGTGATCGCTGGTTGATGGTCTACGCCGGCTCCGGCTGGGCTGGCGCCATGGCGCTGCTCTTCCTGTGGATACTCGTCTCCCCGTCAGCCCGTAGGAACCGTGCGATCGATGCCCAAGCCAAGGCCGCCGCGAAAGCGGCGCAGCTCCAGCAGGCCTCCCACCCCACCCAGGCGCCCACCCCCTATCCCCCGTCGGGACACCCGCAGCAGGCTCCGTACCCCGGCGGCCCGACACACCCCGGCCCCCAGGGGAATCCGGGGAACCAGGGCTATCTAGGGCACCCAGGGCACCGTTAGGAACCCCGAACCGGGGCAGGGGTGCGAACCCGCCACACCGACACAAGTACCCCGACGCTCAGGGATGTCCAGACCAGGCAGTAGAGGCCGAAGACGGTGCCGCCGGAGTCGGTGATGAGGGCGCGTCCGAGCATGCCGACGCCGCCGGCGGCCGCGAAGAGGGTGACCAGCGCGACAGGTGGGGCCAGGAGCCATCGGGGGAGGCGGCGGGCTAGGGGGAGGGCGCAGAGGGCGAACAGGAGGACGATGAGGACACCCACCGCCGCGTTCGCCCACTGGGCCGCGGCGACGCCGCCGGGGTCGTAGTCGGCGTAGCGCGACACGGGAACCTCCGGCCCGCCTGTGACGCCGAGGCGCCCCTCCAGGGCGTATACCACCTTCGAGGCGACATAGAGCGCGGTCCAGGCCGCCGCCCCCACGGCCCACAAGACGAGGCCGTCTGGTCCGTTCGCACGCGCGTTCGTCATGACACCAGCGTGACGCCGTCCCGCCCCAGGCACCTCCCCCGCGTGGGGGAATGTTCCGCCGGGTGGGGCTACGTCCACTCTTGAGGGTGGGGGCAGGTGGTGTCGTACGAGTGGGGCCAACCATCGCGGATCACTCCGCTCAGCGGCAGTGTGGTTCGTCGGATCGCTTCCTAGCATCTCTGGTGATCAGAAGCGGGCAGTGTCGCTGGTTGGTGCGCGACGCGGGCCCGGCCGCCGTACGTGGGAGCAGCGACGGCGACACGTCACCCCCTCACTGGAGTCACGATGCCGAAGTCCCGCGCTGGCCTTTCCGCACTGTGTGCCGTCGCACTGGCCGTTCCCGTGGTGCTCACTCCCGGCGCCGCGATCGGCGCCGTGGCGGGAGGAACCAGTCCCCCGGTCGCGGCCCCCTTGTCCCCGGAGACCGCCCAGGAGTTCCTGGACTCGCGGGTCGCCGAGCTTCTGGAGGAGCACCAGGCTCCGGGGGTGGGCGTGGCGATCGTCGGTGACGGCGAGCTGGTCGGTGCGGTAGGGCACGGATACGCGGACATCGACCGGGAGCTCCCGGTCGATCCGGCCACGACGTCGTTCCACACTGGCTCCGCCGCGAAGACCTATACGGCGGTAGCCGTGTTGCAGCTCGTCGAGGAGGGGCTCGTCGACCTCGACGAGGACGTCAATACCTACCTTCCCGACGACGCCCGGGTTGAGGACACCTATCCGGGCGATCCGGTCACCCTCCACCACCTGCTGACACACACCGCCGGGTTCGAAGAGCGGATGGACGGGATGATCCTCACCGATCCGGATCAGGTGAGTCCGCTCGGCGCGCATTTCGCGAGCTCCGAGGTCGAGCGGATCCGACCGCCGGGAGGGCTCGTCGCGTATTCCAACCACGGATTCGGATTGGCGGGCCTCGTGGTCGAGGAAGTCACCGGCGTCCCCTTCGACGAATACGCCGAGGACAACATCTTCACGCCGCTGGGGATGGACCAATCCGGGTTCGGGCAGATGGACCAGGCGCGGGAGAGGTTCGACGTCCCGACGTTCCACGACGCGGACGGCGAGCCGCTCCCCGACTACTACATGGAGGAGATCCCCGCTGGGAGTGCCGTGGCCACGGTCGAGGACATGGCGCGGTTCCTGCTTGCCCTGCTCGACGCGGATAAGGGGGACGGGCAGCGGGTGCTCACGCCAGAGTCGGTCGAACTCCTCCTGAGCCACCAAGGAGGGCCAGCGTCGCAGGTCAACGGTGCCGGGTACGGGATCTGGGAGTACCAGTCGTCGCCCGACGCCTTCACCCACGGTGGGGACTGGATCGGCGCCTACACCCGCTACGTTTTCGTACCCGAGCTCGATCTCGGCGTCTACGTCGCGGTCAACGGCAGCGACGGAACAGCCGCGTCCAGGGACCTGCGCACCGCCGTGATCGACGAGTTCATGAGGGAGTTCGCGTCCGCCGACCTGCCCATGGGGGAAGCGGACCCAGCAGCGGACCTCCAGCCGTATACGGGAGTCTTCGTCACCACACGCAAGAGCCACAGTGACCTGAACCGGATCCAGGAGATCGTGGGAAACCTTCGGGTCAGCGACAACGGGGACGGCACGCTGGACATCGCGGGCCCCGACGCCGTGGATGACCGATGGCTCCCGGTGCGTGACGGTGTCTTCGTCGCGCAGAACGGTGGCGACATGATCGAGTTCGTGTCGCGGGACGGCGAGGTCGTGGGGTTCTCCGCGCACGGAAATCCGACCCACGCCTACGAGGCCGTCGGGACCGCGAACGATCCGCTCGTGCACCTACTGGCGGCGGGGGCCGGCCTGTTGGTCCTACTCACTGGACTGGTGTCGCTGGGACGCCCGTGGGATCGACCGACGACCGCCGCCCGCGTCATCGCGGGACTCACGGCCTTGTCCGCGGTTGTCTCCGTGGGACTCATCGTGTACGGGCTGTCCGACTTCAACCGGCTCACCCAGTGGATCGCGGAGGGCTCACTCGCGCTGACGGTTCCGATGTGGGTCACGGCGGGCCTCGCGGTGGTGATGGGGGTCCTGACGGGCACCGGGTGGGTCCGTGGCTGGTGGCGGGTTCGCCGCCTGGTCCACTACTCCTCGCTCACCGTCGCCGCCCTCGTGGTGGTGGCCTTCGGCTGGAGCTATGGATTCATGTGAGGCACGTTGGGGTGCTGGAGGGGATGAGGAACGTCAACGCGATGCTCGGAAACCACCAGTGTCGCGGGGTTCGTTTCGGCGGAGTGTTCGATAGGGAATGAACCCGAACGGCGCGCGGGCCGGACCGTCACGGAGGCCCCTCAGGCCCGCACCCCTTCGGAGGAGCCAAGATTTCGTTGTGTAATCACACCGTGATCGGTGGTTACTGCTTTTCCTTGTGGCCCCACAGGATTTCCGTGTTTCCCAACGGACGGAGCGCCCTTCTAGCGTGGTCCTCACCGGGGGAAGTGGTGGGCCGATGTGGAGGGAGAACGTGATGACGGGGGACGCGCTGCGGGATCGGGTCGCGGTGATCGGGGGTGGCGCCAAGAACCTGGGGGGCTTGGTGGCGACGACCCTCGCCGAGGAGGGGGCGCGGGTCGTCGTCCACTATCACCGCGACTCCACTCGGCCCGAGGCGGAACGGACCGTCGACGCCGTGCGACGAGCCGGATCCCGGGCGACGTCGGTGCAGGGGGACCTGACCCGGGTGGCCGACGTCCAGCGGCTCTTCGACACCGCGGTCGACAACTTCGGCGGCGTCGACGTCGCCGTGAACACCACGGGAATGGTGCTGCGCAAACCGATCCTGGAGACGACCGAGGAGGACTACGACCGCATGTTCGCGGTCAACTCCAAGGCGGCGTACTTCTTCATCCAGGAGGCCGGCAGGCGGCTCAACGACGGAGGGCGCATCATCAGCCTGGGCACGTCGCTGCTGGCCGCGTTCACCGACGGGTACTCCACGTATGCCGGCGGCAAGTCGCCGCTGGAACATTTCACCCGCGCCGCCGCGAAGGAGTTCGCCCACCGCCAGATCTCGGTGACCACCGTGGCGCCGGGGCCCATGGACACCCCGTTCTTCTATCCCGAGGAGACGCCGGAACGGGTGGCGTTCCACCGGTCACAGGGAATGGGGAACAAGCTGACCCGGATCGAGGACATCGCCCCGGTCATCCGGTTCCTCGCCACCGACGGCGGGTGGATCACGGGGCAGACCATCTTCCCGAACGGGGGGTACACGACGCGTTAGACCTCGTGTTCACCACGGTGAACACGAGCCACGGCTCCAGGCCAGGTCAAGCCGGCCAGGACCGTTCACGTGGCGGGGGGAGTGTGTGGCACGTGTCCGCCGCGTGTGGCCCGGTCGGGTGTGGGGGGACATCCGGCCGGGCATCAGCCGTCTCCCGCCGAGCCCTGTTGTGGCGTACTCTGCGTTGCGTCAGCGATGCGGTGCGTCGGAACCGGTGGGAGTCACGAGTCGCCATGGCGTTGGATCTGCACAAGCTGGAGCATCTGATCGCGGTGGTGGAGGAGGGCACGTTCACCCGCGCCTCGGCCCGCCTCTGTCTCACGCAGCAGGCGCTGTCGAGTTCGATCCGCGCGTTGGAGCGTGAGATCGGTGTGGACCTGCTCGATCGGGGTGGCAGCCCGCTCGCGGTGACCGCCGCCGGCCAGGCCCTGATCGGCGACGCGCGGGTACTGCGGGGAGCGGCGGAGACGGCGCTGCGGCGGGTCCGCCGGATCGGGCGAAACGAGACCGAGATCCTGCACATCGGGCACACGCCGGCGGTCACCGCCGACGAGGTGATCGCCCTCGTGCACCAGGTCCACGCCGTCCACCCGGACCTCCCGACCCAGGTGAACCAGCGCTATCCCGCGGAACTCAACGACCAGCTCCGTCGGGGCGAGATCGACCTCGGGCTGAGCCGAGCGATGTCCACCGACTACGGCCTGGACAGCATGGTGGTGACCCGTCACCGCCTGAACATCGCCATCGACGCGGGACACCGCCTCGCCGGACGCGACACGCTCCATCTGGCCGAGCTCGCCGAGGAACCCATCATGGTGTGGGGCCATCCCGGCCGGTCCGGCTACACCGATCTTCTCGTACACCACTGCCGGGAGGCCGGCTTCGAGCCGCACATCCGCCGCAACCCGATCCAGGGCACACCGCCGGTGACGGCCGTACTGGGAACGCGGGAGCTGGCCTTCGTCACCGCGCCCCCCGGCACCGCCCTCGAGGGCAAGGTCCACGTGGTGGAGCTGCTCCCCCCGACTTTCGTCCCCGTCCGCGCGATGTGGCCCCGCCACACGACCAGCGCCGTCCGGGACGCGTTCCTGAGCGTGGACTTCATGGGCGGCAGGGACCACGCCGACGCTGACTGACGCTTTCGTACCCGCGACCCCGACGGAGGAGGCGCAGGTCTGGCTTACGGACTCCGGCGGTCCGCTGGTCCGTGGCGAGGAGGGGGCCTGGGAGCTGGTCGGCGTGGTCAGCCGACGGTGACTTCGACGTCAGCCCCCTCTGCGTCGGCCCGATGGTTCTCACCGATGCCGGAGCGCACGCCGAGTGGGTCACCGCGACGGCGAGCGGTGGGGTCGGGCGGTAGGGCGACAGACGAACGGCGTCGAGGTGACGGAAGAGCGATGCACCTCGACGCCGTTCGCGTGCGGTGACCCGACGGATGACGGTTCAGGTGAGCAGGCGGCGCGCGGTCCAACCGAGGCCTTGGGCGAGGCGTTCGGTGGGGATGCCGAGTACGTCGCGTTGGTGTGTGAAGAGGTCCGGGTCCAAAGGTGCCAGGAGTTGGTCCACCACGGCCTCGCGGTCCACGTCGGGAACGCGTGCGATCAACGTTCCGACGTGTGCCCGCCAGAAGGCGTAGGCGCCAGTGGTGAATCGTCGGGGACCAGTCTCGGCACCCAGCACCAGGTGCAGGTGGCGGTCGAGGAGGTCGAGCGCGGCCGTGTAGAAAGCGGCCAGGCGTTCCGCCGGTGGTGCTCCGGGGCCGAGCGGGGGCGCACCGGAGAGGATCTGCTCCTGCAGCCGCCGCTCGTGCTCGTCGAGGAGTGCGACCGCGACCGAGCCGATGTCGGGATAGCGACGGTAGAGGGTGGCCCGCCCCACCCCGGCCGCCGAGGCGAGTTCGCCCATGGTGACGGCGCGGGGATCAGCCGCCGACGAGAACAGTCGTTCCGCCGCGGCCAGGATGCGGGATCGGTTGAGTGCGGCGTCGGCGCGCTCGTGTGTGGGCGGCCCGCCAGTGGGGGACACGCTGATCTCGTGCGCGATTCTGCTCCCCACGTCGCCACTGTCGCTCATGACTCGATCGTACGGGAGCCAATATGCGGACACACTGTCCGGTTGTATGCTGCGGTTCACGGATAAGTGGACACTGCGTCCGGATGGAGAGAGTCATGTATACCCTCTTGCTCGCGGCGGCCACGCTGCTTGGATGCCTCCTGGCCGTGCAGGCGTCGGTGAATCAGCAGCTCAACAAGGCTGTTGGGACGCCTTACGGTGCTGCGACGCTTCAACTGGCCCTCGCCGCGGGTGTGCTTCTGCTCCTGGGAGCCGGGACCGGGGCGCTCGCCGACACGAGCGGCGTCGTGGACGCGCGGTGGTGGCACCTTCTGGGCGGACTGGCCAGCCCCTTCTACATCACCAGCGGGATCCTGCTGATTCCGCGTCTCGGCGCGGTGACCACTGTCGGGTTGTTCGTGTCCGGGCAAATGTTCGCTTCCTTGGCTCTCGACCTGACCGGAGCGCTGGGTGTGACACTCCGCCCGCTGTCAGTCGGGATGGTGTTGGGTGGGTTGGCCGTGCTCGGCGGGATCGCGACCGTCGTCCGGGCGCAGCACCGTGCCCCTCAGGTCGCCTCCGTCCCAGCGGGGGCCGTGGGCACCTTGGCGCGGCGCCCCGCGGGGACTGGGTGGGGCTGGCCGATGCTCGGCTTGGCCGCCGGCGCGGGCTTGCCCGTGCAGGGTGCGGTCAACGCACAACTGCGGGGTGTGGTGGCAGAGCCTCTCGCGGTGGCTTCGGTGAGTTTCACGGTGGCGACGTTGGCGATCGCGGTGACGTTGGCGGTGCTGCTCGTAGCGGGGGGCACCCCGCGTCCACGACTGGGGCCGCTGCGCCGGATGCCCTGGTGGGGATGGCTGGGTGCGGCCTGCGCGGTGGGGTACGTGACCGGAACGTTCTTGCTCATCCCGGTGGTCGGCGCGGCGGTGACCGTCGCCCTCACTGTGGCCGGCCAACAGCTCACCTCGGCCGCGATCGACCAGTACGGCCTGTTCCGTCTCCCCCAACGAGCGCTGACCCGCGCCCGCTGCTCCGGGCTCTGCCTGCTCGTGGGCGGTGCCTTGGCGATCCAACTGTGGTGAGGTGCGGTGTCCGAATGGGTCCCGTCCCACAGCGGACTGTGCTGGGTGGGGCGGGACCGGTGGACCGTGGCCACGCGCGTGGTTGGTGACGTACTCGGTGTTCCCGGATGGTGTCGCGGAAATGGTGGTGACGGGGCTTCACGCGCATACCTGGGTCCAGTCACCCGACCAGCACCGACCTCCGGAGCTGGTCGGGTCGAAGCACCCAGGGGGCGGTGTCAGCAGGCTATCCCGCTGCGGCTCGGGGCGCGCGTCGTCCACAGCCTGTGGGTAGACCTGCGGTGGGTGGGGCCGACTGGTTCGGGCGACTGTCCATTGTGGCTTCCCGCCCCTCGCCGTGGCCGGGACCGACGCCCCGCCGCGGGCATGGCCGTACGGCGGGGCGTCGGTGTCGGCTACCGGTCGGCGCGGATGCGTTCGGCGGCGGTGACCAGGTGGCGTAGGGCCGGCTCCACCTCGGGGTAGCCGCGGGTCTTCAGGCCGCAGTCGGGGTTGGCCCACAGACGCTCGACCGGAACCGCGTCCACCGCAGTGCGCAGTAGGTCGGTGATCTCCGCCGCTCCGGGGACGCGTGGGGAGTGGATGTCGTAGACGCCTGGGCCGACGGCCCGGGAGAACCCGGCGTCGTTGAGGTCGTCGAGCACCTCCATCCGGGACCGCGCCGCCTCGATGCTGGTCACGTCGGCGTCGAGCGCGTCGATCGCCGGCAGGACCTCGCCGAACTCCGAGTAGCACAGGTGGGTGTGGATCTGTGTGGACGCCGCGACGCCCGAGGTCGCCATCCGGAAGGCCGTCACCGCCCAGTCCAGGTAGGCCTTGTGCTCGTCGGAGCGGAGCGGCAGCAACTCGCGCAGCGCGGGTTCGTCCACCTGGATGATCCGGATCCCTGCGGACTCCAGGTCGTGGACCTCATCGCGGATCGCCAGCGCGACCTGCCGAGCGGTGTCGGCCAGCGGCTGGTCATCCCGGACGAAGGACCAGGCCAGGATGGTGACCGGCCCGGTGAGCATGCCCTTGACGGGTTTCGTGGTGAGGGACTGCGCGTAACGTGCCCACTCGACCGTCATCGGGCCGCCGCGGGTGACGTCGCCGTAGAGCACGGGCGGTCGCACGCAGCGTGAGCCGTAGGACTGTACCCAGCCGTGCTCCGTGGCGGCGAACCCGCCCAGTTGCTCGGCGAAGTACTGCACCATGTCGTTGCGTTCGGGCTCCCCGTGGACGAGGACGTCCAGCCCGATCTCCTCCTGGAGCCGCACCACGCGTTCGACCTCGTCGCGCATCACCTGTCGGTAGGCGTCGGCGTCGACCCGGCCCGCCCGATGGTCGGCGCGGGCCCTGCGCACCTCCTGGGTCTGGGGGAAGGAACCGATCGTGGTGGTGGGCATGAGCGGTAGCCGTAGCGCGTCGCGTTGGGCGGCCGCGCGGACCGCGTAGTCTCCGCGTCGCGCGTCCTCGGGCCGCAGTGCCTCGAGCCGCGCGCGTACGGTGTTGTCGCGCAGGTCGGTGGCACGGGTCCGGTCGGTCACGACGGCCCGGGCGGCGGCCAGGTCGGCGTCGACGGCGTCACGTCCCTCGTGCAGCGCGCGGTCCAGCAGTACCACCTCGCGTACCTTCTGGTCGGCGAAGGCCAGCCAGGACCGGACACGTGGGTCGAGGGCGGTCTCGCGCTCCACGTCGTAGGGCACGTGCAGGAGGGAGCACGACGTCGAGACGCTCACCCGGTCGGCGCTGCCCAGGAGGCGGGCCACGCGGCCGAGCGCGGTGTCCACGTCCGTGCGCCAGATGTTGCGCCCGTCCACGACTCCCGCCACGATCTCCTTATCCCGCAGCGCGGGTTCGGTGGCGAGGGCGTCGACCGTGTCGGGGTCGGACACGAGGTCCACGGCCAGGGCCTCCACCGGAGTGCGCGCCAGCACGTGGAGCGCCTCCCGGGGTGGTCCGAAGTAGGTGGCCACGCAGATTCCGGGACGCCGTACCTCCGACCCCAGCCGCTGATAGGTGTGCCTCAGCGCGTCCAGCTCCGCCGGGGATCGGTCGGCGGCGAAGGCGGGTTCGTCCAGTTGGACGACGTCCGCACCGGCCTCCTGGAGTGCCCGGAGGAGGTCGACGTACACCGGGAGCAACCGGTCGAGCAGGGACAGGGGCGAGAAGCCCGCCGGCGCGTCCGAGCTCGGCTTGGACAGCAGCAGGAACGTGACCGGCCCGAGCACCACCGGGCGGGGCCGGTACCCGAGCCCACGGGCTTCGCGCGTCTCGTCCACGGGCTTCGTCCCGTGCAGGGTGAACCGGGTGTCAGGACTGAGCTCCGGCACGAGGTAGTGGTAGTTCGTGTCGAACCACTTGGTCATCTCCAACGCCGGGGTGTCGTCGGCGCCACGGGCGGCGGCGAAGTAGGTGTCCAGCTCAGACCCGCCCAGCGCGGTGTGGCGTTCGGGGAGGGCGCCGAACAGGTGCGCCGTGTCGAGCACGTGGTCGTAATGGGAGAAGGTGTTGACGGGGACGGACGCCAGTCCCGCCTCGGACATGCGCTGCCACGCGTCGGTGCGCAGACGGCGTCCGACCTCGAGAAGTTCGGCGTGGTCCACTCGCTGGGCCCAGAAGCTCTCCAACGCCGCCTTGAGTTCCCGGTCGGGTCCCACACGGGGATATCCGAGGACGGTGGGGCCGATGCGCTGTGGTGCGTTCAACTGCTCTCTCCTCGCGAGCTCGTTCGACGAGCGCGGGCCTCGCGGGAGGGCTGCCAGGAAACGGCCGAGGGGGTCGCTGCGGACCCGTGTGTTCGGTCGTGCCCACCCGCGAGGCTCGGACTCAAGCGGGCACCGGGTGGTGACCGCTTGCCACGGGCAGGTCTTCGGACTCGTGGGCGGGGGCGTGACGCCCGTTCCTACCGGCTGCCGCTTCCCGGGCCCAAAAGACCCAGTGCTTTACCGCCTTGGCGGTGACAGCTTTCGTTCCCACTTACCGCTGCGGGGCAGTCCCGGACTCACACCGGGTTCCCTGTTGCCTTCCCAGTTCCGAGGCCGTGACCTCGGCACCGGGAAACCCACGGCGCTTTCGACCCTAGCAAACCGACCTCGGTCGCCCCCGGGCAGCCGCCACCGTGGGCAGAGAGGCGCGTCCGACCAGCGCCATCGGGCCCGGAGCGCCGCGCGGGGCCCACCCGGGAGGTCACGTGGCGACGGAGAGGCGATCCCGGACGCGAACGACCTGGCTGAGCAGCGCGAGGATCGGCAGCTCGATGAGGGGGCCCACCACCAGCGCGACCGCGATCAGTGGGCGATCCGGGAAGGCCGCCACGGCGATCGCCAGCGCGATCGGCGAGTTGCGGGCCGTCGTTGTCATGATCAGGGTGACCCGTTGGTCCCCCGGCAGGCGGAGCAGTCGGGAGGCTCCCCAGGCCGCCAGGGGTGCGACCACGAAGAACACGGCGAGGGGTGGCAGCAGCGCGAGAAGCTCCCCTCCGTTGTCGGCCACCGTCCGGGCCTGCCACGCGAACATGGCGAACACCGCGACGTAGAGCAGCGGGAGGACGAGGTGTCCCGCCGGGCCGACCAGCACCCGGTCCCGCCACTCGGGCCCGCGCAGCCGTGTGGCTCCCCACCGTGCGCCCAGCGCGAGGAGCAGCGGCACAGCCAACACGAGCAGTACGGACTCGACGAGGGTCCCCGCGTCCACGAACGTCGCCGGACCACCCAGCAGGAGGACGTAGACCGGCAGGAGCAGGAGCTGCAGGACCAGGTTCACCGGCAGCAGCGCGGCGGCGATTCCGGTGTGGCCGCGCGCCACGGCGGTGAAGACCAGGTACCAGTCGGTGCAGGGGGTGACCAACAGCAGTAGGAGACCGATGCGGAGGTCGGGGGCGCCGCCGAGCAGCCCGGCACCCAGAGCCCAGGCCAGCAATGGGGTGAACACGAAGTTCAGGACCAGGCTCGCGGCGACGACGGGCCCGCCGTTGCGCGTCTCCCGTATCCGGGAGGCGTCCATCTGCACGAAGACCGCCGCCACCATCAGCACCAGGGCGGGCAGCACCACGTGTCCGAGCGCGTCGCTCACGGGAAGGAGCAGGCCGGCGCCCAGCCCCGCGGCGGCGGCGCCGGCCACCAGGACCGACTGCAGCCGCTCCGCGATCGTCATGGTCGTGCGTCCTCCGTGTCCTCGTCCGGTCCGCCGGTCAGCCAGCGCACCGCCTCCGCGGTCCTGCCGTCGAGATCGGGGGCGACCTCGGGGGCCAGACGCGCGTGCAGACGGACCGTCTCTGGGGTGAAGTCGATGCGCAGCTCCAGGAACGGACAGCACGCGGTCTCCGCCGCCGCGAGCTCGGCCACGGCACCGGCGTGTTCGATCGGCAGCGCCCAAACCCGGCCGCGGGGTCCAGGGTACGGCTCGGCGTCCACCAGCAGCCCACGCCACCGCTCCAGCCGTTGGGTCAGCGCGGTGTCGCCCAGAGAGCAGCTCGGGGCGGCGCCGGCGGACAGCAGTGGCAGGGATACGACGCCGGCGGGCGGAGTCTCGGGAGGGCTCACGCACGGACAGTCCGCTCCACAGCCCTTCTCGGTGTCCGCGGGGCGCTCCAGGCTCTCGAGCGCGCCCCGCAAGAAGACCTGGAAGCGTTCGTACTCCTCAACGCGTTCCCGGGCGGCACGTAACCGCGCCGTCACTCGGCTCCGGAGTTCGTCCCGTACCTCCGAACAGGGCTGTCGTTCCCACAACCGGACGAGGTCGGCTGGGGTGAATCCTCCCCGCCTGGGTGACCAGGGGGATCGCGGTCAGAACTCCTGGTCGGCGTGGTCGGCGCCGGGAGGCAGGTTTCCGATGCGCTGCAGGTGGATCATGCGGGTGAGGCGGATGACCGGCCGGACCAGCAATTGGACACTGCCGAGGAGGAAGAACCAGGTCCCGGTCGTGGTGGAGGTGGGGGAGAAGAACATGATGCTGCCGACGATGAACCACACGGCGATGAGGGTGTCGTTGCAGATCCCGACAGCTTCGTACCGCTGCCGGATGACGAGTTCCTCGTGGCCGATCCGGATGTTGATCGGTCGGTCCCTGTCCGCGTTCGACACAACGCCATCGTCCCAGTTCACCCGGCTTCTGTTCGCGCAGCGCGCCGAGATGGTCAGGCCGCGGGCGCGCCACAGAGCTGGGTGTAGCGGCCGGGCGAGACGCCGATGACGGCGGTGAAGTCGCGGCTCAGGTGGGGTTGGTCGCTGTACCCCAGAGTGGCGGCCAGGTCCGCCCAGTCCACCGCGGTCCCGTGGCGTACCCGCTCGGCGGCCTCGTACAGTCGGTAGCGGCGCACCACGTTCTTCGGGCTCAGCCCCACATGGTCGGCGAAGCGTCGCTGGAGCTGACGGGTGCTCACCCGTTCCTCCCGCGCCAGGCTCTCGACGCGGGCGCTCGACGGATTCGCCGCGATCCGCTCCACCAGCGCGGCGGTGTCCTCCGCCGGGTGTCGCCCGGCGGGCAGTCGTGCGGCCAGGAAGGTCTCGATCTCGGCGATCCGGTCCTCCGCGGTCGACGCGGCGTTCACCGCGTCGCTGAGTCCCGTGCCCTCGGATCCGAACACCCGATCCAGTGCGACCTCGCGGTCGCGCAGCGCGGTCAGCGGACCGTCCGTGAGCGGACGGAAGCCGGCGGGACGGAACATGACGCCCAGCGCCCACCCCTCGCCCGCGAGCTCCCGGCTGTCGACCCGCGTCGCGACACCGTTGACTGTTCCCGCCCCGGGCTGGAACACGACGTTGACGACGGGATGCGGATAGACCCGCTGCGTGAACGGCTCATCGAGGTCCCAACGGATGAGCCAGTACCGGTCCACCAGCCGGTTGATCTCCGTGGAGGGCGCGAATCGGTCCATCCGGAACTGGGTCAGCCCGGCGTCCGGGGCGATGATGCCCCGCGCGTCCTGACCCACGTCCTTGACCACCTCCTCATCCTATGTCGCACCATCGTCCCGACATTCGCGGGGGGTGATGTCTTTCTCCCAGTTCAGGGGCGACCAATCGAAAGGGTGTGGGGGCAGGATTCGAGGAGCGGGTGAAGGGTCACTACTATCCTCGACACCGCCCGGAACGAGCCGCGCCGTCCCCCTCGCGTCTTCGGCCCACTCGTGACGCGTGGCCGCGCCCCGAACAGAACAGAGGTACCAGCGACGTGAGCGTCAGAGTCGAAGACCACTACCGTCGGCTGCTCGCCCCGAACTACACCTGGATGCTGGGCGGCGACATCGAACACACCGCACGGACCCAGCGAGCGTTGCTGGGGACGCTGCTCGGCGGACCGGCCTCCCTGGGATCGGGGACCGTCGCCGATCTCGGATGTGGGTCCGGAGCGCAGACCCTCGCGCTCGCGGACATGGGCTACGGTCACGTCCTCGCGATCGACACCGACGGGTCGTTGCTCGAGGAGCTCCGAGCGCACGCCAGGGGTCGACCCGCCGTGGAGACCGTCCACGACCACGCGGTGAGTGCCCTCGACAAGCTCGCCACCGGAGCCCTCGACGCCGCCGTGTGCATGGGTGACACACTGCTTCACCTGCCCGACCGGGCGGGCGTCGAGGCGGTCTTCGAGGCGGCGGCGCGCGCGCTGTGTTCGGGCGGTCGGCTCGTCCTCACCTATCGGGACCTCTCCCGTCCGCTCTACGGTACCGACCGGGCCATCCCGGTTCGCAGCACCGACGATCAGATCATGACGTGTTTCCTGGACTTCGCCGACGAGGACACGGTTGAGGTGCACGACATCGTTCACACCCGTAGCGCCGACGGATGGACCTTCGCCACGAGTAGCTACCCCAAACTCCGGCTGGCCGCCGACTGGGTGGTCGAGCGACTCGTCGAACACGGGTTCACCGTCGCCCACCACGACCAGAGCGATTCCGGGCTGTGGCGCACCGTGGCCCACCGGAGTGCCTGACCCACAGTCCACTCCCCGCGCCCCCGCTCTGGCCACCACTCACTCGGAGTCGCGGTGACGTCGTGTTTCTTCAAGACGATCGGGGCTTACCAGCGCAGGATGGAGGAAGAACAGAAGGAAACACGCACGGGAGTTGACCAGTGATGAGCGATATTTCAGAGCGGTACGCCCAGCTGGGCGCGGCGTTCGCGGACGTCGTGGCGAAGGTCCCTGGTGATCGTTGGGAGAACCAGTCGCCCTGCGAGGAGTGGACGGCGCGCGACGTCGTTCGCCACGTGGTGGACACCCAGGGGTACTTCCTGGCGCTGGTGGGCCGAAGCCTGGGCGAGATCCCCTCAGTGGACGACGACCCCGTGGCCGCGTGGGACGCCGCGCGGGCGGTGGTCCAGGCGGACCTGGACGCCCCCGAACGGGCCGGAGCCGAGTTCGACGGGTTCTTCGGGCGCACCCGCTTCGACGCGGCCGTCGACATGTTCCTCAACTTCGATCTCGTGGTGCACCGGTGGGATCTCGCCCGTGCCACGGGTGGCGACGAACTCATCGTTCCCGACGAGATCGACCTCGCCTGGGAACGGGTGGCAAGGTTCGGGGACAACGTCCGGCGCAAGGACGTGTGCGGCGAGGAGGTCACACCACCCGAGGGGGCCGACGCACAGACCCGGCTCCTCGCCAAGCTCGGACGACAGGCGTGACGGGAGCGCCGGCGATGTTGGAGATCTCGCGGTCCCAGGCCCTGGCCTACCGTGCGCACGTCCAGGGCCTGGACCGGCGCACCGACAGCATGGACGAGCTGAGCGTACTCGACCTGGGGATCCAGGCCCCGTCGGGATCCGCGGTGGCGGCGGCGCTGGGGGCACGGCTCAACCAGGTGCCCGATCCGGAGGGAGACGCCCCCTGGGGCGTCGACCACCTCACGGTGTGGTCGTTTCGCGGAGCGCCGCACCTCCACCGGCGGGCCGACCTGCCCGGGCTGGCCACGGCCCTGTGGCCGGTGGGCGAGCGGGACGCCTGGACTCGACTGACCAGCGAACGCAAGGCCCTCGGCGAGGCGGGAATCGCCGGCCTGGACGCGTTCACCGCCGTCGCCGAGGCGGAACGCGAGGCCACCGCGGCGGGACCGATCGGTCGGGGTGACCTGAGCGGCCAGGTGACGCGTTCGCTGCCCGCCGCCTACCGGTACTTCTGCCGGGTGTGCGGGACCGAGCACGTCTACGGCAACGTGTTCCAGCTCGTTGGGATCTTCGCCGGTTTCTCGCTGGTTCCGGGCACGACCCCGGCGGTGGTGACCCCGATCGAGAACCGTTGGCCCGTCCCCGAGCACGCCGAGGGAACGGCCGAGGTCGTCACCGCCTACCTCCGCCTCCACGGCCCGGCCACGCTCGCGGAGGCGGCCGGGTTCCTCGGCACCTCCGCCACTGCCCTGCGCGAGGTGTGGCCCGAGGACACCGTGCCGGTGCGGGTGGACACGGAGGGAAGGAAGCGCTGGCTGCCCACGGCCAGCGAGGCTCTCCTGAGTGAGGTCGAGGTCCCCCGACCGGGGACCCTGCGCCTGCTTCCACCGCTCGACCCCTGGCTCCAGGGGCGGGACCGGGAGTTCCTGGTCCCCTCCACCGAACACCGCAAGGCCGTGTGGCGGATGCTTGGCAACCCGGGCGTCGCGTGGTTGGACGGGGAGGTCGTCGGCACCTGGCGCGCGAAGACGACGGCGCGACGCCTCGACCTGACCGTCACCGCTTTCCAGGAGCTCCCCCGGGACGCTCTGCGCGACGAGGCCGAGCGTCTCGCCTCCGCCCGCGGCAGGGAGGAGCTGCGCGTCACCCTTGCGTAGCGCGCGGCCGGTTCCGAGCGGCGTCGGTCGTGCTTTCCCGGTGGTCCGTGACCGCGAGCGGCGGCGTCAGTTCAGCGAGGCCGTCTTCGTCGGGGAGGTGACGGGGAGCGCCCACCGTGCCTCCGCGATCGCGGTCGCGCTCCTCGCCTGCGCTTCCGCGGACGGCCCCCAGTCCAGTCGGGTCAGAACGTTGGGTACCGGTGCCAGTAGGCGGGCGTGGGTACGGCCGTGGTCGGGGTCGGGACGGCGGGGCAGCAGCTCCGTGATCCGGGCGACGAACCGGAGCTGGGCAACGGGCGAACGCCCGCCTCGACGCACCTCCTGGTAGCCGAGGTAGGCCGCGTCGGTGAAACGCACCTGGACCTCCTCGTCCACCTCGCGGACCAGGGTGTCGTGATGACTCTCGTCGACGGCCTCGGGGCGGCCGCCCGGCATCCCCCACGCGCCGTTGTCGTAGCAGGCCACGAGCCGGCCGTGGGGGTCGAACAGCCACCCGTACACCTGGGTGATCCGGAGCTCCGCGGGGGGCTTCGCCCCGTCGTGCCACAGGTAGACCGTGCGCGTCATGACCGGAGCCTAGGAGACGAACCCGCCGTGCGTCACCCCGCGCAGTGCGCCGATTCGAGCAATCGTTCCCGCAGGTCCGGCTGGGCGAGATCGGTCCGGTACAGGCTTCCGGCGATGACCGCGGTGTCGCCGTCCTCGGAGCGGGTCATCATGCTGACGTAGGCGACCTCCGTCCCGCCGTGCCCCCACACGGTTCCGCAGTCGAGCTCGTAGCTGCGCAGGCCGAGGCCGTACCCGTAGCCGCTCCCGGTGTCGACCGGGTCCAGCATCTCGTCCAGCGACTCCTCGCTGGTCAACTCGCCGTCGAACAGCGCGTCGAGGAAGCGGGCGAGGTCCGCGGTGGTGGACGTCATCTCGCCGGCGGCCCAGCCGATCGACGGGTTGTACTCCGTGGCGTCCACGTACTCGCCGTCGACGAGCGTGTAGCCCGTCGCGTGCGGCTCGGGCAGCCGGTGGTCGGTCCCCGGGAACACCGTGTGCTCCAGGTTCAGCGGCTCGAGAACGCGGTCGGTGACCTCCTCCGCGTAGGGCCGGCCGGTGACCGCCTCGATCAACAGGCCCGCCAGGATGTAGTTCGTGTTGGAGTAGTGCCAGCCCTCCCCGGGGGCGAAGTACGGGTCGTTGGCGAACGCGGCGTCGAGCAGTTCCTGGGGCTCGTAGCTGGTGAACCGGTTGTCGCCGCGCCACGTCCCGATCTCGAACCCGGGGACGCTGGTGTAGTTGTGGATGCCGCTGGTGTGGTTGAGGATCTGGCGCACCGTGACGGTGTCCCCGTCGGGAACCGTCCCGGGGAGGTAGTTCTCGATGGGGTGGTCCAGGTCCACACGGCCCTCGTCCACCAGTTGCATGATGACCGTCGCGACGAAGGTCTTGGTGTTGCTCGCGGCGCGGAAGTACCCGTCGGGGTCGGCCGGGGCCTCACGTCCGAGGTCGGCGACGCCCGCGCTCCCCGCCCAGTGGGTGGCACTGTCCTGGTGACGTGCGATGACGGCCGACGCGATCTCGGAGTCCACGACCGCCTCGATCTCTTCGGTGATCGTGTCTCCAGGGGAGTCCGGGCGGTCGGCGCGGGGGTCGGTGTCGGCATGGGCCGGGACGGTTCCCAGCCCCAGGGCGAGAACCGCGGTGGTCGTGACGATGGAGCGTGTGGTGCGGCGGGCTGCGTCGCGCATGGTGCCTCCTCGATGTCGGTGGCCGGGTGAGCGGCCGAAACGCAGTCCATCAGTGGGAGACGGGGGAGTGGATTGCCCGCCGGACACCGCTGCGGTGTGCCTTTGTGCATACGCGGTGCCGTTGCGCCGGCTCCGTCGGACGGCGTGACCGGAGCGTGGCGGGGAGCGGACCTCAGGCGTCGGGGGCGCGGTCGGTGGAGAAACGCGCGGTCACCGTGGTGGGGCCACCGGGCGGGCTGTGGAGCGCGAAGGTTCCGTCCAGGGCGGCGACGCGCTGGCGCAGGCCCTGGAGCCCGCTCCCGTTCGGGTCCGCTCCCCCCTCACCGTCGTCGTGGATGTGGATCTCGAGGGTGTCCGCGGTCGGGTCCTCGGCCAGGTCCACCGTCACCTCGGTGGCGTTGGCGTGTTTCACCGCGTTGGTGATGGCCTCGCGGGCGACGAAGTAGACGGCGGTCTCGGTCGTCGCGGCTGGTCGTCGCGTGAGGGCGTCCCGCACGGTGACGGGGATCGCCGAGTTCTCCGCGATGGTGGCGAGACTCGCGGACAGCCCCAGTTCGTCCAGCGTGCGGGGGTAGACCCGCCAGGCCACGTCGCGCAGTTCGTCGACCAGGTGGAGGGACTGGTCGTGTGCCTGTTGGAGGAGGTCCTCGCCGTCCCACCCACCACCTTGCCCACCCCCCTGACCCCCGCGCCGCACCGCGCGTCCGAGGAGGATGGCCAGCGCCACCGTCCGCTGTTGCACGCCGTCGTGGAGGTCCCGTTCGATGCGGCGGCGCTCCTCGTCCACGGCGGAGACCACGGCGGCGCGGCTCTCGGTCAGCTCGCTGATCCGCCGCTCCAACCGATCCCTCAGGTCGGGACCGAGGAGGCGGCGGGCCAGCGCTCGGTCCCCGGCCGCCATGAGGACCGTGCCCACCATCGCCATCGCGATGACGAACGCGCCGAGGAACGCGCCGAGGGTCCACGGGGCCGGGGTCATGTCGACGCCCGGCAGGCTGATCTCGATGGGCGTCCCGTCGCCGGCGGTGCCGGCCCAGAGCGCACCACCGAACAACAGGCCGATCATGAACACCGCGTTGAAGATGAGGTAGCCGGTGGTGAGCCCGATCGGGATCCGCAGTAGCAGGTAGGCGAGCCCGCTGCCCTCGACACCGCCCGGGCGCTGGATGTCGCAGTCGAGCCACCGGGAGAGGCGCCATTGTTCGCCCGCGATCAGGACGTCTCCGCCGAGGGACCACCATGAGCGTGTGCGGCGGGCGACGGACGGAAGGGGGGACGTGAGTACGACCGCCACGCCGCTGACCATCACCCAGCCCAGCGTCGCCCAGGCGAACACCGAGCCCAGCACGAGACCGAGGAACTGCCCGCCGACGCGCGAGACCAAGCCCCGCAGGATGGCGAGCGCCTGACGTGTTCCGGCTGATGACCCTGGGCGCACACTCAAGGGAATCACGGTTTCCGGACGGTCGCGTGCTCCAGGACCGGGTCGAAGGACCGGACCCGAAGCTGTCCGGTGAGCGCCAACGGAACGACCAGGGCGAGGGTCACCGCGATGCCGATCACGCCACCGGTGTTGCCGGAGTACAGGACGGCGCTCGTGGGGGTGTCGGCGTCCGACACCAGGAGGAACCCGAGGATCGCGAAGCTGTTGTTCGCCGCGTGGGCGATCGTCGCCGGCCACACCGAGCCGGAGGCGAGACGCAGCCACCCGATCACGAGGCCCAGCACGGTGACCCCGAGGACGTACACCACGATGACGCCCGCGTCCATCGAGCCGGAGCGGATCTGCAGGAAGAGTTGGGGGCTGTGCCAGAAGGCGTGCACCACCCCGCTCACGACGAGGGCCGGCCAGACCCCGAGCGGCAGCAGGCGGGGCAGGAGGTAGCCGCGCCACCCGATCTCCTCGCCCAGGCAGGTCAGCAACACCATCGGGAGGATCGTGGCCGCCACGAAGCCGACGGCGACCAGCAGCCCCACCAGGGGGAAACCGGCGTCGGGCAGGTAGGGGACCACGGCCGGTGCACGTTCCTCCAGCGCGGCGCGGAACCCGGAGAAGGTGGTGAGGTCCAGTTTGATCACCCCGAAGGCGGCGGCGACCCATGGGGCGACCGCACCCACGATGGGGAGAACGACTAGGGCGAGCAACGAGTAGCCGCCGACCCTGCGGATCGGACGCAACGGCACGATGCCGAGTGCCCGGAGACCGCTCCGGGGTTTCCAGAGGAAGTAGGTGATCAGCAGGGCCGCGACGCCCGGCGTGAACATGTAGAGCGACGCGCTGATGCCGTAGATGGGGTCCTCGGGGCCCGCACCGCCGCTGACCGCGGGGAGGTAGACGAGCCACGCCAGGCCGTAGGCCAGGAGGACGAAGGCGACGATCTCGCGTAGTGGGAGACGCGCCGTGGTCGTGGGTGGTTCGGAGACGGTGTCTGTGCTGCGCATACCGACGAAGCTACGGATCCCCCACCACTGGCGGTACGGGGATGACCACCCACCTACCCTGTGGGAAACCGCAGTTCCCCCGCCGCACCGTGGGCGGGCCGGCTCAGGCGCCGATGTAGTGGAGAACGGTGAGGATGCGGCGGCTGTATCCGGCGGTGTCGCCCAGGTGCAGCTTGTCGAAGATGGCGTTGACGTGCTTCTCCACGGCGCTCTGGGAGATATGGAGCCGCGCGCTGATCGCCGCGTTGGTGTGGCCCTGGGCCATGAGTTCGATGATGTCCCGTTCGCGCGGGGTGAGGCTCTCCAGGGGGTCGCGGCGTTGCCCGCCGGCGATGAGGTGGCGGACCACCTGGGGGTCGAACGCGGCGCCGCCGGCCGCGACGCGTTCCAACGCGTCCAGGAACTCGCCCACCTGGCCGACGCGGTCCTTCAACAGGTAGCCGACGCCTTCGGAGTTCTCCATGTAGAGCTGGGTCGCGTACTCCCGCTCCACGTACTGCGAAAGCACCAGGACCCCCATGTCGGGGAGTTCCCGCCGGAGCTGTACAGCTGCTTGGAGGCCCTCGCTGGTGTGGCTCGGCGGCATCCGGACGTCGACCACGGCGACGTCGGGAGCGGACTCCCGGACGGCCTTCAGCAGGGAGGGAGCGTCGCCCACCGAGGCCACCACCTCGTGCCCCTCCTCCGCCAACAGCCGGACCAGCCCCTCCCGCAACAACGCGGAGTCCTCGGCGATGACCACCCGCAACGCCGTCCCCACCATCGGCCTCCACTCGCACCCGACTGGCCCGCATCCGCCGTGCCCCATTGTCCACCGTGGTCGATCCCCGAGGCACGTGCGGTGGGTAGGGGTTTGTGTCCGTGGAAGTGCTTCCGGGATGTGAGGTGACGGTCTAGTGTCGCGGTATGGGTGGTGCGCCGGACGAGCTGGTGCGGTTGGCCGGCGAGGACTGGGCCGAGGCGTTGACCGCGGCCCCCCGAAAGGCGTTCGTGCCGGATCGGGGGTTCGACGCGGGCGCGTTCACCTGGATCGACCGCGACCAGGACCCACGGGGCTGGGAAGAGGCGGTGCTGGGGGACAGCGCCATCATCACCCAGGTGGACGACGGTCGGACGGAGTTGTCGCCGCGAACGGCCGTGCAGGTGGTGGACTGGACGAGTTCTTGTTCGTCGCCGGGGGTGGTGTTCGCGTTCCTGCGTCTCCTCGACCCCTATCCGGGTGATCGCGTACTGGAGATCGGTACGGGCACCGGATGGACGGCCGGTCTGCTGTCGGCCCGACTGGGTTCGACGAGCGTGACCTCCGTCGAGGTGGACGAACGATTGGCGGCCACCGCCCGGGTGAACCTGGAACGGATGGGGTTCACCCCGACGCTCCTTGTGGTTGATGGCGCGTTCGGCGCCCCCGAGGGCGCGCCCTATGACCGTCTCCACGTCACCTGCGGTGTTCGCGAGTTCCCCTACGCCTGGGTGGAGCAGACCCGCCCAGGAGGGATCATCGTGGCCCCGTGGATGCCGGACCCGCACAACTTCGGGTTCCGGGTCCGGCTCAGCGCCACGGGGTCGGCCGCCGTGGGGCGGTGCGTCGGCAGCGCCGGATACACGATGCTGCGCGCGCAGCGCGTCGGCCGTCCGCCCATCCAGGGGGAAACCCGTGAGTCCGTCGCCGAGGTCGACCCACGCCGGATCGGTCACGCGAACCCGGGGCTGCGACTTGCCTTCGCCGCCTTGTTGCCTGGGGTGTCGGTGGGAAGCGGCGCGACGAACCCCACGGACGGAACCTACCGGATCGCGCTTCGGGACGTCGCCAGGGATTCCCACGCGCTCGCGACCCAGTCGTCCGGAGGAGGAACAGCCCAGGTTACGCAGTCCGGACCGCGTGACTTGTGGGGGGAACTGGAGGCGGCCTATCTCGCCTGGGTCGGATGGGGAGAGCCGGACATGGATCGTTTCGGGCTCACCGTCGACGCCGAAGGCCAACGCCTCTGGCTCCACCACCCCGACAACCAGATCCAGGGGAGGTTCTCCTGATGGCCAAGCACCGCCAAGACCCTGTCACCTGCTCCATGTGTCAAGGGAGCGGCAAGATCCAGACCTCGACCGGCGACGGCGAGGCCGGGAAGCCCGAGAAGACAGTGCAGGTCACCTGCCCCGGGTGTAACGGCACCGGGAAACAACCCTGAGGTCTCGTCGCGGCCGGGAGTGCGGGCGTCACCCGCGCAGGCAGCGCAGGGTGTATCCCTCGCCGGTGGGGTCCAAGGTCTTCGTCGCCCGCTTGAACAGGTACTCCGCGCGGGGGTAGGAGAGGCGGCGTCGGCCGGTGTCGGGGCAGAGATCGGTGGCGGCTGGGGTGCGGGCCGGAGCGGGTTTGCGGTCGGAGAGGAACAGGGGGCCGTGGGTGCGGTCGCCGATCAGCTGGGGTAGGAGCTGGGCTGTCGCGGAGCGCCACTGGAGCCATGAGGTCGCCGTCCGGGCCCGGCGGTCGGCCAGGTCGAGGTCCTCGACGTTGAGGGCGAGAACGCGTGTGGTCGTCGCGGCGGACTCGTGCAGGAGACGCCAGAGCGTGCGTTCGCGTAACGGGAGATCGGTTCGCGCCCACAGTCGTTCCAACTGGGTCGGGCTCAGTCCGCCTGCGGGGACGCGCGGCTGGGGGCGTCGGCCCAGGTGGGCCGCGAGGTCCTCCCGGGCCACCCAGTCGCCGAAGGATCGCAGGGCGGAGCGGTGGCGGTTCCACGTCGCCGGGGCGGCGTTCGCCCACGCCAGGTCGAAGACCCGCGCCACCTGCTCGGCCGTCACCGACGACAAGGGTGTGTGCGCGCCGAGGGAGCGGCAGAGGCGGCGGAGGGTCTGGCCGTAGGAGCGGCGCGCCTCGGCACTCAGGCGGCTGTGCCCCAGGAACTGCGTCGCCGCGTCGGCGAGTGAGGGCTCGGTGGGGTCCGGCGTGGGGGCGGCCACGGCCGTGGCCCTGCGCCGCAGGAAGTCACTCTCCGCGGCGTTGTTCGCGAGGTCGGCCGCGCGGTGGAACTCGCGCCCCCTCGGCGTGGCGGCCGAGGCGTTCCAGGAGGTCGCCGCGCACGCTGGGCAGGAGGTGGTAGTCGCGCAGCGCGTGATCGGACGCCAACGTGTCGACGAGGTCGAGCCCGGCCTTGGCTCCGTGGGCCATCCCCACCGCGACGGCCTGGTTGAGACGCACCACCGGGGTGGGCGACAGCGTCGCCAGCGCCGCGTAGAGGGAGGCGATGCGCTCCCAGTCGGTGTCCTCGGCCCGCCGGGCCTGGGCATGGCACACCGCGATCGCCGCCTGCAGCAGGTACGGGCCGGGCGGCCCCCCGATCTCCCGCGCCCGCAACATCGCGGCGAAGCCCCGGTCGATCAACAACCGGTCCCAGCGGCCCCGATTCTGTAGGTGGAGCTGCACCGGCTCCCCGTTCGGGCCGATCCGGGTGGCGGCACGGGCGGCGTGGAGCTCCATCAACGCCACCAGGCCGTACACCTCCGCGTTGGGCGGGGCGACCTCGGCGAGTAGTCGGCCCAGGCGTAGCGCCTCCTGGCACAGCTCCGGACGCAGGAGTTCCTCTCCGGCCGTGGCGGAGTATCCCTCGTTGAAGACGAGGTAGATGACATCCAGAACCGACGCGACGCGCTCGGGAATCGCTTCCGGCGCCAGTTCCTCGAACCCGACGTGGGCCTCGGCGAGGGTGCGTTTCGCGGCGGCGACGCGTCGGGTGATCGTGGACTCCGTCGTGAGAAACGCGCGGGCCGTCTCCCGCGCGCTGAGTCCCCCCACCAACCGGAGGGTGAGCGCCGTCCGTTCCGGCGCGGGCAGCAGGGGGTGCGCGCAGAGGAACAGCAGGCGCAGCACGTCGTCGTTCGGTACCTCCGCCGCTGGCCGGTCGAGGTCGCGGGCGACCTGTTCGTGCGCGGCGGCGCGCCGTCGTTCGCGTCGGATGTGGTCAACGGCGCGCCGCTTGGCCACGGTCATGAGCCACGCGCCGGGGTTGTGCGGGGTGCCGGACACGGGCCACGTCTCCAGCGCGTCGAGGAGGGCGTCCTGGGCCAGCTCCTCAGCGGTGCCGACGTCGCGCACCATCCGGGTGAGGCCGGCGATGACGCGCGCGGACTCCAGTTTCCACACCGCGTCGACGGTGCGGTGGGTCTCCTCGTGCCCTGTCACGGGATCCGCACCATTCCGACGACCCCGCGGGCGCTGGTCCGCGGGGTCGGGCGAGATCCGCCGTTCACCGTGTTCTCGTCACTGGGGACCGAACACCTGCCGGATCGTGCTCGCACCGTCGCCCACGATGCGGCGGAAGCGGCGGGTGACCTCGATCGCCTCCTCCTTGGACCGGACCTCCACGAGCGCGAAGCCCGCGATGGCGTCCTTGGACTCGGCGAACGGTCCGTCGGTGACCGTGATCTCGTCGCCTGAAGACGTGACCCGGGTTCCGTCCGGCTCCAGTCCGCCGGTGGCGAGGAGAACGCCGGACGCGGTCAGCTCCTCGACGAACTTCCCCATCTCGACGTGCAGGTTCTCGTCCGCCGCGGCGCTGGAGGCGGTGGTGGTCATCAGATAGCGCATCGATCTCTCCTCATCAGGTCAGTGTGCACCCCTACGTCGACGATGTCAGGTGACAGGTATTGGAGTCGTTCCCTGTCACATCGTCGTGGCGACGTGGAGGCGAGACACCTTTCGACGATTCGTGGGGAGCCATGACGACCGACCACACAAGGACCACCGACCCCACCCCTTCCCTGGACCCACCGCGCACATCCGTGCTGCTCGCCGGAGCCGCGATGGCCGGGCCGCTGTGGGCGTGCGTCTCCCTGGCGCAGGCGGGGACGAGAGAGGGGTTCACCCTCCTGCGGCATCCGCTCAGCGCGCTGAGCACCGGTGAGATGGGCTGGTTGCAGATCACCAACTTCGTCGTGGCGGGCGTGCTGATCGTCGGTGGTGCCGTCGGTCTGCGGCGCGTGCTCGCGGGCGCACCAGGTGGGACGTGGGCGCCACGTCTCGTCGCCGTCTACGGTGCGGGGATGGTCGCCGCGGGCGTGCTGGTGATGGACCCCGCCGACGGATTCCCGGTCGGGACCCCGGCGGGACCCCCGAACTCGCTCTCCTGGCACGCGGGCGGCCACCTCGCCGCCGGGGCGATCTCCTTCACCGCGCTCGCCGTCGCCTGCCTGGTCCTGCGCCGGTACTTCGGCCACCGTGGCCAGCGTGGTCTCTCGGTGGTCTCGCTCGTCGCGGGAGTCGCGGTGCCGCTCGGTAACGGCTGGGCGATGACCGGGGGACCGGCGGGGTCCCTCACCCTGGCGGCCGGGGTGATCCCGGCGATGCTGTGGCTCTCCACCACGGCGTGGCTCCTGCGCCGCGAGCTCCGACACCGTACCCAGAGCCGCCGACCCAACGACACCACCGACGACAGGGAACACCCATGACAAACACACTGACCGTAGCCGACTACGTCGCGTCCCGTCCCGAGGAGCAACGCGAGATCGCCACCCTTCTCCTCCCCGTCATCGAGGAGGTGCTCCCGGGCGCCGGCGCCGTCTGGCACGGACACCCGGTGTGGAGCCTCGGGGCCAGACCGGGGCAGTCCCCCGTCTGCCACATCAAGGGCTTCACCAAGTACGTCACCTTCGGTCTGTGGCGGGGGCAGGACATCACCGACCCGTCGGGGCGTTTGGAGCCCGGGGCGCGCCGCATGGCCGCGGTGAAGCTCCACACCTCGTCGGACGTGGACGTCGAACTCTTCGCGGGCTGGCTACGCCAGGCCTGCGCCCTGGAGTAGGTTCGCGTGTGTGTCCACCCAGCTCGTGGCGGCTCAGTCCTCGGCCAGTACGATGACGCGGTCTCCGGGGGAGAAGGTGACGCGGTCACGCTTGTTCGGGTTGAGGACGATGCCGTAGTCCTCGTCGTTGGCGCGGGCGTGGATCCGGTAGCCGACGGCGATCTGGTTCTGGCGGCGGGCGGACTCCAGGACCGTGTAGAAGTCCATCGGGAACCCGGGGTGGACGTAGCCCTCCACCGGCTTCAGGTAGATCTCGGACCCCTCGGGGTCCAGGAGCTGCGCGAAGACCGTGCTCAGGTGTCGGTTCTCCGAGATCTGGGTCATGAGCAGGCTGATGAGCTTCCCGCTGACGATGAAGTCGTCGGTCTGGGTGATCTGGGCGAGCTGGCGGTTGTGGTCGTCGCGCATCTCGGTGACGATCGAGTACTTCTGCCGCCGCAGCTCCGAGAGGTCACGTAGGTGCAGGAGCGTGACGAGGGTCTGGGAGTCGGCCGTCTGCAGGTCCAGGTGGTCGTAGGTCAGCACGATGACGTGGTGGTAGGTCGAGTAGTCCAGGCGCTCCAGGAACTCCCGGCTGGTGGTGTTGGCCGCCACGAACACGACTGAGGTGTTCTTCAGCGTGGGCTGCACCGAGTCGATCTCGTCCTTGGCGCCGGGGTGCCGCGCCGTGACGTGGACGGACGACTCCGGCGGCAGGTAGCTGTCGAGCTGCTCGATGATGCGGCCGGCGCGTTCGTTCCAGCCGATGATCAGGATCATGCGGGGGGTGGGCGGGGGAGCCAGGGGCCGTACGATCGCCTGTTCCTGGACGGGGGTGGCCCCGCCGTCCAGCTTGATGGTGCTGTCGTCCTCGGCGATCACGATGAGCTGGTCGCCGGGGCGGATCGGGGTGTCCATCGGCGGGTTGATGAGGATCTGGCCGTCGGCGAGCCGCATGCCGAGCACGCTGGAGGTGGCGTAGGCGAAGAGTGACTGCCCGAAGGCGTAGCCCACCAGGCGGGGCTCCTCGGACATGTACATCTCGTCCCCGCCGAAGTCGAACAGGTCGGTGTAGACCGCGGACAGTCCGGACTGCAGCGCCGTCTGCACGACCAGCCTGGACGCGACGTCGTCCACGTCCACGATGTGCGCCGAACTCCCGCCGGCGAGCTGCGCGGGCCCGAGGCTGAGGGAGTCGTTGACCGCGGCCACCACGTTGTAGGGGGAGTCGCGGCCACCGGTCCGGTTGGCGATCGCGAGCAGCACCTTGATGACCTGGTGGTCGGACTCCTCCTCGCCGCTGGGCACCACGATGATCGACCGGGACTCGTCCGGGTTGGTGATCTCCAGGTCGTGTGGGTTGAGGAGGCTCCCCGTCCGGCAGATCACCCGGGTGGTCTTCGTGTCCGGGATGCGTTCCCGGATCTCGTCCTCCATCTCCACCTTGTCGCGGTCGGCGAGGATGGCGACCGCGGCGTGCTTCTCGCTCTCGTTGGCCTCGATCAGTTCGTTGAGCATGATGAAGACCTGCTCGGACCAGCCGAGGAGGATCGTGTGGTCGGACTCCAGCACGCGGGACCGACCCTTGCGCAGCTCGGTGATCTTGTTGTCCAGACCGGTGGCGATCACACCCACCAATGCGCTGAACACCATGATCCCGCCCAGCGTGGCCAGCAGCATCACCGCGACGAACGCCACGTTGGAGGTGTCGTCACTGCCGATCGCCCCCGGGTCGGCGATCCGGATGAAGGTGATCCAGAGCGTCTCGAGGAACCCCTTGCCCTCCAGGTCACCGGTGCTGGGCACCAGCAGCCAGGTCGACACCCCGAAGAAGAGGATCATGGTGAGCAGAACCACCGCGAGCCACCCGATGAGCGCGGGGGTCCCTCGAGCCATGGTTCCGTCGAACCAGTAGCGCAGTCTCTCCCGAGTGGTGGCGCGTGACATAGGGATCCCCTTGGCTGGCAGGCCGGGTAGCGGCCGGCAGGGGCCTGCGTGGGGGATAGCGACCGACAACGGGGCGGTCCCTGCCGAGCGAGTGTGAGTGGCGAGATTTTACCCAGGTTCCCTGACATCGCCGTGAACGTGTCGGCCTGTTCCCCATGAGGCTTTTGCCCGCATACGCGCTGTCGGTCGTCCGGGCCAGGGCCGAGGGGCCACCGACACCCGGGTGTCGGTGGCCCCTCGAGAGCGTGTTGGCGGCGGAGCCGTCAGTCCTTGGCGGGTTCCGTGGCGGCGATGGACGCGTCCTCCTGGGGCGGGCCCCAACATTGGACGTTGCGCAGGTGGGGGAGGCGGGACAGGCGGAACTCGGGGTCGAGGCCCTCGCGGCGTTGGGTTCGGTAGTCCTTCAACAGCAGGTACGCGATTCCGCCGAGCGGCGCGATCGCCGCCAGGTTGATGAGGGCCATGAATCCCATCGTCGTGTCGGCGAGGGTCCACACCAGGCTGATCGAGCCGATGGAACCGAGGAACGTCGCCACCAGGAACAGCCACTTGTAGCCCGTGAGCAGACGTTCGCTGGAGCTGAGGAAACCGACGTTGGACTCGCCGTAGTAGTAGTTGCCGAGCACGGACGTGAACGCGAGCAGGAAGATGATGATGGTGAGGAGGTGTACCGCCCAACTGCCCAGGTTGGCGTTGAGCGCGTCCTGGGTCATCGTGGCGCCGCGGTCCTCGCCGTAGGTGGGGTTGCCCAGCAGGATGATGAACGCCGTGATCGAGCAGACGATGAGGGTGTCGAAGTAGACGCCCAGGGTCTGGACGAGGCCCTGCTTCACCGGGTGGCTGACGCTCGCGGTCGCGCCGGCGTTGGGGGCGGAACCCAGGCCCGCCTCGTTGGAGAACATGCCGCGGCGCACCCCCTGGATGATCGCCATCCCGAGTGAGGCCCCGGCCACCTCACGGATACCGAAGGCCTGGGTGACGATCAGGGAGAGGACGCCCGGCACCTCGCGGATGTTCAGCGCCACCACGGCGACGCCCAGGATCAGGTAGAGCAGAGCCATCAGCGGCACCAGCGCCTCGGCGACGCGGGCGATGCGCTTGATGCCACCGAAGATGACCGCGCCGGTGAGCAGGACGAGGGCGAGGCCGATCGTCGGCGTCAGCCACACCATGTCGTCGGTGGCCAGACCGACCTCGTTGGCGGAGCCGACCAACGTGGTGGAGATCGTGTTGGACTGGACGGCGTTGAAAACGAAACCGAAGGTGATCGTGATGGTGATGGCGAAGACCACGCCCATCCACCGTTGCCCCAGCCCGTGCAGCATGTAGTAGGCCGGTCCGCCCCGGAAACCGGTGCGGTAGGGGACCTTGTACAACTGCGCGAGCGTGGACTCCACGAAGCTGGCGGCCCCCACCACGAGGGCCATGATCCACATCCACATCACCGCGCCGGGCCCACCGACCGTCACCGCGGTCGCCACACCCGCCACGTTGCCGGTGCCGACCCGGGCCGCGGCCGACACCATGAACGCCTGGAGGGAGGAGATCTGCTTGGAGCGGTCCTCCCCCCGCCCACGGACGCCGCGCAGGGACCGCAGCATCTCGGGCAGCATCCGGAACTGCACGAAGCCCAGACGTACGGTGAAGTAGAGGCTGATCGCGACGAGGACAACGATGACGAAGGGCCAGAAGTAATCGTCGTTGAACACGGCGAAGGCGTCGGTCAGAGGTTGCATCGGGTCCATGGCGAACCCCACTCCTCACTACGGACGGCAACCGCCACGCGGTCGTCCGGTCGGGTGTGCGCGCGCCCCGCGAATGTCTCGCAACACCCTGTACCGCGACGGCCCGGTTGTCCAGACCCACTGCCACGTCGTGTCGTGTTTCCGTGGTGCCAGATCATCCGCTCTCTTACAGGAGTTGAATGACCTCCGACACGGTGAGGTCGGCATCCCTGATGATTGAGCGCAACGTTCCCGGTTTCATGGGGCCGCGCCCTCGTCCTCGAAGACCAATGCGACGCCCTGCCGCAGATCGGAGAGAGCCTCGTTCGGTGTGTCGCCCTCGCCGTAGGCGACCCCGAACTGTCCTAGGTCGGCACGGGCACACCACGCGCCGGTCTCGTCCTGGTCGACGCTGTGGGAAACCAAAACCATACTCATGGTTCTAGCGCGACAGTTAGCCCCTTGGTGGGGCTTCGCGACAATCCACAGCGCATGAGTTAACCGATTCCGTGTGCACTGGCGAGGAAGCGTAACGAGGGCTCGCGCTATCCCGGCGCGACCAGGGTCTCCGGGGCGTGGTGTACGGGGAAGTTCACCGATCGGGCGATGAAGCACTTGGCGTTGGCCTCGGTGTGGAGCTTCTCGACCTTGGTCACCATGTCGGCGTCTCGGACCGTCACCCTTGGGTGCAGCGTGACCTCGGTGAACTGGCCGTCGCCGTCGCGGGACACCGCCATCGTGCCGGTAGCGGTGTCGCGGTAGTCCGTCACCACGACACCGTTCACCGCCGCGAGGTGGAGGAACCACAGCATGTGGCACTCGCTGAGTGAGGAGACCAGCAGATCCTCGGGGTTCCAGTGCGTCGGGTCACCGCGGAACGCGGGGTCGGCGGAGCCGGTCAGAGTGGGCTTGCCCTCCACCCGTATCTCGTGATTCCGGTCGAAGGCCCGGTAACCGGTGGTGCCCTCACCCCGGTTCCCGGTCCAGACGACCTCGACCGCGTAGCGATGCTCGCGAGCGCCGTGTGCCATGGGGTTCCTTCCGCCGAACAAGCCCTGGCCGAGGGGGCTGGTCGCCCAGGGGCCGAGGCTACACCGGCAGGAATTCCGCCCGGTGGGTCGCCACCCAGTCCTCGAAGGGGCGGGGCGGGCGGCCCAGAACGCGCTCGACGTTGTTGTTGAGGGTGGCCGGGACCCCGACCATCGCCGTGGCGGTGTCCAACAGGCTCTCCAGGACTTCCTTCGGCATCCAGGCGGGGCGGCGTTCCAAGGCGACTTCCTTGGACACGTCATCCACTCCGAGCTCCCGCCCGGTCTCCTTGGCGATGATGCCCACCGCCTCCTCCTGGGTCATGGACCGTGGGCCGGTGAGGATCTGGAGTCGGGACCGGTGTTGTTCGGCGGTGAGCAGGGCCGCCGCGACCTCCGCGACGTCGTCGAGGTGGATCGGGGCGACGTGGGCGTTGGGCGGAGTGAGGCCGACGCGCCCCTCGCCGCGGATGGCCTCGCCCCAGTCGCGTTGGGCGTTGGAGGCGAGCCAGCCGGGATAGAGGACCGTGTGCTTCAGTCCGGAGTCCTCGATCGCCCGCTCCATCGCCCGGTGAACCTGGCCGATCGGCCCCTCGTACTCGCCGACCTCGTATGAACCGGGCGAGGACAACAGGACCACGTGGCGCACGGAGGATTCGCGCGCGGCCTTCAGGAAACCGGCGGCTCCGCCCAGCGTGGGGTAGAGGAACACGGTCTCGACGTCCGCCGGTAGTTGGCCCGGGGCGTCGGCGTCGGCGATGTCCAGCGTGAGTGGTGTGGCGCCGGGTGGCAGGCGCAGGGACGTCGTGTCCCGCGCCGAGGCCCACACCTCGTGCCCGGAGTTGGTCAGGGTCTCGACCAGGCGAGATCCGATGTTCCCGCGAGCGCCGGTGATCAGGATGGACATGGAACCCCTCTTCGGTGCGGCTATTCGTTTGCTAACAAAATATCTTTGATAGCAAATGTAAACCTCTCGAGGGTCGGCGTCAACGCGCTCTCCGCACCGAGAGGTGTGGACACGACGGGTGATGGAGATGCTTCGTGTGACGGTTTCTTCGTGATGGGGACAGGTGATGCCTGTGTCGCCAATGAGGAGGCATGCCCGATGACCGAGACCCTTCCGCGCCGGATCGGAAGCGCGACACCGCGCAAGGAAGACGGCCCACTGGTGACGGGCCGAGCCCGGTGGACCGACAGTCTGGCTCCTCCTGGCACCCTGCACGTCGCCGTCCTGCGCAGCCCGCTCGCCCACGCCCGCATCGACGGGATCGACGTGGAGGCGGCGGCGCGTCGTCCCGGCGTCATCGCGGTGTTCACCGGCGCCGATCTCGCCGACGAATGGGCCTCCATCCCGTGCGCCTGGCCGGTGACCGAGGACATCCTGATCCCCGACCACCCACCCATGGCGGTGGACGAGGTGAACTTCGTCGGTGAGGCGGTGGCGGTTGTCGTCGCCACCGATCCGGGGCTCGCCGCCGACGCGCTGGAGGACGTGGACGTCGACTACACGCCGCTGCCGGTCGTGGTCGACAGCGAGCAGGCCATCGGCGGTCCGCTCGTGCACGAGGGGCTGGGCACCAACAAGAGCTACACGTGGGCCCTGGAGACCGGCGACGTCGCCGCGGCGTTCGCCGAGGCCGACGTGACGATCGCGGAACGATACGTGCAGCAGCGCCTGCAGCCGACCCCGATGGAGCCACGGTCGGTGGTCGTCACCCCGGAACCGGGGCGGGACGGCTTCACCGTCCACTCCTCCACCCAGATCCCGCACATCCTACGCAGTGTGCTGGCCGGTGTGTGTGGCGTGCCCGAACAGAACCTCCGCGTGATCGCGCCCGACGTCGGCGGTGGCTTCGGGGGCAAGCTCAACGTGTACCCGGAGGAGTGCATCGGCATCGGCCTGGCGCGACGGCTGGGCAAACCCGTGAAGTGGGTCGCCGAGCGCTCCGAGGACAGCCAGACCATGACGCACGGGCGCGGCCAGGTGCAGCACGTCGAACTCGCCGCCACCAGCGAGGGACGACTGTTGGGCATGCGGGTGCGGATCCTGACCGACATGGGGGCCTACCTGCAACTGCTCACGCCCGGAATCCCGGTGCTGAGCGCGTTCATCTTCCCAGGGGTGTACACCTTCGGCGCGTTCTCCGTGGAGTGCACGGGGGTGTTCACCAACAAGACCCCCACCGACTCCTACCGGGGCGCTGGTCGGACCGAGGGCATCTACGGGGTGGAGCGCGCGATGGACGCGTTGGCCCGCAGACTCGGGATGGACCCCGCCGAACTACGCCGCCGCAACTACCACCCGCCGTTCGAGAACGGCGCCGCGACGCCCGCCGGGCTGGAGATGGACTCCGGCAACTACGAGGCGGCGTTGGACAAGGCACTGGAGCTCGCGGACTACCAGGGCCTGCGCGCCGAACAGGAGCGGCGGCGCGCCGCCGGCGACCCGCGCCAGCTCGGCATCGGCCTGTGCAGCTACACCGAGAACGGCGGTCTCTCGCCGTCCAAGATGACCGCCGCGCTGCGCCTGCATGCACCGGGCTGGGAGACCGCGCACGTGCGCATGATGTCCACCGGGACCGTCCAGGTCGTCACCGGCACCTCGCCGCACGGCCAGGGACACGAGACGACCTGGTCGCAGATCGTGGCGGACGCCCTGGGGGTTCCCTTCGCCGACGTGCAGGTGATCCACGGCGACACCGACGCCGCGCCCTACGGTCTGGACACCTACGGGTCGCGCAGCGCCGCCAACGGCGGAACAGCGGTGCACCTGGCCTGCGGGAAGGTGGTCGACAAGGCACGGACGCTGGCCGCGCACATGTTGGAGGCCGCCGAGTCCGACCTCGAGTTCCGCGAGGGACGGTTCACGGTGGCTGGCTCGCCGGGCAACTCGGTGACGATCCAGGAGGTGGCGGTCGCCGCGCACACCGCGGCCGACCTGCCGGAAGGGATGGAGCCGGGGCTGTCGGAGCAGGAGTTCTTCGACCCGCCGAACTTCACCTATCCGTTCGGTACGCACGTCTGCGTGGTGGAGGTCGACACCGAGACGGGGCACGTGACGGTGCCCAAGTACTTCGCCGTCGACGACTGCGGAGTCATCATCAACACCCAGATCGTTGACGGGCAGATGCACGGTGGCATCGCCCAGGGCATCGGCCAGGCGCTCTACGAGGAGGCCGTCTACGACGACGACGGCAATCTCATGAGCGCCGCCATGGCCGACTACCTGACGCCGGCCGCGCCCGACCTGCCCGACTTCACCCTGGACCACATGACGACGCCGTCGCCCACCAACCCGCTGGGGGTGAAGGGCGTAGGCGAGTCGGGCAGTATCGCCTCGACTCCCGCCGTCATCAACGCGGTGATCGACGCGCTACGCCCGTACGGCGTGGATCACATCGACATGCCGGCCAGCCCACAGCGAGTGTGGGAGACCCTGCGCGCGGCCCAGGGCCACGCCGGCGCGGCGACCGGCTAGCGAAGCGCGCGCTGGTGCGCTGGCATCCCCACCGGGGCGCCAGCGCACCTCCATCCGGTCACGCGCCGCGGGCGGCCAACACCTCCGCCATCGGGGCCATCCGTACGCCCTCCTCGACGAAACGACGGGTGATGGCGTCGGCGACGTCGACGGCGTTGGGCCGGTCGCCGTGGATGCAGATGGTGTCGGCGTCCACCGGAACCCGCGTGCCCGAGGTGGAGTACACGTGGCCGCGGAGGATGCCGACGGCCTTCTCCGCGCAGGCGTCCGGATCCTTGGCCTCGGGGTTGGGTTCGATGATGATGGTTCCGTCGTCCCGGTACTCGAGGTCGGCGAACGCCTCTCGGGCCACGCGTGCCCCCCGCTGTGCGGCCCGGTCGGCGGTCGGCCCCGCGAGCAGCACCGTGATCAGACCCAGCCGGGTCGTCGCGTCGGCCACGGCGTCGGCGAGGTCCTGGTCCCGCAGCGTCATTCCGTAGAGGGCACCGTGTGCCTTGATGTGGGTCACGGGAACGCCCACGCTGTCGGCGAAAGCGCGCAGCGCACCATACTGGTAGACGCAGGCGTCCGCCGCCTCCTGGGGGGAGAGCGCCATCGCCCGCCGCCCGAACCCCGTCAGGTCGGGCAGCCCCGGGTGGGCCCCCAGCGCGGTGTCGCCGGCCTGGGCCAGCGTCACCGACCGGCGCATGGTGGCGGGGTCGCCGGCGTGCCAGCCGCACGCGACGTTCACCGACGACACCTTGGGGAGTAGTTCCTCATCGTGGCCCAGCCGCCACCGCCCGATGCTCTCGCCCGCGTCGGCGTTGAGATCGATGAGCTTCTTCATTGCGCACCCTTCCTCACGACGGATCAGCCGAACGCCCGGTCACGGGCAGGGGTCCCGCATCGGTGTCCATGCCGGCTAGGTTTCCCACCCTCCACGGGAGATACGCCCGACATACGTCCGGGTTCGCCCGACACACCGGAATCACCCGAAACACCCGCCGCGCCAAGGACATTGATCTTTCCCTGCTCGGTGACTAGATATAACTCCCGCGCCTGGGGGAAGGTGTGACACACACGGGAAACCCGACCGAACGTTTCGTTGGTCGTGGTCGAGCGGAGAGGAATGCCCGGACCGGGAACCGGACAGACCGTCGACGACGAGCAGAGAGGTACCCAATGGCCACGACGTCGGTGGAATTGCCGCGGGCGCGGTATGACTACGGCGGTGACGAGTTCATCTTCGTCGAGTTAGACGAAGCCATGAGCCTGGAAGCCAACTTCAAGGCGATGGCGATCACGTCGGCCCTCCGTGAGGAGAACGTCGACGGTGTCATCGACATCTGCCCATCCAACGCCTCCTACCTGATCCGGATCGACCCCGACCGGGTGAACCCGGCGGAACTCGTGGCGCGGCTCGAGGGACTGGAACGAACCGTCCAACCCCTCGCCGCCGACAAGACCCTGCACACCCGACTCGTCGACGTCCCGGTGCTCTACAACGACCCGTGGACCCACGAGACGCTGATGCGCTTCCGGGACCGGCACCAGGACCCCGAGGCGTCCGACCTGGAGTACGCGGCCCGGATCAACGGGTTCGACACCGTGCCGCAGGTGATCGACGCCCTCTCCGGCGCGCCCTTCCTCGTCACCATGATCGGTTTCGTGCCCGGGCTGCCCTTCTGCTACCAGATGGTGCCCAAGGAGCGCCAGATCGAAGTGCCCAAGTACGTCCGTCCCCGCACCGACACCCCGGAGCGGGCGTTTGGCTTCGGTGGGGCGTTCGCCGTCGTCTACCCCGTGCGCGGGGCCGGCGGCTACCAACTGTTCGGGCTGGCGCCCGCGCCCGTGTTCGACCTGTCCCAGAGCCTCGCCGACTTCCGCGAAAGCATCGTCTTCCCCCGACCCGGCGACATCCTGCGCTACCGGTCCATCGACCAGACCGAGTTCGACGCGGTGCGCGCCGAGGTGGAGAAGGGCACGTTCCGCTACCGGATCCGGGAGTACGAGTTCTCTCCCGCCCACTTCCTCGCCGATCCCGACGGTGTCAACAACGAACTGTTGGAGGTGCTGTACCGATGAGCGACGTGTTGGTACGTAAGGGTGGCCTCCACACCACCGTTCAGGACAAGGGCCGTGACGGCTACTACTCGCTGGGCATGCCGCCGTCCGGCGCCATGGACCAGTACTCCTACCGCGTCGCCAACATGCTCGTCGGGAACCCCGACGGTGCCGCCGCTCTGGAAGCCACCTACGTGGGACCGACCCTGGAGTTCACCGACGACCGCTACGTGGCCGTGACCGGTGCGGACGCGCCGGTCACGATCAACGGCGAGCCGGTGGAGCGGTGGAGCACGCTCCGGGTCCGCGCCGGCGACGTGCTGGAGTTCGCCATGCTGAGCGCGGGTGCCCGTCTCTACGTGGCGGTCAGCGGCGGGATCGGGGTGGAGGAGTACCTCGGTTCCCGGTCGACCTACACCCTCACCGGACTCGGCGGGTTCCAGGGCCGCGCGCTCAAGGACGACGACCGCCTCCCACTCGACGACGACGGCGCCACGCCGCCCGCGGTCGGAAGCACCCTCACCGAGAAGCTACGCCCAGCCTTCCCGCACGTGGCGACGCTGCGCACCATGATCGGTCTGTGCAGCTACCGGGTCACCAAGGACTCCATGCGGGAGTTCTCCGAGGTGCCGTGGAAGGTGACCAAGGACGCCGATCGGATCGGCTACCGACTGCGCGGCGGACGACTGCGGTTCGTCGACCGAAAGCCGCCCCACGGTGCCGGGAGCGACCCGGCCAACGTCGTCGACCTCGGCTACCCGATCGGCTCGATCCAGGTGCCCGGTGGAGACGAGCCGATCGTGCTGCTCAACGACGCCGTGACCGCGGGCGGATACGCGACGGTCGGCACCGTCATCTCCGTGGACCGCGACACCATCGCCCAGACCAAGTCCGGGGACCAGGTCCGGTTCGAACCGGTGGACCTCGACACCGCGCTCGCGGCGCGGCGCGACCGACGCGACCGCCTGGAGCGGGCGCGCGCGTCCCTGCGGAGGTGACGCCCCGTTCGTCGCCGCCGGACATCGCCGAGTCCGGCGGGCGCCGTACCGTCCGGAACAGGTGTGGAGTCAGAAGGAGCAGTGAGATGGCAACGATCAAGGCCGCGATCCCGGGCGTCTTCTACCGCCGCCCGTCGCCGACGGACGACCCCTACGTGCGGGAGGGCGACACCATCGTCCCCGGGCAGACGATCGCCCTCATCGAGGTGATGAAGAACTTCAACGAGGTCAAGGCCGAACAGGGCGGGACCGTGGCCGGTTTCCTGATCGAGGACGGTGACGAGGTCACCATCGGTGAGGACATCGTCGAGCTGAAGGACTGACCGCTCGCGGCGGGGGCCGGTGCGCCGCGGCGCACCGGCCCCCGCCACCTCGGACGGCTTTGCCCCCAGGCACGAAAAGACGGCTGCGCGGACGGAGGGAACACGATGAGCGGACTGAGGCGGGTGCTCGTCGCCAACCGGGGGGAGATCGCGTTGCGAATCCTCCGGGCCTGCCACGAGGCGGGGATCGAGGCGGTCGCGGCCCATTCCAAGGCCGACACCGACGCCCGCTGGGTTCGACTCGCCGACGCCGCGCATCACATCGGCGGATCCCCGGCGGCCAAGTCCTACCTGAACATCGAGGCCGTGCTGGAGGCCGCGCTGGCGTCCGGGGCGGACGCCGTCCACCCGGGCTACGGGTTCCTCGCCGAGAACGCCGAGTTCGCGGCGGCGGTGCGTGAGCGGGGACTGGTCTTCGTCGGCCCGCCGGCGGAGGTCATCGCCCAGATGGGCGACAAGTCCGAGGCCCGCCGGACCGCAGTCGCCGCCGGGGTGCCCGTCGTGCCGGGGTCCGGTCCGGTGGCCGACGTCGCCGCGGCGGCCCAGGAGGCCGAGGCCATCGGGTATCCGATCCTGGTCAAGGCCGCGGCGGGTGGGGGCGGTCGTGGGATTCGCCCGGTCGCCGGCCCCGAGGAGCTCTCCGAGGTGTTTCCCACCGCGCAGGCGGAGGCCAGCGCGGCGTTCGGCGACGGCACCCTGTACCTGGAGCGTGCCATCGAGGGGGCACGCCATATCGAGGTCCAGGTCATGGGGGACACGCACGGCAACGTCGTGCACCTCTTCGAGCGCGACTGTTCGGTGCAGCGCCGTCGGCAGAAGCTCATCGAGGAGGCGCCCGCCCCAGGGCTGGGCGCCACCGTGCGCGCCGATCTCGCGTCGGCGGCGGTGCGGCTGGCCAAGCACGTGAACTACGTGGGAGCCGGCACCGTGGAGTTCCTCGTGGAGCCGGACGGATCCTTCTACTTCATGGAGATGAACACGCGGATCCAGGTCGAGCACCCGATCACCGAGTGTGTGACCGGGGTGGATCTCGTCGCCGAGCAACTCCGGGTCGCGGCGGGGGAGGTGTTGTCCTTTGCCCAGGTGGACGTGGAACTGACCGGGGCGGCGATCGAGGTCCGGATCAACGCGGAGGATCCCACGAACGACTTCGCGCCGACGCCCGGCAACCTCGGCACCTTCACCGTTCCCGGAGGGCCGGGGGTGCGGGTGGACACCGGTTTCGCGGCGGGCGACACCGTGAGCCCGTTCTACGACTCCATGCTCGCCAAGGTGATCTGTTGGGGCGCCGATAGGACCCAGGCCCTCGCCCGGGCCCGCCAGGCGCTGGCCGAGCTGGAGATCGACGGGGTCAGCAGCACCGCGGGGCTGCACGTCACGTTGCTGGAGGACGAGGAGTTTCGGGCCTCCGCCGTGGACACACGGTGGCTGGAGCGCCGCCGCCTCACCCCCTAACCCCACCTCCCCCATCTCGCCCCCCATCAGGACCTCTCCACCCTGATCGGGATTTGCGCACATCCACCCCATAGGGGTGCACCCTCACCTGGTACAGCGCGGTCGATCGCACCCGGGGCCCGACGTGTATGAACGGGGATGGACCGGGAAGGGGAGCAGTCAGGAACGAAGGTGGGGGCCATGGAGGAAGACAGTCGGAAGCGTGACCGGAGACGTGCGTCGACCGAGGACGGGGAGGATCCGAAACCGCTCCCGGACACCGACGCGGACTCGCCGAGGAGTGGACACCCTCGGAGACCGACCCAGCGGCCAGTGACCCACGCACGATGGGGAACGAGGCGCCGCATCGACCGACGCGCGTGGACAGCGGTCCGTACCGCCCGGTGTAGTCAGGCCGGGTGGGGCGAGCCGGACTGGTTCCGCCGTTGGCGCTGTGCCTTGAGCGGGTTCAGCGGCTCCGTGTCCTTGAGTTTCTCGTCGAGGACGACGTCGCCCATCATGTCGAAGACCAGACCGGCGAGAAATCCAAGCACGATCAGGGCGACACCCACGATGAGCAGCGGCACTGAGAGACCCAGGACGAGTGCGACGCCGATGGCGACCGAGCCCACGGCGATCATCGACACCGACACCCACGAACTCCACTTGCCCCGGTGGTGCGACGTCGGCGCCCACATGCCGCCCTCGCGCTGCCGCAAGTGGTCCCGCTCCTGCTTCCGCGTCATCGGGATCACCTCCTGCTCAGGCCGCTGCCCCCGGAACGGGCCCCGGAAACAGCCGTTGGCGCAGGCCGGACCCACTCTTTCCCCGGAGTTTGCGCGCCACGCGACCGTCACCGGGTAGGGGACGCGGAGGGCACGAGGGGAGGAGACATGTCGAGCGTGGAGAAGGCGCATCGGATCGCCCACACGGTCCAGTCGGAGGTGGGGACGACCATCGTCGAGCAGGCCGGGATCCGCCTGGCCGACACACCCGCACCGCTGTGGCAGAGCCTGGTCGCCGCGAACCTGCTCAGCACACGGATCTCGGCGTCCATCGCCGTCGACGCGGCCCGGGAGCTCAACAAGGCCGGCGGGAACACAGCCGAGGGCATGGCCGAGCTGACCTGGCAGGAACGGGTGGACGCCCTGGGACGGGGCCACTACGTCCGCTACGACGAGAGCACCGCCACCCGCCTCGGCGAGTGCGCACAACGGGCCCTCGACCGATACCGGGGAGACCTGCGCCGCATGGACGCGGCGAAGAACAAGGACCGCCGTGCCCTGGTCACCGAACTCCAGGAGTTCAAGGGGATCGGCCCCACCGGCGCCGACATCTTCTGCCGTGAGGTCCAACAAGTCTGGGACTGGCTCCGTCCCTACGCCGACAAGGCCACCCTCAAGGGCGCCCAAGCCCTCGGTCTCCCCCAGACCGGAGACGAACTCGGAGCACTGGTCCCCGGCGACGACCTCGCCGCGTTCTTCGCCGGACTCGTCCACATAGGCCGCGACCGCGACGCCGCCGAGCGGGTCAAAGCGGCGAGTTGACGGCGTTTCGCCGTGCCTGGTTCGTCAGGAAAGACCGCGCTTCGTGTGGTCATCCCTGTAGTGCATTCGGCGCTGTTGGGGGCGTCGCGGGCCGGGCGTGGGTGCTCGTCTCGTGGGAGTGGGAGGACGAAGGTCCTGGACAGACAGCCACCAGCGAGTGCGGCGGAAGAGCCTCCCCGTTCCCGGTGGCGGCCAGGGCCCGACGGCGAACGCCCTCGGCCCGTTCCCCTGACTGGGGGTTCGACCCGTGCTCGCTCCCCGATGACGCCTCCGTCGAGACGGAACGTCAGGTCGAGGCTCTGGGCTGGCAGTGATCGCGGAGCGGTTGGACCCCACTCATCTTGCCGGTCTCGTGACCGCACCGTCCTCTGGGGGCCGCAGGCGACGAGTACCTCCAATGGGGACGAATGCCTCCACCTCACCTTTCGTGCATCGAGGGCCCTGGGTCGGACTGTTCTCGTGCCTCCCGGTCCGGCTCAGCCCAGGGACACGATTGATCGCGGAGGCGCGTGGGGCCTCACGGCACTGATGTCCACGCCGAGGTGAAGAGAGGGCCGATGACGTGGCCTCTCGCAGTGGTTGTCTCAGCGAGGAGCCGGTCGGCGAGAGTGGCGGGGTTCACCTGCGCTTTCGTGGCCACACCCAGCCTTTCCATCATGGGGACGATCCCCGTCACCACGTTCGCCCATCCCCAGGCCGGGGCGTCTGCTCCACCTTCCGCGTACGCCTCGACGAGCAGGGTCGGGTGGGGCAGCTCGGCGGCGTCGAACAGGGAGAAGAGGGACGGGCCGGTTCGTGCGTTGGCACCCGCCCGTTCGAAGGTGTCGAGCACCCACGTGTGGATCCGGCTCCACAGGGGGGTCGGCGGCGCGGCCCACTGATAGGTGAGGTCTGCTTCTTGGAGGTAGAGGAGTCCGCCTGGGTTGAGACGCACGCTCGCCTGGCGCAGCGCCTCGACCTGATCGGGCATGTACATCAGGATGAGTCGTCCGATCGCGGCGTCGAATCCGCCCTCCACGCCTTCGAGGGTCTGGACGTCCCCCACCCGGTACTCGACATTGGCCTGGTCGGTTCGACGACGAGCCAGCTCTATGGCATGGGGGTCTTTCTCCACCCCGACCACCGAGCCACTCGCACCCACGAGGTCGGCCGCGAGTCGGGACATGTTTCCGGCGCCGCTGCCCAGGTCCAGGACGCGCATCCCCGGCTCCAGTCCCGCCTGGACCAGAACCCGTCTTGTCAGCGGGTCGAGGAGCCTGCCCTGGACGATCAGCCTTTCGTCCTCAGCGGCCCGGCTCTCGAAGGGATAACTCATGATCGTGTCACCTCGTTGGTCGAATGAGGTCGATGGGTGGACGTGTGGTGCGGGCACCCAGTCCGCCGACCCGGATCACGCCGAGCCGAAGTGTCCGAATACGCTCGGCGTATGTCGACTAAGCGGAAGCTGGCCAACGCGTCGGCCGCGTTCTCCACTGTTGGGCTCCTCGGGATCAGCGCGATCCACTTCCTCTGGGCTTCGGGGAGTCCTTGGCCGGCCAAGAGTCAGGGGGAACTGGCGGAAATGGTCGTTGGGAACGCCGAGGACGTCCCCACCCCAGCGTCGTCAGCCGTGGTGGCGGTGGGCGCTGCGGGGGCCGCCCTCGGAGTCGCGGGCGTCGGTGGCCAGAGCGGGTGCGCGGTGAACGCCCGGAGGCTGGTCGGTGTGGGGCTGCTCGCTCGGGGTGTTCTTGGCGGTGCCGTTGCCCTTCGGGCCCTGGGCGCGTCGGAGCCGGGGCGTAGGTTCCGTGAGCTGGACAGGACCTTCTACCGACCGCTCTGTCTCGTACTCGGCGGCTCGGTGCTGGCCGCGGCGCGCAGACCACCAGACGAGCGCTAGGGGAGAGGCCCCACAGGGGCCGACTTCCGGCCCTCACCGGACGAACTTGTCCGGGGTCAACGGCAGCTCCCGCACTCGGATGCCGGTCGCGTTGTAGGTGGCGTTCGCGACGGCGGCGGCCGTGCCGACGATGCCGATCTCCCCGATTCCGCGCGAGCCCATCGGGTTGGAGTGCGGATCCTCCTCCTCGAGCCACACCGCCTCCTGTTCGACTACGTCGGCGTTGGTGGCGACGTGGTACTCGGCGAGGTCGCGATTCACCACGTGGCCGTAGCGGGGGTCGACCAGACTCTCCTCGTGCAGCGCCATCGACAGCCCCATCGTCATCCCGCCCAGGAACTGGGAACGCGCGGTACGAGGGTTGATGACCCGCCCCACCGAGAACACGCCCAGCATCCGTGGCACCCGCACCTCACCGGTGACCCCGTGTACCCACGCCTCCACGAACTGGGCGCCGAAGGAGTACATCGAGTACCGGTCCGCGTCCGGGTTGGGCGGCATCTCGGCTCGACTCTGGGCACCCGGCGGCGGAGCGTGGCCGTGTTCGGCGCGAAACACCTCCGCCGCGGCCACGATGGCCGTCCCCCACGACGTGGTCCCCGAGGAACCGCCCGCCACGCTGGCGTGGGGCTGGTCGGTGTCCCCCAGCCGCAGGTGGACCCGCTCCACCGGGACGTCCAAGGCGTCGGCGGCGATCTGGGTGAGAATGGTGCGGGCACCGGTACCGATGTCCGCGGCGCCGATTCCCACCGAGTAGCCGCCGTCCGCCGCGGCCCGCACCTCGGCCACCGAGCCGCCGATGGCGTTGCGCGGATACACCATGGACGCGACCCCGTGCCCGACCAGCCAGTCGCCCCGGTGGTGCGGTCCCTTCGACCCCGGAGCCGGCTCCCGGCCCCACCAACCGAAGCGGTCCGCCCCCTGCCGCAGACACTCCACCAAGTGCCGTCCCGACCAGGGCAGGCCGGACTCCGGGTCCACCGCCGGGTCGTTCCGCACCCGTAGCTCCACCGGGTCCAGGCCACATGCCTCGGCGAGCTCGTCCATCGCCATCTCCAGCGCGAAGATGCCGGGAGTCTCGCCGGGGGCGCGCATCCAGTACGGGATCGGCACGTTCAACGCGGCGAGTCGGTGCGAGGTGTGGCGGTTCGGCGCCGCGTACATCATCCGCGTTCCCACCGCGACCTGCTCGGCGAACTCCTTGATCGTGGACGTGTGGACGATCGCGTCGTGGCCGACCGCGAGCATGTTCCCCGCCCGGTCCGCGCCGAGGCGCACCCGTTGGATGGTGGGCGTACGGTGCCCGGCCAACCCGTACGTCTGCTGTCGGGTCAGCGCCAGCTTCACCGCCCGCCCGGGGAACTCCCGCGCCGCCAGTCCCGCGAGCACGTTGTGCGCGTGGGGACCGCCCTTGGACCCGAACCCGCCCCCCACGTGGTGCGACACCACCCGCAGCCGGTCCGGCGCCAGCCCGAACACCGGGGCGAGCACCCGCCGCACCACGTACACGCCCTGCGTTGAGTCGTACAGCGTGAGACCGGCGAGGTCCTCGTCCCACACGGCGACCGTGGAGTGCGGCTCCATCGGGTTGTTGTGCTCCATGGGGGTCCGGTACGTCCGGTCCACCTGGATGGGAGCCTCGGCGAACGCCGTGGGGAAGTCGCCGCTGTCGGTATCACTCTGGAAGGCGGGGTTCACCTTCCCCGGCGTGTACAGCTCCGGGTCGTCGGCCCGGAACGCCAACCGCGCCGTGCGCTCCTCATACTCCACCCGCACCCGGGAGGCGGCGTCCCGCGCCACCTCCAGAGTGTCGGCCACGACGGCCGCCACGATCTGCCCCGCGAACTCGACCTCGTCCGACTGCAACACCGCGAACTCCCCGGAGTCGGCGCCGGCCAGCCGAGGCGCGTTGTCCGGCGTGAGCACCGCCTGGACGCCCGGCAGTCCGGCGGCGGCGTCGGTGTGGACGGCACGGATCCGTGCTCGCGCCACTGTCGACACCACGGGGAACACGTAGAGCGGGTGGACGACGGCGGTGTCGTCGGCGTACGTGGCCGTGCCGGTGACCTTGGCCGCGCCCTCCAGCCGTTCCAGGGGGCGTCCGATCTCCCGCGGCCGTACCGGGTTCGTCATCGGACCTCCTCCGAGGTCAGGTCGCGTAGCGCGGCGACCATCGTGTTGACCGCCATTGGAACCTTGTAGGCGTTGTCCCGCCCCGGCTGGGCGTGGGCGAACTCCGCCGTCACCGCGCCGTGGAACGCCTCGTCACTGGGCGGTACTCCGAGCAGCATCTCCTCGGCGAGCCGCGCCCGCCACGGGGTGTGCGCGACGCCGCCGAAGGCCAGACCGATCCGGGTGATCGTCTCGTCCCGCACCTCGACCGCGACCGCCGCCGAGACCAGGGCGAACGCGAACGACGCACGGTCGCGCACCTTCCGATACCGCGACCGCGACTGCGATGGGGGTGCCGGAAGTTCGACGGCGGTGACCAGGTCCCCGTGCCGGAGCACGGTCTCCCGCTCCGGCGCGTCGCCGGGCAACAGGTAGAACTCCGTGAGGGGAACGGACCGGGTGCCGTCCGGCCCCAGCACGCGGACCCGCGCGTCCAACGCGGTGAGGGCCACCGCCATGTCCGAGGGGTGGGTGGCGACGCAGTGCTCCGACACACCGAGCACCGCGTTGTTGCGCCCGTGCCCCTCCCGTGCCGCACAGCCCGACCCGGGGTCCCGCTTGTTGCACGGCATCGCCGGGTTCTGGAAGTAGACGCACCGCGTCCGCTGCAGCAGGTTCCCGCCGGTCGTGGCCGCGTTGCGCAACTGTCCCGACGCCCCGGACACCAGCGCCGCCGAGAGCATCGGATAGTGCTCGTGGACCAACGGATGCGCGGCCAGGTCGCTGTTGCGCACCATGGCCCCGATCCGGATCCCGCCGTCGGGAAGCTCCTCCACCTGGTCCAACGGCAGACGGGACACGTCGACCAACGTCGTGGGGGAACGCAGCCCCAGCAGCATGTGGTCGACGAGGTTGGTTCCGCCGGCGATGTAGGAGGCGTCGGGGTCGTCGGCGACCGTGGCGACGGCCTCCCGCTCGTCGGTCGGGCGAAGGTAGGTGAACGGTCTCATTCGGCGACGTCCTTCACGGCGGCGACGATGTTCACGTAGGCACCGCACCGGCAGAGGTTGCCGCTGAGGCGCTCCCGGATCTCCGCGTCGCCGAGGCGACGCTCGTCCGGCGTGGCCTGGGGGCGGGAGCCGGACTCCTCGGTGGCGTGGCTCGGCCAGCCCGCCCGCACCTCCTCCAGCATCGCGACCGTGGAGCAGATCTGGCCGGGAGTACAGAACCCGCACTGCAACGCGTCCCGCCGCAGGAACGCGCGCGCGACGGGATGGAGCTCGCCGTCCCGGGACAGCCCCGCGGCGGTGGTGATGTTCGCACCGTCGTGTGCCACCGCGAACGTCAGGCAGGACACCATGCGTCGACCGTCGACCAGGACCGTGCAGGACCCGCACTGGCCGTGGCCGCATCCCTTCTTCGGCGAGGTCACGCCCAGCGTCTCGCGCAGGGCGTCCAGGAGTGTGGTGCGGGTGTCGATGGTGCGAGTGTGGTCCTCACCGTCGACGCGCAACGTCAGTGTGGCCTTCACCGTGCCCCCCAAGCCGCGGTCGTGGCACTACCGGGCGATCAAGCCGCTTACCTCGGCGTACCCACTCCGCACGGTCCAGGCACGTCTCGTGGGTGAGGTCGTCGGAAGGCGGTGACCAGGGGGAACCCGGGGTAGGTACTCCGACATGTCGCACGACTACGAGACCATCGACGAATACATCGCCACTTTCCCGCCGGACGTCCAGACGGTACTGAGTGCCCTGCGGGAGACGATCCACAGCGCCTTGCCAGAGGCGCAGGAGAAGATCAGCTACGACATCCCGACGTTCACCCTGGGCGGCAGGAACGTCGTGCACTTCGCCGGCTGGAAGCATCACGTGAGCGTGTACCCGATTCCCGACACCGCCCAGGAACTGGTCCGAGAGCTGGTGCCGTACCGAGCGTCGAAGGGCACGGTGAAGTTCCCGTTGGGGGACCCGGTGCCCTTCGACCTCGTCGGACGGATGGCCCGGGCACTCGCCGCACGGCAGGCGACGCAGGGTTGACCCCGGCCACGGCGCGCCCTATCCGTAGGTCACGCTGGCGGTCCCGGGTCATCCGGAGTCACCACCAGACCCTGTGACGCGGGCAAGCCGCTGGTGAGACGCCGTACCTCCAGGCGAGCGGCGTCCGGCTTGGCCGAGGGCTGGTCGCTGGACGGGTCGTCGCGGGCCGGGACGCGAGACCAGGTGCGTCGCGCGCCCCTGTGTTCGGGGCGAGAGGCGGGGGCCATCCCGTCCGTACCTGCCCGCGAAGGGCCTGTCCGTCGCCCCGCCGCTCAGCGCGCTCGCTTCCCTTCTCCCACACTGACGCGGCGGCCGTGGGAGGAACGACGCAGTGGGTACCGCGATGGGCGTACGACGCCCGCCGGCTCGCCGCGACGAACCGGCGGGGCGCTCGCGACGCGGGTACTCCTCGTGGACCGGACCACGGGCGGCGAGGGAGTGTTCTTTGAAGGCTTTCGGATGAGGGAGCGGGCGTCGCCCCTACTGGGGCCGCTTCGCGGATCGTGCCCCGGCGGGGGCCGGGCTTCGGCTCGCGCGGCGATCCGTGATGGGCATCCTGGTTGGCTGTTCGAAAGGATCGACGCAGCGAACGCCGTCCTGGCGGTCGCGAGCCCCCAGCACCCCAACAGCGCCCGCCCAAAAAAGGGCACAGCGGTGCGAAAACACGACCTAGGTGGGGCGTGGGCCGTGCCGAGCACGAGGCGCCCATCAACTGGGGTAGCCGGCGCGATATCTCCGTCGGACGTGGCCATGTCACGCCACGTCCGACGGGGCTCGCTCCAGCGAGCCAACGGCGCCTCGGACGTGCCTCTTCAGCGTTCCGATCGGGGAGCGACCCGCCTGGGCGGTGGGCCGCACGACGCCCCGTGCCGGGCGGATGGTTGGTTGTGTGCGAGCGGGTCGGCACCGAATGTCGGCCCCTGGTTCTCGCGAGCCCCATCGCTCGCGAGAACCAGAGCGCCGCGTCGATCGGTTCGGCGCCGAGGCCCGATGTCCCCCGGAGCGTTCACCCGCATCACCCCGTTGGACACCGGGTGGCGTGGACGCTACGTCGCCCACGCTCCCGCCGCCGCCGCGCGCAGGGCGTAGGACGTGAAGTCGATCGGCTCCCGGCCGAGAACCTCACGGACTCCGGTCGCGGGTGTGTTCAGGACTCCGCGCCGCATGATCGAGAACATCGCACCGAGCGAGGCCGCCTCCTCCTGGTCGACCCCGTCGTCGAGCAGGGCCCGCAGGTATTCGTCCGGTTCGACGTCCCGATAGGTCACCGCTCGGCCACTCGCCCGGGCGATGATCTCCACGGCCTCGCCGAACGTCAGCGCCTCGGGACCGGACATCTCGTAGGCCCGTCCCTGGTGTCCGTCCTCGGTGAGGAGAACCGCCGCCACCGCCGCGATGTCCTCGGCGTCGATGAAACGTTCGGGGACACCGGCCATGGGCAATGCCAGCTCGCCGGCCATGATCGCCGGTCGGAAGCTGTATTCGTCGAAGTTCTGGTTGAAGTTGGTGGGCCGCATGATCGACCACTCAGCCCCGGACTCGCGGACGGCCGTCTCCACCCCGCGCATCCCGGCCCCGAAGTCCTCCCCCCACTCCTCGAGCCCGCGACCGGAGAGTGCGACGACGCGTCGCACTCCAGCGGCCACCGCACGGGTGACGAAGGCGGCGACGGGGACCTCTTCCTCCGGGGTCGCGAGGTACATCCTGTGCGCGCCGCGAACTACGGAATCCCAGGTGGAATCGTCGTGCCAGTCGAAACGGGGGTTCCCGGACCGGGAGGCGACCCGCACGGGGAGCCCCATCACGCGCAGCCGCGCCGCGAGCCGGCGGCCGATCTTGCCGGTGCCGCCAACCAGCAGAACGGGGGACTCGCCGGACGCGGCGGTGGACGGTTGGTCTGGTGTCGTCGTGTTCATGTCGCTCAGTCAATCCCGCCGCGGTCAGACGATCCATGGGTAGAGGTCCAGATTCCATGGGTATTCGTCTAGTGTGGAGTGATGGACGCCTTCGCCGACCTGCTTCGCGGGATCAACGCCGACGCGTCGCTCATCGGGCAGGAGATCCTCGACCCGCCCTTCTCCGTGGAGTTCGCAGACGGGGCTCCGCTCACGCTCGCTTTCCCGTTGCGTGGCGGTGGCTGGATCTCGACCGACGACAGCGACGCGCGTTGGCTCGCCCCGGGGGACACCGCCGTCGTGCGGGGCCCCCGCCCCTACCGGTTCACCGATGACCTCCACACCTCCGCCCTCGCCGCGCCCCGGACGCTGTACTGCGCCAACACCCCCACGACCCGGGTTCTCGGCCCTCGTACCTGTGGCGACACCCTCGACGGGCCCACCGCGCTGGTGGTGGCGGAGTTCGAGATCCGTGGTCACATCGGTGCTCGACTGTTGGACGCCCTGCCCCCGCTGTTGACGATCCCCTGCGACGACGACGGCGACCACATCCTCGACTTCATCGCCGGTGAGGTGGTGGCGGACAAACCCGGGCAGCAGATCGTGCTGGAACGCCTCCTGGACTGGCTGCTCGTGTGCACCCTGCGCGCGTGGTTCGACACCGCGGAGGCCAACGCCCCCGCGTGGTACACCGCGATCGCCGACCCGATCGCGGGGCCGGCGCTGCGCGCGATGCACGACGCCCCGGAGTACGCCTGGACGGTGGCCTCGCTCGCCTCGGAGGCGGGGGTCTCCCGCGCCACCTTCGCCAAACGGTTCACCGAACTGCTCAACGAGCCGCCGTTGACATACCTCACGCGGTGGCGGATGACCCTCGCCGCCGACCTGCTCGCCGAGCCCGGGGCGTCGGTGTCCTCAGTGGCGCACCGTGTGGGGTACGCCGACCCGTTCGGCTTCAGCGCCGCCTACAAGCGGGTCCGTGGTCGTGCCCCGAGCGCCGACCGCCCCGGGGTAGCGACGCAGCTCGCGTCCGCCTAAGCTGTCCCGAACGTGTGATCGATGTGACGCCGGAGTGGGTCACGCCGTCGATCTGTGGACGAAGAGGGGTGTGCGGCATGTTCTCCGTGGTGCGTAACGTGGCCATCGACTGTGCGGACGCCTACGCGCTGGGCCGGTTCTGGAGCGCGGTGACCGGCCGCCCGTTGCATCCGGAGGACAGGCCGGGTGATCCGGAGATCGACGTGATGCTGACCGAGGGGCCGGTCCTGCACTTCAACCAGGTACCTGAGGAAAAGACGGTCAAGAACCGGGTCCACCTGTGCCTGACGCCCAACACCTCACGGGAGCGGGAGGTGGAGCGCCTGCTCGGCCTGGGCGCGACCCTCGTCGCCGACCACCGCCACCCCGACGGTTCCGGCTGGGCGATCCTCGCCGATCCGGAGGGTAACGAGTTCTGCGTCCTGCGCAGCGAGTCCGACCGCGCGGAGGCGCACACCTGATCTCCATGATCCGGAAGGTGATCGAACCAGGTCACGATCCCCATGGCCCGGTTCGCGAGCTGCGACACTGGCGCGTCCTATCGGCGGTTCGTGTGAGGAACGCTAGGTGACGATCAAGGACTTGCGCCAAGACCACGTGGTTACGACGGTGTCCGTGGACACCAAGATGTTCGTCGGCCACGCTCCGCGGATCTTCGACCCGGTCACCAAGTTCGGCGGCAGCCTGTTTGGCTCGCCGAGCCCCAGTGGCCGCTCTACCTGGGCAACCGGCAGATGCGTTTCATCGCCCAGGTCCGGCTGCCCGGGCCTGACGTGCGGCTGGCGTATCTGTTCATGGACGATCCCGACTTCTACGACTCCCATGACCGCCATGAGCCCAAGGAGAAGTACGCGGTTGTCGTGCAACCCGATGGTGCTCCTCTCGGCGTCGCGACCGTCCCGCTCCCACAGGGGCCGACCCTGCGCGGGTACCGGCGCGACGGGTCGGAGGGGGAGCCGGTAGAGCTCGCGGTCCAGATCGCGCCGTACGACCAACCCGCCCTGTCCGGCGAAGCCCTGGACGACTGGGCGGACGGAACTGAGGATGACGACGCGGACGATGAGCCCCCAGGGATCCAGCTTGGGGGGCGCCCGCACTGGCTCCAAGGTGCGGAACCACCGGGCGACGACTGGCCGCTCCTGCTGCAAATCGACTCCGCGGGCGTGGTCTTCGGCATCAATTGCGGCGATGCTGGGATCGCCTACGCCTTCCTCGACTCCGATTACACTCGCGGAGTGTTCTTCGTTCAATCCTGTTGAGACGCCCCACCGCCGCGTGCTCCCCGACACGGCTGGTGGGGCGCTAGCCAGCGGACCCGACTACACCGCGCCGTCCCGTTCTCGTCCGGACGTCGCTGCCGGATCGGTGCCCGTGGCGTCAGGAGTCCGGAACCGCAGCGCCAGCAGCGATCCGAGCACCAGTGCCCCGGCTCCGGCCCACGCCGCGAGACGCAGGCCTGCCGTCACCGACTCGGGCTCGGTCGCGGGGCCGGGCGTCATGCCCGCTCCCAGGCTGGAGACCGCGAGCAGTGCGGCGAGACCTGTCGCCGCGCCGATCTGTTGCGCGGTCGAGGTCATGGCGGAGGCCACCCCCTGGTTCTCGGGGGCGATTCCGGCGCCGGCGGCGGTGAAGATCGCGGGGTACACCGTGCCGGCGGAGACGCCGAGCAGCAGCACGCCCGGGAGCAGGGTCCAGTAGGAGCCACCCGCGGTCATGCCGATCGCGAACGCGGCCGAAGTGAGCCCCACCCCGAGGACGCCGGCGAACAGGGTGCCGCGCACGCCCCACCGCTCCAGCACCCGCGGCAGCAGCAACGCCGAACCCGCCATCGCCACCGCCCCCTGCGGGAGGAATCCCACTCCCGCCACCAGGGCGCTGTACTGCAGCACGTCCTGCAGGTAGGTCGTGTACAGGTAGTGCAGCGCGTTCACCGGACCCATCACCAGGAAGATCAGCCCCATGGCGATGGGAAGACCGCCGCCGCGCAGGAGCCGCAACGACACCAACGGGTCCCGGGAACGCGACTCCACCAGGAGGAAGGCGCCGAACAGGACCAGGCCCCCACCAATCGCCCCGATTCCCTGGGCCGACATCCATCCCGCCTCCGGTCCGCGCACCAGCCCGAACACCACGAACAGGGACGCCGAGGTGGCGAGAATCGCCCCGGGGACGTCGAAACCGCCGGCACCCGCGGATGACGTGGGTGCGGTGTCCTTCGGAAGCAGCCGCAGCGTTCCGGCGAGAGCCACCACGGCCAGGGGCACCAGGGCGAAGAACACGGATCGCCAGCCCAAGGTGCTGGTCAGGACACCGCCGAGCCCGCCGCCCGCGAGCGCCCCGAAGGCGCCCGCCGTGCCCCAGACCGCCATGGCGCGGTTGCGGTCCGGCCCCTCGGCGAACGCGCGCCCGATCAACGCCAGCGTCGCGGGGAACAGGAACGCCGCCGCCAGCCCCTGGCCGGCCCGCGCCGCGATCACCGCGCCGGCGGTCGTTCCGAGGCCGCCGACGAAGGAGGCGACGGCGAACAGCACCAGCGCCGCCACGAGCACCCGGCGGGGCCCCACCCGGTCGGTGGTCCGCCCGCCGAGGAGCAGGAAGCCACCGAAGCCCAGGGAGAAGGCGCTCACGACCCACTGGAGGCCCCCGTCGGGGAACGCGATCTCCCGTCCGAGGTCCGGCAGCGCGATGTAGACGATGTTGAAGTCGACCGACACGAGGAAGTGGCACAGCGCCAGGACGCCAGTCACCGCCACGATCGGCCGGGTCGCGGAGGGTGACCCCATCAGCGAAGCTCCGTTCCGTCGAGTGCCCTCGGGGCACGTTTTGTAACAGAGGCAATGATGAGAGACACTGCTGGTCAACGTAAGGAGGCAGATTGATGTCACAGAGGAACATCGATGTGTCCCCACAGGTGGAATCACCGTGGGTCCAGGCCGCCCGTGACGACGATCACAGCGTCGAGGCGTGCACGTTGATGGACGTCATCGACCGGGTCAGCGGCAAGTGGGCCATTGGGATCATGGTCGCCGCCGCCCGTGGCCCGATCCGGTTCACCGAACTCGAACGCGCCGTGTCGGGGATCAGCCGGCGAATGCTCACCCTGACCCTGCGCAACCTGGAACGTGACGGCCTCATCCGCCGTACCGTCTACCCCGTGGTCCCGCCGAAGGTGGAGTACACCCTCACCCCGATCGCCGAGGACCTCTACGAGTCGCTCGCCAGCCTGACCTCGTGGGCCGAGCGCAACCGCGTCGCGATCGCGGAGGCCCGCGTCGAGTACGACGCACGCGCCGACGAGTGAACGCGCGCCGTCCGCGGGACGACGACCGTGCGTCGCGCTGATCGGGGCGCCCGCCGGCGCAGTACACTCATGCGCCAACACGCACGGGGGCACGATGGCCACATCACGTAAGCAGCCGCAGCAGGAGCGATCCCGCGAGACCGTCGCCGTGCTTCTCGAGGCGGCGGCGCAGGTCTTCGAGCGGGACGGCTACTCAGCGACCACCACGAACAGGATCGCCGCACGGGCCGGGGTGTCCATCGGCTCGCTGTACCAGTACTTTCCGAACAAGGAAGCCCTGGTCGCGGCGCTGGCGGAGCAGTACCTTCACGACGCCGAGGCTCGTGTCTCGGCCACGTTCCACCGGTTGGCCGAGGAACGGTCCACGCTGGAGACCCTCCTCTGGGAGCTGGTCCGGTTCATCGTGGACGCCCGGCGCCCCGACCTGTTCCGTGAGCTCTTCGAACGCTCCCCGCGCACCCCGGAGCTCCTCGCCCTGCTTCGCGACACCCAACGGCGCACGGCCCGACGGCTAACTGGTGAGCTCTGGCGCGTGGGGGTGGTCATGGACGACCCGGACGCCACCTCCCTGCTGATCGTCCAGGGGATGAGCGCCCAGGTGGCGGGCTCGGTGCTTCCCGCCTCCGACGCCGAACGCGACACCCGCGTTCGGCAGGTGGTCGACCTTTGGATGCGCGCCCTCTCCTGACGCCTGCGCGACGTGGCGTGGTTCGGTGCCGTCGCGTGGCGTCGTACGCAGCGGGGACAACACAAGGACAGGGGGCCGGGCCAGTGGCCGCGCGACCGATCGTCGCACGGCGACACGGTGGGACCTGGCTGGGCTCGGCTACGGACAGCATCGCGGGGGAGCACGATGGCGCAGCGGGGCGAGAGCGAGCAACTCTCCGAGAACCAACCCCGGGACAGGGGGCGAATCGCGCGGATCCGCCAGTGGTGGCGACGCGCCGCGGCGACGGCGGGGCACGAGCGGGACACTCTGCTGTTCGTCGGCAAGGGAACCCTGGCCGCCTCGATCGCGTGGGTGATCGCCTACAACGGAATGGACGCGCAGTCCCCGGCGTTCGCCCCGTTCTCCGCCATCCTGATGCTCCAGGTGACGGTGTACCAGTCGGTCGTGCAGTCGTTGCGCTACTTCGGTGCGGTGACCGCCGGCGTGGCGGTTCAGGGCCTCATCGTGTTGGTGGTGGGGCCGGACCTGGTGTCGTTCGTGCTCGTCGCCCTGGTCGCCCTGGTGCTCAGCCGGCTGCCCCACCTCGGAGCGCAACGATCGCAGGTGTCGACGGCGGCGTTCTTCGCGTTCTCCACGTACGTCGCCGCCACCGACCAGATCCAGGGATACCTGCAGCTCGGCCAGATCGTCCTGCTGGTGATCGTGGGCTGCGGCGCCGGCGTCCTGGTCAACCTGCTGGTATTCCCCCCACTGCGGTACCGAAGCGCCGAGTACGGCGTCCGTGCGGTCGGGAGCGGCCTGGCCGCCATCTTCCAGGACATGGCGCCGGCGGTGCGCGACGCGACCCTGGAAAACGAGCGCACCGACCAGTGGCACTCCCGCGCCGTTCACCTGGGCGCCACGATCAGCCAGGCCCGGTCGTCGGTGCAGACGGCGTGGGAGAGCGTCTTCTACAACCCCCGACACGTGATTCGCCGGTCCTCCGTTCGGTCCTTCGAGGGGTACTCGGCGCTGCTGGACGCCCTGGAGCGACTGTCACGCCAGGTGACGGCGGTGGCCGATGACCTCAGGCGGTTGGGTGGGTCCGAGAAGGACACGTCCTCGGAGGAGACGGAGAAGTCGGAGGAGGGGACCGCACCACACTCCGGTGACACCCGGTTCCTGTACTCATACGGCCGGTTCCTGGGGGCGGTCGGAGAGGCCTTGGGGGTGCTCGCGAACCTCCAGGAGGAGGAGCTGACCGAGCAGCAGTCGGCGATGCGCGAGTGGATCCAGGAGGCGGAGGAGCGCTACGGCCATCTCCGGCCCGAGGGGCGTGAGGCGGACGCTGATCCATCCGGGACGGGCTCCGGCGGGTACGAGATCCTGGTCGTCGATGCCGCCCGCCTGGTCGAGGAACTCCGGGCGACCGGTGACGCGGTCGGGGCATGTGGTCCCGACGGACCCCAGGGCGAGCAGGGCGAGCAGGAGTCGTGACCGTCCTGAGGTTCGTGGTGGTGAACGCCCCCGCGGTCCACCACCACCGATCTCAGGCGTCGTGTTCGTCGGGGAAGCGCCATCGGGTGGGACGCGCGTCGTCGACCGTGGGGAAGCCGAACGCCCGTTCCGGACGGATCTCGTACACATGGTACGGAGGGGGTCCGGCCGTCGGTGCGCCCTCCGCCCAGAGAGCGCCGTCGCGCGCCTCCGGTGCCCAGCCGTACTTCTCGGCGTAGGCCGCCGCGACCGCGGACAGCCGGCCCGGGTCGGTGGTCGGTACGGCGGTGCCCTCGAGGACCAGGTCGAGTGACCCTCCGCTGGCCGCCAGGGTGCAGGCGGCACTCCGTTGGAGGTTGCGTGCCTTGCGGGAGGTCGCACTGGCACTGAAATGGACCCTTCCCCCGACCACGACCGCGAGCAGCGGCACTGTGTGCGGAGCGGGCCCGTCCGCGCGAAGCGTGGACAGCCAGTAGGTGTGCGCGGACTCCAGGTCGGAGAGGCCGCGCGCCCAGGTCTCGCCCGCCGTGTCCGCGTCTGGGGCCGAGGGGAGAGCGTCGTAGGGCTCCGCGGCGGGAGACGACGAGGGCATGGTGGACGGACCTTTCCGTTGGGGCCGTGGCGAGGCGGCAAACCGCGCGCTGACTGGTCAGACAATCGACGGGTCCCAAACTCATCGGTCGCCCACCGAGGCGTTCGAGGATGACGGCGGTGGAGTGCCGGGCCGGAGGAGAAGAGCCGGTGGGTTTCGGTCAACCATTCCACCCGGAATCGTTGGGGACCGGAACGAGAGGGGCGGCGTCACCGATCCGCGTGTGGCCGGCGATCACTCAACGGCGTGGCGCGACCCCCGTGATCGGGCCTATGTCCTTCGGGCTAGGTCGGGTGGGTTAATCGACGTGTCCTCCGCCGACGTCAGGGCGTCGGATTCGGTCGGAAACGGGCATCCCCTCCACTTTCTGTTCTACTCTGCTCACCGAACGTCGACGCGTGGACGAGAAGGAGGTGGGCGATGTCGGACGGCGGCACCCGGGCGCCCCGGCGTGGGCGGCGGTGGGTTCTGCGAGTCGGCGGGATCCTGCTGGCGCCGCTGGTGTTGTACGCGCCGTTCGTGGTGTGGGAGTACAACCTGGACTTCCCCGCGCCGCCCTCGGATGAGCACGCGGCCGCGTCCACCGAGGACTACCCCTGGCTCGTGGCGATCTCCTACCCGGAGCAGTACCCGGACAAGCCGAGCGCCAAGGGGTGCGTCGGCGCCCTGGTGGCGCCGCACGCGGTGGTGACCGCCGCCCACTGCGTGGGTCGGTCCAACCCCAGCGGTCTCGAGGTGGTCGCGGACCGGGACGACCTCGAGGACGAGGGCTCGGGGGTGTCGGTCGGTGTCTCCGCGCTGTGGGGCCACCCCGACTTCATGAACTTCGACCCGGGCTTCGCGCTGCGGGGCACGTATCAGGCGGTGGAACTCGCGCCCGCGGACATCGCCGTCCTCGTGCTCGAGGAGGAGCTCCCCAACGAGCCGCTTCCCCTCGCGGCGGCGGACGCTGACTCGCCGGAAGGAGAGCCGACGAGCCTGCTGGGCTACCGGCTCTCGCCGGACGACGAGCCACGTCTGTGGCGACAGTGGTCCACGGTGGTGGATGATGAAACCTGCCAGGAGCGGGCGGACAGCGCCCGGCGGATGATTCTGCCGCAGTGGCACGGGGCCTACTACGACAACGACGCCTACCTCTGCGCGAGCGACGGGCGGACCCTCCTGCGGGGCAGCGACAGCGGATCGCCCCTCGTCGTCGACGGAGAACTCGTCGGTGTCGCGGCGTTCGGCGCTGGTGCCGACTTCTCGCTCCCCAGCTACTTCACCCGCGTCTCGACCTACGCGGAGGACATCCAGGAGCGAGTCGACGCGTCGTCCGCCGGAGCCACCAGCCTGCCCTAGCCCCCCGCTCGCCGAGCGTCCGAGCGAATCACGTCACGACATCACCACCGGACGACCGACACCGTCCCAGGGGCGGTGCCGGCGTGCGACGAACGAAAGCGGGTACACGATGGCCGGCAACGGCGCCACGGGCCGTGACACCGAGGACAACACGCCTGGGGCTGACGACGACACGGCGGTCGGCTCGGTGCGGGCACCGCGACGACGACTCCGTCGCTGGGTGTGGACCCTCATCGCCATCATCCTGGTGCCCAGCCTCCTGTGGCTCGCCTGGTGGGGCTGGGCGCTCACCCGTCCGGCCCCCGACGCCCCTCCGGGAGCGGGAGCGGTGACGACGGAGGAGTACCCCTGGGTGGTCGCCATCGGTTATCCGGAGGGTGCTCCCGACGACGCCCCGAGCGCGAAGGGGTGCATGGGGGCCCTGGTGGAACCCGACGTCGTCGTGACCGCGGGCCACTGCCTGGGACACACCGCCCCTGAAGGGATGGAGGTCATCGTGGGTCGCTCCGACCTGCGAACCGAAGACGGCGAGATCTTCGGGGTGGCGGACACCTGGGCCCACCCGGACCGGGCCGAGGACGACTCCAACTACCCCCTCCGCGGCCTGGTACAGCGTCTCCAGTGGCCCAAGGCGGACATCGGTCTCGTCCTCCTCGAAGAGGAGCTGCCCCACGAGACCATCCCCCTCGCCAACGGCGATGATGTCCCCTCGACCGAGGGGGAGCAGGGCGTCCTGTTCGGGTATCGCGTCGCACCCGACGACGCCCCGGTGCTTTGGCAGCAACCGGCCCCCATCGTCGAGGACGAGACCTGCCGGGAGCGCATGAACTCCACGGTGAGTCCCGCACCGCTCGCGCTGTGGGGGGTCGGCTACGACCCGGACTCCTACCTGTGCGCGGGGGTCGACGAAACCGCGCTGCGGGTGGGGGGAACCGACAGCGGTGGGCCGCTCGTCCTGGACGGCCAGGTGGTAGGGGTCATGGCGTGGGGGGTGGGGATGGACCGGACGAACCCGGAGTACCTCACCCGGGTGACGACCTACGCCGGGGACATCGAGGACCAGATCGAGGTGTGGTCCTCCGACGGCTCCTGACCGGGGGTGCCGGGGGCGCTGTGCGTCGCGGCCCCCGGCGTCTCTCGGGTCAGCCGGGGGCGACGGTGGTGATCACGTCGAACGGGGTGTGGGCCGAGAGCCGTGCCGTGATCCCCGCACGAACCATGCTCTTCGCGGTCCCCACGGCGGACTCCACGGTGCCGCCCTTCACCAGTTCGGCGGTGATCGCGGCCGCGAACGTGCACCCCGCGCCACTCACCCGGTTCTCGCCGATCTTGGAAGCCCGGTGGACCACCACGTCCTGCCCGTCGTAGAGCACGTCCACGGCGTCCGGCCCGGGCAGTTCGACGCCACCCTTGGCGACGACGTACCGGGGGCCCAAGTCGTGGATCCGCTTCGCGGCCTCGATCAGGTCGGCCTCGGACTCGATCGCGTCCATGCCCGACAGGGTGCGCGACTCGAAGAGGTTCGGCGTGATGACGCTGGCGTGGGGGAGGATCTGCGCGGTGAGGGCCTTGTCGGTGTCCAGGGCGGCCCCGGGCTCCTGCCCCTTGCAGATCAGTACGGGGTCCAGGACGACGTGACGCCAGGTCTTTCGCTCCAACGCGCCGGCGACCACGTCGATCGTGTCCGGTGTCCCCAGCATGCCGATCTTGACGACGTCGAGGTCGTGGCACGAGGTAGCGGCCTCGATCTGGTCGGCGATCACCTGGGGGTCGACGGGGACGAAGCGATGCGCCCAGTCGTTCTTCGGGTCGAAGGAGACGATGCAGGTGATCGTCCCCATGCCGTAGACCCCGAGTTCCTGGAACGTGCGCAGATCCGCCTGGATCCCCGCACCACCGGTCGCCTCGGAGCCGGCGATCACGTACGCGCGGCCGGTCATCGGCCACCCCCTCGAATTCGAGATCATTCAGCCAGTCGCCCCCGTGGTCCTCCGTGGCCGTGGGGCGGTGTGGGCGGACGGGAACCGCGGGCGTCGTCCCGGCGTCCACACGGTTTCTCACCGTAGAACACGGGGTCGGGGAATATGTTTCCCGGGGCCGCCCTATCCCTGGTCGATCCACGTCCCACGGGCCCTATTTTGTGGGGGGCCGGGTGCTGGCGACAGCCCTCCGGCGCGGGGTCCGAGTACAGAACCGGGGATCCCTGGCCGAAGCGCCAGGATCATGATTCGTGGCACAGGGGGGAGACGATCATGCGGGTGGCGATCGCGCAGACGGACTGCGTGTTGGGGGACGTGGAGGCCAATCTGAAGGACGCGCGCGCCCGGATCGAGGACGCCGCCAGCCAGGGCGCCGACCTCGTCGTCTTCCCGGAACTCGCGTTGCACGGCTACGCACTGGGCCAGTTGGACGAGGACACGTCCCTGCGGGCCGACGACGAGCGCCTGTTGGCGCTGGGCGAGCTCGGCCCCGACGTCCTCATCGGGTTCTACGAACGGCGGCGACTCCGTCACTTCAACTCCGCCGCCTACCTCTCCCGCGGCGGGATCACATCTCTGCACCACAAGCTCTACCTGCCGAACTATCTGATGTGGGAGGAGCGCAAGCACTTCTTCCCGGGGCGCTCCATCCGTGCCTTCGACACCGACCACGGCCGGGCCGCCACCGTCATCTGCAACGACGCCTGGCAGCCCATGGTGCCCTGGCTCGCGGCGCAGGACGGCGCGGAGATCCTGTTCGTCCCCACCAACAGCGCAGCCGTCGGAGGCGTGGACGGCGACGCCGGTCCGCTCGACAACAACGTGTACTGGCAGGACCTCGTGCGGCAGCTCGCGCGCATGCAGCAGTGCTACGTGATCTTCGCCAACCGGGTTGGTCAGGAGAACGGTGTGTCCTTCTGGGGCGGGTCACAGATCGTCGACCCCTTCGGTACGGTCCTCGCTGAGGCCCCGCTCTGGCGGACGGCGACCGTGACGGCCGAGATCGACGTCGCCGTCGTCCGACGCCAACGACACCGTCTCCCACTCCTCCAGGACCCGAGGTTCGACCTCCTCAACCGGGAACTCGAGCGCCTCGTCGAAACCGACGAACACCCCTGAGCGCCTCCGGAAGCCGTAGAGGCGGTGGCGTCCGCCGCCCGGGTCAAGGGGAGAGGTTCGCATACGGGGCGGTGATGTTGCTCCGGGGACAACCATCGTTGCGGGTGGACGTGTGAGGGGTGAGGGTGTGGGAATGTTCGATCTCCACGTCCACGCCGCGCCGGACATCGTCGAGCGTTTCGACGACGACGTCGACACCGTCGCCCGCTACGCCGCCGCCGGGTTCACTGGCTGTGTCCTCAAGGCGCACTACGAGTCCACGGTGGGCCGGGCCGCCGCGGCGGCCCGGACACAGGGCATCGCCGTCTACGGGGGATTGGCATTGAACCAGCACGTCGGTGGCCTCAACCCGTCTGCGGTGGCCGCGGCGTTGGCGTCGGGGGCGCGGGTCATCTGGTTCCCGACGGCCGACTCCCACACCCAGGCCAGCGCCGGCCTCCCCCGGCTGTGTGGGGTCCGCGCGGGGTTGTCGACCCACACCTACGCGCTCCCGCCGGTGGACCCCACGACGGAGGCGCGGGTTCGGGAGATCGTGGCGCTGATCGCGGAGGCCGACGCGGTGCTGGCGACCGGGCACATCTCCACCGACGAGGTGGCCTGGCTGTTGCCCGTCGCCCGCGCCGCGGGGGTGCGGCGGATGCTCCTGACCCACCCGTCCTACACGGTGCCGGCGATGAGCGCCGCGCGGGCGCGGGAGTTCACCGAGCTCGGGGCCTGCGCCGAGATCACCACGTTCCAGTTGCTGCACCAGGACTCGGTGGACGCCGCCGCACTGGCGGCCTTCGCGCGGGAGGTCGGTCTGGACCGCGTCGTGCTGACCTCAGACGCGGGTCAGGTGGACTCGCCGTCCGCGCCCGACGCACTGCGTCTGCTCGTGGAACGTCTGGTGGCGGAAGGGCTGGACAGGGGCGCGGTGGAGGCGTGTGCGGCGGAGCTCCCGTACCGGTTGACGGTGAACTGACGGTCCCGTCCGTCCACTGGTGCGACCGGTTGCGTGTCGCGGTTCGGGGTTGTTCTGTGCGCAACGCCCACTTGCCTCCGGCCGCAGGTCAGGCCACTATCGGGGACATGTCCGATGGGAACCCCTCAAGCGTTCACCGGACCGTGAACCTGCTGCAGGTGCTCGGCTCGCCTGACATCGATCCCAAGGAGGGCTTGGGGGTCGTGGAGATCGCGCGCCGGGTCGGGCGGGAGAAGAGTCAAGTGTCCCGCGCGCTCAAGGCGCTCAGCGAGACCGGGTTCGTCGAGCGTGACCCCGACACTCGGCGCTACCGCCTGGGGTGGCAGTTCTTCGCGCTCGCCGCGAACGCCGGCGAGGCGCGGTTGCGCAGTGCTGGCCCCACCGTACTGCGACGCCTCGTGGGAACGGTGAAGGTCGCCGGCTATCTCAGCGTCCTGTGCGACCACTCCGTCCTGACCGTGCTCTCGGAGAGCCCGCGGGTGACGGACCGTGGCGGATGGGTGGGGCGCACGGCGCCGCTGCACGTTACCGCGGTGGGTCGGGTGTTGCTGATGGACCGGCCCCGGGACGAGACCACCGCGATGCTGGACGGGGTGAGCTTCGGCAACGCCGGGCCGCACGCGCCGCGGGACCTCGACGACCTGCTCGCCCGCACCGCGGAGGCGCGCCGCACCGGCTACGCCGTCGCCGACGAGGAGTTCCGGCCTGGGCTGGTCGCGGTCGCGGCGCCCGTGCGTGACCTCAGCGGGCAGATCGTCGCCGCGGTGAACGTCTCCGCGCCGAAGTACCGCCTGGGCCCCCGGACCGACCGGCTCGGCCCGGTGGTCGTGGAGGCGAGTCGTCAGCTCACCGCGGCGATGTGTGGCCGGCCCGAAGCCGGGTTCGGCGTTTCCTGACTCCCGTCCTCACCGAGTTTTCCCTGATCCACGACCAACCCACGAACCGAGGAGTTCCCGTGGCCGTGCGTCCCCTTTCCTTCTTCAGCAGCGGCCTGCGCCTCGACGCCGACCTGCACGTTCCCGACGGGGGCGCCAACGCCCCGTACCCGGTGGTCATCCCCTGCTCCGGCTACCAGGGACTCAAGGTGATCCACCCCGAACGGTTCGCCCGGGCCCTCGTCGAGCGCGGGTACGCGGTGCTGGCGTTCGACTACCGGGGCTTCGGGCTCAGCGAGGGCGAACGCGGACGTCTCGTCCCCCAGGAGTGGGTGGAGGACGTGCGCGCCGCCGTGGATCGTGTGGTGGGGGAGGACGACCTGGACTCCACCCGGATCGGACTGGTCGGGTGGGGCCTCGGCGGCGGGGTCGTCGTCGCGGAGGCGGCGGACGACGACCGGGTCTCCGCCGTGGCGACCTGCAACGGGATCGGAGACGGGGCCCGCTCCACCCGGGCGATGCACGACGAAGCCACGTGGCGGGACCTCCTGGCCCGGATCGAGGCCGACCGCGTGCGCAGGTCCCGCGCCGGCCGCTCCGAGATCACCGTGCCGTGGGACATCGTCCGTCTCGACCGGGACACTCGCACCGACGGCTATGTGGACACCGAGTTGTACCGCGCTCCCGGGTTCGGCAGCGGCGTGACCCTGGAGTCGGCCGACACCCTGCTGCGTTTCTCCCCCGAACGCGTCGCGCACCGGATCGCGCCCCGTCCTCTGCTCGTCGTGCACGGCCGGGAGAACCTGCTGCACCGGCCCCAGGAGGCCGAGTCGGTCTACCGCCACGCCCACGAACCCAAGCGGCTCATCATGCTGGAGGGCAAGGGCCACACTGAGTGGATGTTCGACGACGACCCCACCTTCAAGGAACTCGTCGATCACCTGAACCACTTCCTCACCACCGCGCCCGCCCTGACCTCCGCGGAAGTCGCCGCCAACGCCTGATTCGACGAATCGCTGGCACCGTGGTTCGGAGAAGCGGTACACCATCTGAATGACCGTTGGTTTTCGGCCCACGCCGGACGACAGGCGCATCATCGAAACGCACCGCCTCGAGGGCGAGAGCACGGCCGACGTCTTGCGGCGTGGCCTGCGGAGTTTGGAACGCCGTGCCTGGGAGGAACAGGCGCGGGAGGACATGGCGCGGCTCCGGAACGAGGATCTCTCCAAAGTGCCCTCGGACTGGGACTACGGCGCGGACGGCGACATTCGTGCGGTGGCGTCCGACTGGGTGATCGCCCCTCGCGACAGAGGGAGGGAGTAGGTGATCTCCGCGCGGCCGGTCGATTACTTGGGGCGGGACGACCTCGCTCACCTGGAGCACGCTGTGGTTCGCTACCTGGGGCTCGCGCTCTGAGGCTCGGGGGTGGCCGTCGACTCGGGCGGAGAATCCAAATCACGTCGCCTGACGGGCAACCACATGGGTGTGTGCTGCGTCTCACCTGTGTGAGGGACACCAAGCCCGACGCGGGTCACGACGTCTAGCGCCCCGACCGGGGGGTGGGGCGCTGGGTTGCCCGCCGCGCGTTGGGTGTACGCGAGCGAAGGAACCGCCGCCATGGCCATGCAGCCGAACTCCTCGACAGCGCCACCAGGGGAAACCGGGAACCGGTGGCGGGTGCGCGTGTATCCGGGGAACCTGTCGGAGACCGCCTCGGTCCGCGCGCACCTGCGTTCCGATCTCGCCAGCTATGACTCCGACCTCGTCGAGAAGGTCGCGATGTGCGCCAGCGAGGCCTTCGCCAACGCCGTCGAACACTCCCGCTCGGGAGAGGCGGGCGGTGGTGTGCTTCGGGCCATGTACCGCACCACGGAGGGACGCGTCCGGGTGGTCATCATGGACGACGGCACCAACGACGCTGCCGGCCCGTCCCCCCGCAGCCCGGACCCCTGGGACTTCGCGGAGAGCGGCCGCGGTCTGATGTTGATCGACGCCCTCGCCGACGCGTGGGGCACCTACGTCGTCGGGCCCACGGTGTCCCCGTCGTCCCCGTCGGTGTTGGGCAACGCCACCTGGGCGGAGTTCACGCCGTAGTCCCACTCGGAGGCGAGCCGCCGCAGGACACGCTGTTCCTCGTCGTGGTCCAGGGATGTCCACGGTGGGCGGACGCCTCCGAAGGGCGGCGGGTCTCCCTCCCTGCGTAGCCAATCCCACGTGTCGAGGACGGTATCCCGGACAGGGCGACACGTGAGTCCGGTCGCCAGAGCGGCGGACACGTCGGCGTCGTGGACACCTGTGGGATGGGGAACACCGGGAAAGCGCAGGCTAAGCTCCAGTCCCAGGGGAAGTCCCGACGCTTCGAGGAACTCCGGGGACGCCCACACCAACTCCGCGCCGCCACCAGTCGTCTGGACCACGGAGTCCAACAGTTCACCGACTGTCATGTGGTCGGGCGGACTCGTCACTGTGTAGGGACCGTGCAGGCCACGCTCCGCCGCGGAGAGCGTCCATGCGACGAGGTCGCGAACGTCGACGAACTGCACGCCACGATCGGGAGGGCCGGAGGCCAGGAGCCGACCCCCGCGTTGGCAACGACGCAGCCACCAGGACACGCGGGCCACGTTCTCGTACGGGCCGACGACGCCTCCCGCTCGGACCAGCAAGGATCGCGTGGGGAACGACTCCAAGACGGCGAGTTCGCCTCCGCGCTTGGACGCCGGGTAGTCATAGTTGTCCTCGCTGGCGGGGTCGGCGTCAACGAGTGGCGCGTTCTCGGTGGCGGCGGGGGGCCACGGCCAGCGATGCACGTCGCGCGCCGAGACGTAGACGTAGTGACCGACCCGGCCGGACAGCAGACGGGCGCTGTCCCGAACGACGCGGGGGGCCATCGGCCAGGTATCGACCACGACGTCCCACTCCCTGCCGCCGAGGGCGGCCCGAAGTGCGGAAGTGTCGGTCCGATCGGCGACCAGGGCCTCGACACCGGGGGTGGGGGCGCGTGCGAGGCCGCGGTTCAGTGTGGTCACCTGGTCGCCGCGCGCCAGCGCCGACTCCACCATGGTTCGTCCGACGTGGTGCGAGCCGCCGAGGACCAGTAGACGCACTGTGCACCTCCCTCGGGAAGGAACTCCGGAAGGGATCGTACGGAAACGAACCGGCCCGTGCCCAGGGCCCACCTGTCGCGGGAAGACAGCGCCTGGTGCCCCGCGACGAACGGTGGAGCGACCTCGGCGGTGTGTTTGCGCTGTTCATGAGCGGTGACATGCACAGTGAGCGGGAGTACGAGACTCCGTGGAGGCACCCGGTGGACGACCTGATCGCGCGCCTGAACGACTCCGAACGTGGACGGTTGCGATCGGAGGGCCTGCCCAGTCAGCCGGAGGCGATGCTGGCGACGCTCACCGACGACGTCTTCTCCGACGACGACTGGATCTTCGAGCGGAAGTTCGACGGGGAGCGGGTCCTGGCGGTGCACGACGGGTCCCAGGCGTTCTTGCTCTCGCGGACCGGGCGCACCCTGGACCGGACCTATCCCGAGATCAAGGCGGCGGTCACCCGTAGCACCGGCCACCGGCTCGTGATCGACGGAGAGATCGTGGCGTTCGAGGGCGGACTCACCAGTTTCTCCCGGCTGCAGCGACGGATGGGGCTCACCCGACCGCAGGACGTTCGGCAGAGCACCGTGGCGGTGTATTACTACGTCTTCGACCTGTTGCACCTCGACGGCCACGACACCACCCGCCTGCCGCTGCGGACGCGCAAACGCCTGTTGAGGTCCGCGGTCACCTGGCAGTCGCCGCTCTTCTTCACGCAACACCGAAACGCCGACGGCGCGGAGTACTTCGCGGCGGCCTGCCAACGGGGGTGGGAGGGCGTCATCGCCAAGCGGGGAGACGCCCCCTATCGACCGGGGCGAGGCCGGTCGTGGCTGAAGCTCAAGTGCGTGGACGAACAGGAGTTCGTCATCGGCGGGTTCACTCCGCCGCGGGGCAGTCGCGTCGGTTTCGGGGCGCTGCTCGTCGGTTACTTCGAGCGCGGCCGCTTGCGCTACGCCGGAAAGGTCGGCACCGGCTACGACACCGCCACGCTCCGGTCGCTGCGGTCCCGCCTGGACGGACTCCGACGCGACGCCTCACCCTTCGCGGAACGCGTGAACGAGAAGGATTCGCGGTGGGTGACCCCGGAGCTCGTCGCCGAGGTCGGGTTCTCCGAGTGGACGAACGACCAGCGGTTGCGTCATCCCCGGTTCCTTGGACTTCGACGCGACAAGCCGGCCACGGAGGTGGTGCGTGAACGTCCCCAGCCCCGCTGACCCGCGCGAGGGCACGGCCACCGATTCGGTGGCTCGCACCACGCATAAAAGCAGGTGCGGCGAGGCATGGGGTGGAGAAGGACATCCATCACTCGTCGAGGGGGCGAGACCGATGACGGTCGTACGCGAGATCATGACCTCCGCACCACGGTGCATCGACACAGACGACACCCTGCAGAAGGCCGCCCAGTACATGGCGTCCGACGGCGTGGGGAGCCTGCCGATCTGTGGCCCGGACGGAGAGTTGAAGGGGGTGCTCACCGACCGCGACATCGTGGTCCGGGGCGTCGCGCAGGGCAAGCGCCTCTCCGACCCGGCGGGGAGCCTCAACCAGGGCGTCGCGGTGACGGTCGACGCCGACGACACGGTGGACGAACTCGTCCACACGATGGCCGAGCATCAGGTGAAGCGGGTGCCCGTGGTGGACGAGGCGCGCCTGGTGGGCATCGTGAGCGTCGCCGACGTCGCCCGCTCCGAGCCACGACAGAACGTCGGCGACCTGGTGAACGCCCTGAGCACCCCGTAGGGAATCGACGGCCGACGAGGTCGCCGTCCCCCACCGGGGGACGGCGACGGTCAAGGCGCGTTGGCTGGGTTCCCTAGCTCGGTTGGATCTCACCGCCCGTCGGTGTCAGGGTCTCGCCCGTGTAGTAGGACGACAGAGCGTCGCTGGCGAAGAACACGTAGGAGGGCGCGATCTCGTCCGGCTCGGCCGCCCGCCCCATCGGGGAGTGTTCGCCGAACCCCTCCACCGCGTCCTCCTCCAGGGTCGCCGGGATCAACGGAGTCCAGACCGGCCCAGGAGCGACACAGTTGACGCGGATACCTCGCCCGACCAGGGTCTGTGCCAGAGAACGAGAAAGGTTCATGACCGCTGCCTTGCTGGCGGCGTAGTCAATCAGTCGTGTGTTGCCACGCAAGCCGTTGATCGACCCCGTAACGATGATCGAGCTCCCCTCCGACAGGTACGGGAGCGCCTCCTGGATGGTCCAGAAAACCCCGTACACATTGACCTGGAAGGTGCGCGTCAGCATGTCCGAGCTCAGCTCGGTCGGGTCGTCGACGGGAGCCTGCGTCGCGGCGTGTGTCACCACGACGTCCAAGCCTCCGAGCTCCGCGACGGAGCCCCGGACGAGTTCGCGGCACACCTCCCGTTCCGCGACGTCGCCCCGGATGGCGACCGCGCGCCGCCCAGTCTCCTCGACCAGCTCGGTGGTGTACTCCGCGTCCGAGTCCTCAGACAAGTAGCCGATGGCGACGTCCGCGCCCTCCTTGGCGAACGCGACCGAGACGGCCCGCCCGATCCCGGAGTCGCCCCCAGAGATCAGGGCACGCTTGCCCCGGAGTAGGTCCCGTCCCTCGTAGGTCCGCATCTCGTCCATGGGCCGGGGCCGCATCGGCTCGGTCCATCCCGGATGGCGTTGGCTCTGTGCTGGTGGGCGTCCCATGACCATCTCCCCAGTGGTGTTCGTGCGGCGTGATCGCCCTCATGCGGGTTCGGCGTTCGGTGCTGGGTCAGTCCTCATGGGGGGTCAGCTCTCGACGGAGTCGCCGCAGGACACCGGACAGGATCCGTGAGACGTGCATCTGGGAGCACCCCACTGCGGTGGCGATCTCCGACTGGGTTCGTTCGCCGGTGAAGCGCAGCGCGAGGATGAGTCGTTCGCGTTCGGGCAACCGCGCGACCGCGGGTCGAAGGGCTTCACGGTCGACGAGCCGGTCCAGGGCCGCGTCGAACTCCCCCAGGGTGTCGCCGAGTGTCGTGATGGAGCCCTCGGAGTCGCGGATCGGCGCTTCCAGCGACAGGGCGCTGTAGGCGGATGACGCCTCGATCAACTCCACGGTCTCGTCCCGACCGAGCCCCAGGTGGTCGGCCAGTTCGTCGACGGTCGGAGAACGCCCGTACCGCTGGGTGAGCGCCGTCGTGGCCCGGTTCAACCGGCCCCGGTTCTCCTGATGGCGTCGCGGAACACGGACCGCCCACGTGTGGTCGCGGAAGTGGCGTTTCACCTCTCCGGTGACGGTCGGCAGTAGGTAGGACGCGAAGCGACCACTTCGCGCGGGGTCGTAGCGGGCGATGGCCTTCATCAGGCCGACCATCGCCGTCTGGCGCAGGTCCTCGACGGGTTCGCCGCGGTTGGCGTACCGCCATGCGACCTGGTTGGCGACGGGTCGCCAGAGCTGGACGACCCGCTCGCGTACCTCCCGTGTGGCCGGGTCGTTCTCCTCCAAGCGCTTGAGCTCACCGAGGAGGAGTTCGGACTCCGAGTCCCGAACCGGTGTCGAGTTAGTGGTGACAGTGTTGGTCGACTGTCGCCGTGGCGCGTTCGGCATCGCACACCTCACTCACCGCGTTGCTGGCCGAGGTCGGTCTGTTCTCACTGGGCCGGTCGCCTCGGGGGGTTCCCCGGGCGGAGAACGCGCCGCCCTCGCCGGAACCCCGTGGCCGTCTCCCCCGTAGACGCCGTGTGCGGGAATCCACGCGGAAGCCTTCCTGGTTTCCCTTCGGCGCGTCGTCGCGATTTCTCCCCGCGCCGGTCCGCGTGAGCGCCCGATGAATCCCTGTCGCCGGTTTCGAGCGTCGCCCCGCACGAGGATGCCCGCGTTGCGGTGCTGCCCGGTGTGACGGCGGTGAAACCGGTGGTGGGACACACGCATGCCAACCCCGACGCCGTGGTAGCGGACTGTCATGAGTGACGACGAGCCGCGTCGCCCGGCGTCCGACCCGGTCCACCACGAGGCCGAGGACTGGGCGGCGGCGGGACTGCCCGAGCAGGAAGACACCACCGAGGACACTGTGCTCCCGGGCCAGGAACCCGTCCCACTCGGCGAGGAGGGCGCGGGCGGAACGGAACGTGAGGCGGGTGAATCCCACGATGCGGCGCTGGCTCGCGAGCGGCCGGACGTGGGTGGTGATGCCAGCCCGGGCGTGATCGAAGGCCCCGGGCGAGCGGACGAGGAGGAAACGGAGCCGGGAGTGGACCGCTCGGAGGCCGGGGGACCCGGTGTCGAGGGAGCCGCGGTGATGGACACGAGCGAGACGGGAACGCTCGGTGACGCGCCCACCGACTCCGTGCGCCAGCGCGGAGCGGGACGGGTCGGGCCGACCGAGGACACGCCGTCAACCACGGCACGCCTGGTCGAGCCCGACGAAGGCACGGCCCGACACGGAAAAGGACCTGGTGGCCCGCGAGGCGGGGCGCGACGAAGGCGCGCTCGGTGCCGAGGACGCCGCGGTGCGGGTGACCCCGGAGCGTGCCACGGATGAAGAGCCCTCGGGGTGACCGTCGGGCCGGGGGCTGTCGGGTTCCGCTTGGGGGCGGGAGGTTGGTGTCTCGCGCCGAGGGGTGCCGCTACTCGGCGGGCTCGATGGCGCGTCGTCGGCGTCGGCGGGCGGCCCACAGGGCGACGGCGCCGGCGGTGAGGGCGGCGACGGCGGCGGCGATCAGGCCGACCAGGGGGGCTCCGGTACGGGGGAGGTCGCTGTCGCCGTCGGACTCATCCGGGGCGGCGGTCTCGGGTTGGCCCGCCTCGTCGCCGGCGTCGTTGTCCTCGTTGTCATCGTCTTCGTCCGGAGGGGTGGACGTCGGCGAATCCGTGGGTGACTCCGTGGGCCCATCGGTCGGGGTGTCCGTCGGAGTGTCGGTCGGGGGGGCGGTGGGGGTGTCCGTGGGCGGGTCGGTCGGGCTGTCGGTCGGGGTGGGGTCCGGCTCGCAGGCGGCGACATCCAGTTCCACCTCGGTGACGGGACTCCCCTCGGCGCGGGACTCGTCGGGAGGGTTGGGACGGTCACTGATCCAGGCGGAGACATGCGCGCCGTCCTCCGCCTCGACCACCCGGGTCATGGTCCGGTCCGGCCTGATGACGATGGACGACTCCTCGCCGTCGACCGAGTAGCCGCCGCGATAGCTGCTCCACGTGTTGGGGTTGTGCCAGGTGACGGTGGCCTCACCGCAGTCGGCCGTGGGCTCGATGCTCACCGTGGCCCGGTTGTCGGCGTGAGCGGGGACGCCCCAGAGCAGGACGGCCGCCAGGCCGGCGGTCACGGGGACGAGGGCGCGCCGCCATGGTGGACGCAGGGGAGAAAGGCGCATTGGGCACTCCGGGTTCCGCGCCCGTGCGGCGCGGTAGGGGGGATTCGCCGGTCGAACGGCGGTGACTGGAGTGAACGTTAGCGAGTCATGGAGATCAAGTGAAGTGGCTCACTTGACCTCCATGACCTCCGTTCGCGGGAGTTTGCCCGCGGCTACCGGCTCAGTCGTTGGTAGCGGCGTACGGCCAGCGGGAAGAACACCGCGACCAGCGCCAAGGGCCACACCACGGCGAGCAGGAGCGCGTTCTCCGCCGCCCAGGTGGAGCCGCCCAGACCGGGGTTGACGAAGAGTTCTCGGGCGGCCGCGGTCGTCGCCGACAGCGGGTTCCACTCCGCGATGGTGCGCAGCACCGACGGCATGAACTCCGGCGCCACGAAGATGCTGGACAGGGCGGTGATGGGGAACACGGTCGGGAACACGATGAGGCCGACGGTGTCCGGCTTGGCGACCAGCCCGATCCAGATGCCGACCCAGGTGAGGGAGAACCGCAGCAGCAGGATGAGTCCGATCGCGCCGGCGGCCTCCGCCAGGGTTCCGTTCCAGGTCCACCCCACCAGCAGGCCGCAGACCACGACCACGCTCATCTCCAGCAGGGCCCGCGCCAGGTCGGCGAGGCTGCGGCCGACGAGAAGCGCGGAGCGCGCCACCGGCATGGCGCGGAACCGGTCGACGACGCCGCGCTCCACGTCCAGGGCGATGGCGGTGCCAGTCGAGCCCAGCCCGTAGATCATGGTCATCACGAACACGCCGGGCAGGAGGAACTCCCGGTAGGCACCCTCGTCGGGCACCTGCATGCCGCTGCCGAACACGTAGCCGAACACCAGGACGAACATGATTGGCAGCATGAAGTACAGCCCCAGCTCGCCGGGGTCTCGTGCCAGCCGGGCCATGTTGCGTCCGGCCATGACCCACCCGTCGGTGATGGTCCACCGGAGACGGGTCATCGCGGACGGCTTGGGTGGTGGCGGTGTCGTCGCCGTGGTTGGTCGCGCGATTGTGGTGCTCATTTCGCCTCCTCGTGGGCACCGCGGGAGTCGGCCCCCGTCAGGTGCAGGAACACCTCGTCCAGCGTCGGGCGGCGCAGGCCGATGTCCTCGACCTCGATCCCGGTCTCGTGCAGTGCCCGCACCACCGAGGTCAGGGCCCCCATCCGGTCGGTGACCGGCGCGCGCACGGTACGTGTGTCGAGGTCGGTGGTCACCTCACCGCCACAGGCGCGCTCCACGATCTCCGCGGTCTGCGGGATGTCGGCCGCTTCGTGCAGCACGACCTCGACCCGGTCGACCGAGATCACCGACTTCAGTTCGTTCGGTGTCCCCTCGGCCACCTTGCGCCCGGAGTCGATCACGGCGATCCGGGACGCGAGCTGGTCGGCCTCCTCCAGGTACTGGGTGGTGAGGAGCACCGTCGTCCCCGAGTCCGCCAGAGCTCGCACCGTGGTCCAGACCTCGGACCGGCTCCGGGGATCGAGCCCGGTGGTGGGCTCGTCCAGGAACAGCACCCGAGGCCGCAGGATCAGACTCACCGCGAGGTCCAACCGCCGCCGCATCCCGCCGGAGTAGTCGGCGACGGACTTCTTCGCGGCGTCGGTGAGCGAGAAGTCCGCCAGGAGCTCCTCGGCGCGGCGACGCGCCGCGGGACGACTGAGCCGGAAGAGCCGACCGAAGAGCACGAGGTTCTGCCAGCCGCTCAACATCTCGTCGACCGCCGCGTACTGTCCGGTGAGTCCGATCTGCTGTCGTACCTGTTCCGGGTGGCGTTGGACGTCGACGCCGTTGACCGTGGCGATGCCCTCGTCGAACCGGAGCAGGGTGGCCAGGACCCGGACCGCGGTGGTCTTGCCCGCGCCGTTCGGGCCGAGGAGTCCGTAGACGCCCCCCTCGGGGACGGTCAGGTTGAGACCGTCCAGAGCGTTCTTGTCGCCGTAGCGCTTCCGCAGCGCCTCGGTGCGAATCGCGTGTTTCGTCATAGGGATCAGAGTGCGGGGCGGCGCTGACCGTGGACGCACGACGAGCTGACGGCGGCGCGCACGGCCTCGTCTGCGGCGTCAGCCCTGGTCGGGCGGGCGTGGGGGCCTGAGGGTGCGCCGAGCGCCGGGCCCGTCAGCGCTCATCCGAGGTTCGGGTCGAACCCGGGCGCCCAGCGACGTCACGGCACTCTCGCCGGCCGATCATGGCGACTCCGGCGCGCACCGTGGGCGTGATGGCCTCATGGTGCGGTTTCCGTGCGTGGTCATGGGGCGGTCGCGTCATGTGGGGTTCTTCGGGCGACGGCGTGGGGCGCTTTCTCTCTCGGCCGGGCGTCGGTCCGTCGGAGTCGCTGGGGGACGAGGGCCGTCCCGCCGAAGGCGTGGCGGCGCTGGAGCAGGCGCTGACCCGGTGCCCGACAGGTCGGTTCCTGGCCGACGAGACCCCCGACGAGATCACCGCCTTCCGGAACGCACAGGGAACCGCTGTGACCCGGAGGGCGGTGCGCCACGATGTGGAGACGGGGCCCACGGCCGGATAGGTCGCGACGCGCGGGGCTCATCCCCCTGTGCGTTCCGCGGCCCGTGTGCCGATCCCGTCGACAGGGGGACCGCGGCCGTCGTGGCCATCGCGGAGGGCACCGTTCCTCGGCGGCAGGATTCCCCCGCCTACCGTCGGGTGGCCTCGCATCGCGGGGACACCGATCCTGACGCGTGGAGTCCCCGCGGCACCGGTCGAGCGGTGCCGTCCGCGTATTCAGCGGCCACGGCTGGTGAGCTTCCGATGGGCGGTGCTCTCCGTGAACGCCGTGGCCGGGTGGTCCGCCCCGCTGGACGTCCCGTCCCGGCCATGAGGCGTCCACTTGGGTCGGTGGGTCAGCCGGGTGGTGTGGGGCCGGTGGGTGGGAGCCCCAGATAGGCCGCCAGGGTGCGGAGGTGATGGTCGAACGCGGCGTCCTGGTGCTCGACGCCGTTGGCGAACTGGCCGAACAGGGCGAAGCTCAGCCATCCGAACACGGCGGTCCAGGCGGTCACCGCGCGGGCGATCGTCTCGTCGGGGAGGGGGCCCAGCGCGGGGCGGAGGCGTTCGGCGTCCTCGGCGAACTCCGGTGGCGGGGCGGGGTACCCGGGTGGGGGCCGCAGGGCGTCGGCCTCGTGGGCCGCGCGGAGGACGGCGCCGACGACGGCCGCGCCTCGGGCCGCCGGCAGGACGGTGTCGGAGGGCGCGGCGTAGCCGGGGACCGGGGACCCGTAGATGAGCGCGTACTCGTGGGGGTTGTCCCTCGCCCAGTCGCGCAGGGCGTGGCACGACGCGAGCCAACGGTCGGTGTAGGCGTCGCGGGGTACGTCCGCGTCGGCGCGTTCGATCGCGTCCCCCACCGCGTTGTAGCCGTCCACGATAAGGCGGGTCAGGAGGTCGTCCTTGGTGGGGAAGTAGCGGTGGATCGCGGAGGAGACCATACCGAGTTCGCGGGCGATGGCCCGGAGGGACAGCCCCGGCGCCCCGTGCTCCGCGAGGTGGCGGCGCCCCGCGTCGGCGATCTCGCGGGTGAGTTCCTCGCGGGCGCGTTCTCGGGCGGTTCGGATCGCGGTCATCAGGCCATGGTAGCGAGGGCCACGAGAAACCGAGAGCAGTGCTCTTGTATTTGCTGCTCTAATTCGAGAGCATTGCTCTATGACTTTCGACGCGCCATCCCCGATCCTGACCCGGCTCGCCGCCACCTCCCTGGTCATCGGCGGTGTCCTCTTCGCGCTCTACCAGTTCGTCCGCCCGTTCACCGACACCGCGGAGACCATGGCCTCCACGGCGTGGCTCGCCTCCCACCTGTTCGCCATCGGCGCGTTCACGCTGATCACCTTGGGCCTCTCGTGGCTCCCTCAGACGCTGCGGGGGACCCTGGGACACCGATCGGCGATCAGCGCGGTCATCGTCTCGGTCCTCGGGATTGGACTGACGTTGCCCTACTACGGCGCGGAGACGTTCATGCTGCGGTTCGTCTCCCAGCACGCGCTGGACACCGGGGACCGGTCGGTCGTGGCCCTGGCCGACACCCTGCACACCGACATCGTCGCCACGGGCCTCTTCGCCGTCGGCCTCCTGCTCCTGGGAGCCGCGGCCGTCCTCGCCGCCGGCGCGGTCACGAAGTCCGGCCACGCGTCGGTGTGGTCCGCCGCGCCCTTCGCGCTTGGCTTCGTGCTTCTCTTGCCGCAGTTCTTCACCCCACAGCCCATCCGCATGGTGCACGGTGTCCTGCTCACAGCCGGGTGTGTCCTGGTCGCCCGCACCCTGGTGCGCGCCGGGCGCACGACCTCTCGCGCGACGAACGAGCCGGTTCCCGTCTGACGCTTCGGGCCAGTTGACCTCAGAGGGCCGGGATCAGCGTCGCCCCGTCGCCCGCGCCGGCCGCCCTGTCGGGGGCGCCGTCCGGGGCGGGCGTTGGCTCGGTCCGTCGGGTACTGGGCGTGCCAACGGTCCGCGCCGACCCACGGGCCGTAGGGGCGGTCCCGACGACAACAGGGCGACGGACGGCGAGGTCAGCCCCGCTGGTCCGGGGCGGCCCCGAGAGTGTCCAGGAACGCGGTGATCTCGTCGTGAGTCTCGTCGGCCATGAACCACCCTGTCGGGCACTGGGCAAGTGCCGTTTCCGCGAGGTGGCGTGCCTTGGTGCTGTTTCCTTCCCGAAGGGCGACTTTGGCGAGGCCGAGGCCTGCCCCCGAGGCGTTCTCCTGGTCGCCGGCGCGACGAGCGAGCGTCGCCGCTTCCTCGAAGTCCGCGCGTGCCGCGACGATGTCGCCCATCTCCAGGCGGAGGCTGCCTCGGACACGGGTCAGGTCGGCGATGTCCCGGTTCGCCTGCAGCTCGTGGGCGAGGAGGAGCGCTTGCTCCAGTGCCGCCACGCCCTCGGCGGGGCGCCCCTCGTCCCCCAGCTCCTCACCCAGAATGGTGTACGCGAGCGTCATCCCCCAGCGGTCACCCAACTTCCGGAAACCGGCGAGCGACTCGCGAAGGGGGGCCTCGGAACTCAGGCGTTCCCCGTTGAGCCGTGCGAGCGTGCTCGAGCCGACCAACGTCAGCGAGCGCAGCCACGGACCGTGCCGCTCGCCAGCCACCGCGGTCAGGTAGACGTCCTCTTCTATCGGGTCTTGCGGCGGTCCGCTGGCCAGGGCGAACAGATACAGGGTGAACGGGTACCTCGGCGCCTCCTCGGTCTCCAGGAGCCACCGCCAGGTCTTGAAGCGCAGTGCCTCCCTCAGCTCGACGAGCTCCGGGTCGGTGCGGGTGATCGACGCCAGGAGGACGCACGCGCACCACTCCTCGTACAGCTCGTCTGGCGGCTCGTCGCCGAAGACGGAGAGGACGTCGTCGGCGATCGAGGACGCCTCCCAGCGCATGCCCCGCACCCACCAGTACAGGCTTAGGGGCGCCACCATGCGCGCGGCGGTGACGGAGTCACCCGCCGCGACGGCGCGCCGGATCGCCAGGTGGAGGTTGTCGCGCTCGGCGTCCAGCCGGGCCAGCCACTCGAGCTGCTCCGTGCGTCGCAGCCACGGTTCGGCCCGCTGGGCGAGGTCACGGAAGAACGTCCAGTGCTCCTCGCGAACCGCCTCGGCCTCCCCCGACTCCTCCAGCCGCTCGGAGCAGAAGGCGTGCACCGTGTCGAGCATCCGGTAGCGGCCCCCGTCGGACTCCACCAACGACTTGTCGATCAGACCGCTCAGCGTCTCGAGGACGTCCGTTCCCTCACCACCACAGACGGCCTCCACCGCCTGCAGGTCAGCGCCTCCGGAGAAGACGGTGAAGCGTCGGGCGAGTCGTTGTTCCTCGGCACTCAGGAGATCCCAGCTCCACTCGACGACCGCGCGCAGCGTCTGGTGCCGAGGCTGCGCCGTTCGGCTGCCGCGGGACAACAATTGGAACCGGTCGTCCAGCCGGCGCGCGATCTCGGCCACCGGAAGCGTGCGCAGCCGCGCCGCGGCGAGTTCGATCCCCAACGGGAGGCCATCGAGACGCCGGCAGACGCGCAGCACCGACTCAACGGTCTCCGACGACAGGGCGAAGCCGGGGTCGGTGTCCTTCCCGCGTTCCACGAACAGCCGCACCGCGGCTGACTCCTGGAGCTGGTCGGGGTCCGGGGGCACGTCTCCTGGCGGCAGGGGCAACCCCCACAGCCGGTGCAGCGCCTCACCCGTGATCCCGAGCGGCTCGCGGGAGGTGGCGAGCACACGCAGCGAGGGGGACGCGCTCAACAGCCGACTGACAAGCGCCGCCACGGGGGCGATGACGTGCTCGCAGTTGTCCAGCACGAGGAGGAGCGCTCGGTTCGCCAGCGCGTTCTCCAGGCGTCGCAGCGCATGGTCCTCGGTGGGTGGCGCGCTGGTCGACGCCCGCAGTCCGGCCTCGCCCAGTTCCAGGGTTCCCAGGATGACCTGGGGGATGTCGGACGTCTCGCCGAGGCTGGACAGGTCCACGAAACCGACGTCACCCACGTACCCGTCGGCGACCTCGATGGCCAGCCGCGTCTTGCCCGCACCCCCCGGCCCGACCAGGGTGACGAGTTGGCGGTCGTCGAACAGGGAGGCGACGCGTTGGACGTCGTTCTCGCGCCCCACGAAGGACGTGAACTGGTGCCGGAGCCCCCACCGTTCCGGCGCGGCCGGGGCGACCGTGGTCTCCCCCCGAAGCACCGCCAGGTGCGCGTCCGCGAGCTCCGGCGATGGATCCGCGCCGAGTTCGTCGGCGAGGGCGGTCCGCACCCGGTCGAAGGCCGCCAGGGCCTCGGCCTGTCGACCCGCGCCGCCCAGGGCGCGGATCAGGAGGGCCCAGGTGCGTTCCCGTAGCGGGTTCGCGTCCGCGTGGGGGCGCAGGCCGTCGGCCGCGTCGTTGGCCAGCCCCAGAGCGAGCTGGGTAGCGGCCAGCTCCTCGATCACCTTCCCCCGCTGCTCCTCCAACCGGGCGGCTTGCGGTCCCGCGAACGGCAGTTCGGCCACATCGCTGAGGGCCGGTCCGCGCCACTGGTCAAGGGCCTGCCGGAGGAGAAGCGCCGCCCGTCGGGGGTCATTGGCCTGGGCCGCTCCCTGGCCCTCGCCCGCGAGGCGGGCGAAGCGGTGGACGTCCACGTCGTCAGGGTCGACGGCGATCCGATACCCGCCCGGATGGAACTCCACCAACGGTGCACCGGCGCTGTCGGTCGGCAACATTTGCCGAAGTCGGGACACCTGGGACTGCAGCGCGTTCGCCGCGCCCCGGGGCGGATCCTCGGCGTACACGCCGTCGATGAGGCGGTCCGTGGGCACGATGCGCCCCGCGTCCAGCAGCAACAGCGTGAGCAGGGCACGCAACCGCAGCCCACCGACCGTCCCTTGGAGGTCGTCCCCCACCCGCACCGGCCCTAGGACCCCGAATCGCATGACCCCATTGTCGCCCACCGCCAGTTCCCCTCGCGCGCCCCGGCGCGACGGACGGGCTTCGTGCGCGGCACGGTCGAGGACCGCGCGGGATGGCCGTCGCGCCGGTTTCAGGTCCGCCCGGAGGCATGTCGACGGCCCGGCTCCGCGGTCGTTACGTCGCCGCTCGTGCCGCACACCGGACTCCATCGGCCGCGACCCGCTACCGACCGGCAAGCGTCGCCCGCGCCGGCGGGCTCGGGGGGTCGTACCGGTCCTGCCGACCGGAAGGAGCGCTGTGCGACGACGCGTCGTGCGGCGTGGCGGACCAATGGCTGTGACCGGCTCCACCCGGAGGGAGTCTCGACAAACGACCGGGTATGGCGTCGGTCCTGGTGCCGCCCCCGCGCTCCACAGCGGTCGGTCGCGCCGACGGGCTCGGTGGCCGTGACGGGTGTGTCGCGCCCTTTGGGCACTTGTGCTCCAGGGGTCGCCATGCGTGGCGTGGCCAGCCTTCCTGAGAGCCGAGCCCGAGAAGGGGTTGTGGCCACGGCTCTATCGTCACCGTCGCCGTGGGCGAGCGGTGTCCACGTGAGTCCGAGCGTGGGTTATCAGGAGCCGGGAGAGGGACGGAGCCCCTCATGACGAACGGCCGTGCGTGGCATGACCCTTGGTGGGCGCGGTCGGACGTGTCGCCGCCCCACACGTCCGTGCCGGACGGCGACGCTGAATCTCTCCGCCGCCCACTTCCGGCCGGTCGTGCCCGGTAGTCGACCGCACGTGCGCTGTGCCCGACGACGCGTCTCGTAGAGCGTCGCGGATCTGCCTGTGGGTCGTGCCCGAGCCATGGTTGTGCCGGGTACCTCGGCCACCACCACATGGGTCGGGGGAGGCGCCAGGAGTTCTTCGGTGCGGCTGCCGGGGACAGTACGACCATCAGGCAGGGTTCACCCGCCGGTGACCGAGTGACTGCCCTTCCGGATCACCGGCGGTTCATTACCCAGTCGTCGCCACCGTGCGTCGACCTCGCCCGCGGCAAGACCGCCATGTCCGGCTCCACCAGCCGTGGAACCGCTCTCCTCCACCAACACCGATCAATCCCGCCTCTCGAGGGGCGTCCCGGCCGTGGCCGGAGCCGGGGGACCACGACTGGTCGGTGCGGCAGGATCCACTGGTGAGGGGAGCCGGCCTGGGTCAGATGAGGGCGCGGGGTTCGGCGTAGTGGCAGGCGGCGATGTGGCCGGGCTCCAAAGCGCGGTTGGTGAGGGTGGGGATCTCGGTGACGCAGCGGTCGCGTTGGGCGTCGTTGAGTTCTCCCGCGAACTTGGGGCAGCGGGTCCGGAAGCGACAGCCGGACGGTGGGTCCACCGGGTTGGGGACGTCGCCGGTGATCCGGACCCGTTCGCGGCGCCGTTCCTTGACGGGGTCGGGGAGGGGAATCGCCGACATGAGGGCCTGGGTGTAGGGGTGGGCGGGCGCGGCGAAGAGCTGTTCGTTCGTGGCCTGTTCCACGACGCGTCCCAGGTACATCACGGCGACGCGGTGGGCGGTGTGGCGCACCACGGACAGGTCGTGTGAGACGAAGAGGTAGGCGAGTCCCAGCCGTTCCTGGAGTTCCTCCAGCAGGTTGATGACACCGGCCTGGATCGAGACGTCCAACGCGGAGACCGGTTCGTCCAGCACGATCACCTCGGGGTCGAGCGCGAGCGCGCGGGCGATGCCGATGCGTTGGCGCTGGCCGCCGGAGAACTCGTGCGGGTACCGGTTGCCGTGCTCGGGGGAGAGGCCGACGACCTCCAGGAGGTCCTCCACCTGCCGGCCGCCGCGTTCGTACCGGCGGTGTACCTGGAGCGGTTCGGCGATGATGTCGTGCACCGGCATCCGGGGGTCGAGGGAGGCGAACGGGTCCTGGAACACGATCTGTAGGTTGCGTCGCAACGGCCGCATCCGCGCCGTCGTCAGCGTCCCGAGCTCCTGCCCTTTGTGCACGACGGAGCCGAGGGTGGGTTTGAGAAGGTTGACCAGCAGCCGGGCCGTGGTGGACTTCCCGCACCCCGACTCGCCCACCAGGGCCAGCGTCTCGCGGGGGCGGAGGTCGAGGGAGACGTCGCAGACGGCGTGGGTCTCGCCGATCCTGCGCCGGATCAGGCCGCGGGACCGGACCGGGAAGTGCTTCACCAGGCCGCGCGCGGTGAGGACGGGCTCGCGCGTGTCCTCCACAACGGATCGCGACGTCTCCGCCGTGGCGATCCGTTCCTCCTTCGACGCCACGGACTTCCCCGACTCGCCTTCCTCCGACTCGGTGAGCCCCTCCGTGTCCACCGCCGTGGCGCGGAACAGGTCCCGAGGGGTGGTGTCGGCAAGCTGGTCGCTGTAGTGGCAGGCCGCCGCGTGTGCCGCCTCCGCGCTGGGGAACAGAGGCGGATCCTCCTCGAGGCAGAGGTCGGTGGCCATCGGGCAGCGTGGTGCGAAGGAGCACCCCGGGGGCAGGTCGACCATGGAGGGAGGTGTGCCGAGGATCGGGGTCAGCCGTTCGTGGCGTTGTTCGTCCATCCGGGGCAGGCTGCCCAACAGGCCGATGGTGTAGGGCATGCGCGCGTGCTGGAAGACCTCGGTCACCTCCCCGGTTTCCACGATCCGCCCGGCGTACATCACCGCGACCCGGTCGACCTGCCCCGCGACGACCCCCAGGTCGTGGGTGATGAGCACGAGTGCCGCACCGGTGCGCGAGCGGGCGGTCTGCAACGCCTCCAGGACTTGGGCCTGCACGGTGACGTCGAGCGCGGTGGTGGGCTCGTCGGCGATGATGACGTCGGGCTCGTTGGCCATGGCGATCGCGATCACGACGCGCTGCCGCATGCCGCCCGACATCTCGTGCGGGTAGGAGTCCACCCGCTGCTCCGGGTGGGGGATCCCGACCGTGTCGAGCAGCTCCACGGCCCGGGCCCGAGCCTCCTGCTTGGTGACGCGGTGGTGGGCCAGGATCGCCTCGGCGATCTGGTAGCCGACGGTGTAGACGGGGTTGAGCGAGGTGAGCGGGTCCTGGAAGATCATGGCGATCCTCTTGCCGCGGACCTCGCTGATCTGCGCGTCGTTGAGCCCGATGACCTCTTGGCCCAGTACCCGCGCTGACCCTGCCACCTGTGCGGTCTTGGGCAGGAGCCCCATCACGGCCATCGAGGTGACGGACTTCCCGGAGCCGGACTCGCCGACGATCCCCAGTGCCTCGCCGGGGTGGAGCGTGAAGGTCACTCCGCGTACGGCGAGGACGAGGCCGTCGTCGGTCGGGAATCCGACGTGGAGGTCGTCCACCTCCAACGCGGCCCCGGACACTGGCGGCGACGCGTCGAGCTCGGTGCCGTTCACCGCCGTCATCGCCGCACCATGGTCTGTCGGGGGTCCAGGGCGTCGCGGAGGCCGTCGCCGACGAAGTTGATGGTCAGACAGATGAGCACGATGAGAACTCCCGGCGGGTAGAAGAGCCACGGGCGGGTGAACGGGGCGGAGCGCGCGTCCTGGATCATCCTGCCGAGGGAGATGTCCGGGGGCTGGATCCCGAACCCGATGAACGACAGGGACGCCTCGATCAGGATCGCCTGTGCCACCAGCAACGTGGCCGCCACGATGATCGGTCCGGCGGTGTTGGGGAGCAGGTGACGCACGATGATGCGCGTCGTGGACGCCCCGGAGGCGCGGGCCGCCTCGACGAACTCCTGTTCCCGCAGTGAGAGCACCACGCCGCGCACCACGCGGGAGATGATCGTCCACGAGAACGCGGCCGTGATGAAGGCGATCGCGTACCAGGTGGTTCCCCCGCGCACGTTCCCCGCGATCGCCGCCACGACGACGAGGAGTGGCACCACGAGCAGCAGGTCGACGAACCGCATCATGAGCGCGTCCAACCAGCCGCGGTGGTAGCCGGCGACCGCCCCCCACAACGCGCCAAGGACGGTCGCGACCAGGGACACCGTCAGCGCGATCTTCAGGGACTGTTGCGCGCCGCGCATGGACTGACCGAGCACGTCGTGGCCGGCGTTGGTGGTGCCGAGAGGGTGGTCCGGGCTCGGTGGCGCCGACGGAGGGATCGCCCGGTGCACGCTGTGGTCCCAGGTCCACAGGTACGGTCCGAGGAACGCGCCCAGCGCGAGGAGGGCCAGCACTATCAGGCTGATCACCGCGAGCCGGTGTTGCAGGAAGCGCCGGGCGACCATCTGTGGTTGGGAGCGCCGTTTCGTGGTGATCGCCTCGGCGGCCGCGGCGGCCGGTTCTCGGGGAGGACCTGGCTCCTGCCGGGGGAGGTTAGTCATAGCGGATCCTCGGGTCCAGGACGCCGTAGAGCAGGTCGGCGATCAGGTTGGCGGCGATGACGATCGTCCCGCTCAACAGGAGCCACGCCATCAGGGCGAAGGAGTCCCGTTCGTTGATGGAGTCGACGAAGAAGGTGCCGAGGCCGCGCCACTGGAACACCACCTCGATGAGGACCACGCCGTCCAGGAGGGCGGCGATAGAGATGGCCGCGACCGTGGTCAGGGGGATCAACGCGGTCCGAAGCGCGTGCCGACGGATCACCACGTGGTTGCGCAGTCCCTTGGCCCGGGCGAGCCGGACGTAGTCGCTGTTGAGTACTTCGAGCATCGAGGTGCGCTGGTACCTGCTCCACGCCGCGTATCCCGTCAACATCAAGGCGATCGTGGGCAGGGTCAGGTGGGCGAGGATGTCGTTGAAGTGCTCCCAGCCGGTGAAGCCGCGGGTGTCGGAGGAACGGGCGTGGATGGTCGCGAACAACTGGGTGCCCGCCTGTTCGTTGACCCAGACTCCGCTCTGGCGGATCAGCGCCCCGAGCCAGAAGGTCGGCATCGCCAGGGCGAGGAAGCCGATGAAGGTCAGGGTGTAGTCGATCTTGGAGTACTGCTTGACCGCGCTCACGACGCCGGCCAGGATCGCGAGTCCCAGGGCGACGACCACCGCGGCGGAGATCAGCCGCAGGGTCGTGAACAGGCGGGTGGTGATCTGCTCCCCGATGTCGAATCCCAAGCCGCGCACCGACGGGCCGAACTCCCCCCGGAGTAGTCCGATGTCGCAGGCGCCGTCCGCGTCGCGGTTGCAGTCGTAGCCGGTGACCCAGGTGATGTAGCGCTCCGGCATCGAGCGGTCCAGGTAGAGCCGCCCTTCCTCGGCCTCGATGGCGGCCTCGGTGATGTCCGGCTCCATTCGCATGTCGCTCAGCGGGTCACCGGAGACGTCCACGAGCACGAACGCGAGGACGGACGCGAGGAAGAGCAGCGGGATCGCGACGAGCACGCGGCGCACTGTGTACACGAGCATGAGGATCGGCCTCTCTTGCGTCCGTGTGTGCCCGGCCCACACGGGGCGGCCCGGGCACACGGTCGCCTCAGGTCACTCGGATACGACGCCCCACTCGTGGGAGTTGTAGTTGGCCCGCACGCTCATGAACATGTTGGGTCGGACGTTGGCGTACTCGTCGCGGACGAAGGTGTACTCCGGCTCGTACATCAACGGCAGTGAGTAGGCCTCGTCGACGACGAGCCGTTGCGCCTCGTTGGCGAGTTCCCCTGCCTCGTCTAGGTCCGGGCTCGCCTGCACGGCCAGGACGGCCTCGTCGACCGCCTCGCTGTCCAGGTTGCCGTAGTTGCTGCCGCTGTCGCTGTGCCAGTACTGCGAGGGGTTGGTCTGGAAGTCGGGGCTCCCGGACCAGCCGTACTGGATGATCTCGAAGTCGCCTTCGGACGTGGTGGCGCCCAGGTCCTCCACGACCTCGATGTCGGTCTCGATCCCGATCTCGTCCAGGTGCCCCTGGACGATCTGCAGCGAGGTCTGCCGGGTGTCCTTGTCGGTGGCAGACAGGCGGAACGGGCCCACCTGCTCGCCGTCGAGTGTCAGGATGTCGCCGTCGAGCTCGTACCCCGCGTCCTCCAGGATCGACAACGCCTCGTCGGAGTCACCGGTCCCCATGGGTGAGTCGGTGAAGAGGTCCTCGAAGTAGGGGCTCTCCTCGGGGAAGAGGAAGTTACGCTGCCGCTCACCTTCGGGGAAGGCGCCGCCGAAGTTGCGCTCGACGATCTCGTCGGCGTCGATCGCCGTGAGGATGCCGCGTCGCAGTTCGACGTCGTCGACGATGTCGTTGTTGAACTGGATCTGCTCCCACGTGGATCCGCCGGAGACGTCCACGTGTACGTTGTCCAGGGCTTCGAGTTCCTGGATGACGTCCTCGTTGTAATTGGTGGGGTTCCCACCGTCGATCTCGCCGTTGGTCACCGCCGCGGCGTAGCTCGGCTCCTCGTCGTTGAACTCCCGGATCAGGGTGTCGAGGTGCGGTTGTTCACCCCAGTAGTCCTCGTTTGGTTCCAGGATGATCTGCTCGTTGAGCTCGCTGCCCTCGACCATCATCCAGGGCCCGCCAGAGAAGTCCGGCATGGTGGAGTCGATCCACTCGAAGTACTCCGCCACCCCGTCGGGGTCGTCCAGCTCCGGCTCCTCGGGCGTGCCCTCCAGGAAACCCTCCTGTACCGCGACGAAGGCGGGGTACACGCCGGGCGTGATGGCCTGCTGGTAGAAGAAGTTGTGCCACTCCGCGTTGAGCTCGCCCTCCTCGAGCGTGACCACCACGGTGCTGCCGTCGTCCTCGGACTCGACCGACTCCATCCGGGTGTAGGACTCCGCCGCGCGCGAGGCGCACTCACTGCACTGGCCGCCCTCGTCGCCCATGGCCATCATCCAGGAGATGGTGAAGTCGTCCGCGGTGATCGGGAACGTCTCCCCGTCCCGGCTCCAGACCGCGTCCGGATTCAGCTCGAACTTGTACTGGAACGCCTCACCGTCCGACCCGTCGTTGACGAGTTCGGGTTCGGCGGCCAGGACGTCCATGTTGTACTCGTAGGTCGATCCGTCGGGCAGGTAGCTCCCGGTGTAGGGGAGTATCCCCTGGGTCATCTGGACGTTGTACACGGTTCCGCCGGCCGGGGAGAACGAGCCCCAGGTGTCGACGGTGTCGTTGATGATCCACGTCATCTCGCCCCCGTCCTGCACCTCGCCGGTGTTGCACTCGAGCGGGTTGTCCGGACAGTCCTCGAATCCGCTGGACGTTCCGCCGCCGGAGCCGTCTCCGTCCCCCGGAACGCAGGCGGTCAGTACGAGCACTGCGGCGGATCCCAGCGCCGCGAGCCCGAAGAGGCCGTTCCTTGTGGTCACGTCGCCTCCACCTTTCTCCTGTGCGGGGTCTGTCGTGCCGGGCCTGTGAGCCATCGCACAATTGGCACATTTGATCGGACATCCCAGCATCTCGAAAGGGTTCTGGCCAGACGCGGGTGTGAGTCGCAACACAGAATTTATTTATGTGTACTCTCGCTGTCACGCCACCCAGCGTGACGATCTCCCGATGTGTTCGGTTCGTCGGAAAGATTCATCCCATTCGACCTGCGATTTTCATGGACCTTGCCTGTAGTCGTATTGGCCCGGTCAAGATCACTGATCATCAACATGTGATCACTCGATCCGTTGGTGGCCTTGTTGAAGGTGTTAATTAGTTTGACAAGTTCCCTTAATCGCTGATCAACGGATGTTCCCCGTCCAGGGGCGCAGCGCGGCGGACAGAGGTTCCCGGGGAAGGGAATTTCGGAGCCGGTTTCGCGTTGCAGGTCTCGCTGGCGGAGGCAGACCTGGGGAAGGCGGCGGCGTGCTCGACGACGACACTGAGATGTTCCCGATCGCGGGCCTGGCGGCGGTGTTCGAGGCCGCGGACCCGCCACGTGCGAGCCACATGGTGTTCTGGTCCCCCGACGGCGAGGCGCCGGCTCAGGCGGGCACCGTTGGCGTGACGGTCGCCGTTCCACGCGACGGTGCGGTGACCACGACGGAGGTTCCGGCGCTCCGGGTCCCTCTCGTGCGGGCCGTTCCCGCGTTGCTGCGGGCCGACCCGGTGACCGACGGGGTGGAGGACGCGGTGGACGGCCGGGCCGATGACCAGGCCCACCCCGCGGCCCGGTTCTGGGGTCGTGCCCTGCGTGCGGCCCTCGGCTTCGTGGCCGAGGGCCGGATCCGCCCCACGGTCACCGCCGGCGACCTGGACGCCTGGCGCGTCGGGCCGCTGGGTCCGACGCACGCGGAGTACCTGCGCCAACTCGTCGCGGCGATGCCGCCCGAGGCGCGGGCGATCCCCTCGAGTGACCCCGTGGACGGGGCCTCCGAGCCGGCGGATCCCGTCCTTCCGAACGCGGGGGCGCTGCTGCGCGCCTTCCTGGACGCCGTCGCCGACGTCCTCCCACGCGAGCGCACCGACGGCCCACCGTTCGCCGCCGCACAGGCCTACCACGTGCCGGAGCTGCGGGACTGGGCGGAGAATCTCGCGGCGGAGGACGAGGTCCAGATCTCGCTGCGCGTGGACCTCGGACGCGGCCCCGGCGGTTCGGAGCAGGCGGACTTCCACGCGGTCCTCCAGGTGCACAGTCGGGTGGAGGCCGGGGTGGTGGCCGAGGCCGCGGACGTGTGGCGCGGCACCGCGCCAGGGATGCCGGCGGCATCTCGCGAACCAGTCCTCGTCCTGCTGCGTCGGGCGGCGGCCGTGTGGCCTCCCCTGGAGGAGCTGCTCCGCGGCGCGGTCCCCGATCGGCTGACCTTGTCCGACGGCGAGGTCGCCGACCTGGCGGGGGTGGCCGGCGAGCGCTTGGCCCGACGGGGCGTCGCCGTGCACTGGCCCCGGGAACTGGCCCGCGACCTGACGTCGACTGCCGAGGTGGGGGACCACGAGCCGGCGGCCAACCTGCCGTCACTGTTGGGCGGGGAGCGACTATTCGCCGTCAACTGGCGTCTGGCCCTCGGTGGCCGGAGACTGACGCCCACGGAGCTGGACCAACTGGCCGAGGCGCGCCGCCCACTCGTTCGCCTGCGCGACCAGTGGGTCGTGGTCCCGCCGGAGTTCGCCCGCCGAGCGCGCGAACCGGAGGCGAAGCGCATCACGGCCGGGGAGGCGCTCGCGGCCGCCCTGAGTGGCTCCGCTCGAGTGGACGGCGAGACAGTGGAGGCGGTCGGGATCGGCGCGCTCCGCGAACTGCGCGACCGGATCGCCGACCCCGAGGCCGCGCGCACCCCCCACGAACAGCCCACCGGACTGGGCGCCACCCTGCGGGACTACCAGCTCCGCGGGCTGCGCTGGCTCAACCAACTGACCTCACTGGGTCTGGGCGGTTGTCTCGCCGACGACATGGGCCTGGGCAAAACCATCACGCTGATCGCCCTGCACCTTCACCGACAGAACACGACCACCGCCGGACGCGAGGCCACACCGGGCGTTGAGAGCGGAACCGCCGGCGGGACGACCGCCGGCCCCACCCTGGTGGTGTGCCCGGCCTCGCTGCTGACCAACTGGGAGCGTGAGATCCACCGGTTCGCGCCCGGCGTCGCGGTCCACCGGTTCCACGGACCCCAGCGCACCCTGCGCGACGTCACCGACGGATTCGTGCTCACGACCTATCCGACGATGCGGCTGGACGCCGAACGCCTCGCCGAGGTGTCCTGGAGCCTCGTGGTGACCGACGAGGCCCAGCACGTGAAGAACGCAAAGTCCGCCGCCGCGCGGGAACTACGCCGGATTCCCGGCCAGGCCCGGGTCGCCCTCACCGGTACTCCGGTGGAGAACAACCTGTCGGAGCTGTGGGCGATCCTGGACTGGGCCGTTCCCGGGCTGCTCGGCTCCCAGAACGCGTTCCGTCAACAGTGGGCGAGCGCCGTGGAGGGCGGCGACCAGGAGCTGGCGCGGCGGTTCGCCCACCTGGTCCGTCCCTTCCTGCTGCGGCGCCGGAAGACCGACGCCGGGATCGCCCCCGAGCTGCCGCCCAAGACCGAGACCAGCCACCCGGTCGCCCTCAGCGACGAGCAGGCCGGGCTTTACGAGGCGGCGGTGCGCGAGTCGATGGAACGGATCGCCGAGAGTTCCGGCATGGCGCGTCGGGGCGAGATCATGCGCCTGCTCACCTCGCTCAAGCAGATCTGCAACCATCCCGCCCAGTACCTCAAGGAGGACACCCCCGTCCTGCCGGGGCGCTCCGGCAAGGTGGAGCTCCTGGACGAACTGCTGGACACCATCAACGCCGAGGGCGGCGCGGTGCTCGTGTTCACCCAGTACGTCGCGATGGGCCGGCTGCTCGAGCGGCACCTCGCCGCGCGCGGCACCGCGTCGCAGCTCCTGCACGGAGGGTTGAGCGTGGCGGAGCGGGACACGATGGTGCGCCGGTTCAGCGAGAGCCCCGAGGGCGCCGCACCCGTGTTCCTCCTGTCGCTGAAGGCGGCGGGAACGGGACTCAACCTGACCCGCGCCGACCACGTGGTGCACTTCGACCGCTGGTGGAACCCGGCCGTCGAAGCCCAGGCGACGGACCGGGCGCACCGTATCGGCCAGACCCGACCGGTCCAGGTGCACCGGCTCGTCACCGAGGGCACGGTGGAGGACCGGATCGCGGCGATGCTGGAGACCAAGCGCGACTTGGCCGAAGCCGTCCTCGGATCGGGCGAGGCGGGGCTGAGCGAGCTCTCCGACGCCGACCTGGCCGACCTCGTCAACCTCCGGAGGTAGCAGTGGGTGAGTACAGCGAGCGGGCCCTGGGGTTTCCCGCGTTCCAACCGCGTAGGCGGGCGAGGGGACGGTTCGCCCGTACCTGGTGGGGCAACGCGTGGGTCGAGGGGGTCGAGGAGGACGCCCTGGACAAGGCGCCGGTGAAACGGGGGCGTGCCTACGCCTACGCCGGGCACGTCGGACCGATCACGCTCAGCGCGGGGCGTATCTCCGCGACCGTGTACGACGACCACTCGTCCCACGCCACCACGGTCGGGGTGGAACGGTTCGATCCGGCACAGTGGCGCAGGCTCGTCGCCGAGATCGCGAGCCGGTCCGGCTACCTCGCGGCGTTGCTCGAGCGGGACCTCCCCGAGGACCTCGCCGACGACGCGTCCGCGGCGGGCGTGTTCCTCGTCCCGGGAATGGGCGACCTGGAACCCGAGTGCAGTTGCGGGGAGATCGAGCATCCCTGTCGGCACGCCGCGGCCCTGTGCTTCCAGGTGGCGTGGCTGCTCGACGAGGATCCGTTCCTCCTGTTGCTGCTGCGCGGCCGGGACGAGGACGACATCCTCGATCGGGTGCACCGGTACGCCTCCGGGAGTGGAGACGACGGCGTGGACGACGCCGGCGGCGCGGCTCCGGACGACGCGGCGGTCGGCGCACCCGCGCGTGCCGCCTACGCCGCCACGATCCCCGCGCTGCCCGGCGTCCTGCGCCCGGAACCGACACCGGCGCCGGTCGGGGCCGAACTCCCGGCGCCCCCGGTCGCGGCCGTCGACGTCGACACGTTGCGGGACCTCGTCCATCGGTCCGGCGAGCGGGCCCGCGAGTACCTCTCGGCCTGAGAACGCCCGGGGCGACGGAGCCGGGTCGAGGGGCGGTCACCGATCGTCGTCCGGGCCGGCTCCACGGGCGCGCCGGGGCGGGTTCGTGCGTGCCTGAGGGCGCTCCCCCAGGCACGCACAAAACCGCGTTGACCACCTGTAAGGGGAGGAAAGTAGACTTCCCGTACCCCGTCCCGCCAGTCCCCTCGGAGCCCGCATGCCACCCGCCACCAACGCCGCGGCCTTCGCCCTCGCGGCCGTCGCGTTGATCCTGATCCCCGGCCCGAGCGTCCTGTTCGTCATCGGCCGTTCCCTCTCGCTCGGCCGCCGTGGCGGGCTGCTGAGCGTCCTGGGCAACGCGCTGGGCATGCTCCCGGCGATCACCTGCGTCGCGTTGGGCGTGGGCACGGTCGTCGCGGAGAGCGTGGTGGTCTTCACGGCGATCAAGATGGCCGGCGCCGCCTACATCATCTTTCTCGGAGTCCAGGCGATCCGGCACCGCGACACCACCACGGAGGCCGACGCGCCCGTGGAACGTCGGATGTCGTCGTCGCGACTGTTGGGCCAGGGGTTCCTGGTGGGTGTGTCCAACCCGAAGACGATCGTGTTCTTCGTCGCCGTGCTCCCGCAGTTCGTCTCCTACGAGGCGGGGGCCATCCCGGCGCAGCTCGCCGTCCTCGGCCTGATCTTCTTCGCCATCGCGCTCGTCTGTGACTCCGTGTGGGCGCTCACGGCGGGAGCCGCCCGCTCCTGGTTCGCCCGGGACCCGAAGCGGCTTTCGCTCATGGGAGCCGGCGGCGGGGTGATGATGATCGGCCTCGGGGGAACGCTCGCGCTCTCCGGCAACCGCACCTGACCAGGTCCCCGCCGAGGCAGAGGAATCGGTGACGTTCCCCTACGGTTGTCTTACTCTCCGTAGTTGATGGGTATCGGGGGGTTGTGGGGCGGGACAAGGGGACGAGCTCCAAGCGCGAGTCGTCGGACGGCGGGAAGAAGAGCGACCGTTCGCCCTTCTGGCGTACCGAAGGGCTGCCCGAGGGAGAGACCGGCGGGCCGGACCAGTCCGGTGGGGCACCGCGGTCGCGCTGGCCACGCATCGCGTTGGTCCTGCTCGTCGGGTACCTGATCCTGTTCGGTGTCGTGTGGTGGAACGACCAGAACGACGACCTGGCCACCATCCCCTACACCGACTTCACCGAGCAGGTCGCCAACGGCAACGTCAAGGACGTCTACGCGACGGGCGAATCCATCGAGGGCACCGTCGACAAGGCGCAGAAGGTGCCGGGAGACTCGAGCCAGACCTACCACCGGTTCCGCACCGAACGCCCGGTGTTCGCCGGCGACGACATCTTCGCCCAGATGGTGGACGCGGGTGTCACCGTGCGCGCCGAGCCCGTCGCCCAACAGCGGGGGCTCCTCGGCAACCTGTTCTGGGCGCTGCTGCCCTGGATCCTGATCGTCGGTGTGTGGATCTGGATCATGCGGCGCGGCAGTCGCATGATGCAGGGAGGCGGGCTCGGTGGCCTCGCCGGACTGGGGTCCACCAAGGTCACCACGCCGGTGCAGGCGGGACAGATCCGGACGACCTTCGCCGACGTCGCCGGCATCGACGAGGTCAAGGCCGAGCTGACCGAGGTCGTCGACTACCTCACCGAACCCGAGAAGTACCGCCGGGTCGGGGCGAAACTTCCCCGCGGTGTGCTGCTGACCGGCCAGCCCGGCACCGGCAAGACGCTCCTCGCCAGGGCCGTCGCCGGTGAGGCGCGGGTCCCGTTCTTCTCGGCGAGCGCGGCCGAGTTCATCGAGATGATCGTCGGCGTTGGCGCGAGCCGCATCCGTGAGATGTTCGCCGAGGCCCGGAAGGTCGCCCCCGCCATCATCTTCATCGACGAGATCGACACGATCGGTCGGCAACGCGGCGGGCGTTCCCTGGGTGGCAGTGACGAACGCGAACAGACCCTGAACCAGATCCTGACCGAGATGGACGGCTTCACCGGGACCGAGGGCATCGTCGTCATCGCCGCCACGAACCGACCCGACGTCCTGGACCCGGCGTTGCTGCGGCCGGGCCGGTTCGACCGCACCGTCACCGTCAACCCGCCGGACTCGGTGGGCCGGGCGGCCATCCTCGAGGTCCACACCCGGTCGGTTCCGCTCGCCGAGGACGTCCACCTCGACGACGTGGCGCGGCAGACACCCGGAATGACCGGGGCGGACCTCGCCAACCTGGTGAACGAGGCGGCGCTGCTCGCCGCCAAGCACGGGCGGGAGCGTGTGGCCACCACGGACTTCGCCGACGCGTTGGAGAAGGTCCAACTGGGCACCGCGCGGTCGGTGGTCATGCCGGCCGAGGAGCGCCGCCGAACCGCCTACCACGAATCCGGCCACGCGCTGCTGGGCATGGTGCAGCCCGGAGCTGACCCCGTGCGCAAGATCTCCATCATTCCGCGCGGTCGGTCCCTCGGCGCGACCCTGGCCACCCCCGAACAGGACCGCTACGGCTACGAGGAGCCCTATCTACGGGGCCGGATCGTCGGCGCGCTGGGCGGAATGGCGGCCGAGGAGGTCGTGTTCGGCGTCATCTCCACCGGAGCGGAGAACGACCTCGAGCAGGCCACGTCGATCGCCCGTCAGATGGTGGGCCGGTGGGGCATGTCGGTGGAGATCGGGCCGGTCACGGTGCTGTCGAGCGACGAGCTCACCCCCACCCAGTCCGCGCCCGCCACCCTGGACCGGCTGGACACCGAGGTGCGCCGCATCATCGAGGAGTGCCACGTCCAGGCGCGTGACCTCCTGACGGAGAATCGGGACCGGCTGGACTCGATCGCCGAGGCGCTGTTGCGCAACGAGACCCTGGAAGAGGAGAGCGCCTACGCCGCGGCTGGACTGACCCCGCCCGCGCGCCCCGACGGGGACGCCGGCTGAGCCATCCGCCGTCGGCGGGTGTGGCGCGGTGGGCTCTCACGACGATCGGTGCGCGAGGGCCCGCTCGATCCGGGCCAGTCGCTCGTTCAGTTCCACCAGGTCGGCGTGGGTCGCGCGCTCGATGCCCTCCTTGAGCTGGACGATGACCACGCCTCCAGGTTCGAGGACCACGCTCTCGGTGTCGCGGATATGGTGACCACCCTGGCGACGGATCGCGACGGCGATCTCCGCCGGGCGGATACCCATCCACCGCAGCGTGCGAGTCCGCATCTTGCCGCCCTGGGCGAGGACGACGGCGTGCCCCTCGAACAGGTTGCGCAGCCCCGGGACGACGGTGGCGAGGCGGACAAGGACCGCGTTGACGGCGACGAGGACGCCGGCGCCGATCAGGCCGCCGAGCAGGGAGTAGTCGGGACCGATGACCGCGTTCTGTACGACGTTCGCCAGGAGCAGCATGACGACGAGGTCGAAGGTGTTGAACTCCGCGAGGTTCCGTTTCCCCGCGATCCGCAACAGGACGAGGATCGCGACGTAGACGAGGACCGTCCGTGCGACCTTCTCGGACAGGGGGATGGCCACGTCGACAAGATCGCTCCACATGGTGGTCCATGATCCTGACGTGGTCGCCGGCCACCAAGGAGGCGCGCCACCGCCGCGTGCGTGGCCGTGCCCGGACACCGGGAATCGGGGGTCCATTTTTCCGGATCATCGCCGTGCGGGAGGTTTCCTCGCTACGATCGCCTGAGATTTCGCGACGCCGCGAGAGGAGCGGGAAATGATGTCCTACGACGCCTCTCGATGGCCTCCCCCCGGGGTCACGATGGACGTTCCGACGATCGCCCGCACCTACGACGCGATCCTCGGGGGCAAGGACAACTTCGCGGTGGACCGAGAGGCCGCGAAGATCTTCACGCAGTACATCCCCACCGCCCGCGCGTCGGCCTGGGACAACCGCCACGCCCTGGCGCGTGGGGTGCGCTACTTGGCCCGGACCGCCGGGGTGGACCAGTTCCTGGACATCGGCAGTGGCCTGCCCAGCCGGGAGAACACCCACGAGGTCGCGCAGGCGATCAACCCGAACGCCCGCGTGATCTACGTCGACAACGATCCCATCGTTCTCGCGCACGGCCGCGCGATGCTCGCCGACAACAGCTCCACGACGGTGGTCAACGCGGACCTCCGCGACCCACAGGGGATCATCAACCACCCCGACGTTCGGAACACCCTGGACCTGGACCGACCGGTCGCGCTGATGATCATCAGGTTGTTGATGTACTTCAGTGACGAGGACGAGCCCAACCGCCTCATCGCCGAACTGATGGAGCCACTGGCTCCCGGGAGTTTCCTCTTCATCACGTCGTGGCCGGACACCGGGTACCCCGAGCAGGTCAAGCTCTCCCAAGCGTGTCAGGAGGCACTGGGCAGCGGGTGGGCGCGGACCCTCGAGGAGACACGGGAGCACTTCCTCGGGATGGAGCTCGTCCCTCCGGGGTTGGACTACCCCCAGCGGTGGTATCCCGAGGAGCCAGACCGCGCCGTGCCCGCGGTCGAGGACCTCAAGCCCTACGCCCGGACCCACGTGGCGGCGATCGCGCGCAAGGCCTAACGCCACTCCACTCGCCGGGCTCGGGACGGCGGGGTCGCGTCTCTCGTTCCTCGTCCGCGGTGCCCCGAGGCGGGGAGAAGCCGGGGGAGAGCGTGATCCGATCCCGGTAGCCTGAAGTCCTGTACACCGAGGACATGTCGGAGGACGGGCTATGGCAAGGCATCTCATCACCAGCGCGCTTCCCTACATCAATGGGATCAAGCACCTGGGGAACCTTGTCGGGTCCATGCTGCCCGCCGACGTCTACGCACGGTACCTGCGGCAACGCGGGCACGACGTCCTCTATATCTGCGCCACCGACGAGCACGGGACCCCGGCGGAGCTCGCCGCCCGCGACGCCGGTCTCCCGGTCGCGGAGTTCTGTCGGCAGCAGTACGAGGTGCAACGGGAGATCTACGCCGGTTTCCGCCTGTCCTTCGACCACTTCGGCCGTAGCTCCTCGGAGCAGAACCGGGAGCTGACCCAGCACTTCGGGCGTCGCCTGGCGGAACGCGGTTACATCGAGGAACGCACCGTCAAGCAGGTGTACTCGGTGACCGACGGCCGGTTCCTCCCCGACCGCTACGTCGTGGGCACCTGCCCGTACTGCGGATACGAGCGGGCGCGCGGAGACCAGTGCGAGAACTGCACCCGCCTGCTCGACCCCACACAACTGATCGAGCCACGGTCCGCGATCAGCGGTAGTCCCGACATCGAGGTGCGCGACAGCGCGCACCTGTACTTCCTGCAGTCCAAGCTCGCCGACCAGCTACGGACCTGGATCGAGTCCAAGACGGACTGGCCGGTGCTCACCACGTCCATCGCGCTCAAGTGGTTGAACGAGGGGCTGGAGGACCGGGGGATCACCCGCGACCTGGAGTGGGGAGTGCCGGTCGACCGCCCCGGCTTCGAGGGCAAGGTCTACTACGTCTGGTTCGACGCGCCGATCGAGTACATCGGGGCGACCAAGGAGTGGGCCGACGTGGACCCCGCACGCCGGGACTGGTCGTCGTGGTGGACCGAGGGCGACGACGTGACCTACACCCAGTTCATGGCGAAGGACAACATCCCGTTCCACGCCATCATGTTCCCCGGCACGATCTTCGCCAGTGGCGAGGACTGGAAGCTCACCGACTACATCAAGGGCTTCAACTGGCTCAACTACTACGGCGGCAAGTTCTCCACGAGCCAGGGGCACGGGATCTTCACCGACCAGGCCTTGGACCTGCTCCCGCCCGACTACTGGCGCTACTTCCTCATGGCCAACGCCCCTGAGGGGCAGGACTCCAGCTTCACCTGGGAACTTTTCGCGGCCCAGACCAACAAGGACCTGGCCGACACACTCGGCAACTTCGTGAACCGCGTGCTGAGCTTCAGCAAGAAGCGCTTCGGGCCGACGGTGCCCGCGGGCGGCGAGCCAGGACCGGCGGAGATCGAGCTCGCCGAGGAGCTCGTCGGTCACATCCAGGACTACGCCGCCGCACTGGAGGCGATGCAGTTCCGCAAGGCGTCGCAGGCCCTCCGGGCGGCGTGGAGTGCCGCCAACTCCTACCTGGAGCGCAAGGAGCCGTGGGTGCAGATCCGCACCGACGCCGACGCCGCCGCGCTCACCCTGCGCACCTCGATGAACCTCATCTACCTCTTCGGGCTCCTCTCCGCCCCGATCATCCCCGACGCCGCCGCGGTGTTGCGTGGGCTGTGGACCGAGGATGGGTATACCGAGGGCGAGGACCAGCAGCCGGTCTGGCCGAGCGACGACGAGGTGCGGGAGCTTGCCTGGTTGCCCGCGGGTCAGGCGTTCTCCGTCCCGAACGTGCTCTTCCGCAAGATCACCGACGACGACGTCGCGGAGTGGCGGGAGCAATTCGGTGCGGAGGACGTGGGGTAATCGCGCGAATCGCCGGTTTCCCCACGGTGGCGGCCGCGGCCCCCTATCGTGCTGTCCGTGGCGTGAGTGTCACGGCAGAGGGACGTCGGGAGGTGCGGGTATGGGGTGTGAGGTCTCGTTTCCCGGACACGCCGCGAGCGCTCAGGAGGCGCGGCACTGGCTGACCGGCGAGCTTCGGTCCGCCGCGTTGGGACCTGAGCCGCTCTTTCGGGCCGAGCAGGTGTTCGCGGAACTCATGAACAACGCCATCAGACACAGTCGCAGCGGTCTGCCCGGCGGAGGCGTGCACGCGCGCCTACGGATCGGGGCGAGCCTGCTCCGGCTCGAGGTCACCGATGATGGCAGTGACGTCTCGGAGCCGCGGGCCCGTCGGTCCGGGCCGGGAGTGGAGTCCGGGCACGGGCTGTTCCTGGTGGAGACGTTGAGCGCTCGCTGGTGGACGCGAACCGACGGGGCGCATCGCACCATGTACGCGGAGATCCCGTACGCGACCGCCGACGTTCCGATTCCGTCGGGGACAGGGACCGACGCGGTGCCCCAGGCCGTGGGCCAGGAGGTTGGTCCCTAGACGCGCCGTCGGGCGCCGACGACGGTGCGGCTCGCCGCCACCTTCTCTAGCAGCACGATGAGCTGCTGCTGTTCCGTGGACGTCAACGCGTTCGCCCACGCCTGTTCCCGTCGGTTGTGCTCGGCGTAGGCGAGAGCCAGCGACTCCTTGCCAACCGGGGTCAGATCCATGAGTACGGAGCGCCGGTCCTGGTCGGACTGCCGCCGGGTCACCAAGCCGTCGCGTTCGAGCGTGTTGGCGACCGCCGAGACCGCGGCGCGACTCATGCCGGACAGGTCCGCCGTGCGCTTGGCCTCTAACGGCCCCGCGAGCCACAGGACGAACAGCAGCCGGAAGCCGCTCCAACTCCAGCCACGGGGGCGGTGCACGGTCGACTCCCAGTCGTAGACCAGTGTGCTCGTCAGGCGGTGCAGCGTGAGTCCGAGCCGCATGGAGACCGGGTCGACGCCGGGAAGACGCGTGGTGGCCTCCTCCACCGCGTAGTTCACGAAGGAGAGATAGTCGGGCCCGCTCGGAGTAGAGGGATCAACGGTCATGGGGCCAGAGTAGAGGTAATACGGGCGGAGAACCGCGTCGCGGTCCATATGCGCTTTCCAGAACCCGTTGTTCGCGTTACTCTCAGGACCCCCTTGGTGGTCAATCCTTTGATCACTACGGGTGCGGTTGTCCCACCGTTAGTTGAATTCCGGAATTCGCCGTTGGGGAGGTGGATGGTCAGCGTATTCAGGCCCTCGAAGTGTGGATCTTCGTGGGGAGTGGGTCCGGGGCACAGGAAATATGATCAGCGGTGGTTGTCGTGGTCTTCGTCGCATTACCATTTCGGGTGGGTTATGTCGGACGATCCGGCGGTCCGCCACGCGGATTACGGTGGGCAAAACGCGTCCAGTTCCGGTCAGGTACAAGCATCGTGGTGTCTGGAGGTGCGGTGCGATTAATGAGTGAATCGGTCACCGCGAACATTGTTCATCAAACAGGGCACCGCGTCGATGGTGGCGCAGGGGTGTCCACGGGATCGCTCGTGATCCCGGACAGCCGGCGACGGTGAACGTGCGGGGAGAGACTTTCGTGGGTTCCAACGTGCTTCATCGCTTGGTCGACGATGGTGGACTCTTTCCACCGGGTGCTCGACCGGCGGAGGAAGTTGTCACGCGCCACCGTGCGGACCGGGCAGCGGCGAACCCGATGCTCACCCACCGCCTGCTGTGCCCGTCGACGCGCCTGGGCGAGGTGCGGGAGGTCCTGCGCCCCGACGACGCCATCGACCTGGTGCTGATCGTCAACGAGGGGATCGACGGGGTGGCCCCGGCCGTGGCCGAGATCGCCGCGGAGCCACGGTTGCGCCTGGTCGCACTCGAATGCCCCGTCTACGCCTTGGAGACCAGCGATCCCGCCGGAGCGCTGGCGCTCGCCCTCGGCGGACTGGAAGGGGCCCGGATTCCCTTCGAGGTCTCCCTGTGCATGCTGCCGGCGCACATCCGGCAGTCCGGTGTGATGGCCGCGGCCATCGCCGAACGGGACCACGCCCGACCGGTGGCGGTGAAGTTGTGGTGCGGACCGGACGCCGAGGGCGAGTACCCCACCGACGACGACCTGGCGGGCGCGCTGTGCTCGGTGGCGCGGGTGGGCGGTGAGACACGCGCGGCGGCGGGACTCCACCACACGGCCGTGCGTACCCCGTCCGAAGCGGGTCCCGGGCCACACGGCTTCCTCAATCTCGTCCTCGCGGCCGCCGACGCCGCCACCGGTGAGGACTTCTCCTCCGTCGCCGAGACCCTCCGCGTCACCGACACCGCCGCCGTCGTCGAGCGGCTCCTGAAGCTCACCCATACCCAGGCACGCGCCGCCCGCCGCCTCCTCACCACCTTCGGCGCCGCCGACCCCCGCGCTCCCATCCGACTCGCCCAACAAGCCGGGATCGACCTCGCCGAGGACGAGATCGGGGGGTGACGTCCCGGACCTGATGGTTGGCCGTAACCGTGCACATGACAGTAGTGACCATCGAGGACGCACGAGCGAAACTCTCACGCATCGTTGACGCCGCCGTGAGCACCCACGAACGGGCCACGATCACCCGCAACGGAACGCCCGTGGCCGTCCTTGTCTCCCTCGAGGACTTCGAGGCGATGCGGGAGACCATTGACATCCTTGCCCACCCGGAGCTGATGGAGGGCATACGGGAGGGTATGGCCGACCTGGCCGCTGGCCACACGTTCACCGAGGACGAGATCGACGCAGCCTTGCGTGAGGCGGGGCGGGCGTGACCCACGATCGCCTTCAGGGGTCGATACGGGCCCGTCGAGATGTCGCCCAACGCCGGCCAGAGAAGGCGGCGACCGCCGCGGGGGATTTCATCCGGGGGCCGCTGCTCGAGAACCTCCATCGGGTGGCGCCCCGCTCAATCCGTCTCTCGCTCCGGCGCGGCGCACCAGAGGAGGCGAGCATCGCGTCGGGTACGTGATTCGCGACGACACGGTCGTCGTCCACGTTGTCACCGTCCAGCATCGGCGGTACGGGTATCGCGGGTAGTCGTCCGCGTGAACGCGTTCGCGCGAGGTCGGCTCGTTGTCGAGGTTCGGCCCGTGGGTGGGACCGTTGACGGTGATGTCCGGTGCACGGGGCCTTGTGGGTGTCTGTAGAGTTTCTCCTGGTATCCGGCGACATTGGGACGTGGGGGAGCATGGAAACCGCCGACCCTGACCAGGTTCTCGCACCAGGTCGAGCGGATCTGGAGAAGATGCGTTCGGATCCTTCGCTGTGGTCGGAGCTGAACTACGAAGAGGCCGACGGCGTCGAGGGATACCCGGTCGACGGCAACGGTGTGCGGCGGGCCGCGGTGTTGTGGGCGGCCCAGTACGACCGGCGCCCCGAGGACCTCGACCTGCTGCGGCACCTGCTGGAGCAGGAGACGATCAACCACCAGGCCGCGCATCTCCAGGGGATCTCCGACGAGCTCCGCCTCGCGGTGTACCTGGTCGTTCGCTGGATCGACTCCACCGACCTCAAACGCATCTACGAGGCGCGGTTCGCCAACTTCGACACCTGGTTCGCGCTGTCCGGGATCCCCCTGGGCGACCTGTCCCGGCCGGGCCGAGAACCGGTGTGGGATCCGGCGGGAATCCGCCGGTGGGTCAAGGAGATCGGCGACGTCGCCTTCCCGAAGCGCATCGAGGAGGAGACCGAGGCGGAGTGGGCGCGACGGGCCCGCGTCCAGGGCATGGCCGCCGAGGCGAAGGCGTTCCTCCTGCGGATGCTGCAGACCGGTCCCCCCGACACGGGGCTGCTGCGGTTCCTGCAGTACGAACTCTCCCGGATCGGGGAGTTCGCCGAAGCCGCTGGAGTGCAGCGGCTACTGGTCGCGCGGGACAACAACCGCCCCTACGGTACCGGGAGTGCGCTGTGCCGGCTCAGCGAGCTGGAACTGCGCTGCGGCAATCTGGAGGACGCGTGGCGTAGCCTCCGGCGGTGCGTCGCGTCTCTGGAGAACGACGAGGCACGCAAGCTGGGCCACCGGCCGTGGCGACAGCTCGGCATCGCGCGGCACGTCGTCGCTCAGCACATGGAGATCGTGCTGGCCAGCGCTGAGCACTATCCGGGGCTGGCCCACGAGGTGGTGACCTCCGGGGCCGCGCTGCTCGACGAGTTGGCCGACGCCCCGCCGGCACTGTTGGCCCTCGCCTGTGACGCCGCCCTCAGCCTCAGTCTGCGTTCCATGGCGGACCGCTACGATCAGCGCGCCCGGGGCGTTTCGGCCACGGAACCCGCCGTCGTCACGCCGACCAGCGACGATGCCCGGGGGTGACACGCTGTCGCGCGTCACTGGTGCGCGGTAGCGTCAAGGTATGTGCCGAAACATCCACCGTCTCCACAACTACGAGCCGCCGGCCACCACGGACGAGGTGCACGCCGCCGCGCTGCAGTACGTGCGTAAGGTGAGTGGCTCCAGCGCGCCGTCGGCCGCGAACCGTGAGGCGTTCGACCGGGCGGTGGCGGCGGTCGCCGAGGCGACGTCCGAACTGTTGGACTCGCTGGTCACCACCGCTCCGCCTCGGTCCCGCGAAGCCGACGCCGAGCGGGCGCGGGAGCGGGCCCAGCGCCGGTACTCAGCTGCGGGCTGAGTCCTCGCGCCACGCGGTGGCGTGCGAGGGAAGGCCGCGGGGCTGGAACACCCACCGCTCGGTGTCGAAGGTGAGGTCCGCCCCGTCGAAGACCTCGGAGAGGTCGCCCCGACGCGCGAGCTCCTCCGGCGAGCCTCCGCGCAGTCCCCCTGCCGCCAGCAGCCACACGTGGTCCGCCACCCGCAGCGCGAGTTCCAGGTCGTGCGTGCACATCACGACGACGAGTCCGTTGTCGCGGGCCAGTCGCAGCAGCAGTCCGTGGAGCGCCACCTTGCCGGCGACGTCGAGGAACGCCGTCGGCTCGTCCAGCAGGAGCACATCAGGGGCCTGTGCCAACGCCCGGGCCGTGAGGACCCGCTGGCGTTCCCCGTCCGACAGTTCCCCGACGCGCCGCCCGGCGAGCGGCTCCGCCCCCACCGCGTCCAGCGCCCAGTCGACCGCCCGCTGGTCCTCCGGGCTGAGCCGACCGGTCACGCTGGTGTAGGGGTGGCGGCCCAGGGCGACGACCTCCCGTGCCCGGAGCAGCCCCGGGATGTCCCTCTGCGTCAGGACCGTGGCGAGCAGGCGGGCACGGTCGGCCCCGCGCAGACGCGTGACGTCCGTTCCGTTGACCAGGCAGCGTCCGGCGAACGGGGCGGCGAGGCCCGCCAGGGCACGCAGCAGGGTGCTCTTCCCGGTTCCGTTCGGTCCTAGCAGCACGGTGAGGTCGCCGGGGCGCGCCAGGGCGTTGACGTCCGACAGGACGGTGCGCCGTCGCCGCCCCGAACCGTAGCCAACGCTGAGCTGGTCGACGGCCAGTCCGTCGGTCGGGATCTCCGTCATGAGGCCCTCCCGGGGGAGACGCCGGTCCTGGGTGCGGAGAGCGATCGGCCGAGTGGCCCGCACGTGGTCCGCTGCTCCGGGTCGTCCCCTGCGCGGGTTCGGTTGGTGAGGCTGGTCGGGCTTGCTCCGACGGTGCGGGCGGTGTCCGCGGAGTTGGGGTCGGCCGGCGACGGTCTGGTGTTTCCGCGATCGGTGACGGCATGGGAAGCTCGCCCGGGGTGGGGGCGAGCCCCTGTGGAGAAGGCCGGGACGGTCACACGCCCACCCCCTGTTGCGCGGCCCGAGATCGGATGAGTACGCCGATGACGATGGGGGCTCCGATCAGGCTGGTGACCACGTTGAGGGGAAGGACACCGCCCACACCGGGGAGCACGGCGACCGTGCCGCACAGGACGGCCACGCACGCGCCCATCAGGGCGGTGCCGGGAAGAAGAACCCGGTGGTTGGTCGTGCCCAGGGCGATGCGGGTCAGGTGGGGGATGGCCAGGCCGAGGAACGCCACCGGTCCGCAGAAGGCGGTCACGGTGCCGGCGAGCACGGACGCGCACAGGATCACCAGCCAGCGCACCAGACGGACCGGGACACCCATGGTCTGGGCGTAGGTCTCGCCGAGCAGCAGGGCGTTCAGCGGCTTCATCAGCGTCAACGCGGCCAGGATCCCGACCGCGACGATGGGCGCGAACCACGCCAGGTCCGGCCACGTCGTCGCGGAGAAGTTTCCCAGTCCCCACAGGACGAAGCGCTGCATCCGTTCCGGATCACTGAGCGACATCAGCAGGCTCACGAACGACGTGACCCCGGAGCCCACCATCACGCCGATGATCAGCAGCGTGACGACGGATTTGGTCCAGCGGGCGAGGACGAGCACGAGCGCCAACACCGCGCCCGCGCCCAGCGCGGAAGCCACCACGAGGCCGGCGCGGCCGTACGCTCCGCCGATCGACACGAACGCGCCGCCGGCGGACCCCGCGCCGAGGACGACGGCGGCCACGCCCAGGCTGGCTCCCGCGCTGACCCCCAGGATGTAGGGCTCGGCCAGGGGGTTGCGCAGCAGCGTCTGCATCTGCGCGCCGGCGACCCCGAGGGCGGCCCCCGCCAGTAGGGCGGTGACGGCGCGGGGTACCCGTACCTCCCACACGATGGTGACCACCTGGTGGTCGACGCCGCCCAGCCCGAACAGCGCGGAGGAGACCTGCCCGACCGTGAGTGGGGTGGAGCCGACGGTGAGGGCGAGCGTCACCCCGAGGAGCAGTGTGACGCACAGCAGGCCCGCCACCACGGTGACGCGCAGCGCGCCCCCGTCCCGGCCCCGTGGAGCCGGGACGGACTCGTCCCGGGGCGGTCGCCGGACGGGAGCGGCGGTGGACATCAGTCGTCCAGGGTCCGGTAGTAGACCAGCTCGTGGTCGTCCATCAGCTCCGGGTGCAGGATGGTGGCGAGGTCGGCGAGGACCTGGTCGGGTCGCAGCACGGCCTCGTCCCAGTACCGGTTTCCGCCGGGGCCGACGTTGTTGTTGTTCGTCCAGACCGCCCGCTCCTCGAACGCGGTGAACTCGGCGTAGCGTTCGTCGTCGGCGGTCATGTCGTCGTAGGTGTCCCAGTGCTCGCTGGAGATCCACACCTCGGCGTCCTGGACCTCGGACAGGACCTCCTCCAGGTCCATCTCGATGCTGCCGGTCTCCTCGGTGTCGTCCCAGGGGTGGGTGCCACCCGCGTCGGCCAGGAGCCGACCGACGTAGGAGCCTCCGCCGACGACGTTCCACACCCCGTCGAACATCTGGCCCGGCACCACGTCCACCGGGTCGGCGTCGGACACCTGGTCGGTGACGGACTCGTAGTCGGTGGCGATCTGGTCGAAGAGCTCGGTGGCTTCCTCCTCCGTGCCGGTGAGCGCGGCGGCGAGCTTGACCCACTCCGCGCGTCCCAGGGGGGAGTTCTCCAGCCACTCGGCGTTGGCGACGACGGGGATGTCGGCGTCGCGCAGGGTCTGGTACTCGCTTTCCTCGGCTCCCCCGGTCATCAGCAGGTCGGGGGCCTCGGCGATGACCAGTTCCTGGTCGAGAGCACCGCCGCCGGCGTAGTCGACGACGTCGCCGGACTCCACACCTTCGCGGATCTCCTCGTCGTTGACCACGCCACCGTCGGCGACGCCCGTGACGACGTCGGTCTGGTCCAGGTAGGTGAAGAGCGACAGGTGCGTGGTCGAGGCGCTGAAGACGCTCCGCACCGGTACCTCGATCACCGGGGCGTCGGCGAGCTCGCCGTCCAGCTCCGGCTCCGGCGCGCCACAGCGCAGCAGCACGTAGCTCTCGGCCTCGGCGCCGGGAGAGGGCTCATCGATCGTGACGACTTGGTGGTCGTTGGCGTACTCGATGGACAGGTTCTCCGCGTGGTCGATGGAGAGCTTGTCCGGGAAGTAGTCGGTGTCGGGGTCGTGGTCCTCGACGCAGTCGGCGGACGTGGTGTCCTCTGCGGCGTCGTCCCCGGTGGGCGCGCCACAGCCGGTCGCCACCACGGCGAGACCGAACAGAGTGATCAGGGGAAGGCGGGCATGCTTCATCGGGGTGTCTCCGTGGAATCTGCGCGACGGGCTCCCGAGGAACGAAAGAGTGCCGCCATCGTGGTGCGGCGTGACGCTCGCGTCGGCGGACGCGGGATGTCACCGTGCGACGCCATGCGTCAGTCCGACCTCTCTCGGGGAAATCCGCCCCGGCTCGTGAGGACGACGGCGGTGAGTGTCCTGGCTCGCGGGTCGCTGCCCTTCCCGGCCTTCCCATCCCCCGAGGGGACAGTGGCCATGTCGGGAAGGACTCCCCAACTCACAGTGGCGGGACCGCGCCGGAGTCACACCGGCTTCCTCGGCACGCCGTCGTTTTGCCGCCTTCAATGATGACATACGGGCAGGATGTGGCCTCGGCCGGTCGGCGTGACCGCTCCTCAGGCCGTGGGAGCCGTGGCCGGGGCCTGTTCTGGACCGACGGTCTGTGCGACGATGCGGACCTGTTGTTACCTACGTCTCAGGAGGCGCGGTGAGTGAGAGCTACCGGCAGGTGGGTGGCGGCGGGCACGTGGTGTTCGGGCTGCACGGCTGGTTCGGATCGGCCGAGGCCTGGGGCGCTCTGGAACCGCACCTGGACGGGGACGAGTTCACCTACGTGTTCGTGAACTGTCGGGGGTACGGATCGCGCCGGGGCGTCGCCGGGGAGTACAGCCCGGCGGAGGTCGCGGCGGACGTGCTCGAGCTGGCCGACAGCCGAGGAACCGCCCGGTTCTCGCTGCTCGGACACTCGATGGGCGGCAAGTTCATGCAGGAGGTGTACGCCACGGCGCCCGATCGCGTCCGGGCGATGGTGGGAGTGTCTCCGGTGCCCGCGGGCCCGGTCCCCTTCGACGACGACGGGTGGGCCCTGTTCTCCGGCGCGGCGGAGAAGCCGGAGAACCGGCGGGCCATCATCGACCTCACGACCGGGAACCGGCACACCGACGTGTGGCTGGACGCGATGGTGCGCCACTCCCTGGAGCACAGCGACCCCACCGCCTTCGCCGCCTACCTCCACTCCTGGGCCCGCGTCGACTTCCACGAACGCGTCGTGGGAAGCACGGTCCCCGTTAAGGCCATCGCCGGTGAACACGACCCGGCCCTCGGCGAGGCCGTCATGCGCGGCACCTTCGCGGAGTGGTACCCGAAGGCGGAGATCGAGGTCATGGGCAACGCCGGCCACTACGCGATGGACGAGACCCCCGTGGCCCTGGCCACCTCCGTCGAGACCTTCCTGCGGAGGTTCTGACCTCAGCTCCGGCGTTTCGGGCCGGCCCCAGCGGCCGGCCCGGCCGGGGCGGATATCCCCAGAATCCGGGAATTCCCGCCGGAGCGGATCGGGGCCTGTCAGAGTATGTGCTCCGTCGAAGGGAACTCCTATGCTTATGGATGTGCGTACACACTCGCGTCCCACGGTGACGGACCTCAGGTCAGTCGCCGATGATCTTGTGGTTCCCGAAGGGTCCGCAGTTGAAATCCTCAGGGGACAAATACACGTGACGCCTGCACCAGTGCCGATTCACAACAGAATCGCTGACCGTATCTGTTACCAACTTCTCGGGCTTTCGGGGGAACGAGTACCTTCAGTGAGCGGCACAGGCATTGCCCCCGACATCCACGAAGGTGACTACGTCATCCCCGACCTCATCGTCACGACTGAGGCGGCGCTCGATGAGGACCGGCCGATGGTTCCTGCGGCGGAGATCGACCTGGTGGCGGAGGTCGTCTCGGTTAGTTGCCCGAACAAGGACGTCCGCGAGTTGCCGGAGGTCTACGCCGAGTGGCGGATTCCTGTCTACCTGCTGGTCGATCCGCGCTCTGGGGACATCATCCTGCACACCGAGCCGGTGGCCGGGGTGTATCGGCAGCAACGGCCGTTCCGGTTCGGCGACGTGGTGCCGCTGCCCGCGCTTTTGGACGAGATCCAGCTCGCGACGGACGAGTTCCGTCGCTATGGCGGTCAGCGGGGTTAGCGCGTGGTCAGCCCGTCACGGTCAGCAGGATGATGCCGGCCGTGACGGTGGCGGCGGCGACGACGCGGAAGCGGCCGAAGGACTCGCGGAAGAACAGCGTGCCGATGAGGGCGCCGAAGATGATGCTCGTCTCGCGCAGGGCGGCCACCGCGCCGAGGGCGGAGACGGTCTGCGCCCAGAGCACCAGCGCGTAGGCGACGAGGGACAGGGCGCCGGCGAGCATTCCCTTCCACCACACGCCGCGCATCTGGCGGAAGAGTTTCCGGCGACGGATCAGGAGCGCGAGGCCGAGGAACCCGACGGAGTGGCCGAAGATCAGCCAGGTCGCGTAGGCCATCGATCCGTCGGCCAACCGGACGCCCGCTCCGTCGACGAGGGTGTAGGTCGCGATCACCAGCCCGGTGGCCAGGGCCGCGGCGATGGCGGGCAGTTGTGCTTTGGTGGGGAGTCCGCCCGCGAAGGTGAGGCTGAGCAGTCCGACGGAGACCACCCCGATGGCCAGAAGCTGCAGGGGCCCCATCGTCTCGCCGAGGAAGAACGCCGCCGCGAGCGCTACCGCCCAGGGGGCCACCCCGCGGGCGATCGGATACACCTGTCCGAAGTCCCCCAGCCGGAACGACAGCATCAGGAACGCCATGTAGCCCACATGCAGCACGATCGAGGCGATCAGGTAGGGCAGGGAGTCGGCGTGGGGGAGCCCGACGAAGGGGATGAGGATCCCACCGGCCACGATGCCACCAAGGCTCGCGAGAGCGAACCCCAGCATCCGGTCGGTGATCGCATGCAGCAGGGCGTTCCAGGACGCGTGAATGGCAGCGGAAGCCAGTACCGCGACGACGACAAGTCCAGTCACCCGGCAGACCCTACGCCTGTGATGTCGCCGGTAGGCCACCGGGGGTAACACCAACGTCGGGTCAGCGTTGACCGGCGTTCACCAGCGGGCAATGTCCGCGCCTTGTGGGATCAGCCCGATACCGCGAGCAGGACGATGCCGGCCGTGACGGTGACGGCGGCGAGTAACCGGAACCGCCCGAACGGTTCGTGGAAGCACACGGTGCCGATCAGGGCGGCGAAGATGATGCTCGCTTCCCGAAGGGCGGCGATCGGCCCCAACGCGGTTACGGACTGGGCCCACAGAACCATCGCGGCGGCGGTGAGCGACAACGCGCCGGCCAGCATTCCCCGCCACCAGACGGTGCGCATCTGGGTGAAGAGGGATCTCCTGCGGATGAGGAGCACGATGGTGAGGAAACAGGTCGAGTGGCTGAAGATCAACCAGGCGGTGTAGGCGAGGACTCCGTCGGCGAGCCGGATTCCCACCCCGTCGACCATCGTGTAGGTCGCGATCAGGAGGCCGGTGACCAACGCGGCGCCGATCGCCGGCAGCTGGTGCCTACCGGGGAGACCGCCAGAGAACGTGAGGCTCAGCAGACCCGCGGAGATGATTCCGATGGCCAGGAGCTGGCCGAGGCCCAAGGATTCGTTGAGGAGGATCGCGGCCGCGATCGTGACCGCCCAGGGAGCGACCCCGCGGGCGAGGGGATACACCTGTCCGAAGTCGCCCAACCGGAACGAGAGCATCAGGAAGCTCATGTAGGCGATGTGCAACACGATCGAGGTGATCAGGTAGGGCCACGCGGCGGGGTTGGGCAGGCCGACGAAGGGAATGAGGAGCGCGCCCGTGACGATGCCGCCCAGACCCGCGAGGGCGAACCCCAGCATCCGGTCGGTGATCGCGTGCAGGAGGGCGTTCCACACGGCGTGGATCAGCGCGGACCCGAGGACGACGACGATGACGAATCCGGTCATGTGGGGACCCTACGGCGCGACTCAAGCTCGCGTTCCGCAGAGTGGTGTGTGCACCTTCCCCCGCTATAGCAGCGGAAATTCTGGTGACGATGGAGAAGTCCTGATGGGGGGTGACGGGGTGGTCGGGGGAGAAGAGGAGGTGCTCCGGCGCTAGATTCCGATGCTGATCCCCAGGCCGTCGAGTGAGGTGAACAGGCCGAGCTCGTTGGCGGCGTAGCGGGCGAGGAGGAAGCCGGCGATGCCGAGGATCCAGCCGAAGGCCTCTCGGCCGGAGGACTCGATCTTGTCGCGCCAGCGGTCCAGGCGGGGGCGGATACGGGCGCCGAACAGGGTGTAGCCGGCGAACAGAATGATCGGCGGGAGCACCATCAGCAGGTTGTAGCCGGCCAGTATCGGGACCCACACGCCGGGGGAGAGCTCGGCCGAGGTCATGATGCCGATGGCTCCCAGGTAGGGCAGGGCCGTACCGACCTCCAGTAGGCCGGTGGTGACCCCCAGCGCGGCCATCACGCCCAGCCGAAGGTTCCGGGGGCGCCGGGGCGCGTTGCTCAGTCGGCCGGGAACGACGAAGGCGGCGACCAGTATCCCGACCCCGAGGGCGAGCTGGGCCCACAGGCCGACGGGACTGTTGACGACGTCGCCGAGGTATCGCACCGCGATGTCCAAGCCGAGCATCAGCGCGACCCCCACCGTGAAGTAGAAGCCCGCGACCGTGCCCAGGAAGACGAACATCGGCGCGGCGAGGCGCCGGTTGCCGCTGAGGAGAACGTACAGGCTGATGCCGATGGTGGCGGGACTCAGCATGTCGAGTACCGCCAGCCCACCGATGGTGAGTGTCAGGCCGGGAGTCATGGGACACCTCTTTTCAGCACGCTTGTGCTAAATAAAATAACACGGTCGTGCTATAAAGGGAACATGCCGAAGATCGTGGACCATGAGCAGCGCAGGCACGACATCGCCGCCGCGCTGTGGCGGGTGGTGGGGGACCAGGGGCCCGCCGCGGTGTCGATCCGCACCGTGGCGGCGGAGGCCGGCTGGTCCACCGGCGCGTTACGGCACTACTTCGCCACGCGTGGGGAGCTCCTGACCTTCGCGATCGAGCAGTCGGCGATCCGGGTCCGGGAGCGGGTCCACGCCCGCGCGGAGCGTCCGGCGACGGAGTCGACCGTGATCGAGCGGGTCGCGGGGTTCGCGGAGGAGCTGCTCCCCCTGGACGACCAGCGCAACGCGGAGTTCCAGTTGTGGTTGGCCTTCGGCGGAGAGTCCGCCCGCGACCGGGAGGTGGCCACCCGGCTCAACGCCGAGACCCGGGGCCTCTACCGCCAACTCGTCGGGGGACTCGGAGGTCTCGAGCCCCCCGAGGTCCTGGGCGAGCCCAGCGACGACCCGTGGCTGGAGACGTGGGCCGAGCACCTGGGCGTCTTCGTCGACGGACTGTCCACCCAGCTCGTGTACACCCCCGAGCAGATGAACTCCGAGCGGGCCCGGGCGGTACTACGGGAGTTCCTCGCGGCGATCATGGCCACCGTGGGGGTGGATGCGAAGGGGTGAATCGGTTGGGCTCCGACAAATCCTGAACGGCCAGTGCCCGTCACGTCTACCGTGAGCGTATGCGGATAAGTGGGGATGGGCGGGTGACGATTCCCGCCCATGTGCGGGACCAGCTCGGCCTGCGCGCGGGAGACGAGGTGGAATTCGTGCTCGACGGTGCCGCGGCGCGGCTGGTTCCTGTGGCGAAGGCTCCCGGCCTGTCACAGCGCGACGTCGACCGCCTCGCGGGTTCGGGTGACATCGCACTGACCACCGATGAGCTCATGGCGCTGACCCGTGACGGGTGGGGTGCTGAGCCTGAAACACCCGGACCACGTCACGTCTCCGACGGGGCCGCGCCCGGGAGTCGGGAGGCGGTAGAGCGCACCGCCGGAATCCTTCCCGGAGTCTACGCCGAGGACTACCTGCTCAATCTGCGGGCGGAATGGCCGGACTGAACGATCCCTGGGCGTCGCCGTGAGGGCACGCCTCGACGGGCCCTCACTCCCCCATGAGTTCCTCCGTGCGTCCCTCGCTCCACAGGGTGTGGAAGACGCCGGGGCGGTCGGTGCGGCGGTAGGTGTGGGCGCCGAAGAAGTCGCGTTGGGCCTGGATGAGGGCCGCGGGGAGGCGGTCGGCGCGGAGGGCGTCGTAGTAGGCGAGCGCGGCGGAGAAACCGGGAGCGGGGATGCCGTGCTCGGCGGCGAGGCTCACCACGAGACGCCAGGCGCGCTGCGCGCCCTCCACCGCGGCGGCGAACCGGGGGGCGGCGAGCAGGGTCGCGAGTTGGGGGTCCTCGGCGTAGGCGGCGCGGATGTCGTCCAGGAAGTCGGCCCGGATGATGCAGCCCGCCCGCCAGATCGCGGCGACCGCCCCGAGGTCGATGTCCCACCCGTACTCGGCGCTCCCGGCGGCGACCTGGTGGAATCCCTGGGCGTAGGCCACGATCTTCGACGCGTACAGCGCCTCCTCGACCGCGCGGGCGAGGTCGTGCGCGGCGGACTCGCTGAACGGTTCGGGCGTGGGGCCGGGGAAGTCACGGGCGGCGGACCGCAGGTCGGTGTGGGCGGAGAGGGAGCGGGAGAACACCGCCTCGGCGATCCCCGTGACGGGGACACCCAGCTCCAGAGCGACCTCCACCGTCCAACGGCCGGTGCCCTTCTGCTCCGCCTGGTCGGCGACGATCTCCACGAACGGCTGTCCCGTCTCCGGGTCGGTGTGCCGCAGCACCTCGGCGGTGATCTCGACGAGGTAGGACCGCAGCCGTCCGGTGTTCCACTGGGAGAACACGTCGGCGATCTCGGCGGGGCGCATCCCCCCGGCCTGGCGCAACAGGTCGTAGGCTTCGGCGATGAGCTGCATGTCGGCGTACTCGATGCCGTTGTGCACCATCTTCACGAAGTGTCCGGCGCCGTCGGGGCCCACGTGCGTGACGCACGGCTGGCCGTCGTCGGCCTTCGCGGCGATGTCCTCCAGCATCGGGGCGAGCGACGCGTAGGCCTCGGGCGACCCGCCCGGCATGATGCTCGGCCCGTTCAGGGCGCCCTCCTCGCCGCCGGAGATCCCGGTGCCGACGAAGTGCAGGCCACGTTCGGTCAGCGCGGCCTCGCGGCGGCGGGTGTCCTCGAAGTGGGCGTTGCCGCCGTCGATGATCACGTCGCCCTCCTCCAGCAGGGCGGCGAACTGGTCGATGACGGCGTCGGTCGGCGCACCCGCCTTCACCATGACCACGAGGCGTCGGGGCCGCTCCAGGGAGGCGACGAACTCCTCGGGAGTCTCCGCCGGGACGAAGGTGCCCTCGTCGCCGTGCTGGGCCACCAATTCCCGCGTTCGTTCCGTCGTGCGGTTGTAGAGGGCGACCGGGTGGCCGTGCCGGGCCAGGTTCCGGGCGAGGTTGCTGCCCATGACGGCCAGGCCGATGACTCCGATGCGCGCGTGGGTCACAGTCGACTCCTCTTCAGCGAATTGCCTCCCGAGGAACTCTAGTGCGGGTGCCTGCGGTGATGGTGATGGCACGTCGCCGTGACCCGTACCGTCGAGCGATATTGGGTTGCCGGTTGTCACTCCCGGCGGACACACTCTGGCGTGCCGGCAGCGACGGCTGGCGCGCGATCGTAGGCTCTGACGGCTGGGAGGTTGGACCGTGGCGACGGACGTCGAGACACGGGTTCGTTCCGCGCGGCGAGTGGGGATCCTCACGGGGGCGGGGATCTCCACCGACTCCGGCATCCCCGACTTCCGGGGCCCCAACGGGGTGTGGACGCGGTCTCCCGACGCCACCCGCCTGTTCGACTACGACACCTACATGTCCGAGCCGGACGTCCGGCGTGAGGTGTGGCGGATGCGGCGGGACAACCCGGCGTGGGAGGCCACCCCCAACGCCGCGCACCGCGCGATCGCGGACATGGACGCCGCCGGGCGCCTGTCCGGCCTGGTCACACAGAACATCGACGGACTCCACCAGGCCGCCGGTATGCCCGCGGAACGTGTCATCGAGGTGCACGGAACCCTGCATTGGGTGCTGTGCATGGCGTGTGGCCTGCGCACGCCGACACGGGACGTGTTGCCCCGCCTGGACTCCGAGCCCGACCCGGCCTGTCCGGAGTGCGGCGGCATCCAGAAAGTGGACACGATCTCCTTCGGGCAGACCCTGAAGACCCACGTCCTGGAGGCGGCGGCGATGGCCGCCGCCGAGTGCGACGTGTTCCTCGCGATCGGCACCACGCTGACCGTCAACCCCGCGGCGGGGCTGTGCGACGTAGCGATGGACCACGGCGCCGACCTGATCGTCGTCAACGCCGACCCCACGCCCTACGACGACCGCGCGGTGGCCGTGATTCGGGATCCCATCGTTGAGGCCGTCCCGGCCCTCCTCCGTGCCAACGAGGGGTGAGGGGCCCCGCGACCGGCGTCGCGCGTCCGTGAGTGCCCCGGAGCGCGACGCCTAGAATCTCGTCCATGGCCCGCTCCTCGACTCGCCTCCTCGTGCTCGGCGTCGTTCTCCTCCTCCAGCCGGTGCACGGCTACGACGTTCGCCGTGAACTGCTGTCCTGGGGAGCGGACCAGTGGGCGAACGTGTCGCCCGGGTCGATCTACAACGCGTTGAAGACCCTGGAGAACGACCGGCTGATCGAGGTCTCCGGTTCCGACCGTGAGGGCCGGCGTCCGGAGCGCACCACCTATCGCGTCACGGAGACCGGAGATGGCGAGTTCACCAAGCTGCTGCTGGAGAACCTGTGGCGCAGTGAGATGCCGAACCACCCCATCCTGGTGGGGACCGCGTTCCTGCCGGGCCTGTCCCGGGAGGAACTGGAGTCCGCGCTGCGTGGTCGCATCTCCAAGCTGGAGGCCGACGTCGCCTTCTGCGAGGAGGGCATCCGCCAGGTCCTGGAGAAGCCCGACCCCACCTACGGCACGGTCCTCTTCCACGTCGCCGAGAGCAAGCGCCTGACCAAGATGCTGCTCCAGGCAGAACTGGAATGGACACATGGGCTGCTCGAGCGGGTGAGCTCTGGGGAGCTCGACAAGATGTGGTCCGGCTACCTCCCCAGGGATAAGTAGACCCCTCCGAATCCTTGTCGTAGCTCGGTAGTGCCTACGTCGGACCTGTGGCCACGCCGCGTGTGTCCCCTCCGCTCGTCCTTGGTCGACGGGGGGTGACCTGGCCCGGGGTCGAGTGCCGGTGACGCGTGAGTCCGGCTTCCGCGATCCCTTTCCACGGGCGCGTGCAACGGTGTCGTGGGCGGGTGACTCTCCGCCCGTGCGTGGCGGGTCGGGGTGGTCCGGGCCGGACTGCCGACGCCATCGACCGTGTGCGGGGTGTCGGCTGAGAGGGGTTCCCCGGCGCGTTGGGACCCCACGAACGTGATCCACCCCGCCGTGCACCCGGCGTAACCGCCTCATCTCGCGAGCCGTCCCGGCGTGGCGTGCGTAGGCCCACCAGTGCCTGGGGCTCTGTGGCGGACCGCCCCAGTCAGCCGAACGCGTCACGCCGGCCATCGTTTCTCCCGTCGCACCTGGGCCATCACCCAAGGCGGGGCCTCAATGGAGACCGACTCCGTGGCGCTCTTGACTAAGGTTGACGTTGATTATTCTAGTTAGAATAATCAAGGACATGAACCACAGCGCAGTGATCGAGACTCAGGGGCTGAGTCGTACGTTTCGCACCAGGTCCGGGGCGGTCGAGGCCGTTCGAGAGCTGGATCTCACGGTGCCCGCCGGGGAGATCGTCGGGCTGTTGGGGCCAAACGGCGCCGGCAAGAGCACGACGATGCGGATGCTCACCACCCTGCTGCGACCCACAGGTGGGTCCGGGAGCGTGCTGGGGCGTGACCTCCGGAAGGACCCGGCGGAGATCCGGCGCCGGATCGGCTACGTGGGACAGGACGGCAGTGCGCTGGATGAGTCGCTGGTCGGCGAGGAGCTGGTGCTGCAGGCGCGCCTGTTCGGGATCGGTAGGGCCGATGCCCACGCGCGGGTCGCGGATCTGCTGAGGCGGATGGAGCTGGAAGGGCTCGACCGGCGGACGTACGGATCCCTGTCCGGCGGCCAGCGGCGTCGCGTGGACATCGCCGCCGGTCTTGTCCACGGACCCACCCTGTTGTTCCTGGACGAACCGACCACGGGTCTGGACCCGCAGAGTCGGGCGAACCTGTGGCAGCACGTTCGTGGGCTGCGCGCAGCCGGGACCAGCGTGGTGCTCACGACGCACTACCTGGAGGAGGCCGACGCCCTGTGTGACCGGGTGATGATCATGGACCACGGGACGCTCGCGGTCTCCGGGACACCAGCCGAGCTCAAGGGGCGACTGGCCGGCGACATGGTGACGTTCACGGTCGATGGCGACGCCGGGTTCGCGCGCGACGTCGCGGCGCGGGAGGCGGCTCCTCGGGAGACCTGGATCGACGGCGACCAGGTGATCCTCGCCGTCGAGTCCGGCGAGGCGGTGATCCTTCCGGTGCTCCGCGCGCTGGAGGCCGCGCAGGTCCCCCCGAAGTCCCTGTCGATCAAGACCCCCAGCCTCGACGACGTCTTCCTCCAGGTCACCGGGCGCAGCCTGCGAGAGACCGGCCATGGCGTCGGCTCCACCGACCCCGTCGTGGCCTGAACCGAAGGGAACCTCCCATGTACCTGACCACTCCGCTCCTCATGCGGCACAACGTGGCCCGGGCCGTCCGTGTCCCCGGCTGGCTCTTCATCGCGCTGGCCCAGCCGGCTCTCTACCTGCTCTTCTTCGGACCGATCGTCGAGCGGTTCTCCGAGCCGTTCGGGATCGACCCCTGGCTGATGTTCGTGCCCGGCATCCTGGTCCTGCTCGGCTTGTTCTCCGGCATGAGTGCGGGCTTCGGCATCGTCGCCGAGCTACGTGCCGGGGCTGTGGAACGACATCGCGTCACTCCGGCGCCGAGGGCCTCCCTGCTGCTGGGGCGGGTCCTGCCCGAGGGCGCCGCCGTGTCCGCGCAGGGTGTGATCGTCGTGGCGCTCGGCTGGCTGCTCGGGATACGACCCGACTGGGTGGGACTGGCACTCACCCTGGTCCTGGTCGGCGTGTTCACCGTGGGAGTCGCCTCGATCTGCGTGGCCCTGGGGCTGGCGGTCCGCAACGAGAACGGCGTCTCCGCCATCACCAACAGCCTCAACCTGCCCCTGATGCTGCTGGCCGGGATCCTCCTGCCGATGGAGCTGGCCCCCGGATGGCTGGAGTTCCTCAGCCACCTCAACCCGGTCACCTACACCGTGAACGCGGCCCGCGCCCTCACCGCGGGCGAGTTCCTCGGGGCCGACGCCCTGGTCGGGACCTCGGTCACCCTCGTCGTAGCCGCCCTGCTGGTCACGATCTCCGTGCGACGGTTCCACCGGGAGAACGCGTAGCCGCGATCCTGGCCCCCGGCATGGGTGGAGTTGCCCCTGCTGTAACAGGTGAATGTGCACACCCACCTGATGGAAGTGGAGAAATCCTCGTGGGGGAAGAGGCGGGGTGGGGCGGGGGGTTAGGTGGAGCGCAGGACGCGGTCGAGGAAGTGGGTGACGTCGGCGAGGACCTCGTCCTTGTTGGTCTCGTTGAAGACCTCGTGCCGGGCGCCCGGGACGATGATCTCGGTGAGGTTGGAGCCCTCGATCGCCTCGACCCCTGGGCGACTGCCCGAGAGGGGGACGACCTCGTCGGCGTCGCCGTGCACCCAGAGGGTGGGCAGCTCGCCGAGTGAGCCCCCGGCGGTGATCGTGGCCATCATGGCGAGGAAGGCGTCCACCGTCGGCCGCTTGAACGGGCCGTGCCAGACGAGGGGGTCCGCGGCGTAGGCCGTGCCGACGGCGGTGTCCCGGGACAGCGTCGACGGGTCGATCGGGGTGTCGGGGATCTCGGGCAGGCGGCTTAGCTGGTCCACGACGGACCACGAGCCGATGACCGGTCCGGAGAGGACGAGCGCCGCGAGACCGTCGCCGTAGCGCTGCGCGTAGCGGGCGGCGATCATCCCGCCCATCGAGTGGCCGATCACCACCGTGGGGAGATCGGGGTACTCCGCCCGAGTGGTCTCCACGAGGGTGTGCACGTCGGTGACCACGTCCTCGAAGTCCTTGATCACCACACGGTCCCCGCCCGACTTGCCGTGGCCCATGTGGTCCAGGCCGTAGACCACGGCACCGTGCGTCGCCAGGGCGTCGGCCACGTGCTCGTAGCGGCCGATGTGTTCGCCGTATCCGTGCACCAGCACGACGGTGTACCGCGCCTCGGGATTCGGCCAATTGCGGGCCGTGATGGTCTCCCGGGTGCCGGCGAACGTCAGCTCGTGCGAGTCGGCCATGGGCTCTCCTCCGTCGCGGTGGACCCGATGCGGCAACAGCGTAACGCTCCCGGAATCCGATGGGTCTAGGCCCGCGCACCGATGCACGAACGTAATCGGCAGCCCGGCCGGTACCGAGCCGCGCGCGGCGGGACAGGCCGTCACACGCTCGCTGGAGAACTCTCGGCGCCCCTCTGTACACCGAGCGTGGAGATAGGTTAGCCTCACTTGGGTTTGGTTAGCCTTTCCTTAGTTAGGACATCGATGAGCCCCCTCAGGCATGTGGACGAGGCACCAGCACCGCAGCGGCCGTCCCCGCGAGGACACCTGCTCAACGAACGAACCGCCGACAGCTACCAGACGTCGGTCACCGAGGTCGTGGGGCGTCTGGCCCAGTGGATCCCCAAGGTCGACCAACCCACCTCGGGGATCACGGCACCCGACCTCGCCGCGGACGTCAACCGGGTCGACCTCGAACGCCCCCTCGGCGACATGTCCGAGGCCCTGGACGAGGTGGAGAGCCTCTACCTCCGCGACGCCGTGTACTTCCACCATCCGCGCTACATGGCCCACCTCAACTGCCCCGTCGTCATTCCGGCCGTGGCGGCGGAAACCCTGCTGAGTACGGTCAACTCGTCCCTGGACACCTGGGACCAGAGTGTGGGAGCGACGCTCATCGAGCGGCGTCTGATCGACTGGAGCGCCCGCCGGGTCGGTTTCGGAGCGAACGCGGACGGTGTCTTCACCAGCGGCGGCACCCAGTCCAACCTGCAGGCGCTGCTGTTGGCCCGGGAGGAGGCCCGCGCGCGCCACCTCGGACCCGGCGACGATCCGCTCCCGCGCCTTCGGGTGTTCGCCTCGGAGTGCGCCCACTTCAGCGTGCGGACGTCGGCCTCGCTGCTGGGGCTCGCGCCGGACTCCGTCATCGCGGTGCCCTGCGACGACGAGCGTCGAATGCGCGTAGACCACCTGGCCGGGGAGATCGCCCGCTGCCGCGAGGCGGGGCTCATCCCGATGGCCGTGGTCGCGACGGCGGGCACCACCGACTTCGGCTCCATCGACCCCCTGGGGGAGATCGCGGACCTCTGCCGGTCCCGAATGGTGTGGCTCCACGTCGACGCCGCCTACGGCTGCGGGCTGCTGGTCTCGCGCCGGTCACACCTGCTCGCCGGGGTGGAGAGCGCGGACTCGGTGACGATCGACTTCCACAAGTCGTTCTTCCAGCCCGTCAGCTCCAGCGCCGTCCTCGTACGGGACCGCGCCACCCTGCGGCACGTCACCCACCACGCCGACTACCTGAACCCGGCCCACACCGCCCGGGACCACACCCCCAACCTGGTCGACAACAGCATCCAGACCACCCGACGCTTCGACGCCCTGAAACTGTGGCTGACGCTGCGGGTACTCGGCGCGGACGGGGTCGGTGCCCTGTTCGACGAGGTCGTGGACCGCGCGGCCGAGGCGTGGGAGCTCCTGGCCGCCGACCCGCGCTTCGAGGTCGTGAACCAGCCACGGCTCAGCACCCTCGTCTTCCGCTACCGGCTCAACGACGACAGCGAGCCCTGGCTGTGGGACCGCGTCAACGACGGCGCGCGGGACTCCCTGCTCTCCTCCGGCCGCGCCATGGTGGCCGCGACCACGGTGGACGGGCGCCGCTTCCTGAAACTCACCCTGCTCAACCCGGAGACCACCGTCCAGGACGTGGCCGCGGTACTGGACCTCGTCGCCGAGCACGCGCGTGCCGCCGAGTACGCGGAACTCACCACGACCCCCTGAGCAAGGCCGACCACACGAAAGAGCCCGGACGTGTCCACACCGCATGACTTCGTCGCGGTCGGGGTTGGCCCCTTCAACCTCGGCCTCGCCGCTCTCACCGACCCCATCGACGACCTCGACGGCGTCTTCCTCGACGAGAACCCCACCTTCGACTGGCATCCCGGCATGCTGCTGGAGGGAACCCACCTTCAGACGCCCTTCCTCGCGGACCTCGTCACCCTGGCCGACCCGACCTCGCGGTACAGCTTCCTCAACTTCCTCAAGCACACCGGGCGCCTGTACTCCTTCTACATCCGCGAGTCCTTCTTCCCCCTGCGCGTGGAGTACAACGAGTACTGCCGCTGGGTGGCCGACCAGCTCCCCGCCGTCCGGTTCGGACACCGCGTCACGGAGATCACCCACGACGGCGATGCCTACTCGGTGCACAGCCGTCATCTCCACACCGGGGAGACCCACACCCACCGAGCACACCGGTTGGTGCTCGGCACCGGAACCCCGCCCTACGTCCCCGAGGCCTGCCGCGGACTGGAGGGGCTCGCCGTCCACAGCGGCCAGTACCTGGGGCGCAGGGACGAGCTGCGTGCCGCCGACAGCCTCACCGTCGTCGGCAGCGGCCAGAGCGCGGCCGAGATCTTCCTGGACCTGCTCCGAGGGGTCGACGACCACGGCTACGCGCTGACCTGGGTGACCCGCGCGCCGCGCTTCTACCCGTTGGAGTACACCAAGCTCACGCTGGAGATGACCTCCCCGGAGTACACCGACTACTTCCACGCCCTCGCCCCCGCCCAGCGGGACGCGCTGATCGCCGCCCAGGCGTCGCTGTACAAGGGCATCGACTCCACCCTCATCGACGAGATCTTCGAGACCCTCTACGTGAAGAGTCGTGGTTCCGGCCGCACGGCGCGGTTGATGACGAACAGCGAGGTCACCGGCGTCGACACCGATACCCAGCCCGGCCGGTTCCGGCTGGCGCTGCGTCAACGGGAGCAGGAGCGGCGGTTCACCCACGACACCCAGGGCCTGATCCTGGCGACGGGCTACCGCCACACGGTCCCCGAGTTCCTCGCCCCGATCGCGGACCGGATCCGGTGGGACTCCTCCGGCCGGTTCGACGTGGCGCGCGACCACACCGTCGACCACGGCGGTGGGGAGATCTTCGTGCAGAACGCGGAGCTGCACACGCACGGCCTCGTCGCGCCTGACCTGGGGATGGGCGCCCACCGCAACTCCTGGATCATCCGCGCGCTGGCGGGCCGCGAGGTCTACCCGGTGGAGCGGGCGATCGCGTTCCAGGAGTTCGGTGTTCCCGAGGAGGCCGCTCCGGGGGTCCCCCCGCCCCAACCGCCCCAGGCGGAGCCCGCGCCGGCCCACCCACACCGGGAGGTGCCGATCCGATGACACCCACCCGGCACACCACCGTCGACCCCTCCCTGGGCGCCTTCACGCTGCGACCGGTGGACCTCGAGCACGACCTCCGGACCCTGCACCGGTGGCTCACCCATCCGAAATCCGCCTTCTGGGAGATGGGATCCGCGACCCTGGCGGACGTCGAACGCGAGTACCACGCCATCGCCGCGGACCCCCACCGAGCCGCCTACCTCGGTCTGCACACGGCGGACGGAACGGAGTACCCGGCGTTCCTGACCGAGCGCTACGACCCCGCGCACCGGGAACTCGTCGGCTGGTACGACGCGCGACCGGGGGACGTCGGTATGCACTTCCTCGTCGCACCCACCAGCGACCCACGCACCGGCTTCACCCGCGCCGTCATCACCACGGTGATGGACTTCCTCTTCGCCGACGCCTCGGTCCACCGCGTCGTCGTCGAACCCGACGCCCGGAACCACCGTGTCCGCGTCCTCAACGCCGCCGTCGGCTTCGAGGTCGACCGCGCCCTCACCCTGCCCACGAAGACGGCCCTGCTCAGCTTCTGCACCCGCGAGCAGTACCGGGCCGCCCGCGACTGGCGAGGAACCAACGCATGAGCATTCGCACCGCACCCGACGCCGACCTCCTGGGCTCGACCGTCCACCAGGCGACCGCCCACCTCACCCCCAGGAACTGGGAGCGCGCCAACCGGCACCTGGTCCGCAAGATGCTGGCCGAGTTCGCGCACGAGCGGCTGGTCACGCCCGAAGCCGCGGCACCGGGCCAGTACGTCCTCCGTGGAGACGACGGAGTGACCGAGTACCGTTACGCGGCGCGGGTCCTGGCGCTGGACCACTGGAGCGTGGACGCCGCGAGCGTCACCCGGGTGCGTGGAGGGAGCACCGAGGCCCCGGACGCGGTGGACCTCGTGCTGGACCTCCGCGAGGCACTGGGGCTGAGTGACGACGTGCTGCCCGTCTACCTGGAGGAGATCACCGCGACCCTCGCCGGCTACGCCTACAAGCTCACCCGGGCCCGGCCGAGCGCGGAGCTCGCGGCGGCGGACTTCCAGACCATCGAGGCGGGGATGACCGAGGGCCATCCCTGCTTCGTCGCCAACAACGGGCGGATCGGGATCGACGCCTCGGAGTACCACGCCTACGCGCCGGAGGCCGCTCCCCGGATGCGGCTGGCCTGGCTGGCGGCGCGGCGGGAACGGTGCACCGTCGCGGTCGGCGCGGGCGTGGACCACGGCGAGCTGATCCGGGCCGAGCTGGACGAGGCGACGCGGCGCCGGTTCCTCCGTCGGTTGACGGCGCTGGGGGTCGACCCGGTGGACTACCACCTCATCCCCGTCCACCCCTGGCAGTGGTCCAACAAGCTCGCGGTGGCCTTCGCCGGGGAGGTGGCGCGCCAGGACCTCGTGTACCTGGGGGAGGGAGACGACGAGTACCAGCCCCAGCAGTCCGTGCGCACCCTGTTCAACGTCGCGAACCCGCGCCGGCACTACGTGAAGACCGCCATGTCCGTGCTCAACATGGGGTTCCTGCGCGGCCTGTCCGCCGAGTACATGCGCGACACCCCGGCGATCAACGACTGGGTGGCCTCGGTGGTGTCGGAGGACGGGTTCCTGCGCGAACGCGGGTTCTCCGTCCTGCGGGAACGGGCGGCGATCGGGTACCACCACCGTCAGTACCTCGCGGCCACGGGGAAGGGGTCCCCGTACCGCAAAATGCTCGCCGCGCTGTGGCGGGAGAGCCCGCTCTCCTTCACGCGCGACGGGGAGCGGCTGGCGACGATGGCGTCACTGCTGCACGTCGACCCGGAGGGTCGTTCCGTCGTCGGCGCATACGTCGCCGAGTCGGGCCTGGAGCCCGGGGAGTGGATCCGGCGCTACCTCGACGCCTACCTGGTCCCGGTCCTGCACTGCTTCTACGCCCACGACCTCGTGTTCATGCCGCACGGCGAGAACCTGGTGCTGGTCCTGCGGGACGGCGTCCCCGCCCGGGTGTTCATGAAGGACATCGGGGAGGAGGTCGGCGTGCTGGACCCCGACGCCGTGCTCCCGTCGGGTGTTGAGCGGATCGCCATCGACGTGCCCGCCCACCTGCGGACGCTGTCAATCCTCACCGACGTGTTCGACTGCTTCCTGCGGTTCCTGAACGCGATCCTGTGCGAGGAGGAGCTGTTGGACGAGGACACCTTCTGGCGGACCGTCGCCGAGTGCGTCCGGGACTACCAGGACTCCATGCCGCAGCTCGCGGACCGGTTCGTCCGGGACGACCTCTTCGCCGCCACCTTCCAGCTCTCGTGCCTGAACCGGCTGCAACTGCGCGACAACCGCCAGATGGTGGACCTGGACGACCCCGACCCCTCGGCGTCGTTGCAGTTCCACGGCGAACTCACCAACCCCATCGCGCGGTTCGTCCGCTAGGAAACGCCGTGTCCCCCCTCTCCCCTCCAGGCATATGGGAGAGGGGGGCACGGTCCACACCGCCGTCGGTCGACATCCGCCGGCACGCGCCGATTTCGGCCTAGCCGCCGATGAGCTGTTGCAGGGGTCCGTGCGCAAAGTAGACCACGAAGGCGAGGGCGACCACCCACATCAGGGGGTGGATCTCGCGCCACTTGCGGCGGGCGACCTTCATCACGGTGTAGGCGATGAATCCGGCCCCGAGGCCGACGCTGATGGAGTAGGCGAGCGGCATCAACGCCATGGTCAGGAACGCCGGCAGCGCGATCTCCGGGTCCCGCCAGTCGATCCCGCCCACCTGCGTCATCATGAGGAACCCGACCAACACCAGGGCGGGGGCGGCGGCCTCGTTGGGGACCATCTGCACGATGGGGGACAGCAGTGTCGCGAGCAGGAAGCACAGCCCCGTGACGACGCTGGCCAGGCCGGTGCGGGCGCCGTCGCCGACCCCGGTCGCGGACTCGATGTATGACGTGGCGGTGGAGACGCCACCGGCGCCGCCGGCGAGGGTGCCGATGGAGTCCACGACGAGGATCCGCTGCGCGTTGATCGGGTTGCCGTGCTGGTCCAGCAGGTTCCCCTCGGCGCCGACCGCCACCATCGTCCCCATGGTGTCGAAGAAGTCGCTCAGCAGCAGCGTGAAGACCAGCAGGATGACGAGGATGAGGCCGACGTTCTCCCAGGAACCGAGCAGGTTGAAGTGCCCGAGCAGTGAGAAGTCCGGAACGGTGAAGAGGGTGTCCGGTAGCTGGGGGGCGTTCAGGTTCCAGCCGAGCGGGTTGTCGTCGCTCGCCGGACCGATCTTCAGGACCTGTTCCAGGGTGACGGCGAGGACGGTGGTGCCGATGATCGCCCACAGGATGGCGCCACGGACCTTCAGCGTGTACAGGACGATCATCGCGATCAGGCCCAGGGTGAAGACCGCGACCGGCCAGCCGGCCAGCGATCCGCCCGTGCCGAGTTCCACGGGCGGACTGGGGATGAGGGTCGAGTTGATGAACCCGCCGTTGCTCAGCCCGATGAAGGCGATGAAAAGGCCGATGCCGACACTGATGCCGGTCTTCAGACCCCGGGGGACCGCGTTGAAGACGGCGCGCCGGAACCCGGTGAGGACGAGGATGAGCATGAGCACGCCCTCGAGGACCACGAGACCCATGGCGTCCGCCCAGGTCATGTGGCTCGCGACGCCGAACGCGACGAACGCGTTCAGCCCCAGCCCGGTGGCGAGCGCGATGGGGAAGTTCGCCACGATCCCCATGAGGATGGTGACGACGCCGGCCACGAGTGCCGTCGCCGCCGCGATCATGCCGAGGTTGGGCTCGGTCCCGCCGCCGAGGAACTGCCCCTCCGCGTCCGGGACGGTGCCGAGGATGAGCGGGTTGAGCACGATGATGTAGGCCATCGCGAAGAAGGTGACCACACCACCACGGATCTCGCGGCTGACGGAGGAACCGCGTTCGCTGATCCGGAAGAAGTTGTCGGTGCCGATCGCTATCCGTGCGGGAAACGACCGCGAGGATGCTGCCTTGTCTGACGTCATGTCCACCCTGCTCTCGGTGCCCCTGGCCACCGTCTCAATTCTGCAGCGAGAGCATGACAGAGAAATGTTGCGACTCGGTCATGGGACGCACAGCGTCGGGTGTGGGTGGACCGGACCTTTTCCCGATTTTCCTCTCCCGTCGGGGTTTCGCGCGCGGTCCGGCCCGCACTGTGATGACGCTCGCAGTGGTGTCCGGGGTGGGGAGCGTGGTGGGGCCGTCAGCGGCCGTCGGTGACGCTGGTGTCGTCCGGAGCGTTCGGGGTGCCCTGCGGGTGGGAGGCGTCCTGGGCCTCGGCGACCGCCCGGAGCCACTCGCCGCTCCAGGTGAGCCGCCCTTCGGCGAGGTCCTCGAGGACGCCGGCCACCCAGTGCCGTTCGGTCTCGAGCACGGCCCGACGGTACTCGTCCTCCAGCGTGAACAGGCGTGGGAGGCCCATGGTCTGGGTGGCCGCGCGCTCGGCGTCGAACCGGGCGAGTTCGCCGTCCAGGTGCTCGACTCGCGTCCGCAGGAAGTCCTCGACCTCGCGTGGCTCCAGGGCTGGCAAGGAGGCCAGCGCGACCGGGAACTCGGGGAACTCGCGCGCCGGGGTGGACAGCATGGTGCCCAGCCAGTCGTGGAGGACGTCGCGCCCCTCGGGGGTGATCGAGTAGATGGTGCGGTCCGGGCGGTTGTGTTGGCGTTCGGTGTCGAGCACCGTGATCAGCTCGTCTCGCGCCAGGCGGTCCAGCGTCTGGTAGATGCTGTTGCGCTGGGCGATGTTGACGACCTCGTCCTTGTTTCGTTCCCGGATGAGCTGTTGCATCCGATAGGCGTGCATCGGCGCCTCCACGAGGAGCAGCAGTAGCTGCACCGCCAGCCCGGAACGCTTCCGCCCACGCGTGGCCGCGCCCATGGTCGCCCCCTCTCCGCGTCCCGACCGCCGGGATCCTTCCCAGGAAACCAGCTTGACGTCTTAGTCATTATATATATAGTTATAAAATAACTAAGCGCATGGAGGTGCGAGATGACGAAGGCACTCATCGTCGGAGGCGGAATCGCCGGACCGGTCACGGCGGTGGCGCTGCGCCGCCTGGGCATGGACGTGACGCTCTCCGAGTCGTTCCCCCGCGGAGCCCACGGCGTCGGGGCGTTCCTGGGGCTCGCCGCGAACGGCGTCGACGCCCTACGCGCGGTTGACCTCGGACACGTGGTGGACGGGCTCGGGTTCGCGACCCCCGCCATGGACTTCTACTCGGGGACCGGTCGACACTGGGGCCGGCTGCCACTGGGGAACGGGCGCGGCGGCACCACCACCCAGACCATGCGTCGCTCCGACCTCTACGCGGCGCTGGCCGACGCCGCGCTCCAGGCGGGCGTGAACGTCCAATACGGCAAGCGACTCGTGGACACGCGCACCGAGGCCGACGGCGTTCGGGCGATCTTCGCGGACGGAACCGAGGAGGTCGGTGACCTGCTGGTCGGCGCGGACGGCGTCCGGTCGCGCACCAGGGAACTGATCGACCCGGAGGCCCCCCAGCCCCGCTACCTCGGCCTCGGTAACGCGGGTGGCTTCGCCCAGGGCGTCGACGTCCCCGGCGAGGTCGGCGTGATGCAGATGATGTTCGGGCACGACTGCTTCTTCAGTTGGACCAAGAACCCCAACGGCGAGGTGTGGTGGTTCGCCAACACCCCGGCGCCCCGGGAACTCAGCCGGGAGGAACTGGCCGCCATCTCCTCGGAGGAGTGGCGGGAAAACCTGATCGGGCTCGTCGCCCGGGACCGCTCGCCGGCCAAGAGGATCATCAGGGCCACCGAGGACGTGCTCGCCGGATGGAACACCTACGACCTTCCGACCGTGCCCACGTGGCACAGCGGTAGGACCGTCCTCGTCGGCGACTCCGTCCACGCCATGTCCCCCGCCTCGGGCCAGGGCGCGTCAATGGCGATGGAGGACGCCGTCGTGCTGGCACAGTGCCTCCGGGACAGCGCCAGCATCGAGGACGCGTTCACCACGTATGAGGCCACACGGCGCGACCGTGTCGAGAAGGTCGTCGCCTTCGGCAAGCGCAGCGGCGACCAGAAAGCCGTCGGCTCCTTCGGTCGGATCGTCCGCGACCTCACCTACCCCTTCGTCCTCAACCTCGTCGCCCGCGGCCAGGCCCGCGAGGACCACTGGCTCTACACCCACCACATCGAGTGGGAGAGCCCGGCTCGTACGTTCGGATATGCTTGACGTACGTACGCGGAGAGGGAGTGTCCCATGGCAGTGACGGCATCGGAACTGAGGCGCAACGTATACCAGTTACTGGATGAGGTCCTGACGACTGGTGCCCCGTTGGAAATCGAGCGCGGTGGTCAGACCCTCTACATAATCCCCGGGCACTTCGGTTCCAAGGTCGATCGGCTTGAGTCTCATCCTGGAGCGTTCGCGGGGGATCCTGAAGACTTCGTGCACCTCGACTGGTCCGGAGAATGGGAGCCCGAGTCGTGATCCTCCTCGATACACATGTGGTTGTCTGGCTGTACAAGGACCCACTCGTGCTCGTTCCCGACGCGGTTCTCAAGCGCCTGGATGTTGAGGAGATCGGCCTATCGCCGGTGGTGAACCTCGAGCTGCAGTACCTATACGAGATCGGACGGTTGAATGTCCCTTCTCAGGAAATCATCAATTATCTGGCGCCCCGATTGGAACTCACATTCACGGACCCTTCATCCATGTCCGTTTTTTCTGAGGCGCTTTCGCTTCAGTGGACAAGGGACCCTTTCGACCGCCTGCTTGCCGCACACGCCGCCTCGACTTCCAGCGTGTTGGTGACGAAGGACCGTAAGATCCGGGAGAACCTGGAGCACGCGTGGTGGCCTGCTCCAACGGAGTAACGGGGGTCACTCACCCAGCCGGTTGAGGAGTCCGGCGACGAGGGCGATCTGGGTGGGGACGCTCTTCGGGACGATGTACTCGGTCCGGGCGTGGGGGCCCTCGCCGACCGCGCCCAGGCCGCACAGGACGCCGCGCCCCAGCGCGGACACGAAGTTGGCGTCGCTCGCCCCGCCGACGAACGTCTCGCCCAGCGTGAAGCCGAGCTCCTCGGCGACCTCCCGCGCCTGGCCGAACAGGGCCGCCGACGGCGGGTTCGGGGTCATCGGGGGACGGTTCCACTCGGTGTCCACGACCACCTTCACCCGTGGGTCCGACACCGTGAGCGTGCCGAGCGCGGCGTCGACGCGGGACATCTCCTCGGGGACCTTCACCCGGACGTCGACGGCGCAGCGCGCGTGACCGGCGATCACGTTGCGCTGGGTGCCGCCGTCGAGCACCCCGACGTTCACGGTCGTGCCCAGCTCTGGAGCTGCCATCGCCGTGAGCTGGGGGACGATCTCGGCGAGGGCGTGCACCGCGCTGGCGCCCGCCGTCGGATCCAGGCCGGCGTGGGACTCCACCCCGTGGACGCTGACGTCCACGAACCCCATCCCGGCGCGCCCGGTCTTGACCTGGCCGGCGCGGCTGGGCTCGAGGACGAGCGTGGCGTCCACGTCGGCGCTCGCCGCCTCGATGTGCGGGCGGGAGGCGTGCGATCCCACCTCCTCGTCGCCGTTGAGGAGGATCCGGATCTCCGGGTGTGGCAGGCCGAGCTCGCGCAGCGCGTGCACGGCCCATACTCCCTGCACCACTCCGGCCTTCATGTCCAACACACCGGGACCGCTCATCCGCTTGCCGTCGGTGGAGACCGGCCACTCCTCGAGGGTTCCCTCGGGCCACACGGTGTCGTAGTGGCCGAGGAGCAGCACCGAGCCGTTCGCGGTGCCCGGGTAGCGCAGCTCGAGCACGTCGCCGTCCTCGCCGCCGTCGTGCCGCTCCCGATGGCTGGGATCCCCGAGCCGGCTGTGGATCCAGGACTCGATCGCCGCCAGTCCGGTGTCGAGTAGCGGTTTGTTCTTGCTCGGCGTCTCGTGGTTCACGATCCACGCGATGTCCCCGAGGATCAGGGCGAGGTCCCGTTCGGCCAGCTTGGCGATCGCGGTCGCGGTCATCCGGTTCTCCTTCGGTGGGCGGTCGGTGTGCCGCCGCCCAGTCGGTGCCGAGTGTGTGGGGTCGGGGTCGGACGCGGGAACGGGCTCAGCGGATCGGCACGCCGGGGCCGAGCGGGAGGCCGAACAGCCACCACAAGACGAACACGGCACTCCAGCTCAACAGCACCGTGATGGAGATGGGCAGTGTCAAGGAGATCAGGGTCCCGATGCCGGCGTCCTTGCGGTAGCGCTGTAGGAAGCCGAGGGCCATGACGAAGTAGGGGCTCATCGGGCTGATCAGGTTGGTGCTGGAGTCCGCGATCCGGTAGGCGGCCTGGGTGGTCTCCGGCGAGATGTTCAGGAGCATGAACATGGGCACGAACACCGGAGCGATCAGTGCCCACTGTGCCGATCCGCTGGTGATGAACATGTTCATGACGGTGGCGAGCAGGACGAACGCCAGCAGCAACACCAACGACGGGACGCCGGCCGAGCCCAGTACGTCCGCGCCCCGGATCGCGAGCACCGTCCCCATGTTGCTCCAGCCGAAGTAGGCGAGGAACTGGGCGGCGGCGAAGAACAGCACGATGACGGGGGCGAGCTCCCGCACACCGGAGGCCATGGCGGCGGGGACCTCGCGGGCGCGGGTGAAGGTGCCCACCGTGCGGCCGTAGGCGTAGCCGGTCACGAGGAACAACAGGCCCAGTACCGGAGCGATGCCGGTGATGATGGGCGAGGAGATCACACCCCCGTCCTCGCCGCGGAACCAGGAGTTCGAGGGGACGAGCAGCGCGACGACCACGCCGACGAAGACGAGGAACACGATGCCGGTGACGAGCAGACCTCGCCGTTCCTCCGGCCGGAGTTGCATCTCCCCGAGGGTGTTGTCCACCCCCTCGCCGTCGGCCACCATGTTCTGGGTGCGGCGGGTGAGCACGAACTCCGTCACCAGGGTGATCATCAGGGCCAGGACGATCGCGGACACCACGTTGAAGAAATAGTTCGCCAGAGGCGAGACCGTGTAGCCGTCGGTGATGAGCCGGGCCGCGTCGCTGCTGAGCCCGGCGAAGATGACGTCGGTCGCGGTGACGAAGATGGACGCGTCGTAGCCGGCCGACACCGAGCCGAACGCCACGATCAGTCCGAGGATCGGGCTACGGCCCACCGCCTGGAACGCGAGCGCGCCCAGCGGCAGCAGCACCACGTACGCCGCGTCCGAGGCGACACTCGCCGAGACGCCGGTGAAGGCCAGCATGAACGTCAGGTACTTCGGGGGCACACGGACGACACTGCCCCGCAGCATCGCGTTCAGCAGCCCACCGCGCTCGGCCACCGCGACGCCCAACATCACCGTGATGATGAGCGCGAACGGGGGGAAGGTCGCGAAGTTCTCCACCGCGTCCGTCAACATCATGTGGACGCCCTCGCGGGAGACGAGGCTCTGGACCTCGATCCGTTCCCCGTCCTCCGGGGAGACCGCGAAGGCGCCGGCCCACTCCAGGACCGCGCTGAGCAGGACCACGAACCCGGCGAGGATGGTGAACAGCCAGAAGGGGTGCGGGAGTTTGTTCCCCACCCGTTCGATGCCCTGCAGGGTTCCGAGTAGCAGGCGCATCGGGCCCTTGGGAGGGGCGGAGTCGCTAACGCTCATGGTGCTCCTGGATCGCCTCGGCGTCGCTGTCGCCCGGCACGCCCGGAGCCAGTCAGGGCACGTCGCGCGCCCCCGTCGGTCCCGGCGGATCAGGCAAGGGGTTCACCCTGCCATCGCGGTACGGCCCGGGGCCAGCGCGAAGCACGAGACGTCGCGTGAACGTGATCAACTTATCGTCAGCCGAGTTCGGCGAGACCCTTCCGCGCCTCCGTGACGAGCTCCGGGTCCGCGCTGGTCGCGGGGCGATCCTGGTCGGCCACGATGTCGAGGACGGCTCGGTACTCGCGCTCCGCGTCGTGGCGGCGTCGCAGCGCGGCGAACGTCGCCGCGAGTTCGTTGCGCGCCCCCAACGTCATGGGGTGAGAGGCGCCGAACCGCTTCTCGACGGCGGCGACGTACTCGTGGCGTAGGGCGAGGGCGTCGTCCGCCCGTCCCAGGTCGCGGTAGGTGTCGACCAGGGCGTCGCGGTGGCGGTCGAGTTCGAGCGCGGTTGGCCCCGCGCTGTCGCGCAGGCCGCTGACGGCGCGTTCGAGCAGCTCGGCCGCCTCGTCGAGTTGGCCGGTGGCCCGTCGGGAGCCACCGAGGAGCCCCATCGCGTCGAGGGTCTCCGGGTGGTTGGGCCCCAAGGTGGTCCGGCGGTTGGTGAGGACCCGTTCGTGCAGCGCGCTCGCGGCCTCGTTGTCTCCGGCGCGGCCGTGCGCCTCGCCCAGCTCGCTCTGGATCCGCAGGGTGCTGTGGTGCTCGGCGCCGAGGAGAGACTCGGTCGTCGTGAGCAGGTCGTCCAGGTAGGCGACGTGCTCGGCGGGCGAGTGGCGGGGCGAGTCGCGGTAGTGGTAGCCGACCCAGTGCAGCAGTTCGCAGGCCTCCGGCTGGACGAGACGGTCCCCCGCGACCGCGCGCAGGGCGCGCAGGTTGGCGAACAGCGACCGCTCGGTCTCCTCGGTCATGGGTCCGCCCCACTCGTCCTGGGCGTACATGTCCGCGTCCAGCCACGTGTTCTGCAGAACCGCGGCCGCCACCCGGACGGCCTGGTGGAACCGCTCGGGCTCCATCCCGTCGAGCAGCGCCGTGCGGGTTCGGGGGGACATGGTGGCGACGACGTCCCATTCGTTCTCGGCGTCACGCGCGTCGAGGTCCACCGTCCCTCCGCGCGCCAGCCGCCCCAGCCAGGCCTTGAGGTCCTGGGGCGAGAACCGGGGACGCCCCAGCACCCGCGCCGTGAACCGGCCCCACCCCGAGGCGTCCATGGCCGCCCGCCGCAGGTACTCCGCCAACTCGGGGGTGAGGCCCAGGCTGGACGTCGGTGCCCCGTTCGGATCGAGACAGGCGAGGACCTCCGCGATCGCCCGCTCCACCGTTCGCGCCGGCAGGCCCTGCTCAGCCATCGTCGGTTCCTCACTGCCCGAGGGGTCCTTTGGGGGTGACGACCGCACACCGTGCCCGGTGGATGATCGCAGTCAGATGACCGATGTCGCCGGGCGGCCGTCTCCGTAGCGTATCCACCCAACCGAACAGTGGACCGCGCCCGTCCCGAACGGTATGGCCCGGACGCACCCTCCCCAGGAGCAGCAGGTGGTCCGGCCGTCCGCACCGGGGTTCACCGACCGTGACAGTGGTGCCCGAGAAGCGCTCGCGGCTCGTCGTGTGGCGCTGGTGGTGGGACAATGCGGTGAACGGTCTATTGGGTTCGTGGTGGCGTCCGTTATGTCAGAGGTTCGAGAAGTGAAGAATTTCGCTGCTTGCCAGCGGTAAGTCCGCTGGTCACCAAGTGTGTCCACGCCCCGCGCGCGGGGATGGTCCCACCCACGCGTTCAGGTCACCGTCCGCCTCAGAGTCCGCTGCCCGCGCGCGGGGATGACCCTGACCCCCGTCCCGATGTCTTCGCAGTGGCGCAGTCTGCTCCCCGCGCGGGGATGGTCCCCCATCGATCGCCGCCTCGGCGTTGGGTCCGTAGTCCGCTCCCCGCGAGGGGAACATCCCGCCTCAGCGCCTCCGGGATGTCTGCTCCCCTCGGCTTGCCGCATGGGGGGTTCGGGCTAGTTGGGTGGTGGTTCTGGGGATGGGTGTGTGGCGTTAGTGCCCCGCACCATGATGGGACAATCCGGTGAACGGTGTATTGGGTTCGGGATGGCGCCCGTTATGTCGGAGTTTCGAGAAGTGAAGAATTTCGCTGCTTGCCAGCGGTAAGTCCGCTGGTCATCAAGTGTCTGCTCCCCGCGCGCGGGGATGATCCCGCGTCGCACGGGCCGCTGGGCTGTCCCCGGAGGTCTGCTCCCCGCGCGCGGGGATGATCCCGCCGCCGCTAGCGGAGGGACCGGGGTAAAAGCAGTACCCCGGTCCCGCCCCCTCAGGATAGGTCAGGGGTCCGCTCCTCGCACGCGGGGATGATCCCCCACTCCAGGCACCACGGCCGAGACCACCCATGTCCGCTCCCCGCACACGGGGATGGTCCCTCCTCTTCGTGCTGGCGTTCCGCCCACACGGGCGTCCGCTCCCCGCGCGCGGGATGGCCCGTCGTACAGCTTCATCCCTTCGTCGGCGGCGTCCGCTCCCCGCATGCGGGGATGGGCTCTTGTTCGGCGTTGATCCTCGGCGAGGGTCTCGGGTGGGGGTGGGTCAGTGTCGGCGGCGGCTGGTGGGGTTCACGCGTTTGGGGTGGGTGTGGGGAGCAGGGTGGAGTGCAGGGTGAACTGCTGGACTCCGTCCGGGAGTGGGTCGATTTCGGCGAGGCCCATGGCGGTGCGGTAGGCGGCGTCGTTGGTCCACTGGGCGTGGTTGAGGAGCTCGGTGCCGTCGGGGCTGATGTGGAAGTGGGCGGAGACGAGGCCGGAACCGCCGGTGGGTTCCTCTTCGGGGGTGGGGGAGTCGAGCATGTGGAGCCGTCGGTGCCGAGCAGGAGGGTGTAGGAGAGGACGCCCGCCGGCCAGTCGTCGGCACGCCACGACGCCGCGACCATGTCGGCCGCAGCGCGCAGGCGTTCCGGGGTGTCGAGCAGCCACTCGCTGGACATCACCACACCCACGTTAGGAGTGGCGAAGTTCGGTGGCTGGGTGGCGACGCGCGTCTTTCGGGGCGCACCGCTGTTCGTGGTCATGACGGCAGACTAGGGAGCGTCACCGGGCCCAGACATCGGTCAGGTGACTGGCGTCGCCCCCGCGCGGCCGGCGGTCGCCGTCAGGTGTTGGGCTCCAGGACGACGACGGGGATGATCCGGTCGGTCGTCTTCTGGTAGTCGTCGTAGTCGGGCCAGACCTCGGTCATCTCCGACCAGAGCATCGGGCGTTCGGCGTCGCTGGCCGTGCTGGCCAGGGCGGGGAACATCTCCGACCCGACCTGGGCCACGACCGCGGGGTCGGCCTGGATGTTCAGGTACCACGCGGGGTGATTCTCGGCGCCGCCGTTGGACGCGACGATGACGTATCGCCCGTCGATCTCGCGGTAGATCAGTGGTGTGGTGTGCTTCTCCCCGGTCTTGCGGCCCGTCGTGGTCAGGAGAAGGACGGTGGTGCCGCGCACCCAGTGGTGGCCCTCGGCGCCGTTGGTCTCCCGGTAGCGACGGACGTGTTCGGGTCCATAGAGGATCGGTTCCCGGTTGGCTTCGCTCATGCCTCGCAGTATTCCCATGTCGAGGGGTGCCTTACCGTGTGACACCCCGGCGGTACTCGTTCGGGTCGGCCGCGCGGTCGCTCAGGCGACGACGGCGGGGGTGGCGCCGGTGATGTCGAGGAGTTCGGCGTAGGTCGTCGAGAAGACCGCGTTCGGGTGCCCGGCGGCGGCCCAGATCCGCTCGAACTGGGTGAGGTCCTCGTCGATGAGGGTGCGCAGTGGTGCCGGGTGACCCACTGGCGAGACGCCACCGATGACCTGCCCGGTCGCCTCCCGCACGAAGTCCGGGGTGGCGCGCCGGAGCGCGGCGACCTCCAGCGCCTTGGCCGCCTTCGCCGCGTCGACCCGGTGCGCGCCGCTGGCCAGGACGAGCACGGCCTCGCCGTCGGCGTCGAAGACGAGGCTGTTGGCGATCGCACCCACCTCGCAGCCGACCAGCCGGGCGGCCTCGGCCGCGCTCGCGGCCCGCTCGGGCAGCATGCGGACACGGCTCCCGGCCAGGCCCTTGACCGTGAGGATGTCGGCGATGTTCTGTGCGTTGGGGTGCAGCGCGATGTCAGTCATTGTTCCTGGCCCAGGTCGAACGTCGGAGCTGTGGTGACAAGCCGTGGGGTGTGGCGAGGCCGGCGGGAGCCGGGACTCTTGGGCAAGACCGTACCGGGGGCGGTCCCGATTGTCAGGGGGACGCGGTTTCCCAGATGAGGCGGACCGCGAGCCCACCGAATACCGCCGCGGCGGCGCGGCCGAGCCAGCGTCGGGCCGCCGTCCGCGGCGTGAGCCGGTCCGACATCGTGCCCACCAGCGCCCCCACCGTCCCGGTCACCCCGAAGCAGAGAACGACGTAGACGGCTCCCAGCACCAGGAGCTGCGCGGTGACCGGCCAGCTCCCCGGGCCGACGGTCAGGAACTGGGGGAAGAAGGCGAGGAAGAACAGGATCACCTTCGGGTTGGCCAGGTTCGTGAGGGTCGCCAGGCCGAACGTCCGCGTGAGCGAGCGCGCGGGTGGCGTCGCCTCGGAGGCCGCGCCGTCCGCCTCCTTGCTCGAGCGGAGCGCCGCCACGGCCAGGACGATCAGGACGCCGGCGCCAACGATTCGCACCGCGTCCAGAACCATCGGCGCCGTGTGGATGAGCGCCCCCAACCCGAACGCGACGGCGACCGTGTGCACCGCGAGCCCCGTACTGACTCCGGCCGCCGCGACCACTCCCACGGTCCGGCCGGACGCGAGGGCGTTCGCGCCGATGAAGACGAGGTCGGGCCCGGGAGTGACGCTCACGACCAGGACCGCGAGGGTGAACGCCAGTAGCAGAGCGAGGTCCATGGGGAAATTGTCGGTCATCTCGCTCGTTGTGTCGCATTTCGTCGCCGAACTCCCGAGCCGCGCCGGATCCGGACGGTTTTCCCTGCCTTCCTGGCCTCGTGCCAGGTCAATGTGTCGTGATAAGTCTGAGGTGACGAGTCGGGGAGTGGGGTGGGGGCGTGTCCGCGCAGAGACTGTCGGGAGACGTCGAGGTCGCGGTCATCGGAACCGGCCTCATGGGATCGGCGGCCGCGTGGGAGCTCGCCCGGCGGGGACACGAGGTTCTCGCCCTGGAACGCTTCCAGTTGGGGCACCGCGACGGCAGCTCGCACGGCAGCGCGCGGATCGTGCGCCACGCCTACGAGGATCCTTTCTACGTGCGGCTCGCCGCCAAGGCCATCGACCTGTGGCGTGAGCTGGAGGACGACTCCGGGGAACGGCTGCTGTCGATGGTCGGCGGTGTCGACCACGGAACACCGGAGCGGATCCGCGACGTCGCCGCAGCCCTCAGCGCCGAGGGCGTGGAGCACGAGCTGCTGTCGCCCCGGGACGCGGGCGAGCGGTGGCCGGGTCTCCGCTTCGAGCACACGGCGCTGTTCCACCCCGCCGCCGGAACCGTGGACGCCGACGCGGCGGTGGCGGCGTTCCTCGACCGTGCCCGCCACCGGGGGGTGACGATCCAGGCCGAGACGGAGGTGCGTCGGATCTCGGTTCCCGACGACGGGCCGGACGCCAGGGCGAGGATCGAGACCGACCGCGGCACGTTCACGGCGCGACGTGTGGTGGTCGCCGCCGGACCCTGGGCCCCTGACCTCCTTGGCGGCCTCGTTCCGCTGCCACGGATGACGGTGACGCAGCACAACGTCTTCCACTTCCCGCGCCGGGATCCCCGAGTGGAGTGGCCGGTCACCATCCACTGGGGCGCGCCGGTCTACTACTCGACCCCCGGCGGTCGGGACGGCGGCCCGGACCGGGGCCGGAAGGTCACCGAGTACCGAGATCCGGACGCGGTCCCCACGACCGGCGACTCACGCACCGGCGTCGTCAACCCGGCGGCCCGCAAACGTGTCCGCGACTATGTGGAGGAGTGGCTCCCCGGCCTGAGCGGCCAACCGTTCGCCGAGTCCACCTGCCTGTACACCTCCACCGACAACGAGGACTTCGTCCTCGACCGCCGGGGACCCGTCGTCGTATGTTCGCCGTGTTCCGGCCACGGCGCGAAGTTCGCCCCCCTCATCGGTGGAGTCGCCGCCGACCTCGTCGCCGGCAACGGGCCCCTGTCGCCCCGCTTCGCGCTGCCCGAGTAGGGCGCGCGGCGGGAGCCGCTCACTCGCGCGGTGGCCGCGAGAGGTGCAGGGCGACCGCGCCGGTGTCGAACCGCTCCGAACGCGTCGTGGTCCACCGACTCGGCGGGCCGGAGTCGGGGAAGAGCACCCGGCCGCCACCGACGATCTCGGGGATAACCAGGAGACGGTACTCGTCGACGAGGTCGGCGTCGGCGAGCTGGCGCGCGACGTCGTGGCTCCCGATGAGCATGATGTCCCCACGCGCCGCCAGCTCCTCGCGCAGCGCTGACAGGGGGTCGGGCCCGAGGTGGTGCGATCCGGGCCAGGCGTCGACGTCGGGGCGGTGGGACACGACGAGCTTGGGAATGGTGTTCATCGCGTCGACGAGGTGCTCGTGCGCGGCGGCCGGCGTCGGCCAGTACGAGGCGAGCGCGTCGAACGTGGACCGGCCCATCAGGAAGGCGCCGATCCGCGTGTACTGCTTGGCCAGGTCCTGTTCGATCTCCAGGCTGAAGTTCCGCTGGACCCAGTCCATCTCCTCGCCCGCGGGACCGTCGAACCGGCCGTCGATGGAGCAGAATTCGTAGACGATAAGGCGTCCCATTAGTTCACCTCGTAGGTCAGGTGGGTGGCGTTCGGTGTCACGACGACGTCGCTCTGGCTGAGGAGGACTCGCTCGTCGACCAGGTCGAACAGTCGGGTGCCGGACCCCATGACGACCGGCGAGAGGTGGATGCGCAGGCGGTTGACGAGCCCGGCGGCGAGGGCCTGGTCGATCACGCTGGCTCCGCCCATGACGACGACCTCGCGTCCGCCGGCCGCGTCACGGGCCGCCTTCAGCGCCGCGTCGATTCCGTCGGTGACGAAGGTGAACCCCGTCGTGAGCCGGGGGGCTTCGGGGGCCGCGTGCGTGACGACGAAGACCGGCGGCCACGACTGGGTCGGCTGGTCGTAGCCGAAGCCGATCTCCGCGTTCCAACCGTTCGGGCCGTCGACGAAGTCGAAGGTGTTCCGGCCCATGATCACCGCGCCGGGTGCCTTGGCCGCCGCTTCGAGGATGGCGCGGTCCTGTGGTGATTCGTGGGAGGAGAAGACCCACCGCTGGATCGCCTCCCCGTCGCGGCCGAGGCCGCTTTCACGACCTGGTTCTGGACCAGTGACGTAGCCGTCCAGGGACATGGATATGTCCGCGATGACGTCGCTCATCGAATTCCTTCCTTCTGTCGTTCGGGCAGGGTGAAGCATCGGGTGAAGCTGTCGACGGATCGGGCCGACCCGTCGAGGCGTAGCGAGCCGTTCCTCGTCGCCTCGGTCAGGTCGAGATCCGCGTAGACGAGGTCGGCGAGGGTCTTCGGCTCGGCCACGACGCGCGTCGTGGAGGCGGAGGCCCGGGCCGGATCGGGGGACCGCTGGATCGCGAACGCTCCGTCGCCGACCTCGGCGTCGAACACGTCCTCCCCCATCTCCAGGCACAGGCGGACATTCACCTCGGCGGCCGCGACCGGGTCGAACGTCGTCTTCAGGGACAGCGCGAACGATGAGGCGCTGAAGGCGTGGTTCTCCAGGTCGGTCGGTGTGTGGGCGGCCCAGCGTCCCAGCGCGATCAGGACGGGTTCGAGAGCCTCGCCCCAGGGGGTCAGCGCGTAGACGGTGGAGGCCGCGGGTGCGGGCAACCGGCGCTTCTCGACCACGCCGGCCTCGGTCAGTTCCTTGAGGCGGGACCCGAGGATGTTCGTACTCACCCCCGGGAGGGCGGTGGCGAGGTCCGAGTACCGACGCGGGCCGAACATCAGCTCGCGCACCACAGGTATGGCCCAGCGCTCCCCGACCAGGTCGAGGGCCCGAGTGATTCCGCAGGCGTCCGCGTAGCTTCGCATGCTTGCATTCAACCATCATGTACTTGTTTTTTGCAAGTCGAACGCGTTTTCGCTCTCCGCCTGTGGAGATGGGCTCTTTGCCCGGCCCTGGCAATGCGCTGACCAGAGTTCGGTAACGAACCTGCCATCGAGTGCTTTGGTCCGAAGGGCGGCGTCCATGGGAGATGTACCGGGTGGCACGCGGGGCCGGGCGGTGGCGGAGGTTCGGGCGGTCACCCCGGCGTCGGGCGCGGAGGTGATGGGGACCGGGATCATCTCGATCGGGCTCCACCTGGTGGGCGTCGAGTGGCTGTCGCTGGTGCTGTTGGTGGTCGCGGCGGCACTGTGGGTGGGGCTCGCGTCGGTGTTCGCCGTTCGGCTGGGGCGGGACTGGGAGAAGTGGCTGCGCGACGCGGTGACGCCGGCGGCGCTGACCGGGGTCGCGGGTACGGCGGTCCTCGGCGTGCGGGTGGTGATGCTGGGCTGGCTGCCGGTCGGCGCGGTGATGTTGGCGCTCGCCGCCGTGCTGTGGGTTCCGGTGCTGGTGCTCGTGCTCGGCCACCTGCGGCGTGCGCTGCCGGGGGCGGCCTATCTGGTATGCGTGTCGACGCAGTCCGTCGTGGTCCTCGCCGCCGCGCTCGCGACCGCCCGGGGAACCCCCTGGGTCCTCTGGCCCGGAATCGCGGTCTTCCTGCTCGGCCTGGTCCTCTACGTCTGGGTGCTGCAGCGTTTCGACTTCGCCCAGCTCCGGGTGGGGGCCGGCGACCACTGGGTGGCGGGCGGCGCCACCGCCATCTCCGCCCTGGCGGCGGCGCGACTGACCGGGGTGGCGTGGGGCGCGCAGCGCGTGGACTACTGGGGCGCGGTCCCCGCCCACGCCGTGCTCGCCGGCTTCACCTGGGCGATGGTCGCGGTCGCTCTCGCCTGGTACCTGGTGCTGGTGGCGTGCGAGATCCGCTGGCCGCGCCTGCGCTACAACGTGCGGCGATGGTCCACCGTCTTCCCGCTGGGGATGACCGCGGTCGCGTGCATGATCGCCGGTTCGGTCCTCGGTTTCCCGCTTCTCAGCCTCGTCGGCGCCGTGCTCGTTTGGCCGGCGCTTGTGGTCTGGGCGGTCGTGGGGGTCGGCGCGCTCCGGCACGTGGTGGGCCGGATCCGGGTGGGCTCCGGCGCGCACCCCCAGCACGCCTGATCATTCGCCGTCGCCTCACTGGCGTCGCGACACCGGGTCCCAGCCTCGGGGCTCCGCCGCGGTGCGTGGGTAGTCGCGCGGCGCTCGGCTGCGGTACACGACGTAGGGCCGGAACAGGTACTGCCACGGCGCCGCGAAGGCGTGTACGAGCCGGGTGAACGGCATGATGGCGATCAGGGCCATCCCGATCAGGGTGTGGATCTGGTAGTTGAGGCTCGCCGCGCCCATGCTGTCGATGTCGGGCCGCAGCACGAACAGGCTGCGGAACCAGGGGGAGACCGTCTCGCGGTAGTTGGTCTCCGACGCTCCGCCGAACGCCGCGCCCGCCGCGACCAGCGTGGTGGCCAGCCCGGTGGCGATCGCCAGCACCAGCACCACGTACATGGCCTTGTCGTTCACCGTGGTCGCGCTGAAGACGGGCCCGGAGGACCTGCGGCGCCAGATCAACAGCGCGATGCCGCCCAGGGTGCAGACGCCGGCGGGGATGCCGAGCGCCAACGCCAGCACGTGGTACTGCGCGTTGCTCATCCCCAGGGCGCTGGTCCAGGACTCGGGGATCACCAGCCCGATGACGTGCCCGACGATGACGACGAGGATGCCGATGTGGAACAGCGGGCTGCCCACCCGCAGCAGCCGGGACTCATAGAGCTGGGAGGAGCGGGTGGTCCAGCCGAAGCGGTCGTAGCGGCGACGCCAGATCAGCCCGCCCACCAGCAGTAGGAGCATCAGGTACGGGGCGACGCCCCACAGCATCACACCCAGCACACTCATCGGGCGCCTCCCGGGGTGAACGGTTCCAGCCCCACGTTCTCGGCCGGCGGGCCGGCGGCGGCCAGACGGCGGGCCTCGGCCTGGTCGCGTGGCGCGCTGCCCGGCAGGCTGGCGCAGAGCCCGCGCACCACGGCGGCGTAGGGCGAGCCCCGGTCCTCCAACGCCATACGCAGGAGCTCCATCCCGGCCCTATGCTCGACCAGCAGTGACTCGCCGCCGTGGAGGGCGGCGAACTCGGCGACCACCGGCAGGAAGTCCGGCAGCTCGTCCTCACTCAGCTCGACGCCCGCCTCCCGGTAGCGCTGCTTCAACGCCGCGAGTGCCTCGCCCCTGCGGCGGGTGTCCCCGTCGGAGTAGTAGGTGAGGTAGAGGCAGCAGCGGCGCCGCAGGTCGAACGTGGCGACGTAGTGCTCCGCGAGCGACCGGGGGTCCGTGGACTCCAGGTGGGTGAGGAACTCCGCGAGGTGCGGTCTGCTCGCCGGGACGGTGGACGGCAGGGCGTCACGCAGCAGCGGCCGGTGCTCCCACAACCGTTCGTCGGGGTAGCAGAGCAGGAACGACACCGCCTGCCAAGTGACGCGTTGCCGCTCCGCCCTGCGTCGGCTCCTCATGTGGACCCCTCGGCGCGTGGCGGGAACATCCCGTCGGGGCGCCCCTTGCCGTCCCAGTTCAGTAGATTGACCCGGGCCCGGCGGTTGGTCGGGTGGGTCACGTCGTGGCTGGTCTGGCGCTCCTTGAGGGCGTGGAAGTCCTCCACGCTGGCCGAGGGCGGCGCCCCGGACGCCTCCCCGAAGTACTCGTCGCCGCCCTCGCCGTAGTCCACGGGGCACGCCGTCTCCTCCAGGGCCGCCGCGTCCCCCTCGGCCTGCGCGGGGATGACGTAACGGTCCTCGTACTTGGCCAGCGCCAGCAGGCGGTACATCGCCTCCATCTCCTCCGGCGACATCCCCACGCCCCGCGGCTTCGCCGGATCGGGCTCGCCGCCGAGGGTCTGGTCGCGCATGTAGGAGCGCATCGCCGCGAGGCGGCGCAGTACCCAGGTGACCGGCTTCGGGTCCCCCGCCGTGAAGAGTCCGGCCAGGTAGGACACGGGGATGCGCAGGGCCTCGATCGCGCCGAACAGGTTCCCGGAGTCTTCGGCGTCGTGGCCGGTCTCGCGCAGCTTGTCCACCACGGGGGACAGCGGCGGGATGTACCAGACCATGGGCATGGTGCGGTACTCCGGATGCAGGGGCAGGGCGACCCGGTACTTGTTGACCAGCGCGTGGACGGGGGAGCGCCGCGCGGCGTCGACCCAGCTCTCGGGGACGCCGTCCCGGATCGCCGCCGCGCGGACCTCGTCGTCGTCCGGGTCGAGGAACACCCCGAGCTGCGCCTCGTAGAGGTCCTTCTCGTTCTCGGTCGCGGCGGCGGTGGAGACGCGGTCGACGTCGTAGAGGAGCACCCCGATGTAGCGCAGCCGGCCCACGCAGGTCTCGGAGCACACGGTGGGCATGCCGACCTCGACCCGTGGATAGCAGAACGTGCACTTCTCGGCCTTGCCGGTCTTGTGGTTGAAGTACACCTTCTTGTACGGGCACCCCGTGACGCACATGCGCCAGCCCCGGCAGCGGTCCTGGTCGACGAGCACGATCCCGTCCTCGGCCCGCTTGTACATCGCGCCGGAAGGGCAGGCGGCGACGCAGCTCGGGTTGAGGCAGTGCTCGCAGATCCGGGGCAGGTAGAACATGAAGGCGCGTTCGTACTCCAGCCGGATGTCCTCCGAGACCCGCGACAGCACCGGGTCGTTGAGCGCCAGCTCCGGCCCGCCGCCGAGGTCGTCGTCCCAGTTCGCGCTCCACTCCACCTTGGTGGGCTCCCCCGTGATCAGGGAGTAGGGCTTCGCGGTCGGGAACTCCTCCGACAGGGGGGCGGAGGTGAGGTTCTCGTAGTCGTAGGTCCAGGGTTCGTAGTAGTCCTTGATGCTCGGCATCAGGGGGTTGGCGAAGATGGACGCCAGGCGGCGCAGCCGGCCGCCCGACCGGGGGCGCAGCCGTCCCCCACGGGTGCGGACCCAGCCTCCCTGCCACCGTTCCTGGTCCTCGTACCGGCGGGGGTAGCCCTGCCCGGGACGGGTCTCCACGTTGTTGAACCAGACGTACTCGACGCCCTCCCGGTTGGTCCACGTCTGCTTGCACGTGACCGAGCAGGTGTGGCAGCCGATGCACTTGTCGAGGTTCATCACCATCGCGAGTTGCGCCATGACCTTCATCGTCAGTACGTCACTTCCTGTGAACGGCGGCGGATGACGGTGACCTCGTCGCGCTGGTTACCGGTGGGGCCCAGGTAGTTGAAGAAATAGGAGAACTGGGCGTAACCCCCGATGAGGTGCGTGGGCTTGAGCAGGAGCCGGGTGAGGGAGTTGTGGATGCCGCCCCGCTGGTGGGTGCGTTCGGTGAGCGGCATGTCGATGAGTCGGTCCTGGGCGTGGTGGTAGTAGACGGTGCCGCGCGGCATCCGGTGGGAGACGACCGCGCGGGCCGGCACGACGCCGTTGCGGTTGGCCATCTCGACCCACTCGTTGTCCCGGACGCCGATCCGCTCCGCGTCGTCGACGTTGATCCACACCACCGGCCCGCCCCGGGACAGCGTGAGCATGAAGAGGTTGTCCTGGTACTCGGAGTGGATGGACCACTTGGAGTGCGGCGTGAGGTAGCGGACCGTCAGCTCCGCCTGCCCGTTCTCGCCGATGCGGGGTTCGCCGAAGAGGCGGTGCATGTCTAGCGGGGGTCGGAAGACCGGGAGTTGTTCACCGACCTCGGCCATCCAGACGTGGTCCACGAAGAAGTGCATCCGCCCGGTGAGTGTGTGCCAGGGCTTCAGGTGCTCGGTGTTGATGGTGAACGGGGAGTAGCGGCGGTTGGGTGCCTCGATGCCCGACCACTCCGGCGACGGTCCGACCGGAGTGGGGTGCGCCTGGGTGGTCGGGAAGTCGACCCGCCGCCAACCCCGTCTGCCCGAGGCTGTTCAGGTCCTGCCCGGTGCGTTCGCTGAGCTGTGCGAACCCCTGGGCGGCGAGCCGGCCGTTGGTGGTTCCCGACAGCGCGAGGATCGCCTCGCAGAACTTGGTGTCGGTGTCCAGGAGCGGGCGGCCCTCGGTCGTCACCCCGCAGCGTTGGCGGAGCCACTCCTCCTCCTGGTCCGGATGGAAGGTCACCCCTTTCACCGGGAGTCCCGCGGTCGCGGCCTTGGGGCCCAGGGACGTCATGCGCTCCGCGATGGCCGGGTAGTCGCGCTCCACGACCGTGAACGACGGTGTGGTGGAGCCGACGGCGCCGTGCGGGGTCCCGAGCTCGCCGGGGGTGTCGTGCTGCATCGCCGTGGCGACGAGGTCGTGGCGCACGCCCAGGTGGTCGCGGGCGAGTTCGCTGAACCGCCGCGCGATGGTCTGGAAGGCGTGGAGGTCGGTGCGGGTCTGCCAGGGGGGATCCACCGCCGGGTTGAACGCGTGCACGAAGGGGTGCATGTCGGTGGCGGAGAGGTCGTGTTTCTCGTACCAGGTGGCGGCGGGAAGCACGACGTCGGACATGAGGGTCGTGGAGGTCATGCGGAAGTCCAGCGACAGCAGCAGGTCGAGTTTCCCGTGTGGGGCGTCGTTACGCCATCGGACCTCGTCGGGGCGCTGCGCCTCCGGTGTCTCCTGGGCGGACAGGGTGGCGTTGGTGCCCAGGAAGTGGCGGAGGAAGTACTCGTTGCCCTTGGCGGAGGAGCCGAGGAGGTTGGCCCGCCACACACTCATCACACGGGGCCAGTTCTCCTCCGCGTCGGGGTCGGCGCTGGCGTAACCCAGGCTGCCGTCCTGCAGCCCTCGCTGGACGAAGGCGGTGGGGTCCTCGCCCGACTCGCGGATCGCGTCGGCGACGTCCAACGGGTTGCGGTTGAGGGTGGGCGCGAAGGGCATCCACCCCCGGCTGACCGACTCGTGGGCCAGGTCGGCGGTGTGGCGGTCCTCGAACATGCCGGGGCCGGTGGGCGACGACAGGACGTCCGCCCGGTAGCCGTCGTAGCGCCACTGGCCGGTGTGCAGGTAGAAGTACAGGCTGGCGGGGATCTGGCGGGGCGGGCGGGTCCAGTCCATGCCGAAGGCGAGCTGCGCCCAGCCGGTGAAGGGCCGCACCTTCTCCTGTCCGACGTAGTGGGCCCAGCCGCCGCCGTTCACGCCCTGGCACCCGGTGAGCATCAGCATGGCCAGGAAGGAGCGGTAGATGGTGTCGGAGTGGAACCAGTGGTTGGTCCCCGCGCCCATGATGATCATGCAGCGGCCGTTGGTGCGTTCGGCGGTGTCGGCGAACTCGCGGGCGATGCGGATGGCGGTGTCGGCGGGCACGGAGGTGATCTCCTCCTGCCACGCGGGGGTGGCGGGGGAGGAGACGTCGGTGTAGGACTCCGGCCACTCGCCGGGCAGCCCCGGGCGGCCGACGCCGTACTGGGCCAGCAGCAGGTCGTAGACGGTGGTGACCACGTGGGAGCCGAGGCGGCGGACGGGTACCCCCCGCCGGAGGGTTCCGGCCGCGCCGTCGGGGGCGTCGAACCGGGGCAACAACACCTCCGCCGTCTCGGCCGGGTGGCCCTCGGTGGGCAGCATGGTGAGCTGGGGGTCGGTGGATCCGAGGTCGAGGTTCCACCGGCCCTTGTCGGCCTCGCCCCAACGGAAGCCGATCGACCCGTTGGGGACGACCGGGGCGTCGGAGGCGGAGTCCAGGACGACGGTCCGCCACCGGGCCTCGTCGGAGGTCTCGCCCAGCCCGGGTGCGTCGTCGGCCGCGGACAGGAACCGGTCCGGGACGTATGCGCCGTCCCGCTCGGTCAACCGGACCAGGAACGGCAGGTCGGTGAAGCGTTTGGCGTAGCGGGTGAAGTAGTCGACCTGGCGGTCGACGAAGCACTCCTTGAGGATGACGTGGCCCATCGCCATCCCCAGGGCGCCGTCCGTCCCGGGGTGGGGCGCGACCCAGTCATCGGCGAACTTGGTGGCGTCGGCGTAGTCGGGGGACATGACGACGACCTTCTGGCCGCGATACCGGGCCTCCGCCATCCAGTGGGCGTCGGGGGTGCGGGTGACGGGGACGTTGGAGCCCCACAGCATCAGGTAGGCGGCGTCCCACCAGTCGGCGGACTCCGGGACGTCGGTCTGGTCGCCGAACACCTGCGGGGAGGCGACCGGGAGGTCGGCGTACCAGTCGTAGAAGGACAGCATGCTGCCGCCGAGCATGGAGAGGAACCGGGACCCGGCGGCGTAGGACACCATGGACATGGCGGGGATCGGGGAGAAGCCGGCGATCCGGTCGGGGCCGTGGGTCTTGATGGTGTGCACGTGCGCGGCGGCCACCATGTCGACCGCTTCGTCCCACCCGATCCGCACCAGGCCGCCTCGCCCGCGTTGGGCGGTGTAGCGGGCGCGCCGCTCGGGGTCGCCGACGATGTCGGCCCAGGCCGCCACCGGGTCGCCCAGGCGTCGTCGTGCCTCGCGGAACATCTCCACCAGGACGCCGCGTGCGTAGGGGTAGCGGATGCGGGTGGGCGAGTAGGTGTACCAGGAGAACGCCGCGCCGCGCGGACACCCGCGCGGCTCGTACTCGGGACGGTCCGGCCCGACGGAGGGGTAGTCGGTCTCCTGGGTCTCCCAGGTGATGATGCCGTCCTTGACGTAGACCTTCCACGAGCAGGACCCGGTGCAGTTCACGCCGTGGGTGGAGCGGACGACCTTGTCGTGGCTCCACCGGTTGCGGTAGAAGGAGTCCCCCTCCCGCCCACCCGTCCGGAACTCCGCCCTCAGATCCGGAGTCGTGGCGACCCGAGTGAAGAACCGACCCGTCCGCAACAGCGCGTCACTCATCCCCGACCCCCGGTTGACGTCGCAGTGTGTTATGCCCGCTACTGTCTGTTGTCAATCGAGGGGGGTGGCTTTGTGGCAGGTGTGTGGTCGAATGTGGGACTGTGGTCCGTGTGATGGCGCCCCATCGAGGATGTGTCCGTTATGCCGGAATTTCGAGACGTGAAGAAATTCGCTGCTTGTCAGCGGTAAATTCGCTGGTCGCGAAGTGTCCGGTCCCCGCACGCGGGGATGGTCCCTTCCCGGCTACGACGACGATGGCGAGGATCCCGTCCGGCCCCCGCACGCGGGGTGGTCCTTCAGCCCGTCGAGTCTTTCGACGTACGACGAAGTCCACTCCCCGCGCGGAGCGATTGCCGGGGCTATAGCCTCGCGCGGTTCACCCCCACTGTTGCTCTTCGTGGGGGAAGGGCTGGGTCTCGTACGGTGGGGCTGCGTGGGGCTACCAAAGCTGGAGGAGCGAACCGAGAATACGAGGGGCGTCCGTTATGTCGGAATTTCGAGAAGTGAAGAAATTCGGCGCTTTCCAGTGGTAAATATGCTGTTCGGGAAGTGTCAGTTCCCCGCGCGCGGGGATGCCCCCTCCCCTTCGCACAGGGGCAACATGTGCCCTAGGTCAGTTCCCCGCGCGCGGGGATGCCCCGGGGGCCGATTGTTAGACGTCGTCGACGGAAGTCAGTTCCCCGCGCGGGGATGCCCCCCTCTCAAGCGCGGTCGCCACGTCTACGCCCCAGTCAGTTCCCCGCGCGCGGGATGGACCCGATCCGCCCGGGATACGGGGAGTGGCCTCGGTGATCCCCCACGTGGGGGGCCACCCCTGCTACGGCGGGCTGGGGGGCGGGCGACCGCCCCCCGTGCCGGTTAGGCCAGCTTCTTGGCTAATCCTGCCATGCCGAGTTGTTCGCCGGCGGTCAGGTTGTTGGGGTCGGTGGGTTCGTCGGGGCGCCAGAGGGCGGTGTAGACGACTCCGGGGCTCAGGAGTTCGAAGTCGCCGAACTGGGCTTCGATCTCTTCTGGGGTGCGGGCCCAGCCCTCCTCGAGGCTTTCGCGGGTGATGCGGGCGAGTTCCTGCTGGGCGGGGAGGCCGGTGTCGACCAGGGAGGTCATGAACAGGTAGCTGCCGGGGGCGAGCGCGTCGCGGTAGGCGGTGACCACCTCGTCCACCACGTCGGGGGACAGGTAGTGCAGCATCCCCACCAGCATGATGACCGCCGGGCGGGAGAAGTCGAGCCGGTCGGTGACGGCGGAGTGGCCCAGGATGGACTTCGGGTCGCGCACGTCCCCGGTGAACACCGACGTACGGCCGTTGGTGGCCAGGATCGCGCGGCCGTGGGCCAGCACCATCGGGTCGATGTCGACGTAGACGACACGGGCGTCGGGGTTGTGGGCCTGGGCGACCTCGTGGGTGTTCTGCACGGTGGGAAGCCCGCTACCGAGGTCCAGGAACTGGTCCATTCCCAGGGTGCCGGCCAGGTGGCGCACCCCGCGCACGAGGACCTTGCGGTTCTCCCAGGCCGACTCCCGCAGGCCGGGAATGTGTTCGGTGGCGTGGTCGGCCAGCGCCCGGTCCGCCGCGAAGTTGTCCTTACCGCCCAGGAGCGCGTCGTAGGCGCGGGCGATGGTGGGCTTGCCGAGGTCCATCCCGGAAGGCGGCCACTCGGGGGTGTGCTGGTCGTCGGTCATGGTGAACCTCGCCGGTTTGGGGGGGCTGGGCAACGTGCGCGCCACGGCCGTTCCTGCGTCCCGTCGAACCATGACAACGCGGGGCCATCGTAACGTTCCGGGTCGCAGGGCGTCTCAGACGCCGGTGAACTGTTCGTAGCCCAGGCGGCAGAGCAGCGCGACCACCACCACGACCAGGACGGCGCGGATGAAGCCGGTGCCGGCGCGGACCGCCGTGCGTGCCCCGATCTGTGCGCCCAGGCTGGTGCCGAGCGCGAGGGTGAGCCCCAGAAGCCAGTAGACCTGCCCGTTCACCGCGAACACGGTGACCGCACCGAGGTTGGTCGCGGCGTTGACCACCTTGGCCGACGCCGAGGCGCCGATGAAGTCCACCCCGGTGATCGTGGCGAAGGCGATGACCAGGAACACACCGGTCCCCGGCCCGACGAGACCGTCGTAGAAGCTCACGCCCAGCCCACACAGCACCAGCAGCGCGATGACCCGCTCCCGGGTGAGCAGGCGGGGGGAGGGTGTGGCGCCGAGTCCCGGCCGCAGCACGACGACGACCAGGGCGATCAGCAGGACGCCGATGATCAGGGGGCGTAGGGCGTCGGAGGACAGGCTGCCGGCCACCGCCGCTCCGAGGCCGGAGCCGAGCAGGGCGAGCCCCACGGTGGGAGCGATCAGACGCCAGTCGATCTTCACCCGGCGGGCGTAAGCGATCGCGGCCGAGGTCGTGCCGAACACGGAGGCGAGCTTGTTGGTGCCCAGCAGAGCCGGAACCGGAGCTCCGGGGAGCGCGGCCATCAGGGCGGGGAGGAGTACGAGTCCGCCTCCACCGACGACGGCGTCCAGCCATCCCGCGAACAACGCCGCCGCGAGCAGTAGCGCGACGATCTCCCACCCGATATCCACGACACCCGACCCCAAACCGACATTTCCCCCGAAGGAGCGTATTTCTCCGCTGTCGTGGCCGAGCATGGTGTAATGCCCTTATGCAGTTCAACCATTACGGGGGGAACGGGGCGGAACTGGCCTCGGCACTGGCCAACGTGGTGGATCACAGCCCCGCGGGACTGGCGGAAGCCCTGTCCGCGCAGCGCATCCGGGATCCGGAGCCGAACGAGGACCAGGCGCGCGAGCTCACCGCGTGGTGCGAGCGGCTGCGCCCCGTCTTCGGGGAACGTGACCAACAGCACCAGATCGCCCTGGTCAACGCGCTGCTCGTGGACGGCACCACGCGGGTCCGGATCGCCACCCACGACGGCCACCCGCCGCACCTGCACTATCAGGGCGAGGTGGACGACCTGGTCTCGCGCGTACGCGCCGTAACCGCCGGCGGGCTGGCGGTCGCCGTCTGCGGCGCGGGCGGGCACCGGCTCGGGCGCTGCGAGCGTCAGGGGTGCGAGGTGACCTTCATCGACACGTCCCGCAACGGCCGCCGCCGGTTCTGCTCGGTGACGTGCGCCAACCGGGTGAACGTCGCCCGGCACCGCTCCCGGCACCGATCCTGATCAAACCCGGGACCGGGGCTCACCGGGTGCCCGGCCCGCTCTCCTGACCTCCGCCCCCGGGAGAGGAGGCGGACGCTAGTGCTGCGTCGGCCCCTGCGGTCCCTGAGGCCAGGGCGAGTTGGCCGGCGGGGACTGCGGCGACGACTGGGGCGGGGCGTACATCGCGGACTGGGCGGGGGTGGGCGGCTGCCAGTTCGGCGAGAGCGTGTGCATGGGCTGTCTCGGCGCGCGCCAGCGGTGCGGGAAGACGGCCGAGGTGAGGAGGATCCCGCCGATGAGGAGGATCAGGACGGGATCGGGATAGCTGGAGCCGGGGAGGACCTCCGGGAGCCGCACCGACGGGTAGAGGAGCCCCAGCGCCACGAGCACCACGCCGCTGACCAGAGCGCCGACCGGGGAGAACGTGGAGACCGTCAGGACACCCATGAGCGCCCCGAGCAACAGGATCACCGCGAATATTCCCAGTCGGGTGCCGATGTCCACGATGTAGCCGGCCATGAACAGATGACCCGTCATCCACGGAAGGAGTATCACGACCGCGGCGATCGCGACGATGCCGATCAGGACGCTGAGGATGTGCCGTACTGGACTGGGCATATATGGCCTCCCTGCCGAATCACCAGAGCATGCCACACGGGGGTCGCTTATGGCGAGAGGTGTCGCGATGGGGTTAGTCCGCTCACCTGCGGGCTCGCCGCCGGGTCCGTCGGAGTATCCCCTTCGGCCGATGCGGGGCCGTCCTGACGTCGACTACCGTCACAGGGACGACGCACAGTGACGGAGCGGGAGGTTGCCGTGGCGATGTGGCGCCGGCTGCCGTTGGTGGTGCGCGACGCGGTGATCGCCGTGGGTGTGGTGGGCTGGTTGCTCCTGCTCCCACCGGTCACGTGGAACGGATGGTACGAGGCCATCGCCGGCGGCGGGGTCCTCCTTGTCGTGGTCGCCGCCATGGCGTTCCGACGCGTGTATCCGCTGGGGAGCGGTCTCGTCGCCGCCGTGGCGCTGTTGGTGGGGCCGTTCGTGTCCCACTCACTCATCGTGGTCCATCTGTTCCTGGTCATCCTGGCCGGTGTCTCGACCGCGTACTACCACCGGCGGCCGTGGACGATGCCGGTGCTGTTGGTGCTGTCCGGGCTGTGGATCATCGGGGCCGGACTCCCCTCCGGCGGCGGTATGAACACCATCGCGCTCCTCACCCTCGCCCCCACCATCGCCACGATCCCGGTCCTCACCGGATGGTGGCTGCGCAAGTGGGCCGAGTCGGGACGGGTGTTCGGGGCTTGGGCTGAGGTACTCCGGCAGTGGCGGCGGATCCCGGCCACGCTGCGCGACGCCGCGCTCGGCACAGCGATCCTGCTGTTCGCCACTTTCCTGGCGACACCCGAACCGGCGCCGATCCCGACGTTCTCCGCCGGGGTCGTCTTGGCGATCTCGATGGCCGTCTACGTCGTGCCGTTCGCCTACCGGCGCCGGTATCCACTCGGGGCCGGACTGGCTGTGGCGGGTATCGCGCTGGTGAGCGCGGGAATCGGCTCGCCGTCCGACTTGACGGGACTATGGATCACGACCTTCGCGGGGGCGTCGGCCGCGTACTACCACCGCGAACGATGGTCCCTGGGGTTCATGCTCCCCGCCTCGATGGTGTGGATCCTCCTGTTCGCCATGGCCATGCAAGGGCTGACGCTCGATATCGCGACGTTCGTGTTGGTGCCGATCACCGCGACGGTCCCGATCTTCATCGGGTATGCGCTCCGCCTGAACGCCGAGCGCCGCGAGCAGAACGCGCGGCTGCAGCACGCGCGCGTCCTGCAGGAGCGGTCCGAGGAGCGGGCCCGGATCGCCCGCGACGTGCACGACATCGTGGGGCACCACCTCAGCGCGATCCGGCTCCAGGCGCTGGGCGGACGCAACGCCATGCGGGGGGATCCCGCGGAGGCGGAGGCCGCGCTCGGCACGGTCGCGGAGATCTCGGGGCGGGCGCTGGGTGAGATCCGCACGCTCCTGCGTCGGCTGCAGGACGAGGACGGCGAGTGGATCGGCCACCACGAAGAGCACCGGCTCGCCGACCTCTCGACGCTGGTGAGCAACCTCGCTGACGTGGGGCTGCGGGTCACCCTGGACCTGCGGACCGCGCGGGAGAAGCACATCGACGCCGAGACGCACACCGCCGGCTACCGGATCGTGCAGGAGGCGCTGACCAACGTGCTGCGCCACTCGACGGCGACGACGGCGCGGGTGCGGGTGGAGACCCTGGGCGACACCGTGACGATCCGGGTCGACGACCCCGGCCCGCCGGCCGAACCGAGTGACCCGTCCGTGAGCGGAGGCCGCGGCCTGGTGGGCATGCGGGAGCGGGCGGCCGAGGTCGGCGGGGACGTCAAGGTCGGGCCCAACGGGAGCGACGGGTGGCAGGTGTTCGCCCGCCTGCCCGCGCGCCAGGACGATACGGCGCTGCCGAAACAGACGGTCGAGGGCGGCACGGGAGAGCCCCGTGGGGATCAGGGGGCCCCGGCCCTCTCCGCCACACGTGAAGGGAGCATGGCGGAATGACGATCCGTGTCCTGATCGCCGACGATCAGCCGGCGGCGCGCGAGGGCCTGCGCATGATCCTGTCGGGCGTCGACGACATCGAGGTCATCGGGACGGCCGCGGACGGCCGCGAGCTGCTCGCCCTCGCTGAGCGCCGGCGACCCGACGTGGTCCTCACCGACATCCGGATGCCGGGGATGGACGGCATCGAGGCGATCCGCCGCATCGCCCAACTCGACCCGGCTCCGCCGATGGTGGCGCTCACCACGTTCGACATCGACGAGTACCTATTCGGTGCCCTCCAGGCCGGGGCGGTCGGTTTCCTGCTGAAGGAGAGCAACCCGGAGCAGTTCGTGGACGCCGTCCGCACCGCCCACGACGGGCAGGGCGTGATCGACCCCCGCGTCACCCCCCGACTGGTGCGCCGGTTCGCCGAAACCTCCCCCCGCTCCGCCCCCACCGAGTCCACGGACCTGACCCCCCGCGAGACCGAAGTCCTGGCCGGGGTGGCCCGGGGCAACAGCAACCAGCAGATCGCCTCGGAGCTGTTCATCGCCCAGGGCACCGTCAAGATCCACGTGGCCAACATCCTCACCAAACTCGGCCTGCGCAGCCGAGTCGAAGCCGCCGTCTACGCCTACCGCTACGGCATCGTCACCTGGTCCGGCGCACCGGACTCCCGGAAGCAGTAGCGCCCACCCACACGGGCGGTTCCTCGCACCAAGCCCGCCACCCCGCGCCGACAGAACCGGAGTGGCCATTGGGGAGTGAGCCACGCGAAGCGTGACCGCCAGGCAGGAGTGGTTTCTCGAAGGAAAGGTCGCGCTGCGCGCGGCGCATTGATTGTGGCGACTTCGGTTGCTCTGGGCCAATGGTTGAGGGCCTGGCACTCCAGCTTTTTTCGGCCTGTCGCTCCGCGGGTGCGAAACCGGAGTGGCCACTGGGAGGGGTCGCGCGGAGCGTGACGGCTGCTCCCGTTGCGGTATGGGGTGAACGTGATCTCGACTCCGGTGTCGCGCAATCGAATCCACCGCGACTGATCTCCGGGATCGATGTCGTCGACATAACGACGCTGACGTGTTTCGTGCCGAAATGTGCCACCTTTGTCCATGGTGATCCGAGTCATCACCACAGGGACAATGTCGAGGATCTTGGCTTCGTGCTCAACAGCCGAATTGATCATGAGGCAGCTTTGCCGCGTCGCAGTTGAAATCTCCGTCATGGTTGCGCGCCCCGTTGGATTTCTTTACCGTCAGGGTGAGCCTTCCTGAGGTAGTCCCCCAATTTTCAGGAGTTCACATGTCACAGACACACGTGGCCCCGTGGGGCATGCGCTTGGCTTCTGAACGCCTTTTCCTCCCTTCGTCTTCCTTTGCGTCGGTAGATCTGGACGGCGATTCACAAATTGCCGTCTACCGGGATGGATCGGGAGCCATCATCGAGATGGGTAAGCACGGCACCAACCGGAGTCGCGCCACGAACTCCATGTCTAGTGGTGGTGGCGACGGACAAGAAGAGCAGATCCAGGTTCAGGACGATAGCGTGACTGACTACGAGAGCGATTAGTGTCCTGCGTCCTGGTGCTCACCAGTCTGACCGACGTCACCGCCGATCTCGTCATCGATGCCCTCAACGAACGAGGCACGTTCGTCGTCCGTGTGGACCCCGCCGACCTCCTCGGCGGGAACGTACGCTTCACGGCTTCCCTCGGTACGGGGGAGACGGGCTGGTCCGGAACGGTGTCCACGCACACTCGGCGGTTCGAGCTCGGTGGGGTGACGGCGGTGTACTACAGGCGCCCCTCTCGGTGGAGTTCCACCCATCCTGACGTCCAGACCGCGGAGTTCTCCGCCACTGAAGGACGCCATGGCTTCGGCGGATTGCTGTACAACCTGCCGAATGCGTCCTATGTCAATCACCCTTCCGCGATCAGTCGCGCGGAGTTCAAACCAGGACAACTCCAGGCCGCGGCCCGGATTGACTTCGCGCTTCCCCCGACATTGATCACCAATGATCCGGAGGAAGCCAGGGCTTTCGCGATCCAGCATGCGCCGGTGATCTACAAGCCACTGCGTGGTCTCCGGCCCGACCCGGACGGGAGGGCGGGAGCCATTTGGGCTCAACGCATCGACCCGGCCAGTATCGACGACGCGGTCTCGGCCACCGCGCACCTATTCCAGGCCGAGGTTTCCGAAAAGACCGCGGACGTGCGTGTGACAGTCGTCGCGAACCAGGTTTTCGCTTCGGCGATCACCACAACCGAACAGGTGCTGGATTGGCGCCGTGCCGACTGGGATCATCTGCGGCATCGACCGATCTCGGTGCCCGAGCGGATCGTGGAGAAACTGCACGCCTACCTCGCTCATTACGGCCTGGTGTTCGGTTGCTTCGATTTCGCCGTGACCGGTACCGGGAGTGAACCGGGGGACTGGGTGTGGCTGGAGTGTAACCCCAATGGCCAATGGGGATTTCTGGACAATTATGCCGAAATCGCCGCCGCGTTCGGCAGAGTTCTTTCTTTGTCTGCCGATCGGAGTTGTTGATGGGTCTCGATGCGGAACTGCGTGCCGGGCTGGTGCGGTCACTGGTGGATGAGGGGTATGTGCTTGATCCCGCGTGGCGTGCGGCGTTTGAGGTCGTGCCACGGCATGTGTTCACGCCCGGGTTTTACCTGCGATCCGATGAGATCTCTGAGGGCATGCCGGTGTGGGAGCCGGTGACGGAGGCGATTGACCCGAAGCGATGGGTGACCGCGGCGTACTCCAACAAGACACTGATAACCCAGTTGGACGGGGTGGAAGAGGACTGGGAAGCGCCGCGGGTGCGTCACGGCGGGGTGTTCACCTCGTCCTCCACATTGCCGTCGGTGGTGGCCACGATGTGGCAGGACGCCGATATCCAGGACGGGCACCGGGTGTTGGAGATCGGTACCGGCACCGGGTACTCCACAGCCGTGGCGTGTGAGCGGTTGGGTTCGGACCTGGTGACCTCGGTGGAGATCGACGACGCACGACTACGCCAGGCCATCGACGGCTTCAACACCTGCGGCTACGCGCCCCATGTCGCCGTCACGGACGGACTGTATGGCTACTGGCCCTACGCTCCGTACGACCGCATTGTCGCCGCCTGCTCCATGCGCCACGTCCCGGGCCCACTGATCGCCCAAACCACTCTGGGCGGCAAGATCCTCCTCACGCTGACCGGATGGCTCGGCGGCCACGCTCGGGTGCTGTTGACCGTCGCAGACGGCGGTGAAGCCAGCGGCCATCTACTTCCTGGCGCTATCTCCTTCATGCCGGCTCGCACCCAGGCCCCACCGGCGTTCGGCAACCCCGCCCACTGGGCCGCCCTCACCGTGAGCGCCCCCCAACGCCCAGCCCGCCATTCCCCTCATCGCATCAGCGGCGCGCCCGGAACCGGCTTCACCCAGTTCCTCGCCCAGTGGGCCACTCCCACCGCCCAACAGATCACCCTGGACGGCCAGGTCCATCTCATCGACCCCGTGACGGGCTCCACCGCGATTCTCACTTCCCACAACGACACGTGGCACGTCCGCCAAGCCGGACCCACACCCCTGTGGGACCAGATAGAAGCCGTCCTCGACGCCTACGACACAGCGGGGCAACCCGACCAAACCGAATTCCAGATCCAGGTCACCCCAACCCACCACCACCTCCACCATCCCCGCATGCCACCGCTCACCCATGCCGGTGCCTGAGGGGTCACGCTGCGCGTGGCGGGTTTCCTTCTACGGCGGGAATGACGAAGGCCCCGGCGGGAGCCAGGGCCTCGGATCGCTGGGGGTATTAGAGTTCGCCGGTGCGGGTGGCGTGAAGGAACGCCGACCACTCGCTCGCGGCGAAGGACAGGTGACCCAGTTCGGGGTGCTGGGAGTCCCGCACTGCGGCTCCCTTGGGAAGATCCGCCACTTCCACACAGTTCTCGCGACGTGGCGCACTGTAGCTGGACTTGTGCCAGGTGGGGTAGGGGGTTTCTGGCATGCGATTCCTCCCGGCTGGTCGGGTTAGCCGTCAGGGTCACCGTAGCGCGGCGGGTTTCCTTCTACGGCGGGCATGACGAAGGCCCCGGCGGAGCCAGGGCCTCGGACTGCTGGGGGTCTTAGAGCTCGCCGGTGCGCGCGGCGTGAAGGAACGCCGACCACTCGGTCGTGGTGAAGGACAGATGTCCCAGCTCGGGGTGCTGGGAGTCCCGGACCGCAGCCCCGGCCGGAAGGTCAGCGACCTCTACGCAGTTCTGGCCAGTTCCGGTACTGAAACTGCTTTTGTGCCAGCGCAGCCGGGATGCTTCAGACATGGGCAGACTCCAATTGGGCCTAACTGCGGTATCGGTTCAGGAGCGCCACGGACTCACTGACTGTCAGCGCTTGCTCCACTGTCTCATCATAGATCCGCTGATAGTGGTCGATCTCGTCATCCTCTTCGAGGAACAGCTCCGATCTCACTTCCTCCAGATAGACCAGGGCAGGGTCGTTGGCGAACCGCATCACTACAAAGGCGCCGTGCACAGCAGAGTGCGGGCCCCGTTCATCTGGTACCACCCTGACTTCGAGCCCACGCTCGGTAGCGGCGATCAGATACTTGAGTTGCTCATCGCGTACCGATTCGGGGATCTTGCGGATCGCGGACTCATCGATCAACGAGGCGAAGCGCGGCGCGTCGGCACGTTCCAAGACCTGACGACGCATCATCCGAGCCTCGATTCGACGCGAGATGACGTGCTCGTCAGTCACCCCCTGCCCCAAGACGACGGCCCTGATGTATCCCGGTGTCTGTAGAAGACCGGGGATGACGAGCGCTTCAAACGAACTCAGGCTCGCCGCTTCGGTCTCCAGATCGACGTAAGCACCGCGTCCCAGCACATCGGAGTAGCCGACCCACCAACCTGTTTGGCTTGCCGCACGGGCCAACTGGATGTAGGACGCTCGCTCGTCGTCGTCCTCGACCCGGTAGATGTCGAGCAGCACCTTGAGGTCGGTCTCGGGGAGGTGCTGGAGTTTTCGGTTTTCGATCCTGGTGATCTTGGCGGCTGACCAAGGTCGGTTGGGTGCGCGGCGCTTTGCTTCCTTGCCTACGGCATCCACCGTCATGCCCCGGGCTGCGCGCAGCGTGAGGAGCTGTCGCGCGAGGCGTCGTCTTCTCAGGGTCGGGCTTGCTGCCAACTCGGACCTCGCAGGCTGTCGCGTTCGCTGCCGCCGTGATTCTACGCGCCTGGTCGATTTCTCGGACATCCTTCGCACCATTCAGTTCACGTTGCATAACACGGTCACGATGAATCGAAGCATCTTTGAGTGAATATTGCACTTGATCTTGATTGTGCGCCATGATGGAAGCTCCGGAACACCCTGGCCGTTCCTCTCGCGGCTTCCCGAGGAGTTGGCATGTCCGTGCCTGGTGACACCCATGTCTTATCCGCTCAGCGGCCTTCGGCCGCTCGCGTGATGGGTGTGGAGGTCCGGGGAAGCTGCCCCTGTCGGCCTGCGCACTGTTCCCAGAAATGAAAGGACCCCCGCGACGGATTAGGCCCCGTCCGGGGGTTGTGGCCACCACTCAGTAGAGGAGTGATGACGGTGTCGACTCTATCGATCCACGATCCGACGCGGGTTCCCCGCCACCCCCGCTTCCCGGGCCGTCGGGCGGCTCGGGTGCGTCCTTACGTGACGCGGATGTTGGCTGAACGCGCCGCAGCGCAGGACGGGCTCCTCGCCCGTGTCCTCGCTGGCTTGCAGCAGTCGGCTTCGGCGGTGGGCGCAGTGGCGGGGATCGCCCGTACGTGTCACTCGTGCGGTGGACTCGGAATCCTCGGAGGTGCCTCATGACTGCCCGAAGGTTCGCGGGTGTCCCTGGAAGTGTCGGTCTGGTTCGTGCGTGGACTCGGAACGAACTCCATCAGCGTGGTACCGATCTCGGCACGGTGGAGGAGGCCGCGTTGGTGGTTTCGGAGTTGGCGACGAACGCGATCCGTCACTCCCGCAGCGGCCACCCCGGGGGCTCGTTCCAGGTGGAGCTCGACATCCGCCCCTCAATGGTGCGGATCAGCGTCATCGACCAGGGCACGGAGGGGAAGTCGGCCCCTCTGTGGGGGAAGAAGACCGATCCCCTCACCGAACACGGCCACGGACTCAACCTCGTAGCGAGCCTCGTGGAGCGGTGGACCACCATCACCAATGATGGCCACTGCACCGTCACCACCGACCTCCCCACCCTCGTCCCCACCGGGGGAGGCCAACGGTGAAAGCGAACCCGGTGACGACCTTGCTCCACCTGTTAACCCCACACGGCGCCGTGTTCTACCGCTCCACCGCCAACCCCACACAAGGCCGAACCCACGTCTCGTTGTCGATCAAGCGGGACAACGGCCACATGATCCACGCAACCCTGACTAACGGCATGTGGCACGTCGCCGGCCACACCTACCCCACCGGCGCCGAACACCACGTCGCCACCCAACTCCTCACCCACAAACACCACACCTAGACCACAACCCCGCCCCGCACCCCTCCCGCAGGGCGGCCCCCAAGTGGTGGGGATCCAGGCCAACCCGACCCGGATCCCCACCACCACCCCACACCAACCGCGAGATCAAGGACGTCTGGGTGGCGCACGGCGAATGGACTCACGCCCCGCGCAGGGTCCGGACCAGGTCCGCCAGCCCGCCGCCCTTGGTGATGGAGCTGCCCACCCCCACGGCGACGGCCCCGGCCGCCAGGTAGTCGGCGGCGTTGTGGGCTCCGATGCCGCCGGTGGGGATCACTGAGAGTCGGGGGAAGGGCCCGGAGACCGTGGAGATCCACTTCGGTCCCAGCGCGTTGGCGGGGAACGCCTTGACGGTGGAGACGCCGAGGCGCAGCGCCTGCCCGGCCTCGGTGGGGGTGGCGATACCCGGCAGGAAGGGAATCCCACGGTCGATGGCCGCTTTCACGGTGTCGGTGTCCAGCCCTGGGGCGACGCCGAACCGGGCGCCGGCGTCGACGGTCCGGTCCAGCAGCTCCGGCGTGGTCACCGTCCCCGCGCCCACGACGTGGTCGTCGCCCGCCGCCTCCACCACCGCCTCCAGAGCCGGGAAACCCGCCTCGCTCTCGACGGTCACCTCCACCAGACCGACGCCCGCCTCCCACGCGGTGCGGGCCGTGGCGGCGGCCTCCTCCGGGGAGGCGCCGCGCAGGATGACGACCAGCGGCACGTCGCCCAGGTTCTCGACGAAGAAGTCCGGCCAGTCGGACAGGGATACGGGAGTGGTGCTCACGATGGCCTCCAGCCAAGTTCTTCACTGATCGCGCCCGCCGCGTCGGTGAGCGCGGGGACGAGCCGCAGCAGACCGTCCTGGTCGAGCAGCATGATGGGCACCGACACCGAGACGGCGGCGACGGTACGTCCACCAGCGTCGCGGATCGGGGCCGCGACACAGTGGATGAGTTCCTCGTGTTCCTGGTCGTCCAGTCCCCACCCCTGGCCGGTGATCAGCCGCAGGTCCCGGTCCAACTCCTCGCGGGTGGTGCGGGTGTTCGGCGTGCAGCGGGAGAACGGTGGCGTGCCCAGGATCGTGTCCCGCTCGGCGCGCGGCAGACCGGCCAGGAGCACCTTGCCCATGGCGGTCGCGTGGGCGGGGACCAGCGCGCCCACGTGGGAGTACATGCGCACCGCCTGGCGGGAGTCGACCTTGTCCAGGTACACCGCCTGGCCGCCGTCGAGCGCGCCGAGGTGCACCGTGTGTCCACAGTCCGCGCCGAGGCGCCGCAGGTGCGGTGCCGCGAGCTCCGTCAGGTCCATCCCGGCGGACGCCGCGTGCGCGATCGTCGCCATCCGGGGGCCGAGCCGGTAGTGGCCCTCCGCCGTGCGGCGGACGAAGCGGTCCTCCTCCAGCGCGCGCAACAGCCGCAGCGACGTCGTTCGGTGCACGTCGAGGCGCCGCCCCAGCTCGCTGATGCTGAGGGGGCCCTCGGCGAGTTCGGTGAGGATCCGCAGCGCCCGGTGCACACTCGTCGGCCCGGTGGACATCGCTACGCCCGGCTCGAGGTCGCGGGCGGGATGTCCCCGGCGACCCCCAGGACGGTCCCGGCCAGGTGCGCCCCGGCGGCGAGGCAGTCGGGAAGTGGCGCGTCGGCGAGAAGCCGGTCCAGGAAACCCGCCGCGAACGCGTCGCCCGCTCCCACCGGTTCCAGGACCTCCACGGCGGGGGCCGGCTCGAACCACGAGTTCCCGCCGCTGATCGCCGTGGCGCCCTCCGCGCCCTGCTTGACCACCAGCACCCGGGGGGTGGGGATCAGCTCCCGTACGGCGTCGACCGACGTCGCCCCCCAGAGGGACTCCGCCTCGTCGACACCGCAGAACACCACGTCGGCCTGCCGGGCCAACGACAGGATCGTCTCCGCGTTGTGCTCCCCGTGCAGGGCGGACCGGAAGTTGACGTCGAAGGTGCGCAGTGTCCCCGTGGGTGCCTCCCGCAGTAGTTCCGCCACGAGGGCCTGCGCCGTGTCCGAGATCGCCGCCGTGATGCCGGTCGTGTGCACGAGCCGGGGCCGGAACCCCCAGACGTCGGCCGCGTCCTCCGGACCCAGCGCGGAGGCGGCGGAGTCCCGCCGGTAGTAGCGCACCCGCGTCCCCTTGGGGTTGGGCTCCTTGAAGTAGACGGCGGTGGGCCGACGTGGATCGGTGCGCACGGAACACCGCACCCCCTCCCCGGCGATCCGGCTCAGTAGGAACTCGCCGAAGACGTCGTCGCCGAGCGCGCTGCGCCACACCACCGGGCGCCCCGCGCGGGACAGGTGCACCGCGACGTTGGACTCGGTGCCCCCGATGTCGGTGCGGAACCGAGGCGCTCCGGTGTCGTCGGTGCCCTCCGGGATGAGCAGAGCCATGGTCTCGCCCACGCACACGGCGTCCACCACGGCACCGGTCCAACCGTCCGCGGGAGGGGCGCTGGTTTCGGCTGGGGACCGGGAGCCCACCGGTCGTTCCACCGTGGGATCCCCCTGGCTCGACACCTATGACCTCCTCGTGTTCGCCGCATCAGCCGACGATATTGACCAGATCTCTCCCAGAATGCTATTGAAGACGCTGAACAATACGCAACAGTGCTGCGCTATACGCAGCACGGAGGGAGCGGGTGCGATGTGGGACCTCCTGTTGCGTGGAGCCCGAGTGTTGGACCCCGCGAACGGCCGGGACGAGGTCTGTGACGTCGCCGTGTGGGGCGGCAGCGTCGCCCAGATCGGCCCCGACCTCCCCGCCACGTCGGCGGCGCGCGTCGAGGACCTGACCGGCCACCTCCTCACCCCGGGGTTGGTCGACATCCACACCCACCTGTGGCACGGCGCCAGCTACTGGGGGCTCGACCCGGAACCGGTGGCCTGGCGCAGCGGCGTCACCACTTGGGTCGACGCGGGATCCGCCGGGGCCTTCACCATCGACGGGCTGCGCCGCCACGTCGCCGACCCCAGCTCCGCGCGGATCCACGCGCTGATCAACGTCTCCGGTGTGGGGCTGACGGGGGAGACCGGGGAACACCAGCGGTTGGACAACCTCGACGTCGACCTCGCCGCCACCGTGGTCGCCGAGCAGGGCGACTTCGTGCGCGGCGTCAAGGCCCGCATCGACCGCAACACCGTGGGACAGCACGGCCTCGAACCCCTCCGCCGCGCCGCCGAACTGGCCCGGTGCCTGGAACGCCCGATGATGGTGCACATCGGCTACGGGCCACCCACCGTCGCCGAGATCCTGCCCTACCTCCAGGCCGGCGACATCCTGACCCACTGCGCGACCGGCGTCGCCACCGACCTGCTGACCCACGGACGACCCAGTGACGCCGTGCTCCGCGCCTGGGACGCCGGCATCCACTTCGACCTGGGGCACGGCTCGGGCGCGTTCGACTTCGACGTCCTCGAGGCGGAGCTCGCGGCCGGAATCGTTCCCCTCATCTCCTCCGACCTGCACATCCGCTCCCTCTACGGCCCGGCCTTCGACCTGCCCACCGTCCTGGTGAAGGCCACGGCGGCCGGGATGTCGCTCGCCGACGCCGTCGGCGCCGCCACCGTCCGCCCCGCCCGCGCGCTCGGCCTCGACGCCGGCACACTCACCGTCGGAGCCCCGGCGGACATCGCGGTCTTCCGGCTCGGACACGGCTCCTTCCCCGTCGTCGACGTGCACGGTTCCGTCCGGGGCGCGCCGCTGCGGCTCGAGAACACCGCCACCTACTGCGGAGGTCGGCTGCTCCCACCCATGGTCGCCACCCCACCTCCGTCGTGGGTGCCGCTGAGCCCGGCCCAACGTGCCGCCGAGACCGACCGCCAGCAGCGGGTCCGCGCCGCGGTGCGGTACCTCAGCAGCCCCGACGACTTCGACGAACCCTTCCCGCGCCCAGGAGCCCACACATGACCGTGACCGAAGCCGTGGCGTGGGGGACGGGTCGGTCCCCGGCACCGGAGCCCACCCGGGCGAGACGCCGGCTGCCCGGGATCTCGGCTGGGGCGCGGGCCCGTGACCGAACGCCTGGGATCCCGCGCCGGCGCGGGGAACGTGCGTGGCGCCGCCTCCCCATGGGCAAATGACCGGGACGAACCCTTCCCACACCGAGGAGAACACGCATGACGTCCAACGAGGTCCACGACGTGTCCCCGCTGGCGGGGGCGGGCCTGTCGCGTGGCCGGCTGGCCGCGCTCGACGCAGCCCCCGTGGTCGCCCGCTCCCTGCCGACGAGCCCCATGTCGCCGGCGGAGGTCCGTGCGGCCGGGCTCGCCCTGGCCGACCTGTGGCTGCCGGCCGTCACCCTGGACCGTGACGCGCTTCTGCACAACCTCGACCGGTTCCGCCGCTGGTGCGCGGAACAGGACGCCGATCTCGCGCCACACGGGAAGACCACCATGGCGCCGGTCCTGTGGGCCGCCCAACTGGACCGGGGCGCGTGGGCGCTCACCGCCGCGACGGTCGCCCAGGCCCGGGTGATGCGGGACCACGGCGCCGACCAGGTCATCATCGCCAACGAGGTCACCGACCCCGGCCAACTCGCCTGGCTGGCGGAGAGCCTCGCCGACCCCGCGTTCACGCCGTACTGCCTCGTGGACTCCGAGGACGGGGTTCGCCTCCTCGACCAAGCCCTGTCTGGCGCGCCACGACCCCTGCCGGTGCTCGTCGAGGTCGGCGTGCCCGGGCGGCGCGCCGGCGTCCGCGACACGGGCACCGCGCTGTCCCTGGCCCGGACGGTCGCGGCCTGCCCGCACCTGGTGCTGGCGGGCGTCGAGGGCTTCGAGGGCGTGTTCCCGCAGCGCCGCGACGACGACTCCCCACAACGCGTGAGCTCCTGGCTGGACGCGTTGGTCGCGCTCACCCGCTCCGCGGACACCGAGGGACTGTTCGCCGAGGCCGAGGAGATCGTCGTCACCGCGGGCGGAAGCTCCTTCCCCGACCTGGTCGCGGAGGCCTTCGCCCGGTTGGACGACACCAGCCGGCCCGTCCGCCGCGTGGTGCGCTCCGGCTGCTACCTCACCCACGACGACCTGATGATGGAACGGGCCTCGCCACTGCGGACCGGAGCCGACGACGACCCCCTACGACCGGCCCTCTCCTGCTACGCGCGCGTGCTCTCCATCCCCGAGCCGGGGCGGGCGCTGCTCGGCGCGGGCAAGCGGGACGTCGCCTACGACATCGACCTCCCCGTCGTGCGCGCGGTGCTGCGCGACGGGGAGCGACTCCCGGTTTCGGGCGGCCTGCGGGTCGTCGAGCTGAACGACCACCACGCGTTCGTGGACCTCGACGGCTCCGTGCGGCTTGAGGTCGGGGACGTCGTCGAACTCGGCCTGTCCCACCCCTGCACCGTGTTCGACAAGTGGCCCCTCATCCCCGTCCTCGACCCGGACGGCCGGGTGGTCGACGCCGTCCGCACCCTTTTCTGAGCCGGACCCCCAACACGGTGGGCGCCCCGGCCGTAAGGAACCCTGCGGGCCACGCCCACCCCCACAGTTCCCCTCATATCCATTCACTACGAAACAAGGAGCACTACGTGTCCAAGCGTGTCGTCAACACCCCCGAGGCCGCCCCACCCGGTGGCCCGTACTCCCACGCGGTGGTCGCCGGCGACTTCGTCTACCTGGCCGGGGCGACCCCGCACCGGACCGACGGAACCCTCGTCGACGGCGACTTCAGCACCCAGGCCCGCGCCACCCTCGACAACCTGGCGACGGTGGCCAAGGCGTCCGGGTCGAGCCTCGCCGACGCGGTGCGGGTCGGCGTGTACCTCCGCGACCTCTCCGACTTCCAGGAGATGAACAAGTTCTTCGCCGAGTACTTCGGTGACGAGCCGCCGGCCCGGACCACCATCCAGGCCGACCTGCCCGGCTTCCTGATCGAGGTCGACGCGGTGCTGTACAACCCGGCCGACTGAGGCCGAGCGTGCCGCATTCCTAGCTGGCACGGGGCGGACCCCACGGGTCCCCCCCGGCCAGCCTCCGCGGGCCCCCACGGGGGCCCGCACCCTCCCCCCAGAACAAACTTGGAGTCCCCCCAATGATCGACACGCATCCGGGGTACTTGGTGGCGTTGATCGTCGCCGTGGTCCTCATGTTGGGTATCGGAATCTGGGTCGCCCGCCGGAACACGTCCGGCGAGGACTTCCTCCTGGCCGGGCGCAGACTCGGCACTCCCCTGCTCATGGGCACGACGCTCGCGACCCTGGTGGGAACCGGGTCGAGTCTGGGCGCCGTCGGTTTCGCCTACGAGAACGGCTGGGCCGGCGCGCTCTACGGGCTCGGTGGCGCGCTGGGAACGTTCCTGCTCCTCGTGCTGTTCGCCGACGTGCGCAAGTACGGCTTCATGACCTACGCCGAGGAGATGAGCTACTACTTCGGCGCCAACATGTTCATCAAGGGCCTGGTGTCCCTGCTCATGTTGCTCGCCTCCGTGGGATGGCTCGGCGCCCACATCCTCGGCGGGTCGATCTACCTCTCGTACCTGACGGGGATGGGCGACACCTCGGCGAAGATCGTGGTCGCGCTGAGCTTCGGCCTCTACACGATCGTCGGTGGCTACCTGGCGGTCGTCATCACTGACGCGATCCAGGGCTTCATCCTCTTCCTCGGCTTCACGGTCCTCGCCGCGCTCGCGTTCGTCCATGTGGGCGGGATGAGCGGCATCCGGGAGAACGCCCCGGAGGAGGGCCTCTCCCTGCTGGGCGTCGAGGCCGTGGGACCCATCCCGGCGCTGTCTCTCGCGGTGGTCGTCGCGATCGGGGTGCTCGCCACTCCGTCGTTCCGCCAGCGCATCTACTCCGCCGCCGACGTGAAGACGGTGCGGCGAAGCTTCCTGATCGCGGGCCTACTATTCCTGGCGTTCTCCATCCTGCCGGCGCTCGCGGGACTGACCGCCGCCAGCATGGAGCCGGGCCTGGAGAACGCCGACATGGCGTTCCCCTACCTCGCCACCACCCTGTTCCCCTTGTGGCTGGGGGCGTTCCTCCTCGTGGCGGGGTTGTCGGCGACGATGTCCTCCGGGGACTCCGACGCCGTCGCCGGCGTCACCATCCTCCTGCGGGACGTGGTGCAGATCTTCACGGGTCGGGTGCCGCGACGGGAGAACATGGTGTGGCTGTCCCGCGTCGCCCTAGCTCTCGTGCTCACCGGCGCGCTGGTCGGGGCGCTCGTCGCCACCACCATCATCGACTACATCACCACGATGGTCTCCACGATCCTCACCGGGCTCTTCGCCGCCTCGGTCCTCGGACGCTTCTGGAGCCGGGCCACCTGGGTCGGCGGAGTGGCGGCCATGGTCGGTGGTTCCGCGACCGCGCTGGTCGTGAACAACGTGGACTCGTTCGCCGAGTTCTGGGGCAACGCCGTGATCCCGTCGCTCGCGGCCGCGTTCCTGTGCGGGATCGTGTTCAGCCTCGTCACTCGACCGAGCCGCGTCACCTCCGAGGAGGCGTTGCGGATCCTCGCCGCGGAACGCGCGGTCATGGACGTCGGCACGTCCGTGCGGGCCGGTGAGGGGTCCGGCGACAAGGCCGAGTCCTGACCACAACGGTGACCGTGAGGCGGACGGCCGGCGCGGTACCGGCCGTCCGCCTCACTCCATCGTGTTGACGATCAGCCCGATGTGGGTGAAGAAGTTGAGTGCCCCGAACAGGAGGAACAGCGCACCGGAGATCCCCCAGCAGATCCCGATGATGGTGGCGAGCGCCCCCGCGGCGGCCTTGCGCAGCGCGAACGGGAACAGGATCGCGCCGATCCCCACCAGCGCGTAGAGGGCCGAGATGAAGATGGCCTCCATCAGCGGGTACTCGGCGAACGCGCCGGAGATCGGTTCCTCCGGCGGGGCGGCGAAAAGCTGGTAAGTGACGCCGGCAAAGGCGATCCCGATACAGCCGAGGCCCATGCCCAGGACGAACACCGACACCGGGCGGCCCACCCGCGCGATCGAACGGACGCGGTCCGTGCTCGCCGCGATCTCCTCACCGCGCCGCCACAGGTAGAACGACGCGAACAGCAGCAGGACACCGAACGCCAGGGACGGTTCACCGAAGATGATGTTGTCGAAGGCGAAGCCCCCGGGCGCGAGCGGCCACGTCAGCGACATGTGCAGACCTGTCGTGGTGAGAATGACCCCCAGCACGCCGAAGGCCATCGCGTAGCCCTCGGTGGACAGTTCCGCGTCCGACCGGAGCAACTGGCGCCCCAGGCCGACGACGAGAAGTAGCCCCGCACCGGCGGCGACCGACATCACCGTGTTGTAGGTGGGCATGTTCGCCCAGTCGATGACGAGTCCGGCGCTGGTGAGTGTTGGTGTCATTCCGGCCCTCCGAGTTCGACCCAACCGGAGGATTACCCAGAATGATGAATTGTTAACTGTGTGTGGTTTTGGGGGTGGGTCCGCCGTCGACGGGGCTACGGGGTCTCAGGTGGTGCCGAGCGCGCCGCCGGCCGGGGTCGCCGCCCGGGCGTGGGGGATCACCATGGGGGTGCGGGTTCGCGGATCGGGGACGACGTCGCAGGCCAGGCCGAACACTTCGCCCACCAGTTCGCTGGTGACCACGTCATCGGGCCGCCCGTCGGCCACGATCGCGCCGTCACGCATCATCACCAGCCGGGTGGCGAACCGCGCCGCCTGGGCGAGGTCGTGCAACACGGCCACCACGGTGCGGCCCCCCGCGTGCAGGTCGGCGAACAGACCCAGGAGGTCGTACTGGTGCGCGATGTCCAGGAACGTCGTGGGCTCGTCCAACAACAACACGTCGGTGTCCTGGGCCAGCACCATCGCCACCCATGCGCGCTGCCGCTGACCACCGGACAGGGACGATAGGGGGGCGTCCGCGAGGTCGGCCGTCCCGGTGAGCTCCAGGGCGTGGGCGATCGCCTGGTCGTCGTCCGGGCTCCACTGGCGCAGCAACGTGTGGTGCGGGAATCGTCCACGCTCCGCAAGGCCCCGCACGGTGATTCCGTCCGGCGCCACCGGGCTCTGCGGCAACAGGGCGAGCTCCCGGGCGATCCGCTTGGACCGCTGCGTGCGCACGTCCCGTCCGTGCAGCAGGACCTGCCCGCTCATCGGTTTGATGATCCGCCCCAGCGCCTTCAACAGCGTTGACTTCCCGCAGCCGTTGGGGCCGAGGATGACGGTGAACTCGCCCCGGCGCACCTCCAGGTCGACGTCGCGCACGACCGGGTCGGCGCCGTAGCCGAGGGTCAACCCCAGCGCGGAGATGATGGCGGAGCTCGCGTCGGTCACAGGGTCCCCTTTCGCCATTCACGGATGAGTAGGTGGCCCAGGTAGACGCCGCCGAGGGCCATGGTCACGATGCCGACCGGCAGGCCCTCACCCAGCGGAACCTGCTGCACCACCAGGTCGGCGCACACGAGCAGCAGCGCCCCGACCAGTGCTGAGACCAGGAAGCTCGGGCCGCCACCCCGAACGAGTCGGCGGGCGATCTGCGGCGCCGTCAACGCGACGAAGGCGATCGGGCCGGCCACGCTCACCGCGGCGGCCGACAGCACGACCGAGACCATGATCGCTCCCGTCCGGGTGGCGGAGGCCGGGGCACCGAGCGTCTCGGCGGTCTCGTCACCCATCTCGCCGAGGGTCACCGGCCGGGACAGGGCCATCAGCACGGGCACGGCGACGACGAGAACCGTCCAGATCACGGCGGCGTGGTTCCAGTCGCGCGCGTTGAGGCTGCCGTTCAGGTACACCCAGAGCTGGGTGGCCTCCTCCCGCACCATGACCGCGACCACGAAGTGGGTGAAGGCCTGTGCCATGGCCGCCACGCCGATACCGGCGACGATCAGGCGGCCGGGGTGCCGGAGCCCGGTTCCGGTGGAGAGCGCCACGATGCCGATCGCCACCACCGCCCCGGCGAGCGCGCCGACAGGGATGGGGACGACGCCCGGCAGGATGAGCGCCGCGAACGCCGCGCCGGCCCCCGCACCCGACCCCAGACCGATGACGTCCGGGCTGCCCAGCGGATTCCGGGTGACCGACTGGAAGAGTGCCCCGGCGATCCCCAGGGCGGCTCCCACACCGATCCCGACCGCCAGCCGTGGCCCCCGCAGCCGGTCGAAGACGAAGTGTTCCGTCGCGTCCCCACCACCGCCGACCACGGCCGGAAGCCGCCCCACCGCGATCCCGAGGCTGCCCAGGGTGAGCGTCGCGAGCGCCGACGCCACCACCCCGACGAGGAGGATCACCGCGACGACCACGGACCGCCGCCGCACGGGCACCGCGACCCAGCGCCCCACCCGCACCACGAACCCACGCGATGCCGGCGGCGGCCGCAGGGTGGTGGACGGAGGGGCCGGGGAGGTAGCCGGCACCGGCGAGTCGGCGGTCTGTTGGCTCATGGACGCGGCTCCGTCCCGCGAACGGTCATGGCAGCTCCGCCTCCAAAGGCCGGTAGCGACGTCGGCGCTCCGTGGTCGGCGGCGGGGCCGCTGAGCGGAGAGCCGACGCGTGGCGTCGGTCGCGTGAAGGCCGGGTGGGCGGTCCGGGAGCCCGCGTGGCCGGGTGCGTCCATTGGATGGTCGTGTCCGGTCGCCCGACGGACGGCCGGGTGAGACCCTCGACCGGGTGGGCCCTGTGGGGCGGGACGCTGCTGGTCGTCGGTCCGGTCGGGCCGGAGCGACGTCGGCGCTCCGTGGTGTGCGGCGAGGGCCCCGAGCGGGGGCGGACCCGGGGCGTCCATCGGACGGTGCCTCCTCGCGGGTCTGATCCACAGCCGGACGGCCGGGGGCGGACAACAGTGAGTGCGGGTGTTCTGGTGGCTCGGGCGGGCGGTGCTACCCGTCGCACGGCCGACCGGGCGTGGGCCGTGACGCCGCCCGCGTAGGGCCTGTCGCGGCGGGCCGGCCGTGATCGCGCGGTCGCTGGGGCCGTCAACGGGGCTCGGCTGGTTGCGTCCTCGGCCCCGTGGGGTGATGGGCGCAGTGGTTGCTTGATCTGTGTGCCGGTCCTCGGCGGGCGCACGGACCAACGCGTGGTGCGGAGGTCGCTGGGACGGAGCACCGGAATAGTGGATCGCGCGACGGGGGGTACCGAGGGCGGTAGCTCGTCGGCTCATGCGGCGGTCCTCATTCGGCGGACGGCGTAGAGCAGCACCGGTGCTCCCACGAAGGCCGTGACGACGCCGACCATGAGTTCGGTGGGGCGCAGCAGGGCGCGGCCGACCACGTCGGACAGCAGCAGGAGCGTTGGTCCGACGAGGAGCGCGAAGGGAACCTGGAGACGGAAGTCCACCCCCACCATCGAGCGCACGATGTGGGGGACGGCGAGGCCGACGAAGGCGATCGGGCCGACGGCGGCGGTCGCGGCGGCGGCGAGGAGGGTCGCCGTCGTCAACGCTCCGCCACGGACCCACGTCGCCGACACCCCGATCGACACCGCGGCCTCGTCCCCGAGCGCCAGGGCGTTCAGTCCACCCATCAGACACAGGGACAGGACGATCCCCACCGCCACGAAGGGCAGCACCGCGTAGACGACCTCGAAGTCGCGGCCCGCGAGAGATCCCACGACCCAGTACCGGTAACTGTCGAAGGCGTCCGGCATGCTCAGCGCGACCGCCTGCACGTAGGCGGTGAGAACGGCGGAGACCACCGCGCCCGCGAGCACGAGGCGGACCATGCCGCCCTCGCCGCCCCGGGTGCCCACGATGTAGGCGGCGGCGCCGGCCAGGAACGCGCCGGGCAGCGCGGCCCACACCGTTCCGGTGACCGACGTCGCGCCGGTCGCCGCGGTGACCGTCACCACGGCCGCGGCGGCGCCCGCGTTGATGCCCAGGAGGCCGGGGTCGGCGAGCGGGTTGCGGGTGATGCCCTGCATGAGCGTTCCCGCGACGGCGAGCGCCGCCCCGGCCAGGACACCCATGACGGTGCGGGCGTAGCGGCTCTCCACCACGGTCACGACGAACGGGTCACCCGAGCCGTCGATCGCCTGGAAGACCTCGGTGGGTGTCGTCAGCCGGCTCCCGACGGCCAGACTGAGCAGCATCGCGCCGAACAGCGCGACGACTCCGGCGCCGAGCATCACACCGGCCCGGGCGCGGCCGGCGCGCCGGCCGCGCGTGGGTACGGTCGTGGTTCTCACCAGGGATGCCGTTCGTAGCCGGGGATCAGTCGTCGACGTTCTCGATGGCCTCGTCGATCATCGGGAGGTACCGATCGATGACCCACGGCACGGTCAGCGGGTTGATCAGCGAGGACGCTGTGACGAACGGGTTGTCGTCGCTGGCGACCACGGAGTCGCGTTCGATCGCCGGGATCGCCCCGTACAGGTCCTGCGACTCGATCTCCTCGCGGGTGTCCTCGTCGCTGTAGAACGTGAAGATGAGGTCGCTGTCGGACAGCTCGTCGGCGTTCTCCAAGCCGATGACGGCCGAGTCCGTCCCCTCGGTCTCCGGCAGTGTCTCCACCACGGGGTCGACGGTGAGACCAAGGCTGCGCACCATCGCCACGCGCTGCTCGTCGGGCAGGAACACGCCCAGGGTGCCGGGGCCGTCGGTGTAGATGTAGGAGAAGGTGACGTCGGCGTAGTCCGGGTTGTCCGCCGCGACCTCGGCGAACTGGTCGTTGATGTCCTCGATGAGCGCCGTGGCGTCGTCCGGCTGGCCGAGGGCCAGGCCGATGGTCTCGATCTGTTGGTCCCAGTCCGTGCTCCAGGGCAGGTCCGGGTAGGCGACGGTGGGCGCGATGTCGGCGAGGATGTCGTACTGCTCCTGGGTAATGCCCGACCAGGGAGCGAGGATGACGTCGGGCTCCAGCTCCAGGATCGCCTCGAAGTCGATGTCGTCGGCGCCCTGGAACTGCTCCGGAAGTTCCGCGTCGAGTTCGGTCACGGCCTCGTGCACCCACGGCAGGTAGCCGGTGTCGTCGCTGCCCCACTCGTAGCTCTCGATCCCGACGGGGACGGTGCCCAGGGCGATCGCGGTCTCGGCGGAGCCCTGGCCGAGGGTGACGACGCGTTCGGGAGTGTCGGGAATCTCGGCGGTGCCCAGGGCGCTTTCGATCTCGACGGGGAAGCCCTCACCGGACGCCTCGGCGCTGTCGGTTTCCCCGCCCTCGTTCCCACACGCGCTCAGGGTCGCGGTCATCAGTGCGGCGAGCGCGGCTCCGCCGAGGTGTCTGTATGCGGAGTGCATGGCGTGATCTGCCCTCTTCGTCTCCAATGGGGTGGCGTCTCGATCTCCACGCCGTCATGGAGGCGGCATGGAGCGCGGAATACGGAAGTATGGGGGAATCCTCCCGATCGAGAGCGAAGGTTAGTCTAACCTAACAAGCCGGCGGGCCTCAATGAGGGATCTCGAGTGATCTCCCGCCGTTCGGTGATCGCGCGCACAGGCGGGAACCGCGCGATTTGATGTCGCGTCATATCGTGAAGGTGGTGCTGAGACCGAGGAGGGCCAATGCGAAGTGCGAACCGGGCCGCGGCGGGCGCGGCGGCGTGGCAGGTGGTGCACGACGCCACCAAACCCGGCAAGCCGTCGGTGTGGGCACGGACCCGGGCGGTGCCCCGCATGTTCGGCGCCCGCTTCCGCGGCGACTACGTCCAGCTCACGAAGTCCCGCATCCTGCTGATGATCCTCGCGGTGGGCTACATCGTCTCGCCCATCGACTTCATCCCCGAACTCATCGTGCCGATCCTCGGCGTCGTCGATGACATCGGTGTCGCCGTCTGGCTCGCCGCCGCCGTCCTCGGCGAGACCGAGCGCTACCTCCACTGGGAGCACTGGCGCGAGGCTCCGCTCCAGGGTCACGTCGTCGACGAGTGACCCGCACGCGGTACACGTGGGGTCCTGTGGGACACCCAACCCCCGCCCCACTAACGCCGCACGCGGTCCTCGTAGGGTGAGGGACCGCACCGGACAGGCTCCGGGCGTCCCCATCCCACGACCCGCTGAGTGAGCCGTGACTGATCGAACAGGCGACGCCGAACGACCGCACCCATCTCTCCACACGCCCCTCGTAGACTCGGGTCGCCGCTAGGGGTGGACACGTGTCCACCCCTAGGCGTCGGGATCCTCGTCCGTGTTCTCGGTGGAGTCTTTGTCCTTCTTGCGTGGGCGGCCGCGGGGGCGGATGGGGGACGTGCCGGAGGGGAGGCGGCCGGCGTCGGACAGGGCTCGGCGGAGCACGAACTCGATCTGGGCGTTGGTGCTGCGGAGCTCGTCCCCGGCCCAGCGGGCGAGGGCGTCGTGCACGGTGGGATCGAGCCGGAGCAGGATCTTCTTGCGTTCACTCACGATTGGGCGTCCATCCCGTGGGGGGCTGGGCTACGTGGGTTACTGGTACAACGATCCGGAGTTGACGACGGGCTGGGCGTCGCGGTCCGCGCACAGAACCACGAGGAGGTTGCTGACCATAGCCGCTTTGCGCTCCTCGTCCAGGTCGACCACGTCGTCCTCCGCCAGCCGGTTGAGTGCCATCTCGACCATGCCCACCGAACCCTCGACGATCTGCTGGCGCGCCGCCACCACGGCCCCGGCCTGTTGCCGGCGCAGCATGGCACCCGCGATCTCCGGTGCGTAGGCGAGGTGGGTGATGCGCGACTCGATCACCCGCACGCCCGCGGCGTCCACCCGGTCGGCGATCTCCCGCGTGAGCTTCTCGGTGATCTCGTCGGCGTTGTCCCGGAGGGTGAGGCCCTCCCCCTCCGCGACGTCGTAGGCGTAGCCGTTGGCGATGTGGCGCACGGCGGTCTCGGACTGGGTGTTCACGAACTGTACGAAGTCGTCGACACCGAACGTCGCCTCCGCGGTGTCGGTCACCTGCCAGACGACGACGGCCGCGATCTCGATCGGGTTCCCCGAGAGGTCGTTGACCTTCAGTGTGGACGTCTCGTGGTTGCGGATCCGGACTGATACCTTCTGCCTCGGGTAGCTGAGTGGGTTGACCCACTGGAGTCCGTCGGTGCGCACGGTGCCGACGTACTTGCCCAGAACCTGGATCACCTGCGCTTCCTTCGGGGCCACGGCGGTCAGGCCCATCGCGAGGACCAGCCCCACGAGCAGGGCCACGATCCCCCCGACCAGCATGACGAGGCCGAGGGGGCCGTCGCCGGTGAGCTGGAGGACTCCCCACGTTCCGACGAGGAGACCTCCGAGGATCAGGACGGCGGCGAGGAGTAGCGGCCCCCAACCGGACACGCTCCGTGCGGGGTACTCCCGCAGGGTCGGCTCCAGGGCGTCAGTGCTGGGCGTCTCAGATGGAGTGGGCTCCGCCATGTCGCCTCCAAATGTGGTTGCGCGAATCGATGCTGATATGAATACACTAGCAAAGTGATATCAATTAATCTATGAGCGGTCGGAGGTAACGACATGACCGTCCTTGGATTGTTGCCCGTCCGGATCCTCGCCGCTCTCTCCCAGGGGCTGGGCGGGCTGGTCTTCGCCTTCACCACGATCGACGGTCGGATGCCGCAGTCCCTGCACACCGGACAGCCGCCGACCTGGTTGCTGGTCGGCCTCCTCCTGGTTGGGGTCGTCGTGGCCGTGGTGACCCTGGCGCGCAGCACCACTCCGTAGGTCGGCGGGCACGGCCGACCCGACGGGTGTCCCTAACCCAGCTCGACCCACGCACCCCCGGCCATCACCGCGGTGAGCTGGAACGTGTCGTCCACCGCCACGATGTCGGCTCGATTCCCCGGAGCGAGGGCCCCCACGTCCCGTGCCCCGATGACCTGCGCGGGGGTCGCCGAAGCCATCGCGACCGCGGTGTCCAGCCCCAGGTCCAGCGCCGCGCGGCGGAACGCGTCCGCCATGGTCAGGGTGCTGCCGGCCAACGAGCCACCGTCGGCGAGCCGCACCATGCCGTTCTCCACCACGGTGTCCAACGACCCCAGGCGGTAGCGCCCGTCGCCCATGCCCGCGGCGGCCATGGCGTCGGTGATCAGGGCGACGCGGCTCTGCCCGGCGGCGCGGACGGCGGTCCGCACCACGGCCGGGTCCAGGTGCATCCCGTCGTTGATGACCTCCACCACCACGCGCGGGTCGTTCAGGAGGGCGGCGACCGGGCCCGGAGTCCGGTGGTGCAGCGGTGGCATCCCGTTGAACAGGTGGGTACCCACGCGGGCACCGGCGTCCACGGCGGCCGTGACCACGTCGAAGGGCGCGTCGGTGTGGCCGACGGCGGCGATCGCGCCACCGTCCACGATCTGGCGGACCGCGTCCAGGCCGCCCTCGAGTTCCGGAGCGAGAGTCACCATGCGGACGGTGCCACGCCCCGCCTCCAACAGTCGGGCGACGTCGTCCCGGGCCGGGGCGCGCAGCAGCGTCGGCTCGTGCGCGCCACAGCGCGCGTGGCTCAGGAACGGTCCCTCGAGGTGGATGCCGGCGAGCAGGCCGTCGTCCACCAGGTCGGCGAGTTCGCGTACCTCGCCCTCCAGGTCCGCGAGCGTCCGGGTCACCAGGCTCGCGTGCATCGTGGTCGTGCCGTTCGCCCGATGGAAGGCGGCCACCTGGCGCGCCTCCTCCACCCCGTCGCCGAACGCGACACCGGCGCCGCCGTGGACGTGGATGTCGACGAAGCCGGGCACCAGCCACTGGCCGCCCAGGTCGTAGTCCGCGGGTCGCGGCGGGTCACCGGCCCCGATCCCGACGATCCGGTCCCCGGCGACCTCCATCCACCCAGGGCTCAGGATCCCGCCGGGTGCGACGACCCCGCGTCCGACGATCACGTGTGACGCGTTGCGCGCGGCCGTCGCCATGTGTCCTCCTGTTTAGGTCCTCTCTTCCGAATCTACGTGGGTTCCGGACACGATGGGGTCGCGGCGGGACACCGGATCGCGCGGAGGGGGACCGGAGATCTGCCACCGGGGTCGTTGGCCGGAGAACCACGCGGCGACCTGCTCGGCGGCGATTCGGCGCAGGTCCACGCCGGCGACCTCGGAGTACCAGCCCATGTGCGGGGTGAGGGTGACCCGAGGATGGCGAAGGATCGGGTGGTCGGCCGCGGGCGGCTCCTCGGGGAGGACGTCGAGCCCGGCCGCGCGCAGCCGCCCCTCCTCCAGCGCCGCGTGGAGGGCGTCCACGTCGACCAACCCGCCGCGCGCCGTGTTCACCAGCACCGTCGTGGGGCGCACGGTGGCCAGCCGGCGCGCGTCCACGATGTGGCGGGTCTCGTCGGACAACGGCAGGTGCAGGCTGATCGCGTCCGCCCGCTCGAACACCTCGTCGATCTCCACGCGGGCGACGTTCCCGGGCCAGCCGTCCGCCGGCGCGTAGGGGTCGGCCGCGATGACCGAACCGAACCAGGGGGCCAGCCCCGCCGCGGTGTCGCGGCCGATCCGCCCGAAGCCGACCAGCCCCAACGTGCTCTCGCTCAGGCGGGGGATCACCCCCGCGCTGGTGTAGTTCCACTCGCCGGCGCGGACCGCCCGGTCCAGGATGGGGACGTGCCGCCAGGTCGCCAGCGTGAGGGCCGCGGCGTGCGCGGCCACCTCCTCGGTGCCGTAGTCCACGACGTTGCACACGGCCACGCCACGAGCCGTCGCGGCCTCGAGGTCCACGTTGTCCACGCCCACCCCGTACCGGACGACGAGCTCCACCTTCGGCAGTCGGTCGAGCAGCGCTCCGGTGACGGGAGCCAGTCCGACGAGCAGCGCGCGGGCCCCCTCGGCGCACCGCACGATGGTGTCCACGTCGCGGGTGTGTGCCCCCACCACGGCGACACCGGCCGGGGCGAGGATCCTCTCCTCCACTGAGACGTCGTCGAACTCGGAGTCGGTCACCACTACGTAGGTCACGGTTCGCCTGCCTCTTCCTGGGGGGTGGGAGTCGACGGTGCGGGCGGTGTGGGTGCCGCCGGTTCAGTTTTCTGACTATTGTCTACAATAAGCCTGTAGTCGACAATAGGCAGTGCTGCCGGGACATGGAGGATCGCGCGTGGTGGAGTCGAACGCGGGAACTGACGAGATTCTGACCAGGCAGGACGGCCACGTCCTGACCGTGACCTTCAACCGGCCACAACAGCGCAACGCCATGACCTGGACCATGTACGAGGGCCTGCGCGCCGCCTGCGAACGGGCGAACACCGACGACAGCGTGCGGGTGATGGTGTTGACCGGCGCGGGGGAGAAGGCGTTCGTCGCCGGGACCGACATCGGACAGTTCCAGGAGTTCACCAGCGGCCAGGACGGCGTGGAGTACGAGCACACGATCGGGGCGATCTCCGAGACTCTGGAGGCGGTCCGCGTGCCCACCGTCGCCGCGGTGCGCGGCTACTGCGTCGGTGGGGGACTCATCCTCGCAGCGGTGTGCGACCTGCGCGTCGCCACCCGGTCGGCGCGCTTCGGTGTCCCCGTCGCGCGCACGCTGGGCAACTGCCTCTCCATGAACACCTACTCCCTGCTCGTCCACCACATGGGGCCGAGCCGCACCCTCGACATGCTGCTGCGCGCCCGCCTCTTCGACGCCGACGAGGCCGCCGCGGCGGGGTTCGTGGCCGAGGTGTGCGCCGACGAGGACCTCGAGGACGTCGTGCGCACCACCACGTCCCGCCTGCTGGAGCACGCGCCCCTGTCCATGTGGGCGGCGAAGGAGGCGGTGCGTCGGCTGCGGCTGGCCAACCTGCCCGACGGGGACGACATCGTGGCGCGCGTGTTCGGCAGCGACGACTTCCACCGGGGCGTCGCCGCGTTCATGGCCAAGGAGCGGCCGGACTGGCAGGGGAACTGAGATCCATGCGGGGTCGGCGAGACGCCCGGGTGCGATCAGCCGCGTTCTGGTAGGTGGATGTGCAGCCCCAGGGGTTGGGGGTGGAGAAATCCGATGGGGGTGGGGAATCCTGGTGGGGGAAGCGGGGGTCAGAGCATCGGCCACAGCGGGGAGAGGAGGCGCTCACAGACCTTCTCCCACAGGGGACGCGCCTGCCACTCGGCGAGCGTGATCGGACGCGCGTTGCCACGGTCGGTCACGAACGCCTTCTCCAAGTGGTCGGCGACCCCGGGGTCGAGCAGCTCCAGGTTGATCTCGTAGTTCCCGGTGAGACTCAACCGGTCGATGTTGGCCGTACCGACCGTGCTCCACTGACCGTCGACCGTCGCGGTCTTGGCGTGCACCATCGCGTCCTGGAACAGCCACAACTGAACCCCACCGCGCAGCAGGGTGGAGTACCAGCCGCGCGACAACCAGTCGGCGATCACGTGGTTGGAGCGCTCCGGCAGCAGCACGTGCACCTCGACGCCGCGCCGGGCGGCGGCCACCAGGGTCTCGGTCATCTCCCGGTCGGGGATGAAGTAGGCCTGCGTCAGCAGGATCCGCTCCCGCGCACGGTCGAATGCCTCGAGGTACATGGCACGGATCGGGTAGATCAACTGCGACGGTACGTTGCGGTACGCGCGGATGCGCGCGTTCCAGTGCCGGGTGCCGTCGTGCTCCAACGCCGGCTGGGCGGCCCCACGGTGGGCGTTCCAGAAGTCGATGAACGCGTTGTCGAGCTCCCACACCGAGGGCCCCTGGAGGCGCAGGTGGGTGTCGCGCCACTCGGTGGCGTAGGCGGAACCGACGTTGTAGCCGCCCACGAACCCGACCTCGCCGTCGACGGTGAGGATCTTGCGGTGATCCCGCCCCGACCGACTGAGCAGCAGCGGCGCTCCGAGACGGAACACCGGATAGCGCAGCACCTGGATCGTTGACGGGAACTGGAAGAACGAGCGCGGGACGACCAGGTTCGCGAACCCGTCGTAGATGACGTAGACCTCGACTCCACGGTCGGCGGCCTCGATGAGGGCCGACTTGAAACGCCGCCCCACCTCGTCGTCCTTGATGATGTAGGACTCGAAGAAGACACGACCACGGGCCGAGCGAATCGCGTCCAGCATGTCAGCGAAGAGGTCCTCGCCGAAGGTGTACGTCGTGACCGACGTGCCCTCCACGCCCGTCTCCATCGGGGACGTCCGCGGAAAGCGCCCCTGGTCGCACCGCAGCATCCGGCGGCGCCAGAAGTCCGCCCCAACGAGAACCGCGACCGTCGCGAGCTGCGCCGCGAACAGGCCGATCAGTACACGTTTGACGACGGTGACGATACGACGCCGCATGCGTGTACTCCCGCCCTTCCCCACCCCAACAGACCTCTCTGGGCTTCTACGGTATCGCCTGACCAGGAACAAATGGCATCAACCGCGTTAGGGCCGGGAGAGTCGCCCACGGGAACCCGGTATGGTCGTCGCGTCAGATGTGTCGGCAACGGCGAGAGTGAGGGTCGCTGCCATGGCCGCCCGCAAGAAGTCACGCGCACGTCAGCAGAAGGGCCGCGCCCGGACCGAGCTCCGCCGCGGCGACACGCGCGACCCGGGGTCCGTGGGCAACGTCGGATGCTGGGTCATCGCCGCCGCGGTGGTCCTCATCGCGCTGATGATCGTCCTGTTCGAGTTCGTGCTGTAGCGGTCCGCCACGGGACGCGACCCGCGTGCCCCGGCGCCGGACGTAACCGCCCCCGACGGGCCCCGACCAGAGGTTCCGATGACGGAGAAGCACATGGTCCGGGAGCTGATCCCGCTGTACTCGCGGGAGACCTGGACCACCACACAGCACCCACTCCCGGAGATCGGCGAGATCGCCGAGGAGCTGGCCGCCGCCCGGTACGAGGAGTTCACCCGGCTCGGGGTGGCGCACGGCGCCCTGTCGATCGCCGTCTACCGACGGGCAGTGGCACCGTCCTACCTGTTCTTCGTCGAGGCTCCCACCCACACCGAACTCGTCGCCGCCCTGGACATCGTCGACGCCATGGGCCTGCTCTCCACGTGGGCCCCAGCAGTGAACAGCGCCACGGTCGGCGACGCGCTGGAGGAGATCCGCGGCGGCGAGTTCGGGATCGCGCGCGGGCTCCGTCGGCTCCTCGCCCCGTGAGACGGGGCAAGGGCCGTGTGAGGGCCAGGGCGGCGCGGTGTGGGCCGAACACTCGGTCCCGCTACACCGCGCCCGTCAACTCCCGTCACTCTGGCCAGGGCGTCACTACTCCCGCTGCGGACCCACCGGGGCGGCGGCCTCCGGGGTGGGATCGGAACCACCGTCCGCCGTGGACGTGGTCGCGGCCTGGGCCTGGCGCCGGACCCGACGCGCGGCGAGGAACAGCGCCACCAGCGTGACCAGGTACGGAGCGGCGTCGGCCGCCTGCTGCGGCATTCCGAGGCCCTGGAGCCGGTAGCCCAACGCCTCGGCCACACCGAACAGTCCGCCGGCGAGGAACACCCCGACCGGCGCCGCCGCGCCCAGCATGACCGCGACGACCGCGATCCAGCCGCGCCCCGCGGTCATGTTCTCGGCGAACAGGGTGACGTTGCCCAGGGCCAGCTGCGCACCACCGAGGCCGCACAGCGCGCCGCTGGTCATGATCGCGGCATAGCGGTAGCGGGAGACGCTCACGCCGAGGCTTTCCGCCGCGTCCGGGGTCTCGCCGACCCCGCGCAGCCGCAGCCCCCACACGTGGCGGCGCAACATGACCGCCAACACGACCACCGCGACCCATGACAGGTAGACCAGGGGTGAGTGGCCCGAGACGACCGGGCCGACCAACGGGATGTCGGCCACGAGCGGGATGTCGATGCGGCTCAGCCCCTGCAGGTTGGGGTCGGTGAAGGAACCCTGCGCACCGAACACGGTGCGTAGCAGATACGTCGTCAACCCGAGGGCCAGCAGGTTCATCGCGACACACAGCACGATGGAGTTGCCCTTGAGCGTGACGGTGCCGACCGCCAGGATCAGGGAGAAGAGGATCCCCGCGACCATCGCGAACAGGACGCCCAGCCACGGCGAACCGGTGAACCAGCTCCCGGCGACCGCGGTGAAGCAGCCGATCAGCAGCGTTCCCTCGAGGGAGATGTTGAAGACGCCCGCGCGTTCGCACAGCGCGCCGCCCAGTGCGGCGAACAGGATCGGCGTGAGCGCGCGCAGCGCGGAGAAGAAGAGCTCGGTGTCGATGGGCATGGTCAGTCCTCGTCCCCGTTCGCCGTGTCGCGCTGGCGTTTACGCCGGAACATGCCGGTCCGCGCCGCCAGGAACACGATGATCACCGCCTGCAGCACCGCGCTCAGCTCGCGCGGCACCTCGGTCGCTCGCTCCATGCCGAACCCGCCGACGCTGAGCGCGGCGAAGAACGCGGCCGCGATCGCCGTCCCGACCGGCGCCGCCGCCGCGAGCAGGGCCGCCATCAGGCCCGTCCACACGTAGGCGGGGGTGATGAGGGCGCCGTCGATGAAGCGGTAGGGGAAGCCGAGCATCAGGATCGCGCCGACCATGCCGGCGAGCGACCCGGAGATGAACAGCAGCCGGAGGGTGAGCCGGTTCCGGTTCACCCCGGCGTAGGCGGCGAATCGGGGACCGAGGCCGGTCATCCGGACCTCGTACCCGCCGGGCGTGCGGGCGTCGCTCACCGTGAACAGCACGATGACCACCAGCACCAGCACGGCGCCCACGCTGATGTGCGCCGGTCCGATGTCGAAGGACGCCAGGTGCGCCTCGGCGGGGACGCGCTGCGTCTGCGGCAGCGCCGACCCCTCCTCCCGGAGTGGGTGGCGCACCAGGTAGGACGCGAAGGACATCGCGGGGTAGCTGAGCAGCAGGCTTGTGACCAGCAGTGGAACCCCGAACTTAATCTCGCCCAGGGCGGCGATGCAGGCGTAGAGCCCGCCGGCCACCATCCCCGCCACCAGCGCGAGCACCAGGGTGACGAAGCCGGGGAAGGGGCTGTAGAGGCCGGTGACGACCGCGGCCATGGCGCCCAGGACCAGCTGGCCCTCACCGCCGAGGTTGACCAGTCCCGCACGCAGTGGGATCGCGAGGGCGATCGCGAGCCCCACGATGGGGATCGCCTGGCTGATGGTGTCGGAGATCCCGTCCTCGCCGAAGGCTCCGACGAACAGGGCGCCGATCGCGGTCAGCGGGTTCGCGCCCGTCGCCAACAGGATGACGACGGCCAGGGCGAGGCCCGCGGCGAGCGCGAACGTCACCGGTGAGAACACGAGCCCCCGGAGCCGCGGGGCGATCGCGGTCCACAGGCCGCCCCGCTCGCCCTTCACCACCGGGGACGTGGTGCGTGACATGTGTTCAGTCCTCCCCGGCCGGCCCACCGGCCATGGCGAGCCCAAGCTCGTGATGGTCAGTGTCGTCCCGCGCGACATCCAGGACGATGCGGCCCTCGTACATGACCAGGACGCGGTCGCACACGCCGAGGACCTCACTGAGTTCGGCGGAGACCAGGAGTACGGCGTGTCCCTGGTCGCGGTACTCGATGAGTCGCCGGTGGATGTTCTCCACGGCACCGATGTCCACACCGCGCGTGGGCTGTTCGACGACCAGCAACGGCGCCTCGTGGGTCATCTCCCGACCCAGGATCGCCTTCTGCTGGTTACCGCCCGACAGGGTGCTGATGGGCACCGACAGCGCCGACACCTTGACCCCGAAGTCCGACACCACGCGCTGGGCGTGCTCCCGCAGCGCGCGCGGGCTCAGCCAGCCCCAGCGGGACCGCAGCGGGCCGCGCTGGAACCCCATGGCGAGGTTGTCGGAGGTGGAAGCCCCGGCGGCGGCGCCGACCTCCGCACGGTCCTCCGGAACGTAGGCGAGGCCAGCCGCGCGGCGGCGCGCGACGGAGAGCCCCGCCATGTCCTGGCCGTTGACCCGCACCGTTCCGCTGGCCGTAGCGCGCAGTCCGGCGAGGGCCTCGACCAGCTCGCTCTGCCCGTTACCAGCGACACCGGCCACACCGACGATCTCACCGGAGCGGACCGTGAACGTCGCGGCGTCGACCAGCGGCTTCGCGCCGGGACCGGAGACGGTGAGCCGGTCGACCTCCAGGGCGGTCTCGCCGGGCTGGCCGTTGGGGTACGCCCGGTCGAGTTCGACGTCGCGTCCGGTCATCGCGCGGGCGATGTCGGTGGACGTGGCGTCCCGCGTGGCCATGGTCTCGCTGACCGCGCCGTCCCGCAGCACCGTGATGGTGGAGGTCAGGGCGAGGGCCTCGTGCAGTTTGTGCGTGACCAGGAGGATGGTCCGCCCGTCCTCCCGCAGTCCGCGCAGCACGTCGAACAGCCGGTCCGTCTCACCGGGGGTGAGGACGGCGGTGGGCTCGTCCAGGATCAGGATGTGGGCCTGGCGGTACAGGAGCTTGAGGATCTCCACCCGCTGGCGCACCCCGACCGGGAGGTCGGAGATCTTCGCGTCCGGATCGACCTGGAGGCCGTAGCGCTCCACGAGTTCGGCGACCTGGCTCCGGGCCTGCGCGGAGGAGAGGAAGCCCCCGCTCGTGGGCTCGTGGCCGTAGACCACGTTGTCGGTGACCGTCAGGCTCGGGAACAGCTTGAACCCTTGGTGCACCATGCCCAGGCCGTGCTCGATCGCGTCGGTGGGCGAACCGAAGTGCACGGTCCGCCCGTCGATCTCGATCGTGCCGGAGTCGGGTTTCTCCATGCCGTACAGGATCGACATGAGCGTCGACTTGCCGGCGCCGTTCTCGCCCATCAGGGCGTGGATCTCACCGCGGGTCACGGTGAGGTCCACGTCGTCGTTGGCGAGGACACCCGGGTAGCGCTTGACGATGCCGGTGAGCCGGACGGCGGGGACGTCCCCCGCCGTGCCGGCCGTGCCCTCGGTGTCGTGACCCGCCGCCGAGGGCGGCAGGTCCGGATCAGGAGTCGAGGGGGTCATCGATGGTGATCTCGCCGTCGATGATCTTGTCCTGGATCTCCCGGAGCTCCTCGATCACGTCCTCGTGCTCCGCGATCACGCACTCGGAGTCGGCGACCTCGTCGTCCAGGAGACCGACCACGCCGATGCCCTCCTCGGCCAGGCCATAGGACAGGGAACCGCCGGTGTCACCGTCGAGGATCCGATTGATGCCGTCGGCGACGACGACGTCGGTGCGCTTGAGCGCGTTGTCCACGATGGTGCCCGGGGCCTCGGGGCACTGGTTGGAGTCGACACCGAACGCCATGATGTCGTTCTCCTCCGCGGCCTCGAAGACGCCGGGGTTGCCGGATACGGCGGCCACGCCGTACACCATGTCGACCCCGTCGTTGGCCAGCGTGGTGGCCTGCTCCTTGGCGCGCGCCGGGTCGTTGAAGGGGTTCTGGCCACCGACGAAGAGGGTGGAGACATCGACGTCGGAGTTGACCTCCTCGGCGCCGGCCGCGAAGCCCTCGGAGAAGCGGTGGAACTGCGGCGCGTCGAGGGCGACGACCGAGCCCACGTGGTCGCTCTCGGTCAGCAGGCCGGCCTCGGCGCCGACGAGGAAGCTGCTCTCCTGCTCGCGGAAGGAGGCGCAGGCGACGTTGTCGAACTCCTCCTCGGTGCAGGCGTCCACGAAGAGGAACTCCTGGTCTGGGTTGCTCTCCGCCTCCTCGGCGATCGCGTCGGCGAGGTTGAAGCCCACGCCGATCACGATGTCGGGGCTCTCCCGGACGGCGGCAGCCATGTTCTGCGCGATGGTGGCCGGGTCGTCGCTCTCGTAGACGTTGGTGGAGGCGTTGTGCTCCTCGGCGGCCTCCTCCATGCCCTCGATCGACATGCCGAAGAACTCGTTGGTCCCGATCGGGTCCGGGGTGACGAGCACGAAGGACATGTCGCTGTCGGCGGTGTCGTCGTCGGAGCTGGCGTTACAGCCGGTGACGGCGAGCACGCCGACGGCTGCGGCGGCGGCCAAGGTACCCGTGGCGCGGAATCTCATGGGGTGAGGGTCTCCTTGTGGACGTTCCGCCCGGGCACCGTCGCCGTCGGGCGTCTTACCTGCATAGATGTAGCGAATGTAAGGTACAGGACGCGATGTTTCACGGCCGTTGCCGGACGATAAGGAACCGGAACCGATCCTCCACGAAGTAGATCCGCGAATAGCTCACGATGGAACCGTCCGCGAGGTGCTGCGTCTGCTCGAGGAGCAGGTACAGACCCTCCGGGGAAACACCCTCGCCCCACCCCACCGTGGGTGAGATCACGGGACGGACCTCGGCGACACCGTGATCCGGAAGTACACCGTAGCGTTCCATCAGGTCGAACAGAGAGCCGGCCACCCCGTTTGGATCGAAGTCCGCACCGAGCAGGTTGGCGGGAATCTGGTCGTAGGAGAAGGCGACGACCTCGTCGTCCGCGGTGATCGCCCGCTCCACCGCGAACACCGGGTCGTTCGCCGCGATGCCCAGCCGCTCCGCGTCCTCCCCGGTGGCCGGGCGCACCTCGCGGTGTCTGTAGCGCATGCCCGGGGTGAGGCCCTGCTCGGCGATGGTGGCGGTCATGGAGCGCAGTTCCTGCAGCCCGCTGCGGATCACCGACGGGAAGTGCGCGACGAAGGTGCCCCGACCGTGCCGAACCCGGACGAGTCCCGCCTCCTGGAGCGCGTTGATCGCCTGCCGGACGGTGGCTCGGCTCGCCCCGAGCTCGGCCGCCAGCGTGGTCTCGCTCGGCAGCTTCTCGCCGGGGGCCCACTCGCCGCTGTGGATACGCTGCCGGAGCCCGGCGGCGAGCTGGGCGGCGAGGGTCGGTGCGCGATTCACGTTCGTCCCATTTGACGGTTTCCGGGCTGCGCGTCTAACGTCCAGTCGTTAGTCGTCGGACGTCTGACAAGTCTAAACGCTCGATGATCATCCAGCGCCGGGCACAAACTCTAGTTCGCACCGGAAGGGCACCGTGACCTCCATCCCCGTTCCCACGCTGATCGCACAGAGCGTGCTCATCGAGGACGACTGCGTCCGCATTCTGGACCGGCGGCGATTCCCCTTCGAACGCGTCTGGGTGCGGTGTGACACGCACCAGGAGGTCGCCCAGGCCATCAAGGACATGGTGACCCAGAGCAGCGGGCCGTACTTCGCCGCGGCCGGCGGGATGGTTCTCGCCGCCCGCGAGGCCCGTACCGAGGCCGAGCCGCTCGCCTACCTCCGCGCCGCCGGCGACACCCTGATGGCGACCCGCCCCACCAACGACCAGATCGCGCGGGTTGGTCCCGGCGATGCTCGCCGACGCCGAGAACACGATCTCCGCCGGGGAGGACCTCGCGGACGCCCTGTGGAGCGCGGCGTCGCGCCACGGTGAGGACTACCTCGGGCGCAGCCGGACCATGGGAGCGTACGCGGCGGAACTGCTGCGCGACGGCGACGTGATCCTCACCCACTGCTGGGCGGAGTCCTACCTGACCGAGACCGTGGCCGCGGCACTGGGCCAAGGCAAGACCCTGCGTGCCTACGTCACCGAGACCCGCCCCTACCTGCAGGGCGCGCGCCTCACCGCCGAGAGCCTCGCCGAGATGGGCGTGGACACCACCGTGATCACCGACAACATGGGCGCACACGTCCTGAGTACGGGCCGTGTCTCTGCCCTGGTCACCGCGGCGGACCGTGTCACGATGGACGGTCATGTCATCAACAAGGTGGGCACGTTGCAGCTCGCCGTGGCCGCGCACGCGTTCGCGGTGCCGTACTACGCGCTGGTCCAGCACCCCGCCGACGCCCCGACGGCGGAACAGGTGCCAATGGAGGAGCGGGACGGAGAGGACGTGCTGCACGCCCTGGGCACCCGGACGGCGTCCCGGCTGGTCCGTGGCTACTACCCCTCGTTCGACGTGACTCCGCCGCGGTTCGTCAGCGCCGTGGCCACCGACCGTGGGCGCTTCTCAGCGTTCGACCTCGCCTCCTACTACGCAACGGAGACCGCATGACCCTGCCCATCACGAAAGTGCCCCGTACCGGTCTGCCCGCACGCGCGCTCCTCGTTGGTGACCAGACCCGCGCGGCGTCGGTCGCGGAGCGGCTCACGGACGGTCGTGAGGTCGCGCGTAACCGGGAGTACCACACCTACGCGGGGACGTGGCGGGACGTTCCGGTGGTCGTCTCCTCCCACGGGGTGGGTGGACCCGGCGCGCTGTGCCTGTTCCAGGAGCTGCGCGTGGCCGGCGTGCGGGCGATGCTGCGTCTGGGCACGGCGGGCGCGTTCCGGTCCGACATCGCGGAGGGCGACCTGGTGATCGCCGAGGGCGCGGTGCGCGACGACGGTGTCACCCAACAGTTGGTGCCGGCCGAGTACCCGGCGTTCAGCACCCCCGAGGCGGTCCTCGCCCTGGCCGGCGCCGCCCGTGAGCACGCGGCGCCCGCCCACCGAGGGATCGTGTGGACCCGCGCGGCCTTCTCCCCGGGCGCGTTGCGGCTTCCGACCGACGAGTACATCCAGTCCCGCGTGATCGCGATCGAGATGGAGCTCTCGACGCTGCTCGTCGACGCCGCGATGCACGGCGTCACGGCCGGTGGAGTCCTCGTCATCGACGGCAACGCCGTGGACGACCACCCCGACCCCACCGCCTACGACCCCCATCGCACCGTCGTCGCCGACGGAGTCAGCCGAGGCATCCACGTCGCCCTCGACGCCCTCGTCGCCCTGGACGTCTAGGCGCGTTCCTCCCACCCCTCTCCCCCCCACCAGGATTTCTCTCCCCCCATCAGGGCCAACGCACCCTCAGCGTGTGGGTGTGCACATCCACCTGCCACAGCGGGGTCGTTCCCACCCACGACCTCTAGGGGTGGCCCTGGCGCAGCACCTCGGTTACCGCCGAGATCTCCTGGTCTCCGTAGCCGAGGGCGGCGGCACTCCGCAGTCGGTCGAACATCGGCTCGTGCCAGGTGACGTCGACACCGGTCTCCTCCGCGAGCTCGGTGTCCAGTTTCTGGGCCGCCAGGAACAGGTTCACGCTGGACGAGGCGTTGGTGTAGTCCCTGTGGTCGATCTGTTCGGCGAATGCGGGGACGATCATCCTGATCATGTCGATCCACTTCTGCGTGAAGCGCACCATGCTGGCCGCCTTGAGCCCCCGGGACTGGATCACCGCCGCCCCCTGGAAGAACCCCATCAGGGCGGGAAGCAGCATCGCCCCCACAGCCGCCTCGTACAGGGCGGCGAGATCGGGCTCCTCGCCCAGATACTCGGTGTCCCCTCCGAGAACGCGGATGGTGGCCTGGTACTCGTCGAAGACCGAACGCTCGCCGCCGAAATAGAGCAGGGTGTCCTCCGCCCCCACGGCCGCCGGGACGTTCTTGATCGCCCCCGCGAGGAATCGGGCCCGGTTGGCCGCGGCCCACTCGGCCGTGGCGCGGGCCCCCACCGGCGAGCCGGTGTTGAGCGTGACGAGGGCCCGCCCGGGGAGCTCGCCCTCGGCGGGAGCGAGAGCGGCGCGCGTCTGGTCGAAGTCGGTCAGGCAGGTGATGACCAGCGGACTGGCGGCGACGGCCTCCGCGACGGTCGCCGCGACCTGGGCACCCGCCCGCGCCAGGGGCTCGGCCCGCTCCGGGGTTCGGTTCCACACCGTGGTCGGATGTCCGGCACCGACCAACGCCTTCGCGAGCGCGGATCCCATCGAGCCGAGTCCGATGACGGTCACTGGTGTCGCGGTGGAGTCGTGCATGACTATCGCTCCTAGCCCTTGTGTCCTTGGGTGGTCTCCTCCATGCTGGACTCCCGCTGTAGATTGGGGAAGTACCCACCTTTTTCTGCGGTACTTACCAAAAAGTAAGTGGGGTGTCTGGATGGCGAAGTCGGCCCGGAACGGTCCCTACGTGTGTGGGATCGATGCCGCTCTCGACGTCGTGGGAGGCAAGTGGAAGGGCCTGATCCTGTGGGAGCTGGACTGGCACGGAACGCGACGCTTCGCCGAACTCCGGCGTGGCGTTCCCGGCGTAAGCGAGAAGATGCTGACCCAGCACCTGCGTGAGATGGAGCAGGACGGACTGGTCAACCGCGTCGTCCACGCCGAGGTCCCACCCCGCGTGGAGTACTCACTCACCGAACACGGCCAAGCCCTCAACGCCGCCCTTCAGCCCCTGGGTGAGTGGGGCAAACGGCGGATCGCCCGTGAAGGACGGGAGATGGTGGAGCACCCCGACGCCCCGACGATGCCGCGTCCGTGATTCGTCGCTGCACCGCGGTCGGCCGAACAGGCTCTTCGGTGACCTAACGCTCTTCCTCTCCGTCACAGAGCAGGTCGAGCGCGGCCCTCATCTCGTTCGCGGTGGGCAGGCTGTCGGGTTCGACGAGGTACTGCACCACGACGCCCAGGGTGAGGGCGTGGGCGAGGGCGCCCAGAGCGGACTGGGGGGCGGAGAGGTCCGTGGTCGACTCGGTTTGGTCGGCGAGGAGGGCGCCGAACTCGCGGCGGGCGTTCGCGCCGCCCGCGGCGAGGTGTTCGCGGAGCGTGTCGTCGAACTGGGACTGGACGAACGCCTGCAGACTCGCGGACTGGACGTCGCGGGTCTCCGGGAGTGACGCGCGGATCGTGGCCAGGACGGTGCCGAGCCGGGCGCGGGGGGTCGCGCCCTTGGCTTCGTGCAGGGCCTCGGAGATCGTGTCGCCCCACTCACTGCTGAGCTCCAGCGCGGCCAGACTCATCAGCCGATCCTTGGAACCGTAGTGGTAGCCGATCGACCCGAGGTGGGCGCCGGAGGCCTCCGTGATGTCGCGGGCGGTGGTGCGCCCATAGCCCTTCTCGATCAGGCACTTCTTGGCGCCACGCAGGAGCGCGTCCTTCTGGTTCATGGCGGGGGAGTCTAGCCCTCGTTGGTACGTACGTCTCAGTCGTACGTACCGACAAAACGCACGAGTCGATTGGTTCTCCCTGGTCAGGCGAGCGGCCGGTCCCGTCGCGTTGATCACCGCCGGGGGTTGCCTGCGCGGCGGGGATCCTCAGACTGTAGACTCATTGACTAAATACGTTGATTTGGTCAATTGGCCACGCGAGGGATCGGTGGAGTGGATGACGGAAGAGGCCAAGAGAGAACGGCTCATACCCCCCGGCGCCGAGGAACTCTTCGTCGACGTCCAGACCGGGCGGGTGCGGGTGTTGCGCAGCACCGGCGACCACCCGGCTGCCACGCCCCTGCTGCTGGTCCATGGCGGGGGCACGGACAACGCGGCGATCTCCTGGTATCGGTTGTTCGACGCCCTGGGGTCCGGCCGCGCCGTCTACGCCGTTGACCTCCCCGGGTTCGGTTACACCGAGATCGACCCGGTGGGCGGTCCCGACGCCCAGGCCGACTTTGTGGCGGGGGTCGCCGAGGCACTCGGCCTCGACCGGGCGATCGTCGCCGGCGTGTCGATGGGCGGGGACGTCGCGCTCAACCTGGCGCTGCGGCATGCCGAGCGGGTGGCCGGGCTGGTGCTCATCGGTCCGGGGGGTCTCATCCCCCTGCTGCGCAACCGCTGGACGCACACGGCCGCGTGGATGATGTCGGTCCTGCCGGACTGGGCGATGGACCCACTGGCGCGACTGGCGAACCGCTACGTCGACGCCGTCATCCGCACCATGGTCAAGGACGTCGACACCCTGCCGCCCGAGGTGCGCCGGGAGTTCGTCGAGGAGGCCCGGCGACGTTCCACCAGTATGGGGTACCGACGCTACAACCAGGCCACGCTGGGCCGGAGGGGGATGCTGAACAACCTCCTCCCGGTGGTGGGCTCCATCGAGGTCCCGACCCTGTTCTTCCACGGTGAGGACGACCCACTGGTCGACCCGCGGGGCTCCCGCGAGGCGACGAACCGGATGCCGCACGCCACCCTGGCCATGGTGCCGAACTGCGGCCACTGGGCCCAACTGGAAGCACATGACCGGTTCCTGCGCGAGCTGGACCAGTTCACTGACGAATGGTCGCTCTGAGCGGCCGAATAGTGGAAGCGGTCACCCGCTCGGCGCCGGGCCCAACGGTCACCGCAGGGCTTCCGACAGGGGAGTACCACCTCGTCATTGGACCTGTGCCCGACCCCACGCCTGGATACGGCGACCGAGTGCGGCTTGGGTAGCGTGTCCGGCGTGCCCCGAGTTCTTTCCGCCGCTCCGTTTCGCCATGCCCACGACCGTGAGATCTTCTCGCTGGCCGTTCCCACCTTCTTCGCGTTGGTGTCGGAGCCGCTCATGCTGTTGGTGGACACGGCCGTCGTGGGTCGGCTCGGGACGGCGACGCTCGGAGGGTTGGCGGTCGCCAGTCAGGTGTTGCTGACCCTGGCCGGCCTGTGCGTGTTCCTGGCTTACGGGACCACCGCAGCCGTCGCCCGGAAGTACGGGGCGGGCGACATCCCGGGCGGGCTGCGGGACGGAGTGCAGGGGCTGTGGCTCGCGCTCCTGGTCGGGATCGGGCTCGGGGTCGGTGGCTGGGTGGCGGCTCCATTGTTGGTGGAGGCGTTGGGCGCGTCGGAGAACGTCGCTCCCCCCGCGATCACCTACCTCCGGATCAGTCTGATCAGCACTCCCGCGCTGCTCCTCATCCTCGCCGGGACCGGTGTCCTGCGGGGGCTCCAAGACGCGCGCACCCCGCTCGTAGTCGCCGTGGGCAGCAACGTCATCAACGCCGGTCTCTGCGCCCTGTTCGTCCTCGGGCTCGGCTGGGGCATCGCCGGTGCCGCGTGGGCGACCGTCGCGGCGCAGGGGGCCGGCGCCGCCGTCTACCTCGCGATCGTGCTCCGGGCCGCCGGACGCCAGGGCGTGAGTGTCCGTCCGGTCTGGGCGGGCATCCAGCGGGCCGCCACCGCCGGGTTCGCGCTCCTCCTGCGCACCGCCTCTCTGCGGATCGTGCTGCTCGTCACCACGGCGGTGGCGGCCCGCCTGGGCGACGCCCAGATCGCCGCCCACCACGTCGCCATGCAGATCTGGTCCCTGCTGGTGTTCGCGATGGACGCCATCGCCATCGCCGGCCAGGCCATCATCGGGCGATACCTCGGCGCGTCCGACGTCCCCGGCACCCGCGCCGCGACCCGTCGCATGCTCGAGTGGGGGGTGATGCTCGGCCTGGTCTTCGGCGTCCTCGTGTTCGCCGTCAGCCCGTGGGCCGCCGTTCCCTTCGGCGTGGACCCGGCGGTGGCCCAACTCCTCACCGGTGCCCTGCTCGTCGTCGCCATCATGCAGCCGCTGAGTGGGGTGGTCATGGTGCTGGACGGAATCCTGATGGGCGCCGGCGACCAGCGCTACCTCGCCTGGGCCAGTCTCTGGACCATGATCGCCTACCTCCCCTGCGCCGCCGCCGTGCTCTGGCTCGTCCCCGAGTGGGCGGACTGGAGTCTCACCGCGCTGTGGGCCGCGTTCGGCGTGTGGATGGTCGCCCGCGGCCTCACCCTCGGCGTCCGTGCCCACGGGGACGCCTGGATGGTCACCGGCGCGCACCGCTGAGGCCGGCATTCCCCGCCAGTGGTCGGGTGTGCGTACGAGACCGCCGCATCGACCTCGAACTCCCCTCTTGAAGATCGAGACGCCCGCCGCCACAGTGGTCGATGAGGGCGGCGCCCCCGAGCCGCCCGCGGATCGGCGGTGAACCTATGCGCGTTCTCCTCATCGAGGACGACATGCGACTCGCGGACGTGCTCGCCAGCACTCTGCGCGGGCACGGCTACGACGTCACGCATGTCGCGACGGCCCAGGCCGCCCTCGACGCGGATCCCTGCGACATCGTGCTGCTCGACCTCGGCCTGCCCGACCGGGACGGTATCTCCCTGTGCCGCGCGCTGCGGGAGCGGGGCGACACCGGGATCATCGCGGTCACCGCGCGGGGCCGGGCCCAGGACCGGGTCCGGGGACTGCGCGCCGGCGCCGACGACTACGTGGTGAAGCCGTTCGCCATGGAGGAACTGCGGGCCCGGATCGAGGCGGTGGGGCGGCGGGTGCGGGGCCAGCGGCCACCACGCCAACAGGTCGGCCCGCTGGAGTTCGATCGGGACGCCCTGGAGGTCTCCCACGACGGCGCGTCCATCCAGTTGACCCGCAAGGAGTCCCAGCTCCTGGCCGCGCTCGCCCGGGAACCCGGCGCCGTCGTGTCCAAGCAACGCCTGCTGATCGAGGTCTGGAACACCGACTGGCAGGGCAACAACCGCACCCTGGAGGTCCACATCGCGACGCTCCGGTCGAAGCTCGGCGGACGCGAGTTGATCGAGACCGTGCGCGGGGTCGGCTACCGACTCAACGCCTCCTGAGGGTCGGCTCGTGCGTCGACGCCTGGTCACGGTCTACCTCTCCCTGCTCGTGACCGCCTGCCTCGGCCTCGCCTTCCCGCTGTGTACGGCGATCGCGTCCGGCAACACCGGCGACATGGTCATCGACCGCTCCAACGACACCGTCCGGTTCGCCAGCCTGGCCGGGCCGGCCCTGGAGAGCGGCGAGACCGAGGCGCTCGGTGCGGAGCTCGACGCCTACTACGCGCTGTACGACATCCGGGCGTGGGTGTTCGACCGGCACGGCGGAGTCGTGGTCTCCTCCGGGGTGAGCGCCGGAACGACCGTGTCCGGGGAGGAACTGCGCGCCGCGCTGGCCGGTAACCGGAGCGCCGGAGCCGACACCTTGTGGCCGTGGGACACCCAGGCTCTCGTGGTGGTGGAGCCGGTGGTGCGCTCCGGCGAGGTGATCGGCGCGGTCGCCACCGAGTCGCCCACCGACGCCCTGCGCTGGAGCACGATGTGGCAGTGGGGCGTCGTCCTCGGCTCGGTCCTCCTCGTGCTGACCGTCGGTACGCTGGCGCTCAACCCGCTCGCCCGCTGGGTCCTGCGCCCCGTCCACGACCTGGACACCGCCACCCGGCGGATCAGCGACGGTGAGCTGACCGCCCGCGTCCCGGCCGAGGCCGGGCCGCCGGAGCTACGCCGCCTCAGCGAGTCCTTCAACCGGATGGCCGACACCATCACCACGCTGCTCAGCCGGCAACGCACGTTCGTCTCCTACGCCGGGCACCAGATCCGTAACCCCTTGGCGGCGCTCCGGCTGCGCGTGGACGGTCTCGCCGCCCACCTCAACTCCGCGGGCGCCGCCGACCACGCGCTCACCCTCGACGAGGTCGACCGGCTCGCCCGCATCTGCGACACCCTGCTCCAGCTCGCCCGCACCGGACCCGGCCGAGAACGCGCCGTCGACCTCGATGTGCGTGAGGTCGCCGACGCGCGCGTGGCCGCGTGGCTCCCGATCGCGGAACGCTCCGGCATGGACCTGCGCCGCTGCGGAGCACACCACGCCCCCGTGCGCCTGCCCGACGGCATCCTCGACCAAGCCCTGGACGTACTGATCGACAACGCGCTGAAGTTCGGTGGCGCCGGCGTCCAGGTCGCCGTCCACGTGTACCCACCCCGGGACGGGAAGGTCCGCGTGCACGTGGTCGACAACGGCCCCGGTCTCGCCCCCGAACAGCTCGAGAAGGCCGCCGCCCCGTTCTGGCGCTCCCCCGACAGCGCCGGCGCCGCCGGAGTCGGCCTCGGCCTGTCCATCGTCGCCACCCTCCTGGAGACCTACGATGGCGAGCTCCGCCTCGACTCCGCCGACCCCCACGGCATCGACGCCCGAATCCAGGTCCCCACCGAGGTACCGAACCCCGTCGACGAGGAGTGACCATGCCACCCCGCGAGACCGAAAGGCCACCAACCAGGCCGACGGACGTGAGGCGGACCCCTGGCAGCGGGCCGTAGGGCCGGTCGTCCGCGCGGGGAGACACCGCACACGAGGGAACCGCCGGTGTGGCCCGTCCGTGTCGTGGGGTGTGCGCGAGGGTGAGGGGTCCGGCGCGGAAGGGGTCGGGGACGTTCAGCCCCAGGATCCCCTCCGCCTTCGCGTGGCGGGTCTCCCCGGGACGCGGCCTTCGGGCCGGCTGTGCTGGCCTCGGACGGGGCCTACGGGATCACCGCGAATGCGGACGCAGATCCTCACCGGAGCATCCACCTCCCGCGCCGTGCGCGGTTGCGGGGAGCCTCGCGTCTGGCGGAATCCCGCATGCGTGACGTGGCGCCGTTGGCTCTGTCGGGAGCGTCGAGCGGGGTCCGAGGATGACGATCGGCGGTGGGGGGAGGGAGTGGGGCGTGCGTCGGGCGCGACCAAGGGGCCGACTCCACCGCACCGTCTTCCCTGTCATGTGTGCGAAGACCACCGTGCTCCTTGGGCCTGCATACGAACGTTGCCGGGCGCGACGTCACCCACCTCGCGCCCTAGGAACCGCCGGGCGGAACCGGTTGTGGGCCCACCACGGAGACCGGAAACCCCGTACGTGCCTCGCGGTCAGGTCGCGGCGAGGGCCGGGGCCGCCGGGCGAACGTTGTGGGGGGAGGGGCGGGGGCCTCGGAGGGGTGCCGCTGGGCGGGTCGCGGTGGGGCGGGCGTTGGGGAGGGCGAGGGGGAGGTGCGCGGTCGCTCCGTAGGCGGTCTTCTCGGTGCGGTAGTACTCGGCGGCGCCGGGGTGCAGGGGGACGGGGAGGGTCGCCACCGCGACTCGGGGGTTGAGCTGGAGGGCCGCGTCGTGCACGTGGACCAGGTCGGGGCGGGACGTGAACAGCAGGCGGGTCAGGCTCTCGGCGACGTCGTCGGGCATGGTGTCGGCGACGACCAACAGGTTCGGTACGCCGATGGTGCGCACGTTCGGGATCCCGGCGTAGGTGCCGGTGGGGATGGACACCTCCGTGTAGACGTCACCGTGCTCCGCCCGTAGGTCCTCCACGTAGCGGCCGAGGTCCAGGAGCCGGACGTCGGTCGACGCGGCGAGTTCGGTCACCGCCTCGGTCGGCAGGCCACCGGACCAGAAGAACGCGTCGATCTCGTCGTCGGTGAGGGCCTGGGCGGCGTCGACGAGGTCCATGGGTCGGCGGTCGATGTCGTCCTCGGGGTCCACACCCGCCACGTCGAGCAGCCGGTCGGCGATGAACTCCGTGCCGGAGTCCCGCGCCCCGGTGGACACCACCCGGCCGGTGAGGTCCTCGACCCGCTCCACCGGGGAGTCGGCCCGCACGATGAGGTGTGTCCGGTTGTCGTAGATGCGGGCCAGCGCGGACGCCGGCATCGGCCCCTCGAACGGGGGGTCGCCACGCACCGCGGCGGCGGCGACGTCCGCCAGGGAGAAGCCGACGTCGGCGTCTCCGCCGACCACGACGTTGATGTTCTCCAGGCTCGCCGCTGTCGGCACCGTGGTGATCTCGGCATCGGTGCGCTCCTCCAGGATCCGCGCGAAGCCCAGACCGTACACGTGGTAGACGCCGCCGGTGCTCCCCGTGGCCAGCACCAGGTTCGGCAGGGGCTCGGCGTCGTGCCGCGCCCAGACCCAGGACACGGAGGCGAGGCCACTGACCACGGCCAGCGCGAGTACCCCGGAGGCGACGCGGGCGGCTGTGGAGCGAGGCATGGGGGTTGACCTCCTACGCGGCAGCCGGGCCGGGTGGTCGGTCCACCTCAGGTCTTCCTCAAATCAACCACGGATCCCTACCGCTGTTCGCGATGTTAGTACAAGGTCGCTGGCACGTGACATAGGACGCAATCGTGGAAGAGGTGGACGATGCGGGGACGTAAGGGACGTGTGTACGCCGCGCTACCGGGCGTCGGCGCGGTCCTGCTGGTGGCCGCGTGTACGCAGCCCGCCGAGCAGTCCGGCGACGAGCGCGCCTGGGATGACCTGTCGATGGCCACCGGAACGACCGCCGGAGTCTACTATCCGGTCGGCGGCGCCATCTCGGAGATCATCAACAGTGAGGTGGAGGACGTCCGGGCGACGACCGAGTCGACCGGCGCCTCGGTGGAGAACATGCGCCTGCTCGAGGAGGGGCAGAGCGACCTGGCGCTCGTCCAGGGAGACGTCGCCTACCAGGCCCTGCACGGGGAGGGCGACGAGTTCGCCGACGACCCGATCGAGTCCCAGGTGTTGATGGTCATCTACCCGAACGTCTACCACGCGGTGACGCTCCAGAGCGTCGCCGACGACCTCGGTCTGGAGTGCTTCTCCGACGTCGAGGGACACCGGTTCTCCGTCGGCGCCCCCGCGAGCGGCAACGAGCTCGCCACCGACCTGGTCTTCGACGGTCTGGACATGACCTTCGACGACATCGACGTCTACCGCTACGCCTACGCCGAGACCGCCACCGCGCTGCGTGACGGTGACCTCGACGCCGGATCGTGGGTCGTGGGCGAAAGCCACGGCAGCCTGATGGAGCTCGAGGCCACCGACCCGATCCACCTGATCGACATGTGCGAGGACGAACAGGCGGAGATCACCGACGCGCACCCGTTCTACGAGCCGCACACCATCGACGCCGACGTCTACGACTCCGTCGAGGACGACACCGAGACCCTCGCCCTGTGGAACGTGGTCGTCGTGCCGCCCGACTTCCCCGAGGAGCTCGGGCGAGAGATCGTCGAGACCGTCTACGACAACGTCGACATGATCTCGCAGGTCTACGAGCCCGGAACCCCGTACTTCGCGCCGGAGACCCTGGAGAACAGCCCGATCCCGCTGCACCCCGGGCTGGTGTCCTACGCGGAGGACAACGACATCGACGTCCCGGACGACCTGCGGCCGTGACCCCGGCCCGACTGTGGGGGACGGCGGCCGTCCTGGGGGCGACGGCCGCTCTTCTCCTGCCGGTGTGGCCCGCCCTCTCGGTCCACGCCGAGTCGGGCGACGCCGGGTTCCTCCGGCTGGGTGACGATGCCGTGTTCACCGTGTCGTTCACCCACTCCATCGACGGACTTCCCGTCCAGGACCAGTACCGGATCGCCGACGGGGAGGTCGTGCTGGAGTCCACCCGGATCCAGTCGTTCGGCGCCGGGATGGGCCACATCCCGGGCCGGGGGAGCGGCAGCGCCGACGGCGCCGACTGGGTGGTCGAGGACATCGACGAACCAGTGGGCGAGCTGCACGTCCGCGCCGGAGACGCCGGGGTGGACCACCGTCTTCTGTACTCCGAGGGAGAGGTCGCGCTCTCCCGGTGCTGGGAGAGCGAACGCGTCACGTTGAGCGCGGCTCGGGTCTCCACCCTGCGATGGATCACGGCGGGCCCCGAGCCCGCCGGCTGCGACACGGAGGCAACGAATGAGGCAAAGCCATGACTGAAGACACCGCGCGGCGGCCACCCGCCCAGTCGGCGGCTCCCCCCGTGCCGCCGTCCGGCCCGACACAGCCCGACGTGGACAGTGAGGGTGACGGTCGGCCCCTGTGGGAGCGGCTCGCCACGGAACGCTGGGGCGAGGGCCGTCTGGCCTCAGTGCTCGGCATCGTGGTGCTCGTGATCGCGGTGCTGCTCGGCCTGTACCAGATTTACAGCGCGCTCTTCGTGAGCCTGGACGCCTACCTGCACCGCGTCACCCACCTGCTCTTCGTGCTGGTGCTGGTGTTCCTGGTGAAGCCGGCCGGCAAGGGCGCGTGGGCCAAGAGCACACCGATGGGCGTCGTGGACTTCCTGCTCGCCGGGACCGCCGCCGTCGTCAGCCTCTACCCATTGCTGAACTTCGGCGAGATCGTGCAGCGCATGGGCCAGCCGACCGGGCTGGACCTCGCCATGGGCGTCGTCGCCATCCTGGTGGTCCTGGAGGCCTGCCGCCGCGTCATCGGCCTGTTCATGTCCGTCCTGGTGGCCGGGTTCCTGTTCTACGCCTGGATCGGACCGCTGCTGCCCGGGGACCTCGCCCACCGTGGCTACACCTACCAGCGGATCACCTACCACAGCTACCTGTTCCAGGAGGGCATCTACGGGGTGCCGCTGGGTGTCGCCGCGACCTTCATCTTCGTCTTCCTGCTGTTCGGGGCGTTGCTCCAGAAGTCCGGTGGCGGCAATTTCCTGGTCGGTCTCGCGATGGCGCTGACCGGACGTTCCCCCGGCGGTCCGGCCAAGGGCGCCGTCGTGGGTAGCGGGCTCGTCGGTTCGGTGTCGGGCAGCGCGATCGCGAACGTCGCCATCACCGGCAGTTTCACGATCCCGATGATGCGGCGCGTCGGCTTCAAGGGACACCAGGCCGGCGGCGTCGAGGCGGCCTCGTCCACCGGTGGACAGCTCCTCCCACCCATCATGGGCGCCGGGGCGTTCGTCATGGCGGAGTTCCTGGGCGTCCCCTACACCGACGTCGTGAAGATCGCCATCATCCCGGCGTTGATGTACTTCCTCGTCGTCTACCTCTTCGTGGACATCATCGCCCGCAAGAACGGCCTCACGGGGATGCCCAAGGAGAGCCTCCCCCGTGTACGCGACGTCATGGCCAGCGGGTTCCACTTCCTCATCCCACTGGTCGTCCTGACCGCGTTGCTGCTCCTCTACTGGACCCCGCTGCGGGCCGGCATGGTCGCGATCGGCGTGCTGCTCCTGGTCGCCATGGTGCGTGCCGCGAGCCGCCTGGGCTTCTGGGACATCCTGGAAGTGTTCGTCATCGCCGCCCGCAACACGCTGCTGGTCTCGGTGGCCTGCGCCGCCGCCGGCATCATCGTCGGAATCGTCGGGCTCACCGGCCTGGGGCTGCGGCTCTCCAGCTACATCGTGGGCGCTGGCGGCGGGTACCTCTTCCTCACCCTGCTGCTCATCGCGCTGGCATCCCTGATCATGGGGCTCGGTATGCCGGTCACGGCGTCCTACATCGTGCTCAGCGTCCTCGCCGTCCCCGCGCTCGGCGAGCTGGGGCTCTCCCTCGTGGTCGCGCACATGATCGTCTACTGGTACTCCCAGGACTCCAACGTGACACCACCCGTGGCGTTGGCGGCGTTCTCCGCCGCGGCCATCGCGGGGTCGGGGGCGATGCGCACCTCGGTGTCGGCCTGGAAGTACGCCAAGGGCCTCTACCTGATTCCCCTGTTGATGGCCTACACGCCGCTGCTGCTGAACGGATCGCTCGCCGAGATCATTTCGGCGGTGATCACTGGATGTCTCGCCCTGTTCGCCTTCGCGGTGTGTCTGGAGGGTTACTTCCTCCGAGCCACCACCCTGCTGGAACGGGTCGGACTGGGCGCGGCGACCATGGCCCTCATCCTCTCGAGCTGGCTCGCGGACTACTTCGTGAATCTCCTCCCCGGTGGCTTGGCCGCGGCGATCACCCAGGCGACGGCCTCCATCCCCACCGGCAACGCGGTCCTGCTCAACGGGCTGAGCGCTCTCGTCGTGGGCGCCGTGATCGTCGCCCACGTGGTGGCCCACCATCGTCACCGTGCCGGGCTTCCCGAACGGTTCGACGAGGTCGACCAGGTCGAGGACGCGGAGTCATCCTCGTCAACGCAGGCGGCGGGCACGGCCGAGAAGGGTTCCGTCGACTAGGGCTCCGTCGGCTTGGGCCGAGCGCCGGGTCTCGGTTTCCGGGGCCCGGCGCTCGGTATGCTGGCCGGGATGACGGAGCAGAACCGACGGTCCGGTCCGGCCGACCCAGGGGAGTCCGATCGCGACTCCCCACGCGCGGTACCGGAGCGGCTGCTGGAGGTCGCGGGCCGGCTCTTCGCCGCACGTGGCTTCGACCGGGCGTCGTGCAGGACATCGTCGGCGCCGCGGGTCTCACCAAGGGCGCGATGTACCACTACTTCGACTCCAAGGACGACCTGCTCTACGAGATCTACGCCCGCATCATCCGCCAGCAGCGGGCACGGTTGGAGACGATCGCCGGCGCGTCCGACGCCCCCGTGGGGCGTGTCCGCACCGCGGCGGAGGACTTCGTCGTCACGACAGTGCAGAACCTGGACGAGGTGTGGGTGTTCCTGACGGCGGCGCACCGGCTCCGCTCCGACCAACGGCGCGGCGTGGAGACCGAGCGCCGCCGGTTCCACGACACCTTCACCGCGCTCATCGCCGAGGGACAGGAGTCGGGTGCGTTCCGCGACGACATCCCCGCCGACCTGGTGGTGCACCAGTTCGTCGGTTCCGTGCACCACTTGGGCACCTGGTACGACCCCACGGGTCCCCTTCCGCCCCCGACCCTCGCCGCCCACTACGCGGAGCTCCTCGTGAGCGGAATCGAACAGCGGGACATCTAGCTGGGGTTCCCCGAGCCCGCGTGTTCGCCCGGCCACCCCCGTGGCCGCCTCGCCGAGAAGGGATCCCCATGACCGGAAGATTCGCCGGAAGGACCGCGATCGTCACAGGGGCGAGTCGTGGGATCGGACTCGCCGTCGCGGAGCGGCTCGTGGCCGAGGGCGCGCGGGTGTGTGTCACCGCGCGCAAACCCGACCCCCTGAACGAGGCCGTGGCCCAGCTGGGTGGCCCCGACCACGCCATGGGCGTGCCGGGCAGGAGCGACGACGCCGACCACCAGAGCGAGACCGTCGAGCGAACCCGGGCGGCGTTCGGCCCGATCGACCTGCTCGTGAACAACGCGGGCATCAACCCGGTGTACGGCCCGATCATCGACGTGGACCTGGACGCGGCGCGCAAGGTGATCGAGGTGAACTGTCTCGCGGCCCTGGCCTGGACCCAGCAGGTGTACCGCGCCGGAATGCGGGACCACGGCGGCGCGGTGGTCAACCTGTCCTCGGTCGCGGGACTCGCCCCGGCACCCGGCATCGGGATCTACGGCGCGAGCAAGGCGATGCTCTCCCACCTCACGGCGGAGCTGGCCGTCGAGCTCGCCCCCGCCGTGCGCGTCAACGCCGTCGCCCCGGCGGTCGTCAAGACCCGCTTCGCCACCGCCCTGTACGAGGGGAAGGAGCCCGAGGTGGCCGCGGGCTACCCGCTGGGTCGACTCGGTGTGCCCAGCGACGTCAGTGGCGTCGTGGCGTTCCTGCTCTCCGAGGACGCCGCGTGGCTGACCGGCCAGACCGTTCCCGTGGACGGGGGGAAGACCCTCACGGGAGGGATCTGACCGGTTCTCCGCGAGGCGGGGCGGCGCACCTGACGCCGTGGGCTCCGCCTACGCGGTGCGGTCCACCAGGGCAAGGACGCGCGCTGGGCTGCCCGACCCTCCCACGATCGGCAGTGGGGCGGTGATGATCAACGTCCCGGTGGCGGGCAGTCGCTCCAACCGCTGGAGCTGGGTCAGGCCGTACTTGCCCGCACCGAGAAGGAGGGCGTGGCAGGGGAACGGGGGAGTGAAGCCCGCCGCCATTCCCGCGTCGGTCCCGACGGTCTCCACCCCGATTCCGAGGATGTCGGTCTCCTCGGCGAGCCACCGCGCGCAGTCCCCAGAGATGCCCGGCGTGTGCGAGCCCGTCTCGTCGGTGTTGAGGTAGCGCTCCGCGTCGTGGGCGTATGCGTCCCACCCGGTGCGCAGCAGCAGCCAACCGCCGCTGGGGAGGGGGCCGTGGGTGGCCTCCCACCCGCGGACGTCGTCGACGCTCAGCAGGAAGTCGGGGTCGGCCGCGCTCTGCGCGGAGAAGTCCAGCACGACTCCCGGGGCGAGGAGTTCGGTGGCCGGAACCTGGGCGATGTCGCGACCCTCGGCGCCGGTCACCCAGTGCACCGGGGCGTCGAAGTGGGTCCCGGTGTGCTCGCCGGTGTGGATGTCGTTCCAGTACCAGGCGGGTCCCCGGTCGTCGTAGCGGCTGACCTCCCGCAACGTGAACGGAACGGTGTTCGCGAAGGGTTCGGGGAGCTGGAGGACGGGCGTCTCGGAGGTCAGTGGTGCTGTGAGGTCGATCACGTCGATGTCGCCCGACGCGAGTGCGCGGACGAAGGGGGCAAGGGCGGACATGGGGGGCCTCCTGCGCGGATCGGACAAAGATTGGCCGACCATACCGTTTGCGGATTTTCGCCCCTAATTTGTGTCTAAATCTGCACCTTGATTGACCAGTGACAATACGTAATTTTTGTGATTAAGGTCACTTGTTTTTGCGGCAATTGATGCGACAGAACAACGCGCCGTTTTCGTTGAGGATTGCGATTAACGCAAGATCAGATTTGATCTATCGCCCCAACCTGCGGTTATGGTTAATCTCGTTAGTCAATGTCAGCAGGCGGAAGGATCCCCGTTGAACGAGTTTCGGCCTCTCGTACTCGGGATCGACGCCGGAGGGACGATGACCGATACCCTCCTCGTCGACGAGTACGGACGATTCGCCGTAGGTAAAGCACCGACAACTCCGCATAACGAGTCGGAGGGCTTCCTCGAGTCCGCGGAGGACGCGGCCGGCTACTTCGGCATGAGCTCCCGTGAGGCCTTCGAGGCCCTGGCCGTCGTCCTGTACTCCGGGACCGGCATGCTCAACACCCTCCTGTCACGCACCGGTCGGCGCGTTGGCCTCCTCGTGACCAAGGGCATGGAAGACATGGTCCTGATGGGTCGAGGCCTGCAGGCGTGGGCGGACTACTCCTACCAGGACCGGCTGCACGCCGTGACCCACGCCCACCCCGAGCCCCTGATTCCCCGGAACCTCGTCCGTGGCGTCACCGAGCGCATCGACCAATTCGGCACCGAGATCGCGCCGGTGTACGAGCACGAGGTCGTCAACGGCGTCGAGGACATGCTCGCCAAGGGCGTCGAGGCGATCTGCATCTGCACCATGTTCTCCTACGTCGACGACGCCCACGAGCGTCAGATCGCGGAGATCGCCCAGCAGGTCATCGCCGACCACAAGGCGGACGTCGACGTCTACCTGTCGTCCGCGGTCCGCTCCGTCATCCGCGAGCAGTCCCGCCTCAACAGCGTCATCCTCGAGGCCTACGCCGCCGGCCGCAGCCGGCAGCAGCTCCTCGGGGTCGAGGAGGTCGCGCACTCCCAGGGCTTCCGCTACGGAGTGCAGACCGTGCTGTCCTACGGCGGTCTCGCCGGCGTCCGCTACCCGAGGCTGCACGAGACGATGATCTCCGGCCCGGTCGGCGGCATCCTGGGCGCCAAGTACGTCGGCGATGTGATCGGCTCCGACTCGATCATCGTCAGTGACATGGGTGGCACCAGCTTCGACATCAGCGCCATCACCCGCGGCACGATCCCGATCGACGACGAGCCCACCCTGGCCCGGTTCAAGCTGAACCTGCCCACCATCGCGATGGACACCATCGGCGCCGGCGCCGGAACCATCATCAAGGTCGACCCGCTGACCAAGAAGGTCAGCCTCGGCCCGGAGAGCGCCGGGTCCGACCCCGGCCCGGTCGCCTTCGGCAAGGGCGGCACCGAGCCCACCGTGTGTGACTGCGACGTCGTCATGGGCCGGCTCAACCCCGACAACTTCCTCGGCGGCAAGGTGCGCCTGGACGTCGAGGCCGCGAAGAAGGTCATCAAGGAGAAGGTCGCCGACCCGCTGGGCATCGACCTCTACGAGGCGGCCGAGGGGATGGCGAACATCCTCGAGGAGAGCGCCAAGGACGCGATGCGGCAGATGATCTCCGCCCGCGCCGTGGACCCCGCCGAGTACACCCTGATGTCCTACGGTGGCTCCGGCCCGCTGCACATGGCGGAGTACAGCCGCGGCATGGGCTTCAAGAACATCCTCACCTTCCCCTTCGCGGCGGCGTTCTCGGCCTTCGGCTGCGCCACCGCCGACTACCTGCGCCGCTACAGCCGCTCGGTGCAGCTCACCATCCCGCCGAACGCCGACGCCGCCCACCGGGCCGACGTCGTCGAGCAGGCGAACCGGGTGTGGAGCGCGCTGAAGGAGAACGCGGTCCGCGAGATGGTCGAGGAAGGCCACGAGGCGGGCAAGGTCGAGATCCAGCTCTTCGCGATGACCCGCTACACGGGCCAGCTCGAGGACGTCGAGGTGCCGCTGACGATCCAGGAATTCAGCTCGGACGCCGACCTGGACACCCTGGTCGAGGAGTTCGACCGTCTCTACGCCTCCATCAACCGCGCGGTCGCGCAGTACCGGGAGGCCGGACACACCATCACCGAACTTGGTCTGATCTCCAAGGTCGACAAGATCAAGCCGCAGTTGGTGAAGCAGGAACTGGGCAGCGCCCAGCCGGACGCGGAGGCCTCCAAGGGCACGCGGCAGATGTACTACTTCAAGGAGTGGCACGAGGCCGCCCTGTGGGAGATGGACCTGCTGCGCCCGGGCAACGTCGTCGAGGGCCCCGCCGTGGTCGAGCACCCCGCCACCACCCTCGTCATCCCGCCGGGGGACCGGGTGTGGGTCGACGAGTGGACGATTCTGCACTACGAGCACGCCTGACAGCTCTCCCGACACAGGAAGGTGGACAATGTCCGCAACTCAGGTATCGAACGCGTCGATGCCGCTTCGTGACTCGTTGCTGGAGAGCGAACGGCAGTTCGAGGAAACCGGGCACTACGCGGGGCTGAGTGACCTCACGCTGCGCGACCAGGACCCGATGAAGTACGAGAGCCTGCACATCAAGCTGCGCTCCATGGTCGTCTCCGCGCGTGAGATGGCCCGCCGTATCTCCGCCTCCCCCGGCGTGCGCGAGGTCGGCGAGAGCGTCGTCGCGCTGTTCACCCCGCAGGGCGACGCGATCGCGCTGTCCAACGGCATCATGGTGCACGTCCACACCGCCAGCCGGTTCATCAAGTGGATGATCGAGAACGGGTACGAGGAGAACCCCGGCATCAACCCGGGTGACATCTTCGCCAACAACGACGCCTTCATCGGCACCGTGCAGACCCCCGACGTCATCGACGTGATCCCGCTGTTCCACGAGGGCGAGCTCATTGGCTGGGCCGCCGCCGTCGTGCACGAGCTCGAGGTCGGTGGCATCACCCCCGGTGGTGACGTCGCCCTGGCGCAGGAGCGCTACACCGAGGGTCTGTTCGTCTGCGCGGAGAAGGTCGGCCAGAACGACGAGCTGCGCCGCGACTACCTGATCCGGCTCGAGCGCAACCTGCGCATGCCCATCTACTGGGTGCTGGACGAGAAGGCCAAGGTCGCCGCCTGCCTCGAGGTGCGTGAGCAGCTCAAGGAGGTCATCGAGAACGTCGGCGTGGACTACTACAAGCAGGCCACGAAGGAGTTCATCGAGGAGGGCCGCCAGGCGCAGCTCGCCCGGATGCGCCAGCTCACGGTGCCCGGACGCTACCGCGGCCACACGTTCTTCGGATACGTCACCGAGGGCAAGAAGGGTCTGCTTCCCCTCTCCGACAAGAAGAACTGGCTGTACGCCATCCCGATGGACATGGACGTGTCCGCGGAGGGCAAGCTGTCGCTGGACTTCGAGGGCACCAACTCGTGGGGCTACCACTCCATGAACTGCACCCCGGCCGGTATGGACGGTGGTCTGTTCGTCACCCTCACCCAGAGCATGAACTACGACGGCAAGGTCAACGACGGCGCCTGGCTGGCGACCGACCTGACCCTGCCGCCGGACACCTGGACGAACCCGCAGGACGAGTCGGTGGCCACCGCGACGTCCTGGGCCCTGCTGCTGCCGGCCTACGGGCTGTTCCAGCGACTCCTCAGCCGCGGTTTCCTCGGCCGTGGGTTCATGGAGGAAGTGTTCGTCGGCCAGGTGAACAGCCCCATGGTCGAGATGGGTGGTCGCAGCCAGTACGGCGGCAACTTCGGTATCGCCCTGTTCGAGTGCGCCGCGGCCGGTAGTGGCGCCCTGGGAGTCAAGGACGGCCTGGACACCGCCTACGTCGGCTGGAACCCCGAGTCCGACATGGGCAACATGGAGGTCTGGGAGCAGGACATGCCGGCCGTCTACCTCGGCCGGAGCATCAGCGCCAACTCCGGTGGCTTCGGCCGCTACCGCGGTGGCTGCGGCTTCGAGTCCCTGTGGCTGGTGAACCGCACCGACCAACTGCGGATCGCCACCTCCGAGCACTCCAGCCGCGTCTTCGACAACGCCGGCATGTGCGGTGGCTACCCGGCGCCGACCGTGCAGCTCCACTACGCCGCCACCGGTGGCAACCTCAAGGAGCTCACCGACGCGCGCAAGCCGCTGCCGCACGCCCTCGGCCAGGACCCCTACGAGACCGAGGTCGAGAAGTACTCCAACGGCAACGTCGACGTCGTCGAGGGTCCCTACATCGACGACCCGCTGCGCGAGGGCGACATGTTCTCCCACGCCTACAACGGCGGCGGCGGCTACGGTGACCCGCTGGAGCGCGACCCCGCGTCCGTGGCCACCGACATCGCCAACGGATACGTGACCCGGCTCGCGGCCCGCGCCGTGTATGGCGTTATCGTGTCAGACGACGAGATTCCGCAGGTCAACGCGGAGGCCACCGCTGAGCGTCGCCGCGAGATCGTGGCCGACCGCCAGACCAAGGGCGTCCCGGTCTCCGAGTGGATGAAGACCGAGCGCGAGCGGGTGGCCCGGCGGGACTTCGTCCCGGAGGTGCGGGAGATGTACCGCGACAGCATGGCGCTGTCGGAGCGGTTCGCGCAGGAGTTCCGCGAGTTCTGGGGGCTGAACGACGACTTCAGCTTCGAACCCGCCGCGGACGCGCGCTGAGCCGACCTCCACTACGCGGATTGGAAACACATCGTGTCTTTCAGTGACAAGAAGATCATCAAGGACCTCATCGAGGGCGAGCTCCAGTGGCCGACGCTCAAGTCGATGATGAGCTCCCACAAGGACGACGACCGCTTCGACACCTACATCGCCGTCCTGCAGGACCGCGTGAAGTGGGACGACCCGATCCTGCTGCCCATCGGTGAGCACCTCTACATCGTGGAGAGCCCCTCCGGGCGGATCGTCAAGTGCGACTGTGGCCAGGAGTTCGGTGACTACCGGACGAACTGGAAGCTCAGCGCCAACGTGCGGGTCCGCGGCGACAAGGAGAGCGTCGAGGAGATCTACCCGGGGCGTCTGGCCCCCGACACCGACTGGATGGAGATCCGGGAGTTCATCTGCCCCGGATGCACCACCCTGCTCGAGGTCGAGGCCGCCCCTCCGGGGTTCCCCGTCGTCTTCGACTTCCTGCCTGACCTCGAGACCTTCTACCGCGACTGGCTCGGAAAGCCGCTGCCCGAGCGAGCGTGAGCCGGTCAAGCCGAGGAACCGCCGGGAGGGGAACACCCCCTCCCGGTAGCCCCGGTGCCAAAAAGAAGATCACGGTATAGCCGGTCGATCACCCAGGGTGATCGACCGGCTAGCCGTATTCAACAATCAACGAGAGAGAGGTCTGCGTGTCAGACCGAGATCCTGACCAAGAGATTGTGGAGATCTACGCGGACGAGTTAGAGAGGCAGCCGGTCGGAGAGGGCTTCAACGGTCCCGATCTCGCGGTACTCGCGGTTCTGGGCCTACTGGTCCCGGCCATGCTGCTGATCTGGGGTTGGCTATGAGTCGACCCGCCCTGAAAATGCGCAGTTCGAGTCTGCCGGTCCCGCTCGGTGACCGGAACTGGAACGGATTCGTCCTCGGCGCCGTGTGCACCACCGTGGGGATCGCGACCTGGTCCTTCGTGGTCGGCACATCGTCCGCCTACTACCTCGACGCCAAGATGGGCGCCGCCGCGATGCTGGCGGGCGGCATCATCGGCCAACTGCTCATCACGCTGGCGACTGTCCCCGCGAGCACCAAGTACGGCCTGGAAACGGTCACCACGACCAAGCCGCAGCTCGGCGTTCGGGGCAGCTACATCGCACTGTTCTTCCAGTACGCGACGGCCCTGGGCTGGAACACCGTCCTGATGATCTTCTTCGGGCGGGCCGCCGGGTCGGTGCTGGAAATCCTCGGGGTCATCCCACCCGGGGCGCGGGAGACCACCTCGACCCTGATCGCCGGCGCCGGTGTCGTGCTGGTCTGGGTGTTGGTGAGTCGTGGATCCCGCTCGTTGAAGAAGATCGGGCCGGTCGTCGCGATCCTCACCTCCCTGCTGACGATCTACCTGCTCTACGTGCTGCTCTCCACCTACGGCGTGACCGCGATCGCGAACGCCGAACCCCTGGAGCCCTGGGCCGATCGCCTGGTCAACTACACCTCCGTGGTTGAGCTGCTGATCGCCAGCACCTGGGGTTGGTGGTCCTACATGGGCGGCATCGTGCGCATGACCGGCAGGGCGCGGAAGGCGATCCTCCCGTCGATGATCGGCCTCGGCGTCGCCTGGGTCCTCGTCGGGATCGTCAGCCTGTACGCGGCGCTGGTCACCGGAGAGGGCGACCCCACGATCTGGGCTCCCGAACTCGCCGGACCCGCGGGCGGCATCGCCGTCCTCGTCTTCGTGGCGTTCGCCAACATCACCTCACCCCTGGTCGGGGCGTTCATCGCGACGCTGGGTCTGTCCCAGCTTCCGCACGTCAACACCAGGATCGGCTGGAAACCCCTGTCCGCGCTGGTGCTGCTGCCGATGTTCGTCACCGTGCTGCTCTTCGGCAACGCGTTCTACGACAACGTGGACGCGTTCATGGCGTTCCTCGGTCTGATGATCGCGCCGATGGTGGGCATCCAGCTCGCCGACTGGTACCTGCTGCGCCGGATCGACACACTGCGGGTTGCCTCGCTGTTCGATCACTCGCCCCGGTCCGCGTACTGGTACACCGGCGGGTTCAACATCGCGGGGATCGCCGCCCTCCTCCTGGGCAGCGCGACCTACATCGCGATCATGAACCCGGTGACCTACGAGCCGCACACCGTCCTGTTCAAGTACACGACGGCGTCGCTGCCGGCGGTGCTGGTCGGTGCCGTGGTCTACGCGGTGCTGTCCCGGCTGATGTACCGGGACCGGGCCGACGACGGGTCGGCCAAGGAGCCCGCCGAGCGGTAGGCGTCCCCCCGTGCGATGGTCCCGCCCGCGCCCACCGGCAGGGCGGGGCCATCGCCTCGACCGGGATATCGCGCGGCCGTTCAGACGTCGGGGGCGTCGATCCCGCCCTCCGCGCGCTGCACCTCGCGCAGCCACGCGATGGCCTGCGGGCTCGCCTCAGCGGTGTCCGGCTCGACGGACAGCAGGAACGTGCGGTGACCGTGGGTACGCAGTGCCTGGCACGCGTCCTCCGGCACCCCGGCCTCCAACGCGTCCAACACCTCCTGGTGTCGGGCACAGTCGGCCTCGAGTGACTCCTGCGCCTGGCGGGCGCGGCGGTTCATCGCCATGCAGAGGCGGATCTGGTTGGCCACCGATCGATAACTCATCTCCAGCCGGTGGTTTCCCGCCAACGCGACGATCGCGGTGTGGAACTCGAAGGCGCGTTCGGTGAACCGGCCCTCGTCGCCGACGGAGGCCGCCTCCCGCATGGAGTTCAACGCCGCGCGGACCCGCTCGAGCCGCGCCGGGGTCTGTACCGGCAGCGCCAACCCGAGCGCCATCTCCTCCAGGCCCTCGCGCAGGGAGTAGATCTCGTAGATGTCCTGCAGGGTGATCGGCGGAACGCGTGCCCCCCGGCGGGGTAGCTGCTCGATCAGGCCCTCTTGTTCCAACACCCGCAGGGCCTCGCGCAGCGGTGGCCGGCTCACCCCCAGCAGCTCGGTGAGACGGCTCTCCACCACCCGGTCCCCCGGCGAGAGCGTCCCCGAGAGGATCATGGAGCGGACGGCATCCGTAGCGAGCTGCGTCATGCTCGGCGGCGAGGACAACCGCATACTGTGCGGAACGGTCGTCTCGGCGCTGGAGACGGACATTACGGCGCTCCTTTGGTCGTGTCACGCAGATACGCACCCATGGCACTCGGCCGGCCGCGCGGACATACTCCCTGGCCATCGATCTGGTCACCCGTCGCGTCCTTGCAGGCAGTCTAACGACTTCCGTTGCGCGAAAAGTCGAGTCTATTGTAGACAAAAGTCCGAGACGCGGCCCACAATGTGGCTGTCATCGTCGCGCAGACGCGGATCCGCACTCGATGCCTGTCTGACCACGCCAGCGACCACGCGGCGTGCGACACGGGGGACCCCAACCGTGGACACAGAAGGAGAGGCAGATGGCACCTCGCGGAGAACGACCGGCTCTCATCCCCTTGACGCCACCACTCAGTCTCGGACTCGTCCTCACCCTCGCCCTGACGTCCTGTGGCCTCGACGCCGCGGACGACGAGGAGTTCCCCAGTCGTCAGATCGAGGTCATCGTGCCCTGGGCCGCCGGCGGAGGGACGGACCAAACGGTGCGCCAACTCGCCACGGCGGCGGAGGAGCCCTGCGGCGTCGACATCATCGTCAGCAACCAGGAGGGCGGCGGTAGCGCCATCGGCCACCAGGCCGTCGCCGACGCCGAGCCCGACGGGTACACGCTCGGAGCGGCCACGATCGAGGTGTCGATCCTCAACCACCTCGGAGGCGCGGAGGTCACTCCCGACGATCTCCAAGGCGTCATGAAGTTCAGCGCCAATCCCGCCGTGCTCAGCGTCGCCAACGACTCGGAGTTCCAGTCCGTCGGCGACCTCGTCGACGCGATGGAGAGCGACGACACGGTCCGGATCGCCACCAACGGCACCGGTGGGATCTGGGACATCGCGGCGGGCGGACTCGAGGTGGAGGCCGGCGCCGAGTTCACCGAGCGCGTGCCCTTCGACGGGGGCGCCGACATGATCGCCGCCGTCATGGGAGGCCAGGTGGAGGCCATCGCCCCCTCCGGTGCGGAGAGCGTGGACCACATGGACGCCGGGGAGCTGCGTCCCCTGGCGACCATGGCCGAGGACCGTCTGGAGCGGCTCCCGGACACACCGACACTGGTGGAGGAGGGTGTCGACTGGACGGCCGCCAACTGGTTCGGCCTCGTCGTCCCCAACGATGTGGACGCCGAACGCGTCGCCGCCCTCAACGAGTGTTTCGCCGAGGCGTTCGAGGCCGAGGAGTTCGTCGACTTCATGGACACCCAGGGCTTCGTGCGCGACTACCTCGACGCCGAGCAGTTCGAGGCGTTCATGGACGAAGAGTTCGAGCAGTACGCCGACCTGATCGACACCCTGTACGGGGAGTCGTGACCGTGGCGGCCCCCACCCCCGTGGGGACGGCGCCGGGCCGAGCCGGGACCATCGCGACGGTGCTCGTCCTGCTCGTGGTGGCCGGCACCGTGTGGGCGGCGAGCCTGGACCTCCCCGCGCCGGGCCGGCAGAGCGATCCGGGGGCCGGGGGCTATCCCCGACTCCTGGCCGTTGTCCTCGCGGCACTCGCGCTGACCCTGCTGCCCCGGTCGGTGGGTGAGGAACGGTTCCCCCGCGGAAGTGACGCCTGGCGGGTGGTCGGTGTCGTGGCGGCGATCGTCGGCTACGTCAATGTTCTCGCGCCGCTGGGGTACCTGCTCGCGACCACCGTCTTCCTCGGCGTCGCCCTCAGGTTGGCCGGGGTGCGCAACGTCCTCGCGCTGGTCGGCGTCTCGGTGGCATTCAGCGCCGCCGTCTACTTCACCTTCTACGGGGTCTTCGACGTCTCCCTTCCCCGGGGTCCCCTCGAACGTCTGCTGACGTGACCTCCCCCTGACCCGACGCCCACCGGGCCTCGCCCGTCGTCCCGCGCCCCGTACGCGCACCGTCGCGCGGCGGGTGCCCCACCCGTCGCCCACCGCGAAAGGGAGACCGCGTGCAGCCCCTCCTCGTCCCGCACACCCCGACGCACGTCCCCCAAGCGGGATCTCGGGTGGACGCGCCCGGCCGGAACAGTGCCCCGCCCCGGTGCCCCGCCGGGGACCGCGCCCTGAGCGTCGGAGCCGTGGCCGGCGACCGGACCCCGAATCCGCCCCGGCCCCCGCGCCGGACCGTCCCTCAGGAGACACACCGGTGAACAACTGGATGATCGGCCTGGAAGCTGTCCTCGCGTGGCAGCCGTTACTCCTGCTCGTCGTGGGTGTCGTCGCCGGGGTCGCGGTGGGCGCCCTGCCCGGACTCACCGCCACCATGGCCGTGGCGATCCTGCTTCCCTTCACGTTCGCGCTCGACCCGCTGCCGGGCATGATGCTGCTGTTGGGGATCTACTCGGGCGCCGTCTACGCGGGATCCATCCCCGCGATCCTGCTCCGGCTCCCCGGCACTCCCGCCGCGGCGGCGACGGTCGCCGACGGCCACGCCATGGCGCGGCAGGGCCGGGCGGGTGAAGCGCTGACCATCGCGGTCGTCGTCTCGTGCGTCGGTGGCTTCGTCGGAGCGGTCCTGCTCGCGGCCTTCGCGCCCTTCTTCGCCGAGTTCGCGCTGTCCTTCGGGCCCGCGGAGTACTTCATGTTCTCGGTGTTCGCCCTCACCATCATCGCCTCCCTGCAGGAACGTGCGGTGGGCAAGGCGTTGATCGCCGGCCTGCTCGGAATGCTGATCGCGACCGTGGGATTGGACCCGATCGACGGCTATCCCCGCTTCACCTTCGGGATAGGGGAGATGCGCGCGGGCCTGGACTTCATCCCGGTCCTCGTCGGACTGTTCGGCGTGGCCGAGGCCTTCCGGCACTACGAGAACATGCGCTCGGGACAGTCGGGGAGCACCCCGATCGGGTCGTTCCGGATCGCGATCCTCGGTGGACTGCGACGCTTGCTGCCGGCGTCGGTCTACAGCTCGCTGCTCGGGTTCGTCGTCGGAATCCTCCCCGGGACGGGCGGCGACATCGGCGCGTTCGTCGGCTACAACGAGGTCCGGCGCCTGTCCCGGGACAAGGACAGCTTCGGCCACGGTGACCCGCGCGGTGTCGCGGCGGCCGAGTCGGCCAACAACGCGGCGGTACCGGGGACCCTCGCCCCCACCCTCACGCTCGGGATCCCGGGCAACGCCACGGCGGCGGTGCTCATCGGCGCCATCACGGTGCACGGTCTCCAGCCCGGACCCCAGCTCTTCTCCGGCGCACCCGACGTGGTGTACGGGGTGTTCATCGGGTTCCTCATCATTCCCTTCGTGATGCTGCTGGTCGGACTCCTCGGGATCCGGCTGTGGGCGCAGACGAGGCGGATCCCGACCCGGTTCCTGTGGCCGGGGGTCCTGGTGCTGTGCGTCATCGGGGCCTTCGCCCTGCGCTCCAACCCGTTCGACATCCTGGTGATGATCCTCGCCGGCGTCCTCGGCTACGCCATGCACAAGGGCGGGTTCCCACCGGCCGCCATGGTCATCGGCCTCATCGTCGGGCCGCTCGCCGAGGCGGGTTTCCGGCGCGCCACCATCCTCGAGGGCGGTGGCTACGGCTGGATCCTGGAACCGATCCCATTCCTGTTGCTACTGCTGAGCGTCGCCTCGCTGGGGTTCTCCCTGTGGCGCGCCCGCGCGAACCGCGCCGAGGAGGCGACCCCGAGCCCCCAGTGACTGGCGGACCCCGAGGTCCGTGGAACCCCAAGCCCGCCCACCCGTAACAGCGATGGCGTCATGGAGGAAGAGTGACAACACCAACCGAAGTCTCCCCCGGACCAGTTCCCCGCGTCGGTGTGATCGGCCTCGGCAACCTCGGGCTCCCCATGGCCCTACGGCTGGCGGAGACCCAGGTACCGGTGCTGGCCGTGGAGGTGAGCCACGAACGACGGGCCGTCGCCCAGGACGCCGGCGTCACGCTGGTGGACCGGCCGGCGGACCTCCACGAGTGTGACGTCGTCTGCGTATGCGTGGTCGACGACGACCAGGTCCGCGACGTCGTCGCGGGACCGGAAGGGGTGGCACGACACCTGCGAACGGGCACGACGGTCATGGTGCACAGTACGGTCTTCCCGAGCACGGTCACCGCCCTCGCCGGCGAGCTGGGGCCGTGGGGAGTGGCCGTGCTGGACGCTCCGGTCAGCGGAGGTGACCACGGGGCCCGGGCCGGAACGCTCGCGATCATGGTGGGCGGTGAGGACGCCGACGTGTCCCACGCCGGCCCGGTGCTCGACGTGTTGGGAGAGCACGTCTTCCACCTCGGCCCCCTGGGCAGCGGGCTCGCGGTCAAGTTCGCCAACCAGCTCATGACCTTCGCCAACCAGGCCGCCGCGCTGGAGGCGGTCGCGCTCGCGCGTGCCTTCGGCGTCGCCGAGGACCGCGTGGTGGAGGTGGCCCAGGCCGGTACCGCCGACTCCTGGTGTCTTCGCAACTGGGGATTCTTCGACCGCGTCGCCAGCGAGTACGAGGCCTCCGGTGCCGCTCCCGCCAACCGTCCATGGCGCAAGGACCTCTGGGACGTCGTGACGGTCGCCCGGCAACTGGACCTGAGCATGCCGTTGGCGGGCGTCCTCAGCCAGGTCGCGGCACCCCGGATCGACGAGAGGGGCCGACGTGACTGAGCGCGCACGGGTCGTCGACACCCATCACCACTTCTGGACGGCGGAGCACGCCGCCGGGAACTTCCCCGCGCCCCGGTACGCGCCCCTGCACCGCGACGCGACACCGGAACAACTGGAGCACAACCTGCGGGTGAGCGGGGTGGGGGCGAGCGTCGTGGTGCAGACCGCGAACACGCTCGACCACACGCGGGCGCTGCTGCGGATCCACGCCGAGCACGACTTCGTCGCCGGTGTCTGCGGGTGGCTGCCCCTGCACGACCCCGACGCGACCCGCCAGGCCCTCGCCGAGCTGGGCCATCCGACGGCGTTACGCGGGGTCCGGCACCTCGCCCGGCACCACTCGCTGACCACCCCCGAGCCCGATCCCACCTCCCGCGCCGGCCTCGACGCGCTCCAGGTCCTCGCCGACCACGATCTGAGCTACGACCTGGTGTGCGTCAGCGCCGAGGAGCTGCGGGCCGCCGCCGCGCTGGCGGCCGAACGGCCCCAGTTGCGCCTCGTGCTGGACCACCTGGGCCGCCCACCCGCCGACACCGGCGCGTGGGAGCCCTGGGCCTCGGCCATCGCGGAGGTCGCGGCCCAGCCCAACACGACGCTGAAGGTGTCGGCCGGGGTGCACCTGTTGAGCGCGTGGAACCGGTGGGCCCCGCCCGCACTCGCCCCCTACGTGGAGCACGTTCGTCACCTGTTCGGCGCGGACCGGTTGATGATGGCCAGCAACTGGCCGGTGACCCGGCTCGTCGCCCGGTACGGCGACATCGCCACCGGAGTCCGGGGGCTCTTCGCCGACTGGACGCCGAGCGAACGGGTCGCGGTCGAGGGGGCGACGGCCGAGCGGGTGTATCGCCTGGCGCGACGAGCGTGAGCCGCAGGTCAGCTCAGCAGGAACGCGATGAGGACCAGGACCGGCATCGTGATCAGAGTGGAGAGCAGTAGGGACTCGCGGACCAGGCGGGTGGAGACGTCGTAGCGGGACGCGAAGGTGAACAGGTCCTGAGCGGCCGGGAGGGCGGCCAGGACCACGACGCGGAAGAGTTCGTCGCCGGAGAGACCGAAGCCCCAGGAACCGACGGCCCAGGCGACGAAGGGCATCACGAACGACTTGAGGAACACCGACACGAACACCGGGGCGCGTTCCGGGCCGCGCCCCGGAACGGCGCTTCCACGGAGAGAGATACCGAACGCCAGGAGGACGGCGGGCACCGCCATCGAGCCGATGAGTTCGATCGGGCGCATCATCAGCTCGGGCGGGGCCCAGCCGGTGGCCGACACGGTGACACCCGCGAGAGAGGCGATCACGATGGGGGTGCGGAACGGGGTGGTGACCAGAGTGAACAGGCCAACCCGCCCGCCACCGCCCTGGCCGCTCAGGTCGAGGACGGTGAGCCCGACCGGGTTGATCACCAACTGTTGCAGCAGGAGGATCGGAGCGACCAGGGACGGGTCACCGAGGACGTACACGGCGATCGGGATCCCCAGGTTCCCTGCGTTCACCACACTGGAACACATCGCACCGAGCGTCGTGGGCCCGGTGCCCCAGCGCAGGAACACGCCCAGGAGCACGAAGAGCAGGATGTTCACGGCGATGCTGATGGCGGCGACCAACAGCGGCACCGACAGCAGCACCGACAGGTCCGCCTTGCTGAGGATGTCGAACAGCAGGGCAGGGGTGGCCGCGTAGAAGGCGGTCTTGGTGAGAACCTCACGGGCGTTGGCGCCCAGCGCGTCGAAGTGGCCCAGGACGTAACCGACCCCGATGACGACGGCGATCACCGAGAACCCCGCGATGACGCCGGTCATACTCCCACTCTCACCTGACGGTTGGCCGTTGCGGACCGCCCGATCCTATCGACGCGCGCCGACCCGGGGCCACGACGCACGTCACACCCGCCCGCACGCCCCACGGCGCGTCCCGACAGGATGGAGCCCGCATGACGTCGACGATCGGGCGGAGGGAACTCGGGTGACTGCGACGAACGGGAACACGGGTGTGGGGGACACGACACCGGGCCGTCCCCCAGCGGAGGGAGGCGCCGACACGACGGAGGGTGGAGCCGGCGCGCCTTGGGGGCCGGTGTTCGACGCCCACATGCACATCATCGACGCCCGGTTTCCGCTGGTGGACAACGATGGCTACCGACCGCCCCCGTTCACCGTCGCCGACTACGACGCGCGCGCCAAGGGCCTGGGGATCGTCGGAGGTGCCGTGGTGTCCGGCTCGTTCCAGGCCTTCGACCAGACCTACCTGCTCGACGCACTCCAGCGACTGGGACCGGGGTTCGTCGGCGTGACCCAACTCCCGGCCGACACCCCGGACTCCACCATCCTGGACCTCGCGGAGCGAGGCGTGCGCGCGGTTCGGTTCAACGTTCGGCGCGGGGGCTCCGCTCCCGTGGACGCGATGGACACCTTCGCGCGCCGCGTCCATGACCTCGCGGGATGGCACGCGGAGTTCTACGTCGACGCGGCGTCGGCCGACGAGCTCGGCCCCCGGATCGCCGCGCTCCCCGCCGCCAGCGTGGACCATCTCGGTCTCTCCGCCGCCGGCCTACCGAACCTGCTGCGGATGGTCGAGGCCGGTGTCCGGGTGAAGGCGACCGGCTTCGGGCGGGTCGACCTGGACGTGCCCACGGCGCTCCGCCGGTTGTGTGACGCCAACCCGGAGGCGGTGATGTTCGGGACGGACCTGCCCTCCACCCGGGCGCCCCGCCCCTTCCGGGACGCCGACCTCACCGTGCTGACCGAAGCGGTGGGGGAGGAACGGGCCCACGACGTGCTGTGGCGCAACGCCGCCCGCTTCTACCGGTTGGACCGGTCGGACCAGTAGGGACCCTTGGCAGGATGCGCCCGGTACCTGACCGACGTGCGGGCCGGGGGACCGGGCGCCGCCACGTCACGCGCGTAGGACGCCGCCGAACTCGTGGATGCGCTTGTTCCTCTGGGTCGCGCCGATGTACTGCCGGAGTTCGTCGGGGACTTCGGAGAGCGGCGGTTGGCCAGGGTCGGGGCGCCAGGTGCTGATGTCGACCAGCCCGGGGTCCACCGGCTCCAGTCCCTCCACCCAGGTGGCGATCGTTTCGGGGGTGCGGGTCCGCCACGGCATGCCCAGCTCGGTGATGACCGAGGTCATGGCGTCGGCGGTTTCCTGGTCGTGTGCCGAGACGTGGCTGAACGCCAGGTAGCTCCCGGGAACCGTATGGTCGATCGCCGCCCGGACGGTGCGCTGGGCCGTCGCGTCGTCGGGGATGCAGTGCGGGATGGAGAACAGCAGGACCCCGAGCGGCTGAGCGGGGTCGATCAACGCCTTCACGTCCGGGTGGGCGAAGATGGCGTCCGGTTCGGTGATGTCGGCGGTGATGACCGTGGTGTTGGGGTTGTCGGCCAGGAGCGCGCGGCCGTGGGTCAGGACGATCGGGTCGATGTCGACGTACACCACCCGGGCGTCCGGTTGGAAGCTTTGTGCCACCTGGTGCACGTTGTTCTCGGTCGGGTAGCCGCTGCCCAGGTCGAGGAACTGGGTGATGCCGGCGTCGCGCGCCAGGTAGCGCACCGCCCGGTAGAGGAACAGCCGGTTCTCTCGTGCGATGTCGAGGCACTCCGGGAACTTCTTGTGACCGTTCAGCACGAAGTCACGGTCGACCTGGAAGTTGTCCTTGCCACCGAGCAGCCAACCGTACGCCCGGGACGGCGTGGGACGGTCGGTGGGGATGTCGGGCGGATACTGCGCGGGGTCGTACTCCCGCGCGGCCCGCTTCATGAACTCGTTGGTACCGGTCATCGCTGGCTCCTGGGGGGATCTGAGGAGGGGAATCCGCCGCTACTTCCGCAGCACGCCGCCGAACTCGTAGACCTTCTTACTCTGTGAGCCGGCCCCGAGGTACTGCTTCAGCTCGTCGGCGACGTCCGGCAGGGCGGGCTGGTCGGGGTCCGGGCGCCAGGTGCTGATGTCCACGAGCCCCGGTTCCACCGGCTCCAGGCCCTCCAGCCACTGCGTGACCGTGGCCGAGGTGCGGGTGCACCAAGGCATACCGAGCGAGGTGATGACCGACGTGAGATCGTCGGCGGTCGCCTGGTCGTCGGCGACGACGTGGCTCATCGCCATGTGGCTTCCGGGCGCCGCCCGGTCGATGGGGTGCCGCAGGGCGCGGTAGGCCCCGTCACTGTCGGGGATGCAGTGCGGGATGGAGAACAGCAGGATGCCGAGCGGCTCGGCGGGGTCGATCAGGCGCGTGACGTCGGGGTGGTTCAGCACGGCGTCGGGGTCGGTGATGTCGGCGGTGATGACGGTGGTGTTGGGGTTGTCGGCCAGGAGCGCGCGGCCGTGGGTCAGGACGATCGGGTCGATGTCGACGTAGACCACCCGGGCGTCCGGTTGGAAGAGCTGGGCCACCTGGTGCACGTTGTTGGTGGTGGGGTAGCCGCTGCCCAGGTCGAGGAACTGGCGGATGCCCACGTCGCGCGCCAGGTAGCGCACCGCGCGGTACAGGAACATGCGGTTCTGCCGTGCGATGTCCAGACACTCGGGGAAGCGCTTCTCCAGGTTCATGATGAAGTCGCGGTCGACCTGGAAGTTGTCCTTGCCACCGAGGAGCCAGCCGTACGCCCGGGAGGCGGTGGGGCGGTCGGTGGGGATGTCGGGCGGGTACCCGGAGGGGTCGTACTCCCGCGCGGCCTGCTTCATGAACTCGTTCGGTTCGGCCATCGAAGACTCCTCGGTCGAGTGGGGAGAGGCGGCGAGTCCGGGATGGCACACCGCCCGACGTCACGGACGCGCTTGGGCTCGGGATCGCTGAGTCGGGCCCGCACTGTGATGGACGGCGAACCGGCGCCGTGGTCGACGGTGCCGGCTGGACCGCACACTCCGCGTCGTCCGGTCGGTCTCGACACGCATGCGGCCGTCCCTCGATGATCCGTGCCCACGACAGGCGGGAGCCTGTCGTGCGACAGTGCGGCACGTACGGCGGATGAGGCAGCAGAATAACAGTGCCGACACGCTCTGATCTCCGACTCAGAGCCGCGATCACACCGCCGGTTTCGGCCTCCTCGCCCCGACCAGTGGTGCCTTCCGCCGCGAAACCCGACAGTCCGTGTTTTGGCCTTCCAAAAACTTCGCCGAAATCCTGGATCTTCGACGTTCTCGGGGTCCTAGGGGTTCAGGGGACCGACGCGGGGCCAGTTTCCTGTCGCGAGCGTCATTCCATTACATTGTGTGCCGTATTGCGGGCATACCGTAATAGGTGGGGTTGGTCGTGGCCCGAGGAGGTCACACCAACACCGAAGGACGTCCGAAGGAGAAGGGTCCATGAGCACCATCGCGCGCGACGTCATGACCACCGACGTCGCCACCGTCACGCCGGACACGGCGTACAAGGAGGTCGCGCGCACCATGGTTTCGCGCGACGTCAGCGCTCTCCCGGTCATCACCGACGGCAAGATCGTCGGCATCATCACCGAGACCGACATGCTGCACAAGGAGGAGTTCAAGCCCCAGGACTACGGCGAGGAGTACGCGTCACCGCTCCGCGCCCGGCTGCGCCGTAAACTCGGCACCTCCGGCGCCATCCGCCGCAAGGCGAACGCCGAGCAGGCCGACCAGCTGATGTCGACCCGCGTCGTGACCGTCCACCCCGACGACAACGCGGTGACGATCGCCCGCGTGATGGACCGGTTCGACGTGAAGCAGGTGCCGGTCGTCGACGAGCGTAACCATCTCCTCGGCCTCGTCAGCCGCCGCGACCTCCTCGGAGTGTTCGTCCGCGCCGACGAGGACATCAAACGCGACGTCGAGCGCGCCATCCAGAACGTCCCCGCCTGGATCGAACCGGCCGACCTGTCGTTCACCGTCCGCGAGGGCATCGTCCGCGCCGAGGGCCGCCTCCACCAGCACAGCAACGTCCCGGTCGTCATCCAGATCATCGAAGGAGTCGACGGCGTGGTCGCCGTGGACAGCCACCTCGCCTGGCAGATGGAGGACCTGCTGCCGCCGCAGTAGTCCCGTCCGCGTGGGTCGGGGCCCCTGACCCGGCCCACGTGACCTCGGGCGGGTCAGCCCGAGGTGATGGCGATGAGATTGCCGCAGGTGTCGTCCAGCACCGCCATGGTGGTGCCGTTGACGGTGCTCGGCTCGTGTTGGAAGTGGACGTCGAGTTCGCTCAGGCGGCGGTGTTCGGTGCGGACGTCGTCCACGATGAAGGTGGCGTAGGGGACACCGTCGGTGAGGAGCGCCCGTTTGAAGGGGGCTACGGCTGGGTGGCCCTCGGGTTCGAGGAGGATGGCTGGTCCGTTGGGGTCCTCGGGGGAGACCACCGTCAGCCACGCCACGTCCCCCAACGGGATCTCGGTCTTCTTGCGGAAGCCCAGGACCCGCGTGTAGAAGTCCAGCGCCTTCGCCTGGTCGTCCACATAGATCGCCACGTCGCGTATACGCACACCGACCCCCCTTCACCGCACCCTGTTCCTACCCGTACAGCCGCGCCGCATTCGCCGTTGCCCCGGCCGGGATCTTGTCCCGTAGCTGGTCACAGCCCGTGCGGGGCCGGTCCGGCCGTGGGTGTTACCGTTACGGCGTCTGGGTGCCTTCGCCTTGGGGGTTGGGATGTCGGGTGCGAGCGTCACGGTTCGTCGTCGCCTGGAGTGGATAGACACCGACGCGGCGGGGATCTGGCACTATTCGACGGTCTTCCGGTTCGTCGAGCACGCCGAGCACGAGCTGATGCGGGAACTCGGGACCATGTGGGTCTACGGGCACGTCCCGCGGGTTCGGATCGAGGCCGACTTCGTGTCCCCCGTGGTCTTCGGCGACGAGGTGACAACGACGCTCACCGTGGCCAAGGTGGGGCGCTCGTCGATCACCTTCGAGGCGGAGCTCTCCGGTCCGTCCGGTCCGGTGGCCCGCTGTCGCGTGGTCACCGTGTACGTCGACTCGGTGGACGGCCAGGCCACCCCGGTACCCGACGAGCTGCGGTCCCGACTGTCGGGGGAGCCCGTCCCGAGCTGAGGCGGCGGGTGGTCGGACGGTCAGACCGTGGGCAGGCCCGCGGCGTGCCAGGCACGATAGCCGCCGATCAGGTCCGCGACGCGGGTGAGGCCCAGGTCCGTGAGCTGGGCGACGGCGAGGGTGGAGGCGTATCCCTCGTTACACAACACGACCACGTCCTGGTCTGCGCCCTGGAGCTCCGGTAGGCGGTCGGGGCTGGTGGGGTCCAGCCGCCACTCCAGGACGTTGCGCTCCACTATCAGTGCGCCGGTGATGTGTCCCTCACGCTCGCGGTAGTCGGCGGGGCGGGTGTCGACGGAGTCCGCCGCCACGATGGAGGGCGTGGGCCTCCGCGGGGGTGACGCGCCGGATCTGGGCCCGGCGGCGGGCGAGGAGCTCGGCGATCGCGCTCACGGCCCCACCACCCCGCCTCCGACGCGGTTGCCCCCCAGAGCCCCGCCCCCGACGGTTGGCACGTGGTCCAGGGTCGTGACCTGTGGTTCCGGGTCGTCGGTCAGTACGCTGTGGGTGCGTCGCAGCGTGTTGTCCCGGCCGGTCTCGTAGTAGGACATGGCGGTCAGCGGTGGTGAGTAGGCGTGCACGCTCACCGCGGGATCAGCCTGCCGATTGACCACGTCGTGGACGTGTCCCAGGGGGAATCCGGCTCCCGTCCCGGTGGGCAGGGTGCGCTCGCCGTGGCCGCCGGACCAGTAGACCTCGGTGAGAGTGCCACTGGCGACGGTGAGGGCCCCGAGCGATCCGGCGTGGTCGTGGAGCCGGGTGGACTGGTCCGGGGTCCAGCTAATCAGCCAGACGTCCATGTGCTCGTCGCTGTGGAGCCGGGTCGACCATCGGTGCTCCGCGTCGAAGCGGATCTGGTGGATGCCCGCGCGTACCTCGGCGGCGACCGTGGCGGTGTGGCGCAGCAGCCGTTCCAGGGTCCACGGCGTGGGCGCGGGTACCGAGGCCGCCTCGGTTCCGGCCAGGCTCGTCGTCATCTCGTTCCTCCCGTGTGTGACCTGCGATCCCACAGTTAACCACATTTCCTACAGGGATAGTGGGTAATTCTGTCGGGTGCTTGTGCTGGTACTTGTGCTGGTGGTGCGGCCGGAGTGTCCGGGTGCTGTGTCTATTTCCTACTTTTCTGGTTGACAAAGTCGGTTGTGTCGACGAGTCTGACGAACGGAAGCCGGGAGCGACGCAAGGCGGCCGGTTCCGGTGTGGCGGTGGGACGTCGCGGTGACACCGCGCGCCCACGAACGGGGGTCGGTACGCGGAGCCGGCCCCCACCTCGAGCGACAGGGACGGTAGGTCGGCCGCATGGCACTCACATTCCACTGGTTCCTTCCCACGCAGGGCGACAGTCGCGGCATCGTCGGGGGCGGACACGGCGTCGCCGTGGACTCGGCCTGGCGCACCCGTGAGCCCAGTACCGAATACCTGGCGCAGGTGGCCCGCGCCGCGGAACAGTTGGGGTTCGAGGGCGCGCTCACCCCCACCGGAGCCTGGTGTGAGGACGCCTGGATCACCACGGCGATGCTCGTGGGAATCACCGAGCGCCTGAAGTTCCTGGTGGCGTTCCGGCCTGGACTCCTCTCACCAACCCTGGCGGCCCAGATGGCGTCGACCTATCAGCGCCTGAGTCGCGGTCGCCTGTTGTTGAACGTCGTGACCGGTGGTGAGAGCGCCGAACAGCGGACGCACGGCGACTTCCTCAGCAAGGACGAGCGCTACGCGCGCACCGACGAGTTCCTGAGCGTCGTCAACCGGCTGTGGGACGGCGAGACCGTGACACACGACGGCGAGCACCTCCGCGTGGAGCGCGCCGCGCTCGCGCGCACGCCCGCGCCCCGCCCACCCGTGTACTTCGGCGGCTCCTCCCCGGCCGCGCTCGAGGTCGCGGCCAAGCGCGTAGACACCTACCTGACCTGGGGCGAACCGCCCGGCGCCGTGGCCGACAAGGTGGACCGCGTGCGGGCGTTGGCCACGCGGCGTGGCCGGGCACTGGAGTACGGGATCCGGTTGCACGTCATCACCCGGGACACCTCGGAGGACGCGTGGCGTGCGGCCGACCGTCTGTTGGAGCACCTCGACCCCGGCACCGTCGCCGCTGTCCAGGCGGGGCTCGGCCGCAGCGAGTCGGAGGGACAGCGGCGCATGCTCGACCTGCACGGCGGGACCCGCGACGGCTTGGAGATCTACCCCAACCTGTGGGCGGGCGTGGGGCTCGCGCGCGGCGGCGCTGGGACGGCGCTGGTCGGAAGCCACACGGAGGTCGCCGACCGGATCGAGGAGTACGCCCGGGCGGGAATCTCCGAGTTCGTCATGTCGGGATACCCCCACCTTGAAGAGGCCTACTGGTTCGGGGAGGGAGTGCTCCCGATCCTCCGTGACCGGGGCGTCTGGGAGCCACCCGGTGACACACCCGCGTCCGTCGCGGGCGCTGGCGGCTTCCAAGGTGGGGCCTTCACCGCGGCCTACGCCCGCTGACCCGGGGCGGCGGCTCGCCTCCTCCGGCCACCCAGCCGGTAGGGCCACGCCTCGCCGTCCCGTCCGACTCCCACGGCGCAAGGAGATCAGGCACATGTCCCCGACGGCCAGCCAGGACCATCCGTCCGACACCGACCGTGACGCCTCGGCGCCCTCCGCCCCCGAGGACGCGGTGACCCACGCCCTTCCGAGACCCGACCCCCCGGACGGCGCCCCGCCCGACCGCGTGGAACCCGACGCCCCCGCACGGAGGCGACGCTCCGGTACCCCCACCTGGCACCGATGGGTCAGCCCCCTCGGCCTCCTGGTGGTGTGGCAGGTGGGATCGGCGCTGGGCCTGATACCCGAGCGGCTGCTGCCCGCGCCCACCACCATCGCGGTGACGGGATGGGAGCTCCTGGGGGATGGGACGCTCCTCCCCGCGATCGCGGTCTCGCTGCAACGCGTCGTGGTCGGCTTCTCGGTGGGGGCCAGCGCGGCACTGGTGTTCGCCCTGCTCGCGGGGCTGAACCGCTGGGGCGAGAATCTCCTGGACCCGCCGCTGCAGATGCTGCGAACGCTGCCGATCTTCGGGCTGATCCCGCTGTTCATCCTCTGGTTCGGGATCGGCGAACTGCCGAAGGTCGCCCTGGTCTGCATCGCCGTGGTCATCCCGCTCTACATCAACACCTTCGCCGGGATCCGCGGCGTGGACCCGAAGTACGTGGAGGTCGCCCGGATCGCCGGGCTGCGCCGCACGGGCGTGATCCGACACGTCATCTTTCCGGGGGCGCTCCCGAACCTGCTGGTGGGCCTGCGCCTGAGCCTCGGAGCGGCCTGGCTGGCGCTGATCGTCGCGGAACAGATCAACGCCGACGCCGGCCTCGGCTTCATGATCAACAGCGCGCGGGAGTTCCTGCGCACCGACATCGTCGTGCTCGGGCTCATCGTGTACAGCCTCCTCGGCCTCGCGACGGACGCCCTGGTTCGACTCCTGGAGAGGAGGGCGTTGGTATGGCGACGGGGACTGGATCTCTGAACACCGACGCCGCGACGAACGCCGCGGCGCTCGTGCGTGGACTGCGGAAGTCCTTCGACGGTCGGCGTGTCCTCGACGACCTGGACCTCACCATCGGCCCGGGGGAGTTCGTCGCCCTGCTGGGACGCAGTGGCTCGGGGAAGTCGACGCTTCTCCGTCTCCTCGCCGGGCTGGACGTGGGGTTCGACGGGACGCTGACGACACGGGGCGCCGTCATGGTCGCGTTCCAGGAACCGCGACTGTTGCCGTGGAAGCGGGTGTGGCAGAACGTCGTCCTCGGTCTCGACACCGCCACGCCGCGCGGGGACGCCGAGGCCGCGCTGCGCGAGGTGGGCCTCGGTGGCCATGTCGACGCCTGGCCCCTCACCCTGTCCGGGGGAGAGGCGCAGCGGGCCTCCCTCGCCCGCGCGTTGATCCGGGAGCCCCGACTGTTGCTGCTGGACGAGCCGTTCGGAGCGCTGGACGCGCTGACCCGCACGACGATGCACGACCTGGTGCTGCGCCTGTGGCGGGCACACGACCCCGCCGTCCTCCTCGTCACCCACGACGTGGACGAGGCCCTCCTGCTCGCGGACCGCGTCGTGGTCCTGACAGACGGCCGGATCTCGCGGGACACCCCGGTCGGACTGGAGCGCCCCCGGCACCGGGAGGACCCGCACCTCGTCCGGCTCCGGGCCGACCTACTCAGCGAACTCGGTGTGACGAACTAGAGACTCAGGCGGTAACCATGAAGATCCGGCGCGTTGCTCCCCTCCCCGCTGTCGTGCTCGTCCTGACCACCGGTTGCGCGAGCGCGGACGCCGGAGGTGCCGACGATCTGGCCGATCTCACGCTCCAGGTGGGCGACCAGTTGGCGGGCGCCCAACCGTTGCTGGAGGCGGCGGGAGAGCTCGAGGACACGCCCTACGAGATCGAGTGGTCCACTTTCACCTCGGGGCCTCCACTGTTGGAGGCGGTGCACGCGGAGGCGGTGGACATCGGACAGGTCGGCAACACTCCGCCGGTTTTCGCCGCCGCGGCCGACTCCGACCTACGGATCGTGGCCGCCTTCGACGCCAATCCGGACGGCTCCTCGATCCTCGTTCCGGAGGACTCCGACCTCTCCGAGCCCGCTGACCTCGCGGGTACGTCCGTCGCCGTGGCCAAGGGAAGTTCGGCACACGGACACCTACTGGGGGTCCTGTCCGGTGAGGGGTTGGAACTCGACGACCTGGACGTGAACTTCGTGCAGCCCTCGGACGCCCTCGCCTCGTTCTCCGAGGGCCGGGTGGACGCCTGGGCCGTGTGGGACCCCTACGTCGCACAGGCGGAACACCAGGCGGACGCCCGCATCCTCGTCAACGCCGAGGGATACAGCAACACCTACAACTTCCAGGTGGCGAGCGAGGCGGCGTTGGAGGACCCGGTGCGTGAGGCCGCGATCGAGGACTACGTCCAACGCGTTCACCGGGCCCTGGAGTGGAGCCGAGAGCACCCGGACGAGTACGCGGAGGTGTGGTCCGAACACAGTGGACTTCCGGTGGAGGTCACCCGGGCCGCGGCCGAACGACGACAGCCCACGCCCCGGCCGATCGACGACGACCTGGTCGAGGCCGAGCAGCGGCTGGCCGACGACTTCGCCGAAGCGGGCGAGATCCCCCAGGCGCCGAACTTCGGGGACTTCGTCGACGACCGGTACAACGACCTGGTCCCGGACTGACCTGACGACGGTCCCGCCCGGCGGAGGGACGCTTCACGCCGAATCCCTCGCGCCATTCCATGTTCATTTTCCTACTTTTCAAGTAGGGTTCCAGGGGATTCTGAAAGGGTGCATCCATGGCTCTTGTCCGGTGGCGGACGCCCGCCGCGCTCACCGTCGTCGTCCTGACGGGGACCCTCACCGCCTGCGGGGACGGTGGCGAGGTCGACGCCTTCACACTCGGCTACTTCCCCAACATCACCCACGCCCCCGCGCTGGTCGGAGTGGAACAGGGCACGTTCGCCGACGCGCTCGGCGAGGACGTCGCCTTCGACACCCAGACCTTCAACGCCGGCCCCGACGCGATCAACGCCCTGTTCTCCGGCGAGGTCGACGCCACGTTCATCGGCCCCAACCCCGCCATCAACGGCTGGGCGGAGTCGGAGGGCACCGCGCTGCGGATCGTCGCCGGCTCCACGTCGCGCGGCGGAGCCCTCGTCACCCAGCCCGACATCACCTCCGTCGAGGACTTGGAAGGGGCCACCCTCTCCACCCCGCAGCTCGGCAACACCCAGGACGTCGCCCTGCGGTACTGGGCGGCCGAGCAGGGGTGGGACTTCGACACCGAGGGCGGCGGGGACATCTCCATCGTCCCGCAGGAGAACCCGGAGATCATCAGCGCGTTCGTGGACGGAGAGATCGACGGAGCCTGGGTGCCGGAGCCACACGCGAGCCGACTCGTCCTGGAGGGCGACGGCAACGTGCTGGTCGACGAGACCGACGAGTGGCCCGACACCGACGGCGAGTTCGTCACCACCCACCTGATCGTCAACGCCGACTTCCTCGACAACCACCCCGAGGCCGTCGAGCGCCTCGTGGCGGGACACGTCGAGACCGTCGACTGGATCAACGACAACCCCGCCGAGGCGCGGGACGTGGCCAACACCCACTTCGAGGCGCTGAGCGGGGCGCCACTCAACGACGCGGTACTGGAGTCGGCCTTCGACAACCTGGAGTTCACCGTGGACCCGATCGCCGACTCGCTGCGCGGCAGCGCCGAGCACGCGGAGGAGGTGGGGCTGCTGGACCCCGTCGACCTGGACGGGATCTACGCCTTGGACCCGCTGAACACCGTGCTGGACGAGCGGGGCGACACCACCGTCGCGGGATTCTCCGGATCCACCGGATGAGCGTCGACCAGCCCACCCAACAACGGACCCCCGTCGGGGACGCGGTCTCGGTCGCCGGCGTGACCAAGGTGTTCGGGCACGGCGGTGGCGCCGTCACCGCGATCGACGGGGTGGACCTCACCGCCAGGGTCGGGGAGTTCGTCTCCATCCTCGGTGCGTCGGGCTGTGGGAAGAGCACCCTGCTGTCCCTCGTCGCCGGCCTTGACGCCCCCACCCGCGGGGCGGTGTCGGTGGGTGAGCATCGGGTGTCCATGATGTTCCAGGAACCGGCCCTGTTCCCGTGGCTCACCGTGGCGGGGAACATCGAGGTTCCGCTGCGCGTGCGCAAGCTTGCCAAGCCGGCCCGACGCCGACGCGCTGAGGAGCTCCTCGACCTGGTGCGCCTGGGCGGCATGGCGCGGAAACGCCCACACGAACTGTCCGGCGGCATGCGGCAACGCGTGGCGCTCGCGCGGGCCCTCGCCCAGGACGCCGACGTGCTCCTGATGGACGAGCCGTTCGGCGCGCTGGACGCGATGACCCGCGACATCCTGCACGACGAGCTCGAGCGCATCTGGCACGAGCGGAATCTGACCGTCCTGTTCGTGACCCACAACGTGCGTGAGGCCGTGCGGCTCGGCGACCGGGTCGTCCTGTTGTCCAGCCGCCCGGGACGGATCATCGAGGAGTTTCCGGTGGAGGAGGAGCGGCCACGGCGGATCGACTCCGTGCGCACGGCCGAGCGGGCCGCCCTGATCACCGACCGGCTGCGGGAGGAGGTGAGCCGCCATGCCGGCTGAGCCCCGGGGGAAGGGGTCGGTTCCAGCGGCCACCGACGACGCCAGGCGCGTCGAGGGCCTGGACGCGTTGGAGCTCGTGTCCACCCGTGGCGCCGGTGGCGGACTCCTCGGCCCGGCCGGGCGCGCCTGGCAGGCTTCCTGGCCCAAACTGCTGGCGGTCGCGCTCGCCCTCGCCGCGTGGCAGCTGGTGGTGTGGAGCGGATGGAAACCGGAGTTCGTGCTCCCTGGCCCGGACCGAGTGCTGCCCGCCCTCGCCGCGGAGGTCGCCTCGCCGGAGTTCTGGGAGGCGGTGCGCGTCACGATGCGCCGCGCCGTCACCGGGTTCCTGCTCGCCGTCGCGGTCGGGGCCGCGTTGGGGATCGCGGTCGCCCGGTTCGCGCCGCTGCGCTCCGCGATCGGGTCGATCATCACCGGCCTGCAGACGATGCCGTCGATCGTGTGGTTTCCCTTCGCGATGCTGCTCTACGGCATCAATGAGTCCGCCATCATGTTCGTCATCGTCCTCGGCGCCGCCCCGTCGATCGCCAACGGCCTGATCTCCGGCATCGACTACACACCGCCCGTGCTCCTGCGCGCCGGCAACGTCATGGGCCTGCGCGGGGTGACGCGGTACCGACTGCTCACGATCCCCGCCGCGCTTCCCCTGTTCGTCAGTGGGCTCAAGCAGGGGTGGGCGTTCGCCTGGCGTTCGCTCATGGCGGGTGAGCTGCTGGTGATCATCAACCAACAGAACTCGATCGGTTGGGCCCTCAGCCAGGCACGCGCCATGAACGACGCCGAACGGCTCCTCAGCTACATCATCATCGTTCTGGTGATCGGCCTGCTCATCGACCTACTGTTCAGTCGCGCCGACCGGTCGATCCGCCGCCGGTGGGGCCTGGAACAGAGTGGGTGACATCGACGGGAGGTGGAGGCGGTGTCAGCCGGAGGCTCCGGCGACGATGAGCCCGATCCCGGCGGAGCCCACGCCGACGACCAGGCTGGCGGCACCGAGCCAGATCAGCGCCTTGAGGCCGTTGGGACGCTCGGGATCCCGTCCAATGACCGACAGGAAGAACCCGGCGGGCATCAGGATCGCGGAGTAGAGCACGCCGAGTCCCAACGTGTAGCTCCACCCGGGAACATCCGCCTGCCCCAGCAACAACAGCACCACGAGGCCCAGCGTGACCAGCATCCCCGCGTGCGCGTGCCCGGCGCGGAAGTAGGACCGCTGGAGCTCGTTGGTCGGCACGCCGCCGTTGACGACGCGCAGCAGGAACGTGCCCCCGTAGGCGATCCCGATCACGGTGAGCAGGACGACCCCGGCGGCGATGAGGCTCGCTGATGTCATGGTTCCTCCTCTGGGGATGGGCGTGAGGAGAAGAGTTGGCCGGCGCTGCGGCGGGTGATGCTGGCGAGGTCCTGCTCGGCGAACATGGTCCGGATCCCGCTGGAGTCCAGGTTTCCGCTCAACGCGAGTGTCGCGATGCCGTGCGCGATGGCCCACCCGGCGAGCGCGACGGCGGGGGCGTCGTCGGTGTTCTCCCGCGCCAACGTGGACGTCGCCCCGGCCTGCAGCTCCTGGAACGAGGCGCGTTTCGCCTCGGCGAGCTCCGGATCGCTGGAGTCCAGGAGCGTCGGGGCGAACATGACGTGGAAGTGCGCCGGATGCTCCACCGCGTATTGCACGTACGCCACACCGGCCTCGAGGAAGCCGCCCCCCTGCTCCCGCGACTCCCGAACCCGCGCCGCCAGGCCGTTGTGCCCCTCGGTCGCCAGGGCGGTGAACACACCCGTGCGGCTGCCGAAGTGGTGCCGCGGCGCGGTGTGACTCACTCCCAGGTCAGCCGCGAGCGAGCGCAGACTGAAACCGTCCGGCCCCCGCTCCTCGATGACCCGCGCGGCCCGTTCCAGCACGGCCGCCCGCAGATTTCCGTAGTGGTAGTTCCTCTTGTCTGACACACCCACAACTATACGGTGGAAAATTTCCAGTGTAAAGATTTGGCTGACCGGTAGCGGCCGGCGCCCTGTTCTCTGGAGGGGACCGCTCGTACCATACGGGGCATGGCCGCCCCGCCGCCCCCAATGCCGACAGAGCTTGGTCCCCTGAGCGCGGATGACCCGGGTTCGGTGGGCCCGTTCACGGTCATCGGCCGGCTTGGCGCCGGAGGCATGGGCGTGGTGTACGGGGGGCTCGACACCAACGGGCGGTGCGTGGCTATCAAGGTGATCGCCGCGCGGCACGCCGCCGAAGCGGAGTTCCGTACTCGATTCGCGCAGGAGATCGCGCTGGTGCGGGGGCTGCGGGCGACGTGCGCCCCCGCCTTTCTCGGGGCAGAGGAAGGCGGCGACGAACCGTGGCTGGCCACCGAGTTCGTCCCCGGGCGTACCCTGCGTGAGCACGTCGCGGCGTTCGGGCCGCTGCGGGGGGCGCACCTGCAGGCCTTCGCGGTGGGCGTCGCGGAGGGGCTGAGCGCGCTCCACGGGGCCGGAGTCACCCACCGGGACCTGAAACCCGGCAACGTCGTCCTCTCTCCCGACGGGCCGAAGGTGCTGGACTTCGGGATCGCCCACGCGGGCGGCGACCCGACGGACGACCCGAACCGAGGAATGGGAACTCCCGGCTGGATGGCACCGGAACGGATGGCGGGGCGGCCGGCGGACCCCGCCAACGACGTCTACTGCTGGGGACTGCTGGTGGCCTTCGCCGCCACGGGGACGCACGTCTTCGGCGACGTCCCCTCGACGGAGGTCGCCGCCCGCATCCGGGACGGGCATCCCCCGGACCTGAGCCGGTTGCCGTCCAGGATCTCCTCCCTGGTGGGGGCCGCCCTCTCCGTCGACCCGACGGAGCGCCCCACGGCGGAGAGCATCGGTTGGGTCCTGCTCGGCGAGCGGCCCTCGGCAGCACCGCCGTCGTCCCCCGCCTCCGCGGCGGGGGACGAGACCACGGGGACGGGACGAACCGAGCCCACCGTGGAACTCGGTGGCGCTCCAGCCAGCCCCTCGGCGCTGTCCACGGCCTTGGTTCCGCTGCTCCGTGATCTGTGGGTCGGGATCGACGCCGCCGGCCACGACCCCCACGCCTGGCGAACCTTGGCGGTGGCGTCCGGAGGCGCGGCGGCCGTAGGCGTGGGAGCCGGAGCGGGGCCTACCGTGACCAAGGGCGCCACCTCGGCCGCGAAGTCGGCGACACTCGCCAAGGGCGGCGCGGCGGTGGTCACGGCCGGTGCCGTCGTCGCCGGCGGATACTTTGCGATCGACGCGATACGCGGCACTCCCACGACCGACGACACACCCGCGGCCGCGAACGCTCCTAGCCCGTCCAGCGCGCCGGAGACTCCCAGCCCGAGCGAGGACCAGGACGAGGACCCCGACGGGCAGGAGTTCGCCTTCCGCAACCTGACCATGTGGGTGCCCGAGGACTGGACCGAGACCGAGGACGCGTACCTGATCGAGGACGCCCTGGTGCTCGACACCCACAATCCGGACTGTGTGGAGCCCCCGGGCGACGACCCGGCCGCCTACGCGGCGGCGGTGAGTCACTGCGGTCACGTCGTACTGTACGGACCGGACCGGATCCACGCCGACGAACCCGACTCGATCTGGACTCCCCTGAGCGAGAACGTGGAGCCCGCCAACCGCACCGACGTCGGTTTCTGCGTGCCTGGCATGGAGTTCCTCGAGTCCGGCCCACAGGACGGCACGGCCCTGACCGAGGACCTCGTCCCCATCGGTGACCGGGACGCCTACTACCGAGAGTGGGCCGGCACCTGTGGACCCAACCCCGATATCGCCATCCCCGAACTCGAGACCGGCGCCTACCCCTACCGGTACCTGCTGCGCTCCTGGTACCTGCCCGAGTCCGAGATCTTCGTCGTCGACGAGTGGCAGACGCCGGGGATCGAGGAGATCCTCGCCGACGCTGCGATGGAGTAGGCGCCCGAGCGGGGCGCCAAGAGCCGATGCCGGGGACGACGCCGCATGCGAAGGGTGAACGCATGGAATCGCTGGAGACCGCCAGACTGATTCTCGCCCCCTGGGAGGACCGGTTCCGCGAGGAGCTCGTCCAACTGTCCGCGGACCCCCAGGTGGTTCGGTTCGTCCTGAACGGGCAGACGTGGAGTCGGGAGTTCGCCACACGGCGGCACCAGGCCCACATCGACCACTGGGCGCGGCACGGGTTCGGCTGGCGCGGAATGCTGGAGCGTGGCAGCGGCGAGTTCCTTGGTGTGGCCGCGATCAACCTGCTCCTCGCACCCCTGCCCGGAGTCGACCCGGAGGCACTGGAGATCGGCTGGTGGATATCCCCTCGGGCGTGGGGGAGGGGGATCGCCACCGAAGCCGCGACGGCGATCCGTGACGCGGCCTTCACGGAGCTCGACGCGAACACGCTCGTGGCGCGGGTCCAGCCGGTCAACACGGGGTCCGTTCGCGTCGCGAGCAAGATCGGCATGCGCTGGGTGACGCGGTTGACCGGTGATTTCGGTGAGTCGGTCGACGTGTACCGCCTGGACCGCGCCGAGTGGAACATGCCGCCGGTCGAGACGTGACGGAGGCCAGCCATGGGTGCCGCGCGGAGACGCCGAACCGGGCCGAAGAAGGTTCACCGGCCGAAGCGGTCGAAGCGTCCGGACCCGAGGCCCGCGAAACAGCGCGCCCTCCCGGCCTCTGACTACTGTCCGCACTGCACCAACGAACTCATGAAGTGCGTCTGTCGAGCGAGTTCCTAGGCCCGCTCACCGGTCGGGGGTTCGGTTCGCCAGTCGATCTTCGTGCCGATCGCGAACCTGGCGGTGAAGACGTCGTCACCGAGGGCGGCGCGGGCGCGGGTCGTGCTGCGGTCGACGTCGGCGCGTTCGCGGGCGGGGAGCGGAGTGTTGGCGGACCGGCGGGCGGAGTGGGCGGTGCCGAGGAGGTACGCGGCTCCGGAATGGTCCCCGGACAGGGACGCGGCACCGGCGAGGCCTTCCAGGGCGAGGGCCACGGCGCGGGGGTCACCGGTCCGACGGGCCGCGGCGAGGCTTTCCCGGTGGAGGCGTCGCGCCGCGTCCGCGTCCCCCCGCTCCTCGGCCAGGAACCCCAGCTCCGCGAGGATCAGCGCGATGCCGTAGTCCGCCTCCAGCTTCCGGTTCCACTCCAGCCAGCGTCGGAGCAGGGACTCCGCCTCCGTCCAGCGCCCCTGACGGCGGGCGTTCATCGCCCGTCCCACGTCGGCGAACTCCTGTCCGGCGACGTCCCCGTGGTCGTCGGCCACCTTTCGGGCGCGTTCGAGTAGCTCGTCGGCCCGTTCGTGGTCGCGCCGCAGCATCGCGACCCGTCCCCGTCGCGCGAGCATGGTGGACACGTCGGGCCAGAGCCCCAGGTACTCGGCGATCCGCTCGCCCTCGGCGAAGACGTCGTCGGCGGTCGCGGTGTCCCCGGCGATCTCGTGATGCACACCGATGGACCCGAGCGCGGCGAGGTGCCCCCATTGGTCGCCCACCGTCACGAACAGGGCGGCGCCGCGCTCCGCGTCGGCGCGTAACGCGTCGAGGTCCCCACGGAACAACGCCTGGTCCGCCCGGACGCTGAGGGCCGCGGCGGTGCCCCACTGGTCGCCCGAGCGCTCGAACTCGGCGAGGGCCAGGTCGAGGAGACGCTCGCTCTCGTCCAGGTCACCGAACCCGAACTCCGCGTAGGCGAGGAACCACCGGGCGCGCGCCAGTCCTCGTGGGTCGTCGGCGGCGAAGGCGGCCTCCACGTCCGTGTTCGGTTCGCCGCGCTCGGTTCCCAGCAACATCGTCAGTCCCGCGCGCCAGGCCCGGGCACGCGCGCTCACCCAGGCGGGCGCCGCACCTGGCGTGCGTAGCGCGCGGTCGAGCATGGTGCGCGCCTCCTGCCGGTGCCCCCGCAGGAAGCCGTACCAGGATCGGGCGACCGCTATTCGTCGCGCGTCCTCGGCGTCGTCCGTGGCGATCGCGCGCTCCAGGGCGGCGTCCGTGTTCGCGGACTCCGTGTCGAGGAGGGAGAGCCACTCACACTGGTCCGGGCCCCGCAGCCCCAGGTCGGCCCGTTCCACCAGGTCCCGATAGTAGACGCGGTGGCGCCGTTCGGTCTCCGTGGTCTCCCCGGCGTCGGCGAGCCGCTCACGACCGTAGGCGGCGACCGACTCCAGCAGTCGATAGCGGGTCGTGCCAGAACCTTCCGCGTTGACGAGTGACTGGTCAACCAGACGCGCGAGCAGTGCGGGAACATCGCCTGCCGTCACCCCGGCTCCCGAGCACACCGTCTCCGCCGAGGCGAGGGTGCACCCGTCCCGGTGTACCGAAAGCCGGCGCAGCACCGCCCGTTCCGCGGGCGCGAGCAGGTCCCAGCTCCAGTCGATCAGCGCCCGCAGAGTTCGTTGGCGAGCCGGGACACCGTGTTTTCCCGAGGAGAGCAGCCGGAACCGGTCGTCCAGTCGGTCCAACATCTCGTGCGGCGAGAACCCACGCATGAGGCTGGCGGCGATCTCCAGGGCCAGCGGGAGTCCGTCCAGTTTCCGGCAGATGGCGGCGACAACCGGCACCTGGTCCGGCGCCAACGTGAAGCCCGGCACCGTATCGGAAACCCGGTCGAGGAACAGTCGCGCGGCCGCGAAACCCGTCAGGGCCGGGGCCTCCCGCACGACGGCGGGAGGGAGGTCGAGAGGAGGGACGGTCCACACGGTCTCGCCGGCGACACCCAGCGGCTCCCGGCTGGTGGCCAGCACGTGCGCCCCACGTGAAGCCGACAGGACCGCCTGGACGAACTCCGCGGCCCCCGCCACCACGTGTTCACAGTTGTCCAGCACGACCAGCGTTTCCCGCGCGGCGAGTGCCGAAGTGAGGCGGGTGAGGGTGTCCACGCCGCGTGGGCCGGAGGAGGTGTCGCCACGGATCCCCAGCGTGACGCTCACCCGACCGGCGATGTCCGAGGCCGAGGCCCCGGCATCGAGGCCGCCCAGGTCCACGAACCAGGCGTCCGTGACGGTCCCGTGGGCGGTCGCCGTGGCCAGGCGGGTCTTGCCCACACCGCCCGTCCCCACGAGCGTGACGAGGCGGCGCGACGCCGTGAGGGCGGTGAGCTGGGCGAGCGCGTCGTCGCGTCCCACCAGTTCGGTGAGTGGGACGGGGATGTTGCCACGCGCGGCCGTGTCCTCCGGGAGTGTGGGGGCCGGTACCGGCTCCTGGTTGAGGACCTCCGAGTACACGGCCTGGAGCTCCGCTCCGGGGGCCACGCCGAGGTCCTCACCGAGGCGTCGACGGGTCTCGTGGTAGACCTCGAGCGCGGAGGCCTGCTGTCCGGCCCGATAGAGGGCGCGCATCCGGAGTGCGTGGAGCCGCTCCCGGAACGGGTGCCGCGCGGCCGGCGCCGCGAGGGTGGTCACGACCTCGGTGGGGTCACCCAGATCCAGGCGCGCGGCGGCGAGGTCCTCCACGGCGGCGAGCCACGCCTCGTCGAGGCGTTCGGCCTCGGCGGCGACGAACGCCTCGTCCCGGAACTCCGCCAGCACCGGGCCGCGCCACAGCCCCAGCGCCTCGTCCAACCGGCGGGCACGATCGGTCGGATCCCGGTCGGCCCGGGCCCGCCGCACGAGCTCGGCGAATCGAACGGCGTCGACGTCACCCGGCGCCAACTCGAGGTGGTATCCAGCGGGAGTCAGGGACAGACGCTTGCGCCCGTTGGGCTCCGCCCGGTCCAACACGTGCCGGAGCCGCGACACCTTGGCCTGGAGCGCGTTGCCCATGGTGGCGGGAACGTCGTCCCCCCACAACGCGTCCGCGAGCCCGTCCGAACCCACCGGCCCACCGTCGGCCAGCAGGAGCGCGCCAAGCAGCCGACGGACCAGCGCCTCCGGCACCGGCACCGCCGTGTGGTCATCCGTCCACACCGCGAGCGGACCCAGGACACCGAACCTCATAACGTCACGCTAGGCCATCACCAGCCCCCCGGCCCCCGAGCCCGCCGCCCACCACCCACGAGCGGCCCCCCCAGGCATTTGGCGCCCCCGGCGGAGACCGCGTCATACACAAAGGACGGGCTGCGTCGCCTTGCCCGTCGCCCACCACACCCGCGTCTGGCCTTGCCCGCGGGGGCCGAGTGTGGCGTGTCCTCAACGGTTGCGCGGTTGGTGCCGCCGTCCTCAGCGGGCCCGTGGCCGCCCACCTCTCCTTCGCGTGCCGTCCCGGTCGACGGCGAGCCCGCCATCCACAAGCGACCGGCCCCACCCGTCGCCCACCACCACCCACAACGGACGGGCTACGCCCGCCCCACCCGTCGCCCACCACCACCCACAACGGACGGGCTACGCCCGCCCCACCCGTCGCCCACCACCACCCACAACGGACGGGCTACGCCCGGCTCTTTTAATTGTGGGGCGAGTGGTGTCGCCTGGGGGTATCCCGAGCGCGGGCACCGTGGTTGTGGAGTTGGCACTGTGCCTCGGACGCGGAGGGCCGCTGCCTCCACCGGCGCTGTCGCGCGCCGTCCTGCCGATGGAGACCCCGGCCCTCAAACGGTCAGTGGGAGCGGCCGAGTGTGGTGCGTCCTCAACGGTGGCGCGGTCGGTGCCGCCGTCTTCGGCGGGCCTGTGTCCGCACCTGTGCTCCGCTGCGCCCGGCTCTTCTGATTCTGGTGGGGCGGGCGAGCGGCGCCGCCAGCGGCTCCTTCCCAACGGGGGGACGAAGAGGAGAGCGGGAAACATCGCCCCCTCCCCGGCATCCACCCGGCGCCAGCCAGCCATCAGTGCCGCATCAGTCGTCCATCAGCGTGCGGAGGCACGGTGATTCCGTCAGCGAGACACAACGACCATTGGAGCGCACGATGACGGACAAGACGCCGGTGACGGTGCTGGGGCTCGGGCCGATGGGGTCGGCGCTGGCCGGCACCTTCGTGGACGCGGGGCACCCCACCACTGTGTGGAACCGCACCGCGAGCAAGGCGGAGCCGCTGGTCGAGAAGGGCGCCCGCCATGCCCGCAGTGCTGCCGAGGCCGTGGCCGCCAGCGAGCTCGTCGTGGTCAACGTGATGAACTACGCCGCGGTGCGGGCCATCGTCGAGCCGATCGCCGCCGACCTGAGGGGGCGGACCCTGGTCAACCTCACCGCGGACCTCACGGACCGCGCGCGGGACATGGCCGAGTGGGCGGCCGGTCACGGGATCAACTACATCGACGGGGCCATCATGACCCCGACCGAATCCATCGGTGGCCCGGGAGCCGTCTTCATCTACAGCGGTGACGAGGAGCTCTATCAGCGTTGGCGGCCGTCGCTCGCCAGCCTCGGCGGTACCCACAGCCACCTCGGATCGGACCACGGCCGGGCGGCCGCGTACGACGCCGCGCTGCTCGACTTCTTCTGGACCTCGATGAACGGCCTCATGCACGCCTTCGCGCTCGCCCGGGCCGAGGGCGTCTCCGCCACCGAGCTGACCCCCTTCGCGCAGGGGATCGGACAGCTCACCGTCGATCTTGCGCCCGACCTCGCGTCGCGGGCCGACGGCGGGAACTTCCCCGGCGAGGGCTCCCTCATCGAGTCCAACGCCGACAGCATGGGCCACCTGATCGAGGCCTCCGAAGCGCGCGGCATCGACGCCAGCGTGCTGCGCGCCGCCAAGGCGATCGCCGACAAGGCCGTGGCCGAGGGCCACGGCAAGGAGGACTACGCACGTGTGGTCGAGATGTACGAGCGCGGCGCGTTCTGACCGTCGCACCACCTCCCGCCGAACCATCCGAGGAGAACCGAGGAACCCGAATGCCAACCACGGAACGAACCCCGGTCACCGTCCTGGGCCTGGGAAACATGGGGGCCAAACTCGCCCACACCCTGCTGAAGGCCGGTTACCCGGTGACCGTGTGGAACCGTAGCCCCGACAAGGCCGGCCCCCTGGTCGCCGCCGGTGCCCACCAGGCGACCACCGTGGAGGAGGCCGTGACGGCGAGCCCACTCCTGATCACCTGCCTGCTGGACCACGACAGTGTGCACCACGTCCTGGACCCGGTGGCGGGGCATCTCCGAGGCCGCACGCTCGTCGAGCTGACCACCTCCGCCCCGGAGGGGGCACGGGAGCTGTCCACCTGGGCCGAGGGCCACGGGGTGGCGGGTTTCCTGGACGGCGGAATCATGGCGACGCCGGACATGATCCCGGGGCCGCACGCGTTCATCCTGTACAGCGGATCGGAGCGGAGCTACCGCGCGTACGAGTCGACCCTCGCGGCCATCGCCACACCGCACTTCATCGGGGCGGACCCGGGGATCGCGGCCCTCTACGACCTTGCCTTGCTGAACGGAATGTACGGCATGTTCGGCGGGTTGCTGCAGGCGCTCGCCCTCGTGGACTCCGAAGGTGTCGACCTGGAGGAGTTCGCGTCGGAGCTTCTCCTTCCGTGGATGCGGGGCGTCATCGCGTCGTTCCCGGAGTCGGCCCGGCAGGCGGCGCACGGGGACTACGGCGGCACCGGCTCCACATTGGCCATGCAGGCGTCGGCGTCGGGCATGGCGGGGGTCGCCGAAGACCTCGGTGTCAACGGCGAGCTCATGCGACCGATCGACGAGCTGATGCGTCGTCGGGTGGCCGACGGACACGGTGACGACGACTTCATGAGCGTCTTCGAGCTGGTGCGCCACCCCGATCGGCGCATCGCCGGCTGATCCGGCTGACCCAATCCACCACCGAGCTCCGCCGCATCCGTCGGTTCCTCCCGGCCCCTCGCGACGGAGCTCGGTGGGCGCGACGAAAGATCCACCATCCAGATTCTTCCTTTTTGGCATCCGGTGTCATATTGTTCCTCCATCCGTTGAGACGCACATCACATGGAGGTCGAGATGGGTCGGTTAGACGGCAAGGTCGCGTTCGTCACGGGTGCGGCACGAGGGCAGGGGCGGAGTCACGCGGTACGCCTGGCCAGCGAGGGCGCGGACATCATCGCCGTGGACATCTCCACCACGGTCGACTCGGTGCCCTATCCGCTGGCCACCGCTGACGACCTCGCCGAGACGGTGCGCCAGGTGGAGGCCACCGGACGGCGGATCGTCGCCCGCGAGGCCGACGTCCGCGACAGCGAGGCACTCGCGGCCGCGGTGGATGAGGGGATCGAGGCGTTCGGGCGGCTCGACATCGTGCTGGCCAACGCCGGCATCTCCAGCCCGGCGGACTCACTCGCCATGGACGACCAGGTCTGGCAGGACATGATCGACATCAACCTGACCGGCGTCTGGAAGTCGCTCAAGGCGTCGGTGCCGCACATCGCCGCGGGTGGGCGCGGCGGTTCCGTGGTCATCACCAGTTCCCTCGCCGCCATCTACGCCAACCCCAACACCGCGCACTACAGCGCCGCCAAGGCTGGCCTCGTGATGCTCATGAAGGTGCTGGCCAAGGAACTCGCGCCGCACAGCGTCCGGGTGAACACCGTCCATCCCACCACCGTCGCCACCGACATGGTCCTCAACGACGCCACGTTCCGCCTCTTCCGCCCCGACGTCGAGAACCCCGGCCGCGCCGAGTTCGAGGAGTCGGCACGGGACCTCAACAAGCTCCCCGTCGCCGCGCTGGAGTCGGAGGACATCTCCAACGCCGTGATGTACCTCGTCACCGACGACGGTCAGTACGTCACCGGCACCACCCACGTCGTGGACGCCGGCGGCCAGCTCTAGCCGAACGGCGAGGCCCGGCCCGCCTTCCCCGGGCCGGGTCCCCGGGCACCACACCCCCCGGGGGGCCCGGGTCTGTCTCGGGAACCGCCCGGTGGATAGGCTCGCGTCCCGTGCGAGCGCTCTCCTACCGTCCCGGTGTCGCCGGGGTTCCGTGGTCCGCGATGAGTGTGTGGGTCTGAGTGCTGCGCAATCCGGTGGGGCGGGTGCGGCTGGGCCTGGCCCTCTTGTTGGGGATGCTGGCCATCCTCGGGCCGCTCAACGTGGACATGTACCTTCCCGGATTCCCGGACATCGCCGCGGAGTTCGACTCACCGGCGTCCCTGGTCCAGCTGAGCCTCACCACGTGCCTGGTGGGGATGGCCGTGGGTCAGATGGTGATCGGGCCGATCAGTGACGCGCGGGGGCGGCGCGGGCCGCTCGTCTTCTTCCTGTCCCTCTTCGTGCTGTCCTCCTTCCTGTGCGCCGTCGCCCCCAACATCACGACCCTGGTGGTCGCCCGGTTCCTCCAGGGGTTCACGGGATCCGCGGGGGTGGTGCTGTCCCGCGCGGTGGTGCGCGACGTCTTCACCGGGCCCGAACTCACGCGCTTCTTCGCGCTGGTCATGATGATCAACGCGTCGGCTCCGATCTTCGCGCCCGTGCTCGGTGGCGGGGTTCTCGTACTTCCCAACGCCACCTGGCACTGGATCTTCGTGTCGTTGGGACTGCTGGGCGTGGTGATCGTCTCCGTCACCGCGTGGCGTCTCCCGGAGACCCTGGCCGTGGAGCGTCGGGTGCCGAGCTCCGTCGGCGCGTCCGTGCGCACCATGTGGGGGCTGCTGACGAACCGCTCCTTCATGGGGTACGCGCTGGTCGTCGGCCTCATCCACGGCGGAAGCTTCGCCTACGTCGCCGGAACGCCCTTCGTCTATCAGGACATCTACGGAGTATCGCCGCAGACGTTCGGAATCCTGTTCGGCGTCAACGGTGTCGCCATCATCCTGGGCAACGCGATCGTCGGGCGGCTCAGCGGTCGGGTGCACGAACGCGACCTGCTGCGCGCGGCCGTCACCCTGGCCACCTGCGCCACCGTCCTCCTGCTCGTGGTCGCCCTGTTCGCCGGACCGCTGGCCGCGGTGGTCGGGCTCCTGTTCGCCTACATGCTGTCCATGGGCATGATCGTCACCACGTCGTTCTCCCTCGGTATGCGGGGCCAGCAGGGCAACGCCGGAAGCGCGAGCGCGCTGCTCGGCACGTTCCCGCTCTCCTTCGGTGCCCTGGTGGCGCCACTGGTCGGCCTCAACGAGGCGTCGGCCGTCCCCATGGCCCTCACCCTGTGTCTGACCAGTGCGGCCGGCGCGACGATACTGGTCACGATGACCCGCAAGGTCATCGAGGAGCGGACGGCGACGTGACCCGTTTCGCGGGCCACACCGCCCCAACGCCTACGTCACACCAGGGAACCGAGCGGTCCGGCGAGTTCCTCCTGGTAGTAGTCGAGGAACTCGTCCACATCCCCGCCGGCGTTGACCAGCGCGAGATGGTCGAACCCGGCGTCGGCGAACGTCCGCACCTGGGCGATGTGGTCCTGGGGGTCCGGGCCGGCCGACATCATCTCCGCGATGTCGTCCACCGTGACGTACTGGCTCGCCGCCTCGAAGTTCACCGGGTTGGGCAGCTCCGACATCACCTTCCAGCCCCCTGCCGAGAACCGGAACATCTCCCGCGCGTCGCGCAGCGCAGTGGCGCGATCCGCGTTGATCGCCAACGGCACCTCGTTGTAGCGCGGCCCGTACCCTCCGGCGCGTTCGTACAGTCGCGGCAGCTCCGACCGGGGCTCCGTGGCGAAGACGCCGTCCCCGTACTCCGCGGCGACCTTCGCGGACTCCTCACCACTGATCGCGACGATGACCGGCGGAGGAACATCCGGCAGGTCGTAGACGCGTGCGTCCTCCAGCGTCAGGTACTCGCCGTCGAAGGAGTGCATCCCGCCCGACCACAGGCGCCGGATGATCTCCATCGCCTCCCGCAACATGCGGTGGCGCTCGGTCGCGGACGGAAACCCCGCCCCCACCACGTGTTCGTTCAGACGTTCGCCCGCTCCGACGCCGAGGAAGTGTCGCCCCTCGGACAGGAGCGCCGTCGTCGCGGCCGCCTGGGCGATGATCGCCGGGTGATAACGCAGGAAGGGACACGTGACACCGGTTCCCAACCTGATCCGCTCCGTGGCGTTCGCGATCGCCCCCAGAACCGTCCACGCCAACGGGGAGTGGCCGTGGCTGTAGAGCCACGGGTGGTAGTGGTCGCTGATCTCGACGAAGTCGAACCCCAGCTCCTCCGCACGGACGGCCTGGCGGACCAGCTCCGTCGGTCCGAACTTCTCGGCCATGAGCTTGAACCCGATCTTCACGGCGTTCCCCCGATCGAGGTGGACGACAGCCCTCTCGTACGGGCTTGCCGCGCGCCGAGGGGATTAAGCACGGTCGGAGGAAACTAGGGCCGAGTTTGACCTGAGGACGGAGCCTCCCGGCCGACGAAGGTGGAGGAGGGGGCGCCGGCCGGGAGACGCTGGTGGGGGTCAGTGCGCATCGAGGTCGCTCTCCAGCAGTTCGACGAGACGGGCGAGGACCGCGTCGGCGTCGGTTCCCTCGGCGGTGAGGGTCACTTTCTCCCCGTGGCGCGCGCCGAGTCCCATCACCTGCAGCAGGCTCGTGGCGTCGACCGGGGCGTCGCCGTCCTTGGCGATCGTCACTGGGAGGCCGGTCTCCGTCACTGCGGTGACGAACAGGGTCGCCGGGCGGGCGTGTAGCCCGACCTCGGAGCGGATCGTCGCGGTGGCCTCAGCCATGGGTCGTCCTCTCGTGTGGGAAGTGGTCGGGTCACGCGGCGACGGTCACCGCGTCGGGTGCGTCGGCGGCGGGCCGGCGCCGCAGGCTCTTGAGTCCCAGGACGGCCGCCGCGGTGACGACGGTGCCGAGGAGCAGTGCGAGCAGGTACATCAGGGGTTGACCGATGAGGGGCGCCACCCAGATCCCACCGTGCGGCGCGCGTAGGGTGGCCCCCACGGCGCCGACCGCCGCACCGGTCACCCCGGACCCGACCACGAGCGCGGGGATGACGCGCAGCGGGTCCGCCGCGGCGAAGGGGATCGCGCCCTCGGTGATGAAGGAGGCCCCCAGCACCCAGGCGGCCTTGCCGTTCTCCCGTTCTGCCGTGGTGAACAGGCGTCCCCGCACCACGGTCGCCAACGCCAGGCCGAGGGGTGGCGTCATGCCGGCCGCCATGACCGCGGCCATGATCGTGAACTCGGCGTGGTCGACGGACACGGAGGCTCCGACCGTGGTGAGCCCGGTGACGGCGAAGGTGTAGGCCACCTTGTTCACCGGCCCGCCCATGTCGACCGCCATCATCAGACCGAGCAGCCCGCACAACAGGATGAGGCTGCCGCCGGTCAGCGAGGAGAGCCACGTCTCCAGGCCGCCCATCAGGGAGGCCAGGGGCGGGCCGAGCAGGATGAACATGGCGAACCCGGTCGCGATCGAGGCGAGCAGCGGGGTCACCACGACCGGCATGATGCTGCGGAGCGCCGCGGGAACCGGCATCCGGGTGAGGCCCAAGGCGACGAAACCGGAGATGAAGCCCGCGACGAGGCCGCCGAGGAACCCGGCCTCCACGACCAGGGCCACCGCCCCGCCCAGGAAGCCGGGGACGAGCCCCGGCCGGTCGGCGATCGCGTACGCGATGAACCCGGCGAGCACCGGCACCAGGAAGGCGAAGATCGTGTCGCCGGTGAGGAACAGCAGCGCGCCCCAGCTCTGGGCCGACAGGACACTGAACTCGTCGATGACGGCCTCGGGCCCCACCTCGGCGATCTCGTATCCGCCGACCATGAAGCCCAGGGCGATCAGGATCCCGCCGGCGGCGACGAAGGGGATCATGTAGGAGACCCCGGTCATCAGCCACTGGCGGATCCGGGTCCCCACACCGCCGGACTCCGTGACCTTGGTGGCGGGCGCGGGCGACGGGGTGGCGGGCTGGTCGTCGGGGGAGTCCGGCGCCGCCGGCTCCCGTGCCTCACCGGCGGCGACGGCCTGGGCGACCAGGTCGGCCGCTCCGGTGACCGCGACCTTGACCCCCACGTCCACCGAGGGCAGGTGGGCGAACCGACCTCTGTCGCGGACCCCCATGTCGGTCGCGAAGATGACGGCGTCCGCCTCCGCGATCACGGCGGGGTCCAGGGTCTCCGCGCCGGCCGATCCCTGGGTCTCCACCTTCATCTCGTGTCCGGCGGCGGTCGCGGCCCGCTCCAGCGCCTCCGCGGCCATGTAGGTGTGGGCGATTCCGGTGGGGCAGGCGGTGACCGCGACGAGTTTCACGACACCACGACCTCTCGGTTGACGGTGGCGGCGACGCCGGCGGCGTCGGGGGACTCGAGCAGGGCCGCGCGGAACTCCGCGTGCACGAGTTTGCGGGCCAGGGCGGCGAGGATCCTCAGGTGGTCCTCGTCGCCGTTCGCTGGCGCGGCGATGAGGATGACGAGGACGGCGTCGCCGTCCGGGCCGGCGAAGTCCACTCCCTCGGGGAACGTTCCGATGGCGAGGCCGGGCGCGGTGACGTACGCGGACCGAGCGTGCGGGAGACCGACCTGTCCGGGCAGCCCCGTCGGCATCTGCTCCTCGCGGGCCTGGACGTCGGCGAGGAAGCCGGGGAGGTCGGTGACGCGGCCGGAGTCGCGCAGCAGTTCGGCGAGCTGGCGGGTCGCGTCCTGTCGGTCATGAGCGCTCAGGCCGAGGGACACGAGTTCGGGGGTCACAAGCGTGGTCGACGACGTCAACGGAGGCCTCCTGGTGCGGGCCGGTGGGCCTGCGGCTCACCGCCCTTGATCTTGTGGTCGGGTGCGGGGTCGGCGGTCAACTGGACGTGGTGGGGCCGGGGCTGACCGGGACGGGGGACCGCGCTGCCGGGCAGGGCAACGGCGGCGGCGCCCCAGGCGACCGCGTGGCGGAGCCGCTCCTGGGCCGGAGCGCCGCCGGCCGCGAGGTAGCCGGCGAGGGCGCAGTCGCCGGCCCCCACCGTGCTTCGCGCGACGACGGGCGGACTCCCGGCCCACCACGTCCCCTCGCCGTTGACCAGCAGCGCACCGTGGGCGCCGAGGGTGGTCAGGACGGTGGTGTTGCCCCAGCCGCGTACGGTCTCCGCGGCGTCGACCACATGGCCGACTGTCGTGAGCTCCCGGCCGACGAGCTCGGCGAGTTCCTCCAGGTTGGGTGTGAGGAGGTCGACGCCACCGGCGTGGGCCACCGCCTCCAGGGCGGGACCGGAGGTGTCCACGGCGACGGGAACCCCCCGGTCACGGCCGGCGACGACGAGCCGAGCACACAGGTCGGGGGGCGCGTCGGAGGGCAGGCTTCCGCCGATGACGAGCCACTCCGCCCCCGCGTCGAGTCGCTCCGCCACGGCGGTGACGAGTCGCTCCGACTCCTCACCGGTGAGGGGAACCCCATCGAGGTTGATCTTGGTGGTGGTCTCGTGCTCGTCGACGACGGTGATGTTGCCGCGGGTCCCCCCGGACACAGGAACCGTCGTAGCGGGCACACCATGCTCGGCCAGGAGTTGGCGCAGCACCATCCCCTCGTGGCCACCCACCGGGAGGACCGCGACGGTCGCGACGCCTTGGGCATGGAGCGCGCGGGACACGTTCACTCCCTTGCCGCCGGGATCCGTCCCCCCTCCGTGCGCGCGCAGTACCTCTCCCCGGAGCAGCGTCGACACCTCCACCGTGCGATCGACGCTGGGGTTCGGGGTGACGGTGCAGATCACGGAGCTCCTTCGCGGTGGGGGCGGCGGTACGTGGGTGGGGTGTCAGACGAGTTCGACCCGGGGGCCGAGGGACCGGACCTCGTCGGCGAGGCCGTCCGCCAGCCCGGTGTCGGTGATGACAGTGTCGATGTCCTCGACCTGGGCGAATCGCGCGAGATGGTCGTTGCCGAACTTCGTGTGGTCGCACAGCAACACCGCCCGGCGCGCGGCGCGCACCATCCTCCGCTTCACCTCGGCCTCGGACGTGTCGGGGGTGGTGAGCCCGCGTTCCGGCGAGATCCCGTTGGCGGCGATGAAGGCCACGTCCACGTAGATCTGCTCCAGGATCTGGTAGGACCACGCGCCGACCGCGGCCATGGTGCGGGCCCGGACCCGTCCACCCACGAAGAGGACCTCAACGGCGGGCCGGGAGCGCAGCGTGGACGCGATCGGGAGCGAGTTGGTGATCACCGTGAGCTCGCGGTCGGTGGGGAGATGTTCGGCGAGCCGCCCGGTGGTGGAGCCGGCGTCGATCAGGATCGCGCCCTCGGCCGGCACCTCCTCGAGAGCCGCCTTGGCGATCCGGTCCTTCTCCTCCGTCATGACCGTGTTCCGCAGCCCGAGCGTGGGCTCGAACCCGAACCGTTCAACCGGGATGGCGCCGCCGTGCACGCGCCGCAACACCCCGTCGCGTTCCAACGTGGTGAGATCGCGCCGGATCGTCTCCCCGGCGACCCCGAAGTCCGCGGCGAGTGCCGCGACGTCCACCCGTCCCGCGGCCCGAGCGCGGTCCAGGATCTCCTGTTGACGCTCCTCCGCGTACATGTGGATTCTCCTGCGTTTCGCTGTGGTTTCACGTGAGCTTAACGCGGAGTTGGGGGTGGAACAAGGGGTGTTCGGGCTGGCCTGATGGGCTGATGTGGATTCGTGTGGCCTTGGTCGGGCGTCGCGGTCGCGGAGTGGCGCGCTATCGGGGTGTGGGCGGATCCGCGTCGGGCGAGAGGCGGACCGTGATTCCGTCGAGCATCATGGTCAGCCCGGCCTCGAAGGCGTCGTCCCCTCCGCCGGGCGACCCCCCGGCGTGGACGGCCGCGGCGAGGACCGGGAACGCCTGGAGGAGACCCTCCCGTTCCTCGGGCGGCAGGTCGTCGACGTGAGAACCCGACGGGTCCGGCCGCCGCTCGAGCTCAGCCTGCTCCTCCAGGACGAATCCACTGACGAAGTGTCCCAGGGACGTAATCGCGCGCACGGCTCCCAACGGTGTGAATCCGAACCCCACCAGGGCCTGGAGTTCCTCCTCGAAGCTCCGTAGCGCGGTGTCGCCGGGGCGTGTTCCGGACATGAGTCGGGCCCCGTCCCGCCGGGACAGCAGGACCTGACGTCGCTCCCTCGCGCGTCGGGCCAGCCAGGCGCGCCATGTCTCGTCGGGGTGCGGCGGGCCGAGGTCCTGGTTCGCCTGCAGGGCCTGTGCCATCTCGTCCAGGAGTTCCTGCTTGCTGCGGAAGTGCCAGTACAGCGCGGGGGACTTCACGTTCAGGCGTGTCGCGAGCCGGCGCACGGTGAGTCCGTCCAAGCCCACCTCGCTGAGGAGGTCGAGGCCCTCGCGGGCGATCTGTGCTCGATCCATGGCCCCGCTTCCCCCGCGCGTTTGCGTCCTTAGCGATGCTAATGCACACTTAGCAACGCTAAGGGCTTATCGATGCTAAGGAGTGGTTCCGTGCGTGGGACACCGTCAGGGACTCGGACGGGAACGCGACGGCTCCTGGCCTGCGGCCTGCTCGCCCCCCTGTTCGTCGTGGTCATCCTGGTGGAGGGGGCGCTCCGGCCCGACTACGCGTCGGCGCATCGGTTCGGCAGCGAACTGGCGTTGGGGGAGCGCGGCTGGGTCCAGATCGCCAACTTCGTCGTGACCGGGATGCTCGTCCTCGCGTTCTCGGCCGGCGTGCGGAGAACGCTCGCGGGAGGACGGGCCGGGGTCGTCGCACCAGTGCTCGGCGTGATCTTCGGGCTCTGCCTGATCGTGGGCGGCGTCTTCGTCACGGACCCGAAGCCCGGTTACCCGGCCGGGAGCACCGGCGTCAGCGAACCGAGCCTCGCCGGCACGATCCACGACGCCAACCCGATCCCGTTCTACCTCTCGCTCATCGCGTTGGTCGTGGTCATGGCGTGGCGATTCGCGAAGGACGGGGGCCCACGACCCCTCGTCTGGTACTGCGTCGCCAGTGCCGTGCTGATCCCGGTCACCTTCGCGCTGAGCGCCGGGCAGTTCGACATGGCGACTCAGTCCGGGCAGTTCCACGGACTGTGGCAGCGGGTGAACCTCGCCCTGTCCCTCGGCTGGATCGGTGTGGTCGCTGGCTATCTCCTGGTCGCCGAGCGGCAGGGGGCGGCCGACCGATCAGGCGCAGCGGCGGACCAGGGAGAGGCGCGGATACCTCGATCCTGACGCGGGCGCCCTAGGCGTTCCGTGGGTCGGGGAGGTCGAACAGGGCGGCCCCGTTGTCGTGACAGACCGCGCGGAGCCAGTCGGAGCCGAGGTCGAGCCGGGCCAGGGCCTCCAGCGCCTCGATGTAGCGGTAGGGGATGTTCGGAAAGTCGCTACCGAACAGGATCCGGTCGCCCAGCGCGCGCAGCCGGGCCAACTCCTGCCGTGGGAATGGCATGAAGGCCTCGGTGAAGGGGGTGAACGCCATCGTCGTGTCGAGGTACGCGCCGGGGTACTCCTCCACCAGGTCCAGGAACTCCGAGTACTCCGGCATGCCCATGTGCGCCACGACCAGCCGCAACCGCGGATGGCGGCGGAGGATCTCCCGGACGGGACCCGGGCCGGTGAAGGCGCCCGGGTGCGGCCCCGATCCGCAGTGGATCACCACCGGCACCTCCGCGTCCGCGATCGCCCGCCACACCCCCTCCAGCAGTGGGTCCCGGGGATCGTAGGCTCCGACCTGGACGTGCGCCTTGAACACCCGCGCCCCCTCGCCGATCACGGCCTTCACGTAGTCGGCGGCATCGGGTTCGGGATAGAACGTGGCACTGTGCAGCGACTCCGGGACCCGCGCCGCGAAGTCCGTCGCGTAGGTGTTGAGCCAGGACGCCATGCCGGGTTTGTGGGGGTAGCTCAATGCGGAGAAGGTCCGTAGGCCGTAGTCCCGCAGCCTCGCGAGGCGGTCGTCCTCGTCCGACCGGTACATGATGGGCCACCCCGTGCCGTCCGGCCCGGTGACCTGGTCGAAGAACGCCCAGACCTTGCGGAGCATCCGGTCGGGCATGAAGTGGGTGTGCACGTCGACCAGGCCAGGGACACCCAGGTCCCGCCAGAATGCTCGTACGGGTGCGATGTCGGCCTCGGCCCGCGCGTCGCGTTCCTCCACGGCGCCCATGGAACCACCGCCGCTGTCCGATTTCCAGCGGAGTTCCCGAACTTTACGGCGCCCTGACGCTGCGTCAGTACTCTGACACTGTGACCTGTCCCAAGTGCCAAGGGCTGATGCAGACCTTCGACCGCCAAGGCGTCCACATCGATCGTTGCCAGAGCTGCGGTGGTGTGTTCCTGGACCGTGGAGAACTCGAACAGTTGGTCTCCGCGGAACAACGTCACTACGGTGCCCCACCGCCGGACCCGCACGCACCGCCACCACCCGGACCACCACCGCGCGCGGCCGGTACGACGCGCGTCTACGCCTATCCCGACTCTCCTCGTCCCTACGGCCACTACCCGGACTCCCCACCTCCCTACGGACACCGGCGTCGCCGACGCGGATTCCTGGAGTCCCTGTTCGACTAGGAAGTCCGTGGACCCGTTGATCTGTGCCCGCTGCGGCGGGCACACCGACCCGGAGCGCGCCACATCCGACGGTGTGCTGCCGTGTGGGAACTGCGGGCACCGGCAGTCGTTTCTGCGGTTGCCCCTGTGGTGTCTGACCGGGCCGAGCGGCGCGGGCAAGTCGACGGTGACCCGACTCCTCACGGAACGGCTGCGGGACACGCACGTCGTCCTGGAACAGGACGTGCTGTGGGGCGAGGCCTTCCACGACTCCGCCGCCGGAGTCGGCTCCTTCCGCGCGACGTGGCTACGGCTCGCCGCGATGATCCACCAGAACGGGCGTCCGGTCGTACTGTGCGGAACGGTGGTCCCCCCGGAACTCGAACACCTCCCAGAGCGCGGCCTCTTCGCCGACGTGCGCTACCTGGCCCTGACCTGTGCCCCCGAGCGCCTCGCGGAACGGCTGCGTAGGCGCCCCGCCTGGCGTCAGTGGACCGAGGGCCGCATCGCCGAAACCCTCGAGTTCGACACCTGGCTCCGCGCCAACGCCGCGGAACTCACCCCGGCCGTGTCACTCGTGGACACCACGAACGAACCAGCGATCCACACGGTCGACCGCGTGCACGCGTGGATCATGGAGACGGCGAACCCCTCGACGTAAGGCTCCCGGTTCGTCCACGGTCGGCGACCCCGCCTAATCGGAGCCCGCGTTCCGGAGGAGCCGCCGGGCCTCGCTGGCTCGGCCTCTTCGTGACGTCCTCGAGACCATCGAGGGGATCCTCATGGCGGCACGTTTCGCCCTACCAGGTGGGCGATTCGCGGTTTATGTCAGATTTACTACGTCTGTCCTGCTTTTATGATCTTGCGGTTACCTGTCCTCAGGAACCGAACAGGAGAATTCGTGAGAACCGCCGGAAGAACCGGAGTCGTCTCCGCCCTGGCACTCGCCCTCAGTGTGGGGGCCGCGCCCGCGGTGGCGGACACCGAGACGGCCAACGACGTCCCGATTACTCCCCCCGACCCGAGAGACAAGAGCATCGCGTTCTACGTCGGGAAGAACCTGACCGACGACGGCTCGGTGTTGCTCGGAGGGTTCGGTCACGAACCGTCCAGCCACTGGATGGAGATCGTGCCCTCCCAGGAGCACGAGGAGGGCACCACCATCGAGGTGGGTGCCACGGACGAGGCCGACATCCCCGGTGAGCTCACCGAGATCCCGCAGGCCGAACGCACGAACAAGTACATCACCTCCTTCTACTCGGAGTTCGCGGGCTTCCCCGCACCCCTCACCAACGGGGGACTCAACGAACACCAGGTGGCCGGGCGTGACGTGTGGATGGACTCCCGCGAGGAACTCGTCGACATGACGCCGACCCCGCAGGAGGGGCCGCAGTACAGCGACCTGTCGCGGATCGCGATGGAGCGCGCGAGCACCGCGCAGGAGGCCGCCGAGATCGTCGGTGGCCTCATCGACGAGCACGGCTACACGACCTACGGCGGGAACTCCCACCTCTTCGCCGACGAGAACGAGGGCTGGGTCCTCGTGGAGTTCCCGGGCGGCGAGGGCCTCTGGGCCGCCGAGCGGCTCGGCCCGGACGACGTGCGCGTCTCCTACCCCGGCTACATCCAGGAGTTCCCCGAGGACTTCGCCGACGACCCCGACTTCATGGGCTCGGAGAACATCGTCGACTTCGCGGTCGAGCAGGAGTGGTGGGACCCGGACGGTGACGAGCCGTTCAACCTGCAGGAGGCCTACGGCGCGTCGTTCCCCACCGACACCGTGGAACACGACCCCGAGGACCCGGCGCCGTACCGCTACCCGCCTGGCCTGGAGGACGAGCTGCGCGAGATGGCGCCACTGAGCCTGGAGGACATGCTCCGGCTGGTGCGCGACCCCCGGTGGGCCGACGACCGTGCCGGCTATGGACAGGTCGCTCACCTGCGCGACGACCTCGAGCACGAGGAGCTCGCCACCCTGTGGCTTGCCGTCACCTCCGCGGTGACCGCGCCCTACATCCCGTTCCACATCGGGGCCGACGAGGTGCCGATGGAGTACCGCCAGCACCGGTACCTCACCTCGGAGTCCCCGTCCAGCTACCTCAACCCGGAGTTCGCTCCGCAGGAGGCGACGCGCTACGCGACGCAGACCTACAAGCGGTTGATGTACTACACCTGTGCCCGCCCGGAGCTCTTCCTGGGTGAGGTCACCGACGTGTGGGAGGGTTTCGAGGCCCAGATCGCCGAGGACCTGGAGGACGTCGAGGCGGAGGCCCTCGCCGCCTTCGAGGACGGCGACGAGGAGGCCGCCCGCGCCCTGCTCACCGACTTCAGCACCGAGTGGGCGATGGACGGGCTGGACCTCGGCGACTACCTGGTCGACGACCTCGACACCCGTCTGCGCGACGAAGAGGGCGGGATCCCCGAGCCCGACGTCGAGGTCCCGGAAGGCACCACCTCCAGCGCCTCCAGCCAGTCCATGACCCTACCGGAGGGCGCCGTTTCCTCCCGCGATCGCGTGAACTGTGACCTCGGTGGCGGCTGGGAAGACGGCAGCGCCCTGGACCGTCAGGGCCAGACCGGCGACCCCGACGCCGTCCCCGACTTCCGCGCCGCGTCAGCGGACGGCCAGGCGCTCCCCTGGATCCCGATGACCCTCACCGGTCTCGTCGGTGTGGCCATCGGCCTGATCGTGCGCCCGTTCCTGAAGTCGAACCAGGCGGCGAAGCAGTAGCGTCACCTTGTGACACGGGGGTGCCGACGCGAACAGGTCGGCACCCCCCGGCGGACACCACCCACTCAGCACCGGAGCGAGATAGAAGAACCTCGCCGTGAGGGGGGCTATTGGGGGAACCACTCCCTCTTGTTGACGCCGCGCTGGAACAGCCCCGGACGTATGCGTTCGATGGCCTCGGCTATCGCCAGCATGTCCCGGTTCTTCGCACCCCGAAGGCCGAGGTTGATGCCCCTGACCAAAACCCGGCAGTGGGACCTGTGGGCTCGGGGGATGGGCCCACCCTTGGGGATGACCTGGAACTCTCCGTTCCTCGGTATCTCCTTGCGCAGGGCGATGAGCATCGTTCGATGCCGGTGCGTTCGGCGGGCGTGCCGGCGACTCAGGAACTCGATGTTCGTGGTGATCGCATGTATGTCGCTCCACGGCAGATTGAGGCGCATCTCGGGGGACCACCGCTTGCGGTGTCGGATCAGTTCGATCCCCTCGCTGGAGATCACGCACTCACGACGCGCCAACTGCCGGGGAGCTCGCACCACCGCCAGGCGCACCATGGCGACGGAGAATGGAATGAGGACGACAGTGGCCAGCCCCAGGCCCCACGTGCGGAGATCCGTCCAACCGGCGCCGACGTCGTCCATGATCACCCCGAGCTTCTCCAAGAAGAACACCGCCGAGGCTCCCGTAGCCGCGAGCAGGACGTACAGGAGGAGCCCGACGCTCACGAAGTGGGTAAGGGGGGCAGTGACGCCGCGCAACTCGATGACGATTGGCTTCTCGGATCGCATGTCGGCACGGGCCTCTCGTGGACGGGGAGCAAGGCGATTGAGTTCCACGGCGAGTCAGCTCACGAGTGGGTCGGGCTGACCGGACCGCGGGAACAACCGTCGGCCTCCCATTGTCCGCGTGGGCCACCCCCGAGGAAGGCCCCTACCGAGGCCGACACTGGACAGCGAGAGACGCTAGTCGATAGAAGGGGCGCCGACATGTCCGTCGACGCCTGCTCCCTCGTGCGGGTGGCCGCTACTCCCGCATCCGCCCAGCGGTGGCCAGCGCTGTCGTGGCTACCTCTACTTCGTGGCTGACGGGGCCACCCCAACCGCGCGGGAGAACTCGCGAAGGATCTCGGCGACTTCGTCGTGACGGTTATGCATCTCGACCGCGCTGGGAGTGAGGGCGTAGCCGTGATAATGGCAGGCACGGCTCAAGGAAATCCAGCATGAGGACCACCGTCCGGCGAGTCCCGCTCCGCCGTAGAACTCCAGGCAGAGGGAGCGAACGTGCGGTGCACATCGGTTGAGGTCCGGACAAACCCGGTTCCAGTAGCGACGCAGCCCTTCCTCTAGCGCCATCCGGAGGAGGAAAGCGGCGGCTCGCCGCCAAGGCGATGCGCTGTAGACCCGTCCTGACTCTCGCTCCCGTGCCTGCTGTCTCGCTAACCGAAGAGACACAAAGGGCTATCGGCCGTTCGCTTGTCGCTCCAGACGGATGGTGAAACGCTGGTGTGTTCCGTCAGTGAGTGGACGTGGAGGCTCCCGTGGTGTGTGCCTGGGAAGCGGACGCCAATGCCCGGCTTGTCCGATGGTTGGGAAAGACTGCGGCCGAACTGGGGACATCGCCGTCATCGGGCGCGATCTCACCAACGATCTCCGGGAGCGCCTGCCAGATGACGCACGGATCGGCGAGGATGAACGGCTTGTCGTCATTCCGGGCAACATGCTGAGCGCGGCCAAGCCGGACATTCGCGATGCTTGAGCGAATCCCCGAGATGGTGGGTAAACGGCTCGACCGTTCCGCCTACCACGAGGACTTCGCCGCCGAATTCGCCCAGCTCACGGGTGTGCTGTGGAAGCTGGAACGTGGCCAGACGTACCAGGAGCACGGCGACCCGAGTTGGGAGGCGTTCGTCGCCGGCGACTGGGAGCGCTCGCTCGTCCTGAACGAACAGGAACGCGTCGGGGCCCGCGCCGAAGCTAGTTCACTGCGCGAACGGGGTGTCGAGATCCGTCGGCTGCGCATCGTCGAGAAGCCGGTCACGCCCTATGTCCAGTGGGAGATGCAGTACTTCCGAATCCTGGCGGAGGAAGGTTTTCCGCTGCGGGTCCTGGAAGCGGGCCGCGTCGCGGACCGTGAGCGTTTCGGACCCCTCCCAGATTTGGTGCTCCTCGGTGAGCATGTCCTGTACCACGTGGTACAGGAATCCGACGGAACACCGATGGAGGCACGGCACATCGACGACCCTGACGGGATCACCGCGGTGCGCGTCGCGATGGCGTCGCTGTTCGCGGAGGCCGAGCCCGTCCTGGAGTTCTTCCACCGTGAGATCGCACCGTTGCCCGCTCCGACCGTCCCTCAGTGATTCGAGGCCGACGGCGACGTGCGCGGTAACCGGGGCAGTCGGCTCTCCCCCGAAGTAGGGCCGTCTCGCGGTGACGTTCGAAGGCGAAGTTCCGGAGTGGACGAGGCTGTCCGTCCCAGTCCGCCTCACCCCACCGGTTGCGGCGCGGACTCGCGCTGGGCGGCCGGGACTGAGCGGGTGAGCAGGGCGCGGAAGAGGGCGTCCATGAGGTAGCCGAGGAGGCCGATCCACAGGATGACGGCCATGAGTTCGTCGAAGGCGAGCTGGTCGCGCGCGTTGAGGATGGCGTAGCCGAGGCCGGAGTCCACGCCGAGCATCTCGGCTGGGACGATGACGATCCACGCGGTACCCAGCGCCAGGCGTAGGCCGGTCAGGATGGGGGTGCGCACGGCCGGCAGGATGACGGTGCGCAGCACTTCGGTGGAGGTGGCACCCAGGGAGCGGGCCACCTGGAGGAACCCGGGGTCGATCGCCCGGACGCCCGCGGCCGTGCTCAGGACGATCGGCCACACGGCGGCGACCGCCACCAGGAAGTAGACCGGCTGGTGTCCGATGCCGAATACCGCGATCGCCACCGGCGCCCACGACAACGGGGAGATCATCCGCAGGAAGTGGAAGAGAGGCTGGGTGGCCCGCTCGGCCGCTGGAATCAACCCCACGGTCAGCCCCAGCGGCACACCCACCGCGGTGGCGATGCCGAGCCCGAGCAGGAGACGCCACAGGCTCGCCTGGGTGTCGGAGAAGAGGGTTCCGTGGAGGGCGAACTCCCATAGGGCGGGGAACGCGTGCTGTGGGGCGAAGCCGGACAGCACCACGTGGCCTGACGCGATGACGGAGGTCAGTAGCCACCACAGGGCGACCGCCACCAGGATCGGCACGAGGACCAGCAGCAGCCTCCGTGGTGTGCCCTCAGGTGTGCCGCTCATGTGATGTCCACTTCTTCGGTGCGGGTGAGGGAGTCGGGAAGTCCGAACGCGGCGGGGGAGCCCGACGCCTCGATCGCCTCGCGGGCGAAGGTGTCGTCCACGAGGTCGGCGTGGACGTCGGCCGGGTCGAGGTCGTCGAGGAAGCGCGTGTCGACGTCGACCAGGGTGCGTCCCATCGCGTCCACCAGGTTCTCGGTGTAGTCGGCGAACGGGAACGGCGCGAAACCGATCTGGTTGCCGTGCCAGTCGGGGCGCAGCACCGCACCGGAGTCGGCGTACTCCTCCGTCGGGTAGGTCAGGGCTCGGGCGATCGCGGGCTCCGGCTGGGGCAGGTAGCCCTCGGTCAGGGCGGTCGCCGCGGCCGGCCGGTCCGCGTTGATGTCGAGTTGCGCGGTCGTGAGGGCGTTGGTGAACCGTTGCACCAGGCCGGGGTCCCCGTCGATGGTGTCCTCCCGCATCACCACCGCGCAGCAGGCATGGTTCCGCCACAGGTCACCGAGGAAGCGGTGGATCCGGCCCACCTCGCGCACCTCGGCCATCGCGTTGAACGGATCGGCGACGGAGTATCCGGCGATGACGCCGTTGGACATCGCGGGGAGCATGTCGCTGGGGCTCATCACCACGACGCGGACCTCACCGTCACTCGCCGACGGGGTCTTGCGCACCACGGGGCGCAGACCGGACTCGCGGAACAGGTCCTGGGACAGGATGTTGTGGATCGACCACCAGTAGGGGATGGCGAAGGTCTGACCGGCCAGGTCCGAGAGCCCCGACATCGTGTCGGAGAGAGTGATGGCCGAACCGTTGGTGTGGTTCCACGCGATGAGTCGGACCGGCGCGCCCATCCCGTACCGGAGCTGGACCGCGAACGGGGCGAGGAGGTGGACCACGTCGACCCGTCCGGCCACGAACGCCTGCGCGAGCTCCGCCCAGCTCCGGAACCGGACGGGTTCGGCCACGGGAACGTCGAAGTCCTCGTACAGCCCGCGCTGGTGTGCGACCAGCAGGGGGGCGGCGTCGGTGATCGGCAGGTAGCCGATGCGCAGCGCCGAGGACGCCGAGGCGGCGTCGGAGGGGCGCAGCCCCGCGGCGGTGGCGCCGAGCCCCGCGGCCAGCCCGAGCCCGATCCCCCCGCCGAGGAGGGTGCGGCGGTTGACGCTCATCGCGTGGCGCCTGCGGGAAGCACGGCCTCGTAGCGGTCGAGGATCTGTTCCTGGAGTTCCTGGCCCCGATCTGAGTCCCGGTCGCCGGGCGCGCCGTCCCACCGGTGCCCGATGGCCCCGGTGGCGTCCAACAGCGCGATCTCGTCGCCCAGGTAGACGGCCTCGCCGACGTCGTGTGTCACCAGGACGACGGTCAGCCCGAGCTCCACGATCACCGTGCGCAGCCGGTCCTGCAGGGAGGCGCGGGTCAGGGGGTCGAGCGCGCTGAACGGTTCGTCCAACAGCAGCACGTCGGGGCGGATCGCCAACGCGCGGGCGATGGCGGCGCGCTGCGCCTGTCCCCCCGAGAGCTGGGCGGGCAGGGTGTCGGCCAGGTCGACGAGTCCGAGCCAGTCCAGCAGGGAGTCGATGGTGACGCTGGTGCCGGCGGAGGTGCCGACGGTCGTGGATGTTCCGCCGTTGGCCGCCGCTCGTCCGGCGTTCACCCGACCCCGGTTGGCGCGGTAGCTCAAGCCGAGCGCGATGTTCTCGCGGACGGTGAGCCAGGGCAGCAGCAACGCCTGCTGGAACACCATGCCGGTGGCGAGTTCCGACCCACCGGGCAGGAGGTCGCCGGAGTCCAGGTCTTCCAGGCCGGCCAGGATCCGCAGCAGGGTCGACTTTCCGGAGCCGCTCGCACCGAGGATCACCAGGGTGCGTCCCGCGTCGATGCTGACGTCGACACCGCGCAGAACCGGATGGTGCCCGTAGGACTTGTGGCCCGACCGGACCTCTAGTTTCGCAGATCCCACCGTAGGTGTCCTTCCGTGGGCGACTGGACCGGCAGGAACGCGGCCTCGCGCAGTCGACGGCTGGTGGCGCTCTTGGCCATGTATCCCGCGCCGCCCTTGGCGGTGGCCTCCAGGCGGGTGGCGGACTGTGCCAGGAGCGCGGCGTCCAGCCGGAGTTGGGTGGCGGCGCGCGGTTGCGGTGGGGTCGTGGCCAACGCCCCGAGCCGTTCCCGCTGCCCGGCCAGCTCGCCCTCGAGGGTGTCCAGGTCGTCGTCGAACATGGAGTCCGAGGAGGACAGCGACTCACGCGCCTGGGCCAGGGAGGCGGTGGTCAGGCCGGTGCAGAACGCGGTCTGGACCAGCAGCAACGTGGGCCGGACCTGGGAGCAGAACGCACTCAGGTCGGTGGACACCACGGCTTCGTCGGCGACGAAAACCTCCTCTAGGGTGCCGGAGGAGGAGGCGGTCGCGTTCAGCGCCATGAGCTCGGGGTAGTCGCGGATCCGCACCCCGGGAGCGCCGACTCGCACGGTGGCGATGATCCGGTCGGAGTCGTCGTCCGAGGAATCACTCAGGCGGGCGGGGAGGACCACGACGGCGTCGGGGAACAGGTTCGACGCCCAGGGGATCGGCCCGTTGAGGACGTAGCCGCCGTCGGTGCGGCGCGCGGTGATCACCACGTCGCCGACGCCGGAGATCTCCTTCAGCGCGGGCGCCATGTGACTGGAGCCGGTGATCTCGCCGGTGCGGAGCTGGTCGAGCAGCCCGGAGACGTACGGCGTCCCCGGGGCCCGACTCAGGTACTCGATGACCATCCGCTGCCCCCACAGCGAGAACGCGGAACTCAGACAGGCGCGGGCGACGCTCTCGACCGTGCCGAGCAGGGGCAGCAGGCCGCCGTCCCAGGAGTGCGGGGCCGCGGTGTCCAGCAGTCCACGCTGGCCCAACCACCGCAGTCCGTCCCGCACGTCGGCGCCGTTGCGGTCGACGTCGGAAGCCCGTTCGGCAAACCACGTGACGAGTTCGCCGTCGTTGTCGGGAACGCGTGTCTGGGTGCTGATGGTCGTCATCGTTGTCCTCGCCTTACTGGGGGGTGGCTTGCTCAGTCCCGCTGGCTCAGCTCGTGCAGGCGGTCGATCGGGGTGTCGACGACCTGGCGGGCGCGCTCCACGGCTTCGGTGTCGGGAGCGTCGTAGAAGCAGAGGCACTTGCCCATGTCCTCACGCACGTAGGTGCGCAGGAACTGAGTCTCGGGCACGTTCTCGTACAGTGGGGACTTCTCGGCCTTGCGGGCGAGGTACTTGTCCATGCTCAGCCCCTCCGGGAGGTCCCACTCCACGAGATACTGGGCCGAGCCCTTGCTCGCCTTGACGGTCTCGAGGTCGGCGCCGACGAGGCGCACCTCGGCGATGTCGTCGAAGGTGATACTGGCGGTGTTGAGCGCGTCGGCGGCGGCCGAGTCGGCCCGCTCCTCCGCGATCAGGAAGACCCGGCCGAAGTCACTGGGGACCTGGGCCTCGACGAGCTCCGCGTTTCCGGCGCTGAGGGCCTTGGCGGCGGACTCGATCAGGGCGTCGGCGGCGGCACGGTCCGCCCGGTCGGGGGTGAGCTCGATCAGCTGGAGGGCCATGCGAATTCCCAACTAAATCAATCGGGTATCTGGAGTACGGTCGCTACCATACCCGACGATTCAGCTACAGCGTATGGTGACCGTCATACCTGACGAGAAGTGGATATCGCTCCCATGCCCCCTGTCTCCCCAACAGCCCAGGCCACACCGCCGGAAATTCACCACCCCGAGCGGGCTGAGCTGGACCTGCGTGAAGTGCTGTGCGCCATCGCCGAGCCCAACCGGTTGCGCGTCGTCGCCATGCTCGTCAACCAGCCCCGGGACAGCGCCTTCCCCTACCCCTGGTTCGAGCTGCCGGTGGGCAAGGCCGGCCGGACCCACCACTTCCGGGTCCTGCGCGAGTCGGGAGTGATCTTCGTGGCACAGCGGCCCAACGGTACAGAGGTACGTCTCCGCTGGGACGACCTGGAGGCCCGGTTCCCCGGCCTGCTGAGCGCGATCCACGCCGGCGCGGCCGTCACGCCGCCACCACGGGACGGGAGCGACGAGTGACCCCCGACGAATCCGTCCGGCGCCGCTCGGGCAGCTCGGTGCGGCTCCTCGTCGTGTACACCACCCGCCTGGAGGAGTGCCACGCCTTCTACTCGTCCCTCGGCCTCACCTTCGTCCCCGAGAAGCATGGGAGGGGGCCGCGACACTATGCGGCGGTGCTCTCCGACGGCTGCGTGATGGAGCTGTACCCGGCCACCTCGCCCGAGCGCGCCACCGGGCGGATGCGGCTGGGGCTCGCGCTCGACGCGCCCCCGAGCTCCGCGCTCCGCCCCAACGACGACGGGACCTACACCGATCCGGACGGGCGGACCGTAGACGTCGTCAACTGGGGTAATAACCCAGAAGACGGGTAATCGCAGAGGGGGGCCGGGTGCATGGGAGAGCACGATGGCCTGCGGGGGTTCTTCGACGACTACGGTGGCGCCCTCGCAACGGGGGACATCAACCGACTGGCGGACTGCTACGCCTATCCGACCTTCGCGCTCGGCGATGACCAGAGCCTCGCGATGTCGGACCGGGACGCCGCGACCACCGCGTTCAGCGGTGCCACGGAACACTTCGGCGGCCCCGGCATGGCCGTCGCCGCGCCGACCCTGACGGCCGTGGAGGAGTTGACGCCCACCCTGACCTCGGTCGACGTCAGGTGGTCCTACTCCGACGCCGGCGGGACCGAGCGGGGAGGGGAGTCCTACCGCTACGTCGTCCGGGCCACCGCGGGACGCCACGCGATCTGCGCGGTGATCCCGACCAACCGCGAGGTGTGACGGCGTGATCCCCGCTGGCACGCGGGGTGTGTCGCGACGGCCGGTCCACGCGACCGGTGGCGTGATCCGCGGGCTCAGGGTGGCCCCGCCAGGGTCACGCTACGGGGTGGTGTCGGTGTCTTCCGGGGGTCAGGATCGGGGCATGGCAGATCAACCGAAACTGGGTTACCGCCTGCTGGGCGACAGTGGGCTCCGTGTGTCGGACCTGTGGCTGGGCGCCATGGGGTACTACGAGGGCGATCCCGACGACACCGCCCCCGCGCTGTTCGACACCTACGCCGAGGCGGGCGGAAACGTCATCGACACCGCGCCGAGTTACGGCGAGAGCGAGAGCGTCGTGGGTGCCGCGCTGGAGAAGCGGCGTGACTCCTTCGTCGTCGCCACGAAGTACGTCCCACCGCGGGCGAACGACAGCGATGACCCCAACGTGGCCGGCGGCCACCGTAAGAACCTGAGGTTGTCGCTGGAGCAGAGCCTTCGGCGACTCCGTACCGACTACGTCGACGTCTACTGGGTGCACATCTGGGACAAGCACACCCCGCTCGAGGAGATGATGCGCGCCCTGGACGACGCGGTTCGCCAGGGAAAGATCCTGTACGTGGGGATCTCCAACGCCCCGGCCTGGGTCGTCGCCCGGGCGAACACCCTCGCCGAGTGGCGCGACTGGACCCCGTTCGTCGGACTCCAGGTGCACTACAACCTGCTCGAACGTGAGGTGGAACGCGACCTGCTCCCCATGGCCGAGCACCTGGGCATCGGCGTGACCGCGTGGAGCCCCCTGGCCGGCGGTCGCCTCTCGGGCAAGCTCACCGCCTCCGGGGAGGTCGCCGACAGCACGAGGTTCACCGCCGACCACGTCACCCCCGCCCACCGCACAGCGGCGCGGGCCGTCCAGGACGTCGCAGACGAGATCGGTGCCACGCCGGCCCAGGTGGCGCTCGCCTGGTTGCGGGGACGTAACGCCTCGGTCATGCCGATCGTGGGCTCCCGCACCCAGGCCCAACTCCTCGACGTGGTGGGCTCCTCGGGGATCACGCTCACCCCTGAGGCGATGCGGATCCTGAACGAGGCCTCCCCGTTCACCGCCGGCTACCCCCAGGACTTCATCGCCTCGGCTGACGCCCAGTGGAGCGTGTTCGACGCCTGACCCCTCGTCCCGAGCTCAGGACGCCCCCTCCGGGAGGAGCCGCTCGGCCGCCCGGCGCGCTGTCTCTGTCGCGTCGGCGCGGCCGACCACTGCGTGCGTGATGACGGCGCCCTCGTGGAGCACTAACAGTGTCTCCGCGACGGCGTCGGGGTTCGCGGTCCCCAGCTCTCGCGCGAGGTCCCGGTACAGCGTGTGTGTCCACTCCTTCTGGGAGGTCACGACGAGCCGTCCGGGATGCCCGGGGTCGGTGAGTTCCGCGAAGGCGTTGACCATGGCGCAACCATGCGTCGATGTTTCCCCCATCCATTCGCCGAGCGCGTCGAACGTGTGCAGGACGCGGTCGCGGGGGTTGTCGAACTGGTTCAGTCGGTCCAGCAACCAGTGCCGCCATCGCTCGTCCCGCGCGCGGAGATAGGCGACCACGAGGTTCTCCTTCGACCCGAACCGGTCGTAGATCGTCTTCTTGGTCACCGAGGCCTCCTCGGCGATCAGCTCCATGCCGACCGTGTTGATTCCACGGGTGTAGAAGAGATCGCTGGCCACCGCGAGGACGCGGGTGGCGGCCGGGGTCAGTCCCCCCGGTTTCGTGCGCATGAGACCCACCTCTCATCGGAACTCCACTGCGAGTATACCAACCGGTATGGTTACCTCGCTCCTGAGAGTCCGGTGAAGCTGCCCCCGTGGGGGAGTGGGCGGACCGGTGAGAGGGGATGGCATTGACACGCGGGATCGGCGTACTGCTCGGCACGGGATTCGTGCTGATGTGGAGCTCCGGGTTCATCGGTGCAGAGCTGGCGAGGGACGCCGCGGCGCCCGAGACCGTTCTGGCCTGGCGAATGATCCTGATGACCCTGGTCCTCGGAGTGGTGGTCGTCTGCCGGCGGCGTCCGATCGCGACGCGTGGTCTGGTGCTGCACACGGTGGTCGGCGCCCTGGCGCAGGCGGGGTACCTCTACGGAGTCGTCGCCGCCGCCAGCAACGGGGTCAGCGCGGGAACCAGCGCGCTCATCGCCGCACTGCAGCCCCTGGTGGCGGCAGCGGCCGCGGCCGTGTTCCTCGGCGAGAGCGTACGTGGCCGGCAGGTTGTCGGCCTGCTCCTCGGGATCGGTGGAGTCGCGTTGGTCGTGTCCGGTGACCTTGGCGTGTCGGGAGCCCCAGCGTGGGCCTTCGCGCTCCCCGGCCTGGCCATGCTGTCGCTGGTCGCGGGCACCCTGGTCGAACGGCGCTACGAGAGTCGGGTGGGACTGCCCGAGGCGTTGGCGATCCAGTGCGCCGTCAGCGCGGCGATCTTCACGGGGTTCTCGCTGTCGACCGGGGGGTTCGTTCCGCCGGCGACCTCCGGCTTCTGGTTCGCGGTCGTGTGGGTCGTGGTCCTGTCCGGGATCGGGGGCTACGGCTTCTACTGGGCCAGTCTCGCGCGGATGGGAGTGGGCCGCGTGTCCAGCCTCCTCTACCTCACCCCTCCGGTCACCGTGCTGTGGTCCTGGTTCATGTTCGCCACGCCCGTGTCCCTGTCGGGGCTGCTGGGCCTCGTCGTGAGCGCGTTCGCGGTGGTGTTGGTCATGCTGCCCGGCCGGGCGTCGAGGAGTGACCGCGTCAGTGCAAACGCCCCCGCTGAGGTTCACCAGGCGCCGGAGGTCCCACTCGGGGCGGCGAGCCCCACCGTCACGAGCGGCGGGACACCCACACGTTTCCCCCAGTAAACCAACCGGTATGGATATACATGGAGGAGTTATGAGCATCTCTGACCACCGCGTGTTGACCTTCGACGTGGTCGGCACCCTGATCGACTTCGAGACGGGAATCCTGACGTACATCCGGCCGCTGGCGGCCCGCGCCGGTTATCGGGGTGACGACCGTGCGCTGTTGGCGGCGTTCGGGCGGGCGGAGGGGGTGCAGCAGCGTGAGACACCGGAGATGCCCTTTACACAGATGCTCGCGCCCATCTATCGGCGGCTGGCCGGCGAGCTCGGAATTCCCGTCACGGGCGAGGACGTGTCCGGACTGACGGCCTCCATCGCCGACTGGCCCGCCTTCCCCGACGCCGTCGCCGCCCTACGGCGCCTGGGAAGCAGGTTCCGCCTGGTCGCGCTGACCAACACCGACAACTGGGCCGTCGCCCGCATGGCCGAGACCCTGGGGAACCCGTTCGACGACACCGTGACCGTCGAGGACGTGGGCGTGAACAAGCCCGACCCGCGGATGTTCGCCTACTGCCTGGGGCGGCAGAGCACACACGGATACCGCAAGAGTGACATCATGCACGTCGCGCAGAGCCAGTTCCACGACATCGGAGCCGCGGTCGGCCTCGGCTACGAGACCTGCTGGATCGAGCGCCGCAAGGGACAGGCCGGCAGCGGGGCGACGCCGGCGGCGACGAAGATCACGCGTCCCGACCACCACTTCTCCTCCTTGGAGGAGCTGGCCGACGCGGCCGGGCTCTAGCCCCGGATCGCGGGAAAGTGTTCCCGGCGATCCGTTCCGAGGGTAGTGTTCGGCGCTGGACCTGCGGGTGCACGGTTTATGGCACTATGGCGGACAGTGCCCGCGTTGACTCCTTCCGTAGCGGGCGGTCCACGACCCCCTTGGGTCCCCCGTTCCGCCGCCTCCAGCGTCGAGCCGCCACCCTTGTTTTCCTAAGGAGGGCCTGTGTTCCTGGCCACCGACCCCTCGATCCAAGCGCCCACCATGGCCGAGCTCACCCAACTCGCTCAACCCGACAGCTGGCTCGCCAACTACGGCGACTACCTGACCGTCGGCGTGCGCATCGTGGTGATCCTTGTTCTGGCCGGGCTGCTGCGCGCGATCCTCGGCCGCGTGATCACCCGCCTGGTGAAGCACGTGGTCGACTCCCGGGAGAAGCTCGGGAACAGTACCTTCGGCAAGCTGGCCGGAGGCAACGGAACGCCGGCCGCCGCGCGTCGCCAGGCACGCGCGGGAACACTCGGCTCCGTACTGCGCAACCTCGCCTCGATCGTCATCTACGGCGTCGCCATCGTCATGGTTCTGTCCGAGGTGGGCATCAGTATCGGCCCGATCCTCGCCAGCGCCGGTGTCCTGGGTCTCGCGATCGGTTTCGGTGCGCAGGGGTTGGTCCAGGACTTCCTCGCGGGCATGTTCATTCTCGTCGAGGACCAGTACGGCGTGGGTGACGTGGTTGACGTCGGCGAGGCGGTCGGGACCGTCGAGGAGGTGGGGCTGCGCGTCACCAAGATCCGTGACCTCAACGGCGGCCTGTGGCACGTCCGCAATGGCCAGATCCTCCGCGTCGGCAACATGAGCCAGGACTGGGCGAACGCAGTCGTGGACATCCCCCTCGCCGCCACGGTCGACGTCCGGGAGGCCAGCGCGGTCCTCGCCGAGGCCTCCGGAACCTACAGCGAGGTCGCCAGCGCCCCCGAGGAACTCCTCGAACCCCCGACGGTCAACGGCGTCGTCTCCATCACCAACGGCGTCCTCACCATCCGCGTCATCGCCAAGACCAGACCCGGCTCCCAATGGGCCCAAGGCCGCGAACTCCTCGCCCACCTCAAGCAGGCCCTCGACACCCACAACATCGAACTCGCCCGCCCGGTGATGACGTCCCCGCAGGGGTGACGCCCCGTAGGCGCGGAGTGAATCCCGCCGGGCGAACGGCTATTCTGGGTACATGAGCGTGGTGGTGACTCTGCCTGACGAGATCGCGGCACGAGCCGCGGCTCTCGCGTCGGAACGTGGCGTCACGATGGACGAGGTTGTTAGCGAGCTAGTGCTGGAGCACCTTCCAGCCCCGCACATTCGACGTGACCGCCCTGGATTCGTCGGTCTGGGTAGGTCCACGTCCGGTCGTTCCGCCGCCGAGGCCGATGACATGCTGGCGGAGGGTTTCGGGAGGGACCAGGCCGGGTGCTGATCCTCGACACGGGGGTTATCCTCGCTGCCGCCGATGAGGCGGATCCGTGGCATGAGGCATGCGTAGCGGTCATCGAGAATGAGCCGGGTCCATTGTTTACGAGTCCCCTCGTAGTCGCGGAGGCGTGTTACCTCATCGACCGACAGCTCGGTCCGCTGGCGGAGTCCCAGTTCTTGGGTTCCCTCGCCGAGGGGGATATTCAGGTCTCGGACCTCACGGGAAGCGACTGGCGGCGCATGTCCGCACTCGTCGGTACCTACAGTGCTCTTCCCCTCGGGGGCACTGACGCTTCGGTTGTCACTCTCGCCGAGCGTATGCGGGTGCGGCGAATCGCCACACTCGACCGGAGGCATTTTCACGTCGTCAAGTCTCAAACGATGGGGTACTTCGACCTCGTGCCGCGCGAGCGGTGAGCCAGGCCGCCGCATCACCTTCGGGGTGTTTCCCCGGCTGTCCAGATCCGGCTTGTGACTGCCCACATGACGTGAGGAACGGCCCTGGAAGCGGCGGCGTCGGGGATAGCGGGTACGGTCTCACCTTTCGGCCATGGGCGAGAACGGGCACTCGATCGGCAGGCGGCACACGCCAGAGGCGCTTCTGAGCAGAGTGCTGTGCAGGTGCAACACACCGAGGAACTGCATGGTGTCATGACGCGTGCGTTGGACGCCGCGTGATTGGGTTTCCAGCATTCCCATAATCGCCACGCCGTGGATGCGCGCGCTTGAGGCGGGCCCGCCTTGCGACACTGCCCACCTGACCTGGGGAACGGTGGTGGGGGGCGACGTGCGGGGATGGGGGAGTACGGCCGCGGGGGTGGTGGGCGTGCTGGTGTTGTACTACGTGCTGCCGTTGGACACGGGGATGCCGAAGTGGGCCATCTGGGCGCGCGCGGTGGGGTTCGTGTTGGGGATCGGGTTCGTCGTGCTCGTCGTCGCGCGGGCGGCGCGGCGGCAGGAGTGGACGACGGCGGGGAACCTGCCGTTCCAGGGCCTCACGGTGGTGACGGTGTTCGGGGTCGTGCTGTTCGCCCTCGCGGACTACGTGATGGCGCGGGCACGGCCCGAGCAGTTCGTCGACCTGCACACTCGAACGGACGCGCTGTACTTCACGGTCACCACGCTCGCGACCGTGGGCTACGGGGACGTGCACGCGGAGGGACAGCTCGCCCGGATTCTTGTCACCGTGCAGATCCTGTTCAATCTCATCGTGCTCGCGACCGCGGCCTGGCTGGTGACCCAACGCCTGCGTTCCCGGCAACACCGCGCGTAGCCGCGCCGCCCTATTGTCAAAACCCCCTCGGCCGACACACGATTGGCTTCCAGACAGGCGGCCGCCGTGGCGGAACTCAAGGGAAGCGGGCTGGGATGACGGGTTCGACCAGATCCAGCACAGTCGATGACATCGTCGGTCGCAGTGCGGCCCGTGCGCCGGGGGACACGGCCGTGCTGTTCCAGGACCGGGCCTGGACCTACGCGGAACTCGACGCGGCGGTCAGCCGCGTGGCCCGGCATCTGCTCGACCTCGGAGCGAGCGCCGGGGACCGGGTCGCCGCGTACGGCAAGAACTCCGACGCCTACCTGATCGGCTTCCTCGCCTGTGCCCGCGCCGGACTGGTGCACGTACCGATCAACTTCGCGTTGCGCGGGGCGGAGCTTTCCTACCTGCTCGAACAGTCCGGCAGTTCGATGGTGCTCGTCGACCCGCCGCTGCGGCCGGCGGTGGACGAGGTCGGGACGGCCTCGGTGCACGTCGTCGCGCTACGCGACGAACCGGGATCCCTGCTGGAGGTGAGTTCGGCCGGACCGGTTCCCGACCTCGATGTGGCGGTGGTCGACACCGACCTGGTGCAGCTCCTCTACACCTCGGGCACGACCTCGCGGCCCAAGGGCGCCATGATGACGCATCGGGCTCTGGTGCACGAGTACCTTTCCTGCCTGGTGGGTCTCGACCTGACGAAGGACGACGCCCCGCTGCACGCCATGCCGCTGTATCACAGTGCGCAGATGCACGTCTTCCTGATGCCGTGGCTCGCGGTGGGCGCCCGCAACACCATCGTGGAGACCCCGGACCCGACCGACGTGCTGCGCCGTATCGAGGAGGACGGTCACGGGGCGTTCTTCGCGGCACCCACCCTGTGGGTCGCCCTCGCGGGGAACCCGGACTTCACGCGTCGGGATCTCTCCAGCCTGCGCAAGGCCTACTACGGCGCCTCGATCATGCCCGGACCCGTGCTGGAGAAGCTCCGGTCCGCGCTGCCTGAGCTCGGGTTCTACAACTGCTTCGGCCAGTCCGAGATCGGCCCGCTGGCCACGATCCTTCGCCCCGAGGAACACGACGCGCGCCCCACCTCCGCCGGGCGGGCCGCGCTCTTCGTGGAACTCCGGGTCGTCAACGACGAGGGCGCGGACGTCGCTCCCGGTGAACTGGGCGAGGTCGTGTACCGCTCGCCGCAGCTCTGCGAGGGCTACTGGGACAAGCCCGAGGAGTCTACGGAGGCCTTTCGGGGCGGCTGGTTCCACTCGGGCGACCTGGTGCGCGTCGATGAGGCCGGATATCTCGAGGTCGTGGACCGGATCAAGGACGTGATCAACACCGGCGGAATCCTCGTCGCCTCCCGCGAGGTCGAGGACGCCCTCTACACCCACCCCGGAGTGGGCGAGGCCGCCGTGGTCGGCATCCCTGACGAACGGTGGATCGAAGCCGTGACCGCCTACGTCGTCCCCCGCGACGACGCGGACACGACCACCCTCCCCGACCAGCTCGTCAAGCACGTGCGGGACCACCTCGCCCCCTTCAAGGTCCCCAAGTCGGTCCACCTCGTCGAGTCCCTCCCCCGCAACGCCTCCGGCAAGATCCTCAAACGGGAGCTCCGGGACGCGCCATCCGAGTGAGGGGCACCTCCTCCGCCCGCTTGACTTCCACCGAACTTGAGGAATCAGGGTGGGGTCATGACCAACACAACGATGCGTGCGGCAGTGTTCAATCGGTTTGGCTCGCCGGAGGTGCTCCAGGTCGCCGAGCTTCCTGTTCCCGAACCGGGGCCGGGGGAGGTGCGGGTCGCGGTGCGGGCCGCCGGGGTGCAGCCGATCGACACTGCCGTGCGGCGAGGCGAGGTGCCGTGGGCGCCCAAGGAGTTTCCGCGGACCCTGGGCAACGAGTTCGCCGGGGTGGTGGACGCGGTCGGGGACGACGTCGCCGAGTGGGCGGTGGGTGACGAGGTCATCGGCTGGGCCATGATGACCTGCTATGCCGAGTACACCGTGGTCTCCGCCGACCAGATGGTGGCCAAGCCGGCGGCCGTGCCGTGGGAGGTCGCCGGTGTGTTGTCCGCGTCGGGGCAGACGGCGGATACGGCGCTGGAGAGCTTGGGTGTGTCCGAAGGGGAGACGCTGCTCGTGCACGCCGCCGCCGGCGGAGTGGGGACCTACGCGGTGCAGTTGGCGGTGCACCGCGGGGCCACGGTGATCGGCACCGCGAGCCCACGCAACCACGAGTACCTGCGCTCGCTCGGGGCGACCCCAGTGAGCTATGGCGAAGGGCTCGTGGAACGGGTGCGTGGCGTCGCTCCCCGGGGTGTGGACGTGGCACTGGACGCCGCCGGACCCGACGCGCTGCGGGCCTCGGTCGAACTGGTGGCCGATCGCCGTCGAATCGGCACGATCACCTCCTTCGACCTCGTCGACGAATACGGGGTCCAGCCCCTCCGCAGCCAACGATCCCCGAGCAGGTTGCGCCGACTCGCGGATCTCTACGCGGAGGGCGCCCTCCAGGTGGCCATCGCCGGTTCCTACGACCTCGCCGACGCCGCCGAGGCCCACCGGCAGTCCGAGACCGGACACCTCCAGGGGAAGATCGTGCTCACCACCAGGTAGTGAGGGATACGGGAGGCGGCACGCCTCCCGCCCCGACGACGGCGTCTGGCCGCGTCTCCCGGACTCCTCGGCTAATCCGCCATTTCTTCGGTCGCCTCCGTGCGCGCGCCGAACACGGCCTCGTGCAGCAGCTCGACGGGGTGGCGCGCCTCGCGCTCGGTTCCGTGGGCGATCTGCTGGCGGCAGGAGGTCCCGGTGGCGCACACCGCGGCGTCCGGCGCTCGGTTGATCGCGGGGAACAGGCGCTGTCCGCCGATGGTCATGGAAAGGTCGTAGTGTTCGGTCTCGAAGCCGAAGGATCCGGCCATGCCGCAGCATCCGGCGTCGAGTTCGGTGACGGAGCCCCCGGCGACGTGCCGCAGGATCCGCATGGTCGCGGTGGTGCCGAGCGCGGCCTTCTGGTGGCAGTGCCCGTGGAAGAGGACGTCGGACGCGCCCGCCTCGGCTCCCTCGGGCACGGTGAGGCGCCCGTCGTCGAGCGCCTCGGCGAGGAGGTCCTCGACGAGCGTCGCGCTGGCGCCCACGGCCGCCGCCCGCTCGCCGCCGACCAACTGTTGGTGCTCGTCCTTCAGGGTGGCCACGCACGACGGCTCACACCCGACGATGGTCGCCCCGCGCTCGACGTCCTCCGCAAGTCGTGTGACCAGGGTGTTCGCGGTGGCCTTGGCCTCTTTCAGCAGCCCCTTGGAGATCTGGGCCCGGCCACAGCACACGTCCTCGGCCAGCCGGACGCGGTACCCGGCGTGTTCCAGGAGCTCGATCGCCGCCCGGCCGACGTGTGGCTCGGTGAAGGTGGTGAAGGAGTCGGCGAGGAACACGACCTCCCGCGCGTTCGGCTCGGCGGCCGGGGCGGTGTTCCGGCGCCGGAACCACCGCACCAAATTCCCGCGCTCGAAGTGGGGGAGGGGGCGCTGACGTTCGACACCGACGAACCGGTGCAGCAGGGCGCGGACCGGCCGCAGGTTGGCGACAAGGTTGGACAGCGGCGCACCCCACGACCCCCACCGGTTGAGCTGGCGGATCCGACCGAAGAGTCGGCTGCGTACGGGGGTCCCGTGCTCCTCGTGGTGCGCGGCCAGAGCCTCACTCTTGAAGGTGGCCATGTCGACCGACATGGGGCACTCGTTCTTGCACGCCTTGCACTCCAGGCACAGGTCGAGGACCTCGTTGACGCGTTCGTCCGCCAGCGCGGCCTTCGGGTCCGGGGACGACAGCGCCTGGACCAGCGTGAGGGCGCGCCCGCGCGTGGAGTCCTCCTCGTCGCGAGTGGCCATGAACGACGGGCACATGGTGCCGCCCGAACCGGCCGGTTTCCGGCACGCTCCGATGCGTTGGCACCGGTCCGCCGTGTCCCGCATCCCCCCGTGCTCGGAGAAGTCGAAGTGCGTGGTGAGCGGGACGGCCGTGGGGATCTTCGGCGTCCGCAGGTTGTCCGTCATGGGTGGTGCGTCCACGATCTTGCCTGGGTTGAGCAGGTTGTCCGGGTCGAACAGGGCCTTGGCCTCCCGGAACGCCCCATACAGTTCCGCCCCGAAGATCCGCTCGTTGAACTCGCTGCGCACCAGCCCGTCGCCGTGCTCACTGGAGTTGACGCCACCGTAGGACAGGGCCAGCTCACAGACCTCCTCGGCGACCGCACGCATGGTCGCCACCTGGCCGGGCTGGCTCAGGTCCATGAACGGACGCACATGCAGGCATCCCGCCGAGGCGTGACCGTAGAAGCCGGCACGCAGGCCGTGGCGGTCCAGGATCTCGGCGAACTTGGTCGTGTACTCGGCGAGGTGCTCGGGCGGCACCGCCGTGTCCTCCACGAACGCCACCGACCGCTCGGACGGCTTGCCCGCGCGCATCAACAGCCCAAGGCCCGCCTTGCGCAGGGCCCGGAACGGCTGCTGCTCCGCGGCCGTCGTGGCACGGGGAGCCGCGTAACCGTGTCCGTGGTCCTGCCACAGTTTGGTGAGCCGCGCGGCACCCGCCTCGGCCTCGGCCACGGAGTCGGCGTAGAACTCGACGAACAACAGGGCGCGCGGATCCCCCTCCAACCGCCGCACCAGATGCCCGTGCTGCGGCGACTGTCGGGCCAGGTCGAGGATGAAGTTGTCGACCAGCTCGATCGCGGACCCGTCGGCCGCCATCGCGTCGTCCGTCGCGGCGATGGCCTCCGTGGTGGTGGTGAAGTGACCGACCACCATCACCGTCGCGGCGGGTTTCGGGGTCAGCGTCACCTCGGCCTCGGTGACCAGTGAGAGCGTGCCCTCGGAGCCCACCGTGAACGCGGCGAGGTCGAAGGGGTCAGCGACCAGCCGGTCCATCCGGTAGCCGCCGGCGCGGCGCCAGAACGTTCCCGACTGCGCCTCGACGGCGGAGCGGCAGCGGGCCGCCAGGCGGGGGAGTTCGCGGTAGAGCCGCCCCTCCAGGTCGTTCTGCGCCGCCTTGGCGTCGGCGACCGACGGGGCCACCGGCCCGAGTCGCACGTGGGATCCGTCCGCCAACACGGCCGCCAGGGAGCGCACGTGGTCGATGGTCATGCCGTAGGCGGCCGAGCGTGACCCGCAGGAGTTGTTGCCGATCATCCCGCCGAGCGTGGCCCGGTTGCTCGTGGAGGTGTCGGGGGCGAAGAACAGGCCGTGGGGGGCGGCCGCGGCGTTCAGCTCGTCCTGGACCAGGCCCGGCTGCACGCGGGCGACGCCCGCCTCCGCGTCCAGCTCCAGGACGTGGCGCATGTGGGTGGAGAAGTCGAGGACCACCGCTTGACCGACGGTCTGGCCACAGTGGCTGGTGCCCGCTCCGCGAGGGAGTACCGGGACCCCGAAGTCGCGCGCCGTCTCCATGACCGCTACGACGTCGTCGCTTCCCCGAGGCTGGACGACCCCCAGGGGCACGATCTCGTACATGCTCGCGTCGGTGGCGTACATATGGCGGGTGTAGGCGTCGAACCGCACCTCTCCGGCGACCGAGCGGCGCAGTTCCTCGGCGAGGTCGTCCCTGGGGCCGTCATGCTGAGTGCGGGGGGAGGGCAGTGCCACGGAGACTCTCCACGAGTACTGTGCGACTGGTTCCTGTCGACTGTAGGCAGTTCCGTATCGCAAGAGCAATAGTCTGTAATGCGAAACCTGGGTCCCCGGTTTTTTCGTCACTCATCCGCGCGCTCTCGACGCAAGGTCCGTGGTGAGGCGAAGGTGTGACCCCTTGACAGGTAGCCCCGCACGGCCAAGACTTTCGTAGATCGACAACGGTTTTCCGTTTTTCGGAATCCGAGGGGAGAGTCAATGTCGGGCGGTTCGCACTTCCTGCAGATCCCGGGACCAACCAACGTCCCCGACCGCGTACTCCGCGCCATCAGCTATCCAACGATCGACCACCGCGGCGCCGAGTTCGCCGACCTCGGCCGTGCCGCGCTGGACGGACTCCGCTCCGTGGTGCGTACCGAGGGCGACGTCGTTCTCTACCCGGCGTCGGGTACGGGGGCGTGGGAGGCCGCACTCGTCAACACGCTCTCACCCGGTGACCGGGTGCTGATGTTCGAGACCGGTCACTTCGGCACCCTGTGGGCGGGCGTCGCTCACGACCTCGGCCTGGAAGTCACCCTCGTTCCCGGCGACTGGCGCAGCGGTCCGGACCCTGAAGAGCTGGAGCGGCGTCTCCGGGAGGACACCGAGCACCTGATCAAGGCCGTCGCCATCGTCCACAACGAGACCTCGACCGGTGTCACCAGCCGGCTCCCGCACCTGCGCGCCGCGATGGACCGGGCTCACCACCCCGCGTTGTTGCTCGTGGACACGATCTCCTCGCTCGGCTCCGTCGACTACCGGCACGACGAGTGGGGGGTCGACGTCACGGTGGGGTGTTCACAGAAGGGACTGATGCTCCCACCGGGGCTCAGCTTCAACGCCATCAGCCCCAAGGCCAGGGAGGCCGCACACCGGGCCTCGCTCAATCGGTCCTACTGGGACTGGGCGCCCATGCTGGAGGCCGGAACCAAGGGCTTCTTCCCCTACACTCCGGCCACCAACCTGCTCTACGGCCTCAAGGAGGCCGTGGCGATGCTGCACGAGGAGGGACTGGACTCCGTGTACGCGCGCCACCGGCGGCACGCCGAGGCCACCCGCCGCGCGGTGGGGACGTGGGGGTTCGAGACCCAGTGCCGCGTCCCCGAGGAGCACAGCCCGGTCCTCACCGCGGTGGTCATGCCCGACGGCCAGGACGCCGACGCCCTGCGCGCCGCCATCCTGAGCCACTTCGACATCTCCCTCGGCGCGGGACTCTCGCGCCTCTCGGGGCGGGTGTTCCGAATCGGCCACCTCGGCAGTCTGAACGACGCGGCGCTCCTGGGAACGCTCGCGGGCGTCGAGGCGGGGCTTCGGGTCGCCGGGATCTCGCACCGCAGTGGCGGCGTCACCGCGGCGCTGGAGTACCTCGCGGACACCGCGACGCCGTCCTGACGACGCGCGAGTGGGGGGTGCCGGATCCGTCCGGCACCCCCCACCGTCGTCGGCGTGGGGTCGGCCTCAGATCGCGCCCATCGCCCACAGGCCCACGACCCCGAGCATGGAGAACGTGCCGCCGACGAAGGTGACGCCACCGTAGGAGATGAGTGCGGCGCGTAGCGTCATGCCCGACAGTGTGGTGCAGACCCAGAAGTAGCTGGAGTTGAAGTACTTGATGATGACCGACCCGCAGGCCGCGGACAGCATGGTGGCCTCGGGGGAGAGCCCCAGGGTCCCCATCATCGGCGCGGTGATCGACGCCGCCGTGATCACGCCGACCGTGGTGGATCCGGTGACCATGTTGGCGAGCACCCCGATCAGGAAGGGGAGCACGATCGCGGGGATGCCCCAGGCGAGGGTCTGTTCGGCGATGGAGTCCACCGCGGGGGTGGCCTGCAGCAGTTGGCTGAGGGAGCCGCCCAACCCCGTCACCATGATGATCATGGCGGAGGAGCGCAGCGCGTTCTCCACCCACGTGTCCTTCAGGGTCTCCGGCCCCTCGTAGCAACGGGTGCGCCAGGCCAGGAAGTACGCGAGCAATACCCCGATTCCCAGGGCGAGTACCGGCCACCCCACCAGCATCGCGATGCCGTGCATGGGGTGGTCCTCGGGCAGTAGGAAGTCGGCGACACTGCTGCCGGCGATCAACAGCAACGGCACGATCACCGGCGCGTAGGACAGACCGAGCGACGGGAGCGGGCGTCGTTCGGTCTTGGTGTCCGCCGCCTTCCCGTCGGCGTCGTCCTCCGACGGATCGGCGGCGCCGATGTGCCACCCGTCCTTGTTGGCGTGGGCCAGGTACTTCTCCGATGGGGGCGAGGGGACACGGGGACCGACGATCCGCGCGTAGACCCACCCCGCCAGTGAACCGATCATGGTGACGATCGACCCGTACAGGATGATCAGCCCGATGTCGGCCTCGACCACGGCGGCCGCGGCCAGCGGGCCGGGTGTCGGTGGGACCACGGCATGGGTGAGCTGCATGGCGCCGACGAGACCGGTGGCCATGAAGCTCATGGTCACGCCGGTCTGTAGGGCGGCGACGTGGACCAGTGGGTTGAGGATGATGTAGCCGACGTCGGAGAAGACGGCGAGACCGATGACGAAGCCGGCCAGGGTGAGGGCCAGTGCCATGTTCCGTTTGCCGACCACCCGCAGCATCGACTGGGTGATGCGCTCGACGGCGCCGCTGTTGCGGAGTGCCTCGGCGATGAGGGTGCCGAGCACGATGACGACGGCGATGGACTGGATCGTGCGCCCGAAGCCGACCTCGAAGGCCTCGATGAAGACGGTGCGGTCGATGGTCGGCGCGAAGCTCAGCAGGACGATCGGGACGAGCAGCGCGATGAACACGTGCCACTTGAACTTGGCGATGAGGAACAGCAGAACGATGATGACGGCGACGAAGCCGATGAGGGCGACGAATGGGTTGTTCGTGATCGTTTCTTCCACGTTCCAGTCCTCTCGGGGGGAGCCGCGCCGGGGAGTGCGACGGCAGACTGGTCGGGCGTGGATCCGGCGACGCTGCCGGGCCACACCAGGCCCGGGCCCGCGCACCGAGATCCGGCTGGGACGGGATGCGCCCGGGGAAAATGGGGAACGAAAGAAACTCGTTTCTGCTTTTCACACTATGGAATTAGAAAATCGAATAACGGAACAGTAGAGCGGGGGTGTGGCGCACGTCAACCCCCGGTGTGATCTGGGAAACACGCGTATCAGGCGCCCGTTGATCTTGCCGCAGGTGACGAGGGTCAGCCCACGCGGCGGTAGCGCAAGGTGAGGTCGCGTTGCCACGTCACGCCGTCGGCGGACTTGTCCCAGGCGCCCTCGATCGAGTCGCCGTCAGCGGAGAACTCGCCACGGAACCGTTGCGCGAAGCCGGGCGAGTCGCGCCACAGCCGCCACAGCCCGTCGTCGAGGGTCATCGCGTACACACGGTGCACCCCACGGGAGTCGAAGTAGCGCTGGGTGAACAGCGGTCCGGTGAACGGGCCACCGATGCTGGTGGGTTCGATGCCGATCACCGCGATCCCGTCCGGTGCCTCCGGTAGGTCGACGGCCCACCGCTGCACCAGGAAGAACCGGCCCGACAACCACTCGAAGGTCGTCCAGGCCGCCGGTTCCTGTCCACTGGGCTCCTGCCCCTCGGGAAGGACGGTCTCGATGCTCCATCGCCCCACCAGAGGCTCGAGGCGATCGATCTCCGCGTACCGCTCCGGCGGAACATCGGCGGGTGTTGGCTGATTCGTCTCCACGTCCTGGTCATTCCCCGAAAACCGCCCGCCTAGTGCTGACCAGTGTGTTTACCCCCAGAAGTCCGCCATGCGACCCGAAGTGGGCGGCCTGACCCCAACCGACACCTCCGCGGGCGTGGTCACCGAAGGGCGTGTCCGGGGTTCGGGCGAGGGCGGCGACGGTGGGCGCATGGTCCCCGGCCGGTGCCGGCACTATGGCGGTGACGCCAGGCCCCGCGTACCGCGGGTCGTCCGACGAGCGTGACGTGAGGCCCGCACCGACCTCGGCTGGCGGACGCGGAGCCGCCAGCCGAGGGACGCGTCGTGGAAACACAGCGTTTCCGGTCGCTCCTAGGACAGGGGAGTCACCGCCGGATGGCCCGGCGGTACGCCGTCCTGACCGGCCCCGTTCCTACCCGGAGACTTGGTCGCTCAGGGCGCGCAGCCAGATTCCGACGGCGACGGCTCCGGGGTCGGGGTGACCCACGGCCCGCTCGCCGAGATAGCTGCTCCGGCCCAGGGACGCCTGGACCTCGGCCGTGTGCCGCGCGCCCTGGTCGGCGGCGTCCACGGCGTGGCGAAGGGCCGCCGCCGGGTCGGTCCCCGCCGCCACCTCCCGTGCCAGGGCGTCCGCCGCCGGGCGGAGGGCGTCGATCATGGTGCGGTCGCCGACCCGCGCACCGCCGATGCGTTGGACGGCCGCGACTCCGGCGGCGAACGCCTCCGCCCAGGTCGCGGCGTCGGGCTTGTCGGAGGAAAGTCGGTCGCTGGCGCCCAACACCAGCAGCGAGTACAGCGGTCCCGACGTGCCGCCGACCTCCTTGCGCAGCACCTCCGACACACGTAGGAGCAGCGCCTTCTCGGTGCTCTCCTTCGCCAGCGTGTCGGCCTGCTCGAGGAGAACGCGAGCGCCGCGGGCCAGGTTCGTTCCCATGTCGCCGTCGCCGACGTTGCGGTCGAGTTCGGTGAGGCGGTCCTCCGCCTCCAGGACGGCGCGGGCCGCTGCGCCCACCGCGTCGAGAAGCCGGGACATGTCGGCCCCGGCGCGGGACCCCGTCGACCGCGTCGCGCCGCCGTTCTCGGGGACGGGCAGCTCAGAGCGTTCGGCGTCGGGAACGCGACCGGTGGCCCGGGGCCACGCGGCGGCGTCGGTCGGGGCGTCGAGAAGTTCGAGTTCCTGGTCCGTGACGTCCACGATCGAGACGGAGCACCCCGCCATGTCGAGCGCCGAGAGGAACGTACCGACCCAGAGCCGTTCGACTTCCACTCCTTCGGACCGAAGCGCGGAAAGGACTCGGCCGGCGGTGATCTCCAGCTCCATCGGGGTCGTCGTTCCCAGGCCGTTGACCAGGACCGCGGTCCTGGCACCGGCTCCCAGCTCGGCCCGCGCGGTGATCGCCCGCACCAGGACCGAGGCGAGTTCGCGGGCGGGCACCATGGTTCCGCGTTCCCGTCCCGCCTCACCGTGGATGCCCAGGCCCCACTCGACCTCGTCGTCCTCCAGCTCGAAGTTGGGAGCCGACGCTCCGGGAAGCACGCACGGCGCGGTCGCCACCCCCATGCTGGCGACCTTCGCGGCGAACCCGCGCGCGATCGAGGCGACCTCCTCGAGTGGCAGTCCCCGCGCCGCGGCCGCCCCCGCGACCTTGTGGACCAGGACCGTCCCGGCGATCCCCCGGCTTCCCACCCGGGAGGCCGCCTCGATCGCGACGTCGTCCTGGACGATGACCGTCTCCACGGGGATTCCCTCGGCCTTGGCCATCTCGGCCGCGAGTCCGAAGTTGAGCGTGTCCCCGGTGTAGTTCTTCACCACCAGCAGCGCCCCCGCGGCCCCGGCCGTCGCCCGGATCCCGGCGAGGACGTCGTCCACCGACGGCGAGGTGAACACGGGTCCCAGCACGGCGGCGTTCAGCATCCCGGGCCCCACGTAGCCGGCGTGCGCGGGTTCGTGCCCCGATCCACCTCCGGAGAGCACGGCGACCTGCCCGGAGTTCGTGGTGCCGCTGTCCGCCCGGGCGACGACGTTCCAGCCTCGCACCTTGGCGAGGCCGTCGGAGTGGGACACCAGACACTCGATGAAGTCGCCGACCGCCTCACCGGGGGTGTCCAAGATCTTCTTCATGCTGTGACTCCGAACTATAGGAGGGACGTGTGCATCGCCAACACCACACCATGCAGTGCCTCTCTGTCTCCCGATTCTGCCGAATGGGTGTTGTGTCCGGGACGCGACGTGATCGTGGGTGATCGGTGTGGGCTTCGCGGCAGGCACGGGCCACGGATCACGTGGGTACGGTGCCCCTCGAGGCACGCACTCGGCCACGGGACGAAACGCGGCATGGGCGCGACGACATACCCCCGTTTACGGCGAATTGTGATCTTCCGGGGCCTATTAACGGCATAGCACGCAGATCATCCATGTGATAAATGTTCCTGGAGTGGAGATGTCATAGCTGTGCGTGCCCGCCGCGGGCGCTGCGTGAGGAGCCTGATTGCTGACGCGTGCTGGTCGCCCCCTGACCTTCCTCGCGACGATGACCGCCGCCGCGACCCTGACGGCGGGGTGCGGCCTCCTCGGACTGGGGGACGACGCCGAACCGGGCGAAGGCACGGAGAACGGCGAGGCCGCCGGGGAGCGGGGCGACGAGGCCGCGCAGCCGGTCGATGCGACAGGTGAAGCTGTGGCCAGCAGGGAGACCAACCCCTGGAAACTCCACGGCGGCGTGGCGGAGGTCAGCCTGCACCGGGTCGACGACGAACACATGGTCGCCCAGATGACGGTGACGAGCGAGGAAGGCAACGACCTACACACGAGTTCCCACCTCGCCGAAGGGTTCGGCGAGTCCCAGGACTACTCGTGGGACTACTTCTCCGGAATCGCCTGGCTCGACCAGGACGGCCGGACCCTGCACCGGCCGTACTACGAGGGCGACGGGGACGCGTGCCTGTGCAGCTCCTCGGACAACTCCTACCTCACCTCCGAAGGCGACACCTGGGAGGGCTACGCCGTGTTGGCGGCGCCCCCGGAGAACGTGGAGGCACTCACCGTCGTCACGCACGTGGCCCTGCCGTTCGTCAACGTGCCCATCGAGGACGGCGCCCCGGACGGCTTGGAGTACACCCCGCCCAGCGACGCCCCCGACGCGGAACCCGAGGTGGCCGAACTGGAGTCCGTCATCGAGTCCGACATCGACTACCAGACCGAGGGGTTCGGATCCGCCGAGCCCATCGCCAGCAACGGCGACGAGGACGGGCGGGCGCTCAACCGTCGGGTGACCATCAGCGTGCCCCGTGGTACGGAGGTCGCCGGAGACCCAGTCCAGGAGCAGGAGGACGAACTGGCCGACGGGGATTCCGAGCGGGGCGAGGGGATCGCGGTGGAGGAGGCCGCTGTCACCGGTCCCGCCGGGGACAACGAGGACGCCGAGGTCGATATCCAGCTCACCGCTCTCGAGGCGATCACCCCGAGCACGGCGCTGCTCACCTACGCGATCCACAACCCCAACGCGAACGACGTCCGGGTGAGCCTCGACCTCTCCTCCGTTCGCTGGGGGGAGTTCCGCTATCACGGCACGCACGCCGTGACGCTCAGCGACCCCGACGGCGACCGCACCGCCCACCCGCTCCGGGTCCACCCCCCGGACGACAGGGATCAGCCCTACTGCTTCTGCAGCTCCACCGCCGGAGTGGACGGCGGGTCCACCAACCTGCACGGGGAAACGTCACGCGAGTTCTACGCGATGCTTCCGATCACTCCCGGTACCACTGTCACCGACGTGACCTTAGGCCCCGTCGGCACCATCGAAGGAGTGGCCATCGCCTGACAGCGCTCCGTGTGGGTCAGGGACTCCGGGCACCCGTCATTCACGGGCGGTGCTCCGACCCGGTGTGCTCAATCTCCTGGGCGCAGGGTGCGGGTGGCTCCGGCGATGAGCGCGGTGGCGAGCACCCAGCCGGCGGCGATGACCACCCACGCCAGCCACTGGGTGCCTCCGGTGGGGTCCCACGCACCGCGCTGCTCGAAGACGCTCACCGGAACCAGCAGGTCCAGCGTGTAAATGAACGGGTTGAACGTCCGCTGGTGGTCCGGGTCGATCTGGGTGGGCGGCACCAGGTGGAACACGACCGTTCCCACCGCGAGCAGGAGGGCACTCCAGGCTCCCGCCATCCACGGGCGGTAGCCGTTGCCGACCAGAGCGTCCAGTAGGTGGCCCCACATCCGGCTGGGCAGCGGGAGGGTGCCGCGCCACTGGCGGACCCGCGCGTGCCGGACCCGCCGCGCGAGCTGGTCCTGACCGTTGCTCCGGTACCAGGCGGCCAGTTGTTGGTAGGGCTGTGGGCGGTAGCCGTGCGGGCCACGGGACACCCACGAGAGATGGTCGCGCAGCGGCCACGCGGGCCGGAGGGACACGTACACAGTGTCGGTCAGGTCGACGACGTCGGGATAGGAGTGCGGGTGGGAGTAGAGCACGCCGAAGTGCGAGCTCGCGAAGCTCACCCGGCCCGTGACGGACGCCGGTGTGAAGATGAGCTGGTCCACCCGGGCGTGGCTGAGGTGTACCGCGCGGTCCGACGCGGAGATGCGTGCCTCCCGGAACAGCAGGGTGCCGTCGATGTGCGCCCCACGGAGCCGCACGGTGCCGTTCACCGTGGTGTGCTCGAGACTGATCATCCCGGCCCGCATGTCGTCGCCTCGGAGCGCCTGCTCCCCCACACCGGTCAGCGTGGACCTCTCCAGGTGCAGACCGCCGGTCAGGGTGGACCCGGGGACACGGACGCCCTGGATCGTGCTGTTGCGGAGGAACGTCCCGCCCTCCACCTGTAACCCCCCGGCGAACAGCCCCCACGGGAGCGGCTCCTCGGGGCGACCGCTGACCGACATTGGGCGTGCGCGTGGGCTGACGTGGTCGGGCGCGCGCAGACTGGCGTTGTTGATCCGCAGTACTCCGGTGATGTGGGCGTTGTCGAGCCGCACGCCTTGCGACACGGTGGAGGAGTCCAGGCTGAACACCCCTTTGACAGCGCACCGTGTCGCGTTGATCCTTCTGATCCAGCAGTCGTTCAACCGCACGGAGCGGGTGGTGGCGTCGACCAGTCGAATCTCCCCCTCCACGGCGCACCCGGCGAGCCGTAGCTCTCCGGTGATCGTGGCGTCGCGCAGGTCCAGTAGTCCCACGATGCGCGCGCCGTAGAGCTGCAGGCTGGGGCCCTGCCCGGGGGCGTCGCCGTCGGTCGCGAGTAGTTCCGCCAGCACGGACGCGCGTACGGTCCGGCTCCGGGGCCAGGTTCCCGCCCGTGCGGGGTCGTCCCGCGCGTCGCCGCGCCGCAGGTCGACCCGCTCACGGGCGAGAAACGCGCGTGCGACCCGGCGTTCGGTCGCTGTCAGCCGTCTGAGGCGGAAGGGGGGCCGCATGGCGCGACCCTATCCGCGCGTCGTGGGCGCGAACGGAGCCGGGGCGGGCGTCACGGACAGCGCCGCGCGACATTTAAGAATCGCGGGGAAACACTGCCGCGTCCTGACAGGGTTCGCTGCCACGGTGTTGTCCATGGACAGAGAGATCACCAGTCAACTCAAGGACAAGGTCGCGCTCGTGGCCGGCGGGACGCGGGGGGCGAGCCGCGCCATCGCCGTCGAGCTCGGGCGGGCCGGGGCGACCGTCTACGTGACCGGACGTAGCGGTGCGGGGGAACAGTCGGAGATCGGGCGACAGGAGTCGATCGACGGCACGGTGGGACTGATCGAGGCGGCCGGAGGGACGGCGCACGCGGTGCGCGTCGACCACCTCGTCCCCGAGGAGGTGCGCCAGCTCGCCGAGCGCGTCGACGCGGAGCAGGGGCGGCTGGACATCCTGGTCGACGGCGTGTGGGGCGCGGACTTCGCGATGGAGTGGGACACCCCCGTCTGGGAGCACTCCCTGGAGGCCAGCCTGCGCATGATCCGTAGCGGAATCGAGTCCCACGTCATCACGAGTCACTTCCTGCTGCCGCTGGTGATTCGCCAGCCCGGGGGGCTGGTGGTCGACATGACCGACGGGACCGCCGAGTACAACCAGCACTACCGGACGGGCACCACGCTCGCGTTCTACCTGGCCAAGGCGGCGTCGCACCCGCTGGCGATCGCGCAGGCGGCCGAGACCGAACCGTACGGCACCACCGCGGTCGCGGTGACGCCTGGCTGGCTGCGGTCCGAGGCGATGCTGGACCACTACGGCGTCACCGAGGCGACGTGGCGCGACGCGCTCACGCGGGTTCCGCACTTCGCCATCTCGGAGTCGCCGACGTTCGTGGGGCGCGGCGTGGTGGCGCTGGCCTCCGACCCGGATCGGCGGCGGTTCTCCGGACAGACCCTGAACAGTGGCCAGTTGGCGCGGATCTACGACATCGACGACGTCGACGGGAGCCGTCCCGACGCCTGGCGCTACGTCACCGAGGTGGAGGCACAGGGGAAGCCCGCCGACACCACCGGCTACCGCTGACGTACGGGGGACACCCCCACCGGGATTTCTCCACTTCCAACCAGTGGGGGTGCACCCCGACCCGCTACAGCGCGGCCAACACCACCCACCCCCGACCAACGCGGCGCGGCGACGTGTTCGGGGGTTAGGAGTCGGGTGCGGCGGGTGCGGCAGGTGCAGCGTGGATCAGCCCCATCCGGCGCACCGTGTCGGCGAACGCGACCCGCAGGGAGTGCGGAGCGAGGACCTCCACGTTGGGTCCCAGCGGCAGGAGTTGGCTCACGGCGATGTCCTCGCGCTGCAAATGGACCTCGACGGTGGTCCAGCCCTCGCTGTCGGGAGCGACGGCGTCGTCCAGGGCCGGGAGCGCGATCTCCTGGTCGAGGAACAGCGGGAGCCGCCGCCTCCCTTCGGGGGAGAGCCGGATCCGGGCGTGGAGGCGATGGATCGAGCGCTCGAACCGGGCCGAGGAGGCGCGCCACCACCGGGGAAGGTCGAAGTCGTCGGGGCGCTCGAAGGTGCTGTCGAGCTCCTCGCCCGACTCGATCCGCGCGACGCGGTAGGTGCGGACGCTGTCCGCCACCCCGGCCACCAGGTACCAGACGCCCGCCTTCAGGACGAGGCCGAGGGGTTCCAAGGTCCGTTCCACGGTGTGTTCGCCACGTCGGTAGCTCACCCGGACACGTCGTTGGTTCCACACGGCGCGCGCCAAGGTGGTGAGGTGCTCGACGTCGTCGTGGGAGCCGAACCAGCCCGGTGCGTCCAGGTGGAACCGGTGTGCCATCTGCTGGGCTTGTCCTCGAAGCCCCGCCGGCAGCGACGCCGACACCTTCGCGTGCGCCGCCGAGACGGCGGTGCCCAGGCCCAGCTCGCCGAGCGCCCCCGGGGCGCCCATCGCGAACAGCGCCACCGCCTCCCGCGCGGTCAGTCCGTCGAGCTGGCTGCGCCACCCATCGACCAGCCGCACCCCGCCATGTCGCCCGGGTTCGGTCCACAACGGGACCCCCGCCGATCGCAACGCGGCGAGGTCCCGATGCATCGTCCGCTCCGAGACGTCCAACGCCCCCGCCAACTCCGCGACGGTCGCCCCCCGCCGGCTCTGCAAGGTGAACAACAACGCCACCAACCGCTCCGCCCGCATACCGTCAGCCTAGGGCGGTGGGGAGTCAGGGGTTCACGTGTAGCGCGGCAGTGCGTCGGTTTCGATGCGCACGTCCTCCAGCGGGTCGGGCAGAGGGATCACCGCACCGTACCGAAAGTGGTGGATCCCCTGGTATCGCCCGTCCCGCGGATCCGAGCGGCACACGGCGGACCCGCGGCGGGGATCGATCAGCAGATAGATGGGAATCCCCATCGACGCGTACACCTGTGGTTTCACCGTGACGTCAGTGGCGGGGTTTCCAGGGGACGCGACCTCCAGTACGAACTCGACCACGTCCGGCGAGTTCAGCCACTCGTCCTCCTCTTCGGCCTTGCTCGGCAGGACGACGAGGTCGGGAATCGCGAGATCGCCGTCATCACCGCCGAAGCCAACAGAAGAGACCTGATAGGTCATGCGATCTGGAGTCAGTTGCCGCTCTACCTGCAACATGACCCGACGCACGACACCGTTGTGCTTGTTCGACGGAGCGGGGGACGCGACGAGACTTCCTCCGAGCACCTCGACACGGAAGCCGGTGGGGAGTACATCGGCCAAGCGGTCCGCGACGGCGCGCAAGGAAGTCTCCCCGTCCCCTCTCGAGCCGTGAGTGCGTGTTTCGACAGTCACAGCCCAAGATCCCTGGCGACATGCTCGGCGGACACGAGTTCGACACCGCCGGAGTGAATCTCCCGCAGTCGCGCCGCGGCGATCCGCCCGCCTTCCTGGTCGATCATCGCCTCGTAGTCCTCCCTGACGTCCCCGTGCGTCCCGTAGCTGGCCTCGCCACCATCGCCAGCCTCATGCATCCGATCAGCGGAGCGATCTGGTGTCTGGGCCACGGAGAGTTCGACTCGGTCCTCGTTCACGGACTCAATCGTGGCGGAAGAACCACGGACTTGATGACGGACGGGTCGTGGGACGCGCTGGTGAGGGCGTCCTCGACCTGGTCGAGGCGGTAGTGGCCGGTGACGAGTGGGTCGAGGGCGACGCGTTCGGTGGCCGCGAGGTCGATCGCGGTGGGCCAGGTGTTGGCGTAGCGGAAGGTGCCGGTGACCTCCAGTTCGTACTGTTGGACCTTCGACAGGGGGAGCGGCACCTCGTCCGCGCCCATGCCGACCAGCACCACGCGGCCGGCGCGCGCAACCGTACGTACCGCGGCGACGGTGGCCGGTACGTTGCCGGAGCACTCCAGCAGGACCGTGGGTTCGAACCCCGACGCGGCGAGGCCGGTGGTCCCCACGTCGACGGTGTCCGCCCCCAGGGAGTCGGCCACGCCGAGCCGCTCGGTGTTGACGTCGGCGACCACCACCTCGGACGCGCCGAAGACCCGCGCCACCTGGGCGGCCAAGAGACCGATGGGGCCCGCGCCGTTCACCAGTACCCGGTCACCGGTCGTCACGCGGGCCTTCTGGCTCGCCCAGATGCCCACGGACAGGGGTTCCAGGAGCGCCGTGGCATCGTCGGTGAGCTGGTCGGGGACGGGATAGGTCATCGCCTCGTGCAGCACGACGTACTCGGCGAAAGCGCCGTCGACCGGGGGAGTGGCGAAGAACCGCATCCGTGGGCACAGGTTGTACCGCCCGGCACGGCACTCCGCGCAGGTGAAGTCCGGAACACCGGGCTCGAGGGCGACCCGCTGTCCCACGTCGACGCGGCTCACGGCGGAGCCGAGCGCCGTCACGACCCCCGACACCTCGTGTCCGAGGACGAGGGGCTTCTCCACCACCAGGTCCTGGATTCGGCCGTGCTCATAGAAGTGGACGTCGGACCCGCACACACCCACGGCGAGGACCTTGATCTGGACCTCGAGTGGCCCGGGTTGGGGAACGGAACGTTCCTGGAGCACGACGCGGCGGACGTCCTCGAGTACTGCTGCGCGCACGGGTCACCTCGCGGGGGACGGGAACACCGGAACTGTCGGATTGGTACCCGGTGCGGAGCCCGGTACCCCCGGTGCGGCGGCCCCGTCCGTTCCGGGGGACTCTCCTCGTTGACCGATCGGTAGCCTGCGTGTGTGCTGTTATGGATCAACGGGCCGTTCGGCGGTGGAAAGACACAGACCGCCTACGAGCTGCGTCGGCGACTCGCCGGCAGCGTTGTCTGTGACCCCGAGGACGTCGGGTTCGGACTGCGACGGATGATGCCCCGGGGGACGAGCCCCGACTTCCAGGAGTTCCCGGCCTGGCGCCAGGGCGTGTTCGAGGTACTGGACCGGGTGCTGACGACACGGAAGGCGCCCGTCATCGCACCGATGACACTCGTCGAGCCAGCTTACTTCGAGGAGATCATCGACCGGCTACGCCACCGTGGCCACACGGTGCGTCACGTCGCGTTGCTCGCGGAGCGTCACACGGTGCTGCGGCGGTTGAACGGGCGCGCGGGGGGACGGGCCGCCGAACTGCTCGCGGGCCGGGGCGCTCCGCTGCGCTGGGAGAGTTTCGCGGTCACCAAGCTCGACACCTGCCTGGAGCGGCTGGCCGAGCCGGAGTTCGCGGAGCACGTGTGGACTGATGGTCTCACCGTCGCCGAGGTCGCCGACCGCGTCGCCGCGTCCGCCGGGCTGGGGCTCGCCCCCAACACCGACGGGCCGCTGTTGGGGCGCCTCCGGCGTGCGTGGACGAGCGCCACTCACATCCGACTCGGCTGAGGCGGCTCCCCGTCGCCGTCCGGCTGGTCACTCCGCTGGTTGGCGGGCCGCTACCGTGCCCTCCTCGTACTGGCGAATGAGTGCGTCCCAGCCGACCATCGCGCTGTCGACGACCTGGTGTGCTTCGTCGCGTCCGCAGCCGTCCCTGGCCAGGATGGACAGGCCGTGCATCACGGTTGTCACATAGGCCGCGAGGGCGTCGCGGTCCGAGCTCGCGGGGAGGTCTCCCTCGTCGACGCCGCGCTGGATCCGCGCGCTGATCCGGGCCCGGACCTCCCGGCGGTTCTGCGCGAGGAAACGGCCGATGTGCTCCTGGCCCGAGCCCAGGTTGAGGCCAGCGAGCACCACCATGCAACCGGGTGGGGTGTCGGGGTCCACGTAGGCGTCGGCGTTGCCACGCAGGGCCGCCTCGACGGCCCCACGGGCGGAGGGCTCCCTGAGCCCGCGTTCGGTCGGTGAGCTGTCAGGGGAGTCGTAGAGCCGGATCGCCTCCCGGAATAACTCGTCCTTGGAGCCGAAGGCCGCGTAGAGACTCGTCGACGTGATTCCCATGGACGCGGTGAGCATGCTCATCGAGGTTCCGGCATAGCCGTGTTCCCAGAACAGGAGCATGGCCGTGCGCAGGGCCGCACGCCGGTCGAACTGCCGGGGGCGCCCACGTCCGCTCATTCGACCTCCTCACGTTGACCTGTCCGCCACACCCATGCTAGCAATTATGTATCGATCGACACAGAAATCGAGGATGAACGATGACTTCACTACAGGGCAAAGTCGCGCTGGTCACCGGCGGAAGCCGCGGTATCGGCGCGGCGATCTCCACCCGACTGGCATCCCAGGGAGCGAGTGTGGCCCTGACCTACAACACGGCCGAGGAGCGGGCGAAGGGCGTCGTCGCGGGGATCGAGAGCGAGGGCGGGAGCGCGGTGGCGGTGCGCGCGGACGTCGCGGAGCCGGAGCAGGTGGTGGCCGCCGTGGACCACGCGGTCGACGCCTTCGGACGCCTCGACATCCTCGTGAACAACGCCGGCATCTTCACCTACGGCGACATCGACGACTTCACGCTCGCCGACTACGAGCGGATCATGGCCGTCCACGTGCGCGGCGTGTTCGTCGCGACGCAGGCCGCCGCCCGGCGGATGACGGACGGAGGGCGGATCATCAGTATCGGGAGCAACCTGGCAGAGCGTGCTCCCGGGCCGGGGACCAGCTTGTACTCGATGAGCAAGGCCGCGCTGGTGGGGTTCACGCGTGGGGTCGCCCGTGATCTTGGGCCGCGCGGGATCGCAGCGACCGTCGTGCACCCCGGCTCCACCGACACCGACATGAACCCGGCGGACGGGCCCGGCGCCGACGACCAGCGGTACCTCACCGCCCTGGGGCGCTACAACACCGCGGACGAGGTCGCCGCGACGGTCGCCTACCTCGCCGGTCCAGGTGGGGCGACCATCACCGGGAGCGCGATCACAGTGGACGGGGGCGCGAACGCCTGACGATCCCGAGTCCCCGAGCGTCGGTGGTAGGTGGGTGGGAAGGTGTATCCCATGACCACCCACGAGCCGGTGCTTCTGTACGACGGCGACTGCGGCTTCTGTACGCGCTGCGTGTGGTTCGTCGTCGACCGCCTTCCTGTGCGCACCACCGTGCGGGCCTGGCAGGACGCCGACCTGGCCACGATGGGTGTCAGCGTCGCGCGTGCACGCCGGGCGGTGCTGTGGGTCGGACCCAGGGGAGACGTCCACAGTGGAGCCGCGGCCGTCGGTGAGCTCCTCCGGCACACCCGTGGTCGGGGATGGCACGCGCTGGGGTTCCTGCTGCGCGCGCCGGTTGTGCGGGACGTGGCGGAGCTCGGCTATCGGCTCGTGGCCGCCAACCGGCACCGGCTGCCCGGAGCGACTCCCGCCTGCCAGCTTCCCCGTGGGGAACGCCCGGGGGAATAGCTGCCCTCGGGGGTTCCCCACGCGCTCAACGCGTCACGTCTTCGGGTAGAGCAGCAGGATCGCGGCACCGAATGCGGCACCGAAGATGGCGCCGACTACGAGGTCGCCCATGATCAGGCCGAAGAACGCTCCGCACACGACCATGACGACGCCGGTCAGACCATAGCGTCGTCGCTTCTGGGGCTGTTCGGACATGGTGCCTCCCTCGATCACCATCCTCCCGTCCTGGAGCCACCCGTGGCAGGGCTCGCTGTCATCCGTTGGGCATGACAGATGTCCCGGCCGACCCATGTGCGCGGGCGTTTCCGCGGGTAGGACGCAGGAAGGAGGAGCGAGGGGCGAGCGGGGCCCAGATCGCGGACACTCATCGTCCGCGATCACGTCTACCGTCCGTGACGTCCCTGACGCACGACCCGGGGGAGAAACCCATGCTGCGAGGAATGGCCACGGTCAGCTACTGGGCCGATGATCTGGAGGCCGCGAAGCGCTGGTACGCGGATCTGCTTGGCATCGAACCTTACTTCTCGGTGCCCGGAGTAGGGGGGAAGGTCGGGTACTACGAGTTCCGGGTGGGCGACAACCAGGACGAGCTGGGCTTGATCGACAGCCGCTACCGCCCGGAGACCCTGTCCCCTGGCCCGGGTGGCACAGTGATGTACTGGCACGTCGACGATGTCCACGCCGCCCACGAACGCCTGGTCGCCCTGGGCTGCACCGAGATCGAGCCGCTCAAGGACCGGGGCGAAGGCTTCATCACCACGGCCTTCCTCGATCCCTTCGGCAACGTCCTCGGCGTCATGTACAACCCGCACTTCGTGGAGATGAACGCGACCGACGAGAGGTGAGGGGTGGGGCATGGCACGGGGGCCTTGCCCCACCCCTCACCTCAGCCGCCGAAGGTCCGGGCGGCCGCGCGGATCGCGTCGCTGTGGAGATAGATGTCCTCCGGCCCGGAGATCAAGTGCCGGGTCTCGTTCTTCTCGGCGTCGAACGTCCCGAGGTGTCTGCGTGTCTTGGCGTTGAAGTGCAGACGGGCCACCGGTTTGCGGTTGTTGTCGTCCACCAGCACCGCGAAGTACGACTTGGAGTCGCGGTAGGTGATCCTCCCCGGGGCGACCTCCAGCCCGGCGATCGCCTTGACGATGCGGTAGCCCTCCAGCTCCTCCAGCGTGGTGACGATCTCGGAGTCCGTTCCCTCCGCGTCCTCGCCGTGGGACTCACTCCCGGTGTCCGTGTCGTCGGTCTCGCCGTCCCCCTCGTGGTCGGCCGGTGGACTCTGGCCGGCGCCCAGCGCGGCCTTGAGACGTTCGTTCGCCTGGTCGTTGAGGAACTGGGACGCCGCCTCCGCGACGAGCGGCGTGAACTGCTCGAGACGTCGTTTGGTCAGTGACCCGTCCGTGGCGCGTTTCCAGAAGAAGCGGACCCACTCCTCCTCGGGCTCCCGGAACTGTGCGGCGAGGGTCCGCTTGATCGAGCCCAGGAACCGGAGTTGCTCGGCCGCGTTGATGACCGAGTCCAGGTCGAAGGCCTCCTTGGTGAGCTTCCTCAGCTCCGGGAGGAGCGTCTCGTCGAGTGACAGGAGGTCGACGATCAGGAACGGTTTCTCGTCCATCCGGTTCGGTGAGTCGAGATCCGTGTAGAACTCGTAGGTGATGCCGTTGGTGAGGACCGCGATGCGCGCGTTGGTGACCGCGAAGTACCGGAAGAGCTGTCCGGCGTGCTCGGTGCTCAGCGGTTCGGTCGACTTCTTGCACTCGACCAGGATCTGGACCTCGCCCTCGTGGATGATGGCGTAGTCGACCTTCTCGTTCCTCTTCACCCCCACGTCCGCGGTGAACTCCGGAACGACCTCTCGGGGGTCGAAGACGTCGTAGCCGAGGACCTGGGCGATGAACGGCATGATGAACGCGTTCTTCGTCGCTTCCTCGGTCTGGATCGTGTCCCGCTGACTGCGGATCTTGGCGGCGATCGCACCGAGGCGCTCGTGGAATTCCATAGCGTGCTCTTCCCTGACTGCTGGTGGCCTGCGTCGGTGGAAGAATCTCGCCGCGCGGCGCCCCACTCCCATGGCTGCCGCTCGCGCCCCCCGGTGGCGCCCTCCCGAGGGCCAGTAGAACAGTGGATCAGTAACGAATTCGCGTTTAGCGAATTCACGGTTTGATAAGGGATTCTCGGGTGTCGGAAACCAACGCGGAGGATCCGGATTCGCGCCCTCCCCAGGGGCGGAGGCTGCGTCACCGCGGCCGTCGTCGATCCCTGTGGCGAAAAAGTAGGGATGGCGGGTGAGGCACCGAACGGTGATCCACCCGGTGCTCGCCGTTCGTGCGCGTCTCGGATCCGTCCTGTCGCCGCCGCTCAGGAGCGGGCGTTCTTCACCCAGGCCTCCACGCCGTCGCAGAAGCGGTCGAGGCCGAAGCGGAGTTGGACGGGGATGGGGGAGTCGGGGGTGAGGGGGGCGGTCGCCTGTTCGGTGTGGGCGATCGCCTTCGCGAGGCCAGGGAAGGTGGCGTGGTCGACGAGTTGGGCGAGGATGCCTGACGTATCGGTTGGCGCCTCGGTGTGCTGAGACGAGCGGCCCAGATCGGTGTCGACGAGGGCGAGGCCTCGGATCGCCGAGATCAGGAAGAGGCCGGACGCCATCGACTCCTCGCCACGCAGCCCAGCGGTCTGAAGGCACTGGAGGAGGCGGTCCAGCCAGGTCAGTTGGTTCGGGCCCAAGGGGGGGCGGTCGAAGGGGATGCGGAGCAGCCAGGGGCGCCGCTGGAAGACGGTCCACAGCTCGCCGGCCCAGTGGTTCACCGCGAGCCGCCAGTCGTCGAATCCGTCGACCTCGGGCGGGTGTCCCGCCGCGGTGGGTCTACTACCCGCTCCTGGTCACCCATGTCCTCACCGGGACCGTGGCCATGGTGACCTGCTGTTTCCAGATCTGGCCGTGGTTTCGTCGGCGTCACCGCCGCGGACACCGGATCACGGGGCGGGTCTACGTCCTCGCGGGGGTCGTGCCGGCCGGAGTGACCGCCGTGTACATCGGCCTGCACACGCCGTTCGGGCCATCCACCATGGTCGGCAACATCGTCATCGCGCTGCTGTGGCTCTTCGTCACCCTGCGCGGGTTCCTGGCCGCGCGGGCGCGGCGGTTCGACGAGCACCGGCGGTGGATGATCCGCAGCTTCGTGCTGACGATGTCCATCATCGTCAGCCGAATCTTCGCGATCCCGGCGATCATCAGCCTCGCCCAGGTCGTGGACACCGTCTACGCCGGAAGCGACGAACTGATGTTGCAGAGCGCGACGAGTATCAACATCTGGCTCAGCCTCGCGTTCTCGCTCGTGATCTCCCAGTGGTGGCTGGAGCGCGACGGTGGCCGTAGGCGTCGGGCGGCGCGCCCGGCGCCTACCCCTTGAGCGATCCCGCCATCAGGCCGCGCATGAAGTAGCGGCCCAGGATGAGGTAGATGACGATGGTGGGCAGCGAGGCGAGGATGGCGGCGGCCATCTGTTGGTTGTAGGCGACGGTCATCGCGCCGGCGACGTTGTTGAGTTGGACGGTGACCGGCCAACTGTTGGGGCCGGTGAGGAACACCGCGAACAGGAAGTCGTTCCAGGCCTGGGTGACCTGCCAGATCAACGTGACCGCGAAGGCGGGGGCGGAGATCGGGAGGATGACCGACGCGTAGGTGCGCAGCATGCCGCACCCGTCGACGCGGGCGGCCTCGATCAGGCCGTCGGGGACGCTCGCGTAGTAGTTGCGGAAGATCAGGGTGCAGATCGGGATCCCGTACACGACGTGCGCGAGGATCACCGGGAACAGGCCGCCCATCAGGTTCGCGGAGATCATGAGCTGCTGCAGCGGGATCATGACCGCCTGGTAGGGGATGAACATCCCGAACAGGAACAGCGTGAACACGACGTCGGCGTAGGGGAAGCGCCACTTGGCCAGGACGTAGCCGTTCATGGAGCCCAGTACCGCGGAGATGACGGCGCTGGGCACCACCAGTTTCACGCTGTTCCACAGCCCGGGCGCGAGCTCCCGCCAGGCGACGGTCCACGCCTCCAGGCTCCAGTTCCGGGGCAGGAGCCACGCGGCCGAGGCGGTGGCCTCCTCGAAGGGTTTGAAGCTGGTGACCAGCAGGACGTACATCGGCAGGAGGAACACCGCGGCCACAAGGAACAGCACCACGAACTTGGCCGTGCGGGCCGCCGTGGCCCGACGCCCCCCGCCGACCGGCCGGGTCGCTCCGCTGGTGGTGATGGTCATGCCCGCCCCTCGCTTCGTTCCTTGCGCATGCTCCACACGAGGTAGGGGATGACGAAGGCCGCCACCGCGATCAGCATGTACGCGGCGATGGTGGCTCCCTTGGCGGGGTCACGCACCTCGAAGACCATGTCCCACATGTAGACGGCGGGGACGTCGGCGACGATCTGCTTCCCGGCGATCGCGATGATCAGGTCGAACACCTTCAACGACATGTGCCCGAGGATGATCACGGCGGAGAGGGTGACGGGGCGGAGCTGCGGCATGACGACGTGCCAGTACACCTGCCACTCCGAGCACCCGTCGACGCGGGCGGCCTCCCGCAGGTCCTCCGACACCCCACGGAACCCGGCCAGGAACAGCGCCATGATGTAGCCGGAGAGCTGCCAGATCGCCGGGAGCGCCATCGCGGCCATGCCGAAGTTCGGCGCGGTCCACCAACTGTTGACCAGGAAGTCCAGGTTGAGGTTGACGAAGAGCGCGTTCAACCCGGTCGCGCGGTCGGCGGGCGCCGGGTTCATCAGCCACCGCCACACCACACCGGTCGCGATGAACGACACCGCCATCGGCGCCAGGTAGATGGTGCGTAACGTGGACTCGCCCTTGATCCCCTTGTCGAGCAGCAGTGCGAGGAGCCACCCCATCACCAGGGCGCCGCCCACGAACACCACGGTGAACACGACGGCGTTGCCGACGGCGGCGGGCCAGCGCGCCTCCTGCCACAGCGCCACGAAGTTGGCGAACCCGACGAAGTCCCCGTCGTCGATGGGGTTGTGCTGGTCGCTGAGGGCCAGTCGGAAGTTCCAGCCGATCAGTCCGTAGACGAAGACACCGATCAACAGGATGGAGGGGGAGACGAGGAGGAGGCCTGGCAGCCACGCGCGTGCCCGCTTCACCGGCAGGTCTCCCCTCCCCGACAGGACGGGCGGTCCACTACTCGGTCTCCTGCGCGGCCTGAGCGAGCTGCTCCTGCAGCGTCTCCAGGTCGTCGTCCTGCAGGTAGAGGCCCAGTGCGGTGTCGATGTCGCTCTTCCACCGGTTGTCGACGGTGACCCCGTGCCAGAACGACCCGGCCAGTTCGGAGGACTCCCACTCCTCGAGCGCCCAGGTGAGGTACTCGCTGTCGGCGTAGGCCGCGGGGTCGACGTCGGTCCGGGCGGGGATCGAGCCCTTGAGGGGGTTGAAGATGTCCTGGCCCTCCTGGCTGCCCACGAACTCCAGCCACTCCAGTGCCGCGCCCTCGTTGGGTGCGCCGACCGGCAGGGTGAAGCTGTCCGACAGCCACATGTGGGTGCCGTCGGTTCCTGGCGACGCGGCCCACATGTAGTCCTCGCCGGGGGTCATCTCCAGCTCGTCGAAGAAGCCGGCGGCCCAGTCGCCCATGATGTTGAACGCGGCCTCGCCGTCCACGATCCGCTGTGAGGGCTCCTGCCAGTCCTCGGCGTCCGACTCCTCCTGCGTGAACTCCATGATGGTCGCGAAGTCGTCCAACGCGTCGCTGACCTCGGCCGTGCTCCAGTCGGCGTCCGGCTCCCAGAGGGCGTTGTAGGCCTCGGTGCCCAAGGAACCCAGCAGGACGCTCTCCAGCAGGTGGTCCACGGTCCACTGCGCCCCGACGGACAGGGGGATGACGTCGGTCTCCTCCTCGACCTGCTCCAACGCCGCGACGAAGTCCTCGACGCTCTCCGGAGGGGCCTCGGGGTCGAGCCCGGCGTCCTCCAGCACGGAGGGGTTGTACCAGAGCACGTTGGACCGGTGGATGTTCACCGGGACGGAGTACACGCTGCCCTCGTAGCTCGCCTGGTCCAGCAGCTGGTCCGGGTAGGCGTCGTTCAGGCCCTGTTCTTCGAAGAAGTCGTCGAGTGGCTCCAGGTAGTCGGCCTCAATGTAGTCACGGAGCTCGGCGCCGGCGTGGCCCTGGAAGGAGTCCGGTGGATCCTGGCTCTGCAGGCGTCCCTCGAGGACGGCTTGGGCGTTGGTGCCGGAACCACCGGCCACGGCGGCGTTCACGAAGGAGATGTCGTTGTTGGCCTCGAACTCCTCGATCAGGGCGTCGAGTCCCGCCGCCTCACCGCCACCGGTCCACCAGGAGAAGACCTCGACCTCGCTGTCGTCGCCCCCGCCACCGTCGCCGCCACAGGCTGTCGCCGCGAGGACCCCCACGAGCGCGGCCGCTCCGGCCACCTTCCACCGTGCCCCCAGGGCAGGACTGATGTTGCGCATCGTGGGCCCCTCGCTGCAGATCGGTCATGTGACCACGGTCACTGGAAACCACATCATCCGCACCAGACGCGGGTGATGTCAACGTTTCTCACCAAAACTGAACGTGATCGCTGGTCGGAACAGCCCAGTTGCGGAGATAGTTGACAGTCGAGGTCGCGATGGGAAACTGTTTCAAACACATTCGAACACGATCTACCATTCCGGAGGACGGATGCTGGCTGCGCAGCGGCGCGAGCTGATCCTGGACCAGGTGCGCCGGTCCGGGGGAGTACGGGTCACCGACCTGGTGGAGAGTCTCTCCGTCTCCGACATGACCATCCGCCGGGACCTCGACGCGCTAGAGTCCCGCGGCGCGATCCGTAAGGTGCACGGCGGAGCCGTCGCTCCGCACGTCACCAGCACGGAGGAACCCGGGTTCGCGGTGAAGTCCACGCGCGAGGAGCGGGAGAAGGACGCGATCGCCCGTGAGGCGGCCCGGCTGGTCGAGCCGGGCAGTGCCGTCGGGCTCAGTGCCGGGACGACGACCCGCGCCGTCGCCCATCACCTCCGCGACACCACGGGCCTCACGGTGGTGACCAACAGCCTCCAGGCCGCCGAGGTGTTCTACCGCGCCTCCCGGCCGGATCAGACGGTGGCACTGACCGGCGGCTTCCGCACCCCGTCGGACGCGCTCGTCGGCCCGATCGCCGTGGCCGCGCTGCGTAACCTCCACCTGGACGTCCTGATCCTCGGCGTGCACGGGATGACCGAACGCGCCGGCTTCACCACGCCGAACCTGATGGAGGCGGAGACGAACGCCGCGCTCGTCGAGGCCGCCCGCACCCTCATCGTCGTCGCGGACCACACCAAGTGGCAGACCGTCGGTATCAGCACCATCGCCCCGCTGTCCCGCTGCGACGTCCTCGTCACCGACACCGGACTCGACGACGAGGCCCACGACGCGCTCAGCGGCCACGTGGACCGGGTGATCCTCGCCGATCCGGACCGTGGGAACGGGGACCAGCACGACCAGGGGGAACGGGACGAGCCGTGAGGAAGACGACGGGAACCCTGGCCGACGGCCGCGAGATCCTCTACTACGACGAGACCGCACCGAGCGGCGGCCGGCCGGGGGAAGCGGGGGCACGTGCGGAGCCCGCCGTCCCCGTCGACCGGCGCGCGGCGGAGGACCGCCCCACCGCCCCGGAGATGCGGTTCGACCCCCTCCGCCGCGAGTGGGTGGTGATCGCCGCCCACCGGCAGGAGCGCACACACCTACCCCCTTCCGACTCCTGCCCCCTGTGTCCGTCCAGCGCGGACAACCAGAGCGAGATCCCGGCGTCCACCTACGACGTGGTCTGCTTCGAGAACCGCTTCCCGGCCCTGATGGCCGCCCCGGACACCTCCCTCCCCGACGTCGGCGAACTGGTGTCGTCCCGTGGCCACGCGCGGGGCCGCTGCGAGGTCGTGTGCTTCACCCCGGACCACGACGCGTCCGTCGCGGACCTGCCCGAGCGGCGGATCCGCACCATCGTCGACGTCCTCGCCGACCGCACCCAGGCTCTCGCCGCGAGCCCCGCGGTGGAGGAGGTGTTCTGTTTCGAGAACCGGGGGCCGGAGATCGGGGTGACCCTGCACCACCCCCACGGCCAGATCTACGGCTACCCCTTCGTCACCCCCCGCACCACCCGCGCCCTCGACTCGGCGACGGAGTACCAGGACCGGACCGGTCGCAACCTCTACGCCGACAATCTGCACGCCGAACGGCTCGCCGGACTCCGCGTCGTGCGGACGACCGAGCACTGGACGGCGTTCGTCCCGGCCGCCGCGCGTTGGCCGGTCGAGGTCCATCTCTACCCCCACCGGCGGGTCCCGGACCTCCCCGCGCTGACCGACGCCGAACGGGACGACTTCAGCGTCCTCTACCGTTCCGTCCTCCGCGCGATGGACCGGCTGTTCGACCTGCCCATGCCCTACGTGTCGGCCTGGCACCAGGCGCCGGTCCGTACCAAACGCGACCTCGCCTACCTCCACCTGGAGCTCCTCTCCGTGCGCCGCGCGCCGGGGAAACTCAAGTACCTCGCCGGATCGGAGGCCGCCATGGGTGTGTTCGTCAACGACGTTCCACCGGAGACGATCGCCACGCGGCTGCGGGAGGCGCTGTCATGAGAGTCCTCGTCACCGGGGGCGCCGGATACATCGGCAGCGTGGTCACCAAGCTCCTCGCCGAGGCCGGGCACGACGTCGTCGTCCTCGACGACCTCTCCACCGGGCACGCCGACGCGGTGCCCGTGGGAGTCCCGCTGGTCCGGGCCGACGTCCGCGACGCGGGCGAGACCGTGCGCGGCCCCGTCGACGCGGTGGTGCATCTCGCGGCGAAGTCACTGGTGAGCGAATCCACGACCGACCCCGAGGCGTACTGGCGCACCAACGTGGCCGGCACCCTCGCCCTCCTCGACGCGACCGCCGGCTGGGGGACACGTCGCCTGGTGGTCTCGTCCACCGCCGCCGTGTACGGAGACCCGGTGTCCACCCCCATTCGGGAGACCGACCCCGCCGTCCCCACCAACCCCTACGGCGCCAGCAAACTGGCCGTGGACCACATGGTGTCGTCCTGGGCCGAGGCCTACGACCTCGGCGTGGTGAGCCTGCGGTACTTCAACGTCGCCGGCGCCTGGGGCGGCCTGGGCGAGCGCCACACCCCGGAGACCCACCTGATCCCCAGCCTGCTGCGCGCCGCCTACGAGGGGACCGAACCCGCCCGGATCCACGGAACCGACTACCCCACTCGGGACGGAACCGCCGTCCGGGACTACCTGCACGTCGTCGATCTGGCCGACGCCCACCTGCGGGCCCTGGACCGCGCCGAGCCCGGCCGGTTCCGGGCGATCAACCTGGGGAGCGGCACCGGGCACACCGTCCGCGAGATCCTCGACGCCGTCCGTCGGGTCACCGGAGAAGCGCTCCCGTCGGTGGCCGGTCCGCGTCGCCACGGCGATCCGGCGGTCCTCGTCGCCAGCAACGACCGCGCCTGGGCGGAGCTGGACTGGACGCCGCGCCGCGGTCTCGAGGAAACCATCGGCGACGCCTGGAACTTCGAGCGGAACCGGTCCCGACGCGACGTTGGCGGCGGCGACCGCGCTGGATACGAAGGCGTCAGTTGTGACCGGGGATGACGACAACGACGCCGGCGGTCGTGGTGCGGTGCTGGCGGCGGACTTCCGCTCCGTCTTCGGCCGGGAACCCGAGGCCCTGTGGGCGGCGCCCGGGCGCATCAACCTGATCGGCGAGCACACGGACTACAACGACGGGTTCGCGCTCCCCTTCGCCCTGCCGCACCTGCTCACCGTCGCCGCCGCCCCGACCGGCGACGACACCCTGACCATCCGCTCCCGCCAGGCCGACGGGACTCTGGACACCACTGCCCCCGAGCTCGCGCCGGGGACGGTGCGGGGTTGGGCGGCCTACCCGGCCGGCGTGGTGTGGGATCTCGTCCGGGCCGGCCACCCCGTGGGTGGGATGGAGATCCTGGTCGACAGTGCCGTGCCCCTGGGGGCCGGCCTGTCCTCCTCGGCCGCGCTCACGTGCGCGGTCACCCGGGCCACCTCGGACCTCTACGGCCTTGACCTCGACCCACACGCCACGGCCCGGACCGCCCAGCGCGCCGAGAACGACTTCGTCGGGATGCCCTGCGGCATCATGGACCAACTCGCGGTCCTGCTGGGGATCGACCAGCACGCGCTGCTGGTCGACGCCCGTTCCCTCGAGACCACGCCCGTGCCCCTGGCCCCGGGGGAGGACGACACCGAGTTCCTGGTCATCGACACCCGCGCCCCGCATCGGCTCGTCACCGACGAGTACGCCGAACGGCGCTGGACGTGCGAGTGGGCGGCGGTGCTGCTCGGTGTTCCCGCGCTGCGGGACGTGGACCCGACCGACCTCCCCGGCGCGCTCGCGGCCCTCCCCGAGAACCGCCTCCGCCGACGGGTCCGGCACGTCGTCACCGAGAACGCGCGAGTGCTGGAGACCGTGCACCTCCTCCGTCAGGGACGGACCCGCGCGATCGGTCCGCTCCTCACCGCCAGCCACGTCTCCCTGCGCGACGACTTCGAGGTCAGCGTCCCCGAGGTCGACACCGCCGTCGACGCGCTGCTGACGGCCGGCGCACTGGGAGCCCGAATCACAGGCGGCGGCTTCGGCGGATGCGTGATCTCCCTCGTGGAGTCGGGCACGGCCCCACGGTGCACCGCCGCGGTCCGCGACGCCTTCGCCCGGAGGGCCTTCACGCCCCCCACCTCGTTCACCCCCACTCCGTCCCCCGGAGCACGCTCGCTGCGCGAGTGACCGGGCGCTCTTACGGGGCGCGTGATGTGGGTGGGGGGTCCCGGGGAGAGGCGTAGCGCGTGGATATCGCCCTGGGCTGAGCGGTATGGACGGCCCCGGTGGGTGTCTTCCAGGTGAGATGCCCTGGAGCCGGGTGGGTGATGCGCCAGTCGAGGTGTTGCTTGAGGCGGTGATGCCGGCGACACAGGGGAGCGAGGTTGCAGGGGCAGGTCGGTCCGCCCTTGTCGTACGGGGTGGTGTGGTCCAGATCGCAACGGGTCGCCGGCTGGCCGCAGGTCGGGAACGCGCAGTTCGCGTGCCGAGCGAGGATTTCAGCGCGCATCCGGGTACTGGGCCGATAACTGGTGGTGCCGTGGGCGACGGCGCCGCCATGCTCGTCGGTGACGGTCCAGCACGCCAGCGTGGACCGGGGCGAGGCGAGAGCGCGTTGTGCGAGGTGTTGGGCGACGTCGGCGAGGAGGGGTCCGTAGCCGGCGGCTTCCCCGGGCGCCTGTCCTTCACCGATGAGCGTGTCGAAGGGGATCGTGAGGTGGAGCCGTCCAACAGGGGTGGGGGGCGGGTGGTGGGTGTCGGCTGGGAGCAGGCTTTCCCCGGTGCTGGCCGGGGGATCTCCTGGCCAATGCGTGTCGTCGTTGGTGGCCGGGAGATCGACTCGCGCTGGCGCGGAAGAACCGTCCTCGTGTGGGGATGGCCTCGGGGAGCGACCACGGATCATGTCGAGGAAGAGGTCAGCGCGAACCTGTTCCAGGGTTCGCGGCTGGCGCATGAGGTCGGCTTCGGTGCGGTGGAGCTGACGCGCCATCGCGTCGAGGTGGTGGTAGGCCTCGATCGCGGGCCCAGCGGGAAGGCTGGAACCGGCGAGGGTGGTAGTGCCTTCGCCGTCGTCCCACATGCCTACCCGTCGTTCGGCGACAGCGGCGTCGCGTCGCTGGGCCGCGCCGTCGGGATCGGTCTCTATGACGAGCACGCGCACCCGTCGGCGGAAGCGGGGGGCGGTCAGGCGTGACGCGAAGGACAGCGCCCGTTCTTCGACCCGCTGGGCCACGTCTGGGGAGACATTGATGGTTTCCTCCACCAGCACACGCGCCTTGTCCTCACCGATGCGCCCGCCCCGTAGCGCGGTCGCGGTAGCGGGCAGCCGATCCGCGAGACCTTGAGCCAGAACGACAAGCCGGTCCGCGGCGGCCGGGGTGAGGCGCAGCGCCAGCGAGACCTCCGCTCCAGCGCATTCCGCGCCCGACGCGAGAGCCCCGTGCTCGTGCTCGTCGAACCGCCGGGCCAACTCCGCGACCGCCGCCAGTTTCATACCGGCGGTGGCGGCGGCCAGTTTGGCGCAGTCGGTGACCACACCCACCAGTTCCGCCTCCTCCACCCCGTACGGGTCGAGCTCGGCGACGCGCGCCAGAGCCCGTGCGAGCTCAGCGCGCACCGACCTCGGTGCGGATGCGGTACTGGAGAAGTCCATGCATCCAGGATCGCTCGACTGGCTACCCGGGACAAGCCGCGCGCCGGATCTGTGGACACACGCCAATGGTCCCGACCAGCGGATTGTCCGTTGAATGTGTCGGAGAGGCGAGTGCCTCCCGCGCCGAACGGGTGCGGGGTTTTGCGTGGCCGTAGGCCGGGGACGGATCACCTGCGACGGTGTCGTGCGATGGCACGGGGCCGTCCGCCCCACGCGGTGTGTTCCGGTCGACGTTGAGGAGTGGACGCATGGGCCAGCGGGACTACGAGATCGCGGTGTTCGACGACGTCGCGCTGCAGTCGGGTTTCACGCTGCCGCGGGTCGAGCTCGCCTACAAGACCTACGGCGAACTGAACGCCGCGCGGGACAACGTCGTCGTCTACCCCACCTGGTACTCCGGGCAGCACCCCGACAACGAATGGCTGATCGGCCCGGGACGGGCGCTCGACCCCGCGGATCGGTTCGTCATCGTGCCCAACATGCTGGGCAACGGGCTCTCCAGCTCGCCGAGCAACACTCCCGAGCCGTTCAACCAGAGCCGGTTCCCGCTGGTGACCGTGCACGACCAGGTGCGGTTGCAGCACCGGCTGGTCACCGAGAGGCTCGGCATCGAACGAGTCTCCCTGGTCACTGGGTGGTCCATGGCCGCGATGCAGTCGTTCGAGTGGGGCGCGGCGTACCCCGACATGGTCGAACGCATCGCGCCCTTCTGTGGCACCGCGAAGTGCTGGCCACACAACCACGTCTTCCTGGAGGCGGTGCGCGCGGCCATCCACACCGACGCCGCCTGGGACGACGGCTGGTACACCACCAAGCCACACCGCGCGCTGCGCGCGGTGGGCCGCGTCTACGCCGGCTGGGGCGTCTCCCAGGCGTTCTACCGGTCGGAACTGTGGCGCGACCTCGGATTCACCTCCCTGGAGGACTTCCTCGTCGGCTACTGGGAGGGGTTCTTCCTGGAACGCGACCCGAACAACCTCCTCGCCATGGCCAAGACCTGGCAGACGGGAAACGTCGCCGCCAACGACCGGTTCCACGGCGACTTCGAGGCCGCGCTCGGCTCCATCACCGCCCGCGCCATCGTGATGCCCGGCCAGACCGACCTCTATTTCACCCCCGAGGACAGCGAGTACGAGACGTCCCTCATGCCGAACGCCGAGTTCCGCCCCATTCCGTCGGTCTGGGGACACTTCGCCGGCGTCGGCGCCCACTCCACCGACACCAACTTCATCGACCAGGCACTCAAGGACCTGCTGGCCCGGTAGTCACCCGTTCCAGCGGTAGCGGCGCTCCGGGCGGCCGGCGGTGCCGTAGCGGAGGTGGACTTCGGCTTTGCCGCCTTCGACGAGGAACTCCAGGTAACGGCGGGAGCTCACCCGGGACAGGCCGGTGCGTTGCGCGCACTCGGAGGCGGAGAGGTCGCCCTCGCGGCGGAGCACCGTCTCGATGAGCTGCACCGACTCGTGGCTCAGGCCCTTGGGCGTGCGTGGCGGCGGCTCGGGCTCGGCCCGGGGCCGAGACGGGGTGCCGAAGACACGGTCCAGGGCGTCCTGGTGGTGGTCGCCCTCGGTGAGGAGACCGGTGCGGGTGTCGCGGTAGTGAGTGAGTCGGTCGTGCAGCACCTCCGGTTCGAAGGGCTTGATCACGTAGTGCACCACGCCGCCGTGCAGTGCCTTGCGCACGGTCGCGGCGTCCTTCGCGGCGGTCACCGCGAGAACGTCCACCCGCTCCTCCAGCTCCCGCAGTCGGCGCAGCACCTCGATCCCGGTGATGTCCGGCAGGTAGATGTCGAGAAGTACGAGGTCGGGGGAGTGACCACGGACGAGTTCCAACGCCTCGGCGCCGGTGCGCGCCTCGGCGACCACCGTGAAACCGGGGACACGCTCGACGATGCGCCGGTGGATGCGCGCGACCATGAAGTCGTCGTCCACGACGAGCACGCGAATCACGGGGCCTCCTTCCCTGGCAGGGACACGGTCCTGTCGCCGAAGCGTTCCTCGGTGGGGCCGTGGGGCAGTGTGGCGACGAACTCCGACCCGTGGACCGAGGCCGATCCGCCGCGTCGGCCGCACACCAGCCGGATTAGGGCGAGCCCCACCCCACGGTAGGTACCCCCCGCGGGTTTGGTGCTGAAGCCGTGCCGGAACACTTCGCCGGCCAGCTCAACCGGGACTCCCTGGCCGGAGTCACACACCCGTACCCGCACCTCCCACTCGGAGTCCTCGACCTCCACCTCCACCCACGCCGAGGAGTCGCCGCGCACCGCCTCCAGGGCGTTGTCGACCAGGTTGCCGACGACCATCACCAAGTCGTCGGAGAGTTCCGCGCTGTGCGGTTCGAGGCGGGTCCCCGGCGAGACGCGCAGCTCCACACCGAGCTCGGCGGCGACGCTGGCCTTGGCGATGAGCAGCGCCGCCACCGACGGGTCGGCGACCAAGGAGGAGACGTCGTCGGCCCACTGGGTGCGGGTCCCGCCGATGGTGGAGACGTAGCGGGTGGCCTCGTCGTACTCCTCCAACCCCAACAGGCCGGTGATCACGTGGAGTTGGTTGCTGAACTCGTGGGCCTGTGCCCGCAGCGCGTCGGTCGTGGTTCGGCTCAGGTCCAGCTCCTGCTGGAGGCGGGACAGGTCCGTTCGGTCGCGCATCGTCGTGACCGAGCCGATCCTCCGGTCCCTGCTCTCCAACGGCATCCAGTTCATGGTGACCAGCCGGTCACGGATCAGGACCACACGGTCAGGCTCCTGCACCTGGTCGGTGAGGGCCTCGTGTACGTCGGGCTCCAGGCCGAGGTCGGCGAGGGGGCGGCCGAGGGAGTCCGTGGGGAGTCGGAGCAGGTGCGCGGCCTCCTCGTTGACCAGGGTGACCCGGTGCTGCCGGTCCAGTCCGAGAACGCCCTCCTTGATGCCGTGCAGCATGGCGGTGCGGTGTTCGGCGAGGCGCGCGATCTCCTCCGGTTCCAGGCCGAGGGTCTGGCGTTTGACCCGGCGGGCCAGCAGCAGCGAGCCGACGAAGCCGAGAACAGTCGCCAGTCCGACGAGCACCAGGAGGGTCGGCGCCGCCGAGATGAGCTGCCCGATCGGCCCGGGGACCGTCCGCCCCGCGGCCGCGAGTCCGACGATCCGGCCTTCGTCGTCGATCACCGGGACGTGGGCGGCGATGACCCGTTCACCGTTCACGTCCATGACGCCGACCCAGGTGCTGCCGGAGAGTACGGTGCTCTCTCGAAGATCCAGCGGCTCCCCGATCAGGCCGGGATTCACCGAGGTCAGGATGCGTCGCTCCAGGTCGGTGACGATGAGGTGGTCGGCGTCGGACAGGGTGCGCAGCGCCTCGGCCTGCGGCTGGAGGATGCCCTCCTGGTCGCGGTCGGACAGGCCGGTCCGGATGGCGTCGGTGGACGCCGCCGACTCCGCCACGGCCAGCATCGCCTGGCCCTCAACGTGCCGGAAACGTTCGCTGGCCTGCGCGAAGGAGACGCCGACGACGGCGACGACGACCGCGGCCACGATCGTGAGCTGCAGGGTGAGGAACTGTCCCGCGAGGGTCAGGCGGGGGCGCACCGGTCGCTCCTTGGGTCAAGGGCCCCCGTTACGGCGAGATCACGGGGGCGGGTCGGACGAAAGGGTCATCGTCGCACGTCGCGCCCCCAATCGCACCAACTACCTGCTCCTCCGTGGATTCATGGACACAACGACCACAAGGACCGTTACCACCACTGCCGGCTTAATGATCACAACGGTTTTCCAGCGCGTTTCCCGCTGGTTACGTATGTACCGCCCCGCAGCATGTGCTGCACGTCATGCCTAACCGTGGAGACCCCCATGCTTCGCACACCCCGCACCTGTCGCACCATCGTCGCGGGATTCTCGGTCGCCGTGCTCGCCACCGCGTGTGGCGGCGACGGCGGTGGGACCAACGCCGACGGCGAGTGGGAGCCGGAGCGCCCGATCGACCTGATCGCCCCCGCGGACACCGGCGGCGGCTGGGACATGTTGGCGCGCACCACCGCGCGCGTCCTGGAAGAGAACGACATGGTCGACTCCATCCAGGTCGAGAACCAGCCGGGAGCCGGCGGCGCCATCGCCTGGGCCGGCATCGCCAACACCCCCGACGACGCGCACCGACTGTTCGTCACCAGCCCGCCCATCATCCTCGTGCCGCTGTCCGGTGAGTCGGAGTACACCTACGACGACTTCACGCCGCTGTCCGCGCTCGCCACCGAGTACATGACCTACGTCGTGCCCGAGGACTCCGAGCTGGAGACCTTCCAGGACCTGGTCGACGCGATCGACGACGACCCCGAGGCCATCAGCATCGGCGGAGGCTCCGCTCCGGGAAGCATGGACCACGTGGCCCTGGCCGGCGCCGTGCACGCCGCCGGCGGCGAGGCCACCGACGTCAACTACATCCCGCACGACGGCGGTGGTGAGGCCATCACCTCCATGATCGGTGGGCACCTCGAGGCCGTCGTCACCGGCGTCGGCGAGGCGATCCCGATGGTCGACGCCGGCGAGGCCCGGATGCTCGCCGTCTCCGCGCCCGAGACCCTCGACGACCACCCGGACGTCCCCACGCTCAACGACGAGGGCATCGACTACACCTTCGACATCTGGCGGGGCGTCATGGGCCCGCCGGACATCACCGACGAGCAGGTCGAGTACTACGAGGACCTGTTCTCCGAGATGGTGGAGAGCGACGCCTGGCAGGAGGAGCGCGAGAACCTCGGCTGGGAGGACTCCTACATGAACAGCGCGGACTTCGGCGCCTTCCTGGACGAGGTGCACGAGGACTCCCTGGAAATCCTGGACGAGGTCGGCCTCGTCAACGAGCAGGACTGACCCATGGACACCCCCTTCCGCTTCTCCAACCGCGTCATGGCGGTGGCACTGGGGCTCATCGCGATCGGTTACCTGGTGCTGGCGTTCCAGATGCCGGACTTCACCGCCGTTCAGGTCCCGGTTCAGCCCTCCACGCTGCCGCGCTGGCTCGGTGTCGCGCTGCTCATCCTGTCGATCCTGTTGTTCCTGCAGAAGGGCGGCGCCGGTAAGGACGCGACCGCCTCGGGATCGGGCGCCGCGTCCAACGTCGCCGACTCCGAGGGGACGTCGGACGAGGGCGCCGAGACGGGGACGCGGTTGGGGAGACTGTCCGACCCGCGGCTGGAGCTGGCGTTGTTCGCCGCTTCCGCCGCGGTCTACATCGCCCTGATCACCCCCCTGGGCTTCCTGCTGTCCACCACGCTCTACACGGTGCTGACCACCTGGTACCTCGGCTACCGCCGTCACCTGGTGAACTTGGCGGTGAGCGCGGGCGTCACGGCGGTCCTGTACTTCGGCATGACGGAGGGGCTCAACGTCGTCCTCCCCAGCGGCCCATTCCCCTTCTGAGGCAGCGGAGTTCTGATGGAGACCCTCAACCAACTCTTCTACGGGTTCAGCATCGCGCTGGCGCCGGAGAACCTGGTGTTCGTGTTCCTCGGTGTTCTCGCCGGAACGATCATCGGGTTGCTGCCCGGGCTCGGCCCGATGAGCGCGATCGCCCTGCTGATTCCGATCGCCTACGGGCTCGACGCCACGACGGCGATGATCATGCTCGCGGGCGTCTACTACGGCGCGATCTTCGGTGGGTCCACCTCGTCGATCCTGCTGAACGCGCCCGGCGTCGCCAGTACGGTGGCGACGTCCTTCGATGGCTACCCCATGGCCCGCAAGGGCTACGCGGGCAAGGCCCTGGCCACGGCGGCGGTCGCGTCGTTCATTGGCGGCACCATCAGTGTCGTGCTGTTGATGCTGGTCGCGCCGCAGCTCTCCCGCGTCGCCGTCGCGTTCGGACCCGCCGAGTACTTCGCGCTGATGGTGCTCGGGCTCACCGCGGTCGTCTCACTGTCGGGCCAGAACCTCGTCAAGGGACTGATCGCCGCCGTCGTGGGCGTCATGATCGCCCTGGTGGGCACCGACAGCACCACCCCGGTGCAGCGGTTCACCTTCGGGCTGCCGGAACTCTACGAGGGCATCGAGTTCCTCATCGTCGCCCTCGGGCTCTTCGCCCTGGCGGAGGTGTTCGCGCTCCTGGTTCGGCGGAGCCAGGGCATGAACGCGATGACCATCGGCTCGCTGTGGCTGAACCGCCAAGAGCTGGGCAGTATCACGAAGGTGTCCAGTCGGCAGTCGCTGCTCGGCTTCTTCATCGGCGTGCTGCCCGGTGCCGGGGCGACCGTCGCCTCGTTCCTGGGCTACGCCTCGGAGAAGAAGCTCGCCAAGGACGGTCACACGTTCGGCAAGGGCAACATCAAGGGACTGACCGCTCCGGAGTCGGCCAACAACTCCGCCGCGGTCGGCAGCTTCGTTCCCCTCCTCACCCTCGGCGTCCCCGGATCCGGGACCACCGCGATCCTGCTCGGCGCGCTGATGGTGCTGGGAATCCAACCGGGGCCGCTGATGCTCAGCGACCGACCGGAGGTGTTCTGGGGAATCATCGCCAGCATGTACATCGGCAACATCGTGCTGCTTGTACTCAACCTGCCGCTGATCCCCCTCTTCGCCAAGATCCTCAAGACGCCGCCGGCGATCCTGCTGCCCCTGATCGTCGTGTTCTGCGTCATCGGCATCTACGGTCTGAGCTTCAGCATCTTCGACCTGTTCCTGCTGTTGGGCTTCGGGATCATCGGATACCTGATGCGACAGAACGGCTTCCCACTGGCTCCGCTTATCCTCGGGGTGATCCTCGGCGGGTTGATGGAGCGGTCGATGCGCCAGGCGCTGCAGATCTCGCACGGCGACTGGTCGATCTTCCTCAGCCAGCCGATCTCCGCCGGACTCCTGGCGGTGGGCGCGCTCTCCCTGGCGAGCCCGCTGATCGGGTACCTGTGGCGTCGCCGCACGGGGGGCAACGCCCAGAGCGGGGCTACGGACATCGCCGTCGCACCGGACGCCGACGCAGCCGAGGACGCGCCCGAGTCGGCAAACTCCGTCACGGCGGTGAACTCGACCGACGCGCAGTCCGCTCCCGACGCGGGCGACCCGACCGACAGTGACGGAACGAACGACGGAGGCCGCGGCACGTCATGAGAGGCCTGCTGCGGTGCGCCGCCGGCGCCGTGGCGGTGACCGTGCTCACCGCGTGTGGAGTCGCTCCCGGACTGGGGGCGGGCCCCCTGGACGAGGTCCGGATCATGGTGCCGAACCCGCCGGGAGGCGGGTACGACATCACCGCCCGCAGCGTGGCCGCAGTGGCCGGCGAGGCCGAGCTCGCCGACGACATCGAGGTGTTCAACCTGACGGGCGGGGCGGGAACCACCGCCCTCGCCCGGCTGATGTACGAGCAGCACGACGACCGGCTGCTCCTCGCGATGGGCATGGGCCTGGTCGCCGTCACCCGCACGGAGGACAGTGCCCACCCCATCACCGACGCGACGCCCCTGGCTCGCCTGATCGAGGAGCCGGGGGCGTGGCTCGTTCCCCCCGAATCCCCATTCGAGACCCTGGACGACTTCCTCGCCGCCTGGGCCGACCCCGACACCACCGTGCGGATCGGTGGTGGATCCGCCTTCGCTGGACCCGACCACCTGTCCGCGCTCCTGCTCGCCGAAACCGTCGGTGTGGACGTCGAGGACGCCGACTACGTGTGGCACGACGGCGGCGGTGAGCTCCTCGCCGCGATCCGCAGCCACGACGTCGACGTGGCGTCCGCGGGCGCCGGGGAGTACCGCAACGCGATCGACGCCGGCGAACTCCGTGTCCTCGCCGTCACCGGTCCCGACCGAATAGACGGAATCGACGCCCCGACCCTGAAGGAGACCGGCGTCGACCTCGAGTTCACCAACTGGCGCGGCCTGATCGCCCCACCCGCCGTGAGCGAGGAGAGCCGCGACGAGATGATCGACGGCCTCGAAGCCCTCCGCGAGTCCCCCCAATGGCGGGAAACCCTCGCCGCCAACCACTGGGACGACGCCTTCCTCGCCGGCGACGACTACGCGACCTTCCTCACCGAAGAAGTCGACCGCATCGACACCCTTCTGGAGTCACTCGACCTCCAGTGACCCGCCACCGACCCGGGCGGCACCGCGCACCGCGCCACCCCGCCAGTGCGAGCGCCCCGCACGCGGCGGTCCCCGCGTGGTCGAGCGCGGTGCTCCTCGGCTCGTGTCTGCGTTGGCCCACCAGTGCGGTCCGCGCCGGCCGCTCGAGAGGCCTTCGCCGTCGGATTCGGTGTTGGGACGGAGCCGGAGTCGTGCGGATCGTGGCGGTCCGCCGCGTCGCGTGGTGCGGTGTGGCACCGGGAACGGACGCGCTCCGCGCGGTTCTTCCGGGGGCGGGATCTGTCATGCCGGGTTCGACGGCGAGGCCGCACGCGACGACCGCCACGCGTTCCGGGGGGCCGGGCCGCTCGCGCGGCCCGGCCAGAGTGACTGCCGCTATGCCCGCCTCCCACCGCGGTCGCAGGGGAGGGGCGTGGTCGCGCCCGCGCGGAGGAACCAGGTACCTCGGGAGGCTCGGCCGCTGAGGTCCGCTCGCCCTGAGGCGACCAGGGCGCGACAACACAGACGAACCACGAGCTCTGTCGTGGCCAGGACGCGTCGGGTGGACGGGGAGGTCCACCGGAGACGCAGCTCTCGTGACATGGGGCCGTTCCTTTCCTCGTGGTCTTCCCGATCCGAGGGGAAGACGGACTTGCTTTATACCCCCGTAGGGTATAGAAAATACCCCATCACCGTATAGAGGTCGGAACGAAGGAGTGCCCGATGCCGCGCATGACCGCCCTTGAGCCCAGTGAGGCACCCGCCCGTTCCGCGGAGCTTCTCAGCGGAATCATCGCCAGGAACGGGCAGGTCGGGCCGATGGTGGCCACCATGGCCAACTCGCCCGCCCTGTTGAACGGCTACCTGGAACTGTCGCGCTCCATGAAGCGGGCGAAGCTTCCCCGCGCGCTCAGCGAGAAGGTGTCCCTGGCGCTGCAGGAGTGGATCGGTTGCGCTCTATGCCTGTCGGCGCACACGGCGGCGGGCAAGGCCGCGGGGCTCAGCGACAACGACGTCGCGCTGGCGCGTCAAGGTGTCTCCACGGATCCCCGTGAGACGGCGCTGATCAGCTTCGCGGTGCGAGTCCTGGCCGAACCCTCGTCCTTCGCCGACGACGACATCTCGACCCTGCGTGCCCACGGATGGGACGAGCGCGCCATCGCCGACGTCGTCGGTCTGGTGGCCCTCAATCTGATGACGGGCGCGTTCAACCTCGTCGCGGGTTTGGAGCCCGACGACGCCAGAGGACGTGAGGACGCGGCGTGAGTAGCACGTTGACTCCGACGCAGCCGCGCACCCGACCCGCCGACCACAGCCTGCGCCGAAGGCTCGTGGTCGGCGGGTTGGGTGCCGCCGTGCTGCTGAGCGTGGCCCACGCGGCCAACGACGCTCTGACCACCATCGTGTCGGTCCTGCTTCCCACAGTGCAGGAGCGCTTCGGCCTGGGCGAGACGATGCTGGCGACCCTGGTCGCCACGATGTGGGTGAGTGGCTCGCTGAGCCAACCGTTCGTGGGCGTGCTCACCGACAAGGTGGACCGGCGTGCCGTCGCCTCCATCGGTGTGTTGCTCAGCGCGGTTCTGCTGAGTCTGTTCGGCGTGGTCCCCGCGGTTTGGCTCCTGTTCCTGCTCATCGTGGTGGGGGGACTGGGGTCGGCCGCGGTGCATCCCGCGGGCGCGGTCATCGCGCGGACGGAGGCGCACCGCAGACCGAAGCTCGCCATCTCCCTCTTCGCGGCGGGTGGCCAACTGGGATTCGCCGTCGGACCGGTGATCGTGCTCGGGGTGGTCGCCGAGTTCGGGATCACCGCCACACCGTGGCTCATGATCCCCGGGGTCGTGCTCGCGGTCCTGCTCTACGTGCTGCTGCCGGCCGGGCGTGACGACCACCGATCCACCGGTCCGGCCGCGTGCGCCCGTTGCCTGCTGTATGGCCCGGTGGCGATCCTGGCCGTCGGAGGGGTCCTGTCCAGTCTCGTCGTGGTCGCGGTGACGAGCGCCCTGCCCCTGTGGCTGGTCAACGAGGTCGGCCGGTCCACGGGGGACGCGGTGATCGGCTGGTCCCTCGCGACGTTCTCGTTCGGCGCCGTGGCCGGTTCCCTGTCCGCTGGGTTGCTGAGTGGACGGGTTCCCCGTCTCGCGCTCACCGCCGGCACGATGGTGCTCGCGACCGCACCGTTGTACGCGGTACTCGTCCTACCGGTGGGCAGTGTCGGCTACTTCGTGGTGCTGGCCCTGGCCGGAGCCCTGGTGTACGCGAACTTCCCGATCCTGGTGGCGACGGCTCAGGAACTCGCCCCGCACTCGATCGCCGCGGCCTCGGGGGTCCTGATGGGTTTGGCCCCCGGCGCGGCGGGTGTGCTGTACATCGGGGTCGGAGCGGCCCAGACACGGTGGGGGATCGCCAACGCCCTGGGCCTCACCTTCCTCGCCCTGTTCCTCGCGGCCGCGGTCACCACGTGGGTGTTGGTGCGGAACCGGGAGCGACTGTCGCTTTCGGTCTGACCCTGGGGTCGCCCCAGGGTCGACCCGGGCGCGAATCGCGGTGAAGGCAGTGTCGAAGCAGGTCACATCGTCGCTCGTGCGGGACCGTGGACGGGAACACCGGCGAGGCGAGGGTGAGGACGATCGTGGCGGCTGCCGACGGAATCGGGGCGAGGGACCGTGGGGACCGCTCCATCGCGCACGTATTGCTGATCGCGAGCGCCGCGGCGATGGGTGGGTTCCTGTTCGGCTACGACTCCTCCGTGATCAACGGGGCCGTCGACGCGATCCAGTCCCACTTCCAGACCACCGCCGCGCTGATCGGCTTCACGGTGGCCGCGGCGCTCATTGGGTCCGCGTTGGGGGCCGGCGTCGCCGGTCCCCCTGGCCGACCGGCTCGGACGGATCCGGGTCATGCAGATCGCGGGTGTGCTGTTCGCGGTGAGCGCGATCGGGTCGGCGTTGCCCTTCGCCATCTGGGACCTGGCCTTCTGGCGGGTCGTGGGTGGTGTCGCCATCGGGATCGCCTCGGTGATCGCGCCGACCTACATCGCCGAGGTCTCGCCGCCCGCCTACCGAGGGCGGCTCGCGTCCCTGCAGCAACTGGCCATCGTGGTGGGCATCGCCCTCGCCCAGCTCGTCAACTACATGATCGCGATCGCCGCCGGCGGGAGCGCGCTGGGAGAGTTGGGGCCGCTCCAAGCGTGGCAGTGGATGCTCGGGGTGGAACTGCTGCCGGCCCTGCTCTACATCGGACTGAGCTTCGTCATCCCGGAGTCGCCGCGACATCTGGTCCGGATCGGCCGGGACGACCAGGCGCGTCAGGTGCTGCGTGAGGTCGAGGGGGGCGACGTCGACCGTCGGGTCGCCGAGATCAGGGCGGCGCTCGGCTCGGAGGTGCGTCCGCGGCTGCGGGACCTCCGGGGACGTTACGGCCTGATGGGGGATCGTCTGGGTCGGCATGGGGCTGTCGGCGTTCCAACAGTTGGTCGGCATCAACGTCATCTTCTACTACTCCACATCCCTGTGGAACTCGGTCGGGATCCAGGAGGACAGCTCGCTGCTGTTCAGCCTGTTCCAGTCCCTCGTCAACATCGTGGGAACGTTCATCGCGATCGCACTCGTCGACCGGGTCGGCCGTAAGCCCCTGCTCCTCGTCGGTTCGGTCGGGATGGCGATCGGTCTGGCCGTCACCTCCTTCGCGTTCAGCAACGCCGAGGTCGCCGGGGACAACGCCTCGCTGCCGTTCGAGTGGGGCATCGTCGCCCTGGTCTCCGCCAGCTTCTTCGTCCTCTTCTTCGCCCTATCCTGGGGCGTCGTCGTCTGGGTACTGCTCGGCGAGATGTTCCCCCTGCGGGTGCGCGCCGCCGCGATGGCGGTCGCCACGGCGACCCAGTGGATCGCCAACTGGCTCGTCACCGTCAGCTTCCCGCAGTTGCGGGACTGGAACCTCTCCGGCGCCTACGCCGTCTACACGGTCTTCGCGGTGCTCTCCTTCTTCTTCGTCCTGCGCTACGTCCGCGAGACCAAGGGCCGCACCCTGGAGTCCATGTAGGCGGGGACTTCGTCAACAAGCTGTGGACAACCCACGGCCAGCGGAGCGATCGGTCTAGACTGAACCACCGTTGCGAAAGTTGGTTTCACCAGTGAGGGTTTCACTGGTGAGGGTTCCATATTTGGATGTCTTCATGTCCGGTTTCTTTGGTCGCCATCGGGAGATGGCGATCCTGCAGCGCCAGTTGAGTCGCGTCGAGCAGGGAGGGCGCGCGGATCGTCCCGGACGCGCGTTGTTGATTCGCGGCCGGCGCCGTGTCGGCAAGTCACGGTTGGTCGAAGAGTTCGTCGAGCGGTCGGGGGCGCCATCGGTGTTCTTCACCGCCTCCGCCCAGCCGATGGTGGCGACGGACCTGCGTCTGTTCGGCGAGGCCGTGGAGGACTCGGACCTGCCCGGGGCAGAGCTCTTCCGCGATCAGGTGCCACAGTCGTGGGACGCGAGCCTTCGACTCTTGGCCCGCGTTCTCCCTACGGACCGACCCAGCGTTGTGGTCCTGGACGAGATGCCCTATCTCATCGCGAACGATCCCGGCTTCGAGGGCACGCTGCAGAAGATCTTTGATCGTGAACTATCCCGCCTTCCAGTTCTGCTCATCGGTGTTGGCTCCGATCTGGCGATGATGGAAGCCCTCAATGACTACGGGCGGCCATTCCACCAGCGCGCGACCGAGCTCGTCGTTCCACCTCTCACTCCAGCCGACGCTTCGGCGATGCTGGGACTGTCGGCGGCGGAGGCCTTCGACGCACACCTTGTTTCCGGCGGATTGCCGCTGATCCTCGATGAGTGGCCGCGCGGCGCGTCGGTCGCGGCCTATCTCAGGGATGCTCTCGCGGACCCTACTTCCGCACTACTCGTCAGTGGTGAGCGGACATTGGCCGCGGAGTTTCCCGCGGAGAGCCACGCTCGTCTCGTTCTGGGGGCCATCGGCACCGGAGAGAGAACGTTTTCCACCATCGCCCGCGCCGCTGGTGACATGCCGCAGGCGACACTGACACGTGCGTTGCATCTCCTCGCCGACAAGCGGGTCATCGACGCCGTGACACCGTTGTCCACGAAGCCCTCACGGGAGACGCGCTATTTCGTGGCGGACCCACATCTGAGATTCTGGCTCGCCTTCGTGGATCAGTCTCTCGCGGACATCGAACGTGGACGTGGCGACCTGGCCATGCGCCGTATCGACGCCTCGTGGACCACGTGGCGTGGTGGTGCGATCGAGCCGGTCGTGCGGGAGGCCCTGCGTCGCCGCCCGGAGTTGATGCCCGAGGGGACAGCGGTCGTCGGTGGGTACTGGACGCGGAGCAACAACCCCGAGATCGATCTCGTGGGCGCGGACCGGGGCCCCGTCGCACGGCGAGTGACGTTTCTCGGTTCCATCAAGTGGCGGGAGAATCGGGGGTTCGGTACGGGTGACCTCGCGGAGTTGGTCGGGCACCGATCCAAGATGCCCGGAGCTGATGCCGATACCCCACTTCTGGCCGTTACCCGCACCGGCGAAGGCGACGGCCTGCCCGTGCTGGGGCCGGACGACCTCATTACGGCGTGGGCGTATCCGGAGAGTGGTGAGTAGGCTTCCGCTCGGATGGCGACGGAATCGGGGTGTACGTGGACAGCGACGGCGAGCTGCTCGCGCGCGTCGTCTCCGGGGATGAGCAGGGGCTGCGCGGGCTGTACGAGCGGCACGCCGGGGGCATGCTGCGGCTGCTGTACCGGCTCACCTCCGATCGCGGGGTCGCCGAGGAGCTGTTGCAGGAAGCGTGGCTCGCCGTGTGGACATCCGCGGGCAGCTACCAGGGGTCGGCCTCGGTGCGGGCCTGGCTGCTGGGGGTAACCCGGCGCCAGGCACACAACCGGTTGCGGCGGCACCAGGTTCCGACGGTCGAGATCGAGGCGGCCCCGGAGCCCGCGGACACCACGACCGACGTCGAGGCACAGGTCCTGGCCGCCGCCGGCCGGGAGGAAATTCTCGCGGCGATCGGTCGGTTGCCAGAGACACATCGTGAGGTCGTGGTGTTCGCTCTGGTGGAAGAGTTGCCCTACGCCGACATCGCCGAGGTGATGGGTGTTCCGGTCGGCACGGTCAAGAGCCGGATGGCCAAGGCACGACGCTTGCTGGCGGCCCAGCTACCCGGAGAGCGGGTGAACTGACATGACGCACTTGGACGAGGAGGCGCTCACCCGTGCCGGAGCGCACGCCGACGCGCGTCTGTCCGGCGCGGAGCGGGAACACTTGGCTTCCTGTGCCCACTGCCGCGCCCAGGTGGACGGGACCGCCCAGCTCGCCGCCGCGCTGCGAGCCGAGGCCACGCCGCCAGCCGTCCCGTCGTTCGACGCGCTCGTCGCACCACACCTCACGCCGCGCTCCGCCGAGGCCCCGGTCCCCGCACCCACGATCTCCGCCGGTCGGGCGCTGCGGCTCGCCGGCGCGGTGGCGCTGCGTCAGGCCCGCCTGGTGCCCAGGGCGCTGTGGTGGGGGACGGCCGGAGGGTTCGCGGCACTGGCCCTCGCCCTCCTCGTCGCACCCGGCGTCGCCGGGGAGTACCTGGTTCCCGCCATCATCGCGATCGTCACGATCGCCGGAGTCGCCGTGAACGACCCACGGCGGGATCCACGCCAAGAGGCCCTGTACACGATGCTCGTTCCGCCCGTGGCGGTGTGGCTCTCCCGACTGGCACTCGTCCTGGGCGCCGTGCTTGGCTTGGGGCTGGCCGTCTCGGCCCTCGCCGCCGCTTTCCCCGGAGCGGGCCAACCCGTCGCCTCCCTCATCGGGGCGTGGATGACACCCGCCCTGCTCGGCGTCAGTCTGACCGTCTTCGGAGCGGTGTGGCGCTCGCCCGCCGTCGGCCTGGTGTTCGGCGCCGCCTCGTGGGCGCTCGCCGTGGCGTCGATCCACGGAGCCTTGGCATCGACCCGTCTGGGAACGGTGGCGACGCTTCTCTGGGGGAGTCACGCGCTCGTGCTGGTCCTCGCCACGGTCGCGCTGGGGGCCGCCGCGCGGCTAGTGGCGCGGCCCGCCCGTGCCCTGGGGTGACCGGGGAGAACGTGTTCCCATCAGCGGAGAAACGCCAGGGTGGTCCTGGGTTGGTCCTCGCCCTGGCCTGGCGCGTGGTGATGACGTCGCCCGGTTCGACTCCTGATGCCACGCCTTCGAGCGCGTTGCTCCCGTTGCCGGTCGGGAACGGGAGAAGTGCGCGAGCTGAGGTCCGTGGTCCGTGGCGCGCCCGTTTGGTGGGCGCCATGGTGGTGGGTTCGCCGTGGGGTGTGCCCTGGGTGAGTCCTACGGGGCGGGCCCCCCCGGGGGGCCCGCCCCGTAGGTGGCGTCCCGGCGCGGTCGCGGTAGTGGTGCCGTCCGGTGGCGTTCACGGACGGGCAGACTGGGGAGGGCACCAGGTGGACCGGCGGGGTTCGCGCCTCCCGGACCCGGTCGAACCAGGTCGCGGCCGTGACCGTCGCCCGCGTCTGGTGGTCCACATGCCGTGGACCCCGCTGGTGGCCCGCCGGAAGGTGGCGTTCCGGCGTTGGTGTCGTTCGGTGGCGTTCGCGGCCGGGCAGGCTGGGGAGGGCACCAGGTGGACCGGCGCGGTTCGCACCGCCGTCCACCTCGGTCGTCGTGGGGGGACTCCCGGGTGCGGCCGCGCTCGTCGCCCGCGTTCGGTGGCTCCCCACATGCCGCGACCCCGCTGACCGAAGGGAGGACCGTGCACATCAGCGCGAAGGACGTGCGGTACCGGTATCGGCGCGGTCCCGCCCTGTCCGGTGTGACGGTGGAAATCCCGGCTGGGGTCTGCGGGGTACTCGGGCCCAACGGCGCCGGGAAGACCACGTTGCTCCGGCTGCTCACGGGCATCCTGCGTCCCAGGGCCGGCACGCTGCGCGTCGGTGGCCACGAGACACGCACCGTACGGGGGCGTCGGGCCGTACGGCGGCTCGCCGGGTATCTTCCCGAGGCTCCGGGACCACATCCGCACCTCTCGGTGCGCGAGTGTCTGGACTACGCCGCGTTGCTGAACGGGGATGACGACGCCGAACACCGGCGCCACCAGGTCGGACGACTGATGGATCGACTCGACCTCACCGTGTCGGCCCGCGCCCGGGTCGGGGAACTCTCCACCGGGGCGCGGCAACGGGTCGGGGTGGCCCAAGCCCTGGTCGGGGATCCCCGGCTCCTGGTGCTGGACGAACCGACGGCCGGGCTCGACCCCCTGCACCGGCGCCAGTTGCGTGACCTCGTCGCCGAGCTCGGGCGGGACATTACGGTGGTGCTCTCGACCCACGTTCTCGGTGACGTGGCCAGTGTCTGTAGCCAGGTCGTGCTGCTGCGGGCCGGCGGGCTGGTGCTGTCCGGAACCGTCGACGACCTCGCTCGACATGCCCCGGATGGAGGCGACCTGGAGCAGGGGTACGTCGCGCTGGTGGGTGCCGGGGAGAGTTTCTCGCCGGATCCGTGAACCGCGTCGCCTCCGCGCGCTACGTACTACGCGACGACGCCAACAACCCGTCGGGCACGGGAGCGCGAGGAGAGGCGATGACAGGATCGACGCAAGGGCCGGCCGGCGCCGCGAGGACGGCCGCACCCACGGAGGGCGCCACGGACGCGCCTTCCGTGGGCACCGTGTTCGGGACCGAGTTGCTGCGGGCGCGGCGAGGTTTCCCGCTGTGGTTCAGCATCGGTCTCCCCACGGCACTCATCCTCCCGCTCGGGCTGGTCTCCGCCTTCGCGCCGGAGGCCCGGGAGAACGCGGTGTGGGAGATCTGGCTGCGGGTGGTGCTCATGTTCTGGGGCATCCTCCTGCCGATGGGCGCCGCCTTGTACGCCGGCGTGTCCGTGCGCCAGGACGACGACGCCCGCCGCCTCCTCTACTCCTACGCCTTTCCCCGCGGTCGCCTGCTCCTGGGCAAGTACCTCGCGCTCGCGACGCTGGGGCTGCTGTCCTCCCTCCTCCTCGTGGTGCTTCTGACCGGGCTCGCCCTCGGGTTCGGCGAACTCGACACCATGGCGCGGGTGGTCATGGGCAGCCTCCTGCCCTGGGCGGCCGGCCTGGGGACACTCGCGTTGTGCCTCGTCATCGCGCACGCCTGGGGCTTCACCGCGACGATGTGCACGGGCGTGGCCGGGATGATGTTCGGCGCGTTGCTCGCCGACAAGGTCGTCTGGTGGTTGATCCCGCTGGCCTGGCCGATGCGCATGGTCGTGCCCATCGCCGGGGTCGAGGCGTCCGGGGTGCCGCTTCCCGACACCCATCCGCTGCACGACATGACCGTCGTACCGATCGGGATCGGGCTCTCACTCACTCTCGCGGTCGTCCTGCTGGCGGTCGGCGCGCGCCACGTCAAGCGGAAGGAACTGTGATGACCGAAGCGTTGCGCGTCTCCGGAGTCAGTAAGACCCTGGGCCGGCATCCCGCCCTCCAGGGTGTCGAGCTCACCGTGCGTACCGGTGAGGTCTACGGACTGCTGGGGCCAAACGGTGCCGGCAAGACCACCCTGATGAAGACCATCGCGGGGCTGCTCCGGCAGGAGTCCGGTACGATCTCGGTCTTCGGGCGGCCGTTGGGCAGCGAGTCCCGCCGTGGCCTCGGCACCCTGATCGACGGACCGGGACTGTGGCCACGGATGAACGCCGAGGAGCACGTACGGGTCCACGCACGGCTCCGCGGTGTTCCCGAGGAGTGGGGTCGTGCGGCGCTCCACACCGTCGGGATGGCCGACATCGCCAGGCGGCGCGTCTCCGCCTACTCGCTGGGGATGCGCTGGCGGCTGGGCATCGCGCTCGCGCTCGTGGCGCGCCCACGACTCCTGGTGCTGGACGAGCCCACCAACGGGCTCGACCCCATCGGTATGCGGGACATGCGCGAGCTGCTGCGCCGGCTCGCGGAGAACGGCATCACCGCCTTCGTGTCCAGCCACCAGCTTGACCAGATCGCGCGCACCTGCGACCGAGTCGGCGTGCTCGTCGCGGGAAGCACCCACTACGAGGGCCCCCTCAGCGGCCTCGCCTCCGACGGTGACCTGGAGCAGGGCTTCCTCGACCTCGTCACCCGGGCGGGCACCGCGCTTCGTTAGCGGCCCCCCGGACGCGCCAGCGGCCCGAGGGCCAGCGGTCCGGAGGGCCGCTGGCCCCGGGGGGTGGCGGACACCAACTGGTGCCCGCCACCCCCCGATCCCGATCAGTCGGGGGCCTCCGCGCTCCTCTTGATGGCGGCGAGACGGCGATCCCACACGGCGGCCATGCGCCGTAGGTCGTGCCCGAGTTCGTTCAGGCGGGCACCCACCGCGTGGAACACGACCGCGCGCCCGTGCCGGTCGGCCTCCACCAGTCCGACCTCCCGCAGGACGTCGAGGTGCTTCACGATCGCCTGACGCGACACCGGGAACTCCTGGCTGAGTTCCGAGGCCGACGCGGGGGAGCGCCCCACCCGCTGGAGGACCGCCCACCGCGTCTCGTCGGCCAAGGCCGCGAAGGTGGTGGTGAGTTGGGGGGAGTCGGTCATTTCCTCACTGCCCTCCGTTGGTCGGGGATTCGAGGAGGACGCGGGCCAGGCCCAGCTCCTCTTCCCAGCCCGCGGTGTTCTCCTCCACCTTCCGGCGTCGTTCGCTCTCCGACACCGACAGCGTCGAGAAGCCGCTCTCCGTCACGTGGAGCGAGACGCCGGAGTCGGCGTGCTCCTCGATCCGGAACTCGACCAGCGTCGACCCGTCCTCGCCGGCGTTCTCCCCCTTGCCGCTCAACCACCGGAACGCCGCGTAGCGGGGCGGGTCCAGTGTGAGGGTGCGGACCTGGAAGTCGCCGAACGGGCGGACGTGGACCCGGTGCAGACCGTCCCCGAGGTCCTCGGTCTCGTGGTCGACGATGGTGCCGTCGTTGATGAACCAGCCCGGTCGGGAGATCAGCTCCCAGACCCGCTGGGCGGGCGCGGCGATGTCCACCTGACGTTCGATTCGGTCCAGTGTGTCGTTCACGGTGTCTCCTTTGATCATTTGTGCAACCCCAGAGTTGCACAAAAGGATCTTCTGTGCAACCCCTGGGTTGCATGCCGATGGTCGGTTCGCGTGGGGCGCCACGAGGGGTCGTGGGTGATGCGCAGGCGATTGCGGGATCGAACTGACATATGCGTAGAATGTGCGCTGTTCGGATGTGGCTCGCGGATTCGTGATCCGGATTTGATGTGTATCGCGTAGTGGGCCGCATCCCCCTCGACGAACGGGAGCGGAGAATGACAGGACGGGTCGCCGGCAAGGTCGCGTTCATCACGGGTGTCGCGCGGGGGCAGGGGCGCAGCCACGCCGTGCGTCTCGCCGAGGAGGGCGCGGACGTCATCGGCACGGACATCTGTGGCCCCGTGGGAGCGACCTCCGACTACTATCCGCCGGCCACACGGGAGGATCTCGCCGAGACCGTCCGTCAGGTCGAGGCCCTCGGGCGACGCATCATCGTCCGCGAGGCCGACGTCCGTGACTACGAGGCGACGAAACGCGCCCTGGACGAGGGCGTCGCCGAACTCGGGCGGCTGAACGTCGTCGTCGCGAACGCCGGGATCTTCCAGTTCGGTGACCAGGTACACCTGACCTCCGCGGAGGCCTGGCGCGACACCATCGACGTCAACCTCACCGGCGTCTTCAACACCTGCAAGGCAGCCCTCCCGCACCTGCACGAGGCCGACCGCGGTGGCTCGATCGTCCTCATCTCCTCCGACGCCGGCTTCAAGGGGATGCCGAACATCGGGCACTACGTCGCCTCCAAGCACGGCGTCATCGGACTCATGCGCACTCTCGCGCTGGAGAACGCCGAGCACGCGATCCGGGTCAACGCCGTGTGCCCCACCAACTGCGACACCGACATGATCCAGAACGAGCCGATGTACAAGCTGTTCCTCCCCGCGCACGACAAGCCCACGCGTGACGAGTTCGCCGAGGTGGCCGCGACGATGACCGCCCTGCCCGTTCCCTGGGTGGACGCCAGGGACATCTCTAACGCGGTGCTCTTCCTCGCCTCCGAGGAGGCGCGCTACGTCACCGGCGTGGCCCTCCCGGTGGACGCCGGCGTCGCCGTGAAGTAGCGGGTGCGTCGTGGCCCGGGCGTCGCGATGCGCGGCGGGCCACGACGCTACGATCGGTGGGGTGAGACCGGTCAGCAGCCCGCCGCGGGCCACACCCGACGTGCCACTGGACCAGATCGACCGCGAGATCCTGCGGATCCTCCAGGGCAACGGGCGCGCACCCTACCGCGAGATCGCCCGCGAGCTCGGGGTCTCCGAAGGAACGGTCCGTAACCGGGTCAACCGACTGCAGTCGGACGGCGTGCTCACCATCGCCGCCATCACCGACCAGTTCGCCCTCGGCTACCGGGTGACCGCCTTCTGCCTGATCCGGGTCCAGGTCGGATACCAGGCGTCGGTGGTCGAGGAGCTCTCCCGGTGGGACGACGTCATCTACGTCTCCTCCTGCACCGGTCGGGCCGACCTCTACATCCAGGTCGTGTGTCGGGACCACGAACACCTCTGGGAGCTGCTGACCCAGCGCCTGCCGTCCGTCGAGGGCGTCGCGGACGTCGAGACGTTCCAGGAGATCAAGCTGCACAAGGTCTCCTACGTCTACCCCAACTTCGGCGAGGGCGCCGCCGGCCCCGTGTCGGAGTGACCACGTGGACGGCGCCCCACGCCGTCGCGGTGGTTGGTGAACGGACCGGTTCGAACGGCTGACCAGCACACCCCAATCTTGACACTGGATAGATTTGCCCTAATCTTGTCACTGTCAAGATTGGACGTGCCCGAGGGGGTGCCCAATGGTGCCGTTCGCCGTGTTTCTGGTGGCGACACTTCTGTTCCGCGGGCTCGGTGCCGGGGGAGTCGCCCGCTTCGCCCAGTGGCGCGTCAGTGCCGCGCATGGTCTCTCCGTCATGCTGCTGGTGACCGCGGCGGCCCACTTCGTGCCTTCGTCGGTGACCGTGATGCCGAACCACGCCGACATGGTCGCCCTGGTGCCGCCCCAGGTGCCGTTCCCCGAGGTGGCCGTGATCGCGACCGGCGGTCTCGAGGTCGCGGCAGCCGTCGGCCTCGTGATGGACCGGACGCGGCGCTGGGCGGGCATGGGGATCGCGTTGTTGTTCCTCGTGATGTTCCCGGCCAACGTCTACGCCGCGCTCGACCCCGCGCAGGTGGACGCCACGCCCCTGTGGATCCGGGCGCCACAGCAGGCCGTCTACGTCGCCGTCGCGCTCTGGGTCGCCGGCGCGACTCGATGGATGCCCCGCACGGGTCAACGGAGGGCGTCAGACACCGCGGATGATCCCGCCACCGCTGCCGTCGGTTCCGTGCGCCAGTGAGGACGAGACGCGCCGGCGATCGCGGACCCGACCTGTCCGCCACGCTCTCTATGGTCGGTCCATGTCCCACACGGCCCAGCGGCTCACCGCGCGTCAACTCAACCGTGCCACCCTGCACCGGCAGATGCTGCTCTCCCGGGCCGACCTGCCCGTCGTCCCAGCGGTCGAACACCTGCTGGGACTGAACGCGCAGGACCCCAACCCGCCGTACCTGGCCCTGTGGAGCCGCCTCACCGCGTTCCGGATCCAGGACCTCACCGAGGGCATCGAAAGCCACGCCCTGGTGCGGTCGACGATGATGCGGGCCACCCAGCACCTGGTATCGACGGCGGACTTCCCGTTCCTCCGCGCCGCGTTGGCACCTCTGCTGCGGCGGGTCCAACGCACCGCGTTCGGCTCCCGCACTCGGGGCGTCGACCTCGAGGCGCTGGTCACCGAGGCCCGCGAGATCCTCGCCGCGGAGAAGGTGTTGACCCGGCCGATGCTGGGCCGGCTGCTGGCACAGAGTCGGCCCGGCGTCGAACCCTCGGCCTTGGGCTGGAGCGTGCAGTACCTGTTGCCCCTCATCCACCCGGCCCCCAGCGGGACCTGGAACGTGCGGGGCGCCACCCCGTTCGCCCTCGCCGACTGGACCGGTGTGCGTTCGGCCGCCACGAAGGAAGACGTGCGCCGGCTCGTGCACCGGTATCTGGCGGCCTTCGGCCCGGCGAGCGTGCCCGATGCCCGTGTCTGGTCGGGCGCGCCGGGGCTACGCGAGGTGTTCGCGGAGCTTCGCCCCGAGCTACGGGTCTTCCGGGACGAGGAGGGAAGGGAGCTCTACGATCTCCCCGACGCGCCGCTGCCCCCGGAGGACACTCCCGCGCCGGTCCGACTCCTGCCCGAGTTCGACGCGACCGTGCTCGCGCACGCGGACCGCCGACGTGTCATGACCGACGAGGTGCGGGCGCTGGTGTGCGACGGGGCGGCGGTCGCGGCGACGGTGTTGGTCGACGGCACGGTGGCGGGAACCTGGACGCGAACCTCCGGCAAGGACACGGCGGCCGTCACCGTGCGTGCGATCCGCCCTCTGACCGAAGAGGAACGCGCGAACATCGAGTCGGAGGCGCACCGGCTGCTGGGGTTCACCGACCCCGACGCGGGGGAGTGGGACGTGCGCGTGTCGCCGGCGGCCTGACCCGGCCATCTCTGGAGGTGGAAGTCGATAGCGCGGCCCACCCCTGGGTGGTAATGTCACGAGTTGTGACTGCCGGGTCGGCCATTGGCCAATACCGAGTGGGGCTCCCGGCCTCCTCGTGAGTTTCGGGCGGGCGCGCGGCCCGCCGTTTCCTCTCTCCGCGTGTAGCTGGCTCCCACTGGCGTATTCCGCTGCGTAGCCGCCGCGCGCGTTTCCTAGCGGGTCTCCGTTCTCTCGGGCGCCGCCTCTCCTGTGCCCGTACCGGGCATCGTGCTGACCATGCCACGCGGGCTTCCAGGCCAGCGCGGTGTGTCGCCCGTATCGCGTCCCCCGCCCTGACCGAGGGGACGAACCATCTGTTCTCTATTTCGCGAGGAGTCTATTTTTCGTGCCCAATTCCGCCCAGAATTTCAATCAGCGGGTCATCGAGGAGTTTCGCGCCAACCACGGTCGCGTTGGTGGAATGTTCGAGGGGGCTCGGCTGCTGCTGCTCACCACGACCGGTGCGCGCAGCGGCGAACCGCACACCACGCCACTCGGGTATCTCCACGGTGAGTCCGGCGAGATGATCGTCATCGCCTCGGCTGGTGGCGCTCCCACGCATCCCGCCTGGTACCACAACGTGCGGGCCAACCCGAAGGTGACGGTCGAAAGCGACAACTTCACCTACACCGCGGAGGCGCGCGTGCTGGTGGGGGAGGAACGCGACACCGTGTTCAGGCGGGCGGCCGTCGCCGATCCGGGCTGGCAGGAGTACCAGGACAACGCCGGACGGACGCTGCCCGTCGTGGCGCTCACCATGGTCGACGGTGGCCCGAACGCCGAAGGGGGGTGGGGGGACGCGCTCGTCGCCATCCACGCCACGTTCCGACGGGAGCTCGCCCTGGTGCGGGCGGAGGTGGCGGCCTCCGGGGGGTCGATCGGCGCGCAACTGCGGATCAACTGTCTCTCCGTGTGCGAGGGGCTGCACACGCACCACCACCACGAGGACGCCGGAGTGTTCCCCTCCTTGGCGGAGGGCAACCCCGAACTACGACCCGCCCTGGAGCGTCTCGGCGAGGAACACAAGGAGATCGCGCGGTTGGTGGACGAACTACAGGCCGTGATCCGGGAGGACGATCGCACGCCCGCTGAGCTGCTGGCGACCGTTGATCGGTTGATCGCCGACCTGGAGGCGCACCTGGACTACGAGGAGGAGCACCTCGTCCCCGTCCTCAACGGTCTCTCGCTGGACGGCTAGGAGCTCGGGCGCCGGTCCGGGGAGGGCGGAGCGAACCTCCACACTCCCCGGGCAGGCGGCCTTCCGCCGCTGATCGGTGTGCACCCCCGCCGCGCCGGGCAGTCACCTAGTGAGTGGTGGCCACGCCACATGGGGGGTACGTACCGTGCGCATCGCGTCCGTCGTGGGTGTCCTCGTCGTCCTCTGGCTGTTGATCGGAGTCGCCGCCGCTTGGCAACGCGGCTACCTGATCACCGAGGACGCAAGCTGCGCCAGCGTGGGCAGCACGGTCACCACGATCCTGATCGGCCCACTGAACTATGTCGGGGTGAACCCGGCGGTCGACTGTTCGGAGTGGGACGTCCCCCAGCCCTCGCAGTAGCAGCCGACGAGAACCCGCCGGGCGTCACACGCCCGGCGGTCGGTCACGCCCCGCGGGACTCCGCGACACGACGCATCCAGTACCGGAACCAGTCCGGGCCGTAGGGGACGTACACCCGCACGGGAATCCCGCGTTCGACCAGGTCGTCGCGGATCTCGGGACGGACACCGAGGAGCTGCTCCACCGGCAACGGCCCCAGGCCCGCCAACAACGCCTCACGCACCACCCCGTCGTGTGTGGCCAGGCAGAACTCGGCCCCGCGTTCGGCTAGTCGATGTGCCAGACGGAGGTAGGCGATGTCGGTCTCCTCGCCGTAGGACAGCGCATCACTCGCAGGCTCGACGAAGGCGCCCTTCACCAACCGCACGTGGACCCCGGCGTCCACGAGGCGTTCCACGTCCCTTGGCGAGCGACGCAGGTTGGCTTGCACCGTCGCCCCGAGCCGGTCACCCAGTCCCGCGGCGGCCGTGGCTGTCACACAGTCCAGGACGGCGTCCGCGCGACGCGCGTCCTCCGCCCCGACCTGGACGCGGTGTCCCGTGGGCACCGCACGGGTGATGGCGGTGAGGTAGTCCGCGCATCGGGCGGGGTCGATGTCCAGCCCAAGGTGGGAGAGGTCGATGGATATCCACGTGTTGGCCGGTAGGTCGGCGAGGCGTCCGGCGAGAGCGAGATAGTCGTCGCGGACGCGGTCGACGGTGGAGGCATCCCGCACCCACTCGCCGAACATGTCGACGCTGCTCGCGACCCCAGTCGCGCTGAGGCGTCCGACGACGGCGACCGCGTGGTCCAGCGTCGTTCCCGCGACGTACCGGGACGCCGCCCGGATCGCCAGACGTTCGGTCATGGTCGTTGACCTGACCGAACGTTCCCATCTCTCACTGGTGGCAAGCCTGAACAGAACCATCCGATCGAGTGTCATGCCGAATGATGACACACGGCCGACGGTGTCGCGGACCGGCCGGCGCCTCCCCCAGGGCGGGAGCGGGAGGCTACGATCCCGCCTGTTCCACGATCGCGCGCAGGGCCGCGACATGGTCCCGGTAGGCGGTGCGGCCCGTGGGGGTGAGGCGTAGCCACACGCGCTGGCGTGCGTTGCGAACGAACTTGGTCTGTTCCAAGTACCCGGAGTCCATCAGCACACTCACGTGCTTACTGAGAACCGACGCGCTGACCTGGAGTTGTTCCTGGACGAAACCGAACTCGGCGCGGTCGCTGGCGTCCAGCAGCGCGCAGATGCGCAGACGCTGTGGGGCGTGGATCGTGGAGTCGAACCCGTCAGTGGACGTGGACGGGGGCATCACTGGCTCTTCCTGTGGTTGTGGACCAGGCCGACACCGACGATGACGAGTCCGAGGACGACGGTGAAGGCCGACATGGCCCACTCCACCTCGAACTGGTTCTTCAGGACGGCGGCCGCGATCCCGGCCAGGCCACACGCGGTGGGTACGAGGACCAGCTGCTTCCAGGTCATTCGACCCTGCACACCCATGCGATATACCACGCGGGACATGAGCCAGCCCAGCGCGAGGAGCCAGGCCACCATGACACCCAGGAACGCCAGCGCACCGGGGAGTGAGCTCGGTGCCACAGTGCTCAGGGGGCCGATCGGGGCGGTCATGGCGCCCAGCGTGACGAAGTACCAAAGGGGGGTTCGGACCCGCGCGACAGCGGACCGCGTCTCCTCGATCGACGTGAGGGCGGCGGCCGCGTCCTTCGGGGTGGGAGGCGTGTCGTCCGGCGACTGTCCGTCAGTTTCCATATTGGAAATTGTCGGCGTTAGTTTCCAATATGTCAACTGAAGAGTGCTCGCCGTGGCCTGGATGCTCCTCTGCGGTGCCCCCGGGGGGTGTGTATCGCCCGCTGGGGCGTCTGAAAACCGGGACGAACCGTGAAATGTCGGCGGTATCGGGCAGTATTGGGCTCCCTCGGCGTGATGGGTGGGTGGGGTATGCCGGCGCCCGGTCGCGGTGGCGGTCAGGGGGGCGCCTCGGGTCGAAGTGCGTGGAGCCCGTCTGGCCTGGGGTGATGTGGCCCTTTGGGGGTGGGGTGGCGTGTGGTTGAGGTGTTCGTCTTGGCAAAATACCCCAAGGGGGTATATGGTGGCCGGCATGAGTGAGCGACACGATCACCACGACCCGGCGGAAGACCGCGAACCCGCGCACCACGGCGGCGCACACGCGGCGACCGCCGCGATGGACGCGCACCAGGGTCACGACCACGACACACACGGTGGGAACGTCGACCATGGCGACCACGGTCACCACCACGGGTCGGCGAACCAACGGTCCGAGCACCAGCACGCGGAGCACGGCCAGCACGGGGAGCACGCGGGCCACGCCGGGCATGGTGGCCACGGTGGACACAGCGGGCATGGAGATCACGGGGACCACGTGGGGCAGTTCCGGCGCCTGTTCTGGATCATGCTCGCCCTCGGCGCCCCGGTCGTGGCGTTCAACGACATGTTCGCGATGATCCTCGGCTACCAACCGCCGGACATGGCCTGGGTTCCCTGGGTCTCGCCGATCCTCGGCACCGTGGTCTACCTGTGGGGCGGGCAGCCGTTCCTCGCCGGGGCGTGGAGCGAGATCACCAGTCGCAAGCCGGGCATGATGCTCCTCATCGGGCTCGCGATCACCGTCGCCTTCGTCGCCTCGTGGGGCTCCAGCCTGGGCCTGCTCGGGCACGAACTGAACTTCTGGTGGGAGCTCGCGCTCCTGGTCGTGATCATGCTGCTCGGCCACTGGATCGAGATGCGGTCGCTGGCCCAGACCACGTCCGCGTTGGACTCGCTGGCGGCGCTGCTCCCGGACGAGGCCGAGCGGGTCGAGGGCGACGAGATCGTCACGGTCGCCCCGTCCGAGCTGACGCTCGGGGACGTCGTGGTGGTCCGCCCCGGTGGGTCGGTTCCCGCCGACGGCCGCATCATCGAAGGCACCGCCAGCATCGACGAGTCGATGGTGACGGGCGAGTCCCACCCGGTCCGGCGGACCGAGGGCGAACAGGTGGTCGCCGGAACGGTCGCGACCGACTCAGGGCTGCGTGTCCAGGTCACCGCCGTGGGGGACGAGACCGCCCTCGCCGGAATCCAACGCCTGGTCACCGACGCCCAGAACTCCTCCTCCCGTGCCCAGCGCCTCGCCGACACCGCCGCCGCCTGGCTCTTCTGGTTCGCGCTCGGGGCCGGCGTCATCACCGCCGCGATGTGGACGCTGTTCGGTATGCCGGACGCGGCCGTGGTGCGGACCATCACGGTGCTGGTCATCGCCTGCCCACACGCCCTCGGGCTCGCCATCCCGCTGGTGGTCTCCATCGCCACCGAGCGCGCGGCGCGCGGCGGTGTCCTCGTCAAGGACCGTCTCGCCCTGGAGAGCATACGGACCGTCGACACCGTGCTGTTCGACAAGACCGGCACCCTCACCAAGGGCGAGCCGACCGTGACCGGGGTCGAGGTCGTCGATGGCCACGACGAGAACGAGGTCCTCGCCCTCGCGGCCGCGGCCGAGTCCGACAGCGAACACCCCCTGGCTCGGGCGATCGTCAATGCGGCGCGGGCCCGGGAGCTGACGGTCGCCAAGGCGACCGGGTTCGAGTCCTCGCCGGCGGTGGGCGTCACCGCGACGGTGGCGGGGCGCACCGTCCGCGTCGGCGGGCCCGCGATGTTGCGGGAGGAGAACGGCTCCGAGCAGTCGGTCGCCGCGGAGTGGCGCACCGAGGGCGCGATCATCCTCCACGTCGTGGCCGACGGCGCGGTGGTCGGTGCGTTGCGCCTCGCCGACGAGATCCGTGAGGAGTCCCGCCAGGCCGTGGACGCCCTGCACGCACGCGGCGTCCAGGTCGTGATGATCACCGGCGACGCCGAGGCGGTCGCGCGGTCCGTCGCCGGTGAGCTCGGGATCGACCGGGTCTTCGCCGGAGTGCGGCCGGAGGACAAGTCCGCCAAGGTCGAGGAACTGCGGAAGGAGGGCCGCCGCGTCGCGATGGTCGGGGACGGCGTCAACGACGCGCCCGCCCTCGCCCAGGCCGACGTGGGGATCGCGATCGGCGCCGGTACCGACGTCGCCATCGCGTCCGCCGGGGTGATCCTCGCCAGCGACGACCCGCGGTCGGTGCTCTCGGTGATCGAGCTCTCCCGGGCCAGCTACCGCAAGATGAAGCAGAACCTCTGGTGGGCCGCGGGCTACAACCTGCTTTCGGTGCCGCTGGCGGCCGGCGTGCTGGCGCCCGTCGGGTTCGTCCTCCCGATGTCCGTCGGCGCGATCCTGATGTCGGCCTCGACCGTGGTGGTCGCGCTGAACGCCCAACTCCTGCGGCGTCTGGACCTCCGCCCCGAGGCCAGCGTGGGGGACGCCAAGGCGCACGCCCTGGCCGGCTAGTTCGGCTGGACCTCCTGGCGCGTCCAGCCCACCGCGCCCGCCCCGGTTGCCGGGGCGGGCGCGGTCGTTCGGTGTCCTACTCGGTGGGGCTCACGCGACCCCGAGGTAACGATTCTGGAGGGCCTCGTCGGCCAGGAGTTCGGAGGCGGAGAGGACGGCCTCGATGCGACCGTTCACCATGACCAGGATGTCGTGGCCGATGGCGGTGGCGAACGCGAGATTCTGTTCGATCAGCAGGACCTGTTGCCCCTCCCGCACGAGGGTTCGCAGAGTCTCGGCCAGGTGGTCGATGATGGCGGGGGCGAGCCCTTCGGACGGTTCGTCGAGGATGAGCAGCGCCGGGTCGGTGAGCAGGGCACGCCCGATGGCCAGCATCTGTTGTTCTCCGCCGGAGAGCTGTGCGCCGCCGACGGCGCGGCGCTGCGCCAGTCGGGGAAACAGGTCGTAGACGGCGTCCACGTTCCAGCGCGCGTCCGACCGGGCCCCCACCATCGCGAGGTGTTCGTGGGTGCTGAGCGACGGCCAGATCCGTCGCCCCTGAGGGACGTAGCCGATTCCGGCACGCGTGATTCGGTAGGGCGGCTTGCCACTGAGCTCCGTACCGGCGAAGAGGATCGAACCGGACCGCGCCGGGTGCATCCCGGTCAGGGTCCGCGCGAGCGTGGTCTTGCCCATGCCGTTGCGTCCGACCATCGCCACGGGCTCCGCGCCGATCTCGAAGCTCACGTCCTGCAGGATGTGCACCTGGTCGTAGTAGGCGTTGAGGTTCCTGACGGTCAGCCGGTTCCCCGTGGTCATGACGGCTCCTCACCGGGGGTTCGCGGGGGCCGGCGGCCGAGCGGGGGGGGCTCGGCCGCCGGAGGGGTCGCCGGGTGACGTCCGGCGGGGAATCCTACGCGCAGACTTCCTCTCCCTCGTCGATCAACTCGAAGCAGTCCCAACTGACCGTGACGCTCTCGTTCTCCCCTTGGAGGCCACTGCCGGTCGCGTACACCCCGAACGCGGGAGCTCCCAGTTCGATCTCCGGAACCTCCGACATGGTGTTCCACTCCTCCCCGTCGGTGCTCCAGTCCAGGGTGTAGGAGTCACCCGACCTCGTCATGCGCAGCCACCAGTCGTTCACCTCCGTGGGGGCCGGTTCGTTGAACACCGTGGGCGAACCGTCGACCTCGGGGGCCGCCTCGACGCTGACGGACCGTGGTTCGGTTGGTTCGCTCGTCACCACGAACCCGAACTTGAGGTAGTTGTCGTCATCGTCGTAGACCATGAGCCCGGCGTTCTGGTAGTTGCGGATGAGGGGTGCGTGCATCCGGGTCTGGATGGCCCAGTCCCCCTCCGGAGAGTTCTGGAGCACGATGTTGGGCATGTCGTTGGCGTCGCCGAAGATGTCGCCCGTGGTCGTCTCCAGGTGGAGTTGTCCGTCGGACACCCCCATCAGGTCGTGGTCGGGGCGCACGAGTCGATCCCACCGGATCTCGTCGAGTGAGTCGCCGGCGAAGTCGTCGCTGACGGACCGTTCCTCCCCGACGAAGACGCGTTGGACGTGGGACTCGGTGGACTCGTCGTGGCGGTTGGTGACCACCGCCGTCACGTCGTAGAGGCCCTCGTCGACGTCCTCCCACGTGATGCTGAACGGCTGTCGGCCGTTGCCCCGGTTACCGTTGACCGTCCCGATGGGCTCTCCGTCGGCGAAGAACTCTACGGAGCGGATCGTGGAGTTCGGAGCGTGGGCCTCCGCCGTGACCGTGATGTCGGACCCGATCTCGTGGTCCTGGCCGGGGAGCGGTTCGGTGAGGTGGACCCAAGGCCGTGCCTCCGCCGACACTCCCTGCCCGAAGGCTTCGTAGAACCCGACGCTCACGGGGTTGTCGCCTCCGGCGACTAGGACGAGTTCGACGGTCCCGCCGGGGTCCTCGACCTCCGTCGCCACGGTGGTCCAGTCGAGCCGGCCACCGGTGTCGGGCACGTCGACCGTCCCGAGGACGGGTCCGTCGGCCGCGCCCTCGCGGATCTCGATCTCGCCGCCGCCGGCCGAGGCGACCCGGAACGCCAGCGGGTTCGCCTGGTGCAGGTCCACGGGATGGTAGGAGACCCAGTCCCCGTCGGACAGGTCCGCGAGCGCGGTGTAGGGATTCTCCGGATCGTCCACGGAGACGACCGTTGGATCGCCCGAGGAGTCCTCGTAGAACCGGGCCAACTGCCGCTTGGGGTGGAGGTAGTGGCTGGTGCCACCGGTCAGCGGCGGTGTTCCCGCCTCGCCGCCGGAATCGGTGTAGGAGGCGGTGACCACCTGGGCGATGTCGTGCCCGGGGCCGTGGTCGGCCTCGTCCTGGATCTCGATCATGCCGGCGCATCCGTCGAGGCTGGGCCCCGGATGCACGTGTTCGCCCTCACCGGGGTCGTGCCATAGGCCGAGGTCGATCGTCACGTCGGAGCAGTCGAGTGAACCGTCCTCGATCGAGCCGTCCTCGGCGTCGACCACGGACACCTCGTAGGGAACCTCGTCTCCCCACTCCGTGAACCCGCCGTGCCCGGGGAACTCGATGGTGACCTCGGGACGGGTGTTGCCGGCGGTGACGGTCACGTTGGAGCTGCTGGAGCGGCCTCCCTCGTTGGTGACGGTGAGTTGGACGGTGTACGCGCCGGCGTCGGTGAACGTGTGCTCGGGGTCCGGCTCGGTGCTGGTCGTCCCGTCACCGAAGTCCCAGGCGTACTCCAGCGAACCCCCGTCGGGGTCGGTGCTGCCCGCGCTGGAGAACTCCACGTCCAACGGCAGCGGCCCGTTGTCGGGATCCGCCTCCGCCCGGGCGATGGGGGTCCGGCCCTCCTCCGTGTAGCTGATCCGGTACAGCCCCGAGTCGGGGTTGACCCCACCGCCACCGAAGTTGAACTCGTCGCCCCACTCGATGAGGTACATCTGTCCGTCGGGGCCGAACTTCATGTCGTGCGGCTTGCGGAACCGCTGGTCGTCGTCGAACCGGTGCTCGGGCATGAACTCGGTGAAGGACCCGGCCACGTAGTCGCCGGCGTCGTCCCGGTCGATGGTGGCGATGACGTCGCGCTCCCACTCCAGCAGGAACGGGGTTCCGTCGAAGCTCGCGGGGAACGCTTCGGTGTCGGCGTTGGCGTCGTCGTACTCGTAGAAGTCGCCCATGTAGGCGGCTCGGCCGCACCCGTAGTTCTGGCCGCCCTCGACGTCGCCACTGGGGATCTCCGGGAAGGGCGGGTCAGCGGTGTAGGGGCAGTACGGGTACCAGATCTCCGGCGGCTGCGCGGCGGGGAGCTGGTCCAGGCCGGTGTTGTTGGGCGAGTCGTTGACCGGGCCGTCGTCACAGGCGTAGAAGTCGCCGGGGGTCTGAGTGGCGAAGTCCCACTGGCGGTACGCCTCGTTGTCCCCGGTGCAGAACGGCCAGCCGAAGTTGGTCGCCTCGGTGATTCGGTTCCAGCCGTCGTACCCGCGCGGACCGCGGTTCTCGTCGTGGCCGCCCGAGGGGTTGGAGTCGGGACCGACCTCTCCGACCCAGACCTCACCACTCACCTGGTCCACCGCCATCCCGAACGGGTTGCGCACACCCATGGCGTAGATCTCCGGGTATCCGAGCTCCGGGTCGAAGCTCCCGCCGGGGAACAGGTGGTGCCAGGTGTCGTTGGCCTCGGTGAACAGGTTGTCGTCGGGTACGGTGTAGGTGTTGCCAAGCCCAGGTTCCCCACCCGGGTCGTCGAGCGGCACGATGCGCAGCACCTTTCCGCGCAGGTCCGCCGTGTTGCCCGACGTACGCGCGGCGTCCCAGGGGGCGCGGCCGTCCCGGTAGTCGATCGGCGCGAAGCCGCTGGAGCCGAACGGATTGGTGTCGTCGCCCGTGGTGATGAGCAACGCGCCGTCGGGGCCGAACTTGATGTCGCCCGCGGTGTGACAGCACTCCTGGCGCTGGTGCGGGATCTCCAGCAGGATCTCCTCCGACGCGAGGTCGAGCTGCTGGGTCGCGTCGTCGAACGTGAACCGGGAGACGTGCTGTACCCCGCCGTCCGTACCGTCCACGGTGTCCATCTCCGGATCCGTGTAGAACAGGTACAGCCACTGGTTCTCGTCGAAGTCCGGATCCAGCGCCACCCCGACCAGGCCGTTCTCGTGTTGCCGGTAGACGTCCAGTTCCGCCGCGACCGTCACCGACTGGTCGTCGGGGTGGTGGATCTTCAGGGCGCCACCGAGCTCGGTGTAGAACACCCGCCCGTCGGACGCGATGTCCAGCTTCATCGGGTTCGCGGTGTTGTCGTCGAGCGCCACCCGCTCGAACGCCGCCTCACCGGGGGCGCTGTCGCGGGGCTCGCCGCACTCGCCGTCCTCGGCTCCGGTCGCCCACTGGATCCCGCCCAGGATGTGCTGTTGGAAGTCGGAGTCGTCGTAGTAGTGGCTCTCGTGGCCGAGCGCGGTGTAGAAGGTGCGTCCCCCGTCGAACTCGGAGCACCACGCGACGGGGTGGTCGTCGCCCATCTCGCCGCCGGTGTAGGTGTCCTCGTCCACGGTCATGAGCACGTGGACCCCGGCGTCCCGCGGGTTGGCGGCGAAGTTGTACCACTCCTCCTCCCACTCCCACGTCTCGTCCAGGTGCGCGGTCGACGGGTGCCCCTGTTCCTCCACGTGCATCGTGGCGGTCTGGAACTGGTCGTCGCCCGAGGGGTGGTTGGTGAAGAACGCGCCACCCATCAGGTCCTCCCACCATGGCCAGTCGGTGGTGTCCATGTTGGATGCGGAGTGCAGCCCCACGACTCCGCCGCCGTCGTTGACGAACCGCTCGAAGGCCGCTCGTTCGTCCTCGTTCAGGGTGCCCTCGCCGTCGGTGAAGAAGACGACGGCGTCGAACGCGGCGAGACCGTCGTCGGTGAACACCTCCTCCGATTCCTGGGTCTCGGTGACGCCGAAGCCGTGCTCCGCGCCCAGGGCCTCGACGGTCTCCAAGGCGGTCTCGATCGAGTCGTGTCGGAATCCGGTGGTCTCGTGGAAGAAGAGGATCTCGTGGTCGGTGTCGGCGCTGGCTGGCGGCGCCGTCGCTAACATCAGGAGCAGGCTGCCCGCGAGGACGGAGGCCGTCCCGGCGTGCTGGGGGGATCTCAACTGACTCCTCCTTCAGAGTCCGGTGGGTCGCTCAGTCGTTGGGGTCGGTCGGGGGGACGGGCGTGTCCGCGGCGGTGACGCTGCCCGCGCCCAGATAGACGCGACGGACGGTCTCGCTGGAGCGGACCTCGTCCGCCGTGCCCTCCAGCAGCGGTTCGCCGTCGGCCAGGACGACGACGCGGTCTCCGATGACCAGCGCGATGTCCATGTCGTGTTCGATCAGGAGCAGCGTCACCCGTGGGCTCAACCGCCGCAGGGTGGAGGTGAGGGTGCGGCGTTCGGTGGGGGAGAGACCAGCGGCTGGTTCGTCGAGCATGAGGAGTGAGGGGTCCGTCGCCAGCGCCATCGCCAGCTCCAGTTGCCGCTGCTCACCGTGGGACAGCTCGCCCACGACGGTGTGCAGGGCTTCGACCAGCCCCGCGTCGTCGGCGAGTCGGGTGGCCCGGCGGCGGCGAGCCGTGTCGCGATCCGAGGCCCGCAGGCGTCCGACGCCGCCCGGTCGGCCGGAGAGCGCGAGATAGAGGTTGTCGCTGACGGTGAGGCCCGCGAACAGGCGGGACGTCTGGAAGGTGCGGGCGAGGCCGCGCCGGGCGCGCGCCTGCACGCTGTGCCCGGTCACGTCCTCACCGAACATCTCCACCCGCCCGGCGCTGGGACGCACCTCGCCGGCGACCAGGTTGAACAGAGTGGACTTGCCCGCCCCGTTCGGCCCGATGACGGAGACGCGTTCGCCACGGGTCACGTCGAGGTCGATCCCCGCCACGGCGTGCACCCCGCCGAAGCGCTTCCCCAGGCCGCGGACGCGCAACGCCACCTCCGAGCCGACACCGGCGTCGGACTCGCGGCGGGGCCCGGTGGGTCGTGGGGCGGGGCGGTCAGGGGCAGTCATCGAGCCGCTCCCATACGGCGTCCCCCTGCTCCACCCCTTCGGCCGTGTGCCGCTGCGTGGTGGTCAGGCCACCGTCGTCGTCCTCCACGATCTCGTAGATGAACACGTCGCTGGCGGCCTGTCGGTTCTCGTTCAACGCCAGGGGACCGATGGGGGAGTCCCACTCCAGGTCGGTCATCGCGGCGCGGAGCGCCTCACCGCCGTCCTCCTCGACCTCGCCGTCGACCTCCTCCAGGCTCAGCAGCAACGACTTGAAGCTGTTGTAGTACAGCAGCGCGAAGTTGGACGGCACGTCGAAACCGTCCGGGTGCATCTCCTGGTACCCGGAGACGAAGTCCTGCCACTCCGGGATGTCGGCGTCGGCCGTCGGGATACTTCCGGAGGCGACGGTGCCCAGGGCGGCGTCCCGGATCTCGCCCTCCGCGCCCAGCACGGTCTCGTCGACGAGGATCGAGCCGCCGATGATGGGGACGTCCACACCGAAGTCGATCGCCTGCCCCATGAAGTCGACGGCGTCGGAGCCGCCCACGGAGACGTAGATCGCGTCGATGTCCTCCGGGATCTGGGCGATGATCGAGCTGTAGTCGCTCTCCCCGAGGGGCACCCAGAACGTCTCGGCGACCTCCCCGCCGGCACCGCAGAAGCCGTCCAGGAACCCACCGATCTGGGAGTGGGGAAAGGCGTAGTCCTCGGCGAGTGTCGCCACACGTTCGTAGCCGAGCTCCTCGACCGCGTAGGGCCCCATGGGAGCGGCCCACATCGCGCCCTCGGAGTGCCAACGGAAGTAGTTGTCGGCCGGGTCCTCCAGGGTGGTCTCGGCGCTCCCGGACGCGGCGTCGACGAAGGTCACGTCCGGTACCGACGTCGCGTAGTCGGCCAGGGCGACCCCTTCGGAACCCGAAAGCGGGCCGTGGATGATGTCCACGCCGTCCTGTTCCACGAGTTTGCGGGCCCGATCCACCGCCGTCTCCGGGGTCGTGTCCGAACTCTCCACGATGGTGCGGATCGGCCGGCCGGCGACCTGGTGGTCGTACTCGTCGAGAACCATCTCCACGCCGCGTTCACCGTCCTCGGCACCGTCGGCGAAGGCGCCCTCCAGAGCGCTGATGCGTCCGATGACGAGCTCGTCACCGTCGGCTTCCTCGGCGGCGCCGCCGTCGAGGTTCGGGTCGTCGCCGTCGCCGTCGCTGTCGGACTGGCCACAGGCGGTGAGGACGAGGACCAGTGCCAGGGGGGCGGCCAGGGTGGGGAGGCGTCCGAAGAGTGGCGGGAAGCGAGGGGGGAGGGTCATGGTGAGCCTTTCGGATCGTCGCGGGGTTCGGTCGCGATGGGGGGAGTGGGAGGTGCGGAGCCGACGCGGTGCCGGCCCCGCACCCGGTCGGGGAGTCGGAGCGCCGATCGGGCGTAGACGCGGAGTTGTCGGGGCAGGTCGACGATGCCGCCACGGAAGAACAACAGCACCAGCAGGAACACCAGGCCGGTGAGGGTCATCCGGCGCAGGTCGATGAAGTCCTCCTGGGCGAAGTTCTGCAGCGTGGTCAGGCTGAAGGAGCCGAGGAAGGATCCGGCGAGCGCGCCGATCCCACCGAGGACCGAGACGATGAGGACCTCGATTGAGCGCATCAGGTCGATACCGCCGGGGGTGACGCGGCCGTTGTAGAACAGGGCGAGAACACCGGACACTGCGGCGATGCCGGAGGAGACGGTGAACGCGGCGACCCGGTGCAGGTAGACGTTGTACCCGAGGGCCCGCATCCGGTCCGGGCTGTCCCGGATCCCCTGCAGCGCCAGGCCGAACGGAGTGCGGCTGAGGTACCAGCAGGTCACGAACAGCAGTCCGGCGACCAGGAGGGACAGGTAGTAGAAGACGTTGCGGTCGTCCAGGGAGAGGCCGAGGAACTCCGGGCGGGGGACGCTGATGCCGACGTGTCCCCGGGTCAGGTCGGCGGCGTTGAGGACGAGGAAGTACGCGAGCTGTGAGACGGCGAGCGTGACCATCAGGAAGTACACGCCCTGGGTGCGTACGGCCACCATTCCCACGAGCGCGCCCACCGCGGTGGCGAGGAGGACGCCCGCGGGGATCGCGACCGCGTAGCTGAGGTCGTAGGTGGTGGCCAGGATCGCGACGGTGTAGGCGGAAACCCCCCAGAAGGTCAGTTGCCCCAGGGAGAGCAGGCCCGTGTGCTTGGCGAGCCAGGTGAGGCTGAGCGCGATGATGCCCAGCCACAGTCCTCGGATGCCGATGCTCACGACCCAGAAGTCGGGGCGTGGGACGACCAGGGGGAAGAGCACCAAGACGACCACGAGCACGACTCCCAGCGCGACGCGTGTCACGCGTGGGCGTCGCCGCGAGGAGGCCGCCACCATCGGAGACGTCATGCGGGCCTCCCCATCAGGCCCTGCGGGCGGACCGCGAGGACCACGATCATCAGGCCGAAGGTCAGAATGGACGCGAGTGGAGGGGCGTAGCCGAGGGCGAGCTGGGAGACGAGGCCGACCAGGAGCGCTCCGATGGCGGCACCCGGGATGGATCCCATACCTCCGACGATCACCACGATGAGGGCGTACAGCAGATACTCGACGTCGGTCGTGGGGGCGAGGGAGAAGACACCACCACCGATGGCTCCGGCGAGTCCCGCGAGGCCGGCGCCGAGGAGGAAGACGGCGGCGAAGACGAGGCGTACGTTGATTCCGGTCGCGGAGACCATGTCCCGGTCGTCGACGCCCGCGCGGACGATCATGCCGAACCGGGTGCGCGTGATGAGCAGCCACAGCAGGATGCCGACCACGATCGCGAGCGCCATCAGCAGGAAGCGGTACCTGGGGTAGACGAGGTCAAGGAAGCCCAGGTCGACGGGGCCGCGCAGTGGGTCCGGGACGCTGACCTCGTAGGCCCGGCCACCGTAGACGAAGAGGAGCTGGTCGGCGAGGATCAGCGACACCCCGATCGTCACCAGCGCGACGCGCATGTCCTGCTGTTCGAACCAGCGGAGCAGGATCTGGTGCATCGCCAGACCGAGGACGGCCACGGCCACGACGGCCGCGACGACACCCAGCACCCAGGAGTCCGCCGCCCGCCCCGCGCTGAACGCGACGTAGCCACCGAGCAGGTAGAACCCGCCGTGGGCCAGGTTGACGACCCGCATCATGCCGAAGATGAGGGTGAGGCCGCTGGCTACGAGAAAGAACAGGGCGGCGGAGGTCAGACCGTTGAGCAGGATGAGCAGGAACTGCTGCACGCTTCCCCCTCATTCGGTGGAACGTCTTAAGACGGGAACCGAACCCGGGGGGACCTCCCGGAAGTCAGGCAGTTCGGCGAGGGCACGCTCCTCCGCGCCCCCCGGGTTGTACAGCGCGATGAGCCGCATCGGGGACCAACCGGTGTTGAGGGTGCTGTGGTACATCCCGCGCGGCACGTGGATGACGTCGCCCGCGTGTACCGGAAACGGGTCCTCGTCGTTCAGCATCTGATCTCCGGTCCCCGACAGGACGTACAGCACCTCCTCCGCGGTGGGATGGTTGTGGCGCTCGTGACCCTTGCCCGGGTTGAGGACGACCTCGCCGAACGACAGGGTCGCGCCGGGAGTGGTGTCCGGCTGGACGTACCACTTCACCGACCCCCAGTCGAAGGTCATCGTGGGCAGGCGGTGCGGATCGACCGCGGTGTGTTTCTCGGTCATCGGTTCTCCTTGGTGGGTTCGGTGTATTGGTCGCTGGTTCGTACTGGTCACAGGAATGGTGGCGCGGCGTCTGGGGCCGTTTCGGGGCGGACGCGGGGAGATGTCGGTGTGTGCCGGGAGCCATCCGCGTTGTGGATGTTTGCGCTCACATTCGGCGGTGTCGGCGACGTTGCCGGGGTGTTGGCGGGCGACGTTCGTCGTGGAGGCGGTGGGAGGGCTCCCACCGTTGGTTGTGCGGGGCCGCGACGGGCACCGCGAACCACGGTGACTAGGTGGTCGGACGTAGTTCCTTGAACCTGCGGGTGGTGGCGGTGATGGCCTCCTCGGTGGGAAGCCGTTCCATGCTGGAGGCGCCGAAGAAACCGCTGACGCCGTGGGTGTGGGCGAGCACGTGGGTGGCGTCGGCCGGTTCGGCGATGGGGCCGCCGTGGCAGAGGACGATGAGGTCGGGGGAGACCCTGACCGCGGCGTCGCGGATCTCCTGGACCCGCTCGGTCGCCTCGTCCAGAGTCATGGCGGTCTGGGCGCCGATCGAACCCGACGTGGTGAGGCCCATGTGCGGGACCAGCACGTCGGCGCCGGCCGCGGCCATCTTTTCGGCCTCGGCGGGTGTGAAGACGTAGGGGGCGGTGAGGAGGTCGAGCTCCCTAGCCTGGCGGACCATGTCCACCTCGAGGTCGAAACCCATTCCGGTCTCCTCGAGGTTGGCGCGGAAGACGCCGTCGATGAGGCCGACCGTCGGGAAATTCTGCACCCCCGCGAAACCCAGTGCCTTGACCTCGCGCAGGAAGACCTCCATCCGGCGGAACGGGTCGGTGCCGCACACCCCGGCCAGGACCGGGGTGTCGCGTACGACGGGCAGGACCTCGCGCGCCATGTCCAGCACGATCGCGTTGGCGTCGCCGTAGGGGAGCATGCCGGCCAGGGAGCCACGCCCCGCCATTCGGTAGCGGCCCGAGTTGTAGATGATGATCAGGTCGACTCCACCGGCCTCCGCGCACTTGGCGGACAGTCCGGTGCCCGCTCCGGCGCCGATGACGGCGCCGCCGGCGTTCACGACGGCTCGAAGGCGGGACAGTGCCTGTTCGCGGTTCACGGTGCGGTCTCCCGGGTGAGTGCGATGAGTCGGTCGGTCATGGCCGCCGCGAAGTCGGGGTCGTTGATGTCGGTGTCGATCGCCACGAGCTCGACCCGGTCGGCGTCGATGTCCCGGCGCAGTGCGGCGAACAGGGCGGCGTCGGCCGCGGGGTCGTGGAAGGGGGCGTCGGCCACCGACAGCGCGGAGACCCCACGGAGTGGAAGGTACAGGGCGGTCGGTCCGGTGGCGGCGTTCAGCCGCTCGGCGAGGCGTCGTCCCAGCTCCGCACACTCCTCGGGGGTGGTGCGCATGAGGGTGACGTTCGGGTTGTGCCGGTAGAGGAGCCGGTCGGCGAACTGTGCCGGCACGGTGTCGGCGGCGCCGAAGTTCACCATGTCCAGCGCTCCGACCGAGACCACCTGGGGGATGCCCAGCCGTCCGGCGGTGCGGAGCCGCTGCGGGCCGGCGGCCATGACGCCGCCGACGAGCTCGTCGGCGAGTTCCGTGGTCGTGACGTCCAGGACGCCACTGAGGAACCCGTCGGAGAGCAACGCCTCCATCGAGTCGCCGCCGGTGCCGGTGGCGTGGAACACGAGGACCTCGTAGTCGGCGGCCTCGAGTCGTTGGCGGGCGGCGTCCACGCTCCGCGTCGTGACGCCGAACATGGTCGCGCCCAGGAGCGGGTGGGTGGCCAGCTCCGGCGCGTGGGCGCGGGCCATGCCCGCGACGGCCGCCGCGGCGTTGGCGAGGATGGGAGCCGAGACCCGGTTGATGCCGGCGATGTCCACGACGGAGTGCATCATCGCGATGTCGCGTGCGCCGACGTACGGGCGGGTGTCGCCGGAGGCGACGGTGGACAGGATGAGCTTCGGGAAGCCGACCGGCAGGGACTGCATGGCGTGGGCGGCGATGGAGGTCCCGCCCGAGCCTCCCATGGCCAGGGCTGCGGTGACCCGGCCTTCCCGCGCCATGCGGCTGAGAACGGCGGCGGCGCCGTCGGCCATCGTGGCGACGGCCGCGCCCCGGTCCTCCGCCGCCCGGAGATCGGCGAGGGAGGCTCCCGCCGCCTGTGCGACCTCCTCCGCGGTGACGTCGGGGGTCAACCCACCGGAGCCGAAGACGCCGGTGTCGACGAGGACGGGCGTGCAGCCCGCGGCGCGAATCTGGCCGGAGAGGAACCGGTATTCGGCGCTTTTGGTGTCGAGGGTGCCGAGGAGGGCGATGGGGGGACTCATCGTGCTCCCTGAATGGCGCAGGTCTCTCTCACGGGAGAGACGGTAGTCATCTGTTCAGTTGTCGCGCCGTGCGACACGGGGTCCGATTGGGATTTCGTATCGTGGACTTCACATTTCGTTGTCCAGATCGTAGCAAGCCAGAAACGATTGAGACAGGGCCCAAAAATGTGCGGTCGCCGCCGCGCCTCCCGCACGGCCCCGGCCGGGAAAGTCCACGGAGCCGGGACGCGCGGCATCGGTCCCACGTCCCGTCCCACGTCCGACGGCCGCGACGTGGTCGCTCGGACGCGCTAGAACGCACCCCCGCTGTAGATGACGAGGGCACCGATCGCGGACAGCACGACCCCGACCACGATCGCGATCCAGGCGTAGTTCACGAAGCGTTCGCGTTCCGGCCCGGGGTCCTTGGACATGGCGATCGCGGCGAACACGATGCCCAGCACACCGCCGAGGAAGTTGCAGCACACGAACGTGGCGATCGCGACGGCGAGGGCGGCACCGGGGCTCCCCTCCGAGCGGTCGCGGTGTTCGTTCTGGTGGGCCATGGGGGGACCTCCGGTGGGGGACGCACACGCCCCGGTCGCTCCGAGGCGCCAGCGGGGAACCTACCCACGTGCCGCCGAATCATTGGGAATCCGGAGCATGGCCGCACTCGGTCGAAGGAAGCCGGAGCCTCGCACGGACTCCCACTACGGCGTCGGCGACCGGAGTCCCCGCGGGCGGGGCGCCAGCAGCAGGAGGCTCCGCGTGACGAGTACCGCGACGCACCCGACGCCGAGGGTGAGCAACCAGGTCACCCCGACCGGGAGGACCGAGGTGAGCACGGACCAGTTCGCCGTGCGGCCGAGGACGAGGAGCTGGAGCACCGGAACGAGGGACACGAACACGGCGACGACTCCGAGGGGAAGCAGTCGCAGCACGGTGACCACTCCCGACCTCCCGCGACGACGCGCGGCCCACCGTCGGGCACGGAGGAGACCGAGGGCGACTCCGGTGAGCGTGACCAGCGTCGCCGCACCGAGAACCATGTCGGTTCCGAGCGTTCCGCCAGGTTGCGACAGGGGTGGGATGGTGGGATCCAGTTCGGCGAGCAGGTTCTGTGCTTGCACGCTCGCCTGGACCGCCATCAGTTCGGGGCCGTGGTTGGTGAGGACGGCGATCGCGTAGTCGGACTCGGGGAAGAGGCCCTGGTAGGAGTTGAATCCGCTGCCGGCTCCGGAGTGTGAGGTCCGTACGGGTGGTCCCTCCGCGGACTCCGCGTGGTACCAACCGAAGCCGTAGTCGGCCGCGGGGCCGTCCGGGGTCTGCGGTCGGTGGGTCTCGGCGAGGGACTCCTGGGAGAGGACGCGATCGCCGGTGCGGGTGCGTCCGCCGTTGTTCTGCGTCCACAGCCAGTTCGCCATGTCCCGAGCCGTGGACACGACTCCGCCGGAGCCGCCGAAGAAGTACTCCGGTTCGTCATGGGGGATGCCGTGGCCGAACGCGACCGTGTGCGGCCGCGCCAGCCCCGGAACCTCGACCGCCGGTGTGGCCACGTGCCGGGTGGAGTCCATGCCCACCGGTTCGAAGACGTTGTCCTCGAGGTAGGCGTCGAAGTCCTGGTCGGCGACCACCTCCACGAGGCGTGCCAGCACGTGGTAGTTGGGATTGTGATACTCGAACTCGGTGCCCGGTTCCGAGGCCAGGCTCGCGGATTCCAGCCTCTCCACGGCCTCCTCCAGCGTCCGAGCGTCCGCACGGTACTGGGGTGGGGCGGTCGCGTCGCTCATCCCGGAGGTCTGGCTCAACAGGTGGCGCACCGTGATGTCCGCGCCGCGCGGGTCGTGGACCTCGAACTCCGGCAGATAGTCCCGAGCCGGGCGGTCGAGCTCAACGTCTCCCGACTCGACCAGCTGCATGACCGCGGTGGCGGTGAACGACTTGGACAGGGAGTCGATCCGCATCGGTGTGTCGGGGGTGAGGTCCCGTCCGCTCCCGGCGGTGCCCGCCGCGGAGACGTCGACGATCTCGTCCCCGCGAACGACCGCGACGGCGATCCCCGGTGTGTCCCCGGTGACCGCCTCGGCCAGGAACTCCTCGACCGTCGCCGACGGTTCCTCGTCACCGACGGCCACCGGTGTCCCGGCGGTCGCGGTGACCGCCGCGACGGAGAACGCCAGGACCGCACCACGCACGAAATCTCGCATGCGCCAGACGGTAGGAGGAGCACCGCCGTAACGGCTCTCCCGGGCGTCACCGTCCGCCTATGTCGATAGGGATACGCGCCGATCGCCGGGACGGAATCCCGCGGCGGTGGGGGCGTCTTCGAGAGCCCTCACGGCTTGCGCAGCACGCCGCCGTATTCGTAGGCGCGCTTGGCGGTCGGGTCCTGCGCGCCCACGAACCTGCGGAGCGGCTCGGCGACCGGGGCGAGGGGCGGCTGGTCGGGGTCCGGGCGCCAGGCGCCGATGTCGCCGAGTCCGGGGGGTATGGCCTCCAGGTCGCGCAGCCACGGCTCCACGTCGCCGGGGGTTCGCGTCTTCCACGGAACGCCGAGCCTGGTCGCGGTGTCCGTGCCGGCCGCGGCGATGGCCGGGTCGTCGGAGACCACATGGGAAATCGCGAGATAACTGCCGGGTGCCGCCCGCGCCATGGGGGCGCGGATGGTGCGTTCGGCGGCGTCGTCGTCGGGAACGCAGTGCGGGATGGAAAAGAGCAACACCGCCACGGGCCGGTCGAAGTCGATGAGACGAGTGGTCTCCTCGTGTCCGATGACGGAGTCCGGATCGGTGATGTCGGCGGTGATGATCGTGGTGTTGGCGTTCTCCGCGAGCAGCGCCCGGCCGTGCGCGAGCACTATCGGGTCGATGTCCACGTACACGACACGCGCGTTGGGGTTCGTCGCCTGCGCAACCTGGTGCACGTTGTTCTCCGCGGGCAGGCCCGACCCCAGATCCAGGAACTGGTCAATTCCCGCCTCCTCGGCGAGGAAACGCACGGCCCGATAGAGGAACAGTCGGTTCTCCCGCGCGATGTCCAGGGACTCGGGAAACACCTCCAGGCCCTTCAGGGAGGTCGCTCGGTCGATCTCGAAATTGTCCTTACCGCCGAGCAGATATCCATAACTGCGCGCGATGGTGGGTCGGTCGGTGGTGATGTCCGGTGGAAAGGCGGAGAAGTCCGCGTTGGACGAAACGCCTTTCATGAAGTCGTTGGGGTTCGCCATGGGGGGATCCTTGGAGTTCGGGCCGACGTCGGGGGAAACCCTAGGCGCTCCCGTTCGCGGTGTCACCAGATATTGATCATCAAACGCCGATGTTTCCGATCGATACGACCGTCCATTATGGAACGCCCAAGATCAATTCAGGTGGTGGCGGTGTCGCCATTCCGTGCGGCATTTCGTGGTCGTCGCATGGGGTACGGCCGTGCCGATATGCGGTGACGACGCGGCCACAACGAGGGCGACGGCGACGTTGACGTCCCCACCGGGGAGGAGGTGATGGAGCGGTGGGCGACTTTGAGGGCGTTCCGCCGCGCGACAGTCCGATCCCCCACTCCGAGGAGTTGTGATGCGTCCGTGGCGCAGGCGTCGCACGCCCCACCCGACCCCCACCCCCGACCACCCACAGGTGCGGGCCAACCGGTACTTTCCGTTCCTGGCGGAGCTGGAGTCCGCCGGATTCCTGACCGTGCTCACGCGGATGCCCGGTCTCCTCGGCCTGGGGGCGCGGTGGGCGTGGCGGGCGAGCCCCCGGGACACGGTCGCCACGGTCGGGTTCAACGTGGCCGCGGGAGTGTTCACGGCGTTCGCCTTGGTGTCGGTCGCCGGGGTTCTGGAGGCCCTGTTCGCCGAGGGTCCGACGCCCGAACGCGTGTGGGCAGCGCTTCCGTCGTTGATGCTGGTCGCCGGGGCGGTCGCGGCGCAGATCCTGCTGCAGGCCGCCGCCGGCTGGGCCCAGGCCCGCCTGGACCCGCAGGTGGAACGGGTCGCGGAACTGGCCCTGTTCGACCTCACCTCCCGCATCAAACTCGAGGCGTTCGACGACTCCGAGTTCAACGACCAGATGGCGCGGGCCCGGGACCGAGGGATCTACGAGGTCTCCCGCATGATCAACGCGGGGGTTGACGTCCTCACCGGGATGGTCGGGATGCTGGCGGTCGCCGGCGTGTTGACCGTACTCCACCCGCTGCTGCTCGCGTTGCTGATCCTCACCGTCATCCCCGTCGGATGGGCCGCGGCGAAGGCCGCCCGGCTGCGTTACACCCGGATCCGACAGATGACCACGACCCGGCGGCACCAGCACATCATCGGGGGCCTCCTGGCCGAGCGGTTCTCCGCCGCGGAGCTGCGCGCCTACGGCATGCGCTCCCTGCTCCAGCGCGAGTACACCAGCGTCGCCGACCACGTCCGAGGCGTCATGCTCGTCGTCGCCCGACGCCAGACACTGATCCGACTCGGCGGTGAGGCGGGGAGCGGCGTCGCCACGCTCGGGGCCTACGTCACCTTGGGCGCGCTGCTGATCGGCGGGCATATGCCGTTGGCGATCGCGGGGACCGCGGTACTCGCCATCCGCCAGGGCCAGGCCGCGCTCAACCAGACCCTGTACGCGGCGAACAGCTGCTACGAGTCCAGTCTCTACGCCAGTGACGTCGAGGAGTTCTCCGCGAGCGCCCGCGCCCATCTGCCCCGTCCGGCCAGCCGCGAACTCTCGGGCCCACTGGTGACGTTGAGCGCGCGCGACCTGGTGTTCTCCTACCCGGGGGAGGACGAGCCCGCGCTGTGCGGCGTCGACATCGACATCCACGCGGGCGAGGTGGTGGCGCTCGTGGGCGAGAACGGGTCGGGCAAGACCACCCTCGCCCGCCTGATCGCGGCCCTGTACACCCCGCAGGGGGGCGCGTTGTACTGGAACTCCGAGGACACCGCGACGCTCGACCCGGACCTGCTGCGGGCACGGATCGGCCTCGTCAGTCAGGACTACACGCAGTGGCCGCTGTCGGCCCTGCGCAACGTCCTCATGTCCGACGACGAGACCGACCGTGAACGCCTCCAGAGCGCCCTCCAGCGGAGCGGCGCCGACGAGGTCGTCGCGGAACTCAAGTACGGGCTGGACACGCTGCTTGACAAGCGGTTCGTGGATGGCGCGGACCTTTCCGGCGGCCAGAAACAACGCATGGCCGCCGCCCGCGGCCTCTACCGCCACGCCGACCTGGTCATCGCCGACGAGCCCACCGCCGCCCTCGACGCCAAGGCCGAACGCCGCCTCTTCGACACCCTCCACGCCGCCGCGGCCGGCGCCACGGTTCTGTTGATCACCCACCGCCTCGCCTCGGTCCAGATGGCCGACCGGATCTACGTCCTCAGCAAGGGCAAGGTGATCGAACAGGGCACCCACCAAGAACTCATGGCCATCCCCGACGGCCACTACCGCGAACTCTTCACCATCCAGGCGACCGCCTACACCGGAATCACCCCGTCGTGACGCCCGCCCAAGGGGAGCCCCGAGGCCGGGCTTCCCTTGGGCTGGTCAGGGTCGCGTTGTGGTCGGGGGTAGGGGTCCGTCTCCTACGAAGGTCGCAGGCGAAGTGGCTACCAACGCACGATGTGTCCGGATGGTCACTTTCAGCACACTGGCGGTGGAGGCATCGGGTGCGGCATGCGGACGAGGTCCGGACGCCCGGTGCGCGCAAGGACCAGGAGTATGTTCGTGACCACCCCCGACGAAAACCCCCCGCGGCGGTTCCGGCGCGGCGCGCGGGCCGCGTTCGCGGTGCTCGGCGCCGCAAGCATCCTCGCCGTCTCCGGTTGTGGCGCGCCCGCCGAGCCGCTGACGCCTACGCCCCCGATCCCCACCCCGCCGTCGGGGACCGGGGAACTCACCGAAGAGGACGTCAACGCCTGGCTCGACGGGCTGATCCCGCCGTCGCTGGAGCAGACCCGTACCGCCGGGGCGACCGTGGCCGTGGTCCACAACGGCGAACTCCTCACGGCGCGCGGCTACGGCTACGCCGACAACGGGTCGGGTGAGTCGGAAGCGCAGCTCGTCGACCCGGAGGACACGGTGTTCCGCGTGGGTTCGGTGTCGAAGCTGTTCACCGCGACCGCGGTGATGCAGCTCGTGGAGTCGGGTGACATCGACCTGGATACCGACATCGACGAGTACCTGGACTTCGAGGTGGAGCGCACCTTCGACCAGGACCTCACCATGCGGCACCTGCTGACCCACACCCCCGGGTATGAAGAACGGCTCGGGGACACGATGAAGTCCGACGGGGAGGAAGTCGACCTCCGCGACCACCTGGTCACCGACCCGCCGGCGCAGGTGTATGAGCCGGGAACCGTGCCCGCCTACTCCAACTACGGCAACGCCCTCGCCGGGTACATCGTCGAAGTCACCAGCGGCATGCCCTTCGACGAGTACGTGCAGGAGAACGTGCTCGAGCCCATCGGGATGAACTCCTCCACCTTCACCCAGCCGCTGCCCGACGAGCTGGACTCCCGTCTGGCCGCGGGCTACGGCGCCGACGGGGAGCCCGCCGGCGAGTTCGAGGTGGTCTCCGGCTATCCCGCGGGGTCCCTCTCCGCGTCGGCGACCGACATGGCGCTGTTCATGCAGGCGCATTTGGGGACGCTGCAGACCGGCCAGCCCATGTTGGAGCCGGAGACGCTGGAACTCATGCAGCAGCCCGCCGCGGACGAGGAGGGCCTTGGCAACCTCGCCAACGGTCCCCAAATGACCCTCGGCTTCTTCGACGAAAGCCGTAACGGGCACCGGATCATCGGTCACGGCGGGGACACCAACCTGTTCCACTCCGAGATGCAAATCTACCCCGAGACGGGCTCCGGGATCTTCGTCAGCGTGAACAGCGGGGGGAACACCGACATCGCCAGCGTGGCACTGCGTGAGGAGGTGGCCCTGGGCTTCGCCGATCGGTACTTCCCCCCTGAGTCCGGCGCTCTGGACGCCGACGTCGAGCCGACCGCGCAGGAGCACGCGGCGATCGCCGAAGGCCGGTACGAGAGCTCGCGCGGGATGTACAGCACCTTCCTCAACGTCGCCGGGCTTCTCGACCAGACCACGATCATGGCGCAGGACGACGGCACCATCATCGTGGAACCCAACCCGACCACTGGGCGACCCGCGCAGTACGAGGAGATCGAACCGTGGGTGTGGCGCGAGGTCGGCGGGCAGCGCATCCTCTCCATGCGGGTGGAGAACGACGAGGTTCAGGCCATCGGCTTCGCGTCGGCGTTCTCCCTGCTGCCCTCGGCGGACGCCCGCGACTCCGGGATCGCGCTGCCCATTCTGATCTTCTCGGTGACGGTGTTCCTGATCTCGATCCTGTCCTGGCCGATCGGGGCGATCGTGCGGCGACGCCTGTCCTGGCCGACCCGTGGCCGCGCCGGGCGGATCCCCCGGATCCTGACCCGCGTCAGCGTCTCTAGTGCCCTGGCCGCGTTCATCGGCTGGACCGTGGCCGTCCTCATCGTCATGAGCATCCAGGAGGTGCCCCACATCGCCCTGCGCGGGGTGCAGGTGCTGCAGGTGATCGGGTTCTTCGGGGCAATCCCCGCGGCCGTGGTGCTGTTCAACGACTTCCGCCACGGAGCCGGCTGGTGGCGGCGCCTGGGAAGCGCGCTGGTCTTCCTCGCCCTGGTGGGAAGCGCGTGGTTCAGCGCCGTCTTCAGCCTGGTCGCGACCAGCGTGACCTACTAACGGGCCGGATGCGTGGGCGTCGGCGGGGACGGTCACGCGTCCCCGCCGACTGTGCGTGTTCGCCCGCGTACGTCCGGCATGATGCTGTTGTCCCTCCACGACGACCGGGTGGCTCCCCATGACCGACGACCGACATCCGGGAACGACGATGGCCCAGTCGACCCACGAACGGCCCGACTCGACCCCACCGAGCCCCATCAGCTTCGGGGCGTGGCTCCACGACCCACTGAACCGACTGGGCGTGCGGGGAGCCTTCGCCCGGGACTGCCTCCTGGCCGTGATCGCCGCACTGGCGTCCGTGGCGCTGCTCCAAGGGATGCTCGTCACGATGGGTCAGGCGGAGGAGGTCACGCTGTCGTCGGGAGGGACGGCCGCCCTCGCCGCCCTCATGGTGGCCCAGGGCCTCGTGCTGTGTGTTCGTCGTGTGAACGTGCTGGCCTGCCTGCTCGTGGTGTCCCTCGCCCAGTTGGTGATCAGTGCGCTGATGCCCTCGGACGTCTCCTTTCTGACTCCCGCGCCACTCATCGCGGCCTACACCTGTGGAGTGCGGCTTCCCGTCCCGCGACTGCTGTGGATCATCGGCGCGGTCGTCACCGTGCAGAGCGTCGGGATCGTCTTCGCCACCGCGGCCCAGGCGAGTCCCGCCGCCCAGCCGTGGGCCTCCCCGGCCACCCTGTCTTTGGTCGACGACTCGGTGATGGTGGGTTCGGGGCCGATCCTCTCGCTTGCCTTCAGCTACGTCGTGGCGGCCCTGACCGGAACCTACGTCGCGATGCGGCGCCGCTACACCGAACTCGTGCGTGTGAACGCCGAGGAGGCGGTGCGGGCACAGCGGGAGCGGGCCGAGGGGGCGGTCCGCGCCGAGCGATCGCGCATGGCGCGCGAGCTGCACGACATCGCGGCACACCACCTGTCCGGGATGGTGGTGCAGGCGGCCGCCGCGGAGCGGCTCATCGGCCGCGACGAGGAGGCGGCGCGCGAGGCCACGAGCTGGGTCCGGTCCCAGGGCAAGGAGACGCTCGATGGGCTGCGCCTCGTGGTGGGGGCGTTGCGTGAGCCCGGGGAGCGCCCCCTGCCCTCGGGGGATTCGCTCGGCCACGACGGAGAACCGGGGACCGGCGGCACCCCCATTCCCGACCTGACGGCGATCGACCGACTGCTGGAGACCGAGCGTGCTCTCGGCGCGACGATCGAGTTCGAACGCGAAGGCCGGAGCTACCCTCTCTCGCCCATCGCCGGGGTCACGTTCTACCGGGTCACGCAGGAGGCTCTGGCCAACGCCCGCGAGCACGCGGCGGGAGCCGCGGTGCGGGTGGCGTTGCGGTTCGCGGAGTCCGAGGTCGTGCTGGAGGTGGAGAACCAGCCTGGACGGGATCTCGCTCTCGAGCATGCCGAATCCGCGGGGACACCGCGCGGCCTCGGCCTGGTCGGGATGCATGAGCGGGCCCAACTGGTCGGTGCCGTTCTGCGGGCCGGTCGCACCGCCGCCGGCGGCTGGAACGTGACGTTGACGCTCCCGGTCAGCCGGGAGGTGTCGGGTGGTCGATCGAGTGACGCCGAGACGGGAAGTGCGTGATGATTCGAGTCCTGCTCGTGGATGACCAAGCCGTGGTGCGGGCCGGTTTCCGGGTCATCCTCAACCTGACCAGTGACATCGAGGTGGTGGGGGAGTGCGGTGACGGTCCGGGGGCGGTCGAGCTCGTCCGTACCCTGCGACCGGACGTGGTCTGTATGGACGTGCGGATGCCCGGCGGCGACGGTCTGACCGCGACCCGCCAGATCGTCGAGGGGGCGACGGGCACGGCGCCGGCCGTGTTGGTGGTGACCACGTTCGACCTCGACGAGTACGTGTTCGGCGCGCTCGAGGCCGGCGCCAGCGGGTTCGTCCTGAAAGACACCGAACCCGACGACCTCGCCGACGCCATCCGCCGTCTCGCCAACGGCTACGGCCTCGTGGACCAGACCGTGACCCGGCGCGTGATCCACGAGTTCGCCCGCCGGCGCCCGCCCCGCCCCCGCGGCGGCGAGGACCCCGGGGGGCTGACCGCCCGGGAGACCGACATCGTCCGTCTCCTCGCCCAGGGCATGTCCAACGGCGAGATCGCCGGCGCGCTGCACATCGAGACCACGACGGTGAAGTCCCACCTGGGCCGCGCCATGACCAAGATCGGCGCCAGGGACCGGCTGCAGACCGTGGTCTGGGCCTACCAGCAGGGAGTGGCCACACCCTGACGCGCGGACTGACGGCGTTGGGGACGTGAACTCTAGCGTCCCCACGCCACCTGCTTCGCTCTGGATCCGGGCGTGGCGCGGCTCGATGCCAACGGGCGCGGTGACGGGACATCGCCCTCCCTGTAGGAGCACCGCCGTTGCACACCGAACGCCTTACGACACGTCCCGCCGTAGGGACGTGGCCGTCGCGACGACACCGGCGACAACGGCATAGGCCAAGAGGACCGCGAAACCGCCCGCGGGGGACAGCAGCGACGTGGCGACGCCGGTCTCGACGTACATCGTGTCAGTGAGGTAGCTGAAGTCGGTGAGCGCGGCGCTTGCCCCGCCGGGCAGGAAGGGATAGACGGCGTTGAGCCCCGGGACCATGAGGAGAAGGACCTCGAAGAGAGTGAAGTAGGCGATTACCCCGACCACGGCGAAGATCTGGTTGCGAACCAGCGCGCCGATTCCGGCACCGATGAGCGTGTAGGCGACCATCGCGGCGGCGTTGGCGCCGAGGACGATGAGAACGTCGCCGAACGATGCTCCGAGTTGGGTTCCGGTCGTGACGGTGGCGCCGTACAGGCTGGCCAGGATCAGTCCGGTGGCGACGAGCGCGTATCCGACGCCCACGAGCGAGAACGCGAGGAGTTTCGCCGTGAGTACGCGGCCGCGCCGGGGTACGGCGAGATAGGTGTGGCTGATGGTGTGGTGCTGGTATTCGTTGGTGACCGCGACCGTCCCGATCAGCGTGGGAACGAAGAGCGTCACCGTGCCCAGGCCGAGCATGGCGCGCACGCCCTCGGCGGTGGACAGGGGCGGCATGGGTGGATCGAAGTTCTCCGGCCCGACGAACGTGAACAATGCGGTGAAGCAGCCGCCGAACACGACAGCGGCGAGGAGGGCCCAGAGCCAGAGACGCGTCGTTCGGATGCGGAAGAGTTCGGCGCGCAGGAGATGGGTCATGAGGCGGTGTCTTTCGTTGTCAGGGCGAGGAACACCTGCTCCAGGGAGGTGGCGGGTCCGTCGTCGGTACTGGTCGATGCCAGCACGTCGGACAGAGGCCCGGCGGTCACCAGCCGACCGGCCGCGATAATGACGACCTGGTCAATCACCTGTTCGAGCTCTGAGAGGACGTGGCTGGAGACCAATACCGTTCGGCCTTCGGCCGCGAGGGAGGTCAGGAAGCCGCGCATCCACGCGAGTCCCTGGGGGTCGAGTCCGTTGGCGGGTTCGTCCAACAGCAGCACGTCGGGGTCGCCGAGCAGCGCTGTCGCCAGCGCGAGGCGTTGACGCATGCCCGTCGAGAGCGCGCGCGTGCGTCGGTCGGCGAATGAGTCCACCCCAGTGAGGCCGGCGGCCCGGTCGACCGCTGTTGGTGGGTGCCCGCCAAAGCGGGCATAGAGGCGAAGGTGATCGGCGCAGGTCATCGCCGGGTGGGCGCGCGCAGTGTCGAGCACCGCTCCGACAGTCCGGGTGGGGGACGGAAGCGTGGCGTAGGGCCGCGTACCGATCGTCGCCGTACCCGTATCGGGTTTGACCAGGCCAAGGATCATCCGCATCGTCGTGGATTTTCCCGATCCGTTCGGCCCCAGGAAGCCCGTCACCGCACCAGGACGTACGTCGAAGGACAGCCCGTCGACGGCCTTGACGTCTCCAAAACGCTTGCTGAGTCCGCTGACCTCGATTATCGGCGCCCTCCGGGGGGTCACGGGGTGCTCCCCGTGGTGTGGACCTGCCGCATGCGACTCCCCTTCCGTTCCCGCTGATCAATTCCTAGTATTGGAATATTACCAATGATGGAAATGAAGGGGGCCGGTCATCGTGTCACGCGGCCACACCAGGTGGATGGCGGGCGAATCGGAACACGAGCTGGGCCCGCCGGAACGGTAATGTTTCCCAGGATGGATCCGACGGAGAGCACATGAGCGAGAAGTCCTTGGCTGACGTTCTGCTGCATCCTGTGCGTTGGCGTATCGTCCGGACGTTCTCCGGTCGGGAGTTGACCACCACGCAGCTTCGAGGATTGATCGATGACGTCCCGGTGACGACGCTCTACCGGCACGTCGGTGTTCTCGCCGACGCTGGGGTCCTGGAGATCGTGTCGGAACGCCGGGTTCGTGGCGCGGTGGAACGGACCTACCGGCTTGATCAGACGCGTCAGGCCGTCGGTGAGTCAGGGGCGGCGGCGATGTCCCGCGAAGAGCACCGCGACGCCTTCCACCTGCTGTTGGCCGGCCTCAGCTCCGACTTCGAGGCGTACCTGGCCCGTGAGTCGATTGACGTCCTAGCCGATCACGTCAACTACAACCAGGCCGCGCTCTACGTGACCGACGAGGACCTGGAGCGCATCCAGCGGGGATTCGCCGACCTCCTCACGCCCTACCTGCGAGCACCAGACGAGACGGACTCCGGCACCCACCGGCGCCTCATGATGACCACGATCCTCCTGCCCGACGACACGTAGGCCGCGCCGACCGGTAGTCGGGAATCGTCGATGACGTGTTCGGGGCGTCGGGATCCAGGTCTCAGTTGAGTGGCGGAGTCACTCTGAGTCCTGCTCGGCCTCGACACCGGTACGCATGGCCTCCAGGGTGTCGGTCATCATGGCCGACATGGTCGTGGTCATGAAGTCGGCGACGAAGGGGCGCACCAGGGGGGTGGTGGGCCGAAGCTGGTACGTCCACGTGACGCGGGTTTGGTCGCCCTGGTCCTCGAAGACGAACTCCGCCGTGCCGTGGTCCACCGCGAGCCGGCGGAAGTCGGTGAAACCCCAGATCACGTAGCGGAACCGCTCCGAGCTGTCCACGAGGACCTCTTCGGCGAGCGAGTGGCCGTCGGCGAAGAGGACGCGTCGTCGGTCGCCCGAGCGGTCGCCCTCGGGATCCCACTCACCCCAGATGATCTCGGTACCAACGACCTGGGGGAAGTCGTCGCTGGCCTCGATGAGGTCGCCGAGGTCGCGGTCAGGCTCGTTGTTCCAGCGGTGGACGGCGTCGCGGGGAGCGTCGATGACCACCGAGTGGGTCGCCGACACGTTGCCGTCGGTCTGGAACACGCCCTACAAACACTTCGAGGACAAGCGGGACCTCCTCGCCACCGTCGCCGCCGGGGAGCTGCGCCGGCTCGCCGAGAGCGTCGCGGCGCCCGCCGGTGCGGGGGCGGCGCGGTTGGAGTCGGCCGCGCTGCGGTACCTCGACTGGGCCAGCGCGCACCCGGCCCGGTTCAAACTCACATTCGGATCCTGGACCGGCCCACACGAGGAGCTCGCCGCCGCCGCTGCGCGGGCCACCGGCGCGATGGAGGAGGTCGTGCGACAGGCCCAACGGGAGCACACCTCGCTCAGCCGGGACACCGCACGGGTGCTGTCGCTGATCTGGGCGACGGCGCACGGAGCCATGGACCTGGAGCTCGGCGGCCACCTGCGCAAGAGACCCGAGTCCCCGAGCAAGGAGGAGCTCGTGACCTCCCTGGTCGCCATGCTGCGTGGTGGAGCTGGGGCGTCGCCCGAGGTATAGGTCCGGTCAACTGGGGGAGTCGGCGTTGCGTCGGGCGGCGCGGGGCGCTTAATTGCTGGCAGCGGGGTAATTGCTGTCCAGGCGAGATGGCGTCGGTTCACGGGCGTCGGGTGGGGGTCCCATGGCGTTGCACAAGGCTGACGAGGTCGGGAGCGAGCCGCTGGACGTGTACGCGTCGGAGCTCAGCGCGGCGCCACTGCCCCGGCACCGGATGCCCGAGAGGGAGTCGCCGGCCCGGGTGGCCTACGCCCTGATCCACGACGAGCTGGGACTTGACGGGGACGCCGCCCAGAACCTGGCGACCTTCTGCACGACCTGGGCCGACGACGAGACACGACGCCTCATGGTGGAGAGTCTCGACAAGAACATGATCGACAAGGACGAGTACCCGCAGACGGCCGAGATCGAGTCGCGGTGCGTGCGCATCCTCGCCAACCTCTGGCACGCGCCCGAGTCCGACCACACCATCGGCTGCTCCACGACGGGGTCCAGCGAGGCCGCGATGCTCGGCGGTCTCGCCATGAAGTGGCGCTGGCGCCAGCGCCGCGCCGCGGCGGGCGAGGACACCACACGGCCCAACCTCGTCTGTGGGCCGGTGCAGGTGTGCTGGGAGAAGTTCGCCCGGTACTTCGACGTGGAGCTCCGCCAGGTGCCGCTGCTGCCGGGAGCCACCGGGTTGCGGCCGGAACAGCTCCGTGACCACGTCGATGAGAACACCATCGGTGTGGTCGCCATCCTCGGCGTGACCTTCACCTGCGACTACGAGCCGGTCGCCGCGTTGGCATCGGAGCTGGACGCCATCCAACGCGACACCGGTCTCGACGTCCCGGTCCACGTGGACGCCGCCAGTGGCGGGTTCGTCGCCCCCTTCTGCCAGGCCGAGCTCGAGTGGGACTTCCGGCTGCCGAGGGTCGTCTCCATCAACGCCTCGGGCCACAAGTACGGGCTCGCACCCCTCGGGGTCGGGTGGGTGATCTGGCGCGATCGGGAGCATCTTCCCGAGGAGCTGGTCTTCCGCGTGAACTACCTCGGCGGAGACCTGCCCACGTTCGCGCTGAACTTCAGCCGGCCCGGCGGCGAGGTCATCGCCCAGTACTACACGTTCCTGCGACTCGGCCGAGAGGGCTACCGCCGGGTGCAGCGGACGTGTCTGGACACCGCGCGGGGGCTCGCCGACTCCATCGCCGCGATGGGTCCCTTCTCGCTGCTCTACGACGGACGGGGAGCCCTCCCCGCCGTCTCCTACACGCTCGCCGACCCGTCCGTCGACTTCACGCTCTACGACCTCAGCGACCGCCTCCGAACCCGCGGCTGGCAGGTGCCCTCCTACCCTCTACCGGCGGATCGAGACCATACGGTGGCCCAACGCGTCATCATCCGCCGCGGAATCAGCGCCGACAAGATCGAACTCCTGACCTCGGACATGCGGAGAGCCCTCACCGACCTCCACAACGGAGCCCGAGGCCCCGGCCCCAACGTCGGCTTCCACCACTGACCTCCCGCCGACACCCGAACCAGGCCAGGAAGTGGGTGCGGTGATGGACCCATTGGCCACAAGGGGTCACGCGGAGCGTGGCCTTGATGTTTTGGCCTCTTAGCCCCTGAAGTGATGGGTCACAGCTCGTCGCGGCGTATGGCGTGCAGGAACGCCTGCCATTCGGTGGCGGGGAGGGTGAGGTGGCCGAGGTGGCGGTGCTGGGTGTCGCGGACGAGGACCGTGTGGGGGGTTTCGGCGACCTCGACGCAGTCAGAGCCTGAATTTGGACTGTAGCTGCTCTTGTGCCAGGCCAGTTCAGTCATGACAACCCCGTCTTGATCTCGTGCAGCAGTTTCGTTGAGGAGGAAGCTGAAAGCGCCTCACTCTGCAAGTTACCGAACAGCCTGAGCATCATGTTCACGCGGACCGCCTCGCTGACGACCGCGATACCGCCCCAGTGCTCGGCGTGGCCGACGAGCTGTCCGTTGTACAGGCTCATGATGCGGAACGGTCCTGTCGGGATCGGGCAAGTTGGGGAGTTCATCGGGACGACGGAGAAGCGGATTCGCTGCAGTTCGATCAACTCCAGGATCCACTCGATCTGTTCCCGCATAACCTGGGATGACCCGAGAACTCGCCGAACCGCTAATTCGTCCACCACGAAGGTTAATGAGGTCTGCGGAACCTGATCCAAGCGGGCAACTCGATCATCCTCGAAGCGCTTGAGGTCGTCGGCCCCGGTCTCGGCTTGGATGTTCCGCATCAGACTCTGAATGTAGGAGCGGGTCTGAAGGAGACCTGGGATCAGCCCAGTCTGGTAGTCACGAATCTCTACCGCTTGGCGCTCAAGCTGTGCGAAATCTCGCCAAGACTCTGGTATCTCTCGTGGGGCCCTTGCGCTGACTACTATCTGCCCCAATGCGCCGCCGGTAGAGAGAACACTGTCCAATCTGTCCACAGTGTTCCGATCTGGTTCCCTACGCCCGGTTTCCCAAGAACTGACTGTGGGCGGGGCAACCTGCATCGAACTCGCAAGCTGCGCTTGCGTCATCCGAGCTAAGAGGCGCAATCGCTGAATCTCAGCACCGATCCTCTTGAGCTCCGGCTTCGCATCGTTGTGCGCATCACCCATGGGTAGGAATTTATGCGATAGCTCTACCAATCTCTACCCTGATGCCGATTCTTGTCGACAACGTAAGTTCACTGGCTCCAACCAATGATTCCTATAAGGCTGATGGCCAACCAGCCAAGAAACCCCCGCGACGATTTCAGCGTCCGGGGGCGTGGCCCAACTGGAAGGACCCCAGATGGACATGTCTGACCCTAATGGCCGTGTGTGGTTTCGCCGTCGTGGCCCCGCGCGGATCCGGCGCTACGTGTTCGAGTCCGTGGCGTGGGCGTGCTGCCGGTCGTGTGGCGCGGCGTTGACGCACCCCTCGACGGTGTCGTCGGTGCTCGCGACCGGCCCTATGCGTGTTGTGGGTGGTGGTGTGTAATGCGGCCCGTCACTCCGACAACCCCGCGGAAGACCCTGGACGGTGTCGCGGAAACCGTCGCGCTCGCTCGGACGTGGGTGCGGGAACAGTGCGCACTCCGAGGGATCGACGCCGACACCGTCGACCGCGCGGTGCTCATCGCCTCCGAATTCGCCACGAACGCGATCAAGCACTCCCGTAGCGGGAAGCCCGGCGGAACCTACACCGTCCACACCGAATTCACCGACACCACCCTCTACCTCTCCGTCACCGACGCAGGCGCCCCTTACCCGCCCTACAAACAACCGCGCGAAAACAGCGACGGTGACCTACCCGAAAGCGGTCAAGGACTCTGGCTCGTCGAAGCACACGCCGACTGGTGGCGCGCACTCAAATTCACCAATCACCACACCATCACCGCCAAACTCACCACCACCTAACCCCCACAAACCCCGGCCGGGGGCAAGAGCCCCCTCCCACCCCCGGCCGGACCTCGGACTACCGGACGGCTCTGAGCAGCCATGCGGCGAGGATGGCCAGCACCGCCGTGATCGCGGCGCCGGCGAGGCCCGCGGCTTGGAGGCCGTCGGTGAACGCTCTTCCCGCGAGGTCGTGCAGGGCCGCGGCCTGCGTCGGGTCGAGTCGTTCGGCCGCCGCGACCGCTCCGGACAGGGACTCCCGTGCCGCGGACTCAGCTCCGGAGGGCAGGTCCGAGGGCAGGGTGTCCGCCGCGTGGCGTTGGTAGACGGCCGAACCGAGACTACCCAGCGTCGCGATCCCGACTGCGCCGCCCAACTCCGTCACGGTCTCCGAGGTGGCGCCCGCGGATCCCGCCCGCTCCGGCGGCGCGGCCCCCACCACGAGGTCGGTGCCCAGGGCGTCGAACGGTCCACTGCCCAGGTAGACGGCGACCAGCCCCACGACGACCCACACTGGCGCCAGCGGAGCACCCTGGACGATCAGCAGGAATCCGGCACAGGACACCGCCAGCCCGACCGCGATCACCGTCCCCGGCGCGAGCCTGCGGGCCGCCAACGGCGCGAGCATGGCACCGACGATCAGTCCCGACGCCGCCGGAAGGATCAGTGCCCCTGCCAGCAGCGGCGACATCCCGTGCGCCAGTTGCAGGTACTGCGGTACGAACAGCGTGATGCCGCTGACCACCGCCGGTCCCAGCAGGAGCAGCAGCAGCGCCGACCCCAACGTGCGGTTGGCCAGCATCCGCAGGTCCAGGAGCGGGTCGGTGACACGGAACTGCCGGTACCCGAACACCGCCCCCGCGGCCAGCCCCAGGCCGACGGCGACCACCGCCCCAACATGCACACCGTCGTTGGCGAGCCGCTTCAGCCCGTACGCCAGGGGCAGAGCCGCGACCAGGAACAGTAGGGCGCTGGGAAGGTCGAACCGCCCGGCGTGGGTGGGGCGGTGTTCCGGCAGCAGGATCGGGCCGAGTACGAGCAGCAGGCCCATCACCGGAACCGCGAGCAGGAACACCGACCCCCACCAGAACACCTCCAGCAGGGCTCCCCCGATGAGCGGCCCCGTGGCGAACCCCGTCATGAAGGCGCTGGTCCACACCGCGATCGCGACGCGCCGACGGTCGGGGTCCGGGAACATCACGCTGATCAGAGCCAACGTGGACGGCATCAGCGTCGCGCCGGCCACCCCCAAGGCCGCCCGGGCGGCGATCAGCATCTCGGGCGTGACGGAGAGCGCCGCCACCACGGAGATCGCGGCGAACACGGCGGCGCCCGCCACCAGCAGTCGACGGCGGCCGATCCGGTCCCCGAGGCTGCCCATCGGCACCAGGAAGCCGGCGATCATGAACGGATAGATGTCGAGAATCCACAGCTCCTGTGCCGCGCTCGTCGAGAGAGCGGTCGCCAGGTGTGGCAGAGCGAGGTACAGCACGCTCATGTCGAGCGCGAGCAGCGCGGTGGGCAGGGACAGGGCGGCCAGGCCCAGCCACGCGCGTCGGGTTGTCCGCGACGTGCGGACAGCGGAGGTCTCGGTAGGAGACGAGGACACAGAGGCTCCTCGGAAGGTCGAAGTCGGGCCGCGCACGCGACACCGACCGGGGATCGTGCGCGGGCGAACCGCGCGGGACGATCAACCCGGTGCGGGACTTCGACGCTCAGGGGCTGCGCCGGTCAAAAGATCAGAGAACGGCGAACTCCCGGGTCGAAGCACCCGCTGGAGCCACACCGTTGATCATGATCGGCAAAATCGACTTTCCTTCCGTGGTCCTCCGACAACACGATCCACCGTGCCAGGGATCCCCACCCGACGGCAACCGGATTCCCACGGAGCCGCGCTGCTCGCTACCCCACGCCCTCCTCCGCCGCGAGCTGGTGGCGGACCTTCATCAGCGCGAAGCCCAGCAGGTTGAGCCCCCGCCACTGGGTGGGATCGGCCGCCCGTTCGTTGTCCTTGGACAGGCCGATCCCCCAGACCAGGTCCCTGGGGCTGGCCTCGACCAGGACGCGTTGGCGGGTCGCCAGGAGGTAGTCGCGCAGGACGGGGTTCTGGTCGAACTTGGCGTGGTTGCCGCGGACCACGACCTCGAACCGCTCGCGGTTCCACACCTCCTCGTCGAATCCGCGCACCAGGCGGCCCAGTTTCTTGGCCTCGCCGGGCGTGCGGGCGGCGACGATCTTGGCCTCCGCGTCGGCGTCGTGGAACAGGCGGGCCTTCTCGGCCATCATCCAGTGTTCCGCCGTCGGGTAGCTGACCGTGTCCACGACGAAGGGGGCCGTCCACCACTGCGAGAGGCACTCCGGGCCCACCTCGGAAGTTCCGGTGGGCCGGTGTCCGTAGAAGAACAGGAACTTCACTCGGTCGGCGACGCGGGTGAGGTCCGAGACGGACCGGATCTCGTCGGTGTTGTGCATTCCCCATCTATATCCGGGGCGGACGACACGCGACGAGCCGGTTTCTCCCGCTTCGTCGGCCCGAGGGGCTATCCGAGTGCCCGATCGACGACGGCCCGGTCCTCCGCCGCACCGTCGAGGTACCCGAACGTTCCCTGCTCCAGGAGTTCGCGCCCCGCCTCCGCCATGGCCGCGTAGGCCACCCACGCCCAGGAGCCGCCAGTCGAGACGCGCCGCACCCCGAGGTCCCGCAGTTCCGGTACGGACGGCACTCCGGGGACGGCCAGAACGCTCACCGGGACGTCCACACCGCGCACCAGGGCCCCGATCTGGTCCGCCGTTGCCAGTCCGGGCGCGAACACGACGTCGGCTCCGGCCGCCGCGTAGTCCTGGACCCGGCCGAGTGTGTCCTCGAAGTCGTCGACGCCGTGGATGTGGTTCTCCGCGCGGGCCGTCACCACGAGTCGACCGTCCGCCGCCTCCACCGCCGCGCGCACCCGCTCCACCGCGTGCCGGCGTTCGTAGATGGCCGACCCGTCCCAGTCCTCGATCGACGCTCCAGCGAGCCCGACGTCCACTGCGCGTCGGAAGGTGTCGGCCACCCCGGTGGGGTCGTCGGCGAACCCGTTCTCCAGATCGGCCGAGACGGGGACGTCGACGGCGGCCACGATCTCGGCGGCGCCGCGCAGCGCCCGGTCCCGTCCCAACGCGCCGTCGTCGAGGCCCAGCGTGGCGGCGGCTCCGCTGCTGGTGGTGGCCAGGGCCGCGAATCCCAGCGACTCCATCACCTTCGCGGATCCGGCGTCCCAGGGGTTGGGCATGAGGAGGACTTCGTCGCGGTGGTGGAGGTCTCGGAAGGTGTCGGTGAGCGTCATGCGGTCGATTCTAGGCAGCGGCCCCCTGGAGGGATTCCCGCGCTATAGCGGCTGGACGTGCAGTCCCATACGATCGACGCGTGGATTTCCTGGTGGGGGAGCAGGGGGCGGAAAGCGGGAGAGGCGTGGGAATCAGCGCTGGGTGAGTTTCTCCCAGTCCTCGGCCAGTTGGATGAGGTCCCGCATCAGTCGCTCGCGCCCCTCGGGCGGGGAGCCCTGGAGCAGCAACCGGTCCAGGTCACGGGCCCGCTGGTTGGTCTCGGCGAGTACCTGGGTCCCGTGGGTGGTCAGGTGCAGGAGTTTGCGTCGGCTGTCGGTGGTGGACGTGGCGCGGGTGATGAGCCCACGGTCCTCCAGTCGGCGCGCCACGTCGGCCATGGTGGACCGGTCGAGCGCGATGACCGACGCCAGGGACCCCTGGTCGACCCCGGGGTCGTGTTCCACCGCGGTCAGTACCGCGAACTGCGGTCCGGTGAGTGTGGAGTCCACGGTCTGTCCCCACAGCGCGGTGTAGGCCTGGTACATGCGTCGGACCAGGTATCCGGGTGCGGCCAGGAGATCGGGCGGGGTCGAGGGTGGGCCAGCGCCCGCCTCGCCCCTGCCGTTGGTGCGGCTGGAGGTCTGATCGATCCGGTCGCCACCGCTCACTGTGCCTTCCCTTCCTGACGTTCTGTCCTCGAACCGGACCGCCGAGGGGCGGGATGTGCCGCCTGGCGAGGAACCCAGAGGGTCCGGTGCCGCTCTCGGGCGCCGCCGTGCCCGCCTGGGTGCCGGTGGGCGTGCGTTGGACGGGGCGTTGGAGACACTACCCCGGCCACGCCCCGACGGGCGCTGTCGGCGTCGATCTCCGTGTGCGCCGACGGTGTGGACCGAGGTGAACCCCGCGTGTCACACGCCCGACTCGGAATCGACATCAAATGATCCACTTCACCTCTTGACGTGGACCGCCCACGTCGATGATAGTCAGTGTCCGGACAGTCCGGGCACTGACTATCAGTCTCCGGATTAATTCGCGTTGTTGGAGTGGTGATGGATCAGAACAGCCTGAATGACATCTGCGTACGGCAGCTCTCCCTGAGCGGTGTCCGTGACGGCGAGACGCTCGCTGTGCTGTCCCGGGGCGACGAACGCGGCGACTTCGCCAACGCGTTCCTCTTCGCCGCCCAGGAGCTGGGGGCCAACACCTTCCACATGCGGCTGCCCAACTCCCGCGAGGCGTCAGGAGCCTGGGCCGTCGGCGAGTCGGGGCTCGCTGGCAACGACGTCGCGGTCGAGGCGCTCAAGCAGTCCGACATGCTGATCGACCTGACCTTCCTGCTCTTCAGCAAGGAGCAGTTCGCCATCCAGGCCGCCGACACCCGGATCCTCACCGTGGTCGAGCCCGCCCCGCTGCTCGCCCGGCTGATGCCCACGCGCGAGCTCCGCGAGCGCGTGGAGGTCGGCGCCGAACTCCTCGCCAAGGCCCGCACCATGCGGATCACCAGCCCGGGCGGGACCGACGTCACCTACCAGCTCGGCGTCTATCCGACGATGAGCGAGTACGGCTACACCGACACCCCCGGCCGCTGGGACCACTGGCCCGCCGCGTTCGTGTTCACCGGTGGGGCCGACGACGGCGTGGACGGCACCATCGTGCTGTCCCCCGGTGACGTCCTGCTCCCGTTCAACACCTACGTGCAGACGCCCGTCACGATCACGATCGAACACGGTTTCATCACCGACATCCGTGGCGGTCTGGACGCCGAGCTCCTCTCCTCCTACATCGCCTCCTTCAACGACCCGCGCGGCTACGGGATGTCGCACGTGGGTTGGGGCCTGGACGAGCGCGCCCACTGGCACGGGCTGACCCAGTTCCCCGGCGGCATGGGGATGGAGCTCCGGTCGTTCTACGGCAACGTCATGTTCTCCATCGGCCCCAACAACGAGCTCGGCGGACCGAACGACACCCCCTGCCACTTCGACATCCCCATGCGCGGTTGCAGCCTGTACCTCGACGACGAACAGATCGTGCGCGACGGCGACATCACGGTGCCCGAAATGCGCCCCCTGGATCGTCGCTGAGACCTTCGTCCCTCCTAGCCTGGAAGAAGAGGGGAGGCACCAATGCCTGACCATCGCATCGGCATGATCGTGCCGAGTTCCAACCTGACCATGGAGACGGAGATCCCGCGCATGCTGTCCGCGCGGGAGGCCGTCCGACCCGAGGACCGCTTCACCTTCCACAGCGCCCGGACGCGCATGCAGCGCGTCACCCCGGAGCAGCTTCGGGAGATGAACGCGCAGAGCGAGCGCGCCGCGACGGAGCTCTCCGACGCCCGCCCCGACATCGTGACCTCCGCCTGCCTGGTGGCGATCATGGCCCAGGGGCCCGGCTACCACTGCACCGCCGAGGACGCGATCTCCGCCGCGCTGCGCGGGAACGACGCCGAGGTGCCCGTGGTGTCCAGCGCGGGGGCGCTCCTCACGGCGCTGTCGGCCCTCAAGGCCCGGCGCATCGCCCTCATCACGCCCTACATGAAGCCGTTGACCCAGACCGTGGTCGACTACATCGAGAACGCCGGCACCGAGGTGGTCGACGCCCTCAGTCTCGAGGTCGCCGACAACCTGGAGGTCGCCCGCCTCGACCCGGCGGGGCTCGAGGAGCACTGGCGCACCCTGAACCTCAACGGCGCCGACGCGTTGGTGGTCTCCGCCTGCGTGCAGATGCCCTCGCTGCCGGTCATCCAGCGGATCGAGGACCAAGCACCGGTACCCGTCCTCTCGGCGGCGACCGCGACAGCGTACTGTCTACTTTCAGAACTGGGCCTGGACACCGTCGTCCCGGACACAGGTCACCTGCTCAGCGGTACCGTACCCGCGCCCTGACCGTACGGATTCGGTAGCGCCTCACCCACTCCCAGCCCCGCCAGAGTCTGGCGTCCCAGCGGGGCCACTGCATTCGTGTGCTCCCTTCCCACACCCGTGGGAGGGGCACGATGACCCGGGCCGCGACGAAGCGCCCGCGGTCCTGGCGGTCACAAGCACTTACGGGGGACCGACACGTCCCCGACCCCCGCACGTGATCGCGTCACGGTGGACCTCAGACCAGGGAAGCGCATGAAGACCTTTCTCGCCAACAAGGGTGTGCGGCCCTCACTGCACACCTACTTCATCGAAGCCATGTCGTTCATGGCGCTGGGCCTGTTCTCGTCGCTGCTCATCGGCCTGATCATCCAGACGGTCGGTGAACAGGCCGGTGTCGGGTTCCTCATTGAGGCCGGAACCCTCGCCATGGGGATGATGGGGCCGGCCATCGGCGTCGCCGTCGCCTACGCCTTGGGCGGTCCGCCGCTCGTGCTGTTCTCCGCGGCCGCCACGGGCGCCGCGGGAGCCGAGCTCGGAGGACCGGCCGGTGCCTTCCTCGCCGCGGTGGTCTCCGTGGAGATCGGAAAGATCGTCTCCAAGGAGACGAAGATCGACATCGTCGTGACCCCGGCGGTCACGGTCCTGTCGGGCTTCGCGGTCGCGTGGGCGATCGGTCCGGTCATCGACAGCGGACTGCGCCGGTTCGGCGAGCTCATCAACTGGGCGACCACGCAGGAACCCTTCACGATGAGCATCCTGATCGCCGTCCTGATGGGACTCGCCCTCACGGCCCCCATCTCCAGTGCCGCGATCGCGGTCATGCTGGACCTCAGCGGCCTCGCCGCGGGGGCCGCGACGGTCGGGTGCAGCGCGCAGATGGTCGGCTTCGCGGTGATGAGCTTCCGGGAGAACCGGTGGGGCGGCCTCGCCTCCATCGGCCTGGGCACCTCGATGCTGCAGTTCCCCAACATCCTCAAGAATCCGCGCCTGCTGATTCCCCCGACCCTGGCCGGCGCGATCCTCGCCCCGATCGCGGTCATCGTCTTCTCCATGGAGAGCAACGCCGCGGGGGCGGGAATGGGCACGGCCGGGTTCGTCGGCCAGATCATGACCATCACGACGATGGGCTTCAGCTACCAGCTTCTCGCCGTCATCGTCGCGTTCCACATCGTGCTCCCCGCCTTGATCGCCTGGGTGATCAGCCTCGGCCTACGCAAGATCTCCTGGATCAAGGACGGCGACCAGCTCATTCGACAGGGTTGACCACCGCGTCGCCCCACACACCGTTCGGCGCGCGCGTCCTGCGCCGCGCGCCGAACCGTGCACACCGCTTGGAGGAAGAATGCCATCCAGTCAGTCCTACGAGGTGACGATCGTGGGAGCGGGACTCGGCGGGTTGACCGCCGCACTCGCCCTTCGTCAGCAGGGGCTGCGGGTGACGGTGCTCGAACGGGCACCAGAACTGGGTGAGGTGGGCGCCGGCATCCAGACCGCGCCGAACGCCAGCCGTATCCTGATGCGTCTCGGCCTGCGGGAGCGGTTGGAGGAGATCCACACCGAGCCGCAGGACCAGGTCCGCCGGCGGTGGAAGGACGGCAGCATCATCGGCCAGACCCCTCTGGGCGACCGGTGCAAGCGTGACTACAACGGGCCCTACTGGCACTACCACCGCGCCGACCTGCACCGCGTCATCCTGGACGCGTGCGTGGACGCCGACGGGCCCGGTCCCGTCGTCCAGGTGCGCACCGGCTGCGAGGTGGTCGACGTCGACCGGACCGACCCGGCGCGGCCGACCATCGTCACCGCCCAGGGTGAGCGTCACTCCGCCGACGTGGTGGTGGGCGCCGACGGCATCCAGTCCCGGGTGCGTGACGCCGCCGGGTTCCGCGACACGCTGCGCTTCTCCGGGGAGATGGCCTACCGGGCGCTCATCCCCGGCGAGAGGATCGCGGAGGACCCGGCCACGCGGTTCCTCCTCGACCGCTTCCACAGCACCATCTGGTACGGGCCCGACCGTCACCTCGTGCACTACATGATCCGGGGCGGCGAGTACCTGAACGTCGTCGCGATCGTGCCGTGCGGGCCGGAGCTCGAACGCCAGTGGTCGGCCCCGGCGACCGCCGAGGAACTGGCCGGCGCCTACCCCGGGTGGGACGACCGTGTCCCAGCCATGCTGTCCAAGGCCGAGTCGGTGAGCGCGTGGGCGATGTACCACCGCCTGCCCGACCCGGTGTGGGTGGACGGCCGGATCGCGCTTCTCGGCGACGCCTGCCACGCCATGCTGCCCTACCAGGCGCAGGGCGCGTCCCAGGCGATGGAGGACGCCGCCGTGCTCGCCGAGGAGCTCGGCGCGGTCACCGTCGCCAACGCCCCCGAGGCCCTCACCCGCTACGTGTCGCGACGGGCCAAGCGCGCCGCCATGGTGCAGGACGCGTCCCTGCGCAACATGGAGCTCTACCACCTGCCCGACGGCCCCCGGCAGGAGGAGCGCGACGCCAAGCTGCGCGACTTCCACGGCGAGTCCGCGATCTCCTACGACCTCCTCTGGCGCGGCACCCCGCTGCGGGAGGACGATACGGAGTCCTTCTCCTACCAGTTCATCCGCTGACCCCGGCCTTTCCACCAGGCCCCGCACCCGGCCCAACCCAGCCTCCGGAACCACCCGCCCCGCCCAGCCCCGCGGCTGACCCTCCGCGGACCGCCCCGCCACGGGCACAACCCGCCCACAAGGCCGGATGATTACTCTGTGTACACGTCCCATGACTCACTAGCCCAGCCGCTCGACAGCCGTCATCGGCTCTGTTCCGCGATCCGTCGGTCACGCCGCCCACGTGGCCCGGTGGAGAAAGAGATGCCATGAAGCCCGCTGCCTTCACCTACCATCGCGCCCGCGACGTCGATGGGGTCACCGCACTGCTGACCGAACTCGGGGACGACGCGAAGATCATCGCGGGGGGTCAGAGCCTGGTCCCGATGATGAACTTCCGCCTCGCCCGACCGCGCCACCTGGTCGACGTGAGTCGGCTGTCCACCCTGCGCCACGTCACCCCGGACGGTGCCGGGCTGCGCATCGGCGCGTTGACCACCCACCACGACGTCGAGACGGCGGACGGGCTGGATCCGGGGTTCACCATCCTGCGTGAGGCGATGGCCTGGGTGGGTCACCTCCCCATCCGGTCGCTCGGCACGGTGGGCGGTAGCCTCGCCCACGCCGACGCCACCGCCGAGTGGTGCCTGCTGGCGGTCCTGCTCAACGCCCGGGTGACGGCGCGTGGCCCAGGAGGGTCGGAGCGCCAGATCGCCGCTGCGGACCTCTTCCTCGGTTTCTACTCAACCACCCTGGAACCCGACGAGTTCATCACCGAGGTCGTGTTCCCCCGCCCCGCACCCCACGCGGCCCTCACTGAGTTCGCCGAACGGCACGGGGACTTCGCCACGGTGGCCGCCGCCGTCGACCTCGACCTGGACGGCGACACGGTGCGCGGCGGACGCGTCGCCCTGGGCGGGGTGGCGCCCACCCCCGTCCGTGTCGACGCCGCCGAGGAGGTCCTTCGGCGCGGAGGCCGGGTGGGGCCCCAACTCTTCACCGAGTGCGCGGACGCGGCCGCCGAGGCCATCGACCCGCCCAGCGACGCCAACGGGACCGCGGACTACCGCAAGGCCCTGGCCCGAACCCTGATCACCCGCGCGTGTGCGGAGGCGAGCGAACGATGAGCAGTGTCACCAAGTCCGAGCACCGTGAACCCCGGTTCGAGACCGACGGCACCTGGGTCGGCGCCTCCGTCCGACGGCGGGAGGACCCACGCCTGGTGTCCGGCCGAGGGCAGTTCGTGGACGACATCGCCCTGCCCGGGATGGCGCACGCGCAGTTCGTGCGCAGCACCGTCGCGGCCGGTGAGGTCGTGGACATCGACCTCACCGAGACCCGACGCACCCCCGGCGTGCTCGCCGCCTACACCGCGGCCGACCTCGACCTCGGCGACATCACCGCGATCCTGGAGCGTCCCCTCTCGGAGTTCGTGCCCACCGACATGCCGGTGCTGGCTCGGGATCGCGTCCGGTTCACCGGGGAGCCCCTCGCCATCGTGCTCGCGGAGGACCCCTACGCGGCCGAGGACGGCGTGGAGGCCGCCCGGGTGACCTACTCCGCCAGTACGGCCGTGGTCTCCGACGACCAGGCCCTGGCGGAGGGGGCGCCGCTGGTCCACGACAACGCCCCCAAAAACACCCTCCTCGACGTGTCGATGTTCGCCACGGACGGCATCGAGGACGTCTTCGCCTCGGCCGACTGTGTCGTCGACGTGGTGGCGCGGTCCGCCCGGCAGAACGCGCTGCCGCTGGAGACCCGGGGCGTCGTCGTCTCGTGGGAGGAACGGGACGAGCAGCTGCTGGTGCGGACGTGCACCCAGGTTCCGCACCAGGTGCGCACCGTCATGGCGCGTTGTCTGGGTAGGGACGAACGCACCGTGCGGGTCGTCGTACCCGACATGGGCGGCGGGTTCGGACAGAAGTGTGTCGTCGGCCGGGAGGAGATCGCGGCCGGGGCCGCCGCCATCCGGCTCGGCCGTCCCGTCAAGTGGATCGAGGACCGGCGGGACGCGCTGAGCGCGGCGTTCCTCGCGCGGGAACAGCGCTACGAGGCGCGCGCGGCGTTCGACTCCGAGGGCCGGATCCTCGCCCTCGACGCCGACATCGTGTGCGACATGGGCGCCTACTCCTGCTTCCCGTTCTCCGCCGGGATCGAGCCCCTCATGGCTTCCGCCGAGATGCCCGGGGTGTACCGCGTGCCGGCCTACCGGGTGCGGGGCCGCGCCATCACCACGAACAAGGCGCCCAGCGCCCCCTACCGCGGGGTGAGCCGCCCCCAGTACGTGATGGTGATGGAGCGGCTGTTCGAGCGGGCAGCCCGTGAGCTGGACCTGGACCCCGTGGAGATCCGGCGCCGCAACGTCATCACCGAGTTCCCCTACACCGGCGTCAACATGGTCACCTACGACCCGGGGAGCTACCTGGAGGCCCTCAACCTGTGCGAGGAACTGGTCCGCGCGGAGGGCTGGTACGAGTTCCAGCGGGAGGCCGCCGCCCAGGGGCGCACCGTCGGGATCGGGTACTGCTGCTTCAACGAGCGCACCGGGTACGGCAGTGACGCGTTCGCCAAGCGCAAGATGATGGTGGTTCCCGGCTTCGACCTCTCCGAGATCCGGATGGACACCAGCGGCTCGGTCGTCGTGACCTCGGGGACGATGAACCACGGGCAGAGCCACGAGACCACGCTGGCGCAGATCGTCGCCACCCAGCTCGGCATCGACGTGGCCAAGGTCAAGGTCCAGCAGGGCGACACCGACCGCATCACCTACGGCTGGGGCACCTTCGCCAGCCGCTCCGTCACCATCGGCGGCAGCGCGGTCTCCCTCGCCGCGGACCGACTCGGCGTGAAACTCCGCCACATCGGCGCCCACCTGCTGGACACCGAGATCGACAACGTGGAACTGCACCGAGGGACGGTGCGCCACCGCGACGACCACGAGCGCGCCGTGCCCTTCACCGACATCGCCGACGCCGCCTACCTGCGGGCCAACCGACTCCCCAAGGACACCGAACCCGGCCTGACCGAGACGGCGAGCTTCGACACCCCAGGTGACGGGACGTTCGCCAACGCCACCCACGCCGTCGTCGTGGAGCTGCACCCCGGCACCGGGAAGGTGGAGATCCTGCGCTACCTGTGCGTCGAGGACTGCGGTATCGCCATCCATCCCCAGGTGGTGGAAGGGCAGTGCCGGGGCGGCATCGCCCAGGGCATCGCGGGCGCCCTCTTCGAGAGCGTCACCTACGACGCGCAGGGCGAACCCTCGTGCGCCAGCTTCATCGACTACAAGGTGCCCACCGCCAGCGAGATCCCCGACGTCGAGATCCACCACCTGGAAACCCCCTGCGCGTTCACCGAGAGCGGCGCGAAGGGGGTGGGGGAGGGCGGCACCATCGGGGCACCCGCGGCGGTGCTCAACGCCGTGAACGACGCCCTACGCCCGACCGGGATCGAACTCGACCAGACCCCCATCACCCCGGAGACGGTCCAGCGCGCGCTGGAGACCCTGGACACGTTGGAGCCGCAGACATGACCGACCAGCACCTGATCACCCTCACCGTTAACGGCGCCGACCACGAGCTGCTCGTCTCCGCCCGTCGGACCCTCGTGGACGCCATCCGGCACGACCTGCGGCTCACCGGCACGCACGTCGGCTGCGAACACGGGGTCTGCGGCGCCTGCACCATCCTCGTCGACGGCGCGCCTGCGCGGGCCTGCCTGATGTTCGCCGTGCAGGCGGAGGGGCGGGACATCCGGACCGTGGAGTCCCTCGGCGCCCCGGACGACCTCAGCGACCTGCAGACCGCGTTCGCCGACAACCACGGCCTCCAGTGCGGATTCTGCACGCCGGGATTCCTGATGCTCGCCGAGGGGTTCCTCAGCGAGAACACGAGTCCCAGCCGGGACGAGATCCGGGAGGCGGTCTCGGCGAACCTGTGCCGGTGCACCGGCTACCAGACCATCGTGGACGCCATCGAGGACTGTGCGGCGCGCCGGTGTCAGTCCCACGGGCCGGCCGGTGACGCCGCGGGGGGATCCTGCCCCGGGCGGACCCGACCTCAGCACGAACCCCGGCCCGCCTGAGTACCGCCCGGGCCTCGCACCAGCCCAGTGCCGGCCAGCGTAAGGAAACGGTCATGCGACTGACGAACGAAATCGTGGACGCCGGTGCCACGCCACGGTACGGGCGGGCGGCGCGGCCGGGACGATCCACGGAACCTCGGCCGACTCCACGGTGCTCGGGTACAGCGTCGGTGGGACCCGGACGGTACCCGGCTCCCACCGGACCTCCCGGACGCCCGGCCTCCACCCCGCCCCGAAGCCAGCACCGTCCTGGCGAGTACAGCCCCAAGCAGCCCAGCACTGGTCAGCGTTAGGAACCGGTCATGCAACTGACGAACGCAATCACGGTCGACGCCTCACCCGACGAGGTCTTCGCCCTCATCAACGACGTGGAACGCGTGGTGTCCTGTGTTCCGGGCGCGTCCCTTCGGGAGCGGGACGGCGACACATACGAGGGCGACGTGACCGTCAAGGTCGGCCCGATCACCGCGGCCTACTCGGGCACCATCCGGTTCATCGAGGTCGACACCGCCGCGCGCACCCTTCGCGCCCAAGGGCGGGGAGCCGACACCCACGGCAACGGCGACGCCGAGGTGGAGATCGGACTGAGCGTCGAGGCGGACGGCGCCGGATCGGTGCTGCGGATCGACGCCGACCTGGTCATCCGGGGCAAGATCGCCCAGTTCGGCAAGGGAGCGATCTCCATGGTCACCGACCGGCTGCTCAAGCAGTTCGGCCGGAACCTGGCGGGGCTGCTCGCCCAGGACGCGACACCGCCCAGCGCGGCCCGCGCCGCGTCCGCCCCGGCCACGGCTCCCGCCGGCGCGCCACGGAACACCGTTCCCGCGGCGGCGGACTCGGCCGAGCTCGACGGTCTCGGCCTCGTGCTCGGTCCCGCGGCGCGATACCTCCCCTACGTGGGCGCGTTCGCCTTCGGGGTGTTCCAGGGGTGGCTGCTGGGTCGGCTCTCCGCCCAGTCCAAGCACCTGAAGTCGCTGCGGGAGGCCCGCCGTGGCTGAGAATTCGACGACCGGAACCGACGCGACCTACGCGCGGGCGGGCTTCGGGGGCAGCGTCCGTCGGGGAGAGCGTCCGGCGATCGTCGTCGTCGACCTCATCCAGGGGTTCACCGATCCGAGCTCACCGTTCGGATCCGACCTCACCGACGTGGTCGCCGCGACGGGCACGCTGATCGAGACGGCCCGCCCCGCCGGGGTGCCAGTCATCTTCACCACCATCTCCTACAGCGCGGCCGAACTCGCCGGCGACACCGTGCGGTGGCTGGACAAGGCGCAGGGCATGCGCGGCCTGCGGGAGGGAAGCGACGCGGTGATCCTCGATCCCCGGCTGCCCGCCGCACCGGAGGACACCCTCGTCGTGAAGAAGGGCGCGTCCGCGTTCCACGGCACCTCCCTCGCCGCGACGCTGGCCGGGCTGCGCTGCGACACCATCCTCGTCTGTGGCGCCACGACCAGCGGGTGTGTCCGCGCCACCGCCGTGGACGGCGTCCAGTCCGGGTTCTCGGTGCTCGTCCCCCGGGAGTGCGTGGGCGACCGGGCCCAGGCGCCGCACGACGCGAACCTGTTCGACATCCAGGCCAAGTACGGCGACGTCATCGGGGTCGCCGACGCGCGCGACTACCTGTCCGCGCTGACACCCCGCCGTTCCTCGTAACCCACCCTCTCCAGGAGGCAGCACATGTCCGACCGCCTGCTGAGCCAGCACGCCCTCGCCGACCTGGCCGACGTTCCGGCCCGGGGGCGGTGGGTCCACTCGGGGGAGCTGCGGCTCCACGTGTTGGACTACGGGGGCGACGGCGTCCCCGTCGTCGTCCTCCCCGGGATCACCAGTCCCGCGATCAGCATGGACTTCGTGGCCCGTGAACTCACCGACCTGGTGCGTCCCATCGTGATGGACCTGCGGGGACGCGGCTTCTCCGACGGTGGGGACACCTACGGCCTCGAGGCCTACGCCGACGACACCCAGGCCGTGATCGACGGTCTGGGCCTGGAGCGGCCCATCCTGCTCGGCCACTCGCTGGGCGCCCGGATCGCGGCCGTGACAGCCGCGCGCCCCGGGGTCCGGACGCGCGGCACCATCCTCGTCGACCCCCCGATGAGCGGGCCCGGGCGCGGCACCTACCCCACCACGCTGGACATGTTCCGGTCGCAGCTCCAGCAGGCCCAGCGGGGAACCGACGCCGACGAGGTCGCCCTGTCGTGGCCACGCTGGCCCCACCGCGAACGCGAACTCCGCGCCCGCTGGCTCGCGAGCTGCGACGCCGAGTCCATCGACGCCACGCACCGTGGGTTCGAGACCGAGGACTTCTTCGCGACCTGGCCCGAGGTACCCGCACCCACCACCCTCGTCTACGGCGGTGACAGCCCCGTCGTCACGGCCGACGGGGCGGCCGAGGCCGCCACAGCGAACCCGGCCGCCGAGCTCGTGCGCGTCCCCGACGCCGGGCACATGGTCTTCTGGGACACCCCCAAGGAGGCCCTCACCGTGGTCCGCGAGCGGATGGGGGCCCTGGCGGCGAGCTGAGGAAGTCCAGGGCGCCCCCGGTTGTCCGTTCTCGCCGGGGGCCCTGGACAGTCGCTTCTGTGGGTTGCACGATGTCCGTTGGCCCCGAGAAGCCTCTCGCCGAACAGTGGGTGGAACCATGCAGCAGGGCGTGCCCGAACTCGACACCTCGGTGTCCCACTCCGCCCGGATCTGGAACTACTGGTTGGGCGGCAAGGACAACTACCCGGTGGACCGCGCGGCCGGGAAGGGCATCCTGGAGGTCTTCCCCGAGATCGCCGACATCGCCCGCGAGACCCGGGCTGTCCTCCGACGTTTCATCACCCACCTGGCGGTCGAGGCCGGTGTGCGACAGTTCCTCGACATCGGCACTGGGCTCCCCACCCAGAACAACACCCACGAGGTCGCGCAGGCCCTCGCGCCCGAGTCCCGGATCGTCTACGTCGACAACGATCCGCTGGTCCTCGCGCACGCGCGGGCACTGCTCGTCGGCACCGCCGAAGGCGCCACGGACTACGTCCACGCCGACGTTCGCGACCCGGAGCACATCCTGGACCGGGCCAGTGCCACGCTGGACCTCCGCGAGCCGGTCGCGGTCACCATGCTGGGCGTTCTGCCGTTCGTCGGAGACGACGCCGAGGCCCAGGACATCATCGCCCGTCTGATGGCCGCCCTGCCCTCTGGGAGCCACCTCGGCATCGTGCACAGCACCAGCGCCGTCACCGGCGAGGGCATGATCGAAGCCGTGCGCCGCTGGAACAAGGCCGGTTCGGCCGTCTACAACCTCCGGACTCCGGAACGGATCACCGGCCTTTTCGCAGGCCTGGAAATCCTCGACCCCGGTGTGGTTCCCTGCCCGCGGTGGCGCCCCGACCCCGCCGACATCGGCACCGCCCGCGACATGGACGAGTTCTGCGGCCTGGCCCGAAAGAGTTGACCCCAGCGCCGTCTACCGCGGACGCGGCTCAGCGGCCGGCCAACTCCGGTTCGTCGGGGGGTTCGACGCCCAGAACCCCGGCGACGGCGCGCACGGCGTAGATCTGGTTGTAGGGAGGATCGTCGCGGAGTGCCAGGATCACACCTTCGGCCGCGCCGACGGCGGCGAAGGCGGTAACCCGGTCGGACGGTCCAGAGGCGGGGATCAATCCTCTGGCGCGGCCCGTCCTGACGAGGTCCACACAGAGGTCGGTCATCTCCGTGTAGGCCGCGGCAACCGCTCGTCCGACCGGGTGGTCATTGTTCGCGAACTCGTACACCATGGCGCCGGTGACCCGAGCGACGTCCCGCTGGTAGTAGACAGCGTGGGCGCGAGCGAAAGCGAAGAACGCCTGTACCGGGTCCGTCTCCTGTTCGACCACGGAGCGGACCTCGACGTTCCAGAGGTCGAAGATCCACTCGATAACCGCGAGGGTCAATTCCTGCTTGTCCTTGAACAGGTGGTACAGCGCGCCTCGGGTGTAGCCGGCGTCCTTCGCCACCTCCTCCAGGGTGAGGTTCCTGAACCCCTTCCGGGACAGTCCCAGGGCGGCCGCCCGGAGCAGTGCCTCGCGGGTCCGCGCGCGCCGCTTCGCCTGGGGTACGCGACCGCTGGGCGTGGGCTGCTCGATCGGATGCGGGTCAGGGCTCACGCGCCGCGCTCCATACCGCCGGTCTCGGCGACCGCGGTCGTGATCACCCGCCGGGCGGCGCGGCGGTGCACGATACCGATCACGGCCCAGATGAGCCGTGCCGCGGGGCGGTCGTAGTCCACGATCGTGGTCATCGAACGCCGGTACGGGCTGACACGGCGTCCGACCAGATTCACCCGCAGCAGCGGTAGTGCCTGGCTGAGGTGAACGACATCCGCGGACGACTCGACCAGTGTCCAACCGCCCAGCTCGTCATCCGGGCTGTCCCCGATGCCAAGGAGGGACGCGGCCCGCGCCACGAACGGGGGGACCCCGTCGAGCCCCCGCAGTACCCATTCCTTGGGCGGTGTCGCGTCCTGCACGGGCAGATGGACCTCGAAGGCGTCGACGTAGTCGTAGGAACGGCACATGGCGATGGGGTCGGTCGCGGGAACCTGACGGACTCGGTCCCCCAGTGGTGTGTGTGCCATCGCGCTCCTTCGTTCCTGCCATAAACATACATGCGTGTATGTATGTGATCAACTCATGGGTGGCACACAATTCCGGGCATTACAACGGCGACGCCGCGAACTTCGACGGCTACGGTGAGGGCCGAGCGGAGACGGAGGGCAACCCCGGTGGTGGGGTGTCCGCGATCGCCCCGGCGACGGCCGCGACCACCGTGCGGGTGTGCCGTGGCCACACGAGCCACGTCGACATCGCCAGCGACAGGCCCGCGAGGGGGCGCCAGGTCCAGTCCGACAGGTGGGCGGCCGCGGTGTGTGCCCCGACGAGAACCGCGTCGGCCCGCGCGGCCTCGGCACACGGCCGCGCGTACTCGGCGAACCGCGCGAACCGCCAGTCGGGGTGCACGTTTGCGGCGAGGGCCGCGGCCATGATGCCGTCCTGCTGCGTGGGGACCTGGTCGCGGGAGTGGACGAGCACACGCTGTCCGTTGAGGTCCTCCAGCCGAAACTCCTCGGCGTCGGTAAGTGGATGACCGGGGCGAACGGCCGCTCCCATCGGTTCGCGCCACAGCAGCACCGAGTCCTCGTCCGCCGGCGGAGCCTGGTGGACCACGCCGATGTCCAGGCGTCCCTGGCGTACTTCGCGGAGCTGCTGGGCGCTGTTCTCCTCGGTGTACTCCAGGTCGCAGGTGGGGACGTCGGTCGCCACGCGGTGCGCGGTGGCCGTGGCCCACTGAGTCGGCAGCCCCGGCGGCAGGCCGACGCGCACGAGCTCCCGCGTCCTCTCCACCCCGGCGACCACACCGGCCGTGGCCGCCTCCAGCGTCAGCAGTTGGCGCGCGTGCTCCAGCAGTGCCGTGCCGGCGGCCGTCAGTGTCGCACCGCGCGGGCCCCGGTCGATGAGGACCGTCCCCAGGTGCCGCTCCAGTTCCCGGAGCTGGCGACTCAGTGAGGGCTGGGAGATGTGGAGGCGCGCGGCGGCGCGGTTGAACGATCCCTCCTCGGCCAGTGCGGAGAAGTAACGAAGATGGCGGAACTCCATGGGTGATCCCGTCCTCGCAGGTCAGATGGGGGCTCGACGCGTCACACCACCGGAGCTATAGCTCTGGGGTATAGCCCATGTAACACATGGGACTTGGACGTGACGGACGTCATGGGCTGTAATGGTGCACGTTATCGCGTTCCCGGCATCACCCCTGGTCGCACCCCAGTAAGGACTGGTCGTCGGCCCCCGGCGGCGAACGCGCCCCACCCCGTGGAGAGGACCGACGTTTCATGCTGCCCGGCGTCTACTCGATCTCACTGCCCGATATGTCGCCATCGGCGGCTGTCGACGCAGTTCGGCGCGCCGGTTATGCAGGAATCGAATGGCGGGTGGGTTCGCCGCCGCCGCCGTCCGCGCCCCCGGACTTCTTCTCCGCCAACCACTGCACCCTGGCCCCGGAGCCGGACGTGATGGAGAGCGTCGCGAGCCAGTGCGCGGAGGCCGGACTCACCGTGATCGGGCTCTGTCCCTACGTCGAGTTCGGAGACACCGTCGGCGTGGAGCACGCGATGCGCCTGGCCCGCGCCGCCGGCGCCCCGATGGTGCGCGTCCGCGCACCGTGGCGGGACGGAACCTCCTTCACGTCGCTCTTCGACCGCGCCCGGGCCCACTTCGCCGACCTCGCCGACCTGGCGGGTCGGACGGGGGTGCGGGCCGTCCTGGAACTCCACCAACGGTCCCTCTGCCCCAGCGCCTCCCTCGGGGCGCGGCTGGTGGAGGGCCTGGACCCCGAGCGGGTCGGCGTCAACTACGACGCCGGAAATCTGTTGGTCGAGGGATACGAGGACCACGGCATCGCGCTGGAGATCCTGGGCGACCACCTGGCGCACGTGCACGTGAAGAACGCCCAGTACGTCCGTCCCGCGGACGGCGGCGCGTGGACCCACCGCTGGTCCCCCCTTGACGACGGCCTCCTCGACGTCCCCGCCCTGCTCGACGCGCTCACGGCGGTCCACTACGGCGGCTGGGTCTCCGTCGAGGACTTCAGCACCGACCGATCCCCACGGGAGACGCTGGAGCACAACGCCCGGTACCTCCGAAGCCAGCCCGCGTTCGCGACCCCCGCCGGAGGTGCCCGGTGACGATCCACACCGACGACGCCACCGACCCGGCGCCGGGCAGCGAGGACACGCGTCCCGTCGCGATCGTGACGGGAGCCGCCGGCGCCCTCGGCTTCGCGATCGCGGCCCGGCTGGCCCGAGGCGGATCCCGGGTCGTACTGGTGGACCGCGACGGAGCCGATGCGCGACGCGCCGCCGGCGACCTCACCGGCGGACTCGCCGACACCGCCGCTCCCGCGCGAGCGGTCGGCTACGGGGCCGACGTCGCCGACGGCGACCAGGTGCGGGAACTCGCCGACTGGACACGAGACCGGTACGGGCGGGTGGACCAGTTGGTCAACAACGCGGCGGTCAGCAGCCAACATCCGCTCTCCGACACCGGAAGCGGCGACTGGGACGCGGTGATGGCGGTCAACCTGCGCGGGCCCATGCAACTCGCCCGCGCGGTGCTCCCACTGTGGCCGGCCGAGGGCGGACGCGTCGTCAACATCGTGTCCCGTACCTGGCTCAGCGGCGGACCGCCCGCCTACACCGCGTCCAAGGCCGGACTCGTCGGACTGACCAGGTCCCTCGCGCTCGAGCTGGGGCCACGCGGCGTGACCGTCAACGCTGTCGCGCCGAGCATGGTGGAAACCCCGTTCACCCGGGGGCACCGCTCCGCCGAGGAGTACGCCGCCTTCACCGCGCGACACACGGCGATGACACCGTTGGGGCGGCTCGCCACCCCCGACGACGTCGCCGAGGCGGTCGCCTTCCTGGCTGGACCGCACGCCGGCTTCATCACCGGCGAGGTCCTGCACGTCTGCGGTGGCGCCCAGTTGGCCGCGGCACCCTGACCCACCCGCGCCGGTTCGGCGCCCACGGATCCGCCCGGAGTTCGGTCCTGCACGGTCGAGCCCGGGCCAGAGGAAAGGAGAGGGAGGCATGCGCGTGCGCGTCCCCCCAGTGCTCGCGGCGGCCACGGCCGTCGTGGTCGGTCTGACCGGCTGCACGGGCACTGACACCACGCTGGCCACCAACGACGACGGGCTGACCGTCGTCGACGTGGCCACGATCCCCGTCGCGGAGGCGGCGCCCCTGTACATGGGCATCGAGATGGGCTACTTCGCCGACGAGGGTTTGGACGTCCGCCCGGAGGTGTCCAGCGGAGGGGCCGCGCTGCTGCCCGCCGTACTCAAGAGCGACATGCACATCGGGTGGGCGAACCCCGTCACCCTGCTGCTCGCCTCGCAGCAGGGCATCGACCTGAGCGTCGTCGCCTCGGGCGCCCTGTCCGGTGACCCCGACGCCCCGCTCCCCCCACCGGAGGAGCCGACCTTCGACCTGCTCAGCGTGGCTCCCGACAGCGACATCACCGAGGCCGCCGACCTCGACGGCGCGGTCATCGGGGTCGCCTCCCTCAACAGCATCGTCGACCTGACCCTCAAGGCCAGCATCGACGCCCACGGGGGCGACAGCGACACCGTGGAGATCGTCGAGCTGTCCAGCGCGGAGCAGGCGGTGGCCCTCGCCCAGGGCCGCATCGACGCGGCCAAGACCGCCGAACCCTTCGCCACCGCGATGGTCGAGGAGGGCAACATCCCCGTTCTGCGCCCCTACACCGACACCGTCCCCGGCCTGCAGAACGCCATGTTCTTCACCTCCGGGGCGTTCCAGGAGGACAACCCCGAGGTCGTGGACGCGTTCCGGCGGGCGATGAACCGTTCGCTGGAGACCGCCCAGGAAGACCCCGACGAGGCACGGGCCATGATCCCCACCTACACCGACATCACGCCGGAGCAGGCCGAGAGCATCAACCTGCCCTACTGGAGCCCCGACATCAACTGGGACTCCGTCGACGAGCTCGCCGACATGATGGTCGAGTACGACATGGCGCACACGCGTCCCGATCCCGACCTGATCGACCCAGGAGTGGACCGATGACCGCGACGGCGACCGCGACTGTGTCCCGCCCGCGCCGCCGGTCCGGCGCGCGAGACCTGCCCGGCCCGGTCTGGGCCGTGCTCTCCGCCGTCCTCGCGGTGGGCGGCTACCAACTGACGATCATCCTCGGCGTCCTCCCGGCCGCGTACTTCCCCAGCGTGGGCGAGATCGGTTCGACGCTGGTGTCCATGGCCTCCGGCGCCGACCTGTGGCGGGCCGCCGCCGACACCATGATCAGTGCCCTGGTGGGCCTCGCCGTCGCGTCCGTGCTGGCGATCGTGGCGGGGGCGGTGATCGGGTCCAACGACCTCGCCTACCGGTCCGTCCGAGCGGTCGTGGAGTTCCTGCGCCCCATCCCGTCGGTCGCGCTCGTCCCCCTCGTCGTGCTCGCCTACGGCACCGGACGTGAGGCCGCCCTGTTCCTGGTCGCGTTCGCGTGTTTCTGGCCGATGCTCGTGCAGACCGTGTACGGCATCCGGGACCTGGACCGGACCGCCCTGGAGACGGCGCGCTCCTTCCGCACCGGCCGGCTGCGCACATTCACCCGGGTCGTCATCCCCAGCGCGTCGCCCTACATCCTGACCGGCCTGCGCATCGCGTTCTCGATCTCACTCGTCCTCGCGATCACGGCGGAGCTGGTGATCGGGATGCCCGGCCTCGGTCGCCAGATCACCGTGGCCCAGGAGTCGGGCGACCTGCCCACCATGTACGCGCTCATCATCGTGACCGGGATGCTCGGCTACGTCTGCAACGGCGCCGTGGCGGCGGCCGAGCGGCGGCTGCTGTCCTGGCACGCGTCCCAGCGAGGTGAACGTTGAGGAACCGAATCGCGCTCGTTCTGGAGATCGGTGTCCCGGTCCTGCTGGTCGGCCTGTGGTGGCTGGTCTCGCGGGTGTCCGACTCCTTCTACCTCACCCCGCTGGACAAGATCGCCGTCGCGTTCGGCTACAACTGGTTCTCCGAGAGGCTGATCACCGACGTCCTGCCCAGCCTGTACCGGCTCCTCGCCGGATTCGGGCTCTCGGCGGTCCTGGGCATCGGCCTGGGGATGGCGGCCGGATCGGTCTGGTGGATCGCCCGACTGCTGGAGCCCATCGCGGCGTTCCTGCGCGCGGTCCCCGCGCCGGCGCTCCTGCCCTTCGCGGTCGCGCTGTTCGGTATCGGCGACGAGATGAAGATCTTCCTCATCGTCATGGTGTGCGTGTGGCCGATCCTGCTGAACACGACCGAGGGCTTCACCGGCGTCGACCGGACCATGGTCGAGACGGCGCGGAGCTTCCGTGTCGGGCACGGGCCCCTGCTGCTGCGGGTGTTGCTGCCGGCCGCGCTGCCACGCATCATGGCGGGCCTGCGCACCGCCCTGTCCCTCGCCGTCATCACCATGGTGATCAGCGAGCTGGTCGGCAGCACCAACGGGATCGGGTTCTTCGTGCTCCAGGCGCAGCGGTCCTTCGCCCTCGCCGACATGTGGTCCGGGATCGTGCTCCTGGGCATCATCGGCTACCTACTGAACCTGGCCTTCGAACGCCTGGAGCGCCGGGTGGTCGGTTGGCAGCACGCGAGCCGGGGCGCCGCCGCGTGAGCGCCGCCGACCGTGCGGCGCAGACGCCGCGGACGAAACGAGGAGTAAGCATGTTGCAGGTGTCCGGACTCGCCAAGCGCTACGGGACCGAGGACTCGGGCCACCTCGCCCTCCGTGACGTCGGTTTCGACGTGAACGAAGGCGAGATCGTCAGTGTCGTCGGCCCGTCCGGGTGCGGCAAGACCACGCTGCTGAAGTGCGTGAGCGGCCTGATGGAGCCAACCTCCGGCGACGTCACGCTCCAGGGAGCCCCCGTCCAGGGGCCGCCCGAGGGAATGGCCATCGTGTTCCAGGACTACTCCCGGTCGCTGTTCCCTTGGCTCACCGTCCGGGAGAACGTCCGCTTCCCGCTGCGCGGCAAGTCCCTGGGCAAGGCCGAGGAGGCGCGTCTGGTGGACGAGGCCATCCAGGCCGTCGGCCTCACCGACGCCGCCGGCCGCCGCCCGTATGAGTTGTCCGGCGGGATGCAACAGCGCACCGCGATCGCCCGCGCGCTCGCCTACCGGCCGAAGATCATGCTCATGGACGAGCCGTTCGCGTCCGTCGACGCCCAGACCCGCGAGGACCTCGAGGACCTGATCCTCGCCGTCCGCGAACGGTTCGCCATGACGGTCCTGCTGGTCACCCACGACATCGACGAGGCCACCTACATCAGCGACCGCGTCGTCGTCCTCACCCCGTCCCCCACCGAGGTCCGCACGGTGGTCGACGTCGACCTGCCACCCCAACGCAGCCACCTGGAGACCAAGGCCCTCCCGGAGTTCACCGACGTACGCACCCGCATCTACCGCGAAGTGAAGAGCACCGACGCCGAGCCGACCCACCACGCCACATAGGGGGCGTGAGGCGTCGGGGGTGGGGCGCCCGTCCCTACGCTGGTCCGGGGGACGGGCCGCGCGCTCGTTGTGGTCCGTCCGGTGTCACTCTCCGGCGAGGTAGGTGAGGACGGCCAACACCCGGCGGTGGCCCTCGGTTTCGGGGGCGAGGTCGAGCTTGGTGAAGATGGAACCGATGTGTTTGCGGACGGCGGCGTCGGAGACCACCAGTTCTCGGGCGATCGTGGTGTTGGACTCGCCGCGGGCCATCAGGCTGAGGACCTCGCGTTCCCGTGGGGCGAGGCGGGTGAGCGGGTTGGAGCGGGCCGCGAGCATGACGCGGACGACGTCGCGGTCGAGTACGGATCCGCCGGCGCTGACCTTCGTGACGGCGTCGGCGAACTCCTCGACGTCGCCGATGCGTTCCTTCAGGAGGTAGCCCACGCCGGCCGGCGCGTCGATCTCCAGCAGATCGGAGGCGTAGGTGGGTTGGACGTACTGGCTGAGCACGATGATCCCCAGGTGGGGATGGGCGCGTCGGATGCGCACCGCGGCCAGCAGCCCCTCGTCGCGGTAGCCGGGAGGCATCCGTACGTCGGTAACGACCAGGTCGGGGGAGTGGTCACGCACCGCCGTCTCCAGGGCGTCAGCGTCTCCCACCGCGGCCAGTACACGGTGGCCGAATCGGCGCAGGACACCGGCCACACCCTCGCGCAGCAGGACCGAGTCGTCGGCGACCACGACGTTCACGCCGCCCGACGTCTCTTCGATGTTCGTCGCGGGGTTCGTCACAGGGGAATCTCCAGTCGTACCCGGGTCGGCCCGCCGTCCGGGCTGTCCACGACCAACGTGCCCCCGAGGATCGCCAGCCGGTTGCGCAGCCCGCTCAGGCCGCCACCCGACGGGCTGGCGCCACCGGGACCGTCATCGACTATGTCCACGCGTAGCCGGGCACCCCGAACCGATCCCTCCACCCGCACCGTGGACCGCGGCGCGTGCTTGGCCGCGTTCGCGATCGCCTCACAGACCACGAAGTACGCCGTGGACTCAACCGGCCCCGGCAGGCGGTCGGGTAGGTGGAACTCGACCTCGACGGGCACGGCGGCACGGGCCGCGACGTCCCACACCGCGGCGGGAAGCCCCCGCTCGGTCAGTACCAGCGGGTAGATGCCGCGAACGAGATCACGCAGCTCGTCCAGGGCCGCCGTCACCTGCTCCCGCGCCTCGCGGACGGCGTCGGCGGCCGGAGCGTCCGGCGGCAGGTCCAGGCGGGCCAGCCCCAGGGACGCCTTGACGGCGACCAGCCGCTGTTGCGCGCCGTCGTGCAGGTCGCGCTCGATGCGTTGCCGCTCCTGGTCGAAGGCCTCGGCCAAGGCCGCGCGCGACCGCGTCATCTCCCGTAGCTCCCGCGCGAGGCGCTCGTCCCGCGGCGCCAGTACCGCACGGACGATCTCCGCCCGAGCCGACGCCCACGCCGTGAGCAGGTACGCCCCCACCAGCCAGAGTGACGCCCAGGCGACGACCGTGATGGCGCGCTCCACCAGCGTGAGCACGTCGGAGTTCGCGTAGGCGACGATCGCGGGCACGGGAGCGCCGACCGCGATGACCAGGACCGCGACGTCCAGCACGAACAGGACGCTCACGCTGAGAACGGAGTAGGCCACCTCCCGCCAGAGATACGGAGCGGCCAGTCGGTCTCGGAGCCCCACGGAAGTGGACCGTGCGACCGGTCGCTCCAACGGCTCACCCACCAGGCCGGCGGAGACTCGGGCCCAGCGCGCCGCGAGCGGTGCCCCGCCCAGGACCACCACCAGGAAGCCCAACAGCGCCACCGTGATCCAAACCGGGTCGGCCTCGGTGGCGAGCTGGATCATGTTGACCGCACCCAACAGAACCACGGCGGGCAGCGCGCCCAACACCAGGTACAGCAGGGCGCGCCACGGCCACCACGACAGCAGGAAGCGATGCGGAGCCCGGGTGATCGCCAGGCGTGCGGTGTATGTGGGCACGGATCCGACGGTAGACGTTCGGTGGCCCTCCGCGCGGTAGACCAGGGTCTACCCCGAACTCTCCACCCGAGGCACCCGCCCCGGGAGGCGTCCACCCGGTGTGCTTGGAGCATGACTGCCATTCGCCTCGAGACAGTGGCCAAGCGCTACTCCACGGGAGACCATGAGGTCGTTGCCCTGGCCGGCGCGTCCCTCGACGTCGCCCGCGGGACCTTCACCACGATCATGGGCCCCTCCGGATCGGGCAAGTCGACCCTGCTGCACTGCGCGGTGGGGCTCGATCGCCCCGACAGCGGCAGCGTCGTCGTGGACGGTGTCGAACTCGGCGGACTGGGGGAGCGGGAGCTCACGGAGTTCCGGCGGGAACGGATCGGGTTCGTCTTCCAGAGCTACAACCTGATCGCCGCCCTCACCGCCGCCCAGAACGCGCTCCTTCCCGCTCGCCTCGCCGGCCGCCGGGTCGGACCGACCGACGCCCTGGACGCCCTCGACTCGGTCGGCCTGCGCGACCGTGCCGACCATCGCCCTCACCAGCTCTCCGGTGGGGAGCAACAACGCGTCGCCATCGCCCGCGCCGTCCTCACCAAGCCCGCCGTCGTCTGCGCCGACGAGCCCACCGGCGCACTGGACCTGGCTCGGGGCCGACAGGTCCTGGAGCATCTGCGTTCGGTCGTGGACGCCCACGGCCGCACCGTCGTGGTCGTCACCCACGATCCGGCCGTCGCCGCACGCGGCGACCGTGTGGTGTTCATGGCCGACGGACGGATCGTCGACGAGATCGACGCCCACGCCGGCGACACCCTGGACACGGAGTCCGTCGCGGTGCGGATGGCGAAGCTGGAGGAAGCGTGAAGACGACCCTCGTTCCACGACCGACCAGCTTCGCCGTCGCTCGCACGGACGTGGCGAAGCGGGTCAGGGGGAGGAGGCGTGCCCGCCCGTACGTCCTTCTGTCACCGCCCCGAGCCCTCGACCACGTGTGGCCCGAACGGCCCGGCGTCCCGGGACGTGGCGAGGCCGAAGAACACGTGACCGCGCCCAGGTCGCCACGTGCCCCCGTCGCGTCTCACGTTCCGGTAGAAGCCGGGCGTGGAGGCCAGGCCGGCGACGCCGCCGTGTACACCGAGGACAACCGGAACACCGGGTCAGTCTCCGTGGCCATGGCGACGTTGGAGGTGGGCGGGACGAGGCTCACGTCGAGAGGCGCGAGGACGTGTGCGCGCCCGGGCCTCGGCCGGTCACGCGACCCGGCCCTCGACCGCGTGCGGCCCGAGCGGCCGGGCGTCCCGATACGTGGCGCGGTCGAGGGACGCGTGACCGTGCCTAGGTCACCGTGTGGCGTTGATGACGCCCACTCGCCGGCCGAAGCAGCCGCCCGCGCCGAGGACAACGGGAACACCGAGTCGATCACCGTTCCCATGGCGATGCTGGAGGAAGCGTGAACACGATCTCCTCGATCCTGCACCGGTGGCGCTCGACCCTCGGGGGGTTCGTCGCGCTCGCGCTGGGGGTCGCGCTGCTCGCGGCGTCGATCATCGTCATGGCCTCCTCCACCCCGACCGTTCCACGGCACTACGCCGGGGCGGACGTCCTCGCCGTCCCCGAGCGGACCGGGCTCACCTACGACGGTGAGTTCAGCCGCGCAGTGTGGCGGATGGACGAGGCCGACGCCCTGGCCGAGGAGGTCGGGCGGGCGGACGGTGTCGCCCGGGCGGTGGCCGAGCGCCGCTTCGAGGTCCGCGTGATGGACGGCGACCAGGTTCTCGGTGATGCCGTCCCCGGCGATCCCAACGGTGCCGGCATGTCGAGTCTCCCCCTCGGGGACGTCGAACTACGGGACGGTGAGCCGCCGAGCGGCGAGACCGGTGTCGTGCTGCCGGAGTCCTACGGACGGTCCCCCGGGGACACCGTCACCGTGTTGACGGCCGACGCCGAGGAGCGGATGACGGTCGCGGCGACTACCGACGGTCAGGATGTGCTCCTGCCCGACGCCTTCGCCGACAGTGTGGCCACCTCCGTCTCCCTCATCGGGGTGGTCGCGGTGGACGACGCCTCGCCGGACGAGGTCGGCGAGCACGTGCGACAGGTCCTCGGCCCCACGGCGGAGGTCTTCACCGACATCGACAGCGGTGCCGCGCGGTCGGAGTTCGACAACTCCAACAACTGGTTGGGGATGCAGTTGTTGATCATGATCGTGTTGGTCGCACTGTTCTCCTCGGTCGTCATCGTCGGGGCCACGTTCAGCTTCCAGGTGGCCGTGCGTCGTCGGGAGCTGGGGTTGCTGCGGGCCGTGGGGGCGACGCCGCGACAGGTCCGGTCGATGCTGATGCGCGAGGCCGCCGTCGTGGGGGTCGCGGCGTCGCTCGTCGGGGCCGCGCTGGGCGTTGGCGGCGCCTCGGTGCTGAGTGAGTGGTTGGTCCGGAATGACCTGTTGGCCCCGACCTGGGAGATGCGCGCCGTCGCACTGCCCGTGGGCGCGGCCGTGGCCGTCGGGATCACCACCGCTCTCATGGGCGTCTGGGCCGCGTCCGTCAGGGGAGCGGCGGTCGCCCCACTGGAGGCTCTTCGTCCCGAGGAGGTGCGGGCGGACGCGACCATGCCCCGGTGGCGCTGGTGGGGCGCCGGACTGTCGGTCCTCCTCGCCGCGGGAGCGGCGGCGGGTGCGGTCCTGACCGAGAAGGACGACATCATTGGCTACGCGCTCGGAACCACCATGTTCCTGGTGCTGGCCGCGACAGCCTCCGCGCCGGCCTACCTGCCGCGCCTGGTCCGGGTGCTTCCGATCGGAGGTTCGGCGCTGGGGGAGTTGCTGCACGCGGAGGCGCGGGCGGGGGCCAGACGACTGGCCTCGACGATGATGCCCGTCCTGCTCGTCGCCGCGTTCGCGGTCACCATGCTCGGTATGACCAGCACGATCAACGGTGCGATCGCCGAGCACTCCGTGGGTGATCTCCCCGGGGACACGATGGTGACCGGCCCCGACGGTGATGTCGGGGTCACGGAGACCGCGCTGCGGAGGGTCGAGGAGAACTCCGACGGGGCCGTCACCAGTGTGCTCGCCACCGGCGTGTACGTGGACGGGCGATGGGTGGACGCGGCCGGTCTGCACCAGGACGCCCCCGAGGCGGGCACCATTCGGGCGTCGCCGGAGATCGCCACCGAGCTCGGATGGGCGGACGGCGACACCGTGGAGCTGACCTGGCGCGACGGAACGACGGGGCGGATACCGGTGACGGTCGGCCCGCACCCCTTCTACACGGAGCTGTGGGCGGACCTGGCCATGCCGCACGACCTCGCGCGCGAGCACGATCCCGCGGCCTTCGTCAGCAACGTTTACCCTCCGCCGGAATCCGACGTCGACGCGCTCTCCGCGGCGGTCGCGGACCAGGGGTCCGAGGCGCACGTGGGGGCGACGTTGATCGACGCGGGGGTCGCCCAGGAGACCGGTCTCATCGAGATGTTCACTGGCGTCATCCTCGTCCTCGCGGTGGGGTACGCCTCGATCTCGATGTCCAACACGCTGTCCCTCGCCACGTCGGCGCGCCGCCGGGACCTGGCACTGCTGCGGGTGACCGGCGCGCAGTCCCGTCAGGTCGGGGGGCTGGTGGTCGCGGAGTCGGGTCTCGTGGTAACCATCGGCCTGCTGGTCGGAGGGTTGATCTCCGCACCGGCACTTCTCGCCCTCGCGACGGGCATGCGCGACGACTTCCGTCCGGGGGAGGTCGCCGACGTATCGGTCCACCTCCCGTGGCCCACCCTCGGGGTCGTGTTCGTCGCGTGCCTCGCCTTGGGGCTACTGGCCGCGGTGATCCCAGCGTCGCGCGCTCTGCGCCAGCCTCCGGCCGCCCTGGTGGCGGCACGGGAGTAGGCCATACCGCGGCGGGGACGGGTGAGCCCCGCGTCTCGAGAACCCAGTCGAGGGACGACGACGGCGGGGCGGAGGTCGATCTTCGCCCCGCCGCTGTCGATTCGAGCATCGTGGTTTGGGTGACAGCGAGCCGTCACGCGGGGCCCCGACCCATCGCCGCTGAGGGGGACGACCAGGAACAGGTGCGCGACGAGCGTCGGCCGGGTGGAGTGTGGACTCCACCCGGCCGAACGTCTTCGTGCGCGGCGTGCCCGCGTGGCGTCGCGCGATGGGGTGTCCCGTGGGACGGCCCCCGGGCGGGTTAGGACCAGACCTGGTCCAGGACCCGCAGGATGTTGCCGCCGAGGACCTTGGCGATCTCGTCGTCGGAGAAGCCGTGGGCGACGAGCCAGCCGGTGATGTTGTGGAACTCCTCAGCCGGGTTCTCGATGCCGTCGATGTAGTCCACCTTGGTGAACTCCGCCTCGTGGGCGGCGGCGATGGAGAGGTGCCGGGCGAAGAGGTCGTGCAGGCCCACGTGGTCACCGAACAGGGTGTCCGGGCCGAACGCCACGTGGTCGATGCCGACGAGGTCCACGCAGTACGTGAAGTGCTCCATGAAGGCGTCGAGGTTGTGCACCGGCTGGTTCTTGCTCATGGTGGTGTGCGGCGCCGCCTCGATGCCGATCACACCGCCGCGCTCGGCGCACGCCTTGATCACGTCGTCGGGCTTCATGCGGTTGGTCGGCCACACCGACCGGGCGCCGGCGTGGGTGATGAAGATGGGGTGCTCGGAGTACTTGATGGTGTCCATGCTGGTGCGGTCACCGGAGTGCGAGACGTCGATGGCGATGCCCAGCTTGTTCATGCGCCGCACGGCCTTCTCGCCGAAGAAGGTCAGCCCGCCGTCGTGCCGTTCACGCAGTCCGCTGCCCAGCGTGTTGGCCTCGCTGTAGGCGATGCCCATCTGGCGGACGCCGAAGCCGTACAGCACGTCGATCCGGTCGACCTCGTTCTGGATCGGCGTGGCCGCCTCGAGGCCGGGCACGAGCGCGATCTGGCCGTTGGCGCGGGCCGCGGCGATGTCCGTCACCCGCTCGGCGCGCACGATGAAGTCCTGCTTGGCGATGTCGGAGAAGCGCATGCCCAGGTCGATGAGCACGTCGTCCCACTTCCACCCCGAGGGCGAGGTGATGCAGCAGGTGCCGTCCATGAAGTTCTCGAACACGGCGTCGATGCCGGAGACCGACAGCCCCTCGTAGCCCGTGTGGTGGCGCCCGGTGCGGTTGTACTCGACGGTCTCCTCGATGTTCTCGGGGAACACGGAGGTGTGGTCGTGCAGAGAGATCACCGTGTTGTCGGCGAGCAGCTTCGCCGCGCGGGCCCGCTGTTCGTCGGTCAGCTCGGGACCGGTGGAGGGCACCCGCCCCAGTTCTGGGGCCAGCGCGAACTCGCGGTAGTCCTCACCGGGCGTCAGCGCGTCGAAGGACCGGTATCCCTGGTACTTGTTCGGCTGGGCTCCTGATTTCTGCACCATCGTCGGTGTCTCCGTTCCCGTCGTATCGGTTGTGACTTGAGGTGCGGAGGTGGTCCCGGTTCCGGTTCGGACGGGGCCTCCGGTGTCCCGGTCGTGCCGGGGTGCGGGTGGCCGCGGGGCGTGGTGCGGCCACCCGCGATCGCTAGCGGACGGACTCCAGGGAGGCCTCGGGGGTCTGTGGCGACCGCCGCGGGGTGAAGAAGAGGGTGAGCTGGTCGTCGGACATGGGCCGGCTCAGCATCGAGCCGACGATCATCCCGATGAACCCGGCGGCCACGCCCGGCACGGCCGGATCGACGAACGGGCCCCCGATGAGGTACCAGACCAGGCAGGTGAGGAACCCGGAGATCATCGACACCATCGCGCCGACCTTCGTCGCCCGCCGCCAGTACAGCCCCAGCAGCACCGGCGCGGTGATGGTGCTGGCCAGCAGGCCCGCGTAGCTCAGCACCACGAACTGCACGATGTCCAGCTCCTGCAGCGTGATCAACAGGGGCAGGGCGCCGATCACCAGGGTGACGATGCGGTTGATCCGCGTCCGGGTGTGCTCCGGGGTGTCGGGACGCAGCAGCGAGTAGTAGAGGTCGTAGGAGATCGCCGGTCCGGCCACCAGCAGCACCGAGTCCACGGTGCTCACCACGGCCAGCACCACCGCCGTCATCAGCAGCGCGCCCACGATCGGGGGCAGCACCTCCGAGGCGAGGATCGTCGAGGCCGCGTCCGAGACCGACAGGGTCGGGTACAGGACACGCATCGTCATTCCGGCGATGCAGATGCAGATGCCGATCAGCAGCACGAACAGCAACGCGACCCCGGACGCGCGGCGGCACGTCTTGTCGTCGGGCATCATGTAGAACCGCAGCAGCAGGTAGGGCGCGCACATGGCGGCGAACCCCATCCCGAGCCAGAAGCCGAGCATGTCGTTCCAGCCCATGCTCCAACCGATGAACTCGGGCGCCACGGTGGGCAGGCTGACGGCCAGCGACGACATCCCGCCCGCGTGGCTGATGAGCAGCGGCAGCGCCACCGCGACCCCGAGCGCCATCGCGATCTGCTGCAGGAAGTCCGTACGAACCACGGCGGTCATCCCGCCGACGACGGTGTAGGCGACCACCAGGACCATCAGGATCACGGCACCCCAGATGAACGGGATACCGAACACCGTCTCCAGGATGATGCCGCCCGCCTGGTACTGCGCGGACATGAACACCAGGTAGGACAGGACGAGCAGCACGGAGACCAGGCCCCGGGCCGCCTTGCTGCCGAACCGGTCCGCGATGAAGTCCGGGAAGGTGAGGGCGTTGCGTTCGTGCGCGTACCGGCGCAGACGCGGGGCGATGACGAACGCCGCGAGCAGGAAGGCCGTCCAGATCCCCAGCCAGCCCCAGATGAAGGAGGCGCCGGTCAGGTAGTGGATGCCGACCGTTCCCACGAAGGTCCCCGCGCTCATCTGCGTGGCGGAGATGCTGGCTCCCCCGAGCCAGGCACCAACGCGGCGCCCGGCGACGAAGAAGTCCTGCTCGGTCTTGTTGTTGCGGTAGGAGCGGTACCCCTCGATGATCATGAACAGCATGACGCCACCGAGCAGCAGCAGGAACGTGGTGGTGAAGTTCACGAGCGCTCCTCCGTGTTCTCACTCGAGCGTGAGTCGGGGGTTCCGAGACGGCTCAGCAGGACGGCGAGCAGTACGAACACCGCTCCCACGATCACCGCGGTGTCGAAGGGAACGCCGAAGGGCGTGAGCAGGGTCGCTGCGGTCATGGGGTTTCCTTCCTGTCCCGGCCACGGGTGAGCAGGAACCAGAGAGCGAAGAGCACGGCGAGCCCCCCGAGCCCTCCGGCGGAGAGCGCGGTGCCCAGCCGAGGACCGGGCTGGTCGTCGGTGCCCGCGACGACGACCGACGGAAGGTCACCACTCTGGTGCTCGAGGATGACGGTGCCGTCGTCGGCCGTGGACTGACGGAAGGACGGCATGGTGTCGCCGGCCGGATTCTGTCCCTCGGGCAGGGCGACGGTGATGGCCACGTCCGCGGTGCGTGAGGTCGCGATCTCGGGCACCGCGAGGAGGACGGCGGCACTGGCGTCGGCGCGTTCCACGGTGTGCTCGACGTCGAACTCCTCGGTACCCGCGGACAGTGTCGCGGTGACGCGGCCGGGCTCCGGGGGGTCGACCTCGACGCCCGAGGTGGTGGACGCGAGCTCCGTGACCTCCACACCGTCGTGCGGCATGAGCAGGAACGGGATCTCGGTGTTCTCCGCGAGCGGCGCGTCCAACCCGTAGCGGGTCTGGACGCTGGCCGACCCGTCGGCGTGCACGGCGATGTCGACCTCGGCCGTGGCGAGCTCGGGTCCGTCCGCGCCGTCGGTGTCCGCGACCGCTGGTGTCGTCAGGCCGGCGAAGACGACGACCGTCGCGGCCGCCGTGGCCCACAGTGAGGTGGAGCGCGCGCTCATGGCGTGACCTCCAATGGGGCGTCAGTGGTGCGGATCAGGTCCGCTCGATTGGTTCCTTGGCGTAGCTTGGCCGGCGTGCGGTAGGCCCGAGGGCTGTGCGCCAGCCCCATCCGGTGCAGCGTGTCCGCCTGGTGCACCGCGGCACGCACCGGGTTCACGACCGGGACCCCGAGCTCCTCGGTGAGTCGTTCCGCGGCGCCCAGGAAACCCATGCTCATGCAGCCGAGGACGAGCGTGTCGGTGTCGGTCTCGGCGAGAACCCGCTCGCACTCGCCGCGCAGGACGGAGAACGCGCGCTCGTGGTCCCGGTTCAGGTCGATGACCGGCAACTCGACGGCGCGGATGACGCCCAGGGCGTCGGACAGTCCGGCCTCCCAGGCGAGCCGACGCAGCAGCGGACGCACACCCTCGACGACGGTCACCACGGAGAACTGGTGGCCCAGACTCGCGGCGAGCGACATCGCCGCCGCCGACGGGCCGATCACCGGTCGCCGCACCAGTTCCCGCAGGCCGTCCAGCCCGGGGTCACCGAAACACCCGACGACGATCGCGTCCGCGCCGGCGTCCACGGACGCGCAGGCCTGGTCGGCCATCGCCGGGATCGAGAGGTAGTCCTCGTAGGCCGACTCGATCGAGACGGGGCCACGGGACACCGCGGAGACCGTGATCTCGGTGCCGGGTGGGCTCCACTCGGCGAGGAGTCCGGCACGGCGGCGCATTTCGGTTTCTCCGAGCTCCGTGGCGTGCATCGGCGCCGGGAGGAGGTAGGTGAGTCGCATCATGAGTTCCCTGGGTCGGTGCCCCGAGCGGGGGTGGAAGGGGAGGTGAAGGGTCGGTAGGCGCGTTTCCGGTTCTCGAGCTCGACACCGACGTCCACCCGCTGTACTCCGGGCAGGTCACCCAGGACCTCCGTGGTGAAGGGGTAGATGTCGGCGAAGCTCGGCAGGATGGCCTCACAGACCAGGTCCGCCGATCCGGCCGTCGCGGAGACGTAGCGCACCTGGCGGTGGTCGGCGAGTCGGGCGGCGATGTCGCCGAGGCGGGCGAGATCCACCTTGAGCGAGGCGATGAGCTCCAGTTCGAACCCGAGGACCGCCGGGTCGACCACGGTGCTGATGACCAGGGCCCGGGTGTCCAGCAGGCGGTTCACCCGGCGGCGAACACCGGTCTCGCCGATGTCCAGCCCCTCGGCGAGCTCCCGGTGCGAGCGGCGTCCGTCGTCGGCCAACGCCGCGAGGATGTGACGGTCGGTGTCGTCCAGGGTGACGGCTGCGGGCTGGGTGGGTACGGAGAGCTCCCGACGCCCCGGCCCCTCCTCGGCGAGGTCGGCCAGCAGGGCGCTGCTCCAGTCGTGCCGCATCTTGAAGTTCCGTGTGATCACTGCGGTCGAGCTCTGGTGGACGCCGGGAAGCGCGCCCAGCTCGTCGACGAGAACCCGGCCCAGCGAGTCCCGGCCCGGAACCACGACCTCGGCGACGACATCCCACTCACCAGTGCATATGGTGAGAAAGCGGATGTCGGGGCGGGTCTCGAGAGCGTCGGCCACCGACCGCACCTCCGTCGGAGGGCACGCCAACTGAACCAGCACCGGTTGCCCGAGACCACACACCTGCGGGTCGGCGACACCGACGACCCGCACGACGCCGTCCTCGATGAGCCGCCCGGCGCGCCGCGCCGCCGTGCTCTCGGTGGTCCCGGCCCGCCGCGCGATCTCGGACCACGGACTGCGCCCGTCGAGCTGCAACGCGGCCACGATGCGCCGGTCCAGCTCGGAGAGTGCGTGATCAGCCACGGGGGTACCTTCCGGTGGGTTTCAGAGAGATTGGCTCACTGTATGTGAATCAGGCCTGAATAAGCCACTGATTGCGTGATTTCGGCTGACGTAGCGGACCTCATGCGGGGATCCGGCTTCACCGAGCCGTGGCGGGATTCGGTGGCCGCGACCCCTCGTTTCCTCTGTCGGGAGGACGGCGTCGTGTCGCCATTTCGCCGACGGGGACGGCGATTCCGGCCCCGCGCCACAGTCGGGGGCCTCCAGCGCTGGACAGCGGTGCGGAGGGGCGGGAGGGGGTGGCGGGGCGGACGGTGCGGCCAGCAATGAGGCCAAGATCACACGTGGTTGCTTCGGTTTCCCGAGGTGAGGGCGTCGCTCTCCGAGGCTCGTCCGGGCGACCGGATGCCGGCCAGGTGGCTGGCCCCTGTCGGCGCGGTGCGCCGGCCCCGTACGGGAGCGTCGCGGTCGCTAAAATCGGCGCACTGTTGTCGCAGGCCACCCGGAATCCTCCACCAATCCACCGATTGGACCGAAGGGCCGCCACATGCACAGCGTTCCCGAGAGTCGTCCCGCGCCCACGACAGAGCCCGCGCCGTCCCGGTGGGTCACCGTTCTGGCCGTGGGGGCCACGATCTACTCCGTTCTCCTGGTCTTCTTCTCGCTCGTTCTCGTCGATTCGGTGCCGGGCCGCGACAGTCTGGTCGTGCCGCTCTGGGGTGTCGCCTCGATCTGCGCTCTCGCCTACGTCGCGCCCATGGGGGTCGTCGGGATCCTCGCCCACTGGAGGGCGTGGGTGCTCCTGATCACCGCGTTTTTCCTGGGCTTCGCGGGGCCACTCGGCTTCCTGATGATGTGGATCCAGGCGGGCATCTCACCAACCGAAGCGGCACATCTTCTGGGGATGGTCGCGACCTTCGGCACCGTGTTCGGTGGCCTCCTCGCGCTCCTCACCGGGGTGCTGCTTCCGCTGAGTCGCTACCGTTGGCCCCGTTTCGCGCTGTGGTTCCTCACCGTCGCCGCGACCGCCTGCTACTTGGTGGCCACGACCATCGCGCAACGCGGGACGCAGTTCTGACCGCGGCTCCGTGGCACGCTGCCCCGCCCAGCCACGGACGAAGCCGGTACAGAACCAAGGGGCGCCCGGTGGAGCTGGTCGACACCCGTCCCGTCGGGTCGGCGCCTGGTGGGACACCGGGCCGCCCCATGGTCATCCCTGGGGGCTCCAGGGTGGTGATCCGGGGGCCTCGCGCTCAGGATGAGATGTTTCACCACGTCGTGACACATAGCGCCGCGAATGGCGTGGAAGGCCCGGTAGTGAGTCCCGACGACCGAGCATCCAGACCACGATCGGAGGTCATCGTGAGCGAGGAGAAGAACCAGAGCAAGGTCGAACAGGTCAAGGGCAAGCTCAAGGAGGCGGCCGGAAACGTCACCGGCGACGAGCGTCTCCGCAACGAGGGCCGCACCGAGCAGGCGAAGGGCCAGTTGCGCGAGACGAAGGAGGACGTCAAGGACTCCGTCAAGGGAGCCGTTGACGGCCTGCGCGGGCGCTCCGCGCCGGAGGAGGGGACCGACGAGGACCGCACCTCCTAGTCATCCGTTCGGTTGGGGCATGGGGGGATCCCCGTGCCCCGACCCAACGCATGACGACACGCTCGGCCCTGGGACGGGCTGGGACGGCGCGATGGGTGATTGACCACAACGAGAACGCGATTCTCCCTATGTTTCCCTCGTCGATCCCCTGTGTGGAGCGAGGAATTTCCCGCCAGCGCGTCAGAATCGTGATTCATGGGGCGGAAGCACATGTAATGTTTTCTCCTCGACGACGGCGCTGTTGTCGGTGGTCAGTGCGCGAGATTCCCGTTATTCGGGTATCGAGTCCTTCCCCCATGGCTCCGGCCCGCGTCCGTTCCCTTCGTCGAATCCATGATCAAATAAGAGGGTTCACATGGCAAAATTCGCGAAGTTCCAATTAACGGTTGGGCCGGCTGACGCGCGTACCGTCCTGGAGAACGCGCTTTCCGAGCAGGGCTACCGCATGTCCTGGGAGAACGAGTACCGAGGGCTCGCGGAGAAGGGCAGCAAGACCAAGGCCATGTTGCTCGGGGCACTGGCCATGCACTTCAAGTACAACCTGCAGATCGACCAGGCGCCGGACGGCTCCATCGTGGCGTCGGTCTTCCTCGGCAACACCGGCATGTCCGGGGGAGCGATCGGACTCGCCAAGGTACGCACGGAGCTCGACCGCCTCTACACCGTGGTCCGCCAGGCGTACGAGTCCAAGGGGATCCTCCGCGGCGCCGAGTTCGGCTAGCGGAACGAGGAACAGGCCGGCGGTCGGTGGGTTCTGACGGCCCCACCGACCGCGCGCCGAGGTCTAGCGCAGCACGAGTGAGACGGCCAGACCGAGCATCACCACCGCGATCGCGCCGTCCAGGGCCCGCCACGCCGTGGGTGTACGCAACCACCGGCCCAGGAACCGGGCCCCGAACCCCAGGGCGCAGAACCAGACCAGGCTGGCCAGTACGGCGCCGCCGGCGAACCACCAACGCGTTTCTCCGTACGAGGCGGCGATCGACCCCAGGAACACCACAGTGTCCAGGTAGACGTGCGGATTCAGCCAGGTCAGAGCCGCCGTGGTCCCCGCGACCGCCACGACGCGCGACCCGGTGAGAGTCCCACGTGGACCGGACGGACTAGCGGGGGAGTCCGGACCGGCGTCGTCGTCGCTGAGCAGGCCGTGTCCGCCGGGACGAAGCGCACGCCGCGCGGCGACGACGGCGTAGCCGCACAGGAACGCGGCGCCACCCCAGGTGGCCGCGGTGACGAGAACCGGCGCGGTGTCCAGCAACCGTCCCAGCCCCGCGACACCGGTCAGGATCAGCACCGCGTCGGAGACCGCGCAGATCGCCACGACCACACCGACGTGTTCACGGCGCAAACCCTGTCGAAGCACGAAGACGTTCTGCGCCCCGATCGCCACGATCAGGGTCAGGCCCATCAGGAAACCAGGGATGACTGTCAGCACACGGCAACGGTAGAGGCGCTCGGATCGTCAGCACCAGCGAAGATTTTTCAAGGATCATTAGCCTGGCTTCATATGTGGATCGATCCGACTCTCGCCGCGACGGTGGTCGCCGTCGTCGAGGAGGGCACTCTGGACGCGGCGGCGGCGCGACTGCACCTCACGCCGTCGGCGGTGAGCCAGCGCGTCAAGACCCTGGAGGACCGGGTGGGCCAGCGGCTCGTGGTGCGGACCAAACCGGTGCGGGCCACGGAGGCGGGTCAGGCGGTGCTGCGCTACGCGCGTCGGCTCGCCCTCGTCGAACACGACGTCACGGCCGACCTCGGACTGGCGGAGGGGTCGACCAGGCCCCGTCTGTCCGTGGCGGTCAACGCCGACTCCCTGGGGACCTGGTTCCTGGAACCGCTGGCCGCGGTCGCGGAACGCCACAGCGTGGAGATCCACCTCCACCGCGACGACCAGGACCGCACCGCCGGCCTGCTCGAGTCCGGAACGGTCATGGCGGCGGTGACCTCGCAGGTGACTCCCGTCACCGGATGTCGGGTCCGTGCGCTGGGCAGCCTGGTGTACGAGGCGATGGCGGCACCGAGCTGGATGGCGCGATGGGCGCCCGCCGGACTCGACTCAGAGGTCCTGCGCCGCGCCCCGTACGTCGACTTCGACCGCAACGACGGTCTCCAAGCCGACTGGCTGGCGGCACACGCCATCTCGCCCCAGGACCCGCCACGGCACCTCATCCCCTCCACCCACGACTTCGCCCGCGCTGTGGAGCTCGGCATGGGCTGGGCGATGCTCCCCACCCAACAGGCCGAGCCGTTGGTCGCCGACGGAACCCTGGTCCCCCTCGGCGGACCCGACATCTCCGTCCCCCTGTACTGGCAACAGTGGACCGTCACCTCGAAGCCCTTGGACGCGTTGACCACCGAGATCGTGCACCGGGCCCAGCGAACGCTCCGCGGCGCGTAGGTCAGTCGTGGTGACGCCGTACCCGACGCGGCGATGGTGCCCGCCGGCCGCGCGGCTCGCGAGGCGGTCATCGGACAGCACATTTCCGGACCGAACGGAAGCGCCTCACGGCGGATGATGCCCTCACGGTCAAGGCCGGAAGGCGACCGCACACCCGCCGCGGGAGTGACGCCGCTCCCAGGGGCTTCCCGTAGCCTCCAGGTATGACTGACGTTCCCGCACGCTTGTCCGTGGTGACTCTCGGGGCGCGTGACCTGCCCAGACTTCGCCAGTTCTACCGTGACCTCGACTGGCGGGAGGTCTCCGGCAGCGACGACGACTGGGCGGCCTTCCTCCTCGGCGGCGTCGTGCTCGCGCTCTACCCGGTGGCCGAACTCGCCGACGAGGCCGGCGTCGAACCCCCCACCGGCGCCGACTGGTCCGGGATCACGTTGGCGTGCAACGTCGACACCCCCGACCAGGTCGACCGCGCCTACGCAGCCGCTCTGCGCGCTGGCGCCACCGCCGTCGCCGACCCCGTCGACCGGCCGTGGGGAGGCCGCTCCGGCTACATCGCCGACCCCGAAGGCAACCGATGGGAGATCGCCTGGGCTTCCACGGCGCGGTTCGACGAGACCGGCGCCGTCACCGGCTTCGGCGACTGACCGGCGGAGGGGCCGTGGTCCGCGCGCCATCCGCCTCACCCCCGACACGACCCTCCGGTCTCGGACCTCTCGCGCCGCCGCTGGCCGTGCGAAAACCCTCGCGCGGTAGGGGGATGCGCGCTACGCTGCGCACCAAGCTCTCCTGTTGGAGGTCTCCTCGTGACCGCGTCTCCGCCTCGCTCAAGTGCGGACAGAACGCTCGACGCCGTGGCCACCCGCGTGGTCGAACGCTGCGCCCCGGACGAGCTTCCCTACTACGAGAACGTGCGCGACGACGTGTTCACGCGTGGCGGGCGTCCGCCCCGGCCTGCGGACAATCCGTTAGGGTTCGGCGCCGCGGCGGTCAGTCTGGTCACCGGGGTGGCGGTGGGGGTCCTCATCGAGCTGGTGACGGGCTCGCTCACCGACATCCTCCGGCCGTGGTGGCAGCGGGCGTGGCTGTGGGTGCGGGCGAAGCTGGGTCGCCGGAAAGCGGCCCCGGCGGCGGACACCGACGCGGTCCTCCCGCTCATCACGCCGGCCAACGTCGCCTCCGTCACCAAGGCGATCACCACGCACGCCGTTCGGGCCGGGATCCCACCGCAGGCCGCCGGTGAGATCGCCGCGGCGATCATCTGCGAACTGGGGAAACCCGTCGAGGCTCATGAACCCTCTCCGGACAGTCCAGAGCACCTGTAGGACGGCCGCCCGACCCGACGGCGCGGCACAGTTGCCCTCGGCGACCACGCTCCGCTTCCTCGTACTGATCACGGCCACGGTCGGGGTGACCGTTCCACTGGTGGACCCGCTGGTGTTCGCCTTCCGGTCGGTGGGGGTGCTGCCGGAACACGGGCGGGAGGCGTGCGTCACCAACGCGCGGGCCGCGGCGCCCGAGGGGACGGGCGAGCGGCTGGTCGAGTCCTACGTCGCGTGCGTACGCGCGGCGGCGCAGGCGGCGGAGGCCTTGGTCGTCGTCGGCATGCTCACCCCACTGCTGCTGGGTGTGGTCATCTACAGCGTCTTCCCGTTCGTCGTGCGACGTCGCCTTGCCCCGTTGCCCCGCGAGTCCCATGCCTCTCTCTACGAGAGAGCCGACACGGAACTCCGTCAAGCGCTGGGTCCCACACGCAAGAGGATCAGGCTGCTCATCACCCCCGGAACCGCGGGGGGTGCGCGTGCCTTCGGGGCGTGGGGCCGCTACTGGGTGGCGGTCGACCGGTCGGCATTGGCCAGTGGCGATCCGCCCGGCGGAGGGGCGCCCCGTGGCGCCGCGGTCATTCACCACGAAGCCGCCCACGTGCGCAACCGCGACATCGACATCACCTATCTGACGATCTCCGTCTGGTGGGGGTTCTTCGTCGTCGCGGTCGCGATGCTGCCCTTCGTCGCGGTTCCGCCGGTGCTGCCACAGGTCGCGCTCCCCCTGCTCGCTTCGCTGGTGCTGCTGAGCTACGCACGATCGCGGGTGCTGCGAGTACGCGAGTGCTACGCCGATGTGCGCGCCGGGCAACGCCCTGAGATCCGTGCCGAACTGTCACGCCTTCTCTCCACGGTCGACCGTGACCCTTCCGCCTCCGCGATCCGATGGTGGAGTGCCCTGCATCGGCGGCATCCTCCGGCCCACGAGCGGATCGCGGTGCTGCGTGACCCCGCGCGTCTGCTGCGCGGCGGACTCCTCGATGTCCTACGCCGGATGTGCGGCGGGGATGGCGTTCCCTGGGTTGAGCAGGGTGATCTCCCAACTCGTGGACGACTCCTGGTCGGGTGGCCTGGTCGCGCTGCTGATCGGCCTGCCGTTGGCGGTCATCCTGACGGTGATCGTGTGGCGGTCGGTGTTGCGTGCCGTGCTCGGTGGTGGCCCCGCTCCGCGACCATGGCCGATCGCGCTCAGTCTCACCGGCGGGCTGCTCGTCGGCCAACTGATGCTGCCCGCGCTGCCCCCGACCACCTGGGGCCGTTCACTCGTCGAGGCGCCCGTACCGGCCATCGTGCTCGCGGGTTTCCTGTTCGGCGGTTGCTACCTCGTCACGCGATGGATGTCGCGCGACGCCGCCTTGTGGTTGAGCGTGACACGCGCCCAATGGCCGATGTGGGCGGCGGCGGTGGTCGGCACCTCGATGGTTGGCTTCGTCCTCATGACGTGGTTCGCCGCGGTGCAGACCCTCTCGCTGACCTCGCACCACTGGTCGGGGATGGTGACGTGGGCGATCACCGTGACGTTCACGGACGGGCACGTCTGGTTGACCGTGGCGGTGGGCCTGGGCGCGTCGCTGCCCATGGCGGCCTACCTCGCCTGGGCGCGGAGGCGGGGCGTCGGATCCCCTTCCTTCCAGCTCGGGCACCGTGTGTGCCCGCCGTGGCTACCGGTAGGAGCGGCTGCCCTCACGACGCTCGGGATGGCCGTCGCGGTGGCCCTGATGACCCCACTGCTGCGCTCGGCGGCTCCAGAGGTGGGGGACGACTTCTCTCCGACAGCGTCGGCCACGGCCCTCCTTCCCACATTCCTCCTGGTGGGGGTCGTGGCACTGGCGGGCGCCGCGATCCTGGGGTGGACGCTGGGCGGAGCCGGCTCGTCCGGGCGGGTCCTCAACGCCGTCGCCGCCAGCGTGTTCCTGCAGGCGTTCTTCGTGGTACCCGCCACCCGGATAGGCGGGGTGACGGGCAACTGCGCTCGTATTCCGAACCCCACGCTGGACTGTTGGTCCGATCGACTGTTCAGTGACCTCGCCGCGTCCTCCGGGGTATCCCTGGGCACCTACGCGTTCGTCGTCCTGCTGTTGCCGGCATGGGGAGCCGCCCTCACCGCGTCCGCGGCACGGGCCCTCCTCCTGGGCGCGCCTCGGGAGTTCCATCCCCCGCGACGTCACGTCCCCAGCGTGCTGGCCACGGCCGCCCTCCTGCTGGTCACCGTGATCGCGGTTGTTGATCAGGGAGCACGGCTGGCGCCTGGAGAGGGCGTCGGTGGCGGTCCACTCACGGAATCGGTGACGCAGGCCGCGCGGGAGCCGGTCCAACGGGAGAGCCGCGAGGGGACGGAGACGTGTGAGGCGGTCGACCAGAACTTCCAGGAGGTCGGCGGGACGATCCTGCCCACCGAGAACGTCACCCTCTCCCAGGTCAGAGCGACCCGGGCGATGAGCGAATCCACCGATCCAACACTCGCGGCGTTCTCCGAGCCCGCCCTGGACGTCCTGCGGGACGGGCACCGTCCGACGAGCTGGGACCATCTCATGGCCGCGAAGTTCTACTGTGGCGTCGTCCACCCGGGTACGGGAATCCTGATCTGAGGACGGAGGCCGGCCGCCGCGCCGTGGGTGGCGGACGTTCGTCCCGCGCGTGTCCCCACACCCACAGGGCGCCACGCCGCATGCTGTGACCTCGTGAAACTCCAGGTCGGGGTTGGTTAGGCTCCCGCACAGGGGGGATCATGATCAACTATGGGCTGGGTGGGAAGACCGCTGTCGTGACGGGCGGGGCCTCGGGGATCGGGTTGGCGTGCGCGCACGCGCTGGCTCGGTCCGGGGCGGCCGTCTCGGTGTGGGACCTCAACGGTGACGCGGCCGAGGAGGCGGCGTCCGCGTTGCGGACGCACGGGCACCGGACCCACAGCGCCGCGGTGGACGTGGGGGACAGCGCCGCCGTCGACGCCGCGATGGACACCGTGGTGCGTGAGTTCGGCCGCGTCCACATCGTGGTCGGCAACGCCGGGATCGGTGGTGAGCAGGCCTCCTCCGGTGACTACTCCGACTCCGGGTGGCGCGCCGTCATCAACGTGAACCTCAACGGGGTCTTCTACACCCAACGGGCCGCGATCCGCGCGATGCGCACCGCCGGCGGGGGCACGATCATCAACATGGCCTCGATCTTGGGTCAGGTCGGATTCATGAACGCCAGCGCCTACGTCGCCGCCAAGCACGGAGTCGTCGGCATGACCCAGGCCGCAGCCTGGGAGCACGCCGCGGACGGGGTGCGGATCAACGCGGTCGGCCCCGGCTTCATCCGCACCCCACTGGTCGAGCAGTCCCTCGACGACGACGCGTTGGCGTTCCTCAAGTCCCAGCACGCGTTCCAGCGTCTCGGCGAACCCCAGGAGGTCGCCGAGATCGTCGCCTGGCTCGCCAGCGACGCGGCGTCCTTCGTCACCGGCGCCTACTACCCCGTCGACGGTGGCTACCTGGCGCGGTAGCAAGGCCCCACCCGAGGACAGGGGCCGCTCACCACAGGTTCCCGTGGGCCGCCTGATCCAGAGCGGCCTGGACAGGCTCCGTCGCACGACGGAACGCGTCGGCCCGTCCGGACGCCTGCCAGAGCCGGGTGAGATGCGACCGCTCGTCCACGGCGCACGGCGACATCATTCGAACGGTCCGTATCCCCAGGTCCCCACGTCAGCCCCCGACAACTCACACCCCGGCTGGCGCGGGGCTTCCAGGTGGGGCACGTCAGCCTCGGGGGTTCCCACCGCGGAGGGGAGGTCCGCGGCGGCCGGATCTGACGGCGGCACCCGTGTCCCACGGGGGCCTCGCGCCCTCGTGGGATTGATCTCTCGCAAATACGAGACCGAACCGGGATTAACTGTCGCGATTGCGTGCTATACGCTTCTTCTGTGTCGATGTTGCGAGTGAACGATGTGGCCACGTTGGTGGGCATGAGTCCCGATACGGTGCGCCGGTGGGTGGACACGGGACGATTGCCCGCCGAGCGGGACGGTCAGGGGCGCCGATTGGTGGCCAGCGCCGACCTGGCGGCCTTCCTGCGGGAGGGGGCCACGGAGGATCCCGCCCTGCGGTCCTCCTCCGCGCGGAACCGGTTCCGGGGGATCGTGACCAACGTGGTGCGCGACGCCGTCATGGCGCAGGTCGAGGTGCAGGCCGGGCCGCATCGGGTGGTGTCGCTGATGAGTCGGGAGTCCCTGGACGACCTGTCGCTCGAGGTGGGATCGATCGTCACCGCGATCGTGAAGTCGACCAACGTCATCATGGAGACCGACCCCTCGACGGGAGCCCGTCATGCCTGACCCCACCCCGCGCCGTCCCTTCCCCCTCTCCGTCACGCTCGCCGCGGTGCCTGTGGCGGTCGCCGTTCTCGCCACCGCGGCCTGCGGCGACGTCCCGGGCGACGACGGTGGTGGGGACGCGGAGGGCGGCTCCGGGAACCTGAGGGTTTTCGCGGCCGCGTCGCTCACCGACGTGTTCGGCGAACTGGGTGAGCGGTTCGAGGAGGAACACGGAGTGACCGTGGACCTCAACTTCGCCGGCAGCTCCGAACTCGCTCAGCAGATCAACGAAGGGGCGCCCGCCGACGTGTTCGCCTCCGCCAACCCCGCGAACATGGATTTGGTCGCGGAGGAGGGCAACGTCGCGGGGGAGGAGACGGTCTTCGTGGAGAACATCCTGGAGATCGCCGTCCCCGCGGACAACCCGGCCGGCGTCGAGGAACTCGACGACCTCGCAGCGGACGACGTGGTGGTCGCGTTGTGCTCTCCGGAGGTGCCGTGTGGCGCCGCGTCGGAGACGGTGATGGAGGACAGCGGGGTGGACATCGACCCCGCCACGTTGGAGGAGGACGTACGCGCCGCCCTCACCAAGGTGGAGCTGGGTGAGGTCGACGCGGCTCTCGTCTACCGGACCGACGTGATGGCGGCCGGGGAGTCCGTCGTCAGCATCGAGTTCCCCGAGGCCGAGGAGGCCGTCAACGACTACCCCATCGCCGTGCTGACGGAGGCCGCGGAGCCCGACCTCGCCGAGGAGTGGGTCCGGCTCGTGACGTCCGACGAGGGCCAGGCGGTACTGACCGACGCCGGATTCCGCACCCCATGAGTCCGCGTCACCCGGTGCGACACCCCGAGGCGACCACGCGGCCCCGTCGCGACGTCTCGATCCGGGCGGGCCGTGTCCCGTGGGTGTTGATGCTTCCGGCCCTGGTGGGGGTCCTGTTCCTCGTCCTGCCCCTCGCCGGGCTTCTCATTCGTGCCCCGTGGGGGACGCTCGGCACCCGGCTGCTGATGCCGGAGGTCCGCGACGCCCTGCTGCTCTCCCTGGGGACGGCCACGGTCGCCACCCTGATCTCCCTGGCGGTCGGTGTCCCGCTGGCCTGGCTGCTCGCCCGCACCACCTTCCCCGGCCGTCGTTACGTGCGGGCGTTGGTGACCGTGCCGATGGTGATGCCGCCCGTCGTCGGCGGCGTCGCGTTGTTGCTGGCCTTCGGCCGGCGCGGTGTGGTCGGCCAGCACCTGTACGAGTGGTTCGGGTACCAGATCCCCTTCACGACCGTCGCGGTCGTCGCCGCGCAGGTCTTCGTCGCGATGCCCTTCCTCGTGATCAGTGTGGAGGGTGCGCTGCGTGGTGCGGACCGACGCTACGAGGAGGCGGCGGCCACGTTGGGCGCCACTCGGGCGGTGATCTTCCGCCGGGTGACGCTGCCCATGGTGTTGCCGGGAGTGGCGGCGGGGGCGGTGCTGTGCTGGGCTCGCGCGTTGGGCGAGTTCGGGGCGACCATCACCTTCGCGGGGAACCTGCCCGGAGTGACGCAGACGATGCCGATCGCCGTGTACGTGGCGATGCAGTCGGACCCCGCCTCGGCGATCGTCCTCAGTCTGGTCCTGTTGGCGGTGTCGCTGGTCATCCTCACCAGCCTGCGAGAGAAATGGATCGGTGGGCTGTGAGTACCCACGGTCTCGACGCGCGTCTCCAGGTCGACCGCCCCGGTTTCCGCCTGGACGTCGACCTCACCGTGGCGCCCGGGGAGGTGCTGGCGCTCCTGGGCCCGAACGGCTCCGGTAAGTCGACCGCCCTGCGTGCGCTGGCCGGCCTCACACCCCTCGCCGACGGCCAGGTCGTCCTGGCCGGGGAGGACGTCACCCGCGCGCCCACGGAGAACCGGGCCATCGGAATGGTGTTCCAGGACTACCTGCTCTTCGCACACCTGAGCGCGTTGGACAACGTCGCCTTCGGCCCGCGCTGCCGTGGGGTCGACAAGCGCCGGGCCCGGGAACTCGCCGCGGAGCAGCTGCGGCACATGGGCCTGGACGGGCACGAACGCAAACGCCCGGGAGCGCTCTCCGGCGGACAGGCGCAGCGCGTCGCTCTCGCCCGCGCCCTGGCCGCTGAGCCACGCCTCCTGCTACTCGACGAACCCCTGTCCGCGCTGGACGCCCACACCCGGCTCAGCGTGCGCTCCCAGTTGCGTCGCCACCTCAGCGAGTTCGACGGAGGCACCATCGTGGTCACCCACGACCCGCTGGAGGCCATGGTGCTCGCCGACCGCGTCACCATCATCGAGGAAGGGTCCGTCGTCCAGCGCGGCACCCCGGCGGAGGTGGCCCGCCACCCGCGTACCGAGTACATCGCCCACCTGGTCGGCCTCAACCTCTATCGGGGTCGCGCCGACGGCACGACGGTCGCCGTCGCCCCGAGCGAGAACGGCGGGGAGGTCACCATCGGTGACCCCCACGACGGCGACGTGTTCGTGTCCTTCCCTCCCAGCGCCGTCGCCCTCTTCCGCGCCAAACCGGAGGGAAGCCCACGCAACACCTGGCGCGTCACCGTCGACGGCGTCGAAAGCTTCGGCGACCACGTCCGCGTCCACCTCCGCGGACAGATCACCCTGATCGCCGAGATCACCCCCGCCGCCCTCGCCGACCTCCGCCTGACCACCGGTGACGAGGTATGGGCCTGCGTCAAGGCCACGGAGATCACCACGTACCCGGCCTGAGGCGCGTGCCAATGCGGCCCCCCAGGGGACCTCGGCCTGCCCTGGCGCCGCATGTTTGTGGAAACGACCAGGTGAGCGTCATGGGTGGTCATTACCCTGCGGGAGGGATCAACCTGGGCCCCGCGATGACGTTCGGGCACGTCGCGGGCGTCACCCTCGCCGGAGCGCGTGCCCCAGCGTTGGACGAGTTCGACGAGATCATCGGGAGGACGACGGGTGAGTAACGGGAGGACGACCTCGTTTGGTCTGACCCTGGCCGGCTACGGGATCAGCTCCGAGGTTGACTTCGGTGAACGCGTCCGTGCCGCCGCGGCCGCCGGTTTCACCGGTGTCGGGCTCCGCGCCGAGGACTACGTGCGCGCGGGGGCCGACGGCTACTCCGACGACGCGATGGACGCCGTCCTCGCCCGGCACGGAGTCGCGCTGACGGAGACCGAGTACGTCACCTCCTGGGGACGTTCCGTGGACCGCGACGAGGCGCAGCGGGAGAAGGAGCGCACGATCTTCCACATGGCCCGCCGCTTCGGTGTGCCGCACGTCAACACCGGACTGTTGGAGCACCTCCCAGAGGAAGACATCGTCGCGGCCCTGCGCGACCTCTGCGACCGGGCGGAGGAACTCGTCGTCGCCGTGGAGTTCATGCCCTACAGCGGGATTCCGGACCTGGGCACGGCGGCGTGGGTCGCCGAGCGTTGTGGCCGCGAGAACGTCGCCCTCATCATCGACGCCTGGCACTGGGCCCGGGCCGAAAGCACGTCCGCCGATCTGGACGTCGTCCCCCCGGGCGACGTCGCGTCGATCCAACTCTGCGACGTCGGACCCACCCCGCTGCACCCACTCCGCACCGAGTCCCTGCACCACCGCTGGCTCCCCGGCCAAGGACACGGCGACGTCGTCGGACTGCTCCGCGACCTCGCCGCCCGCGACATCCGACCGGACCTCCTCAGCGTGGAGGTCATCTCCGACGAGCTCACCCGGCGCGGCCCCGACGCGGCGGCCCGCGCGGCCTACACCGCCGCCAGAGAGGTCCTCGAAGCGGCCGAGTACACGTAGAAGGGCCGCCTTCCAAAACGGTGTAACCATTCGTGCGCGAAGGGTAGCGGACGGTTCGGCCTTCTGGCAGCATCATCCTCCCTGGAGACGCCCAACGGTGGAGGAATTCCGATGTCCACGCCAGGTGCCGCGGAAAGAGGCAGCCGCGACGGTCGCACGGGTGTCGCCGTGTCGCTGCTAACCGTCGCCCTGCTGACCGCAGGCTGTGGGGGAGGGGCCACGCCCGAGGATGGGGCCGACGAGCAGGGGGACCCCGAGACCGCGGAGGCCGAGGACGTCCCGCTGGAGCAGCGTGACTCCATCGCCCAGTTCGACGTCCCCGCCCTCGACCCAACAGCGGTGGAACCGTGCGAGCTCCTCCCCGACGAGGAGGCCCGCGACCTCGGAGCCCTCCCGGACGACGGCGCGGGAGTTTCGCAGACCGAGTCCAGCTGCTTCTACAGCGACCCGATGACCGGGACCATCAGCGTCAAGGTCAACGAGGGGATGGCCACTGACCGGACGATGGCGTGGCTCACGCTCCAGTCCGCGTTCACCGACGCCGAGGAGGTGGAGGAAGTGACCGACTACGTCGACGTCTCCGGGTACCCCGCCTACACCACGGACTATGGGGGAGCGTGCAACCTGGACCTCGCGCTCTCCGACGATCACGGACTGTTCTTCCAGGCGCAGTCTGATGACCCTTGCTACCTCGCGGTCCGAGCGGGCGAGGTCGTGGTGGCCAACACCCCCGAACTCTGAGGTTCGCACGTCCGACCCCGGCCGATGTCGGGGGCGCGTGGACGCGGATCTTGTTGGGTGCGGCAACACCGTGCTGCCACCGCGATCGGCGGCGCGACGGGAGGCATACCTCTCGCCACGCCACGAGGCCCCACACACGCCGTGGCGACGGGACGGACACGGGAGTGGTGTCCGTCGCGATCCGGTGCGGGGCACGTCCCTGTGACCAATGGAAGACTGGGATGGTGCAGATCGGGATACTTGGGCCACTTGATGTGCGTACGGATCACGGGGTGGTCGTCGACGTGGCTGGGGTTCGGCTGCGGGGGTTGCTGGTCGCGCTCGCGTTCGCGCCGGGGCGGGTGGTGTCCAGGTCCGCGCTCGTCGACTGGATCTGGGGGGAGCGCCCGCCCGTTGACGCCGCGAACGCGCTGCAGCGCCTGGTGTCGCGGCTGCGCAAGACGCTCGGACCCGACGTGGTGCTGGGGGAGGCCGGAGGTTACCGACTGGCGGTGAACGCGGACGCCGTCGACGCGGCTCGGTTCGAGAACCTGGTCGGCCAGGCCCGAGCCGAGGACGGTCCGCGCCGGGTCCGTCTCCTGCGTGAGGCCCTGGGACTGTGGCGCGGCCCCGCCTGCGCGGACGTCGGGCTCCGGGACACCGCGGCTCTGGACGCGGCCGTCACCCGGTTGGAGGGGCTCCGACTCACGGCGACCGAGGACCGGTTCGAGGCGGAGGTCGGTCTCGGCGACGCCGCCGGAGTGGTCACGGAACTGACCGACCTGGTCGCCGCCCATCCGCTGCGGGAGCGGTTCGTCGGCGCGCTGATGCGTGCCCTCACCGCCGCCGGTCGCGACAACGAGGCCCTTCTGGTGTACCAGCGCACCCGCGACGCGCTCGCGGACGCACTCGGCACCGACCCCTCCCCGGAACTCTCCGCGCTGCACACCGCTCTGCTACGCGGAGAGACAGGGCGCGACGAGCGGCCGACGACCAACCTGCGATCGGTCCTGACGAGCTTCGTGGGCAGGACCGCCGACGTCGAGGCGCTCGCCTCGTTCGTCACCCAGAACCGGCTCACCACGCTCGTCGGGCCAGGAGGCTCGGGCAAGACCCGACTGGCCACCGAGACGGCGCGGACCCTCCTCGAGGACGTACCGGACGGGGTCTGGCTCGTTGAGCTCGCCACCGTCGAACCCGACGGAGACCCCGCCCGGCTGGCGCTCACCGCCATCGGCCTGCGGGACGCCCTCCTCGCCGGAACCCCCAACGGGTCGGACCCGGCGGAGCGGCTGATCACGGCGATCCGGGACCGCGACACCCTTCTCGTGCTGGACAACTGCGAGCACGTGGTCGACGAGGCCGCCGCCTTCGCCGATCGCGTGCTGGGGGAGTGCCCACGCCTGCGCGTGCTGGCCACCAGCCGGGAGCCGCTCGGCATCACCGGCGAGGCACTGTGGACGGTGGAGCCGCTCGACCCGCCGCCCGGCGACGCGACCCCCGACCAGATCCGCTCGTCGCCGGCCGTCCAACTGCTGCGGGACCGGGCCGCCGCGGTGCGCAGAAACCTCACCATCGACGACGCCACCCTGTCCACCATGGCGCGGGTGTGCCGCTCCCTCGACGGAATGCCCCTGGCGATCGAACTCGCCGCCGCGCGGCTGCGCACGATGCCCCTGGACCAGCTCGCCAACCGACTCGACGACCGGTTCCGGCTGCTGACCACCGGGAGCCGCACCGCCATGCCCCGGCACCAGACGTTGCGCGCCGTGGTCGACTGGAGCTGGGAACTGCTCGACGATGCCGAGCGCCGCGTGCTGCGCCGGCTTTCGGTGTTCGCCGGCGGCGCCGGCCTGGATGGAGCCGAACGGGTCTGCGCCGGGGACGGGGTCGGGCAGGAGGACGTCTTTCCGCTGATCAGCTCGCTGGTGGAGAAGTCACTCGTGGTCGCGGCCGACGACGGATCCCCCCGGTACCGAATGCTCACCACAATCAGGGACTACGCCGCGCGCCGGCTGGCCGAGGCGGAAGAGACCGTGCGGACGCGCCGCGCCCACCTCGCCTACTTCGTCGAACGCGTCGAGGCGGCCGAGCCCTACCTGCGTCGCGCCGAACAGGTGGAATGGCTCGCCGCGTTGGAGCCTGAGCACGACAACATCAGCGCCGCGCTGCGGGGCGCGCTCGCCGCGGGCGAGGCACAGTCCGCGATGCGGCTCGCCGCGGCGGCCGGCTGGTACTGGTGGCTCAGCGGACGTCGGGGCGAGGGCGTCGAGCTGCTCGTCGCCGCCGCCAACCTCCCCGGGGAGGTGGACGACGACGCGCGAGCGATGGTGTACGGCATGGTGGTGATGTTCGTGACCTCGAGCCGAGGCGACATCCACCTCGGCGCGGAATGGATCCACAAGGCGCACCGGTTCAGCCAGCGGTCCGATCACCGGGTGCCGCTCCTGGACCTCGTCATCCCGCTGGAGCGCATGCTGACGGCGCCGGACACCGTGATCCCCGCCTTCGAGTCGCTGTTGGACAGCGAGGACCCGTGGGTGCGGGCGTTGGCCCGCTGGCAGGTCGGCAAGATGTCGATCCGGGGCGGCCGAGGTGGACAGGACGCGGAGACGCAACTGGTGACTGCGCTCGCCGAGTTCCAGGCCCTGGGCGATCGGTTCGGGACCTCGCTCGTTCTCGCCCAACTGGGGGAACTCATCGCCATGCGTGGTGAGTTCGCGAACGCGTGTGAGCACGTGGCCCAGGCGATCGCGGCGATCGCCGAGGTCGGTGCCACCGAGGACGTCATCCACCTCAGCACCCTCCTCGCCCGGCTGCACTGGCTGGACGGAGATCCGGTGGCCAGCGCGTCGGCCCTGGGGGAGGCGGAGCGACTCGCGGAAGGGGTCGCCTGGCCCTACGCCCTCGCCGAGCTGGCGTTCGCCCGGGCCGAGCTCTCCCGGCTGCGCGGAGACGTCGGGACGGCCCGCGAGCAGCTCGGGATCGCGGCGACGCTCCTGGAGGATCACGCGGAACAGGCGGAGACCCGGGCGGAGATCAACGACATGGTGGGGTACCTGGCCGAGGACCTCCCCGACGCACGGGGCCACCGGGTCGTCGCCTGGCAGGCCGCCACGGAGACGGGAGAGCCCTATTTCCTCGCGCGGGTACTCGTCGGTGTCGCGGATCTCGCCGTGCGCCTGGACCAGCCCGAGCAGGCGGCCCGCCTGCTGGCCGCGAGTACGGCTGTCCGGGGTATGGCGGACCTCTCCAGCCCCGACGCCGTTCGGATCGAGAAGGAGGTGCGGGGCCGTCTCGGTGCCGCACGGTTCACCGAGATCTCGCGGCAGGGAGCACGAGCCGACTGGTCCCAGCTCGCGGAAGCTACGCTCTCCTCGTGAAGCCGTACCGCGCCCAGGCGTAGCCCACCGCCGCGAGCCCGAGGCACCAGAGAACCGCCGGGACCACGTCGCCGGAGGAGGGCGATCCGGCGAGCAGCCCGCGAAGGGTTTCGATGATGGGGGTGAATGGTTGGTACTCCGCGAACTGCCGCACCCCCGTTCCCATCATTTCGGCGGGAACGATGGCGCTGCTGAAGAACGGCAGCATGATCAGCGGCACGGCCACGAGTCCCGCCGACTCCGGGGACTTCGCCGCCAGCCCCAGAGCGACGGTCATCCACGCCAACGCGACGCCGACGAGCACGACCATGCCCAGGACGCCCAGCCAGTCGAGAAACCCGGCTGAGGGTCTGAACCCCAGCAGCAGCGCCATCCCGAGCATGGCCGCCACCGAAACGAGGTTGATCAACACGCTGGCGATCACCTGACCGCTGAGGACGGCGCCCCGGGAGACGTCCATGACCTTGAACCGGTTGATGATGCCCTTGCTCATGTCGGAGTTCGCCCCTGCCGCCACGGATCCGAGCCCGTAGCAGATCGCCAGGAGTAACAATCCCGGGGTCACGTAGTCGACGTAGTTCACGCCGACGCTGAACGCGTCTCCGAAGACGTACACGAACATCAGCATCATCACGATCGGCATCACGACCGAGTTGAACACCGAGGTGGGATCGCGGACGATGTGGGTGACGTTGCGGCGCAGCATCACGACCGCGTGAGGTTTGGTTCTCATCGGGAGACCTCCCCAGTGGTTTCGCCGGTCAGGGCGAGGAAGACATCGTCCAGGTCAGGTGTCTGGACGGAGATCTCCTCGGCGATGAGCGCGTGCTCGTCGAGCCGGTCCAGCACGGCGCGCAGCGCCTGGGTTCCGCCGTCGCCGGGGACACGCAACGTCAGGGACTCCTCATCGCGGATGGAACCCGCGAAGGCGCGCGCGGCGGCGTCGAGCGACTTCGTGGTGGCGAAACGGAGCCGCACGTGGGTGCCGGGGATCCGACGCTTGAGTTCGTCGGGGGTCCCCTGCGCGACGATGTGACCGTGGTCGAGCACCGCGATCTGGTCGGCGAGCTGATCGGCCTCCTCGAGGTACTGGGTGGTGAGGAAGACGGTCACCCCGCCGGTGACCAACTCTCGGATGATCGCCCACATCGTGTGACGGCTGCGGGGGTCCAAGCCCGTCGTCGGCTCGTCGAGGAAGATGATCCGTGGCGACCCGACGAGCGTCATCGCCAGATCCAGTTTTCGACGCATCCCGCCGGAGTACGTGGACGCGGAATCGTCCGCCGCGTCCACCAGGTCGAAGCGTTCCAGTAGCTCCGTGACCACCGTCCTGTCGCCGGTGGATCCACGGGGACGCAGGTCCACCATCAGCCGGAGGTTCTCCCGCCCTGTCAACAGCTCGTCCACCGCCGCGAACTGGCCGGTGGCCCCGATCGCCGACCGCACCGCCCGCGGGGCGGTCACCGCGTCGTGCCCGGCGACCCGCACCGACCCGCCGTCGGGCTTCGTCAGCGTGGTGAGCACGTTGACGGCAGTGGTCTTGCCCGCCCCGTTCGGACCGAGCAGGGAGAACACGGTTCCGGCGCGGATATCGAAGTCGACGCCGTCGAGGACGACTCTGTTCCCAAATGACTTGCGCAGTCCCGAGACCGCGATCGCTGAGCGTGTCATAGGGACAGCGTCGGCGCCCGCCCTGTCACCGGCCGGCCGTGCCGCTGACACGGTCCGGCCCTCAGAAGGAACGCGTGTCAGCGCCGTGGCCCCCGGGTGTCAGGACCGACACGCAGGGTGGGACGTACGCGAATCGGTAAGGGAGCGACGTTGATACCGGATGGGGAATCGCCGGACGGCACCACCCAGGCAGTGGTGCGGTTGGCCGAGGTACGCAAGGTGTACGGCCGGCGTGGCAACGCGGTGGCCGCGCTCGACGAGGTGAGCGTCGAGTTCAACCGCGGCACGTTCACCGCGGTCATGGGCCCGTCTGGCTCGGGCAAGAGCACCCTGTTGCACTGTGCGGCGGGGCTCGACCGGCCCACCTCGGGCTCGGTCTACCTCGATGGCGAGGACATCGGGCCGCTAAAGGAGAAGCGGCTCACCATGCTGCGCCGCGAGCGGATCGGGTTCGTCTTCCAGGCGTTCAACCTGCTCCCCGCCCTGACTGTGACGCAGAACGTCCGGCTGCCCATGGAGATGGCCGGGCGCCGCCCCAATCGTCAACGGGTGACCGAGACCCTGCGTCAGGTCGGCCTGGAGGAGCGGCGTAAGCACCGACCCGCGGAGCTCTCCGGAGGGCAGCAGCAACGCGTCGCCATCGCCCGGGCCCTGGTCACGGACCCGGCCGTCGTGTTCGCCGACGAGCCCACCGGTGCGCTCGACACACGATCCGCCCGCGACGTCCTCGCCCTGCTGCGTGACGCGGTGCGGCAGGCCGGACAGACCATCGTGATGGTCACCCACGACCCCGTCGCCGCCTCCTACGCCGACCGGGTCGTGTTCATGGCGGACGGACGGTTGGCGCGCGAGCTCTACAACCCCACTGCCGAGGCGGTGGCCGAACGCATGACGCATCTGGGCGCCTGGGCGGACGACACCACGACCCCGCCAACGTCCGGAGCGGCGCGATGATCCGGCTGGCGCTGCGCACCCTGCGGCACCGCAAGGGGAGCTTCCTCGCGGCCTTCCTGACGATGTTCCTCGGCGCGACGATCGTCATGGCCTGCGGCGGGCTGATGGAGACGGGCATCCGAGGGGATGTTCCGCCGCGACAACTCGACGGTGCGGACGTCGTCGTCGCCGGCGACCAGCAGTACGAGGTCCCGGAGATGCAGTACACGGCGCCCATGCAGGAGCGGGCCCGGATCGACGCCGCGTTGGTCGACGCCGTCGCCGCGGTACCCGGGGTGCGGGAGGCCACCAACCACACCATCGACGACCCGGCGCCCGCCGGCACCGTCGACGCGATCGCCGTCGTCGCCGAACCCGGAGTCGAGGTCGACCAGCTCCGTGCGCTCATCGAGGCCGAGATCCCCGGCGGCGCGGTGGCTTTGGTCGGCGACGACCGGGGCGTCGCCGAGGTCCCCGACGCCGCCATCCACGCGGAGGGACTCGTCGTCCTCTCGGGCGTGTTCGGCTCCTGGGCCATCATGATCGCGGTGTTCGGCGTGGCGTCGATGCTGGCTCTCACGATCCACCAACGCAGACGCGAGATGGCACTGCTCCGGGCCGTCGGGAGCACACCCGGGCAGCTCCGTGCCCTGATCCTGGGCGAGACGGTGATCCTGTCCGCCCTCGCCACCGGACTCGCGATCCTCCCCGCACGCTGGCTCGCGGAGTTCCTCCAACTGCAGATGGTCCGCAACGGGGTCACCATCGACGAGATCGCGTTCCAGATGGGGTGGATCCCGATCACCATCGGGATCGGATCGGCGCTGCTCGCGGCCGTTTGCGGCGCCGCCGTCGCGGGGGGCGCGGCGGCCAGGACCCGTCCCACCGAGGCCCTGGCCAGCGCCGGGCTTCCCGAGCGCAACCGCATCGGGTTCTGGCGTCCCCTGCTCGGTGTCGCCCTGCTCCTCGGTGGCATCGCCCTGTGTGTCGTGACCATGACCGTCAACAGTGGAAGCTACGCCTCCACCACCGGCTCGCCGGCCGTGATCGTCATGGGGATCGCGTTGGCGGTGCTCAGTCCCGCGCTGACGCGGCCCCTCGCCGCGGCGCTGTCACCGCTGGGGGCACTGATGGGCCAGTCGGGCCGGCTGGCCATGCTCAACGTGCGCGCCGGCGTCGACCGGACGGCCGCGGTGGCGATGCCGGTCATCCTGCTGACGAGTATCAGCGCCGGATTGCTGTACATGCACAACACCGGCAAGGACGCGGTACACCAGGAGTACGTCGACGGTCTGTCCTCCGACGCTGTCGTCACGGCGGAGGGCGGAGTCGACGGCCAACTCGTGGACAACGTGCGCGACCTCCCCGAGGTCGGGGAGGTCTCCGGATACGTCAACAGCAGAGGTTTCCTCGAGCACCCTATCGACGACCCGGAGAACTGGGAGGGCGAGGCCCGGTGGGACGGTTGGATCCTGGAGGGTGTCGACCCGGGCGGTGTGGGCGCGGTGTGGTCCGCTCCGGTCACCGACGGCTCGGCCGACGCCCTGAGCGGGGCCACCGTGGCCATGGACAGCGGAAACGCCGAGGAACTCGGACTGGCGGTCGGCGACACGCTCACCGTGCGGATGGGCGATAACGCCCCCCTCGATGTCGAACTCGTCGCCCTCTTCGACGTCGGCGGCGACGACAACACCCTCCTGCTCCCGACCGAGACCCTCGCCGCCCACACCACCGCGGGGCACGCGACCGAGATCCTCGTCTCCGCCGCGGACGGCACCGCCACGGATCAGATGCTCGCCGAACTCGAGGACTTCGCCACCGGCCAGGCCGGGGTGGACGTATCCAGCAGCGAGGCCCTGGCCGACGCCTACGCGGAGAACCAGGACATCGAGTCGTTCGCGATCTACACCATCGTCGTCATGATCGTCACCTACAGCGTGATCTCGGTGGTGAACACCCTCGCCTCCAGCACCAATGCCCGGACCCGAGAGTTCGCGGTGCAACGCCTCACCGGATCCACCCGCGAGCAGGTCATGCGGATGCTCTCCATCGAGAGCCTGCTGATCGCGGCGATCGGCATCGTCCTCGGCACGATCGCGGCCGTCGTGCCACTCGTGGCGTTCAGCGTCGGCCGCGCCGACACCACGCAGTGGACCGGCTCACCGTGGATCTACGTCACGGTCGTCGCGGGGACGGTGCTCGTCACCCTGCTGGCCACGCTGCTCCCGGCCTGGCAGGCGGTCCGACGCGGACCGGTCGACGCCGCGGCCTCGTAGCCGGCGGGGTTCCGTCGCCGGCGGACAGCGACACCACGAGGTGGCCGGTGCGAGCGATACCGGTCACCTCGTTGGGCGTATTGGGGCGGCGGCTTCAGTTGCGCAATGGGAAAACGTCTGGACATCGGACGTTTATCCCGAGTGATTGAACGGCAGCATGCGCTGCTGATATGCGAGTCGATTCCCACTAGGCTAGCCACCATCTTTCACGATTCAGTCGGTTTGAGTATGATCATCCAATATTGTCGCGACAGGCGTGTCGCGTGCCGAGAGGGCGTGGAGGAATTATGGGTATGCGGCGGGAGCAAGAGAAATGGGAGAAAGAGCAGAAACGGAGCCAGGACAAGGATCCGAAAAACCCCTCGGCGGGGGAAAAGAACGGCCAGCGTGCGAAGGATGTCACCGGGAGGACGCCAGGTAAGGTGAAGCCGCTGCCATTGAGGGATGATCTCGTGGAGGCCAGCGCGGATGAGCCTTCGGACAACCGGGGCCCCCGGATGTCCCCCCGGGCTTTGGGTGCCGCGATGAAGAAGTCTGCCGAGGACGCGGCGGAAGTCGCCGTGGGGCCGTTCCAATGGGCCGCTCGGCAGGCTGGCGCGGCGAAAAGGACGGGGTTGACGTGAAACCGGGAAAGTCGCGCAGCGGGCACGTTACCAAGTGATGTCTCCGCTAACTTTTGGTGCGTGACTTCGCCAGGTAGCGTGAGAATTCCTGGCCCCGTATGGATCTCCGATCCTCCGCGCACGGGCCCCTCTACGGCAAAGGCAGCAGGCACACCGGCGATGGCACCGGTACCGGATCACCGAAGGGTTCGGGGGCGCCGGTCCGTGGTGATAGCCGGAAGGTGCACACCGTGGCGGAGTGCTCGTTCGCGACGTGCAGCCACTGCCCGTCCACGCAGAAGTCCCGTGGCCAGCGTCCGCCCGTGGGGACGTCGGCCACCGGGCGGAGCCGGGTGCCGTCCGCCTTGACCTGGTGGGTGGTCACCAGGTCGGCGCCCCGGGTGGAGGTGTAGACGAATCGGCCGTCGTCGCTGACCCGGATCGCCGCCCCCAGGGCGTCCCCCGGCACGTCGTCCCGCGTGGCCGGCTCGTGCGCGAGCAGCTCCAGGTCCGCGTAGCCCGATCTGGGGGCCAGGACGGCGATGCCTCCCGCCAACTCGGTCAGCACGTAGACATGGCCGGAGGCATGTACCACGACGTGCCGGGGTCCGCAGCCCTCCGGCAGCGGAATCGCCGCGACCGGCCGCAGTGTCCCGGTCTCCGCGTCGAGCCGGTGGGCCCGCACCAGATCGGCGCCGAGGTCGGTGCTGAGCACCGTGCCGTCCGGGGCGATCGCCACCGCGTGCGCGTGCGGCCCCTCCTGCCGCTCGGGATCGGGCCCGCTGCCATAGCCGGCCACACTGGTCGTGGCCCCGACGAACCCACCGTCCACCCCTAGCGGCTGGGAATTCACCGTGCCCGCGTCGTAGCTGGCCGAGAGCACCGCCTCACCGCTGGGCGTGACGACCAGATGGCACGGCCCGGCCGGTATCGCCCGTCGCCCCCGTAGCCGTGGGCGCCCGTCCACGAAGTCGTAGTGGACCACGCCGCTGTCGGCGCTCTCCGCCACGGCGTACAGCGCCCGCCCACCGGGGTGAAGCGCGAGATAGGACGGACTGTCCTGCTCGGCCACCAATTCTGGCTGCGTCAGCGCCCCGTCGGCCTCGCGCCACATCCGGTAGATGCCCCGCCCGCCGCCCCGCTCACCCGTGTAGGTGCCGACCAGAATCTGTCTCATACGGCCAATCCTTAGCAGCGGTTCCTGGCCGTGGCTAGGGAGGAATTCGATTGTGGTGGTCGCGGCTGGTGGGTAGGGTGCCAGCCATGTCGACTCCTGAAGCGTCCAGGGTGGGGGCTTTCGGTCACGCCGTCAGCTCCCTGAACCCCTAGGTTCCACGTTCGCGTCCCGACCACGAGTGGTCGGGCCCGCTCGCGCGCGTCGTTCGGGCGCTGGCCGCGGTGACGAGATGCCTCTCTCTCGTTGATCTCTTCACCTCGGAGTCCTTTGATGCCTCTCGCGCTCACTCTGCTCGCCGTGGCGGTCTTCGCCATGAGCACGTCGGAGTTCATGCTCGCCGGCCTGTTGCCGGACATCGCCACCGACCTGGATGTGTCGGTTGGTGCGGCCGGCCTTTTGACCTCGGCCTACGCGGTCGGGATGGTGCTGGGTGCGCCCCTGATGGCGGGAATCGCGCGCCGCTGGCCCGCTCGGGGCGGCCTGCTCGGTTTCGTGCTGGTGTTCTCGGCCGTCCACGTCGTTGGCGCGCTCACCGCCAGTTTTTCCGTTCTGCTGATCACCCGTGTCGTCGCCGCGTTGGCGAACGCGGGCTTCCTGGCCGTCGCGTTGGCCACCGCCGCCACCCTCGTGGCTCCGAACCAGAAGGGTCGTGCCCTGGCGGTGCTCCTGGCCGGGACGACGGTGGCCATCGTCGCCGGGGTGCCCGGTGGCGCGGTCCTGGGCACTCTGGTGGATTGGCGGGCCACCTTCTGGGCGATCGTCATGCTGTGTCTGCCCGCCGCCTTGGGTGTCGTGTGGGGGATTCCCGCTCGCCCCGGTGCGGAGGGACACGATCACCCGACAGTCAGCCTGCGAGGTGAGCTCCGCCAACTCCTCAACCCGCGCCTGGTGCTGGTCATGGTGGTCGCGGCGCTCGTCAACGGCGCGACGTTCGCCACGTTCACCTTCCTGGCTCCCATCGTCACCGACACCGCGGGACTGGCCGAGCTCTGGGTTCCCGCGGTGCTGGTGCTCTTCGGTGTCGGGTCGTTCCTGGGGGTGCGGATCGCGGGTCGGCTGTCGGACCAGCGTCCCGGCGAGCTCATCGCGATCGGTGGACCGCTCGTTTTGGTCGGATGGATCGCCCTCGCCGTCCTGGCCGCACACCCGATCGTTCTGCTGGTCCTGGTGTTCACCCAGGGCGTGCTCTCCTTCGCCCTGGGCAGCACCCTGATCGCCCGCGTGATCTACACGGCCGCGGGGGCGCCCACCATGGGCGGCGCCTACGCCACCGCGGCCCTCAACCTCGGCGCCGTCGGTGGCCCCGTCGTCGCGGGGGCCAGCCTCCATGCCGGCCTCGGAGCCCCCGGCCCGGTCTGGGCCAGCGGCCTGTTGCTCGCGATCGCTCTGGCCGTCGCCCTGCCGCTGCTCGGCGTCATCGCACCTCGTACCGAGGCCTCCCGGCGGGTCGATAGGTCTGCAGCATGACCCCGTTCCGGGCGGTACGTGACTCCACCAGTTCGAGCGCCGCGTCCGCACCGTCCTGGGGGAACAGTCGGGTGCCCTGGCCGACAAGCACTGGGTAGACCATGAGGATGAGCTCGTCGACCAGGTGATGGTCGAGCAGCCAACGCACCAGGCGTCCACTCCCGTGGACCTGCAGCTCGCCCGCACCCGTGGTCTTCAGTTCCTCGACGGCGGCAGCGGTGTCGCCGTCGAGGACACTGGTGTTGACCCACCGGGGGTCGGTCAGCGTGGTCGACGCGACGTACTTCGGCCGAGCGTGCAGCGCGTCCGCGATCGGGCTCGACCCGGGATCCTCCATCGCCCCCCACGAACCAGCGAAGATCTCATAGGTCCGCCGCCCGAACAGGAACGCCTCCGCCCGCTGGAACACCCCGTCGAGGAACTCCTCGATCTCGTCGTCGAACAGCGGCAGCGCCCACCCGCCCCGCTCGAACCCACCCCGCCGATCCTCCACCGACGTCCCCGGCCCCTGCAGCACCCCGTCAACAGAGACGTTCGTGACCGTCACCAACTTCATGCGCCCAGTTCCTTCCGCTCGTTTGGTTCACGTGTTCGGACAGACCAGGGCGGACCACGGAACTCATCGGTCTGATCCACCGGTGAGCAGTGCCCACAACAGTGCCTCCCGTCACACGCACCGACCAGCCCATTGATCAACTGGACCCACGATCCCGACAAAACCCCAGCGCGGCCACATCGCGCCACGCGTGTCGTGCGAGGCGTACCCACCTGCTGATAACCGCTAGCCTTAGAGAAGCGCGTGTGGCACCGTGATCTCGCGACACACACGCGGGCCCTTAGCTCAACTGGCAGAGCAACGGACTTTTAATCCGTGGGTTCAGGGTTCGATCCCCTGGGGGCCCACCGAACTGCCACACACACGAACCCCGCTCTGGTGGGCGGGGTTCTCGTCGTTGTAGATCAGATGTGGCAGTCGACTGCGATCAGGTATGTATCGCCGCTGAGGGCATCGATGTAGGCATTGGCCTTGGTGGCGTAGGTCTCCCAGTCGGCTTGAGTGGCATCGGTGGTGGCGAACCATCCCATCCGGCCGGGGGCCATCCACTCCCCTTCTCGGGTGAGTAGGGCGAAGCCGAGTGGGCCGCGGTCATAAGCGCGGCGGGTATGGACACTGCGGCTCGTGTTGAACCGGTCTATCGGGCATGGGGACGAACGCACATCCTCGGGGAGAGGTTCCCGGACGAGCGGCTGGTCCCAGTAGTCGTTCCGTGCTTGGGTGATGGGGTAGGCGATGGGATTGGCCCGGAAGCGTTCGTGAAAGGCACTCCATCCTTTGGCCTGCGGGTGTTGGGAACGCACGGCCTCGAAGGCGTCCCACGCACGCCCGGCCCGGTCGGCGGCTTCCGACCGCATGCCCTCCAGGTCCAGGAAGCGTTTGGGCGCACCGTTCACGGCGCCGTCCTCATACGCGGTATGTTCCAGATCATCAGGCAAGTCCGGAGGGACAGTGGTGGCGAGCCGGAAGAAGCCGCCGTAGCGCCCTCCGATAGACCACAGGTCCCACTTCGCGTTGGGATTGACGGTGGACATGACGTAGAACTCGCCCTGGTCGTCTTGGTAGACCCTTTCCCCCCACATGTACTCCAGAACCTCTGCCGGGTTGTCATAGTCCACCCCCCGGCGAGTGCGCTCGGGATGTGCGGCGATCTCGGCGAGCTCGCGTTGGTACTCCCAACGCCAGTCAGTGAGGTATTGGGGACGGTCGGGCACCTCAATGTTTTCGTTGAAGGGCTCCATCAATTCCGGGACGTCGTCGGGGTCGTCGGCGGCGACGACCAGGACGAAGTGCGTCACTTGGTCTCCTCGGTGATTCACGGACCGGCTGCGGCGAAAGGGTTCTTGAGGAAGCAGACCGCTCAGTCTTCCGGATTCAGCATCACGGCCGCCGCGGTCATGTCGGTCTCGGTTTGGGTTGCGAGGGCGTAGAGGGGCGTAGCCGATGCGGGAGGCGTCCCAGAGGTGGCGGGCTTGTGTGGCCAGGCCGGGGTGGATGGGGCCGCCTGCCTCGGCGTAGCCGTCCAGGGTGGTCCGCGGAATCTCCTCGCCGGCGGCTCCGTACTGGGCGGACAGGTCTCGGGCGGGGCCGGATAGGCGATCAGTTCCGGTGTACGGATTCGCCAATCCGGCACCGCGACACCATCGGTGGTCAGAGCCGGGCCGACCAGGTCGAGGACACGTACCTCAGCGGCCATGCCCTCGCTGACGTCCGGGCGGCGCGGCACCCGCAGAACCCACCGGCGTCCGTCGGTGTCGACGGCCATCACGACCCGGTAGTCCAAGCCGGCCTCGTTCGGAGTCGCGCTCTCGACGGACAGGTGGAGGCCGTGGGTGGCGGCCAAGGCGAGGACGTCATCGATGGTGTTCACGAGGGGACGCTCTCACCCGCTCGGATCCACTCGATTCTCCAGGACTCGCGTCCCCGCCGGCAGAGTCGCGCGACCCAGCGGAGTTATGTGATGCGTGTGCCCGTGTCGCCGGTGTCCTGCGGGAGCCCCTTGACCTTCATGGTTTCGACGGCGCTCGCTGTGTCTACGGATTCGGCGGTGGCCGGTGTCGCGGTGGCGAAGGCCGCGGCGGTGATGGCGAGTGTGGTCAGGAGCGCGGCGGTGAGTCGGCGGAGCATGGTGCCTCCTCGGCTTCGGTGGTTTGATTAGCCACGTCCCTCCAGGGTCGCCGATCAGCGCGTGTGCGCCAAGGGGCTCTTGGCGCAGGCCGGGCCTCGGGTGGGGGAGGTGGACGGGCTAGCATTCCCCATGGTCGAAGGATCCGAGGGAGGCCCCATGCCAGAGCCGCGTCGGCGACGGGGGCGTGCCGTCCGGGCCGCGGTCGCGGCGGGGGGTGCTGCCGTGCTGGCCTCGGCGTGCGGCGGGGACGGTGATGTCGCGGCCGGGGAGGATGGCCTGGAGCAGGTCACGGTGGGCCTGATCCCGATCGTGGACGTCGCCCCGGTCTACCTCGGAATCGAGCAGGGGTTCTTCGAGGCCCGCGGCATCGACCTCCACACGGAACTCGCGCAGGGCGGTGCGGCGATCGTGCCCGCCGTCGTCAGTGGCCAGTACGAGTTCGGCTTCTCCAACACCACCTCCCTGCTGGTCGCCAACGCCGAGGGCATCCCGCTGCACATGGTGAGCGCGGGCAGCGCCACGACGGGTGACGTCGAGGAGGACTACAGCGTTGTCGTGGTGGCGGCGGACAGCCCGATCACCGACGCCGGGGGACTGGCGGGACGCACCGTCGCCGTCAACACCCTGAACAACATCGGGGACACGACGATCCGGCACATGGTGGAGCAGGCCGGCGGGGACGCCACGGATGTCGAGTTCGTCGAGATGCCGTTCCCCGACATGCCGGCGGCGGTGGACGAAGGACGGGTCGACGCAGCGTGGATGAACGAACCGTTCGTCACGTCGTCCCTCAACTCGGGCATGAGGGTCGTGGCGGCCAACTACGCCGGAACCCACGAGGAATTGACCGCGGCGACCTACTTCGCGACCCCGGACCAGATTGAATCCGATCCGGACCTGGTCGAACGGTTCACCGAGGCGATGAACGAGTCCTCGGCCTACGCCCAGGACAACCCCGACGAGGCACGCCGGGTCCTGACCACCTACACCGAGATCGACGACGCGGCCGCCCAGGAACTCATCCTGCCCAACTGGCCGGGGTCCATCAACGAGGAGTCGGTGCGACTCCTGGCGGACCTCGCCGAGCAGGACGGTCTGATCGACGAGCCGCCCAACCTCGACGAGATCATCCCCTGAGCGGGGACCGTCCTCGGGCCGGCCGTGCGGACCTCCTAGCGTTGCCAGTTCTTCAGGCTGTCGATCGCGACGGCGACCACGATGACGGCGCCCTTGATGATCAGTTGGTAGAAGAACGGGACGTTCAGCAGGAGCAGGCCGTTGCTGAGCACACCCATGATCATGGCTCCGATGAGGGTGCGCTGCACCGTGCCGATGCCTCCCATGAGGCTGGTTCCGCCGAGCACGACGGCCGCGATGGCGTCCAGTTCGTACGTCTCACCCGCGGTCGGTTGCCCCGACATCACGCGCGCGGAGAAGATCACCCCGGCCAGTCCCGCGCACGCGCCCGCGATCACGTACACCTTCACCAGGGTCCACTTGACCTTGATCCCGGCCAGGCGCGCCGCTTCCGGGTTGCCGCCGATCGCGTAGACCTCGGTCCCGAACCGGGTGAACCGCAGGAGGAACCAGAGGACGAGGAACACCGCGAGCATGATGACCACGGGAACCGGGATGATCGCGATGAACCCGTCACCGAGCAGCCGGTACCCGAGGTCGTCTGCGATGAGCGGCCGGCCGTCGGTCAGGAGGTACGCGGTTCCCCGTAGGTAGGTCAGCCCTCCGAGGGTCACGATGAACGCCGGCAGCGCGAGGTAGGCCACCAGTGCACCGCTGAGCAGCCCGAAGAGCGCTCCCACCGTCACGCCGCCGAGCACACACACCAGGGCCGGCATTCCGGTGGTCCACATCAGCACCGCGACGATGCCGCTGACCGCGAGGTTGGACCCGACGGAGAGGTCGATCCCCCGGGTCAGGATCACCAACGTCATCCCGGCCGCGAGGATGGCGTTGATGGACGCGGCCCGCGCGACGTTGAAGGCGTTGTCCAGGGAGAGGAAGTTGGGCGCGAAGACCGCCATCATGACGGTCAGAAGCACCAGCGCGCCCAGGATGCCGTACCTGTCCCACAGTGCCGCGAATCGGGGACGTCCCGGGCGCGGCATGCCAGGCGCGGCGGGGGGTTGGGCACTCGTCTCGGTCATGAGGGTTCCTCGTCGTTCGCGGCCTGCCAGGACGTCACGTCGGAGGCGGCTCCGGGGGCGCCCGCCCGCGCCACCCCGGTGGCGTGCAGCATCACGGCCTCCTCCGTCGCCTCCTGGTGCGGGAGTTCCGTGACGATCCGCCCGCCCCGCATGACCAGGACGCGGTCGCTGATCCCGATCACCTCCGGGAGGTCGGAGGACACGACCAGGATCGCCACCCCGTCCGCCGCCAGTTCGTCGATGATGCGGTAGATCTCCTGTTTCGCGCCGACGTCCACGCCGCGCGTGGGTTCGTCCAGCAGCAGGACACGGGGGCGGATCTCCAACCACCGCGCCAGCACCACCTTCTGCTGGTTCCCTCCGGAGAGTTCCCGGACCCGCTGGCGCGGGGAGGAGCACCGGACCCGCAGGGCGTGGACGTGTTCGTCGACGGTCCGAGTGATCCGACGACCGCTGAGGAGTCCGAACCGGCTGAGGTGGCCAAGCTCGGTCACCGCGATGTTCTCCCGGATCGCCAACTGGAGGAACAGCGCCTGCTCCTTGCGGCTCTCCGGGACGAGCCCGATCTGGTGTCGCACGGCGTCTCGCGGCGTCCTGATCGTGACGGGACGGCCCTCCAGGACGACTTCACCGGTTCGCGCCCGGTCGGCACCGAACAGGAGCCGCGCGGTCTCGCTGCGGCCGGCGCCGATCAGTCCGGCGAGTCCGACGACCTCTCCGGCGCGCAGGGTGAGGTCAACGGGTCCCACACCCGCTCCGTCGCCCAGTCCGCGGGCCTCGACGACCTCATATCCGGGGGGTTGGCGTTCCCGCGTGTAGAGGTCATCGATCTGGCGCCCCACCATCCGCGTAACGACGTCCTCCGCGGACAGTGCCGATCGGGGCGCCGTGTCCACCCACCGGCCGTCGCGGAACACGGTCACGGTGTCCGCCAGCCGGTACACCTCCTCCATGCGGTGGCTGATGTAGATCAGGCCCATCCCGGCGTTGCGCATCTCCAGGACGAGGTCCAACAGACGTGTGGCCTCCGCCTCGGACAGGGCGGCGGTCGGCTCGTCCAGGACGAGTATCCGCGCGTCGCGGGCGACGGAGCGAGCGATCTCCACGACCTGCTGCATTCCGACGCTCAGTTCACCGACGAGGGTGTCCGGGGCGAGATCGGCCCCCACCCGGGCGAGTTTCTCCACGGCGTCGGCGCGGATACGGCGTCGGTCCAACAGGCCCCAGGACGTACGCGGCTCCTCGCCCAGGGCCAGGTTCTGGGCGACCGTGAGGTTCGGCGCCAGGTTCAGCTCCTGGTGGATCACCGCGATCCCCAGGTCGGCGGCGCGTTGTGGACTGTCGATGGTGACCGGCCGGCCGTCCACCGCGATCTCTCCGGCGTCGGGCGCGTGGATGCCGGCCAGCATCTTGATCAGGGTCGACTTTCCGGCCCCGTTCTCGCCCATGAGGGCGTGGACCTCGCCGGCGTGCAGTTCGAATTGGACTTCCGAGAGCGCCTGCACGCCGGGGAACCCCTTGCTGACCCCGGTCATCGACAGGAGTGGGGGAGACGCGTCCTGCGTCATTCCCACCCCTCGTAGTCGTCCAGGTCGTCGGCGGTGATCAGCTCGGTGTCCACCAGGGTCGTCTCGTCGTCGAGGGACTCGCCCGCGTGGAGCGCCACCGCCATCTCCAAGCCCTGGGCGCCCTGCATTCGCGGATTCTGGGCCGCGGTGGCCACGAACGGGGAGTCGCCCTTCCCGAGTTCCTCCTCGGCCTCGGGAGAGCCGTCGACCCCGACGATCAGCAGGTCGTCGATCCCCCGCTGCTCCGCGGCGAGCGTCGCCCCCAGCGCGGTCGGGTCGTTGACCGCGAAGATGCCGTCCACGTCGGGGGTCGCCGTGAGCATGTCGGTGGCGATATCCAGTGCCTCGCTGCGGTTGTTGTCGCCGTTCTGGTGTCCGACCACCTCGATGTCCGGGTAGTCCTCCAGGACGTTCTCGCAGCCCTCGACCCGTTCCTGGATGGAGCTGATCGGGCGCCCGTCGACGATGAGGATCTCGCCCTCGCCGTCCAGTTCCTCGAAGAGATGGGTGCAGACCTGCTCACCGGCCTGCACGTTGTCCGACATGATCGTGGCGTGTGACCCCTCGGCGGCGACGTCGACGGCCACCACGGTGATTCCGGCGTCCACCGCGCGCTCGACGGCCGGGGTGATCCCCTCGGTGTCGACCGGGTTGAGCAGTAGGACGTCGATGTCTTGCTGGATGAACGAGTCGATCTGCTCGTTCTGCGCGTTGAGGTCCTGACGACCGTCCTCGGTGACGACGCTGGCCCCGATCTCCTCCGCCGCCGACTCCACGCCCTCCTGCATCGCGGCGAAGAAGGGGTTGCTGAGGTCCTGCACCATCAGCGCGACGGATTCGACGTCACCACCGTCGCCCCCGTCGTCGCCGGACACACCGAGGGGTTCCTCGCTGCACGCGGTGAGCGCTAACGCTCCTACGGCGAGAGTGAAAACGATCATCGTCGTACGGGGACAGCTCATGTGTGGTCCTTTCGGTGGTCGGTGCCGTCGCCGATCAGGGAGCGTGCGGCGGACGGAAGAGGAGCGCGCGCACGTCGCCGCGCAGTGCGTGCGGCCCGGAGTAGTGGGGGAGCACGAAGGCGTCCCCACGGGCGACAGTCCGCCGCGTCGGAGGACCCGAGGGTGTCGTTGGGGTCGAGCGCAGGTGTCCGCGTCCTTCCAGCACCAGCAGCACCGCGAAGTCCGCCGGAATCGCCGCTCCTGTGGGGTCCTCCCTGGGAGGGGTGAGGAGGTCGGCGCGGAAGAACGGTGCGGCGCCCAGTGGCAGCAGGGGGAGCGGTGTGTTCGACGCCTCGGCCAAGAGAGCGCCTCGTACGAACAGGTCCTCGATCTCGTCCGTGGTGAGCGCGGTGCGGGTCACCGCCTCCAAGGCCAGCGGGAAGCCCAGCCCCAGGTGGCCTTCCACCTCCCCGTCGAGTGGGAGTCCCGCCCAGTTCAACATGATGGAAAAGTCCGTGGGCTCCTGGACCTCGGCGACGAACGCCCCCTGCCCCAGGGCGTGCGGAAGGCCGGAGGGGATGAGCACGGCGTCCCCGGTGTGGAGCGGCACCTCGTGCATCCGGGACAGAAGCCCCTCCGTGTCCTGGCGGGACACCAGATCGGTGAGTTCGTCCGCGGTGACGGGCTCCTTGAACCCGAGGTGCGTCGTGGTCCCGGGTGCGGCGTCCAGGACGACCCACGCCTCGGTCTTGCCGTGGCAGCAGGAGAGGTGTCGGTGGGCGAAACTCCGGTCGGGGTGCAGGTGGATGGGCAGCCGTTCCCCCGCGTCGAGCAGTTTGACCAAGAGGTTGGGAGAGTCACCCCAGTTCCCAACGTGCTCCGCGCCGAGCCAGGCGCGCGGATTCTCCCCGACGGCGTCACGCAGCAGGCCGCCGTCGGGCAGGCGGGACAACCCGTCCGTCGCACGACCGAACCGGGTGGTCACCGAGCCGAGCCACTCCTCGGGGGACCGTGTCGGCCGTGCCGGGCCACCGCGCAGCGCGGCGATGGAGCGTCCACCTCGATAGACGTGCTCCATGACCGAGACCGGGAGCATGACCGGCTCCATAGGCACCACTCCGCAGTGAGACAACGTTGCCTCAGGGCAGAGTGATGTGTATTGCGTCACCATGTCAAGAGTCCCACCGTTCTTCCGGGAGTGACTGGTCCATCGCATCCGGCGGGGCGATCATCCGAGCGCAGGTGAGCGGGCTGCGGCGAGGCAACGTTGTCCGCGATGTTCTAGGGTGGCGACTGTCGGCGGGTGGGGGACGAAGTCCGTCCGTGCGGAGGCGATGACCGTGTGTGGACCGTGGTCGACTGATCGGGAGGACGAGCGGCATGAACGACGGCGACCCCTCGGCCGCGCGCACGCGCCGGCCCACCATGGTCGACGTCGCGGCTGCCGCCCGAGTCAGCGTGAAGACCGTCTCCCGGGTCGCCAACGGTGTCCCCACGGTCGACCCGGAACTCGCGTCGCGCGTTGTGGACGCGATGCGCACGCTGGGGTTCCAGCGCAACAGTGTCGCGGCGTCCCTGCGTAGTGGTCAGAGCACGGCGACCATCGGCCTGATCATCATCGATCTGGCCAACACCTTCTACTCCACCATCGCCGCCGCGGTGGCCGAGGTGGCCAGAGAGCACGGGAGACAGCTCTTCACGGCGAGCTCGGGCTGGGACGACCAGCAGGAGCGTGATCTCGCGCTGGACCTGTGCCGGCGTCGCGTGGACGGTCTCATCGTCGTGCCGTCGGGGGCGGACCTGGCCTATCTCGCCCCGGAGATCGAGCGCGGCACGCCGGTCGTGTTCGTGGACCGGCCACCCGTGGGACTGGACGGGGACACGATCCTCATCGACAACCGTGGTGGCGCCAGGAACGCGGTTCGAATGCTGGTCACCGAAGGGCATCGTTCCATCGGTGTCATCACCGACGCCCTGAACGCGCCCACCATGCGGGAGCGTCGGGCCGGGGCGAGGGACGAGCTCATGGCCCACGCGATCCTCTCGGGCAGTCACCTGGTGGAGATCGCGTCCGACGATCCGGCGACCGCCCGCCGCGCGACGGCGACGATGCTCGACCTCCCCGAGCCTCCGACCGCGATCTTCTGCGGGAACAACCGTGTCCTGTCGGGGGCGGTCGCGGAGGTCGTGGCCAGGGGTGAGAACGTTCGGCTCGCCGGTTTCGACGACGTCGAGTTCGCCGAACTCTTGCCCTACCCCGTGACGGTGGTCGGCTACGACACCCCGTCCCTGGGGCGTTTCGCGGCCCAGGCGTTGTTCCGCCGGATCCAGGACCCCGCGACCACCCTGAGTACGACCACGATCGCGACCTACCTCGCCGACCGGGGGATCACGCACACCGCTCGGTCAGCGTGAACCGCGTGGCGCACGCCTCGCGTCATCGGCGCTGATCAGGTCGACTTCGGGTGCGGTGGGGAGGTCACGGCGGTGTCCCCACGGTACGAGGTTCCCGTCGTTCGCGCCGTCCTCAGTCGATGAACGCGATGGGGGTTCCCTGAACCACGGCGTTGCCCTGGTCGACGAGGAGGTGGACGACGCCCTTCTTGGGGGCGGTGACGTCGACGCTCTGCGTGCCGATGGCTCCCTGGGCGAGGCGTTCGCCCTCGGTCACCTGGGCGCCGTCGGGGACGAACCAGGTCGCGAGGACCCCGTCGCGTTCGGATTCCGCGCCGCCGGTGATGACGGGGAAGAAGACAGCTCGACTGAGGGAGGGGCTCGCTCCTCCTCCCCGGCGGGGGCTGGGCGTGCGCACGCGTCGCATTCGCGCATTATCGAGCCGCGCTAGTTGACGGGTGCGTTCCTGCCGTAACAGGGGCTTCTCGGGACCGTCGTCGGTGATGGGTTCGAACCAGCTATAGTGCACAGATGCCTCCGGGGGGACGCCTGGACACGACTATCCCGTCCGGACCCGCCGCGGAACAACGGTTGCGATTTCACATACTGATTCGTGGGTGGGCGGCCGTAGCGGTGCTCATTTGTGCTCGTTACACCGTGAGAGTGAGCGCGGCGGACTTGGCCGCGCTGGCCAGGCGGGTACGCATGCTCATCACCGAGTCGAACCGGTACTCGGGCACGGACACCGCCAGGGTGCCGACCAGGCTCGGAGTGCAGAGCGGTGCCGCGATGCAGGCCGTGTTCAGCGAGTACTCGCCCTCGTCCACGGCGACCTCACCGGCGTTGGGCAGGGTGTGCATCAGTCGCCACTTGTCGGTGATCGTGCGGGGAGTCAGCCCCACCAGGGGGTGCCTACTCAGGTAGTCCCGCTGGGTCTCGGAGTCAACGCTGGACAGGAGGCTCTTTCCGATCGCGGTGGCGTGCGCGGCGTCCCGGAAGTCGGCCCAGAGATCCACCCGAGGCGTCTTGGGGCCGTCCGCGACGTCCATCAGCACGATCTCCCCGTCGTCGAACGACGCGAGGTAAACCGCCGCCGAGAGCTCGTCCCGGAGTCGATGCAGTGTCGGAGACAGTTGTGCGACGGTCGTCTGCGGAGTGGAGCGGGTCTGTAGCGCGTTGACGCGCTCCCCGAGCACGTACCCCTCGCTGAGTTTGTGCAGGTATCCCTCATGCACCAGCGTGCGCAACAGGTGGTAGGTCGTGGGCATGGCGAGGCCCGTCTGGCGGGCCAACTGTTTCGCGGTGACCGGACTGTTGCTGGAACCCACCGTGTCCAACAACCGAAGGGCACGCTGGACCGACCCGATGAGCGTTGGGTTGCGAGGAGAGTCACTCACAGTACACCTCGTCGCCGTGCCGGAAAGGGCGGGTTCCCCAAGGGTAGCGTTGGCACCACATTTCAGGTCCGTTTTCCACGGATCACCGCCGTGCCCGAAGGAACGGCTCCGGTGGCGCCGTCCATCACCCCTGCGGTCGGCGGCGCGGCTCCCCGGAGCCGCGCGCGATCAGGCCCTCTCGGCCGCCGAATCAGGCAGCAACGGTCACGGAATGCGCCCGCCCGAAATATCGCCGATTGCGCGGAGAGCAACGGGGAGTGCCCGCCTGTCCGTTGTCGACCCGCACCCCGACGCTCCGGTGCCTCTCCTCGCTCACCGTGCGTTCCGAGGAGGATGGAGGTTCCGTCGGGTCATCCGACTCGGGACGGCCGGCGGGGGAAATAGAGTGCGAGCCGGCCCGGTGCCGGTACGAAGGTCCTCAGTGTTCGCCGCGGAAGGCCTCCTCCAGCCAGTCCGCGACCAGGTCCGGCGTGACCTTGGCGTCCACCACGAACACCCCCCGCGGTCCCTGGGCCACCCAGTCCCGCAGCGGACGCAGATCGTCGAGCGTACGCACCACGATCCCTTCCGCGCCGAACCCCCGCGCGATGGCGGCGATGTCCCGGTCCGGGAAGCGCACCGTGTCGGTCGGGTGCCCCTCGGGCCCGAAGTGGTGAACCTCGGCCGCGTAGGCGGCGTCGTCGTACACCACGACGCACAGGGTGATGTCGAGGCGGACGGCGGTCTCCAGCTCGGCGATCGACATCAGGAACCCGCCGTCCCCCACCCCGGCGAGGACCAGACGGTCGGGCGCGGCCCGCGCGGCGCCGATCGCCGTGGGCAGACCCAGGCCGATGGACTGGAAGCCCTGGGTGAAGCACCACGACCTCGCGTCGGCCACCCGGAAGTACCGGGCCGGCCAGCCCATGAAGTGTCCGGAGTCCACCACGACCGTGCGGTCCGCGGGCAGGAGCTCGTCGACGCGCATGCTCAGCGTCCGGGGGTCGATGTGCTGTTCCGTCGAGGTGTCGGTGAAGGGCTCGTGGTGGTTGTCCGCCTTCCGCACGCGTTCGGCCGCCTCCGCGGTCCGCAGCTCGGACGTCGCCACGTGGCCCCGGGCGTCGAGCTCACCGCGGAGCGCGGCGGCCGTCCGGGACACGTCGCCGACGACGGGGAGGTCCACGTCCCGCTGGCTGCCGAGCCGGCCAGGTTCGACGTCGATCTGGGCCACGGTCGTCGCGGGGCCGATCAACCGACCGTGCCGGGTGGTCCACTGGGTGAGGCTCGCGCCGAAGCCGAGGATGAGGTCACTCTCCCGGATGAGACGCGCCGCCTCGTTGGAGGAGAAACCGCCCGAGATTCCGACCGACCATCGATCGTCCGCGAAGAGCCCGTGGCCGCAGGCCGTGGTGGCCAGCAGGGCCCCGGTCCGGTCGGCCAGCTCGCGCAGTGCCTTCCCTGCGCCGGAGAGGACGGCGCCGCGCCCCGCCAAGACGAGCGGGCGTCGGGACCCTTCGACGGCGTCCGCGAGGGCACCTACCGCCTCGGGGGTGGGGATGGGTGGGTTGGCCACCGCGCGCGCCACGGGTAGCGGAGTGTTCTCCGGGAGGGGGGCGTCCTGCACGTCGAGTGGCATGTTGAGGACGACGGTCCGACGGTCCCACATCGCTCGCTCGACCGCGCGGGCGGTGTCGGCCAGCGCGGTGTGGGGAGAGTGGAGACGCTCCGCGACCGCCTCGACGGAACGGGCGAGGTCCTCCTGATCGATCCGGAAGTTGGAGCGGAGCGCGCCGTTGGCCGTCGTTCCCGCCAGCACCAGCAGAGGAGTGCGGCTGCGGGCGGCCTCGGCGATTCCGGTGGTGGCGTTGGTCAGTCCCGGGCCTGGGTGCAGGCTCACCAGCGTGAGTTCACCGGTCAGCCGCGCGTAGGCGTCCGCCATCGTGACGGCGTGGTTCTCGTGCCGCGCGGCGACGAACTCCACACCGGCCGCGCGCAGGGCGACGGTGACGTGGAAGTTGCCCGACCCCACGACGCCGAAGCACCGACGGGCGCCAAGCCGGGCGATGGTCTCACCCACCGCGTAGGCCACGGTCGATCGGACGCCTGGGCTGTCAGAGCCTGCGGTCACAGGGCCTCCCTCGGTTGTGTCTGGCGGGGCGCTGCCCGGGCCGTCGCCGACGGCCGCTTCGCCGAGTGTCTCCTACACGCTGTGTCGGGCGACACAGTGGATCCCTACCTGAGGGGTCGTCGAAGCCCGCCGGGCACCATCGCGCGTACGGGACCCGTGTACGTGGCCGCCACCGCCGTCGCCGTAGGCTGGGTCCGCTGCCGGTGGGAGGGACGAGAACGTGGCGCGTCTGTCTGGTCCGTCGGGACCTCGCGATCTGTCCGGACTGTTGCGGGAACGGCCGCTGCTGCTCGCACCGATGGCGGGTGGCGTGGGGACCCCGGAATTCGTCGTCGCCGTGGATACCGCCGGCGGTCTCGGATCCTTGGCCGGGGGATATCTTCCGACGGCTCGGCTCGAGGAACAGATCGCGACGGTGCGCGCCGCCGGCGTGGTCGACTTCGGCGTGAACCTCTTCGTCCCAGGCCCACCGGGGGACGAGGACGCGGTGCGTCGCTACCGCCGTGAACTGGGTCCCGGAGCGGGTGAACCCGTGCACGACGACGACGGGTGGCGGGAGAAGATCGACCTCACCATTCGGCTCGCCGTCCCCCTGGTGAGCTTCACTTTCGGGTGCCCCGACGCGGAGACCCTGCGCCGCTTCCACGCGGCGGGCGTCCTCACCATGGTGAGCGTGACCCGTACGGAAGAGGCCCGACAGGCGGTCGATCGTGGGGCCGGTGGGGTCTGCGCGCAGGGTCTGGAGGCCGGTGGGCACCGGGCGACGTTCGACCCTGAGGCGGACCCGGGGTACCCCGTGCGGGACCTGGTGTCGGCACTCGTCGACGCCGTGGACGTTCCCGTCGTGGCCGCCGGCGGTGTGACGGAGGGCCGGGACGCCGCGACCTTGACGGCCAGGGGTGCGGCCGGAGTCCAGGTCGGTACCGCGTTCCTCCGTTGTCCTGAAAGCGGAGCTCACCCAGCGCACAAGAGTGCGCTCGGTGATCCGGGGTTCACCACGACGGCGCTGACGCGCGCCTTCACCGGCCGTCTCGCGCGGGGGCTGGAGAACCGTTTCATGGGTGAGCACCCGGCGGCACCCGCCGCCTACCCTGAGGTCCACCACATGACGCGACCCCTGCGCGCGGAGGCCGCCGCGGTGGGGGACACCGGCGGGATGGCCCTGTGGGCAGGCGAGGGATTCACCGGCGCCGCCGCGGTTCCCGCCGAACAGGTCGTGTCCCGTCTCCGGTCCCAGGCCGCGGAGCGGGGGGTTCGGCTCTAGTCTCCGCGTCGCGGGCCGGCTTCGCCACGCGCCCGTCAACGGTCGCGTCGCCGGTCGTTCCCGGGGACCCTCGATGGGACGCGGTCGCGAGTCCCGTTCTAGCCGTCGCTCGCCGTGGTGAGCGTCTCGGTCTTGAGGGAGTGCAGGAAGACGACGAGCTCAGCGTGGGGGTAGGCCAGCTCCGGGCCACCGGGGGACTGGGAGTCACGCAGCGCTGTTTTCCGTGGACCGACCGTGGCCACTTCCACGCAGTTGCCGTTGGGATTGCTGTGGCTGCTCTTGCGCCAGGTGTCGCCATGGATCGGTCGCATGCCGAAGGCTCCTTTGACATCGGCGAGGGGCGGGGAAATGCACGTGCATTTGTAATTGTAGATGCACGATAAGTCCGTCCGATGCACAGAAGCTCTCAACCACAGGGGTTTGCGCGTTTCGAGGGTCCCCGCGGGGTGGCTCGGGCGCGGGAGTCGGACGGCCGCAGGGGCGGCATGTCGTACACGTTGTCGGATGGGTGGTACGTCCAGAAAACGGCAAGATTTTCCGGTTTGCCGTTGGTCGTCGACCGCTCACCGCCGACCGGGCGGGAGGGACGCCATGAGCTCGCCGCGCGGCGGCCCGTGCGCGTACGCGCGTCCCGCGAGCCCCGCGAGCCCCGCGAGCCCCGCGGGACGGAGAGACGGAGAGGGTTCCGGCGCGTCGGCCTAGGGAAGGGAGTCCCGGATCCGTGCCAACAGGGCGGGGGTTTCGGCGGGTACCGGGGCCTGGATCGTCACGTGGTCCATGATCTCGGTGTAGCCGTGCGTCTCCTCGTACTTGTCGAGGTAGAGGGCGCTGGCCAACTGTTCCAGGTAGACGATGTCAGGGAGCTGGTCCGACGCGAAACGCAGGATGGTGAACGGACCGCCCGCCGCTGGGTGCCCGCCCATCGAGAACGGCGCGAGCTGGATCGTGACCCTGGGGTGGTCGGCGAGCTGGATCAGGTGGTCAAGCTGCTCGCGTAACACGTCGTCACCCCCGTAGGGCCGCCGCAATCCGGCCTCGTCGATCACGGCCCACAGGCGGGAGCCGCCCTCGAGGAGACGTTCCTTGCGCCGCATCCGCATGTCCACCCGGCTGTCGATCTCGGCGGTCGTCGTCGCGGTGCGCGAGAGTCCGATGACGGCGCGCGCGTAGGCCTCGGTCTGTAGCAGCCCCGGCACGAACTGCACCTCGAAGGCGCGGATGACGGAGGCCGCCTCCTCCAGGCCCATGTAGACGTTGAACCAGCTCGGTAGGACGTCGCTGTGCTTGTGCCACCAGCCGTGGGCGTTGGCCTGGCGCACCAGGTCGATCATCGCCGCCCGTTCCTTCGGGTCGGTGAGACCGTACAGCGTCAGCAGGTCCTCGACGTCACGGATCTTGAAGCCGACCTGGCCCCGTTCCAACCGCGTGATCTTGGCGTGTGAGGCGCGGATCGCGAACCCCGCGTCCTCCCGCGAGATGCCCCGCGCGAGGCGCATCCGGCGGAGCTGCGAGCCCAGGAGGATGCGCATGACGGTCGGCCCGCCACGGGAGTGCGCGACGAGCTCGGTGACGGCCAGGTTGTCGACAGGGTGCTCTGTGGCCATGGGGTCCTGCCCTTCCAACGGATCATGGACTCTACCCGGGCGGTCCCTGAGGGTCCATCACGCGTGATCTCGGGCGCTGCCGACCCGAAGGGTAAATTCCTGGTCCGCACCATTCCAATACCGGGCCCCCGTCGGTTACCATAGCTGTGATTTCAATTGCACGTGCATCCGTTCTTGCATTTGAGTGTGCAGGGGTGGGTGTGCAAGAGGTCGGGAGCAGACCTCTGTGGGGAACGCGATGGACGTGATGAACTCGCCAGACCTAGAGGCCGAGGGCGGTACCGGGAAGCCGGCGCTCTCAGCCAGCGACAGCCACGCTGCGGCGGACACCGCCGTGTGCGGCCTTGCCGGTCAGGAGACCGCGGCCGGACACGCGCGGGACTTCAGCGTGTCGGTCCTGGCTCGCTGGGGACTCGCACAGTTGTGCGAGGACGTCCGGCTGGTCGTCTCGGAGCTGGTCACCAACGCCTGGCGGCATGCCTCCGACAAGGGACACGCCGACGAACAAATCGAACTGCGCCTGTTCCGCGGACGTTCTGCCGTAGTGTGTCAGGTCTCCGACTCCAGCTCACGGGAGCCGGCCCTGGCCCGCGTGGACGAGACCGCGGAGTCGGGACGCGGGCTTCACCTGGTGGAACGCTTCAGCCAGGAATGGGGCTGGGAGCACAGGGATGGTCGCGGCAAGGTCGTCTGGGCCGCGTTCTCCATTCCTCGTACAACATAAATAGAGCCACCTGCCGGGCGAGCGCAGGCGCCAGTGCGCTCGGCCGGCAGGTCTTCCAGCCGCCGTGCGGAACCTTTTCCCACTCCCGCCGCACGGTGGCACCCGCGGGCGTGGCCGCCCAACACCCCTCCCTGGGCGGCCGCGCCCGCTGACCTTTCCTCCGATAGTCCGGGTCGCGGAGGTGTCGTTCGCCGCGTGCCGGCCAGGCGACGGTGGACGGCCCTGAGTGTGGGGCACCGGGGTACGGTGGCGATGCTCCACCGGCGCGATCGGAGTCGGGCGTCAGACCTTCCGACCGATCCCGCCGTAGAGGTCGACGTCCTTCACGCCCCCGATGTCGGTGTGACCCGGCCGCCAGCGCAGCGCGGGAACCACACCCGGGGGCTGGACCTCCAGTCCGTCGAAGAAGCTGGTGATTCCCTCTATCGTGCGCAGCCGCACCGGGGGAGAGGCGGACTCGTTCCACCGACTGGCGGCTCGGACGATCGCGTCGCTGGTGTCGGTGCAGTCGCACAGGGCGAGATAGCTCCCCACCGGCAGGGCGTCCACGTAGCGTCGCACCACCCCGTACGCCTCGTCGTCCTCGAGGTGCGTGGTGATCCCCAGCAGGGACACGGCGATGGGCTTCGAGAAGTCCAGGGTCGCGGCCGCCTCTGTGAGGATCCGGTCGGTGTCCCGGACGTCGGCGTCCACGTACTCCGTCGCCCCCTGAGGGGCGCTCGTGAGTAGCGCCCGGGCGTGGGTCAACACCAACGGATCGTTGTCGACGTAGACGATCCGCGACTCCGGGGCGATGGCCTGCGCGACCTCGTGCGTGTTGTTGGCCGTGGGAAGCCCGGTGCCGAGGTCGAGGAACTGCCGCACTCCCGCGTCCCGCACGAGGAAGGTGACGGCGCGCTCCAGGAAGACCCGGTCGGCCCGCATCACCGCCACGATCTCGGGAAACGACTCAAGGATCTGGTCGCCCATCGCCCGGTCCGCCGGGTACCAGTCCTTTCCGCCGAGCCAGTAGTTCATGACCCGCGCCGAGTGCGGGACGGACGTGTCGAACGCAGGGGGACGCTGGGGGGAACCGTGGGGATCGGGCACAGTGTCAACTCCTGACATCGGACGATGGACAGCGCACCCCAAGCCTAGGTTCGCACCACCCTCGGCGAAAGCTCGTGCGACCGCCGTCCGGATATGCGCTGGCCGACCGTGGCTCGCGGGTCGCCCCTGAGCCCCCGACACGGGGGCGCGAGACCGCGGCCAGGGAGCCCTCTACCCCAGGTGAGGGTCGACTCAGGGACAGGCCAGGGGCGTGCCCGATGCACGTCGCGGCCTATTTGGGGCACGGTAGAGGTATGAGCGACAAGAAGCTACGACGCAGCGTCAACAACCGTCTCCTGACCGGTGTCTGTGGAGGCATCGGCGAGTACTTCAACGTGGACGCCAACATCATCCGTCTCGCGTTCGCCGTCTTCACCCTCTTCGGTGGGAGCGGCATCCTTCTCTACATCATCGCCTGGCTGGTCATCCCGGAGAGCGGGGCGCCGAGCTCCGTGCTGGAGAACATCATCGGCTCCTTCACCAAGAAGAACTGAGTCGCCGTGCGGGAATCCGGGGGAAGCACGGGAGACTACGTTCTCTGCTCTGACTCCTGGAGAGGTTCGATCGTGCTGGGCGCGACCTTGCGCCACGTAGGGATGAGCGCCAACGCGCAGATCGCGCCCCCGGCACCCGCGACGGCGATCGTCGAGTGGGCGCCGATGCTCCCCGCGAGGACGCTGCCCGCCAGGATCCCCAAGCCCTGGGAGGACTGAAGCCCCGCGGAGGCCACGCCGAACGTGCGACCCCGGCCACTCGCGGGCGCGCACAGCACGAACGTGGCGTTGGCGACGAACTGGTAGGCCCCGAACACGCCGGAGACGAGGAGCAGCAGGGCGACCAGCTCCAGCGGCAGGTCGAACGCGATTCCGACGAGGGGGAGGGACGCGAAGGCCGCCAGCACCGCCAGGAGGCGCGCTCGGGGGGCGGGAGGCACCAGTCGCGTCCAGACGATGCTGCCGATCAGCGCACCCGCCGGTACGGCGGCCATGAGCAGACTCATCCCGCTCGCGCCAGCGTCCATCTCGTCGGCCAGCGGGGCGGCGAGCCCGGAGGGAATCACGTAGAACCCGGCGAGCCACGACAACAGCGCGAGGGTGCGCAGCCGCGGATCGCTGAAGACCAGAACCGCGCCCTCGGCGGTGATCGCCCACAGTCCCTGGTGGCGCGGGCCCGACGGTCGCGGTGCCCGCCGCGACCGGACCCCGACCAGGACGATGAACGCCGCCGCCACGAACCCCAGGCCGTTGTACAGCATCGCCGGACCCGGGCCGATGGCCGACACCACGACCCCACCGAGCAACAGGCCGAACATGACGCTCACCTGTGAGGTCATGTGCGCCAGCGACGACCCGGTGACATAGCGGTTCCCGGGGAGGATCTCGGCGAGCAGGGCGGCGCGGGCGGCGTTGTGCGGGACACCCGGAAGAGTCGCGAGCGCCACCAGGAGCCAGATGCCCCAAATTGGCATGCCTGGAAGTCCAATCGCCGCGATGAGTGCGGCGCGAACCAGATCGCTGATCACCATGACCCTGCGCCGAGGACAGAGGTCGGCGATGATGGACAGCAGCGGTCCCGCGAAGATGGGGGGCAGCAAGGTGAGCGCCACCGTGAACCCCGCGGCGGCCGGCATGCCCGTCCGCTGGTAGACGAGCATCGCCACCGAGAGGAGCAGCAGGTTCGACGAAATCGTGGACACCGCGTGGCCAAGCCACACGGCGCGGAACTCCCCGACGGCGAGCACCTTTCGGTAGGTCGCCCCGTTCGCGCTCTCGGCCGCGGCCCGCTGTCGGGGTATTCGCGGAGGCGGGAGTGGCTTCGCGGCGTCGGGCGGGTGGTCGTGGTCGTCGGCACGCGCTTTGCCCACCGGACTCTCCCAACGAGCCCCCTCGGTCGGTGTCGCCGCCGGGGGGCCACAGACTTCCGGGCGTATGCATCACTATTGGTTGGCTTGTCGTGACTCAATGTCCCCGATTGGTGGTCAAGACGCAACCTGATCGACCAATCTCGACGGCGAACGTGCGGCCCAAGCACAATGGGCGATGTGCTCGAAATGACGCGGAGAGAGTTCGAAGACCTGGTCAGCGAAGCCCTCGACCGGATTCCGGTCGAACTCGCGAACCTCATGGACAATGTCGCGGTCTTCGTGGAGGAGGAACCCCCACCCGAGGAGCCCGGACTGCTGGGCCTCTACGACGGGACCCCGCTCACTGAACGCGGTGACTCCTACGGTGGCGTGCTTCCCGACCACATCATGATCTTCATGAACCCCACGCTCCGGCTGTGCGAGAACTACGAGGACGTGGTGCATGAGGTCGCGGTCACAGTGATCCATGAGATAGCCCACCATTTCGGGATCGAGGACGATCGGTTGGCTGAGCTGGGTTGGGCCTGATGAGGGAGTAGGACCAACGCGCTCCCCGAGCAGCGCCGCTGATCATGGTCGGGGGGCCACCGCGGAAGGGGCGGAGTGATCGGTGTGTGAGTGACGTACCGGGGGTTCCGAACCGATGCGGGAAACACTGAGATACCTGTGGAATCGCCTGCGCGCGGCCGGACGCGGACTCGCGGCCGGCCCAGGCGCGAGACTGCGTGACCGCCTGCGGACCTTCGCCCGCGCCCGCGTCACCCGTGTCGTCCTGGTGCTGCTGGTCGGCGTCGGTGGGGCCGGAGTGGGCGTCGCCGCCGGCGGATCGGTCACCACGGCGATCGGGCCCGCCGACGTCCAGCTCTCCCTCCGCCCCGCGCTGCAGGGCGAGACCGTGGTGGACGTCTCCCCGTTGGGGCGGCTCAGCTTCGACACCCACACGGGACCGCTCCGGATCGACGCCCGTATCGTCGAGATCCGCCTGGACGCCGCCGAGGAGATCATCGACGATCCCGACGCGATCAACCGGATGGCGGAGTCGGTGGCCTCCGAGGTGCGCGACGGCGTGATCCGGATGGGAGCGCACGCGCTGCTCTTCGGGGTCCTCGGCGCCGCGCTGGCGGGCGGCGTCCTGTTCCGGGACGTCCGCCGCACCGCCGGGGCCACCGCGGGCGCCCTGGTGACGCTGGGGGCGGTCGGTGTCACCGCCGTCGGCACGTTCAACGCCAACGCCATCGCCGAACCCCGATACACGGGCCTCCTCGCCGGCGCGCCCCAGGTGGTGGGCAACGCCTACGACGTCGTCGACCGGTTCGAGGAGTACCAGGAGCAGCTCGCCGGCCTCGTGGGCAACGTCTCCACGCTGTACCAGGTGACGTCGACGCTCCCGGTGTACGAGGAGGACGACGAGTCCACGGTGCGGGTGCTGCACGTCTCCGACATCCATCTCAACCCGGCGGCGTGGACGATCATCAGCTCCCTGCGCGACCAGTTCCAGGCCGACTTCATCGTCGACTCCGGTGACCTGACCGACCGCGGGAACCCGGCCGAGGACGTGTTCGCCGACGAGATCTCCGACCTCGACGTCCCCTACGTGTGGGTCCGGGGCAACCACGACTCGACCTCCACCCAGGAGGCGGTGGAGGCGCAGGACAACGCCGTGGTGCTCGACGGTGAGGCCACCGAGATCGAGGGCCTGCGGGTCTACGGCGCGGGGGACCCCCGGTTCACGCCGGACAAGTCCGCCGACCCCGGAACCGAGGACGACCTGACCGAGATCGGCGAGTTGCAGGCCCAGTCCCAGGCCGACGCCGACCCGCCGCTGGACTTCGTGGTGATGCACGACCCCGTGCAGGCGGAACCCTTCAGCGGCCAGGTCCCGCTCGTGCTCGCCGGGCACGGGCACCGGCGCTGGGAGGAGACCAAGCCCTCGGGAACCCAGTTCCTCGTCCAGGGGTCCACCGGCGGTGCTGGGCTGCGCGGCCTGGAGACGGGCGTCGACTCGCCCACGCCGTACCAGGCGTCGGTGCTGTACTTCGATCGCGAGACGGGACGGCTGCAGGCGCGTGACGACATCGATCTGGGTGGTCTGGGTCTCACCTCGGCCCAGATCGAGCGACACGTGGAGAGTGACCCTGACCGGGACCTGGAGCCCGAGGACGAGGCCGCCTCGGAGGACTCGTCCCCCGAGGCCAGCCCGCGGGAGTAGCGCGCGGAGGGGCGGCGGGGGATATCGCTTTGGCAGGCACCAGGATTCTCCCCTATGCTTTGAGAGATCCCGACGGCACGGCGGAGCGGGACGGACGGGAAACCGTCACTTGGCCCCATCGTCTAGCGGCCTAGGACGCCGCCCTTTCAAGGCGGTAGCGCGGGTTCGAATCCCGTTGGGGCTACGGTTGGTCTAAAGCACTGCGAAAGCATGGCAGAATAGACACCAACGGGCCGCCCGGAAGGGCGGAACCCGAAAAACTGAAAACATGGTCCTGTGGAGCAGTTTGGAGTGCTCGCCACCCTGTCAAGGTGGAGGCCGCGGGTTCAAATCCCGTCAGGACCGCTTGCGCACCTCGTTGGGTGCCAGGGCCAGGTAGCTCAGTTGGTACGAGCGTCCGCCTGAAAAGCGGAAGGTCGGCGGTTCGACCCCGCCCCTGGCCACCCGGAAGATCCAAAGCAGACCCCGTCACCTGGGCGACAGGTAGCGGGGTTTTGTCGTTCTCGATGAATTCTTTGTGCGTGACTTCCGGCGGAACGCGGCCTCGAACATCCGCTTGACGCGTCTCTGCTGCCCAGTGCGGCACGCGACGGGGATCCGCTCCGGCGCGGCCACGCGGCGGGAGATCCGTCCGGGGTGGGCCTTTGGCCAAGTACGGGTGGTGCCGGGGGCGTCGGGCCGGGGTCGCTCGCGTGCCACGCTCACGCGCGTCGATCGGTTGTGTGATCACGGTCACACGTTCGGTTCTCGCGTGGATCGTGGGTCCGCGTCCGGAGGGCGGGGGGCGGATCGGGACCGCCAGCGGGTCACGACGGTGCCCAGTCCACACCCGGCCGCCATCGCGCCGAACAGCAGCATCGGCCACAGGTCGAGCAGGTGGCCGACGGCGGCGAGGAGGGCGCCTCCCACGATGGCGCCGGGATGGCCCCATCGATCCACCGCGTTCGCCGGTGCGTGGCCGGAGACGAATCCGACCGAGTAGAACACGGCGCCGCTGACCGCCAAGAGGAGTACGCCGACGTCGCGGTAGAGCGGGCCGCCGCCGGAGAGGCCAAGTACCAGCCCGCCGAAACCGGCGACGAACACGACCCCGAACGGGGCCACCTTCGCTCCGCCCATGATGTACAGGCCGCACACGGCGCCGATGAGCAGAGCGAGGCTGATCATGCCGAGTGTCACGGATATGGAGACGGCCAGCGCGCACTCATAGGGGTAGACCTCCAAGGCGCCGGCCACGCCGGCGGCCATCCCGAGTACGGGTCCGAGGGCGACGAGCACGGTGCAGAACGTGGTGATCGGTTTCTGGGCCGCGGCCACGCGTTCGCGACGAATCGCGCGCCCGGCCCGGCCTGGGGAGTGGCTCACAAGGCCCCAGAGTAGGCGCTGATGGGGGGAAACCCCAGCTCGCCGGACCCCGTGGGGGACGGTCGGACCGGTTCAGCCTCCGTGCACGGATCCCGCCTCCGCGACGATCGTCTCCGCCTCGGCGACGATCCGGGCCAGGCGGTCGTGGTGCGCGCCGGGCCAGTACACCTGCCCGCAGGTGCCGCAGCGGGCGAACGCGTCGTAGGAGATCTTGGTCCCCTCGTCGAGGAGCTGCTGGATGTCCTCCTTGGACACCGCCGACAGTTCTCCGTTGCAGTTGGTGCAGCGGGTCCAGGGTGCGAGCGGTGGCGCGAAGCGGCGCAGGACGTCGTCGAGTTGGTCGTCGGGGTCGCTGCCCCGGACGAACGCGCCGGACAGCAGGTTTCCGCGGTGCAGCAGGCCGCGGTCCTGGGTGAGGAGCACCCGCTCCTCCGCGTTGGCCTGCAGCACCAGCGACGGGTCGTCCCGGTCGTTGTCGTAGGCGGTGTCGATCCCGAGCAACCGCAGACGTCGGGCCAGGGTGCCCAGGTGTACGTCCAGCAGGAACCGGAGGGGAGTGAACGGAGGGGTCTCCGGGCGTCGCACCGCGTGGACCTCGATGAGGTCACCCCGGGTGGGGCGGTCCCCCGGTGTCCGGGGCGACCCGTTGACGGTGAGGGCGCCCACCTCCGTGAGCGGGACGCCGGCCGAGCGCACCACGTGCCCCAGGGACGCGGTTCCGTCCCAGGTGACCGTCAGGATGGGGGTGCGTCGGCGGGGTGGCAGCAGGAAGCGCAGCTCCTCCGCGATGGCGAGCCGCAGCTCTGACATGGTCATGCCTGCACCCTTTCCGGCTTCCGCTCTCCAACGGGCGGGGATGACGGTAACACTGTGGGCCGACATCGCGTTGGCACCCTGGCCGGGCCGGACCAGTGGGGCCGTGACGGGTCAGCGGAGTCGCTGGAACTCTTCGGCCACGAGGTCACGTACCGCGGACCACTCCTGGGCGGGGAAACGGGGAATCCATCCCGGAGTCAGCGACGCCAGGAGGAACAGCACGATGGAGACCACCAGCAGCGCGAGTAGCAGCCCCGCGCCCGCCCGCCCCGCCTGGCCGTGTCTGGCCAACACCAGACCGACGAGCGGCAGGGCGCCACCCACGATCGCGACGGGAATCACAGCACTCCCGGTGAGGAAACCGGTGGGGTCTGCGTCCAGGGCGGCACGCAGCGCCGAGAACAGGAGAAACGGCCCGCCCACCATGCACAACGCCGCGGTCAGGGCCATGGTTCTTCGTAGGCGCCCGTCCCAGGATGTCGTGGACGCGGTGGATACTGGATCGCTGTCCGGCCGGTCAACCATGGGACGCACGTCCCTCCGGGTGAGGGGAACCCGGCGTCGGGGGCTGTCAGACCTCCCAATGCCCAGAGGTGGCCACCACAAACCAGCCGGTAGGCTCAACTTTCGTTTCATTCACGACTCAGGAGGTCACAGCGGTGCGAGCGCGGGTCCGGGACATGGTGGAGGCGACCTGGTTCCAGGGCGTCATCACGGTTCTGATCCTCATCAACGCCGTCATCCTCGGCCTGGAGACCTCCCCGGCCATGATGGACTCCCTGGGGGCCATCCTCTTCGTCGTCGACACCGCGATCCTCACGGTCTTCGTGGTGGAGATCGTGCTGCGTGTCTACGCGCACGGCTGGCGCTTCTTCACCGACCCCTGGGGTTGGTTCGACCTCGCGATCGTCACCATCGCGATCGTGCCGACGTCCGGGCCGTTCGCCGTGCTGCGGGTCCTGCGGGTGCTGCGCGTGCTGCGCCTCATCTCGGTGGTTCCGCCGCTGCGTCGGGTCGTGACCGGCCTGCTGCGGGCCCTTCCCGGGATGGCCTCGATCGGGGCGCTGCTCGGGCTCATCATGTACGTCTCCGGTGTGATGGCGACCAAGCTGTTCCAGCAGACCGACCCGGTGCACTTCGAGAACCTCGGCGAGACCCTGTTCACGCTGTTCCAGATCACGACCGGCGACAACTGGTCGGTCATCGCGCGGCCCATCGTGGAGGAACAGCCGATCGCGGCGCTGTTCTTCGTGACCTTCATCCTGATCTCCACGTTCATCACCCTGAACCTGTTCATCGCGGTCGCCGTCGAGGCGCTGCCGTCCGCCTCCCAGGAGCGTGCGGAGAAGGATGGGGGCGGCAGCGGGAGCGCCGGCGACACCGCCGGACCCCAGGGCGGGCCCGGTGGTGACGGGGCGGACGTCACGCCGGCGCAGTTGCTCACCGAGATCCGCGCCCTGCGCGCCGAGGTCGCCGAACTACGCGGATACGCCCCATCCGACGACGTGATGTCAGGCCGCTCCTGAGCCTCGGGGGCGCGTGGCCGCGGCGAGGACCGTCGCGACGGCCACACCCAGCGCGAGCAGCACGAACAACTCCTGATAGCCGCCGACGGCGATAGCCAGCACGGTGCCGCCCCACGGGGCGAGGGCGATCGCCGCCAGGAGGGGGCCGTGCATGATCCCGTTCAGCAGGCCGTAGTTGGTGGCTCCCCACCGGTCGCTGACCGCGGTCGCCTGCAACAGGGTGAAGATTCCGCGCGCCACACCGGACAGCAGGGCCGCCGCCAGCAGCAGGGCCGCGTCCGCGGGGAGCAGCGCCAGCAGCGCCGTGGTGACGGTGCACGAGGCCAGGATGACGACCGTACGGCTGATCACGCCGAGGCGGCGGGCCATCGGGGCGTAGGCGAAGCGCCCCAGCACCTGGCCGACGCCCCCCAACCCCAGCGCCCACGAGGCCGTCTGTGCGTCGATCCCACGGCTGGCCAGCAGGGGAACGATGTGCATCACCAGTCCGTAGACCGCGAAGGCGCAGAGCGCGAACGCGGCGGTGAGGCAGATGAACGCCCGCCCCCGGACGATCGACCTGACGCTCGCGCCGGACGTGGCCGTGTCGCTCTCCGCGACCTGGGGCCAGGACGGTCGCAAGAAGATCACGTGTAGCGGGAGGGTGACGACCAGGTGGATGCCGGCGAGGATCAGGAAGGCGGCGCGCCAGTCCATGGCGCTGTCCAACGCGGCGGAGAGTGGGGCGAAGATCGTGCTCGCGAACCCGGCGACCAGCGTCAGCATCGTCAGCGCGCGCACACGTCGCTCGCCGTACCAGCGGGTCAACGCGGCGAAGGCGGGGGAGTAGAAGAGCATGGCGCTCGCCGCCCCGGCCGGGATCCAGGCGGCGAAGAACACGACGGGGTTGGGGGCGAGGGCGACCGCCGCGAGGGAGGGGAAGGCGAGGAGTGACCCGGTGACCATGGCCGGCCGTGGTCCGGAGCGGTCGATCCACCGACCGATCGGTGCGCCCAACAGCGCCACTACGAGCTGCCCGACCGAGAACGCCGCGGTGAGCCAGGGCAGCGACCACCCGGTGTCGTCGGCGATGGAGGAGGCGAGGACGGGGAACGCGTAGAAGAGGACCCCGTAGCTGACGGTGACGGTGACGCACAGCGCCGCGAGAGCCCAACGCAGTGGCGCCGGTGTGCTGGGGGTAGGCACCGAGACTCCGACTCCTGATCTATCGACAGTGATCGATGGGAGTGTAGTCCTCCGCGTTGCCGGCACCGCCCGCCAGGGTGGGCCGAGACGCACCGTCTACATCGGAGGATGCATGTCAGGTGAGCCCTCTGGGGGGACGCGACCGAGCCGACCTGGTTACTACCGTGTCCCACGCTGGGGGATGTTCGTCGCCCCAGCACACGAGTCGTCAGGCTGGAGGAAACATGCGCGCGGTCGCGTTCGCCATCGGTGGTCTGTTCGGGGGACTGTTCCTTGGATTCGTTCTCGAGGTGGGTATCGTCTTCGGGGCGCGGGCGGTCTTCGGGGAGGTGCCGAGCTTCCTGTTCTTCGTCGGCTTCCTGCCGGTGATCATCGGAGTGATCGGAGCTGTGGCGGCTCCCATGATCGACGCGCGCAAGGGCGGGTCCGCGCCGAGTCAGTCCTGATGGGCGGGAAGGTGTCGTGTCCGCGACAGCGCGCAGCGTGAACCCCCCTAGGGTGATGATCATGGGAAGCACAGCGTTCCCCCTCCCGCGCGGGTGGCCGGAGGTCGTGTTCGCCGTCGGTGTCGCGGTCGCCTCCGTCGTCATCGAGTTGGTGACGGCGTTCGCCACGGACGTGCCACTGGAGGCGCGGAACCTCGTCGTCCTCCTGGTGGGCGCGGCCGCGCTGCTCACCATCCGTCGGCTGCCCATCCTCGCCGCGGTCGTCCTCGCGCTGGTCGCCCCCGCCTACTACGTGCTGGGCGACGTGGACAGCGGAGCCGGGTGGCTCGCGTTCGCCATTGGTGTCGTGTGGCTCGCGATGGAGCGTGAACGCGTCGCCGCCGTGACCTCCGCGCTGCTCTCCATGATCCTCTTCGCGACCGCGGAGTTCTCCGGGCAAGTCCCGCTACGCGCCGTGGGCGTGTTCGTGGGGATCGCCAGCGTCCTGGCGCTCGGGGAGATCGCCCGCAGTCGCCGGGCCTACCTCCTTGAGGTCAAGCAGCGCCTGGCGCACGCCGAACGCACGCGTGAGGAGGAGGCGCGGCGGCGGTCCACCGAGGAACGCATGCGGATCGCCCGCGAACTCCACGACGTCCTCGCGCACCAGATCTCCCTCATCAACGTCCAGGCCGGCGCCGCCGTGCACCGTCGCGATCCCGAGCGGGCCTACGCGGCCCTGGAGGAGATCCGGCTCGCCAGCAAGGGGACCCTTCGGGAACTCCGCACGATCCTCGGCGTACTGCGCCAGGTGGACGAGGACGACGCCGAGCTTCTCCCCACCCCGGGGCTGGCCCGCCTGGACGAACTCGCCGAGAGCACGCGCCGGCGGGGCTCGACGTCCGGATCGTCGTCGACGGTACGACCAGGACGCTGCCCACAGCGGTCGACGCCGCCGCTTACCGTGTTGTGCAGGAGTCGTTGACCAACACGGTGCGGCACGGGCGGGCGGGGAGGGTGACGGTGCGGCTCACCTACCGGCCGGACCAGCTCACCCTGTCGGTCGAGGACGACGGCCGTGGCTTCCCCGACGACGTTCCGCGCGGCAACGGTCTGCTCGGCATCACCGAACGCGTCACCGCGGTCGGCGGAACGGCGACACTCCGCAACGGTCCCGAGGGAGGGGCACACGTCGAGGCGACGTTGCCGATCCCCCCGGACTCTCCCACGACAAGTGAGGCTGGTTGATGAAGGACTCAGGTGCGGGCGACGGGCGGGTCCGGGTGCTGCTCGTGGACGACCAGACCCTGGTCCGGGCGGGGTTCCGCGCGATGTTGGAGAGCGAGTCCGACATCGCCGTCGTCGGCGAGGCCGGTGACGGCGACGAGGCGGTCCGCGCGGCGGTCGAACTCCTCCCCACCGTCGTGTTGATGGACGTCCGGATGCCGGGCGTGGACGGCCTCGAGGCGACCCGCCGCATCGCCGCCGACCCTCGACTCTCCGAGGTCAAGGTCATCATCCTGACCACCTTCGACGTCGACGACTACGTGTACGGCGCGTTGAAGGCCGGCGCGAGCGGCTTCCTGGTCAAGGACACCGAACCCGCCGAGCTGATCCACGGGGTCCGCGTGGTCGCTCGTGGCGACGCGCTGCTCGCCCCCTCCGTCACCCGCCGCCTCATCGCCGAGTTCGCCACCCAGGCCCGGCAGCAGATCCCCGAGGCGCGGCTCAACTCCCTCACCGACCGGGAACGCGAGGTCCTCAGCCTCGTCGCCCAGGGGATGTCCAACGACGAGCTCGCCGCCCACCTCGTGGTCAGCCCCGCCACCGCCAAGACCCATATCAGCCGCATCCTCACCAAACTCAACGCACGCGACCGCGCCCAACTCGTCGTCATCGGCTACGAGGCCGGCCTCGTCAAACCCGGCTGGCTCGGCTAGGGGACGCCCCCATCAGGATTTCTCCACCCCCATCAGGGTTTCCGCACCTTCATCAGTTGGATGTGCGCATTCACCTGCTCTGACGGGGTTGATCGCACCCGGTCACGTGGACGCGGTTGGCTGCGACCGTGGCTCGTCGGTGACCGTGCGGGTGAGCTGGTGGGACTCACGCATGCGCCCGTCGGCAGCGAACCGGCCGAAGAAGTAGACCTCGATGGTGAGATCCTTGCCTCGCTGGTGGACGTACATGGTGAAGCGGGCGGCGATCCGGTCACCGTGGGCGATGGCTTCGTGCACCTCCATTCGACCGCTTGGCTTGTTCTTGCGCAGGGGTTTCGCGTGCGCGATGAGCTTGTCTCGGTCCATGCGGATTCCGTCGGCGATCTCGACGATGTCAGGGGTGCGATAACGATCGACAACCACGCTCGGATCCTCGTCTCCGTAGATGAGTTCCTCGGAGTAGGAGTTGAGGAAATCGGTGATCATCTGCTTCGGGTCGGTGTCGTCGAAGGTCATCATGGTTCTCCCAATGGTCGACTGAGTCTCAATCTTTGACAACGTGTAAGATATCTACACGGTAGCAAATCTGACAAGGTGTAAGAGATGTCCGGGTCTGAAGCGCGCAAGCGGCGCGCCGACGCGCAGCGCAGCGCGGAGTCGGTCGTGGGTGCGGCCATCCAGGTGCTCAACCGCGATCCCGATGCCAGCATGGGAGCCATCGCGGCCGCCGCCGGCGTCACACGCCAGACGGTCTACGCGCACTTCTCGTCGAGGGAGAAGCTCCTGAGAGCGGTCGTCGACCATCTCACCGCCGAGACCGTCGCCGAGATCGACGCCGAGGACATCGACACCGGGCCCGCCATGGACGCGCTGTTTCGACTCCTCGATGCCAGCGAGCGCACCGTCGGCCGGTATCCCGTTCTCTTCCAGTCGGGTGATGCGGCGGCCACGACACAGAGCGCTGACGACCAACGTCACGACCCCGTGGCGGACAGACTGAGTCGGATATTCCGGCGCGGCCAGCAGTCCGGAGAGTTCGACGCCCACATCTCGGTCACCTGGCTGGTGGCCGCCACGATCAAACTGAGTCACACCGCCAGCGAAGAGACCGACGCCGGTCGCCTGTCAGAACACGAAGCAGACGCGGCACTCCGTACCAGCCTGCGCCGCATCCTGACGCCCGACTAGAGAAGGTCATGCTTCGCATGGCGCCTTTTCCTATGGCCACTTCGGTGCTGTGGGTGGGTGGCCGAGGGCCTGGTGGGGGAGAGGAAGGTCCCAGGAGTCGTTGGAGTCGGGGTTTCCCAGCCACACCCGGTGATGTCCATCGGTGGCTACGGTGAGACCGAAGTCGTCGCGGTGGGGGGCGCCGAGACCCTGCCACTCGTTCCACAGCGTCTGCACTGTGTCCAGGACGCTGTGGGGGCTCTGTCGAGCTTGGCCCGCGGGGGTGATGTAGGCCCACCCGCCGTCTGGGGTGAGCAGCCACTGTTCGTCAGGCTCGCCGTCGGGGTAGCTTAGTCCGATGTCGAGGATGTTACTGCGCAGTCCGAGGAAGAATCTGAATCCCTCGTCCTTGACTGCTTGGTAGATCGTCGGGGATCGCTGCTCCGTCCGTGCGGCGAGGACCTCGGAATCGGTGAGGGCGCGGAACAGCTTGAGGGCGGAGGCGCTGTCATCGGTCCGGGTGGGCATGAACCCCGCCGAGAGGGTGCGAAAGCGGCCCTCTGCGATGTTCCCTCGAACAACCAACCTGACGAGTGCCGCGACCCCTCCCAAGAGGCGCGCGTGATTGGCCAGGATGACACCGGCTTCGACGCTTTGGTGGATCCATGCGGGAGGGATACGCGGGAACGCGGCGGTCGTCACGATCCGGTCGAACATCGCGCGTTCCGGTATCCCCTTCGCACCGTCTCCTATGGCGATGTGCGGGCTGAGGCCGAGGCCGCGCAGTCGTTCGCCGGCGCGGGAGACGAGTACTGGATCCACGTCGATCGTTGATACCTGGTCCGACCCCAGTCGGGCGGAGAGAAGCGCCGCGTTGTACCCGGTTCCAGTGCCGATCTCGAGGACGCGTGACGTGTCGTCCACGTCCAGCTCCGACAGCATGCGCGCCATGAGTCGCGGCTGGGAACTCGTGCAGGTCATCGTGACGGCCCGGACGGTTCCATTCCGCGTCGCGATTCGCCATGCCTCGTCGTCTCCGTCGAGCTGGGTGATCGCGATGTCGTCCGAGTACACGAGCCTCAGCCACTCATACCGGTTCGCCGGCACCCGCCCATCCAGCGGACGGAAGCTTCCGGACGCGTCGGTCGGAACGAACACGCAGGGCACGAAGGTATGTCGCGGGATCTCCTCGAAGATCGCGCGCCACCGACTGTCCGAGAGCGCCCCCGCCGCCCACATCTCGTCAACCAGTCCCACTCTGAGCGACCGCGCGCACCCGTCGTCGCGGCGGTAGTCGTGCTCAACGTCATTCACGTGGCCGTCCTTCTTGTAGTGCGGTGGCGAGAGCGGACGCGATCATCGGCGCGACCTCGGGAATCCAGGCCCACTGGCCGTTGGGGTTGATCTCCAGAAACACCCACCGGCCAGACTCGTCCACAAGGAAGTCGAACGCTCCGAACCGAAGGTCGAAGTGGGACATGAACGACTGAACCGTCGCGCGGATATGTGCCGGTGGGGTGGTCCGCGAGTACTTCAAGGCCGCGTAGTCCTTCCGCCAGTCGAGATGCCCCGCGATGGACCCCGAATGGATCTCGGCGGCGAACATGTCCGTGTCCACGACGCACAAGCGGACAGCGTGCGTGTGCGCGACGTACTCCTGGATCATGTGAGTGGTGAGGTGCAGGGCGGGATCATCGATCTGTTCGGCGGTTACCGGGGTCGCGAAGAGCAGATGTTGCCGGCCATCCTCATCGATCACCCCCCGAGGAGAGAACGGCTTGTAGATCACGGGCCTGCCCAGCCCGGTGGCGAACGCCTTGGCGTCGCTTGCCACATTGGTCACGATGGTCTCGGGCACTCGAAGCCCAAGTTCACGTGCGACGCGTAGCTGGAGGGGCTTGTACTCCGCGTTCGCGATCCGACTCGGATGGTTCAACCATCGGGGGAGGGCGGCGAGCGTGCCGAGGAATCCGAGCCGGGCTTCGACCTCGGCCCACGCTCTGTGTGAGTCGCTCATTCCGCTGGGAAACCGGAAGCGCGTCGGGCGCCGGTAGTAGATTCCCGTCACTTCGGATAGGTCGAGGACACGTTCTTGGGTGCGAAGGGCGCCAGCCCATGATTCCGCCAACGTCGCCGTGAACTCGAGCTTCAACGGAAAATCGGCGACATCGCAGCGTAGGACGGGCGCCCTACGACGGTTCAGCGCCTCGATCACGTGATCCGATGTGGGATCAAAGTCGCGGGTGAGGATGAGAACCGTCATCAGCCTCAGCCATTGTCGCCGACGTCGGTGTCGTCGTCCGGAGCCTGTCGATCCTGGCTCGACGTGGTCGTACTGGTTTCTCCGCTTGAGCGGCGCATCATCGGCACCGTCGCGCCGTCGACGGCCACCACCGAGATCTGTCGGCCGGGATCGAGGTAGGAACGACTCGCCTCTGCGACAGCGTCGGGATCGAAGGGAACGTACGTCACAAGACGAGCGCCGAATGGGACGGTCGCTTCACCTTCGAGCACGTCGGTCGCGGTGTCACTCCCGATAGGGAACGGATTATGGAACTGCATGCTCACTCCTTACGAACTGCGTGTCCTGTTGTGGTCGGGGGTTTGGTGGGGGTGGCCGCCCCGGCCCGGGAGGGTGTGGGTGGGGCGGCCGGTGAGGTGGTTTATGTGGTGTGGCGTAGGTGGTTGGCGACGGCTTTCTCTTGTCCGATGGGGTAGGTGGTGTTTTCGACTTGCCAGTGGGTTGTGTGCCATTCCGCTAACGGGCTGTTGCGGAGGTGGTAGGTGCGGACGTGGGTTCCGTCGGGGAGCTGCTGCCAGCCCATGAAGACGTCGCCGTGCTTGAGGAGTTCGGTGAGCAGGCGATCCTTAGGGGGCATGTTCACCGCTCGCGTCCTCTCTGTGCGGGGATCAGCAAAGGCAGGTGGGCGGTGACGGTGCAGTGGTCATCCGCGAGGATGGTGGTCCAGGTTTCCGCCATGGCGGCGACCAACTGAAGTCCGTGCCCGTGCTCGTCGAGGGGGTCGGGGTGTTGTCCCCATCGGGGTGTGGACTGGGTGTCGTTGCCTTGGTCGGTGACGCTCACCAACGCTCGGGTGGGCTGGATCTCCACAGTGACGGTGAAGGTTCCGCCCACTTCCCCGCTGCGGGTGTGCAGCAGCGCGTTGGTGCCGAGCTCCGACACCACCAGCGTCGCCTCATCAATCGCGTCGGGCTCGACCCCGCGCTTGGCCAACTCCGTATGGACCCAGGCGCGGGCGAGCGCCACGCTCCCCGGCAGGCCAGCGAACCTCTTCGTGGTCATGACGTCACCCCCACCACGGGTAGCGGGCCGGTCGCGAGGATCGACGTCACCGTCGACGGATGGTCCAGAGCGGTGCCACAACCCCGACACCAGGCATGGGATGGGCGGCGGAAAAGGTAGGGACGCACCCGCGCATGACGGCGCCGCGCACCGGATGGGCCGGGGGGTACTAGAAACCCGCTATCGGGAGTTAGGGTTCTCGCTGGCATCAGTCCTCCACTGGCTGGTGTCCGTGCCCCCGGACGTTCAAAGCGTCGCGGGGGCCTTGCTCCTTCGAGCGTTTCGGGTTGTGGACGGCCTGCGCCAGGGTGACCGTGTTGCTTACGCTTGCAGGCAACGGTCAACACACTCGGGAGTCCCCATGGCCGAGTTCTCTGACATTGTTCGGCGCGCCATGACCGAACAGGGCCTGTCGCTGCGAGCGCTCGCACGGACCGTGAACTACGACCCCGGCTACATCTCACGCGTGGTCAGCGGGAAACAGTCCCCCTCAGGCGACCTGGTTCGAGCACTAGACACTGCCCTCGACACAGATGGGGCACTCGTCGCTGCCGCCGAGGGCGACCAGGCTGGTGCTGTCCCCACGCCTCCTGGGGGCACTGACGAGGCAACACACCTACGTACTACCGTCTCGCATCTGGTTTCGCTGGATGGGCGGTTCGGCGGTGACGAGATCGCCCCGGTGGCAGTGCGTGTCTGGAAGGCGGCGCAGCGGAAGCTGGACCAAGGGATAGTCCCGCCGAGACAATCGCGCGACGTGGTCGCCGCTACGGCCGAGGCCGCCGAACTCGCGGGCTGGCTGCTGTTCGACGCCGACGATCAGCCCGGCTGCCGGAACGCCACGCTCGAAGCCCAACTCCTCGCGCGCCAGGTGGGAGATCGTTCGATGGAACGATTCGCACTGACCAACCTGGCGATGCATGACATCGAAACCGGGCGCCCCGGAGAAGCCATCCGCATCGCCGAGTCCCTGCTCGACCAGCCACGCCTCCCGCAACGAGTAGGCCTCCTCGCCAAAATCCGACGCGGAAGAGCACTCGCCCAGCTAGGCCACCGCGAACCCGCGATCGAAGACCTCACCACAGCACAAGGGATGGTCCAGGACTCCATCACCGCCACGGACCCACCGTGGACCTGGTGGGTCAACGAGTGCGAAGTGGCAGGCCACTTCGGAGAAGCACTCCTCGACCTCGGGCAACCCGAAACCGCGCTCCCATACCTGGAACACGCTCAGGAACTCGCCGAGGCACACCGCCCCGACGGCCGAGGATCCCTCTACTACCGCGTCTCACTAGTAACCGCCTACGCACGAGTCCAGGCGTGGTCAGACCTCGAGACCACACTCCACACAATCCCCCAACTCATGGATTCGGTGAGCTCCAAACGCAACCACCGCCGCCTCCACACCGCCGCCCACGCCATCAGCCAGACACCCCACACCCCCGAACAACTCAAGGACCTCGCCCACACCATCGCTGCCCATTAGAAGATCCATGCTGTTCGTCAACTCGTGCGGGAGGTGTGTGTGCGTCGGGAGTTCTTCGATGATCCAGCCGCTCCGGTGCCGAATCGGGTGGTGGTGGCGGCGAGTGCTGCGGTGATTGATGATCAGGGCAGGATTCTGTTGCAGCGGCGTGCTGACAGTGGCCTGTGGGCGCTACCGGGGGGCGTCATGGAGATGACCGAGAGTCTGCCCGAGTCGGCTGTGCGGGAAGTCCGTGAGGAGACCGGGTTCGACATCGAGATCACCGGACTCGTGGGCACCTACACCGATCCCCGGCACGTCATCGCCTACGACGACGGCGAAGTCCGCCGACAGTTCAACATCTGCTTCCACGCCCGCCTGCTCGGCGGCATCCTGAGCGTCAGCCCCGAATCGACACACGTCCAATGGACACCACCTGAGGAGATCGACGCCCTCCCCATCCACCACACCCAACACCTCCGCATCACCCACGCCCTCACCCCCAAAGCACCCCCGCACCTCGGATAGTCAGGGGTAGCCTCGCCTGCGTGACGCTTCCTCCAATGGCTCGTCCGTTGGCCGCCGCAGGGGTTCTGTTCCGTGATGGCCGAGGGCGTGTCCTCCTTGTGACGCCGACGTACAAGCCTTCGCTTGAGATCCCTGGTGGGTTGGTCGAGCCGGACGAAACTCCGTACCAGGCCGCCGTGCGGGAGGTCGAGGAGGAGTTGGGGGTCAGGCCGCCGATCGGTGGCCTATTGGTTGTGGACTGGGCACCGCACCCGGCGCACGGAGACAAAGTGCTCTTCATCTTCGACGGCGGTGTCCTCGACGTCTCTTGGCGGGCAAGGATCACGCCAGACGGGGAGGAGATCTCCGAGGCCCAGTTCGTCGAGACTTCATGCCTCAGCGACGTGCTGATCGATCGACTGGCCCGACGTGTTCACGCCGCTGTAAAAGCCCAGGAGGCAGGGACACCGCGATACCTGGAGAACGGCACCTCGATCGGCTGGTCGAGCTAGACGAAGCTAACCGCCACGCTCCGCGTGACCTTCCCCCCCGGCGGCAACTCCGGTTGGCTCCGCGCCCTCTCCACGGCCTGGTGCCGGGCTGGGCAGCGGGAACGGCCTACGTCACGCGGCCTTCCCTCCAGGTTTCGTAGGTGGTGCGGTAGAGCTTGGCGTTGTCGCTTGGGGTGATGGTTGGAATCTCTCTCGCGGGTGGGGTGGGGAGATTGACGCCGGTGGTGCGGGCGGCGAGTTGGCAGGCGCCCAGGGCGGAGAGGCTGCGGTGGGGGAGCGGTGATAGGGGGACACCGAGGACGTCGGCGAGGAGTTGGCCGAAGGCTGGGGTGCGGCCGATGCCGCCGGCCAGGTGGATGGTGCCGCTCAATGGCTCGGGCATCAGCTCGGTGGCGTACCGGATCGTGAAGGCCACGCCCTCGACCGCGGCCCGCAGCAGGTCCTCGCGGCCCACGTCGAGCCGCAGGCCCGCGAACCCCCCGGCCGACCCGGTTCCGAACCGCTCCGGGGTGAGGAACGGGGCGAACAACACCCCGTTGGCCCCCGGATGTCCGACGGCGCAGGCGTCCATGAGATCGCTCCAGGACGCGTTGAGCGTGTCACGCACCCACCCCAGGGCGAGGCCGGCGTTCGCGACCGCCGCCATCCGGTACCAGCCCGTGGCCTCGACCGTCCGGTACACGTGGGTGCCGGCCGCCGCCACCGGCTCGTCCGTCAACGCCAGGACCTGGGCGCCGCTGCCCACGGTGACGAGCGTGGCCCCGGGATCGGCGGTGGACGCGAGCGCCGCCGCCAGCGCCGCCGGAGTGTCCCCCGCGCCCGCCGCGACCGGGATCCCCACGGGGAGCCGCAACGTCGCCGCCGCGTCCCGCGTGAGCGGTCCGCCCGAGGCGCCCGAGGGCACCACCGGCGGCAGCCCCGCCGGGTCCAGCCCGGCGGCCTCCACGGCTGCCGACGACCAGGCGTCGCCGGGCACGTCCCACAGCAGGGTCGCGGAGGCGTCCGTGGGCTCCGTCGCGGCGCACCCGGTGAGGCGGAACCGCAACCAGTCCTTGGGCAACAGCACCCAGGACGGCCCCACGTCCGAGGAGTCGACCGTGGAGGGCTCCCGAAGGGCGGCCCAGCGGTACAGCGGTCCGGTCATCCCCGGCAGGATCGGATTGGCCAGCCGGGCCCGCTCCTCGTCCGGCAACGACTCCCACCCCGACAACACGTCCGCCGCCCGACTGTCCGGCCACAGCATCGCCGGTCGGGCCGCCGTGGTGTCCCGCCGTGCCAGCACCAGCCCGTGCATCTGCCCCGCGAGCCCCACCGCGACCGGTTGGACGTCCTGGGAGGCTCGCGCCTGGACGACCGCGTCGCGCACGGCGGTGACGGTCGCCGTCCACCAGGCCTCGGGGTCCGTCTCCGCCCAGCCGGGATGGGGACTACGGACGGGGTAGGACGCCTCGGACTCGGCGAGGATCCCGCCGTCGACCTCCGCCACCACGGCCTTGACCCCGCTCGTGCCGAGGTCGATCCCGATCACTGCCTCCGCCATGGTCACGGCACCTCAGCTCGCGGTGTGACGGTGGGACGGCGTCCGCACGCGGCGGGCTCGGATCTCCGACAGCGCCTTCAAGCGAGGCAGGCTGGCCTCGATCCCCGCCGCGTTGCGCGCGGGAGAACCGAACAGGATGTAGAAGAGGTACCAGAGCGGTCCCCCGTGTGCGTAGTCGAAAGTCGCGGTGACGTGCGTCGTCGCGTCGGGGCGCTCGCGCAACGTCCACCGCCACCGGTGGGGACCGCTGTGCTGCCACGCGATGCGACGGTTCTCCTGGTACTCCACCACCCGGTTCGTGGTGCGGTAGGGAAACCCCCACAGTCGCATCCGCATCCGGAACACCGCCCCGTGGTGGAGTCGCTGCGGGCCGTCGACCGTGCCGCGGACCGTGGTGGAGCCGTCGAAGTCCTGGTGCTGCCGGGGATCAGCCAGGAAACCAAAGACGCGCCGCGCGGGGGCGTCGATGACGACGGTGCGGGAAACCTTGCGCTGGACCATAGCGTCACGCTACCTGTCCCGTTTGACGGGTTTCCGGCGTCGGGCCGACGCCGGGAAGGTGCGACCCCTGGGTCTGATTCGCGGAGTTCCTGCCCGCGCGTCCCGCGATCGCTTCGTCCAACCCGCCATCCCCGTGCCTCGACCAGGACGGCGAGCGCAGGACCGCCGCCGACGCCGCGCCGGAAGATCCGTGCGCGGGAATCCCGCAATCGGCGAACCCACGCCTCCCTGGTGAATCGAGTCGGCCGGGCAGAGCCACCACACCCGGGCCGCCGCATTCGGCCACGGCTGGCCATCGCCGTGAGGGGCGAAAACGCGAACCAGGCCGGTGGTCACCAGCGCGTCACCGCGACAGTCCCCCTGGTGGGTCAACGTGGTGGTGCAGGCACTACCTCACCTTGACGGGAAGCCGTCATCGCGGAGAACCCGTCCCGCGACCTAGCGTGAGATGTGCTGGGAATGGCAGCGGAAAGGACGAGAGCGTGAACCTGGAGACGGCGCCACGGCGGAAGACGCGCTGGTGGCGCGTTGTCGCCGTGCTGCACTCCCAGGCGTCGCTTGTCCTGGCCCCCTTGCTGCTCCTCCCAGCGCTGATCCTCCTGGTCTCGACGGCGTTCGTCGTGTTGTGGATCCTCGACGCGGGAGCGCGACAGTTCCAGGCGCTCCCGACCTTCGCCGGGAGCGCCCAGCGCGACACCTGGTTCTGGGTGTTCCTGGGGACACTGCCGGTCCTCGCCGCCGCGTGTGCGGCGCTCGCCCGGGCCGGCTGCCGGCTCCAGGGCCGTCGGCTGGGGGAACCCGTGCCCGACCTCCCCGAACCGGCCGGCGACGAGGGCGACCGGGACCGTGAGCCGTGGCTGCGGGTCCTGACCGCGCTCTACGGGGCCGCCGCCTGGCGCTCGGTCATCCACGCGGCGGTCCTCGGCGGCTGGGCACTGCTCGGCGGCGGCACGGTGCTCGTGCTCAGCGCGTTCGGCCTGGGGATCCCCATCGGGATGTTCGCGGCGCTCGTCGCGCGTCTCGCCGGCGCGAGCGCGTTCGGGGACCTGAGCGCCGCGCAACTCGTCGGGCTGCTGGTCCTCGGCCCGGCGATGGCCCTCGGTGCCCTGTGGCTGGCGCCCGCGATGGTGCGGGTGGACCGGGCACTCGCCCAAGCCCTGATCGTGGAGCCGCCCGAGGTCCGGGCGCGCCGCCGGGTCGCGACGCTCAAGGAGACGCGTCGCCGCATGGTGGACGTCGCGGAGAACGAACGCCGCAGGATCGAACGGGACCTCCACGACGGCGCGCAGCAACGACTCCTCGCCCTGACGATCAGTGTCTCCCGGGCCCGCGGACGGGTCTCCGCCGGCCCGGAGGTGATCGCCCCTCTGCTCGACGAGGCCCACGCCGAGGCCAAGGAAGCCATGGCGGAACTGCGCGAGGTCGCGTTGGGGCTGCACCCGCGAGTGCTCAGCGACCACGGCCTGGTCCGGGCCCTCCCGGGAGTCACCGGGCGCTGCCCAGTCCCGGTTCGGTTGTCCGCCGACCTGGACACCCGCCCCTCCGCCCGCGCCGAGGCCATCGCGTACTTCGTGACGTCCGAGGCGCTCACCAACGTCGCCCGCCACGCCCGAGGCGCCACCAACGCGGAGGTCATCGTGGAACACGTCCGGCAGCGGCGCGGAGCCGAACTCCTGCGCGTCCGCGTCCACGACGACGGGGAGGGCGGCGCGGCCCCGGACAATGGCAGCGGCCTGTACGGGCTGTGGGACCGGGTCCACGCCGTCGACGGCTCCCTGACCGTGACGAGCCCGCCGGGCGGCCCCACCACCGTCATCGCCGAAATTCCGTGGGAGGCGTGAACCGTGCGTGCCATCATCGCCGAGGACTCAGAGCTGCTGCGCAGCGGCGTGGCCCGCCTGCTACACGACGAGGGGGTCGACGTCGTCGCCGAGGCGCGTGACGCTGAGGAGCTGCTCGCCGCCGTGGCGAGCCACCCCGACACCGACCTGTGTCTGGTCGACATCCGCATGCCGCCCAGCCACACCGAGGAGGGAATGTGGGCGGCGGTACGCATCCGACGCGAACACCCCGCCGTCGCCGTCGTAATCCTGTCCCAGCACGTTGTCGGCCACTACGCCTCGGAGTTCCTGGCCGGCGGTGCGAAGAAGGTCGGTTACCTGCTCAAGGACCGAGTGGCCGACATCCCCGAGTTCCTCGCGACACTGCGACGCGTCGCCGCCGGTGGCGCCGCCATCGACGCGGAGGTCGTCTCCCAGTTGCTCACGCGGCGCGACGACGACCTCTCCCGACTCAGCCCGCGCGAGTCCGACGTCCTCGCCGCCATGGCGGAGGGACTGAACAACGCGGGGATCGCCGCGCGCCTGTACGTCTCCGAACGCGCGGTCGAAAAGCACATCCGGGCCATCTTCACCAAGTTGGACCTGGGTCATGACAGTCACGAACACCGTCGAGTCCAAGCCGTCCTGCAGTACCTCCGCGGCGCGCGAAACCCCGGGCCGTCGCCCTTCGACGACAGCGGTCGTCAACACGAGGAGTGGAAATGACCTTCACAGCCAGGGGGCTCTACGCCTCCACCAGCAAGGAGCGGAAGAGCCGCGGCCTGTTCCGCGTGCTGCTCATCATCGGGGCGCTGATCGCGCTCGCGTCCGTCTTCTGGGTCGTTTCCGCGATCCTCGCCTACAGCACCACGTCGACCACGACCGAGACCACGGATGCGTCCGGCGTCACCGCGCTGGAGATCGACAACCGGACCACGGGTGACGTGCGGGTCGTCGCCGCGGACGACGACGCCACCGTCGAGGCGCGCCTACGCGACAACGTGTTCTCCGAGGCGGTGAGCTCGGTGTCCGGGGACGGAACCCTCAGCGTGGGCGCGGACTGTGAGCAGTGGTTCATCGGTTCGTGCGTGGTGGACTTCCAGATCAGCGTCCCCGTCGGGAGCGCGGTGCGGGTCGAGGGGTCCACGGGCAACGTCAGCGTGGACGACGTCAACGGAGACGTCGAGGTGGCGAACAGCACGGGGGACGCCTCCCTCACCGGCGCAGCGAACGTCACGACGAACACCTCCACCGGCAACGTCGACATCGCCGACGCGGACGGGGACGTCGACGTCACCACCTCCACCGGAGACGTCGTCGTGGCCGGTCGCGGTGACAGCCTGAGCGTCGCCACCACCACGGGGATGGTCGACGTCGTCGGTTTCGAGGCACCGGACGTGAACGTGTCCACCACCACTGGTGACCAGGCCCTCCGCGGTGTCACCGGATCCCTCACGAGCGAGGCCACCACCGGCAACGTGACCATCACCGCCGACGAGGAGTTCGGCGACATCACCGCGGCCACGACCACCGGTGACATCACCGCGACCGTCGCCGACGCCGTCGGTGCGGTGGACGTGCTCGGTGAGAGTAGCTCGGGTGACCGGTTCATCGACGTGGCCACGGATCCGGACGCCAGTATGTGGATGGATCTGACGACCACAACCGGCAACGTCTCCGTGACGTCGCGCTGATCACCGCCCCGTGTCACGGACGTCCTGGGCCGACATCGGCCTCGGTGGGCCACGCGGTTCGGCGGGCCCACCGAGGCGAATAGAGTTCCCATGCGGTCTCCGACGAAGGGCACGATGGCATGGAAGCGCAGACGTTCGGCAATGTGATGCAGGAGGTTTTCAGCACCCAGCCGGCTCCCCCTGACTGGCTCGTCATCGCCACCGCTGTGGTGGCACTCGCCGTCGTGGTGACCGGAGCGCCGTGGCGCATCGCCCGAAACGTCGTCACCATCGCCCACGAGGGTGGGCACGCGCTGGTCGCCCTGCTGTGTGGACGCCAGCTCCAGGGGATCCGGCTGCACTCCGACACCTCGGGGGTCACCGTCTCCAGGGGGCGTCCCGACGGCGTCGGCATGATCCTCACCGTCGCGGCCGGCTACATCACACCATCACTGGTGGGCCTCGCTGGGATCCTCATCCTCAACGTGGACCACATCACCGCACTGCTGTGGATCAGCATCCTGCTCCTGCTGGCCATGCTGTTCCTGATCCGCAACCTCTACGGGGTGCTCAGCATCGTGATCACCGGAGGCGTGGTCTTCCTCGTCTCCTGGTTCACCCCGGCGGAGGTGCAGGGTGGCTTCGCCTACGTGTTCACCTGGTTCCTGCTGTTCTCCGGGGTCCGCCCGGTGATCGAGCTCCAGACACAGCGCAGCCGGACCCCCTCGCCGTCCTCCGACGCCGACCAGCTCGCACGACTGACGGGCCTGCCGGGGACACTCTGGGTGTTCTTCTTCGGCGTGGTCAACGTCGCCGTGCTGGCGCTGGGTGTGTGGCTCCTGGTGCTGCGGGACTACTTCCCGCTCTGACCCTGCCGCGGCGGGGTCGTGAGCGACGCCGCCAGCGCCACCGCGACCGTCGGGTAGATGGGAATCCGGCGGTCCAGCGCGGCCACGCGCAGAATACGGACCACGCGTTCGGTCGGCGCGGCCAGGACCAGTGCCTTGTTCACACCCACGCACGCCTTGTAGCACTTGATCAGGGCTTGCAGGCCGCTGGAGTCGATGAACTCCAGCTCGCCGCAGTCGAGGATGACCCGGTCGCCGGCGGGCGCCGTCGCGATCGCTTCCTCGACCTCGGTGCGAAACAGTGCCGCTGTGGCAATGTCGAGCTCACCCGCGACGGAAACCACCGTGTGCTCGGTTTCGGTGTCGGTGTGGCTGATGGTTCGTAGCTCGGGCATTCCTGCTCCGGCGGTGCGTCAGGTGAAGAAGATACGGTCGGGTCCGTGCCGGCGCCCCCCTCAGGCTGGCGCGGTGCCCCCTTCAGCGGCGGCACTGCGGATTCAGGGCACTCCCGACCTATGGTCTGCCCTCGGACGATACCACACCGTTACTTGTGTCCGAATTGGGGGGAGTGTCGGAATCCTCCTGTATGAGGACCCAGAGGCACGCCGACAAGGTGAGCGGGACGGCGACGGTGAGAGCGATCGCCGGGATCGCCACCCCGGAGTCGTTCGCCGCGAAGCCGACCAGGCCGGTTACGAGCGTACCGGTCAGCCCGGCTCGAAGTGTCGGAGCGTACTCGTACGCCCGCTGCAGCGTACCCGCACGCCAGTCGGTCGGGTTGTTCAACACCAGGAACAGGAACAGCAGAGCGACGCCGGCCAGCAGGGTGAGCTGCCAGTTCCCCAGGGTTCCGACCATGGCCTCCAGCTTGCGAAGCACGATGACGCCCGCGTCGCCGCCGACGAGCTGCTCGAAGAAGGCCCCGAAGTGGGTGCGCTGGCCCGGAGGGCGCAGGTAGTCCAGGAACGCGACCACCCCCACCAGCACGACCCCCACACCCGACACCACCAGCACGCGAACGACCCCCACCCGCAGCCCCGCGATCATGGCCACGGTCACCGCCACACCGGGAACGGCCGCGATCATCCCACCGAAGCTCGTGCCGAGCCCCGGAAGCCCGATCACCCCGATCACGGTGAGACCGATCACAGCGGAGAGCGCGACCGCCAGTCGGTGACGTCCCGCACGATCCAGCACGTGGGCGAGGCCGGCCACCGCCATCAGGGTGCCGGTGGTGAAGGTCGCCAACGCGATGTTGCCGACCCCGAAGAACCGCCCGGCCACGATCGCGGTGTAGCCGGTGAGCGCGTTCAGTTGCAGTCGCGCGCCGGTCACCGTGTCCACCAGCAACACGAGCGCCGTCACCGACGCGACCACCGTCGCCGGCCCCAGGATGGTGCGACGCCAGGGGCCGCCCATCGCCACCGCCACGACTCCGCTCACGGCCAGGGCCATCGTCCCGAGCAGCGCGATGTGCGGGACGGAGGAGTGCCACCACGGCAGGAGGTTGGCGAGATAGCTGGCCACGGGGAACGAGGCGCCGGCGAGCGCCACGACCCGCGTCGCCGACAGGATCCAGTGCCGGGGCCGTCCGGCATAGCGTCGGACCACGTAGGCCGCCGCCGCGTAGATCAGGAGCTGGGCCGCCACCAGGGAGCTGAAGAACCCGAACATGAGGTCCTGGACCACCTGGGCCGCCGTGTTGCTGTCCCGAAGCTGCTGGACGTCGTCCGCGGTGGATCCCGAGCGGGCGACGGCTTCGAACGGGCCACCGACGACGCGGTGCGTCGTGGACTCGTTCGCGGGGACCAGTGTGGCGGTGATGTCGGCGAGCGTGACGAGTCCCTCGCGGCGGGTCGAGGACGAGGCGAGGAAGGAGGGAGCGTCGGATTCCCCGTCGTGGTAGATCGCGGCGGTGAGGGAGGGGGGTCCCGGCGGAGAGGAGAGGCCGGAGACCACCACGCGTACGTCGTCCGGAGCGCCGCGCAGTACGTCGCGGACTCGATCGTCGGCTTCGCGGAGCCGCTCGGCCCGGTCTTCCGCCGGGGCGTCCTCCGCGGGATCGTCCTCGTACGGGCCCTCGAACTCGGTCTCGGAACGGGGCGGCTCGGGTCGGGGTGGTTCTGATTGGCCGGGCGCGGTCTGGTCGGGGTTGGGTTCACGCACCGTGTCCCGCGCGTTCTGCCGCCCGGTCTGCCCGTCGGTACGCTCCTGTGACTCCAGGCGCGACTGCTCCAGGTCCGCGCCGAGGTCGCCCAGGTCCACGGCGGCCACGAGCGGAGCGGGGCCCTGCCAGTCCGACTCCCGCAGGTCCTCCACTCCCGCCCGGTACCTGTCGACGGTTCCACGCTGGTCGGCGAGCGCGAGCGCCCCGCCGGCCCCGACCGCCAGTGTGGTCCCGTCGCGCGTGACCTCGTCGCCCAGCAGGCCCAGGTGCGCGGCGTAGGAGGATCCGGCGTTGGCCGCGACCAGGTCGGCGTAGTTGGGGACGACGGCGCCATCGTCGTCGGATACGGGTGCCGGGGGCGCGGCGCAGCCGGACCCTGCGTGGGGCTTGTCCGTCGCGCGCTGTCCGGCGGAGACGGTGAGCCACGCGTCGACGGGGCAGGTGTGGGAGGTGACGGTCCGGACCGAGAGGTTGGCGATGCCTCCGGCGGACGCCAGCTCCCACAGGCGGGGGGTGTGATCCGGGTCGATGTCGTCCCAGGTGAGGCCCTGAACTCCGAAGAACACGGTCGGGGGTGGAGGGCCGTCACTCCCGGCCGGAGCGGCGCCGGGCGAGCCGGTCGGGGACGCGAGCGCGGCGGAGGGGTGGGTGAGGCCCAGAAGGCCGAGAAGACCCACCAGGGCGGCGAGAAGCCACGGTGACGTTCCGCGTGGCTGGCGACGTGTCGGCAACGACCTCCCCATCCCGGACGCAGACAGTGGCGTGAGAAACCGTAGCCGAGTCGTTACGTCGGGTGGTGGAACGTCGTGTCGGTGTCGCGGGTGCGCCCTGGTGGGTCATGCGGACGATGGTCAGAGTGCGCCGGCGTCAGTGCGCCGGGGGTCGATCATTCCCCGTAGAGGTGCGTCTGGGTGTTGCTGCGGTAGCCGCGGCCGCGCTGGCGGTCCAAGGCGGCGGCACCGACTCCGCTCAACAACGATCCGATCGCGACTCCGCAGAGCAGGTTGATGACGCACGTCGCGATCTGGCTGGCCAGACCCGCCGACTGTGTGAACGGCGTGACAGCCGCGACAGCGGTGGCGAGTCCAACGATCCAGGCGAAGAAGCTCATCGGGCTCGGAGCCGCGAGCAACAGCAGGTGCAGGACAGCGGTGGCGGCGATGGCGGCTATGCCGGCGAAGGCCGCGTAGACCCCGGTGGTGGCGTCCCCGAAGTTCCCCGCCTCTTCCGGCGCGAGAACGGGGATCCCGAAGACCCCCCGTGCGATGAGGACACCAACAATGATCACGAGCCCGGCGACGAATGCTGTCGCCAGGCCTCCCGCCCACAGTTTGGTTGCGTTGACGCTTGGCCGTTCGGGGCGATCGTCGTACATGCCTCGCCCATACCCGCAGGTCAAGCCGGCTAATCACCGTATGTCAGCATCGCGTGTCGTGGGTGATCGCCGCTGCTTGTGTAGCGCCGGGTTTCTGGGGAATGATCGGTGGCCCTGAGAGCGAATTTTCACCCAGGGTGATAATCCGACGAGATTTCGCATTGTGCGCAACGTGTTGCGTACGACGATGCGGATTCGAGAAGTCGAATTCTCGTGGAATTCTGGCCACATTCCGCCGTTCGGTCCAGTTTGGCGCATGGTGCAACGCGTTGCGCCATCAGGTGCGATCCAGGGTCAAGGGGTGTGTTCTGCGCCACTCATGGACTGAGTCCGCCTCACGATCTCCAGTATCGGAATGGTTTCCGCTGAGTGAATTAAAGCACTGTGAGCAGCGACGATGTGAGATCTAGCGCTAGGGGGGCTTGCATCGACCCCCCAATCCTGTTTTTAAATGGAGAGATGCCAGGTTTGACCAAGGGTGGCCGTGTTGTGTGCGCCTGAGGTCCTTCTAGTGTAAGGAGTCGACCGATTAAAGGTCAGGACGAGCAGTTCTTCGGTAATGACCCGTTAGCCGTACGCGACACCGACCACTACACCGAGGAATACGTCACCGGTTTTGTCGACAAGTGGGACGAGCTCATCGACTGGAAGGCCCGCGCCGAGAGCGAGGGTGCCTTCTTCATCGACCAGCTCAAGGCACGTGGGGTGAAGAAGGTCCTCGACGTCGCCACCGGGACCGGCTTCCACTCGGTTCGTCTGCTGGAGGAGGGCTTCGAGACCGTCAGCGCCGACGGCAGCCCCGAGATGCTCGCCAAGGCCTTCGCCAACGGCGTCTCCTACGGCAACCACATCCTGAGGGTCGTCAACGCGGACTGGCGCTGGCTCAACCGGGACGTGCACGGGACCTACGACGCGATCATCTGTCTGGGCAACTCCTTCACGCACCTGTTCTCCGAGCGTGACCGCCGCAAGGCGCTCGCGGAGTTCTACGCGATGCTCAACCACGATGGTGTGCTGATCATCGACCAGCGCAACTACGACGCCCTGCTGGACGGGGACTACGCCAACAAGCACACCTACTACTACTGCGGGGAAGACGTCTCCGCCGAGCCGGAACACGTCGATGATGGTCTGGCGCGGTTCGTCTACCGGTTCCCGGACAAGTCCAAGTACCACCTCAACATGTTCCCGCTGCGCAAGGACTACACGCGGCGGCTGTTGCGGGAGGTCGGCTTCCAGCGGGTGGAGACCTTCGGTGACTTCCAGGAGACCCACGCCGGCGACCAGCCGGACTTCTTCATCCACATCGCGGAGAAGTCCTACCGGCGCGACGAGGAGCTGAAGCAGAACTACTCCACGGCGGTCACCACGGCGCGGGAGTACTACAACTCCGAGGACGCCGACAACTTCTACCACATCATCTGGGGCGGGACCGACATCCACGTCGGCCTGTACGAGTCCCCTACGGAGGACATCGCGACCGCGAGCGTGCGCACCGTGGAGCGGATGGCCGACAAGCTCGACATCACCGGCGACACCCAGGTCATCGACATCGGCTCCGGCTACGGCGGGTCCGCGCGTTACCTCGCCCGGACCTTCGGCTGCCACGTCACGTGCGTGAACCTGAGTGAGGTCGAGAACGACCGCAACCGCCTGGCGAACGAGCGCGAGGGCCTCGACCACCTCATCACCGTCGTGGACGGCTCCTTCGAGGACCTGCCGAGCCAGGACAACGCGTTCGACGTCGTGTGGTCCCAGGACGCGATCCTGCACAGCGGCGACCGCCGCCGGGTCCTGGAGGAGGTCACCCGGGTGTTGCGCCCCGGTGGCGACGTCGTGTTCACCGACCCCATGGCCAGTGACACCGCCAAGCGGGAGGACCTCAAGCCGATCCTGGACCGGCTGCACCTGGACTCGATGGGCACCCCCGGCTTCTACACCCGCGAGTTCACGCGCCTCGGCCTGCGCAAGGTCGAGTTCGAGGACCACACCTCCCAGCTCACCACCCACTACGGGCGGGTGCACGACGAGCTGGAGAGCCGCGCCGGCGAGCTCAAGGGCAAGGTCAGCGAGGAGTACCAGGCCCGCATGAAGACCGGGCTGCGGAACTGGGTCAAAGGCGGCAAGTCCGGCAACCTGGCCTGGGGGATTCTGCACTTTAAGAACTAGGAACAGAGCGAGAACTAGGGGACAGAGTAAGAACTAGGACACAGGGCGAGAACCAGTGATTTCCATGGAAGCGGCGACCCCCGCTCGCGTGTGATCGAGTGGCGTGGTGCCACGCGTGCCACGCCTCGCATACCCCCTCCATCGGAGCGTGGCCCGGGAATGTCCCCTCCGCCGGGCCACGCTCGTCATGGGTGCGCCCCGCTGTGTTCGACCGTGTCGGTCGACACCGTGGGGCGCACGTCTTGGTCGCACCGCTCGCGGAATCGTCCGCGGGCGGCGCGACGCCTAGGGGGTCGTCCCCGCCGGCGGGTCGAAGGCGCGAACGGCGGGCAGCGGCCCTTCGTAGGCCTCGATCTCCACCAACGTGAGCTGGGCCGAGCAGCCCTGGGCGAGGGCCGAGGTGCCCACGTCGGCGGTGAGCACGTTCGGGTTGCCGTGCACGCAGCCGGCCACCTCCGGATGCGACGGGTCGAACCAGGCGCCGGTGGACAACTGCACCACCCCCGGCCGCAACGCGTCACTCACCTCAACACCGGCGAGACAGCTTCCACGGTCGTTGTGGACACGCACGACCATCCCGTCGGAGAGGCCACGCTCGCGCGCGTCCTCGGGATGCACCCGGATGGGAGCGCGGCCCCGCACCTTCTGTGACTGGCTGTAGCTCCCCATGTCGTGCTGGCTGTGCAGCCGTCCGCTGGGTTGGTTGGCGACCATGACCAGCGGGAAGCGGGCCGCGCGCGGGGACCCCAGACTCTCCGGCGACTCCGCCCACACCGGGTGGCCGGGACAGTCGGGGTATCCGAAACCGGCGATGGTCTCGGAGTACAGCTCGATCCGTCCGCTGGGGGTGCGCAGCGGCGCGTTGTCCGGGTCGGCGCGGAAGGCTCCGAAGAGGGTCTCCGGTTCGCTGCGGTGCGGAACGTCGACCGCTCCGACCTTGCGGAACTCCGTGAAGTCCGGCAGGTCGGCGTCCATGCGGTGCCGCCACCGCTCGTAGAGGTACTCCTGCCACTCCAAGGACGTGCGGCCCTCGGTGAAGGTCTCCTCGGCCCCCAGGCGCCGCGCGAGGTCGGTGAAGACGTCGTACTCGTCGCGCGCCTCCGCGTGCGGCGCTACGGCGCGGGGCATGGCCCGCAGGGTCAGGTCGCCCTGGCTCACCGCGAAGTCGTCGCGTTCCAGTGAGGTGGTGGCGGGGAGCACGATGTCGGCGTGGCGGGCGGTGGCGGTCCAGTGCGTCTCGTTGACCACCACCGTCTCCGCCCGTCCGAACGCCCGGGAGAGCTTGTGCAGGTCCTGGTGGTGGTGGAACGGGTTACCGCCCGCCCAGTACACCAGGCGCAGGTCCGGGTAGGTGCGGCGACGCCCGTCGAAGTCGTACTCCTCGCCGGGGTGGAGCAGGGCGTCGGCGATGCGGGTCACCGGAATGAAGGTCCGCACCGGGTTCGTGCCCTGCGGCAGCTTGGGGAGCCCCTTGGGAGTGGCCCCGCCGCCGTAGTTGCCCATGGAGCCGTACCCGCTGGCGAACCCGCCGCCGGGCAGACCGACCTGTCCGAGGCAGGCGGCCAGGGCCAGGCCCGCCCACAGGGGCTGCTCGCCGAAGACCGACCGTTGCAGCGACCAGCCGATGTTGACCAACGTGCGGCCACGGGCCATGCGGCGGGCGAGTTCCCGCAGCGTGGCGGCCGGGAGCTCTGAGATCTCCGCCGCCCACTCCGGCGTCTTGGCCACGCCGTCGTCCTCGCCGTTCACGTAGGCGCGCAGCCGGGCCCCGCCGACGGTGTACCTGTCCAGGAAGTCGAGGTCCGCCAGGTCCTCGTCGAACAGCACGTGGATCAACGACAGCAGGACGGCGGTGTCCGTCCCTGGAGCGACCGGCAACCACTCGGGGGCGAGGTCGTCGGCGGTGTCGTCGCGCAGCGGGCTGACCGAGACGATCTGGGTTCCGGCCTCGGCCGCGGCCCGAGTGCCGGTCCGTGCGGTGTTCGCGCCACGTCCACCCGAGACGGTCCAGTTGTTGGAGACGCGCAGCCCACCGAACGTCACCAGCAGGTCGGTCTCGCGCGCGATGACCTCCCAGGTCGGGGGAGTCATCAGAACGTCGTTGACCCCGGGCGCGCCGACCAGGTGGGGGAACAGGACCTCCAACGTTCCGTGGCTGTAGGTCGCCCGGGACGGGGTGTAGCCGCCGATCGCGTTGAGGAAGCGGTGCACCTGGCTCTGCGCGTGGTGGAACCGGCCCGCGCTGCCCCAGCCGTAACTGCCACCGAAGATCGCCTGGTTCCCGTGCTCGGTACGGACCCGGTCGAGTTCACCCGCGAGCAGGTCGAGCACCCGATCCCAGCCGACCTCGACATACTCGTCGTCGGGGTGACCACGCCGTTCGTCGGCCCCGGGGCCGTTCTCCAACCACGCGCGCCGGACCGCCGGCCGGCCGACCCGGGACGCGTGGTGCTGCGCCGTCGGGACGTTGCCGATCACCGGGGAGGGGTCGGGGTCCCCGGGATCGGGCCGCGCCGCGACCACCCGGTCACCCTCGACCACCACGTGGTAGGTCCCCCAGTGCGCGCTGGTGGGAACCGCTGTCGCGGAACCGCCGTCGTGAGCCATGGATGATCCTCTTCGCGGTGTATGCCGGTTTCCCCCTGTCAGCTTAGGAGGTCGTGGAATCGGCCCGCCACAGTGGCCCACCCGCGCTGACCATCGGCCGGCCTGCGAGGATAGGAGAGTTGTCACGCGTGGCGAAGGAGACTGTGATGGCGGACGAGCGGCAACGGGCGCGGCGGTCGTGCCTGTCGGTTCCGGGCTCCAACCCGAGGTTCCTGGAGAAGGCCCAGACCCTGCCCGTCGACGCCGTGATCCTCGACATGGAGGACTCGGTCGCCCCCTCGGAGAAGGACCGGGCCCGCGCCGCCGTGGTGGAGGCGCTCACCTCCGGCGGCTGGGGGGAACGCCTGCGCACGGTCCGGGTGAACGATCTGACCACCGAGTGGACCTACCGGGACGTCATCGACGTGGTCGAGGGAGCGGGGGCGGAGCTCGACTGTCTCGTCCTGCCCAAGGTGACCGCGGCTCGCGACGTCATGTGGCTCGACCAGCTCCTCACCCAGATCGAACGCGCCAACGGGCTCGCGCTGGGCCGGATCGGCATCGAGGCCCAGATCGAGGACGCCGCCGCGCTGACCCGCGTCGAGGAGATCGCCGCCGCGTCCCCCCGCCTGGAGAGCCTGGTCTTCGGGCCCGCGGACTTCATGGCCAGTATCGCCATGAAGTCGCTCGTCGTCGGCGAACAACCCCCTGGCTACACCGACGGGGACGCCTATCACTACGTCCTGATGCGGATCCTGGTCGCGGCCCGGGCCAACGGTCTCCAGGCCATCGACGGCCCCTACCTGCAGATCAAGGACGTGGACGGCTTCACCCGAGCGGCCCAACGCTCGGCCTCCCTCGGCTTCGACGGCAAGTGGGTGCTCCACCCCGAACAGGTCGAGGCCTCCAACGCCGTCTACGCCCCCACCCAGGCCGACTACGACCACGCCGAGCTCATCCTCGACGCCTACGAGTACGCCACCACGGTGCGCCGTCGCGGCGCCGTCATGCTCGGCGGCGAGATGCTCGACGAGGCGTCCCGCAAGATGGCCCTCACCGCCGCCGCCAAGGGCCGAGCCGCCGGCCTCCACCGCACCCGAACCTTCGATCCCGCCACCGACGCCGCCTACTGAGCCCGCCGCGCCACCGCGGTACCCCGGCGTCGACCGCCACGGACCCGCGAGGGAACGCGGCCGGGGGCTGTCCCTCGCGTCCATCTGCCTGGACCCGCGGCACGTCTCCCGGTGCTCCGAGGCGCCTCGACGGGAGCCGCCCCCACCGCCCACACCTGTCGGCGGGCACGGTTGCCTTCTCCACCGCCTATCGGTGGTGGCCACGCCCCGGCGTCGCCACGTGCGACGACACGGACCTTCTCGGGAGACCTCCGTGGTCAACGAGGCCGCGAGACGGGCGGGCCGGCGGCGATGCGAGCGGTGGCCGCTGACACGACCTCCGCATCAGGCTCATCGGGATGATCTCCGCGCTCGCGATGCGGTGTCGTGGGGGTGACCGTCCCAAACGCGCTGGCCGAGGCACGGAGAACGGCCACGCCGGTGCGCGCCCACCAGCATGCGGCCGGCGCGGGGAAACAGGACCGGACAGGCGACGAGAGCCGCGAACGCGCACTGACGCCAGGGGGCAGGACGACCACTGAGCCACCTCAACGCCCGATTCCGGCTCCATCACCGACCAGGAGTCGCGACCTGGGGTGTGTCTCGAGGTGGGTGTCGCGAATGGTGGGTGGCGACGTCGTGTGTGGGGGTGCTGGGGAGCGAGGGCTATGGTGTGGTGGCGTTTGAGTCGTTGATGCCGTACTCCACGACGTGGCGGTTGTGGTGGTCGTCGGTGTCGAACGCGGGCGGGCACCACGGTTGCCCCGCTGGAGGCGGTGCCCGGCGTGGCTGGCTGGCACCGGGATGGCGCACGTGATCTGTCTGCGGCGCGGATGGGCACGGATCGCGTGAGAGGGATACGCCTTGTGCTCCCGTACCGGTCCGGCCGCGTCCGCGGGCGAGCACCGCCGGGCCAGGCAACCCGGATATCGGCCAGCACCGTCTCGAACTGCGGTGCATCACCGCGCTGTCCGGCGGTCACCACTATCGACATCGGTCTGTGTCCTTGCTCGCGGGCCAGATGCCCGTTGTCGACAACCTTCCCGTGGACCGCCCCAACGCGTGATCGCCCAGCTCGGAGAACATCCCCAGGCGGCTCGGCCCGCAGACCCCAACGCCGAAGCGCCCCGGGCGCATGCTTGAGCGCGCATGATGGCGAAGTCCACGTTCACCTCCCACCCGATCAACCGACCAGAGCACACCGGCACCTCCCGCCACAGCGAACCCGCCCACAGCCAACTCCGAGACACGACCTAGTCGCTCTGGCGTAGCGTGCGGGCGAAGCGGGTGATGAAGCGGCGCTGCCACGGGGTCTCGACGGCGTGGGGGTGGTAGTGGCGGCGTACGTGGGCCACCGCCGCGCGGGCCGGCAGGCCGTCGAGGACGGCCAGGCAGGCGAGGACCGTTCCGGTACGGCCACGGCCCCCGGCGCAGGCGATCTGTACGCGGCCGGTGGACGTACGGTCCCACGCGGCGTGGATGGCGTCCACGGCGTCGGCGGGATCGCTGGGTATCCAGAACTCCGGCCAGCGCACCCAGCGGTGTTCCCAGGGGAACTCGGGGGGTCGGTAGTTGAGCAGGAAGAGGCCGAAGGTCGGGTCGGGGCCCGGGTGGGGGGCGAGCCGGAGTCCCCAGCCGCGCACGGTGCGGCCGGAAGGGAGTTGGAGGACTCCGGGCGCGGTGGGAGCCCACCGCTCCGCCATGGATGTCAATTTAGTACTGGCCCGGCCGCTCGGGAAGCCCCAGGTGGGGCGCGAGAAGGCGCAGGCCGGGCAGGAGTTCGCCGGGTGGGGCCAGCAGTTGGACGGCCACGTGATCGGCTCCGGACGCGCGGTGGCCGCGAACGGCCTCGGCCGCCAGCGCGGGGTCCCCCTGGGCCACGACGGCGTCCACCAGCCGGTCACTGCCGCCGTTCTCGAAGTCCTCCGGGGTGAAGCCCAGCCGGGAGAAGCTGGCCCGATAGTTGCGCATCTGGAGGTAACCGCTGACGAGTTCCCGTGCGGTGGCGCGGGTCGCGGTGATGGAGGCGCCCAGGGCGACGGTGTGCTCCGGCGCCAGCAACGGGTCGCGCCCCAGCGTGGCGCGCGCCTCGGAGGAGAAGATGGGCGGCACGAGGTAGGGGTGGGCGCCCGCGGCCCGCTCCGCGGCCAGGGCGAGCATGCGCGGCCCCAGCGCGGCGAGGACCCGCCGGTTGGCGGGTACGCTCCGGGCGTCGAGCACGTCGAGGTAGTCCACCATCCCCTGGTAGGGGCGGACGGCCTGCGGCCCGTTCAACTCGCGGTGCCCGGCCCCGATCCCGAGCAGGAACCGATCGCGGTAGGCGTCGTTGAGGCGGTGGAAGGAGTCCGCGGTGGTTCGGGCCTCCGAGGCCCAGATGTTGACGATCCCCGTCGCCACCGTCAGCCGGGAGGTAGCGGCCAGCGCCGACTCCGCGACGGTCAGGTCCGCCGCCGGGGAACCCCCGATCCACAGCGTTCCGTATCCCAGACTCTCGACGCCCGCGGCGACCTCAGGGGTGACGTGACCAGCGGGCAACCACACACCGTAGTGTCCGAGGTGAACCGGTGTCGCGTCGCTTGCCATGGGGTGTCTCCTCGCGTCGGCGTAAAGGACCCTCCGTGGCCGTCTTGCCCGTCAGAGCGCTCAGTCGAACCCCCGCCCCCCGCTGAGCACGGGAATCAGCCGTGGGCGCGCGATCCGGGGCCGCCGGGGTCGAGCGTCAGGGCGTGGTTTCGTTGGGCAGCGTGTGGTCGGCGCCCCACGCCGACCACGAGCCGACGTAGAGCCGTCCGGCGGGTAGACCCGCGTGCTCCATCGCGACGAGGTCGAGGCAGGCCGACACCCCGGATCCGCAGTAGGCGATCGGGTTCCGGGCGTCGTCGGGGACACCGAGCTCGGTGAGGCGGGCGCGCACGCGCTCCGGAGATCCGAGCTGACCGGAGGCGTCCAGCAGGTCCTGCCAAGGGGCGTTGTACGCGCCCGGCACGTGTCCGGGGCGGGGGTCGACCGCCGCCGGCTCCTGTCCGGTGTAGCGCCCGCGGGCCCGCGCGTCCACGAGGAGCGTCGACGGGTCGTCCAGGAGCCCGCGGACCGTCGCGGTGTCCAGGAAGCGGTCGTCCGGCCAGGGGAGGGTGGTGCGGGCCGTCGGGGGCCGGAACTCGTCGCCGGTGGCGACATCCCCGTCCCAGGCGGGCAGGCCACCGTCGAGCAGAGCGGCCGGAAGGCCGAGGACGCGCAACATCCACACGAGGCGGGCGGCGGACCCACCTCCGGTGTCGTCGTAGGCCACCACGGGCGTCGCGTCTCCGACACCCGCCCGGCCCAGGGCGGCGGCGAAGTCGTCCGGTGTGGGGAGTGGGTGTCGGCCGTTGACGGAGTCGGCCGGGGCCGCGAGGTCAGTGTCGAGGTCGACGAAGACGGCGCCCGGGATGTGCCCCGCCCGGTACGCGTCCAGCCCGGAACGACCGTCCAGGTACCACCGGACGTCGACGAGGGCGAGGTCGTCGGGGGTCGGACCGGTCTCGACGTGGTGTCTCAGCCAGTCGACGGTCACGATCGGCGGCATCGCACCGCCGGATATCGGGTCAGGCCCGGTCTGCTGGTTCGGAGTCGGCGCGCCCATGCGAGGCATCGTAGTCCCGCGCGCCGCGCCACAGCCACCAAAGTCCGATGATCGGCAACACCAGCGGGACGAAGAAGTAGCCGCTGCCGAAGTGGGACCAGACCGTCGCGTCGGGGAAGTACGCGGGGACGACGTAGCTGGCGGCGCCGACCACCACCACACCGACGAGTTCGACGGAGCAGCAGATCGCGGCCACGCGTCGTGCCCAGGGGCCACCACGGGCGAGCCCCACGGTGGCGACGACGTAGACGGCGGCGGCGAGCGCCGACAGTGCGTAGGCGAGCGGAGCGACCTCGAAGCGGGTGGCGATCTGGTAGACGGCGCGGGTCGTCGCGCCGAGCGCGAAGACGGCGTAGATGGCGATGAGGACGCGTCCGGGTCCGGTCCGGACCGCGGCGCCGGAGAGGTCAGCCAACCCCCACCGCCCACAGGTCCTGGAGCCGCACCATCATCGCCGGGATGACCAGGCACGCCGCGGCGATCACGCCGGTGCCCCACTTCCCGCGTTCGATCAGCCCCCACAGCGCGGCCGCCGGTGGGATGAGGACGATGGACACCAGGTAACTGATGAACACCGCGAGCTCCGCCGGCCGGTCGCCCCCGGCCAGGAGCACGATCGCCGTCACGAGCTGCGCGACCAGGGCAACCTCCAGAACCCCCAGCCCGATGATGTGGGGAAGGTTCATGGGTTGCTTCCGAAACGCCGAGAACACGAACCAGGCGGCGAGCAGGACCGAGATCGTGTTCACCGCGATCGCGAGCCAGTCCACCACGAGGGGGCCTCCAGATCCTGACACGGAACGTCGAACTCTACAGAGTGTAGTAGCGAGGCTCGTGCACTCGGGATCGGGGCTCCCAGGAGGACGACATGGACCGCCCCATCACCACCTGCCGCGCGGATCCCCTCGGGGAGACGCTCTCGCGGGGGCATTCGAGGCTGTGGCGGTTCCTCGGTGCGTCGCACGGACCGGGGTCGATCGTCACGACCGCGACGCGTGGCATGGGACCGTTGGCCGCCACGCTCGAAGCGCCTGGTGAGACGTCCGGTCGGTACGTGCCCCCGATCGGTCCCTCGGTGGTCGTCGCCGATCGGCGCGCGGGTCGCGACGAAACAACGCGCGGGCCGGCCCCGGCCCTCCCCGGGACAGGGCCGGCCCGCGGGATGCCGCCGTGCCCGTCCCGAGGACCCGGCGGTGTGGCGCCCTACTCCTCGGGGTTCTCCGCGCGGCGGCGCCGCATGGCCCAGACCGTGGCCGCACCGCCACCGAGGGCGGCGACGGCGGTGGCGATCAGACCACCGAGAGCCGCGCCGGTCACGGGAAGGCCGCCCCGGTCGCCGCTGTCGCCGGGGGCGGTCTTGTCGTCGCCGTCGTCCTCGGAACCCGTGTCGTTCTCCTCGTCGTCGTCCTCCTCGGAGGGCGCGGTGGCGAGGTCGGCCGGGTCGAAGATCTCGACCCACAGGTGGGTGTCGCCGTTGTCGTCGGGGAGGCACTGGACGACGGACTCGTCGGTGTACGCGTAGATCCGGTAGGCGTCGTCCGCGTCGCACAACTCACCTGGGTGGACGTCTTCCGGCGCCGGCTCGAAGTCGGCGACCCACTCGGCCGGCTCCTCCTCGGGATCGGTCTCGTCGTCCTTGTCGTCCGGCGGTGTCGCGGTGGGCTCCGGCGTCGGGTCCGGAGTGGGGTCGGTGTCGTCGTCATCGTCTTCACAGGCGTCGATGGTGAAGTCGATTTCGGTGGCATCGCCGCGAGAGCTTCCGTCCGGCCGGTCGGGACTCTTATTGATCCATGCCCGGAGCTCGGCACCGTCCTCGGCGTCGATCGTTTCGGTGATCGTCTCACCGGCGGGGACCGAGACGTCGATCTCGTCGGCGTCGCTCGACGTGATCTCGTAGCCGCCGCTGTAGTCGCGGTGCATCGGGTTGGTCCACGTGATCGTGGCCTGTCCGCACTCTTCGGTCGCCTCGACGTTCACACTGGGACGGTTGTCGGCATGCGCTGGAGCGCTGCCGATTAGCACCGTGGTGGTGGCCACGGCGATAGGCGCCAGGTATCGCTTCATCGTGATTCTCCAGAAAGAGCACGCCACACGAGAGCGGTGGGGCGTGGGGGGAGGCCGCGGGAGCAGGGCGGCGAGTTACCGGAGAGACTACCGAGGAACGGGGGTCACGTGAAGACGGTTCACGATGTTACTTTCCGTGGTGGCATTCGGGTCAGCGTGCATGGGTCGGCACACATCGTGACTGGAGGGGCGACGTCTTCCCGGGGCGCCGACGCGACGTCCGCGCGCCTCTGATTGGTGGAGGAAACCGACGCGAAGCATTCGCGAGCGGACGCTGGCGGGGGGCCAGGCGGCGTGCGGGCCGGCCGGAGAATCTCGACGCAGAGGTGACCCTCGCCGTGCGCGGCCCGGGCGCGGGGAGTGGTGTGGAGGCCCGCCGCCAGCGATACGGCGGGCCTCCTCGCCGCCGCTCGTGGGTGCAAGCGGTCGCGGCGGCGGTGGGGAGGTCCCGCCCCCTCGACAGGAGCCTCCCCGAGTGCTGTCGCACGAGGCGACAGCAGAAGCGTGGCCGGCGACGGCGTCACCGCGCGAAGTTCAGAGAGCCGCCGTGAGCCGGGTGCGGCGCTGGACCGGCAGGTGGCGACGCCCGGCCCACCCCACACATGGGGGACGCGGGCCGAGGACGACCGAACACCAGCCCAGTCCCATTGTGGTCTGGTGAAGCGACCACATGTCACACAAGATGACCGCAGGTCAAAGAAGTAGAAGTAGAAGGAGGTGCACCGGTAGCAGGGCGCCCCGCTGTCAGAGGCGTCCGATCTGGATGGTGAACCCTTGGTGGTGCCGCGCAGTTCGTCAAGTGTCCGTCGCGATATCGGCGCGTGGGTCTACGATGCGGGGGAGACCCGGCGCCAGCCAAAAACGGCGGGCCTCCCCCTTTCTTCGACCTGCTGCGGCCACTCCTGATGGCCGCAGCAGGGTGGGGAGGCCCGTCCCCCTCAAACATGAGCCTCCCGTCACGCCGCCACGCCGTCCACATGGCGGAGCTGTTCACGCGGGTAATGCGCGAAGAGGAGAATGCCGGAACCGCAGGAACGCGAGAACGTCGCGCATGGGTCGACGTGCCTGAACGTTCCTGGTGTTCGTGTCCACAGCTCCCCTGCTTTCCACAGGTGGTTCGAGTGTCACCTGCTAGTGCCGCGACGGGCGGCTGGGTCGGTGAGGGGAGCCGGCCAATGTGTAGCAAGCTACTCCTGTAATCGCATGATCACCAGGGGTAGCGCGGAAGAATCTCCTGCCGATTCGAGTCAGGGGCCGAAATCGTCGGCTCCTGACTCGAATCGAGGCACGGTCAGCCCTCGACGGCGACGCCCTCGAAGGGCGGTGCGTCGCCGATCTGGACGTCCACCGTGGTGGCCTCGGGGTCGATGGACATCAGGTTGTAGTACTCGTCGGTGACCTCGAGGTCCAACCCGTCGAGCTGCCCCCGGAGGCTGGTGCAGGCGCACTCGGCGCCGGTGCCGAACTCGGGGACGAACGCGTGCGTCGTCAGGTGCGTGTTCCCCGTCTCCGGGACGGTGAGCCGGGCGCCCTCGGCGTTGCGCCCACCGGTGTCCCGCGGGCTGTTGTCGCGGAGCAGTCCCCACACGCGGATGCGCTCGTCAGAGGTGTTGGTGATGGAGTACGTCAGCACCGCGCGGTCGTTAGCGATACGGGTGAGCCCCGTCAGTCGCAGCTCGCCCTGGATCGGGTCGTTGGCCCAGCTTCCCGACAGGTCCGCGGTGAAGTCCTCCGGCGGGGCTCCCGCCCCGGTGCCCGCCGAGGACGGAGCGTCCTCCTCCGCCTCTTCGTCGGCCTCGGTGTCCACCTCCGAGTCGGCGTCGCCCGAACTGGACATCTCACCGGAGTCCGGAATGCTGATGGTCACCCGGCGGTTCTGCTCCCGGGCCTCCTCGCTGGTGTCGTCGTACAGCGGCTCCCGGGAGCCGAACCCCTCGATCTCGTAACTGACACCGTCCAGGTACTCGTCGAGGGCGTCGCGCACCGCCTCCGCCCGCTCCTCGGACAGGGGGTCGTTGATCTCGTCGTCACCGGTGTCGTCGGCGTGGCCCTCGACCTTGATGTCGGTCGCCCCGGCGGCGTCGATCCGGTCGGCGGTGTCCTCGATCAGGGAGTCCGCCTCGGAGGTCAACTCCGACTCGTTGGTGTCGAAGAGGACGTCGGTCGACAGGTTGAAGCTGGTGCCCTCGCTGTCCTCCACGACCGACCCACTGCGGTCGGCCCGCTCGATCACGGACTCCAGGCGGATGGTCTCTCGTTCGACGTCGGCCTCGTCCGGGTGCTCCAGCCCGAACATCTCCAGGTCCGTCCCGTCGTCCTCGATGGGCACGTTCACGAACGGCGCGGTGAGCCCGGAGAAGATGGTGACCTGGGACTGTTCCGCCGGTGGGGCCGGCATCACCGCGGCGAGGGTGAGGCTTTCCCCGGCCTCGACACGACGGTTGTCCCGTTCGTCGGTGTCGGAGCACACGCATTCGCGGTCGCTGTAGTGGTAGGGGAGCTGTAACGCGGACTCGTCCCGGTCGAACCAGCTCAGGATGGAGAAGTTGCCCTTGGGGTAGGCGGAGTTGTCCGCGTACTGGCTGTTCAGGTAGCTCTGCCCGATGGAGATCGTCTCCTGTGAGTCGTTGACCATCTGGAACTCGACCATCATGTGGTCGCCGTCCAGGCGCTGGGCCACCACGTTCGCCGTGAACTCGCGTTCGCCCTGGATGGCCCGCTCGGTGACGCTGGGCCGCTCCAGGGCTCCGCCGGGCTCGCCCGCCTCCTCGCCGGTGTCCGCTCCCGACTCCCCGCCGCCCTCGGACTCCGCGGCGTCGTCGTCGGAGGTCAGGGAGCTGATCGCTCCACATCCGGAGAGAGCCAGGCTGACGGTCAGCAGGGCGGCCGCGACGGGGACACCGCGGCTTGGGTGCATCAGTGGATCCTCTCTACTCGAACGGCGACGGTGGGGATTCCGCCACGCCGTTCTAACGAGACGTGGTCGCCTTTACACATGTGAAGGCTACCGGACGCGGGACGGCGCGGTACTTACCGTGACACTCGATGCCGAAAGGATCAAGATCGGGGTGGAGCGACTCCCAGGAACGACGACGCCCGGCCTGGTCACCCCTGAGGAGGACCGGACCGGGCGCTGGGTGGATTCAGTCGGACGCGTGCTGGGCCGAGTGCGTGGCCGCGACCGCGTCGCCACCGGACGATAACTCCGTCACCGGGTGTTGTTCGGCGGCCCGCCGATAGAGGTCGCGCAGTGCGGCGTCGAACCGGGACTGGGAGCTTGGCTCCCGGGGGCCGAGCAGGTACTCGCGCAGCCCACGCCGTTCGTCGGCCCGATGGTCGGTCTCGGGCTGGCGGATGGCCAACAGCGCCTCGTCCAGGCCGGACCCGTCCGGCGCGAGGAGGTAGGCGGCCTGCGACGTCGGGTTCGCCGTGCGGAAGTCCTCGTCGCTGACCCCCGCGCAGTTGGTGATCGCGTAGGGCTTCTCGGTGGCGATGAAGTCCGAAACCACGCTGGAGATGTCGCTGATGAGCAGGTCCGCGTGGTGGAAGCAGGAGTACAGGCTGGGCCGCGGCCCCTCGATGACCAGGTGCCGGCCGTCGGAGTTGTCACTCCAGTAGGTGTCGTGCCACTGGTCGCTGAGGACCCGAAGCCGTTCCACCACACCGGAGTCGGCGTCGCCCTCCTCACGGGAGTGGTGCGCCTCGTCATGGGCGCTGATCTCGTCGTCGAACGACGCCAGCTTTCGGTCGAGTTCTCTGAGCGCCGCGGAGCGGGGGGCGGGCCCCGTCGTCCCGTTGGCGGTCGTGATGAGTTCCACGATCCGCTTGTGCGCCCTGCGCGCCCGCGCGGAGCGGATCCCCGTGAAGGGGTGCGGCTTGTACAGGACCCGTACGCCCGGCTCGGCCCGCAGCAGCAGCTCGATCAGGCGGGGGCCGGCGTCGATCAGGGACGTGTTCCCCGGTTCGTCGGTCCAGCCCTCCCAGGTCGGCGCGTACAGCACGGTGGGCCGGGAGGTGTCGGAGACGCTGCCGGTCAGCGTGTCCAGTTGGGGGCGGCCGACCTCCACGATCGTGTCGTCTCGCACCCCCACCTGGGCGATCGCGTAACGGTCCCGGCCGGCCTTCCCCGCGGTCCACACCTCGTCGTGCACCTTGGTGAAGGGGTTGATGCTGGCGATCTTGTCGCTGTCGCCGTGCCCGATGAACACGTGGCGCAGCAGGGGATTGCGCAGCATGTGGATGTTCTTGCCGGTGTTGGCGGGGTACAGCGCGACCCGGGCCGGGCCGAAGTCCAGCGCCATGAGGTCGGTGGACACCGGAACGCACAGGACGGGCACCGTCGTGGGCGCCAACTGGGCGGCGATGGCCCGCTCCCGCAGCACGATGACGGGTCGCAGGGAAAGCTTGGCCAGGCAGTCCAGCCACATGTTCACCTGGTAGGCGCCCTCCGGAGAGCCGGAGAAGTAGACCACGACCTGGGGCTGGTAGTCGTCCAACCACCCCTGCACGTGCCGCATGACGGCCTCGCTGCGCGGGATGGTCCGGGACCGCCACAGGTGCCAACCGATCACCAGTTGGTAGACGGCGGTGAGCCCGATCGCTATGGCCGCCCCGACCGCGACCAGGACGCTCAGGCCGCTGATCACGAAGGCCGTGACTCCCGCGACCAGGAAGACGTCCAGGGGAAGCAGCCGAGACATAGGCGAACGGATCAGCGCCATCGGCGGGCTGTCGGGAATCCGCAGCGCGCCGAGGTCGATGTTGCGGGTGACGACCGGGAGCTTGCGCCGCCAACCGAGCATCCGCACCGTCACACCGGCCGTGAACTGCAGCGCGAACAGCACCAGCAGGCTGAGGATGACCACGCTGAGGACGCGTACGGACACGCCCTCAGCGGCGAGCAGCGCGAGCAGCAGCACCTGCCGCAGGAGACCGCGGGTCGTGACCCCCATCCGGAGTTGCTGCAGCCGCGTGCTGACCTCCTGGGGCAGGAACCCCATCAGCGCGACGTCCATCGCGTAGGTGCCGACGGCGCCCACGGCGAACAACCACGGATTGGCGGTGACCGCGCCGATGAGCATCAGGAAGAACGCGAGCGCGGTGCCGGCGTACCCGACGACTTCCTTCGCGGCGAAGTACTGGCGGAGGTTCATCCCGCGCTTGCCTCCTCCTGCCCCGAGCCCTCTCCACCGCTGGAGGGCTCGGCGCGACGTACGTCGATCACCTGTCCCGTGAGGTCGGACAACATGACGTCCAGGGACGTGCGCGCCACCTGCTCCGCGCTCAACAGCGAGTCGGCCGGCTCGTCACCGAAGGCCTGGCGGCGCATCGGCGTCCGAGTGCGCTCGGGGTTGATGCAGTTGATCCGGACACCGTCCTCGGACCACTCGTCGGCGAGCGCCTGGGTCAGGTTCACAGTGCCGGCCTTCGCCGAGGAGTACAGGCTGTAGGAGGCGCGGCCTCGGGTGTAGGAGCTGGAGGTGTACAGCAGCAGGTGCCCCTGGGTCTGGCTTAGGTAGGGGTAGGCGGCCTGCGCGATGTGCACCGGGGCGAGGTAGTTGACGCGCAGCGACTCCTCGATCTCCGCGGCGCTGGTCTGGTCGAGGCGGCCCACGCGGAGGATGCCGGCGGTGTTCACCACGTAGTGGATGTTGCCGGTGGCGGCGTGCGCCTGGGCCAGTGCGGCGGTGCAGTCGTCGAGGTTGCCGACGTCGGTGCGCGTGGCGCTGCGCGAGTAGCGGAAGACCCGCCCTCCGTGGTCCTCGATCAGCTTCGCGACCTCGGCACCGATGCCGTAGCTGCCGCCGAACACCACGGTGGTGGTGCCGGAGAGCTGCTTGGTGTACTCCTCCGGGGTGAAGGCCGGCGCGGTGGACGAGGAGAGCTGGAACAGCTTGTCCGCGAGGAAGATGTCGAGGGGCTCGGTGACCTTCATGTTCTGCTCGCTGCCCGGCACCACGTACACGGGGGTGTCCGGGCTGTATCGCAGCACCACCGAGCAGTCGTCGGTCGCCTCGAAGTTGGGGTCCTCCCAGGCCTTCGCGTAGGCCGCCGACAGCGTTCCCAACCGGAACGACTGCGGGGTCTGGCCACGACGCAGCTCCGAGCGCGGCGGCACGTCGACGAGGACGTCGTCCTCCACCCGGATGATGGTGTCCGCTGAGGGAATGGCGACGTCGACGGCGTCGTAGGAGTCCAGGGCCGTGACGCTGTCGGAGATGACCCGCTGGCCGAGGAGGGGCCGCACGGCGTCGTGCAGCAGGAGCTTGGTGTCGGGCGAGTAGTGCGCCACCGCGTCCAGCGCCAACTGCGTCGTGGCGTTACGTGACGTACCACCGGGCAGAACTCGGCTCACCTTGGTGAGTCCGGCGCCCCGGACGATCTTCTCTGCGTCGGCGATGAACCCGGGGTTCATCAGCACGATGATCTCGTCCACCTCCGGAGCCTGTTGGAACTCCGTCAGCGTGTGTTCGAGGATCGACTTGCCCGCGATCTTCAACAGTTGCTTCGGTGTCGCGAGGCCCATGCGCTGTCCGCTTCCTCCAGCGAGGACCACGGCAACTGTACGGGTCGCAGACGAACGGTTGTCGTGGGAAGTTGAGAGCACAGGCAACGCGGCCTCCACTTCGATGTGAGTACCCCTGCTCGTGGGACGCGCGAAACCCCGCATCGGAGCGCACGTCGCATTGGATCACCGTGAGTGTAGGTCAGTGCGCGGAGGGATGGACTCGACCGACGATGTGATGCCGAGTCACGCGCCACAGCCAAAACGGTGACACTAAGCCCTCCAAATACTACTAGGAGGGAACACCGCTTGGACGCCCCGATGAACGCGGGGCGAACCGGGGGAGCGTCAGGTGGAGGGCCGCCCGTGGGTGTCCGATACCACTCGCTAGAGGGCGAGAGGTGCGTGCGGTTTGTCGAACCATGGGTCTTGTGTCCCCTGAACTGGGCATTCGACGTCCCAGGCAAAACTATCCGAAATTTCCGTTATTCATACGTTATGTATAGTGGGTGCTTCTGGTCCCCTTCATGGGCCAGTCACTCCTGTCCCCAATCCCAGGACTTCCCTCGTGACCAGACATCGACGTGCTCGGCGTTTTCCCACGCGGCTGTTCGTCACCTCCGTCGCCGCCGGGGCTCTGATCCTCGCCACCGGTACGGCCGGAGCGGCGGTGATGTTCGGCGGAGACACCCCTGAGGAACCACAGGCGGTGGAGACGACAGAGGCGGCGGCGCTGCCGTTCGGCGAGCCGCAGGGGCGCACCGACGCCGACCTCGAGGACGCCGAGCAGCGGCGCCAGGACGCGGGCGACGACGCGACCCAGACCGGTAGCGGATCCGCGCAGGCGGAGGCGGAACCGGAGTCGGAGGAGACCGAGGACGCGCCGGAACCCGAACCGGCCGCCACGGAGGACTCGACCGGGACCGACGACAGTGCCGATGCCTCCGACTCCTCCGACGAGTCCGGCGACTCCGACGGTTCCGACTCGGGCCCGTCGGCCGCCGCGACGCCCTCCGGTGAAGGGGGCACGTGCGAGGCCTCCAACTACGGCGAGGGCCAGATGACCGCCAACGGTGAGCGGTTCGATCCCAACGCGATGACGGCCGCGCACAAGACCCTGCCCTTCGACACGATGGTCGAGGTCACCAACCCCGCCAACGGCAGGAGCGTCACCGTACGCATCAACGACCGCGGCCCCTTCGTCGAAGGCCGCTGCCTCGACCTCTCCCGCGCCGCCTTCGAGGAGATCGCCTCCGCCAGTCAGGGCGTCGCCACGGTCGACTGGCAGGTCGTGGAGTAGCGCCGATTCCCAGGCCTGAGGATGACGGTCCTCTAGGCTCGGAGACGTGGAGCCACCCGAACAGGTCCAGTACCAGCGGCTTCGGGCCATCGCCGAAGACATCATGGCCAGGCACGAGGTGTGGGACGTAGAGGTCGGTGCTTCGGGCGTCAACGTCCGGACGAGCCCACCCATCCGCCATGCTCTCGCCACCAAGGTGCTGATCCGACAGTTCGACAAGGGAGCGGAGACTCTCGCGGGGGAGCTGATCGCGCATTCCGGCCCCATCGTGGAGTCCGCTCCGCTGGAGCGGTCGCGTCGGCCGGATGTGATCGTGTTACCCGAAGCCGCCCTGTTGGGGGAGGGTCGCTACGTCTCCCCGGAGGACGTCCGGCTCGTTGCCGAGGTCGTCTCCGACTCCAACCCGGACAACGACTACGTTGAGAAGACAGCCGACTACGCGGCGATGTGGATCCCCACCTATCTGATCGTGGATCCACGGAAATCAACGGTCACCGTGTTTTCGGATCCAGGTCCGGACCTGGTCGGTCCGCAGTACCGTGCACGTCGTGACGCGGTTTTCGGCGACACTGTCAACGCGGGCCCGTTCACTATTCGTACATCGGTGTTCCGACCCTACGACTGAGCGAAGTCGACGGTGGCGCTACCGCCCCCGGATCGGTCGCGGGGCGCGGGACTCGGTCACGCACGCCAGGACCTCCTGGGCCGCGCGGGTGCCGGCTCGGGTGAAGTCGCGTTCGTTGGAGTCGACCTCGTGCCAGCGGACGTGGCGCAGGATGAGGCCGGCGGTGTAGAGCGGCTGGCCCGTCGTGGGGTCGGTGAGGGCCGCGCGGGTGCCGGACTCGATGGCGCGCACGTACTCCTCGGGGACGGGACCGCCCGGCGGGTCCGGTGACGTCGCGTCGAGGAACTCGATCCCTTCTCCCTCGGGGACCAGCGGTTCGGCGTCCAGGACCAGGGCCGCGAAGGTCGCCGGGCAGGCCGTCTGCATCCGCAGCATCGCGTTCACACCGAGGACGGCGCGGGGTAACGGCGCCATGAGGCGTCCCCTCCCAAGCTTTTCCAGCGGCGGGCCGCTCAGGACGCGTGGTCCGCCGAACCGAGGTCGAGCTCCATTGTCGGTTGGGCGACACTGATCGGGCCACGGAAATACGGGACCGCCGCCTCGTAGGCGCGCCTGTGGGCGGTGCCGGGCCACAGGTGGGTGAGAACGAGGTGGCCCACGCCGGCGCTCGTCGCCTCGACGGCCGCGTCCCGGGCACTGGACAGGTTCCCCCGGTGGCGCGCCGGAACCTCCTCGGGGAACGTGGCCTCCGCCAGGAGCACGTCCGCGCCGGAGGCGAGGTCGACCATGCGCGGGTCGGGGCCGCGGTCACCGGTGTAGGCGAGGTGCCTTCCCCCGGCGGAGATGCGAAATCCGGCGTTGTCCACGGAATGGGGGAGAGCGACGGACTGGATCTGGAACGGACCGAGGCGGAAGGCGTCGCCGGGGGTGAATTCCGCGAGACGGTGGGAGTCGTCGAGGAAACCGGGTTCGTCAAGGGCCAGAATCGCGTCCAGTGCGCCGTGTGGCGCGGCGACCGTCAGTCGGTCCGGCGGACTGGTGCTCAGGGTCCGTGCCCGCAGCAACGGGTTGATATCCGCGCAGTGGTCAGGATGACCGTGGCTGACCAGTACCGCGTCCACGTCCTCGGCCCGCGTGTGTCCCAGCAGGTGACCGAGGCTGCCGAAGCCGGGATCGATCAGCAACCGGTAGTCGGCCCAACGGACCAGGTAGCCCCCACAGGCCCCACCAGCCACCGGCCAGGCACCGCTTCCACCCAACACCGTGATTCTCATTGGCGTGATCCTATGAGGAATTGTCTTGCTCTCGACGGAATTCCGGTTGTCACTTCGGTGAACGAACGGAATCCGCGCCAGTCGGGGCCGCGATATTCGTGAATACCGACAAAGGTCGTCCACGGTCGGGAACTTTCGCCGATGTGGTGGACGTCGCGGGGTTCGGGAGCGAGTATGGGCGGCATGACCCTTCGCATTCAGTGCCTCTGCGTGGACACTCCCAATCCCGGCCGGCTGGCGGGCTTCTGGGAGGAGGCTCTGGGCTGGCGGCGCACCTTCGAGCGGGACGACGAAGTGGTGCTGAGGCCTCCAATGGGGAGCCCGGAGGAAGGAGTGGCACCCGACCTCCTGTTCCTGAAGGTCCCCAAATCCCACGTCACCAAGAACCGCCTACACCTGGATCTGCGGCCCGACGACCAGGAGGCGGAGGTCGCACGGCTGGAGGCGTTGGGCGCGCGGAGCGCCGACGTCGGGCAGAGCGCGGACGCGACATGGACCGTCATGGCCGATCCCGACGGGAACCACTTCTGCGTGCTGCGTCCCCTGACCGAGGAGGAGCGAGCCGAGGACGCGTCCGAGAACGTGCCGGTGTAGCGGCGGTGGGGCCGACTCAGGGGTCGGTGCGGCGGAAGGTGGCGAGGTCGTTCGACAGCCGCGCCACGTCGGCGGCCCACCCGTTGGTGGCGTGCTCGTGGAGCAGACCTCCGTAGGCGGCGATGCCGGCCTCCCCGAGGGCGTCGGCGTAGTCCGCGACGACGAAACAGTCACCGAACACCGTGCCGAGCTGTCGGTCCACCAGCCACGACGCCAGTCCGGTCGACGCGTCGGGCAGCTCGGCGCACGCCTCGGCGTGTGCCTGGGCGAGATCGAACACGGCCTCGGCCAGTTCTCCGTCGGTGTCGGGAACGTCCAGGCCCACCTCCTCGATCCGGGTGACCGAGTACTGCCCCACCCACACCGCCGCGGCGTTGAGACCGGCCTCCTGCGCCTCGACCGTCATGTCGGCGAGTTCCGCGATCCGCTCGGCGTAGTCGAGCGCCGTCAGGTGGTCGGGGGCGCCGGCCGGGGGGATCAGCGCGTTCACGTGGCGTTCGATGGTGGCCTCGGTCGGTGGCTTCTCGGGCAGCAGCAGCCGGCGCAGCGTCGCGGCGCGCAGCCCCGCCTCCACCTGCTCGTCCTCCACGGCGAGGTCGAGCAGCAACTCGACGAGTTCCCGGCGCTCGAACTGCGTGAGGTGCCCGCGCAGCTCGGCCGTCGCGGCGTCCTCACCCTCGACGTCGGTGCTGGCGCCGGCCCCCACCAACTTCGCCAGGCCCACGGCGACGAGGTGCGGGCAGAACGCACCACCGTCGGCGTCGGGGCAGGTGCACAGGCCGTCCAGCCCGTCCGGTCCGATGCCGAGCCGCACACGGAACGGTTCCTCGCCGTGCACCGTCGCGTGCAGCGCGCCGTTGCGCAACCGCAGGTTGGCGACGGAGTCCACACAGCGTTCGCCCAGCTCGAAGGATGATGGGCTGGCCGCTTCGCGGAGGTCATCTCGGGAGAATGAGGCTGCCACGGGACACTCCGGGGGATCGGGGTTATCGGGAGCGAACCGTCTCACCGTACCGGAAGGAGCCCACACGGCCAGCGCCAACGAACGCGCATGCCCGTGGCGGCGGGCTTCTCGAAGCCTCGGGGCGGTCGGCGCCACCCCTCGCCACCACACCCGTCGCGCCGCTCCGCCGCCGCCGCGGCGCGAGTGGTCGGGCGCCGAAGGCTTATCCAACCGTGATCTTCGATGTGTTCACGAATGTGAATGTGTTGAGTGGATTTCCACTCGGCCGTCCCGGACTGGTGGTGACGAGCTGCGGAAATGCCTACCCTGGTCAATCCACGCCACCCCAATGAAGATCATTTCAGGCCGGTGCGTGAATTCTCCCCGAGGCGGTCAAGATGCTAGGTTGGGGATTTCTGTCACGCCGTCCGAATCGCTCGTTTCCGCCCCCTGGAGACCGTATGACAGCCCCTGGTGAGTCCTCGCTGGATGTCGGACCCGAGTACGGGGGCTTCCCTCCGCCCATTCCCACGGGGCGCCCCACCCCGGCGCGGTGCTACGACTACGGACTGGGCGGTAAGGACAACTTCGCGGTCGACCGGCAACTCGTGATCGACGCGGCACAACAGTGGCCGGGCAACCTGGACCTCGCGCGGCACAACCGTCGGTTCCTCTATCGTGCGGTGCGCTTCCTCGCCCGCGACGCCGGGATCGGCCAGTTCCTCGACCTGGGCAGCGGCCTGCCCACCCAGAACAACGTGCACGAGGTCGCCCAGGCGTTCCAACCCGACGCGCGCGTGGTCTACGTGGACAACGACCCGATCGTGTTGGCCCACGGCCGGGCCCTGCTGGCGGACGACCAGTCCACGACCGTGATCGACGCCGACATGACGCGACCGGACGAGGTCCTCGACCACGAGGAGACCCAGCGGTTGATCGACTTCGACCAGCCCCTGGGCATCCTGTTGTTCGGGGTTCCGCACTGCATCGCCGACGAGTCGGCCGTCCGGCGCATGATCGACGGTCCGATGGCACGGGCGGTGGCCGGCAGCTATGTCGCGTTCTCCCACGTCGCGTCCGACAGCCGAGAGGACGCCGACGCGCTCACCGCGTTCTACACCGAGCGTGGGATGGAGTGGCGGACGCGCGTTCCCGCCGAGATCGAGCCCTGGTTCTCCGAGCTCGAGGTCGTTGAGCCGGGCCTCGGCCCGGTGCGGCAGTGGCGTCCCGACCCCGACCAGCCGCCGCTGGCCGAGGTGGACGAACCGCTACGTCCGTTCGTGGGTACGTCCGAGGACAACAACGCCATCTACGAGTTCGGCGGCGTGCTGCGGAAACCCGTGTGACGACCCCGGCAGGGCTGTACGCCGTCAGCGACCTGCACGTCTCACATCCGGAGAACCGGGACGTCCTGGAGGCGTTGCGGCCCCGGAACCCGGCGGACTGGCTGATCGTCGCCGGCGACGTCGCCGAGACCGTGGCCGACGTCGACTGGGCGCTGCGCCTGCTCGCCGGTCGCTTCGCGCGGGTGCTCTGGGTCCCGGGTAACCACGAGCTGTGGACACCGCCCACGGATCCGGTGACCCTGCGCGGGGCCGAGCGCTACGACCACCTGGTCGCGTTGTGCCGGGAGCTCGGTGTCCTGACCCCGGAGGACCCCTACCCCGTCTGGTCCGCCGGGGACCGGCCGGTCGTCGTCGCGCCGCTGTTCCAGCTCTACGACTACTCCTTCCTTCCCCCAGGCGTGCCCGACACCGACAGTGCGCTGCGTCAGGCCTACGACGTCGGGGTGGTGTGCAGTGACGAGTTCCTGCTGCACCCGGACCCGTACCCGAGCCGGGCCGCCTGGTGCGCGGACCGCGTCGCCCGCACGGAGGCCCGGCTGGACGCCCTGGACCCCCACCTGCCCACCGTGTTGGTCAGTCACTGGCCACTCCTTCGCGAACCCACGGACCCCCTCTTCTACCCGGAGTTCTCGCTGTGGTGCGGGACGACCCGAACCGCGCACTGGCCCCAGACCTACCGGGCGGTGGCCTGTGTGTACGGGCACCTGCACATTCCGCGCAGCCACGAGGTGGGCGGTCTCCGGATGGAGGAGGTGTCGGTGGGCTACCCGCGGGAGTGGAAGCGGTGGCGACACCGCCGCGACCCCAAGGAGCCCCGCCGCGTCCTGTGATGGGTCGACGGGTTCAGTGCGGTTCGTCCATCAGACCCTGTCGGAAGGCCCAGGCCGCGATCTCGACCCGGTTGCGCGCCTGAACCTTGGTCTGCACGCTCGCGAGGTGGGACTTGACGGTGCCCAGGGAGATGAAGAGCTTCCGCGCGAGTTCGGCGTTGGTCAGGCCGGTGGCGACGGCACGCACGATGTCGAGCTCACGGGGCGAGAGCTCGTGGTCGTCCCGGGCACTCGGCCGGCGGCGCCCGGCGAAGTGGCGCAATAGCCGGGTGGTGATCTGCGGCGACACCAGGGCGTCGCCCCGTACGGCGGCTCGCACCGCCTCCAGGAGCAGGGCGGGACCGGCGTCCTTCAACAGGAACCCCAGCGCTCCGCCACGTAGCGCGGCGTCGACGTACTCGTCCAGGTCGAACGTGGTCACGACGACCACCCGCGCCGGCTCGGCCACTCCCGGCCCCGCCAACCGCCGGGTGACCTCCAGCCCGTCCAGGCCGGGCATGCGGATGTCGAGCAGCGACACGTCGGGACGGTGTTCCTGCGCCAACCGCAGTGCCTCGAGCCCGTCGGCCGCCTCGGCGACGACCTCGATGTCGGGCTCGGCGTTGAGGATCAGCCGGAATCCGGTGCGAACCATTTGCTGGTCGTCGGCCAGCAGGACGCGGATGGTCATCTCACCCCTACTCGTGTCGTGGGCAGCGCGGCGTGGACTCGCCATCCGTCGCCCGCCGTGGGCGGCCCGGCGTCCAAGGTGCCTCCCAGCAGGTGGGCGCGTTCGGTCATGCCCTCCAGACCGAAGCCGCCCCGTGGGGTCAGGCTGGGGGACCCGTCGCCGTCGTCCACGACCCGCACGTGCACGCTGTCGCGCTCGCGCCACACCCCGACGTCGATCCGGCGCGCGCCGACGGCGTGCCGCAGCGCGTTGGTGACCGACTCCCGGGCGATCGCGATCACCGCGTGGCCGACGTCGGGCGGGAGGTCGTCGAGCGGTCCGTCCACCGTCACCCGCACCTCCGGTTGGTCGTAGCGGCGTTCCTGCCGCAGGGCGGTCAGGTGCGCGGCGGCGTCGAACGGTCCCTTCGGCGGATCACCGGCGTCGCGCAACGTGTGTACGAGGTCACGCATGGACCGCAGTGCGTCGCTCGCGGCCTCCTCGATCTCCGGCAGCGAGTCCCGCACGGCTCCCGCCGTGGACTGCCCCTCGCCGTTGTCTCGGCCCGACCCGTTCGCTTCGTTCGCGGTGATGTGCCGCAGGGCCTGGACGCGCACCACGATGCCGGTGACCTGGTGGGCCACGACGTCATGCAGGTCGCGCGCGATGGAGAGACGCTCCTCCTGCCGGGCCAGGGCCAACTGGTCCCGGCGCTGACGGTCGCGCCAGCGCAGGTACAACGCCGGCGCCACCATGATCATCAGGCCGAGCACGATGTAGACCAGGTCGCGGTGGCTGACAATCGGGGCGGAGTCGCGCAGCCGGTCGGAGAGCAGCGCGGCGGCTGCCGCCCCGACACCGGCCATCAGCCAGACGGGCGACGCGCGGTAGGCGGCGACCCCGAGCGCGAGCGCGAGCCCGAGCAGCTCCCCCGGCCCGAAGGGGTGCCCGAAGAGGCCCTGCGGCACGTCCCACAGCGCCAGCGATGTCAGGCACACGACTCCACTGGCCACGATCGATCCCACGGGGAAGACCCAGTCCGGTGTACGCCCGCGCAACAGTACGAGTCCCAACAGGGCGACGGCGATCCCGCCGACGACGAACCCGGAAGCGGCGGGAAGGAAGTCCAGCCAGGACCGCTCCGGCCCCTGCCAGTCCGGAATCCTACGGTCGCCGAACACGGTCGCCACCGACGCCACGGTCAGCGAGCCGAAGACAAGCATCGCCCCCAGGACGGGGAACCACAACCAGCGCATTTGCCCAGACTAGGGCGGCGCACGACCCGTCCGCCTCAGCCGATCGGATGGATCCGTCCCCGCCCGCCACCATCGAACCTCAGGGCATGGGGGTGGGTGTCGTCGACACCGGTATAGCGGGTCGATGCGCACCCCATCGGTTGGACGTGGCGTCCCGCACGTCGACTCATGGTGGGTGGGCCTGGTCACGATCGGGGACGGTCGCAGCCCGCGCCGGTGGTGGTGGAGCGCACGCGGGTGACGTCACGCCTGGCGGTCACGCCACTGCTCCTGCCACTCCTCCACCAGCGCGTCGAGCCTCCCGGACATGAACTCCATGAGGCCGGTCCATTCCCGTAGCGTCTCCAGGCGTGCGGCGTCGGGACCCATCAGCTCCAACGCATCTCTTCCGAGTGCGGCGGCGTCGTCCAGGAACCGTTGGCGATGCTTGACGACGGTGGTCATGCCGCCCTTACGCAGCCGGTAGTAGTGCTGCCGAGTACCGGCGTGGGGCACCCGTTCGAGGTACCCGGCCTCTTCCAGGTGCCGTGCCACGGTGCTCACGGACGCCTTGCTCACGTCGGTGCCCTCCGCGAGCTGGGTGATCGACTGCTCCGGTGGATCGCAGATCATCAGCCACGCGACGAGACGGCCCGCGGTCTGTGTGCTGCCGGCTCGCTCGAAGTAGAGACCGAAGCGGTCCAGAAGCTCACGCTCCCGGTCGTTGATAACCACGCACACCTCACCCACGAAATGATCATTCAGTACCCACTGAAGGTAGCAGGCGAGATGGACGTGGTTCCCCGATCGGGCGTGCGCCTGGAGCCGTCCTCACCATGGTCGCGCGCCCGCCGTCGCCGGTGCTTCGTGGGATCAGTGGAGGGTCACGGGAATCGCGGCGTAGCGGAACTGGGCCAAGTTGGCGTCGAGTTCGAGTTCCCGAGAGTCCGTGGCCAGAGCCAGCCGGGGGTATCGGCGCAGCAGAGCCTCGAACGCGACCTCACCCTCCTGGCGGGCCAAGGCCGCCCCCAGACAATAGTGCGGGCCGTGCATGAAGGCCACGTGTGTCTCCGGGCGGCCGTCGGTGTCCCGCGTGATGTCGAAGGCGTCGGGATCCGCGAACACTCGGGGGTCGAAGTTGGCCCCCACGAGCGAGGTCATGACCGCCTCGCCCCTTTGAATCACGGTGCCGTTGAGCTCGACGTCCTCGGTCGCGTACCCCGGTCTGCCGCCCAGGGTGATCACTCCACACCAGCGCAACATCTCGTGCACGGCGCGGGGGAGCAGCGCGGGGTCCCGCTGCAATTTGGCTCGCTGGTCCGGGTGACTGAGCAGAGCGACGGTGCCGTTGCCGATCAGAGTGGCGGTGGTCTCGTGTCCCGCGAACACCAGAGTGAAGATCAACGTGACCATCTCCGTGGTGCTGAGCCGGTCCCCGTCCTTCTCCTGCGCCTGGACCAGCGCGCTGGTCAGGTCGTCCCGGGGTTCCCGTCGGCGCTGCTCGATCATGTCCTGGGCGTAGTCGATCAGGTTTCCCAGGGCTTCGTTGATCACGGTGGGATCAGCACCACCGGATATCGTGGTGAGAACCGCCCCCGACCTCTCCTTCCATACCGCGCGATCGCGATGTGGGACGCCGATCAGTTCGCCGATCACGGTGACTGGCAACGGGTAGGCGAAGTGTGCCAACAGGTCGACGACGCCGTTCTCGGCGTGGCTGGGTAGCGCGTCCAGCAGGTCCTCGGCGATCCGCTCGACGCTGGGGCGCAACGCGGCGATGCGTCGTGCTGTGAACGCGCGGGAGACCAGTTTCCGTAGCCGTGAGTGCTCCGGCGCGTCGAGTTGTGTGAGCGAGGAGCTGGTGTACACGGCGAACTCTTCGTTGATCCCGGAGTGCTGTCGGAACGCTTGGGTCAGATTGTTCGCCTTCATACCTGGCACGTTGTCCGGGTTCCGAACGAACCTGGAGTCGCTGAGTACGGCCTTGACATCCTCGTACCGGGACACGAGCCACACCTGCCCGACACCGGGGATCTCGGCGCGAGCGATCGGTGCGCTCTCCCGGATCGTCGCGTGGCTCCGGGCTGGACTGCGCGCCAGTTCCGGATCAGTGAGGTTCACCGTCGAGTGGGTGGTCATCGCTGTCGTCCTCTCCGTCCACGGACTCGCGGACGCTGATGGTGGCTGTTGGGCACGCACGGACGGCGTGGCGTACGGAGTCGTGATGCTGTGCCCCGGGGACCCGGGCACGGACCTCGACCACGTCCTCGTCGCTCAGCGTGAAGATCTCCGGAGCGACGAACACGCACATGGCCGTGCCGGCGCAGCGATCGGTGTCGGTATGAATCCGCATCCGATATCACGCTCTCGATCATTAACGATCAATACGTTCAGTTGATTCTGAACGTACCAGCCGCGAGTGGGTAGGGCAACGGAGAACTCCCATCGGGAGGGCGGCCGACGGCGGCCACGGCTCACGCCCAGGAATGGCGCTGGGACGTCCGGGAGACGCCCAGCCTCACGGGACCGTCGTCGACGGCGTGAGGCCGAGGCGACACGCTGTCGGGGTGCGGTGGATGTGTCCCGAGGTGGTCCCGCGACGGCGGAGAAGTCGGGGCGTTGGGCCTACGCCGTCTTGCAGAAGAGCCCACCGCACTCGTGCATCCGGCGGTCACCGACCGGGACGCCGATGTACTCGCGGACCAGGGGGTGCGCCTCGGCCACGGGGGGTTGCGTCTCGTCGGGGCGCCAGCGGTTGATGTCGACGAGGCCGGGGTCGATCGGGTCGTACGCGCGCAACCAGCCGGAGACGGTGTCGCGGGTGCGGGTCCGCCAAGGCAGACCCAGGCCGTTGATGAGCTCGGAGGTGGCGGCGGCCGTCGCGTCGTCCTCGGCCACGATGTGGGTCAGCGCGAGCACGCTTCCGGGGGCCGCGCGCTTCATCGGCTCGTGGATGGTCCGCTGTACGACCTCGTCGTCCTCGAGCAGGTGCGGGATGGACAGCAGCAGGACGGCCATCGGCTGGTCGAAGTCGATCAGGTTCCGGACCTCGGGGCAGGCGAGCACCGTGTCCAGTTCGGTGATGTCGGCGCGGGCGAACGCGGTGGTCGTGAAGTCACTGAGTTCGGACTGCCCGTGCACCACCACGATTGGGTCACTGTCGACGTACACCACCCGCGCGTCCGGCGCGAAGGACTGGGCGACCTGGTGCACGTTGCCGTCGATCGGGAGCCCCGACCCCAGGTCAAGAAACTGGCGGATCCCCAGGTCCCGAGCGAGATAACGCACCGCGCGGTAGAGGAACATACGGCTTTCCCGGGCGAGGTCGAGAAACTCCGGGAACGCGTTGAGGGACTGCCGCACGAAGTCGCGGTCGATCGCGAAGTTGTCCTTGCTCCCCATCGCCATCGCGCAGGTCCGCGCCGAGGTGGGCCGGTCGGTGGGAAGTCGAGGGGGGTACTGACCCGCGGTGGCGAACGGGTCCTCCTCCTGCGACGGCCCGTCGACGTCATTGGTCTGAGGCATGCCGGAGCTCCTGACGACTGGGCCGCGCCGACCTGATGCGGGCGGGGGCCGCACGGGACACCCCGACATCGTAGTGAAAGGTTTTATCTCATTTCTACGTGGTGACGAGATTTGATCGCTCTCCGTGCCCGGAAAACTCTCGCACCGGGTGTCGCCCAGCACGTAGCGTTGACTCCAGACCACCGCTCATTCCTGCGCACCCCCCTGCAGGAGGGACCCATGGCCAACGACGATCACCGGAACGACAACAGCGGAAACGCGGAGACGTCGATCCAGGGCCGCGACTTCAAAGGGCCAGTCACCATCAATAACAACGCCGCCAGCCAGGCTCCGAGCTTCGTGCCGCCGACGACGCCGGACTTCGTGAACCGGGTCTCCGAACTCGCCACGATCGAGCACCTGTGCGGTCGCTCCCGAGGTACTACCTCGATCGTCCTCAACGGTGTCCAGGGCATCGGCAAGAGCGCGCTCATGCGCGAGGCGGCGGACCGTTACGCGCCGTCGTTCCCCGGCGGGCGTCTCTACCTCGAATACCCGGCCTCGGCGGGCGCTGAGGACTGGGACGACGCGGTGATCCAGATTCTCCGCTCGTTGGGCACCAGCGACCACTACCTGCCGGCGACCCGGGAGGGGCGACTGGGCCTCTTCCGCGACCGGTTGAAAGAGAGGGCGACCCTCATCCTGGTGGAGGGAGCGCGTTATCCGGCGCAGCTCGCGACCCTCGCCCCCACCGGGCCCGGCAGCGTGATCGTGGCGAGCAGTGCCGGTCCCTCGCTCGCCGAGCTCGAGATCGGCGGCGCGCGGATGATCCACCTGGACGCGCTGGACGACGACGCGAGCTGGGCGCTCCTGAGCGGGTTGTCCGACGGCGCGCTCACCGACTCCGACCGTCGTGCCGCAGAACCCCTGTTGGAGTACTGCGGCGGGCTTCCGCTCGCGCTCACCCTGGTGGCGGCGCGGATTCGCCGGGACGGCCGGGGCGCCCTACCGAGGTTGGCGGCCGAGTGGGCCGACGAGGGACGGCGGATCGCCGAACTGGGCGGTACGGACGCCGGCATCAGTGGAGTGTTCGACCGGATCTACCAACCGTTGCCCGAGCACGCCGCCCGGCTCTACCGACGACTGGGCGAGTGGCCCGGCCCCCGCGTCGACGCCCGACTGGCGCGGGCGTTGGACGGCGACATCGACGCCGATCACACCTCCGGCGCGTTGGGGGAGCTGTGCGACGCCGGTCTGCTCGTGCGGGAACAGTCGGACACCTTCCGGTTCGGCCACGACCTCCTGCGCCTCCATGCCCGTGCCCTGGCCGACCAGACCGATGGTGCGACGGAACGCGGCGCCGTCCTGGTTCGCGGGATCGACCACTACCTGTGCCGGCTCGGGTTCGCCGAGAAGGCAGCCCGAGGAGTGCGACTCCGCGTGACCGACGTGGACGCCCTCGTGGCGGGAGCGACCGACCCGTTCGCCGGGAACCGGGTCGCGGCCCAGGAGTGGCTGGAACGCGAACGCCACACGATCCGGTCCCTGGTCCTGTGTGCGGCGGCGAAGGGATTTCACACCCAGGCGTGGCGGTTGGCCGAACTCGCGACCGCCCTCTACCTGGACACCCGCTTCGTCGAGGACTGGGCCGCGACGGGTATGGCGGGAGCCGACGCCGCGCGCGCCGCGGGCGACGCCGCCGCGGAGGTGCGGCTGCGGTCGTTCACCTCCCGACCCCTGACCAACCTCGGCCGGCTCGAGCAGGCGGGCGGGGAGCTGCGACGCGCCATGGCGCTGGTCAACGACACGACACTCGACCTCCCACTCCTGGTGCGCGCCTCCGCCCACGAACTCCACGGCCGCTACCTGCACGCTGTGCGGCGATGGGGCGACGCGCTGGACGCACTGGACCGCTCCGAAGCCCTGCACAACGACGTGGCCGCCGCCGGAGATCCACACAACGGGCGTCGCGGAGCGGCGTTGGCCGCCTTCTACCGGGGCGGTGTCGCCCACGCGATGGGGGACTTCGAACGCGTCTTCGTGGAGTTGGACCAGGCCAGTGCTGGCTTTCGCGCGCTGGACCCGCCAGACGCCCGGATGGACGCCCGCGTACTCGTCGCGCGTGGTGAGGCCCACCACGCGCAGGAGCGCTACGCGGAGGCACGGCGGGACCTCAACGACGCGGTGGTCGTGCTCAGGTCGCTGGGCCAGGACTACTACGAGGCCCAGGCCCGGGAGTGCCTCGCCAGGTCCCTCGTCGCGGAGGACCTCACGGCGGATGCCGTCGAGCACCTCGACCGGGCGATATTCATCCTCCGCGAGGGCGGCAGCCCCCGCGCCCGCGAACTGGAATGGTTCCGCGCCGACCTCGCCCCAATCTGACCCACGGACCGGCCCCCAACTCCACACGCACACGCGGCCGGACGTCGTCGGTCGGCGGCGGTGCCGGCCGGGACCAGCCCCGGTCAGACCTCGGTGAGCGCCGCCGCCGAGGACGGTGGAGCGCCAACCGCGTCGATCGGAATGAAAGAAGCGCGCTCGCTGGTCACGTTCGCGCTGACGACTCGGTCGACCCGAAACCAGCGGACTTCCGGCGAGGCGGCAGTGGGCCACCAAGTACCAGTGGCCGTTGGTGTGCGCGAGGGGTATCGGGTCGACCTTTCTGGTAGTGGTCTTCCCGTGCCGATCGAGGTGCGTCAAGGACAGGATCCGCATCTCGCCGAGCGCCTGTTCGAGCGCGCGTTCGGCACCGGCCGTTGCCCGGGTCTCGCGAACGTCGACCAGATTCGGTCGGTGCGAGCGTCATGGCGCGACGAACTCGACACCGGCCACCTGCCATACCGCGCAGCCCACGGCGGACGGCGGACGTGATCCGTCGGTTCGTCGAGGCGTGAGGCTGGTGCTCCGGAATCCGCGCTCGCTCACCGGCGCACCGGGGCTCCGCCTCCGGTCAGGTCGGAGGCGACTGTGCCGCCACCTGGGGGTCGGGGCTGTGGGTGGTCACGGTGATCACGTGGGTGGATCGGGCCACCCGCACCACGTGTGTGCCCTCGAGGCTGGCGCCGGACCGGAGGCGAGCGTAGACAGCGGCGGACCAGACGGAGGTGTCGAGGCCGAGTACTCCGTGGACGTGCCACGTGTCCGCGCCGCGGATCGCCACGCGTCCCTCGTCGCCCGCCGTGGCGGCCGTCAGCAGGCAGCCGGGGAAGGAGTCGAGCGCGATCTCCGTCCAGGCGCGGGCGCTGGCGACGGTGGGTGCCTCGGTGTACACCACGGAGGCGAGGTGGGTCAGCGCCGTGTTGGGGTGGGACTCCGCGACCGCCAGGTGCCGGTAGGTTCCGGCGACGTCCCGTGGGGAGCGAACGGAGGCGGGGTGACGAACGACCTCCACTGTTCTGTCCGATGCGGCTGGTCCGGCTGATCCGTCGACGTGGCGGGTGTGAATCTCGAACGCGGTGACGGGCCGCGCCGCCGGACGGGGTTGGGGCTGGGGGAGCGCCGGGCGCCAGGGGGGTGCCGTGGGTGGCCGGCGTCCGAGGCGTTGGTACAGGACGTCGCGCAGGTGGGTGTGGGCGTCATCCACATGGGCGAAGGTACGTGCGGCCCACGCGTCGTAGGCGCCAGGGTGGTGGTCGGCGATGGCGCGCTGGATCTGCGGAGCGAGTGGGGCGTCGACCGCGAGTCGTGGAGCGATCGACCGCAGTTCCTCCGCCGGGGTGCCGGACACGCTGTCCGCTCCGCCGTCGCTGGCCAGCAACACCGGGCGCCGAATCCCGGCCGCGTAGAGCGTGACCGAGCCGTGGTCGCCGAGCACCACGTCCGCCGCGAGCAGGGTCGCCCCCCACCCACGCTCGGGCGGGATGAGGAGCAGCCCGGCTTCGAGCGCGTCGGCGTAGGTGTTGTGGACGTGCCATGGGCTGTGCCACGACCAGGCGTTGGGGTGCAGGACCAGCGCGACGCGGTGCGTGTCGTGGGGGAGTTCGGCGAGAAGGTCGCCAGGGAGGTGTCGGTGTCGGCCGATGAGGCTCTCCGGCCCCCACGTGGAGCTGACAGCGACCAGTGTCTGGCCGTCCTCCAGGCCGAGAGCGGCGCGATACCGGTCCCGCAGGTGGCCGCTGGCGCGCATCGCGTCGTGGGCGGGGTCGCCGACCACCTCCGACGACTTGGCGAGCGTGTGGAGCCCAGCAGCGACGAGTTGTTCCCGTTGCGCCGGATGCCCGAGCAGTGTGGTTAGGTTCGGCCAGTCGGTGAACTCGGGTCGGGGAACCCCGGAGAGGCGAACCTCCTGGGTTCGGGAGTCCGGCACGTACTTGTTGAAGCCGATGCCGTGCTGTACCAACACGATGGGGCAGGTGAACGGGCTGAGGTCCACGTTCTCGCTCGCGGTGAGCACGAGGCACGGCCGTAGGGAGCCGGCTTCGTCGAGCGGCGGGTGGTGGCCTGGGGCGACGTCGGTCAGCAGTTCCTCGACTCCGGCGTGGAACGCGGTCCCCGAGTCGATGGCGAACCGTACTTGGACGTCGCTGTCACCCCGGAAGAGTTTGAGTGTCTCCAGAGCGACGACGGCCGAGGTGAGTGTTCGCACGATCACGAGCACGACGCACTGGTCGGGGAAGGTCGACCACGTGTCGTCTTCCGGGGGGTGCTGGTGATCCGGGGGGAGGGTCACTGCTTAACTCCGGGAGCCGGGAGCCGGGAGCCGGGAGCCGGGAGCCGGGAGCCGGGAGCCGGGAGCCGGGAGCCGGGAGCCCCCTCTCTCAGGTTAGAGGCGAGGTTGCTGGGTTCGCAGGGTTTTCGGGTGTTTCGGTGGCCGATGGTGGTTCCTGGGCATGAGGTGCGGTGTGTTGGCACGGGAGTCTACTGATCGTGCTTCGGGCGGGCGAGGTGCGCGGTGGAGGAAGTGGCCGCGCGGTCCATCCGGAGGGCTGGGGTCGTCCTCGGTGGCTGACGCCCCCGTTGATCACCACGCGCCGTTGTCACCACGAGATGGGTTGGTAGTCCTTCAGGAACTCGCCGAACACGGGCGAGCCGTTGACCCCCCGAACGATCGGGTCGTACACGCGGGCGGCTCCGTCCACCGCGTCCAGCGGGGGTCGGAATCCGTTCGCGCGGAGGTGCCGCCGGATGGGGTGGGGGTTCTCGTCGGTGACCCAGCCGGTGTCCACGGCGTTCATGAAGATGCCGGATTCGGCGTAGTCGGCCGCGGCGGTGCGGGTGAGCATGTTCAGCCCGGCCTTGGCCATGTTGGTGTGGGGGTGGAACGGCGGCTTGTGCCACCGGTCGAACCGGCCCTCCATCGCCGACACCTGCACGACGTACCGGTCGGGAGCGGGTGACGCCTCCATCAGCTCCCGGAGCTGGCCGGTCAGCAGGAACGGGACGAAGGCGTTCACGAGGTGACACTCGAGCCACTCCGCCGGGTTCACCTGGTGCAGCCGGAGCCGCCAACTGTTGGTCGAGCGCAGGTCGAGTGGCTCGCCGTTCTCGTCGACCGCACCGGAGGGGAAGAGATCCGCGGCCGTGGGCGGGAGCGCGGCGAGTGCTCCACCACGGGTGAGTTCCAGAGTGTTGGCGCCGTCCCCGACCGGGGCGGTGTGCACCTCGACCGTGGCCGCGGATCCGGTCAACGGCAGTCGCTCCGCCGCCAGCACCTCCCGGTGGTAGGCGGTGGGCCGCCGGATCGTCTGGGCCGCGTTGTTGACCAGGATGTCGAGGTGCGGCTGGTGCTCGCGTACGTCGTCGAGGAGCGCGGCGACGGCGCGTAGGTTCAGGAAGTCGGCCTCGACGACCCGGAGCCGGGGGAGCGACGTCTCGCTGTCGGACACCGCCGCGTACCGGCGCGCCGCGTCACGCGGAAAGCGCGTGGTCACGGTCACCCGCGCCCCGTCGCGCAACAGCTTCAGCGCGGTGTGGAATCCGATTTTCACGCGTCCCCCGGTCACCAGGGCGTGTCGTCCCCGCAGGTCACACCGTGCGTAGCGGCGGTCCCGGTTCACCGAGGCGCAGCCCGGACACAGTCGGTGGTAGTCCGACGCCACGTCCCGGTACCGCTGGCGGCACACGTAGCACGGCTGTGGCGACGACAGGGTTCCCACCACGGTGGTGATCGGGGGAGTCCCGGGTTCGGCGGTCGGATTCTGTGACCGGTGACGTTCGGCGGCGGCACGGATCTGGTCGTCGGCGTCCCGCTGGGCGGCACGCCGCTGTTCCGTGCGCTGCTTCTTGGCCGCGCGGTGTGTGTGGGCGCACGCGGTGTGGACGGCCGCCATCTCGGGGGCGTCGGGGCTGTCCCGCGCGTAGCGCAGCACGCGGAGCGCGGTCCGGATCTCCTCCGGAGACGGGGGTTGGGGGGCCATGGCTGTCCCTTCCGTGGCGCCGGCTCGTGGTGCCGGAGCCCACATTAGGGCGAATCGTCCCGAACGGCAGTGACACCCCGAGCGCCGGCCCGCAACCAGAAGAGTGGCCGGTAGCCCGCGCGCTGAGGAGTTGACGGTGGGCGTGATGCCGAGAGGGACACGTGGTCCCTGGCGGACTTCCGGGGCGGCCGGGTAGGGCCTACCGCGACTCAGGTGGCGTCCGGGGTGGCCCTCAGCTCGTCGAGCGTCCCCGGGACGTCGTCCACGCAGACGGCGTCGAAGCCGGCGCGGACGAGGGCCGCGGCGCTCGCGGGGTCGGGGTTCCAGGCGTAGGCCTGCATCCCGGCGTCGTGTGCGATCTCCAGCACATCGGAGATGCCGCGGTGCGCGGGGACCGGCCCGTCCGGTAGTCCGAGCGATCGGTAGTCGACGCCCACGGCCGAGCAGCCCAGGCCGGCGGCGCCGGGAACCACGAGGTCGAGCGGTCCACGGACCCAGGCCATCCACCCCACGGTCAGGTGTGGCAGCGCGGTCCGGACGGCGAGTACGACCCCGGGGTCGAACGAAGAGGGGAACAGGCGTCGGCGCCGCGCCTCGCGGGCCAGGTAGGGGAGGGCCAGGGCGACCGTCCGCCGCTCGGGGCTGTCGGAGGCGTCCTCCATCACCGACTTGACCTCGATGTTGAGAGGGAAGTCCGCCGGGATGGCCTCCAGCCCCTCGTCCAGGGTGAACAGTCCGGCGGCGCGGCAGTCGTCGTCGGCGAGGCGCACGATGGCCCGGCCGTCGGGGAGCGCGCCGTCGTGGTGCAGGAACAGGGTCCCCTCCGCGCTGCGATGCACGTCGAGCTCGATCCAGTCGGCGCCCTGGCGTACGGCGGTCTGGAACGACTCCGGGGTGTTCTCTCGTACGTCACCGGTGCTGCCGTTGCCGCGGCCCGCGCCGCGGTGGCCGATGACCTCGGGGACGTCGAAGAGCATCGCGATCTCCATGAGGTGGGTGTTCACGAAATGTGCATGGGCTCGGTGGGCCGAATTCCCGTCCTGTACCCCCGCCGAGCGTAGTATCGGCCCCGGGGTTATGCCACGCTCTGGTCTCTGTTCGGTCGCGTTCTCGACGTCGCGACGGAACAGGGGTGTCGGGAGGCCCCCCGTATCCGGGTACGCTTAGGACGCCCGAACGGAGAGGTCCCCCGGCGTGCGGCGCGGGGTTGGAATCCGGGTATCGGGCGCGCCGCTGCTGGTCGTATCGCGGTGTGATCGCGGATTTCCCGCCCCCGCACCACAGACCTGCGCAGTCGTCGTCCGCCCGGCCGTGGTTCTGGTTCGGGCTCCTTGCGATGGATGGGATTGAAGCCGGTGGCACGCGACCAGTTGAACACGACCGTCCAGGAGGTGGGGATGCCGTCCCGGCTGGTGTCGATCTGGCAGAACCGCCGGGTCATCGGTCTCCTGGTGCGGCGCGACCTCAAGGTCAAGTACCAGAGCTCCGTACTCGGCTACGCCTGGTCGATGTTGGAGCCCATGGCGATGGCCGCCGTGTACTTCTTCGTGTTCGGCATGGTGCTGAACGCGGACCGTGGCATGCCGGAGGAGGCCAGCGACTCCGGCGGATTCCTGCTGTTCCTGGTGGCCGGGATCCTGGCGTGGCAGTCGTTCGGTGCCTCCCTGAGCGAGGCGCCCAAGGCGATGATCCAGCACGCCAAGCTGATCACGACCATGAAGGTCCCGCGCGAGATCTTCCCGATCGCCACGGTCACCGCGAAGTTCGTCGAGTACCTGCTCACCCTCCCGGTGCTCGTGGGCTTCGCGTTGCTCCTGGGTGGTGACTGGAAGCTGCAGGGATGGCTGTTGTGGCTGCCGGCCGCGATCGTCACCCAGTACGTGTTCACCCTGGGCATGACGCTCTTCTTCGCCCCGGTCAACGTCCTGATCCGTGACGTGGAGCGTATGGTCCGTATCCTGAGCAGGGTCCTGTTCTACGGTTCGGCGATCCTGTACCCAGCGAGTTTGGTCCTCGGGGGCGATCATCTGAACGTCCCGGAATGGGCGACGGTGGTCTATCAGTTGAACCCACTGTTGGGCATCTTCGAGATGCACCGCGCGGTGTGGTTCTCCGACTTCCCGGAACTGCTACCCACTACCCTGGCGCTCTCCTCCGCCTTCGGAGGGGCGCTGCTGATGCTGATCATCGGATACTGGACATTCCGCCGCTTGGAGATGAGCGTCCTGAAGGAGTTGTGACATGGCGCAACAGGCCGCCGAGACCCCGGCGATCGAAGCGAAGGGGCTCGGCGTCAAGTTCGCGGTGAATCGACGCCGAAAGCGTAGTCTCCGCGAGATGTTCATCCACGGTTCCAAGCGTGACCCCAACGCCCAGGGCAACGACTTCTGGCCGCTGCGCGACGTCTCTTTCGACGTGGCGCGCGGGGACTGTGTCGGCATCGTCGGCAAGAACGGCACCGGTAAGTCGACCCTGCTGAAGTTGATCGCGGGCGTCCTCATCCCCGACGAGGGCGCCGTCACGGTGCGCGGCAAGGTCGCACCGCTGTTGGAGCTGCGCGCCGGGTTCAACGACCAGTTGACCGGGCGGGAGAACGTGTACCTCGTCGGTTCGCTGCACGGCATGACCGAGAAGCAGCTCGACGAACGCTTCCAGAGCATCATCGAGTTCGCGGAGCTGGAGGAGCGGTTCATCGACACTCCGGTGCGCCACTACTCCAGCGGTATGAAGGTGCGGCTCGGCTTCTCCCTCATCTCCCAACTGGAGCACCCCATCATGTTGGTGGACGAGGTGCTCGCGGTGGGCGACAAGGCCTTCAAGAAGAAGTGCTACGAGGCCATCAACCAGATGTTGAGCAACAACCGCACGATGGTGCTGGTGTCGCACAACGAGAACGACCTGAAGCGGTTCTGTAACCGCGGCCTCTACATCAAGGGCGGCACGTTGGCGCTGGACGCCGACCTGGATGCCGCTCTCGCCGCCTACAACGCCGACACCCAGGCGGAGATGGACGCGAAGAAGGCGAAGAAGAAAAAGAAGAAGAAGCCGCCGGAGGAGGGAGCCCAGGAGGCCGCGCCGGCCGAGGCCGCTCCTGAGGCGGACGCGCCGCGCGACCCCGCTCCGTCGGACGCGGTGTCGCTGGACACCGCGCCGGCCGACGCCCCGGACGCGCCGGTGGCGGGTGCCCACGAGCAGGACCACGCGCAGCGGGAGACACCGGCCGTCGACACCTCGAAGTCGGTGTTCGGTGAGGACCGCCCGTGGAACATCCCCCGCCCCGGCACCCAGCAGGGCGGACCGGCAGGAGCCTGACCGTCGCGCCCACCCCCGCGCTCCGACACCGTGAGTGTGGGGGTGGGCGCTTTCGGCCGCGCGCGGCGTCGGTGTCGCGCGCGGCCCACTCCGGCGCTCCAGGGGATTCGCACTGACTACTTGGTCCGTCCCACCGGACCGATACACCGACATTCGCGACACGCGGTGATCAATCGACTACCCATCCGGGTTTTTGTCCCTATTCTTGGGGATGACCTGGGATTTCGGGAGGTTCGTCGTCGCCGGTGTGATCAGTCTCGACCCAATGCGTCCGCTCGTCCGTCTCATGGCGCGGGCCCGTCGACTCGTTCCGTGGTACGAAGCGCCGGGCGTCGTGCGCCTCGCCGCCTGCGGCGTGATCTTCGCTGGGCTGGCCGGTGTCTGGTTCTCCGGTGGTGACCTCCTCGGGGCGATCATCGGTTCGCTGGCGCTCTTCGTCGTGCTCCTCACCGACGCCACGCTGGACATGGTGCGCGACCGGAGCGAGGTGCTCGACCCGTGGATGACGGGGCTCCTGGGCCACGTCCGGGAGCTGCCGGTCCTGATCGGTGTGGGACTGGGTGGAGTGGCGGCCGGGTTCGACCACGTGTGGTTGCTGGCCGCCGTCACCTACGGGCTGCACGGCGTGCGGGAGTCGGTCCGTGGCGCCCGGTGGGTCCAGGGACGAGAGGAGCCCGCGACCACGACCATCGAGACGGAGGGCCTGGCCGCTCCGCCCAGCCCGACCCGACTGACCCGCCCCACCCGCCCACGCCGGATGGTCGACCCGAGCGTCGACCCCGTGGTGGTGCGGTTGGATCCCAGCCGGCCGCGGGACCCTGGGAGGCGGGACGCGACCCTGACCACGGAGCTGCTGCGCGGGCCCGTGGGCCCGCGCCCACGCCGGTCACGACTGGCCCGCTGGTGCGGTTCCGTCACCCGCCCCGTTCGTAGTGTCGTGTCCGCGGGCGTCCGCCGAGGGTCCCGACTGCGCGCGGTCGGCCAACGGGACCGGTTCGCCCTCATCGCCCTCACGACCATCTTCGGCAACGCCATCGTGACGTTCATCGCACTGGGAGTGTTGGCGGTCCTCGCGACCGTCGTGGAGTTCGCGGATCCCGAACCAACCGAGGGGACGGCCGATGATCCAGCGGATTGAGGAGCCCGACGTCGACCCCCGGATCACCCGGGACGACGGCTACCTGAGCCAGTCCCTGGGGCGGCTCGCCGGCGGTGGACTTCCACCACTGCTCCCCACCGTCGTAGGGGCGCTCGTCACGGTCTCCCTCGCCGTCGCCGGCTTCGGCCACCTGTCCGGAACGACGCTGCTGGCGCCGGTCGTCGCCCTGCTCGTGGCGGGTGTGGGCGTGGGGCACCGGCACGACGGGCGCTGGGACTGGCTGGTAGCGCCTATCCTGCGTGGTACGGAGTACCTCTACGTGGTTGCTCTGGGTTACGGGTTCGCGGTCCCCGGTCCGCTTGTGCTGCTGTTGTTGGGTGCGTTGGTCACTCTGCACAGTGGGGTGGTGGACGGGTTGCGTTCCCGGGAGTGCCCTGCGCCGTGGATCGGTTTGGCGGCGCTGGGATGGGACGGCCGCATGCTGCTGCTCGCCCTGGGCGGGATGCTGGGATGGTTGCCGCTCGTCTGGGTGCTGCTCACGTGCTACCTGTGGACACTCCACGGATGGACCGCGGCTCGATGGCTGCTGTCCTCCTCCGCGGTGCGCGTCCCCTCGACCAACGCCACGGAGGCATAGAACATCGGCGGTGTGGACACGCCGCCCCCTCATTCAACACCGACGAGGAGTTGACCCGATGCTTGGACTGGTTCTCGCTGCGGGAGCGGGCCGGCGCTTGCGGCCATACACCGACACATTGCCCAAGGCATTGGTCCCGGTCGACGGTGAGACGACCATCCTGGACATCGCGCTCCACAACTTCGCCGTCGTGGGGCTGACCGACGTCGCGGTGGTGGTTGGCTACCGCGCGGACGCGGTGGAGGAACGCAAGGAGGCCATGGAGCGTCGCCACGGGGTGTCGATCCGGCTCGTCTACAACGACAAGGCCGAGGAGTGGAACAACGCCTACTCCCTGTGGACCGCGCGGGAGTGCCTGCGCGACGGCGCCCTGCTCGTCAACGGCGACACGGTGCACCCCGTCGGAGTCGAGCGGACGCTGCTGGACGCCGACCACGCCCCGATCCGGCTCGCCCTGGACACGGCCAAGGACCTCGCCGAAGAGGAGATGAAGGTGGTGGTGGACGAGTCCGGCTACGTCCGCACCATCACCAAGCTCATGGACCCCGCCACGGCGGCCGGTGAGTACATCGGCGCGACCCTGATCGACGGCGCGATCGCCGACGACCTGGCGGACGCGCTGGAGGCGACCTGGCGTCGCGACCCCCAGCTCTACTACGAGGACGGCTACCAGGAGCTCGTCAACCGCGGCGGTAAGGTCGCCACGGTCTCCATCGGCGACGTCGACTGGGTCGAGGTTGACAACCACGACGACCTGGCGCGCGCGCGGGAGATCGCATGCCGCTACTAGCCCGCATGATCAGTTCGCCCCTGGCGATCGACGTGCGGCGCGGGGCGATCACCGAGCTGGGTTCGCTGCTCGCGGACCGGCGCATCGCCACCGAAGGCCGGATCGCCGTCGCGGTCGGGCCGGGGCAGGGTGGACAGATCGCCTCCGACCTGGATCTCCCCAACTGCACGATCTTCCACGTCAACGACGGAAGCGTCGACGCGGCCAACGACCTCGGCCGCGAACTGCGAGCCGGGTCCTTCGAGGCCGTCACCGGCATCGGCGGCGGCAAGACCATCGACGTCACCAAGTTCGCCGCGACCCTCGCGGGGATCCCCATGGTGGCCGTGGCGACCAACCTGTCCCACGACGGCATCGCGTCGCCGGTGAGCTCCCTGGAGCACGAGAGCGGAAAGGGCTCCTACGGGGTGACCATGCCCATCGGTGTGGTGGTGGACGTGGACTACGTCCGGTCCGGACCCCAGAAACTCGTCCGATCCGGAGTCGGCGACGTCGTCAGTAACCTCAGCGCGATCGCCGACTGGGAGCTGGCCGGCACGCACGTCGACGAACGGGTGGACGGCATCGCGGTGACCTTCGCCCGTGTCGCGGCGGAGGCCGTGCTGAACCGCCCGGACTCGGTGGAGTCCGACGAGTTCCTCACGGTGCTCGCCGAGTCGCTGGTGTTGTCGGGGATGGCGATGTCGGTCGCCGGATCCAGCCGGCCCGCCAGCGGGGCATGCCATGAGATACTGCACGCGGTCACCCACAAGTTCCCGGGAACCAGCAATCACGGCGAACTGGCTGGGATGGGTGCGCTCTACGCGTTCTTCCTTCGGCAGCGCTACCTGGACGAGGGCGGCGGCCGGATGGAGGAGATCCGTGAGTGTCTCCTCCGCCACGAGTTGCCTCTCGTCCCCAGCGACGTGGGCCTGACCACCGACCAGTTCGTCGACGCGGTGGAACACGCCCCCTCCACCCGTCCGGGCCGGTACACGGTCCTGGAGCACCTGGACCTCCCGCCCGAGGAGATCAGACGGAGCGTGGCTGCCTATGTCGAAGCCGTCAGTCGCTGATGTGCGCGCCGCCGGCCAACCCCCTGGCCTGAAGTCACGGCGCAACGAGGAGCACTGGGCGGGGCGGTTGTACATGCGGGACCTGTCCCCGTACGTCAGTACGGGGTTCGTGCGCCTGCGTGTGCCACCCAACCCGATCACCTACCTGATGATCGCCGCGGGCGTGCTCGGTGGCGCCGCGCTCGCCTTCGGCGGGCTGTGGAGCGCCATCCTGACCGCGCTGCTCATCCAGGTGTACCTCCTACTCGACTGCTGCGACGGTGAGGTCGCCCGCTACACGGGGCGCACCAGCGTCGCCGGCGTGTTCCTCGACCGCATCGGGCACTATCTCGCCGAGATCGCGCTGCTGATCGGGCTCGGGATCCGGGCCCAGGGCGAGTGGGAGGCCGGCGGCTGGGTCGTCGCCGGCATGGCCGCGGCCCTGGGCGCGGCACTGATCAAGGCGGAGACCGACAACGTGGTCGTCGCCCGGGTCAAGGCCGGGCTCGGCCAGGAGATGCCGGAGTCCGCCGCACAGCCGCGCTCCTCCCTCCTGGGCACCGCGCGCCGGATCGCGTCGTCGGTCGGGTTCCACCGGATCATCGGCGCGGTCGAGCTCTCCCTGCTCGCCCTCGCGGCGGCGGTCATCGACATGATCCTGGGTGACCTCACGGCCACCAGGATCCTGACGGTGGCCTGTGTGGCGGTGGCCGCGCTGCAGACCGTCCTGCACCTCGTGAGCATCATGGCGTCGCGGAGGCTGCACTGATGACACCGCGGAACCTGCGGATCACCGTCCTGCTGCTCACGATGGGGAACCGGCCCGAGGAGCTCGGGCGGGCCATCCAGAGCGTGCGGGACCAGAAGCCACCGGACGGGGGTCCGGCGGAGATCGTGGTGGTCAGCAACGGCGTTCCCCTCAGTGGACTCGAGGACGACGTCGTCCGGGTGGAGCTGCCGGAGAACGTCGGGATTCCCGCCGGCCGCAACCGGGGTGTCGAGGCGGCCAGCGGGGACATCATCGTCTTCCTGGATGACGACGGCTGGTACGGCGAGCGAACGGTTCTGCGGCACGTCCATGAACAGTTCGTGGCCGACAGCCGGCTGGGCGCCCTGTCGTTCCGGATCGCGGACCCGGAGGGCGGACCGGACCAACGCCGGCACGTTCCCCGGCTGCGCGCGGGCGATCCGCGTCGGTCCAGCGAGGTGACGACGTTCCTGGGTGGGGCCTCGGCCGTTCGGCGCGTCGCCTTCGACGAGGGCGACGGCCTCCCCGACACCTTCTTCTACGCCCATGAGGAGACCGACCTCGCGTGGCGGATCCTCGACGCCGGGTACCGCATCCGCTACGACGCCGACGCGGTCATGTACCATCCCGCGACGAAGCCCACCCGGCACGCGGACTTCTTCCGGCTCAACGCCCGCAACCGGGTGTGGCTGGCGCGTCGTAACCTGCCGTGGCCGTTGGCGTTCGGTTACCTGGGGGTCTGGGTCGCCATGACGGTGCTGCGCGAACGCTCGCCGTCTCGGCTGCGCCCGTGGTTCGCGGGGTTCCGCGAGGGGTGGCGGCAGGACCCGGGGCGACGTCGCCCCATCCGGTGGTCGACCGCGTGGCGCATGACGAAGCTGGGCCGCCCGCCGATCATCTAGCGGGGACGTCGGGGTTTCTGGGGCAGCGATGAGGGCCGTGAGGCGTGACGGACTGGGGGACGTGTGGATTGGGTGAGGGGCGGTCGGGCGCTAGCCACCGCGGCCACCGTGGCCGCGCTGTTGGCCGTGCTGCCCGAGGGGGCGGCGCACGCGCCGGCCGTGGACGACGTCCCCTCCCGCTCCGTGCCCCAGGACAGCGCCTCCACTCCGGCGGTCGCGGACGCGATGCGGGTGATGGCCCTGGGCGACTCGATCACCGGCTCACCTGGGTGCTGGCGGGCGATCCTCTCCCAGGACCTCCGGAACGCCGGACACGGCTCGGTCCGATTTGTCGGTTCCCAGTCGCCGCAGGGCTGTGAGGTCGCCCCCGACGGGCCGCACGAGGGGCACAGCGGTATCCGGGTGACGCGCGTCGCCGCCGCCGGCATGGTGCTGGACTGGGTCGGGGCCACGAACCCCGACCTCGTGTTGATGCACTACGGCACCAACGACATCCTCGGTGGCCTGGAGACCGACGAGATCCTCGACGCCTACTCCACGGTCGTGCACCAACTGCGGATGGCCAACCCTGACGTCATGCTGGTCGTCGCCCAGATCATCCCGATCAACCGAGGCGACTGCGCGACCTGTGTGGAGGGCGTCGCCGCTCTCAACATCGCCATCCCCGCCTGGGCCGACTCTCTCAGCACTGAACAGTCCCCAATCGTGGTCGTCGACCAGTGGTCGAACTTCGATCCGCTCGAAGACACCCACGACGGCGTCCACCCCAACAACCGAGGCGAACACAAGATCGCCAAGAACTGGCTGCCCGCGGTCTCCTCCCTCCTCGCCCCACGAGGAAGCGAAGAGAAGCACGCCTGGCACCGCGAGGAAGACGTCTGACGAGGGGGTCCGGCGGAAGACGGGGAACCTGCGCCGCAAGCGGTGACGGCTGCGGGAAGCTTCGAGGGCCGCACGCCCGAGGCCTCGACGTCGGTGGACCGGGTCCCGTTCGGCGCCCCGACCCGACATTCGGCCGGTCGGATTCACCACGGAGCGCCGCAGGCGACTGCCTCACCCAACGCCCACCGCAATCCCAACAGCGACTCCGTGCTATGCGCTTATCCGGTCCATGTCCGCGTGGCCCGCTGGCGGCGATTCCGCGCGGGGTGGGGTGTCGGCCGTAGGAGAGGGTGCTTGGGCGCGACCCTGCCGTAGAGCGGTCAGAGTAAGCGCGACCGTCGACTGACGAGACTGGTCGTCGATCACCCGCGACGGACGCGGTGCGCGTGGCTGGCTTCTCTGGTCCATGCCCGCGCGGCCGGTTGGCGGGAGTCTGTTCGGGTTGCGGTGAGGTCGGCTGGAATCTGGGCACGCGGTGGTTGGTGCGGGATCGGCGGGCGGTCCCGGGGTGAATCCGGGACCGCCGGGTGACCTAGAGGACGTCGAGGCCGGCGTGCGCCGGTACCGCTGAGGCCCGGTTCCCCTCGTCGCCGGCGGTTGGCCGGCGTAGCACGCCGCGGGTGTCCAGGAGTAGGTCGGCGTACTTCTCCAGCAGGTCCCGGGTGTAGACGCCGTGGTCGGTGAGCAGGATGGCGAGGTCGGTGTCGGCGAGGCCCTCCTCAAGGCGCTCGGCCCGGTCGACCGGCTCGCCGTTGACCGCCCAGTGGTCGACGTGTGGGTCGTGGTAGCGCAGTCGCGCTCCGTGGGCGCGCAGCCGGGACGCGACCTGCTGCGCCGGCGACTCCCGCTGGTCGGCGATGTCGGGCTTGTAGGTGACCCCGAGCAGAAGCACGCGGGACCGGGACAGGGCGAGACCCCGCGTGTTCAGCAGGTCCTGGGCCCGCATGGTGACGTAGGCGGGCATCCGGGCGTTGATCTCCTGGGCGAGTTCAACGAACCGGAACGGATATCCCAGGGTTCGCACCTTGTAGGACAGGTAGTTGGGGTCGATCGGGATGCAGTGGCCGCCCACCCCGGGGCCCGGATAGAAGGCCTGGAAGCCGAAGGGCTTGGTCGCAGCACAGGCGATCGAGTCCCACAGATCCACGTCGAGTTCGCGGCAGAACACCGCCATCTCGTTCACCAGCGCGATGTTGACGTGCCGGTAGGTGTTCTCCAGCAGCTTGGCCATCTCCGCCTCGCGCGTGCCACGGGCCCGCACCACCTGTTGGACGAAACGGCCGTAGAACGCCGCCGCCGCCTCGGCACACCCCGGGGTGACCCCACCGACGACCTTGGGCGTGTTGCCCACGTCGTAGGTCGTGTTGCCCGGGTCCACGCGTTCTGGCGAGTAGGCGAGGTGGAAGTCCTCGCCCGCCGCCAGGCCGGATCTTTCCAACAGCGGCCGAACCACCTCCTCGGTGGTGCCGGGATAGGTGGTCGACTCCAGGACGACCAGGGTCCCCGGCGTCAGGTGTGCGGCGATGCTGGAGACGGCGCTGGTGACCGCGGTGAGGTCTGGCCCGCCCTCACCGGACAGCGGTGTGGGTACGCAGATCACGATGGTGCGCGCGTGGCGCAGGATCTCCGGTTCGTCGGTGGGCAGGAATCCGGCCGCGAGCATCGCGTCCAGCGCGTCGTCGTTGACGTCGTCCACGTGCGAGCGGCCCTTGCCGAGGTCGGTGACGACGCTCCGGTTGACGTCGAACCCGGCGACTCGTAACCCGGCGTGCGTCGCCTGCCGCGCCAACGGAAGTCCGACGTAGCCGAGCCCAACGACGACGAGATCCGGTGGTGAGTGGTTGGAGGATGTAGGGGCGTCCATGCGAGGGTCCCTCCCTGCGGAAAGACGGGTAGTCACGGAGACGGGTGGCTGTGTCCCTGTCCTTGTCCCTTGCCCTGTCGCACTGAGACTAGCCAGCGGCGGCCGAGATCACTTTTGATGGCCTGATGCGGACAGTAGTGCCACACGCGGATTACCAGGAATTATGCCTGGTGAAGAGCCCAACGCCGGCGTTTGCCGCGTCGTGTCGAAGGCGTAAATCCGACTCGTGTTCCGTGGGCGGAGTTGACACGCGGACGGGCGCGGTCCCGCCGCTCGGGCGTGGAACGCTCGGGAGAACCGCGACCCATGGCACGACGACGCCGTCCGGCGGAGTCCGCGTCCCGGGCGAGAACGGGCTCCGCCGGGGCGGAAGGGGTCAGGAGCAGGCCGAGTCGTCGACGTCGGCGGCCGTCGTCGTCCCCGCGTCGGGGGCCGAACCGCCACCGGACTCGTCGGCGGTCCCACCACCGCTCATACCCGTCCAGTCGCCTGCGAGGACGAGCTGCACGCTGGAGTCCAGGTAGGGGGACTCCTCCACGGAGATGCCGCCCACCTCGGCGGCGACGGCCTCGGCGTGGCCCTCCTGGCCCGGACCGTAGAGCACCGTGCTCTCGGTCGGGACCTCGCCCTCGGGGTTGCCGGTGCCGGTGACGACGAAGCCGGCCATGGTGAGCTCGTCGGCGACCTCGGCGGCGAGCCCCTGGGTCGCGGTCGCGTTCAGGACCTGCACCTGGACCTCCTCCGGCGCGACGTCGGGCGCGGGCTCGGCATCCTCCTCAGCGGGCTCCGGCTCCTCCTCGTCCTCGGTCACGTCGGTGATCTCGGTGTCCTGGGCGATGGCCTGGAAGAGCTCAGTGGCGTCTGGCTCGTGCCACGCGATCCGGTTCTCGTCCTCCGGGGCCGGGCCACTGGGCACGGTGACGAACTCGATGTTGTCCATGTCCACCTCGCGCATGCTGATCGCGATGTCGGCCATGGTGTCCACGTTGAGCTGGTCGTCGGTGGTGATGGACTGCGCGACCGCGCCCAGGAAGCTGTGGATGCTCGTGGGGCTGGTGATGATCTCGCTGCTCGTGGCCTTCTGGGCCATCGCGCCCATGAACTCCTGTTGTCGCTCGATGCGACTCAGGTCGCTGCCGTCCCCCAGGGCGTAGCGGGCACGGACGAAGCCTAAGGACTCCTCGCCGTTGAGCGTCTGGAGGCCGGCGTCGAGCTGGAGGTGGGCCTTGTCGTCGTCGATGGGCTCCGGGATACACATCTCCACCCCACCCAGGGCGTCGACCATGTCCTTGAAGCCGGAGAAGTCCATGTGGACGTAGTGGTCGATGTGGATGCCGGTGAGCTGTTCCACCGCGTTCCACAGACACGCCGGACCGCCCAGGGTCAGCGCCACGCCGATCATGTCCCGGCTCGGCGGCAGGCCGGGCCGGTCGTCGGTCGCCTCGCACTGGGGGAGGTCCACGATCGAGTCGCGGGGGATGTTCACCAACGTCGCCCCGTCGTGACTGGGCGAGATGTGTGCGATGATCAGCGTGTCCGGGCGCTCACCCTCGGCATCGCCGTAGTCGGCGTTCTCGCCGGTGCGCACGTCAGACCCGATGATCATGACGTTCACCGCGCCCTCGACCTGGCTCGGCCGGTCACCGAAGGCGTCGGTGTCGATCGCTTCCTGGTCGAGCTGGCCGTAGATGTCGTAGAAGGCCGCGTACGCACTTAGGCTGCCGGCGACCAACACGCCGGTCAGAACCACCGAGATCCAACTGAGGGCGGACAGCCGTTGTCGGGTTCGGCGGCTCCGGCGAGCGGGAGCGCTTCGTCTGGACATGGTGCCTATCGGGTCGCGGCCCTCGGGGGGAGGACTCTGTCGGGGCGTTCACCAATGACGACGGTCTCCCGGGGCGTGTGGAGGACAGCCGGGAGCAACCTCATCGATGAGTGTGGCGCAAGGCTGTCCGAAACGCTACCTGATGCTGTCCACCCCTGGTTGGAAGCCAGAGAGGCCAAGGCCCTTTCCTCCAGACGTGGGTCATGAGTCGACTCAGACTATATGATCTTGTGACCATCTGTTTACAGAGGTGGACACGGGGCCCCAAGCCACGGGCGTCGCGGATTCGGGCCAGCGCTGGCAGGGTGGCTTCCATGCGGTTCCAGGCTCGACGGGTCCTGGCGTGCTCGACCGCCGTGCCCGTCGCTGCGCTCATGGCGTGGCTCATCGTAGCCTTCGGGTTACTCTTGGTCGGTAATTTTCACCCACTTCTGGCAGCGCTGCTCGGAATTCCGGTCATCGGAATCGTCGTGTGGTTCGTCTGTGGCGCGGTTCCAACCCTGCGGCGGCCGGCGCCCCGTTGGTCGATCGCGGCCGTGGGCGGCATCGCGTTGGCCAGTACCGTCGTCCAGTCGGTCATGCGCGCCGAGGAGCTGGTGGTACGTCGGGACGCCGGCTCCTACGCGCAGTACACCGCGTGGATCGCGCAGCACGGATCACTGCCCATCCCCCAGGGCAGGGAACTGCTCGCCGGCGACCTGCCCGGGCTCAGTTACGCCAGCCTCGCCTTCTACCAGGTGGGCGAGGAGATCTGGCCCCAGTTCCTCGCTGGGGCGCCGCTCGTCTACGCGCCGGGGTTCTGGCTCGGCGGCCTGCCGGGAATGCTGCTCGTTCCCCCCATCGTCGGCGGCCTGTCCGTCCTCACCTTCGCCGGCCTGACCGCCCGCCTCGTCGGCCCCGCCTGGGCGCCCCTGGGGGCGCTCCTCCTCGCGGTGTGCCTGCCACAACAGTGGGTCACCCGCGCCACCTACTCCGAACCCGTCGCCCAGTTGCTGATGCTCGGCGGCCTGCTGCTCGCCCACGACGCGTGGCGGCGCTATCGCGACCTCCCCCCGGTGGACGCGGCAACACGGCGGACACCACGCCTCCCGAGCGGCGTGGCGGGCCTCGCGGCGCTCGCCGGGCTCGCCCTGGGACTCGCCATGGTGGTGCGGGTGGACGCCCTGCGCGACCTCCTCCCCGTGCTCGTCTTCGCAGGGATCGCGCTCGCCGTGGGCCAACGCCCGGCGTTCCCCCTCCTCACCGGCCTCATCCTCGGCGCCGGTGCCGGATTCGCCGCCGCCTACGTCCTCTCCCGCCCCTACATCGACTACCTCGCCGACTCCTACGTCCCGCAGTTGGTCGTCAGCGCCATTGTGGTGTTTCTGACCCTCATCGGAGCGCTCGCCCTACGCCGATTCGGACCGCCCCCACGCCCCGACTGGTTGCCCACGTTGGCGCCCGCCCTGGTCTGCGCGGTCGCGCTGGGGCTCGCCGCACGCCCGCTGTTCGTCACCCAACGCGGGCACGGATCCGAGGTGACCGACAACTACGTCGCGTGGGTGCAGGAGCAGGAGGGGGTCCCCATCGACCCGTCCCGCACCTACGAGGAGGCGAGCCTGGAGTGGGTCGGGTGGTACCTCGGTGTCGCGACGGTGATCTTCGCCGTCCTCGGCGCGGGAGTGCTCGCCCGGCGGGTCCTCCTGCCTGCCCACCACCCCGAGGCGGCCCCGGAGTGGATCCTTCCCCTGATGGTTCTGCTGTGGGGCACGGCACTGGTCCTGCTGCGGCCCGCCATCACCCCCGACCATCCCTGGGCGAGCCGCCGGCTCGTGGTCGTCGTGCTCCCCGCCGTCGTCCTGCTCGCGGTGTGGGCGGTCGCGTGGCTGAGCCGTCGGCTTCGCGAACGCTCCCTCCGGCGCGGGGTAATGGTCGGCGTGAGCGCGGCGGGACTCCTCCTCCCCACCGTGGCCACGTCCCAGGTGATGTTCACCTATCGCGGCGACGCGGGCACCGTGGAACAGGTCGACCACCTGTGCGACGCCTTACCCCAGGACGCGTCCGTGCTGATCCCCGACGCGTCCACCATGAACAACTTCGGCCAGCTCATCCGGGGCATGTGTGGGGTACCCACGGCGCTGATGGACGAGCCCGACCGCGCGCTGTTCGTCGCGGCCACCACCGGGATCCGCGACCGAGACCGGGTGCCCGTGCTGATCAGCGGCGAGCTGGAGGACATGCTGCCTTACCTCGTCGGGGAGTCGTGGCCCGATGTCGCCTTCACCCTGAACACCGAGCAGGACCCGAGCACCCTGACCCATCCGCCGGACGGGCCATGGCGCTTCACCTCGACTTTGTACATCGCAACCGATCCAGAAGCCGATTCATGAGCGAAACCTCTCCCGTCCCGCACGTGTCCGTCGTGCTTCCCTGCCACAACGAGGAGGACAGCATCGCGGCGGAGATCTCCCGCGTCAACGCCGCCCTCGACACGGCCGGGTACTCCTTCGAAGTGCTGGTGGTCGACGACGCCTCCACCGACGACACGGCGGCACGGGCCCGCGAGGCGGCCGCCGAGCACCCGCACACCGAGGTGATCACCTTCAGCCACAACGGGGGAGTGGGCACGGCGCGGCGCATCGCGACCCGACAGGCACGTGGCGAGATCGTGGTCTGGACCGACGCCGACCTGACCTACCCCAACGACCGGATCCCCGAACTGGTCGCCGTCCTGGACGACGACCCCTCGGTGGACCAGGTGATCGGCGCTCGACGTCGTGAGTCGGGCAGCGCGCGCGTCCTACGGATCCCGGTGAAGTGGGGCGTCCGCAAGCTCGCCGAGTTCCTCACCAACTCCACAATCCCCGACCTGAACTCCGGGTTACGCGCCTTCCGGCGTTCGGTCGCGCTGCCCTACCTCCCGCTGCTTCCCCCCGGGTTCTCCTGCGTCAGCACACTGACGCTCGCCTTCCTGTTCAACCAGCACCAGATCCAGTACGTGCCCATCGACTACGCCCAGCGGTCCGGCGCGTCGAAGTTCCACTTCGTCAGCGACGCATACCGCTACATCCTGCAGGTGCTGCGGATGGTCATGTACTTCAACCCGCTGAAGGTGCTGATGCCGCCCGCCCTGGTCCTACTGGGCGTGGGCCTCGCCAAGGGCGGATACGACGTGTTCAGCATCCCGTTCTACGTCCGCAACAACACCCTCATGCTGCTCCTCACCGGACTGCTGATCGCCAGCTTCGCCCTGCTCGCCGACCTGATCGTCCGCTCCCGCGACTCCTCACGCTGACCCGGACCCGGTCACCGCCTCCAGGTACTCCTCCCACCGGGTCTCCGCCGTGACCACCGGCACGCCGGCGCGCAGGCGCAGCGCCATCCCCGGGGCGTAGAAGCGGCGCAGCGTCTCGGTGAGGGCGCCCGCGTCGCCGGGAGGAGTGAGGAGGCCGTCCACCCCGTCCCGGACCAGCTCTCCCAGGGGGCCGGTGGCGCTCACGAGCACCGGGCGGTGGTGGGAGAAGGCCAGCCACACGTTCTGGGTCGCGGTGACCGACCGGTAGGGAAGCACCAGCGCGTCGCTGGCGGCGAACAGGCGGGGGAGCTCCGGGGAGGGAACGTAGCCGTCCCGCAGGTCCACGCGTTCGGTGAGACCGAGGATCCGGACCAACCGGCGGAGGTCGTCCCCGGTCCGGCCCCAGTACTCCCCGGCGACCGTGAGCCCGACGTCCGGGGGGCCGGCGGCGAGTGCGCGCAGCAACACGTCCACCCCCTTGTAGGGACGCACGATCCCCAGGAACAGCAGCCGGCGGTGCACCGTGCCGTCGTCGGCGACGGGCGCGGTGTCCGGCAAGTGCGGGGGAAGCGGCGCGTGGACGACCCGCGCCGGCGCGGAACCCACCAGCCCCCGCGCCCGGTCGGCCTCCTGGGCGGAGTGGGTCAAGACGGTGTCCACCCGCCGCAGCAGCAGCCGGACCAGCGCCCGGTCACCGGGCCGGCGTTCGTGCGGGAGCACGTTGTGGCACAGGGCCACGACGCGCGCGCGTCGACCCACGCCGGAACGGATGGCGAGGGCGGCGGGTATCTGGACCGGGCTCGCCACCGTCAGGACGACAAGGTCGGCACCGCGCCCCAGCCGCGCACCGACGGTGGACCAGGTGTCCGGCCGGAACCAGGCGAGGTCGTAGCGGGTGTTGGGGAAGGGGTCCGCCTCGGGGTCGTCCAGAGTCTGGCGGCCGGGGTAGAGGGCTTCCGGGTACTGGGCTCGCCACGACATCACCACCACCTGGTGGCCGGCCGCCTCCAACCGGTGGGCGAGCTCCGTGGTGTGCCGGGCGATGCCCCCCTTGTAGGGGTGGGTCGGGCCGACGATGGCGATGCGCACGTAGCCTCCGTGGTCAGTGCTGGGTGCTGTGTGGGTGGACGCGGCGGGCCGCCGCGGCGATCCCGGCCCAGGCGACGTCGGCGACGGCCGTCACCAGCCGGGAGAGCGCGGCCACGACCAGGGCCGCGCCCGGATCCAGGACCGGGGACAGTCCGAGGACGATCACGGCCTCCCGCACCCCGATCCCCGCGGGGACCACGACGAGCGCCACGCCCAGGGTCCACGCCAGAGCGTAGGACCCGGCCGCGATCGGCAACGCCCGCGCGGGATCCACTCCGGCGCCGATCGCCAGCACCGCGATGTGCGCGCCGAGGGGGATCCAGGCCAGGAGCGAGAGCCCCACGGCGAGGCCCATCCCACGGGGTGCGAGGGGTGTCCAGCGGTTCCACCGGTTGAGGATCCGCGGATGCAACAGGACCAGCAGCACCGGGGCGGCGGCGAGCGCCCACCACCACTGCCGCGCCGCCTCCACCGACACGAAGGGAAGGGTGACCGCGGCGACGGCCAGGTTCACCACCAGGGTGACGACCACCGCGAGGAGCGTCGCGGCGGTGCCCCGGCCGCGCGGCACGTGATAGTCCCGCGCCAGCTCCACCTGCGCGGCGAACGCCCACACCGAGCCGGGGACGTACTTCCCCAACTGGGCGACGAAGAAGACGTGCCCCGCCGCCGACAGCGGCAACGGATACCCCAGCCCGGCCAGGAGCGCCCGCCAGGCCAGACACTGCGCCGCCAACCCCAACATCGCCGCGAAGAGGGAAACGGGGAGCACCCACAGCGGGAACGTGTGCAGGGCGTCTGAAACCTCATCCCAGCGGGCCCAGATCGCCCACCCCGCGCACCCGACCGCGACCAGCGCAAGCGCGTACCGCAACCAGATGGAGGAACGCAGACGCCGCAGCATCCGCCCAGCGTAGAAGGTCACACGTCAAAGGTCGCGCTGCGCGCGGACTCACCGGAACGGAGGAGCGCGTCCGGACTCCAAGAAGGGGCGCGCTGTCGAGTCCGACCCGTTGGCGAGGTCGACCCCGTGGTTCGGATATCTAGCACGGTCGCGCTGCGCGCGGCTCGGTTTCTTTTGGCGGCTTTGGTTGTTCGTGGTGGTGGGTTCCTGGCCTGGTGGGGTGTCCGGCCCCGGGGACGGGAGGGTGTGTCCCCGGGCCGGGGTTTGTGGGGGTTAGGTGGTGAGTTTGGCGGTGATGGTGTGGTGGTTGGTGAATTTGAGTGCGCGCCACCAGTCGCTGTGCGCTTCGACGAGCCGGAGGCCTTGGCCGTTTTCGGGGAGTCCGTCCTTGCTTTCGCGTGGTCGCTTGTAGGGCGGGTAGGGGGCGCCTGCGTCGGTGACGCTGAGGTAGAGGGTCGAGTCCTGGAATTCGGTGTGGACGGTGTAGGTTCCGCCGGGCTTCCCGCTGCGGGAGTGCTTGATCGCGTTGGTGGCGAACTCGGAAGCGATCAGGACCGCACGGTCGACCGTGTCCTGGTTCACGTCGTGGAGTGCGCATTGTTCCCGCACCCACGCCCGGGCCAACGCCACGGTCTCCGCGACACCGTCCAGGACCTTCCGCGGGGTTGTCGGAGTGATCGGCCGCATCACACACCACCACCCACAACACGCATAGGTCCGGTCGCGAGCACCGACGACACCGTCGAGGGGTGCGTCAACGCCACTCCGCAGGACCGACAGCACGCCCACGCCACAGACTCCATGACGTAGCGGCGGACGCGTGCGGGGCCACAACGACGAAACCAACGGCTCACGCGAACGTTAGGGTCAGACATGTCCATCTGGGATCCCTCCAGTTGGGCCACGCCCCCGGACGTTGAACTCGTCGCGGGGGTCTGTTGGCTAGTGGCCCCAGCTTGGTGGCGGGTCGGATTGATCCACAGCGTTCGGCGGGTTTCCTCAACATCTCGGTGCGAGTTATCAACACCCAGGTGCGTCCCGGAATTCGGAGCCGTAGCATCGGAACATGGAGCAACAGCCATTCCCTGAAATGGCCCAGACGTTGCGCGAGCTAAATGGGCTGACTCAGCGTCAGCTCGCATCCCGGATTGGGGCATCCGCCTCAGCGTTGTGCCGGTGGGAAACCGGGCAAGCTAGCCCAAAGCGGGATTATGTGGAGCAGCTAGATAACGTCCTCAAGGCCAACGGAAAACTCACCCGTTCATGGACGTCCTGGACATCGGGCTCCTCGTTACCGCCGTGGATGCGAGATGCGGGGAGGCTGGTTGAGGAAGCCACCGCGATTGACTATCTCTCGCCGGTGCTTGTCCCGGGCCTCCTGCAGGACTTGACTTATGCTCAGCTCGTGTTCCGTGAGGGGCAGCCCCTCTGCCCAGCTTCTGAGGTCGATCGTCTCGCGGCTGTGCGATGTGCTCGGTACGAGTCACTACGCAGGAGCAATGATCCGTGGATATCTGCGGTGTTCCCCGAGACAGCACTGACCTACTTCCCTGAGGCGGTGCGGCGGGCGCAGGCAAAGCATCTGGTTTCGCTGCTTGGCACGGGGAAGCTGCAGGTTCATCTTGTTCCCAACGGATCGCTCCTGATCGGTATCACGTCGCCGCTCGTGATGGTGAGACTCAAGGACGGTGGGGAGGCGGCGTCGAGTGACCATCTATCCGGTAATTTCATTCATGATCAGGAATCCAACTTCGATCGGCTTTCTGAGTTGGTGAAGCGGGCGTACGCTGTGGCGCTTCCCCCTAGCCAGTCCCAGAGCATCTTGGAAGGACTAGCCAATGAGTGAATGGCGCAAGTCGAGTTACTCAGATACCGGTGGTCAGTGTGTTGAGGTCAGGATGCGGGATGGTGGTATCGATGTGCGGGACACGATGAACCGCGAAGCTGGGCACCTCTCCTTCGGGCATACCGAGTGGAACGCCCTCCTCGACCTCGTCAAATCCCACGCATAACGTCACACCGGCGCGCGGGGCCTCTCCCGCGCGCTTTTTGATTGTTGGGGGTCTGGTGGGGGCGTCGCACTCAGTATCGGTTGCGGGTGTGGTGGTGAGTGCGGATGGGCGTGTGTTGGTGATTCGGCGGCGGGATAACGGTGCGTGGGAGCCGCCGGGTGGGGTGTTGGAGCTTGATGAGTCGCCGGAGGGTGGGGTGGTGCGTGAGGTGTGGGAGGAGACCGGTGTTGGTGTTCGGGTTGAGCGGTTGACCGGGGTCTACAAGAACATGGCGCGCGGGATCATCGCCCTGGTGTTCCGCTGTACCCCCACCACCGGTGAGCCGCAGACTTCACCGGAGTCCAGCGCTGTGGAATGGTTCACCCCGCAGCAAGTGACCCAACGTATGTCCGAGGCCTACGCCATCCGCGTGCTCGACGCCCTCTCCACTCAAACACCGCAGGTCCGCACCCACGACGGCCACCACCTCACCCATCCATAGACCGCACAGCGCGCAGCGTGCATTTCGCGAAGCCGGTCCGTTCCGGGGCGTTCCGGACCCTCGTTCGCCCTGAGTGCCCGGTTTCCTGCGCCTCACTGCCGGGCATGCACGGGCTAACCCGCATCCCTTCCACGGGAGGCCCCGATGAACCAGTGGACCAAGTCCAGCTACTCCATGAACGGTGACAACTGTGTGGAGTGCCGTACCGACACTGGCCAGGTGCTCATCCGTGACACCCAGCACCGCCACCTCGGCCATCTCACTCTCCCTGCCACCGAGTGGCGGGCGTTCCTCCACGCCGTTCGCAGCGACGAACTGTAACCACCGCCTGAGGGACGAGACCACCGGCCACGCTCCGCGTGACTCACTGTCATCTGGCAACTTCGGTGGCTCGCCGTGCCCCTTCCGGGCCTGGTGCCGGGTGCGGCGTCGTGCTTCGAGAGGGAACTGCGTAAGGCGCGTCCTCTCGGCCACCGAGCCCGCTTCGGCTTGCGCCCTACGGGCGCATCATCATGAACGGTGCGTCCGGTTCGACTCGTGCCCCTTCGCCTACGGTGATGATGCCGAGCGTTCCGTCTGCCCAGGGTGCCACGATGATCCCGTCCGGCCGGACTTGTTCCTCCCACGCGGAGGGGAGTTCGGAAACGGCGGCGGTGGAGATCAGCCGGTCGTAGGGTGCGCCGTCTCGGTGGCCGTGTCGTCCGTCCCCGACGACGACCTCAACGCCGTAGCCTTCCAGGGCTTGCCGGGCCCTGTCGGCGAGTTCGGCATCGACCTCGACCGAGGTCACGTTCCCTTCGCCGACGATGTGGGCGAGTACGGCGGCGTTGTATCCGGTTCCGGTGCCGATCTCCAGCACCCGCGCGCCGGGGCGGAGGTCCAGCGCGTCGATCATGCGTGCCATGACGTTGAGCGCGCTGGAGGACGAGGTCGAGAATCGGCCCCGGCCTGTCGCCTCGTCACGCGACTCGACGGGCATGCGCGGATCCCACTCGACCTGTGTCACCACCGGCTCAACGGAGTCCACATGCGCGCGCCACGCTTCGGGGGCCTCACCACGGTCGAGCGCCACGAGCCACCCGGTCTCATCGTCACGGACGTAGATCCGGTCCGGGACGAACCGAGCACGGGGAACGGCGGCGATCGCGCGTTCGCCCAGACTCATACCTCACCTGTGCCAAGAACATCCCCAACACTGGACCCAGCGGCGGTTGCCGTCGTCGGTCTCGTTCCACCCGCCCTTTCCCTTGCACACGGAGCAGGGTTCTTTCTTTCCGTGCTTCCCCATAGCCCGACGATACGCCGACTTGTGCCGCGTGTCCTGGGTCCCTGCGCCCTTCGCCGCGACGAACTTTGACGACCGCCTGAGGGAAGAGATCAACCGCCACGCTCCGCGTGACTCACGCCCTGTGGCAACTTCGGCGGCTCGCCGTGCCCTCCGGGCCTGGTGCCGGGGGTGGCCAGTCGGGCTCCTCGACGTGGCCGGCATCCCCTGCCAGAGTGCTGTCATGGGAGACCTCGGGTCGGATGAACTCCGGCGGATGCAGGGTTTGGCGCAACACGTCATCGCCACACGACCGGAACTCATCAACGGGGACGCGACCGTCGGGGAACTGGCCTGGGTGTGGGGCAAGGACGTCGACAGACTCGGCCACTCGTGGCGGCATCGGTTGTGGCACGAGGGCGGCCAGCTCGTGGGATGGGGGTGGGCGCGGTTGCCGCATCGGCTCGAGCGGGTCGACGGGAGCGTGCGCGAGGTCGCGGAGGCGGAACTCGTCTGGCAGGTTCGCCCGGACCGGTCGGAGCTGCTGCACGAGATCCTCGACTGGTACGACCAGGTGGCCGGCGACGTCGAGCGCGCGTTCACCGTGCAGGTTCCGGACAAGCGGGCCCGAGACATCGCCGGGGAGCACGGCTACCAGTTCGACGCCGAGGCCGGTTCCGACACCGGGCACTGGATGCGGTTCAACACACGGGACCTGACCGAGATACCGGCACCGGAACTCCCCACCGGATTCCGCTTCGTCACCGCCGGGGACGTGTCAGCCGCCGACGCCGTCACCGCGCACCGCGACGCCTGGCCCCGGTCCATCCTCACTGAGGCCGCGTTCGACCGCGTGCGGCAGACGTCGCCCTATCGCGCCGACCAGCACCTCTTTGTTCATGCACCGGACGGTACCCTCGCCGCGACCGCGATCGTCTGGCTGGACGTCGACACACGGACCGCCGAGTTCGAACCCGTCGGCACCCACCACGCCTACCGACGGCGGGGCCTGGGAACCGCCCTGCAACTGCACGGCATGCGCGTGGCCCGGGACGCCGGCGCGGCGCGGATGTTCGTCGCCTGCCTTGGCGCCCCCGCACACCCCGCCGCGCAGTCCATGTACGACGGCGTCGGCTTCCAGGAGATCACCCGGGACGTCCCACTGGTCAAGCCACCAGGCTGACCCCGCACCTCTCGGTACCGAAACGGCGCCGTCCCCCGGCCCCGTTACGGTGTGGGGATGCTCTTCGACGACATCCTCGCGACGGTGGGGCATGAGGTCCACGTCTGCCGCTTCCGGGAGGCGCGAACCCTGCGACGGTGGTTGGGCGACGTCCGCGGCAAAACCGTGGTGGACGTGGCGGGTGGGGACGGATACTGGGCGGGGCGACTCCGCCGACGCGGGGCGCGGGCGGTCTCCGTCGACCTCTCCAGCGCCAAACTACGCCGGGGGCGGCGCATCAGCCACGCCCCGCACCTCGTGGAGGGCGACGCGCAGCGGCTCCCCGTCGCATCCGGGGCGGCCGACGCCGTGCTGTCGGTGTGTGCGCTCGAACACTTCGCCGACCCCGCCCGAGCGGTCGGCGAGATGGCGCGGATCCTGCGCCCCGGCGGTCGCCTCGTGCTCTCCGCCGACGCTCTCACGCGGGGCGAGCGCTGGCCCCACCTGCTCGACGTCCACCGAGAACGGTTCGACGTACGCCAGACCTTCTCCCACACGCGACTCGCCCACCTGCTCGACCAAGCCAGCCTCGACGTTCTCCGCCACGAGTACCAGTTCCGGTCGGCCACGGCCGAACGCGCGTACCTGGAGCTCTCGGCGCACGGAGGACGCCTCGGCTTCACCGCGGCCGCCCCCGCCACCCCGTTCGTCGCCCTCAGCGACGCCCTCCACCCCAACACCCGGGGCAGCATCGTGCTCGTCTGCGCACGCAAACGCGGCTACCCCAGGGCGGGGCGCACAACATGAGGCGTCGGGCCGCAGCATAGGGTCGCGGATATGAGTGCTTCTGGAATCGGGGACACGAAGCCCACTCCCACCGCAATGCGCCGGGCCCTCGCCCGCGCCACCGCCGGCAAGACGCTGGACACCACCGAGGCCGAAGTGTTGCTGCACGCCCGGGGGAGCGACCTGGACACGTTGCTGGACGTCGCGGGGCGCGTTCGCGACGTCGGGTTGGAGGCCGCCGGTCGTCCCGGAGTCGTCACCTACAGCCGCAAGGTCTTCATCCCCCTGACCCGCCTGTGCCGCGACCGCTGCCACTACTGCACCTTCGCCACCGTGCCCGGCCGCGTGGAGTCCCCCTACCTCTCACCCGACGAGGTGCTCGAGATCGCCCGCCGCGGAGCGGAGATGGGGTGCAAGGAAGCACTGTTCACCCTGGGGGACCGGCCGGAGGACCGCTGGGACGCCGCCCGGCAGTGGCTGGACGAGAGCGGGTACGACGACACCCTCTCCTACGTCCGCGCGATGGCGATTCTCGTCCTGGAGGAGACCGGCCTGCTGCCCCACCTCAACCCCGGCGTCCTCGGCTGGACCGACTTCCAGCGCCTGAAGCCCGTCGCCCCCTCCGTGGGGATGATGCTCGAGACCACGTCCGAGCGCCTGTACACCGAACGCGGGCAGCCCCACTACGGCAGCCCAGACAAGGACCCCGCGGTGCGTCTCCAGGTGCTCCGTGACGCCGGCCGGTCCAGCGTGCCGTTCACCACCGGCATCCTCATCGGCATCGGGGAGACCGTCGCCGAACGCGCCGAGTCCATCTTCGCCCTCCGAGGAGCGGCCAAGGAGCACGGCGCGATCCAGGAAGTGATCGTCCAGAACTTCCGCGCGAAGCCCGACACCGCGATGATGCACCGGCCCGACGCCGAGCTCGCCGAGCTCGCCGCCACCATCGCCGTCACCCGCGTCGTCCTCGGCCCCCGCGCCCGAATCCAGGCACCCCCCAACCTGATCGGCGACGACTACGCGCTGATGCTGCGCGCCGGAATCGACGACTGGGGCGGCGTCTCCCCCCTCACCCCGGACCACGTCAACCCCGAACGCCCCTGGCCACAGATCGAGGCACTGGCGGAGCGGTCGGCCGACGCCGGCTTCACCCTGCGGGAACGCCTCACCATCTACCCCGAGTACATCCGACGGGGAGAACCCTGGCTGGACCCCCGCCTGCTCGGCCACGTACGGGCGTTGTGCGATCCCGAGACCGGCCTCGCCGACGAGACCGCGATCCCGCGGGGACGCCAGTGGCAGGAGCCGGAAGCCGGCATGACGGCCTCCGGCCGCACCGACCTCCACGTGGGGATCGACGCCGAAGGCCGCACCGAGGACCGCCGCGGCGACTTCGACTCCGTCTACGGCGACTGGGAGGACCTCGCAGAACGCGTCGCCAAGGCGGACACCGCCCCCCGACGCACCGACTCCGAGATCCGCTCCGCGCTGCGCCAAGCCGAGCGGGACCCGGCCGGCCTGAGCGACGCCGACGCCCTCGCCCTCCTGCACGCCGACGGCCCGGAGCTGGAGGAACTCGCCACCCTCGCCGACGGGGTCCGCCGCGACACCGTCGGCGACGAGGTCACCTTCGTCGTCACCCGCAACATCAATTTCACCAACGTGTGCTACACCGGCTGCCGGTTCTGTGCCTTCGCCCAGCGCCGCACCGACGCCGACGCCTACACCCTGTCCATGGACCAGGTCGCCGACCGGGCCCAGGAGGCGTGGGACGCCGGCGCGAGCGAGGTCTGCATGCAGGGCGGCATCCACCCGGACCTGCCCGGCACCGCCTACTTCGACATCGCCAGCGCCGTGCGGCAGCGGGTGCCGGACATGCACGTCCACGCCTTCAGCCCGATGGAGGTCATGAACGGCTCCGCCCGCACCAACCTCTCGGTTCGGGACTGGCTCTCCCGCGCCCGCGAGGCCGGCCTGAGCTCGATCCCCGGCACCGCGGCGGAGATCCTGGACGACGACGTCCGCTGGGTCCTCACCAAGGGCAAGCTCCCCACCGCGCAGTGGGTCGACGTCATCACCACCGCCCACGACCTCGGGATCCCCACGACGTCCACCATGATGTACGGGCACGTGGACAGTCCCGCGCACTGGGTCGCGCACATCAAGCTGATCCGCTCCCTGCAACAACGCACCCTCGACCAGAACGGGCGTCCCGGCTTCACCGAGTTCGTGCTCCTGCCCTTCGTGCACACCAGCGCCCCCATCTACCTCGCCGGACTGGCCCGCAGCGGCCCCAGCGTGGCCGAGAACCGCGCCGTGCACGCCGTCGCCCGGCTCCTGCTCACCGGCACCATCGACAACATCCAGTGCTCGTGGGTGAAGTTGGCGGAGGACACCTGCCGGCAACTGCTCCAGGGCGGCGTGAACGACGTCGGCGGCACGCTGATGGAGGAGACCATCAGCCGGATGGCCGGATCTGACAACGGGTCCTTCAAGACCATCAGCGACATCCGCGCCCTGGTGGAGCCGACCGGCCGTCCCCTACGGCAGCGGGACACCCTCTACGGTCCGGTCACACCCGAAAGGCAGGCCGTCGCCGAGGAGCACGACGGAGTGGCCGAGAGCGTGCGCGGCCGGCGCCTGCCCGTGGTGTAGCGACGGGAGCCGCTCACTTCTCCGGTTGGGGCGGCTCCCGCAGGTCCAGCTCATGAATGAGGAGCTGGTAGGCGTCGTGGCTGATGTCGCCGTCACGGTACAGCGACGTGACGGCGTCCCGCTCGGCCTGGATCGTCTCCCGCTTGAGCTGTATCTGCTTGGCGTGCGTCTCCGCCGCGTCTTGCGGTCGCGTCGTGTCCAACAACTGGCGCGCGTTCTCCGCCTGACGGACGTGCATCTTCCGGGGCGCATCCGCCGTGTCCTCGTCCACCGAGCCTTCGGCGAGCAGCTCGTCGATGCAGGTGGCGGCGGCGGTGTGCATGCGTTCACGGGCGAGTGCCAGCTCGTAGCGGGTGTTGTCCTCGCTCGCGAAACCCAGTCGGCGGAGGAGGGGAGCCAACGTGGTTCCCTGTCCGACCAGGGTGATGATGACGACGATGCCGGCCAGCAGGATCAGGATGGGCCGCTCGGGGTACTTCTCTCCGTCCAAGGTGACCGGAAGAGACATGGCGATCGCGAGCGCGATCGCCCCCCGCATGCCGCTCCACCCGATCAGTAGGCGGGTGCGAAAGGGGCCCGGGTCGTACTTCAGTTTTCCCGGGAGATGACGCGTGAAGGGGTGACTATGGTCTCCCAGACCAGCCGGATCAGAATCGTGACCGTGGTGACGACGACAGCGGCCCAGATCACTTCGCTCGGCGCGTATGCGGTCCTGGCCTCCAGAACGGTGTGCAACTGGAGGCCGGGCAGAACGAAGAGGGTCGACTCCAGTAGTCGAACCAGGCCTTTCCAGATGGTGCGGCCCGTGACGCGGACACGCGGCGGGAGGAGCCCGTCCCCATGCACTCCCAGGTAGAAGCCCGCGATCACCGTAGCCAACACCCCCGAGAACCCGAGTAGATCGGCCGGAATGTAGGCGGCGAACGGAATGAGGAGCGACACGACCAGCTGTGTGCCGCTATCGCGGAACAGGGAGCGGAACCGCACCACCAACAGGGAGAAGATGACGCCGTACACGACGCCGCCGAGGACGACACGGAGGAGCTCAACGATGCCGTCCGCGACGGTCAACGGCGTCACCATCGCGGTAACGGCCATCGTGAACAGGGTCAGAGCGACCCCGTCATTGATGAGGCTCTCCCCCTCCAGCACCGTGACGATGTGCTGCGGTGCCCCCACCCGCTTCAGCACCGCGGACGCCGAGACAGCGTCGGTAGGAGCGACCGCGGCACCGAACGCGATCGCCATCGGCCAGGTCACCCCCGGCAACACCCAGTACACCGCCCCCGCGACCGCGAAAGCGACGAGGAGGGTCATGCCGACTGCCAGAGCCACGATCGGGCGTGCGTTGATTCTCATGTCACGTGGCGAGGAGAAGAACGCGGCGTTGTAGATCAGCGGCGGCAGGAACAGCAGCAGCACCATCTCCGGAGTCAGTGACAGAGCCGCGGTTATGTGGGGGATGAACCCCACGCCCAGACCGAGGAGCACAAGGAGGATAGCCGCCGGAACCCGCAGCTTGGCGGACAACAGTTGCCCAGCGATCACCAGCAACACGATGACCAGCCCGGCCAACACGTGATCCTCGGTCGTCATGCCCCACCCCCGCCCAACAGCGTCGCAGGTGCGGCGCCCACGAATCGGTAAGGAGCGATTCGTGTCGGACTACGTCACCGGTGGCCGATCGCGCGGTCGGGCGATAGTGCGTCTCGCATTATGGCAAAATGCCATATATATTTATTTAGGTTGTCGGTTCCACGCGGGGAGGTGGAGGAGCGGATGGGGTTCAGTAAGGCGGATCGTGACCTCGTAGGGTTGTCCGTACTGGGGCTCCTGCTGGCTGGACCCAAGCACACCTACGAGATGCATCGGATGATGGTGTGCACACGCAAGGACTTCGTGACCGGGCTGCCGCGCAGCATGTACCACGCGGTTGACCGCCTCCAGCGCGCCGGGCTCATCACCGCGGTGAAGACGGTCAGGGACGGTTCCACGCCGGAACGGACCGTGTACGCCATCACCGATCGCGGGGCGGCCGACGTTCGGGACCGCATCGAGCGCCTGATCGCCGGATTCGATCCCGACACCACGCTGCTTGCGGCGGCCCTGTCGTTCGTTGGCTGTCTGCCCCCGCGGCGCGCGACCGAGGCCCTGCGTCGGCGACGCGACGCCCTCGCTCAGCGGATAGAGGACCTGCGATCCGATCTGGGCCAGGCCAGGAACCACCTGCCCCGTGTCCTCTTCATCGAGACCGAGTTCGACCTCTCCGTCGCCCGGTCACAACATGCCTGGGTTCAGGACCTGGTGCGGGATCTCGACACCAATGCCCTCACCTGGCCCACCGATGTGGCACGACTGGTCGACGGGATAGCGGGAGGTAGCCAGGACTGACTCCACCACCAACGTTCCAGTAACAGGAAATGCCGCTGGCCGGAGCGCGGCAACGCTCCCACCAGCGGCGAGCCGCAACCACGAGAACAGGTCCCGCGTCAGCGACGCATGGGTATGCGCACTCCAGCCTAGACGCGTGGACCTCGCTCGTGGAATCACCCGCGACGCCGACCCCGGCGCCGCGACACGAGAGGGGACAGGGACACCATGCCCACCCAGAGCCAAGCCAGCCAACTCGGCCTCGCCGTCTCCGGGCAGGAGACCACGCCGTGACTCACCCACACCGGCTACTCATCATCGGAGCCAGCGGTCGAACCGGTCGCCTACTCACCCGGCTCGCCGTGGCCGACGGCTACGACGTCACCGTTCTCGTCCGTGATCCCGGGTCGCTGCGGGATGTCTCCGGGGTGCACCGGACAGTGGTCGGAGATGCCACCGACCCCTCTGCCGTCGCCGAAGCGGTCAACGGGCAGGACGCCGTCATCACCGTGGTGTCCGCGCCGGACCGCAAACCCAGCACCGTCGTCAGCGACGTCACCAGAACGCTGCTCACCGAGATGACCCGCGCGGGCGTGCGGCGTCTCGTCGTGACCAGCAGCAGGAATGTCGCCGCGACCAAGCCATGGCCCGTCATCGCGCCGATCAAATGGTTCTTCCGACACGTCTACGCCGACCTCGTTCGCGCCGAGGACCTGGTGTGGTCCTCCGAGCTCGACTGGACGATCGTCCGCGCGGTCATGCTCTGCGACGATCCCGCGCAAGGGCACGTCCACATTGATCGAGAACCGAATCCGACCGGGGGGCACTGGAAGCTGACCCGAGACGACTACGCCCGCGTGCTGCTCGACACCGTGCGCGACCCCGACACCACGCGTGTCGCACTCGGTGTCAACGGCCCCACTCAAGGCGGATCACGATGACCAACACATGGAAGCCCACCCTGGACACCCTGGCCGAGGCTTGGAACAACGGGGACGCGGCTCGCTACGCGGCACAGTTCACCAACGACGCCACCTACATCGTCTACGACGGTCGTCTGTTGGTCGGCCGGCAACAGATCGAGGACGTGCACCGGCGGTTGTTCACCGGTCCCCTACGGGGGTCCCGCATGACATCCACGGCAGCGGAGGGCGAGCCGGGCATGTCCTTTCGGTGGCTCGCCCCGGGAGTCGCCCACGTCCTGAGTGGCGGCGCCGTCCAGCTGTCCGGTTCCGAACTCACCCCCGACCGTGCATCCGTCGTCTCCTTCGTGCTCGTGGAGCGGCCCGAAGGATGGCGTGTGGCGGCGTTCCAGAACACAAGGAGTCCGGAGCGCCCCTGAGCGACAGTGGCGCGGGAGCTGGTGGGGCAGGCGTCGCCCCACCAGCGTGGGACATACGCGATGTCAGAGCCCCCAGGCAGAATCCGATGGACGGGCCGTGCCAGGAAAACATGGGGGAAGCGATGACACCGGAACAGTTCGCGGCGATGGCCTTGTGGTATCCCGAAGCGCAGGAGAGTGAGCCGTTCACACCCGACATCCCCGTGTTCAAGGTCTGTGGGAAGATCTTCGCCCTGATGGGTGTGGAGTCCGGCGCGGTTCCCTCGGTCAACCTCAAGTGTGACCCGGAACTCGCTCTAGAGCTTCGTGCCATCTACGCCTCTGTGCGTCCCGGATACCACATGAACAAACGGCACTGGAACACGGTGAGCCTCGACGGCGGTGTTCCCGATGACGAACTCGCCGAGATGCTCCGACACTCCTATGTCCGCACCTGTGCGGGTCTCCGCAAGGCCGATCGGGAACGTGTCCTCGCGGTCCTCGGCGAGGACGCACCACCCTTGCCTTAGCGACGCACCATGAAGTCGTCCGGATCACGCGGTGGGCGTTCGGTGGGGGCGACGGCGGGGTGGCCGACGGCGACCGCGCCCATGGGGGACCAGTTGTCCGGCAGGTCCAGGGCCTGGCGCACCACGTCGGGGCAGAACAGGGTCGAGGACACCCACGCCGAGCCGAGGCCCTCCACGGCGAGGGCGACGAGCAGGTTCTGCACTCCGGCGCCCATGGCGACCAGGAACATCGACCGTTCCGCCTCGGAGCGGCGCGCGTCCGGGTAGGGGTGGGCACCGTCGGCCACCAGGCACGGCACCACGAGGGTCGTGGCCTGGCGCAGTACCTCCCCGCGTCGGAGCCGCTTGCCGATCTGCTCCTCGGTGAACCCGTCCCCGCGTAGGTCCTGCGCCCAGGCCTCCGCCATGGCGTCCAACAGTCGCTTCTGGGTCCCGTCCGACTCCACGACCACGAACCGCCACGGCGTCGTGTGGTGTGGAGCGGGTGCCGTGACGGCGGCGGAGACCGCGCGCCGGATCGCATCGGGGTCGACCGGCTCGTCGGTGAAGGAGCGGACCGTCCGCCGGGCGAAGAGCACGTCGCGTGAGCCGTAGCGGAACAGGTCGTTCTCGGGGGAGCGCACCAACGCGGCCGCTCCCGGGCCGTCCTCGGCCGTGACCAGGTGGGCGAGCCCCCGGACGACGGCGGCGGGCACCTGGTCGGCCTTGCCTTTCACCAGTTCCGTGGCGCCGGCGATCTCGTCGGCCACCGCGTTCAGGGTGACCTCCAGGAGGTTGCCGTGTGCGTCCTGCCGTCCGCGATGGTCGGTGAGAGGGTCCAGCCCGGCGGCGCCGATGGCGATGTCGGTCTGTCCCACCCGCCAGGGCCGGCCGAACGTGTCGGTGAGGAGCACGGCCACGGACGCACCGGTGAGCTCCCGCAACCGCGCGCGCAGCCCACGGGCGGAGTCGTCCGGCCGCTCCGGAAGGAGCAATACCTCACCGGCGGCGACATTGGAGGAGTCCACGCCGGCGGCGGCCATCACGAGGCCTTGGCGGTTCTCGACGATGCGTAGGTCACCCCGACGGGCCACGACACGCACCGTCTCCTCGGCCACGGCGTCCTGCCGTGGCCCCGGGCGTGCCCGCCCCTCGGCCTTGCTGACGATCTTGGACGTCACCGCCAGAACGTCACCGTCCCGCAGCTCCACCCGCGCGGCGAGGATCTCCGCGAGGTCGTCACCGGGGCGGATCTCTGGCACGCCGTGGACGGGAAGGATCTGCAACTCGGTCACCGCGCGGCTCCCACGATCTTTCGCGCCATCGCGATCGCCTCCCGGGCGATGTCCGCGGTGGCGTCGTCATCGGTCATGTAGAGGGGACGGGACCGCACCGAGATCCCCGTGACTCCGGACGCGGCGACCTCGGCGTCGACCGTGTCCACGAGCCACCCGTCCAGGAGGTCGGGACCGTAGTGTTCGGCCACCGCCCGGGCGCTGGTCTCCACGCCGATCGCGGCGAGACACGCGTCGGCCATCCCCCGGACCGGTGCCGCGCCGATGATGGGCGAGACACCCACCACGGTCTTCGCGGCCACCGCCTCGCGGAGTCCCGGTACGGACAGGATCGTCCCCACGCTCACCACCGGGTTGGACGGCGGCAACAGCACGAAGTCCGCCTCCTCCAACGCCTCGAGGACCCCGGGTGCGGGGGCGGCTGCCTCGGCGCCGGCGCCGTAGATGGCCCGCGCCGGCAGCGCGGCGCGATGACGCACCCACCACTCCTGGAAGTGCAGGTCGCGCTCAGTGCCGTCGTCGTCGACCACGACATGGGTCTCGACCGGGTCGTCCGTCATCGGCAGCAGGCGCATCCCCAGATCCCAGCGTCGGCACAGGGATTCGGTGGCCGCCGACAGCGGCAGACCCTCGTTCAACATTGCCGTGCGCATGATGTGGGTGGCGAAGTCCCGGTCCCCCAGGGTGAACCAGAGGGACTCCTGGCCGTGCGCCGCGAGCTCCTCCCGGATCGTGAAGGTCTCATCGGCCCGCCCCCACCCGTTCGTGGTGTTGATCCCGTCCCCGAGGGTGTACATCACGGTGTCCAGATCTGGACACACTCGTAGTCCGAACAACGTGATGTCGTCCCCGGTGTTACCGACAACTGTGATGGTGGTCGCGTCGGGGCCGCCCCCGGTTCCGTCGGCCACGGCCTTCCGCAGGCCTCGCAGGAACCGGGCGCCCCCGATACCGCCCGCCAGTACGACTATCCGCATGCGGACAAGTCTGACAGGGTGGGCCGGGTGGCCGCGGCATCGCGACCAACCCGCGACCTATCCCCCGACCGTCGCAGGGTAATGTGCCGCGAAGGCGTCCGATAGCTACGCTCTTGGGCGATATGCCGGCGCCGATACACCAACCCGCACCGCACCGGACACAACGACGCTTGCACCAATGTTGCGGGGGAAGCGGAGGGGAGAGCCGCTCATGATGAACGAATCTATTCAGCGACTGAGGGAGCCCGCGGCATGGGTTCTGCTCGGCGCGGCCGCCGCGAGCATCCTGGGCAGCGCCTTCAGCTCGGGGTCCGCGATCGCCTCCGTTGGGCTGACGACCGTGATGTTGCTGCTCGCGGCCGTGCTGCTCATGGTCACCGCCCCGGTGAAGTCCCCGCGTGTGTTCATTGTGGTCCTGGTGGCCATGATCCTCACCGGTATCGGTGTTCTGTCCGGCGTCGTCGGTCTCGTTATGGGGATCGTCAACAACGAGACGTTCCCGGTCATCATGTCCTCGTTGTTCCACTCTCTGTCCAACATCGCCGTCCTCGGACTCAGTGGGTACTTCCTGTTCCTGGTGTTCAGTGACAACAACCTGGTCCCCCGCACCTCGGACAGCGCCGTGCCCGGCATGCCTCCGATGCACCCGACGGGTGCCCAGCCCCCCATGGGCGGCATGACCGGGGCCCAGCCGGCCTTCGCCACCGGAGCCCACATGATGGGACAGAGTCCCACCGGGGGCCAGCCCGGTTACGGGTACCCCGACCCCGCCAACACCGGGCAGGCCGCCATGACGGGGCAGAACGCCACCGGCGCCCACTACGCTGCGGCACCCGGGCAGCCGGACCCCGCACACACCGGTACCGGTGGGCAGGTCCCCGGCGCCCAGTGGGGCCAGGACGCCGCAACCAGTGGGCAGTTCGGGAACCAGGGCCACTTCGACCCCTCGCAGGCGATGCAGGCCGCGCCGGCCAACCAGACCGGGCAGGGCAACCAGGTGCCGCAGAGTCCCACTGGCGGCCAGCCGGCCCAGGAGCAGGACGGGTACGTCAAGACCGAACAGATCTCCTACCTGCCGTCCGGTCCGTCAAGCGACCAACAGCAGACGCAGCAGGCCTACCCGGCCGCCACTCCGAGCACCGGCTACCCCGCCGCGCAGCCTCCGGCGGACACCCCGGGCGGCTACTCGACCGGCGGCTACCCCGGATACGGCCAGGCCGACCAGGGCGTCCCCCACCCCCCGGCCGGTTACCCCACCGGTGGCCACGCCGCGCAAAGCGCGTTCGCGCCCGACCCCGCCAACACCGGGCAGGGCTACTCGACCGGGGGCTACGCGGGCTACGGCCAGAGCGACCCCAACGCGGCGAGCAGCTACAGCGGCACCGCCTACTCTGGGCAGCCCACCGGGGAGAACCCCGCGCAGACCGGGCAGGGCTACTCGACCGGCGGTTACCCCGGTTACGGGGCGGACGCCCAGCAGTCGGCGTCCTACGCCCAACCCGCGCAGGCCTATCCGGGATACGGACAACCTGATTCCAGTCAAACCGGGCAGGGCTACCAGACCGGTGCCGCCGGATATCAGTCGGCGTACCAGGCTCCGGCACAACCGGCGCAGACCGCTTTCGGTCAATCCGCGCAGCCGGCTCAGGCGGCACAGCCTACGCAGGGTGGCGGCGAGCTGGACGCCACCATGGTCCATCCACCCCTGAACTCCAACGCCTCAACGCAGGCCTGGCCTGCGGCGTCGTCCTCCAGTGACGCGCAGAACGCGGCGCAGGGCGACAACGGCATGGACCTCCCCGCAGGGTGGTACCGCGACGAGAAGTGACGAGTTGTCCGTAACTCGCCCGGGCGCGGTCAATCAGGTTTTCCGATATCCGTGCGCTGCCGACGTGCCGAGCTTGACGTAACGAGGAATGGGCGCGTGTAATTTCGGGGTGTAACTAACCCCTGGGGGTTCGATATGGGGGGTACATCGAGGGGGCGATGAGGAGGTGCGCATGGGGGAGCTCATCCCGTTGGCGCACGGTCCGGAAGAGGATCTGGGCTGGCAAGAGCGCGCCCTGTGCGCGCAGACCGACCCTGAGGCGTTCTTCCCGGAAAAAGGCGGGTCAACCCGAGAAGCCAAGAAAGTTTGTCAGTCATGCGAGGTTCGGGCGGAGTGCCTGGAATACGCCCTAGAGCATGACGAGCGCTTCGGGATCTGGGGTGGCCTGTCCGAACGAGAGCGGAGACGTCTCAAGAAGGCGGCTGGCCAGGACTTCGAACTTCTGGATGGCATGCTCTAGCGAGAATGGGAGCACGTGTGCAGCGGCACACGTGCTCCTTCGTGTGCTGTCCGAAATTGGTTCATCCCGCTCCCTTCGGACGAATCACCGGGGCATCGGGAATATCCATTCCCTATTTCAGTCACCATTATACGAACGCGCGTTCGAATGGCAAGGGCGGGTGTCGCGTCGCGCCCATGTGGAGGCGCGTGCGGTGACCAGGTCGCGATGGGCCGCTCCCTGATCGGGGTTCGCTTTCTGTGGGCGTCCCGTGGGGCCACGTCGGCCCGCTCGGGCGCGTAGTCCCGTCGCCGGCCGGCGAGGAAGCCGGCGTCGCCCGTCCGTGACGCATCGCGACTCGTGGCCAGACGGAGTTGGGGGCATCCCACGTCGGCCCCGGTGCGCACGGTAGTGCCTGCTCCCGAAGGTCACGCGACACGTGTCTCGTACCTGGTGCGTGGTCGGGGGAACGATCCACCGGGCCGATCTCGAGCCCCGGCCGAGGTGGCCCGGTATGAGCCGCTCTGGGCCCAGTGGGCGCGGGAACTGGTGTCGCTCGTCCCTGGCCGTTCGCGACTCGCGGATCGCCCGCGTCGCGGTCAGCGGCGTCCCAGCGACGTCGACGCCCGGATGTCGCCCCGCGTAGGGCAGTGCCCACGGCGGCGGTCGTGCGGCTCCCGCGTGTGGGGCGTGGTGGGCAGGGTCGCCCGACTTGGTGCGCTCTCGAGCCCCGGTCATGGGCGGCCGGCACGAGCCGCTCTGGGGGCCCGGCGGGGACGGCTTCGTGCGTGTCACGTTCTACGGTCCGGTGGAGCGGGGTACCGCGGCACGGAGCCCCGATGGCGGGGCATCAGGGGGAGTGTCCTTGGAGGCTTTCGGTTGGGGGAGTGGCCGTCCGGGGCGGCGGCTTCTGGTTGGCCATCCGAAGGAACCGACGCGGACGAACGTCATCCAGGCGGCCGCGAGCCTCGAGAACTCCCCCAGAACAGGGTGGTTCAGTAGGCCGACGAGGGGGAGTTCGCCCGCTGTCGCCCTGGCCCCGCCACCCGGTGCGCACGGAAGTGTCGCCTCCACGGTCACCCGACACGTGGCTCGTACCTGGTGCGTGGTGAGGGGTGGAGGAACGATCCACCGGGCCGATCTCGAGCGCCGACCGCGTGGCCCCGAGCGCCGGCCGCTTCGGACCCCCCGTCACGGTCGACCCCGATGGTCGCCGCATCAGGTACCCGTGGGCAGGCGTGACTGAAGGGCCTCTTGGCGGGCAGGCCGCCGAGGTGGGGGGCGTTCGCCCGCCGTCGCCCCCGTGGCTACGCCTCGGGGTCCACGGTTTCCGGTTCCAGCCCGAGTAGGGACGCGACCTCTTCCACGACGCTGTCGTAGACGAGCTCGGCCTTCTCCTCGGGGTCGCTGGTGCGGATCTCCACCGGACGGCGGTAGATCACGATCCGCGCTCGGCCCGTCTGCCGCGCGACCTCGGAGCGCGCGAACGGGATCCCGTCGTCCGCCGTCGCCGCGGGCGGTACGATCGGGACGTCTTCGACGACGAAGTCGATCGTCGACAACTCGCGAGACCATCGCGGTTTGAGCCGCTCGACGGCTTCCTCGACGAGATCCTGGAACGCCTGCGCCCGGGTTCGCGCCACCGGGAGCTCAGCGGGTGTGAGTGGGCCACGCAGACCTCGGCCGTGTCGGTCGCGGTAACGTGCTCGCTTGGTCCTGGGACGGTGCACCTGTCGCACACTTATGAGCCTAGGCCATCAGCGACGATTGCGCAGCCCCAGGCGATGGTCACTCGTGAGATGCTGGCGAAGGTTCCTGGAAGCGGCTACGGTGGGTGTCTGTGAGCGTTGTTCGACGCTGTTCCCGCACGGCGTGCCGGCATCCCGCGGTCTGCACGCTCACCTACGTCTACGCGGACTCCACTGCTGTGGTCGGTCCACTCGCGACCCACGTGGAACCGCACTGCTACGACCTCTGCGCTCCGCACGCGGAACGGCTGACGGCCCCGCGCGGCTGGGAGATCCTGCGGCTTCCGCTGGAGTCGGATCCCACGCCCGCCAGTGACGACCTGGAGGCGCTGGCCAACGCGGTGCGCGAGGCGGCCCGTCCTCCGGAGGACTCCGGGGTCGAGTCTCGGCCCTCCAAACGGGGCCACCTGCGGGTGGTGCGTTCCGGCGAGGCGGATCCGCAGTCCGGGGGAGTTTCCTACCCGGCAGAATGACGTCACGCCGCCGCGACGACACCCAATCCACCGGAGTTCTCTTGCGCGATCTCGGTCCCATCTTCAAGGCCTATGACGTCCGCGGCGTGGTCCCGGACGCGCTCGACACCGACGTGGCGCGTGCCATCGGCGCCGCTTTCGCCGACTTCAACGAGCGGGCGCCCGTCGTGGTCGCACACGACATGCGACCGTCCTCCCCGGCGCTGGCCGCCGCCTTCGCCGAGGGCGCCGCCGACCGGGGGAGCGACGTCACCCGCGCCGGCCTGGGATCGACCGATCTGCTGTACTTCGTCGCCGGGCACGAGTCGATGGCCGGGGCGATGTTCACCGCCAGCCACAACCCGGCCCAGTACAACGGCATCAAGATGTGCGGCCCCGGCGCCACCCCAATCGGAGAGGAAACCGGCCTCACGCGGATCCGTGCCCTCGCCGAGCGGGACCTCCCGCCCGTCGATTCGCCCGGCACCGTGCGTGACCGGGACTATCTCGCGGACTACGCCACCTACCTGCGCTCACTGGTCGACCTCAGCGACATTCGGACCCTGCGGGTCGTGATCGACGCGGGCAACGGCATGGCGGGCCACACCGTGCCCGCGGTGTTGGGGGACGCCGTCGGTGCCGCGCCGCCGCTGAGTGTCGATCCGCTGTACTTCGAGCTGGACGGCACCTTCCCCAACCACCCGGCCGACCCCATGAACCCCAAGAACACCGAGGCGTTGCGGCGACGGGTTCGGGACTCACGAGCCGACCTGGGCCTCGCCTTCGATGGCGACGCGGACCGGTGCTTCGTGGTGGACGAGCGGGGAGAACCGGTGCCGCCGTCGGCGATCACCGCGCTGGTGGCGACCCGCCAGCTCGCGGTCGAGCCGGGCGGAACCGTCATCCACAACCTGATCACTTCCACGGCCGTGCCCGAGATCGTGCGGGAACACGGTGGGACACCGATCCGGACGCGGGTTGGTCACTCCTTCATCAAGGCACGGATGGCCGAAACCGGCGCCATCTTCGGTGGGGAGCACTCGGGTCACTACTACTTCCGGGAGTTCTGGCGCGCCGACACCGGCATGTTGGCCGCGCTGCACGTCCTCGCCGCCCTGGGACACAGCACCCGCCCCCTCTCCGAGCTCGCCGCGGAGTTCAGCCGCTACAGCGCCTCCGGCGAGATCAACTCCGAGGTCTCCGACCAGGCGGAACGCACCGCTGCGGTCCGTTCGGCCTTCGCGGGGGAACCAGGGGTCGAGATAGACGAACTCGACGGTCTCTCCGTGCTGTTCGGCGACGGGAGCTGGTTCAACCTGCGCCCCTCCAACACCGAGCCCCTCCTGCGGCTGAACGTGGAGGGCGCGGACGAGGAGACCATGCGGTCGCTCCGGGACCGCGTACTGGAGATCGTGCGCGCGTAGAACGGGCGGAACGCCGTAGGCCCCAGTGGTCCGCGGCCGGTCGTCCGCTGGGGGAGAGGGAGCCCCTCGAACCACGGAGGATGGGGCTCTCGAGGGCCAACGGGTCCGCCGAAGGGGACCGTCCGGGAAACAACGCTGTGAACCGGCCTGGCCTTCGCGCCTACAATGGCACTGACATCGCACTTCAGGGATACAAATATGAGCGCACAGATCGACGACTGGCTGCTGGACATCCTCGCCTGCCCCAAGAGCAGGGCTCCGCTCCGGCTGGACAGCGAGGCCGAGGAGTTGGTCTGCGACGAGAGCGGGCTCGCCTACCCCATCCGGGACGGGATTCCGGTCCTGTTGGTGGAGGAAGCGCGCGTCGTCAACGAGGCCTGACGCCGCGAGGCCGATCACGCGGCGCACCCCCGTGCCGGTATAGGCCATCCCTCGCCGGCGGCTGTCGCCCACCGCGGCGAAGCATTACGGTGGGACCGGCGTCCGGAGCGACTCTTTCGAAGATCCGGTACGGTGTCGGACAGTCGTGGGTCGGCTACCGCACCCGGCCGCATCGCTGGTACCAGCGCCGTGTCCTGGAGGATTCAGATGTCCGAGCCCGACCCCCTCTCCACGACCGACCCCTTAACGCTGGGCAACTACAGCCTGCTGGGTCGGCTCGGTAAGGGCGGCCAGGGGATCGTCTATCTGGGGCGGGACGAGCACGGCGAAGATTACGCCATCAAGGTACTGAACGAACAGTGGTCACAGGACGCCGAGCTCCGTAAGCGGTTCGAGAAGGAGGTCAGGGCCGCACAGAAGGTCCAGGCCTTCTGTACCGCCGCCATCCACGAGGCCGACCTCGAGGGCGAGCCGCCGTTCGTCGTCAGTGAGTACGTCCCCGGTCCCTCCTTGCAGGAAGCGGTGGCCTCCGAGGGTCCGCGACGGGGTGCCTCCCTGCAGCGTCTGGCGATCTCCACGGCGACGGCGCTGGTCGCGATCCACCAGGCGGGCATCGTGCACCGCGACTTCAAGCCCGGCAACGTGCTGCTGGGGCCGGACAGCCCGCGGGTTATCGACTTCGGGATCGCGCGGGTCGTGGACGGCAGCGCCACCATGACCGGCTCGATCATGGGCACGCCGTCCTACATGGCCCCCGAGCAGATCGAGGGCGGCAACGTCACCGACAAGGTGGACGTCTTCGCGTGGGGCTGCGTCATGGCGTTCGCCTCCACGGGGAACGCGCCGTTCGGCGCCGACAGTGTTCCCGCCGTGGTGCACCGAGTGGTCAGCGCCAATCCGGACCTGTCCGGTGTTCCCGACTCGCTGCGCCCGACCGTCGAGGCCTGCCTGGACAAGGACCCCAACCGTCGCCCGTCGGCGAGTGAGTTGCTGATGCGGTTGTTGGGGCATGACACCGGCAACGCCGCGCCCTCGGCCGACGAGGCGGTCGCCGAAGGGGAACGTGCCTCCCAGCGGATCTCCCGCGCCGACCTTCCCGGCACGCACCCTCCGCACGGACCCACCGGCGGCCACATGCCGCACACCGGCCCGGGGGCCACGATGAGCGGGCCGCAGACCCCGCCGCCACCGCACCCGATGACCGGGGCGCACGCGCCGATGCCGCCGCCACATCCACGGACCGGCCCGCAGGGGCCCTACACGCCGTATCCGCCGCCGCACGTGACCCAGCAGCCCATGCGGCCCATGCCGCCGCCACAGCAACAGCCCACCGGGTGGCAGCCGGCCATGGGGCGTCCTCCGGCGCAGCACATGGCGCCGCCGGGTCAGGCCCCGCAGCCTCCGCAGGCGCCCCAACCGCCGCAGTCCCACGACCCCGTGTTGTCGCAGGGGTGGGTGCTGCCGGCCGTCTTCATCGCGATCATCATCCTGCTGCTGCTGATCATCCTGATCGTCTTCGCCAGTTGACCCTCGCCGGCGCGCTCCGCTCAGCGCTCTCCCCGGCATCCCGCCCAGGGCGCCGGGCGCGGACCGCCGGGGCGTCGTGGACTCACCGTGGTTGGGAGCGTTCCGAGAGCAGACGCAGCGCCTTCTGCTTCTCGAAGTCCAGGGCGCGCGTCGGCGGCGGTCGCAGCCGGCCCACCCGTTCCCCGTAGGCGCGGACCCGCGCCATCGCGCTGGGGTCGGCGAGGATCTGGAGTGCGAAGTCCAGTGCGGTGGGCGTGATGTCGTAGTCGTGCTCCATCCGCAGCCCTTCCTCGATGGCGGACAGGTCGCCCTCGGAGAAGCGCCGGTGCCGGTGTCCCCGCCCGCTGGGCAGCTCCTTGGTGCGGGGAAGGAGGCCGAGACTCTCGCGGTAGCGCAGCATCCGTGGAGTGGTGCCCAGGCGAGCCGCCGCGTCCCCGATCGGGACCTCGCCCACGGCCTGCGGTGTCCCGCTTGAGGCGGCCGCCGCGGGCTCCCGGCGCTCCGGCTCCGGGCCCGGGGCGGCTGGTCCCCGCGTCGTGCCTGGTCCGGTGGGACGCGCCGTCCGTTCCGCGATCCGCCGCGCCGCCTCCTGGGGAGTGTCCCTCGTCGCCCGCTCCATACGGCAAATCTAACAAAGTACTGTCAAGTTGTTCGACTCGCGGGTGTGGGATCAAGGGATCCGGCTCTAGACTCACGATGTATCCCAGCTTCAACGAAGATCCACACCGGCTCGGTGGCGCTACCGCGGACCGCCGGGGGCGCGCGTGTGCGATCGGAGGAGAGTAGAAACGCATGGCATTCGACTACAAGGTCGCCGATCTGTCTCTGGCCGAGTTCGGACGTAACGAGATCCGGCTGGCCGAGCACGAGATGCCGGGCCTGATGGCCACGCGTCGCGAGTACGGCGACTCCAAGCCGCTCCGTGGCGCCAAGATCATGGGCTCCCTGCACATGACGATCCAGACCGCGGTCCTGATCGAGACCCTGGTGGAGCTGGGCGCCGAGATCCGCTGGGTGAGCTGCAACATCTTCTCGACCCAGGACCACGCCGCGGCCGCCGTGGTCGTCGGCCCCAAGGGCACCCCCGACAACCCCCAGGGCGTGCCCGTCTTCGCCTGGAAGGGCGAGACGCTCGAAGAATACTGGTGGTGCACCGAGCAGGCGCTGACGTGGCCCGACGGTGAGGGCCCCAACATGATCCTGGACGACGGTGGCGACGCCACGATGCTCGTCCACAAGGGCGCCGAGTTCGAGAAGGCCGGCGCCGTGCCGGACCCCGCGACCGCGGACTCCGAGGAGTTCCAGGTCGTGCTGAAGCTGCTGCAGGAGTCCCTGAAGAAGGACTCCAAGAAGTGGACCACGATCGCCTCGCGGATCAAGGGCGTCACCGAGGAGACCACCACCGGTGTGCACCGCCTGTACGAGATGCATAACGAGGGCAAGCTGTTCTTCCCGGCGATCAACGTCAACGACTCGGTCACCAAGAGCAAGTTCGACAACAAGTACGGCTGCCGCCACTCCCTCCCCGACGGCATCAACCGTGCGACCGACGTGCTGATCGGTGGCAAGACCGCCGTCATCGCCGGCTACGGCGACGTGGGCAAGGGCAGCGCCGAGGCGCTGCGCGGCCAGGGCGCGCGCGTCATCGTGACCGAGGTCGACCCCATCTGCGCCCTGCAGGCCGTGATGGACGGGTACCAGGTGCTGACCATGGAGGACGTCGTCGAGACGGCCGACATCTTCGTCACCACCACCGGTAACTTCAACATCATTACCGCCGACCACATGTCCCGGATGAAGCACCAGGCCATCGTCGGCAACATCGGGCACTTCGACAACGAGATCGACATGTTCAACCTGGAGCGGATTCCAGGGATCAAGAAGCTCGAGATCAAGCCGCAGGTGCACGAGTACCAGTTCCCCGACGGCCACAGCATCCTCGTGCTGTCCGAGGGCCGGCTGCTCAACCTGGGCAACGCCACCGGGCACCCCAGCTTCGTCATGTCGAACAGCTTCACCAACCAGACGATCGCGCAGATCGAGCTGTTCACCAAGACCGATGAGTACCCGATCGGCGTCTACACGCTGCCGAAGATCCTCGACGAGAAGGTCGCGCGGCTGCACCTCGACGCGCTCGGCGTGAAGCTCACCGAGCTGAGCAAGGAGCAGGCCGCCTACATCGGTGTGGACGTGGCGGGCCCTTACAAGCCGGAGCACTACCGGTACTGATGGGCACCGACACCCCGCGCGGGACGGCTCATGGCGTCCCCGCATGACGTCGCGGACCTCGGCCTCGCGGAGGCCGGGGTCCGCCGTATCGAGTGGGCGGCACGGGCGATGCCCGCGTTACGCCGGATCAGGGAACGGTTCGTCGAGGAGCGCCCCCTGGAGGGACTTCGCGTCGCCGCCTGCATGCACGTGACCGCGGAGACCGCGAACCTGGTGCGGGTCCTGCGGGAAGGCGGTGCCGAGGTGGAGTTGGCCGCCTCGAACCCGCTCACCACTCAGGACGACACCGCCGCGGCCCTGGTGCGCGACGTCGGAGTCGCGGTCTACGCCCGTTCCGGGCTCTCCGCGACCGACTACGAACGCAACCTGCGCACCGTCATCGACGGTGGCCCCCACCTGCTCCTGGACGACGGCTGCGACCTGGTGGACCTCATCCACGTGGAGCGGCCCGACCTCCTCCCGGGATTGATCGGTGGCTGCGAGCAGACCACCACCGGAGTGATCCGGCTACGCCGGATGGCGGCGGAGAACGCGTTGCGGATCCCGATGGTGGCCGTCAACGACACCGCCACCAAGCGCATGTTCGACAACCGGTACGGCACCGGGCAGTCCACCCTGGACGGCATCATGCGCGCCACCAACACCCTGTTGTCAGGGCGCACCCTCGTCGTCGCCGGGTTCGGGTTCTGCGGGCGCGGCCTCGCCGAACGTGCCCGGGGGATGGGGGCCCGCGTGGTCGTCACCGAGGTCGACCCCGTCAAGGCCCTCGACGCGGCGATGCAGGGCTACACGGTGCTGCCCATGACGGAGGCGGCCGCCCACGGCGACGTCTTCGTCACCGTCACCGGCAACCGTGACGTGATCCGCGCCGAGCACATCGCCCGCATGCAGGACGGCGCGATCCTCGCCAACGCCGGCCACTTCGACGTCGAGATCGACCTCCCCGGGCTGGAGGCCCTCGCCATCGACATCCGCCGCGAGGTCCGGCCCCAGGCCGACGAGTACGTCCTCGCCGACGGGCGGCGTGTGATCCTCCTCGCCGAGGGACGCCTCGTGAACCTGACCGCCGCCGAGGGCCACCCCGCCGCCGTCATGGACCAGTCCTTCGCCGTCCAAGCCCTCTCCACCGAGTGGCTCGCCACCGGCACCGAACTCGCCCCCGGTGTCCACGACGTCCCCGACGCGATCGACACCGAGGTCGCCCGCCTGGAACTCGGAGCCATGGGGCTCCAGATCGACACCCTCTCCGACGAACAGATCGCCTACCAGCGCTCCTGGCACCACTGAGCCCCGGCGGCGCCTCACCGGGGCCGTCGTAGTGGGGTCACGCTTCGCGCGCCGCAAACCCGGCGGGTGCGCGCCCGGGGGAGCCGGGAGCGGCAGACCTCTCCCCACGAAGGCCGCGCTGCGTGCGGCTCATTCTCTTGGCCACGTTGGCTGGCCTTTGGGTGGTGGTGACGGGCTTGGTCATGGGTTCGGCCATTGCCCGGCGCCCTGTTTGCGGTGGTGGGCGAAGGCGGAGCCATCGCCCCAACGCGCTTCGCGCCTTGCTTCTCCTTGGGACCGTTACCTCTCGCGCATCGTGTGGAGATGCCTGGCGGGCACTGTTTGGCATGTGGGTCTTTGTGGCCGGCGAGCCGTCGACGTATGAGGTCCGTACGGCGCGGGGCGGATCGCCTGGGTGACCCTGGTCGGGTGGGCGAGAAAGTCGCCCACCCCGGTAGGGCCCCGGGCGATCCCCGGTGCCCCGCTTCGCCACGAACTCGGCGAGGCCGGGTCCCTCACCCAGGTTGCGCGGTCGGGGGAACTGCGGCCCTCGGAAACGTCGGTGTCACCCCACAAAGGTCGCGCTGCGCGCGGCTTATTCTCTTGGCCACGTCGGCTGGCCTTGGGGGTGGTGACGAGCCTGGCGCCGTCAGTCCTCGCTGTTGCGGAGCACGGTGTGGGGGACCCAGCCGGCGTGGCCGTCTCTGTTGGTGCACCAGCTCCACCCCGACTCGGGGTCGTCCTCGTGCACGGTGAGCTCGTCCTGAGCTGAGACGGGGAGCTCTCGGGTGTTGTAGGCGGTGACGACCGTCGTGGTGGGGCGCTCGGTGCCGAGGTGGCGTTCGGGGACCCAACCAGTGCCGGAGGCCGTCGTGACGAACACGAAGGCCGGCCATGTGGTGTCGTTCTCGCCCACCTCCGCGACGTCGCCGGGGGCGATCCGAAGCGCCGGACGGGTGGGGATCTCGTGGTCGGCGATGGCGACGACGTGGACAGGGGACACGGTTTCTCCAGGGGGCGGTGTCGGCGTGAGAGGGGAGTGGGCTCAGCCGCGGTCCTCGCGGCGGGCGGTCATCTCGGTGAGGCGCGTCTGCTCCCGCCGGCGGCGCTCGGCGAGCACGGCGGACAGGAACTCCACCGGGCTCGTGTTCGGTGGGGGAGGAGGGGTGACGCGGCGGGCGACGGCCATCGCGACCTGGACTCCCATGGTGTGCCGGGCGGGGTCCACGAGTTCGTTGTAGCGCTGCACGTACTGCTGGGCCATGGCCAGGCTCTTGTCGTCGATCTGCGACAGCTCCGCGGTGGCCGCCCAGTGGACCATCCGGTCCGGCATCGGGACCGTGCCGGTCGTGCGGCTGGGGGCGCGTTCCTGTACGACGATCGTCCCGCCGAGGAAGTCACCGATACGGCGCCCGTTGGGGTTCAGCAGCGACGTGATCAGGGCGACGACGCCGAAGGTCATCCACAGCTCGACCAACCCCGTGAGGGCGCGGGCCAGGGCTTGCCGGAAGCGTTCCGGGGACCCGTCGGTGCCCACCACCCGAAGGCCCAGGGCGGCCTTGCCCAGGCTGCGGCCGCGGGTGAGCGTCTCGCACAGTGTCGGATAGCCGATGATGACCAACACCTGCAGCGCCGTGAGGATCGCGGTGATCGAGGCGCCGCTGACGGCGGTCGCCGTGAGGACCGCGCCGAGAACGATCACACAGAACAACAGGATCGCCTGCACGGCCACGTCGATGGCGATCGCGACCATGCGGGTCGCGAACCCCGCCGGAGGGAGATCCAGGACGACAGCGTCCCCGGTGACCACCGGCTCCTGCTCCGGGCCACGATCGTGCGCCCATGTTTCGGACACCCTTGGTCCTCCACCCGTTGTACCGCAATCCGACCATTCCAGTCTGGCCCATCGGCGGCACTGACGGGTAACACCGAGCGGCCAAGTAGAGTCAGGTGCGTGGATCTCGACCTGTTCGTCGCCGCGAACCGACGCGACTGGGACCGCCTGGACAGCCTGACCAAGCGCCGTCGTCGCCTCACCGGGGCCGAGGTCGACGAGCTCATGGAGCTGTACCAGCGTGTCTCCACCCACCTTTCGGTCGTCCGTTCCGGCGGACTGGACCCAGCCCTCGCCGCACGGCTGTCGGGGCTGGTCGCTCGGGCCCGCGCCGCGATCGTCGGTGGTCACGTGTCCGCGTGGCGCGAGGTCGGCCGCTTCTTCACCGAGACGTTCCCGGCCGCCGTCTACCGGCTGCGCTGGTGGTGGCTGACAGCCGGAGCGGCGTTCATCCTGTTCGCGACGGGCGTCGGCGCCTGGGTGGCGCGAAACCCGGACGTGCAGGCCGCGCTGGCCACGCCCGACGAGATCCAGAACCTCGTGGAGCACGAGTTCGCCAACTACTACGTCGAGTACGACTCCGCCGCCTTCGCCGCCCAGGTGTGGACGAACAACGCGCTCGTGGCGGCGCAGTGCCTTGTGCTCGGCGTGTTCCTGATGCTTCCCGTGCTGTACGTGCTCGCGCTCAACGCGGCGAACGTGGGAGTACTGGGCGGGTTCATGTTCGCCAACGACAGGGGCGACATCTTCCTCGGCCTCCTCCTCCCACACGGCATGTTGGAGCTCACCGCGGTGTTCGTCGCCGCCGGAGTGGGACTCAAGGTGGGGTGGAGCCTGATCGAACCCGGGGCGCGCACCCGAGGCCGAGCCCTGGCCGAGGAGGGCCGCTCCGGAATCGCGGTCGCGCTCGGTCTCGTCGCGGTGCTCTTCGTCTCCGGCCTCATCGAGGGCTTCGTGACCGGCTACGTCCACATCACCTGGCTCCGCATCTCCATCGGCGCCGCCGCCCTCGGCCTGTTCCTGGTCTACGTCTTCACCCTCGGCCGCACCGCCGCCCAACGCGGAGTCAGCGGCGACATCATGGAACGCCCCGCCAACGCACCCGTGGTGGGCTGAGCGAGGTCGCGCTGCGCGTGGCTCAAGATTCTTTGGCGGCTTTGGTTGTTCGTGGTGGTGGGTTGCTGGCCCTGTGGGTTTAGCTGGTGGTGAGTTTGGCGGTGATGGTGTGGTGGGTGTGGAATTTGAGGGCGCGGACACACGGGGCACCGTTGCCTACGTGGAACACGTCACCGAGGGCGAGGTGTTCGACGCACCAGGAGTCGTTGATGAGCTGAGCAACCTCTTCGGCCAGCTTCAAGGCCAAGCGCTCTCACCATCAGACTCTCACACGCTCATACTCAGGATCCTTGGAGAAAGCTATGACGACGTGGCACACCAGTAGCTACAGCTACAGCTACAGCTACGGCAATGGCGGAGACTGCGTCGAGGTCGCCGAAACCCCACACACAGTCCTCGTCCGCGACACCCAGCACCGCCACCTCGGCCACCTCACCCTCCCCGCCACCGAATGGCAAGCCTTCCTCGACGCCGTCCGCCGCGACGAACTGTGACCCACCGCCCAACGAAAGAGACCAAAGCAAAAAGGCCACGCGCTCCGCGTGACTCCCGCCGCTAGGCCTCTGGTTGCTCGTTGGCGCCACTTCCTGGCCTGGTGCGTGGTCGGTGCCACCGAGGGGGGAGGGTGCGTCAGGGGCCTATCGCCGAGGAACGGTCCTTCTGACGCGTCTCACAACCGGCCCGCGGCCTTGAGTTCTATGTAGGCGTCGGCGAGCGCGGGGGCGATCTTGTCGGGTGGGGCGTCGATGACCTCCACGCCGTGGCGTTGGAGTTCGGTGGTGAGGCGGCGGCGTTCGGCGCGGGTGTGTTCGGCCGCCGCGGCCTCGTAGACGCTGCGGGCGTCGCCGCGGCCTTGGGCCATCTCGTCCACGCGCGGGTCGGACACCGCCGCCACCAACAGCAGGTGACGGGCGGTCAGGGCCGGCAGACGCGGGAGGAGGCCGTCCTCCAGGGCCGCGGCGTTGAGGTCGGTCAGGAGCACCACGAGGTGGCGCTGCTTGGGTTGGCTGGTGAGCACGCTGGTCACCAGTCCGGGGGCGTTCAGCTCCAGCAGTTCGGGCTCCAGCGGGGCCATCGCCCGGACCAGGGCCTCGACGCCGCTACCCCGGCCGTGCGCCTCCACCCGGGCGCGGGGTTGTCGGTCGTAGGCGAGCATGTCCACTCGGTCGCCCGCCTTCGCCGCCAGGGTGGCGAGCAGCAGGGCCGCGTCCATCGAGTGGTCCAGCCGGGGGGTGTCCCCGACCCGGCCCGCCGAGGTCCGGCTCGTGTCCAGGACGAGCAGGATCCGCCGGTCCCGCTCCGGTCGCCAGGTCCGCACCACCATCGACGTCGAACGCGCGGTGGCCCGCCAGTCGATCGAGCGCACGTCGTCGCCGGGGATGTACTCCCGCAGCGAGTCGAACTCGCTGCCCTGCCCCCGGACCAGCGCCCGTTGCTGGCCGTCCAATTCCCGCAGCCGCGCCAACTTTCCGGGGAGGTGTCGGCGACTCTTGAAGGGTGGGAGGCCCCGCACGGTCCACTGCGCCGCGTGGGTGGCCTGCCGGGCACCGAGCCCCAGCGGCCCGAGGCTGCGGATCGTCACACCGGAGGCGTGCTGGTCCCCCCGCCGGGACGGGGTCAGCGTCATCCCGACGGCCCGCCGCCGCCCCGCCGGGACGTCGACGGTGTGGGTGCGCGGGGTCGCGTGCGCACTCGGTGGCCACGCGTCCCGCACGACCGCCCGCAACCGGCGCCCGGACTCGTTCACGACGACGAGGCGCACCGACGCCGACTCACCCAGCCGCACCGAGCTGTCACCGTCGTGGGTCAGCCCCACCCGTCGGGGACTGGCCGCCAGCGCGGTGTCGAGCAGAATCAGCGCCACCACCACGCCGGTGAGGCCCAGGAAGACGCCCCAGCCGCCCAACGGTGCGAGCAGCCACGCAAGGGGCGCGGACAACACCGCGAGGAGTACGGCCCTGCCGGTGATCGCCACAGCGGACCACCTATCTCGGTACGGGAACGGCCGCGAGCACCCCGGCCAGCAGACGGTCGGCGGTGCTGCCTTCCAGTTCGGCCTCGGGACGCAGCGCGATCCGGTGGCGTAGCGTCGCGCGGGCCATGGCCTTCACGTCGTCGGGGGTGACGTAGTCACGTCCGGACAACCACGCCCACGCGCGGCTCGTCCGCAGCAGGGCCGTCGCGCCACGCGGGGAAACCCCCAACTGCAGGGACGGCGACTCGCGGGTGGCCCGGCAGATGTCCACGATGTAGCCGAGCACCTCGGGCGTCGTCTGCACCGCGGCGACCGCCGCCCGCGCGGCGGCCAGGTGTGCGGCGCTCGCCACCGGCTTGATCCCCGCCTGTTCCAGGTCACCGGGGTCGAACCCGGTCGCGTGCCGGTGCAGGATCTCCACCTCGTTGTCCCGCCCGGGCAGCGGAACGATCAGCTCCAGCAGGAACCGGTCCAGTTGCGCCTCGGGAAGCGGGTACGTCCCCTCGTGTTCGACGGGGTTCTGGGTCGCGGCGACCACGAACGGGTCGGGAAGCGGCCACGGCTTGCCCTCCACCGACACCTGGTGCTCCTCCATCGCCTCCAACAGCGACGCCTGCGTCTTGGGCGGCGTGCGGTTGATCTCGTCGGCGAGCAGCAGGTTGGTGAACACCGGGCCCTCGTGGAACTCGAACTTCGAGGTCCTCGAGTCGTACACCAGTGACCCGGTCACGTCGCCGGGCATCAGGTCGGGCGTGAACTGGACCCGCTTGTGGTCCATGTCCAGCGCCGCGGAGACGGCCCGCACCAGGAGGGTCTTCGCCACGCCGGGCACACCCTCCAGCAGTACGTGCCCGCGACAGAGCAGCGCCACCACGAGCCCGGCCACGGTCTCCTCGTGCCCCACGACCGCCTTGGCGACCTCGCCGCGCAGCGCCACCAGCGCCTGGCGGGCCTCCTCCGGAGTGGGCACCCCGTCCTTAACCTCGGCGTCCACCGCCCAGCACCTCTCTTTCCAGTTCGTCGAGCTTCTCGGCGAAACTCACCAGGTCAGCATCGGCGGATCTGCCCTTGTTGGTCTGCGTACCGTACAGCAGCGACTCGATCTCGGCTCGGTCGCGTCCGCTGCGTTCCGTGAGGGTCAAGAGGATCTCCTCGCGGGTGGCCGACGAGGTGAGGCCCAGCACCGGGCGTACCCGGTTCAGGAACCCCGCCCGCAGCGCGTCGGCCGCGCGTTGCGACGCGCGCCGCGCCTGGTAGAGCCGGGCTCGTCCCTCGGTGGTCTCGGTCGCGCTCACCACCACGGCGAGCCGCTCGTGCACCAGGGGCCCCAGCCGGCGGGCGCGCCACAGCAACAGCAGCACCGCCGCGACCCCCACCTGCGCGACAGCGAGGTAGAACCCGCGCGGCAACAGGTCCCACACGGAGGACTGGCCGCTGCTGATGCCCCGGTCCGGGATGAACCACACGGTGTCGGCGGACTCTCCCACTAGGTTCAGCGCGAGCGCCGCGTTGCCCGCGTCGCGCAGGCGGCCGTTGCGCAGCGGGTCTCCGGACGACAACACGGTCACGGTGCGTTCCCGCGCGTCCGGCCCGGTCCCCGTCTCGACGTCCAACCGCAGCAGCGCCGCGCCGCCGACTGAGGGGTAGCACTCCTCCACGGTGGTGGTGCCCTCCGCGTCGTCGGAGTCCCGCGGCGTGTACACCTGGGCTCCCACCGTCGCGGCGCCGGCGGCGTCCGCGGCGGGAAGCGAGCAGCGCGGCTCGAGCGTCGTGCGCGCGGCCTCCCCCGCGGGCGCGACCCCCGGGGCCAGGGTGTCCAGCGCCGCGGCCGAGGGTTCGACCAGGAGCAGGTCACCGGGCATCGCGGCGAGCTCGTCGAGTTGGTCGACGTCGAGACGCTGGCTCTGGGTGACCACCGTGAGCGTGTCGTCGGTGACGGCGTCGTTCAGTTCGTCCAAGTCCCGAGCGGGGGTGACCGACACCCCCTGGTCCGCGACGATCGAGACGACCGCGCGGCTCCCGGAGGAGTCGACCGCCTCGGGGTCCAGGTCTCCCTCGGCCTGGGACCCCGCCGTACCCCAGGCGAGCAGGAGGGCGACGCCGCACAGTGCCGCGATCACCGCCACCGGGCCGCGCCAGCGGCGCCACTGGCGGGAGAGCGAGGGCGTGACGACGGTGGTCGGGGTGGGGCCGCTCATGAGTGCGTCCGGTGGGGTTCTGGCGAGGTCTCGTGGTGTTGGACGGCCTCGTCGGCCGACACCAGGGTCTGGTAGCCCTCGGCCGTCGCCGGGTGCGTGCCGTACCAGACGTCGTTGAAGACGCGGGCCGCCTCGTGGAGCGGCGCGGCGCTGTCGCCGAGGGACTCCGCCGCCTCGTTGGCGATCTCGGTGGCCGTCCGGCCGGGGCGGGGCGAGAGAATCACCTGATCCTCGAGCTCCTGGTTGATCGCGCGCAGGCGTTCGCGGATCGCGTCGGCGTGGTCGCCTGCGGCGGCGCGCTCGTCGGCCAGCCGCCGGTGCTCCGCCGCGCTCAACACCGCGTCGACGTCGAAGCCGAGCCCCGCGCCGCGCGCGCGCCGCGCGGGGCGCAGGTAGATGACCAGCACGACGACGGCGATCGCCAACACCAGGAGTACGAGCCCCACGACCACGGATCCGGGGATGTCGGGCGCGATGTCGGAGAGCAGGCTGTCGACCCACTCCCAGAACGCCCGCCACAACCGCTCGATCAGCGACGGCTGCCCCTCGGCGTACTCCGGCTTCGACAGTTCCTCACGGGCGAGCCGGTCCGCGGTGTCGCGATCCACGTGGAGGCCCAGCGGGGGAGTCACTCGGTGGCCCCCGGCGCCGCGGAGCCCGCGGCGGGGCCGGTCCCCGCGCTGGCACCCGCGGTCGGGGCCGGAACGGGGAGGAGGGCGTTCTCGTCCAGCGGCTCCTCAGAGCGGTGCATGGTCTGCAGGTGCAGGTCCAGGCCCTCCCGGCGCATCCGCAGGTCGAGGTAGAGCAACGCGTTGACGCCGGTCAGGAACGGGTAACTGAGCGCCACCAACAGCAGGGTGCCCAGGAACAGCACGCCCGTGCTGGCCGGCAGCGTCCACGCCGCGCCCTGCCCCACCCAACTGACGACGCCCGCTCCGACGGTGAACGGAATGGTCAGCAACTGTTGGAGCGCGTAGATGATGACGGAGGCGAGCAGGATGATGCCGAAACAACGCCACCAACTCCCACGCATCAGCCGCCAGGAGCGGCGCATCGCCGCGAGCGGGCCGAGCCGTTCCAGCACGACGGCCGGGACGGCGAGCGCGAAGCGGATGTAGATCCACGCGGTCACCGCCACCAACGCGATGATGACGGGGACGGAGACCATCACCCCGGTGACATTGCCCAGTAGACCGGTCATCAGGGCGATGAATCCCACCCACGCCGCGGTGAGCGCCAGCACGGTGAGCGTCACCAGCACCGTGACTCCCACCACCGCCGGCAGCCGGCCACGCGCGCCGCGCCAGGCCGCGCCGAGACTCGTGGTGTTCCCCAGCGCCGCGCGGCTCACGACGAGGGTCAGCAGGCCGGTGAGGATCATCGACGAGAACAGGGTGATCACCAGGCCGGCGACCGTGCTCCACGTCCCTCCCGCGCTCATGGTCTCGGGATCCTGGTCCAGGACGGTGGGATCCACGAAGGCGTCCTGGACGAGGGTCACGGTCTCGTCGAGGAACACGGCGGCGCCGTAGCTCTCCACGGCACTCGCCGCCGCCATCACGATCACCGACAGGCCCAGCGTCGCGCGCGGGTTGCGGCGGATGTATCCGAAGGCGCCGTTGAAGATCTCGCTCATCCCGATCGGGCGCAGGGCGATGATGCCCGGCCTCGGCTCGGGTGGCCGTTGGTGGGGGGTGGAGTAGCCCGGAGCGGCGAACCCGCCAGGGGGATAGCCCGGCGGGGGGCCTCCCGGCGCGGACGCTCCGTAACCGTAGCCGGGGTCGTGCCGCGGCGGCGTGGGCGAGGTCGGGGAGGGAGGCGGCGTTCCACCGGGGACGGCCCACGGGGAGTCGACAGCCGGCTCGGAGGGGCGCGCGCTGTCGGGCGCCCGCCATCCCTGGCTGTCGTCCTGGCTCACTTACCGACACCTCCTGGGGCAGCGGAGTCCGGATTGTTCGTCCTACGGTATGCGAGCCCCACGGTATGCGAGATGGAAGAACGCGTGGCCCGTGGCGCGCGGCGTTGTGGATGTCAGGAGACCTGGTGACGTCCTGTACAGCGGTCGGCACTTCCGTGGGTTTTGTATCCTTTCGATATCTGCCGTCTGGACGCGCCGACGGTGAGACGGCAAGGTAGGTGTTCCACGTGAGGCGCGTTCCGCGCCGAAACCCGCTGACACCGGACCAAAGTCGGTCCCGCGCGGCAGATGTGTCCGAAAGGAGAGGGCGCCCCAGTGGCCTCTCGACTACGGGGAGTGTCCATGAGCGCCGGGAGTTCTATGAAGGGACGCGTACTGGTCGTCGATGACGACCTCGCTCTTGCGGAAATGCTGGGCATCGTGCTCAGAGGTGAGGGCTTCGAACCATCGTTTGTGCATGACGGGGACAAGGCAATGGAGGTGTTCCGGGAGACCAAGCCGGACCTCGTGTTGCTCGACCTCATGCTGCCCGGCGCCGACGGCATCGACGTGTGCCGTCAGATCCGCGCCGAGTCGGGCGTCCCCATCGTGATGCTGACCGCGAAGAGCGACACCGTCGACGTCGTGCTCGGACTCGAGTCGGGGGCGGACGACTACATCGTCAAGCCGTTCAAGCCGAAGGAGCTCGTCGCGCGGGTGCGGGTCCGGTTGCGCCGCACGGAGGAACCAGCGCCCGAGGTGCTGCAGATCGGTGACATCACCATCGACGTCGCCGGACACTCGGTGCGTCGCAACGGTGAGCCGATCAGTCTGACTCCTCTCGAATTCGACCTTCTGGTGGCCCTCGCGCGCAAGCCGCGCCAGGTGTTCACCCGTGAAGTTCTCCTTGAGCAGGTGTGGGGCTATCGGCACGCCGCCGACACCCGCCTGGTGAATGTGCACGTGCAGCGGTTGCGCGCGAAGATCGAGCGTGACCCTGAGCGTCCGGACATCGTGGTGACCGTGCGGGGCGTTGGTTACAAGGCCGGCACGGGCTGACGTGCACAGTGCCTGACTCTGAGACGTCCCGGAGGCGCGGGCAACGGTTCGGTGGTGCGGGGTGGCGGGTCGTGAACGCGACCAGGCGCTCCGTCCACAGGTTCGTTCTCGCGGTCCGGGCGACATGGCGTCAGTCGCTCCAGGTTCGGGTGGTGGCCACCACACTGCTTCTCTCGAGTGTGGTGACGTTGGCCATCGGGTTCATGTTGATGTACCAGGTTCAGGACGGCCTGTTGGACGCGCAGCAGCGCGCTGCCTACAACGACCACCAGGTCGGCCTGAACACGGCCCTCAACGAACTGCAGAACACCGACCAGCCTGAGCGCGAGCTCGACGACATCACCGCCGACCTGACGGCGCGCAGCGGGGCGACCGGCCTGTACGAAGTGGCCATCCTCTCCTCGCAGGACGACATGCCAGGTCGGATCAGTGGCGGCCTCACGGCCGACACGGTGCCGGATCGCCTGCGTGAGGAGGTCCAGGCATCGGAGCTGCGCTCGCAGTTCCACACCTACGCGGCGCTCTCCGAGGGCGGCGAGACGACGCCGGCGCTGGTGGTCGGGGCCCGACTCTCCACCGCGTTCGAGCTGTACTACGTGTTCCCGCTCACGGCCGAGCAGGAGATGCTGCAGCTCGTGGAACGCACCATGATCGGTGCGGCGTTCGCGTTGATCCTCCTCCTCGCGGCCATCGCGTCCCTGGTCACCCGCCAGGTCGTGACGCCCGTGCGGGAGGCCGCGCGCTCGGCGGAACGGCTCAGCTCCGGTGACCTCGCCGAGCGGATGCAGGTGCGTGGTGAGGACGACCTGGCGCGCCTCGCCGAGTCGTTCAACGACATGGCGTGGAACCTCCAGGAGAAGATCCAGGAGCTGGAGGAACTCTCCAAGGTGCAACGCCAGTTCGTGTCCGACGTCTCCCACGAACTGCGCACGCCCCTCACGACCATCCGGATGGCCGGAGACCTCCTCTACGACGACCGCGACGAGCTCGATCCCACCATGGCGCGCTCCGTGGAACTGCTGCAGAGCCAGCTCCAACGGTTCGAGGAGCTCCTCGCCGACCTGTTGGAGATCAGCCGGCACGACGCGGGCGCGGTCACCCTCTCGGTGGAGACCGCCGACCTGCGCGACCTCGTCATGGAGGCCGCCGGCGACGCCGAACAGCTCGCCGAGCGGCGGGGGATCACCATCCAGCTCCGGCTGCCCGCCGAGCCCTGCACCGCCGACGTCGACGTGCGACGCATCAACCGCATCCTGCGCAACCTCATCGTCAACGCCGTCGAGCACAGCGAGAACAAGGACATCGTGGTGGCCGCCGCGGCCGACGCGCACGCGGTCGCCGTGGCCGTCCGCGACTTCGGGGTGGGGCTGCGCGAGGAAGAGGCCCAGCTCTGTTTCGACCGTTTCTGGCGCGCTGACCCGGCGCGGACCCGCACCACCGGCGGCACCGGGCTGGGGCTGTCCATCGCCAAGGAGGACGCCCAGCTCCACGGCGGATGGCTGCAGGCGTGGGGGTCGCCCGGCAAGGGGTCGCAGTTCCGCCTCTCGCTGCCGCGTACCCACGGCAGCGTCCTGGAGGGCTCGCCCCTGCCGCTGGCCCCACCGGAGATCTCCCTCACCCAACCCGCTTCCAGTTACCAGACGCCCGTACAGGTGGACGTCGACGCGACGCCGTCGCGCACCGGAGAGGAGGCACAGTGATCCGAACCCGGCGTGGGCGTGGTGTGGTGGCGGTGGCGTGCGCCCTCGGGGTGCTCACCGGCTGCGCCAGCATCCCGACCAGCGGTCCCGTCTCCCAGGGCCAGGCCCACCTGGACCCCGATGACCAGGGCGACCCCTTCGTCCGCCTCGTCCCCGTGCCTCCCCAGCCCGGCGTGACCCCCAGCGAACTCGTGCGCGAGTTCCTCGCCTCCATGGGCAGCTTCGAGAACGAGTTCCGGGCCGCGCGCGCCTTCATGACCCCCGACCAACAGTCCGAGTGGCGCCCGGACGACACCGCCCTGGTCTACGACGGCCAGGAGCCCATGGACATCGACGTCGTGGAGATGGACGAGGACGAGGGAACCGCCGAGGTCGTCCTCAGCGCCAACCAGGTCGCCACGGTCGCCGCCGACGGACAGTTCCGCACCGCGAACGAGGGCGCCCAGGTCGAGGCGACCCTCGCGCTGGAGCGGGTCAACGATGAGTGGCGCATCGCCGCCCTCCCCGACGAGCTGCTCCTGAGCAGTCACGACGTCGAACGCGCCTACCGCTCCCTCAACCTCTACTTCTTCGCGCCGTCGGGAACGCTCGTCCCCGACAACGTGCTCCTGCCCCAACACTCCACCGAGGACCTCGTCCACCAGCTCACCAACCACCTGCTGGCCGGCCCCACCGACTGGCTCGCCCCGGCGGTGTCCACCTCCTTCCCCGCGCACCTTCAGATCGCGACCGCCTACCAGTCCGGACAGTTGACGGTGGACCTCGGCGGCGAGGTCGAGGAGGCGTCGGGCGAACAGCGTTTCCAGATGGCCGCCCAGCTCGCGTGGACACTCAAGCAGTTGCCCGAGGTCCAGGAGTTCCGGATGCGGGTCGACGGGGAGGACATCAACATCCCCGGCGCCGGCAGCGGATGGCTCGAGACCGCCGATCCCGCCTGGAACGGCGTCGACCCCTCCGGGCTGCCCGAGGGCGCGCCCGGGTATCTCGCCCGGGAGGGCGCCCTGGTGCGGTTCGACGAGGACCTGCAGGAGACCCCGGTCGAGGGCGAGGCGGGCACCGGCCACGTGCCCGTGGAACGCTACGCCGTCGACCTCGACGAGGAGCGGGTCGCCGGCGTCGCCGTGGGCAAGGAGGAGGTGCTCGTCGCCGACATGGCCGAGGGTGCCGACTTCGAGCAGGTGCTCGCCGACGGTACCTACGGCGCGTTGTCGTGGGACGCCGAGGGCGACCTGTGGGTCGTGGAGGACCGCTCCGAGGGCGAGGACGAGGAGGTCACCAGCCAGGTCTGGCTCCTGCGCGACGGCACCGACCCCGTCCGCGTCAACGCCCCCGAACTCGAGGACGCCGAGATCCCCCAACTCCGAGCGTCCCGCGACGGCAGCCGCGTCGCCGCGCTCGTCCGTGACGGCGAGGAGACCCAGTTGGTGATCGGTCGCGTCGTTGACGACGGCGACAGCGTCTTCCTGGGCGAGTTCATCCCGCTGGCGACCGACCTCGACGAGTACCAGGACGTCGCCTGGCGTACCGCCGACCAGCTCGCGGTGCTGGGCCGCAGCGGCAGGGGCGCCATGCAGGCCTATCTCGTCTCTGCCGGCGGCGGAGTCGAGTCCACCAGCGCCGGAGCCGTCACGGGCGCCGGCATGATGGGCATCGACGCCGCACCCGGCGTCCCCATCCTCGCCGGCGTCGACGACGGCCACGTCTGGCTCACCAACGACCGCCTCATGTGGCAACGCGTCGCGGAAGGCAGCCGACCGGTCTACCCGGGGTAGGGGCGGCCGGGGCGCGGGACATGTCTCGGGCTAGACGGAGAACTGTACGGCGGCGCGGTCGGCGGCCATGGTGCGGAGGATGGTGACCACGGCCTGGTGTTCGGGGTGGTCGCGGTAGGTGACGAAGTCCTCAACGCTTGCGGTCTCGGCGACGATGGCGAAGTCGAAGTTGCCGGAGCTGATCCCGAGGTCGGGGCCGTAGGAGTAGGCGCGCAGGACGTCGATCAGTTCGGGGAGTTTCTCCAGACGACTGGTGAGTTCGGCGATCTGGTTCTCCGTGACCTCCGGAGTCCAGCGGAACAGGACGGTGTGTCGTAGACCCATGGGCAGAAACCTAACGCAGCGGCCACCCGTGCCGCGTGGTGGGTCCCGACTGGGGTGGGGAGTCCGTCCACAGGATGTGTCGCGCGCTGGCGGGCGCGCCCCGGGCCGCCCACCGTGGGGGTATGCGACTCCACCTTCGTCCACGTCTCGCGCTTCTCTCCGGGTTCGCCGAGTTGCTGTGGGGCGCGCGCTGTCCCGGCTGCGGGCGCGCGGGGTGGATGCTGTGCCCGGACTGTCGGGACGTCCTTGGGGCGGCGCCCCGGATGTGCGCGCCTCGGGCCGGGGGCCCCTCCTCCTGGGCCCTGGGGCCCTACGCCGGCGCCCTGCGTGAGCTCGTCCTCGCCATGAAGCGCGACGGGCATCGGCACGTCGCCACCGCGGCCGGGGAGGCGTTGGGAAACGCGGCGCTGCCGGCGCTGCTTCCCCGGGGCGGGCGGGTGGCGCTGGTTCCGGTGCCCGGCCGGCGGACGCGGCCGGCGGGCAGGCACACCGACCCGGTGCGGACCCTGGCCCGGTCGGCGGCCACCGTCGCCCGGTCGCGGGGGTGTGCGGTGCGGGTGGCGGACGTCCTGCGGTTTCGCCGCGTTCCCCGGGACCAGGTCGGGCTCTCCGCCGCGGAACGCGGCGCGAACCTGCGCGGGACGATGACGCTCAAGGGCGCGGGGCGCCGTCTGGCCCGTGGACGGGACCCCGACGTCCGCGTCGTCCTCGTCGACGATGTCGTGACGACCGGCGCCACGCTCCGCGAGGCCGCGCGTGCCCTGCATGGTGGGGGATTCGATTCGTGTGGCGCGGTGGTCGTGGCGGAGCGCATGTGACCAGTGGGCCGTTACCCCTGTTAATCGGCGCGATCTGCGACTAGCGTTCCAGGTATGGCACCCGCCTGGGTCCGTGGTTGCGTCGAGTGGGACGCCGGCATCGCCGGCCGTCGCACTGGCAAGCCGATGCCAGCCGCAGGCGAAACGGCCCACGTAAGGCGACTTTTCGTCGACCGATCACGGTGCGGCTTAGATGTAAGCCCTGCCCTGGACCAGGGGTCCGATACCCCTGGGCTCGGGAGAAGGACAGTAGTGGCCATGAAGCGCCGCGGGATCCTCAGCAGGCGAATGTGGGGACGAAGACCAGGTCGGCCAGGCGGGTGCATGTTCGCTCCGGATGTGCGCGGGTACTTCGGGTATACGGCATCGACAACTCGAGAGGACGCGAAGCTTTCCGGGCTTGTTGCCCGAGGATCCGCCAGTTGTGCGATGAAGGGGGACATGTGGACATCATCGTCAAGGGTCGGCGCGCGGAGGTCAGCGACAAGTATCGGCGCTACGTCGAGGACAAGCTGGCCAAGCTCTCCAAGTGGGAGCGCAAGGGAATGACCATCGATGTGGAGGTGTCCAAGGGCCCGAACTCGCGGGTTCAGGACGAGCGGGAACGGGTGGAGCTGACGATCCACTCCGTGGGGCCCGTGATCCGGGGAGAGGCTTCGGCTCCCGACCGCTACGCCGCGCTCGACGCCGCTTTGGAGCGCGTCGAGAACCGCCTTCGCCGCGTGGTGGACAAGCGCAAGATCCACCGAGGCAACCACACCCCCGTATCGGTGGCCGCCGCCACCCGCCACCTCTCTGGAGACCTGGACCCGGCGCCGGCCGCCGTCCCCGGGCAACAGGAGGCGTCGACGCTCGAGGAGCCTGGCCCCTCCGCCCGGCGTCACCATGTCGACGGCGAGGTCGAGCTCGACACCCAGGGGGACGGCCCGGTCATCGTGCGCGAGAAGGTGCACCGCGCCAAACCGATGAGCATCGACCAGGCGCTCCACGAGATGGAACTCGTCGGTCACGACTTCTATCTGTTCCACGACGAGGAGAAGGACGCGCCCAGCGTCGTCTACCGGCGCAAGGGTTTCGACTACGGAGTGCTCCGACTGGTTGACTGAGTCACCTCCCTCATGAGTGTGGCCACCGCGCCGCGGTGAGCGGCGTGCGCGTGCCGGTCGTCCGGCGGCGAGCGTCGTCGGACGACCGACACGTCCGGTGTGGCCTGGGTCGTTCGGGTTCGTCGGGCCGTGGCACGGGGGCCGGTACTCGCCCATGTCCCGGCCGCCGGGAATTGTTCGCGCGTGATTGTTCCGCGCACGCGCGGTTCCGATTCCCCAGAGCACGGTTGACGGCGCGTAATGTGGCGCGGCTCCCCTACGATGGAAAGCTAGGAACGACACGCCAGCGGGTGTGCGGGCCACGACTCTCCCGAGGAGCGACACCAAGTGCCAGCCATACTCGACAAGATCCTGCGTGCTGGTGAAGGCAGGGTCCTGCGCAAACTCAACCGGATCGCGCAACAGGTCAACGCGATCGAGGAGGAGTTCACCGAGCTCAGCGATGGCGACCTTCGCGAGTTGACGAGTGAGTTCCGCTCGCGGTTGAACGATGGCGAGAGCCTGGACGACGTCCTGCCCGAGGCGTTCGCCGCCGTCCGGGTCGCGGCGCAGCGGACCCTGGGTCAGCGCCCGTTCGACGTGCAGCTCATGGGCGCCGCCGCGTTGCACCAGGGCAACATCGCGGAGATGAAGACCGGTGAGGGCAAGACCCTGACCTCCGCGCTCGCCGCGTACCTCAACGCCCTGCCCGGCAAGGGCGTGCACATCGTCACCGTCAACGACTACCTGGCCCGTCGTGACGCGGAGAACATGGGCCGGATCTACAACTTCCTCGGTCTGACGGTCGGCGTGATCCACCCGGAGATGACCCGGGCCGAGCGCAAAGAGGCCTACGCGTCCGACATCACCTACGGGACGAACAACGAGTTCGGCTTCGACTACCTGCGGGACAACATGGCCCGCGCGCTGGAGGACTGTGTCCAGCGCGGCCACGTCTACGCGATCGTCGACGAGGTGGACTCCATCCTCATCGACGAGGCGCGTACCCCGTTGGTCATCAGCGGCCCCGCGGAGCAGAACTCCCGCTGGTACACCGAGTTCTCCAAGATCGCGCCGAAGCTGCGGGACACGGTCGACTACGAGGTCGACGAGAAGAAGCGCACCGTCGCGATCACCGAGGCCGGGATCGAGAAGGTCGAGGACACCCTCGGCATCGACAACCTGTACGAGTCCTCCAACACCGCGCTGGTGAGCTTCCTGAACAACGCCATCAAGGCGAAGGAGCTCTTCCGGCGGGACAAGGAGTACATCGTCAAGGACGGTGAGGTGCTCATCGTCGACGAGTTCACCGGGCGAGTGCTCCGTGGCCGTCGGTTCCAGGAGGGCATGCACCAGGCCATCGAGGCCAAGGAAAAAGTGGCGATCAAGAACGAGAACCAGACTCTCGCGAAGATCACCCTGCAGAACTACTTCCGGATGTACGACAAGCTGGCCGGGATGACCGGTACGGCCATGACCGAGGCCGCCGAGTTCAGCCAGACCTACAAGGTCGGCGTCGTCGAAATCCCGACCAACAAGCCCATGGTCCGCTCCGACGAGCGGGACATGATCTTCAAGACCGAAGAGGCCAAGTTCCAGGCCATCGTCGAGGACATCGAGGAGCGCCACGAGAAGGGCCAGCCCGTTCTTGTCGGCACCACCAGCGTCGAGAAGTCCGAGATGCTCTCCCGCATGCTCACCAAACGCAAGATCCCGCACGAGGTGCTCAACGCGAAGAACCACGCCGGTGAGGCGTCGATCATCGCGCGGGCGGGTCGGTTGGGCGGCGTCACGGTGGCGACCAACATGGCGGGTCGCGGTACCGACATCATGCTCGGCGGCAACCCCGAGTTCATGGCGAACGAGGAGCTGCAGGCCCGGGGGCTGACCCCGCTGGAGACTCCGGAGGAGTTCGAGGCGGAGTGGCCGGCCGCGCTGGAGAAGGCCAAGAGCGAGGTCGAGTCCGAGCACAAGCAGGTCATCGAGGCCGGTGGTCTGTACGTGCTGGGCACGGAGCGGCACGAGTCCCGCCGGATCGACAACCAGTTGCGCGGCCGCTCCGGTCGCCAGGGGGACCCGGGGGAGTCGCGGTTCTACCTTTCGCTGCGCGACGACCTGATGCGGCTGTTCAACAGCGACCGCGTCGAGATGATCATGGACCGGTTGAGCATCCCCGATGACCAGCCGATCGAGTCCAAGACCGTCACCCGGGCGATCCAGACCGCACAGGGCACCGTCGAACAGCAGCACATGGAGGCCCGCAAGAACCTCCTGAAGTACGACGACGTGCTCAACGAGCAGCGCAAGGTCGTCTACAAGCGGCGCCGGGAGATCCTCGAGGGGGCCAATCTCAAGGAACAGGCGCTGGACCAGATCGAGGACGTGCTCGGCGGCTACGTCGACTCCGCCACGAGCGTCGGCGACCCGGAGGAGTGGGACCTCGACAAGCTGTGGACGGCGTTCGAGCAGGTCTACCCGATCACCTTCACCCACGAGGAGCTGGTCGAGCAGAACGGCGGCTCGATCAACGCGTTGACTCCGGACATCATCCGGGATCGGGTCATCGAGGACGCGGAGCACGTCTACGACGCGCGTGAGGAGGAGTACGGCTCCGAGATCATGCGCAGGCTTGAGCGCAGCATCCTGTTGCAGGTGCGGGACCGTAAGTGGCGTGAGCACCTCTACGAGATGGACTACCTCCAGTCCGGTATCGGGCTGCGGGCCTATGCCCAGCGCAACCCGCTGATCGAGTATCAGCGGGAGGGCTTCGACATGTTCAAGGAGATGCACGAGGCCAGCAAGGAGGAGTCGGCGTCGCTGCTCTTCCAGACCCAGGTCCAGATGCCGGGGCAGGAGCGGACCATCACGGCCGCCAGCGCCGCGAGCACCGCCGTGGCCGTAGGATCCCTGGCCAGCACGGGCGGCTCCGCGACCGGAACGACCGAGGCCCCCACGGCGGCTGAGGACGGCGTCGTCATCCCGGACGTCGACGCCGAGGGCCACCCGGAGGAGCTGGAGTACTCCGCTCCCGACGAGCAGGGTGACATCGAGCGGCACACCGAACCGGCGGACCCGGACGCGGCGGCCCAGCAGGGCGCCACCAAGGTCGACACGCTGCCCAAGGTGAACCGTAACGACCCGTGCCCCTGCGGCTCCGGCAAGAAGTACAAGCGTTGTCACGGAGACCCCAAGACGCGCTGATCGACGTGGTGGCGGGGCCGGCGGGAGTCTTGCCGCCGGCCCTGTGTGCGTTCGGGGCCGTGGGGCACGCTCCACCCGATCCGGTCCCGTGGCGCCGCCAGGCGGCGAGGTCTGCGGCGCCGTGTTCAGTTCGCCCGTTGGACCGTCGTCGTGTCGACGTCCACGGGGATTCCGTGCGAGTCGGTGGGGCGCAGCTCCGGCAGGGGCACACCGCTCTCGTCGACGAGGAGCGAGTGCCCCTCGTCCCGCGCGAACGCGTGCCGTTCGCCCCACTGGCGCAGGCTCACGATGGTGGTGAACAGGTCCCGGCCCGCCGCGGTGAGGGCGTACACCTGCCGGCGGCCTGACGGTGCGGAGTGCCGGTCGAGGATTCCGCGCTCGACCAGGTGCCGCAGGCGTCGCGTGAGGATGTTGCGCGCGATCCCGGTGCGGTGCTGGAAGTCGGTGAAGGCCCGCGCGCCGTCCATGGCGTCGCGGATGATCAGCAGGCTCCACCGGTCACCCACCAGGTCCAGCGTGCGCGCGACCGGACAGTGGGGGTCCGTCCAGTCCATGCCGTCGGCGTGGGTCGTCCCCTCGGTCATCACCCCTCCTCAACGGTTGCGGTTTGAAACCATTCTGCCCTAGCCTCCAAATGGTTTCAATGTGCAACCAATTGGAGGATGGTCGTGAGTCTGACGTTCGGCCGCAGGATGTTGCTCGCCGTGGTGTGCGCCGTCGCGGTCGCCACCATCTACGTGTCCCAACCCGTCCTCACGCGGGTGGGCGGCGACCTCGGGGTCGCCGAGGGGGACCTGGGATGGATCGTCACGGCCGGTCAGCTCGGCTACCTCGTCGGCCTGGTCCTGCTCGTCCCGCTGGGCGACATCTTCGACCGGCGCGCGCTCATCGCCGGACACCTGCTCCTCGCCGCGACCGGAACCGTGCTCACCGCCGTCGCCGGCCAGTACTGGCTGCTCCTGGTCGGCCTGGTCCTCGCCGGCCTCTTCGCGGTCGTGGTCCAAACCACGGTCGCCTTCGCCGCCGACCTCTCGGCGGAGGCCGAGCGAGGACGCACGATCGGAGTCGTCACCTCGGGCGTCATCATCGGCATCCTCGGTGCGCGGGTGGTCGCCGGAGCCCTAGCCTCGCTCCTCGGGTGGCGGGCGGTCTACGTGACGCTCACCCTGCTCCTCGTGGCGCTGACAGCGCTGGTATTCCGGCTCCTCCCCGCCGACCCACGCTCCGCCCGGGCGCCCTACGGCCAGGTCCTCGTGTCGCTCCGGCTGCTCTTCCGGGACCGGCTGTTCCTCTCGCGCGGGCTGATCGCGTTCTTCCTCTTCGCCTCCTTCGGGACCCTGTGGAGCGGCCTGGCACTCCCGCTCGCGGCGGCGCCGTGGCATCTCGACACCGCCCAGGTCGGACTCCTGGGAATCGCCGGACTCGCCGGCGCGCTCGGCGCCGTCCGGGCGGGACGGTGGGCCGACGCCGGGCACGCCCACCTGGTCACCGGTGGCGCGATCGTGCTGCTCGCCGCCTCGTGGCTCGCCTCCGGACAGGCGGCCTGGTCGCTGTGGCTGGTCGTCGCCGGCGTCGTCGTGCTCGACTTCGCGGTGCAGGCGGTGCACGTCAGCAACCAACACGTGCTCACCACGGCCCACCCGCACCGTACGAGCAGTGTCATCGGTGGGTACATGCTGTTCTATGCCCTCGGCTCGGCCCTCGGCGCGGTCGCGACCACCACGGTGTACGCCAGTCACGGGTGGGCGGGGTCCAGCGTGCTCGGTGCCGGCTTCGCGCTGTGCGCGCTCGTCGTCTGGGGAGCCGCACGTCACGCCGCCACCGGCGCCCGAGCCGCGGATGCGTCCGCGTAGCGGTGTCGCGGCCTCTCAGGGGTGGCGGGAGGCGAGGACGCAGAACTCGTTGCCCTCCGGGTCGGCAAGGGTCACCCAGCTCTGCTCGCCCTGTCCCACGTCCGCGTGGCGGGCGCCGAGGGCCAGGAGCCGGCGAACCTCGTCGGTCTGGTCCCGGTCGACGGGGTTGAGGTCGATGTGGAGCCGGTTCTTGACCGTCTTGCCCTCGGGGACACGCGCGAAGGTGAGGGCGGGCGGCACCGGCCCGGGCCGCGTACGTCCCTCGGGGACCGCGGACGAACCAATGATCACCAACCCGTCCTCCGATTCCTGGACCTCGTAGTCGAGGACCGCGCACCAGAACTCCGCGAGGGAGACGGGATCGGCGCAGTCGATGACGAGCTCGGTGAACTTGCTGGTCACTTCGGATCCTCCTCGGTCGGTGGGAAAGAGGGGGCTGGGGCCATCGGTTGGCCTGTCCCCCGTGCGGGGGACAGGCACGTGTCCACTGAGTGGTGATGTCCCCGGGGCGCCACATCCGTAGCGTTGTCACCCAGTTACGGCGCTCCGTTCGCGGGGCGCGGCCACCGGGGCACCCGTCCGGCGGTCGCCTCGGCACCGGCGCCTGTGTCTCCCACATCCCGAACCCCTCCTGGAGTCATCATGCCCCGCGCTCTCCGTGCGACCGCCCTGACCGCACTGTGCCTCTCCGCCGCCGGCCTCACCGGTTGCTCGGAGCTGTCCGAGGCGCGGTCCGACCTGGAGGAGGCCGCTGATGACGTGGAGTCGGCGGCGGAGGAGCTCGCGAACGAGGGGCAGTTGTTCACCGGAACGAAGATGCTGGACGTCGAGGGAGGGGCGGTCCAGGTCTCCTGCTCCGGCACTCCCGCCGACGGCCGTCCCGTCATCCTGCTGATGGCCGGCATGGGGGACGGGTTGGACACCCTGGTCGACTTCCAGGAGACGATCGCCGAGGAGGAGCGCGTCTGCTCCTACGACCGGTTCGGTGAGGGGGAGAGTGACGAGCCCGCCGGGCCCCAGAGCATCGCCGACGCCGGAGGAACACTCAGCGAGGTCGTGAACGACGTCGCCGGCGACGACACCCCGGTGGTCCTGGTCGGCCACTCGCTCGGCGGCCTGATCGCCGCCCGCCACGCCCCCGACGACGATCAGGTCGCCGGACTGGTGCTCCTGGACGCCACCTCCCCGACCATGATCGACGACATCACCGGGGTGATTCCCGAGGACGCCACCGGCGAGGGCGCCGACGTCCGGGAGCAGAATCTCGCCCTCTTCGGCGGTGAGAACCCCGAGGCCATCACCATCGACAGCGACCCGGCGGTCCGGTCCGCCGGGGACATTCCCACCGAGATCGTCCAGCACGGCGTCCAGTACCTCGGTGAGGTTCCCGAGTACGGCGACGAGCTCGAGCGGGTGTGGAGTGAGGGCCAGGAGCAGTGGACGGCGGTCTCCAGCGCCAGCGAGCTCAGCACCGCCGAGGAGGCCGGCCACTACATCCACGTGGACCAGCCCGACGCCGCGCTCGGGGCGATCGAACGCGTCACGGAGCAGGTCGCCCGCTGACCACCGCCCACCGGGGGACCCCGCCGGGCATGTGCCGAGTGACACGGCACGTGCCCGGCATTCACGTTTCCAGGTCCGACCAGCGCGGACCGCGCGTCGGGGGCCGGAGTGTGGGGTGGGGTGCGCGGGTAGGCAACCGGCATGTCCTAGGCTGATCCCAGTGGTCTAGACCAGCCCCCAGGAGAGTCGATGCCTACGTTCATGAGTGCGGAGATCTCCGCGCAGCCGGCCGTGCTCCGCGACACGGTGGACAGCCTGATGGCACAGCGCGAGGAGATCGCCGCCTTGGCTCGTTCGACGCGCCAGGTGCTCTTCATCGCCAGAGGGTCCTCCGACAACGCCGCCGTCTACGGCAGCTACCTCATCCAGGCCCATGCCGGGCGGCTCGCGACGCTGGCGTCCCCGTCGATCGCCACCACGTATCAGGCGCGGGTCGACCTCTCCGGGGTCCTGGCCGTCGGCCTCTCCCAGTCGGGTGAGACCGCCGAGATCGTGGACACACTCGCGTGGGCGCGCGACTGCGGCGCCCGAACCCTCGGCATCACGAACGGTCCCGGATCGACGCTCACGGAGGCCGCCGAGCTCACGCTGGTCACCCGCGCCGGCCCCGAGGTCGCGGTTCCCGCCACCAAGACCTACACGACCCAGCTCGCCGCCCTGGCCGTTCTGGCGCTCGGCCTGGGCGCCGAGCTGGACCCCGACGCGCTGCGGGCCATGCCCGACGCCGTCGAGGACCTGCTGGCCAAACCCACCGCCTCCGTCGACCGTGTGGTCGAGCGCCTCAGCGACGTGCACGGCGCGGTCATCTCCGGGCGCGGACTGGCGTTCTCCACCGCGCTGGAGGCCGCCCTCAAGCTCAAGGAGGCCTGCTACCTCCACGCCATGGGCCTCTCCTACGCCGACCTCCTCCACGGGCCGATCGCCGTGGTGGACCAACAGACCCCCGCCATCCTGGTGGCGGCGAACGACGGCCCTACGGTTGAGGGCACCGCACAACTCGCCCGCCGGGTGGTCGCCGCGGGTGCTCCGGCCTTCGGTATCGGCGGCGGCGCGGCACTCGCCGATGCCTGCGACCTCGCCATCCCCGGCCCCGACCTCCCCGAGTGGTTGGCGCCCATCGGCCTCATCGTCCCCGCCCAGCAGCTCACCGAACGCCTCGCCCGCCGTCTCGGCCATGACCCCGACACCCCGCGTGGCCTGAACAAGGTGACCCAGACGTCCTGAGTCGGACCGCGCGGCGCTGGGCGGCCAAGTGCCTCCGCTACGGCGCCGTCCGTTCGGGCAGGGACGCCAGCAGGGCCTCGGCGTTGGTCCGCGCGTGGAGGGCGGACGTTGGGTCGCCGTGGATCGCCGCCAGCGACGTCGCTCCGCAGACGAGGACGTGGAGCTGCATGGCCAGCGCCGCGGGGTCCGGAGCGGTGGTGTCCGCGGCCAGGGTGTGCAGGTGCTCGCGGATGGCGCTCATGTGCTTGCGCACCGCACGTCCGATGGCGTCGGTCCCGCCGAGCTCGCCGAAGGCGTTGTTGAAGACGCAGCCCCGGAACTCAGGAAGCTGGTACCACGTGTACAGCCAGTCGAACACCGACAGGATGCGTCGCTCCGGAGTCGGGGGAGTGGCGGTGTGCGCGCGCAGCGCGGCGCGGGCCTGGTGGTCACGACGGCGAAGATACGCCTCCACCAGCTCGGCCTTGGACGGGAAGACCCGGTAGATCCGCTTCAGCGGGATCTGCGAGGCGTCCCGGATCTGGTGCATGCCCACCGCCTGTATGCCGTGGGCATAGAAGAGCTCGTCGGCTGCGTCAAGTACTCGCACGCCATCGTTCCTGGTCGCAGCGATGGTGGTCATGACTTCCCTCCCACGGCCCTTGAGAATGATCGTTCTCGATTGTACGGTCGTTGATTGAGAACATGTGTTCTCGAGCCTTGGCTGGGATGGGCGGTCATCTGAACTGGCGGAGGGACGCTACGCGCGGGCCCTTCGGGACGGCCAGGACGGGACGGCCGCCCCCCGGTCTTGACCGGCTGAGCCCCCCAGCGGTTAGTCAGTGGTCGTGCTCCTCATCGTCATGCTCGTGGTCGTGGTCGTCGTGCTCCTCGTCGTGGTGCTCGTGGGCCAGTGGTTCCATTCCGACGGCGAGCAGGTCGGAGGGGGCGAAGTCGAGTACACGAACCCGGTCCGTCTCCAGACCGTCCCGACTGACATCCACCTCCACGATCGTCCGGGTGGCCGCGTCACTGACGTAGACGTGGTTCTCCGCGGCGGCGATCGTGGCGCCTCCCTCCTCGCCGTCGACGGCGCCCGTGACCCGCTCTGACCCGGAGATCTCGCCCGATTCGGGGTCGATCGTGTGCAGCGTTCCGTCCACGGTCAGCGCGAGCGCCTGTTCCCAGTACGGATCCCATGTCGCCGCGGCGACCTCGTCCGGGAGTTCGACCGACAGCTCAGTCCCCTCCGGTGGGTGCACCGTGACCGTGGGGCCGTCGACGGACTCGATGGCGGTGGCGTCGAAGGGGTCGTCCTCGGACGTCTCCCGTGCCTCCGTCACCTCGTCCTCGTCGGCGACGAGCGCGGGGTCGCCGTTGTCGGGGTCGAGGTGGCCGCCGTGTGGCTCCCACCGGATTCCCGTGTCCAGTACGGTGTCGTCGCCCACCAGCACCTGGGACCCGTCGGCGTCGACCGAGGTGAGGTCGAGTGGCCCGGTCACGTCGAAGCTGTCAAGCGGCTCACCGGTGGACACGGCGATCACGTGCACCTGTCCGCCCGCCTCGTCGGCGACGACGAGGCGCGGCTCCGCGGACCCGTGGGCGTCGGACTCCCGCGGTTCCCAGGTGTCCTCGACCTCCGTGGATTCCTGCTCCTCGACATCCGTGGTCTCGGCTGGGGCGTCCTCGTCCGGGCTGGTGGTGGAGCAGGAGGCGACCAGCGCGAGTGCTGGTGCCAGGGGCGCGAGCCGTGCGCTGCGACGCATGGGACTCCAATCTGAAATGAAAACCATAATCATTGATAGCAGATCGATGATATGCGCGAAACGGGGAGATCCGTACGGAATCTCCCGTTGGTGCCGCTCGTTGGCCGGAGGGCAGCCGTACGCGATACCCCAGGAACCCCGAGGTTGGACAGCGGGGGAACCGGGAAAACTTCGGTACCCCGAGACAGAGGGAGGACCATGACCGCGACCTACCGTGGGATCATTACCGACTGGGGCGGGGTGCTCACCCCGCCGCTCCGCGAGGGCATCGGCCAGTGGCTGGAGCGCGAACGGATCGACGTCGACCATTACCTCGGCGTCGTCAGGGAGTGGGTGGAGACCGCCTACGGCGACGTCCAGAACCGCCCCAGCAACCCCGTCCACCTCCTTGAGCGCGGCGAGATCGACCCCCGGGAATTCGAACGCCTGCTCGCCGCCGAGCTCCGCCTCGTCGACGGCGGCGTGGTTCCGGCCGAGGGCATGCTCGACCGGATGTTCCACGGCTTCCATCCCGTGACCGAGATGTACGACACCCTCCGCGCCGCCCGCGCGAGCGGACTGCGGACCTGTCTGCTGTCCAACTCCTGGGGCAACTCCTACCCCCGTGACCTGTTCGACGCGACGTTCGACGCCGTGGTCATCTCCGGCGAGGTCCGGATGCGCAAGCCCGAGCCGGAGATCTTCTCCCACGCTCTGGAGGCGGTTGGGCTCCCGGCGGAGGAATGCGTGTTCATCGACGACGTCGAACACAACATCGTGGCCGCGGAGGCCCTGGGCATGGTCGGTGTCCTGCACCGCACGCCCGCCGAGACCCGGGAACGCGTCGCGGAACTGTGCGGCATGCCGGTCCCGAGCAGCGGCTCGGCTTTGACAGACTAGGCCTGAACCCGAGGCCCACACCGGCTGCCCCGGAACCACCCAGGCCCCACGGATCGGAGACTGACGGCGCCATGCGCGTGTATCTGCCCAGTACGCTGCCGCGGATTCGCGAGCTCGTCGCCTCCGGAACCGTCGCCCCCGCGCCTCTGAAGGGGTTCGCCGTCACCGACGCCCTGCGGTCCGCGGTCGAGGGCGACGAGGAGGAGCTGGAGTACGAGGCGTTCACCGCCGCGGCGAACGCCTCGTTGGAACTGTTGGCCGAGGACCCCGACGCCCCCCGCCGCCGCGTCGTGCTCGCCGTGGAGATCACCGACACCGTGGTGGACACCGACCCGGCCGGGGCGCCCGGCGCCAGCCCGGCCGGTGTGACGGTCGAGGCGCAGATCCCCCGGAAACGGGTCGCCGCCGCCCACGTGGACGACCCGGCCGCGGAGGAGGCGGTCGCCGCCGCGCTGGGCCCCGGCGACGCGGCCGGGTTGGAGGACCACGACCTGCTCTGGTTCGCGACCCAGGAACTGCGCTACATCGAGGAGTAGCTGACCATCCGCGCTCGCGTCGCGCTGACGTGAGCGCGGGGTGGGGCGCCCGGACCGGAGGGGGAGGGGCCCGGTCCGGACGCCCAGGGGAGAGGGTGCGGGTGCTCACTTGCCGAGAGCGCCCGCGGCGAGGCCGCTGAGGAGCTGGCGTCGACCGAACAGATACAGCGCGAAGATCGGCACCAGCGAGACCACCACAGCGGCCATGAGGCCCGGTACGTCAGTGGTGTACTGGCCCTGGAACTGCCACAGCCCCATCGGGAGCACGCGCACCTCCGGGCTCTGTGTCAGCACCAGTGGGAATATGAAGTTGTTCCAGGCCTGCAGCCCGACATAGATCGACACTGTCACGATGCCAGGACGCGCCACCGGAAGTACCAGGTTCACGAACATTTGCCGGGTGCGGGCGCCGTCGATCGCCATCGCCTCATAGAGGTCGTGCGGAATATCGCGCAAGGAACTGGTCAGAATCAGGATCGAGATGGGCAGCGAGAACGCCGCCGTGGGCAGGATGATCCCGGCGAGGGAGTCGTACAGACCGATCCTCGAGATGATCAGGTAGATCGGGATGATGACGGCCTGGGCGGGGATCGCGAGCCCGAGGAGGAACATCCCGAAGCCGACCCGGACGACGCGACTGCGGCTGCGCACGATGGCGAAGGCCGCCGGCAGCGCCACCGCGACCACGATGACGATGGAGCAGACGGCGACCGCCACACTGTTGAACAGGTAGCGGTGGAACCCCATCTCGAAGACGGTGCGGTAGTTCTCCAGGGTGAGGGCGTCGGGGATCGACAGTGGCCCGTCGACGATGTAGTTGCCCGCGCCGCGCAGACTCGTCGCCAGGAGCAGGTAGAGCGGTATCGACACCAGCGCCAGCCAGACGAGGGCCGCGCCGCCCATCAGCCAGTTGGGTCTGCGCCACGTGCGAAGCCGGACGCCGGTCACGACGCACCCTCCCGTTGACTGGTCATGCGTGAGTATCCGGACACCCAGATGGTGACGAGGGCGAGTCCGAAGCCGAGCACCACGAGGACGACCGCGATCGCGCTGGCGTAGCCCATCTCGAAGGCACGGAACGCCTGGATGTACATGTGCAGGGGAAGGATGCGGGTCGCCGTTCCCGGTCCGCCACCAGTGATCAGGAACACCGTCTCGAAGAACGTCATCGCGCCCACGACGATCAACACGGAGGAGGCGACGATGGTGTGCTTGAGCTGGGGGACCGTGATGCGGAAGAACATCTGGGCTCGCCCCGCGCCGTCGATCATCGCCGCCTCGTACAGCGAACGCGGGATCTGCCGCGCGGCGGCCTGGTACAGCAGCATGTGGAACGGCATCCACTGCCACAGGATGACCGCCACGATCACGTACAACGCCAGGTTCCGGTCGCCGAGGAAGTTGCCGTCGGGAACCCCCACGAAGGGTCCGATGTCGGCGGCGAGGCCGAAGTTCGGGTCCAGCAGCGCGCCCCACAGCAGGGCGATCGCCGCGCCGGACAGCAGCAGCGGCATGAAGTAGACGGCGCCCACCACGGCTCGGAAGCGTTGCCGGCCCGCCGCCCAGACCCCGAAGATCAGCGCCATCGGGGTCTGGGTCGCCCAGCAGAGCGCCGTGAGGATGAGCGAGAGCCGGAGCCCTCCCGTGACCGCCTGGTCCTGCGGGAGGGCGCGCCAGTTGTCCAGACCCGTCCAGACCGGGTCGCCGAGCCCCCGCCAGTCCGTGAAGCTCAGTCCGAAGACCCCCAGCACCGGGCCGATGCCGAAGATCCCGAAGAAGAGCAGCGCCGGCGCCACCCAGAGGACCCCGGGGCGCTCCTCCCGGACTCGGCGCCGCGTTCGCGCGTGACTGCCGGGACTCTCTACTACGGTCCCGGACACTAGGACGTGGCTTCCATCGACTCGGCGAACTCCTCCGGGGACATCTCCTGCTCGAACACCAGGGAGAAGTTCGTCAGCATGCTCTCGGCCACGCCGGGGTCGAGGTCCTGGTCCCAGGCGGGGGTGAACGTGGGGGCCTCCATGGTGCGCTCGTACAGCCAGGTCGGGAACTCGCCGTCGTCGGTCTCCGCCAGCTTGTCGTCGATCCCGGTGACGGTGGGCACCGCGCCGCTGCCGATGAGGCCGTCGACGTAGCTGTCGGACGCCATGTACTCGGTCAACCACTCCAGCGCGGCATCCGGGTCGGAGGCCTCGGCGTGGATGGAGAAGTAGTTCGAGGGGGGACCGACCACGTTGGCGGGATCCCCGGCTCCGTCTTCCAGTTCGGGGAAGGGGAACCAGCCGAGGTCGCCCGACTCGAAGAACTCGGGGGCGTTGGCCTCCGCGTCCTGGGTGAACCACGGCCCCATGAGGATCATCGCGGCCTGACCCTCCGCGACGAGTGTGGTGGCCTGGCCGCCGTCCCAGTCGACGGCGGTGTAGTTGGTGCCGAACATGCCGACGTCGACCAGCTCCTGGACGGTCTCCATGGTCTCGACCACGGCCGGGTCCTCCCAGGCGCCGTCCTCGCCGTCGGAGATCGCCTGGTAGACCTCCGGGCCACCGATTCGGTCGACCAGGTAGGACACCCACATGAGCAGGGTCCAGGGGGCCGCGCCGGGGAGTGCCACCGGAGTCACGTCCTCGGCCTCGAACACCTCCACCAGGTCCAGGAGCTCGTCGAACGTCTCGGGCGGCTCCGCGCCGGCGGCGTCGAAGACCGCGGCGTTGTAGAAGAACGACACCGGTTGGGTGCCGAGCATCGGCACACCGTAGGTGGCGTCGTCGATCACCACGACGTCCATGACCGACGGGATGAACGCGTCCCGGAACTCGGGGTTGGCGTCCATGTGGTCGCTCATGTCGTAGACCTGTCCGGCCTCCACGTACTGCGCGAGGTTGCCCCCGCCCCAGTTGAAGAAGACGTCCGGATGCTCCGGCGACCCCATCGCCACCTGGAGGCGTTCCTTGTAGGGGTCGTTCTGGAAGGTCACCAACTCCAACTGGACGTCGTCATCCCCGGAGTTCTCCTCGTTGTAGGCGTCGATGGTTTCCTGCAGCAGGGGGTTGAGGACCTCGTCTTCGAGACTCCAAATCTCCAGGGTGCCGTCGTCGCTGGCTCCGGACCCACCACAGGCCGTGACGGCCGTGAGTCCGAGGGCCATCGCCGCGGCGAGTGTGGCGTGACGGGGGGAAAGGGGTCGCATGTGGACACCGCCTCGGAACAACTCGTTTCGAAAAGTTTCCGATAGTTTGTGGCTGAGAACGTAGGACCGATCGGGACATCCGGTCAATAAGTCTCGAGGTATCGTTCGGGTTACGGTTCGTTTCCCCGGGTGACATGTCCATCGCACCGAACTTGACGCGCGTCCCGTCATCGACATACTTTCCGGAAAGTGTCGAAAAGTATGACCGCAGTTATCGACGCCCGCAGTCTTCGCGACCAGGTAAGGACTGATCTTTGACTGTCGAGCCCGGAAACGACTCCCACCGCGCGACGGCGACCCCCAACGACCCCACCCCGCCGGCCTGGCGCGATGTCACCGCCTCACCCGGTGCGCGGGCACGGGCCCTGCTGGCGGAGATGACGCTGGAGGAGAAGGTTGGTCAACTGGTCGGGGTCTGGTTGGACACCGGATCGTCCGCCGGCGACGTCGCGCCCATGCAACAGGAGATGTCGGACGAGGAGTTCGACTGGGACGCCACGACGCGCCGCGGCCTCGGACATCTCACCCGACCGTTCGGGACGGCACCGGTCGCCCCGCGGGACGGCGCGCGTCACCTCGCCGCCCTCCAGGAGCACGTCACGGCCGCGAACAGGTTCGGCCTCCCCGCGCTGGCACACGAGGAGTGCCTCACCGGGTGGACCACCTGGCGCGCGACCATCTACCCCACCCCGCTCGCCTGGGGAGCGACCTTCGACGCGTCCCTGGTCGAACGGATGGCGTCCCGCATCGGGGCGGACATGCGGTCCCTGGGCGTGCACCAGGGTCTCGCACCGGTGTTGGACGTGACCCGCGATCCTCGGTGGGGCCGCACCGAGGAGACCATCGGCGAGGACCCCTACCTGGTCGGCCTACTGGCCACCGCCTACGTCCGAGGTCTGCAGTCGGAAGGCGTCCACGCCACCCTCAAGCATTTCGTCGGCTACTCCGCCTCCCGTGCCGGCCGTAACCACGCTCCGGTCTCCATGGGCTCGCGGGAACGGGCCGAGCTGTTACTCCCGTTCGAGATGGCGGTCCGTGACGGCGGGGCCCGGTCCGTCATGGCGACCTACGTCGCCGTCGACGGAGTGCCCGCCCACGCCGACACGGCACTGCTCACCGGGGTGCTGCGGGAGCAGTGGGGATTCGACGGCGTGGTGGTCGCCGACTACTTCGGCGTGAAGTTCCTGGAGACGTTCCACGGTGTCGCCGCGGATGAGGGGGAGGCCGCCAAGGCCGCCCTGGAGGCGGGACTGGACGTCGAACTCCCGATGGTGCACTGCTTCGGCGCGCCCCTCGTCGCCGCCGTCCGCGCCGGACGCGCGTCGGAGGACTTCGTCGACCGCGCCGCGCTGCGCGTCCTGGAACAGAAGGCCGGCCTGGGCCTGCTGGACCCGGACTGGAGCGCGACCCCCGCCCGCCTGGCGTCGGCGGACGCCGAGACCGCCCCCATCGACCTGGACCCGCCCGCGTCCCGGGAGCTGGCCCGCGAGATCGCGGAGAGCTCCGTGGTGTTGCTGAGCAACACGGGCACCCTCCCCATCCCCGACGGCGTCCGGATCAGCCTGGTGGGGCCGCTCGCCGACGCCGCCGAGGCGATGCTCGGCTGCTACTCCTTCCCCCGGCACGTCGGCCGCCGACACCCGGAGGTCGGCCTGGGGGTGGAGGTTCCCACCGTCCTCGCTTCGTTGCGTCGCGAGCTGCCGGACGCCGACATCCGCACCGTCCCCGGATGTACGGTGCGGGACACCGACACCAGCGGGATCGCCGAGGCGGTCGAGGCCGCCGCCGACACCGACGTCTGTGTCGCGGTCGTCGGCGACCACGCGGGAGTGTTCACCCACGCCACCTCCGGGGAGGGCTGCGACGCCGCCGACCTCACCCTGCCGGGCGCCCAGGACGCGCTCCTGACGGCGCTCCGTCAGCGGCTGGACGGCACCGGGACCGCCCTGGTCGTCGTCGTGATGTCCGGCCGGCCCTACGCCCTCGGCGCCCACGTCGAGGGCACCACGGCGGCGATCCAGGCCTTCTTCCCGGGTGAGGAGGGCGGCCCGGCCGTGGCCGGGGTGCTGTCGGGGCGGGTCAACCCGTCGGGACGGCTCCCCGTCAGCGTGCCCCGCATCCCCGGCGGACAGCCCAGCACCTACCTCTCCCCACGCCTGGGACGCGAGACCCCGGTCAGCACCCTCGACCCCACCCCACTCTTCCCGTTCGGGCACGGGATGTCCTACACCCGCTTCGACTGGGACGACGTACGGGTGGACGACCGTCCTTTGGGGGAGGACGAAACCGTCGAGTTCGCGGCCGAGTCACCGGTCCGGCTTTCGGTCCGCGTCCGCAACACGGGGCCCCGCGCCGGCAGCGAGATCGTCCAGCTCTATCTCCGCGACCCGGTCGCCGAGGTGACGCCGTCCGTCACCCGCCTGATGGCCTTCCACCGGGTCGCCCTGGAGGCGGGTGAGGCCCGCCGGGTGGAGTTCGACATCGACGCCCGCCGGTTCGCCTTCGTCGGCCGCGCCGGCGAGTGGGTCCTGGAACCCGGCGCCGTGGACCTCCTCTTCGCCTCCTCCAGCGAACACACCCACCACCACGTCAGAGGCCGAGTCTCCACCCCCCACCAGCTCCTCGGCCACGACCGCCCGCTGCACACCCCGTCTCGGGTCCGGTAGCCCCCGCGACTCTGGGGATGGCTCGGGGCGCCACGCCTGTGACCGGCGTCCCGAGCCCTTCACGTCAGTCCGCGGTGGAGGGGATTGGGCCGTGCGCGGTCTCCCGCAGTACGAACTCCGTGGGGAACTCCACGCGCTCAGCCGGCAGCGGTGTGCCAGGAACGTGGTTGAGGACCATGCGTGTCGCGTACATCGCCATCTCCCGCACTGGCTGCCCGATCGTGGTCAGCAGGGGCAGGTTGAACATGGTGTAGGGCAAATCGTCGAATCCCACAACGCTGACGGCCCGGGGGCTCGAGTAGTCGGTTGGGACGGCTTCCAAAGCCCCGAGCGCCAGGTGGTCGTCGCAGGCGAAGATCGCGGTCGGCGGATCCTCGCGATCGAGCAACGCGCGGGCAGCCCTCCCCCCACACACCTGCCCGAGATCGCCCTCGACCAGTAGTCGATCGACCTCGATGATCAGCGACTCGTCCACCTCGGTCCTGCCGGCTTCCAGCGCCGCGCGGTACCCCTCGACCCGGTCACTGCTGTGCCGCATAGACAACGGCCCCGTGATACACCAATGCGGCGGTGCCCGATATCCACCAGGTGCCCTACAGCGGCCACCGCCCCCAGCCAATTGGTGGGACCCACCATCGCGACATCGCCGCGGTTCCACCCGAGGGGTCTACGACGACGAGGGGCACGTCGAGTCCGCCGTCGCGCGTGACGCCGTCCTGGATCGTGTGGGCTGAGGCGGAGTTGACGAGGATCACGCCACGTGTCCCTCGCGCGCGCATGGACCTCGTCCACCGGTCCACATCCTCGATCGCACCGGACGCGGTGGAGACGCCGACCTCGACACCCGCGCGCCGCGCGACCTCCGCGACGGCCCGCACGATCTCCTCGGTCCAGGGGTCATTGCCCGGGGCGAGAACCAGATCGAGGAGCGCTCCCGGCTCCGCCTCGGCGGTCACCGCCCCTGGCCGACACTCGAGACCGACAGCTCATCCCCGTGGTGGATCCTCACCTGTACCTCCCAAACGACAAGGGAAGCGCTTCCTCACGACCGTGTCGCGTCGGATCCGCCCCCCGGACGTGATCACTCGGGCGGCTGGCACCGTGCCGGTGATTCGGGCAGGCGTGATCCTAGGCGTCCCCACGGACATCGACCGCGCGGACACCGAATCGCTCAGTCGTTACTCGGCGCGGCCGATCGTCTTGGGGGCTCCGTAGGCCCACAGGACCTCGGGGACGGCGACGACGCCGCCCTCGTCCTGGAAGTTCTCCATCAACGACAGCAGGGTTCGCGCGGTGGTGCCGGTGCCGTTCAGGGTGTGGAGGAACTCCGTCGGTCCGTCCTCGTCCCGCTTGAACCGGGTGTTGAGCCGGCGAGCCTGGTAGTCGGTGGTGTTGGAACAGGAGGTGATCTCCCGGTAGCGCCGCTGCGTCGGGAACCACGCCTCGATGTCGTACTTCTTGGCGGCGGGCGCGCCGAGGTCGCCGACGGCGATGTTCATGACCCGGTAGGGGACACCGATCGCCTGGGCGATCTCCTCCTCGTTCGCCAGCAGCTCCTCGTGGATGTCCTTGGAGTGCTCCGGCAGGCAGTACACGTACATCTCGACCTTGTCGAACTGGTGCACGCGGAACATGCCCCGAGTGTCCTTGCCCGCGGCGCCCGCCTCCCGCCGGAAGTTGGTCGAGTAGGCGACGTAGCGCAATGGGAGCTCGTCCCCCGAGAGCCGCTCGTCCATGTGGATACCGGCGAGGGCCACCTCGGAGGTCCCGGTGAGATAGAGGTCGTCCCGCTCCACCTGGTAGAGGTTGGACTCCTCCGTCGGCAGGAAACCGGTGGAGTACATGGCCCGCTCGTTCACCAGGACCGGGGCGAGCACCGGCATGAAGCCCTTGGCCGCGACGTGGTCCAGCACGAAGCGGTACAGCGCCATCTCCGTCTGGGCGACGTCGCCGAAGCGGTAGGCGAAGCGTGAGCCGGAGAGCCGGGCGCCGCGCTGCATGTCGACCCAGCCGGCGGAGGACCCCAGTTGCAGGTGGTCCCGCGGCTCGAAGGCGAACGACGGCGGCTCACCCCACGTGCGCAGAATCTCGGCGTCCTCCTCCAACGACCCCTCCGCCGCGGTGGGGTCGGGGAGGTTGGGGATCCGTCCGAGCAGTTCCTGGCGCCGTTCGTCGGCCTGGGCCAGGGACTGCTCGGACTCGGCGATCTCCGCCTTCAGCGTGCGCAGCCGGGCGATCGTCTCCTCGTCGGGGGCGCCCTTGGACGATCGCTTCTGCTCGGCGCGCAGACCCTCCGTGCGTTCGGTCGCCTCGCGCCAGACGCGGTCGGCGGCCAGGAGCTCGTCGAAGTCGGTGGCGGCGCCGCGGCGCGCCAGCGCCGCGCGGAAGCGTTCAGGGTCCTGTCGGGCTGCCTTGAGGTCGATCACGCCGGCCAGCTTAGACCACGGCGCCCCCAGGGCGCTCAGGCTCCGCTCCGCTCGCCGCCCGACGAAGGGGCCCGGTCAGGGGACGTCGAGCACACAGAGGCGGCAGGTGATCTCGTGGTAGGGGCGTTCGTTGGCCTCCCGCAGGGTGGCGGTACCGGCGCGCGTCATCTCCTCCAGGTGGTGGCGGAAGCCCTCCGCCTCCCACACCTGGCTCTGCACCGTGGCCACGATGATGCCGCCCGGGCGCACCACACGCACCAGGTCGTCGAACCCGGCCGGGCCGAGGTGCCCGTCGGTGAACGTTCCGACGCAGATGGCCGCGTCGTAGCTGTTGTCGGGGACCTGAAGCGGCTGGGTCAGGTCCGCCGCGACCAGGTTCCGGTAGGCGCCCGTGCCGCGCGCCTCCTCCAGCATCCCGGGGGAGATGTCCACCCCGTCCAGGATCAGGTCCGCCTTGAGCTCCAGCAGCGCGGCGCCCACGAGCCCCGTCCCGCATCCGGTGTCGACCACGGTCGAACCCGGTGTGGCGAGTTCGGCCAGCCGCTGGGCGGCCACGCGCGGACCCACGTAGCCCATGTCCCGCAGGTCCTCGTTGTAGGACGCCGCCCACTCGTCATAGATGTCCCGGGCCTCGTCCGGCCCACTGAGTTTGTAGACCCGTCGTAACTGCTCGTTGTTGACGTCCACGGTGTGTGGTCCTCCCACAGGTCTGGTCCCTACCAGGGAAAACACCCCCGGCTGGGAAGTTTGTCCGAATTTGCATCGTAACGCGCGCCACTCCGTCGCCATGGGTGGAGCTCGCGCGGTAGCGCGGGTGACGCCGTGGGTAGGGCTACCAGTGGCCGCCCAGCCGGCATCGACCCGCCCGTGGCCGCCGAGGTCAGGCGAACGCGACACCGGCGGTCCGTCCGGGGATCGGCCGCGCCGTCGACCCAGCGGCCCGCGGAGGACCACCGAGCGACCGCCGCTCCCGCCGTACCGCGGAGTCGGTCACCGGACGGGCCCGCCGTCCTGCGGCGGTGATTCAGCCGTGATTCAGACAGAGGAGGGCCACGATGGACGCCGAGACGACCGTGCCCGTTCCCGTCAACGAACCGAACCTCACCTACGCGCCGGGCAGCGCGGAACGGGCCGAGGTCGAGGCGGAGATCAAACGGCTCACCGCCCACCAGCTCGACCTCACCCACACCATCGGCGGCGTGCAACAGGCGGGCACGGGACAGCCCATCGCCGCGGTCCAGCCCCACAAGCACCGCCACGTGCTCGGCTACATGGGCAACGCCACCAGGGCCGAGGCGGCCGAGGCCGTCGACGCCGCGCGTCACGCCGCTCCCGCCTGGCGCGCGATGTCCGTCGACGACCGCGCCGCCATCTTCCTCCGAGCCGCCGACCTGCTCGCGGGGCCGTGGCGGGCCACGATCAACGGCGCCACCGTGCTCGGTCAGAGCAAGTCGATCTGGCAGGCCGAGATCGACGCCGCCTGCGAACTGATCGACTTCCTGCGGTTCAACGTCGCCTACGCCCGACGCGTCTACGCCGAGCAGCCGTTGAGCACGCGCGGGGTGTGGAACCGTCAGGAGTACCGACCGCTCGAGGGCTTCGTGCTGGCGGTCACCCCGTTCAACTTCACCGCGATCGCCGGCAACCTGCCCACGGCGCCCGCGCTGATGGGCAACGTCGTGGTGTGGAAGCCCGCCCCCACCCAGACCTTCTCCGCGTACTTCATCATGCGGGTGCTGGAGGAGGCCGGCCTTCCCCCCGGCGTGATCAACCTGGTGACCGGCGACGGCACCGCGGTCTCCGAGGTCGCGCTCGCCCAACCCGACTTCGCCGGCCTGCACTTCACCGGCTCCACCCGGACGTTCCAACACCTATGGCGAACCGCCGGCGAGAACATCGCCAACTACCGCTCCTATCCCCGCATCGTGGGGGAGACGGGTGGCAAGGACTTCGTGATCGCCCACTCCTCGGCCGACGTCGACGTGGTGCGCACCGCGCTCGTGCGCGGCGCCTTCGAGTACCAGGGGCAGAAGTGCTCGGCGGCGTCCCGCGCCTACCTGCCCCGCAGCCTGTGGAACCACATGCGTGACGGGTTCCTGTCCGAGGTGGAGTCACTGAGCATGGGTGACGTCGCGGCGGACCTGTCGACGTTCATGGGCGCCGTCATCGACGACCGGGCCTTCGCCAAGCACACCGCAGCCCTGGAGCGCGCCCGCCAAACGGACACGATCGACGTCCTCACCGGGGGACACACCGACGACTCCGAGGGCTACTTCGTGCGGCCCACGGTGATGACGTGCACCGACCCGGAGGACGAGGTCTTCACCACCGAGTACTTCGGCCCGATCCTGTCCGTGCACGTCTACGACGACACCGACTTCGACGCGGTCGTGGACCAGGCGGCCGACGTCGCGCCCTACGCCCTGACCGGTGCCGTGCTGGCCCGGGACCGCGCCGCCATCGGGCGCGCGAGCGAACGGCTCCGGTTCAGCGCCGGCAACTTCTACGTCAACGACAAGCCCACCGGGTCCATCGTCGGCCAGCAGCCCTTCGGCGGGGCGCGGGCCAGCGGGACCAACGACAAGGCGGGGTCGCTGTTCAACCTGATCCGCTGGGCCAGCCCCCGGGCGATCAAGGAGACCTTCGTGCCCCCGACGGACTACCGTTACCCGCACATGGGCTGATCCGGCGTCGACGCCCGCGCGTGCGCGCCCGCCGCACCGGGACAGCGGTTCGCGCGGTCCGGCGCCTTCGCACGTCAGTCCCCTGCGGGATCCCGGCGTAGTAGGGCAATATAGGGGCAAAGCGCTGTCCCCCCTGTGACTCAAGGAGCCAATCATTAGCCGGCTGGTGCTCTGGAACATCGACCGAACCCTGGTCGACGTCGAGCGGGTGGCTCGTGCCGCGTACGCGGAGGCCTTCGAGAAGGTCACGGGACACCCGCTGGTCTACCTCGCTCCCACCGCGGGGGCCACCGACTCGGAGTTGTTCTTCGCGTTCCTCGCCCGCAACAACGTCCCCTCCGACGACGAGACGCTGCTGCCGCTGTACCTCGACGCGCTGGAGCAGGCCTTCGCGGCGCGGCGCCGCGAGGTCGGCACCAAGGGTCGTCTGCTGCCGGGGGCGACCGACGCGCTGCGCGCCGTCGCCGCGCTGCCGGACACGGTGCAGACGGTCGTGACCGGGGGCATCAAGCCCAACGCGGTCGCCAAGCTGGCCGCCTTCGGCTTGGACAGTCTGCTCAACCTCGAGGTCGGCGGGTTCGGCTCGCAGAACTACCTCAAGGCGAGTCTGATCCAGTTCACCCGGATGCGGGCGGAGCAGAGCCGCGGCACGAGCTTCCCCGACGCCTCGACGGTCTACGTCAGTCACTCCGTCCGCGACGTCGAGGCCGCGCTGATCGGTCGGGTCACCCCCATCGGCGTGGTCTCCGGCCTGGACACCGCGGCCCAGCTTCGCAAGGCCGGTGCCGAGATCGTGCTGGACGACCTGGAGGACACCGTGGCCGTCGTCACCGCGATCCAGCGAGCCACCGAGTGATCCAGCTCACCGAATGGTGACAGGAAAACCCCCTTCGGGTGATACGACAACCACGTAGGGTCCCTTCCGAAAGCGGGCATGCCCAGGAGGGGTGCTCCACGCGCGGTCGCCGGCCACCCTTGGGAGGTCGCATTCAGCATGTCCAGCCTGTCGTCGTTGACTCAAGTCCGTCCAGGTGTCCACACCAGTGGACCGTCCGTCGTCGATTCGTCCCTCCTGTGGGAACCGAGTGTGGTCATCCGGGAGCGGGCCCGGGCCACCGCCTACATGGACTGGCTCGCCCGTGACCGTGGTCAGCACCTCACCTCCTACGGCGAGCTGTGGCGATGGTCGGTCACCGAGCCGGAGAACTTCTGGGACTCCCTCTGGCCCTACTTCGACGTGGCCGGGGAACGGGGGTGGGGCCCCGTCAGCACCGGTGACGACGTCGCCTCCGTCCAGTGGTTCCCCGAGTCCCGAGTGAACTACGTACGCCAGGTCTTCCGGCACGCCCGGGAACGGCCCGACCAGGTCGCGGTGATCGCCCGTTCGGAGGCGGGGGGAGAGACGCGACTCACCTACGCCGAGCTCGCCACGGCCACCGCACACGTCACCCACGCCCTGCGGGAGCTCGGGGTCGGCTCCGGGGACCGGGTGGCGTGCCTCCTGCCCGCCACCGCCGAGGCCGTGGTCTCGATGCTCGCCACGGCCAGCCTCGGCGCCGTGTGGACGGCCGCCGCCCCCGACACCGACCCACGCGAGGCCGTTCGGCGGTTCGCCTGGGTGACACCGAAGGTCCTGGTCGCCACCGACTCCGACCGGGTCGAGGGCGTGTCCCCGGGACCTCCGGGAGTCCGTCGGCGCCGTCCGTTCGGCGCTGACCAGTCTCACCGCCACAATCCAGGTCCCCTCCGCCGAGGGCCGGGAACTCCCGGGTGCCGTCCCCTGGCAGAGCCTCACCGGCGGGGAGGGCGAGGACCCCACACGCGCGGCATTCGTCCCCTTCGACCACCCCCTGTGGCTGCGCCAGGTCCCTGGTCGGGAACGCCCAGTGGTGCAGGGGCACGGCGGTGTGGTCCTGGAGCACCTCAAGGCCCTGAGCTTCCACCACGATCTCGGTCCCGGTGACGTCCTCGGCTGGCACGCCAACCCCGCCCAGACGTCCTGGCACTACCTGGTCGGCGCGCTGCTCACCGGGGCCACGGCCCTGGTGTACGCGGGCAGCCCCACCTACCCCCGGACCGACACCCTGTGGTCGGTCGCCGCCGACAGTGGCGTCACGTGCCTCGGCATGCCGTCGGGCTACCTCGCGGATAGTCAACGGGCCGGGGCCCGACCGGGAGAACGCTTCGACCTGGGCGCGCTGCGCGGCGTCGTCACCACCGGGCCCACACCACCACCCGCCGCCACGGAGTGGGCGGTGGCGAACATGGGGCCGGACGTGCAGTTGGGCGCGCTCCTGGAGTCCGCGGAGGCGTGCACCATGCTCGCCGGCCCGGTTCCCCTGCTTCCGGTTCGCTCCGGCGTGCCGACGGCGCGGTTCCTGGGCGCGCGGGTGGAGGCACTGGACGCGCGGGACCCGGCGGACGGCGCGCCCGGCACTGTGGGGGAACTCACTCTCACGCGCGCGATGCCGTCCCTGCCACTGGGATTCTGGGAGGATCCCGGGTCCGTGCACTACCACCACGCGTATTTCGGCACGTCAAAGCGAGAGTGGCGTTCTGGGGGATCTGTGCGGATTCTCCCTGATGGCGGCTGTGTCGCGGTCGATGAGTAACTGGGCGGTAAGTCCTCCCTGTCCCCACTGGTCAGTCTTTGCTGTGTGGTGTCGGTAGCGAGGTGGACGAGGCCCGCGAAGTAGCCTGGTCTGGAATGCGGCGAAAGGGACAACGGCGTCCCCCGCGAAGGATGTGTCGGTGCGTGCCGACGGGGTGGCGCGCACCACTTTTAACCACTCACAAGGAAGTGAGCCGATGTCTGAGCTTCCCGCACGCGCGAAGTACGAGATCTTGCGCGAGGCCCTGGGGACCTGGCGTGACGCCCATCCCGACACCGATCTCGCCGAACGGTACCTCCAGCTTTACTACCGGCATGTCTCCTCCGAGGAGCTGGCGGAGCTCTCCGCCGCCCAGATCTGCGGGCCGGCGGACACGCACCTGGAGCTCGGCAAGGACCGTGTCCCGGGGCGGCCGAAGATCCGGGTCTTCAGTCCCAGCTCGGGGGAGTGGGGGGCCGAGGACACGGTCGTGGAGATCGTCACCGACGACGCGCCGTTCCTCGTCAACTCGGTGACCAGCGAGCTGACCAGGTTCGGGCTGGCGGTGCGCCGCGTGCTGCACCCACAGCTGGAGGTCGACCGGGAACTGACTGGCGAGCTGCGCAGCGTCGAGCCACGGGACCCGGACCTCAAGCCCATCCCCGAGTCGTGGATGCACATCACGGTGGACCGCCAGAGCGATCCAGCGGGCAACGACGCGCTGCTCGCGGGCCTGGAGCGTGTCCTGGGCGACGTCCGCAACGTCGACGAGGACGCCGACAAGCTCCGTCGTCGCGCCGCGACGCTCGCCGACGAGCTGTCCGCCGACCTCGGCCCGATGCTGTCCGCGGGAATCAAGGAGCAGGAGGTGCGCGAGGCGGCGGAGTTCCTGCGTTGGCTCGGCGAACGCAACTTCAACTTCATGGGCTACCGCGAGTACGACCTCGTCACCACCGAGGGGGAGGCCCCGGAGGACGTCGACCACAGCGCGCTCGCGCTCAGCGCCGTCCCCGGCTCCGGTCTGGGCCTGCTACGCCAGGACGCCCCGCGCTCGGAGAGCTTCGCGGCGCTCCCGGCCGAGGCCCAGGAACGTGCCCGTGACCCCAAGGTGCTGGTCCTCACCAAGGCGAACTCCCGCTCGACCGTGAACCAGCCGAAGTACCTCGACTACATCGGTGTGAAGAAGTTCGACGAGGCCGGACGGGTCGTCGGGGAGCGCCGCTTCCTCGGCCTGTACACGCACGAGGCCGAGGCCACCAGCGTGTCCACGATCCCGATCCTGAGCCGCAAGCTCGCCGAGGTCCTGAACATCTCCGGGCTGTCCTCCGACAGCTACGACGGGCGAGACGTGATCGAGGTCGTCGACCTCTTCCCCCGCGAGGAGCTCTTCCAGATCAGCGTGCAGGACCTGCACGACGCCGTGAACGGCGTGCTGCGCCTGCGGGGGCAACGGGGCACCCGCCTGTTCATGCGGCGCGACGACTACGGGCGCTACGTCACCTGCCTCGTCTACATGCCGCGGGACCGCTACACCACCCGTGTGCGGATGGACATCCAGGACGTCCTCCTCGACACCTTCGAGGGCGCCACCATCGACCACTCGGTCATGGTCACCTCGGCCCCCCTCGCCATGCTCTACCTGGTCGTGCGGGCCAACCGGGACCAGGGCCACTCCCTGGCCGAGGTCGACCAGGCCGATCTCCAGCGCCAGGTCGCCGCGGCGTCGCGTTCCTGGGACGACGACCTGTTCGAGAAGCTGGGCGAGGAGTTCGGCCCGGACCGGGCCGGCGCGCTCGCCCGACGTTTCACCGCGGCGCTCCCCGAGAGCTACAAGATCGACGTCAGCCCGGACGTCGCCGTCGACGACGTCGCGCGCCTGGACACCCTCGACCCCGACACCCTCCAGGTGAAGCTGTACGAGTCCGGCGACAGTTGGCGGCTGAAGGTGTACCGCGCCGGTGCGCACCTGTCGCTGTCGCGGCTGCTCCCCCTGCTGGAGCACATGGGCGCCGAGATCGTCGAGGAGCTTCCCTACGAGGTGGCCTCCCCGGACAACCCGAGTGACCGGTTCTGGATCTACGACTTCGGGCTCGGCGACCTTCCGGGCGCCGACGTGTCGCGTTCCACGCTGCGTTCGTTGTTCGAGGACGCCTTCGTGGCGCTGTGGGGCGGCGACACCGAGTCCGACCTGTTCAACACCCTGGTGGTGCGGGCCGGGCTCACCTGGCGTCAGGTCGGGATCCTGCGCGCCTACGCCCGCTTCCTGCGTCAGGCGGGGACGACGTTCAGCCAGGACTACATCGCGGGGGTTCTGGCGGCGAACCGGCACCTCGCGGCGGTGCTGGTGCGGCTGTTCGAGTCCCGGTTCACCCCCGGTGACCTGCCGGCCGAGGAGCGCGCGGAGCGCACCGACGCCATCGCCGAGGAGGCGTACGGGGTGCTGGACCAGGTGGAGAGCCTGGACCACGACCGCATCCTGCGGGCCCTGCTCGAGACGATCCAGGCCACGCTGCGCACCAACTACTTCCAGCCTGACGACGCCGGCCAGCCCAAGCCCTACGTGGTGTTGAAGCTGGACCCGCAGCGCATCCCGGACCTGCCCGCGCCCCGGCCACGGTTCGAGATGTACGTGTACTCCCCGCGGTTCGAGGGTGTGCACCTGCGGTTCGGTTCGGTGGCGCGCGGTGGGCTGCGTTGGTCGGACCGGCAGGAGGACTTCCGCACCGAGATCCTCGGGCTCGTCAAGGCGCAGATGGTGAAGAACGCCGTCATCGTGCCCAGCGGCGCCAAGGGCGGCTTCGTGTGCAAGCGGCTGCCGGTGGGCGGCGATCGTGACGCCGTCCAGGCCGAGGTGGTCACCTGCTACACCCAGTTCATCAGCGGCCTGCTGGACGTCACCGACAACCGGGTGGACGGCGGGATCGTGCACCCCGAGGACGTGGTGCGCTACGACGAGGAGGACTCCTACCTCGTGGTCGCGGCCGACAAGGGGACGGCGACGTTCTCCGACATCGCCAACGGTGTCGCGGCGGAGCGGGACTTCTGGCTGGGCGACGCCTTCGCCTCGGGCGGGTCGGTCGGCTACGACCACAAGGGCATGGGGATCACGGCCCGCGGCGCGTGGGAGTCGGTCAAGTACCACGGGCTGGAGATGGGCGTCGACGTCCAGCGTCAGGACTTCACCGCTGTCGGCGTCGGCGATATGTCGGGTGACGTCTTCGGCAACGGGATGCTGCTGTCCCGCCACATCCGCCTGGTCGCGGCGTTCGACCACCGGCACGTCTTCCTCGACCCCGACCCGGACGCGGCCTCCAGCTACGTCGAGCGGGAACGCCTGTTCCGGCTTCCCCGCAGCTCGTGGGCGGACTACGACCAGTCCCTCATCTCGGCCGGCGGCGGTGTGCACCCGCGCACGGCCAAGTCCATCCCGATCACCCCGCAGGTGCGGGAGGCCCTCGACATCCCGGACGTCGACGGCGCCCCGGTGACGGCGTTGACACCGCAGGAGCTGATCAAGGCGGTGTTGCGCGCTCCAGTCGACCTGCTCTGGAACGGGGGGATCGGCACCTACGTCAAGGCGACCGCCGAGTCCCACGCCTCGGTGGGGGACAAGAGCACCGACTCGGTGCGCGTCGACGCCGCCGAGCTGCGCTGCCGCATCGTCGGAGAGGGCGGGAACCTCGGACTCACCCAGTTGGGCCGGATCGAGTTCGCGCTCGGTGGTGGCCGGGTGAACACCGACTTCATCGACAACTCCGCCGGGGTGAACACCTCCGACCACGAGGTCAACATCAAGATCATGCTGGACCGGGAGGTACGGGCCGGCCGGCTGTCCAAGGAGGAACGCGACCAGCTCTTCAAGGACCAGACCGAGACCGTCGCGCAGCTCGTGCTCGCCGACAACGACCAGCAGAACGTCGCACTGGCGGCGTCCCGTCAGCAGGCGTCCAGCATGCTGCACGTGCACGCTCGCTACATCCGGGACCTGGAGCGGTCCGGCCAGGTCAAGCGGAGGCTGGAGTTCCTGCCCGACGACCGCGCGATCGCCGAGCGGCGGTCGATGGGGACCGGCCTGACCAGCCCGGAGTTCGCGGTGCTGATCGCGCACACCAAGATCCAGTTGGAGGAGGAGATCCTCGCCTCCGACCTGCCGGCCGACCCCTACCTGCGGCGGACTCTGCGCGACTACTTCCCGGAGGCGCTGCGCGAACGCTACGCCGAGGCGATGGAGACCCACCCGCTGGAGCGCGAGATCATCACGACGAGCGTCGTGAACGACCTCGTGAACCGGATGGGCTCCACCCTGGCGTTCCGCGTGAACGAGGAGACGGGGGTGCGCAAGGCCGACATCGCCCGCGCCTACCTCGTGGTGCGGGAGGTGTTCGACCTGCCCCAGTTCTGGAACGACGTCGAGGAGCTGCGGGGCCGGGTGGGGATCGACACCCAGCTCACCATGATGCTGGAGGCCCGCAAGCTCGCCGAGCGGGCCAGTCGCTGGCTGCTCAGCAACCGGACGGCGCCCTTCGCGCTGACCGAGGAGATCGAGTCCTTCCGGTCCGCCGCGCAGGCCATCGTGCCGCAGCTTCCCGACCTGCTCCAGGGACGCGACCTGGCCGCGTTCGAGGAACGGCGGAGCAGCCTGGAGAGCCGGGGCGTGCCCCACGAGCTCGCCGAACGGGTCGCGGGTCTGGTCCCCGCCTACTCGACTCTGAGCCTCGTGACGGTCGCGGGCGACACGAACCGGCCGCTGCGGTCGGTGGCGCGGGTCTACTTCTACCTGGCCGACCAGCTACAGCTCAGCCGACTGCGGGAACGCATCATCGGCCTGCCGCGGGACGACCGGTGGAACACGATGGCGCGGACCTCGGTCCGTGACGACCTCTACGCCGCCCACGCGGACCTGACCGAGTCGGTGTTGGTCTCGGGCGCCGCGGACGCCGAGCCCGAGGAGCTGTTGGCCAACTGGAGCGCGCAGAACGCCCACCGGCTGGCCCAGGCGAGCGCGGTGCTCTCCGACATCTGGGAGACCGAACGTTTCGACCTGGCGACACTCTCGGTCGCGGTGCGCTCGGTGCGGGAACTCGTCTAGACCGGCCCCGAACCTTGTGGATGTGCGGGCCCCTCGTCCTGGTGGACGGGGGGCCCGTTCGTGCGCCGCCGCGCCCCCGGGGACCGCCGCGGGGGAGTCGCCACCCCAAACGACCTAGAATTGGGCACGTGGCAGACATCGACGCGACACAGCAGATGAGGGATCTCACGTCGACCTTGGCGAGCGTGGAGGCCGTCATGGATCTCGACGCCAAGCACACCGAGATCGACCAGCTCCGCGAGCAGTCCAGCGATCCCGAGCTGTGGAACGACCAGGCCACCGCGCAGGTGGTGACACGCCGGCTGTCCGCCTTGGAGTCCGAGGTGAACAAGGTGGAGTCGGTGCGCCAGCGCGTCGAGGACCTGGGCGTCCTGTTCGAGCTCGCCGAGGCGGAGGACGACCCCGACACGCGGGTCGAGGCCGAGCAGGAGCTCGCCTCCCTGCGCAAGGACATGGCCGACCTGGAGGTGCGGACCCTCCTCGCCGGGCCCTACGACGAGCGCGGGGCCCTGATCACCATCAACTCCCAGGCGGGCGGTGTCGACGCCGCCGACTGGGCCCAGATGCTGCAGCGCATGTACCTGCGGTGGGCGGAACGACACGGCTACCCGACCAAGGTGTACGAGACGTCCTACGCGGAGGAGGCGGGGATCAAGTCCACCACCTTCGAGGTGGACGCGCCCTACGGCTACGGCACCCTGCGGGGCGAGCACGGCACCCACCGACTGGTGCGAATCTCACCCTTCGACAACCAGAACCGGCGCCAGACCTCCTTCGCCGGGGTCGACGTCGTACCGGTCGTGGAGACCAGCGACCACGTCGAGATCGACGAGAACGAGCTGCGTATCGACGTCTATCGGTCCTCGGGCCCGGGCGGGCAGAGCGTGAACACCACCGACTCCGCGGTGCGCATCACCCACGTCCCCACCGGGATCGTCGTCTCGTGCCAGAACGAGAAGAGTCAGCTCCAGAACAAGGCGACCGCGATGACGGTGCTCCAGGCCCGGCTGCTGGAGCGCAAGCGCAAAGAGGAGCAGGCCGAACTCGACGAGCTGCGGGGGGACAGCGGCACCAGTTGGGGCACGCAGATCCGCAACTACGTGCTGCACCCGTACCAGACCGTCAAGGACCTCCGTACCGGCGAGGAGTCGGGCAACCCGACCGGGGTTCTCGATGGTGATCTAGATCCTTTCATCGACTCGGAAATCCGCTGGTTGCGGAGTCACGAACAGTAAAATCATCGCGTCGGGGTTGCTAACGATCTGAATACGGATATCGTGGCCGTCAGCAGTTGACACGCTCCCGACGGGACGGTCGCGCTTCTGGCCATGGCACTTCGCTGCCGCCTCTACACTGTCGGTTGGCCCAGAGGTCGTCATGCCAAGTACGGCTTAGGACTACCCGTTAGGGCACACCTGACTCCGGGAACCTTGTGATTCGCCTGTGATCCACTTCGAGAACGTCACCAAGGTCTATACGACCCAAAAGCGACCCGCTCTTGAATCGGTGTCCATCCACGTCGACAAGAGCGAGTTCGTCTTCCTCGTTGGGCCTTCGGGCTCGGGGAAATCCACCTTCCTGCGGCTCGTGCTACGCGAGGAAAGGCCGTCCCGTGGGCAGGTTCACGTGGCGGGCAAGGACCTCGCCCGCCTGTCCAACTGGAAGGTGCCGCATCTGCGGCGCCGCATCGGATGCGTGTTCCAGGACTTCCGGCTGCTGCCGAACAAGAACGTCTTCGAGAACGTCGCCTTCGCGCTGGAGGTCATCGGCAAGCCCCGACGGTTCATCAAGAAGGTCGTCCCCGAGGTGGTCGACCTGGTCGGCCTCGAGGGGAAGGCCAACCGAATGCCGGACGAACTGTCCGGTGGTGAACAACAGCGCGTCGCCATCGCGCGGGCGTTCGTGAATCGCCCACAGATCCTGTTGGCCGACGAGCCGACCGGAAACATCGACCCCGCCACGTCCATCGGCATCATGAAGGTGCTGGACCGGATCAACCGGACCGGGACGACGGTCCTCATGGCGACCCACGACGCGGCGATCGTCGACTCGATGCGTAAGCGCGTCATCGAACTTGAGGACGGCGTCGTCGTCCGCGACCAGTCACGCGGCGTCTACGGCCAGGCGTATTAGGCCGCCCCGCGGGCGTTGCCACTGAAGGACGGACCCTTTACACATCATGCGAGCACAGTTCGTACTCTCCGAGATCTGGATCGGCCTGCGCCGAAACCTGACGATGACGATCGCCGTCATCATCACCGTCGCCATCTCACTGTCGCTGTTCGGCACAGGTCTGCTGATCAACCAGCAGGTCAACGAGATGCGCCGCTTCTGGGACGAGCGGATCCAGATGACGGTCTTCCTCTGCACCGAGAGCTCGACCACGAGCGTCTGCCAGGAGGAAGGTGCGGCGACCGACGAGGACCGTCAGGCCATCGAGGACGAACTTCGGTCCATGCCGGAGGTCACCGACGTCCGCTACGTGCCGTTGGACGAGGCCTACGCGGACTTCGAGGAGCGCTTCGCCGGTGACGAGGCGCTGGTCGAAGCGACCGAGGAAGGCGACATCCCGGACAACTTCCGGGTGTCGGTGCGGGACTCCGGCGAGGTTGACGGTGTCTCGGACCGCATCGCCTCGATGGACGGCATCGACTCGATCTCCGACGACCAGGCCGTGCTCGATCAGTTCTTCGAACTGCTCGACGGGCTGAAGTGGGGAGCCCTGACCGTCGCCTTCGTCCAGTTGGCCGCCGCCGCGCTGCTGATCGGCAACACCATCCGCCTCTCGGCGTACAGCAGACGGCGGGAGACGGGCATCATGCGGCTCGTCGGCGCCTCCAACTTCTACATCCAGCTACCGTTCCTGCTGGAAGGCGTGGTCGCCGGGCTCCTCGGTGGCTTCATCGCCTCGGCGTTCATCGTCGGCGCGAAGTTCACCCTGCTGGACCGGGTCCAGAGCTGGTTCCAGTTCGACATCACGCTCGGCCTGGGCTCGGTGTTCTACGTGATCGGCGTGACGATAATCCTGGGCGTTTTGATCTGTCTTGTGGCATCCTTCATCACCCTGCGGCGATATCTGAAGGTCTAGATGGTCTAGAGAGGCCGGACAAGGGTGGCAAAAGAGCAAGGGCGGAAGTTGATCGCGCAGAACAAGCGCGCGCGGCACGACTACGCCATCGTGGATACGTTCGAGGCGGGGCTGGTACTCACCGGCACCGAGGTGAAGGCGTTGCGCGCGGGGCGCGCATCGCTCACCGACGGGTTCGCCTCCATACGGGACGGGGAGGTGTGGCTGCACAACGTGCACATCCCCGAGTACGTCATGGGGACGTGGACCAACCACACGCCACGCCGCACCCGGAAGCTGCTGCTGCACCGTCAGGAGATCGGCCGGCTCGAGGCGAAGACCAAGGAGGCGGGACTCACTATCGTGCCCCTGTCCCTCTACTTCTCCGACGGCAAGGCTAAAGTCGAGATCGCCTTGGCACGCGGTAAACGCGAATACGATAAGCGCCAGGACATCGCGGCCCGCGACGCGCAACGCGACATCGAACGCGCGATGCGTCGCCGCCGCTAGTCGAAAGGAACCAGGGTGCTGTTTGGCCGTCTTCGCCGGAGCGCCGCGGTTGCCTTCGGTCTCACCGCGGCTGGGGCGTTAGTCGGATGCGGCGCCGAACCCAGCGCGGAGGTCGCGGTCCGGGAGTTCCTGCTGGAATGGCAGAGCGGGAACCACGAGGCCGCGGCCCAACGTACCGACGGTGACCCGCAGGAGGTCGCCGCCCAGCTCACGGCGTTCCACGACCAGCTCGACCTCGCCGCCCTGCGGCTGGCGCTCGGTGCGGTCTCCCGCGACGGCGACACCGCTGAGGCCACCTTCGAGGTCGACGCCGACCTCGGCATCGGCGACCCGGTGTGGCAGTACTCGGGCACGATGTCGCTGCACCGTGACGGCGGCCGCTGGCTGATCGACTGGGGGCCCACGGTAATCCACCCCCTGCTGGACAGCGAGGAACGACTCGCCGTCACCTATGACGTCCCCGACCGTGGCCAGATCCTCGACCGTGACGACGAGCCCTTGGTCGAGGAGACGGAGGTCGTCGCGTTCGGGGTGCGCCCCGGCGAGATGCCCGACATGGAGGCGGGCATCGACGCCTTCGCCGAGCTCCTCGACGAGGACCCGGCACCGTTCCTCAACCGGGTCCGCTCCGCCCCTCCGGAGGACTTCCAGCCGCTGGTGCTGATGCGCGCCGACGACGTCGACTCCGGGCTCGTGCGCAGCGCCGGCGGGATCGACGGGGTCGAGACCGAAGAGACGACGATGCCCCTCACCCCCGAGGTCGCCCCCAGCCTCGTCGGGGAGGTCGCCGGCACAGACGAGCACAACATCGCCAACCGGGTGGGCGGCCCCTACCAGGCGGGGGACACCGTCGGTCTCAACGGCCTGCAGGCCGCCTACCAACAGCGTCTCTCCGGGACGGCCACCGCGCGGATCGTGACCCTGGACGAGGACGGCGCGCACGTCGACGACGTCGAACAGTGGAGCGGGAGCGCCAGCGGGACGCTGCAGACGACCCTCGACCGTGAGGTCCAGGAAGCCGCCGAGGAGGCGCTGGCCAGCGGTGAGGTGCAGGAACCCGTCGTGCGCGGCTCGATGGTCGCGGTCGACTCCCGGGACGGAAGCGTCCTCGCCGCGGCGGACTATCCAACCGATCTCGACGAGGACGCGGCCCTGACCGCCGAGTACCGTCCGGGCGCGGCCTTCAGCGTGGTCTCGGGGGCGGCCATGCTCGCCGCCGGGGTCTCGCCCGAGGACACCGCCGCCTGCGACCCCGAGGGCAGCTTCGGTGATCACTCGGTCGCCAACCTCAGCGGGGAGCAGCTCTGGGGCGAGGCCACCCTGCAACAGAACTTCGCGCAGGCCTGCTCCGCCGGCCTGGCCGCCTTCGGAGAGGACCTCGACGCGGAGGCGCTCTCCGACACCGCGGCCACGTTCGGGATCGGGGCGGAGTGGCAACTGCCGGTGGACGCGTTCCCCGGATCGGTGGAGACCCCGGCCGGACCGGGTGACACCGCCGCCACCGCGGCGGGTGAAACGGGTGTGACGGTCAGCCCGCTGAGCATGGCGCTCGCCGCCGGTGCCGTCGCCGACGGCACGTGGCGTTCACCCACCCTGGTCAGCTCCGACGAACTCGACCAGGTGACGGCGGAGGACACCGACCTCGCCGAGGCGGGCCTGGACTCCGACGCGCTGGAGCAGTTGCGGGAGCTCATGCGCACCACCGTCACCTCCGGCCGCGCCTCCGCGGCGGGTGTCGGGACGGTGCCGGTCCACGGCCAGGTGGCGACCGTCCCCCAGAACGTGGACGGCGAGGACCGCGTCGTGCAGTGGTTCGTGGGCTACCAGGGGCATGTCGCCTTCGCCACCGCGATCGAGGTCGACGCCCCCTACGAGCACCTCGTGGTGGGCCTGGGCACCCAGTACGCCGTGGGCGCGTCAGCGGACTTCCTGGTCGCCCTGCCCCCCGACTACGTCGGGGACCCCGACTCCCAGGCGGATCAGCCCTCGCCGGAGGACCTCGAGCACCAAGGTGGTTGACGCCTTCCTGGGGTGAGTTTTACCGATCCCAGGCCAGCGCGGATCAACCCCCTGGTGGTGTGTCCGCGTCTTTCCGGGTGACTGGTCCGTGAAGGGGGGTCACGGAGACCGGTCCCCGGGCAGATGCTCGTCTCGGGGGAGTTTCTGCCCCAGCCGGCGCACGACCCAGCCGGCCGCCCTCGTCGGGCGCGTCAGACGGTTCTCGTCCGCGCCCACGAGGGTTCTTCTCTGCCCCCGACGGGAATCAACTTGGAGCGCGGAACGTTCTCACGGTACGGTGAACCTGGAGTCGTTCGGCGGCTCCAGTGCCCGGCGTTCCGGCGCCGGTTGACAACTCAACATGGGGGTGATCGGTTTCGACTTCGGTGATCGCTTCAGGGGAAGCGGGTCGAGGGTGGCGATCGTGACCTCGTCAATAATGCGATCGTATAAATACAAGTGCCGATAACAAGCGCACTGAGTTCGCCCTCGCCGCATAAGCGAGTAGCGACTCTGTCGGCCTGAGTGCGTCCCCGCCTCAGGACCCGGCATCGTCTAGGGGACTCACCGGTTAGATCAGGCCACGGGGCCTAACTGGGAAATCTACGTGGCTGGGCCTGTCAGCGACGCGCCTCGTACGAGCGCTGAGGCCAAGCAGAACGACACACGAGGCTGCACCCGGAGAAGCCCTGATTCGGTACTGAAGGACGCGGGTTCGATTCCCGCCACCTCCACCAGAAGTGAGGAGATCCCCGCGACACACCATCGTGTCGCGGGGATCTCTTCGTGTGTCGGGGGTGTTCGTCAACCTGTGCGGAGTGGCTCCGGTCTTTCCTCTTCGTTCTCCGCCCGCTCCTGGTCGGCGCGGTGTTGGGCGGCGAGGACGAGGGGTTTGGCGATGAGGAAGCTCAGGACGGCTCCGACGCCGCATAGGGCGGCGGCGATGGTCCAGGCCGCGTCGTAGCTTCCGGTGGTGTCCCGGAGGTAGCCGGCGCCGCCGGCGGCGATCGCGGCGCCTACCTGGTGGGAGGCGAAGACCCAGCCGAACACCACGGGTGCGCTTTGTCCGAAGCGGTTGGCGCACAGGGCGATGGTGGGTGGGACCGTGGCCACCCAGTCCAGGCCGTAGAAGAGGATGAACGCCCACATCGGTGGATGCACCTCGGGGCCGAGCAGGGCGGGGAGCAAGAGGAGTGATCCGCCGCGCAGGGTGTAGTAGGCCACCAGCAGCAGGCGCGGATCGAACCGGTCGGTGAGCCAGCCGGAGAACACCGTGCCAAGGATGTCGAACACACCGATCAGGGCGAGGAGTCCGGCGGCGGTGGTGGCGGGCATCCCGTGGTCGTGCGCGGCGGGCACGAAGTGGGTTCCGATCAGTCCGTTGGTGCTGGCGCCGCAGATGGCGAACGATATGGCCAACAGCCAGAACGTCCGTGTCCTGGCGGCCTGGCCCAGGGTGGTGAACGTGGCGAGCACGGCGGAGCCTGGGCGTCGTGTGGGCTCCTGGACCGAGGGATCGTCCTTCGGCGCACCGTAGGGGAGCAGCCCCACGTCCTTGGGGTAGTCCCTGAGCATGAGGAGGACCACGGGGATCGTCAGCAGGGCGGCCAGGCCGATCGCGAGGGCCGGTGTGCGCCAACCGTAGCTGCCGGCCAACGCCGCGATCAGCGGGAGGAACACCAACTGGCCCGTGGCTCCGGCCGCGGTGAGGACACCGGACACGAGTCCACGGCGGGCCACGAACCAGCGTCCGACGATGATCGACACGAAGGACATCGCCATGGATCCGGTCGCCGCCCCGATGACGACGCCCCAGAGCAGCCACAGGTGCCACGCCTGTTGCATGAAGACGGTGAGTCCGCTTCCCACGGCGACGAGGAGCAGCGCGGTCGCGACGACACGGCGGACACCGAACCGCTCCATGAGGGCGGCCGCGAAGGGCGAGAAGAGGCCGTAGAGGATCAGGTTCACCGAGACGGCGCCGCCGATGGTCCCGTGGGACCACCCGAACTCCTCGTGGAGGGGATTCATGAGCACGCCGGGAGCGGACCGGAACCCGGCCGCCCCGATCAGCGTGCAGAAGGCGGCGATGACGATCGCTATGTACCAGGGAGAACGACTGTTACGCACGACCGTCAGTCTGTGTGGTCCGGTCGGCGGTGGCCAGTGGCCGAAAGGTCAACATCAGAAACGATTCGGCCAACCGTGGTGCGGCGGATCGAAGGCACGGAGCGGCCGGGGCTGTGGCCCGATCGATGCGCTGTGAAACAATCCGGCCATGGCCGATGATCGTAATGGACGTGGCGAGCGGCCCGAGGGGACGCCGCACCGCGTCGTCGTGCTGCTCCTGCCACCGGTCGTCGGCTTCGACGCCACGATCCCGCCCCTGATCTTCGGCAGCGCGGTGGACCAGGACGGACGACGGCTGTACGACGTCAGCGTGTGCTCCGTCGGTGGCACGCCCGCCCACACCGCCTCCGACTACGTGCTCACTCCCGGATCGGGACTGGACGCACTCGCCGGGGCCGACTCCGTGGTCGTTCCGGGAACGAAGCGGGAATCGGTCTACCGGCAGGGGACGATGGACCCGGAGACCGCGGCGGCCGTCGCGCTCATCCCGGAGGACGCCCGCGTCATCTCGCTGTGCACGGGGGCGTTCGCCCTGGCCGCCGCCGGGTATCTCGCCGGACGTCGGGCGACGACACACTGGAACCACGCCTCCCGTTTCCGCGAGCACTATCCGGACGTCGACCTCGACGAGACCGCGCTGTTCGTCGACGAGGGGAGCGTCCTGACCTCCGCCGGGCTGACCGCCGGAATCGATCTGTGTCTCCACGTGGTCCGCCGCGACGCGGGGTGGGAGGCGGCGAACCGGGTCGCGCGCCACTGCGTCGCCCCCTCGTGGCGCGACGGCGACCAAGCCCAGTACATCGAGCTGCCCCGCCCGACGGGTACCGGTTCCTCGACCGCGGCGAGTCGGGCCTGGGCCCTGGAACGCCTGGGGACCCGGATCACCGTTCCGGAATGGGCGGCCCAGGCCCACATGAGTGTCCGCTCCTTCAGTCGGCGCTTCCGCGCGGAGACGGGGATCTCCCCGGGAACGTGGCTCACCCAGCAGCGGATCCGCCGGGCGCAGGAGCTTCTGGAGTCGACCGACCTCGCGGTCGAGGCCATCGCCGAGAAGGTGGGCATCGGTACTGGTGCGGCCCTGCGCAAACAGCTTCGGGCCGTGGCTGGTACGACCCCGTCCGCGCACCGGCGCCGATTCGCCAAGGATCGGCCCTCCCCGGTCGGTGGAGGGCGGGCGCGGGCGTCGTAGCGGCGTGGGTTTCGCCGGTGGGGCGATACGGGGAACCTAGAATCCGTTCATGACGACCAAGACCGTGGCACGGAAGATGGGCGTGCGCGCGGGGAGCAGGGCCCATCTGGTCGGGGCTCCAGACGTCGCGGTGGCGGCGATGGAGCTGCCGGACCTGGACCTGCCCGGCGAGCTGGCCGGTGACTTCGACTACCTGCACCTGTTCGTCATCCGCCAGGAGGACATGCGCGCGTCCTTCGGTGGTCTCCGGGACCATCTGCGGGTCGGCGGGATGCTCTGGGTGTCCTGGCCCAAGGGTGGTCGACTCGGCACGGATCTGACCATGAGGTCGGTGATCGCGATCGGCTACGACTTGAACATGGTCGAGAGCACTTGTCTGCGCATCGATGACACCTGGGCTGGCATCAAGTTCACGCGTCCCTTGCCCGGCAAGATCTACGCCAACCAGTACGGCACGCTGCCGAGCCAGCGCTCGTGACCGCTCACGTCCCGCGCCGAATCCCTCAGCCGCGCACATGGTGGACGAGTGAGCGTGGAGGAACCAGCCCCTCCGCTCGAGGGTCGTCGCGCCGACTCCACGGTGTGGCCGCGCGACGGAGAGGCCGGTTCCCGTGCTTGGCGGATCCGCCCCTAGCTACTCTGCCCCCGCTCGCTCCACTCAGGGAGCCGCATCCCGTGCAGGTTTGCGTACGCCGCGCGTTGGGGTGGGTGCCAGCCCTCGAGAAGGGCCGGGTCGGGGCGGTAGACCTCGATGCCGATGGGGTTGCAGGTGTCGAGGGGGTCGCGGGCCTCCGGCCCCCACAGGGGTACGGAGAGGTCGCCGCCGGGGCACGTGGACAGTGCGCAGAGCAGGTCGAGTTCGGCGAAGAACTCGAAGTGGTCCCCCGGTTGGGCCGGACAGGCCTTCATGAAGTAGCGGTCCTCGTCGTTGAGCCCGGTGCACTGGAAGACGTTGAGCACGTCGTGGACGTCGAACTCGGTGAGTCCGTGGGGGAGGACGGCCCGGACGAGGTTGGAGTGACAGTGGTAGTCGAAGGCCTCACCGGTGAGCATCTGGTTGACGTAGGGGTCGCAGCGCGTTCCGAGGAGGTCGTGTACGCGACCGCCCTCGGCGTCGGTGCCGTAGTCGGCCAGGGTGTCGCTGGTGATCGTGACCAGGGGGCGGAGGAAAGGGAGATTGGACCACAGCCGGTCGTAGGTGGTGACGTGTGCGCGCTGGAGCTGCCGGGTCCGTGCCGCCCACATCCGTTCGCGGGGATCGTTGGCGTTCCAGACGTTGAGGTCCCCCACCTGGGGGCCGTCCACCGTGACGATCCGGCACAGATGGCCCTCGGGTACGGACCACGCGCGGCCCGATCGGATGGGGATCTCGAATGAGTCCACCAGTTCGTGGTCGGCCTCGGCGAGACGCCGATAGAAGTCGCGGTCAAGGTCGAGCGCTCCACCCGAGGTGGCCTGGTATGCGGCGGGGGGAAACCCCACGTTCACACCTCCTGTCGGGGCCACACGGCGTGGTGTGGCCGTCGCGTCCGCGTGCGTCACCCAGCAAATATCGCTGAGTCCGAGGCGTCGTGTCCAGGAGGTCGCCGGGGCCTGGTCCCTCGCTACTGGGTGGTTGGCGCGCGGAGGTGCAGCAGGGGGAAGGGGCGCCCCTCGCCGTCGGTCGGGCTGCGGCCGATGGTGACGAGCCCTCGGCGGTGGTAGAACTCCACCGCCTGGGGGTTCTGTTCGTTGACGTCCACGCGCAACTCCGGGTTGTGCATGAACGCGGCGTACAGGAGCGCTGTTCCGGTGCCGTGGCCGTGTCGGGACGGGTCGACGAACAGCATCTCCAGGGTTCCGTCGGCGACGCCGGAGAAGCCCACGGCCTCACCGTCGATCTCTGCGACGGTGACCTCCACGGCCGGCAGGTACGTCGTCGTCAGGCGCTCCTCGTAGTAGGTGATGTCGGCTTCGGTGAGGAAGTCGTGCGTGGCCGTGACGGCGCCGCGCCAGATCCGGGCGAGGTGCGGCCATTCCGACGGGCCGGCGCAAGGACGCAGAACGAGGGAGTTGGACGAGGACATCATTCCAGCCTAGGCGGAGCGGCGACGGGGGTGGACGGTTCGCCGCTTAGCCGCCGCACCCTGGGGGTGCGGGCCAGCCGGTGCCTGTCAGTCGAAGCTGAGGGAGTCCAGCACGTGGTTTCCCTCCTCCACGAGGTCGTCCGGTGTCTCGGTGTGCGCGAAGTAGGCGAACACGGGGTCGTCGTTCTGCCGGTCGACGACGAGGAACCGGCTGTAGGTCAGCGTCTCCCCCTGGGTGATCTCGAACTCCACCACACGCGCGGGATTACCGTCGATCTCCCGTTCCTCGTCCACCAGGGTCGTGCGCTCCCCGGGCTCCGGGAACAGGAACTCCGCGAAGCTGGCGGCGTTGGAGGTGGCGACGTCCTGGAGTGACCCGCTCTCCGGACCGACGAACAGCCCGTCGAACCGTCCCACGAGCACGATCGCCATCGGCGCCTCGTCCGCCTCCATGGCGGACACGTCCGGCTGCACCGAGACTTCACCGAAGAGCAGGTCCTCGGTGTCCGCCACCCAGCCGTCGGGCACCACGACGTGGGTACCCGCCTCGGGAATGTGGTGTCGTTCCTCGTCGTCCGCACCAGGTTCCCCACCTGGGCCGCCCGCGCACGCGGCCAGGGCCAACAGGGCCACGACGGGGATCAGGGACTGGGTGCACCGTTGGATCACGCGGCGCCTCGGCTTTCGTTGTTCGACGGCTTCGACTTTCAGCATCGCCGGGGTCGCCAGCGAGCCACAAGCAAGCGGCGAGGCCGGACCAGGCCCCGCCGCTCCACTCATCGACGTCAGTCGAAAGTGATCGCATCCCGGATCGCGACGGCCTGATCCTGCTGATCGTCGTTCCCCGGCTCGTGGATGACTGCCGTGAACACGGGGTCGGCGTCTCCCCGGTCGAGTGCCAGGTATTGGACGGTGCCCGAGAAGCCGTCGGGATCCGGCGGCGTGAGCTCTTCTTCCACCATGTGGCCGGGCAGTCCGTCCAGCTCCCATTCCTCGTCACTGCGGCCGGTGCGGGTCACACCATCTGGATAGTAGAACTCCGCGAGTGCGGTCATCCCGTGGGCGGCGAGATCCGGCGGAGCGAGTCCCGCCTCCGGGGGCTCCATCACCCCGTCGAATCCACCCATGACGACCAGCGACGTCTCGTCCTCAGCGACGACCGCGGCGTCACCGAACTCCAGCCCCTGGTCCTCTAGCCTCCAACCCTCGGGCACCGGAACGCTCAGGCCGAGCGCCTCGACAGGGAGGGACTCCGCGTCGGCGAGCAGGTCCCCCGCGGACGCGTCCTCCGATTCGGACTCCTCGGTGTCCGTGGTCTCCTCGGCGGCGCCCCCGGCGTCGTCCTCCTCCGGGGCGGGGTCGGAGCCACACGCGGACAGAAGGAGTGTTCCGACGACGAGGAAGGGGAGAGCGGGGAGCCGTAAGGGGAGTGTGGGCACGACATAACCTCTTCTATTGTGTATACAGCATTAGGCCGGCTGGGTGCTGTATAGAATGCCACGCCTCACCCACCCCGTGCGTCCCGTTACTCGCTGTCGAGCCCAAGCTCCGTGCGGAAGTACTCCACCATGAGGTCGGCTCCCTTGTACTCGCTGGTGGTGACCGCGTCGAGGAGGCCGGTCTCCTCGGTGTAGCTGGCCCCTGCCTTGGGACCGAGGGGCAGGAGGACCCAGGGTTTCAGGGGGGCGTAGCTGTCGAGGGCCGAGTCGCCGTTGAGGAGGTGACGGATGTTCTCGGCGACGACGTTCGCCTGTCGTTGCGCGTTTCCACCCATCTTGGCTTCCGGCAGGTTGGCGATGTCGCCCACCACGAACACGTTGGGTTGTCCCGCCAGGCGGAGTTGGGGAGTGACGTCCAACAGGCCGTCGTCTCGACGGGCGGACAGTAGGTCGGAGCCAAGGTAGTCGGTGTGCGGGGTGAACCCGAAGCACCGGAACCACAGGTCCGCTTGGATCTGGTCCCCGTCCTCGGTGCGCACCGTGAACGAGGCCCGGTCACCGGGGTGGCCTGGTGGGTCCTCGACGAGGCGTGTGCCCGAGCGGATCGTGACGCCGAGCTCGTCGAGCTGGCGACGCACCTCGACCCGCAACTCCTCCGGGAGCGCGGGGAGCAGCACCGGTGACGGGTCGACCACGGTGACGCGCTTGTCCGGCCAGGCCGACTTGATCTCCCCGGACAGCTCCAGCCCGGTGGGGCCGCCGCCGAGCACCAGGATGTCGTCGCTGTCCGCCAAGTCCCGCTGGACTGAGCGCATCCGGGCGCGCGTCGTCTCGCTGTCGGGGGACTCGGGCTTGGCGGGGAACGGGACGGAGGATCCGGTCGCGAGGACCAGGTAGTCCGCCGCGATCCACTCTCCTGAGGCCAGGCGTACCCCCTGCTGTGTCACCTCCGTGGCGCGGTCCCGCACCACCCGCCCACGGCTCAGGAGACGGTCGTAGGGCATGAAGATCCGGTCGATCCAGGTGGCGTCCACAACCCCACGGAGGGCCGCGATGTTGTGGACGAACGTGTCCCGTGGCTCGACCAGGACGACGTCGGCATGTTCGTCCAAGGCCTTCGCGGCGGTGATGCCGCCGTAGCCGCCTCCGACGATCACAACGGTCTCGGTCATCTCTCGATCCTTTGGTTCGTTGTGCGTACTGTTCGTAACACGAACCAAATTAGTTCGTCTCGTGAACCAAAGTCAACTAAGCTCGGACGGGACGGAGGTGTGCCCATGACACAGACGCCGCGGCCTCTGGGAATCTCCTCGGCGCTGGCCGCACTCTCGTCGACGATCGAGCGCATCTTCGTCGAGGAGGGCCGAGCGCATGGCCTCACGCCTCAGCAGACCCACGTGCTGTGCCTCCTGGATGGTCAGGCCCTGGTCATGGGCGAGATCGGACGCGTCCTGGACCTGGAAAAGTCGAGCGTGACCGGCATGGTGGACCGTCTCGAACGCCGCGGCCTCGTCCGCCGCCGCCAGAACCCCAAGGACCGCCGCGCGTCCCTCATCGGCCTGACCACAGACGGAGCCCGCCTCGGCCGCGAAGTCCACGACCGCGTAACCACCCGCCTCGAAGCCCTCGGCGACAACCTCCCCCACGCCCTCCGACCGAACGCGCTTCCCGTCCTCAACGCCCTAGCCAACGGGAGCGCCCCAACGGTCGACGCCGATCCCGACGCGCCGCGCACCCCCCACCAGGAGGGCGCGGCCCCGGGCAACGTTCCCGCCTGACGCGGGACCAACCCCCGGGACCGTCCTTCCCCTGAGGCAGGCGGATTGGTGCCTTCGGTGGTCGGGAAGGGACATCTCATGCTCGCTCGTGTCGTTCTCGTGCTGTTCTGGGTGACGGTCGCACTCGACCTCGTCGGGCTGACGGTGGGGTCGCCGGAGTGGCATTGGGTCACCAAGTCGCTGCTGATGCCGTTGCTGGCGTGCTACGTCGCGGCGTCGGTCGGCGGGCGGGTGACGCGGGGGATCCCCGCGGTGGTGATGTTGGCGCTGGCGGCGTCATGGTTGGCCGACATCGCGCTGTTGTTTCCCGGGACGCGGGCGTTCCTCGTCGGCGTGAGCCTGTTCGGTGTCGCCCAGTTGGCCTACACCGGGGTCTTCCTGAGTCTGGGCGCGCTTCGGCGGCTGCGGGGCCGGTGGCCGGTCCCGTTGGTCTACGCCGTGGTGTGGGCGGGCGCCGTCACGCTGCTGTGGCCGATGATGGACGACCTGATCAGCGCCGTCGCGGTCGCGCTGTACGGGGCACTGCTCGCGGTGATGGCCGCCACCGCCGCCGGGGTGCGGTTCGGTGTGGCCGTCGGGGCGCTCGTCTTCGTGGTCTCCGACTTCATGGTGGGACTCAGCGCCGGCGGTGTCGACGGACTGGGGCAGCTCGTCATGGCGACCTACACGGTCGCCCAGTTCCTCATCGTGACCGGCCTACTGCGAGAGCGTGCTCAGCGAGGGGAATCGGTGCCCTCGGAACCGAGTCCCCGGCCGGGGACGACCAGCCCCGCCTCGTAGGCGAAGACCACGAGCTGGGCCCGGTCCCGCGACCCCGTCTTGAGCAGGGAGCGGGACACATGGGTCCGCACCGTCGCCGGGCTGATCACCCGGTGCTGGGCGATCTCGTCGTTGGACAGGCCGTGCCCGACGAGACGGACGATGTCGCGCTCCCGCTCCGTCAGCAGGGGCAGGTCCCGCGCGCGCTCGTGGTTGGGCGGACCGTCGGGGGCGGCGGCGAAGCCCGCCATGAGCCGCCGCGCGATCGCCGGCGACAGCAACGCGTCGCCGGTGGCCGCCACCCGAACGCCCCGGACCAGCTCGGTGGGTTCGGCGTCCTTGAGCAGGAAGCCCGTCGCGCCGGCCCGGATCGCGGCATAGACGTATTCATCCAGCTCGAAGGTCGTCAGGATGACCACGTGCACGTCCGCGAGGTGAGGGTCCTCCGCGATGTCCCGCGTGGCCTGGAGACCGTCGCGGTGCGGCATCCGGATGTCCATCAACACGACGGTGGGCCGCACCTCCCGGATCACCCGCATCGCGTGGTCGCCGTCCGACGCCTCGCCCACGACCTCGATGTCCGGCTCGGCGGACAGCAGGGAGCGCATCCCCGCACGCACCAGGTTCTGGTCGTCGGCGAGGACGACGCGGATCGCGGTCACGACGCACCCACCGGCGGTGCGACCGCACGATCGAACGGGAGGACGGCCCAGACCCGGAAGGAGCCGGAGGGCTCGGGGCCGGCCTCGAACACGCCACCGAGGGCGGTCACCCGTTCCCGCATGCCGAGCAGCCCGACGCCCTGCCCCCCTCCGCCACCTGATGCTTCCAGGCCGTTGCGTACGTCGATCTCCAGGCCGTGTGGCAGCGGCGCGACGCGGAGTGTGACGGGGGTGTCGGGGGCGTGCCGGGCGGCGTTGGTGAGGGCCTCCCGCACGACGCGGTAGCAGGCGGCGGCCACCATGTCCGGCACCTCGGCGGTGCTGAGGTCCAGCTCGGCGCGGAGCTCCATCCCGGCGGCACCCATGGTCCGCACCAGGGAACGTAGGTCCTCGAGCCGGGGTGCGGGGTCCGTCGGGGCCCGATCGGCCTCCGTGGCGTCGTGTTCCCGGAGGATCCCCACAGTGGTGCGGAGCTCGCGGAGCGCGTCGGTGCTCTCCTGCCGGATCGCGGCGAGTGCCTCCTGGGTGGGGTCGGGCTCGTCGGTGGGTCGCGCGGCGCCGGCGAGATGGTTGGCGACCCCGGCCTGGAGACTGATGGTCGCCAGCCGGTGGCCCACCGCGTCGTGGAGTTCCCTGGCGATCCGGATCCTTTCGTCGGCGACCTGCCGCTGGGCCTCCTGCTCCCGCGTTCGTTCGGCGTGCTCCGCCCGTCGGGTGACGGCGATGAGGTTGTTGCGGTACAGGGAGATGCCCAGGGCCAGCGCCCCACCCGTGCCGAACCAGAGGGCAGCGGTGTACAGGACCGAGCCGAGGGTCGGGTTCTGCCAGTTGAGGGCGATCATGTAGCCGACACCGCAGGTCAGGAGGATCGGAAACCAGTAGCGTGGCGCGACCGTGGTGAAACACACGGCCAGGGCGATGGTGGGGGCGAGGAAGACGGGGCCGGGCTCGTGGCCCAGCGCGGTGTACACGAACACGATGGCGACGGTGATGCCGACATACAGGCCGGGCCAGGGGCGACGCAGCGCGAACGCGAGACCGCAGGCGATCAGCAGAACGGAGCCCGTGGGGTCGACCTCGGCGCCGGGAGGGAACCCCCGCGCCACGTCGCGAAAGTGCGGGGCGAAGAACGTGACGGACAGGGCCAGCGCGACGAGGACGTCGAGGAGCACAGGGGGCCAGCGAGTGGACACGCCTCCATGCTACGAATCGTGTCCCTGCCAGCCCATGGCCTGGGAACGTACTCGCCCGTACGCAAGATCGTGTAGCCACCCCCCGTGGCCGCACCCCCGCGTACGGGGCGAATGGCCCTCAGGAGGTGCCGAGGAGCCGTGCGATGCGGTCCGCCGTCGCGGGGATGTCCTCCGTGGTGCCCAGATCCACTCCGAAGGACGCCCGGAAGGCGTGTCCGCTGCCGTTCCTCTCGCAGAGAACGTCCTCGGTGGCGTAGATCGAGTCCGGGTTGCTCACGCGCAGGACCGGGGTGTCCTCCTCGATGACCCGGGCCCAGACCTGGTGCGAGGTCAGCGCGCCGGCCAGCGACGCGAGATGTCGCCGCTCAGGTGTGTTCGCCGCGCCCACCGCGGCCTTGCTTCTGACGTTCGCGGCACGGGTGCGCTTGGCCTTGCCCATCGAACGGTCCCCCTTCGTTCGTCGCTTTGGCTACTCATTGTCCCTCAGTAATTTCACAGAGTAGTGACATTGGGGTGCCTATGCCGAAGACCACACCCGAATTCGCGACCGATGGCGCCCCGCCCATTGACGCGGCCGCGCGGGTGACCGGATGATGGCGGAGATGTCTCCTGGTGAATTGCTCGTGGCCCGCCTGCATGTCGATCTTCGACAGCAGGCCAGCGCGCTGTGTCACGGCTAGGGATCTGCCTCAACCCCTAGTCGTCTTTGCATGGCCGCCCAACGGCGGCCGACCCAGGAGAATACTGATGACGAATCTCAGCGTGCTCGTCGCCCACTCCCAGCCCCACTCCGCCCTGCGCGACGCCGCGGTCGACGCCGCTGGAGCCCTCGCGGCCGACGCACACCTCTCGACGACGCCCGATGTCATCGACTTGGCCGCCTTCGGACAGGCCCTGCTCGACCCGACACCCAACGGGCCGGTCGCCGACGCCGTCGACACCGTGCTGCGCAGCGAGATCATCGTGGTCGCGTCACCGTTCGCGCACGGTACCTACACCGGACTGCTCAAGGTGTTCCTCGACCGGCTGCCGGAGCTCGCTCTCGGCCACGCCGTCGTGGTTCCCGTGGCCGCGGTCCCCGACCTCCGCAACGGGCACGGGGTGGAGGAGGACCTCCGCCTCGTCTTCTCCGACCTCGGCGCGTGGGTCGCGGAGCCGGGCCTGCTGCTCTCGGAGTCCGAGCTCGGCGACCCAGCCGGCGTCGTCCGCGCCTGGGCCGCTGTCGCGGCCCCCGCGCTCAACGAGGCCCTGGCCGTCGGAGCCTGACGCACGCGTGGTGGCGGGCCCCCTCGTGGCTAGAATGCCGCGATGAGAACGCTGCTGTGGGTCCCCTACCACCTCGACGAGTACCTTCCCGACCTCGCGGTCCCCGACGGTGTTCCGGCCACGATCGTGGCCGTCACCTTGCCCGACGCGGACGTCTGGGTCGGATGGTCGCCCTGCACGAGGTGGTCGCCCAGCACGTCGCCGCGATCGTGGGACGTGGCGAGCAGGTGGTCGTCGCGTCTGGCGACTGCATGGTCGCGCTCGGGGTCGCAGCGGGGCTCCAGCGGGCCGGCGTCGAGCCGGGGATCGTGTGGTTGGACGCGCACGGTGACCTCCAGACCCTGGAGACGACCCCGTCCGGCTACCTCGGCGGAATGCCCCTGAGCGTTCTGCTCGGCTACCGGCCCGAGCTGTGGGGTCGGCCCATGGGGCTGCGCCCGTTCCTCGAGGACGACATCCTGCTCGTCGGCGCACGCGACCTGGACCCGTCGGAGGCTGAATACCTGCGGACGTCGCGGATCCGCCGGGCCGCCGTGGAGGACCCCGTCGCCGACCACATCGCGTCCCGCCCCCACCTGGTCCACCTGGACACCGACGTCGTGGACCCCGCGGAACTGACGGGACAGCTCTTCCCCACCGCGAACGGGGCCGGGAAGGAGCGGGTGCGACAAACGGTCGCCGACGTCATCGGCCGAGCGTCCTCCGTGCCCGCGTTGAGCGTGGGCCTGACGAGCGCGCCGGAGCGGGTCGCGACCGACCCCTGGTACCGGCACCTCCTCACGGGCCTGATGGAGCGTTAACCCGAGCTCGGAGTGTCGGCGAGCTGGGTGATGAGGAAGTCCAGGCGTTCCTCCTCGCTGTCCGGCGGGATGCGTCCGCTCTCCGACAAGACGGCGATGCCGTGCAGGGCGCTCCAGATGACCTCCGCGAACAGTTCGCGGCGCGCGTTGTCGGGGCGAAAACAACTGACGAACTCGTCGAACGCCGCCCGCAGCTCGGGCGGCGTCTCGGCGTGCGCGAACTTCAGGTCCGTCGGCATGACGAACATGGCCTGGTACAGCGCGGGCCGCTTGCTCGCGAACTCCAGATAGGCGCGGCACGCGGCCCGGAGCGCCTCGCGCCGCCAGGGGGTGGCCGTCCGTGCGTGGTGCAAGTGGGCGCCGAGCCGACCGAAGCCGTCGATCGCGACGGCGCGCACGATGGCGTCCTTGCCGCTGAAGTGGCTGTAGAGCACCGGCTGGCTGTACTCCACGCGTTCCGCGAGCCGTCGGGTCGTGACCGCCTCCCAGCCCTCGGCCTCGGCGAGCTCACGGGCCGCGGCCACGATCAGTTGATGGCGTGCGGCGCGTTCCCGTTCACGACGCTCTCTGACGGCTGACATGCGCACACCCTAGCAGTGCTAGGAACCCTGTCGGAGGTAATGCTATCGTCGACACAGTTTCTAGCGTTGCTAGCCACCGGCTGGCACCGAAGGGAGTCAGCCATGGTCACCACCGTCGCCACCGTGCTCGCCGGGCTGATCGGGGCGGGGGTCTTCTTCCTCGGCGTGGTCGGCCTCTCCGCCCCGCGGTTCGCGGCGGGTTTCGGCATCCCGCACACGCCGACGGAGGACCCCACCTTCCGGTCGTGGCTCGCGGTCAAGGCCGTGCGCGACCTCGGTGCCGGGCTCTTCATCCTCATCGTGCTGGTCGGCGGGTCGACGCACCTGTTGGGCTGGCTCGTGCTGGCGGCGACCGTCATCCCCACCGGTGACGCGTTGATCGTGCTGCGCGGCGGGGGACCGAGGTCGGCGGTCTACGGGGTCCACGGGGCCACCGCGCTCGCGGTGCTGGTGGTCGGGGTCCTCCTCCTCGTCGGCTAGGTCGTGTTTTGTGGAGGGTCTGCGGGGTGGGTGGGTGGTCTGGAAGTGTTGGGTGGCATGGTTCGACGCCATGAACTCACCGACGAGGAATGGGCTTTGCTCGCCCCGCTCATGCCCGCCCACCCCCACAAAGGAAAGCGGTGGGCCGACCACCGCAAGGTCATCAACGCGATCCTGTTCAGAACCCGCACCGGGATCCCCTGGCGGGATCTGCCCGAGCGGTACGGGCCCTGGGAGACCGCTGCCGGGCGGCACCGCCGCTGGTCACTGGACGGGACCTGGGACAGGATCGCCGAACGGCTGCGTATCGACGCCGCCACCGGCGAGGCCCTCGAGGTCGGCATCGACTCCACCACCGTGCGCGCCCACCACCACGCCGCCGGCGCCACAAAAAAGGGGGAGCGGCCCGGAACGAACCGGACGGGTCCGAAGCACTGGGACGCTCCCGGGGAGGACTGACCACCAAGATTCACCTGATCGCCGACAACCGTCGCCGCCCCTTGGCCATCGCCACCAGCCCCGGCCAGCGCGGTGACACCCGCATGTTCGAGCCGCTGATGGCCGCGCTACGGCTGCCGCGCGGCGCCGGCCGCTCACGGACTCGCCCGGACCGTCTGCTGGCAGACAAGGCCTACTCCTCATCAGCGATCCGGGCCCACCTGCGCAGACGAGGCATCCGGGCGACCATCGCCCAGCCCGCCGACCAAAGCGCCAACCGCAAACGCAAAGGAGCCAAAGGCGGCAGACCCCCGACCTTCGACCGGGACACCTACCGAAACCGCAACACCGTCGAACGGTCCATCAACCTGCTCAAGCAAAACCGAGCGGTCGCGACCAGATACGACAAACGAGCCGTGATCTACGACGGAACCACGCAAATCGCCTCCATCCGGATCTGGCTCCGCGACCTCACCCGTTCAAAAAACACGACCTAGGAGGCGCGCCCGTCGCCGCCCCGGTCAGCCCCGCCGTCCGGACCGATCCGGGAACGCAGCCGGGCGGTGTCGGCCTCGACGCTCGCCACGTCCGAACGCACCAGGACGATCACGGCCAGGCTCAGGGCGATGCCACCGACCCGCAGCAGCAGGTCGAGGGGATCGTCGGGCAACGGTTCGGCGTAGATGACCGTGCCGAGGGTGACCACGAACAGGTTGCCCACCACGTTGGACACCGGAGCGGTCACCGACGCGCGGCTGCGCTGGAGCGAGGTCTGGAACAGCACGATGCCCACGGCCCAACCCACGACGTAGAGGTAGGGGAACGGCGAGGTGAGCACCGCGGGGATCGCCCCGATGACGCCCTCGTCGGCGAGCGCGCCGCCCATCCCCTTGCCCTGGAGCCCGGCCACCCCCTGGGACAGGCCGGCCGCGATGGCGAGGGCGACGGCGGATACGGCCGGACCGGTACCCCGCCACGCGACGGCCGCCACGCACACCGCGACGGTGCCGAGGCTCAGGCCCACGAGAGCGGGGAGGTTCGCGCTGGTGCCCACTTCGTTCTCGCCGCCGAGGGAGAGGCCGAGCAGGCCCAAGGCCAGGGGCATCAGGCCGAGGGCCACCCACTCGCCACGGGTGATGGCCCGAGTCCCGCCGGCCAAGGCCGCGCGCAGCAGCAGGATCGCGGCGATTCCGCTGGCGAAGGACGGCTGGACCACGGAAACCGGCGCGAGGCCGAGCGCCACGATCAGCCCGACGCTCCCGATCGCGGCCAGCGCGCATCCGCCGAGCCATCGCGGGTTGGAGACCAGGATGCGGGCGAGGTGCAGGGGCCGCCGCACACTCAGACTCTCCGACCGGTGCAGGGCGCCCTGCTCGATGATCAGGCCCACGGCGTAGATCACCGCCGACACCAACGCGACGAGCAATCCGGCCACGCCAACCCCTCGCCTGGTCCGGGAGTAGAACTGGTTCTCACATCGTAGGGGATCCCCCTCGTCCGACCCGGCACGGAGTGAGCGACTCTGGTGGTGCGGGGCGGGGACGTGTAACTCTCGAGGCGTGGCGAACGAGAACCCCCCGGAGCCGTCGCGGCGCCGAGCCCGCTGGCAGCCTGGCGTGTTCGGGCTCCTCGCTATCTGCGTGGGTGCCTTCGCGGTCACCCTCCCCTTCACCCCGTTCGGACCGGGCGGGCTGCGCTTCGGCGAAGCGGAGCCGGAGTCGGTGACCGTCGACGCCACCCCACCACTGGGGATCGCCGAGCTGATGATCGTGGGCGACTCCACCGCGCAGGGCAGCGCGGGGGACTACACATGGCGGTACCGACTGTGGACGCATCTCAACGAGGACTCCGAGGTGGAGGCGCGCTTCGTCGGCCCCTACGACGAGCTGTTCAGCCTCGCCGGAGGAGAGGACGCCGCTACCGCCTACGCCGAGCCGGACTTCGACACCGAGCACGCGAGCGTCTGGGGCACCACCGTCGAGCGCCTCGCCGACGAGATCGGCGGCCACGTGGCGGAGTTCGAGCCGGACTACCTCCTGGTCATGGCCGGGCTCAACGACATGCTGACCGGGAGCGACGCCGACGCGGTGGGCAACCGGATCGCCGACCTCGTCGCCACCGCCCGGGTCGCCCGTGGGGACCTGCAGGTCGTGGTCTCGGAGCTCCCACCCGTGTGGGGCACCACCGACGACAGCCGTCTCAACGAGGAGATCGCGGCGTTCAACGCGGCCCTGCCCGGGCTCGCCGCCGAACTCACGGGTGAGGACTCTCCCGTCGTGGTGGCGCGGTCGGCGGAGGAGTACGCGCCGGCCGACGACAACTGGGATCCGGTCCACCCCAACGCCAACGGCGAGGTCAAGATCGCCGCCGCGTTCGCCGACACCCTCGCCGACGAGCTCGGTCTCGGGGAGCCCTACGCTCGACCGCTCCCCGACCTACCCGTGGGGCCACGGATCGCCCCGGAGGTCAGTGTGGAGCCCGACCCCGAGGACGACGGCAGCGTCCGCCTCACCTGGGACCCGGTCCCCGGTGCGACCAACTACGAGGTGGAGCAGCGGCGGGTCGAGCCGGACCCCGACGACCAGGTGCCCGTGCCGGGCCCCGTCACCGGGTTCGCCGACAACCCCCGAGGTCTCCGCGTGGAGCATCTGTTGGCCGGCGCCACCTACTCCTTCGTCGTACGGCCCCTGCGGGGGGAGGACGCGGGGGAGGAGGCCGAGGTGCGGGTCGAGTTGGACCTGCCCGCCCCGGCGGCCCCCGAGGACCTCACGTTCACGAGCGGGAACGTGTCGCTGGAGTGGAGCGGGGACACCACCGCCACCCACTTCGCCGTGTGGCGCCGCGCCCTGGACTGCGCGGAGGACGACCCCACGGACTGCGAGCCCGTGGACGATGACGACCCCGCCGACGCCCCCGACTCCTGGGAGGCGGTGACGGTCACCGACGAATCGTCGTGGGAGGTCGACACTGTCGGCGCCTCGGGGTATGAATTCCTGGTGCGATCCCACCGTGACTTCGTCGAGGGGGAGTTCTCCGCACCCGTCACGAGCACCGACTGAGGGAGCCGAGCATGGTCACCTGGGAAGAGGTCGTCGCCCTGGGACGTGAGCTCCCCGAGGTGGAGGAGGGTACGTCGTACCGCACTCCCGCGCTGAAGGTCCGCGGCAAGGGCTTCGCCCGTCTCCGCAGCGAGTACGAGGGCGGACTCGTCCTCTTCTGCGGCCTCGACGAGAAGGAGGCCCTCCTCGCCTCCGGCGACCCCGCCTACTACACGACCTCCCACTACGACGGCTACGGCGCCATCATCGTCGACCTCACCCAGGTGGCGAAGGACGAGCTCGAGGAACTCCTCACCGAGTCCTGGCGCCGGAAGGCCCCCGCCAGCCTCAGGAAACGCTTCGACGAGTCGGCGCGATAGAACGGGCCACGCTCCGCCGGTCCGGTGAGGACCGTGCGGCATCCGCCGCTCGGACGCCGCCGTACCTCCCACCACCTGGACCGAAGGGGTCACGCATGGGTCACCTGGACAGAGGTCGTCGCCCTGGGCCGCGCCCTTCCCGAGCTGGAGGAGGGAAGCTTCTACCTCATGCCCGCGCTGAAGGTCCGTGGCGAGGCTTCACCCGTCTCCGTAGCGCGTACGTGTACGGACTGGTCCTCCACCGCCGTCTCGCACGGAAGGAGGCCCTGGTGGCCTCGGGAGACCCCGCCTATCTGCGACCTCCCGCTACGACGGTCACAGTGCCGTCATCGTCGTCCTCGCCCTGGCGTCACAGGGCTCCCGTCACCCCGCGCGAACGCTTCGACGAGTCGCGGTCGTAGGCCAGGCTCCGTGCGGCCCCCCATAACGCCGGAAGTGGTCCCCGGTCGGGGGCCGGCACTGGGTCACGATAGGAATTGGTGACGTGAGCCTTGGGGCTCTGCTCGACGAGCACCCTTCGCCTCGGTCGCGGAGTGATCCGTTGGAGTGTGCATGATCACCTGGAAAGAGGTCGTGGCCATGGCGCGCGACCTTCCCGAGGTCGAGCGGGGACGATCGATGTCGACCCCCGCCCTGAACGTCCGCGGCAAGAGTTTCGCGTGGCGCCGGGGCACGGAGGGTGGGCTGGTCCTCTACTGCAGTCTCGCCACGAAAGAGGCCCTGGTCACCTCCGGAAACCCCGCCTACTACACGATTCCCCACCACAAGGGACACGGCACCATCATCGTCGATCTCAAGCACGTCGAGGAGGACAAACTGTGGGGACTCCTCGTCGAGTCCTGGCGCCGCAAGGCCCCCGCCAGCCTGCGCGACAAGTGGGATGAGTCGGCACGGTAGTTCGCGGAATCGTGACCCACCCCTGTCCGGGGTGGGTCACGATATGGCGGTCAGCCGAACTGGCCGGGCTGGTAGTCGCCGGCGGGTTGTTGGGTGATGACGTTGATCCGGTTGAACGCGTTGATGACCGCGATGAGGGACACCAGGCTGCTGAGCTGGGCCTCGTCGTAGTGCGTGGTGGCGGCGGCCCAGAGGTCGTCGCTGACTCCCGCGCTGTCGGCGAGGCGGGTCCCCTGTTCCGCGAGCTCCAGGGCGACGCGTTCGGCGTCGGTGTACACCGTGGCCTCCCGCCAGCCGGCGACGAGGTTGATCCGGACCGGGCTCTCGCCCGACGCGGCGGCGTCCTTGGTGTGCATGTCGACGCAGAACCCGCAGCCGTTGATCTGGCTGGCCCGGATCTTCACGAGTTCCTGGGTCGCGGTGGGCAGCGGGGAGTTGGCGATCGTCGCGTTGATCGACGTTAGGTGTTTCAGGGTCCTTTCCGCTATCGGGTTGCCGGACGCGCTGAGTCGAGCCTCCATGGTGAGCTCCTTTGTCGCGGTCGATCCGTCAACGTCTCGACGCAGGAGCCGACCCCCAACGTGACAGCACCGAGGTGTGGTCCACGTCTCAACGTGTGGAGGTGGTGTCGTCCTCCCGCTGGGCGAGGCGGTTGAGGGCGACGAAGGCCGGGGGAGCCAGCATCTCCATGGCGATCATCGCGCGGAAGAAGGGGTGGGGCCAGCCCGTCTTCCAGGCCGCGCCGAGCCGCGCCAGCCCGCCGACGAATATCGCTCCCGCGGCCGTGTTGGCGACCACCGGGTTGGGCGACTCACTACGGGCGGCGTTGAGCATGACCGCACCGCCCAGCGCCCACCAGACCGCGTAGAAGCGCATGGCGCTCTCCTCACTCGGGCCGCACTCGCGTCCACCGGGAAGCGCCGCGCCACCACGAGCGGCGATGAGGCTGCCGGTCGTGAGGCCCAGCACTCCCGTGCCGGCCAGTACGGCGCGTACGACCCCTCGGGCGACGCGCGTCCGCTTCGACTTCGTGCTCCGGGTGCCTGCCATGAGGACCTCCATGTTCTCTGGGTCAATCGGCTCACCAGGCGGCTCGCACCTCGAGTCTCAGGGGTCTCTCCGAGAGGCCCACGGCGGGGGGCCGTAACGTGACACTTCGGAGCGAAGGCGCAGGAACCGCGACCCACCACCGCACGTCCATACCGACATGGACCATGAGGAAACCGACGCGGCACCCGGTTGGGACGCGATCGACGCGGCCCTGAGCCCCGTCTACCCCGACACCGATCCGCTGCACTACGCCCCCGAGGTTCCCTGGGCGCTGGGTGGTGAGAACCCGCTGGACGGCGTCAGTCTCTATCCCCGCGCCGCCCCCGTGCCGCACTGGCACATCGTCACCTACGGCATGAGCGAGCTGTACGGCAAGGAATCCGACGATCCGGAGGAGTCGGGCTGGGGGTTCGAATTCACCATGCGGGCGACCGGTGACACTCGGGGGGACTCCGCGCCCATGTGGCCGGTGACGTTGCTGGGAACGCTGGCGAAGTATGTGTACGACAACGGCAACCCGTTCGCGCCGGGGCACACGATCGGCGTCAACGGTCCTATCAACCCCGAGCGGCCCGAAACCGCGATTCGCGCGATCACCTTCGTCGAGGACCCCGAACTCGGCTCCATCGATACCGACAACGGGAGGGTGACCTTCCTCCAAGTCGTGGGGATCACCGAACCGGAGTACGAAGCCGCCCGCGGAGGCGGAGCCCGGGGACTGCTGGACTCGATCGGCCCACGGCTGCCCCTGTTCGTGACCGACGACGCCCGGGGCTCGCTGCTGAACTGACCCGTGGCTCGCACCTGTCCTCCTCCTGATCGGCGGTTCTCCCTGTCTGGGTCGTGGGTGCTTGACGTCCGCGCGCACGGTGCGTGAGTGTCCGACTGAGGAGGAGATGGTGTGGGAGACATCGTCCTTGTCCACGGAACGACCCAGACCGCGGAAGGCTTCACCGGCCTGGTCGAGGCGTTCGCGGAGCGCGGCCACCGCGCGTCGGCGGTCGACGTTCCCTCGGGTGGCGCGTCCAGCGCGGCCGGCTACGCGGCGCTGGTCGCGCGGCAGCTTCCTGACGACCTACGGGACCCCGTGGTCGCGGCGCACTCGGCGTCGGGGCTGCTGCTGCCCGCGATCGCCCGCCGCGTCGGCGCGCGGCACCAGGTGTGGCTGGCGGCCACCGTCGCCGACTTCCACGGCCAGCGCAGCCTGCTCGCCGAACTCCAGCAGGATCCCCATGACATGTTCAGTCCGGAGTGGCTGGGGGAGAACCCGGCCGACGATCCCGTGGTGGCCGCGTACTTCCTGTTCCACGACGCCGACCTGGCCACACTGCGCCAGGCCCTCACGACGGTGGCGCTGTGCGACCTCTCCGAGATCTACGCCGAGACCCCGGCGGAGGACCCCGCGCGTCTCCCCTCCACCTACGTCCTCCCCACCGAGGACCGCGCGCTTCGACCCGATTGGATGACCCGGGCAGCACACGACCGACTAGGCGTGGAACCCGTTCCCGTCACCGGCGGACACAACTTCTACACCGCCGCCCCCGACACCACCGCCGCCGTGATCAACGACCTCTGCTTCTGACCCGAGCCCCGGGGAGCCCTTCCGATATTCGGAAATCCGGGTAGGCAGGCCCCCAGCCACACGTCATCCTGGCGGCGCCGGTCGTGGACGTCCCCGACCGCGACAGGACAGGAACCGCGGGCCTGGTGACGTCACGCCCGCGACGTCACCGACCCCTGCGAGCAATGCCCGAGTCAACGCACTGCGCTGGGCAGTGGGTGAGGAACGGCTGATGCGGATTGTCGTTGGTCGAGTTGACGAGTTCGAACCTGGAGGAAGGCGCGTCGTCGACGTCGGGCGCCGCTCGATCGGGGTGTTCCGTGTCGGCGACCGGTTCTACGCGATCAGCAACCACTGCCCCCACCAGGGCGGCCCCCTCTGCGCGGGCCGCACCGCCCCGTGGACGCACTCCGACGGGCCGGGGAGCGCGCGAACCGGGGAGGAACACGTGATGTTGGCCTGTCCCTGGCACGGCTGGGAGTACGAACTGGCCACCGGACGGTCCTTCCTCGGGCCGACGGAGCCACCCGCGCGTAGCTACCAGGTCTCCGTCGCCTCCGGAGAGACCCTTGACCAGGACCTCGACCTTCGCGTGCCGGGCCGCACCCCCGGGCCGTACGTGGCCGAGACCTATCCGGTACGGGTCGAGGACGACTACGTGATCGTGGACACCACGACCAACGCCGGCCCCGGGGACGTCGACGCGACGGAGAGGACAGGTGACAGGTCATGACGCTGACCGCCCCCAACACGACACCCGACACGTCCCGCAAACAGGCGACGACCGTCGTCGACGCCGACATCCACCCCGCGGCCCTGCCGCGCCACATCGCACCCAGGCTCGCGAGTCCGTGGCGCGAACGGTACGAGAACCAGGGCAACCGGGTCCCCGCGCCACCTCTGGTCTATCCGCGGGTTCGCAACGGCGGCATGCGACGGGACTCCTGGCCCGCCGACGGGATCCCCGGCAGCGACCTGGGGCTGGTCCAGCGGCAACTCCTGGACCTGTACTCCGTTGACCACGGGATCCTCATCCCGTTGCAGGCCCACACCTTCGGGGCCGAGTACCCCGAGTTCGCCGACGCGTTGTGTCACGCGCTGAACGAGTGGCTCGTCGATGAGTGGCTCGACCGCGAGCCCCGTCTGCGTGCCTCGATCTGTGTTCCCCACGAGTCACCGGAACTCGCGGTCCGGGAGGTGCGCCGCAGGGCTGGCGACCCGAGGTTCGTGCAGGTGCTCCTGCCCTCCGGCGCGGAGGCGATGCTCGGCAACCGGAAGTACGACCCGATCTACGCCGCCGCCGTGGACGCCGGCCTCCCGGTCGGTGTGCACCTCGGCGGGATCGAGAACCACCGCTCGGACGGGTGGCCCTCCTTCTACCTGGAGCAGCACGCCTGGTACGGCAATTCGATGGCCCTCACCGCCTGCGACATGATCCTCGAGGGCGTGTTCGAACGATTCCCCGAACTACAGGTCGTTCTCGTCGAAGGCGGCATCTCCTGGGCGGCCCCGCAGATGTGGGCGATGGATGACGCCGCGGCGCGGCTGCGCCGGGACGTTCCCTGGTTGCGCCGCGAACCCTCGGAGTACTTCCGTGAGCACTTCTGGTTCACGACCCAGCCGATCGAGGAGCCCGAGGACAACGTGCAGCTCCTGCAGGCCCTGGAGCACACCGGGATGACCGAGCGCATCATGTTCGCCTCCGACTACCCGCACTGGGACTTCGATTCGCCCACCATGGCCCTGCGGTCGCTGCCCAAGGCGATGCGTACGGCGATGCTGGGTGAGAACGCGCACCGGGGCTACCGGTTGGAAGGGCCGGCGGCATGAGGATCGACACTGACGTGCACTGTGCCCCCGCCTCCTGGGAGGCGTTGAGTCCCTACCTCGACGCCTATTGGCGCGACTACATCGACGACGCCACCGTCACCCTCTCCCCGGCGGTCGGGGCTCCCTACCCTCCGGCGGCTCCGACCACCTCCACCCAGCGGGCACGAGACCTGGGTACAGTTCCGCCGGACACCGTCGACGTCCTCCGTCGACAACTGCTGGACGGGTCCGACCTCACCCACGCGATCCTCAACTGCGTCACGGCATTCACGGCGAACCGCAACCCCTACTTCGAGACCGCACTGTGCCGCGCGATCAACGACTGGCTCGTCGCGGAGTGGCTGGAGCGGGACTCCCGGCTGCGCGCCAGCATCGTGGTGCCAACCCAGGACGTCACGGCCGCGGTCGCGGAGATCGAACGGCTCGGTACGGACCGCCGGTTCACCCAGGTGCTGCTACCCGTCCGTGGGCAGGACGTGCGCTACGGTCACCCGCGTTTCCGTCCGCTGTTGGAGGCCGCGAGCTCACACGGCCTCGTCCTCGGCCTGCACGCCTGGGGACGCGTGGCCAGCGGGCCGACGTTCCACGGCTCCACCCACACCTACCTGGAGGACTACCTCAGCAACTCCCAAGTCGTGCAGGGCCAGGTGGTCAGCCTCATCGCCGAGGGTGTCTTCGAGTCTCTCCCCGACCTGCGGGTCTGCCTGGCCGAGTGTGGGTTCACCTGGGTCCCGTCCCTCTTTTGGCGGTTCGACAAGGAGTGGAAGGGGATCTGGCGGGAGGTGCCCTGGGTGCGGGAGTCGCCCTCGGAGTACTTCTACCGGCACTTCCGCCTCACCACCCAGCCGGCCCAGCTCCCCGCAGACGAACGGCAGTGTGCCGAGGTCCTGGCCATGCTCCGTCCGGACAAGCTCCTCATGCACGCCAGCGACCACCCCCACGACCACGGGGAGGGAGCCCAACGACTCCACGCCGCGCTCGACGCCCCGACCTCGGCCGCGGTCAACCACACCAACGCGGCGGCGCTGTACGACCTGACCTCCTGACCGCGCGACGGGAGCGTGCCGTCCCTACACCGGAGGTGCGGCCACGCCGGTGCCCATCGTGACCCGGGTCACGATGGGCGCCAAGCGCCGAACTACACTGCACCAATGGCCAGTGAGCGGCGGTCCGTGCTCGAACGCGCGCTGCGGATCCTCGCTTCCTTCCAGAACTCGGGCGGTCCACTGACCCTCTCCGAGATCGGTCGACGTTCGGGCATCCCCCTCACGACCACGCACCGGATCGTGAACGAGCTGCACGAGTGGGGCGCCCTCGAACGCGACCACGAGGGCCGGTACCGCATTGGACTGCGCCTGTGGGAGGTCGCCGCGCACGCACCGCGGTCCGTCGGACTCCAACGCACGGCCCTGCCCTTCATGCAGGATCTGTACGAGACGACCCACCGGGGCGTTCACCTCGCCGTTCGGGAGGGGAACGAGGTCATCTTCGTCGAACGCTTCGTCACCCCGGACTCGGCCTCCTCGGGGCCGCGCGTGGGCGGTCGCTATCCCCTGCACGCGACCGCCGTGGGCCTCGTGCTCCTCGCGCACGCGCCGGTCGAGGTACAGGAAGAGGTCCTCGGCGGCCCGCTGGAGTCCTACACACCACATACCTACTCGAGTTCGCGGGAACTGCGGCACGTGCTCGCCGAGGTGCGCCGGTCCGGATACGCGGTCAGTGACCGCCAGATCAACCCGGCGTTCGCGTCAATCGCGGCGCCCATCCATGACGCCGATCGGGAGGTTGTCGCGGCGTTGTCCCTGATCATCCCGCACACCGAGCCCTACGGCCCCAGCCTCGCCTACCTCGTGCAGGTCACCACGCGCGGCATCTCCCGGAAGCTACAGAAGGATCCCGAACCGGATGTATGAGTCTTCCGTTCTCCGGAAACGCGGGTAGCCGGTCGATCTTCCCCGAGGTGATTCTTTCTCGAGCCGGTCGCAACCCCTGCTTCGGCAATAGGGAAAGAGGGGACCGATGGTGCCTGTCCGATCGTCGTCACCTGTCAGCCGCCGAGCCTTCCTGGCCCGCTCCTCGCTCGCCGCGGCCGCGGCCATCGCCGGCCCCGGCCTGCTGTCCGCCTGTGGCTCCCGGGGTGGGGGAGACGCAACCACCTTCCTCAGCTACCTGCCGCTGGAGACCCTGTCGATGACGCCGGAGCTGCTCGCCCTCGCCGGCGGACACTTCGCGGAACACGGCCTCGACGTGGAGCTCCAGGAGGTGCAGGGCTCGCCCCAGGCGATGCAGACCTTGATCTCGGGGCTCGGACCGATCACCAGGATCGGCCAGATCGACTTGATGACCACCGTCGCGGACTCCGACCAGCCGTTGGTCTGCGTCGGTTCGTTGACCCGCGGCACGTCCCAACGGGTCGTCTACAGCACCGAGAACCTCAGCCTGGAGACCCCCGAGGACTTCCTCGACCAGACGATCGGTGTCCCGTCCGAAGGCGGTACGAGCGACCTGGTGGTCTCCCTGGTCCTCGCCAACGCCGGACTCGACCCCGACCAGACCGCGAAACAGGTCGTGGGCCTGACACCCGGAACGTTCAACCTCGTGCAGCAGGGGGAGCTGGCCGGCTACGTCGTCAGCATCGACACCGCCCACACCGTGGTGGCGCAGAACGAGGACGCGGCGGTCTTCGATCCCGCCACGTTGGTCGCGTCCGACTCCCAGGTCTATGTGACCACGGAGGACGACCTGCAGGACAACGCGGAGGTGCTCGAGGCGTTCATGAGGGCCATCCACGACGCACTCGCGTCGGTCGTCGCCGACGAGTCGTTGGACGAAACTCTGGAGACCCTGCGCGGCGAGAACTCCTTCACGGCCCTGGACGACGACGAGATCGCACGCCAGGCCCTCACGGAACTGCGGGACCTGTGGTCGGGCGGGGACGCCGACGCCCCGCTGCTGGTCACCCACGACGAGGCGTGGGTCTCGGGATACGAGGAGCTCGTCGCCGCCGGCCTCGCCAGCCCCGACGGGGACGCGTCGGCCTGGTTCGACAACAGTCTGCTGCCCGGGGCCTGACACCAATCTCCAGAGGAGCCCGATGTCCATGAGCAGCCCCTCAGTGGGAGAACCCCGTCCGACATCCCCGTCTCCGCCGGACGCCACCAAGCTGGAGCTCGTCGGCGTCGGTAAACGCTTCCACAGCAGGCGAGCGCACACCGACGCGCTCCACGACATCCACCTACGGATCGCCGACGGCGAGTTCGTCTCACTGATCGGGCGCTCCGGGTGCGGAAAGACCACCCTCCTGCGCATCATGGCCGGCCTGACCAGCCCGACAACGGGAGAGGTCCTGGTCGAGGACCAGCCGCTCTGGCGGGGGACACGCGTCGACTCGTCGGTGATCGCCCAGTTGGGCGTCGTGTTCCAGGACCCCAACCTCTTCCCCTGGTACTCGGTCGAGGAGAACATCGCCCTCCCGCTCACGCTGCGTGGATACAGCAGGAAGGAGCAGCGGGAGCGAGCAGAGGAACTCGCGATCCTCGTGGGGCTGTCCGGATTCGAGCGGTCCTACCCCCGGGAGCTCTCCGGCGGGATGCGGCAACGCGCCGCGATCGCGCGGGCGCTCAGCATGAGGCCAACACTCCTCCTCATGGACGAGCCGTTCGGAGCGCTGGACGCCCTCACCCGGGAACGGATGAACCTCGAGGTGCAACGGATCGCGCTGGCGACCGGCGCGACCGTCGTCTTCGTGACCCACGACATCACCGAGGCCGTGTTCCTGGGTGATCGCGTCGTCCACCTCACCCCACGGCCCGGCCGCATCCGCGACATCACGCCCGTCGGCTTCGCCAGGCCCCGCGACATCGACGTCCAGACCGAGCCGGAGTTCGCCGCGATCGTGCGCGACCTGCGCCACACGCTCGACGAAGAGGAGTGAGGATCATCGCCAGCTCCCGATCCCTACGGTTACTGCCCTGGATCAGCACCCCCGCGATCCTGCTGGTCTTCTTCGTCACGTGGGACCTGTTCGTCCGGTTCAACGACATGTCGGAACTCGTTCTCCCGCCGCCCACGACGGTGTTCGCCGCGTTCGGGGAGCTCGTGGTGGACCCGGAGACGTGGCGGCACGCGGGGACGAGCGTGACCGAGATCCTGGCCGGGTTCCTGATCGCCCTGGTGGTCGGCGTGACCGTCGGCGCCATCCTGGGGAAACTGCCCTGGCTCGAGAACAGCCTCCGCCCCCTCATCGTCGCCTCCCAGGTCGTGCCCAAGGTCGCGCTGATCCCGCTGTTCGTGATCTGGTTCGGCTTCGGCATGGCGCCCAAGATCATCATCTCGGCGCTGCTCGCGTTCTTCCCCATCATGCTCAACGCCCAGCTCGGGGTGCGCTCGGTGGAGAGCGGGCACCGGGAGGTCATGCGCAGCCTCAACGCGAGCCGCTGGCAGACCTTCAAACACCTGGAGATGAAGAGCACCCTCCCCTACGTCTTCACCGGCATGGAGGTCGGCATCGTCCTGGCCATCATCGGGGCGATCGTCGGTGAGTACCTGGGCGGAAACGAGGGGCTCGGCTTCCTGGTGGTCCGCACCCTGAACGACCTCGACGCCCCCGCCCTGTTCGCGGTGATCATCCTGCTGTCCGCGATCGGGCTGATCCTGTACTTCATCGTCAGCGGACTCAAGCGGCTCTTCATCCCGTGGCACGAGTCCGTCTACAGCCAGCGCGACCTGAGCCTCTGAGCCAGGGCGTCCCCATCCGCAGCACGGCCGCGCCGCGGCCAGACAAGGAGAGAAGATGCCGCACGAGCTCACCGAGCTCAACGTCCGCACCGTACGCAGAACCGCGGACCAGCCGTCGGAGGAACTCACGGCGGACGTCTGCGTCGTCGGGGCGGGGATCGCGGGCCTGTCGGCCGCCGTCGAGGCGCGGCGCCTGGGCCACTCGGTGGCCCTGGTGGACGCCCAACCCGTTCTCGGCGGGCAGTGCGTGAACTCGCTCATCGGGCTGTTCTGCGGTGTCTACGGCAACGCCCCGGAGTACCGGCAACTGACGCACGGCATCTTCGACGCCATGTTCGAGGACCTCGGGCGGACGAACGACATCCACTACAACCGCAGCCACACCATGACGGTCAGCTACGACGAAGTGGTTCTGGCGCGCTGGTTCGAGAACCTGGTGCGGGAGCTCGGGATCCAGGTCGTGCTCGGGGCGTCGGTTCTGGACGTGCACGTGAACGACGGGGGCGTCCACCAGTGTGGGTTCGCCACCAGGCACGGGCGGGTGCGGGTCACGGCCGCGGGGTTCGTCGACGCCAGCGGAGACGCGGCTCTCGCCTGGGAGGCCGGTTTCCCCTGCCGCGTGCCCGAGCGCACAGTGTGGGGTTCGCAGCAGGTCCGGCTGGAGCACCTGGACGAGGAGTGGAAGCCGGACCCCAAGGAGCTGGTGGCCCGCATCGACGCCAAGGCCGACGCCTACGGGCTCATCCGCCGCGACGGCTTGGCCTTCTTCTTCCCGGGCCGCAACACCGCGGTGATGAACATGACCCACGTGGAGTCCCCGCTGGACGCCGTGGGCGCGGCCAAGGCACAACTCGACGGCCGGGTCCAGGCGGACCGGGTGGTGGACTTCCTGCGCCAGGAGTTCCCCCGTGCCTTCGGTGAGGCCCGCGTGCGTGCCTACGGGTTCCCGGGACGCCGCCAGACGCGATGGATCCAGGGGACGCACCAGCTCACGGTGGACGAGGTGCGCTCCGGGGTCCGGTTCGACGACGCGGTCGCCCGCACCGCCTGGCCGATCGAGCTGCACGACCGGCCCGAGGGTTACGTGTGGGAGACCTACGAGCCGGACCACGTGCACTACGTCCCGCTGCGCAGCATGCTGCCCCCGACGGCCCACAACCTGGTGGCGGCCGGCCGCTGCGTCGACGGTGAGCCCGCCGCTCTGTCCAGCATCCGCGTTATGGGCCCCTGCGCCGCCATGGGCTTCGCCGCCGCCCACGCCCTGGACATCGCCGACGGTGACAGCCTGCACAACGTCACCCCGGAGGAGTTGAGTCCCCGAGTACGAGAGAACGTGGCGGGCTAGGAGAGACCGCCACGCTGCGCGTGACTCATTTCTTGCGGCGACTCCGGGTGCTCGCCGTAGCCACTTCCTGGCCTGGTGTGGGGGAGTGGCCAAACCCCCAGGGCCTTGGGGGTTTGGCGCGGTGTTCCTATTGGGCCCACGGAACGGGCGTGGTGCCGGGAACTCCGGGGCGGCTGACTGTGCCGTCGGGGCGCATGCAGACGAGCGCTTCGGCGTCCTTGGCCGCGGCGACCACGCGTTCCGCTCCGGCGGGGACAACCGCCGCCTCGCCCGCTGACACGGTGAACGGCTCCTCGGCGACGGTGATCTCGAAGGTCCCCGCGAGGGGCATCCACACCTGGTCACGGTCGATGCTGTGGATGGGTGACCGTGCCTCGGCCGGCATGTGGACCCGCCAGGTGCTGATTTCCTCGCTGCCCTGACTGGGACCGGCGAGCGCCGCCATCGTGCCGCCCGGCGTGGTGGTCGTGCGTGCTTCTGTCTCTCGGATGATGACCATCAGACCTCCTGAGTAAACGAGCTTTACTCAGTGAGTAAAGCGGCTTGACTCGCATGTGTCAACATGGGGGCATGGCGCAGCGAGATCCGTTGGAGCAGACCGAACTGACGTTCCTCCTCGGCATGGGCTTCCAGCTCATGCTGGGAGAGTTCGTCCGCCGGACCGACGATGCCGGCTACGCGGAGCTGCGGCCCATCCACGGGCTGGCCTTCCAGGCCTTGGGCCACGACGGTGCGACGAGCTCCGAGCTCGCCGAGGCTCTCGGAATCACCAAGCAGGCGGCCGGGCAGGTGGTGAACTACCTCGAGGAACGCGGGTACGTTCGCCGCGTGGTCCATCCGGCGGGCGGCCGGCGGCGTCTGGTCGTGCTGACCGACAAGGCGCGGCGCCACCTCACCGTGGCCGGGTCCGCCCTCCACGCACTGGAGGCCGAAGTCTCGGAGGCGATCGGCCCCGTGGAGGCGGACACCCTTCGGCACACCCTGATCGCCCTGATCAGAGCCCGCACCGAGGACGGGGTGCCGCCCCTCCGCCCCGTCTGGTGAACCCGCTCCTCCACCAGCCATCACCCCCCGTTGATCTTGTAGCTGTCGCGTATGACAGTGGCCCGGTTGTCGCTGGCAGCAATATCAACGCGGGTTGGCGACGAACCGGAGGCGGGTGCGCACGGTGACGGCGGCGCAGACGAGCACCGCGAATCCGCCGACGACGGTGACCCAGGTGAGCCGCTCGTGCAGGAGAACGGCCGCCAAGCACACGCTCAGCACTGGCTGCACCAACTGCACTTGACTGACCTGCGCGATCGGACCGATCGCGAGTCCTCGGTACCACGCGAAGAAACCCAGATACATGCTCACCACGGCCAGGTAGCCGAACGCGGCCCACTCCACCGGGGTGCCGCTCGGCGGGCTCTGGGCCATCGATACCCCCAGGACGGGGACCATCGCGGGTGCGGACATCACGAGAGCCCAGGAGATCGTCTGCCACGCCCCGAGCTCACGCGCGAGCAGCCCACCTTCCGCGTAGCCGATCGCGGCCGCGATCACCGCACCGAACAGCATCAGGTCCGACCAGTGCAGGCCGGTGAAGCCGCCGCCCGAGAGCGCCGCGAACACGATCGCGACCGCCGCGCCCACGACCGCCATGCCCCAGAAGAACGCAGACGGGCGCTCCTGCCCGCGCAGGGCCGCGACCGCCGCGGTCGCGGCGGGCAGGATCGCGATCACGACGGCGCTGTGGCTCGCCGGGGCGGTGGTGAGCGCGTAGGACGTCAGGAACGGAAAACCCACGACGATGCCGCCGGCGACCACCCCGAGGCGGGCCCACTGGACGCCGTGCGGAAGGCGCTGACGGGTCAGTACGAGGGCCGCGGCGGCGAGGGCCGCGGCGATGACCGCACGGCCCGAGCCGACGAACAACGGTGATATCCCGCCACTCCCGACCGCGACCCGAGTGAAGGGAACCGTGCAGGAGAAGGCCGCGACGCCCAGGAGTCCCCACCACAGTCCGGCTCGGGAGAGCGATAGCGCCGGCGCGGCGAGTGCAGTAGCGCTACTATTGTCTGACATGTATGAGGATAGCAGTGCGCGGATCGTCGCCGGGTTGCGCGAATGGATCGCGACCGCCCCACCCGGCGCGAAACTGCCCTCGACCCGGGCACTCGTGGCCCAGTACGCCGCTAGCCCGGTCACCGTGCAGAAAGCGCTCCGCACCCTGGTGACGCAGGGGACGGTGGAGAGTCGTCCCGGGGTCGGAACCTTCGTGCGCGCGACACGGGTCGCACGGCCGCACGACTACGGGTGGCAGACCGCCGCCCTCGGCACACCGGTCCACCGCGCGCCGCACCTGCCCGCCCCGTTGCGGAGCCCACCCAACGACGTGATCGCGCTGCACTCGGGCTACCCGGACAGGGAGCTGCTACCCGAACGCCTGGTCCGTGCCGCGCTCACCCGGGCCGCCCGCTCTGACGCGGCGATCAGCAGGCCACCAGCCGCGGGATTGCCGGAACTCCAAGCGTGGTTCGCGAGCGAACTCGGCGCGGCCACCACCATGGGCACCGCATCGCCGGCGCCGAGCGACGTGATCATCTTTCCGGGGAGCCAGAGTGGACTCAGTTCGGTCTTCCGCTCTGTGGTCGGTGCCGGACGTCCGCTCCTGATCGAATCACCCACCTACTGGGGGGCGATCCTCGCGGCGAACCAGGTCGGTGTGCGGCTCGTTCCCATCCCCAGCGGCATCCACGGGCCCGACCCGGATGATGTGGCCCGCGCGTTCCATCGCACCGGAGCCCGTGCCTTCTACGCCCAACCGAACTTCGCCAACCCCACCGGCGCCCGATGGTCATCCACTGTCGCCGGCCGGGTGATGGATACCGTGCGCCAGTCCGGAGCCTTCCTCATCGAGGACGACTGGGCGCACGACTTCGGGATCACGGCCGATCCGGTGCCCCTCGCCGCCCGCGACGACGGGGGACACGTGGTGTACCTGCGTTCGTTGACGAAGAGCGTGTCGCCGGCCGTGCGCATCGCTGGAGTCATCGCCCGAGGTCCCGCCCGCGAGCGCATCCACGCCGACGCCCAGGCCGAGTCCATGTACGTCAGCGGCGTCCTCCAGGCCGCCGCACTCGACGTCGTCACCCAACCCGCCTGGCGCACCTCGCTGCGCACCCTGCGCCGCGAGCTGGCACCGCGCCGCGACCTACTCGCCCGAGCCCTCCGCGAGCACGTTCCCACGGCGTACGTGGCGGCTGTCCCCCAGGGCGGACTCAACCTGTGGGTGCGGCTCCCCGACGGCACCGACGTGGCGAGGCTGGTACGGGACTGCGAGACCGCCGGCGTCATCGTCGCCTCCGGTGACGAATGGTTCCCCGCCGAACCCACCGGACCCCACCTACGCCTCAACTACTCCGGCCCGAACCCCGGCGCGTTCCCCACGGCGGCGCGCACGATCGCGGAAGCCCTGGAACGGAACAGCGGACCGTGACGGCGGGCCACCCCCAGGCCACCCCCACCCCCATAAGGGCGTGCCGCACCCAACGGGTGGGGGTGCGCTTTCACCTGCGCGAGCGGAGTCAGGTACGCCCGGTAGCGGGACAATGCGCGTCAGCAGGGCCGGCCCGAACGGACGGTCTATCGGCTCACCGAAAAAGGCCACAACACGTTGGAGGAGTGGTTCGAGGAGATGCTCACCACCCCGGCGCGAGTTCCCAGAGTTTCCGGTGGCGCTGGGTTCGCTGCCGCACCTCACGCCGGACCGGGCCGCGGGGCTCCTGGAAGCCCGGGCGCGGCGCTTGCAGGACCTCCTGCGGCAAGCCGAAGCCGACGCCGCGCAGGCCGGCGCCATGGGCCTGCCCCGGTTGTTCACCTTGGAGGACGACTACCAACGGGCGCTCACCGAAGCAGAGCTGCGGTGGGTGAACGCCGTCGTGGACGACTTGCGCGGGGCGCCTGGCCTGGAACGAGGACTGGCTGCGTGGCGTGACAGAACGTCTCACCGCCGACCCCGTCCGCGACTGACGGCATTGCCTTGCCGGCCTGGACACTGCCGGGATCCTCTTTTGCAATCGGGGGACGTAGTGGCCTCTCGTAGGGTGCACCTGTGACCCGCTGCCTTCGCATCCTCGCCGCTCTGGCGCCGTGGGGGGTGGGGCTCGCGGCCGGGCTCCTGGCGTTGGGGCCGGCCGTGGGGCCGGGGTTCGCGCTTCGGTACGACATGGTGTTCGTGCCCAACCCGCCACTGTCCTGGCACGTGCTCACCGGCGGGGAAGGGTTTCCCCGGGCGGTGCCTAGCGACGCGGTGGTCGGGGCGCTCGGCAGCGTGCTCCCCGGTGATCTGGTGCAGACCCTCCTCCTGCTCAGCGTCTTCATGGTGGCGGCGGCCGGTGTGTGGCGGATCGTTCCCGGCCCGTGGCCCGCGCGGCTGGCGGGGGCGGTGTTCGCGGTGTGGAACCCGTTCCTGGCGGAGCGGCTGCTCCTCGGACAGTGGGCCCTCCTCTTCGGATACGCGGGCCTGCCCTGGGTGCTCGCCGCCGCCACCCGCGTCCACACCCCCCGGGACGCCCCCCGGATGGTGCTCGCGATGGTCCCCGCCGCCGTGGGGGGATTCTCCTCGATCCTGTTGTCCGGACTCCTGGCGGGCGCCGCCCTCCTCACCCGCCCGCCGCGTGGTTCTCGTCCGTGCCGGGGTCGTCGCGGGCGCCCTCACCGTCGTCAGTCTTCCGTGGCTGGTCCCCGCCCTCGGCGCGTCGGCGAGCACCGACCCCGCCGGGGCCGAGCTCTTCGCCGCGCGCGCCGACACCCCCTTCGGCGTCACCGGGTCACTGCTCGCGCTCGGCGGCATCTGGAACGCCCAGGCCGTCCCGGCGGGCTACGACTCCGTCGTCCTGGCCCTGGGCCAGCTCCTCCTCTCCCTCACCGCCCTCGCCGGCTGGGTGTGGCTGCTGCGTCGGGGCCCCCGGACTCCCTACGGCGTCGCCCTGTCGGTCGCGGCGGCCGTCGGGTTCACCATCGCGTTGGTGGGCTCCACGTCAGCCGGACAGACCGCCCTCGCCGCCGCGATCTCCGCGTGGCCGGGGTTCGGCACGCTCCGCGACGGACAGCTCTACCTCGCCCCCCTCGCCCTGCTCCAGGCGGTGGGCATCGCGGGCGTCGCCCAGTGGATCGGCACCCCCAGACGCGCGGCGAGCGAGAACACCGGCCCCACCCCCCTCGGCCGGGCGACCGGCGCCGCTCTCGCCCTGCTCAGCGTGGCGCTCCTCCCGGGGCTCGCCTGGGGAGGAGCGGGAGCGCTGTCCCCGGTGCACTACTCGGAAGAGTGGCAGCGGGTCCAACGAATGGTCGACGACGACCCCGCCCCCGGCGCCGTACTCACCCTGCCCTGGAGTGCCTACCGCGGCATGGACCGCGCCGACGGGGGCCACACCGTCGTCCTCGACCCCGCCGTCAAACTCTTCGAGCGCCCCGTGGTGTGGAACGACGCCCTCCGCGTCGACACCCCCGACGGCCTGCGCGTGGCCCAGGGCGAGGACCCGTGGGCGCGCGCCGTGGGAGAACTCCTCCCCCCGGAGGTGACCGGCGCCCCCGACAGCGGGGGAGCCGAACCCGGTGACCCCGACTCCGCGCGCCTCGCGGCCGAGCTCGCCGCGCTCGGCGTGCGCTACGTCCTCGTGCACGACAACGCGCCGCCGGAAAACCAGAACATGTTCACCCCCGAGGCGCCCGGATTCGTCGGCGTCCACAGCGGCACCGAGCTCCTACTGCTGCGTGTTGACGCCGCAGCGTCGCAGGAAGCAGCACCAAATCGGTCGGGGGAGTCCGATATTTCGGGGTTGGAAGTTACTGGATGGTTAGTTACAGTTGGGGCAGTCGTTTGGTCAATCGCTGCATCACGTTCTAGTTGGAGTCTCCGAGGGCCTACCTCGAGGAACAGCTCCAGTCCGCGGCGCCCTCGCCGGTGATGCCACGCCCCCGAACCACGACGCGCAAAGGAGCCCCCCACCGTGTTCAAGATCCTCTCCGCGGCCGCCGTCGGGGTCGCGCTCGCCGTAGCGGTGAGCTTCGCTGGGGCCTCGCTGGCCACGACCGCCTCCACCACCACCGAACCGGTGAACGAGTCGTTGTACAACTACGGTGATCGCTGACCCGGGTCTCATGCACCGGGACACTCCTGCCCGGCAGAGTCACAAGGCCCCACCGAGGCTGGACGGCGTCCGGGTGGCGGTGTTGAACTGGCGCTGCCCGTGGCAGTCCGTCGCCGGCGGCGCCGAGGAGTACGCGTGGCGGGTCAGTGATGACCTCGCCCGCCGCGGCGCCCAGGTCACCTTCCACACCAGCCGGGAACCCGGCCAGCCGCGCCGCGAGAGCCGGGCGGGGATCCGGATCGAACGCCGCGGCGGCAAGTTCTCCGTCTACCCCGCGACGCTCCTGCGCCTGTTGTGGCGGCGCCGTCGCGTCGACGCGGTCATCGACTGCATGAACGGCGTCCCGTTCTTCGCCCCCTTGGTGCTCCCACGCCGCACCCCCGTCGTCTGCCTGGTGCACCACGTCCACGACCTGCAGTTCCGCGCCTACTTCCCGGACCTCCTGGCTCGGCTGGGCCAGTTCGTCGAGGGCCCCATCGCCAGCCGCGTGTACCGCCGGTGTCGCACCGTCACCGTGTCGGAGTCCTCTCGCCAGGCCCTGCGCACGAAGCTCGCCTGGCGTTCCGACATCACCGTGATCCACAACGGCGCCCCGGCCCCCCACCCCGTCCCGGAGCAGCGGCCGGCCGAGGACGGAACACCGGGAGTTCTCGTCCTGGGCCGGTTGGTCGTCCAGAAACGCGTCACCCGGATCGTGGACGCTGTGGACGCGCTGCGCGAGGACTGGCCCGGCCTGCGCCTGCACGTGGTGGGGCGCGGCCCCCAGGCGGCGCCGCTGGTGGAGCGGGCCGAACGGCATGATCTGGCCGACCGGGTCGCGATGCACGGGTTCCTTCCCGAAGGCGAGAAGCGGGCCGTGATCGCCTCCTGCCGGCTGCACGTGACGGCCTCGGAGTTCGAGGGGTGGGGGCTCACGGTCATGGAGGCCGCGGCGCTGGGCATCCCCACGGTCGCCTACGACGTCGACGGCCTGCGCGACTCCGTCCGCGACGGCGTCACCGGCTGGCTGGTGCGGGACGGCGAGACCCTCCCCGACGTGATGGGCCGCGCCCTCAAGGAGCTGAGCGACCCGGTGCGCGCGCGGGAGATCGAGCGCGAGTGCCGCGCCTGGGCGGCCCAGTTCACCTGGGAACGGACCGGACGGGAGATGGCAGGGCTGCTGCGCGACACCTTATGACCCACGCCTCCTCTCCCACGCCGCGAGCCCGGGGGGAAGAGACCCTCACGCGTCGCCTCACGCTGTTCGCCGTGTGCCTCTTCCTCACCGCGCTCGCGTTCAGCGTCGACCCGGGACGAATCCTCGGCGACACCAAGATCGACCTGGCGATCAACCCCACGGGTTTCCTCCAACGCGCGTTGCACCTGTGGGACGGCGCCTACTTCGGGCAGTTGCAGAACCAGGCCTACGGCTACCTCTTCCCCAACGGTCCGTTCCACGCGCTCCTGCTCGCCGCCGACATGCCCCCCTGGATGGTGCAGCGGGTGTGGATGGCGGTCCTGCTGTGCGCCGCGTTCCTCGGCGTGGTTTGCGTGGCCCGCGCGTTGGGGATCGGCACTACCTCCACCCAGATCGTGGCCGGAGTGGCCTACGCGCTGTCGCCCCGCGTGCTGACGCTGCTGTCGTACAACTCCGCGGAGCTGCAGCCGACCATGCTGTTGCCGTGGGTGCTGCTCCCCCTGATCCACGGGACGCGGCACGGCGCCAGTCCGGCCCGCGCGGCCTTCCTGTCCGCGACGGCCTTCCTGCTGTGCGGCGGCACCAACGCCGCCTCGGAACTCGCCATCCTCGTCGTGCCGCTGCTGTACCTCCTCACCCGCCGCAACGGTGCCCGCACCTGGCGGCTCCTGGGGTGGTGGCTGTTCGCGATCGCCCTGGTCACCTTCTGGTACCTGGCGCCGTTGATCATCCTGGGGCGCTACGTCTACGACTTCATGCCCTTCACCGAGGACGCGGGCACCACCACCAGCGTCGCCTCACTGATCAACGCGGTCCGCGGTTCCTCCAACTGGATGGGCTACCTCTCCACCCAGGGCCAAGCCCCGCTCCCCGCCGGGGCCGAGCTCGCCAACGCGCCTCTGCTGATCGCGGTCACCGCCGTGGTCGCGGGACTCGGTCTGGCGGGTCTGGCGAACCGGCGCCTGCCCGAACGCGCGTTCCTCATCGTCACCCTCCTCACCGGCGTCGCGATCGTGGTGAGCGGTCACACCGGTGACCTTACCGGCCCCCTGGCCGAGACGATGCGGGGGCTCTACGACGGCGCCCTCGCCCCCTTCCGCAACGTGCACAAGTTCGACGCGGTGATCCGGCTCCCGCTCGCGCTCGGACTCGCGTTCCTGCCGCTCGCCGTCGTCCAGCGCACCCAGGGCCGGCCCAGCCGCCTCACCCGGAACGCCCCTCCGGACGTGGTGCGACGTGCCACCGCCGTCACCTGCGCCGCGGCCGTCGCCGTCACCCTCACCCCGATCGCCACCGCCGGAATCGCCACCCGCGGAGGCTTCGAGGACATCCCGGACCACTGGCGGGACGCCATCGCCTACCTCGACGCCGAGACGGGCGACGGCATGACGATGGCCGTCCCGGGCTCCGCGCGCGGCGAGTACATGTGGGGCCGCCCCCTCGACGAGCCCATGCAGCCACTCATGGACGGGCGGTGGACCAATCACCAGATCATCCCCTGGGGATCCCCCGGCTCCTCCCGGATCCTGCACGAGGTGGACCGTCGGCTGGCCTCCGGGCAGGGTTCGACCGGACTCGCGCCGTTCCTCGCCCGCATGGGCGTCTCCCACCTCCTCGTCCGCAACGACCTGCAACGCGACGGGGCGAACGGCGCGTGGCCGGCGCAGGTCCACCAAGCCCTGGAGGACTCGCCCGGGATCAGCCGCGACCGGGGCTTCGGGCCGATCATCGGAGACGCGGAGACCGACCCCGACGTGGGCCGGTTCGAACAGCCCTACCGCGCCGTCGACATCTACACCGTCGCCGACCCCGCACCCCTCGTCGGAACCCTGCCGCGGGAGGACACACTCCGGGTCCTCGGCGCACCGGAGTCCCTCCTGCCGCTGCTGGAGACCGGCGTACTGGACGACGAACGGCCGGTCGTCATCGGCTCCGACCCCGGGGCCGAGCAGGTCGACGCGGCCGACACCATCGCCACCGACACCGTGCGACGCCGGGAGATGGTCTACCCCGACGTCCGCCGCAACGTCAGCGGGACGCTCACCGCCGACGAGGAGTACGAACGCGACGTCCCCGCTCCCGACATCACTGACCCGGCCTGGGATCCCTCCACCGCCACCGTGTCCTACGACGGAATCGCCGGCATCCGGGCGTCGAGCTCCCAGGCCGGCGCCGAGGGCGGAGCCACCACCAGGGATCCCGGGCGCGCCCCGGCGGCGGCCGTCGACGGCAACGCCGCCACCGCGTGGCGCTCGAGTGGATTCCGTGGCGCGGTGGGCGAGTGGCTGGAGGTGGAGCTGGAGGAGCCCCGCGACGTCTCCGGCCTCAGCGTCGCCTTCGAGCCCATCCCCGGCGAGCCCCCACCCGCCGAACTCGAGGTGATCACGGACGCCGGGCGGGTCCGGGCCACGGTCGACGCCAACGACGACGCCGGCACCCAGGAGATCGCGACCCCGCCGGGGGAGACGGAACGGGTGCGGATCAGGGTCACCGACCTGGCCTGGGAACCGGAGTTCCGCTTCGGCTCCCGGGTGGGGGTGACCGAGCTCAACATCCCCGGCGTCGACCCGGTCCGCACCCTCGACGTCCCCGGCGTCGACGAAGCCGGCACCGCCGTGTTCACCGGATCCACCGGGACCGTCTCCGGATGCATGCGCGGCTCCGCCACCTGGGTGTGCGCCCCCGAACTCGCGGTGCACGGAGAGGACGCCCGCCTCGTCCACCGCTCCTTCACCGCCAGCGCCGACACCGCGGACACCCCGCAGGAGGTGGCCGGAGAAGTGGTGGTCACCAACCCACGCACCCTGGAGAACATCGCCAACCGCGCCGCCGACGCCCCCGCCGTCACCTCGTCCTCCGTCGCCGCCGACCACCCGGCGGCGCTCGGTCGCAACGCGCTCGACAGCGACGCCGGCACCATCTGGTACCCCGACCCCCAGGACCCCGAGCCCACCCTCGACGTCGCGTTCGGCGAACCCACCAACCTGGACGGCATCCTCTTCAGCTTCCCGAGAGCCGACAGCGTGGAGTCCCCGATCCGCGTCGTCGTGGAGACCCCGGACACCTCGCGCGAGGCCTGGCTCGACAGCAACGGCCTCGTCGGTTTCGGGGAGCTCACCACCGAGGAACTGCGGTTGCGGTTCACCCCGCCCGCCAACCAGCCGCTCGAACTCGCCAGCGTGGTGTTCCCCGGTTCCGGCGCCGCCGACCCGATGGACGAGCTGTCCGGAGGGGTGTCACACGCCTGCGGCAACGGCCCCGTGGTGCGCGTCAACGGCCAGCGCGTCGCGACCCGGCTACCCGACGCCGACGCCGCCGAGGTGCTCGCGGGACTGCCCGTCCGCTTCGAGGCCTGCGACGAGGTCACCCTGGACGAGGGGGACAACGCGTTGTCCGTCGACGGCGGTACCTCCTACCGGATCGAGGCCACGACCCTCACCCCGTCGGGCGGCGGCCCCGACGGCGCCGACGACCCCGTGGTCATGGAACCGGTGGCGGAGGTCCTGGAATGGGGTCCACGGACCCGCCGCCTCGCGGTGGACACAGAGGAGGAGTCCCACCTCGTCGTCAACGAGAACCACAACGCCGGGTGGGAGGCGACGCTCACCACCGCCGACGGCGCGCGGGTGGACCTGGACGGCTACCGCCTCGACGGGTGGCGCCAGGCCTGGGCCATCCCTGAGGGGACGTCGGGGACCGTCACCCTCACCTATGCTCCGGACCAGCCCTACCGTTGGTCCCTCGCCATCGGCGGTGTCCTCGCCGGCCTGGCCGCCCTCTTCGCGCTGGTTCCCCGACGGGCCCACGCCCAGGTGGTGCGCGGGGGACGGGCCCTGCCGACCGCGCCGGCCGGCGGCATGCCCACCGCGCTGCTCACGGTTCTCGCGCTCCTCTTCGGGACGTGGATCGCGGGCCCCGCCGGCGCGCTCGTCTTCGGGGGCGCACTCGCGCTGTCGTGGTGGCTGTCCCGCCGGCGCACCACGGCAACCACCGCCGGCCCCACCACCCGGCCCAGCCTCCTCCTACGCCTGGCCCGCGCGGTCTCCGGCCCCGGCGTGGCGGTGGGCGCCCTCCTGCTCGCCGGCTGCGCCCTCGCCCTCGGCGGGCACCTGCACCAGAACCTGTCCTTCCACGCCGTCACGGCGCTGCTCGCCGACCCCCTGCGCGGCTGGATCCCCCAGCTCCTGTGCCTGCCCGCGCTGGCCAGGCTCGTGGTGTCGCTGTGGCGCTTCGAGGACGGGGACGACCGATGAGCGCCGGCCCGGCCTCGCGGGGGGTGGCCGCCGCGCGGAGGCACGCCGCGGTGCTCCTCGTCGGCCTCGGCGCCTTCCTCGCCGCGCTCGCGATCCTGCTGCGCACCTACGTCTACGCGCAGTTGGCCCTGCTGCCGGGCACCGTGACCGACCAGGTGGTGCTGGAGGACGAGGCGGCGGAGTACCTGGACACCACCCAGTGGGAGACCGTCGAGGACGTGTCGGTCGTCCGCACCGAGGAGGTCCTCGCACAGCAGTCGCCCGGCAACGCGGGCTGGAGCGTGTGGTGGGTCCAGAGCGGGACCGAGGCCGAGGAGCGGCCCGTCGACCACGTGGACCGGCGGGTGGTCGTGGACCGCGCGGACGGCACCGCGATCAACTGTTGCGGCGAACACGTGAACGGGGACCGGGCCGTGCGCCAGGCCGGGCTGACCCTGTACTGGCCCCCGGGAGCGGCCCCGGAGGATCACCCCTACTACGACGCCGACATCCGCGCCGCCCCCGCCATGCGCTACGAGGGCGTCGAGGAGATCGGCGGGATCGAGACCCGCCGCTACGTCCAGACCATCGAGGCCACCCAGCTTCCCGACTCCGTCCGATCAGTCCCCGCCGAGGTCCTGGGGGAGGACGGCGACGGCGTGGTCGACGCGGCGCGGTGGCTGGACCTCACCCGCACCGTGTGGGTGGAGCCGGAGAGTGGCCTCCCCGTCCACCGGGAGGAACGCCGCCGCGAGGCGCTGCGTGGCGTCGACGGCCGAGGAGAGGTCGTCCTGCTGTCCGCCGACCTGGAGACCCCACCCGCGCAGGTCACCGCCAACGCCGACCACGCGCGACAGCGCGCCACCCTGCTGCGGGCCACCCAGAGTTGGATCCCTGGACTCCTCCTGGTCCTCTCACCCCCGCTCGTCACCCTGGGGCTGATCCGCTACCGGCGGAGCCGCGCCCTCGACGCCGCCAACGACCCCGAGGCGCGCACCGTTTCCGATCCCGACGCCGCTCCCGACAGCGCGAACGGCGCCGGCCGGACCGGCGACTGAACCACCGGATAGTCCGCGGCAATTCCGTCGTATTCGTTGCGAATCTCGTCATGATAATCGCGGATCGCTGTTTCGTGGCGGCTGATCGGAGTGAAGTGTTTCCCGATTGTCGTCCACCAAGCCCGTGCCGACTTCCCGGGTCCCCGAGGCGGTGTGAGAGTGGATCACCGGTTTGAGGTGGCCGTCACCGTGTCAGGGGATAAATGTATCCCCAAGGTGAGGTGCCAGGTTTTTCCGCCCCTTCCGTGGATGGGGATCGACCTTTTCTTGGGGATGCATGGCAGATCTGGAAAGAGTCTTTCCAGTTCAGGGGTCTGCGCAGCCCAGGGTGGGGTGGAGTGTGGGGAGGATCGATGGGTGGAGTCTTCCGTTTTCCGGCGGAAACCCGACTCGGATTGGCGGGAAAGGGTATCTTGACGGGCTATTTGGTGCCTGTCTATGCTTCCCATGACTGACGGAATAAGGGGTTGGGAGGTTCGGTAATACCACCGGTTGGCAGTCATTCGTCTGGATATCTATTTCCCGATCGAGAATGTGTCGCCCGTTTGTCCTGTGGTGCCGAATGGTCCCGCCCACTCCGTCGTAGTGCCGGGTGTGTCCCGGTGGTTCGCGACCCTCCACGAAGGGCGAGAAACGTATGAAGAACAATAAGCTCCGTTCCACGGGTGCCGTGGCGGCCGCTTCCGTGCTGATATTCGCGCTGATGCCCGCCGGGACGGCGAACGCGCACGGTTACGTCTCCAACCCCGCCAGTCGGCAGGCCCAGTGCGCCGCCGGCGTCGTCGAGTGTGGGGACATCCGGTGGGAGCCACAGAGTGTCGAAGGCCCCAAGGGGCTGATGAGCTGCTCGGGTGGCAACGCGCGCTTCTCCGAGCTCGACGACGACAACTACGGCTGGGAGGTGGCCAACGTCGGCACCAACGCCGCCTTCGACTGGACGCTGACGGTCACCCACGCCACCTCCACGTGGGAGTACTTCATCGACGGCCAGCTCGTCGACAGCTTCGACGAGGGCGGCGCACGTCCGCCGTCCAACTTCACCCACAACGTCGACCTGTCCGGTTACAGCGGCCAGCAGACCGTACTGGCCCGGTGGAACGTCGCCGACACCGCCAACGCCTTCTACGCCTGCGTCGACGTCAACATCACCTGACCACTCGACCCCCTGGCCCACGTCCGGGCGCGGGCCAGGGCCACCCCTCGCCCAACACCGGACCCCGCACTACAAGGCCACGCTTCGCGTGGCCCACTCTTCTATGGCGGCTTCGGTTCTGCGGGGTGCCACTTACGGGCCTGGAGGGCCGGGTCTACCCGACTCGGCGCAGGACGAGCAGGAGGTTCCAGGTCACGACCTCGCGGAGCACCGGGACCCGCAGCACGGGCCACACCCAGCGGGGGAGGTACCGGGGGATGGCGGCGACCAGGTGGGTGTCGGGTTGGTGGTGGGCCCACTGGAGCATCTCGCGGGCCGTCACGGCGAACATGCTGACGCCGAACTGGTTCTTCGGCGCGTGACCCGTGCGTCGTTGGAAGCGGCGGGCGGCGAACTCCCCGCCGAGGAAGTGCCACGGTGAGGTCTCGTGGCCGCCCCACGGGGACCACCACAACGTGTAGGAGAGGTAGACCAGGCCACCGGGGCGTGTCACCCGCACCATCTCGTCGGCCATGGTCCGCGGCTCGGGTACGTGTTCCAACACGTTGGAGGAGAAGCACAGGTCCACCGAGCCAGAGCGCAGCGGGAGCGACAGGGCGCTGCCCAGCACCGCCTTGTCCGGCACCACGCCGTCCCGCAGTCGCATCTCGCCGGCGTCGGCGTCGACACAGAAGCACTGGGCGCCGGCGCGACGCAGCTCCTCCGCGAAGTACCCCGGCCCCCCGCCGATGTCCGCGACGACCGCGCCGTCGAGGTCGGTGAAGTGGCGGAGTTGGGCGACGGTGTCCCGGGCGAGCGTGCCGTAGAAGTGGTCCGGGTCGCGCTGCTCCTGTCGAAAGGCGGCGAACAGCCGTGCCGAGCGGGCGAGCGTCGGCCGGAAGCCCTCCGGCGCGGGCGGAGCCGACATCAGCCGGCGCCTTGGTCGAAACGGAAGAAGTGGCGCCGATGCTCCCAGTGGTCCCCGGCCCAGTACTCGTCGCAGGCCAGCAGGGTGCCGCCCCGGCCCGCGAGGAATCCGTTCAGGGCGCGGGTCGCCACCGTGTGCATGCGCATCGGAGCCGGATAGCCGAGAATCCACCGTTGCGCCAGCCGGATCAACGCGTTGGGGGCGTAGCGGAAGACGAGACCCTTGACCGTGCGCCGCTCCCGGACCGGGACCCCGACCACCAGCGCACCGCCGGGGCGCAGCACCCGCGCGAACTCCGCGAGGTACCCACGGGCCAGGTCGCCCGGCATGTGCTGCAGCACCAGGTCGCAGTACACCAGGTCGAAGGAGTCGCTCTCCAGCGCGGGCAGGCGCGGGGACTCGTTCAGCAGGAGGGTCACGTCGGGCGGGTCACCCAGGAGGCGTCGCGCCTCGGCCACCATGGAGGGGGAGACGTCCACTCCCACGGTCTCGGCGAAGTGGGCACGCAGGCCGTGCGTCAACCGACCGGCGCCGCAGCCGAAGTCCAGCGCCCGCCCGGACGCCGGAACCCGCCAGCCCAGGTCGGCCAACCGCCGCAGGGAGGAGTCGACCTCCGCGGCGCCGGAGGACAGGAACGCCTCGTCCTCCCAGCCGCCGTCGCGCTTCGTCGGGTCCACGCACACCGCCCACAGCGGCTCGACCTCGCCGAGCCGAGTCCAGTCGCGCCGGATCTCCTCCAGTGTCACCGCGGCCCCTCTCACCGACCCACGCCGTGGCCCGTCGTCCACCGAGCACGCTCCCCACCGGATGCGTGCTCTGCGACGCTTGTGCAGAACATATCGGTCCGGGATGATCCGCGCAGCAGCGATGTGCGACGGGCTACCGAACGGGGTGAGCGACAGTGCCGTCAGCGGAGCCACGGGGAGACGGTCGGCGAGTGGACCGGATCGTCGTGCTCGGGGTCCTGGTGGTCCTCCTGGGGATGGGACTCAAGGCGTGGGCGCTGCGGTCGGCGTTCTTCATCGAGGACGACCTCGTCTTCTTCGGGCGTGCGTACGCCTCGGGCGAGCTCACCTGGAGCTACCTGCTGGACCTGCACAAGGGCCACCTCATGCCGGGTGCGATGCTCCTGGTGTACCTGCACACCGCCCTCACCCCCTACGACTGGGGCGCGGTCAGCGGAGTGATGCTCCTGACGCAGGCCGCCGCCGCTCTCACCCTGTTCCGGCTGCTGTGGGAACTGTTCGGCCGGCGCTGGTCCCTCCTGGTTCCCCTCACCGTCTACACCCTCGCCCCGCTCACGCTCCCCGTCCTCACCTGGTGGTCGGCGGCCCTCAACGCCGTACCGTTCCAGCTCGCCATCGTCGCCGCCCTGCTGTTCACGGTGCGCCACGTACGCACGGGAGAGCGACGCCACCTGTGGTGCACACTGGCCGCGGTGGCGTTCGGGATGGCGTTCTCCGTCAAGGCGATGCTGCTCCCGGTCTTCCTCTTCGCCGTCGTGGTCGCGTTCTTCACCCCCGGCCGGCTCACCAGTGCTCCGGTCACCGCCGTGGACCGCCGGCCGCGGCTTTGGGCGGGGCTCGGACTCCTCACCGCGGGTCACCTGGCCCTGTACCTCACCCGACAGTCCCAGGCGGGCGACGACGGCGCGGGCATGCCCGACCCCGAGGTCTCGCTGTCCATGACCCGAGCCCTGGTGGGGGAGACCTTCCCGCTGGGAGTCGTGGGTGGCCCCTGGGCGTGGGGACCGGTCACGCCGGCGGGGGGACTGGTCGCCGCCACCACACTCGGGGCGGTCATCGCCTGGGCGGTGCTGTTGCTGCTAGTGACGACCACCGTGTTCTTCCGGCCGCGCGCGTGGCGCGCCTGGGGCCTGGTCCTCGGCTACGTCCTCGCCGTCGACCTGGTGCCGACCCTCATCGCGCGAGGCCGCTACGAGGCCCTCGTCGGATACGACCCCCGCTACGTCGCAGACGCGGCCGTCGTCTTCGTGGTCTGCCTGGCGCTCGCCCTCCTCCCCACGGGCGAGGAACGGGAGCGCGGGACCGGGTACCGGCGACAGCCGCCACGGCGCCGAGGTTTCCTCGTCGCCGTCGTGGCCGCGACCACCGCCTACGCCGTCGCCGCCAGCTACGCCACGATCACCTACGTCGACACCCTCTCCGGCGACCGGGTCCGCTGGTACTTCGACACGGTGCGGGCCACCGACATCCCGGACGACGCCGCCGTCTACCCCCACCCCGTCCCCGAGGACGTCGTCCTGCCGTGGAACGGCGACGACCGGCTGAGCTCCTTCGTGTTGCCCCCGCTGCTCGGGGAGGACGGGCCGCGGGTCGCGGTACCGGTGCCCAGCGCACAACCCATGCAGTTCAACGGGGAGGGGTTCCTGGTCGACGCCGAGCCCGCGCCGGAGACCGAACTGTGGGGGCCGCCCGAAGACGAGGAGTGCCTCCCGTTGGAGGACGGCGCCTTACGGTGGGACGTCCGCGCCGGTGGTGGCCCGACCACCGCGTTGGGGATCGCCTACGACACGGCCGTCGCCCCACCCCTGACGGTCACCGTGGGGACGGCCGTCACCGAGACCGCGCTCCCGCCCGCGCCCGACGGCGGCGTGTGGTACGTGCCCGAGGCCGCGAGCGGAGAACACATCACCCTCCAAACCGACCCCGACACCTGCCTGCGCCTGCTCACCTACGGCGCGTTGGTACCGGTGTCGGAGGGCGACCCCTGGGCCGAGGCCGAGTCCGACACCGACGCGGATGAGGGCTCCGACGAAGACGAACGTGAGGATTCCGAGGCGGGCGACTCCGACTGAGGAGACGTGGGCCGGTCCCGCACCGCCAGCAGGTGATAGGCGCGACGGGTCGGGAGCTCCACGAAGCGGTGTGTCAGCGCCGCGAGCACGAGTGTCCCGAGCACCACCGGCCCGAGGTCCAGCAGCATTGAACCCGTGAACGGCTCCTGGCTGGTGAAGTCCCGCCAGAGGTAGAGCACGATGAACTGCCACAGGAAGACGCCGTAGGACACCTTCGCCAACCACGCCATCACCGGCCCGGTCATCAGGGTGTGCAACCACGCGCCGCTGCCCCGCCACCGCTCCGCCGCGGACGGGCGCTCCATGGGCAGGAAGGTGATCGGCGCGAGGAAGAAGAACGCGAACACCAGGGCGGCGAGGGACTGGGCGACGGCCGGCCAAATCGAGTCCGCCCCGGCGAACCGAACACCCGTGGCCGGCGTCGCGGTCACCAGGTAGGCGCCGAGGGCCACGAGCCAACAGGTCGCCGGCGCGGTCGCGAGCGTGTGGCAGAACCGGCGCACCGGACCGTCGCGGTCGGGCTCCTTCCACGCCCACTCCGAGATCACCGCGAGCGCCATGCCGGCGGCGAACATGCCCAGAGTGCGTGGCAGCCACATGTGCATCTGCGGCCGGTGCTCGGGATAGAACTGCACCACCAGGACGGCGACCGAGAACACGATCACCACCCCGAGGCCGACGAGGAGCCGCCGCGCCCGCGCGTCCACGTCGGAGCCACCACGAGCGACCCGGTGCAGCAGGTAGGCGAGGACCGGGAGCAGCACGTAGAAGGCCACCTCCACGCACAGGCTCCAGATCTGACCGAGACCACGCGGGCCGATCCCCTCGTACCAGGGGTCGGGCGTGTACACGAACGAGAGCGTCAGGACCTCGAGCCACACCCGGACCGAGGCGAGGTACTCGCGCGAGTAGAGCAGCAGCGCCGCCACCGCGACCAACCAGTAGGCGGGAAGGACCCGCAGGGCCCGCCGCCACAGGTACGCGCCGGCCCGGGGCGCCGGCGTCCCGTACAACGTCGCCCGCGCCCACGGCCGGTACAGGAGGATGCCCGACAGGCCGAAGAACAGGGGGACGGCGAGCTCCAAGCCGGAGAACAGCGCACCGCGCAGCCCGGGGACGAGCGCCGTGCCGCTCTCCACCGCGACGTGGAACACGAGCACCATGAGCGCGGCGAGAGCACGAACACCGTCCAGCGGGAGGTGGTGTCCGTGGATCTGCGGGAGCGTGGTGTCGCGGGTGTCAGGGGTGGGGGGCACGGGGGGCCTTCCTGAACGCGTCCAGTTAGAACATGTTATAAAAATCCGGACACGTGTGGGTGACGCCTGGCTTTGCGCCAATTACGATACTTCAACGCCTTTTTACCGCCGGGCGGGGTTTGGCCCGCACAAGAACACGTGCCTGTCGGACGAAACGCCCTAGTGGCCCCTGGGAGGGTCGATGCGCCGGATTGCCGCAGTCATCCTTGTCGCTTTCGGGGTTTTTCTCCTCGCGCTTGCCCCCTTGCTGCGATTCTGGGTAGCGAACGAGATGATGCGCACCCCCATGGACTATTACGCCGAGGTGACCCACGAGGCGGTGGACGCGACCTACTTCAACATCGAGGACGTCGAGGTGGTCGAGGACGCCACCGTGCACGCCTACACCACCCTGCGGGCCGACGTCGCGGCCAGCAGTCCCGAGGACGAGGTCGTGGTGTGGGACCAGTTCACCTGGATCGAGGACGCCCAGACCGGGTACGGCATCTCCTCCAACACCCGCCGGGTGGGCCACGACCGGCTTACCGGTGAGGCCGTGGACGGCTACGACGCCGCCATCAACGAGAGCCCGGTGGTCCAGGCGGGGCAGGCGTACAAGTTCCCGTTCCTCCCCGAACAACGGAGCTACGACTTCTACGACACCACCTCCCAGCAGAGCGCCCCGATGGAGTTCGACGGCGTCGAGACGGTGGAGGGCACCCACGAGGGCTCACCGTGGCACGTGGACGCCTACCGCTACGTACAGCGCATCGACGAGATCGCCATCGACGAGCGCGACGTTCCCGCCGACCTCCTCGACATCGAGGTGGACGAAGACGACGAGGACGCACCGACCGACGTCGAGACCGACGAGATCTTCGAGATCACCCGCACGTACTGGATCGATCCCGTGACTGGCACCCCGCTCAAGCAGCGCGAGGAGCAGAGCCGCGTGGCGCGCGCCGAGACGGGCGAGGAGCTGGTCCTGCTCGACGCCGACCTCGAGTGGACCCAGGAGACCACGGACTCCTACTACGAGAACGCCCGACGCGGCATGACCATGATCCCCCTCCTCCGCGAAACCCTTCCCCTCACCTTCCTCGTGCTCGGCGGAGTCCTCATCCTGAGCGGCGTGCCGTTGTACGTCCTTCGCGGCCGTTCCACCGACCTCCGCCAGTGACGACCGGAGCGGCGCCGGCACCCCCGGGCGGCTTCGCCCGCGGGCTGCTGCGCGCCCCGGCCCCGGCAGTGGCCCAAGAACCTCCTCGTCGTCGTCGCCCCGGCCGCGGCGGGCACGCTCGCCACGCCCCAGGCCTGGACCGGGGTCGGTCTGGCCTTGGCCGCCTTCTGCCTGGCCGCGAGCGGCACCTATCTCCTCAACGACGCCTGGGACGTCGCCAGCGACCGACGCCACCCCCGTAAACGACACCGCCCCGTCGCGGCCGGAACCGTGCCCACCGTGACGGCGTACCTCGGCGGGTCCCTCCTCCTCGCGGCATCCGTGGCCACCGCGACCCTCGGCAACCGCGCTCTCCTCGCCTGCGTGGTCGGCTACATCGGCCTCACCCTTGCCTACACGGTGTGGCTCAAGGGCGTGGCCATCTGCGACATCACCGCCGTCGCGGGCTGCCACGTGCTGCGCGCGGTGGCGGGGGCGGCGGCCGTCGGCGTGCCGACCAGCCGCTGGTTCCTGCTCGCCGTCTCCCTCGGCGCCCTCCTCGTCGTCGCCGGCAAACGCGAAGCCGAACTCACCAACCACGGCCCCGGCGAGACCCGCGCGGCCCTCCGCCACTACACACCAGCGTTCCTGACCCAACTCCGCACCATGGCCTCCGCGGCGCTGATCGTCACCTACTGCCTGTGGGCCCTGGAAGAACACGAACACGCGACCGAACTCGGTGCGGAGGCAGCGAGTATCGTTCCGTTCATCATGGTCGTGATGCGCCTCAACCTCCTGATCAGCCAGGGCAGGGGAGAGGAACCCGAAGAACTCCCCCTGCGCGACCGCCCCCTCCAACTGGGCCTGGCCGCACTCGCCGGGCTGCTGCTGTGGGGTGTCTACGGTGGGTGAGGCGGCCACCGGGCGTTGGGCGCACAGTCGTGCGTGGACGGCGGGCGAGCGTCGGGCCCGGAGGTCGTGCCGCGCCGTTCCCCACACCCCCGCGCGGCGGACCGCCGAGTGCGTTGCCGGGGGCCGGCCCGGGGGTGCCGTCGCCGTGTTCCTCGAGCGGTCGGGGCCAGGGGGCCAGGGTGGGTGAGACCACCGCCGACCGGGTGCTGTTCAGTGGCTGGGGTGGCACGTCCCCCACGGTGGCGCACCGGCTTCGTGCCACCAGTGTGGAGGAGGTGTCGGTCGCGCTCACAGAGGCGGGGGAGCCCGGGGCCGACCGAGGGCTCATCCCTCGTGGCCTGGGCCGCTCCTACGGTGACGCGGCCCAGTGCGCGGGTGGACGGGTGCTGGACTGCACCGGCCTCACCGGTCCGATCCACCTCGATCCGGAGCGGGGCGTCGTCACCGCGCCCGCCGGGACGGCCTTCGCCGACCTGATCGCCCACCTGTTGCCCCGCGGATACTTCCCGCCCGTGGTTCCCGGGACGCGGCACGTGACGCTGGGCGGTGCCGTCGCCGCCGACATCCACGGCAAGAACCACCACGTCGACTCCTCCATCGGTGCCCACATCCGTTCCCTGCGCCTGGTCACGCCCGACGGGTGCGGGCGACACCTCAGCCCCGACCACGACCCCGACCTGCTGTGGGCGACCGTCGGCGGTATGGGTCTCACCGGGGTCATCACCGAGGTCGAGCTCGCGGCGCTCCCGGTCACCAGCGGACACCTGCGGGTGGACACCCTCCGACTCCCGGACCTCGACGCCGCGTTCGCCGCCATGAGCGACGACGCGGGCGACCATCGCTACAGCGTGGCGTGGCTCGACCTGCTCGCACGTGGTCGCCACCTCGGCCGCGGCGTACTGACCCGCGCGAACCACGCGGACCACGACGAGCTCCCACTCGCGGCTCGCCGGGGGACCCTGCGCTACGCGCCGACCACACCCCTCGCCGTCCCGGTGACCCCGCCACTCTCGCCGCTCACCCCCCTGAGCGTGGCGGCGTTCAACACCGCCTACTTCCACCGCGCTCCCCGACGGCGGCAGGACGAACCACAGACCATCACCCGCTACTTCCACCCGCTGGACGGCGTGGGCGGCTGGAACCGGCTCTACGGTTCCGCCGGCCTCCTCCAGTACCAGTGCGCGGTTCCCCACGGCGCCGAGTCCGTCCTCCGCCGGATCGTCGAGACCTGCTCCCGCGCCCGGGTCCCCGCCTTCCTCGCGGTCCTGAAACGGCTCGGCCCCCCAACCCCCGGACCGCTGTCCTTCCCCCTCCCCGGCTGGACCCTCGCGCTGGACCTCCCCGCCGGCCTCCCCGGAGCGTCGGCGATGCTGACCCACTTCGACACGTGGGTGGCCGCCGCCGGTGGCCGCGTCTACCTTGCCAAGGACGCCCGCACCCACCCGGACTCTCTGGCCGCCATGTACCCCCGGCTCCCCGAATGGCGCCGAACCCGCCACCGCGTCGACCCGCACCGTCGCCTCACCTCGGACCTCGCCCGCCGTCTGGAGCTGCGGTGAGTAGGAGCAGGACAGCGCTGTCGTCCCTCGGATCGGCGACCCCGGAGGCGCCGTGCGGGTGTGGACGGTCGCGTGGGTTGGTTGAATTACGGGGCATTGTCACTGAGTGAGAGACCGTCTCCTCGCTCGCGAGAACAGGGAGAGTACCGATGCGCAACGCCGTGGGCTCCGTCGACTCCGTCTTGGTCCTTGGGGGGCGCAGTGAGATCGGGGCGGCGATCGCGGAGCGGCTCGTCCGGGACGGGGCGCGGCGGGTCGTCCTGGCGGCGCGGGGGGCCACCCGAGTGGAGGACTTCGGGGACGTCGCGTCCCGACTACACGACGCGGGACCGGTGGAGCTGCACGGGGTGGACTTCGACGCGGCGGAGCCGGGGCGGCACGCGGAGGTCGTGGCACGGGCGGTCGAACTGGTCGGGGACCTGGACGTCGTGATCGCGGCGTTCGGCGTACTGGGGGACCAGGGCGCCTACGAGGAGGACCCGGCGTCCGCGGCGCGCGACGTGGGGGTGAACTTCGGGGGGCTGGTGTCGGCGAGTCTCGCGGTGGCGCGGCGCCTACGGCGTCAGGGGCACGGCGCCTTGGTCGTGCTGTCCTCGGTCGCGGGGGTGCGGGTGCGGCGCGGGAACATGGTCTACGGGGCGGCGAAGGCCGGCGTGGACCGGTTCGCCGTCGCCCTCGGCGACTCCCTGCGGGGCAGCGGCGCACGCGTGCTGGTGGTCCGGCCTGGGCACGTCTTCACCTCGATGTCCCGGCACGTCGCTCCGGCCCCGTTCCCCACGACCGCCACCGACGTCGCCACCCGTGTGGTCGCGGCGTTGCGGGCGGACCGGGACACCGTATGGTGCCCGGCCGTGCTGCGGCCCCTGTTCGGAGTGCTGCGCCTCCTGCCCCGTCCAGTGTGGCGACGACTGCCGCGTTAGGGAGCGTCTGCCAGCAGAGGGCCGGGGCGAGTCCGCGGGCGGCCGGCGTGGCGCGGCAGCCGTAACGGGGCCGTCGGCGGCTCGACGATGTGGGTGCCACCCCGTGGTGGCCGGGGCGGGTGGCCAGCGGCGAGTGAGGCGGCGGTGGTTGTCGGCGAGCAGGTGGATCGTGGGGGATCCGTCCGGTTGGGTGCGGGCGGCACGGTGGTTCGGTCGATGCCGGCCTCCGTGGGCTGGGGGTGGCATCGTCGATGCGTGGGGCCTGGGTGACGCGGTTCCAGGTCGTGGGATCAGCGGTGGTGGCGTCCGGCGACGGTCTCTCAGGGGGCTGTGTCGCTCGGGCGCGTCACGCCAGGGGGCTCGGTGCGGGTTCCGAACAGGATCGCGTTGATGACCTTGCGGTGTCCGGCCAAGCGCTTGCTCCTGCGTAACCGGGCGGACACGAGCGGGCGAGCGGCCCACTCCTCGTCGTTGGGTTCATGGTGTCGAACCACGAGACCAAAGGTCCCAAAAAACCGGCCCGCTCCGCAGCCCGCTCAACAAACACGACCTGGTGCTGCGCCCGCCCGCCGCCGCCTCCACCCCTGTGGGGTCGGGCTTCGCAGGGCTGACCTCTTTGGAGCGATCGGTCATCCGCGTCACAGTCGGCGCAGGCCGGCCAGGACCTCGCTGAGGAGCTCCGGTTGGGCGGCGCTCTGGGCCGGGGCGTGGGCGCGGAGGTAGCCGCGCGTGATGAGGTCGCCCAGGAGCACCTTCACCACCGCGAGCGGCATGTCGAGACTGGCGGAGACGTCGGCGACTGACTGGGGGACGCGGCACAGGGACAGCATGCGCAGTTGCTCGGGTTCGACCGTGTCTTCGTCCACCGTGGCGTCGGTGGTGACCACCAGACTGGCGACGTCGAGCGCGGGGCAGCCGCTCCGGTCCCGCCCCACGGTCAGAATGTAGGGGCGGACCAACGGGTCCTCTTCGTGGGTTGGCTCGCGTTCCAACGCCATCATGCGCGAACCCCCGGGGATGCCTCAGGAACGCCACGGTCCGTTCTCGGCATGGTTGCCCCTCTCCGGTCCACCCTCGCCGGGTTCCCCTGCCGTGCGTCGGCGTGAACTCTCGTCATCGGCTTGCGCGGATTTCGCCCGTTGTAAACCAGAAAGTGCCTTCTTCATGCGCCGAAGGCGTTCGGCTTCGTCCACGGGCGCGTCGTCGGACGGCATCGGGGTGGGCGCGGGCGGAGCCGTCGTGCGGCGGATCCGACGAGGCAGCGGCCCCTCCTCCTGGAGGGGGCTTGGGGCAGGGTCGCTCGCACCGGGGGTGGCGGTCTCCGCGGGCGCCGGCGGGGCGGCGGACTCGTCCTCGGTGGCCACCGGCCCGGCCACGGCCGGTTCGGCGGCGACCGCCTCGGTGACCACGGCCGTACCGAACCCGGCGGGCGCGTGGTCGGGACCGGGGAGGGGTCCGGGCTGTTCGGGCGGGTCGGCGGGGGCGTGGCTGGACTCCAGAGCCTGGGGCTCGTCGGCGGTCAACAGCTCGCGGGGAAGCAGGACGATCACCTGGACCCCGCCGAAGGGCGAGTCCCGCAACTGGACTCGCATCGAGTGACGGGCGGCCAGGTGCGACACCACGCTGAACCCCAACTGGACGTCGTCCCCGAAGTGGGTGACGTCGAACTCCGGTGGGGAGGCGAGGGTCGCGTTCGCCCGAGCGTAGGCCTCCGCGGTCATGCCCTCACCCCGATCCTCCACCTCGATCGCGACCCCGTTGGCGGCCTCGACCGCCCGCAGGTGGACGACGGTGTGGCGTGGGGAGTGCGTCGTGGCGTTCTCGAGCAGCTCGGCGACGAGGTGGATCACGTCCGGGGCGGCCTCGCCCCGGACGGAGGCACGGACCGCCTGCTCCCGGGTGATGCGGGAGTAGTCGCCGGTCTCCGACATGGCGGCCCGCAACACGTCGATGAGCGCGACCGGCTGCCGGCGGGGACGTCCGACCGACTCCCCGCCGATGATGAGGAGGTTGTCCGTGGTCCGGCGGGACCGCGTCGTCAGATGGTCCAAGGTGAACAGGTCCGTCAGGTGTTCGGGGTCCTGCTGCTCCCGTTCCATCTTGTCCAGGATGCGCAACTGCCGCTGCAGCAACGCATGGCTGCGGTGCGCGATGCTGAGGAAGGCCCGGTTCGCGCCGTGCCGGAGTTCGGACTGGCGGACCGCCGCCCGCACCGCGATCTCCTGCGCCTCCCCGAACGCCCGCGCGACCTCACCGACCTCGTCGGAGTCGTGGGTCAACGCTGACGGCTCGCCGCGGGTGTCCACCGGGGTGGCGCGACTGAGTCCGGCCACGATCTCCGGGAGGCGCGTCCGCACCAGGTCCTGGGTCTCGTCGCGGAGTTGGAACAGGCGCTTCGCGATCGAGCGCGAGGTCCGCCGCGCCCCCCACAACGCCACGACCATCGCCGACAGCATGCCGAGGCTGATCAGTACCGCGAGCCAGGCGCTGTTCACGGCTTCGGAATGGATCACGTCTCCACCGAGTGCCGCCTGCTCCTCCGCCAGCTCGTGCAGGTCGTGGCGAACCTCGGCGACCGCTGCGTCCCAGGCGTCCGCGGAGATGGGGGTCGCTCGGTCGGCCGTGATCCGCCCGGTGGTCGGGTCGGACTCGGTGCGCGGTTCGAACGCGATGACCGTGTCGGCCTGATCCTGGAGCTCGTCCCACGGCTCACTCGACGTCGCGGCCTCCAACGTCGCGTGGTTGTCCGGGTCCAACAGCGGACCGATGGCGTTGATCCGGTCCCGGTAGGCGCCGATGGACTGGGCGAACTCGTCCTGCGCGCGGGGACTGAGCTCGCCCGTGGCCAGCGAGGACTGGATCCGCGCGTCCGCGGAGTTCAGATGGTCCAGGGACCGGGTCACTTCGATCCCGCCGACCTGCTGGAACGAGGCCTCCGTGCTGTCGGTGCTGCGCACCTGCGCCTCGAAGAGGTCCAGCACCGCGGCGGTCAGGGAGCCGTACTCCCGGAGCGCGTCACCCTCCCGGATCTCCAGGTCCGACACCCGTTCGCGTACCCGGTCCAGGGACGCGAGCTCGGTGGCGATCTGGTCCGTGCGCTCCTGAACGCTCTCGTGGAGGCGGGGCTGGAGCTCGTCCACCGCGCTCAGCAGCGGCTCCATCGCCTCGTCCACACCACCGCGCGCCTCGGCGTAGGACTCCTCGTGCGCCTCGGGGTCCGCCAGGTAGGACATGGCCGTCGAGCGTTCGTCCGCGAGCGCCGTCAGTGTCTGCCCGGCCGGGATCGAGAGCGTGTCCACGCTTTCGGCCACCGCGAACTTCACCGAGGCGTTGTACGCGAGGTATCCGCTGGCGCCGATCCACAAAGCCAGCAACAGAGCGACGGGAAGTGCGACGACCCGGCGAAGCCGCGCCCAGATCTTCGGGGTTCTGCGTTTCTTCGGGAGCTGCACGAGTCACCTGGGGGTATGGCGTGATGTGGGAGGTTTCGACGAATCGTAGCGTCTTCACCGTCATTCCGGGAGAGCCCCCAGCGCGGCCTCCCGCGCGGTCCGACCACCACCAAATAGCGCAAAACACTGCGGAGTCGATCAACTACGGACTAGCCTGACGGACCCATGGGAGCGATCGAAGACGGATGGCGGGACCTGGGCCTGTGGGGTGCCGTGGCGGTAGGGCTGATCGCGGCGTTCGCCGCCTGCTACCTGGGGGTGGAGCATCGCCGCTATGGGCGTCTGGGTGGGTGGCCCGGGAAGGTGACGCGCGCGGTGCCGATCGTGGCCGCCGGTGGTGCCGTGTTCGTGGTCTGGCCTGTGGGCGGCTGCGTGGGCGGGACCGGTGCCGGCACGGGCACCGTGGGGAACGTCCTGACCTCCCTCGTTCTCGGTGTGCTGGCCATGGCCGTCGGGTTCCTGTCCTGGCACCGCTACCGCCGGGGTGTGCTGGTCACGCTGCTCGTCGGTGGGGGAGTGGGCCTGGTGGCCGCGCTGGCGCGCGCCGAGGCCTCCCCAGCCTGTACCGGAGTGGTGGCGGACCTCGGGGCCGACCCGATGGTGAGCGCGACACCCGCGCTCGTTGGCCTCCTGGGCGGGGCGCTGGGCGCGGGGCTCGGTTGGGCCGTGGCGCGGTTCACCAACCAGTGGCTTCCCCGTGGTTGGCCCGGCGCGGTCCCGGACTGGGGGACTCCGACGCTCTCCCGTCGGCTCCTCGCCGTCGGTATCGACCTCGCGATCTGGTGGTCGGCGGCGACGCTGCTCGCCGAGCTGCTTCGCGGGACCTCGCTCGCACGGCCCGCGACCGTGGCCCTCGTCGGATGCGCGGTGGTGCTTGGGTTGGTGTTGCCCCAGGTGACCACCGGCCGGGCCACGATCGGGCGTCTCGCGACGGGCCTCGCCCTCCAGCGGGCTGAGGAGACGGCGCCCCGCGTCCGGGTCGTCGTTCGGGGGCTCCTCTTCTACGGTCCGGTGGTCGCTCTGTTCAGCCTCGGCCTGCCGATGTGGAGCCTGGTGGTTCTCGCCGTCCACGCGGCGCCCGCGCTGGTCCACCCCGAGCGTGCGGGGCTGCTGGACCTGGTCACGGGACTCCGAGTCGCCACCCGCTTCAGCATCGAGGGCCGGCCGCCGACCCGCATGGTGCTGCTCCGACTTCCCGACGAGGAGGAACGACCCGCTACGGCCGCCGTCGGCTAATGGTAATTCTCATCACAGTGCCATGTGCGTCGTGGGCTGACAGTGCGCGGGGCTTGGCGCGCGGGGCAGCGGGGGTGCCGTCGGTTGGCCCTCGAGCGTCAACCGCGAAGCCTCGCCGGCGCGGGCGAGCGAGCCGCCGTCGACCCCACGTCCGGCGGTCGGACGACCACGGTGATGTCCGCGGGGCGAACGACCCTGCGCCGGGATCGTGTCGCCGTCGTCGGCTAATGATATTTCTCGGCACATTGCCATGTGGATCATGATCCGACACCATGGTTTGTCATTATTCGACGACACACAGGCGCCCTCGCGCTGTCCCTGATCCTGCTCACCAGCGGATGCGGACTTCTGGGCTCCGACGACGGCGACAACGGAGAGGACGGCGCGGACGGTGGCGACGGCGGTACTGACGCCGCCGAGGCGGAACCGGGGGCGGCCGACACCGACAACGTGGTCGCCGAGGGTACCTACGACGTGCCCGACCTCGAGGGAGGAAGCGCGCACTTCGAGATCCACGAGCTCAAGGTGCAGGGGGAGCTGGCGCAGCTCTCACTATCGATGACGGTGGAGGATCCCGAAGGCAACGGACGGTCGGGACGACCGACCCTCTGGGACCACTGGCGCTCCTACCTGACGGTCTATCTCGTCGACAACGACAACGGAAACCGGCACGCGACCGTGATGGACGAGAACGAGCAGTCCATCGGGATCAACGCGCACGAGGCGTTCGACTACGGCGACACCCTGTCCTTCGGCGCGGCCTTCGCCGCTCCGCCCGAGGACGTGGAAACCATGGACGTCTACATCGGTGACTACCCGCCCTTCACCGAGATTCCCCTGGTGCGCTGATGGAGTGGCCGAGACCGGGCCGAGGCGTCATCCTCCTCGGCGCCATCGCGATGACGTTCCCTCTCGCCCCAGCCGCGAACGCCGACTCCGCCGAGGACGCCCCGCCGGAGGAGGTGGAACAGTCCCCCGTGCCGATGGACGCCATCGACGAGTCGATCCTCGACCTGGGACTGGAGGAGTCCGTTTCCTCCCTGCTGCTGGAGGAGTCCGTCCAACCCCTCGCGGCCGAGGACGTGGAGGGGGACGTCACCACCGTCACCGTGGCCTCCGACGTCCTGTTCGACTTCGACGAGGCCGATCTGACCTCCCGCGCCGAGTCCACGATCGAGGACATCGCCGCCGACCTGGCGGACGTCACCGGCACGGTCGAAATCGTGGGGCACACCGACGGCGTCGGTGACGCCGACTACAACCAGCAGCTCTCCGAGGAACGAGCGGACGCGGTCGCCGACGCCCTGGGCGAGCGGCTCGACGGCGCCGACCTCGATTCGAGTGGCCGCGGCATGGACGATCCGGTCGTGGCCGAGACCGAGGACAACCCCGACGCGGCGGCGCAGAACCGTCGGGTGGAGATCAGCTACGGCGGATAGGAACATAGCTCCAGCGGCTGTCGACGCTCGTCGCTGACACCACGCCCGCTCCCGGATTGAGGTGTACGGGCGGAGTACGGACGGAGTCGGTCGCCGGGCCCCGGATCACCCGCGGGCCCGGCGACCGACTCCGGCTCGGAGCGAGCCCGACGCCGTCACCAACTGGTCGGCGTGGGAGCGCCCTCGGTGTACCCGGCGGCGGTCTGGACGCCGACGATGGCGCGCTCGGCGAACTCCCGCAGGCTGGAGGCGCCGGCATAGGCCATCGAACTCCGCACACCGGCGACGATCTCGTCGATCAGGTCCTCCACACCCGGACGCTCGGAGTCCAGGTACATCCGACCCGAGGAGATGCCCTCCTCGAACAACGCCTTGCGCGCCCGGTCGAAGACGGAGTCCTTCGCGGACCGGGACTGCACCGCGCGCGCCGACGCCATCCCGTAGCTCTCCTTGTACTGCCGGCCCTGCGGGTCCCGTTGCACGTCCCCCGGGGACTCGTAGGTGCCGGCGAACCACGAGCCGATCATCACGTTGCTCGCGCCCGCGGCGAGCGCGAGCGCGACGTCACGCGGGTGGCGCACGCCCCCGTCCGCCCATACGGTGCGGCCGAGTTCGCGAGCCTGCTCCGCGCACTCCACGACGGCGGAGAACTGGGGCCGACCGACCCCGGTCATCATGCGCGTGGTGCACATGGCACCGGGGCCGACGCCGACCTTCACGATGTCGGCGCCCGCCTCGACGAGGTCCCGCACCCCGGCGGCGGTGACGACGTTGCCGGCCGCGATCGGGACGGTCGGATCCAGCTCGCGTACCAGGCGCAGCGCGGCCAGCATCTTCTCCTGGTGCCCGTGCGCGGTGTCGACCACCAGGGTGTCCACCCCGGCGGCGATGAGCGCCTTGGCCTTGCCCGCGACGTCACCGTTCACCCCGAGCGCGGCGGCGATCCGCAGGCCGCCGTCACCGTCCACCGCGGGGGTGTAGAGGGTCGCGCGTAGGGCACCGGTTCGGGTCAGCACGCCGACCAGCGCGCCCGACGCGTCGACCACCGGCGCCAACCGGTGGCGGAAGTCGTGCAGCGTGGCGAACGCGTCCACGGGGTCGGTCGTGTCGGACAGTGTGAGCAGGTCCCGGGACATGACCTCGTGCAACTGGGTGAACCGGTCGACCCCCGTGCAGTCCTCCCCGGTGACGACCCCCACCGGACGGCGGTCGTCATCGGTCACGATGACCGCGTTGTGCGCGCGCTTGGGCAGCAGGTTGATGGCCTCACCCACCGTGGCGCGCGGCGTGAGGGTGATCGGGGTGTCGAAGACGGGATGCCGCCCCTTGACCCACTGGACGACCTCGGTGACCACCTGGATCGGGATGTCCTGCGGGATGACGGCGAACCCACCGCGACGCGCCATCGTCTCCGCCATCCGCCGGCCCGACACCGCCGTCATGTTGGCGGCGATGAGGGGGATCGTCGCTCCGGTTCCGTCTTGGGCGGTAAGATCCACATCCAGCCGGGACCCCACCGTGGAGTGTTGGGGAACCATGAACACGTCGTTATAGGTCAGGTCGAAACCGGGCATCTCGTCATGGAGATAGCGCACGCCGCACCTCAGTGACTCGCGGGTGGCCGCCAGCCGGAATCGGTGACGACCCTGACATTTTCCATTATGGCCCGCGTGATCACCTGGTGCCGGCTACGCCCCAAGGGAACGACAGGAGAACGGGTCCGAGCGTGGCACGGAACTACACCCTGGCCGAGGTCAAGGGAACCTACAAGAAGCTCGACTCCTGGTGGACCGTTTTCCTGGTCGACCCGCTGGCGGGACGCCTGGTGGTGCTGACCGCGAACCACACCTCGCTCACGCCCAACCACCTGACCCTGGGGGCGGGGCTGCTGGGGGTCGGCTCGGCGGTCTCCTTCGCGATGGGCACGTGGCCCTGGCTGGTGCTCGGCGCGGTGCTGTTCCACCTCAGCTTCGTCCTGGACTGCATGGACGGCAAGATCGCCCGCCTGAAGGGGACCGGTTCGGAGTTCGGCGGCTGGGTCGACTTCATCTTCGACCGGGTGCGCTTCTTCGGCTGCATGATGGCGTTGATGATCGGCCAGTGGGCGCACACGGGCGAGGTTCTCTACCTGCTGCTCGCCCCGGTGGCGGCCTTCGTCGACCTATTGCGCTACCTGAACGGTCCGCAGGTGGCCGCGACGCGCCGCAAACTCTTCCTGGTGGAGCATCCGGAGGCCGTGGAGGCCTCACGCGACGCCGAACCCGTCTCCGCCGAGGACGAGTCCGCGGAGCCGCAAGGCGCGGAGCCGACCTCCGTCGCCACGCCCGCTGGCGCGGGCGGCGGGGTCCGGGCCTGTCTGGCACGTCACCGTGTCCGCACCCACCTTGTGAGCGGTATCGAGTTCGAGATGGCGGTGTGCGTCGTCGCGCCGCTCACCGCCATCATCACCCTCGTCAGCCCACTCCACAGTCTCATCGGCACGGTCACCGTGCTGGCCACGGTGGGACTACTGCTGTTCGAGGCCGTCATCGTGTACCGACTGTGGCGCTACGCGCGTCGGGTCACCGCCGCGCGCCGCGCCGCTCACTGACGGCTGACGGCGGGTTCCTTCTCGGGTCCCGCCGTCGCGTTCGCCTTCTCACCCGGCCCCGTGTCCCGCGCCTTCCGGCGTAGCAGCCAGTCGGCCGAGGGCTCCACGGCCCACGACGTCGCCCTGCGCACCAGGCGGGTGCACAGCAGCACCGACAGCAGGAGCGAGGCCGCGGTCGTGACCGCCAGCGCGACGTAGCCGTCGACGAGGTCGTAGAGACCCAACTGATCGGCGATCCGGATCGGCAGACCGTGCAGCAGGAACACGAACATCGTGTACTCACCCAGCTTGGTGAACCACATCTGGCGCCCCGGTACGAGGGACAGGAACGCCAGCGAGAGCACCAACGCCAGTCCGAGGAAGACCATCCGCGCCGGCAGCCCCAGCGGCAGCAGGTCGACTTCGCGGTCCTCCAGGCTCTCCCGCCAGTACACCCACTCCGTGCTCATGTCGACGAGGTACAGCGCGGCGAACGCTAGGGTGGCGGCCACCACCAGTACCGACACCACGCGTACCGCGGGGGAACGCAGCAGGGTCAGGTGCTTCGGCTCCAGGAAGAGGCCCAGCACGAAGAACGGCAGCAGGCTGAGCACGCGGGACAGCATCAGGATGTCGCCGGTGACGAGTCCGGCCGCCGCCACCGAGATCACCACCGCGATCACCACGGACCAGCGCATGGCCTTCCACAGCGGAGTGCTCAGCCGCCAGATGAACAGGGCCACCAGGAACCAGGTGATCCAGATGGGCTCCAACGGTGACGTGGGCACGCCCCGGTCGGAGGTGTAGGCCTGGATCGAGTACACGGTCCAGAAGATGAGGTAGGGAACACCTACCGCTGTCACCAGCTTCTCCACCCGACGGCCGGAACCGTCGAAGGACTTGGAGAGGTACCCACAGATCAGGACGAACGCCGGCATGTGGAACAGGTAGATCCACTTGTACAGCGTCTCCGTCAGGAGGGTGTCCCTGATCGGAGCGTAGGCGTGCCCCAGCACGACCAACACGATCAGGAGGAACTTCGCATTATCTAAGTGCGCGTCGCGCCCGGAGGCCGCCGCGGGAGCGGAGCGTTGAGGCGCGTCTGGGGTGCGTGTCGCGGTCACTGAGGACTCCCGACTCGTCTCGGAGACAACTGTTCAGGGGGAAACTGCGCGGTGCGGAGCGCGTGGGCCGACGAGTGAAATGCGATGTCCGGTCTGTGGCCCGTTAGCTACGCGATCCTACAAGGATATAACGATAGAGTCACGTCGATTGGTACCCTTCTGGCGGCCCAGCCATGTTCATCCCCTCCACGGATGATGGGCCGCGTTTGCGCCGCTGTGGAGCGGCCGAGACAATCAGACAACCAACCGTGCTCCTACGCCCCCGCGTCCGGTATGGCGTCGAGTGACGCCGAGCACGGTGCGCCGGCATCGGCGCCAACACCCGGGAAGGCGGTGGATCAGTGCCGCGAGCGCTCGACCCGCAGACGACCGCACGCCACGCGAGTGCCATCATGCCGCTCGCCGAAGAGGTGTTCCCTCTCGTCGAAGGAATCTACGTCGACCTCCACCACAACCCGGAACTGTCCAACCAGGAGTTCCGTACCGCGCGCACCGTCGCGGAGTGGCTCAACCGGTGTGGGTTCGAGGTCACCTCGGGCGTCGGCGGCACCGGTGTGGTCGGGGTGCTGCGCAACGGCGACGGACCCACCGTCCTGCTCCGGGGCGACATGGACGCCCTTCCCATCCTGGAGCGCACCGGGCTCCCCTACGCGAGCACGGCGCGGGCGACTGACGTCGACGGCTCCGACGTCCCGGTGATGCACGCCTGTGGCCACGATCTGCACACCGCCTGCCTGGTCGGCGCCGCGGACCTGCTCTCCAGCGCGCGGAACAACTGGCAGGGCACCCTGGTGATCGTCGCCCAGCCGGCCGAGGAGACGGTGTCCGGCGCGCGGGCGATGCTCGCGGACGGCCTGTACTCCATCGCGCCGCGCCCGGACGTGGTGCTCGCGCAGCACGTCGGCCCTTACCCGGCCGGCATGGTCATCCACCGCGAGGGCACCATGTTCGCGGCCGCCGCCTCCTACGGCGTGCGCGTCTTCGGCCGGGGCGGCCACGCCTCACGCCCCCACGCCACGGTGGACCCGGTGTTGGTCGTCGCCAACATCGTCACCCGGCTCCAGGGCATCGTCGCCCGCGAGGTCGATCCCACCGACATGGCCGTGGTGACGGTGGGCGTCCTCTCGGCGGGCTCCCGCAGCAACATCATCCCGGACGAGGCCTACTTCGAGGTCGACATCCGGGCCTTCGACCTGGCCGTCCACGCGCGGGTGGAGGCCGCGGTCCGGCGCGTCATCCAGGCCGAGGCCCTGGCCGCCGCCGCGCCCCGCGAGCCCGAGGTCACCCTCAAGGCGCGCGTCGCCCCGACGGCCAACGATCCCGGCAACACCGACCAAGTGCGCGCCGCGCACCGCGCCTACTTCGGCGAACCCCATGTGGTGGACCTGCTCGACCCCCGTACCGGCAGCGAGGACTGTGGCGAGTTCGGTCTCCCGGACTCCGAGGACCCGATCCCGACGGTCTACTGGCTGCTCGGGGGCACTCCGCACGAGGTATGGGAGAAGGCGCCGGGCGACACCCCCTACGAGAAGCTCGTGAACGTCCCGGAGAACCACTCCCCGTTCTTCGCCCCGGACCGGGAACCGACCCTGCGGGCCGGTGTCGCCGCGATGACGGTCGCGGCGATGAGCTACCTCGGCACGGAGGAGGTCCCGGCGACGCCGCTCGCCGTCCCCGGCGGCCTCACGGAGGCCGACGCCGAGCCGGCGCAGTTCGCGCCGGCCGCCCCCGAGACCGGACCGGCGCTCGCGATCCACCTCGACGACACCGACGGCGGCGGTGGAACACCCCCGATCGTCGACGACGGCGCACCCCACCCGGTGGAGCCCGCCGTGATGACTCAGCAGGCGGACATGCCGGAACTCCTCGGTGACGTCGTCGAGGGCCCGGCGCCCGCGGGGCCCGAGCCCGTGGTTCCCCCCGGTCCCGCCGCGCCACCTCCCCCTCCGCCGTCAGGGCCCGCGTTCGCGGCGCCGCCGCCTCCGCCACCGCCCCAGGGCGCGCCTCTCGCGGCGCCGCCACCGTCCGAGGGCCCGATGGAGGGTGGGGCCCAGGAGCCGCCGGACGGCCCGCCGCCCTTCACCTTCGACCCGGCCGGTCCGGCCCCCTTCCACGGAGCACCCCCAACCCCTTCCGGCGGCCAACCCGCCTTCACCTTCGACCCCGCCGCCCCCTACCCGCCACCACCACCCCCCGCCGGCCCGCCCGTCGTCCCGCCCGACGACGACGGCCCACACGGCCCGGGCCCCAACCAGGCCTACGAACTCTGAGTGGACCTCCCTCGATCGGTCCCCGCCCGGACACGTGACCGCGGTGCGGGGCCCTGCCGGACTGGGCCCCGCACGGGTGGGGGTGCTGCCCGCCACCCCACCGGGCGGGCAGCTAGGGAGCGTCGTCCGCGTCGTGGTGTTTCTGGGCGAGCTGGGGTGGGAGCGGTTCGTAGCGGAGATAGCTGCGGGTGAAGGTCCCGGTGCCGTGGGACACCGAGCGGAGATCGATCGCGTAGCGGGTGATCTCCAGTTCCGGAACCTCGGCGCGGATCACCGTGCGGCCGTTCCCGGCGGGCTCGCTGCCCAGCACGCGGCCGCGGCGGGCGGACAGGTCGCTCATCACCGCGCCGACGTACTCGTCGTTCACCAGCACCGACACCGTGTCGATCGGCTCCAGCATGGTCAGTGTCGACCGTTCGGCCGCGTCCTTGAGGGCGAGTTTGCCCGCGCGTTGGAAGGCCCTGTCGGAGGAGTCCACCGAGTGGGCCTTGCCGTCATAGAGCGTGACCTTGATGTCGACCACGGGGTAGCCGCCGACGACGCCCTGCTCCATCTGGTTACGGACGCCCTTCTCCACCGACGGGATGAACTGGCGCGGCACCACCCCGCCGACGATCTTGTCCACGAACTGGAGTCCCGATCCCGAGGGAAGGGGTTCGACCTCGATGTTGCAGACCCCGTACTCTCCGTGTCCGCCGGTCTGTTTCACGTTGCGCCCCTGGCCCTGGGCGGGGACCGTGAACGTCTCCCGCAGCGGCACCCGCACCGGCTCGTCGAGCACCGCCACACCGTGTCGGTTGGCGAGCCGGTCCATCACCAGGTCGAGGTGGGCCTCACCCAGGCACCAGAGCACCATCTGGTGGGTCTCGGCGTTCACCTCGACCCGCAGTGTGGTGTCCTCCTCGGAGAGCTTGGCCACCGCCTGCGCGAGCTTGTCCTCGTCGGCCTTCGACCGGGCGCGCAGGGCGGTCGGCAGCAGCGGTTCCGGGAACGACCACGCCTCCAGGCGCAGGGGTGTCTGGGGCGCGGATAACGTGTCGCCGGTCTCCGCCTGGCTCAACTTGGCGACGGCGCAGATGTCCCCGGCCATGACCTCACCCGCCGAGCGGGACTGCTTGCCCAGGGGCGCCGACACCGCCCCGACGCGTTCGTCGCTGTCGGCGAGCCGCTGTGGATCCGTGTCGACGCGAGCGTGGCTCACGCGCACCGTGGCGTCGGCGGCCAGACGTCCGGACAGGACACGGACCAGGCTGATCCGGCCGACGTAATGGTCGTTGATGGTCTTCAGCACCTGGGCCACCAACGGGCCGTCGGGATCGCAGGGGACGGCCCGCTCTCGGCCGGTCGCGTCCGTCGCCGTGCGGGCGGAGCGTTCGACCGGTGAGGGGAACGCCGTGGGGATCTCGTCCAGCAGCTCCAGGACACCGATGCCGGTCGTGGCAGAGACGGGGACGATCGGGTGGAAGCCGCCACGCGCGACCGCGGCGCGGAGGTCGTCGGCCAGTGACGCCGCGTCGATGTCCTCTCCGCTGAGATAGCGCTCCATGAGCGCCTCGTCCTCACTCTCCTGGATGATCCCCTCGATCAGCGCGGCCCGCTCGCCCTCCATCTCCAGGGTCAGGTCCTCCGGTGGGGTGGCGTCGTGCCGGGTGCCCGAGGAGTAGTCGTAGTAGCGCTGGGACAGCAGGGTGAGGATCCCGGTGAGTGTGGTGGCGTCGCCCGTGCCGGACCGGACCGGAACGAACGCCGGGAGGGAGTCGGCGCCGAACGCCTCCTGGCACTGGGCCACCACGCCGGGGAAGTCGGCTCGGGGATGGTCGCACTTCGTGATCACGATCGCGCGGGGCACCTCGACCGCTGCGCACTCGTCCCAGGCCAGTCGGGAGCGGGCGTCGACACCGTCCACGGCGGAGACGAGGAACAGGACCGCGTCGGCGCCGCGGATCCCGGCGCGTTGGTCGCCGAGGAAGTCGGCGTATCCGGGGGTGTCCAGCAGGTTGATCTTGATGTCGCCCCACTGGAACGGCGACAGCGTGAGGTTGACCGAGCGTCCCTGGCGGGTTTCGACGTCGTCGAAGTCGCTGACCGTGGTCCCGTCCTCGACCCGCCCCTGGCGGGTGGTGGCGCCGGCGTGGAAGAGCAGGGCCTCGGTGAGGGTCGTCTTCCCGGTTCCGGAAGGGCCGACCACCGCCACGTTGCGTATCCGCGTGGGACGGTCGGCCGTCGGTGCCCTGCCGGCGGTCGCCGGACCGTTCTTCTCAGCCATGCTCATCGCCTCCCAGCCATCGGTCGAACCGTGTCCGGTGTGACACGTGCCACTACTAACCGTCTACCCGGAGCGCCTATATCACAAGAGGGGACGCCCAGGTTCCCCGGGGTGTGGTAGTCCTGGAACGAACAACGGGAGGTGGCCGTGGGTCGGCGGGACGAGCGGACGTGTCCGAGCGGTCCGGGAATCTCCTAGGCTGTCCCACGTGCCCTGGTCCGACGTGAATCCCGAGTTCACCCTTCTCATCGCGCCGGTGGGACTGGCGCTGCTGGTCTACGCCGCGGTGGGGGAACCTCTGGTCAACCGGTGGCTGTACCGCCGCCTGGAACGTAGGCGGGTGCGGGACCGCCGCGCGCTGACCCGTACCTATCTCATCGCGATGGCCGTCCACGCCGTGTGGATCCTGGCCGTGGTCGCCGCGATCGTGCTCTCGCCCGGTGTCGCCTTCGGCGACCTGGGACTCCGCGTCCCGCACAACCTCATCCCGCTCATCGGTGCCGTCCTCGCTTTCGCGGCGGCCATCGGCGTGGCGTTCCTGCTCCCGCTCCTGCGTGGATCACGCGCGCCCACCGGTCCGCCGGACCAGCTTGGCCCTCCCGAGGGATACTCCCCACCCGAGGAGTACGGCCCGCCGGACAACGGCGCCCACACGCAGGCCTTCCCGCCCCCGGCGGACCCCTACGGAGCTCCCCCCGGGGCGGAGCCGCACGGTGCGGCGACGCAGACGTTCAGCCCGTCCACCGAGCGACACGACGAGGACGACTCGGCGCAGGGCGAGGTCCTCGCACCGCGAACCCGGTCCGAGCGACGCATGTCGTTCCTGGCCACCATCGTCGCCGCCATCGCCGAGGAACTTCTCTACCGCGGGTTCCTGGTCACCTTCGGGGTGAGCATGGGGCTGCCCCTCTGGATCGTCGCCCCGGTCTCCTGCGTGCTCTACGCGGTGGGCCACATCTACCAGGGCTGGCGCGGACTCCTCGGCCCCGGACTCCTCGGCGTGCTCTACATGGTCCTCTACCTGGGTACCGGCAGCCTCGTCGTCGCGATCGTGGCTCACGTCCTCTTGGGCGTTTCCCTGCTGTTGATGACCGGTAAGGGACGCCGTCATCGGGCACCATGAAGACGTGTCCGAAACGGTGCGGGCCTCGGCCCATCTCCCAGAACCCGAACGGGGCATGGTCACCACGCGCGACGGTGTCGAGCTCGAGACCGCGCTGCTGACCGCCGCCGAGCCCCGTGACAACGTCATCGTCGTCGCCAGCGGATTCACCGGCGGCTGGCGCATGGAACCCAACCGGAGGATCGCGAGCGGGCTACTGCGCGTCGCCGACGTCATGTCCTTCGACTTCCGTGGTCACCACGGGTCGACGGGCGAGAGTACGGTCGGCGACCGCGAGATCCACGACCTGCGGGCCGTCGTCGACCACCTCACGGAGCGGGGTTACACCCGCATCGTCACGGTGGGTTTCTCCATGGGTGCCTCCGTGGCCATCCGGCACGCCGCGCTCATGGGGGGAGTGGACGCGGTCGTCGCCGTGTCCGGGCCCAGCCGTTGGTACTACCGCGGCACCCTGCGCATGCGGCTACTGCACATCGGGGTCGAGCACCGTATCGGTCGCTTCTTCCTCCGCATGTCCCGCAACGTCCGGGTCACGCGGCACGAGTGGGACCCGATCCCACCGGACCCCACGGAGCTCGCCGGCTCGGTCACTCCCAGACCACTGCTCGTCATCCACGGGGACAGCGACGACTACTTCCCGGTCGAACACGCCCAACGCATCCACGAGGCCGCCAACGAACCCAAGGAGCTGTGGCTGGTGCCCGGACTCCGGCACGGCGAGTCCGCCATGACCGAGGAACTGGTCGACAGCATCGCCGAGTGGGTCGCGGAACGCCTCTCCACGGAGTGAGGGACACGGGCGGCGGAGGGGCGACAATGGAACTGGTTGAGTCGCTGCGGCTCCTCGCCGAGGAGAACGTGTCCGGCGTGGCCTTCCTCTCGGCCTACGGCGCGACCTGGCTGATCTGCGGCGCCCTCTGGCGGTGGGCGTCAGCGAGGACGGCCGCCCTCGCCACGCTGTTCCAGGGCATGGTCGCCTTCCCCGTGGCCTTTGCCCTCTCGGCACTGATCGGGGCGGTGGGTCAGGATCGGCCCGTCGCGGAGGAGATCACGCAACTGTCGATCCTGGTCGGGACCTCCCAACTTCTGGGACTACCGTTCCTGATCTACCTCGTCGTCAAGCAGCAGTACACCCTCGTGCCCCTGGCCTTCGCGGGGATCACGTCGATGCACTTCGTGCTCTATTCGTGGCTGTACCAAACGCCGGTCTACATCGTGATGGCCCTCATGATCTCCCTGGGCACGGCCACGGTAATGTTCACCACTTCGGAGACCCGACGACAGGCGGCACCGGCACGGGTCTGTTTCCTGACCGGTGGCCTGCTCCTGTCGACCGCGCTGCTCTTCCTGACCCTTCACCGAGGGATCGGATAGCCCGCCCGGCCACAGTCCATCGGGGGTGGCGTGTGCCGGTCGGCTCAGAACACGGAGATGTGCGGGTGGTCCCAGTGGTTCTCGGTGATGCTGCCGCGGTCGCCCATCTGTGACCAGCCACCGGAGGTCCGGGTGTCGTAGATTCGCTGCTTCCAGATCACGTACTTGATGCCGAGCCGGTCGGCGTTCTCGATGGCGTAGTCGGCGATCGCGTCGCCCCAGGCCAGGTTCTCGTCCGTGGGCATCGTCCCGCCCACGCTCATCATCCAGTCGCAGGCGTTTCCGGTGCCGTGGTCTCCGGGGTCGCCCGGCCGCAGGCATCCCACGTCGTAGGGGGTCCCGAGCTCCATGATGATCTCATCGCGCGCGGCCGCCATCCGCGGCGTCGCCCCGTCCCATCCCCAGCCCTTGACACTCTCGGGGATGGTGCCGTCGCCGCCACCACTTGGAAGCTCCTCCGCCTCCAACTCCTCGATGCGCTCCGCGACCTCGTCACGGCGGCTCTCGAGGTCCTCGATGATCTCCTCGGCCGCGGACAGGGCCTCCGCGGCGGTGTCCGCGGCGTCCTCCGACTCCGCCTTCGCGTCGACGAGGTTCAGCACGAGTCCGCTCTCCCGGTGCGCCATGTGGCCCACCACGCTGGCGTCCTCCAACACGTTCTCGGGATCGGAGGAGACCATGAGCTCCATCGTGGGATCCAGACCCGAGCCGCGGTACTGGGCGGCGGCGAGCTGCGACACGCGCTGGCGCGCGGCCTCCAGGTCCTCGTTGACCTGGTCCAGTTCCTCCTGCGCCGCCTCGGCCTCCTCCTTGGCGTTGGTGAACTCCGGCACTTCGCCGTCGTACTCCTCTTCCAGTTCCTCCGCGCGATCGTTGAGCTCGTCGAGGTCGAGATCATCCAGATCGTCGGCCGCCGCCGGGTGCGTCAACGTGGTGAGGCCGAGGGCCAGGGCCACGACGCCCACGGCGATACGCCGCGTGCCGTGGGCGTTCAGGCAAAAGGAGGTAGATCTGTCACTCACTGAGAAACTCCGTCGGAGACAGTGGGGTCACCGGGGCACTCGGCATCGAAGAGGGACTCGAAGCCCGGCGGAGGGCCCCCGGAAGGGAAAAATGTCCCGGCCGGCACCATATGTGATCGATGTGTGATCTGCCTAGTCGGGTGAGCCGGGTGTTTCAGGTGGGGCGTGCCAGGGCCGGCCCCATGGTCAGGGCAATCAACCCCCGAAAGCGCTCGGGAGTCCGCCCTTGACCGGTTCCTGATCCGGGAGGAACCACTCCGACTGACGGATCTGACGCATCGCGGTACGGCGCAACTCACGCTCCAGCCGGCTGACGTAGAGCATGCCGTCGAGGTGGTCGATCTCATGCTGTAGGCACCGGGCCATCAGACCGGACCCCTCGAGCGTCACCGGCTCATTGTCGAGATCAACACCCCTGGCCACCGCGTGCTGCGCGCGGACCGTGGGGAAGTACAAGCCCGGAATGGACAGGCACCCCTCCTCACCGTCCTGGGTATCCTCCGACAGCTCCACGATCGAAGGGTTGATGAGGTAGCCGATCGTGCCCTCGACGTTGTAACTGAAGACCCGCTGGCTCACACCGATCTGCGTCGCCGCGACCCCAGCGTGCCCGGGCGCGTCCACGGTGTCCAAGAGGTCCCGCACCAGCTTCCGCGTGTCCTGACCGAAGCTCGTGACGGGTTCGGTCGGCGTCGTCAGAACCGGATCGCCGAACCGGACGATGGGGCGGTAGGTCATGCCCCAAGAGTAAAGGTGTCCGGTGGGTGGGTCGGCGCGGTCGGTTTCGGACGATGGGGCGACTCTGTTGGCTGCACCGCGTCTCATGCCCTGAGAGTGAAGGTGTCCGGTGGGTGGGTCAGTGCGGACCTCCAACTGCCTCCCCTTCGTTGATCTTGCAGCTGTCGCATCTGATGGCGCCCAGGTTGTCGCTGGCAGCAAGATCCACGGGGTGGGGGTGGGGGCTTAGGCCGGGCTGGGGTGGAGCGCGTCGTCCAGCACCATCTCGATGTAATCGAGGGCGGCACGGCGGCGGGCGAGGGAGTTGGGGTAGAGCGACGGAACGCTGGACCCGCGCCGGACCCGGAGGCACTCGTTGACGACGGTGCGCCAGCGCTCCTCGAAGGCGTGCAACGCGTAGAAGCCGGCACCGGACTTGGAGGTGATCTCGCCGGTGCGCAGGGTGAAGTGGAGCCGGCTCACGCTCAGCACACTCCAGGAGGGCGCGAGCGAGCCGAGTACCGCCAGCCCACGCGGGGTGAGCAGCCGCCCCGCCTTCGCGCGCCAGCGCCGCCACTGTTCGTCCAGGCTGCCCATGGACCACGACAGCAGGCCCTCGCGCTCGTCCCAGACGTCCAGCTCCACCGGGAGGGGGCCGCGCATCGCGATGCCCTTCTCCGCGAGCACCCGCCAGGTCACCGGGTTGACGTCGGCGCTGGCGCGGGAGCGGAAACGTCCGCTGAGCACGGAGGGGACGGCGGAGCAGGCGCGTGGGTCGTTGGCGAGGTCCTCCCACGTCACGTGGATCCCGTTGAACTGCGGACGCGAGTGCGCGGCCCGTACCCGGGCGTGGACGCGACGCAGCGCGTCGCGGTCGGTGTCCCGACATGTGCGCGCCGTCACGACCACGAAGTCGATGTCGGACACGTGGGGCCGGAAGTCGCTCAACGCGACCGACCCGGTCAGGTAGAGGCCCTCGACCAGGCCAGGGGCCTCGGAATCGGCTGCGCTGAGAAACGCTTCTGCGACGGTCTGCACATGGGGGTGAATCGGCATGCGTCAGGTCTCCAGTCAGGCCGTCTTCACGGGCGCGGCGCCTGCCCTCATCTCAGTGTGGGATCCGCGCACGGCCTTGGCAAGTCGCCCGACACGGTCATCTAGCAGGTGAGGCCGTGGACCGGGAGGTTCCCATTCCGGTCAGTCCAAGCGAAGAATGGTAAGTGGATTTGATTCTGGTGGTGTGGATAACACTGATCATTATGGCGAAAACGTTACTTCCCGCATATACTGATATTTCCGCCCAGCGATAATCCCCCTCGGGTGATCCGCGAATTCGTCGCCGACTGGAGGGACGGCGACCGGCGGCTGTGCGTCACACGCAGTCGCGATTTCGCGTGCGCGACGCGCGTTCTCTCGAACGACAGCCCGAGGCGATTTCGCGACCCCTCGGGGGACGGTTCGAAGGAGACGAACATGGTTCCGGCAATGGTTCTTGTTGCTGATGGCTCGAATGACCCCACGCGGATGGACGCGTTGAACGAATTGGCGAACGCGGCCGCCGCGCGCAATGAGGTCGAGGTCATACCGGCGTTCGACGGCGACGCGGCCGCGCTCATCGAGGAACTGGAGCGCTCCGTCATCGCGGTTCCGGCGTTCCTGGCCGGCGAGGACACCGCGAGCGCACACCAGTTCGCCACGCTCGACCTGGACAACCGATTCGACTCCTTCGCGGTCGAGCCGCTCGGCGCGGCCCCGTCGATCGTCGCGCACCTGGTGCGCCGACTGGAGTCCGCCGGATGGCGCAGGGGAGAGGCCGTGGTGCTCGCGGTCGACGGTGTCACCGACGCCGAGGAACGGACCGAGGTCGAGCTCGCCGCACGCATGCTGCGCCGCCATGCCGAGGCCCCGGTGCAGGTCGGTTACGTGCGCGCCTCGGATCCGTCGGCCTTGGACGCGGTGGAGCGGATGCGGCGGGACGGCAGGGACCGCGTCGCCGTCGCCCCGTGGCGTCTGGTCGGCGGCACCGACCACGCACTCCTGCGTGAGGTCGGGGCGACGGCCGTCGCCGATCCGCTGTGGCCCGCGGACTTCGTCGTGGAGGCGCTGCTCGCCCAGCACCGCGCGGCGGCCACCCGGCTGCGCGCGTAAGTCCTGTGCCGTCTGGGCTCCGTGGGCGTTGGGACCTTCCCCGTACAGTGAGGAGTATGGAGTGGGTCACAGTGGGTTCGGTGGACGAAGATCATCTCTCGTTGTTAGTGGAACGGTTCGGGGTCGGGGCCCGACATTGGGCGTCGGGACTCCCGCAGCGCCTTACCGCCGTGGCGGAACGCTGGAAGATCACCTATACCGGTGTCCGACGCGGCGGTCGGACCTCCGCGGTCTACGGGTGCCAGCGGGCCGACGGTACGGCGTGCATGCTCAAGGTCGGTCCCGACGCCGGCCTGATCGCCGCGGAGGCACGCATGTTGCGCCTCTGGGAGGAGTCCAGGCGGGTACCCCGCGTCCTGGAGGTTGACCCGTCCGCCGGTGTCCTGCTGCAGGAGGCCATAGAGCCGGGCGACACCGTCTTCGAGCGTGGTGTGGTCCCGGACATGGGCGAGGTCGGCGACCTGCTCAGTGAACTGCACGAAGTGCGCATGACCGACCGACAGATCGCCCAGTTGCGGTCGCTGATCGGGCGGATCCACTTCTTCTACGATCACTGGGAGCAGCGCCGGGCGGAGGGCCCCGCCGCCGACCGGATCTCCCTGGCGCTCCTCCACCGCGGCTTCGGACGCGCCCGCGCTCTCGCGGACTCGCAGGAGACCCTGGTCCCCCTGCACGGAGATCTGTACCCCAACCACGTTCTGTACGGCGGTCCGAACCGGGGACTCGTGGCCATCGACCCCCAGGGATGCCTCGGCGACCCCGCCTTCGACGCGGTCGACTGGGCGCTGTGGAAGGCGGAGAGCCGCGACGAGGTCGACCGTCGGGTGCGCGTCCTGGCGCCGCGGATCGGCACCACCGAGGAGCGGCTGCTGGACGTCTGCACCGCCATGGCGCCGCTGCTCGCCGTGGCGCGGTGCACCTACGGCGACGCGACCGAGGCGCACGTCCGGACACTGCTCGAGCTGGCCGACGTGGAGACCTGTGACTACTGACCACCCCCGACGCCCCCGTTCCACCGCGTAGCGACGTTCGTCCGTGGCGGTTCTCAGTGGTCGTAGTCCACGGTCACCTGTTCGGTGATCGGGATGGACTGGCAGGTCAGGACGAAACCGGCCTCGACCTCGGAGTCCTCCAACGCGTAGTTGCGTCGCATGTGCACCTCGCCCGACACCAGCCGGGCTCGGCACGTCCCACAGACGCCTCCCTTACAGGCGAAGGGCAGGTCGGGACGGGCACGTTGCGCCCCTTCCAGCACCGAGACCCCCTGGGGAACGGAGACCGTGGAGCTCCGGCCGTCGAGAACGGCGGTGACATCGCTGGTCTTCCCCTCGGGTGTGGGCTCGACGCGGTCCACCGGTGGCGGTGGCGCGTCGCCCACGTAGAAGAGTTCGTGGTGGGTTCTGTCCCGTGGCACCCCCATCGAGGCCAGCAGCTCCTCCGCCTCCGTCACCATCGCGAACGGTCCACAGAGCCACCACTGGTCCACCTGGTCGGTGGACACGGTCCGGGGCAGGAGCGCACGCAGTCTCTCCGCGTCCAGGCGGCCGGAGAAGAGCTCGGCCTCCCGTGGTTCCCGGGACAGGACGTGCGCCAGGTGGAACCGCGCGGGGTATCGGTCCTTCAGGTCCGCCAGCTCCTCGGCGAACATCACCGTGGAGGCGCGGCGGTTCCCGTAGAACAGGGTCACCGTGCACGTGGGGTCCCGGAGCAGCGACGCGGCGATCGACAGCGACGGAGTGATGCCGGAGCCCGCCACCACGAGGACGTGGTGGCGTCCGCTGTCGGCCGGCGGCGTGAAGGTGCCGGTCGGGGTGGACACCTCCACGCGGTCCCCCGTCCGCACCTCCCGCACCAACCAGGTGGAGAACAGACCGTCGGGGATCGCCCGAACCCCGATCCGCAGGCGTTCTCCGTCCGGCGCGCAGATCGAGTAGTTACGCCGCTCCTCACGTCCGTCGACGAAGCGCCGCAGCACGACCGACTGGCCCGGCCGGAACACGTATCGGTCTCGAAGATCGGGCGGCACGGCGAAGGTCACCGCGACGGCGTCGTCGCACAGCGCGGTCACCTCGGCGACGGTGAGCTCATGGAACTCGGCGCGCACCCCACTCGCGGTAACTCCACCCATCAGGATTTCTCCACACCCATCGGTATCCGCTCACATCCATCGAGTGATCGTGCATATTCACCTGCTACAGGCGGGTCGTTCGCACCCACGGCCGGGCCTACAGTTCCTTGAACTTCTCGAACGGCTCGGCACAGGTACGGCAGCGCCGTAGGGCCTTGCACGCCGTGGCGGAGAACGGTGACAACTCCTCGGTGTCACGCGAACCGCACCGAGGACACGGGACGACACGCACGGTGGGCCTCAACCGCAGCGGGATCGGCCCTGACGTGTGGACCGGCGCGGGGTCCGGCGGGGCGATCCCCGACTCGGCCAACCGCCGCCGCCCACGCGCCGTGATCCAGTCGCTGGTCCACGCCGGATCCAACGCGGTCCGGATCTCGAGGTCGCTCACCCCGGCGCCACGCAGCGCGCGCTCCAGGTCGTCACGCATCGCGTCGATCGCCGGGCAGCCGCTGTAGGTCGGAGTGATGGTCACGACGACCGTCCCACTCTCCTCGCCCACCCCCCGCAACACCCCGAGGTCCGCGAGTGTCACCATCGGCAGCTCCGGGTCGGTCACCTCCTCGGCGACCGCCCGCGCGATCTCCAGCGACGTCACCACGGCACCTCCGTTTCCCCGGCCGGGTGCGGTGAAGCCGCCGCGAAAGCCCCGCTCGGCATCCCACCGACCGCCGGGGCCTGGTCGACTCGTCGCGATGGGCGTTCCTCGCGGGGCCTTGTTGGCCGGGACGGCGCGACGTGGTTTTCGGTGCTCACCATGTCGCCCCCGGGTGGGCGCGGGCGACGCTTTGGAGCTCCGCCAGGGCGTAGCCGAAGGACTCGGTGTGGATTCCGTCCCGGCCGGTGCGGCCCGCGACTCCCGCTCGTGGGGCAGTGTCGGGGCGTTGGAGGGTCGCGGCGGTGAGGACCTGGTTCAGGACGCCTTCGACCTCATCGCGCAGGGATCGCGGGTCGACCGCGACGCCGGTGTGGGTGAGGCGTTCCTCCACATGGTGGGTCCGGAACAGTTCGGGGACGTAGGGCCAGACGTCCGCCAGCGCCGCCGACATCCGCGCCCGCGAGTACTCCGTTCCGTCGCCGAGACGGACGGTCCACTGGGCGGCGTAGTCGCGGTGGTAGGTGATCTCCTTGACCGCTTTCGCGGCGATCGCGGCGAGCACCGGGTCCGCGCTGTGCCGCAGCCCGTCGGTCATCGCGAGGCGCCACGACGACATGACCAGCAGCCTCGCGATGGAGAAGGCGAAGTCGCCGTTGTCGAGCTCCGCGAGACGCACGTTGCGAAACTCGTGCTCGGCACGGAGGAACGCGTAGTCGTCCTCGCTCCCGCGCGCTGGGCCGTCGTCTCCGCCCGGGGCGGCGGTCGCGGCGCGGGTGAGGAGCATTCGCGCCTGGCCGAGCAGGTCGAGGGCGATGTTGGCCAGGGCGACCTCGTCCTCGAGCTCCGGGGCGTTGGTCACCCACTCCTGCAGCCGGTGCGACAGGATGAGCGCGTCGTCGCCCAGCATCAGGCAGTAGGCCTCCAGGTCGCCGGGGTCGACCCCGACCGGCAGGCGCGTGTCCACGCCCGCCAGCGGGTTGACGAAACCGGTGCCGAAGGCCCAGCGGGCGTCGTCGTCCCCCTCGGTGAGGGACTCGTAGGCGTTGTCGAAGGACACCGATGTCTCCCTGTCTTCCCAGCGTGCTGCCGGCCCCGTGGGCGCTACATGTGCGGCACGTCGTCCGGGATCTCGTAGAACGTGGGATGGCGGTAGACCTTGTCCGCGGACGGTGCGAAGAACGGGTCCTTCTCCTCCGGGCTGGACGCGGTGATGGCGCTGGCCCGGACCACCCAGATGCTGACGCCCTCGTTGCGACGGGTGTAGAGGTCCCGCGCGTTGCGTACCGCCATCGTGTCGTCGGCCGCGTGCAGCGAGCCCACGTGGACGTGGTTGAGCCCTCGCTTGCTGCGCACGAACACCTCGTACAGCGGCCACTCCTGCTGGACTGTCTCGCTCATGCCGCCTCCCCTCCAGCGTTCGGCGCGGCGTGCTTGGCGGCGTGCGCCGCGGCGGCCTCCCGCACCCAGGCGCCGTCGTCCAGGGCGCGCCGGCGGTGCGCCACACGTTCGGCGTTGCACGGCCCGTTGCCCCGCACGACCTCGGTGAACTCGTCCCAGTCGATGGCCCCGAAGTCGTAGTGGCCGCGCTCCTCGTTCCACCGCAGCTCGGGGTCGGGGAGGCGCACACCCAGCACGTCCGCCTGTGGGACCGACATGTCCACGAAGCGTTGCCGCAGTTCGTCGTTGGTGTGCCGCTTGATCTTCCACGCCATCGACCGCGCGCTGTTGGGCGAGGCGTCGTCGGGCGGGCCGAACATCATCAACGACGGCCACCACCACCGGTCCGTCGCCTCCTGCACCATCGCCCGCTGCGCCGGCGTCCCGCGCATCATCGTCAGGAGGAGCTCGTAGCCCTGCCGCTGGTGGAAGGACTCCTCCTTGCAGATGCGGATCATCGCGCGCGCGTAGGGTCCGTAGGAGCTGCGGCACAGCGGGACCTGGTTGCAGATCGCGGCGCCGTCGACGAGCCAACCGATCACGCCCACGTCGGCGAAGCTCAACGTCGGGTAGTTGAAGATCGACGAGTACTTCTGGCGCCCGTCGACCAGGCGCTGGGTGAGGTCGCCCCGGTCTGCGCCCAACGTCTCGGCCGCCGAGTACAGGTAGAGGCCGTGCCCCGCCTCGTCCTGCACCTTGGCCAGCAGGATGGCCTTGCGGCGCAGCGACGGCGCCCGGGTGATCCAGTTCCCCTCAGGCTGCATCCCGATGATCTCGGAGTGGGCGTGCTGGGCGATCTGCCGGATCAGTGTCCTGCGGTAGCCGTCGGGCATCCAGTCGCGCGGCTCGATCCGCTGGTCCCGGTCGACCAGCCGGGTGAACTCCTCGTTCAGTTCCTCGTCCGTTGCGGTTGTCGTCATCTCTTCCACTCCTTGGCCACCAGAGTGAGCACGTCGTAGCGGGCGACCGACTCCCCGTTCTGGTTCACGACGTCGGCGTCCCAGCGCACCTCCCCGTAGTCGGCGTCCACCCGGGGCGTGATCTGGCCCGCGGTCAGGGTCACCGTCAGCGCGTCACCGGGGGCCACGGGGGTGAGGAACCGGAGGTTCTCCAGCCCGTAGTTGGCGAGGACCGGACCGGGCTCCGGCGCCACGAACAACCCGGCCGCCAGCGACACCACCAGGTAGCCGTGCGCCACGATCCCGTCGAAGAACGGATTGGCGGCCGCGGCCTCGGCGTCGGTGTGCGCGTAGAAGGTGTCGCCGGTGAACTCCGCGAAGTGCGCGACGTCCTCAGCGGTAACCGTCCTCGGCCCGGCCGTGACGTGGTCACCCACCCGCAGCTCGGCCAGGGACTTGTGGAACGGATGCCGGCTGTCCTCGCGCCGGGGGCCGCCCGGAACCCAGCGTCCGGTGACCCGGCCCAGGACCTTCGGGCTCGCCTGGACGGCGGTGCGTTGCATGTGGTGCAGCACCCCACGGACGCCACCCATCTCCTCCCCGCCGCCGGCACGGCCGGGGCCGCCGTGGCTGAGCATCGGTAGCGGTGATCCGTGCCCGGTGGACTCCGCCGCGTCGTCCGGGTCCAGGACGAGGATCCGTCCGTGCCACGGCGCCGCGCCGCGCACCACCCGCGCGGCGACGTCGGCGTCGGCGGACACCACCGAACCCACGAGGCTTCCCCGGCCACGCGCCGCGAGCTCCACGGCCTGCTCCACCGACGTGTAGGGAACCAGGGTGCTGACCGGGCCGAACGCCTCGATCTCGTGCGGCTCGGCCGCGTTGGGGTCGTCGGCGCGCAGCAGGATCGGCGCCAGGAACGCGCCACGCTCGGGATCGGCGTCGACCGTGTCCACGTGTCGCGGATCGCCGGAGACGGTTCGGGTCGCGGCCGCCAGCGCCTTCACGCCACGACGCACCTCGTCACGCTGCTCCAGACTCGCCAACGCCCCCATGGTGACCGTCTCGTTTCCGGGGTCGCCCACCACCACGCGGGACAGCCGGTCGGCGACCGCGTCGGACACCGCGTCCATGAGTTCCCGGGGGACGAGGGCGCGGCGGATCGCGGTGCACTTCTGCCCCGCCTTGACCGTCATCTCGGTGACGAGCTGGTCCACGAACAGGTCGAAGACCGTGCCGCCGGGGGTGGCGTCCGGCCCCAGGACGGACATGTTGAGGGAGTCGGCCTCGGCGTTGAACCGCACCGAGTCCCGGACGATCGTGGGGTGGGTCCGTAGCTGACGTGCCGTCGCGGCCGAGCCCGTGAACGACAGGAGGTCCTGCTCGGTCAGGTGGTCGAGCAGGTCGCCGGCGGCGCCGCACAGGAGCTGGAGGGTGCCGTCCGGCAGCAGGCCGGAATCCACGATGATCTCGACCAGTCGGTGGGTGAGATAGGCGGTTTGGCTGGCCGGCTTGACGAGGCTGGGGACACCGGCCAGGAACGCCGGCGCGAATTTCTCCAGCGGACCCCACACGGGGAAGTTGAACGCGTTGATCTGCACCGCCACGCCGTGCAGCGGAGACATGACGTGCTGGCCGACGAACGTGCCCTGTCGGCCCAGCGGCTCCACCGGTCCGTCCACGTAGACGGTGTCGTTGGGGAGCTCGCGTCGCCCCTTGCTGGCGTAGCTGAACAGGACACCGATGCCCCCGTCCACGTCGAACCGTGCGTCGCCCCGGGTCGCACCGGTGCGGGCGGACAGCGCGTAGAGCTCCTCACGGTGGTCGCGCAGGTGCTTGGCCAGGGATTTCAGGATCGCGGCGCGCTGGTGGAACGTCCGCGACCGCAGGGCCGGGCCACCCACACCACGGGCGTACGTCACGGCCGCCGGCCGGTCGACCCCGGCGGCGGACACGCGGGCCACCTCGTCGCCGGTGACGGCGTCCAGGATCGGGGTGCCGTCACCGGTCGGGGCGTGCCACTCACCGCTGACATAGCTGCGCAGCGTCGTCATCGGAGTGCTGTCCTCCCTTGTCGCCACTTCACGGAGACGGTGTGTCCCGGAGTCGGTGCGGACGCGGGTCCGGGGCGTCGCGCCACGAATAACCAACCGAACGTTCGGGAAATTAGCCTAACGTAGAGCGCGCCGGCGGGGAAGGGTGTCCCACGGGGTCGGGGTGTCCCGTGCTCGGGCCGATCCGCGCCCGTTCGGCGCGGCGGACGTAACCCTTGACACGGTTGTGACGGCACGCGTTAACTGGGCCCCTACCGATTAGCAACCGTCCGTTCGGTCAGTTAGATGGGTAGCGTGACGCCCGTGCCGTCGGCCGCCGAAGACAGCCACAACCCCGCGTTGGCGATGTTCGCCGACGACGTCGCCTCCAAGTCTCTCGGCATCGAACTGCTGGAGGCCGGACACGGGGCCGCGCGGACCCGCATGCGGATCACCGCGTCCATGGTGAACGGGCACGACATCGCGCACGGCGGCTACCTGTTCCTCCTCGCCGACACGACGTTCGCCTGCGCCTGCAACAGCGAGGGCCCGGTCACCGTCGCCTCCGGCGCCGAGATCACGTTCGTCGCCCCCGCGCGGTTGGGCGACGAACTCATCGCCACCGCCACGGAGCGCACCCGCTACGGCCGCAACGGCATCTACGACGTCACCGTGCACCGCGTGGACGAGGACGGCTCCACCGTGGTCGCGGAGTTCCGAGGGCGCAGCCGATCCCTCCGACCAGACAGGAACGACGAGTGAGCACGGACGTCCCCCCACGCATCCGTCTGGGTGCCCCGGCCGACCCCGCCACCCTGGACCCGGCCGAACGCCTGAGCGTCACCGAGCTGCGCGCGCACCAACTGCGTCTGCTCCAGGCCACACTGCGCCGCGCCTACGACCACGTGCCCCACTACCGCGCCGCGTTCGACGCCGCCGGAGTGAGCCCGCAGGACTGCCAGACCCTGGACGACCTGCGGAAGTTCCCCTTCACCACCAAGGACGACCTGCGGGAGAACTACCCCTTCGGGCTGTTCGCCGTGCCCGACAGCCAGGTGAGCCGCATCCACGCCTCCAGCGGTACCACCGGCACGCCCACCGTGGTCGGCTACACCGAGGGCGACATCGACACCTGGGCGACCCTCATGGCCCGCTCCATCCGCGCGGCCGGAGGACGCCCGGGCCACAAGGTGCACGTCGCCTACGGCTACGGACTGTTCACCGGCGGCCTGGGCGCGCACTACGGAGCCGAGCGGCTCGGCTGCACCGTGGTCCCCGCCTCCGGCGGCATGACCCCACGCCAGGTCCAACTGATCAACGACTTCCGACCCGAGATCATCATGGTCACGCCGTCCTACATGCTGACCATCCTCGACGAGTTCGAGCGCCAGGGCATCGACCCCGCGTCCTCGTCCCTCCGGGTGGGGATCTTCGGCGCGGAACCGTGGACGCAGGGGATGCGTACCGAGATCGAGAGCCGCACGAACCTGCACGCGGTCGACATCTACGGCCTCAGCGAGGTGATGGGCCCCGGCGTCTCCCAGGAGTGTGTGGAATCCAAGGACGGGCTGCACATCTGGGAGGATCACTTCCTCCCCGAGGTCATCGACCCCGTGGACGGCACCGTGCTGGAGGAGGGGGAGCGGGGAGAGCTCGTCTTCACCTCCCTCACCAAGCAGGCGATGCCGATCATTCGCTACCGCACCCGGGACCTGACGCGCCTGCTCCCGGGAACCGCGCGCCCCGCGTTCCGCCGGATGGAGAAGGTCACCGGACGCAGCGACGACATGGTGATCCTGCGCGGCGTGAACGTGTTCCCGACTCAGATCGAGGAACTCGTGCTGCGCACCGACGCCCTCTCTCCCCACTTCCAGCTCGTGCTGCGCAAGCGGGAGCGACTGGACCACATGATCGTGCGAGTCGAGGCGCGCGCCGACGCGGACCCCGGTCAAAGGCTCCAGGCCGGAGCCGACCTCGAACGCCAGATCAAGGACCGCGTCGGGGTGCAGGTCGCCGTCGACGTCGTGGACCAGGACGCCATCGAACGGTCCGTGGGGAAGATGCGTCGGGTCGTCGACGAACGCTGACACTGGAGCCAGGTGCGGGGGGCGCGCCGGGGGGAGGAGACACCAATGCGGGGAGGACACCCGGTCCGTACGCGGTGGTGGCGATATCCTCCACTTTCGTGGTGTCGACAGAGACGATGGTAGAGCCGGACCGGGCGGCGGCGACCTCCGCGGCCCCGCCCAAGCGTCGGGGGCGGCCCGGGTACGACGTGGAGTCGCTGCTGGCGATCGCCGCGAAGCTGTTCAACGAGCGCGGTTACGACGGCACGAGTATGGAGGACCTCAGCCGCGCGTTGGGGATCACCAAGTCCGCCATCTACCACCACGTGTCCAGCAAGCAGGAGCTGCTGCGCATGGCGGTGGACCGGGCGTTGGACCAGCTTTTCGCGGTCGCGGCCGAGACCAGGCGGAGCGAGGGGTCGGCGATCGAACGCCTGGAGCACCTCCTGCGGGCGAGCGTGCGGGTGCTCTGCGCCGAACTGCCGTTCGTCACCCTGCTGCTGCGGGTGCGGGGCAACACCGAGATCGAACGCGACGCCCTGGCCCGCCGCCGGGAGTTCGACCGCTACGTCGCCGAGCTGGTCGCCGAGGCCGAGGCCGACGGCGACGTTCGTACCGACATCCGCCCGGCACTCACCGCGCGCTTGCTGTTCGGAATGGTGAACTCCACGATCGAGTGGTACCGCCCGAGCGGAGAGGCGGCCGTGGCGGAGCTCGCCGACGCCATCGCCAAGATCGCCTTCGACGGGATGCGCGTCGCCCCCTCGCGTGGAATCGCGCCGACGGGCGGGGACGAGGCGACCTAGGGCCCGCCCCGCGCCCCGCGTCGGTCACAGGCCGGGGCCCTCACCCTCCAGCATGGAGAGTCGGTACTCGCTCGGCGTGAGGCCGTAGGCGCGTTTGAACATCCGGCTGAAGTTGGCCGCGTCGGGGAGCCCCCACCGGCATCCGATGGTCCGTACTCCCTCGTGCGCCAGGGTCCGCGAGGCCAGGTCCCGGGCGCACCCCTGCAGCCGGCGTTCCCGGATCCACCGCGCGACCGTCCAGCCCCGGCCCGAGAACAGGTTGTAGAGGTGTCGTCGGGACACGTTGTGCGCGGCGGCGACCTCGTCGAGCGACAGGTTGGGGTCGCCCAGGTTCTGGTCGATGTAGGCCTGGATACGCAGCAGCATCGCGTGGTGGGGATCCTGCCGGGCGGGGGACGACGTCTCCAGCATCTCCTCGATGAGCGTGTCCACGAGCGCCACCGCGTTGGTCGCCAGCCGTTCGGCGGCGGGCGTGGAGCATTCGTCGAGCCGACGCGCCACCGTGGTCAGGTAGCTGCTGAGCACCGCGCCCACACCCTCGTCGCCGTGCACGCTGTTCGCCGTGACCGCACCGAGGCGGTCCAGCGACGAGTGCAGTAACGGACGCGGAAACAGCATGATCAACATGCGGACGCGTCCGTTCATCCCCAGCGTGTAGGGCCGACCGTGGTCGCACAGGGTGAGATCGCCCGGGCGCAGCTCCGCCGCGCGGCCGAACTGCGTCACCGTCGAGGTGCCGGACAACTGGAGCATGACCTTGCAGTGGTCGTCCTCGTGGCGGGCGCTCAACCGATCGGTCCGGTTGATGAGCTGGGAGCTGCTCTGGAGGTAGTTGATGGCCAGCGACCCCACCTGGCTGCCCCGGATCAGGCCGTGGAAGCTCCTGGGGTCCTCGTCGCGGGTACGGAACGTCACCGCCCGCCGCGACATGATCGTGCCCCAGGCCTCGAGACGGTGACTGGGATCCAGACGGCTGGTGTCGAGAACTGTGTGCACCTGCGGTACCCCCGGCGCCTTTCGCTGGACGGCGTGTTGGGGGAGCGTAACCGCGGACGCGCGTCAGCCGCAGGAGAATCGGCCGATTCGTCGCGAGGATGCCGGATAAGTCCGCGATGTGGTTCGTGGTGGCGTGCACGGCATGCCAATGAGGGGTGCACGCGATGGCAAGCGCCCCGCACGGTGGAGTCCCTTGGCTGTGATGGCATACCGAACAGGGGGGACGCGACCAACAATGAGGACGTTGGTCGTGTCGATCTCGCGGCGGTTGAGAACGCCACGGGGGGACACGCTCCCGGGGACGGTTTGAGGGGACCTTCCCCGGGAGTGTTACCTGACCAGGCGGTTGATCGGGCAGAACGGGGAACAATCCCCGGTGTGAACCTCACCGTTCCAGAGGCGACGACCGGCCGGATCGCGTCCCTCGACGTGCTGCGTACCGGGTTGGTGGCGTGGATCATCGGCGGACACGCCCTGCTGGGCTACGCCGCCGTGGGTGGATGGGCCTACGACGAGGTCAACGAGGTGACCCTCGCGAGGCCCGTCGAGACCGCGTTGGGAGCTTTCGTCGGCCCGACCGCCCTGTTCCTTATGGGCACCTTCTTCCTCGTGTCCGGCCTGTTCACCGCGCAGTCCCTCGACCGGAAGGGGCGGGCCCGGTTCACGATCGACCGCACACTGCGGCTCGGTGTCCCGTTCGCCGTGAGTGTGTTGGCGCTGTGGCCGCTGTGCATGTGGGTCGCCTACTGGGCCGCCGGCGAGCAGGTCACCTACGGCTGGCTACTCACGGGGCGCGATCGCGTCCTGGACTCCGGGGCCCTCTGGTTCGCCGAGGTCCTGCTCATCTTCTCGTTGGCCTACGCGCTCGTCAGCCTGCTCGCGCCGCACCGTCCCCGGCACGCCGCCGAAGGCACCCTGAGTCTCAGGGTTCTGCTGCTGTTCGTCGTGGCCATCACCGTCACCACCTACCTGCTGCGGATCTGCGTCCCGGCGCGGTCCACGCAACCGCTGGACCTGCACCTGTGGCAGTGGCCCCAGCTCGCCGCCATGTTCGCCCTGGGGATCCTCGGCGCCCGCCTTGGATTGGCCCGTCTCGTGCCCACCGGTGTCTGGCGCACCAGCGGCGTGATCGTCCTCGTCACCCTGGTGACGATTCCCCCGATCGCGGTCGGCCTCGGCGTCCGCAGCCTCGACGGGGACCTGGCCGCGTTCCTGGGCGGCGGAACCCCGCAGTCCCTGCTCATGGCGACGGTCGAGGCGATCCTCGTCGTCTTCGGCTCGGTGTGGCTGCTGGGCTTCGCCCAACGGGCCTTCTCCGGCGAGAGCCGGTTCATGCGCGCCGTCGCCCGAGGCTCGTTCCTCGCGTTCGCGCTCCAGGGGCCGGTGCTGATCCTGCTCGCGGTCGCCTTCCGCCCGCTCGAGGTGCCGGCGGAGGTCAAGGCCGTCGCCGTGGGGGCCCTCGGCATCGTGCTGTGCTTCGCGCTCGGGTGGTTCGTGTGCACCCGGACCCGTGTGGGACGCGTCATGTGACGGCTTCTCCGCAGCTCGGCCGGCCCCGGGCGCGGGAAACGACCGAAACCCTCGCGAGCCCCCGCACCGCGTGATGAAATACGGATGCCAGCCTCGACGGCCCCACGGAGCGCCCCGCCCCCCGACGGGCCACCCCCTACCGAGGAGCAGCATGCTCACAGTCCTGACCGGCACCGGACTCTCGGCCGCCGCCGGGCTCAACGCCTACCTCCCCCTCCTCATCGTCGGACTCATCGCCCGGTACACCGACTGGTTCCCCCTCGCCCCGGGATGGCAGTGGCTGGAACACCCCGCCACCCTCGGGGTTCTCGCCGTGCTCATGCTGGTGGAGTTCCTCGCCGACAAGTTCCCCGTCGTCGACAGCGTCAACGACGCCATCCAGACCGTGGTCCGCCCCACCTCCGGTGGTATCAGCTTCGGCGCGGGCGTCGCCTCGATCTCCTTCGACGACGCGATTGCCCTCGACCCCGCCAACAGCGCCGCCAGTGGCGACGGCTCGGTGTGGCCCATCGTCGCCGGGGTGGTGATCGCCTTCGCGGTCCACGTCGTCAAGTCCCTGGCCCGCCCCGTCATCAACACCGTCACGGTCGGTATCGGCGGACCCGTCACCAGCTTCGTCGAGGACCTCTCCAGCCTCACCCTCACCGTCTGCGCGATCCTCATTCCCCTCGCCGTCCTGCTCTTCCTCCCCGTCCTCGCCCTGTTCGTCGTCTGGCTGGTGCGCGCCCGCAAACGCCGCAAGCGGGCGAAGGCCGAGGCGGCGCCGGGCGACGTCCAGAACGGGGCGCACTACGATCCGAACGCCTCGCCTCGGTGACCGAACGGCGGTCACCCGGGGAGGGCGGCCTCGCCGATCAGTGGGTTCGCAGAGGATGGAGCTGGCGACCTTCGGCGTCGAAGTTGGCGGGGTCGAGCCACGCCTCCATCGCCTTGCGGACGCGCGGCCACTCGCGGTCGGTGAGCGCGTACCAGGCCGTGTCGCGGTTGCGGCCCTTGAAGACGACGGCCTGGCGGAACGTTCCCTCGTAGGTGAAGCCGAGACGTTCGGCGGCCGCGCGCGAGGGCGCGTTGAGGCTGTCGCACTTCCACTCGTACCGGCGGTATCCGAGATCGTCGAAGACGTAGCGCATCAACAGGAACTGCGCCTCGGTGGAGATCGGGGTGCGTTGGATCGCGCGGGAGAACGTCACATAGCCGACCTCGATGGCACCGTTGGCGGGGTCATGCCGCATCAGGGAGAGAGTCCCGAGGGCACGTCCGGTGGAGGTGGCGACGACGGCGTAGTGCCGGGGATCCTCGACCAACGCGGCGGTGGTCGCCCAGTCGCGGTAGGACTCCGGCGTGGGGAACGGTCCGACCGAGAGGTAGGTCCAGTCGCTGTCGTCGGGGGCGTTCGCGTAGGCGGAGTACAGGTCGTCGGTGTGGCGGTCGGGGGCGAGCCGTTCGACAGCGCAGTACCGCCCGGGCAGTCTCGTCGCGCTCGGAAGCGCGACCGGCGCCCAGTGCGGGACCGGGACGCCGACGGGCTGTCCGTACTCGTTCGTCAGTGTCATGGTGTGCTTTCCGTGTGCGTCACGAGTCCGTTGGCGCGGCGTCGTAGGTGACCCACCGCGTGCGGGTCGCGACCTGGTCGTAGAGTGCCCGGGCCCGGTGGTTGTCCTCCGCCGTGATCCACCGCACGACGGAGCGGCCCTCGGCCTCGGCGATCTCGGTGACACGACGGATCAGCGCGCGTCCCGCGCCGACACCACGCCTGTCGGGATCGGTGAAGAGATCGTCGAACCACAGGCCGACCGTCCCCGTCGTGGGGCGCGCGAACCGGCGATAGTGGCCGATCGCCACGACCGTGCCTTCCATCTCGGCGACCAGCCCGTGACATTCGTGCTCCGGGTCCGTGAGCCAGCCCCACACGCGCGAGACGACCTCCTCCGACTCCTCCAGCCGATAGAAGGCGCGGTAGCCGCGGAAGAGCACGCGCCACCGTGGCTCGTCCGCGGCGTCGAGCGGACGCACGGAAACCGTGGATGTGTCGGTCATGGTCGCCTCTCGTCCCCCTTCGGGTCGTGGGCGCGACGAACGGCGTCGCTGCGGGTCTGGACCGGTTTCCGCACCCGTGGGTCCACGGTAGGGAGATTTCTGGTCCCCCACCAAGGCCGGAAAAACGAGAATCCGTTGGACCAGTAAAATGGGCCCATGCGGCACGCGTTCCCGATGAACCTCGTGCTCGGGACGGATCGGTCGTCCGAGCTCACCGCGCGGGAGAACCTCACCGAGCGGCTACGCGTGGCACTACTCTCCGGACAGGTCGCCGCGCACGACCCCCTGCCCTCGACCCGCTCCCTCGCGGCGGCGACGGGCCTCTCGCGCGGAACCGTCGTCTCCGTATACGAGGACCTCGCCGGGGAGGGGTACGTGGTGAGCGTCCCCGGATCGGGAACCTTCGTCGCGGACGACCTCCCCACCGACGGCGCGCCTTTGACACGCTCTCCGTCGCGCGAGGCCCGCCGAGAGCGCCGGAACGCCGCGACCGATGCCCCCGAACCGATCAACCTCTCGCCGGGAAGCCCGTCCGCCAGCTTCCACACCAACCGCGACTGGGCGGCGGCCTGGCGTACCGCGGTGCGGCGCGAGCCACCAACCGTTCCGCCGCCCCCCGCGGGCATCGAGGAACTTCGGACACTGGTCGCGGACCACCTCCGCACCACACGCGGCGTGCACTGCGACGCCGAGGACATCGTGGTGACCGCAGGCGCGAGCGACGGGTTCGCACTACTGGTCCACGGGATTCGCCCCCAGGGCCCGACAGGCACCCGGATCGCGACCGAGAACCCGGGACACCTCACCGCCCGCCGGGTCATCGCGCGTCTCGGAGCCACCCCCGTGCCGGTCCCCGTACGCGACGGAGGCATGGACCCCCACGCGCTCGCCGAGGCCCCGGGACCGCTCGCGGCGGCGCTCCTCACCCCAAGCCACCAGTACCCGCTCGGCGGACGGCTCCCCGTCGCGGAACGTCTGGCGATGCTGGCCTGGGCCAAGGCGACCGACGCGGTCGTCATCGAGGACGACTACGACAGCGAGTTCCGGCACGGCGCACCACCGCTCCCCGCCATCGCCTCCCTGGACACCGATGACCGAGTCGTGCTGGTCGGCAGCTACTCCAAGACGCTGACCCCGTGGCTGCGCTGCGGCTACCTCGTCGTCCCGGACCAGACCTTGCGCCGCCGAATCCTCGACGTCCGCGACACCCTCGGCCAACCCGTCTCCGGGGTCCTCCAAAGCGCCGTGGCGGAGTTCCTACGCAGGGGAGGCCTGCGCCGACACCTCGTCCGCGTCGGACGCGAATACGCCCACCGCCGATCCCTCGTCATCGGCGCCACCGCCGACCTCGCCCCCCCACATCCACCTGGACGCGATCGAGGGCGGCCTACACGCCACCCTCACCTGGGACGGCGACCCCCCAGCCGACCAAGTCCGCACCACCCTCGCAAAACGCGGAGTGCGCGTCACCCCCCTCGAGGCGTACTACTACCCCGACACACACCCCCAACCCAACGGCATAGTCTTCGGCTACGGCGCCCCCACCGACCTACGCCTCCGCCACGCCCTACGCGAGATCGCCGACGCGGTGAGGGGTGGGGGCGCGTAATCCACGACATGGTGCGTCGCTACGCGCGGATCGAGGGCGTCTCCAGCTCCTCCCCGCCGTTCTGCCCTCCTCCCTGTCCCTGATCCTGTTCGTCCTCTGGCTGGTTCGCGCCCGCAAACGCCGCAACAGGTGCGGGCCGCCGAGGCGGTCAGCTCCGAAGAGCCATGAACGCGCTGGTGAGCGACGAGTGCGGCGCACTGTCACCGAACAGCGTGGGGTCCACGCCGTGCCATCCGAGGCCAGCCCTGTGCACCTGTGTCGTCTGCGTGGTGCGGGCGGCCGCTCGCACGGTGGCGAGCAGGCACGAGCCGGCTGGCGCGCGGGGCGTTTGGCACCAGAGCAGGACCGCGCGCGGCCGCAGGCGGTCCACGGTGTGCACGATCGCGTCGGTCGGAGTGCACTGCCCCAAGACGCGGTGTGGGGTGCCGACCTCGCGCAGGGCGGCCGCCAGGGCTTCGACCGGTAAACAGTGCATCTCGTCGGGGACGCATGCGAGGACGACGGGCCTCTCACGCGCGTCGACCTTCTCCGAGGGGCTCGGCACTCTACGAAGAACCGTGGAGATCGACCAGGAGAGCAGGTGCTCGACCTCAACATAACGCCGAGTGTCCTGCCACTTTCGTCCCATTCCGTAGAGGAGGGGTTGGGCGATCTCTTCCCACGTTCTTACGGTTCCGTGCTCGGTCATCGCCTCCTGGAGTCGACGCTCGACGAGGTCGGAGTCCATGCGCATGGCGGCTCGCGCCACTCCCTGCAACGTGGACGAGGCCGTCGCCAACGGAAGGGTGTTCCCGCCTGGGCGGTGCCCTCGGACCCGTGGCACGAGACTGTCGTCCCCGGGGGCGTCCCGGACCTGCCGGGCCGCAAGAGCGGGTGGCATTCCCTCGGCCACCAATCGACACAGCTCACGTAGCCGCTCGATGTCAGATGAAGAGTAGCGGCGGTGTCCTCCCGAGCTGCGTTGATCAGGCCCGATACCGTATCGCCGATCCCAGCTGCGCAGTGTGGTGGGCGCGACGCCCAACAGGCGGGCGGTCGCCGCGGGCGTGAGCATGGCGCCTCTCCAAAACGATGCGGAGTCGATGCGACTTGTTCTGGGGCTTGCGTCGAGAGAGTCTAGCCACTGGGTTCCAAGGGGGGAGAGCCATGGATCTGGACAGGGTGCGGCCGCCGGACCGAAGGCTGGATCTGGTCTATCGCTTCGGCGCGGCGATGACTGGTCTCGTGTTGGTCGGGTTCGGGGGCGCTGGGCTGGTGACAAGATTGCCGTTGTTCGACACCCAAGGTGAGGTGATCGCCGGGGTGGCCACGAATGGAGCACTCAGCTTCATCTCGCTCGCTGTTGGGTCACTACTCGTCGGCGCGTCTGTCATCGGGGGGAAGTTCGCTTCGACAGTCAGTCTTCTGGTGGGTGTCGCATTCGTGGGGAGCGGCTTCGTCCACCTCGTGCTGATGAACACGAACCACAACGTCTTCGCGTTCTCGATGCCGAACGTGATCTGCAGTTTCGTCGTCGGCCTGGCCATCATGTATTGCGGCATGGACGGACGTTTCAGTGGTGGTCTGCCGGAGGACAACCCGTTCCGCAGGCATCGCGAGCGGCAGAAGACACCACCTGGCCTCGTCGGGAAGCCCCGCTGGACCGTTCGGGCGACCACGTTCCGTCATGGCTGACCCGGGCACTGAGACACGGCGCCTCGTCCTAGTCACCGGGGCGACAGGGTACATCGGGGGGCGCCTGGTCCCCGAGCTGCTGGACGCGGGGTATCAGGTGCGCTGCATGGCCCGTTCTCCGGAGAAGCTCCGCGATCATCCCTGGCGGCCCCAGGTCGAGGTGGCGCGGGGCGACGTCGTTTCCGGTGCGGGGCTGAAGGAGGCGCTTTCCGGCGTGCGCGTCGCCTACTACCTGGTGCACTCCATGGGCGGAGGGGCGGGTTTCGGTGATCGTGACCTCGAGGGAGCGAGCGCCTTCGCCCGTGCCGCCGCGGACGCGGGTATCGAGCGGATCGTCTACCTCGGTGGTCTCGCTCCGGGGAGGGCGCGTCTCTCCGCGCACATGGCGTCACGTTCCGAGGTTGGCGCGGTGTTCCTCAGGGGCGAGGTGCCCGCGGTGGTCTTGCGCGCCGCGGTCATCATCGGCTCGGGCTCCGCGTCCTTCGAAATGCTGCGGTACCTGACCGAACGGCTACCGGTGATGACCACGCCGCGCTGGGTGCGCAGTCGGGTGCAGCCGATCGCGATCCGCGACGTGTTGAGGCTCCTCATACGGGCCGACAGCCTCCCCGAGGGAACCAACCGCATCATCGACATCGGGGGGCCGGACGTGCTCACCTACGCCGACATGGTGCGTCGTTACGCGCGGATCGCGGGCCTCCGTCCGCGCTTGATCATTCCCCTTCCGATGCTCTCGCCGGGTTTGTCGAGTATGTGGGTGGGTCTGGTGACGCCGGTGCCACCCAAGGTGGCGCGGCCACTTGTGGAGTCGCTACGTCACGACGCGGTCGTGGGAAATGCCCACGACCAGGAGGCGGACGATCTCAGTCCTGGCGGCGAGCTCGGTTTCGACCGTGCGGTCGAGTTGGCGATCCGCCGTACGAGCGAGGCCCAGGTGGACACGCGCTGGTCCTCGGCGACCGGGCCGGCGCTGCCCTCAGACCCGCTTCCCGGCGACCCGGACTGGTCCGGTGGCAGCACATACGTGGATGAGCGCTCTCAGCGCGTTGTCGCTCGAGCGATGAACCTCTGGCGCGTCGTCGAGGCGATCGGTGGCGAGAACGGGTGGTACTCCTGGCCGCTGGCCTGGGCCGCGCGGGGGTGGATCGACCTGGCGGTGGGCGGGGTCGGGGCGCACAGAGGCCGACGTGACCGCCGCTATCTCAGGGTGGGCGACTCGGTGGACTTCTGGCGGGTGGAGGAGGTCATTCCTGGCGAGCTGCTTCGTCTTCGAGCCGAAATGCGCCTTCCAGGTCGTGCGTGGCTGGAGTTGCGCGTCGAGCGGGATCACCCCGCTGATGAGGGGCCAAACACAAGCGTGTACCGACAGCGCGCGCTCTTTCGTCCCATCGGGCTACTGGGGCACTTGTATTGGGCAGTGGTGACTCCGCTGCACGGGGTGGTTTTCGGCTCCATGGTTCGTGGGATCTCGAAGCAGGCCGAGCGGCTGGAGAGGATGGATATCCACGACCCTCCGCCGAATGATGATGTCAACTAAACCGACACATCGTCGCGGATAAGGGGGCATGTGGTTTGGACGTCCAAAGACGCAATTCTCGGGTCAAAGGGAAGAAGTGTTCGTTCTCAGGAGGGCCGCCGGTTGTGGTGTGTTCGACACAGTCCCGTTGGACCTTCGGTCCAACGGGAACCTCCGCGCCCGCCTCGTTCGTGCCCCCCGATGGAAACCCACGAGGTGATCGGGGCGATATGGCCTGGGTCAGTCGCGCGGTTCCGGGGGACCGCCGTTCATCGAAAGGAGAACCTCGCTCAGTTGGTGTAGCCAGCCAGAGATGGTCGCGAGTTCCGCGTCGCTGTAGCGATCGTGGAGGGCTGTCATCGCCTCGCGCATTCCGGTACCCCCCGCCCCCGTGGCACCCCTTAGGTCATCAACGCACTTGACGATCCGCTTGCGGCGGTCATCGGGGTGGGATGTTCGGAAGACCAGCCCTCGGGTCTCCAGTCGGTCGATGACCACGGTTGTCGACCCACTCGCGAGTCGCAGGCGCTGGGAGATCTCGCTGGGGCTGAGTGGCCCCCCGAACCGGAGCAGTAGCAGACACTGGTAGTCGGTCGGGTTGAGTTCGGCGTGGTCGGCGGCCGCGTGGAGGTAATGGATCAGGCCCATGGACAGACGTTGGCCGTCCCGTTGGATGGCCCGGTACAGGTCAGCTCGATCGCTGTGGCGTTGAGGTGCCAGGGCGCCCGGTCCATCTCTATGGTCGGTGCCACCTGGGTTCTCCATGGATCCAATCGTACTGGGCTGCCGCGGGCTTCCCACTGGCCAGCTTGGTCGTCCGCTATCGGTGAGTGAGTCAACGCTTGGCGGTGAAAGCTGGAAACCTGTCGCTTTCGTTTGACCGAATCAGCACGGGTTCGGCCTATCGCAAGGAATTCGTGGCGTGAACACGATGGACTTCAGGAAGGGGCATGGTGTTCCCGTGGCCCGAGGGTGAGATGGTGATCGACTCGGATTCGGTGATCACGATGGCGATCTCGATCCGTGTTCGACGATTTGACGATGAACCTCAACACACTGGATCTATCTGACTCCGCGATCTGGCGTTCCCGCTTTCGGCGTGTCAACGGGGAGGGAAAACCCACCGGCGATAACCTGCGGCCTTGTTGTGATTATGCGTATCGATGAATTCGCGCGTCGGTTGTCGTCCTCCGCGCCTCGGTCGTGACGGGGAGGGACTGTGGACGACGATCCGGGTGGGCGAGGGACGCGGACGAGGAGTGTGTCGCCGCCTCCCGTGGGGTTGGCGGCGAGAGCGTCCCTTCTGCCGACGGGCGCTTCGTGAACTCGGTCGTCGGTGATGGTTCGCGTGCGGCCGGCCGATGCTCCTCGCTAAAGCCTTGAAAATCGAGAATCATGTATTACTGTAATCTCGATTTTAGAGAGAAGTATCGAGCGAACGGAGTTACCACACATCCATGACCAAGGAGAGGACGCGACGCGGCTCGAAGGCGGCCCACTGATGACGCTCAGCGATGACACAGAGTCCACTGCCAGCACACTGATCGACGAGCCACTACGCGACGCCGTGACTCAGCACCTGCGGGAGTTCATGGCCCGCCGAAGCGACGAGGCCTCAGGCTTGGACGCGGCCTTTACCGACGAGGTGCTTGGTCGATTGACCGCATTCGTTCTCGGTGGAGGCAAGAGGACGCGGCCCATCTTCGCCTGGTGGGGGTGGCGCTCCGCAGGAGGATCCGAGAGCGGCGTTGAGGCGACGGCCGCTTTGCGCGCCGCATCCGCCCTCGAACTCATCCAAGCGTTCGCCCTGATCCAGGACGACGTGATGGATCGTTCGGCCCTGCGTCGGGGGCGCCCGGCGCTGCACCGGGAGTTCACGACCGACCACGAGATGGGAGCCTGGCTCGGCGACCCGAGAAGGTACGGATCCAACATCGCCGTACTCACCGCCGACCTCCACTGGTCTGGGCGGAGGACCTGTTCGCCGACGCGCTCGCCCAGTGCCCCGACGCGCGGGAGCGCGCCCGGGTTCCCTGGCGAGGGATGCTGACGGAGATGGTCGTAGGGCAGTTCATGGATCTCAACTCCCAAGCCCGCGGTGACGAGGCGGCATCTACCCCGGTGCGTGTGAACCAGCTGAAGACGGCCGCCTACAGCGTTGAACGCCCACTCCACCTCGGTGCGAGCCTGGCCGGGGCCAGCGACCAGGTCACGTCAGGGCTGCGTACCTACGGCACGGCGATCGGCTGTGCGTACCAGCTGCGCGACGACCTACTCGATCTGTACGGCGACCCTGAGCGGACCGGCAAGCCACGCGGGGGCGACCTCCGCGAAGGCAAACGCCCACTGATCCTCGCGTTGGGCCTGCGCAGCGCGCGAGAACGGGGCGGTCCAGCGGCGGTGGCGACACTGCGCGCGGCCATCGGTGAACCGGGACTCACCGACGTGGACGTCCGCGTCGTCGCCGACCTGCTGGTGGAACTCGGAGCGAAGGATGACGTCGAACGCCGGCTGTACAGCCTCATCCAGGAGGCGAAGCGGTCTCTCGCGACCACACCCATCGCGGCGTCGGCACGCCAGGAACTCAGCCGGTTGGCTGACCTGGCGACGAGCCGAACACGGTGAACAGGCCCGTGCACCCACCCGCGCGGGAAGACGATGGCACGCCACACCAGACGCGCCAAGGGGCCCAGAGCCAGCCCAGGGTCGGGGGAAGTACGCCCAGAGATGAGGAAGGGAACTCATGAGGGCCGCCAGGACAGGACCACGGACCATTCCGGGGCGTACCGACGACATCGTCATCGTTGGTGCCGGAGTCGCAGGGCTCGCCGCGGCACTGCACCTGTTGGGTGCGGGACGGTCCGTGACCGTGGTCGAGCGTGAGCACCACCCGGGCGGACGCGCCGGACGCGACGACATCGACGGGTTTCACCTGGACACGGGACCAACCGTGCTGACAATGCCGGAGTTGATCGACGAGGCGCTGGCCGCCGTGGGCGACTCCCTCGAGGCTCGCCTCGACCTGGTGCGGATCGATCCCGCATACCAGGCTCGGTTCGCCGACGGTTCTACCATCGACGTGCATACGGACGCCTCCGCCATGGCCGAGGAGATCGCCCGAACGGTCGGCCCCCGTGACGCCAACGGCTATCTGAAGCTGCGTGACTGGTTGAGCCGCCTGTACCGACTGCAGATACGCTCCTTCATCGACGCGAACTTCGATTCGCCGCTCCAACTGCTCACGCCCGAACTCGCCCGACTCGCGGCCATGGGGGGCTTCGGCCGGCTCGCGTCAGTCGTCGGACGCTTCGTCTCCGACGAGCGACTGCGCCGCATCTTCTCCTTCCAGGCGCTCTACGCCGGCGTCGCTCCACAGCAGGCGTTGGCCGCGTACGCGGTCATCGCCTACATGGACACCGTCGCGGGCGTGTACTTCCCGAAGGGCGGCATGCGGGCCCTAGGCGACGCCCTCGCCGGCGCCGTGCTGGACGCGGGTGGCACCATCCACTACGACCAGGAGGTTCACCGCCTGGTGCGCCGTGGTGATCGCGTCACCGGCGTTCGCACCGCCGAAGGGGCACATCTGAACTGTGACGCAGTGGTGCTGACACTCGACCTGCCCATGGCCTACCGCCTGCTGGGGCGAATGCCGTGGCGGCCGGTGCCCCTGCGCTTCTCCCCGTCGGCGGTGGTCCTTCACGCGGGGGTGGACCGCGATTGGCCGGATACCCCACACCACACCATCTCGTTCGGTGCCGCCTGGGAGCGGACCTTCGACGAGATCCTCCAGCGCGGAACGACGATGAGCGACCCATCTTTGCTGGTCACCCGTCCCACGGTCACCGACAGCGCTTTAGCGCCGCAAGGACACGATCTCTACTCCGTTCTCGCTCCCTGCCCCAACCTCCGGGTCGGATCCGTCGACTGGGAACGCACCGCCACCACCTACCGCGACGCACTGGTGCGGACCCTGGAGCGACGAGGTTTCACCGGATTCGGGTCCGCCATCGTGACCGAACGCCTGGACACGCCACTGGACTGGTCGCGCAGAGGCATGGCGTTCGGCACCCCCTTCGCCACCTCCCACACCCTGGCCCAGACCGGACCGTTCCGCCCCGGCAACACCGTCTCCAGCGCCGAGAACGCCGTCCTGGCCGGGTGCGGAACCACTCCAGGAGTGGGCCTACCCACGGCGCTGCTGTCCGGGAAACTCGCCGCCGCCCGCATCGCGGGAGAAGCGGTCGCGCGGAAGGGAACATCCTGATGGGCACCGTCTCCGAACTGGACGCCGCGGGGATCACCGGGGTGGCGCTACGTCGGGACTACGCGTGCAGCCGCGCCTTGCACGCGCGCCACGGGCGGACCTATTACCTCGCGACCAGGGTGCTTCCCGCGGCGCGGCGCCCCGCCGTGCACGCCCTGTACGGGTTCGCGCGCTGGGTCGACGACATGGTCGACGAGGCCCCACCCGAATGCCCGCCCGAGGAGAGAGCCGCTGTTCTGGACGCCGTCGAGCGGGATTTACGTGCCGCTCTCTCCGGTGGACACGCGCGAGCGGCACCGGTACGGGCCCTGGTCGACACGGTCCGCCGTTACGCCATCGCCCACGAGTACTTCATCGCCTTCATGAGGTCCATGCGTACCGACCTCACTGTGACCGACTACGCGAACTACGACGAGCTCCTCGATTACATGCACGGGTCTGCGGCGGTGATAGGTCTGCAGGTCCTGCCGGTCCTCGGAACAGTCGTGCCGCGCGCCGAGGCGGAACCGCACGCGGCGGCCCTTGGGGTGGCCTTCCAACTGACCAACTTCCTGCGCGACGTGGCCGGAGACCTCGACCGTGGACGGATCTACCTGCCCGCCGACGTGCTCGATCGACACGGTGTCGACCGCGACCTGCTTCTCAGATGCCGCCATACCGGAACGCAGGACCCTCGGGTGCGCCGAGCGCTCGCCGAACTGAGCGCGCTGAATCGCGAGATCTACCGTGAAGCCGAACCGGGATGCGCCATGTTGGCCCCGGTGGCACGCCTCTGCGTGGAGACGGCGTTGCGGTTGTATGAGGGCATCTTGGACGAGATCGAGACGGCCGACTACGACGTGTGGTCGGGGCGGCACCGTGTCGCGCGTTCTCGCCGGCTGCGCATAGCACTCCCCGCGCTGAGCAGGGCCCTCGCGACGCGTCTGGCCATCGCCTAGCCGCGGACGAACACCAGCTTCCGACACAACGAAGGACGGAACCCGTGTCAATGCCCGATCCCCACCCGCGTTGGTTTCCACTGCGTACCCTGCCCACAACCCCCTGGAGTCGCCAGAGTCCCACCTGGAGTGCGGCCTCCCCAGCCGTGATCGGATCGGCGCTCAAGCGCGCCTTGGCCCGCCCCTCCGGCAACTGGTTCGTCTTCGCCTCCAGCGCGGAGATACGTCCGGACCGTCCTTTCGGGCGGGTGATCGCCGGTACCGAGATCGTGGCCTGGCGAGACGAGGACGGGCACCTCCACGCGGCACCGGGCGCGTGTCCTCACCTCGGGGCACCCCTCTGCCGCGGCGCCGTTCGGGAGGGCAAGGTGATCTGCCGCTGGCACGGTCTGGCTCTCGGCGCACACGGCTTTCCCGGTTGGCAGCCCTTCCCCACCCATGACGACGGGACGTTGGCGTGGGTCCGACTGGATCAGGCCGGGGGAGAGGAGCCACTGCCCCAGCCGGTCCTCCCGGAACGACCTCGCTCGTCGACCACCCTCACAGCGGTCGCGACACTGGCGGGACGCTGCGAACCCGAGGACGTCGTGGCCAACCGTCTCGACCCCTGGCACGGCTCCTGGTTCCACCCGTACTCCTTCGTGGGTCTGCGGGTCATCGAAACCGCGTCGGACGCCGAACCCGAGCCGGACCGGATGGTCGTCGAGGTGGCGTTCAAGGTCGCCGGATGGTGGGGCGTCCCGGTGCGGGCCGCGTTCAGCTGTCCCGAGCCCCGAACCGTGGTCATGCACATCATCGAGGGTGAAGGGAGCGGGAGCATCGTGGAGACCCACGCGACCCCGTTGGGTGTGCGCGATGGCGTCCCCTCCACGGCGGTCATCGAGGCGACGATCGCCACCTCGCCTCGCACCGGCTTCTCCGTGGCCAGCAGAGTGGCACCAGTGGTTCGCCCCTTCATGCGCGCGGCCGCGCGCCGGCTGTGGCGCGACGACCTCGCATACGCCGAACGACGCTACGCCCTGCGAGCCTCCGGCCATTGGCCGGGCTGACCGAGGCTACGGCCCCACCGGGCGAACCTCCTCATCGGTGCCAACCGTCCTTGGCGCGGCACACTCCACAGTGGGTGTCCGGGGAATCCCCAACCGGAGAGCAACTCGTTCGCGGCCATGAGCCCGCTGGTGGCCGCCCGCTCCATCAGGGCCACCGGCAGGTCAACCCGAACGTGGTCACCCGCCACGACCAGGTGGGGATCCGGGCTGGTCGGGGTGAGTCGACGCTCGTATCCCCCTGGAGGGAAGAGCGCGCAGTCAGCGCGTAGCTCATGGCGTTGATCTACGATCGTCGCGTGCTCGGTCTCCGGGAAAACCCGCCATAGCTGGCTGATCAGACGTTCACGCTCGCCTCGCTCGTCGCACTGTTCGGGCAACGCGTAGGCGTGCAGCTCCACCACCGAACCACCGTTGCGATCGGCCCACCGCGCGGCCTCGTCCTCGAAGCGCTCCAACACGCTGACGTTGTCGAGGGTGCGATAGCCAGCGGTGCCGAGGAACCCCGGCCTGTCGGACCGTACCCGTCGGTCAAGCCACAGGCGGCTCACTAGGAAGGGGGGCGCGCTGGGCGAGTCACGGACCCGCTGACGCCACTCCTCGGCCCCCAGGCCTGGCGAGGAGTCGGTGAGGGTGCGCAGGCCGGGAAGATCTGTGGCCACCACTACGGCGTCGAACTCCTCGGCACTCGCGCGCCGACCGCTCACCGTGTGCACGGCGAAACGATGCCGTTCTCCCGAGACAAGACGCGAGACCCGGGTCGACGTCCGCACGATCGCGCCGGATCGGGTCAGGTACTCCACCCACGGGTCCCACAGCGCCTGGGGGAAGGGCGCGTTGGCGACGTCGAAGAGAAGACCCTCGCTCGAACCCAGAAAGTAGAGGTGGAACATGATCGCGAGCTCCGCCGCGGAAAGCTGACTCGGATCGGCGAAGAAGCTCCGGGAGAAGACCTCGAAGGCGAGGTGCCGCGCCGCCGGTGGAAAACGGATGGTGTCCAGGAGCGTGAGCGCGTCCCAGTGGTCCAACCGGTCGTACACGCCGGGGACGTCGACATCCAGGAGTTGCGCCGCCGCGGGAATGTTGACGCGGACCAGTTCACGCGCGGGAAAGCTCCGGCTGCGCGCCGCGAGCGCGAACGCGTTGAATGGCGGCGAGGAAGGAAGGCCGGCGAAACTGTCGTGCGGGCCGTTGGCGTGCACGAGCGGATAGTCCGCCAGCGGGCTCAGCATGCCGAGGTCGGGATCGAGCCGGGTCAGCAACCCGCGCAGGTTGTAGTACTGACGGAAGAACGCGTGGAAACCGCGGCTCATCGTCGCCGCCGAACCGTCGTTGAGTACAGTGGGCCAGCCCTGGAGTCGTCCACCCAGGCTCGATTCGCGCTCGAAGACGGTGACGTGCACTCCGCGCTCACACAGTGCCGTGGCCGCGGCCATGCCGGCGATCCCCCCACCCACGACCGCCGCACGTGGTGGAAGCGCTGGGCGAGGGCCACGAGGAGCGGGCGGTGCGATCGTCTCGGCGAGAGGATCGCATGGGGTGATCGTCACGAGGCGCGACGCCCGACAGGAGTCCGGCCGAGAAACGTGTGCACGATACCGCGCTGCCACCCGCCCAGAGCGACGGTGCGCACGTTCTCCAGGCCCACGGATCTCATACGGAGGCGCAGGCGAGCGGCGCCGTCGAAGTCCAGGACACTTCGCCAGAGGTAGCGATACAGGTCCGAACGGCCGGTGACGGCGCGGCCGAGCGGGATGATGACACCCCAACTGACAGCGGTCCACACCGCGCGGGCCATGGCGTCGTCAGCGACGGAGTACTCATGGAGCGCCATCCTTCCTCCTGGAGGGAGCAGTCCGCACATGGTGGCCAGCGTCTCGTCGGGATCGGGGCAGTTGCGGATCAGGTAGGCGGCGAGGATCGCGTCCACCGGCCCGTCCAGGTCCTCGGGCGTGAGCTCCTCGGCACGCGCGTGCAGAAAACGGACGCGCGTCGGCCATGGCTTCTCTCGAGCCCGGGAGAGCATGCCGAGCGAGACTTCCACCCCGATGATCTCCGCCCGGGGAAACACCCTGGCGAGGGCCGCCGTGGACGCGCCCGTACCGCAGCCCACATCCAGGATCCTTTGCCCCGTTCCTCCCTGTGCGAGCCGCAGGCGGCGCGCGGAAACGCGCAGATGTCGGTGATATCCCGGATTGGCGCCCACGAGTCGGTCATAAGAGGCGGCTGCGTGGTCGAACTCCTCGGTGACTGGTCCGGTCTTCATGGCGCGCACGGAGCGTGTCATTTTCCCCCACGACTCGAACGACTCTGAGGAAGGCCACATGACATGCTAGCCGGCATGGGGCGATACGACCTTGTCATCGTCGGAGCCGGCGCGGCCGGTTTGACGTTGGCACACAGAGCGTCCAGTGTGGTCCTTCCCGGCGTTGGGACACCCCGAATCGCCCTCGTCGAGCCTCCCGCCGGTGCGCCGCGCTCCAAGGACCGGACGTGGTGCTTTTGGGAGCGGGGCGTCGGGCCGTGGGACGGCATTCTGGCGGCGCGATGGGACACACTGACGGTCATCTCCCACCCCGGCGAGAGGTACACACGGGGGATCTCGCCCCAGTCCTACAAGATGCTGCGTTCCCGGGATTTCGAGGCGTATGTCCACTCCCGGCTCGGAGCCGGAGTCGACCTTTATACGGCGACGGTCACGGACATCGACGACGGCGCGGACAACGCCACGGTGTCCGCGGAACGCCCCGACGGTCAACCGCTCGAACTGGAGGCCCGGTGGGCGTTCGACTCGCGTCCCCTGGCCTCACCGCCCCGCGCGCACACCACCCTATTGCAGCACTTTCGTGGCTGGTTCGTTCGCGCCGACACGGACGTCTTCGACGCCGATTCCGCGCTGCTGATGGACTTTCGAACCCCACAGCCCCGAAACGGCGTCGCCTTCGGCTACGTGCTTCCACTCTCCGCGCGCGAAGCCCTGGTGGAGTACACCGAGTTCACCCGGGAGGTTCTCGATGACGGCGGCTACGACCGGGCACTGCGTCAGTACACCGAAGAAGTGCTTGGCCTGAAGGGCCTCACACTCGTCAGGACGGAGCAGGGAGTCATCCCCATGACGGACGGAGCCTTCAGTCCCCGCACCGGCCGACGGACCTTTCGCATCGGAGCGGCCGGCGGGGCCACCCGGCCGTCCACCGGATACACGTTCAGTGGGATCCAGCGTCAGGTCGACTCGGTGATGCGCCATCTGGAGCAGGGGCGTACACCCGTCCCACCGCTCCCGCACCACAGGCGGCACCGGGCCATGGACGCGATTCTCCTCCGTGCCCTGGACACCGGGCGTCTGTCCGGGGCCGAATTCTTCGCCCGACTCTTCGCCCGCAACGACATGCGTGATGTCCTGGACTTCCTTGACGGACACTCCGCTCCACGACGCGAATTCGCCATGGGCATGACCACCCCACTACTCACGATGTCGATCACGACGCTGGAACGCGCGCTCGTGGGCGTGCTTCCACCCGGTCGGAGTTGATCGGCCACCGCCAGAGGCCACAAAGCCCCGACCAGGATCGACGCCAGCGTCAGCCCGACATCCAGCAGTGCCCCGCGACCTCCCAGTCGTCGCCCGCGGCGACGCGTTCCAAGTCGGGGTCCCATCCATGTGCTACGAGCCACGCGTGAACCGCCGCGCGTTCGTGGCGGAGCCGGTGGAATTCAGAGAGAAGACGTGCCTTGCGGCTACCGGTCCGCGCGCGTTCCTTTTGGAGCGCACGGGCGGCCTGGGAGATCCGTCGTTCGTAGTACCGGCCGGCCACGGCCGCGGCGTTGAGATGGCTGAGATACCCCTGCTCCTGCCACGCCGCCAGGTCCCGTGCGCGCACCTCTTCCAGAGCTCTCCCGCTAGGGTCATCACCGCCGCTCGACAGCCGCGCCCGACAGACGGCACTCTGGACGGCCTCGAGACGGCCGGTGAGGTGCTCCTCGATGGCCGTGAACGCGGCGGCCCGTGCGTCTTCCTCGTTCCACGCTTCCATCGGTGCCCCTCCAGCGGCCCGTCTGGGCCTCAAGATCTTCCTTACCAGGTGGGATGGGGCGTGAATCTCCTCGCGCGGCCACTCGGTGTGTCATCGACCGCAGAACGTCGGGCGTCCGATCCCGGACCACGAGTGGGCGAGACCTACTGCCTGTCCGGGCCCAGTCGCCCCGGTGCCGATCCGTTGACCGGTGTGACGAGGTCTCCACGACCGAGTTCCCTCCCGAATACCAACCTCAGACGCGGGGAGTATCGGGAGCTATGGGAGCGAGTCGAGGCAGAGTGCGCATCGGGCCCGCCGCGGCCTTGGCCCGGCGATCCGCCGGCTTGCCAGAAATGCCTTGGTCCACCACTGGCCCACAGCAGCTCGGCAAACCTGCTTCACGATGACACAACCTGAAACACGAAGACCAGCGGACGTCTCGACGTCTCCGCTGGTCAGAGTGTGGTTCCGCACGATGCGGATTGGCGCCCCCTGGAGGATTCGAACCTCCGCACCCGGCTCCGGAGGCCGGTGCTCTATCCCCTGAGCTAAGGGGGCCTTTCGCGTCACCACTGTAGCAGTATTGGGGATTTCCTCCGAACGGTTTGCGATACGCCAGCGGTGGCACGGTCCATCGGGTTAGTCTCGCAACGTGGGTGAGGCGCGGGTACTAGTGGTCGACGATGACGAGGTGATCCGTCAACTGATCGCCGTCAATCTCCAGATGGAGGGCTTCGAGGTCCATACGGCGGTGGACGGTGAGGACTGTCTGGACCAGGTCGGCAAGATCGATCCGGATGTGATCACGCTCGACATCATGATGCCCCGGTTGGACGGCTGGGTGACGGCCACTCGGCTCCTGGAGGGGGAGTCGCGGTGTCGGGGCCGGGTGCTGCTGATCACCGCGCGGGCCCAGGAGGCCGACCAACGGCGGGGGGAGGCGATCGGGGTGGACGCGTTTCTCGCCAAGCCGTTCGATCCCACCGAGTTGATCCAGATCGTGCGTCGACTCGCCGGTCCCGGCGAACTGGACCATTCGTGACCCCTGACGCGTTGGAGCGGCTGGTGGGTGCGGCCGCCAGGCGGGCGAGTGGTGGGGGTGACGTCCCTTCAGCCGATGTTCGCCGTTCCAAGGCCGGGTCGGGCGCCGACTTCGTGTCCCCGATCCCCACCCGCCTCGCGGGGCGTGCGGGCTCCACGCCGGAACGGCTGGCCGGGCGGATCGCCCAGGCCCTCGTCGAGGATCCGGCGATCGTCGCCGCGGCGCCCACCCCCGGCGGCTTCGTGGAGATCACGCTGACCAACGCCGCCCGGTACGCCGTGGTGACGTCGGCCTCTCGCGGGTGGGAATACCTCTCCGTGCTGGCCCCCGGCGCCCACGACGCCGGCTCCCCGGACGACCCAGCGCCGTGGCCGCGGCGGGCCCTGGAGGACGCCCCTTCCCTCCATGAGGCAGCGAAGTGGGCGCGGGCCGACGCCCGGGAACGACTCACGCTCTACTGCGGGCCGACCGGACCGACCCAGGTGAACCCGATCCACGGTGGTGGGAGCTGGCGCGACCCCTACCTGGACGAACCCTCGCGCGGTGGCCCCGTCGCCGACCTTCTCGCGGTGGTCGGGGAGGCCGCCGTCCGCATCGCCGGCTGCGTCGCCGCCGAACCCGCCCCCACCGCCACCCACCCCGGAGTGTGGGAACGCCAGATCGCCGAGAACCCCGCGTTCGCGCTGCGCTACGCCCACGCGCACGCTCACACGTCGGTGCACTCCTGGGGCGTCGGGATGGGCGTCGTGCCCGGCGCGCGCCCCGACAGCGTCGAGGCGGTACGGCTGCTGGGATGTCCCGCGGCGGCGCACACCGTCGGGGTCCTGTTCGAGGGGCCCGGCACGGTGCGAAGCACTCACCATCGTGGCCGACCCTCTATCCTGGTGAGGTACCTGGAGGAGCTCGCCGCCGCCTACCGTGAGTGGACGAGGACCGCGAGTGCCGCGCCCGCACCCGCGCATCCGCCGGCAGCCGGAGGCACCCCGCCCCGTGATCCCAGACTCGACCTCAGCCTCGCCGTGGCCGGGGTCCTGGGCACAGGACTGTTTCTCCTCGGTGTTCCAGCGCCCACCGAACTGTAGAGGACCGTCTCCACCATGAGCCGTTACGCCCACCCGGCGGGTCCACGTCATGCCGACCTCATCCCCGAAGGGAACCCGCCAGGCGCTCCCGTCGACCTCAACCAGCTCGACCCGCGACTCTGGCCGCTGACGGCGCGCCGCGAGTCCGGTGAGATGACCATCGGCGGGGTGGGCGTCGCGAAGCTCGCGCGGGAGTTCGGCACCCCGCTGTTCGTGGTCGACGAGGAGGACTTCCGGACCCGGGCCCGCGAGTTCCGTGCCGCGTTCTCCGGCGCGGACGTGTACTACGCCGGTAAGGCGCTGCTCAACACCACCGTCGCCCGTTGGGTCGCCGAGGAGGGCCTGGGGCTCGACGTGTGCAGCGGTGGGGAGCTCGCGGTCGCGCTCGCGTCGGGGTTCCCGGCCGAGCGGATGGGGCTGCATGGCAACAACAAGTCGGAGTCCGAGCTCGTGCGCGCCGTCGAGGCGGGCGTGGGCCGGATCATCGTCGACTCGCTGACCGAGATCGCCCTCCTGGAGCGGATCGCCGCGGACCGGGACCGCGTCGTCGACGTCATGATCCGGGTGACGACCGGGGTGGAGGCGCACACCCACGAGTTCGTCGCCACTGCCCACGAGGACCAGAAGTTCGGGCTCTCGCTGGTCAGCGGCGCGGCGATGCGGGCGGTGCGCGACGTGCTGGCGGCGCCGCACCTGAACCTGACCGGACTGCACTCCCACATCGGGTCCCAGATCTTCGACACCGCCGGGTTCGAGGTGGCGGCCCACCGTCTCACGGAGTTCCTGGCCACCATTCACGCGCAGCTCGGCGTCGTGCTGCCCGAGCTGGATCTGGGAGGCGGGCTCGGCGTCGCCTACCGGCCGGAGGACACCCCCCAGGAGACCGCCAGCACCGCCAAGCGCCTCACCGACATCGTGTCCCAGGAGTGCGCCGCGCGGGACCTGCCCGTGCCCCGCCTCGCGGTCGAGCCGGGGCGCGCGATCGTGGCCCAGGCCGGCGTCACCATCTACGACGTCGGCACGGTCAAGGAGGTCGAGGGGCTGCGCACCTACGTCAGCGTGGACGGCGGGATGAGCGACAACATCCGCACCGCCCTGTACGGCGCCGACTACACGACGGTACTGGCCTCGCGCGCCAGCGACGCGCCCCCGATGCTGAGCCGTCTGGTCGGCAAGCACTGCGAAAGCGGCGACATCGTCGTTCGTGACCCCTACTACCCCAGCGATATCGATCGTGGCGACCTCGTGGCGGTGGCCGGCACCGGCGCGTACTGCTACTCGATGGCGAACAACTACAACCACCTGCCCCGACCCGCCATGGTCGCGGTGCGCGACGGTGCCGCGCGGCTCATGATGCGGCGCGAGACCGAAGATGACCTGTTGCGACTGGACGTACGCTGAGAGACGGTCACCGGTCATCGGGAGGCCCCGCAACTCGAGAAGGAGTCGGTTCCGTGGCATTGAACGTGGCGTTGCTCGGATGCGGCGTCGTGGGATCGGAAGTGTTCCGGCTGGTCAATGAGCAGTCGGCCGAGCTCGCAGCGCGCACGGGAGAGGAGTTGCGCATCGCTGGGATCGCGGTGCGCCGCCCGGAGCGAACGCGTGGCGCGGGCATCGACCCCGCCCTCATCACCACGGACGCCATGGGTCTGGCCACACGCGAGGACATCGACATCGTGGTCGAGGTCATCGGCGGGATCGAGCCGGCGCGCTCCCTCATCATCGCCGCGACCAAGGCCGGAAAGTCGGTGGTCACGGCGAACAAGGCACTGCTGGCCGAGGACGGCGAGACAATTCTCACCGGCGCCTACAACAGCGGTGTCGACGTCTTCTACGAGGCGAGCGTCGCCGGGGCCATTCCGCTGTTGCGCCCGCTGCGCGAGTCACTCGCCGGTGACCGGGTGCACCGGGTGCTCGGCATCGTCAACGGCACCACGAACTACATCCTCGACCGGATGGACAGTCGCGGATCCGGCTTCACCGAGGCCCTCGAGGAGGCGCAGGCACTCGGTTACGCCGAGGCCGACCCCACGGCCGACGTCGACGGATTCGACGCCGCCGCCAAGGCCGCCATCCTCGCCCGGCTCGCGTTCCACACCCCGGTGACGGCGGCGGAGGTGCACCGCGAGGGGATCTCCGACGTCACGTCGGCCGAGATCGCGAGTGCCCAGGCGATGGGCTGCGTCGTGAAACTCCTGGCCATCTGCGAACGCTCCAAGGACGACGGCTCGGTGGGCGTCCGGGTGCACCCGGCCATGCTTCCGCGCGAACACCCCCTGGCCAGCGTCAAGGAGGCCTACAACGCGGTGTTCGTGGAGGCCGAGTCCGCGGGGCAGCTCATGTTCTACGGCCCCGGGGCCGGTGGCGCCCCGACGGCCAGTGCGGTGCTGGGCGACCTGGTCGCCGCGGCCCGCAACCGGATCGCCGGAGTGCACGCGAGCGACGTCGCCCCGAACGACGGCACGGCCGCGCGCGTCCACCCCATGGGCGAGACGGTGACGCGCTACCACGTCGCCCTCGACGTCGCCGACCGTCCCGGAGTCCTCGCCCGCGTGGCCGAGGCCTTCGCCGACCACGGTGTCTCCATAAAGAACGTGCGCCAGGAGGGCTACGGGGACGACGCCCAGCTCGTGATCGTCACCCACCGAGCCCCGGACGAGGCGCTATCCAACACCGTCCGCGGAGTCCGCGGCCTCGACGTCGTCCGCTCCGTGGCCGGCGTCATGCGCGTCGAAGCCCAAACCGACAACTAGCGGCGTCTCCACCCCCCACCCGCCAAGCCGGGTGGGGGATGGACCGCCCGACCCGACTGGCGAGACCCGCGACCTGGCTCACCATCGGGACGTCACACGGTCCTGCTGGCCGCCGTGCCCCAGACGAACTCGACACATCCGTTCTCGCCTGTCGTGACGAGGTGCCTCGGCAGTGCCGCGCGCCGACGCGGGCTGGACGCCCCTTGTGAGGGAGTCACCAGCGGGTGAGTGCCTCGCCCCGCCGGTTCCTCATGGGTAGGGAGTGATCGGATGGTAAGCGGGGCCCGCCTGGAAACCTGGGCCGCGAGTCCGGGGCGCCCAAACGCGCCGCGCTTCTCGAGGTCCACCGCGCCGCGGGCGAACTCGACATACGCCGTTCTCGCCCCAGCGCAAAGGGGTGCTTCGCCTTGGTGGTCTGGATCGTCGGCAGTTCCGCATGCCGACGCGGGCTGGACGGCGCCGCGCGAGGGAGCCACCGCAGTGTGGATGCCTGGCCCCACCGAATCCCACGGAGCGCGACGGCCGGGGCGGTGGACCAGGCCCTTGACGTCGTCCAATCCACCGTTTCGAAGCCCAGACCGACGACCAGCCCGGCCGCGTGGTCCACGGTCAGTTCCGAGAGACACCGTGTCGAGGAAGGGCGCACATTCAGTGCCGCCGCAAGGAGTGCTGTCGCCCTGGCGCCTGGGTCGTGTTTTTGCACCGCTGTGAGGGGGCGCCGGGGCTCGTGGCCGCCAGGATCGCGTTCGCTGTGTCGATCCTTTCGAACAGCCAACCACGGTGCCCGTCACGGACCGTCTCGCGAGCCGCAGCTCGACCCCGGCGGGGCACAATCCGCGAAGCGGCCCCGGTAGGCGCCACGGGCGCTCCCCCCACCCGAAAGCCTTCACAAAACACTCCCTGGGCGGATCTCGCCTCGCCACGCGCGACCGAATCGACGACATCGCGGACGGAAGGCGCCGCCACCAGGGGGCGGGACTGTCGCGGTGACGGGCTCGCGTGGTGCATGGCGTGGACGCACCGAGCGCGGATGTCCCACACCTCGTTCGGGAGGGCCGCGCTGGAGAAAGCTGGAGAAGACGACGGCGATCGGGGTGCGGCAGCGCCGCCGGGCAGGGCGTCGCGCCGTCCCGGCGCAACCGTGCGGTGTGACCTTTGGTGCTGTCGGGCCGTGTCCTGTTTCTCCTGTTCGCCGGGTGCTTGCCGTGGTCTTAGACTTTCAGGCGTGTACGCAGGTCGTCTGCCGCGTGCGCGATCATCTGAACCTTCCGTTGAAATCGTTGAGAGGGCCCGCCGTGAACGTACGGGCATGGCGTGGAGTGGTCGAGGAGTTCCGCGACCATCTCCCCGTCGAGGAGACCACCCCAGTCGTCACCCTGCTCGAGGGCAACACGCCGTTGGTGCCGGCCCCACAGGTCTCCGCCCATACGGGGTGCGACGTGTACCTCAAGGTGGAGGGCCTCAATCCCACCGGGTCGTTCAAGGACCGTGGGATGACGATGGCGATCACCAAGGCGGCGGAGGCAGGGGCCAAGGCGGTCATCTGCGCGTCGACCGGGAACACGAGCGCCAGTGCCGCGGCCTACGCCGTTCGGGCGGGCATGACCTGCGCGGTGATGGTCCCGCAGGGCAAGATCGCGATGGGCAAGCTGGCCCAGGCCCTGGTGCACGGCGCCAAGCTGCTGCAGGTTGACGGAAACTTCGACGACTGTCTCGAGCTGGCCCGCAAGCTGTCCGCCGAGTACTCCGAGGTCGCCCTCGTCAACTCGGTGAACCCCTACCGGCTGCAGGGACAGAAGACCGCGTCGTTCGAGGTCGTGGCCGCGCTGGGGGAAGCGCCGGACGTGCACTGTCTCCCCGTCGGCAACGCCGGCAACATCACGGCCTACTGGATGGGCTACCAGGAGTACCACGAGCAGGGTCGGAGTCAGCTCCCCCGCATGTTCGGCTTCCAGGCCAGCGGCGCGGCGCCGATGGTGAGCGGCGAGCCGGTGCTGCAGCCGCGGACGGTCGCCACCGCGATCCGGATCGGTAACCCCGCCTCCTGGCAGCAGGCCGAGCGGGCGCGCGAGGAGTCCGATGGACGGATCGACGCCGTGACCGACCGGCAGATCATCGCCGCCTACCGGATGCTGGCCCAGGAGGAGGGCGTGTTCGTCGAACTCGCCTCCGCGGCCAGCGTCGCCGGTCTGATGCAGTCGGTGGAGAAGGGCTACATCGAGCGCGGGAGCCGGGTGGTCTGCACGGTGACCGGCAACGGCCTCAAGGACCCGGACTGGGCCATCGCGGGTGCGCCCAAGCCGATCGTGGTTCCGGTGGACGCCGCCGCGGCGGCGGGCGCACTGGGTCTCGTCTGATGGCCGCCGTGCGGGTGCGGGTCCCCGCCACGAGCGCCAACCTCGGGCCGGGATTCGACACCTTCGGGCTCGCCCTCGACCTCTACGACGAGGTGGAGGCCCGGGCGTCGGCCAGCGGCCGGTTCCAGGTCGAGGTGGAGGGGGAGGGGGCCGGTGAGGTGCCGGCCGACGAGTCCCATCTCGTGGTCCGGGCGATGCTCGCGGCCTTCGAGTCCCGAGGGCGACAACCCGTCCCGGCGGAGGTGCGGTGTCACAACCGGATTCCGCACGGGCGTGGCCTCGGGTCCTCGGCGGCGGCGATCGTCGCGGGAGTGACGGCGGGCTTCTCCCTGCTCGCGAAGGAGGGAGACACGCCCGACCGGGACGACGTCTTCGCCCTCGCGGCGGACCTGGAGGGCCACCCGGACAACGTGGCGCCGTGTGTCTACGGCGGTTTCACCCAGGCGTGGGCGACCGAGGAGGGTTTTCGGGCCCTGCGTCTCGATCCGTCGCCGCGGATCCGCCCGGTCGTGTGTGTCGCGGGGGAGCGGTTGTCGACGGAGCGGGCCCGCGGGCTGTTGCCGGAAGCCGTGCCACATTCCGACGCCGCGTTCAACGCGGCGCGCGCGGGTCTGCTCGCCGCGGCCATGACCGGCCATCCGGAGGTCCTCTGGGACGCGACGGAGGACCGACTGCACCAGCGGTACCGCGCGTCGGCCATGCCCGACACCGCGAAACTCCTCGACGCGCTCCGCGACGACGAGCGCCTGCCTGCGGTGATCTCCGGGGCGGGTCCGTCCGTCCTGGTTCTCACCGATTCGGGCGCGGCGAACCCCGTGAACGAAGACGAGAACTTCGTGCCCGTAGTGGGTTCAATCCGCGCGCGGGCGGGTACGCATTGGCACGTACGCCCCTCGACGATTGATCCGGTGGGCGTCAACGTGAGTATCTCCCGTTCGTAGACTCATCGGCAGACCTGTTTCGAGGAATAGCTGTGGGCTCTGGTGGTGTTAGTCTTGGTGGAGCGCCAGATGTCCCATCGTGGGTCGGGTGCTTATCCACCACAGCGTCTTCCGTGTCGGCGGTTCCCCGAGCGCTGTGCGCAGCCGCCATGCGAGACGCATGGTTGTGGCGCCCACCGGGCCACCGCGGGTTCGGTCCTCGTTCGCGAGGGTCGCGGACTGGCGGATGCACCGGGCCGCGAAGTGCTCGACGAGCCCGTCACCTTGACATATGGCCGTGTCCAGAGTCCACCGCGAATGGATGGGGTTCCGTCCTCTGACGGTTTGCCTTGTCCGCGTGGGACATGACCGCACCGGCCCCCGCCGGATCGCATTTCCGGACTGGCCACCATTCGGCCAGCCAGTCCGTTTCCTGGGAAGGACCCTTAGTGAGCGACACCACCGAACTCCACACGGATAGGGCGGTGAGCGGGAGCGATGCCTCCTCCGGTGTGGAATCCGGCGAGGCCGCGACCGACCAGAGCGCCCGGCCGCGTTCTCGGGGCCGTTCCGGCGGTACCGGCCTGTCCGCGTTGAAGCTCACCGAGCTTCAACGCTTGGCCTCGAGTCTGGGCATCACCGGTACTGGGCGAATGCGCAAGAACGACATCATCCAGGCCATCGAAGCCAGACAGGGCGGTGGTGGCTCGTCGAGTTCCGGGAACGGCACCAAGGCGGCCGCCGACACGGGTAAGGTCGAGGCCGCCGGCGGCCAGGAGCGCAAGAACCGCGACTCCCAAGCCACCCCCGAAGCCGCCGCGGAGTCCCCCAAGTCGAGTTCTCAGCGCAAGACGTCTGGGAAGTCGTCGGGCGGTTCCAAGGACCAGCAGGCGCGCGGTGGCGGCGCCGACTCCTCAACCACGGCCAACAGCGTGTCCAACACATCCCAGAAGACCAGTTCCGGTGACCAGGGCAGCGCCCAGCAGGGTGGCGGCCAGGGGAACGGCCGGGAACAGCAGCCCCGGGAGCGTCAGCGCAACCGACGGGGTCGCGACGGCCGGCAGGGCCGCGACGACGACCAGCAGCAGTCCGGAGGTCAACAGGGCCAGCAGGGTCCGCAGAACCAGCAGCAGGGCGGCGGCCGCGACGACGATGACGGCGGCGGTGGCCGGCGGCGCGGGCGTCGCTTCCGCAACCGGGAGCGTCAGCGCAACCGCGACCGTCAGGACGCCGAGCCGACGGTGAGCGATGACGACGTGCTGATCCCCGTCGCCGGAATACTGGACATCCTGGACAACTACGCGTTCGTCCGGACGACCGGGTTCCTGGCGGGGCCGAGCGACGTCTACGTCTCGCTGGCACAGGTCCGCAAGAACGGCCTGCGCAAGGGCGACGCCGTCACCGGCGCCGTGCGTCAGCCGCGCGAGGGCGAGCGCCGCGAGAAGTTCAACGCGTTGGTCCGGCTGGACACGGTGAACGGCCGGCCCGCGGACCAGGCCCGCAACCGGGCGGACTTCTCCAAGCTGGTGCCCCTGTACCCGCAGGAGCGGCTGCGCCTGGAGACCGAGCCCAATATCCAGACGACGCGGATCATCGACCTGATCGCGCCCATCGGCAAGGGCCAGCGTGGGCTCATCGTCTCGCCGCCGAAGGCCGGTAAGACGATGGTGCTGCAGGCCATCGCCAACGCGATCACGGAGAACAACCCGGAGTGCCACCTGATGGTGGTGCTGGTCGACGAGCGCCCCGAAGAAGTCACCGACATGCAGCGCACGGTGAAGGGCGAGGTCATCCACTCCACCTTCGACCGTCCGGCCGAGGACCACACCGCGGTCTCGGAGCTGGCGATCGAGCGCGCCAAGCGTCTGGTGGAGGACGGCATGGACGTCGTCGTCCTGCTGGACTCGATCACCCGTCTGGGCCGGGCCTACAACCTGGCCGCCCCGGCGAGTGGCCGCATCCTCTCCGGTGGTGTGGACTCCACCGCGCTCTACCCGCCGAAGAAGTTCTTCGGCGCGGCGCGCAACATCGAGAACGGCGGTTCGCTGACGATCCTGGCGACAGCGCTCGTGGAGACCGGATCCCGGATGGACGAGGTCATCTTCGAGGAGTTCAAGGGCACCGGCAACATGGAGCTCAAGCTCAACCGGCAGCTCGCGGACAAGCGGATCTTCCCCGCGGTGGACGTGGAGGCGTCCAGCACCCGCAAGGAGGAGATCCTGCTCAGCCCGGAGGAGCTCAGCATCATCTGGAAGCTCCGCCGGGTGCTGCACGCCCTGGACACGCAGCAGGCGGTGGAGCTGCTCCTGGACCGGATGAAGGACTCCAAGAGCAACGCGGAGTTCCTGCTGCAGGTGCAGAAGACCACGGTGGGCCCCGACCAGGGCTGACCGCACGACAACGCACACGACGAACGGCCGTCGGGAGTCCTTCCCGGCGGCCGTTCGTCGTGTCGGGGGATGGAGCCGTGGGAGCGGTGAGGGACGAGCCGTCCGGAATGTGGAAGAACGATTCCGCGGAATGATTGACCGGTTCGTGTTGGAGGTGAATGATGTGACCTACGTCATGGACCAACGCAGGCCCCCTCCTCCCCCTCGGAGTGCGCCCGATGGACAATCTCGCGGTACTGAGTCTGTTCGCCCTGCTCCCCATCCTGGTCGTCGGCGTACTCCTGGTGGGGCTGCGATGGCCCGCCAAGTACGCCATGCCGCTTGGCTACCTCGTCGCGGTGTTGGTCGCCGCCTTCGTCTGGCGCGTGGAGTGGCTCGCCGTGGTGGCCTCCACGCTCGAAGGCCTCATCATCGCCGCCGGCCTGCTCTACATCATCTTCGGCGCCCTCCTCCTGCTGGCCACGTTGACCCGCAGTGGCGCCATCCAGACGATCCGCTCCGGGTTCACCACCATCAGCACGGACCGTCGAGTGCAGGCCATCATCATCGGCTGGTTGTTCGGCAGCTTCATCGAAGGCGCCTCCGGATTCGGTACCCCGGCCGCCGTCGTCGCCCCCCTCATGTTCGCCCTGGGGTTCCCCGCGATGGCCGCGGTCATGGTCGGCCTCGTCATCCAGAGCACACCGGTCAGCTTCGGCGCGGTCGGGACACCGGTCCTGGTCGGCGTCGGTGACGGCCTGGGGTCGGGTACCTCGGAGGTCGCGGCTCGGGCGAGCGCCCTCAACCTGGACTACGCCGGGTACATCTCCCAGATCGGGTTGGAGGTGGTCCTGCTCCACGCGGTAGCCGGCACTCTGGTCCCGCTGTTCATGTGCTGTCTCCTCTGCGGCTTCTACGGCCGCAAACCGGGGCTGGCCGGTTTCGCCGACGGCCTCAAGGTGTGGCCGTTCGCCCTGTTTGCCGCCTTCGCCATGACCATCCCGTCGGTTCTGTGGAACTACTTCCTGGCCGTCGAGTTCACCTCCCTCCTCGGCGGGGCAACCGGGCTGCTCATCGTGGTCTTCGCCGCACGCCGGGGGTTCCTCCTGCCGAAGGAGACCTGGGACTTCCCGCCGAAGGAGCGCTGGCTCGACCGGTGGACCGGGAAGCTCGCCCCGGGCGACGGTGAGGACGCCACCAAGGCCAGCGACATCGGACAGGTGCGGGCGTGGATGCCCTACGTCTTCGTCGTCGGACTGATCCTGCTCACGCGTCTGATCGAACCGGTCCAGGAGTGGGCGCAGTCGATCACGGTCGGTTTCGGCGAGGCGATGACGATCGGCGGCGAGAGCATCTTCGGCACCGGCATCGCCGCCAGCGTGGAGCCGTTCTACTCGCCTGGCGGACTGTTCCTCATCGCGGTACTGATGACCTTCGGGCTGTTCGCCATGCGTCCGCGCGCGATGGTGGAGTCCTTCTCCCTCGCCGGCCGACAGTTGGCCGGCGCCGCCGTGGCGCTGCTGTTCGCCGTCCCGATGGTGCGCGTCTTCATCAACTCCGGGACCGAGTTCAGCGCCTCCGACCTCGCGAGCATGCCGCTCACCCTCGCGGAGGGAGCGGCGACCGTGATGGGTGCCCAGTGGCCGCTCCTCGCTCCCTGGATCGGCGCCCTGGGGGCGTTCGCGGCCGGAAGCAACACGGTCTCCAACCTCATGTTCTCCCTGTTCCAGTTCTCCACCGCGGAACAGATCGGAGTCAGCCCGGAGAACATCGTCGCCGCGCAGGCGGTGGGCGGCGCGGCGGGGAACATGATCGCGGTGCACAACGTGGTGGCCGCGTCCGCGGTGGTCGGGCTCGCCGGACGCGAGGGCGACCTCATCCGCCAGACCATCATCCCGATGACCTACTACCTGCTGGCCGCCGGGTCGGTGGCCTACATGTGGATCTACGGCATCGGACTCAACAGCGGGACCGTCATGTTCGCCCTGCTCGTCGCCGCGCTCGTCGCGTTGGCGCTCCGGATCCGCGCGTCGGGCCGTGCCTACGCCACCCAGGCGAAGGCGGGTGACGCACGGACGTGACCCCGCCGGGCCGCACCGCCCGTACCGTTCTTCCTGCTCACGGGCGTGCGGCCCCCACGGTTGGGGTGCTCGGGGAGGGAATAGCTCCAGACACGAGTGGTTGAGACGTCTGGCAGACTGGTATATCGACCGCCGCGGTACCGGTTCCCGCACGCGCGCCCGGCGACCGCCCTAAGCGAGGAGATTCCCCGTGAAGTCCGACATTCACCCGCAGTACAACGTCACGCACGTGACGTGCACCTGTGGCGCTAGCTTTACCACCCGGAGCACCCAGGAGAGCGGCGAGATCCGCACCGACATCTGCTCCGCCTGCCACCCGTTCTACACGGGCAAGCAGAAGATTCTCGACACCGGTGGCCGGGTCGCCCGCTTCGAGAAGCGCTTCGGCAAGCGCCGATAGCTCGCTTTCCGCGGCGCCGGCCGGACCCGACACAGGAGTTCCGGTCGGCGCCGCTGCGGCTATCAGACTCACTCGCCCGAAGAGGACGGCACCGTGAAACTCGACGATCTGCTGGGAGAATACGCCGAGCTGGAGGCCCAGCTCGCGGATCCCGCCGTGCACGCGGACCAGTCACAGGCCCGTAAGCTCGGCAAACGCTTCTCCGAGCTGACCCCGATCGTCACCGCGCAGCGGGAGCTGGAGCAGGTCGAGCAGGACGCCGAGGCCGCACTCGAGCTCGCCGAGGAGGACCCCGCCTTCGCCGAGGAGGCCAAGGAGCTGCGCCGTCGTGGCGACGAGCTCACCGAGCGCCTGCGGCAGATGCTGATCCCCCGCGACCCCAACGATGACAAGGACGTCATCATGGAGGTCAAAGCCGGGGAGGGCGGCGAGGAGTCCGCCCTGTTCGCCGGCGACCTGGTGCGGATGTACCTGCGCTACGCCGAACGGCAGGGCTGGAAGACCGAGGTCATCGGCGCCACGCACTCCGACCTCGGCGGCTACAAGGACATCACCATCGCGTTCAAGATGAAGGGCCAGATGGAGCCCGGGCGCGGTGTGTGGACCCAGCTCAAGTACGAGGGCGGCGTCCACCGCGTGCAGCGGGTCCCCGTCACCGAGTCGCAGGGACGCATCCACACCTCGGCCGCCGGTGTGTTGGTGGTTCCCGAAGCCGAGGAGGTGGAGATCGAGGTGCACGAGAACGACCTGCGCATCGACGTCTACCGCTCCTCCGGCCCTGGCGGCCAAAGCGTCAACACCACCGACTCGGCGGTGCGGATCACCCACCTTCCCACCGGCATCGTCGTCTCGTGCCAGAACGAGAAGAGCCAGCTCCAGAACAAGGAGCAGGCGATGCGCATCCTGCGGGCCCGCCTGCTGGCCGAGGCCCAGGCGCAGGCCGACGCCGAGGCCCAGGCCGAGCGCAAGAGCCAGGTGCGTACCGTGGACCGGTCTGAACGCGTGCGGACCTACAACTTCCCGGAGAACCGGATCTCGGACCACCGGGTGGGCTTCAAGGCCTACAATTTGGACCAGGTGCTCGACGGCGATCTCAGTGCAGTCATCCAGGCCCTGATCGACGCCGACACCGCGGAGAGGATGCAGAGCGCGGGAGAATGAACTTCCTGCTCGACGAGATCGCACGAGCCACCCAACGGCTCGCGGAAGCCGGGATCTCCTCCCCACGAACCGACGCCGAGGAACTCGCGGCTTTCGTCCACGGCGTCCGTCGGGACTCCCTGCACACCGTCTCCGACGCCGAGTTCGACGCCCTCTACTGGGAGTGTGTCGCGCGTCGCGAGGTGCGGGAACCCCTGCAGCACATCACGGGCCGCGCCTACTTCCGCTACCTGGAGCTCCAGGTAGGCCCCGGGGTGTTCGTGCCGCGGCCCGAGACCGAGATCATGGTCGACTGGGCGATCACCACCCTGCACGCCATGGACGTCGCCGACCCGCTCGTCGTCGACCTCGGCACCGGATCCGGCGCCATCGCGATCTCGATCGCGCAGGAGGTGCCACGGTCCCGGGTGCACGCGGTCGAACTCGACCCGAAGGCCGCGGAGTGGGCGCGCCACAACGTGGAGACCACCGGGCACGCGGGGCGGGTCACCGTGCACCTGGGCGACATGCACTCCGCCGTGCCCGAACTCAACGGCCGCGCGGACCTGGTGATCAGCAACCCTCCCTACGTGCCCAGCGCGGAGCGGGACCAGGTGCCGCCCGAGGTGCGCCAGTACGACCCACAGTTGGCCCTGTGGAGTGGTCAGGACGGCCTGGACGCCGTCCGCGGCCTCACCACCACGGGGGCCCGACTCCTGCGCCCCGGGGGACACATGGCCATCGAGCACGGCGACGGCCAGGGAATCGAGATGCCGCGTCTCTTCCCCGAGTCAGCGGGCTGGCGGGACGTGGTCAACCACAAGGATCTCGCGCGACGTGACCGCTTCGTCGTCATGCGTCGAGCCGAGAGCGAGGACTGACGGAGGAGCACGTGAGCCGGGTATACGACTGCTGGGACGAGGAGAACCGCACGGCCGGTATCGCCGACGCGGCCTCGTCGCTGCGCAAGGGCGAACTGGTGGTCCTGCCCACCGACACCGTGTACGGGATCGGCGCCGACGCCTTCAACCCCGAGGCGGTGGCCGTCCTCCTGGACGCGAAGGGACGCGGCCGGGACATGCCCGCACCGGTGTTGGTCGGCACCGTCGACGCCGCGTCCGCGTTGGTCGAGGACTTCGGTAAGCACGGCCAGGACTTGATCGACGCGTTCTGGCCCGGCCCGCTGACCCTCGTGTGTCCGGCACGTTCCAGCTTGACCTGGGACCTCGGTGACACCAAGGGGACGGTCGGCGTGCGGATGCCCGACAACGAGCTCGCCCTCGACCTCCTCCGGCAGGTGGGACCCACCGCCGTCAGCAGCGCCAACCTGAGCGGTGAGCCGCCCGCGCTCACCGCCGCCGAGGCCTTGGAGCAGCTCGGGGACAGCGTCTCGGTCTACCTGGAGAACGGGCCCGCCCCCGAGGACGTGACCCCCTCGACGATCGTGGACCTCACCTACGCCGTCCCGCGCGTCCTGCGCGAGGGCGCCATCCCGATCGAGGACCTCCGCAAGATCTGCGGCACCGTGATCGGTGTCTCCAAGCGACCGCGCCGCCGCACGCCGGAGCAGGACGAGGCGACGGACAAGGCCGAGGCGGGAGACCAGACGGGGGCGACGGACAAGGCCGAGGCAGGGGAGCGGCACGAGAGCGAGCCCCCGGACGCCGAGCCCGAGCGCTAGGGCGCCTCTTTCGCGGGCTCCCGGGCGAGGGAGCGGGCCGCGGCCGCTGGGTCGTCTTTCGTGAGCGGGCTGGTCGCAGTGATGAGTCCCCCCATCAGGATTTCTCCACCCCGCCGGGACTACGCCACATCCATCCGGTGGGGGCGCACATCGACCCGCTATACCGGGGGCGACAACACCCACCACCGATGAGCGGCCCCTCGCACGGCGGTCCGTGCGGAGCATCCTGGTTGGCTGTTGGAGAGGATCGGCGTAGCGAACGTCATGCTGACGATCGCGAGCCCCAGCGCCTCCGATACCCCAGATGGCACAGCGGGAGAACAACTCGATCCAGACGCGGGGTGGGCCTCAGTCGGCGGTTCGGACAGTCGTCATCGCTGAGGAGTTCGTCCGCTCGTCCGAGCGGGACGAAGAGGCACGAGAAGACGAAACCGTCGTCCTCATCGTCGTCCCCGCGCACCGTGTGATGCCAGTGCGTCCGGCGGTCACGCGTTCGTCGCCGATCACGGGGTGTGGGCTCCGCCGCACCCCCAGCACCGTGCGCCGCGCGATGGTGTCGGCGCCCGCCTCCTCGCGTCCCTCGTGGCGCACGGCGTTGGACACCGTCACGCCGCGGACCATTCCTCCAGCGGGAACCTGGGTGGGAACCCTGACGTGGTCGCGGTGGTCGAAGACCAGCAGGACGATCCCCAGGTCGCCGTGACGCGTCACGGCGACGGCGACCCGAGCCCCTGCCACGGCGTCCCCTCCTCCACCGGGCGTTCCGTGTGGGCGGGCCGCACGGAGCGCGCCAGAGCGTCCCGAGCCAGGCGTCACCCGTCCCTCCGGCCACACCCGCCGCGCGGGGTGTGCGGGGAGTCCGTGGGCCTGAGCGTTCCGCGACAACTGCTAACTTGCTGGGGTGCGTGAGTACGCGCTGACTTTCGTCATTGCCGTCGCCGTTACCTACTTGTTGACGCCACTCGTGCGTCGGGTCGCCGTTGCCTTTGGTGCCGTGCCGCCCGTGCGGGAGAGGGACGTCCACACAGAGCCGGTGCCACGGCTCGGTGGTGTGGCCATGTTCTTCGGGGTCGCGGCGGCGCTGCTGATCTCCTACCGGCTGCCGCACCTCAGCGAGGTGTTCCTCGGCCCGACCTGGCAGGGACTCCTGCTGGCCGGCGCCGTGATCACGGTGGTGGGCATCGTCGACGACCGCTGGGGGCTGGATCCGCTTCCCAAGCTGGCGGGGCAGGTGGCCGCGGCCGGGATCCTGGTCTGGAAGGGGGTCCAGCTCCTCTGGCTGCCCCTGCCCGGGATGACACTGGTGCTCGGCCCGGAGCTCGGGACGGTGCTCTCGGTGTTGTTGATCGTGGTCACGATCAACGCCGTGAACTTCGCCGACGGACTGGACGGCCTGGCGGCCGGCATCGTCGCGATCTCCGCGTTCGCGTTCTTCGCCTACTACTACGTGATCGCCGTCGACCAGGGCTTCGACCGGCAGACCTACCCCGCGATGATCGCCGTCATCCTGGCCGGTGTCTGTGTGGGGTTCCTCCTGCACAACTTCCACCCGGCCCGCATCTTCATGGGCGACACCGGCGCGATGCTGATCGGTCTGCTCCTTGCCTCGATCACCATCACCGTGACCGGGCAGTTCGACGCCAACACCGCGCGTGAGCTCAGCACCGGAGGGTTCTTCGACTCCGGCCTGGTCGTATACCTGCCGATCGTGCTGCCGCTCCTGGTGCTGGCGCTGCCGTTCCTCGACCTCCTCCTCGCGGTGGTCCGCCGCACCCTGGCCGGCCAGTCGCCCGTCGCACCCGACCGGAAGCACCTGCACCACCGCATGTTGGAACTGGGCCACTCCCACCCCCGCGCGGTGCTGCTCATGTACCTGTGGGCGGCGATCATCGCCTTCGCCGCGGTGACGTTGTCGGTCTTCAACACCCCATATCTGGTGCTGACCGTCACAGCTCTCGTCGCGCTGTGCGCCGTACTCCTCGTAACATGGCCGCGTTTGCGGCGAATGCGCGCGCGACGGAGGAGGGCCCTTGGCCAGAGCACAGATGAAACTGACATAAAGTACAAGTGACTGCCCTGCCCCAGTGGTCGGGCAGGGATCTCCCGCTGCCTTGTGATACGTTTCACAAGGCGGATTGATGTATCGACGGTGGGCGTGTGCTGCGGTTCAGCACACACGGTTCACCACCTGCCGACACTGGAGCCCTAACGCATGCAGCAACACGACGCCCGGATTCTCCGCGGCGCCGCGATCGCCACCACCCTGTGCGGAATCGTTTCGATCGTTGTCGCCGCACTCATGGTCGGTACCCCCGGAGCCTGGGGCGCAGCCCTCGGTTACGGCATCGTTCTGGGTTGTTTCGGTGTCGGACAATTGCTCGTCATCCTCGCGACCCGGTACAACCGCGACCTGATGCTGCCGGCCTCCATGTTCGGCTTCATCCTCAAGATCGCGGTGCTGGGCATCCTGCTCGTGACCCTGGGACGCAGCGAGTTCATGGAAGGCCTGCACAGCACGGCCTTCGCGGTGACCGCACTCCTTTGTGTACTGACCTGGCTGACCCTCCAGATGCGTGGCATGGCCTCCGCCAAGATCCCGCATGTGGAGCCCGAACCGTCTGAGTCCGGCTCCGACGCGGAGCGGACGCAGTGAACGGAGCGGGGGCGGCCAACCGGTGCTCCCCGGGGGGTGCAATCGACCTGGAGGGCGTGTGCTATGTTCACGAGCGAGATGAGCGACCGGCCTGCAGAAACCCAAGAGGAGCGCGGCTCCGTGTCACCGCACGGGTCCGACGGTTGGGCGATCGTATCCCTACTGCTTTCGGGCATTCTCCTGTGGGGCGGCATCGGCTGGATCGCCGACGCCTTACTGGATTTCGACGCACTGTTCCTTCCCATCGGAATGGTGCTCGGGATGGCGGGCGCGATCTATTTGATCTGGCGTCAGTCGATTCCCTCCTGACTCTCTCCGCTTGTCCGAAGCTGTGTGGACTGTCCGGTGCGGCGGTCCGAGTAAATACCAACGAGGTCTTCTTGCGTCACGACGAAAGGATTCGCCGTGAGTGTTGACGTGCGCACTCTCGCGGCTGAGCCGGACTGCCGCCTGTTCGATCCCGGTTGCGAGTTCAAGCCTCCGTCCCCGGCGATGTTCAGCCCAGAACCCTGGATCCCGCTGAACATCCCGTGGTCGAACGGCATCGATCTCTACACGCCGCTGTTGATTGTGGCGGTGCTCGTCACCATCGGTGTGTGGGCCTGGTTCAGCAGGAACGCGCGTTTGGTGCCCAGCCGGCGTCAGAGCTTGGCCGAAATACTCGTGCAGTTCATCCGGGACAACGTGGCGCGCCCCACGATGGGGAAGAAGGGTGACTTCCTCATCCCCTTCCTCGTCTCGCTGTTCACGTTCATCCTGTTCATGAACCTGACCGGGATCATCCCCGGCATGTTCCCGGTGAACAGCAACATCGCCTTCCCGGCGGTGCTCGCCTTGGTGATCTTCATCATGCGCTTCTACCTGGCGGTCAAGTACCAGGGCGGATGGCAGTACATCAAGGGCCAGATCTTCCCCCCGGGTGTCCCCGCGCCGCTGTACGTCCTGGTCACCCCGATCAAGTTCGTCTCATCCTTCCTCGTCTACCCGTTCACGCACACCCTGCGTCTCTTCGCGACGATGTTCGCGGGAAGCCTGGTGCTCGCGGTGTTCGCCTACGGCGGGGCCTACATGATGAACTGGGCGGCCGGACCGGCGCTGGGTGCGCTGTCGACCGCCTTCGCTGGTATCGCGCTGGCCGCCTACGTGGGCTTCGTGCTCTTCGAGGTGTTGATCATGCTGATCCAGGCCTTCGTCTTCACCCTCTTGAGCAGTCTCTACTTCGGCCAAGCGCTCGAAGAAGCTCACTGACCGTCTGACCGTCTTAAGTCCGCGGCCGCAACCGCCGGCAGCGAAGCACACCAAAGCCCCGGCGGGCTCGACTAACCGCTCCGCCGGACAGAAAGAAGGAGAACATCCATGGAGGGCAGCCTCAGCGTCATCGGTTACGGCGCGAGTGCGATCGGCTCCGGCATCGGCGTCGGCATCATCTTCGGTATGGGCATGCAGGCCATCGCCCGTCAGCCCGAGGCGCGCGGCGTGATCCAGATCAACATCTACCTCGGCATGGCACTGGTCGAGGCCCTGGCCGTTCTCGGCTTCGTCCTCGCGATCATCAGCTGATCCGGCCTGAGACCGGACGCGTGATGACTATGGAAGCGAAGGAGCGCTGACCATGGCATTGGAACTGGCATCTGGCGGTTTCGAGATCCTGCGCATTGACCCCGTCAAGGCGCTGTTCGGCCTGATCGCGTTGGCGTTGATCTACTTCTTCGTCGCTCGCAAGTTCGTCCCGAGGATCACCAAGGTCCTGGACGAGCGCCAGGACGAGATCGAGGGTGGACTGGAGCGCGCGAAGGCGGCCCAGGCCGAAGCCCAGGAGACGCTCGAGCGTTACCAGGCGCAGCTCGCCGAGGCCCGTCAGGAAGCCGCGCAGCTTCGGGACAAGGCCAAGGAGCAGGGCAAGGCCATCCTCGCCGAGATGCGCGATGAGGCCGAGGCCGAGAAGCAGCGCATTGTTGCGAGTGCGCACACTCAGATCGAGGCCGACCGGCAGCAAGCCATCGTGCGGCTGCGCGCCGAGATCGGTCAGCTCTCCACGGAGCTGGCCAGTCGGATCGTCGGCGAGACGCTACAGGACCAGCAGGCGCAGGAGCGGGTCGTCGACCGGTTCCTGGCCGAGCTGGAGGAGCAGTCCTCCGACAAGGCCGAGGTGCGCTGATGTTCGGGGCGAGCCGAGGATCACTCGTTGAGGTGACGCGTCACCTGGACACGGTGCTGGAGTCGGCCGACGCCAGCACCCTGTCCCGGGAGCTGTTCCAGGTCCTGCACCTGCTCGACCGGGAGCACGGCCTGCGGCGCCTGCTCGCCGACTCCGCCGCCGACGGTGACCGCAAGACCGGACTGGTCGGAGAACTGCTCGAGTCGCAGGTCTCTCCGGCCACCATCCTGGTGGTCAACGAGGTCGCGAAGGCGGAGTGGTCGTCGGCACGTGACATGACCGACGCCGTGGAGCGCCTGGCCGTGTTCGCCGCGGTCGGGATCGCCGGCGGCGCCGGACAGGTCGAGGAGCTGGAGGACGACCTCTTCCGGTTCGACCGGGTCGTCGCGGCGCAGCCCGAGCTGCGCTCCGCGCTCACCCAGCTCGAGGTCGCCGAGACGCACCGCCGTGCGCTCGTGGCGGACCTGCTCCAGGGCAAGGGCACCCCCGCCTCGTCTCTGCTGATCAGCGAGGTTGTCGCGGATCCGCGGGGACGTACCCTGGAACAGGGCCTCGAGGCCTACCGGCTGCTGGTGGCAGAGCGCGCACAGCGCTACGTGGCCGTCATCCGCACGGCCACGCCGCTCACCGACGAGCAGCAGTCCCGACTGCGGCGGCTGCTGAGCACTCGGTACGGGCGCGAGATGCACCTGGACATCGAGATCGCGCCGGAGCTTATCGGCGGGATGTCCATCCGCGTCGGCGACGAGGAGATGGACGGCACGATCGCGGGACGCGTCGCTGAGGTCAGGCGCCGTTTGGCCGGCTGACAGGCACTCGGCCGAGCAACTGGACAGTACGCACGGCGCCGCGCAACCAGGCGCCATGAGGAGCAAGGACAACGTTGAGATGGCGGAGCTGACAATCCGGCCGGAGGAAATCCGGGACGCGTTGCAGCGTTTCGTCCAGTCGTACGAGCCTGACGCCGCGCGCGCGGAGGAAATCGGAACCGTCACCTACTCCGGTGATGGCATCGCGCGTGTCGGTGGCCTTCCCTCGGCGATGGCGAACGAGCTGCTGGAATTCGAAGACGGGACGCTGGGACTGGCGCTCAACCTTGAGGTTGGCGAGATCGGTGCCGTCGTCCTCGGTGACTTTGTCAGCATCGAGGAGGGACAGTCGGTGCGCCGCACCGGCGAGGTTCTCTCGGTGCCGGTTGGCGACGGCTTCCTCGGCCGCGTCGTGGACGCCATGGGGCGTCCGATCGACGGCAAGGGCGAGATCGAGGCGTCGGCGCGCCGTGCGCTGGAACTGCAGGCCCCCACCGTGATGGAGCGCCAGCCGGTCGGCGAGCCCCTGCAGACCGGAACCAAGGCGATCGACGCGATCACGCCGATCGGCCGTGGTCAGCGTCAGTTGGTGATCGGCGACCGCCAGACCGGGAAGACCGCGGTCTGCGTGGACACCATCATCAACCAGAAGGCCGGTTGGGACTCCGGAGACCCCGACAAGGAGGTGCACTGCGTGTACGTCGCGGTCGGCCAGAAGGGCTCGACCATCGCGGGTGTGCGCGGAGCGCTGGAAGAGGCCGGCGCGATGGAGTACACCACCATCGTGGCCGCTCCCGCCTCCGACCCCGCGGGCTTCAAGTACATCGCCCCCTACGCCGGTTCGGCGATCGGGCAGCACTGGATGTACGAGGGCAAGCACGTCCTCATCGTCTTCGACGACCTCACCAAGCAGGCCGAGGCCTACCGTGCGGTGTCGCTGCTGCTGCGTCGTCCTCCGGGCCGTGAGGCCTACCCGGGTGACGTCTTCTACCTCCACTCCCGGCTGCTGGAGCGTTGCGCCAAGCTGTCCGACGAGATGGGCGCCGGTTCGATGACGGGTCTGCCGATCATCGAGACCAAGGCCAACGACGTCTCCGCCTACATCCCGACCAACGTCATCTCCATCACCGACGGTCAGGTGTTCCTGGAGTCCGACCTGTTCAACCAGGGCCAGCGGCCCGCCATGAACGTCGGTATCTCGGTGTCCCGTGTCGGTGGCGCCGCGCAGACCAAGGCCATGAAGAGTGTCAGTGGTGGCCTGCGGACCGGGCTCGCCCAGTACCGCGAGCTGGAGGCCTTCGCCGCCTTCGGCTCCGACCTCGACGCCGCGTCCAAGGCGCAGCTCGAGCGCGGTGGCCGCCTGATGGAGATCCTCAAGCAGGGCCAGTACTCGCCCTTCCCGGTCGAGAACCAGGTCGTGTCCATCTGGGCCGGAACCACGGGTCAGCTCGACGACGTCCCGGTGGAGGACGTGCGCCGGTTCGAGCGGGACCTCCTCGAGCACCTCGCGCTGGAGCACGGAAAGATCCTGGACGACATCCGGGAGACCGGCAAGTTCAGCTCCGAGACCGAGGACGCCCTGAAGTCCGTGGTCGACGAGTTCAAGCGGACCTTCGAGACCAGCTCCGGCACCCTGCTCGGTACCGAGGAGGAGGCCGAGGCGCTGGAGGCCGAGGACGTGGGCCAGGAAAAGATCAAGATCAGCAAGCGCGGCGGGAAGTAGCCCATGGGAGCACAGCTTCGCGTCTATCGCCGGCGGATTCGCTCGACCAAGTCGATGGCGAAGATCACGCGGGCCATGGAGCTGATCGCCGCGACGCGGGTGACGCGCGCGCAGCAGCAGATGCAGGCTGCCGGTCCCTATGCCCGTGAGCTGATGCGCGCCGTCTCGGCGGTGGCGACACACACCTCCGAGCATCCGCTGCTGAACGAGGCCGAGCAGCCAGTGCGTGCGGCCGTTCTCGTGGTGACCAGCGACAAGGGGCTCGCCGGCGCCTACACCGCCAACGCCATCAAGGAAGCCGAGTCCCTCACCGCCTTGTTGGAGGAGGAGGGCAAGGAGGTCCGCACCTACATGGTGGGCCGCAAGGGCGTGGACTACTTCGAGTTCCGCGATCGTCCCTTGGTCCGCAAGTGGGTGGGGGTCACCGAACGCCCGACCTACGCCGACGCGATGGAGATCAGTTCCGCGCTCCAGGAGGCGTTCCTGCTCGACGCGCAGGACAACGCATCCGGGGTGGACGAGATCCACATCGTCTCCACCGAGTTCGTGTCCATGCTGACGCAGCGGGCCTCGGCCCGTCGGGCACTGCCGTTGGAGGTCGAGGAGGTCGAGGAAGAGGAACTGACCGAACACCAGGGTGGGGTGCTGCCGCTCTACGAGTTCGAGCCACCCAGCGCCGAGGGCGTGTTGGAGCAGGTCCTGCCGCGTTACGTAACGAACCGGATCTACTTCGCACTCCTGGAGTCCGCGGCGTCACAGTGGGCCTCGCGTCGCGCCGCCATGAAGGCGGCGACGGACAACGCGGAGGAACTCATCAACACCCTGACCCGCCAGGCCAACCAGGCCCGCCAGGCGGAGATCACCAGTGAGATCAGCGAGATCGTCGGTGGTGCCGATGCTCTTGCTGCTGCCAGCGCGGGAAGAGAGTAGGAAAGTGACTTCGACTGCTGACAAGGCGGCCGGGCCTGGCGTGACCACCGGCCGTATCGCCCGGGTGACCGGCCCGGTCGTCGACGTGGAGTTCCCCGTCGGCTCCCTGCCCGGCATCTACAACGCTCTGCACACCGAGGTGGAGCTGGACGGCGAGACCAAGACCCTGACCCTCGAGGTCGCCCAGCACCTGGGTGACAACCTCGTGCGGTGCATCGCCCTGCAGCCGCAGGACGGTCTGGTGCGTGGCCGTGAGGTCCGCGACACCGGAAGCCCGATCTCGGTGCCCGTGGGCGACGTCGTGAAGGGGCACGTGTTCAACGCCCTGGGCGAGTCCATGGACGTGCCGACCTCCGAGCTGAAGGTCCAGGAGCGGTGGCCGATCCACCGTGAGGCTCCGCCCTTCGACCAGCTCGAGTCCAAGACCGAGATGCTGGAGACCGGCATCAAGGTCATCGACCTGCTCACGCCGTACGTGCGTGGCGGGAAGATCGGACTCTTCGGTGGTGCGGGTGTCGGCAAGACCGTGCTCATCCAGGAGATGATCACCCGTATCGCGCGCGAGTTCAGCGGTGTGTCGGTGTTCGCCGGGGTGGGGGAGCGGACCCGTGAGGGTACCGACCTCTTCCTCGAGATGGACGAGATGGGCGTACTGCCCGACACCGCGCTCGTGTTCGGCCAGATGGACGAACCGCCAGGGACCCGTCTCCGGGTGGCGCTGTCCGGTCTGACGATGGCGGAGTACTTCCGTGACGTGCAGCAGCAGGACGTTCTGCTGTTCGTCGACAACATCTTCCGCTTCACCCAGGCCGGCCAGGAGGTGTCCACCCTGCTGGGCCGGATGCCCTCCGCGGTGGGCTACCAGCCCAACCTGGCTGACGAGATGGGCCAGTTGCAGGAGCGCATCACCTCGACGCGTGGCCACTCGATCACCTCCATGCAGGCGATCTACGTGCCGGCCGACGACTACACCGACCCGGCACCGGCCACCACCTTCGCCCACCTGGACGCGACCACGGAGCTTTCCCGGCCGATTTCGCAGAAGGGTATCTACCCGGCGGTGGACCCGCTCACCTCGACCTCGCGGATCCTGGACCCGCAGTTCGTGGGCGAGGAGCACTACCAGGTGGCGCAGCGCGTGAAGGAGATCCTGCAGCGCTACAACGACCTGCAGGACCAGATTGCGATTCTCGGTATCGACGAGCTGTCCGAAGAGGACAAGATCATCGTCAACCGGGCGCGTCGCATCGAGCGGTTCCTCTCGCAGAACATGTTCGTCGCCGAGAAGTTCACCCAGAACCCGGGCGTGTTCGTCCCGGTGTCGGAGACGGTGGCGTCGTTCAAGGCTCTGTCCGAGGGCGAGTACGACCACCTGCCGGAGCAAGCGTTCCTCGAGGTCGGAAACATCGAGGAAGCCGTCAAGAAGGCAGAGACCCTGCAAGGCTGATCGGGTGCCGCGGGACCGTCGGTCCCGCGGCATTAGCGACGGGAGTTGATGACAAGTGGCCGCGTTGTCGGCGAAGAAGCTCCAGGTTGCGCTGGTGACGCCCGAGGGTGAGCTGTGGTCCGGCGAGGGCGAGATGGTGATCGCCAAGACGGTGGAAGGTGAGATCGGGATCCTGCCCGACCACGTTCCGGTGCTCGCCGCCCTGGCCCCGGACTGCGTCGTGCGTGTCCTGGGTGCCCGCGAAACCGGTGAACTCACGGCCGCGGTGCACGGTGGGTTCGTGTCCATGGAGGACAACCGCGTCTCCGTTCTGGCCGAGCTCGCGGAGCTCGGGGACCGGGTGGACGTCGAGAGCGCGCGCGCCCAGCTGGCGAAGAACAAGGACGCCGACGACGACGAGGGTCGGGACCGGGCCGCGCACGCTCGCGCCCGTCTCCGCGCGGCCGGCGCCGACGTCAGCGTCTGAGGCACGCGGCGTACCAGGAGCCACGGTGGAGGTGCACCTGTCCAGTACCGGGGAGTCACTCGTCATCGTCGTGGCCGTGATGGCGGCCACGCTCCTGGTGCTGTTCGGCCTGCGCCGCTACTCGTTGCGGCGCGGGACCGTGCCCTGTTCCGTACGCACGGTTCCTCTCTCCCACGCTGTGGAGACGGGTGAAGGGGCGAAACGCCCCCACGGACCGTGGCGCCGCGGTTGTGTGCGGTACGGCAGCGAGGAGCTTCGCTGGTTCCGCACCTTCTCACTTCGGCCCCTGCCGGCAGTTCGTCTGCCGCGCAGGGGTCTTGTCGTTTTGGGGCGCAGGGAGCCGGACGCGCAGGAGTTCCGGAACCGCCCCCAGATGGTCGTCGTCGAGGTGGGGAGAACCCACAACCACGACGAGGACTCCGGCGTGCCCACCCACGAGTTGGCCATGAGCGAGGCCGCTCTGACCGGGTTCCTGTCGTGGGTGGAGGCCGTTCCGCCCGGCCCCCGCTACCTTTCCTGACCCCTCGGCGCGCTGAACGAGGGCGTGCCAACGCGGGCCGTGAACCGTAGGCTGGCCCACATGATCGTCGCGTTCTCTGTGACCCCGATGGGGGTCGGCGAATCCGTTGCCGAGCCAGTCGCCGAAGCCGTGCGGGTGGTCCGCGAGAGTGGGCTCCCCAACCGGACCGATGCCATGTTCACCAGCGTCGAAGGGGAGTGGGACGAGGTCATGGACGTCGTGCGCCGAGCGGTCGAGGCCGCCGGCCAGGGCGCCTCACGGGTCAGCCTCACCCTGAAGGCCGACATCCGCGAGGGCATGGTCGACGGCCTGTCCCACAAGGTGGACGCCGTAGAGGAGCACCTCCGCGGCTCCTGACGGGCCGCCCTGGGGGCGGCGCTGGTGTTCACCGTCGTGTCGCCCCCGACGGACGGTTGGCCTCGACGAATCAGCGTGCGTGGGGTGCGTGGCGGTGCCCCAGCCGCCCCATCGTGCGGGTCAGTTGTACCCCACAGTGCGGATATCCGGGAGGGGCGTGGTCTGAGGGCCATGCTCACAAGGTGGCGGCCCTTGGGGAGTACCCCTGAAGCCACACGGCGTGCTTCGCGGCTGTCCTCCCCCCGGGCGGCGTTCCGTCGCAGCCTGGCCCGCCGGGCTACTGTGTGCGTGGTGCGCGGCAGTGCCGCGCACCACTGCGGTGTTGAGGCCGACGGTGGTGTTTGGCGGCCGAGGCGGCTCCAGGCGGGCGGTAGGTCCCGCCGGATCGGCGTGCGCGCGGTGCACCAGCGACACCGCGCGCACCGCGGGATAGACGGTCGGGGGGAGCGTGCTCCGCGGCGGTTTCCCCTGGGGGCGCCATTCGCCGCAGCCTGGCCCGCCGGCCTCTCCCGCGTGGGAGGCGTTGCCGCTCGCGGGTCAGCTCCGCTCGCCGCCCGGCTTCCACAGCACCTCGCCGCCGGGGTTCACCGTCCGGCACAGGATGAACAGAAGGTCGGACAGGCGGTTCAGGTACTTCGCCGGCAGTGGGCTGACGGTGTCGCCGTGTTCGGCGACGGCGGCCCAGGCGGATCGTTCGGCTCGTCGGACCACCGTGCGCGCGGTGTGGAGCAGCGCGGCGGCCGGGCTGCCGCCGGGCAGGACGAAGCTGCGGAGGGTGGGCAGGTCGGCGTTGTAGGTGTCGCACTCGGTCTCGAGCCGGGTGACGTAGTCCTCCTCCACCCGCAGCGGCGGGAACTCGGGGTTCTCCACCACGGGGGATGCGAGGTCGGCGCCGACGTCGAACAGTTCGTTCTGCACCCGCAGCAGCAGCCGCCGGACGTCCTCGGGCACGTCCCCCAGTGCCAGGGCGACTCCGATCGCGGCGTTGCCCTCCTCGACGTCGGCGTAGGCCACCAGCCGGGGATCGTTCTTGGAGGTCCCGCTCCCGTCGCCGAGACTGGTGCGGCCGCCGTCCCCGGTTCGGGTGTAGATGCGGGAGAGCACCACGGGCTTGTCGATGTCGCGCTTGGTCATGTCCCGACTCTACGGTTTCCCCTCGGCGCTGGCTCGCTGCCTCCGATACTCACCGTGGGGGCGGAGAGCTCTCCGGAGGTTATGGTGTGTTTCCCCACGGTGGCGGTGTCCGAGGGGGAGGTGGCGGAGCGGGAGCGGGGTGGGCGTGCGGGTGGGGGCCTGTCGCGGGACCCGGGGGCGGGGTGCCCGGCGGAGGACCGTATCCCGGTGGTGTCCCTCCGCTCGGGTGGCCGGGTGGCGGAGACCAGACCGCATGGTTGGGAGGCGGTGGGCCCTGGGGCGGGAATCCCGGCGGTGGAACGTGGGTCGGCCCGTTCCCACCGGGTAGCAGATCGGGCCGGGCCTGGAACACCGCTTCGACGACGTTGTAGGCCAGGACGACGAGCAGCAGGGTGAGGACGATCGTGAACCCGAACTCGGTACTGGTGTTCAGCATGTCCGCGGTGATACCGAAGCCGGCCCCGGACGCCTCGGACTCGATGGCTTCGTCGAGGGCCCGGCGAATCCAGACCTGCTGGGCGATGGCGCTCGCCAGGGCGACGAGTGTGGCCGTGGCGCCGCCGAGCCAGCGGGCGAACGGCGTGGGGAGCGCGAGTCCCAGCCCGATGCCCGCTACGAGGCCGAGAAGGGACAGGATCGCGAGGGGTTGGAACCCGGCCCGCAGGTCGTCCAGGTCCGACGACGAGGCCTCACCCCCGAAGCCGCTCACCGAGGGGGCTCCGTTGAAGGCGAGGTCGAAACCGGTGTAGGTGACACTCCCCCCACCGAAACTTGACTCACACGACACGGTGAGGAAGGGCAGGAAGAAGCACACCGCGACCAGAAGCAAGCCGCCGGGGCTGATCACACGGCGTTTGCTCGAGGTGTCACGCATGGAGGTCACTCCGGGGGATCGAGGACGACTCATCCGGACCCTAACAGTGGTGGGGACTCTCGAGACAGGGCCGGTCGCGCTCCGTCGCGATCCGTCGCGATCCGTTCGGCCCTCGGAGCTCCGGACGTCAGGAAGGAGCGCGCCGCTCGGGCGGTTCGACGTGGTACTTGAGATGGGTGACGTTCGAGGCGACGACGCCCCGGATCTGACGCAACCGCAGGTCGCCGACGTTGACCAGCAGACGTTCTCCGTCGCCCAGGATGAGCGGCGTGATGTGCAGGAAGAACTCGTCCACGGCTCCGAGGGCCAGGGCTTGCTGGATGACGTTGGCGCCGCCGCTGATCAGGACGTCGCGTTCGCCCGCGGTGTCCCGTGCGGCCTGGATCGCGGCGTCGACCCCGTCGGTCACGAAGTGGAAGGTGGTCCCGCCCTCCATCTCCGCCGACGGGCGGGCGTGGTGTGTGACGACGTATACGGGGGTGTGGAAGGGCGGGTTCTCGCCCCACCAGCCGCGCCAGGAGGTGTCCTTCCAGGGACCGGGGCCACCCCCGAACATGTTGCGTCCCATGACGACGGCGCCGATGTTGGCCTGGACCTCCTCCAACACAGGTGTGCTCGGGGTGGCCGTGCCGCCGGCGTAGCCCTCGTGTTGGCGGCGCCACGCCTCCAGCGGGGTCATCCAGTCGTGCAGCCGCTCCCCGCCCTCGCCCAGCGGTTCGCTCTGGCTCTGTCGTGGGCCGGCGATGTAGCCGTCCAGCGAGACCGCCACCTGAAATCGAGTGACTCCCATGTCTTCCCCCCGGCACGCTCCGGTGTCCTGGTTGGGTTGTTCCCGACCTGGCCGGCGGTACCCCGGACCAGCGAGAAGAGGGTCGGCCACTCACTCCTCGCTGTCGATGATGGACACCAGACGCAGGTGGTCGCGCATGGCGGTGGCGGCCGCGTCGGGGTCGCCGGCCCGGATGGCGGCGGCGACGTGCTCGTGTCCGGCGAGCGAGGCGTCGGGGCGTCCCGGCTGGGAGAGGGAGCCCAGCCGGGTTTCGGCGATAAGGGGCGCGATTTCGGTCATCATCCGGGAGAGGAGGCGGGACCTGGCCGCGGTGGCGATCGCGGCGTGGAACCTCTCGTCCCCACCGACGCCGCGCCGGCCCGTGTGGATCTCCTCGCGCATCTGGGTCAGCGCGTCGTCGATCTCGGCGAGGTCCGCCGGTTCGCGTCGCCGCGCGGCGAGTTCGGCGAGCTTCACCTCCAGGGCCTGCCGTGCCTCGATCACCTCCTCGTGTCGGTTCCCCCGGTCGCGCAGCATCGCCAGCACCTGTTCCTCGACCACCGTGCGTCGGATGATGGCGCCGTCGCCGTGCCGGACCTCGATGACGCCGTGCACCTCCATGGCGACGAGCGCCTGGCTGAGCGTGGCACGACTCACTCCAAGTGCGGTGGCGAGCTCACGTTCGGGCGGAAGCCGGTCGCCGGGGCCGAGTCCGGCGTCACCGATGTACTCACACAAGCGCTGCACGAGCTGCTCGTACAGCCGGGGACGAGAGACCGGGCGGGGATTGACGGAGCGCTGGGACATGCCTGCCTTTCCGTTAGGGGGCTCGGCGGGTTATTTTGGCTAGGCCACTGAGCCAATCGTGGCGAGTGTCAGGCACACAGTATTGCCCCACCGTCTGGGGCGGTCACGGTCCACGGACCGGGGGGAGAGTATGGCGAGTCGCATCAGCGCACGACAGTTGCTGGAACGCACCCTCGACGCGGGTTCCTTCGTCTCATGGGACTCGACGCCACTGGACGTCAATCCCTCGCCGGAGTACGCGGCGGAACTGGCCGCCGCGCGGGAACGCAGCGGCGCCGACGAGGCCGTGATCACCGGCGAAGGGCTGATCCGGGGCCGCCGCGTGGCGGTCGTGGCCTGCGAGTTCTCGTTCCTCGCCGGATCGATCGGGGTCGCGGCCGCACAACGGCTCGTCGAGGCCGTGGAGCGTGCGACCGCCGAGGGTCTGGCGCTCCTAGCCGCGCCCGCGTCCGGGGGAACACGCATGCAGGAGGGCACGGTCGCCTTCCTGTCCATGGTCAAGATCTCCGCGGCGATCGCGGCGCACAAGGCGGCCCAGTTGCCCTACCTCGTGTACCTCCGCAATCCCACGACCGGCGGCGTGCTGGCCTCCTGGGGGTCCCAGGGGCATGTCACCGTCGCCGAACCGGGCGCCCTGATCGGGTTCCTGGGCCCGCGGGTGTACGAGGCCCTCTACGAGCGGGAGTTCCCCGAGGGGGTCCAGACCGCGGAGAACCTCTACCGGCGCGGGCTGATCGACGCCGTGCTGGAGCCCGAGGACGTGCCCGAGCTCGCCGACCGCGCCCTCAACGTGCTCATGGCCTCCACGGACGGCCTGGAACCCGGCCCGGAGCGGCGCCAGGAGCCTGTCACCGACGTCCCCGCGTGGGACTCGATCCTCCGGTCACGACGTGAGGACCGGCCGGGTGTGCGCCAGTTGCTGCGGCACGCCGCTCGTGACGTGATTCCCCTGAACGGGACGGGCGACGGCGAACGCGACCCGGGGCTGCTGTTCGCCCTGGCCAAGTTCGGGGAAGCGCCGTGCGTGCTGCTCGGCCAGGACCGGGCACGCCAGACCCCGGAGCGACCCCTGGGACCGGCGGCGCTGCGGGAGGCCCGCCGTGGCATGCGCATGGCCCAGGAACTCGGCATCCCACTGGTCACCGTGATCGACACCCCGGGCGCGGCGCTCTCCAAGGAAGCGGAGGAGCGCGGCATGGCGGCCTCGATCGCCCGCTGTCTCGCCGAACTGGTGATGCTGCCGGCGCCGACCGTCTCGGTCCTGCTGGGGCAGGGAACCGGCGGCGGGGCGCTCGCGCTCATCCCCGCGGACCGGGTGCTGGCCGCCCAGCACGCCTGGCTGTCCCCCCTCCCGCCGGAGGGGGCCAGCGCGATCGTCTACCGGACCGTGGACCGGGGGCCCGAACTCGCGGAGAAACAGGGAGTGCGTTCTCTCGACCTGTTGCGGTCCGGGATTGTTGACCGAATCGTGCCCGAGCACGACGACGCGGCCGAAGAGGTCATATCATTCTGCGAGCGGGTGGGCGAGCACCTGCGCCACGAATTGGTGGACCTACTTCGAACCGACCCCACCGATCGGCGGGATCAACGCCTCTTGCGCTACCGGAGGCTGGGCGTGGAACCTGACGCTCGGCCTGACACACCGGTAGTACCGAACGAATGAGGAGCTGATCCGTGGACGTCCCGTTCCTGGTCTGGGCAGTGACCATCGCGGTCATGCTGTTGATCATCGCGGTGGACTTCGTGCTGGTGATCCGCAAGCCGCACGAACCCGGACTCGGTGAGTCAGCGGCCTGGGTGGGCGTCTACGTCAGCTTCGCGATCATCTTCGGCATCGTGCTGGGCGTCGTGACCGACGTCCAGCAGAGCGTCGCGTTCTTCACCGGATGGATCGTCGAGTACTCACTGAGCATCGACAACCTCTTCGTTTTCCTGCTGATCATCGGCTCCTTCGCGGTGCCACGGGAACACCGCCAGCGGGTGCTGCTGGTGGGTATCGTCATGGCGCTCGCGTTCCGCGCCGTGTTCATCGCGGTGGGTGCGGCGGCGGTGGAGGCGTTCATCGGCGTCTTCTACCTGTTCGGCGCGATCCTGCTCTTCACCGCGATCAAGCTGCTCGTCTCCAGCGCGCACTCCGCCGACCACGGCGAGTACCGCGAGAACGTGCTGCTGCGGTCGATCCGCAAGGTGGTCCCCACGACGCGGGAGTACCACGACGCCAAGCTCGTGACACGCATCGACGGCCGGCTGCACATCACGCCGCTGCTGCTCGTCATGCTCGCGGTGGGCCTGGCGGACATCGTCTTCGCGTTGGACTCCATCCCGGCGATCTTCGGGATCACGCGCGAGCCCTACCTGGTGTTCACCGCGAACGCCTTCGCCCTGATGGGGCTGCGCCAGTTGTTCTTCCTCGTCGGCGGGCTGTTGACCCGCCTGGTGTACCTGAACAAGGGCCTCGCGCTCATCCTCGGCTACATCGGGATCACCCTCATGCTGCACGCGGTCGCGCACACCACCGACCTCAACGTGTGGGAACCCACCGAGTTCTTCTCCCTCGGTGTCATCGGGGTCATCCTCGTCGTCACCACGGTAGCCAGCCTGCTGCGATCCCGCGCGGAGTCCAACAGCCACGTGCGGGCGACCACCTCGGACATGACCTCGGGAGCCGACGGCGCGGACGGCGCGGCCGGTTCCGTGGCGTCGGACGGTTCGGACGCGAAACAGGGCTGACGCGACGCGGCCCCCTCCAGCGCATGGCGCTGGAGGGGGCCGCGTCGTTGTCGGGGCACTGGGCGAGCGAGACGCACCGTCCGCCCGGTGTCGATCCCGCAACGGTGGTGGCGGGTGTCAGCGCAGCCAGGCGTCTCCGTGCCGCTCCCACTGGATCTCCCCGGGCTGCCACATGCTGCGGATGCGCCCGTTCACCGGGAGGGTGCTGTCGGCGTAGGTCTCCACCGCGTGCACCACACCGCCGGACAGTTCGTCCAGGCTGTCGACGTTCACGTTCTCGTAGGTGTCATCGGGCGTGTGGTAGTAGAAGTCGTAGGGCTCACCCGCGACACCGCCGTACCACTCGACCTGCTCCTCGGTCTTGTATCCGTCGGCGCCGGAGAACAGGCCCCCGACCGGGATCCCGTGGTCGAGGAACGCCTTGTAGTCGGACCGTCCGTCGATCGCGGTCGGCTCCGTCACCAGTTCGGCGTCGTCGAAGTACTCCTCGAACATGTTCTGGATCGCGACCGAACCCGGGGCCGGGTCCACGTCCGACCCTCCGAGCTCGTTGCGTCCGTCGAAGACGAACCGCCCGTAGTTGGAGGAGCCCAGCATGTCGAAGTTGAGGTAGAGCGCGATGTCGTCCCGCTCCTCCTCGCTCAGCCCCAACACGTACTGCTCGGAGCCGTGCAGGCCCAGCTCCTCGGCGTCCCACCACGCGAAGCGGACGGCGTTGTTCGGCTCGTCGAGCCGGGCGAGCTGAAGCGCGATCTCCAGGATCGTCGCGCTGCCACTGCCGTTGTCGTTGATGCCCGGGCCGTTCTCCACGCTGTCGAGGTGGGCGCCCAGGGTCACGACGTTGTCCTTGGCGCCGCCCTCGGTCTCGGCGACGACGTTGTACCCGGTCTCCGTGACGATCTCGGTGTCGACCACCATGTTCAGGGTGAGTTCCCCGCTGGCCGCGTTGTCGACCAGCTCCTGACCCACGTCCTGGGCGGCACCCAGCGAGGGGATGTCCGCGGGGTAGCTCAGCGTGCCGTCGATCGGCCCTTCGTCCACGTTGTTGAAGATGACGATGCCGGCCGCCCCGGCGTCGGCCGCGTTCTGCGTCTTGACGGCGAAGTCGCACTCCCCACGCTGGGCGATGGCGATCGCCCCCTCGGGGAAGTCCGCGAAGTGGTCCGCGGAACAGGCACTGTCGGCGGCGTCCGGCTCCACCGGGACGCCCTGGGCCGTGAGGTCGCCGGCCGCGGAGTACTGGAGCGTCAGGAAGTCGTCGCCGGCGACGAAGTCACGCGGGTCGGGCTCCACCCGGGACAGACCGGGGTCGCTGTGCTCGACGGGCACCTCGAACTCGAACGGGACGCGTTCGGGACTGTAGCCGGCCTGCTCCAGTTGGTCCATGACGTACATCATCGAGACCTCGTAGCCGTCGGTCCCGAAGGCGCGGTTCCCATCGTTGTAGTCCGCGATGGTCTGCAGCCGCTCCATGTGCGTCAGGATGTTCTCGGTCTTCACCAGGACCCCGAGATCGCCGGGGTCCGCCGCCGCGGCAGGCGCGAGGGACAGGGTGAGTCCGAACGTCGCGGTGACGGCTCCGACTGTGGTCAGAGCGCGCCGTTTACGCGACGGGGGGATGGATCCGCGGGATTGGGACATCGATCGTCCTCCAAGTGGGTCCCATGGGTCCGCCACGGATTGACGGACGCCAGCACAGGGTGTGCCGGATGAGCGGCAGCCTGCCACCGTCCGGTTCCTCCCACAAGGCCCAGATAACGTCGGAGTGTCGCCCTTAATCCTCGATCTGGCCGCGCTTGCGGCGCCGGATCCGCTTCTGGTGTTTCCGCTGGGCGTAACGAACCTCGACCGCTCCCATCAGGGCCACGCCCACGATGTTCACGATCGGGGCCGCGGGGTCGCTGACGCTGGGCTGGTCGCCCTCGAGCCCGTAGCCGCCCATGATCCCGATACCGTGCACCCGGACCCGGACGTCGTCCGGGACGATGATCTCCACGCCGCCCATGACCGCGTTCGCGTGGATGGTGGACTCCCGCGCGGTGAAACTCGCCTCCCGCAGGTCGATCTCCACGGCCCCCATCACCGCTACGGCGACGTAGGTCTCCGACATGGTCCAGCCGCCCGACACCCCGGACCCGGACATGAGCGCGAAGGAGAACCGGGAGGTGGGCTGCTTGTCCACGATCCGGCTGGCGCCGTAGATCGGGGCCGAGGATCCCTCGGCCGGAGCGGCCTTGGGCTGGTTCTCCACCGCGTTGCCGGGGGCGTCGGGGAGGTCGGCGAGCAGCGGAACGAGGTCCCCCGTCGTCTTCGCGCCGTAGGCCTTGTCGAGGCGTTCGGTGTGTTCGTCGGCGTCGAGTCGACCTTCGGCGAAGGCCTCCCGGAGCCGGGCGGCGACCGCGTCCCGTTCGGCGTCCGAGGCGCGCATCTGGGATGGATCGTTGTTCTCCGAAGGGGGAATTTCATTCATGATTCTGAGTATCGTGCTCAATCGTGGCGCTGTCATGTGTCTCGCCTCCGGCGTCGCGCGGACACGACGCATCGCGGTCGGGCCAGATAGTCGCCGACCGGGAACCCGTTCCCGAGATTCAGTGCGGCGGCAGGATCCCCTGCCGGATCGCGGTGGTGACCGCGGCGGTGCGGTCAGAGACTCCGAGCTTGGCGTAGCAGTTCATCAGGTGGGTCTTCACCGTGGTGGCGCCGATGTACAGCCGCCCCGCGATCCTGGCGTTACTCAGCCCCTCCGCCGCCAGGCGGAGGACCTCCAGTTCGCGTTCGGTGAGCTGTGGGGTGTCGCGGCGCTCCCGCATCCCGGACACGAGCTTGCCGGCGACACCGGGGGCGAGCACGGTCTCGCCCCGCGCGGCGGAACGCACCGCGTCGGCGAGTTCCCGCCGCGGCGTGTCCTTGAGCAGGTATCCCGCGGCGCCCGCCTCCACGGCGCGCAGGATGTCGGAGTCGGTGTCGTATGTGGTGAGCACCAGGACCCGACAGTCGGGTTGGTCGCGTAGTAGGTCGGTCGTCGCGTCGACACCGTCGCCGCCCGGCATGCGTAGGTCCATCAGCACCACGTCCGGGCGCAGTGAGGCGGCGACGGTGACGGCCTCGGGGCCGGAGGCGGCCTCGCCCACGACCTCCAGGTCGGGTTCGGCGGTCAGCATGCCGCGGACACCCTCCCGCACGATGGGGTGGTCGTCCACCAGGAGCACGCGGATCATGCGGGGCTCTTTTCGGTCCGGAGTCGGGGTACGTCGAGGGAGACGGTGGTCCCCTCGCCGGGGGAGCTGCGCACGGTACAGGTCCCGCCGACGTGACGTACACGGTGTTGGATGTTGTCCTGGCCATGGCCGGACGAGGCGGCCGTCGGGTCGAAGCCCACCCCGTCGTCGGTGACGGTGAGACGAACGGCGTCCTCCCCGTACTCCAGGCGGAGCACCACGGTCTCGGCCCGGGCGTGCTTGCGGATGTTGGCGAGCGCCTCCTGGGCGGCGCGGAGCAGGCCGACTTGTACCGGCTGGCCCAGGTCGGTCGACTCCCCGACGACGTCCAGGTGACTGCGGATGCCGAGCTCGTCGCCCAGCCGGCTCGCGAGTCGGCGCAGGGCGGCGTCCAGCGTGCTCTCCGCCAGCTGCACCGGAGCCAACGCCGCCACCAGCGCCCGGGCCTCGGCGAGGTTCTCCTGCGCCGTCTCCCGCATCAGGCCCACGTGGCGCCGCGCCGCCTCACGATCGGTGTCGAGTTCGGACTCCACCACCTGGGCGAGGGTGACGATGCTGGTGAATCCCTGGGCGAGCGTGTCGTGGATCTCCCGGGCGAGCCGCTCGCGTTCGGCCATTGCCCCCGTCTCCTCCGAGAGTCGCTCCACGTCGGCCTGACTGCGGCGGAGCTGGGCGATGAGCTCGCCCCGGATCTCGCTCTCCATCACGACCCGCTTGATCCACGTACCGAACCAGTAGGCGAACAGCAGGATGAGGACGTTGACCATCATCGTGATCGGCAGGTCCGACCACTCGACCGCCCCTGTGGAGGCCCTGACGAGCTCCGGCAGGATCAGGATCGCGCCCCCGGAGAGGGTGCCGGCCGCCGCCCCCGCCGTCATGAACAGCAACGGGGAGATGATGAACAGCCCGAACAGCGCCATCGGCGAGATGAGGACGACGGGGAGATACAGCACCATCGCGCCGATGGCGAACACCCAGGCGGTCCCGCTCTCGTAGTAGCGGTCCTGGTCCCGCAGGATGCGCATCCCGAGCGTCAGGTACCAGATCGCCAGCAGCGCCACGAGCGGCAGCGCCACCCAGATCCACGGCGGGTCACTGGTGACGGCCGACACCACGGTGATCACGACCAGGCCGACGGCGAAGAACACCTGCCAACTCGTGGACACGGGGTTCATGGGATCGAGAGTCTCCGCCGTCCCATCCCCAGCCTGCATGTTCACCGGTGATTCCTTACCCGTCTCTCGCCGTCTTCCACCGGAAGGTGAGAAGACACAGTACGAACCCAACGACACACCATAGGCCGAGCATCCCGGCGACGAGGGGCAGGTCGTAGGCACCGGAGGGTTCCATCGCCTCCATACCGTCCGGGTAGAGGGCCGCGCGCATGCCCTGCGCCATCCACTTCAGCGGGAACGCCGACGCGACGTTCACCACCCAGTCGGGCAGCTCCGAGATCGGAACGAAGATGCCGGACACGAACTGCAGGATCAGGAACGGGCCGACGACGATGCCCGACGCGGAGTTCACGCTGCGGGCGACACTGCTGATCGCCATCCCGAGCAGGGCACAGGTGATGGTGCCCAGCACCATCACCCAGGCGAACGTCAGCCAGGCGGCCGCGTCGTCGGGGAGGGTCACCCCGTAGAAGACCGTCGCGATGAGGAACAGGAGGGCCAACTGGCCCAGCGCGAGTACGAAGACGAGGAACGTCTTGCCGATGAAGTAGGCGGCGGGCGGCATCGGTGTACCGCGCAGGCGACGCAGTACGCCGGAGGTGCGTTCGTAGGCGATGCTGATGCCCAGGTTCTGGAAGGACACCGACATCAGGCCCATGGCGATCAGGCCGGGCAGGAAGAACGCGGTGGGATTGATGTCCCCGGTGCCGCCGTCGAAGATCAACGAGAAGAGGACCAGGATCAGGGCCGGCAGCGAGAAGGTGAAGAAGACGGTCTCCTTCTCCCGGAAAAACTCGCGGGTCTCCAACCACGCCCGGGCCGCCCCGATGCGCAGCGCACCGGGAAGGGCGGGGGCGTCGGTCGTGGGGCGCGCGGCCGGGGGCGTGCGTGTGTCGCTCATGCCGCGACCTCCTGCGTTTCCGTGGTTGCGTCCTCGACGGTGTTCTCAGCGATCAGCCGCAGGTAGGTCTCCTCCAGCGTCGGCCGGTGCACGCTCAGCTCTGGGATCTCCCCGGGGAACCGCTGGACCAGCCCCGCCACGACCCTGGTGGGTTCGTCGGTCGTGACCTCCTGGCGTTGGGCGTCCTCCAGCCAACTCACCGTGGCGCGTCCGTCCGCGCGTCCGCCCAGGGTGTCGGGGTCGCCCTCGGCGACGATCCGCCCGCTGGCGATCACGGCCACCCGGTTGGCGAGCGCCTCGGCCTCGTCGAGGTAGTGGGTGGTGAGCAGGATGGTGGTGCCGTCCTGGGCCAGTCCGCGGATCAGCTCCCAGAAGTGGCGACGGGCCGCGGGGTCGAAGCCGGTCGTCGGCTCGTCCAGGAACAGCAGCTCCGGGCGGCCGATGATCCCCAGCCCCACGTCCAACCGGCGCAACTGCCCACCGGAGAGCGAACGCACCGAGGCGCGGGCCTTCTCCGTCAGGCCGATGAGGTCCAGGACCTCCGCCACGGGACGCGCCCTGGGGTAGTAGGTGGCGAAGTGCTCGAGGATGTCCACGACGCGCAGTGGGGAACTCTCCACCGGCTTCTGCCACACGATCCCGATCCGGGCCCGCCACGCGCGGTCGGCCGCACCCGGGTCGACGCCGAGGACGCGGACCGTGCCGGCGTCACGCGTTCGGAACCCCTCCAGGATCTCCACGGTGGTGGACTTTCCGGCCCCGTTCGGCCCCAGCACGGCGAAGATCTCGCCTCGGTGGATCTCCAGGTCGATCCCGTCAACGGCCACGTTGGCGCCGTAGGCCTTGCGCAGCTCGGACACGGACACCGCCGCGTCTGTACTGGTTGTCTTGGTCATACCTTCGAGTCTGTCGAGCGGACCCCCGTCGGCGGCACCGCCACCAGGTCCGACCCGCCTCCTCCGATCGGAGGAGGCAGTGATCCTCCGGCCAGGGCGCGAGAGACCACACAATCACCGCGCGACACCCCCGCGAACCGCACACCCGGCCCCCGCCGCACGGGTAAGCTCGGCGGGCGTGCTGATCCTCCTGCCCCCCTCGGAAGGCAAGGCGTCCGCCGGTGACGGACCGCCCCTGGACCTGAGCCGGCTGAGCCTCCCCGGCCTCACCTCCACCCGCGAGAAGGTGGTCGACGCTCTCGTCGAGACCTCCCACGCCCCCGACGCCGCCGACGTCCTCGGGCTCACCCCGCGCCAGGCGACGGCCCTGGACCACAACAGGGCGTTGCGTTCCGCCCCCACCCTGCGCGCGGCCACGCTTTACACCGGAGTGCTCTACGACAACCTGGGCTTGGCGACCCTGCCGAGCACCGAGCGTCTCGTCATCTTCTCCGGCCTGTGGGGCGCGCTCTCACCGGAGGACCGGGTGCCGCCCTACCGACTGTCCATGGGCGTCACCCTGCCGCCCGTGGGACCACTCGGCGCGGCCTGGCGGCCCGCACTCCAGGAGACCCTCGGCGCCCGGGACGGACTGGTGGTGGACATGCGCTCCGCCGCCTACGCCGCGGCCTGGAACCCGGGCGAACGCGGCGTCACGGTCCGCGTCCTGCGCGAGGTGGACGGGCGGCGCAGCGTCGTCAGCCACATGGCCAAGGCGACCCGGGGCGCGGTGGCCCGCGCCCTGATCGCCGCCGACGCGACCCCCGAGTCCCCACAGGACCTGGCCCGAGACCTCACCGAGCTCGACTGGCACGTCGAGCTCCGCGAACCCCAACGCGCGGGACGCCCGTGGGGACTGGACTGCGTCGTGGGGAACTGACCCCGCCAGGGCAGGTGGACGTGCACACCCACCGGTTGGATGTGGCGGAATCCTGGTGGGGGAGCAGGGCTGGGGGTGTGGGGGTCAGAAGAGGCGGAGCATGTCGGGCTCGATGCCGCGCATCTCCTCGTAGTCCAGCACCACACACCCGATATCGCGGTCCTCGGCCAGGGTCCGCGCCTGTGGCTTGATCTCCTGCGCCGCGAAGATACCCCGGACCGGGGCCAGGGTGGTGTCGCGGTTGAGCAGCTCCAGGTAGCGCGTCAGTTGCTCCACCCCGTCGATCTCGCCACGGCGCTTGATCTCCACCGCGACCGTGGCGCCGTCGGCGTCGCGGCAGAGGATGTCCACCGGGCCGATCGCCGTGGGGTACTCGCGGCGGATCAGCGAGTAGCCCTCGCCCAGGACGTTGATGTGGTCGGCGAGCAGCTCCTGGAGGTGCGCCTCCACCCCGTCCTTCTGCAGGCCGGGGTCGGGGCCGAGCTCGTGGGAACTGTCGTGGATCAAATCCTCGATCGTGAGGACCAGTTTCTCCCCCGACTTGTCGTGGGTGACGGTCCACACGGCGTCGCCGGTTTCCTCGTCCACCCGCTCGCGCACGGTGCACGGCGGGTTCATCCAGTTCAACGGTTTGAAGGCGCGATCGTCGGCGTGGATGGACACCGAACCGTCGGCCTTCATCAGGACCAGACGCGGGGCCATCGGGAGGTGGGCGGTGAGCCGCCCCACATAGTCGACGCTGCAGCGGGCGATAACGAGACGCACAGCAACGCACGTTACCGCGAACAGGGACCCTGTGCGTCATCCAAGACCACAATGAACGCCATAACCATTTTCATGTGGCGTCGGCGCTACGCACTTCTCACCTACAGGAGTCATGACCTGCGGCCCCGCTCGGCCCTAACGTCTCCACTGCACGATCGACCATTGGGAAGGGGATTTCATGTCGCTGACGGTCTCGCCACAGCTACTGGAACGGGCCGAGCGGGGAGAGGTCGAGGACGCCGCCTTCATCGACTGCATCCGGGAGTCGCTGCCCTACGCGTGGGCAACGGTCAGCGGTCTCGCGGAGGAGGTCCGCGCGGGGGCGCCCTCCGCCGCCAACGAGGTACCCCCACCGGGAGAGGCCGAACGCGGCCAGCTCCTCCGCGCCATGGCCAGCGACGCGATGCGCGCCGCACTCGAACGCCACTTCGGGATGCGCATCGCGTTCCAGAACTGCCACAAGGTCGCCCTGTTCGCCGCCACGGAGACAGCGGCCCACGCGGCCTTCGTCACCCCCCGCGCCCAGTTGCTCAACCAGTCCCCAGAACTGGTCGACTGCTAACGCGCACTCTCGTGTGGGTTCGCGGCCACCACCGCTAGGGGGAACCCACACGCCCCACCCACGGGCGTAACCCCCCACGCCCGTGGCCCCAACGGCCGTGCGACGCACGGCCGCTTTTCATGTGGCGGACGTGCCCGCCCAGCGGCCCCGCCACCCAGGTCCAGCCCCGAGTGGTGTGGGGGCTAGGCCCCGCCGTCCGAAGTCAGGAACCCGACCGGCGGTCCACCCTGCGTGCGCAGGGGTTTCGTCGTCAGCTTCTGGGCGGTTGAGCGCAACCACGGTCCATCCCCGCGTGCGCGGGGGTTTCTCGGATGGGGCCCATGCGGCCTTGAATGGCACCGGTCCATCCCCGCGTGCGCGGGGGTTTCTCACCGAGCACACCATGCCCGGACACCAGTGGCGGTCCATCCCCGCGTGCGCGGGGGTTTCCCAACGCAGGGCTGGGCCACGCCCCGATCGAGCGGTCCATCCCCGCGTGCGCGGGGGTTTCGACGACCACCAGAAAGACGGTGAATGCGTCGACGGTCCATCCCCGCGTGCGCGGGGGTTTCGGAGCCGACATCAGACCTCGAGGCACTCGTGCCGGTCCATCCCCGCGTGCGCGGGGGTTTCGGCGAACGCAGGGTCATGTTCGACGTCGACGTCGGTCCATTCCCGCGTGCGCGGGGGTTTCAGGAATGCTCCCGGGCCACCGTGTCACGTGCGCGGTCCATTCCCGCGTGCGCGGGGGTTTCAGCGAATGAGCTGGGGTGATGTGGGGGCGTTACCGTTCTGCAATGGTCAATGAGGGCGCGTGGACGAAAGGTGGCCATAATTCAGTTGGGCTAATCGGGTGAGCGGTGCGATATCGCCCAGATCTCCGAGGGGTGCGCGTTCTGTCGGGTGGGGATCGCGGACCGGGTCAGTCCGCGAGGGGTGGGGTGTGGGGGGTGGGGTCCTGGAAGTCGCCGTGGCTGACGCGGAGTTGGCGGAGGACGGTGAAGAGCTCCCAGTGCTGCTCTTCGGTGTAGGTGCCGAGGCCGAAGTCCATGGCGAGGAGGTCGCGGGTGGCCTTCTCGACGACGTTGCGGCCCTCGGGGGTGATCTCGGCGAGCTTGCCGCGGCCGTCGTTGGGGTTGGGGCGGCGCTGGACCAGACCCTGGACCTCCAGGCGGTCGATCGTGTTGGTGACACTCGTGGGGTGCACCATCAGCCGCTCGCCGATCTTGTTGAGTGGCAGAGCGCCGGTGGAGCTGAAGGTCAGCAGCACCAAGGCCTCGTAGCGGGCGAAGGTCAGCCCGTAGGGGCGTAAGGTCGCGTCCAGTTGCGCGATGAGGATCTGCTGTGCCCGCATGATCGACGTCACCGCTGCCATGGGAGGCGACGCTCCCCACCGGTTGACCCAGTTTTCGTGCGCACGTTCGATGGGGTCGAAAGGCAGGTTCAACACTCCGTCACTCTATCGCCCGGAGGAGTCCCGACTGGTTCTCGTGCGAGCTCAGCAGCCGGTCCACCGCGGCGTAGGGGTCGATCCTCCCCTCGGCCACTTCCTCGGCCAGGCCGTCCAGGCGCTCCCCCCGAGGGCCGGCGTGCAGCCAGGCGCGGATGCGGTCCACGGCGATCGCCTCGACCTCCGCCCGGGTGCGTGACCGCCGTCGCCGCGCCCCCTCGCCGCTCTCCATCAGGTAATCCGAGTGCTGGTCGAGCCGCTGCACGAGCTCGTCGATTCCCTCACCGGTGTTCGCGATCGTGGTCAACACCGGTGGGCGCCAGTCGTGCTCGGCGCGTTCCCCGCGCGCCGCCATCTCCCGGATCTCGCGCACCATGCTGCGCGCGCCGTCGTGGTCGGCCTTGTTCACGACGAACACGTCGCCGATCTCGAGCACACCCGCCTTGGCCGCCTGGATGCCGTCGCCGCCGCCGGGCGCCACGAGCACGACCGTGGTGTCGGCCAGGGACGCCACCGCAACCTCGGCCTGGCCCACGCCCACCGTCTCCAACAGCACGGTGTCGAAGCCCGCGGCGTCGAACACGCGGACGGCGTGCGGAGCGGCGCGGGACAGGCCGCCGAGGTGCCCTCGGTTGGCCATCGACCGGATGAACACCCCGGCGTCGCCCGAGTGGTCCTGCATCCGTACCCGGTCCCCGAGCAGGGCGCCGCCGGTGAACGGTGAGGAGGGGTCGATCGCCAGCACCGCGACCTGCTCGCCCTGGGCACGCAGCGCGGACACCAGCGCGTTGGTGGAGGTGGACTTGCCGACCCCGGGCGGGCCGGTGAGCCCGATCACGCGGGCTCCCCCCGCGTGCGGGGCGAGGCCGGCCATCACCTCCTCCTGGGTCTCGGCACCGGCCTCAACCAGGGAGAGGGCGCGCGCCAGAGCGCGCCGATCCCCGTTGATGAGCCGCTTGACCAGATCCTCCGGATCCACCTGGCCTCCTACCGTCGGGATAGGGACATCATGCTCGGGGTGTGCACGGAGATCAGGCACCGGCGACGTCCAGCAGTAGCGCGTCACCCTGACCGCCGCCACCGCACAGCCCCGCCGCGCCCCGCCCGCCGCCACGTCGCCGCAGCTCGTGCACCAGGTGCACCACCAGGCGGGCGCCGGAGGCTCCGATCGGGTGGCCGAGGGCGATGGCGCCACCGTCGGGGTTGATCACGTCGGAGTCGGGTGCGAGGCCGAGGTCACGAGCCGAGTGGATACCGACGCTGGCGAACGCCTCGTTGATCTCGATCAGGTCCAGGTCGGCGACGCGCAGTCCGGCCTTGTCCAGCGCCTTGTGGATGGCGTTGGACGGCTGGGAGTGCAGGTCGGTGTCGTCCGGTCCGGCGACGGCGCCGTGCGCGCCGATCTCGGCGAGGATCTCGCAGCCGTGACGCTCAGCCGCGGCCCGACTCATCACCACCACGGCGGCGGCGCCGTCGGAGATCTGGGAGGCGGATCCCGCGGTGATCGTGCCGTCCTTGGCGAACGCGGGACGCAGCCGGGCGAGGGACTCGGCTGTGGTGTCGGGGCGCACGCCCTCGTCCTCCGCGACGGTCTTCACCTGCCCACCCCGCTGCGGGATGTCCACCGGGGCGATCTCCGCCGTGAAGCGGCCGTCCTTCATGGCGGCCGCGGCACGCTGGTGTGAGCGGGCGGCGAAGGCGTCCTGCTCCTCGCGGGTGATCCCGCGCTTGGCGTTCCCGCGTTCGGTGCCGGCGCCCATCGACTCGTCGTCATAGGCGTCGGTGAGGCCGTCCCGAGCGATGACGTCGAGCACCTCGACGGAGCCGTACTTGTAGCCACCGCGCGCCTTGGGCAGCAGGTGCGGCGCCCCCGTCATCGACTCCATGCCGCCCGCGACGACGACCTCGCACTCGCCGGCGTTGATGAGCTGGTCGGCGAGGGCGATCGCGTTCAGCCCGGACAGGCAGACCTTGTTGATGGTCAGCGCCGGTACGGGGAGGGGAAGACCGCCGGCCAGGGCCGCCTGGCGCGCCGGGTTCTGTCCCGCGCCGGCCTGGAGAACCTGGCCCATGACCACGTAGTCGACCTCGCCCGCCCGCTCGCCGGCGAGTCCCGCCCGGTCGAGCGCCGCGCCGATGGCCGCGCCCCCAAGTTGCGCCCCGGTCAGGGGAGACAGCGCCCCCATCAGGCGTCCGATCGGGGTGCGGGCTGCACTGACAATGACGGCACCAGGCATGGCGTGGACCTTTCTGCGATGCGCTCCTCCTCCCATGAAAGCATGGTGACCCCCTTCCGGGATTCCCGGCCAGCGGCTCGAGCGGGGGCGAAGTGGTGGCCGGCCCCGCGTTTGAGATCATGTCCGGAGGTAAGCGGTGGGGCAGTGTCGGTATGGAGGTAGTCGCCGGTGTTCTCTCGGATCGATCACGTCGGGATCGCGTGCCACGACCTCGACGCCTCAATCGCCTTCTATCGGGACACCTTCGGGTTCACCGTGAGCCATGAGGAGGTGAACGAGGAGCAGGGCGTCCGCGAGGCCATGCTGCGGGCCAACGGCACGGACGACGGCCAGGCCAGCTACATCCAGCTTCTGCAGCCGCTGCGGGAGGACTCCCCGGTCGGGAAGTTCCTGGCCCGCAACGGTGAGGGCGTGCACCACGTCGCCTTCGGCACCGACGACGTCGCCGCCGCCGGCCAGGCGATGCGCGACCGTGGCCTCAGAACTCTGAGTGAACATCCCCGAAACGGGTCAATGGGCTCGTCCATCATGTTTCTGCACCCGAAGGACTGTGGTGGGGTACTCACCGAGATGGTCCAGGCCTCCGGCACAGAGACACACCAGACGTAACAAGGTCGTCACTTTTCGTTTTTCGCCCATGTCTACTGGGTCGGACGTCCAAAGGTGCGTGAGACCTCCCCCCGAAACCCCTTCCCGACTGGCGCGGTCTTGATAAAGTCGCCTCACTGCCGGTTTGGCGACGTTCGCCGCTGATTGAGAACTCGCCGCAGTAACCTGCCTAGCGCAGCCACGGGGTGGGGCGCAGCTCGCGACTCAACCAGGCTCGGGGAAGCCGAAGTTGAGGCAATGCACGAAGGACCGTAATTGTCGTCACCCTCGGCAGCGCCCCGGCGCACGATAAGCAAACAGCCGTCTCGTCTCCCGTTCAGGATTTCACCTCATGCCGTCGAACATTGATTCCCAGCTCCAAGACATCCACAACAGCGATAACCAGCCGGCCGAGTTCGATGTGGTCCTACGCGGGTACGACCGGCCGCAGGTACACGCCTTCATCGCCGAGCTCGAGAGCAAGAAGCAACAGGCGCAGGAGTCGGCGCAGAAGTACCAGCAGGACCTAGCCGACACGCGACGCCAGTTGGAGGAGCAGGAGCGCCCCACGTACGCGGGACTCGGCGCGCGGATCGAGCAGCTTCTGCGTCTGGCCGAGGAACAGGCCATCGAGCTGGTGCAGGGCGCGCGCACCGAGGCCAACGAGATCGAGGCTGCCGCGAAGGTCGAAGCGGCCGACATGCGGGCCAACGCGGAGAACGACGCCTCCGAGGCGCGCTCCACCGCGCAGCGCGAGGCCACGGAGATGCGCAACGCCGCGGAGTCCGAGGCCGAGGAGATCCGCACCACCGCCCGGCGCGAGGCCGACGAGCTCACCTCCACCACCGAGCGCGAGGTCCTGAAGAAGCGCTCCGCCGCTGAGCAGGAAATCGCGGAGAAGCAGCGCTCCTTCGACGCCGAGATCAAGAAGCTGCGCACCACCACCGAGCGTGAGTGCACCCAGCTCCGCACCACCGCCAAGCGGGAGCGCGACGACACCATCCAGGCCGCCAAGCGCCAGGCCGACGAGATGCGCGCGCAGGCCCAGCGGGTCTTGGAGGAGAGCGAGGCCAAGCGGGCGCAGGAAGAGGCCGACTTCGAGATCCAGATGGCGGCCCGCCGCGAAGAGGCGGAGCGTCTGGACGAGCAGCGCCTCGCCGAGTCCCAGGCCGCGATCCAGAAGCGCGTGTCGGAGGCCGAGGAGCTCGCCTACGCCGCCGAACAGCGCAAGGACAAGGCCAACGCCCAGGCCGACCAGGCCCGCCGCGACGCCGAGGCCCACGCCAAGCAGGTGCAGTCCACGGCGAAGAAGAACGCCGAGCAGGTCCTGAGCGACGCTAAGGCCAAGGCCGAGCACATGGTCAGCGACGCCAAGGCCGAGCGGGACCGCCAGGTCACCGCGATGCAGCAGGAAGTCGACCGACTGCAGAAGCAGAAGGAAGGCATCGAGGCCGCGGCGGCGCAGTTCCAGCAGATGCTGTCGAGCTTCGGCAGCGGAGGAGCGGGCCTCGCCGCGCAGGCCGCCGTCGCCGCCCAGCAGGAGGCGCCGACGATCGAGCAGGCGCCCAAGGCCGAGCAGCCGGCGATCGACCGGACACCGCCCCCCGCCGCCGAAGCGGCCCCGGCCGAGGCTCCCGCACCCGCGGCGCCCAAGCAGGCCAAGGCCAAGTCCGGGGACGACGAGGAGTGGTGGCAGGAGTAGGCCGCCGGTCCTTGACCAACAAGCGTGAATGACTGAGGCCCGGCCCTCGCGGTGGTTCGCCGTGAAGGCCGGGCCTCAGTCGTTGAGTGTGTGGCGCTACGCCTCGGGCACCGTGGTGTTCTGCCGCGCGGTGACCCACCAGCGGTCGCCTTCCTTCACCAGCACGTAGGTCGCGATCATGGAGTGCCGCTCCGACCGCGGCGTACCGTCGGCGTCGGTGGCCCAGGCCAGCTTCCGCGCCACCGCCACGTCGGGCCGCAGGAACTCCACGTGGTCGAGCTCGTACCGCGCGGTCTCCTCCCGCAACGGCCCCGCCAACAACGCGGCGTTCGTCTCCGCCATCGCCCCACGTCCCGTCAGCACGCCCCCGAAAGCGTTGACGGTGTACCCGTTCTCGGCGAAGTGCTCCACCAACAGCCCGGCGTCGTTCCCGTTGAACCCGTCCTCCACATCCTTGACGATCGCCGCGATCGCCACCCGGTCGGCCTCATGGTCCCCACCCTTGTCGACGATCTCCGGCGCGATCTGGGTGCGGTGCGTTGATGTCGTCATGGGGGAGACCCTAGAAATTCAAGTGACCTTGAAGTCAAGTGGTTGGTCCCGCCCAGTGAGCTGAAGCGAACCGCAAGAGCGGTCACCCCCGCACGCGGGGAACGCACCACCTGGCCAGCATGCAAGAGGCCGGAATCGAGGGACCATCCCCGCGCGCGGGGAACGCATCAGTCGCATCAGTTCGTCAGACAGAGACCCATGGGACCATCCCCGCGCGCGGGGGACGCATACTCTCTGACCTGCGCGCTTACCACTGGCAAGCCTCGAATTTCATCACTTCTCGAAATTCGGACATATCAGGCACCTGTCCCGTGGTCGGCTCGAACGTCAACTCCGTGACTCCCTCAGCCATCAGACCACAACCGCTTCCGAAGTACAGGGCCCAAAGCGCACGGATCGTCTGTGGATCTCACGGGGGCAAGCCACACACCCCGAGAACCGGTCCATCCCTGCGTGGGCGGGGAAGTGGCCGCACATCGTCCACGGGCTCGCGGCCTCCTACAGGCCCTTGTCGACTCCGTACTCGCCGTCCCATTCGGTGGGGAGGGGGGCGGACTGGGGGGCGATGTGGCGGGTGATCTCGTTGAGGACGGTTCGGACGTAGGGTTCGCCGACCCAGAGGTGTTTGGCGCCTTCGACGGGGATCACCTCGGCCTGGGGGATGGCGGCGAAGCGCTGCTTAGCTTCTTCGGGGCGGAGGTAGTCGTCGAACTCGGGGATGAGGGCGACCACCGGTTTGCCGGAGTCGGCCCAGACCGCGAGGTCGGCGTCGTCGGCGCGCTTGAGGGGTGGGGACAGCAGGATGGCGCCCGCGACGTCGGGGTCGCAGCCCCACTTGAGCGCGAGCTCGGTGCCGAACGACCATCCCAGCAGCCAGGGGTGGGGAAGCTCCTCGAACTCCGCGAACTCGATGGCGGCGAGAACGTCGTGCTGCTCGGTCTCGCCGTCACCGAACGAGCCCTCACTGGTGCCGCGACGTGAGGTCGTACCGCGCGTGTTGAAGCGCAGCACCGCGACGTCGGCGAGTGCGGGGAGCCGGAAGGACGCCTTGCGCAGCACGTGGCTGTCCATCATGCCCTCCGCGGTGGGGAGGGGGTGGAGACAGACCAGGGTCGCCACCGGAGTGCGATCCTCCGGAGGCAGCGCCAGTTCGCCGACGAGCTTCAGCCCGTCGGCGGTGTGCAGCGTGATGTTGTGCCGCGCGGCGGGCAGCACGGTGCTGGCACGGATATCCATACGAGTTCCTTCCCCAGAGTCGACTACCGGCGCGGCGGTCGCGTCGAACGGTCGGCCCGCTTGCTCCAACACGACGAATGCCAGTGCCGCCGGTCCTCACCCTGCCCACCGGCGCGCCAGGCGACCACGTGGGGCATGCCGGGCGGGATCTGCTGTCCGCAGCCGGGACACCAGTAGGCCTTCGTGGCGGCGGTGGCACTGACGCTGCGCACCGCCCAGTCGCCGTCCGGCGCGCTCTCGCGTCGCTCGGCGCCGGTGGCCCGCAGGAGGTCGATCGGCGCGTGGGCTCGGCCGTTGTCCCCGCGTCGACGGGGTGTGTTGCGGCGGGGCACGGTGCTATTCGGGGTCGTCGGCGTCGCCGGTGTCACTGGACAGCAGCGGGGCCGGGACGGACCCGGACCCCAACCCGGCGTCGTGGATGGCGGCGAGGGTGGCCAGGAGCGCGTCGTGCCCGTACTCGTCGGCGAGTTGGATGGGCCCGCGCGGGTAGCCGCAACCGAGCCGGACGGCGGTGTCGACGTCGTCGGCGGAGGCGTAGCCCTCGGTGACCATCCACAGGGCGTCGTTTAGGTGCGGGGCGAACATGAGGTCCCCGAGAGCGAACGGAGACTCCTCGATCAGCGCGGCCAGGGGGCTGTCCGGGCTGGGCTCGGCGGTGGCGGTCGCGCCGGCCGAGTAGTCGTAGAATCCGCGTCCCGACTTACGGCCGTGCATCCCGGCGGCGACCATCCGGCGCAGCAGCGGGGCGGCGGCGAAGCGTGGCGTGCGGAACTCCTCCCACAGCACGTCCATCACCGCGAGGCACACCTCCAGCCCCACCATGTCCGCGAGCGTGAGCGGGCCCATCGGGACCTCGGCCGCCGCCACGGCGGCGGCGTCGATCTCCTCGCGGCTCGCCACCCGGCGCTCGTACAACGAGATCGCGTGGTTGATGTAGGGCACGAGCAGCGCGTTGGCGACGAAACCCGCGCGGTCGGAGACGACGATGGGCGTCTTGCCCAGGCGCTTGGCGACCTCCCGGGCGACGTCGAGCGCTCCGGGGTCGGTCGCGACGGTGCCGACGACCTCCACCAGCTTCATCACGGGTGCGGGGTTGAAGAAGTGCAGACCCACGACGTTGTGCGGGCGTGAGGTCAGGGACGCGATCTCGGTGACGGACAGGGACGAGGTGTTGGTGGCCAGGATCGTGCCGCGGGCACAGATCCGGTCCAGGTCGGTGAAGACGTCCCGCTTGATGTCCATTCGTTCCGGGACGGCCTCCACCACGAAGTCGGCGTTGGCCAGCGCGGTGCGGTCGGTGGAGAACGACACGCGGCCCCGGATCGCGCTCTCCTCCTCGGCCGAGATCCGCCCCTTGTCGAGGGCGCGCGCGAGGGAGGAGTGGAGACGTCGTCGTCCCTTCTCCAGCGCGTCGTCGTCGATCTCGACGCCAACGACGTCGAATCCCGCTCGTGCGAACACCTCGGCGATTCCAGCACCCATGGCGCCGAGCCCGATCACGCCAACCCTGTCGAATTCCCGCATAGTTCCTCAGGGTAGGTCATGGCTTACCGCCCCGCCCGTCTCGAGCCACCCCTATCCGCGGGGTCCGCCGCGACGCCCCACGCGCGGGAGATCCCCGACGGGGCAGCGTGTCCGCCGCCTGGCACCCCCACCCTTTCGGAAATTAATTGGACGTCCTAGTATTGGGGGTATGGCTGACGCTGAGGAGATCGCCCAGGGGCACGCGCGGTGGCAGGCGCGGTACGACGCGGCTCGGACTCGGGACGCTGACTTCTCCACCCTGTCCGGGGAACCCGTGGAACCGGTGTACGGGCCGCCCCCCGGGGTCGACGTCCCCGGCTTCGAGCGGATCGGCTGGCCGGGGGAGTTCCCCTACACGCGCGGCCTGTACCCCACGGGATACCGCGGGCGCACCTGGACGGTGCGGCAGTTCGCGGGGTTCGCCGACGCCGAGCAGACCAACGAGCGCTACAAGATGATCCTCGCCTCCGGCGGCGGCGGACTGTCGGTCGCGTTCGACATGCCCACCCTGATGGGCCGGGACTCCGACGACCCCTTCTCCCTGGGCGAGGTGGGCCACTGTGGCGTCGCCATCGACTCGGTGGCCGACATGGAAGCCCTCTTCGACGGGATCGACCTCGGCCAGGTCACGACGTCGATGACGATCAGCGGTCCCGCGATCCCCATCTTCTGCATGTACCTCGTGGCCGCCGAGCGGCAGGGGCGGGACGTCTCCCGCCTGAACGGGACGCTGCAGACCGACATCTTCAAGGAGTACATCGCGCAGAAGGAGTGGCTGTACCCGCCGGAGCCACACCTGCGGCTCATCGGCGACCTCATGGAGCACTGCACCAACGAGATCCCCGCCTTCAAGCCGCTCTCCGTCTCCGGCTACCACATCCGGGAGGCCGGAGCCACGGCCGCGCAGGAGCTGGCCTACACCCTCGCCGACGGTTTCGGGTACGTGGAGCTGGGGCTCTCCCGCGGGCTCGACATCGAGACCTTCGCTCCGGGGCTGTCCTTTTTCTTCGACGCCCACGTGGACTTCTTCGAGGAGATCGCCAAGTTCCGCGCCGCGCGCCGCATCTGGGCCCGCTGGATGCGCGACCACTTCGGCGCCACCACCGAACGGGCGCAGTGGCTGCGGTTCCACACCCAGACGGCCGGTGTGTCCCTGACCGCGCAGCAGCCCTACAACAACGTGGTGCGCACCGCGCTGGAGGCGCTGTCGGCGGTGTTGGGGGGAACCAACTCCCTGCACACCAACGCCTTGGACGAGACGCTCGCCCTGCCGACCGAGCAGGCGGCGGAGATCGCGCTGCGCACGCAGGCCGTCATCATGGAGGAGACCGGTGTCGGCAACGTCGCCGACCCGCTCGGCGGATCCTGGTACCTGGAGGCCCTCACCGACCGCATGGAGGAACAGGCGGAGCTCATCTTCGAGCAGATCCGCGCCAAGGGCACGGCCGACCACCCGATCGGGCCCATCACCTCCGGGCTCCTCGCCGGGATCCGGGACGGCTGGTTCTCCGCCGAGATCGCGGAGTCGGCGACCCGCCACCAGCAGGCGCTGGAGAAGGACGAGAAGCGCATCGTCGGCGTGAACACCCACACCAGCACCATCTCCGGCCCCTTGGAGATTCTCCGGATCAGCCACGAGGTGGAGCGCGGCCAGCGGGAGCGCCTCGCCCAACGCCGCGCCGAACGCGACCAGCGGGCCGTGGACGACACCCTCGCCGCGCTGCTCACCGCTACCCGTGACCCCGCGACCCCGAACCTCATCCCCGCCATCCTCGCCGCCGTGCGCGCCGAGGCCACGCTGGGCGAGATCTGCTCGACGATGGGCCAGGAGTTCGGTCCCTACGTGGAGACCCCACGCTTCTGACCCACCCGCCCGCCGAGGCCCCGAAGACGACCGCCCCGGCGGGCCCACCGAACGCGACGGGGACGCCAGCGACCCGGTGGCGGCCCGCGCGACGGCGGGGAGTGAGGCGCCCGCCACGCCGCCAACACGTTCCCGCTGCCAAGCCCGCGACAACCCCGCCCACCGGCCACGTGCGGTGCTCCGTATAGGGCAGGATGGAAGCATGCAGCCATCGGACTTTTCCTCGCACGGCGCGGTAGACCTCGGAGCCCGCAAGGCCGCCATGGAGCGTGAAGCCAAACGGCAGTCCGCCGGGTCCTCCGGTGCGGCCAGCCAGTTCTCCTTCGACGTCACGGAACAGAACTTCCAGACCGACGTTCTGGAGCGTTCGACCCAGGTCCCGGTGGTGCTGGCCCTGTTGGCCTCGTGGTCGGACCAGTCCCAGCAGGTGGAGACGGCGCTGGACCGGCTCGTCGCGGCCTCGGGCGGCCAGTGGCACCTCGCGAAGATCGACACCGAGGCGTCGCCGCAGCTCGCGCAGGCACTGCGCGCCCAGACCGTGCCCATGGTCGCCATGGTCGTCGGCGGTCAGGTCGTGCCCGGCCCGGCCGGCCCCGCGACCGAGCCGCAGCTCCGCGACTGGCTGACCCAGATCTTCGACGCGCTGCGCCAGCAGGGCGTGATCCCCGAGGACGCGCCCGGCGTGGGGCCGGAGACCGACGACCTGGACGAACCGGAGCAGGGCAGCGCCGAGGCCGAAGCCGCGGCGGCTCTGCAGCGCGGCGACATCCCCGCCGCGGAGGCGGCGTTCACCCGCGCGCTGGAGGCCGACCCGAACGACGCCGAGGCCAAGGCCGGCCTGGGCTACGTCCGGCTGGTCGCCCGCGTACAGGCGATCGACGTGCAGGACGCCCAGCGCCGGGTCGCGGAGAACGCCGACGACGTCACAGCCCAGTGTGAGGTGGCCGACGCCGAGATGGCGGCCGGGCAGGTCGAGGAGGCCTTCACCCGCCTGGTCGGTCTGGTGCGCCGCACCCGCGAGGACGCGAGAGATCAGGCGCGCCAGCACCTCCTCGGACTCTTCGACGTACTCCCGGCGAACGACCCGCGCCTCATCAAGGGCCGACGCGACCTCACATCAGCCCTTTTCTGACGTCGCCGATCCGCAGAAGTGGGACAGCTCGCCCGCGAACAGGCCATATAGTGTCCGCCAGGAGGAGCCGGGAAGTCTCGCGGCGTCCCCCTGACGGACAGCGAACAGCCCGTCCGTGCGGCCCCTTTCCGCGGGCCCGCGCTGCGCCAGCCACCACGGGTCCCACCGTGAGCAGTGCTCGGGGGAGTCAGCGCCTGCTGAGGACGTGGCCGCGGCTCCATGAGTGAGCGACAAGGAGTTGACGTGGCCGCAGTCCCCAGCGTGTCCTACTCGATGACGGTGCGTCTCGAACTCGACGGTCAGGGGAGCGCTGTCAGCAGCCTGACCCGAGCCGTCGAGAGCGTCGGCGGAGTCGTCTCCGCCCTCGACGTCGCCGGTTCGGGACACGACCGGATCCGGATCGATGTCACCTGCGCGGCACGCGACACCGACCACGCACGCGAGATCGTCGAGGCCCTGCAGGGAGTCGAGGGCGTCACTGTCCACAAGGTCAGTGACCGTACCTTCCTGTTGCACCTCGGCGGGAAGATCGAGATGCGGTCCAAGGTGCCGCTGCGCAACCGTGACGACCTGTCCATGGCCTACACCCCGGGCGTGGCCCGCGTGTGCCAGGCGATCGCCCAGAACAAGGACGACGCCCGCCGCCTGACCATAAAACGCAACAGCGTCGCGGTCGTGAGCGACGGATCGGCTGTGCTCGGGCTCGGCAACATCGGCCCCGAAGCGGCGATGCCCGTGATGGAGGGCAAGGCCGCGCTGTTCAAGCGGTTCGCCGACATCGACGCCTGGCCGATCTGCCTGGACACCCAGGACGTCGACGAGATCGTCCGCACCGTGCAGCTCCTCGCCCCCACCTTCGGCGGCATCAACCTCGAGGACATCTCCGCGCCGCGCTGCTTCGAGGTCGAGGCACGCCTGCGTGAACTGGTCGACATCCCCGTGTTCCACGACGACCAGCACGGCACCGCGATCGTGGTCCTCGCCGCCCTCAAGAACGCCCTGCGCGTTGTCGGCAAGGACATCGCCGACGTCCGGATCGCGATGTCGGGCGCGGGCGCGGCGGGCACCGCCATCCTCAAGCTCCTGCTGCACGCGGGCGCGGAGAACGTGGTGGTGTGCGACGTCCACGGCGCCATCCACGCCAACCGTGGCGACGGCGACCCCAACCTTGCCTGGATCGCCGAACACACCAACAAGGACAACTACTCCGGGGACCTCGCCGGAGCCGTCCAGGGCGCCGACGTCTTCGTCGGTGTCTCGGCCCCCAACCTCCTTGGCGGCGACGACATCGCGGGCATGGCCGACGACGCCATCATCTTCGCCCTGGCCAACCCGGTCCCCGAGATCGACCCCGACGTCGCCCAGCTCCACGCGGCGGTCGTCGCGACGGGCCGCAGCGACTACCCTAACCAGATCAACAACGTGTTGGTCTTCCCGGGAATGTTCCGCGGGCTGCTCGACGCGCAGAGTCGTACCGTGGAGACGGACATGATGGCGGCCGCGGCCGACGCTCTTGCGGGTACAGTGTCGGACGAGGAGCTGGGCCCGCACTATATTGTGCCGAGCGTGTTCCACGCCGACGTCGCCCAGTCGGTCGCCGCGGCCGTTCGGGACGCGGCGCTGCGCGGGGGGCGTAGCTGAGGCAGTCGACGGGCAGGTGAGCGCGGTGGCAATGAAGATCCTGAACAAGGTCGTCCCCGAGAGTGAGACTCGGCCCGACCTATCACACGGTGACGACGGCGACAACGAGCGCTTCGCGCACTACGTGCAGAAGGACAAGATCACCGAGAGCGCGGTGACGGGTAACCCCGTGATCGCGTTGTGCGGCAAGGTATGGGTCCCCAACCGGGACCCGAAGAAGTTCCCGATCTGTCCTGACTGCAAGAAGATCTACGAAGAGATGATGGGCTGACCGACCCAACGGAGGTCATGGCCACGTCGCCTCGACCGTCGCGTGTCACCCCGGCCCCGCCGAGGTGACACGCGCCCACCCTTCCGTGCGCCTGCACGCCCCCGTTCCTCCGCCCGAGCGGACACACCGCGCCCCTCACGCGGCGACGCCTGGGCGTCAGGGACGCGCATGTTTGGGCGCGGGCCCGTAGCTTCGGGGGGAGCATCCACGCGGATCGCTGGTAGTCGGGGGTGGAGGGGCCCTGTTCTACTGGGCCGGGTCCATCGCAGTCCCAACAGGTCTGACAGGTCCCATCACCCGCACGGCGCCGCGCCTCCGGAAGGCGGTCTCCGCGTGCCCACTGGGCGCCGCGCACCAGCGGGCGTGGCGCCGGAAACCTTCATTCGCCCGTGGGGCTCTGGGGCGTGCCCGGGGCGCCCTCCACGACGGGTGACCGTAAGCGGGAGCCCGAGACCGCCTTTCCCGCCGGCACGATGGTGTGTGGTACCACCCCAGCCGGGTCCCCCGCCCCCCGAACGGACACGCTTCGCGTGTTGTGCCTTCTGGCTGGCGCGTTCCGCTCGGGCGGTGGCCTCGGCCGTTCGCGCGGCGACGCCTGGGCGTCAGGGACGCGCATGTTTGGGCGTGGGCCCGTAGCTTCGGGGGGAGCGTCCACGCGGATCGCTGATGGTCGAGGTCGGAGGGGCCCTGTTCTGCTGGGCCTGATCCGTCGCCGTCCCAACAGGTCTGATAGGTCCCATCATCCGCACGGCGTCGCGCCTCCGGAAGGGCGGTCTCCGCGTGCCCACGGGCCCTGGCGGGCATGGCGCGCCTTTCTCTGGGTCCTCGGGTTCGGGTGCCCACGCGCCCTCGGCCCCCACTCCCCACAAGGGACACGCCTTCCGCCTCGTACCAGCGGGCGTGGCGTCGGGATCTTCACTCGCCCGTGGGGCTCTGGGGCGTGCCCGGGGCGCCCTCCACGACGGGTGACCGTAAGCGGGAGCCCGAGACCGCCTTTCCCGCCGGCACGATGGTGTGTGGTACCACCCCAGCCGGGTCCCCCGCCCCCCGAACGGACACGCTTCGCGTGTTGTGCCTTCTGGCTGGCGCGTTCCGCTCGGGCGGTGGCCTCGGCCGTTCGCGCGGCGACGCCTGGGCGATAGGGACCCGCACGTTCGGACGTGGGCCCGTAGCTTCGCGGGGAGCGTCCACGCGGATCGCTGATGGTCGAGGTCGGAGGGGCCCTGTTCTGCTGGGCCTGATCCGTCGCCGTCCGAACATGTCTGACAGGTCCCATCTCCCGCACGGCGTCGCGCCTCCGGAAGGGCGGTCTCCGCGTGCCCACGGGCCCTGGCGGGCACGGCGCGCCTTTCCCTGGGTGGGTGCCCGCGCACCCTTCCCCCGGCCCCCCAAGGGACACGCTTTCCGCCTCGCATCAGCGGGCGGGGCATCGGGAACCTTGCTCACCCGTGTGGTCCCGGGGGTGTGGCCCCGGATCGCTCTCCGCGACAGGTGACCGCGAGCGGGAGCCTGAGACCGTCTTCCCTTCACCGGAGTCACGATGAGTGCGCGGTGCGACCCCGGCCGGCCCCCCCCAGAGCGGACACACCGCGCCCCTCACGCGGCGACGCACCGGGGAGCATCCACGCTCATCCCCGCGCGTCGGGGCGGACCCTGCGTGATCTGACGGACTCCAGCCGTCGGCCGGGACCGCGCGCCGCCCGGGTCGACGCGCACCCGCGACCCCCACGGACACACCACCACACCTCACGTCTATGGGGCGCGGTAGGCGAGCCAGGCGCGCCACATGCGGTCGGACTGGCCGGCGGTGAACTCGCGCATGCAGGCGTCGTCGGAGTAGTTCATGAAGTTGGTGACCGGGTCCTCGCCGGCCCGGTGGGGGCAGGTGTCGCGGCCGACGGGGCATCCCTTGGCGGCCTCGCGTTCGTAGGGGGTGTCGTCCACGTAGTCTCCCGGGGCGGAGCAGCCGTTCTGGAAGGTGTGGAACAGGGCGAGCCAGTGGCCGGTCTCGTGGACGACGGTGTGGCCCAGGTCGAAGTCGGTGCGTCCCCCGTCGGGGAGGGTGCGGTAGTCCACCACCAGCCCGTCGTCGGCGAGGTTCTCGCCAACCCGCTGGGGGAACGTGGACCGGCCCAGGATCCCCTCGCCGAGGTCAACGCTGTAGATGTTGAGGACGTCGGCCCCGCCCTGGCGGAGGTCGGACTTCAGTCGTTCCTCGTGGGTCGGGAAGTCGTGGAAGGCGTCGTCGTCCGCGGTGCGGGTGGTGTCGCGGAGCGTGAAGCGGAAACCGGTGTCGTGTCCCCCGAGTTCGCCCGCGAAGGCCTGATTCAGGACCTCGACCTGGTCGTCGACGGAGGCGTCGGAGTGGGCACCGGTCCCGTCGGAGCCGGAGATCACGTGGAACACGACGGGGATGGTCACCTCGCGCGCCCCCTGGGCCACCCGGTCGGGGGCGTCGCGCCGGAGCTGTTCGTCGAGCTCGGCGGCCTCCTCCGGGGTGATCGCGTGTGGATCGGGGACGCGGGGAATCTGTCCCCGGCCGTCCTCGACCGTGCCGCTGCCACACACCCGCGCGGGCGGGTCACCTCCGGCCGGTTCGTTGTCCGCCACGGCCAGGAAGAGGGTTCCCGCCGTGCTGATCGCCAGGGCGGCCAGAGCGGACGTCAGGCGCCCGCCGTGACCGATCGTCGCGATGCACATATGGGGCGACCGTATGCATATCAGACACTACGGACGACACGGGCACGCGTGGCATGGCGAAGTGTTTGCCGTGGCGTGGTCCGCGCGATACCCGGCGCACGGGCGTCGTGTATCGCGGCGTGCTCAGCTACTGCGGGAGGTCGCCCAGCGGCGCAGGGCCGTGATCCGTTCCCGCAACTGGTCGGCGCTGGCCTGGGCCACCGGAGGGCCACCGCAGGAACGGCGCAGCTCGGTGTGGATCATCCCGTGCGGTTGGTTGGTGCGGTGGTGCCACGCCCCCACCAGCGCGTTGAGCTCCTTGCGCAACTCGGCGACGATCTCGTGTTCGGCGCGGCGGTCGGCGGTTGACTCCTCGGCCGCCCCACGGCGTCGTTCCGCCGCCTCCTCGGCTTTACGTTTGCGCAGGAGTTGGGAGACCTGTTCGGGCTCCAACAGCCCTGGGAGTCCGAGGAAGTCCTCCTCCTCCGGCGACCCCGGTGCCCCGCCCCCGAACTCGCCGCCGTCGTAGAGCACCCGGTCGAACTCGGCGGAGGCCTCCATCGTCTCGAAGGGGATCTCGTCGCCCGCGTCCGGGGTGTCGCGGCGCTTCTTCGCCTCGTCCAACGCCTCGTCGTCCAGGCCGTCCTCGGCGGGGGACCGGTCCAGGACGTGGTCCCGCTCCCGTTCGAGTTCGCCCGCGTACTCCAGCAGGGTCGGCACCGACGGCAGGAACACCGACGCCATCTCGCCACGGCGCCGCACCCGCACGAACCGGCCGACCGCCTGGGCGAAGAACAGCGCGGTGCTGGTGGACGTCGCGTAGACCCCCACCATCAGGCGCGGCACGTCCACACCCTCCGACACCATCCGGACCGCCACCATCCAGCGTTCCTCGGACTCGGCGAACCGCTTGATCTTCTTGCTCGCGCTCGGGTCGTCGGACAGCACGACGGTCGCGCCGTGCCCCGTGATCTGGCGCAGGATCCGCGCGTAGGCGCGGGCGTTCTCGTGGTCGGAGGCGATGACGAGGCCCCCGGCGTCGGGGCTCGTGACCCGGACCTCGCTGAGTCGGCGGTCCGCGGCGGCGAGCACCCGCTTGATCCAGTCGCCCTTGGGGTCGAGCGCCGCCTTCCAGGCCTGGGCGAGCGCGTCCTGGGTGAGCGGCTCACCGAGTCGGGCGGCGAGCTCGTCACCAGCCCGGGTTCGCCACCGCATCTCGCCTGAGTAGGCGAGGAAGATGACCGGCCGAACCACGCCGTCGGCGAGCGCGGGGGAGTAGCCGTAGCTGTAGTCCCAGGCGCATCGACGCACCCCGTTCCGGTCGGCGACGTAGTCGACGAACGGGATCGGGTTCACGTCGGAACGGAAGGGGGTGCCGGTGAGCGACAGACGGCGCGCGGCCGGGTCGAAGGCCTCCCGCACCGCCTCACCCCAGGACAGCGCGTCGCCGGCGTGGTGCACCTCGTCGAAGATCACCAGAGTGCGGCGGGCCTCGGTCCGGTTGCGGTGCAGCATCGGCTGCGCGGCGACCTGGGCGTAGGTGACGGCGGCGCCGATGAAGTGGCTGCCCAACGCCCCCTGACCGTTCTTGAACTCCGGGTCGATCGCGAGTCGGAAGCGCGCGGCGGCGTCCGCCCACTGCTTCTTGAGGTGCTCGGTGGGGCACACGATGGTGATGGACCGGATCGTGCGGCGCGCGAGCAGCTCGGCGGCGATGGTGAGGGCGAAGGTGGTCTTTCCGGCTCCGGGAGTGGCGACGGCGAGGAAGTCGCGGGGCTCGCGGTCGAAGTAGGAGGTGAAGGCCTCGCGCTGCCATTCCCGCAGCCCGCTCACGTCCGCCCGTGTCGCGGGGTCGGTGATCGTCATCGTGGCGGGGCTCCTGACATACGCACGACACCGAGATTAACCGACCACCGGCGTCGGGACGGGGCTGGACGCGGTTCGGGCCCGTCGGGTGTGCCACATCGGCACAGGGCACGCCGAGGTCACGTCATCGGTGACATGGGGTGGGTGACACGGTACTGGGAAGCGGGCCGGCGCGCCGCCACCCCACCCAAGCACCGTGGTCAGGGGCGTGTCGGCGGGGCGCCAGGGCGGAGCCGTCAGGACCCCGCCGCCGGGTCACTCCTCGGGTGTCTCGTCGCCGATGGGGATGTCGACGCCGACGATGCCCTCCTCGTCACCGCCCTCACCGTCCTCGCCCATCACCGGCGCGTCCTCGCCCTCGGGGACGGTCTCGTCGGGGACGCCGCCGCCCTCGGCCTCGACGGTGACGTCGTTGAAGGGGAGGTAGGGGTCGACCCAGGGGAAGGCGTGGAACCACAGGCCGTAGCCGGCGGCACCGATGATCCCCAGCATGAGGACGAACTTGACGAACGCGGGTCCGGGAAGGATCCGCCACAGAAGGGAGAACATACGATCAGGCCTCCCCGACCATGTCCTGGATGGAGGCGGGCACGCCGTCCTCCTTGTCGTGTTCGCTGACGAGTTCCGCGTGGACGACGAGCCGGTGGGAGTTACTCAGCTTCGGCGCGCACGTCGTGATGGTGAGCAGCGCGCGGTCGGGCTCGGCACCGGGGTCGTAGGGGTTGGGATCCACCACCTGGACCTGGTCGGGGGTGACGGTCAGACTCTCCACGACCTCGTAGCTGTAGAACGCGTCGGCGCCCTCGAGCACGATCTCGTCGCCGTCGTTCAGCAGGTCCGCGTCCCAGAAGACAGCGGGCACGCGGTGGCCGGCGATCGCGTAGTTGCCGATCTCGCCGGGGTTCGCGGTACCGGGATAGTGTCCGGGGCCGTACTCGATGTCGGCCTGGGTGACGCCGTTGACGACGACCCAGTCCATGCCGAGAGTCGGCAGGTACATGCGGCTGTGGGCCTCACCGGGCAGCGGCTCGGCCTCGACGTCGCCCTCGAAGCCGTCGTTCATCGCCTGGACGAGCCGGTCCTGTTCGGCGTTGGTCGCGAACTGCTTGCCGTAGACCTGGTACCCGGCGAACAGCAGCATGATCACGCCCGCGGTGAACAGCAGCTCACCGAAGACGCGGACCGCACCGCGGACGTAGTCGCCCCCGGTGCGTGGCTCGCGGGGGGAGCCGTATCGGCCGTCTCCCCCGTACCGTCGGCGACCCACGTACCGATCGGCTGTTGAGGTCATCTCACCTACCCGTGGAGTTACGTGATCCCCGGCGGGGTTACCCCCTCCCGGACTGGCTGAACCAGCGGAATACCGGTGCGGGGGTGGGACACGATTTCGACGTCCTGTTGATACACCCGGCCGAGTAACGGTGCCGTAAAGACCTTCTCCGGAGCGCCGAACGCGGCGATCCTCGCATCGGAGACTATCGCGACTCTGTCCGCATAGGCAGCAGCCAGATCCAGATCGTGGAGAACCACGACCACGGCGTCCCCCCGCCGCGTGTGCTCGCGGGCCATGCGCAGCACCATCTCCTGGTGTCGGATGTCCAGGGCCGCGGTCGGCTCGTCCCACAGCGTCACCGGGGCTTCCTGGGCGATGACCCGAGCCAGCGCGACCCGCGCCCGTTCGCCACCCGACAGGGTCGGGAAGCGGCGGTGCGCGAGGTGTGTGATATCCGTCGCTTCCATCGCCCGGGCGACGATCGACTCGTCCTCCTCTGGGGAGCGGAGCCCAGCCCAGGGGGCCCTCCCCATGGCGACGATCTCGCCCACCGGGAACGGGAAACTGACCGCGTGGTCCTGCGACAGAACGGAGCGGCGCAGCGCGAGTTCCGCGGCCGTGAACTCCTGGATCGGCCGACCGTGCAGGAGTACGGCGCCGCCCCGCGCCGATCGGCCGGTGTCGCCGCTGAGCACTGAGAGCAGTGTGCTCTTGCCCGCGCCGTTCGGCCCCACCAGGCAGACGAGCTCGCCGGCGGTGATGTCGATGTCCACGTCGTCGAGCACGGTGTGTGACCCGTAGCGGACCGTGACGCCGTGGGCGCTCAGCACCGTCTCGCCGGGCGTGGTGGCGGGGGGTGGGCCGGCGAAGCGGAGCCCGGCGCGGCTGAGCGCCTCGCGCGCCATCCGTGACAGTGTTCTCACGCCCACCCTCCCTGACGTCCACGGGCCCGGCGCAGTAGCCAGAAGAAGAAGGGGCCGCCGATGAGGGCGGTGACGACCCCGAGCGGGATCTCCGCCGGGGCCGCGACCGTGCGCGCGGCGAGGTCGGCGGCCACGAGCAACGCACCGCCGAGGACGCTGGCCGGCAGCAGCACCCGGTGGCCGGGGCCGGCCAGCATGCGGACGATGTGGGGGACGACGAGGCCGACGAAGCTCACGATGCCGGCGAACGCCACCGCCGCCGAGGTCAGCAATGCGAGGGCGACGATGAGCCACAACCGCATCCGTTCGACGTTGACGCCGAGGTGTCGGGCCGACCCCTCGCCGAGCGCCAACAGATCTAGTCGTCGCGCGTAGATCGGGACGGCGAGGAAGCCCAGGGCGAGGCACGGCAGCAGCGCCCAGACCTTGGGCCAGTTCGCGGCGCCGACGCTGCCGAGCTGCCAGAAGGTGATCGACTGGATCTCGGCGCTCTGCGAAAAGTTGATCATCAGCCCGATGGCCGCGCCCGCCACCGCGTTGACGGCGATGCCGGTGAGCAGGAGAGTGACGACCTCGGTGCGTCCCTGGGAACGGGCGAAGAGATAGACGAACAGTGTTGTGGCCAGCCCGAACACGAACCCCGAGGCGATGATGGTCCAGTAGCCCAGCACGGACAGCCCGCTGAAGATGACGAGGATCGCGCCCACGGCGGCGCCCGAGGAGATACCGATGACGCCGGGCTCGGCGAGCGGGTTGCCGAAGATGCCCTGCATCATGGCCCCCGCGCAGCCCAGAGCGGCTCCCACGCCCAACGCGAGCAGGACGCGGGGGAACCGCACCTCCCACAGGACGGTCTCGGCGACCTGGTCTGGTCGGGGGCCCAGATCCAGGCCGGCGCGGTGCAGGATGGATCCGAGGACCTCGGCGGGCGGGACGGGGTAGGCCCCTAACCCCGAGGCGACCACGGCCACCGCCACCAGCCCGACCGCCAGCGTGGTGAGGACTGCGGGTCCGCGGAGGTGGCGTTGGGGGGATTCGGACGCGCGATCCGCGACGCGCAGGGTCACTGGCCGTCCTCCGCGCCGGTGGTGTCGCCGCCGTCGGTGTCCTCGTCCGCGCCGTAGAGCTCCTCGGCGAGTGCCGCGACGACCTGGGGCGTCCGAGGGCCGTAGTTCAGCAGCACGCCGTCGGGCATGTCGATGACGCGCCCCTCCTGACCCGCGGGGGTCTGGGCGATGCCGGGAATCTCGGCCAGGCCGTCCACGCCACCGACCGACTCCAGGCCGTTGGACATCACGAGGAGGACGTCGGGTTGGGCCGAGATGAGCGCCTCGGTGGTGATCGGGGTGAAGGGCTCCTCCAGTCCGATCTCCACACCGGCGTCCACGGCGCCGACCTCCTCGATCAGCGCGTCCGCCCCGGAGCCCCGGCCGCCGAGCAGGTACACGCCGGCGGTGCCGCGGAGGTAGAGGAACGCCACCGAGAGGGGGTCCCCGGTGGGGGCGTTCTCGCCCACCTCCTCCATCTGGCTCTGGGTGCGTTCCACCAGCCGCGTCCCGAGCTCGGGCACCCCCAGCGCCTCCGCGACGCGTTCGAACCGGGGGTACATGTCGTCGAACGTCCAGGCCTCCTCCAGGATCACGAGCGGAATCCCCGAGGCCTGGAGCTGGTCGAGTGCCTCGGGCGGCCCGGTCCAGGTGTCGGCCAGGATGACGGTCGGTTCTTGGGCGAGGGCGTTCTCGGGGGAGACGTCGTGTCCCTCACTGACGACGGGGAGGTCCTCCGCCTCGACGAAGTCCGCCGCCGCGTCGCGTCCGACGACGTTGTCGCCGAGCCCCAGCGTGAACACCACCTCGGCGATCATTCCGGTGAGCGGGAGGATCCGGCTGGTGTCGGTGACCTCGACGTCCTCGTAGGTGAGTTCCTCGGCGTCGGCGCCACTGGCCACGGAGTCGAGGTCGACGGAGGGGACGGTCACCGGGAGCTCCGGGTCCGCCGTCTCGTCGAGGGGTTGGGTGCGGTTCTCCGCCAGTTCGGGGACGTCCGAGGAGGCCGTCCCGGATTCGTCGTCGGGTTCCACGGTGGGAACGCAACCGAGCAGTCCGAGCACCGGGAGGAGGAGCGCGACGGCGACGGAGCGCCGCGCGTTCCGGGGCGAAGGAGACATGAGGGGGTCACTTCCGTATTGTCCGGAATTAGGTTAGGCTTACCGCCGCAACTTAGGTGAACCTAATTCTCGTTGGTAAGCCTAACCTATTCAGACCTTCCGTCCGAGCGGGTGCGCCGGTTCCTCCCGGTCGCCGACCACCCCTGTTCTCCGACGGGAACGGAGCCCCCGTGATTCCTCTGAACAGTGCGTTCACCTCTCGTGCACGACGGGAGGGCACATGCGCCGCCTAGCCAGAACCGCCACGGCCGGTATCGCGGCGGCCGGAGTCTTCCTCCTGGCCCCCGCCGCCCACGGCGCGACGGGAGAGGCGGAGCCGCCCGAAACCTCGCGCACCGAAACGGACGCGACGCCGGACCGCGAGGTCCTCACCGCGGTCGACCGCGACCAGGACCTGGACCCGACCGGGGACGAAGTCACCGTCGTCGGCACCGGGTACACGCCCCACGCCACCGTCCGCGTCCAGCTCTGGGTACTGCCGGAAGGGCACGGCGAGATCCCCGAGGACGGTCCGCCCCCGCCCGACGGAGCGCCCGACGCGGAACGCACCGTGGACATCGACGTGGACGCGCGGGGCGTGTTCAGCACCGACCTCGACGTCGCCACCGACTTCGCCCACGACGCCGGCTTCGACCCCGAGACGGACCCCTTCGAACTCCGCGTGTGGTCGCCCGACGAGGACCCGGCCGAGGAAGACCCGGCTGCGGACACGGTCGCCGCGAGCGTCCCGACCGATCCGGCGCGGCTCCCCCTCCAGTTCGCCGCGGCCCAGCCCGCCGCGGCCCCCGCGAGCCCAGCCGCGCCCGGCGACTCCGACCCGCCCGCCGACTCCTCCGGCGCCGAGTCCCCCGCCAACGCCCCGGCCTCCCCGCGTGAGGAGGAGGGGTCCGGCGGGCAGGAACTCTCCGTCTCCAAGACCTCGGATCTCGACCCCGACGGCGAGACCGTGACCGTCACCGGATCCGGCTACGACACCAGCAAGGGCATCTACGTCGCCCTCTGCGACGTCTCCGGCGCCAGCTCCTCCCAGCCGCCCAGCCCCTGCCTCGGCGGCGTCGACATGGAGGGCGAAGGCGGCCACTCCGTGTGGATCTCCTCCAACCCCCCGCCCTACGGTGAGGGACTCGCGGAACCCTACGACGGCAGCGGCACCGACGGCGGCTTCACCGTCCAACTCCGCGTCCAGGCCGCCGACGAGTTCACCGACTGCCTGGACTCCGGCACCGAGTGCGCCGTCGCGACCCGCAACGACCACACACGCGGAAGCGACCGCGGCCAGGACGTATTCGTGCCCGTGACCTTCGCCGGTCAAGATGGTTCGGGTGGATCGGAAGGTTCCGGCGGATCCGGGGACGATTCCGACGCCGGCGGTGGCCCGAACAGCGCGAACGGAGGGGCGGGTCCATCGGGGTCCGGCTCGTCGGGGTCGCTGCCGCGGACCGGCGCGGCGCTCGCCGGCCTCGTCGCGGTCGCCACCGCGGCCTGCGTCGCCGGTGGCGCGACCATGCGCCTCGCCCGTCGCCGGTCGACCACGCGCTGACCCCGCCGGCCCAATCCACCCCCTACCCTCGCAGCACTGACAGGAGCACACGCAGAGATGAGACCCCCGCAATCCTCTCGGCGCGGCCGTGCCGGCCGTGTCGGCCTGGCCGGCTTCGCCGCGGCGAGCGTCGCCGCCGCTGGGCTGTTCACGTTCGCGCCCGCCGCGTCCGCGGACACCGCCCTCGAGGGATCCGGTGACTGGGGCGTGAAGGAGTCCTTCCGCAACTACGTCGGCGGCCCGATCGCCGACGGTGAGGTCACTCCGTCCGAAGGCGCGTCGCGGAACGACGACGGCACCTTCGCCTGGCCCCTCGACTCCGGTACCGCCGACGCGGAGTCCGGTGAGTTCACCGTCCAGTTCTCCGGCTCGGTGGCCTTCGAGGGCCACGATTACGGCCAGGGCGCGGTCCTCGAGGTCCACGTCGCCAACCCGCGGGTCGAGGGCGACGAGGACGGTGCCACCGTCTACGCCGACCTCTCCAGCCGCGAGTTCCACGGCGCCGACCCGAACATCCCACCGGGCGAGATGGTCGACTACGGAACGGTCGCCGTCGCCGACCTGGACGGCGTGGACGTCGCCGTCGCCGAGGACACGCTGACCGTGACCACCGAGTCCGGCAGCCTGCGCGAGGAGGCGGTGGCCGGCTTCGCCGAGTTCTACGACGCCGGGGACGCCATGGACCCCTTCGCGTTCACCGCGTCCCTCGACTCCGACGACGGAGGAGGGGAGACCGACCCGGACGGCCCCAGCGTGGAACTCTCCAAGTCCACCGACCTGGACCCCGAGGGCGAGACGGTCGAGGTGACCGGCACCGGCTTCGCCCCGGACCAGGGCGTCTACGCCATGCTCACCGCGACCCTCCCCGAGGAAGGGGAGGCCCCGTCGGGGCAGGCCCCCGGCGCGGCACAGGCGTGGATCCGCGCCGACGCCATCGACGACGACGGCACGTTCACCGCCGAGATCGAGGTCGTCGGCAGCTACACGCTTGGTGACGGCGACGACGAGGAAGGCGAGGACGGCGCCGAGGACCAGGAGGTCGTGGACTGTCTGGAGGACCAGTGCTACGTACTGGTGGCCAACGACCACACCGCCATCACCGACCGGTCCCAGGACGTCGCGACGCCGGTGAGCTTCGCTCAGGGCGAGGACTCCGACGACGAGGGCGGCGAGCGCGAGATCGTCGACGGTTCCGGTGACTGGGGTGTGAAGGAGTCCTTCCGCAACTACCTCGGGAGTCCGGTCGCCGACGGGGAGATCACTCCGTCGGAGGGGGCGTCGCGGAACGACGACGGCACCTTCGCCTGGCCGGTCGAGTCCGGTACCGCCGACAGCGACTCCGGTGAGTTCTCGGTCCAGTTCTCCGGCTCGGTGGCCTTCGAGGGCCACGACTACGGATCCGGCCCCGTGCTCGAGGTCCACGTCGCCAACCCGCGGGTCGAGGGTGACGAGGACGGCGCGACCGTCTACGCCGACCTCTCCAGCCGCGAGTTCAACGGTGCCGACCCCTCCATCCCGCCGGGCGACTTGGTCGAGTTCGGCACGGTCGCCGTCGCGGAACTGGACGGCGTGGACGCGACCTTCGACGACGACGCCTTCTCCTTCGACAGCGAGGCGGGCTCCCTCCACGCCGAGGCCGTGGAGGGATTCGCGGACTTCTACGACGAGGGGGACCCGATGGACCCCTTCTCCTTCGCCACCACGACCCAGCCCGGCGGCGACGGCAACGGCAACGGTGACGAGGACGAAGACCCGATCCCCGAGACCGGGGACATCGTCGATGGCCGCATCGACTGGGGCGTGAAGGAGTCCTTCCGCACCTACATCGAGGGCGACATCGCCGAGGGCAGCATCTCCGTCTCCGACGACGCCCGCCGTAACGACGACGGCACCTTCGCCTTCCGCTACACCGAGGGCGCGCTCACCCCGCCGACGGCGGACCTCTCGTTCGGCGGGACCGTCCTGTTCGACGGCCACGACTACGGGTCCGGCCCCGAACTGGAACTCACCCTGAGCGACCCCCGCGTCGAGTTCGACGGTGCCGACGGAACCCTCTTCGCGGACGTCACCAGCCGGGGACTCATCGAGGGTGAACTCGTCGACTACCCCGACGTCGCGCTCGCCGACCTCGAGGTCAGCGACGCCGACATCGACGGCGACCTCATCGTCTGGGAGGACATCCCCGCCGAGTTGACCAGCGACGGCGTGCCCGCCTTCGATCACTTCTACATGGAGGGCGACGCGCTCGACCCCGTCACCATCACCCTGACCACGTCGGAGGACGTGGACCTGTGGGGCGACGGTGACGACAAGCAGGGTCCGGGCGACGGAGCCGGCGGCGGAGGCGGCCTGCCCCAGACCGGCCCCGGGATCCTCGCGATCGTGCTCGCCGCCGTGGCCCTCACCGCCACCGGAACGGCCCTCATGGTGCGCCGCCGTAAAGGCATCGGAACGACCCCAGGAATGTAACCAATTCCGGATGAAGCCATTGATGGTGGCCTCATCCGGCCAATTCTGCACTCAGTAGAGAAAGGCCCCCGCAGGTCACCCTGCGGGGGCCTTTCCCATGGGCGACGAATACGGCGATCACGAACCCCGGCGCGTGGTACAAGGCCGCGGCGAAGGAAACCAAACACCCCAGGGACGCGTCCCAATAACGGACACACGATTCGCGTGGGGAGGCGCTGTCATGGTTGACCAGCCCACGCCCCTGCCGGAGGAACTCGCCGAACTGGAGGAAGCCGATCCGCGGACGATCGGTCCCTTCGAGGTGATCGGCCGACTGGGTGCCGGTGGAATGGGTGTGGTGTACGGAGCGCTTGACGGGACCGGACAGTGTGTCGCGGTCAAGGTCATTCATCCGGAATTCGCCGAACAAGCCGAATACCGCGAACGGTTCGAGCGTGAGGTCGACCTGCTGCGTGGGCTCGACGCGGAATGCGTGCCCGCGTTCCTCGGCGCCGACCCCCACGCGGAACAGCCGTGGATGGCGACCGAATTCGTTCCCGGCCACACCCTGAGCGAACACGTGCGCGAGTTCGGCCCCCTCGCCGGGCCGACGCTGCACGCCTTCGCCGCGGGAACCGCGGAGGCCATCGGGGCCATCCACGACGCCGACGTGATCCACCGCGACATCAAGCCGGGCAACGTCATCCTGTCCCCGGACGGGCCGAAGATCCTGGACTTCGGCATCGCGCGCGGTGCCACCGAGTCCACGCCGGAGCAGGGCGTCCACGGAACTCCGGGATACCTGCCACCGGAACGCCTCGCCGGAGAACCCTCCTCCACCGCGGGCGACGTGTTCGCCTGGGGCGGGATGGTCGCGTTCGCGGCCACCGGCCGACCGCCGTTCGGCCGCGGCGAGACCCAGGACGTCCTGCGTCGAGTGCGCTCCGGGCAGTACGACCTCACCGGCGTCCCCGACGACCTGCGCGAGCTCGTCGAGCGCGCCCTGTCGGGGGACGCCGTGGACCGGCCCACGGCGGTCGAGTGCTTCCGGGAGAGCCTGCGGATGGCCGCGCCCACCGTCGAGGTGCTCTCCGTGGACGAGATCGACACCGTTCCCGCCACGCAGGAGGAGCGCGGCCGGCTCGTGACCACGCTCGCGCGCGCCTGGACCGGGTTCGACGCCGCCGGCCACGATCCACGTGCCTGGGCCGCGCTCGGATCCGGTGTCGCGGCCGCGGGAGCGACGGCCGGACTCACCGCGCTCATGCGAGGAGGAGTACCACTGAAGGGAGGCCCGGTGGCCGCGAGTCCGCCCGCGGCCACCGCCTCCGGTGGCGCGGCCGGTGGGCAGATCGGCGGCATGACCGGCGCGGGTGGCACCGCCACCGGGATCTCCCTCGGTGCCAAGGTCGCCATCGGAGTCGGATCGATCGTCGCCGCCGGCCCTGGCGACCGGCGGCTACGCTCTCGTGTCCGACGACGGCGCCGAGGAGCCGGGAGAGGCCGCCCCCGAGCAGGAGGCCCCCGACCCGGACGGGGAAGGGGCCGGCGAGGACTCCGACGATGGCGAGGACACTGACAACGGCGAGAACTCCGGAAACGATGAGGACGAGGACGCGGACGAGGCCGCCACCCAGGACGCGGACTATCGGGGCATGACACTTCCCGTACCGGAGTCCTGGGGCGTCTACCCGCGGACCGATTCCTTCACCACCGCCGACCTGCGCGACGCGGGCACCGACGACTGGGTGGTGCTCGTCCCCGAGACCGGGCCGGGCTGTGCGGAAGGGGCCTCCTGGGAGTGGAGCGGGGACGTCGACGCGTGTCCGCACGTCGCGGTGTTGGGCCCCGCGGCGATCGAGCTCGGGTGGTACAACCCGGACCAGGGATTCCACGCCGGAACCGAGATCGAACCGTGCCCCGCCCAGTTGGTCGACTCCGGGCGCGGATCCTCCGTGGAGACCGTCAGTCTGGGTGGGCGCGACGCCGAGCACCACACGGTCGAGTTCCCCTGCGCGGACGGCGGAGGGCAGAGCACCTACACCCAGGACGTGTGGTACGTCCCCGACGAGCAGATCCTGATCGTCGACCGCTGGAGCAATCCCGACCTTCCCGAACTCCTGACCGAGGCCCAGTGGTGACGCCGTTCTTACTTCACCTGAGTGCTTTGACGGAGATGTCTGGTCACCCCTCGATACTCGGTGCGAAGAAAGGCGGCACGGCGTGGCGGCGAAGAACTTCGGACGTGGTTGGTATGGGCCTCCGCTGCTGGCCGTGCCCGCTCTCGTTCTGCTCGTCCCTCTGGGGTGCGCGGTGGGTGGGCCGGAAACCATTCAACCGTTCTTGGACGAGGAGCTACCGGACGGAAGCAGCGGCACGTTGGTGGCCGCGATCGGCGACGAGAAGATCCTGTGTCACGCGTGGGGACAGGCCGACCGCGAAGCGGCCACCGACGCCACCTGCGACACCGTCTACGACACGATGTCCATGACCAAGCAGTTCACCGCGGCTGGCATCCTCGCGCTCCAGTCACAGGGCGAACTCGGCGTCTCCGATTCGATCACCGACCACCTGGACTCCGTCCCCACGGACCAGGCCGAGATCACCATCGATCAACTCCTCACGCACACATCCAGGCTACCGGAGTCCCTGGGGCGCGACGAAGAACCGCTGACCCGAGACGAGCTGGTGGCGCGGGCGTTCACGGCGGAGCGATTGGAGAGTCCTGGGGACACCTACCAGTACTCCAACGTCGGTTACAGCCTTCTCGCCCTGATCATCGAGGAGGCGTCCGGTATGACCTATGAGGAGTACCTGGCGGAGAACCTCTTCGAGCCCGCCGGCATGACGGACACCGGCTACGTGCTGCCCGACTGGTCCGAGGATCAGGTCGCCGTTGAGTACGACGAAGAGGGGCAGGCTCAGGGGCGCCCGTACGAACGGCCGTGGGACGAGGACGGCCCCTACTGGAACCTCCACGGCAACGGCGGCCTGTTGTCCACGGCTCACGACATGTTCCGGTGGCACGTCGCACTGATGGGCGACACGGTGCTGGACACCGAGGCCAAGGAACAACTGTTCCTTCCCACGGTGCGAGAGGAGCCCGACTCCACGTACTACGCCTACGGTTGGGGCGCCGACTCGGAGGACTCCGACGTCCTATGGCACGACGGCGGAAACGACTACTCCTCCGGATGGATCTCCCGCCAACGCGACGGAGACGCGTTCGTCTTCTGGGTGTCCAACGCGTCTCGCTCCGACGCCTGGGACCTCGGTGAATCAGGGGAGGACATCACCGACGGCGTCATGCGCCGTCTGGCCAACGCCGAGGACCCCCCTCCGAGTGAATGAGGCCGCCTGGCAGCCAAGGCCGCCGCCGGTCCGGGACCGCGACGCGTCGGGGCTGAAGCGCGCCCAGCGTGGGCGTGACTCCAGCCCCGGGAAGCGCGTGTTCAGGCCAGGGGACCTCGCTCACGCGTGACGCGCGGTTGGCGTTGAGGCGAGGACCGAGTCGGTGTTGGTTCCCCGCGCCTCGAAGTAGTCCCCACCCTTGCGCAGGGTGTCGTCGGTTCCCCACGCCTCGTCCCGGTCGACCTTGCGCAGGTGTGGAACGTGCTTGCGACAGTGGATGTAGGCCTCCTCCACCCGGACGACCATCCACAGCAGCGCACGCTGTCCCGGAACCTGGGGGACAGGGAGTGAGGGCGTTCTGCGGCGCAGTTCGGCGTCACCGGTCGTCATCGCCGAACCGTTGACGTGCAGCCCGATCCGTTCCTGGTCGAAGTCGAGGAACAGCAGGCCGACCTGCGGATTCTCGGCGATGTTGCCCACGCTGGCGAGCACTCCGTTCCCGCGGTACTCCGGATACGCCAGCGTGTACGCGTCCAGGACGTGGACGAAACCCGGCGGACCCGCGCGGAAACTGGAGTCGCACGCACCACGGCGGTCCGCGGTCGCGATGAACATCATCTCCTGGCGACCGATGAACGCACGCATCCGCGGATTCAGGTGGTCGAGCATCTGGTCCCGATAGAAGCGGTCGGCGCGGTCCCGAGTCCCGTGCAGGGACTGCATTCGACGTTCACCCGTGAAGATGTCGTCGTCACCGGCGTAGCTGTGGGCCTCGGTCATGGGTCTCCGTCGGTGGGGTGTCTGGCTGGCGGTGCGGCGTTCGCTCGGCCGGGGACGGCGAGGGGACGGCACGGCCCGGACCAACGATCGGGGGTGGGGTCAGGGTCGCGGCGGCTCGCGGTGGGTGCCACCGGTGCCGTGGGTGACCCGGCCCACCCCTGAGCGCTGGGGCTCCGCACCCTCTTCCGCGCCCGCGACCATCACCGCCGTGATCCACTCGTAGACCGTGACCCACGACGAACTCGTCGAGGTCGACCAGGTGGGCGAGATGTCCCGGACCGCGCGTACCAAGGCGCGCCCGATATGGGGATAGTGCTCCGGCTCGACGCCCAGCTTGCGCTGGTGTTGCGCGCCGAGCTGGCGGAGGTAGTCGCTCAGTTCGTCGGGGCGGTCGAGATGACGCACGACCTGTAGCAGGGCATCCGCCATTCGGCGTTCCTGCGGGCCGAGGTCCGCAGCGAACATGGAACGCAGCTCCGGCCGCATCTCGAACAGATGCGCGTAGAAGGACTCCGCCAGCAAGGGGGATCCCGTGGGGATGCCCGCACAGGACTGTCGAACCGCCTCGATCGTCGTCTCGTCGGGCACTGAGACGTGGGAAAGACTCCGGGGCCTCAACCGATACTCCTCGCCTTTCGGCACACGAAACACAGCACATCGCGAGCGGGGGTCACGGACAGCGGCGTTCGAGCTGCGGACCGTGTGCTCGCCGAGGGATCGTACGACACCCGATTCGATCCGTGCAGTATCGACATAGGGCGACAAACCCGACACGTAGGCGTGCTGTGTGTTGTGGCCTGCGAAGATGATCATGGAAAATTCGTCCAAATGATGACGGATCGACCATGACGGTGAAGGCCTGACGACCAACGGGCCGGGTCAGCCCATCGTCTTCTGGCCGTCGATCGACTCGCGGAGGATATCGGCGTGCCCGGCGTGCTGCGCGGTCTCGGCCAGCACGTGCAGGAGAACCCGCCGCGCCGACCACCGCGCGCCCGGGGGGTTCCAGGGGGCCTCGGGGAGGGGGTGCTGGACGTCGAGGGTGTCCAGACCGCGCACGACCTCCTCGGTCCGCGCCGCGACGTCGGCGTAGCGCTCCAGGATCGCCGGCAGGGTGTCGGAGTCCAGCATGGAGAACTCGGCGGCACGTTGCGCCCATTCCTCCTCCGTCTCCGGCATCTTCTGGCTCTCCGGCCCTTCCAGGACGAACCGCATCCAGCCCTCCTCGGTGGCGGCGACGTGCTTGATCAGCCCGCCGAGGCACAGTTCGCTGACGGTGGGCCGGAGCCCAGCTTGCTCGTCGGTGAGCCCCTCGACCGTGTACCTGAGGAAGCCGCGGTGCTTCGCCAGGGTCTCCAGCAGGGTCTCCCGCTCGGGGTCGGTCTCGTGGGTGAGGTTCTCGGTGGTCACACGCCGCTCCTGTCTCGTTCGCGCTGGTAACAGAGATCAACTTACGGAGTATCGAGGACAGGGCGAGTCCTCGACGGGGCGTGTCGGTGCACATGGATCATTGAGGGTCGCCGTGGGGTCTGGGTCCCGGTCTGGGGCACCGCACCGTCGCGGACGCGAATACCTGTCCGCGCGGAGAACACGCCGTTACACTGCGAGTGACGCCGGCGTAGCCCCCGCCATCCCCGAGCCGGATGTGAGGACCCCCGCCATGTCCGCACGACCCCCCGAGCGCGAGCCCGAATGCGGTTGCTCCCACGCCCCAGAGTGCGACTGTGCCCGCGAGCGAACGCGCCTGAGCATGAGCGGGGACGGGATCACCACGGCGCTACAGATCGCAGGGTCGGTCAACGGCGATGTCAACATCGGGGCGGGTGTATCGCTACCGCGCGTGGTCGACACCTATCCCGCGCCCGAGATGATCGACCGACGGGACGCGATGCGGGCGTTGCGCAAGCAGATCGACGCCGGCACCTCGGTGCTCACGTGGACGACCATCCACGGTGACCCAGGGGTGGGAACCAGCTCCGTCGCCTTGGCCTGTCTCCGCGAGATCCGAGAGGAAGAGCGAAGTTCGGACCCCCGGTTCCCCGGCGGGTTGCTGCGGGTTCGCGGAGGTCGAACCGACAGGCGGCGATCGCAGTGGGAGGTGTTGGAGAAGTTCGGCATCACCCAACGGGACCTCCCGCCCCGAGCTGACCCCATCCGTGCGCTGCACCAGGAGATCGAGCGCAGGGGACCCGTGGCGATCCTCGTGGACAACGCGCGGGACCTGAAGGACGTCCTGCCGTTCGTCCCCGGCACGGAGGGGAGCGTGCTCATCGTGGCCGGCGACAGGACGGCGGCGGCTCCCGACATCGACATGGTGCGACCCGACGACCTCCCGGACGGGGCTCCAGGGACCGGGGAGGACATCGAGGACCGCCTCCGGCACCTGGAGGCGCACGAACTGCACATCCCCCCGCTGGAACCCGACGACGCGGTGGCCATGCTGGGCCACGCGGCCGGAGCCGAATGGACGACGCCCAAGCACCGTGCCCTCGCTCGCCACGTGTGCGAAGCATTGGGGCGGCTGCCCTACCTCCTCAGGACCTACGGCAAGCTCATCCAGAGGTGGGAGGACACGGAAGGGGACGGGGCCGGTCTCGCGCGGGTCGCGGAGGAGCTGGCGTCCCTGCCGCCCGAGTCCCCCTCGGGCCAAGGAGCGAAGCCGTCGATCTCCTATGAAGCCGAGCGTCTCCTGGCCGCCTTCTTCAACCGTCGCCCCAAGGAGATCGAGTACTTCGCCCAAAACCTGGCCGTCCATCCGAACACGCCGTTCACCAAGGAACTCGCCCGTCGCCTGGCCGGAGCGTCCTCCGCGCAGGTCGACGTATGGCTGGCCGACCTCGTCGAGTCCGGACTGCTGGAGGCCCCCGAGGTCGGAGAGGGCGCACAGTCCCCTGGCGCCGGCTACCAGTTCCGCCAAGACGAAGTGCACCGCGCGCTGCGTCTGCGAGGTGAGGCCAGTGGGTCGGGCGCGCGCGACACCATGTTCGCGTACTACCTTGATCTCGCCCACGCCGCCCACGGCGTCCTGTTGCCGGGGAGGCCACTGGAGGCGGCGGGAGCGGACCACCCCACGGGAACCGTCGCTCCACCATCCCTCGGCACGGCGCGGCAGGCGGGAACCTTCCTGGACCAGCAGCGCGCGGGACTCGGCCAGGTCGTACACGACGCCGTGCGCCTGGGTCGCCAAGTCCACCCCCGCTACCTCCGTGTCGCCTACCGACTCGTCGCGGCCCTGTGGGCCTATTGGTTCCCGCGCGGACTCATGGACGAGATCGTCGACACCCACGACGCGCTGATCCTCGCCGCCGAAAACGGCGCGCTCACCCCCAGTGAGCGCGCCCAGTTGCTGCTCCAGCGCTCCATCGCCCTGCGCCGCGAACGGGACCTCGTCACCGCGCGCGGCGACGCGGACCGCGCGATCGAACTCGCCGAACAAGCTCCTCAGGTCCCCCTTGTCCTGCACAGCGCTTTGGAGGCGCGCGGCGACGTCCACCTGGACGCGGGGGAGACCACGGACGCGATCCGGCTCTTCACCGCTTCCCTCGCCGTCGCCGTTGAGCTGCCCGAGCGACAGCGACCGCGCGCCGTCCTCAACCTGACCCACAAGCTCGGACGGGCGTTTCTCGCCGACGGCGACCTCGTCGCGGCGCGTGGCCTGCTGGAGCTCTGTGCGTGGGCGGTCGGACATCTGGACCACCGTGGCCGTCCCGCCGGGATCGTGGCCGACCGTGACGGTGGGCCTCCACGCTGGGTCGCCGACGCGGTGCGGCGCCTCGATCACGACGACCCACAGAATCTCGCCCGGCTGATCACGTCCCTGGGAGATCTCGCCCTGGCCGAGGGCGACCCAGCGGCGGCCAACCAGCACTGGGAGAACGCCCTGAAGACCCACCTGGAGGCCGGGCACCTCCGTCGCGCGGCCGAGCTCCTGGAGAAGCGTGCCCGTTCGCTCCATTCGGCCGACGCCGCGTCGGCGCGTGAGGACCTCCACGCCTCCTTGCTCCTCTACGCCCGTCTCAACGCGACGATTCCCTGCCGCCGCTTGGTCCGTCGCCTGGGCGAACTCGACGACCCTGACAGCGTGTGACCGCGCGGGTGGCGTCGACATCCGACGGAGCGGCGGCCGGTCAGCGTGTGTTCGCGGGGGCCGAGCGCCTCGGAAACCGCCTCAGCCCGTCCCGGCCCTCGTGCGACCATGGCCGCGTGAGCGACGATCCGCATCCCACGCGGACCAGAAGAGTCCCTTCCCGCCCGGGCCGGGGCGACGGATGACGGAGTAACTGACGTTCCTGGTCGGGATCGACCAGATGAAGGCCGTCCCGCGCCAGTCGCCCTGGTGGCGGCGCGACGTCGGTAGGACGACGCCGAGCACTCCTGGCACCTGGCCATGACGGTCATCCTGCTCGCGGCGGACGCCGACGACCTGGTCGAGGTCTACGCCGGGGACACGCCGACCTACGACATCGAGGGCGAGGGAACACAGCGGGAGCGTGAGGAGGCGGCGGAGAAGCTGTTCGGCCTTTTGCCGGAGGACCAGGCCACCCGCCTGCGGACGCTGTGGGACGAGTTCGAGGCGCGGTTCGCGAAGGCGATGGACCGGTTCCAACCGTTGCTGCTCAACTGGATGACACACGGGGGAACAAGGCGCTCCCCAGGTGTCACGGCGGACGCCATCCGCGCGCGCAAGGCGGTCATCGGCGACGCCTCCACTCCCCTGGGGCACGCCGCGCGGCGCCCATCGACGAGGGCGAGGCACGGGGCTGGGCCCGTGTGGGAAGCCCGGCGGGGGATTAGGTCGCGTATGTTTCAGCGCTGCGTCAATTGGGCGCGCCCTGCGTCGAACCTTTCGAACAGCCCACCAGGGTGTCCAGTACGGATCGTCTCGCGGGCCGAGGCCCGGTCCCCCGCTGGGACGTCGTCGCGAAGCGGCCCCAGTTGTCCCTAGCCGATCGTCCGGTACGCCGGGTACTCGCGGTCGCCTAAGACGAGGACGAACCTCTCCGGTGCGGGGCCCGCGTTGGGGATCGGCCAGCAGGCGGAGGCCAAGACCAGCGGGTCGGCGAGGCCGGGGGCGCGGAGGCGGACACGATGCCCGGCACGGGTGAGGACGAGGCATTCGCCTCTTCGCGCGGCGGCGGCCAGACCAGCCGAGCCGTGCATGATGAGGGTGTCGGCCAACCGGGCCCACGGGTCGTCGTCCCCGTCGTCGACGCGGGTCACGACGTGCGCCGACTCCAGCCACGACCGCTCCGGCTCGTCGTCGGCCACCACCACGTGTGATCCGGGGGAGCCCCGCCACTCACCGTTCAGCGCGCTCAGTTCCTCCGGGAAGCGCTCGACGGAGATCCGGTCGCCGGCGCGCGCGACCGTGACCCGCAGCGGGGGATGGTGGCCGACGGCCGGCCACCGCAGCGTGTGGGGAACCGGCGGCTCCGGAGGGACGACCGTCGGGTCGTCCTCGGGTTCGGGGAGCTCCAGCATTCGGTAGAAGGCTGACCGCAGCACCGCGTGGGACCGCCCACGACACGAGGCCAGCAGGTCGGTCGCCGGGCGGTACCGGTCCGGATGGTGAGTCGCGGCGTCGGCGAGGAGCTGATCCCGTAGCGACGTCCCCGAGCGCAGCACCGGAGCGAGTCGCCCCAACGCCGCCATCGGCGAGTCCGGGGCCAGGTCCTCGTGCGCGAAGACGCCCAGCATGGTGTGCGTTCCCAGTGCCGCCGCGTAGCCCGTGACCGAGCCGTGGTCGCCCACCACGTGGTCGGCGGCCACCACCGCGGCCTGCCAGCCGACGAGCGGCGGAAGGATGCACAGACCGGCCCGTTCCGCCTCCGCGAACCAGGACCGCACCTGCCACTCGCCGTGGGTCTCCGACACGTTCGGGTGCGCCGCCAGAACCACCTGGAACTCGTCCCGAGGAAGGTGCGCGAGGAGCAGGGAGACGAGTTCCGGCCGTCGCCGGACCAACGACGTCGGTCCCCACGTGGAGGAGATGAGCACCAGGCGACGCGAGCCGGTGCCGAGTGCGTCACGGTACCGCTGGCGGAACGGCAGTCCGGCGCGGATCCGGTCCAGCACGGGATCGCCCGCGACCAGGGTGGTGGACAGCGCCTCCGGACAGGACTCCGCCAACCGTGTCCGCTGTTCCGGGTGGGACAACACCAGCGTGTGCGCCACGAGCCGACCGTCCCGGGTGAGGCTTTCGCGGGAGAGACCATAGGTCCCCTCCGCCGACGCCGCGCCCGGTGCGCCACGCTTGTTATAGCCCACACCGTGCGGCAACACGATCAACGGCCCGTTGATGCGGTGCAGTTCGTCGCCGAGACTGGCGGCGAGCACGAGATCGAACTTCTCGGTGAGCGCCTGCGACCACGGAGCGGTGCGGATCCCCTTCTCCTCGAGGATCCCGCCCACGCTGTCGAGGAACGCCGACGTGTTCGCCCGCGTGGCCAAGGTGGTGACCTCGAGCTCCGCGTCGAGGACCGGGATGACCTCCAGGAGCCGCGTGAGTGAGGTCACGTTGTGCACGACGAGCAGCACCCGTCGGGCGTCGGGACGCGTGGAGTGGGAGTCCGCCAGGAGGCCGATCGGCGCGCGAAGTGGCTCGTCCAGGGACATGACGCTCCTTCGCTGAGCGGCGGGCGCGGCGTCGCCCCAGAGTAGCCTCTGCGCACCCGAGCAGTGGGCACGAGCCCACCCACATCCCCGGCCGTTGGCCGGCACGCTCTGGTGCCGCCCATCGTCCCCTCGGCTGGTGCCGGCCACGGCCGCGCACCAGCGGACTCTGCCCGCGGTGCCGAGAGGACGGACCGCCGGCGTGCGTCTACTCGCTGAGGACCCGTGGTTCCCCGCTGAGGGTGACGTCACCGGACGCCATTTCGGACAGGGCGTGGTCCACGGTGGGCTGGGCGACTCCGGCGGTGAGGTTGAGAAGGACGCGTGTGTCGAAACCGTTGCGTGCCGCGTCCAGTGCTGTGGCGCGTACGCAGTGGTCGGTCGCGATGCCCACGATGTCCACGCGGGACACGCCCCGCCCGCGCAGCCACTCCGCGAGCGACGCGCCCTCCGAGGTGACGCCGTCGAAGCCGCTGTAGCCGTCGGAGTACTGCCCCTTGTCGAAGACGGCCCCCACCGAGCCCGTGTCGAGATTGGGGTGGAACTCCTCGCCGGGTGTACCGGCCACGCAGTGGCGCGGCCAGGACGTCACGAAGTCCGGTGTGTCGGAGAAGTGTGCCCCCGGGTCGATGTGGTGGTCACGGGTCGCCACCACGTGGGGGTAGGAGGCCGCCGCCAGGAAGCCGGAGATGTCGCTGGCCACGGCCGCCCCGCCGGCAACCGCGAGACTGCCGCCCTCGCAGAAGTCGTTCTGTACGTCGACGATGATCAGGGCGGCGCTCTCACCGCCGACGGTGCCTGTCGGGTCCGTCTGGTTCGCGCTCATGCGGACTCCTCCTCGTGCTCGTCGCTCACGAAGACCGTGGTCAACGCGGGTTCTCCCCGGGATAGGTGTCGCGCGGCGAGGGGGAGCTCCCGCACCGTGCGGCGGTGCCGTTCCCGTGCGGCCGACACCGGTTCGTGTCCCACGACCTCGCCGGAGGCGACGAGCCTGCGTAGGCGGGGGCGCTCCAAATCGTCGGGCTTGGGCTCGTGGCCGTAGATGACCTCGTCCTGGGCGACACCGAACCGGTCGTAGCGCCGCACCGGCCACTTGCGTCCGCCACGACTGGGCTTGCCGGGGGAACGCTTGGCGACAGGGAGGAGCTCCCCGTCCGGTTCGAGCGCGCGGGCCGCGAGCTTGTACACGAGTGCCGCCGTCGGGGCGCCGGAGCCGGTGACCAGCGCGGTACCGACGCCGTATCCGTCAACCGGGGCGACGGCGAGGCCGGCGATGGCGTACTCGTCGAGGTCGCCGGTGACGACGATCCGGGTCTTGTTCGCGCCCGCGTCGTCGAGGAGGGACCGGACGTCGACGGCGAGCTCGGCGAGGTCACCGGAGTCGATGCGTACGGCGCCCAGGTCCGCCCCGGCGAGGTCCAGTCCGGTGCGTACGGCCTGGGGGATGTCGTAGGTGTCGACGAGCAGCGTCGTTCCGTTCCCGAGGCTGGCGAGCTGGGCCTCGAAGGCGGAGCGCTCGTCCTGGAAGAGCAGTGTGAACGCGTGGGCGCTCGTGCCGGCCGTGGGGATGCCGTGGTCGCGGCCGGCGGCCAGGTTGGAGGTCGAGGCGAACCCGGCGATGTAAGCGGCCCGGGCCGCCGCCACGGCGGCGAACTCGTGGGTACGCCGGGAGCCCATCTCGATGATGGGCCGGTCGTCGGCGGCGCTCACCATGCGCGAGGCCGCGGTCGCGATCGCGGAGTCGTGGTTGTAGATCGACAGGGCCAGGGTCTCCAGCAGGACGGCCTCGGCGAAGTCGGCCTCCACGACGAGGATCGGCGAGCCGGGGAAGTAGCAGTCACCCTCCGCGTAGCCCCAGATGTCGCCGGAGAACCGGAAGTCGGCCAGCCACTCGAGCGTCGGGCCGTCGACGATGTGCTCGTCCTCGAGGAAGGCGAGGGTCGCGTCGTCGAAGTGGAAGTGTTCCAGGGCCGTCAGGAATCGTCCGGTTCCGGAGACCACTCCGTAGCGACGCTCGTGCGGCAGGTTACGGGCGAACAGCTCGAACACGGATCGCCGGTGGGCGGTCCCGCTGCTCAGCGCGCTGCTCAACATGGTGAGTTCGTAACGGTCGGTGAGTAGCGCACTGCTCACCGCGTGTTCCAGCGATGGGGCGCCCCTGTATGCCGTGGCCATAGCCCCTAGCGTAGTTTGCGCCTCAGAGTAAATAAATCCCGGGAGGGGCATCTGAGGGTGGAAGCAGGCATACCAGTGGGGATGGAACAATAGGGGAGAGAGCAGCTTGGAGGTGATGCCACGGTGAGCACGGCACCGGCACCGGTCGAACTCGAACGCCCGGAGACCGAGAACGTGGTGCGCCCTGACCTCCCATGGGTGACCATCGTCTGGAACGACCCGGTCAACCTGATGTCATACGTCACGTTCGTCTTCCAGAAGGTCTTCGGATACTCCAAGGCGAAGGCGCGCAAGCTCATGCTCGACGTCCACAACAAGGGTCGAGCGGTCGTCTCCAGCGGTTCCCGCGAGGAGATGGAGCGCGACGTCGCGACGCTCCATGGGTACGGGTTGTGGGCGACCCTGCAGCAGGACAAGTAGGCGGGACGGATCGTTCACTATGACCCTTGGATTCCGTCGCACGTGGGGCGGGAGCATCGTCATCGACCTCGACCCCGAGGAGGCGACGGTGCTGCGTTCCATGGCCAACCTGGTGCTGTCACTGGTCGATCCACCGGAGCCCAAGGACGAGTTGGCGGAACTGGTCGGCATCGGCGAGCAGCGGGAGGCCCCGGACGACCCCGTCCTGGCGCGCCTGTTCCCCGACGCCTACTCGCAGGACGAGGAGTCCGCGGGTGACTTTCGCCGCTACACCGAGGACGGGCTGCGTTCGGAGAAGCGCGCCGCCGCCGAGTCGATCATCGAGGTGGTTCCGGAGTCCGGTGGGCGGATCGAGCTGGACGACGAGCAGGGACTGACCTGGATGAAGTCCCTCAACGACGTCCGCCTGGCCCTTGGCACGAGGATCGGGATCCAGCAGGACACCGGGCGTCCCCCGCAGGACGCCTCGATGGAGGACTGGGCCGCGGTCAACATCTACGACTGGTTGACGGCACTCCAGGATTCCCTGGTCCGGGCGGTCAGATAGCCTGGGGGAAGATTCCCTACTAGGCGAGTAGGATTAATGATGCTGAGGATCCCTGCTTCCATTCGCGACGCGATCGTCGCGCACGCCCGCCGTGACCACCCCGACGAGGCCTGTGGCGTCGTCCTGGGGCCGGAGGGCTCGGACCGGCCCGAGACGTTCCTCGAACTGACCAACGCGGCCCGCTCCCCGACGTGGTACGAGTTCGACCCCGACGAGTACAAGCGCCAGGTCTACGACCGGCTGTGGGACCGCGATGAGGAGGTCGTGGTCGTCTACCACTCCCACACGATGACCGAGGCCTACCCCTCGCCCACCGACGTCAGTCAGGCGGCCGAGGCCGGCGAGCCCCAGGCCCACTACGTCCTTGTCTCCACGCGTGACCCGGAGACCTTCGAGTTCCGCTCCTACCGGATCCTCGACGGAGAGGTCACCGAAGAAGACGTGGAGTTCGTCGACTGAGTCGACCGGACCGCGCCGCCGCCAGCGGGCGCACCTGACCGGAATGAATGCGCGCCGGCCCATGTTGGAACCGGAAGACCGTCCAGCGGCGGAACCGGCGCATCGGCGGGCAGTCGCGCCCGACCGGCCCACACGAACGACCCCACAGGAGTGATTGACCCATGGCAATCGAGGTTCGCGTCCCCACGATCCTGCGCACGCACACCGACGGCGCGAAGACCGTTGAGGGCTCGGGCAAGACCCTTGGTGAGCTCGTCGCCAACCTGGACGAGAAGCACCCCGGCATCGGTTCGCGCATCGTCGAGGACGGCAAGCTCCGCCGGTTCATCAACGTCTACCTCAACGACGAGGACGTCCGGTTCCTCGACGGAATCGACACCTCCCTCAACGACGGCGACACGGTCACGGTCCTCCCGGCGGTTGCCGGCGGCATGCGCTGATCACCATGCGCTACGACTCGCTGCTGGACTCCCTCGGCCACACCCCGCTGGTGGGACTGCCGAACCTCGCCCCCTCGCCCGACGTACGACTCTGGGCGAAACTCGAGGACCGCAACCCCACCGGGTCGGTGAAGGACCGGACGGCGCTGTTCATGGTGGAGGAGGCGGAAAAGGACGGCCTCCTCCACCCGGGCAGCACCATCCTGGAACCGACCTCGGGAAACACCGGCATCTCGCTGGCGATGGTCGCCAAACTGCGCGGCTACCACCTCATCTGCGTGATGCCGGAGAACACGTCCGCGGAGCGCACACAGCTCCTGCGCATGTGGGGCGCCGAGGTCCACTACTCGCCCGCCGCCGGCGGGTCGAACGAGGCCGTACGGGTGGCCAAGAAGATGGCCGCCGACAACCCAGACTGGGTCATGCTCTACCAGTACGGGAACTCCGCCAACGCCCGCGCGCACTACGAGACCACCGGTCCCGAACTCCTGACCGACCTCCCGGAGATCACGCACTTCGTGGCGGGCCTGGGGACCACGGGCACCCTGATGGGAGTCGGCCGCTACCTGCGCGAGCACCGTCCCGAGGTACAGATCGTCGCCGCGGAACCGCGGTACGGGGAGCTCGTCTACGGGCTGCGCAACCTCGACGAGGGCTTCATCCCGGAACTGTACGACGAGGACGTCCTCACCACCCGCTTCTCGGTCCCCGCCGACGCTGCACTGCGCCGCACCCGCGAACTGCTCACGCGTGAGGGGATCTTCGCCGGGATCTCCACCGGCGGCGCGCTGCACGCCGCGCTGGGCGTCGCGGCCAAGGTCGACAAGGCCGGGGGAGAGGCCGACATCGCCGTCATCATCGCCGACGGCGGCTGGAAGTACCTCTCCACCGGAGCCTACGAGGGCACCCTCGAGGAAGCGGAAGAACGCCTCGAAGGCCAGCTCTGGGCCTGACGGATGTCCGCGGTCCCACCACGTGGGGCCGCTCGCTGGGGGCCGGCCGCACCGAGGCCGGCCCCCAGCGGCTTGTCCGGCCGGTCCTCGCCGAATTGGACCAGGGAGCGCGCGCCCCCGGGGACGCGAAGCCGCCTCAGTGACACACCCCGCCGACCGATACGTGGTCAGGATCTGGACGCGTGGGCGCGCGCGGAGACGCGCACCCCGCTAAAGCACGCGCTCGCCCTGGGACACGGTGAGACGGTGCGACCGGGATCGCGCGGAACGCCGGAGGAGAGTCCGACGGCCACGCTCGGTAGGCAGGGAGTTGGCCTCCGAACTGCGAGGACACGCCCCCCAGCGCTCGTGTACCGACAGTGACAGGTTTCAATGGACACCATGTCGCGCTACTCCGCAGCAATCGCAGTGTCCAGGTCCGGCGAAGGCCAGTACAAGACGGAACTCGATCCCGGATACCTCATCGGTACCGCCATCAACGGCGGCTACCTCATGGCAGTGCTCCAGAGCGCGGCGCTCGCGGAGTCGTCGCACGAGCACGCGGTCTCCTCGTCGTTCCACTTCCTCCGCCCGGGGACCGGCGGGCCGGCCGACATCGCGGTGGAGACCGTGAAGTCCGGCCGTACGGTCAGCACCATGCGCGCCGTCCTGACCCAGGACGGACGGCCCACCGTGACCGGCACCTTCGCCACCGCGACCCTGGAGTCGAGCGCGGTGCCGGAGTACGCCCCGACCGCGCCCGAACTCCCCGCCTACGCCGACTGCGCCGTATTCGACCCACGAGCGGAGGAGTCCCCCGCCTCCGAGTTCAGCCGGCGGGTCGAGCTCCGCTTCTCGGCGACCAGCTACCACCGCCTCACCTCGGCGGGAGCCGACCCGGTCCCCGAGCTGTACGGCTACGTGCGACTCCCCGAGTCCGAGGGAGCCCCCGAGGACACCCTCGCCTTCCTACCCATGGCGGTGGACTCCCTTCCTCCAGTGGTGATGGTCTTCGGCACCTGGCGCTGGGCGCCCACGGTCGAACTCACCTGGAACCTCCGGGCGGTTCCGGCCCCGGGGCCGTTGACCTTCCGGTCCCGCGCCGAAATGGTGAGCGACGGATGGTTCGACGAGAACGTGGACCTGTGGGACAGCGCGGGAACGTTCGTCGCCCAGTGCCGCCAACTGGCCCGAGTCGGGCGATAGCGCGGCCCGATCCCAGGCCACACACCGTTCACTGTGACGTAGGTCGCTTGAGACCCCGCCCACATTTGGGTGCCACCCAGGGGGTAGTTGGGGTAGACCCGTAACAACGGGGAAATCGAGTAAGGACCTGCTGACCTGGTTCCGCGGGTTCGCCAGCGGCATCCCATGCGAAGAGGCTTTAGGACGTGCGACTCACCATCATCGGCGCATCGGGGAGCTACCCCGGCCCCAACAGCCCGGCCTCCTGTTATCTGGTCGAGGCCGACGGATACCGGCTGCTGCTGGACCTAGGAAACGGGGCGCTCGGCGCTCTGCACCGTTACGTGGACATCTACGGCGTGGACGCCGTGTACCTCAGCCACCTCCACCCCGACCACTGCATGGACCTGTGCTCCTACTGGGTGGCGCGCACCTACGCACCCGACGGGCCACAGCCGACCATGCCCGTGTACGGACCCCGCGGGGTCGCCGACCGGATGGCGACGGCCTACGGCCTCGACCCCGACCCCGGAATGCGCGACGCGTTCGAGTTCCGGGAACTCCTCCCCGGTCGCCTGGAGATCGGCCCGTTCGGCGTCGAGGTACAGCGCGTGAACCACCCCGTCGAGGCCTTCGGAATCCGACTCGACCACGGCGGCGTCAGCATGGCCTACTCCGGCGACACCGGTCCGTGCCCGGAACTGGTCGACATCGCGCGCGGCGCCGACCTCTTCCTGTGCGAGGCGTCGTTCCACGAGAACCGGGACAACCCCAAGGACGTCCACCTCACCGGAGTCGAGGCCGGCACCCATGCGAGCAGCGCCGACGTCGGCGAGATGATCCTGACGCACCTCGTGCCCTGGAACGACGACGAACGCACCCTCACCGAGGCCAGCTCCTCCTTCACCGGGCCGATCCGGCTGGCGGAACCGGGAGCGGTGCACGAGATCGGGGCGCACGCGACGGCGGGATAGTCTCATCCCCATGGCTCGATCCGATGGACGCACCCCTAAGCAACTCCGCCCGGTCACGATCACGCGGAACTGGTTGAAGCACGCGGAAGGCTCTGTACTCGTCGAGTTCGGCGACACCAGAGTCCTCTGCGCCGCCTCCGTGGAGGACGGCGTCCCCCGCTGGCGCCGCGGCAGTGGTCAGGGATGGGTGACCGCCGAGTACTCTATGCTGCCCCGCTCCACTGACACCCGAAGCGGACGCGAGTCGGTCAAGGGCAAGATCGGCGGACGTACGCACGAGATCTCCCGACTCATCGGCCGGTCGCTGCGCGCGATCGTGGACTTCAAGGCCATGGCCGAACACACCATCACCATCGACTGCGACGTGCTCCAGGCCGACGGTGGTACCCGAACCGCGGCGATCACCGGTGGCTACGTCGCCCTCGCCGACGCCGCCGCCTACCTGCGCAAGCACCGCAAGCTCAAGGGGAACCCGCTCGCCGGTTCCGTCGCGGCCGTCAGCGTCGGCGTCGTCCAGGGGCAGGGACGCCTCGACCTCAACTACCTCGAGGACTCCGTCGCCGAGACCGACATGAACGTCGTCGTGACCGGAGACGGTCGCTTCGTCGAAGTACAGGGAACCGCCGAGGGGGAACCGTTCGATCGCTCGATGCTGGACGGCCTGCTCGACCTCGGTGTGGCCGGATGCGCCGAACTGACCACCATGCAGAAGAAGGCACTCGCCGGATGACGGAACTCGTGCTCTCCACCCGTAACCGGCACAAGGTCGACGAGGTGGAGGCCATCCTCGGCACCGAACTCCCCGGCGTGCGAGTCGTCGGTCTGGACGGACTGCCCGACTTCCCTGAGGTCGTGGAGTTCGAGCCGACGTTCGCCGGCAACGCGCTCCTCAAGGCGCGCGCCGCGGCGACCGCGTTGGGACGTACCGCCCTCGCGGACGACTCCGGCCTCCGGGTCGACGCCCTCAACGGCATGCCGGGCGTTCTCTCCGCGCGGTGGTCGGGCCGGTTCGGTGCGGGGACCGACAGTCAGGACCGCGCGAACATGAACCTCGTCCTGGACCAACTGTCCGACACCCCGGACGACCGACGCGGGGCGGCGTTCGTGTGCGCGGCGGCGGTGGTCACTCCGGACGGCCACGAGCACACGGTCGAAGGCGTACTGCCCGGGGTCCTCCTCCGGGAGCCACGCGGGACGAACGGGTTCGGGTACGACCCGATCTTCCTCCCCGAGCGGGAGACACGAACGACGGCGGAGATGCGGTCAACGGAGAAGAACGCGATCAGCCACCGGCGCCGCGCGTTCCGGCTCCTCGCGGAGCACCTACGTGCCCACGGTGTGGTGGACGCCGGCGCCTGAGGCGTCCATGCCAAGCGCCCGGGGGCCAGGGGAGCCAGGCCCTCGAATCCACACGGAATCATCGGTGTGGGACGCGCGGAAGTGGGTATGAAAGTGGATCCCTCGGTGGAGCCGAAGCGGCGACACCAGGGAAAACGCCCGTCGGAGAGAACGTGGTGACCATCAGGTGACCACACAGTGGCCGCACGATGGTTCGAGCGCCCCACGAGTCGGGGTACAGTTATGGAGCGGTCAGGGGGTACGCCCCCAGCCGGGACTTCCCGGAAGACCGCACCTGGACCCCAAATCCGGTTCGCAGGAACTGGGTCGAAGGACTCTGGGTGGGGGTTACACTAGTAACCACGGCGGGGAAAGCCAAGAGGTTTTCCGCCGGAGATTGGAAAATCCCGAGGGTTTTCACTCGGAATTCGCCGGTTTGCGGGGAATTCGGGGGGATGCTAAATTGGGGTTAACAAAGTGAAGAGAGCCGCTTCCACGCGAAGACGCTGAAGGTTCCCGGTTTCGGGGGTGTTTGGTTGTTGTGGGTGGTGGGTGGTTGTTTCTTGAGAACTCAACAGCGCGTACGTTTGTTCTTGTGCCTTTATGGTTTGCCCCTGTTTTAGGGGTTCCTTTGATGAACAAGCCGAAACACAGTAACCGTTCTTCGGGATGGTTGGTGTGTTGTGGTTGATTTTGTCGGGAATTAGATTTCTCTAAAGGTTTACACCCGCCCTTTGGTGGGTGTGTTTGGCCTTTGATGGAGAGTTTGATCCTGGCTCAGGACGAACGCTGGCGGCGTGCTTAACACATGCAAGTCGAACGCACCGCACCCTTTCGGGGGTGTTGGTGAGTGGCGAACGGGTGAGGAACACGTGAGTAACCTGCCCCTGACTTTGGGATAAGCCCGGGAAACTGGGTCTAATACCGAATGTTCACTCTTCTCCGCATGGTGGAGGGTGGAAAGGATTCGTCTGGTCGGGGATGGGCTCGCGGCCTATCAGCTTGTTGGTGGGGTGATGGCCTACCAAGGCGGTGACGGGTAGCCGGCCTGAGAGGGCGACCGGCCACACTGGGACTGAGACACGGCCCAGACTCCTGCGGGAGGCAGCAGTGGGGAATTTTGCGCAATGGGCGAAAGCCTGACGCAGCGACGCCGCGTGGGGGATGACGGCCTTCGGGTTGTAAACCTCTTTTCCTTTTGGCGTAGGCCACGGTTTCTGCCGTGGTTGACGGTAGGAGGGGAATAAGGACCGGCTAACTACGTGCCAGCAGCCGCGGTAATACGTAGGGTCCGAGCGTTGTCCGGAATTATTGGGCGTAAAGAGCTCGTAGGCGGCGTGTCACGTCTGCTGTGAAAGCCCGGAGCTTAACTCCGGGTGTGCAGTGGATACGGGCGTGCTTGAGGAAGGTAGGGGAGACTGGAATTCCTGGTGTAGCGGTGAAATGCGCAGATATCAGGAGGAACACCGGTGGCGAAGGCGGGTCTCTGGGCCTTTCCTGACGCTGAGGAGCGAAAGCGTGGGGAGCGAACAGGATTAGATACCCTGGTAGTCCACGCTGTAAACGTTGGGCGCTAGGTGTGGGACCTTTCCACGGGTTCTGTGCCGCAGCTAACGCATTAAGCGCCCCGCCTGGGGAGTACGGCCGCAAGGCTAAAACTCAAAGGAATTGACGGGGGCCCGCACAAGCGGCGGAGCATGTTGCTTAATTCGACGCAACGCGAAGAACCTTACCAAGGTTTGACATCGCCCTTATATCCACAGAGATGTGGTGCCCTTCGGGGGTGGGTGACAGGTGGTGCATGGCTGTCGTCAGCTCGTGTCGTGAGATGTTGGGTTAAGTCCCGCAACGAGCGCAACCCTTGTTCCATGTTGCCAGCACGTCATGGTGGGGACTCATGGGAGACTGCCGGGGTCAACTCGGAGGAAGGTGGGGATGACGTCAAGTCATCATGCCCCTTATGCCTTGGGCTGCAAACATGCTACAATGGCCGGTACAGCGGGGTGCGAAGCCGTGAGGTGGAGCGAATCCCGAAAAGCCGGTCTCGGTTCGGATCAGGGTCTGCAACTCGACCCTGTGAAGGTGGAGTCGCTAGTAATCGCGGATCAGCATTGCCGCGGTGAATACGTTCCCGGGCCTTGTACACACCGCCCGTCACGTCATGAAAGTTGGTAACACCCGAAGCGTGTGTCCCAACCCGTAAGGGAGGGAGCGCGCGAAGGTGGGACCGGCGATTGGGACGAAGTCGTAACAAGGTAGCCGTACCGGAAGGTGCGGCTGGATCACCTCCTTTCTAAGGAGCCTCAACCTTCAAGACAGGCTCGCAGTCACATCACACTCGCGTGATGTGCCGACCTGTCGGGTGGCTCGAAAGTGGACACACACCCGCGGGGTGTGTGGGGTGTCAAGAACTTACGGTCCTCCATGGTCATGCTCTGCGGAGTGTGGGTGTGGGGGGCGCGCTGTTGGGCTCTGAAGAAGCCACTGCCCGTTTTGGGTGGGTTTCTTTCCGGGCTGTCTGCTGTTCACGGTTGTGGGTGGTGGGTGGTCGCGGGTGGGGTTTTGGTTTGTGGATAGTGTGCGCGAGTGTCTTGTTGTTGTGGTGGTCAAGTGAGTGTGGCATACGGTGGATGCCTTGGCACCAGGCGCCGATGAAGGACGTGGGAGGCCGCGATAGTCCACGGGGAGTTGTCAACCGGGCGTTGATCCGTGGGTGTCCGAATGGGGAAACCTGGCTCGAGTCATGTCGAGTCGCTGCCGTCTGAATGTATAGGGCGGTTGGTGGTGACGCGGGGAAGTGAAACATCTCAGTACCCGTAGGAAGAGAAAACAATACGTGATTCCCTGAGTAGTGGTGAGCGAAAGGGGATGGTGGCTAAACCATGCGCGTGTGATAGGCGGCGGCCGTTGCGTGTGTGGGGTTGTGGGAGCATGCTGGATCCTTCTGCCGGAGGGTCGCGTGTCATCGTGGGGTAGTCGAAGTCGTTGGGATGCGACGCCGGAGTGGGTGAGAGTCCCGTAGGCGAAGTTTCACGGTGGTGTGTGGGTGTGTTTCCCGAGTAGCGCGGGGCTCGAGGAATCCCGTGTGAATCTGGCAGGACCATCTGTCAAGCCTGAATACGTCCTGGTGACCGATAGTGGATTGAGTACCGTGAGGGAATGGTGAAAAGTGCCCCGGTGAGGGGTTGTGAAATAGTTCCTGAAACCGTGTGCTGTCAAGCCATCAGAGCCTGATGCTTTTGTGTTGGGTGATGGTGTGCCTTTTGAAGAATGAGCCTGCGAGTCATGCTGTGTGGCGAGGTTAACCCGTGTGGGGGAGCCGTAGCGAAAGCGAGTCTTAAATGGGCGTCTGAGTCGCGTGGTGTGGACCCGAAGCGGAGTGATCTACCCATGTCCAGGGTGAGGCGGCTGTAAGAGGTCGTGGAGGCCCGAACCCACCGGGGTTGAAAACCCGGGGGATGAGGTGTGGGTAGGGGTGAAAGGCCAATCAAACTCCGTGATAGCTGGTTCTCCCCGAAATGCATTTAGGTGCAGCGTTGTGTGGTTCTTGGCGTGTGGTAGAGCGACTGGTTGGTTGATGGGCCCGCGAGGGTTACTGATGTCAGCTAAACTCCGAATGCCGTCAAGTGGAGCATGGCAGTGAGACTGCGGGGGATAAGCTTCGTGGTCGAGAGGGAAACAGCCCAGATCTCCGGTTAAGGCCCCTAAGGGTGTGCTGAGTGGGTAAGGTTGTGGAGTTGCAGAGACAGCCAGGAGGTTGGCTTAGAAGCAGCCATCCTTGAAAGAGTGCGTAATAGCTCACTGGTCGAGTGGTTCTGCGCCGACGATGTAGCGGGGCTAAGCACACCGCCGAAACCGAGAAGCTAGCCTTTGTGGCTGGTTGGTAGGGGAGCGTCCTTCACGCGGTGAAGCATTGGTGTGAACCGGTGTGGAGTGTGGGGGAGTGAGAATGCAGGCATGAGTAGCGAAACCAACGTGAGAAACGTTGGCGCCGATTGACTAAGGGTTCCTGGGGCAGGTTAATCCGCCCAGGGTGAGTCGGGGCCTAAGGCGAGGCCGACAGGCGTAGTCGATGGATGACGGGTTGATATTCCCGTACCCGCATACACGCGCCCGATACTGAAACTCTTGATACTAACCATGGAATCGTGCTTCGCTCCCTTCGGGGGGTGTTGTTGTGGTTCTGTGGGACCTGAGGGGGGAGTAGGTAAGTGATGGGGTGACGCAGAGGGGTAGCTCTACCCGGCGATGGTTGTCCGGGGGTAAGCGTGTAGCCCGAGGCCTAGGTAAATCCGGGTCTCATAGGGGTGAGGCGTGATGCCGAGCCGTTGTGGTGAAGTGAGTGATCCCGTGCTGCCGAGAAAAGCCTCTAGCGAGTGTGTGTGCGGCCCGTACCCGAAACCGACGCAGGTGGTCAGGTTGAGTAGACCGAGGCGTTCGGGTGAACCATGGTTAAGGAACTCGGCAAATTGTCCCCGTAACTTCGGGAGAAGGGGAGCCCCGGCCGGTGATACGCCGTGCGTGTTGAGCTGGTGGGGGTCGCAGAGGCCAGGGAGAAGCGACTGTTTATTAAAAACACAGGTCCGTGCGAAGCCGTAAGGCGCGGTATACGGACTGACGCCTGCCCGGTGCCGGAACGTTAACAGGACTGGTTAACCCTTTGGGGTGAAGCTGGGAATGTAAGCGCCGGTAAACGGCGGTGGTAACTATAACCATCCTAAGGTAGCGAAATTCCTTGTCGGGTAAGTTCCGACCTGCACGAATGGCGTAACGACTTCTCCGCTGTCTCAACCATGGGCCCGGTGAAATTGCACTACGAGTAAAGATGCTCGTTTCGCGCAGCAGGACGGAAAGACCCCGGGACCTTCACTGCAGCTTGGTATTGGTGTTTGGGTGGGTTTGTGCAGGATAGGTGGGAGCCGGTGAAACCTTCACGCTAGTGGGGGTGGAGGCGTTGGTGAGATACCACTCTGATCTTCTTGGGCACCTCAACCTCGGTCCGTGATCCGGATCAGGGACAGTGCTTGGTGGGCAGTTTAACTGGGGCGGTTGCCTCCCAAACGGTAACGGAGGCGCCCAAAGGTTCCCTCGGCCTGGTTGGAAACCAGGTGGTGAGTGTAAGTGCTTAAGGGAGCTTGACTGTGACACTGACGGGTGGAGCAGGTGCGAAAGCAGGGACTAGTGATCCGGCACTCCCGTATGGAAGGGGTGTCGCTCAACGGCTAAAAGGTACCCCGGGGATAACAGGCTGATCTTCCCCAAGAGTCCGTATCGACGGGATGGTTTGGCACCTCGATGTCGGCTCGTCGCATCCTGGGGCTGAAGCGGGTCCCAAGGGTTGGGCTGTTCGCCCATTAAAGCGGCACGCGAGCTGGGTTTAGAACGTCGTGAGACAGTTCGGTCCCTATCCGCTGCGCGCGTTGGAGACTTGACAGGAGCTGTCCCTAGTACGAGAGGACCGGGATGGACGAACCTCTGGTGTGCCAGTTGTCCCGCCAGGGGCATGGCTGGTTGGCTACGTTCGGAACGGATAACCGCTGAAAGCATCTAAGCGGGAAGCCGTCCTGGAGATGAGGTCTCCCACCACCATCGAGTGGGTAAGGCCCCCTAGAGACCATGGGGTTGACAGGCCAGACGTGGAAGCCCAGCAATGGGTGGAGCTGACTGGTGCTGATAGGCCGAGGGCTTGCCCACCACAACACACTGGACACTCGCGCACACACACGACACACACCCCCCCGAGGGTCCCCACACACGCACAAACACGTGTGCACGGGAACACCCCACAACAGGGGTGTGTGACCGCGAACCACACGAACGTGCGGTGGTGACAGCGGAAGGGAAACACCCGGACCCATTCCGAACCCGGCAGTTAAGCCTTCCAGCGCCGATGGTACTACCCCCACGCCGGGGCGGGAGAGTAGGACACCGCCGCACAACACCACAAAGAAAAGCGTGAGCGCCTCGTCGACCGATCATTGATCAGGTCCGAGACGCTCACGCTTTTTCGTGCTGTCATTCTGTCAGTTCGGTTGTTGAACCCTCACATTTGTCCCTCGCGCGGTACGCACTCCTTCTTCGTCGACTTTGGTCGGTACGTTCGGCCGTGGAAAAAGAAGGCGATCCGTTTCGGATAAATGGCCCCGAAACATCATGCCAACCACCAGTAACTGTGCTGGCCACCACCTCATGGCCAGTAGGCTCACAGGGAGGGCGGCGCGCTTTGAGTTTGGGTTAGGGGTAGATGTACTGGTGAGTACGGAAGCTGCGGCACGGATCGGCCGCTTCACGCTCGACAACGGGTTGCGGATTGTCACCGCGCCCGCCGCGACGGGCCAGGTTGCCGCGGTGAACCTCTGGTACGGGGTGGGGTCTCGGTTCGAGACGCCGGGCCGTACCGGTTTCGCGCACCTGTTCGAGCACCTGATGTTCCAGGGCAGCGGAAACGTCGACAAGGGCGAACACTTCGACGCGATCGAGCGGCTGGGCGGAGAGATCAACGCCTCGACCTCGACGGACCGGACCAACTATTTCGAGACCGTTCCCGCGCACGGTTTGGACCTCGCCCTGTGGCTGGAGGCCGACCGACTGCACACCCTTCGGGAGGGTGTCACCCAGGAAGTGCTGGACAACCAGCGCGACGTGGTGAAGAACGAGCGGCGTCAACGGTACGACAACGTTCCCTACGGAACCGCGCTCGAGCTCATCCTGAAGCTCGGGTACCCCGAAGGGCACCCGTACCACCACCCGACCATCGGGTCCATGGCGGACCTGGACGCGGCCGACCTCGAGTACGTGCTTTCCTTCCACGAGCGCCACTACGGCCCGGACAACCTCGTCCTCACCGTGGTGAGCGACCTGGAGGACGCCGACATCCGAGAGCGGGTCGAGCGCTACTTCGGTCGGATCCCCCGTCGCGAGGAGCTCGCGGTCGCCCCGGACGCCTCCCTCGAAGGTCCGATCGGCGGCCCGCGCCGTGAGGTCGTCACCGAGGAGTGCCCCGCGCCCGCGGTGTACCTGGGCTACCGGGTGGGTGAGTACGGCAGCCGCGAGTTCGACATCATGCACCTGGCCGGCGTCGTCCTCGGGCAGGGACAGGGAAGTCGCCTGTACCGCAAGCTGGTGGTGGAGCGTGGGATCGCGGTGGACGACGGCGGCGCGGCCGCCTTCCCGCTGCCCTTCCGCTACACCCCGAGCCTGCTCATGTTCTCCATGTTCGCCCGGGAGGGCGTCAGCGGCGAGGAGCTCACCGAGGCCATCCTCGCCGAGGTGGAGCAGTTGGCGGAGTCCGGTGTGACAGCCGAGGAGATGGAGCGCGCTCGGGCGCTGCTGGAGCGGGACCACCTGCAGGGGCTGTCCTCGCCGAGCATGCTCGCCGACGCTCTGGGGAGCTGCGAGCAGTTGTTCGATGACCCCGCGCTCGCCTACACGTGGCCGGACCGGTGGGCGTCCATCACGGCAGAGGAGATCGCCGACGTGGCCGGGCGACTCCTTACGGCGGAGAACCGGTTGGAACTTCGGTTCGAGCCGCTGACCCCAGCCGAGTAAGCGCCAACAGACCCGCGGAAACCCGCCAGCGATGAGGATAAGCGCGTGAGTACACTCCAGCCCCGCCCGACCCTGGGCGCCCCACAGCCTTACACCTTCCCCGACCTCAACCGCTTGGACGTCGGCAACGGCAGCGTGATCGCGATCGATCTGCCGGGCCAGCCCTACGCGTCGCTTCGTCTGATCCACCCGTCTGGCGCCCTGGCGGAGCCCGACGGCCACGCGGGAGTGGCGACCCTGGTGGGGGAGACGCTGGAGGACGGGATCGAGGGCAACAGCTCTCTCGCCCCGCAGCTCGAGCGCTTCGGCGCCGAGTGGTACTGCCGGGTGTCCTGGGACAGCTTCGTCTCTGGCGTGGACGCCCCGGTGAACCGGCTGGAGGCGGCGACCGCCCTGTTCGCCGAGGCGCTGCGCAGCCCGGCACTGACCAGTGACGACATCGTCCGCCGCCGCGGCCAGTTGGTCGAACGCTTCGCCATCGAGGTGTCCCGGCCGAACGTCATGGCCGGGCGGATGGTCGGCGCGCAGCTCTTCGACGGGCGGCACGCGACGCCGCTCGGTGGTTCCCCGGTGGGCCTGGCCAACCTGGAGCCGGAGGACGTGCGCGCGTTCCACCGTTCCGCGCTCGGCGGCTCCGCGGGGACGTTGGTGATCGTCGGCGACCTCGCCGACGTGGACCTGGAGGGTGTGGGCAAGGCGGTCTTCGGGGACGCGGCGGCCGGGCGACGCCTACCGGCCACGACGCCGGAGCCGGCCTCGAGTGACGCGCCGCGGATCGTGGTGCTGGACCGGCCGGACTCCGTGCAGTCCGCGCTCGTGCTGGCCCAGCGCGCGCCGTCCCGGCGGGACATCGACCTGCCGAGCGCGGAGGGCATGAGCGACGTACTTGGCGGCATGTTCACCTCGCGTCTCAACGGCGAGCTTCGGGAACGGCGGGGGAGTACCTACGGCGTTGGCGCCGGGTTCGACCTGCGGCGTGACAGCGGCGTGTTCCAGATCCGCAGCCAGGTGGAGGGGCCGACGACGGCCGCGTCGCTGTCCACGACGCTCACCGAGATCGCCTGGTTGCAGGCGGAGGGTGTCAAGGAGAGCGAACTGGAGGCGGTTCGGGAGTCCAACACGGTGGGTATGCCGGTGACCTACTCCAACGCGCGTGCTCTGGCGGGCGCCGCGGTGGAGATGGTGGTGCACGACCTCCCCGAGGACCACGTCGACCAACTGCGCGCCGGTTTCGAACGTCTCACCGTCGAGGACCTGGACCGGGCGGCGCGTGAGCTGCTGCGGCCCCGCGAGCAGGTGGCCGTGGTGGTCGGCGACGCCGCGTCCATCGCCGAGCCGCTGCGCGACATCGGGTTCGGTCCGGTCGAGGTCCACGAAGCCGACACCCTGTGGAGCTGACGAAAGCTCCGGTGACGGTCTAGATTGGGCAAAGGTGCGGGAACGCTCCGCATGTGACGGTAGGCGTGGGACGGGACAGAACCCAACGATCTGACTATGGCACCACAACGACTCACCCGAAGATGGCCGAGGCCTGGTATAAAGGGTGATTTGATCGGGTTTCGCTGTCCGGGGATCATGCCGCATGAGGCAGGAGAAGGGGGGCTCCCTGTGCGTACAGCGATCCTGTCCGCCTGCGTCCCGCCGGTCCGCCGTCGGGTGCCCGCCGCGCACACCAACCCAGTAACCCGACCCGCGCCGAACGCGCCATAGCCGTGTCAGCCACCGACGAATCCCAGGCGAAACTGTCGAGCGCACCGCTGGACGCGGTGCGCTCCGAAGCCATGACCGACGCCGAGCTCGCCGATACCGTCGAGACCGACGAGGGCGAGGGCGGCGACAAACGGACGTTGGCCGGCCGGTACCAGCTGATGGAAGAGCTGGGGCACGGCGGCATGGGCGTGGTGTGGCGCGCGCGGGATCTCCTGCTGCGTCGGGACGTCGCGGTCAAAGAGCTGCGGATGCCCGACGACATCAGCTCCACCGAACGCGACGAGCTGGTGGAGCGCACTTCCCACGAGGCGCGGCTGGCGGCCCGGCTGCGGCACCACAACGTCGTCCGCGTACACGAGGTCGTGAACGAGGACCGCCGGCCGTGGATCGTGATGGAGCTGGTGACCGCGCAGACCCTGGGCGAGGTCATCGCCAAGGCGGGCGGACCCCTGCCCTACCAGCGGGTGGCAGAGATCGGTCTGCAACTGATCAGCGCACTGTCCGCCGCGCACGACGAAGGCATCGTGCACCGGGACGTGAAACCGGACAACGTGCTCATCGCCGATAACGGCCGAGTCGTGTTGACCGACTTCGGGCTCGCCGTGTGGGCCGGAGCACAGTCCCTCACCGCCTCTGGCCGCGTGGTGGGTTCGCCGGCCTACATTCCGCCCGAGCGGGCCCAGGCAGGGACGGTGGGCCCGGCGTCGGACCTGTGGTCGCTGGGAGCCACGCTCTACACCGCGGTCGACGGGTACCCGCCGTACGACCGGAAAGGCTATATCTCGATCCTGCGGGGCGAGGAGCTGTCGGATCCGAAACCGGCGCGGACGGCTGGTCCGCTGAGCCCGGTGCTGGAGGGGCTGCTGCACGTCCGGCCCGAGGATCGGCTCACGGCCGAGAACGCCACCAAGATGCTCCGCATCGCGGCCCTGGCTCCGCCGACGCAGGACGGGGAGGAAGAGCCCGAGGCGGAGCCTGAGGAGCCGCCATGGCGCGGTGAGGCCGAGGGCTCGGCCGAGGAAGCCGCCGAGGATGACGGGGATCGTGCCGGGGATGAGCGGTCGGAGACGGACGGCCCGTCCGCGCGGGGGCAGCTCACCCTGGCTATCCAGGAGTCGCTGCACGACTCGGTGTCCTCGCTGTCGGGGACGGTGTCCTCGGCGTTCTACCGGGGGAGCCACGCCCGCCGTCATGAGTCGGTGAGCGAGCTGCTGGTGTCCATCCGCGAGTCGACCGACAACCTTGGCCTCACCAAGACCGGGCGGCATCGGGACCCGGAGTCCTCCGGACGCTCCCGCCATGTCGCCATCGCCGTTGCCATCACCATCGTCGCCCTGCTCTGCATCATCCTGTGGGGCCTCGTCGCCCGGTAGGGGTGACTCCGCTTCACTGGTGTGTCCGGCCCCGAGGACGGGAGGGTGTGTCCCCGGGGCCGGGGTTTGTGGGGGTTAGGTGGTGGTGAGTTTGGCGGTGATGGTGTGGTGGTTGGTGAATTTGAGTGCGCGCCACCAGTCGGCGTGTGCTTCGACGAGCCACAAGCCTTGGCCGTTTTCGGGGAGTTCTCCGTCCGCATTACCGCGTGGTTGTTTGTAGGGCGGGTAGGGGGCTCCGTTGTCGGTGACGCTGAGGTAGAGGGTCGAGTCCTGGAATTCGGTGTGGACGGTGTAGGTGCCGCCTGGGCGTCCGCTGCGTGAGTGCTTGATCGCGTTGGTCGCGAACTCCGAAGCGATGAGGACCGCGCGGTCGACCGTGTCGGCGTCGATCCCTCGGAGTGCGCATTGTTCACGCACCCACGCCCGGGCGAGCGCGACGGTTTCCGCAACACCGTCCAGGGTCTTCCGCGGGGTTGTCGGAGTGATGGGCCTCATCGCGCACCACCACCCACAACACGCATAGGTCCGGTCGCGAGCACCGACGACACCGTGGAGGGGTGCGTCAACGCCACCCCGCAGGACCGGCAGCACATCCACGCCACCGACTCCATGACGTAACGCCGGATCCGCGCGGGGCCACGACGGCGAAACCAGTTACGACCGTTAGGGTCAGACATGTCCATTGGGGCTCCTATCCCGATGGGCCACGCCCCCGGAGCCGATCGCTCGCGGGGGTCTTGGCTATTGGCTCCTTGATATATGACTTGGCTAGCACTGGCCAGGAGCATTACCAATCCGCATCCACAGTCAATTGTTGATCTTGGAATGTATTGATGGTGTGCTGTAGCGTTCTGAAATGACGTTGAACAGTGGGGAGCAGAGGCGTCGACTGGGGCGTGAGATCCGGCGTCGCCGCAATCAAGCACGCCTTTCACAGGGATCAGTGAGTGAGTCCCTGGCGTGCGCGCAAACGACAGTGAGTTCTTGGGAGAGAGGGACACGGCTCCCAAAAGTGGACGATCTGGCCCGCCTTGATGGCCTGTTTAATACAGGTGGGTCCCTTGTCCAATTCCTGCATGTCCTGGAAGAGGACAGCTACGGCTACCCGTCTTGGTCCCGAGACTTCGTCGCGGCCGAAGCGGACGCTTCGGAAATTCGTAGCTACCAGCCACTCGTCGTGCCGGGGCTGCTGCAGACGCCGGAGTATTCCCGTGCGCAGATTCGGATTGGGCAGCCCACCGCGCCAACCTCCAGCATCGATGAACTGGTCAAAGGGCGAGAAAAGCGCCAGAAGCTTGTGGCGTCTGATGGTGGGCCACTGATCTCAGCGATCGTCGAGGAGCATGTTCTGCGCCGTCCGCTCGGCGGGTGGGCGGTCCTGCGGGGGCAACTCACGCACCTGTTGGATGTCGCAGAGTCACCACGCATTACACTCCAAGCCGTGCCCATGGACTCTGAGGTGCATTTCGGTATGGATGGGTCCTTCATCCTGCTCAAGGTTCCCAACCGGGGCCAGATGGTGTACCGCGAGACTCGTGTGGACTCCAGCCCGCGGGAGGATTCCGAAGCGCTGGAAACGTACTTTGGGCTCTTCGCAGCCCTCAGCGCGCATGCCCTCACACCAGATCAATCATGCGGCCTCATCGACCGGATCAGGAGCGAAATCAATGATGGACGAGCGGTGGACTAAGGCCTCGTACAGCCAAGGTGGGGCAGACAACTGCGTTGAGTGCCGTTCCGAGACTGGCCAGGTCCTCATCCGTGACACCCAGTACCGCCACCTTGGCCACCTGACTGTCCCCACCACCGAATGGCGGGCGTTCCTGCACGCGGTCCGTGGCGGCGAGCTCGGCTAGCACCCCTCGAGTGATGCGCGCGGGTTACCACCCGCGCGCCCTGGTCTGTCCTGCGGAAAAGGTTCCCCTGGGCGCGGGGTGCCCCCCTTCAGCACAGCGTACTTTTCGCGAGCCCGTTCCGCTGAGGGCCGTCCACAGGCCTGGTCGCTCTCTGATGCCGGGTTTCTCGCCCCTCCCCGCCGGGCATCCAGGGGTCAACCCGTACCCCTTCCACGGGAGGCCCAATGCACCAGTGGCACACGTCCAGCTACTCCCAAAACCGTGGAAACTGCGTGGAGTGCCGTACCGTGACCGGCCAGGTCCTCGTCCGTGATACCCAGCATCGCCACCTGGGCCACCTCACCCTTCCCGCCACCGAGTGGCAGGCGTTCCTGCACGCCGTCCGCCGCGACGAACTGTGAACCCTCACCCCTGAAGAAGAGACCAAGCCTCAACGGCCACGCTTCGCGTGCTGCCCAGTTTGTGGCAACTCCGGTCGCTCTCGGGAACCACTTCCTGGCCTGGTGCCCTGGCTGGGGATTCAGCGTCTGAATGAAGCGCTTCCGGAGGTGGCGGTGTTTCGTTCGGGGGCGATTGAGGTTATGGGCGCAGGGTGAGGGCGCGGTATATGGCGGCGACGCTGGCTCCGCCGACGAGTTCGCCGTTGTCGATCATGGTGACGGCGTGGGTGAGGGGGAACCAGCGCACGTCGGCGGTCTCGTTGCGATCCGGTGCGGTCGCGGTGGGTTGCGCTCCGCGTGCGAGGTAGATCGCCTGTGGGTGGTCGATGGAGCCGAGGGCGGGTTGGAAGGTGACCAGGTGTTCCATGGTCTTGGGGCGCCACCCGGTTTCCTCTTCGACCTCGCGGGCGGCAGCGGCGGCGATGTCCTCGGCTTCGTCGACGTAGCCACCAGGGAGCTCCCAAACCCACCTGTCGATGATGAACCGGTGTCGACGTAGCAAGAGCACTTCCTCGGCGTCGTTGAGGACCAGTGTCATGGCGGCGGGTGGCATGCGCACCACGTACTGGCAGAACTCGGTCCCATCGGGCAGCCGCACATCAACCTGCGACAGGTGGATGTGCCGGTTCTCATCCACCAACCGATGATTGTGAATTTCCCATACGCCATCAGCCACACCGCCAGGCTACCTCACCATCCACCAACGGATACCGAACCCCCGAACGTTGGTTCGATGATTCCGTGTATTGGACTCTCAAGGGAATATGTGTTTTCGATGAATGGAGGAATTATGACAATTATCGAATCGCGGCCGGTGGGTATAGTGCGACGGAACCCCCGGGATCTCATCACCGAGGAGCTGTACGACCGGCTGGTGCGTCGGATCGTCAAGGAGGAGAACGTGGCCCCCGAATATGCGGGCCGAGTGATGGACCAGGCGCTTGCCTTCCTCGCGGCCTGTGGTGAGAACCCTGGCCTGGGGCTGTCGCCGTCCCGAAGTGTCGATGTCGGATGGCACACATTCATTCTCTATACACGGCATTACGCGGAGTTCTGTGCTCGTGTCGCGGGACGTTTCATTCACCACGAACCGACCGACTATCCAGGCGCCGAGGGCGGGACCACACTCCGCGATACGGTAAGCACCATCGAACGCGCCGGATATCCAGTCGACGTTCCGCTGTGGAACCACAGCGGAGTCATGGACTGCGAATTCGAGCAGTCCGGAAACGAAGATTGCTCGCAATGCCACAAAGGATGCACTGACAGCAACTCGAAGTAGGACGAATCAACCCTGAACCATGGAAGCACTTCGCGATTCGTGGGACGAGCTTCCACGAACACTACGAACACATGTGGAGACCGTGGTCGGGCCAGTCACCGCAGCGACCACCGTATCGAGCGGAATGAACTCGTCCCTGGCCACGGTCCTGCACACCGCCGACACCACGTACTTCGTCAAGGGCCTGCGCCGCGACCATCCACGCGTCCGCGCCCACAACAAAGAAGCCGTCATCAACCCCTACGTCACACCACTCGCCCCGCGTCTACTGTGGCGCGTCGACGCCGACGGGTGGCGGCTCCTCGGCTTCGAGCATGTCAGCGGGCGCATCCCCAATTATGCTCCGCAATCCCCCGACCTCGACATCCTCACCGACGCCATCAACCGCGTCTCCGCGACACCACCACCAGCGATTCCCTTCGTGCAGCTTCCCGAACGCCTCCGTGACTACGCCACCGACCGGCAACTCCGAACCCTGAGAGGCGACGCACTCCTACACACCGACCTCAACCCCCACAACATCCTCATCACCAGAGAACGCACCCACATCCTGGACTGGGCCATGGCCACCACCGGGCCCGCATGGTGCGAACCCGCCTTCGCGATCCTCCGCCTCATCCACGCCGGGCACACCCCCCACCAAGCCGAACAATGGGCCATCCGCTTCCCCCAATGGCGCACCACACCACCAGAAGCCATCACACTGTTCGCCACACTCATGACCCGCCTGTGGCAGCACTTCGCCACGAGCAACCCCGCACCCTGGCGCACCGAACTCGCCACGCACGCCCACACCTGGCACACCCACCGAACCACCCACCACTAAGCCATCACCCGCACCCAAAACCAACGCAGACAACCTGCTCAACGGCCACGCTTCGCGTGCTGCCCAGTTTGTGGCAACTCCGGTCGCTTTCGGGAACCACTTCCTGGCCTGGAGCGGGGTGGGCGGGCTGTTCCGATGGGCTCCGGAGGGATTCGAAGGGAACGGCAGCGCGGCCCACGTTGTTCGGTGAGGATGGCACCATGACCCCTCACGACTTCCGGCGCGGCGGGGAAGCCGGCACCCACACACCCCGGACGCTGGACACCGGCCTCCGTGCCGACGCACCCACCGGCAACAGCGCCCAGTCCGACGTGCCCCAGAGCGTGGCCGACGGTATCCGCGCGACCACCGCGCACCTCATCGCCCTCGACACCCGCATCGGAGCCGAGTTCCTCGTTCCCGCCGCGGTGCGCGCGGCGACGGCGGCCCGCAGGACAGCGCGCCGCGACCCCGAGTCCGGGCGGGACACCCTTGCCGCGGCGGCCGAAGCGAACCAGGTCGCGGGCTGGATCACCTACGACGCGGAACACCAGACGCTGTCACGTCACCTGAGCCGGGAGGCGTTCGTCCTCGCCCGCACCGCCGGTGACCGGCCCTTGGCGCACTTCGCTCTCAGCCAGTTAGCCATGCAGAACGTGCACCTGCGCCAACCGGTCGAGGCCGAACACATCTGCGACACCGCGCTCCAGGAAACCCGGCGGGGGAGCGTCCGCACCCTCTTCACGCTTCGGAAGGCGCGGGCGGCCGCCCAGCAGGGAGACCACACCCGCGCTCGAGAGCTGATCGGCCGAACCTACAGCTCCCACCAGGACGGCCCGCGCCGAGGCGACCCGTCCTGGACCTGGTGGCTCACCGAGGCCGAGATCGCGTGGCACCACGCCATGATCCACGCCGACGCGGACGACTGGGACGGCACCATCGAACGCTTCTCCGCCGCCACCGAGCACCCCGCCGGCTACGAGCGGGCGGTGTTCGTCGCCCAGACCAGCCTGCTCTGGGCACTGGCGCGCGCGGGAGCGTGGACCGACGCCGAGGCCGTGCTGGTCAACGACGTCCTTCCTCTCCAGGGAACGGTGGGGTCGGTTCGGTCCGCCCGGCTGCTCGCCGAGACCAGACACATACTGGACCGTGTGCACAGCCGGCCCACCCTGCGCGAGACCGCCCGTCAACTCGCCCCACACCACGAATGGCCCCACTCCGCATCCCAGGGTGGAGATCGTCGGCGTCGGCCCGGTGCGGGCTAGCCACCGCGGATCCCGTCCAGGAGATAGGTGGTGCGGCGGTCATAGCCGTCCCTGGGAGGCCGGTCGCCGTGCTTGAGGGCGAGGGCGTTGTCGACGACGAGGGCGTGGAGATCGTCCGCCGTGAACTCCGGGCGGAGCGCCCCGCAGGCCCGCCCCGCCGCGATGAGTTCGTCGTTGGCCTCACTTCCGGCCCGGCAGATGGTCATGAGCTGCTGCGAGTGCGGATACGTGCGTAATAGGACGTCGTTGACGGCGGGCTGGCGGTACTGGAGGTCCCGGAGCGCGGTGAAGTAGTACGTGATCCGCTCGCCGACGTCGTCGATGCTCCGCGAGTGATCGATGACGGCGAGCAGCTCCGTGGCGACGACCTCTTCGATGACGGCCTCGATGAGACCGATCCGCCCGCCGAAGCGGTTGAAGATCGTCGCCTTGCTCACCCCTGCCGCACGGGCGACCTCCTCCAACGGGACGGTCAGGCCCCGCCCCTGGAACGCGTCGATCGCCGCCGCGCGGATCTGCTCGGAGTTGCGCCTGGCGTCGGCGCGCAACCGGGATTCCGAAGGCACGGCCAAGGCCCTCACCATCTCTCGCGGTCGCCCCGCATCGTAATTTGACTCCTATGGTCAGCTTACCTACGGTCGATGGCGGAAGGTAACTTGACCACCCTGGTCAGGTTGTGACGCCGCCTACGGCCGCCACGGGCGCTGTGGGCACCGAGGGAGAGGCCACGCACATGATCGTTGTCACCGGCGCTACCGGTGGGCTGGGCGGTGCCACCGTCGAGCACCTCCTCAAGCGCATGCCCGCCGACCAGATCGGAGCCAGCGTGCGCGACGTCGCCAAGGCGCGGCATCTCACCGATCGCGGCGTGCGCGTGCGGCAGGGCTCCTACGAGGACCCGGCCGCGCTGCGCGACTCGTTCGCCGGTGCCGAGCAGGTCCTTCTGGTGTCCGGCAACGACCCTGCCGCCGACATGGTCGGTCTGCACCGCAATGCCATCGAAGCGGCTGTCGAGGCCGGCGCCCGCCGCATCGTGTACACGAGCCAGCAGGGCGCCGTCGCCGGCAACCCCTACCAACCGTCGGACATTCACATCCACACCGAGGCGATCCTCGCCGAATCCGGAGTCGCCTGGACCGCCCTGCGCAACGGCGCCTACGGCCCACTCGACCAGGTCCTGGGGCCGTGGCAGCGGACCGGGGAGATCGCCCAACCACAAGACGGTCCCGTCCCGTACACCGACCGTGCCGACACAGCGGAGGCCACGGCGGCCGTCCTCGCCGGCGACCGCTCCTTCGACGGCCCCATCACCCTCACCGCGCCGACGGCCGTCACCTTCGACGATCTCAGCCAGATCGCCTCGGACCTCACCGGTCGCACCATCAAGCGCACCGTCGTGGACGACGAACGATGGGTCGCCGACCAGATCACGGTCGGAGTCCCGGAGCCGGCGGCCCGACTCATGCTCACTTGGTACCAGGCCGCCCGCGCCGGTTACTTCGCCGACGCCGACCCTCTCCTGACCGAACTCCTCGGCCGGGAGCCCCGCACCGCTACCGATCGGCTCGCGGCCCACCTCGCAGCCTGAGGATTCACGTCCGGCGACAACCCCGTCCAGTTCACCGCAGGGCGCGTGCGGTCCTCGCCACTGAGCGGCGGGCGTTTCCGCACACCGTCCACCGCGACGAACCGAGGCCCCCGCCCTGCGAGTAAAGGCCAAGACGCACATGCCACGCTGCGCGTGCTGGCCAACGTGTGGCAACTCCGGCCGCTCTCGGGACCCACTTCCTGGCCTGGTGCCCGGAGTTAGTACTCAGTGGTTGGTCTCATTCACCGTGTCGCAGTATCGCGGCGATGCGTTGGGCGCCGCCGCGCGCCAGCCAGGTGGGGAAGTCCTTGAGGTGTGGGTGCCGCGCGCGGAGGGCGGGGATGTCGGCCTGCCAGAGCCCACGCTCCGCCGACAACTCTTCGGCGAGTCGTAGTACCGGGGCGTGCGCGTCGTCGAGCTCCGCACCCATCCCGCTCGATTCCCCTGTCCACTGGCGGTACGTCACGGGGTGGCCGGTCGCCTCGCTGATGAGCTCGACGATTCGAGTTGAGGGGAGCTCGTCTCCGGCGAGTTCGATGGCCTGACCGACGTACTCCTCCGGGTGGTCGAGCGCGAGGGCGACGAATGCCCCGATGTCATCCACGGCGATGAGTTGTACGGGAACGTCGGGAGCGAACACGTGGACGAGTTCCCCGTCATCGATGCCGCCGAGGGGAGCGCGCACGGTGTGGTTCTCCATGAACCGCACTGGACGGAGCACGGTGGCGGGGATTCCGCTCGCGTCGAGGTGACGTTCGATCTCCCACTTGCTCTCCCAGAACGGCAGTCCCGTGGATCGTTCCGCCGCGCCGACCGAGGCGAACACGAAGTGCCGCACGTCCTGGCGTACCGCGGCGTCCACGAGGTTCGTCCCCTGGCGGATCTCGCGTGCCGGGTCCGTCTCGTTGGGCGTGACGGCGAACACCGCCGACACGGGCCGCATCGCCTGGTCGAGTGTCTCTGGGGATTCGATGTCTCCCGCCACGAGCGTGGCCCCGGCCCGTGCGAGGCGAGTGGCGGCGGCGGATTCAGGGGTGCGCACCAGAGCGTGTACATCCCATCCCGCGGCGAGCAGGTGGGTGGCGGCGGCGCCCCCCTGCTGTCCGGTAGCCCCGGTGACCAGCACTTTCGGTCGAGCGTCGTGCATGGCGTGCCCCTAACTGTCGGATAAACGGAGGGTCCCTCCGGAAATATACGGAGGCGGACTCCGGTTTGTAAAATCGCCGTGTGGCCACTACTTCAGAGCCGAACGCGCCGCATCTCCGGGCGGACGCGCAGCGCAACCGGGACCGTTTGCTCGCCGACGCGCACCGAGTGTTCACCGAAGCCGGGACGGACGCGCCCCTGGAGGAGGTCGCGCGCCGCGCCGGGGTGGGGATCGGGACGCTCTACCGGCACTTTCCGACGCGGGAGGCCCTCCTGCGCGCCCTCCTCCACCAACGCTTCGCCACCCTTCGGGAACAGGGCGACACGGTGGCCCGAGAGGAGTCCCCACGGGGCGCCCTCGTCGCCTGGCTCGAACTCCTGACCGCGCACGTGACCACCTACCGCGGCCTCGCGGCGACGCTGCTCGCCAGCGGCACGGACCGGAACTCCGAACTGCACGAGGCCTGCTCCCAAGCCCAGGAAAGTGGAGCGGCTCTGCTGCGCCGGGCCCAAACCGCGAGAGTCGCCCGGGAGGACGTGACGGCCGAGGAGCTGTTTCTCCTGGTCGGCGGCGTGGCCTGGGCGGCACAGCAGAGCGGTGGCCAGACGACCCCCCGCCGCCTGGCGGACGTCGCCCTTCGCGGGATCCTCGTTGGCGCAGAGGACCAGAGCGAGTGAGCGAATCGACGTCGTGACTTCTCGTTCAGAACCCATTGGCGAGGCTCCCGCTCCGCGCTAGGTTCACGCAGCTCTGGCCCGCAGCACAATGCCTTCAGTGTCGTCGTGTCGCGCTCTGGGCAACTGGACCTCAGTCTTTTCAGTCGAAGAAGCCGTAGATCCTGCTGAGCCGGCCCTGCTCTATCACCACAACGTCCTCGCCCGTGGCCGCCGATGGACCGCCGGGCGGGCCGAAGCTCCAGCGGAAGTGCGCGACCTCGTGGTGACAGCGCACCGTACCCAGAATGAAGGCAAAGTTGGGAAACCGCGCCTGCCAGGCGGCGATATAGATGTCGATCGCATCCCTTCCCTGTGACGAGGTGTTGGGGTCGACGTAGCACGCGTCGGGAGTGAAGACCTCGGCACCGATCGTCCGTCTGGCGTGTGATTCGCGCTCGTTCCACACCGAGATGTACGCGGCAAACACATCCGTGTCGGTTTTCTCCGCCGTCATGAGGTCGTCGATTCTGGGCTGAACTGTGTGATCAGCGCGGGGTAGCTGGCTTCTGCTTGGCCATCGGTGATCGCACGGTCCACCAGCGTCTTGAACAGTTTCGGAAGCTCCGCGTTGACACCGAGCCGTTCGCTCTCCTCGATGAGATGTGCCATCCCGCCGGCATGAGTGGTGAGCGTCGCGTCGTTGGCCGGATAGCTGCCACCGTCGACCTGGCCCGCATAATCCTCCAGCCATCCGACCGTTCCCTGCGCCACCTGCGCCGCGAACGGCGTGAAGCTGGCGGCGTCGACGCCAGCGGTGCTGAGCAGGGCGACACCCTGCAGCCAGGCGTTCAGGACGCCCCACATCACGCTCAGTCCGGCGACGTCGTACAGCGAGGACAAGCCATGATCCTCCCCGAGATAGGTGGCGGTCCCAAGCGCGTCGAGAATCGACCGCTGCGCTTCGAACGCGGCCTTTGAGCCACTCAGCAGGATCACCGCCTCGGGGGTGCCAATGGTTGGAGGGACGGCCATGATCGCGCCGTCGAGATACCGAGCCCCCCGCTTTTCGGCCCATCGGGCCATCTCACGCGCCTGCGCGGAGTCGCCCGAGGTGAGATTGACCAGGAGTCGTCCGTCGAGCTGTTCGCCGACCGGGTCAAGCACAGTGTGGAGTGATGGGTAGTCGGAGACACAGAGGAGCGTAACCGGGCTCGCGATGACCGCCCGGTCGACCGAGTCGGCACGTAGCGCCCCCCGGGTTATGAGTTCCTCTGCTTTGTCGGCCGTGCGGTTCCACACGGTGGTCGAATGCCCCGTTTGGAGCAACGTGTCCACCAGTGCCCTCCCCATGAGCCCGAGACCGATGATCGTCACGTCGGAACGAGTCTTTGTGTTCATGGCAACATGGTGGACGTTGATACCGGTGTGAAGGTCAAGGGGGAGCGGTGCATATCGGAGAGCTGAGTCGTCGTACTGAGGTCAATTCCCACCAGCTGCGGTACTACGAAGCACGAGGACTGCTGCAGCCCACCCGAACCGCTGCCGGCTACCGGGTGTTTAAGGAGACGGACGTCATCAAGGTGAAGCAGGTCCGGCACCTCCTCAACGCGGGGCTCTCGACCGAGGACATCGCCTACCTGCTGCCATGCGCCACGGGCGAGCCCCCCGAACTTGTCGGCTGTCCCGAGTTGCTGGCCGCGATGCGCAACAGACTGCGTCGACTGGACGAACAGATGGACACCCTCACCCGTTCCCGGGAGGCCCTCGGGCATTACATTGACGAAGCTGCCCGAGTCGGCGGTGAAACCTACGGCCCGTTCGGCGCGAGCGAAGCTCTACCAGCCCCCGTCTGAGCGATCGGACAACGGGACCGACCCAGGTGACGCGGTCAGCGTCCTGTTCCCGCGACACCATGGTGTGCGCCGCGGACGGGATACAGGGCCCGCTCATTCGGCCAGCGGTTCCCCGGTCCTGAGTGGCCGCTGAGCGCGTGCCCAGGAGACATGGCGGTCGGGGCGGACACGGATCCATCCGCGTGACGAGCCCAGGAGCCTGCGCAGTAGGCCGGAGGGGTCGGTGTAGCCGTCAGGGCCGATCCTGACGACGGGAAGCCCGTCGACTTCGGGTGCGTTGTCCGCCTTCGCGGGGGCCGGGTCGAGGTGCACCAGTGCCCCTCCAGTGGGCAGAAGGTCGTACAGACGGATCCCATCACCAGTAGGGGTGAGTAGTTCCGGATTGGGCAGTCGGACGCCCGCCGCGCGTTCCTGTGGGTCGAGGAGCGCCGACGCGCCATACGAACGATCTGTCATGGCGATGTTCCCAAGACTCCTCCGTCGCATCGCAGGTACTCCCATAGCGATGCGCATCAGCCACACCAAGCCGATCCGCAGCGGTCGTGGCGCACGAACCCCGATACGCGTCTGTTGGGCGACGTAGCGAGACACCGCCCCAATGGCGTGCCGACGTTCCTCGTCGTAGGACGCCAGGAGGAGCTCGTGATCCCCGCCGTCCAGCGCCTCGGCGAGTTTCCAAGCGAGATTGTGTACGTCCTGGATACCGGAGTTCATGCCCTGCCCCATCACCGGGGGGAAGACGTGCGCCGCGTCGCCAGCCAGCAGGACGCGTCCCACGCGAAACCGGTGACTCGTCCGGCGGTTGAACTGGAACCGATTCGCCCAGAGAACGGTGGCGGAACCCGCCCCGAGCACTGTGTCCACCCAGGACCGAACCTCCGCGTCCGGGACGGGTGTACCCGATCGCGCCGCACCGGGTTCCACACGCACGATGCGCCACAGGTGTGGCGCGAGGCGCTGTGCGCCGATGATTCCGGACGAGCCGTTGTGCGTGCGGGGCCAAGGAAGGGTGTCTCTGGTGTCGTCCACACGAACATCGGCAAGGCTCGCCCGTAGCGGCAACGTCGCTCCGTCGAATGAGAGACCGAGCGATGAACGCACGAAGCTCGACGCGCCGTCGCAGCCAACTCCGAAGCGGCCGGTGAGGTGGTGCTGCGTATCGCCGGATCGGTAGCTGATGTGTACGGCGTCGGCGTCGTTCTCCAGCGCGGTTACCTCCGCACCGAATCGGACGTCGCAGTATCCGCTCGCTCGTACCGCCGCAAGCAGGATGCGTTCGGTCGCCGCCTGTTCAAGGAACAGAATGCCCGGCGCCAGCGCCTCGTGGGCGAGTTCGGTGAAGTCCAGTGTCAACTGGCGGCGTCCCGCGGGGGAATGGACGTTCATGGTTTCCACCAGTGTCCCTTCGCGTTCCAGGGCATCGGCGATTCCCCACTGGCGCAGGATCTCCCGTGTCCGGGTGTGTAGGGCTGGAGCTTTGGAACGTTCGCTCGTCTCGGAGCGACGTTCGAGGAGAACGGAGTGGACACCGTGGTGTGCGAGCCCGAGAGCGAGGCTCAGACCCACGGGGCCGGCGCCGATGATGACCACCGGGGTGTTTGACGAGTCGAGATCCATGGCTTGACCGTAGAACCTGTTTCCAGAGTGGTGAATGACTGTTCTCAGGGTGTACCCGGCAGAATTGAAGAGTTTCCTAGCCGTGTCGATTGCGAGCGCCCAGTAGGCAGGGTTGATCTGTGGCCTTCATTGCAATGACTCGTGTTGGTGTGTGTGGTATTCATTGCAACGGGGTGTTGGTGATGCCGGGAGCGAGGCTCTCCGCCACCGAGCGGGCGCAAATCGCCGAGGGGCTCGGCCGGAGAGAGAGCTATGCGGTGATCGCCCAGCGGCTGGGCCAGCCCACATCCACGGTGAGCCGAGAAGTCGGCCGCAACGGTGGCCGCTCTGGGGCGCCGCCACTGCCGCCGGTCGGGCAACGCGTGAGCGTGCACGCAGGAGGCGCGCACAGAGCGGCGTGCCACGGGAGGCCACTCCCGCCTCCACCGTGGCACTGACGGATCCGCACCCGCAGGACATACGACGCTTCACGGAACGATTCGCGACCATGCTGACCCAGGCGGGGATGGCACGAATGCCGGCCCGTGTGTTCGCGGCTCTGCTCGCCAGCCAGACGGGCGAGTTGACCGCGCGGGAAATTCGTGCGGAGCTTTCGATCAGTCCGGGATCGGTGTCAAAAGCGGTCCGGTACCTGGAGGCGTTCGGCTTGCTCCACCGCACCCGGGTCGGAGGCCGGGACATCTATCGGTTCAGTGGGGATTGGGTGGAGACTTTCACGCGGCGTGAGGCATTGTTCGCCCCATGGGAGGACGGTGCGCTGCGGGGAGCCGAACTCTTCGGCCCGGACACCGTGCGTGGCGCACGCTTCATGGACCTCGCGTACTTCATGCGGATGGTGCGCGGCACGATAACCCACGCCAGGGAGCGCTGGCGCCGCACGGTCTCGGAGTGAACCGAGGCTGCCGAGGACTACCATGCGCGGATGAGCGAACCTGAGTACCTGGAGGCCACCCGGCGGTCCTACGACGCGGTCGCGCAGGAGTACGCGGACCTGTTCCGTGGCGAGCTGCGGGAGATGGTCTTTGGGCGCGGCTTCCTCGGGTCTTTCGCGGAGATGGTCCGCGCGGCCGGTGGTGGGCTCGTCGTCGACGCTGGGTGTGGCCCGGGCCAGGTCACCGCTTTGCTGCGCCTGGAGCTCGGCCTCGACGCCTACGGGATCGACCTTTCGCCGGAGATGGTCGCCCTGGCGCGGCGTGAACATCCCGAGGTGCGTTACGAAGTCGGTGACCTGCGGGCGTTGGACGTCGCCGACGGCGCGCTCGCCGGCCTCGTCTCCTGGTTCTCGTTCATCCACGTGCCCCCGGCGGACCTCGACACCGTGTGGGCGGAGTTCCGTCGAGTGCTCGCTCCCGGCGGAATGGTGGTGCTCGCCTTCCAGGTCGGCGACCAGCCGTTCCACCTCGACGAGGCGTTCGGTCGGAGCCTGGACCTCGACTACCAACGCTGGCGGCCCGAACACCTGGGCCAACAGCTCTCCGAGGCGGGGTTTCGGGTGGAGGCGCAGTTGGTCAGCCAGCCCAGGGTCGACGCGGACGGCCCCGGGCTGTCACTGCCGTTCGGCTACCTCATGGCACGCATGCCGGACTGAGGCGCCAGGCGGTACCCCCTACTAGGACTCCTCGCGGAACCACTCACTGCCGTCGTCGTCGACGAAGGACTCCCCGTCGTCGGCCATCTCCAACTGGACCGATGGCAGCGGGATCATGCACTCCGACATCGTCAGGACGAAGGTGCTGCCATCCACCGGGTCCACTTCGCCGTTGCAGACGAAGCCACCCGAGTCCAGCGTCGCGGCCCCGTTCGGCTGGAACGTGAGACTGGCGTCCGAACCATCCTCGTTCTTCGGCCCCGACCACGTACCCTCCAGCGCCGCGACCTCGGGGTTGGCGCCGTCAGCCTCGGTCTCCTCCGGGGTGTCCCGCTCCTCCGGTTCGGGCTCCGGCGTCTCCTCCACCGCGGTTTCCTGCTCGTCCGGCTCGGAACTCTCGGTGTCCTCCGGGTCCGAAGTGCCACAGGCGGCGATGACGCTCAGCAGGGCGACACTCAGGGCGGTCCTCAGGAAAAGCGGGCGCTTCATGACCAGTCCTCGATGATCGGAAATCCAAACCCGGGGATCCTCTCGCATCGGTGTTCGGCCGAACACGCTGGGGGGTCAGAAAGATCGATCCCGGCGTTCGCCCGCGCTAACCCCGCCCCGGCGAGGACCGAGGACGGCGCCCGTCCGAGCATGCCGCGTGCGGTGCGGGCGAAGTGCGCCTGGTCGGCGAACCCGGCCTCCGCCGCCGCCTCGGCGATCGATCGACCCGGCAACGCCGCGACCGCGGACCGCAGCCGTGCCCATCGCCGGAGCCGAACAAGCGGGACCCCCGCGCCCTCCCGCGCCAGCGCACGCAGCCGAGGGGCGGAGACACCGACCTCGGCCGCGACAGACCTGAGGTTCCCACCCGCCCCGGGACGGCTCGCCGCGCGAAGCGCGTGACGCACCCGGGGGTCAGGCGCGGAGCCAACCCCGGCGACGGCCTCGAGTTCGGCCCGGACCGCGGCGAGGTCGAGGATCCCCTCGGGGCCGTGCTCCCCAATGTCCCCCAGGGCGGCCAGCAGGCGCCGCACGACACGCCGGTCGAGGAGGCGCGTGCGGGTGTCCGGCGCGAGGTGCCACGGATCCAGGAAGACGGCCAGGTAGGGAGACACGGTCCCGCAGTCGTGTGCGAACCCAGGGGGGACCACCACCCCCGGGGCGGCCGCGGCGGGCCCCCTACCGCCGACCTCCACGTCGCCCCCGATCGGCAGGACCACCTTCCACACCGGAAGGGCATGTCGCGTGACTCGGAACGCGGTGGACTCCGCGAACACGGTGGCATCGGCGCCTGAGGCGAAGACGATCCGACGATCGTTCCGTTCAAGCGTCCAGTCGTTGCGTTCGTCGACCATGACGTCATGCACTCCACTGCGGCGACCGTGTTGGCGATCTTCCTGGTCGGAGTGGGCATCGCTCACTTCGTTCTCCGAGACTACTTCCGCGGCCTGGTCCCCGGGTGGGCGCCGTGGTCCACCGTGATCGTCCTCGGCACGGGCCTGGTGGAGATCGTGCTCGGCGTCCTGGTCGCCTGGACGGAGACCCGCGCGGTGGGGGCGTGGGGCGCGGCGGCTCTCATCACCGGCTACCTGGCCTCCCACCTGGACGCCCTGTGGCGGGTCTCCCCACAACACCCCAGCGTGCTCGACCGACCGGTGGGTGTGGCGGCGCGACTGGTGGTCAACGGTGTCTATATCGCGTGGGCGGTCGCGGTGGCGACAACCGTGGGGTGAACCCGGTCGCGTGGTCGTGGCCTTCTCCGGACAGCGACCGTCGTCGCGTCGGTTCTCCGTCGCGGGTAGCGATGTGGGCTGACGTGCGATGACGCGTCCGAGAGGGCGCGTGGCGCAGGTCTGACCATTCTTGACGTCATTTGGGGGCGCGTGTTTAAATCAAGGTTAACCAGTAAGGAAAGTTAATTCCCGCGGCGTTGGAAGGAACAACCAAGTGGATGTCGCCGACAAAGTCGCTGTCGTCGCTGGTGGCGCTTCGGGCCTGGGTCGCGCGGTGTGCGCTGATCTCGCCAAGCACGGTGCCGCGGTCGCGGTCTTGGACCGGGACGGAAACGGGGCCCGCGAGGTCGCCGACGCGCTTCCCCGCGCGATCGCCGTCGAGATCGACGTCACGGACGCGGAGTCCGTCGAGACCGCCATCGCCGAGGCCGTCGACGCGTTCGGCGCGGTGCACGTGAACGTGAACACCGCCGGCGTGAGCTCCGGAGCGAAATTGGTGTCCCGGGGAGAACCCGCCAGCCTTGAGGACTTCCGGCGCGTGGTGGACATCAACCTGTGCGGGACGTTCAACGTCATGCGGGTGGCGGCCGCGGCGATGCTGCGCAACGAGCCGGATGGCGGCGGGGAGCGCGGCGTCGTGATCAACACGGCCTCGGGCGCCGCCTTCGAGGGACAGATCGGTCAGGCCGCGTACAGCGCGAGCAAGGCCGGGTTGGTCGGCCTCGCGCTCCCGGTCGCGCGGGAGTTCGCCGGCAAGGGCGTTCGGGTGAACACCATCGCGCCCGGCCTCTTCGACACCCCGATGGCCGCGGGGCTACCGGAAGCGGTGCGCGCCGGACTGGTCTCCATGGTCACCGAACCCCAACGTCTGGGTGAGCCGGACGAGTTCGCGCGACTCGTCCGAAGCATGGTGGAGAACGCCTACATCAACGCCGAGTGCGTCCGTCTCGACGCCGCGACGCGCATGTCCGCCCGCTGATGCCGCGTTTCCGGTCCGTCGGACCGGATGGTCACGCGAAGCCCGCCATCGTGTCGGTCGGCCTCCCCGGTGAGGTGACCGGGTGGCGGGCTTGACCGATGTCGGCCGCGCGCACGCTCGGCGACGTCGACGTGTCACACCGTGTCCCCCCTCCCGCCAGGAACTGCTCACGCCACGGAGGGTTGACTTTCCGGGGAGTGTTGGTCTTTCGCGCGGTGGGGCATGAATCGAAAGACTATACAACCTACTGAACGGTCGGTTCGGTAATCTCTCACCAGGCGAGGTCGGCGTAGGCGGGGTCGGAGCGAAAGGACGGCATGGCGCGAGAGCGAGCTACCAGTGTCCAGGAACTTGTCGACGCCGCCGCACGGGTCTTCGAGCGCAAGGGCTTCGTGAACGCGACCATCAGTGACGTGGCCGCCGAGGCCGGGGTGAGCAAGCCGACCGTCTACCAGTACGTCGAGTCCAAGAGCTGGCTGCTGGAGACCATCGTCGAGCAGGTCATCTATCCGCTCCGCCACAACATCGAGGAGATCCTGAGCAGCGACGCCAGCGCCAGGAGCAAGCTGGAGAGCTACCTTCGGGTCCAGGTCAAGTCCGCGATCCGGTATCGGACCTACATCGTGGTGTTGACGACGGACCAGCGTCAGCTCTCGCCCCAGGCGCTCCGCAACTACCAGTCGTGGGCGCGTGACGTGAACCGCGCCGCGGCCGGGCTGCTGCGGCAGTGCGCCGAGGAGGGCGTCGTGCGCGCTGACCTCGACGTCGGCACGATGGTGAACCTGATCCACGGCATGACGCTGTCGGTGTCCCGTTGGTACGACCCCCTCGGCAGGCTCAAGCCGGACGAGATCCTGGACGAGGTGATGGGCCTGCTCTCCGGTTACGTTCAACCCGAGTCCGAGTCCGAGTCCGCCCAGCGTCGCGCACCGGCTTCCGCGGACTGATTCCGCGCCGCCGGTGGTCCGGGCCGGACGCCAGTCCTTTGTCGTGTCGCGCACCGGTGCCGCCTCCGCGTCGGTCGGTCGGGTGTTTCCGGTAGCGAAATCCCCTGTGCGCCGGACACCTCCTGGTGAACCGGGCGCGGAGAGGCCACGCCGCGGCGACTCCGCACGAACCGACATCTCGCCAAACTGACGTCTTGTCTGGTGCGTCACAGTTATTGTACTATCCGGTTAGTATTGCGGATCGAAACGAAATCCAACCGCCAATTCCACTCAGGCACGACAAATCGGGCGGCGGTGGCATGACGAGCAAAGGCGGTGAACGGTCGCCATTTTGTGGTTGTCCACCGGAAACATCCCACGGGTTCCGTCGGTGAGTACCTCACGTGGCTCGCGGTCGCCGATGTGCGGCGACACCCTGGGGAATTTGTACTTACCAACGGGTTAATTATTGGCCCGTGGTCAAATGGCCGGCGGCGCATGCGGCGCCAGAACCGTTCCCGCTCCCTCTGGGAACGGGCATGTGACCGCCGGCTCTCTTCTCTCCTCGACGGCCTCGCCGTGGATTCGCCCCCTGTACAAACCAAAAATGAGGAGCAATGGCGACACGAATCGGAATCGACACGGGTGGGACTTTCACCGACCTGGTCGTCGCGGAGGACGACCGAGTGAAGGTCGCCGCCAAGTCCCTGACCACGCACGGAGACCTCGCCGCCGGCCTGCTGAACTCACTGGGCAAGGCCGAGGTCGACGCGGACGCCGTCCAGCAGATCGTGCACGGCACCACGGTCGCGCTCAACGCGATCCTCACCCGCCGTGGCGCGGAGATCGGGCTGATCACGACGGACGGCTTCCGTGACCTGCTCGACATGGGCCGGGGGTGGCGCTCCGCCGACGCGCTCCTCGATCCCCGATGGCGACGCCCCCACGAGCTCCGGCCGATCGTGGAACGCTACCGGCGCCGGACCGTGCGTGAGCGCATCCAGGCCAACGGCGACATCCTCGTTCCCCTCGACGAGGAAGGGCTCCTACGGGAGGTCGAGGACCTGCGCGCGGACGGTTGCCGCAGCATCGCCGTGTGTTTCCTGCACTCCTACAAGCACCCCGAGCACGAACAACGCGCGGCCAAGCTCATCCGCGACCGGTTCCCGGACCTCGGCGTCAGCGTCTCCTCGGAGGTCGCTCCGTTCCCCCGTGAGTACAACCGGCTTTCCACCTCGGTGCTCAACGCCTACGCCCAGCCCATGATGGCCGACTACACACGCTCCATCGAGCGACGGCTCAGCGACGCCGGGCACCGGGCGCCCCTGATGTTCATGACGAACGACGGCGGGCTGAGCACCCCCGACACCGTGAGCTCGATCCCGGTGACCACGCTCAACAGTGGCCCGGTCGGTGGGGTCATGGGAGTGCAGACCTACTCGCGGCTGCTGAACACGCCCAACCTCGTCGGGTTCGACATGGGCGGCACCAGCACCGACGTCGCCGTCGTCGCCGACGGCCGGGCCTCCACCAAACGCGAGCTGGAGCTCGAACACGACCTCATCGTGAGCATGCCGGTGCTGGAGATCCACAGCATCGGCGCGGGCGGCGGCAGCATCGCCGCGCTCGACGCCGCCGGCGGCCTGAACGTCGGTCCGGAGAGCGCCGGAAGCAACCCCGGTCCGGCGTGCTACGGCCGGGGCGGCGAACTGCCCACCGTGACCGACGCCCTCCTCCTGCTCGGCTGGTTGGCGCCCGACAACCCCCTCGGCGGGGAGATCCGTCCCGACGTCGCCGCCGCCGAGCAGGCGTACGGCCGACTCGCGGAGACGCTCGGCGCGGAGCCCCGAGAGGTGGCCAGCACGGTCGCCGAGGTCGCGATCCACCGCATGGCCGAAGCGATCCGCCAGCTCACCGTGTACCGCGGCGTCGACCCGCGCGAGTTCAGCCTCCTCGCCTACGGCGCCGCCGGACCGTTCGCCGCCACCCAGGTCGCCCGCGTCTTGGAGATGCCGCGGGTCGTGTTCCCCGCGCTCGCCGGCGTGTTCTCCGCGTTCGGACTCCTGGAGGGAGCCGGGTTCGAGGAGGAGGTCTCGCCCGTGATGGCCCTGGCCTCCGAGGAGCTCGTGGCCGACGCCTTCGCCCGCATGCGGGAGACGGCCGCGCGCCTGGAGGGGAACCTCGGCGGCGACACCGAGACCCTGCACGCCGAGTTCGTCGTGGACGCGATGTACGCCGGACAGCGCTGGGAGCTTCCAGCGTTCGTCGACCCGACCCGCACCGACGCCCTCGCGCATCTCACCGAGGCGTTCAACGCGGCGCACCACCGGCAGTTCGGCTACAGCCTGCCCGCGCCCCTGCACATCTCCAGTGTCCGAGTGCGGGTCGTCTCCACGGCCGACCGCACCGTCCGACCCCAGGCCCTGACACCGAAGGCCGACGCCGCCCCGCGGACGCACCGCACGATCGTCATCGGGGGAGTCGAGCACGACGGGGCCGCGGTCTACCGGGCCGACGAGTTCGCCCCGGGGCAGGTCGTGCACGGCCCCGCCGTCATCGAGGCGGCCAGCTACACCGGAGTGCTCGACGCCGGGGACGTCGCCCGGGTCAACGAGGTCGGAGACGTCATCGTGGAACTGAAGGAGGCCAAGCGGTCATGACCAACGCTTCAGAGCAGTCGGGTTCGCTGCAGTTGAACGCCCAGGAGGTACAGGACCGGTACGGCATCGACCTCACGACGGCCGAGGTGCTGCGCCACGCCCTGGGCTTCGTGGCGCTCCAGATGCAGTTGCGGATCAACACGGCGGCGCTCAGCCCGCTCCTCAGCGAGGTCAACGACTTCGGGATCGGGTTGCTGACACCCCGCGACGAGGAACGCGACCTGGACTTCGACGCGGTCGCGATGGCCACCGCCGCGGCCGGCCACTACGTCATCAACCAGTACTACGCGCGAATGGCCATCGAGCGTTGGGGCGTGGACCGCTTCGAGCCCGGCGACGTCATCGTCTACAACGACCCCTACCGCGGCGGGAGCCACGTCAACGACGTCGGAGCGGCGATGCCGATCTTCGACGGCGACGAGCTGATGGGGTTCGCCGTCAGCATCACCCACTGGCTGGACATCGGCGGCCCGGTTCCCGGCGGCCTGGGCGCCGGTCTGCAGCAGGACATGTACTCCGAGGGGATTCGGCTGTCCCCCCGCCTTCTGTACAAGAAGGGGGAGCTGGTCCAGGAGACCCTGGAACTGTTCACCGAGCAGACCCGGATCCCCGAGGTCAGTACCAACGACATGCAGGTCATCAAGTCGGCCCTGCAGCTCGGCGCGGACATGGTCGGCCACTACGTCTCGCGCTACGGCCGCGAGGCCTACCGCAGCGCCATCCAGTACACCCTCGACTACTCCGAGCGCGCCGTGCGGCACGCCCTGCGCCAGGTCCCGGACGGGGAGTACACGGCGGAGGACTACCTGGACAACAACATGCACGGCGAACCGATGGTGCTGCGCTGCACTGTTCGCAAGCATGGTGAGAACGTCGAGGTCGACTACTCCGGCACCCGGCGGGAGGAGTGGGGCGGATACGCCTCCCAGTGGTCGGACACCGTGTCGGCGGCGCACCTCGGACTCGGCGCGATTCTGCGGACGGTGGGCGCGAGCCCCAACGCCGGCAGCTACCGGCCCATCCACGTCGTGGTTCCGCCGGGGAGCTGTCTGCATGCCCTACCCCCGGCCTCGACCAACGCCGGGCACACGATGCTGCTCACCAAGGCGCTCAGCCTCGTCAAGCTCGCCCTCTCCAAGGCGGATCCCGAGCTCGCGGTCGCCGAGAACTACGACGACGTCGCCGCGTTCGGCCTCGCGGGCCTCGACGCCCGATCGGGGGTGCCGACGCCGTTCATCACCATCCGCGCCCTGTCGGTCCCTTCGGTGGTACCGCCGTCGGCGACGGGTGCAGCTTCACCCTCTCCGAAGGCGCCAACTGTGTGGAGCCCTCCATCGAGCTCGACGAGGAGGCGTATCCCGTTCTGGTGGTGGCGCGGGAGTTCGTCCCCGACACAGCGGGCCCGGGCAAGCACCGGGGCGGCCCGGCCACCCGACTGGTCGTCGCGCCCCAGACCGGCGTGGAGATGATCTACCAGCTCGACCAGTGCCGCTTCCCGACTCAGGGGGTGCTGGGCGGAGGTACTGGCGCCCGCGCCTCGATCACCGTCCACCGGGGCGGACTGGAGAGCTGGGCCAGCGGAGCGGACCTGCCCCAGGCCGAGGTGATCTCGGGGTTCGCCTATTCGGAGTCGGGCGCGCCCGCCCCGTCCGAGGACGAACCCGGAACGGAGTTCCGCAACAGCAAGGGCGCGGGGAAGCCGTTCGCCGCGGGCGACGTGATCGCCGTCCATTTGCCGGGCGGAGGCGGCTACGGCGACCCCGCCGAGCGTGACCCGGAGGCACTGCGCAAGGACATCCGCGACGGGCTCGTGACACCGGGAGCCGATGGTTGGTGAGCACGTACGGGCCGACAGTTGACGGGCAAGGAGAAAACACATGCTGTTCCCACAACCCCAAGAACTAACGATCGACGAACCCCTGGAGCGGGTGGACACGAGCTGTAGTGCCTGCGGCGCCGACACCGTGTTCCGCTACCGGCTGGCCGACTACCGCGGCTGGCTCCGCGTCGTGAAGTGCCGCACCTGCCTCACCACCTTGGAAAGCGAGAAGATCGTGGCACCCCCGCAGGGGGAATCGTGAGTTGGTCACCGCCCACGCGTCTCGAACTGGCCCTCCCGTTCCACCTCGACGTCCATGACCGTGTGTTCAGCACCATCATCGAGCGGTGGGTGGAGCACGACCCGGACCGCGAGTGCTACGTGCAGGACGACGGCGTCGCCGTGACCTACGCGCAGGTGAACCAGCGGGCGAGCGCGGTCGCCGCCGCGCTGCGGGCGCGCGGCCTCGGGGCCGGCGACCGGGTCGTGACCCTGATGGCCAACGACGTACGGGTCGTGTACATCGGCACCGCTCTGGCCAAGATCGGCGCCGTCGAGGTCCCGGTGAACCCGGCGCTGGTGGGTGGGAGTCTGCGGCACCTGCTCGCCGACGCCGACCCCAAGGCGGTCGTCGTCGCTCCCCAGTTCCGGGACGCCCTCCTCGCCGCCCTCCCCGAGGGCGCGTCGCCGATGATGTTCGAGGCGGCCCCCGAGGGGGGCGAGGGCGCGGACGATCCCGGCTCCGGGCACACCCTGGACGAGATGCTCGCCGACGAGACGACGGTCCTGAACACCGGCGAGGACGTCCGGACCGACATGGCGGCCACGATCATGTACACGTCGGGGACGACCGGGTTGCCCAAGGGCGCCGTGTTGCCGCACCACCACTGTTACCTGATCAGCCAGCGCACGGCCGCCGCTCTCACCCTGGACGGCTCGGACACCCTCATGAGCATCCTTCCGCTGTTCCACGCGGCGGGGCGGTACATGAACGTCGGGGCCAGCTTCCTGTCGGGGGCGCGCTGCGGGTACGTTCGTGCGTTCAGCGGTCGCGCGTTCTTCGACCAGGCGCGGCGGTTCGAGGCGACGGCGATGCACGCCCTGCTCTCCGTGGGCCACTTCCTGATGGCCCAACCGCCCTCGGCCAAGGATCGGGAGCACTCGATCACCCGTGGCCTACTCGCCCCGTGTCCGCCCGCGGTGGGCGACCGGTTCACCGAACGCTTCGGCGTCACGGTGTTCGAGGCGTACGCCAGCACGGAAAGCAACATCACGGTGTTCAACTTCGGCGGGCCGAAGGGAGCCTGCGGGAAGCCGTACCCGCCCTACCGGCTTCGGATCGTCGACGAGTACGACCGCGAGGTGCCCGCGGGCGAGGTCGGTGAGATCGTCGTGTCCAGCGACGAGCCGTGGTCGACCTTCTCCGGATACCTCAACCAGCCGGCGACCACCCTGGAGACCACGCGCAACTTCGGGTTGCACACCGGGGACGCGGGCTACCTGGACGAGGACGGTTATCTCTGGTTCTCCGACCGGATCAAGGACATGATCCGGCGCCGTGGGGAGAACGTGGCCGCGCAGACGGTCGAGAACGTCGTCAACGCGATGGACACCGTGGCGGAAGCGGCCGCCTACCCGGTGCCCTCGCCGTTCGGCGAGGAGGAGATCGCGATCGCGGTCACGTTCAAATCCGGCCAGAAGTCCACCGCGACGGAGATCGTGGCGTTCTGTCGGGAGCACCTGCCGCGTTTCGCCGTGCCCCGCTACGTACGGTTCCTCGAGGAGCTGCCGAAGACCGAAACCGGAAAGATCCAGAAGTTCAAGCTGAAGAAGCTCGGCACCGACGGGACGGACGAGATCCCCGAGGAGCGGCGATGAAGTTCATGGTGCGCCAGCGGCTCCCCCCGGACGCCGACCCCACCGAGGACCATCTCCAGCCACTCGCCGCAGTGGTCGCGCGCTCCTTGGAGGATCCGCCGCGTGGGCCGGTGATCTGGCTGGGTGGCTGCGGCACCGTCGACACGTTGCAGTACTACATGCTGTTCGAGGCTCCCGACCGGGAAACCCTCGAGGAGTGTGTGAGCGCCCTTCCCGGCCTGCAGAGCGTGGAGCGGGTCATGGCGGTCGATCGGCACACCCTGGCTCGAGGGCTCATGCTCGGGCTCGCCGCCGACTACGAGAAGCGCCGCCAGGGGGAGGGCGACCAAGCGTCCCCCTCGTGAAGGTGGGGTGACCCGCCGCCTACGCGCTTGTGGGCCTCAGCCTCACCCCCGTGAGGGGGCGGAGGGTGAGGCCCAAGGCACGTTCGGTGTCCGGTGACTTTTCGACTCAGACCTGGTCAGAGTCGTGTCACCTGTGCCCAGCGGGAAAGAAGAGGTCATGTCCACCCAGGAGCCCATCACCGAGATCGATACCCGTTTCTCCAGCCAGGGCGCGCTCGCCCTGCCATGGTCGGACGTAGTGGACCTGATCCACGCCGCGGACATCTTCTGGCTCTCCACGGTGCGTCGGGACGGACGCCCCCACGTCACACCGCTTCCCGCGATGTGGCTCGACGGTGCCCTGCACTTCTGTACCGGCCCGGGGGAACAGAAGGCGGTGAACCTCGGCCGCAACCCGGCGTGCGTCCTCACCACCGGGACGAACGTCTTCGGGTCGGGGACCGATGTCGTCGTGGAGGGATCGGCCGTCCGCGTCACCGACCGAGCGTTGTTGGAGCGGTTGGCCCGCATGTGGCGGGAGAAGCTGGACTGGCCCTTCGAGGCGACCGACGACGGATTCCGGGAGAGCACCTCGGAGCTCGCGGGACAGGAGTTCGACGACCGTGGCTCCGCGCACGTCTTCGCCGTGGCGCCCGCCAAAGTGCTGACCTTCCACAAGGGGGAGCCCTTCAGTCAGACCCGCTACCGCTTTCGGTGACGCCGACGTCGGATCCCCGGCCGGTGCCCCGGAGCAGGCGCTGGGCCACGCCCGCGAGGTAGTCGGCGAACTCGGCGGGTCGCTCCACGGTGAACTCGACGTCGGAGTGGACGAGGACCGTCGCGAGCCAGGCGTAGGAGTCCACGTGGGCGACGTAGCGGCACTCGTGCTCGGTGACGGGCTCCAGCGCGCCGTCGACACGGTGGAGCCGGGTCGCGGCGTCACGGGCGTCGGTGCGCAGGGTGAGCACGACCTCGATGGTCTCCGGGCCGCGGAACCGTTCCCGGAGGTAGCGCGTCAGGTCGTCCGCGGGGAGGTCCCGTGCGGGGTGCGTCTCGCCCGTGGGGCGCGGGTCGTCGACGCGGTCGAGGCGGAACGTCCGCCAGTCGTCGCGGTCGGAGTCCCAGGCGACCAGGTACCAGCGTTGGCGGAGCCGGACGAGGCGGGCCGGTTCCACGCGGCGATGCGAGGTCCCCTCTTTGCCCGCGTAGGTGAAGGTGACCCCCTCCCGTGCGGTGATGGCGGCGGCGAGCAGACTCACCGCCTCAGGGCTCGGCAGGGGGTGCTCGGCCCCCGCGACCTCGACCGCGGCGAGAACCTCGTCCGTTCGCCGCCGCAGGGGCGCGGGGAGAAGGCGCCGCAGCTTGGCGGCGGCCCGCTCCGCGGACTCCGCCGAGAACTCCAGCCCCGCCCCGCCCGCGGACACAAGCCGCAGGCCCAGCACCGTCGCGGTCGCCTCGTCGTCCTCCAGCATCAGGGGAGGCAGCGCGGACCCGGCGACGAGCCGGTAGTTTCCGCCGGGGCCACGGGCACTGCGCACGGGGTAGCCCATGGTGCGCAGGTGGTCGATGTCCCGGCGCAACGTACGGGACGTGGTGTCCATGGCGGCGGCGAGTTCGTCCGCGGGCCAGGGGCGTCCGGTCTGCAGCAGTGAGAGAAGTCGAAGCATCCGTGCGCGTGGCGCCGCCATGGCGTCCCTCCCGTAGTGCATGACCCAGGTCACGTCACCGGTGAATGATGCAGTCCGTTGTGGTCAATAAATGTCCACATCTGATCGTAGCGTGGACGTATGGCAAGCGAACACACACCCGACCCGCCCACCGCCCGAGCCCAGTGGATCACCGTCGAGGGCGCCCGGTCGAACAACCTGCGCGGGGCCTCGGTGCGGATACCGAAACACCGGTTGACGGTGTTCACCGGAGTCTCGGGGTCGGGGAAGTCGTCGCTCGTGTTCGACACCATCGCCGCGGAGGCGCGACGGCTGGTCGCCGAGACCTATCCGACGTTCATCCGCAACCGGCTCCCGCAGCACCCGCCGGCGGACGTGGACCGGGTCGACGGACTGACCTACACGACCGTGGTGGACCAGCGCCGCTTCACCGGCAACGCGCGTTCCACCGTCGCCACCGCCAGCGACCTGGCCGCCCCGCTGCGACTCCTGTTCTCGCGCCTGGGCCGCCCCTCCGCCGGGTTCACCCCCGCCTACTCCTTCAACGACCCCGAGGGCATGTGCCCCCGGTGCGAGGGCTTGGGAGCCGTCGACGACATCGACCTGGACCAACTGCTCGACCGCGCGGTGAGCCTTCGGGACGGCGCGGTCCGGTTCCCCACCTTCGCCCCGGGGACCTATCGCTGGAAACGCCTGACCCAGTCCGGGGTCGGCGACCCCGACCTGCCCCTGTCCCGCTGGTCGCCCCGCGACCTGGACACGATCCTGCACGCCGAAGGACTACGACTCACCAACCCCCATCCCGAGTACCCGAAGTCCGGTATCTTCGACGGCGTCCTGCCCCGGCTCCGCGACGCCTACCTCCGCCAGACGCCGTCCCGCCTCACCGACGCCGAGCGGGACGCGCTGGAGCGGGTGGTGACCCGTCACCCCTGCCCGGACTGCGGCGGCACCCGCCTGAACGACCGAGCCCGGGCCAGCCGCGTCGACGGTGCGTCGATCGCCGACTGGTCCGCGCTGCCCGTGAGCGCGTTGCGCAACGTGGTCGCCTCAATGCGCGCCCCCGAGGTCCAACCTCTGCTCGCGGCCATCCGCGACCGGTTGGACTCGCTCGACGCCGTCGGCCTCGGGTATCTCAGCCTCGACCGGGTCTCCAGCACCCTCTCCGGTGGGGAGGCCCAGCGCGTCAAGATCGTGCGGCATCTGGGTAGCCCACTCAGCGACATCTGCTACGTGTTCGACGAACCCAGCACCGGCCTGCACCCCCACGACGTGCACCGGCTCCTCGAACTCCTGACCCGGCTGCGCGACCTCAACAACACGATCCTCGTCGTGGAGCACCACCCGAGCGTGATCGCCGCCGCCGACCACGTGATCGACCTGGGCCCGGGCGCGGGAACGGACGGGGGCACCGTCCAGTACGAGGGAAGCCCCGCCGGCGTGCGCGACACGGCGACGGCCACCGGCCGTGTCCTGCGCGCACCCGTCGCGCTCCGCACCGACCCCCGCGACCCCCGGGACCATGTCACCATCCGCCACGCGACCACCCACAACCTGCGCGACGTCACCGTGGATGTGCCCCTCGGCGTGTTCACCGCCGTGACCGGGGTCGCCGGCTCCGGCAAGAGCTCCCTGTTCGGCACCGAACTCCCGCGCCAGCACCCCGACTTCGTCGCCGTCGACCAGGCGCCCCTGCGCGGCGGCACCCGGTCGACCCCCGCCACCGCGCTCGCCGTCGCCGAGCCCATCCGGGAGACGTTCGCCCGCGCCACCGGGCGACACCCGTCGTGGTTCAGCGCCAACGCCCGCGGCGCCTGCCCGGTGTGCAAGGGCAAGGGCGTCATCACCACCGACCTCGCCTTCCTGGACGACGTGCGCACCACCTGCGACGCCTGCGACGGAACCCGCTTCGCCCCGGAGACCCGCGCGGCCACCCTGGGGGGTCACTCCATGGCCGACGTGCTCGCCATGTCTCCCGCCCAGGCCGCGCCCCTGTTCGCCGACCGGCCGGACGTCACCCACCGGCTGACGTGGATGCGTCGGGTGGGCCTCGGCTACCTCACGCTCGGCCAGAGCGTGGACACCCTCTCCGGGGGAGAACGCCAACGCCTGCGCCTGGCCCGACACCTCGGCGACATCGGCACGGTGCGCGGACAACGGATCGTCGTGGACGAGCCCACCGCTGGCCTGCACGGCACCGACGTCGACGACCTCGTCGCGCTCTTCACCCACCTCGTGGCCGACGGCGCCACCGTCATCGCCGTCGAACACAACCAGCGGGTCATCGCCCAGGCCGACCACGTGATCGACATCGGCCCCGGCGCGGGCGAGGCCGGCGGCACCGTGGTCTTCGAAGGCCCCCCGCACCAGTTGGTCCACCACCCGACGTCCGTCACCGGCCACCACCTTCGGCTCGCCGTGTCCTGAGGGCGTTCACCGTGGCGCCGCCGGACGAGGTGCGACGGGAACGGCGACGTCGCCATCGACCGTGCCCTCAGTGGTGCCGGCTTAGGGTGGGCGTGTGGAGACGAGACACCGACCCGCCGCGCGGGTTCTCTGCCTGGACGCGTCCTGGCGGGTGCTCATGATCCAGTGGCGGGATCCGCACTCGGGGCGTCTGCTGTGGGAGCCGCCCGGAGGTGGTATCGAGCCGGGGGAGACGCCACTCACGGCGGCACGACGCGAACTCGCGGAGGAGACCGGTCTGGACGGAGGGGCCGTCGCCGGCCGGTCGCACACGATCGAACGCGACGTGATCTGGAACGGCGCTCGGTTCGTGGGGCCAGAACACTTCTTCGTCGCCGGGTTCTGGGTCGAACGGCCACCGGTGACCACCGAGGGCCAGCTTCCCGACGAACGGGTCGACTTCGTATCCCACGCGTGGATCGCCTGGCCCGATTTCCCCACCCTGACCCAACCCGTGCTGCCGCGTGCCCTGCGGGACGTTCTGGTCGGCCTCGCGCCGGACGGACCGTGGGGGCACCAGGACCGGTAACGCGGTCAGTCGATCCGCCAACCGCACGGACGGCTCAGGAGCCGCCCTCGGAGAGGCCCCCGGAGTGGGTCAGGACGGCGGAACCGTCGTCCTCGAGGTCCCGCCGCTCGAATCGGTTCACCATCTGAGTCCTCTCCCCGGTCACTGCCTCCAGTCCGCGCCATGACAGAACCTCACGGAGAAGCCACCGGGTCACTGGAGCGCTCGCCGACACGTGCGGCCAGGCGGGTGCGTAACTCGGTGAGCCGAGCGATCTCGGCGTCCAGTTGGTCGAGGCGCCGGCCGGCGACGCCTTCTTGGCTGGAACAGCGGCCGGGGAGCCCGTCCTCGAGGAGGTGAAGTTGGTCGGCGCAGCCGCGAAGGTCCTCCACCGTGAGGCCGAGGGACAGCAGATCGCGGATCACGCGTAACCGCGCCACCTCCCGAGGACCGTACTCGCGTTGTCCCGTCGCCGTGCGCCGTGGCGGGGGGAGGAGCCCCCGCTGTTCGTAGAAGCGCAGGGCGCGAGGGGTGGTGCCCGCCGCCGCCGCGGCGTCGCCGATCCGCATCTGTCCTCCCGGTCGTCAGAGCTCCACGATGACGGCGCCCAGGTAGCGTCCCGCCACCATGTCGGAGAACGCCTGGGGCGCCCGGTCCAGTCCGGAGATCCGCTGGTGCGTGAAGGCGATCTCCCCGGAGCGCAGCCATCCGCCGAACCGGTCGACCCACTCCTCCGGCGCGTGCTGCGCGCTGATGCCCATCACTCCTCGCATGGTGATCTGCTTCATGATGACCTGCAAGCCGTCCAGCTCGACGGGCGCGGCCCTCCCGGCGCTGTCCGGGGCGAGCTGCCCGGACAGCGCCCCGAACAACGCGAAACGCGCCCCGGAGCGGGCCGCCGTCACCGCCGCCCGCAACTGCTCCCCGCCCACCGTGTCGAACAGGACGTCGATACCGGCGGGCGCGGCGGCGGCCAACTGCTCGGCGATCGACCCGGCTCCGCGCACCACCACGGCGTCGTACCCCAGCTCCTTGGTGAGCCGCGTCGCCTTCTCCGCCGAGCTGGTACTGCCGATCACCCGACCGGCCCCCAACAGCCGCGCGAACTGTCCCGCCATGGATCCCACGGCGCCCGCGCCCCCGGTCACGAACACCGTGTCCCCGGAACGCACCTCCGCCGTTCGGGTCAACGTCGCGTACGCCGGCCACCCCTGCCCCAGGTGCGCCGCCCGGTCCGGCAGGACGTCACGGACCCGCGCGCACTGGGCGGCCGGCAGGACGGCGTACTCGCGCCACCCGGCCAGGTGGGTGACCAGATCCCCGGGTTCCAACCCGCTGGCCTCCGGCGCCGAGAGAACCTCGCCCACCGTGGCCCCCCAAAGCGCGTCCCCCGGCGCCAACCCCCCGACGTGCGCGTTCTCCGGAGACGCCCCGAGCAGGGTCCGCAGTGCCGTGAAGACATGGAAGTACCGGTTGCGCACCAGAACCTCCCCCTCACCGGGGGGATCGAGCGGCGCGTTCACGACCCGAAAGTGCTCCGCGCGCGGCAACCCGTCCGGAACCTCGGCGAGGCGCACCTCACGCGAGCGCCCAGGTAGCGACGTAGGAGAGGACGTGGCTGACAAAGAAGACCGTTTCGACATGCGCGGACGCTAACCCCTGACCCACGCGTCAGAGGCAAGCCCGCGCGTCAGTCAGCGGCGTCGTCCCCGTAGAAGAGCCGCTGGATGTCGGGGTCCAGTTCCTCGAACTCGGTGTCGTCGTAGGACACCTCGTGCGCGAAGGCTCCGATCTCCACCGGAGCCGGGCGGTGCGACACGAGTTCGGCGACGGGCCGACCAGCATCGAAGATCACGACCTTCTCACCGGTGGCGACGCGTTCCAACAGCCAAGACACATGCCCCGTCGCCGCGTGGGCGCTCACCTCGACCGTCATCACACGAGGGTATCCGGGCGAGGAGCGTGAGACCTGGCGAAGCCGTCAACGCTGTGTACCCTGAGGTCGTGTCCGTCCCGGTGGTGTCGGTTGCCACGGCGATCGAGCGGTTGTACGCGGCGTTCTCCGACGTACCGCGGCCCAGCGGCATCGAGTCCTGCCCGTGTTGTTGCACCGAGGCGGAGGTGGCGGCCCTGTTGATGCCCAGGGGCGTAGGGGATCTCTCCGCGGACGTGCTGCGGCCCTACGTAGTGCACGTGTTGGCGACTGTGGGTGGGGTGACGGACTTTCAGTACTTCCTGCCGCGGATCCTGGAGATCGCCTGTCGGGAGAGCTTCCAGTGGCCCGACCTGGAGGTCGTCACCGGGCGGCTCTGGGACGCCGAGTGGTTGACGGCGTGGCCCGCCCACAGGAGGGACGCGGTGCGTACCGTGCTGTGGGCGGTGTGGCGGCGAATCCTCTCCTCACCGCCGACGGGTCCGACGCCGGACCTGGCTCCGGACGTCGACGTGGACACCGCGCTCACCGCCATCTCCCGCGCCGAGGACGACCTCACCCCCTACCTGGATCACTGGACCGAGGAGATCGCGGGAGGCCGGTCCCGGTTCGCCACGGCGTGCCTGCGCGAGTTTCTCCTCCACCACCTGCGTCCGTCCGAGGAGGGGTGGTTGCCGACGAACGCGTTCTGGACCTCGGGCTTCGGCGGGTTGCACGCCTGGCTCGGTGGCGACGACCTCCGTGCGGCCGTCGCCACCGCCTTCGACGCAACCGAGGACCCCATCCTGCTGGAGGATCTCGCCGTCATCGACGGGCTGCTCCGTAGCTGATCAGTCCCAGCTCAACGACGCGCCGGACTGGTACTCGGTGACGCGGGTTTCGAAGAAGTTCTTCTCCTTCTTCAGGTCGATGGTCTCCGACATCCAGGGGAACGGGTTGTCGACCTCGGCGAAAACCGGTGACAGCCCCAGTTGGGCGCATCGGCGGTTGGTGATGAAGCGCATGTAGCGTTCGCACTGCTCGGCGTTGATGCCGAGGATGCCGCGGGGGAGGGTGTCGCGTCCGTAGGCGACCTCCAGCTCGCACGCCTCGACGAGCATGCCGGACACCTCCCGCTGGAACTCCGGGGTCCACAGGTGCGGGTTCTCCCGCTTGATCTGGTTGACGCAGTCGATGCCGAAGTTCAGGTGGATGGACTCGTCGCGGAGGATGTACTGGTACTGCTCGGCGATGCCGATCATCTTGTTCCTGCGTCCCAGTGCGAGGATCTGGGCGAACCCGGTGTAGAACCACATCCCTTCGAAGATCACGTAGAAGGCGATGAGGTCCCGGAGGAACGCCTGGTCGCGGGCGTCGCTGCCGGTGGTGAAGTCCGGGTCCTCCAGATGTTGGGTGTGGCGCAGGGCCCAGGAGTCCTTGTCGGCGATGGCGGGGATCTCGCGGTAGGCGTTGAACAGTTCGCCCTCGTCCAGGCCGAGGCTCTCGCAGATGTACTGGAAGGTGTGGGTGTGCACGGCCTCCTCGAACGCCTGCCGGAGTAGGTACTGGCGGCACTCGGGGTTGGTGATGTGGCGGTAGATGGCGAGCACGATGTTGTTGGCGACGAGGGACTCCGCGGTCGCGAAGAACCCGAGGTTGCGCTTGAGCATGAGCCGTTCGTCGTCGGTGAGCCCGTCGGGGGACTTCCACAGCGCGATGTCGGCGTGCATGGAGACCTCGGTCGGCATCCAGTGGTTGGCGCACCCCGCCAGGTACTTCTCCCACGCCCAGCCGTACTTCATCGGCAGAAGCTGGTTCACGTCGGCGCGGGCGTTGATCATCGCCTTGTCGTCCACGTCAACGCGGCCGGCCTGGCGGTCGATAGCGCCCAGGCCGGAGGTGTCGACGGGGCGGGTCTCTGCGGTCATGGGAGGTCCTTCTTCGTGGGTTCGGTGGGTGGGAACGGACGCGGGGCCTACTGGCACGCCTCACACCCCTCGTCGTCCACCGAGCAGATGGCCGGGCCCTCCGGGGGAGCGGTTCCGGCGACGGTGGCGGGGACGGCGTTCAGCCTGCCGTCGGTTCCACGCAGCGTGCTCTTCTCCACCGAGGTCGCGCTGCTGGAGCGCAGGTAGTAGGTCGTCTTGAGTCCGCTGCGCCACGCCGACCGGTAGAGCTCGTCCAGCTTTCGGCCACTGGGCTCGGCCAGGTAGAGGTTCAGCGACTGCGCCTGGTCGATCCACTTCTGTCGACGCGCCGCGGCTGCGACCAGCCAGCGCGGTTCGATCTCGAACGCCGTCGCGTACCGTTCCTTGAGCTCGGCCGGGATCCGGTCGATCGGGCCCAGCACCCCGTCGAAGTACTTCAGGTCGGCGACCATCGCCGCGTCCCACAGGCCGGCCCGCCGTAGATCCCGCACCAGGTACGGGTTGACCACGGTGAAGTCACCGGACATGTTCGACTTCACGTACAGGTTGCGGTACAGCGGTTCGATGGACTGGGTGACCCCGCAGACGTTCGCGATCGTCGCGGTGGGCGCGATGGCCATCACGTTGGAGTTGCGCATCCCCTCGCGCCGCACCCGCTCGCGCAACCCGTCCCAGTCCAGGGTGGCGGAGTGGTCGAATTCGGCGTCCCCCCGGGCGTCGGCGAGCAGCCGCAGCGAGTCGATCGGCAGCACCCCCTGGCTCCACAGGGACCCGTCGAAGGACTCGTAGCGGCCCCGCTCACGCGCGAGGTCGCTGGAGGCCGCGATGGCGTGGAAGCTGATCTCCTCCATGCTGCGGTCGGCGAACTCCACGGCGTCCACGGAGGCCTGGGGGATTCCCTGCCGCACGAGCGCGTCGGCGAAGCCCATCAGCCCGAGTCCCACCGGCCGATGCCGGAGGTTGGACCGGAGTGCCTCGGGGATCGTGTAGAAGTTGATGTCGATCACGTTGTCCAACATCCGCACCGCCGTGCGCACCGTGCGCCGCAGCCGGTCGGTGTCCAGCCCTTCGGGGGTGACGTGCCGCGCGAGGTTGACGGAGCCAAGGTTGCACACCGCGACCTCGTCGCCGCTCGTGTTGAGGGTGATCTCCGTGCACAGGTTGGAGGAGTGCACCACGCCCGCGTGCTGCTGCGGTGACCGCAGGTTGCACGGGTCCTTGAAGGTGATCCACGGGTGCCCGGTCTCGAACAGCATGGTGAGGATGCGACGCCACAGCTCCACGGCGCGGACCCGGCGGGACACCGTCAGCTCGCCCCGTTCGGCCGCCCGCTCGTAGTGCCGGTACCGCTCGGTGAACTCCGGCCCGTACAGGTCGTGCAGGTCGGGAACCTCGTCGGGGGAGAAAAGCCACCAGTCGGCGTCGGCCTCGACCCGGCGCATGAACTCGTCCGGCACCCAGGCGGCGGTGTTCATGTCGTGGGTCCGACGCCGGTCGTCGCCGGTGTTCTTGCGCAGGTCGAGGAACTCCTCGATGTCGATGTGCCACGTCTCCAGGTACGCGCAGGCGGCGCCCTTGCGTTTCCCACCCTGGTTGACCGCGACGGCCGTGTCGTTGGCGATCTTCAGGAACGGGACGAGCCCCTGGGAGGTGCCGTTGGTGCCCTTGATGTGGGCGCCCATACCCCGCACCGGGGTCCAGTCGTTGCCGAGCCCCCCGCTGTACTTCGCGAGCAGCGCGTTGTTGCGGTACGCCCGGAAGATCGAGTCCAGGTCGTCGTCGACCGTGGTCAGGAAGCACGACGACAACTGGGGCCGAGTGGTCCCCGCGTTGAACAGCGTGGGGGTGGAGCACATGAAGTCGAACGAGGAGAGCAGTTCGTAGAACTCGACCGCACGCTCCTCACGCCGGTCCTCGTTCAGCGCCAGCCCCATCGCGACCCGCATGAAGAACGCCTGTGGCAGCTCGAGGCGGGTGCCGCGCGTGTGCAGGAAGTAGCGGTCGTAGAGGGTCTGCAGCCCCAGGTAGTCGAAGTCCAGATCTCGCTCGGGGTGCAGCGCCTCGCCCAGCAGGTCGAGGTCGAACCCGGCGAGCTCGGGGGCGAGCATCTCCAGCTCGACGCCGCGGTGGACGTAGTCGGCGAAGTAGGACGGGTACAGGTCGCGGATCTGTTCCTGGTCGGTCTCTCGGGGCTCGCCGGCCAGGTGGGACAGGGCCTCGCGGCGCAGTTGGTCGAGGAGAAGGCGGGCGCTGACCCGCGAGTAGTCCGGGTCGCGTTCCACGAGCGCGCGAGCGGCGAGGGTCAGCGCCTCGTCGAGCTCGGTGGTACTCATGCCGTCGTAGAGGTTGCGTCGGGCCTCGGTCAGGACGACGGCCGGATCGATGTTGTCCAGTCCCGAACACGCCTGCTCGGTGATGGTGCGTACCCGCGCCCAGTCCAGCGGGTGGGTGGTGCCGTCGGTGTGGGTCACGGTCAGGTCAGGTTCCTGGGCCGCGCCGGGGGCGGTCGTAGTGCCGGCGGCGGCGCGGCGGGCCTCGGAGCGCTGTTCCCGGTAGAGCACGTAGTCCCGCGCGACCTGATGGTTGCCGCCCCGCATCAGGGCGAGTTCGACCTGGTCCTGGATCTGCTCGATGTGCAGGATCGTGCCCGGTCCGGAGTACCGCGACAGTGCGGCCTGGACCTCCTGGGTCAGTGCGGACACCAGGTCGTGCAGTCGCGACGACGCGGCCGCGCCGTCTCCCTCCACGGCGAGGAACGCCTTGGTGAGCGCGACCGAGATCTTGTCGGCGTCGAAACCCGACACCGATCCGTCCCGGCGCAGGACGCGAACCGGCGTCTCCTCGGGCCGGACCTGACTCGGTGTCTGGGTGGATGACTCAACCACGGGACTCTCCCCCTCGTTCGAGAACCTCATCTGGAACGTCCGGGGGGACGTTGGAGGCACGCGAGGGGTCCGCGACACCGTACTCGGGCGGCACCGTCGACCACGTCCGCGTCGGCCCTCCCACGAGGCCCCGGACACCGTGCAAGCGATGCACGCACCGATGGCAGGTCTTCGGACTCGTGGGCACACGACCGAACTCGGGTCGTTCCTACTGGCCGTCGCTTCCCAGGCGTTCACGCGCCCAGTGCTCATGACGGCGGTTGTTCCCACTCACCGCTGCGGGGCAGTCCCGGACTCACACCGGGTTCCCTCTTGCCCCGCCGCCCCCAGGGACGGCGGACCATTGGCAGGGCTGATACTACATGTTGTGTTGGATTCTCCGAACAACCCAAAATGGGCGTGCCTCGGTCAACCCTGGGCAAGCGCCCGCCCGGAAACCGCGCCAACCAACGTCGGTGACGAGGCGTAGAGGTCGATCACCCGGGAGCTGATCCTGCTCTCCGCCTCCTGTTCACGGCATCGGCCGGCCGACGGCCAGGTCGCGAACGCCGAGGGTGAGCACGACGCGTTCCTCGGTGGAGGTACCCGTCGGCGCCGGATTTGTGAGCGCCATGGATCGCACGGCCGGTGTCCTCGGTGGTGGGCGCAGTAGGGAGCTTCGTTCCCGACGAGTCCGTGGATCGCGGGGGCGACGTCGCCCTTCCGCCCACACGGTCCATGGGGACGAGGTCGGGTTCGGAGTCGGCGGTGCCGGCGAGGCCTCGACGGCCGTTGCCCGCGACCTGGTGCGCCCGGTCACGCCTACGCTGTTGGTCACGCTGGGCGGATCCGGATCCCCGATCGGTGCCGGGTCGAACGGACGCGGGCAGCCGTGGCGAATAGCGGGACGAGAGGCAGGAACGTCGCCTGGTCGCGGCCGGCGGGTTCGCCTCCGCGCCCCCACCGCTGCACGGTTGGGCGTCGACGAGCGTCGTGCCAGCCACTCGTCGCGCTCGGGTGTGGCGGACGTCGAACCGTGCGAGGACACCGACGGGTTGCGGACCCCCGTCCCCCGTTCTTTGGGCGAGGGGGCGAACCTCGTGCGTCGGTGGGGCCGGCGGGATTCGAACCCGCACTGTACAGGACCTAAACCTGCCGCCTCTGCCGTTGGGCTACGGCCCCGACACGGGCCCAATCCTAGACCAACTACACGCCCAGCTCGCGCTTGATTCGGTCGACGTGGCCGGTGGCGCGGACGTTGTAGAACGCCTTGGCGATCGTCAGGTCGGCGTTGATGACGAAGGTGGACCGGATCACGCCCCGCACCACCTTGCCGTAGTTCTTCTTCTCCCCGTAGGCGCCGTAGGCGGTGAGCGCCTCGCGGTCCGGGTCGCTGAGGAGGGTGAAGTTCAGCTTCTCGGCGTCGCGGAACGCGCGCAGCTTCTCCACGGTGTCGGGAGAGACGCCCAGGACGCGCAGGTCGGAGTCGGCGAAGGCGCTCAGGTTATCCCGGAAGTCGCAGGCCTCCTTGGTGCAGCCCGGCGTCATGGCGGCGGGGTAGAAGTACAGCACCACCGATCCCGCACCCCGGACGACCTCGCTCAGTGTGACGGGGTTACCGTCGGCGTCGTTGAGGGTGAAGTCGGGGGCGTGGTCGCCCGGCTCGAGTCGCTTGGTGGTTTCGGTCACGATTCCTCCCTTGGTGCTCCCGTGCGGGACTGGGATCATCATCCCAGTGAGGGACGTGTGCGCCGAACAGGGCCGGCCAGCGGGGCTCGGCCTGCGTGGAAGGGGTCGAAGGGGCATGATCGATCCCCTAGGCTGTGAAGCGTCGTGCGAGAGGTGTGGCGCACCTCGACCGATCTCGGAGAGTCCAAGGTAATGGCAGGCTTCACCCTGCGGGACGTACAGGATCGTGCCACCAAGGAGCGCGACTCCTGGTGGACCGTCGGACTTGTCGACCCGTTGGCGCGGCGGTTGGTGCTGGTCGTGGCGAACCGCACGTCGATCACGCCGAACCAGCTCACAGTGCTCTCCCTCCTGTTGGGGCTGGGAGCCGCCGCGTGCTACGCGTGGGGGACGTGGCCGTTCCTCCTCGCCGGTGCCGGGCTGTACGCGTTGTGCTTCCTGGTGGACAGCATGGACGGCAAGCTCGCCCGGCTGACCGACACCGAGTCGTTGTTCGGTTCCTGGATGGACTACGCCTTCGACCGGTTCCGGGTCCTCGTCTGCGCGGTCGCCCTCATGGGCGGGCAGTACGTGATCACCGGGAACGTGGTCTTCGCGTGGCTGGCCATGGCCGTCGTCTTCTGCGACATGCTGCGCTACCTCGACGAGATGCAGGTCTACCGCGTCCGCCGCGAGATGCGCTCCTACATCGCCGGGGCGTTGGAACGCGCCCGCGCCACCCTGTCCATGCTGGAGCCCGACGACGACCTCGCCACCGCCCAGGGCGACGCCCGGCGGGTGCAGGAGCCGCTGAGCGACTCCGGGGAGCGCGCGGTCCTGCGGCACGGCATCGCCGTCCTGGAACGCATGCTGCGTACGCACACCGAGCACGAGACGCGCCTCGCCCGCGACGTCGGCAAGAATCCCGACGTGCGCCTGCCCAAGGTCGACCTCAACCGGGAGTTCCGGACCCGTTTCCCCTGGTACCAGCGGATCTGGGAGTTCCTGCACGCCCGGCGGGTGCGCACCCACCTGGTCAGCGGCGTGGAGTTCCAGGTCGCGGTGTTCATCATCGCCCCGCTCGTCGGATCGGTGAGTACTGCGGCGATCCTGTGGATAACCGTGGCTACGGGTGTTTTGCTCCTCGCCTTCGAGGCCGTCATCATCTATAAGTTGTGGTTGTCGACGAAGGATTTCTTCCGCGTCGTCGACGGCATCGAGGGGTGCGTTGACGTTCGGCCGGTCGCCCGACGTGGAGCCCGACCAGGCCGGTCCGGCCTCCGGGGAACCGCGTGGCGCGGACGACACCGGCGATGCCGGTGACGCCGAGGGCACTGACGACGGCGACGGCGCTGACAATTCGGACTCCGCGGTGAGAGGGTAGTTGGCTATGGCACGAACGAGCGGTGCGGGACGGCCCACCCCGGTGGAGTTGCGGCGAGAGATCGAGGCGGCGCAGCGGCGCCTGACCGCGACGGTGGACGAGTTGGCGGAGCGGGCGAGTCCGCGCGGTATCGCCAAGCGGGGGCTGCGTGACCTTCGCGGCGCCGGCGAGGCGCTGTTGGAGGAGGCGCGCGCGGTGGCGACGGGCGCCCAGACGGTGCGCCGAAACAGCGAGGTCGTGGAGCCGCCGCAGGGTAGCGTTCTCCTCAAGGGTGACGACGAGGTCGTGAGCACCTATGAGCCCCGCGCCCTACCGCCCGGGGCCATCGTCGTCGGTGTTGGGGTTGGTGTCGTGGCGGCCGCTGGAGTCGTGATCTGGCTGCGTCGCCGCAGGAGGAGGATCTGATGGACCGTCGGGACTACGTCCTCACGCTCTCGTGCCCGGACCGGCGTGGGATCGTGGCGGCGGTCGCGGGACTGCTCGCCGAGCACGGCTGCAACATCACCGAGAGCCAGCAGTTCGGCGACGCCCACACCGGACGGTTCTTCCTCCGCGTCCAGTTCGCCATGGAGGACGGGCACTCGGACACCACTCTGCGCTGGGCGTTCGCCGCCCTGGCCACCGACTTCGGTATGGAGTGGCAGATCCGCTGGATGGGGGAGCGGCCGCGCCTGCTCGTTCTGGTCTCCACGCTCGGACACTGTCTCAACGACCTGCTGTTCCGACAGAGCAGCGGCCTACTCGACGTGGACATCGCCGCGGTCGCCGGTAACCACACCACCCTGGAGCCGCTCGCCCGCTCCTACGACGTCGACTTCCACCACGTCCCGGTCACCCCCCGACACCAAGCGGCAGGCCGAGGAACGCATTCTCGGCCTCGTGGACTCCTACAACGTCGACCTGGTGGTGCTCGCCCGCTACATGCAGATCCTCTCCGAGGACCTGTGCGCGAAGCTGCAGGGGCGGGTCATCAACATCCACCATTCCTTCCTCCCCAGCTTCAAGGGCGCCCGGCCCTACCACCAGGCACACGCCCGCGGCGTCAAGCTCATCGGGGCGACCGCGCACTACGTCACGCCCGACCTGGATGAGGGCCCGATCATCGAGCAGGAGATCCAGCGGGTCGACCATGCCCACAGCCCGGAGGAACTCGCCGGGGTCGGGCGGGACCTGGAGTCCGCCGCCCTCGCCCGCGCCGTGCGGTGGCACGCCGAGCGGCGCGTGCTGTTGAACGGCTCCAAGACCGTCGTCTTCAGCTAGGCGGCGGCGCGTCGCGTCCCCGACCAGCGGGTGGCCTGGGCTCGGGCCAGGGGAGGCCCCCCGCCCGCCGGACGTCGCCACGGGGTGGCCTAGAGTCGGGCACTGACAACGAGCGCGTCGAATCCGACGCGCGCACATAAACCGCGGGAGCTCGCGCCTTGGCGGGCTGAGAGGGTGGCTGGTCCAGGGGACCGGTGTCGCCGACCGCAGAACCTGTTCGGGTAATTCCGACGTAGGGAGGCGTGCCAATCATGACCGCACTTGACGATCGTGGCGTTGAACCCCAGGTGACGACCGGTCCCATTCCGGGATCGCGGAAGGTCCACCACACCACCCAGGACCCCACCTCCGGGACCACGCTGCACGTGCCAAGTCGCCGCGTCGATCTTTCCAACGGCACCCACATCGACCTGTACGACACCTCCGGCCCTTACACCGATCCGTCGCGACGGATCGACCTCCGGGCCGGACTCGACCCCATCCGCACACCCTGGATCCAGGACCGTGCGCCGGTCGACGGCGCGGTCACCCAACTGGCCTACGCCAAGGCCGGTCGGATCACCCCGGAGATGGCCTACATCGCCACCCGCGAGGGCGTGTCGCCCGAGCTGGTGCGCGAGGAGGTGGCGGTCGGGCGCGCCGTCATTCCGGCCAACCGGTGCCATCCCGAGTCCGAACCCATGATCATCGGGAAGAACTTCCTGGTGAAGGTGAACGCCAACATCGGTAACTCGGCGGTGTCCTCCTCCATCGAGGAGGAGGTCGACAAGCTGGTGTGGGCCACCCGGTGGGGCGCCGACACCGTCATGGACCTGTCCACCGGCAAGCGCATCCACGAGACCCGGGAGTGGATCCTGCGCAACTCCCCGGTCCCCATCGGCACGGTTCCCATCTACCAGGCCTTGGAGAAGGTCAACGGGGATCCGGCGAAGCTGAGCTGGGAGCTCTACCGGGACACCGTCATCGAGCAGGCCGAGCAGGGCGTCGACTACATGACGGTGCACGCCGGCGTGCTGCTGCGCTACGTGCCCCTCACCGCCAAGCGCGTGACCGGCATCGTGTCCCGCGGGGGCTCGATCATGGCGGCGTGGTGTCTGGCCCACCACCAGGAGAGCTTCCTCTACACGCACTTCGAGGAGCTCTGCGAGATCCTGCGCCGCTACGACGTCACCTTCTCCCTGGGGGACGGGCTGCGTCCGGGGTCGATCGCCGACGCCAACGACGAGGCACAGTTCGCGGAGCTGCGCACCCTCGGCGAGCTGACCCACATCGCCCGCGCGCACGACGTCCAGGTGATGGTGGAGGGCCCCGGCCACGTCCCGCTGCACAAGATCGCGGAGAACGTGCGACGGGAGGAGGAACTCTGTGGTGAGGCGCCCTTCTACACGCTGGGCCCGCTCGCCACGGACATCGCTCCTGGCTACGACCACATCACCTCGGCGATCGGCGCCGCCCAGATCGGGTGGCACGGGACCGCGATGCTCTGCTACGTCACCCCGAAGGAGCACCTGGGGTTGCCCAACCGGGACGACGTCCGTGTCGGGGTGGTGACTTACAAGCTCGCCGCGCACTCGGCGGACCTCGCCAAGGGGCATCCGGGTGCCCAGGAGTGGGACGACGCCCTGTCCAAGGCACGGTTCGAGTTCCGGTGGGAGGACCAGTTCCATCTGGCCCTCGACCCGGAGACGGCGCGCTCCTACCACGACGAGACCCTGCCCGCCGAGCCGGCGAAGACCGCGCACTTCTGCTCGATGTGCGGCCCCAAGTTCTGCTCCATGCGGATCAGTCAGGACGTGCGGGCCTACGCCGAGGAGCACGGCCTTTCCACGGTTGAGGCCATCGACGCCGGTATGAAGGAGAAGGCCCAGGAGTTCAGCGATCGCGGGCGCAACGTCTACCTACCCGTCGTCGACTGACCCACGACCCCAACTCCGCGGGGCCCCTCCTCACGTGAGGAGGGGCCCCGCGGGCTGAATGAGGGGTGGATGGTGACGGGGCGAGGCGGAGGACGCCGACACCGCACGCGGAAGCGATCCCCGCGACCTCCGCGTATCGGGCGAAACCCCCCGCGCGGACGGCGGCCACTCGCCAACGCGTCCACGAGACCGCGATGGGCCACCGTCGCCGTCATTCGAAAGCGGAGACCCACTCGCGCGGGCGGCCCCCTGCACACTGGACCGCCCTCCGGCCGTGGCTGGCTGAACTCCTCCTGACGGACCGGCCCCTGGACGGGTTGTGACCACGGCTTCGGAGGCCGAGGCCTCACGATTGCGGCGTGTGGGGGCGGGACCCGGTAAGGATCAGGTCAGCGGTCCCGGACACAGCCTCTTCGTAGCCGGTGGCGGTTGATCGCCGCCGCCGTGGCCGCGGTGAGGGCGCTCGTCGCGCTGAACCGTGCCAGGTATGCCGTGATCCGGCGGCGACGCTCCGCACGGAGGGCCTGGGCCTGGGCCTCGGCCCGGGCGCGCAGCAGGAAGGAGCCGCCGCACAGCGCCTGGTCGAACTCCTGGGGGCGCCACCGCGCCACCCAGGGCCCTCGGGGCAGGTCGCCGTCCGGAGCGGGCGGGCCCTCCCGGGGGACCAACCGCGCGGCTCCCGAGCGGCTGTGGAGGGAAACCGGACTCGGCCCGCGATAGCTGAGCCGCCCCGGTGCGTTGGCGATCAGTTCCACCAGGAGGCGTGCGGTGGCGCGGGCGTCGCCCAACGCGGTGTGTTGGTGGGTGGGGGACCAACCACCCAACGCCTCGGAGGCGCGGGGCAGCGAGTAGCGGGACAGGTCCACCTGGGCGCGCAGGGTGCGTAGCGTGCACAGCCCGGCCAGCCCGGTAGGCAGGCCCGCGGGTCCGAACTGACGCGACAGGAACCGCTCCTCGAAGTCGAGGTTGTGCGCGACGACGACCGCGCCGGAGATCAGCGTGGAGAACGAGGCGAGCACCTCCGACACCGTGGGCGCGTGGTAGACGTCGGCGTCGGTGAGGCCGTGGAAGGGGGTTCCGTCGATGGGAACTCCCGGGTTGACCAGGGTGGAGGCCTCACCCAGGACCGCTCCGTCGCCCCGGACGCGAACGACGGCGAACTCGCAGACCCGGGCACCCCGGTCCGGTCGAAGACCGGTGGTCTCGAAGTCGACGACCGCGAACTGCAGTCGACGCGGGTCGGTTCCCCCGCCCCGGCGCAGGGCGCCGCGCCGCAGTTGCCACCGATCGTGTGGTGCCCTGGTCACTATTGCGGCTCTCTTCCTCGTTTCCTCGTTCATCAGTACGAGTTCGTGCTGCCGACCGACACTATCGTGCGGATCGGCGGGTCCTTCGGGGGCGCACGGCGAAATCCCGGCCCTGGTCGCGGGAAGACGGTTTGGTTGTGACGCGTTGATCCCAAGTGAGGTTCCCGTCGCGTCGCGCCACACCCCGTTGTGGTGCGCGGCGGGGACCGTCCACCGGGGCCACGAGCGCGTGACGGGACGGTCACCCCAATCCTCGCGCACCGCCGGGCCCCACCGGGATCGCCCCACCCTCTCAGACGACTTGGATGCCACGTGGAGGTCGGATTGCGAATCGTGATCGCGGGAGCCGGAATGGCGGGACTCCACGTCGCGGAGTCCCTACGGGGACAGGGTTTCGACGGCACCATCACCCTCGTCGGTGCCGAGTCCCACCCACCGTACTCTCGGCCGCCCCTGTCGAAGGAGTTCCTCACCGGGAAGGGCCGTGGCGACGACGTCGGCCTCCGGGGTTCGGAGGAGCTCGACGCGCTGCGGCTGGACCTGCGACTGGGGAACGCGGTCGTCGCGCTCGACGCGCAGGATCAGACCGTGACATTGGGCGACGGCACCATCCTCACCTACGACCGCCTGGTGATCGCCACCGGGGTCTCGCCACGCCGCCCCGACACCGACCTCGCCGGGGTGCACGCCCTGCGCACGCTGGAGGACGCGGGGCTGATCCGCGACGCGATCCGCACGACCAACCGGGTGGTCGTCGTGGGCGCGGGATTCATCGGGGCGGAGATCGCCGCGAGCGCCCGCGCCCTCGGCGCTGAGGTGACCCTGCTGGAGGCGGCGACGACCCCCATGACACGGGCGGTGGACCCCCGGATCGGGGCGGTCCTGGGGGAACTGCACCGCGACAACGGGGTTGACCTACGGCTCGGTTCACCGGTCGCGGCCTATGAGGGCGACGGACGGGTCGAGCGGGTGCGGCTCGCCGACGGCAGCGCGGTCGACGCCCCCATGGTGGTCGTCGGCACCGGCGTCACCATGAACACGGAGTGGCTGCGGGGCTCGGGCGTCGACCTCGACCCCGACGGCTCGGTGCGCTGCGACGAGTACTGTGCGACGTCCCTGCCCAACGTCTACGCCGCCGGCGACCTGGCCAGTTGGCCCCACCCCCTGTTCGGTGGTCGCCTTCGGTTGGAGCACTGGACCAACGCCGCCGAACAGGGAGCGGTCGTCGCCCACAACCTCCTCGCCGAGGTGGGGGAGCGCACCGCCTACACCCCGGTCCCGTACTTCTTCTCCGACCAGTACGGCATGAAGATCCAGCTCCTGGGCCAGGCGGCGCCCGCCGAAACGGTCGAGTTCGTGCACGGTTCGCCCGAGGAACGCAAGTTCGTCGCCTTCATCGGGCGTGGCGACCAACTCGTCGGCGTCTTCGGGCTGCGGAGCACCCCGAAGGTGATGCGGTACCGGCCGTTGCTACACCAGGCGACCTCCTGGGCCGAGGCGTTGGCGGCCGCGCGGTAGTTCGCGCCCGTGGGTCGTTTCGCGCGGCTGGGCCGCCTTTGCGGCCGAGCCGAATCCTCCCCGGCGCGCCGGACGACACGCGGGGGCGGTCTGGGTGGCCCGCGATCTCCCGATCCGCAGCGTGTGACCTCGGCCCGCCGGCTACGCTGGATCCGCTACCGGCGTTGAGGAGGAGTAACGGGAATGGCACGGACCAACGACAGGCGGGTTGTCAGCTACGAACCGCTGATCGCCCCCGCGGACCTGGCCACCGAGCAGCCGATGGGGCCGGAACAGAGCGCGGTCTGCGAGGACGCCCGGGCGGAGGTCACGCGCATCCTCAACCACGAGGACGACCGTCTACTCGTCGTCGTGGGCCCGTGCTCGGTGCACGACCCGGCCCAGGCCATCGACTACGCGACGCGGCTGGCCGAGGTGATGCCCCGGCTGAGCGGCGACCTGCGCATCGTGATGCGGGTCTACTTCGAGAAGCCCCGCACCACGGTCGGGTGGAAGGGGCTCATCAACGATCCCGGGCTGGACGGGAGCTTCGAGGTCCACCGGGGCCTGCGCGCCGCCCGCGAACTCCTGCTGAACATCGGTTCGCTGGGTGTCCCCAGCGGCACCGAGTTCCTCGACCCGATCACCCCGCAGTACATCGCCGAGGCCCTCGCCTGGGGCGCCATCGGTGCCCGCACCACCGAGAGCCAGGTGCACCGTCAGCTCGCCAGCGGCCTCAGCATGCCGGTGGGCTTCAAGAACGGCACCGACGGCGACGCCCAGGTCGCGGTGGACGCCTGCCGTGCCTCGGCCGAGCCGCACACCTTCTTCGGGGTGGACCCGGCCGGCGCCGGGTCGGTGGTCACCACCGCCGGTAACCCCGACTGCCACGTGATCCTCCGCGGTGGACGCACCGGCCCCAACTACGACGCGGCCGGCGTCGCGGCGGCGCTGGCCACCGTGCGCTCGGCGGGGCTCCCCGAACGCCTGATGATCGACGCCAGCCACGCCAACAGCGGCAAGGACCACGAGCGCCAGCCGCTGGTTGCCGAGGCGATCGCCGACCAGGTCGCCGCCGGCCAGCGCGGGATCGTCGGGGTGATGCTGGAGAGCTTCATCGTCCCCGGCGCGCAGCGGCTCGGCGACCCCGCGACGCTCACCTACGGCCAGAGCATCACCGACGCCTGCATGGGATGGGACACGACCGTCACCGTGCTTGAGCGGCTCGCCGAGGCGGTGCGCAAGCGCCGGTCCAACTAGCGAGAGTCGGCGGTCGGGCGGCGCCCGTGTCGGGGTGCCGCCGGCCCGCGAGAACCGCCACTGCTAAGCTGGCGTGGGCTGTCGAACCCGCACGGGAGAGAGTCCTCGCCGCCAGCGGGGACCGCCGAAGGAGCAATTCCTCCCCGAAGAACCTCTCAGGCGTTCAGGACCGTGTGGGTGAGCCAACTCTGGAAAGCAGGGGCTCTGGTCTCTCGCCGAAGGTGCAAGCCGCGCCAGCACCACCCGAGAAAGGGACACGCGGTGAAGCTCTCAGGCACCGATGACAGAGGGGGAGGGTTGAGGCGTCGTGTCTAGAAGTCGTCCATCCCCTCGGGAGTGCCAGTGAAAGAACCCCGCCGCACACCTCTCTACGAGGTGCACCAGAACCTCGGAGCCACCCTCGTCGACTTCGCCGGCTGGCAGATGCCGGTTCGCTACGCCCGCGAGAGCGAGGAACACCTCGCCGTGCGTCACCAGGCGGGCCTGTTCGACCTTTCGCACATGGGCGAGATCCGGGTCACGGGGCGGCAGGCGGGCGACGCCCTGGACTACGCGCTCGTCGGCGCGATGTCCACGCTGCGTCCCGGCCGCGCCCGCTACTCAATGATCACCGACGCCGAGGGCGGCGTCCTCGACGACCTGATCACCTACCGGCTCGGTGAGGACGAGTACCTCGTCGTCGCCAACGCGGCCAACACCGACGTGGTCGTGGACGCGCTGCTGGAGCGGGCCTCCGGCTTCGACGCCCAGGTCATCGACGACTCCGCCGACTACGCCCTGCTCGCGGTGCAGGGCCCCAACGCCGTGACCATCCTCGCCGGCCTCACCGACACCCCGCTCGACGAGATCAAGTACTTCGCCGGCTACACCGCTACGGTCGCCGGACACGACGTCCTCCTCGCGCGGACCGGATACACCGGAGAGGACGGGTTCGAACTTTTCCTCCGAGAGCCCGAACGGGCGCCCGCGCTGTGGGAAGCGCTGACCGACGCGGGCCGCGACCACGGGCTTCTCCCGGCCGGACTCTCCGCTCGGGACACGCTGCGCCTGGAGGCCGGCATGCCCCTGTACGGGCATGAGCTCTCCCGTGACGTCACTCCGTACGAAGCTGGGCTTGGGCGGGTGGTAAACCTGGAGAAACCCGCGGATTTCGTGGGGCGCTCCGCGCTGCGGGCGCGCGCGGAGGCCGGCCCACGCAGCCGTCTGGTGGGTTTGGTCGGACGCGGACGGAGAGTGCCCCGTCAGGGGTACGCCGTGTTGCACGAAGGTGCCCGAGTCGGCACGATCACCAGCGGGGCGCCCTCGCCGACGGTAGGGCGCCCCATTGCGATGGCATATCTGGACACCGAAATCGACGCCGGCGGCGAGCTGGCTGTGGACGTTCGTGGCAGACCGGAGCCCGCCGACGCGGTCGAGCTGCCGTTCTACAGGCGTCAACGCTGAGGGCGTCGTCTGTTGGAATCAAGGAGTACGGAGTTGAGCGTTCCTGCCGAGCTGGGCTACACGAGCGAGCACGAGTGGGTATCCGTGACCGACGGAGTCGCCACCGTGGGGATCACCGCGTACGCGGCCGAAGCCCTGGGCGAGATTGTCTATGTGGAGGCGCCCGAGGTGGGCTCCTCCGTCACTGCCGGAGAGACGTGTGGCGAAGTCGAGTCCACCAAATCCGTCAGCGACATCTATTCGCCGGTCGACGGGGAGGTGGTTGAGGTCAACCAATCCGTCGAGGACGATCCGGAGACCGTGGGGAGTGACCCCTACGGTCAGGGGTGGCTGTTCAAGGTCGAACTGGCCCAGGACCCCGAGGACCTGATGACCCCGGAGCAGTACACAAGCCTCATCGAAGGAGAGAGTTAAGCGCATGTCCAGCCTCCTCAACCAGCCGCTCGCGCAGGTCGACCCTGAGGTAGCGACCGCGGTGGACGCGGAGCTTCGGCGCCAGCGTGACACCCTGGAGATGATCGCTTCGGAGAACTTCGCTCCGCAGGCGGTTCTAGAGGCACAAGGGTCAGTGCTCACCAACAAATACGCGGAAGGCTACCCCGGGAAGCGTTACTACGGCGGCTGCGAGCATGTCGATGTGATCGAACAGCTCGCGATCGACCGGGCCAAGGAACTGTTCGGCGCCGAGTACGCCAACGTGCAGCCGCACGCGGGCGCGCAGGCCAACACGGCCGTCTACTTCGCACTGCTCAACGCCGGCGACACCATTCTTGGTCTGGACCTGGCCCATGGCGGCCATCTCACGCACGGGATGCGGCTGAACTACTCCGGGAAGATCCTCAACGCCGTCGCCTACCACGTGGACGAGTCCACGGGGCTGGTGGACTACGACGAGGTCGCGAAGCTGGCGAAGGAACACCAGCCGCGCATGATCGTCGCTGGGTGGTCGGCCTATCCGCGTCAACTCGACTTCGCCCGCTTCCGGGCGATCGCCGACGAGGTGGGCGCGCTGCTGCTGGTTGACATGGCCCACTTCGCGGGCCTGGTGGCCGCGGGACTGCACCCCAACCCGGTCCCGCACGCGGATGTCGTCACCACGACGACGCACAAGACCCTGGGTGGTCCGCGTGCTGGACTGATCCTGGCCAAGGAGGAGTACGGAAAGAAGCTCAACTCGGCCGTGTTCCCGGGGCTCCAGGGCGGGCCGCTGGAACACGCCATCGCCGGTAAGGCCGTGGCGCTGAAGATCGCCGGATCCGAGGAGTTCAAGGACCGGCAGCGCCGCACGCTGGCGGGTGCCCGAATCCTCGCCGAGCGGCTGTCGCAGTCCGACGCCTCCGAGGTCGGTGTCCGCGTCCTCACCGGAGGCACGGATGTCCACCTGGTGCTGGTGGACCTGCGTGAGTCGGAGCTGGACGGGCGTCAGGCCGAGGACCGGCTGCACGAGATCGGGATCACCGTCAACCGCAACGCGGTCCCCGGGGACCCGCGTCCGCCGATGGTGACCTCCGGACTACGGATCGGGACCCCGGCGCTGGCGACCCGTGGATTCTCCGAGGAGGACTTCACCGAGGTGGCCGACGTCATCGCCGCCGCGCTCCGGCCGGACTTCGACGCTGAGGCTCTCAGCGCTCGGGTCACCGCGCTGGCGCGCAAGCACCCCCTGTACCCGGGGATCGGCTCCTGAGAGCGGGGGTGACCCGGCCCTCGCGGCCGGGTGACCCCCGACCCTCGGGCGCACCTCCCCGGCGGAGGCCCGCCGGCCGTTCGATAGCGTGGGTGGTCGGTGCCGGCACGGGGAAAGGGCAGGCGTGGGAACTCGACTCATCTTGTGGGACATCGACCGGACCCTGATCGACTCCGACGGGACGGGATACGCCGCATTCGCGGCGGCCTTCCGCGAGTTCACCGGCCTGAGCGACTTCGAGCGCACCCAGGGCCCGGGCCGCACCGAGTGGAAGTGGTTCACCGAGACCCTGCACGCCAACGGCATGCGTGACCCCGGTGACTGGTTCCCCCAGTTCCGTGACCTCCTGGTCAAGGAGTTCGCCGAGCGGGCCAAGGAGATCACCCCCGAGACGATCCTCCTGCCCGGCGTCCCCGAGGTGCTACGGCGGACCGCGGACCACCCGGACATGGTGTCCTCGCTGCTGACCGGGAACTCCAAGGCCAACGCCCGAGTCAAGATGGAGCTGGCACGGCTGGACCAGTACCTGGACCTCGAGTCCGGGGCCTACGGTGACGACCGCGAGGAACGCCCCGACCTGGTGCCCCTCGCCCAGCGGCGCGCCCACGCCACCACCGGCATCCGGTTCGACGCCGACTCCACCGTTCTGGTCGGGGACAGCCCCAACGACATCCGCGCGGCCAAGGAGGGCGGCGCCCGGATCGTCGCCGTGGCCACCGGCGTCTTCACCGCCGACCAACTCTCCGCGGCCGGCGCCCCGGTCGTCCTGGACAATCTTGGCGACGTCCCGGCCACGCTGGCCGCGCTGGTGAACTGACCGCTCAGGCAACCGCCCGTTGGACGAGGTCGCGGATGGTGGCCGCGGCGTCGTCGGTCATCGTGGTCAGGGCGAAAGAAGTGGGCCACAGGCCGCTTGAGTCGTCGAGGTTCGCCTCCTCGTTGAAGCCGAATACTGAATAGCGTGACTTGTCCATCTGCCCGCTGCGGAAGAAGCACACGACCTTCCCGTCGCGCGCGTAGGCGGGCTGCCCGTACCACAACTTGGGCCGCAGCTCCGATGCGGCCGTCGTCACCAGGTTGTGCACCCGCTCGGCGAGGGCACGATCGGACTCCGGCATCTCCGCGATCCGCTCATGCACCGCCTGTTCCTCCGCGGCGGCCTTCTCCTCCGCTCGCCCCCGTCGTTTCTCCGCCTTCAACTCGGCGGCGCGTTCCTTCATCGCCGCGCGCTCGGCGGAGGAGAACCCCGCTCCCGTCGCCCCGCTCTCGGCGTCGCCTGACCCTGGAACGGCGTTCATGGCACTCATCCTCCCGCTGTCGATGTGGACACGAGCCACGTTAATCGAGGTCAACCGGCTCCGGCTTCTCCGATTCTGCTCAACTCATCCGTTCAGGGGCGCTGGGATCGGTGCCCGCCTCGCCGATGCGGCTTCGCCGCGGGATGGGATCATGCGCGCCATGGACGAGCACTGGCGGAGCGACCGAATCGGCAGCGCGCTCGAGGGACGTAACCCCACGGTGCTGCGGAGGATGACGGCGGGATTCGCGGCGATCGGCGACGTCCAGTTCCTGCCGGGATACTCGGTGCTCCTGGTGGACGATCCCGCGGTGACACGGTTGTCCGAGCTGCCCCGAACACGGCGTAGCGAGTTCCTGTCCGACCTGGACGCGTTGGGAGAGGCCGTGGAGCGGGCCAGCGCCCGTCGTGACCCCGCGTTTCGCCGGGTGAACCTGGAGATCCTCGGAAACACCGACCCGTTCCTCCACGCGCACGTGTGGCCACGGTTCGACTGGGAGCCGGCCGAGCTCGTGTCCCGACCGGTGTGGCTGTACCCCGCCGCGCGGTGGAGGGATCAGCGATACGCGCTCGCCGCGCGGTACGACGGGGTGCGCGCGGCGATAGAGGAGGAGCTGTCCCGCCTGGCCTGACGGCCCGTGTGGGCTGGGGCGGGGAAGTGGTCAGGCCGTGGGGGCGGTGGCCTCGACGGCCCCCCAGGTGAGGTCGTCGAGGTGGGGCTCGAGCATGGTGGCCTCAGCGAGGAGGGTGCCTGTGGCCTGGGATCCCATCTCCGTTGTGAGCGCGGCCTCGTGCTCGCGGACGAGGGCGTAGAAGCGGCGCCACGACTCCCGTTCGTCGGGGAGCTCGTGGTACGGCCCGGGGACCAGCCCCACCTCACGGAGGGGATCGGACCACATCGTGGTGTCGTTGGCTGCGAGGTCGGCCAGTGGTTCGGCGGCGGTGAAGAGCAGTCGCCCCCCGGGGCGCAGGATCCGTCGCGCCTCGGTCAGGGCGGACAGGGGATCCGGGGCGAGCGCCAACGCGTCCACACTGATCACCGCGTCCGCGGCGGCGTCCTCCACCCCGGTGTCGTCGAAGGTGCCGGTGTGGAACGTGGCCCGACCGTCGGGAAGCCACGAGGGGGCGCGGTCACTCGCGATCTCCACCGCGGCCGACGACCAGTCCACTCCCACCAGTCGCGTCCCCGTGGCGCGGGCAAGCCACAGCCCCGGTCCGCCGAGGCCGCAGCCGAGATCCACGACCGTGGAACCGGGGGCAGGGCGCAGGCGGGACACCATCAGCCCCAGGAGCCGCCAGGGGCAGCCGCTGTTGGGAGCGACCTCCGAGGGGTACTGCTCGCCCCAGGCACGGGACCACAGGTGGGGCAGCAGGGAGCTGGAGTGCTGTGCGCGGAACTGGGCGTCGAACGCGGCGGGCGTCATCACCGGAGGCTCGTCGGTCATGCGCTCAGTGTGTCAGTCGAGGGATCGGCCGGTCCGCGCGGCTCGACGCTGGGAAGCGGAGCCAGGGTGCGGGAGAACCGGCAGGGAAAATAACCGCGCCGGTGGAGGCTCCCCCCAGAGACCTCCACCGGCGCGAGACCGTGGGCTGAGGAACCACGCGGAGCATGATCCCTCGCTGTTACCAATTGTAGCCCACGGGATACTCGGTCATGGCCCAAATGGGACAGTCAGGGGCCGTTGCCCTGGTCACAGCCGTTGCCGCGCACGAGTGACCACACTATGAGAGCGATGCCGGCCGCCGAGACCAGCAGCGACGCGATCGGGACGGTGATGTCGGTCAGATCCACCGTCGACGTGGCGCGGACGAGAGTGGCCAGAGAGGCGGTTCCCAACAGCGCGGCGATCACCTCGATGACGGCGGCGACGGTGATCGCGGCGAAGCCGGCCACCGCGACACCCCGCAGCCAGAGCCCTCGGCGTGAGGGCCCGGGGACCCTCACCGCCACGACGGACCCCGCACGGTGATGTGTTGCCGTCATCTGCGCTCCTCAGGGAACAACAGCCGTATACGGCTTATCGTAACCATTTCTTGCCGAGGAGTAACGCTTTGTGTTACCAGAGTGTGTCGGAGGGTCCCTCCTGCTCCGCGGGGTTCAAGAGTTCTGGACCGTTGTTACGGACGCTGTTGACCGCGGTGCCCACCTCGAAGATCTCCAACTCGTCGGTGGGCGTGTGGGTCAGGAGCTCTCGCAGGCGCGCCGGGTCCGTCGCCGGGTCGAGCCAGGTGTCCCAGTCCGTGGGCGGGAGGACGACCGGCATGCGCTCGTGGATGTCGGCCAGGGCCGGAGCCGCCTCGGTGGTGATGATGGAGCAGGACCACAGCCACGCGGCCGGGTCGTGTTCGTCGCGGGTGGGGTCCCGCCAGCGTTCGAAGATGCCGGCGAAGGCGAGCGGGGACCCGTCCTGGTAGCGCACCGCGAAGGGGCGTTTACGGGAACGCGCCTTGCGTTTGGTGTGCCCGGGGTCGGTGGCGGGCGAGGTTCCCGACTCGGCGCGGTCGGCGTCGCCCTTGGCGACCAACTGCCATTCGTAGTAGGCGTCGGCGGGGATCAGGCAGCGCCGACGGGCGAAGGCGCGGCGGTAGGCCGGCTTCTCGGCGACGGTCTCCCCACGCGCGTTGATCATCTTGTAGCCGACGTTGGGCTCCTTGGCCCAGGACGGCACCAGTCCCCAGCGCAGGGTGCACAGCGACCGCTGGTGCGGGTCCGTGCCCTCGGGGCGGTTGGCCGGCTGTCCCAGCACCGCGTACACCTGTGAGCCGGGAGCGATGTTGTAGTCCGCCGCCACTTCCTCCAGCGGCGGCCAGGCCCGCGGGTTGCGGAGCTCGTCCGGGGACGGTCGCGTGAAGTCGAACTGCAGTTGCAGCTCGTGGGTGTCCCGGGACTGCGCATAACGTCCACACATATCGCCCCAGCGTAGATCCTCCCGGTGACCGAAGCGCGGGGACATCTCGGTGGGCGGCGGAACCAGACGGGCGTCGCCGCACCGGTCGGGTGGCCGGACCCGCCACCAGGAACCGGCTAGCCTGTGACCATGCCCGATTTCGCGCCCACGCAGCCGGATCAGACCCACCCCGAGCACCTGTGGCCGTCGCCGACGGCGACGGGCCCGGTGGACGCCACCGTGCGGCTGCCCGGATCCAAGTCGATGACGAACCGGGCCCTGATCCTCGCCGCGCTCTCGGAGCGTCCCGCGACGGTGCGCCGGCCGCTGCGCAGCCGCGACACCGATCTCATGGCGGCGGCGCTGCGGGCCCTGGGCATCGTCATCACGGAGTCCGACGGCGACTGGTGGGTGACACCCCGGGAACTGCGCGGTCCCGCGCTCGTGGACGTCGGAAACGCCGGCACCGTCATGCGCTTCGTTCCCCCGGTGGCCGCGCTGGCGTCCGGGGACGTCACCTTCGACGGCGACCCGCGGGCTCGCGAGCGGCCCGTTGGCGAGCTCTTCGCCGCCCTACGCACGCTGGGCGCCGCCATCGACGACGACGGGCGGGGGGCGATCCCCGCGGTCGTCCGCGGCACGGGCAGCATTCCCGGCGGCCCCGCCGCCGTCGACGCCTCAGCGTCCTCACAGTTCATCTCCGCCCTCATGCTCAGTGCCCCCAGATTCTCGCGCGGGGTCGAGATCCACCACCAGGGTCCGCCCGTGCCCTCCCAGCCGCACCTGGAGATGACGGCGGCCATGCTGCGCGCCGCCGGGGTGGACGTGGACGACGCGACCCCCGACATCTGGCGGGTCGCGCCCGGTCCCATCGACGCGGGCGACATCACGGTGGAGCCGGACCTCTCCAACGCCGCCCCCTTCCTCGCCGCCGCGCTGGTGACGGGGGGCCGCGTCACGATCGCCGACTGGCCCCAGACGACGACACAGCCCGGGGACGCGCTGCGGGAACTGTTCACCCAGATGGGAGGCAGCGTCGAGCGGGACGCGTCGGGCCTGACCCTGCGGGGCGGGCAGGAGGTCCGCGGTATCGAGGTCGACCTGCGCGCCGTGGGGGAGCTGACCCCCACCATCGCCGCCGTCGCCGCCCTGGCCACCACACCGTCGCGGATCACCGGGGTGGCCCACCTTCGTCGGCACGAGACCGACCGGATCGCCGCCCTCGCCAACGAGATCAACGCCCTCGGCGGCGACGTGCGGGAACTCGACGACGGCCTCGTGATCGAGCCCCGTGCCCTGCGCGGCGGGGTCTTCCACTCCTACGACGACCACCGGATGGCCACGGCGGGCGCGGTGATCGGCCTACGCGTGCCCGACGTGCGGGTGGAGAACATTGCGACCACGGGCAAAACCCTGCCCGACTTTCCGGGGCTGTGGGGTGGGGTCGTCTCTTGAGGTCGCGCTCCCGGAACCTGGACGAGGAGGACGTCCGTGTCCGGGCACGTGGCGGCTCCCGACCCCGAACACGCCGCCGCCCCAAGCACGAGAACGCCACCCCGGCCTTCGTGACCGCGGTGGACCGTGGCCGCTACCGGTGCCTGGTCGACGGTCGCCCCGTCGTGGCGATGAAGGCCCGGGAACTCGGGCGTGGCAGCATCGTCGTCGGCGACTCCGTGGCCTTGGTGGGCGACGTCTCCGGCGCGCCCGACACCCTCGCCCGAGTGGTGCGGGTGGAGGAACGGACCTCCGTGCTTCGCCGCAGCGCCGATGACACCGACCCCGTCGAGCGGGTCATCGTGGCCAACGCCGACCAGCTCGTGATCGTGATGGCCCTCGCGGACCCCGATCCACAGCCCCGCCTGATCGACCGATGCCTGGTCGCCGCGTACGAGGCCGGTGTCACCCCGCTCCTCTGCCTGACCAAGGCCGATCTCGCCGAACCCACCGAGGTGCTGGCCCCCTACGCCGGGCTCGGCCTCGACCAGGTGGTGACCAGCGTGCACGGCGCGGTGTCGGGTGTGGAGGAGCTGCGGCGACACCTGCGGGACCGGACGAGCGTGCTGGTCGGCTCCTCCGGCGTCGGCAAGTCCACGCTGGTCAACCTGCTGGTTCCGGAGGCGGAACGCGCCGTGGGCGGCGTCAACCCCGTCACCGGCCGTGGTCGTCACACCTCCACCTCGGCGGTGGCGCTCCCCATCGACGACGGCTGGATCATCGACACCCCCGGTGTCCGCAGTTTCGGCCTCGCCCACGTCGACCCCGCCGACATCGTCGCGGCGTTCCCCGACCTCACTCCGGTCCTGGAGGACTGCCGCCCCGGCTGCACCCACCTGTCCACCGCCGACGAGTGCGCCCTCGACGCCGCCCGCACGGCCGGCTCGGTCTCCTCTTCGCGAGTGGAGTCCCTGCGTCGCCTCCTGGGCGAATCACCCGACGCGGAGCCGACCAAGCCGTCACTCTGAACGACCACGCGCCGCCAGGAACCCGACGCTCGTCCTGCTCCGGGAACGTGGCCGACACGTCACGACGGTTCAACGCGAGTACACGATCACCAGATCTAGCGGGTTCGGGCCGTCAGCGACAGCTTCGGTAGCGCGCCGCCAGCGTGGTTCTGATCCTCGCACCTAGCCAAGCTCGTCCTGGCGCACGGCATAGAGGAAGGCCTGCCACTCGGTGGTGGGGAGAGTGAGGTGGCCGAGGTGGCGGTGCTGGGTGTCGCGGAGATTGACGGAAATGCCTTGGGCGAGCCGAACCTCGACACAACTCTGGCGGACGTTCCCGCTGTAGGAAGACTTTTGCCAGGTGTCGTCAATCATGGGTCACTTTCTCCAACTCGTCACGCATGCGCTGCAGCGACTCCTCTGGGGAGAGGGCGACCGCTTGGATATCGCTGAAGAGCAGCCTGAATTGCTGTACGCGAACCGGATCGTCGACCATGCGCCCCGCATCCGCAGACTCGACATATACGACATCTGGCGCCGTCGGTGATGCTATCAGCGCGAATGGCCCCCCGAGTCCGGGGTGGCACCCCTGGGCGACGAGCTGGGCAGAGATCCGGCGTCGTTCGATTAGTGCAATGACGTGCGCTAGCTGGTTGGCAGACGTTGCGGCTTTCCCCACGGTGCGCGTGATCACCGAGTGATCCAGGACGACACGGTAGCTAGGGGTCGTCGATTCCGCGAACCACGTCGCTCGTTTCATACGGCCCTGAACCGTCGACCGAATCTCCTCCCCAGTTGCCCAGGGTGAGGTGCATTGGGTCACTACCTCGGCATATGCCTCGGTTTGCAGTAAGGCGGGGAACAACGCGTTGTGACATTCCATGACAGAGACGGCCTCGCGCTCGATCTGTGCAAGGTCGTCCAGCCACACGGGTTCGCCATCACCAGACAGTGTCGCCCACAGCTTGTCCAGGCGGCCCTTGGCGTTCAGCGCACTGTCGATGTCCGCCACGAGACGGACATCGGGTGTTCGTTCCCCGCGTTCGATGTTCCCGATATGCGTCTGGCTCACCCCTACCTCGGCCGCCAGTCTGGACTGTGTGTATCGGGAATAGCGCCGCAGTCGACTGATCTCACGGCCTAACCGTACGTTGATCTCCTTCTGTAGATGATCCATGCCCCATTTAAGCACAAGCAACCTCATTCAAGTGGGATAACCCCAATCTCATTCGCGACCTTGAAGTATGTAGCGAATCTTTGAGGCACGCGCGAAAGTGGACCCGTTCCAGTAAGAGACCCCCGCGATAGAGGACTTCTATCCGGGCGTGGCCCAACTGGAGGTAGCCAGATGGACGTGTCTGACCTTAACGGCCGTGTGTGGTTTCGGCGTCGTGGTCCCGCGCGGATCCGGCGCTACGTGTTCGAGTCGGTGGCGTGGACCTGCTGCCGGTCCTGCGGGGTGGCGTTGACGCATCCGTCGACGGTGTCGTCGGTGCTCGCGACCGGCCCTATGCGTGTTGTGGGTGGTGGCGTGTGATGAGGCCGATCACCCCAACAACCCCCGAGAAGACCCTGGACGGCGTTCCGGAAACCGTCGCACTCGCCCGCGCGTGGGTGAGCGAACAATGCGCACTCCACGGAGTCAACCAAGACACTGCCGATCGCGCGGTCCTGATCGCCTCCGAATTCGCGACGAACGCGGTCAAGCATTCCCGTAGCGGGAAACCGGGTGGCACCTACACCGTGCACACCGAGTTCCAGGACTCGACCCTCTACCTGAGTGTCACCGACAACGGAGCCCCCTACCCGCCCTACAAACGACCACGCGGAAACGCGGACGGGCTCCCCGAATCCGGCCAAGGGTTGTGGCTCGTCGAAGCGCACAGCGACTGGTGGCGCGCCCTCAAATTCGCCAACCACCACACCATCACCGCCAAACTCACCACCACCTAACCCCCACAAACCCCGGCCGGGGGCACGAGCCCCCTCCCACCCCCGGCCGGACCCCTACCGGGCGACGTAGCACCCATTGGGCTCGCCCATCTCACCGCGCGCGTCGCGCGCGCAACACTGTGTCCCTCGTGTGGTGGGTGCCTTCCGGTGGTGTGCCGGGGCGGGGACGTGTCTCGTTGACCTGGATGGTCCAGTCGTCGGTCAGCAGGTCGGCGATGTCGGCGGGCTGGTAGTAGTCCCGTGGGTCGAGGTCGCGGTCCGGGGGGAGGTCGGCGAAGTCGTGGCTGACGACCAGCAGGGTCCCGCCGGTGGCGACCGCGGCCAGCAGGCCGGGCAGGGGCGTGTGGGCGGGGTCACGCGGGATCGGGAAGTACTGGACCGACACGAGGTCGAACGCGGCGACGGGCGGGGGGACGACGGCGAGGTCCGCGTGGGCCCACGCGATGCGTTCCGCGAGGTCGGAACCGGCGGCCGCCGCACGTTTCAGGGCGACCTGCGAGATGTCCACCGCGGTCACCAGCCAGCCGCGGCGTGCCAGCCACAGCGCGTCCGCGCCCTCACCGCAGCCCACGTCCAGCGCCTGGCCCGGCGGGAGGTCGGTGACCTCGGCGACGAGAACCCCGTTGGGTTCGCCGCTGAACACCTTCCTCCGCGACTCGTACATGGCGTTCCATCGGTCCGCGTCGCGCGGCTCCCCAGCGGTGGTGCTCTGATCGGTCATCGTGACCACCCCATCCTCGGTTCCCGGTGTCCCTCTTTGGCGAAAACTCCGTGTCAGGCCGGGGGATTCCTGAGTGTGCGGTGGAGATGGCCGGACTCTCACCCGCGTAGCGCGGCCTTGGCGGCGTCCCGGGTGGCGGCACGGTAGCCCGAGCCGAACAGGGCGGCGTGGACGAGGAGAGGATGGAGCTGGTGCAGGGGCACCCGCTGACGCCACCCGTCGGCGAGCGGGGTTTCCTCCTGGTAGGCGGCGAGGACCTCCTCCAGGTGCGGGAGACCGAACAGGGCGAGCATCGCCAGGTCGGTCTCGCGGTGTCCACCGTGTGCGGCAGGGTCGATGACGGTGGCGGTGTCTGGTTGCCAGAGCACGTTGCCGCTCCACAGATCGCCGTGGATCCGTGCCGGAGGCTCACTCGGGCCGGCAAGCTCCGGCAACCGTTCAATCACCCGTTCCACCAAGGCCACGTCGGCGGGTCGCAGCGCGCCGACGTCACTGGCCCGTCGCAGGTAGGGGAGCAGGCGCCGTCGGGCGTAGAACTCCGACCAGTCGGTCGAGGGCGTGTTGTCGAGTGGCAGTGGACCGATGTACCCCGACCAGTCCGCGCCGAAGGACTCGGCGCCGGCGTCGTGCATCCTCGCGAGCCGTGCCCCGAACCGGCGTGCCGCGACGCGCTGGCGGGAGTGTCGGGCACCCACCTCAGCGCGAGAAGCTCCGCCGACCACCCGAGGACGTCCGGGACCGGCGCCGCCCGCGCGGCACCCAGCCAGCGCAAGCCGCGCGCCTCGGCGTCGAACAGGCCCACGTGTGGCACGTCGGCGACCTTGGCGAACCCGTGCCCCGCGTCCGCCAGGTCGAGGCGGTAGAGCGACCAGTCGTGGCTGCGCCCCAGGGCCCGGGCCTCCCGCACGGGGAGTCCGATGACGTCGGAGATCCGCGCGGCGACGGTCATCGCCGACGCAGGGTCTGGGCGATCTCGCTCACCAGCCCCTTGCTCGCGCCTTCGATCATGTTGAGGACGGTCGTGAAGCCGTCGTCCCCGCCGTAGTAGGGGTCGGGGACCTCGGCGTGCGGGCCGCCGTCGGCGGCGAAGGACAGGAACAGACGGATCCGGTCACGGTCGCCCGCCGGCGCCACGCGGACGAGATCGGCCTGGTTGTCGGCGTCCATCGCCAGCACGAGGTCCCGGTCGGCGAACCACTCGGGGTCGAACCGGCGGGCGACGTGATCGGTCAGGTATCCGTGGATGCGCAGTGTGGACGCGGCCCTGTCGTCCATGGGTGACCCGATGTGCCAACTCCCGGTACCGGCGCTGTCGACACGGACGGCACCGTCCAGACCGGCACGTTCGAGCTCGGTGCGCACCACCTGCTCCGCCATCGGCGAGCGGCAGATGTTCCCGAGACAGACCAGGCACACTCGGTAGGGCTGTGCGGGGTCGCGAGGCTCCGGCAGACTCATAAAGCCACCGTATCCAAGCACTAGGCCTCGGGCAGGCGCACCACGGTGACGAAGAACTCGTCGATCTGACGGACCACGGTCACGAACTGCTCGAAATCGACTGGTTTCGTCACGTAAGCGCTCGCGTGCAGTTGATAGCTGCGGACGATGTCCTCCTGGGACTCCGACGTCGTGAGCACGACGACGGGGATGTGGGCCAGCGCCGGGTCGCCCTTGATCTCCGCGAGTACCTCCCGACCGTCTTTGCCGGGGAGGTTGAGGTCGAGCAGGATCAGGTGGGGCCGGGGAGCGTCGGCGTGGTCCTCCTCCTGGCGAAGGAACCGCATCGCCTCCACCCCGTCGGAGACCACGTGCAGACGGTTACCGAGTTGGTGTTCCTTGAAGGCTTCCCGGGTCATGAGGACGTCGCCCGGCTCGTCCTCGACGAGCAGCACCTCGATCGGCTGCACCATCACGACCTCGCTCATTGTCGTCCCTGTCTGGACACGGGAATCTCCGAGAAGCCGGTTCGGTCACCGGCCACTCTCGGTCGCCCCTGGTTCCTGCGTCGCTTCGTCGTCCTCTGTGGAGGAACGCGTCGGTAGAGACCAACGGATACGGGTCCCTGGTCCGTTCCATTCGGGATCCAACCAGATACGCCCACCGTGGAACTCCACGATCTTCCGGCACATGGCCAGGCCGATGCCGGTGCCTCCGTACTTGTCCCGCGGCTGGAGCCGCTGGAACAGCGCGAAGATGCGGTCAGCGTACTGTGGTTCGATCCCGATACCGTTGTCGGTACAGGAGAAGACCCATTCGCCCTCCCGTTCCTCCACGGTAACGCGTACCACGGGAGCCTCCTCGCCGCGGAACTTGATCGCGTTGCCGATCAGGTTGAAGAACACCTGAGTGAGCAGCGTCTTGTCCCCGTGGACCGTGGGGAGATCGTCGCTGGTCACCGTGGCGCCGGTCTCCTCGATGGCCGAGCCGAGGCTGCGCAGCGCCGACTCGTAGGTGTCGTTGAGGGACACCGGCGTGAAGTTGTGGGTGCGCCCGACCCGGGAGAAGGCCAGCAGCCCGCTGATCAGGGCCTGCATCCGTTTGGCGCCCTCGACCGCGAAGTCGATGTAGTTGTCCGCGCGCTCGTCGAGCTGCCCGTGGTAACGGCGCTGCAACAGTTGACAGAAGCTCGCCACCTTGCGCAGGGGCTCTTGGAGGTCGTGCGAGGCGTAGGCGAACTGCTCCAGCTCCTCGTTGGAGCGTCGAAGCTCCGCGGTCTGCCGGCTGAGCAGCTCCGACTGCTTCTGCAGCGTACGCCGGGCCCGCGCCACCTCGTCCAGGTCGGCGACGATGCGCTCGCGCATCGAGTCCACCTCCAGCCCGACCCGCTCGATCTCCGGCGGAGCCCGCAACTCGATGCGGTGCTGGTAGTGCCCCTCGGAGACCTGCTGCAGGTGGCGGCCCAGCTCGTCGAGTGGGCGAAGCACCCAGTCCTGCAGCAGGACCCACACGAAGATGAGGAGCGCGACGACCACCACGCCGACGAGAACCAACAGCGCGATGAGCTGCTGTGTCGCGGCGCGAAGATCATCCTGAGCGGCCTCGGTCTCGGAGATGATCTGGTCCCGTGCCTGGACGGACGCCGAGCGCAGGTCGTTGAACAGTTCTCGGCCTTCGCGCCGGTCCTCCCGGGTGACCTCGTCGCCCCGGTTCACCGTGGCGATCGCGGGCTCGGCGAACTCGGTGTTCCACGCCTCCGCCGCCTCGGCGACCTCGTCCAGGCTCTGGGTGATCTCCTCGTTGTCGAGGTCCTCCAGCGTGTTCAGGCTCTCGTACTGCAGGTCGCGCGCCTCTTCGTAGGCGGCGAGGTAGTCGGGATCCTGGGTCTGGATGTAGCTGCGGACGCTGGTTTCCTCGTTGGCGTAGGCCGCCATCATCTGCTGGACCGCGATCTGGGACGGCCCCAACTCGTCGACCTGTGCCAGCATGCTGTCCCGCGCCTGCAGCGCGCTGAGGGTGATGGTGAAGACGGCACCGACGAGGATGACGCTGACCGTCGCGAGCAGGGTGGTGACCCGGCGACGCAGCGACCACGGCGCCTTCCCCCGCCGGTCCGCGGCACCCGTCGCCCCATCATTGACGGAAGCCTTCGTGGCGTTGGCCGTCCGTTCGGCCCCAACTCCGCCCCGCGTCCCAGACGCGCCCCGGGTGCCGTCGCGCGCGGACGGTTTCCCCGAGCCCGCGGAGCCGGCGTCCTGGTCGGAGCGCGATCTGTCGGAAGAGGAGGGGTCGCCGTCGGTGCCGCCGGCCGAGGGGGTGCCAGCGGGGTCGTCATCACTCACGGGTTGGTCCGGTCGGTGATGAGCAGCATCGCGACGTCGTCCTGCAACGGGCCGCCGTTGCGCTGCTCGGCCGCGTCCACCACGACCTTGGGCAGCTCGGCGACGGGGGAACCGGCCGTGCTCGTCGTCTTCACCAGTTGGCGCAGCCCATCCAGCCCGATGCGAGGGCGGTCGGCCGAGCCGTCGTGCGCGTCCAGCAGGCCGTCGGTGTACAGCAACAGCGCGCTTCCCGCCGGGAAATGGTGCTCGGCGGCCTCGGGATACTGCGGCAGGTCATGCGGCGGTAGCGTCCCCAGCGGTGGGTGCGGGTCGGTCCGCAGCTCCGTGATCTCGTTGGGGACAGCGCCCGGATGGGTCATGCCGATCGCCGGACCGGTCATGAGCGGCGGGGGATGGCCGAACAGGCGGACCCGCAGCCGGTCGCTGCCGTCGTCCACGCTCACCTGGCACAGCGTCGCGTACATCTCCTGTTGTCCGCGTTCGCTGACGAGGATCTCCTCCAGTGCCGGTATCAGCGCCGCCTCGGTCACCCCGCCCATCACCAGCGCGCGCCAGGCGATACGCATGCTGACGCCCAGAGCGGCCTCGTCCGGCCCGTGTCCACTGACGTCACCGATGATGATGTGCGTGGTTCCGTCCCGGTGGACGGCGTCGTAGAAGTCGCCTCCGACGAGGGCGCGTTTCCGGCCGGGGCGGTAGAAGGAGTGACAGACGAACCGGGACCGGTCCAGGAGCACCTGGGGGAGGAGTCCGCGTTCCAGCCGCATGTTCTCCCGCGCGTGCAACTCCGCCTCGCGAAGCTGGCGAGCCTGCTCGTCGGCGCGCTGCCGCTCGACCGCGTAGCGCATGCTACGGGCCAGCAGGGGACCGTCCACCTGTCCCTTGACGAGGTAGTCCTGCGCGCCGGCGGCGACGGCCTGTATGCCCTCGTGCTCGTCGTCGAGCCCGGTCAGCACGACGACCACCGCGTTCTTCGCGGTGGTGAGTACGTCGTTGAGCAGTTCCCGACCACGGGCGTCGGGAAGGTTCATGTCGAGCAGGACGCACCCACGGAACTCAGGTAGGGCCTCGCGGGCTTCCGCCAGCGTCGCGGCCCAGGTGATCTGGGCGTCCAACTCGGTTTCCGCGAGGAGTTCCTCCACCAGGAAAGCGTCTTGTGGGTCGTCCTCGATCAGGAGGATCTCAGCCCTCTGGGTCGGATTCGGCACCAACTCTGTCGCCTCGTCCCTGTCCACGGAACCGGCGGCCATCGAGGCCGCGACGGACGACGATATGCGTCGCGCTGGCCCGGTCTCCATGGCTCTTCGCCTTTCGTGAGTGGCGTCGACCCTCGGACATGGCCCGTGGTCCGCCTGCCCTCCCACTGTTCCTGCCGTCCAGCGTCCTCATGGCGCGCTGCATCCGTGCGGACCGTGGCCGCACGGGGATGGTGAGTCCGATTGTCCCCGCCCGCAACCCGTCGTTGGGGGCCGGCCGCGGCTGCGCGCGGAACCCCCTCCACAGGGCTGGTCAACCCATGATATTTGCGGCAGTCAAACCAGGAAAGTCATGCCTCGCCTCTCTCCATTGTTTCTGACGTCGTGTCGTCATAATCTTGTGCACGGCGTTCGCCGCCCACGTGGGTGGTCCGACAACCACACTTCGCAGCCCTCGGCGAAAGGGAACCGTTGAGCGAGACACAGGACACACCTCCCCTGTCCGACGCGATCAAGGCCGCCACCTGGTCGAACCATCAGGCGGCCGAGGACCACGGCTACACACAGGAGCTGCTCAACGGGGAGCTGCCGCTCGAGGACTTCGCCGCTCTGGTGGCGCAGCACTACTTCGCCTACGTCGCCCTGGAGGAGACCGCCCGCGCGCTGCGGGACGACCCCGTCGCCGGTTCCGTCCTCTTCCCCGAGCTGGAGCGCGTTCCGGCACTGGAGCGCGACCTCGCCTTCCTCTACGGGGAGGGATGGCGCCAGGCCATCGCGCCCAACCTGCCCACGACGACCTACGTCGCGCGGATCCGCCAGATGACCGAGTGGCCGGCCGGCTTCGTCGCCCACCACTACACCCGCTACATGGGCGACCTGTCCGGCGGGCAGTTCATTCGCCAGGTCGCCGAGCGCACCTACGGACTCACCGACCGGCGCGGGGTGGAGTTCTACGTCTTCGACACCCTGGACAGCCTGCCGAAGTTCAAGAACGCCTACCGGGCCGGCCTGGACGCCCTCCCCGTCGACGACGCGGAGCGGGAACGGATGATCGGTGAGACGCGGCTCGCCTACCAGCTCAACGTCGAGGTGTTCGCGGCCCTGGGCCGGGCGCGCGGTGCGCGGGTGGCGGCCTAGACACCCTCGTGGCGGCGGCGGGCGGGCCCACCTTGGCACTCCGTCGGCCTCCCACATCGGGGTCCACGCGGCGGACGGGGCGCGACGGCGTGCTCCGTCCGCCGCGTTCGACATGCCTCAGCGTGCCAGGATGGGGGTATGCCGAAGATCTCCGCGGCCACGATCGCCGAGCATCGCGCCCAGACGCGGGAGCGCATCCTGGAAGCGGTGTCGGCGCTGACCCGTCACCGGGGGATCGACTCGGTGTCGCTGACCGAGGTGGCCGAGGCCGCCGGGGTGACGCGGACCGCGCTGTACAACTACTTCCCGGACAAGCCGGCCCTGCTGCTCGCCTTCGCCGAGGAGGTCACCGCGCTGTTCGTACGGCGCTACGAGGACCGGGTCACGGCCGAGGACACCGCGGCCGAACGCCTCGACCGGTTCCTGCTGCTCCAGCTCGAGGGCATCGTCGAGCATCCGCACCCGGCGTCGGGGGAGCTCGGCGCGACACTCGGCCCCGAGGCCTACCAGGCCCTCGCCGAGCACGTGGCGCCGATGCACCGCCTTCTCGGCGACATCCTCGCCGCGGGCGGGGAGTCGGGAGAGTTCGTGGTCACCGACACCGTCGCAGTCTCACGTCTGATCATGGCGCTGATCGGGTCCCAGCGCGTGCCGCTGCTGCGCGCGGAGACCACGGTGGAGGACTCCCACCGGTTGGTGGCCACCTTCGCCCTGCGGGCGCTCACCGCGTCGACCTGACCGCCCGCGCCGCCGCGGTGCCGGGGCTGGCACCGCGCCACCGTGCCGGTCGTGCGTCCGCGGCGACGCGGCCCCAGTCGTCACGAGGACGCCGGTGACGACGTCCCCGGTTTTCGCGCGCTGGCGAGCAGGTGTGCGCCGACGGCGTCGTCGGACTCCGCGGCCTTGAGCTCCATGTCCACCAGGCGACGGAGCGCCTGGGGCTTGTCGTTCATCATGAGTTCCACGGTGGACGCGGACAGCACGGTACGCGGCTTCACCCACTCCAACTGCAGGCCGGAGTCCGCGAGCGACTCCGAGAGCTGGTCGACGGTGAAGCAGCGTGTGATCGACCCGTCCGGCCAGGGGACGAGGAGGACGTCGGCTCCCGCCGCGTAGCTCAGCTCCGGCCAGCGGGTCTGTTCCGCCAGCAACGCCATGCCCAGCACGACGGAGTCGACGCACAGCAAGGCCCGGCCACCCGGACGCAGCACCCGCATGATCTCCGACAGGAGGGTCTCGGTCGCGAGGTGCCGCGACAGCGCACGGTTGTCGGCGAGCACCGCGTCGAACCTGTCGCTGGCGAACCCGGTGAGATAGGTGGGGTCACCGACGACGGGCCGGAGCCGGCCCACGGGTGTTCCCCGTGGGGACGGCGCCCGGAGTTCGGCGTGGAGTACCGGGTTGTCCTCGGACGCGGGGACGAGCTGGACCACGTCGTGTCCGGCGGCCGCCGCCCGGGACGCCCCACGGGAGTCCGGACCCGACAGGTCGAGGATCCGGGACGGCTCCGTGGGGAGCCAGCGGGTCAGTTGCACGTCGGCGACGGCCCAGTAGAACCGCCAGTAGGCCGACAGCGTGTCCGGGGACGCGAAGTGCGCCGCCGGTGATCGTGGGGGCGGCAGGTCCGAGTCGTCCGACGCCTCGAACAGTGATGGGCGTTGCGCAGAACCGGAGGACGGGCGCACGTGCTCTCCTCTCCACCTTCTTTGCAGAGTGTTTTACCCCACTCTCTCGTATCGAACTATCTTCTTCCCGGTGACAGGGGTAGCGCCACCGTGGAATCACCTCGGGTTCGCGGTTGTTCTGGACGACATCCCCCGTACGCGGAACCGATGCAAAGAGGAGCCCAGCGCAGTGGCAAGTGGAGTCGCGATCAGCGAAGCCGAGGTGGCCCCCGGGCGTGCCGGTGCCATGCGGATCACGTCCTCGGCTATGTATGGTGTGCCTACGGTCGCCCCGTGGGACACCAGTACAAGGAGGCCGGAGGGCTTGAGTAAGGGTCAGGAGACGGTCGAGGAGCAGGGGGCCCGCTTCGAGCGGGACGTTCTGCCCTACCTGGACCAGATGTACTCGGCCGCGTTGCGGATGACCCGCAATCCGGCCGACGCCGAGGACTTGGTTCAGGAGACGTTCGCCAAGGCGTTTGGTTCGTTCCATCAGTTCAAAGAGGGAACGAACCTGAAGGCCTGGCTGTATCGCATCCTGACCAACACCTTCATCAACTCGTACCGCAAGAAGCAGCGGGAGCCCAAGCAGGCGGGGACCGAGGACGTCGAGGACTGGCAGCTCGCACAGGCCGCCTCGCACACGTCCTCGGGGTTGAAGTCGGCCGAGGCCGAGGCGTTGGAGCACCTCCCCGACTCCGACGTGAAGCGCGCGTTGCAGGAGCTTCCGGAGGACTTCCGGATCGCGGTGTATCTCGCCGACGTTGAGGGTTTCGCCTACAAGGAAGTCGCGGAGATCATGGACACGCCGATCGGCACCGTGATGTCGCGCCTCCACCGCGGACGTCGCCAGCTTCGCTCGATGCTGGAGGAGTACGCGGGCGCGCGCGGCATCCTGTCCTCGAGCGGCACCACGTCCGGTTCTGGGGGAGAACGGTGATGAGTAGTCGGGACGGCGCCGTTCGCGCGCGACCTACCAAGGGCCGGTGAGTGTATGAGCTGCGAGGGACCCAGCGACACGCCGTGCAGTGAGGTACTGGCGAAGGTTTATGCCTACCTTGACGGAGAGCTGGAAGAGGGCGGATGCGCGGAAATTCGCGAGCATCTGGACCAGTGTGAGCCCTGCCTGCGCGAGTACGGTCTGGACGAGGCCGTGAAGCGATTGGTCGCGCGGTGCTGTGGGAGGGATCCGGTGCCGCCCGGCCTGCGCGACAAAGTCCTGACGCGACTCGCCAGCGCCGAGGTCGAGGAGCGCGGTCGCACCGTGTGACCTGCGGTGTTGTCGGGTGACCAGGTTGGTCGCCCGACATGCAACCGTTATATTCAATCACTCTCCGTAGTTGTATTTGGTGGCTGGCCGCCCGAGCTGCGGTTGTGTGGGAATCGTGAATAGCCACGACGAGAATACAGGCTGCGGAGAGTGAGAACTGGGTCCACCCATCCCCGAAATTGGCACGCCGCTGTCTCGCCGTCGTCACTGAGCGTCGAAATGGTCGAGGCAGCACGGTGAAAAGCGCTGCCAATAAGGTTAAACTGGCCGCCGAATTACCGCGAGGGTGAATTCGTCGCGGAGCGCGGTGGCCGGTGGGAGGGGCGCCGCCTCGCGACCGCTGCCAGGCCGGTCCAACACCGCGGTGCGCCATCGGCGGGGGAGTTGACCGATCCCGGGTGCAGCGTGGTTGAGGGGGTCCTCGGGGGAGGGGAGTCTGGCATGCGTGGGTTGCCCGGTGCCGCCCGGATCTACGTCGCTGTGGTGATCGCCGCCGCGGTCGGGGTGATGATCTATGGACCCCACGGGGACCTGGACATCACCGTTCTCGTGCTTCTCGCCGTTCTCTTCGTGCTGGCCGAGTCGGTCAGCACGATGGTGGACACCGGCCGCACCGCATCTCGCCCAGCGCCTCGGCCGCGCTGGCGGCCGTCGTCCTGGTCGGCCCGGTCGGCGCGGCGGTCGTCGGCTTCGCGTCGTCGCTCATGTTCCGCCGGCAACAGATCATCAAACGCCTCTTCAACGGCGCGCAGTTCGGCCTCGCGGGATACGTCGCGGGCCTCAGCTACGTCGTGCTGGGCGGAACGGTCGGCGTGCCGGAGCACGACAGCTTCCCCTGGATCCTGCTGCCGTTCGGGGTGGCGGTCCTCGTCCACACCCTGGTGAACACTGCTTTGGTCGGCGGTCTCATGTGGTGCCTGGGCGTGGTGCGGCCCAGCGTCGGCCAGGTGCGCTGGCGCCCCTTGGCCACGCTCGAGCTGTCCTCACTCGGCTACGGAACGCTGGGGCTGTTCATCGCCGCCGTGTGGGGCGTCGTCGGCCCGTTCGCCGCGGTGCTCGTACTGATCCCCCTGTTCACCGCGCGGTGGGCGTTCGAGCAGTACGTCGCGGAGGGACGCGCCCGGGACGCCACCCTCGCGACCCTGTGCCAGGCGGTCGAGACCAAGGACTACTACACCCGGGGTCACTGCATGCGGGTCTCCGCCGCCTCCACGATGATCGCGCGGGAACTGCGCATGAGCGCGGAGCGCGTGCAGAGCCTCGGATTCGCCGGCATGCTGCACGACGTCGGCAAACTCGGGGTGCCGACCAAGGTGCTGCAGAAACCGGGCGCGTTGACCGAGGAGGAGTTCGCGGCGATCCAACTGCACCCGGTCCGCGGATACGAGATCGTCCGAGAGATCGGCTTCCTAGACGAGGCGCTGGCCGGCATCATGCACCACCACGAGCGCATGGACGGACGGGGATACCCGATGGGCCTCGCCGAGAACGACATTCCGGAGTTCGCCCGCGTGATCGCCGTCGCCGACGCGTTCGACTGCATGACCTCCACCCGTTCCTACCGGCGGGCACGCAGCGTCGACGCCGCGATCGCCGAGCTGCGCAAGTGCTCCGGCGCCCAGTTCGACCCCCGCATGGTGCAGGCGCTGGTCGAGGCCGTCGAACGTGACGGCTGGACCCCCGTCGACACGGTGATTCCGCCCAAGGACGCCGGCGTCCAGGTGGCGCGTCAGGACCACGACGATCCCAGCGCCCCGCTGCGTATCGCGGGGGAGAACCCCCGATGAGCCCCCGCGAGCTCTCCGACACCGCGCAGGGGCGCCACCGGCAGGACCGGCGCCAGTCCGGCGCCGTCCAGACGGTGGTCGGGGTAACGGCGCTGCTGATCGCCGTCATCACGATCATCCAGACCGCGGTGGACGGTGTCGTGAGCCCGCACACCGCGCTGGCGTTCGGGGGACTGATCGCCGTCGGGGAACTGGCCCGCATCACCCTGCCCGGGAACCGGGAGATCGCTCCACTCGCCTCCGCGGGCGCCATGGCCTACACCTTCCTGCTCCTGATGGGCGACGAGCCGGCCGACCACTCCGCCGCCCAGGTCATCGCGGTGACCGCCATCGGCTTCGCCGTCGGCGAGCTGCCGCACGTCGCGGTCGGACGCACCCCGCAGTGGAGTGACCTCGCGCGACGGCTGCTCATCGTCGCCCTCATCGCGATGGCGTTCCGCCCCTTCACCAGCGCCCTCGGCCCACCGGAGGGGGAGTGGTGGAGCGCGCTGGGGTTGATGGCGGCCCTGGGAATCGGGAGCTGGTTACTGGACTCGTGCCTGGCGGCGGCCATCCGCGCCGAGGGACTGCGGACCCGCTTCGGTGTCGCGATCGTCGACGAGATGGGGGCACAGGTCCGCATCGGTGTCGCGATCGGCGCCTCGGGCATCCTCATCGCTCTGGCGAGCAGCGTCATGGGGGTCTTCGCCCTGCTGGTCTTCGTCGCGCCGCTGCTGGTCACCCAGGTCGCGTTCCGTCGGTTCGCCGAGGTCCGACGCACCTACCTCCAAACCGTCCGCGCGCTGTCCCGCGTCACGGAGGTGGGCGGCTACGTCGCCAGCGGACACTCGCGCCGGGTGAGCCGCCTCTCCCGCGCGGTGGGGCGGGAGCTGGGCATGCGGGAGTCCGAACTGCTCGACCTGGAGTACGCCGCGCTCATGCACGACATCGGGCAGCTCTCCCTCCCCGATCCCATCCCCTCCGGCGCGACCGTGCTCGCCGCCCCCCGGGAGCAGCGCCGCATCGCGGAGCTCGGCTCCGCCGTCATCCGTGAGACCGGTGTCCTCGACGGCGTCGCCGAGCTCGTCCGCCGACAGTGCGAACCCGCCGCCGGCGTCGCCGACATGGGCGCCCCACCCTTGGGCAGCCGCATCATCAAGGTGGCGAACGCCTTCGACGACCTGGTCGGCGAGCGCGCCGACGAGGACCGGGTGAACGCCGTGATCAACCGGCTGCGCATGGACACCGACCGCGAGTACGACGTCGAGGTGGTCGAGGCCCTCGCCCGTGCGGCCCACCGCCCGGACGCCGACTGGTGGCGCGGCGAGGGATCCTGACCCCCGTCAGACGCCCATCGTCTTGCGGGGGTACACGGCGTCCGGGTCGGTGGCGATGTTGACCATGTAGGGGCCGTCGTGGTCGAAGGCGCGGGTGAGGGCCGCGCCGATCTCGTGGGGGCTCGTGACGAGCTCGCCGCCTCCGCCCAGTGAGCGGACGACCTCGTCGTAGCGGGTCTGGGGGGTGAGGTCGGCGACCGCGTCGTAGCCGTAGATCGCCTGCATCGGGTGCTTCTCCAGCGCCCAGATGCCGTTGTTGCCGCACACCATGACCACGTTCAGCCGGTGGCGGACCAACGTGTCGACGTCCATGAGCGAGAAACCCGCCGCGCCGTCGCCGAGGAGCACGACGACCTGGGCGGAGGGGCGGCTCAGTCGTGCCGCGATCGCGTAGCCCATGCCGGTTCCCAGACAGCCGAACGGGCCGGGGTCCATCCAGTTGCCCGGACGCATCGGTTCGACGTACTTGCCGGCGTAGGACACGAAGTCGCCGCCGTCGCCGATGACGACCGCGTCGTCGGCGAGGACCCGGTTGAGTTCGCCGTAGACACGTCCGGGGTGGATCGGGTCGGTATCGCTGGTGAGGAGTTCCCGGTCCTGCTGGGTGGTGGCCGCGCGCGCCGCGTCGATGGTCTCGCGCCAGGCGGGCAGGCGCGGGTTGGGGACGGTCTTGGCGGTGAGCTCGCGGATGATGGCCGACAGGTCTCCGTGCGCGGCCCCGGCGAGAGTGAGGTGGGAGGCGATCCGCTCGGGCGCGTCCACGATGTGCACGACCCGGGCGAGGGGGTGGCCGTCCCGGCCGGCGAACAGTCCGTGATTGAGGCGGAAGTCCAGCGCCGTCCCGATCACGATCACCAGGTCGGTGCGCCCGAGCGCGGTCGACCGGGCGCGGGTCGCGAGCAGGGCGTGGCCGCGGGGCAGGACGCCACGGCCCTGGCCGTTGGTGATGACGGGCACCCCGAGCTCCTCGACGGACTCCCGGGCGACCCGCTCAGCGCCGTTCATCCACACGTCGGAGCCCAGCACGATGACGGGGCGTTCGGCGTCGCTCAAGAGCTGGGCGATCTCGGTGATCGCCTCCGGGTCGGCCTCGGCGCCCGGCGACGCCGCCGGAGGCGCGCCGCGCTCCACGTCGGCCTGGTCGTAGAGCTCGTCCATGGGGACGTCCACGAACACCGGTCCGCGGTGTGGGGTGTTCGCCTCGGCGAACGCCTGGTGCATCGCGGCGTGGATCTCGGAGGTCCCCCGCGTGGTCCAGGACCGTTTGGTGATCGAGTCGACCAGCGGTGGCTGGTCGAGCTCCTGGAGAAGCCCCTGCCCCCACCGGTTGCTCGGCGCGCGGCCCCCGACCACCACCAGGGGCGACCCGTTGAAGTGCGCGGTGGCGATCCCGCTGACGCCGTTGGTCACGCCGGGGCCGGCGGTCAGCACGGCCCACCCGGCGCGTCGCGTCAGCTTGCCGACGCCCTCCGCGGCGAACACGGCGGTCTGCTCGTGGCGCACGTCCAACAGACGTAACGCCGGCTCGGTCTGGAGCGCACCGTCGTAGATGGGGAAGATGTGACCGCCGGAGAGCGTGAATACAGTGTCAACGCCGTGCTGCCGTGCGGCCTCGACCGCGTGCACCCCACCATGGCCGGTGAGCCGTCCTGTCTGGTCTGATGTGGTCATGCCGGCGTCCCCCACCGATCGGTAACCAATTCGCCATCATCGTGTCGTCGCTGCACCGCGCCCCACAGTGACAGAACTCATTCATGCGGAGGACGCAGTCGGGTGACGAACTTGTATCGGTCTCCTCGGTACAGGGAACGGACCCACTCCACGGGTTGCCCTTCGGAGTCCAGACTGTGCTGGGAGTGCAGGACCAGTGGCAGCCCCACGTCGATGCCCAGCAGGCGGGCGTCCTCGGGAGTCGCGAGCACGGTCTCGATCGTCGCCTCGGCCTCGGACAGGTGCACCCCGTAGGCGCAGGCGAGCGCCTCGTACAGCGAGGCGTGACGGTCGAGCTGTCGGCGCAGCCCGGGGAAGCGCCGTGCCGCGAGGTGCGCCGTCTCCACGGCCATGGGCTCCCCGTTGGCCATCCGCAACCGCTCGATCCGCAGCACCCGTCCGCCGGTGCGGATTCCGAGCAGCTCGGCCAGGCGTTCGTCGGCGTTGACGTAGGTGATGTCGAGGATTCGGGTCGCCGGGTGGAGGCCGTGGGACCGGATCTGCTCGGTGTAGCTGCTGAGCTGCAACACCTGGGTCACCTTCGGTTTGGCCACGAACGTGCCCTTGCCCTGGATACGCAGCAGTCGACCCTCGACCACCATCTCGCTCAGGGCCTGGCGCACCGTGGTCCGTGACGTCGCGAAACGCTTCGCCAAGGACCGTTCGGGAGGAACGGGACTTCCCGCCGGCATGGTGGAGACGAGCTCTAACAGGAGCCGTTTCACCTGGTAGTACTTTGGGATCCGGGGACTTTCCCCTGTCGTGTGCCGCACCGCCACCTCGGTTTCCTCCACCACTGACCGCCCGACGATCCTCAGAGCATCTTCGCAGTTCACCACGGATACCCTGCGACGGGGATCCCCGAATCGCCGGGGACCTCCGCAGGGCTGGCGCACGGCATCCAGGCGGTGCGGTGCTCGTGGGAGGAAGCGAGAAGTTGCCTCATCTGAGTGACCTGATTCGACGTTATACGGCTTTGCGAACCGCGGACGTGGAGTGGTTGCACGCGCTGCTCTCCGACTGGCAGCTCCTGGCCGACCTCTCGTTCGCGGACCTGGTCCTGTGGGTACGGCTCAGCGACGACGATGGCTGGGTCGCGGTCGCCCAGATGCGACCGACCACCGGCCCGACCGCCTTCCAGGACGACCTCGTGGAGCTGGTGCTGCACGAGGAGGGCCACCGGGAGCCGGGAAGCCTCCGCGCGCAGCTCGCCGACAAGCGGTTGCTGATCGACCGTGCGTGGAGCGAGGGCCGCATCATCCGCGAGGGAGACCCCAACTGGTCCGGTGGCGTCCCCGTGAGGGAGGAGCTCATCCCCGTGCGACGGGACGGGCAGCCCATCGCCGTACTACAGCGCAGCACCAACCTGAGCTCGGCGCGGACACCGAGCCGACTCGAGCTCACTTACCTACAGAGCGCCAGCGACCTCGCCCAGATGATCTCCGAGGGCGAGTTCCCGTTCGACGACCAGGGCCCGCTCATGGTCCGGTCCCCCCGCGTGGGCGACGGACTGCTGCGGCTGGACCGGGACGGGCGGGTGGAGTACGCGAGTCCCAACGCCCTGTCGGCCTATCGCCGGCTCGGACTCACCGCGGACCTCGTGGGCGCGGAGCTCGCCCCAACGAGCCTGGAACTGGCGGCTCCCGGTGAGGCGCGGGACGAGTCCCTGAGCTGGGTCGCCGGCGGACGTGCCGCCGGCGAGGCGGAGATCGGCGCACGCGGTGTCGTGGTGCAGCTCCGCGCCATTCCATTGATCGTCGGCGGGACGCGCAGCGGCGCGCTGATCATGGTGCGCGACGTGACGGAGCTTCGCCGCCGCGAGCGAGAGCTCCTCACCAAGGACGCCACGATCCGCGAGATCCACCATCGGGTGAAGAACAACCTGCAGACCGTCGCGGCCCTGCTCCGGTTGCAGTCCCGGCGGCTGGACAACGCCGAGGGCCGGCTGGCGTTGAACGAGGCCGTGCGGCGGGTCGGGGCGATCGCCCTCGTGCACGAGACGCTGGCGCACGCGCCGGACGAGATCGTGGATTTCGACGACATCGCCGACCGCGTGATGGAAATGGCGGCGGAGGTTTCGGCCACCGAACGCCCGGTGCGTCCGGTGCGAATTGGGCAATTCGGTTCGCTGCCGACCATGGTGGCGACGCCACTGTCAATGGCGCTCACCGAGTTGGTACAGAACTCGGTGGAACACGGGCTACGAAACGGGCCCGGAAGAATCGAGGTCGAAGTGCGCCGGACAACCCGCGACGCGGCCGACGGTTCGGACGAACGGCTTCTCGTCACGGTCACCGACGACGGCGTCGGCTTTCCCGAAGGGCTCGACGTCGAGAACACTCAGCATCTGGGACTGCAAATCGTGCGCACGCTCGTCGTCAGCGAGTTGGGCGGAAAGTTCGCCGTCGGAAGACCGGGGGCTGAGGGATCCGCGGTCACGATCGACGTCCCGGTGGAGGGCCATCCGTTGCCGGCACCACGCGCCTGAGTCACCTCGCGCGGTCGACGGGCGTGGAGCCTTCGCGCGACACCATGGGGCCGAGCGGCGCCGTGCCGTCGAGCGCGGCGTGGGCCCAACGGGCGGCCACGGCCGGGCGACGTTCGAGGTCAGGGCCAGGACTGGGCGAGGTCCCGCACCGGAGTCCACCGGGTATGGCGGGGTCGGGCTCCCACCGCGGGGACGCTCCGGCTAGAACGCGGAGACGCGACCGGCGGGGGTGCGGCGCTTCAGCGCGCGGCGTTCCTCTTCGCTGGTGCCGCCCCAGACGCCACCGTCCTGCCCGGATTCCAGCGCCCAGTGCAGACACGCGGTCACGGCGGGGCAACGGCGACAGACCTCTTTGGCCTCTTCGATCTGTACGGCTGCCGGGCCCGAGTTACCAATGGGGAAGAAAAGCTCGGGGTCTTCGTCACGGCAGGCGGCGTGGTGGCGCCAGTCCATGCGTTCCACTCCTGAATTATGTGAACGAATTCACGAGCACGCGAATTCGAGGCCGACTGTGATTCCGGTTTGGAGGCGTCATTCGGGGCCCCGACTTCCGCGGGTACGGCCGGCGGGTGCTTTCGGTTCGTTAATTGCCCCGTAACGTGCGGCAACACATCGAGCGTCTCAGGGTTACCCAATCCGCGCAAGAGTGGTTGGGGGTCGTGTGGGGCACACGGCTTGTCGTATGCGTCACAGGAGGCCGCAACTCGGTCAAATACCGGGCGATTATGCGATAACCTGCAACGCTTTCGCGACCGAAACGAAACCGAGATGATCTTGGTGGCCGAGGTAGTCGCCGTCCACGTGCCAGGCGCTGGGTTCACTGGCACGGATCGTGAAGCTCTGCACATCATGCAGGATGCTGTACCCGCGGCCGTGCGGCGGGGCGCCTCCTGGCGTGAGCATCTTGGCGAGCGCCCTGCCGACGCTGACCGGGTCGATCCGGGTCAGTACGAAGGCGTCCAGCCCGCCGTCCAGGCGGCAGTCGGGGGTGGGCTGGATGGCGAGCGGCCCGGCGAACGTCCACGGCGACATGTTCGTCACCAGGGTCAGGTAGACGTCGGAGATCGAGAGCCCGTCGGGGAGCTCCACGTGGAACGTGGGGCGCCGAACACTGGGGTCGGTGAGGAACAGGCGGAGGGCGTTGGCGGCGTAGCGCTGGGCGGACGCCTTGTGTCCCGCGGTGCGTTGGTGCTCCACCTCCTGCAACACCCGCGCGTCCCACCCGAAGCCCGCGTTGAAGGTGAAGTAGCGGCCGGTGCTGCCGTCGTCGACCCATCCGAGGTTGACCCACCGCGGTTCCGCCCCGGCCTCGATCCGTTCCAGGATCGCCCTGGTGGCCTGCACCGGGTCGCGCGGAAGCCCCAGTCCCCGGGCGAAGACGTTTCCGCTGCCGCCGGGGACGACGGTCACGGCGGGGTGCGGGCCGGGGGTCTCCAGCACGCCGTTCACGATCTCGTTGATCGTGCCGTCACCGCCGAGGGCGATCAGGAGGTCGATCCCCTCCTCGGTGGCCTGGCGCGCCAGGTCCCGCGCGTGGCCCTGGTGTCGCGTCTCGACCAGCTCGAGGTCGAGGTTCGCCTTCAGCTCTCCTGCGATCACGTCCCTGATGTGAGCCGTGGTCGTCGTGGCGTGGGGATTGACGACATAGAGGGCACGCACGGAGCTCAGTCTAGGTCGTCCCGCGCGGATATCCCCAGTGACGTGGGTGCCACATTGGCGCGGCGTCCACACCACGGCATCGTCTACAGTGCAGACGTGTCTGGAACACCAATAACTCTGATCGGCGCCGCGGTGGGCCAAGCCGTGGTCGGGCTCGGGATCCTCGTCTTCGGCGCCGTCGGCGTCGTCTATGTGGTCCAGGGCAACGCCGCGTCGCTCAGCTCGTCCCTGGCGCTGGCCGCGGTCCTGGTGGGGGGCGGCGGGTTCCTGTGCTACTTCGCCTGGGGGCTCGTGCGCCGCAACGAGAAGTCCCGCACGCCGGTCGTACTCACGCAGTTGTTCGCGCTTCCGGTGGCCTACTACCTCTGGCAGTCCGGATCCCCGGCCCTCGCCGGCGCTCTCGCGGGGGTCGCGGCGATCGTCCTGTTCCTCGTGCTCTCCCCACCATCGACCGCCGTGCTGTACCCGGACACGACACGGCGGCGATCCGCGGGGTGACGGGGCGGAGTCGTACCCGCCCCTCAGGTCAGTCCTCCGTCGTCAACGCCTGCCGAAGCTGGGCCAGCGTGCGGGCGAGGAGGCGCGACACGTGCATCTGGGAGATCCCCAGCTCGGCCGCGATCTGTGACTGCGTCATGTTGCCGAAGAACCGCAGCAACAGGATCCGCTTCTCCCGCGTGGGAAGCTGCTCCAGGAGAGGCTTGAGCGACTCCCGGTACTCCACACCTTCCAGCGAGTCGTCGATGATCCCCAGTGAGTCCGCCACGGCCGGTGCGTCCTCGTCGCCGCTGTCCGGAGCGTCCAGGGAGACCGTGGAATAGGCGTTGGCGGACTCCAGGCCCTCCAGCACCTCCTCCTCGGTCATGCTCAGGTGCTCGGCGAGCTCGTGCACCGTGGGTGCCCGACCCTTGCTCTGCGACAGCTCACCCACGGCCTTGGTGAGGGAGAGCTTGAGCTCCTGGAGCCGGCGGGGTACGCGAACCGCCCACCCCTTGTCGCGGAAGTGCCGTTTGATCTCGCCCACGATGGTGGGCGTGGCGTAGGTGGAGAACTCCACTCCGCGGTCCAGGTCGAACCGGTCGATCGACTTGATCAGCCCGATCGTCGCCACCTGGGTGAGGTCGTCCAGCCACTCACCCCGGTTCCGGAACCGCCGTGCGAGGTACTCAACCAGCGGTAGGTGCAGCTCCACGAGTTCGTCGCGTATGCGCTGACGTTCCGGGGAGTCCGCGTCGTAGTCACCGAGTTGCCGGAAGAGCTCCCGCGCCCGCGCTCGATCCGGCACAGAGTGTTCCGTCCTCGTCGTCAGAGTGGGGCTCCTTTCGCTCACGCCGGCTCCGCGGTGTCTCGCCGTTTGTAGAGCATGATGACCACCCTGTCGTCGGGGCCCACCCGTGCGTCGACATCGCCCGCGAGCGCGCTGAGCACCTTCCACGCGAAGGTGTCGCGCGCCGGGAGCCGACCGTCCGCGGTCAGAACCGAGACCGCGACCCGCATCCCATCACCGTCGAGTTCGAACTCCGTCGTCAGGTCGGTCCCGGGAAGTGCCTGGGCGAGGAGCATCGCGCACGCCTCGTCGACACCGATCCGCAGGTCCTCGATCTCGTCCAGCGTGAAATCGAGTCGCGCCGCGAGCCCGGCCGTCGCGGTCCTGAGCACGGAGAGGTATGCGCTGTCCGCTGGTATCCGGACAGTTACCGCGTCGCGTATGCCCGTTGCGCCAAGCGCGGACACAGCCGTTTCCTCGGTCACGTCCCTCCTCCGGTGAGCGAGTTAGCCGCCTCCTTGCAATCTATCGTGTTTGCCCGGTCGTCTGTCGCACCCGCGCCCAGCCGTGTCCGAGAAGTACCGATAGTCCCCTGGTCGGCGCGGTGACACGGGGTTCGGCGAGCCGCTTCGCGTCGGAAACACCCCCACACCACGCGATCCGAGCTCCCCGCGGACGCCGTGCCCCAGCCAACGCGATCTCAGGGGCGCGCCCTACAGGACACGGGCGAGGAACTCCTGCGCGCGCGGGTGCTGGGGGTTGGTCAGCACCTCGTCCGGTGGACCCTGCTCCAGGATGACGCCGTCGTCCATGAACGCCACCCAGTCGCCGACCTCCCGCGCGAACCCCATCTCGTGCGTCACCACCACCATCGTCATTCCGTCCTCGGCGAGACGGCGCATGACCGCGAGGACCTCGCCGACGAGCTCGGGGTCCAACGCGCTGGTGGGTTCGTCGAACAACATCAGCGTGGGGTCCATGGCCAGCGCCCGGGCGATCGCCACGCGCTGCTGCTGGCCTCCGGACAGGCGCGCGGGGTACTCCTCCGCCCGGTCCGCGAGACCCACGCTGTCCAACAGCCGCAGGGCGAGGTCCCGGGCCTCCGAGCGGGGTCTGCGCCGGACCTGCACCGGCCCTTCCATGACGTTGCCGAGCGCCGACATGTGCGGGAAGAGGTTGAAGTGCTGGAACACCATGCCGATGTCGGCCCGCTGCCGCGAGATCTCGCGTTCGCTCAGCTCGTAGAGGCGGTCGCGGTGCTGGCGGTAACCCATGAGCTGCCCGTTCACCCACAGACGTCCCGCGTTGATCTTCTCCAGGTGGTTGACACAGCGTAGGAAGGTGGACTTCCCCGACCCCGACGGCCCGATGACACAGACCACGTCACCCTGGCGCACCTCCAAGGTGACGCCGCGCAGCACGGGGAGGTTGCCGAACCGCTTGTGCACGTTCTCGGCCCGCACCATGACCGTCGCGTCGTCGCCCCGTTGCCCTTCCGCCGCCCACTGGGTCATGTTTCCCTCTGTCGTTCGCGGTGTCATCGCTGCATCACCTTCAGCGCGGCCTCCGCCTGTCTGTCCCCCTTGGTGAACGCGCGTTCCAGGAAGTACTGCCCGATCATGAACACGCTCGTGATCGCCAGGTACCAGATGCACGCCGCCACCAGCGTCGGGAAGACGTTGAAGGTCCGCGCGCCGATGGCCTGGAGTTGGAAGAACAGTTCCGTGGTCACCGGCACGTAGGCCACGAGCGCCGTGTCCTTCAACATGGCCACGGTCTCGTTGCCGGAGGGCGGCACGATCACCCGCAACGCCTGCGGCAACGTGATCCGGCGCAGCACCGTGGTGCGGCGCATCCCCAGCGCCTGCGCCGCCTCGCCCTGGCCCTTGTCCACGGACAACAGGCCGGCGCGGACGATCTCGGCCATGTAGGCGCCCTCGGACAGCGCCAACGCCAACAGGCCCGCGGTGAACCCGCTGAGATAGGTCCGGGTGTCGATGCCGAAGAGCCGCGCCTCACCCTCCAGTCCGAGCAGCGGCATCCAGTAGAAGTCGAACGGCAGCCCGACGTGGATCGTGGAGTACAGGATGGCGATGTTGCCGAAGAGGACGGCCAGGACGAGACGCGGGACGGCACGGAAGAACCAGGTGTAGAGCCACGCCACGGTGACCAGCACCGGGTTTCCGGAGAGCCGCATCACCGCGATGACGACGCCGAGGGTGATCCCGATCAGCATCGCCAACACGGTCAGCAACAGGGTGGTGCGGACCCCGATGAGCACCGGACGCGTGAACATGGCCTCGAAGGTGAACGCCCAGTCGAAGGCGTCGTTCGTGAGCAGCATGTGCACGAACATCGCCGCCAGCACCATCAGCACGGCGGCGGCCACCCACCGTCCCGGGTGACGGACCGGTACGGCGCGGATCATCTCCGCCTCGCTGGGCTGGCGGCTGGGCGCCGGGGAGCCCGCGGGTTCGTTGGAAGAGGTCACGGGCGGTGGCTCACTCGCCGACCAAGGGGTCGAGCTCGGAGGTGTCCAGGGACCCCTCGGTGGCGCCCCACTCGGTCAGGATCTCCTCGTAGGTCCCGTCGTCCATGATCGCCTGGTAGCCGGCCTGGATCGCCTCCGCCAGCTCGGTGTTTTCGTGGTTGACCACCGCACCATAGGGCGCGTCCTCGTACATGTCCCCGATGAGTTCGATCTCCCCGTCGGTCTGCTCCATCGCGTAGATGGCGACGGGAAGGTCGGCCAGTCCCGCGTCGTTGACGCCGGACTGGATGGTCGCGGTGGCCTGTTCCTGACTGTCGTGCGCCTGGATGTCGATCGGTTCCTCGCCGGCGTCGACACACGCCTCGCTGCGCTCCTCCAGGTCCTCGTGCTGCACCGTGTGCTGTTCCACCGCGACGGCGAGTCCGCAGGCGGACTCGGGGTCCACGCCCTGGGGGTTGCCCTCCTGGGCGAACCACTGGGTGCCCACCGTCAGGTAGCTCACCATGTGGACTTCTTCCATCCGCTCCGCGTTGACGGTGAACGAGGACACACCGGCGTCGTACTCACCGGACTGGACGCCGACGATGATCCCCTCGAACTCGGCGGGGACCCACTCGTTCGTCAACCCCAGCTTGGCCACGGCGGAGTCGAACAGGTCGACGTTGAAGCCCACGACGGTCTGCCCGTCGGTGTCGAGGTACTCGCCGGGCGGATACTCGGCGTTGACCCCCACCCGCAGCACACCGGACTCCGCGAACTCCTCGGGGACGAGGTCCGCGAGTTCCTCGTCCGCCTCGACCTCCTCGGCCGGGGCGTCCTCGCCGTCGGCGCCGCAGGCGGTGAGGAGCAGGGCGGTGGGGAGGGCGAGCGCGGCCACCGTGGTGGCGCGGCTCCGGGGCGTACGGAAATGACCGGTCATCGTCATCCTCCGGTGCTGAGGGGGGACCCTGGGAGCGATCATCTTCGCCGGCTTGCGTGTGTCGACGATTACCGTTGTGAGAGGATTGGATAACGGGTAACCCCCGAACACTGTGCGGTGATGATTTGCGGCGTGGAGTAGTGCCGGGCCCTTGTCGACTCCCCGGCATGCCACACGATTCAGCACAGCAGGCGTACGACGTGCGGTGATGCCGACGAAAAGCGCGGGCACCCAGCCACGTCGCGGGCGCGAGGGGCAACGACGCCCTCCCCGCGACAGTCCGTCGCTACGGCGCACGATCGCCGTTACGTAACGCCTGGCCAGGTGCCATCCGCACCTCCGCAATGACCATCGCGGCCGACGAGCACCCCCGAGCACCGCAGCACGGGGGCCGACCATTCAGGGAAATCCCATGACTGTGCAGTCCTCAGTCCCCTACACCGACCCAGCAATGGAGATGCATCGCGGAGGGAAGCTCCGTGTGGAGTCCTCAGTGCGGGTCACCGACCAGGAGAGCCTCTCCCTCGCCTACACCCCCGGTGTCGCCCGCGTGTGTGAGGCCATCGCCGACACGCCCGAACTCGTGCACGACCTCACCTGGACGAGCAACGTCGTGGCCGTCGTCACCGACGGCTCGGCGGTCCTGGGGCTCGGTCCCATCGGCCCACAGGCCTCCCTGCCCGTGATGGAGGGCAAGTCGCTGCTGTTCAAGGAGTTCGCCGGACTGGACTCCGTGCCGATCGCCCTGACCTGTGGCGAGGTGGACGAGATCGTCGAGACCGTGGAGCGGATGGCCCCGTCATTCGGGGGCATCAACCTGGAGGACATCTCCGCGCCCCGCTGCTTCGAGATCGAACGTCGACTGCGGGAACGCCTGGACATCCCCGTGTTCCACGACGACCAGCACGGAACCGCGATCGTCGCGCTGGCCGCCCTCCGCAACGCGGCACGGGTCACCGGCCGCGGCCTGGGTGACCTTCGCGCCGTCGTCTCCGGCGCGGGGGCCTCCGGGCTCGCCGTCGCCAACATCCTGCTCGACGCCGGGATCGGCGACCTCGCGGTCGCCGACAGCAAGGGCCTGATCTACGAGGGCCGTCCCGGGCTCAACCCCCAGAAGGAGCGGATCGCGGCGCGAAGCAACCGGGCTGGCCTCAAGGGGTCGATCGAGACCGGTATGGCCGGCGCCGACGTGTTCATCGGCCTCTCCGCCAGCGAGGTGCGCGAGGAGGTCGTCGCCACCATGGCGTCGGACTGCGTCATCTTCGCGATGGCCAACCCGACCCCCGAGATCTCCCCGGACGTGGCCGGCCGCTACGCCAGTGTCGTGGCGACCGGGCGTAGCGACTACCCCAACCAGATCAACAACGTGCTCGCCTTCCCCGGCGTGTTCCAGGGCGCGCTGCGGGTGCGGGCCTCGGACATCACCGAGGGAATGAAGGTGGCGGCCGCGGACGCGCTGGCCGACCTGGTCGCCGCGGACGCCCGTCCCGACTACGTGATCCCCGGCCCGTTCGATGAGCGTGTGGTCCCGGCCGTGTCCGCGGCCGTGGCCGAGCGGGCGCGCGTCGACGGCGTCGCCCGACTGTGAGACAGCGGGCTCGGGGGCTGGTCCGTCCCCGAGCCCGCCATCTACTCTCGGAGCCATGTTCGCTGTCACCGCAACCCACACCGATAACGACGACCCACTCGCCGGACTCACGCTCGGTGAGCACCCGGAGCCGCGCCCCGCGGAGGGCTGGACCACGGTGGACGTACGTGCGGCCGCCCTCAACCACCACGACCTGTGGAGTCTGCGCGGGGTCGGCCTCCCCCAGGAGCGACTGCCGATGGTGCTCGGCTGCGACGCGGCCGGTATCGACGAGGACGGTCGGCCCGTCATCATCCACTCCGTGGTAGGTGACGCCACCGTGGGCGAGGGCGACGAGACCCTGGACCCCAAGCGTTCGCTGCTGTCCGAGGTTCACGACGGCACCTTCGCCGAACGTGTGGCCGTGCCCCGCCGCTGCCTGGTCCCCAAGCCCGACGGCCTCAGCTTCGAGGAGGCCGCCTGCCTGCCCACCGCGTGGCTGACCGCCTACCGCATGGTGTTCGAGAAGGCGGGGGTCGAGCCGGGCGCCCCCGTGCTGGTGCAGGGCGCAGGCGGGGGAGTGGCCAGCGCCGTCATCCAGTTGGCCAGCACCATCGGCCTGCGGGTCTACGCCACCAGCCGCAGCGAACACAAGCGCCAGGAGGCCGAACGCCTCGGCGCCTACCAGGCCGTCCCCGCGGGGGAACGCCTGCCCGAGCGGGTGCAGGCGGTGTTCGAAAGCGTGGGCGCCGCCACCTGGGCCCATTCCGTTCGCTCGCTCCAGCCCGGCGGCAGGATCGTCGTGTGCGGCGCCACCAGCGGCCCCGCCCCGTCGGCCGAGCTCGCCCACGTCTTCTTCCGCCAACTCTCCGTCGTCGGCTCCACCATGGGCACCCGCCACCAACTCGGCCGGCTCGCCGAGTTCCTCGTCCGCACCGGAGTCCGTCCCCGGATCGATCGGGTGCTCCCGCTCACCGAGGCCAAGGAGGGCTTCCGCGCGATGGAGCAGGGCGAGCTGATGGGCAAGGTCGTCTTCACCACCTGACCGCCACGCCCCCACGCCCCATCCCCCGATCAGGATCTCTCCACCCCCATCAGGGCTCGCGCACATCCACCAGGTGGATGTGCGCGTTCACCTGCTATGCCAGGGGGAATCGCGCACAGTGCCGAAAGGAGACCAGGTGACCGTCTCGGACGTGGGCCCACCTCCGCCGCGTCTGCGGGAGCTGGCGACTCGCCTCGATGTTCCTCCCGGGTTCCGGGTTGAGGTCCTCGGCGGGGCTATCGTGATCTCGCCGATTCCACCGAAGAAGCACGGGGGCTCGCTTCGGCGGCTCCATGATCAACTCTCTCCGCGATTGCCGGACGGGCGGGTGGCGCTGCGGGTCTGTTCGGTCGAGGCCGTGGAGGGCGAGGACTACGCGTCTCCCGATCTCCTGGTGACGACGATCGAGGTCGAGGACGAAGAGGGCTGGCTGGTCAGCCCCGAGGCGGTGGACGCCGTGGTGGAGGTGGTCTCCCCGGGTAACGCCACGACCGACCTCACGGTGAAGCCAACGCTGTACTCGCGGTGGGGGATACCGATCTACCTCGTCATCGACCCACGCCACGGGACGCTCCGGCTGTACTGGGATCCCCAAGACGGTGAGTACCGCGCGAAGCACGACACCACCTTCGCTCAGGGAGTCGAGCTGCCCGAGCCGCTGAAAGGGGTCGTGCTGGACACCGCGGACCTTCCCCGGTACGGAGTTCGCCGCTGAGCGCTGGTCACCACGACCCCAGGAGTGGAGCGTCGGGTCGTCGCCGGCGCCACGCCTCGGACGCGCGGCCCAACCGGTCCTTGTTGGCGACACCATGGACGGCGGCGATCCTCCCGTCGCGGACGCTCAACGCGACCACGCCCACCATCCGGTCGTCCACCAGGGCCAGCACGGCCGGGGAGCCGTTGACACGACCGGAGTAGAACATGGGGGTACCGCCCGCCATGCGTCGTTTGGCCGTGCTGGGCTTGAACCCGGCCCGCATCACCTGGGCGATCTTGGTGGGATCCGCGTAGCGCATGAGCGTGCGGGACAGCCCCGCACCGTCGCTGACCGCGGTCGCGTCGTCGGTCAGTAGCGCGACGAGCCGTTCGGTCTGCCCGGAGGAGGCGGCCTCGACGAAGGCCTCGACGATCCGGTCGGCGGAGGCGCGGTCGATCTCGCTCACGTGGCGTTCGGCCGCGACCCGTTCGCGCGCGCGGTGCGCGTGCTGCTGGCTCGCGGACTCCGAGATGTCGAGGATCTCGGCGACCTCGGCGTGCCCGTAGGAGAACGCCTCACGGAGCACGTACACGGCGCGCTCCACCGGAGACAGACGTTCCAGCAGCATCAGCACCGCCAGGGTCACCGAGTCGCGCTGCTCCACCGTCTCGGCCGGGCCCAGCATCGGGTCGCCGTCGAGGAGCGGCTCCGGCATCCACTCGCCGACGGCGCGTTCCCGCCGGGCCTGGGCAGAGCGGAGCCGGTCCAGCGACACGTTGGTGACCACTTTGGTCAACCAGGCCTCCGGCACCAGGATGTGGTCCCGGTCGGCGGCCTGCCAGCGGAGGAACGTGTCCTGCACCGCGTCCTCAGCGTCGGCCGCCGAACCCAACAGGCGATAGGCGAGCGAGGCCAACCGGGACCGGTTGGCCTCAAAGCGCTCGACGGTGGCGGCGTCCATGAGCATCACGCTAGTCCGTGACCCTCTCCGAGGCACGGTGCGGCGCGGCGGTCACGCGCCGTCCCCACGTCGGGAGTCCGTAGGTCGGGTTGTGCATGTTCCAGGCCGTGTTCCGGTACACGAACCGCTTGTAGTAGGCGGCCGAACGCCCGCGCAACGACCACGCCTTGGATCGGCCCGTGCCGTCGACCATCTGGAAGATTCCGTCGTTCTCCCCGAGACTGACGCAGTTGCCGAAGTAGGCGAGTGGCAGGGTCAGACCGGCCTCGTGGCCGGTCAGGTCCCTGATGATCGCCGCCGTCGCCCGCATCCGGGTGAATCCCGCCGTGGCGCACGACATCGGGAGTGCTCGCCCGTTTCCACCGACGGCGAGGACACTGTCCCCGGCCGCGTACACCCCGGGGTGCGAGACCGAACGCATCATGTCGTCGACGGTGACGCGGCCGTTCTCCTCGACCGCGAGACCGCTCGCGGCGGCGATCGGATGCGCGGCGAATCCGGCGGCCCACACGGTCATGTCGGTCGGGAACGTCGCCCCGCCGGACGTGACGACCTCCGACGCCCCGACCCGTGTGACGGTGGCGTGCTCGTGTACGGGGACGCCGAGCCGGTCGAAGGCACGCAGCATGTGCTGCCGCGCTGACGTCCCCAGCCAGCCGCCAAGCTGGTCGGTGGTGACGAGCGAGACCCGGAGATCGGGCCGGGCCTCCGCGATCTCGGTGGCGGACTCGATCGCGGTCAGGTTCCCACCCACCACCAGAACCCGGGCGTTCTCCCCCAGCGCGGCGAGGCGCTCGCGCACGCTGCGCGCCGACGGTTCACTGGTGACGTCGAAGGCGTGCTCGCGCACTCCGGGGACGCCACCGTCGGAGACGGAGCTACCGAGTGTGTAGAGCAGCGTGTCGTAGCCGAGTTGGTCGGTTCCCTCGTCGTCGGCCACGGTCACGGTGCGGGCGTCGGCGTCGACCGCGGTGACGCGTGCCACCCGGAGTCGGATCCCCGTGCCGGCGAACATGTCCGTCAGCCGGTGCCGGGGGAGTTGGTGTCCCGCGGCGAGTTGGTGCAGGCGAATCCGTTCCACGAAGTCGGGTTCGGCGTTGACGACCGTGATCTCGACGTCGTCACAGTGGAGATGGCGGGCGAGGTACCCGGCGGAGGCGGCCCCCGCGTAACCCGCTCCGAGGACGATGATGCGGTGTCGCATGATCTTGCTCCTGTCCGTTCGCTTGTTGTTCGAACGAGACAGCCCACCGATCCCTGACAGCGATACGTGTGGCGTGGGTCACTCTCAGGGGAGGTGGGTTCCGCGCTCCGACGTGGTGAAGGAGGGGAGGGCATCCTCGGGGAACGGTGGCAGTGGCCCGCCGGGTGCCACGTCCCAGAGGTTGTCGGCGCACCACGCGATCATCTCCGTCTGCCAGTCCGGAGAGCCCGCCACGTACTGGACCGCGAGGAAATGCACCTCGGGCAGCACGCCGCCCTCCATGGCGCGCTCCCACGCCTGCCGCTCGACCCGCTCCGCGTGGTCGAGCGCTCCGACCTCGTCAAGGGCCCGCAGCGCCTCACCGATCCGCACCTGAGCGCAGATGGCCTGCTCGGCCTCACCGATCTCGCTGACGGGCCCCACGGTGCCCTCCCAGCCCGTGGGCGTCTCCGGCACGTCGTCCCCCGGCGCGCACGCCGACACGATCAGGACCCCCGTCACGAGCCCCGGAATCCCACGCAGCCCCACGATCCCCTCCGATCCCGAACCACGACCCAGGCCACTGTTCGCCGAGTGTGGCACCGGGACCAGGATGAGGAGACGAGACACCAACGCCTGGCCCAAAGCGGCCACCCCGGGTTCCGCCCCCGGCCAGGCAGACGGGCCCGCCGAGGTGCTCCGAGACGCCTGCCCCGGACCGGTCGGTCGTCGGTGGCGCCACATCGCTCCGGCCCGCCCGCCGCGGTCGACCAGTCGACCGCGCGATCGCTGGTGGTGGCGCCGCCGAACGCTCCCAATTCAGGCCGAGCATTGACGGACGCCGCGCGTTCCGGGTGGTTGAGGTCGGGGACATCCGTGGTGCCTCCGCCCTTCCGGAGGCCGCCCCACTCCTGTCCGGAACGACACGCGACTTGGGTGAGCGCAGGCCTCGCCGGGGCGGCCCAGTGCGTTGGGCAGGGATCGCGGTGCCCAACGCCGAATCCCCGGTCCATCAACCAAGGAGTCCGTTATGGGCGGTGGGTCCCAGCCGCGAGTGGGCAACCAGGGGAGTGATCGTCCGGGGGTGCACTGGGTGTCGACGACTTCGGGTGGGTGAGCGCGGCGCCGCTGGCGGATCGGGTAGACGGTGCGGGCCGATCCTGTGGGCCTTGCCTTCCACTCGGGAGCGGTGTGGGGCCGTCGAGGCGGGGAGCTGCCGGACGAAGGCTTTGCGGGTTTCATGGGCTGAGCCACGGCGTCGGACGTCGGAGCCCGCCATGGGCGGGGTCCCAGCCGCGAGCGGGCGGCCAGGGACAGGGTTCGTCCCGGGGGCACTGTCCCCGACCCTGCCGCCGTACGGATACCACACGCTGGGTGGTGACAACCTCGGGTGAGCGCAGCGCCGATGGAGGAACGGGTCCGTTGACTGAGCGGCAGCGAGCCGGTAGACGCTCGCCTGTGGGACGGACAGGCTCCGCCACGCGGGGGAGGGGGTGATCCAGGTGTGGGCGCGCGATGTGGGGCCGTCGAGGCGGGGAGCTGCCGGACGAAGGGGGTCTCGACGGTGCGGGATTCGCGGCGTTGACGACCAGTTGAGCCCTGACGCCCACATCGGATCCGTGGGCGTGCACGCGGGGCGCCTCCGGGCGCCCCGCCGCGCACCCACAATGGGTGATGCCGGGGCCGATACGGCCCCGGCATCACCCATCCCCCGACATGTGGGTCGTCAGTCGGCCTTCTTGTCGTCGGTGTCGTCTGACGCCGGCTTCTCGTCGGTCGCGGGTGTGTCGTCCCGGCCGGCGGTGTCGTCGCACCGGGGGCCCCAGTCCGCGGCGTCACGACGGATGACCTCGACGGTGTCGTCGAGGATTCGGCGGAGGTTCTCCACGGTGGACTCCCCGACCTGGCCCGCGTCCTGCACGACACGTCGCACGCGATCGCTGAAGTCGTTCATCGCCCGGTCGAACTCCGGCTTGGACCCCCACTCAGTCGAGCCCCAGGAGCCGAAGCCGCGGGAGACCTTCTCCCACTCGCGACTCCACCACGCCCCGCGAGTGCTTTCCCGTTCCGACTCCTCCGAGGCGGCGCGTCCCCACACGTCCTCGTTCTCGTCGGTCGGCGTCTCCTCGCGTTCGCTTCCGCGCCGCTCGCCGCGGTTCGCGCGTTGGCGAGCCTCGTTCGCGGCGCCCTTGAGCTCCTCCCGCAGCGTGGTGATCGTGTCGCGTACGTCGCGCTTCACGGCGCGGGCGATCTCGTGGGCGGAGTCGATCAGGTCGTTCTCCAACGCGCTGATGTCCTCGGTTCGTCGGTTGAGCTCCTCGCGGCCGGCATCGGTGAGGCGATAGACCTTACGACCGTTGACCTCCTCGTGCGTGACCAGCCCTTCCTCCTCCAAGCGAGCGAGGCGAGGGTAGATCGTGCCGGGCGAGGGTGAGTAGACGCCAAGGAACCGGTCCCGCAGCAGCGAGATGATCTCGTACCCGTGACGCGGGCTCTCGTCGAGTAGTTTCAGCAGGTAGAGCCGCAGCCGCCCATGGCCGAAGATGTTCGCCATTACTCCTCACTTCCCCTGGGGATCGCGGCAGGCGCGTCGGGTGCGCGGCGCAGCAGGTCCACGGAGCCCGACACCGTCGTCGTGGTCACCGACGCCGGATCGACTCCGCTGCCCACGTTGCCGCCCATCCGGCGGTAGGCCCTCTTGTCCCGGTTCTCCAACGTGAACTCGGTGTTCAGCTTGCCGGTAGCGGTACGCAGGTCGACGCTCGCGGAGGTGTCACCCGGAACCCGGAGGGCGATGTCGCCGGACACCGAGGCGAGTCGGACCCGACCCGCGGAACGCACGTCGACATCGCCGAGAAGCTGCCCGGACCCGGTCTTCGCCGACAGGTCGGACAGGTTGCCGCCGGCGATGGCGAGATCCCCGCTCACGCTGTTGAACTTCAGGTTTCCGGCCATGTCTCGGATGTCGAGGTTGCCGGAGGCCGTGTTCACGTCGACCGACCCCGCCATGTCGTCCAGGGTCACGTTCCCCGACGCGCTGCGGATCGCGGTGCGTGCGGTGAGCCCCGCCGCCACGACGTCACCCGACACCGTGGCGACCTCCACCGGGCAGTCGGGTGGAACCCGAAGGTACAGGGTCGCCGCACGGCGTCCCAGTCGGCGGTAGGCGCCGAGCTTGGTGTCCCGGATGCGGTCGAAAATGCCGTTACGGGTCAAGTCCTCGTAGGTGAGGGTCAGAATTCCCGCCTCATGCGTGGCCAGGATCGGGGGACCCGAGACCTCGCTCACCTCGAAGCTGACCAAGTCCTGGGTGGGGAGGATGTTGACCCGCCCACCCACGATCCGCACGTGTAGCGCGACGATTCCGTCGAGCGTGCGGGTCATCGAGTCCTCGATGCTCCACCGTGCCATCGCACACCCCTTCACGTTCGCTGTGATTCGACGATATATCGTGTCTGACAAAAGTCAAGATATGTCGTGAACCTGAGCGCTGGGGCGCGAACGGCCTCAAACCACTAGAGCATGCCAGCGAGCGCGAGCCAGTGGGCCGGGGTGCAAAAAAGACGGGGGCGCGGTCTCCCGCGCCCCCGTCTCACTCACTCGTCTTCGTCATCCGGTCGGGCCAACCAGGTCGCCAGCCGTTCCACCGCGGTCTCGTGCTCCGGATGGATGTCGGTGAAGATGCGTAGCTGGTCAGCGAGCCAGGCAAGGGTCACTTCCTCCTCGCCCCGGCGTTGCTCCAGCTCCTCGATCCCCCGGTCGGTGTAGTACACGGCGCCTCAGCTATCCGCGGGCGGGAAGACCGTGTCGATCAGCGCCCGCTGCTCGTTCTCGTGCCGCTTGGCCGACCCCGCCGCGGGAGCGGAGCTCGCCGGACGGGACACGTGGGCGAACGGCCGGTCAAGCTGCTCGGCGAAGGTCAGCGCCACGAACGGCCACGGCCCCATGTTCGCCGGCTCCTCCTGCACCCACAGCACCTCGCCGGCGTTGGGGTAGCGGTTGAGCTGCTCCCGGATCTCCGAGATCGGCAACGGGTAGAGGCGCTCGACCCGGACCAGGGCGGTGCTGAGATCGCCGGTGGCCTTCCGCGCCGCCTCCAGCTCGTAGTAGATCTTGCCGGAGCACAGCACCACACGCCGGACGTCGTCGGCCTGCAGGTCCCCAGTGTCCGGGATGACCGGCTGGAACGCCCCGGAAGTGAAGTCCGACGCCGGCGACGTCGCGGCCTTCAGGCGCAGCATCGACTTGGGCGTGGCCACCACCATCGGACGGCTGAGCGACGAACGGACCTGCCACCGCAGCAGGTGGAAGTAGTTCGCCGGCGTGCTCGGCAGCGCCACCGTCATGTTGTCCTGCGCGCACATCTGCAGGAACCGCTCGATCCGTGCGGAAGAGTGGTCCGGCCCCTGGCCCTCGTAGCCGTGCGGCAGCAGCAGCACCACACTGGAACGCTGGCCCCACTTCTGCTCACCGGAGGAGAGGAACTCGTCCAGGATGGTCTGCGCGCCGTTGACGAAGTCGCCGAACTGGGCCTCCCAGGCGACGAGCGCGTTGGGGCGCACGACCGAGTAGCCGTACTCGAAGCCCAGCGCGGCGTACTCGCTGAGCAGCGAGTCGTGCACGTAGAACTTCGACGTGCCCTGGTCGAAGGCCTTCAGCGGGGTGTGCGTGGCGCCGGTCTTGCGGTCCACCAGCACCGCGTGGCGCTGGCCGAAGGTGCCACGGCGGGTGTCCTGACCCACCAGCCGCACCGGGTGCCCGTCGATCAGCAACGAGCCCAGCGCCAGCATCTCTCCGGTGGCCCAGTCGATGGCGTCGTCGGTGACCATCTGCGCGCGCCGCTGGAGTTGCGGTGCGAGCCGTGGGTGGGTGGAGAATCCCTCGGGCAGGTTGAGCTGGGTGTCGACGACCCGCTTGAGGACCTCGCCGGAGATCGCGGTCGGCGCGTCGGCGTGGTCGATCCGGCCCTCGTCGAAGGTCTCCGGACGGACGACGGCGCCGGACTGCGCCGGATGGTCCGACGCCTCCCGGGTTTCCACGAAGGCCCGCTCGAGCTGGTCCTGGTAGTCCCGCAGCGCCTGCTCGGCCTCGTCGAAGGTGATGTCGCCGCGGCCGATCAGGGCCTCGGTGTAGAGCTTGCGCGTGGAACGCTTCGCGTCGATCACGTCGTACATCAGCGGCTGGGTGAACGCGGGGTTGTCCCCCTCGTTGTGGCCCCGACGCCGGTAGCACACCATGTCGATGACGACGTCCTTGTTGAACGCCTGGCGGTACTCGAACGCCAGGTGCGCGACGCGCACCACGGCCTCGGGGTCGTCGCCGTTCACGTGGAAGATCGGGGCCTGCACCATGCGCGCGACGTCGGTGGAGTACACGCTGGACCGGCTGTCCTCGGGCGAGGTGGTGTAGCCGACCTGGTTGTTCACGATCACGTGCACGGTGCCGCCGGTGCGGTAGCCGCGAAGCTGGGACAGGTTGAGGGTCTCGGCGACCACGCCCTGGCCCGCGAACGCCGCGTCGCCGTGGATCAGGACCGGCAGCACGGTGAAGCCGTGCTGGCCCTTGTCCAACAGGTCCTGCTTGGCGCGGGCGATGCCCTCGGCCACGGGGTTCACGGCCTCGAGGTGGCTGGGGTTGGCAGCGAGCGTGACGTTGATCTTCTCCCCGGTCGGGGTCTCGAACACGCCGTCGGTGCCCAGGTGGTACTTGACGTCACCCGACCCGTGCGAACTGCGCGGGTCGATGTTGCCCTCGAACTCACCGAAGATCTGCGCGTAGGACTTGCCGCAGATGTTGGCCAGCACGTTGAGGCGGCCCCGGTGGGCCATCCCCATGACGACCTCGTCCAGGGAGCTGCGGGCGGCCTCGGAGATCACCCCGTCCAACAGGGGGATCAGGGACTCTCCGCCCTCCAACGAGAAGCGCTTCTGCCCGACGTACTTGGTCTGCAGGAACGTCTCGAAGGCCTCGGCGCTGTTGAGGCGGCGCAGGATGTGGAGCTGCTCGTCCCGGGAGACGGTGTCGTGGCCACGGCGCTCGATGCGCTCCTGGATCCACTCCCGCTCCTCCGGGCTCTGGATGTGCATGTACTCGATGCCCACGGTGCGGCAGTAGGTGTCGCGGAGGACACCCAGGATGTCGCGCAGCCGCATGACGGGCTTGCCGCCGAATCCACCCGTGGGGAACTCGCGCTCCAGGTCCCACAGGGTGAGTCCGTGTTCCAGGACGTCGAGGTCCGGGTGACGGCGCTGCTTGTACTCCAGCGGGTCGGTGTCGGCCATGAGGTGGCCCCGGACCCGGTAGGCGTGGATCAGCTCCTGGACCCGGCTCGCCTTGTCCAACTCGGTGTCGCGGTTGATGGAGATGTCCTGGACCCAGCGCACCGGCTCGTAGGGCAGGCGCAGGGAGCGGAAGATCTCGTCGTAGAAACCGTCCTCGCCCAGCAGGAGCTGGTGGATACGCCGCAGGAACTCACCCGACTGCGCACCTTGGATGATCCGGTGGTCGTAGGTGGAGGTCAGCGTCATGATCTTGCTGACGGCCAGTTGGTTCAGGGTCTCCGGGGCGGCGCCCTGGAACTCGGCCGGGTACTCCATCGAGCCCACACCGAGGATCGCGCCCTGCCCCTGCATGAACCGGGGAATCGAGTGCACCGTACCGATGCCACCAGGGTTGGTGAGGCTGATCGTGGTGCCCTGGAAGTCGGAGACCGCGAGCTTGCCGGCGCGGGCCTTGCGCACGACCTCCTCGTAGGCGGTCCAGAACTCCTTGAAGTCCAGCGCCTCCGCGCCCTTGATGTTGGGCACGAGGAGCTGACGGGTGCCGTCGGACTTGGGGATGTCGATGGCGAGGCCCAGGTTGACGTGCTTGGGCGTGGCCAGCCCCGGCTTACCGTCCACCTCGGCGTAGGCGGAGTTCATCGCCGGTACGGTGCTCAGCGCCTTCACCATCGCGTAACCGATGATGTGCGTGAAGGAGATCTTCCCGCCGCGCGCCCGCTTGAGGTGGTTGTTGATGACGATGCGGTTGTCGAACAGCAGCTTCACCGGCAGCGAGCGAACACTGGTGGCCATGGGCAGGCCGAGACTGGCCTCCATGTTCGTCGCGGTGCGGGCGGGTGTGCCGCGCATGCGTTCGGTGGTGACGGCGAGCAGGTCGTCCTGCTCCCCGGCCTCCTGCTCTGTGGCCTCGGCCTTGGGGCGACTCGACGAGCCCGCCGCGGCCCGAGGTGCCGCGGGAGTCGTGGCGGCGCTGGCCGACGACGCCCCGGTGGCGCTGCTCGACTTGTAGTCGGCGAAGAAGTTCCACCAGGCCTTATCTACTGAGTTCGGATCGTCGAGGTACCTGCGGTACAGCTCCTCGACCAGCCACTCATTCGGTCCAAAATCCGTGGGGGGTTGCGACGACTCAGACGACACGGCGGTGATCGCCCACTTCCGGTGCTCGCGTGCTGCTGATGGTTGCGGAGACGGCCGCACCCCACGCCACCGTGACGCGACATTGGCCGGTGGAACCGGTGGACGGTCTCCCGGCCACAGGTTACCGAGTTTTGTCACGAGTGTGCCCAGCCTGGGGTGGTGACTCTCCGCTCGTTCACCCCGATGTTCTTCGCGGAGAACGGGAACCGTGGGGGGTTTCGCCGCGTCGCAGTGAATGTGCGGGGCCCGGCAGGACGGCTGGGTCCGGCGGGCGGGGCACGGGGGTTCCGCCGGCCGGACCCAGTGCCGGGCCCCGCAGAAGTCGTCCTGGGGGGCGAACTAGCCTTCACCAGTGAGAACGTCGGAGTTCGTGCCGACGGCCGGGGTGTCGGGCGGCCGCGCGCACCGGTCCACGCGCGGTGACGCGGTCGGTGCGCGGGCGCCGTATCGGTGGCCCCTCCCGGCCACGGGGCCGACGAAACCACGGCCACAGGTGCCCCAGGCCGCTGATTCGGGTGTGTGCGACGCCAAACGGTACGCATGTCGGTGAAATTCCTCGCAGTCGATGCCGCCTTCCTACGATGGCGCCGCGGAGGTGGACACGGAGTGGTTCAGCAGGGATTCGGCGAACTCGAGTTCGCGATCATGGACGCGCTGTGGCGTGCCGAGCAACCGCTCATTGTTCGGGACATCCGCGCGAGCATGTTCTACGACCGCGAGGTCGCCTACACGACGGTGATGACGGTCACCAACATCCTGTTCCACAAGGGGATGCTGCACCGGGAGAAGTCGGGACGGGCCTGGCGGTACTGGCCACAGGAGGACCGCGGCGACCACACGGCGCGGCTCATGCTGGAGGTCCTGGACGGAAGCGACGACCCCAGCACCGCGATGACGCGGTTCATCGAGCGGTGTTCCGAGGAACAGCGACGCCTCATCAGCCGAGCCCTGCACGGCCTCCCGCGTCCGCGACGGGCGACCCCTTAGTGCCGCCCTCGACGTCGGTGGCGTCGGCCACCGGGGTGGTTGCCCCGGGTGAGTGGACCCGGCGGTGAGCGGGGATCGGTCCACACTCCCTCGCCCGCGTCGTGAGCCGCGACACCCGTCCACCTATGCTCGTGCTGTGGATGACCTACGAGTAGCGCGGATGCGCGCCTACGGCGAGAGCATCTTCGCCGAGATGACGCAGTTGGCCGTGGCCACCGAGTCCATCAACCTCGGCCAGGGGTTCCCCGACACCGACGGACCGAAGGCGCTGCGCGAGGCCGCGGCCCGGCACCTCACCGACGGGGTGAACCAGTACCCGCCGGGCGACGGCCACCTTGAGCTGCGCGCGTCGGTCGCTGCCGAACGCGCCGCCCGGTACGGCCAGCGCCTCGACCCCGCCACGGAGATCTACGTGACGGTGGGCGCGACCGCCGGAATCGCCGCCAGCGTGCTCGGCCTGGTCGAGCCCGGGGACGAGGTCGTCGTCTTCGAGCCGATGTACGACTCCTACCCGGCGGTGATCTCGCTGGCCGGCGGCGTGCGCCGGCCCGTCGCCCTGCGCCCCGACGCCACCGGCCGGTTCACCTTCGACCCCGACGAGCTGCGGTCCACCTTCGGGCCGCGCACTCGGATGGTGCTGCTCAACTCTCCGCACAACCCCACCGGGACAGTGTTCACCCGCGAGGAACTGTCCCTGGTCGCGGAGCTGTGCCAACGGCACGACGTCATCGCGGTGACCGACGAGGTGTACGAGTACCTCACCTACGACGATGAGCCCCATGTTCCGCTCGCCACGCTTTCCGGCATGGCCGAACGGACGCTCTCCATCTCCTCGGCGGGCAAGACCTTCGCGGTCACCGGTTGGAAGACCGGATGGGTCATGGGGCCGTCGCCGCTGCTGCGCGCGGTGCGCACCGTGAACCAGTTCCTCACCTTCAGCGCCAACGGCGCGCTGCAGCTCGCCCTCGCCGAAGGACTGACCGGCGAGGCGGACTGGATCAAAGCCCAGAACAGCGCGCTCGCCGACAAACGCGACCGCCTCTCCGCGGGTCTGGCCGACGCCGGCTTCACCGTGCAGCGGAGCTCGGGGACCTACTTCGTCATGGCCGACATCCGTCCCCTGGGCTACCGCGACGGGATCGAGGCCGCCCGCGACCTTCCGCGACGCAGCCGCGTCGCCTGTGTGCCCGCACAGGTCCTCTACGACAACACGGAGGAGGGCCGGCACCTCGTCCGGTTCGCGTTCTGCAAGCGCGACGAGGTACTGGACGAAGCGGTGCGCCGCCTGGGCGCGACCCTGTGAACCCCGGCGGCGAATTCGTGGCCGATGTCGGCCGCCGCGATGGCGAGCCCACCGACGTCCTGCCGCGCGCACTGCGTGACGTGGTCAACGCGACGCGTGGCTTCATGCCCGAGGACGAAGGGCGCGCCCTGTTCGACGCGGCGTCCAAGTACTCCGTGGTCGGGCCCATCGTGGAGATCGGTACCTACTGCGGGAAGTCCACGTTGTACCTGGGGCACGCGGCCCGCCTCGCCGGCGTCAAGGTCGTCACGGTGGACCACCACCGGGGCTCGGAGGAGCACCAGCCGGGGTGGGAGTACCACGACCCGTCCCTGGTGGACCCCGAGATCGACCGGCTCGACACGCTCGGCGCGTTCCGACGAACGGTGGTCCGGGCGGGCATGGAGGACACGATCGTCACGGTCGTGGGGGCCTCCGCCGACGTCGCGGCACTGTGGGGAACGCCGCTGGGGATGGTGTTCGTCGACGGCGGTCACTCCGAGACGGCGGCCCAGACCGACTACGAGGGGTGGAGTCCCCACATCGCACCGGGCGGCGCCCTGGTGCTGCACGACGTCTTCCCCGACCCCGCCGACGGAGGGCGCCCTCCGTACAACGTGTACTGTCGCGCCCTGGCCAGCGGCGCTTTCCGGGAGACAAGTGCCACAGGTTCGCTGCGCGTCCTCGAACGACTGCCGTGAGTCGTGATGTCACCCGGGCCGGATATGCTCCGCTCGGGGTGACGTCGGGAAGCGGTATCGTGTTCGGGAAGTGTCGTTTAGGGTCCCCCCACGGTGTCGTAACGGTACTGAGATCTCCACGGTGAGTCCGTTCCGGCCGCACGCGCGTCGCTATGAGACGAAGCATTCACGAGACTTCATAGGGGGAGTCCCGGCTTCTGGGGGCTGAGGAACTGAGCGAGATGCACGACAGCGACGGCACAAAACCAACCCACCCGTCCGCTGACGACGACCAGACCAGCGGTGCCGACACCGGCGCCGACGAGTCGCGATCCGGCATACCCTCGGGTGCGGACTCACCGGAGTCCGGGCCGAGCGATGGGTCCACGGCGTCAGCCGACCACGTGAACGACGCCGACGAGCCGGAGCTCGCCGACGACGCGTCGGAGGACGCGGGCCCCGCGGACACCGACGTCGGTGCGTTCGACACCCCCCACACCGACAGCGCGTCCAGCCCCGACAGCGGTGACGCCACACCGTTCGCCGACGACTCCGACGCGGCCGAGCCCTCCCTGGGGGGCGGCGCCTTCCACGACAGCGGGAGTTTCTTCCGGGACCGGGTGGCCCGCAACCTCGCGGAACACTACGGGTTACGTCTGGACGAGAACGGACGTCCCCTCGACGACGACGCCGCGACCGCGGACGCCGATCCCGACTTCTCCGCGGTGTCCACGGGTGGCGGCGATGAGGACTACGCCACCGACACCGGCGCCAACGACATCCCGGACCCCGCCGACCTCCCCGACCAGGACGTACGGCCGGGGACGGAACCGTTCTCCGTGGTGGAGGAGTTCGAGTCCGACGCCACGCCGTCGTGGGCTGACTCCGAGGATCGGGGCACCGACGTCGGCCCGTCCACCAGCGTCTTCACCCCGCCCGACCGCGGCGCGGAATCCACGGAGCCGCCGTTCTCCTACCCCGACGCCCCCACGCGCGACCCTTACGACGAGCCGTACGCGGCCTCGGACCGCCCCCACTCCTCCGAGGGTCACGGCTTCGAGAGCGCCGGGTACTCCGAGCGGTCGGACTACGCCGACCCCCCCGAGCGGTTCGGGGCGGAGACACCGTCGGCGTTCACGACGCCGCCCGGCTACGACGATCCGTTCGGGCCCTCGGCCGCGGCGAGCGGTCCCTTCGCGTCCGGCGGCGACACGTCGGACCACGCCGAGGTCAGCGGGGCCGACAACCACGGTCAGGCCTACTCCGGCGACGACGAGACGTCCGGCGGCGACCCGTTCGAGTCCCACCGCGCCCCCGCGGTCCCCGACTTCGGTGACCCCACCGGTGCGGGAGCGACGGGAACGTTCAGTGCGCTGAGTCCCGGAATGGCGGCGGGGTACGGCGCCGGCGGAGAACCACCGGCCGGCGGCCCGGGTGGCCCCCCGGCGATCATTCCCCCAGGCGGGGACGGCCCGAACGGCCCGTCCGGTCCGCAGGAGGTGGCGCCGCACGCCGCGGGCGCGCTCCAATCGGGGTCCTCCGCGACCAAGAAGAAGTCGGCGGCGAAGAAGAAGAAACGACCGAAGAAGAAGCGGCCCCTGTGGTTCCGGCTGACCCGGGCCGGCCTGATCACCGTGTTCGCGGTCGTCCTGTTGGGCCTCGGCGCGTTCGGCGCGGCCTACGCGTTGATCGAGGTCCCCGACGCCACCCAGGAGGGCGCGACGGACCAGGGGTCGACCTTCTACTACAGCGACGGCGAGACGGAGTTCCTGGAACGGGGCACCGACCGTCAGCCCGTCGACCTCGACGACGTGCCCAAGCACGTACAGGACGCCGTACTGGCGGCGGAGGACCACGGTTTCTGGACCGAGCCCGGTGTGTCCATCCGCGGTACGGGTCGTGCGCTGTGGGTCACTCTGACCAGCCGCTTCACCGGAGCCGAGGAGATGCAGGGCGGGTCCACCATCACGCAGCAGATGGTGCGCAACTACTACGAGGGCCTCAGTCAGGAACAGACGATCGACCGCAAGCTGCAGGAGATCGTCATCGCGCTGAAGGTGGACCAGCAGCAGGACAAGGAGTGGATCCTCGAGCAGTACCTGAACACCATCTACATGGGTCGTCAGGCGTTCGGTATCCAGGCGGCCGCCCAGGCCTACTTCGACAAGGACGTCTCCGAGCTCACCACGGAGGAGGCCGCCTACCTGGCGGCCGCGATCCAGCAGCCGCACACCTTCGGCGCCGTGGACGAGGACAACCAGGAGAACCTCGGCTCCCTCGAGGGCCGGTGGGACTCGGTGATGGACCACATGGTCCAGCTCGGTTCGATGGACGAGGAGACCCTGGAGGCGGACAGCCGCTCCGAGGCCGAGATCCCTCTCGCCCAACCCGCGCTGCGCGACGAGGAGCTCACGGGCCACACCGGATACATGTGGCAGCAGGCCATGACGGAGCTCGAGACGCTCGGGCTCACCGAGGAGGACCTCGACACCGGCGCCTACGAGATCGTCACCACGTTCGACGAGGACATGATGACGGCGGCCCAGGAGTCCGTCGAGGAGATCGTCCCGGTGGACAACCTGCCGGACGGCGTGCGCGCCGGTCTCACCGCCGTGGATCCGGCGACGGGTGAGGTCCTCGCGTTCTACGGTGGTCCCGGTTACGAGGTGGACAACTACGACAGCGCGTTCCGTGGCTCGGCGCAGGCCGGATCGGCGATCAAGCCCTACGTGCTGGCCGCCGCCCTGGAACAGGGCATCGGGTTGAACACCGTGATCGACGCCAGCTCACCGCAGACCTTCGAGGGGTCGCCGGTGCAGAACGCGGGCGGTGCCAGCTATCCCCGGGTCAACCTGGTGGACGCGACCGCGCGTTCGGTGAACACCGGCTACATCCACCTGCTCCAACAGGCGGGGCAGGAGAACGTCGTGGAGATGATGCACGCGTCCGGTATCCCCGACGACAAGATCACGCCGGAGCAGGCGCTCGCGCCGACCCTCGCGCTCGGTGTCTCCGACGTCAGCCCGGTCGACCAGGCGAGTGGCTTCGCGACCTTCGCCAACGGTGGGGAGCACATCGAGCCGCACGTCGTGCGGTCGATCATCGACCGGGACGGTGAGGACCAGCGGCCCGCCCCGGAGCGCAACCAGGCGATGAGTGAGGCCACGGCCTCGGACGTCACCTACGCGCTGGAGCGTGTGATCACCTCGGGTACCGGTACCCGGGCGTCGATCGGGCGCCCCGCCGCCGGAAAGACCGGGACCACCGACTCCAGTGTCGCGGCGTGGTTCGTGGGCTACACCCCCCAGCTCTCGGGTGCGGTCGGTATCTACAACGGCGACAACCAACCGTTCAGCATGCCCGGGTACGGTTCGTTGTCCGGTGGCACCATGCCGGCCGACGTGTGGCGAACCTTCATGAGCCGTGCGCTGGAGGGCCAGGACGTCGAGAGCTTCTCCGGTCCGAGTGGCCAGGGCTCCACCCACGACTGGGGTGGCGCCGAGCCAGAGCCCTCTCCGGCTGAGGACGAGAGCAACGACGAAGAGGAGCCCGAGCCCGAGCCGGAGGAGACCCAGGAGGAAGCTCCGGTTGAGGAGGAACCTCCCGCTGACGAGGAGGAGCTCGAGACCATGCCAGAGCTTCCCGGCTCACCCGACGGCCCGGAGGCGTTCGCGCACCAGAACGCCCCCACACTCCGAGAAGACGACTGACGACGCGCGAAGGCGGGTCAGGACCCCGGAGAGGGGCCTGACCCGCCTTTCGTTCGCCAAGGGGCGGCACATCCGCCGTCCCGAGCGCGGGTCGTGGTCGAGTCCCGGGTTGGCGGGCCGGTTGACCCTGCCGGACTCCGCTCCCGTACCGCTGGTGGCTCGCGGGGATCCGTGATCGTGGGGCCGTGGTCCCACGGGTCGAGCGCGATGATGGGCGACCCCTCGAGCCTCCCAGGTGTCCCGTCTCTCGCTCGCTGTCTCGCCTCCAGTCATCGCGGTCGACGGGCGACGTTCGCCTGGCGCGCCGGGTGGGTGAACCTCCCATCACCACACCCGTCACCCCACCCACTCCGGTCGCACCGACGGGTTGACTGTGTCGGGCGTGGACCCTTCGCGGGGGCACCTCGTCCACCGCGCGTCGGAGTGTTGGAGCACGTTGGTTGGCTGCCGGCTCGACCTATACGTTGTCTCGAACCGGGGGTGTTGCCGACGCGTCCGCCGTGGTTGTGGTGGCTTATCCCCGTGGGTGTGCGTCTGCTTGGTGGGAGGCGCACCCGCAGCCGGTTGTTCCGTGGCGGGAGCCAGTGTGGGGAGGGGAGCCTGTCGGGCGTCGAATCTTCGCGGGGGCGTCCCGTCCACTGCGCGTGTGGGGTTGGGGCGCGTTGGTTGGCTTTCGGCTCACCCACACGTCGTCCCGAACCGGGGTGTGTTGCCGACGGGTCCGCGGGGTTGTGGTGGCTTATCCCCGTGGGTGTGCGTCGGCCTGGTGGGAGGCGCACCCGCAGCCGGCCGCGTCTGTGGCGGGGGCCGGTGCGGCGAGCGCGCCGAAGGCGCCGGTGCCGGGAGTCGTCGAGCTGAGCGCGTCGGCCGCGAGGACGACTGACGCGGAGGTCCAGGTGCTGCGTTCGGTGGGCCACCGGACGTCGTGGGCGAACTGGTAGCCGGTCCAGTACGCGCCGTCCTGCGGGTCGCGTAGGTGCTGCATGTCCGCGAAGAGCTGGGTCGCGGGGCCCACTTCGCCCACCGCGGCTAGCGCGAGCACCAGCTCGCAGGTCTCGGCCCCGGTCACCCAGGGTTGGTCGCTCACACAGCGGATGCCCAGGCCCGGGACGACGAACGTGTCCCAGCGTTCCGTGACGCGTTCTCGCGCCGCCCGTCCGTCCAGGACGCCGCCGAGGATGGGGTAGTACCAGTCCATCGAGAACCGGCGCCGGTCGGCGAAGGTGCCCTCGTGCTCCACGACGACGTGGCGGAGTTGGGCGGCCGCGATCTCCCACTCGACCTGGGGCCGATCGAGCAGCTCGGCGAGGGCGACGCCGCAGCGCAGGCCGTGGTAGACGCTCGCGCATCCCGTCACCAGCGAATGGTCCCCGGGGGCGCCGTCGGGGGCACGTGCCCACAGCACGTCGCCGCGGTCGGTACGCAGCCCCAGGGCGAACTCCACCCCGGACCGGGCGTGGGGCCACAGGTGCCGGACCAGGTCCACGTCGCCGGTGACGAGGTAGTGGTGCCACAGACCCACCGCGAGGTAGGCCGCGTGGTGGGCCTCGGCGTGTGACGCCTTCTCCTCGGCGGGGATGCGGGCCGGCCAGGACCCGTCGGGACGTTGCGCGGCCGCGAGCCACCGGTAGGCACGTTCCGCCTCGACCCGGTGTCCGGCCACGGTCAGCGCCATCGCGCACTCCACGTGGTCCCAGGCGTCCACGTGTCCGCCCGGGTACCAGGGGATCGCACCGGACGGGCGTTGGCTGTGTCGAATGTACTCGGCGGTCGCCGCGACGGCGTCCGCGCCGAGGACGCCCGGCAGTTCGGGCAGCTCGACGTGGGGCATGGGGTCTCCTCGGTGGGGCGTCAGGTGCGCGGCTTTCGGAGGTAGACGACGACGCTCTTGCCGAGGACGGGGTTGAGCGCACGCTCGGTGAGCCGCGTGATCGCGGGGCCCTTCATGATGTCCCACACGAGCATGCGGTGGTAGGCGGAGACGAGGGCGTGGTCGTCGTTGTCCGTCCCCACGGCGCACTTGAGCCACCAGTACGGCGAGTGCAGGGCGTGCGCGTGGTGGTGCGGGCCGACGACGAAGCCCGCGGACCGCAGCTTCGCCTCCAACTCGACCCGCGTGTAGATGCGCACGTGGCCGCCCTCGACTGCGTGGTACTCCTCGGACAGGGCCCAGCACAGACGCTCGGGCAACCAGCTCGGGACGGTGACGACGGCGAGGCCGCCCGGGCGCAGGACCCGGTACATTTCCGCGATCGCGGCGGTGTCGTGGGGAATGTGCTCGAAGATCTCGGCGGCGATCACCCGGTCGAAGGAGTTGTCCGGGAACGGCATGTCCAACGCGTCGCCCGGCACCGCCTCGAAGGTCGCCGTCTCCGGGAGCTCACCTTCGGCCCGCATAGCGCCGGTCATCGACTCGACGCTGTCGAGATCGTCGGTGTTCTGGTCGAACGCCACCACGGACGCCCCTCGGCGCAGCGCCTCGAAGGTGTGCCGGCCGTTGCCGCTGCCCAGGTCGAGCAGGCGCTCTCCAGAGACGGGGAAGAGCGTGAAGTCGACGGTAATCAGGAGAACTCCACTTGTTCGGATCGTTCGGTCGGGACTCGGGCGGTGGAGGCGAGGCCAGGAGTCTAGACGGGGAGGGGGGCCGCGGCGACGTCCGCCATCGACTCTCGGTACCGCCGCGCGGTCGCCTCCGCCACCGCGCGCCAGGTGAAGCGTTCACGGACCCGCGCCAGGCCGGCGGAGCTCAGGGCGTCGCGTTCCCGCGGGTTACCGAGCAGGGCCAGCATGCGTTGGGCGAGTTCCTCGGCGTCACCGGGGGAGACGAAGCACGCGGCGTCGCCGCCGACCTCCGGGAGTGCCCCCGCCCGACTGGCGATGAGTGGGGTCCCGCTGGCCATCGCCTCGACCGCCGGCAGGGAGAAGCCCTCGTAGAAGGACGGTACGACGGCGATCTCGGCACTGGCGAGGAGCCGACCGAGCTCGTCGTCGCTGAGCCCGTGCTCGAAGCGCACGACGTCCCCCAGGCTCAGCTCCTCGACGAGCTGGGCGGTGGGACCGTCACCGCGGGGACGGCCGACTACCGTCAGGGAGACGTCGCTCTCGGTGGCGACCTTCGCCGTGGCGCGCAGCAGCGTCGCCACCCCCTTCATCGGGCTGTCCGCGCTGGCCACACAGACCACGCGTCCGGGCACCCGGAGTTCGGGGCGCGGATGGAAGACGGAGGTGTCCACGCCCAGGGGCACCACCTCGAGCCGGGAGCGGGCCACCCCGAACTCCCGCACGATGTCGTCCGCGGAGGACGTCGAGGGGACGAGGATCGGCGCGAGGCGGCGGGCGACCCGACGTTGCATGGCCACGAACCCGTACCATCGCCGCTTGGACAAGCGTTGGAATCCGCGCGCCTCCTCCAGTTCAATGCGACGGTCCACGCTGATCGGGTGGTGGATGGTCGTGACCAGCGGCGCGCGGAGCCGGTTGACGCCGAGCATCCCGTAGCCGAGGGTCTGGTTGTCGTGCACCACGTCGAAATCTCCCGCGCGGCGCCGCAGTTCCCGCAGGGCACGCAGCGAGAACGTCAGCGGTTCGGGGAAGCCCGCGGTCCACATTCCGGCGACCTCGAGGACGTCGATCCAGTCGCGCCACTCCCGGAGCGGGGGAGCGCGGAACGGGTCCGCGTCGTTGTAGAGGTCGAGGCTGGGCACCTTTTCCAACACCACGCCGTCGTCGAGGACGGGATAGGGCTGTCCGGAGAACACGTGCACGGTGTGCCCCAGGCCGGCGAGTTCCCGGGAGAGATGGCGGACGTAGATGCCCTGGCCGCCACAGTGGGGCTTGCTCCGGTAGGACAACAGTGCGACGCGCAGCGGTTCGGACGAATCACGCTTCGCTGGGGGCACTGGTACCGCCTCTCGGGCTCGTCGGCGATCCGCGCCGTCTCACACAGGACTCGCCCGCCACTAACGCCCATGGGGTGACAGACGGACCTCAGGTTACCGGTCAGTTTATCGGGGAGGGGGTGCGGCCCCGTGGTCACCGGATGCGCGCGAGCGACTCGTCCACGATGCGCCGCCAGTCGTCGGCGGCGCCCACGAGGTAGACGCGGTGTTCCGCGTCGACGAACACCAGATCGCCGCTGAAGTACATCCCGTCCTGGATGCGTTCCGCCGTCGCGCCGGCGTCGTCGTAGTACCCGTCGAACAGGCCGGTCCCCGCGGTGTTCACCAGCTCACCGATGGCTTCGTCCGGGTTGAGCAGCCGCCCCGCGGCGTCCCACCGCCCGGGCGGGCAGGGCTGACCCGTGCGGGGGTGCAGCACCGAGATCCCCTGGAGCAGCCGACCGACGACGGGATAGGGCGCCTGGGGGTCGGGCGCGAGCCGGATCCCCGACTCGGGGAGACCGTAGGTGTCCAGGACGTGGCAGCGGAAGCGCTCGGAGAAGCGCCGACGTAACTCGGCGGGGGCGCCCGCGGTGGTGACCAGTCGGATCGGGTTGTCGCCGTCACCCACGCCCAGCGGGGCCCGGAGGCAGACCGTGAGCACGTCCTCGTCGACGTGCAGGTAGGTGCACCGGCGGCGCTGGACGTCGCGGAAGACCCCGCTGTGACCGTGGATCGGGAGGTCGATGGGCAGGCCCAGTGTGAGTGCCGGCGCCAGCACGAGGTCGAGGGCCTCGGCCCGAAACAGGGGAACAGGCGAACAGATGACGTCGCCCGAGCCCAGGCCGAGCATCGCCGCCGCCGAGGCGCCCGCCCAGGTGATCCGCCGGTGGGTCACCGTGAGCGCGTGTGACGTGGTACTGGCACGGGTGAAGACGATCATGAGGGGGGTGGACGGGTGCGCGGGGACGGGTTGGAACCCCGAGAGGGCGTCGCGCGTCTCGCGCTGCCGGCCCGCGTTGCTCATGTCCACGAGAGCGACCCGGGTGTGTGTCGCGAGGTCGGCCGCGCGCTGGGGGTTCGTGCCGTCGGTGACCAGTACGTCGCAGTGGGCGGTACTGATCTCCTCGGCGATCTCGTCGAAGGTGCGGCTCGCGTCGAGAGCGACGATGACGTGCCCGGACAGGGCGGCGCCGCCGATCAGGAAGAGCGTCTCGGGGGTGTTCTCGGCGAGCACACCGACGTGCAACTGGCCGTTGTTGGACCGGGAACGCACCCCACGACCGACCGACTGCAGCCAGCCACCGTGCTCCATGCACCGCTGCACGAACCGGCGCCAGGTCCATGAGGCGTCCCCGTAGTACATGGCTGGGCCGGTGTCACGGGTGCGGTCGAGCAGGAGCGAGGAGACGGTTGGTTCGGCGGGGGAGTGCACGTCGACTCCAGGAGTTATCGGTCCGGCTGGATCACGCGGTCGTGTCCTCGCCCAGGGGATTTCGCCTCCGCACAAGGTGAGGACACCGGGAATGATCTCGAAAGGGAGCTATTCCAGTCTAGTGCCATGCCTGTCCGATATTTGGGAGCTATGTCGGGTTCTGGCAGACAGTTGTCACTCTGGGTGGTCCGATACCGTGGGATGAGCTGATGAGGCTGGCACTGGAGTCGAGGAGGCAGCGACCGGTGAGTACCGCGCCAGTGCGTTCGACACTCGGGCTTCGGGCCCACAACCAGAACCAACGTCGTAAGCGCATTGTGCAGACGGCGGCGGCGTTGGCCCTGCGTGGCGGCGTGGAAGCGATGCAGATGCGCTCCGTGGCGGAGCGGGCCGGGGTCGCCCTAGGCACCCTCTACCGCTACTTTCCGTCCAAGATGGATCTCGTCGCCGCGGTCGTCACCGAAGAGCTGGACGTCCTGGAGAGCAGCATCGTCCGCCGCCCGCCGACCTCCGACACCCCGGCGGGTCGTGCCACCGACCTGTTGATGCGCGCCTCCCGGGGCCTCGTCCGAGAACCCGAGCTCGCCGACGCCCTCGTACGTTCCCTGGTCTTCTCCGAGGTGACCGCGGATCTGGGGATGCGTCTGACCAGCATGCTGTGGCGGGTCGCCTACCCCGACGCCCCGCAGCGTCCAGAACCCACCGAAGCGACATCGGCCGAGTACGTCGCCCTCGACGCCCTCGTCAGCGTCTGGATCTTCGAAGTCCTCGAGGTCCTCAAGGGCCGCCGCGACCTCACCGAGTCCCAGGACCGCCTGGAAGTCGCCGCCGCCCGCCTCCTCCGCCCCACCCCGTAACCCGGACGGGGAACGCCGCTCCGGCGCCTCCGGCTCGCGACCCCCAACATTGGTGCCGCACGGCCGCCGTCCCCACCACCGCTCCGCGCGGAGAGGGGGATGCTCGTGCCCGACGGGACGACATTCGCCTGCGTCGATCCTTTCCAGCCGCCAGCCAGGGTGCCCGTCACGGATCGCCGTGTGAGCCGAAGCCTGGGCCCCGACCGGTGGGCGTCGCCGTACGCCGCCGTCCACCCTTCGCTCGCCATCACCCACATGGGACGGGACGGTCGGGGCCAGGCCTCGCGGGGCGAACAGGGCGGCCGCCGAACTTCGCCTGACCTTCCACGTCGTGGCTCCCCACTCCTCGTAGCCCCCTCCGCCAAAGCCGATCGGGGTCGCCGGCTTCCTACTGCGGAGCCACGTCGACCGCGACTCGCGGGGCTGGTCACCACCCACGGTCTCCCATCGCGTTTCCGCATGGGGGGAGTTCGTCGAGGGCCGCGACGGACGGGCTGCGCCAACCCGTCGTACCTGGTGTGTGTGGTCGGGCGTTGCTACTCGGGTGGGGGTGTGTTCGTCGCGTCGTGGCGGTTGCCACCGATGATGTCGCGGATGCCGTCCCACAGGTCGGTGAGGAGCCCTCCGCCGCCTTCCTCGTCCTCGGGTGGGGCGGGCGGGTTGCGCCGCTCGTGGACGCCGAGTTCGGGTTCGTCCTCGGTGGGGGGAGCCTCGGTCGGGAATGCCTCCGGGGCTGGGTCGGTGTCCTCTCCCTGGTGGGGCGCACCTTCGCCCGGGGCCGCGTCACCGTCGGGGTCCCCGGCGAGTGTGTCCTCGGCGTGTGCTCCTCGCGACTCGTCGGTGGGGCCGGAAGGTCCCTCGACGGGCGTGGCGTCGGGTGCGCCCTCGACGGGGGGCGTGGTGGCGGCGCCGGACTCCGACGGCGACGGGCTCAGGTCCGGACCGTTGGCCTCACCCGCCTCGATGCCCGCCGGGGGTGCGTCGGTGAGGACGGTGGCCGCGCCCCAGATGCCGGCCGCCGCGAGGATGGTGAGGACTCCCGCCAAGGCGGGCACGAACCACTTGCCACGGCGTGGCTCCGAATCGTCGGAGTTCCCCTCCGGGGCGATCTCGGCGAGCTGTTCCGTCCTGGTCCGCGCGGGGACGTCGTCGGTCGTCAGGCGTTCGGTGCGCAGGTCCGCCCGCGGAGCGTCGTCCACGGGAGGGGGCGCGGTCTGGGGCTCGGCCGCGGGGGTCGGGGCAGGGCCGCCGTCGCGGTGGCGGGGGAACCCGTCGGTGCCCAGAGGGAACAGGGAGCGAGCCTGTGCGCTCCACGCCGCGACGCGATCCGGGTCCCCGCACGCCGCGAGGACCAGTCCGCGCAGCTCGCGCGGGGGGCTGTGGCGGCGGCACCGACGCCATGAAGTCGCCCATGTCGGTGGCGTCGGGAACACGGGTGGTGTCGGGCGCACGGAACAGGTCCGCGGCGCGTCGCACGGCGGTGTGGGTGAGTTCCCCGGCCATCTCCGCGTCCAGTCCCACCACGCGTCCCCGTTGGGCGGGGGTGAGTCCGTGGCGCAGCGCCAGCTCCAGTAGCTCACGCTGGCTGGGTGGTAGCTGGGTGAGGGCCTGGATGATCGGTCGCTCGTCGGGGACCGTCGCCAGCCCGGCGTAGGGGCTGATCGTCGCGAACCCCTGACGCTGGCAGGCGGCGCGGGCCAGTGCGAACAGCCACGCGGGGAAGTCTCCGGGGTCACTGAGCCTGCGGATCTCGCTGGCCGCGGTAAGGAACGCCTCGCTGATCGCGGCGCTGGCACCGCTGAGCTCGGGATCGCCGTGCCGGCGTTCCCTGATGTGGCCCGGACCGACCAACGCCCAGCAGTACTGGTACAACGGAGCTGCCGCGGCGTCGTAGCACGCGGAGGCTCCGTGACCCTGACGCAACTGAGCGTAGAGGTCGGCGCCGGCTTCCCGCGCGATGGCGATGGGCCGCCGTTGTCCGCTCATGCCGGATCCTCAAGGGGAGAACGCGCCTGTCGTGTCCACGGGGAGTGACGAGGCGGGAATTGACTGCGGACAATTCTCGCAGAAAACAGACCACAAGGTAATAGCCCTGTGGCGGGGTTGTCCCCTGACTCTCCGTGGTGACGTCGCGGGCTGAATCACCGAGTCGCCGATGGGTCGGGGTGCTCAGTCGTGGCACGCGGGCGTCGCCCGGGGGGGGGCGTCGCGTCCCGAGCCCCGAGAGGACGGGCGGTCCGGTTTGAGTTCTTGAGACGCAAATTCCGAGTGAGCCTAGCATGGGGGCATACGGACGTATCGATGGGAGGCACGGCACCGTTGGACACGTCGGAGCACGGGGCAGTGAACGCGGCACCAGAGGCCTGCGCACACGAGGTGCTCGCGGTGGTGTTACAGGTCCGCGCCGGTGAACTGGCCGTTCTGCTGTGGCGTCGCGGTCGGGCGCCGTTCGACGGATATTGGGCGTTGCCCGGCGGCCGTCTGGGTCCGAACGAGGGACTCGGGGAGTCGGTGCGGCGGCAGTTGGCGCAGAAGGTCGACGTACGCGACCTGTCGCACCTGGAGCAGTTGGAGACGCGTGGCGACCCCGGCCGCAGTCCCGACGCGCGGGTCCTGGCCACCGGGTATCTCGGCCTCGTCCCCGCCGACGTCGACCCGGTGATCCCCGAGGACACGCGCTGGCATCCCGCCGCGGAGCTGCCGCCGATGGCGTATGACCACGACGCGCTGGTCGCCTCCGGGTGCCGGCGGCTCCGGTCCAAACTCTCCTACACCAACCTCGGCTTCGCGCTCGCGCCGTCGGAGTTCACCATGACTGAGCTGTCGCACTACTACCGGCTCGCGCTCGGGCACGACGTGGGTGTGACCAACCTCCGCCGGGTGTTGCTGCGCCGTGGTCAGATCGAGGAGCTTGGCCGTACGGTGCCCTCCGGGCGCTCCGGTGGTCGTCCCGCGGCGCTCTTCCGGTTCCGTGCCCGCGAACTGGAGATCACCGACCCGTTCGCCGTCCTGCGGCCGCCCCGGGGTTAGGGTTGATGTCCCGCGTCGTCCGGGAGGGTGGCCCTCTGGCGGTGGCGACGAGGACCTGGGCAGGTGATATGTCGTGAATTGTCCCCCTGGTAGCGTCTTGTGATGTGGCCATTCGCAGCGTGGTGTTCGACGTCGGTGAGACGCTCATCGACGAGAGCCGAATCTTCCAGCGGTGGGCGGAGCGGTTGGGCGTCCCACGGTTGTCGTTCCTCGGCACGCTCGGCGCTGTGCTGCACAACGGTGGCTCGCCCACGGACGCGATCCGGCTGGTGCGTCCCGACGTCGAACGCCTGGACGTCGAGATCGCCGCGTGGCGCAGGGACGAACCCGATTCCCTGACGACGGGCTTCGATTCCGACGACCTCTATCCCGACGTCCGGCCCACCCTGGACGCGCTGCGCGCCCAGGGGCTGTCCCTGATCATCGCGGGCAACCAGCCGAGCGAGGCCGGTCCCGCCCTCGCCGCGATGCGCCTGCCCGTCGACTCGATCCACGTGTCCGAGGACTGGGGTGTCGAGAAACCGGATCCTCGGTTCTTCGAGCGCGTCCGGGACGTGGCGGGTGTCACGTCCGAAGAGATCCTCTATGTGGGGGATCGACTCGACAACGACGTGATTCCGGGTAAGGCTGCGGGTATGCGAACGGTGCTGCTACGGCGTGGCCCGTTCGGCTACCTCCACAGCGAACAGCCGGAGGCGAAGCTCGCCGATGTCATTCTTGACGGTCTCGACGGGCTTCCGGCCTTCATCGCGCACGGGAACTGACTCCAACCCCCCGACATCCACCCATGGCATCCCAACACCGGTCAGGTCACAACCTTCGATCGTGCGGCCCGAAACGCCCCATTTGTGCTTGCGGTGCCCTGAGCACCGGACTACGGTAGCCCGATGTCGAAAGTATGTATGACTCGCGGCCTCTCCGCGGCGGGGCCGCCACCACGGCGTCCTCACCGTGGTGTGAGCGCACGCCGGTGGCACGTGGAGCATTGAGGACACATCATGATCAGCTTCGCCGACGTGACGAAGCGGTATCCCGGAGGCGCGATCGCGGTCTCCGACCTTGACTTGGAAATCCCGAGCGGCCGCACGACCGTCTTGGTCGGACCCTCCGGCTGCGGGAAGACCACCACCCTACGAATGATCAACCGTATGGTGGAGCCGACCTCGGGTTCCATCACCATCGACGGGGTCGACGTCAGGTCCCAGGACCCTCCGGTGCTGCGCCGCTCCATCGGATACGTGATCCAACAGGCTGGCCTCTTCCCTCACCGAACGATCCTCGACAACGTCGCCACGGTCCCCCTGCTGCTGGGAACCCCGCGCCGACAGGCTCGGAGCCGCGCCCAGGAGTTGATGGAACTCGTCGGACTGAGCCCCGACCTCGCCCGGCGGTACCCGCACCAGCTCTCCGGCGGACAGCAGCAACGAGTGGGTGTCGCCCGCGCGCTCGCCGCCGACCCGCCCGTGCTGCTGATGGACGAGCCGTTCAGCGCGGTCGACCCCGTCGTGCGGGCGAGTCTGCAGGAGGAGCTGCTGCGCCTGCAGAACGAGCTGCACAAGACCATCGTGTTCGTGACCCATGACATCGACGAAGCCGTGCGCATCGGGGACCAGATCGCCGTCTTTCGTCCCGGTGGGGTGCTCGCGCAGGTCGACTCACCCGTGCACCTGCTCGCCAGCCCGCGGGACGAGTTCGTGGAGCGGTTCGTCGGCTACGACCGTGGCGTCCGTCGCCTGTCCTTCTTCGCGGCGCGGGACCTGGACCTGGACAGCCGCGCGGTCGTCACCGCCGACTCCGACGTCGCGGCGGCGCGACGGTTGAGTGACGCCGGCGAGCCGTGGCTGCTCGTCGTGGACGACGAGCGTCGGCCATTGGGATGGGTGAGCGCCGAGACCCTCGCCGTCGAGAGTGGCATCCGCCCCGTCGGCGAGCTCCCGTTGGAGAGCTACGGTCACATCTTCCACGTGGAGACCGACTCCCTGCGGGCGGCGCTCGATTCCGCGGTGCTGTCCCCGGCGGGGCGCGCGGTCGGCGTGGACGCGCAGGAGCGAGTTGTCGGGATCGTCGCCCAGGCCGACCTCGGATCGGCCATCTGGTCGGTCGGGAACTCCGCCGACAAGACCCTCGTGGCGCCCGATACCGAGTCACACCAGGAGGGCGGCGGCACTACCCATGGGTGACGGGCCACTGATCCGCTGGGACTGGATCGCGCGCAACTGGGACACCAAAGTCCTGGCGAGCCTCATCGAACACCTGCAACTGTCGCTGATTCCGTTGGCGATCGGCCTGGTCGTGGCGCTGCTGCTGGGCATCGCCTCCGCCCGCTGGCCACGCCTCTATCCGCCGGTGTTGACCTCGGTCAACGTCGTGTACGCGGTGCCGTCACTGGCCCTGTTCTTCCTGCTGCTTCCCTACACGGGCTTCAGCCTGTGGACCGCGATCATCCCCCTGGCCTTGTACTCCCTGGCGATCCTCGTCCCCAACGTCGTGGACGGACTCAACCAGGTTCCCGACCACGTCCGCCGCGCCGCGACGGCGATGGGCTATGGTCCGCTGCGCCGGTTGCTGACGGTGGAGCTCCCCGTCGCCGTCCCCGTCCTCATCGCCGGCCTGCGCGTCGCGGCGGTCGCGACGATCAGCATGGTGAGCGTCGCGGCGTTGGTCGGCCTCGGCGGCCTCGGCCAGCTCATCCTCACCGACGGGTTCCGGCGCCAGTTCCCGACCCCGATCATCGTGGGGATCACGCTGACCGTCGTGCTGGCGTTCGTGGTCGACGCGTTGCTGGTGCTGCTGCAGCGCTGGCTCACCCCCTGGGCGCGGGACACCCCCACCCCCGGTGTCCGGACGCGTGAGGAGGACGCGGCGTGAACTTCGTCCAGATCTCGATCGACTGGTTCAGTCAGCCCGAACACTGGACCGGCCCCTCCGGCGTCCCCGTCCGCCTGGCGGAGCACGCCGGGTACTCAGGCCTCGCCCTGTTCCTCGCCGCGCTGATCGCCGTTCCGGTCGGGCTGGTCACCGGGCACACCGGGCGAGGTGGTTTCACCGCGGCCAGCGCCGCCAACTTCGCTCGGGCCCTGCCCACGATGGGTGTCCTCTTCCTCGTGGTCCTGCTCGCGGGAATCGGTCTGGTGCCCGTCATGGTGGCGCTGGTCGCGCTCGCGGTGCCCCCGATCCTCGTCAACACCTACGAGGGGGTGCGCGGCGTCGAACCCCGGCTGAGGGACGCGGCGGTCGGGATGGGGATGCGGGGCTGGGAGGTCCTGTTTCGTCTGGAGCTCCCGGTCGCGCTGCCGCTCGTCCTGCTCGGGGTGCGTACCGCGGCCATTCAGGTGGTCTCCACCGCGACCATCGCCGCCTACGTCGGGATCGGCGGCCTCGGCCGGTTCATCGTGGACGGCCAGGCACGCCGCGAGTTCGACATGGTGATCGCCGGATCCATTCTCGTGGTCGCGCTCGCCATGGTCGTGATCGCGGCGTCGGCGATCGCCCGGCGCACCCTCGTCGCGCCCGGCCTCCGAGTCCGACAGCCCTCCGGAACCTGACGCGGCCCCAATGGGGGGTGCCGCCCACTCATCGTCGAGCAAGAGGAGAAACAACGTGCGTACGAACCCCGCACCAAGGCTGGGCGCGGTCGCCGCGGGAGCGGCGTCCCTGGCCCTCATATCCGCATGTGGTGGTGAGGATCCGTTCGAGGAGGACGGGGAGCCCGCCGGCGACGGAGACCAGGTGGTGGTCGGATCCTCCGACTTCCCGGAGAGCACCCTGCTGGGCAACATCTACGCCCAGGCGCTGGAGGCCGCCGGGGTCGAGGTGGACACCCGGTTCGACATCGGCAGCCGAGAGGTCTACTTCGACCAGATCACGTCGGGGGAGCTCTCGGTGTTCCCTGAGTACAACGGCGGCATCCTCTTCCACCTCGACTCCGAGGCCGAGGCCGGCGACACCGAGGAGACCAACGCCGAGGTCGAGGAACTCCTGCCCGACGAGCTGGAGATCCTCGACTCCTCACCGGCGGAGAACAAGGACTCTCTGACCGTGCGCGCCGACACCGCCGACGAGGAGGGGTTGACGGCGATCCCGGATTTGGAGCCCCTCGCCGAGGACTACACGCTGGGCGGCCCGGCCGAGTTCGAGTCGCGGCCCCAGGGGGTGCCCGGGCTGGAGGCGACCTACGGGCTCACCTTCGGTGAGTTCTCGGCGTTGGAGACGGCGATCATCCCGCAGGCGCTCACGGAGAATGACGTGCAGGTCGCGAACCTCTTCACCACCGATCCCGCCATCACCATCAACGACTTCGTGGTGCTGGACGACCCGGAGAACCTGTTCGGGTCGCAGAACGTGACACCGCTCGTGAACGCGGACAGTGTCGACGACACCGTGCGGGAGACCCTGAACGAGGTCTCGGCGCAGCTGACCACGGAGGATCTGACGGCGCTCAACGAGCGGGTCAGCATCGACCACGACGACCCCGACGCGGTGGCCGCCGACTGGCTGGAGTCCGTCGGTCTCGACTGAGCCCAGCCTCACCCGCCACCGCGGTACGGGATCAGTCGGCGCTCCGGCTGGTCCCGTCGTCGTCCTGGCCGCTCACGCGAACCGGTCGGCGAACTCCACCAGCGACTCACACACCAGGTCCGGCTCCCACCGGCTCTCCACGGCCTGGTCCCGGGTGGTGACCCCGGTGAGGACGAGGGCGGAGCGCATCCCCGCCTCGTGCGCCATCCGCATGTCAGTGCTGACGCGGTCCCCGATCATCCAGCAGTGCTCGGGAGGCAGTCCCAACCGGCTGGTGGCGGCCCGTGCCATGGTCGCCGCGGGCTTGCCGACGACGATGTCGATCGGCCGGCCGAGCCCCGCCTCCAGCGCCGCGATCTGCATCCCGCAGTCAGGGACCTCGCCGTGCTCCACGGGGCAGGTCACGTCAGGGTTGGTGGCGGCCACGTAGGCGCCGCGCCGCGCCGCCTGGAACACCGCGTCCAGGGTGGCGTAGTCGAAGGACCGGTCCCACCCCATGGCGACGGCGGCCGCCTCGGACCAGTCGGTCGTGGTGTGGAGTCCCGCCGCGGCGAGTGCCTCGAACAGGGGTGCCTCCCCAACCGCCAGGACGCGGTCCGTGGGGGACAGACGCTCCGCCAGGTGGTCGGCCAGGACGGCGTTCACGGTGACCAGGTCGTCCTCGGTGGCCCGCACGCCCAGGTGAGTCAGCTTGTCGACGTAGTCCTTGGGCCGGGCGACGGACTTGTTCGTCGCGAACACGACCCCGAACCCCGCCGCACGCAACCGACCCAGGGCCTCGTCGACTCCTGGTATCAGCGACTCCCCGAGGTAGACAGTGCCATCCAGGTCAACTACAAGGCCACCCATCGTGCTCCGATCCGCTCACGGGGGCAACGGGTCGCCCGTGCCCCAGTCTCACCAGGGCAGGTCATCGTATCCACGCCCGACGGTCCCTTTCCTGCGGGGGGCGCCAGTCATAACGCTCTGACCCGGCACGATGCTTCCACGACGTAACCGACGGATCACGGATCCGACAGAACCCCGCCCGCCGAGCACCACCACCGGCCCGGCACCCTCAGCGACTGTGCTGGTCAACACGACAGAGGGGACGTAATTGGACAATGGTTCGTTGCGGGCACGTAACGACTGCTCATGAACCTCGTTCGTCACGCGATCCGGGGGGACGCGCTGCCGGCGTTCGCGTTCAGGCGAGAACGGCGTGTACGTGGGCGTCGTCACCGCCGACGTACACCACACCATCGGCGACCGTCGGTGATGACCAGATGGCGCTGCCGACCTGTGTTCGCCACATCGCGACGCCTTCGTCCGCCCCCACCGCATAAAGACCACCGGCGCGGGTACCGACATAGACCACGCCGTCCGTCACCGCCACGGCGGCGGATGTCACCGCTTCATCGGTGCGGACTCGCCACCGCTCGTCTCAGGTGTCGACATCCACGGCGTGCAGGTGCCGATCGGCGCTGCCCACGTGCACCACACCCGACGCGACGGTCGGCCGCCACCCGGCGCCCTCGGTTTCCAGACACCAGACGATCTCGCCGCCGTTCACGTCGACGGCGGGGATGTTGGGTCGGAGCCGCCGTGGGCCCTGAGGACGCCTTCATTGTCCACGACGGTGAGGATTCCTACTGGAGCCGCTGACCAGCCACTCGCGCCGCGCCACACACCGGACCCCCGCCATTTCCCGTACGCGCGGGCGCTTCCGACTCCGGTCGGCGGAGCGAGAGTGCTCCGCCGATCCGGTGACCGTCGGCGATCACTCCTCGTCGTCCGACGAGTCCTCCGCGTCGGAGTCCGTGGAGTCGTCCTCCTCGTCCTCCTCGTCCTCCTCGTCGTCCTCGTCGGCGACGTCCTCCGCGTTCGGGATGTCCTCGAGGTCGTCGGGGAGTTCGTCCCACGGGTAGCCGAGCTCGAGGTCGTCGTCGATGGCGACGTACTCGGTGCGCACCTCGACCGGGCCGCGGGTGTAGAAGCTGCGGATCGGGTGGCCGTTCTCGTCGATCCGCACCTGGAAGTCGGTGGTCTCGGTGGCGCGGACGGGGGCACCGTCGGCGTCCCGCTCGCCGTTGGGGACCTGCACGTCGAAACTGCCGGTGTAGACGACGGTGTCGACGCCGCCCTCCTGCTCCTCGATGTGGACCCGGAGATCGTCCGCCTCGGCCATCCGCTGTAGCGGGGCGATCAGCTCCTCCGCGGTGTAGGGAGCGGGGCCGGGGAAGTCACGGGAGAGCCCGACGTCCTCGGGATCGCGAACCCACTCCTCCTCGCCCGGGTCGTACTCCAACAGTTCACCGTCCGCCGTGGAGACGTAGCTCGGTTCCTCGTCGTCGGCGACGATTCCCGCCACGAACGTCGGCTCGGGAGACGCCGTGAACTGCTGTGTGATCACCCGTGTCTCGAGATCGGAGTCGTCGTCGATGGGGCGTTCCTGCGTCTCCGCCTCGAAGGTGTCAGCGTTGAGCAGCGTCTCGGACGCCTCGAACACGATCTCCCGCGGCTCGGGACCCTCGTCCTCCGGGGCGTCCGGCTGTCCCGGGGCGGCCGATTCCTCCTCGGTGAGGCGGTCGTAGGCCAGATAGCCGCCGACACCGAGGACGGCCAGTACGACCAGCACGATCACGGTGATCAGTAACGCGCGCAACGGGCGACGGCGGCGGGTCCGTCCACCGCTCGTGTCACCGGCAACGGCCTCGGAAGCGGCCGTCGCCGAGCCCTGGGCCGCCGCGCGGGCCCACGCGGCCGGGTCGTGACCCGCCGCGTCGAACACCGTCCACGTGAGGGCGAGCTGCCCACGCAGCGCCCCCTTCAGGGCGGTGCGCGACTGCGCTCCCTGCTCCGAGTCACCGGTCATCCGCGCGAGTGTGACGCGAAGCAGCTCCTCCGGCGCGGGGCGCGAGCGCGGGTCCTTGGCGAGCGCGCTCGTGACGAGGTCGCGTAGGGCTGCGGGGAGGCCAGCGAGGTCCGGCTCCTCCTCGACGATCCGGCGGCGCAGCTCCACGGTGCCGCCCGCGCCGAACGGTTCCCGCCCGGTCGCGGCGAACGCCATGACCGCGCCCCACGAGAAGACGTCTCCCGCGGCGGCGGCCGCGCTGTCTCCGCCGGCCTCCGGAGCGGACCACCCCGGAGTCCCGTCGTCGGTCTGTGTGGAGGCGGCGCCGATGCCCACCACGCGCGGTCCGTCCGGTGCGAGGATCACGGTCTCCGGCGACACGGCCCGGTGGACGACTCCCGCCGCGTGGATCGCGGTCAGTGCCTCCGCCGTGCCGGCGGCCAGGCACATGAGGGTGGAGTCCGACAGCGGACCGGTGGTGCGGACGACGTGGCCGAGCGTGTTCCCGGCGACGAAGTCGGTCGCCATCCACGGGGTGAGGCCGTCGGGCTCCGCCGCCCGGACGCGGGGAACGCACACGCCGTCGATGCCGCGCAGCCGCGCGACCTCCCGCCCGAGGAGCTCCCGTGCGGCGACCCCGGTGCTGGGGTCGGGGTCGATGGTCGTCACGATGACGCAGCGACCAGCGGCGTCGACGCCGCCGTAGGCCGACCCCATCCCTCCGGAGCCGAGCCGTCCCACGATGGCGTACGGCCCGATGGTCGCGGGGTCACCCGCGGCCAACGGGGCCAGCTCTGCCGGAACCCCGCCGGGTCCGGTGGGAGCATGCGCGTCGTTCGCCACGCTCAAGACGTTCCTCCAGGTCTCGGTTCGATCACGACGTTCCATAGTGCCGCGCGTCGTCAAAACCGACAAGGTGGTGCTCATCTCCCCAGACCGCTTCGCCCCGTGACCGGGTGTGTGAGCGGGGTGGTGGAGGTTTGCTCAGTGTAGGACCCTCCTCGGCGTGCCGTGACCCGGTCTGTCCGTTCCGTGTCAGCCGCGAGGTGTGATCGGGCTCAGGTGCAGGTCTCGAGGCCCTCGGAGTATCCGGTGCGCGTGTCGTAGCAGATCCCCACCGCCGGGTAGGGGCCGCTGCCCTCGGTCGAACCCGTGTAGGTGAGCAGTCCGGCGCCGGGCGCGGTCGGGAACACCAGTTCGTAGGTGACGCTGGCGCCGTCCACCGTCTGCGTCGAACGGGCCGGATCCGGGCGGATCACACCGTTGGGTGTGTGGATGGCGAACTCCTCGACGGAGACGTGTCCGGGGTTGCTCCCGGAGAAGGTCCGCGACCCACTGATGCGTAGTTCGTCACCCGAGGTCAGAGGAAGGTCCAGACAGTCCGACGGAGGGCTGGACTCGGCGGTGGCCTCACGGGTGAGTTGGGCGCCCTCGTCGAACAGGCACCCCGGCCCGAGCTCCGAGCGCAATCTGAGGTCGGCCGCGTATCCGTCCAGTTGGGCGGAGTTCTGCGCCTCCGGAGGCCACGGTGGATCCCCGTTCCCGTCCGTGCCCTCCTCAGGGGTGGAGTTGTCCTCGCCCTCGGCGGACGCGTCGCCCTCCGGCGGCGAGGTGTCGGAACCCGGCGACTCTTCCTCGCGCTCGCTCCCCGGCGAGGCCGGAGCCCGCTCGTCGCTGTCGGGGTCCCCACCCCCGGCGACAGGGTCCTCCTCATCCGAAGAACCCAGCGGGAGCACGCGGTACAGGGCGTATCCGCCACCGACCAATACCAGTGCCAAAACAGCCGCGAGCACCGCACCGACCACCCGTGGCCTGCGTCGACGTGGCGGAGAGCCGCCCTCGGGGCGAGAGCTCGGGGCGCTCGCCGCAGCGGATCCCGCGTCCGCGCTGTGGTCGGTACCGGTGGGGGCGCTGTTCACGCCGGCGACCGCTGCGTCGCCACCCGACCCGGGGGTGGCTTCGGGCACCCGACCGTCCTCGGCGGCCCCACCGTCCCTCGCGGAGGTCGTGACCGCAGTGGAGAACAACCCCGTGATGCCCGCGTCGTCGGTCGGTGGTGGCGATTCGTCACGTCGCGAGGTGGCCGTTCGATCGGCCCCGGCGCCGTCGGTCGTGTCCGCGTCCCGGTTGTGAGTGTCGGGAGTGGCCGCATCGGGGTCACCCGCGGCGGGTGGACGCGCCGCCGGAGTCCCGCCGCCTCGACCCTGGTCGTGAGCGGAGTCTTCCGGCGCGGGCCGGGGTGAACGGGCGAACGCGGCGGTCACGTCCGAATCTGCGTCCCCCGGGCTTGGGTGGCCCCCGACGGTCCCAGGGACCGGGGTCCCCGTGGGCGAAAGGGCATCCGCCCCACCGGATTCGGGGTCCCCGTCGGCGCTGGCCGCTGATCCAGTGCCCACGGCGTCGGCGGCGAACACTCCGGTGACGTCGGCGTCGCGCGACGCCCCACCGGAGGCGGCGGAGGTGCAGGCGTCGGAAGGGGACGTGGCCGGCGCGGACGGGGAGAGGGGAGGGGCCGGGGCAGAGTCACGCTCCCCAGCGGTGGGGGTGGTGCCCGTCGGGTCGGACCGTCGCGGGGCGGTGTTCACTCCGGTGGTGCCCGCGTCGCCGGCCGGTGGGGTGTGAACCGCTGTCCCGGACCACTCCGAGGATCCACGGCGCGCCGCCGTGTCCGCGTCCGTGGACGGTCGCGCGCTGGGCCGTGCCTCCGCCACGCCACCGTCTCGACCGTCGTTCTCGGCGCGATCGCGGTCATCAGTGGCGGAGTGGGGAGTCGCCCCAGCCGACGCCGCCGCCAGTGTGTCGCGTCGTGGAGCGCTGATGCGATGGTTCTCGTCGGTGTCGGTGTCGGTGTCGGTGTCGGTGTCGGTGTCGGTGTCGGTGTCGGCGGCACCACCAGCGCCGGACGGCTCCGAGCGGGTGAACGCGGTGGTCGCGTCGGGGTCTGGCTCCTCGGTGCTCGAACTGTCCTCGGGGGCTCCCGCCCCCGAGCTCCGCGGGGCGGTGTTCACTCCGGTGGTGGCCGCGTCAACCGTCATGCCGGTGGTCTCGGTGTCGAGATCGTCGACGGAGTCACGGTCCTCGCTGGCGAGAGCCCACTGTCGGGGATCGTGCGGGCGCGGGGCGATGCCCTCCCAGTCGCGGGCGAGCAGGGCGCGTAGGCGTGCGTCCGGGGCGGCGGCCGTGCTCGGGTGGGCGTCGTTGATCTCGCTGAGCAGGGTGCGCAGCACTGTGCTGGCGTGCGGTCGGTCCTCCGGATCCTTGGCGAGGGCCCAGCGCAGGGTGAACCGCAGTGCGTCGGGTACCCCAGCGAGGTCTGGATCGGAGTTCAGGACGCGGTGCCGAAGCTCCTTCGCGGTTCCGGAACCGAAAGGGGGACGGCCGGTGGCGGCGGTGGCCACGACGCAGGCCCAGCCGAAGACGTCGGCCTCGGGGCCTGGGGTCGCTCCGGCGTAGCCCTCGGGAAACACCCAGCCGGAGCGTCCGACCGGGCGGCCGGCCGTGGCGAGACCGAAGTCCACGAGAGCGGGGCCGTCCGCGGTGAGGACCGCGTTGTCGGGCTTGACGTCGCGATGAGCCATTCCCGCCGCGTGGAACGCGGAGAGCGCCTCAGCGAGGCCGGAGGCGAACGACAACAGGGAGTCGCCGGAGAGCGGGCCGAGCTCGCGGAGGTGCTCGTTCAGGGTGCGGCCCGGGGCGTAGCGAGTGGCCACCCACGGGGATCCGGCGTGGGGATCCGCCGCGAGCACCGGGGTGGTGCACACCCCGCTCACCCGGCGGAGACGTTCTACGTCGTGCGGAAAGTCCGCCCGAAAGGCGCTGTCCTGGGCGTGCTCTGGCCGGACGATCTTCACGGCGACGCTCTGCCCGTCCAGGTCCAACCCGCCGTACACGACGCCGCTCCAGCCGGCTCCCAGCCGACCGGCGATCCGATAGACCCCGACGGTACGGGGGTCGTCGTCGTGTGGTGAGTAGAGCTCGGGTGGCCGGGAACCGCCTCCGTGTGCACGGGCCCATGCGGAGCTGGTGTGGTCACCGGTCACAGGGGCCTCCGGGCGATTCTTCGCGATTGGGACCCATCCTTCCCACCAGCCCCGCTTCCGTCGAGGCCTTGACCGCCCCCGGCCAGTTCCATCAGTGAAGGAACCGTCCCGCCGGTGGACGCGTCATGGGCCATCGTCGTCGCAGGTCACCTTGTTGGTGGGGTGTCCGGGGTGTCGTGGCGCTCCTGGGCCGCCTGGACGGCCGGCGCGACACGGGTGATCCACTCCGTCAGCTCGGCGAGGTGTGCGACTCCCTCACGCCCTATCGCCGTCAGGTCGTAGGACACGCTCGGTGGGACGGTGGGGGTCACCGTGCGGTCCAGCAGGCCGTCGCGGGTGAGGACCCGGAGGTTCTGGGAGAGCATCTTCTCGCTGACGCCGTCGATACGGTCCCGTAGCTGGTGGAAACGCAGCGGTCCGCCCCGAAGCGCGAGGAGGACGAGCACGGCCCAGCGGCTGGTGATGTGGTTCAGTACCTCGCGCGCCGGACAGTCACTGTCGAATACGTCACGTCCCTTGGCCTCTACCTGGTCACCAACGGTCATGCCCGGAGCTTACCCATAGGTATGTCCTTACTGTTCGTTAGCTGTATCCCTACGATCAGCGACATGTTCATCGACATCTGGTCCGACCTCGTCTGCCCCTGGTGCGCGATCGGGGAGAGCAACCTGCGTGCGGCTCTGGCGCGCTTTCCCCACCACGAACACGTCCAGGTCCGTCCACACAGCTTCGAGCTGGACCCGAACGCGAGCACGGAGCCGGGCCTCACCCTCCCCGAACGACATCGTCGGGATCTCGGTGTCACGGCCGAGCGGGCGAGAAGGAATATCGCGATGGTGACCGAGCAGGCCCGGGCCGCCGGGCTCCACTACGACCTAAGCCGCGCTCGTCCGGTGAACAGCTTCGACGCGCACCGAGTGATGAAGCTGGGGGAGTCGGTGGGTCTGGGACAGCGCGTGCGTCACCGACTCATGACCGCGTACACCGCCGAGGGAGCCGTACTCTCCGACCACGGAACGCTGGTGCGTCTCGCCGCCGAGTGCGGCTTGGACCCCCATCGCGTACGAGCCACCCTCGACAGCGCCGACTTCGCGTCGGAGGTCCGCGCCGACGAGAAGGAAGCCCGGCTTCTGGGCATCAGCGGGGTCCCGACCTTCGTGATCGACGGACGGCACTCGGTCGCGGGCGGGTTTCGCCCCGACGCCTTCCGCAAGCTCTTGGACGAGGCGTGGTCGGAGGGTCCGACGGACTCGGCGGCTGGTGGGACCTGCCGCCTCGACGGAGCGTGCTGATCGGAACCGGTGAGGCGCGGTACCCCGTCGGAACGCCAGGTGGCGGTGGGGAGCGCGGGGGGAGCTACGTGGGGTCGCCGCAACACGCGACGTAGGCCCGACCCGACTCACACCAGCAGGGCGAGCTCCCGCTGGGGGGCCAGGGGACGCCCAGTCCGCGTTCCGCGAGGTCGTTCAGGTAGAACTCCTGCGTGCCGACCTGATCGCGGTCCCCGCGCGGTAGGTTTCGCACCAGACGCATCTCGGCCAGGGTCAGGGGCACGAGCTGGCGGAACCGGGTGCCACCCGACTGGGCCAGGGAGCGCCAGGTGCGCTCCTGCCAGTCGTGGTAGGTCTCGGGGGTCTCCTCCGGCCCGAGCATGTCCTCCGCGTCGGGGCGGGCCACCTCGCTGCGCGGGAGGAACGGTGTGAGCACGACCTCGCTCTCCTCCACCGCTTCGGACTCCCCGTCGGGCGCGCGTTGGGCGAGTTCCTCCATGAAGAGCTCGAGGTCCAGGTCGTCAGGTGGGTGACCCATGCGGGCCCGGAGCGAACTACGCCCCTGGCCCGCCAGGATCCGGTCCTCGTGGTCGGGTCCGTCCAGCGGACACTCCAGGAAGAGGGCCCGCTCGTACCAGTCCAGGGCGCGTTCGTCGTCGGGGACGCCCAGCCAGAACTCCGCGATCTCCACCGCGAGGTGCACCGCGTCGACGCCGTCCCACAGCACGTGGAACTCCCGTTCGGCCTGGCGCTGCATTCCCTGCTCCCACTGGGTCGCCGCGCGGAAGAACCGGGCGCTGAGGGCGACGGAGTGGTCGGCCTCGGCGATGAGCCGGTCGCACAGCTTCACCGTGAGCGCTTCGGGATCGGCGAGGCCGGCCTCGCTGGCGGTGTCGCGAAACATGGTCAGACTCGTCACCGTGATGCGCGGGTCTGTCCACGCCATTCGGCGTTCGTGGGCAAGGCGCGCCATCAACCGGCGGAAGTGCGCCGATTCCTGCTCCATCCCGGGAGAATAGCGCCGCCGTGTTGGGTTGTCCGAGATTTACGGGATACGTCCGTTCCTGGATCAGTTCAAGACATCCACAAGTATCGGAAAAGTCGATCCGAAATCAGGCCCGACGACGTTCACGGACTTCACGGGCAGCGAGGCCGTGACGGTGGAGCACCTAGACTGAAACCCGGCCGCATCGGACGGCCCCTATCCCACAACTGATCAGGATCAGCTCGCATGCCCAACTCCGCCTCCGCACACCGCGAGGACATCCGCAACGTCGCCATCGTTGCTCACGTCGACCACGGCAAGACGACTCTGGTCGACGCGATGCTGTGGCAGTCCGGGGTGTTCCGAGCCAACCAGGACGTGGACGCCCGCGTCATGGACTCCGAGGACCTGGAGCGTGAGAAGGGCATCACGATCCTGGCGAAGAACACGGCCATTCGGTACCGCCCGCCCGAGGCGACGGACGAGGAAAGCGACGTCGTCATCAACATCATCGACACCCCGGGCCACGCCGACTTCGGTGGCGAGGTCGAGCGTGGCCTGTCCATGGTGGACGGCGTGGTGCTCCTCGTGGACGCGAGCGAGGGCCCGCTGCCCCAGACCCGGTTCGTGCTGCGCAAGGCGCTGGCCGCGAAGCTCCCGGTCATCCTGGTGATCAATAAGGTGGACCGGCCGGACAGTCGGATCTCCGAGGTCGTGGACGCCACCTACGAGCTGTTCCTCGACCTCGACGCCGCCGAGGACCAGATCGACTTCCCGATCGTCTACGCCTGCGCGATCGACGGCAAGGCCTCCCTGGAGCAGCCCGCGGACGCCACCGCCCCGGACAGCGAGAACCTCCAGCCGCTGTTCCAGGCGATCCTGGACACGATCCCCGCTCCGGAGTACACCCCGGGCGCGCCGCTCCAGGCCCACGTGACCAACCTCGACGCCTCGCCGTTCCTGGGCCGCATCGCGTTGTGCCGCGTCCACCAGGGGACGATCCGCAAGGGTCAGCAGGTGGCCTGGTGCAAGACCGACGGCAGCGTCGACCGGGTGAAGATCAGCGAGCTGCTGATGACCGACGCGCTGGAGCGCAAGCCCGCGGCGGAGGCCGGACCGGGCGACATCATCGCCATCGCCGGGATCTCCGACATCATGATCGGCGAGACCCTCGCCGACCCGGAGGACCCGCGTCCACTGCCCGGCATCACGGTCGACGAGCCGGCGATCTCCATGGTCATCGGCACCAACACCTCGCCGCTGGCCGGACGGGAGAAGGGCACCAAGGTCACCGCCCGCCTGGTGAAGGAGCGACTGGACCGTGAGCTCGTCGGCAACGTGAGCCTGCGCGTGAACCCCACCGACCGCCCCGACGCCTGGGAGGTGCAGGGCCGTGGTGAACTCGCGCTGGCGATCCTGGTGGAGACCATGCGGCGGGAGAACTACGAGCTCACCGTCGGCAAGCCGCGCGTGGTCACCCGGACGATCAACGGCAAGGTGCACGAGCCGGTGGAGCGTCTCACCGTCGACCTCCCCGAGGAGTACCTCGGGGCGATCACGCAGTTGTTGAGCGTGCGCAAGGGCCGGATGGAACAGATGACCAACCACGGCACCGGATGGGTCCGGATGGACTGGCTCGTCCCGTCGCGGGGGTTGATCGGGTTCCGCACCGAGTTCCTCACCGAGTCCCGCGGGACCGGGATCGCCCACCACGTGTTCGAGAACTTCGAGCCGTGGTTCGGCGAGTTGCGGACCCGCGCCACCGGTTCGCTCGTCGCGGACCGCACGGGGCAGGCCACCACGTTCGCCATGTTCAACCTCCAGGAGCGGGGCACCATGTTCGTGCCGCCCGCCACCGAGGTCTACGAGGGCATGATCGTGGGGGAGAACTCGCGCGCCGACGACATGGACGTGAACATCACCAAGGAGAAGAAGCTGACGAACATGCGTTCGTCCACCGGTGAGGAACTGGAGCGGCTCATCCCGCCCCGGGCGCTGTCGCTGGAGCAGGCGCTGGAGTTCTGCCGTGAGGACGAGTGCGTCGAGGTCACGCCCGCCTCGATCCGCATGCGCAAGGTCGTCCTCGACCACAAAGAGCGGGCGCGCCGCACCGCCCACGCCAAGCGCTCCTGAGCGGGTCCTCCCCGCGGCGAGAGTGGCCAGGGGCGTGGACGTGAGGGGGTGGGGGTCCCGGCCGGGACCCCCACCCCCTCACGCGTATCAGGCGTCGCCGCCGGCGCGCTTGGTGTTGGGAACCATGGGGGTGTCGGCGCCCTGGCGGACGCCGATCTTGTCGCCGAGCCAGACCAGTGGGTCGTACTTGCGGTCGGCGACGCGTTCCTTCAGCGGGATCAACGCGTTGTCGGTGATCTTGATGTGCTCGGGGCAGACCTCGGTGCAGCACTTCGTGATGTTGCAGTAGCCCATCCCGAAGTCCTCCTGGGCGGCCTTGCGCCGGTCCGCCGTGTCCTCCGGGTGCATCTCGAGTTCGGCCACCCGCATGAGGAACCGTGGGCCGGAGAAGTTCTCCTTGTTGTCGTCATGGTCCCGAATCACGTGGCAGACGTTCTGGCACAGGAAGCACTCGATGCACTTGCGGAACTCCTGCGACCGCTCCACGTCCGTCTGGGACATGCGGAAGTCGCCCGGCTCGGTCTCGGGGTCGGGCGTGAAGGACGGGATCTGACGCGCCTTGACGTAGTTGTAGGACACGTCGCACACCAGGTCGCGGATCACGGGGAAGGTCCGCATCGGTGTGACGGTGATCTCCTCGTCGGACTCGAACACGCTCATGCGGGTCATACAGGACAGGCGTGGCCTGCCGTTGATCTCGACCGAGCAGGAGCCGCACTTGCCCGCCTTGCAGTTCCAGCGCACGGCTAGGTCCGAGGCCTGGGTGGCCTGGATTCGGTGAAGGACGTCGAGTACCACCTCCCCCTCGTTGACCTCGACCTTGAACTCCTCCAAGGAACCCGCTCCGGCGTCCCCTCGCCACACGTGGAAGGTTCTGATGCTCACTTGTCGTCCTCCTTGGGGTGGGTCGCGGCGGCGGCCTGTTCGGCGACGCGGTCGGGGAGTTCCGCCGGCGTGAGGGACTTGATCAGCTCGCCCGCCTCGAACAGGTCGAGGAGTTCCTCCCGCAGCGGGTCCAGTGGCTGGGTGCGCAGCTCCACCGTGTCGTCCTTGAGTCGGCAGACGAGGTTGACCTTGCGCCACTCGGGGTCGGCCTTACGGAAGTCGTCCCGGGTGTGGCCGCCACGGCTCTCCTCGCGCATCAGGGCCGCGCGCGCCACCGTCTCCGAGACCAGCAGCATGTTGCGCAGATCCAGTGCGATATGCCAGCCGGGGTTGTAGGCGCGTTCACCGGGAGACCGGACATCCTCGGCGCGCTTCTTCAGGTCGGCCAGCCTCTCCAGAGCCCGGCGCAGTTCCTCGCCCGTGCGGATGATGCCGACGAGGCTGTTCATGACCTGCTGCAGCTCGTGGTGCACCTCGTAGGGGTTCTCGCCCGACTCACGCGTGAGGGGCGCCTGCGCGGTGTCGGCGAGGGCGGGCAGGTCGGCCTCGGGCGGCGTGGGTCGATGGTCCCCCAGCTCGTCAACGTACGCGGCGGCCCCCGAGCCGCTGCGTTGCCCGAAGACCAACAGGTCGGACAGGGAGTTGCCGCCGAGCCGGTTGGAGCCGTGCATCCCGCCGGAGACCTCGCCCGCGGCGAAGAGCCCCGGAATCACCGTGGCGCCGGTGTCAGCGTCCACCTCGACCCCGCCCATCACGTAGTGGCAGGTCGGGCCGACCTCCATCGGCTCCTTCGTGATGTCCACGTCCGCCAGCTCCTTGAACTGGTGGTGCATGGACGGCAGCTTGCGCACGATGTCGTCGGCCGACAGCCGGGTGGAGACATCGAGGAACACCCCACCGTGGGGGGAACCGCGCCCCGCCTTCACCTCACTGTTGATCGCCCGCGCCACCTCGTCACGGGGGAGAAGCTCCGGAGGCCGGCGGTTGTTCTGCTGGTCGGTGTACCACCGGTCGGCCTCCTCCTCCGTGGTGGCGTACTGGTCGGCGAACAGCTCAGGGATGTAGTCGAACATGAAGCGCTTGTTCTCGGAGTTGCGCAGCACCCCGCCGTCGCCGCGCACCGACTCGGTGACCAGGAGGCCCTTCACCGAGGGAGGCCACACCATGCCGGTGGGATGGAACTGGACGAACTCCATGTTCAGCAGGGTCGCCCCCGCGCGCAACGCCAAGGCGTGACCGTCGCCGGTGTACTCCCAGGAGTTGGACGTGACCTGGAAGGACTTGCCGATCCCTCCCGTGGCGAGCACGACCGCCGGGGCCTCGAACAGCACGAACTGCCCGGTCTCGCGGACGTAGCCGAACGCGCCCGCGATTCGTTCACCGTCCTTCACCAGCTCGGTGACCGTGGTTTCGGCGAAGACCTTCACCATCGCCTCGGGGTCGCCGTGCTCGACGGCGTCCTGCTGCTGCAACTGCACGATGCGCTGCTGGAGGGTGCGGATCATCTCCAGGCCGGTTCGGTCACCGACGTGGGCGAGCCGGGGGTACTCGTGGCCACCGAAGTTGCGCTGGCTGATCTTCCCGTCCTTCGTCCGGTCGAACAGCGCACCCCAGTACTCGAGTTCCTTCACCCGGTCGGGGGACTCCTTGGCGTGCAGCTCCGCCATCCGCGGGTTGTTCATGAACTTCCCGCCACGGATGGTGTCGCGGAAGTGCACCCGCCAACTGTCGTTGGAGTTGACGTTGCCCATCGCGGCGGCGGCACCGCCCTCGGCCATGACGGTGTGGGCCTTGCCGAAGAGGGACTTGGAGATGATGGCGGTGCGCTTGCCGCGATGGCGCGCTTCGATGGCGGCTCGGAGGCCAGCGCCGCCAGCGCCCACGACCACGACGTCGAACGCGTGGCGGGCGATTTCAGGGGCAGACATGAGTGGGGTTCCTTCACACGAATTCGGACGCGCCGACGACCTGCGCGAGAGGTTCACCGCTGTCGCGGTCGCCGCCGGCCGCGCTTTCGTTGGCTAATTGTCGCGGCGGCTCGGTGCGCTCAGTTGAAGATGCGCAGATCGGTGATGGTGCCGCTGGCGACGAGCGCGACGTAGAGGTCGGTGAGCATCAGGGTTCCCAGCGTGATCCAGGCGAACTGCATATGGCGCGTGTTCAGCCGGGAGATCTGGGTCCACAGGCGATAGCGCACCGGATGTGAACCGAAACCGCGCAACCGGCCGCCCATCACGTGCCGGCAGGAGTGACAACTGATGGTGTAGCACCACAGCAGGATCACGTTCCCCAGCAGCACGAGGTTTCCGACGCCGATCCCGAATCCGCCGTTCGTCCCGTGCGCGAGGGCGATCAACGCGTCATAGGTGTTGAGAACCGCGATCGCGAAGGCGACATAGAAGAAGTATCGATGGCTGTTCTGCAGGACCAGCGGAAAACGCGTCTCGCCGGAGTACTTGCCGTGGGGTTCCCGCACCGCGCACGCGGTCGGCGACTGCCACACCGAGCGGTAGTAAGCCTTGCGGTAGTAGTAGCAGGTGAACCGGAACAGCAGCAGGAACGGGAGACTCACCAAGGCGTAGGGGATGAACCAGGGGAACGCCCAGGGCAATGTGCCGAACACCGAGGACCCCTCGACGCACGTGGCGCTGAGACACGGGGAGTAGAACGGCGTCAGGTAGTGATAGTCCGAAACGAAGTAGTAGTCCTGTTGGAACACCCGCACCGTGGAATAGGTGAGGAAGGTGGCGAATCCCAACACCGTGAGGATTGGGCCTACTCGCCAGCGGTCCTTCCGGAATGTGCGGGAACTGATCTGGGCGCGGCTCTTGGTGGGCGGCGCAACGGTCGCGGTCATTGTCGCGGGATCTCCATCTCCGCTGTGGCGTCTACCGGTGGTGGATGGTGACGGCGCGGAAAACCGGCAGCGCAGCAGGGTTAAACATTCGACGGCAACATGCTTGAGACGACACGTTAAGCCCGCGTGATCACGAATTAACCACGAGATTCGGGCAACCCGGATGTGAAAAATGCCACGCTAGTGCGGTTGTTTGTGCAGGTTGCGGGGCTATTGTGGTAATTGGTGCCGCTTGCTGCATTTTGGGAGATTTGCGAGTTTTGTCGGAAATTGAATCCGGTAATTCAGTGAAGGCTATCCTTCATTACTGGCGTTGATCATATGTGGTCGGGCGGGGTCTCACCGGGGGGCGTGGTCTCCAGGACCTCCAAGTCCGGGCCCAACTCGTCGGCGCCGAGGCGCGTCAGGTATCCCAGCAGGACGCGACGGAAGGTGCGCGCGGCGTGCGGCGGCTCGACGTCCTTGCGGTGCGCGAGCCCGATCGTGCGCACCAGACGTGGATGATCCAGTGGCGTCCCGCGCAGGGCCGGACGCGCCTTGAGCACCATGCTCGGTACCACCGCCCACCCCAGTCCCGTCTCCACGAACCGCAGGACGGCGTCCATCTCTCCGCCCTCGACCGCGGCCGTCGGTTCGAAACCCGCCGAACGGCACGCCTGGAGGGTTGTCTCCCGCAGGTCGTAGCCATGACGAAACATCACCAGTGGGCGGTCCCGCAGGTCGCTGATGCTCAACGGGGACGCGTTCACCGACGGGGCGGGCCGGTCGACGGCGCTCGCCACGACGAGGCCCTCGCGCAGGATCGGTTGGGTGGACAGGGCGGGATCGTTGCTCTGCAGCGGCAGGACGATCAGGGCCAGGTCCAGTTCTCCGTTGGCCAGCTCCCGCACCAGGTCCCGCGATCCGCCCTCCTCGATCAGGAGCTCCACCCCGGGGTACTCGTCGTGGAACTGGGCGAGCGCGTCGGCGAGCAGGCCGCTGCACAGGCTCGGGGTCGCCCCGAGTCGCACCCGTCCGCGGCGCATACCGGCCAGCTCCTGCACCTCGTGCCGCGCCGTATCCATGTCGGCGAGGATCCGCTGGGCGAGCGGGAGCAGTGCCTCACCCGCCGGCGTGAGTGTGATGTTTCCCCGGGCGCGGCGGAACAGGGACGCGCCGAGCTCCTCCTCGAGGTTGCGCACCTGACGGCTCAGCGACGGCTGCGCGACCTGACACAACTCCGCTGCCTGGGTGAAGTGGCGGGTTCTCGCCACGGCGAGGAAGTACGTGAGCTGCTGGAACTGCATGCTCCATAGCTTAAAGCTATGGTCATAAGTGATTCCATGTCTTGGACGTTGCTGTTTATCACGGCCTACATTGCTGGTCGTGGCGAATGCAACTGTGTCGAGGCAGCGATCCTCGGCGTTGAGGTCAACGGTGGCGATGAAGGCCATCATGGCGGTGTCCGGGTTGGCGATGGCCGCCTGGCTGATCCTGCACATGGTGGGCAACCTCAAGATCTTCGAGGGCCAGGAGGGGTTCGACAACTACTCCGCGTGGCTCAGGGAACTGGGGTACCCGGCGCTGCCGCATGAGGGCGCGCTGTGGATCATGCGGGTGGTCCTGCTGGCCGCGATCCTCGCGCACATCTACACCGCGGCGGTCCTGACGATCCGCGACCGGCGCGCGCGCCCGGTGCGGTACCAGAGCACCAAGCGGGTTCAGCGCACCTACGCGTCCTACACGCTGCGCTGGGGCGGGGTCCTGCTCGCACTGTTCATCGTGTACCACCTCCTGCACCTGACCGCGAACGTCATCCATCCGGGTGGCGCGTCGGACAGCCCCTACGAGCGCGTGGTGAACGGCTTCCAGATCTGGTGGGTGACCGGCTTCTACCTCCTCGCAGTGGCCGCCCTGGGGCTGCACCTGCGGCACGGGATCTGGAGCGCGCTCGCCACGCTCGGCTTCAACAACGCGCGCCGCGAGCGCGCGATCAGTCTCACGGCCACGGTTGTCGCGACCGCGCTGTTCGTCGGGTTCATCGTCCCGCCGCTGGCCGTGCTCATCGGGGTGGTGAACTAATGACCGACCTTTACACCGAGGGCGACCCGATCGCCGACACCAAGGCACCCGAGGGCCCGATCCAGGAACAGTGGGACAGCCGCCGGTTCTCGGCCAAGCTGGTCAACCCCGCCAACCGTCGGAAGCTCTCCGTGATCATCGTGGGGACGGGGCTCGCGGGAGCGTCGGCCGCGGCCACGCTGGGCGAGGCCGGGTACAACGTCACCTCGTTCTGCTACCAGGACTCGCCCCGCCGGGCGCACTCCATCGCCGCGCAGGGCGGTATCAACGCGGCGAAGAACTACCGTAACGACGGCGACAGCATCTACCGCCTGTTCTACGACACGGTCAAGGGCGGTGACTTCCGGTCGCGGGAGTCCAACGTCTACCGGTTGGCGCAGGTCAGCGTCGAGATCATCGACCAGTGCGTGGCCCAGGGCGTCCCCTTCGCCCGTGAGTACGGCGGGCTGTTGGACAACCGTTCGTTCGGTGGGGCGCAGGTCTCCCGCACGTTCTACGCGCGTGGGCAGACCGGGCAGCAGCTCCTCATCGGTGCCTACCAGGCGCTGGAGCGCCAGGTCGCGGCCGGCACCGTCCAGGTGCACAGCCGGCACGAGATGCTGGAACTGATCACGGTCGAGGGGCGGGCCCGCGGCGTCATCGTGCGGGACATGGTGACCGGGGAGATCGAGACGCACTTCGCGGACGCGGTCGTCCTGGCCACGGGTGGATACGGCAACGTGTTCTTCCTGTCCACCAACGCCATGGGCTGCAACGTCACCGCCTCCTGGCGGGCGCACCGCAAGGGCGCGATGTTCGCCAACCCCTGCTACACCCAGATCCACCCGACGTGTATCCCCGTCAGCGGCGAGCACCAGTCCAAGCTCACCCTCATGAGTGAGTCGCTGCGTAACGACGGTCGGGTGTGGGCGCCGAAGGAGATCGGCGACAACCGCGACCCGCGGGAGATCCCGGAGGACGAGCGCGACTACTACCTGGAGCGCATCTACCCGTCGTTCGGGAACCTGGTTCCGCGTGACATCGCGTCCCGCGCCGCGAAGAACGTGTGCGACGAGGGCCGCGGTGTCGGACCCGGCGGCCAGGGGGTCTACCTCGACTTCGCCGACGCCATCAAGCGGCTCGGCCGGCCTGCGGTGGAGGCCAAGTACGGCAACCTCTTCGACATGTACCAGCGCATCACCGGCGAGAACCCCTACGAGGTCCCGATGCGCATCTACCCCGCGGTGCACTACACCATGGGTGGCCTGTGGGTCGACTACGACCTGCAGAGCACCGTTCCGGGGCTGTTCGTCGTGGGCGAGGCCAATTTCTCCGACCACGGCGCGAACCGGCTCGGGGCGAGCGCGTTGATGCAGGGGCTCGCGGACGGATACTTCGTCCTGCCCAACACCATCAACGACTACCTCGCCTCCGGCCCCTTCGAGGCGCTCGACGACGAGCACCCCGAGGCGAAGGCGGCGTCGGACTCGGTCAAATCCCGCATCGAGAAGCTGCTCGCCGTCAACGGCAGCCGCACCGTCGACTCCTTCCACCGTGAGCTCGGCAAGCTGATGTGGGACTACTGCGGAATGGAACGGACGGACGAGGGGCTGCGCAAGGCCCTCGACCGGATCCGGGAGCTGCGCACCGAGTTCTGGGCGGACGTCAAGGTCACCGGCGTCAACGAGGAGCTCAACCAGGCGCTGGAACGCGCGGGCCGCGTCGCCGACTTCTTCGAGCTCGCCGAGCTGATGTGCATCGACGCGCTCCACCGTTCGGAGTCCGCGGGCGGACACTTCCGCGCCGAGAGCCAGACCCCAGAGGGCGAGGCGCTCCGCGACGACGAGAACTTCTCCTACGTCGCCGCATGGGAGTACACCGGTACGGGCGAGGCGCCGGTGCTGCACAAGGAAAACCTGGAATACGAGTACGTCAAGATGGTCCAGCGGAGCTACAAGTGAAGATCACCCTGCGCGTCTGGCGCCAGAAGGGTCCCAAGGACTCCGGACGCATGGTCGAGTACCGCCTGGACGACGTGTCCTCGGACATGTCCTTCCTCGAGGTGCTCGACGTCCTCAACGAGAAGCTCACCCTGGAGGGTGAGGACCCGGTCGCCTTCGACCACGACTGCCGCGAGGGCATCTGTGGCGCGTGCGGCGTCGTGATCAACGGGACCGCGCACGGCCCCGAGACCACGACCACGTGCCAGTTGCACATGCGCAGCTTCAAGGACGGCGACGTCATCGACGTGGAGCCGTGGCGGGCCAAGGCGTTCCCGGTGCTGAAGGACCTCGTGGTCGACCGCGGGGCCTTCGACCGCATCATCGAGGCCGGCGGTTACATCAGCGCCCCCACCGGAACGGCTCCCGACGCCCACGCGGTGCCGGTGCCCAAGGCCGACGCCGACTCCGCGTTCGACGCGGCGACCTGCATCGGCTGTGGCGCGTGTGTCGCCGCGTGCCCGAACGCCTCGGGGATGCTGTTCACCGCGGCCAAGGTCACCCACCTCGGCAAACTGCCTCAGGGGCAGCCCGAGCGCGCCGCCCGCGTCGTGTCGATGCTCAATCAGCACGACGAAGAGGACTTCGGCGGCTGCACGAACATCGGAGAGTGCGCCGCGGTGTGTCCCAAGGGCATCCCGCTGGAGACGATCGCCACGCTGAACCGTGACCTGCTGGGTTCCCTCGGCAAGGGCGCCTGAGGTATTGAGGTTCCCTCCGATGTGCCGGGCGTGCCCGGCACATCGGAGTCGGCGTCTGGTGTCGGGGCCGACGCGGCTCAGCCGGTCGGTTCCCTGATCATCCCGTGCATCGTCGGCAACCCGTCGGTGGTGATGTCCGCGGTCGCGTGGAACCCGAAGTGTTCGTACACCGGGATGTTCTCCGTCTTCGAGGACTCCAGGTAGATCGGGAGTCCGTCGGCCTCGGCCCGCCTGATCCCGGACCGAAGGATCGCCGAGGCCACGCCCCGCCCCTGGTAGCGCGGTTCCGTGGCCAGGTCCGACAGGTACCAGTGTGGCCGCCGCGGAGCGGCCGCCACCATGGCGTCGAACGCCCGGCTCAGCGCGATCGCGCGTCGGAGCCCGACCAGCCGCAGAATGTGCGGGGTCGCGCGCAGGAACTCCATCGGCCGGGTCCCCGCCTCGTGCGGCGGATACCAGATCGCGGCCCCCGCGATCACTCCCTCCACGACGGCGACCTCGCACCGCCCGGCCGGGATGTGTCCCAGTCCCACGTCGATCGCGTAGAACCGCGCCGTGCGCGTCACGTCGCGTGGGTTCTCCGGGAACATCCAGTCCCAGAACGGATCTCCCCGAAACGCCTGCGCGAAGGCACGAACAGCCCCGGCGGTGTCCCCCTTCGTCGCCCACCGAACCGTGGGAGAGCTCGTGCGTGTCATGATCCCCCGATTCCCCGTCGGACCCCTGCCCACACCAGGCCGTCACCGTGCCCTCGACCACGGTCCCGCACCCGCTGGAGCCGGCCTGCGCAGGTGCTGCCGCTCGCGCTGACCACGGCCGGGAGCCGCCGGAGCCCACCGCGTGGGAGAGCGCTTACGACAGCCCGCTCGCTGGGCGAGACCGGGACGACCTGGCCGCGTCGACGGTTCTCGCCGCCCGGCCTTCGTCCTGGGGGCGAGCCGACGACCCGCACCGCGCGGGGTGAGCGCGGGACACCGTGGGGATCGGAAGGGGCCGCTACGTCCAGACGAGGCGGCGGGTGGTTTCGAGGTCGAGGGGGCTGGTGCCCTGGGTGACGAAGAGGAGGGCCGCGCCTTCCTCGCCGCCGGTGTGGACGGCGTCGGCGCGGGAGACCCAGCGGGTCCAACTGCGGGCGTATATGTCGGCGGTGCGGCGGTGGCGGGCGAGGATCTCGGGGACCTTGTGGTAGATCGCGCGGTTGGCGGTGCCGTCGCCGCGGAGTGACGCCAGGAGCTGGCGGCCGGCGTCCTCCTCGTCGGTGACCTCGGCCTCGAAGCGGGGGATGAGGTAGCGAACCCGGCCGGTGATCGGGCCGAGGGCGTCGTCCAGGGCCTCGCTGAACAGTGTCGACTCCTCGGGAGTGGCGCCGTGCATCACCACGCGGTACACGCCCTGTGGATCGACCTCCAACCGGACGCTGTCCGGGCCTCGGGCGCAGTGCCCCGTGCGTTGGAGTGAGTCGGCGACGGCCCAGGCGATGTCGATGACGTCGGGGCCCCGGGCCGAGCCGGCGGCGAGCGACGCGTGGGTCTGGGCGTAGCGCGACTGGTGGCGTCGGCGGAGGACCCGTGGCGCGCCGACGCCCAGGATCAGCGCCGCACAGCCCGCGAGCAGGGCTCCCCACACCACGGCCTCGGCGGGAGACGTGAACGCGGCGAGCACGGCCGCCAGTACGCCGCCGAGGAGCGCTCCTGTCACCGCCGGGCCGGACGCCGCCGGCCGGGCGGGTGGACGGACGACGTGGAACCCGCGCTCCGCCGGGACCAGCGGCGGCGGGGTCGGAGTTCGGGAGGACAGCCCGGCGGGACGAGGGGAGGTCCCAAGCGCCGTCGTGGTCGGGATGTGGGTACGGGGGAGACGAACGCTGAGCCCCACCCGTGTCACGTCGTCGTAGCCGTCGCCGACCCGCCACAACGCGCGCGTCGCGGGTCGGTCCTCGGCGCGGGCGATCATCCGGGCGTTGATCCCGTCGAAGTCCTCGGCGGGGGGCGGGGTGAAGGACGAGAACTCCGAGTCGACCTGTGCGACGCCCTCGGTCACGGCCCCGGAGCGATCCACGCCAAGGAAACCCTGGTACTTGCGGGCGAGCCGGGACCAGTCGGCGGCCCCCTTCGGGTGCTCCGGAGCTACGCACGCCACCGTCCAGGTGTGTGCCACCTTCTCGGGCCAGGACGGGTCCAACCGGAGCGCTCGGCCGCGGCTCTGGGTCACCGCCGTGGAGGTGGTCGCGGTGGTCAGGTCGACGACCGTGGTGACCCGGCGGGCGTCCCACCCCTCCCCGAGCAGTGCACGGGTGCCCACCAGGAGTCGGGTGTGCCCCGCTTCGAAGTAGGCCGTCGCCAGGCGCACCCACGTGCGCGGAGTCCAGCGGCCCACCAGCGCCGCCAGTCCCTCCACCTCTTCGTCCTCGACCTCCAGTTCCAGCGAGGGCGTCCGCTCCTCGATCCAGGACCGGAAGGCGTCGAGAGTGCCGCGGGTCCCGGCGACCGTGCGTCCGGTGACCAGCAGCGGGTGGAGGGGGAGTGTGCGTTCGTCGTCGCTCAGGAGGTCCAGGAGCCGGATCGCGGAGCCGGCCTCGGGGCGCAGTACGTCGCCCAGACGCGCGCTCGATCGGGCGGGGGCCCGTTCGTGGTCGCAGAGAACGAGAAGCCGGAGCCGGTCCTCCAACGACGCCCGTTCCAGCGCCGCGATCTCGACGACGCCGCGCGCCTTGGCCTCGCTGCGTGCCAACAGGCGGTCGACGGCGCTTCGTCCCTTGCGCACACCCTGCCGGGTGAGTCGGTAGCCGGTCGCCGGCAGCGCGGACCGGATGCGTTCCACCGCATCCGTGGTGCGCTGGTCCTCGTCCGCACGCCCGGCCAGGCAGTTCTTGAGGTAGTCGCTGAGCAGCGCCACCCAGTCGTCGGCGTCGGGGGCCCGGCGGTGGCGTTCGCTGGGCCGCGCTCCGTCGGGGAGGGCGAGGCGGCCCACATGGTGCAGCCGCAACGCCGCGTCGGCGAGTTCCGGTTCCTCCGCCGAGATTCGGGACCAGCTCACCCGCTCCTGTCCCGCCGTGGCCCCGTCGAGGGCGCGGGTGGTGAGACGCCGCTCCAGCCACTCCAGGAAGCCAGGGGTGACGAACGCGGGGTCCATCAGGTCGGTGCAGAGCTCGGTGAATCGCTCGGCCTCCGAGCGGAGGTAGTCGTGCTCCACGGCGGTCGGTTGGGTGAGCCAGGTGAGTTCGGCGAACGGCGCGAGGTACCCCTCCCGGACGAGGGCGGGGACGGAGGGCCCGGCGATGGGCTGGTCGAACAGTGCCGAGACCAGTTCCGATTCCTGCGCGTTGAGGTTCTCGGCGGGGGTGCCCGTCAGCCCGATGACGCGCGCCTCCGGCATCCGCTGGAGGATCTCGCGGAGCAGCCGCCCCCACACCTGAGCGAGGTGATGGCACTCGTCCAGCACGAGAGTGACGGGCCCCGCCGCGTGCAGCCGTTCGACGAGAGCGGCACCGTTGGGGTGGAGACGGCGCAGGAGTCGCTCCGTCGTGGGCGACCGGTGCGCGCGGGCCCGACTGGAGCCCGCGGGTTCGTCCTCCCCGTCGGGCCGCGCCCCGTTGGTCTCGTCCTCGGAGTCGGGGTCGAAGACGGCCAGGGACTGGTAGGTGAGGACCGTGATCGGGGCATGAAGGTCGCGATCCGTGCCCGCCGGGATCTCCGGGCCGGTCGAGCTGAAGGAGCGCCAGTGCGAAATCCACTGGCTCTGGATCGCCGAGTTCGGAGTGAGGACCACCGTGGCGTGGCCGAGACGGCGCGCGGCCTCCAACCCGACGACGGTCTTTCCCGCGCCGGGCGGTAGGACCACCCAGGCACGCCGCGTCCCCGACTCCCACCGAGCCGCGAGTTCGTCGAGGACCCGCTCCTGGTAGTCCCGGAACCCGGGATCCCACCGAGCCGCGGCCAGCCCGGCCGCGATGTCCCCAGCGTCGGAGGACATCTCAGTTCGGTTGGTCGAACACGTGCCGTCGGACCCAGGCGTGCATCGCGACAGCGGCGGCCGCACCGGCGTTGATGGATCGGGTGGACCCGAACTGCGCGATCGACAGCACCGCAGTGCACACCTCCCGTACCTCGGCCGACAGCCCGGGGCCCTCCTGCCCGAACACCAGGACACAGGATTCCGGTAGTGGGTAGGTCTCCAGCGGCACGGAGCCCGGCAGGTTGTCGATCCCTATGACCGGCAACGCGCGTTCACCCGCCCAGGAGACCAGTGCCGCCGCGTCGGGGTGGTGCAGGACGTGTTGGTACCGGTCGGTCACCATGGCGCCCCGTCGGTTCCACCGGCGGCGGCCCACGATGTGGACGGCCTCGGCGGCGAAGGCGTTGGCCGTCCGCACGACCGATCCGATGTTGAAGTCGTGCTCCCAGTTCTCCACCGCCACGTGGAACGGATGACGACGGGTGTCCAGGTCCGCGACCACCGCCTCGTCGCGCCAGTAGCGATACCGGTCGACGACGTTGCGTCGGTCCCCCTCAGCGAGCAGAACCGGGTCGTAGTGGTCCCCGACGGGAGGCGTGCCGAGCCACGGGCCGACACCCACCTCGGGCGCCCCCCGCTGGACCGACACCGTCTCGTCACTCATCCGCACCAGAATACGGCGCCCCCACGCCAGGCCGTACTTGGCCAGGTCATACCGCCGGCGAACCGTGGGGGGCGGGTGCCACGTCGGCGACCACCGATCACCCGCCGACTCCGTTGGGTCGGCGGCGGTCCTCGCGGAGGGCCGGGACCGGGACGCGGGATCGACGCCGGACGTGAAGGCATCGCCCGCCCATCGGCCGGAGGCCGCCCTCTACCTGTCGCCCCGATGGCGCCGGCCGGCGGCCACGTCACCAGAGGGCCGGTCAGCCTCGGCCGATGGTGATGTCGCCGTGGACGTCACCACCGATCTGGGTGACCGTTCCAGCGGTTCCGGACACCGAGTTGTGCACGGCGGGGCGGGACGAGGTGGAGGTGAGCTCGTTGATCAGATCGCGGATGACGGGATCCCGTTCCCGCAGTACCGCCAGCCGGTCGGCGAGCTTCGCCTGGGCGTCGGAGTCGTACTCGTCGTCGCGCACCGCCTGGAGGAGCTCGGTGTCCTCCTTGGAGCCCGCAAGCCGCTCGCGGAGGGTTCTGCGCAGCTTGGGCAAAAGCGCCTTCGCTCCCTCGACAAGGCCCTCGCCGAGTTTTCCCGCCACGGCGGCGGCTACGGCGAGGGTGACCGGATCACTCATGGCGCCTCCCAGGGGGGTGGTGGGGACTTCAGCGTGCCACGAATCGTCGGAGCGTGGGAGGGCCTCCCTAGGAGTCCGGGGGACCGGCGGGGCCGTCTGTCGTGACGAGGTCGAGGTCGTACTCGGCCAGAAGCTCGTTGATGGGCTGGAAGAACGTCACGGACTGTCCACCTCCGCAGTCGCCGGACCCGCCGGAGGTTACTCCCTGGGCTTGGGTGTCACTGACGAAGGGGCCGCCGGAGTCGCCGGGCTCCGCGCACACGGTGGTCGCGGTGACGCCGTCCACCACGCCCTCCGGGTAGCTGACCGACACGTTGGTGGCCTCGACGACGCCGCAATGCCATCCGGTCGTCGACCCGGAGCGGCAGACGGTCGAGCCCACCGGCGCCTCGTCGGACCCGGAGACCCGCACGAACCCTCCGGTGTCGTACTGGGACACCAGCGCGGTCGGATGCCACGTACTGCTCACCCAGGCTCGGTCGCCGTCCCCGGGGAACAGGGACTCCTCGACGATGCCGTCGGGCGACTCGGTGGGGACGCCCTCCCCGCCGCAGTGCCCGGCGGTCGCGAAGCCCGAGACCGATGCGGGGACGGGATCCTTCCCGCCGTCCTCCTCGGTCTCCGAATCGCCCTGGTCGTCCGGCTCCGACTCGACGTCGAGCCGGAGGTCGTCCGTGTCGCGCGGGGCCACCGCGAAGCCCACGGAGCACCGGCCACTGGGGGTCGTGTACGCGAGTCCCCCCACGATGTCGGATTCGGCCGGCGCGGTGTCGTCCGTTCCGTCCTCGGGGGCACCCTCGAAGGTCTCGTAGCGCACGGAGGTCTCCTGGATGTCGACCATGCCCGTGTCGATGCCCGCGTTGGCCGCGAACAGTTCGCCTTCCACGGTCTGTCCTTGCGGGACCTCGATGACCACTTGGTCCTGCGTGACGTCGGTGTACCAACGCGCGGCCTCGAAGGGGTCGACCCCGTTGAGCGCGTCCACGGCCCCGTCCAGGGTGTTCGTGCCGTAGGTGACGAGGCGCGCGTTGGCCTCGGCGTCCTCGACGGTGTCGGTGGCCGCGGGGTCGGTGACCGACACCGTCAACTCGCCGGACTCGGGGTCGAAGACCGATCCGGCGTAGGCGTCGCCCAACGCGTCTCGGAGGTCCTGGTCCGTGAGTCGGGCCTGGGCTTGGTCGGTGAAGAGCCTGGCGACCTCGTCGGCGTCCACCCCGAGGTCACGCTGCATCGCGGCGAGAACCTCGTCGGCCTCCCGCCACTCCTCGGGGAGCTCGGCCGGGCCGTCCCACCGGGTGTAGGCGACACCGCCGACTACGGCGAGGATGAGGGCGGTCGTGGCGAACAGGGCGATGGCCGACCGGCGGTAGAAACGCTCACGGCCTGGGCGAGGGGGGCGCACCTGGCGGTCTCCTTCGGTGCGGGAGGGAGCCGTTGTGGACCCGGTGGGGGGCACCGCATCCATGATCCACGGTATCTGGGGATGTCCGTACATCGGGCGGAGTGTCCCCGAGTGGCCACCTCGGTCCTACGGCGCCGTCGACGATTCCCCACGCCCCCCGGAAGAGAGAAGTCCGGTGCCCCACGGATGTGGGACACCGGACGGATGACCGAACGGGGTTCAGCGACCCCAGGTCAGACTAGCGAGAGGTGACGCTGAGCTCGGTGTCGGCGTCCTCGTCCTCGTCGTCCTGGACCTCGTCCTCGTCGCCGTCAGTCTCGGCGTCCTCGGAGGTGGTCTCGTCGCCGCCGTCGCCCGCGGGGGCTTCGGTGACGAGGTCGAGCCCGTAGGCGTCCAGGATCGGGTTGATCGGCTGGAAGAAGGTCGTGCCGCCGGTGTCGCAGTTGCCGTTGCCGCCGGAGGTCACACCCTGGGCCTGGGCTCCGCTGATGAAGGAGCCACCGGAGTCGCCCGGCTCGGCGCAGGCGGAGGTACGGGTGAGACCGTCAACCTGGCCCTGCGCGTAGTTCACCGTGGAGTCGAAGGCCTGAACCAGACCGCAGTTCCAGCCGGTGGTGTAGCCGGAGCGGCACACGGCCGCGCCGATCGGCGCCTCCTGGGAGCCGGAGACCTCGACATAGCCGCCGGTGTCGTAACGGTGCACCAGGTTGGTCAGCGGGGCGTCGGTGGAGACCCACGCCATGTCGGCACCGGGGAAGTCGGAGCCCGCGAAGGAACCGTCGATCTCGGTGGTGGTGTCGCCCTCGTTGCCACAGTGACCGGCGGTCGCGAAACCACCCTGGCCATCGGCCCCGGTCACCGCGAAGCCCACGGAGCACCGCGACTCGTTGTTGATGTAGTAGTTGAAGCCGCCGACGACGTCGCCCTCGGCCGGCTCGAAGGTCACGTACTCCTCGGCACGGTCGACCCGCACCATGGACGGGTCGATGCCACTCGCCGAAGCGATGGACTCGGCGTCGTCCTCGGCACCCTCGGGCACCTCGACCACGATCGAGTCGTCGGCCTCGTCGACGTAGACGCTCGAGGTCTCGGCGGTTTCGATGCCGGAGGCGGCGGAGGCGAGCTCGGTGCGGCCGTGGTCGACGACCCGCGCCTCGGCGCCGGCGGCCTCGACCTCGTCCACCGCGGACTCGTCGGTGACGGAGACGGTGAGGGTGTCGGAGTCGATGTCGTAGACGGCGCCGCCGTAGGCGTCACCGAGGCTGGCCTCCAGCCCGGCGCGGATCTCCTCCGCGCTCGCCTGCTGAGGGAACACTTCCTCCGCCTCGGCCGGGCTGATCTGGAGGTCCCGAGTCAGGGCCTCCTCCGGCGTCGCGGCGTAGTCCTCGGTGCTCTCTTCGGCGTCCTCGTCCGCGTCCTCAGTCGCCTCGGGGGCGTCCTCGGTGTTCTCGGCCTGGGCCGTCGGCTCGGGAGCGCTGTCGTCCTTCCAGAGGAAGTTGACTCCGACGATGGTGACGGCCACCAGGGCGACCAGGGTCACCAGTGCGATAGCGCCGTTTCTCCACAGGCGCTTGCGATTGTCCGTAGTCGTGCGCACGACTCGTGGGCTCCTTGTTTGTTCGATGAAGGGGGAGACACTGCGAGATTCGGGGGTGCGTTGCCGGGCGCAGGGGTCAACGCCGCGTCGCAGATCGATCACTGACGCTAACGGTTCACCTGTTACGGGTGGGATGATTTGGCCGAAAGCGGCCATAAGTCATGACATCACGAACGATGAAGGATGAACCGTACACAACGGACTTCGCTCGGTGATCATGGCTGGACAGGGCGCATGGGTAAGGTGACGTGAATTGTCTTCACGCTGCGGAGGGTGACGTCCCTGTCACTCCGTTGTGGGGTGGTTCACCCACCACTAGGCAGGTGCGGAGCTCACCGGTGCGGTCAACCGGGGATTCGGCCGGAGACGGCGCGGGAATTCAGTCAAACGATGTCCGATTTCGGTCGGCGCACATCCCACGTCATGCGGGACGCGCGCCGACCGATCGGCTATGCGCTCGCGACCACGGGCTCCGACGCCTCAACGCGGCGGGCGGAGCGAGTTGCGGAGGAACTCGACCTGGAGCAGCAGCAGGCTCTCCGCCGTCGTCTCGTCCGACGCCATGTGCGTGATGCCGGACAGGGGGAGCACGGTGTGCGGGCGCGCGGCGGTCAACAGAGCGTCCGACAGCCGTTGGGTGTGCGCGTAGACCACGTTGTCGTCCGCGAATCCGTGGATCAGCATCAGCGGGCGACGCAGCCCCTCCGCGTCCTGGATCAGCGAGCTGCGTGTGTACACCTCCGGCGCGTCCTGGGGTTGCCCCAGGTAGCGCTCCGTGTAATGCGTGTCGTACAGGGACCAGTCGGTCACCGGCGCCCCCGCGACCGCCGCGTGGAACACCTCGGGACGGCGCAACACCGCGAGTGCGGCCAGGTAGCCCCCGAAGGACCACCCCCGGATCGCCACCCGGTCCAGATCCAGGTCCGGGAACCGTTCCGCGGCCCCGCGCAACGCCTCCACCTGGTCCTCCAACGGTGGGTTGGCCAGGTCGTCGCGCACCGCGGTCTCCCACGCCACGCCTCGGCCGGGACTACCGCGACCGTCGGCCACGACCACGGCGAATCCCTGCTCCGCGAACCATCGGGAACTGGCGAAGGCGGCTCCCGCGGACAGGACCCGCTGCGCGTGCGGGCCGCCATAGGGGTCCATCAGGACCGGAAGCCGGCCTGACCCCGGCTCGTGCCAGGACGGCAGGATCACGGCGGTGCGCAGCTCTCGTGGGCCCACACTCGTCAGGGTGAGGCGCGGCGCGGGAAGGTCCGGCGTCTCGGCGTGGGAGGCGAGGGTGTGGACCTGGCGCCCGTCGCGCCAGATCGCCGTGTGCACCGCGCAGCTGTCCAAGTCGCGCCGCTGCAGCACGAGAGTCCCGCCACCGCGGGTCGCGCCGTGAACCCCGCCTGGTTCGGTGAGCTGGTGCAGGCCGGTACGCGGGTCGTAGGTCCAGACGTCGATCTGGGTTGGCTCCGAGGAGGCCAGGAACAGCACGCGACCGTCCTCCCGCCCCGAGGAGTCGACGTCGAGCACGCCGCGTACCTCCAGCCCCGACGGCGTGACGGGGGTGGAGTCGAGGAACAGGGACCGAGTGTCGTCGGCGACCCCGATCCACACCACCTGATCGTCCGCGGCCCTGGTCGGCACGCCCGGCATCAGCTCGACCCACGCCGGATGCGTGTCCTTGCGCGCCAGTGTCGTGTCGCCCGTGGTCGGGTCGACCTCGAGGAACCGGACCTCGCGCTGGTCACGCGACTGCACGGTGACGAGCGGAGGCGCTGTGTCGCTGCTCCAGTCCACGTCCACGAGATAGGGGAAGGCGTCGACGTCCCACGGTACGGGGATGGGCGTCGAGCCGGGCTCGGTGGCGACCACGGCGAGGGACACGTCCGCGTTGGGCGTCCCCGCGGCGGGATAGGCGATGGTGGTCGACCCGGCCTCCGGTGTTCCCGGGTCGCTGACCTGCCACTGGTGCACCGCGCTCTCGTCGACCCGTGCCACCACCAGCGCGCGCCCGTCCGGGGACCACCACAGTCCCCGGGTCCGACCCATCTCCTCGGCGGCGATGAACTCCGCGAGACCCCAGGTCACCCCGTCGGCATCGGGCTCGACGACGGCTCGGTCGTCGTTCGAAACGAGGTCGAGTACGCGCACCGAGCCCCGGTGCACGTAGGCGATGGAGTCCCCGGCGGGGCTCACCTGGGGTGCGACGGCGGGTTCGGCGCTGGGGAGTTCGCGAACCGGGATCCAGCGCCCGGGCTCGCTCACGGTCACGAGGAACAGGCGCCCAGCCAACGGACACACGATCACGCGTAGCGCGGGGTCGGCGGTGTAGCTGACCACTCCGCTTCCGCTCTCGCGTACGCGCTCCCGGCGGGCCCGCTCCTCGGGAGGGATGTCGGCGTCGTCGTCATGGAGGTCGCGGGGGTCCAGCAGGATCCGTTCGCTCCACGTTCCGTCGGCGTCGGACTCCGCGATCCACAGGCAGCCCACGGGGTCGGTCCCGGTACGACTGCGGAGGAAGACGACGCGCTGACCGTCCGCGGAGACCCGCGGGGAGCGCGGTGCGCCGAGGGAGAATCGTTGGGTTCGTGCGTACTGGCGTGGGAAACTCACGCGTCGATGATGCCAGTAACGGCGCCGCCGCGGGGGAACCACGCCCGGTCGGGAGGTCCGACCGGGCGGGAAATGGGTGGGTGTGCGTCTTGTGCCCACCGGTAGTTGGGTATGGTCCCCGGCATGGAGGATCGCCGGTTGCTTTTGGTACACGCCCACCCGGATGACGAGTCGATCACCACGGGGGCGACCATGGCCAAGTACGCGGCCGAGGGAGCTCACGTCACCTTGGTGACCTGCACCCGGGGCGAGGAGGGCGAGGTCATCCCCGCACCGCTGGAGCATCTCACCCAGGACGGCGACGCGCTCGCCCAGCACCGCGTCGGTGAACTCGACAAGGCCTGCCTGTTGTTGGGGGTTCCCGACCACCGGTTCCTGGGAGAGGACGAGGGGAGACAGTACCGGGACTCCGGAATGATGGGCGTGCCCAGCAACGAACGGCCCGAGAGCCTGTGGCAGGCCGACCTGGACACAGCGGCCAGAGACCTCGCCGCCGTCGTGCGCCAGGTGCGCCCCCACGTCGTGGTGACCTACGACGCCAACGGCGGGTACGGCCACCCCGACCACATCAGGACCCACCAGGTGACACTGCGCGCGGTGGAGCTCGCGGGCAGCCCGGCCCTACCGGGGGAACACCCGTGGCAGACCCGCAAGGTGTACGCGATCGCGGTACCCCGGTCCGTCCTCGCCGCCTCGGTGGATCGCCTCCGTGCGGCGCCGGGCTCGTTCACGGCGCCGGACTCCATGGAGGACCTCTGGGAGTCGGCCCCCGACCAACAGGTCACGACCCGGATCGACGGCACGGAACAGTGGGCGGCCAAGACCCTCGCACTGCGGGCGCACGGCACCCAGATCACCGTCGACGGTGAGCGGTTCGCGCTGTCCAACGGCATCGCCCAGGAGATCAGCGCCGTGGAGTACTTCACCCTGCTGCGGGGGCCGGCGTCCCGGCCGACCCAGGACGGATACGAAACCGACCTGTTCGCCTGAACGCGCGCTGGGCGCGAGCGTGTCCGCGCGGTGAGGCCGGAGCGATAGCCTGCTGGAATGGCTGGTCTGACGACCCTGCGGGGGGAGCTGCGGCAGGTGCCGAGTACGAGGAACGATGTGGGGCGAACCCTGCTGGACATCGCCACGGGCACGCTTCTGTTTCTCGCTGGCGCGGCCACGGGACTCGTGTGCGGATTCACGGTCGCGTGGTTCGCCTGGGTGGAGCAGACCGGGACACTCGGCATGGTCCTCGCCTACGCGGGGGCGGCGAGCTACGTGGTGATGCTCTTCGTCGGGTGTCGTCTGGGCGCGGTCGGGATGGACGGCAGGGTCGGGGCGTTCCTGCCGGCGGCGGGCTGGATACTCGCCACCCTCGCGGTCGCCACGTTCAACACCGGCGGAGACGTCGTGTTCGGCCGCCAGATCGTCAACTACGTGGTGCTCTACGGCGGTGTGTTCGTGGTGGCGGCCGCGGTGATCACCGCGCCCATCGGCCCACGGGTGCCCCGGCGGGCGTCCGGTGGGAAGGACCTGACCACCTCGTCAGGAGTCTGACCAGAACCTGAAGTTCAGTTCCCCGTACGGCAGCAGCAGAGACTCGTCGAAGAGGTCCAGGGACTCCAGGACCACCGTCGCCATCGGCAGGAGCTGGCTGTGCACGGGGGGAATCCACAGCAGCGCGAAGACCGCGATCGGGGCGTAGGTCCGAACACCGTCGCTCAGTCCGAACGTCGCCCACCGGCGCGGAAGGTACGGGGCGAGGGCGGCGAAGCCGTCCATACCCGGAATGGGCAGCAGACCGACGATCGCCGCGGTGGCCTGCACGAACGCCACGAGCAGAAGTCCCGACCAGAACCAGGAGTCGGTGGGCTGCCCGCGCAGCATGAGGGCGGGCACGGCCACGAAGAGCACCGCCAGAAGCAGGTTGGTCAGGGGACCCGCGAGCGCGACCAGCGTCTGGCGGCGCCGGCCACGAACCCCCTCCCACCGGTGCGCCGGTCCGGTGAGACCGAACCCGCCGAGGATCAGGTACGCCGAAGGAAGGACGACGCTCAAGAACCGGTCCGGATACCGGAACGGGTTGAGGGACAGCAGACCACTACCCCGCAGATCGCGCGCCCCCCAACGGTGGGCGAGCGCCGCGTGACTCCACTCGTGGATCACGATCGACAGTAGCCACGCGCCCAGGACGAGAACGAACGCGCCCGGGTCGGTCCTGTTCCACGCGAGCCACCCGCCGAGGGCCGTGACGCCGAGCAGGGCGAGGAACACCGGACTCGGGAGGTGGTCGAACCGGGAACGCCGGGGCTCCGCGGCGGCCTGCGCGGGCGCGTCCTCCGCGGCGGCCGTCCCCGTGGGGCTCACCCGGTCCGAACCGCTGTCGATCGCGGTCCCGGTCGCGCCGTCGGTCACGCTGCCGGCCGAGGAGTCGGCCGGAGCGTCGGGCATTTCGTCGGTGGATTCCGAGGTCACGGTCCCCAGGGTAGGGGCGTGTCCAGAACATGAGCACCTGGGTCACGGAAAGCGGCCCCCGCGTCACCGGGTCATACGGTCAGAACCCGCCGATCCTGGCCCTCGCCCGTCGTGACGCGCGGCGACTCTCGCGCGTCGCGGGAGTCAACAACCGTGGCCACAGGGCTCTCCGGGAAAGGGCTCTGGGACAGGGAGACGAGTGGCGGCGACATCACGGTGATCGGGGCGGGACGCCGTGCGTGGCACAACGTGATGGGGCGGCTCCGTCGAGGCGCGTCGCCCGCCGTGGAGGCCGCTCGGAAGCAGCCCGGATACGTCGACCTGGCGAGTTCACCACATCCGGTCGAGATGGATCGGTGAACGACGTCGCGTGTTGGGCGCCGCGGGCGGCTCAGGAACGCCGTTCGGGCGGTGGCACCCCCGCCAACGGTGTCCGTCGAGATCAGCGACTCCGTGGTGCTCCAGCGCGAGGCAGCGCGGACAGGGCCGCCGCTCGACCGAATGGCGACGAAGCGCCCGGCGCCTCAGATGGAGGCGCCGGGAGAGGTCGCGGACAGGTGGATGGCGGTCAGGGCGAACGCCCGGCCGGCGGTCGTGAGCTGACAGTGGTCGGCGGACTCCTCCCCGCTGGTCACGAAACGCAGCGTCTCCAACAACCACGTCGCGTTCAGTAGGACGGAGCGGGCGGTCGCGTCGTCGGACTCCTCGTCGCCGTCGTCCTTCGCGTTCGACTTCTCCGACGACACGCGACGCCAGCCACAGTTGAGGAGGATCCCGCTCGCCTCCTCCGCGATCGCCGATCGGCCGCGCCGCGACTCCACGGCTCCCGACGAGGAACGCGACAGCAGCAACCCCAGCAGCGTCTCGATGGCGGCCTGCTCGAACCCGTCCGTGCTGAGCACGCCCTCGGCCACGGCCCGCCACAGGTCGTCGGTGTTCTCCCGCAACTGTCGGCCCCGACGAGTGAGGATCATGCGGCGCCCCACCCGGCGCACCGCACGCATACCACGCAGCAGTTTGTGCAGCGCGATGAGCTGCAGGACGTCGGTCTCACTGCGGGGCGGCGCCTCGGTCCAGCCGAACTCCGCGCACAACTCGCGCACGATGGTGGGGGAGATGTAGCCGATCTGGGTGAGACCGATGCCGTCGTTGGCGTAGTCGAGCAGACGACGGATCGGGGCCAGTGCCGCGTCCGCGTCGCGAGGCGTCCCGGCGCCGGCGATGATCTGCCCCCGCAGCGGCCACAGCTCCTGGCGGTGGGGGTGGGAGGGGGCGCTCAGCCAGCCCTTGACCCGTTCGTCGCGGATCTTCTCCAGCCGGCTGCGGCCCTGCATGTCGGGCTGGGTGAGGAACCCTCGGGTGTGCTGCTCTTGGGCGGCTCGCCAGCCTCGGGTCCCCGGGCGGATCTCGCCCACGGCGATGGCGATCTCCAGAGCGGCCGAGGTCGCGTTGTAGGCCTCGATCTCGGCCGTGCCCAGAGCGGTTCCCCAGGTCAGTTCCGGAAGGTCGGGGGGCTGGACTCCGGAGGCCCGCATCCGCTTCTCGTAGCAGGCGACTCCGTTCTCGTGGCTGGTGGCGTAGGCGGACAGGACCTCACGCGTGGTCGCGGACGTGCACACGTCGGCGTAGCGATCGAGGTCGAGCAGAGTGAAGAGCCGCCCCAGCGCGTGGGCGACGGACTCGCACTCCGATCGGGTCGCGGCGAACCGCACCGGGAGCACGTACCAACAGAACTCCTGCACCGCCAGCTTGCTCAGGGGCTCGAGTCCTCGCCCCGATGTGAGCGTCGTCAGCGCGTTCTCCGCGACGCGGGCAGCCTTGGGGTCGAGTCGGGCCAGCTCGGCGAGAGCCGACGCAACGGTTTCCTGCATGGCGGGAGTGATTCACCTCCCAGGCGTCCGTGAGGCAGGTGACCCCGCGACGGGGGTGGTAGTCGCATCATCACCTGCGGTTACTGCTCCGTGAAGGAGCTGGGGGAATGACTTTACTCGCTATCACAGTAGAGGCTATGACCTGTGTCACTTGTCCGTCTCGACGTTGGACGCTGATCTCCTCTCCCTCCCACGCGATCAGGACGCCGACCACATCGGTCATCTGGCCGGAGACCAGGCGATACCGCACCATGACACGTCGCCCGACATCACGTGGAGTCACCTCGTGGACCAACCGATAACCAGCCACAAGGCCCCCAATTGCGTTGTGCTGCCTCCGAAAGGCCATACTAGAGAGAGGGTGACCCGCCACGCAGGTCGGAGAATCGCGGTCCGGTAGCGCACAGCGTGCGGGCCACGCTCCGGTGTAGGGCCGGGCGCAACATAGTCCGGCGCTGCCGGGACAGCACTGTCCGCTGAACGCAATCGCAGCCTATGCGGTCAACGCGGTGAGATACCGAAAGAGGAGTACGGCGTGACCTACGTCATCGCAGAGCCTTGCGTGGACCTTCTCGACAAGGCGTGCATCGAAGAGTGCCCCGTCGACTGCATCTACGAGGGCAAGCGGATGCTCTACATCCACCCTGACGAGTGCGTCGACTGCGGTGCCTGTGAACCCGTGTGCCCGGTGGAGGCCATCTACTACGAGGATGACCTGCCCGAGCAGTGGTCCGACTACTACAAGGCCAACGTCGAGTTCTTCGACGAGGTCGGCTCCCCGGGCGGCGCGTCGAAGGTCGGCAAGATCGACGCCGACCACCCGGTCGTGGCGGCGCTGCCGCCACAGGCTCACGAGTGACGGCGCCCAGCCACGCTCGCGCGTGACAAACGTTCGTTGGTGTCGGTCGGGACCAGGGTTCCGGGCCGGCACCTTCGTGCTTCCGGTCGGACCGTCCCCCTGCGTACGCCCGTGTTCCTCGCGGAGCGGGGCATAGGGTGACGGTGCGCCACCGAACCCCCGTGTCGGTGGTGAGCGGAGTCGTCGAGGAAGGGGAAAGCCCAGTGGTGGAACGGACACCGGTGAGCGCGCGGTTGCCCGTCTTTCCGTGGGACCAGCTCGTGCCCTATCGGCAACGGGCCGAGCGTCATCCCGACGGCGTCGTCGACCTCTCCGTCGGTACCCCGGTCGACCCGGTCGCGCCCTCGATTCGCGCGGCGCTCGCCGACGCCGCTGACGCACCCGGATACCCCACCACGCTGGGACGGGAGCGGACCCGCGCCGCCGCCGCCGACTGGCTGTCCCGCCGGCACGGGGTCGACGTCGACCCGGGGTCGGTGCTGCCCACGATCGGTTCCAAGGAACTGGTCGCGTGGCTGCCGACACTGCTCGGCATCGGTCCGGGCGACACCGTGATCCACCCCGAACTGAGCTACCCGACCTACGACGTCGGGATCAGGTTCGCCGGCGCCGAGCCGCTGCGCGCCGACAGCCTGCTCAGCTCGGGCCCGGCCCGCGTTCCCCTGGTCTGGGTCAACTCGCCCGCGAACCCCAGCGGTCGGGTCCTCCCGCCGGAACACCTCGCGAAGGTCGTGGCCTGGGCGCGGGAACGCGGCGCCGTCGTGGCCTCTGACGAGTGCTACCTCGAGCTGGGGTGGGAGGGCCCGGATCCGCGCTCCATCCTGCACCCCAGCGTGACCGGAGGGTCCACCGAGGGACTGCTCGCGGTGCACTCACTGTCGAAGCGGTCCAACCTCGCCGGGTACCGCGCCGGCTTCGTGACCGGAGACCCGGAGCTGGTGGGGGAACTCCTCGCCGTGCGCAAGCACGCCGGCATGATCATGCCGGACCCGGTGCAGGTGGCGATGGGCGCGGCCCTCGCCGACGACGCCCACGCCGAGGAGCAGAAGGAGCGGTACCGGGAGCGCCGCACCCGCCTGCGCGCGGCCATGGAGAACGCCGGCTGGCAGATCGACCACTCCGAGGCCGGCCTCTACCTCTGGGCCCACAAGCCGGGCCTCGGCGCCTGGGAGGCCTGTGGGGAGCTCGCCGACCAGGGGATAATCGTGGCCCCCGGTGAGTTCTACGGGCCGAGCGGCAAGAACCACGTGCGGGTCGCGCTGACGGCGAGCGACGAGCGGATCGGCGCGGCGGTCCAGCGCCTGCGGGGGTGACACCGCCCACGTCCCGTCTGGGGCGTGGGAGCCGCCCCGAGCGCGCCGGTCACTCCAGGAGCAACTGGTCCGCCGCCGAGGCCTCACCCTCGGTGAGGACGTTCCAGTTCCCCTCCTCGGAGTTGGCGATCCACTGGTGCTCGCCCAGGGTGACGGAGTTCAGGCCGTACTCCTGGGCGTTGCTGACCGCCCACAACGCCATCGCCCACCCGAGTTCGCCGGTGGGTGCGGCCTCCGCGTGGGCCAGCTCGTCGGGGCCGACGCCGAAGACGCGCAGCAACTCGGCCTCGGCCGCGGTCACGTCGGTGGCCTCCCGCTCGTCGTCCGGGAACCAACAGTCCATCGCGGGCCCGGCACGGCCGGTGAAGACCTCGGCCATCACCCGTGAGCGGTCCTCGTGGCGGTCGTAGTACTCGCCGTCCGCGCTGCGCTGCACCTCCTGCGCGGCCTCGAACACCGGGAGGTCACCGTAGTCGGGGATCGTCACCAGGGCGTCGTAGAAGGCCTCGCTGGCGAAGACCGGGTCCATGAGCTGTTCCTCGTCGCCCCAGTCCATCGACGGGCGCTGCTGGAACAGGCCGAGGGAGTCGCGGTCCCCGAACGGCAGGTTGTAGAACTGCGACTCCTGCCACACCGTGGCGTAGGCCACGACGACGGCGTCGTCGGGCAGGTTCCGGTTGAACGCCACACCGCTGACGGTTGCGGCGTTCGCGGCCTGCTCGACGTCTAACCGGTCACGTACGTCGTCGAGCTCCGCGACGCAGGCGGCGCGCGGCGGAGCGGGCTGGATCTCGTCGATGGACCGCAGCACGTAGAGACCGCCGGCGATCAGACCGCCGCAGACGAGGGTGAGGACTAGCAGAATTCGGAAGAATCCGAATGGCCGTCGCCGAGTGGACACGTGTGACCCCGGGGTGCGAAATCGGGGGAGATCCTACGCGGTCGATCATAGGGCGTGGCCGTCGTGCTTCGTTCAACCAGTAGTCTCAAGGCCATGAGCACCCCGTTTGTGAGCCCACTTCCCGAGGAGATCGACAACCTCTGGGAGCGGCGCGCCGACCTGACCCCGAACGACAGCGACGCCCGCGACACCATCATCGCCGCGGTGGACGATCTCGACGCTGGGAAGGCCCGGGTCGCGTTCGTCGACACAGACACCGACGAGGTCGTCGTCGACGAACGTGCCAAGCGCTCGATCCTGCTCAGCTTCCGCGTGCTGGAGATGGAGCGCTCCGAGGTAGGAAGCTTCGTCCACAACGACCGGATCCCGCTGAAGACGCGGTTCGACGGTGTGCGCGTGGTCCCCGGCGCGATCGCCCGGTGGGGCGCCTACCTCGCCCCCGGCGTGGTGCTGATGCCGTCCTTCACGAACTTCGGCGCGTACGTGGCATCGGGAACCATGGTCGACACGTGGGCCACCGTGGGTAGCTGCGCGCAGGTGGGGGCCAACGTGCACCTCTCCGGTGGCGTGGGCGTCGGCGGCGTCCTCGAGCCGCCGCAGGCGTCCCCAGTGGTCATCGAGGACGACGCGTTCCTCGGGTCTCGCAGCATGGTCGTCGAGGGCGCGCGGGTCCGCCGTGGCGCGAAGCTCGGCGCCGGCACGATCCTGACCGCCTCCACTCGTCTACGACGCGGAGACCGGCGAGGAGCTCCCCCGAGGCGAGGCGCCGGCCTGGTCGGTCTGCGTGACCGCGAACCGCGTGAAGAGCTTCCCCGGCGGGGACTTCGGGATGCCGTGCCTGCTGGTGCTCAAGCGGCTGCCCGAGGGGGCCGAGCACGACAAGCTCGCCCTCAACGAGATGCTGCGTGAGCACGGCGTGAACGCCTGATCCTGCGACGCGAGGAGCGCCCCGTGGTTGACCTGTCGAAGGACGCGGTGGACCTCACCGCCGACATCGTCGACATCGAGTCCGTCAGTGGGAACGAGGACGCGCTCGCGTCCGGGATCCAGGACGCCCTGGAGTCGCTACCGCACCTGCGGGTCTGGCGTAGTGGCAACAGCGTGCTGGCCCGGACTGACCTCGGTCGGGCGCGGCGCGTCGTCCTGGCCGGGCACATCGACACCGTTCCCCTCGCCGGCAACCTTCCGTCCTCCGTGCGCGACGGCCGGCTCTACGGATGCGGCACGAGCGACATGAAGAGCGGCGTGGCGGTCCAGCTCGCGCTGGCCGCCCGGGTGACCGAACCGATCCACGACGTCACCTACGTCTTCTACGACTGCGAGGAGGTCGACGCCGAACGCAACGGCCTCCGCCGGATGGCGCGGGACCACGGGGACTGGCTCGCGGGTGACTTCGCGATCCTGATGGAGCCCACCGGCGGCGTGATCGAGGGCGGCTGCCAGGGCACGCTGCGGGCGGAGATCGTGACCCACGGCACCCGGGCCCACAGCGCCCGCGCGTGGATGGGGCACAACGCCATCCACGACGCGGTCGGGGTCCTGGAGCTGCTGCGCGCCTACGAGCCGCGGCAGCCCGTGGTCGATGGTCTTCGCTACCACGAGGGTCTCAACGCGGTGGGGGTCAGCGGAGGCGTCGCCGGCAACGTCATCCCCGACGAGTGCACCGTGACCGTCAACTTCCGTTTCGCTCCCGACCGCTCCGTCGCCGAGGCCGAGGTCTGGCTGCGAGAGTGGTTCGACGGTTTCGAGGTCCGGATGGTCGACTCCGCCCCCGCGGCCCGCCCCGGACTGGACGACCCCGCCGCGGCCGAGTTCGCCCAGGCGATCGGCGGGGAACCCCGCGCCAAGCTCGGCTGGACCGACGTGGCCCGCATGTCCGAGCTCGGAGTCCCCGCCGTCAACTACGGCCCCGGCGACCCGACCCTCGCCCACACCAAGGACGAGTACGTCGACCTCGAGGAGATCCGCGCCGCGGAACGCCGCATGATCGCCTGGCTGAGCGGAGCGTAGGACGGTGTTTCTGCGTCCTCCCCAGCGAGGGCGAGGACGCAGAAACCGTATGGACGGCCGGAGTCCTCTCCGGGGCCCGGGGGAGCCGTCTGATGGGCCACACAGGAAGCGTGCGTACCCTGATCTGGCGGTTCCCGACGTTCTCCAGTCGTTGGTAGCGGGATGGAGACGCGTCCGGCTCGACGGCGTCTGGCGGGTGACGAGGGAAGATCATGTGGCTGAACTCGCCGAGGAGAGTCGGCGGAGCGCGTCACGGTCCGTGGTCTGGGCGGATAACGTTTGGCCCATGACACACGACAGTTCGGATGTCCGTCACGCTGGACCGTTGACGTTCCACGGGCGCGCCATCCCCGAAACCACGACCGACCAGCGACTCCTCGACCGACGGGGCCCCACTGACTGGGTGCACACCGATCCGTGGCGCGTCATGCGGATCCAGGCCGAGTTCGTCGAGGGCTTCGGGATGCTTTCGGAGCTCGGTCAGGCCGTGAGTGTGTTCGGGTCGGCGCGGACCGCCCCCGGGACCGACGCCTACAAGCTGGCCGAGTCGACGGGGGAGCGGCTGGCGAAGGCCGGGTACTCGGTGATCACCGGCGGTGGCCCCGGCGCGATGGAGGCCGCCAACGCCGGCGCGCGGAAGGCCGGTGGCGGATCGATCGGCCTCGGCATCGAGCTGCCCTTCGAGCAGACCCTCAACGAGTACCTGGACATCAGTGTCACGTTCCGTTATTTCTTCGTCCGCAAGACGATGTTCGTGAAGTACTCCCAGGCGTTCGTCGTCCTGCCCGGCGGGTTCGGGACCCTGGACGAGCTGTTCGAAGCGCTCACGTTGGTGCAGACAGGTAAGGTCACCCGCTTTCCGGTGGTCCTGCTCGGCACCTCGTTCTGGGGCGGGCTCGTGGACTGGATCCGGCAGTCGCTGTTGACCGAGGGCATGATCTCCCCGGACGACCCGGACCTGGTGCACCTGACCGACGACCCGGACGAGGCGGTCCAGGTCATCCAGGCGGCACACAACAACATCTACGGCAATGGCAACGGCAACGGCGCTGTGTGACGACCGTGCGGTGGGCCGCGCCCGCCGGTGACCGGGTGGGCGGGTCTCGTTCAGGCGAGACCGCGCCGGGCCACGGCCGGGGGGCGCTCGCCTCGGACTGACGCCACCATGTCCAGGGCCTGGCGCGCCTGCGCCGGATGTGGTGTGGCGAAGGACCGCACACCCAGCTACGCGTAGACCGCGACGTCGGCGAGGGACTCGGCGACGGTGACCTCCGCGTCCTCCGCGGACCCGCAGCGGACCAGCACGTCGTGCCCCGCCGTCACCGCCGCGCGAACCTCGGCCTCGGAGGGCGCATGGCCGAGGTCAAGAGTGCCGGGGACGGACTCCCGTGGACCGACCACGGTGAGGTCGGGCGGGGCTGGGTCGTCGCGTTCCACCAGGGCCTTGTCCCCTTCCAACGGTGGCGAGCCGGACTGGTCGGACGGTCCGGCTGTGTTGTCGCTCCAGGTTACTTCGCGGGCCTGCCGTGGTGGCGCCACCACGGCGCGGCCGGACGGGAGCCGTGCGACCGGGGCCGGACGGGTTCCCTTCAGGCATGTGGCAGCATCGATGCCGTGCAGATCGTCATTGTGGTCAGTTGTGCTGTCGCGGCGCTCGCCGTCCTCGCGGGGGTCGTGCTGGTCGTGATGGGTCGCGGTGGGGCCGTGGGCCAGTTCGAGGCGGACTATCCGCCACTGGACCTGCCCGCCGACCGCCCCATCTCCGCCAGCGACCTGGGTGCGCTGCGTCTTCCCCTCTCCCTGTGGGGGTACCACGTGCGTGCCGTGGACGAGACCCTGGACCGGCTCTCCGGTGCCGTGCGCGAGCGTGACCGTCGCATCGCGGCGCTGGAGGAACAGATCGTGAGCCAGCGGGCGGCCGTTCCCTTCGGTGCCGCGCCGCCACCTTCGTGGCCAGCCGGTGTCGCCCCCATGCCTCCTCCACCTCCGCCGGTGACTCGGCCGGATGAGAACCCGGAACCCGAGCGGTCCCCGACGTCGGATGAGGGCGCGGCGCGGCCCGAGCCGGAGGACGAGGAGCGGCTCGACCCCGAGTCGCCGAGTGACGAGTCCGAGGAGCCACCATCGACACCGCCGAACGCGTGACGACAGCGGGCGCCCCGGTCGGCGCCGACGGGCGGGCACGGTGTGACTGGGCGTTGAACAGCGACGACGAGTTGCGCTACCACGACACCGAATGGGCGCTCCCGGTCCGTGACGACCAGGGCATGTTCGAACGGATCTCCTTGGAGGCGTTCCAGGCGGGCCTCTCCTGGCGGACCGTCCTGGTGAAACGCCCCGCGTTCCGTGAGGTCTTCCACGACTTCGCCATCGCCAAGGTCGCGGCGTTCGACGCCGACGACGTGGCGCGCCTGTTGGACGACGCGCGAATCATCCGCAGCCGCGCCAAGATCGAGGCCGTGATCGCCAACGCCCGCGCCGCCCTGGAACTGCCGGGTGGGATCGCCCGGCTGGTGTGGAGCTTCCAGCCAGAGAGCGCCCCCGTCCCGGTCAGCGCGGCCGACGTTCCCCCGACCACGCCCGACAGTGTGGCGTTGTCGAAGGAACTCAAACGGCGGGGATTCCGGTTCGTCGGCCCGACGACCGCCTACGCCACCATGCAGGCGGCCGGACTGGTCAACGACCACCTACGGGACTGCTGGCGCCGGCCGGGCGTCAACGACCGGTGAAGGTCGGGGTCTCCTTGTCCAGGAAGGCGCGGGTCGCCGCGACGTGGTCCTTGGTCTCGGCGCACTCCTCCTGGAGACGGGCCTCGAGCTCGAGGGCCTGGTCCAGCTTCAGCACGGAGCTGTAGGCGAGCGCACCCTTCACCGCGCCGTAGGCGGTCGTGGGGCCGTTGGCCAGTCGCGTCGCGATCTCGGTGGCGTCGCCCATGAGGTCGTCCGCCGACACGACCCGGTTCACCAGGCCGATCTGCAGCGCGTACTCCGCGGACACCGGTTCGGCGAGCATCAGCAGCTCCGTCGCCCGACCGAGGCCCACCAGGCGGGGAAGGGTCCAGGAGGCACCGGAGTCGGCGGTGAGACCGATCTGGGTGAAGGCCATCGAGAACTTGGCGTTCTCCGACGCCACCCGCAGATCGCAGGCGAAGGAGAAGGCGGCGCCCGCTCCCGCGGCCACCCCGTTCACCGCGGCGATCACCGGGGCCGGGACCTCCCGCAGCGCGAGCACGATCTGGTTGTAGTGGCGCCGAACCGTGTCGTCCAGACCCTTGCCCTGGGCGAGGTTGTCGGCGTGCTCGTGCAGATCCTGTCCCACGCAGAACGCGCGCCCCGCGCCGGTCAGTACGATGGCACGCGCCTCCTCGCCGGCGCGGCGGAGGGCGTCAAGCAACTCCTCCTTCATCTCCACCGTCAGGGAGTTGAGAGAATCAGGTCGGTTCAGTGTGACGGTCGCGACTGAATCATTGACCTCGTAGAGGACGTTGCTGGACACGTGGGGTCACCCTTCCGGTCGGCTACGCGACCACTCTAGGTGTGCCTGTCGGGGTGGCGCAGGTTAAGAATATTGCGGTGTTTGGCCGGGATGGCCGATTGATCGTTCCCAAGCGGGATCCGAAACCGAGATAATGGAATCCTGGCGATTCGCATCGCACGGAACTGGTTCAGATCGGGATGGTACCCGTATGCTCGGCGAACCTTCCTAGGAAAGGGGAACAGCATGGCGGCGATGAAGCCGAGGACCGGAGATGGGCCCATGGAGGTCACCAAGGAAGGGCGCGGCATCATCATGCGGGTTCCGTTGGAGGGCGGCGGACGACTGGTCGTTGAGCTCACCCCCGACGAGGCCAACGAGCTCGCGGAGCGGCTCAACGAGGTCGTCTGAGACCCCGCTCCACGCCCCTTGGTTCGGGCGCGCGGCGCCGCCGCGTACCCTCAGTGACACGCTTTTTTCTGGGAGACAACCTGTGCCACTCGTGACCAACGTCGAGGTGGTTTCCGACGCCCTCACCCAGTCCGTGGCTCCGCTGGTGGCGGTCGCGGTCCGCGCGGGTGAGAACGCTCCGGACCCCGATCTGGGGATCCTGGGCCTGACGACGGCCGAGATGGACGCCCGACTCCCCGCGCCTCTGCTGGAGGTGCTGCGCATGTACGACGTGACCGGCAAGCCCGGGGAGATCCGGGACCTGCCGGTCGACCTGGGCGCTGGGCCCCGCCGGCTCGTGCTGTTCGGTGTCGGTGCCGCCCAACCCGAACAGCTACGCCGAGCGGCCGCGACCCTGGTTCGCCGTACCAAGGGGACCGACCACGTCGCGGTCGCTCTCCCCGACGGCGCGTCGGACGCGGGCACCGTGGCGTTCGTCGAGGGTCTCCAGCTGGGCTCCTACGCGTTCTCCTGGCCCCCCGTGGCCGGTACCGCAGACTTCGCCGCGGAGGACGCCGCGACCCGGACCGTCACCCTGCACCACGCCGACGTCGCGGCCGTGACGTCGGCGGTCGCCGAGGGTACGGCGCTCGCGCGGGGCGCGGCGATCGCGCGGGACCTGGCGAACGTGCCGTCCAACGAGAAGGGCCCGGCCTGGATGGTCGAGCGCGCCCGAGAGGTCGCCGAGCGCGACGGACTGTCCTGCCAGGTGTGGGACGCCGACGAGCTGAAGCGCGACGGTTTCGGCGCCATCCTGGGCGTGGGCGACGGCTCCCCCCGCCCGCCCCGCCTGGTACGGCTGGACTACGCGCCGGCCGAGGCGGACCGGCACGTGGTGCTCGTGGGCAAGGGGATCACCTTCGACACCGGGGGCCTGTCGTTGAAGCCCAACGACAACATGAAGCTGATGAAGACGGACATGAGCGGTGCCGCCATCGTGCTCGCGGTCATGTCCCGCCTCGCCGGGCTCGGTGCCGCGACCCGGGTGACCGCTCTCCTCCCGCTGGCGGAGAACAGCTTCTCGGGCAGTGCCCAGCGCCCCAGCGACGTGATGCGGACCTACGACGGCCAGACCGTCGAGATCCTCAACACCGACGCGGAGGGACGGCTCGTCCTCGCCGACGCCATCGGCTACGCGGTGCGGAACCTCGCTCCGGACGTCCTCGTCGACGTCGCGACCCTGACCGGGGCCGCGAAGCTCGCGTTGGGAACCACCCTGGGGGCCCTCTACGCGAACGACGATGAGCTCGCGCGTGAGTTGGAGGAGGCCGGAGGGGACGCGGGCGAACCGATGTGGCGCATGCCGTTGGAGGAGCAGTACGTCGACTCGCTCGACTCCACCGTCGCCGACATGGCCAACATCGGCACCAACCCCGACTACGGCCGGCCGGGAGCCACCGAGGCGGCGTTGTTCCTGCGCAAGTTCGTCGGCGACACCCCCTGGGCGCACCTCGACATCGCGGGGCCCGGACGGGCGATGGGAGAGAACGGGATCCTCAGCAAGGGAGCGACGGGGTTCTCCACCCGTCTGCTGCTGCGCTGGCTCACGACCCCGGCGCGCACCACCTGAGCCGGGGCAAGGTGAGGCTCTGTGTGGCTGCTGGTCAGCGCTTGATCGCGGCCAGCAGTCCATCTCCGACCGGCAGCAACAAGGGAACGAGGTTCTCGTCGTCGCGGATCACCCGAGCCACCTCACGGATCCCCGCCGTCCCCGGGTCCGGGGCGACGAGGGGGCCGTCCGCGCGGTGACTCACGCCCTGCGCACCGTTGATGACCACCACCCCGCCCATGCGCAGGATCCGCAACGCCTCGGGCAGATAGGACGGGTACGCCGCACGGTCGGCGTCGACGAACACCATGTCATAGGCGCTGTCGGTCAACCGGGGCAGAACCTCAGAGCCGAGGCCGTGGATCAGTCGGGCACGGTTGCTCGGAAAACCCGCCTCCAGGAACGCCTTGCGGGCGAGTTCCTGGTACTCCAGGGCGGAGTCGACGGTGGTCAGGATCCCCTCGGGGCGCATACCCCGCAGGATCCAGAGGCCGGAGCTCCCGCAGCCGGTTCCAACCTCAACAACCGACCGCGCACCGATCGCGGCGGCGAGGAACCGCAGCGCGGCACCACTGGCCGCGCTCAACGGCGCGGCGTCCGACCGGACTCCCCGCGCTCGCGCCTCGGCCTGAACGTCGTCCTCGGGCAGGTAATTCTCCACGAAGGCCGACAAGTCGTCCTGGACGCTGATGATGGCCTCCCTGGGTCGGGTGTGTCCCGCACGTGCAGTCGCGAGACTATCGCGCACGGCGTCGCTGGTCCGCGCAATCCTGGCCAGGTGCGGTCGTGTCGCGTTACGGTCGGCAAACAACATCCGTGTCGGGGAACATGTTGACTGGGACCCGGCGTTGACGACTAATGACGAGAACTCCGATCGCGGAGCATTCGCGCCAAAGAAGGGAGCGCCGTGGCGGAACACGACTCTGCCCCTGACCTGGGGGAGTGGACTCCACCAACCTGGGACGAAGTCGTGCGGACGCACTCGGCGCGCGTGTATCGGCTGGCGTACCGGCTGTCGGGCAATCAGCACGACGCCGAGGACATCACCCAGGACGTCTTCATCCGGGTGTTTCGTTCGTTGGAGAACTACACCCCGGGAACCTTCGAGGGCTGGCTCCACCGCATCACCACGAACCTCTTCCTCGACACCGCGCGGCGCAAGGCCCGCATCCGGTTCGAGGGATTCCCCGACTCCGCCGACGATCGCATCCAGGGCCGTGAACCCTCCCCCGCCCAGGCCTACGACGATCGCCACTTCGACGCCGATGTCCAGCAGGCACTGGACGCCCTCCCCGCGGACTTCCGGGCCCCTGTCGTGCTGTGCGACATCGAGGGTCTGTCCTACGAGGAGATCGCGGCCACCCTGGGCATCAAGCTCGGTACGGTGCGCAGCCGTATCCACCGTGGTAGAGCCCAACTGCGGGACGCTCTGAACCATCGGAGTCGTCTCGCGGCCGGTGAGGCCGCGCGGGAGCTCTCGGGCGATTCGGGCGGGGCCGTCGCCCCCGCGCCGGAAGGGGAGGAGCGATGAGTCATCTCGGGGAGCGAATCAGCGCGTTCGTCGACGGCGAGCTCGCCGCGTCCGACCGGGACCGTGTGCTGAGCCACCTGGCGTCGTGCGAGTCCTGTCGGTTCGAGGCGGAGATGCTGCGCCGGCTCAAGCGCCGCCTGTGCCACCTCGACACCCCTGGCCCGTCGACGGACCTGGTCGGGAGGTTGTCCTCGTTGACCGGGACGGGGGCGTCCGACGACGACTCCCCGCCCCCGCCGTCGGACTCCTTCGGCAGCCGGCCCCCGATCGGGTCGAGCCGGCCCTTGGGCGGTTGGCCGGGGGAGACCCCCGAGCGGGAGCGCGAGCGGGACAACCGCGGTGGTGACGGCGGCACGGGACGCACGTTCTTCGACCGGTTGCGGGGTGGGCGGATCGCTCACAGCACGCGGTACGGACTCGCCGGGGCATGCGTCGCCGCTGTGACATTGGGCACAGCGTTCATCGCCGACACCGACCGCCCGCCCACGTCCGCTCAGCGGGACGTCGAGGAGGCGCGCACCGAGGCGCCGGCGGTGACCCGGTCCCTCGACAGTGTGTCGTCGCTGAGCACGGCGGTGCGCATCGCCAGCCGGGAGGCGGCCCCGTAGCGACCACTCCGCGCCGCACCCCGTGGCGCGGCGGGCGCGGGTTCGACACGCGCGGCCGGCGGGGTTACGCGCGGTGACGGCGTGTGGGGCGGCCGGTCGTTCGACTCGAGAGTCAGACGCGCCGTCAGAAATCGGCATTGATCCCTCCCTTATCCCTGACCGGCCATGATGTAGGAGGAAGTTGCCGAAGTGTGCTGCTCAGGGGATCAGCATGAGGTGCGAGAGGGACAGTGATGACGGACGACACCGGGCGGCAGGAGCCCCAGGGGGAGGAGCCCACTCCCGGAGGTGAGAGTCCGGTCGACCCACCGCGCGCGGAGCCGGAACCGGGGAGACCGAGCTCACCGTCGTTTGCGGCCCCGCCACCGCCAGGCGCCGACTTTCCCGCGGGGTACGGACAGTTCCGCGAGAGCGCCGGACACACGGGGCCGCCCCGCCCCACCTACGAGCAGAGTCCCACGGGCGGGTTCACTCCCCCCGTGAACGGGCCCGCCACGGCGAGCGGAGCGGGGGCGCCACCGCCTCCACCAGGGCCGCCCACCGGGGGGTGGGGCAACGTCCAATGGCAACCGGCGCCCGAACCAAAGCCGCGGGAGCCCCGGCGTATGCCGATGTGGGGAGTCTTAGTACTGGTCGTCGCGGTCGCGTTGGGGGCGGGCGCGGCGGGGGGAGCGGTGGCCACCGCCGTCGGCGGTTCGGACACGGGTGCGTCCAACCCGTTGGGGAGTGGCGAGGACGGTTCGCAGGACCGCCCGGCGGACACCATCGCGGGGGTGGCGCAACGGGTGAGTCCCAGCGTCGTCTCCATCCAGAGCAGTGACCCGCTCGGCGGCAACGGATCCGGCTTCGTCATCGAGGGCGGCTACGTCGTCACCAACAACCACGTCGCCTCCGGTATCGGGGACGACATCCAGGTCGTCTACGGCGACGGACACGAGAGCTCGGCGACCATCAAGGGCGCCGCGGCCAGTTCCGACCTCGCCGTGTTGGAGGTCGACGAACCCAACGACGTGGAGCCGCTCCCGCTGGGGGACTCCGACTCCATGACCGTGGGCGACGAGGTCATCGCCATCGGTGCGCCGCTCGGGCTGGACGGCACCGTCACCACGGGCATCATCAGCGCGATGGACCGTCCGGTCACGGTTGGTGAGGTGGGCGACTCCAGCTACATCAACGCGTTGCAGACCGACGCCGCGATCAACCCTGGCAACTCCGGTGGCCCGCTGGTCAACGCCCAGGGCGAGGTGATCGGGGTCAACTCCGCGATCGCCACCACCGGCAGTGACTCGCTGGGGCAGTCGGGCAGCATCGGCCTCGGGTTCGCCATCCCGTCGTCGCAGGCGGCGAGCATCATCGACCAGCTCATCGAGTCCGGTGAGGCCCCACACGCCGTCATCGGCGCGTTCCTGGACATGCGGTTCCAGGACGGCGGCGCCATGATCATGGAAGAGGACGGGGAGTCGGAGGAACCGCCCCTGGAGCCGGACGGCCCGGCGGACGACGCTGGCCTGGAACCGGGCGACGTGATCACCGAGTTCGACGGAGAGCCCGTCCGGGACGCCGACCAGTTGATCGTGCTCATCCGTAACAGCAACCCGGGCGACGAGGTCGACGTGACCTTCCAACGCGACGGCGAGGAGATGACCACCCAGCTCACCCTGGGCGCGTCCAACGACTAGCCGAGTGGGGCCACGATCGACGACGACGTCGCCGATCGCGGCCCTTCGCGTATCCCCACTACCGCGGAGCCGCGTCCTCCGCGGTGAACCCGTGGCACAGGTCCGGCCGTGCCACGCTCCGTAGTGGGACGTGCGTGATAGCGGCCGGGTTCCTGTGGATCACATGCGATCCCGGGAGTCCGAACCATGTGGAGCGGGGCGGGGTATCTGTCCGCGGGAGAGGGTTCGGTACGCGACATCGCTCTTGAAATGGGACCGACCGGTGAGTTTCCGTCGATCATCTGGTCAGATTGGCGAAATCGCACGCACAATCGAACCCAAGAGCGGAGCCAGTCAATGTTCGCGAGCGGCCAGATGGAAGTCTGTTTGCAGATCGCTGATCGTCCCAAGGCGATGGCGTTCTACCGTGCGGTGTTCGGCGTCGATCCGATCGGCGTTCCGGAGGAGGACGGTGTACCCGAGCCGTTGCGGTTCCAGGTCAACGACCAGACGTCGCTGACGCTCATCCCTCCGGGCGGGTTGGGCTGGGTCATGGGCGGTCGGGAGATCGCGCCGACCGGGGTCAGTGAGAGCCTGCTGAGCCTGACCCTCGCCAGTGAACGCGAGGTCACCGAGCTCGTCGGACGGTTCCGTGACGCCGGGGGCGACGTCCTCGTCGAACCACAGCGGCAGCCATGGGGGTTCACCAGCGTGTGCACCGACATCGACGGGCACGCCTGGCAAATGACAACGGACGACCTGCCGCGCGAGTGAGAGCGCACAGAGAGGCCCCCGCACCGGGAGATCGAGTCTCGTGGTGCGGGGGACTTCGTGACAGTGCTCGCGCGCGCCGTCAGTTGTTGATCGGGGTGAGGCCCAGCTCCAGGCCGGAGAGGCCACGGCGTCGACCCGCGAGCTGCTCGGCGAGCGTGCGCAGGGTCTTGCTTGCGTCGCTGTCCGGGGAGGAGACGACGTAGGGCGTGCCGGAGTCGCCGCCCTCGCGCATGCCGACCTCGAGCGGGATCTGCCCGAGCAGCGGAACCTCCGCCCCGACCTGCTTGGTCAGCGCCTCGGCGACGGCCTGGCCACCGCCCTCACCGAAGAGGTGAACCCGCTCCCCGCTGTCCGGCGTGACGTAGTAGGACATGTTCTCGATGACGCCGGTGATGCGCTGGTGGGTCTGGGTGGAGATCGACCCCGCGCGCTCGGCGACCTCGGCCGCGGCGAGCTGCGGCGTGGTTACGACGAGAATGTCGGCGGTCGGGAGTAGTTGCGCCACCGAGATGGCGATGTCGCCCGTCCCGGGCGGGAGGTCCAGCAGCAGGACGTCGAGATCGCCCCAGAAGACGTCGGCCAGGAACTGCTGCAGTGCCCGGTGCAGCATGGGCCCACGCCACACGACGGGGGAGTTGCCCTGGGTGAACATCCCCACCGAGATGACCTTGATGCCGCCATGCCCGTTGGGGGGCATGATCATGTCCTCGACCTTGGTGGGGCTGCTGTCGACACTGAGCATCCGGGGGACGGAGTGCCCGTAGATGTCGGCGTCGACCACGCCGACCCGGTACCCCTGGTCGGCCATCGCCGCGGCCAGGTTCACGGTCACCGAGGACTTCCCGACGCCGCCCTTGCCCGAGGTGATTGCGTAGACCTGGGTGAGGGAGTTGGGCTTGGCGAAGGGGATCTCCTTCTCCACCTGGCCGCCCCGCAGCTTGGTCTGCAGCGCCTTGCGCTGTTCCTCGCTCATGACGTCCAGCCCGACACTCACCTTGGTGACCCCGGGGATCTTCTCCACAGCCGTGGTGACATCGCGCTGGATGCGGTCCTTCATCGGACAACCGGCCACGGTCAGGTAGATGCTCACGTGGACGTGACCACCGTCGAGGATCTCGACGTTCTTCACCATGTCGAGTTCGGTCAGCGGACGGTGGATCTCGGGATCCTTCACCGTGGCGAGCGCGGCGTTCACCTGTTCGGTGGTGGGAGTGGAGGAGGCCATACCCCCGATGGTACGCAACCATGGAGTACCCCAGCCACCACCAGGTCCGACCCGCTGCGTGCAAGGTTTCCCCTCAGGACACACGGGTATCCAGTGGGCAATCATGAAGTGCGAACCCACTTGTCCCCGCTGCGGACGCCAACTACGGGAGCCCGGCCTGTGGTCGAGCGAGTGGGAGTGCGAGGCCCACGGCGCGGTCTCCCCGCTCCGTGGCGTTCTTCCACCCGGTGACGAAGGGCTCGAGATCCTCCTCGCCCGGACGCGGGTTCCCGTGTGGATCCCGTGGCCGCTGCCCGCCGGCTGGGTGGTGACGGGGTTCTCGTGCGCGGGCGACGACCGAACGGGGGCCGTCGCCTCCGTCGTCGCGCTCTCCGGCCCCGCCCCCCTGGGTGGGGTGGGAGAACTGGCGATCGTCGCCGAGGAGCCGGGAGTCGGGCTCGGAGCCCGTCTCGCCGGGGCGGACGGCCCGGATCCCGGCCCGCAGTTCGACGCGGGCCCGGCCGAGGGCAAGCTGCGGTTCGACGGCCACGACGTCGCCGTGTGGCATGTCGCGGCGAAGGAGGACCGGGCGGCCTTCGCCGGGGAGGCGTTGGGGCGCTGGGTGTGGTTCGTCTTGAGCCCCGCCGACGCCGGAACGTTCATGTACGAACTCACCTCCCTCCGTGACCTGCGTGATCTTGGTGACGGTGGTGTGGAGCTGCATCCGCCGTTCGGTGCCCTTTCACCATTTATCTCGGCCCAGCTCGCTCCCCGGTAGGATCCGGATACCTGCCCGCACGCGAGGGGCACCGAGCGAGGTCCGCCCTCCGGACAGCGCACGAAACAGACGACCCGGTGCCCCCGCGACGTGGCGGAACGTCAGTCCGTGCAATGGAGCGAAGGGTCGGCACGTGTTCTGGAAGCGCAAGGGCAAGAAGAAGGAAGGCGCCGCGGAACAGGAGGCCACCTCCGCCACCGAGGCCGAGACCCCGGAGGACGCGGAGGACGTCGACGGGGCCGCCGACGCCGACGACGCGGCGGCCGACGAGCGCCCGGACGTGAAGGTCGAGTGTGTCGAGACGTCGGGCACGTTCGAGTACCACGGCGAGGAGTTCGAGGTCACGAACAACACCTGGATCGTCCCCATCGACGACGAGGGTGTGATCGTCGTCGACCCCGCGCACGACGGCAAGGCCATCCTGGACGCCGTGGGCGAGCGCGAGGTCTACCTCGTGGCCTGCACCAACGGGTACCCTCCGCACATCGACGCCGCCGTGGAGGTCGCCGAACGGGACGAGGCCCCGGTCGCGCTGCACCGGCGGGAACTGCGTTCGTGGCGCAAGGTCCACGGCATCGAGCACGCCGTGGAGATGGAGGTCGAAGGCGGTGGCGCCTTCGATATCGGTGACGTCAACGTGCAGGTGCTCGCCCTGCCCGGAACCTCGACCGGGTCGGTGGCCTACTACATCGCGGACTTCGGCCTCGTCCTCTCGGGGGACACCCTGCTCAAGGGCGAGTTGGGAACGGTCGGCGGCGAGTTCGTCGACTACACCCAACAGCTCGCGTCCGTCGGCGAGGTCCTCCTCGAGCTGCCCCGCTCCACCCGGGTCCTGCCCGACCGCGGCGAGGAAACCACGATCGGGGCCGAAGCCGACAACTTCGACGACTGGGTCGCCGGCCACTGACCCCCCGGTGCGCGCCGGTCACCGCCGACTCCTCGACTCGCTGTGGCGGGGCCTGGTACGAACGCGGGTTTAGGTCGGAAGGGGCGCGTCCCGGGGTGTCCCGCCGATGCCCCGGCCCATCGCCGGCCGTCAGGTGTGTCGGGGGAGGGAACCCGCTCTAAGTTCCGCACCTGGCGGTGCCACGACCGCGGTCGGTTGCGGTCTCCCGCCGGGGAAGTGGAGTGGTTGGCTCCAGGGCGAGTCGGACTCGCACTTCAAGGGGACGTCGGCCAGTGGAACCGCCGGCCGCCTGCTGGCGGGCTGCGTGGCGGGGCAAGGTGTCGTGCGCTTTCGGAGGCGGCGGCCCGTTCATGTTGACGGCGTGGAGGTCGGGACGCCACGAATTCGGCCGGCTGCCCGCTGGCAGAGCCCCAGTCCACGGCACCCGGCGGTATCGGCGGGAAGAACCGCCGGTGGCGCATTGGCTGTCTGGGGGCGGCTGCGGTGACGACGCCACGACGGCGCGGCTGGCCGCGACGAACCCAATCCGTCGCTCGGTCCGCTAGGAACGGGCGCGACCGCGCGATGCCCGTCGGGTGTGCTCCCCGGCGGGGGAACGGCCGGCCGCGTGCTCCGCTCCCTCCGTCGGCTCAGGAGCGCTGTGTGCGACTCACGCCGCCAGAGCAAACAAATGCGCACATCCACATGGTGGATGTGCGCCAATCCTCATGAGGGTGGAGAATTCCTGGTGGGGAGCCGGTGGTGGCTGTGTCCCGCCAGGAGTCCGCCGTCGGCTCAGTTGCCGCTGGCGATGTCCACTCCGCCGCGCGTCCGGCGCCGCCGGCGTCGGCGGGTGGCACCTCCGCCGGAGCTACCACTGGCCGTTTCCTGGCTCTCGGGCTCGGTCGCCGTCGTCTCCGTGCGCCCGCGCGGTTTCGATTCGCCGCGTGAGCGGCTCCGACGCCGCTTCGGGCGACCCGCCGTCGGGCTCGTCTCGCCGATGTCCTCGACGTCCTCGGCGGCGAGGCCCGCCCGGTCGCGCTGGTCCTTGGCCAGGGACCCCTTCGTACCGGCCGGGATGTCCAGGTCGGTGAAGAAGTGGTCCGAGGTGGAGTAGGTCTCCGGCGGGTCGGCGAGGTCGAGGCTCAGCGCGGCGTTGATCAGCCGCCACCGGGCCACTTCCTGCCAGTCGATGAACGTGACCGCGGTGCCCGTACGGCCCGCACGTCCGGTCCGGCCCACGCGGTGCACGTAGGTCTTCTCGTCGTCGGGGCACTCGTAGTTGACCACGTGCGTCACGTCGTCGACGTCGAGGCCACGCGCGGCGACGTCGGTCGCCACCAGCACGTCGATCTTGCCGTTGCGGAAGGCGCGCAGGGCGCGTTCCCGCTGGCCCTGACCGAGGTCCCCGTGTACGGCGGCGGCGGCGAAGCCACGCCGGGTCAGGGACGCCGCGACCTTGTCGCAGGCGCGCTTGGTCTGGCAGAACACCATGCTCAGGCCGCGGCCCTCCGCCTGGAGCAACCGCGCCAGCATCTCTTCCTTGTCCAGGGCGTGCGTGCGGTACACGTGCTGGCGCGTGGCGCTCGCGGGGAGACGGTCAGTGTCGTCGTCGTCCCCGGCGCGCACGTGCGTGGGCTGACGCAGGTAGTTACGCGACAGTGTCACGATCTCGCTGGGCATCGTGGCCGAGAACAGCATGACCTGCCGGTGCTCGGGCGCGAGGGTGAGGATGCGCTCGACGTCGGGCAGGAAGCCCAAGTCCAGCATCTTGTCGGCCTCGTCCAGCACGACGGCGTCGGTGTGCGAGAGGTCGAGGTGCCGCTGCTGCTGCAGGTCGAGGAGTCGTCCGGGCGTACCGACGACGACGTCGACGCCCGCGCGCAGACCCTTGATCTGCGGCTCGTACGCGCGCCCGCCGTAGACGGTGAGGATGCGCGTGCCCAGCCGCTTTCCCGCGGTCTCGAGGTCGGCCGCGACCTGGATCGCCAGTTCACGGGTGGGAACCACCACCAGGCAGCGCGGCCGCTGGGCCACACCCGGCTCCGCGGCACTGCGCTGAAGCAGCGGAAGGCCGAAGGCGAAGGTCTTGCCGGTACCGGTGCGCGCCTGGCCGATGATGTCGGCCCCACCGAGCGCGAGAGGGAGGGCGAGGGTCTGGATAGGGAACGGGGCGACGATGCCTTCGGCCTCAAGGGCGTCGGCGATCTCGGGCATCAACCCGAGGGAAGCGAACGTCGTCTCGCTGGTCGATTCTGTTGTCGAAGCTTCTGTGGGCTGTTCTTCCGTGGTCAGGGCGTCTGCCTCCATCTGAGCGGGCCGCCCGTGGCGGCCGTGGATGCCCATGCGGCTCGGCGGCATGTCGCCCTGTCCTCCACCACGGCGCGGCTCACGGGTTTCCATGGCGCGCAGTGACGCGGTGCTTCATTCACAGGGCCGGCTGAGGCGCGATCGTACGCACGGAACATCGGCTTGGTTGTCATCATTGCCCGAACGGCCCGAACTGTACGGGGCTCGGCCACGTCGTTGCGGCGCCCGGATAGCCATCCGGCGCGCCCGCAGGCCACTCGGCCGACGCTATGTGCGGCCGTATCTCGGTCGGACACCGTGAACAGTGTAACCGTTACGAGCTCGTTCGGGAATCGAGCGTTACATGTGCAACGTCTCGCCTCGCGAGGATTAATCCCCATCAGAGGGGTGGATGTGCCTGAGGACGGGAGTGACGCCCGCGCGCGGCGGGGGTTCTGGGCGTGACCGAGGCGCGTGGGGGGTAGGTCACGATGGCCACTCGTGGGTGGTGGTGGGGATCCGGGTCGGGTTGGCCTGGATCCCCACCTGGGGCCGCCCTGCGGGAGGGGTGCGGGGCGGGTTCTTGGTTTGTTGTTAGGTGTGGTGTTTGTGGGTGAGGAGTTGGATGGCGACGTGGTGTTCGGCGCCGGCAGGATAGGTGCGGCCAGCGACATGCCACATGCCGTTGGTCAACGTGGCGTGGATCATTTGGCCGTTGTCCCGCTTGATGGAGAGGGAGACGAGGGTTCGGCCTTGTGTGGGGTTGGCGGTGGAGCGGTAGAAGACGGCGCCGTGTGGGGTTAACAGATTCAGCAAGGTGGTGACGGGATTGGTGTTCACCGTCGGCCTCCCCCGGTGGGGACCAGGGTGGGCAGGTCGGTGGTGACGGTGCAGTGGCCATCATTGGTGATGGTCGTCCACCGCTCCACCAAACTCGCCACCAGGTTCAACCCGTGACCGTGCTCGGTGAGAGGGTCGGTCTTCTTCCCCCACATCGGAACCGACTTCCCCTCCGTGCCCTGATCAACAACACTGATCCGCACCATCGACGGCCGAACATCCAGCTCCACCAAGAACGAACCACCAGGGTGACCGCTCCGGGAGTGACGGATCGCGTTCGTCGCCAACTCGCTGACCACGAGGGCAGCTTCCTCGACTGTGCCGAGATCGGTACCACGCTGGTGGAGTTCATTCCGAGTCCACGCCCGAACCAGGGCGACACTGCCAGGAACACCCGCAAACCGACGCCCCGTCATGAGGCACCCCCCACGACGCCGAGTCCGCCACACGAGTGACACGTACGAGCGATCCCCGCCGCCGCGCCCACCGCCGAAGCCGACTGCTGCAACCCCGCCAGGACACGGGCCAGGAAGTCCTGCTGCTCCACAGCCCGCTCCCGCATCAGCCGACTGACATAGGGCCGCACCCGAGCCGCCCGACGGCCGGGGAAGCGGCGATGGCGGGGAACTCGCGTTGGATCGTGGATCGATAGAGTCGACACCGTCATCACTCCTCATCTGAGTGGTGGCCACAACCCCCGGACGGGGCCTAATCCGTCGCGGGGGTCCTTTCATTTCTGCCTTGCAGCTCCGCGTGCACACCACGCGACCGCACCCGCACTGGGCCACAGCGGGGAGAACACTGCACGGCTGCCACTCAAACGGGACGATCTCCGCCAGGAGAACGAGAAGCAAGGGCAGTCACTGCAGAAAACGAGTACCGCATCCCCATGATGCGATACATAACATTGAATTCGCAAGATGCGATTCGCAATCGGGCGATATGTCTGAATCCCCGAGCTGTCCTATGATCGAGCGAGCCAGGAGGTGACTGAGCGTGGCCGAGAAGTACAGCCCGAGCGCGCGACGACGTAGGCTCTCGCAGCTCTTGCTGGCCATGCGCGAAGAGCGCGGCCTGAAGATCGAGCACGTGAACGCCCGGCTGGGCTGGCCCGGCGGCAAGCTCAGCCGCATGGAGCGAAACGAGTGGAAGCTTCCCTCCCCGCGCGACATGCGTGATTTGGCAGAAGCTTATGAACTCTCGGACGACACTCGTGAGGCCATCGTCGGTCTTGCGCGAGATGCTCGGGCTCGGGGCTGGTGGGTTGAATACAAGGACGTGTTGCGCGGTGGCCTAGCGGACTTTGAGTCCGGCGCTTCGATGATTCGGACCTACGAGAGCCTCTTCATACCTGGCCTGCTGCAGACTCCTGACTACGCTGCGGCCGTGCTTCGAGGCAGCCGAGTCTTGAACGACGAGGAGATCACTCGCAGGGTCGAAAGCCGCACTCGACGGCAGCAGGTGTTGGAGGCGAACGAGCCCCCACGACTGTGGGCATTGGTCGATGAAGCGGCCCTACGCAAGCACGTCGGGGGCCGCGACGTGATGTCAGGCCAGATCAAACACCTGATCGCGATGGCTGAGCGCCCGAACATCGATCTGCAGGTCATACGAGACGAAGCGGGCGCGCACGCCGCCATGGAAGGCGCATTCGTCCTTCTCGACTTCCCCGATCCAGCGGAGCTACCACTCGTATACATCGAAACAGCCACCGAGGACCTCTACCTGGAAGCCCCGAAAACAATCCAGGGCTATGTCTCGATCTTCAGCCACATCTGCAGCTCAGCCGAGTCACCAGAGGCCTCTGTCCGCTACCTGGATTCACTCACCTAAGAAAGCAAAGCAAACGATGTACACACCTGATCCGACCTTCCGCAAGTCCAGTTACAGCGGCCGAGGAGACAACTGTGTGGAGGTCGCCGACCTTCCGGCCGGGGCTGCGGTGCGGGACTCACAACACCCCGAGCTGGGGCATCTGTCCTTCGCCGCGAGTGAGTGGTCGGCGTTCCTTCACGCCGCCCGCACCGGCGAACTCTAAGACCCCAAGTCGTCCCAGGCCCTGGCCCCCACGCCGGGGCCTTCTTCATGCCCGCCGTAGAAGGAACCCCGCCGGGCTACGGTGACTCTGACGGCTAACCCGACCAGCCGGGAGGACCCCATGCCAGAAACCCCCCCACCCCACCTGGCACAAGAGTAGCTACAGCAGCAACACCGGCCAGAACTGCGTAGAGATCGCCGGTCTCCCCGCAGGGGCAGCGATGCGGGACTCCCAGCACCCCGACCTGGGTCACCTGTCCTTCACCACGAACGAGTGGTCAGCCTTCCTCCACGCCGCCCGCACCGGCGAGCTCTAGGTCCCCACGCGGCTCCAGGCCACCAGCCAACGAGAAGTTCGACCGAAGCCGCCACAGGAAACCCGCCACGCGCAGCGTGACCCCTCAGGCAGTGGCTTGAATCGTTCACGCTCCGCGTGGCTCACTCCCCAGTGGCCACTCCGGTTGGGCGCCTGTGGGGTTGGGGGCCTGGTGGGGGTGTCCAGGGAGCGGGGAAGGGGTACCACGCGGCCGGGTTTTGGCTCATGGTGACCGAGGTTGCGACCCGCGCCGTGAGACTCCTCCACAGGGATTGAGGAAACCCCATCGCGTATGCGGTGAGTGTAGAGGATTCCCTGCAGGTGATCGATCTCGTGGGCCACGAGCCGGGGCGAGGCGTTGCATGGTGCTCGCATCATTCACTCCGCAGGAAGCCGTCCTTGTCTTGGTCGATAGTTTTATGTATCGGTATAGATTCAACCTGCGACATGGTTCCAGGTTTTCCTTCATGGTGGTGTCAGACTGTTCTCGCCTCTCTGGGTACAGTTATCGAATCCGGAGCGAAGTAATGAACGGAGTCCAGATGGAGGAAAGATCATCAGAAGAGGAAAACGGTAGTCCGGAAGAGGTCATGACTATCGGTGATGTGGCAGACATGACCGAAGGAACGACGAACAAGAGTGGCTCCGAGGACAAACGTTACAAGTATCGCTGATCAGAGAGCGCGGGCGGCGATATGGTCGGGTGCCGCCCGCGTCAATTGCGTCCGTCATTGACAGAGGATGCCATGCGTTGGTTTGGTGGATGCGTCACATCTACTCCTGGCGTTCCAAGCTATGTCCCCGAACAGGACGTATCTCTGGTATGGGAGGACCCATTTCCGCTATGGATGGTGGGTGAGTGGTCACCCGATGAGATCGTGTTTGCTCGATCTCGGAGCCGGGAAGCCGTATTGGTCGGCGTTTGCAGCTTGACCCGCGGCGAGTTGGTCAAATGGCTGGACAGTGCTTGCTTGGGAGGGCTTCCACCCTGGCCTGGAATATACACCGTCGTCGTTCGTGATGCGTGCTCCATCACCGTGTGGACTGATCCGACGCATGCTGCTCCGCTCTATTACACGAATATCGAGGGCGGCGTGGTGTGGGCATCATCGAGCCGTGCTCTGGCCGCAATCCATGGAAGTGGACTCGACTTGAACTGGCTCGGGGCTATGGTGTGCGAACCACCGATTCCCCCGTCAGGTCAACGTTCAGCTTTCGCCGATGTGGACTGTATTCCTCCGGGATATCGCATGATGTTCACTCGGGGAAAGAAACCAATGGCGCAGCAGTGGTGGTTCGCGCCCAACGCGGTTTCATCGTCTGAGGCAGCGACTGGTTTTCGCTGGTCACTTGAGAAATCTGTACTTGCACGCACCACAACCGTAGAGAGAATATCCTGCGATCTGAGTGGAGGTCTCGATTCCACCACGCTGTGCCTGTTGGCGGCCGGCCTCATTGAGGTAGACCGACGCGTGACAGGATTGACGGTGCGTCCAGCATCAACCGATTCGGGCGGCGACCTGGACCATGCTCGAACTGTTGCATTTTATCGGCACAATATCAGACACTCAATTCTCGGATTGACGGGCGAGGCCCTTCCATACTCCGAATTGGAAGAAATTCCCCCGTGTGATGAGCCTGCACCGAGTACGATCACGACGGCTCGCCACCGGGTAGCGTATGAGCGATTGGTGGACGAAGGAAGCCAGCGCCACCTCACGGGAGACGGCGGCGACGCACTCCTGATTCCTCCGTCGGCCTACCTCTACGAACTGGCACATCGTGCGCGATTCGTGCGGTTGGCGCGTGACGTCCATGGGTGGGCAAAACTAGCCGACGCTAGTCCCTGGCCACGTGTTCGCGAGCTCTTCGTAACAGCACCGGACAAACGAGCGTCGCCGCCGTGGGCGAGCAACCGTGCTCAAGAGCTCGCACTTGACTATCCCGCTTGGGGGGCGCCTGACACTTCGATGACCAACGCGTACGTCATTTCTGACGTACGGAGCATCGCCCGAACGGCGAACGCGGATACTCAGATCGCCCACTCATTCGGCATCCACTTGGATGCCCCCTTCATGGACCGCACGGTGATGGATGCCGCATTGCGTTTTCGCTTGAATGACCGGGGATCACCTTGGCAGTACAAGCCTCAAATCACCGATGCGTTTTCCGACATATTGCCCAGAAACGTGCGTCAACGTCACACGAAGGGCGGAACCGACGTTGACCATCATCACGGCCTGCGTGCTCACCTGGGGCCTGTCAAGTCCCTGATGGATGGGTGGCTAGCTGGTCATAGCCTGATCCAACCCAGCCCCATGTATACCGCACTCGATCGAGCCGCAATAGGATTACCGAGCCCATTCGGTGAGTTCGAGCCCGCGATCGCGTTGGAGGCATGGGCGCGGGCGGTCACCGCCGCACTCCCAGTCAAATGGACCCGGGCTTTTCCAGCCCATAAGGCAACGCCGTGACCACTCCACGATTCGTGACCGCTGCGGATCAAGTTCGGGTGGTCGCCTATCCCCACGTGACAGTGGTTCTGAAGGGCAACACGGGCGCACTCAATGCTCTGACAGGCGATACTTCCCGAATCTGGGCAGCTCTCGCTTCGACGGGCGACACCCAGACACCAGTCCAAGGTGTCGAACCTTCCGCGGTGGGTCGCAGTGTGGGATCCTTAATCAAGCACGGATTACTCGTTCCCACGACTATTCCGCGCCCATGGCTGCCGCCAAGAGCTGGCCGCGCTTCCCGCCCTAGCTGGGGCACGCACGATAGCCCCGCCGCACTTCCTCCTATTCCCAAAGCGGCCTTGAGGTGGTACGCACCCGCCCTCATCGCGATCCTTATAGTGCTTGTCATTCGCGATTCGGGGCCACAACGGCTGAGGTTCGCCCGGCTTCGCGCAGTATCCACCCAAGCCACCCTGCGCCGCAGAGTACTCGATCCGGTGACGGCCACATCCATCGTTCGGGCAGTTCGGCGAACGGGGCGACTTATTCCCGCTCGTGTGGCATGTTTGGAGGAATCGGCTGCGGTGATGTTGATCCTGGGCCTTTTGGGATATGGGGCCGACTGGAAGCACGGAGTCGCCGTCGACCCTGTTCGACTGCACGCGTGGGTCGAGGTCGACGGCCAGCCGATTGAGGAGGCGGCCGACATTGTCGATTACACCCCGTTCGAGGAGTAGGTGTGAGTGGTTCGGTTGACCCGGTTGTGTGGGTGGAGTCTGGTGGTGTTGGGCTTGGTCCATTGCGTGGGGATCTGGCGCGTGAGTATTGGCGTTGGGAGAGCGACCCGGGGGCGGTTCTGGGCTATGGGCGTCAGGTTCCCGAGTCGCCTGAGTCTCGGGCGGAAGGTTTGGAGCACCAGCTTCGTGGTGCGCCCGACCAGGCTCGTTTCACCGTCTATGACACCGCGTCGCGACCGGCAACCCCGGTTGGACTGTCCAGCCTCCTCATAGACCATCAGGTGCGTACCGCGGAGTTCGTGATCGTGGTCGCTCCCGAAGCGAGGGGGCGCCAGGTCGGCACGCAGGCGACACGGCTCACCTTGGACTACGCGTTCCACCTCATCGGGCTACGCATGGTGTGGCTCAAGGTCCTCGAACCCAACACGGCGGGCGTACGCGCCTACGAGAAAGCCGGCTTCCGTCACGCCGGGCGACTCCGCGACGCCGGCCACTGGCTCGGCCGTCCCTGCGCCGAGCTCCTCATGGACGCAACTCCAAACGACTTTGAAGGCCACTCAACCATCCACACTCCCACCGACGAAGCCTAGAAGTCCTCCTCCTCGTCGGATACCAGCCGTCACGCTTCGCGTGGCCCACTCCCCAGTGGCCACTCCGGTTTCACGCCTGCCGGGTGCAGGGCCTGGTGCGGGGCGGTCCGGGGCGCCAGGCACTCAAGCATTGGCCTGGAGCAACCGACGTTGCCACCTGTTGGTGAGTCGCGCGGAGCGTGACCGTTCCTTCGTGAACCCACTCCTGGGTGGTTGGTGGGGGGTTAGCGTCGTGGTCATGGGTTTGGATTTTGGTCGTCTTGTTGGTGATGCGGAGCGGGATGGGGTCGAGAAGTTTGTTGTTGGTGCGGTGGTACACGATGTGGGCAGGGTGTTGATCCTGCGGCGTAGTGCGGTGGATGACTTCTTGCCGGGGATCGAGGAGTTGCCCTCGGGTGGGGTGGATCCGGGCGAAGACCTCTTCCAGGCTTTGGCGCGTGAGCTGGGTGAGGAGATCGGGTGGCACCGTCCCATCGCTCTGGATGCTGGCTTCGTGGCGTGTTTCGACTACACCACCGGTAGTGGACGCAGAGCCCGGCAGTTCACCTTCAGCCTCGCCCACGACAGCTCACCGATCACGTTGTCGGCCGAACACACCGCCCTCCGGTGGATCACCCCAGCCGAGGTCGACGACACCGACCTCACACCCGAGTCCCGACAGGTCATCACCACCTGGACCCACCACGTCCCGCATACCCAAAACCACTAAAGCGCCACGCTCCGCGCGACCCACTCCCCAATGGCCACTCCGGTTCCGCCAGCTGCGGGGTTGGGGGCCTGGAGGGCTCCAGACCCTCATCGAGTGGCGCAGAGCAACCGGAGCCGCCACGACAAATGAGCCGCGCGGAGCACGACCTTCGACACACCTCAGTGCCATTTCCATCGTGAGGGGCAGGTCACAGCCTCGTACCGGGTACTTGCCAGTTGTCCCGGCGGGCCTCGATGGTCTGCCCCCTACCCCAGGGCGATGAACACCGTGTCGGAGGCGATCCCCACATCAAGGGCCAGCCTGCCGCCCGGGGATGTCCACGTGGCGACCGGGGCGTCTCTTTCCAGCGGGCGCCACAACCGGATGGACCCACCCAGATCGTTGATCGTCACCACGACCACATCGCCGCCCACATCGGCGACCACCGGACTTCCCAGCCCTGGGTAGCGCGCCACCTGTTCCAGGCCGGGCAGCGCCAGCAACCGCCCATTGGCAGCCAGCACAGGGCCTCGGGAGGTCTGTGCCACGTGGAAGTCATCCGGGGCGACGTCGTCCACCTCGCCCATCACCTGGCCATCGCCGGTGCGGACGACCTGCAGGTTGTAGACATCGACCACGTCTTCGCCGATCCAGCCCCAGGACGCGCGAGGAGTGAAGAGGAGGCCGTCGAGCAAGGCGATCCTGACGTCGCCCGAGCAGTAGGTCATGTGGAAGCCCTGGCTGGCGAGCAGGGTTCCGCCCGATAGAGAGCAGGCTTCCCACCCCCATTCGCCGGTACTCCGGTGCGTCCCGAACACGAACAGTGCCGGTCGGCCGTACAGATGTCCGCTCACCGCGTCCAAAGGCTCGTCGATGCACCCGGGGTAGGGGTGTTCACGCAGGACACGACCCGTGGTCGCCTCCCAGAGGCGCAGCGTTCCACACACCTCCGCGATGAGCGGCCTGCCCCAGCCGCCCCATCCGGGCGGTGGAATCAGCGGCACGCACACCGAGCCGTCCTCAGGAGACACTCCCGGGCCGACAGGCGATCCGGTGCGGGCGTCGAGCATGCGGGCGCGGTGGGCCGGGTGATCCGCGTGCACCACGAGCAGGCGGCCGCTGGGGTCCAGTCGCAGGCGGTCGGCCTCCACCCAGCGTAGGTGCATCAGCACTCCCTTCCGGGTAAGAGGTCCCGGGGCCGCGTCCAGGGGGCGCATCGTAGCGCCACGCTCCGCGTGACCCACTCCCTAGTGGCCACTTCGGCTGCACCACCAATGGGGCTGAGGGCCTGGAGGGCACCAGCCCATCAAGCATCGGAGCAGCGCGACCTTAGCGGTGAGGTGGCCGGCCCGCGCGTTGGTGGGGGGAGGGGAATGCCCTACGCTTGGCGCATGGTTGAGAGCCCCGACACCTCGAAGAACGACCAGGATGTGCCGCGTGAGGCCGTCGTCGACCTGTTGGGGCTGCTGGCCTACGGCGAACTCGTCTCCTTCTTCCGTCTCACCTCCGACGCGCTGCTGGCGCCGACGCTGACCGACAAGGCCGCGCTCGCCGGGCTGGCCAGTGTCGAGTACCAGCACTACGCCCAGCTCCGGGACCGGCTCACCGAGCTCGACGTGGACGTGGAGACCGCGATGCGGCCGTTCATCCCGGCCTTGGACGCCTGGCACGAGGTGACCCAACCGCAGAACTGGTTGGAAGGACTGGTGAAGGCGTACGTGGGGGACGGGATCGCCGCGGACTTTTACCGCCAGGTCGCCGACGCACTCGACGGTGACACCCAAACCCTCGTGCACGGGGTGTTGGACGAGGGTGAACGCGCGGCGTTCGTGGTCGCGAGGGTGCGCGAGGCGGTTGACCAGGACCAGAAACTCGCGGGCCGACTGGCGCTGTGGGGAAGAAGGCTGGTCGGCGAAGCGTTGAGCCAGGCACAGCGTGTGGCCCAGGACCACCCCGCGTTCGCGGAGCTGGTCACGGCCGGCGTCGAGGAGAGCGCGTCGGACGACGACGATGGCGTGGGGCGCGCGCCCGCGCGGCTCACCGAGGGATACAGCAGGCGCCTCAAGGAACTGGGGCTCGCCACCTGACCCGCATGGACGGCCACAGACCGGAACCGGCTGTCGCTGTCAACCTTCGGTAGCTGTCAGGTGTCACACATTGGACACAAGCACACCAACATTGCGTATATAGTCTTCTACAGTTCGTTCCCCTGTGTCCCCATTTCGAGGAACAGTCATGCGTCGTGAGTTCTCCGTTGAGTGTCCGCTCACTCGACTCACACGGGATTTCCAGCAGTTCGGTCTCGTTGGTGAGTCACAACCGCCGTGGGTGATCGCCCAGGTAGACCAGCACGCGGCGGCCGTTCGCTCCTCGATGGAGTACGACGGCATCGAGCTGGACCGCCAGAGCCTCGGGTTCTACGTGCGCGGCCTGCTGGACGGTATGCGGGAGCGCGGTTGGGCGACCGCGGAGTCGGAGTTCGACTGGGAGACCCTGCGATTGATGGCGGTATGCCACCTCGCGACGGAGCGCGGGTTCGTCGGCTGAACCTCGCCCCCGGTATCGGCGCGGCCTGACACCCCGCCCATCGACGTCACCGGGTGCGGACATCTCTGTCGGGGCGATCCAAATATCAGCCAACGGGCTGATCACCGGCGTAGGCTATGCCTGTTCGCGGCGAGCGACGCCCGGCCTCCGCAGAGGAACTGGCCCGAGACACGGAGTCTCCGCGGCTGTGGGTGGTGTGTCAGTGTAGGCGCGGCGAGAGAGGATAGGCCCATGGGGAGTGGTCGACATGGAGCGGCTCGGCCACCCGTCGGCGTTCTGGTCAGGCTGGAACGGACGGATTTTCTCCTGCTTGGATTGCAGATCCTCGCGGCGGTGGTCGTGATGGTGGTCTCCGGCCCCCTCAGCATCGCCTTCTGGGTGGCGATCGCGGTCGCGGTGGCCAGCGTCACTCTCGCGGTGCGCCGCATCGACCGACTTTCCCGTGACGAACTGCGCGGCGAGGAACTTCTCTAGCGGCCCACCGCCCCACCCGAACGAGACGAGGGCGGGGTCGCGCCCCGCCCTCGTATCTGTCTCCTCGACCCTTAGGTCGCCTGGACATCACATCGGATTACGCGGCGGCGTCTGTTCAGGTCCTTGCGTGCTCGTTGATCCCGATGCGCTGGCTGACGTCCCCGAGTGCCCCGCGGGCTCGGGGTGCTCCTCGGACCCGGTCGACTCCGACGCCTGTGCGTGTCGGGGAGCCTCTTCCTCGCCGCGCATCGCGTCCGACCTGCCTCGCTCGTAGGCCGAGCTGTCAGTGGCACGCCCGGTTTCGCGTTCGAGCGTGTTCAGCCATCCGGTCCACCGCTGCTGCATCGGGCGGATGAGGCCACCGCCCACGCCCACCACGAGGATGCCGCCGACGGTCGCGAGTACGGCGATCAGCACCGGTTGTGTCACTGCGGTCGCCACCCCGATCTGGTTCAGCGCGGCGATCGCGCCGAGGGCGACGATGAAGACCCACGCCAATGTGGCCAGGAAGCGCCCGTAGCTGAGGCCACCGAGAGCTCCGGCGATCAGGTCGCGCGCCATCTTCGCCAACGCCACGGCGACAACCACGATCACGAGTGCCACGAACGCGTGTGGAATCCAGGCCACGACCGAGTTCAGCAGTTGCGACACCGGGTTGCCCGCACCGAAGACGTTGAAGGCCAACGTCAGGGTGACCAGCACCAACGTGTAATAGACGATCCTGCCGATGAGCGCACTGGCGCTGTATTTGCCACGGCGGAAGTACTCCCCGACCGGCGTCCGGTCCACCGCGCGATCCAACCCCACCTTGGCCAGTAGCCGTCCCAGCAACTTGCCAATGAAGTAGGCGATGATCCAACCAAGGATCAGGATGACGAGGAACCCGATGACCATGGGGGCCGCGGACACCACGGTACTCCAGGCGTCCGCTAACCCTTGGCCGATACCCATAGTGATCTCCCCCGATACGAATTGCCTGGTAACCGGCCGATACCCGGGGAACAGGGCAACAAATCTCCGAAGAGTAATGAATTAGCCACTATGGGTGCATATGGTGGCGTGTCGGCGAGAATTCCGCCGGGACGTGATCTGGGTACGGCGGAGGACGGTCACGCGTGAGCGCGCGTCGCTGTGGCTTGATGGGACGTGCCGAGCGGTGCGCGGCGGCTACGCGCGGGTGAGGTCCCAGCCACTGAGGCCACGCCAGGCGAGCCGCGCGATGAGCTGGCCCGCGTCCTCCTTGGGGATGGTGCCGTAGTGGTTCAACCAGTACCGTGCGCTGGTCTGGGCCATCCCGAGCAGGCCGATACTCAGCAGGTTCGCCTCGGACTCCGAGATGCTCGTGTCCTGACGAATGACCTCGCCGATGAGCCGGACGCACTGGTCCGTCGTCTCGTCGACCTTCTCCCGCACCTGTGGGAGGTTGCCCAGGTCGGACTCGAAGACCAGACGGTAGGCCTTGCCCTCGCCGGCGACGAAGTCGAAGTACGCCTGGAAGCTGGCCGCGACGCGTTGCCGGTTGTCCTCGGTGGACTCAAGCGCCGCACGCTGCGTCTGCACGAGGGCCTCGGAGTGCTCCTCCAGGAGCGCCAGGTACAGGTCCAGCTTCCCGGGGAAGTGCTGGTAGAGCACGGGCTTGCTGACGCCCGCGGACTCGGCGATCTCGTCCATGGCCGCCGCGTGGTATCCCCGCGCGACGAAGACCTCCTGTGCCGCCGCCAACAGTTGTCGGCGGCGCGCCGTCCGTGGCAGACGCGTCCCCCGAGGGCGGGTGTCCGAAGGAGTCGCCACTTCGTGCGTCCCTCCCAGTGCTCGCGATCGCTGATTGTCGGGACGGTGCGCCGGTGCACATCCCGCGGTGCCCGCACCATCCTACTTGGCGGAGATTGCCCCGTCGGCGCTGGTGGGCGGGAGGGGGCGGCGTCAGCGGTAGTCCTCCTCGTCGGACCGGACCTCCCGTAACTGCTCCACCGTGTCCGCCTCGGTCGCCTCACCCCGACTACGGGCGTCGTCGGGCTCCGGTCGGGGCTCCCGCTCCTCGGTGTCGTCCAGTTCCGTCTGTTGCTCGACCACGTCAGCGCGGTCGGCGTCATCCGAGGATCCGTTGTTGCGGTCGTTCGTGCCGCGCGCGTTCGTCATCGTCGACCCCCTGCCCTTGGCGAACGAAGACGCTCCACGATCTTCATACCGCGCCGTAGAGGACGTTAACCCGTGGGAATGCGAACCCTACTCATGTGGTTGGGAAATGTGTAGGGAGCTAGAGAAGATGCCCTAACGTGGGAAAGTCCCTCGATTCAGTAATACTAGGAGCCGCTGTGTCGCTGCCGCCGCTGGTCGAGCCGGCCGAAGAGCTGACTGTCGACGAGGTGCGCCGTTACTCTCGCCACGTGATCATCCCGGAAGTGGGGATGGACGGGCAGAAGCGGCTGAAGAACGCCAAGGTGCTGGTCGTTGGCGCCGGAGGCTTGGGTTCTCCAGCGCTGCTGTACCTCGCCGCCGCGGGTGTGGGAACGCTGGGAATCATCGACTTCGACGTGGTCGACGAATCCAACCTCCAGCGCCAGGTCATCCACGGACAGAGTGATGTCGGCAAGCCCAAGGCCGTCTCCGCCAAGGAGAGCATCCTCGAGATCAACCCCTTCGTGAACGTGCTGCTGCACGAGGAACAACTGGACAGCTCCAATGCCCTCGAGGTCTTCGCCGACTACGACCTCATCCTCGACGGCACGGACAACTTCGCGACGCGCTACCTGGTCAACGACGCCGCGGTGATCCTCGGCAAGCCCTACGTCTGGGGCTCGATCTTCCGCTTCGACGGTCAGGTGAGCGTGTTCTGGAACGAGCACGGCCCCAACTACCGTGACCTCTACCCCGAGCCCCCGCCGCCCGGCATGGTTCCCTCCTGCGCCGAAGGCGGTGTCCTTGGCGTGCTGTGCGCGTCCGTCGGCTCGGTGATGGTGAACGAGGCCATCAAGCTGATCACCGGCATCGGAGACCCGCTCGTCGGCCGCCTGCTCATCTTCGACGCGTTGGAGATGACCTGGCGTGAGGTGAAGGTGCGCCGCGACCCCGAGGGTGAGCCCATCACCGAGCTCATCGACTACGACGCCTTCTGCGGCACCGTGTCGGCGGAGGCGCAGGACGCGGCGGCCGGATCCACGATCACCGCCCAGCAGCTCAAGGAGATGTTCGACCGTGGTGACGACTTCACCCTGGTCGACGTCCGCGAGCCGCACGAGTACGAGATCGTGCGCATCCCCGGCTCCATCCTCATCCCCAAGGACCAGTTCCTCAACGGTGAGGCCCTGGAGAAGCTGCCGCAGGACAAGCGGGTCGTCCTGCACTGCAAGTCCGGTGGACGCTCCGCGGAGGCCCTCGCGGCCCTGCACGGCGCTGGCTTCTCCGACGCCGTCCACGTTGGTGGGGGAGTGCTGGCCTGGGCCAACCAGGTCGACACATCGCTGCCGACGTACTGACACACGGGTGGGCCCCGGGAGTTCGGGGCCCACCGGGGGACTCCACGCACCGGCGACGACGTGAACGACGCCGCCGGTGCGTGGAGTCCCTGACCGCGGATCCCGCCCCACGCTGGTTTCCAGGGTGTGGTCTGTGCAACGATTCCGACACGACGACGGGTCGCCTCGCCCCGGTTCCGACCGCCGCCGGCACGCCCTCTCGCGTCGGGAAACCCGGCCCGGACCTCCCGTTCGGAGCGGGAAGCCGGCGACGATGCGGCGCGCTGGGCCGGCCGTGCGAGCCTTGTGTCGACGTGCGCGACGAATCGACGATCAGCTATCTTGCCAATAGATCTTCACGAACGTGACTAAGGCAGGAAGAGGCGGTAATGCTCCGCAAGTTGGTCGAGTGGGTCGCCATCGTGGCCGCTCTGGTGGCTACGTGCAGTTGGATGTGGACCGCTGACTTCGGTGAAGCGCTTGGCGGTATGCCTCTCGGCGTTGGTACGGCGGCCGTCCTCTTCGTCGCGAGCACGATCATCCTCGCCTCCTGCATGGCCCTGACCCGACCCGGTCTGACGATCGCGCCCCTGTCCAACGTGCTGCTGGGCCTCATCCTCATCGCGATCCCGTCGGTCTTCGGGTACAGCAACGTCTCCGCGATCCTCACCGAGTGGGTCACCGGCGCGATCGTCGTGCTGATGGGACTCGCCGGAGCGGCGCTGAGCCGGGCCGAGCAGCGCCGTCCGGTCGCCGCGTCCGCGTAGGCGCGTAATCCCTCCTTCGCGGTGCCGCCCCCGGACGCCTTCCCCAGTGACTACGCCGAGCGTGTGCTCGACGTCGTGGAACGGATCCCCTCCGGCCGCGTGATGTCCTACGGGGACGTCGCGGAGTATCTCGGTGAGGGCGGGCCGCGACAGGTGGGCGCGGTGATGTCGACCTGGGGCGGTGGTGTTCCGTGGTGGCGGGTCATCCGCGCCGACGGGTCCCTCCCGCCCCAACACCAGGTTCGCGCCGCCAGCCACTACGCCGCCGAGGGAACCCCCATGCGACCCGACCGGCGCCGAGTCGACATGCGCGTCGCCCGCTGGGACGGCGCCTGACCTCCCACCTGGGTACCCGGACCTGGGGCATGTACCGGGCCGTAGGCAAGAACTGGCGCGTCGCCGAGATACCCGCGTGAGTCGGGGAGGTCGAGGACGACGGTCGGAAGGACAGCTCCGCGTCGCGTTGCCCCCAGCACGGCGACCGAGGCCGGCCTCCCGGTAACAGTCCGGGAGAGCTGCGCCGCATTTCCGCTCTTGAGGGGGAAGCGGCACGTGTTGGTCATGGATTTCTGGTGAACTGGGACGCGTGATCCGTCCCCAGTACCGTCTTGTTCGAAACGATCGTCCTGAGACCCGTGCGCCGGTCCTGGACGATCAGCAGCGCCGTGTCGTCGACCACAAGACCGGCCCGCTGCTCGTGCTCGCCGGCCCGGGAACGGGAAAGACCACGACTCTCGTGGAGTCCGTCGTCGAGCGCATCGAGGTGCGTGGCGTCAGCCCCGAGCGGATCCTCGTGCTCACGTTCAGCCGCCGGGCCGCCGAGGAGCTCCGGGAACGCATCAGCGCGCGTCTGCGACGCACCACCCGCTCCCCCCTCGCGATGACCTTCCACAGCTACGCATTCGCCCTCATCCGGCGTGAGTTCCAGCGGTCCGGCGAGCCCCATCCTCGGCTGTTGTCCGGCCCCGAGCAGCTCGTGGAGTTCCGTGACCTGCTCGACGGGGAGCTCGCCGACGGGGCGAAGGAGTGGCCGGACCGTCTCCGTCCCGCACTGGCGACGCGCGGCTTCGCCGAGGAGCTACGGGACTTCCTGATGCGCGCCCAGGAGCGCGGTCTGGACGCCGAGGCACTCCGCGAGTACGGGAACGCCCATGACCGGGACGACTGGATCGCCGCCGGCGACTTCCTGGACCGCTACATCGGACGGTTCGACGTGGCTCCGGTGCCCACCCTCAACTACGCCGAGCTGGTGCGCGTCGCCGCCAACCTGCTGGCCGAGCCGGACGTACGGGCCCGGGAACGTGAGGCGCACGAGATCGTGTTCGTGGACGAGTACCAGGACACCGACCCCGCGCAGGAGGAGCTCCTGCGCGCCCTGGCCGGCGACGGCCGTGAGCTGGTGGTGGTCGGCGACCCGGACCAGTCCATCTACGGTTTCCGCGGGGCCGACGTGCGCGGCATACTGCGGTTCCCCCACCGGTTTCCCGACCCGGCCACCGGAGCCCCCGCGCCCGTCGTTGCGCTACGCACGTGTCGCCGTAGCGGCCCCGCCCTGCTGGAGGCGTCGAGAGCGGTGGCGAGTCGGCTGCCAGCGGCGCCGCGTCCGGACGGCGCCCCCGGCAACAGCCACCGTGACCTCGGGTCGTTGCCCGACGCCCCCCTGGGGGACTGCCAGGTCGTCCTCGCCGACAGTCCGGCCCAGGAGGCCGGGTACATCGCCGACACCCTCCGCCGCGCCCACCTGATGGACGGCGTGCCCTGGTCCGACATGGCGGTACTCGTGCGCTCCGCGTCCCGGCAGATCCCCACACTCCGGCGCGCCCTGAGCGCCTCCGGTGTGCCGGTGGCCGTCAGCGGAGACGAGACGCTCCTGTCGGAGGAGCCCTTGGTCCGGTCCCTGCTGTTGCTGCTGAGGTGCGGACTCCGGCCGGAACTGTTGGACGAGGTCACGGCGCAGGAACTGCTGCGTGGTCCCTTCGGCGGCGCTGATCCGCTCCGCGTGCGGCGCCTGGGGCGTGCCCTGCGTCAGCTCGAACTGGACACCGGCGGAACCCGCCGCGCCGCCGTCCTCCTGGCCGACGCGCTGCGCGACGCCCGCGACCTCACGCTCATCGCCGAGGAGATCCGCGCACCCGCGGAGTCGGTGGCGGAGTTGCTGCGGCTGGTGGGCGAGCGGACCGCGTCCGGAGGTTCGGCCGAGGACGTCCTCTGGGCCGTGTGGGAGCGAAGCGGTGTCGCCGACCGGCTGCTCGCGGCCAGTCAGGCGGGCGGACGCCGGGGCATCGCCGCGGACCGTGACCTGGACGCGGCCGTCGCCCTCTTCGACGCGGCCGGGCGCTACTGCGACCGGCTGCCCCCCGGGGCCCCCGCCGGGTTCCTCGCCGACATCGAGGCCCGTGAGGTCCCCGGCGACACCCTGGCCGAGCGCGCCCCGCGCGAGGCCGCCGTGCGGGTCCTCACCGCTCACCGGGCCAAGGGCCTGGAGTGGGACCTGGTGTGCGTGGCCGGCGTCCAGGAGGGCCACTGGCCGGACACCCGGCTGCGGGGGTCGCTGCTCGGGGTGGAACACCTCGTCGACCTGGCGTCGGGGCAGGAGCTCACGTCCGGCGCGTCCGTGGCCTCGCGACTGTTGGACGAGGAACGGCGTCTCTTCTACGTCGCGCTCACCCGGGCTCGGCGTCGCCTCGTCGTCACCGCGGTCGGGGGAGGGGAGACCGACACCGAGGAACGGCCGTCGCGGTTCCTAACCGAGATGGGCCTCGGCGAACCCGACCGGGTGGCGTCGGGCCGCCGCTCCCTGTCCCTCGCGGCCCTCGTCGCCGAACTCCGCTCCGCCGTCACCGACCAGGACTGTCCCGAACCGCTCCGCCGCGCCGCCGCCGCCCACCTGGCTCGCCTCGCCGCCGAGGGAGTCCGGGGCGCCGACCCCACCGAGTGGTACGCGCTGACACCTCTCTCCGACGCCCGCCCGCTGTCGGTGGGCGACGAGCGGATTCGCGTCTCGCCCTCCCAGGTGGAACAGTTCGCGACGTGTCGCCTGCGTTGGCTCCTGGAAGGGGCCGTCGGCGCCCGCGCCGGCTCCGAGCAGCTCGCCGCCGGCATCGGCAGCGTGATCCACGCGGTCGCCGTGCTGCTCGCCGAGGGCACCCCCTTGGAGGAGGTCGACCGTCGGTTGGACGAGATCTGGGTGGAAATGGAGTTCGGAGCCCCCTGGTTCGCCCGCAAGGAGAGAACACGGGCCGAGGGCATGGTGGAGATGCTCACCGAGTGGCACGAGAACAACCCGCGTGACCTGGTGGCGTGGGAACAGGGGTTCCGCGTGGACGTCGGCGACATCCAGATCACCGGCCGGGTGGACCGACTCGAGCGCGACGACCAAGGCCGCGCCGTCGTGGTCGACATCAAGACCGGCAACTCCAAGGCGGACGACCTCGACCGGCACCCACAACTGGGTGTCTACCAACTCGCGGTCCTCAACGCGGCCTTCTCCAAGTTCGGTCTCGCCGAACCCGGTGGCGCCGAACTCGTCCACGTCGGCAAGGCGTCGCTCACCAAGAAGGTGCGGGAGCAACGCCAGAACCCGCTCAACGACGACCCCGAACCCCAATGGGCCGACCGCCTGGTCCGGCACGTCGCCACCGGCATGGCCGGCGGCACATTCACCGCCACCCCCAACGCCGGCTGCCGCACCTGCGCCGTACGGTCCAGTTGTCCGGCGAACGACGAGGGAGGTCGAGTGTGACGACACCACCTCCGGCCGGTCCCGCACGGTCGACGGACGACGAGGCGAGCGCCCCCCGCTGGGGAGACGACGATGACGCCACCGGCCGTGGGAACGACCCCTCGGGTGTGACCCCAACCGGGATTCGTGGGCACCGGTCCAACCGTGACGAGTGCCGCGTGAGGGTGCCGGGGCTCCCGTCCGGCGCACAGCCGACAGGTGACCCCAGACGGACCCGGGGCGGACTCGTCGCCGGTGTTCGTGCCCGCACCGTCACGCTTTCTGGGCCCGACCCCGCCTCCGCCGGGACGGTAGGCCGGGTGAGGCGGACAGTGCGGCGGGGCGTCGGGACGCCCGGTCATGTTCGGTGTCGCGTTGTGGAAGTCTCGGGCGGTCGTGTGAACGGCGCGGCCGGTGGTCCCGATGGAACGGCTTGGGGGCCGCCGGGCCTGGACCGGTGGGTGGTTGCGGCGGGCCGGCCGCGCGGGGCGTCCACCGAGGACCTTGTCCGCCGGTCGACCGAGCTTCGCTCGGCCGCCAATGCTCGCATCGTGGTTCCGGTGGGAAACGCTTGCCTGTCGGGAGGTCGCGCGGCGCCGCAAGAGGGGCGGGGCGTCGGGTCGCCCGGTCGTGTTCGGTGTCGCGTTGTGGAGGTCCCGGTCGGTTGTGTGAACGGCGCGGCCGGTGGGACGGCTTGGGGGCCGCCGGGCCTGGACCGGTGGGTGGTTGCGGCGGGCCCGCCGCGCGGGCGGACCATTGACGACCTCGACCGCCGGTCGGCCGGCCTTCGCTCGGCCTTCACGGCTCGCGTCTCGGTCCCGGTGGGAAACGGTGACGTGTCGGGAGGCCGCGCCGCGCCGCAGGAGCGGTCGGGCGTCGGGTCGATGCCGGATCCACGCCCGGTGCTCCTCGAGGAACCGGCGGCGGGTCGGTGGGCTGTTCGGTGGTCGCCGGTGCTGAGACGCACCGACCGTCTTCGGGACCGTGTCGTCGACGTCCACGGCGGTCGTCCGCACCGCGCGTCTGGAACGACCCATGGGCCGACGGCCGAGGTGGGGACACCGGAAGCCGGTGCGTATGCGGTGTCGCCGGCCGGCCCCCTCGCGGGCAGGACCGCTGTCCGCCGCGTGGGTGTCGGAGCCAACAACAAGGATGGGGGTCGGTCGTGATGGCGCCTGGCGCGGTGGGACTGACTCCGGTGCCGGACCAGACCTGGACTCCGGGACAACTGGCCCGGCTCCTCGGGCGGCCGGAGCCGACGACCGAGCAGGCGGCGGTGATCGCCGCGCCACTGAGTCCCTGTGTCGTGGTCGCGGGGGCGGGGTCGGGCAAGAGCGAGACCATGGCGGCGCGGGTGGTGTGGCTGGTCGCCAACGGATATGTGCGACCGGAGCGGGTTCTGGGGCTGACCTTCACCCGCAAGGCCGCGAACGAGCTCGCCGACCGGGTCCGCGACCGACTCGACGCGCTCCGCGAGGCCGACGCGGTTCCCACCGAGGTACTGGACGGCGAGCCGACCGTGTCCACCTACCACTCGTTCGCGACGCAGATCGTGGGGGACCACGCGCTGCGGGAGGGGGTCGAGCCCTCGGTTCGACTCATCACCGAGGCGGTTTCCTGGCAGCTCGCCCGCACGGTCGTCGGCGAGTTCGACGGGGAGATGGACGCGGTGACCAACGGTCCGGCCGACGTCACCAAAGCGGTGCTGGAGCTCAGTGGCGAGATCTCCGAACATCTCAGCGACCCCAACGACGTCCGCGAGGTCGGCAACTGGCTCCGCACCCGCGCCGCCGCCCTGAAGAAGCAGACCAAACCGGTCCGGGACATGCTGGATCGACAGGCCCGGCGGGAACAACTCCTGCCCCTCGTGGAGCGGTACCGCACCGCGAAGGCGGCACGTGAGGTGCTCGACCACGGCGACCAGATCACCCTGGCCGCGCGGATCGCCGCCCGACATCCCGAGGTCGGCCTCAGCGAGCGGGACCGTTTCCACGTCGTCCTGCTGGATGAGTACCAGGACACCAGTCACGCCCAGCTCGTCCTGTTGCGGTCGCTGTTCGGCGACGGCCATCCGGTGACCGCCGTTGGTGACCCCTGCCAGTCGATCTACGGTTGGCGAGGGGCGAGTGCCGGGAACCTGGTGAGCTTCCCCACCGATTTCCCCGTGCGCCCCGGCACGCCCGCCCCGGTGCGCCAACTCGCCACCAGCTTCCGCAACGGGGAGCGGATCCTCGACGTCGCGACCGTCGCCTCCGACCCGCTGCGCGCCGACATCGCGGGAGAGGGAGAGGACGACAGCGGGACCGGCGTGGTGCCGATCCTCCACCCCGGGCCGGACCGCAGGGGCAAGGGCACCATCGCCTGCGGACTGTTCGAGACCGACCTGGAGGAGGCGGACTGGATCGGTGACCAGGTCCGATCCGCGCTCGACGCCTCCACGGCCAGCCCGGAGGAACCACTCCTCACCCCGGGCGACGTCGCCGTGCTCTGCCGCAAGCGCTCCCTGTTCCCTGTCCTGCGCGGCGCCCTGGAGCGGCGGGGTATCCCGGTCGAGGTGGTGGGCCTGGGCGGACTACTGACCGTGCCGGAGGTCCGGGACGTCGTGTCGACACTGCGGATCCTGCACGACCCGACGGCGGGCAACGAACTCGTGCGTCTCCTCACCGGCCGGCGATGGCGGCTCGGCCCCCGCGACCTGGTGGCCCTCGGCGCCCGGGCCAAGGAACTGGCCGAGTCGGGCCGGCGCGACCTCACCACGGAGGCCCCGGAACAGGAGGTGTCCGGCGACCTACTGCGGCAGACGCTCCTGGACCTCACGGCCGAGCGCGGCAGCCTCCTGGACGCCCTGCACGACCCCGGCCCCCCGGAGCGCTACTCCGCCCGCGGCCTCGAACGCATCGGCCAACTCGCCGCCGAACTGCGCGGACTCACCGGGTTCGGTGGGCACGCCCTCACCGAGCTCATCAGCGAGGTGGAACGACTGCACGGCCTGGACATCGAGGTCCCCGCCCGGCCCGGCGTCGCCCCTACCGTGGCCCGCGCGGACCTCGACGCGTTCGCCGACGCCGCGGCGCGGTTCTCCGGGTCGAGCGAGGATCCGGGGCTGGGCGCGTTTCTCGCCTACCTGTCCTCGGCGGAGGACAACGAGCACGGCCTGGAGGGGGGCCGGGTCGGGACCTCGGACACGGTGAAACTCATGACGGTGCACGGGGCCAAGGGGCTCCAGTGGTCGATGGTGATCGTCCCCGGGCTCTGCGGAGGAGCGAGCGCCCCGGTCTTCCCGGCCAAACCCGTCCGCACCAGCAACTGGCTGAAGAACGAACGACGGCTACCGTTTCCCCTGCGGGGGGACCGCGCCGCGCTGCCGACACTGGAGGACGTGGATCCCGCCGCGATCGCGGACCTCGACGCGGCGAACGTCGCCCGAGAACGGCTGGAAGAACGCCGTCTCTTCTACGTGGCGCTCACCCGTGCGGCCGACACCCTGTTGTGTACCGGGCACTGGTGGGGTGAGGCGCAGCGGACGCGGGGCCCCTCGGAGTTCCTGGAGGAGGTCCGGGCCGCCTGCGCGGGCGGTGCGGGGCGCGTCGCCCGGTGGGCGGCGCCACCGGAGGAGGACGAACGCAATCCACGGCTCGGTGACCCCGTCCCCGTTCCGTGGCCCGCGCCCGACACCCCCCTCGAACACGCCGCACCCGCCCTGGACGACCTGGATGGCGGCCCAGACATGGAGTTCGAAGAGCCCTCATCCCAGCCCGAGGAGGAAGGGGTCGAGCCCGAGTCCGACCCGGTGACGGGAGCGGCGGCGTCGTACCACGCCAGCGTGGCCGCGGCCCGACTGCTCGCCGAATCCCGCGACGGTGTCGGTGAACGCTGGCTGGAGCAGCTCTCCGACGCACACCACCTTCCCGAGTGGCAGCGGCGCCGCGCGGAAGCCTGGCAGCGCGACACGGACCTGTTGCTGGCACACCGGGACCGCACCGAACCCCAGAACTCCACGGGGGCGGACGTGGTGCTCCCGCGCCGCGTCTCCGTTTCGGCACTGGTCGGACTCCGGCGGGATCCGGCCGCGCTCGCCCGGGAGATCAGGCGCCCGATGCCACACCCACCCACTCCCCACACCAGGCGTGGAACGTCGTTCCACGCCTGGCTGGAGGGCCGTTTCGGCCAGGGAGCTCTGCTGGGCCCGGACGAGCTTCCCGGCGCCGCCGACGACGCGCTCGCTCCGGACGAGGACTTCGACCGCCTGCGAGAGAACTTCGAGTCCGGCGAGTGGGCCGAACGCACACCGGTCGCGGTGGAGGTCGCGTTCGAGACCCCGATCGCGGGCCACCTGGTGCGGGGCCGGATCGACGCCGTGTTCGCCGACGGCGACCGCTACGACGTCGTCGACTGGAAGACCGGACGCCCGCCGGCCACCCAGGAGGAGCGCGACGCCGCCGCGGTCCAGCTCGCCGCCTACCGCGCGGCGTGGGCCGAGCTCGCGGACGTACCCCTCGACCGGGTTGGCGCGGCGTTCTACTTCGTGAGAACCCAACAGACGATCCGCCCCGCCGACCTCCTGACCCCCGAAGCCCTGGCGGCCCTCCTCGACGACCTCCCGCCTCCCTAGAACCCACCCCCCATCGGGATTTCTCCACCCCCACCGGGATCACGCCACATCCAACCGGTGGGGGTGCGCATCGACCCGCCATACCGGGGTCGACAGCCCCCACCCAGTGGAGCCACGGGTCCGTCAGAGAGGCGCGATGTGTCCCAGGTTGTGTTCTTGGGTGGTGGTTGCGCCAGAGTCATGCGCTGATCAGGAGGATTCCGGCTCTGTCGTGCGTGAGTCGGTCGACGCGGCGTTCGGCGCGGTCGCGGCGCTTGCAGGCCCGTGGGTCGGAGGTGGGCGGGCGTCCCCCGTATGAGCTTTGGCGGCGTCGCGGGGCGTTCCGATCGGTGCGCGGGAGATGATGCGGGCGATCCGGCGGTCGCGTGGTAGTCGTCTCATCGCTGCGGAGGAGGGGGCCCTGTCCCCGATGAGGCGTTCGGGGCGGGTGCGTGGCGCGCGGATGGCGTCCGGGACGTGGGCGAATGCGGTGGGGTGCCGTCGTTGGCCCAGCGCCGGAGTGGCCGTGGGCTTCCCAGAGCCGTGGCGCTCGTCAGGTCACACCTCAGGCAGCCCGTAACGAGTTTGTGGATCACGCCGCTGGGCGTCCCGCGGTGATCGTGCCAGCATCACCCCGACCGCCACCGCCCAACCACGACACAGAACCTAGTCCTCGGTGGCGGTCGACGCCTCGAGGCGGCGGAGGTGTTCCCGGAACCACTCGAGGGTGAAGCGGTCCGAGGAGATGCCGTAGTCGAGGGTCGCGAGTTGGTGGGTGGCCACGTCCCGGAGTTCCTCGGGAACCGTGGAGGAGTCCGCCTGGGTCTTGATGGTGGTGAGTGTGGACAGGTGCGCCTCGACGCGGGTGATGATCCTCCGGAGCGCGGGCGCCCGTTCCTCGGCGGGGAGGAGACCGAGGAAGTACAGGCGGGACAGGACGGCGGCCTCGAGGTCGGAACCGGTGAGGTCACTGCGCATCCACGCCTGGAACTCCGTGCGTCCGGCGTCGGTGGGTCGATACACCTTCCGGCCACGCGCCCCGGGCTCCACACTCGCGACCTCGACGAGTCCCCTGGTGAGCAGGGTGTCCAGCGCGCGCTTGATGCTTCCGGTGCTCGCGCTGTAGAAGAGCGACACCCCGGACTCGAATCCCTTCACCAGGTCGTAGAGGCTCATCTGTCGGATCAGCAGCAGACCCAGGATCACGTTCGCCATGAACCCAGTCTATTGACTCCCTTAGATATGTCCTATAGATATATATCTATGAGAGTTTTGGAGCGAAGGTCAGTGGATACGCTGCGGCGGTCGCTGGAGCGCATCAGCGCGCGCCGCGGCGACATGCCGCCGCCACAGGTGCTGATCCGGGCGCCGGGCTGGGAGTTCGAGTTCGGGGACCTGGAGCAGCCCTTCCACGCCGCCAGCGTCGGCAAGGTGATGACGGCAACGCTCATCGCCGGCCTGTTCGACCGCGGCCAACTGGAGTTCACCACCCCGATCGGCCGGCTGCTGCCCGCGAAGGACCTCGCGGGGCTCCCCGCCGCCCCCGGCGTCGACATCGCCACGGACGTCACGGTCGACCACCTGCTCACCCACACCAGTGGCCTGCCCGACTTCTTCGAACCGCACCACGGCGACACCCCCATGTCACCCGCGTCCATCGCCAGCAACCGCGACCGCCTGTGGACGCCCAGCGACCTCCTCGACGAGGCCCGGCGCCTCCCCGCCATCGGCAGACCGGGGCAACGCTTCCACTACAGCGACACCGTCTACGTGCTGATGGGACGAATCGCGGAGGAGGCCACGGGGGAGAGACTGGCGGACCTGCTCCGTAGCCGGGTGTTCGAACCGAGCGGCATGACCCGCAGTTCCACGCCCTACGACGCGACCGAGCAGCCCGACGACCTCAACGACATCGACGTCGCGCCCTTCTGGATCGGTCGACACGAGCTCAGCCGCGCCCGAGCCCTCAGCCTCGACTGGGCCGGTGGCGGCGTCGTCGGCCCGGCGGAGGACTTCGTCCGGTTCCAGGAGGCGTTCCACGGTGGACAACTCGTCTCCCGCGCGGCCCTCGACCACATGCTGCCGCCACGCAACCGCATGCGCCTCGGCATCCACTACGGCGCGGGAACGGCCACGATCCGGTTCGGCGAGTTCCTGCCGCTCCTCCGGAGTTTGCCCAGCCCCGTCGGGGGGATCGGCTACTTCGCCGTCCACATGTTCTACTACCCCGAACAGGACGCCCACGTGGTGCTGAACTTCCACGGGTCACGGGAGATGGCCCGCAGTTTCAACACCCACATCCGCATCGCCCGCCGCATCCACCGACTCTCCTGAACGCCCCCTACGCGCCGGCCCCCACACCCTTCCCACACCTGCGCCCCCGGTGGAGAAGCGTCACCGTTTCCGGCCGGGATATGCGCCGGACCAGTGCCGGGGGTTAGTCTCGCGGGGTGAGCATTCTCGAAGGGGCCGGGATCGTTCCCGCACTGTCCAGGGGCGGCGTGGACACCGCGGCCCACCATCGTCGGGACAAGGAGTGGTTGGAGCGGGCGTGGCGAGACCCGCGGACACGCGTCCTCGTCTTGCGGAGCGGAGAGGGAACGTCACAGACCGGCTACCAGGCGTTGCGGGCGAAGCAGTCCCGGGCGCTGGTGCGCTTCACCGAAGAGGACGCCGAGCTGGTCTTCGTCGCCTCCGACGCCTCGCCCGACGGTGAGCGCTACTTCCTGGGCGTCGACGAGGTGGGCCACGCCTACTTCGCGGTCCGCGCGCCGGGGCACCTGCCCGTCGACGACGGAGCGGACGCCGAGCTCCGGTCGCTGCGCGACGTCGGGGCACTGCTCGGCGCTCGGGACAGCGGACTCCTCACCCACGCGGTGTCCCTGGCCAACTGGCACCTTACACACCGCTTCTGCCCGACCTGCGGCGCACCCACCAAACCGCGCGCCGGGGGCCACATCCGGGTCTGCCTCCAGGAAGGAATCGAGCACTTCCCCCGCACCGACCCCGCCGTGATCATGCTCGTACACGGCGACCGCGACGGAGAGGAGAAGTGTCTGCTCGCGCACAACGCCCAGTGGCCGGACGGGCGGCGCTACTCGATCCTCGCGGGGTTCGTCGAGGCAGGGGAGTCCCTGGAGCAGGCCGTCGTGCGGGAGGTCGCCGAGGAGGTGGGCGTCGCCGTGACCGAACCCACCTACCTGGGGTCCCAGCCCTGGCCCTTTCCACGCAGCCTGATGCTGGGCTACACGGCCCGCGCGGTGGGCGACGCCCCACGCACCGACCACGAGGAGATCAACCAGATCCGTTGGTTCTCCCGGAAGGAACTCCGTGAAGCCACCCTCTCGGGCGAGGTGCTCCTCCCGGGATCGGTGTCCATCGCACGCAAGCTCATCGAGCACTGGAACGGCGCGCGGCTCTCGGGCGACTGGTGACCCGCTAGCTCTCCACGACGGAGCCATCCCGCGCCAGTTCCCGGGGCAGGGCGACGAGGGGGCTGTCACAACTGCGCACGACGTTCACCGCGAGCTCCGCGACCTTGCGGCCCCGACAACGCGCGGCGTGGCGGAGTTCATCGAAGGCGGCGCGTGGCGTCACCTTGTGACGTTCCGCCAACACCCCGATGGCCTGCTCCACCGCGACGCGCGTCTGCAGCGCGTGTTCGAGCTGACTGACCGTGGTCCGCAACCGCTCGACCTCTGACTGGTTCGGCGTCGAACGCGGCGGGAGGTCGCGCCGAACACGACCGTCCCCCCGTTCGTTGTGCAGGAGGTCAGCGAGGACGATCGCGTTGAGGAGATCGGGAACTTCCTCACTCGCGACCCGCCAACCGGTCGCCGTGCGGTGGATCCATTGTGGATCGGCGTCCGGTGAATCAGACCCCGTGCCGGTGGCGTCCGCGCCCAATGCTCCCCTGCCCCTCTTCCCATGCTCAATTGCCGGCGATCTTCTCCAGGATCTTCGCGGCCGGCGGATTCGTCATCGCCGTCCCGTCGGGGAAGACCACCGTCGGTACCGTCTGGTTCCCGCCGTTGAGACGCATGACGGTCTCTGCCGCCGTCGGATCCTGTTCGATGTCGACCTCGGTGAGTTCCACACCCTCGCGGGCGAGCTGGCTCTTCAGCCGTCGGCAGAATCCACACCACGGTGTGGTGTACATGATGATCTCCGGTGTGGACGTCATCAGTGGTCCTCTCTGCTGGGATGACATGACCATCCATTGCCAACACCTGACGCCGACATCTCCTTCCCTTTCCCATGTCCGCCTCCTATGACGTTCGACCCAGGGTCGCGGTTCCAGGAAGAACGGACTGGTGGTGCGCGTGCCGAGTGTCGTGGGGATTTGGGAGACTAGAGAGTCCGTTGTGGGCCGGGTTCAGTAGAGGGGAGAAGTGGTGCACGCCGATCGCATCCTCGAAGGGCTCGACCCGGAACAACTTGAGGTCGCCCGCGCGGTACGAGGTCCCGTCTGTGTCCTCGCCGGCGCGGGGACCGGCAAGACGCGAGCCATCACCCACCGCATCGCCTACGCGGTCGCGAGCGGGGTCGTCAACGAACAGCAGATCCTCGCCGTGACGTTCACGACCCGCGCCGCGGGGGAGATGCGCGGCCGGCTGCGGCAGTTGGGGGCACCGCGCGTCCAAGCGCGGACGTTCCACTCCGCCGCGCTGCGTCAACTGTCCTACTTCTGGCCACAGGTGGTCGGTGGTCCGCCCCCCACCCTGATCGAGAGCAAACTCCAGGCGGTGGCCGAGGTCGCCCGCGGATGTGGTCTCACCCCAGGCCGCGGAGAGCTGCGTGACCTCGCCGGGGAGATCGAGTGGGCCAAGTCGACCCAGACCCGTCCCGAGGACTACGAGGCCGCGGCCGCCAAGGCCGCGCGGGAGACCTCCAACCCGCCGCGTGACGTCGCGCGCGTCTACGACGCCTATGAGGAACTGCGCCGGGAACGCAACCTGCTGGACTTCGAGTCCGTCCTCGAACTCACCGCCGCCATGCTGGTCGACAACAGGCAGGTGGCCGAACGCGTCCGCTCCCAGTACCGCTACTTCGTCGTCGACGAGTACCAGGACGTCAACCCCCTCCAACAGCTCGTGCTCGACGCGTGGCTCGGTGACCGGGACGACGTGTGCGTCGTCGGAGACCCCAGCCAGACCATCTACTCCTTCACCGGCGCGACCGCCAGCTACCTGACCGGCTTCTCCGCGGCCTTCCCCCACGCCAGCGTGGTGCGCCTGGTGCGCGACTACCGTTCCACCCCACAGGTCGTCGGCCTGGCGAACGCGGTCCTGGCCCAGGCGAAGGGTGACGCGGCCCGCCACCGTCTCGAGCTCCAGGCCCAGCGACCCACCGGCCCCGACCCCGTGTTCCAGGAGTACGACGACGAACCAGCGGAGGCCGCGGGAGTCGCGCGCGGTATCGCGGCGCTCATCGCCTCCGGCACCCCCGCCCGCGAGATCGCGGTCCTGTACCGGGTCAACGCCCAGTCCGCGACCTACGAACAGGCTCTTGCCGACGCGGAGATCCCCTACGTGCTGCGTGGCGCGGCACGGTTCTTCGAACGGCCCGAGATCCGCCAAGCCGTGCACACCCTGCGTGGCGCGCGCCTGGGCGCCACCACCGACCCACTCGTCACCACCGTGCGCCACCTGCTCGCCCCGATGGGCCTGAGCGACACCCCGCCGTCCGGTGGCCAAGCCCGGGAACGGTGGGAGTCGCTCGCCGCCCTCGCGCAGCTCGCCGAGGACATGGCCACCGCGCGGCCCGACGCCACGATGGCGGACTTCGTGCAGGAACTCGAGGCGCGTGTCAGCACCGAGCACGCTCCGGAGTTCGAGGGAGTCACCCTCGCGTCGCTGCACTCGGCGAAGGGCCTGGAGTGGGACGCGGTGTTCCTCGTCGGTGTGGTCGACGGCACGCTCCCGATCGTGCACGCCAAGACCCCCGACCAAGTGGAGGAGGAACGGCGACTCACCTACGTCGGGGTCACGAGGGCGCGGGAATACCTCTCACTGTCCTGGGCCCTCTCTCGTTCCCCCGGCGGACGGCGCTCCCGCAAGCCCAGCCCGTTCCTGGACGGGGCGCGCCCCAACACCGCCAAGAAGACGCCGGAGAGGCGGGGCGGAGCCCGACAGGTCGACTGCCGGGTCTGCGGCGCACGCCTCATCGCGGCGGCCGAACGCAAACTGGGCCGCTGCACCGACTGCCCCTCCAGCTACGACGAAGCCCTCCTGGAACGCCTCAAAGCGTGGCGCCGCGACGTCGCCGAGGAGCAGAAGGTCCCCGCCTACGTGGTGTTCACCGACGCCACGTTGCAGGCGGTCGCGGAGCAGGTGCCCACCGACGCCCGTGGCCTGGCGCGGATCTCCGGGGTGGGATCGGTCAAACTCGAACGCTACGGCGAGGCCGTGCTGGCACTGTGCGCGGGAGAGAGCCCGTGACCGGGGCGACAGCGCACAAGGCAGGCGGAGGGGACCAATGACGGACGCGACCGACGAGGGCCAGTCACTGACACAGTTGCTGGACATTCTCGACCTCGAACCGATCGAGGTGAACATCTTCCGCGGCCGCAGCCCCGACGTCGGACCTCAGCGCGTCTTCGGCGGACAGGTCGCCGGCCAGGCCCTGGTCGCCGCCGGAAGAACCGTCCCCGAGGGGCGTCCGGTGCACTCCCTGCACGCCTACTTCATCCGCCCCGGCGACCCCACGGTCCCGATCGTCTACGAGGTCGACCGGGTCCGCGACGGCCGGTCCTTCTCCACGCGCCGGGTCGTCGCCATCCAGCACGGCAAGGCCATCTTCACCCTGTCCGCCTCGTTCCACGGCGAGGAACCAGGGCTGAGCCACGCCGAACCCATGCCGGACGTCGCCGCACCCGAGGAGCTACGCACCGCCAAGGAGCGGATGCGGGCACTCTTCGGTGCCACACCCGCGTTCTACGACTGGCACCCGTTCGAGCTGAAACCGGTCGGTGCCCTCTCCTTCGAGGCCCAACGTGACCCCGACTTGCGAACGAGAAGCAACCGGGTGTGGCTGAAAGTCGACGGAGACGTCCCCGACGACCCGCTGCTGCACGTGTGTCTGATGACCTACGCCTCCGATATGACCCTGTTGGACTCCGTACTCCTCGCACACGGCCGTGGGCTCGAAGGCACGTTCATGGCCAGCCTGGACCACGCCATGTGGTTCCACCGTCCCTTCCGCACCGACGACTGGCTCCTCTACGACCAGGAGAGCCCCAGTGCCAGCAACGGACTCGGGCTCGCCCGCGGCCTCGTCTACACCCGCGAGGGAGAGCTCGTCTGCTCCGTGGTGCAAGAAGGATTGGTCCGGGTACCCCAGACCGACTCGTAGCGCCCCGTACCCGGGAGACCATCCCACCGTCGGTCGCCGGCCGTGTCTCAGGGCGGTCCGCCGTCCCGGGACGGCCGCGACGAGTGGGTTCTGTTTGTTGGGCGGCTGCGCCGCCGGAGAATCCCGCGACCAGTGGCTCGGCCGTGATGAGCGGACTCTGTTTGTTTGGCGGCTGCGCCGCCGGAGAATCATGCGGCCAGCGGCTCCGCCGCAACTAGCGGGATTCGGCCCCGATTTTCTCGTCGTCGCAGGTCAAAAATATGTTGCCGCCCTGCGCGGAAGTGTCTAACGTAGAAGCGTTGTTAACCCCGGCGCGGAGATTCCCGCGGGTGTGAGTCGAAGGAGAAGGAGGTGGGTCCTGTGAAGACGAAGCTAATGCCTCTGCACACGACCGTCGCCAACCTGAGCCTGGTCGACCACGCCCTCGTCGGCGCGTCCGACCACGCGCGGGTGTCCCACAGAGGAGACTCCGCCGGCTATGGATTTGCGGCATCCGATCTTCCCACCCACGTGTGTGGCTGGGGACGGCTCGACGATACGCAGATTCTGACGGTCGCAGAGACCCCATTGCTCGCCCTCGAACGCCTAGAGCGCGTCGCGGGGCAGCGTTCCCGGAAGCAGTCAGCTCCTATCGGCTGACCGCCCTCCGTCGACCGCGGCCCCGTCGTAGAGGGGCCGCGTTTCCTATCTCTCGATAGCCCTCCCACCTGGGTGCGGACTCGTGGGATCACCGGTTCACGGCCCCCACCGCCGGATCAACACCGTCCGGCAGTCCCTGTCGCCAACCCGCGTGATCACACCGTAACCAGGGAGGAAACCGATGCTTGCGTCGGTTCTGGAGAGTTCATGGCTGGGGGAAGAGGAGATCCCCTGCCGTTCGCGGCCGGACCTTTTCTTCGCTGAGTCCCCGTCGGACATCGAGTCGGCCAAGGCGCTGTGTGCCGACTGTCCGGTGAAGGAGCAGTGCCTGTCCGGCGCCGTCGAGCGGCGGGAGCCGCACGGCGTGTGGGGCGGTCAGCTTTTCATCGCCGGGAAGATCGTCGCCCGCAAGCGGCCCCGCGGTCGCCCCCGCAAGGACGAGCAGCCGATCGCCGCCTGACCCTTCGAGAGAGAACGAGAGAGAATCCCATGCTGTCGATGTTGTTTGAATACGTGGTCGAGGTGGAAAGCCGGATCGAGCCGAGCCATGAGCAGGCTCGTCGCGCTCAGAACGGTCTCACGGAGTCTCCGCGGTCCAGGACCCGAGTTAGGGACGGGACACGAAACCGTCGGAGACGCGACCGAATCACACCTTCCTGACCAGCGGGGGCGGTGGGCCACCCCACCGCCCCCTGTGGAAAATCTCCACTCTGGGCTACCGTGAACTTCGTGCCACCGCAGCCGGAGGTAGAGGTGCGCCGGAGCTCCCGGCGGCGGCGCACCGTGTCCGCCTACCGCGAGGGATCGAAGACCGTCGTCCTACTGCCGGCCAGCTTCTCCGCGACGCAGGAGAAGATCTGGGTCGAGCGCATGCTTCGGCGTCTGGACGCGCGGGAGCGTCGGCGCCAACCCACCGACACCGCGCTCCAACGGCGCGCCAGGGACCTCGCGGCGCGGTACCTCGACGGGCGGATGGAGCCACGGAGCGTCCGGTGGGTCGACAACCAGAACACGCGCTGGGGCTCATGCACGCCGGCCGACGGCTCCATCCGGCTTTCACGCCGGCTGATCGGCATGCCCCAGTGGGTGATCGACTACGTCATCGTCCACGAGCTCGCGCATCTGATCATCCCCGGCCACGGCCCCGACTTCTGGGCGCTGGTCAACCGCTACCCGAAGACCGAGCGTGCCCGCGGTTACCTCGAGGGGGTGCACGAGGCCCCCCGCCTCGACGCCACGTCGACCCGCGTCGACACCACGGAACCCCTCGAATAGAGAACGCGGGGGGACGGTCCCGGCGCCCCACACACGTCGGTGGACCATGTGGGGCGCGGAAGCGGTGGACTAGGAGGTCCGACCCTCCGTGCCGCCGTCGGCTCCGTCCTCGCCATCGTCCTGGGCGCCCGTGGAGTCGCCGTCCGCCTCTCCGGTCAGCTCGGTGAGGTCGAACTCGTCGGCGTCGGCACGGCCGCGAATGAACGCGTCCGGGTCGTCCAGGGCCTCGGCGTCGGGAAGGAGGTCCGGGTGCTCCCACAGGTGGTCACGGCCCTCGATGCCTCGGGCGTCGGTGACCGCCCGCCACAGCGCGGCCGCGTCCCGCAGGCGGCGCGGACGCAGTTCGAGACCCACCAGTGTGGCGAAGGTCCGCTCGGCCGGCCCGCCCGTGGCCCGTCGGCGCCGGATCGCCTCGGCGAGCGCCGCGGACTGGGGGAGTCGCTCCTCGACGGCGGCGTCGACGACGACCGACACCCACCCCTCGATGAGCGCGACCGCGGTCTCCAACCGGGCGAGTGACGCCTTCTGCTGCGGGGTCTCCTGGGGTTGGAACAGCCCCTCGCCTCCGGCCAGCGCCTCCTGCATGGCCTGCGGGTCGTTGAGGTCGACCTGGCCCAGCTTCTCCTCCAGCCCGCTCATGTCGAAGGACACGCCGCGCGCGTACTCCTCGATCAGGCTGGTCACGTGGGCGCGCAGCCACGGCGCGTGGACGAACAGGCGGTGGTGTGCCGCTTCGCGGGCGGCGAGGTACAGGCGTACCTCCTCCTCGCTGACACCCAGCCCCTCACCGAACTGCGCCACGCTCATCGGGATCAGGGCACCGCGCCCCTCGCCACCCAACGGGATCCCCACGTCGGTGGAGCCGAGGACCTCCTTGGCGAGTTCACCGATGGCCTGGCCCGCCTGTTGACCGACGAGCATCCCACCCATCTGGCGCAGCATCCCCACCAGAGGGCCCGCCATGGAGCGCATCTCCTCGGGAAGGTTGGCGTTCATCGACTCCACGATGCGGCCGGTGAGCGGTTCGCACAGCTCGGTCCAGCTCGGCATCGTCTTCTCGACCCACTCCGAACGGCTCCACCCCTCCATGGAGGTGAGCCCGGAGGGAAGGGAGGTGGCCTGGTCCAGCCACAGGTCCGCGAGGCGCAGCGCCTCCTGGACGTGGGCGTACTCACCAGCCGTGACACTGGGGTCCTTGCCCCCCTCGGCGACGGTGTGCCGGGCGATGTTCTTGGCCATGTCCCAGTTGACGGTGGTGTCGCCGCCGCCACCGGGGGCGGGCGTCGACGCCTGGGACATCATGTCCGCGAATTGGCGCAACATCTGCGCCATCTGTTGTGGGTCGCCGAACGGGAAATCCCCACCGGAGGAGCCCGGGGAGTTGCCCGAACCGCTGCCGGAGTCGCCGGACCCCCGCCGCGACTCGTCGTCGGGATCGTTCGGCATGCTGAAACCAAAGGGTAGGTCACTCACGATTCGACCTCGGGCAGCTAGGCAGCAGTGTTTTCAAACGTGTCCGTGCCTGCCACGTTAGCCGCCATACCTCGAGGTGAACACCGAATCTGGCTCCGGTTCGCCCAAAGCACATCCCAGGTGTCCCCGCGGTGACGCCCGCGACACCGGCGGTGGGCCAGTGCCTGAGCAGCGACAGCGAGGGCCGCCAAGCCCCCGTGGTCTTGGGATCCGGACCGTCCCGACTGTCCTCATGTGTCCAGGTCGCGTTCCGGGGTGCTGGGCCCCCACGCGCTTTCAACGGGCCCCTGGTCGGACGCGAGGGATCGCAGCGTGCGGCCCACGTCCGGCATATCCGTAACGGGCGTTGAAGCCGGGGAGTTGATACGGTCAACGGGTGGACGCGATAATGCTTGCTGAGCTGCGCGAAACCCCGTTGTCGGTGGATGAGGTCCTCCACGCCGTCCGCGACGACCGGGCTGGTGGCACGGCCTTCTTCATCGGCACGGTGCGAGATCACGACGACGATCGGGGCGTGACCGACCTGTCGTACTCCGCGCATCCAACGGCGGAGGACCGACTCCGGGACGTCCTGCGCGAGATCCTGACCGACAGCGCCAAGGGAACCGAGGGCCCCGGTGGACGCGGCGCGGTGTATCGCGTCGCCGCCGTGCACCGCGTCGGTGACCTGAAGATCGGTGACGCGGCCGTCGTCGTCGCCGCGGCCGCGGCGCATCGGGACGTCGCCTTCACCGTGTGCCGTCGCATGATCGACGACATCAAGGCCGGCGTGCCGATCTGGAAGAACCAGCGGTTCGTCGACGGTGCCGAGGAGTGGGTGGGCACTCCTTGATTCCCGACCTCACCGACGAGTCAGTGCGGCGTGACGAGGTGCCGTGGCGTCGCTGGATCACCCTCATCGTCGCGTGCGTGATCCTCATAGCCATGGGCGTCGCCCTCTTCCGGATGCCGGTGCCCTACCTCGTGGCTTCCCCGGGAGTCGCCCTGAACACCCTGGGCGACCACGACGACGAGCCCATCATCCAGGTCGACGGGCGAGAGAGCTTCCAGCACGACGAGGGCGGCCTGGCGATGGTCACCGTCCAGTACGTCGGCGGCCCCAACCACAGGATCGACCTACTGACCGCCCTCAGTGGTTGGATCGCTCCCACGAGCGCCGTCCTCCCCGAGGAGGCCGTGTTCCCTCCCGGACGCACGGTCGAGGAGGTCAGCGAGGACCAGACGCTGATGATGGACAGCTCCCAGAAGCTGGCCGTCGCCGCGGCGCTGAGCCACCTGGACATCGACTACTCCGAGGTTCCCGTCGTCCGCGACGTTCCCGACGACATGCCGGCCCACGGCGTGCTCGAACCGGAGGACGTACTGACGGAGGTCGACGGCGACCCCGTCGAGGGCCAGGACGACGCCGCGCAGCGGATCAGGGACCGGGAGCCCGGTGACTCCGTCGAGATCACCGTCAAGCGGGACGGCGAGACCGAGGACCTGTCCGTTCCCACCGTCGACGACGGTGAGGGCAACGCGGTCATCGGCATCCTCATCGACAGCGACATGGAGTTCCCGTTCGACGTCGACATCAGCGTCGGCGAAATCGGGGGCCCCAGTGCCGGAATGATGTTCTCGCTGGGCATCATCGACCGACTCAGCGAGGAGAGCATCACCGGCGACCACTACGTCGCCGGAACCGGGACCATCACTCCCCAGGGGGACGTCGGGGGCGTGAGCGGAGTCGCCCAGAAGATGGTGAGCGCCGAGCGGCAGGGAGCGGAGTACTTCCTCGTCGCCGCGGAGAGCTGTTCCCAAACCCTGGAGTCGGCCGCGCAGGACATCCGGGTCGTCCCCGTCGAGACCCTCGACGAGGCGACGTCCACCCTCGACGTCATCCGCGACGACGGCGACACCGACGCGCTGCCCACGTGCCAGTGAGTCGCGGGGTGGTACGGGCGCCCGGCTGGGGGCAGGCAGAATAGGGCGCGCGGGAGTGGTGCCACCGCGAGAGCAACCTCCCGATAACAACTTGGCACCGCGCGGCATTTCGGGAACTGAACGGCTTCCGGATAAGTTGCCAACGTGAAGGCCCCACGTGTGGGCCCGTTTCTGGTGCGACGTTCCCTCGGACGCCCAGGATCCATACACCCATACCCGAGTTAGAGCTATCTCAAGGGGGAGGCGTGAGCTTCGCAAGACCCGGAGCGCCGAGCGCGAACACGAATCGACGCTCTCGGTTGCTTGTCCCCGTCGCGATCGCGATCCTCGCCCTCGTGGCGGCGGTGGTGCTTGCCGCGACGTACTGGACCGACTTCAAGTGGTTCCGCGCGATCGGCTTCGCCGACGTGTTCCTGACTGAGATCAGCTCCCGGCTGATCATGTTCGTCATCGGCGCGCTCCTGATGGGCGCCGTGGTCGGCGTCAACATCTACATGGCGTACCGCCACCGTGTCGTCAACCCGCCCTACAGCCCCGAGCAGCAGGGTCTCGACCGGTACCGTACGACGATCCAGACGCGCAAGCGGCTCGTCTTCTGGCTGATCGTCGCTTTCCTGGGGGTCCTCGCGGGCATCTCGGCGAGCGCCGAATGGCAGGCGTACCTGCTGTACTTCAACAGCACGCCGTTCGGACTCGAAGACGAAGCGTTCAACATGGACCTGTCGTTCTTCGCGTTCAGCTACCCGTTCCTGGAGACGATCCTCGGGTACCTCTCCGCGGCCGTCATCATCGGCTTCATCGCCGCGGTGGTCACGCACTACCTCTACGGCAGCATCCGGCTGCAGACACCGGGACAGCGCGCCACGGTCGCCGCCCGCGTTCACATGTCGGTGATGCTCGGTGTGTTCGTGCTGCTGCGCGCCGCCGGATACTGGCTGGACCGGTACGGGCTCGCCTTCTCCGACCGGGGCTACACCTTCGGCCCTCACCACACGGACATGGCCGCGGTCCTGCCCGCACGCACCATCCTGGTGATCATCTCGATCTTCTGCGCGGTGCTGTTCTTCGCCAACATCTACTTCCGCAACGCGATGGTGCCGCTGACCAGCCTTGGTCTGCTGGTGCTCGCGCACGTGCTCATCGGTACGGTGTGGCCCGCGATCGTTCAGCAGTTCCAGGTGAACCCGAACGAGCAGCAGATGGAACGGGAGTACATCCAGAACAATATCGAGGCGACAAGATACGCCTACGATATCGACGACACCGACGTCATCAGCTACGACGCCGAGACGGAGCTCAACCCGAGCCAGTTGGCGGAGGAGGCCGCGACGATTCCGAGCGTCCGGCTGGTCGACCCCAACGTCGTGTCGCGGACGTTCCAGCAGACCCAGCAGGTGCGTGGTTTCTACCAGTTCCCCGAACGGTTGGACGTCGACCGCTACGAGATGCCCGACGGCACCATGGTGGACACCATCATCGCCGCGCGTGAACTCGACGGTCCGCCCGAAGGCCAGGACAACTGGCTGACGCGGCACATGATCTACACCCACGGCTTCGGGTTCGTGGCAGCCGCCGGTAACCAGGTGGACACCGACGGCCGTCCCGTCTACACCGAGTACGACATCCCGCCGCGGGGCGACCTGCAGGAGGTCACGGGGGAGTACGAGCCCCGGATCTACTACGGCCGTGAGGGCGCCGAGTACGTCATCGTCGACGCGGAGGAGGAGTACGACTACCCGCTCGACACCGGCGAGAGCGACATCACCACCAGTGAGGATGTCGACGTCGAGGGGTTGGAGACCGGTGACGAGGAGGCCGCCAACCAGGAGGCCGACGAGTCGACGGCGCCGGAGCAGTCCGAGGCCCTGACGGCCGCCGACGGCGCGGACGAGGCCGACGAGGCTCCGGCCGACGAGCAACCCGCCGACGAAGGCGCCGAAGAGGGCGGCGAGGGCGAGGGCGACGGCTTCACCGAGGACGAGGAAGGTGGACAGGCGACCAACCGTTACGACGGTGAGGGCGGCGTCCAGTTGAACAACTTCCTCGACCGCATCCTGTACGCCGTGAAGTACAGCGAGCCGGACATCCTGCTCAACCGGGAGATCCACGCCGAGTCCCGGATCCTGTACAACCGGGACCCGTTGGAGCGGGTCGAGAAGGTGGCCCCGTTCCTCACGGTGGACACCGCACCGTATCCCGCGGTGGTCGACGGCCGGATCCAGTGGATCGTGGACGCCTACACCACGTCGTCCAACATTCCCTACTCCACGCCGATCGACCTGGACACCGCGACCGCGGACGCCGTCAACGAGGGAACGCAGCAGCTCGAGACGCAACCGCGGAACGACATCAACTACATCCGGAACTCGGTGAAGGCGACGGTCGACGCCTACGACGGCACCGTCACCCTCTACGAGTGGGATGAGGAGGACCCGGTCCTGGACACGTGGCAGTCGGCCTTCCCGGACGCCATCACGCCCAAGGACGAGATCAGCGACGAGCTGGCCGACCACCTGCGGTATCCCGAGGACATGTTCAAGGTCCAGCGGGAGACCCTGGAGCGGTACCACATCCAGGACGCCGACGAGTTCTACGGTGGTCAGGACTTCTGGGAGGTCCCCAACGACCCGACGACCGACAACGACGTCCCGGTGCCGCCGTATCGGCAGACGCTGCACTTCCCGGGCGACGACGAGCCCAGCTTCTCCATGACGTCCTCCTACGTGCCTCGAGGCCGAGAGAACCTCGCCTCGTTCATGGCGGTGGACAACGAGCCCTCGTCGGAGCACTACGGCCAGATACGCATCCTGCAACTGCCCGGAGGGACCGCCATCCAGGGTCCCGGTCAGATGCAGAACCAGATGCAGGCCGACGAGTCCGTCCGAGACGTCCTGCTGCCGCTGGAACAGGGCGCCAACGTCACCTTCGGTAACTTGCTCACCCTGCCGTTCGCGGGCGGGCTGCTGTACGTGGAACCGGTCTACGTGCAGGCGGAGGGCGGCGACCAGGCGTCGTACCCGCTGCTGCAGCAGGTCCTCGTCGGGTTCGGTGAGGACGTCGCCGTGGGCAACAACCTCCAGGACGCCCTGAACAACCTCTTCGACGAGGGAGACGGGCCGCTCGAGGAGGTTCCCGACGGTGAAGCGGGGACCGAGGAGGAGGACACGGGCGGCGACGAGACCGTCGAGGACGCCCTCGCCGACGCCGCCGACGCCTACGAGGAAGGCGACCAGGCTCTCCAGGACGGCGACTTCGCCGCCTACGGAGAGGCCATGGAACGCCTCCAGGACGCCCTCGAACGCGCCGCCGAAGCATCCGACGGCGGAGCCACCGAGGACGAGGCAACCGAGGAGTAACCCTCAGGGGCCGGCCGGCGCACCCGGCCGGCCCCGCTCGATTTGGTACTCAACGGTCCGGCACGCTAAAGTAAAGACACACACCGACGCGGGGTGGAGCAGTTCGGTAGCTCGTTGGGCTCATAACCCAAAGGTCGCAGGTTCAAATCCTGCCCCCGCTACGAGATTCAGATGGGCCTAGTCGCAACGACTAGGCCCATCTTCTTTTGCGTCGTCCAAGGAGCGGTCCGCAGTTCACCGCGTCGAGGCCTGGTTCGAGACCGATCACGAACCAGGCCTCGTGCGTGTGACAGCGGTTCGACGGCAAGACGGGGCGTCATGGGGGATCGAGAGGGTTCCCGCCCGCTGGGGAGCCGTCCGGGGCGGGTGGTGGCGTTGGACCTTCCCGAGGCGCGGTGGTGAACCGCCTGCACCTCTCAGGAGTTGAGGCGGGCGGCCTGGCGCATGAGGTGGTCGCGTTCGGCGAGATTCGGTGCCTGGCGCGCTGCCTCGGCGTAGAGCCTCGCGGCCGTCGCCGGGTCCCCGTCCCGTTCGTGGAGGTACGCGGCCACCGCGGAGTAGCGAGGCAGGGACGGGTCCAGCTCCGCGAGCGCGACGAGGCCGGCCCGGGCGCCGTCGGCCTCCCCCACGGCCACGGCGCGGTTCAGCCGGACCACGGCACTCCCGGTGATCCGCGCCAGCTCGTCGTACCACTCCACGATCTGTGGCCAGTCGGTCTCCGCCGTGGTCTCGGCGTCGGCGTGCAGTGCCGTGATGGCGGCCTGCGCCTGGTACTCGCCCAACCGGTCGCGAGCGAGGGCCGCCCGCAGGATCCCGATCCCCTCGGCGATGAGGCGTGTGTCCCAGAGACCACGATCCTGTTCGGCGAGAGGCACCAGGGCGCCGTCAGCGGTGGTGCGCGCGGGGCGCCTGGCGTGATGCAGCAGCATCAACGCGAGTAGCCCCATGACCTCCTCGTGGTCGACCACGGTCGCGAGCTGTCGGGTCAGTCGGATGGCCTCGGCCTCGAGGTCGACGTCGCCGGAATAGCCCTCGTTGAACACCAGGTAGAGAACGCGCAGCACGGTCGCGACGTCGCCGGGCCGGTCGAACCGTACGCCGGCGACCGTGCGCTTGGCGCGGCTGATGCGCTGCGCCATGGTCGCCTCGGGCACGAGGTAGGCCCGCGCGATCTGGCGTGTGGTCAGCCCACCGACGGCCCGGAGCGTGAGCGCGACCGCGGACGACGAGGTGAGGGACGGGTGGGCACACAGGAAGTACAGCCACAAGGTGTCGTCCACGTTGGTCACGGGGCCGGGCGCGGGTTCCTCGTCCGCGCGTTGGTCACGGCGCCGTCGTGCCGTGTCGGCACGGGTCGCGTCCAGGAATCGGCGCCAGGCCACGCTGACCAGCCATCCCTTTGGGTCCCGCGGTGGGCCGTCGGGCCAGGTGCGTACGGCTTCGACCAAGGCGTCCTGAACGGCGTCCTCGGCCGCCGCGAAACCCGCGCCGCGGCGGATGAGGACACCGATCACCGTGGGGGTGAGAGTCCGAATCAGGACCTCGTCCACGCGGAATCACTCCGGGATCGTCGGGGGCGCCCCCATGAACGGGCGCAGCTCGAGCCACTCGTGGATCGGCTCGCCACCAGCACCCGGGGCGGCCGAGAGTTCGCCGGCCAGTTCCAGCGCGCGTTCGTAGGTGTCGACATCGATCACCATCCAACCGGCGATGAGGTCCTTGGTCTCGGCGAACGGCCCGTCGGTGACGGGTGGCCGCCCTTCGCCGTCGTAGCGGACGAACGTGCCCTCCGCGGCGAGGGCCTGGCTCTCGACGTACTCTCCGGTCTCGCGCAGCCGTTCCGCGAAGTCCTCCATGTACCGCACGTGGGCGGAGATCTCGTCTGGCGTCCACTGGTCCATGGGCACGTCGTTCACCGGGGCCGGTGCGCCTCGGTAGTGCTTGAGCAGCAGGTACTTGGCCATTGTGGTTGCCCTCCGTTCTGGTGCGACCCGTCGTGGTCGCATTCATCCCCAGGGACGGAGCCGACCGCGGGTTCTCGACACCAACGTGGGAGTTTCTTTGCTCGAGTCGAGTGGAGGCGGTGAACTCGGGTACTGACGAGTGCCTCTCACCGGGAGCGTGTCACGACCCCGTCAACGGTCCTGGACCGGTGTGGGGCCGCCGTTGAGTTGCAGCAACACCGCGTCGTGGAGGGCGCCGTTGGTGCATACCAAGGGGCCACCGTCCTCGAAGTCGCGGCCGCTCAGGTTGGTCGCTCGTCCGCCGGCCTCGCTGAGGATGATGGGCAGTGGCGCCGCGTCCCACAGGGAGAGCTCTGGTTCGGCGGCGATGTCCACCGCGCCCTCGGCGACCATGACGTGGGACCAGAAGTCACCGTAGGCGCGGGTCCGCCACACCTTGCGGGTGAGACCGAGAAACGGGTCCAATCGGTTGCGTTCTTCCCACCCGGTGAGGGAGGAGAAGGACAGGGAGGCGTCCCCGAGGTCGCTCACGCCGGACACCTGGCAGCGGGTCGCCTTCGTGAGGCTGCGCCCCGTCCAGGCTCCGCCGCCCAGTTGGGCCCACCAACGACGGTTCAGGGCGGGGGCGGAGACGACGCCGACGACGGGGTCGTTGCCGTCCAACAACGCGATGAGGCTGGCCCATACGGGCACGCCACGGATGTAGTTCTTGGTCCCGTCGATGGGGTCGATGACCCAGCACCGGTGACTGTTCCCGGTCTTGCCGTACTCCTCCCCGAGCACGGCGTCGCGCGGACGGGCCCGGTCGAGTGTGCTGCGTAGGGCCTCCTCCACGTTTCGGTCCGCTTCGCTGACCGGCGTCAGGTCGGGTTTGGTGTCGACGTGAAGGTCAAGGGCGCGAAAGCGGCGGGAGGAGAGGTCGTCGGCCGCGTCCGCCAGGACGTGGGCGAGGCGCAGGTCGTCGTCAAAGGCAGCCATGGCGCACAACGCTAGCGTGTGGCCGATGCCGCCGGTAGTAGCCGGGCGCCGCGTGATGTGAGTGTTAGTTCATCGTGCGTGGCCGCCGGCGGTTCGGCGACGCGCGACGCGCCCGAACGGCTTCGTGGTGGATAGCACCGTCACGGTCAGCAGCACCACGCCGGACAGGGCCAGGGCGATCGCCGTCCGGGTCACGTCCACCGGGGCCAGCTCCACACCGGGGGTCGACGCCGCGTGGGCGATCGCCACCACCTGTGGTCCGATGCTGAGGTTGCTCCCCAGGACCAGAGCGAGGGTCAGGACCAGTTTCGCGAGCACCCAATAGTGACGCGCCAATCCCCAGGGCGTTCCCAGGGAGAGTAGGAGCCCGGTGACCAAGGCCAGGATGCTGACGGGCAGGACGAGCGTGCGAACCAGCGTGGCCGCGGCGGTCAGCGGTGCGGCGGGGTCGGCGCCGGAGAAGGCGGCCGTGGCCACGAGCACCAGCACGCTGGTGTGGATTCCCAGCCAGCCGACGCCGCTCGCCGCGTGCACCGTGACGACGAGCGCCCGCCAGCGTCGCCCCAGGCGGAACCATGGCATTGGCCGACCGGTCCACGCCTTGGGTGGGGACGCGGACCGGTCGCCGGTGGGGTGGGCGGTCACGACTTCTTGTCTCCCTCGCCGCCCGGGTACCAGTTCAGGGCACTCGCGCGCTCCAGGAACTCCTCCACCGTGATGTCTCCCTTGGCGAACCGCTCGGCGAGCAACCGCCGCGCGGCGTCATCGGGCGTCTCCTGCCTCGGGCCGAATCCGTGTGGGCGTCCGCCGTCGCGCACCCACGACGGAGGGCCGAAGCGACGGAACAGGAAGAATGCCACCAGGAGAAGGATGAGTAGCGGGATCAGACACATGAGGACTCCAATCGGGCCGGCGAACATCGGTCCCTCGGACCCCCAACTCGGTGGGCCGGCGACCGTTGCCAGTGATGCGGACACTGTGTTCATGCCGTCAGGATCGATCTCCGGGTCTACGCGGCGCGTCGCCTCTGGCGCTGCTCTTGAGGTGCGTCCCGGCGCGTACGCGGTCTACGCGCTGTGACGGATGTGGAGCTGGAGCCCCGCGGGTTAGGGTCGCACTGTGCGCACTGACCAGGGAGGACGCGGTCGGACGGGCGTGGGGCGGGTCCTCGCGCTCGATGTTTCGTTGGCGTTGGTGCTCGGCCTGGTCGTCGTGGTGGCGACGCGTGGCCAGGCGATGTTCGACGGCGCGTCGCCCCACGGTGGCCCGCCCTTCGGTCCCGGCTACGACGGTCAGGGGTTTCCCCCACAGGGGTCCGCTCTGGGGGCCGGCGCCTATGTGACCATCGTCGCGGCGATCTCCGCGACGGCGCTGCGCCGGGTGGCGCCCCGCGTCGCGTTCGTGGGGTGTGCGGTGGCCGTGCTCGTGTTCCTGGCCCTGGGCAATCCCTACGGGCCGATGATGTTCCTGCTGGCGTTCGTCACCTTCTCCGCCGGAGCCCACCTGCCGCCCCGGCGGTTCCTCCCGTGGACCGTCGTGCTCGTCGGCGTGGTTCTCGCCGGTCACGCCTCCGCGCCCTACCTGGGGTTGACGGACCTTGGCGCGATCCTGGGACAGGTGGGCGCGCTCTTCGGATTCGGGGTGGCCGCGGCTTTCGGCATGTTGCTCCGGGCCCGCAGGGAGAGCGTGGGGCGGGAGCGTGCCGCCGAACTCGACCGCCACGCTTATTCCGAACGTCTGCGTATCGCCCAGGAGGTGCACGACGTCGTCGGCCACAGCCTCTCCGTCATCAACATGCAGGCCGGCGTGGCCCTGCACGTGCTCGAGAAGCGTCCCGAGCAGTCGGCCGTGGCGTTGGAGGCGATCCGTGCCACGAGCAAGGAGGCGCTCGACGAGTTGCGGGGAACCCTCGCCGTCTTCCGCGACGCGACGGAGCCCGGCGACGCCCCAGCCCCACCACTGGCGGGCCTCGCGCGCCTGGACGAGCTCGTGGAATCCGTGCGTGCAGGGGGACGCCGCGTTTCTCGTGACGTCGAGGGCGATCCGAGTAACGTGTCCGCCACCGTGGACCACGCCGCCTTCCGGATCGTGCAGGAGGCGCTCACCAACGCGGTCCGACACGCGGGCGACGCGTCGGTGTGGGTCACCATCCGGTACGGCGCGGAGAGGTTGGTCGTCGACGTCACCGACAACGGCCTCGCCGACCCGGCCCAACCGCCGAGGGACGGAAACGGACTGGCGGGGATGCGGGAACGCGCCGAGGCCGTTGGCGGGTGGCTGCGAGCCGCCCCACGCACCGCGGGAGGTTTCGAGGTCCATGCGGAGCTACCCGTCAACCGGGAACGGGAACGTGGGGAGAGGGAGACGTGAGCATCCGAGTTCTCGTGGCCGACGACCAGGCACTGGTCCGGATGGGGCTGCGCGTGTTGCTGGACGCCGAGGACGACATGGAGCTCGTCGGGGAGGCCGAGGACGGAGCCGAGGCGGTCCGCCTCGCGCGGCGGGACCGTCCCGACGTGGTGCTGATGGACGTGCGTATGCCCGTCCTGGACGGGATCGGCGCCCTGCGGGAGATCGCCGCCGACGTCGCGCTGGCCGACACCCGGGTGGTCATGCTGACCACGTTCGAGCTCGACGAGTACGTGTTCGACGCTCTCGCCGCCGGCGCGGCGGGGTTCCTGATCAAGGACGGTGAACCCGCCGAACTGCTGCGTGCGGTCCGGCTCGCGGCCGCCGGCGAGTCGCTGCTCTCACCGACGGTGACCCGACGCGTCATCGCCCACTTCGCCACCCGGCGCGGTCGCGCCCGCCCACATCCCCGGATCAAGGACCTGACCGAGCGGGAGCAGGAGGTGCTGGGCCTGGTGGGGGAGGGGCTCAGCAACGAGGAGATCGCGGAACAGCTCGTCGTCAGTCCCGCCACCGCGCGCACCCACGTGAGCCGCGCCATGGTCAAACTCCAGGCCCGCGACCGGGCACAGCTCGCCGTCTTCGCCCACCAAGCCGGCCTCGTCGACTAGTAGGTCGCCGCGGAGGCGACTCGTACCCATCCGTCCGGTGTGTCAGGTCGGCAAACCCAGTAAATCCAGAATGGCCTTGTTAGTATCAATTGAGTTTCGATGTTCTGGTGTGTGTTTGTTTTGCACGCTTTTTGCTGTCGGTTTTCCGGGGCTTTCGCAAGGTGGGGGTTGGTGGGCCGTGCCGCGATTCACTGTTGTCGTTCCCGTGTACGGAGTGCGCAGTTACCTGCGTGCCTGCCTGGATTCGGTTCTCCAGCAGGAATTCACCGACCTCGAGGTGGTTATCGTCGACGACGCCTCTCCGGACGGCAGTGCGGAGGTGATCGAGGAGTACGCCCGGGCGGACGCCCGAGTCCGGACGATCTCGCGCTCCCGGAACGGGGGGCTGAGTCTGGCGCGCAACATCGCGCTGGACGCGGCCCGAGGCGACTACGTGTTGTTCCTGGACGGGGACGACACGTACGAGCCGGGGGCACTCGCCGCGATCAACCGACGCCTCGAACTGGGAGAGTTTCCGGATCTGCTGGTGTTCGACCATGTGCGGTCCTACTGGACGGGTCGGGTCGCCGCCAGCGTGTTCCAGGAGCTGCTCCGGTCCACCGACGAGTCGACGTTCTCCCTCGACGAACGGCCAGAAATGGTGGAGATTTTCCATATCGCTTGCAATAAGGCGTACAAGACGGAGTTTCTGCGTCGTATCGAGTTGCGTTTCGAGCCCGGAATTTATGAGGACGTTTACTTCTCCTATGCCGCGATGGTCGCCGCCAAGAAGATCATGTGTCTTCCGCGTCCCTGCCTCAACTATCGGCAGCGCCGTGAAGGGGCCATCACGGCGTCGGCGGGTAAGAAGCACTTCGACATCTTCGACCAATACCGGAAACTGTTCGCCTTCGTCGACCGCGCGGGGGTGTCCGAAGAGGTGCGCGGGAAACTCCACCGAAAGATGGTCGAGCACTTCACCTTCTGTCTGATCCGTTCCAACCGGATTCCCCGGGCCCATCGGCGTGAGTACCTCAGGGACGCGGCGGCGTGTATCGCGGAGCTGGCACCCGCCGACGGGGAGACGACGGAGCGGACGCCAGGACGCACCAATCGGGCCATCGAGCGGGGAAGCCACCTGAGCCTCACCGGGCTGCGCGTCGGCCGTGACAGCGTCCGACAGGCGCGTGCCGCGAGCCGGTGGGTCCGACGAGCCTCGAGTCGCGTCGCCCGCGGCGTGACTTACTCCGTCCAGCGTGCCCGCCCCCTGGACGACCAACTCGCGGTGTTCGCCTCCTACTGGTACCGGCCACCGTCCTGTAACCCCGCCGCGATCTACGACGCCATGCGCGAACTGGCCCCCGACATGCGCGGGGTCTGGGTGGTGCGCGACGGCGACGCGGACATGGTGCCGTCGGGCGTGGATTGGGTGACGGTCGGCTCGCGGGGCTACGCCGAAGTGATGGCTCGCGCGAAGTTCCTGGTCAATAACGTGAACTTCGCGAACCGTATCGTCAAGCGACCCGGTCAGGTACACATCCAGACCCACCACGGCACCCCGTTGAAGTACATGGGGCTGGACCAACAGGAGTTCCCGGCGGCGGCCGCGGGGACGAGCTTCCACAGTCTGCTCCGGCGCGTCGACCGTTGGGACTACAGCCTGGTGTCCAACGACCACTCCGCAGAGACCTGGGGGCGGGTCTACCCCGGCAGCTACCAGAACGTCGCCTCGGGCTACCCGCGCAACGACGTCTACTACACCAGCACCGCCGAGGACGTGGCGGAGATCCGTGCGCGGCTGGGCCTGCCGTCCGACCGCTTCGTCCTGTTGTACGCGCCGACGATGCGGGACTACCGAAGGGGCTACGTACCGCTGCTGGACCTGGAGCGGGTGGCCCGGGCGATCGGCCCGGACCATCTCCTGCTCGTTCGGACGCACTACTCCTACGGCCCGCAACAACTCATCACCGAACTGGAGGAGCGGGGTCTGGTCCGCGACGTGTCGAGCCACCCGCGCGTCGAGGAGCTGTGCCTGGCCGCCGACGGGCTGATCACTGACTACTCGTCGGTGATGTTCGACTACGCCAACCTCGACCGCCCGATCATCGGATACGTGCCCGACTGGGACGTCTACGCCGGATCGCGGGGTGTCTACGTCGACATCACGTCCGGCGCCCCCGGGGCAGAGCCCCGGAACCGTGGTGCGTACCGAGGACCGACTCATCGACGTCGTGCGGTCGGGGGCGTGGCGGGACCACCGCGCCGCGGAACTCCGCGCGGCGTTCCGGCAGCGCTTCTGTACCTACGACGACGGGTACGCCGCGCGGTGGTGCGTGGCCTGCTTCTGGGCGAGGAGCTCCCGCCGTCTATCCCCATTGACCAGCGCAGTCCGGCACCAAGCGTCATGCCGGTCGTGACGTTCGACGGGGTTCTTCGCGAAAGCGCCACGGCGTAGGCGCAGCGGCCACGTAATCCCGTCCGTGTGGGTGATCGCTGTGGGCGAACACGGATCGGGGAACAATCTTGGACTCTTGTTTATTGAGCTTAAGTGACTCAACTAGGAGGAGTTCATGACTGCTACCCAGGTGACCCTGCCGGTCCTTCCGCTTGACGACGATGTCGTCCTGCCCGGCATGGTGGTGCCGGTCGACATCTCCGACTCCGATGTCCGGGCCGCCATCGAGGCGGCTCAGGCCGGCGCCGAGACCGCGGACAAGCCGCGTGTGCTCATCGTGCCGAGAATCGACGGGTCCTACGCTCCGGTCGGCGCGGTGGCGCTGGTCGAACAGGTCGGCCGCACTCCCAAGGGCGAGCCCGCCGCGGTCCTTCGCGGAACCGCGCGCGCCCGCGTCGGTGCCGGAACGACCGGACCCGGTGCCGCGCTGTGGGTCAATGCGACGACCTACGAGGACGAGCCGGGCAGTGTTCCCGGAAAGCTGGCGGAACTGGCACGCGAGTTCAAGACGGTGTTCTCCACGTACCTGCAGAAGCGCGGGGCGTGGCAGATCCTGGACTCGGTCCAACAGCTCGACGACCCCGCGGCCCTGGCCGACCGGGCGGGCTACGCGCCGTTCCTCAGCACACAGCACAAGCTCGAACTGCTCGAGAGCCGGGACCTCGCGGACCGTCTCACCCACCTGATCGAGTGGACCCGCGAGTACGTCGCCGAGCTGGACGTCACCGAGAAGATCAACTCCGACGTTCAGGACGGCGTCGACAAGCAGCAACGTGAGTTCCTCCTGCGTAAGCAGATGGAGGCCATCCGCAAGGAGCTCAACGAGCTGGACGGCAAGCCGGGCTCCGAGGAGGACGACTACCGCGAGCGGGTCGAGGCCGCGAACCTGCCCGAACACGTCCACAAGGCCGCGCTGGACGAGGTGGACAAGCTGGAGCGGTCCGGGGACTCCTCTCCGGAGGCCGGGTGGATCCGCACCTGGCTGGACACCATCCTCGACATGCCGTGGAACGAGCGCACCGAGGACACCTACGAGATCACCGGAGCGCGGGAGATCCTGGACGCCGACCACGCCGGCCTGGATGATGTGAAGGAACGCATCGTCGAGTACCTGGCCGTGCGCAAGCGGCGTGAGGAGCGCGGGCTGGGCATCGTCGAAGGGCGTCGCAGCGGTGCCGTCCTCGCGCTCGTCGGTCCACCCGGCGTCGGCAAGACGTCCCTCGGCGAATCGGTCGCCCGAGCGATGGGCCGGAGCTTCACCCGCGTCGCGCTGGGAGGCGTCCGGGACGAGGCGGAGATCCGCGGCCACCGGCGGACGTACGTCGGTGCACTGCCCGGCCGGATCGTGCGCGCGATCCGTGAGGCCGGTTCGATGAACCCCGTCGTGCTCCTCGACGAGGTCGACAAGGTGGGCTCGGACTTCCGGGGCGACCCGACGGCGGCCCTGCTGGAGGTGCTCGACCCGGCGCAGAACCACACCTTCCGGGACCACTACCTGGAGGTCGACCTCGACCTGTCCGACGTCGTGTTCCTCGCCACCGCCAACGTGCTCGAGGCCATCCCCGAGCCGTTGCTGGACCGGATGGAAGTGGTGCGGCTCGACGGGTACACCGAGGACGAGAAGGTGACCATCGCCCGCGACCACCTGCTGCCACGGCAACTGGAACGCGCGGGGCTCGACGACGGTGAGGCACGGCTCTCCGACGAGGCACTCCGTGTCCTCGCTGGTGAGTACACCCGCGAGGCGGGCGTCCGCAACCTGGAGCGGTCCATCTCCCGGGTGCTGCGCAAGATCGCCGCGTCGGTCGCGGTGGGGGACACCGAGCTCCCCGTGGCGGTCGACACCGGGGACCTTCGCGGGTACCTTGGGCGGCCCAAGCACACACCTGAATCAGCGGATCGGACGTCCGTTCCGGGTGTCGCGACCGGGCTCGCGGTCACGGGTGCGGGCGGAGACGTCCTGTTCGTCGAGGCGTCGCTGGCCGACGCCGAGTCCGGTGCTGGCGGGTTGACGCTCACGGGGCAACTCGGCGACGTCATGCAGGAGTCGGCGCGGATCGCGCTGTCCTACCTGCGGTCCCGCGGCGCTGAACTGGAACTGCCCGTGGGTGACCTCAAGGACCGCAGTATCCACCTGCACGTTCCCGCTGGTGCGGTGCCCAAGGACGGTCCCAGCGCCGGTATCACGATGACCACGGCGTTGGCGTCGCTTCTCAGCGGGCGCGCCGCACGATCCGACGTCGCGATGACGGGCGAGGTCTCGCTCACCGGCCGGGTGCTCCCGATCGGTGGAGTGAAGCAGAAGCTGCTAGCGGCGCATCGCGCGGGTATAACAACAGTGTTGATCCCGGCACGCAACGAGCCGGACCTGGATGATGTCCCTGAGGACATTTTGTCCCAGCTCACCGTGCACGCCGTGAGCGACGTGCGGGAGGTCCTGGAGCTGGCACTGCGTCCGGCGGCCCAGCAGGAGCCGGTCGCGGCGTGAGGGACCACGGCGGCAGTGTCCGCCACACAAGGCCATAAGGGAGGCGGGGCCCCAACTCAAGGGGGATGTTGGCGCCCCGCCGGCGCCAGGGCGGCACCGGGGGGATGCCGTCCGTAGGGGGCCGTCGGTTCGGGGGGACCGGCGGCCCCCGCTTCGTGCCCGGGGACCCGCGCGACACCGTCGCCACCGAAGGCGACGACAGCGCGGTCCACGTCTGAACATTGGGGAGTGACGCGATAATGGCGGCATGGTTGCGCTTGATCGAGAACTCCGGGTCGCCCTGGTCGGCTACGGGCGAGGTGGAGCGCTGTTCCACGCCCCGTACATCGTCGCCACACCGGGCCTGCGGCTCGCCGGGATCGTGACCGGAAACCCGGACCGACAGGCGCGCGCCAAAAGGGAGCATCCCGACGCCCACGTTCTCCCGGACATCGACACGTTGTGGGACAACGCGGTCGACTTCGACGTCGCGGTGATCGCCACCCCGGACCCGACACACGCCTCGTTCGCGCGTCAGGCGCTGGAGAGCGGGCTCTCGGTCGTCGTCGACAAACCTCTGGCCCTCGACCCCGCCGACGCGCGCGACCTCGACGCCCGCGCGGCCGAGCTCGAACTGGTCCTCACCGTGTACCAGAACCGACGGTGGGACACCGACTACCTCACCCTCTGGAACGTGGTCGACGGTGGCGGGCTCGGCCGTGTGCACCGGTTCGAGTCCCGCTTCGAGGGCTGGCGGCCCCACGCCGCGGGGACATGGCGCGACAGCGAAACGGCGGCCGAGGGCGGCGGGATCCTCAACGGAATGGGACCACACCTCGTCGACCAGGCGGTCAACCTCTTCGGCCCGGTCAGCCACGTGTACGCCGAGCTCGACGCCATCCGCCCCGGCGTCCAGGCGGAGGACAGCGCGTACCTGACCCTCACCCACACGAGTGGCGGGGTGCGCTCCTCTGTCGCGATGAGCTGGGTGGCGGCCCAACCGGGCCCCCGATTCCGACTCCTGGGCAGCGAGGGCGCCTACACAGTGGACACCGCCGGAGCGTCCCCCGACTGGGGACCGCAACCGGAGCCACCCCTCGGGCGTCTCGGAGTCGCGGGTGACACCCATCCCGTCCCCGCGGAGTCTGGCGCCTATGTGTCGTTCTGGGTCGGGGTTCGCGACGCCGTCGCTCTCGGCGAGCCCGTCCCGGTCGACACCCATGACGTGATCCACGGCCTCGAGGTCATCGCCGCCGCGCGCCGGAGCGCGGCCGAGGGGCGGGTCGTGGAGGTGTGACCCCGCCGGGACGGCCCGACGCGGGTGGGGTCGTCCACACCGTTGCCCATGACGGAGGCGTTTCGCCCACTGCGGGGGTCACGGAAGGTCCTCGGAGCTACGGGTAGCCGGTACGGACACGCCCCGCCCGCGTGGTTCGTCGCCAGGGGAGTTCGCAGCGGGCGGCTCCCGCTCGTCCTCGCCGCCCGGGCGGGCCGGGACGGGTCGAGAGACCATCGCCGCGCCCAGCGTGAGCGTTGCCCGTGGGCTGGCGATCGGCGGAGCGCCACACACCGCACTGCATGCCCGGGCATGCTCCACCACGCGACGCTCGGCCAAGGTCCACGGGCCCCCAGGCACGCCGTCGCCTTCGGGGTGTGCGGAGGTCCTGCCCGCACTACCCCCGAGCGTGACGGTCCTGCTCCGCCGATGTTCTCCCCATGCCGCGTGGTGCTGACTGTGGGGGACCAGACGCGCCTGCGTCGGACGTGGCGCGGGTGAGGAGGAGATGATCGCGGGGCTTGTGTGGCGTGCGCGAAACACGCATACTTTCGGGAGTGTCTGCGTGGTTTGAGCGCATTGGAGGGTTATGCCACGTCATCAGCGGTTGTACGACGCGGTTGTCGACGGCGTTCACCGCGTTGACGACCTCGCCGCGCTGCTGGCCGTGAGTCCGTCCACCGTCCGACGCGTGCTCGCGGAGTTGGAGCGTGCGGGAAAGGTGGTCCGCACCCACGGGGGTGCGCTCCCGCTGGGTGCGGGGACGGAACTCTCCGTCGCGCAGAAGTCCCGCCAGCACGCGACCGCGAAGCGGCGCATCGCCGAACGGGCCGTCGACATGGTGGCGCGACTCGACCTGGGTCGTTCACCCACGGTCCTGCTGGACGCCGGTAGTACCACCACCTACATCGCGGAGAAGCTCGCGAGCTCCGCGTCCCCCCTCTCCGTCATCACCACGGGCACCGGCCCCCTGTGGGCCCTGTGCGAGGCGGAGGGCGTTGAGGTGACGGTCGCCGGTGGTCGACTGCGGCACCGGCGCGGCTCGTTCGTCGGTGACCTCGTCCGGGAGGCGCTGGACCGCGTCACCCCGGACATCGCGTTCATCGGTGCGGACGGTCTCGTCCCCACCCTCGGGATTAGTTGTCGCAGCGCGGAGCTGGCGGAGGTCAAGGAACTCCAGTGCCGCCGCGCCACGTGTGTCGTCGTGGTGGCCGACGCGAGCAAGATCGGGGCCGAGCCGTTCCCGCACTGGGCACGGCTGCCCGACGCGTACCAGGTCATCACCGACGACACCCTCACCACCGAAGGCCGCACCGCGCTCGCGGACGACCCTAGGTGTGCCCCCATCACCGTGCGCCGGCCGGAAGGGTCCGCCGGCGCCGCCTGACCTTCCCCCGGAGGCAGCATGGAGATTCAGCTGCTCGCGGCGCTCGTGCTCGGGTTCGCCGCCATCATCACCCTCGTCATATGGTCCCGCCTGGACGCGTTCGTCGCGCTCCTGGCCGGGGCGATGGTCACCGGCGCCATCGCCGGAGTGCCCGCCGCGGAGCTCCTGGAGCACATCACCACCGGCTTCGGCAACACCCTCGCCGGCATCGGCATCGTCATCGCGCTCGGCGTGATGATCGGCAAGGTCATGGAGGAGAGCGGCGCCGCCGACGCCCTGGCGAAGATGTTCGTCCGCCTCGCCGGACGAGGCCGGGAGGACGTCGCCCTGGCGGGCACAGGAGCGATAGTGTCCGTCCCCGTCTTCTGCGACTCGGGCTTCGTCATCCTGCACCCCCTGGCACGCTCCCTCGCCCGCAGGTACGGAAAACCGCTCGTCGTCATGTCCATCGCGCTGGGCGGCGGGCTGTCGATCACCCACCACATGGTGCCTCCCACGCCCGGACCCCTGGCGGCCGCGGGCCTCCTCGGCGCGGACCTCGGGGCCATCATCCTCGCGGGCGCGCTGTTCTGTGTCCCGCTGTTCCCGGTCGTGGTCGCCTACGCCCGCATCATGGGGCCACGGTTGGAGAGCCAGGTCGACCCGTCGCTCGTGCCCGGCAAGAGCGGGGCGGAGTCGACGGTGGGCGCGCCGGAAGAGGGCATGATCGCCGTCCCCGGTGGCGGCGGAGCCATGCGTCCCATCACCGAGGAGCCGCCCGACCCCCAGATCGGGGCCTTCCGGGCCATGATCCCGCTGTTGTTGCCTCTGCTGTTGATCATCGGCGACACGGTCACCAACGCGGTCGCACCGGAGTCCACGCTCGACAACGTGTTCGGTGTCATCGGGCAGCCGGCCGTCGCGCTGATGATCGGCCTCGCGATCGCCGTCTACCTCCTGCCCCCACGCGGCACCCGCCGCTCCACCGTCGTCGGCTGGCTCACCGCGGCCGCCGCATCCGCCGGGATGATCGTTTTCATCACCGGAGCCGGTGGGGCCTTCGGAGAGGTGCTGCGCCAGTCCGGCGTGGGCGACGCCCTCGCGGACATGGTCGCCGCGTGGCCCGTCCCACTGTTCCTCCTCCCGTTCCTGATCTCCACCTTCGTGCGGATCGCCCAGGGGTCGGGCACGGTCGCGATCATCACGGCGGCGACGTTGACGGCGCCGATCGCCGAGGCCGGCGGACTCAACCCCGTACTCGCGGTCCTCGCGGCGTGCGCTGGCTCGTTCGTGTTCAGCTACGTCAACGACTCCTACTTCTGGGTGGTCACCCGGTTCACCGGACTGTCCGGTGGGGCGGCGATGAAGATGTGGACGGGCATGACGACCCTGCTGTGGGCAGCGAGCCTCCCGCTGTTGGGTGTCGCCGCGCTCATCCTGAACTGACGGCCACGAGGACAGGGTGTCCCGGCACGTACCGATCGGAAGGGTGGAGCATGGCGCAGGTGCTGGTGGTCGCCGACGACGTCACCGGTGCGAACGCGACCGGTGCGGGGTTCGCGCGCGACGGCATGCGTACCGCGACCGTCACCGCGCACCACGTGGCGCGGTGCGCGGGTGACTACGACGTGCTGGTGGTGAACACCGACAGCCGGCACCTGCCCGCCGACCTCGCCGGGCGACGGGTGGCGGACGCCGTCGCCGCCGCGGGGCCGGTACGGCTCGTCGTCAAGCGTACGGACACCACGTTGCGGGGCAACATCGGCAGCGAGCTGGCGGCGGCCCTGCGCTCCGCCTACGCCACCACCGACCCCGCCCCCGCTCGGGTCCGGGCCCTGCTCGCCCCGGCGCACCCCAAATCGGGGCGGGTCACGGTGGACGGGGTCCAGCTCCTGGGCGGTGTCCGACTGGAGGACACCGAGCTCGCCGTCGACCCGGAATGCCCGATGCGCACGAGCGTTGTCGCCGAGATCCTCGCCGAGCAGACCGACCTCGCGGTGCGCCACGTGCCGGTTGGGCAGGTCACGGCGCCGGGACTTGTCGAGGCCCTCGCCGAGGGCGAGGAGCCCGTGGTCCTCGCCGACGCGGTCACCGAAGACCACCTGAGGATGGTGGCCGACGCCGCCGCCGAGGTGTCGCGGCGAGACGGCACGGCCTGGCTCGCGGTGGATCCGGGGCCGTTCGGCGCGTTTCTCGCCCGGGCCCTCGCGCTGACCGAGGGCGAGACGCGGGTCGCGCCGATCCTGGCGATCGTCGGCAGCGCGACGTCACTGACCCGGCGTCAATGGCGCGGTGTGGCCGACGACGCGACGTTCGTCGATGTCGACGTGCGCCGGCTCGACGCCGACCCCCGGCACCGTGGAGAAGTGGTCGCGACGCTCGCCGCGGAATTGCGGAGGCACGCGTTTCCCGACGTCGTCGTGTTGCGAACGGCCTCCACCAGTCGCGACGTCGTTGACCTGCCGCGCGCGGCCCGTCAGGACCTGCCCGCGGCCCTGTCCGGAATGGCGCTGGACGCGTTCCGGCTCGGGCAGCCACCCAGCGGGTTGTTCACCACGGGCGGTTCGGTCACGGCGGCCGTGCTGGAGCATGGACAGGTCCGCGCGTTCGAGGTGGGAGGGGAGGTGGTTCCGCTCGCGGTGTTCGGAACCCTCAGCGGGGGTGTGCTGGACGGCACCCCCGTGGTGACCAAGGGTGGATTGATCGGAGAGGACGACACCGTGGCCGCGTGCCTGGAGACGGTACGTGAGGCGGTGCGTGCTGGGCGCCGACGAGTCAGCGCCCAGGTGCGACGGGAGGACGAGAACACGTGACACAGCGACCGACCCTGGCCCTGACCATGGGAGATCCCGTGGGGATCGGCCCCGAGATCACCGTCCGTACGCTGCTGGAGAACACCGAGGCACTCTCCGCGCGGGGCGTGGTCGTCGGCGACCCCGTGACGGTGCGCCGTGCCCTGGCCGTATGTGGCCTCGACGCCGAGGTGCGGGTGCTGAACTCCTGGGACCTCCCGGACGCCCGGGAAGGAGTGGTCGACTGCCTCGACATCGCGGTTCTGGGCGAGACGGAACTGCCCTGGGGCACGGTCGACCGACGCGCGGGCCAGGCGGCGGTGCGGGCGATCGAGGTGGCCACGCGCGCGGCCCTGGACCGACACGTCGCGGGGATCGTGACCGGCCCCATCAACAAGGAGGCGATCTGGGCGGCGGGTAGCGAGCACCTCGGGCACACCGAGATGCTCGGCGCCCTCACCGGGGCCAAGGACCAGAGCACCATGTTCGTGGTCCGTGGCAAGAAGATCTTCTTCGCCACGCGGCACCTGTCCCTGCGCGAGGCGCTGAACCGTGTGTCCGTCCCGCAGCAGACCGAGAGTATCGACGCCGCCCTGACCGCGCTCCGCGTCTTCGGTCACGACCACCCCCGACTGGCGGTCGCCGCCATCAACCCCCATGGCGGGGAGAACGGTGCCTTCGGTGACGAGGAGATCGTGCACCTGGAGCCGGCGGTCCGCGCCGCGAGGGACCGCGGCGTGAACGTCGTCGGGCCCGTGCCCGCGGACTCCGTGTTCCACCAGCTCCTCGCTGACGACCGGTACGACGGTGTGTTGTCGCAGTACCACGACCAGGGACACATCGCCGCCAAGACGTTCGATTTCAACGGCACGATCTCGGTGACGGTGGGCCTGCCCATCCTGCGTACGTCCGTCGACCACGGCACGGCCTTCGACATCGCCGGCCAAGGCGTCGCCGATCCCGAGACGATGCGTTCGGCGTTCCGCCACGGGGCCGAGTTCGCCCCCTTCGCGGACCGCATCAGGGCCGCCTACCCCGCCGGCTAGGAACCGAAGATCTCGATCGGAGAAAGAACTGTTATCGCCCGGATGACGGTTCGGATTCGGCGTTATGTCGGTTTACTGCCTCGCGTTCCTGTTCGCGGTATGTCGGGTTAGGATCTCCGCCTGGTGAGAACGTGGCGTGTGTCGGAGAGGGGGCCCGTGGATCTGCGTGACCGAGTACGAGGGATCGTGGAATCTCGGGCGTTCCAGAACGTCATCATCACGCTGATCCTCGTCAACGCGGCCGTTCTTGGCCTGGAAACCGTTGGCTGGGTGCGGGACACCCACGCGGTCCTCCTGCGCGCGGCCAACTACCTGTTCCTGTCCGTCTTCGTCGTGGAGATCATGACGCGCCTGTGGGTCCACGGCCGAGGCTTCTTCCGGGATCCATGGAGCGTTTTCGACCTCGTGGTCGTGGCGGTCGCCATGATCCCCCCGCAAGGGCCGTTCACGGTTCTGCGGGTGATGCGGGTACTCCGCCTGTTGTGGCTGCTTTCGGCCATTCCCTCCCTGCGTCGCGTGGTGGCGGGCGTGCTCCGGGCTTTGCCGGGGATGGCGTCGATCGGCGTGCTCCTCCTGATGCTCATGTATGGCGCGGGCGTCATGGCGACGATGCTGTTCCAGGACGTCGACGAGGAGCACTTCGGGACACTCGGTGACTCGCTGTTCACCCTGTTCCAGATCATGACGGCCGACAGTTGGTCAGGGGTCGCGCGACCCATCATGGAGCAACAGCCGTTGGCGTGGATCTTCTTCGTCGGATTCATCCTGCTGTCGACGTTCATGGTGTTGAACTGGTTCATCGCGGTGGCCGTCGACGCGTTCGAAACCGTCGCGCTGAGTGACGAAGACGACGAGGCGCACGCGTCTCGTCAGTCAATCCTGCGAGAGGTCAGATCGTTGCGGGACGATAACGCCGCCATCCGGGCGGACATCGCCGAACTCCACGCTGCGCTGCGTCAACAGCGCGGATCGTGACATTGGAGGATGTTGACGATCTTTCGTACCCCCCAGTAGTGACGAGGGTGTTTCCCTCATGTCAAGCTTCATTCGCGGCCATGCGCGATTGCGGTATCGGGATGAGGCGTTCACCGTGGTGTCACCTCGTTGTCCGAGCCTGAGACCACAGAGACGCCATGGTGGATCTGCGTAGGTTTGCGACGTTTTCGGCGTGTGTGCGCCATCATCAGAAAGGGACTCCCCCAATGCCCCAGATTCGACGCCGTGGGTTCAAGGCCCTGGCGCTGAGCTCCGCCGCTCTGCTCGCCATCGCTGGGTGTGGCCCCAGCGCCGATGACTCGGAAGGGGGCAACGGAGACGAGGCCGACACGGGTTCGATCGACCCGGACACCATCGTTCTCGGCGCCGTTCCCGCCGAGGAGGCCACCGACCTCCAGGGCACCTGGCAGCCGGTCATGGACATGCTCGCCGACGAGACCGGCAAGGAGGTCACCTTCGAGCTGGCGACCGACTACGCGGCGGTCATCGAAGGCCAGCGCAACGGCCAGGTCCACCTCGCGCAGTACGGCCCCTTCGCCTACTACATGGCCGACCAGGATGGCGTCGAGCTGTCCGTCGGCGGTGTGATGATCCAGGAGGAGGGCGAGCCCGCCGGGTACTACGCCTACGGCATCACCCAGGGTGACTCCGACATCGACAGCATCGAGGACTTCGAGGGCCAGACCCTCTGCTTCGTCGACGTCAACTCCGCGTCCGGCTACATGTACCCGCAGGCCGGCCTGATCGAGGCGGGCATCGAGGACGGCGACTACGAGGAGGTCATGGCCGGTGGCCACGACGCCTCGGCCATCAGCGTCGCCAACGGCGACTGCGACGCCGGCTTCGCGCTGGACAGCATGGTCGACGAGACCCTGATCGAATCGGGTGACCTCGAGGACGGCGACCTGAAGGTCGTGTGGGAGTCCGCGATGATCGCCAGCGCCCCGCTGGTCGTCAGTGACCTCCTGGAGCCGGAGCTCCACGAAACGATCATGACCGCGCTCGCGGAGAACGTGAACATCCCCTACCTCGTCGAGAACGGATACTGCGAGTCCGAGGACGAGTGCGAGATCAGCGACCAGCGGGTCTATGCCTACGAGCCGGTCCCGGACGACTACTTCGACGACTTGGCCGAGGTGTGTGAGGTCACCCAAGCCGAGCAGTGCGAATCGTTCTGATCCGCCGGGATCGTGGCAGCCGCTCAGCGGCGGCTGAGGATCGCAACTGATCCGCTGGGATCACGGCAACAAGTAAGGCGATAGAGGAGTAACCAGTGGACACCGACCCCGGCGGCGAGATCGCCGTACAGTTCGAGAACGTCTCCAAGCGTTTCGAACCCGACGTCACCGCGCTCGACGACATCTCCCTGACGATCCACTCCGGCGAGGTGGTCGTGCTGCTGGGGCTGTCGGGGTCGGGGAAGTCCACGCTGCTGCGGCACGTGGACGGTCTGCAGCGCCCAACGAGCGGAACCGTCCGCGTGCTGGGCACCGATGTCGGTAACGCCCGCACCGGTCAACTCCGTCAGTTGCGCCGTCGCGTGGGATTCATCTTCCAGCAGTTCCACCTGGTGGGCCCGCTCAGCGTGCTGGAGAACGTGTGCTCCGGGGCGCTGGCCCGACTGCGCGGCCCACGGCTGACCCTGCCCACCTACCCCAAAGAGGTGCGGGTCGAGGCACTGGAGCAGCTCGACCGCGTCGGTATCGCCGACCGCGCCTTCCAGCGCGCCGACACCCTGTCCGGCGGCCAGCAGCAGCGGGTCGCCGTGGCCCGTGCCCTCATGCAGCACCCCGACATCCTCCTGGCGGACGAACCGGTCGCCTCCCTCGACCCGGAGACCTCCGCCCAAGTCATGGACATGATCCGCGAGATCTCCATCGAGGACCGGCTGACCGTCATGTGCAGCCTGCACCAGGTGGACCTCGCCCTGAGCTGGGGCGACCGCATCGTCGGCCTGCACACCGGACAGATGGTGATGGACACGCCGGTCGCCGACGTCGACCGTGCCGACGCCATGGCCATCTACGAGCGGGTCAGCGCGCCGGTCAGCTCGGTGGCGGTCGCGGAGTAAACATGACAACCGTGACCGAGCCGCGTTCCGCGGCATCCCCCGACGGCCCTGGGGACACTCCGCCCCGCCGAACCCTGGCCCGGCCCAAGCTGAACTCAGCGGTCGCCACGCTCGCGGTCCTCGCGATGCTGGTCGCCGGTGTGTGGTCCCTGATCGAGCTCCGGATCAACGTCGCGACGCTGATCGACAGTCTGGACAACGCCGCCAACTTCGTCAGTCGCATGCTGCCGCTGGACTTCCCGGAGCCGGCGGAGATCCTGGCGCTGGTGGGCGAGACCCTCGCCATCGTGATCGTCGCGACGTTGTTCGCCGTGGCCGTCAGTATCCCGCTGTCCATCTGGGCCGCCGGCAACACCGCTCCCAACAGTGGGGTCCGCTACGGCTCCCGCGCCGTGATCGTCGTCGCCCGCGCGATCCCGGACCTGGTGTTCGCGATCATCTTCTTCCGGATCTTCGGGATCGGCGCGGCGACCGGTGTCCTCGCCATGGGGCTGCACTCCATCGGGATGATCGGCAAGCTGTACGCCGACTCCATCGAGCAGGTCGACGAGGGCCCCCGCACCGCCATCCGCGCCTCCGGCGCCAGTCGGGCGCAGGAACTGTGGACGGGGCTTCTGCCGCAGGTCCTGCCGGCCTTCATCGCCACCGCCATGCACCGGCTCGACATCAACCTCAGGATCTCCGTCGTCCTGGGCTTCGTGGGTGTCGGCGGAATCGGCCTGGCGATCTCCGAGTCCCTCGGGGTGCTTAACTACCAGCGCGGTATGGCGCTGGCGTTCATCGTGCTGATCCTCTGCGTCGTGATCGAGCTCATCTCCGGGGCCGTGCGCCGCGCGGTGCTCGGACCGGGCAGTGACGCCGGGCCGACCGGCATCAGTGGGTTCGTGATCCGACGGATCAAGGCGGGTCGTGCCGAGGTCAGCGCCGCGACACGTACCGACAACGACCCCCGGGCGCGCTCGGCCGCCGCGGTGAAGTCGGGGCGCACCACACCGCCCTGGACCGGCCGGCGGGTCGTGCGTACCGGCTACGTGACCCTGGTGGTCGCCATCATCCTGGCGTCTATCGGCTCCGTCGCCGCCGACTTCCGGGGCATGCTCGCCACCGGTGGCGAGATCTTCGAGGTCCTGCTGCGCTTCCTGCCGCCCGAGACCGGCGGAATCCTGGGCGTGCTCCTGGAAGCATTGCTGGTCACCCTGCAGATCGCGTTCGCCGCGACCCTGTTGGGTGCGGTCCTCGCGCTTCCGATCGGTGTGCTCGCGGCCCGCAACGTCGCGCCGAACCGGTGGGTGGGCCAGTTGTGCCGCATGTTCATCGTGTTCGTGCGCGGTGTCCCGGAACTGATCCTGGCCATCATGTTCGTCGTGATGATCGGACTGGGGCCGGTCGCCGGTACGTTGGCGCTGGCCATCGGGGCCTGTGGTCTGTTGGGCAAGCTCGTCGCCGACTCCGTGGAGGAGGTCGACCCAGGGCCGGAGCAGGCGCTGCGCGCCACGGGTGCGTCCCGCGCGCAGGTCTTCTTCGCCGCGACCCTGCCCCAGGCGATGCCGTCCTTCGTGGCGCACCTGCTGTACCAGTTGGACGTCAACATCCGCTCCGCGACCCTCCTGGGGATCGTCGGCGCGGGGGGCATCGGTTTCTACCTGCTCAACGCGTCGAACGTCCTGCAGTTCGGTGTGGTGACCTTCATCATCATCCTGCTGTTCTCCGTCGTGATGCTGCTGGAGCTGATCGCCGTGTGGCTGCGTCGCACGGTGGGCGCCAAGGCGTGACCCCACTCCGCGGGCGGCCACGCCGCCCGCGGAGCCCTTTCGGGAAAACTCGTTTGTGCCGCCAAGGCGCCGTGCTTACAGTTCTCGTAGTGCGCCTCCCGGTGCGCGGAGATGGTTACTTCGTGTTAATCCAGGTGCGACTCCTGGACATCGGTCGTCGTCGATTCGTCGGATCGTCGCGATCGGGTGTGAACCGATCTCGCCGTGAACTCGGGTGGCTGCTACGGTGTGAAACACGCGGAAATACAGGGATGCCCGGTGCGCGGGTGACGGATACTTCTGTTAATGGGGATGTCGCGGGTTCGAATCCCGCCGGGCCCACGGGCACGTAGCTCAGCCAGGTAGAGCACCAATTCCGTCGCCGACCTCGATCTCGGGCGTCCCTTTCCCGTTCTCCACCCACGTCCGTTTCCCCTAGGTGTCCCATTCTCTTTGGCTGTCGTCGAAAAAATGTGTTGTGGGCGCGATTAGAGACGCCTAGTGTTTTTCCCACGCGCCTCCCGGTGCGTAGACAACGGTTACTTCTGGCACCCAAAGGTTCGAATCCTTAGCGGGACGGCCGTGGATCCTTCGGGGTCCACGACGGTCACGTGGACACCGTTGTCGCCCTGATCTCGGGAGGGGCGCGGTGTGACACGTGGAGTTTCCCGGTGCGCCGGTGACGGATACTTCAGCCGCCGCCGATTGGTGCGGTGTAGGCGATTGCCCTCCGTCGCCGACTCGATCTCGGGTACTCCCCACGTGACACCGCCGCCTCCGCTCGAGCCGCGAACGAACGGACAGCAGGAGGTGCGCGATGGCGAAGTTCAACAACCGCGCCGCGACGGCCCGTGGCACCAGCCCCGTCAGCGGCGAGACACGCCCGACGGCCCGGACCCACGAAGGCGCCCCCGGATATCTGCGCGACACCCGCTCGGAACTCTTCGTGCTGGCCGTGTCATCCATGGTGGGCGAGGACACCTTCTACGAGGGAGCCGGGGAACGGGACGAACGGTTCCGCGCTCTCGTGGCCGAGCTCGCGGTGTCCGACGTCGAGTGGCTGGGCGCGCTGCTCGCCTGGTTGCGCCAGAAGGCCAACCTGCGCTCCGCCGCGCTCGTGGGAGCGTTGGAGGCCACGAAGGCCCGGTTGGACGCGGGAGCCGCCGGTCACAGTCGGCAGCTCGTCGCCTCCGTCCTTCGGCGCGCGGACGAGCCCGGCGAGGCCCTGGCCTACTGGATGGGCCGCCACGGCCGGTCCATCCCCAAGCCGGTCAAGCGTGGAGTCGCCGACGCGGTCGTTCGGCTGTACGACGAGCGCTCGCTGCTGAAGTACGACACCCAGAGCCACGCCTACCGGTTCGGTGACGTGCTCGACCTGACCCACCCCACCACGCGGGACGAACGTCAGGGGGTGCTGTTCCAGCACGCGTTGGACCGGAGGCACGGGCGGGACCAGGCCATTCCGACCGAGCTGGCGACCCTGCGAGCCCGGGAGGCGCTCCAGAGCCTCCCCGTGGAGGAACGCCGGGCGTTCCTCGAGAAGGAGGACGCGCCGCGACGGCTCCAGGACGCCGGCATGACCTGGGAATCGCTCGCCGGGTGGATCCAGGGGCCGCTGGACGCGACCGCGTGGGAACGGATCATTCCGTCCATGGGCTACATGGCGCGGTTGCGCAACCTGCGCAACTTCGACGAGGCGGGGGTCAGTGACACGGTCGCGGCGGAGGTGGCGGCCGGGCTCGCGGATCCCGAGGCGGTCGCGCGGTCCCGGCAGATGCCGATGCGGTTCCTCGCCGCCTACCGGGCGGCGCCGAGCCTGCGGTGGGCGGAGTCGCTGGAGCGCGCGCTTCAGGCGTCCCTGGCCAACGTTCCGTCTCTGCCGGGGCGCACGCTCATCCTGGTGGACCGCTCCGGGTCGATGTTCGGTCGCCTCTCGCAGCGGTCGACCCTCACCTCGGCCGACGCCGCGGCGATCTTCGGCGCGGGGCTGGCGCTTCGGGCGAAGAAGGCCGACTTGGTGCAGTTCGGCACCAACAACGAGCCGGTCCCGGTTCACCGTGGCGACGCCCTGCTGCGGATCCTGGAGCGGTTCAAGAGCATGGGCGGCACCAACACCGCCGAGGCGGTGCGAAGGAACTATCGCCGGCACGACCGCGTGGTCATCGTCACCGACGAGCAGACCTTCCCTCGGTCTCGAGGGGCGAGGCCCACCGCCGAGGTCCCCACCGAGGTTCCGGTCTACACGTGGAACCTCGTGGGATACCGGGCCGGGCACGGGCCGTCCGGGGTCGACAACCGGCACACGTTCGCCGGCCTGAACGACGCCGCGTTCTCGCTGATCCCACTGATCGAGCGAGGCGTGCGGGCGAGCTGGCCATGGGAGGACGAGGAGCGGTAGGGCCCTCAGCGGTCCCCGTCGCCGGAACCCGCGGTCACCGGCGTGGGGGTGGCGGGTACGTCCCACCCACCCCCACGCCGGGCTGCGACGGGAGTTCGCGGGCCGGTCCGGGGCCCGCGCGTCGGCGAACCGGTCGCGGACGCCGGGACGGGCCAGCGTGGTGCGTGGACCGAGCGTCCCCTCCCAGATGGAGTCGGGGCGAGCCGACGAGAAGTGGCGTGTGTCTCCGCGTGGGGGCGGGCATCGTGCCTGGTCCCCTGGGGTATGATTTCGGCAATTTACCCACGGCGCGGCGCACCGGCTCGACGCGGGACGATCGGGCCGCGCGCGTCGCGTGCACAACGCGGACAAGGAGAACATGGCTGAACTCACCGGGAGGACGATCCAACGGCTGCCGAAGGTGGTGCTCAACGACCACCTGATCGGCGGCGTGCGGCCGTCGACCCTGACAGCGCTGTCACGGGAAGCGGAGCGGGAGCTCCCCGCGACGGAGCCGGACCGGCTCGCGCGGTGGTTCCGGGACACCGCGCCGACCGCGTCGATCGAGGAGTACCTCGCGCGACAGGAGCCGGTCGTCGACCTGACCCAGACCGAGGAGGCGTTGTCGCGGGTCGCCCGCGAGGCCGTACTCGACCTCGCCGTGGACGGCGTGGTGTACGCGGAGATCCGTTTCGCCCCGGAACAGCACACGCGCCAGGACCTCGACCTGGCGGGGGCCACCCAGGCCGTGCTCGAGGGCCTGCGGGTGGGAATGGCGCAGGCGCGTTTCCGGGGCGGGGACATCACCGCCCGGGTGATCCTCACGGCGCTGCGGGAGTCCGCGGCGGCGATGGAGATCGCCGACCTCGCGCTTCGACAGCGGGACGCGGGTGTGGTCGGGTTCGACGTCGCCGGCCCGGAGTACGGCGACCGGCCGAGTCGCCACATCGCCGCCTGTGAGCGGATTCGGCAGGAGAACTTCCACCTGACGCTGCACGCGGGACAGGACTTCGGTGTGGCGTCGATCGCGGAGGCGGTGCACTGGTGCGGGGCGCACCGGCTCGGCCACGGTGTGCGCATCGCGGAGGACATCGTTCGCGACGCCGACGGCGACAAGCTCGGGCAGCTCTCCGCCTACATTCGGGACCAGCGCATTCCGCTGGAACTGTGCCCCACCATGAACGTGCACATGGGCGTCGTGGACTCGCTCGCCGAGCATCCGATCGACATGCTGCGCCGACTGCGGTTCCGCGTCACCGTCAACCCGGGGAACCGTCTGCTCAGCGACACCTCCATGACGGCGGAGTTCGAGGCGCTGTGCCGCACGTTCGGCTACACCCTGGACGACCTGAGCTGGTTCACGGTCAACGCGATGAAGTCGGCCTTCCTGCCGCACGACGAGCGCCTCGCCCTCATCAACCACGTCATCAAGCCCGGATACGCGCGGGAGCGGGTCGACCAGGTTCGCGGCGCGCTCTTCCGCCGGGAGGACCTCTGGTAACCGCCGGCCCAAATTCGGCGAGGTCGAAAACAGCCTTTCGGTTCCCGGGATCGCGGGCTGTCATGCCCGTGAGGGCCCCTTCTGGGCGGTGTCGGTGCAATCGACCGAACCAGGGTGCGAAATGGCGTCGATGACCAGCGATAACCTGGAGTGTTGATCGCACGTTTTCCTTCTCGGGTTTCCGGTGTGTGGGCCGGTTTGCCGAAATCCGCCGAGGCGTAGGAATACCAATATGGACGCGATGGCCGCGGTGGCCTCCTTCCCCCTCGCGATCCATGGCCTTACGGAGGAACCTGTGCCTCAGCTCGCGATAGCCCCCAGCTTTCTGGACGACTTCTCCCAGATGGACCGCGACATACAACTCGCGACACTGTCGGTGATGCGTGACTTCATCGCCGACCGAGGTGTTGACACAAGCGTTGGGACGAACGAGGTACGAGTACTGAGCCTTGACGACGACTGGTCCGGAGTCATCGTGCCGAGAAGCGAAGACCTGTACTGCCTGGTCACGGTGCGGCCACGCGCCGAGGCCCTGGCGTACGCCCACGCCTACACCCCCGAGCCCGAGCCGACCACGCCACTGGGCACGGTCCCCGCTCCGCGTGTCCCCAGCACCGGGCTCCCCAGGGTCAACGACGAACCGATCGTCGCGCCGGCGGCTCTCACCGCCGTGGTGAACGCCCCGTTCGGCCCCTGGCGCACCTACCTCCATCCGCGGCACCGTCCCCTCACCCACGGAAACTTCGCTGGATCGACCCAGGTCACCGGTTCGCCGGCCACGGGGATCGGCACGATCCCACTGCACCGGGCCGGGGCCCTGGCGCGACGGGTTGGCGGCCGTGCCGAGGCGGAGACGGCGGGCGGGGTTCCCGAACGTGTCCTCCTGGTCACGGCGCAGGCGGCACGGGCACAGACCCTGTCCCACCACCTGGACGAGCTGCTCGGCGACAGTGATGACCGCGCCAGGCTCGACGTGACGACGATCGGCGGACTCGCCCAGGGCGTCGTCGCGGAGTCGATCGGTCATCGCCCGCAGGTGCTGACGCGGGAGGAGCTCGTGGCGGACTGGCAACGGATGGCCGAGGCCGACGGTGTTCCGTTCACCGGTCGGTTCCTGGTCGACGAGTGGGAGCATGTCCTCCTCGCCCAGGAGATCGCCGATCCCGCGGCGTATCTGCGGTGTGACCGTAACGGCCGCCGCGTCCACCTGGCGCCGGAGTACCGGCGTGGTGTGTGGCGTACGATCCAGCGTTACGCCGGAGCGATGCGGGCCCACAACAACTGGGGCCGGATCCACCTCGCCGCACGGGCCGCGGAGACCGTCCGCCGCGCTGGGCCGCGCTACCGACACGTGGTGGTGGACGCCGTCCACGCGTTCCATCCGACTCACCTGCGGCTCGTCCGCGCGATCGTGCCGCCAGGCGCCGACGACGTGTTCCTGACCGGCGACCCCGCGCAACGGGTGACGGAACCGAGGGTGTCACTGGCCGCCCTGGGAATCCACGTTCGCGGCCGGGCACGCATCCTCCGCGACGGATACCGAACGACGAAGGAGATCGAGGAGTTCGCCACCGGGATCCGGACCAACACGACGCACAGAGCGCCCTGGTCCACTCTGCGGGGGCCGCGGCCGACCGTCCACCAGGCGACAGGTCGGGCCGAGGAATACGACGCGGTGACCCGATTGGTGGGTCACTGGGTGGAGAGAGACGGTGAACCCCACGCGATCGCCGTCGCCGGACGCAACCACTGGATCGTGCGACGGCTGCGCAAGGAACTGGAGGCGGCGGGCGTCCGTACGGCGCCCGTGACCGCCGTGGACGATCCCGGGGCGGTGCGGGTGGACACGATGCACCAGCTCGCGGGGCAGGAGTTCCGCCGAGTGGCCCTGGTGGGGCTGGGGGAGACACTGGTTCCCCCACGCGCCGCGCTGCGCTCCACCGGGGGCGACCCCGTGAGCCTGGCCCAGGTCCACACCACGGAACGGAACGTCCTCTACGCGGCCGCCATGAGCGCACGGGACTCCCTCTACCTCTCCTACGCGGACACACCCAGTCGGCTCCTCCCGCGCGACTGATCGCACGCTGAACCGAGCGCTCCGCCGCTCATGACCACTGAAAGGCTGGGCCGGCCCGCGTCTGGGCCGGCCCACCCACCGCCGCGCCGGTGACCCGTGACCGGACCTGCCCAAGGCAGCCGCTGTCCAGTGGGTCCAGGACGTCACGCCACCGCTGGGAGGTCGGGGGTGAGAGCGCTCGGGAACGCGGGTTCTCGTGCCGGGGGGAGGGGGCGCAGCCGCGCTGGCGGCGATTGAAGACTCAGTCGAGGAATCGGTGGGGAAGGTCGCGCCGGGCGCTGACGCGGAGGTCTCCACCCTTCGCGGCGCCGGTCGGAGTGCGCTCATCAGCCGTTGTGTCAGATCGGTGCCTGCCGCGTGCCGACGCGCTCGCCCGAGCCGCCAGCCCCCGGTGGTACCTCCCTGAGCCCGGCCAACCAGAACTGGTCCTTCACCCTCCCGATGACCACCGTGATTCGCTCGCGCGGCCGAACGGGAACCGCCCCCGGACTCGTCGGCGGGCCGAACACCGCGGAATGAGAACCCCACGGCCGCCGCGATGGCCGTCCTCCGCCTCCGCCCTCGACCCAAAGGCCACACGAGCGGAGCCACGTCCGGATCCGCTGCCGAGAGATGGGGTTGGGAGGGATTAGTCTTGATTCGCACACCCCGATGCCAGGAGAGCCGTGAGTAGTATCGACCCGCATTCGATGCGTGCCGCCGACTCCGACCGCGACCAGGTCGCCGAACGGCTCCGTGAGGCCGCGGCCGAGGGGCGCATCGCGCTGGACGAGCTGGACGAACGTCTCGAGCGCACTTACCAGGCGCGTACCTACGGTGACCTGATTCCCATCACGGCGGACCTGCCGGACGGGCAGGTGGCGCCCGCCGCCGGCGCGGCCCACCTCGCCCGGCAGGGTGGTGAGGTCCTGGAGCTCCGCGAGAAGATGGGCAACATCATCCGCCGAGGGCAGTGGGTGGTCCCGCACAAGATCGTCCTCAGCAACCCAGGTGGGGCGACCCGCCTGGACTTCCGTGAGGCCAGCTTCCAGTCCTCCCAGGTGGAGATCGAGGTGACTCTCTCCTGGGGTTCCGCCGACCTCATCTTCCCGCCCGGCGTGACCGCCCAACTGGACCTCGACACCTCCTGGATGGGGCACGTGGTCAACAAGCTCGACGAGGTCGGCGGCGCCGACGGTATGCCCCATGTGCGCATCACGGGTGAGTGCAAGGGCGGGTACCTGCGCACGAGATACGGCCGCGTCCGGCGCCGGAAGTAGACCCCCGCGCGGTGGGCCGCACCGGGTCCACCCGGTTCGTGTCCGATGACCTGCGACGATCGCCCTCGCCTGGTAACCCGCCGTGATTCGGCGCACACTACTGCTGTACGCTGTGCGCCGCCGACGACAGGAACGACCAGAAGGGACGGGCAGGATGCGGTACGAAGCACACACGGCGAAAGCGGGGATCGCGCTGACCGCGGTTCTGAGCGGTCTGTTACTCACCGCCTGCGGAGGGACTCCTCCGAGCAGGAGCCCCCACCAGAGGACGCCGAGACCGCGCCGGAGGACGGCGGGGACGCCGCCGAGGAGGACGCTGACGAGGGCGGGGAATCGGGCGACGGAGGCGACGGATCGATCCAGGAGGCCGACTGGTCCACCACCCCCCGGGAACACCGTGGCCAGGACGGATCCGAGTTCGTCTACGACTGCCCAGCCGACGGCGATGAGGACAGCGCGGGTCCCCTGTGGGGAGATGAGCTCTACACCGACGACTCAGCGGTGTGTCTGGCCGCGGTCCATGCCGGCGAGATCACCTTCGAGGACGGCGGCACGGTCACCATCGTGATCGAGCCGGGCGAGGACTCCTACGAGTCCACCGAGAGCAATGGTGTCGAGTCCTCCTCCTGGGGAAGCTGGAGTGGCAGTTACCGGTTCGTCGCCGGCGGAGGCTGGATCGCGGACTGAGCCGCCTTCCTCGGGTTCGCGGGACGGCGCACCACCGTCGCGGGCCGCGTACACGGTCACGGGACGGCGGCGCCCACCACGGACGTCCGAATCCGGTCGACGAAGCCCGGCGCGGAGGTCAACCGCGGGGCGCCGAGGACGCGCGGCGAGACTATAGGGTCATGAGCATGCTGAGTGACTCGGGTGACGGCCCACTGAGCGGTGTGGGCGACATTGACTGGCGCGGCCGGGTGGGCGACGGAGGAGAGCAGGTTCCCGAACTCCTCGCGGAACTTCACCACAGCGAGGACCCGCTGGAGGCCAGCTATGCCCTCGCGGAGCTCCTGAACTATCCCGCTCCGGGGCATGTGGCCGCACCCGGTGTGGTCAGTTACCTGGTTCGTATCGCGACCGACGCGGCGACGGTCCGCCCCTACGACGTGCTCGCCCTGCTGCACGAGTTCGCCGCCGGCCGCCCCGGCGACGCGATCCCCCGTCCGCGCGACGTCCAGCTCTGGCGCGACGAGGTGGCGTGGGTCTCCGGACACACAGTGGACGAGGCCACGGACCGCTACCGGACGTGGATCGCCGAGGCGCCCACCGAACAGCGGCATCGCCGGCACACCACCCAACTGAAGGCGCTCACGACCGGCGGCGGCGCCCTCGTCGCCGCGGAGCTCGCCACCCACGACGCCATCCGTGAGCGGATACCGCGCCTCATGCGCCTCGTGCACGATCCCGTGCTGCGCAACCGCGAGTACGTCCCCCAGGAGGCCGCGAACCTGTTCTCGCTCTTCCCGGAGGAGGCCAGCCGGCTCGTTCCCCTCCTGCGCGCCTATGAGCGACTCAGCGACATTCCCGACGAGGATCTCCCCTCCGCGCTGTTCGCGATCGGCGTGCTCAGCGACGAGAGTGACGCCCGCGCCCTGGAACTCCTCGAGTCCAAGGTCTTCGACGCCGATGACGCCACGAGCATCGCGGCGGCCGTCGGCCAGGTGCACGTGTTCGGTACCAAGGTTCCCGAACACACCACAGAGGTCCTGTTGCCGCACCTGGCCGCGCCGGACCTGGACGAGATCTTCCCCTCGCCCTACGCCGACGTCGACGACCACACCCACCTGATGCTGACGGCGGGGCTGCTGGGCGAGCGGGCAAGGGGCGCGAAGGCGGACGCGTTCGGCACGTTGTGCGCGGTGTGGGACGCGGAGGTCGACGCGACCCTCCTGGTGACCGACGCCCTGGAGTTCGCCCTCGGCCCACGGTCCCAGGCCTCCGGTGACGTCGCCCCGGACTCCGTCGACGCGCACGGGCGACAGGCCCTGGCCGCCGTCGCCACTCTGTCACCCCAGGCGTGGGAACACAGCCAGGTCAGCGAGCTCGCGGCGGCGTGGGGACTGCCCGCCGAGCGGGACGCGTACGTGCCTTTGTTCGGTTCGGACGGGTCGGAAGGCTGGGTCCGCGACGGGGGATCGGGCGAGTAGTCGCCGGTTCCCATGAACCGTGTGGGGCGCCGGCCCCGCGCTGGTGGGCGGGAGCACCCGCCCACCGCGGTGTGCTCCGCGTCACGTGTTGTCGTGCCGTGGCAGTGGCCGTTCGGGTGAGTGGTGTGGAGCGGACGAGAGTCGTGGGGGAGTCGTGTCGGCCCGTCCCCCGTGCGGTCGGTGGGTTGTCGTGAAGTCGGCGCACCGTTGCCGACGACCGGGGCATGCGTGATGGGTCCGTGACGACGGGGGAGCGGAGTGCCGGACCGTGGAGGACTAGGGGTACGTCGCGTCCGGGACGTGGGTCGGAGTGGTCGGGCCGGTGCCCAGGCTCTCCAGGGCTCCACGTACGGAACCACCGGCGTCGCGCAGGGCGATGACCGCCGACTCGACCGGTACGCCGGCGAGCATACTCACCAGGGCGACCCTGGTGTTGCCGCCGGTCTCGGCCAGGGTCTCGGCGCAGGTGTCCTCGGTGTAGCCGGTGGCCTGGGCGAGGAGTCCCACCATGCGGCCACGAAGTTTGGCGTTTCCGGCGTCGACACCCACCATCAGGTTGGAGAAGGTGCAGCCCAACCGGACGAGTGTCGCGGTGGAGAACGCGTTGAGCAGTAGCTTCTGCGCCGTTCCGGCTTTCATGCGGGTGGACCCCGCGATCACCTCCGCTCCGGTGTCCACGCCGACATGGACGTCGACCTGGTGGGCCAGTGGGGACCCCGGGTTGGCGCTGATGAGGGCGGTCACGGCGCCCACCCTGCGGCACTCCCGTAACGCGCCCCCGACGTAGCGGGTGGTGCCACTCGCGGTGACGCCGATCGCGACGTCCTGCGCGTGGACACAGGCGGCGTCGGACGCGCCGAGCCGATCGTCGTCCTCCGCCTCCTTGACGGACTGGGAGAGGGCCCGGGGGCCGCCCGCGTGGTGAGCCACGAACAGGTCAGGAGGCACACCGAAGGTGGGCGGAACCTCGGCCGCGTCCAGAGCGGCGAGCCGACCGGACGTCCCGGCGCCGAAGTAGTGGACGCGACCACCGTGGCGTACCCGCTCCACGGCCGCGTCGACCACCCGCGCGAGCTGCGGCAGAACCAGGGCGACCGCGTTGGGCACCGTGGCGTCGGCGGTGTTGATGTGTTGGAGGATGCCGAGGCTGGGCAGGAGGTCGATGTCGTGGGTGTCGTGGTTGCGTTCTTCCGTGGGGGCGTGCATGACGGGCACTGACTCAGTCATCGCGGCTCCGGGCTCGACGTTGCTGTTCACCACGGTCGATGCGCAACCCCTTCACGGCCTCGAAGGTGGACTCCAGGGCTGCGCGGCTGTCGCTGTAGCGCAATTGCGCGAGTCCGACGAAAACGCAGTCCACCACGGTGAGCTGCGCGAGCCTGCTGGCGGTGGCTCCTGATCGGAACGTCGTCTCCCGAGCCGCGGTGGTCAGGCAGTGGTCCGCGGTCTCGGTGATGGCGGATCTCGGGAAGTTGGTGATGGCCACGGTGGTCGCCCCCCGGGCCCGGGCCTGGGCGAGGGCGGCGATGGTGTCAGTGGTGGCACCGCTGTGGGAAACCCCGATCGCCATGTCGGTGTCCTCCAGCACCGCGGCGCTCGTGCGCATGGTGTGGGAGTCGGACCAGGCGAAGGACGTCACTCCGATGCGGTGCAGTTTCTGCTGGAAGTCGGCGGCGACGAAGGCGCTCGCGCCCACTCCGTAGATGTCGATGCGTCGCGCACCGGACAGGGCGAGGATGACGCGGCGGAGCTCCTCGATGTCGAGCTGCGCGCCGGTCTCCTCGACGGCGCGGGCGTCGGTGTAGGCGATCTTCTCGACCACGGTGAGCAGAGTGTCGTCGGGGTTGATGTCACCACCGATGTCCCGATGCTCCTGCCCGGCGCTCCGCGCCTGTCCCGACTCCGTGGCGAGCGTGATTCGCAGGTCACGGTACCCGGAGAAGTCGATTGTGCGACAGAAGCGAATGATGGTCGCCTCGGACGTTCCGCATTCCTTCGCGAGCTGGGTAATCGAGCACGTCGTGACGTGGTCCGGATTGTCCACCACCGCCCGGGCCACCCGACGTTCCGCTGGCGCTAGGGAGGGGATGAGCGCCCGGATCCGCACTACCGTGCTGGGAGCGGCACGTGTCGGGGCGGAAGTGTCGGGCGTTGTGTCGTCGGGAGAGGGATCAATTGTTGCCATGTATGAAATTTTCCTTCGTCGGCTTTGAGTTCGTCAATACTTTTCGTTATCGGAGCTATACGTGCACTCGGTGGACGCTCAGCGTAGTAACGTGCGGACGTTTTGTGATCCAACTCCGAATAATCAACGCGTGTTTGGTCCAGGGGAGGAACCAATGGTGCCGGTGGGAGAACTCGTACTCGGTGTCGATGCTGGTGGGACCAGCACCACCTGCGTTGTGGCTGACGAGGACGGCCTGGTCCGCGGCCGGGGGAGGGGAGCGGGAGCCAATCCACACTCCAGTCTCTACCCAGAGAACGCGCTCCGGGACGCGATCGGCGGCGCGATCGCCTCGGTCCAGGCTGACCGGATCCGGCGGGGGGTCGTCGGGATGGCCGGCGTCGCCAGCGCCCCACACGCCGCGGACATGGTGTACGGCGTATGGCGGGGCCTCGGACTGCCCGGGCTTCCCACCGTGCGCGACGACATCTCCGTCGCCTTCGCCGCCGGCACCGAGCGACGCGGCGGGCTCGTCCTCATCTCCGGGACCGGCGCCGTCGCCGCGCGAATCCAGGACGACACCGTGGTGCGACGCTGTGACGGAAACGGATGGCTTCTCGGTGACGAGGGGTCGGCCGTGTGGATCGCGCTGGCCGGACTTCGCGCGGTGCTCGCCGCCTGGGACGATCGCGGCGCGGACACGGTGTTGCGACGTTTGCTGCCGCTCGAGCTCGGAGTGGACCCGCACCGTCCCCAGGACCTGCGCGCCGCGGTCTACTCCCGGCCGCCCGCCGAACTTGGTCTGCTGGCGCCGACAGTCGGTGCCGCGGCCGACGCGGGTGACGCCGTCGCCTGCCGGGTGACCGCGTCCGCCGCGGAGCGGCTCGTCGACAACGTGACCGCGCTGCGTCCGGGCCCGGAGGAGACCGTCGTGCTCTCGGGCTCCGTGCTCAACAGTGGCCCTGTCGGGTCGCTCGTGGTCCGACGCCTGCGGCGCCGCCTCGGTCGGAAGCCGGTGTTCGCGGGAGACGGCGCGCTCGGCGCGGCCGGGATCGCGCTGCGCTCCCACGGCGCGCCGGCCCATAGTCACGCCGCGCTGTTGGCGCTTCCCGAGGTCGCCCTCGGGTGATGCCGGGTCCTCCGTCCCCCGATCCCTCCGGCCCTACCCGTAGGCCGGTGTATCCATCTGTTGAGATGACGTCTAACATACGGACCCCTGTGCGATATCTGCGTCTTGTCCGTATGTAGGAGTGCCGTGTCCCCTCACCCCAAGGCCCCTCCAGCCGAGCCGATCCGTCGGCCGTGGCTGTGGGTCGTCCTCGTGCTGATCCTTCTCGTGTCCGTCCCCTGGTACTGGCCCGCGGGAACCCTGGAACCCGTCGTGCTCGGGCTTCCGCTCTGGGCCTGGACCACTCTCGCCGGTTCGGTCGCCCTGTGCGGCTATCTCAGTTGGTTGTGCGCGACCCAGTGGCCCGACGCCGACGAGGAGGACACCGATGAATGACCTGACCTTCGCCGGTCCGCCCGGCGTCATCGTGCTGGTGGCCTACGGCGCCGCCATGCTCGGCATCGGATGGTGGGTGAGCCGGACCCGCGTCGGTGTGCGGGACAGCATGCAGAGCTACTATCTCGCCGGCCGACACCTGGGCATCATCGTCCTGTTCTTCACCTTGTACGCCACCCAGTACAGCGGCAACAACATCGTCGGCTACGCTCCGTCCGCCTACCGGCTCGGGTTCGAGTGGTGGCAGTCGGTCATGTTCATGACCGTGATCATCGGTGGCTACCTGCTCTTCGCGCCGAGGCTCCAGCGCATCGCGCGCCGCGAACGGTTCCTCACACCCACGGACTGGCTGCGCCACCGTTTCGACTACGCGCCGATCTCCGTCCTCGCCGCGCTCCTGATGCTGTGGGGGTTGGGCAACTTCATGCTGGAGCAGTTGGTCGCGATGGGGCACGGAATCGCGGGCCTCACCGGCGGAACCGTCCCCTACCAGGTCGCCATGCTGGGCTTCGTCTTCGTGATGGTGGCCTATTCGTGGATGGGCGGAATGCGTGCGGTCGCGTTCACCGACGTCATGCAGGGTGTCGCCCTGCTGGTGGGTGTCGCCGTACTGGTCATCGGGGGACTGGTCCTCATCGGCGGCGACCTGGGCGACGCCTTCACCCACGTCGTCACCGAAGAACCCGACAAGGCGGCCGTCCCCTCCCTCGAGGGGTCGGTGTCGTGGCTGTCGATGCTGGTGCTGGTGGGGATCGGGGCGGCGGTGTATCCGCACGCCATTCAGCGCATCTACGCCGCGGAGAGCACCCGCACCCTTCGTCGATCGTTCGCGTGGATCGCCTGGATGCCGCTTGTCACCACGGCGGTCATCTTCGTCGTTGGAATCATCGGAATTCAGCTCTATCCCGGACTGTCCGACGGTGAGTCCGAGGAGCTGGTCGGCCGGATCGCCAACGACGTCGCCGCCCTCGGACCCTTCTACTACGTCATGATGATCCTCCTCTTCGGCGGGATCATCGCGGCGATCGTGTCCACCGCGGACTCCGTGCTGCTGAGCTTCTCCTCGATCGTCTCCAGCGACCTCTACCAGCGCCACATCAACCCCGGGGCGAGCGAGAAGCGGGCGCTGTTGGTCGGCAAGGTCGCCGGGCTCCTCGCCGTCGCGGGACTGCTCGTGCTCGCCTGGAACCCACCGACGCTGCTCGTGAACATCTTCGTCCTCAAGTTCGAGCTGCTGATCCAGATCGCCCCGGCGTTCATCATCGGTCTTTACTGGAAGCGCATGGCCCGGATCCCGGTGTTCGTCGGGATGCTCGCCGGCGCCGTCCTGTCCGGCGGCATGGCGCTGGCCGGTGCCGGGACCCTCTTCGGGATCCACGCCGGAGTCGTCGGGCTGGCGCTCAACACCCTGATCGCCGTCGTGGGATCCGCCCTGTTCGGGCCGGACAAGCCGCACCCCACCACCGACGCCAACAGGGAGAAGAGTTTGTGATCGGCCGGTTCGCGCGTGACACAGGAATCGCTAGGGTGATCACATGGCACAGCAGAACGGTGACGGCGACATCGATCCCGCCGCGACCACCGGAAAGTTCCAACGTTTCGTCAGCGAGAACCCAGAAGAGGAGCCGACCCCGCACCGCCCGGTGCTCCCCATCGTCCTGGGGATCATCGCCGCGGTCGCGCTCGTGGCCGTCATCATCATCGCCGTGTTCGCGATGATGTAACCCCGGTGGTGGGAGTCCTCACTGCAAATCCAGTTCGCGAGCACTCCCCGGCGCTGCTAGAGTTAACTCGCCGGTGAGCGGACAGGCCCGCCCACCACCACACCAGCACCATTAGCTCAATTGGCAGAGCAACTGACTCTTAATCAGTGGGTTTGGGGTTCGAGTCCCTGATGGTGCACCACGGCACAGACGCCAACCGAAGGCCCTGAGTAGGAGCGATCCAACTCAGGGCCTTCGTCGTGCGTCCGAGTGAGTCAGACTCGGATCGGGCCGGACACGGGGATGGTGCGCTTATCGGCCGTGGACTCCCGCGGGGAAGTCACCGCGAACAGTCGTGACGCCTCGGCCGACGCCCGTGCTCAACACGGGTCCCCGAGTGTGCGGCGGCAGGTGAGGGTGAGTGTCTCCCGGACGAGGTCCTGTCGCTCGGCCAGCTCGGGGGTGGTCACGAGCTGCTGGCAGCTCGACGCGACCGCCCATGCGGAGACGGTGACCATCATTTCGAGATCGCCGGGCACAGTGGGGACTTCCCCGGCGGTTCGTGCCTCCTCGACCGCCACGCGGATCTCAGTGACCCACGGGCTGAACAAGGTCTGCCACCAGCGTTGGTGTTCCGGGCTGCTGGCGGCGAGTCCAGCGGCGGAGCGGAGGAGTGCGGCGTTGTCGTTCCACATCGCCATCACACGGTCGACGATCCGACTGATGTACTCGCCGAAACTCTCAGTGCGGCGAAAGCGCGCGTCGAAGTCGGCCAGCGACGCTGTGACCCGTGCTTCCACCGCGTCCCGCAGGATGTCTTCCTTTGAGGCGTAGTAGGTGTAGACGCTCGCGGGGCTGATGCCCGTCGGGCCGGCGCCAGCGGCGATCTCGCTGAGCTGGATCTCACCAAGGGACTTGCCCGTGGTCTCGATGATGGCCAGCAACGCCGAGTGAATCTGCTCCCGTCGAACCAGACGCTGGCTGGAGGTGGAATCCGCGCTCTCCCGCCTGCGTTGGGCGGTCTCTCCTCGGGTCGGCACACTCATGGCCGCAAGGGTAGCCGTCGCTGAAGGGTCCATCCACGCCGCCGATACGATCCGATCCTCCTCGAATCAATTCGGTGTTGCCCGAAAGGAGTTGACGAGGGTGAGGGTGAGTGCGAGACTCGCGGCGAGCTTGACCCAGAGTGGGTAACCACGATCGAGGGAACGGGAATGCGCTGGCTCTACGCTGCGGTGAGTCCGACCGCTCACTGTGTTCGTGTGGCGGGGATCGCGGTCCTACTGTTCGTCAGCGCCTGCGCGTCAGGTCAGGGGGAGGCACCGGAGTCGGGGAGCGAGCCCCAAGAGCGGGAAGACGGTGAGCAGGGGGACTCCGGTGCACGACCGGAAGACCCCGAGTCCCAGGAGACCAACCTGTGGACGCTGCCCGAAGCCCGAGCCGACATCAGCCTGCACCGGGTGGACGACGACCACATGGTCGCCCAGATGTCCCTGGTCAACGAGGGCGACGCGTCGCTGCCGGCGAACATGGAGCCCCTCTACACCCTCCTGAACGACGAGTATCAACAGGCAGCGGGGGAAGTGCTCACGGGAGTCGCGTGGCTGGATCCCGGGGGGCGTGTGCTGCACAAGCCCTTCGTCGATGATGAGGGGTCCTGCCTGTGCAGTGACACCGGGGACGCAAGCACTCTCGGCTCGGCGGGGAGCGAGCGCGATACCTGGGAGGGGTACGCCGTCCTCCAGGCGCCTCCGGAGGACGTGGAGGAGCTAACCGTCGTCACTAGGGTGGCACCGCCGTTCGTCGACGTCCCGGTTCAGGAGGGGGCGCCGGACGGGCTGGACTATGCGGCGCCCGCGGACGCCCCCCAGGCCGAGCCGCAGCCCGCGGAATTGGAGTCGGTGGTGACCTCCGAAGAGGAGACGGTGATCGAGGACAGTGAGGCCACGAACATCAACCTCTCCACCGACGTGCTCTTCGACGTCGAGGAGTCAGAGCTGACCGGCGAAGCGGACGCGTTGATCGAGGACGTGGCGGGCCAGATCGAGGACGCCGAGGCCGCTGAGGTCACGGTCGAGGGCCACGCGGACAGCACCGGCGACGACGCCATCAACGACCCCCTGTCCCAGGACCGGGCCGACGCTGTGCGGGACGGCCTCGAGGAGTCGGTCGACGCGGACGTCGACTACACCACGGAGGGCTACGGCGCGGACGACCCGATCGCCAGCAACGACAGCGAGGAGGGCCGCGCACTCAACCGTCGAGTGACGATCAGCGTGCCCAAGGACGCGTCCGTGGACCAACGCGTCACGGGGGAGGAGCCCGAGCGGAGCGAGGGCACGGCCCCCGAGGACGTGAGTTTCACGGGACCCGCGGGCGACCCCGACAACCCCGAACTCCAAGCCGACGTGGCCCTCACCGACCTGCGCGCGGTGACCGACTCGACCGCGCTGTTGACGTACCAGGTCACCAATCCGGAGGACGAGAACATCGGGGTGGGACTGGACATGGGGCAGTCGTGGATGGACTTTCGCGTCCACTCCGCGCACGCCGTGAGTCTCGTGGACGGCGACGCCACGGCACACCCCCTCCGGGTGGAGTCCCTCGACGGGGACGACTTCTCTCCCTCCTGTCTGTGCACCTCCGCGTCCGGAAGCGACCTCAGCGCGTTGATCATCCGACCCGAACGGACCCACAACTACTACGCGTTCCTGCCCATCACACCCGGCAGCACCACCGTCGACATCTCCTTCGCGGACATCGGGGACGCTCGGGACGTGCGGATCCAGCGGTAGTCAGGGGGATCGAGAAGCCAGCGAAACCGCAGCGTTCACTCGGCGAGGAGCGCGTCGTTTCCGTCCGATTCCGACCGAAGACGGGTTCACCCATCCCAGACAGTCGAGGACTCCCTGCCACGTCGATCCCCGCCGGTGGGGCCTCACCCCTCGGGAGCACCATATGCCTGATCCGACACCCCTGTTGGACCGTGATCCCCCCAACATCGCCGGTTTCAACCTGCTCGGCCGCCTTGGAGCGGGGGGTCAAGGCACCGTCTATCTCGCCGAGCGCGACCAGGACGGGGCCCGCGTCGCCATCAAGTGCCTGAGCCACGAAGCGCTAGGTGAGAGCGGTGTCCGCCAGAGGTTCGTCCGCGAGGCCGAAGCCGCTCGCCAGGTCGCCTCCTTTTGCACCGCGGCGGTGCTGGCGGCCGATTTCGAGGCCGACACTCCTTACATCGTCAGCGAATACGTCGAGGGTCTGTCACTGCATCAGCGTGTTCGTCAGGGCGGCGTCATTGTGGGCGGCGACCTCATCCGTCTCGCGGTCGCGACGGCCACCGCCTTGGTCGCCATCCATGAGGCCGGGATCGTGCACCGCGACTTCAAGCCCGGAAACGTGCTTCTCGGCGAGGGGGGAGCACGAGTGATCGACTTCGGCATCGCCCAGATCACCGAAGGCACGGGCACGTTGACGAATTCCACTGTCGGGGCTCCGTCGTTCATGGCACCGGAGCAGATCACGGACGGGAGCGCCACTTTCGCCTCTGACGTGTTCGCCTGGGGTGCGGTTCTGGTTTTCGCCGCGACCGGGGCCTCGCCGTTCGACGGAAGCACGGTCCCGAACGTGCTGCACAACGTACTCAACGCCGAACCTGACCTGAGCGCGATTCCCGAACCGTTGCGTCCGCTGACCGCGGCCGCGCTCTCGAAGGACCCCGCCGCCCGCCCGGGGGCGGTGGACCTGCTCATGGCCCTCCTTGGTCGACAGGAACGCCCCACTGACGCCTCCAGTCTCGACCAGGCGGTCCAGGAGGCTCACAGCGCCGTGATTGACGGTGCGTCCGCCGCGACGGCCACGGTGCCATGGTCGACCCCGAACACGAACCCACGTCCGTCGCACGCCGGTCCGACCCCGCCGCGGCGACCACCCCGGTGGCTCCTCCCGGTCGGCGCGGTGGCCGCCGTCGGTCTTCTCGGAGCGGGCGTTCTGCTGGGGCACGCGCTGGGCGCGGGGGGCACCTCGGGGGATGGCACAGAGGTCGGTGGCGAAGCGGGGGACAGCGGAAACGGGGCGGCGGGAAGCGACGGTCACCGATTCTCCGAAGAGGAGGCCGGGACCTGGCAAGGTGTCGCCGACTCGGGCAACCTCTTCACGGCGGAGGTCGAGACCGGGGAGCGGGCCGCCGCACTACGGGTGCCCGATGACGATTCCTGTTCGACGGAGATCAGACTGCTCGGCGTCAACGACAACGAGGACGGCTATGACGCGAACGTCGCGTTCACGGGGCAGGGAGTGGCCAACGTCCACGCCTATCGCTGTGTGGACCGGGAAAGCGCCTCGCTCTGGACCCCCAGCGACGAGGTGGAGCTGACCTTCGAGGGCGACACGATGACGATCCACTTCTACCGCGAAGGCCTCGAAGACGCCGGCGAAGAGCCCGGCCCCCAGAAGTCCGAGCCCCAGTCCACACTCGTACTCACCCGCACCGATTGACACCCGATCCGAACCGTGCCCGCGCAGAGCGTCGGACTGTTCGGTCAGTTCGCCCACGGCGCGTTGTGACAGGGCGAGCACCGTGCATCGGGTGCTGGCCTTCGCGGTGAAATCCCAGGTGTCCTGGGCTCCGGTGAGGAGGTCGTCGCCGAAGTAGTTGCCCCCCACCAGCACGTCCAGGACGACGTTGTTCCCGTACTCGCCCCGCGCGACGCGGTTCACCTTGCCGTGCGCGAGAACGTAGACCGCGTCCTTGGGCTGCCCCGCCTCCACGATGACGTCGCCCGGCTCGTACTCACGCTGCTCGAACCGCCCAGCCAGCGCCTCCAACACCGAGTCGTCGCCGAACTCCCGCAGTGCCGGGAGTTCGCGCAGCTCCGCGGGCACCACGCTCACCTCGGCCCCCGTGCTGACACACGAGACCCGACCATCACCGATCGTGTAGACGAGTCGGCGGTTCACCCGGTAGACGCCGCCTCGTGCCTGCACCCAGGGCAGCAGCCGCAGCAGCCACCGTGACGTCACCCCCTGCATCTGTGGGGCGGACTTCGTCGTCGTCGCCAGGTTGCGCGCCGCCGACGTCCCAAGGCTCATCGGTCGTTGTTCGTGCTGCGGGACAGGGCTCGACTCGGCCGTCTCGGTCACAGGAAGCACCACCATTTGGAATCAGTGTGGAGGCGGCGCGGGGACGACATCGACACCATCACCCATTAGCCGCCATTTCCTTACGCGCAACACGAGACCGCAGCAACGAGCGTTTTTGCAGTAGAAACGGGAATTGCTTTCGAGTGGTGTGGAAATGGATATTCGGGCAACCGTACCCGGTATATTCGTTCCCCACACCAGCCGAAACTCGGATGGGCGGATGGGGCGAGTCGGCACAATGACCCAAAGAGCATCAGGTGGCACCAAGCCCCCAGAAAACACGTCACCACTCGTCCGCACTAATTCAACATCGCCAGGATTGCGTCGTTTGTGTCCCTCTGTTCTTCGTTAGTGGTATCCGGTCCTTCTTATGGCATCCCGAAAAGACCGAAAAGCGGCGGCAGGAACCCCCGCCCTGACCGTGGGGTGTGTCGGTGTCGCCGACGGCGTCCGGTTCGGGTGTGGAGGCCAGGGAGTGGGCGTCACCCCGACGTCTCCCGAGCGCCGAACGTCCGGTCGACCCGTGGCCACGCCCGCCACGCTGGGACGAGGCTGCGGGACGCTCACCTCCCTCGACGACCGCTGATGTGGGACCGGAACCCGTCTACCGGTTCGCTCGTCCTACAGGATGTGACGACCTCCGAGGAAGTTCCCTCCACCCGGACCACCGGGCCCAACCAAAAGCGGCGCCGGCAGTTCTCCCGCTGGCGGCTAATGGCGGTCCTGTGCGTCGTAGCGGTGGTGGCTGGTTTCGTTCCGTTCGTGTGGATCGTCTCGGGAACCGCGGACGACCGCTACGACACCGCCGACGAGGTGCCCGAGCGCCCGGTCGGTCTGGTCCTCGGGGCGGGGGTGCGGGATGACGGGGAGCCGTCGCGGGTGTTGGCCCGTCGGTTGGAGCTGGCGGCGGAGCTGTACTTCGCCGGCAGCGTGGAGGTGTTGCTCGTCAGCGGTGACAACAGCGTCGACCACTACAACGAGACCGACACCATGCGCGACTTTCTCGAGGATGAGGGGGTTCCGGCCGAGCACATCGCGGCCGACTACGCCGGTTTCTCGACCTGGGACTCCTGTGCTCGGGCCCGTGAGGTGTTCGGGGTTGACGCGGCGACGGTCGTGACCCAGGACTTCCACCTGCCGCGTGCCGTGCGCCTGTGCCAGAGCGCCGGCATCGACACGGTCGGCGTCGCCGACTCCGCCATCAGCGAGCGGACCGGGGGCACCATCCAAGGATGGGTGCGCGAGGTCCCCGCCGCGGTGTCCGCGTTGGCGACCATGGTCCTCCACCCCGAGCCAACGTTCCTCGGCGACTACGAGACGGCCGTCGACGACGCGCTCGCCGCCGCGCGCGAGGCGGACGAGTAGTCGCGCCCCTCACGTGTTCGTCGCGGTACTCGCCAGGAAGACCTGGCCGGCGACGTACCACGCGTCCCCGCACTGGTCCGAGCGTCCCGAGACCGACGTGGCCACGGCACTGGGCGGGGACCTGGGGCGCCTGGAGTCGTCGATGGACCCGCGACACCGGCGGAGCGGTCGGCGCCCGGGCCAGTCGTGGGGCCCGGGGGTGACCCACGAATCGCCGGTCGCGGGCGGCGGCGCCCCCAATACCACGCGTTTCCGCTCGCCGCCCACCAGCCGGCCGCGAACGAGCGTAAGTGTGTTCGGGTGGATCCCCCTTGTTTCCTATACTCCTGGCCGTCTCGAGTGATCGACAAAGGGGGCACGGTGACCGAACGCGCGTTTCAGGTGGACCTGCGCGGGGTCGTTGACCTGCTCAGCCGCCACCTCTACACGAGTCCACGGGTGTACGTACGGGAGCTGCTGCAAAACGCCGTCGACGCGTGCGGCGCACGGGCGCCGCTCGACCCGGACACGGCCCCGTCGGTGTCCGTCGAGCCGTGGGAGAGCACCGGGGACGGAACGCTGCGCGTCCACGACAACGGCATCGGTCTGACCGAGACGGAGGTGCACGAGCTGCTGGCCACAATCGGTCGCAGCTCCAAGCGCGACGAACTCGGGTTCGCGCGCCAGGAGTTCCTGGGGCAGTTCGGGATCGGACTGCTGTCCTGCTTCCTCGTGGCCGACGAGATCCGGGTGCGCACCCGCTCCGCCCACGGTGGCCCGACGGTCGCCTGGACCGGCTTCGCGGACGGGCGCTACAGAGTAGAGCGGGCGGAGGAACAACGATCCGAGCCGGGCACCACCGTCACGCTCGTCCCGCGTCCGGGAATGCGGGACTGGCTGGCCGGCGACACGGTGACGCGGCTGGCCACCTGGTACGGCGGTTTGCTACCGATCCCGGTCACGGTGGCGGGCCAGGTGGTGAGCGCCGGTGAACTGCCCTGGCGGACCCGCCACTCGACGCCCGAGAGGCGCGGGGCGGCGCTGTCCTCCTACGCGGAGCGGCTCTTCGGCTTCGAGCCCTTCGACGTCATCCATCTCCACGTCCCCGAGGCCGGACTCTCCGGTCTCGCCTTCGTTCTCCCCACCTCCGCCAACCCGGCGCAGCGAGCGGGGCACCGGGTGTATCTGCGCCGGATGCTGGTCGCCGACGGGGTGGAGAAGCTACTCCCGGACTGGGCGTTCTTCGTCCGCTGCGTGGTGGACACGAGCGAGCTGCGGCCGACCGCCAGCCGTGAGGAGGTCTACGACGACGACCTGCTGGCACGGACCCGCGAGGCCCTGGGAAGTCAGATCCGCGACTGGCTCGTACGCCTGGCCAGCACCGATCCCCGGCGACTGCGTCGGTTCCTGACCGTCCACCACCTCGGAGTGAAGGCCCTAGCGCTCCACGACACCGAGATGCTGCGGATCGTCGAGCGTTGGTGGCCGATGGAGACGAACGAGGGCCCCGTGACACTCGCGGAATTCCGGCGCACCCACCCGGTCATCCGCTACACGACCACCGCCGACGGGTTCCGAGAACTGGCCGCCGTCGCGCACGCGCAGGGGATCGGCGTGGTGAATGGGGGCTACGCCTACGACATCGACATCATGCGACGCCTGTCGGCCCTCGACCGCGCGCTCGAGGTGCGCCCCCTCGAACCGAGCGAGCTCACCACCCGCTTCGCGGCACCCGACGCGGAGGAGGAGCGTCGGCTGGGACCGTTGCTGAGCGCGGCGACTCGCGTGCTGGAACCACTGGGATGTGACCCGCTGCCCCGTGCGTTCGACCCCTCGTCCCTTCCGGCGCTGTACCTGGTGAGTAGGCAGGCCATCCAGGCCGAGGAGATGCGCGCGGCACGAGAGTCGGCCGACGACCTGTGGTCCGCGGTTCTGTCCTCGGTGGGGTCCGCGGACACCAGCCCGGAGCCTCGTCGACCGCAGCTCGTGCTCAACCTGAACAGTCCCGTGCTGCGTCGGATGATCGACCTGCCCAGCGCGGACCTCGTGGGCCTCGCCGTCCAAGCGCTGTACGGCCAGGCACTGCTGCACGGGCACCATCCGTTGCGTTCGCAGGACAGCGCACTACTCAACCAGTCCTTCCTCGGCCTGTTGGACTGGGCGATGCCCCCGGGAGGAAAGCCATGAGTCGCGGCGAAGCGGAACTGCGGGAGCGGCTGAGTGAGGCCTCGGCCATGCGTTTCGGCGAGGCGCAGCAGGCGGCGATGGAGGACGTCGTTCGCCACGCTGACGCCGGGGGGTTCGCACGGCTCGCCTTCGAGGCGCGTCGCCGGCTCGCGGACGCCTACAGCGTGGCCGGACAGTGGCACATGGCGTTTCCGCTGTTCTCCCGGTGCCTCAGTGACCACGACCAACGGCCCGAACTGTTCGAACCGGAGGACGACCGCGCGCTGCGCCTCTGGTACACGCACATCGTGCACACCATGGTCGAGTTCCCCGACATCACCATGGCGCAGCTCGACCAGGCGATGAGCGACGTCGAGCGGCGTTTCAAGGCCGGCGGCCACAACCTCCATCCGGTCTACGACATGAGGCGCTGGGTCGCGCAGGTCACCTGCGACTGGGAGGAAGAGGAGCGAAACCATCGCCTGTGGTGGGAGTCGGGCGGCCCCAGGCCGCGATCGGTGTGGGACTTCGAAGTGGACGTCGAACGCCTGGTTCGGCGGGGGGACGAGACGTCCCTCGCCCGGGCGCGGGAGATCGCCCGCCCCGCGCTCGTGGGCGACGTCGAGTTCGACGAGCCACCTACCCCCATCCAGTGCCTCATGCTCCTTCCCCTGACCAAGGCGGGCGCGACCAGCGACGTGGCACTCGCGCGACGCCGCTCCGCGTGGGAGCTCAGCGAGCGGCCGTACCGCATCGAGTACATGGCGATGCACATCGAGTTCTGCGCGATGACCGGCAACGAGGACCAGGGGCTCATCGAGGTGCGGCGTTCGGCCCACCGGCTGCGCGACCTCAACCGCCCCAACGGCACGATGGAGATGGCGGCGGCCATCGCGCTGCTCATGCGCAGGCTGGACGACGCTGGACGCGGCGAGGAGCTGGTCGCCTGGAGCGTGCACGAAGACCCCACCACTCCGGTCGCGACCATGCGCCAGGAGATGACAGAGCTGGCCCTCGACCTCGCCGCACGGTTCGACGAGCGCAACGGAACCACCGCCCAGGGCGACCGGATCCGGTCCCTCCTCGCCGCGGAACCGGTCGTCGACTTCCTGCCGCTCACGCCGACCAGCCGAGCACCGCGCCGGACGCCCGCCCCACGGGGCATGTCCCCAGAGGACCTGCTCGAGCGAGCCGAATGGCACCAACGGGCCCAAGAGGACACCGAGACCCGGGACTACCTGGACGCCCTTCCAGCCGAGCCCCCAGAACACCTGGTGGGTCGGATCACCGAACTCCACGCCGTACTGGCGTGGGACGCCGACACCGGAGACGGGCTGCGCCGGGCGGCTGAGGAACACCGGCGCAACGACGACCATCGTCGACATCTCCTCTGCCGGACCTGGCTCGCCCGCTGGCTCGCCCACAACCAGCGGGCCGAGGACGCCCTCGCCGAGGCCAGATCCGCCCTCCGAGAACTCCACGAGGCCGGCGACCCGTGGGCGATCGCCTGGGGCGAGCTACGCATGGCGCAGGTGCTCGTCATCCTGCGCGAGGACGGAGCCTACCCAGCGCTGCGTCGCGCCGCCCAGTACGCCGCCGCCAGCGGCGACCCCCTCAGTGTGGGCATCATCGCCGACCTGGAGGCGTTCTGGCGGGAGCACGAACGTTCCGCGCCCGAGGGGGTGATCAGCCTCGCGACCACCGCCAAGGACTTCCTGCTCGCGGCCGGGTCCTACGCCGCGACGATGAGCGCGTTCACGCGGTTGGAGTCCGCGCACGAACGTGCCGGCCGTCTTCCCGAGTTCGTCGCGTTGGTGCGGGAGCAGTTGGACCACCTGCCCTCGAACACTCCCGAGGCGGTACGCGCCCACCTCCGCTACGAGCGCGGTCGCGCCCTCGTGGAGGAGGGGAACCGTGGAGCTGAGGCCGTCGCCGACCTGACCGACGCGGTGACCGTGCTGAGCTCCCTCAATCTGGACAGCACCGACCACTGGTACTACCTCGCCACCGCCTGCCACGTCACTAGCCGATATGACGAGGCCCGCCACGCCGCCAACCGGATCGCGAACCGGGTGCTCGACAAGCGGGCGGAGGGGACGTTGGCCAACCCGGCCTGGGCCGACGCCTGCTGGCTGATCCTCGCCGACAGTTACCGCAACCTCGGCGAGCACACCACCGCGATCGAGCACTATGCCTACCTGGTCTCCAAGGCACAGGAGTATGGGAGCGGGGAAACGCATCCGGTCGCCGTGGCTCTCAAGGACATGGCCATGGTGCTCTACGGGCTGGACCGAGACGCCGAGGCCGCGGAACGCTTCCAACAGGCGGCGGAGGTCTTCGCCGTCCTCGGCAACCAAGTCGCGGCGGCGTCCTGCCGGTGTCAACAGGCGCAGGCCCTGTTCTGGTCGGGCGACACCGAGGCCGCGCTCGCCTGTCTGCCCGTCGCGGAGGAGGCGGTGGCGGCCGTGCCGGTGGAACCGGTCGCGATCCGCGCCACGTGCGAGGCGCAGTTGGCGGAGACACGCGCCCGAATCACTGTGGCGGCGGAACGTCCCGAAGCGGCCCGCGACGCGGCACGTGCCTCGGCCGCCTGCCGAGACGCGGGGGAACTGTCGGCGGCGATCGACATGGACATCCTGCGGGCCCAGGTTCTCCTCAACGAGGAACGGCCCGACCTCGCGCTCCCGGCTCTCGACGCCGCCCGGACCGCGTGCGCTGAGGACGACCCCCGCTTGGAGGAGATCGCCCGGCTGAGGACACTCGCGCGAGGAACCCCGGATCGCGTCCAGGAGGTCCAAGAAGTCCAGGAGGTCCAGGCTAGTGGCGATGGGCTTGGTGCGGGGTAGCGGAACAGGGCGCGCAACTGAGAGCGAGCTTCGGGACAGACACCACCGGATCCCGGCGGAACACCTGGACCGCCGGCGGTTCCGTCCGTACGCCGGCGCGCTCGCGGGCGTGACCCGCGACCGGGCGGGGGCGATCCCTGATGGGGAAGAGTCGACTGAGAGACTGTGGAGAGCCTGGTCAGGGGACGTGTGACGCTCTCCACCAGCGTGCGCGCCGGGAGCCGCCGCGCCGCCGTCGACGCCCACGTTGGAGCAGGATTGGTCACCCACACCCCAGAGGAGACGCCCGCGCGTGTCGGATCTCCCGCCGGTCGAGCGGTCGTGGGCGCCACGCTCGCCGTCGTGGTCGCGTGGGTGGCCATCGGTCTCAACAACCTCGCACACGGGCTCGAGCAGTTGGGAGATTCCACCCAGTCCATCTCGTTTCCGCACGTCGGTGTCTTCACGTTGCCGGCGTGGGGCTTGACCTGCCTCGCGATCTGGCTGTACTCCCGGCTGCTGCGCGCCCTCGGGGAACCCCGTCCACTCGTGGTCGCGGCGGTCCTCGTCCTCGGGTGCGTCGTACTGTTCCTGCCGGTCAGCTCGCTGTGGCACCCCCAGGTCGGCTCGTTCGACACCCTCGCCTTCGTCGTGGGCACGGCGACCCTCACCTTCCTGGTGCTGTGGTGGAGGTTGACCGGAACACGACTGCTATGGCGGGCACCTCTCGCTGTGGTCGGGAGCTTCGGCCTCGTCCTCGCGATCGCGTTAGGGCAGGCGTTCGTGGAGCTCCGCGAACTGGAGCGCGCCACGGCCGCCGACATCGACGCGCTCACTCTGGGCGTCTACGACGAGGACTGGGAGATCGAGCAGGTGAACATCCTCAACCGGGTCGGCGGCCCCGCTCCACGCGATCACGCCGGTCAGGGCGGTGGGGTGCGGGTCACCTACCGTGTCCCGGACACCGGGTGGGAGGTCCGACTCTCCAGCCATCCCGACGACCGCCGCGAGTACTACCTTTCCTGCGACTGCACCGAAGAGGGAGATCTCCTGGTGCGGACGACCGATCGGGCGGCCGACCCGACGAACGCCTTCGTCGAGATCGACGGCGCGATGTACGAGCTCGACCTCAGATATGCCACCGACGACGCGGCGGACCTGGAAACGGTGGACATCGACCTCGCGGAACTCGCCGAGCGGATCCGTCCCGCCACGGCCGAGGAGGAACAGGTCGTCCAACGCCAGATGCTCGAGCACATGCTCTCCTACTGGCGGTTCCCGCCGTTGTCCACCGTCCTGGACCGCGTCTAGGACGCGGCGGCCAGGGGTCGTATGTTGCTGGCCCGCGGACGGTCAGACCACGAGCTCCTGGCAGACGTCGATGAAGGCCTGCATCCGACGTACCGGGATCCGGTCGGTCAGGTGGATGATCTCCACGCCGAGTCCCTCGGGTTGGATGTCGAGATCCCGCGTCAGATACGGCAGGTCCTCGTAGCTCCGCTCGAGCACGGTGCGCTGGGTGAGCAGAGCGCTGCCCAGGCCACGTGCGACCAGGGCGCGCACCATCTCGAAGCTCGCGGTGCGGAACCGCACGTTCGGCGTGAGACCGGACTGCGCGAACAGGCCGAGGAAGTACTCGCCGGCGGGCGGCAGATCGAAGAGGATCAACGGTTCCGAGACCAGGTCGGCCAGGGTCAACTCCTCGCGTTGTCCCAGCTCCCCGTCCACTGGTGTGAGCACGTACGGAGGATCGGACCTTAGTAGCCGCGCGGTCACTCCGCTGGTCGCGCGCAGTGAGGGGATCTCGTAGTGGTAGGTGATCGCGAGATCGATCCGGGTGTCCAGCAGGTCCTCGAGCAGCTTCTCATGTGCCGCCTCGACGATGGAGAGTTGCACTCGCGGGTACCGACGGGAGAACTCCGCGATCACGTTCGGTAGCAGGATGGGCGCGATCGTCGCGTAGCACCCCACGGTGAGCGGCCCCTCGACCTCCTCCCGTTCCTGATGGGCTGACTCCCGGAGTTGGTCGAGGCTGACCAGCACGTTGTCGGCCGCGGTGACGGCGCGCTGCCCCGACGCCGTGAGCCGCATACCCTTCTGGGAGCGGACGAAGAGGGTGATCCCGAGCGCCGCCTCGAGGTCGGCCAGCGCCGTGGACACCACGGACTGTGACACGAAGAGCTCGCGTGACGCCGCCGTCACCGACCCGAGCCGTGCCACGGCCATCAGGTACTCCAGTTGTCGCAGGCTGACATCCGCCATCGGTCCGGCCTCTCCGCGCTATCGGAATTTCCGAAGGGGGGCTTCGCATCTATGTGTTGTACAGATCATATGCCGTGCCTTGATCATTATGAGGCAGAGCACAGGCCTCACCTGCGTGAAGTGCATCGGCGCGACGACCGTGCCGAGCACCGTGCCGTGCTCGCTCGGCACCCTTGGGACACCGACACATCCTCCTGGTCCAACGCGGGACCTTCATGGTGCGTCAGAGGTCTTCCGTGGCTTGCTGAGTCGTCCCGGGGTGTGCGAACGAGAATCGAGGAGAGCGAATGACGAGCAGCGCACCGACAGAAGTGAAGAAGGAAGATCTACGGCGAAGCGTGTTCGCGGGCGCGGTTGGCGTCTTCGTGCACTGGTTCGACTGGGCGGTCTACGCCTACCTGGCCACGACCATGGCCGCGGTCTTCTTCCCCGAGCAGGAAGGCGTCACGGGCCTCCTGTCGGTGTTCGCGGTCTTCGCCATCGCGTTCTTCGTTCGCCCGATCGGTTCGGTGCTGTTCGGCCACCTGGGGGACCGGTTCGGGCGCAAGACGACGTTGTCCATCGTCATCATCGCGATGGCGGCGGGAACGCTCATGCTGGGTCTGCTGCCCTCCTACGAGTCCGTCGGTGTTCTGGCGCCGATCCTGCTCGTGGTCGCCCGCATCATCCAGGGTCTGGCCGCGGGGGGTGAGTTCGGGTCCGCCGCGTCCTTCCTGGCGGAGTTCTCGCCGCCGAAGCGCCGCGGCTTCGGCTGCTCCTGGATCGAGTTCGGTTCGGTCGGCGGGTTCCTGTTCGCCTCGATCGTCGTCTGGGCGCTGCACTCGATCTTCCCGGCGGACGTCGTGCTCGACTGGGCGTGGCGGCTTCCCTTCCTGCTGACGGTTCCGCTGGCGGCGGTCGGTCTCTACATCCGGCTGCGCATCGAGGACACCCCCGAGTACCGCGCGCTGGAGGAGATGAACAACGTCCCCAGCCAGCCGGTGGTCGAGGTCTTCCGCTCGAACTGGAAGCAGTTCCTGCAGACCGTCGGTATCGAGACCTTCATGAACTCCACGTTCTACATCGTCCTCGTGTACCTGATCACCTACCAGGAGGAGATCGTCGGCATCCCCGCGGACCGGGCGGCCCTGCTCTCCGCGGCGGCCTCCGTCATCGCGATGGGTGTGATCCCGCTGTCGGGCATGATGTCTGACCGCTACGGGCGCAAGCCGGTGCTGTACACCGCCGCCGGACTGATGATCGTCTGCGCGATTCCGCTGTTCCTGTTGATGCAGATGAACACGTCTCTGTCGGCGTTCGCCGCCACCTTCGGGCTGGCCGTGATCCTGGCCCTCATCCTGGGCACCCACGCCTCCGCGGTGGCCGAGCTGTTCCCGACGCGCACCCGCCAGAGCGGACTGTCGATGGCCTACAGCGTGGCCGGAGCGTTCTTCGCCGGGACTCTGCCCTATGTGCTCACCTGGCTCATCGCCCTGACCGGCAGCTCCATGGTCCCGGGCTTCGCGATGATCGTGATCGGAACCATCGGCGCGGTGACGCTGCGGACGATGGCCGAGACCAAGGGCTCGGATCTGCTGCACGACAGCGACCGTGCCCACCAGAGCAAGAGCGTCGTCGTCGAGGGCAAGAGCGCCTAGACGCCGCGGGTCTCTGACCGACCGGAGGCCCAGGCCGCGCCCCTCGGCGTCGCCTGGGCCTCCCTCCGCACGCTCCGGCTGGGCGTACGTGGGGGCGGCGGGCGAGAGGCGGGAGGCCGCGTCGGGGCGCCGATCCGGCACGGTCCATGTGTTCTGGCGATGACAACATTGAAGTCCATCGGTGTAATCGATAGCTGACTCCAGAAATGTGTATTGGCCACACGTGCCTCCGGTGCGTTTGACTGGTCCAAGATTGACTGTGGCGCACCGTGTCTCCGGTGTGCACGCGCACATCTGCGAGTCGCGACGTAGGACCACGGGGTTGGAGGAACGAATGGCGGAAGAAGAGATCGAGGTCGTCGTCGTCGGAGCGGGGCAGGCCGGGATCGCGATGAGCGAGCACCTGAGTGAGCGCGAGGTGCCGCACGTCGTCCTGGAGCGGCACCGCATCGCCGAACGGTGGCGCTCGGAGCGATGGGACTCCCTTGTCGCCAACGGTCCGGCGTGGCACGACCGTTTCCCCGGTCTCGAATTCACCGGGCGCACCCCGGACGAGTTCCCTACCAAAGAAGAAGTCGCCGACTATTTCGTGGCCTACGCGGAGAAAATCGGGGCGCCAATTCGCTGTGGCGTCGAGGTGAAATCCGTTCGGAAGAACACCGGAGGGCTGGGCTTCCGGGTGGAGACCTCCGAGGGTGTCATCCAGGCCCGCTACGTGGTCGCCGCCACCGGCCCGTTCCAGCACCCGGTCATCCCACCGATCGTTCCCGAGACCCCGGACCTGGTCCAGATCCACTCCAGCGGTTACCGCAACCCCGAGCAGCTTCCCGACGGCGGTGTACTTGTGGTCGGCTCCGGTTCCTCCGGAGTTCAGATCGCCGACGAACTCCGCGCCTCCGGCCGCGACGTGCATCTCTCCGTCGGCCCGCACGACCGGCCGCCGCGGAGCTACCGGGACCGCGACTTCGTCTGGTGGCTCGGGGTCCTCGGCAAGTGGGAGGCGACCACCCCGCCACAGGGCGCCGAACACGTCACCATCGCCGTCAGCGGCGCGCACGGCGGCCACACCGTGGACTTCCGCACGCTGGCCCACAACGGAATCACCCTCGTCGGCCGTACCGATTCCTACGACGGAGGGGTGCTGCGCTTCGCGCCCGACCTCCGGGACAACATCGAGCGTGGGGACGCGAACTACCTTTCCCTCCTCGACGAGGCCGACGCCTACGTCGAGCGCAACGGACTCGACCTCCCAGAGGAGCCGGAGGCGCGCCGCCTCGCCCCCGATCCCGAGTGCGTGACCACCCCCGTGTTGGAGCTCGACCTCGCCAAGGCCGGGATCACCTCGATCGTCTGGGCGACCGGCTTCACCGTCGACTACGACTGGCTCCGGGTCGACGCGCTCGACGAGGACGGCAAGCCGCGACACCAGCGTGGTGTGTCCACCGAGCCCGGGGTCTACTTCATGGGCCTGCCCTGGCAGTCCCGTCGTGGCTCGAGCTTCATCTGGGGAGCGTGGCACGACGCCAAGTACGTGACCGACCAGATCTCGATCCAGCGCGGATACATGGGGTATCACGGGCGGAGCGTCTAGGGACTCCGAGCGCCGAGGTCACCCGGAGCGCTCAGGCAACGCCGAGGAAGCCGTCGAGAAGGCAGTGAGCACACAATGACGACACACACCCGCATTCGGAAGTTCAACACCAAGGACACCTACCCCGAGCAGAACCTCGACAACGACCTGTGCCAGGCCGTCGTCGCCGGGGGAGTCGTGTACCTGCGCGGTCAGATCGGCCAGGACCTGGACACCCGGGAGTCGGTGGGCATCGGTGATGTCCGGGCGCAGACCGAGAAGGCGATGGCGAACATCGACATGCTCCTGAAGGAGGCCGGCAGCAGCCTGCGGGACATCGTCAAGGTCACGATCTACATCATCGATCCGCGATACCGCGAAGAGGTGTACCGCGAGGTCGGGCGGTGGCTGAAGGGTGTCTATCCCGTCTCCACCGGAATCGTCGTCCACGCCCTCGCCCGCCCCGAGTGGCTCGTCGAGATCGACGCCACGGCCGTGATTTCGGAGGGCCAGGCATGACATTCTCCATCGCGGGCCACCAGGACGGACGCTTCGGGATCGCCGCCACATCGTCCTCACCGGCGGTCGCCGCCCGGGTCGTCCACCTGCGCGACTCCGTCGGCGCCGTCTCCTCGCAGAACATCACCGACCCGCGGCTGGGCACCGCGCTGCTGGACGCGCTCGCCTCGGGCCTGAGCCCCGAAGCGGCGCTCGCCTCGGTCACCGCGACCGAGCCGAACATCGCCTTCCGGCAGCTCACCGTCGTCGACTCCTCGGGCGCCGCGGCCACCTACAGCGGCCAGCGCACGCTCGGCGTGCACGGCGAGGCGACCGGCGCCCACTGCGCCGCCGCCGGCAACATGCTCTCCCGGCCCGACATCCCCGACATCCTGTGCGAGGCATTCGTCTCCGCGCGGGGTGAACTGGAGGAGCGCCTGTTCGCGGCCCTCTCGGCGGGGCTGGCGGCGGGGGGCGAAGCCGGCCCCGTGTACTCCGCCGGACTGTCGACCGTCTCGACCGTCGGATGGCGCGACACCGACCTCCGCGTCGACTGGCACGAGAACCCGATCGAGGAACTGGGACGGCTGCTGGAGGTCTGGATGCCCCAGCGCGACGACTACGTCCAGCGCGGCCTGGACCCGGCCGCCTCGCCCGGCTACGGAGTCCCCGGCGATGAGCGCTGAACAGGAGGCGCTGCCCAGCGCCGCTCCCCTGATCGAGCGTCTCGTGGAGTACTCCGAGACGCTGCACGCCCATCCGGAGACCGCGTGGCAGGAGTTCCGCGCGGCCCAGTGGACGGCCGACCTGCTCGGTGAGTACGGCTTCGACGTGACCCCGAACTATCTGGGATTCCCGACCGCGGTGCACGCCACCTACGGTTCGGGGTCCCGGCGCGTCGGCTTCGTCGTGGAGTACGACGCCCTGCCCGGGCTCGGACACGCCTGTGGCCACAACCTGATCGCCGCGATGTCGGTGGGCGCGGCCGCCGCGCTCCGGCCGTGGGCGCGGGAGCTCGACCTGCGGATCGACGTGATCGGTACGCCCGCGGAGGAGGGCGGCGGAGGAAAGATCGAGCTGCTCGACGCCGGGGCCTTCACCGACCTCGACCTCGCCCTGATGGCCCACCCCGGTCCCGTCGACGCGCCCTGGGCGGAGCCCTACGCCGTCGCCCACGACCACGTGCGGTTCACCGGACACTCGGCGCACGCCGCCGCCTACCCACAGGAGGGGCGCAACGCCAACGACGCCTTCGTGATCTCCCAGGTCGCGATCGGGCTCCTGCGACAGCAACTCCCGCCCAACACGCGGGTGCACGGCATCCAGACCGTGGGCGGGGAGGCCCCCAACGCGATCCCGGGCACGACGGAAGGCCGCTGGTACACCCGGGCCGAGACCCTCGCCGACCTGGAGCCGCTACGTCGTCGGGTGCGGCAGTGTTTCGAGGCCGGTGCGTTGGCGACGGACACCGCGTTGGAGTTCACGCCAGAGTCGCAGCCGTACTCCGAGTTCCGCACCAACGAGCGGGCGCTGGACATCTACACGCGCCACGCCCTGCGGATGGGACGCCGTTTCGACGCGCCCGTGGAGCACCAGACCATGAACCGCGCGTCCACGGATATGGGCAACGTGTCCCAGCACATCCCGGCGATCCACCCCTACATCGGGCTCGGCAGCTTCCCGGTGAGCAACCACCAGCCGGAGTTCGCCGCCCACTGCGTGGGGGACGTCGCCAACCGGGTCCTCGCCGACGGCGCGACGCTGCTCGCCCGCACGGCGCACGAGTACTTCGGCGGCGCCGGCGCGCCCGCCGACGCGGTATCGGAGGCTGAGCGGGAATGAGCACCGACGCCGGAGCGTGGCGGACGGAGACCGACTCCCTGGGGGAGAAGCGGATCCCCGCCGATGCGCTCTGGGGGATCAACACCGCACGGGCGGAGGAGAACTTCGCCCTCACCGGGCGCCCGTGCGGTGACCTGCGGGACCTCGTGTGGGCGTTCGGCGCGGTCAAGCTGGCGGCCTGCCGGGCCAACGCGGAACAGGGGCTACTACCGGAGGCGAAGCGGCAGGCGATCGAGGAAGCCTGCCGGGAGCTCATGGAAGGCTCACTCGACGAGTGGATCGTCGTCGACCGCGTCCAGGGCGGTGCCGGGACCAGCACCAACATGAACGTGAACGAGGTTGTGGCCAACCGCGCGCTGCGTTTCCTCGGTCACCAGCCCGGCACCTACGACGTGATCGACCCGCTCGACCACGTGAACCGCAGCCAAAGCACCAACGACACCTACCCCACCGCGGTCCGGCTGGCGATCCACCGCGCCGTCGAGAGGCTCATCCCGGCGCTCGGACGACTCGCCGTCGAGTTCGACGCCCGCGCCGCCGACTTCGCCGACATCGTCAAGATCGGCCGGACACAGTTGCAGGACGCCGTGCCCATGACGCTCGGCCAGGAGTTCGCGGCCTTCGCGGAGACGGTGCGGGAGGACGCCGCCCGCCTCGAAGAGCTGCTGCCGCACCTACGGGAGATCAACCTCGGTGCCACCGCGATCGGCACCGGGATCACGGCGCCCACGGGATACCGGGCGAGCGCGGTGGCCGCCCTCAGCGAGATCACCGGGCTTCGGTTGGTCTCCGCCGGCGACCTCATCGAAGCCACCTCCGACACGGGGGTCTTCGTCCTCTCCTCGGGACTGCTGAAGCGCTGCGCGGTCAAGCTCTCGAAGATCAGCAACGACCTTCGGCTGCTCTCCTCCGGCCCTCAGGCGGGGCTCCAGGAGATCGTGCTGCCCGCGCTTCAGGCGGGGTCCTCGATCATGCCGGGCAAGGTCAACCCCGTCCTTCCGGAGGCCGTGAACCAGGTGGCGTTCACCGTCGTCGGCGCGGACGCGAGCGTGACCATGGCGGCGGAGGCCGGACAGCTTCAGCTCAACGCGTTCGAACCGGTCATCGCGTCGTCACTGCTGGACTCGGCGGGGCTGCTGACGCGCGCCGCCGACCTCCTGACCGAGCGGTGCGTCCGGGGCATCCGCGCCAACGGCGAGCGCATCACCGCGCGCACCCGAGGCAGCCTGGCCGTGGCCACGAGCCTCACCCCGCTGCTCGGCTACGCCCGCACCGCCGAACTCGTGAAGGAGGTGCTGAGCGGTCACCGTACTCTCGGCGAGCTCATTCTCGAGCGGGGACTCCTCGACGAGGAGCAGCTCGACGCGGCCCTGGCTCCCGCCAACCTCACCGGCGCCCGGCCGGCACGGGCCGACACCTGAGCACCTCCCCGGCTCGACGTCCCTCGAGGGACAGGGACCCGAGTCGGGGACCGGGCCTCGCCTGGCGGTGTGGTCCACGACGGGTTCCTCAGGCCCCCGCGGCGCCCCTGGCGGGCCGGGTGTGTTTCGCTCCCAGGTGCCGGACCAGCGCGCTCCTAGGGTGGAGACGGCAGCGTCGTCGTGTCGACCGTCGGGGGGAACATCGCCGTGGCCAGGAACACCGTCGCAGAACAGTTGGTCCGTACGCTGGTCTCGGCCGGAGTGACGCGGATCTACGGCGTCGTGGGGGACAGCCTCAACCCGGTCGTCGATGCCGTCCGTGAGACCGACGGCATCGACTGGGTGCACGTGCGCAACGAGGAGACTGCCGCCTTCGCGGCCGCGGCACAGGCCCAGGTCGACGGGTCGATCGCGGTGTGCGCCGGCTCCTGCGGCCCGGGGAACACCCACCTGGTGCAGGGGCTGTACGACGCGCAGCGCAGCGGAGCTCCGGTGTTGGCGCTGGCCTCGCACATCCCCTCGCGGCAGATCGGCACCCAGTTCTTCCAGGAGACCCACCCGGAGCGCCTGTTCGGGGACGTCACCGACTTCCGGGAGCTCGTCTCCCACCCCGACCAGATGCCACGTCTGGCACGGGCGGCGATCCAGCACGCCCTGGGCTCGCCGGGCGTGGCGGTGCTCGTGCTTCCCGGGGACATCGCGGGGCGGCGCTCCACCGGGCCGGCGGACTCCTCACCGGTCACCGGGGGACGAGCCACGGTGACGCCCCACGAGTCGGAGGTGCGCGAGCTCGCGGCCCGGATCAACGCGGCCAGCAAGGTCGCGCTGTTCTGCGGTGCCGGCGTGCGCCACGCCCACCAGGACGTGATGCGGCTGGCCGACCGCGTCAACGCCCCCGTCGGCCACTCATTGCGCGGCAAGGAGTGGATCCAGTACGACAATCCCTACGACGTCGGCATGATCGGACTGCTCGGCTACGGCGCCTGCCACGACGCGCTGGAGGCGGCCGACCTCACCCTCCTGCTCGGCACAGACTTCCCCTACGACGACTTCCTGCCGAAGAAGGGAGTCGTGCAGATCGACCACGACCCTCGTCGGCTCGGTCGTCGTGTACCGCTCGAACTGGCCGTACACGGTGACGTCGGCGCGACACTGCGTGCGGCGCTGCCGCTGGTTGAGAACAAGCCCGACTCCTCCTACCTCTACGAGACGCTGCGCAAGCACGAGCGTGCCCTGACCCGCGTCGTGGACGCCTACACGCGCGACATCGAGCACCACACGCCCATCCATCCGGAGTACGTGGCCAACTGCCTCGACGAGGTCGCCGACGACTCCGCGATATTCACGGTCGACACCGGGATGAACAACGTGTGGGCCGCCCGGTACCTCACTCCGAACGGACGCCGGCGCGTCATCGGGTCGTTCAGCCACGGGTCGATGGCCAACGCGCTCCCACACGCGATCGGCGCCGCCTACGCGGCGCCCGACCGGACGGTGGTCTCGTTGTCCGGCGACGGTGGGCTGAGCATGCTGCTCGGCGAGCTCATCACCGTGCGACAGCAGGGCCTTCCCATCACCACCGTGGTGTTCAACAACTCCTCGCTCGGGATGGTGAAGCTGGAGATGATGGTGGACGGGATGCCGTCCTTCCAGACTGACCATCCGCCGGTGGACTACGCCGCGGTCGCGCGGGCGATCGGTATGCGGTCGGTGCGAGTGGAGGAGCCCCGTGACGTCCACGAGGCGCTGCGCCAGGCGCTCGCCGCCGACGAGCCCTTCCTCGTCGACGTCATCACTGACCCCAACGCGCTCTCCATACCGTCGAGCATCACCGCCGAGCAGGTCGCCGGTTTCGCGTTGTCGGCCGGTCGCACAGTGCTCCAGGGCGGCGTCGGCCAGATGATCGAGATGGCACGCTCCAACCTGAGGAACATCCCCCGCCCCTGAGCGTTCCGCCGAGCGCGAGGGCCGGGGTGTTGAATCCCAATGCGGTCGGGGTGCTGTCGGCAGACGGGAACCTTCATGACCTGGGCGCTCCAATGCGGGGAGGTACGTCAAGGGGTCGTCTGGCCGGTCTCGGCCACATGACCCCTTGCATTCTTGTATACACCCTAGGTAGATCTAGAGGCCCCGCAGAGCCGGGGGTTGCGCGTCGGCCCCCTCCCGGGTGCGCAACCCCCTCAGACGTAGACAACAGGGCGCGTCCACACGATGGTGGACGCGCCCCGTTTCTTTCCCCTCCCGTGGGAACCCTCATTCCACACGATTCGACTGGCGCTGGGAAAGACCCAGGCGGCAACATTCGGCTTTTGTCACCGCAAAGAGACCACCTCGGTTCAGGCAACGTCGACGACCGCCGCCGTTCCGGCGACGAGGACGCGGAGGCCGTGTTCGAAGGCGTTCTTTCCCGCCGTCCCACCACTGTCACGCAGTGCGGCGGCCAGGGTCGCCAGTGGGTCGTCGGGGCTCTGGCGCTCGAGTGCTCGGGCGGCGCTGTCTTCGGGGCGTTCCGCCTGTTCCTGGAGGACGTGTCCGGTGACGAACTGGCTGAGCACAGTGATGGTGCGCAGTGCCGAGGAGGGGCTGAACCCGGCGGCGACCAGTGCGGCGAGTTCCTCGTCGAAGCGCGTGAGCGTGTCCGGGGTGAGGGTGTGGGCGGTGGACACGACCCGTGCGCCGTCACGGTGGCGGAGCAGGGCGGCGCGGTACTCCCGGCCGCGTCGGAGGAGCCAGTCCTGCCAGGGCTCCCCCTCCTGGGGCGGTCCCATTCCCGCGGATCGGACGATCGTGTCCGCCATGTGGTCGAGGAGTTGCCGTTTGTCCCGGAAGTGCCAGTAGAGGGCCGGGGGCTTCACGTCCAGTTCGCTCGCGAGGCGCCGCATGGTCATTCCCTCCAGGCCCACCTCGTCGAGGAAACGGAGGGCGGTGGTGGTGATCCTGTCCCGGTTCAGGTCGGCGGTCCTGCGCTCACTCATGATTGACAGGTTAACACCGTTAAGGATAGCGTCGTGGTGATTTAACGGTGTTAAAGAGGTGGGATCGTGCGACCGAACCGGAGGGGGAGCCCATGCTGACCGCGCTGGCGGAGGACGGGACGCGAGCACAGGCGTACGACGTGGGCCGAGGCAAACCGATCCTCGTCCTGCACCCCGGAATGGACGACGGATCGACGTGGCGGAGGGTTGGCGCTCACCTGGCCACGCGGTTCCGAGTCGTCATACCCCACCGACGTCCCTACCGCCTGGACCTCCCCGCCTCGAGCTCGGCGGCCACCGAACTCGAGCACACGCGGGCGATCGTTCGGGCGGTCGGCGAACCGATGCTGGTGGTGGGGCACTCGTCCGGAGCCGTGGCGGCGCTGGAAGCCCTCGTGGACATGCCGTCCGCCTTCGTCGGCGCGGTCCTCTACGACCCACCGCTGGTCGCGGACACCTTGCCCTTCGCCACAGCGTCCACCCCCGACCAGCCAGGGACGATCGACAGGGCGCGGTCAGCGCTGGCCTCGGGGCACCCCGGCCGGGCGTTCGGCACCTTCGCCCGGGAGGTTCTCCGCCTGCCCCCACCCGTCGTCTGGCTGTCCATGTTTCTCGCGGCGACCCTGCCCCGTGTCCGCCGCCTCGTTCCCGCCCAGATCGAGGACGCGGCAGCGATCGAGGCCCTGGGAAACCGGCTGGACGCCTACGCCACCATCGACGTCCCCAGCGTCCTACTGACCGGCGAACGTGGTGCGGGGGATCTCCACGAGCGCTTGGCCGCCTTGGAGGAGAGGATGCGAGACCCCCCGCGGGTCACCATCCCCAAACAGGGCCACAGCGCCAACCGCCACGCCCCAGCGGCGGTCGCGGCCGTGATCGAGCGCCTCGCCGACGAGGTGTTCTGAGCCGCGGGTTGACGTGCGTGGGACGTGTGGGGCGGGGCTGTTCGACGGCGATCAGGAGCGCAGCAACTCCACCAGGGAAGCGCGAACGTCCACAGGTTGCATGTTCAGGGGCGAAAGATCGTCTGGGGTCGCCCACAGGAGTTCATGGGTGTCGGCGGGATCGTGCGCCCGACTCGCCCGCTCGGCGAGGAATGGGACGCCGGTGACGTCGGCCATGAGGAAGTACCGGGCGGGGCGGCCGTTGTGCGCCCCTCGCCACAACAGCCGGTCGATCCGCGCGTGGAGGGAGGTCTCTTCGCGCAGCTCGCGGAGCGCGGCCTGCTCGAATGTCTCGCCGTCCTCGACGTGACCCCCGGGAAGTACGGCGTAGCGATGCCCTGGACAGGCCGCGTCACTCACTCCTCCCACGGCGCACAGGCGGCACGTGTTGGGGTGTGGCTGTCGACGGAAGCGCTTGATGACCAGGACGTGACCGCAGTCGACGACCACTGCGACAGCCCTGGGGATCGGCATGCCCTCGAGCATGACAGTGCCTCACAGTCCGCGCCAGACCCGGACGTGCGGTCCCGTCAGGTCACCAGGCCGTGACGGTAGGCGTAGACGACGGCCTGTACCCGGTCGCGGAGACCGAGCTTGGTGAGGATGCGGGACACGAACGTCTTGACGGTTTCCTGACTGAGCACGAGGGCCGCGGCGATCTCACTGTTGGAGAGCCCGTCGGCGACGAGGCGCAGCACCTCCAGTTCGCGGGGTGTCAAGGGGGTGCCCTCCGAGCTGGCGTCGGGTGGGCGGACGCGGGCGGCGAACCGGCCGACCAACTGGCGTGTCACCTCGGGATCCAGCAGGGCGGCCCCGCTCGCCACCGTGCGGATCCCGTGCAGGAGCTGTGTCGGCGGGGCGTCCTTCAGCAGGAAACCGCTGGCGCCCGCGCGCAGCGCCTCGTAGACGTACTCGTCCAGGTTGAACGTCGTCACCACGAGCACTTTGACGGGGTCGACGACTCCGGCGCCCGCCAACAGGCGCGTGGCCTCGATGCCGTCGAGTACCGGCATCCGCAGGTCCATGACCACGACGTCAGGGCGCAGTTGGGCGGCGTGGTCGACCGCGGCCCTCCCGTCCCCGCACTCGCCCACCACCTCCAAGTCGGGTTGGGCGTCGATGACCGTCACCAGTCCGGTGCGGACCAGCACCTGATCGTCACACACCAGGACCCTGATGGGGGCACTCACGACGCACTCCCGGTTGGTATCCGTGCCCGCACGACGAATCCCCCGTCCGATCTCCTGTCGGCGCTGAAGTCGCCGCCCAACACGTCAACCCGTTCCCGGAGGCCCGAGAGGCCCCGTCCGCTACCGTCGGGAAGGCCGGGCTTCACCGCGGAACCGTCCGTTCCGACCTCGACCCTGATGTCCCGCCCGCCGTGGTGCACCGTGACCGAGGTCGGGCTCCCGTTGGCGTACTTGAGGGCGTTCGTCAGCGCCTCCTGGACGACCCGGTAGGCCACCAGGTCCCCGCTGCCCGTCGACTCCGCAGGGGTGCCCTCCTCCACGAACTCCACCGGCTGTCCGGCCCGGCGCGCCTGCTCCACCAACGTGAGCACCCGGCCCACCGGTGGCGCCTTGTCGTCTCTGCGGTGTTCCGGGTTGAGAAGGTCGAGCAGGTGCCGGAGGTCGGTGATGGCGCGTCGCCCGGTGTCACTGACGTTGGACAGGGTCTGGTCGAGGCGGTCGGGGGCCTCGGTGAGGTACCGTGCGGCCTCGGTCTGAACCACCATCGCCGTCACGTGGTGGGTCACCACGTCGTGGAGTTCGCGCGCGATGCGGGTGCGCTCGGCGGTGCGGGTGTCCTCGGCGATCCGGTGGCGCAGTTCGGCCTCCGTGGCGCGGGTCGACCGCAGCCACGCCCCGATCATCCACGTCGCCGCCAGCATCACGTAGAAGATGACGAAACCGTCCAGCCCCTCCGTCGACCCCATGGCGTGGAGCGTGAAAGCCAGCACCACGTACGTTCCGGTGAGGAGCGCGATCGCGGCGCGTCGGTGCTGTCCCAGGTGGGCGCCCGCGCTTAGCAGCGCCACGCCGATCGCCGAACCCGCCACCACGTGGTAGCTGCCGAGCATGGAGAGCAGGAACCCGATCGACACCAGCGCGAGGGAGATCGCGGGCCATTTGCGCCGGCCGGCCAGTGGCAGGCACATCAGGAGCAGCACCCCGGCCGCGAGCGCGTCGAAGGGGCGGGCCGGAAGGTCACCGACCTGCGTCTCCTGCCCCTCGAGCGCGGGCAGGAACGACGCGACGATGAGAATCAGGCCGAGAGGGAGGTCACGGACAGTAACGTCGAGACGGCGCCAAAGATCCCGAGACCGGCGTAGAACGGTCACCGGGGGAGTTTAGCGGTGGAGGGGGCCTGGGCGTGCCGCGGGGCACGGAGCGGCATCCAGTGGCCACGGCGCCGCGCCCACCACAACAGCGCCACGGTCGCGATCATTGGACAGACGATGGAGTACGCGCTCGCCTCGGGACCGAACTCACCGCCGCTGACCAGCGTTGGTCCGGAGGTGGAGGCGTCCAGCAGTCCCTGTGCGGTGTCGTTGCCCGAGACCTCGGTGCTGAAAATGGCCGCGGCGGCGAAGTTCCAGCCGAAGTGCAGGCCGATCGGCAGCCACAGGCTCCGAGTGGCGACGTAGGCGGCGGCGAGCATGGTGCCACCGCCGAGCGTGACCACGAGCGCGCCCCAGAGGCTGGCGTTCGGATTGGGCAGGTGCCACGCGCCGAAGAGCACGGCGGTGGTGAGCAGGGCGATCCAGGTCCCCACGCGTTCCTCGATGAGCCGCAGCAGGACGCCGCGGAACAGTACCTCCTCCGTGACCGCGGCCGCCGCCATGAAACCGAACAGTCCCACGACGCCGAGCAACGTGCCACGGCCGTGGACCTGGTAGCCGCCGAGAAACGCGATGTTGACGATGACCAGACCGAACAGCAGCGTCCCGAGGAGAGCTCCTCCGACGAGCCCAGGTCCGATCCCGCGACGGGCCACCTCGGTGACGGGGCGACGCTCGGTCCACTGGACCACCAGCCGGTACGCGACCAGCGCGAGCACCGCGACCGCGACGCCCACCCCCAGCGTGAGCCACGGATCGTCCTGTACCGCGAGGACGCCCTGCCCACCAAGCACACCGACGGCAACGACCGCCGCCAACTGCCAGACCACCCGCATGACCACTCCATCGCGCTCCGCACGGCCAGGTGCCGCGGCTGCGCAGAACGTTACGGAGCCGGACGGTGTGGCCACATCCCCGTGGCGTGGACACCCGCGTGTAGCTCCCACGGGGGACGTCCCTGGCGGATCCGTCCGAAGGGTGGCGGGCCCCCGGGGAACGCCCGCGCCACCCGAGGGGATCATGGACCGCGCGGCGGCCGGCGGGAGAGGCGGCGGCCGCCGACATGTGGAGGGCCCCAACCGACACGGCGGGCGGGGCCCTCCCCACAACGATCCGCGTGGCCTCAGCCCCGGGGCGGCGGGGCGGGTGCCCCGCGAGGCGGGGCGATCTTCGGGTGCGACGTCGCCGTCGTGGCGGAGGTCGAGCCGGAGGCGTCGTCGCTCCCGCCCGAGCCCGCGGGAACGGGCCGATGCGGGGACGGATCCCAGCCGCGGTCGACGACGCGGCGCTGTACCAGGATCGCCGCGACCAGGATCAGTAGTCCGAGCAGGCACACGACGACGAGGCCGCCCACCGTGCCCAGGCCCGCGCCGTAGCCGATCAGGATTCCGAACCACCCGAAGTCCGTGTCCCCGAACGTGGTGTTCGCCGCGCCGAAGTCGCCCAACACCAGCAGGAGCACGGCGGGCAGGAAGGTGATCAGCAGGCCGTTGACGAACCCTCCGGCGATCGCGCCCCGTCGGCCGCCGGTGGCGTTGCCGTACACGCCGGCGGCGCCGCCGGTGAAGAAGTGGGGCACCAGCCCGGGCAGGATCAACGCCAGACCGAACGCCGGGTTCAGCCATTGGGACAGAACAGCGAGGCCGATCAGGCCAGCGACGAAGCTGGAGATGAACCCGATCAGCACCGCGTTCTGCGCGTAGGGGAAGACGATGGGAGCGTCCAGCGCGGGCTTGGCCCCGGGCACGATCTTCGCCGCGATGCCCTGGAAGGCGGGCACGATCTCGCCGAGGATGGTGCGCACACCGAAGAGGATCACCGCCACGGCGATACCGAACTGCAGCCCCTGGGTGAGCGCCTGCATGAGGAAGTTGCCCAGGTTGTCCGCTCCACCCTCGAACGCGTCGTAGGCCGCGTCCCCCTCACGGGCGAAGTAGATCAGCGCGACGGCCACGTACATCAGCACCATCGACAGGGCGGTGGCCACCATGGAGTCGCGCAGGAAGCGCAGGGACTCCGGGAGCTTCAGGTCCTCGGTGGAGCGGCTGGACCTCCCGCCGACCAGACGACCGACCGCGCCGGCCGCCACGTACCCGGCCGTGCCGAAGTGGCCCATGGCGATGCTGTCGTCGCCGGTGATCCGCTTGGTCCAGGGTTGGGAGAACGCCGGCAGCGCGACCATCAGGATGCCCAGCAGCACACCGCCCACGGAGACCGTGACCGCCGCGGAGTGGCCGGCCGTGGCGAGCACGATGGTGAGCAACGTCGCCATGAAGAGGATGTGGTGCCCCGTTAGGAAGACGTAGTTGAGCGGGGTCAACCGGGCCAGTACCAAGGAGACCGCGAAGCCGAGGATCATCAGCCAGGCGACCTGCGCGCCGTACTCCTCCTGCGCGATGCCGACGATGGCCTCGTTGGTGGGAATCACGCCGTGTGCCCCGGTCGCACCCTGGATCATCACCCCCAAGGGGTCCAGCGAGGCGACGACGAGTCCCGCGCCGACGCCGATGAGGAGGAAGCCCAACGTGGCCTTGACCGCGCCGCCGATGACCTGGCCACTGGACTTGCGCAGGGCGATGAGGCCGACCGCCGTGATCAGGCCGATCAGGAAGGCGGGGACGGAGAGGATCTCATTGACGAGGAACTCGGCGATGGCGACGAGCCAGCTCATTTCCGCTCACTTTCAGACGTCGTAGAGGTCGCGCAACGCCGCGTCGAGCTCGTCGGTACTGGTGAAGTTCTCAACGACACGGACGGGGACGCCGACGTCGCCAAGGGTCCGGGCGATCTCGCCCGAGGTCAGGATCGCCGTGGCCTCGTTGGCGCGTCCGCGGGCGGAGATGGTGTCCGTCGCCTCCACCTGGACGTACGGCGACCAGCCCCAGGTGTCCAGGACCTGCTCCAGCGTGTTCTTCAGGAACAGTGACGTCCCCAATCCGTTGCCGCACACGGTCAGCACGAGGTGTTGGTCTCGGCCGGCCTCGGGGGACGCGGCCGCCGGAGCGTCCGGTTCCGCGGGGGCCTCCTCGGCACCGGTCTCGGCCTTCGCGGAGTCCCCGTCGGGGGCCCGACCGGAGAGGATCGCCCGGATCTCCTCGGGGGACCGGGCGGCGTCCAGCGCGGCTCGCCGGTCCTTCTTGCCGAGCACCTTCGCCAGCTCCGCCATCGCCTGGGTATGGGCGTTGGTGTCCGTGGCGGCGAGGGCGACCACGAGGTCCACCGGATCGTGCTTCTCGTGTCCGAAGGGCACCGGTTCGGCCAACCGGATCCAGGACATGCCGGTTCGGAGAACGGCCTCAGACGGGCGGGCGTGCGCGAAGGCGAAGCCCGGCGCGATGACGATGTAGGGGCCGTTGTCGGTGACGTTGTCGACCATCGCCTGGGTGTAGGCCTCGGTGGCGACTCCCTCGGCCTCGAGCAGCGCGCCCGCGCGGCGCACCGCCGACTCCCAGTCCGCGGCCTCCACGTCGAGCACGACCGACTCGTCACCGATCAGGGTGAGTAGTGAGGACGACATCGCTCAGGTGTCCTGCTCGGTCTCGAGCACCGTGACCAGCGTCTCCAGAACGGCTTCCGCGCCGTCCCCTTCCGCGGTGAGCACGACCTTCTGGCCGTACTGCGCGCCGAGCCCGAGGAGGCCCAGGATGCTGCCGGCCTCGAACGAGTCCTCCGGTGATTCGGCCTTGGCGATGGTGACCTCCACCGGCTGCGCGGCGGCCGCTTCGGCGAACACCGCGGCCGGGCGGGCGTGCAGTCCGGCTTTCGAGCCGATGGTGGCGGTCCTCGATGCCACGTTGGCCTCCTGAGGCTGTGTAGTGCGTGCGGCTGAGCGTTCGGGCAGGGGAGGGCGACGCCCTCGACCAGACCGTTCTGCGCAAACCAGGACAAGATCGGATGATACGCGGACGCGGCCCGTGAACGATCACACCACGCGTGACCACAGGTCATCGGGGAGCCCCGTCACATGTTGAGGCGCCATATCGACAGGTTGAGCGCGGTCGCGAAGGCCACCCACACCCAGTAGGGCAGCAGGAGAGAGGCCGCGAGCCGGGAGTGCCGGGCGAACAGCGGGACCAGCACGGTGATCGCGGCCAGGAGCAGCACGATGTCGACCAGGGCGACACCCCTCCACTCGGCCGCGAAGAAGAGAGGGGTCCAGCCCGCGTTCAGGATCAGTTGCACGAGGAAGAGCGACAACGCGGTCGTGGCCCCCCGCCATCCCGCCGCCCGCCACACCAGCCAGCCCGCGACGGCGATGAGTACGTACAGGCACAGCCACACGGGGCCGAAGACCCACGCCGGAGGCGCCCACACCGGTTGCTCCAAGCCCGCGTAGACCTCACCAGCGCGCTGACTGGCGCTCCCGCCCACCACGGCGGCACAGGCGACCAACACAGCGAACACGGCGAGCCCGACGAATGATCGGCGTCCGTCCCGACCGGGGTTCTCGTCCATCCTGGATACCGTCCTTCCCAGCGAGCTGCGTACGTGCCGTCGATCTCGTCGGCGACGACCGGGGCTTGCGTGCGACGGCGGCGACCGTGAGCAATTTGTCGGTCGGAAGGGTCTCGGCGTCGACCGGGGTGTCCGGGCGCCAGAGCACGGGTGGGACCATTCCCGGTTCGACCAGCACGAAGTCGCCCATCAGCCGAGTGAGTTCCTCGGGAGTGCGGGCCCAGCCCACACCCATGTTCTCGCGGTTGACGCGCGCCAGTTCGAGCTGCTCGGGGATCCCGGTGTCCACCATCGACGTGAAGAACAGGTAGCTGCCGGGGGCGAGAGCGTCGCGCAGGGTGGACATGACGTCGTCGACGACCTCGGGGGAGAGGTAGTGCATCATCCCCACCAGCATCAGCGCGGTCGGCTGACCGAAGTCGAGAAGACCGCGCACCGCTGGCTGTCGGAGCACCTGCCGGGCGTCACGGACGTCCGCGGTGGATACGGTGGTGTTGCCGCTGTCCGCGAGTAGCGCCCGGCCGTGGGCGAGCACCACCGGGTCGTTGTCCACATAGGCGACACGCGCCCGCGGGTTGTACTCCTGGGCCACCTGGTGCGTGTTCTGTGCGGCCGGTAGTCCGCTCCCCAGGTCCAGGAACTGCGCGATCCCCGCGTCCCGCGCCAGGAAACGCACGCCCCGCACCAACACGCGGCGCTGCTCCAGCGCCGCCTCCCGGAGCCCGGGGATCTGCGTCGCGGCCCGGTCGGCCAGCTCCCGGTCGATCGCGACGTTGTCCTTGCCGCCAAGCAGAGCGTCGTAGGCGCGGGCCATGCTCGGCTTGGAAAAGTCGACGCCCGGCGGCGGCCACTGCGGTTCATGCTCGGTGTCGTTCATCGCCTGTGCCCCACACATCCCGTCGGCCGAACGTCGCACACCCTACCGGCTCCAGCGCCCCACACCGGGAAACCGGACCATGGGCGTCATACCCCACCATGACACTCGGGAAGCGAACCTTCGCGCGTCCTCTCACTGACGGGCGACCACCTCGGCGGGCGCGGCGTCCCGCGGTTTCCACGTCGCGACCAGCACGAACGAGACCGTGACCAGGAGCGCCCAGGCGCCGAACTTCGCCGGATGCACCATCGCCCACGCGTCGATCTGGTGGGGGTAGCGAAACGCGCCGAGCACGGTGAACGCGTTCTCCGCGACCCACAAAAAGAATCCGATCAACACGAACGCCAACGACAGCGGCATCCGATATCGCGTCGTACCGACGGTGAAGTGGACCCACGTCCCCCAGGTGACCGCCAGCATGGCCACAGCGAGCACGAACCTGAGGTCCGGCAGCCAGTGATGGGCGAAGAAGTTGGCGTAGATCAACGAGGCGAGCGCCGCGGTGACCATCGGGCGATACCCCACCAGCGTGAGGTCGAGCAGCCGCCAGGCCCGCACTACGTAGCTGCCCACGGCGGCGTACATGAAGCCGCTGTACAACGGGACCCCGGCGATGGTGCTCCACGCGGCTTCCGGATAGCTCCATGACCCCATCCGCACCTTGAACAGCTCGAACACCAACCCCACGACATGGAAACCGGCGATGGTCACCAGATCGCGTCCGGTCTCCATCCGCAGCGCCCAGAACGTGAACGTCAGGGCCAGGCCGTAGACGAGCAGGGCGTCGTAGCGCGGGATGGGGAGTGGGAGGACGGAGGACAGGGCCAGCCCCACGAACAGGGCGACCGCGAAAGCGCACGCTTGTGCTTCCAACCAGGCGAACCGGAGCAACTGCGCGCACTTCCACCGCAGTCTTGGAGGGAGGGTCATAGTGGTCCGACGTGGCTCCACCGCGTCCGGTTTCGGCCCGTGGCGGATGAACACGGAGCCCCCTCACACGTGGGGTCGTCGTCCGGCTCGTCCATGCAGGAGCGCGGCGGCGATCGCGAGGACCGAGGCGGGCGCGGCGAAGGACATGATCTGGACACCGTTCTCGATCGCGTCGGGCAGGAAGAACAGCAGACCGACGTTGACGACCGCGTGGAACAGTCCCGCCACGAGGAGGCCTCCCTTGGCGGAGCGGCGCAACATCACGGCGAGCAGCACGGACATCGACACGGTCATCGTCATGAACCCGAGGATCGCCAGGGGCTCCTGGAACAACACGTGAACGTGCCACACCCCCCACAGGAGGCCGACGGCCACCGCGGCGGGCAGCAGGCCGAACCGCCCCTCGAGCTCGGGCTGGAGGTAGCAACGCCAGCCGAACTCCTCGCCGCAGGCCCCGACGAACTGCGCCACGAGAATCACCGCGATCGGGTACCCGAAGCCGCTCGGGTCAGCGGCGACGACCGTCCCGCCGAGAGCCGCGTAGCAGGCCAGGGCGGCGGCGAGGACCACGAGCGGAATGACGAGCGCCGCCACGAGGTTCGTCCACCCGCGTCTGGAGGGAACCACCGAGAGGTTCACCGCCGCCCGCCGCGTGGGACTTCGGATCCGCAGCAGCAGGACCGCGACCACGCCCAGAGCGGGGGAGAACTGCACGATCTGGATGACGACACCGGGAATCCCGGCCGCCTCCTGGACGCCGTTCAGCAGCCCGGCGGTCAGGACGCGACGACGAGGAACAACGCGACGTTGGGCCACATGCCCGGGCGGTCGACGCGGTGGTTCAGGGCGGGGTGACTGGACGTAGGCATGGCTCTCCGAGGCGGTGACGTGGAATCGGGCATGGTGATCCCGTGCCGCGGGCAGCCTAGTACCGCACCCCCTGACGCCACCCCGCAGGATTGCATGGGGCCGATGACCCCCCGAACGCGCTCCTCACCGGCACATGGCATCGATGGTGGACTCGAAGTGTGGGAACTCCCGTCGTGCCCGCTCGAGGATCTCCGTGGGGGAGAGACGGGAGGCGGGTGCGTGGCGCTGGGCGATCGTGACCAACTCGGGGTCGTCGGCGCCCGCCTCCCTGCGACCCGTGGCCTCGATCGGACCCACCCCCTGTGCGAGGAGCCAGAGGAAGGAGCCCAGGTCGACCGCCAGGACCGCGGTCTCGCCCTCCGAGCCCAGGTACACCACGGGCTGTGCCTCCAGTGGCACCTCGGGGCGAAGGAGCCACAGTCCGACGTACCCGCCGGCGCCCTCCATGCCGAAGATCCGGAACTCGGAGCCGTCGACCTCGTCGTTTCCGGTCCACAGCCGGAACCACCACGCTGTTTCCTCGCCGGCTTCGAAGTGCTCGTACATCTCGAAGTCGGCCGCGAAACGCCCGTGCGCCGCGAGGTCCGCCAGGGCCGGAGGGAACGTCAGTTCAGTCATACCGCGACCCTAGAGCGGTCGGTGTACTTGTTGGTCGTCGGAGGAGATCAATGATCGCTTCCTCTGACATACCGTGTCCAGAGTCCTTCGGTTGGGTGGGCCGGGCTCAACGCGGTGACTGTCCCTCGGCGGTGATGGTCAGCGTGGGCGTGGCACCCCAGGAGAAGGGGTGGGGGCACATGTCCATCCCGTACCAAGCGATCTTGCTCAGAGCCGCCCGCCGCGAGGCGGAACCCGCCTCGCGGCGGGCGGCCGCTGTACTCCGGCTGGCCGGGCAGGCGAGGGACGAGGTGTCCGATCCCGGGTCGCGCCCGGCGCGGCCAGCGGCGTTGGAATCGCTGCCCACAAACGCCCGGGTTGCTGGCCAGACACTCGAGCTCACCTCGGTGAACAGCCCGTGCCCGGCCCGTTCGGGGCGCGGGTGGCGGGAGGTCGCCGCAGGGTCGTCCGGACGGAGCCAGGGCGCGGCCATCCAAGGTCGTCGTCACACCCCCCACGGGCACCCTCTGGCGCATTCGCGGTCCCTTCAGGAGACTGGGCTGTGGGGCTTTCAGAACTCGACGGTGGTTGGTCCCATGGCGTAGGCGCGGGAGTAGGTGTCGCCGCAGGTGCCTTCGACCCTGAGCGGGGCCCCGTGGGGGGAGATCGTGTCACCGACCGTGGCGATGAGGTCGCCGTGGGCGTCGATCACTCGCAGAGGGTCCTCCAGCGCACGGGAGCCCTCGGGCCAGAGCACGTAGAAGCCCTCGCCCGGGTGTGCACCGGTCCAGAAACAGGCCTGGTTGCCAACGGTTTCGCCGACGAGCAGCTCGGTCCGCCACGCCGCGTCGACGATGTGCCGGGGCGACGACCACGTCTCCACCTCGACGTAGCCGGGGGTCGAGGCCGCGCAGGACGTGAGGAGGACCATACTGGCCGCCGCCGCGGCCCGTGCGGGACGCATGATGATCCGAGTCTCGCGCCCACCGGTGGAGTTGTCCATAGGGCCATGGCCCGCGGGAGCGTGGCCGTGGGTTCGTATGCTGGTAGCCTCGGCGTCATGCACGTACATACCGCGAGCGCACTCCAGGTGGTGGCTCGCCCCCGTTCCGCCGCCTGACGGCGAACGCTCTCTTCTTTCGCTTCGCCGTCCTGAGGCCCTGAGCCCGGGCGGTCATCTGAGTTCTTCCGCGCCGCGCACACCGTTCTTCGGGTGGTCGCGCCGTCGCGCGTTTGGCCTGTCCGGGTCCGTTTCCACTGGACCACGGAGTTTTCATGCACACCTCGATCGAACCGGCATCGTCGACCTCATACGCACCTGTGTCGGGGGGAACCCTGCCGGTAGGCGCGCACGCCGCGATCCGAGCCGAGGGGCTCGCGCTCGCACGCGGCGAGCGCACTCTCTTCACCGGCCTGGACCTGACCATCACCGCGCGTTCCCGCCTCGCGATCGTCGGAGAGAACGGCCGAGGGAAGTCCTCGTTGTTCTCGGTGCTCACCCACTCACTCACCCCGGACGCCGGGACCGTCCACACGATCGGTACCTGGGGGGTGGCCCGACAGGAGCTCGACGTGCGGACGACGACGACCGTCGGGGAGCTCACCGACGAGGCGATCGGTACGGCGCGTGACGCGCTCGCCGCGTTCGACACGGCCGCGGCCGCTCTCGCCAGTGACGCGGCGGGCGAGAGCACCGAGGTCCTCGCCGCCTACACCACGGCGCTGGAACGCGCCGAGGCCTTGGACGCCTGGGACGCGGAACGGCGGCTCGACGTGGCACTCGCGTCGTTGGACGCGTGTACCGACCGGGAACGGTCCCTGGGATCGCTGTCGGTCGGGCAGAGGTACCGCGTCCGGCTCGCCTGCCTTCTCGCGGCCCGGCACGACATCCTGCTGCTCGACGAACCCACCAACCACCTCGACGCGAACGGACTCGACTTCCTCACCCGCGGTATCAGGGAGCATCCGGGGGGAGTAGCGCTCGTCAGCCACGACCGGACGTTGCTCCGGGAGGTGGCCCGGGAGTTCCTCGACCTGGACCCCACCGAGGACGGGCGTCCGGCGCTGTACTCGGGCGGCTACGACGCCTGGCGCACCGGCCGCGCTCGTGCCCGCACGGCGTGGGAGGCGCGATTCGTCGAGCAGACCACGGAACACCGGCGCCTCAGCGAGGCCGCGGACGCCGCGCGTGCCCGCCTGTCGACCGGGTGGCGACCGGAGAAGGGAACCGGCAAACACCAACGGCAGTCCCGAGCACCGGGGGTGGTCCGGGCGGTGAACCGCAAACAGGAGGAGCTGGAGGCTCACTCCGTCACCGCGCCCGTTCCGCCGGCGCGACTCCGGCTGCCGGAGTTGTCAGCGCGCCCGGGGCGGCCGCTGCTCCGGGTGTTCGGAGTGCACCTTCCGGGACGGCTGGACGAACCCGTCGACCTCGACCTGACCGGTGGCGCCAAGATCGTGGTCACAGGGGCCAACGGAGCCGGAAAGTCGACGCTTCTCGGAATCCTCGCGGGGATCCTGGAGCCAACGGTGGGGCACCGGGTTCAGGCGCCGGACGCCCGCGTGGCCCTGCTCGCACAGGAGAGTCCCGACGACCCCGCGGTGCGCCGGCTCTCCGAGGGGCAACGCCGACGGAAGCACATCGCGCGGGTCTTCGCCGAGGAGCCCAACGTGCTCCTCATCGACGAACCGACCAACCACCTCGCCGCGGCGATGGTGGACGACCTCACGGAGGTCCTGCGCGAAACCCAGGCCGCGGTGGTGTGCGCCACGCACGACCGCACCATGCTCCGCGAACTCGGGGACTGGACGCGGATCCACCTCGGAAGCTAGATCGGCCCCGACCAGGGGCGGGAGGCCTGTTCGTCGAGCGCCTCCCGCCCCGGTGCGGGGCGGCGGCGGAGACCTCCCTGAGTCCCTCCCTCGAGCGATGCCGGGGATCGCGGGTGCGGCCCCCGCCACGAGACGTGTGCGCTCGGACCTCGTGCCTAGACGCCGGCGACGCCGGGTGCTCGATCGGCGCGGGCGCTCCAGCGGCCGGCGAGGCGGGAGATCTCGACGGGGTGGTCGAAGCACTTGCTCACGTGGTCGGTCGTGAGCACGTCGTCGGCGGCCCCCTGGACGACGGTCTCACCGTCGCGAATGAGGAGGGCGTGGGTGGTGCTGGTCGGCAGCTCCTCCAGATGGTGGGTGACCAGGACGGTCGCCAGGTCGGGGTGGTCGGCGCGGAGGGTGTCCAGACTGCTCAGTAGCTGCTCCCGCGCCGCGACGTCCAGTCCGGTCGCGGGCTCGTCCAGCAACAGCAGACGGGGCAGCGGCATCAGGGCGCGCGCGATCAGGGTTCGGCCGCGTTCTCCCTGGGACAGGGTCGACCACGCGGCATCCGTCTTCCGGCTCATCCCCAGCATGGCGAGCAGCCCGTCCGCCCGGTGCTCCTCCTCGGCCGAAGGCGACCACCGGGGAACGAGCTCGGGGGTGTTGGTGAGACCGGTGAGAACCACGTCGCGTACCCGCAGCGGGGACTGGAGGGTGTGCCTGGGGTTGACGTGTCCGATGAAGGAGCGCAGTTCGCGCATGTCGACCCGCCCTAGGCGGTGCCCGAGCACCTCGACGCTGCCACGCGAGGGGTGGGTGTGCGCGCCCAGCAGTCCGAGGAGGGTGCTCTTGCCCGCCCCGTTCGCGCCCAACACGGCCCAGTGCTCCCCACGGCCCACCGTCAGGGAGACCGAGCGCAGCAGGTGGTTCCCGTCACGTACGACGTCGACCTCGTCGACACGAACGACGGTCGCGGTGTCCAGGGGATGGGAGCTGCTCACGGTGGTCCTGCCTGATCCTCGGTGTGGGTGGGAGAAGTGGGCGGCGGGGGCCGCGACACCACAGACCAGGGTAGCCACGCCCGGCTCCCACCCCACCAGCCCCACGTGCTGGCTTGCGTCGCGGATGGGCTCACCGGTCGCCGCCCGCGATCCGCGGAGGAAACTCGCGTCCCAACGGAGATTGGGGCGAACCGGGTCTTGGGCGGAGGCGGATCCTGCGCTAGAACTTGAGACAGCGGCCCCGGCGGGAAGGTGGCGCGGAATCCCGGGAACAACTGAGGAATCCCTTGACGCGACGCTGGTTACGTGACGCTGAGACACAGGGCTTCGGACCGGACAATCTCCCCTTCGGAATCTTCGCGCCTCCCGGTGGGACGCCCCGCGTCGGGGTGCGCGTCGGGGGCCGTGTGCTGGACGTGTCCGCGATCCTGCCCGACCCCGAGTTCGTGCGACCCTCACTGAACGCCTTCATGGCCCGCGGTTCCACCGCGTGGCGCGCCGCGCGCTCCAAGATCGGCGGACGGTTCTCGACCGCGGAGAAGCGCCAGGTACTCGAGCCGCACCTCCACCCACTCGACCAAGTGTGTCTCTACGCACCGTTCGACGTCGCGGACCTCTTCAGCTTCCGCGGATCCCTGGACTACCTGCGGGCGACGGCTACCGGGGCCCCGCGCGGTGGCGTCACGGACCCGTGTTTCGCGCCCCAGGGCGCGCACGGCTGCTCCGCGACCGTGGCCCTGTCCGGCCAGCCCGTCAACCGTCCGCTCGGAATCACGCGGGAAACGGTGGCCCCGTCCCGCCTGACCACCACCACGCAGCTCGACATCGGGGCGTGCCTCGGCTTCGTCGTCGGAGCCGGGTCCGAGATGGGGCGGCAGGTGAGCACGGGGGACTTCGCCCAACACGTGTTCGGCGTCGTGCTCGTCGGTGAGTGGACGGCACACGACCTCGTGCAGGACGCCGCGCCGTCCGGCACCGTTCGCACTCCGACCGTCGCCACGTCGATCAGTCCGTGGGTGGTTCCCCTGGACGCCCTGGGCGCCGCCCGAGTCCCCGGACGGGGCCAGGACCCGCCCGTCCCTCGATACCTGCGCCGCGTCGCGGACTGGGGTCTGGACGTCACCATGGATATGCGGGTCAACGGCGCGTCCGTCGCCCACCCCTCGGCGGCGTCCCTGTACTGGACCGGGGACCAGATGCTCGCCCATCTGACGAGCAACGGCGCCCCGCTGCGTACCGGCGACCTCTACACCTCGGGGCCGGTGTCCGGACCGGGCGAAGGGCGACAGGCCTCCCTTCTGGAACTCACCCACGGCCGCGCCGATGACCCGGCGGGTCGCTTCCTCCGCGACGGGGACACGGTGACCATCACGGCCCAGGCGAAGGGGCTGGCGGGAGGAATCATCAATTTCGGGGAAGTCACCGCTACGGTCACCGAACCTGTCTCGACGTCCGGTGGCCAGCGGATCGCGGCCGGGTGAGTTCCCAGCGGAGATGAGGGGTGTTCGGGCGGACCGTCCGCGGGGGACCCGTCGTGGGGTGCGGTGTCGCCCAGACCGGTGGAGTGCCCACCTTCCCCGCGTGGAGCCCACCGTCGCCTTCGTTGGCCGACTCGGCGCCGTTTGAGTCCCGGGCCTCGAGCACCAGAGGGGCCGACGGGGAGGTCGTGCCGGGTGCCGTTCTGGATCCGCGTTGGACCACGTGCCCCCTGTCGGCACGCCGACCGTTCCGTCGCGGCCCGGAGCCGCCGAGTTTCACGGCGTGAGCGTTGTGGGGGTGGTCCGGCGGGCCGGACCGGCTCTCGGAGCAGGCCTTCCGCAAGCGTGGAGGCCCGAGGTAGCGGGCGACGCCCGGGAGCCACGTGGGTTCGTGGGCATGGCCCCGTCGGTCTTTCGGGCGTAGTGTCCCGGTGCTCATCCGCGATCGCGGCGGCCGGTCCGTCGGTACTCAGCGGGGCAGTGGTGGCGAGCGCGCCAGAGGTTCCTCGAGGGAGGGTCGTCGCCCGGACCGTCGTCCTGAGGAGCGGTGCCCGGCCGGGGCGCGGGTGCGCGGGTCGTGATCGACCCGGGAGGTATCACCGCCGGCCGGTTGGGTGATCCGCGAGACCAGGGGGCCGCGCGCCGAAGGCCCGGGACTTCGCGTCGGGACATGAACCGGCCCGCCACCGCAAGCGGTGGCGGGCTCAGTGACGGGCCGGATCAGGCCCAGGGAAGAAGCTGCCAGAACGAGGGACGCGCGTCCTCGTTCTCACCCTCGGCGGCGTCAGCCTCGGTGGACTCCGCCTCCGTCTCGGACGCGATGCCGAGCTCCTCCGCGCAGACCCCGGCGGCGTTCTCCAGGGCTTCCTGCGTGGCCTGCTCCTCGGTCTGCGCCGCGTCGGCCTCCTCTTGGAGTACCTGGTCCACACAGGTCAGGAAGGAGGCCTCCAGCTCCTCATCCAGCTCCGGGAGCTGATCCAGGCCCAGGTCGGAGAGCTCGGTCTCCGTCCCGTCCTCGGTCACACCCTCGGTCACGCCTTCGGCGTCAACACCGGTCTCCGCGTCCTGGACGCCCTCCTCGAGAGCCTCCCCGGCGTCGGTTTCCGTCGCCTCCTCGGTCGCGCCCTCGACCGACTCCTCGGTCTCGGTCACCGCGTCCGAGTCGGACTCCTCCTGGCCGACGTTGGAGACCGGGTCGGTCTGGTGCTCCTGCGACTCGGTCTCGCCCGCCTCGGCCTCGGCGTCCTGGGCGGATTCGGTCGACTCGGTGGCCGCGTCTCCCTCAGCGGCCTCCGCTCCCTCAGCGCCTTCGGCGGCCTCGCCGGCCTCGCCGGCTTCGGTACCTTCCTCGGTGCCCTCAGACTCCGCGCCCTCGGTTCCCTCGGTCTCGCCGACGGTTCCTTCCTCGGTCTGCTCGGCGTCGGACTCCGTGGCCTCGGACTCCTGGGTCGCGCCTTCCTCGGCGGAACCGTCCTCCGCCTCAGCGCCCGCCTCGGCCTCCCCAGCTTCGGTACCTTCCTCGGCGCCCTCTTCCGCGCCCTCCTCCGTGGCGCCGCTCTCCTCGGCGTCCTGGACGGCCGCGTCGATGGCGTCCGCCCCCACGATCGACGAGGAGAACTCGCGAAGTTCGGCCGAGTCCCAGCGCTCAGGCAGCAGGAACACCGTCACCGCGGACCCCGGCTCCTCGACCCAGAACAGGTCTCCGGTCTCGGCGGAGTGGTACGCCTCCTGCTCCCCGACGGTGACCCGCTCCAGCGAGGCGTCGTCGAGGTGGGCGTACTGCGAGGCCCGGAGGTCCTCCAGATCGGTGATGGAGTCGGAGCGCAAGCTCGTGACCTGTCCATACACCGCCGATCCCCGTTCCCAGGAGATCTGGGAGGACCGGTTGCCCTGGTTGTCCGTGCTCGAGGACGCCCGTACGTCCAGTTCGGACAGTCCCTGGGGCAGTTGCCCCAGTTCGTAGCCGTCCAGGGAGTAGGCGTCCTGAGACTTCTGGCTCACGACCGGCCAGGCCTGCGGCTCCTCGGCGGCGGCGGTGGACGCCAGTAGTCCAAAGCCCACCACAGAAACCGACGCGGCACCGGCGAGGGCCGCCCACCGCTGATGCGATCTACCCATTTCCGACCTTTCATGCGACGGGTTGTCGCTCTTCTCAATCACCCATGAGCGGCACGCCATGGGCCGTCTCTCTCAAAATCTCACACTGGGTAATCAATTGCTTACAACTTGCCCGACGTGTCGTGATTCGCCCATACCTCCCTAAGTGGCGAAAGGGCATCGAGCCGTGCGGAACGCGCGTAGGGGGCGGAATTCGGGCGCGCAGGGGATGGGGTCCCTCGCCGGCGACCGTCGCGCACGGCGCGCCGCGAAGGCGACACGGACTGAGGGATCCCCCGTGGACGGAGACGAAGCGACCAGACTCAAGGAGCGACACACACAGTCACACACGGCGGAGGCCTCGTGGGCGGAGAGTGGTTGTTCATCGGCTTCGCGGTGCTGGGGGCGTTCTTCATCGCCCTGGGCGCGGCGCTGCAGGAACGGGACGCGGTGCGTGCCCCCGGCCGTGCGGTCTCCCGGATCTCCATCCTGCTGCACCTGTGGCGCCGACCCCAGTGGCTGCTCGGATCGGCGTCGATCGCCGTCGGTGTCACGTTGCATCTGTTGGCGTTGGGAGGCGCACCGCTGACCATCGTGCAGCCGATCGGTGTGTCGGGGCTGGTCTTCGCGATCTTCGTCGCCGCCGCCCTCAACCGCCACCGCGTGCGCTGGAGCGAGATCGCCGCGGGCGGCGCCGTCACCGTCGGTCTCGTTGGCCTCGTCTCGGTGTTTCCCGCCGAGACCCGGACCCCGGAGATGTCGCCGGTCCTCGCCACGGTCCTGTCACTCGTGATCGGCGCGGTCGCCGTGGCCGTCCTCCTGGGTGCGTCGCACGTACCGCCCGCACCCCGTGCGCTGTTGTTGGCCGCCGCCGCCGGAACGTGCCTCGGGGCCACCTCCGCGTTCGCAAGAGTGGTGGCGAGTCAGACCCTGCAGGACTTCCGGGCGGTGCTGGACTGGCTCGTCGTCCCCGCCATCCTCCTTGCCGCGATCGGAGGACTCCTGCTCCAGAACGCCTACCGGACCGGTCACTTCTCCGCCGCCTACTCGACCCTCCTGCTTACCGACCCCGTCACCGCCGCGACCATTGGCATCGCTGTGCTGGGGGAGCAGATTCCACAGAACCCGCTGGAGCGGGTCGGCGGGGCCGCCGCCGCGGTGCTCGCGGTCGTGGGGACGATCCTCCTCACGCGCGCGATCTACCGGAACCCCGCCGCACGGCGTGCCGGCAGCGACGCGAACACGAACGGAGAGCAAACTGGCACCGGGGGTGACAGTAGACCGTGACGCTACAGTCCAACACAGTGGGTGCCCAACGCCCAGGCCGTCTTGTCCGGGTCCTGATCGGTGCCGACACCTATCCACCCGACGTCAACGGCGCGTCCTACTTCACGCGACGCCTCGCCGAGGGATTGGTCGGACGGGGTGCCGAAGTACACGTGGTGTGTCCCTCGGACACCGGGCCTCCAGGAAGTAGTCAATCCGCCGGGGTCCACGTCCACCGGATGCGGTCCGTCCGCCTTCCGATGCACCCCAGCATGCGCGCGGTGCTCCCGTTGGGGCTACGGGGCACCCTCGACCTCATCATCGAACGGGTCGCGCCGCACGCCCTCCACGTCCAGGGACACTTCCCGCTGGAGCGCGCCATGGTGTACGAGGGACGGCGTGCCGGTCTTCCCGTGGTCCTCACCAACCACTTCATGCCGGACAACCTGTACTCCTACACCTCGGTGCCCAAACGGCTTCAGGGCACCGTCGGCCGTCTGGCGTGGCGCGACATGATGGGGGTGGCGGAGCTCGCCGACCACGTCACCACACCCACGATGCGCGCGGCGCAGCTCCTCAAGGAGCAGGGCTTCGCCGGCGAGGTGGAGGCCGTGTCCTGCGGGATCGACCTCAGCCGATTCCATCCCCGGGAGGGGCAGCGGGCATGGGCGCGGCGCCGGCTGCGCCTGCCGGACCGCCCCACGATCGTCTTCGTCGGGCGGCTCGACCCGGAGAAGCGCATCGACGAGATCATCCGTGCCCTGCCCTTCCTCGCCGAGCATCACGACGCCCAACTCGCCCTCGTGGGTACGGGGCAGTGCCGGGCCAGCCTGGCCGCGCTCGCCCAGTCGCTGGGGGTGACCGACCGGGTCCGGTTCCTGGGCTTCGTGCCCGACGAGGAGCTGCCGTTCGCCTACAGCGCCGCGGACGCGTTCGCCATCGCGAGCGTCGCGGAGCTACAGAGCATCGCCACCCTGGAGGCCATGGCCACAGGTCTACCGATCGTCGCGGCCGAAGCCATGGCGCTGGGACATCTCGTGCACCCAGGCCACAACGGTTTCCTCTACCCTCCGGGCGACGTGGAGAGCCTGACACTCTCCCTGAGCGAGATTCTCGGCGACCCCGAGCGCCAGGCCTCGATGGGGGCGGCGAGCCGGCGCATGGCCGGACAACACGACCTCTCCGCGTCACTGGACCGGTTCGTGGAGATCTACACCGGGACGCGGCCAACGCCCGGCGGAGCCGCCATGCTGCGCGCGGGCGACTCCGGGGGAGACGGTCAGAGCCACGGCTCGGGCGGCGATCCGGCACAACCGGGTGCCGCGCTGTACAGCATGTTCAGCGCGTTGACGGGGCGGTTGCGGGGGACACACAGCCGATGAGTTGACCGATTCTTTGCAGGTATCGCCGAATTATCACGGTCCGCAACTGGATACATCCAAAGTGTGCGGTTTTTTGGGGGGATGGGTGCTGGAGGTACACGAATCCAGGCACTCATGACACGCGTCAGTCGGCTCGAGGCCGACGCCCGTTCCCATTCCGAGATCATGGACACCTACCGGGGGTTACACGCTGAGCTCGATCGCCAGGTGGAGAAGCTGGAGAGCGAGCTCGGGGTCGCCCGACAGGAACGACTCGAAGCCTACAACCGCTGGTGGCGGGCCCGGGAGGATCACAACCGTTGCCTGCATCTGGCGACCCGGTTCCGGCGTCGACTGGAACGGTGGCAGCAACGCCGGCGGTTGGGGGTCCTCGAGGAGGACGGACCGGTCGAGTTCGGGGGACCGTCGGCTACGACGTGACGTGCGCCAGCGACTCCCGCAGCTCGCGAGCGGCGGTGTGGACGGCGCGCAGTGTGATGTCGATCGAGGGACGACGGATGCTCGTGGCGCGCGCGACCGCGTACACGTCGCGCCGAGGCACGAGTCCCGGCAGCGGTCGACACACCACGTCGGAGGAGTCCGTGCTCAGGACGAGGGACGGCACCGCGGCGATGCCGGTGCCCCGGGCGACCAGGCTCAGGATGGTGCTGAGCCCTTCGAACTCCATGGTGGCCGACGGCGTCGCGTCGATCTCGGCCAGGATGCGGTCGGTGGCGGATCGGGACGGTTCACCGCTCGGCGTGGTCAACCACGGCGCGGCGCGGAGCTGGGGAACGTCGAGGGGGCGTTCGAGGTCCGCCAGGGCGTGGTCCGCCGGGACGACGAGCACCATCGGGTCGTGGAACAGGTGGTAGAAGCGCAGCACGCCGGACTGGTCGTCCGGAGTTCGGCCTGACCAGTCGTCGACCAGGGCGATGTCGACCTCGGCGCGGGTGACCTGACGCGCGCCGTTAGCCCCTCGGGTCTGGCGCAGGATCAGCTCCAGGGTGGGGTGCTGGCGCAGGTTGTGGGCCAGGGTGGGTGCGAAGGCCACGGCCGCGGTCGGGAAACCGGTGACCACGACCCGCCCCAGCGGAAGGTCGGCCTGTTCCTGGAGTACCGACTCCGCCGCCTCAACCATCGCGAGAATCTGCTCGGCGTGTCCCACCAGCATCTTTCCGGCGTCGGTGAGTTCCGCGCTGCGTGCCGTTCGATCCAGCAGCGGCGTTCCGGCCTCGCGTTCGAGCGTCGCCAACTGTTGGGAGACGGCGGACGCGGTGTATCCCAGGGCATCCGCCGTGCCGGCGATGGTGCGACGAATGCTGAACTCGTACAGAATGCGGAGCCGCCGAAGGTCGAGCATAAGCTCAGCTTACCCTCACCATCGAAAAGACGCGCTTGTACTGATGGGTGTTCCCGGGCAGGCTTGAAAGTGGCTGGTTATGGCGCCAGTGAGCAACGAAGCCACCCGAGTGGAGTGAGACCCCTTGATGCCAGTGACCGTGTCCGCGACCCTCGCCGCCAACGAAGCGCTCGCACAACGTCGTCGTCAGGGACTGCCGGTCATCCCCATGGCCTTCGGCGAAGCCGGACTGCCCGTGCACAGCACCATGTGTGCCGCGCTGGCCGCGGGAGGTGACCACAACGCCTACGGTCCGGTCGCGGGAACCGCCCAGCTTCGCACCGCGGCGGCCGGGTACTGGGAGCGGCGTGGACTGAGCACGGACCCGGACCTGGTCGTCGCGGGCCCCGGCAGCAAGCCGCTCCTGTACGCCCTGATGCTGACGCTCGGCGGCGACGTCGCCATGGCGAGTCCAAGCTGGGTCAGCTATGCCGCGCAGAACCGTCTCGCCGGGCAGAACCCACTGTTCGTCCCCACCCCGCCCGCACAGGGTGGCGTCCCCGAGCCCGACATGCTGGCCACCGCGGTGACCCAGGCGAGGGCGGACGGACGCGAGATCAGCGCGGTGATCGTCACCCTGCCGGACAACCCGACCGGCACGCTGCCCGAGCCGGAGACAGTGCGGCGGCTGGCGCGCGTCGCCCGTGAGCTCGACCTGGTCATCATCTCCGACGAGATCTACCGCGACCTCGTCCACGACGACGCGACGCGACTCGTCAGCCCCGCCACCTACGCTCCCGAACGCACGGTCGTCAGCACGGGACTCAGCAAGAACCTCGCTCTCGGTGGGTGGCGCCTGGGCGTCATGCGTTTCCCCGACTCCGACCTCGGGTGGGAACTGCGGACCGGGATCCTGGGTATCGCCAGCGAGATCTGGTCCAGCCCCGCCGGCCCGATCCAACAGGCCGCCGCCTACGCGCTGGACGAGCCGGTCGAGATCACCGACTACATCGCACGCGGCCGGCGCCTGCACGGCAACGTCGCCCGCGCGGCGGCCGACCGGTTCGCCGCGGCCGGGGCGCTCGTCGTTCCCCCGCAGGCCGCGTTCTACCTCTACCCCGACTTCGAGGTGTGGCGGGAGCGCCTGGAGTTGAAGCACGGCGTCACCACGGGGACCGAGCTCTGCCGATTCCTCATGGACACATACGGCCTGGGCCTGCTGCCGGCGTCGGCGTTCGGCGAGGAGGACGGTGCCCTGCGTACGCGGGCCGCGGTCAGCCTGCTCTACGGCGACACCCAGGAAGAGCGCACCGCGGCCCTGTGGTCGGACGACCCCACGGCGCTTCCTTGGATCCGAACCCACCTGGACCGCCTCAGTGAGGCCCTCGACGACCTGAACGAAGAATGACCACGAGCAGCTGATCCAACGTGGGTCCATCCACGTGAACCGGTCCCGGAGCAGGGGCACCGTGTCGGGGGCGTCCGCGGAGGACGCCCCCGACACGTGTGTGTGGGCTCCGTCGTCCCTTCCCTGTCGTGGTGGAGGTCCCCGCATCCCTCGACGCGGATGGTCACGATGCTCGAAGTCGGGGACACGCTGGTCTATCGTTGACGCGCGATCCGCCGGTCGTACCCCACCATCTGGGACTTTTTCCTATGTCGAGGGAGAACCAATGACGCTGCAGGAGTGGACCCAGCGGGTCAACGCCGAACTCGGAATGGCGGATGAACTCGCCAAGGACGACATTGATCGATTGTTGGCGGTCGCCCGTGACGCCGCGCATTCGGTCGCGCGACCAGCCGCGCCCCTGACGACCTATCTGTTGGGCGTCGCGGTCGGTCGGGGAGCGGACCCGGTGGAGACCGCGGAGCTCTTGCAACGCCTGGCGTTGGCACAGAAGGACGAGTCGCCGGACTCCTCGACCCGCTAATCGACGGCGCGGGATTCGGAAAGGGTTGAAACCGGGGCGACGGGTAAACGTAATGACCTAGTTACTGCGTCCTGTCACCCTATTGCGCAGCGTCGCAGAGATACCTCGGCCACATTCTCCGCTTTCCCCGGGCGGAGGCCCTGTTTTTGGGTTAGGAACGGGTCGCTGTCCACAGAGGAGCGCGTTACATGGATCAGACATCGGGTGCCACAATGTTCTCCGCGACAGTCGTTCCCGAGTCCGGCCTCGACCGGTTATCGAGCATCCTGGGCGTGCTCTCCGACATCGTCTGGGGACCGTTCGTTCTCATCCCCCTGCTGTTGCTCACCGGGCTCTACCTCACCGCGCGGCTGAAGGTCCTACAGATCCGGACCCTGCCGCACGCGTTGTGGCTCGCGTTCTTCCGCCGCACCGAGAAGGGCGCGGAAGGCGACATCAGTCATTACCAGGCGTTGAGCACGTCGCTGGCGGCGACGGTCGGGGTCGGCAACATCGCGGGTGTGGCGACCGCCATCGGGATCGGTGGGCCCGGGGCGCTCTTCTGGATGTGGGTCACCGGCCTGCTGGGGATGGCGACCAAGTACTCCGAGGCGTTGCTCGGCGTGAAGTACCGCGAACGCGACGCCCGAGGCCAGCAGGTCGGCGGACCCATGTTCTACCTCACCAACGGGGTTGGCGGCGCCTTCGGCCTCCTGCTGGGTACCTTGTTCGCCCTCTTCGGCGCGATCGCCGCGTTCGGCATCGGCAACGGCGTACAGTCGCACGAGGTCGCCGGTGTCGTCGAGCGCACCTGGGGTGTGGACACCTGGATCACCGGCGCCGTCCTGGTCGTCCTGGTCGGCGTCGTCATCATCGGTGGGATCAAGTCGATCGGCCGCGTCACCGCCGGCATCGTCCCCGTCATGTGCATCGCCTACGTCTTCGCCGGCATCGCCATCCTGATCATCTTCGTGGGTGACCTGCCGGACGCCATCGCGCTGGTCTTCTCCGCGGCCTTCACCGGAGAGTCGGCCGTGGGCGGCCTGTTCGGTTCCGCGCTGCTGCTCACCATCCAGATGGGCATGGCGCGCGGGATGTTCTCCAACGAGGCGGGGCTGGGCAGCGGCGCGATCTCGGCGGCCGCGGCGAAGACCGACCAGCCGGTGCGTCAGGCGCTCGTCCAGATGACGCAGACGTTCATCGACACGATCATCGTGGTCTCGATCACCGGTCTCGTGCTCGTGGTGACCGGCGCGTACAACGCTACCGACGCGGACGGCCTCGACGGTGCCGTGCTCACGAGCTGGGCGTTCGAACAGGGCGTCGGAGGTACCGGCACCCTCATCGTCGCCGTGGGCGTGGTCCTCTTCGCCTACACCACGATGCTGGGTTGGTCCTACTACGGTGAACGGTGCCTCGTGTACCTGGTGGAGCGCCTCTTCGGAGTCCGCGACGAGATCGTCACCAACGTCGTGGTCTACGCCTACCGGGTCCTCTTCGCGGGCTTGCTGTTCGTGGGGGCGGTGGTCGAGGCGGACCTCGTCTGGACGTTCTCCGACATCGCCAACGGACTCATGGCACTGCCCAACCTGCTCGGACTGTTGCTCCTGTCCGGCGTGGTGGCGCGGGAGACGAGCAAGTACATGGGGATACCGAACTGGAAGGACCCCAACGCCCATGTCATAACGGACGTGCGCGGCAACGGAGGCTGGCGCCCGGCCGACTGATCCCAGAGAGAAGGAGGGTGGGGGCGACCATCGTCGCCTCCACCCTCCTTAGTCTGTGGCCGCGACGGCCACGCGGCGGAGCCGGCGCGGCGTTCGGGGTGTCCGACCTCCAGACCCTCGGTCCCGAGGGCGGAGCCTGTGTGGACACGGTCACCGTCAGATGGAGTCGTCCTCCGGGCGTGGCCACAGGGCATAGAAATGGTGCACCGGTCCCTTACCGTGCCCCACCTCGAGTTCGTCCGCGTGCCGTAGCGCCTCGGTCAGATAGTCCTTCGCGGCGTGCAACGCGTCGTAGGTGTCGCGATGCTGGGGAAGCAGCGCCGCGATCGCGGAGGACAGAGTGCAGCCGGTTCCGTGGGTGTTTTTGGTGGAGATGCGTTCGGCGGAGAGGGCGATGGGTTCGGTGTTGGGGCGGATCCATAGGTCGGTGCTGGATTGGCCGCCGAGGTGGCCGCCTTTGACGAGGACTTGTTTCGCGCCTTGTTGGAGGAGGCGTTGTCCTTGTTCCGCGGCGGTGGTGAGGTCTTGGCCGGGTCGTTCTCCGAGTAGTTCGCCTGTCTCGGGAAGGTTGGGGGTGAGGAGGTCGACCCGTGGGAGGAGCAGTTCACGGACGGCGTCGATCGCGTCCTGGGCGAGCAGCCGGTCGCCGCTCTTGGCGATCATGACCGGGTCCAGCACCACGCGTGGGGGTGCGAATCGTTCCAAGGCCTCCGCGACGGCCGTGACGACGTCGGCGTTGACCAGCATGCCGATCTTCACGGCGTCGACACGGACGTCGGTGAACAGGGTGTCCAACTGCTCGGCCACGAACGACGCGGGAACCTGATGGATCCCGGTGACACCCGTGGTCGACTGGGCGGTCAGCCCCGTGACCACGGCCATGCCATACGTGCGCAGAGCAGAGAAAGCCTTCAAATCCGCCTGGACACCCGCGCCGCCGCTGGGGTCGCTACCTGCGATTGAGAGGATGTTATAGGTCACTGTGACTGTTTCCGGCTCCCTGGGGCGTCTTTCACGGATGTCCGCTTCCCCGCACTCTAACGTGTGGACGCACCGACCTGCTCGTGTGCCACTCGCTCGTTGCGACGCTTCATCTGGTGTTCCAGTACGAGAATGAGCGCGACGACGCCGAAGCCGATGGCGATCAGGCCGCCCAGCAACGGCAGGGAGTCCAGTGTGGGCATCAGTGGTGTTCGGTCCTCCTCCTGCCAGGGCCACAGCGCGCGCAGGGAACCGGCGAGAAGGCCGGTCATGACCACGAGGGTGATGCGGTGGTAGTGCTCCAGCAGCCACTGCAGCAGCTTGACGAACAGGGACAGTCCCACCGCCGCGCCGGCGGCGAAGATGGCGATGTAGCCAAGGTCGCCGTTGTTCAACGCGTTCATGGTCGTCGTGTACAGACCGATGGACAGCAGGATGAACGAGCCAGACGCGCCGGGCATGACGAGTGCGCAGATCGCCACCGCGGCGGCGAAGAAGATGAGGACCGCCGGTGGGTCGTCGATCTGACCGGGGGGCAGGCCGCTCAGGGTGAAGCCCACGGCGCCGGCGGCCAGGGCGGCGAGGAACTGGCCCACACCCCAGTGCCGACCCGACATGGAGTAGGGGACCCACAGAGATGCCAGAACCAGACCGAAGAACACCGCGAACGACGCCGCCTCGTGCTCCTCGATGATGGGAGTCAGCGTGCGTGCGGCGACCAGGGCGGCGATGACCATCCCAACGGCCACGGGGACGATCACGCCCCACTTCGCCTTGGCGAACTCCTGCCCGGCTCGTCGCAGTCCACGGCCACGCGGCACGTCAGCGACGACCATCTTGATCCCGCTGATCACGTGTCCCGCCGAGGTCACCAGCGACTCGAAGACTCCGGTGATCAGCGCGACGGTGCCGCCGCTGATGCCGGGAAGAACTTCCGCGACGCCGATCAGGGCGCCCCGCACGGCGTTGAATCCGTGGGACAGGACGGACTTCGGTGATGAGGACATTGGATTCCGGTTTCTAGAACCACTGACTGGACAGGAACTCGACGAGCAGTGGCGCGAGGATGAGCGTCACGACGCCCACGAGGAACGCGACGACGTATCTCCGCCACGGTGTGCGCTGCTGTCCCCCCTGAGACGCCTCAGTGGGGCCCGCGGTTCCCCGCGCGACGTTCACCGGGCCGCTCATGCGGGACTGGTGTACCTCCGCCGGGGGATCCGTACTCGTCGCTCGCGCGGTGGATCCCACCGCACCCTCAGAGCTTAGCGAGGGTCGGGGACCGGTGAGTTTGGAAAGGTCCAATGTCGTCGGTGTGGCGTCGGACGTGTCCCAGCCCGCCGCCACGGCGCGCAGCTTGTCGACCAGTTCCGGGCCGCGCAGCCGGGTGCTCGGATCCCGCCGCAACAGTCCCTCGAGGACGGGGGCGAGTGGCCCGGCGAGCTGGACCGGATCGGGGTCCTCCGACATCGGGGCCAGTAGTTGCGCGGCGGGATTGCCACGGTTGTAGGGGTTGCGGCCCTCGACGGAAAAGTACAAGGTGGCGCCGAGCGACCACAGGTCGGATTCGGGCCGCATGCGTTCCCCGGCCATCCGTTCGGGGGCCACGTACCCGGGGGCGCCGGGCAACTTGCCGGTGATGGTGAGTTTGGCTTCACCCTCCCGGGTCGCGATCCCGAAGTCGGTCAGGATCGCGTGGTCCTGGGGGCCGAGGAGGACGTTCGCCGGTTTCACGTCGCGATGCAGGACACCCGCCGAGTGTGCCGCCTCCAGCGCGGACACCAACTGCTCACCGATGGCCGCGACCCGGCGTGGTTCGAGCGGCCCGTCCTCCTCGATCACGCGGTCAAGTCCACGGCCGAGGATCAGCTCCATGACCAGCCACGGCTGTTCGTGTTCTTGGACGATGTCGTGGAGGCGGATCACGGAGGGATGGCTGAGTCCGGCGCAGATGCGTCCCTCGCGCACGGTGCGCTCCAGCAGCTCCGCACGTCGTTCGGGGGTGACGTCCTCGGGGAGACGGACCTCCTTCACGGCCACCTGCCGACCGAGCATCGTGTCGTTGGCGCGCCACACCGTACCCATGCCGCCTCGGCCGATCGCCTCGATCAGCTCATAGCGCCCAGCGAGGACACGTGTTGCCATATCCACCGACCATAGCGGCTGTTCGTGCCGCGCAAAACGTATGGTCCCCAAGGAGCCCGCCCGGCTGGCCCCACGCCCGGGTGGGACCATCCGGGCGGCTAGTCGGCCTCTTCGTTCAACCGGTCGACAGCGGCCGCCGCAAGGTCCGTCGCGGCGGTGACCGCCTCATTGACCGGGATCGACTCGGTGGTGTCCGCGCTGCGCGCCGCGTCGTAGCAGACCCGGAGGTACACGTTGTCGCTGCGCGTGCCCACACATCCCACGCTGTTGAGATCGTCGTACCAGGACGCGGCCTCGTCACCCACCCCGTCGACGGGCTCGCCGCCGTAGTCCTGGACTTCCTGGTCGAGGTCCCGCGCGGCCGCCTCGGCGCCCGTGTCCCAGCCGGTGTCCTCACTGCGGATCAACTGGAGGGAGACGTAGGTGTCGACGTCGCCATTGGTCGCGGTGGTTCGCCACTCGCAGTAACGCTCGGACCAGGTGTCGTACTCGTTGGCCGTGTCCTCGTCCAGTTCGGCGGCGGGGGCCAGATCCCGCATCGCGGAGGTCTCGGCCGTCTCGCACGGTGGCGCCTCGGGCGCGGTCGCCTGGGGGGCCTGGTCGGTCTCGGTCGGGGGTGGCTCCTCGGGCGAGTCGCCGGCCCCCAGGTTGGACACGACGAAGGCGGCCCCCACCACGAGCAGAACGAGGAAGATGACGGCCGAGCCGCCCACGATGAAGGCGAACGGTGCGCCACGTCCCCGGGAGGGCGGCGGTGGGGGCGGGGGAGGCGCGGCCTGCCAGGACCCTCCGGGGGGTGTGGGCGGGCCGCCGGTGACCACCGGGTAGGGGGTGTCGTACGGGGGAGAGGGATACCCGCCCGCGGCCATCGCGTTGGTCGCGTCCGGCTGTGGGGCGTGCCGCGCGGTGGGGTCGAACTCCGCCAGCCGCGCCATCGCCTCATCCGAACTCGGCCGAGCCGAGGGGTCACGGTCCAGAAGTTCCGAAAGGAGCGGCCACAACGGTAGCGACCGGTCCGGTGCGTCGGGGTCGGAGGTCGCGGGGGCGAGCGCGGTCGCGGTCGGGGTCTCCCGGTCGTAGGCGGGGCGGCCTTCGGCGATGTAGTACAGGGTGGCGCCCAGGGCCCACAGGTCGGACTCCGGGCGGGCGGTGCGCTCACTGAGCTGCTCGGGTGCGAGGTAGCCCGGCGTGCCGATCAGGCCGCCTTCCTGAGTCAGCCGACTGTCGCCCTCCAGGGTGGCGATCCCGAAGTCGGTGAGGATCGCCTGGCCGTCGGCGCGGAGCATGATGTTGCTCGGCTTGATGTCCCGATGCAGGACGCCGGCCGCGTGCGCGTGGCGCAGCGCGTCCAGGGCCTGGACGCCGATGTCGGCCACCTGCTCCAGGGGCATCGGGCCGTCCTCGGACACGACCGAGTTGAGCCCACGCCCGTCGATGAGCTCCATCACGACCCACGGGCGGCCATCCTCCTGGATGACGTCGTGGACCGTGACGATCGCCGGATGGTTCAGGCGCGCGCAGATCCGCGCCTCCCGCAGTTGGCGTTCGATCAGCGCGGCACGCTCGGCCGGATCGAGTCCGTCGGGGACGCGGACCTCTTTCACCGCGACACGCCGGTCCAACGTCTCGTCGTGACCGAGCCAGACGGTGCCCATACCGCCCTTGCCTATCGCCTGGACGAGCCGATAGCGCTCGGCAAGCAGTCGGGGAGTCACAAATCTGACCATAGCGCTTCTGGGAGGTCTGGTGGCCCAGCGCCGTCACAGACCATCGAGCGCGGCCATGACCTCGGGGCCGAGTTGGTCGATTGTCTCCCGCGTCACATAGAGATCCCGGTCGGGGCCCTCACCGATCTGCGTGGCCACGCTCTCGGCCAGGGCGCGTTGACCGTCGGCCGTGGGGTGGAAGGTACTGCGGTCGACCGAGACACCGAGGGAGTCACCTCGCTCGAACAGCACGCCGTTGACCCACGCCGAGTCGGTGCCCACCTCGTGGCCCTGGAACGCGTTCGTGACCTCGACGTACTCGACGCTGCCCACACCGTTGTCATCGGCGAGTTCCGCGTCCGCCTCGGCGACGGCGTCGCGCAGCTCGTCGTTGAAGACGTCGACCATGTCGTTCAGCCAGACCTGGTCCTCGGCGCTGAGCGTGTAGTACATGCCCGACGGGTCGCTGGGGAAGATGCGCGGGTAGCCGACGACGAGGAGGCGCGCGTCCGGCGCGCGATCGCGCGCTTCGGTGAGGAGGCCGTCGAACGTCGTGTCGAAGAACTCGGCGCGGCGCTGCTCGATCTCCCCCTGCTGACCAGTGCAGGCGTCTCGGTCCAGGAAGGGGACGCGCACCATGCACGACGTCATCACGTCGGTGAACCCGAGGTCGTTGCCGCCGACCCCCACGGTGACGAGGGACGTCAGTTCGGTGATCTCGCCGAACTGTTCGGCGTCGGGGTCGGAGACGATGGTGCTGCCACGCGTCCCGCTGCACGCGGCGACGGACAGCCCGCCGCTGAAGGCGTAGCGTCCCACGAGCTGCTGCGGGTAGGCGTTGGCGGACCGGTAGCACTCCTCGTCGCGTGGGGTCGCCGAGGTGTAGTCGTCGGCGCCGTCGCCGGAGGAGTAGGAGTCACCCAGGGCGGCGTAGTGTCCCCAGGTCGCGGCCTCCGACGGATCCACCTGGATCAGGGGGTCGGGTTCGCGTTCCTGGGGGCTCGACTGTGTCGGCAGTTCGCAACCGATCCCCGTGAGGTCACACAACCACTGCCCGATCGCCCCGCGGGTGACCGGAACCGCCGCGAGTACGACGACGATCGCGACAGTGCCCGCCACCGCGGCGATGATGACACGACCTCGACGAATCCGCGTGCCTTCCCCCACGCCCCACCTCCTCCTCTAAAGGTAACGACACGGTAAAGGTATCCGAGATGTCCTTGACCGAACCTCCCAGTTTCCGGATAAGTCGCTGTGATTTATCTGGGAGGTGGGGTGAGGGTGGGCGGTTCCTCGTCCGTCCTGGAGCGGATAGGCGCGTGCGGGCGGCCTCCGTCCGCTGGTCACGCCGAGGACTCCACGTCACGGGACGCACCCGATCCAGGGGTGTGATGGAGGCACCGGACCGTGGCCGCGACCGTGGGGCTGTGGTTTGCTGGGGTGCTGGAGGCCACTTCCGGAGGACGGCAGGCCTCCCGCGGAACGTCCCAAAAGGCGTCCGTAGGCGTATGTCAGGAAGGCGAGACGATGTCGGCGACGACCCCACCGGTGCTCTGGCAGCCCGACGAACGGCGCGAAGCGCGAGCGCAGATCACCGCGTTCACCGACTGGGTGCGGACGAATCGAACGGAAATCGGCGCTGACTACGACGCGCTGTGGCAGTGGTCGGTTACCGACCTCGAGGGATTCTGGACCGCGATCTGGGACTACTTCGGCGTGGAGGCGGACACACCCGCGACGGCGGTGCTGCCCGACCGGTCCATGCCGGGGGCGCGGTGGTTCCCCGGAGCCCAGATCAACTTCGCCCGACACGCGTTCCGCGACCGGGACGACGCCCAGGTCGCCATTAGACACGCGTCGGAGCTACGCGAGACCGGCGAGTGGACCTGGGGCGAGCTGCGTCACCGGACGGCCGCGATCGCCGCGTCCCTGCGCCGGTGCGGTGTGGGACCCGGAGACCGCGTCGCCGCCTACCTCCCCAACATCCCCGAGGCGGTCGCGGCGTTCTACGCCTGCGCCTCCATCGGGGCGGTCTGGTCCTCCTGCTCGCCCGACTTCGGTGTGCGCAGCGTGGTGGACCGGTTCGCCCAGATCGAGCCGAAGGTACTGCTCGCCGTGGACGGCTACCGGTACGGCGGCAAGGACTTCGACCGGCGCGACGTGCTCGCGGAACTCCGAGAGCACATGCCCAGCCTGGAGCACGTCGTCGTCCTCGACTATCTCGCGTCCGACCCAGTGGAGGGCGCCACCTCCTGGGCGGACTTCGAGGCGGCCGGGGCGGGGGCGGAGCTCACCTTCACGCCCGTGCCCTTCGAGCACCCGCTGTGGGTCCTCTACTCTTCCGGCACCACCGGCCTGCCCAAGGCGATCGTGCACTCCCAGGGCGGGATGCTGTTGGAGCAGCTCAAGAACCTGAACCTGCACGTGGACGCGCAGGAGGACGACCGCGTCTTCTGGTTCACCACCACGGGGTGGATGATGTGGAACTTCCTGGTCAGCATCCTGCTGACGCGGGCGTCCATCGTCCTCTACGACGGGAACCCCGGCCACCCCGACCTCACCCGGTTGTGGACGTTGGCCGAGGACACCGGGGTCACGGTCTTCGGCACCAGCGCCAGCTTCATCGCCTCCTGCATGAAGGCGGACGTCGAGCCGGTTCGGGGATCAACCACCATCCGCGCCATCGGCTCGACCGGGTCGCCGCTGTCCCCTGAGGCCTTCTCCTGGCTGTACGAGAAGTTCGGCGACGACCTGTGGCTCTTCTCCACCAGCGGTGGCACGGACGTCTGTAGTTGTCTCGTCGGCGGCGTACCCACGTTGCCCGTGTACCGCGGGGAGATACAGGCACGGTCGCTCGGGATGGCCGTCGCCGCCTGGGACCCCGACGGAAAGGAACTCGTGGGCGAGGTGGGCGAGCTCGTCGTCACCCAGCCCGCGCCGTGCATGCCCATCGGCCTGTGGAACGACCCCGACATGAGTCGCTACACCGACTCCTATTTCTCCGTGTATCCCGGGGTCTGGCGACACGGCGACTGGATCGAGATCACCGAACGCGGAACGGCGATCATCTACGGACGTTCGGACTCCACCATCAACCGTGGCGGAGTCCGGATGGGTACCAGTGAGATCTACCGTGCGGTCCTCTCTCTCGAGGAGATCGTGGACGCGCTGGTCGTCGACGTTCCCACCAAGGACGGCGGGTCCCGGATCGAGCTATTCGTGGTGCTGCGCGCCGGTGACGAACTCAACGACGACATCACCCGACGCCTCGCCCGCCGGATCCGCTCTGACTGCTCGCCACGCCACGTCCCGGACGCGGTGCGAGTGATCGCCGAGGTACCCCGCACCCTCTCCGGGAAGGTCCTCGAGGTCCCGGTGAAACGCATCCTCATGGGGGAGTCCGCGGAGAAGGTCGCCAGTCGCGACTCACTCGCCAACCCGGAGGCCCTGGACTTCTTCACCAGTCTGGCGCGAGAGTAGGCCGAACAGCGTCGGACACGACGGCGGAGCCCCGGGAGCGGAGGACTGGCCCATGGGACCCCTGGCGGGAGTTCGCGTCATAGAGATGGAGGGACTCGCGCCGGCCCCCTTCGGCTGCATGATGCTCGCCGACCTCGGCGCGGACGTGCTGCAGATCCGACGGGAATCCCCGGGGGGAGTCGGCGCGCCCCCTGGGCCACTGGACCGAAACCGTCGCACCGTTCGGCTCGACCTGAAGCACGCCGAGGGGCCGGCGACCGTGCGGCGCCTCGTCCGTAGCGCCGACGTGTTCGTGGAGGGATTTCGCCCAGGCGTCGCCGAACGTCTGGGCGTCGGTCCGGAGACCCTGTGTGAGGATCACTCACGCCTCATCTACGCGCGGATGACCGGCTGGGGACAGAGCGGGCCGCTGGCCCCACGCGCCGGCCATGACATCAACTACATCGGCCTCGCGGGCGCCCTCGAACCGATCGGGCGCCCGGGTGAGCGCCCGGTCCCACCACTCAACCTCCTCGGCGACTTCGCGGGAGGAGGGATGCTGTTGGTCGTGGGCGTCCTCGCGGCCCTCGTCGAACGCCAACGTTCGGGACGCGGTCAGGTGATCGACGCCGCCATGGTGGACGGGTCCGCCCTCCTCACCAGCTTCCTGCACGGCATGCACGCTCACGGGCTGTGGAACGGGGAGCGGGGAACCAACATGCTGGACGGCGGCGCCCCCTTCTACGACACCTACCGCACGTCCGATGGGCAGTTCATGGCCGTGGGGTGCATCGAACCGCGGTTCTTCGAGGAGTTCGCCCGACGCCTCGGCATCGACGACGACCCCGGGAACCGGTCACACCTGGACCCCACGCGCTGGTCCGCCCTACGGGAGCAGGTCACCGCCGCCTTCGCCCAACACACCCGTGCGCGCTGGACCGAGATCTTCGCCGACGCCGACGCCTGCGTCACGCCCGTGCTGTCCCCCTGGGAGGCCGCCGACCACCCCCACAACCAGGCGCGTTCCACCTACGTCGAAGTCGACGGAGTTCCGCAACCCGCCCCGGCTCCCCGCTTCGCCCGGACCCCCGCCCCACCCCCCACACCGCCGAACCAGGGCGACCCCGACCTCGTCCAGATCCTCGCCGAGTGGGGCCTGGGCCGCGACGAAGTCCACCATCTGCGCGACGCCGGAGCCATCAGCTGAGTCCGGGCACCCCACCACCCTTCCTTTCTCGCCCGTTCGGTTCGCGGGTGCGCCTGCGACCGTCCCACGGCCGACCCCCATGGCGAGGAATGTGGACACGCGCGTTGGGGGAGGACGAGCGCGCTGTTTTTCGGCCACCCCCGAAGGTCGCGCCGCGCACACCCCTTCCTGTCCGACGGATTCTCGCGAGTGACGCGAGTCGCGTGCCTGTGGGGCACGCTCGAAGGTTCCTCGACGGTCCACAGCGCCACGACGTCGCCTCGCCCGCCACGCCCCATCAGGAACCCCTGCGGGTGGACGAGGCATGGCGGGAGACCTGTCCGCGTGGGCGTACCTCACCCGGGACAAACCCCCCTAGAGACGCACCTACTCTTGTCGGCGTGACGGAGCTACGCGAGGGCACACGCACCGACCGGATCCCCGGGGTGGACATCGCTCGGGCACTGGCGGTGTTCGGTATGTTCACCGTCCACCTGGGGGTCGGGAGTATCGGTCTGCTCGGAGGCGGCGATCCTTCGGTGGACGGCGGCGCCGCCGAGACGTTCCACCATCTCACCCGAGGACGCTCGTCCGCGCTGTTCGCGTTCCTCGCGGGGCTCTCCCTGGCGCTCATCTCCGGGAAGGGGGAGCCCATCCGCGGTGCGCCGGCACGGACGGTCGCGTTGCGGGTGTTGGTTCGCGCCGCGATTCTGGTGTTCCTCGGGGGAATCGTCGAAATGCTCGGCACCCCCATCGCGATCATCCTTGTCTACTACGGCTTGTTCTTCGTGCTCGCGCTGCCGTTCCTCCGGCTGGGGGCGATGGGGTTGGCCGTGGCGGCCGCGACGGTCGCGGTGGTCGGTCCGCAGGTGTCCTTCCTTGTTCGTTGGGCGACGCCGCTGGGCCAACGCGAGAGCGGGGAACGCATCGCCGAACTGTGGCCCGGACCGGCCGACCTCTTCTTCACCGGCTTCTACCCGGCGTTCACGTTCATGGCCTTCGTGCTGGCGGGAATGGCCGTCGGTCGCGTCGACCTGTGGAGCACGATCAATCGCCTACGGCTGGCCGCCACCGGTGGTGGGCTGGCCGTGCTGGGGTACGGCGGCTCGTGGCTCGCGCTGTACCCGTTTGGCGGGATCGACCGGGTGGCCGTCGCCGCGTACCAGGCCTACTACAGCGTGGACGGAACGGACCGCGCGTGGGAGCCCACGGTGGACCCGGAGATGCGCCGGTGGGCGGTAGAGCAGGCCAACGGTCTGAACGGGGAGGTCCCGGTCGACACTCCGGCATGGCTCCTCGTCGCCAGCCCGCACAGCGGCACGACCTTCGAGGTCCTCGGCGCAGTGGGCACGGCACTCCTGGTGTTGACGCTGTGCCTGTTCCTGGGCGACTGGCTGGGGCGGTGGCTGTATCCCCTGGTGGCCGTCGGGTCGATGCCGTTGTCGGTCTACGTGGGGCATCTCGTGGTGATGGCGGTGCTCGGCTCCAACCCCTGGGTCGACGCCCCGTTCGAGCTCGAGTGGTACGTCCTCGGCTCGCTGATCGCGGCCGGGTTGTGGAAGATGCTCCTGGGCCGCGGCCCGCTGGAACGGATGATGGCGACGGTTTCCTCGGCCGTGCAGGACGGAACGACGTCACGCGGAGCGGCCTGACCGGGACCGGAACGGTGGAGGGGCCCGACGCCATCGGCGTCGAGCCCCTCACGTGACAGGAACGGCGGAATCCGCCGATGCCTAGCGGTCCCCCGCCGAGGACGGCTCCATCGCGCTGTCGCTCTCGGCCTCCGCCGGCACCTCCGCGGCCGGGAGCCCGAGCATCCGGTCAACGACCCGGCGGGTCGCCTGGCCGTCGGAGTGGGTGCAGAAGTCCGCGACGAAACTCGCGTATCGGTCCCGGTACTTCTCCGTGATGGCGTCCACGTCCCGGACCGCGGCGATCAGCTCGTCCGTCGTCTCCAACAGCGGCCCGGGAGCGCGCTCGGTGAAGTCGAAGTAGAAGCCACGCAGCGTGTCGCGGTAGTGCTCCAGGTCGTAGGTGTAGAACAGCATCGGCTTGCCGGAGTGGGCGTAGTCGAACGAGGCCGAGGAGTAGTCCGTGATCAACACGTCGGCGACCAGGTAGAGATCGGCGATCTCCGGGTACTTCGACACGTCCCAGATGAATCCCTGACCCGCACCGGGGACGGTGTCGACGAGCTTGGGGTGTTTGCGCACCAGCAGCACATGGTCCTCACCGAGCTCCCGCTGCGCCGCCTCCAGGTCGATCTGGAGGTCGAACTTGAAGACCCGCCGCGCGTGACGCTGGTCGTCCCGCCAGGTCGGCGCGTAGAGCAGCACCTTCTTGTCCGCGGGGATGCCCAACAGGTCCTTGGTCCGCCGCGCGATCGCGTCGCGTTCCTCGGAGTGGAAGACGTCGTTGCGCGGGTAGCCGGACTCCAGGATCTCGGTGTCACCGACGTACGCGGTCCGCATCACCTCGGTGGTGAGGGGATTGGGCGAGACGAAGAAGTCCCACTGCGCCGCGCGTTCGTGCTGCGTCTCGATGTACACCCGGTTGGCCATCTTCGTGCCGAGTAGGTCGCGGCCGAGTTTCTTCAACGGGGTTCCGTGCCAGGTCTGAACCACGGTCTGGCCCTCGCGGCGCTGGAACCACCAGCCCATCGCCACGTTGGTCACGACGTAGCGGCTGCGGCAGAGCGCCTCGTACCACTCCCGGCTCTTCCACTCCACGGGCGTGACGCCGGGTGGCAACTGGACCTGCCCGTCCTCCACTCCCCAGAGGTGCTCGTCGATCTCGATACCCCGACGCAGCAGCTCCTCGTGGATCGCGCGCGGAGAGTCCGAGAACTGGCGGCCGTGGTAGTTGTAGTAGAAGACCGTGTTACGCAGGGGCAGTTGGCGCTGCTCACGCGCGAAGTCCTCCTTCAGGCGCCGCTGGTGGTAGGAGCCGCGGTCCTCCGGACGCAGGGGAGACCCCGACGCCAGGAAGATCCGGTCCCCGAACCGGCGGTCCACGGTGAACGTGCGGGTGCTGCCCTTGTGCGGGAGCGGAAGCTGGGCGATCCTGTCGCCGCGGAGCTTCACCGGGACGTCGCTCTCCCGGCCCCAGGCCGCGCTGGGCCGTAGGGTCATGTACCACCGACCCCGGCGCAGCGGCAGGCGGGCGTCGTAGACTTGGATCGCCTCGGGGTCGATGGTGAGGGTGAACCGTCCGTCGGTGTGCTCGAAGGGCAGTTCGATCTCCTCGAACCGCTCACCGTGCCGCAGGATCAGGGTGCGTTCCTCAGGCTCCCCCGTGTAGTCACCGCAGAGCCTGAGCACCCCGTTGTTCCACTCCATCGTGTCGACCACCGCCTGGCGGACCCGGTCGTGCAGCAGGAGGCCCTGGGCCGGGGTCGCGTTCACGGCGATTTCGCGGCCGTTGGGGAGGGGAGCGACCACCGGAACGAAGCCGTCCGCGGTGACCACGCCGCTGGAGGTGCCGTCCTCCAGGGTGGCGTTCACCCGCAGGTCACGCGTCTTGCCGTCCGGTTCCGTGACGACGGCGAGGTCCTCGGTGGGAATGCGCACGGTGGCTTGGTGTCGCCCGCCCGACGCCCGCACGTCCGTCGCGGGGTACTCCGCGCTCCGGGACTCCTCCCCGTCGGAGTGTTCGACCGAGACGGAACTGAGCGGACGCGCGGTCGTGAGCTCCAGCCGGAGTCCCGAGTCGTCCGTCGCCGCGGACGTGATCTCGGCGTTCACCCGCTCCAGCGTGAAGTCCAGCGTGTTCTTGCGGAACCCGCAGACCCAGCGCATGTCGGGGGAGAGCCGGTGTGCGCAGGGGTGGCCGCTGGTCCCGATCTCGCCCTTGGTGAGCGCCCCCTTGCGAAGGCCGCCGGGGCCCATGACCGCGATGGTGAGCGTCCACTGGCCCGGCCGCAGCGTCCCGGACTCCTTGAGACGGTTCGGGTCGATCTCGATCTCGAAGCCGGCCCAGTCGTAGTTGTGCAGCGCCTGCTTGGAGTCACTGGTGGCCCGTGGCTCCCGCCGCGCGTGCAGACGGACGGGGACGCGTCGGCGCGACCCGCGCTCCCGCAACCACGCCAACCGGGACAGGCGCGGGGGGCGGGACATCGGGACGTTGCGGATGTAGGCGTAGCCACGCAACCGCAGCTTGTCGTCCACCCACGTCATGTCGGTCAGCCGGGTGACGAGCGGAAGGTCCTTCGCGGTGAGGGTCGCTGCCTCACGCGGCAGCTCCGACGCGTCCACTCCCGGAATCCGCGCCCGTGGCGTGCGCAGCCCCCGTACGTCGAACGCGGCGGCGTTGCGACGCAACGCCGTGACCACCTTGATCAGCGTGTCGGTACGGCGCTCGCGGGCGAGCTGCCACTTGATCCGCTCCAAGGGCGACAGCCGGCGGAGGAAATCCGGACCGGCGGTCTCCAGGAACGCGTCGGTATCGGCGAAGAACCGCGCACGTTCCTCCGCGTCGGCCTCGACGAACTCGCGCATGGTGCGCTGGAGATCGCGCGGGATTTCCACCTTCGGCTGTGACATGGGCGGTGTCGTCTCCTTCTCCCTGATCGCGTGCGCCATGGGGCCGCTGGGGTCGGTGCGACGGGCGTGTGCGCGCCTACTGGAGCCTCACCAGCGTCCCGTTGACCCCGATACGGTCCGACGGAGGCGGGGAGGGGCCCGCCGGGGCCGGAACGAGCCACGGTGTTCAGGAACACCTGGCCGGTTCACCTCACACCGTGGGGGAGCACCGGGGGGCTCGCCCAGGTGACGGCGTTCCTTGTACCTTAGCGCGTGCGCACGTGTGCGACGAGTCGCGATCTCCCCGGATCGTCACGTCGACGCGCGTCCTGTTCGTGTTGTTCGCTTAACGGCGGCGTCCACCCCCGCTGTGCGCGTTCCGTTCGCACACAGCCTTTCCGGTGCCCCGTGAAATCACTGTAAGGGCGGAAAGGCACGCGTGGGCATCCGTCGCCGTTCACTCCAGGCCGAGGCGTCGTGCGGCGTCGACCCAGGGAGTGGTGGTTCCACGCGGCTCGAAGCGCCGGACCTCCTGCGTCGTCGCCACCAGTCGCCGCAGGCTGGGGAGGTCGCCCAGGACGCCGCTGGCCCGCGCCTGCACCAGCACGTTGCCGATGGCGGTCGCCTCGGCCGGACCGGCGAGCACCGGAAGACCCAGCGCGTCCGCGGTGAGCTGGCAGAGAAGAGTGTTGCGTGCGCCACCCCCCACGATGTGCACCGTCCGCACGTCCCGATCCGTCAGCCGCATCGCGGTCAGCACCCCCACCCGGTGCGCCAACGCCAAGCTGTCGAGGACACAGCGGGTCACGGCGGCTCGGCTGGTCGGGACCGGCTGGTCCGTCTCCGCGCAGAAGCGGGCGATCCGTGCGGGCATCTCCCCTGGAGTGAGGAACCCGGGGTCACCGGCGTCGATCAGCGACACTCGTGGGGGCTCCGCCGCGGCGGCCCGGACCAGCGTCGGAATCTCCGACTCGTCCAGGTCCCAGTGGCGGGCGCACTCCTGCACCAACCACATTCCCATCACGTTGCGCAGGAAGCGGGTCGTCGCGTCCAACCCGAGCTCGTTGGTGAAGTTCGCGGCCCGGGCGTCCTCGGTTCGGAGCGGCGACGGGAGTTCAACTCCCACCAGAGACCAGGTTCCACAGGAGATGTAGGCGAAGTCGGGGGACAACGCCGGAACGGCGGCCACCGCCGACGCGGTGTCATGGGAGGCCACCGACGTCACGGACGTCTCCCACAGGCCGGTCTCCGCGCTGACCTCCGGCAGGAGCGGCCCGATGGTCGTCCCCGGCTCGCGCAGCGGTGCCAGGAGTTCCGGCTCCACGGCCGCGACGTCGGCCAGCCAGGGACTCCACCGACGCTCCGCGACGTCCAGCAGTCCGGTGGTGGAGGCGTTGGTGATCTCCGCTCCGACCGAGCCGGTGAGCCAGTAGGCGACGAGATCCGGTACCAGGAGCAAGGAGTCGGCGTTCCGGAGTTGCGGGGTTCCGTGCGCCGCCGCGAGCTGGAAGATCGTGTTGAACGGGAGGAACTGGGTCCCGTTGACGCCGTAGAGTTCGTCGGCTCCGACGCGGCGCACGACCTCCGACGCGACCTCCTCGGTTCTGGGATCCCGGTGGTGGTGGACGAGTCCGAGCAGCCCTCCCCGCGCGTCCAACAGTCCGTAGTCGGCGCCCCAGGCGTCGACCCCGATCGACACCGGGCCGTCCTGTCGGGCACGGGAAAGCCCGTGGAGCACGGAACGGTAGAGCCCGGTGAGGTCCCAGAAGAGGCCGTCCGGCAGCCGGACGGGCCCGTTGGGGAACCGGTGCCGCTGCGTCATCGTCAACGTCCGCGTACCGACCTCCCCGACGACGACACGGCCGCTGGACGCACCCAGGTCGACGGCGGCGAAGGAATGGGTGGAGGACACGGCGTCCCTTCCGCTCGGAGACCCCGCTTTCCACGGGGATGCCGCTGACACGGGCGTCGTGCCGGTGCCGCGGGGTTCGTCGGGTCAGCGCAGGAAGGCGGCGGGGACGCCGGCGTCCACCGGGACGTTGAGTCCCGTCGTGTGCGAGAGCTCCCCGGCCGTCAACACGAACACCGCGTTGGCGACGTGTTCGGGCAGGACCTCGCGCTTGAGCAAGGTCCTCTGTGCGTAGAACTCGCCGAGTCGTTCCTCCTCGACGCCGTAGACCTTCGCCCGTTGTGCTCCCCACCCGCCGGCGAAGATGCCGGAGTCCCGTACGACTCCGTCGGGGTTCACCCCGTTCACACGGATTTGGTGTTCCCCCAGCTCCGCCGCGAGAAGCCGGACCTGGTGCGCTTGGTCGGCCTTCGCGGCGCCGTAGGCCACGTTCCTCGGTCCGGCGAACACGCCGTTCTTGCTCGCGACGTAGACGATGTCGCCTCCCATGCCCTGCGCCACCATGATCCGGGCCGTCTCCCTGGACACCAGGAAGGAGCCGCGTGCCATCACGTCGTGCTGCAGGTCCCAGGTCGCGGCCGAGGTGTCGAGGAGGGAGTGGGAGAGGGACAGGCCCGCGTTGTTGACGACGAGGTCCACGCCGCCGAAGGCGAGCACGGCGCGTCGAAGGCCGTCGGTGATCTCCCCCTCGTTCGTGACGTCCATCCGGACGGACAGGGCGACGTCCGGACCACCGAGTTCGGCCGCGACGGTGGCGGCCGCGTCCCCGTCCTTGTCGCAGACGACGACACAGGCACCCTCGCGAGCGAGGCGTCGCGCGGTGGCCCGACCGATCCCCGATCCGCCGCCGGTGACGACAGCGACGCGGGTCGCGAGCGGTGACGGCGCGGGCATCCGACGGAGCTTGGCCTCCTCCAGGGACCAGTACTCGATCCGGAACTTCTCGGCCTCGTCGATGGGCGCGTAGGTGGAGACGGTCTCGGCTCCGCGCATGACATTGATGGCGTTGAGGTAGAACTCTCCGGCTACGCGTGCCGTCTGCTTGTTCCTGCCGAAGGAGAACATGCCGACCCCCGGAACCAGCACGATCGCGGGGTCGGCGCCCCGCATCGCGGGTGAGTCCTCGGTGGCGTGACGCTGGTAGTAGGCCGTGTACTCCTCGCGATAGGCGGCGTGGAGCGCGCGGAGGCGGTCCGTCACGTCATCGAGGGCGGCGTCGGCGGGAAGGTCGATCACCAGCGGACGCACCTTGGTGCGCAGGAAGTGGTCCGGGCAGGAGGTGCCCAGCGCGGTGAGGCGGGGGTGGGCGCTCCGGCTCAGGAAGTCCAGCACCGGGCCGGAGTCGGTGAAGTGCCCGACCTGAGGGGAGTCCGTCGACGCCAGGCCGCGGATGACGGGGAAGAGCGCCGCGGCCCGTGCGTGCCGCTCGGGTCCGGGGAGTGGTTCGAAGCCAGGGACCACCGCACCGAGCGGGTGGCCCGCGGACTCCTCGCGGGCCGCGCGGTCGGCGATGAAGCGTTCGGCCTCACGGATGATCGTCAGCGAGTTGCGTTCGCACTCCTCCGAGGTGTCACCCCATGCCGTGACTCCGTGTCCACCGAGAATGACGCCGACGGCGTCGGGGTGCTCCCGCCGGATCGTCGCGATGTCCAGCCCGAGTTGGAACCCGGGACGACGCCACGGCACCCACGCCACCCGGTCACCGAAACACTCTCGGGTCAGAGCCTCGCCGTCGGCGGCGCAGGCCAGGGCGATCCCGGAGTCCGGGTGCAGGTGATCGACATGGTTGGCGTCCACGAGGCCGTGCATCGCGGTGTCGATGGACGGGGCGGCGCCACCCCTGCCGTGCAGGCAGTGGTCGAACGCGGCCACCATCTCGTCCTCCCTGTCCACGCCCGGATAGACGTCCTGGAGAGCACGTATCCGATCCACGCGCAGGACCGCGAGTCCGGATTCGGTCAAGGTCCCGAGGTCTCCCCCCGAACCCTTGACCCACATGAGCTCCACCGGTGTACCCGTGACCGGATCGGTCTCCCGCCCCTTCGCCGACGCGTTCCCGCCCGCGTAGTTCGTGTTCCGCGGGTCGGCGCCCAGGCGGTGCGATCGTTCCAGTAGCGCGTGGACCTCGGGATGGGTCGCCATTGATCGGTCACGTCCTTTCCCCGTGTGAAGTGTGGTCCCGCCGAGTGCTCGTGTCGGCGGGTCTCGGCTCGGAGGTCACTCCAGTCGGAAATCGGCGACCCGCAGCGGCGATGCCCCCGAGCCGCCTCCGGGCTCCTGATACATGACGCTGAGCACCCCGTCGCTCTCGACGCGGGACCGGTCGACAAGCACCTCGCCGAAGGCGTTCATGTCCGAACCGTCGTGGACCATGGACCAGTCGGACCATCCCGAATCGGCGGTCGCGGCCATGATCCGGCCGTAGGGCAACACCGCGTAGGCCGTGTCGTCGGGAGTCATGACCAGCTGACTGCGTCCGAACGCGGCCAGGGGTTCAGGCAACTCTGTCTTCCGCCACGTGTCGTCCGGGCCACGCCACAGATGAAAGACACGACCGTTGTCCTCACGGTCGCCCACGAAGTCAGTGGAGCAGTGGCCGAACCGTCCCGGTCGGTAGCTGATCATGACGTGGGGGTCGCCGTGGGAGTCGGTCGCCTGCGACTCCTGGTTCATCAGGGCGTAGTCGAGTTCCAGCCGATCCACCACGTGGTTCGCGGTGTCCACCGATACCCGGGTGCTGGTTCCCGTCACGGCGGCGGTCGCGCCATCGCCGGTGTGCCAGGTACGTCCCCGATCATCGGAGTACACGTAGCCCGTGTCGTGGTTGCTCAACCCACCGGGGTGACAGAGGATGTCGCCTCCCACCGCCGTCTCCCGCCACGTGAACGCGGCGTGGAGACGACCGGCCTGGTCGTAGTGAAGCCCATGCAGGTAGGCATTGCGAGAGTCACTGACACTGCCGTTGGCGCGATACTCCCCCTCAGGAGACGTCCATCCGCCGAGGTGGGTCCACTGACCATCCGAGTACTCCGCGAGTTCCTGCGTGCCGTTCCCCGATTGGCCGGTGCGGAAGTTGAACTGCAGGTCTCCCTCGGGTGTGGGGACGAATCGTGGGTAGGTCATCGAGCCAAGGTCGAGTCCGAGGAGGTCCCGCGTGATGGGCTCGAAGCTCTCGGCGTCCCAGGCGGTGTCGCCGTCGAGCAGGTTCTCCTCTGAGCGCGTGTAGAAGATCGGATTGTTGTGGGTGTCCATCCCGACGTGCAGGCGCCCATCGTTGACCGAGATCCCCAGGGAGATGGTGTTGTGGGAGTTGTCCTGGGTGAGTTCGTGGTCGAGTTCCAGGGTCTCCCACGGTCGTGTTTCACTGTTGTCAGAGGTTGGGCGGCGCGCGAGAACGGGGCTCCGGTTCTCGGTCCACCACGCCGCGTACTGGTACCCCTCATGCGTGAGAATCCCCGACTGTTGGTACGACGCGTTGTTGACCAGCCCGTCGAAGGACACGAAGAAGATGGCGTTGTCATCCAGTGTGGTCGTACCCAGCGGTTCGATGTGGACGCCCGCGTTGGACGGTGCGCCGCTGGATTCAGGTGCGGTGTCGGCGTGCGTGGGGGGCGCCGCGAAGAACCCGAGTACGGCCGCGAGCACGCCCGCGATCGTGTGGCCGGGAAGGCGGCGACGCCGCCGGTCATGGGAGGTCGATTCATGTTCGTGGGCATGGTTACCGCCGGGCATCAGGCACCCCATCCTGCTGGCTGGCCGCCGACGCGTTCCGCGGCGATGGCGTCGAGATACCCTGACCGCGCGAACGCCGCCATGGGGTCGGGGTCGAGCCCCTGTTCCTCGCGGAGCTCCGCGAGGAGGGGACGTACGTCGGTGTTGTAGGCGTCCATCAGGACGGCGTTGGCGCCCAGTACGTCGCCGGACCGTTGTGCGGTGTCCAGCGCTTCGGCGTCCACCAGGAGCGCCTTGGCGGTGGCCTCCTGCACGTTGAGTACCGACCGGATCTGCGCGGGGATCTTCGGCTCGATGTTGTGGCACTGGTCGAGCATGAAGACGACCTCGGAGTCAGCGTCGTACCCGCCGCCGCGTACGACCTCGTGCAGAACGCGGAAGAGCTGGAACGGGTCCGCCGCTCCGACCATGAGGTCGTCGTCGGCGTAGAAGCGCGAGTTGAAGTCGAAGCTGCCCAGCCTGCCCTCCCGCAGCAGGAACATGACGATGAACTCGATGTTGGTGTGCGCGGCGTGGTGGCCGGTGTCCACGCACACTTTGGCCCGGTCGCCAAGCTTCAGGCAGTGCGCGAACGAGGCACCCCAGTCGGGCACGTCGGTCGCGTAGAAGGCGGGCTCGAACAGCTTGTACTCGAGTTGGATGCGCTGGTGCGGACCGAGCCGGGCATAGACCTCCGCGAGGGCGTCGGCCAGACGGTCCTGCCGCGCCCGCAGGTCATCCTGGCCGGGATAGTTCGTGCCGTCGGAGAACCACAGCTTGAGGTCGCGGGAGCCGGTGGCGTCCATGATGTCGACGCACTCGAGCAGGTGGTCGACGGCCTTGCGCCGCACCGCGCGGTCGGCGTTGGTCACGCTGCCCAGCCGATAGTCGTCATCCTGGAAGACGTTGGCGTTGATCGTCCCCAGGCCCACTCCGAGGTCCCGTGCGTGCTCTGCCAGCGCCCCGTAGTCCTGAACCCGATCCCAGGGAATATGCAGGGACACACGGGGGGCGAGGCCGGTGAATACGTGCACCTGGGCAGCGTCGGCGATCTTCTCCTCGGGGGTGCGGGGGACACCTGCCTGGTTGAAAACCTTGAACCGAGTTCCACTGTTGCCGAACGCCCAGGATGGCAGTTCGATCTCCTGGCGGCGGAGGGCGTCGGTCACGGTTTCCTGGTCGGGCATTGTCGTGGTCCTTTCGGTCAAAGCTGTGCGCGTGCGGCGGGCGAATCAGGGAGAGTGCGGGTGGGGCGGTGCTGCGATCCCCGCGGATCAATCCAGGTGGAAGATCTCCCGGAGGGGGGACATCGCCTCGTCCGGGTTTCCGTCGATTCCCTGGAAGAAGGGCGCCATTTCCGCCTGCCAGCGCGTGTTGACCTCGACGCGCGCCATCGCCTCCCGGGCGGCGTCGAAGTCGTCGGTCTCCAGATAGCCGATGATCGTGCCGTCACCGCGGGAAAACAGCGAATAGTTGTGCCAGCCGGCCTCCCGTAGCGCGGCGCGCATCTCCGGCCAGACCTCCGCGTGACGACGCTCGTAGTCGTCGAGCCGGTCGGGATGGACCGTGAGAAGGAAACAGACACGTTGCATGGTGGCGTCGCTCCGTGCGATCGAGAGGTGGGGACGGTGGCCCGCCCCCCGGCGTTCTAGAAGTCGAAGTCGTCGACGTTGCTCTCGCCGAAGACGGTCGGTGGTCCGAGCACGATCTCCCCGTCCGCGCCGACCTCGTACTCACCGAGTTCGCCGGCCTCGAAGGTCTCGCCCTCGGCCCCGGTGATCTGGCCGGCCGCCAGCGCGGCGCCGGCGTAGCCGGCCAGGTAGCCGAGGTTCTGCGGGTCCCAGAGAGCGAACTCGGTCACGGTGCCGTCGTGGACGAACTCGCGCATCTGGTTCGGGTTGCCCAAGCCGGTGAGCGCGACCTCCCCCTGGTACTCGGAGTCGCTGAGGTAGCGCGCGGCCGCCGCGAGGCCCACGGTGGTCGGTGAGACCACTCCGTCCAGGTCGGGATGGGTGGACATCAGTCCCTGCATCTCGGAGAAGGACTCCTGGTCGTCGTCGTTGCCGTAGACGACCTCGACCAGTTCGACATCCGAGTACTCGTCCTTCTCCAGTTCCTCCTCCATCACCTCGATCCAGGTGTTCTGGTTCGTCGCGTTGGGCGTCGCCGAGAGGACGGCGATCTGTCCGGAGCCCCCGATCTGGTCCGCGACCATCTCCACCTGCGCCTCGCCGATCATCTGCGCGGACGACTGGTTGATGAAGACGTCGGTGCAGTTCGCGTCGGAGTCGAAGCCGACGACCACCGCGCCCGCGTCCCGGGCCTCGTCCAAGGAGGGACAGACGGCGTCCGGATCGTTGGCCGCGATCACGATCACGTCGGACTGGGCCTGGCTGGCCGCGTTGATGTACTCGATCTGGGAGTCCGCGGTCGCCTCGGTACCCCCGCGTTCGGTGAACTCACCTCCCACGTCCTCCACGGCGGCCGCGCCGCCCTCCAGCACGACGTCGAAGTAGGGGTTGTTGAGCTGCTTGGGGAGGAAGTCGATCGCGAGACCCTCGGGGATCTCGGCGTCGGGGTCCGCGTCACCCGCGGGGCCCGCGGCGTCGTCCTCAGGCGCGTCGTCGATGGTGGTTCCGCCACAGGCGGCCGTGAGAGTCAGGAACGTCAGGGAGCCAGCCACCAGACTGGTCCGTCGGAGGAGCTCGGACATGACTAGTACCTCTCGGTTGGGGTGGATCGCGTCGGGACCACCGGGTCGCCGGGAGTGTGGGCGGGACCCAGATCGGGCGGAGACCGGTGGACGTGGCGCCGAAGCGTGGCGACGAGATTGGGGGCGACGACGGACGCCACCAGAAGGAAACCGGTGACGATCATGAGGACATCGCTGGAGACGCCGTACAGGGAGAGCGCGTTGCGGATGACCCCGAGCAGGAGAACCCCGCTCGCGACGCCCACGACGGTCCCCACGCCCCCGAAGATGGACACCCCACCCAGGAGTACGGCGGCCACGACCTGGAGTTCGAGGCCGAACGCCGTGTCGGCGCGCGACGTCCCGTACTGCAGTGTCCAGAAGACTCCGGCGGCCGAGGACACGAGGCCACTCAGAACGAACAGTCCGAACTTGGTCCGCGTCACGTCGATGCCGGAGAAGCGGGCCGCCTCGGGGTTGGCGCCGATCGCGTACAGGGACCGTCCGAACGCCGTCGCGTGCAACACCACGGCGAAGCCGACGGCCAGGACCGCGATCGCGAACGCGATCCAGGGGACGTCGGTTCCTGGCACGGGGGCGCGGGCACCCGCGACCCAGGAACGGGGGTAGCTCGCCACCGCCTCGTCACCGAGGAGGACGTAGGACAGACCGCGGTACAGAGCCATCGTGCCGATCGTGACGGCGAGTGACGGAAGTCCGGCCACGGTCACCAGAACCGCGTTGAGGGATCCGGCGGCCACGCCCACGCCGAGGCAGATCACGATGATCGTCTCCATGGGCATCCCCGACGTCCACAGGGTGCCCATGACCGCGCTGCTCAACGCCAGCGTGCTGGCGACGGACAGGTCGATCTCCGCGGTGATCACGATCAGGGTCAGCGGAAGTGCCATCAGCGCGATCGCCGCGACACTCAGGACCAGGAAACTGACGTTGCGTCCCGTCGCGAAGTTCTCCACGAGGAACGACGCGGCGAGGACGGCCAGCGCCAACGCCGCGAGCAGGGGTGTCTCCCGCAGCGACAGGCCGGACCGCAACCGGCTGCCACGTGTCGTCGTTCCGTACCTCGCTCCACGGTCACGCACCACGTGATCGCCCCCCTCGCGTTTGGCGTTCGGCCCGTGCGGCGAGGAGGCGGTCCAGGCCGATCGCCGCGAGTATCAGCAGGCCCACCACGGCCTGTTGCCAGAACTGGTCGATCCGCAGAACGGGCAGCGCCGAGGTCACGGTCGTGAGCAGCACCGCCCCCAGGGCGGCGCCGTAGACCGAGCCCACACCGCCGAAGATCGCCACGCCGCCGACCACCGCCGCGGCGACGACCTCCAGTTCGAGGCCCATCCCGACGGTCGAGTCGACCGTGCCGAACCGTGCGGCGAAGAGAACGCCCGCGAGTCCCGCGAGCGCGCCGTTGACGGCGAACGCGGCGAGAACACGGCGCCCCACCGGGATACCGGAGAGACGCGCGGCGGCCGGCTCGGAGCCGATGGCGTAGAGGTCCCGCCCGCCGCGGAAGTTACTCAGGTACACCCCCGCGGCCACCACCACCAACATCGCGATCACCGTTGGCGCGGGCACGCCGAGGACGCTGACCTGGCCGAGCCGTAGGAACCCCGACGGCATGTCGTGCGCGTTCACCTGCCCACCGTCGGCCCACCAGTGCGTGAATCCCCGGAACACGTACAGAGTTCCCAGAGTGACGACGAGCGCCGGAACCCGGACGGCCGTGACCAGCGCGCCGTTGACGACTCCACACACGATGCCGACGAGGACACCGACCAGCATCACGACGGCCACGGGGAGGCCGGGAGCCGCGACGAAGACCACGCTCGTCGTGTAGGCGGACAGCCCCAGGACCGACCCCACGGACAGGTCCACGTTTCTGGTGATCAGCACCATGGACTGCCCCACCGCGAGGATCGCCAGCAGGGTGGCACCGAGGAGGAGGTCCCGCGTGCCCTGGGTGGAGAGGAAGAGCGGGTTGTACAGCCAGGTGCCGAGAACGAGCACCACGACCGCGATGAGGACCCCGAGCTCGCGGAACCGCGGCAGCCGCGGCCAGCCGCGTCCGGTGTCCCGAACGACGACTTCGTCGTCGGCGGGATTTCCCGCCGGTTCGGTCGGAGGGACGGAGAGCGTCACGCGGGGGCCTCCTCGCTCCCGGTCGCCGCGTACATGATCGCGGACTCGGTGGCCTCGTCGCGGTCGAGTTCGGCGGTGACGCGTCCTTCGTGCATCACCAGCACACGATCGGCCATCCCGAGCACCTCCGGGAGCTCACTGGACACCATCACCACGGCGAGTCCGTCCGCGGCGAGCTCCGACAGCAGCCGGTGGACCTCCGCCTTGGTGCCGACGTCGATACCGCGTGTCGGCTCGTCGATGAGGAGGACCCAAGGTTCGGTCGCGAGCCACTTGGCGAGGACGACCTTCTGCTGGTTGCCACCGGAGAGCGTGGACACCGCGTCAGTCAGCCGGGCGGCCTTCACCTGGAGGCGAACGGCCCACTCCCGCGCGGCGTCCCGCTCGACCGACGACCACAGCACGCCCAGGCGACTGAGGGCACGCCGTCTGGTCATCGTCGCGTTCCGCTGCACGGAGAGGTCCATCACGAGGCCCTGCTGCCGCCGGTCCTCGGGAACGAGAGCCATGCCCGAGCGCATCGCCGTGGAGGGACGCCCTCGGGGCAGCGCCTCGCCGCGGACGTGCACGGTCCCGCTGTCGTAGCCGTCCACTCCGAACACCGCGCGGACGACCTCGCTGCGCCCAGCTCCGACCAGTCCGGCGAGAGCCACGATCTCCCCGCTGCGCACTCGGAAGGTGACGTCGGCGAACGACCCGTGACGGGTCAGCCCCGCGACGTCCAGTAACACCTCCGCCTCCGCGTCGAGGGAGTCGCGCCGCGGGAACAGCGTGGTGACGTCGCGGCCCACCATGTGGCGGATGAGCGTGTCCACGTCGACCTCGGGGGTGAGGTGGGTGGAGATGTGGGCGCCGTCCCGCACCACCGTGATGCGGTCGCTCAACGCGAACACCTCGTCGAAGCGGTGCGAGATGAAGAGGACGGCGGCACCGTTGTCGCGCAGTGCCCGGGCGACCGAGAACAGACGCCGCACCTCCACGCCCGAGAGCGCCGCGGTGGGTTCGTCCATGACGAGAACACGGGCGTTGAGGGAGAGTGCCTTCGCGATCTCGACGAGTTGCTGGTCGGCGATCGACAGACCCCGCGCGGGACGGTTGGGGTCGAGGGAGACGCCGAGTCGGGTGAAGAGCTCCGCCGCCTCTCGGCGCATGCGGCGCTTGTCGATGAGGCGGGCGGCGCGCAGCGGCTGGCGCCCCATGAAGATGTTCTCGGCGACCGACAGGTCCGGGAAGAGGGTTGGTTCCTGGTAGATGACGGCCACACCGGCCCGTTGGGCGTCCGCGGGGCCACCGAAACGTGTGGGACGTCCATCCACTACGACCGTGCCGGTGTCGGGCTCGTGTACACCCGCGATGGTCTTGACGAGCGTGGACTTGCCCGCGCCGTTCTCACCGACCAGCGCGTGGATCTCGCCGGGAGCCAACTCCAGGGACAGTCCGCACAGGGCTCGAACCGAACCGAAGGACTTTGTCACGTCGACCAGCGCGAGCGGCGGCGGTGATTCGTCGACCACGACGCACTCCTCTTCCGGTCGGGCCGTCCGCGTCGAGCTGACACGGTGGGCAATGAGCGGAATGAAACGATTTAATTACCTCGGAACGTTAGACGGGTCACACGGCACGGTCAATAGCACGACCGATATCATGCGAAATGTCTGACTGTGGAGGTGCGGTATGTACCACTCACCGGACGCGTGTGAGTGAAGCGCGACGCGGGGGAAGGCGTCTTTTCGTCCTACGCCTTAATACGTTTTAATTCGGGCTCGGCGCCGCTATCCGGCGGGGAGGGGCCAGGCTGTCGGAGACTGGTGTCGGTTCGCAGCGTGGCGCCGTTCGCTCGGTGCCGCGCACGCCGCGAACGTTCGTCGATTCGGAGTGCGGGCCGGGACCGTGTTGGTTGTGGAGCGACGTCGCGGGTGCGCGACACGGGGAGTGGAGGGGGTGGCCGTGTCGTCCTCTGTCGGAGCCCGGTCGGGGCGTCCAGTGGGCATCAACGAGGTCGCCGCGCGCGCCGGGGTCTCGCCGGGGACCGTGTCCAACGTGCTCAACCGTCCCGAGCGCGTGGCCGACGCGACCCGCGAACGGGTCGAGGCCGCGATCGTGGAGCTCGACTATGTGCGCAACTCCTCGGGAAGCAGCCTCCGGTCGGGGCGCAGCGACTACGTGGGCCTGGTCGTCCTGGACATCACCAATCCCTTCTTCACCGAGGTCGCCCGGGGCGTGGAGGACGAGGCGGCGACGGACAGGCGCACCGTCATCCTCCTCGACTCCGCGGAGGACGCCGAGCGACAGCGCGGGTCATTGCGACTCCTCGCCGAGAACAGGGCCGCCGGAGCGGTGGTCATGCCCATCGACGACGACCTCAGCGATCTCCTCTGGCTCCGCGGCCGCGGAATCCCGTGGGTCGTCCTCGACCGTGGCGACGTCGACGACGTCCTGGGATGCAGCGTCAGCGTCGACAATCGCGCGGGAGGCGAGGCCGCGGGACACCACCTGATCGCTCTGGGACACGAGCAGGTCACTTTCGTGTGCGGACCACTACGGTTGCAGCAGGTCCGGCGTCGCTACGAGGGCCTGCGCGACGCCTACCTGAGCAACGGCGTCGACCCCGAGTCCGCGATCCGTGTCGTCGAGATGCACCAACTCAACCCGGCCACGGGGGAGGCGGCGGCGGAGGCGGTGCTCGCCGGGGGACCGAGCCGGCGTCCCGGCGCCGTGTTCTGTGCCAACGACCAGCTCGCGCTCGGCCTGCTCAAGGCCCTCAACGAACGCGGCCTGTCCATCCCTCGTGACCTCTCACTCATCGGCTACGACGACATCTCCGTCGCCGGCCTCGTGCATCCCGGACTCACCACGGTCGCCCAACCCACCTACGAGCTCGGCCGTGCGGCCATGCGCCTGCTGCACTCGGAGTTCGGCGACGACGCCCACCAGCACCAGAGCCTCACCTTCGCCCCCGAGCTCGTCGTCCGTGGTTCCACCGCGGCGCGCCGTTCCTGAACCGGGGGAGCGGGCAGGCCACCCGGTGCCGGCAGCCGAAGAGGCGGTTCGCGGGTGAAAAATGATGCGGGGATCGGTCGCCTTCACCTCTATCCTTGGTACAGGTATGTCTGGATCCGCACGCTCCGCTGGGGCTGACACGTCGGAGCTCCGAGCGCTGCGTGAGCGCTTGGAGGGGCTTGGGCTAGCCGATCGCCGCCGGTTCGGGAGGCGGATCGACGGAGTCCGTAAGATCCGTGACCAGCGGAAACTGGCCGGTGTCACCAAGACTCTCGCCGCCGAGATCGACAAGGCGCAGGACCGGGTGGAACGACGGCGCGCCGGCGTACCCGAGGTGACCTATCCCGAAGAGCTGCCCGTCAGCGCCAAGCGTGACGACATCCTGGCCGCCATCCGTGACAACCAGGTCGTGATCGTGGCCGGGGAGACCGGTTCCGGCAAGACGACACAGCTCCCGAAGATGTGCCTCGAGCTGGGGCGCGGGGTCCTGGGGCAGATCGGTCACACCCAACCCCGGCGGCTGGCCGCCCGCACCGTGGCGGAACGGGTCGCCGAGGAACTGGGCGTGGGGCTCGGCGGCGCCGTCGGATACCAGGTTCGCTTCACCGAACGCGCCGGCGGCGACACCAACGTCAAGTTGATGACCGACGGCATCCTGCTGGCGGAGATCCAGCGGGATCGCCTGCTGGAGCGCTACGACACCCTCATCATCGACGAGGCGCACGAGCGCAGCCTCAACGTCGACTTCATCCTCGGCTACCTGAAGCGCCTACTGCCGCGCCGCCCGGACCTCAAGGTCATCATCACCTCCGCGACGATCGACCCCGAGCGCTTCGCCGACCACTTCGGCGGCGCCCCCATCGTGGAGGTGTCGGGACGCACCTACCCCGTCGAGGTCCGGTACCGCCCGCTGACACCGGAGACAGCGGACGCCGACACCGACACAGAGGAACCCGTCGAGGAACGGGACCAGACCCAGGCCATCGGGGACGCGGTCGAGGAACTGTGCCGAGAGGGGCCCGGCGACATCCTGGTGTTCCTCAGCGGCGAACGCGAGATCCGCGACACCGCGGACGCGCTCACCCGGCGTACCGCGCAGTGGCGCGCGCCGGTGGAGATCCTGCCGCTGTACGCGCGCCTGCCCACGGAACAGCAACAGCGGGTGTTCCATCCGGGCGGTACGCGTCGTGTCGTGCTCGCGACCAACGTCGCCGAGACCTCACTCACCGTGCCCGGGATCCACTACGTGATCGACCCCGGGACGGCGCGGATCTCGCGCTACAGCCACCGCACCAAGGTGCAGCGTCTGCCCATCGAGCCGGTCTCCCAGGCCTCGGCCAACCAACGCAAGGGTCGCAGCGGCCGGATCGCGGACGGGATCTGCGTCCGCCTGTACTCGGAGGAGGACTTCCTCCAACGCCCAGAGTTCACCGACCCGGAGATCCTGCGGACCAACCTCGCCTCCGTCATTCTGCAGATGGCGGCCGCGCGGCTGGGTGAGATCGCGGAGTTCCCCTTCATCGACCCGCCGGACCGGCGCAACATCACCGACGGGATGCGGCTGCTGCACGAACTCGGCGCGTTGGAGTCCGGTCGGGGCGACATCGCGCACCACCTGACCGAGGTCGGGCGCAGTCTCGCCCGGCTTCCCCTGGACCCGCGGATGGCCCGCATGATCCTCGCTGGTGACGCCGCGGGGGTCACCCGACAGGTCATCGTCATCGCCGCGGCACTCACCATCCAGGACCCTCGGGAACGCCCGGAGGAGCAACGCCAGCGGGCCGACGGGTACCACGGACGGTTCGCGGTGCGGGGGTCGGACTTCCTCGCCTACCTCAACCTGTGGAACTACCTTCGGGAGCGGCAGCGTGAGCTGTCGGGCAACCAGTTCCGCAAGATGTGCCGCACCGAGTTCCTCAACTACCTGCGGGTTCGGGAGTGGCAGGACCTCGTGGCCCAGCTCGGGGAGATCACCCGCACGCTGGGCGTCGACGTCGGAGAGGACACCGAGGACGTCGAGGGCGTCAGCGACGCGGTGCATCGCGCGCTCCTCACCGGGTTGCTGTCGCACGTCGGGCTGAAGGAGGGGGAGAAGCAGGACTACCTCGGGGCGCGCGGCACGAAGTTCGCGATCTTCCCGGGGTCCTCGCAGTTCAAGCGACAACCTCGCTGGGTGATGACCGCCGAGTTGGTGGAAACCACCCGCCTGTGGGGACGGGGAGTCGCCCGGATCGAACCCGAGTGGGCGGAGTCGGCCGGGGCGCACCTGGTCAAGCGCAACTACTCCGAACCCCACTGGGAGAAGCGCCGGGGCGCGGTCATGGCCTACGAGAAGGTCACGCTGTTCGGCATCCCCCTCGTCTCCGGTCGCAAGGTCACATACTCCGCCATCGACCCGGACCTCTGTCGGGAGCTGTTCATCCGGCACGCCCTCGTGGAGGGTGACTGGGAGACCCGTCACGAATTCTTCGCCGCCAACCGGCGCCTGCTGGAGGACGTCGAGGAACTCGAGCACCGAGCGCGACGCCGGGACATCCGGGTCGACGACGAGGTCCTGTTCGAGTTCTACGACCGCCGCGTCCCGGCCGACGTCGTCTCCGCCCGCCACTTCGACTCCTGGTGGAAGACAGCGCGCCGCTCCAACCCCACGCTGCTCACCTTCACCACGGACATGCTCGTCAGCGAAGCGGTGGAGGAGATCACCGAGGCGGACTTCCCCGACACCTGGCACCAGGGGGACCTCTCGATTCCGCTCACCTACTCCTTCGAGCCCGGGGCCGACGCCGACGGCGTCACCGCCCACGTGCCGCTGCGCGTGCTCAACCAGGTCACCGCGGTCGGGTTCGACTGGCAGGTACCCGGCCTGCGCGAGGAACTGGTCACCGCGCTGATCCGGTCCCTCCCCAAGCCGATCCGTCGGAACTTCGTGCCGGTACCGGATCACGCCCGCGCCGTACTGCGCGGACTCACCCCCGGCGACGTTCCGCTGACCGAGGTCCTCGGTCGGGAGCTCTCGGGTGTCTCCGGCGACCGGATCCCCGCCGACGCCTGGCAGTGGGACCGTGTGCCCGACCATCTGAGGATCACCTTCCGGGTCGAGGGCGACGACGGCGAGAACCTGGGGGAGGACAAGGACCTGGAGGTGTTGCGTCGCCAGCTCAAGCCGGCGACCCGGGAAGCGGTCTCACGTGCCGCCGCCCCCGGGATCGAGCGCACCGGCCTCCAGACGTGGGACTTCGACACTCTGCCTCGGACGGTGCGCCAGGTGCGGGCCGGTCAGCCGGTCGAGGGGTACCCCGCCCTGACGGTGGAGGACTCGGGGCCCGCGGAGCAGGGGACCGTCGCCGTCCGCGTGCTGGACACCGAACCCGAACAGCGCGTAGCGCACCGTGCCGGGGTACGACGCCTCCTCCTGCGGTCGATCGTGTCACCCGTGCCCCTAGTCCAACGGCACATGAACAACAGCACCAAACTGGCGCTGGCCGGCTACCCGGGGGGCGCGGGCGCCGCGCTGTCCGACGCGCTGTCCGCCGCGACCGACCAGCTCATGGCCACCAATGGCGGACCGGTGTGGAACGCGACCGACTTCGCCGCCCTGCGTGACGCCGTGCAGGCGGGCCTCGCGGAAACCCTGACCACAGTGGCCCTGGACATGGAGAAGGTCCTGGCCACGGCGCAGAAGCTCGACAAGCGCCTTCGCGGCTCGACTAGCCTCACGGTCCTGCAGTCACTGACCGACATGCGGGGCCAACTCGCCGACTTGGTCGCCCCCGGATTCGCGACCAACGCCGGAGCCGCCCGCCTCAGCGACATCGTCCGATACCTGCACGGCATCGGCTACCGCCTGGACAAGCTCGCCGACAACCCGCGCCGGGACCAGACACACCTCGCCCGCATCGTGGAACTCGAACGGGAGTACCAACGCCTGGATGAGACCGCGCCACCAGAGACAGCCGACCAGCGCCGCGAGATCCGCTGGATGGTACAGGAACTGCGCGTGAGCTTCTTCGCCCAGTCCCTGGGCACCGCCTACACCGTCTCGGAGAAACGCGTTCGGGCCGCAATGGCCGAAGCACGGGGCTAGGTGCGATTCGCGGCCCCCCGTCGCCCACCGCCACCACAACGGACACGCTGCGCGCGGCAATCTCACATCCTCCTGCGCGGCCCCAGTTGGCGGCTCGCTGTGTTCTCGTCAGTCGACAGAGACCCACTATGCCGCCCTCCTCCGCCTGGCGAGACGTTCAACTGGATGACCGCTCGCTCCAGAAGGGGGCAGTCGTGCGAAGCGCGACCCATAAAGGTGGGGGGCGGGCGACGGGCGGGCACGGCACCCACAAGTCACGACCAAGATCGTGTTTCTTGCGCCGCTGTGCGTGCGCCATTTGGAGGCGCTGATGGAGGCGCTGCTGGGGATGTTGGGGGCTCGTTACCGTCGGGACGGCGTTCGTCGCGTCGGTCCGTTCGCACAGCCAACCGGGTGCCCGTCCCGGATCGTCGTGAGGGCCGCTCCCTCATCCGAATCATTCGAGAGCCCTCAAGAACACTCCCCACGCCGCACCGTGGGGCCGCGCCCCCACACCCCCGACGCGCACGTCGCGGGCGAGGTGTGTCCGAGGCGCCACTGTGGGGGGCCCGGCGTCATCACGCGGGTCGGGCGAGGCGAGTTCCACGGCCCTGACAAGCTGGCGTTCCGGCCACCAGTCCCTAGCGCGTTGGGCGGGGGAGGGGGAACGAGCCCTCCACGTCACGGGAACAGCGGCGACGAGTGGCGCCCCACCGTGGGGCGAGGTGGTGTCGTTCGACGCACCGCGTTTTCCCGGAGCGTTGGGGGCTCGCGACCGCCAGGACGACGTTCGTCGCGCCGTTCCAACTCCACGAGGGAACCCACCGAGGCACTCGGCACCGAACGGCCAGGATCCGCCCCTCGGTGTGAGTGGGCTCGTGTGTCGGGCGGAGGCGTGTCCCCGACCACTGGACGCGCGGCGCACGGTCCTCCCGCCCGCCACCCGCTCTGTTCCTGGGGGCGCCTTCTCCGGCGGGGGGTGACCGGTGCCGCGCCCGGCCGTGACCCCGGACACAGAACTGTGGGATCCCACAACCTTCGTCCGACGGATCCTGGCCCGTGCGCGCACTTCCCCTGGCAGGGCGGCGGAGGAGGATGGTCGTGGCCGTAGTAATCCGACAAAGAAGGCAATGTGGACGACGAAACTCGTGACGTGCCCCGCCCGGCCCGGCGACTGCTCACCGGTCGGGACCTCGCGCTCATCGCGCTCTTCGCGGGGTTGCTGGCGGTACTGAGCATGCCGTTCGCCATCCCGATGGGGCCTGTGCCCATCACCCTGCAAACACTCGGCGTGATGTTGGCTCCGAGCATCCTCGGCGCGCGGCGGGGCACCCTCGCGGTCGTCACCTTCCTCGCGTTGACCTTCGCCGGTCTTCCACTCCTCCCCGGCGGGCGCAGCGGGATCGCTGCGTTGCTCGGGCCGACGGGAGGCTACCTCGTGGGGTGGGTCGCGGGCGCGCTGGTGATCGGGCTCCTGACCGACCGGCTCCTGCGCGCGGGCCGTCGCCGCTACTCGTTCTGGTGGGGAGTCGCCGCCAACGCGGCGGGCGGGATCCTCGTCGTCTACGCGTTCGGTGTCCCGTGGACGGCGGTGGTCACCGGGGACTGGACGTTCGCGGCCATCACCGGCTTCGCCGTGTTCCTACCGGGAGACATCGTCAAGGTCCTCATCGCGTCCGCCGTGGCCGCCGGAGTTCATCGCTCCTATCCGGTTCCGCCAGCCGGCCGTGGCACCGGGGAAGCGGAAGCCGCGCGGTGAGCGACGAGAGCGACGCGGTGATCGAGCTCTCCAACGTCTCGCACAGCTATGACGACCGTCCCGTCCTGCGTGACGTCAGCCTGCGGTTGACGGAACGTCGTGTGGGCATCATCGGCGCGAACGGCTCCGGCAAGTCGACCCTGGCCCGGACGCTGAACGGGCTCGTCGTACCGGACTCGGGACGGGTGAGCGTGGACGGGCTCGACACCCGTCGCGATCCCCGGTCGATCCGCCGCAGGGTGGGCTTCATCTTCGCCGACGCCGACGCGCAGATCCTCATGCCCACGGTCGCGGAGGACGTCGCGATCGGGCTTCGCGACCGAGGACGGACCGCGGCCGAGACCGCGACCATGGTGGAGGAGACCCTGCGCCGGTGGGGACTGTGGGCACACCGGGACCATCCGGCGCACCTGCTTTCCAGCGGACAGAAACAGCTCCTCGCCCTCGCCTCCGTGCTGGCGACCGAGCCCAGCGTGCTGGTCTGCGACGAGCCGACCACTCTGCTGGACCTGCGCAACCTGCACCGGCTGCGTCGCGCGCTGCGGGCGCTCCCACAGCGGGTCCTGCTCCTCACACACCATCTGGACATGCTCACCGAGTTCGATCGGGTCCTGGTGATGGACGAGGGCCGTGTGGTCTTCGACGGGCGCCCCGAGCCGGCGGTCGCGTTCTACCAGGAGCTCATGGGGTCGGACGAGTGAGCGTCGTGGGGGTGTACGTGCCCCGTGACACGTGGGTCCACCGCGCGCCCGCGGGGGCGAAGACCCTGACGTTGATCGTCGTAGTGACCGCCGTCGTGCTCGTCGAGAACCCGTGGTTCCTCGGGGCGTGCGTGGTGGGCGCGTTGGCGCTGTACCTGGTGGCTCGCCTGGGATTGGCGTTGGTCCTGCGCGTGGTGCGGCCTCTGGCGCTCTTCCTCGCGGTCCTGGTGTTGTTCCAGGGGTTCTTCGCCGGTTGGGACGTCGCCGCCTTGGTCGGTACGCGGCTCACCGTAATGGTGTTGCTGGGTGCGCTACTGAGCCTGACGACGCCGGTCAGCGCGATGCTCGCCATGTTCGAACGTGTCCTGCGGCCGTTGCGCGGTCTCGGCGTCGCCTCCGACCGAGCCGCGTTGGTCCTCGCGCTCGCGATCCGGGCGATTCCCATGGCGGCGCAGGCGTGGCGACGGTCCCGGGAGGCCTATCTGGCCCGCGGGGCTGCGCCGGCGGCCGCACCGGCTCGTGGTCCCGGTGATCGTGGCGTTGATTCGTTCGGCCGAGGCCATGGGAGAGGCGATGGCGGCCCGGGGCGTGGACTAGTTCGTCCTGTCCCACACAGGTCGGGCCGACGACGGCGAGGTCACGGGGTCAGCCCTCGCCTACCGGGAAGTGGTGCGAAGGATCCTGACACTGCGTGTACGGGGTTAACGTTCCGTGTGCCGCGAATTCAGGACAATACGGTACGCACCACCTGGTCTTTTCGGACGCATGGACGGTACGCTTGCGGATCGTTACTCCCCTGTCTCCTTTCAAGGGTGGTTTGTGTCGTCCCCTCCGCAACGAAGTCGACGTGCCCGGCGCCGCCGTGCGCGACGCCGATCGGCGTGGATCCTCTTCTCCTGTGGCGCCCTCGTGGGTATTCTCGTTCTCGCCCTGGCGGGACGGGAGGCGTTCGGTAGCTCGGAGGTCGCCCCTCGCGCGGACGCCGAGTCGCTCGCGCCGGACCCGGTGGCCAAGTCGGAGCGGATTGGTGAGGCGGCGGAGGAGATGGCGGAGGACCGTTCCGCGGAGATCGCCGACACCATCGACTCCTACCTCGACGACCGTGGAGTGCGCCTCGGGATCTCCCTCTACGACCTCAACAGCGGCGTCAGTTTCGACTACGCCAACGACGAGCTCTTCACCACGGCGAGCACCGTGAAGGTCAACATCCTCGTCGCCCTCCTGCTGCAGGCGCAGGACGAGGACCGGACCCTGACCGACGAGGAACGTCAGCTCGCCGACGAAATGATCACCGTCAGTGGTAATGACCCCGCCAACACCCTGCACGCGCGGATCGGATCCAGCGCGGGCTTCGAGAGCGCGATGTCGGAGTTCGGTTTCGCCGACACCGAACCCGGTGCCGGCGGCGTCTGGGGGTCCACTCAAACCACCACCACGGATTCGTTGCGCCTGTTGGAAGGGATCGTGACCGAGGAGAGTCCGCTCTCCGACGCGAGCCGGGAGTACGTCCGACAGCTCATGGCCGACGTGACCCCGGAACAGGTGTGGGGGGCGTCCGTCGCCGCCGGAGCGCAGGACGAGGTGGAGATCAAGAACGGCTGGGTCCCCCGCGACAGCGACGGGGGCCGTTGGTCGGTGAACAGCATCGCGCACGTGTTCGGGGCCGATCGTGACCTCTTGATCGCCGTCTTCTCCGACCAGCACGCCTCACAGGAGGCAGGCGTCGAATGCGTCGAGGACGTGGTGACCGAGGTGATGACGGGGCTCTACCCGGGATGGGCGCCGGCCCCCGACGGTGGAACGGATCCGTCGACGGACGGAGAGGAACATCCTGAGATGGACGCTGAGGGGCAAGAGTGATCGACCTACGTTCAGACACGGTGACGCGCCCCACGCCCGCGATGCGGCGTGCGATGGCCGACGCGGAGGTCGGCGACGACGTCTTCGGTGACGACCCGACCGTGCACGCGTTGGAGAGGGAGACCGCGGAGGTCCTCGGGAAGTCGGCCGCCGTGTTCGTCGCGTCGGGAACCATGGCCAACGCGTCGGCGCTCCTCGCCAGTCTCGACAGCGGCGACGAGGTGCTCCTCCACGCCCGCAGTCACATCATGACCCACGAACAGGGCGGAGTCTCGGTACTGACCCGGGCACTCCCACGTCCGTTCGACGCGCCTGACGGGGCGCCCAGCGACGAGACCCTCGACCGGTGGGTCCACGGCGCGGACGACATCCACCGCGCCCGCCCACGACTCATCTGCCTGGAGAACACCCTCTTCGGCATGGCGACCCCCCTGTCGGAACAGCGGCGCGTCGCCACCTTCGCCGCGGACCACGGACTGGGGGTGCATCTCGACGGGGCACGGCTGTGGAACGCCGCCGTCGCCCTCGAGGCCACCCCGGCCGAGGTGGCCTCGTCCGCGGACACCGTCAGTGTCTGCTTCTCCAAGGGGCTCGGCGCCCCGATCGGTTCGGTCGTCGCTGGCGACGTCGAGACCGTCGCCCGGGCCCGCCGCGCCCGCAAGCTCCTGGGCGGCGGTATGCGCCAGGTCGGTATCATCGCCGCCGGCGCGCTGTACGCTCTGCGGCACCACAGGGAACGCGTCCGCGAGGACCACGACCGTGCCCGCACCCTGGCCGACGCCCTGAACGCCATGGACGGGCTCGACGCGACCGCGAACACGAACATCGTCCGCGTCCACCGCCCCGGACCTGGCCGCTCCGCTGCGCGACGCCCTCGCGGCCCGTGGTGTGGGATGTGTGTCCATGGGCTCCGACCTGATCCGTCTCGTGGTGCACCTGGACGTGACCGACGACGACATCACCGCGACCCTCTCCGCGGTGGAGAAGGCCCTCGCCGAGCTCACCTGAACGACTCCACCCACCGCGGTGGGCCCGGACCGACGGGTCACACCCCCGCCCGTCGCGCTCACCTCCAGCCTTGTCCGTCGCCGCGGGGACCGTGGGGCGGCGATGGCGGTTGTCCACCGTGGCCGATGAGTGCGGCCCACGAACGGACGAGCCACCGTACGTCTGGCCGTCGCGGAGCGTCGACGGTGTTCCGGTTCCTGTGCGGGGTATCTTCACGGTGCGGTGACCAGGCGCTTCAGTGGACGTCGGTGAGGGTGTGAGCGTAGAGGCGGTCGGGGTCGTGGGTGGTGGAGCTGTCGGTGGGGCCCGGTGGGCGCGATGATCGTGATCGCGCACCGGGGGGCGTCCTGTTACGCGCCGGAGAACACGATTCCCGCGTTCGTGGCGGCGCGCGAGTGCGGCGCGACGATGGTCGAGCTGGATGTCCGCCAGACGGCCGACGGAGCGTTCGTGGCCATGCACGACGCCTCCCTACGTCGCACCACGGACGTGTGTCGTGTTTTCCCGGACCGTCGGCCCTGGCGGGTCGGAGACTTCACCCTCGCCGAGATCCGTCGTCTGGACGCCGGCTCGTGGTTCGGAACGCGCTTCCAGGGGGAGCGGGTACCCACCGTCCAGGAGGCGCTCGGGGTGCTGCGCCACAACCGCCTCCGGGCATTGGTCGAACTCAAGGCGGAACGTCCCGATCCCACGCTGCCGACGCGGCTCGCGCGCTGTCTGCGGTCCGATCCCTACTGGGGTGAGGAATCGGGGCGTCTGGTGGTGCAGAGCTTCCATCGCGGGGCCGTCCGCCAGCTCGCCCGGCTGGTGCCCGAGGCGCACTTCGCGGTGCTCGCTCCCACGTACGGGGCGTTCGCGTTGGCCCAGGTCGCCGAGTACGCGAAGTTCATCAACCCCCACTTCCTCCGCGTGCGTCCCTCCCTGGTTCGCTACGCCCATTCCCTGGGCTTGGAGATCTTCGGTTGGACCGTCAACGGTCCCAAGGCCACCCGGCGCCTCGTGCGCAGCGGAGTGGATGGCATCATCACCGACTTCCCGGACCGCGTGGCGATGGCGGTCCGGACGGGTTGGGAAAGACGCATCCGGGGAACGGCCTTCCTAACGGTGCGGCACGACCGGACAGCGGGAAGGATGCGCACGGTTCCTCGGTCGAATCGGCGTACATCCAACGGTTGACCCCTCATTGTCTGCAAGAGGCGCATGCACGTGCATTCGGCTCTTGCATCTGCATGGTCTAGAGGGGATACTTGCTGTCGCACGCCAATCGGGAGCCCACCGAGACGACTGCAAGGGGATTGCGGTGACCGGACACTCCACCCAGAAGTCGGGACACGGCACGGCTGAGTGGGCATGGGATCCGCCAGGCCTCAGCGGTGCGGTCCTGTCGGAGAACTCGTGGTGGGTCGCGGCACTCCGCGGTCACGACGGGGTTCTGGACTTCGCCAATCGTGGTGACAATCGCGCGGCGTGGCACCTTGAACCCGACTCAGAATCGGTCAAGGTAGCACGGGGTCTATTTCGCGCTACCGCCTGTGATTGGGGAATGGGCCACGTTGTCAGCGACGTCGAGTTGATCGTTTCGGAGTTGCTGACTAACGCATTGCGCCACACGCCGGCGCCAGCGCGTGGGGAGGCAGCCGCGGTGCAGGTCGTGGCGCTTCACCGAGGAGATGAATTCGTTTGTGCGGTGCGGGACCACAGTGATCTTTTGCCGTCGCCGCGTGAGCCTGATTTCATGGCGGAGACGGGACGCGGCCTGCAACTCGTCGCCTGCTTCAGTCGGCAATGGGGAGTAACTCCGGTTTACCCCCATGGGAAGTTCGTTTGGGCTCTGCTTTCATGAGGTGACCTGAGCTCCACCGATGTGATCTTGGTCCGATCCGTAATGGTCCCAGGATTCACAACGGCGGCGAGATCAGGCACACTTTGGACTGCGATTCGGTTGGGAGCGCGCACGGCGGGGCGTGCGGCTCCTCGGGCCAGTATCGTGTGACAGTCGCGCTTGACGGTTCATGGGAGCGGTTCCTGACGGGAGAGGTTCCGTCGCGTGGCGAGGTCTGGGGAGGTATCTGCGGTGAATGCTGCTCAGCCGGGAAGCGGGCCGACGGTCCGCCGTATCCTGCTGGGGCACCAGCTTCGCAAGCTGCGCGAGTCGAGGCAGATCAGCCGGGAGGATGCGGGCTACCGCATCCGGGGTTCCGAATCGAAGATCAGTCGATTGGAGCTCGGGCGCGTCGGGTTCAAGAAGCGCGACGTCGAAGACCTCCTCACCCTGTACGGGGTCAACGACCCCCAGGAACGCGACGACCTGCTCACCATGGCGGAGGAATCCAACAAGCCGGGTTGGTGGCAGCAACACAGCGAAGCACTGCCCAGTTGGTTCCCCTCCTATGTCGGCCTCGAAGAGGCCGCGACCCGGATCCGTACCTACGAGGTGCAGTTCATCCCGGGTCTCCTGCAGACCGAGGCGTACGCGCGTAGTGTGATCGCCAGCGGGGACCCCGAGGCGGGCGAGTCGGAGATCGATAGTCGGGTCACCGTGCGCATGACACGCCAGCGCCGCGTCACCGAGCTGCACCAGGCGCGGCTGTGGGCGATCATGGACGAGGCCGCGTTGCGCCGGCCCATGGGTAGCGCTCAGATCATGCGGGAGCAGCTCGAACACATCCGGGAGCTCTGCGACCACCCCAACATCACCATCCAGGTCGTGCCGTTCCGGATCGGGGCACACGCCGCGGAGGGTGGGCCGTTCACGATTCTGCGGTTCCCGGAGTTCGACCTTCCCGACGTCGTCTACCTGGAGCAGCTCACCGGCGCTCTCTATCTGGACAAGCGCGAGGACGTGGACGTCTACACGATGGTGATGGAGCGGCTGAGTGTGGCCAGTCAGACCCCGGGGAAGACACCGGACGTCCTGACCGCCATCATCAAGGACCTCTAGCGAGCGCGTCCCGTGCCCGGGGGCCGTCGTCCGACCCGGGGTCTCGCGGGAACCGGGAGACGTCCCCGCTTCCTTCGGCGTGACTGGGACGCCATCCAGTGGAACCCCGAGAACACGTGTGTGGTTCCACGGTGGCACCGTGGGGCGGTCCCCGCCGTGGGGGCCGTGGAATTGAGGAGCGGGGAGTCCCGTCCCGACCGTTGAGGAACTCCCCGCCGTCTGAGGCGGCGCTTGCCGCGCGCGGTGGATGAGCGATGTGACGTTGACGCTGCGCTGTATCCCCCCGCCAACGAGCGCCTCGTTAGCTCAGAAAGTTGTCGAAGTCTCCGTCCTTCGCGCCCAGGATGAGAGCGTCGATCTCGGCCTGGGTGTAGACCAGGGCGGGGCCACTGGGGAAGCGGGAATTGCGCACAGCAATCGATCCGTCGTCCAGTCGGGCGAGTTCCACGCAGTTACCGCGCGAGTTGCTCCTGCGGCTCTTGACCCACGTGACTCCCTGGAGCGCAGTGCTGGCGATGCCATTCGGCGCGCTGTTCATCCAAGAAGCTCCTAACTCTACGTATACGGAATGCGTGTCGCGGTGATTGGGGCGTCCACGACACGCCTGAGCAGCCACACCTCGGAAGGGCCCGCTGGGTAGAGGGGGTAGCGGGGTGGCGTTGTCCGGTTTCTCCTTGAATACCCACATCGCACCTCCCATCCCGCTGCATGGCCAAATGCACGTGCGTTTGCATCGTACTTTGAATACGATAGCGCACGTGCATTGGAATAGCATGAGAGATCGCGATCTTCCGGAAGCTTTTCTGGTGCCGCATCCGGCCGCCTCGCGCGGGAACGAACGCCGCCGCGCGGGCGTCTCCCGATACGCCGAGGTGGCGTGATCCGCGCCGCGCCGGATCACGCCACCTCGGTGGACTCGGTGCACAGGGTCAGAACAGGGTGGGAACCACGCCTCCGCCGACCACACCGGGAATGAGCTTCAGGGCGCCGCCCACCCAGTACATCTGTGGTGCGTACACCGCGGTGAGGTACATGATCACGCCGACGGTGAGCGAGAGCGCCAGGGCACTGCGCCACATCCCCATACCGCCGCGGCGCACGATGTAGGCGAAGACCAACGGGGCGAAGGCCATGAACCCGAGGTAGATGACGACAGCGGCGAACACCACCACCCAGCCCAGTACCTGGAGGTTGCGGGCCAGCGCGGTGTAGGACACCTCTGGGCGTTCCTCCGCCTCCGCCATGTCGGGAGTCCCGGCGTCGATCTTCGCGATGCCTCGTTTGACTCGGGGGGAGATCTCCGATGCCAGCACGACGAGCATCAGGGCTCCGGTGATGGCGCCGATCGCCAGTGGGAAGGTTCCCGATCCGTCGTCGTAGGAGCGTGCCGCGAGCATGAACCCGCCGATGGCCAGCAGTAGGAAGACCGCGAAGGCGATGCCGATCACGCGTTCCTCCTTGCGTGGCCCGGAGACCGGCACGGTGGGCTCGGTCGCGATGGCCGTCGCGGTCGCCGCCGTGCCTGTCCCCGCGGCCGGAGTGACGGCCAGCTCGCCCGGCTCGTCAGTGGAGTCGGAGCGGTTCCGGGGCCCGGGGCCGTCTGACCCGTCGGCGGGCTCACCACTCCCGTCGCCGGTGTCGACGCGGCGGCGCCCGATGAAGCCGGTGACGGCGAAGGTCGCGATCATCGTCCCGATGATGATCCAGACGATGTAACCCTCGAAGAACCCGGCGATCGAGCCCTGCGAGATGGTCATCGTCTGTACGAAGGAACGCTCCGCGTCGACGCCCAGGAGGAAGCCGAGGATGAGGACCACGGCCGGGTAGTTGAACAGGTGGAGGAAGTAGCCGAGGACGGCGAGCGCGACCACGATGGAGATGTCCCAGACGCTGCCCTTGGACACATAGGCGCCAACGAACGAGAAGCTCACCACGATCGGCACCAGGTAGGAGGTGTGCACGGTCGTCACGCGCGACACCAACGGGGTGGCCGCGGCGCCCATCAGTGCCACGGCGATCTGGCCGAGGACCAGTGCCAGGATGATCACCATGACCAGCCGCAGGTTCTGGTTGAACAGGGTGCTGCCGATCGAGACCCCGTGCATCAGCAGGGCGCCGAGCAGGATCGCGGTGTTGATGTCGCCGGGGATGCCGAAGGCCAGGGTGGGCATGAGCCCTCCGCCGTCCTTCGAGTCGTTGGCGGCCTCCGAGGCGATGACCCCCTCAGGGTGACCCTTGCCGTACTCGTTCGCGTGCTTGGAGGTCTGCTTGTTCAGCAGGTAGCTGAGGAACGCGGCGGTCGCTCCACCGACCGCGGGCACGATTCCCATCAGCACGCCGAACAGGGAGCTGCCCAGAGTGCGCCCGGGGCGGCGGAGGACGTCGCCGATGCCCTGTCTGGCCTGCTGGACGTAGGTGCCGCGCGCGGTGGCGCCCGCGGCCGACTTCGTGACGCTTGGATCGACGACGTACCGCCTGGTGCCGATGAAGATCATCGGAGTGACCGCGAACAGCCCCACCAGCAACGCGATCTCCGGGATCCCGTCGTAGAGGAAGTCCATACCGAGCGTGAAGCGCTCACCGGGGAACACGTAGTTCCGGCCCACGAACGCCAGCAGGAGACCGAGCCCGCCGGCCACGAGCCCCTTGATGGTGTTGCCCTTCGACGCCAGGGAGATCATCGTGATGCCGAAGATGATGAGCCAGAAGGTCTCGCGCGTGGTGAACTCGGTGATGATCGAGGAGATCGCGGGGATCAACGCGTAGAGGGCCGCCGCTCCCACGATGGTTCCGGCGACACAGGACGCCGCCGAGAGGAATATGGCGCGGGTCGCCTGCCCCTTCAGCGCCATGGGATGGCCGTCGAAGGTGGTGCAGACGTTCGCCGGCGTCCCGGGAGTGTTGATCAGGATCGCGGGCAGGGAGCCACCGAAGGACGCGCTGGACATGATGGCGACGAACATCAGGATGGCGTAGTCCGCGTCCATCCCGTAGGTGAAGGGCAACAGCAGGATCATCGCCTGGCTCGCCCCGAGTCCAGGCAGGATCCCGAATGTCAGCCCGACGGCCGCGCCAGCCAGTAGGCACAGGATTCCCATGGGGGTGAACATCAGGGTGAGAGCCTGAAGGAGGGCGTCTAACACGGGTTACTCCTGGTGCGAGGACTGTTTCGCCCTGGAACATCCCAGTGAGCCGCCGCGTCGACGAATGCGCGGTCGGATCAGGGGAACGCCGGCGTCCCGCGTCAGGGGTGAGTGGACACCTCAGGGCGTCTGGGTCTTATCCAACCATGTCCGGAAATCGACGGCTTCCCTGGCCATGGGTGTCGCGGGCGCGACGCGCGGCCGAAGTGACGGTCAAAGACGCGGCGAAGGAGGAATGGCAGGAGTTCAGATGCCAAACACGTATGCACAGCACGAACGTTGGGAGACGTTAGAAGACGGCCTCCCGACCGTCAATACGTGCCCGGGGTGTTCGAGGACATGGATAGGCAACGGCCACGGACTTGTTACCCAACTGCCGCGAGCCCGGTGACCCGCGTTCGCGTCCTGGGCGACGCGTCCCCTTGACCGTGGCGCCCGCGCACGAACCTCGCCGGGATCGTCGCGGGTCGGGTGCCGTGCGTCAGTTGGCGTCCCGGGGCTCTTCGGCCACCGCGAAGTCGAAGTTCACGGTCTCCCCCTCCACGCTCGTGGTTGTCACCGTGATGTCGAAGACGTGGTCGGTGTCGGTCAGCGCACAGGTCACCGAGGCTCCCTCCAGCGCCGGAAGGTCGTCCGGGCAGTGCAGCGAGTCCGGCTCCCGGTCGAACTGCTCCGCCAGCCGCGCGCTGATCTGGCTCGCGAGCTCCCCTGAGTCCACCACTTCGGAGGTGAGCTCGGCCTCGTTCAGCTCAGACTGGCAACCGGATGCGGCGAGGAACGCGGCGAAGACCGCCGCGCCCAGAGGGATCCGCGGAATTCGGGCCTGGCGCGATCGGGTGCTCGTCATGGTCCGATGCTCTCGGTAATTCCTTGGTGACGCGAGCACTCTTCGGTGTGTCGGGAGTGTGGTCCCTGTCAGCGCCGACGGGGAACGGGAGTCGGGGAGAGGTCCACACGGCGCAGGAACTGGGCGTTGACCGCCACGATGATCGTGGAGAGGCTCATCAGGACGGCGCCCACGGCCATGGGAAGCACGAACCCCGCCCATGCCAGGACACCGGCGGCCAAGGGGATGGCGACGATGTTGTATCCGGCCGCCCACCAGAGGTTCTGCACCATCTTGCGGTAGCTGGCGACACTCAACCGCCGTACGGACACGACCGCACGCGGGTCGTCGGACGCCAGGACGATTCCGGCGGACTCCATGGCCACATCAGTGCCGGCTCCGATGGCGATCCCCACGTCCGCTCGGGCGAGTGCCGGAGCGTCGTTGACCCCGTCACCCACCATCGCGACAGTGCGACTGCGGCGTTGCAGGTCGGAGACGGTCGACGCCTTGTCCTCGGGGAGGACCTCCGCGAAGACCTCGTCGATGCCCAGGTCCGCGGCCACGGACTCGGCGACCGGTTGGGCGTCGCCGGTCACCATCACGACCGACAGTCCCGTGTCGTGCAGCGCCCGGGCGGCGTCCCTGGACTCCGGTCGAGGCTGGTCGGCCAGCGCGACCGCGCCGATCACCTCCGTGCCGCGGACGACGTAGAGCACGGTGGCTCCGCGATCCGTCCAGGATCCGGTGGCGCCCAACAGGGCGTGCGGTGCGTCCAGCCCCCGCGCGCGCAGAAGCGCCGGGCCGCCGACCATCGTGGTGGTGCCGTCGATGGTGGCACGCACCCCACGGCCGGCCATCGACGTGAAGTCCCGCGCCGTGGGTACGGAGAGCGAACGGCTCTGGGCGGCCGCCACGACCGCGCGCGCCAGAGGATGTTCGCTCTGCGCCTCGACGGCGGCCGCGGTCGCCAGGACCCGGTCGTCGTCGCCCAACGCTGCCGTGATCCCGATGACCTGGTGCGTGCCGGTCGTGAGAGTGCCGGTCTTGTCGAAGAGGACGGTGTCCACCAGCCGCATGCGTTCCATCGCCAGCCGGTCCTTGACCAGGATGCCGTTGCGCGCGGACTTGGCGGTGGCGATCGCCGTGACCAGGGGGATCGCGAGCCCCAGCGCGTGGGGGCAGGCGATGATGAGCACGGTGACCGAGCGAACTACGGCGTTTCCCGGCTCCCCGAGGAGCGTCCACACCACGGCGGTGAGGATCGCGGCGAGCAGGGCGAGGTAGAAGAGCAATGCCGCGGCCCGGTCGGCGAGTACCTGACTGCGCGACGAGGACGCCTCCGCCTCGGCGACGAGTCGGTGTATGCCCGCCAGCGCCGTCTCCTCGCCGACGGCGTCGACCTCGACCTGGATCGCGTTGTCGGTCGCGACGCTCGCGGCCACCACGTGATCGTCGACGCCGCGGGTCACCGGGACGGACTCGCCGGTGATCATCGACTCGTCGACCGCCGCCTCACCGTCGACGACGCGTCCGTCGGCGGGGATCCGCCCTCCCGGACGAACGAGAACGTGGTCACCGACCCGCAGCCCGGAGAGTGGGACGGGGTGGGGCGCGCCGTCGTCCCCGATTCGCTCAGCGGTGTCCGGCAGGAGATCCGCCAGCGCGTCCAGCGCCCCACGCGCCTGCCCGATGGCGCGCATCTCCATCCAGTGCCCGAGCAGCATGATGTCGATCAGGAGCGCGAGCTCCCACCAGACCTCCACGTCGAAGAACCCGAGACTCGCACTCAGGCTGGCCACCCACGCGACCGTGATCGCCATGCCGATCAGGAGCATCATGCCGGGCTGGCGAGCACGGATCTCGGAGAGCGCACCGGTGATGAAGGGCCAGCCGCCGTAGAGGAAGACCAGGGTGCCGAGGAACGGCGAGACCCAGGGCAGGCCGGGGATGTCCGGGACGGAGTACCCGAACCACATCTGGATGTGTGGACTCAGCCAGACGATCGGCACGGTGAAGACGAGGGACAGCCAGAACCGGTCCCGGAACATGGAGGCATGGTCGCCATGCCCTCCGTGGCCACTCCCATGACCCCCGTTGGAGCCGTGGGTCCCCGTGCTCGTACGCCTTCCGGGGCGCGGTTCGGGGCGGTGCGGCCGGCCGTCACCCCTGGGACCTCCGGACCCGCTCCCGTCGTCGTCGGCGTTGCGCGCGTGTCCGTCACGACCAAAGGGGGAATGGTGGGAGTCGTGGGTGTCCATCACTCCTCCTGGCATCTCGCACGTGTCCCGAGGACGTTATACCCCGTACGGGTATACATCAAGACGCCGCGCCGTGACGCCACGTGACGGCGGGTGGAATCGCGGATCACGGCCTGACCAGCACACCTCTGGGAACGCGTCCGCACGGCGGCGTGCGGGAGCCCGGCGGGGCCACACCTCGCGTCGAACCGGGAGACGGTGCGGATTCGGCTGCGTGACGCCGTGAGAACGTCCCGGAGTCCCACCTCTGGGCCGGGGTACACCGCCGCCCACGTCAGCAGCCGGGCCCCGATTCCTGGTGTGCTCTGAGCTGCGGCTTCACGACTGAAGGCCAGGCTGGGCGCTTGAGTGCTCCGCCCCCGAGGGATAATGGCCGGATCATTCGTCCCTGGGGGTAATTGTCTATGGAGCTGGACTGGTGGGAGATCTTCCTGCGCGTCGGGTGTGCGTTCTTCTTGGGAGCCATGGTCGGCTTCGAGCGACAGTGGCGGTCCCGGATGGCGGGCCTTCGCACCAATGCGCTGGTCGCCACGGGGGCGGCCCTCTTCGTTCTCCTGTCGGCTGACCTGGACGACGTGAGCCCCACCCGAATCGCCGCACAGGTGGTCTCGGGCATCGGATTCCTTGGTGCGGGTGTCATCCTGCGCGACGGCGTCAACGTACGCGGTCTGACCACCGCGGCGACCATCTGGTGCGTCGGCGCGATCGGCGTGCTGGCCGGGGGAGGGCAGTACGCCGGCGCCGCCGTCGGCGCGGCGACGGTCATGGCCGCGAACCTCGTGCTGCGCCCCATCTCGCGTCGTGTCGAACGCGGGGTCGCCTCCGCGAGCAGCGAGTTCCTCACCTCGTACCTCCTGCGGGTCGTCTGCCGCGACGAACAGGAGGCACACGTGCGCGCCCTGCTGATCCAAACCCTCTCCGGAGGCAACTTCACGTTGCGCTCGTTGCACAGCGAACACATCAATGGCGACGGCGAACACGTCGCGGTCCAGGCGGACCTGACGACGACCGGACAGCAACACGCCCTCCTGGAGCAGGCCGTCAGCCGGCTGAGCCTGGAACCCGGCGTGAGCTCGGTGCGCTGGCAGGCCCTCGACGAGGCCGAAGCCTAGCGGGCGCCGAGGTCACGAGCCCCACGTAGGGCCGGCGGGGCCCGCCGGCCCTACGTCTGGGCGGCGGGCCCTTCAGAACACCACCGCGTACTCGGCCACCTCGGCCTCCAGACCCGGCGGGATGTCGGCTCGGATCATCGCGTCCGCGACCGACACGAACGGGCCGAGCTCCGTACGCGTCAGCACGATCGCCCGCGCCCCGTGAGCGCCCACGCCGGGCAGTTGGGCCAGCGCCTCCTGTGGGGCCCGATTGAGGTCGACCAGGCCGCCGTCGTCGTAACTGGTCGCCCGGTCCGGGCGACCAATCCCGAGTTCGATCGCGGTCGTCGGATCCTGGTGGGCCAGGGCGCGAGCCTCCTCGCGGCGGGTACGGCGCTGTTCGGTCGCCTCGCGCGACGGGGCGTTCGTCGCCGCTGGGGCGACATGGTCGGCCCGTGGCCACGAGGGCGTCGGGTTCGGCGCGTGCCGGGCGGCGACCGGGACGTGCCCGGTCCACGCGTGGGGGGTCGCTGGCGTGGACACCGCGGACGGCGGTGCCGGAACGGTTGGAGGAGCTGGCGCCGCCGGGGGAGGGGGTGCCGCGGGGAGAGGGAACACGTGGGGACGCAGGATCAGCGCGGCGGAGGTCGACACCACGAGGTTCCCGATGAACAGCGCGTCGAACACGATGGTCTCCTCGATGTCGACCGTGAGGAGGAGTCCCACCAGGGCGGCCGAGAAGACCACCGCCGCGATGACGGTCGCGACCGAGCGTCGCTTGGCGGCGGCGAAGCTGAAGGTGAAGGCGGCCAGGAGGCCCAGACTCAGTGGAGCGAGCGCGACCCAGACGATCCCGCCCCACAGCAGGAGGCGTCGTCGACGGACGAGCGCGCGGTCGGCGCCGGAAGGGGCGTTCGGCGGTGCACTCCACACGGGGTTGTTGGCCACGGTGTGTTCCTTTGCGCGTGGGCCGGAAGCGTCCGCGACGGCGGCGTGTCTTCACTCCCGGAGAACAAACGGGGGGATTGGCCCCCATTCTCCCACCTCACCCCCCACCCTCCCCCTGCCTCTTCAGGATTTCTCCACCCCCATCAGAATTCCCACACCCCGAGCATGTGGGTGTGCACCCCGATATGCCATAGCGGGGTGAACCGCTACCGGGGAAAGGGAGTGGGAGCGGGCAACAGTTGGCGATCCCTGGACGGCGGCGCGCACTCACCCTCGGTGAGGGCGACGAGACGCGCGTGGAAATCGGGGCAGGAGTAGAAGTCGCCGGACGGGCAGTGCAGCGGATGTTCGATGACCTCGCGGGCGGTGCGGAGCCGCGCGATCCGCTCGTCGAGTTCGTCGGCCTGACGTCGCAGCAGGTCGCGGCGGGCCGCACCAGTCTCCGCGTGGACGAGCTCCCGCAGCCGCTCAAGGCTGACCCCCACCTCCTGCCCGGCGAGGATCACGGCGACGCGCGCGATGTGCTCCCTGCCGTAGCGCCGGTGGCCGTTGGGTCGTCGATAGGGCTGGATCACGCCCACGGACTCCCAGTGGCGCAGGACATGGGTGGCGAGGTCGAACCGCTCCGCCAGCTCACCGATGGACATGTCATCCGGGTTTGACTTCATGCCGACATTAACTTCCACAGTGGGGGTACGAGTCAACACCACGGAGAGTGAGGTGCGGCGGGATGGTCGACGACGACGCGACGGCACAGGTGCGGCAGCGCTGGGACGAGGCCGCCCCACGGTACGACAGAGGCGCTTCCCTGGAGGGGATCGTCATCTCCGACAGTCGCGCGTGGCTCTGTGGTCGGGCGCGAGGAGTGACGCTCGAGATCGCGGTGGGGACGGGACGCGATCTCGAGCACTACGCCGCGGGTGTCGAACTCACGGCGGTCGACATCAGCCGCGGGATGTTGGCGCGCGCACGCGCCCACGCCCGTCGGCTCGGGCGGAACGTGGACCTCCGGGTGGCCGACGCGCAACGGCTGCCGTTCCCCGACGGCTCCTTCGACACCGTGGTGTGCGCGCTCGCGCTGTGCACGATCCCCGACCAGCGCGCCGCCATCGCGGAGATGTGGCGCGTGCTGCGTCCCGGGGGTCGGCTTCTGCTCGTGGACCACGTCGAGTACACGCGGGCGCCGTGGCTCTGGTGGGAGCGACGACGTCCCCGGCCTCGGTCACGCCCCCTGACGCTGGTGCGGGAACGGGGGTTCGTCATCGACCGGGACCAGCGACTGCGGTGGGGACTGGTGGAGCGGGTGGCGGCCCACCGGCCGGACTGACCAGACGACATGGGCCGGCGAACCTACGGTCCGCCGGCCCATGTGTGTCAGGCGTCGGTGCGCACCACGTCGTGCCCCTCGGCGAAGTGGCAGGCGCTGGGGTGGTCCGTCCCCGGGCGGACGGTGAGCTCGGGATCCTCCACCGTGCAGATGTCCTCGGCCTTCCAGCACCGGGTGCGGAACCGGCACCCCGAGGGCGGGTTCGCGGGGCTGGGAACGTCCCCGGACAGCAGGATGCGTTCCCGCGAGTCCCGCCCCACCGGCGTCGGGTTGGGAACCGCGGAGAGCAGGGCCTGGGTGTAGGGGTGACTGGTGTTCTCGTAGATCGCCGTGTCCGAGCCCGACTCCACGAACCGCCCCAGGTACATCACAGCGACCCGGTCGGAGATGTGGCGCACCACGGACAGGTCGTGCGCGATGAAGATGTAGGCGAGCCCGAACTCGTCCTGCAGCTTCTCCAACAGGTTGATGACCTGCGCCTGGATGGAGACGTCCAGCGCGGACACCGGTTCGTCGCACACGATGATGCTGGGCCGCAGTGCCAGTGCCCGCGCGATACCGATGCGCTGGCGCTGTCCACCGGAGAACTGGTGGGGATAGCGGTTGATGTGGTTCGGGTTGAGGCCCACGACCTCCAGGAGTTCCTGGGCGCGGCCCCGTCGCTCCGCCACCGGCACGACGTCGGGGTGGATCGCGAAGGGCTCACACACGATGTCGCCGACCGTCATCCGAGGGTTCAGCGACGTGTAGGGATCCTGGAAGATCATCTGGATGTCGCGGCGCATCCGCTTCAGCTCCGCGCCCCGAAGGCTCGCGACGTCCAAGCCATGGACCTCGATCGAGCCCGAGGTGGGACGCTCCAGACCCACCAGCATCTTGGCCAGCGTCGACTTACCGGACCCGCTCTCGCCCACGACACCGAGTGTCTCGCCCGGCCGCAGGGAGAAACTCACCCCGTCGACGGCCTGCACCGCCCCGATCTTCCGCTTGAACAGGACCCCCTGCGTCAGCGGATAGTGCTTGACCAGGTCGCGGACCTCCAGGACGGGCTCCGCCGACGGTGTCGCGAGGTCACCGCTCTGCGTCATCGAGAACCTCCTGGTGGTAGTGGCAAGCCGCGCGGCGTCCGGCACCGATCTCGTACAGCGGCGGTGCCGCGGTGAGGCAGTCCTCCTTGCGGAAGCGGCACCGTGGGTTGAACGCGCACCCCGAGGGCATGTTCAGCAGGTCCGGCGGCGCCCCGCTGATCGCGTGCAGGTCACCGCCCTTCTGGTCCAGCCGTGGGATGGAGTCGAGCAGGCCACGGGTGTAGGGGTGGGCGGGAGCCTCGTAGGCCTCGAAGACGCCGGCCTGCTCCACGACGCGACCCGCGTACATGACCGAGGTCCGGTCGGCGATGTCGGCGACGACGCCGAGGTCATGCGTGATGAGGATGAGCCCCATCCCGCTCTCCTGCTGCAGTTCCCCGAGCAGTTCCATGATCTGGGCCTGCACCGTCACGTCGAGGGCGGTGGTGGGCTCGTCGGCGATGAGGATCTCGGGGTCCAAGGCGATCGACATCGCGATCATGATGCGCTGGCGCATACCGCCGGAGAACTGGTGCGGGTAGTCGTTGACCCGTTTGGCGGCGGCGGGGATGTGGACCCGCTCCATCAGCTCGATCGCCCTCTTCTTGGCGTCCGAGCGGGACATGCCGCGGTGGACCCGGAACATCTCCGCGATCTGCCAGCCGACGGTGAACACCGGGTTCAACGCGGAGAGCGCGTCCTGGAAGATCATGGCTATGCCGTCACCGCGGATCTTCCGCCGTTCGGCGTCGGACATGGTGAGCAGGTCGGAGTCACGGAACCGGATGGATCCACCCTTGACCACCGCGGGCGGCATATCCAGGATGCCCATGATGGTCTGGGCCGTGACGCTCTTGCCGGATCCGGACTCGCCCAGTACGGCCAGTGTCTCGCCGGGGTCCACGCTGAAGCTCACGCCGTTGACGGCCTTGACGATGCCCGCGCGGGTGTGGAACTCGACCTCGAGGTCCTCGACCTCCAGTAGCGCCCCGGAGCGGCTGTCTGAGTCCCTGGTCTGCAGGGTCACTGCTTCACAACTCCTATCGCAGCTTCGGGTCGAGAGCGTCGCGGACGGCGTCACCCAACATGACGAAGGCCAGCACCGTGACGCACAGGAACGCCGTGGGGAACGCCGTCAGGAAGAACGCCTGCCGGATGAAGTCCCCCGCTTCGGAGATCTGGATTCCCCAGGAGACGACCGGCGGCCGAAGGCCCACGCCAAGGAACGACAGCGTCGCCTCCGCGCTGATGAACGTGGCGATCAGCAGCGATCCGTACACGATCACCGGAGCCAGCGCGTTGGGCAGCAGGTGCCGGAACATGATCCGGAACGGACTCGCGCCCAGGGCCCGGGCGGCCTGCACGTAGTCGGCCTGTTTCACGGCGTAGACGGCCGATCGGGCGATTCGTGCCACCAGCGGCCAGGACAGGAGCGTGAGCGTGCCCACCACGAGCGACATGATCATCACGGGTCCCGCACCGCTCTGGGAGCCGGCGAAGGTGGTGAGGATGATGATGGCGCCGAGCACGAACGGCAGGCCGAGCAGGATCTCGCCGAAGCGTGAGATGAGGGAGTCCGCCCACCCGCCGAGATAGGCGGCGAGCATGCCCAACAGGCCACCGAGAACGGTGGTGACCAACGTCGCCGCGAGTCCCACGATGATCGAGGCGCGCGCGCCGTAGATGGTGCGCGCGTAGACGTCGCGACCCTGGCGGTCCAGTCCGAACCAGTGTTCCGCGCTGGGGCCCTCCATGTTGCGGCTCAGGTCCGCGTAGTGCGGACTGACCCGGGTGAAGAGACCGGGAAACGCGGCCATCAGGATGAACAGGATGATGAGACCGAGCGAGATCCAGAAGATCGGCCGGCGTTTCAGCTCGTCCCACGCGTCGTCCCACAGTCCGCGTGGGCGTTCGCTCGGGCCGGCCTGAGCTAGCTGTTCACTCATATCGGATCCTGGGGTCGAGAACGCCGTACAGCAGGTCGACGACGAGGTTGGCGATGATGTAGATCAGGACGAACAGGGTGGCGACGGGCACCACCACCGTGGCGTCCAACCGCAGCACGTGGCGGTAGACCAGTCCGCCGAGTCCGTTGATGTTGAAGATGCCCTCGGTGACCACGGCCCCGACCATCAAGGTCCCCAGGTCCAGCCCGATGAGGGTGACGATGGGGATCAGTGAGTTGCGGAGTAGGTGGACGCCGATCACTCGTCGCCGCGGCAGCCCCTTGGCGATCGCGGTACGGACGTAGTCGGCGCGCAGGTTCTCCGCGATCGTCGTTCGTGCCAGCCGCGCCAGGACCGCTGTCGTGGTGGTCGCGATGACGATGCCCGGGACTATGAGCTCGCCCCAGGTGGCGTCCCCCGACACTGTGGGCGTGATGATGCCCCACTGGACGCCGAGCAGCCACTGCAGGAACCGACCGAGCACGAAGACCGGCACGGAGAGGGCGAGCAGCGTGCTCACGAAGACGAGGTTGTCGAAGAAGCTGTTGCGGCGCAGGCCGGCGATGACGCCGGCGACGACGCCGATCACGATCTCGAAGGCGAGGGCGACCAGGGCCAACCGGATGGTGATCGGGGTCGCCTGCGCGATCAGGTCGGAGACGGGGACCATGTTGTAGGTCAACCCGAGATCGCCCTGGAGCATGTTGGCGATGTAGTGGCCGTACTGCACGAGCAGTGGCTCGTTCAGTCGGAACTGTTCGTGCATGGCGTTGATGTACGCCTCCGGGCACGCCCGGTCCCCGCAACGTCCGGCGAAGGGGTCACCGGGAATCCGCCAGACGACCACGTAGACCAGGAACGTGGTGCCGAACAGGACCGGGATGACCTGGAGCAGTCGCCGGAGCAGATAGCGGCCCATGTGTGTCCTCTCACAGGCTGGCGGAGCGCCCGGACCTGGGCGCTCCGCCGCGAATCACCGCGTCTGGCTACTGCACCGTCAGGCGTTCGTAGGCGGGAACGCTGAACGGGGTGACCTCAACATTGTCCATGTTCTCGGAGTAACCCGTGACCGTCTGGCCCGCGAAGATCGGGAGGGTCGGCATGTCCTCGGCGAGGATCCGCTCGGCCTCCTGGTACAGCTCGCCGGCGTCGTCCTCGTCGTGGGTGCCTCGCGCCTCGGACATCAGGTCGTCGAAGTCCTCGTTGCTGTAGTCACCGTCGTTGGAGGACGCGTCGGTCTCGAACAGCGGGGTGAGGAAGTTCTCCAGGTGCGGGTAGTCCATCTGCCACCCGGTGCGCAGCAGACCCGCGTACTGCCGGTCGTTGATGTTCTCGCGGAACTCGCCGAAGGTGGCGACGGGAACGGCCACGGCCTCGAAGCCGTCGACGTCCTCGAACACCTGGTTCCAGCTCGTCACGGTCGCCTCGACCCACTCGCGGTGGTCGGCGTCGTCGTTGAAGAAGAACTCGACCTGGTCGGGCAGCTCGTAGCCGTCGTCCAGGGCCTCCTCCATCAGCTCGTTCGCCCGGTCCGGGTCGAAGGTGCAGAACTCGCCGCAGGCGTCGTCCTGGTAGGCCTGCACGACGCTGGTTCCCCAGCCGTCGGCGGGACCGTTCGATCCGTTGAAGATCTGGTCGGACATCTCTTCACGGTTGGTGGCCATGGACAGCGCCTGGCGGAACTGCGGGTGGTCGTAGCCGTCCTCGTTGACCGTGATGGTCGCGGAGAAGACCAGACCGGACTCCTGGGCCACGTACCGGTCGCCGAGGTCGTCCTGGTAGACGTCGTCGGCAAGGGCCGCCGGCGTCAGGCGGGTCATGATGTCGAGGTTGCCGGAGGTGAGGTCGGCGTAGGCGGCCTCACGGTCCTCGTACATCTTCCAGGTGATGCCGTCGATCTGGGCACCCTCGTCACCGGGGTAGTCGTCCCAGGCCTCGACGCTGATCTCCTCGTTGTCGCTCCAGGAGGAGAACTGGAACGGGCCGTTGCCCACGGGGTTGCGGCCGAACTCCTCGGGGTCGTCGTAGAAGGAGTCGGGGTAGGGCGCGTAGACGGTGTAGCCGAGCTGGAACGGCCACAGCGAGAACTCCTGGTTCAGGGTGACCTCGAAGGTGGTCTCGTCGATCACCTCGAGACCGGACATCTCCTCGGCTTCGGGCTCGGCGTCCTCGTCCTCGGGGTTGAGGTCCTCATACCCCTCGATGTGCTCGAACCAGTAGTTGTTGACGAAACCGTTCGGGCCGTAGGCGTTGTAGTTCCAGGCGTCCACGAAGTGGCGCGCCTCGAGCTCGGTGCCGTCGTGGAACGACCAGTCATCCCGGATGGTGATGGTGAACGTCTGGTCGTCCTCGGTCTCAATGGACTCCGCGATGAGGTTCTCCGGCTCAGCGGTTTCCGGGTCGTACTTGACGAGCTTGGAGAAGAGGGCGTCGAGAATGTCGCCACCGAAGACCTCGTTCGTGTTTCCGGGCACGAGCGGGTTCTCCGGCTGACCTCCATCGATGGTCACCGTCGCACCGGCGTCGGAGTCTTCTCCTCCTCCTGAGCCACACGCTGTGAGCAGGAGCGTCGCCGCGGCTGTCGCGGCGATGAGTGGACGGGACCTATGGACTGCCATTGTCGAGCGCCTCCTTATAGGCACGGGGGAAATCAGCAGCGGTTGAGACTATCAGCCGCACTATTCCCTGACCTGCGAAGACGCGCAATACCTGTGCGGTTACAGTTGAGTAACACGCAGATACTGAAGTGACTCCTGACACTCCCCGGAGTTTCGAACTGAAGTTCGAATTGCGATGTTGTTGTGGTTGGCGTCCCACCTGTAGTTAGTGATCGCTAAGGGCGAAATTCTCGACGCCATTGTGATTTCGACGGGGAGGGCTACTCGTCCAGGGTCCAGTCGCAGCCGCCGGAAAGTTCCAGCGCGACGTCGGATTCCTCGATCGTCACCACTCCGGGGCCCTCCAGGTTGTCGTTGGCGATGATTTCCTCCAGTTCGCCGCTGGTTCCGGAGAGTCGTGCCCAGTAGCACATCGGGAGGATGTCGTCCTCGTCCGGGCCGTCCGTCTGGTACGTGCCCGCCGGGATGTCGTCGTCGACCAGGTGGATCCCGTTGCCGACCGTTGTCCCGGTGTCCTCCTCGGTCTCCTCCGCCTCGTCTCCCGTGTCCGCGTCTGCCGCGTCGACGGTTTCGTCGGGATCGGAGGCGGTGCTGGCCACGACGGCCATGCAGCCGACGCCGCCGATGGCGAGGACGGCGGTGATGCCCAGGCAGCCGATCCCCAGCTTCGCTCCGGTGGACATGCCGCGACGGGGGGCGGGGCCGTGGTTCATGGTGGTGCTCCTTGTGGTGTGTGGGTCGAGTGGGGGCTCGATCAGACGGCGCTCTGTGAATCAATTTAACATACCAACTTATGTGAAATGAATGAACATGACTGTCGGTCGAGTGGGCCGACAGCGCGCTAGAGTGACTGCTGCGGTCCGCGCCGGACCACGCACGCGGCGTTTGCTACCGCCACCTGATGAGGGGGGACAGTGAGCGTTGACCCACCGGCCGACGTCTTCCTGAGCGCGACCGACATCGCGCGTCTCGCGGAGGTCCGCCGCCCCGCGGTGAGTAACTGGCGTCGTCGCTACCCGGACTTCCCACGCCCTGTGTCGGGGACCTCCACCAACCCCCTGTTCTCCTGGTCGGAGGTTGAGGACTGGTGCGAGCGGCACGACAGGACCTTCGCTCCCACCTCGGCCGATCGGCTGTGGTTGCGTTCGGAGTCCGTCGGCGGCGCGCACATGACGGAGTTCCTCGCTCATCTGGGAGCGGAACTGGCCGGCATCGACGTCACCGGGCTCCTGCCACCTCCTGCTCCCGAGTGGGGCGTGCTGCTGGACCGTGATTCCGTCACGGGTGAGGCGGACAGTCCGCGGGAGCTGTACGACGGGCTGTGTGATCGTTTCCAGGAGACCTGGGCCCGGCAGGAGGACGACGAGACCTCGCCCGCGATCGCCGACCTGATGGTGTCCCTCGCCGGGGTACACCACGGACAGAACGTCCTCGACCCGGCGTGCCGGACCGGGGTTCTGCCGCTGGCGGCGGAGCGCGCCGGTGCCGACGACTTCCTCCTGCAGGCCGGAGACGCGGCCCGGGGGATCATCGCCCAGGCCAGGCTGCTCCTGGGCGGACACCGGTGCGAGCTCGCGATCGGTGACGCCCTCACCACCGACGCCTTCTCCGACCAGGCGACAAACGGCGTGGTCCTGTGCGACCCACCGCTGCGGGAGACGCAGTGGGACCAGGAGGCGCTGGCCATGGACCCACGGTGGGCCTATGGCCTGCCTCCGAAGGGCGAACCGGACCTCGCGTGGCTGCAGCACTGCCTCGCCCACGTGCGCCCCGGTGGAAGCGTCGTGATGCGCATGCCCGCCGCGACCGCGAGCCGACGCTCGGGACGTCGGATCCGCGCCAACCTGCTGCGGGCCGGCTGTGTCCGGGCGGTGGTGGAGCTCCCCAAGCCGCTTGACCAGACCACACACCTGTGGGTGCTGCGTCGGCCCGAGGGGCCCGGCGACGTGACGCCGTCGGTGCTGACCGTGTCCGGCGCCGCCGACGCGCGGACGGTCGGCGCGCAGTGGGCTCGCCACCTCGCCGGGGAGGAACTCGGCGACTGCGCCCGGGCGATTCCCGTCGCCGACCTCATGGACGGCGACGTCGACCTGACGCCCGCGACTCACTTCACCGGCAGAGTCGACCGACAGGCGGTGGAACGGCTTCCGAGACTGCAGGAGGAACTGCTCGCCCTGCTGCGGCGGACGGAGCGGGAGATGCCCGGGCTCGAACCACCCGCGGTTCCCGAGGACGCGCCCTCGCCGACCGCCTCCGCTCGGACGACGACCCTCGGGGCGCTGGTCACCCAGGGGCAGGTGCGGCTCCTGCGCTCGCCCAACGACCTCGCGCTGGGCGAGGGAACCCTTCCGGTCCTGACCGCCCAGGACCTGCGCCTGGGACGCGCGGCGAGTGAGCGCACGCACGAGACCCCCGACAGTGTGATCACCCGGCAAGGCGACGTGATCGTCCCCCCGAGAGGAGAAGGGGTTCCCCACGTGGTTCGCGAGGACCAGCGGGTGGGACTCGGACCGACACTGACCCTGCTGCGCGTCGCGGCGAGCCACCTCGACCCTGACTTCCTGGCCGGGTTTCTTGGCGAGCGGGGCGACAGCGGACGGTCCACCTCCGGTCGTTCCGGGGTGCGCAACGCGCGGATACCCGTCTTGTCCCTCGACGAACAGAGGGAGTACGGCAGCCTGCTGCGTGGGATCGCCGAGACCGAACTCCGCCTGCGTCAGTTGAGCCACCTGGGGGAGGAGTGGGTACACCTCGCCCGGCAGGCCGTCCGTAGCGGCGGGATCGATGCCGGGAGGAACGGTCGTGACCACTGATCCACGGGTGCGTGCGACCCACGAGGACGAGGGATTCGACAGCCGGTACCAGCTCCACCACTTCCCCCTGGGGCGGGGCGGCATGGGGGAGGTGTGGGAGGCCGTCGACAACCGCCTCGGCCGCACGGTCGCGGTGAAGTTCGTGCGCTTCCCCACCCCCGAGCCGGATCTCGAACTCGTCCGGCGGTTCCGACGGGAGGCCCGCGTCACCGCGGCGCTGCACCACCCCGGGGTTCCCATCGTCTACGACTCCGGAACCCACGCCGGGCGGCCCTACCTCGTCATGGAGCGGGTCGAGGGGATCAGTATCTCCGACCTGCTCGCGGAGCGGGGAGCGCTCTCCGCCGGGTGGACGGCGTGTGTCGGCGCCCAGACCTGCGCGGTCCTCACGGCCGCTCACAACGCCTCGCTGGTCCATCGTGACCTGAAGCCGGAGAACCTGATCCTCCAACCGGAGGGCACCGTAAAGGTCCTCGACTTCGGTCTCGCCATGGGGGAGGGGCTGCCGGAGCTCTCCCGCATCACCCAGACCGGTCAGGCCCTGGGGACACCGGCCTACATGGCGCCGGAACAGATTCAGTCCGGGCAGACCACGGCCAGCAGTGACCTGTACGCCCTGGGCTGCTCGCTGTTCGAGATGTTGACGGCGCGCCGGCCCTTCGCCGGCGCGACCTCCTACGCCCTGATGATCAAGCACGTGTCCGAGCGGCCCCCGCGTGTGCGCCAACTACGCTCCACGGTTCCAGCGCCCCTGGCCGAACTGGTCGGCGCGCTGCTGGAGAAGGATCCCCGTGACCGCCCGGGGGCGGCGGACGAGGTCTACCGCGGACTGCTGCCCTTCGTCGACGACCTCGACCCCCTTCCCGGCCTGGTTCCACTGTCGGAGGAGGTCGAGCCCGCGCGGATGTACGTCGCCGCGGCGAGCCGGCTGATGAGCGGCGCGGAATCGGCGTCAGCGAGAGGCCCCGCCCCCGAGCCGCCCAGCACGGGCTCGACGGCGCGGCCCGCGGCCGGTCCCACCGGGGCACGGCCCGACCTCGCCGCCGTTCGCGCCGAGGCCGAACGACTCAAGGCGCGGTCCCGCTACCCCCAGGCCGCGGAACTGTTGGGTCGGGCGGTGCGGGACGCCCGGCACACCCACGACGCCACCGACCCCGCGGTGGTGGACGTGTGGTGGGACTGGGCCAACGCCCTCTTCGAGACCGGGGAGTACCAGGCCGCCGCCCCCGCCTTCGCGTCCCTCGCCGACGCGCTCGCCGGGCGACCCGATGCCGACCTCGACCTCGTCTTCCGGTGCCGACGCCAGTACGCCACGTGTCTCGCGTTCTCGGGTGACAACGCCGGTGCGCAGGACCTGATGCGTCGCCTCGTCGCCGACGCCGCGCAGACCCTCGGCCCCGCCGACGACCGCACTCTCTCCCTCCGCCGCCAGTTGGGCACTCTCATGCTGCGGGTCGGGGACCCACACGCCTCCGACCACCTACGACAGCTTCACGCCGACCTCGTCCGCCTGCGTGGCCCCGACGACGCCGCCGCTCGACAGGTGTACGCACTCCTCAGCCGAACCACCCGCCCGCCGGGCTAGGTCGTGGCTTTGCCCCGCTGTGCCCCGTGGGGGCGCTGTTGAGGGTGCTGGAGACTCGCGACCGCGAGGACGACGTTCGCCTGTGTCGATCCTTCCGGACAACCAACCAGGACGCCCAGCACGGACCGTCCTGCGAGCCGAAGCCCGGGCCCCCGCCGGGGCACCATCCGCGTGGCCGCCCCAGTAGGGGCGACGCCCCCTCCCGCACCCGAGAACCCTCAGAGAACACTCCCAAGTGTGCTGATTGGCGGTCGCTGGCGATGAGTGATGGTTTTGGTGGGGCGTCGATGAGCCAGCGGCGCCGGACGGCGGCGTGAAGCGCGCCATGCGTAGGTAGACGCGGGCCCACGGTCCTTCGGTGGTGCGGGCGTCGTGGCGTTCCAGCCCGCGTTGGTTCTTCCAGGTCCAGACGATGGCGTGGACGCGCTGGCGTAGCCAACCGGGAAAACTCCGCGGGCCGTGTCCGCGTCTCGCCGACCCCGGGCGCGCGTCGGACACGTCGAGGAGGGGGCCACCTTCAGCTCCTGACCCCGACACGATTGGGATGGGCGATCTCGGTCGTGCCGTTGGCGACACCTGGAGCAGGTCAGGTGCGGCGTCTGGCGCGCACGACGACATCGGCACTGTGGCCTCCGCCGTGGTCGTGCCCGTGTCCGTGGTCGTGCTCCTCGTCCCGCCGGTTCGCCGGTTCGGTGGGGGCAGTGCGGGACCGGATCGTCGCTGTCTGGAGGTCGAAGACCCGGGCATCCAGCAGTGCGGCGATCTCCTCGGGCATGAACCAACTGTCTGGGCTGGGCCCCTGGTCCGGGTCGTCCAGCAGCTCCAGTTCCCGCGGGTCGTGCCCCACGACGAGGAGGGTGCCACCGGGGGCGACGGACGCGGCGAGGCCGCGTAGCGCGTTGGCGCGTGGGTGCAGGGGGAGATGGAAGTAGAACGCCGTGACCAAGTCGTACGCGGCGCGTTCCGGCGCGGTCGTCGTCACGTCGGCGCACCACCAGTCGATCCGGGAACCGAGCTCCTCGCCGTACTCCCGCGCGTGCGCCGCGGCCCGGTCCAGCGCGACACGGGAGATGTCCACGGCGGTGACCCGCCACCCGTTGCGCGCCAGCCATACGGCGTCCGCGCCCTCTCCGGCACCGACGTCCAGGGCTCGACCGGGCGGGAGACCGGCCACCTCCTCCACCAGAACCTGGTTGGGGGCGCCACTCCACACTGTGCTGTCGCCGCGGTAGAACTCGTCCCAGAAGTCAGGCCCGTACTGTGCGTCGCTCATCCGCCCATTGTGGAACCCCCGCCCTCGACCGCGCCGGTGCATCGGCGCATCGTGATCAATTGGTCACCGAAAATGATCATTGGCCGGTCGCGCGTCTGGCTGAACCCGGGATGTGTTTCCCCGTCAGGCCGCTGGCGACGAGGCGCGCCGGGAACCACCCGGGAGATGGCGAGGCCGGGCCGTCGACTCGCGCAATTGCGTGGTGCGCGCCGTGGGAGATCGGGCATCATCGCGTGATGAACACCCTTCGATTCCACGAGCGCTCCGAGGTCAACCGCATCATCAACCCGTTGAGCAGCCAGAAGTTGGACCGGCTCGGCGAGATCGCGGAGATCGATCACGCCAGCCACATCCTGGACCTGGGGTGTGGCAAGGGGGAGATGCTCTGCCGTTGGGCCGACCGCTACACCGCGGCCGGCATCGGGGTGGACGTGAGTCCGGTGTTCCTGATGGAGGCGGAGGAGCGGGCGATCGAACTCGGTCTCACCGATCGGGTGACCTTCACCGAACAGGACGCGGCGGAGTTCGTCCGCCAGTACCCGAGCACCACACGGTTCGACGTCGTGGCCTGCCTCGGCGCGACCTGGATCGGTGACGGACTCGAGGGCACGCTGGACCTGATGGGCTCGATGCTCGAACCGGGGGGCACCGTGCTCGTCGGCGAACCCTTCTGGACCGAGCCGCCCAGTTCCGAACTGCTGGAGCTGCACGGGTTCACGGAGGACACCTTCAGCGATCTCGCCGGAACGGCGCGTCGATGTGCGGACGCTGGCTTCGAACTCGTCGACATGGTTCTCGCCTCACCCGACGACTGGGACAACTACAACGCTTCCCAGTGGCGCGCGGCCCACTCGTGGGTACGCGACAACCCAGGGCACTCTGACGCGGAGGAGATGCTGGCGACCATGCGGCGGATGCGGGACGGCTACCTGCGCTACGAGCGTCGGCAGTTGGGTTGGGGGGTCTTCGTCCTACGCCACTAGCCGGCGGGTGTTCTGACGGCGGCGGCCCCGGGCCAAGAGCGCGAAACCCACGAGCGACGAAGCGAGATCAACGATGACGGACCTGTTGGATATGCACGGAACGGCGATGGCCGAGTTCGATCGGCGAATGCACGAGATCGGGCCCACACAGTGGGCCGACCGCACGCCCTGCACCGAGTGGGACGTGCACGACCTGGTGGATCACCTGGTCACCGAGCAACTGTGGGTGCCCTACCTCCTCGACGGTGGACGCATCGAGGACGCCGGGGACCGGTTCGACGGGAATCCGCTGGGCGACGAACCCGTCCGTACATGGGAGGTCGCGGCGCGGGAGGCGCGACGTGCGTGGCTCCGTCCCGGAGCCACGGAGGAGACGGTCCACCTCTCCTTCGGCGACGCGGAGGGCTCGTTGTACCTGTGGCAGATGACGTTCGACCTCGCGGTGCACGCGTGGGACCTCGCCAAGGGAATCGGCGCCGACCCCACGCTCAACTCCGAACTCGTCGCCTTCCTGCTGGACTCCGAGGACCTCCGGGGCGACATCGCGCCTGGCCAGAGCGACGGTCTGAACCCGATGTTCGCACCACAGCCCCGCGTGGCCGACGACGCCGACGGGCAGACCCTGCTGTTGGCCAAGACGGGACGCTCCGCCTGAGTGACCGCGCGGTCCACGCCAGTGGTTCTCGTGCCCGCCGAATCCGGGAGCCGGATCGGGTGCTTCGGGCGTCGGAAGTCGCATGAGCGAACAGGACGCACGTCCCCCGGCCAACCCCCGAACCCGGGGGACGCCACCGCGCCCGGGCCGCGCCGCCGACTGCGCGGCCTGTTGCTGTTCCTCTCAGCGATATGCGTGACCGTGGGGCCCGCCGGCTGCGTGGCGGGACTCGAAGCCCAAGTATCCAACCAGTTCTCGACCGATTTCACCCATCGCGTGTTCTACGCCATCGGCATCTCGGCCTCGCTGGGGATCCCCACCGTCTGTGCCGTCATCGCCTTCACCAAGGGCGAGCGGACCTGGGGAGCCAAGGCCTTGCTGCTGTTCCTCTGGCCGGTGGTGCTCTGGTACGGGATTCCCGTGCTGATCGTCACGGGAGACAACCTCCCGCGCCACGGCTACTCCCCAACGGACGTCCCAGTGGTCTCACCGTGTCCCTCGCGGTGTCCGTGGCCTGTGCCGCGCTCGCCGCGGGGACGGACCACGGGGAACGGGGGGAGTTCGCGTTTCCGAAGTCTTCTGGCCCGTGGTCGTCGTCGTGGCCGTCGTTCTCTTCGCGATGGTGTTCTGATCGGGGCCCCGGTCGCCCGGTAGGCACGTCCGACGACGAGTGGGAACGGACGGCTATCGAGACATATGACCCCGCGGCCGCTCTTCGTCGCCCTGGCGGCGCTCTGTCTGGTCCTCGGTCCGACGACCGTTCGGTCCCTGTACCTTGTGGGTGATCCGTTGGGCGTGCGACAGGGAGGAAGACGCCGATGGCCTTCCTCTTTGTGCCACTTGTGTTCTTCGCCGCGGCTCTCGTCGTCTCGTGCGCGCTTCGTGCCGCCGGGCCGGGCGCGTTCGCGGCGTGGCGGCGCCACCGGGCCCTGCGCGATCCGATGGCGGTTCGCGGCCGGGTCACCGCCGCGGAACGCCTGGACAACGGGCTCAACGGCGCGGCGGGGCCGCCGTTGCGTCTCATGGTCCAGGACGAGCACGGAAACCAGACCGAGGTCCGTGCCGTCGACGGTTCGGCGGGCTACGAACCTCCCCCGGGGACGGAAGTGGAGGTCATGATCTCCGCGGGTAACCCCTCCACGGCCCGGATCGACCACGTGCACTGGCCGGAGGCCGGCACCCACCGGGTCTGGCCGTCGTGGGTCGACGCGCTCGCGCGGGCCGTACCCGTGCCCGGGCGCTTCGCCGAGACGGACGCGGAGGTGACCGGCATGTGGCGGGAGGTCCACAGGAAGGCGAGGGGAGCCTCCACGATCGAGTTCCCCACCGCGATCCGCTTCGTCGCGTACGACGGACGGATCGTCCACACGCGCAATCCCGATCTGCGGTTCACGGCCCCGGTGACTCCCGGCGGGACCGTACGAGTCCGGTATGACACCGCTTTCCCCCCGCGCTTTCGGGTCGTCCAACCACGCGCCAGTCACCAGCGTCTGATCCTCCAGGTCTCGGTGATCCTGGTGGCGGGGATCGTGCTCTGGGCCGCCACGGGATAGCGCACGCCCGCTGCCCGCGCGCTTTCCGTCCATCGCCCGATGGGAAGTGATCGCCGTGGTGCCCCGGACAGGGAACAACGCTGACTATTCTGAGTCGCGGTCGCACAGGCGGCCCGGCTGGAGGGAGGAGTCCATGCGCACAGGGGAATCCGAGGCTCCGGAGTCGGTGATCCGGACGGCTAGCAGGAGCGACATTCCCGCGCTCGTGGCCCTCGTCAACTCGGCCTACCGTGGCGCCGCCGCCCAGCGAGGCTGGACCACCGAGACGGAGTTCCTCGATGGGCAGCGCATCGACCACGTCACTCTCGAGGGGTTCTACGACACCGAGGGCACCGTCTTCCTGGTGCTGGAGTCCGCGGGCACGCCACTGGCGTGCTGTGAACTGAACGCACCCAAGGACGGTGCGGGGGGTACCGCCTACCTCGGGATGCTGACGGTGAACCCCGACGCGCAGGCAGGGGGCGTGGGGCGCAGGGTTCTCGCCGAAGCCGAGGACTACGCGGCGCGCCACTGGGCGGCCCGACGGGTGCGGATGCTCGTCCTGCGGCAGCGCTCGTCGTTGATCGCCTGGTACGAACGACGCGGCTACGCGTTGACGGGCGACACGGCGCCCTTCCCCTACGGCGACGAACGATTCGGGATCCCTCGACGCGACGACCTGGAGTTCGTGGAGCTTCGCAAGGAACTCGTTCCCGACACCCGCTGAGTGGTCGCGCAGGTGTGCGGCGGGCCGTGGTGAAAGCGTGACGGACGCGTGATCGCCGGTCTTCTAGGCTCAGGGGCGTGACCCGTCCCAGCCGCGTTCCGGCGGCTCATGAGAAGCGAGGTGCACGTGCCGCAGCGGACCCAGCCCCGTGCTACGGAGTCGCCCACCAACGCGGGCCTGAGACGCCGCCTGTACTCCCTCCCCGGAGTCGACGAGGTGGGTGCCGCGCAACGCGCGGGTGAGCTCGCCACCCGGTCGATCAAGACCTCGAGCAAGGCCTACGGCATCGATCTCGCCATCGCCATGGTGGACCTGACCACGTTGGAGGGGGCGGACACGCCGGGAAAGGTGCGCGCGCTCTGCGCGAAGGCCCTCCGGCCGGACCCCGCGGACATCAGCGCGCCCAGCGTCGCCGCGGTCTGTGTCTACTCCGACATGGTGGCGACGGCGGTGCCCCGACTCGCCGGAACCGGGGTCGGCTTGGCGTCCGTCGCCACGGCCTTCCCCTCCGGACGGGCGCCCCTGGACGCGAAGATCGCCGACACCCGCGCCGCGGTGGCGGCGGGCGCCACCGAGATCGACATGGTGATCGACCGGGGGGCGTTCCTCGCCGGGGACTACGTCAAGGTCCACGACGAGATCGTCGCCGTCCGGGAGGCCTGCGCCGGGTCCGCGCACCTGAAGGTCATTCTGGAGACCGGCGAGCTCGCGACCCTCGACAACGTGCGCCGCGCCTCCTGGCTGGCCATGGAGGCCGGCGCCGACTTCATCAAGACCTCCACCGGCAAGGTCTCGCCCGCCTCCACACCACCGGTGGTGCTGGTGATGCTGGAGGCGGTGCGGGACTTCCGCGCCGAGACGGGACTCCAGGTCGGTGTGAAACCGGCCGGCGGCATCCGGACGACCAAGGACGCGCTGCGCAACCTCGTGCTGGTCAACGAGATCGCCGGCCCCGACTGGCTCGACCCGGCGTACTTCCGGATCGGCGCCTCCAGCCTGCTCAACGACCTGCTGATGCAGCGCACCCGGCTGTCCACCGGCACCTACGCCGGTCCGGACTACTTCACCATCGACTAGATCGGCGAGGGAGCCTGATGAGTGACTTGTTCGACTACGCTCCGGCGCCGGAGTCCCGCTCAGTGGTTGAGGTCAAACCCGAGTACGGGATGTTCGTCGACGGCGCCTTCACCGCCTCGGCCGAGGACGGAATCGTCACCGTGAACCCGGCCACGGAGGAGCCGCTCTCCCGCGTCCCGGTGGCGGACGCCGAGGCGGTGGACCGCGCGATGGCCGCCGCGCGCCGTGCCTACGACACCGTCTGGGGCCCGATGCCGCCCGCGGAGCGCGGGAAGTACCTGTTCCGAATCAGCCGGCTCCTGCAGGAACGATCCCGCGAGCTCGCGGTCCTCGAGTCCCTGGACAACGGAAAGCCGATCCGGGAGACACGCGACGTCGACATTCCGTTGGTCGCCCAGCACTTCTTCTACCACGCGGGCTGGGCGGACAAACTGGAGTGGGCCGGTGTGGGGCCGGCCCCCCGGCCCCTGGGGGTCGCCGCGCAGATCATCCCGTGGAACTTCCCGCTGCTCATGCTGGCCTGGAAGGTCGCCCCCGCGCTGGCCACGGGGAACACCGTGGTCCTCAAACCAGCCGAGACCACGCCACTCACCGCGTTGGCGTTCGCCGCCATCTGTCAGGAGGCCGACCTCCCTCCGGGCGTGGTCAACATCGTGACCGGCGCGGGCGAGACCGGGCGACTCCTGGCGGACCATCCCGACGCCGACAAGGTCGCGTTCACCGGGTCCACCGAGGTGGGGCGGGAGATCGCGCGCACCGTCGCCGGTACCCGCAAACGCCTCACCCTGGAACTCGGCGGCAAGGGCGCCAACCTGGTGTACGACGACGCGGCCATCGACCAGGCGGTCGAGGGAATCGTGTCGGGCATCTTCTTCAACCAGGGCCACGTGTGCTGCGCCGGCTCCCGCCTTCTCGTACAGGAGTCCGTCGCGGAGGAGGTGTTGGACAAGCTGCGCGGGCGGATCGAGCGGCTGCGGGTCGGTGATCCGCTGGACAAGAACACCGACGTGGGCGCGATCAACTCCGCCGAGCAGCTCCGACGAATCCAGGAGCTCGTGGACGTGGGTGGTGAGGAGGGCGCCGAGCGTTGGACGGCGAGCTGCGTCCTCCCCGAGCGGGGCTACTGGTTCCCACCCACCGTGTTCACCGGCGTCACCCAGGCGCACCGCGTCGCCCGCGAGGAGGTTTTCGGCCCGGTCCTGAGCGTCCTGACCTTCCGTACCCCGGACGAGGCGATCACCAAGGCGAACAACACGCCCTACGGCCTCTCGGCGGGGGTCTGGACGGAGAAGGGCTCGAGGATGCTGTGGACCGCGCAACGGCTGCGCGCGGGCGTCGTGTGGTCGAACACGTTCAACAAGTTCGACGCCGCCAGCCCGTTCGGCGGCTACAAGGAGTCCGGCTACGGGCGCGAGGGCGGACGACACGGACTGGAGGCCTACCTCGATGCGTGAGCCCGAGACCGCCCCGCGGCGGCTCAGTGTCCGCAAGACCTACAAGCTCTATGTGGGCGGGGCGTTCCCCCGCTCCGAGTCGGCCAGGAGTTACCCCGTGTCCGACGTGTCAGGCGCCCACCTCGCCAACGCCGCCCAGGCCTCCCGAAAGGACGTCCGCGACGCCGTGGTGTCCGCACGCTCGGCCGTCGCCGGTTGGTCGGCGCGGACCGGGTACAACCGGGGCCAGATCCTCTATCGGGTGGCGGAGATGATGGAGGGACGACGGGACCAGTTCGTGTCCGAGGTCGCCGCGTCGGCCGGGGAGTCGCCACAGGAGGCCGGGGACACGGTCTCGGCCGCCATCGACCGGTGGGTCCACTACGCGGGATGGGCGGACAAGCTCACCCAGGTGCTGGGCAACCCGAACGAGGTGGCCGGGCCGTATTACAACCAGTCCGCGCCCGAGCCAGTGGGCGTGGTCGGCGTCGTGGCGCCGCCGGAGGATCCGCTGCTCGGCCTGGTGTCGGTGCTCGCACCGGTCATCACCGCGGGAAACACCTGCGTCGTGGTGGCGAGTGAGCGGGCTCCCCTGCCCGCGGTCACGTTGGCCGAGGTACTGGCCACCTCCGACCTGCCGGGGGGAGTCGTGAACGTCCTGACCGGGCGTGCGGGCGAGCTCCTGGCGCCGTTGGCCAGCCACGCCGACGTCGACGCCCTGGACCTGACCGGGGCGACGACGGGCGGGCGTGAGGAGGCCGTCGAACTGGAACGGGCGGCGGCGAGCACGCTCACCCGGGTCCTGCGGCCCGGCGCCACGCCGACTGACTGGCATGCCGCGCCGGGAGTCGCGCGGTTGCGTCGCTTCGTCGAGACCAAGACCGTCTGGCATCCGATCGGCGTGTGACCCCCGTCGAGGGGCGCCCGCCGCCGCGGCCCCGATGCACGGGGGATCGCGGTTCGCGTGGAACGGGGTGGGGTGAGGGCGACTCTCTCACCCCACCCCCCGAGCCGTCAGAGTTCGGTGAGAGGTCCGAACACGAAGATCAACGCGACTCCGAGCAGGAGGAAGCTCCACCACTGCATCGGGATGAAGAACAACGAGTGCCGGTTCTTGAAGTAGACGGGCTGACCGGTCTGGGGGTCGTACCCGGGAACGGGCGCGTTCATCCACCGCCCGAGCACGAACACGATGATGGCGGCGATGGCCAGACCCACGGCGCCGCCGAGCGGTGCGATGAGATCGGCGTTCTGCGGTCCGACGACCGATTCGCCGATGCTGCCGGCGATCACCGACGAAAGCGCCGCGAGGGGGACGGCGATCAGAACGACCAGGATTCCCCAGCCCTTCCAGATGATCATTCAGGGGGTCCTCTCAGCGGAAACGGCGGCCTCGTCAATAGGAGGGGGACGAGACCGCGGGAGAAAAGGGAGTAAAACGCGCCAAGATCAGCACGCCAGCGCAGAATACCGTCTGTGGCCGGTTCCGGACACACCGGAAGTCACCGTCGTGCCAACCCCTCTCGCGCCGCGCGCCGATCAGGCGGGTCGAGGCCGCCCGTAGTCGGTGGCGCGCACCTTTTCCACCACGGCGGACTGTTCTTCGACGGAGAGAACGCGTGGCGTCCCCAGGGAGCGGGTTCGGGCGTAGAGGTCCGACAGCCACTCCAGTATCCGCAGGTTCGCGACGGAGTCGGCGACTGAGGACCCGAGCGCGATCGACCCGTGGTTCTGCATCAGGGCCGCCTTGCGGTCCTCCAGCGCGGCCAGGACGTTGGCCGCGAGCTCATCGGATCCGTAGGTGGCGTAGGGCGCGACCCGAACCGTCCCACCCAATCCGAGCATCGCGTAGTGGATCATGGGGAGCTCGTCGGTGGTGCAGGCGACCGCCGTCGACGCGAGGGCGTGTGCGTGCGCGATCGCCGCGGTGTCGGTGGCCCGGTACACGGCGAGGTGCATCGGCACCTCCGAGGTGGGAGCGAGCTCCCCGTCGACGAGCGCGCCGTCCAGGTCGATCACCGACATCATGTCCGGAGTCAGCTCGCCGAGGTCCGCGCCGGTGGGAGTGACGGCGACCAGGTCGCCGGAGCGGGCGGAGAGGTTGCCACTCGTGCCGACGACGAGTCCGTGGTCGACGAGCTCCCGACCGGCGTCCGCCAACTGTTCACGTTCCCGTTGCATTCGCACGGCCAGAGTCCTCCTCGTCGCGGATCGGTCGTGGTCAGGTTAGTTCCGCGTCCGAGGTGTGGGGGCGCAGGGGGCACCGTCGCGCCTGTGGCTCGGTGGTGATTCGTCGAGCACGGGTGCGGGGTCCCTGGCAGCTCCGCGATACGCAGGACAAACGCGCCGATGTCCACATCATGATCTTCTATCCGCTAACACCTTGACCGGGCGATATGTGCCACCTGTATTGTAATCACCGTCATTGAGGGGGGAGAGGTGTATCACACGCCGATCCTCCCAAAGACATAGGATGTTTTACTGGCCCAGCCATTCCTGCTCTGCCTATGAAGGGGGAGACAACCATGCTCCGACCCCAGTGGAGACTGTCAACCGTCGCCGTCCTCGCAACGGGCGCGTTGGTTGGTTGTGGACTCGCTGACGGAGGCGGGGGCGACGGCGAGTCGACGACCCTTCGACTGTCCCACCAGTGGCCGGCCGCCGACGAGGGCGACGGTGACTTCCGCAGCGTCCTCGCCGAGCGGTTCGCCGAGGACGTGGAAGAGCGAACCGACGGCGCCGTGTCCATCAACGTCAACCCGGCGAACTCCCTGATCGAGGATCCCACCGAGCAATACAACGCGATCCGCCAGGGCACCGTCGACATGTCGGTGTACCCGCTGGACTACGCCGCGGGCGACCACCCCGAGTTCAGCCTCACCCTGATGCCCGCCATGGTGCGTAACCACACCCAGGCCCAGAACTGGCAGGAGCACGAGGTCGGCCAGATGGTGGAGGACATGGCCGATGAAGCGGGACTGGTCATCCTCACCTGGGTGTGGAACGCGGGCGCCATCGCCTCCACCACCGAGGACCCGATCCTCACGCCCGACGACGTCCCCTCGGGCAGTGTGACCCGCGCCGCCGGTCCGCGGATCGAGGAGATGCTGGAGTCGGTCGGGTTCGGCCTGTCCAGCATGCCGTCCTCCGACATCTACAACGGAATCCAGACCGGGACACTGGACTCCGCGATCACCTCCACCTCGTCGTTCGGCTCCTACCGGTTGTATGAGCAGGTCGACTCCTACACGTCCCCGGTGGGTGGGAACACCTTCTGGTTCATGTTCGAGCCTCTGGTGATCGGTAAGGACCAGTTCGAGGAACTGACCGAGGAGCAACAGGAGATCCTGCTCGAGGTGGGCCAGGACCTGCAGGACTTCGCCTACGAGGAGTCCCAGGCCGATGACGAGCGCGTCGACGAGGCCTTCGAGGAGGCGGGAGTCACCGTCGAACCGATGGACGACGACGCCTTCGAGGAGTGGCTCGAGGTCTCCGAGCCCGTGTGGGACTCCTTCGCCGATGACGTCGAAGGTGGTGCCGACATGATTGAGGCCGCCCGATCGGTCCCCGCGGAGTAGCACCGATTCCCCGCCCACAGCGGCCCGCGAGCGGGCCTTCCCCCGCGCGACCCCCCGGAGTTCCCAGATCCCATGCCTAGAACTTCCTTAGCCCGCGTCATCGACCGGATGTGTGCCGTCTCCGGTTATGTCAGCGCGGTCCTGATCCTGGTGGCGATGCTCGTCGTCTGCTACGGGGTCGTCCTGCGCTACATCTTCGGCGCCTCCACCGTCTGGCAGACCGAGCTCACCATCTACCTGCTCATGTTCGCCTCGTTCGTCGGCGGCGCCTACGGCCTGCGCCATGGCGACCACGTTCGGATCGACCTCGTCGTCAACGTGATGCCCCCACGCGGCCGGTTGGTCATGCGCCTGGTGGCCGCCGTGTTGGCGACCTTGTTCACCATCATCGTGACCGTGATCGCCACGAACATGTGGCTGCACACTCTCGAGGTGGGTGCCCATTCGGGTACCGCGTGGAATCCGCCTCTGGTCTACCCCCACCTGATCCTGCCGCTGGGGATGGCCCTGGTCAGCCTCCAGTACCTGATGATCACCGGACGCCTGGCCCACGGCCTGTTCACCGGCGAAAAGGACGTCCAGGAGTTCGTCCCCGCCACGGGAGGAGGTGCGGGACATTGAGCGGTCTCGTTATCGGCGCCATCGTCGGGGCCCTACTGTTGGTGATGATGGCGTTGGGGGTCCCCGTCGCCTACGCCTTGGGACTCACCGCGCTCCTGGCCATCATCGTCTTCCTGTCCCCGTCGGAGTTCTGGTACTTCGCCAATACGACCTTCGACTCGCTGAACAGCTTCAGCCTCCTCGCGGTGCCACTGTTCATCCTCATGGGCGCGGTCTTCGGACGTTCCAAGGCGAGTGACGACCTGCTGGAGGCGGCACACGTCTGGTTCGGGCGCGTCCGGGGCGGACTGGCCATGAGTTCCGTCTTGGCGTGCGCCATGTTCTCCGCCCTCACCGGCTCCAGTCCCGCCACATCCGCCGCCATCGGCAAGATCGCGATTCCGGAGATGATCCGGCGCGGATACCCGAAGGACGTCGCCACCGGCGCGATCGTGGCGGGCGGCACCCTGGGCATCCTCATCCCGCCCAGTGTCACCCTGATCCTCTACGGCATCTCGACCGAGCAGTCCATCGGGCAGCTCTTCCTCGGTGGCGTCGTACCCGGGATCATGATCACGGTCATGTTCTGCGTCTGGATCTTCATCTCCCTGACGCTGAAGCGGCTCCGCGCCGGTGCCCCGATCATCCCCGAGAAAGTTCCGGCCGGGACCTCCGCGGGAGGGGGCGCCGCGAGCGGAGACTCCGGGACGGCAACGTCCGGCGACGGTGAACTGTCCGCGATCGAAAGGGCGGAGCTGTACTCCTGGGCCCACCGGATCAAGATCCTGGTGAAGGTCATTCCGTTCCTCACCCTCATCGTCGGGGTTCTCGCGACGCTTTACCTGGGGATCGCGACCCCCAGTGAGGCGGCGGCGGTGGGCGCGCTCGGCGCGTTCGTCCTCGTCGCGGTCTTCTACCGTTCGCTGAACCTGCGCAAGATCCTCGACGTGGGGCTGGAGACCACCCGCACCGGGACCATGATCATGATGATCATCGCGTTCTCGGCGGTACTCGGCCAGATCCTCGCGTTCCTGGGGGTTCCGCAGGAACTGGCGGCCGCCATCGCGGGCATGGAGGTGAACCGTTGGATCATCTTCATCGCCATGAACGTGGTGTTCCTGATCCTCGGCTTCTTCGTCCCACCCGTGGCGATCATCCTCATCACCATGCCGGTCCTCTTCCCGGTGGTGGTCGCGCTGGGGTTCGACCCGATCTGGTTCGGGATCGTCATGACCCTGAATATGGAGATGGGCCTGATCACTCCGCCCGTGGGGCTGAACCTCTTCGTGGTCCAGGGCATCGCGCCGGAGGTGCCGTTGCGGGACATCCTGTTGGGCGCGCTGCCCTACGTGGGTGTCCTGGCCGTGGGGATCTTGGTCCTCTGCGTCTTCCCCGACCTGGTCACCTGGCTGCCCAGCCAGATGTTAGGCACCGGTTAGCGCGTTCGCGCGCTGACCGCTTCGGTGGGGCCCCTCCGGAACCGGAGGGGCCCCACCCATGTCGGGCCTGATCCGCGGTACCGAGTCGGACGGATCACGCCGGGCCCAACACCCGGTCGAGGTAGGGGTTGGTGAACACCCCGGTCGGGTCCGTGGCGCGGCGTCGCGCGAGGAAGTCGTCGAAACGCGGGTACCGGGAGGCGAGGGCCTCCGCGTCGAGACGGTGGAGCTTGCCCCAGTGCGGGCGCCCTCCCGCCGCCGCGGCGATCTGACCGAAGGCGTCGAAGTAGTGCCGGTAGGGCATGCCCTCGAACTGGTGCACCGCCACATAGGCGGTGTCGCGCCCATGGGCGGTGGAGAGCCACGCGTCGTCGGCGGCGGCGAACCGAACCTCGACCGGGAACGTCGTCGCCACCCGTTCCCGGCGCACGAACCGCCGCAGGTCGCCCAGTACGTCACGAAGCGCCGAACACGGCAGGGCCCACTCCGTCTCGGCGAACACGACGCGACGCGGGGAGGTGAAGACCCGGTGTGACACGTCGCTGTAGTCCCGGGCGGACAGGGCGCGGGCGGAAACCGCGTTCACCAGCGGTGCCGAGGCGGGAACGGCGCGCCCCAGACGGTTCGCCCACCGGAAGACCGTGTTGGAGAGGAACTCGTCCTCCCACCAACCCGCCACTGGACCGACCGGACGGATCCGATCCCCGTTCCACCGGTTGTTGCGCTTGGTGAGTGTCAACCCCGTGTGGGGGAACCAGTAGAACTCGAAGTGGTCATTGGCCGAGACCAGCGTGTCCAGGTCCGAGAGGACGTCCGCCAACGGCATCGGGCCCTCCACCGCGTGCAGCGCGAACGCCGGGACGCACCGCAGCGTCACCCGAGCGATGACTCCCAGCGCGCCGAGCCCCACCCGGGCGGCGGCGAACAGATCGCGGTGGTGCTCGGCCGAGCAGGTGACGAGTTCCCCGTCCGCCACCACGAGCTCGAGCCCCACGACCTGCGCGGCCAGCCCCGGAAACCGCGCTCCCGTCCCGTGCGTGCCGGTGGAGATGGCACCGGCGACCGTCTGCCGATCGATGTCGCCCAGATTGGGCAGGGCCAGCCCGTGCGCGGCGAGAACCTGGTTCAGCCGGTGCAGGGGCATCCCGCCCTCGACGGTGACCCGCCCACTGTCCCGCTCGACCCGCACCACGTCGGCGAGGGCGTTAAGCCGGAGCAGCACACCGTCGGTGGCGGCGATCCCCGTGAACGAGTGACCGCTGCCCACCGCCTTCACCCGCAGACCGGCGTCAGCCGCAGCGGCGACGGCGCCGCGCAGTTCCTCCACGCTGGTGGGTCGTTCGACGCGCGTGGGCCAGGCGCGTTGCGTCCCCGACCAGTTCCGCCACAGGACCGTCATCGCCGCTCCCTCTCCGCCGGGGACGCGTTGGAGATCCAGCGCTCCGGGGCACAGTCCCTACTGTTCCTACACTGTTGGCCACCGAACCGTCGAGACTTGGGGATGTCATGAGCCCATCCAGCGGCCCCCACCGGCAGGCGCGAGAGTCCTACTTCCACCAACTCCTCGCGGCCACCGCCGATGTGGAACCCCCGTTCGCCGTCGTCGACCTGGACGCCTACGACGCGAACGCGGCGTCCCTGCGGTCGCGGGCCCTGGGCAAACCCATCCGGGTCGCCAGCAAGTCGGTGCGGTGCCGCGAGCTCCTCGGGTCGGCCCTCGACCGTCCCGGCTTCAGCGGCGTCATGGCGTTCACACTGCCCGAGGCACTGTGGCTGGCCCAGGACCACGACGACGTCCTGGTCGCCTACCCCTCCGTCGCCGGGGAGTCCCTGCGGACCCTCGCCGCGGATCCCGACCTGGCCGCTCGCGTCACCCTGATGGTCGACTCCGTTGACCACCTCGACCTCATCGCCGAGCGGGCACGGCCCAGCCCCGACCACCCCGTGAGACTCTGCCTGGACCTCGACGCCTCCCTGCGACTGGCCGGCGGCCGGGTGCACCTCGGTGCGCGCCGCTCACCGCTGCGCACACCCGCCGACGCCGTCGCCCTCGCTCAGGAGATCGACCGTCGACCGGGGATGCGCCTCGTCGGTCTGATGGCCTACGAGGCGCAGATCGCCGGCGTGGGCGACGCCCCACCGGGCGCTCCACTTCAGGGCCTGGCCGTACGCGCGATGCAGTGGGCGTCGGGCAAGGAACTGGCGCGGCGTCGTGCCGAGACCGTCGCCGCGGTGCGAGCCGTGTCGCCACTGGAGTTCGTCAACGGCGGTGGGACGGGCAGCGTGGATCGCACCGCGCCGGAACCCCGCGTCACCGAGGTGGCGGCGGGATCGGGGCTCTACGGCCCCGGCCTGTTCGACACCTACCGGTCGTTTCGGCCACGCCCGGCGGCCTTCTTCGCCCTGCCGGTGGTACGACGACCCGCGCCGGGCGTCGTCACGACCCTCGGCGGGGGATGGGTCGCCTCCGGCGTACCGGGCTGGGACCGGCTCCCGACCATCGCCCACCCGGGCCGGTTGCGCTACACCGGCGCGGAGGGAGCGGGCGAGGTTCAGACCCCGTTGCGCGGCCCCGCGGCCGACCGGCTGGGACTGGCGGATCGCGTGTGGTTCCGCCACGCCAAGGCGGGGGAGTTGGCCGAGCGCGTGAACGTCCTGTATCTCGTCCGGGGAGGCAGGATCGTCGGGGAGGCCCCCACCTACCGGGGGGAGGGGCGAGCCTTCCTCTGAGGAACCTCCCGATCGGAACGTCCCGCCGCCGGCGTCCGTGCCGGTCGGGGCGTCCGCCTCCTGGTGGGCCGGCGGCGAGAGCCGTTGGGGGCGCGGATCCCCGCACTCGCGGGCGATTCCGTGTCGCGATTCGGACTAACCTGGGCGACCAACCCCCCACGGTGAAGGAGTCCGATGACCAAACCGAACGACTTCATGAAGGACGCGGCGCGCACGCACGACCCGTCCGAGTACCCGCCCGAGATCCAGTCCGACCGGCCCACCGCGGCACGGTGTTACGACTTCACCCTCGGCGGCAAGGACAACTTCGCCGTGGACCGGGAGTTCTGCGTCGAGGGCTTCAAGGCGTTTCCGGAGAGCCTGGACATCGCACACGAGAACCGTCGGTTCCTCTACCGCGCGGTGCGTTACCTCGCGCGCGACGTGGGACTCAAGCAGTTCCTCGACCTTGGCAGCGGACTGCCCACCCAGAACAACGTGCACGACGTCGCCCAGGAGTTCCAGCCGGACGCCCGCGTCGTCTACGTGGACCACGACCCGATCGTGTTGGCGCACGGCCGCGCGATCCTGGACAAGGACGAGAACACCACCGTCATCCAGGCGGACATGACCGACCCGGAGTCCCTGCTGCACGGCGACGAGGTGCGGCGTCTCATCGACTTCTCCGAACCCGTCGGCGTGCTGATGTTCAGCATCCCGCACCACATCCCGGAGGACGCCGACGCGCTGCGGGCGATCCGAACGCCCCTCGACCTGGTCGTGCCCGGAAGCCACCTCGCGATCACGCTGGTCGTCGCGGACGAGGAGGAGACCGCGCGGGCCGCCACGGACCACGCCTACGAGTTCGGGCTCGCGATGCGGACCCGTACCCCGGCCGCGCTCGACGCGTGGGTGGGCGACCTGGACGCGGCGGACCCCGGGTTGTGCGACATCGGTCAGTGGCGCCCCGATCCGACCCAGGGGCCGATCGAGGTGGACGCGTCGCTACGCCCCTTCCTGGGGGCCTCCCAGCAGCGGAAGTCCATCTACGAGTACGGCGGTGTACTGCGCAAGCCCTGACCCCCGGTTCCGATGCCGGCCCGTGGGGGAGCGAAGCGTCCCCCACGGGCCGGGACTGAGTCAGTCCCCCAGAACCGCGTCGCGGTAGCTGAAGTCCCACATCTCCTCGTCGTCGATCAGACCGTCGTACTGCAGCTCCCCGATCTCGGAGTAGAAGGCCTGCAGTTCGTTCACCTTGTCCATGTCGACGCTCAGGTCGGTGGGGAAGACGTGGTGCCGTGTACCGCGGACGCTCTCGGGATCCTGACCGGTGTACTCACCGATGATCTCGAGGATCTCGTCGTCCTCCCACCCCACCTCGTCGATGTGCAGGGCCGCGTCGTGGTAGGCGGCCATGAAGGCCTCCGCGGTCTCCGGGTCGCTCTCGGCCCACATGCTGTTGTACGTCAGCGAGGTCAGGGGAACGCCCTCCTCCTCGGGGGTCTCCCACGGACGGTAGGCGGACCCGTCCTCCTCAGCGCGGGTGGTGAAGGGCTCCGACAGCACCGCGCCGGCCACCGCACCGCTGGCGAGCGCGGGGACCATGTCGGGGAACGGCATGGTCTCCACTTCGACGTCGTCGTAGTCCAGACCGGCCCGCTCCAACGCGTCGCCGAGCATCCAGTCGGTGACGACGCCGGGAGAGTTCACCGCGAACGTCTCCCCGGCGAGGTCCGACATGTCGTCGCCGAGCTCCGCGGCACCGTCGGCGTCGGTGACCGTGGCGGAGAACGCGAAGTAGTCCTCGGTGTAGCCGCCGTGCTGTGGCGCCACGTTCACGAAGGGCAGGTCCTCGTCGAAGGCGTTGTAGGACGCGGCCCCGATGCCGACCCCGCCGGCGTCCAGGTTTCCGGTGGTGATGTTGGTGAGGATCTCCGAGCCGCTGGGGAACTCCTCCAGCTCGACCTCGAGCCCGTGCTCCTCGGCGAAGAGCTCCGCCGTCACCCACAGGGGGGCGAAGGACGACGTGCCGATGTAGCCGACCCGGACTGGTTCGTCACCGTCGCCACCCGAGGAACACGCGGAGGCCGCGACCAGGACGACGGCCGCCGACGCGCACACCGCCGCCCGTCGCCCGCGCACCGCGCCGGCGACGCCGGCCCCGGTCCTCGACCCTGCCGTCCCCGTGGTGTTCGTGCGCGCTGGTCTCATTGGACTTCCCTTCGGTCTTAGTACGGCGTGCCCTTTTGGTGATCCACGCGTCAGCCGCCGGTCTGGGCGCTCATGACCGCGCTCCGCGACTGGCGCCAGGGCAGCGCCACGCGTTCGATCAGGGAGAACAGGAGGCTGATGAGATGTCCCAGCAACCCCGCCACGACGAGTCCCACGTACATCTCCGGCACCTGCATCTGTTGCCAGGACAGGTGCACGATGTTGCCGACGCCGGAGTTGGCGGCCACGAACTCCACGGCGATCACGGTGATGAGGCACATGCCCATGCCGATGCGCAGTCCGTGCAGCAGTGAGGGCAACATCCCCGGGATGAGGACGCGCCAGTAGAAGCGCCAGCCGGTCGCTCCGTAGGTTCGTCCGGCCTCGATGAGCAGGGGGTCGACGTCGCGAACCCCCGCGGCGACGCTGATCACGATCTGGAAGATCGCCGTCATGAACGCCGTCAGGACGAAGGCGGGTTCACCGATGCCGACCATGATGATGAGCAGGGGGAGGAGGGCGACCTTCGGGATCGGATAGATCGTGTCGATGATCGGCCGGAACAGCAGGTTGATCGTTCGGGACACACCGGTCGCGACCCCGAGGACCACACCGCCGATGGCGGCGCCGGCGAAACCGAGCCCCAGGCGTTGCAGCGTGACCGCGACCTCGCTGGCCAGAACTCCGCTGGCCGCCATCTCACCCATCGTCCGCAGAATGGTGGTCACCGGGACGAAGAACCGCGGATCGAGGACCTCGGTGCGGGTGAGGGCCTCCCAGGCCAGGGCGATGACCAACGGTCCGACGATCCTGGGGAGTCGGGCGCGGAGCCTCGACTCGTTCACACGCGCGCTCATCGCTTCCCTCCGGACGGTCGGTCCTGGCTCCACGGGACGAGGCGGTTCGCGAGCAGGCCGAACCCGACCGAACTCAGTAGGCCGAGGACGGCGACGGCGACGAGCGCCACGTACATGTCGGTGACCGCCAGCACCTGCCAACTGGCCCACAACACCTGGCCCAGGCCGTCGTTCGCCCCCACCATCTCCACCGCGACCACGGTGATCAACGCGTAGCCCAACGCGATGCGGAATCCGGCGATGACCGAGGTGAGAGCCCCGGGGAGCAGGACGCGAAGGAACAGTCGGGGCCCGCGGGCGCCGTAGTTGTGGGCGACCTCGAGCAGCACCGGCGCGATGCCACGCACCCCGGCGGCCGTGTAGAGGGTCAGGATGATCATCGGGGTGACGACCGCGGTCAGGATGATCACGAACTCGCCGCGGCCCAGGACGAAGGAGAGCAGCGGGAGGAAGAGCAGGGTCGGGATCGGGTAGAGGAAGGCCAGGACGGGCTCGACACCGTCCTTCAACCAGCGCGACACCGAGATCACCAGGCCCGCGCCGATCCCGAACACCGCGGAGAGGCCCGCGGTCAGCAGTAGTCGCCGCACCGTGGTGATCAGGTCGGCCCGCAGGCCGTCCTCGGAGGCGTCGAAGAGGATCGGCAACTCGGTGGCGATCGTGGTGGGCGCGGGATAGAAGATCGACGGGATCACCTCGGTGCGACTGGCGATCTCCCAGGCGAGGAGCAGCACCAGCGGGCCCACGACCACCGGCCATCGCTGGAGGGCGCGTGCGGAGGTGTCCCGGCCTCGCCGGGTGCCGCGTGCTCCGGTGGGCGGCGCGGACCCCCTGGGGGAGGTCGCCACGCTCATCGTCTGGCCTCCTCGGCCATCGCGGTCTCCACCTCGTGGTGCAGGTGGTCCCAGATCTCCTGGGTGAGTCGGGCGAACTCCGCGGTGCCCCGGACCTCGGGGCCGCGCTCCGAGGGGAAGGGGACGGTGATCTCCTCGGTCACCCGACCCGGCCGCGCGCTCATCAGGATGACCCGGTCGGCGAGGAAGATCGCTTCGTCGATCGCGTGGGTCACGTACATCGCGGTCGGCCGGGACTCCTGGCGCAGTTGGAGGATCTGGTCCTGCAGGAGGGTCCGAGTCTGGGCGTCCAACGCCCCGAGCGGTTCGTCCATCAGGAGGATCTCGGCGTCCTGGGCCATGGCGCGCGCGATGCCGACCCGCTGTTTCATGCCACCGGACAGTTGGTGAGGGTAGTAGCCGGCGAACTGGGCGAGGCCGAGCCGGCTGAGCTGCTCCTCGGCGATGGCGCGGCAGTTCTCCTTGCTGACCCCTCGGTTCCTCGGCCCGAACGACACGTTGTCGCCGACCGTCAGCCACGGGAAGAGCGCGTGTTCCTGGAACACCATCGCGCTCGGTTCCCGCTCGCTGTCGCGGCGGACCACCTCCACCGTGCCCCCGGTGGGGGTGGCGAGGCCGGCGACCATGCGCAGCAGTGTGGACTTGCCGCATCCAGAGGGACCGACGATCGCGACGAACTCGCCGTCGGCGATCGACAGTGACACGTCCTGGAGCGCGACCAGTTCGCCGTGGCGTGCCGGGAACGTCCGCGTGACGTTCGTGATGGCCACCTTGACGTCTGTGGGGTCGGCGTTCATTGTCCCGCTTTCCGTGTTCCCAGTGGCAATCGGACAAGGGCAATTCATGAAAACAGATTGCATCTGGGTTGCCTACCCCCAAGATCGCCACCACGGTGGGCGCATCGCGTTTTTTCGAAAGAAAACTGTTCGTATGGCGTATCCGAAGCGGGAAACAGGATCAGACGGTAATCAGTTGGATGGTCGGAGTGGCGTGTGGTGTGTGCGGATCGTGGTATCTGCTGTCGTGACCCAGGGTCAGTATTGCATGAACTGGGAAAATAAAGGCCAGTCCGTTCGCTGTGCGATCGTCGGCCGATGTGGCGTTGTTCGGAATTCGCTCACACAGTGTGGTGGTGCTGTACGAGTGTTCTGTGTACGCCCGGCGTCTTTCCGGGGAAAATCTGCCGGATGTGGCGCCAAAGCCCGCTGGCCGCACGTTTGTGCGAAGGGCATCCATGTTTTTCGGCCGACTATGGGTTGTAGTAGAAACGTTCCGATAATGGACCACTGTGCGTCGTGACGCGGCACGAAGAAGCGGCCGAAGGGAGGGCTGGGGTCAGGACTCCTGGATCCTGGCTGACATGTGCCACGCCAAGGCCATGACGGGTGCCGCCGTGCCACCCGAGACGTGGCGCGGGAAGACCGAGGCGTCAACGACGCGCAGACCCGCGACGCCACGGACGCGCAGCTCGTCGTCGACCACCCCCTGCCCGCCGGACGCGACGGAGCAGGACCCGACAGCGTGGTACAGGCCCCCACCGGCGTCGAGCGCGTAGCTCCACGCCGTTCCGTCCGCACCGACGTTCGGCCCGGGGGCCTCCTCCTCGGCGACGAGGTGGGACAACGGGCCGGTGGCCAGAGCCGTGCGGACCGTGTGCAGGACACCCTCGCTGACGTCGCGATCCTCCTGGGTGCGCAGATACCGCGCCTCGATCACGGGCGGGTCCGCGGGGTCCGGTCCGCTGAGATGTACCGAGCTCTCGGTGGTGGGACGCAGCGGGTAGGACGTGACCGTCAACGCGGGGTAGGGCGCGGCCCGCAGGTGCTCGGCCCCGGGGTCCGCCGACATGGCGGTCCACAGGGAGAGGACGTCCGGGCGGGGCACGTCCGGCGCCGAACACACGAAGGCGGCGAGATCGTAGGGGCCGGTCGTCAGGGGGCCGGAACCCGACACCGCGTAGCGCAGCGCGCCGCGCAGGAGTCCGATACGGGACGACAGCGCCGCGTTGCGTCCGAGCCCCGGACGCAACCGAACGCGCACCGGCACCGCGCGGTGCTCGACCACGCCTTCGCCCACGCGCGGACTCGCGACCCGCGGTGCCACGCCGGCGTTCCGCAGTACCTCCGGGTCGCCGATCCCGGAGCGTTCCAGCAGCAACGGTGACTCGACGGTGCCGGCGGCCACGATGACCTCGCGCCGGCAGCGCAGTTCCCGTGTGGATCCTCGCCGCCGGACGACCACACCACGGACACCAACCGGGTGGGAGTCCCGTTCCGTGGGGTCGCGCCGCCCACGGTCGGCGTCGAGAAGGAGGTGTCCCACCCGCGCGTCGGTGAGGACGGTGAGGTTGCGGCGTCGCAGCGCGGGTCGCAGGAACGCGGTGGCGGCGCTCACCCGCGTTCCGCGGTCGATCGTGGAGGGGACGGGGCCGATCCTGGCGCCCTCGGCGGCGTTGACGTCGTCGACACGTGGCCAACCCATGGCGCTGGACACCTCGAGAACGGCCTCGGACACCGTACCGACCGGGGGAGCGGCCTGGACCCGGAGTGGTCCGCCCGAACCCCGTAGTGCGGACCCACCGAGGGTGTGGTCCTCCATGGCGCGGAAGGCGCTGAGCGCCGCGGGCCAGGTGAACCCGGGGAAGCCGCGGCCCGCGAGCGCGTCGTAGTCCGCCGCGTCTCCCCGCAGGTACATCATGCCGTTGATCGCGCTGGACCCACCGAGTCCCCGGCCGCGGATCCAGGGCTCGATACGGTCCGTGGGTTCGGTGAGGTGGGCGGCGTGGTGCGTGGCGAAGCGGGGGTCGGTCGTGGTTCGGGCGAAGGCCATGGGCACCCGGAGCAGGGGTGCGGTGTTCGGCCCTCCGGCCTCGACGAGCAGGACGGAGATGTCCGGATCGGCCGAGAGGCGTTCGGCCAGCACGCATCCGGCCGAGCCCGCGCCGACCACGATGAAGTCGGCGTCGAACTCCGGGCCGCTCCGGCGACGGGCCGTCACAGGTCGGCGAACCCGGAGGCGAGCATGCGCAGGGAGCTGTCCAGAACCTCGGTGAGGTTCTCCCGGTCGTCGCGCAGCCACTGCTCATAGGCCGAGAGAGCGATGCCCAGCATCGCCCACGCGACGGCGTTGGGGACGTGGTCGTCGCGCTCCACTCCGAGGCGTTCGGCGACGTACTCCGCCACCACGTCCCGCCAGCCCTTGTAGCGCAGGGTCGAGTGGGCGTAGAGGGCGGGAACGGTGAGCAGCAGACGCATCCGGCGCCGGTGGTTGGGCGTCTCCTCGGGGGAGATCCGGTTGAACTCCACCACGGCCACCCGCAGCGCGTCCATGAGGGGGAGGTCGCCACCCAGACGGTGGAGATCCCGCCGCATCCGGTCCAGGTGCGCCTCGAAGTCGCCCCAGGGGAGGTCGTTCTTGGAGTCGAAGTACCGGAAGAAAGTGCGACGTCCGATGCCGGCCGCCGCGGCGATGTCGTCCACGGTGGTCGCGTCGAAGCCCCGTTCGGTGAACAGCTCGATGCCGATCCGGGTGAGTTCGGCCTTGGTGGTCGCGGGCCGGCGACCGGGCCGAGGGGCGTCCACCTGGGACTGGTCAAGCGACACGCCGCCACCCCACTTCCTTTTTGGCATCGGGTGCCATTAGTATCGAATGGTCTGGACACGATCGACGTCCGCACGACACGGTCACCGACACAAGGAGGATGCCACCATGAGCCACCCCGACGACACAGCCGCCGCACCGCAGCCCGAAGGCGACGACGTCCTCATCGCCGACGACTCGCTGGTCGAAGAGGTCTCCATCGACGGTATGTGTGGCGTGTACTAGGAGTCCGTCGTGACCGAACCACGCGCCGAACCCGATCTGGACCGCGGATGGCGCCTACACGACCAGGTGTCGGTCCGGCCGGAACCCTTCGGGGCGCTCCTCTACCACTTCGGTACGCGCAAGCTGTCGTTCATCAAGGATCGGACCCTGCTCGCCGTGGTCCGCGGCTTGGGCGAAGCACCCACCGCGCGGGCGGCCTGCCATGCCGCCGGCGTCGAGGCGGCGGACGTCCCCCGTTTCCAGCGCGCGTTGGGCGCGCTGGTGCGATCCCAGATGGTCGTGGAAAGGACCAGCACCCCATGACGCAGACGCGACCGGCAGGCGGGACGAACCGCCTCATCGACCTGTTCGAGCGCGGACTGGACGCTCCGATCTGCCTGACCTGGGAACTCACCTACGCCTGCAACCTCTCCTGCGTGCACTGCCTGTCGAGCTCGGGACGACGCGACCCCCGAGAGCTCAGCACCGAGGAGTGCAAGTCGATCATCGATGAGCTGGAGCGGATGCAGGTCTTCTACGTCAACATCGGGGGAGGCGAGCCCACCGTGCGTCCCGACTTCTGGGAACTGGTGGACTACGCGACCGCACACAACGTCGGTGTCAAGTTCTCCACCAACGGGGTCAAGCTCACCCCGGAGGTGGCGCGGAGACTGGCCGGCAGCGACTACGTGGACGTGCAGATCTCCCTGGACGGAGCGACCCCCGAGGTGAACGACGCGGTGCGTGGGCCGGGCTCCTACGCCACCGCCATCCGCGCGATGGACAACCTCGCCGACGCGGGCTTCACCGGATTCAAGCTCTCGGTCGTGGCCACGCGGGACAACATCGACCAACTGGACGAGTTCAAGGCCCTCGCCGACAAGTACCAGGCCCAACTCCGGCTGACCCGCCTACGACCCTCCGGGCGCGGCGCCGACGTGTGGGACGAGCTCCACCCGACCCAGGCGCAGCAGCGCCAGTTGTACGACTGGCTGCTCGCCCACGGCGAGAACGTGCTCACCGGGGACTCCTTCTTCCACCTCTCGGCCTATGGAGAGCAGCTCCCGGGCCTCAACCTGTGCGGAGCGGGACGCGTCGTGTGCCTCATCGACCCGGTGGGCGACGTCTACGCCTGCCCCTTCGCCATCCACGACTCCTTTCTCGCCGGCAACATCCGCGACGAGGGGGGCTTCACCCGCGTGTGGCGGGAGTCGGAGCTCTTCCAGGACCTTCGCGCACCCCAAACCGGCGGAGCGTGCACCGCGTGTGCCCACTACGACTCCTGCCGCGGCGGCTGCATGGCGGCGAAGTTCTTCACCGGACTCCCGTTGGACGGCCCCGACCCCGAGTGCGTCCAGGGATACGGGGTGGACGCGCTCCTCGCCCGTGGGGACGACGCCCCACCCAAACCCTCCGTCGACCGCTCCCACCGCACCAGCCCACCGCGCCCGGCCCCCGGCCGACGCTCCGGACCGGTGCCCCTCACCCTGAGCACCCGCCCGCCCGAGGCGCCTCCCGCCCCGGCCTGCGACGAGAGCCCCCTGGCCGGCTTCACGGTGGGCCGGGCGAACAGCTGACCACAACACCCCCCGGCACGGGGGCCACGCGTTCGCACCCCGACCGCGTCGGTGGGCCCCGTGTCGGCGCGACAACCGAGCCGCCGTTCCCCAGGCGGTGCGATCCGGAAGGACAACGATGGCCGACGCGTGGTTCGAGAGCGTCAAGGAAGCGGAGCGGCGCGCCAGGAAGCGGCTTCCCCTGTCGGTGTACAAGGCTCTCGTCGCCGGCTCGGAACGCGGCCAGACCCTCAACCAGAACATCAACGCGTTCGGTGAGCTGGGCTTCGCCCCGCGCGTCGCGGGAGCGCCCCAGGAACGTGCCCTGTCCACCACGGTGCTGGGTCAGGACCTCGCCCTGCCGGTGATGATCTCGCCGACCGGAGTGCAGGCGGTGCACCCGGACGGGGAGGTGGCCGTCGCCCGGGCCGCGGCGAGCCGTGGGACCGCGATGGGATTGAGCAGCTTCGGCAGCAAACCCGTCGAAGAGGTCGTCGACGCCAACCCGCAGACCTTCTTCCAGATCTACTGGTCGGGCAGTCGCGACGCCATGACCCACCGCCTGGACCGTGCCAAACGCGCCGGAGCGGTCGGTCTGATCGTCACCCTCGACTGGTCGTTCTCCCACTCGCGCGACTGGGGCAGCCCGAAGATCCCCACCGCGATGGACCTGCGGACGATGGCCCGACACGCCCCCGAGATCCTGCTGCACGGCAAGTGGCGCTACCTCATGGACTACGCCCGCACGCTCCGTCCACCGCAGCTCTCCGTCCCCAACATGACCCTGCCCGGTGAGCGGGCCCCCGGATTCTTCGACGCCTACGGCGAATGGATGCAGACACCGCGCCCCACCTGGGAGGATCTGCGCTGGCTGCGGGAACAGTGGGACGGTCCCTTCGTGATCAAGGGGATCTGCCGGGTGGACGAGGCACGTCGTGCCGTGGACATCGGCGCCACCGGCATCTCCGTCTCCACCCACGGAGGCAACAACCTCGACGGCACCCCGGCGGCGATCCGGGCCCTGCCGGCCGTCGTCGACGCCGTGGGCGACCAGGTGGAGGTCCTCATGGACGGCGGTGTCCGCCGTGGCGGGGACGTCGTGAAGGCCCTCGCCCTGGGCGCGCGGGCGGTGCTCATCGGCCGCGCCTACCTGTGGGGTATGGCGGCCAACGGGCAGGCCGGCGTGGAGAACGTCCTCGACGTGCTGCGCAACGGCATCGACTCCACGCTCCAGGGACTCGCCCTGGGCTCCGTGCGGGAGCTGCGACGCCAAGATCTGGTCATCCCCGACGGTTTCGGGCGTCGCCTCGGCGCCGAGAACGGGAACGAGACCTACACCCCGCGATGACCGAACTCGCGAACCTGAGCTGGCCCGACGTCGACCAACGGCCGAGCGACACCGTCCTGGTGGTCCCGGTGGGATCCACCGAACAACACGGCCCCCACCTCCCGCTCTCCACCGACACCGACATCGCGGAGGCCCTGTGCCAGCGGTTGGCGGCGACGGCCACGGACGTCCTCGTCGCCCCGCCGGTGGCCTACGGAGCCAGCGGCGAACACGCCGGGTTCCCGGGCACGCTCTCCATCGGCACAGAGGCACTGACCGTGCTGCTCGTGGAACTCGGCCGTTCCGCCACGGAGACGTTCCGCCGTCTGCTCCTGGTCTCCGCCCACGGCGGCAACGCCGCCGCCGTCGCACGGGCGACGGAAACCCTGAGATCGGAGTCCCGCGACGTCCTCTCCTGGTCCCCCCGCTGGCGGGGTGACGCCCACGCCGGCCGGGTCGAGACCTCCCTGCAGCTCGCCCTGGCCCCCGAGCGCGTCGCCACCGACCACGCGCACCCCGGCGCTCTCGACCCCATCGCCGACCTGATGCCCACCCTGCGCGCCCACGGGGTGCGTGCCGTCAGCCCCAACGGAGTGCTCGGGGACCCCACAGAGGCCTCCGCCGCCGAGGGAGAGCGCGTCCTCGCCCGCCTCGCCGAGGACCTCACGTCGTTCGTCGCCCAATGGCCCCGATGATGAACGGGCGGGATGAGCGATCGGCGGACCACGCTCGACACGAGACCCACGGCCGGGGAATCGGCCCCCGAGGGGCACCGGGACGGTGGAGAACGGACATCCGTTCGCCTGCGGGGCTGTGGATCTGCCCGCACCGGAGGGACCGTTGGCGACGGTCGTTCCGGGGCCCCGGATCGATCGGACCTGGCCTCGACCGTCGTGACGAAGCGCCGTGCGGGTGGAGGGCGTGACGGACACGCGGGAAGCGCGGCGACCGAGGTCACCGTCGGGCGGGTGGGAGCCGCCGGCTCCGCCTGGGAGGGTGTGGCGCGGCGCGGGCCCCGTCCGGCACTGGCACGACTCTGGGTGCACCAGGGCGGTGGGTGTGACAGGAGGACGAGCGGTATGGCACGCCACGTGAGACGGAGCGCGATGGTGACGGACACCTGGTCGAGGGTGGCGTCGGTGGCGAGGCGACACGTGATCGGCTCGGTCTCCGGCGCCACCCGTCCAACAGACGCCCGGGACACCAGGGGAGAGTCCCGGTGACGGGCCCGGTTCCCCACGGGTTCCAGATCGTGCTCGATCCCGAGACCGTCGTGTTCAACGACGGCCGGGCACTGCTGGGCGGTGACCCCCTGCGGCTGATGCGGTTGACCTCCGCCGGAGGCACCGTGCTCACGGAACTCTTGGCGCATCCCGTTCGGGACGCGAGGGAGGGCGCGTTGGCCCGTCGCCTCCTCGACGCCGGAGTCGCGCACCCACGGTCACCGCGCGGTCCGGTCACTGGGCCGGTCACCGTCGTCATCCCCGTTCGGGACCGGCCTGCGGAGCTGGGGCGGCTCCTGGCGGCGCTGTGCGCCGAGTCGTGCGACGACGCGCCGGCCGAGACCATCGTCGTCGACGACGGGTCCACCGCTCCCGACACCGTAGCCGCCGTGGTGGCGCGGTACGGAGCGCGCCTCGTGCGACGGTCGGCGTGCGGTGGACCCGCGGCGGCGCGGAACACGGGGCTCGCCGCGGCGTCGGACGCCGAACTCGTGGCCTTCCTGGACAGTGACTGTGTTCCGCCACCGGGCTGGTTGTCCGCCCTCGCCGCACACTTCGCCGACCCGGAGGTGGGGGCCGTCGCACCGCGGATCCGCCCGCGGGCGACGGGGAGGTCCACGCTCGCCGCGTACGCGGCGGCGCGTTCGCCGCTCGACCTCGACCACCGGGCGGCGAGGGTTCGTCCCGGGAGCCGCGTCGCCTACGTGCCGACCGCCACGCTGCTGGTGCGGCGGGCCGCGCTGGATCCCGTGGCCTTCGACGAGTCACTCCGATTCGGGGAGGACGTCGACGCCGTCTGGCGCATGATCGACGCGGGCTGGACGGTGCGGTACGACCCGTCGGTGCGGGTCGCGCACGACGAACCCGCCACCTGGGCGACCTACCTCCGCCGCAGGTTCCGCTACGGGACGTCCGGAGGACCGCTCGGACGCCGGCACGGCGACCGGTTGGCTCCCGTCGTGCTGCGACCCTGGTCCTCGGCTGTCGCCGGGCTCCTGCTCGCCGGACGCCCGGGTTTGGCCGCCACGGTAACGGCGGCGTCCGCCGCGTGGTTCACCCGCGCACTGCGGGAAACCGGGATGCCCACGAGCGTCGCGGCCCGCCTCACCCTTCGCCCAGTCGGGGGGACACTGGTCGGCATGGGCCGCGCCCTCACCCAGTTGGGCCTCCCCGTCGCCGTCGCCACGACCGTTGCGCTCCCCGGCCGCCGGGCCCGCCGACTTCTGGTCCTCGGTGGGCTGGTCGCCGCGCCCGCCCTGCGCGACTGGGCGGTGACCCGCACCCGCCTGGACCCCGTGCGGTGGACCCTGGCGAGCGTCGTCGACGACATGTCCTACGGCGCCGGTGTCTGGTGGGGCGCCCTGCGGTCCCGCAGCCTTGCGCCCCTGCTGCCGCGCTTCGTCCGCGACGCGGGGGCGGGGCGCCGTGCGGACGCGGCTGCGGGGAGGTGAGATCGTACGCGGAATCCCCCGCGAGCGCCCGGGAAACCCGTGCGCTCGCCTGTGGACGGCTGCGGGCCGGATCGGCTCGCGAAAGCTAGGCTGTGCTGAAGGGGGGACCCCGCGTCCGAGGTGGGTCTTTTCAGTCCAGCTCGTTCTCGCGCACGGCGTGGAGGAACGCCCGCCACTCCGTCGCTGGGACCGTGAGGTGGCCGAGGTGGCGATGCTGGGTGTCACGGATGTTGACCTGGCCAAGGTCGGAACGGCACTCCACACAGTTCGCGCTACCACCTGTGCTGTAGCTCGACTTGGCCCAACTAGGGTCTAGCATCCTGCAGGTCTCCTTGGATCTTCTCAATAAGAGCACGTGATGCGTTGACGGGAAGGCTGGCCCCGCGGATTTCTCCGAACATGCCCTGGTAGTCCGAAACCGCTGTCTCGTCACTCGTAGGGTATCCAGCCACTCTGTTCTCGGTGTACAGCATGGTGCCCTTGTCAGCGAGAGTGATCAACTGAAATGCACCGTCGAGACCTGGGTGTACCTCGGAGAGCAAAGGGATGACCTGCAGGATGATTCGGGGGCGATGCGAAAGGTCGATGAGCTGTTGAAGTTGTCGACCCATCACAGCGTGACCCCCTATCGGGCGCAGGAGGACGCTCTCGTCGAGCACGACCCGATACAGAGGTGGACGCTCGACCTCCAGCAGTCTCTGCCGAAGCATTCGGGCTTCGACCTGTGTTTCCACCTCCTCGGATGTGAAGTTGGGCTGTCCCATGCGGATGATCGTGCGCGCGTACTCTCGCGTCTGAAACAGGCCGGGAATGAGTGCGATTTGGTATTCCGAGATCCCATGGGCTTCCTGCTCATACTCGGCGACGTCCTTGAAGTAGGACGAGAGGCCCGATGGAGAGAACAGCGAGTCCCAGAAGTGGAGCAAGGCAGCATCGGTGGTTAGCGCGGCGTCGATTCGTACGACATGTTCCCTCTTGGTCGTTTTTCGCCCCTTCTCGATATCACTGATCATGGCTTGTGAAAGCAGAGCTGATCGTGCGAGCTGACCCTGGGTCAGGCTGGCGCGACCTCGGTATTTCCGCATTTCGTTGCCGAAGCGACGGCGTGCGGAGTCAAGTGGAACAGCCACAGGATCGCTCCTCACCACTGGACAATTACTAGGAATCACAGATCTTCGATCGATTCGGCTGACTGGTTGTTGTCATAGCTGTATCAGTCGGGAGCTGTGACTCTAATCCCACGGGTTCAACCTGTGGACAGAACGCAGGAATCCGTCTCATAGACAGCAAAGACCCCCGCGACCGACGAATGCGGTCCGGGGGCGTGGCCCAACTGGAAGGTAGCCAGATGGACAGGTTTGACCTTAACGCGCGTGGTGTGGCGTGGTGTCGTCGTGGTGGTGCGGCGCGGGTTCGGCCGTATGTGGTGCGGCGGTTCTGGGAGTGCCCGCAGCGTGCGTGTTCGTTCGTGGCGGTGCGTTCGGTCGGGCATCCGTGCCCGCTGGGTGCGACCACTGAACCCCTCCGTGTCGTGGTTGGCGGTGGTGGGCGATGACGTCCACTACTCTGGCCGGCACCCCGGAGAGTGTGGGCGAGGCCCGTGCCTGGCTACGCTCAGTCCTGGCCTTCCGGGGCGTGGACCGCGAAACGATCGCCGACGCCGCCCTCGTGTTGAGCGAACTCGCGTCCAACGCCGTCACTCACTCTCGCAGCGGCCTGCCCGGCGGCACGTTCACCGTCACCGTGCACTGTGAGTCCTGCCGGGTGCGCATCGCCGTCACCGACGACGGCAGCCGCCGCACCACCCCGTCATCCCGCGCACAGGAACCCAGCGATACGTCTCTCGCCGAGAACGGGCGTGGTCTGCTCCTCGTCGAACACCACGCTAGCGACTGGTGGGCCACCCTCACCCGCGACGAATGCACCGTCACCGCCGACATCCCCACCGCCCGCACCCTCGCCGAGGCCACACCATGAACTTCCGACCAGTACCACCCCTGACCCCGGAAGAACGCGAACGCTACCTCCGCCCCACACCGCCACCCGTCAGCGCCACCGTGCGCGCCTGCCGCAACCTCGCCCTCCACTCACCACTCCTGCACCGCGACGGCATCACCACCGAACTCCGTGAGGACGCCGGGAGCGTCCTCGTGACCCGAGGCGACACCACCGTCCTCCTCACCGCCACACCCCACGGCTGGAAACCCACACCCAACCACCCCACCCTCCACCTCCCACTCGACGCCACCGTCCCCCTGCAACGCCGCCTCCACGCCCTCCTCACCACCACCCACTAAAGACCCCCGGCGGGGGAACCAACGGGCACCCCAAGCCCCCTCCCCACCCCCGCCGGGACACCCCGCGGGTTCGTCATTTCCGTGCGGTCCCACTCGACGGCGCGGCGGGCCGGAGCCAAACTGTTGGGGTCGTACACGCTGTCGTGCGGCTCCGCGATTGGGGGCATAACGTAAAGGTGCGGCGAGGTCACGGCAAAGACGCACGTGGTGGGCGTGTGGTGACGGTTTGTCCGTCGTACGGTCCCTCAGGGGGGCCATGGACCGACCGGGGGAGCGAGACGCCGCGTGGTCCGGCCGGCGACACCGATTGGGGGTCCTGGTCGGCACGGCGTGTGTCGCCATGCTCTGCGTCGTCGTCGCCGTCGTGCTGCTCCTCACCGGGGACGGCTCCGACCCCGACCGATCCGCGAAGGGCGTGCCGACCGTGAGCCCCGCTCCTCAGCCACTCTCACGCCAGCCGACGGCCGCGGACACCACGGTTGTCTCCGAGGCGCACGAGGGAATCCACCTGTCGGCGCGAACGACGCAGTTCACCCCGTCCGCCGAGGCGTCGCTCGACCGCCGGTACACCAGCGTCTGGGTACGGGTGGCCAACGACAGTGACATACCGCTGTCGGTGGAGGCCTCCGCGTTCTTCCTGGCCGGTGCGGACGGTACCGCCCATGATCCGGCGCTTGGCGTCGACGTGCGCGAGATCGCGGACGGGGGGACGGTGAGTCTGGCGCCGGGGGACGAGATGGTGGGGGTGGTCACCGCGCTGGGCGACTTCCAGCCGGGAACACTCAGCTACTATCCGGACAATTCCGGGATCCCGGTCGTTGAGGAAGTCGGGCGCGAGTGACCACCCGCGGACGCCGCGACTAGTGCAGGAGCTTCAGTCCGACGATGCCGGACACGAGCAACCCGAGACACACGATCTTGGCGACGCTCACGCCCTCACCGAGCCACACCATTCCGACAATTGCGGTGCCGATCGCACCGATCCCCACCCAGATCGCGTATCCGGTACCGACGGGGATCGTGCGCAGCGCCATCGCCAGGCCACCCATACTGAGCGCCAGCGATACGAAGAAGACCACAGAGGGCCAGAGCCGGGTGAATCCCTTGGTGAACGACAGCGCGGTCGCCCACACGGTTTCCAAAAGTCCGGACACGACAAGAAAAAGCCAAGCCATTGCTACCTCCGACGAAGGGCTTCGCGTCGTCTTGTCGTGACCGGGTACGACGCACCTCGTCCGGGGCAGGCAATTCGCCTGACCTTCACACTAGGAACCTTAACCCACGCCCCCGGTATTCCTCCGCCAGGGCGTGCTCATGTGAGAAGCCCCTCCAGGGATGGGGGTGGGGGCGTACCGGGGGAAGCGGATGCGGGCCCGCCACCCGCGGAGCGAAGGGGTGGCGCGACGGCGGCGTCATGGATGGCCGCCGTCGCGTAATTGTCTTATCACTCTCAGTGGGCATGCCGCCATGGTTACGGACCGCTGCCGGGGTATCGGACACGGTGTGGGCTGAGGTGGGAGGGGGTGAAACCTGGGGTGGGGGACGGCGACCACAGCGCCCGGGATGGACCGTACCCTGGTTCTGTGCGCCTGACGGAATCCACCGAGGTGGGAGAGCTCGCGGCACAGGTCCGCGCCGTGCTCGGCGACGGGCCGACAGCGGTCCTCACGGGTGCCGGACTCTCCACCGACTCCGGGATCCCCGACTACCGAGGACCCGACTCGCCACCACGCCAGCCCATGACCTATCAGCAGTTCGTCGGCGACGCGAGCTTCCGCCGCCACTACTGGGCCCGCAACCACGTCGGCTGGCACCACATGCGCGCCGCGCGGCCCAATCCCGGACACCGGGCTCTGGTCGCGCTGGAACGACGGGGCCAGCTCACCGGAGTCATCACCCAGAACGTCGACACGCTGCACGAGGTCGCGGGAAGCCACCGCACCATCGACCTCCACGGCCGCTACGACCGCGTCATCTGCCTGAGCTGCCGCCAGGTGACGCGGCGGGCCGAACTCGCCGACCGACTCCGGACCCTCAACCCCGACTTCTCCACCGCGGTGCCCGAGATCGAGATCGCCCCCGACGCGGACGCGGCAGTGGGGTCCACGGAGGGGTTCCGCGTCGCTGACTGCGTCGACTGCGCTGGGATACTCAAACCGGACATCGTCTACTTCGGGGAGAACGTCCCCAAGGCGCGGGTGGCGCGGTGTTACGCGACCATCGACGCCGCCGACGCGCTCCTGGTCGCCGGATCGTCGCTCACGGTGTGGTCGGGTCTGCGATTCGTGAAGTACGCCGCGCGGCAGGGGAAGCCCGTGGTGCTGCTCAACCGGGGACCGACCCGAGGGGATCCCTGGGCCACGCTGAGGATCGACGCCGGCTGCTCACCGGTACTCACCGCACTCGCCGCGGGATGAGGGTGCGCCCCCGGGCCGTCCGTCCCGGCTCGGGGGCGCTGGTTTTCGGGACACGGTGGCTAGCCGCGCTGTCGCCAGGCCTTCCAGCCCAGGACCACGAACCACGTGTGGACGGCGATTCCCAGGGCGCGACTGGTGAGACCGGCCACGCCCTCGTTGGCGGCGGTGGTCGCCTGGTCAAAGCTCACGAAGAACGACACCAGCAGGATGAGAGCGGCCACGCTTCCGATCGGGAGGAGGACGCCGAACCGGTGCCAGCCCGGAAGAGTGCGGAAGTAGAGACCCGCGACGACGAAGCTGACGATCGGGGTCGCGGTGATCAGCAGGAACCCCGCGAGGTGCGGAACCGGATGCTCCAGGTCGAACAGCCCCGCCAGGACACTGCCAGCGGGGGAGAGACAGAGCAGGGCAGCGACGATCCAGTGCCGGGCGGGGTGGTGCACCGGCGTCATCGACCGGAACGCACCGATGATCCCGACGGCCAGGAGAAGTCCGCTCAGCACGAACACCAGATTCATGGCGAGGGCGGTGACCCCCATCCCCAGCCCGCTGATGGGTTGGCTGACGACGGAGTAGGGGGCGATGTAGTCGCCGCCCACCGGGTATCCGGGACTGACGAGGCCGATGACGAACCAGCCGAGAGTGAACAGGAGCGGACCCGCGATGGCTCCGAGCGCGAGCCACGCGGGCGCGCGAGAACGAGAATCCTTGGTCATGGATGTTCCTCCAGGTGGGAGTGGGTTGCACCCGAGCCCACCGAGGATGGAACTGGCATAGAATCGCGCGTGTCGCTTCGTGCGTCGATGCCGCCCTCGGCGGGGTCGGGTGCGAGGTCTCGCCCTCGGCGCCGTGTTGCCCCACGGCGCCGAGGGGTTCAGAGCGTGGCTTTCAGGTCGTGGTGGGTCCCTCCTCCGACAGCAGCTCGGTGAACTGGGACGAGGTGGTTCCGCTGGCGTGCAGCGCGCGCCAGCCGTCCAGACCCTCGAGCGAGCCCGAGTCGAGATCGTGGACGAGTGCCCGCACCCACGCGGACTCGGCCTCCCGCATCGCCAGCGTGAGCTCGGCATCGATCAAGAAGATCCGCTGTACCGCGGCACGGTGTTCCCGCAGGGCCTCCCGGCGACGCTCCACGTCCGCCTCCAACGCGCGCAACCGCTCGCGAAGAAGCTCGACCGCCTGGTCCGGGGGGAGCGCGCCGAGCACCGACAGCGCGGCCTCGAAACCGGAGTACGGGTGGTCCGGGTGTGCCACAAGATCACGCAGCCAGTCCTCGAGCTCGCGCAGTCCGGCCGGCGTGATGGTGTACTCCGTGCGCTCCGGCCGGCGCCCTTCCCGGTAGCTGTCGCTCGCCGCGATGAACCCATGTCGTTCCAGGTTGCGAACCACGGTGTAGAGCGAACCCGTCTTCGCCCCCATGTCGTCCCACTTGCCGGTCCGGCGTAGGGCGGCGGCCATCTGGTAGGGGTGCATCGGATGTCCCGGCATCAGCAAAGACAGCAGTGCCAACCCCAACAGGTTCGACATCGCCCGACGTTTGGCCATCACACACCTCGCAGCAACTATTCGTAGACAACTATACGCCGACGGCTAGCTAGTTCGCCACTTGGGACCTCGGGGCTGGGTGCCGCTTATGGATGTGAGGGTGGGTGGGTGGAGCTCGTTCGGTGCGAGTCGACCGGCGTCTCGCTGGGCCGCGAACACGGTGGACGGTGGAGCGGGCGAACTACCAGCTCAAAACGAAACCGGGCGGCCGGAGCCCTCCACGACAAGCTGGCCGGGAACCTCGACGGCGCCACGCGGGCCGCGTCACCCCGGATCTGGCTCCACGATCACACCAATCCGACAAGTGGTGCCTATGCCTGCTCTCCGTCGGTCTCACGGGTGGTGCAGACCTGCTCCGCGCTGCCCACGTCGTCCACACTGAGCACGGAGATGACGGTGAAGCAGTAGTCCACGCCGGTGTTCAGACCACTCACCCGGACCTCGGTCTCACCGGGATCAGCGTCCACGAGGTTCCCCGGGACCGCCCCGCTCTGACCACCAACGACGTGGTGCGAGCCCGAGCCGTCGGTGTTGTCCGTCCAGGACAGCACCACCTCGTGGCCGAGATCCTCCACGATCTCCACATCGGTGGGAGCCGCCTCGGGGTTCCCCTCCGCGGGGGGCGCCGGAGGAGCGTCCGGGGCCTGCTCCAACGGCGTGGACATGTCGTCCTCGGCCTGAGTGTCGCCGCCGGCCCCGTCCGAGCCCCGAATGGAGGCGATGAGGTCACCGCCGAGACCGGGCCGCAGGAAGGCGATCGCCGCGGCGGTCACCGCGAGGAACCCGATCGCGATCACGGCGACCGCGATCAACGCGGGCCGCTGCCGAGCCGGAGCGGCGATCCCGGAGTAGTCCGGGGGAGGCGGCGGAGCGGGCGCCGGGGCCGACGGGCCAGGTTGATGACCCACTGGCGGCCCCGCCTCCATCCGCGGTGGCGCTGAGGGCTCCGCCGGAACCGTCGGGGCCGACTCAGGGGGCCCTGGTTGCGCCTGTTGCGGCGGGCCGGCCGGCGCGGGGGGCGGTGCGGCACTCGACCCACTCCACCCCGGCAACGCCGCCCATGCGTCTTCCGGCCGCGAGCTCCCGCCAGCCCCCGTCCGTGCGTTGTCCGTCGCCTGCCGCAACTGTTCGACCAGCGCGGTGATCGCCTCCTTCGACGGAGGCGTGCGACCGTCGGCGTCGCCGGAGTCCGAGTCCGACCGTTGGGCGTTGTCTTCCTCCTCGGTGTCAGCCGAGGAGGAGCCATGAGCCGAGGTGCTCGCGCCCTTCGACCGGCCCTTCACGGGATCGCCGTCCGCTTCGGGGTCCGCTGAGGTCGAGTCCCCGGATGCCGTCGAGGCGTTGGAGGGCGAGTGACTGGCACTCGGCGAATTCCCGTCGTCGTCTCGCTCCCCTTCGGGGGAGCTCGCGGTCCGTGCTCTGGCGGTCCTACGGGTGCCCCGCCGTCGGATGGCCGCGCGCCGTGATCCCGAGCCGGGGCGTTCGGAGGCGGATCCCGAAGCGTTCTTCCCGTCACTCACATCGCCCGGGGTGGAGCCGGCGGACGCGGAGCCATCGCCGGACGACGTGGTCGAGGATTCGTCCCCGCCGTTCGACGATGGGCCGGTGGATGTGGCGCCAGCGCCCGTCACGGCGCCCGCGTCACCCGGAGCTCCGGAGCTGGCTCGGGCGGTGTGCGCTCCTGGGCGACTGACGGCGGGACCGTCGTTCCGGCCATCGGCGGCGAGCCCCGATGACACGTCTGGGGAGGATTCACCGGTGTCCTCCCCAGACGTGTCGCGGTGGGAGTCGGCGTCGGAAGACGTGGAGGCGGATTCCTCCGTGTCTGACGAGCCCTCCACGTCGGTAGGCGTGGGCGTAGCCGGACCGCCGACATCGTCCGGCGAGGAGCCGGCGGACGCGTCGGCGGCGTCGGGGGATACCGCCCCGCCGGAGTCCGCAGGGGGTGGTGGTTGGGGGGTGTTCCCCTTCCCGGTCTGTGCGCCCTCCGGTGAGGACGGGGTGGATACCCCGTCCATCGTGTCCGCACCTTGCCGTTCGGCTTCCTCGCGCGGCGAAGACCTCGGGACGGTGATGCCTTCTTCGGCCGACGCGTCGGGCGGCGGGGATGTGGTGTCCAACCTGGCCCCCGCATCAGCTCCGACGTCGCCGGCGGCCGCCTCGCTCGACCGGGTGTCCTGTGCGTCTCCCCGAGTAGGGGTAAGGGGGGTCGCGTCCGAGGAGTCGCCCACGTCGGCAGGCGTGGCGTGCGTTGGTGCGGTGCCGCCGTCGGGAGGCGTGGTCGTGTCCGGACCGTGGACGTCGTTCGGCGATGAGTTGGCGGACGCGTCGGCCGGCACGGTGCTCGTCTCTCGTTGGCCAGTGGACGGCCCTTCGGCCTCCTGCGCTGCCGCGTGCTCCGGAGTCGTGTCGGGGGTGGATCCACCCGTGCCTTCCTCGTCAGCAGAGGATGGTGAGGGGGAACTCGTCTCCTTGTCCCCATGGGGGTCGGCGTCCGCCTCGTTCGGTCGGGCGTCCTGTGTGCCTTCCCGGGCAGGGGTGAGGGGTTTCGCGACCGACGAGTCGTCGGCGTCGTCCGGCGTTGAGCTGGCGGACGCGTCGGCGGCGTCGGGGGAAACCGCCTCGCCGGTGTCCGCCCCGTCCGTCGTGCCGGGACCTCTCCGTTCGGCGGCGCCGCGCGCCGACGGCACTGGGGAGACGGCGCCTTTCTCTATGGCGGACGCGTCGGGCGGAACGGCTGTGGTCTGCACCGCGTCCCCCGCGCGAGCCCCGACGTCGCCGGCATCCTCCTCGGTCGAGCCATTCCGGGAAGGGGCGGTGGGTGCCGCGTCCGGCGAGTCATCGGCATCGGCAGGCGTGGACGTGGCCGGGGCGTCGGCATTGGTCGGTGACGAGGTGGCGGAGGTGTCGGCTGCGGGTTCGCCGGTGTGCACGTCGTCCCCTGGTGAGGACGGTGGAGTGCTCTCCGTCGCCGGACCGGCGCCGGGCCGGTGGCTTGTGGCCTCCGCTCTGTCCTTTGTGTCGCGTATGTCGTCCGGCAAGGGGTCCATAGACGCGTGGCCCGGGTTAGAGGTCCCCTCGCCGGCTCGGTCGCTGTCGGCGTCCGCCTCGGTCGAGTGGGTGGGGGCCGCGCCAGCGTCCTGTGCGTCTTCGTGGGAAGGCGTGGGGGGTATCGCGTCCGGCGAGTCGCCGGCGGGAGGCGTGGTCGTGGCCGGGGCATCGGCACTGTTCGGCGATGAGGTGGCGGAGGTGTCGGGGGAAACCACCCCGTCGGCGCCCACTCCGTCCGTCGTGTCGGGATCTCGCCGTTCGGTGGCCCCGCCTGTCGATGGCCCAGACGCGGCAGTGCCTTCGGCTACTGAGGACACGTCAGGTGGGGAGTCGCCGGTGTGCTCGTCGTCCCCTGGTGACGACGGTGGAGTGCTCCGCGTCGTCGCTGGACCGGCGTCGGGCCGGTCGGTTGTGGCCTCCATCGTGTCCCTTGCGCCGCGCGCGTCGTCCGACAAGGGGGTGGCGGACGCGCGGGGCGGGCTCGCGGTCCCCTCACCGGCTCCGACATCGTCGGTGTCGGTGAGGTCGGAGGCGGGTGCTGCCGATTCCGCAGAGTCGCCAACGTCGTCGCGGGCGGGGCTCGCTGGGAGGGAGCCGCCGCCGGACGACACGGCCGAGCCGGGCACACCCCCACCTTCGGCCTGGGCAACTTCCGGAGGATCCGCGGCGCCGACGTCATCCCCCGTGGCAGCGCCGAGCCGCTCGGTGTCCCCGCGCGCCGAAGACGGCGAGTCGGCGCGGCCTTCGTCGCCGCCGTTGGCTTCACCGTCCGGCGAGGTCCCGCCGGGAGCGATGGGGGTGGTGTGGCGAGGGTCCGCGACCGCGCCTGCCGGTCCGGCCTCTGGCGCACGAGGGATGGGGGCGAGGAACGCCGAGGCGGCGGGGTGGGCGGTGATCAGGGCTGTCGCGAAGTCCGTGGCGGTGGCGAACCGGTCGCTCGGCTCCACCGACATCGCTCGCTGTACGACGTCGCGCAGCGTCTGGGGGACGTCGGCGCGCGGGATTCGTGGGGGCGGAGTGGCGAGCGCCCGGTCACGGTAGTCGAAGGGGTCCACGCGGGTGCCGGCCGCGTCGACGTACGGGAGATGGCCGCCCAGGAGAGTCCACACGGTGGACGCGAGACGGTACACGTCCGAGGCGGGGGACGGGGGATCGCCGCGCAGGGCCTCGGGCGGGGCGTGGGGAACCTCGTAGGCGTCGGGGCCGGGCGGCTCGGGGGTGTCCGTCACCGGCGCGGTCGAGCCGAAGTCGGCGAGGACGGTGGTGTCCCGCGAGTACAGCACGTTGCTGGGTTGCACACCGTGGTGCAGTAGCCCCCGCTCGTGCATGGCCGTCAAGGCGTTGGCGACCGACCAGGCCGCGAGGACGACCTCGGTCAGCGGGATGGGATGGTGGGCCAGCCGCGCGGCGTAGTCACCGTCGTAGAACGGCATCACCACGTAGGTGCGCCCCGACGACGTCTGCCCGTTGTCGAGTGCGGCCACGATCCCCGGTGCTCCGGACAGGGTGGTGAGCTGGTCGACCTCGTCCACCCCAGCCGGATCCCGCAGGACCTTGATCGCCACCGGGTCCGAGCCACCGTCGGGGAGACCGCGGTAGATCGTCGACGTCTCCCCCCGGTACACCACCTCCAGGCGGTGATACCCGGCAACGAGACGGGCGCCGTCGCTCATGTCGATGATCCCCTCGGTCGCGTTCTCACGTGCCGCCACAGCAACGGACGCGGGTCGAACCACCAGAGAAGGCGCCGGACGCGCCCCCGGGTGCGTCGCAGGACGCGTAGCTGCCGCCGCGTCCCGTCGACGACCGCCCCGATCTCCGCTTCGACGGACCCCGCCTCCGGACCGAACGACACCACGTTCACCGCGCGCTCCAGCGAGAGCAGGTCCGTGGCGGTGGTCGGGTCGGCGTCGGGTCCGCCCGCGACGCGACGCGCCGCGCCCACGACGTCCAACACCGTGTCCCCACGGGTGGGTTGGACCCCGCACTGGCGCAGTGTGTCGTGCAGCTCATGCCACGCCCCCAGAACCCGGGACGTGACCGGGCCGGAGCGGAGTCGACGCTCCTGTCGGATCCGGCGCGACAGGGGAATCGCCAGCAGTCCGGCCAGCAACAGGCCCGCCAACCCGCCAAGGATCAGCCAGGAACGCGGCACTGACCGCGAATCGGTCTCCGAGACCGGGGCCGACAGGTCGTGGGTCTCCTCCTCGGCGGGGTCGTCCTCGGCGGCGTCCGGCTCGTCGGGCGCCGACGCGCTCGCCGGGTCCTCGGCGGTCTCCGTGTCGTACGCGCCCGGGGTGACGGAGAACGGCACCCACCCCACCCCGTCGAAGTACACCTCGCCCCACGCGACGGCGTCGCCGGTGACGACGCGGCGTTCGTCGGCCGCCGCCGCGTCGGCGTCGGCCGCACCGTCGAAGCCGACCGCGACCCGGCTGGGGAGGCCCGCGGCCCGGGCGAGAACCGCGAACGCACTCGCGAACTGCTCCGACGTGCCCCCGCCGCCCTCTTCACCAGGCGGGGCGAGGACGGCGGCCAAACTCGCGTACCCGTGACCGCCGGCGGTCTCCGGGTTGAAGGTGTGCGACTCCCGCAGGTACTCCGCCAACGCGTTCGCCCGCTGGTAGGGCGAGGTGTCACCCGATGCCAGGTCGGCCACCACGTCGTTGACGACGGAGGGGGTGCCCGCCGGAAGATGGCGATACCGGTCGTACACCTCCTCGACGGGGGTCGTCGCGCCCTCCAGTTCGTCGGGGCGCCACTCCGGCACGTCGCCGGTCACGGCGTACTCCGTCCCCGCGATCCCTCCCGCACGGGTCACCACGGTGCCCGACATCGGGTCGTAGCCGGGGGAAGGGACTCCCACCGTGCGCGGAGCTCCGACCACGGGGGCCCACGGTCCGGGCAGGGCGTCGCCGACCGCGATCTCGACGCTGGTCGTCTCGGCGTGCGGCGGAGGTGGTACGGGTTCCGGCAGGGTCTGGTCCGCGACGCGGTACCCCTCGTCCGTCAACCACGTCGTGGTGAACTCCCCGAGCGTGACCCAGCGCAGGGTTACGTCCTCGCTGGCCTGAACCGACATCAGGTGTTGATTGGGTTCCGCCGCCCACGCGGACAGGTAGCTCAGCGGGTTCAGCGTCTCCTGGGGGTCCATCTGCGGTGCCAGTGCCTCCCGGGGGTCTGTGGGCTGCGAGTCCCACGCCGAGAGGAGGATCGGCGCGACCACGACCGTCGCGAGGGCCATGCTCACCACGACCACCGCGGTGGCGACCAGCCTGCCCACAGAGCTGCCTCCGCGACGCAGAACCCGCACCCGCACGGAGAAGCCGGGCAGTTCCCCGTCCTCGGAGTCCGGCTCCCGCGGGCTCCCGACGAGCAGGAACCCCGTGGAGGCGACGAGGAGCCCGACGGCCACGAAACTCGGCGGCGCCACCGGACCGTTGAGCACCGCCGCGCCCGCCAACAACACCACGCCGGGGAGGGGAGCGAGGGCTCCACGCCCGGCCCGCCACGCCAGCGCGGCTGCGGCCCCGGTCAGCCAGGTCGCCAACAGCGGCAGGGTGAGGGTGTCGACCGTGGCGGGAGTGGGTGCGGCGCTCGTCAGAATGCTTGCCCCGGAACCGACCAGCGCCTGGAGAGTCCCCCGGAGAACCCCGCCCCCCTCCCCGGGCAGCGCGTTCGCGAGGACCATCACCCACAGCACCGGCAGCGGCAGGCCGATCAGGAGCGACGACATCGCACCCCACCAGCTCCGCAGCGCGAGCGTGACCAGCACGCTGACCGCCGCGGCGCTGCCGGTCACGCCGTAGACGGCGATGGGGCGGGCGTAGCTTCCGGCGAGAGCGATTCCCCCCGCCGCCGACACCCCGACGAGGCCAACCACCAAGGCGACGGTGCGCCAGGGCAGATTCCGTCCGCGTGGCGCGTCGAACGGGTCGCGGCCCGGGAACAGACGCGTCCACCCCTCGGTCAGCGTGGCCATGGCGCGGTATCCCATCGTTCCGCGAAGGAACGTGCGTCGGCGGTCGCGATGCACGTGATCCCCGCCGGCGTGGCGGCCGGGGCCTCCGAACCGACGACGACCGCGATCAGCCCGTGGTAGACGTTGCGTAACTGACCGAAACTGCGCAGCTCCGCGTCGGTGAGGGACGGGCTCACCAGCATCGCCGTGTCCCCGGAGGGCCGCGCGCGCAACAGCCGAAGCGCCCGGTTCAGGGAGGCGTCGGCCCGCGGCTCGGCCTCGGCGAGGAGATCCAGCAGGGCCGGCAGACCGGCGGTGCTGTCCCGGCCACGCCCACTGACCAGATGCAGCTCACAGTGCAGGGAGGCGTGCAGCCCGGTGGCGATGACGGAGGCCGCGACGCTCGCCGCCTCGTCCAGATCCTCGACCCCCCGGACCGTCCGCCGGTCGTCCAGGACCACCCGCAGGCGAGTGTGCGCGGTGTCCACGTGTTCCCGCACCACGAGCTTGTCCAGGCGGGCCGAACTGCGCCAGTGCACCTGCCGCAGATCGTCCCCGGGAACGTAGTCCCGCAGGGTGTGGAACGCCTGACTCCCGGCGCGGACACCGTCGGTGAGACTGTCCAGGTCGGTGACGCGGCCCGCCGGGATAGCTCGCAGTCGGCGATAGGGCGGATGCACCCACACCCGGTCCTTCAGCACGGAGGAACGGACGGACTCGGCCAACCCCAGGGCGTCCCGTCGGCCCGCCCGGACCGGCCCCAGCGTGATCACCCCTCGGCGTTCGGCGCTGAGGCGATACTCCACCGTCTCGGCGGAGTCCCTCCCCAGCCGGGGAAGTCGTACCCACTGTTCACCCGACGGCGCCGTGATCCGCTCCCACAGTTGCACCGCCCGGATGCCGGGATTCCGGGTCCGCAGCCGGACGATGACCGGCGAGTCGGGGGACGTTCGAGTGGTACTGGGGGAGCGGTGGGCCCGCACCCTGGCCGGGCGCCCCACCCACAACGCCGCCAGCGCCACGGCGAGAAGCGCGCATCCACCCAGGGCGACCAGCTCCTGGTAGCCGGCGACGACACCGACCACGAGCAGCGTGGACCCGACGCCGGCGACGAGCCACCCACGTGGCGTGGGCATCAGCCACCCGCCGCCTGGGAGAGCCGAGGCTGGGGAGCGGGCACGGTGCGCAGCAGCTCCTGCAGAATGTCCGCCCCGCTGCGTCCGCCCACCGAGGCCTCCGGCGAGAGGATCAGCCGGTGGGCCCACACCGGGAGCACCAGATCCTTCACGTCGTCAGGGGTCACGAAGCTGCGCCCCACCGACAGGGCCTGGACCCGCATCACGTTCGCCATCGCCACCGTCGCCCGCGTCGACAGGCCGACGGTGAGTTCAGGGTGGCTCCGGGTCGCGGTCGCGATCCGGACCACGTACTCGTACAGCGAGTCCTCAACGTGGACCCGTCGCGAGGCGGCGGCGATCTCGTCCATACCCTCGGGGTCGGTGCGGGCCGGCACGTCCTCGGGCGTGGTCAGACGGTTCCCGCGGATGATGGCGAGCTCGGACGTCGGATCGGCGTGCCCCAGGGACAGCCGCATCAGGAAGCGGTCGAGCTGGGCCTCGGGCAGCCGGTAGGTGCCGTCCATCTCGACCGGGTTCTGGGTGGCGACGACGAGGAACGGCGACGCGACGGCGTGGCGAACCCCGTCCACCGTCACCGCCTGCTCCTCCATGACCTCCAGCAGCGCGGACTGCGTCTTGGGGGAGGCACGGTTGATCTCGTCGGCGATCACGATGTTGGAGAACACCGGGCCCGGGTGGAAGTCGAACTCCCGGGTGCCCTGGTTGAACACCGTCACACCGGTGACGTCGGAGGGCAGCAGATCCGGCGTGAACTGGATGCGTCCCACGTCACCGCGGACACAGCTCGCGATGGCCCGGGCGAGGGTCGTCTTCCCGACGCCGGGCACGTCCTCCAGCAGGAGATGCCCGCCGGCCAGCATGGCGACGAGGGCGAGCCGCACCACGGATCGCTTGCCGACCACGGCGGACTCGACCGCGTCCGCGATCCCGTCAAAGGAGTCGGCGTGCAGCGCGGACTCGTCGGTGGTCAGTACTTCGGACTCGTCGGTCTGGGATTCGTCGTCGGACGAGGTGAGGGTGGTCATCGGGGGTGTGCGTCTCCGGAGATGTACGCGCGTCGGGGGGTCGGAGTCACCCCCCATCGGGGGGCGGCAGCGCCGGCATGGGTGCCTGCTCGGAGTCCTCGGGGGTCTCTTCCTCCCCGTCACCGTCGGACGGACCCATGCCAGGAAAGCGGTCCTGGTTGATCACCTGCTGGTTCTGGAACGCGTTCGCGACGACAATACCGCCGGCGATCAACGCGGCCAGAATCAACCCCGCGATCGCCGCCGGCCACACCCGCTGCCGCCGACGCCAGTACCGACTCGACCCGTACAGGAGCGCAGCCCGAAGCTGCCGCCGCCGCAGCGCGTCGGCCTGGAGGACGTACCGCTCAGCGTTCGGCGTCGCGTGAAACGCCTGCGGCACCTGCTCCACAGACGAAGAAGAAGGTGCCGCCGAATCCTGCGCGCCGCCGGGGGTGACGGTGGGTTGGGACATGGGGAGGGGTTAGCCGAAGATGTTCCCCAGATCTCTATGTAGTTTATTGTAATTCTCGACCACGCCATCGCTGGCATCCACCATTTTCGAGAATCCCAGGTTGGCGTTCCGGAAGTTCTCCGCAAAATCATTCCCGGCTGCGGCGAAGACTTCACTCGCATCGCCTGACCAGTTGGAGTTTAGGCTGCCAACTGCTTGAAGGATCTCGTCCATGATCGCATGAAAACGCGGTATGTAGCTGCGTTGGCGTTCATTGAGGTCAGAAAGGACGCTGATGTCGGCGCCAATATCAAAATCGCCAGGTCTCATGGTGGTGTTTCCTTAATGGTTGACGCTCTTGGTGGGATTCATCAGCGACTCAGTGAAGGCCTGGCGGACTTCCTCGCTTGATCGGTCGTCCGTCATGATAATCGCATCATTTCCGAGGTTGAGGTCGACTTCGCTGTTTCTGCACCATTTAATGAGATCGTCCATGGCGTTCGCGAGCATTAGTTGTCCGGTTTCGAAAGTAGTGCGAGCTTCGCCCTGGAGTGCATTTGGTAGTTCGCTCTGAATGTCGGAGAGAAGGGAATTCACGCGTTCACTGATGCTGGCGCCAGCTTGTCCGGCCTCGTCTGCGCCTCGTGACAGCGTATCGGCGTGCTGAACGCCTTCGAATCCGGCCATGCTCGTAAACCTTTCGGGTGTGTCTACCGCTAAGATCAGTGTTTGGCGGGCTGGAGGGGTTCTGTCCACCCATCATGGACAGACTTCGAGAATAGTAGATGGATGCGTCCTGTCAATGAACCCGGATGGGTTCCAGCGCAAGATCATCTTGGTGGGGTCGTGGCGAATCTCAGTCAAGGCCACGGCGCGTGTTTTCTATCACTTCAGGTGTAACTGCTGGTTGGAAGACGGTCAGTCGACAAAAAAAGGGGGCTGTCATGTCATTGATAGGTGCTAACGCTGCGGAAGCGTACCAACGCGGTGCCGACGGAGTCACCGTGGCGGAGACGTTCACCGACGTCGTGAACCGCTTCGACGTCGCGGTCGAGGAGCTTGCCACCGCTCTGAACGGCCCGTTCGCAAACGAGACGGTGTCGTTCCCAAGCGAGTACCGGCAGTTCGCCGCGACGTACGTGGATAGGATGCGCGACGTCCAAGAGCACGGGAGTCGACTCTCAGGGAACGTGCAGCTCGGTGCGGTGGAGGTGGCTCGGACGGATGACCGTGCTGCTGAGGACTACCGAAGGTTCGGCGAACCGGTTCCTGAACCGTCGGAGCCGTCGGTCGAAGGGCACCAGACGTACATATCCCAGCAGCTCAATGAGCACATCGACAGCCGATACGTTCCTGAAGTGGAATGAGGATTGGCTTTGTCGTGTGCTGGTACTAGAATTTGAGTTCGTTCAAGCCCCAGTCGGTTGATTCCGTGCCGCAATGAATCGGTGCCCGCGCCAGACGGAACGGGCGAACTTGCCTGAGGCATTCTACTCATCCATCAACAAACTTCTGTTGTGTTACCACGAGGTGAGCAAATAATGCATGAAGCGCAGGGAGGATTCAGCGCCGCGCTCGTTCCACCGGAGAGCCCCCGTCCGGGATCTGCGGGGATTCGAGAGAAAGCCGAAGCGCTTTGGAATCTTATGGGGGTAATCACTGGGAATGCTGGCGACATGCGTTCAGTCTTCACCACGATGGCGATTCAGTTCAGTGACGTCGTTCGTGACGACATCAGCGCGGAAGCCGACTATGACGAATCCAAATGGCAGGAAGCGTCGTGGGTGCTCTCCTTCGGAGCAGCGATCGCGGATTCATGGGCTGACGAGGTCGAGGAGTACGAGGACAAAGCCGCGGAGATCCTGGCTGAATACACCGCTCAACTGAATGACCTCCGACAGAATGGCTACCTCGAATACGCCCAGGTAGGCCAGCAGTGCCTCGTGGATCCCCCCACCGGGTATGAGCGGTTCACCACCTCACTGCTAGACGACCTGGAGCAGTTCAACTCGTGGCGGGACGATCGAGCGCGGCAGATCATCAGCCAGTACCAAGGGAAGGTGAAGGAGGCCAAGGACGCCCTGGTCGAAGTCGGCGAGGAGTGCGTTCGAAAGCTTCAGCGTGGCCCGGACCACGACCTTACTGTGCGACAGCTCGTGGACTCTGGGCACCTCGGGTGGGCGGCGTTCAACATTCAGGGCCCCGCGGCTGATCCTCCGTTGCCGGTCAACGCGGACTACGGTACCCGAGCTGCGGCCGACCTCCACGAGTACCTCAGCGGGGAGCGTCCGTTGGATGACCGCTACCACGAGATCCTAGCTGCGGTACTGGCCGTTTCGGCCAAGGCGAAGTACCTCCAGTCCGAGGACGACCAAATGAGTCGTCACGACGCCGATCCAAATGTGTCGCGGTATTTGGACAACAATCTCCGCTCGGCGGAGATCCTATTCCTGGAGTCGTTCTACGCGGGTATCGAAGACTCGGTCGACGGTGGCGTCCTGGGCATGCACTCTGAGGTTTGGGATGTCACCGGCCTGAAACACGGTTGGGAGCACGACCAGCTCGAGGGACTCTTCGGGGTTATGGGCAACGGGCTTCTCGTCCTGTCTAACGAGGAACTCGGCGGGAGTTACGTCTATCTTCCCGAATCGGTGCGCAACACTGTCGAGAGTCAAGGAGCACCGGGAGGATCCGGGCCTAGTGACTATCGAGATTGGGTGCACGACGCCACTATGCTCAACGGTCTTTTGGGCCGGGCCGACACAGATCTACGGGGTGGACAGGAGTTCTCTGCCAACCTGACAACTAGCATCGGCCACAATCTGAACCGGATTGACAACGACGTGCCATTGAACGGGGAGACCATGGCCTCCCTGCTGGACGTCTCGACCCGGAACGACGACGCCAACTACCGCATCCTGAGCGACCAGCACGACCATCCGGTCTTCGACCAGAACGCCAACGCGTTGAAGGGCCTATTCACCTTCGATTGGAAAGACGATGGGGAGGCCGTGTCCGGTCTGTTGGACTGGATCCCGGATGCGGCGGCGAGCGACGACGAGTCCGCTCGTGACCGCGCGGGTGAGGCCGCGCTCGAACTGATCCGCATGATCACGGTGAACGACGACCGCAACGACGCCCTCCTCCACACGGGGATCGCGGTACCGGACGACGACGGTGTACTCCAGCCGGACGCGTCGTTCGCCCGAGTGAATCCGGAGATCGCTTCCCATCTCGGTGATGTCGCCCTCGCGTATCTCTACGACTTCGGTCTGGAAGGCACGTCGAACTTCGAGATCAATTCCGACGGCACGCTGAACATTCCGACCAACGAGAGACACCAGTTCCTCCGGTACGTCATGGCGGACGGGGACACCGCCGTGCGCCTTTACCACGGTGTGAACGTCCTTGACGCGTACGGTGTCCACCACGGCCTGACGGAGAACGACGCGCTCGGTGTGGCCGACGCGAACGCCACCCTGCGCGCACATCTCGACTCCGCCCTGTTCGAGGAGGCTCTGGACCGGACGGAGGCCCTGTACGACGAGGCGCAGCGTGAGGAGAAGGCGCGGCAGGTGATGTTCAACAACATCAGAACCGCTATCTACGCGTCGACCGGCTACCTCACGGGTCCGAACCCGGCATCGTGGGGCTTCGCCACCGCCAGGGTCGCGGGTGGCTTCCTCGGGGCGGGCGCGACCCTGCAGGAGATCGAGCAGCGGATTCTGGCTGGTGTTCAGAACCCGGAGTATGAGGACGTGTTCGACGCGGGACCCGACGACGAGCGACACCCGTTTCATATCGACGGCAACACGGGCCGCAGCTACGACGCGTCCCGTGTCGACGTCCGCGTGGAGCTTGAGGTTCTGGACTACCTGGTGCGTACGGGAGACATGGACATTGAGACGGTCCGTGACGCCAACGAGGATCTCGTCGTCCGGAATGACGAGGGCGAGGAGATGGTCGTCTCCTTCCAAGAAGTCGAGATGGGTGCACGCCGCGAGCTGCTGACCCCCGTCCGGGACCTCGTCCGCGGGGCGGGCGAACTACCAGGGCAGAGTGGGCTCGAGGCGATCGAGTTCACGGGCGACTATTCCTCTGCCTATAACAACCGGTACGAGTCCATCCACAGAAGCCTGGATGGGTTGATCCGTTCGCGGCATGAACTGTGATTCGGTGTAATAAGGAGATTACTGAACCTGTTGATCGTTCTTATTTGACAGTCCGTTTAACTGTAATGGAGCGCAGGTTTTGATCTGCCACGGGTGAAGCATTTATTCCTTCGCTCACGTCTTCAGCTATCGCGTGTGTGGAGCTCAGTGGGATCGCGCGCAACCTTGACGGCCGGAGTGAAAGCTCAACGGTCAGCCATAGTCTCGGCCTGATTCTGGACGACGTTGACTCCGCTCATCCACTGTCGGGAAGGCCCAACGCTTTACCAAACGAAGCCGACTCGTTCAACAACGCCTACGTTGGGTCATACGAGGAAGTCTTCAAGAGAACCTTCCTTGAAAAATCACCCTCGACGAGGCCGCCAAATACCGTCATTCCATGAACTAGAGTGAACTGCCGGGATCTTGAGCCTGGACACCTATGGATGTGACCGCTGGGCGACAATCCTGTCGTCCAGCCAGGGCCATGGATGTGCATTCCAATCCCCCAACGGATCAAACGTAAACACGAACCCCGCGCATGCTCAGAGGCCGCGTCGCGTGTAGGAACACCCTCGGCACCCAGGGTCACCGTTCAATCACGTAGTGATTATTCAGTGGCACGAGTACCTATCCTCACGACATGCGGCCGTTGTGCGCACTATGAACATGTTGGCCGGATCCGGCAACGACGATCGGTGCCCGCGAGCGCCTGACGGAGAATGTGATGGCCGGCGTCGGTCCGTGTGCCGCCGATGAGCCGTCCGCAGTGCTCTATTGGATGGGATACGAGATCTGCCTGAGGTGCGGGGAATCCTACTGCTGAAAGCATCGTACTTCGCGTGGTTGCGTCTATCGCATCCAAATGGTATTCGGTACTTCGGCGAGAGCAGTGAGTATGGCAGGGACTTCCATTCCGTGAGTCACCGAGCGGAAGTCCATATTGGCGAACAGGGGTTGTCATGTCAGTGGTTGGTGCGAACGCAGGGAAAGCGTATGAGCGGGGGGCTGAGGGGGTTACGGTGGCGGAGACGTTCACCGATGTGGTGAGCCGGTTCCGGACAGTGACCGAAGAACTGGCGGATGCGCTGGACGGTCCGTTCATTGAGGACAGGGTGGCGTTCAAGCAAGCTTACGAGGAATTCGGCGCAACGTACGTGGACAAGATGCGCGATGTCCAGGAGCACGGGAGTCGTCTGTCGGGGAATGTCCAGGCCGGTGCAATTGAGGTGTCGCGAACAGACAGTGACTCTGCGCAAGACTATTGGAATCCAGAACAGGGAAGACCGGTACCCGAAACTGAATGGCGGCCGAGCGAAGAGCATTACGACTATGTGCAACGGCAGATCAATGAAAGCATAGACGAGCGTTATGTTCCAGACGGCCAATGAGGAACTGATGTTTTTCATTCGATCGCGCGTCCCATGGGTGTTGGAAGGCGGGTGAGGGAAGGTCGCGCATGTCGTAAACCGCGCCGCCTGCTTGTCGTAGTGAAGATCCATTGTTCTATTTGTCTTTAGGTGCACTGTCGAGAGGTTGAGCTCATGGAAGATGCGCAGGCGGGATTTGCTGCGGGGGCAGCGCTCGTTCCGCCGGAAAAGCCACGGCCGGGCTCAGAAGGGATTCGGGAGAAAGCCGAAGGCCTGTGGAATATCGCCGGCGTCATAACCGGAAATTCTGGAGATCTACGTACTGTTTTCACGTCGATGGCGATTCAGTTTAGCGATGTTGTGCGAGACGACATTGCGAACGAGGCAGATTATGATGAATCAAAGTGGCAGGAAGCCGCATTGGTTCTTGCGTTCGGAGCCGCGATCGCCGATGAATGGGCAGATGAAGTCCGGGATTATGAGAACAGAGTGGAGCAAATATACGATGCGTATAAACGTCAATTGGAGGAGTTTCGCGAGGGGCAGTACTTAGAATACTCACAACATCGCGATAGTGAAGGCACTGGCCCCGATGGTTCGATCATGAATTACGAGCTCCCGAGTGTGATGCTTGGTGAGTTTCAAGAGTGGAGAATGCAGCGAATTCAACAAATCGTCGCTGAGTACACGGAAGCGCTGAAATCTCCACGGAGTGATCTGCTTGAGAGTGGCGAGTTAAGTGTTCATAAACTCAATCAAGGGCCCGAGCACGATCTCGTGGTGCGTCAACTGGTGGATTCAGGGCACTTGGGTTGGGCAGCCTATAACATTCACGGCCCAGAAGGTAATTCCCCATTGCCGGTCAACGAAGAATACGGCAGGCACGACGCGGCAGACTTGCAGGCGTACATCAATGGAGATCGGCCCTTGGACGCTCGTTATCACGAGATTCTCGCCACGGTGATCGCCATCTCTGCCAAAGCCAAACATCTACAGTCCGAAAGCGACGGAGCGGGGGATTATCTACGCGCGGAGGAACTCAAATATCTTCGAGCGTTCTATGCCACGATAGATGACACGATGCCCGGTGGAGTCATTGGGTTACCGGGTTCTTTCTATGAAGGAGGAATGACTGAAAATTGGGACCACGACGAGATCGACGAATTTCTCGGTGTTATGGGGACCGGGATGCTCGTGCTGTCGAATGAGGAGGTCGGGGGTCGGTACTTGGATCTTCCTGAATCGGTGCGCGACGTCGTCGAAAGCCAGGAAGTGTCACCTGGAGCGAATGACCGTAGCCACATTCGCTGGGTCCAGGACGCCGCATCATTGAACGGGTTCTTGCATCGTGCTGACTCAGAGCTGAGAGGGGGAAAGACCTTCTCCGCGAATCTGACCACGAGCATCGGTCATAACTTGAATTCATTTGATAATGATGATCCGGTGTGGGGGGAAACGCTTTCAATGCTGTTGGAGGTTTCTACCCGCAATGATGATGCTAATTTTGAAATTTTGAGTGGCGAGCATGATCACCCCGTCTTTGCTGAGAACGCGAATGCTCTGAAAGGACTCTTTGCGTACGACTGGGCGGACAATGGTGAATCTGTTTCCGCGTTGCTGGACTGGATTCCGGAAGCGGCCGAAAGCGAAGACCCCGACGCGCGGAGTCGCGCGCAAACTGCATCACTCGGACTTATTCAGATGCTCACCGAGAACGATGATCGAATGGCTGCACTTCGCGACACCGGGGTCTCGGTCCCGCTCGCGAATGGTGAGACAGTCGACAGTGCTGCGTTTACACTCCTCAACCCGGCGCTCTCGGCGAGCATCACAGATATTGCCACCACTTATCTGTTCGATCTGAGTCTTCCCGGTCCAACTGACGGCCAGATGGATGGATCGTCAGTATACGAGATCCTTTCAAACCCTGACGTGGCTGATCGGGAATTGCTGCTCGTGGATCTAGAGAGTCGACAACAGTTCTTCAGTATGCTCATGGCCGATGATGCCTCTGCGGCGCACCTGTACACGACTCTTAATCATCTTGATGCGGCTGGAGTCCATCCGCTCATGGCGGACGACGGAGCGCTGGAGTCTGCTGGCCAGCAACGAGGCACACTTCGCGGGTTGTTCGATTCGGCGTTGCGCCTCGAATCACTGAACCGTACAGAGCAGGATTTGTACAATCAGGGTGACACGGAAATGCGTGACAGAATATTCGGGGATTTGCGTACCGCAGCCTTCGCCGCAACAGGATTTGCGAAGCATCCGGCGGCGGTAGCAGGAACATTCTTCCTGACGGGTGTCGGGTTCCACGAGTACGATCTGCGGTATCAGCAAGACGACCTTAGCCCAGACTATCAGTCTATCTCCGGCATTGGTGTTAATGATCCGAATAGTCCATTTGCGCCAAATGAATACGGTCGGACTATGCATCCGGCGGATTTAGAATATAAGACGAGGTTGGACATGTTGGACTGGCAGGTTCGATCCAACTGCTTGAGTATCGACGATGTGCGTGCGGTGGATGAACGGCTTGTTGCTGAGGATGGCGAATCTGTGATCGGCTACTCCGAGTTTGACCGCACTGATCGAGATTTGGACGCCCGCGCTGATGCTCCCTCGGTGAACCGTAGCCTTGGTTTGCTGTTGGATGATGTTGATTCCGCTCATCCGGTAGTTAGTCTTTCTAATACGGCTGGGAATGAAGCCGATTCCTTCACGGATGCCTATGTTCGTAATTATGAGGAGGTGTTCAGTCGAACTACCCCTGATATCACCCTCGATGAAGCTGAAGAATACTGGCAATCTAAGGATCATGGGAGATCCTAGGCGCTGACGGTAGGTAAGTTTTTTCGTAATTTGAAGTCGAAGGTCATTTGGTCGAAACAGAAGGAGTGTTAGTGTCCGATCCTGGGCTAATTGGCGTCAAAGCGGACCTCGCCCGCTCTACCAGCAATGCTGGTGAAACCCTCGCCGAGTCTCTCTCCGATGTCGTGAGCAGGTTCGACATGGCGACTGAGGATCTGGCGTCGTCTCTGCATGGGCCGTTTGGGGGGCGGAGGAGTGCGCTGCAGGGGGCGTATCGATCCTTCGCTGAGAAGCATGTTGGCCAGATGTGGCAAATCCAGGAGCACGGGCGTCGGCTGGCGGGGAATGTGCGGGCCGGTGCCGAGCAGGCGTGTGCGACGGATCAGGAGTCGGCTGCGTTCTATCGGAGTGCGGGTGACCTTCCGGAGGTGAGGGACCCCATCGCGACCGAGGATTACTACACGATGGACCGATGGGTCAATCGGGCCTAACCGGCATACAGCCCCGAAACGTACGATGTGTGCGAACCAGGGCGGAGCGAGGGAGCGGACTGGATGCGCGCTGTGGGTGCGGAGGGTGAGGCCGGGGACATCGCTGCACCGGAGCCGGCGGAGCCTGGGGCGGAGGCCATCCGGGAGAAGGCCGACGCGTTGTGGGACCTCGTGGGCGTGGTCACCGGCAACGCGGGGGATATGCGGGCCGCGTTCTCCTCGATGGCCACCACCTTCAGCGAGGTCGTGAGCGCGGACATTACCCGGGAGGCCGACTACGACGAGGCGACCTGGGGGCGGGCCGCGTTCACCTTGGCGTTCGCCGCGGAGATCGCGCACCAGTGGGCCGACGACGTCGAGACCTACGACCAAGAGAGACTCGCGCTCTTCGAGTCGGTCCAGCGCAGGTTGACCATGTTCCGGGCGAACGCCCCGCGGCTGTACCAGATGGAGACGGGCCAGTCCCCCTATGTAGAGGGGATGAGCCCCATCCCCTCGCTGCCGGTGGGAGGACCCGTGCTGGCGGCGACCGCCGCACCGGCCATCGGCACCGTCTCCGACACCGAGCACGACGAAGGGTTCTACAACCCGCGGTCCTTCGGCACCCCGACCGAGGCGTACCTGGCCTGGCGACAGGAACGTGTGCGCCAGATCGTCGCGGAGTACCACTCCGAGGCGGAGACGTTCCAGGAACAGTTGGTGGAGACGGGCGAGGACCGGGCTCGGACACTGGAGGCCGGGCCCGACGACGAACTCGCCGTGCGGCAGTTGATCGAGGCGGGCTATCTCGGCTGGTCCGCGTTCAACATGCTCGGCGCCGAGTCCAATCCGCCACTGCCGTTGAACGGAGCGGACGGACGGGCGTGGGCGGGGGAGCTGGAGGCCTACCTCAAGGGGATCCGTCCTCCCGACGCGCGACTCGGTGAGATCCTCACCGCCGTCTCCGCCATCGGGGCCGAGGCCAAGGCCCTCCAACCGGCCACCACGGGCCAGAGTTGGGACCCGGCCGCGGCGGAGAACCTGGCCCCGTCCGGGGACACGGCGCTGCACCGCAGCGAGATCGACTTCCTCAGCAACCTCCTGGGCGACCTGGACGGGTTCGCGGCGGAGCCGGACGCGGACGGGCAGGAAGCCGGCACCATTCTCGACCTCCCGGAGATGGTGTCGGTCGACACCGACACCTCGATGGGTGAGGACGGCCAGGCTGGACTCGACCCAGGTCAGGCGAACGACATCGTGGGCGCCCTGGGCGACAGCATGCTCATGGTCTCCAACGAGAACCTGGGCGGCGGCTACGATCGCCTCCCCGACAGCGTCCGCGCCGTGGCAGAGGGGAGTGCGGCCCCGACTCCGATAGACGCCGGGGAAGGTGCGGGAAACCCGGCCGGTTGGCTGCAGAGCGCGGGGCTGCTCAACGCCTTCCTCAGTCAGGCCGACGCACAGCTTCGCGGCGGGCGTGAGTTCTCGGGCAACCTCCTCGCCAGTGCGGGCCACCACCTCAGCGAAGCGGACACAGCGCGGACAGCGGATCCCACTCTCGCGTCAGTGGTCGAGGTGGCGACCCGGAACACGGAGGCGAGCTACTCGCTGCTCACCGACCAGCACTCTCAGCCGAGCACCCCCACTCCCGGAGGCAACGCCGACGCCCTCACGAGCCTCTACGCCCACGACTGGCCCGACGACGGGCGCGCCGTGGCGGGCCTGACGAACTGGATCCCCGCGGCCGCCAGCAGCGACGATCCCGTGGCGCAGGCGCGCGCCCAGGAGAGCGCGCTCGGCCTCGTACACATGCTCACCGGGAGCGACGAACGACTCGCGGCCCTGGGCGACGGAGGGCAACCCCACCCGAACGGTGACTCCCCACCGCGCGCTGGCTTCGCGGAGGTCAACCCCGCGCTCGCCTCCAGCCTCACCAGCTCCGTGTTGCCCTACCTCGACACGCTCCGCGCCGCCGACCCAACCACCGTGTCCGACGCCGGACAGTCCGTCAGCCACCCTGATCCCGGACGTGTCGAGCGGTTGATCGATCTCCTGGCGGCCGATCCGGCGTCGGCCGAACGCCTCCGCGCGAGCGTGGACGAGGCCACCAGCGCCGCACCGGCCCCCACGTCCCCAACCCAATAGCGACAGGGGTTCCGTCGGCTTCCGCTCGTCCGGGCTTCGACCGTCGTTCCCCCTCCGTTCATCGCCTCGCCCTAGCGTCGTCAGCTCGGAGTAACGGCACCGGGGTGAAGGGGGACGCTGTGCTGCTGGGGGTCAATCCACAGAGCGCTGACCAGAGAGGGGCGGAGGCGGAGCGCCTCTCCGACACGTTCACCGACCTCGCGTGCGACTTCGCGACCCTCGTCTGCCAGACGGAGGACGCAGCCGCCGAACCGCTGTGTCAGGCCGGCTATCCCGACTTTCTCGACATCGCCCGTTCTCGGATGTGTGAGGTCCAGGAGCACGGATCCGCGCTCGGTGGCAATGTGCGGGGAGCCGCGAGCATCTCCGGCGAAACCGACAGCGACTCCGCGGAGGACTTCGCCGGCGTTCGGGCCGAGATCGCTGCGCGGATCGAGGGAAGCACCTACGCCTACACCACGGTGGGCGACGCGGCGCAGCGTGCGGGGTACGCCGAAACACCCGAGACACCGTGAGCCGATTCAGCCCGGAGACGACCAGCGCCGACTCCGAGACGATCCGTGAGTGCGCCCAGGACCTCTACGCCTTCGTCGGGCGCATCCTCGGCCGGGCCGGCGACGTGAAGGCCGCCTTCGACTCCTCGGCGGCGGAGTTCAGCGACCTGGTCGCCGACTCCATCAGCGGCGAGGCGTCTTACAACCGCACGGCGTGGCAGAACGCCAGCTTCCTCGCCGCCTACGCCGGCGGCGTCACTGAGGCGTGGGCGAACGACGTCGAGTGGTTCACCGGGCAGTTGGACGGGTTGCGAACGGAGTGGGAGGAGGCCCGGGACGACCACTACGGTGTCGCGCCGCCGGACGCGGACCAATCGGACCAGGGGGCGTGGCACCACTTCGAGCAGGCACGAGGCCACGCTCGCCAGCGTGTCCTGAACGGGTTGGACCAGCGGGCCGAGGAGGCCCGTGAGGAGTTCGAGCGTCGCGCGCGTGAACGCGCGTCCCAGCTCAGCGAAGGTCCCACCGAGGAGTCGGTCCGTGACCTGGTACGCGTGGACGGCGTTTTGGAGTGGGCGCCCAAGAACTTGGGCTGGACCGATCCTCCGCTCCCCCTGACCGAGGCGGACGGGGCGTCGATGGCCGAGGGCCTCGTTCCCTACCTGACCGGGGAGAAACCACTCGACGCGGAATACGCGGCGATGGTGGCCGCGCTGAACGCGGTGACCCACAAGGGGTGGCGGCACCAGACCTTCGGCACCGGCGAACTACCGCCCGAGGAGATGGACTTCCTGCGTTCGTTCTACGCGACGCTCGACAGCGGTCCGGTCAATCACCTCGGCCTTCCCCCGTTCCTGACATACGTGGATCGCATCGCCAACGGCGAGGATCACGGAGACTTCGCCTTCGTTGGGTCGGACCAGGACTCCAGACAGCTCCTCGGGGCCCTGGGCGACGGGTTGCTCATCCTCTCCGACGAGGACCTGGGCGGTGGGTGGGACGACCTCCCGACCAGCGTTCAGGCCGTGCTGAGCGGTCAGAACACGATGGAGTTCGACGGCGAGGAGTACACCTTCGTTCCCGCGTGGGAGAACCTCGCCGAACCGCTCGTGGACGTGTTCGAACACACCCACCCCGGCGTCAAGGGCGGGACCGAGTTCTCCGGGAACATGATCACTGTCTTGGGCGCTGCCACGGCGCCCAGCAACGCCCCGATACCGGACTCCACGCTCCTCGGTGACGGCGGCGCGGGAGCCCAAACCCTCCTGAACGTGGCGACCCGCAACTTCGAAGCCGACCACGCCGTGCTCACCGGAGCCCACGAGTCCCCGCACCAGGTCGACACCCAGACGGCGCTCCGCAATCTCTACTCCTTCGACTGGTCCGACGACGGGGAGGCGCTCAACGGCCTCACCAATTGGCTCAGGTTCGAGGAGAGCCAGACACTGGACCACCAGCGCGAGTTGGCGGCCGAGGCCATGGCCGGCCTCATCACCACCCTGACCGACGGCGAGTCCGGCACCTTTGACGACCTCGCGGGTAACCGAGAGATCGGGGGGAGACAGACCAACCTCGGCATGCTCAACCCAGAGGTCTCCCGTCACTTGGTGGAGCTCTCCGAGATCTACATGGACAGCTTCGCCGACGCGATCCGTGGCGGAGAGACGACCGCTGAGGGGGACGAGCTCCACATCAACACCGTGGACCGCGTACGGTTCTGGACGCTCGCCGCGGGGGACACCCTGGCCGTGCACGAGCTCAACACGGCGATCGAGACCTACCAGTCCCAGCGCCTCGCCGACCTGGTGGAGGGAGAGGACGGTCCCGCCGTGGTGGGCGGTGAGACCGGGATGCTGCGCGGCATCTACGACCGCGCGGCTCTCAGTGAGGCCGCGGCGAGGGAGAACTACGCCGCGGAGGACGCCGCGACGGCACAGAGCGACGGGCGGCGCGCCGTGCCCCTGGTGAGCGGTTCCGTCAAGGAGATCCTGAACAACATGATCGTCAAGGATCCCCGGGTCAAGACGTTGGTCGGCATCGGCAACGAGGTCGCGCGCTTCAGCAGGGACTGGGTCTGGTCCGGTTCCCCCGACGGGGAGGTCAACGACTTCTCCATTCGCGCGCCCGTTACCACGACGGAGACCGATATCGAGCTCGGAACGCTGCTGGCTCTCGCCGACGCCGCCGTCGCCGACGGTCAACTCGATCCCGATGACCTCCCCGTCTACACCGAGACCGCCGAGCTGGCCGCCGAGTACGACCAGCTCGCCGGTGAGGGCGACGCGGACGCCGTCCAAGCGGCAGAGGACCGGATCGACGACCTGGAACGCGAACTCCGCGACGAACTAAACGCAGCCCTTGGCGATGGCGGACTCGACATCCTGGACGAAGATTTGATCACCAACCAGCACAACGAGTGGTACCGGATCGTCGGAGATCCCGAGGGGCACGACGCCCAACGCTTCGCGGAGACCATTCTCAGCGGGAAACTCAAGCGTAACGAGCCCGCTAGTGGTTCGTATCTTCCGTAGTAGGAAGTGGCTCCGAAGGAGCGAGGCATCGCTCGCGTGGACACAGCACGCCCCGGCCTCGCTCGGCGCTGACGTGCATTGTGAGGTGGGAGCGGGAGTCAGTCCCCACCAATGGAGATCGTGGTCACGAGGTCATAGAGCCCCAGCGCCCACACTGAGGTGACGCACAGGGCGACGACGACCGCCACCTCGACCCCGTTGAGCAGCCGGCGCAGCGAGGCCCGAGGGACGTCGGTGAGCCGCACCCCGCTGAGGGAGGCGAGGAGGACGCCGAACGCCAACGACGCGGCGGGCAGCAGCGCGAGCGCGAGGGGTGAGGCGCCGCTGGCCGAGACCACGACCAAGGTGAGGCCGAGCACCCCGGCCATGCGGGTCACCAGTACGTGGGGGACCCGGTCGAAGAGGCGGGATCGCATCACGAGCAGGAGGGACACGAAGCCGGCGAGGAGCAGGTCGGCTCTTCCGACACCGGTGAAGGTGAGGGTGCCGACCGCCGCCAGCAGGGTGGCGGACACGCCGACGACGCTCCCCATCAGGATGCGGTCGCTGGAGAGGAGGGTCTCGTCGAACCGTTCGGTGTCGGCGTGACCCTGGTGGCGAACCTCGTAGTCCAGTCCGGAGAGCCCGCCCAGCACCAGCGCCATCCGCGGGAGACCACCGACGCCCAACACGAGCAACAGCGCCAGCGCCCGCAACGCCAGGGGCCCGTCGGCGAACAGGCCAACGACCACCAGGACGCCGACACACACCGTCATCACGCTCAGCGCCGCCAGGTAGGGCAGCGCGACCTCGTTGATCCACCACCCGGCCGCCGCGGCCGCCAGCGCGCCCGCCGCACCGAACGCCACCGGCACGATGGGGGCGATCGCCAGTCCCACGCTCAGTTGGATCACGGTGAGTGCCGAGGTGAGCGCCCCCCACCCGCAGGCCGCGATCACACACACATGGGCGACCCCGTCCATGGAGCGCCGGACCGCCGTCCACATCGCCACGAGTGCCACGACGAGGCCGAGCGAACCGACGATCAGGTCGAGCACACTGTGCCGAACGAGGGACGCGCCGAACGTGAGAGCCAACGGAGCCAGGACCGCCAGCACCAGGCCGAAGCCGAAGGTGGTGTCGGGGCGCCAGATCCACGCGTTGTCGTCGATCCGGTCCTCGACGGCTCCCCGCACGTCGTCCACGAAGGACGGCCGCTCCGGGGCGGTCAGGTTCCGCAGCATCAACACGTCGCCGTCGAGGACTCCGGAGTCGGCGAGGGACGTGTCCGCGGCCAAGACGTCGCCGCGCACGGTCGCGAGGTTCCACCCGCCCGGGTCGGTCCCCGCGGAGTCCGTGGCGCACACCCGGATCACCTGCGGCATGAGCGTCGACAACGGGACGCCGTCCGGGAGGATGAGGTCGGCCCACTTCTGGTCCCCGGTCACGGTGACTCGGCAGTATCCGGTCAACGGCCCACCTCGCGGCCACTGGCTGTCGCACGGTCCACGTCTGTGTTCAACGTGCCGACCTCATTCGGCAATCTGACGCCGATTGTGGCGCGTGGGGATCCCTGGGAACATCACAGTAACAGCGATGGACCGGGGCATCCGCACGGTTCCGGGACGAACGGGGGAACAGGGGATGACCACGACCCTGGTGCATCGACCGGCGCGCCACGCCGTGGAGGACCCGGGGGAGAGCCCGCTCGTCATCGCCACCCCGCCCCAGCTGCCCGAGAACCCGCCGGCGACGAGCTCCTCGGCGATGATCGTGATGCCGATCATCACCGGCTCCGGATCCCTGCTGATGACGATCACCTTCGGCAACCGTCCCCTGTACGCGGTCGCCGGTGTCCTGATCATGCTGGCGAGCGTGGCGGTGGGCATCGTCATGTTCCTCACCCAGCACAACGGCCCGCGTAAACGGATCCGCGAGCAGCGCGAACGCTATCTGGACTACCTGGACCACCTGCGGGAGACCGTGCGTGACGTGGCCTCGATCCAGCGCAGGGCCGCCGCCTTCCGGCACCCGCCCCCGCACCTGCTGGACGAGCCGGCCCGGCTCCCGGCACGCCGCTGGGAACGCCGCGCCTCCGACCCGGACTATCTCCATCTCAGGGTCGGGGAGGGGACGCGCCCGCTGGCGCGGACGCTGAGCCTCAACATCGACACCTCCAGTCCGCTCATCGTCTACGACCCTGTGTGTCAGGGCATCGCCGAACAGGTGGTCGAGCTCTACGCCACGGTCCCCGAACAGCCCCTCGTCGTGGGACTGCGCGACCTCGGCGTGGTGTCCATCGTCGGCGACCGTGCCGTCGCACGGGCGACCGCACGGTCAATGGCGGCCCAGCTCATGACCTTCTCCGCGCCCGAGGACGTACGTCTGGGCGTGGTGCGACACCCACGGCTCCTCGACGAGTGGGACTGGATGAAGTGGGTCCCCCACGGCGCGCTGGACGGATTGGACGACGGCCCGATCCCGGCGCGGCTGGTGGCACGCACCACGGTGGAGATGACGGAGCTTCTGTCCGCGGAGATCGAGCAGCGCACCATCGACATGCAGCGCCGCCGCAACAAGCCCCCGGGCCCGGGCACGCAGCGGCTCGTGATCATCGTGGACGGGGAACACCAGCCGACCCTCTCCGGGCTCTCCGCCGAACCCCCGGTGAGCTCCCTCGCCGACATCGGCATCCACGTGATCGTGCTCGCCGGCGACCGCCGGGAGGAGCCCAGCGAGGTCGACCTCAGACTGCTCGTCGACGCCGACGGCACCCTCACCGAGGACAGGGAGGGGCGTCCCGCGTCCGAGGCCGCGCCGGTCGCGTTGAAGGGCACCGCCGACCAAGCCAGCGTCGCCCAGATCGCGAGCCTGGCCCGCACCCTGTCCCCGCTGCGGCTCGCGGCGGTCGACGGGGGTGACAGCCTGCATTCCACGGTCGACCTCGGCGGCATCCTCGGCGTTCCCGACGTGGCGCGGTTGGACCCCCACGAGACCTGGAAGGAACGCGCGACGGGCGACTTCCTTCGGGTGCCGATCGGCATCGGCCCCACGGGCGGTGCGGTGTTGCTGGACCTCAAGGAGTCAGCGTTCGGCGGGATGGGGCCACACGGACTCGTCGTCGGCGCGACCGGCGCCGGCAAGTCCGAGATGCTGCGCACCCTGGTCGCCTCGCTCGTCATCGGTCACTCGCCGGAGCACCTGGCACTGCTGCTGGTGGACTTCAAGGGCGGCGCGACCTTCGCCGACACCGACCACCTGCCGCACAGCGCCGGACTGATCACCAACCTCGCCGACGACGACGGGCTGGTGTTCCGCTTCCGGGAGGCGATGTTCGGGGAACTGACCCGACGACAGCAGTTCCTGAAGGACATGGGCAACCTGCCCAACGTGCACGCCTACGACTCGCTGCGTGCCCGCCGTCCCGAGCTGGATCCGCTGCCGCACCTGCTCGTCATCATCGACGAGTTCTCCGAGCTGCTCACCGCCCACCCCGACTTCGCGGAGCTGTTCGTCGCGATCGGACGGATCGGCCGCTCCATCGGCGTGCACCTGCTGCTGGCCACACAACGCCTGGAGTCGGGAAAGATCAAGGGCCTGGAGTCCCACCTCTCCTACCGGATCGGCCTCCGCACGTTCTCGGAGGCGGAGAGTCGGGAGGCGATCGGTGTCGCCGACGCCTACCACCTTCCGCCCGAACCCGGCTCCGGATACCTGAAGGTCGACACCTCGGTCTTCGAGCGGTTCAAGGCCGCGATGGTGTCCCAGCCCTACGTTCCACCGGACGACGGACCCGTCGAGGAGTCACCGCCCGTCCTGCCGTTGATCTCCTACAACGGGCTCGGCGGCCTGCTTCGCAGCGAGGAACCGGACGAAGAGCAAGAGGAGGAACACTCAGAACCCGAGGTGAGCGACGAGACGCCGACCACGCTCCAGGTCGCGGTGCGACGGCTGGCCGGTGTGGGGGCCGCACCGGTGCGCCCCGTCTGGCTGCCACCGCTGCCGCGCGCCCAGTCACTGGACTCCCTGCTGGACCAGCTCGGAGAGGACCACACCGACGCCGACGGCACACCGGTGGAGCCGGATCCCGGTGAGGTGCGCGCCATCATCGGGCTGACCGACCGTCCACGGGAACAGAGCCAGGACGCCGCCGCCCTCGACTTCACCGGCGGGGAAAGCAACATCATCCTGCTGGGCGGACCCCAGTCGGGGAAGTCCACCGTGCTGCGCACCATGATCGCGAGCCTCGCGTATCGCTATCCGCCCGGCCGGGTCGCGATCTACGCCCTCGACTTCGGTGGTGGGACACTCAACCCCTTCGAGGAGCTCCCCCATGTGGCGGCCGTGGGGGACCGGTCCAACCCGGAGCGGATGCGACGCGTCCTGTCCGACCTGATCGTTCTGCTCGACCGGCGGGAGGCGACCTTCCGTCGGTACCGCCTGGACTCCCCGGCGGCCCTCCGCCACGCGCGCGCCGCCGGCACGGTGCCCGCCACCGTGTTCGGGGACGTCTTCCTGCTCGTCGACGGCTGGGCCGCGGTGCGGGAGAACATGGACGACGCCGACGAGTTCCTCGGCGACATCGTCTCCCGTGGCCCGTCGCTCGGGGTGCACACGGTGGTGAGTGGCTCCGCGAGCACGCAGGTGCGTAGCCGACTGCAGGCCCAGTTCGGCGGCCGGCTCGAACTCCGGCTCTCCGACCCGATGGACTCCCAGGTCAACCGGAAGGCCGCCGAGAAGGTCCCCAAGGACACCCCGGGCCGCGCCCTGCTCGCCGACGAGAGTCAAGTTCAGGTGGCGCTGCCCCGCCTGGATGGGTCCGCCGGCGACGACGACCTCGCCGACGGGGTGCGCGACACGATCCGCCGCATCGCCGACCGGTGGCCACAGCGCCCCGTCCCGCCGGTACGGGTCCTGCCCGGGCAGGTCGAGCTGGACCAACTGGTCGCCGCCCACCGGGGTCCCGGGATGGTGCTCGGGCTCGGGGAACGCGACCTCGCGCCGACCCTGTGGATCCCGGAGGAAGAGCCACACCTGGTCATCTACGGGGATCCGCAGACCGGCAAGAGCACCATGCTCCGCGGGTTGCTCCGTCAGATCGCGCGGCGCCCCGCCGCGGAGGTGGGCATCGTCCTCGTCGACTACCGGCGGGCCCACCTGGGCCTGCTCGACGAGGACTACGTTCTCGCCTACAGCACCAGTCCCGGCCACACCAACGCCGTGGCCAAGGAACTGGCCGGATCGGTCAAGGAACGCCTGCCCGGCCCCGACGTCACCCCCAAACAGCTCCGCGAGCGTAGCTGGTGGAAGGGCCTCGAGCTGTTCGTCGTCGTCGACGACATGGACCTCGTTGGCGGCCGCAACAACCCCCTCGCGCCCCTCGCCGAGTTCCTCACCCAGGGCAACGACCTGGGTCTCCACTTCATCACCGCGCGCCGTACGGGTGGGGCGGCCCGGTCCATGTTCGAACCCGTGGCCCAGACCCTCGCCGACATGGCCACCCCCGGAATCCTGTTCTCCGGCGACCGGATGGAAGGCCGGATCGCCAACGGCGTCGCCTCCCGCCGCCTCCCCCCAGGCCGCGCCCTCCTGGCGCGCCGTGGCCGACCCCCGGAGCAGGTCCAGGTGGCCTGGAGCGACCCGCCGGAGTAGGGGGGCGTGTGCGGGGGCTCCATCGCGTCGGGATCCCCCGCGGGCACTTGTGCTCGTGTCGCGGGGGCTCCAGCCCGGTGTGTCCTGGGCGTCGAGTGCCGGGCGATGCCGAGACCAATTCCTGGCCAGATGCAGGAGGGGGTCATCAACCTTCAGCGCTCCCCGGCGACGCCCTCCGTAGTTCTGGGCATGAGAGGTGCGCGGACGCGGGCAGGTTCCCTGCACGATCGCCGGTGTGGAGAGCCGAATCCCCGACGCGGTTATTCCAACCCGGGGTTACCACCACAGCGGCGATTTTCGTCGATCGCCGAACGATCACCAACCGCGCCGGTGTAGTCGACACAGACGAAGTTCGCCTCGAGGTACACCGGCCCGGCATACTGCGTGAAGTCTCCGTGATCCCACACAGCGTTGTCGCCACCGGTGTGCTGGAGACCAACGTCCATGTAGGTCCGGCCAGACACTGAACCAAACGTCATCGCGCAGTTGGTGCCGGTCGTGTCGTCCCACAGGAGATGGACGGTGCCAAGGCCGTCGGGGATCGTCAGCGACTCCAACCATTCATAGTTGGTTTCCCCGGAGCTCTCGCTGTTGCACACCTGCACCGCCTGTGCTTCGTCACCGTAGGCGGCGGTGTTCGCGCTCAGGACCAGGCCGGCAGTGACCACAGCGGTGGCACCCCACGTCAGCCAGCGTCGGACTCCCGTAGCCACCATCAGCCGTTCTCCTCGTTCCGTTCCACTCGATACTGTGCCGCTGATCGCCGTGCCGCTAGTTGCCGCGCCGCTAGTTAAAGTCGCGCACGCAGGACGTGGAACTCTTGGTGTTCGTCTCCGCCGGGCCGCCCGCTCCGACGGCGGTGACCGTGAACGCGTAACAGCGGCCGGCCCCGCGTTGGTAGGTGTGTGAGGTGTCGCCGCCGTTCACCGTGACCTCGTCCAGGGCCGCCGCGCCGTCGCCGTGGGGGGTCACCGTGTACTGGGTCGCGTGTTCCACCTCGGACCAGGTGACGGTCACCGAGCCGCCCTCCACCGAGAAGTCGACGCTGTCCGGCGCGCCCACTTCGGCCTCGCTCATGGTCAGGGGGTCGGAGATCGCGGACTCTCCCGCGGCGCCTCCCGCCGAGCGGGGGGTCACGGTGAACCGGTAGGTCTCGCCCGGTTCCAGCCCGTTCACGTCCACGGAGGTCCCGCCGCTGGTGCGGTCGGCGACGTTGCTCCCGCCGTCGGAGACGGTGGTGACCAGATAGTCGGAGGCGTTGTCGGACTCGTCCCAGGACACCGTCGCCCGTCCGACTCCCGACTCCTCCGCACTGACACCGGAGGCGGCCCCGGGTGCGTCGGATTCCGGTATCGCCTGGGACGACTGGGCCGCCGGACCGGTGCCGTACCGGTTGCTGCCCTGAACCCGGAAGACGTAGCCCACGCCGTTCTCCAGGTCGTCGATCTCCGTGCTCACCTCGTCCCCCGGAACGGTGGTGCTGCCCTCGTCCCAGGTGATGGTGTACTCGTCGACCGGCGCGTCGGGGGAGTGGGCGGCCGACCAGGAGAGTTCCACCGAGGAGTCTCCGGTGGTGTGTGAGACCGGTGCGGGCGCGCTGGGCGGTGATCCCTCGTCGTCGTTCGCCTCCGGTGAGGGAGACGGACTGGGCGACTCCCCTCCGTCGCCCCCCTCGGAACCGTTGCCCGGGTCCTCGTCGGATCCGGAGCCTCCCCCGTCGCCGGGCTCGGGCGAGCCGGTACTGGTCCCGGGGGAGGAGGGGACGACGGTGTCGCCCCCGTCGTAGCCCGTGCCCACAGCACCGTCCGTGCCGTCCGACTCCTCGGACTCCGACGCCCGGGAGCCGCCGGCCTCCTCCTCGCCCGGAGGCGGCGCGGACTTGTCGATGATGTTCGTCTGTCCGTCGCCGTTGACCACGGCCGCGACGCTGCTCTCCGGCGCGTTGATGAAGAGATGGTCCTCCCGCGCCTCCAGCTCCAACGGGCCCTCGGCGTCCGGTAGGGAGATGGGAGCCAGTTCCCGCCCGTTGGGTTGGTAGACGCGAACGGTGCCCTCCTGCTCGAACGGGGCGTAGATCCGCCCCTCGAACGGCACCGCGGTCCCCACCCCGGGGTGGTCAACGGAGAAGGAGTCGACCTCGGGCTCCTCAGCGGTGACGTCCACGGTGACGATGTCGCCGTTGCTGGGCACGGTCACGGCGGCGATCGCGCCGGTGGTGCGGTCGGGGGCCTCCGCGCCGTCCAGGGCCACCGGGGACCCGAGCGGTTCGGGGTCGCGGTCGGCGCCGGTGAGCACGAGTCGGTTACCGCCGCGGTCGTAGGCGAGCGCGCCACCGTCCAGGACGGTGACGTCGAGGTCACTGTCGGGGTCGGCCACGGTCGGCGTCTCGCCCAGCGTCGCCTCGTCGTCGGTGACGGTGATCCCGGCCAGTGCCCCCTGGGCGGGAACGCCCAGCCAGAGCGTCTCCTCCCGGTCGAAGGCGCCGCCCGTGAGCGGCGCGGGAAGGGTGATGGTGGGGCCGGTCGACTGCAGTGTGGCGGGGTCGACCGCCTTGACCTCGCCACGGGTGCGGTCGATGACGACGGCGGTCTCCTGGCCGAGCGCCACGTGGAAGTCGGTGCCCGCGCCCATCTCCAGCACGCCGGAGTAGCCCATGTCGGTGAGGTCCACGGAGGTTACCTTGCCGCTGGATTGGTCGCGGAGCAGGAGGTACTGGTCGTTCTGGGTGACCTCGACCTGTCCGCCCTCGCTCTCCGGCAGCGCGGCGGCCAGGTCAACACGAGCGTTGTGCGCGTTGACGCGTGTGGCCTCACCGGAGGCGTTCCACAGCCACGCGGAGCCGTCGGACATCTCGTCGGCACTGCCGGTCGCGCCAATTCCGAGCGCGGTGCTGACCACGGCCAAGCCGAGGACGCCCACCGTGATTCCGGCGGCACTGGACCGGAGCGCGCGTCCCATTCCGGCGAACCACTGTCGTCCCGTGGCGCGCGTGGGACCAGCACCATTTGGTCGCGTCGTGTGCCGTTGGGGGGTACCGGGGGGCACCATCCGCCGAACTCACCCCGTCTCGTCCGTGGGGAGCGAACCCCGTCGTGCCAGGCCCGCCGTGCAGGTGACCGGCGGCAGCCGCGGCGTTGATGCTCGAGCGTTTCTTACCTTATCGGGACGAAGCGCGCCATGGGGTCTCGGCCCGTCAGGTTTCTGGGGCGTGCTTCGGGGGCATTCGACGAACCGTTGGGACGCAATCCGCGATCGTTATGTGTTTCGGGATTGTGTGGGCCGGGTTGCGAGAATGTCACAAACCAATCGGGTGAATGGCGACGGAGAGTTGCCGTGCGGCAGACCGACTTACGTTGGATTGTCAGTTTATATGCGCCACTGCCCCGGTTTCTGGTAATCGTTGACGCTCCCTTCTGATCAATGATAAACAGCCCGGAAAAGGGTGTCCACGGTGTGGACACAGAGGGACGGGAGAATGATGGTTCGACGACGCGTATCCCCCGCGGGGGGCGCCCCGTTTCGGGGGCTCGCCGCCGCAGGCGCCGCCCTTCTCCTCGCTGGACTCCCCGCCGCGCCCGCGGTCGCCGACGAGGAATCCACTAGCGAGCACACCCTGACCATGGCGGTCAGTCAGGAGGTGGACACCCTCAACCCGTTCACCGCGATCCGGCTCATCAGTACCTCCGCGATGCGGTTGCAGTACAACTACCTGACGATGTACGACCCGGAATCCGACGAAGTGATTCCGGGCCTCGCCGAGGAATGGGCGCCGGGAGAAGACGAGGACGGCGAAGTCGACCCCTCGGTCTGGACCTACCAGCTCCGCGACGACGTGACTTTCAGTGACGGTGAGGCCTTCGACGCCGATGACGTGGTGTGGACTTTCAACACCATGAAGGAGGAAGAGGACGGCGCCAATACCGCGCTCGCCAACTATGTCAAGAATCTGGAGGAAGCCACCGCGCTGGGCGACCACGAGGTCCAGTTGACGTTCGACGAGCCGGTGGCGCTCGGTGAGCACATGCGTGTCCCCATCCTCCCGGAGCACGTGTGGTCGGAGATCGACGACCTCGCCGAGTTCACGCCGGCCGAGGAGGACGACTTCCCCGTGGTGGGCACCGGTCCCTTCGTGTTGACCGAGTACGTGCCCGGGCAACGACTCGTCTACGAGGCGAACGACGACTACTACGACGGCCGGCCCGCCTTCGACCGCGTCGTCATGGAGTACTACGACGAGCAGGACGCGCAGGTGGAGGCGTTGCGCAGCGGCGACGTCGACTTCATCCAGAGCCTGACCGCGGCACAGACCGAGGAGCTCTCCGGCGAGGGCGAGGGCAACATCGTGGTGAACGAGGGGCTGGGACGACGGTTCCTCGGGTTCACGATCAACCCTGGCGCCGAGGCCCGTAACGGCGACGAGATCGGGGACGGCCACCCCGCGCTCCAGGACAAGACCGTCCGCCAGGCCATCATGCACGCGATCGACAAGGAGGACCTCGTCGATCGGGTCTACGGCGGATACGCCGAACCCGCCGAGGGCAACATCCCCGCGCGGTTCGAGAACTTCTACTACGTTCCCGAGGGTGACGACCGCATCGACTTCGACCCGGAGGAGGCGGAGCGGATGCTGGACGACGCCGGGTACGAGATGGGCGATGACGGGGTCCGGGAGTCGCCCGACGGTGACCCGCTGGAGTTCCGCATGATCGTGCACCTTGACGATCCGGACCGGGTGCGCACCGGTGAGTCGATGGTGGAGTGGCTGGGCGACATCGGCATCGCGGTCGACCAGCAGAACGTCGACTCCGGCGAGGTCGGGGAGTACCTCGACGCCGGTGAGTACGACCTGATCTTCACCGGATGGTCCGTGAACCCCGACCCGGACAGCATCCTCGAACTGCACACCTGTGACGCCCGCCCCGCGGAGCCGGGTGACGGGATGTCCTCCGACTCCTGGTTCTGCGACGAGGAGTACGACGAGCTGTACGCCGCGCAGGGGGTGGAGGTCGACGCGGACGAACGCGCCGCGATCATCCAGGAGATGCAGGCCATCCTCTACGACGAGGCGGTCATGAACACGCTCGTCTACCCGCGCCAGGTCGAGGCCTACCGTAGTGACGTCATCGAGGAGGGGTCGATGACCCCGCACCCCGACCCCGGCGGCATCTTCTACGGCCAGGACGACATGTGGTCCTGGTGGACGGCGGAGCCGGCGGAGACGGACGCCGGCTCGGGGCTGTCCACGACCGCTCTGGTCGCCATCGGCGGGGCCGTCGTGGTGGTCGTGGCCGGTGTCGGATTCGTGCTGTGGCGTCGTTCGGCGACGGCTGGGGACCGCGAGTGACCGGAGCCTCGACCACCTCGAGCGGAGCAGCGTCCGTCCCGGTCGATGACCGGGACGGACGTCCCGGGTGGGGCGGAGTCGTCCGCTACGTCCTGCGCAGGATCGCTGGCGCGATCGTGTCCCTGTTCGCGTTGACCTCGCTGTCCTTCTTCCTTTTCCGCATCCTCCCCGGCGACCCGGTTCGGGCGATGGCCGCGGAGACCCCGATCGGCGCGGAACAACAGGAGGCGCTGCGCCAGCAGTTCGGGTTGGACAAGCCGCTGTGGCAGCAGTTCGTCGACTACTGCGTGAACCTCGCCCAGGGCGACCTGGGGGTGAGCTACCAGCGCAACCGCCCGGTCACCGAGATCATCGCCGACCACCTCGGGGCGACGCTCCTCCTCGCCGGCACCGGTACCGTCATCGCGGCGATGCTGGGCCTGTGGCTGGGCAGCCGCGCCGCGTGGCGGTACGGCTCCCGGTTCGACCGGTTGCAGACGGGGACCGCGATCGCCTTCTGGTCGGTCCCCACCTTCTGGCTCGGCCTGATCCTGTTGAGCCTGCTGGCGGCGGGCATCGGACCGCTGCCCAGCCTGTTCCCCACCGGAGGGATGAGCAGTGGTGGTGGGGGCGGTCCACTCGCCACGGCCCTGGACACCGCACACCACATGGTGCTGCCCGTGGCGACCATGGTCGCCGTCATCTACGCCCAGTACCTGATGATCATGCGGTCGTCCATGCTCGACGAACGCAGCTCGGACTACCTCGTGAGTGCCCGGGCCAAGGGGCTTCGGGACGCGCTGGTGCTCCGCCGGCACGCCATCCCCAACGCCCTGCTGCCCACGGTCACCCTCATCTTCCTCAACCTGGGGCAGGTGGTCGCCGGGTCGATCCTCGTGGAGACGGTGTTCTCCTGGCCGGGACTGGGCCGCGCCTTCTACACGGCGTTGCACGTTCCGGACCTCCCGCTCGTGCAAGGACTGTTCCTGTTCCTCTCCGCGGCCGTGATCTTCATGAACCTGATCGCTGACCTGATCTACCCGTTCCTCGACCCGCGAGTGCGGTCATGAGCGCGGAGGAGGTGGCGTCCGCTCCGCTCTCCCCCCGTGCCCTGGCGTGGCGGCGTCGCCGGGAGGCCCTGGCCGCCTTCTGGCGGAACTACCGGACGAACCGGGCCGGGATGATCGGGATGTTCCTGCTCGTCGTGATCGTGTTGACCGCGCTGACGACGCCGCTGTTCGTCCCGGAGACAGCCCTACGCGTCACGGACGCCGCCGGGGTACCGCGCCAACCGCCCAGTTGGGACTACCCACTGGGCACCGACGCCGACGGCCGGTCCCTGTGGCACCTACTGTTGTGGGGGGCCCGGATCTCGCTGCTCGTCGGGCTCCTCGCCACGCTCATCTCGGTGGGCCTGGGGTCGGTGATGGGGATCCTCGCGGGGCACTTCCGGGGGTGGACCGAGACCATCCTCATGCGCATCACCGACTGGTTCATCGTGCTTCCCATGTTGGTGATCGCCATCGCGCTGGCGGCCGTGCTCAGTCGGGACACCACGACCATCATCATCGCGATCGGGATGGCGGCCTGGCCCCCCACGGCCCGGGTCGTGCGCGCGCAGACCCTCGCCGTGGAGGCGCGTCCCTACATCGAACGCGCCAAGGCCCTCGGTGGCGGCCACTACCACATCATGACCCGGCATGTTCTGCCCAACGTCATGCCGATCGTGCTGGCACAGACCACGCTGATGGTCGCCTCGGCGATCATCGCCGAGGCGACGCTCGCCTTCCTCGGGCTCGGTGACCCCAACGTGGTGTCCTGGGGACGGATCCTGGAGGAGGCGCGCCGGGCCGGGGCGGTCAGCTCCGGACTGTGGTGGTACATCGTGCCGCCCGGGCTCGCGATCGCGGTGGTCGCGGTGTGCTTCACCCTGTGCGGCCGCGCGCTGGAGGGTGTGCTGAATCCCCGACTGAGGAGGTCGCGATGAGCTTCCTGGACGTTCGCGACCTGCACGTCACCTACCCCGGGGCCGGGGGTGGGGTGCCGGCCGTGCGCGGTGTGTCCCTCTCGGTCGACCGTGGCGAGAAGCTCGGCCTGGCCGGCGAGTCCGGCTGTGGGAAGAGCACCGTGGCACTGTCGCTGCTGCGCCTATTGCCGGCCGGGGTCGACATCAGCGGGGAGATCCGTCTGGGCGGCGAGGACGTGCTCGCCATGCGATGGGGGCAACTGCGCGCGGTGCGGTGGGTCCAGGCGTCGGTGGTGTTCCAGGGCGCGATGCACTCACTCAACCCGGTGCAACGCGTCGGGGACCAGATCGTCGAACCCATCCTGCTGCACGAACAGGCGACCCGCGGTCAGGCGGAGAAACGGGCCCGGGAGCTGCTGAGTGACGTGGGTCTGCCGGCGTCGCGAGCCCGGGCCTACCCGCACGAGCTCTCGGGCGGGCAACGGCAGCGCGTCATGATCGCGATGGCCTTGGCCTGCCGACCCGACCTGATCATCGCGGACGAGCCGACCACCGCCCTCGACGTCATGATCCAGGCGCAGATCCTGCGGTTGATCGAACAGTTGGTGGCCGAACAAGGAATCGCCATGGTGATGATCAGCCACGACCTGTCCGTTCTGGCCGCGACCTGCGACAGGCTCGCCGTCATGTACGCCGGGCGCATCGTGGAGGAGGGACCGGCGGACGCCGTCTTCCGTGGCGGCAGGCACCCCTACTCCTCAGCGCTCAGCGGGGCGTTCCCGCTCATCGGCGACGCCTCGTCGCGGCTCAGCCCGCGCGGGCTGCCGGGTGACCCACCCGACCCCGCGGACCTGCCCACCGGGTGCACCTTCCACCCCCGCTGCCCCGTCGCACTGGACCACTGCCGTGAACTGGACCCCCGACTGTGGACCGCTGGAGAGGAGTGGGAGGCGGCGTGCGTTCGGGTCCTCGCCGACCAGGGGGAGAGCCTCGTCCCGGACGGGAGTCGCGCCGCGCCTCCGAACTCCGACCCGCACGACAGGGGAAGATCGTCGGCTCCGGGTGAGGCAGTGCGGGGAGAGAAGGAGGCCAGCGATGACTGACGCCGTGACTCAGCCCGAGCGGGAGGAGACCCGTACGGCGCTCGCCGCGGACGGTGTGGTGAAGGAGTTCCGTGGCCGGGGCAACCGTCCCACCTCCCGTGCCGTGGACGGCGTGAACCTGGATGTGGCGCCCGGGGAGATCGTCGCGCTGGTCGGCGAGTCGGGGTGCGGGAAGACTACGCTCGCCCGCACACTCCTCGGGTTGGAGAAGCCCACCGGCGGTCGGGTCACCTTCCAGGGCGAGGAACTGGGCTACCGAGGTCGGGACCTGCGGGCGTTCCGGAAGCGCGTCCAACTGGTGCTGCAGGACCCCACGGGCTCCCTGAACCCGCGGCACACCGTGTACGAGGCCGTCGCCGAGGGACTCCGGATCCACCACGGCCTCCAGGCCGACGAGATCGACCAAGTGCGTGGGGCCCTGTCCCGAGCGGGCCTGCGCCCACCGGAACGGTTCTTCACCCGCTACCCCCACGAACTCTCCGGGGGACAGCGCCAACGCGTGGTCATCGCCGGAGCCCTGGTGCTGGACCCGGAGGTGATCGTGGCGGACGAACCCGTCGCCTCCCTCGACGCTTCGGTGCGCGGCGAGATCCTGGCCCTGCTGCTTCGACTCCGCGACGAACTGGGCCTGTCCGCCCTGGTCGTGACCCACGATCTGGGTCTGGCGTGGAACATCGCCGACCGGGTCGCGGTCATGTACCTGGGCCGCATCGTGGAGATCGGCACGGTGGAGGAGGTCCTGCGCGCGCCTCGGCACCCCTACACCCAGTCCCTGGTGTCCGTCCTCCCCGAGAGCGGGGCCACCACACCGGTGGTCCTCACGGGCGAACCCCCCGACGCCGCCCGAATCCCACCCGGGTGCCGGTTCCACCCCCGTTGCCCCGCCCTGTCCGGGGGAGAGGCACAGCGGGCGGGGGTCGACGACCGGTGCCGTGAGGAAGACCCGGCGATCCTCGGCGGAGGTCAGATCACCGACGTCGCGTGCCACCTGGCCCACGCCGCCCCCACCCCCTAACCCGCCCGCCGATCCCCCCATCAGGAACTCCCCACCCCCACCAAGGCTTCTCCGCGTCCAACGGGTGGGGGTGCGCTTCCACCTGTCATGGCCGGGTGAGCTACGCCCAGGCGGCGGCTGCCGATGGAGGATGGCGAGTGTGACACTTGAGGGTATGGCGCGTCTGTTGATCGTGCATCACACGACCTCGCCCGCGACCCAGGAGATGTTGGCGGAGGTGCGCTCCGGGGCGGGCAACGACGAGATCGAGAACGTGGAGGTGGTGTCCCGGGCGGCGCTCGCGGCCACGGCCGTTGACGTGTTCGGCGCCGATGCCGTGGTCCTGGGCACCCCCGCCAACATCGGGTACATGTCCGGCGCCCTCAAGCACTTCTTCGACACTGTGTACTACCCCTGTGGCGACGAGACCGCAGGCCTGCCCTACGCGCTGTACGTCCACGGCAACAACGACACCACGGGGGCGGTGCGTGCGGTCGAGTCGATCGCCACGGGAATGGGGTGGAGCCGCCTTCGCCCCCCGGTGGAAGTGGTGGGACCCCTCAGCGCCGGCGACCGGGAGAGCCTCTGGGAGCTCGGTGCGGTCACCGCCCTCGCCGCCGGCGGGATGGTGTAAGCCCGATGGGAGTGTCCGACCCCGCCAAGGCACGTGAAAGTGCGCCCCCGTCGGTTGGAAGTGGAGAAATGCCGATGGGGGGAAGAACGGACGGTCAGGTGAGGCTCGGGCTGCGGAGGAAGGAGTCGACGGCGCGGGCTCCGAAGCGGAGGGCGTCCACGGGGACTCTCTCGTCGACGCCGTGGGCGAGGGTTCCGTAGGGGAAACCGTCCGGCAGGCGCAGCGGGTTGAAGCCGAACCCCGCGATGTCGAGGACGCTGAAGTCCTTGGCGTCGGTTCCGCCGCTCAGGCAGACCGGTACGACGATACCGTCAGGGTCGTGCGCCTGGATCGCCGCGCGGATGGCCGCCAGCTCGGGGGCGTCGATCGGTGCCTCGATGGCCGGGGAGTCGCTCGCGTACTCCCAGTCCACCCCGGGTCCGGTGAGTTCGTCGATCCGTTCCTCGAAGGCCTGCCTGCCACCGGGCACGACTCGACCGTCGATTCCGGCGGTGGCGAGCTCCGGGATCACGTTGAGCTTGTACCCGGCGTCCAGCATCGTGGGGTTGCTGCTGTTGCGCAGTACCGGACGCAGCATCCGCTCCGCCGGCCCGATCTCGTTGAGGACCCGCTCCGCCTCGGCCTCGCTGAGGGATCCGTCGGCGGCGAAGCCCGGATCGACACCCAGCGCGGCACAGATCTCGGTCAGTGACGCGCGGGCGGCCGGGGTCAGCGCGAGGGGCCAGCGATGTTCGCTGATCCGCGCGACGGCGCGGGCCACCATCGACACGGCGTTCTCGGGGTTGGGGCGTGAGCCGTGGCCCGCGCGGCCCCGCGCGGTCAACCGCAGCCAGGCCGACCCTCGTTCCGCCACGCCTACCGGGTAGATCCGCACCGTGGTGCCGTCCGCGCGTCGGGCGTGCACCGTGTAGCCCCCGGACTCGCTGATGCCGGTCGCGCAGCCCTCGAACAGGTCCGCGTGCTCCTTCACCAGCCACCCGGCGCTACGTACCGGTGTCCTCCTCGTCGGCGGTGAAGGCCAGGACGACGTCGCGGCTGGGTCGGGTACCGGTGCGAGCCCACATCCGCGCCAGGGCGGTGATCTTGGCGTTGCCGTCCTTCATGTCGATCGCGCCTCGGCCCCAGACCACACCGTCGCGGACCTCGCCGGAGAACGGGTGCACCGACCAGTCGGTGGGGTCGGCGGGGACCACGTCCAAGTGGCCGTGGACCAGGATGGCGGGCAGATCGGAACGTTCACCGGGGATGCGCGCCACCACGTTCGCCCGGTGGGGCGCGGACTCCAACACGGTGGGCTCGATGCCCACGTCCGAGAGCTGTTCGGCGACGTACTCGGCGGCGGGCCTCTCCGCCCCCTGGCCACCCCCGGAGTTGGTCGTGTCGATCTGGATGAGTTCGGAGGTCAGCCGCACGACCTCCTCGTCCAGCAGGTCCCAGGCCGCAGCCATGGACATCGGCTCGCGCGTCTCAGCCATAGGTCTGTTCCACCGCTCCCGAGATCAGGGTTGTCACCGCTTTGAATCCGCGAATCATGTCGTAGGCCGTGTCGGAGGTGTATCGGACGGTGCGCGCGTCGACGCGTTCGACTCCGGGGACCATGGTCGCCGCGCCCGCGAGATGTGCCGCGTCGACCTCGACGACCACAGTGAGAGGGCCCGCGGCGACCGGTTCGTGCCGCTGGGCGAGCTGGGCGGCGGCCACGGCCTCGGCGTGGATGTCGCGGGCGGTCTGGGCCGGTGGTCGGCACCGTGCGGTGTAGCGGGAAACGTGGTCCTTGACGGCGGCGCGCCGGGCGTGGGGCGCGTAGCGGTCCGCGTCGGCGCAGGCCAAGTCGTCACCGGTGACGAGGATGACGGGGGTTCCGAATTCCGCGGCGACCGACGCGTTGAGCCGCCCCTCGCTCGCGGGCTGACCGTTCAGCCACACTCCGGTGATCGAGTTCGGCAAGTAGGTGTGGGCGAGGACCCCCTCCTCACCGGCGCCGCAGTGGTAGCCGAGGAACACCACCCCGTCCCAGTCGCCGCTCTGGAGCCCCTCCACCATGGTCAGATCCTTGTGCCGACCCGTGATCATGCTGGCGCGTTCGTCCAACCGCTCCAACAGGAGGTTCCGCATCGTCGCGTGCGCCTCGTTCACCACGACGTCCGTCGCGCCGCCCTCGAACAGGCCGGCGATGGCCGCGTTGACGTCGCTGGTGAACATGGGCCGGCATCGTTCCCAGCGGGGGTTGCCAGGCTCGCAGTCGGCCGACCAGGTGACGCCGGTGGCGCCCTCCATGTCGGCGGAGATGAGGATCTTCACCCGGCGCATCCTACGGCGAGCCGACCGTAGATCGCCAGGGACAGGGGTGGGCTCGTGCGTTCGAGGTCCGGCGCTCGTCTCCCCGTTCCGCTACCGCCAAGTCCGCAGGGGGCGTGGCTCATGGGTCAGCTCACTGGTCCTGGGGGGCGCCAGCGTCCCCTACGTGGGACAGTTCGAGTGAATGGATCTCCCACTCGCCCTGACTGGTGGGGGACGACAGTGGCGATGAACTCGTGCTCTTCTTCCTCACCGTCGTTTTCTCCGCCGGATTCCCCGGATTCGCCCTGGACCAGGATCATGATCTGCCCGTCGGTGATCGCGTGAATCCCCGTCACCTCGGCGGTGCTGCTGCGGCTGACTCCCTCGGCGGCCACACTCTCCCGGGCGGAGATCGTGCCGGCGCCGGGCTCCAGTTGCTCGCGGTAGATGTCCGTCGTCATCTCCGACAACCGCTCGTGGAGGCCGGTGACGACGTTGGCGCGCGGGGAGAGTTCAGGCATCGGACACGTCCGGCCGGTGGGACGGGTGGGGACGGTGGGTCAACTCGATCCGCCAGCCCTCTCCGGTGCCTCAGCCGTGTCCGGCGGATCCCCGGCGTCAGAACCGGAGTGCTCGAATCCGTCGCCGGAGTCGTCGGACCCCAGGGTCCAGACCGCGATGGGGGTGGAGTTCTCGGTGTCGTCTCCGGCGGCGATCACTTCGTCCGGGTGGAGGAAGACGACGGCGTTGAGACTGTCCTGCCAGGCGCGGAGACGGAGGAGGTGTTCCCCCGCCACGCTCCAGAGGTGGAGGTCGCCGCTGTCGTGCGCGGAGGCGAGTCGGGTCCCGTCCGGCGAGAAGCCGAGCGCGTTGACTCCGTCGTCGCCGGCGGCGTGGCCGCCGTCCGGTGGCGGGGACGGGAGCACGATGGGAGGGCCGCTGGGGTCCGCGATGGTGTGGATGGCGATGGTGCCGCTCCGGGCGTCGCCCACGGCGACGCGGGAGCCGTCGGGGGACCAGGCGCTGGTGGAGCGGGTCACTCCCTCGGTGGTGAGCAGCGGCGCACGCGTCTTGCCCGTGGCGGCGTCGACCAGGGTCGTGTCGCGGCCACCGACGGTCAGCGTCGCGGAGTCCGGGGAGAACTGGAGGTCGAACGCGATGTTCTCCACGGGGCGGGTTTCGGTCCACACGTCGGAGCCGCTCGCCACGTCGACGCAGCGCAGGGTGCCCTCGTAGTCACTGGTGGCGACCAGGCGCCCGTCGGGGGAGACGGCGAGGGCCGCGTCGCCACCGGCGCAAAGGTCGCTGAGTGCGAGGCTGGTCAGGTCGACGCGGTAGGTGCGGGCGGCTCGGGGCGTCTCCGCCAGGGAGCAGCCGACGACGGCGACGGAACCGTCGCTGGACATGGCCGCGCGCCACAGGTGCCGTCGCTCCTCACGTGCCACGCGTGGGGGGTTTCCGGAGTTGAGGTCCCAGGAGAAGAGGTCGCCGCCCGGGCCGCAGGCCAGAAGCGCGTCGCCGTCGCGACCGTGGGCGAGGGCGGCGATGTGCGGGGTGGGTGGGCAGTCGAGCGCGAGGGGGTCCCCGAGGGGCGGAGGGCCCTCCCACACACCGTCGGGGAAGTACCGGTCGATGGCGCCCCGCGGATTGAGGTGCCGGACCGCGTCCGCCTCCTCGTCCCCGGCCACCTCCGGACACAGCACCGCGAGGATGGTGCGCTCCCGTTCCTCACCCGCGCCGAAGCAGCCTTCGGCGTCGAGGATCTCCAGAGCCTGGACGCAGGCCTCGTACCGGGTGGCCGCCTCCGCCTCGGCCACCGCGGCGTCGAGCCCCTCGGCGAACGGGTCCGGGAGCCGGTCGGACAGGGTGTCCTGGAGGGCGGTCATCTCCTCGGCCGCCGACTCCTCGGCGGCGTCGAACCCCGGCCAGTCGGGCGGGTTCCAGCGGAGGAACTCCTCCTGCTCGGCGGAGTGCTCGGTGCCGGCGATCGTGGCCCGGTGGTCGCGTTCGGTGGTGCACACCGGCTGGATCGAGGTGAACAGGCCGCTGGACGCGTAGAAGGCGTGGCAGTAGAACAGCTCGTCCGGGTCGGCGTCGCGTGCGTGGGTGAACGCGGCCCGGGCCGCCGACACGAGGCGTTGAACCAGCAACTCGTCCGACATGGGAGGGGGCCTTTCCGTTGTGGCCGGTCAGGAACGGCGCGCTCGACGGGGGCTGGGGCGTGCGGCCGGGGCGTGTTGTGCGCTCCGCGTGGGGGTCAGGAGGGGCGCGGACCGCTTCGTGGGTCGAGGGGCAGTGGTCGTGGGCGCCGAGTCCCACCCCACACTCGAGGGCCAGCTACCGGTCCCATTCTTGACCTGGGTCGGACGGTGGCGAATGCGGACCCCACGTACGAGCTCGCCGCCCCCGGCTCCCGGGGCGGAGAGGGGGTGATGACGCCGCACGGATTGGCGGGGACCGGGGGTCGCATCGCACGAATGGTACCAAGCGGGCACCGGCTCGAAAGGGCGCTGTCGCGGGGCGGCCGAGCGGTGGCCATGACGGTGGGTCTCAGTCGAGCGCGACCAGGGTGTGGGGCAGGATCGCCTCGGCGGGTGCGCCGAAGTTGGCGGCGATCGCGGAGGTGTCCGGGTCGCCGAAGTCGTCGTCCTCGGCAAGGGGAAGGTTCGCGAACACGCTGACGTCGATCACGGCGTTGTCGTCCTGGGTTCGCGCCACGCTGGAGAGGACGCCGCTCTCCTGGCGCCACTCCCCAGTCGCGGAATCAGAACCGTCGTCCCAGAGCAGGAAGTGTTTGGCCCGCTCACCCACGCCGTCGACGCCACGCCAGTCCGACACCTCCTGCCAATCGGCCAGCAGCTCCTCGGACTCGCTGTCGCCGCCGTAGCGGCCGTCGAGGATGGTGGACCGATCCACACCGAAAAGCAGGGGTTGATGGCGCACCGAGTAGGTGACCTCGACGCTCCATTCGGTGCCGGCGCCGCTGGCGTCAGGGATGGTGAAGTGGCAGGTCAAGGGCGCGTTCTCGTCGTCGGTCCACTCAGGGGAGATCGGGCCCGCCCGGAGGCCGGCCGGGAGGGCGGCGGCGAGACGCTCACATGCGTCGTCGGCCAGGTCGTGGCCTCCCCACTGGTCGAAGATCCTGCGCTGGTACTCAGGGGAGGTGAAGTGCCAGTAGAGCAGGCCCCCGAACGTGAGGAGACCGAGGGCCGCCGCCAGGACCAGGGTCAGGCAGGTGACCCCAACGGTGCGCCCCGTGGAAGACTTGGGCCGGCCCGCCGCTCCGCCCCTAGGCGGTGGAGCGGCTCCTCCGGCCGGGCCCGGGGTGGTCGGCGCCCACTGGGGGACGCGGCGCGGGTCGGGTGTTCCGTGAGGGAGCTCTGCCATGGCGGACTCCTGCGCGGTCGGATCGGGTGACGAGCCGGGCACTACCAGGTGGTCAGTGATCAGGAGGTCACGATCGCGGGGATGTGGGTCGATCCTCGCAGCGTCCGGGGCCGAGGACAACGGAAGCCCGCTCGTTCGTCGCGGCTCGCCCTCGAGTGGACAGTGCTTCGAGCGGTCCCGGTGGCCGAGAGCGGTTCGTCACCGGGACACCCGTTCCTGGTTTTCGGTCGACGCCTCGGCCCCGGTGGCCGCACCGTATCGGCGTTCGGCTCGGCGGGGTCCGACCAACAGGGAGTGCCCGGTGGTCGACCAGGGATTCGCACCCGACCCACGCGCGGGATTCGACCGGGTCGGCGGTACCGGTTTCGAAGGCACCAACAGGGAGACAGGACGTGGGTCCGGGGCGTGCGTCAGGGGTACGAGGAGGGACAAGGCCCCCACGGCTCGCGGCTCCGGGGCCCCAGCGGAGGAAGCGGACGTCCTGCGGATCTCGGGTGCCTTTCCATCGGTCCTCGCCCGAGTGATTCTCGACGACGACGGGCCCAGGGGCTCCGGCCGGAAGTGGTCACGGCCTGCCACTCCACGGCAGTGTGGACGCGACGAGGATAACGCGAGAAAGGAGACCTGGGATGAGCGGAGAGCCGGTGTCGAGCGGGCGGTTGCGACCCACGTGGTTGACGGCCGTCCTGTGGGCCGTCCAGATACTCCTCGCCGCGTTCTTTCTCGTCGTGCAGGGGATCCCCAAGCTGATGGGGAGCGCCGACGCGGTGCGGCTCTTCGCCGACATCGGGCTCGGCCAGTGGCTTCGCTACGTCACGGGTGTGTTGGAGGTCGCCGGAGCGGTGGGGCTGCTGATCCCGCGCCTGGCGGGCCTCGCGGCCCTCGGTCTGCTCGGGGTAATGGTGGGCGCGACCGTCGCCAACCTCTTCCTCGCCGCGGGCTACGAGGCGTTCGCGGTCCAGACCGTCGCCCTCGGTGTCATATTCGCGCTCATAGCCTGGGCGCGCCGCTCCGAGATCGGCGCCCTCGTCGGGCGTTGAGCCTTCGCGTGTGCCTGGCCTCCCCCGGCGGTGGGTCCGAACACGGATCTCGCCCCCGTCACGGTGAGCGCCCGGACGGTCCCTAGAATCGGAGGCGTGTGGTCCGTTGTCCCCCGACCGCGGACCGCGGCGGACCGTCCCCCACCGCCCCGTGACCCCCTCGACACGCCTCGACGAAAGGTGCCCGGGCCGATGCGCCGGAACCCGACCCCTCGATTGGTCCTCGCCGCGACGTTCGCCACCACACTTGGGCTGGGGATCACCGTCGCCGCCGCACCCTCCGCGGCGGCGGATTCCTTCGGATCGGCGGAGGGGACCCTGGTCCCACTGATCGGGGAGGCGGAGGTCGCGACCACCGTCGACGGGTTCTCGGGCGCGGACGGCCTCGACGTCGCTGACGACGGCACGGTCTACGTCGCCGACACCGAATCCGGGCTGGTCTTCTCGATGAGCCCCGGCGGCAGTGCGGACGTCGTCGCGGGACAGCTCGGACAGGCGGGCGACAGAGGGGACGACGGTCCCGCCGTCGACGCCTCGCTGGAGAGCCCGAGCGCTGTCGCGGTGGCCGGCAACGGCACCGTGTATGTCGGCGATGGGAGCGACATGAGTGTGCGCGCCATCGACACCGACGGCACCATCCGTACCGCCTACACCTCCGATGCCGACCCGGTCGGGTCGCGCCATCTCGTCCTCGGCGCCGACGACGATGGGGTATACGTCGGTGCCCCGGACGGCGAAGTGGTGTACCTCGACGAGGAGGATGAGTCCGAGACGGTCCTCGAGCCGGAGGACTTCCCCGACGGCGAACTGGCGCGAGGGTTCGACCTCGCAGAGGACGGCGCCCTCTACATGGCCACCGGATCGAGTGTGTATGAGGTACAGGACGGAGTCCTGGAGCCCGTCTTGAGCACCAGCGCCACACCCCTCGACACCGGCGACGCCGTCGACGTCGCGGTGGGCGACGACGTCATCTTCGTCGCGGGCGAGCAGGGCCTGCTCGTGGACGACGGCGACGCCGTCCGGGTACACACGCCCCTGCCGACCCGTGACGTGGTCCTCCACGGGGACGACCTCTACCTGACCGACCGGGCGCCCTCCCGTGAATCCGCGACGGTGTGGCGGATCCCCGCGTCGGCGCAGGCGGGGGCGTCGGTCGTGCCCCGCGTTAACGCCCCGGTGCTCGCGAACTGGCGCCGCGACGAAGAGAGCCAGGGCACGACGACCGGGCGGGTGCGGCGCGATGAGGGAACCCTGAGCGGGGGCCCGGTCACCATCTCGTCCTTCTCCGAAACAGCGAAGGACCTCGCGGCCGGCCCCGACGAGTCCCTCGTCGTCGCCACCCGGGACGAGTTCCTGGTGGGCGACGTGACGGCGGAGTCCCGCCAGGCGGAGGAGGAGTACCTCGCCGCCCCGGGCGCCCGAGTGGACGCGGTGGAGGCGGCGGACGACGGGTCGACCGTCTACCTGAGTGACGGCGGGCTGGTGCGCCAGTTCCTCGACGGTTCGACCACCTTCCTCACCGAGCGGGACGCGGGGATCGAGTCGTTCGCGGTCGGGCCGGACCGTCTCTACGCCGCCTCCCGCGACCTCATCTACACCGTGGACGACGGCGAACTCTACGAGTTCGCCGATCTCACGACCGTGGTCGACTGGGCGCCCGACATCGGGGCGCTCGCCGTGGACGCCGACGGCTCCGTGGTGGTACTGGACACCGACCGCAACACCCTCATCAGGCTCAGCGATGAGGGGGAGACGCTCTCCACCGTGTCCCTGTACGGGGCCGTGGACGGTGGTTTCTCCGCCACGGACATGGCGGTCGGGCCGGACGACGGAGACGAGATCTACGTCTCCGGGCAACTACGCCAGACCGAGAACGTCGCCCCGGGGGAGTTCAGCGGCGGGATCCTGCGCGTCACCAACGACGAGGGCAGCGCCCGTGTCGGCGTCATCGCCGGCGCCAGTCAGGACATCCGCACCGGTTCCGTCCCCGCCCCCGCTCTCAGAACGGCGCTGGACGCCCCTCACGGCCTGACCGTCGATGGAGCGGGTGACCTGCACTTCATCGACGATGGGGAGCTGTATCTGCTCGAAGACGCCGCGGCGGCCCCAGCCGAGGGCGAGTCGGCGCGTCAGGCGACGACGTGGGTTTCCGTGCTGAGCGTCGTCGCCGTCGTCGTCGCGGTGGGAGTCCTGCGCTATGTGCGCCGAGGTCTGCGTCAGCGCGCCACCAACGCCTAGTCACGAGAGGCGGGGTCCCTCCCGCCGTCGTACCGACGTGGTGGCACCAGGTTGTGGGCTTGGTTCCGTCCAGCGTTGGTGGGGCTCACTCCTGCGGTCTGGTCTCGGCGGTCAGGGACTCCTCCATCTCCTCGCGCAGGGAGGCCGGGTCGACCGAGATACTGCGGAGGAGACGTTGGGTGGAAGGGTCCTCGGAACGGAGGAGCCCAAGGAGGATGTGGCCGTCGGAGATATCGCGTTGTTGGAGTCGGATCGCCTCGCGGAGCGCGAGTTCCAGGGCCTTCTTGCTCTGTTTGGCGAACGGTATGTGGCGCGGGCGGGAGCCGCCGGGGCGGTCGAGTGACCCTTCGCCGAAGGCGGCCTCGGTGGTGGAGCGGACCTGGTCCAGGTTGATACCGATGCTTTGCAACGCCTTGGGGTCCAGGCCTGAGGCGTGGGCCCGGACGGCGGACTCCGCGCAGCCCTGGTTGTGCAGTGTCCGGGCGGCGGGGCCGCCACCGGCCAGGAGGCCCAGCAGGAGGTGTTCGGGTCGGATCGTCTTGGCGTTGAGCCCGTTGGCCTCCTCCTGGGCGTCGATGACCACGGAGCGCGCGACGCGGGTGAAACGTTCGAACATTGGAGGTCTTCCCCTCACTCTTGACGGCGGCGGGCGTGCTTCTTGTGCACCGCTTGGCGACTGACATCCAGGTGGTCGGCGATTTCCTGCCAGGACCACCCCTGCGACCGTGCGTTGTCCACCTGCAGGAGCTCCAGGCGTTCCACCAGGGCCCGCAGGGAGCGCACGGCGCGGAGGCCGACGGACGGGTCCCGGCTCGACGCGTCGACCGCGATCTGCTGGTCTGTGCTCATAGTGTCAATGTAGGTTGACGCGCCGTCCGTGTCAACCAGAGTTGACGGTCGGCCGGGACGGCCGGCCGAGATGGTCGGTCGGGGTAGTTGGTCAGGGGGTGGCGTGGGGTATCACACGCGAGGCCGTTCGAGTGAAGTGTGTCTCACCAGCGAGTATCACGGAGAGTGGTGATTGGCCGGTTTTCGGACTTCCGAGGGGTTCTGGGGTTTAACCTGCATGTTTGCGTGCGGTGTCGTGTATTTTGCGTGATGTCGTCTATACACTGATTTGACACGGAGTAAACACGCTCGTAACTTCAAGCGGTGATCAAGATCATTTCTGGTCTCGACTCACCCGCTCAGATCGAGCTCGTTGCGGTATTCACTGCCTCGTCACCGACGTCGCCACACCACGTGGCGCCCCCGATGACGTCGCGGCCACTCATGGCACTCAGGCACTAGGAACGGCGCCCCATGAAGAAGATCATCAACGACCCCGCGGACTTCGTTGACGAGGTGGTGGAGGGAATCCTCCTCGCCCACAGCGATGAGCTGCGCCCGGCCTCGGCCGACTGTCGTGCCCTCGTACGGGCGGACGCGGGCACCGCGGGCCGGGTCGGCATCGTCACCGGCGGCGGATCGGGCCACCTCCCCTTCTTCCTCGGCTACGTGGGCCGTGGCCTCGCCTCCGGCGTGGCCGTGGGCAACGTCTTTTCCTCCCCGTCGGCCGAGCAGATCCACGCCGCGACCCTGGCCAGCGACGATGGCGCCGGAGTTCTGTACCTGTACGGCAACTACGGCGGTGACGTGTACAACTTCGACATCGCCGGAGACCTCGCCCTGGCCGATGGCGTGCGCACCACGACGGTCATCGGCACCGACGACATCCTGTCCGCGCCCGAGGAGTCCATGGACACCCGGCGCGGCGTGGCCGGGCTCATCTTCGCCTACAAGACCGCCGGCGCCGCCGCGGAACGTGGCGACGACCTCGACTCCGTCACCGAGATCGCGCGGCGCACCGTGGCACGCAGCCGCACCATGGGAGTGGGCCTCTCGCCGACCTTCCTCCCCGCCGCCGGCAAGCCCACCTTCACCCTCGCCGACGGCGAGATGGAGGTCGGGATCGGGATCCATGGTGAACCAGGCAACCACCGCGGGCCCCTGGAGCCCGCCGACTCCATCGCGGACCGGTTCCTCACCGAACTCCTCGAGGAACTCGACCTGACCGAGGGCAGCCGCGTCGCCGTCCTCGTCAACGGTCTGGGCGCCACACCGCTGGAGGAGCTCTACCTCCTGTACCGGCGCACCCACCAGGTACTCGCCGAGCGCGGCGTCACCGTCCACCGCAAGTACGTCGGGGAGTACGCCACCAGCCTGGAGATGGCCGGGGCGTCGCTGTCCATCCTCAATCTCGACGACGAACTCACCGAACTCATCGACGCCCCCGCGCGGTCCCCGTTCTTCACCCAGATCGTGACCGAACCCGCTCCCGAGGCCGGGGCGAAGCGCACGGTGGGCGCGGTGGCAACCGGCGCGGCGGCCGACACCCCCACCGAGGTACGTACCGTCGCCGACCCTGGTCCGCTCCGTTCCGCGGTCCTGGCGGTCGTGGACCGGCTGCCCCACCACGCGGAGGAACTCCGGGAATCCGACGCCGCGCTGGGTGACGGGGACCTGGGCATCACCATCAGTTCCGGCGCCGAGGCCGTGCGGGACGCGGTGTCGGCGCTCCCGGAGACCGCTCACCCCAGCGAGATCCTCCGTGCCGCCGGCGCCGCGTTCGCCAGCGCCAACCCCTCCACATACGCGGCCCTCGTCGGAGGTGGGCTCATCACGGCGTCGCGGTCGGTCACCGACGCGACGCGGTTCACCTCACGCGAGCTCGCCACCGCCGCCCGCGCCCTGCTCGACCACATCATGGCGCGCGGGGGCGCGGCGGTCGGGGACAAGACCGTCGTCGACGTGATCGCACCGGTGGTGGACGTCCTGGAGTCCCAGGTCGACCAGCCGGCCGGCGCGGTCGCCGACGCGGCGCTCACCGCGGCCCGTGCCGCGGTGGACGAGGGCACCAGCCGGACCTCCAAGCGAGGCCGTGCCAGCTGGGTCGGGGAGCGCAGTGTCGGACGCCCGGACCCGGGCTCCGTCGCGTTCCTCAGGTTCGTCGAGGACGTCGCCCAGGATCTGTGATCCACGGGCGGCGGCACGGCCAGCGCACAGCCACCACTGGCTCCGGCACGGCCACCGTCACGGGACCACTCTGCAGTACCGGAGGCACCATCAGGTGCCGCGTATCTCAGGGGAGAGCAATGAGAAAGACCTCGTTCAAGGGCCGCATCACCGCCATCGCGGCGGCGGCCGTTGCTGTTCCGATGGCCCTCACCGCATGCGGAAGCCTGGATGAGGAGGGTGGTGAGGGTGCCCCCGCCGCCGACGGCGACGGCCCCACCATGGTGACGGTGCCCAAGCTGACGGGCATCTCCTGGTTCACCCGCCTCGGCGAGGGCACCGACCGCTACGCCGAGGACACCGGCGAGAACGCCTACATGCAGGGGTCCGGGCAGGCCGACGCCAACGCCCAGGTCCGCGTCATCGACGACCTCCTCGCCCAGAACGTGGAAGCGCTGAACGTGGTGCCCTTCCAGCCTGACGCGGTGGAGCAGGTCCTCGGTGAGGCCATGGACGACGACGTCGTGGTCATCACCCACGAGGCGCCCGAGATCGAGAACGCCGACTACGACCTCGAAGCGTTCCGCAACGCCGACTACGGCCAGAACCTGATGGAGCAGCTCGCCACCCGCATGGACGGTGAGGGCGAGTACGCGCTCATGGTGGGCTCGCTCAGCTCCGCCACCCACATGGACTGGGTGAACGCGGCGATCGAGTACCAGGAGGAGAACTACCCCGAGATGGAGCACGTCGGGGACATCGTCGAGACCTCCGACGACTCTCAGCAGGCCTACGAGCGCATGCAGGAACTGCTCTCCGCCTACCCCGACCTCAAGGGCGTCCAGGGTTCGGCCTCCACCGACGTGGTGGGCGCGGGTCAGGCCGTCGAGGAGGCCGGGCTGCAGGACGACATCACCGTCGTGGGCACCAGCACCGCCGAGGACGCCCGCGCGGGCATCGAGTCCGGCGCCATCGACCTGATCACCTTCTGGGACCCGGCCGACGCCGCGTACGCGATGAACGTCCTGTCCAAGGCCATCCTCGACGGTGAGGAGATCACCGACGGTATGGACCTGGGCGTCGACGGCTACGAGAACATCACGATCGACGGCAAGGTGATCTACGGCGACGAGGCGTGGATCAACGTGACCGAAGAGAACGTCGACGAGTATGACTTCTAACGTCCCTCCGGCCGTGACCGTTCGTGGGGTCACCAAGACCTACGGCAAGGTCACGGCCCTCCGGGACGTTGACCTGACGCTCCGCAAGGGCACCGTCCACGGACTCGTGGGTGAGAACGGGTCGGGCAAGTCCACCCTGACGAAGATCATCGCCGGGGTGGTCGAGCCGGACAGCGGCACCATCGCGGTCGACGGGGAACCGATCGACCGCGTGGGGCCGCGCGAGAGCATCGCACGCGGTGTGCGCGTGATCTTCCAGGACCTCGCGCTCTTCCCCAACATGACCGTCGCCGAGAACCTGACGTTCTCGGGTGACGTCCCGCTGCTGCGGGGCCTCAGCCGACGGGCCATGAAGGCGAAGGCGCGGGAGGCCCTACGGGCCCTGGAGCTGGACATCGACCTCAACGCCCGGCTGGGGGACCTCTCCACCGCCGAACGCCAGCTCGTCGAGATCGCGCGCACAGTGTCCTCGGACGGCCGGATCATCCTCATGGACGAGCCGACCGCCGCGCTGACACACGACGAGATCGAGCAGCTTCTGTCGGCGATCCGTTCGCTGAGCCAGCAGGGGCTGTCGTTCGTCTTCATCTCGCACAAGCTGCGGGAGATCGTCGACGTGGCCGACGACGTGACCGTGATCCGCGACGGGGACATCGTCTCCTCGGGCCCGTCCCAGGAGTACGACCAGGAACGCATCACGGAACTGATGACGGGCGGCGTGGTCGAGAACGACCGCCGCACCAACGTCGCCAGCCGCACCGCCACACCGGTGATGGAGCTGCGGGACCTCAGCCTCAGCTCCAGCTTCCACAACGTGGACCTGGCACTGCACAAGGGCCGGGTCCTGGGACTCGCCGGTGTCGTCGGGTCCGGCCGCACGGAGATCGGCCTCGCCATGGCCGGTCTCGTCGACCACGAGAAGGGCGACGTCCTCTTCCACGGCAAGCCCGCCACCGACCTGCGGACCAACCCGCGGCTGCAGTACGTGCCCGACGACCGTCTCACCGAGGGCCTGTTCCTCGACTGGTCGATCGCCGACAACACGGTCATCAACCACCTGGACGCCGCGGTGGACTCCCGCCGCATGCTCTCCAACGCCAAGATCCGGGAGATCGCGACCTACTGGCGCGACGACCTCAAGATCAAGGCGCCCACGGTCGAGCAGCCCGTGTCCTCGCTGTCCGGTGGGAACCAACAGCGTGTCCTGCTGGCCAGGGCACTGGCGCCGGGACCGGAGGTCGTGATCCTCAACAACCCGACCGTCGGCGTCGACATCGGTTCGCGCGCCTACATCCACAACCTGATCCGGCAGGTCGCCGACGACGGCACCGCCCTGCTCGTGATCTCCGACGAGCCCGCTGAGCTGCTGAGCGTATGCGACGACATCCTGTTCGTCCATGAGGGACGAGTCGTGGCCGCACACCCGGCGGACGAACTCACGGAGGATCAGTACCTGGAGATCGTCAGCAAAGGAGGCGAGCAGTGATCCGGCGCGTGTTCGCCACCCGTGAGGCGATGCTCGCGGCGGTCATCATCGGCCTCGCCGCGGTCTTCGCGCTCATCTCGCCGCAGTTCCTGTCACTGGCCCACCTCTTCGGGATCGCCCGTGGCTCGGTGGTCATCGGAATCATGGCGTTGGGCCTGCTCGTCGTCCTCATCAGCGCGGGGATCGACGTCTCGGTGTCGGCCACGGCGGTGGCCTCGATGTACATCGCCACGGTCGCCCTCACCGAGCTCGACTTCCAAGGCAGCTTCATCGTCGCCGCGCTGCTGGCGAGCGCGATCGGCGCGTGTTTCGGCGCGGTCAACGCGACTCTCGTCAGTTGGCTCAAGCTCCCGTCGCTCATCGTCACCCTGGGGACGCTCACCCTGTTCCGCGGGGGACTGCTGGCCTTCGTCGGCACCGACCGGATCCGGGTCCTGCCGGCGCAGATGAGCGACTTCGCCGGGACCCAGCTCCTCACCCTCTCCTCCGGGGGACGGCAGGCGTCGCTGCACGTGGCGGTGCTGGTACTCGTGGTCCTCGCGCTCGTCATCGCCTGGGCGCTGCGCTACACCAACTGGGGGCGCAGCCTCTACGCCGCCGGTGACAACGAACAGGCCGCCATCCGTCTGGGCGTGCCGGTGCGGCGGGTGCGGTTCAGCGCCTACGTGCTCGCGGGCGCGTTGGCCGGTCTGGCCGGCATCATCAGCGCCTCGCTGAACCAGGCCGCGGACCCGTTCACGCTCGTCGGCATGGAACTCGACGTCCTCGCGGCCGTCGTGCTGGGCGGGGCGTCGGTGCTCGGCGGCCGTGGGACGGTCCTGGGCACCATGCTCGGCGTCATCCTGGTGACCATGGTTGGGGCGAGCCTGGTCCTCGTCGGGATCCCCTCGGCGTGGCAGCCGGCCTTCGTGGGCGGATTCCTGCTCCTCGGTGTTGGAATTCCCGCGCTGCGACAGCGCCGGGTGGATCGTGCGAGAGGAGTCGTGGCCTGATGCGGCAACGTCTTGGCGGCGGGCAGCACATCATCGCCCTCGTCGCGCTCATCGTCGGGTTGTTCATCGTGCTGAGCGTTCTGGCGCCCAACACCTATCCGACGTTCCGCAACATCGCCTCGATGGCGAACCAGATGGCGCCGATCGGCATCCTGGCGCTGTGTGTGGGACTCACGTTCCTGGTCGGCGGAATCGACCTGTCGATCGTGGCTGTCGCCAACGGCGCCGCGATCGGGCTCGCCCTGACCGTCACCGCGCTGGAGCCCAGTCTCGGGGCCGGCCCCGCGACCGTCGTCGGCCTGCTCGTCGCCGTCACGGTCGGCGCCATCGCCGGGACGGTCAACGGGTTGTTGGTCTCCTACCTCAAGGTGCACCCGATCCCGATCACCCTGGGCACGATGGGCATCTTCACGGGGATCGCCACCGGCATCACGGGCGGAAGCACCGTCTACGGGACCGGGACCCTGAACGCCCTGGGTCGTGGCACGGTGGCGGGGATCCCGATCTCCTTCCTCTTCTTCGCCGCGATCGTCGTCATCCTGAGCGTTGTCACGACCCGCACCCGGTTCGGCTTCCGCGTCTACTCGGTCGGCGCCTCGGAGAAGGTGGCCCGGTTCGCGCGGATGAACGTCGCCCGCGTCCAGGTGGGAACCTACGTCCTCAGTGGGATCCTGGCCTCACTGGCCGGGATCCTCATGTTCGGCGGCACCAACTCGGCGAACGTGTCCTTCGGGTCCTCGTTCCTGATCCAGGCGATCCTCGTCGCCGTGGTCACCGGGATCGACACCTTCGGAGGTCGGGGGCGCATCGCCCTGGTGGTGCTCTCGGTCGCGGCCATGCAGCAGATCCAGACCGGCATCAACATGGCCCTGGGCACGTGGGGCGGCGCCAACTTCGCAGCCGAGTTCGGCTGGGGCGTGCTGCTGATCGCGGTCCTCGGCATCAGCCAGCGAATGGGGGACGGCTCCCGTGCCCCGGGCTGGCGGTTCTGGCTGAAGGGGAAGGACCAACGGCCGGACGCCGCGCCGCCCGCGGCGACGGAACCCGAGCTGGCCGGCCCGGCCGGCGGGGCCGTCGACCCCGACGGTGACACGACCGGGGCGCTGCGGACCACTGACCAGGACCCGCGAACGTAGGACGACGAGGGTCCCTCGACGGCACCCCGCCACGGGCGGACCCTCGCTTCCTTCCGGGTAGGACACTCGACAGCACTCGCACTCGGCACTTTGAGCACAACCGCCGCGACAGGGCGGCGGCGACGAACGGGGACGATATGGCACGCGTGGCATTCCTGGGACTGGGCACCATGGGACAGGGCATGGTGGAGAACCTGCTCACCGCCGGGCACCAGGTCACGGTCCACAACCGCACCCCGGAGCGTGCCCGTCCGGCCGTCGCGGCCGGGGCCCGCGCCGCGGCCACGCCGGCCGAGGCGGTGGCCGACGCCGAGTACGTGCTCTACTGCTTCTCCGACGACGCGGCCGTGGAGGCCGTCGTGCTGTCGGAAGGGGGTCTGGCGGGGCTGGTGCCGTCCGGCGCACTCGTCATCGACCTCTCCACCGTCTCGCCCGAACTGGGGGAACGCCAGCACGCCGCCTACGGTGAGCGCGGCGCGCGCTTCCTCGACGCGCCCGTCTTCGGGTCGCGGGGAGAGGCGGCCGCGGGTGGTCTGTGGGTCGTCGTCGGCGGGGCCGCCGCCGACGTGGCCGCCGCCGCGCCCGTGCTGGATCCCATCGCCGACAGCGTCCACCACATGGGCGGGCCCGGAAGCGGGAACCGGATGAAACTGGTGGGCAACATGCTGGTCGCCGCCCAGCTCCAGTCGCTGGGCGACGCACTGACGCTGGCCAGACGCAACAACCTGGACCTTTCCGCCGTGCTCGACGTCCTCGACCGTACCGACTTCCGTACACCGCTCTACTCGGGGGTCGGGCGCAAGGTCCTGCGGGACGACTACCGCCCCGACTTCTCGCTACGGCTGCTGCTCAAGGACCTGGGACTCGTCAGTGACCTCGCGGCCTCGGCCGGCGTGGACCTTCCCGCCCTGGCGGTCGTCGAGGAGGCCGCGAGAGCCGGCGTCCAGGACGGTCTCGGGGAGGAGAACGCCTCCGCGTTGGTGAAGGTACTCGCGCGGCGGGCGGGCGTGAACCTGGCGGACCCGGCCCCCTGACATCCGCGCCTCCAGGCGGGCTCGACGCCCGCCACGAGGACACTGACCCCGGGGCGTCACGCCGCCCCACCTTGTGGGAGACCGTCGGGCGGCCACCCCGCCCGCCACCCCTCCGAACGACACCGTGAGGGGCGAGACTTGAAACGGAGACCGTGCCATGTCCGGTATCGCCCCCGGTGCGACACCTCTGCTTCTCGGAATCGACATCGGTACCGCGAGTAGTAAGGGCGTGCTGGCGACTCCGGAGGGAGACGTGGTCGCGCAGGCCACGGTGGCCCACGGAGTGTCCCGCCCTCACCCGGGGTGGGTGGAGCAGGACGCGGACGGCGTGTGGTGGCACGACGTCGTCCACCTCAGCCGGACCCTGCTCGCCGAGGTCGAGCCGAGCGCCGTGCAGGGCGTCTGCGTGAGCGGTATCGGGCCGGTCGTCCTCCCCGCCGACGCGGCGGGCCGCCCGCTGCGCCCGGCGATCCTCTACGGCGTCGACACCCGCGCTGTCGATATCGCGGCGGAGCTGGAGAGCACGCTGGGGGCCGAGGAGGTGCTGCGCCGCACGGGATCCAGGCTGTCGTCACAGTCGGCGGGACCGAAGGTCACCTGGTTGGCGCGCAACGAGCCGGACATCTGGGGCCGCACCCAACGCCTGTTCATGGCCAGCTCGTACGCCGTGTTCCGGCTGACCGGCGCCTACGTCCTGGACCACCACTCAGCGAGCCAGAGCCAACCCCTCTACGACCGGGAGCGCAACACGTGGATCCCGGAGTGGGCCGAGGTCGTCGCGCCCGGTCTGACCCTGCCCGAGCTGCGGTGGCCGAGTGACGTCGCCGGAACGGTCTCGGCCGCCGCCGCGGCCGAGACCGGAATCCCGGAGGGAACCCCGGTAGCGGTCGGCACCATCGACGCGTGGGCCGAGGCGGAGAGCGCCGATGTGCGTGAGTCCGGCGACGTCATGATCATGTACGGGTCCACGATGTTCTTCATCGCGGTCACCGACCAGCCCGTCATCCACGAGAACCTCTGGGGAACCATCGGGCAGCACGCCGGGATGCACACGCTCGCCGGAGGCATGGCGAGCTCCGGGGCGATCACCGCCTGGTTCCGGGACATCGCGGGGGAGAGGCCTTTCGCCGAACTCGTCGCGGAGGCCGAGGCGGTGCCCGCCGGGTCCGGCGGCCTGCTGGCCCTGCCGTACTTCGACGGAGAGCGCACCCCCTTCGCCGACCCCGACGCGCGTGGCGTCATCGCCGGACTCACCCTGCGGCACGGTGCCGGCCACGTGTACCGGTCGCTACTGGAGGCGACCGCGTTCGGAGCCCGTCACAACCTCGACGCCTTCGCCGACGTCGGGGTGCCACTGCGGCGGATCGTCGCCGTCGGAGGCGGAGCGACCTCCGACCTGTGGCCGGCCATCGTCAGTGACACGACCGGCCACCGGCAGGAGATCCCCACCCGCACCATCGGAGCCGCCTACGGTGACGCCAAGTTCGCCGCGGTCGGCGTCGGTCTCGCCGACCGCGCCACCCGCTGGAACCCACCACGATCCGTCATCGAACCCGGAACCGACGCGCCCACCTACGAGAAGCTCTACCGGCTCTACCGTCGGCTGCACGAGAACACCCGCGACATCCAGCACGAGCTCGCCCACCTCTGACCCCCCTCCACCCCCACCAGGGTTCTTCCACACCCACCGGGATTTCGCCACATCGAACGTGTGGGGGTGGGCCCCGAGCCGCTATTGCGGGGTCAACTCAGCTCATCCTCGAAGATGTCCAGGGGCAGGAACGCCGACACGAGAACGTTGGGCACGTCCACGACCTGGCTGATCTTGAGGTCGACCGCCACGCTGCAGATCGCGTACGCCTGCTCGCGGGTGTAGCCGCGCTCTCCCAACAGGTCGATCATGGCGAGCAGGGCCTGACGTGTCGCTTCGGTGAGGTCCTCGGACCGGTTCTCGCCGGTATTCGTGATCGGCATTCCGGTCGTGGCGAGGAACCGGCGCGGGGCGGCGAAGTGGGGCGCCACCCAGTAGTCGTCCCGCTGGAAGTGGGGCGTCGTGATTCCGCGCCGTGCGGCCTCTCCCTTGCGGAGGGTGAAGCGCAGCCGCGCGGTGGACCTCATCTCGATCGCCATGCCGCAGCTTTCGCAGTCACCCTGCGCGAAGTGAGCGTCGCCGCAACTGAACAAGGCGCCGGGCACGAACACCGGCAGTTGGAGCCGGGCGCTCGCGCTGAGTTGCTTGATGTCGAGGTTTCCGCCGTTCTCCCGGGGTGGCACGGTGCGCAGTCCTTCCTCACCCACCACGCCCCCGGGCACGGCTCCCGCCGGGTCCGGCAACAGAACCTCCTCCCCACGCCGCGCCGCCGCTGTCTCGCGCTCCGTGGCGCGTCGCAACAGCTCGTGGCTCGGCGCGACCCCCATAAGGCCCAGGAAGGGGGCTCCCGGAACGCGCACCCCCGGGATCTCCGCCCAGGTCGCCCAGCCGTCGGCGAGGTCCCAGCGCGCGAGGAACGGTTCGGGGAAGTGGTCCCGCAGGAAACCGAAGCCGGGCACCTCTCCGGTCGCCCCGTAGGTGTCGGGCTGGATCTCCAGCACCTCGACGTCCAACAGGTCGCCCGGTTCCGCGCCCTCGACGTGGATCGGGCCGGTGAGGGGATGGACCCGCCCCAGGTCCAGTGAGTGAAGGTCCTCCAGGTCGACATCGGGCCCGAGCTGACCGTCCAACGCGTCGAGTGTCTCCATGACCACCTCGTCGCCCGACTGGCAGGTGATCACGGGCTCCACGTCGGGGTGCCAGCGGTTGTGTGCGACAGTCTCCTGCGCGGTGACGGACTTCTCGTAGTCAACGCGGATCTCGTGCTCAGCCATGCGATCCTCGGGGGGTAGGAGTGTGGATCGGGAGGACTACCAGATTCCCCGCAAGCCAGACATATGGCAATGCGGTGGCTGTGGACCGTAACCGGATCGGGAACTCAGGTGCTGGTGTCGAGCTGGATGGCTCCACGCACCATGGACGTGGCGAGGTTGTGGACCGCCGTGCGGTCAAGCTGCTCGACGGGCTGCGCGACCAGGGTGAACAACGCGCCGATGTACATGTCGCTCAACGTGCGGACAGCCTCCGGCGACACCGGTGTCCCCATCGTCACGTGGAGCTGTCTGCTGCTGGCCACCGCATCGCCCAGGAGCGCGGACAGACTGTCGGCGAGGGCGGGATAGCCGCGGGCCGCGAGCTGGAGCTCCACGGCGGCGAGATAGCGCTCGCGGTAGGTGGTCGCGGCCTCCCACAGCGAGTGGGCGAGGAGGTCGGCCAGCTCGTCGGCCGACCACTCGTGCCTGTCCTCGGGCCGGGGCCCGGCCGCGCCCGCGCCTCCGGCCGAGGTGGCGGCGGCCACGTCGGCCATGTGCAGCTCGAGGACGCGTTCCGCCGCCGCGACCAGGAGGGCTTCGCGGTTCCGGAAGTAGTTCGAGGCGGTTCCCGCCGGTTGGTCAGCGCGCCTCTCCACGGAACGGTGGGTCAGTCCGTGGGCGCCGTGTTCGGCGAGGAGGGCGATGGCGGCGTCCGCGAGGACACGCCGGCGACGCGGATTGGCGGCGGGCATGCCCCTGAGTCTAGGCCGTGAGGAGCGGCCCACCCGCCCGTAGCGTGTCGCTCTACCGCTGGTCAGCAGTGGTGTGTGCGTTTCCGCACCCTCCTGTGGCCCCTCTCGTGTCCTCGCATACTATTTACTACGTCAGTAGTGAATAGCCGGTCCTCGACGGCGAGGTCCGGAGATGGGGGATCGGACATGCGGGAACTCAACGCCACCGTCGTCGGAGGAGGACTGGCGGGACTCGCCTCGGCGATCACGCTCACGCGAGCGGGCTGGCGGACCACGGTGTTGGAGAGTCGTCAGCAGACGGGAGAGGAGGGGGCGGGAGTCGGTCTGCCCCGAAACGGCATCACCGCGCTGCGGTCCATCGGGTTTTCCGACGCGGAGATCGATGACTTCTGCTACCGGACCTTCCATGTCGGCTACCGCGACCTGAAGGGACATAGCCTCCTGCGCGGCCCGACCGGCGATGACATTCCGCCGTCTCTCTACGTGTGGGGGGTCCACCGCCAGCGGATCCACGCCGCGCTGCTCGCGAAGGCCGTTGAACTCGGCGCTGAGGTCATCGCGGGCGCGCCCGTCACCGGAGTTCGGCCCGGCGCTCCCGATGGTGACCTGGCCACGGTGACATGGGAGAAGGAGGGGACCGCCCACCAGGTGGAGTCCCACCTCGTGATCGCGGCGGACGGCATGTGGAGCGTCGTACGGCGTGAACTCTTCCCGGCGGCGAAGCCACGGTACAGCGGTCACACCAGTTGGCGCGCGATCATCCCGCGGAACGGCTACGAGGACGCACTCTCGGCATACCTGGGGCCCAACGCGGACTTCGGGACCATGCCCATCAGCGAATCCGAACAGTACTGGTACGGATACTTCCGACACCCGGAAAAGGCCACCTTCGACGACGAAGTCGCCGCGGCCCGGGCACGGTTCTTCGGTTGGGCACCAGAGGTCGTAGAGCAGATCGAGGACACCAAGCCGGAGCAGCTGATGCGCCACGACGTCTACCACCTGCCCGGTGGACTTCCCAACTACGTCAAAGGCCGCGTCCTCATGGTCGGCGATGCGGCCCACGCCGCCCTTCCCACCATGGGTGCCGGCGCCTCGACGTCCCTGGAGGACGGAGCGAGCCTGGGGACACTCGTCGCGCAGCGGGTCGTCCGAGGAAACAGCCTGGGCAACGCACTCGCGAAGTTCGACCGCGTCCGCCGCCCTCGTTGCCGCGCCCTCGCCCGCCAGGCTCGCATCAACCAATGGCTGGGGGCAGACGTCGGGGGCGGTCCGCGTCAGTCCCTCCGCAACACGGCCATGCGCCTGATCCCTACCGGCGCCTTGATCAAGGGCTCGGCCCCACTCGTGCGGTGGACGCCACCTAACTGAGCGGGAGTGACCGCGCGGCCGGTTCCTTCAGTCACGAGGACTGTCGGGCGACCGCGATTCCCGTGGACGCTCCCCACCGCGCGATGGAGGCCATCGCCGTGACCAACGGTGTCGCGGCGCTGCTCGCGACCGTCGGACCAACGCCCGGCCCCGCGACGTTCCGACACCTGGACACACAACGACACCCCGGACTGGCGGAGCTCCTGGCCGAGCCGGCTCCGACTCCGGCCACGGACGACCTCCTTCACCAGGTCCTGCCGGGCGTCCTCACCGTGGTATTCAATGGGGGGTTGGATGGCGGAAGCTCGGAGGCGGGTCGGGCTTCCGTCATCCAACGGGGGACGGCCGGGAGGGGGCCGACCCCCGGGTTCACAGGCCGAGGTCCTGCAGGTTGGGCAGTTGGACCCGGGCCGCGACGCGCGCCGCTTCCGGGCTCGCGGTACGGCGTGCGGACTCGGCCGCGGCGCGGCACTGCTCCAGGGAGTGCGACGCCAGAGCGGCCCGGACCAACGGCAGAGCGGAGGCGGCCATGGACAGCGACGTCGCGCCGAGGCCCACCAGCACGCAGGCCAGGACCGGGTCGGCGGCGGCCTCGCCGCACACACCGCAGCCGATGGAGGCGGCAGCCGCCGCGGTACCGGTCAGGGTGATGAGCTCCAGGACGGCCGGTTGCCACGCGTCCTGGAAGTGGTGCAGCGGTCCGCTCTCCCGGTCGGCCGCGCAGGTGTACTGGGCGAGGTCGTTCGTGCCGATGCTGAAGAAGTCCACGGTGGGGGCGACGTGTCGTGCGCTGAGCGCGAGCGCGGGCACCTCCACCATGACGCCGATCTGCTCGACGCCCACGTCGCGGCACTGGGCGACGAACCACTCGGCGTCCGCGCGGTCGGTGACCATGGGAGCCATGACCGCGAGTTCCACCGTGGTTCCCCGCGTGGCCTCGACCAGGGCGGCGAGCTGCCCACGCAGCACCTCCGGTACGTCGCGCATCATGCGCAGCCCGCGGACGCCGAGCGCCGGGTTGGGCTCCGCTCCGGGCGGCGGGAGGAACGGAAGGGGCTTGTCCGCCCCCACGTCGAGGGTGCGCACAACGACCTTGGCGCCCGGGAAGCTCGCGAACACCTGGCGGTAGGTCGACACCTGTTCGTCGTGCCCCGGGGCGTCGGAGCGGTCGAGGAACAGGAACTCGGTCCGGAAGAGTCCGACCCCCTCCGCGCCGGCGGTCCGTGCCGCCTCGGCGTCGGCGGGCCCGCCGATGTTGGCGAGCAGCGCGACCGAGTGCCCGTCGCCCGTCCTTCCGGGGCCCTCCGCTCGGGCCGCAGCTTGGGTGCGGACGCGGTCGGCGTCGAGCACGGACCCCACGCGCTCTGTGGTGGGATCCAGCGTGACGCCGCCGGTGGTCCCGTCGATGAGTACGAGCGTTCCGTCAACGATGTCGTCGGTGCCTGGGCAGGCCACGACGGCGGGGAGGCCGAGGGTGCGTGCGAGGATCGCCGTGTGGCTGGTCGGGCTTCCCTCGCGGGTCACGATGGCGAGTACCCGATCGGGGTCCAGGGTGGCGGTGTCGGCGGGGGCGAGGTCCGCCGCGACGAGGATGAAAGGTTCCCCGGACTCAGGGATGCCGGGCATTGGCACCCCGAGCAGGTGTGCCACGACGCGGTCCCGCACGTCGTCCAGGTCAACGACACGTTCGGCGAGATAGCCGCCGGCCGCCAGCAGCGGCTCGCGGTAGGCGAGGAAGGCGTCGTAGGTGGCCCGCTGCGCGGTGGCGCCCGCGTTGACGCGCTTCTCGACGTCCTTGGCGATCGCGGGATCGCGCGCCATCAGGGCCTGGGCGCTGAGCACGGCCGCGGCCTCGCCACCGGCCTTCTCGCCGCGCCGGGTGAGATCGGTGGCGACGTGCTCCAGCCCGGCGCGGGCGCGTGCGGTCTCGGCCGCGGCATCCCCGGCGTGCGTCGCGGAGGAGTCGGGTTCGGGCACGTCACGCGCCATGCGCCGTGCCGGTCCGACGGCTACTCCAGGGCTGACGCCCTTGCCGATCAGGTCTGCCATTGTGTGTTCCCCCAGGTCCGCAGTGGCGTGTCCAGGTTGTACGGGTCGGGACGTGTGCGCCCCGTGACCACGATCTCGCGGCCCCCGCCGAGGGTACGGCCGTCTCCGCACCCCGCTGAAAGCTACAGTGCCCGCACGGCGTTCCTCGGCCGGGGGCGAGCGTTCCGACGGACGTCAGGGTCGCCCGTCCGCCCGGTGTGCGCGCAACCGCCGCTCAGGCGAGAGCGTTGGTTCCCTGACGGCCGAGGTGCGTACACGGCGTCCGCTCCGATCGTGTCGTATGCCCGCTGCTGTGCGGAGTGTTCGCGTCCCTAGTGTCGGAGGCTGAGCGATGCTGGTGCCCCGGTGGCGGAGCGCGGACCGTCGGTTCGACCGCGGGCGGACCGGTTCCCTTTCTGGCGTGGCGCCGAGACCGTGTCCTGAAGTGCCCGCTGCGAGTGGCTCCCACTCGGTGCGATTCGTCGCTTCGTCGTTCCTGTCGCGCGCACCCTGGTGCGGAGTGCTCGCCTCCCGTGCGTTCGAGGCTGGAAGGTGCTGGTGTCCCCGTTCGGGGTGTGGACGATGTCGCCCGACCGCCGGTGGCCCGGGAGCTCGCAGGCATCTCCGGTCGCCGCGTCCCACTGGTTGGGTGGTCCCGCACCCCTCCCTGCTTTCCTGGTGTGGCGCCGGGGCCGTGCTCTCCAGGTCCCTGCCGGTGGGCTGCTTGGCGGCGCGCGAACCACCACACGCCCCACGCTCGCGTCTCGGCGACTACGCCGGTGCTTCGACGGCCGGAGTGGTCAACGTCCGCAGGATCTCCGGCAGTTCGCCGGCGACCGCGTCGCGGGCCGCCCCCAGATACCGACGTGGGTCCACACCGTTGGGGTTGTCGCTCAGCCATGTCCGGGCGGCCGTGGTGAAGGTCGCGTTCAGACGGGTGGCGATGTTGACCTTGGTGATGCCGGCCCGCACCGCGCGCCCCAGGTCGTCGTCGGAGACACCGGACGAGCCGTGGAGCACCAGCGGCACGCTCACCGCGGCACGCAGGCGTTCGATGAGCGCGAAGTCCAGTGTGGCGGTCTGTTCCACCATCGCGTGGGACGTTCCCACCGCGACCGCCAGCATGTCCACACCCGTGCGTTCGACGAACCGTCGCGCGTCGTCGGGGTCGGTGCGGGCACCTGGGGCGTGAACACCGTCCTTGCCGCCGACCTCGCCCAGCTCGGCCTCGACGACGACCCCGTTGGCGTGGCAGTGCCGCACCACGTCGGCCGTCGCCGCCTCGTTCTCCGCGTACTCCAGCGCGGAGGCGTCGAACATCACGGACGGGAACCCCAGCTCGACGGCCTCGCCCACCAGGTCAGGGCGGGTGGCATGGTCCAGGTGAACCGCGACCGGTACGGTCGCGGCCCGGGCCACGGCCAAGGTGGCGAGGCCTATGGGCGCGAGCGCGCCGTGGTAGCGCACGGTGTTCTCGCTGATCTGCAGGATGACCGGGGTTTCGGCCCGCTCGGCGCCCGCGACGAGGGCCTCGGCGTGCTCCAACTGCACGACGTTGAAGGCCCCGACACCATGGCCCGCCGCTGCGGCGGGAGCGACCAGGTCAAGAGTGGACGTCAGCGGCATCCTCATGCTCCAAACTCGCTGTCGTCGGCCAGGGAGAGTCGACGGAGACGTCCTCCACCCGGACGGCGGACTGGTATCGGATGTAGTCGGGCGTGGAGAACCCGCCGGCGACCGGAAAGTGCACCGCCGCGGCGGACAACGCGACCGCGTCCTTGGCGATCTGGCCCCAGGTGTGGCCGGCGGCCAGCCCGGTGGCGATCGCGGCCACGGTCGCGTCCCCGGCTCCGGTGGGGTTGCCGCGGACGCGTTCCGGCGGGGTGACCCGCACGGCCGTGTCCTCGTTCACCACGAGGAGCCCCTCGGCGCCGAGAGAGACCGCGACACACTGCGCGCCCATGTCCCGCAGGGCGCGGGCGCCGAGCAGCGGGTCGCGGTGCCCCGTGGTCTCCACGAGTTCCTGGGCGTTGGGTTTGACCACGGTGGGCCCGGCCGCCGCGGCGGCGGTGAGCGCCGCGCCGGTGGCGTCGATCACCGTGGGCACGCCGCGGCTCCGGGCGAGCTCGACCAGTTCCGCGTAGGCGGAGTCGGGCACCCCGGGCGGTAGGCTGCCGGAGCAGACCGCCACGTCCACGGTCGCGATCATGCGGGTGAAGTGGTCGCGGAACGCCGACCACTCCGCCGTCGACACCCGTGGGCCGGTCTCGTTGAACAGGGTGGCGTCGCCGTCGGCCCCGGAGACCATGGTGTGTGTGCGTCGGGACTCGGCGCCGATGGACAGGAACGCCTCTGGGAAGCCTGAGACCACCTCCTCGCGGATCGCCTGTCCCGTGGCGCCGCCGACGAGGCCGGTCGCGCAGGTGTCCTGTTCGAGTGCCGCCAGGACGCGGGACACGTTGACTCCCTTGCCCCCCGCCTGGGCGTGCTGTTGTGTGACGCGGTGCGCGCTGTTGGGAACGAGGCGCTCGATCTCGTAGGTGACATCGAGCGCCGCGTTCAGAGTGACCGTGAGGATCACGATCCCGACCCTCCTCCCATATCAGTGGTCAAGGATCACGGAACGAGTCAGGTTGCGCGGTTGGTCCGGGTCGAGACCCTTGGCGCGCGCGGTCGCGAGCGCCAGCCGCTGGACTCGAACGAGTTCGGCGAGAGGGTCGAGGGAACTGGTCTCGGCGTGGCCGCCGGTGCGCTCGACGTCAGCGACGAGGCCGTCGGGGGCGGCACCGAGGATCCACACCACACGACCGGTGGTCGTGACGCTGATGGGACCGTGGCGGTAGTCCATCGCGGGGTAGGACTCGGTCCAGGCCTGGGCGGCCTCCCGCATCTTCAGGGCCGCCTCGTTGGCGAGCCCCACGGACCAGCCCTGACCGAGGAACGTGATCTGTTCCGCGGTCAGGAGTTGGGGGTGGAGGTCGGAGGTGAGGGCGGTGCTCAGGTCGCTCAGCGCTGTGTCGACGTCGTCGCCGAGGGAGGCGCGCAGGAGCATCAGCGCGGTGGTGGCGAAGCGTGTCTGGACCACGGACTCCTCGTCGGCGAAGTCCAGGGAGACGATCGTGTCGGCCACGTCGGCGATCGGCGACTCGGGAACCGCGGTGATCGCGACGGTCGGGGTGGTGCCCCGTACCTGCTTGAGGAGGTCGAGAACCTCAGTGGTGGTGCCGGACCGGGTGATCGCGAGGATCCGGTCGTAGGAACGGCCCTCCGGCATCTCTGAGGCGGCGAACGCGTCCGTCTCGCCGTGACCACCATCTTCGCGCAGCCGTGCGTAAGCCTGCGCGATGAACCAGGAAGTCCCGCAACCGACGACAGCCACACGCTCGCCCGCCTGCGGCAGGACCGATGCGTGTCGCGGCGCGACGTCCGCCGCACGACGCCAGCACTCCGGCTGGCTCTGGATCTCCCGTTCGATGTGGGCCTCGGTCATCCGTCCCATCCCCCCTTGCATCCAATTGTGAGCATGACGGTCTATCTATGCAACATATACGCTAAAAACAATCATAAACAATCACGGCAACTAGGTGATCGCGCACATGTGGCAAGCTGGAACCTGATCAGAGGGCCGACGAGCGGCAGTTGGAAGGTGCACGGTGGGGAAGCACGAGCGCTGGAACCTCCTCCTGGAGCTGTTGTCCGCCCGGGAGCGACTGAGCGTCGAGGAGGCCGCGCAGGAGCTACGGGTGTCGGCGGCGACGGTCCGCCGCGACTTCGAGGAGCTCGCGCAACAACAGATGCTCACGCGCACGCACGGCGGCGCGATCGCGAACACGATCGCCTATGACCTGCCGCTGCGCTACAAGAGCGCGCGTCACACCACGGAGAAGCAGCGCATCGCCGCCCGGGTGGCCCAGTTGGTACGTCGCGGCAGCATCGTCGGCATGAACGGCGGGACCACCACGACGGAGGTCGCGCGAGCGTTGGCGACCCGGCCGGACATCAACGCCGAGCAGGACGGCACCTCGACCGCGCTCACGTTGGTCACCAACGCCATCAACATCGCCAACGAGTTGACGGTCCGCCCCAACGTCAAACTCGTCGTCACCGGCGGAGTCGTGCGCTCACAGTCCTACGAGTTGGTGGGCCCGCTGTCCACCGGGCTGTTCGACGACGTCACGTTGGACGTCGCCATCCTGGGGATCAACGGGATTGAGGCGGTCGCCGGCGCGACCTGCCACAACGAGGGCGAGGCGAGCATCAACCGCCTCATGGCGACACGGGCCCAGCAGGTGATCGTTGTCGCCGATGGATCAAAGGTGGGCCACCGAGCGTTCGCCCGGATATGCGGGATCTCCGAGGTCAACACCTTCGTCACCGACGCGAGCGCCGACCCCGCGCAGTTGGAGCGCTTCGAGGAGGCCGGCGTGGAGGTCGTGCGCGTCTGACCCAGCGGGGGGTGTGCCCTCGGCACGGGCGCCCGCGACGCGCGGAGCGGCCGCGCTATTCGGCGGCGCGGTACGCCGGTGCGATCACACCCGCGAGGTCACGGACGGCGTGGGACGCGTCCGCCCCCCGGGCCTCCAGCCGGATCCGTGTTCCACTGTCCACACCCAGGCTGAGCAGGGCGAGCACGCTCTTGGCGTCCGCCTGTCGCTCACCCGCGTGGACGGTGATGTCCGCCTGGAACGCGGAGGCGCGTTGGGCCAGTTCCGCGGCGGGCCGCGCGTGGAGGCCTTCGGCCGCTTCCACCGGAATCTCGAGGCTGTGGTGCTCGGAGCTGTGCGTCTCGGTCATGCGTTGTCCTCAGGAAACTTGGAACTTGCCAGGTAAAACCTTGACAGCGTTGCGTGCTTTTGCGCAATATTAGGCTAATCTGATCACAGTTGCTTGCATGGGGGTGCGCATGGGAAGCACGGCAGGGCTCGCGGGCGTCGTCACCGCAGACACGATCCGCGCGCGGATCGCGGTCACGTCCTGGGAGGAGGCCGTCCGGGCGTCCGGTGAACTCCTCGTACGAGCCGGCGCCTGTGAACCCCCCTATGTCGAGGCGATGGAACAGGCCGTGCGCGATCTCGGCCCCTACATCGTGCTCGCTCCCGGTGTGGCCATGCCCCACGCGCGTCCCGAAGCCGGGGTGGTTCGCCCAGGGATCGCCGTCGTCACACTCGACACCCCCGTCCCCTTCGGACACGCGGCCAACGACCCCGTGGATCTGGTGATCCCGTTCGCGGCGGTCGACAAGGACGCCCACTTGGCGACCCTGCAGCGACTCGTGGCGCTGCTCCAGGACCAGACCGCGCTCGACCGGGTGCGCGAGGCGACCACCGACGAAGAGCTGTGCACCGCCCTGGGACTCGAGGCCCAGGACACCCAGACCAACTGACCAGCGGTTTCCACCAGATAGGAGCCAGAAGATGCGGATTGTGACCGTGTGCGGCATGGGACTCGGCACCAGCATGATGCTCGCGATGAACGTCCGCGGGGTCCTCGCCGACGAAGGCATCAGCGCCAACGTCGAACCCGTCGACCTCGGCTCGTTCAAGACCATGCCCGCCGACGTCGTGATCGCTCCTCGGGAGATGGAGCGGCAGGTCACCGGAACCAGCGCGGCAGTCGTCCTCATCGACAACCTGGTGGACAAGGACGAGATCAAGTCCAAGACCCTACAGACCGTGCGCTCACTCCAGGGGTAGTGAACTATGGAAGCCCTGCACTTCTTCGTCGCGCTGATCCAGGTCCCAGCGATCATCGTTGGCCTCATCGCGCTCGTCGGCCTGGTCGTCCAACGCAAGCCGCTCGGTGACACGGTGGCGGGCACCATCAAGACGGTGCTGAGCATGCTCATCATCGCCGGTGGTATCACCGTCCTCACCACGGCGCTGGGCCCCATCCAGCTCATGTTCGAGAACTCCCTGCCCACCGGCGGGATCCAGACCTTCGTCACCTTCGACGAGGGCGTGGTCAGCGCGGTCCAGACCGAGAACGTCGCCAACATCGGCATGCTCATCGGCCTCACCCTGCTCTTCGGCTACGCCTTCCACCTGTTCCTCGCCCGTGTCACCAAGGCCCGTTTCGTGTACCTGACCGGGCACATGATCTGGGTGCACGCCGGCGCCTTCGCCATCCTGTTCCACAGCCTCGGGTTCGGACCCGTCGCCACAGTGGTCCTCGCGTCCCTGCTGGACGGCGCGTACATGACGTTCGCCCCGGCCATCGCCCAACCGTTCATGCGCAAGATCACCGGGCGGGACGACATCGCGTTCGGCCACGGCCAGACCCTGCTGAACGTCCTGGGAGCCCTGGTGGGGCGCGCGATCGGCAACCCGAAGAAGTCGACCGAGGACATCAAGGTCCCCGAGAAGCTCAACTTCTTCCGGGACATCGCGGTCTCGACCAGCATCGTGATGACCATCGTGGCCTTCGCCGCGGCGATCGCGGCCCTCATCCAGCTCGGCACCACCGGGTTCGCCGAGGAGATCTCCGACGGGGAGAACTGGGCCGTCTTCACGCTCCTCGCCGCGCTCGGGTTCACGGCCGGCATGCTCATCCTGCTCTACGGGGTGCGCATGCTCATCGCGGAGATCGTCCCCGCCTTCGAGGGGATCGCCCGCAAGCTCATCCCGAACGCCAAGCCCGCCCTGGACGTCCCGGTCATCTTCGCCTTCGCACCCAACGCGCTCATCATCGGTCTGATCGCCGGTGTCCTCGGCCAGTTGGCGGGTATGGCGCTCCTCGCCGGGATCGGCTGGCCCGTTCCCATCCCGAGCATGATCGCGGCGTTCTTCGCCTGCGGCGCGGCGGCCATCTTCGGTAACGCCACCGGTGGACGCGTCGGCGCCTGGGCGGGCGGGTTCCTGTGGGGCTTCCTCGGATGGATCCTCATCAGTTACGCCTACAAGTTCGAGATCTTCGGGGACCTCACCGCGATGGGCGCCCTGGGCCTCGGATTCACCGTGCCCGACGCCATCGTCCCCGCCATCGTCCTGGACGGTGTGGCGCGCATCTTCGGCGCCGGCGGGGGAATCGCGGCAGCCGCGCTGACCGTCGCCGCGGTCGCGGCCGCTACCGTGACGGCCATCGTGTGGAAGCCGAAGTCCACCGAAACGGCCGAGACGGCGGAACCGGCCGTGGAGTCAGCGGAGTCAGACGCCGGAGCCTCGACAGAGGAGTCGGCCGAGAAGTCGATCAGTAAGGACGACTAGTCCCATGGTCGAAACGAAGGGAAACACACCAGTGTCGACGTTGCCATCGACCTATCTGGACAAGACGATCGCGCTGCTGGAAAGGCTGCGCGACGAGGAGATCCCCGCGGTGGGGGAAGCGGGTGCCGTCATCGCACGCGCCATCGCGGACGGCGGGCGCCTGTTCGCCTTCGGATGCTCCCACTCGTCCTTGCCGGTGCAGGACATCGTCTACCGGGCGGGCGGCCTCATCCTCGCCAACCCGGTGTACGGGCCGGGCATCGCCGCGGTGGACACCCGTCCGACCACGTTGGGCTCCGACATCGAGAAGCTGTCGGGCTACGCCAAGGCCATTCTGGACAACGGTCCGATTCGTGCCGGGGACGTCCTGATTGTGGTGTCCGTCTCAGGCCGGAACGCCGTGCCGATCGAGATGGCCCAGCTGGCGCGGGAACGCGGCGTCACCGTGATCGGTGTCACCTCACACGAGTACACCGATGCCGTGACCTCGCGGCACGAATCCGGTAAGAAGATGAAGGACTTCGCCGACTACGTGCTCGACAACAAGGTCGGCGTGGGGGACGCCGTACTGGAGACCGAGGGCGTGCCCCAGAAGTTCGCTCCCGCATCCGGCGTCACCACGGCGGCTCTGCTGCACGCGCTGATGGCGTCGGTCATCGAGGAACTCCTCGCTCGGGACATCACCCCTCCCGTGTTCCTCGCGGCCAACGTCGACGGCGGGGCCGAATGGAACGCGAAGCTCCTCGACGAGTACGCGGACCGCATTTTCTACTTGTGAGAACCGAGGTGGGAGTGGCCGGGCGGGGACCGGTCACTCCCACCTTCACTCCACCGGCGGGGAGGGACCGGTCATGAGCCCAGACGAACAGCAACGTCGATTCCCAGGAGTCGCGTTCGGGGTGCGCCTCGCGCGGCGATGGCTCACCGACCAGTTGGACGAGGGCGGTGTCGAACCCGAACTCTGCTCCAACGCCGTCCAGGTCCTGGCCGAACTCGCCGCCAACGCCGCCGAGCACACCCGCAGCGGGCTGCCCGGGGGAACGTTCCACGTCCGACTGAGGGTCGGCAACACCAAACTACGCCTCGAGGTCACCGACCAAGGCAGCGACGAGACCGCCCCGGTCGCCCGCCGGGCCGGCCCCTTCGCCACATCCGGCCACGGGCTGGAGATCGTCAACGCGTTGAGCAGCCAGTGGTGGACCAAGAGCCACGACGACGGACGCACCGTCTTCGCCGAGGTGCCACACACGCCCGACACGCCGCCACCAGGCTTCTCCGCCTCGGTACACGCCGGAGCGGTGTGACCGTCCGTTCGCGTCCGTCCGCGCCCCTATCAGGGTTTCTCCTCCACCGGGATTACGCCACATCCATCAGGTGGGGGCGCACATCGACCCGCTCTACCGGGTCGCCAACGCCCACCACCGATGAGCGGCACGCCGCATGTCCAGTGCCGGCCGGTCGGTGAGCCGGTCATCGTCTGGCTCCCGACCACCGGCGGTCGCTACCATTAGCGCGGTTTGTCCCTGACCCCCCCGAGGAGGGGTGTGTGGCCGCGATGGAACGTGTGGGCCGGTGGGGATGGCTCTTCCTTGGGATCCTTGGGGGCTTCCTGCTCACGTTGGGCGCGGTCGCCACCTTCACCACCGAGAACGGAGGCGGGAGCGCCGCGCTCACCGCCATCGGCGGCGCCATGGTCATCATTCCCGTGTGGAACGTCGTCTCCAACTGGGAGAGAGAGGTGACGCGGTCCCACCACAGGGCCGCCAAGCAGTTCGGTCAGGCGGAACGTGCCCAGGCCGAGGGTGACCCGGATCTGGCCGAGCAACTCCACGCCGAGGCCGAAGCCACCATGTTGGCCACCTTGCCGGCCAAGAGTAGGCGTCCCCGCCGTGGGATCCCCGAGGTGGAGCAGAAGGTCACCTTGGAAGCGACGATCAGTCGGATGCGCCGGGCCGCGTTCAAAGAGACCCTGGACCGAACCGAGATCGTCGGCTGGCTACGTTCGGCCGATGACACGCAGCGGATATCGGCACTCGCGGTGATGGAGGTTCGTCCGGATCTCCGCGACCTGGAGCCGGTCTTCGCCGCGATGGAAACCCCCCACAGCCCGGTCGAGCAGCACCAAGCCTTGGTCGTGCTCCACGCCAGCCTCGACGACATGGGGTCGGTCGAGCGTGACCGCCTGCACGAACTCGCGATCGCACAGCTCGACGGCGCGAGCAAGCAGAACAAGGAAGTGTTCACCGACATCCTGAAGCGGTCCCGCGCCACTCCCTCCGCCCCGGCGACCGGCGGGACGGCGAGGACGGAGGACGAGGAACCGGTAGCGCCCACCGACCGGGAATCCTAGGATCGGTGACGACCTGACTTCACCCCCAGGAGGTCCCGCGTGGCGGAGGAGAATCGCAACGAGCTCTCGGGCGCGGCGCGGGACGTGGTGCAGACGGGGCCGGTCAAGAACCTCACGGTCAACCTGAATGAGGTGCCGCGGCCCGAGTCGGTTCGGATACTGCCACAGCCAGACCCCAAGTACGCCAACCGGACCCGGGAGCTCGCCGCGTGCGCCGCGTACGTCGATGCGTTCCGGGCGAGTCACGGTGGCGGCCTGGTCCTCGTCCAGGGCGCGGCCGACATCGGAAAATCCGCGTTCCTCCGTGAGGCCGCGCATCGTCACGCCGACGACTTCAGCGATGTCGTGCATCTCGCGCTCTCCAGGTTCCGCGACGACGCGGGCGACACCGACTACGACGCGGCGTTGGACAGTGTGCTGCGTGGCCTCGGAGTCCCGAGTGAGGAGCGCTCTCGATCCCGGACGCGGTCCGCCCCGCGTCCACTCGCCGCACTGTCCCGCGCCGGGCAGGCCCGCACCATCCTGCTGACCGTCGACGACGTCGTCGACTACGGCGAGCTGCGGCTCCTCACCCGCACCCCCGACGCCACCGTGCGACTGGTGGTGATTGCCGCCTGTGCCGCCGAGTTCTCCGGTACAGAGGAGGCCCACGCCGCTGGAGCGGACATCGTCCTTCTCGAGGAGTTCGCCGAACCCGACTCCATGGAACTCCTGCGTTCCTTCCCGGATGTGAGCGCCAAACTCGACCGCGCCGACGCCGGGCACGCCGCCGATCTGATCGCGCTGTGCCAGGGGCTGCCCTCGGTCCTTCGGATGGTGGCGGCACACCTGGCCACGCAGCCAACGCTGGGGGTAGAGGAGTTCGTCGCGGCCGCGGACGCGGAGATGTTCCGGGACCCCGCCCTCGTCCCGGCGGAGGCGGTGGTGCGGCTGGGCGTGGGCGGGCTCGATCCCGATCAGGTCGAGGTACTGAGCCAACTGGCCGCCTACCCGGGGCGCTTCAAGCCGCCGGAAATCGCCGCCCTGGTCGGGGAGGGGAGCTCTGCCGCGGTGGACGCACTGGTCCGCGCCGACCTCGTCCGTCCCACGGGTGAGGGGAACGACGTGGAGATGGTGGAGCTCGTTCAAGCCCACGCCCGGCTGTTGCTCAAGAAATCGTCGCACGACCGAATCGAACGGGCCAATAAGGCCGTCGTCCAGTTCGCCAACGTCACCCACCGCGAAGCCGATCGACGGATCGGCGGCGACCGGCTGCGCTTCGGCCACCTTCTGGACGCGACGAAGCTGACCATCCCCACCGCGAACCACCGGTTACCGTTCGGCACCGCCACCGAGGCCGCCGCGTGGCAGGACCAGCACCTCGCGCAGGTGCCCACGGTGATGCGTATGGCGGAGGAGGAACTCCGCCAATCCGACGTCGCCCTCCAACTCGCGGAGGCGGTGTGGCCGATCGCCTACTCGCGCGGCCGGTGGACCCACGCGAGCGTCATCTTCGACCTCATGGGCGAGATCGCGGCACATGCCAACCGGGATATCCAGTTGGCCCAGGCCCGCTGCTACCAGGCACGCGTCAATATGCGTCTCGGGAGGCTGGACCAGGCGTCCGCGCAGGTCGAGACGGCGCGGGAGCTCGAGGGGATCATCGCTCTCCCCGAACTCAGCGCGGTGGTCCTGGAGACCCACGGCCTGCTCTTGGACCAGTGTGGCGAATCGCGGGCCGCGGTCGAGTCGATGCGTCGCGTCCTGGATCTGCACCGAGAACTGGGCCGGGCCCGGGGGTTCGTGCTGCAGACCTGCCAGCTCGCCGACATCCGGATCCGTCTGGGTCAGCACGAGGAGGCCCGAGCGGAACTGGACCAGGCCGAGGCCCTCGCGCGAGCCCACAAGGACACGGACCCCCACGACTGGACCTTGCGCCTGGCCCGGATCGAGGTGACCCGTGCCGAGTCCCACCTCGCCGTCGGCGACGCCGACGCGGCCGAGCCACACGCCGAGCGGGCCCGGCTCTTGTGCCAACGGCGAAGGGGGGAACCCGTCCGCGAGGTCCGCGCCTTGCGCGCGCTCGAGGAGGTCGCCCGCCAACGCGGCGAAACCGAGAACGTCCGCGTCTATCAGGAACGCCAACGACGCATCTTCGAGCATTACCACATGGATGCCCACACCCGCGAGCTCGACGACCGGACGCGATAGCGGCGGCGCACGTCCTCGCACACCGCACCCCGATGTGGGAGGCGCTGGCGACAGCGCGTCCTCAAGCCCCGCCGCGCGAAGCAGCGTTCTACGGCGTTCCCGTCGGACGGGGCACGCTGCCTCAGGTCCAGTCTCAGGAAAGTGGTGCCGGGACGGACACGCGGGGCGGTCGTTCTCAGGCGGTGGGTCATCCGGAGCCCGGGACCGAAGCGGAGCGACCGACGACGCGGCCGACCGACCTCGACCGCGCGGCTACCACCGCACTCCCGGTCGCACTTCAGGCCGCACGTCACTCGCACAGTGGGGGCTACACCCGCGCACAGCGGTCTCGGCGGCGTGCCGGTGGGATGGGGGCGCGACCGAAGGGCCCAACCGCAGGGGTGGTGGTGGCGGGAAGAACACGAGGCGGCGGTCGTTCCCGGTAGGCCTGACCTCTGATTCGCCGTGGGCCGGGCCCGAGTGTTCCGCCCCGCGTCCGTCGCTGTTCACCGCTGGAGCCACACGTTCACCTGCCCCCACGGGAGTGTTTCTCGCGGGTTTTCGAATGGGGGAGTGGGCGTCGCAGCTACTGGGGTGGCTTCCCGATGACGCCCGAGCGGGGGTCCGGGCTTCGGCTCCCGGGACGATCCGTGCTGGACGTCCTGGTTGGCTGTTCGAAAGGATCGACGCGGCGAACGTCGTTCTGTCGGTCGCGAGCCCCCAGCGCTCCCCACAGCGCCTCCAACAGGCACGGCGCGGAAAGAACACGACCCAGGTCGGCGTTGGGCCGTCCGGCCCGAAGACATTGGTGGCGCGACCGACGATGCGGCCGACCAACATCGACCGCTCGGCTACCTCGCGCTCCGGTCGCCCCGGGCACGCTGCTCTGCGAGGCACGCCCAGTGGTAGACGAAGGCGCTGGCACCGCCGAGTTCATCGAGCAGGCGGGGCCGCTGCCGTTGGGGGAGACCGACGTTGGCCGGGGACGCCCCGTCACCTCATCCGCGGAAAATCGGCAAATTGGGCGGGGGGGGGGTGCTCCTCAGCCGCGATTTCTGGGGGCCGATGGTGACGGCGAGGCCGTGTTCCCAGGAGGTCCAGGGGTGGCGTTCCTTGCGCCATGCGGCCGCGGCGGCGGCGATCTGCGCCGCGTCCAACCCCTCAGAGTGGACGCGTTGGTACCGCCCCTCACGGTCCAGGACGAGAGAGTGGCCGAGGGTCGTGTCCGCGACGGCGACGGTGGCGCGGCGGTTTTCCCGGAGGATGTGGACGAGCCACTCCGCCGCGGGGTGCTCTTCGGTCGGGGTGCGGTTGGACCAGCCCTCGGCGGCCTGCCACCGGTGTGAGGCGTCCTCGCGGTCAAGGACCAAGCTCCGGCGGTGTGTGTGGTCGGGAGTACTGGACTGCGGTGGGTATCGGCGTAGGTCCATCTGGGGGACCGTGACGTCGATGTCGGCGTCGACACGCCAGCCGGTGGGTCTCGGGGCGAACGCAGGCGGGTCGGGGAGCTCCGCGAAGTACGAATCGTCGGGTGGGGAGGTCTCGAGCAGGGTGTAGATGACGTCCCGCAGGCGTTCCGCTGACGATCCAGGGTGCTCGATCAACAGACGCGTAGCGTCCGGCGGGGCTTGTTTGAGGGCCTGGAGTACCTGTGGCGGCAACGGCTCCGCGGGGTCGAGTGAGGGCACCATGTCGCGGTAGGTGAGCAGGGGTGAAGCACTGTCGAGTTCGTCGCCGTCGAACGCCGCGAGGAGGACGGGTCGACCGATCGCTGAAGCGTAGTAGGTGACCGAGCCGTGGTCCCCGACCACCAGGTCGGCGGCGATCAGGGCGGCACGCCAGCCTTCCTCCGGCGGGACGATACGCATACCCGATGCCTTCTCGTCCGTGAACCACCGGTGCACCTGGTCGGCCCCCTCGGTGGCCCACACGTTGGGGTGCGCGATCAGCGCGAACTGGTAGTCGTCGGTGGGGAGTGTGGCGATGAGCTCGCGTATGATCTCGCGTTGGTCGCCCAGCAGGGACTCCTTGTTCCACGTGGAGGACAGCACGACGAGTCGCTGCTCGGGGCCGACTCCGAGGAGGCTACGGTAGCGTTCGCGTCGGCCCTGGTGTGCCTGGATCCGGTCGTAGCACGGATCCCCGACGATGGTCACGCGGGCCGCGAGGTCGGGGTCCTCCGCGTGGAGCCGGCGCCACTGCTCGGAGTGCGGCAGGGCCAGCGCCGAGGGGATGATCCGGCGACCGAAGAGCCCCCATCGGGTCAATTGGCGCGGGGACAGGCCCGAGGCCACGACGAGATCGCCGGGACGCTTGTTGACGAGCCGGTTGTGCCCGGCGCCGTGCGGCATGAGCAGCAGCCGTCTGGCGCGGAGCCGGTGCAGTCCTCCCTTGGGGCTCGCGGCCATGGCGAGTCCGTACCGCGCGCGCCGCGCTTCGGCCCACGGCGTGATGTGATCGACTCCCGCTTCTCGCAGGACCCGCTCCACTCCGCGCTCGGACACCGACCCCGGAGGGATCGTGTAGGAGACCTTGGTCGTCTCGCTGTCCAGGAGCGGGATCACATCCAGCAGGCGACTCGCCGCCGGAACGCTGCGCGCCACCGCGAGCACGTGGTGGTCCATCGTTCCCGTCCGGAACGGGTGTGCCGATGTGCCCACCGTCACCTCCCTGACTACGGACGCCCCAACCAGCCCAAAGTAGGGCATCGGCAACTCCGACGCATCCCCGTCGCGGGATCCCGCGCCTTCCACCTACTCGACACGGCCACCGCGATGGTGGGTAACCCGGGCGGCCGCGCCAAGACACAGCGGGCCCCGTTCGGTCCGGTGGCCGTGTGGCAATGAGAGGCTAAGGGACACGCGGTCCTGCCGCGGGGGCACAGAACGCATCCTGAGCAGGGAGGAATCCTGGTGATCGGACGTTTGAACTCCGTCGTGTTCGAGGCACGAGACCCCTACGCGCTGGCGCGGTTCTACTCCGAACTCCTCGGGTATCCCATCACCCGCGTGGACGGCGATCCCCCGGACTGCTGGGTGGACATCAGCGAACCGGCGGGGCGACGGCTCAGCTTCCAGTTCGCGCCCGACCACGAGCCCCCCGTCTGGCCCGACTCCGCGTCGCCCATGCAGATACACCTGGACATCGAGGTCGACGACATCGACGCGGCGGAGGCGGCGGTCCTCAGCATGGGCGCGAGTCGGCTCCCCTGGGACTCCGACCGCGAGGTGGAGCAGGGGCTTCGCGACCCCGGCCCGTCCGGCTTCCGGGTCTACGCCGACCCGAGCGGTCACCCCTTCTGCCTGGTCTGGGAGAACCTCGTGGTCTGACCGGTGGTCCACCTCGCCTCGACGTCACGGCGGCTCCCCACGCCGGAGCCGGGGGCCGCCGCCGTGGAACGGTACCGGCGTCGGACTCAGTGCCCACGCACGGGTGCCGGAGCGTAGGGGGCCTCCAAGCGCGCCACCTCGGTGTCGGTGAGGGTGAGTGTCGTGGCCGCCACGGCGTCGGTGACGTGGCCCCGACGGGTCGCCCCCACGATCGGCGCGGTCACCGCCGGATTGCGCAGGATCCACGCCAGCGCGACCCGCGCCGGCGGAACGCCTCGATCGGCCGCGACCTCGTTCACCGCGTCGATCACCCCCGGGTTGGGGTCGGGGTAGATGGTGTTGATGAGCGGGTCGGTGGTGGCCCGCGCGGTCGCGTCCCCGCCGCGGGGACGGGCGAGCAGTCCCCGGGCCAGGGGGCTCCACGGCAGCGTGCCGACGCCCTGGTCCAGGCAGAACGGCTGCATCTCCCGCTCCTCCTCCCGGTAGAGCAGGTTGTAGTGGTTCTGCATGGAGACAAAGCGGGTCCACCCGCCGAGATCCGCCGTGAACTGGGCCTTCGCGAACTCCCACGCGTACATCGACGAAGCGCCGAGGTAGCGTGCCTTCCCCGCTCGCACCACGTCGTTCAGCGCCTCCATCGTCTCCTCGATGGGCGTCTCGTGGTCGAAGCGGTGGATCTGGTAGAGGTCCACGAAGTCCGTGCCCAGGCGCCGCAGGGAGGAGTCGATCGAGTCCATGATGTGCTTGCGGGACAGTCCGCGGTCGTTCGGACCCTCGCCCGTCGGAAAGTAGACCTTCGTCGCGAGGACGTAGTCGTCCCGGCGGGGGAACAGGTCGCGGAGGAGCCGCCCGGTGACCTCCTCGCTCGTGCCGTTGTTGTAGCCGTCGGCGGTGTCGAAGAAGGTGCCGCCGGCGTCGGTGTAGGCGCGAATGATGGCGTTACCCTCGTCCTCGCTGACCCTCCACTCGCGCCCGGACGTTCCGAAGCTCATCATGCCCAGGCACAGGCGGGAAACCTTCAGGCCGCTGGATCCAAGTCGCACGTGTTCCATCCGGTTGTTCTATCACCCGGGCCTACGTCGGGGCCGCTTCGCCGCCGCCTTGAACGTGGGGGGTTCGCTCGGTAGCGTCACTGGCGTCGTTCGGACGTTCGGCGGGAGAACATCGTGACATCGGTCCCCGGGCGCGACACGGTCGCGCACATCCCCACCAGGGGTGGCGCCACGCTCAGTGGGCGCTGGTTTTGGCCCACGGGGACGCCTCGGGGCGCGGTGTTGATCGCGCCCGCGATGGCGACGCCGGCACGGTTCTACTCGTCCCTCGCGTCCTGGCTCGCCGAGAACGGGTACACCACCCTCACCTTCGACTACGAGGGCTTCGGTGACTCGCGCGTCGGCCCCCTGCGGGAGGTCAGCGCCGACCTCAACCAGTGGATGACCGACGCCGACGACGCCCTGTCCCACCTCGCCGCCGAGACCGACGGGCTGCCGCTGACCTGGATCGGGCACAGCCTCGGCGGGCAGATCATGGCGTTCGCCGACCACACGCGGGTCTCCCGGGCCATCACCATCGCGGTGGGCAGCGGATACTGGAAACTCCTCCCGCCACGGATCCGCCGGTGGACCCCACTGATGCTGGCCGTGGTGGCCCCGGTCACCACACGGGTACTGGGCTATTACCCCGGGTCCCGGCTCGGGTTGGGCAACGACCTGCCGGCCCCGGCGATGCGTCAGTGGTGCGAGTGGTTGGCGGATCCCGACTATGTCGTGGGCGCCATGGGGGCCAAGGACCGCTTCGGTGGCGTCAGGCTCCCCATCACCGCGCTGTCGTTCACCGACGACGAGCTGATCTCCCCGCGTGGGGTCGACGCGTTGCACGGTTGGTTCGTCAACGGCGATGTGACCAGGGTGAACTACGCGCCCGACGAGCTCGGTGTTTCGCGCCTGGGGCACTTCGGCCTGTTCCGCTCGCGCAACCGCGAGCTGTGGCCAGACCTGTTCCTGCGCCACCTCCCCGAGGCCTGACCTCCTCCCCGCGCCGTCGGCGAGACGGGGGCCGAACGTGGCCACACGGCCCATCCCCTGGAGGGGGAGCGTTCCGCGGCCCCGCCGCGTCGAACCCAGCGTCCCCGGCAGGCCGAGTACCAACGGACTGCCGCACGCTCGACAGTAGGGAGTGCCGTGCCGCCCACATCCGTAACCGTCGCACCGATCCCCACCCGTGACGGCGGCTCACTGGCGGGACGCTGGTTTCCCGCACGGGGAGAACCGCGGGGTGCGGTGCTGATCGTTCCGGCCATGGCCGTGCCCTCGCGGTTCTACTCGTCACTGGCGTCCTGGCTCGCCGAGAACGGGTTCACCACCCTCACCTTCGATTACCAGGGATTCGGGGACTCACTGACCGGTCCGATGCGCCTTCGATTACCAGGGATTCGGGGACTCACTGACCGGTCCGATGCGCCACGCACGCGTCGACATGAGCCAGTGGATGGCCGACGCCGACGATGCCCTGACCCACCTCGCGGCGGAGACCGAAGGGGCGCCGCTGACCTGGCTGGGCCACAGCCTGGGTGGCAAGTTCCTGCCCTTCGCCGACCACACCCGACTCACCAAGGCGATCACCGTCGTGGCGGGCAGTGCCTACTGGCGGATGCTTCCCACCCGGATCCGGTGGCTGACCCCGCCGGTGCTCACCGTCGCCGCGCCGATCGCCATGCGTGCCCTGGGCTACTGTCCCGGAGCCTGGCTCGGCCTGGGCAACGACATCCCGGCCCCGGCGATGCGTCAGTGGTCCCGCTGGTGCTTCGACCCCGACTACATGGTGGGCGGTATGGGCGGTCAAGAGCGCGCCGCGGCCGTCCGCGTCCCCATCACCGCCGTGTCCTTCAGCGACGACGAGATGATCACCCGCGAGGGATGCGAGTCAGTACACCGCTGGTTCGTCAACAGCGACGTGACCCGGCTGCACTACACACCCGAGGAGCTCGGTGTGTCCCGACTCGGGCACTTCGGCCTCTTCCGGTCCCGTAACCGTGAGCTGTGGGACGCCATGTTCCTGCCCCACCTGCCCGCGGAGTAGTCCCGTCCTTGCGACGTCACCGGCGGGAACGACGCCCGTTCCCGCCCGTTCCCGCCCGTGCCAGGCGACGAGGCCGGGCTACTCGCCGACGAACTCCGGCGGCCGTCGCTCGAAGAACGCCTGGATGGCCTCCTTGTGGTCGGTCGAGGCCGACAGCTCCGCGAAGTGGTCGAACTCCCGCGCCATGGCCTCGTCGAACTCCATCTCCTCGGCCTCGGCGATGGCGGTCTTGGCGCGTCGGACGGCCAGCGGCGCCCGGGAGGCGATCTCTCGGGCGAGCTCCGTCGCGCGGGCGAGGACCTCGTCGTCGGGGACCGCGCGGTTGGCGAGCCCCAGACGAAGCGCCTCCTCGCCGGTGAAGGTGCGTCCGGTGAGGATCAGGTCCTTGGCGACCGCGGGACCGGCGATGTGCGTCATACGCGTCGTGCTGACGACGAGGCCCATCCGGACGCCTGCCGCCCGGTGCTTGGCGTTCTCCGCGGTGACCCGCAGGTCGCAGGACAACGCGAGCTCGAGACCACCCCCCATGCAGTGCCCGTTGATCGCGGCGATGACCGGGATCGGCAGGTAGGTGAGTCCGTCGAACAGTTGGCGGTCGGCCTCGAGGAACTCCCGGACCGTGGCCGGGGTCAGCTCGGCCTCCTCGTTCAGGTCCGCCCCGGCGCAGAAGGCGCGGTCTCCCGCCCCGGTGACGACCAACGCCCGAACCTCGGGGGTGGAGCGCACGGTGTCCAGGGCCGCGAGGATCTCCGGCCGCATCTCTGTGGTGATGATGTTCAGCGGTGGGCTGTCGAGGAACAGGGTCGCGACGTGGCCGTCGATCTCGAGGCGGGTGAGCGCTGTCATGCGATGACCCCTTCGTTGCGCAGGGCGCTGATGGTGGACTCGTCCACGCCCAACCGCGTGAGCACCTCGGTGGAGTGCTCGCCGAGCCCGGGGGCGGGGGACTGGATCGTGGCGGGGGTGTCGGACAGTTTCACGATAGGCCCGAGGGTGCGGACGGTGCCCAACGTCTCGTGCTCGACGTCGACGACCATGTCTCGGGCCTGGGTGTGGGGGTCGGACAGCGCCTCGGGCACCGAGTTGATCGGCCCGGCCGGCACCCCGACCTCCTCCAGCAGTGTGAGCCACTCGTCCCGCGTTCGCGTGGTCGTCCGCTCCTCGATCGCGGCGACCAACGCCTCACGGTTCGCCAGGCGATCGTCGTTCGTGGTGAAGCGGGGATCCTCCGGGAGTCGGGGCAGGCCGATGACCTCGCAGAAGCGCGGCCAGTGCCGATCCCCGTCGGCGCCGACCGTGAAGTAGCCATCCGAGGTGCGGAACGCCTGGTACGGCGCGCCGAGGCGGTGTGCGGAGCCCGTGCGTCCGGGAGTCTTCCCGGTGTGGAAGTACTCCACGGCCTCCCACACCGCGAGACCGATTCCGGTGTCGAACAGTGAGGCGTCGACCTGTTGCCCACGCCCGGTTCGCTCCCTGGCGTTGAGGGCGGCGAGGATCCCGTACACCGCGAAGAGGCCGGTCGCCAGGTCGGTGACCGGAATTCCGCACTTGGCCGGCGCGCCGTCGGGATCGCCGGTGACGGACATCAGACCCGTCATCCCCTGCGCGACGAGATCGAAGCCGCCGCGGCTGGAGTACGGCCCGGTCTGACCGAACCCGGAGATCGAGCAGTGGACCAGGCGGGGGTTCAACGCCGCGAGGGTCGCGTAGTCGATCCCCAGCCGGGCGGCGACACCGGGACGGAAGTTCTCGATGACGACGTCGGCCTGCGCGGCGAGTTGGTGCGCGAGCGCACGGCCCCGTTCGTCCTTCAGGTCCAGCGCGACGCCGCGCTTGTTGCGGTTCACGGCGAGGTACGCCCCGCTGAGACCGTCCTGGACCCGTGGCGCCATCTGCCGGCTGTGGTCCCCGTGTGCCGGTGGTTCGACCTTGACCACCTCGGCGTCGAGATCCGCGAGCAGCATCGCGGCGAACGGGCCTGCCAACACCTGGCTGAAGTCGAGCACACGAATACCCGAAAGAGCGGACATGGGGTCTCCCTTCTCGCGCTGTAATGTCAGACCATACATATGTCTGATGAATCGATTTCGCGTGGGCCCCGGACGATCGACGACAGTTGACCCTCTATGGACTATGTATATATGGTCTGACTTTACTCCAAGGAGGGAGCTATCGTGATCGACCACTTCCTGCTTCGGCCCGCCCACCGGATCCTCGAACAGTGCCTCGCGCTCCGTGCCGACGAGACGCTGTTGGTGCTCACCGACACGGCGACCGAGCGATACGGGGAGGCGTTCGCCGCCGCGGGTCACATCGTGGGGGCCGAGGTGGTTCGGCTGACGATGACGCCGCGGTCCCGGCACGGCGAGGAGCCACCTCCGCCCGTCGCCGCGGCGATGGCCGCCGCGGACGCGATCGTCGCACCGACCACCTTCTCCGTGAACCACAGTCAGGCCAGGATCGCCGCGTCGGCCGCGGGCGCACGGCTGATCTTCATGCCGGACGTGTGCGACGAGGTCTTCCTCGACGGTTCGCTGGACATCGACTTCGCCGAGAGGAAGCGGGTCATCGACCAGCTCGCCCGGGTGCTGGACCACGGAAGGACCTACACCGTGACCACCCCGGGCGGCACGAACCTCTCCGCGCGGATCGGCACGAAGTCCGCCGTTCCGCAGTCCGGCGTGTGCCACGAGCCGGGGACGATCTCGCCGCCTCCCTGCATCGAGGTCGCGGTCGCGCCGGACGAGGGCACTCTCGAGGGCACGATGGTCGTGGACGGGGCACTGGTCCCCGGCGGCCCCGCCGACTCTCCCGTGCGGGTGGTCTTCGAGGCCGGCCAGATCGTCTCCATCGACGGTGGCCCGCAGGCCGACCGCTTCCGGGAGATGCTCGCGTCCTACGAGGACCCCGCGATGTACAGCGCGGTGGAGCTCGGCCTCGGGATGAACCCCAAGGCGCGGATCGGATCCGGCGGGGGCCTGGAGGACGAGGCCGAGCTGGGGACGATGCACGTCGGCATCGGTAACGGGATCACCTTCGGCAGCAGTATTCGGGCACCGGGCCACTGTGACCTGGTGACCCGGGACGCCTACGTCTGCGTCGACGGCCAGCCGATCCTCGCCGACGGGGTTCCCGTCCTTCCCAACGTTGACCTCGCCCAGTAGTGGCACGGGAGTCGGAGCGACCAATGACTGACACAGCGCTGGAACACGGCCGCGAACTCCGGTCCGGTGGACTCACGGAACGAGCCCGGGCGGTGTTCCCCCCTGCCGCGGCCCGCCACACCGACCTCGCCTTCGTGCGCGCCGAGGGCACGCGCGTCGAGACCGACGACGGCCGACAGCTACTCGACTTCGCCAGCGGGGTCGCCGTCACCAACGTGGGACACGGCAACCCCGTGGTGATGCGCAGGATCCAGGAACAGATGGCGACCCTCGTACACGCCGGGCACAACATCGGTGTCTACCCCAGCTACGTGGAGCTCGCGGAACGGCTCGTCGGTCTCGTGCACCCCGACCGCAAGGTGTTCTTCGGCAACAGTGGAGCCGAGGCGCTGGAGTCCGCAGTCAAGCTCGCCATGCGGGCGACCGGACGCAACGGCCTCATCGCCTTCAAGGGCGGGTTCCACGGGCGCACGCTCACCACCACGGCACTGTCCGCCTCGAGCGCCAACTACAGGGCCGGTTACCTCGCCGCCCTCCCCACGATCCAGCACGTGGCCTTCCCCGACCCGTTCAACCAGCACTCGACCCCCGCCGCCGAGAGCGCGCGGTGTCTGGCCGAGCTGGACGAGCTGTTCGAGCTCGTGGTGCCCGCGAACGAGGTCGCGGCACTGGTGGTCGAACCGGTCCAGGGCGAGGGCGGGTACCAGCCCGCACCCGTGGAGTTCCTCCGCGGGCTGCGAGAACGGTGTTCCGCGCACGGCATCGCGTTGATCTTCGACGAGATCCAGACCGGATTCGGGCGTACGGGAGCGATGTTCGCCTACGAACACATGGACGTGCGGCCTGACGTGCTCGTCCTCGCCAAGGGCATCGCCAACGGACTCCCACTGTCCGCGATCGTGGGCACCCCCGAGCTGATGGACCGGTGGCCCGCCGGGGCACATGGTGGGACCTTCGGCGGGAACCCCGTCGCCTGCGCCGCCGCGCTGGGCGTGCTCGACGTCCTGCGGGACGGCGGTCTCGACAACGCCCGGCGCCAGGGGACGCGGCTCCGGGCGGGTCTCGAGGCCCTGGTGACCGACCTTCCGTTGCGCAGCGACGTCCGCGGCCTCGGGCTGATGCTCGGGGTGGAGCTCCGCCATCCCGACGGGAGCCCGGCGAGCGACGTCCTGGCCGCCACGTGCCGACGGGCCGCGGAGGAAGGCCTGCTCATCATCCCCTGTGGGGTCCACAAGAACGTGTTGCGCCTCATGCCGCCCACTACGCTCTCCACCGACGACGCGGCGGCCGCCCTCGCCATGCTCGGCCGGGCACTCGACGCCGCGGTTCGACCCTGAGATGAGGGGGAGCCGGGGGTGGCGATCGATGATCACCACCCCCGACCCGGCCCCCGCTGGGTCTCCGGAGGCACTACCGCGTGGAGTCGGGCTCCTGCGAGTCCGTCACCGCCGGGTAGAAGCCCTCGACGTGGTCACGCGTCAACTGCGCCGCCAATCGGCCGTCGCGGGCCTCCAGGGCGCGCAGGATGGATCGATGCTCCTCGACGATCGTGGCGCAGAACGAGGGCCAGTCGGGTTGGGCCTTGAACGAGGCGAGCATCGGGGCGGCGATGGCGTCGCGCAGCGCCTGCATCATGTCGGCGATGAGGTGGTTGTTGGTCTGCGACGCCAAGGAGAGGTGGAACTCGGCGTCGAGGTCCTGCGCCGTCTCGGGTGTGATCTCCGGGTCGGACATGCGGTCGAGCAACGCGTGGAGGCCCGCGAGGTCGAGGTCGGTCTTCTCCGCCAGGGTCAGCATGGCCTGCGTCTCCAGACCGACCCGCACCGCCATCACCTCCTCGACGGAGTAGCTGGCCAACCCGACGTGCAACCGGAAGAGGTTCGACAGGGCGATGCGGGGGCGTGCCGTCATCGTGAGCCCGGAGGTGGGGCTGTTGCCCGGGCGGGCCTGGACGATCTCGAACGCCTGCAGGGCGCGAACCGCCTCACGTACCGACGCTCGGGACACCCCGAGCTGCTCGGAGAGGGCACGCTCGCCCGGCAGTCGATCGCCGGCCCGGAGTCGACCGGAGAGGATCTCGTTCTTCAAGCGCGATATGACGACCTCATAGGTTGGTGCGCGGTCTACCGGCTCCAACTCCAGATCCATGGCAGGGCCATCCTTTCCGTGTGCGCTGGAACGACGTGATGTGGCCGAAGATCAACATGTCCCGGGATTTAACAATCAAAGTCTTGACCATACAAGGCTACTACTTTACTTTGGCCTGACCAAAGACCAAATGATCTTAGGGGTGGCCCGATGAGGGAACAGGCACGACAGGGCGCCGACCGGCTGGTCGAGTGCGCCGGCATCCGGGCTGGTGAGCAGGTGCTCATCCTGACCGACGACGGGCTGCAGGCCGGAGTGTGTGACGTCTTCCGTGACGCGGTCGAACGCCGAGGCGGCGAGGTCACCATCGTCCAGATGCGGCGTCAGGAGGTGGCACGATCCCAACCCTCTCCGGTCGCGGCCGCCGGGATCACGGGCGCCGACGTGGTCATCGAGCTGACGACCCAGTTCGTCCAGCACAGCGAGGCGCGCCAGAGCGGACAACGAAACGGACTGCGGTACCTGTTCGTCGGGGACATCGACGAGGCAATGCTAGCCGGCCCCGGAGCGGTGTACGCCGACTTCAACGCCCTCGCACCCCGCATCGAGCGGATCGCCGAACTCATTACCTCCGCCACCACGATCCGGCTCACCACCAAGGCCGGCACCGACGTCACGCTGTCCGCTGAGGGGCGACCAGGACGAGCCCTCACCGGCCTCGCCACGAATCCGGGGGAGTTCGGCGCCCCACCCTGCCTGGAAGCCGGCGTCATCCCCGTTCGGGGATCCACCCAGGGGACCATCGTCGTCGACGCCTACTGTGTCGAGCTCGGACTCATCGACGAACCGTTCACCGTGGAGGTCGCGAACGGGCGCGCCGAGCGCATCAGCGGCTCCCCGCGGGCCGAGGAACTCACCAGGATCCTGCGGGACACCGGCAGCCCACACGCCTTCGAGGTCTCCGAACTCGGCATCGGCATGAACGACGCGGCCATGATGATCGACAACGTGACCAGCGCGGAATCCTGCTACGGGACCGCCCACATCGCGGTCGGCACGACACCGGCCGATCCGGGAATCGACATCGTGCACGCCGGAATCCACGTGGACATGGTGTTCCGGGAGCCGTCGATCGAGATCGACGGCGTCACCCTCATGCGCGACGGCCAACTGGTCGACTCCTGAGCGCCCGCGGCCCTGAACCCGTGACGAATCGTGCCCGCCGTACACCTCGGGGGCACGGAATCTTTGGACGACGCCCGAGTGAAAGAGGGAACCCGTGTCTGGGGTATCTGGGACGGAACCGTCCGCCAAGCAGCGACGGACGGCAGCGTTAGCGTCAGCGGTCGGGACGACGATCGAGTGGTACGACTTCTTCATCTACGGCCTCGCGGCCGGACTCGTCTTCAACGTGGTCTTCTTCCCCGAGAGCGACCCACTCGTCGGCATCCTGCTCGCCTTCGGGACCTTCGCCGTCGGCTACATCGGTCGACCGGTGGGCGCGCTCATCTTCGGCCACTACGGTGACCGCATCGGACGGAAGTCGGCACTGGTCACCACCATGATGATCATGGGGATCTGTACCGCGCTCATCGGCCTCCTGCCCTCCTACGCCTCCATCGGCGTGTGGGCGCCGCTCCTGCTGATGATCCTGCGGATCGCCCAGGGAATCGCGATCGCGGGCGAGTGGGGCGGCGCGGTGCTCCTCGCGGTCGAGTACGCTCCGCGCAACCGCCGCGGCCTCTACGGCAGTTGGCCACAGATCGGGGTCCCCGTCGGCCTCGTTCTCTCCACCGGTGTGTTCGCCGTACTCACCCTGTCCACCACGCACGAACAGATGCTCGCCTGGGGATGGCGCATCCCCTTCCTGTTCTCCGTCGTGCTCATCGTCGTGGGCCTCGCGATTCGGCTGAAACTGATGGACAGCCCGGCCTTCCGTGAACTGAAGGACAGCGGCGAGGTCGCCAAGGCCCCGCTCAAGGAACTGATGAAGACGCCCAAGACCCCGATCCTGCTCGCCATGGGAACCAAGTGGGCCGAGGGTGTCGCCTTCAACACCTGGGCAGTGTTCTCCGTCAGCTACCTCACGGCGCAGCAGGGGATGACCGAGGACTCCGTCCTCATCGCCGTCACCATCGCGGCCGTGTTCGGCGTCTTCTTCATCCCACTGTGGGGACTGACGTCCGACATCGTCGGCCGAGCCCGCGTCTACGGCGTCGGTTCCGTCGTGCTCGCGCTGGTCGCGTTCCCCTCCTTCTTCCTGTTCGAGACCGGCTCCTTCCTGGTCGTCACCCTGGTCCTGATCGTCGTCTTCGGGATCGCCTACCCACTGATGTTCGCCCCCCAGGGAGCGCTCTACTCCGAACTGTTCGACGCCCGGGTCCGCTACAGCGGGATCTCGGTCGTCTTCCAGTTCGCCAGCATCGTCTCCAGCGGACTCACCCCCATGATCCTCACCTTCCTCCTCATTCGCGGCGGGGAGTCCCCGTGGCTGATCTGCCTCTACATCGCCGTCGTCGCCACGATCACCACGGTGTGCCTGTACGGACTTCGGAACAAGCTCGTCTACACCGACGAGGGGCCGCGCCCGGGAAGCACTGACCTGTCCCCGGCGGCCGAGACTCCGGTGTCCGAGGCTCGTTGAACCGGAGGAGCACCCGCACCTCACGACGGTCCGCGGACGTGGCGGATCGATGGCGAGAGGACACGGCCTCCGGAGGAGGGGGCCGGAGGCCGTGTCCGGTGTGATGGGTGCTCACCCCCGTTCGGCGGTCACGAGCCAGCCGTGCGAGGGGAGGCGGACGCCGTCGGGCGTCGCGTAGTCCTCCATGGCGGCGCGCAGGGTGGTGTGGGCGCGTGTCGCCCTCGCCGAGTCCGCCGACGACCAGTGGTGGCGGACCGGGCCCCAGCCCCACAGGAACTCGGTCGCGGCGTCCGCGTCGTCCCCCCAGTACTGGTCGGCGTCGACGCGGGTGCTGGTGATGCCGCGGAACCCCGCGGCACCCAGGACCTCGCGGACGTAGGCCGGGTCGGACAACGACAGCGGGCCGCCCCTGTCGTCGGACGGGCCGATCCCCGGTAGGTCGCCGGAGATGCGACGGAAGAGCACCTGAAGGCCGTCCAACGGGTCGGTGCCCATCGCGAGGAAGGCGACCCGGCCGCCCGGACGTAGACCGCGGGCGATGTTGGTGAAACCGGCGACGGCCGCCGCGAAGAACATGATGCCGAACCTGCTGATGGCCACGTCGAAGCTCCGCTCGGGGATCGGGTAGACCTGAGCGTCTCCATGCAGGAAGCTGACGTTGTCCACCCCCTCGCGCACCGCCGTCACCCGGGCGCGCTCCAGCATGGGGCCCGACAGGTCCAACCCGGTGACGTGCCCATGGACCGCCCGCCGCGCGGCCAGGCGGGTGGACTCCCCGTTCCCGCAGCCGACATCCAGCACCTGGTCGTAGGGCTGGATCGCGGCGGCGGCGAGGAGAGGTTCGTTGTAGCCACTGTTGACGTCGTCGTACTGCTTCTGGTGTCGCGCCCAGTGCGTTCCCTCGTAACCGTTCCAGGCCGCGGCTTGCCGCGTGTTCACGATCTCCATGGCGGATGGCCTTTCGTCTGCGTCGTCAGAGGTTGGTTGGTGCCGAGGCAGTGGTGAGGAGCACGGTCCCCCGCACCAGGACTCCGGTCGGGGTCTCGTGCGGAAGGAACCCGGCGCGTAGTTCCGCGCGCAGTCGTGCGTGTCGCGCGGGATCGATGGTGCGGAGGTTGTGCGCCACCGGCGGGAGGGAGAGTCGGAAATCGGCCGCGTCGGCCGCATCCGCGCCGAGACGCATCTCGGCCTCGCACGAGGTCACCGACACGTCGGAGAATCCGGAGCCAGCGAGGACGTCGTGAATTCGTCTCGGCTCCGCGAGAGACATCATGCCGACCGCCGCCGGTGACGGAGAGGTCATGTGGGGAGCGAGCGCGGCGGTCGCACGACTCTCCTCACCGTCGGGGTCGTGGACTGCTGTGATCATCGCCAGTCGCCCTCCGGGACGTAGCGCGCCGCGGATATTGGTGAAGGCAGCCGTCAGGTCATCGCAGAACATGACCCCGCCACGGCTGATGGCGACGTCGAAGCAATGCTCGGGAAAGGGATAGACCTGGATATCGCCCTTCTCGAAGGCGATGTTGTCCAGTCCTTCGCGTTCGGCTGTCGCGCGTCCGTGGTCGAGCATCGGGGTTGACAGGTCGATCCCCAACGCGCGTCCCCGGACGGCGCGGGAGGCGGCCAGCCGCGTGGTCTGCCCGGTGCCACAGCCCAGGTCCACCACCCGGTCCGTTGGGTCGATCGAAGCGGCGGCGAAGAGTGGTTCGTTGAATCCGCCCAGCATGGCGTCGAACCGTGCGGCGTGCGCTGCCCAGGCCTGCCCCTCCCAGCCGTTCCAGGCTTCCTCCTGCGACGGATTCGCGACCGTGACCATAGGAACCTCCAATCTAGAGTCACCCACTAGAGTTACACTCTAGTGAAGAACTCTAGACTTATACTAAGAAAATGGCTGAGGTCAAGGGCAGGCAGAAGCGGACGGAGAAGGCGCGTCAGACGCGGCGGCGGGTGGTGCGGGCGGCCGAGGAGATGTTCGTGGCCGACGGCTACGGAGTCACCACGCTGCAGGGGATCGCGCAGCGCGCTGAGGTGGCGGTGCAGACGATCTACTTCACCTTCGGCAACAAGCGGGCGCTACTGAAGGAGGTCGTGGACACCGCGATCGCCGGAGACGACGAGCCGGTCGCCACGATGGACCGGGAGTGGTTCCGCGGTGCGATCGCGGCGTCGACCGCGCACGAGCACCTGTGGTTGCACGTTGAGGGCACGACGGCGGTGCTCGGCAGGGTGGCCCGCATCGTGGAGATGCTGCGCGTCGCCACCGCCGTTGACCCCGACGTGGAAGGGCTGTGGGACACTCCCGGCGACCCCCGATATGAGGTGCAGCGGGCGACGGCGGAGGCCTTGCTGGGCAAGCCGGGAATCCGCCCGGACCTGTCCGCCGCCGATGTGGCGGACGTGCTCTACGGGCTACTCAGTCCGGAGCTGTTCCTGATGTTCACGCGTGAACGGGAGTGGTCGGCGCCGCGTTGGCAGGAGTGGGTCTACGACACCCTCGTTCGTCAGGTGTGCGTTGACCACGCTAAGGCAGGTGAATGAGCACACCCACCTTTTGGAGGTGCGTCACGCTCGATGGAGGTGGGGGCGGGCGACGGGTGCGTGGGTGTCGCTCAGGGGCGGCGCTTCTGGAAGGTCTGGGCCCGAACCTGGGCGGCGAGCGACGCCCACGCGAGCGGCCAGCGCGGCGACGACGCGACGAGACGGATGTCCCCCGATCGGCGCCCGAGGTCGAGGAGCGTGAGGACCACACCGACGCCGTGGATGAGTGCTTGTTCAGGCGGGTTCCCGGGTGAGGATTTGGCGGGCGGCCGCGTACTTTCGGCGCAACCGTTCCGCCGTGGCCGGGGCGAGCCGCCGAAGTCGGCTCTCGTCCGCGTTGTGGGCATTGTCGGCGAGCTTGACGAGGCGACCCAGCGGATCGGCCGCCGCGCGGGCGACCATGTCGAGGTAGGGCTCATCGGGGCGGCGGGTCACGGCGTCGATCGCGCGCACGACGGCTTCGGGGCACTGGCGGCGGCGGAGCTCCTCGGTGGTGAGGGGAGTGTCCTCCACGACGTCGTGCAGGAGTCCGGCGATCTCGGCGTGCTCGCCGTGGTCGCGCAGCGCGGCGGCGACCGCGCGGACGTGCTCGATGGCGGGTCGTCCCGCCTTGTCGGACTGGCCGGCGTGAGCGGCGGCGGCCACGGCGTCGGCGTCGGCGACGGTGCGGATGGGGTGATCAGTGGATGGCACGAGGGACGTCCCGGCTGGTCACGACGGGAGTCCGGAGTCGTCCACGAGGACGTCACGCAGTTCGTTGGCGACGGCGACGGCGGCGACCGCGCGCTCCTTCAACAGCTCCGGGTTGCTCCGGCTGGTGGGTGCCGCGATGCCGAGCCCGGCTTGGACGTGGTCCAGCCCGCCACCGATGGCGACGCCGATCGCGACGGTGTCGGGGTCGCTCTCGCCCTCGCTGAGCGCGTAGCCCTCCGCCCGGACTCGGTCCAGTTCCGCCTCCAGCTCGGAGCGGGTGGTGAGAGAGGACTCGGTGGTGTGGGAGAGTTCCTCGTCCGGGTAGAGCTCGCGCAAACGTTCCGTGCTGAGGGTGGCCAGCATCGCCTTGCCCGCCGACGTGCGGTGCGCGGGCAGGGAGAGGCCAACCCGTCCGGAGATCCGCAGCACGTGTGGGCTCTCGACCGCGTCGAGGAACCGGACGTGGTCGTCCTCCAAGACGATAAGGCTGATCGTCTCCCGCAGTTCGCTGGCGAGCCGCTTCATGTACGGCCGCGCTCGCCGGCGGATGTCGAGGCGCCGCACCGACGCCAACCCGAGCGAGAGCAACGCGGGGCCGGCCCGGAAACTGTGCGCGTCCTGCTCCCGCTGGATCAGGCCGTGGAATTCCAACATGGCGAGCAGCCGGTGCGCGGTGGACGGCGCGACGCCGACCTCCTCCGCGCACTCGGTGATGCGCAGCTTCTCCCTCGACCGCAGAAGCAGCAACATCGTGAGGGCATTGTCCACTGACTGGATAGGGTACAGGGGCTTATTCTGCATAACAGAAGAAAATACCGTAGTGGGTAATAGGTCTCCACGGTTCTTCTCTGCCCGGTTAGATCCGCATGAGGGTCCTGGTCACAGCGGTCCGGTGATCACCACAAGTCTGGTGTGAAGTCCAGGTTGTTCCCAGAATTCACGTGCGCTACGTCTGAGAAATTCGGGCGGTCGAACGAGAGGTACAGGGGTGGACTCACCACTCGACGGCGTGCGGGACGATCCGAAGGCGATCCGCGAGTGGCGGGGGTGGGCGAGTGCGTGGGTACGGGGCCTCCACGGTGACGGCGGAGGAATGGGAGCGGCAACGGCGCCGCCTGACGTTCGGACAGCGGCTGGCGGGCGTGGTCGTTCGGGTACCGAGGCCCGGGGCGATCGGGATCTTCGTGGACGTCCCCGTATGCGTGGGGGGCTTCGTCGACGTGGTCCTTCTGCCGTTGGACCCCGCCCGGTGGCCGGTCGAGGGCACTGCCACCGACTTCGAGGTGTGGTGGGCGGACGATCGCCCGCAGCTGCGCCTGAAACCGGTGGAGGCGCGGTTCGTTCGGGATGACTTCGACCGGTTCTTGGCTCGAATGCGTCCAGAATGGCCGCGCCAGCTCGGTCGTCCTTTGCTGGAGACCTGAGACCGCGCGGAGCGGTGACTGGCGTGGGGGAGGGGACCCAGCGGTGCGACGGAGGGGGAACGCGCACCGCTGGGTGACTGTGGGCGTCAGGGACTGGTGAGTTCGTTCGGGGTCTCGGGCAGCTCCGTCTCGGCCTCGACGGCACCGGTGTCGGTGTTGACGGCGGTGAGCGTACGGGCGTCGGGGTCGGTGATGTAGGCGGTGTGGTCGCGCACGTGGATCGTGGGGCGCGGGTCCTGCCACTCCATGGGTTCCTCCCAGGCGTCGACGACGGGGAGACTGTCGGTGATCTCACCCGACTCCAGGTCGATCTCGTGCAGCGCCCCGTCGGTGCCCAGGACGAGTCCCTCGCCGTGCGGTCCTCGGGCGAGGGACCGGAAGCTGTAACTGGTGCCGAGGTCCACCAGCTCCAGGTCGCCGGAGCCGGCGTCGACCACCGCGACCCGCTCCGGGCGCTCCAGCTCGGCGTCGGGGTCCACCTTGTAGTCGCCGAGCAGGTAGCCGGAGTCGTCGTGTCCGGCCTGGTTGCCGATCCGGCCGTAGTCGTCGGGGCTCTCCACCTTCGTGAAGTCGCCGTCGTGGTAGATCACCATGCCGTCCTCGCACCCGAAGGCCGCGACGCCGCCCTCGGCGGTCGCCTCACCGTGCACCCCGGGGCACTCCTCGGTGCGCGCGACCTCCTCGCGGTCGGCGTCCAGGACCCGCACGCCGGTGCGCTCCTGGTCGTCTCCGAGGGTGAGGGCCAGCTCGTCGTCCTCCAACAGCACCGCGACGCCGTGGTGCGCGTGCTCGGTGGTGAGCGTCTCGGCGTCGGGGAGACCATCGCCGAGCTCGGTCGGGTCGAACAGGGTAACCTCACCAGTGCCGTCCGCGAAGAGCGCGGTCGCGCCCGCGTGCGGGACGACGTGGCCCGGTTCGGCGGCGTCGAACGTGTCCTCGGTGAGCTCCGCGCCCACGGCGTCCAGCACCTGGAAGCCCGCCTGCGTCGACACCAGGACGTGCCGGCCGTCCCCGGCCGCGTTGAGGCGGTTGAACCCGTCCAGCGGCAGGTCCGCCTCCACTTCCAGGGACTCACCGTCCAGGACGAGGATGCCGCCGTCGTAGGTGGCGACGACGGGGGCGTTCACCTCCACCTCGCCGCCGTCATCCGTCTCGGCACGGGTGTCGGCGTCAGCGCCACACGCGCTCAGTGCCAGGGCGGCGATCACGGCACTCGGCAGGATCGCCGCGCGGGGACGCGGACGTCGTGGGGGTACGGGGATGTTCATCGCTGTCATTCCTCTTTCCTTGTTCTTGCGTCGGTCCGTCACGCCGGCGGCCGGGGCCGGGGAAACGAGGTCATGGGGTCGCCGTCAGCCCGGCGGTGATGGCCTCGGCGTTGGCGCGCGCCATGGCGAGGTAAGTGGGCGCGCCGCCGTCCGCCTCGGTCAGCGACTCTGAGTACAGGGAGATCACCTCGACGTGGACGTCGGCCTCGTCGGCCAACACCTGGGCGAGGCGATCGTTCTGGGAGGAGTCGGCGAATACCGCCCCGACGCCCGCTTCCTCGATCGCGTCGGTCAGGGACTGGAGGTCGGAGCTGCTGGGTGAAGCGAGAGTGGTCCCACTCGGGAAGACGGCGCCGATGACGTCGAAGTCGTAGCGCTCGGCGAGATAGCCGAACACGTGGTGGTTGGTGATGAGCGCGCGCTGTTCGCTGGGGATGGCGGCGAACTGTTCCGTCAGGTCCTCGTGCAGGTCCTCGAGCCGAGACTGGTAATCCTCGGCGTTGTCCCGAACGACCTCCTCATCGACGCCGCCGGTGTCGATGACGGCGTCGGCGATGGCGTCGACGGCGGTGGCGACACGCAGCGGGTCGGTCCAGAAGTGCGGGTCGTCCTCGCCCGCGGTCTCGCCCTCCGCGTAGTCGATGGGGTCAATCGCCGCGCCGACCTCCAGCGTGGGGACACCGGCCTCGGCGGCGGCTTCGACGTTGTGCAGGACGCCTTCCTCCAGACCGAGCCCGTTGTAGATGAGGAGCTCCGCCTCGGCCATCTCGGCGGCCTCCTGGGCGGAGACTCCGAAGGAGTGCGGGTCGGCGTTGGGCGGCATCAGCACACTGACGTCGGCTTCGTCGCCGAGGACGTTGCTGGTGATGTCGCCGAGGATGTTCGTGGTGACCACGATGTCGGTGCGGTCGGAACTGAGGGCGGCGCAGCCGGCCACGCCGGGCAGCATGGCCAGGGAGAGGGCGGCGAGAACCGCGCCGCCATGGCTGTGGGAACGCATGGAGGTCACCATCCGGTCTGGACGACGTGGTCGGGGCGGACGTCGAGGTCGAAGGTGCGTGCCACCCGCAGGTCGTCGACGTAGTCGACCTCGTGGATCTGACGCGTCTCGGGGTCGGCCACGTACGCGCGCTGGGAATCGGCGGTGAGGGACGGCGCCGGAGCGCCGTCGGCCGACGGCTCGATCAGGTCCGTGCTCGCCACTTCCTCGCCGCTGTGCGGGTCGTAGGCGGACAGGTGGCCGTCATCCGTCAGGGTGAGTACGGGCGTCTCTCCCCCGTCGCCAGTACCGACACCACGGGGTCGCTGTCGAGGGGCCGCCACTCTTCCTCGGCCACGTCCAGGATCCACGGCCTGGCATCCGCGTCGAGCGTTGCCAGCACCGAAGAGTTGTCCCGGTGGTGCAGGCGGGGCGCGGCGTCACCGTCGAACGCGTCGGGGTTCTCCACGGCGGTGACGGTGGCGGCATCGTCGTCTTCGTCAACGATGAGAGTGGCGTCGGCGCAGCTGAGGACAGCGCCGCGACGGGTGACGGCGGAGCCGCCTGGTTCGGCGCAAGTATCGGTGAACTCGTCATTGGTCGGGGCGCCGTCCAGGTCGAACAGGTGCGGGGTTGCCGCGTCCTCGGACCCGCCGACGCCGAGAAGTCGGTCGCCGAGGGGCAGCAGCGCCTCCGTGTCCGGGGCCGGCAGCGTGGTGATCTCCCCGTCGTCCAGGGAATCGCGGTCCAACACCTGGACCCCGTCGGAGGAGGAGAGGACGGTGACGGCGACGTCCGCCAGGACCCGCGGGTCCGACCCCGTCGGCACCGTGCCGAGGACGTCGGGATCGGTTCGGTAGTAGTGGTTGTGGTCGCCGTGGTCGACGGTCCACACACCGGTGTCGACGACGGCCGCCTCGTCGCTGCCACTGACGTAGCCGTAGCGCCCGTCGGTGGCGACGTCGTCGACGGGCCCGCCAGGGAGGTCGAGTTCGACGGCGTCTTCGGTCTCCGGGTCGAACAGCGAGGCGTCCCCGGATTCGGCGTCGACCGCCAATAACCGGACCTGGGGGCTGTCCGTCTCCTCGGGTCCCTCAACGTAGCCGTGCGGTGTCTCCTCGGGCGCCGGGGCAGGCGGCTCCGTGCCGCAGGCGGTGACGGCCACCGCCGTGGCGAGGCCGAGCGCGACTCCACGAACGGTGGTCGGGCGGCGGGTGGCGGGGGAGTGGTGCGGGCGACTCATGCGGCGACCTCGGTCCGGGACGGGCGGGACGGGATGGGCGCGGCCTGGGAGGGCGCGGGGCGGCGTTGGACGACCGAGGCGGCCAGCGCGGACAGGAAGAAGGCGACGACCGCGGTGACCGCGATCGTCGCGCCCGCGGCTGTCCCCAGGTGCCAGGAGAGGAGCAGCCCCACGAAGGTGGACGCCGATCCGATGAGGGCGGCGCCGAGCATGGTCACGGGGATTCGTGGCCCCCAGAGCGCCATCGCGGCCGGTGGTGCGACGAGCAACCCGAAGACCAACAGAGTTCCCACGACGTGGAACGACGCGACGATCGCCAACGTGACCAGCCCGAGCATCACCAGGTGCGCGGCGCGGGGTGCCAGACCCAGGGTGTGCGCCTTGCGGGGGTCGAAGGCGAGGGCGACGAACGCGCGGTAGCCCAGCAGGGTGACGACGAGGGCGACGGCGAGGGCGACCGCCAGGCCCAGCAGGTCGTTGGTGCCGACCGCGAGGACGTCACCGAAGAGGAACGCGGTCAGGTCGACGGCGAACGACGGCGAGCGGGACACCAGGATCACTCCGGTGGCGAGCATCCCGACGAAGAGCAGACCGATGGCGGTGTCCTGTGACAACCGGGGCGAGCGGGAGAGCGCGTGGACTCCGACGGCCATGGTGACGGCGCTGACCGCCGCCCCGAGCACGAGGTTCCCGCCGAGGAGAGCAGCGAGGGCGACACCCGGAAGCATCCCGTGCGACATCGCGTCGCCGAGGAACGCCATGCCGCGCAGGACGACCCACGTTCCCGCCAGGGCGCACACGCAGGAAACCAGTACTCCTCCCCACAGGGCCCGGGCGACGAACTGCGCTTCGAAGGGGGACAACAACCAATCCATGGTCGAACGCTACAATGAAAACCGTTTTCATTTCCATGGGAGGTTTGTGTGAGTCACGACGCACCACGGAGCGCCGTCGAACTGGTGGGAGTCGGCGCCGCCTACGGTCGCCGGGTGGTCCTGAGCGACATCACGCTGGAGATCCCCGGGGCGCGGATCACCACGCTGGTGGGCGCGAACGGGTCGGGGAAGTCAACGCTGCTCGGGGTGCTGGGCGGCGTCGGGCCCACCGTCACCGGGGAGGTGTGTCGTCACCACCGACACCGGCCCGCGTTGGTGGTCCAGCGAAGCGCCGTCCCCGACGCGCTGCCGGTGACCGTCCGCGAGGTCGTGACCATGGGCCGCTGGGCCCACCGAGGCTCCTGGCGCAGGATCACCGCCCCCGACCGCGCCATCGTGGCCGAGTCGATGGAGGCCCTGGGGATCGCTCACCTGTCCCGTCGCCCCCTGGCCAGCCTTTCCGGGGGACAGCGCCAACGAGTTCTCCTCGCCCAGGGGCTTGCCCAGCGCTCCGACCTGCTCCTGCTCGACGAACCCGAAACGGGGCTCGACTCCGACACCCGCCACCGCCTCGCCGACGTCGTGTCCGGTCTGCGCGCGCGTGGGATCACTATCGTCCACGCCACCCACGACCCCGCCACCCCGGCGGACCAGCAGATCCATCTCGCCCATGGGAACGCCACGGTCGTCAGCGCGGTGTGACCCGAGCGGGTGAAACCGGCGAGCTCCGCGTTCTCGTGACGGCCCGACGCCCTTGGTCCAGCGCGCGCACGGCTTGCGGAAGTTAACCTGGATACCTAATATCCAGGATTGTGCGAATGAATGAGGGCGTCGAATGGGGAGTGCATAGCTGCCTCAACCTGGCCTGGGTCGGAGCGGAGTCCGCCGTGTCCAGCGCTCGACTCGCGGAGTACTACGGATTGCCGCCGGGCTACATGAACAAGCAGCTCCAGGCCCTGGCGCGGGCGGGGATCGTGTACTCCACCCCGGGGCCGGGAGGTGGGTTCCGGCTGGCCCGCGCGCCGGCGGAGATCACGGTCATGGATGTGGTGGCGGCGATCGAGGGCCGAGAGCCGGCCTTTCGGTGCGCGGAGATTCGACAGCGGGGACCGGGGGCCGACGACGTCGCCCCCGTGGATCCGTGCCAGGTCGACCAGGTCATGCGACGGGCGGAGCTGGCGTGGCGAGCGGAGCTGGCTCGGCGGACGCTGGCTGACATCAAGGCCGCTGTGGAGGCCAGCTCCCCGGAGGTGCCCGTACGCACGCGGCGGTGGTTCGCGGGTCCCTAGGCGGTGCCTCCTCCCCAACGTCCCACCCTCGACGACGACGTACGCCCCGCGCGGGCGGGGCGGCAGCAGGGCCCGATCTCTCAAGGAAGGGAACGACATGAACGTCATCCAGCCCGCCACCCTGCACGACCCCGTTCCGTTCGGCTACTCCCACGTGGTGGACTCCGGAACCGGGCTCGTCGCCGTCGCCGGTCAGTACGCGTCCGGTCCGGACGGGCAGGTCGCCGTCACCGGATTCACCGACCAGGTGGAACTGGCCTTCGACCATCTACGGATCGCCCTGCGTGCCGTCGGCCTGGACCTGCGGCACGTGGTCCGACTGGGCACCCACGTCGTCGACCACGACAGTGACCGGCTGGCGGTCGTCGCCCGCCACGTCAACACCCTGTGGCACGGGCGTCCTCCCGCGCAGACGTTGGTGGGAGTGGCGTCGTTGGCCATGCCCGGGATGCTGTTCGAGGTCGACGCGCTCGCGGTGCGTGGTCCCAACGAGACGCGACCAACGGAATGAACGAACGAAACAGGTGATCCGACCTGGGTGAACATCGGTGTCGCGGGTAGGGCGACCACAGAGGGCAACCTCCGGGGCGAGTCGTTTCGCGGCCACCCCGTTCGACACGTGGGGGAGTGCGCGGAGCCCATCCGCGCACGAGAAGAGGCGAACACCATGCGATACCTGATGTCGATCATGTCGGATCCCCAGTCCGAGACCGACCCCCGTTTCCAACCCGGCCCCGAGATCTTCGAGGCGATGGCCGCCTACAACGAGGAGATGCTCGCGGCGGGCGTGCTGCTGTCCGGTGAGGGATTGGCGCCGACCGCCGAAGGAGCGAAGGTCACCTTCCGTGACGGGAAGGCCACCGTGGTGAACGGCCCGTTCACCGAGGCCAAGGAGTTCATCGCCGGCTACTGGGTCCTTCAGGTGGAGTCGTTCGAGGAGGCGGTGCGGTGGGCGAAGCGTTGCCCCCACCCGCCGGAGGGGGACGACACCCCGATGACGCTGCACCTACGCCGCATCGCCGAGGTGGAGGACTTCGGGGACGAGATGCCCGAGCACCTCAAGGACCGGGAACGGGAGTTGCGCGAACGCGAACACCAGCACGGCTAGCGCGGATCACGGCCGAGCGTGGCCGTGACGAACCAGGACACTCTGATCCGCGAGGCGGGGACGACTCCAGACGTGAGCCAGCGCGTTCCACAGAATCCACTCACGGAATCCACCACCGCTGGCCAAGACCCGGATCAACACCTTTCACATCGCGAACGATCTCTTCGCGGTCGCCGCGTCACGGGATCGACCGATTCGCGGTTCCCGGGTCGCGGAGGGAGACGCGGGCCTCGGGGGCGCTGTGGAAGTAGGTGATTCGTTCCAACGCGTCGCCGGGGTCGCCTTTCAGCAGCATCGTGGGATAGCCGACGTCCATGCCGAACCTGTCTCGGTTGACGCGGTGCAGCCACCGGTTGAGTCCGGTCAGGGTGATCTGTTCTGGGGAGTGGACGAGGAACTGGATCCCGTCACCCAGACGCACGCTCTTGAGGTCGTCCCACCCTACCCAGGCACGTCCGGCGGGGGCGCGGAAGTACACGCCGTCGGCGACCAGAGCGATTCCGTTTCCGCCCCGCGCCAACGCCAGGAGCGCGAGGACACCGAAGACCGAGAACACGGTGATCCCGGCCAAACCGACGAGGAACAGGAGCACGGGCCCCGCAGGTCCGTGGGAAGCCGAAGGAGCGAATGCCATGGCCACCATGGCGAGGCCAGCCACCACGAAGACCAGCGACCCGAGCAACGTGGCCACGGTGCTCAGACGGGACCCAGGAAACACCAGGCCGGCGGGCTCGTCGGTGAACCGGCGCATCCCAGGGAGGTGTCCGTATGTGGTGCGTGCGGGCCTTCGGCGGGTTGTTGCCCCGCTGTTGCGCGTCAGAACGAAGTACAGGATGCCCCCGCCGCCGAAGAGCAGGATCCCGATCGTGCCCCACACGGGAGAGCCCGTGAACAGAGCCACCGCCGACATCGCGGTGAGCCCGACAAAAAGAAGCACATTCCCGATTCCGCGCATGCCTCCGCCCCCTCCGCGCTAGTCCTCTCCAGGTGGACGCGTCAATTCGGGGGTTGGTTGTCGCTAGCGTGGCTCGGCCACCTCCGTGCCCGTGTCCGGGATGGGACACCGACGCCCCGCCGCCCACCCGGCGGCGGTCACCGCGAGTGGCAGGAGCAGGCTCAGCACGATGACCGTCATCCCCACCGGATGGGGGTCCGTCGTGAGGGTCGACCGGCCGCTGATCGCGCTGAATCCGGAGTCGAAGCCGCGATGCAGGATGAGGGGGACCGTGAATAGGTTGTACCCGACCAGCAGGGCGGCGACCCCGGCCAGGATGAACGCGGGGCGCCACCCACCGCGCACGGCATTGACTCCGCCCGCGATCAGCAGCCCCAGGATGATGACGGCCAGCCACTGCGGCGTTTCGTAGACCTCGGAGTCGGGACTCCAACGTGGGGAGACGAACTCCGCCCACATCAGCGGGAGCTGGTCCGCCATCCGCATCACGGTGCTCCCGCCCTCCCCGGAAACGCCTGGTCGTGAGAAGTCGAAGGTCACACGGAACATCGGCGCGAGATAGACCCCCACGATCGCGACCAGAAACGTCACAGCCCCCAGGCCCCGCCTCATCGCTACCGACACGTCACTCCCGAACCCCAACGACCCGTCACCGCGACACTACGGGCTGGGCCGGCCAGGGTGAAGGGGCGATGACAGAGGAGACGGGCACATGGGGAGCCGAGCGAAGGGAACGACGTGGAACTGACCTCCGACATGGCACGGGCCGTGTCGACCGCTTGGGCCGTCGCCGTCCACACCCCCGAACCACTGTACGGCGGGGACGAGTCGTCCGCGTTTCGGATCGGCGCCCACGTGGTGCGAGTCGGCGCACCCTGGCGAAGTACGGCCGACATCGCCTGGTGCGGTGAGGTCGCGTCCGCCGCGGCCGAGGAGGTTCCCGAGGCGGTCGCCCCGGTGCCCACGACGGACGGCCGAACCGTCATCCGCGTCTCGGGCCGGCCGGTCACCGTGTGGCCCTTCGTCGCCGGGGAGTGGGGTGACCCCGAGGACGACGACCAGTGCAGGCGGGTCGCTCACCTCCTGGCGCGGGTACACCGCACGCTGTCGCGGACCAAGACTCCGCCGAGGCCGCGTCGCGACGTTCCCGCGGCGCCGGTCCCGGAACTGGCCGATGCCGAACTCGACGCCTGGCTGGCCGCCTTCCGTCGGGGGCGGCCCCGCCGACCGGTGCACGGGGACGTCTACCACGCCAACGTCCTCGCCCGTACCGGACGAGTCGTGGCCCTGCTCGACTGGGACGAGGCGACACTCGACGCACCGGAGTGGGACGTCTCCGGCGCCGCGTTCGAGTGGAGCGACACCCCGGACACCCTCGACATCTCCGCGGCCATGGACTTCGTCCACCGGTACACCGTCGCGGGAGGACCTGCCACCCAGCTCGACGAGGTGACGATCCGCCAGCTCATCCGTGCCCGAATCCGCCGTGAGACGGCCTACGACCGGGCGGTGAATCCGACCCCCGACGCGGAGGACGTCGACTACCAGCGGCGACGCCTCGCCGCTTTCCACGCGCTGCGCCCCGACACCCGTTGATCCCGAGTAGCCTGACGCCGTGACCGAGGAACGCTCGTCGATTTGGCCGATACTGCACTACCACGACCCCGCGTCCGCCGTGCGGTTCCTGGTCGACGTGCTGGGATTCCACCAGTGGGTCGCCGCGCGGGACGACGACGGCGATGTCGTCCACGCGGAGCTCGGATGGCCGGGCGGGGGACGGGTCGTGGTGGGCGGGACCAAGCACACGGGCGGCGTCCACGGTGGCCTGGGGCCAGGGAACGCGCTGTATGTCGTGACCGACGACGTGACGGGGGTCCACACACGGGCCGTCACGGCCAGGGCGGACGTCGTTCAGGCCCCACACACGACGACTTTCGGTTCGGGGGGCCAGGCCTACGCGTTCACGGTGCGCGACCCCGAGGGCGGACTGTGGACGTTCGGGACGTACACCGGAGCCGCCGGCTAGGGGCCGTGCACCGTCGACCGTCGGGTCACCCGGCCCTGCGCACGAACACGCGGCCCAGGGCAGCGATGACGGCGCCGCTGTACAGGACACCGACGAGCGCGTAGGGCCAGTAGTCTCCGCCGTCCCACGCCACCCACAGTGCCTTGGACGGCCAGTACGACGGCACGAGCCAGAACGCCGTCTCCCATCGCTCGTCGACGATGAAGGCGCCGACCGGTGTCATGAACAGTACGAACCCGAGCGCGCGGATCATCGCCAGACCCTCGACCTTGTTGTTGGCGATACCCGCCATCGCCAGGGCGATGACGATGGCCAGCAGTCCAGTGAGGGGGCCGAGTACGAGCACGGCCGGGAGAAGACTCGTGGGGGCGATACCACTGAGCCACATGGCGGCGGCGACGTAACCGGTCGAGACAACGATGATGGTGGCGCACCGGTAGGCGGCGAACACGGCGAGGGGCATCGGCGTGACCCGTAGCGCGTGCAGGGTTCCCGTGTCCTTCTCCTCCAACAGCATGAGCCCGCCGGCGCAGCCGAGCAGCAACATCGTTCCCAGCATCGGGAAACTCGACACGATGAGGGGATAGTAGGGGACGAGGTCGAACCCGTAGCCGCTCGCCAGGTGATCGGTGAGGGGCGGGACCGGAATCCGCACCATGATGATGTAGAGCAGCGGGCTCGCCAACACCATGATCAACAGCGGGTCGCGGAACACGCTCCTGCGGTCGTTTCCGCCCAAGGCCGCGGTGATCCTCGGCCATGTGGGGCGCACGGTGGACTGGGTGGCCATCAGGACCCTCCTCGACCGGCGACGATGTAGGTGTCGAACACGCGGCGGGAGACGAGGCCGAGCCCCACGATCCACGCGACGGGATACGCGACGCTGTAGACGAACTCCCACGGCGACGGCGTCAGCGTGCCGAAAGCGGCGCCGAACAGGATGAGGGAACCGTGCGTCGGGTGTAGGTAGAACACCGGGTTGGTCCACAGTCCGGCGTAGTGAATGAGCGGGAGGCTCATGAACAACAGAACCAGGCCCCCGGGCATGAGCCAGTCGGTGATCGAGGCGAAGGGGGCCGTGGACACGAAGCTCACGAGCAGGAACAGCAGCGTCGTGAGGATGATCCCGACCGCTGCGACGCCCACGTTGAACTCCAGGCCGTGCGCCGGGATCAGCACGAGGAACGCGATCACCAAGGACAGCGCGGTGAGGGTGGCGAGTTTCGCGCCTAGGTACTCACCAAAGCGGAGCGGGGTCATGACCAGCGCGAAGAGCGTGCGCTGCCCTTTCTCGAAGAAGACCGATCCGGCGATGAAGAAGAACCCGACGATGGCGATGTCGGCGAACAGGACGAGCGGCCCCGCCGCGGGCCGCCCCGAGGAGGGGATGGGCAGCAGGATCGACAGCCACATCACACCGGTGAACAGGGCGGCATAGACGAAGCCGTAGCGGAATTGGAGGCGGCCCTCCATCCTGATGGTGGAGGCGAGGCGACTCATGAGAGGCTCCTGCCGGTGACCTCGATGAAGACGTCATTGAGGTCGGCCTCCTGACTGTGTACGGCCTCGACTCGTCGGTTCCGCAGGAGCTCGTGGAAGGCGGAGTCGTCGGCGAGACCGTCCAGACCGAACTCCGAGCTGGTCAGGGTGTCCTCGTCCCGGTAGTCGACGCGTACCGAACGCCGGCTGCGCGCGACCTTCAGTTCCGTGGGCGGACCCATGGTGGCGATCTGGCCGTCCACGACGAAGGCGACCGTGTCGCACAGCTCTTCGGCCGTGGCCATGTCGTGGGTGGTGACGAACACGGTGCGCCCCTGCCGTTTGAGGTCGAGGATGACGTCCTTGACGATGCGGGAGTTTCGCGGGTCGAGGCCGGAGGTCGGTTCGTCGAGGAACAACAGCCGCGGCTGGTTGAGGAGGGCACGCACGAACACCAGACGCATCTGCATCCCCTTGGAGAACTTCGACACCCGGGTGTTGGCGACGTCCCCCAACCCCACCATGTCGAGCAGTTCACCGGGGTCCTCGGTGGGCGTCCCGTACAGCGAGGCGAAGAACTCCAGGTTCTCGCGCGCCGTGAGCTTCAGATAGTGGTTGGGAAGCTCGAAGGACACGCCGATCTTCTCGTAGTAGTCCTTGCCCCACGTCTGTGGACTCTCCCCCCAGATGGAGACGTCGCCCCCGTGCCCACGCAGGAGCCCGGTCAGGATCTTCTGGGTGGTGGACTTGCCGGCACCGCTCGGGCCGAGGAATCCGAAGATCTCACCCGCGCCGACCGTGAAGCCCATCCCACGCACCGCCGGTGTGGTGGACTTCGGGTAGGTGAAGGTCAGGTCTCGCACCTCGATCACGGCAGGCGAGGTCGCGTTCGGGGCGACGACGGAGTTACTCGTGGTTCTGGCGGTCGCCATCCTCGGCGCCTTTCTCTCGTGCCTGCCACTCGTCGTTGAGATCCTGGTAGCCGCGGGCCAGGTAGTCGTACATGTCCCGCATGTCCTGGAGGCGGCGAAGCTGCTCCGATGGTGCGGTCCGCAGACGTTCCAGCCCGTCCAGGGCCAGGTCACGGGTGCGACGTGCCTCCTGTACGCGGCGTTCGATCTCCCGGCGCCACAGGCCCGGGCGCAGCCGGTAGTAGTGCCTGCGGGATCCCGGGATGACGGCACGTTCCACCGCTTCGGCGCGCATCAGCATCCGCATGGCCATGCTGATTCCGCCGCGGCTGAGCCCCAGCGCCTCGCCGAGATCCTCCGCGGACTGCTCCGGAGGATCACACACCACCAGCCAACCCAGCAGTCGCCCCTCCGCCCGGGGCAGACCGTTCTCGTCGAAGAACTGGCCGAACTCCTCCGCGAGTCGTAGACGCTCCTCACGGAGCGGGTCAGACGACATGTACACCGCCTCTCCAAGGACACACACGAAACAATACAGTTGAATCGCTGAAGTTTCAAAATATTCTGAAACGTTGGGTGGTTATGATGTGTGGCGGGTGAACCGATCGGTGGCTCGGCCCACCGGTTCGAGGGGGAGGCGATACTGGGGCGCCCGGCGTCGTGCCGGCCGGTGGGACGACGAAGGCGAGGCGGCGTATGGAGCGTGAGGTCCCGACCACTGACAGCGGATCGCGGGCGGCGACGGAACTCGCCGACGCCGCGGCGCTGTGGAGCGCTGGACTCGGGTCGGCGGAGGCCGTGGTCGAGGCCGCGTGCGCGTCCCTGGTGGCGGGACTGGACGGTGAGACACTGCGAACGCTCGCTGCGGTGTCCACCCAACCCGGAGCCACCGACCCGGGGTACGAGGTGGCGGAACTCCTGGAAACGGCTCTCGCCGAACTCGGGATCTCCCACCATCCCCGGTACAGCACGACCGCGAACGACGCGGCTCTCCGGGCGCTGTGCCGCCGCCATCTGCGCGGCGAGCTGGAACCCTGGGAACTGACCCACGTCGCGCACTGGATGTTCGGACACCAGGCCGGTCCCGCCGAGGAGCTGTGGGAGCTCGACGACGTCTACGCCAGCCTCGACGTCACCGACCTCACCGTCGAGGACGTCGACGCACAGGTCAGCGCAGCCGCCCGGCGCCTCGTGGAGTGAGCCCTCGCCTTATCCCAGGAGAAAGTTGGGGAGCCAGAGAACCAGGTCCGGGATGAACGTGATCAGGAACAGGACCACCACACACGCCGCCACGAAGGGCAGGATCTCCCGAAAGGTCTGGGTGAGATCCGCCTTGGTGATGCCGACCACCGTGAAGATCACGACGCCGAGCGGAGGCGTGATCCCGCCGATCGTCAGGTTGACCACCATGACGACTCCGAAGTGGATGGGGTCCACCCCCAGGCCGACGGCGGCCGTGGCCAGGATCGGAGCCAGGATGATCGTCAGGGTGGTCGCGTCGATGACCATTCCCAGCACCAACAGCAGCACGTTGATGACAATCAGGACGACCCACGGGTTGTCCGAGACACCCAGCAACAAACCGGCCAGAGTCTGGGGGATCTGCTCCAACGTGAACACCGCGCCGAGGCCGGAGCCGGCGGCGAGCATGAACATCACGACCGCCGTCGCGAAGACGGCGTCCCGCAGCACCTCACCGATATTGCGCACGGTGATCTGCCGGTAGACGAACGCTCCCACGAGCAGGGTGTAGATCGCGGCGATCGCGCCGAGCTCGGTCGGGGTGAACACCCCAGCACGCAGACCGACGATCAACAACACCGGCATCAGCAATGCCGGAAGCGCCCTCCGGCCCGCCTTCAGGATCTCCGACGCGGAGGGCCGATGATCCAGGCTCGTCCCGTAGCCGCGACGGCGGGCGATGATCGAAACAGTGATCATCAGAGCCACCGCCAGCAGCAGACCGGGCACGATCCCACCGACGAACAGGTGTCCCACCGACACCTGCGCCACCAGACCGTAGATGATCATCCCGATGCCGGGCGGGATGATCGGCGCGATGACCCCGGTCGCGGCGCTCAACGCCGAGGAGAAGACCCGGGTGTAGCCGTGCCGCACCATCACGGGGACCAGGACCTTGGCGTCGACCGCGCCGTCGGCGATCGCCGAACCCGACATGCCGCCCATCATCACGCTGTTCAGCACGTTGACCTGCGCCAGGCCGCCGCGCCGACGCCCCACCAGCAGGTTCGCGAAGTCCAGCAGTTCCCGCGCCAGACCGCCCCGCGCCATCGCCGACCCCGCCAACACGAAGAACGGGACCGCCAACAGGGGGAACGATTCCAACCCCGTGATCACCTGCTGGGCCACGATCATCGCCGGCTGTGGCGACAACAGGTAGTACACCAACGCGGCCAGCAACAGGACGAACGCGATCGGCGCGCCCAAGAACACCAGAAGTGCAACGACACCGGGACCCATCAGCCTGCTCCTAGCGGTTCGTGGTTTCGGAGCGGATGTCGAGACCGGCGGCGGTGTCCGCCCCGGCGCCCCGGCTCTCGGCTGACATGTCGCTCTGCGCCTGCAACGACGCGGTGACGGAGTACTCGCCCGTCCACAGGCCGCGCACCGCGCCGAACGCCTGTGTCCCCAGGTGCAGGGTCATCAGGCACAACCCCACCGGGAGGCTCGCGTACAGCCACTTCTTCGAGATCCCCAGCACGAATAGGTCACCCCGGGCGTGTAGGACGAACTCGACGCTCAGGTACGCCAGCACGCCGACCCCGACGAACACGGCGAGACTCATCACGGCGTCCGCCGCCGCCCGGGGGCGTCCCGTCAACCTGGCGATCAACGCGTCGATCCCCACGTGCATCCGGCGCCGGGTGGCCGCCGCGGCACCCAGCAACACCACCCAGGCCGCCACCAGGACGGCCAACTCGTTGATGAACGCCACCGGCTGGCCCAAGACGTAGCGCGCGAGCACGCCGTAGGCGACCAGGAGGGTGATCCCGAGGAGTAACAGGGAGGGCACCCACTCCTCGACGGCGGTGACACCGACGCGTACGGCACGCGTCAGGGGATGATCGGATCGCATCAGGTCCTCCAGGGGCGAGAAGCGGGGGTTGGTCGAAGGCGACGCTGGTCAGGAGTCTCCGAGGGAACGGATCTCCTCCAGGACGTCGTCCGAGTACTCCGGGAAGCGGGCATCCGTGATCGACTCCTCCGCGACAGCCCGATAGGCGTCCTGGTCCGCCTCGACGAACTCCAGACCCGCCTCCTCCAGCCGCTCCCGCAGGGAGTCCTCCGCCGCGAGCGTGCGTTCGGAGAACTCCTCCCCACCCCACAGGAACGCCGACTCGACCACGTCGCGCTCCTCCTCGGTCAGGGACTCCCACAGTGTCGTGCCCGTCGCGAATCCGGCGATATCGAAGTTGTGGCTGGTGAGCGTGACCGTCGTGCCGAGCTCATCCAGTGACCAGCCCAGGATCTGCTCGTAGGGGCCCTCGGCGCCGTTGAGAATCCCTTGCTGGATCGCCGTGTAGACCTCGGTGCCGTCCATCTGCTGGGCGTCGATGGGAAGGTCGCCGAAGAACGCGGCCCAGTTGTCCCCGGCCGGGATCCGGATGGAATCGCCCGCCATCGTCTCCGGGGTCGGGTAGCCCTCGGGGTTGTCGGAGATGATGTGCCGTTCACCCTGGTACCAGTTGAAGGCGATGAGCACGAACCCCTGCTCGTAGAGGCGGTCCTGCCAGTCGTCGTGCAGATCGGACGCCGCGAAGCGCTCGATGTCCCGCGGCTCTCCGAATACGTAGGGAATGTTGAGCGCCGCGAGTTCCGGTACCCCGTACTCCGCGGTGATCGGGGCGTTCACCCCACCGATCGTGGGGGATCCCGCCGTGAACTGGTCGGGCACGTCACCGAGCTGACCGAGCTGGGAGTCGGCGAACAGGCGGAGCTCCACCGTGCCGTCGGTCTCCTCACTGATGCGCTCGGCGACCTCCTCCAGGACCTCGTGCTGCGCCGTCGTGGACGCCTGGTTGTGGCCGACGTCGATCGTCACCACACCATCCACCGAGAAGTCATCCGGGGGGCCACACGCGCCGGTGACCGTCACACCCAGACCGACGGCCAGCGACGTGACCAGCCATCGGCGTGGGGACGAGGCGCGTGGCCGACCAGGGAACGGCATCGGACTCTCCAGGGGTTGGGGGGCGGCGGTCACACACGGTGCCGGGAACACGGGAACAACTGTGGCGGCGGGCGTGAGGCCCTGCGCGGGAAGAGGACGGGGGTTAGCGGGGGGTGAGGAGGTCGCTGAACTCCTCCAGGAAACGGTCGATCGTCGCCCGCTCCTCGGAATCGAGCTCGCGGCGCGGGGACCGGCAGTGGTCGCTGGCGAACCACCCGCGCTCCCTGCTGACACGCTTCTCGGCGGCCACGATGAGCTCCGCGCTCGTCATCCAGTAACTGACGTAGGGGAGGAGGCGCTGGTACAGGGCGAGGGCGTCGTCCTCGTCGCCCTGATGCCACAGTCGCCAGATCGCCTGGTAGATCTCCACGAAGCTACAGCCGGGCTGGACGCCGGTGACGCCGCGGCGCAGGGCGTCGGCGAGCAGCACACCGGCGTAGCCCACCATGCTCGGCAGTGGGGTCGCGGCCTCGGCGAGCGCGCTGATGACGGGGCCTGGCGGGACCGCCTCCACCTTGACCATCACGAGGTTGTCGTGTTCGGCGGCGAGACCGAGGATGTCGTTGGTTCCCAACGAAGAACCCGTCAGGGCGGGAGCGTGCTGGAGCACCACCGGCAGCGGTGCCACCGCCCGCAGCACCTCGGCGATGTGCCCGACCACCTGTGCGGAGGACGGGTTCATGAGGTAGGGAGGGAGCAGGTTGAGGGCGTCCGCCCCGAGCTCGGCCGCCTCCACCGCGCGCCGGACGGCGTGGTAGGTCGCATGGTCGGCCACGCTGACGACGGCGGCGAGGTCATCACGGTTCGCGGTCTCGGCGAGCAGCGTGGCGCGAAGGGTGGCGGACTCGCTCTCGCTGAGCTTGAGGAACTCCGAGGCGAAACCCGGCCACATGACGGCCGACACCCCGGTCCCCGCGACGTGACGGACCACGGCGGCGAACCCATCGGGATCGATGGCCCCGGTGGAGGTGAAGGGGACCTCCAGCACGGGGCACACGCCCCGCAGGAGACCCTGGGGAGATGCGTCGACAGTCACAACCAGCTCCGTTGCAAATATTGCATCGCATGATGTAATCTTTGCAAATATCCTACTCATGGCGTCGACTGTCAAGAGTGATCATGTGCGTCGTGATCATCCGAGATGGGGAAAGGGTCCGACATGTCCCAGACGGTGGAGCGCGCCATCGGAATCCTGGAACACGTCAGTGAGCGACCACGGAGCCTGAGTGAGATCGCCGAGTTCCTCGGCGTGCACAAGTCCACCGCGTTCCGGCTCATCCAGACCCTCGCCAACGGAGGGCTGCTGCGACGCGAGGCCGACGGTCAGTACCGCGCCGGATACCGCCTCATCGGCCTCGCCAACCAGGCCAGCGAACAGTTCGACCTACGAACCCTCGCCCACTTCCACCTGGTCACCCTCGGGGAACAGTGTGGACACACCGTCCACCTCGCGGCCGTCGTCGACCGCCGCATCGTCTACGTCGACAAGGTGGAGCCGTCGACGGGTTCCATCCGCCTCTACTCCCAGGTCGGCAAACCCGTCCAGCTCAACACCGCGGGCGTCAGCAAGGCCATTCTCGCCAGTCTCCCCGAGTCGACCGCCAACGAACTCCTCACCGACTGCGACTTCGCCCGCTTCACCTCAACCACCATCACCTCACGGACCCAATTCCGCGAGGAACTCCACCACACCGCCCAACGCGGCTGGGCCGTGGACGACGGCGAGTTCGAAGACTTCATCAACTGCCTCGCCGCCCCCATCCCCACCCAATCCCTCCACGCCGCCATCTCCATCACAGCCCTACGCCCCCAAGCCGACCTCACTGTGCTGCAGCAGCAGCACCTCCCTGCGTTGCTGGCCACAGCGGACGCCATCGGCAGGGAGCTGAGCGGGGGAGGGTGGGGTTAGGAGACATCCTCCGGACGCCGGACCTCGTTCAACCAACGCGAAGCTTCGGACTCAACGAGCTCGTTGGGCACGAGAGGGAACCCCCTACCCGCCCCCGACGCTGCTCGCCCATTCCGCCGTCTCGTGGAGGTCCATGGCCTGGCCGTGTATGAATTCTTGGGCGAGTGCTTCCGCTCCGAGCGCCGCCTTCACCGTGTTCTCGGTCCGGGCGACATCGTCGGAGTCGGTGAGGGGGGTGGGGTGCGATCCGCGGTAGGGGTGGGTGGCGCCGAGAAGTCGGGCGGCTGGGATCGGGTGGCCGGCCGCGGCGAGGGTGGAGGCCAGGGCTTGGAGGGCTTGGGCCAGGGAGGGGAGGGGGCCGTGGGCGGTGGCGTGGTCGATGGCGAGCCACTGGTAGCGGAAGGCCTCGTCGAGGTCGCCCATGAGTTCGGCGGTGTAGCCGCGTTCGGTGTAGGCGAGGACGACGTCGGCGGACTGGCACTCGAAGCGCTCGTCGGCGAGGTAGGTCTCGAGGTGGGCGGCGGCGTCGGCGTGGCGGCCGGCGCGGCGGGCCAGCATTCCCAGGCTGAGCTCCGCGTAGCGCTCGCCGAAGACGTAGCCAATGTCGATGGCGAGCCGTTGGGACCGCTCGAGTGTCTCCCGGGCGGTGGTGTAGTCGCCTCGGTCGGCCTCGTCCGAGGCGACGACGGACAGCCAGAAGGACTTCTCCGCCAACATGCCCAGCCCGTCGGCGATCCGTACGCCCTCACGGTTCATGGCGGGCAGGTCCGCGATCACGCCGTCGGGCTCGGTCGCGTGGGAGAGCGTCGCCATGGCCTGGAGCTGCCCCCACTGGTCCTCGACCTGGGTGAACAAGGCGAGGGACTCCTGGGCGAGGACAGAGCGCTCGGAGCTGGGGATGTCGGAGAACGACCGCACCCAGACCAGACCACACAGCACCGCGGCCCGCCCCCAGACGTCGCCAGTAGTCTCGACGAGGTCCAGAGCCGTGCGGAGATGCCTGTCGGCGGCGGCGACCTCCCCGGCCTCCACCAGCACCGTCGCCACGTGCGCGAGGATCCGTCCGTGCAGCGTCGGGTTTCCCTCCGGATCCAGTGCCGCGATCGCCTCGTCGGTGACCGTGGCCCAGTCGACCGGCTCGCGGACCGTGGTCTGTGCCGCCGCGTGCAAGGTTCGCACCACGGCTCGTCGGGCGTCGTCACCTCCGTCGAGCGTGAGGGCCTCCTCCAACACCCGCTTGGCCTCCCCATACCGGCCACGCAGCCACCGGTACCAGTAGGTCGCCGCGGCGAGACGCAGCGCGCCGTCGGAATCCCCAGTGCGGAGCGTGTGGTCGAGCGCGGCGCGCAGGTTCGCGTTCTCCTCGTCCAGGCGGATGAGCCAGAAGCGCTGTTCGCCCCCACGGAGGGCACCGTCGGCGTGTTGGGCGAGGTCGGTGTAGTAGTTCAGGTGTTCTTCGGCGAGCGCCGCCGCCTCGCCCGCCTCCACCAGCCGGTCGTGGGCGTAGGCGCGGATGGACTCCAGCAGCCGGTAGCGCGTGCCGGTTTCCGCGTGCGTCACCGCGATCAGGGAGCGTTCGACTAGCCGGGACAGTGGCCCCACCACTCCGCCCGGCACCAGTGTGGGGCCGTCGGTGATCCGCTCCGCGGCGTCGAGCGTGCATCCCCCCACGTGCACCGACATCCGACGAAGGACCGTGCGTTCGACCTCGTCCAGCAGTTCCCAGCTCCAGTCGATCATCGCGCGCAGGGTCCGCTGCCGTTGGGGAGCGCCGCGCTTGGGTGACGCCAGCACGGAGAACCGGTCGTCCAGCCGCTTGGCCAGCTCGGCCACGCCAAGGGATCGAACCGCGTTCGCCGCCAATTCCAGCGCGAGGGGCAACCCGTCCAACCGGCGACAGATGGCCGCCACGGCGTCGACGTTCCCGTCGTCGAGCCGGAACCCGGGGGCCGCGGCGGCGGCCCGCCGCACGAACAACCGCATCGCCGCGGGGAGCGCGTCCTCCACGGTGGGGGTCTCGCCCTCGGCGGGCACGGTGAGGGGCGGGACGGGGTACACGACCTCCCCCTCGACGTTCAAGGGTTCCCGGCTGGTGGCGAGGACGCGGAGTTCCGGTGCGATGCGCAGGAGATCGTGCACGATATCGGCCGTAGCGTCGATGACGTGCTCACAGTTGTCCAGCACCAGCAACCCTGACCCGACTGCGGAGGCCAGGGCCGCCACCCCGGTGCTCGACGTCGCCTCACGGACACCTACACCTGTCTCCATCGCGTCCAGCACGTCGCCCTTCGTGGCGTCGGCGGAGAGGGCACCGAGTTCGATCCACCAGGCCCGCGGGGCGGCCTTGGCAGGACTGGACTGGTCGGCGGGATGGTTGGCGGGGGGCTGGTGGGCGACCTCGAGTGCGATGCGGGTCTTGCCCACGCCACCGATCCCGGTGAGTGTCACGAACCGGCCAGAAAGCAGCGCCGAGCGAACCTCGCTGATCTCGTGTTCTCGGGCGATGGTGCTGTCGACGGAGCGCGGCGGGGCTGACCGTGGGGACGCCGTCACGCGGACAGTGGGTGCTTCCGCCAGAGCCGTGGGGGACGCTGGTTCGTGGTTCCGGGCGTTCAGGTTCTCGTCCTGGCGCAGGATCTCCTGGTGGAGGCGCAGGACCTCGGGGCCCGGATCCACGCCCAGTTCCTCGGACAACCGGTGCCGCAGGTCGTCGAAGCTGGCCAGCGCGTCGGCCTGACGGCCGGACTGGTAGAGCGCCCGCATGTGGGCGGCGCGGAGTCGGTCCCGGAGGGGATGCTCGGCCACGACCGCGGCCAGCTCGTCGGCGAGTCCCGGGTGCCCGCCCAACGCGAGGTGTGCCTCGGCGCGGTCTTCCTGTGCGGAGAGTCGCTCGTCCTCCAGCCGGGCGGCGAGGGGCGCGGCGAACTCTTCGTCGGCCAGACCGGCGAGCGCCGGCCCACGCCACAGCGCCAAGGCCTCGTCCAGTTGGGTGGCGCGCGCGCGTGGGTCACCCTCCTTGCGGGCCCACCGCACCATCGCCGCGAAGCGGAGCGCGTCCACGTCTCCCATGGCGACGCGGAGCTGATAGCCGGCGGAGCCGTGACGCAGCCGGTCGCGGCCGTCACTCTCCACCTCCGCCAGGACGCCACGGAGCCGGGAGACCTTCGCGCGCAGCACGCGTGCCGGGTTGGCCGGCAGCGAACGCCCCCACAGGTCCTCGACGAGCCGGTCCGCGGAGACGGCGCCGCCCTCCCGCGCCAGCAGCGCCGCGAGCAGGCTCCGCACCTTGGCCTCGGGGATCGGCACTGGGGCCCCGGACTCGTCCCACAGAACTAATGGCCCAAGGATCCCGAAACGCATGTCCCCACCGTATGGCAGTGCCCCGAGGCGGGCTGGCCACCGTGCCCTCGAACAGCGACTGGAGTCCCGTTGGAGCCCTTCTGGAGTCCTTCTGGAGCCCCCGCCGGGGAGTCTGAAAGTCGCCGAGAGACCGGGACCACCGAGGGGCGGACATGACCGACTTTGACCGGCTACGCATCGCCGTGATGAGGGCGAACGACGAAATACGCGCCTGTCACACCGCCGGCGACCTCGCGCGGAGGGCGCGGGAGAACAGCGCCCTGACCATCGATGAGATCGACCTCACGTCCCTCGCCGCTGTGGGGAACCACCACAGCGAGCGTGACCCGATGCCGGGCGCGATCGCCGCGCTGTTGCCCCGAATGAGCACCGCCGACGGCTTCATCGTGGTGACCTCGCCCCGCTGGGAGGTCTCCGCCCCAAACACCGCCTGGTCCTGGTTCGCCGACGCCTGGACTCACCGGCCGGTCGGGCTGGTCCTCGACAACCAAGGCACAGCGGAACACCTTTCGCTCCAGCGGCTGTGGCCTGGCGTCCCCAACGGCCACACCCTGCCGCCCCTGATCATTCGGCGCGGCCCGCCCTCGGAGGACCCGCGCAACCCGAGCGCCCAGTCCGAGAAGGACACCGACGACTTCCTCGACCGGCTCTGTTGGTGGGCACGAGTGCTCCGCGACGCCAGGCGCCGCTACCCCCGCCACCCCTAGCCATGACCTCAACCGTTCCGTGCGGAGCAGCGTCGCACGGCACCTCCCGGAAAGGACCATCGAGATGACCACCATCGACACCGAGACCGAGGCACCTCCCAAGGCGCCGCTGCGGGCCTGGTTCGGTCTGGCGGTGCTGACACTCCCCGTCTTCATGCTGGCCACCGACATGTCGGTGCTGTTCATCGCCATTCCGTCCATCACGGCGGACCTCAACCCCACTGGTGCGCAACTGCTGTGGACGCTGCACGTGGGAGAGTTCCTCGCGGCCGGCCTGGTCCTCACCATGGGCCGTCTCACCGACCTCATCGGACGTCGCCGGCTGCTCATGATCGGCGTCGCCGCCTACGGCACCGCGTCCCTGGTCGCGGCCTTCTCCACGAGCGCGGAGATGTTGATCGCCATGCGGGCCCTGCTCGGGGTCGCGGCGGCGACCGCCATGCCGTCGGCCATCGGCCTGCTGCGCACGATGTTCCCCGACCCCAAGCAGTTCGGCGTCGCGTTCGCCACCGTCATGACCTCCTTCTCCGGCGGAGCCGCCCTCGGCCCACCTCTGGGCGGAGTCCTGTTGGAGTACTTCTGGTGGGGCTCGGTTTTCCTCGCGAACGTTCCCGTCGCGATCGTGGTCCTCGTCGCGGCACCCTTCCTGCTGCCCGCCTACCGTGACCCACTCGTCGGCCGCCTGGACGCCGTGAGCATCGCGTTGTCCGTCGGCGGAGTCATGGCCTTGATCTTCGGACTGCAGGAGAGCGCAGCCTACGGCGTCAAGCCGCTCTACGTCGCGTCGGTCGTGGTCGGCCTCGTTCTCGGCGCCATGTTCATCCGTCGTCAGCGCCGCCTCGCCGACCCGCTGCTGGACCTGCGCTTCTTCACCAGCCCCAGTGTCCCCGCGGCGCTGCTGGTCGGTCTGCTGTCGCTGCTTGCCTTCGGCGCGACGGACCTCTTCATGACCCAGCACCTGCAGGTGTCCCTGGGCCTGAGCCCCGCCCGGGTCGGATTGCTGCTTGTGGTTCCCGCCGTGGCCTCCATCGTCACCACGATGCTCGTCCCCGTCATCACCCGGTTCCTCCGCCCCGCCGTCGCCCTGTCCGCGGGCCTCGCGGTCGCGGTCGCCGGCGCGGCGGTGGTGATCGTCGCCCTGCGAACAGGGGTCGTGTGGCCAATCCTCGTGGGACTCGCCGTGCTCTCCGCCGGCGCGGCGGTCGCCCTCACCCTGGCGGCGCAGTTGGTCGTCAGCGTCGCCCCCGAGGAGCGGGCCGGTTCCGCCGCTGCCATGAACGACGTGAGCTCCGGCTTCGGATACGCCATCGGTCTGGCCCTGGTGGGAAGCATCGGCAACGCGATCTACCGCTGGTCCCTGGGCGACTCCGCGCCAAACGAGGTCACCGGCGGCGACCTGTCCGCCGCCCAGGAAAGCGCCGGAGGCGCGGTCTCCGTCGCCGAGGGACTCCCCGCAGGCTTGGGCGACACCCTCGTCGACGCGGCCGCGGAGTCCATCACCCTCGCCACCCAGGGAGCCTTCATCTTCGGCTCCGTGATCGCGGCCCTCGCCATCGCGGTCGTCCTGTGGCGCCTACGCCACGCCCGGCTGGTGTAGGCACCGGGAGATGTGGAGGGGCCCATGGACAAGAGTCCGCGGGCCCCATTCACGTACGCCGCCGCATCGAGTCCACCCGCCGGAACATGCTCCACGTGCCAAGGCCACGTAGGGGATATTCGCGTCCCTATCCCTCCAGCACCCTGAGGTACCTCTCCGTGATCGACTTCTGGACGAGCCGGCTCACGGGCGCGCCTAGGCGGCTCCACCAGAGGGTGGGGCGGGAGAAGGCTGTGATGGTGAGGACCACGCGGTCGTCGGGGAGATGGTGGAGGCAGAAGAGTTCCTCGCCCTGTTCGGGGTGGCCGTCGAGGGTGCCGTAGGCGTAGCCCTGGCGGCGGGGTTCGTCGATGGTGTAGACGACGCGGCAGGGGGCGGGGATGGCGAGGGGGCCGATGCCGAGGGTGAGGAGGACTTCGGCGCCCTCCTCGGCGTGGGGGGTGGTGGGGTGGACGCGGAGGCCGGCGCGGTGGTGGAGTTCCCACGCCATGAGGGCCGTGGCGGCTTGGGTGAAGAACTCCCGGCCGTGGCCAAGGACGTTGGCGCGGCGGGTGGGGGTGAAGCCACGGGGAGGATGCGGGAGGCGGGTCGCTCCGGGGCGGGTGTAGTTCAGGTGGCGGTGTGGCACGAGAACTCCGGGTTCAACGCTCGGGGCCGGGTCCGCTGTCACATTGCCACATCGGCGGGGCCAGGCCTCACAGCCAGTCGTGCTCGTGGGCGTAGCGCGCCGCCTCATGACGCGTACGGGAACCCGTCTTCGTCATGGCGCTGGAGAGGTAGTTTCGCACCGTCCCCTCGGCAAGGTGCAGTTGGGCGGCGATGTCGGCGACGGAATATCCGTCCCTCGTGACTCGCAGCACGTCGATCTCCCGGTCGGTCAGTGGGCAGTCGTCGATGATGGCGAGGGCGGACACGTCCGGGTCGATCCATCGCTTGCCGCTGTGCAGGGTCGCGATCACGGTGGTGATGTGGCCGGGGTCGGCCGACTTGCTGACGAACCCCTGGACGCCCAACTTGAGGGCCTTGCGCAGGACGCCGGGGCGAGCGTGGCGGGTGAGCATGAGGATCACCTGGTCCGGTAGTTCTCGACGAATCGCCGCGACGGCACCCAGCCCGTCGACCCCCGGCATCTCCAGGTCGATGACGAGCACGTCGGGCCGATGCCGCAGTGTCTCCCGGATGGCGGACTCGCCGTCGTGGGCCTCGCCGAGCACGGTGACGTCGCCCTCGAGGGGGAGGAGGGAGGCCATCGCGCTCCGGAGCAGGACCTCGTCGTCGGCGAGTACCACGCTGGTCATCGGTCATCCTCCCGTGTCGGTCGATCGCCGGCCTCGATGCCTGGCGTGGGGCGGGCAGGATAGGTCACCGAGGTGTGGAACCGCCCGTCCCGCCGCTCCACTGTCAGCTCGCCGCCGTCGCCCGCCACCCGCGCGGTGAGCGTCGACAGCCCACGAAGCTCCGGAACCGTGTCACCGGCCGGCGCGCCGTCGTTGACGATGGCCAGCCCCGCCCGCGACTGGGTGATCCACACCCGTGTCGCCTCGGAGTGCCGCAGGATGTTGGTGGTCGTCTCGCGGAGTACCTGGCCGAGCATCTCGCTCAGGTGCGGGTCGGCTGTCGCGCTTCGGTCAACGCTCACCCGGATCCCCGCCGCCTCGAAGAGGTTCTTGGCGTTCTCCAGTTCCGCGGACAGGTTGAGCCGCCGTTCGGCGTAGGCGAGGTCCCGCGTCTCGGTGATGGTGTCGCCGACCAGCCCGTGCACTTCCCGCAGTTCCCGCTCGACGCGTGCGAGGTCGCTGTGCAGAAGCCGCCGCGCCAGTGTGATCTTGAGTTTCACCACGTGGAGGGTGTGGCCCTGGATGTCGTGCAGGTCCCCGGCGAACCGCACCCGCTCCCGCATCACGGCCAGCTCCGCCTCCCGCTCCCGGGCCTTCTCCAACTCCCCGATGACGCCCTGGACCACGGAGAGAAGGAGGGTGAGGACCACCCCGCCGACGGAGACGGCGGCGGAGACGAGGAGGTACTGGACCACCAGCTCAAGAATCGTCACGTCGGACACGAGGAGTTTCGCCACCAGCCCGGCGAGGACGAAGGCGACGACGCCGCTGATCACCGCCTGTCGATGAGTCGGCAACTGGACGACCGCGATCGTGGCCACGATCGCGAACCCGTAGGACGCGGTCGGAGCGTCCACCAGCAGCACGCCCAGCAGCCACACCGCGGCGGTGGCGACCAGCCCCGGGAGGAGGACCCGGAACAGCCATCCCGAGGCCCATCCGGTCAGGACCACCAAGGTCGCGAGTACGCCCGCGCCGAGGATGAGCCCGTCCCCGACGCTGTCGGCGTCGCTCGCCACCTGGAGGGCACCGATGGCGGAGATCGCGCCCGTCACCATCGACGCCGTGAGTTTGCGGAGCCGCACCTGCGTGTCCCGCGCCTGCTCCGTCGTCATGGGGTGCGTGGGTGCGGGGTGGTCATGGTGGCGGGCCTTCCGGTGGCGGTCAGGGCGTGGGGCGACATCCAGTATCGTCCTGGCTCCGGTCCGCCACCAGTGACACCACGTCATGGTTTCGCGGGGCGTGTTGTCACACCGAACTGGTGACGTGGCGCCACTGTGCGTGAGGGGCCGTCGCGGCTGGAATCGATGACATGACCACTACGCCCGTCATCGACGTCGACCAGCTCAATCTCACCTACGGCGACTTCCACGCCGTGCGCGACCTCTCGTTCCAGGTGCGGCGCGGCGAGCTCTACGCCCTGCTCGGCACGAACGGCGCGGGCAAGACCTCCGCGCTGGAGACCATCGAGGGCCACCGCGTCGCCACCTCCGGGACGGTGCGGGTCTTCGGACACAACCCCCGCGACCGGCGGGCCGTGCGCCCCCGGATGGGGATCATGCTGCAGGAGAGCGGGTTCTCCCCGGACCTCACCGTTCGGGAGTCCGTCCGGTTGATCGGCGCACTCACCGAGCGAACCGACAGCGTGCGCCGCGTCCTGGACGTCGTCGACCTCACCCGCAAGGCCGACACGACGGTGTCCCAGCTCTCGGGCGGTGAGAAGCGGCGCCTGGACTTCGCGACCGCGGTGTACGGAACGCCGGAGCTGGTGTTCCTGGACGAGCCGACCACCGGCCTGGACATCCAGTCCCGCGACGACCTGTGGAACGCCGTCGACACGCTGCGCGATGCGGGGTCCACCGTCGTGCTCACCACGCACTACCTGGAGGAGGCCCAGCAGCGCGCCGACCGCATCGGTCTCATGCACCGAGGCGTGTTGCGCCAGGAGGGCACGGTCGCCGAACTGACCCGCACCCTGCCCGGAACGATCAGCTTCTCGCTCTCGGCGTCCGCGCCCGCCCCGCCGATCCAGGCCGCCGCCGCGGGTGACGGAACGCTTCACGTCGAGACCGTCGCTCTGCAGAAGGACCTGTACACACTCCTTGCCTGGGCGCAGGACCACGGTGTGGAGCTTCAAGGACTCGAGGCCGGACCCACCCGACTCGACGACGTCTTCCGCTCCATCGGCAACGAGTGACCAGCCCCCTTCGTCCCACACCGGAAGGACCGACACCATGCTCGCGATCGCACACGGTGAACTCATCCAGATCTTCAGGAACCGCCTGGTTCTGGTCACCATGCTCGTACTACCCGTGGCGTTCAGCGCCCTCTACATCTACCTGCACGAGACGATCCCGGGACTGCCCCTGGGGGCTGTCGCCGCCGTCCTGATGTTCCTCGTGGTGACGATGGGCCTCTACACCACCACCGTGACCACGCTCGCCTCCCGTCGCCAGAACCTCTTCCTCAAGCGGTTGCGTTCCACGGCGGCGGGCGATCCCACCATCCTGTCCGGACTCCTGCTCCCGGTATCCGTCATCACCCTGGTACAGGTGGCCGTCATGCTGACGGTCCTGTCGGTGATCGCGGGCGCTCCGGCGAACGTTCCCCTGCTCGCGGCGGCCACGGCCGCGACGGTCGTCATGATGCTGGGCCTCGGGTTGGCCACGGCGGGTGTCACCAACTCACCCGATCACGCCCAGGTCACGACGCTGCCCATCCTGATCGGTGTCCTCGGCGTTTCCGGCTGGGTCGCCTTCACCGGCACTGAGGAGCTCACCGTGGTCAAGCGGCTGCTCCCCGGCGGTGCTGCGAGCGAACTCGTCGTCAACGCCTGGAACGGCGGCGTCGCGGTCGCGGACTCGTTGGTCCTCCTCGCGCCCACCCTGGGCTGGGTCGTCGTGGCCGTGGCTCTGGCCGCGCGGATCTTCCGCTGGGAACCGCGCCGTTAGGCAAACCGGCGCGGGTGCCCGTGGCGACGCCGCCGGGTATCCCCGTCTGGGGCCACGCCGGCGCGCCGAAGAACTGACCACCGCACGGAGACGACACCAAGGAACACGCGTGGACCTGACACTGCCGCAACGGCTCTATCTCCTTAGCTACGACCTCGACCGCAAGCGCTTCGACTCGGTGAGCACCGGCTACCGGGGGCAACTTCTCAGCGCGGCGGCCCTGGCGGAGCTGACGGTCGGCGGATGGCTCCACGGGCCCGACGGATCCGCCGTGCGCACACCGTCGCCGCCACCGGTCGACCCGTTCCTGGCGGCGATCCTGTCCGACATCCCCCCGGACAGACCCCGTCACATGATCACGGCCCTCTACCTTCGGATGGCGGAGGCGGAGAAACTGGTGCAGGGGGAGCTCCTCGCACGCGGCGCCGTCACGGTGACCCGCGGCCGGGCCCTGGGCCTCTTCCCGACGCGCACCGTGACGCTCAATCACCCGGAGCGGGTCGCGGCGCTCCGGGAGGAGACACGCGAGGTCCTGCTCGGTGGACGCGACGCGGCGACGGCACCCTTCGAGGACATCGCCATGATCGTGATCGCGGCCGAGGCGGACGTATGGAGCCTCGTGGGACCGAAGGAGCGCAGCCGATATCGGGCGACACTCACCCTCCTCCAGCGGCGTTTCGACGAGGCGGCCCCCGAGCTCAGGAACGCGATCCGCACCGCGGTGACCGCCGTGCGGTCGAATCCCTAGCGGCTGGGCGGTCGCTCCGGGCCCGAGACCTCGCGGCCGTGCCCAGAGAGACTGTCGCCGTGTAGGGCCTCGCCGAATCACCTCGGTCACCGTGGGGTCAGGTGAGGTGTCGCTCAGGGAAAGTTCGCACCGAACTGATGCCGCGTTTCTCCATGAATGGGTGAATTAACCGTCAAATGAGTGCGCGGTGCCTTGTGGGGGACAACACTCGACCTGTCTCATCTGCGAAGAAAATTCCCAATTGTCATGTGGGGGTACGCGGAGTGGTGGAGTCGAGAGAGACGGTCCCAGGGGCGCGAAATCGCCCCTGGGTGGCGATGGGCGTAGCACTGGCCACGGCAGCCGTATTGGTCAGCGGGTCACTGGTGGCCAACTCCTTCCTTCCGGGAGAGCAGCCGGTGCGCGCGGGCACGGAGATCGTTCTCAGCGACACTCCGGAGAACCGGATGGCGCTGACCCTGACCGAGGACGGTTGGGTGCGTGACCTCGACGGGAGGAAGATCGCCGGAGACGGCCAATTGTTCGTCCGCGACTCGCTCGAACTGCAGGCCGTGCCGGTGAACCTCGCCGGGACCATGGAGGCCGACGCCAACCGCCTGTGGGAGGGATTCGAGGACATCCTCCGAACGAGGGACGCCGACGTTCGGCTGGGCGATCCGTCGCGCATCACCTCGGGTCAGGGAGTCGATGGATTGACCGGGGCCGTCGAGAACGGGGAGCACGCGGGGGTGGCGGTTCTGTACCCCGCCCCGAACGGACGGTCGGCCGCGCAGTTGGTGCTGAGCGCGCGCGACGACTCCGTCGACCTGGGGGAGGCCGTGGGAACCGTCGCCCGGTCAGTGGCCTTCACCGACAAGGAGGAGGACGCATGAGCAGAGCGCAAGGCGAACCGTTGCTGCCCTCGAACGTGTCCGGTGCGGTGCCGGCCGCACGGGAGGGCGACGCGTCGTCGACCACGGCCGCCTCGCCATCCACGACGGACGGAGAGCCACCAGGGCGACCGTTGGTGGAGCGCAGTGCGATCTTCGTTCTGGGCGCACTGTGCGTGTTCGGCGTGTGCGTCCTGGCGCCGGAGTTCTGGGGCGAGGTCCGTGTCTTCCCCGGAGTGGCGGCTCTGACGGCCGTGATCTCCGCCCTCACCCTGCTCCTCGGGTACTGGCTCCTGCGCCGTATCCGACCGGTACGAGCACCGAGCACCGGGGTGTCCTGGGTCGCTGTCGCCTGGGGGTTCACTGCCGCCGCCGGCCTCGCGCTACTGGCGAACAACGCGCTTGACGGTGTCTGGACCAAGACCCTCCCCGCCGAGATCGCCTCTGCGTGGGGTGCGGCGCTGACCGGTCCGTTCAACGAGGAACCACTCAAGCTCCTTGGCATCGTCCTGATCGCCGTCGCGTTTCCGCGTGTGGTGCGTGGACCGGTGGACGGGTTCGTGATCGGTTCCTTGGTGGGGATCGGGTTCCAGGTCGTCGAGAACTTCCTCTACGCCCTCGGGACCGTGATCCAGACGGGCGGCGTCGACGGGGCCGCCGCGGTGACCCAGTCATCGCTCGTGCGGATCGCGGTCACGGGACTGGGAACGCACTGGGCGCTGTCGGCCCTGGCCGGCACCGCCGTCGGTCTCCTGGCCGCGGGCGCGTGGCGTCCCAACGCGCGCCGGGTCCTGGCCGCGATCCTGCTCGTGCTGACGGCGATCGTGCTGCACTTGTTCTTCAACGCTCCCGTGCTGGGAGAAGGCCCGGCGGTCCTGGTCAAGGTGTTGCTCAACCTCACCGTGGTGCTGGTGGTCTACTTCGTGATCCGCCACGCCTATCGGCGTCGTGTTCGGGCTGCTCTCACCGAGGAGGGGGAGAGGTTCGGTGTGGAACCCGCCGCCGCGCGTGCCCTCATCAGAAGAAGCGGTCGCCGGAAGGCCCTGCGGCGGACGTCCGCGGCCGACCGGGCCCAGGCGCGGCGACGCCAGGAGGCCCTGGTGAATCGTGCCGAGGACCGTGCCGCGGCGTACGGCTCGTAGGCGACCACATCCCGTGGGTGTACGCACCCACGGGATGTGTCGGTTGGTGGACTAGTCGGACCGTCGCCAGGGCTGGGGGAGCGGGGACCCCTTCGTCAGGGCGGTGTTCAGGATGTCCCAGGCGTTCGACGCCGCGTCGAGGGCGGCACGGCAGGCGTCCACGGTGAACTCGGTTTCCCGGAGGGCTTCGGAGAGGGCGTCGTAGGCCCGGGTGATCTGGTCCTGGGCGGCTTCGTCGGCGTCAGCGACCCGCCAGCAGGGTGGAACCGGGGTTCCTTCGCGCATGTGACTGTCGAGCTCGGCGAAGGCGGCGTCCGCGTGGGCGAGTTGGTCGCGGGGATCGCCGTGGGTGCCCAACCGGGTGGCGAGTTCCATGACGAGGTGCTGGGGATGGGACCCGCTGACACCGGACAACGGAGGTGGACTGCCGCCGTGCGGCGCGCGATGGCCCTGGGGCAGAAGACACGGCCACTCCACACAGGTGAACGGACCGGCGAACGCACGGGTGAGCGTCTGGATGCGTTCGGTGTCGAAGACGTGCAGTGTCCCGCAGGCGTGGCGACTGGAATCGCGGGTCGTGCGGGTGACGAGCCAGGCGGAGTAGCCGAAGGCGTGTGCGTCCTCGGCGTGCGCACCGCAGATGACGAGGTCTCCCAGGCGGACGTCGTGACCGGGGCGCTCTCCCCTGGCGAAGACCTCGACTCGGAGCACGTCGGCCGCGTGGCAGCGGAAGAGGGTGACCGTGTGCGTCACGCGATCGCCCCCAACCACCAGGAGCCCCGCGCGTGTTGCGCTGGGCGGCGGCGCTGCGCGGCGATCCGCTGCTCGTGGGCCAGGACGTAGAGACGTACGAGGCGCGGACCGTTCCCCTCATCGGTGACGGGCGGCGTTGGTCGAGGGGCCGGAGGGGCGGGGGGAGTCGGCCGGCGGGCGGGGGCGCGGAATCGCGGCACGGCGGGCCTCGGGAGGCGGGTCGAAGTGGCGCGGTGCGGTGTGGTTGCGGAGCTCGGAAGAGAGCTCTCGGAAGTAGCCAGCGGGGGAGGCGTGGATCCCCCGTGTGGGGCGGAATAGTCGTGCGATTGCCCTCAGCACGGCAAGTAGGGTTCTCATGTCGTCCTGTCCTTCGCAGGTCGGCCACGGCCCCGGGGTGTGTTCGCCGCACATCGCCGGGGTCCCTTTCACGGGCGGGCGTAATCTTATCTTTACCATGTCATGGTCGGCCATGGCCTGACACAACATTCTGGCCTGGGTGCTGGCATGGCACCGTGGGCGCATGTATGAGGGAAGGGTTCCCCCTGGTTATGGCCCTGAAAGTGAACTGGACCCGGATGGGCCTGACCCGGTATGGCTGCAACTTTCGGCCATCTTGATAGCGAGAATTGAACGCGGTGAATACGTTCCACATCGGCCGATCCCCAGCATCACCCAGCTAGTTCAGGAGTTCGGACTAGCGCGTGGGACAGTGCGCAAGTCCACGACGTGGCTTGCCGAACAGGGAATCGTGCGCGTCGTGAACGGCAAGGGAGTATTCGTTCTTCCCCGCGACTAGCTGATGGTCACGCTGCCCCAGCGAGGAACGTTCGTCGCGGACGCCCCGGGTGTGAGTTCCACCTAGACGCGGTGTGACTATTGGTTCGGTGAAGCTTGAGTGGCGGCGGACTGGAGAGGGGCTCACGATGACATTCCCCGAGGGGTGTATCGCGCGGTGGTCGTCCCGCCGAGGGCGACTCCTGGGGGCGGTCGGACTGATTCTCCTGATCGCCGGAGGTTGTTCGAGTGATGACGGGGCGAGCGAGGCCAGCGCCCCCCAAGCCACCGGCACGCCCTCCGAGTCTCCCGCCCCGACGTTCGACGATGTCGAGGACCTGGTGACGTACTGCCGTTCAGGCTCCGAGGACGACATCTCCGACGGTTACCCGGATGCCGCCGAGTACACGGGAACGGGTCCGCACGCGACGGCCGTGTTCCGGCGCACCCCACTGAACGACGCGCACTCCGCGCGGCACCGGTTGGAGGACTCCTCGGACTACGAGGATTGGTTGCCCGAATCACCCGAGGACACGGAGCTGTTGGTGTGCGTCGGGGTGGGGTCGCGCGGAAGCGACAGCATCGACACGTGTGAGTACGAAGAGAGTCTTTCTCTCGTGACCCACGTCGGGACCGGGGAGACCGAAGAGTACCCCCTCTACGAACAGACCCTGGAGTACACCGTCTACGCGTTGCGAAGTGGGGACGTCGTCGAGTCCGGGGAAATCCCGGTGGGTTCCGGGGAGTGCCCTGGTTCGCTCATCAGCGACGCCACGTTCCAGGACATCAGCGAGGTATACACCCACGCCGACTACGGCGCATTGGACGCCGCGATCGAGGAAGTCGTCACAGCGGACGCTTCCTGAGGTCGGTCGCTGGCCGTTCGCTTCGCCGCGCGTGGGTCGGTGTGCTCGCAGCCGCAGGTCGGGGTGCACCCCCACCGGTTCGATGTGGAGAACTCCCGATGGGGGCGGAGGAAACCCGATGGGGGCGCGCGACTACTCCGCTGCCCTGAGGTAGTGGTCCAGCTCGGTGACGGTCAGCCGTCGTTCGTTCAGGGGTGCGGTGGCGTCGAGCTCGACGGCGCGCAGGCCGCTGAGGAACAGCTCGAGCTGTTGGTCGACCAACAGCTTGTTCAGCGTGGCACCGACGACCGGCAGTGGCCGGGACAGTTTGATCACTCCGAGGAAGACGTCGATCGGGGTGACGCCGCGCCGGAGCCGCCGGTCGGCCTGGGCGGTGCGGGTGAGGTGTTCCACGCGCTCGAGGAGCTGGTCGCGCCGGTCCTTCAGCACGCCTCCCTCCTCACGCATGTCCTCTTCCAGGTTGACGGCCAGCACAGGCATGAAGACACCGATCTTGAGGTCGACCATACGCCGAATCAACTGCGCCAACGCGTGCCAGGCGTCGTCGTGCTCGTCCGTCGCGCGGTCCAGCTCCTCATCCACGCGCCGCATGTTGTCCAGGGCGACCTCCCGGACGAGGGCGTGGCGGTCGGGGAACCTGCGGTAGAGCGTGGCGATGCCGACGCCCGCGCGCCGGGCGATCTCCTCGAGTGAGGCGTGGGTGCCGTCCTCGAGGAAGACGTCGCGGGCGGTGCTGATGATCTGCTCGCGGTTGCGGCGGGCGTCTGCCCGCAGCGGCACGCTCTCGGTCAACCGGCGCTCCTAGCGATGTGGAGGGAATCCCTTCGATTGTGCTAGCTTAGCCTCAAGAGTAACTGGAGGGGTTCCCTCCACTTGTCAGAGGAGTGTTCGATGTCCCAGACCACGCCATCGGAGAGTCGAAGCTTCCCCATCCAGCGGCAACCGCGGTGCCCGTTCTCCCCGCCGCCCGAATACGACCGGCTGCGCTCCGAGGAACCCGTCGCCAAGGTGCGGCTGCCCACGGGTGGTGTCGCCTGGATCGTCACGCGCTACGAGGATGTCCGCACCGTGCTGAGCAGCCCCTCGTTCAGCGCCGACGGCACCCGTCCGGGGTTCCCCACGTTCTTCCCGGGGCAGGAACAGTTCCTGCGGCGACCGCCCTTCATCCGGATGGATCCACCGCGGCACAGCTACTACCGCCGCATGCTCATCCAGGAGTTCACCCACAAGCGGGTCAAGACGATGCGGCCCGGAATCCAGGCCACCGTGGACCGGCTGGTGGACGAGATGCTCGCCGCCGCGCCTCCGGTGGACCTGGTCGAGGCCTTCGCGCTGCCGCTTCCGTCACTGGTGATCTGCCAGTTGCTGGGTGTGCCCTACGAGGATCACGCGTTCTTCCAGAGCCGGAGCAGGACCGTCGCCTCGGGAGGAAGCTCCCCGGAACAGTCCGGCTCCGCACTGGGCGAGCTACGCGCGTACATGGACGAACTGATCACCCGCAAGCAGCGGCAACCCGGCGATGATCTACTGAGCACCTTGGTCACCGAGCGGCTGGAGCCCGCGGGAGACCTCGCCCGGGGGGATCTGGTGATGATGTGCCTGATGCTGCTCAGTGCCGGGCACGAGACCACGTCGAACATGATCTCGTTGGGTGTCGTGACGTTGCTGGAGCATCCCGAGCAGCTCGCCGCGCTCCACGCCGACCCCGACCTGCTTCCCGGCGCCATCGAGGAGCTGCTGCGCTACCTGAGCATCGCCGACAGCATCACCACCCGGATCGCGGCAGAGGACACCCAGCTCGGTGACACTGTGATCCGAGCGGGGGAGGGAATCATCGCCCTACTCGCCGCAGCCGACTGGGATCCCGAGACGTTCCCCGACCCGGGGAGGTTCGACGTCCACCGTGCCACTCGGCACCACGTCGCGTTCGGCTACGGCGTACACCAGTGCCTCGGCCAGAACCTCGCCCGGTTGGAGCTGGAGGTCGCCTTCTCCTCGCTCTTCTCGCGGATCCCCACACTGCGCGTGGCCGCGCCGACGGACGAGTTGGCCTACAAGCACGGCGCGCTCCTGTACGGCCTGCACGCGCTTCCGGTCACGTGGTAGGCGCCATGCGCGTCACCGCCGACACCCGCGTCTGCGTCGGTGCGGGAATGTGTGTCCTCACCGTTCCGGAGGTCTTCGACCAGTCCGACGAGGACGGACTGGTGAGGGTGCTCCTTCCGGATCCACGGGAGAGGGTGCGCGACGCGGTGGTCGAGGCCGTGCGACTGTGCCCGAGCCGGGCCCTCGCCATCGACCAGAGCCCCGCCCATCTCGGAAATGGGGTCCGACTCGGGACGGCCCGATCCGTCCTGAACTCGACGGGCGCGGATCGGAGTGACGCTGACCCGACCCGACGGACGACGCGTTCGGGACAGCGACCCCGCGCCGCGCTTCCGCGCACACGGACCGCACAAGTCGCTGCCCAGACAGACGCCCCCGACCCTGTGGACGGAGATCCGCACCGCCTCCCGAAATTTCCTACGCTGTGACGAAGGGGGGACCCCGCGCCCACCCCCCGGTCAGCGAGGCCAGCGGTCGGGTTCGTGTTGGTGAGTGCCGCGTAATATGCGTGCCGTGGATACCCGAAACCAGGCTGGCGGCTGATGTCCTCATGACTCCGACGTCCAGCGCGCCCCGCTCCCGGCAGCGTCTGAGTGAGGACCAACGGCGGAAGCAGATCATGGAGGCCGCCGTCCTGGAGGTCGCGGATCGCGGCTACGAGGGGGCCTCGTTGACCCGCATCGCGAAGCGGGCCGGAGTCGCCAAAGGACTCATCTGGCACTACTTCACCGACAAGGACGACCTGATGGAGTCCACGGCGAAGCGCACCATGCGGGTCATGCACCGACACGTCGTTGACATGCTCGACCTGGGCGAACCCGTGCCGGACATCATCCGGGCCGCCGTCCGCGTCGCCGCCGGGCAGATCCGCACGCACCGCGACGAGCTCATCGCCCTCAACCGGATCATCCACAACCTGCACAGCCCGGACGGCACGGAGCAGGTGACCGTCGACTTCTACAGCGAGTTGTACCGCGCACAGGAGGACCTCTTCCGTCGCGGTCAGGCGGAGGGAAGTCTGGGCGACTTCGACCCCACGGTCATGGCGGTCACCTACCAGGGGTCGATCGACATGATGCTCATGTACTTCCGGGACCACCCGGAGGTCGATCCCTACGACTACGCGGACAAGCTCGCGGAGATCCTGCTCGGCGGGATGCGCGCTAAGCGCTGACTGCGCGAGGGGCAACGTCAGGCCCGGAGCATCGTTCTTCGTCCTCACTTCTGGACTGGACTATTGACCCCTCGGTCAATACTATTGACTGTATGGTCAATGGAAGCGAGTTCCAGGAGTTGGGTGAACGACGATGAACCGGTCCCCAGACCTCGCCGCTCCGGAGGCGCCCGGCCGCGAAGGCAGCCCACAACGCGAGATCGTGATGAGCCTGGTCGTCAACGCGGTGATCCCGATCGTCGTGTTCTACGGACTCCGCGTCGCGGGTGTCGACCAGTGGCTGGCCCTGCTGTTGGGGCTGATCCCCCCGGCCGCCAACACCGCGTACTCGGTGGTCACCAAGCGCCGGATCGACATGCTCGCCGGCCTCGTCATGACCGCCCTGCTGCTCAGCGTCGCGCTCTCCTTCCTGACGGGCAGTCCGAGGACGCTGTTGGCGCGCGACGGTTGGGTCACCGCGGTGGTGGGCATCGCGATCCTGCTGACCCTCGCCCGGACCACCCCCTACTACCTGTTCGCGTTGCGGACCTTCACCGGTGGCACGGTGCGCGAGCGGATCGACGTCGCCTGGCGAGACACGCCCGCCTTCCGCCGCGTGGTGTACGTGGGCACGGCGATCTGGGGCTCCGCGCTGCTGATCGACGCCGTGAGCACGGTGGTGTTGGCCTACACGATGCCCATCGACACCGTCCCGCTGATCGGGGCGATCAAGCTCGTGGCGCTGATCCTCCTCGCCGAAGTGTGTAGCCAGGTCTACTTCCGGCAGAAGGGCAAACCGCTTCTGAATCTCGAAGCCCTCGAACTCGAAGTCGAGAACGCTCACAAGGAGGAGCGCTGATGGAGCGCAGGTACGTCGTCACGGGTTCGGCCTCGGGCATCGGGGCCTGTACGGCTCAGGTCCTTCGCGACCTCGGCGCGGAGGTCATCGGCTGCGACCTACGCGACGCCGACGTGATCGCCGACCTCTCCTCGCCCAGCGGACGCGAGTCGCTGGTCGAACAGGTGGCGAAGTGGGGGCGCATCGACGCCGTGCTGGCGATCGCCGGCGGCGGCCAGACCCGGTTGCTGGAGACGAACTACTTCGGCACGGTCGCGACCCTCGAGGGACTGCGTCCCCTCCTGGCGCGCGCCGACGCTCCACGGGCCGTGGCAGTGTCCTCGACGTCATCGCTGGCACCGGCCGACGAGAGGGTCCTTACGGCCTGTGCCGCCGGCGACGAGGACGCCGCGACCGCCCTGGTCGCAGGTGATGCGGCACTGGAAGAGGCCGTCTACGGCATCGCCAAGCGCGCGTTGAACGGCTGGATCCGCAGGACCGCCCCGACTCCGCGATGGGCGGGTGTCGGCATTCCCCTGAACGCGGTCGCCCCCGGCGTCGTCGACACGCCCGCCGCCGCCTGGATCCTCGACGACGACTCCGTGCGCACCGCCATCGAGTCAGCCGCACCCCAACCCCTCGGTGGATTCCCGGGGCGTCCGGAATGGGTGGCCCACCTCATCCGCTGGCTGGCCGGCCCGGAGAACCACTTCGTCACCGGTCAGGTGATCTTCGCCGACGGTGGCTCCGAAGCCGCGCTGCTCGGGGACCGTCAGTGGCGCGCCTGACACCGTGGCGGCTACCCGCCGACGCGGGTGACGCGCCCCAGTCCGGGAACGAAGCGTCCGACCTGGGCGGCATAGCGCCCGTAGTCCTCGGGGTGGGTGGCGAGCAGGTAGGGCTCCTCCACCGCGCGGACCTGTAGCTGCACCGCGAGAGCGTAGCTGACGAGCGCCAGTGCCGCCACGGGGGAGGGGACCACGGCCACCAGGCCAACGAGCACGACCCCCATCCCGGTGAACACGGGATTGCGGACGACGCCGAAGACACCCGAGGTGACGAGGTCCGTGGTCTCACTCGAGTCCACCCCGATCCGCCACGAGGTCCCCATCGCCGTCTGCGACATCAGCGTGAACACCAGACCAACGGCCATCACGACGATCCCCGCGCCTGCCACTTCCACCGTGACGGGAATCTGCCAGAGCCCCGCGACGCCGAGGACCGGGGCCATGAGCGAGATCAGCAGCGCGAGAACGAAGAGCCGGTACCCCCACCACGCGCCGGTGAACGCGGCTGCCTGTGGACGGCGGAACCCCGTGTCCCCAGTTCGACGCCAGGCGAAGTAGGACTTCAGCCCGAAGGCCACGAACACGCCGACGAGGTAGAGCACGAGCGCGACGACGGCCATGAACAGCCTCCACAATCAATACACTGCTAACTGGATTCACCGTAGCATGTATTGATATTAGGTTCAGCCTTGGCTGTCGTGAGGGGTGGGGGGTTGGTTCCCGAGGGGAGTTCCTGGGGTGGCGGCGGCGTAAGTTCCCTTTCCTGGGGCGCGGACAATCCAGCCGTGTTCCGCGAGGAGGTCGTAGGCCGAGCGTGCGGTGCGACGGGAGACGCTGAATCGATCGCAAAGTTCCGCTTCGGAGGGAACTGGGCGATTTGGTGGATAGTCACCCTTCTCGATTTCCATCGAGATCAGGACGGCGATCTGTCGGTACATGGGTTCCGGGCCGTCGAGATCGATTCTCATAGTGACGACCCTAGTTGACCTGCAATTATGCTCGTCAGTACGACATGGCACGTGACAGGTCGATACAGGTTGCGTATAGTCGAAACAAAGAGACCGCGGCGAGTCGGTGAAGACTCCCGCGGCGCGGCCACCAGCTATCCAAGGGAGCTGATGACGATGACCATCGTAGGACCGTCAGGGGAGCGGGAGTGTCGGGCGGCGCGGCCAGGGTGGGAGGGTTCCGATGATCGACACGGCTGTGCGCTGCCGAAGGGGCACAGGGGCTATCACCGCAACGTCGTGGGATACGAGTGGGGAGAAGGCGAGCGTCTTCCGGCGCCAGGGCGGCTGCTCTACGGTGTGGCGAGCCCACGCCTCTTGGCGATGTGTGAAGACGTCGACGGCGTGTTCCGACTGCCCCGGAGCAGCATCATCGTGGTGTCGCACACCGGCCTCGTGCGCCTGTTCAGCCACGCCAGCGCGCCCTCACGGTGGGCAAGCGGTCGGATGGAGCTCCTCATCGACGGAGAACTCCTCATCCTGTGGCCCGTGCTCGACGCTTAGCTGACCGGAACGTCCTCAATCGGCTCAAAGCCCGGGATCTCAACGGTCACCGCGTCCACATCCTCGGGGAGCTGGAACATCGAGGAGTAGGTAGCGTGCCGGTTCGCTCCGACGATGGTCACGAACTCAGGCGGAACTCCTTCGCCCGCTGAGCATAGGCAACCGCCATCATCGTCCATCAACGGGTGATAGCGCACTTGGTCTTCTTGATCGAGAAGGGTAACGCCGCTGAACGCCCAGCCTCGATAGAGGTATGTGTTGCCGACTACGTTGGCCTGGATTGAAATAGTATCGTTTCCCTCGTTCACCAGAGTCCATGCGAGGGCGGTGACTCCGTTGTCGGTTCGATCGAGGGCGTTGACCTTCGCTGTTCCTCCTTGGGTGGTCGAGGAATCGCTTGCTCCCTCGGCAAGAGTGTTTTCGTCCAAGTTTGGTTGTGTCGGGATCGGTGCTGCTCCGGCGGGAGAGGATGTGAGCAAGAGGATTCCGGTAGCGACTGCGATCACCTTCGAAAAGAGGCGGAGGTGCATGGTGGCTCCTATTTTGCGAAAGTGACGGTGACGCGGCGGTTCTTTTCTCGCCCGTCTTCGGACTCATTGTCGGCAATGGGGTCTGTTGACCCGAAGCCCTCCGCTTCGAAGACGACATCGGAGCGAGTTACGATTCCTTCGAGATGGTCACGCACTGCCTCCGCCCGATCAAGGGACAGCGGATCGTTCACGGCGTCGCTGCCCGTGTCGTCCGCATGTCCTTCGATCTGGATCAGTTCGCCACTCGCGTCGTCGATCTCGATTCCCGCCTCTTCGAGGACGCCCTCAGCATCCTCACTCAGCGCTGACTCCCCGGTCTCGAACAGAACGTCGGTGGAAAGCATGATCGCGGTCTCCTCCTCGGATTCACTGCGACTTGTCCCATCGTCAAGATTGTCCGCGAAGTTGTACAGATCAAGAACCTTTGGTTCGGCCAGATCTCCCGAAGGTTGATCTGGGGGTGTCGTCTCGCTACCTATGGGGATATCAATGATTGGCGGCGACTGGGGGATATCCACGATCATGTTGTCCGTATCCGCCTGGAGCTCTGGGTAAACGATCCAGATATCGAGCGAATCTCCAGGGCGTAAATTGGGTTGGTCGTCCCAGTTCGCGCAGAAGCAGGATCCATCGGTGAATTCCTGGGGAAAGTACCGTTGGGCATTGCTTGGGTCGATCAGTGTTACCGCATTGGGTGTGGCCGATGTCTCTGTTCCCGAAAGGGCGGTCTGAAAGGGAAGAGTGTCGTCAGAGTTGTTCTGGATGCTGAACTCAAGCAGCAGGGATTCGTCTGACGTAGGTCCGAGGCCCGTGATCTCAAATACGAGATCGGCACCTCCGTCGGTCGAGGTACCGCTTGAGGAGCCCAGCGGTTCGTCAGCGGACGAACTGTCATCTCCCTGGGAACCGCCCTCTTCCGTCTGGCCCCCACCCTGCTCCGCATCGTCGGTGGCAACGCAACCGGTGAGCACCATGAGGAGGGTGCACGCCGACACGAGCCATCGAAGGTTCGAAATGGCGGATTCCTGGCGCATTCACGCCTCCATTTCTGGAGTGGGAGAACGGAACAACCGCAACCGTTTAGTACCAGTGGGGAGACTGTGCCTGCCAGAAGTCCCATGCCGCACACGGGCTCCCGTACCGCTCCTCGATGTAGGTGAGACCCCAGGTGATCTGGGTGGTGGGATTCGTACGCCAGTCATCGCCAGCACTCGCCATCTTGTCCGCGGGTAGCGACTGGGGAATCCCATACGCTCCCGAGCTTGGGTTCTCCGCGGTGTGGTCCCAGTTGCTCTCGTTCTCCCACAGGTTGTCCAGGCAGCTCCACTGGTCCTGCCCCCAGCCGTAGTCCCCGAGCATGTCCTGCGCGATCGCCCGGTTCGATCCTGGATCCACCGGACCGAGGTCACCGCCCACGCCAGCGCCGCTCACGCCCGTGTAGAGATACTGTCCTTCCTCTTCCACCAGGCGCACCTCGATCACGCCGCGCGCGCTCTCCAGATCGGAGATCGTTACGCCATCGCAGGTGGTGGCCCCCTCCGAGAAGAAGCTGCCCGAGCACTGCGGCATGTCCACCTCGGCGATGGCCGCCGCGTTGCCCTCGATGGTGCTGAAGTCCTCGTCCTCCTCCGTGCCGTCGCATGCCAGGTCGGACCAGTGCCGGGACCGGTCCTCCTCCAACTCGCGTTGACACAGTGCCCCGCGCACCTCCACCCGCACCACATGGCCGGTACTGCCGAAGCTGTTATCGCTGGCCCGGATGTCGTCCAGGATCGCGTTGTTGCTGCGTGCGTACGCCTCCGCCTGGGCCCGTCCGGCCGCCATGTCGTAGGTGGCGTTGGCGAAGCCGAAGTCCAGGATGCGCTGCGCGGCACGGTCCTTGATGTCGCTCACGGCAGCCAGAGCCGCCGCGTCGGCCGCGGTCTGCGCCTGGGACCGCTGGTCCTGCGCGCCGCCGATCCGGATGAACAACACCGTGAGCGCGAGCAGCGCAAGCGTCAGGCCGAGGATCACGAAAAGCGTGGCGTGACCCCGATCCTCGGCCCGCCGCATCGGGCGCGCTCGCCGCATACTGCTCCAGGGGTGAGAGGGAAGTGGGTCGGCTAGTCGTTCACCGTCTCGGTGCCGCCGCCGTCGTTCTCCGCGCCGCCGCCCTCGCCCCCCAGAGCTTCATTGACTTGGCCTTGGATGTACTGGCTCACCTGCGGCGCCAGGCTCTCGCTCGCCAGCGAGATCACCACGACCGCGATGATGGCGACGATGCCGAATACGACCGCGAGCTCCAGCATGGGGCCGCCGCGGTCATCGCTCAGACCGGCCTGACGGTGGCGGACTCGGTTGATCAGACGGACCATGGCGTCCCCCTTGGGGGTGAAGAGGTGATCGGTGGTCTCCGGAGTTGTTTCACAATCTAGACAGCGGGGGGCGAGGCGAGAAGGGCCGACCAGTCCCAACTTTGTGTGGGCCCCTCCCGCTCCGCCGCGTGCTGGTCACACGGGTCACTCCTGCTCCTGGAGCGCCTCGTTCCACCGTGCGATCGCCTCCGGCCGCTTGGTGACTCCGAGTTTGGCGTACATGTGGTTCACGTGGTTCTTCACCGTCTTCTCCGACAGGGTGAGCTCCTTGGCGATCGCGCCGTTGGTGAGCCCGCGCGCCATCAGCTCCATCACCTCCCGCTCCCGACGGGTCAACCGGAGCAGGTCCACGCCCGTCGGGGCGCTACGGGTGGTGTCCATCAGGGCGCGGACCGCCGTGCCCGACATGGGGGTGCTGCTGCCGTTGGCCGCCGACCGGATCTCGTTCGCGAGCTGGCCGGCGTCGAACTGGCCGTGCACCAGGTAGCCAGCGGCGCCGCGTCGGATCGAGGACCGCACGTTCGCGGGACTGTCACTGTTCGTCAACATGATCACCGTCGCCTGGGCGCTGAGGGTCTCGACCGCGGCCAGTCCGTCCAGCAGGGGCATTCTGATGTCGAGCAACACGACGTCTGGCCGAAGCCTGCGGGTGAGGTCGAGGGCCTCTCGCCCGTTCCGGGCCTCGCCAGCGACGGTGAGGTCCTCCGCCTCGAGCAGTGTGACCAGGCCGGTGCGGACGATGGGGTTGTCATCGGCGATGAGGATGCGGATCTCGGTCATGTGGGAGTTATCCAGTAGGTCGGGGTTGGGGGACGTAGCGCGGCGGGGCCGCGGCGGGGGGCGGGGTTGGCCGGTCATGGCGGGGCCTCGAGCAGCATCAGGGGGATCCGTAACCGGACGACGGTTCCCGAGTTGGGCGAGGAGTCGATGGTGAGGGCCGCGCCGGCGTGCTCGGCCCGTTCGCGCATACCGCGGATCCCGTAGTGGCCCGCCGGTGGGTGCGTGAACCCGAAGCCGCGGCCGTCGTCGGTGACGGACAGTTCCGCGTGCCCGTCGTCGCCACGTAGGGCGATCCGGACCTGTGCCGCGGCCGCGTGACGTTCCACGTTGGTGAGAGCCTCACGCAGGATGGCGAGGGCCTCGTAGCGGGCGATGCCCCCGGGATCGGCGTCCTCGGCCTCGATGGCTGTCTCCACCGGGATACCCGTCTCGCGCGACCACCGTTGTGCGGTGTCCCGGACGGCGTCCGCGAACCGTACGGGTGACTCGCTGCGCAGGCCCTCCAAGAGCTGCCGCGCCTCCATCGCCGCGGTGTCCGCCGCCCGGGCGACCTCGAGGGCCGTCTCCCGCGCCCGCTGGGGGTCCCGAGCGAGCCAGATCGGCAGGGCCTGTGCGGCGAGCGCCGTTCCACGCAGGGTCTTGGCCACCGAGTCGTGCATGTCCCGCGCCAGCCGGGCCCGCTCCTCCGCAGCGGCGGCGGCGCGTTCCGCGTCGCGTCGCCCCGCCTGTTCGGCCGCCAACCGGGCGAAGATCCGACTGAGTCGCAACCCCACATACCCGGCCCCGACGTACATCAGCGGGTGGATCACCACCTCCTGGAACCCCAGCGCGGCCCCCGGGGCGGTGAGCGCCCCCAGGTAGCAGAAGACCTGGAAGGCCGCCACCAGCAGCACGCCGCGCACCGCGAAGATGATCCCCGCGACCGCGGAGGTGAGGACGGTGGCGAAGAAGAACGGGCCCGCCGGCCCGGCGACAGTCAGGATGAAGAAGGCACAGGCGATGTCGCTGGTGACGAGTACGGGGTGGTGCTGGATCTGCGGCGCGACGACCTGCCACTGCCACGCGACCAAGGCCGTCAACAGCGCGTAGGCGATCGCGAGGAGGAGGACGGTGAGGTCGAGTCGCCCGTTGGACAGCAGTAACAGCACCGCCATCGCTGTCAGGGCGATCCGAAGCTGGAGTAAGAGCCGCACCAGCGCCGTCGATCGCGGCAGGCTGTGCGCGGAGGTCAACACGCGTACCCGCTCTCGTCCGAGGGGCGAGGGTTCGGTTGTCGGAGACGTGGTGAGCTGGCCAGCACCTCCACAATCTCTGGTTCGTTGGTGTGGCGGTGGGGTGTGGATCCGGGACAGTGGTCAGCCGAAGAGGGCACTGAAGTTCACCTCCGAGCCGACATAGAGTGCCCCGGCCACCAGAATGAACAGGGCGGGAATCAGCGTCGCCGCGGTGATGGCGGTGATGCGGGGGTTGAGCTGTTGTGCCTTGCGGCGCATGAACTGGGCGTCGGATCGGCGCATGTCCTGACTGATCTCCACCAGAGCCGTCCCCAGTGGGGCGCCGAGCTCCTCGGCCTGCTGGATCGCGGTGACGAACTGCGACAGCGGCTCCACCTTGTTGCGCCGCCGCAAGCCCTCGAACGCCTCCCGTCGACTCGTCCCCAGCTCCATCTGCCGCAGCGCCAGCCGGAACTCCTCCGACAGCACTCCGGGCATGGACACGCACGACCGTTCCAGCGCGGTGCGAAACGACAACCCCGCCGTGACCGTGACCGCCAGCACGTCGAGGAAGTCGGGAAGCTGGGTCTCGATCTCGTCACGCCGTTTGCGCGCCGCCCCGTAGAGGTCGAGGTCGGTGAAGAAGCAGAATCCGACGAACAACAGCCCCAGCAGGGTGCGTTCGGTGAGCAGTAGCACCAGCGCGAGCCCGCCGTAGAGGATGATCTCGCCGGTCTTGCGGGCCACGTAGCGTTCCACCGTGAGCCCGGACGGTCGGCCCGCGCCCTCGATCCGCAAGCGGACCGCGTCGCGCCGTTTGTCGCCCATCTGGTTGAGGAGCGCCGCAGAGAACGGACGCCCCAGCCCCTCGGTGACGTGGTGCATGAAGAACACCCGTGGGGGGCGTTCCCGCTGCGGTGTCGGCAGGCTGGGAGCGGACGGGGTGGGCCCGCCGGTGACCAGGTAGAAGCCGTACACCGCGAGGAGCACCGACGTCGCGGAGCCGAGGCCCAGCCCCAGCGCCATCAGGAATCCCAGGTCCACGGCGCCCCCTAGAACTTGATCCGTGTCACGGAGCGGATGAGGGCGATACCGACCACGGTGAGCGCCATGGAGCCTCCCAGGAGGAGCTGGCCCGGCATCTGGGTGGTCATGGTCTCCAACACGCCGGGGAACACGAGGTTCACCCCGAACAGCGCGGCCACGAAGAACACGACCAACGCCCAGGAGGTCACCGTGGTCTCGCCCAGGATGGTGCGGACCTCACGACGGGTCTCCTTGCGGTTCTCCAACGTCTCGGAGATGTTGCGCAGCGCGGTGACCAGGGACCCACCGGAGCGGGACGCGACGAACAAGGTGCTGGCCAGTACCCCGATCTCGCGGGAGGGCATGCGTGTGCGCAGGTCCTCCAACGCCTTCTCGAAGGGCATTCCCAGCTTCAGCGAGTTGGCCATGTGGCGTAGCTCGGCGCCGGCCGGATCCGCGAGCTCCTCTGAAGCCATGTCGATCGCGGTGGGCAGAGCGAGTCCGGCGGAGGTGGCGTTGGACAGGACCCGTGCCAGGTCCGGCAGTTGCGCGGTGAACTCCTCCCGCCGGCGGCTCTCCTGCTGGCGCAGGTAGGCGAAGAACGTGCCCGAGACGGCGGCGATCGCCAGGATCCCCAGCACCGGTGCCAGGACCTGCCACACCACCACCACGGCCAGCACCGAACCGCCGACGATCCCGGCGACCGCCGTGCCCGCCCGCAGGTCGACGCCGGAGCGTTGGATCCGGCGCTCCAGCCATCGCCCGGCCTCCGTGCTGCGCACCAGGCTGTCGAAACGGGCCAACGGGGTCGTGGCGCGGCGCTCGACCTCGGCGAGGGCGCTGCGGGCCGCGATGACGCGCCGCTGTCGGGCCGCGGCGTAGAACTCCCGTCCCGCCCACAGCGCGAGGGCCACACCCACCACCACGGTGGCGGCGATGAGATAGGGGCCGGTGACGGTGAAAAGATCGGACAGGGTCACCGTGGCACCTCCCCTGGTTGGGTGGTTCCTCCGGTGTGGAACACGTTGGGGACCTGTTCCCCGAAGTGCAGCATGCGCTCGGAGAGGTGATCGGGAAGGGGGAGGTACTGGGCTTGGCCGGTCACCCGCCGGTCGCCCGCCATCCGGTGGGCGCGGAAGGTCATCAGTGGCTGGAGGAGGAACTCCTCGTGGCGGCGGGACGCCACCGCGGCGACCGCCTCGACCCGGCGTGACCCGTCCGGCCACCGGTTGAGGTGGACGATGACGTCCACCGCGTTGTTGATCTGGTCTCGCACTGCCTCGAACGGCATCTGGGTGGTGCCGAAGGTGGCGAGGGTCTGCAACCGGTGGATCGCGTCGTCGGCGGAGTTGGAGTGCACCGTCACCAGCGAACCGTCGTGGCCGGTGTTCATGGCCTGCAACATGTCCAGGGTTTCCTCGCCGCGGACCTCACCGACGATGATCCGGTCGGGCCGCATACGCAGGGCGTTACGGACGAGGTCGCGGATGGCGATCTTCCCGCGCCCCTCGATGTTGGCGGGCCGCGACTCCAGCCGCACCACGTGCTCCTGCAGCAGCGACAGTTCGGCGGAGTCCTCGATGGTGACGATCCGGTCCGTCCCCGGGAGGAAGCCTGACAGGGCGTTGAGGAAGGTGGTCTTTCCGGTGCCGGTCCCGCCCGAGATCACGATGTTGAGGCGAGCGCGTACCATCGCCGCCAGCAACAGGCCGGTCTCGGAGTCCAGCGAGCCCATCTCGACGAGTTCGTCGATGCGGTAGGGCCGGGGGAAGCGGCGGATGGTGAGGATCGGACCGGACAGTGACAGCGGCGGGATGATGACGTTCACGCGTTCCCCGCTGGGCAGCCGGGCGTCCACCATCGGGCTGGACTCGTCCACCCGGCGGTTCACCTGGGCCACGATCCGGTCGATGGTTTGGTAGAGCTGGTGCTCGGAGGCGAACTTGGCCTCCATCCGCTGCACCTGCCCGCGGCGCTCGACGTAGATGTTGTCCGGGCCGTTCACCATGATCTCGGTGATGCTCTCGTCGGCGAGCAGGGGCTCCAGTACGCCCAGGCCCAGAGCTTCGTCCACCACGCGACGGATCAGGTTGCCGCGCTCCCGGTCCGAGAGCACCGGGCCCTCGCGGGACAGGATGTGGCCGACGACCTTCTCCAGCCGGATCCGTCGCTGCGGCATGGTGAGGGTGGTGAGGTCGTCCAGGTTGATCTCGTCCAACAGCCGCTGGCGCCAGTGCTCCACGCTGCCACGGTCGTGGCGCGGATCCGGCGCGTCGCCGTCCATCGCCAGCCGGTCCTTCAGACTCATCGGTCCCCCCAGTTCAGGTCGCGGGCATGTCGACGCGTCGGCTGACGGGGAAGTCGAGGCCGGCGGCGGGGAACAGGAACGGGACATTCGCGGTGACCTCGCCGTAGTAGCCGCCTTCCCCGTCGACCGCGACCGTGACCTCCTCCGGGGCGACCCACTCGGGCAGTGACCTCTCCGCGGCGGCCCGCGCGGTCTCCACGCCGTCCGTGCTGGCGAGCCGAGCGCCCAGCCCCGCGGCGCTGTGCATCCGCTCCATGGCCACGAACGTCAGGAATGTCTCGAGCGCGACGACCACCACCAGCAGCAGGATCGGCAGATAAGCGGCGAACTCCAGGAACTGCGATCCACGGTCGTCACGCGCGTGGCGCCGTGCCCTGAGCCGGAGCCGTCGCTGGGGCGCGGGGCTCCGCTGGTGGTGGTTGGTGGTGTGGCGTGGGATCGTGTCGCCCCCTTGGTGGGGCTCCAGGGTGTGGTCGGACCTGGTGGTGCGGTCGGCGTCGGGATGCTGATCGCGACATACCGGTACGCCGCCCGTCCCGTGTACCGGTACACGGGGCCGGCCGCGATGGGGGGACGCGGCACTCTTCCTGTGGGTGCGAATGGCGTGGAGTGGGTTCATCGTGCCCCCTCGGCGGTGTCACCGCCCGCGCCCTGGGGCACCACGCGCGATTCACCCGTGACGTCCCAGGGCCCGGTCGTACCTGGCAGCACGACCGGCATCGCGATGCTCACCGCCACGTACTGGCCGTCGGTCCGGTCCTCGACCTCGACCGTGAAGGTGTCCTCCTGGTCCCACGGCGACATGACCCGCTTGGTCGCCTCCTCCACGATGCGTTCGTGGTCGTCGGGGGTGAGCGCGGCCTGGCGGGCGCCCTCGTTGGCGGCGTGCCCCGCGTACATTCCCGTGAGTCCGATCAGCAGCACCTGCCACACCAGCAGGAGCATCAGGAGCAGCAGCGGGGTGAGGGAGGCGAGCTCCAGCAGGGTGCCGCCCCGGTCGTCGATCCGCCGGTTGCCACCGCTGAGGAAGGACTCGGCCTCCCTGCCGAAGTGGTTCGTGGTGCCGACCTGGGTCGGCCGCTGCCCGTTCTGAGTGGCTGCGCCACTGGCACCGACCAGCCCCAACTCGCCCAGGACACGCGCGTGTGCCTTGCGTTGGGAGTCGTCGGTCATTCGGCTCGGGTCGCCGGTGTTGGCGGCCTCCTCGTAGGCGCGGAAGTTGGCGGGTACGGCGGTGCGCAGCAGGGTGGTGCCCAGGAGTTTGCGGGCGAGGTCGGGTTGGATCTCGTTGCGGCGGTGTTGGCGCACCATGAGCGCGGACACGTCCTTCTTCTGCCGCACGTGCAGCCGTTCCCACAGGGTGGTGAGGCGTTGGGCGCCGCGCAGGGCGGGTAGGTCCGGCGTGAGGATGACGACGGACCGGTCCGCCAGCTCCACCGCCGCGGTCGAGGCGTCGGTGGACTGTGCGCCGCAGTCGACGATGGTGAGGTCGTAGCGGGAGCGCAGGCTCGCCAGGATCTGCCGGGTGGCGCGTTCCCCCACCTCCTCGCCTCGCTCGCCCTCCGGGGGGGCCAGGAGGATGTGGGGTCCGGCGGGGTGCACGTACAGGGTGTCGGCGAGCATCGCGGCGCTGATGGTGTCGCCGGCCTCGACCAGGTCGACGATCCCGCGCCGGTGCTTGAGGTCGAGGAACGCCGGCAGGTCGCCCGTCTGTAGGTCCAGGTCGACGAGGCAGACGGTGCCGCCGGCCTGGGCTGCGTTGAGCGCCAGGTGCACCGCGGTCGTCGTTACTCCGACTCCGCCCTTGGCCCCGCTCAGGGTGAGGATCGCGCCACGGCGCCCGCTGGTGGGGGACTCCTCCGCCGAACTCGACTCGATCCGGCTGCGAAGGCTGCGTGACCACTCGGCCGCGGTCGTGACGCGGGTCCGTAGTTCCTCCAGGGTGGCGTCGGCGGCGAGCACGCCCCGCGCCCCGGCCTCCATCGCGCTGGTGTAGGTCTCGGGCAGCACCTCTGGGGCGATGAGGATGATCGCCAACTGCGGGTAGTGGACCGAGAGGTCGCGGATGAGGTCGAACACCGGCAGCGGTCCGAGGTCGGCGTGAATGAGCACGACGTCGAGGACCGGGAGTTCGGCTACGGCGTCGGACACCTCACGGGACGAGCGCAGGGTGCTGACGACCTCGCACTCCGAGACCTCGTCGAAGCGAAGCAGCAGCGACGACTCCAGCTCGGCGTTGGGGGTCGCGACCAGCGCACGAAAGCTCATGCGTCCTCGTCCTCGTTGGTGTCGGCGGGGGTGGGGGTGGGTGGGGCCTCGCCGGGGTCGAACGGGACCGGTGCCTTCGTGGCGCGGGCGGTATGGGGCATGGGGGCGGCGTCGCGGCGGGGCTGTGGGGAGGACTCAACCTCGAGGGCGCGGCCGGCGATCAGCGCGGAGGGACTCATGCGTCCTCGTCCTCCTCGTCCGTCGCGGTCTCCTCGTCGGTGGGGGTCGCGTCGTCCGGCAGCTCGTCCTCGTCGAGTTCGGGCAGCGGGTCCGTGCCCGGTCCGTGGTCCCCGGCTGCGTCGAAGTCCTGCTCGTCGGTGTCGGCGCAGTAGCGGTCCTCACCGGGGTCGCCGCTGCCCTGCGGACTCACCAGGCCCAGACGCAGTGTGCCCATGAAGCCCTCGGCGTAGGTGAGCCGCAGGGTGTCCTGGGGGGTCAGCTTGAACGTGACCGGGACGACGCCCTGGGCGAGACCGGTGTCGGCGTCGGTCTCACTGACGAGCTCGCCGATCTCCAGGACGGTCTGTTGGGTGAGGATGCGCACCGCGCACGGCGGACCGTCCTCCGAGCCCTGCTGCAGTCCGTACACGTCCACGACCGCGCCGCGGTCGATCTTGCCGGCGACCCCGGTCTCGGCGTTCACCATGATGGCGATCTCGCGCTCCCCCTCACCGAGGTCGGGCGCGAAGTCCAGCATGTTCTCCTGCAGCATGGTCCCCTCGTTGAGGAAGACCGTGGAGACCGGGAGCTGCCCGGCCTGCGGCGCGAGGTCCTCCGGGGAGGACAGGAAGACGTCATGGTCACCGAAGCCCGCGGCCGGGACCTCGTCGACCTCGATCATCTCCTCGGTGATCTCCTCGAACGGCGGCACGTCCGCGGTCATCCGCAGCACCGGCACGGTTCCGCCCAGTTCCTGGCGCAGGTTGTTGGTGTAGCTGACCACCAGGGATGCCACGGCGACGGCGCAAATGGCCGCGAGGATCATCAGTACGACACCGCGTCGTTGGCGTGGGTTCATCGCGATCCGGTCTCCGGCGGTAGGGGCGTGGGGTCGGGTAGGGGATCGTCAGTGGGCTCGGTGGGGGGTGGCGCGCCACGGACGGCGATCTCCGCGGGCCGCATCGGCTCGGAGCGGAACTGGCCGCTCGGCGCCATGAGGGGCAGGCCCCCGGGGTCGGTGGAGCGCTCCACGCGGTCCGAGCGCTCGGGGCGCCGTGCGGGGTGTGCCGCGACGCCCGCGGTGGTGGGAGCTGGAGCTGGCGGAAGAACGCCGGACTCCGCGGGGACCGCGGTCCGGCGCGGTCCGGACGTGGCCGGACGAGGCGCCGGTTGCGGGGTGGCGGAGCCACAGAAGGGACAGCTCTGTGCGCTCGTGGGCTCCCTGCACCAGCGGCACAACGTCGCCCGCACGTTGTGCACGGCCTGGGTGAGCGCTGACGGATGGGCGCTGAGCGCCACGAACTCCAGGTACTTGGCGGTGCCGAAGAAGTCCGCGCCCAAGGGCTGCTCGGGCAGGGTCCGCACCGAGATGGGGCGCAGCGCCGGTCGGATCCGGTCGTCGAACGCCGTGGTGTCCACGTTCGACGGCGAGGACAGCAGGACCTGCACGGGCTCCACCGGGCGGAACGGGATCCCCGCGGTGGCGTCCTCGTTACGTACCCGTACCACGCGCGGTTCCGGAGCGCACACCGCCAGGAAGGCCGCTCCGGGGGAGTAGGACCCGAGGTGCTGCCCGAACGAGGTGGGCAAGGTGGCGAGCTTGGTGACCGACCGCAGCCACCCACCGCTGACGAGGTGCCTGGGCAGCTCCCGTGTGACCGAGGCGATCATGCCGGCGGGCAGGTAGGGGGCCAGATAGGCGAGCTGGTCGGCGAGCAGGGACAGGGTGAGGGGGGAGGCGTTGAGCCCGATGGCCGCGATGTGGTCCGATCCCAACGCGCCACGGGCGAACCGGACCGCGCGCAGCGCGGTCGTCGCCCGCCACTCGGGATAGAGCGCGAGGACCTTGTGGCCGGCCTCGACCGAGGACCGGGCGAAATCGATGAATTCCGCGCATCGCATGGCGAGGTCGGAACCCGCCAACGTGAAGCGGTGCGCCTGTGCGTCGCCGAGATGTCCTGTGCCAGGTATGTCGGCAAGCAGAGCGACCGCGCACTGGGACCGTGGTCGGGCGGCGGTCACTGCGCTTGGTCTCCTGGGGGCAGAGTGAGGCGGTTGATCTGTTTCGGTTATTGCTGAGTGACTGGTCAGTAATTGGGCCTACGGCGCATCGTAGCGAATCCGGCATAGTGGTGTAAGGGTGTGCCCGGGGCCTGGGGAAAAACAGCCATCGGTCAACAATGATCGTTTTCCGGTTCGAGAAAGTTGATCTTGATGTGAGTGGCGGGTGTTGCTGATGGTGTTAATGTCCGTTTTCTGGGTTTTGATCTTCGGTGGTTAGCCGTCAGGTGGCGGGTCAACGCAGTGGCTGGCTCCCGCTGTCGCCTGGAGAACTTCGTCGCGGCCCTCGAGGAAGTTGAGCCAGTGCGCGCCTAGTCGCCGCGCGTGTTGTCGTGGACACTCTGAGCCGCGTGACCAATCGCGGCTGATGGCGAATCGGAGACTGGCCCGCGATATCGCCTGCTCCGGACTCTGAGGGGAGCGGTGTGGTGTCAGGTGCGATATCCGAGCATGGAGCAATGAAGCTGGTGAGCGCTGGCCTCCTCGGTGTGCGGTGCTCATTTCCCGCGATGGTTTCCTGCTGGCCGGGAGTTGGCGCGACATCCACGCCAGGGTGTCGTGGGCGCTGTGGCCGCCGGGGTGAGGTCGCTTCGTTCCAGGTCAAAGCGATGGTTGCTCATTGGGTTCACGGAGGCGACAGGGGGGTGATCTATCCCGTCGAGGGCTGGAGCGTGGAATGCGTGGGCAGGGTGATTCGTGGATTCTTCGAGTCTGAATACGATGAGAATTCTGTTCGGTCGATGTATTGTCTGGGGCCGCTGAAAGCATTTCTCCCGGTCGCCGGAATTGCTCGGTACGTATCACACCGAGCGCAATTCGTGAGTCCCGAAAAAATCGTGACCCGTTGACACGGGCCGACCGCTGTGGGGACGGGGGTCGCCTCGTCCGGCTCGCTGCGGCGTCGGCTCACTGGGGCAGACGCAGTGATTCGATCAGTAGCCGTATGCCGTTGATCGCGTCGTGTTCACGCGTGGTGCGGTCGGCTTCCTCCGCGTCGGCCACCCAGCGAGAGGCGTCCACGGCCGCTCCGTTGATGAGAACGGCGAGTGCCAGGGCTGAGGGCTCGGAGTTCACCAGGCCCGCGGCCTGGGCTTGTTCGGTGAACACGGCGATCGAATGAACGCATGCCGCTGTGGAGGTTTGGACGGCGGCGGGCAGCACGGCGGGAGCGTCGTTGAAGAGGATCTGCTGGACGTCGGGCGTCTGGGTGAGGCGAATGTAGGCCTCACAGCGCAGTCGTAGGGCGGTGAGGGGGTCGGGTTCGGCAGCCGAGATCGCCGCCAGTCGGGCGTCGATCTCGGTGTCCACGGATGTGACGACGGCGGAGAGAAGCCCGCTCTTGCCTCCGAAGTGGTGGTAGAGGGCGCCCCGTGTCAGATCCACGGATGCCGTGAGGTCATCCATGGAAGTCGCGGCGTACCCAGCGCTGCCGAAGAAGCGTCGACCGGCCTCGACCAGTCGGGTGTGTGTCTCGTCCAGCATCTGTGTCCGTGTGCGTCGTCGCATGACACCTCCCACACCAAACCTAATTGACATACGCGGCGTATGCGAATTACCGTCCCATTGACATACGTCGCGTATGTCAATGAATCAAGCAGAGGAGACAGCATGATGGGGCGGTACGCGCGACTCTTCGCGCGTCGGGGAACAGTGCCGATGACAACGGCCGGAGTGTTGGCGCGGATGCCCCTTTCGATGGTGGGAGTCGGCGTGATCACGATGATCGCGACGACACACGGGAGCTATGCCCTCGCTGGAACGGTCGCCGGGGTCTACGCGCTCGTCACTGCGTTAGTGACGCCGCAGGTAGCCCGGTTGGTCGACCGCTATGGTCAGCGTCGCGTCGTCCTGCCGGTCGCCGTGGTCAGCTCGCTGGGACTGCTAGCGCTGTTAACATCCTCCGCGCTGGGCGGCCACGAGAGTCTGCTTTTGGCGTTCGCCGCGTTGGCGGGAGTCACCCCCAGTGCGCCGGCGCTGGTGCGGTCGCGGTGGAGCTATCTCCTCAAGGAGTCCGACGACGTTCACACGGCGTACTCCTGGGAGACCGTCGTGGACGAGGTGTGCTTCATCGTGGGGCCGCCAGTCTCGATCGGCCTCAGCGTGATGCTCTTCCCCCAGGCTGGGCCGATCCTGGCGGGGCTCCTCCTACTTCTTGGTGCCCTGTGGCTGGTGACACAACGCGGAACGGAGCCTCCTGTCGCCGTGTCGAAGTCGGAGTCACTCCTCACGCGGCGTGCGACCGGCGTGCTCAGTACTTTGACGGACCGAACCGTGCGCACCGTCGTCGTAGTCATGGTCGCGTTGGGAGTCATCATCGGAACGGTCGACGTCGTCTCGGTTGCCTTCGCTGAGCATCAGGGCAACGTCGCGCTCGCCAGTGTTGTCCTCTCCGTCTACGCAGTGGGCTCCTGCCTCTCGGGCTTCGTCTTCGGCAGCCGGACGCTGACCCGCCCCATCGGTGGGCTGCTGCGCGTGGGCATGTCCGCAACGGCGTTGGCGACGATTCCGCTGCTCATTGTCGGTGACATCGCCGTGTTGTCCGCCACGGTCTTTGTAGCCGGACTGTTCTTCGCGCCGACGATGATCATGGCCGCCCAACTCATCGAGAAGAACGTGCCCTCACGTTCCCTCACGGAAGCCCTCACCTGGTCCACCGCCGGACTCGGATTGGGGGTCGCTCTCGGGCCGGCCATCGCCGGTCCTCTCGTCGACCTTCACGGTGCCAGCTTCGGTTTCTGGGTCGCGGTGGGCGCCGGTGCGGTCCTCTTGACCATGGCCCTGACCACCGGGGCATCCCTACGGGAGCGGCCGCCGGGGGAGACGCCGATGAGGATGCCGTCCACCTCACGGTGAAGTCGCCCCAAGTGTTCTCCGCCTACGGGTTCGCCCCAACGGCCAGGGGGTGTGGTGTCGAAGCTCATGTCTCGTGGAGGTAGGGAAACGCGGGTCTCGATGTAGTCGGTGATTCGGAGGTCAGGGGCTGTGGCGTGGGACGGCTGGTGGTGAACCCAGGGGAGGAGGCACCGAGGCCTCGGCGATATGATGATTTCATCATGCCATTCAGTCACAGCGAGCGCCCGCTGTACGAGGTGAAAGCGGGACTGTTCAAGGGTCTGTCCCACCCGTTCCGGGTGCGGGTGCTGGAGATCCTCGCCGACGGTGAGGATCACACCGTGTCCGAGCTACTGGCCGACACCGGGCTCGAGGCGTCCCACCTGTCGCAGCACCTCTCCGTGCTACGGCGTCACCGCCTGGTGGTCTCCGAACGCCGGGGAAGTCACGTCTACTACCGGCTCGCCTGGCCGGAGGTCGCCGACTTCCTGGTAGCGGCGCGCCACCTGCTGGTGCGCATGGTGGCCAGCGACGGCGAACGTCTCTCCGACGTGTCCGGCCTGCCGGAGCTCGCCGACTGATGAAGCGGATCCCCTCGCAGCTCCTCCATCTCCTCCCGCGGCGCCGCGACTACCACGGATTGCGCCGCACCTGGCGGTCCGACCTGCTCGCCGGCCTGACCGTCGCCATCGTCGCGCTCCCACTGGCGCTCGGCTTCGGTATCTCCTCCGGCGCGGGCGCCGAGGCCGGCCTGATCACGGCGATCGTCGCCGGTGTCGTCGCTGCCGTGTTCGGTGGCTCCAACGTGCAGGTCTCGGGCCCCACCGGCGCAATGGTCGTGGTGTTGGCCCCGATCGTGGCCACCCACGGCGTCGCGGCGGTCGCCCTCGTGTCCGTCCTCGCGGGCGCGATCGTGCTCCTGGCCGGGGTGCTCCGGCTGGGACGCTCGGTTTCGTTCATTCCGTGGCCGGTGATCGAGGGCTTCACCCTCGGGATCGGCGTGATCATCTTCCTGCAGCAGGTGCCCGCCCTGAGCGGAGCGGAGGATAACGGCGCCGGCCACACCAACGTCGTCGTCACGGCCGCGCGGTCACTCGCCGACGCGGACCGCCGCTACCTGGTGTGGGCCCTGGGAGCCGTCGTCATCGTCGCGGCCTGCATGGTGCTGCTGCCCCGGCTCCACCGTGCCATCCCCGGCTCCCTGCTCGGGATCGCCATCGTCAGTGGGCTGGCCCTTGTTCTCCCCACCCCGCTCGCCGTGATCGGGGAGCTCCCCGGCGAACTGCCCGCGCCCCATCTCCCGCTCTTCGACCAGGCCGTGCTGATCAGCCTGCTCTTGCCCGCGGTCACCGTCGCGGCCCTCGCCGGTATCGAGTCACTGCTCTCGGCACGGGTGGCCGCGTCCATGGCTGACACCGGCCGTTACGACCCTGACCGGGAGCTCGTGGGCCAGGGAATGGCGTCCGTCGCCGCGGGCCTGTTCGGCGGAATGCCCGCGACCGGTGCGATCGCCCGCACGGCGGTGGGCGTGCGGTCGGGGGCCCGGACACGGTTGGCCGCCGCGAGCCACGCGGTGATCCTTCTCGTCATCGTGATGGCCGTCGCCGGCCCGGTCGGCCATATCCCCCTCGCCGCCCTCTCCGGCGTGTTGATGGTGACCGCGATCCGCATGATCGATCTCCGTACGGCGTGGTCCATCCTGCGCTCCACTCGTGCCGACGCGACCGCCTTCGTCGTCACCGCCATCATCACCGTCTCGGTGGACCTCATCATCGCCGTGATGATCGGGCTGCTCGTCGCCGGCGTGTTCGCGCTGCGCGGGCTGGCCCGGTCGAGCACGGTCGAACGCGAGGAACTCCCGGGCGCGCCGCGACCCGACGACGACCGCATCGCGTTGCTGCGTCTGGACGGCCCGTTGTTCTTCGCGCCGGCGGACCGGATCCAGGAAGTGGTCACCGACGTGGACAGTGTCTCGGTGGTGATCCTGCGGATGTCGCGGGTCCAACTTCTCGACGCGACCGGAGCACGCGCCCTGGCCGAGATCGTCCAACGCTGTGAGGCCCGCGGTGTGACCGTCCTGATCAAGGGAGTGCGGGACGGCCACGCCGCGTTGCTTCACCGGGTGGGAACCCTGGACGCCCTGCGTCACCAGAACCACCTGTTCACCGACCTCCCGGCCGCGGTCGCCCACGCCCGTTCGCACACGGCGCGCGAACGGGACGCGGCGGCGACGGTCGGGGTGTGACTCGGAGCGCACGGAAGCGGGGATCGCGGAGGGACCGGGGCCGAGCCCCCGAGTTGGTTCAGGTCAGGTGGTCGAAGTCGCCGCGCGTCCACCTGATGTAGCGCTGGCCTGATTGGTCAACGATGGTCTTGGCGTCGCCGTCGATCGTCTTGGCGAGGTTGTCGTAGAGCCGACCGTAGGCGTAGGCGTCGATGGTGCGCAGGATCCGATCCACCACACCGGGGGACAGCGGGATCCGGTTGGGATAGCTGCGCATGAACGTCACTGAGGAGCGGTCCGGGTTGGCCTGGATCGAGTCCGAGGCCAGCAGCACTCCCGCGCCGTCGGCACCCTCACTCCAGTGCACCACGCCGCTGCCAGGGAAGTGTCCTCCTACCTGCACCATCGTGACGCCAGGCAACACCTCGAACGCCCCGGACCAGGGCCGGATCACGGGGTCCGGGCGGGCCACCCACCCCATGTCGGCTGCGGCGACGTAGACCGGTACCCCACCGAACGCCCGGCTCCACTCGACCTGGGTGCCGAACATGTGTGGGTGGCTCGCCGCGATCGCGCTGATCCCGCCGAGTTCTCGGATCTGTGCCACCGCGTGGTCGTCCACGTATCCCACGACGTCCCACAGCAGGTTGCCGTCGGGGGTGCGGACCAGCAGGCCCTGTTGGCCGATGCCGATCTTCGGAGCGACCGTGACGCCGAACAGGTTCGGCTCCAGCTCCGCCACCTCGACGCGGTGCCCCGCCGTCGTGAGCGTCTCCAGGGTGGCCCAGTGCTGTCCGGTCGCGGGTACCCACTGCCGTTCGTCCGCGCAGATCGCGCACACCTCGACAGGGGTGGAGTGCTCGACGCCGCAGGTCTGACAGATCACCATGCCGTGTTCCTCTCGTCCGGCCGGTCCATCCTGGCGGGAACCGGCGACACGGGTCTCGCCAGCATCCACCGTGTCCCGGTGGACGGTCCACTGTTTTGTTCCCCGATCCGCCGTGCCGCGCCCGGCCCCGCCCGAACCAACCGGGCGGGTGTCGGCCGGGGTCACCCAACCGTGAGGCGGTCACGTGTCCCGGCGCTCGCGTGCCTTGGTGATCGCGGCCGCGGCGAGGTGGACGCCGCCGGCCACCACGGGGAACCAGGCGAACGACGCCGCGCTCGTTCGGGTGGGAAGGTTCCGTTTCCGTAGCTGGCGCCACGCCCAGTAGGAGTAGGGGGCGACCACGAGGGGAGCGGTCACCAGCCCCGGGGTGTAGCGTCGCAGCGCCACCGCTTGGGCGACGTGCGTCAGGGAGTGCAGGCCGAAACCCACGAGCACGGTCTGGAAGAACGGCGATCTTCCGCCGGTCCGGGCTCCGGCCGCCGACGCCGCGGTGACCACCCCTGCCATCAGGCCAATGGCCGTGTTTACGTGCGCCTGGTCGAGTTCGGGGAGAGGGACGTCGTCCCGCTGGGTGAACCGCGCCATCGTGGCGAGTTCCTCCACGTCGTGCACCACCCACGCCGCCAACAGGCCCCAGGTCACGGTCCACGGCAGATTTGATTTACGTGTCGTCATGTAAACATAATAGGCGCGAAGTCGGTCCTTTGGGGGAGCGGGAGGTCAAGCGATGACAGGTGAACGGCCGCGTGGAAGACCCCGGCTCGAACGCACCAACGACGCGATCGTCGCCGCGACTCTGGAGATCCTCGTGGAGGTCGGGTTCGCGGGGCTCACCATCGAGGGTGTGGCAGGCCGGGCCGGCGTGAGCAGACCCACGGTGTATCGGCGTGCCGCCAGCAAGGAGGCCCTCGTGGTGGACGCGCTCGACGCCTCGGTGCCCATCATCGTCCCGGACACGGACGGCGCCACGCTGACCGAGATCACCCGCACGGTTCGCCGCACCATCGACGACCTCGGAACCTCGGCCATGGGCGGGGCCACGGTCGCGGTCCTCGCCGCGAGCGCGGCCAATCCCACGCTCGCCTCGATGCTGCGGGAGCGCTATCTCGCCCCCCGACTGGGCGCGATCATGGACATGGTCGAAGCGGGCACCCGCTCCGGCTCGGTGCGGGCCGACCTCTCTCCTGCCCTCGTCCGGGACCTCCTGATCGGCCCTCTCGTCTACCGGTGGCTCGTGTCCGGCGCACCCATGTCCGGCCACGAGGCCGCACAACTGTCCAGCGCCATCACTGACGTCCTACGCCCCCGGGAGAGCGGATCCGGTCGATGATCCTCGTCCAGTTGTCGGCGCCGAATCCGTCGGCGATCGTGTTCCGGTAGTGCGTATGGATCGCCTTCGGGAGCACGGTGTCGATTCCGGCGGACTCGCTCGCGGCGAGGACGTGATCGGCGGAGGCCGCCATCATGGTCACGGTGCTCAGGTCGCCCGGGTGCTCTCCGGAATCGAACATGGCACCCGGCGATCCGGTCCCGTCGCCGAACACGAAGGGAACCCCTCGAACCGTCTCGACCAGCTCCGCGAGCGCGTCGGTGGCGGAGAAACCAGCGGTGCCCATCAATGCCGTGGCGTGTGTGAGCGCCGCGATGGTGGACAGGAACACGTCGAGATGTGCCTGGTACATGAGCTGGGCGAGACCGGGGTCCGCACCGAGATAGCGCGGAGTTCCGATCCGTGCCAGCGCGACGCGGTGCTGATCCAGGACGTGACGCGGCCCGCTGTAGTAGACAAAGGCCTCGTCGGTCCCGACCGTGGGCGCGCTCGCCATCACCCCACCGGTCAGGAACGTAGCCCCGTGGTGCGTCGCCCAGCGAGCCGCCTCGCGAGTGCGGTCGGGCGTGTCCGAGCTCAGGTTCACGACAGCGCGACCGTCGAGAGAGCTCTCCGACCCCGCGAGGATGTCATACATCGCCCGATAGTCGGTCAAGCTCAGGATGACCAGCTCACTGGCCGCCAGCGCCTCGGCCGGCGTCGCCGCGAGGACCGCGCCGTCGGCGACGAACGGGTCAGCGCGACGCGGACTCCGGTTCCACAGCGTGACCCGATACTCCCCGTCCAGGAGGCGTCGAGTGATCGCCTGCCCCATCGGCCCCAAGCCGATCACTGTTACCGCAGAGGCGCTGGAACGCATGGGTGCGCCATCCCTTCTCTGGTGATTGAAGACGCGCGTTCATGGTGGGCGAGATCTTCGACGCGCGGAAGTACCGACCTTTCTCTGGGGTACTAACCGTTGGGTGCGCGCTGCTGATGGAGCGCTGTGAGGGCAACGCCATCGGGGCGTCGGTGAAAGTGAAACAGTGAGAGTGGGGGAGGCGGCCATGACACGACTCTCGGCACGGCTGGCCGCCGTTGTCGACGCGCTTCCGCTGCGTCCCGGGCTTCGGGTGCTGGAGGTCGGCGGGGCACCCGGGGCGGCGGCGCGGGAGGTGGCCCGTCGGATCGCGCCCGGCCACATCCTGGTCATCGACCGGTCCGCGCAGGGTGTCGCACAGACTCGGCGCAACGCCGCCCCGGAGATCGAAGCGGGACTCCTGAGCATCCGACAGGTGGACGTCACCGAGTTCGAGCTCCTGCCTGACGAAGCCCCCTACGACCTCGCTTTCGCGGTCCGCGTCGGTGCCCTCGACGGACGTCACCCCACGGCCGGCGCGTTGGCGCTGCCCCGGATCGCGGGGGCGCTCGTTCCCGGGGGTCGCCTTCTCATCGACGGCGGCGACCCGCTGCGGGAGGTCCCCCTGGGGCGGGGGTGGTGAAGGACCGCGCCGTGGCCGCCGTGCACGGGGGCTGTTAGTGTCGCCGACCATGACTGGACCCACCGGGAAGCCCACGGTGCGCGCCGCGCGCCCCAACGACTTCGAGCCCATCATCGCCGTCGTGGACGACTGGTGGGGACGCCCCGTGTCCGTCAACGTGAGTCGGTTGTTCCTCGACCACTTCCATGACACCAGTCTCGTCGCGGAGACCGACGACGGGCGGATCGTCGGCTTCGTCATCGGGTTCCTCTCACCCGCGGATCCGGACTGCGCCTACATCCACTTCACCGGGGTGGCTCCCGAGGCGCGCCGGACGGGGCTCGCCAGGGACCTCTACGACAGGTTCTTCACCGTGGCGCGCGCCGCCGGGCGTACGAAGGCGAAGGCGGTCACCTCGCCGTTGAACACCCGCTCCATCGCGTTCCACGAGGCGGTCGGGTTCACGGTGTCGGACCCAGTACCCGACTACGACGGCCCCGGACTGGACCGCGTCGTGTTCCGTCGGGACCTGTGAGGCCGGCCCCGGTGCCTAGGCCAGTTCCGTCGTTCCGACCACACGGGTCCGGCGACGGAGGACGATGGCGGTCGTCAGCAGGAGGCTGAGCGTCAGCATGTAGGCGGCGAAGGCCCACGCGGCCGGCTCCCACTCGGTGATGGTCAGCAGGGTCAGGCCCGCTCCGGCGGCGATGAAGACGAAGAACAGCGCGTTCTCGGAGTGGGGATCTCGCCAGGCCTTGCGCACCGTCGGTATCGCGCCGGCCGCGTCGGCGCCGACCGCGAACAGCACTCCTAACGGCGCGCTGCCCAGCCCCAGCCACACCACGAGCGCGGCGGCGGCGATCGCACCGCAGGCGAGGTCGAACCCGGTCACGGCGACGGCGCCGTGTCGGCTGAGAAAGGACGCCGCCAAGACCACGAGGGGGCCCACACCCGCGCCGAGGGTCAGGATCGCGGGTGGGCCGATGCCGTCGTCGAGCTGGGCGAGGAAACCGATCAACGGAGCCGCCGCCCAGAGAAACCACGTGACCCGGTTGGGTCGCGCGTGCCCCCGCAACGTCGCCCACGCGTAGCGGAGGCTACCGACTAGGCCGAGAGCCGCGCCGAGGAAAACCCAGTTGGGATCGAGCACAGGCGCAACCCTAGTTCGGTCATGGCACGTCCTGGGCCGGCGGGTCCCACGCCACGTTCACGAGGGATCCCAGCGAGATTGATCAAGATCGCCCACACTGGATCAATGGGAGATCCCGAGATCAGCCTGGCCGGCGTGCACGAGGCCACCATCGCGACACAGCTCCAGATCGACTTCGCGGACGAGTTCGACACCCCGAGCCCATCGTTCGACGTCCTGCTCGCGCGGTTCCGGGCCCTGCTCGCCGACCCCGCGGCCTTCGTCCTGTTCGCCGGCCCCCTAGCCGAGCCGACCGGATACGCCGTCGTGACGCTCCGTCCCACCGTGTACTGCGACGGCCCTCTCGCCGTCCTCGACGAACTCTACGTGCGCCCACCCCTGCGGGACGGGGGGATCGGCTCCGCCCTGCTCCGTCGCGCCGTCACCGAGGTCCAGGAGCGGGGCGGCGGCGAGATGCACATCAACGTCGACGAGGTCGACGCGGGGGCGAGGCGGTTCTACGAACGTCACGGATTCCTGAACGTCGAGCCCGGGACCGACTACCGAATGCTGTGCTACGTGCGGGAACTGTAGCGATCGGGGTTCCCTATGTGGAGGAGGGGGCGGGCCGGGGACCCTTCGGTCAGACCGGGCAGTGACGTTCGCGTGCGGCTAGGACAGGTGTCGGAGCACGGTTCGCGGGTCCGGGTTCGTCAGGGCTCCGCCACCGATGACGACGGTGGGAACGGTCGCGTTGCCGTCGTTGACACTACGGACGAAGTCCTCGGCCGCCTGGTCCTGCCAGATGTTGATCCAGGTGACGGCGGTTCCCCGCGTGCCGAGGGCCCGTCGCAGGCGGGTGCAGTACGCGCACCCGGGACGCCAGTAGGCGATCACCCGTCTCCGCTCGGCCGGCAGCGCCGCGATGTCGTCGTGCCGGACGCCGCGACCACCCCGCCAGGGAGCCATCCACCACGCCAACAGGAGCAGCGCACCCGTGACAGCCCCCGCGGCGGCGACCGACTCGGCGAACAGTAGTCCACCCATCAACAGGCCCCCGAGGCCGACGGGGATCCAGGCGACTCGTTCGAAGCGCTCCACGAGATCAACGTAGAGGATCCGCGAACGGCCCGCCACGTGCCGGGCGATGGAGAGAGGGAACCTGGAACCGATGCGGGCCGGTCGCACGACCCAGGTCGTACCCGGGACATCGGTGTGCGGGGAGACCGTTCCGGCCAGCCGCGTTCCGTCGCGTTCCACGCTCCGTCTGCCCCGGCCACCAGGCGGGGGCGCGGTGCGCGACGTCTACACCCGACGCGTGCGGGCACGTTCGACCGGGCCCGTCGCCTATGATCCGGGGACGGTGTGACCGAGGCCCACCATCGAAGAGCACTGGATCCGCGACCGCTGGCCGGGGGGAACGACGTGAGTAACAATGAGGCCAGGCCCGAGGAGATTCGCTGTGTGGCCATGGCGAGTGACGCCGACGGTCCGCTGGTGGAGGTGCTGACACCCCGGGACGTGCCCCTGGGCGGGCCACGGGCGATGCGGGTTCGACGGACGCTTCCGCAGCGGGCGCGGAGCCTGATCGGTGCGTGGTGCTTCGCCGACCACTACGGGCCGGACAACGTGGCCGAAACGGGTGGGATGCGGGTTCCACCGCACCCACACACCGGGCTGCAGACGGTGTCCTGGCTGTTCAGTGGTGAGATCGAGCATCGAGACAGCGTGGGCAGCCACGCGTTCGTGCGACCGGGTGAGCTCAACCTGATGACCGGTGGGCACGGCATCTGCCACTCGGAGGTTTCCACGGAGCGGACCACCACGTTGCACGGCGCCCAGCTCTGGGTGGCGCTGCCACAGGACAGCCGGGACGCGCGGCGCGACTTCCAGCACTACGTGCCCCAGTCGGTCCGACTGGACGGGGCGGAGATGCGGGTGTTCCTGGGGTCGATCGCCGGGGAGACCTCCCCGATCCGCACCTTCACGCCGTTGCTCGGCGCCGAGCTCGTCCTCGCCCCGCACACGGCTTCCCACCTGCCGGTGGACGCCGCTTTCGAGCATGGGGCGCTCGTCGACGAAGGGGACCTCCGCCTCGGGGACACGGTGCTGCGCCCGGGGGAACTCGGCTATGTCGCCCCCGGACACGACACCCTCACCCTGGTCAACGAGTCCGACCGCCCCACCCGACTCCTCCTGCTCGGAGGAACCCCTTTCGAGGAGGAGATCGTGATGTGGTGGAACTTCGTCGGTCGCGAGCACGACGACATCGTGCGGGCGCGCGAGGACTGGCAGAAGGAGTCGGAGCGTTTCGGTGAAGTCACCGGATACCCCGGCGACCGGCTACCGGCGCCACCGCTGCCCAACGGCACGATCCGCCCACGCCGCAGGGCGAGCGGCACGGGCGGATAGGGCGACGGGAGCGGCGCCGTCAGAGGGACGGGACGCGGAGCCTGACCAGTCAGGGCGTGTGGGAATTCCACATTCTGCTGTTGTGGAATGTGGTGAACCGCCAGCCGTCGGCGAGTCGTAGCGCGGTGCGCGTCTGGATCGACAGTGTTTCGGGCCGGCACTCCTCTTCACCGGGCTGGAGGATGCAGACTCCACTCGTGATCATCACGGCCATGTCCGGAGTGGGGAAGCGGACGGTACGGGAACGGGGTGCGGACATGCGGGTGTTCGCCATGAATCCCTCGAATCCCTCCCGCAGGCTCTCGGTGATTTCGGCGCGACCGCGCAGGTGACTGCCATCGACCGCGATGAAGTCGGCGTCCTCGGTGAAGGTCGCCGCGAACGCGGCACCGTCCTTCGCCCACGCCGTGATCTGCCGCCGAAGCAGCTCGTCCAGCTCCACGATGTCGGCTTCCCGATCGGGTGCGGTGTCCATCGGTGCGTCCTTCCGTGACGTGCGATCGCCCTCACCTTAGGACGCCCAGTCCGAGCCCGAACTGGGCCCCCGGATGGTCGACCGCCCGATCTCCGCCCGCTCACTCCTTCTCTGTGGAGGACGACAGGAACGCACACAGGCCGAAGCCGAGTAGCGCGATCCCGCTGAGCACACCGCTGACCACCGCGATCGGATCCACGTGTCCCAGCATGCGGACCACGAATCCGGCGAGGCCCAAACCGGTGATGACGGCTCCCAGGAGATGGAAGACACGGAGCCGGAAGATGATCCCGAGCGGGAAGAAGTGCGTACCGACGACGAAAGCCACCCAGGCGACGCCGAGCTCCGGGTAGCCGAGCCGGCTGAGGATCTGGCTGCCCGCCATCAGCGCGGCGACCTCCACGCCGACGATCGCCCAGTACTTCCACCCGAACACCGCGCCGGCCTCGGGGGGCGTGGTGGCCAGGGTCCGTCGCCGATAGTCGCGGAGGCTGAGCATCACGATGGCGACGGCAGCGGCGACTGCGGCGACGAGCAGTGGGATCCGCGCGGTCGACGGTAGTTCGCCCGAGTTGATCCACACGAAGGTGAGCCCGAACCCGGCACTGATCAGAGACCCGATCTCTCGTCCGGGAGCGGGGGCCGCGCGGTGTGATTCCGTGAGCCGCGTCGTCATGGTCTTCCTCCCGGGGTGGCTCATATTGACGTTAGTCAACTCTAATGAATAAGGTTTCGTCAAGTACGAGCCGTGGACCAAGGGATGTCGCCAGTGCCGCCATCATCACCGCGCCGCTACCGTTCGCCGTTGCGCGAGACGCGGGCGGCCCAGACCCGGGCCGAGATCACGGCCGCCGCGCGCGAGCTGTTCGAGTCTGGGGGGTTCGCGAAGACCACCATCGCGGCGATCGCGGAGAAGGCCGGAGTGTCCGCCCAGACCGTGTACGCGGCCTTCGGGTCGAAGGCCGAGGTCCTGCGCGCCATCGTCGAGCAGATGGAGGAATCGGCGGACGCGGAGATGTGGCGCGGACGCGTCGCGGAGGAGAGCGACCCCCGGGCGGTGCTTCGGGCGTGCGCGGAGTGGGTTCGGGCGTTCTACTCGGCCAGCATGCCCCAGCTCCTCGTGGCTCGGGAGGTAACCGCGGAGATGAGGGAGATGGCGGCCGAGGGCGACGCACGGCGTCGCGCGGGTCTGGTCCCGCTGATCGACCGACTCGTTGGCGAGGGGGCCATCCGCCGTGACCTCTCCACGGCCGATGCGGTGGACCGAGCGTGGCTCCTCACCAGCCTGGACATCTACCTCAACGCCACCACCACGTGCGGCTGGTCGCCCGAGGCCTACGCGTCGTGGTTGGCCGACGCGCTCGCCCAGCAGCTCCTGGAGCCGCCCGGTTCGTCCGAAGCCCCGAGTTCCGGCGGGTGAGCCCGAGGCCAGGCCCTTCCAGGCGAGGAACGCGGTCGCGTCAATGGCCGGCCTGGAGCGTCGTCGCTCTCGCCGCCTACACGACCACGCTGACGCGCCGCGACGCCTGACCGGGAATCGTGCGGGGGTGGGAGTCAGGGCGTCAGGACCAGCCGAGTGCCTGAGGGCGGGGTTTCGGCCCACGCCGTCGACACCTGGTCCAGGGGCCTGTTCACCGTTTCCAGGCGCAGGTCACCCGACGCGAGCAGGGAGAAGAGCTCAGGTAGGGTCTCCCGGGTCAGGCGGGCGAACGCCTCCCTCGGGACGCTGCCGCCACCCTGACCCACCAGCTCGATTCCGGCCCCGCGCAGTACCCCAGCGGGCAGGGTGACCGTTGGGCCGGCCATCTCACCGATCTGTACGAATCGGGTCCGATGGAACCCGGCCGCGAGGTCGTCGCCTCCCAACGCTCGCAGGGTCTGTTCCGCCGGTTCGCCCCAGAGGTAGTCCAACACCAGGTCGAACGGTCGCTCGTGGTGCGACCGACGCACCGCCCGCAGGAGGTTCGGCGGGTCTCCGAGCGTGATGGTCTCGTCGGCGCCGACGGTCGTCAGCCAGTCGAGCCGGGCGGCGTCCCGACCGACGGCGGTGACCGTTCCGGCGCCGAACCGGCGTTTTGCCAGCCGCACCGCAAGCGCGCCGGTCACCCCGGTGGCTCCGAGGACGAGGATGTTCTGGCCGTGGCGCACCCGGCCGGAGTGTTCGAGGGCGAACATCGCGGAGACGCCCGCGTTCGGCAGAGCCGCCGCGGGGGCGTCGTCGACTCCGTCCGGAAGCTCCACGGCGTTGCCTGGATCCACGAGGACCCGCTCCGCCATGGTGCCACCGGGTGGCACCGCTCCGGTGTACAGCCGACGGCCATCTGGGGTCTCGACGACGGCGTCGGTTCCCATAGTCAGGGGCAGCGCCATCCGCCCGCTGCCGTAGTGCGTGCCCGCCGCCAGCATGCGTTCGACGTTCTTGACGGCCGCCGCGCGCAGGGTCGCGACCACCAGATCGCCTTCCGGGGCCGGTTCGGGGATCTCGGCACACACGGGTGTCTGTCCCAGTCGTTCCACCACCGCTGCCTTCACGGATCTCCCTCCAAGAATTTTGTTTCCATGGAAACGATATTCCGCTCAGGGTTGGATGGCAAAATTGTTTCTGTGGAAACCAATGAGGAGCTCGTCACTCGGATCCAGGATCTGATCGGACAGGTCGCGGCCAGACTGGGCGATGAGGACGAGGCCGAGTGGAAGTGGATGTCCGAGCAGGTCTCGGTCGAGGCCAGGCACGTCCTCGGCCGGATGAACGTCCAGGCGCTGCACCTGCTCGACCACGTCCCCGCCGCCGAGGACGGGGACGAGTCGACGAACATCGTGGGCCTCGCCCACGCCACCGGGATCCCGAAGGGCACGGTGTCGAAGATCGTCCGCCGCCTCGAGAACGGTGGCGCCGTGGCCCGGCACCGCGTGCCGGACAACCGTAAGGAAGTGCATCTGAGGCTCACCCAGTTGGGCCGGGAGATCCAGGAGGCGCACCGTGGCCTGCACGAGCGGATGGGCCTCGGTGCGTCGGAGTTCCTCGGCCGCTACAGCGCGGAGGACCTGGAGGTCATCGCTCGGGTCCTGGAGGACCTGGCCCGTGTGCCGCGCGAAGGCCTCCGGTTCCGGCCCGACCTCCTGTGAGGAGGAATTGGGAACCGCCCCCCGTGGGTGATCTCGGGACCGCTCTCCCACAGCCACCCAGACGCGAGTGAGCCCCCTCCGTTCCCGGAGGAGGCTCACTGTGTGGCCTGCGATTGTCTGGGGTGGACGAGGGGACTTGAACCCCCGGCCCCTTGGACCACAACCAAGTGCTCTGCCGACTGAGCTACGCCCACCATGTCGCCGGCCCGGAGGTCGGTGCGACGTCCCTTAGTCTAACGCGGGTCGGGAGTGCTTCGCCCACCTATTTCTGCTGCGCCGCGCTCTCCGCGACGATCTCGGCCGCGATCGCTCGGCTGGTCGCCGAGTCCGGTCCGGGTTCGGCGACGAAGGCCGCGGCGCGGTAGTAGCGCAGTTCCTGGATGCTCTCGGTGATGTCGGCCAGCGCGCGGTGCCCGCCCTGCTTCTCCGGGGCCTGGAAGTAGATACGCGGGTACCAGCGGCGCAGGAGCTCCTTGATGCTGGACACGTCCACCATCCGGTAGTGCAGGTAGTCGTCGAGCTCCGGCAGGTCGCGTGCGATGAAGGCGCGGTCGGTGGCGATGGAGTTCCCGCACAGCGGGGCCTTCTTGGGTTCGGGGACGAACTCGCGGATGTGCTCCAGGACGCGTTCCTGGGCCTCGTCCAGCGTGACGCCGGTGTCCAGCGCGGCGAGCAGCCCGGAGCTGGTGTGCATCTCCGTCACGAAGTCGCCCATTTGGTCCAGCGCGGCCTGAGGCGGCTTGACGACGACGTCAACACCGTCCCCGAGCCGGTTGAGCTCGCCGTCCGTCACCAGACACGCGACCTCGATCAGGGCGTCCTCGCGCAGGTCGAGGCCGGTCATCTCGCAGTCGATCCACACCAGGGCGTCGTTCATAACGCACAGCCTAGAACCTCTGTGGAGGCGTAGGCGCGTCCCCGGCCCCGCATTGTGTCGGCCGCAGTGGGCCACCGAGTTCCTCACCTGGGAGCGCGCCCGGCGCGAGACCGATCGGGATCGCTCCGGCAGTGACCGCGACGGCCGCCCACCCTGTCGGGTTGGGCGGCCGTGGAAGCTTGGCCACGACCCGGGGCGTGTCTCTTGAACCGCTGTGCCCATTTGGGGGCGCTGTTGGGGGGCTGAGGGCTCGCGACCGCCCGGACCACGTTCGCCTGTGTCGGCCCTTTCGAACAGCCCACCGGGAGGCCCAGCACGGATCGCCGTACGAGCCGAAGCCCGGGGCACCGCTGGGGCACCATCCGCGAAGCGGTCCCAGGAGGGGCGACGGCCGCTCCGTTATCCGAAAGCCCTCAAACATCACACCTAGTTGCCGAAGATGAGCCACCACATGTCGACGGTCCCCGTCACGTGCAGGATGACGCCCACGACCACGAGAATGAACACCGTGATGGCCAGGGCGAAGAGGCAGCCCATGCATCCGCTGCGCTTGCGCGGCTGGTGCTGGTGGTAGGGGTTCGGCCCGTGGCCCCAGTCCCCGTGCGGCATGTTCGGTCCGGGGCCGTGCCCGGGCATGGGTGGTTGCCCGCCCATGTGCGGTCCGGGGGGTGGGTAGGGTCCGCGGCCACCGGCCTGTCCGAACGGCCCTGGACCCTGAGGGGGCTGCGGCGCTCGGTTGGGCATACCGGGGGGATACGCACCTCCCTGGCCTGGAGGCGGACCGCCCATCCCCGCAGGCCCCCCAGGCCCGCCAGGTCCTCCGGGGCCGGGAGGCATCGGAGGCTCGGGTGGCGGAGGTGGCGGTGGACTCTGTGCCGGGAACCCGCCGGTGCCTTGCTGCGGCCCCGACGGCGGTCGCCCCCACCCCTGCTGAGGGCCGGACGGAGGCTGCGGCGACCACGCGGGCTGACCACCCGACGGCGGTTGCTGCGCCTGCTGGGCCCACGGTGGCGGGCCGTCGTCCGGGGCTGGGGGCTGCCCCCAGGGCGGCGCGTCACTGGGACCGGATGGCTGCCCCCATGCGGGTTGCGCGCTTGAGGGCTCTTGCCGCCCCCACGCCGGCGGTTCCGCGACCGGCGGCTGACCGCTGGTTTCCCGCGGATTCGGCCCAGAGGGCGGGTTGGGCGCGTTCCACACGGGCTGCGCGCCCTCGGGCTTGGCTGGGGCCGACTCCTCGGGGGGAACGGCCGGGGGGTGGCCGCCGGACTGGCGCGCCTCGAACTCGCGCTGCTTGCGCTCCAGCTCCTGGTTCTTGCGGTGGAGCTCTTCCTCCTGCCGCTTCATCTCCTCCTGGCGACGCTGCTCCTCCTGGCGTCGGTCGCGGTCGCTGGCGAGATCGGAGCGGTAGTCCTGAAGGCCCTCCCGCAGGTTGCCGAAGAACTTGCCGAAGAGGCCCCCCTTGTCGCCCCCGTCGGCGGGGGCGGAGGCCGCCGACGACATGGACGACGCCGAGTCGGGGTGGAAGACGGCGGTGCCCGGCTCGTCGGAGGCGGCGGGCGTGTCCGGTTGGAACACCGCGGTGCGCGGCTCGTCCGGGGTCGCGGGCGTGTCTGGTTTGAACACGGCGGTCGCCGGGGCGGACGGGGCCTGAGGCGGGCCCGGAGTCATGTCGGCGGTCGGCTCGTCGTCCTGTTCGGTCGGCCGAGCGTTGGGATCGAAGGTGGCGCGGTTCTCGGGTGGAGGTGGCGCACCCGGATTGAACACGGCCGTCGCGGGTTCGTCACTGGGCGGGGGCGCGGGCAGGGCCGAGGAGACGTCAGCGGTGGCCTCGGAGCTGGGGTCCCCGTCCGCGGGAGTGGTCGGACCCCCGGGCTGGAACACGGCTGTGGCCGGAGCGTCGTTCACCGGGGCGCTGGGTGGACGCCCGGGGTTGAACACCGCGGTCGCAGGTTCGTCGTCCACTGGAGAGGCCGAGCTACTCGACGACGCGGTGTCGGACGGTGGTGCGCTGGCCGGCCGGTCGTCCGGGGGCGGCACGAACATGGTCGCCGGCTCGTCGTTGGACGGAGCGGCTGGTGCGGGCGGATCCTGCACGGGCGGCGGGACGAACATGGTCGCCGGCTCGTCGGCGCTCGGGTCGGGCGTTGACCGGGAGAGACCGGGGGCGGCCGAGGTCGGACTCGGGTCCTGCGACGGCGGAGGGACATACGTCGTCGCGGGTTCGTCGTCGTTGTCGAGCACGGAGCTGAGGTCCGTCGTGGCCTCATCATCGTCCCGCGCCGTGGGGGGAGCGGTGCGTCCGCTCAGTTCGGACAGCGCGCGGACGTGCTCGGTCCAACGGCCGCCGTCCCACCAACGCACCTGGTCCGGTGTCCCGTGGGGATCCTCATACCAACCCGGCTCGATCGTTCCACCCATGGGCGCCAGACTAAACCGTCTCGCGGGAGTTGATGAAAGTGGGCTTGTCGCCGGTATCGGACACCGCCGACCGGCGGCGCCCGATCGACGCGAAGGCGGAACCGGATGGAGCGGATGGCCCGTCGCACACGTCGAAGAAGGGAAGGTGTGCGCCGGGCGGGCGTGGCCCTCGGCAGCGGACGTCACTGTCGCGAGCGGAACCGGACACACGACGCCGGCCACGCGGGCGCGTGACCGGCGTCGTCGCGGGGCGATGCGACTAGGTGGTGGTTGTGGTTGAGCGAGGGATGGGGGCTCGCGCAGTGGTGGTGAGTGTTGTCGACCCCGCTGGAGCGGGTCGATGCGCACCTCTACCGGTTGGATGTGGCGTAGTCCTGGTGGGGGAGTCATCATCGTGGGCGGCGCGGGGCCGGGGTGGGGGCGGGGGAGCAGGGAGCACTGCGCGTCGGTGCGTGAAGACGCCGAACCATCGGACCGAAGGTTCCCAAGAACCAGCCCGCCCCGGCCCACTCGAGAAACACCACCTAGGTGTGGGCGAAGGCTCGACATTCGGCGGTCTCGGACGGGGCCGGTGGGGGAGCGAGGAGCTCGTCGGGTTCGCGGAAGCGTCCGCGGACGGTGGCGGTTGACGGTGGAGTCGCGTGTGTCATCGCGGGGCCGCCGAGGAGGCGCTCCGGGCTGATCTTTCCTGGCATCCCGCTCTGCGATCCCGGGACCTGGGAAAGTCCGAAGTGACCTCCCTGGGCCCAGAGGCGTTCGTCCAGTTCGGCGAGGTGCGGTGCGGATGGTTCCGGTTGGCCGGCTGGCCACCGACGGGGAATCCCCCACGAGTCGAGCCAGGCGAGGACCTGACGCAGTCCGTTCAGCTCTCCCTCGGTGAAGGGATCGAGGGAGAACCCGACGACCTGGATCACGACACAGACCCGGCCCTCGTGCCCTCGATCCAGACGATGTTCCCCGCGACCCGTCCGAGGAGCGGGCGACGTGGCCGGCAATAGTTGGGCGAACTCGCCGCGAAGCGGATTCCACACCAGGTGGGCGGGAATGTTGGCTGCTTGAAGATCCCGCGCGGCGGCGGTCGCGCTGATGACGTGCGGATCGCTTTCCGTTGTCCCCCAGACGACGCGAGGCGCGCCCCCCGTGAGGCTTCCCTCACTGACGGTGCCCGATACTCGATTTACTCCTGGCATCCATGCGTAAACCACGGCGGAGCCACCCCTCCCGAAGCGCCAACGTGTTCTGCCCTCTAGCTACGCCAAGTTGGGGGAATAGTCCATAGTGCGCCGAAAGCGCGATTGTGCCTGTTGTTGACGGGATTTCTGGGGCGATTCCCCGCCTGTGCGAACAGGGACGAACCCGCATGGCCACATCCGGCCATGGCGGATTTGTTTCGGGGGTTGCAATGGGTTGCGTCATGCCCAGCGAAGAAGGGACCGGGAATCGCCCCAACGGCACAACCGAAACACTCGGTAACCAGTGAGCCGACCGACTCGTCAGCCTCCGTGGCGCGGGCCCCGGACACGAGACGCGGCGACGAGTCCCCGGCGACGTCCGGAGGGGGTGGCGCGTGCCTCGTCTCGGTGCGCGGTGGTCTACTCGTCCGATCCGAGGCGTAGTGCGAACCCCCGGAGGAAGATTTCACCGATCTCCTCCGGATCGGAGGTCACGAACGACTCGCCGCCCGTCAGCTCCGCCACCTGTTCCATGGGTTCGGTGTCGATGCTGGCGCCGTAGTTGAGGATGATGAAGGGTATGGGCCGGTCCGGGTCGGACTCCTCCTCCAGGGTCGCCAGTAGTTCCTCCAGCTCGAGGTCGCCGTCCGGGTTGTCCTGCTCGCCATCGGTGAAGAGCAGGACCACGTTGTTGCGGTCCGGCGCGTAGCTCTCCCGCATCTCCCGGTGGGCGGCGAGTACGGTCTCGTAGAGCGCGGTGTCGCCGCGTGGGTTCGGGGTGATGTCCCCCAGCTCTTCCATCAGTCCCTCACGGTGGGTGCCGTCGTCGCCGTCGGAGCCCAGTTCGCGGAGGGGAACGACCTCCCGGTGGTGTATGTCCTCTTCGAGGTCGGTGGAGAACTCCCAGACCCCGATCTCCGCGTCGTCCTCGAAGAGCTGGAGTCCCTCGGAGGAGGCCGCGAGGACCACCTCCATCCGGGTGGCCTCGACCTCCGGTACCTCGGCGAGCATCGATCCGGAGACGTCGTACACCGCCAGCATGCGTGTGCCGAGCTGTAGCTGGTTCCAGGCGGCGATCAGGTCCTCCGCGGCCCCGTCGCGGGGAGAGGCCAGTGGAGTGGGCGCTTCCTCGGCGAAGCCCCCATCCGACGACACCAGGCCCTCGTTGGCGGTCCCGTCCGTGGAGCGGAAGCCGCGGTCCCGGATCTGGCTCTGCGTGGCCTCGTCGCGCAGGAAGCCGCGGAAGTCCTCGGCGAGTGCGGCGGTCTCGTCGGCGACGTCCAGCAGGAGGTAGGGGTAGTCCAGGGTGTAGGTGCCTTCGGTGGGGTAGAGGACCTGGACCGCCTGGTCCGGTTCCTCGGCGTTGTGCGCCCACACGGCCTGTTCGGAGACGGCCAGCACCGCGCCGCTGTCGGCGTCCTCCGCCGCGATGCGCTCGAGCGCGTCTCTGGGGTTGATCGCGACGTCGCGCTGGAGAGTCTGTAGCGCGGCGATGAACTCCGGGCTGGTCCGCGCCGCGGAATCCGACTCGTCTCCCTCCTCGGGTTCCTCGGGCGCGTCCTCGTCGGCGCTGTCGCCGGATTCGTCCTCGCCCTCCTGTTCGTCGTCTCCCTCCTCCTGGTCCTCGGGGGCCGGGGCGTCATCGGCCGCCTCGCCGTCCTCGGTGTCACGTCGTTCCTCGATCGCACCGTAGATCAGGGCGAGGGTGGTCAGGCCGGAGGAACTCAGGGTCGGTTCGACGAGGTGTACCGCGCGTTGGTCGTCGTCCCGGGGCGCGGTGTCGGGAACCAGGGACGCCCAGGAGCTTTCCTCGTGGTCGGATCCCGGTGGAGAGGCGAGCACGATCGGGGAGTTGGCGATCATTGTGCTGGTGCTTTCGAGCGCGTTCGGCCCGGCCGTGTCGACCACGTGGTCCTCCCAGAGGGAGGAGTCGGGAATCCAGACCGAGGGGTTGTCGGCGCCGCCCGTGGTTGGCCCTTCGCCCGTGATGTCGTAGGCGACGTCGGAGGACTCGACGCTCTCCACCGTGACTTCCTGGCAGTCGCGGTCGGCCGCGAACTCGGCTCCGAGCTCCGTGAGTACGGGAGCGATCTCCGGCGCCGCGGCCACGCGTAGTTCCTGGGTCCGGCCGAGGCACGTCACGTCGGACTGCCAGAAGAACCACCCCGTCGCCCCCAGTCCGAGGAGAACCACCAGAGCGGCGGAGAAGGCGGCCACGGCGACGCCTCGTCCGCGGCGGCGCGGTCGGTGTGGTCCGGGCAGCGAGTGGTCGCCGGTCCCTTCGACAAAGTCAGCGTTTCGATGTCGTCCCACGGTTCTGAGGTCCTTACTCCAGTCGAGTGGATGCGAAGAACGGTACTCAAGCGGCGAACCAGGACAAATGGGCAAGGTCACAGGCTCGCGGCGTTGCGCTGGCGCGTCACCGTCGTTCGAGGTCAGCGAGTGCGGTGGGGCAGTGGATCGAGGTCAGAGCCCGGGCCACCCGATCGCCCCGCTTGTGACCGGATCGTGATGGTTCTGGGTCAGGGGGAGTCCTCCCGGCTGTCGCAGTCCGGCACGCACAACCGCCGGGAGATGGAGCTGAGGAAGATGTCGCCGATCTCGTCCGCGTCCTCGGTGAAGTACGCGGTTCCGCTGGTCGCGTTGGCGATCTCCGTCAGCGGCCGCTCGTCCTCGAAGTCGCCGAAGGCGATGATGAACATGGTGACCGGACGCTCGGGGTCGAAGCTGTCCTCGAGCTGGGCGACGAGCTGTTCTTCGGACAGTTCGCTGCGCCCTTCGTCGTCGCCCGACGTCAGGACGATCACGCTGTTGATCTTGTCCTCGTGGTAGGCGTCGGTCATCTCGTCGTAGGCGGCACCGATGCTGTCGTAGAGCCGGGCGTCGCCGCCCTCCAGCTCGATGGCGGAAGCGGTGTCCCGCAGTCGCTCGCGCACGGTTTGCCCCTCGTCGGAGTCCTCCAGTCGCGCGAGCTGGTGTGTCTCCTCGTGTCCGGACGAATCCAGTTCCGTGGACAGGAGCCACAACCCCATGTCGGTCTGGTCGGGGAAGAGCGCGAGGCCCAGCTCCGCCGCCTCGACGGCCACGTCGAGTCGGGAGAGGTCCCCCGAAAGTGGCTCGCCCGCGGTGTCGGAGACGTCGGCGAGGACCAGAGCGCGACTCGGCATGGACAGCCGGTTCCAGTCCTCGATCGCGGTGAGCAGCGCGTCGCCGGTCAGGTCCTCGTGCGTCTCCGGTGGGTCTGGTTCGACTCCGGGAACGTCCGGCGGTGTTCGGGGCTCGGCACCGGACGGTTCCCGGAACCCGAGTTCGCCGAGCCGGTCCTGGTAGGACTGGGCGGACAGCAGCTCGTACAGCGACTCGGCCCCGCTTCGTCGGTCCGCGTCGTCGGTGACCAGCGTGAAGGGGTAGTCGAGGGTGACGGTCCCTTCCTCGGGGTGCAGTGCGCGTAGGCGCGTCGGGGGACCGGAGGCGTTGTAGTCGCGCACAGACTGTTCCGGAACGACGGTGAGCGGATCGGCTCCCGGGTAGACGCCGCTGAGTTCGATGTGTCCGAAGGCGCTGTCGAGCTGGACGTCGTGGACGAACTCGGTCATCTCCGCGTCGGCCTGGTCGCCGGTTCCCAGGGACTGCCGGATCGCGTACATCGCCGCCATGCCGTCCGCGCCCCGGTTGGGGTCCACGAGTACCACCGGACGATCTGGATCACGGGCGTCGGGCAGCAGGAGGTCCCAACTCGCCGTGTGTTCGTCGGCGGGTGCGACGCCGTCGGCGTCCTCGGGAACCGCGAGAACGACGGGGGAGCTCGCGAGTGAACGTGGGTCCGGTTCCAGGGTCTGCGCGCCGGACTCCGAGACGCGGGCGAGTTCCACCCACGCGGAGGACTCCGGTATCCACACGTCGGGCGTCACGGTGGAGTCCAGGGTGCGGCCGCCGGCGAGGTCGGTCATGACGGCGTGCGGCGGGGTTTCGGTGACCTGGGCGTAGAGGCACCCGTCGGCATGGTCGTTGAACTCCGCCGCGGCCTCCTGCGCCACGGGGGCGACGCTCAGCGCCGCGGCGACCCGCAGGTACTGGGGCTCGGAGCACCCGAACACGCGGATGCCGAGAGGAACCGCCAGCACCAACAGCATGACCAGGGTGGCGAGGATTCCCGCGATGGTGAGGGGGTGCCGGAGCGTCCGGTTCGACGGCCTGAGTCGTCGATGCCGTCCCTCAACCAACGAGCGCTCCGAATCATCTCCGGTGCCGTGCGAGCCGCGAACGGAGGTTGACGGTATGTGGCCAGTGCGCGGCGCGACACAGGTCAGTGATCTACATCGCACGATGAGCCTACTGGTAAGTAATGTTTCGGGGAAGTCCCGGGATTTCGTCCGATACTGGGAGTAGCGGGTTACGCGAAATGGCGAGCCGCGGCTGACTCCCGATGGGGTTCATGGCAAGATGGGCGAGTCGCGGAGTCCCGACCCGAACCGTAGACCGACGCATTCGGCGTGCGCCCGCGTGTCCCTGCCCCGTCGTCGATGTTTCCCGGAGCCATGCGCAAATCCAGCCAAGGTATGTCACGCTCTCTCAGCGGAGTACTGGGCGCGGTGTGTGCGCTGATCGCGGGAACCTACGGCCTGGTGGTGGCGAGCGCGCTCACCAGCACCCCGAACTACCCCCAGCCCGGCGACCTCGAGGCGATGGCACCGATCAGCGCCGAGTCCGGACCGGTTGGCGAGCTCTACATCCGGGTCAGCGGCGCTGACGAAGAGGACTCCAGCCAGTTCCTCGCCTGTACCGGCGATCCTGACGCCGACCCGGAGGCCTGTGCGGTCCTGGACGAGCGTGTCGACGCCCTGGACGAGGTCGCGGAGGACACCATCTGCACCGACACGCTCTACGGTCCCGAGGCCGCGCTGATCAGCGGTAACTGGGACGGCGACGAGGTCCTCACCGAGCTCACGCGGGACGGATCCTGCGAGGAGGCCCGCTGGCAGCGGCTGAGCTTCCTCACCGAACTCGCCGGCTGAGGGCCCGGCCCGCCCGCGAAACCGGGTCGCGTCCTCCCGATCGTCCGTGCCAGCCGGGACGCGGCGGGGCCGCACCGACCGGCCTCACCCGCCCACACCACGCGGAGCCCGGATCCTGACGTCGGCGGGCGTTCCTTCAGCAACGGCCACCGCGCTCCGCAGCGGAGGTGGCACCGCTCGTAGGATGGGCGCGAACCAATTCCGTTGATCGGGAGAGCCTGTGGACGACCTGGTACTTGTGCCGTGGGAGCAGAACCGCCAGAACGCCCCGGAGGGCCTGCGGGTGGAGGTCTACTCCGCGGACGAGGGCGACCCCGGGAATCTGGACGAGGTCACGTTCTACGTCCTGCCGTACTGGCGTTCGCGCGGACCCGAGCTCCTGGAACGCATGCCCAAGCTGAAGGTCGCCCAGACGCTCACCGCCGGCTACGAACATGTCCTGGACCTTCTGCCGTCCGGCGTCACACTGTGCTCGGGGCGGGGACTACACGACTCCAGCACCGCCGAGCTCGCCCTGGCGCTCATGCTCTCCGCCCAGCGCGACCTGCCCCGCTGGGCCTACGACCAGCGGGAGCACCGATGGGCGCCGGACCGGGACCGGTCGCTGGCCGACTCGCGGGTCCTCATCCTCGGCTACGGCAGCATCGGACAGGCCATCGAGAAGCGGGTGCTCGCCTGTGAGGCCGAGGTCGTCCGCGTCGCGAGCCGTCCACGACCGGAACAGGACGTGTACGGGATCGCCGACCTGCACTCGTTGCTGCCCACCGTGGACATCGTCGTCCTGGTCACCCCGCACACACCCCAGACCGAGGGCCTGATGGGCGCCCCGGAACTGGCGTTGTTGCGCGACGACACTCTCGTGGTCAATGTTGGCCGGGGGCCGGTTCTGGACACGGCGGCCCTGCTCGCGGAGAACGGCCGGGTGCGCGCCGCACTCGATGTCACCGACCCCGAACCGCTCCCCGCTGAGCACCCCCTGTGGGACGCCCCCGGCGTCACCATCACCCCACACATCGCCGGCGGCGCCGCGTCCTTCTACCCGCGGGCACGGCGATTCGTCGACGACCAACTCGCGCGGTGGGCTCGGGGCGAACCCCTGGCCAACGTCGTGCGGGAAGGCTGACCGCGCTGCGCCGGAAAACTCGGGCATTGCCCGCGACGCGGTGGTTGAGGACAATGTGTGAAGCGAATCGGGCCGGGGCCCCCTCGGGACACCACGATCCCACCCGGGCCGATTGAGGGGTGGGGTATGGGCCGCGCACCAAGGACGCGACAGCGATGGATGTCGGGGGTGGGCACCACAGCGGTCGTGGCCGTCGCCTTCACCGCCTTCGGCGTGGGCCCGGTATGGGCGGACGACGTTCCCGACCCTCGGCCCGGCCCGCCCATCGAACAGAGGTCGAGCGCCGCGCCCGCGCCGGTTCCCTCGACCCCCAGCCCGGTCGCCCGTCCGGGGGATTCCGTGGGGGCCACTCCGTCGGTGGCCGACGTCGCGCACCTGACAGGTGATGTCGAGGTCGCCCCACTGGAGGAGACCCGCAGCGCGGAGTTCTTCGTCGTCACCCCGGAGTCCCTGCCCGCCGACGTCGTCTCGGAGATCGGGGAGCTGGACGGCGTCGAGGCGACGGAGGTCGTGGATGCCGCACAGGTCACGATCGACGGTGCCGCGGCTTCGGTTCTCGGCGTGGACCCCTCGGAGTTCCGGGCATTCGCGCCCGAGCCGTCCGCCGAGTCCGACGAGATCTGGCAGGGCATCGCCGAGGGTAATCTCGCCCTGTCCCACGACCTCGGCCAGGACAGCGACCTCGAGGTCGACACCGAGGTCACGATCGAGGGCGCGTATTCGGCGGTCACCAAAAGGGTGTGGACCCACGCCACGTCCGGGATCACCGGGATCGACATCCTCGCCTCCCGTGAGGTGACCCAGGAGCTCGGATTCCCCGACGGCAACGGGCTCATCGTGAGCGCACCCGAGGCCGACCTCGACGAGCTGCGCGAGGCCCTGGAGAAGGCGCTCGGGTCGGACGCGGGGGTGCAGCTCCTCGCCGAGGACCCGGATCCACGCCCGGCGACCGCCGCGGGCGACCCCGTGGACCGGGGGACGCTGGAGGACATGATCGAGGAGGCGGAGAAGTACCTCGGGGTTCCCTACGTGTGGGGCGGGGACGATCCGAGCGGGTTCGACTGCTCCGGACTGGTGCAGTGGGCCTTCGCCCAGAACGATGTCACCGTTCCCCGCGTCGCGGCCGACCAGTGGGGCGCGGGGGAACGAATCGAGTACGAGGACGCGGAGCGGGGCGACCTGCTTTTCTGGCGTAGTGACCCCACCGCGCCCAACCGGATCTCCCACGTCGCCATCTACCTCGGCGACGACCAGATGTTGGAGGCCCCGCGCACCGGTTCGGTCGTCAAGTACTCCGACGTCCGCTTCGCCAATATGGCGGGTGTCGTCCGGGTGACCGCCTAGTACTCCAGCCGTAGACCCTGGTGGGGGGATTTTGTGGCGTTCGCCGGACACGTCAACGGCCACCGCCTGATCATCGGTTGGTGTGTGTACAAACGAATCGCCAGCGGTGGCCGCGCTGCCGAGCGTAGCGCCCGCCCGTACGGTGGTGTGAGAGGTGGGCGCAGCAAACCGCCCACCTCCTCGATTGTCATCAGCGTTATGCCGGCGTCGCCGTGGAGGCCCGACCCCTAGCTTGGGAAGGCGTGTCGCCTGCTCGAGGCAGCCAGAGCGAGGGCGACGGCGGAGAGCGCGACCATACTGACCGGCAGTGCTATGGCACCGAGGTTGTCCACCAGCAAGGCTCCGACAGCCCCGCCCCCAAAGATGGCCAGGTTGAAGACGGTGGTCAGCATCGCGTTGGCCACATCCATGCTGTCTTTCGAAGCGTTGCCCATCGCGGTCTGCAGCTGGGTGGCAGCGCCGCCGAAGGCGAGGCCCCAGATCACCAGGGCGAGCGAGGTTGTGATAAGGGCGCCCCCGGCAAAGAGCAGGACCAGCCCCGAGACGATGAACAGGGACGTGCCGGCGAGCACCAGCCCACGGAGGGCACGATCGATCAGAGCGCCGGTGATCCAGATGCCCACCAGGGCGGCGACCCCAAAGATGAAGAGTGCCGTGTCTGGCCGCATGCCCACGTCGGTCTGCGACAGGTATGGGGCGATGTAGGTGTAGAGGAAGTTGTGCGCCAGCATCCAGGTGAAGACGACGCCGAGGATGGCCGCCACGCCTGGGATGGCCGCCACGCGGTGGAGCGGGAGGCGCTTCTCGGAGCTGCTGCCAGGCGCGTTCGGGACCACGACCAGGACGAGGACGACCACCAGGAGGGTGACCGCGGAGATTGCGGCGAAGGTCCAGCGCCACCCGATCATCGAGCCGACCATGGTGCCCAGCGGCGTGCCCACTGACAGTGCCACCGGGGTACCGGTCATGGCGATGGCCAGGGCTTTGCCCGCGGAGCGGGGGTCCGAGATTCGGCGGGCGTATCCTGCGAGCATGCCCCACAGGAGGCCGGAGAACGCGCCGCCTATGAACCTTGCGATCAGGGCGACGGCGAGAGTGGGCGCCAGTGCGGTCAGGGTGTTCGCGACGATGAAGCCCAGCAGGCCGATGGCCAGCAGCGGTTTGCGAGGCATCCCCTGGGTTATCGCGATCGCGGGGATCGCGGCCAGTACGGTGCCGAGGGCGTAGGCCGAGACGAGCTGGCCCGCGGTCCCCTCAGAAACTTCGAAGCTGGCGACGAGCTGGGGGAGAAGACCGGCGGGGAGGGTCTCGGTCATGATCACGATGAAACTGGTCATCGCCATGAGGACGAGCGCGAACACGGGCAGGCGCGAAGGCGCTTCGACGGAGGGCAGGGTGGGCGATGCCATGGAGCTCCTTTAATAATGGAACGAACGATCCAATATTGAGTGGAGGGGGTTCGTGTGTCAAACTGGATCGAACGATCCGAAAGGAGTGTCATGTCCCCTGCCGGCCGACCTCGGGAGTTTGACGAGCACCGTGTGCTTGACGCTGTCATCGAGGTGTTCTGGGAGCACGGGTACGAGGCCACGAGCCTGGCTCAGCTCCGGGAGGCGACCGGCCTCTCCTCGGCGAGCCTCTACGGAGCCTTCGGTTCGAAGGCCGGGCTCTTCGCTCGCGCGGTGGAGCACTACATTGAAGGTCCCGGGAAGGTCACCGAGGTCTCTGCGGACAGGCAGCCCGCCGCCGACGCACTCGAAGCCATGTTGTTGGAATCCATCCGCATGCAGTCAGATCCCTCGCACCCGGCGGGTTGCCTGATCGCCTTATCGGCTGTGGTGGGAGCTGCCTCGGAGGACAGTGGCTCAGCCCGGGAGGCGGTTCAGCTCCGCCGGCGGGCCGACCGCGAACGGATTACTGCCTGCGTCCACGCCGGTATCGCAGACGGGAGTCTCGGCGGGGGACTAGATCCCCTGGCAGCCTCAGCGGTGATCCACACCTTCCTCCTCGGAGTGTCTACGCAGGTCCGCGACGGTGTCGCCCCCCAGCAGCTGAGCGGGGCGGCCTCACTCCTGGTAGGGCGGATGCGGGCCTCGTGTGAAGCCTGATGAACGTGAAGCAGTGAGCCCGATTATGGGGCGGCGCGAGCGAGGAGCTGGGGAGGCCTCGAGGCTCGAGACGTCGGCGTGTCCGTGATCGGGCCCCGCGAGGTGTCCACGGCGGACGTCAATGGTGGGGTGGGGGGCGAAAGCGGGCTTTCGCCCCCCACCGTGCCCCCTGTGGCGTCACCAGCCGGGAGGGGAGGGGCTGGGCCTTTCAGGAGACGGAGCAAGGACCACTTCCCGGCAGAGGAGGGGGTTCGCCTGCGGGACGTCCCTGCAGTGGACCAAAAGTGTTGTGCGACCAGTGGTGATTTGTCGGAATCACGCCATCTTGGCGTCAAGATATGACGGCGGCGTGAATTCCGCAAGGTCTGTTGTTTTTCGGAATTGAGTAGTTTGTTGTTGAGTGTGATTGTGTGTCGTGTATGTCCGATAATTGATCGGGTTCGCGTCGCGACCGCGCTCACACCATGTCGGCGGTGACTTCCCGCGCGGCGGCGACGAGCCGTTCTCCGAGACGCGCGCGGGGAGGAATCCACGGCTCCCCGCTGTCCACGAACACCACCGCGATCGCCCCGACGCTCTGCCCGGCGGCCACGGGCGCGGCGATCGCGGACATGCCGGGAAGGACCTCGGCGTAGGAGTGGGCCCAGCCGCGTCGACGTGCCTCGGTGACCTCGGGGCGTTCGTCGGGGTGCGGTGGCAGGGCCGAGAGGGTGGCGATGCCCGGCGCGCCGACGTGCAGGGAGTGCCGATTCCCCGGGGCGTAGGCGATGTGGCCGACGGATTGGTGCGGCTCCACGCTCACCAGGGTCACGGCCTCGTCGTCGCTCGCAACGGTGAGGAACGCGGTCATGCGGACCTCGTTGGCCAGGGCCGACAGGACCGGCACGGAGACGGTCTGCAGGTCGCGGCGTACCCCCCTGGACAGGACGGCCAGTCCGAGGCCGAGTTCGAAACAGCCGTCGGCGGTTCGGGTGACCAGGCGATGGTCCTCGAGGGTCCGCAGCATCCGGTACACGATCGACCGGTGTAATCCGAGTTTCCGCGCGATGGCCGTGACCGGCATAGGGTGCTGCGCGGTGTTCAATTCCCGTAGCACGCACAGGCCCCGGTCGAGTGTCTGGGAGCGGGTGCCCGTCTCGGCCCGTTTCACCCTGGGAGAGGGGGACCCCAATTCGTCGGACGAAGGGTGGGTGTTCACCCGCGACCTCCGACTTCCCACCGAGGTCGCGGTACTCGCCGGTTTCTCCGACGCCGGATTGATCCCAATTCTGGGTCTTGTGGGACACGGTTCATGCCGCTACTGTAATCCAAATTCGAGCACGTAGCTCTATTATCGCACGGCTTGCTGCGGTATCCCCCAACACGTTCCCAAGTGAACAGAAGGAAGAGAAGTATGTCGAAGACGCGGATTTCCCGGATGGCCGTGCCCGTCGGAGCCGCACTCGCTCTCACCGCGGCCGGCTGCGCCGGATCCGCCGTGGATTCGGGAGGAGACGACGAGGGCCCCATTCGAATCGGCGCGGTTCTCGACATCACCGGAGCGGGGGCGCAGCTCGCCGCCCCGCAGAAGAACGCCCTGGAAATGCTCGTTGACCAACTCAACGAGGATGGAGGTGTCGACGGTCGCGAGGTCGAGGTGATCATCCGGGACAACCAGTCCGAGGAGGATGTCGCCGCCCGCGAGATGAACAGTCTCGTCAACGAGGAGAACGTCGACATCGTGTTCGGGGCCAGCCGGACCGGCCCCAGTCTCGCGATGCGGGAGATCGCGGAGGAGAACGAAATCCCCATGATTTCTCTCGCCGCGAACATCGCCATCATCGACGACGCCGAGTGGATCTTCAAGACGGCGCAGAACGACTCCATCGTGCTGGAGCGAATGCTCGATTACGTCGAGGGGCAGGGCTGGGAGACGGCCGGTCTCATGCGTGACTCCTCCGGATTCGGCGAGGGGGTTGAGGAGACCATCGAGGAGCTCGGCGCGGAGCGCGGAGTCGAGCTCATCGGCACGGAACGGTTCACCCCCGACGCCACCGACTTCACCGCGCAGACGGTGAACATCCGTGACCTCGACGCCGACGTCAACTTCATCTGGGGCATCCCTCCCTCGGCCTCCCTGGCCCAGGTCGCCTACGACGACCTCGACATCGAGACCCCGCTGGTGCAGAGCCACGGCATCGGCGAGGACGAGTTCCTGGAGACCGCCGGGGCGGCGGCGAACGGCATCGTCTTCCCGATCGGGCGCATCCTCGTCGCCGACCAGCTCCCGGACGACGACCCCCAGGCCGAGGTCATCCAGAGCTTCCACGCCGACTACGTCGAGGAGTTCGGCTCCAACCCCTCCACCTTCGCAGGGCACGCCTGGGACGCCTTCCACCTGTCCGTGGACGCCTTCGAGGAGGTCGGGACCGACCCGCACGAGGTCCGTGACTACCTGGAGAGTGTCGAGGGCTTCGTCGGCATCACCGGCACCTTCAACATGTCACCGGAGGACCACTCAGGTCTCGGCACTGACGCGCTGGTGTACGTGACGGTTGAGGACGAGGAGTTCGTGCTCATGGACGAGCAGGACTGACCCGATGCCGCATCCAGACAGTTCGGCGGGAACCGCCCGATGAGCGACTTCCTGCAGCTCGTGATCTCCGGCTTGGGCCAGGGGACCATCTACGGCCTTGTGGCCATCGGTTTCGTTGTGATCTTCACGGTCAGCGGTGTGGTGAACCTGGTCCAGGGGGAGTTCGCGATCCTCGCCGGGTTCACCGCCATCAGCCTGCTGGGAATGGGGGTCCCCCTGGTCCTCGCCATGGTGATCGGAGTGGCGGTGGTCGGGGGGTTCTCCATGGGGATGCAACGGCTCGCCATCGCGCCGGTCCGGCGGATGACGGTCCTGACCTCCATCATTCTCACCCTGGGGATATCGACCGCTCTCAAGGGAGCGATGCTCCTCTACTGGGGACCGGAGGCACAGAGCCTGCCGGCCCTGCCCGGATCCCACCTGCACATCGCCGGCGTCACGATCCGTGCCCAGGAGGTGTGGATCTTCGCGGTGGGTGCGCTGCTGGCCGGAGCCGTCATCTGGTTCTACGAACGCACACTCGCCGGCAAGGCGCTCCTGGCGTGTTCGGAGCAGCCGGTCGCGGCCCGCCTCGTCGGGATCGCCCCAGGCCGGGCCCGCCGCAACGCCTTCCTCATCGCCGGTGTCGTGGGAGGAGTCGCCGGCGTCCTCGCCAGCCCCATCTACTTCACGTCCTGGGAGGCGGGGCTGGTCCTCGGGCTGAAGGGCTTCGTGGCCGCAGTGCTCGCCGGACTCATCTCCGTGCGCGGCGCGATGATCGGTGGCCTGGTCCTGGGCGTGCTGGAGAACCTGACCGCCGGCTACGTCGACTCCGGACTCCGGGACGCGGTCGCCTTCATCGTTCTGGTCGTGGTGTTGGTGGCACGGCCCTCCGGTGTGTTCGCGCGGGAGACGGAGGAGCGAGTATGACCCAGCCACCCTCCGGTGTCGGTCTCCTGCGCCGGCGCCGTTCCGACCTGATCGGGGCAGTGCTCCTCCTCGCCGCGATGGGCGGGCTGCCGTTCGTCGCCACGGGCGGCGTCGTCAATGTCGCCGTCTACGCCGCGATCTTCGCGTTGGGAGCGCTCGGCCTCAGCCTGTTGATGGGCCTCGCCGGCCAGGTGAGCCTGGGCCAGGCGGCGTTCTTCGCGATGGGGGCCTACACCCAGGCGATCCTCGTCGTTCGCTACGACTTCTCCGTGATTCCCGCAGCCGTGATCTCGGTGTGTCTCGCGATGACGGCGGCCCTGCTCATCGGGTTGCCGTTGCTGCGACTGCGGGGGCATTACCTCGCCCTGGCGACTCTCGGTCTCGGGATCATCGTGGCCGTGGTCGCCAACGAGACGCCATGGCTCGGTGCCACAACAGGTATCTACGGCGTGCCAAAGATGGAGCTCTTCGGCTACCGCTTCGCCTCGGCCGTCGACTACTTCTGGCTGCTCGCCCCGGTGCTCACCCTCGGCGTGCTGATGGCGCGCAACATCGTGGAAAGTCGCGTCGGTCGGGCACTGCGTGGGGTCAACGACTCCTGGATCGCGGCCGAGACCCTCGGCGTGGACACCTACCGGCTTCGTCTGCAGGTCCTCGTCGTCGCCGCCGGCTACGCGGGACTGGCGGGCGTCTTCTACGCCCATTGGCTCGCTGTCGTCAATCCCAGCGCCGCGAACTTCGAGCTGTCAGTGAAGTTCCTGCTCGTCGCGGTCCTCGGTGGCCTCGGCACGATGTGGGGCGCGATCGTGGGTGGCTTCGCGGTCGAGGCGATCGACGAGAGCCTACGGTCGGTCATCCCCCGACTCATCTCGGGAGCCGAGGGCGAGGTGCAGCTCATCGGCTTCGGCATCGTGCTCACCCTGGTGATGATCTTCCTGCCTGGCGGACTACATCAGGCCTGGCAGTCGGGGATCGGTTGGCTCCGTTCCCGCCGCTCGGGTGGTGAGGGGTCGGGTGGCGCGGCGCGCGCGTTGCCAGCTTCCGCAGCCGATGACGGTGAGTCCGCGGTGAACGACGACCGCTCCGGGCGGGAGAACGCCCCCGCGGTGTCGGTGATTCCGGACCGCGACGTCGCATACCCCGAGAGAGGGTCACGGCTGCTCGAGGTCCGCGACCTCACCCGTACCTTCGGCGGGGTCACGGCGGTGCACGGCGTCTCCCTGGACGTGAACGCCGGGGAGATCCTCGGTCTCATCGGACCCAACGGTGCGGGTAAGACCACCATGTTCAACATGATCAGCGGCGTCCTCCAGCCCACCTCGGGATCGGTCACACTGCGAGGACGCCGCATCGACGGGCGCAAACCCCACGTGTTCGCCCGGATGCGGGCCACGCGCACGTTCCAGAACCTGCAGGTCTTCGCGTCCATGACCGTCCTCGGAAACGTCATGGTCGGGCGGTACCTGCGGGGATCCCGCGGCCTCCTGTCCGCGGCGACGGTGATCCCCGCGCTGGCGGAGGAACGCCGGATCGAGGCGGACGCCCGGCGGTTCGTGGACCTGGTGGGGCTCGGCGAGTCCGCCGACGTACGCGCCGGTGACCTTCCGTTCGGACGGCAGCGCCTGATGGAGGTGGCCCGGGCGCTGGCCAGCGAACCCGACCTCCTCATGCTGGACGAGCCGATGGCGGGCCTGTCGGGAGCGGAGCGGCGCCAACTGGCCGCACTGTTGCGCGCCCTGCGCGCCACGGGGATGTCCATCGTCCTGGTGGAACACGACGTCGAGGCGGTGTTGGCCCTCGCGGACCGGGTCGCCGTGCTCGACGACGGAGCGTTGATCGCCCTGGACTCCCCAGCGGAGGTCCGGGAGGATCCCGCTGTCATCGCCGCCTACCTGGGCGTGGACGACGACACGGAGGCCGCGGAACTCGCCTCGGAGATGGCCTCCTCCGGACACCTGGCCACCGCGGAGGACACTGTCACCGGGGGAGAGGTGGAGCATGATTCGGATCGCTGACCTGCACGTCTCCTACGACCGGCTGCGCGTGCTGCACGGGGTCGACCTCCGTGTCCCTGAGGGGAAGGTCGGTGCGGTGATCGGCGCCAACGGCGCGGGAAAGACGACCCTGCTCCGTGCAGCGTCGGGCCTGCTGGAGCCGGACTCCGGTACCGTCACCTTCGAAGAGCTACCGATCACCGGGTGGCCGGCTGAGCGGGTCGCGGCCGCGGGCCTGGTGCACGTGCCGGAGAACCGGCTGGTGTTCCCAAGTCTCACCGTGCGCGACAACCTGCGGCTGGGGGCGTGGGTGCGCCGGCGCAGCGCGGCGCGTGTCGCGGAGTCGCGGGATTTCGTCCTGGGACTGTTTCCCAAGCTCGCGGAGCGACTCAACCAGGAAGCCGGCACCCTCTCCGGTGGCGAGCAACAGATGCTGGCGGTGGCGCGGGGGCTCATGGCACGTCCCCGCGCGATCGTCCTGGACGAGCCGAGCCTCGGTCTCGCCCCACGGATCGTCGCCGAGATCTTCGCGGCCTTGGCGCTGCTCCGGGACGAGCACGGTCTCACGATCCTCCTCGTGGAGCAGAACGCCCGCGCGGCGTTCCGGGTCGCCGACGAGGTCTTCGTGATGGACCGGGGGCGAGTCGTCATGAACGGTGCCCCGGACACCCTGGTCAACGACCCGCGGGTCCAGTCCGCGTATCTGGGCGGCGGCTACCACGCCGACGCCGAGTCCGGCCACGGGTGAGAACGCGGCAGATGGCGTTGCGGCATCCCACCGCCCGCGAGCGGATGGGCGTGGCGATGGACGGACACACTCCATTCTCGGGCGCGTCCGCTCCCGTGCCCGGGAGTGCGGGGAACCACGCTGGCGTTCCATCTCGCGCACGGTGTGAGACATGGATCGACGCGGGCACCGAGCTCAACGTGGGCCTGGCCGTGTGTCGCCCCACCGGGGAGAACGCGCGCCCGTGATGCCGCCGCCGTCCCCATCGGGTGACTGCCGTGGCGACGTGACGTGCCCCGTGTCCGAGGGCCGAGGTGCTGGTTGTGGTGGTCGAGGACGCGGTGTATCCACGGCCCGACGGTCGGCTCGGAGGTTGGAGCCGCGCGACTCGGTTGGCCGACCGCGTGGCCCCACCCCATCGGTCGACACCTGGGCCGTGTTGTGCGGGCGCGTAGTTCTACCGCGCGGCCCCCAGTTGACCGCTTTCCATAGGGGGCAGCCGTGCGAAGCACGTCCCCACAAGGGTCGTGGCGGGCGACGGGCGGGTACGGCACCAACAAGACACGACCTAACGCCCGGCGGCGTAGCCCTGGTTGCCCCGGGGGTTGGCGCCGGCTCGCAGGACGCCGGTCTCGGGGTCGCGTGCAACAGCGGCGAGGCGGCCGAGGGCCCACGGGCCGGCGTCAGTGATCCGATGGCCGCGTCGCTCCAGGTCGCGCACGACCGACGGGCCGAAGCGGGACTCGACGACGAGCTCTCCCGGGGACATCTCGCGCGGATAGAAGGAGCTCGGGAACGAGTTGGTGTGGAACATGGGAGCGTCGATCGCCCGCTGCAGGTTCATGCCGCCGTGGAGGACCCGGAGCAGGAAGGTCAGGCTCCACTGGTCCTGCTGGTCGCCACCAGGCGTGCCGAAGGCCAACACCCCCTCGCCCGCGCGGGTGACCAGGGTGGGGCTCAGGGTGGTACGAGGGCGCTTGCCCGGGGCGATGACAGCCGGGGCTCTGTGGTCCAGCCAGAACATCTGGGCCCGGTTGCCCAAGGCGAAGCCGAGGTCCGGGATGGTGGGGGAGCTGGACAGCCACCCCCCGCTGGGAGTGGCCGACACCATGTTGCCGCGCGCGTCCACCACGTCGAAGTGGCAGGTGTCGCCGTCCCGTCGTCCGCCTACTCCCGGCAGGCCTCCGCTCGGGAGCGGAACCGTACCGGTGATGGGTTCTCCGGTCGCTCCGGCGGCGACGTCGGTCTCGCCGAGTAGACGCGGTGGGATGACGAACGGGGCCTGATCGTCGGGGCTTCCGGGGCGCAACTCGTCCGAGGCCCGCGCGCCGACCAGTTTCGCCCGGGTGGCGGCGTACCGCTGTGACAGCAACGTCTCCAGGGGGACCGCCGCGAACGCGGGGTCGGCGTACCAGGCCTCCCGGTCGGCGAAGGCGAGTTTGGCCGCCTCGGTGACCGTGTGTACGAAGTCGGCGGACGTCTGGTCGAGGGTGTCCACTCCCAACTCGTGCAGCAGCCGTAGTTGTTGCAGGAAGACCGGGCCCTGTCCCCAGGGTCCGGTCTTGTGCACGGTGTGGTCGCCGTAGTCGACGCTCACGGGGCGTTCGTAGGTGGCCTCCCACCGTGCGAGGTCGTCCCGGGAGAGGAGACCGCGCTGTGGTACGCCCGCGGCGTCGGTCTGGGGTTCGGCGAGGAAGCGGAGGATCGACTCCGCCACGAAACCTTCGCGCCAGAGCGCACGCGCCGCCTGGATCTGGCCCTCCCGAGCCCGCGACGTGTACTCAGCGTCCTCGACGATCCGCTGATAGGTGTCCGCGAGCGCGGGATTGCGGTGCTGGGACCCGGGCGCCGGAGGGTGGCCGCCGGGCAGCCAGAGCTGGGCCGAAGACGGCCACCACTCGGTGAAGACGTCGGAGACGCTCGCGATCGTCCCCGCGATCTGTGGGAGCACCGGGTAGCCACGGCGCGCGTACCCGATGGCCGGGGAGAGGACCTCCCGCAGGGGCAGGGTTCCGTGGTCCCGCAACAGCAGCATCCACGCGTCGAACGCCCCCGGAACGCACGCGGACAACACCCCGGTCCCCGGGACGAGTCCCAGGTCGCCGAAGGCCGCCGGATCCGCCGCGGTGGGCGCCGTGCCCTGCCCACACACCACCGTCGGCGGACCGTCCGCGCGCTGCATGATGATGGGCACCTCGCCGCCGGGACCGTTGAGGTGCGGCTCGACGACCTGCAGCGTGAAACCCACGGCGACGGCAGCGTCGAAGGCGTTGCCACCGCGCTCCAGCATCGCCATCCCGACCGCGGTCGCGATCCAGTGGGTGGAGCTGACCATGCCGAACTGGCCACGCAGTTCCGGACGGGTCGTGAGCTCGGGCTGAGGGGATGGCGCGGGCATACTCACTCCCAGGCTTGAGTCGCGTCATCCCCGACGATATCCCGTTATGTCGTCCCCGCGTCACGCAGCGACGTCCCCAGCTCAGTGAGCTGCGGCGACACGACGTGGGTACGGAAGAACGTGGTGTGGTGGATCCGCGGGCGGTCCGCGGTGCGCTGGGGCTATGAGTTCCACCGGAAGCGTTGTGGCCCGGTGGCACTGGAGACGTGGCGCACCGGGTGTGCCGTCGCGGCGGACTCGACACTGGGGTGAATCTCGAAGGTGTCAGCGAGGTCGAGGGCGGCGAAAACGCGCGCCACCGGGGGTGTTGGCGCCGCCAGGTACAGGTGGCGCCGGGCCAGTGTCGCGTCGCGCAGCAGTCGCATCAGCGCTCCCACCCCACTGGCATCGATGAATTGGACGTCGGACAGATCCACGACCGCGCAGTCAGTGACGGCGCAGTCGGATACGGCGTGGTAAGCGGAATCGGCGGAGGCGATGTCAATCTCTCCGTGTAGTGCGACGACAGTCGCGCCACGACACGCGAAGCCCTCCCGCTCCGTGTCTGGGCTACCCACGTTCTCCCTCTCCCACAAGGACTCGGGGTTTGGCGTACCGGCATGCTAGTCAACAGCGAAACGAAGCGACAGGGGTGGAATGTATGAAATCCTTAAACTTCCGGCCATCGCGCCGTCGGCCGGAGATACTCTAACGCTTTTGGGTCCGAATCCTGTTACTCAATGCGGGCCGTGGCGGATTGGGATATGCCACCACAGCGGGGGCCCATTCCCCTCGAGGGCCTATTCGCCACAGGTGTCCGCATCGGCGCGTCGCGGGGCCCACCCGCGTGTCCCTTCACCGACGTCGCCCGTGGTTTCCACAGCTTCTTCCCTGGTCAGAGTGGTGTTGGTTGGCCCCTTGAGGGCCGCGTGCCCCATTGATCGGTTGGCGACCGGCCCGTGTCTTCGGAGCATCACCGATGGACGTCGGATCGTGGAACGGCCGACCGTGGCCACCGAGTCGGATGATCATTGGTCGTCGGCGCGGACTCCGGCGCCGATTGTCACGTGTACCCAGTTTAGGTCGGCGCTAGCGTGCGATGTATGACTGACCGATATAGCCATCGCGGAACGGGGTCCGGTCACGCCGGACCTTGGGTCGTTGGGCGTGGGGGAGAGAGAACGTCTCTCGGCCCCAGGGGCCATCGGTCGTTCACATTCCCAGAATCGACGCTGGAACACCTTCGGGGGTCGGAGGAAGGCGTACATGATCAATACGATCTTTTGGCGAAAAGTTTTACCGGAGGTGCCCTCGGGACCGATAACGTTCATCGCCTTCTCTGGCGCGTCTCCCCGCCCTCACCCGTGGGTCCCACGCGGTGGGTTCCCGACGCGGCGGGGCATGTGTCCCGGTGTCGACCGCCGGGGTTCCGTCCCCAGCGTGCCTCCGGCGCGGTACCGACGTTCGTCGCCGCTGGGGCGGTCTTCGCGGGACGGCGGCCGTGTCGATCGGGCGCGGGGAGTCGTCGCTCGGATGCCCTTTGCCCGACCGTCTGGTGCTGGATGTGGCATCGGGGGGATTACGGGGCACGGATCACGCAGAGGCCCTTTCTCGGGGAGCTGAGGACACAGGGCCGCGGACAGGGAGCCGAGGACTGAGCACGATGATCATTGAGAACACGTTCAGTGTCAGTCGCCCCATCGACCAAGCGTGGGACCTGCTGACCGATCTGGAGAGGATCGCACCGTGCATGCCCGGGGCGCGGCTCACGGAGGTCGAGGACGAGACCTACTATGGGGAGGTCCGCGTGCGGCTCGGTCCGATCCAAACCCGGTTCCGTGGTGAGGCGTCGTTCCAGGAACGTGACGCCGAGGACCACCGTGCGGTGATCAACGCGCGCGGAAAGGACACCGGTGGCAAGGGGATCGCGTCCGCGACCATCACCGCGCGGCTCACGCCGGGCGAGACGCCGGGATCGACGGCTGTCTCGGTCTCCACGGACCTCACGATCTCGGGAAAGATCGCCCAGTTCGGCCGAAGCGCGGTGGCCGACGTGAGCACGAAGCTGTTGACCCAGTTCGCGGAGTGCCTGGAGTCCCGACTCCAGGAGTCGGGACCTCCAAACGCCGGTGCGGGAGACGCCGTGGCCGCCGCGAGCGCTCCGGCGGCAGGAGCGCCGGTGGAGGACGCAACTGGGCCCGACGAGCCTGACCGGTCGGTGGACACCACGGCCGACACCACCGTGCCCCCCACCGCGACTTCGCCCCCCGGACGGCCGACGGAACCCGCGGAACCGGGGGACCCGGGCGAGGAGAGCGCCGCGTCGGCCGCGGCGAAGACTCCGGAGTCCCCGACCAGCGGGGAGACGATCGGCCCGACGGAATCGGCCGCGGAGCGTGGCGAGACGGACCAGGAGCGGGGAGACGCGGCGTCCGGTGAGACGCCCCCCTCCGGTGCGGAGGCCGAACCAGACGGGGCGACCGAGTCGGAGCGAGAGCCAACGCCGGAGGAGCTGGAGGAGGAGTCCTCCACCGGGTCCGATCAGTCGGGTACGGAGCCTCCACGTGGTGAGGGCACGGACACCGACGACGCGACGCGGAGGCGCAAGATCGACTCACCGGAGCCCGAACCGATCGACCTGGTGCACACCGCGGGGGAGTCGGTCACACGTTCCCTGGTGCCGATCGCCATCATCGCGGTCCTCATCGTCATCGTGATCGTTCTGGTGATCATCTGAGTCAGAAGTGCCGTCGTCTTGGTCGACGATGTCCGGAGTTCCGCGTGGCCACGGGCCGGGCGCCACACTCACGTCGTCGTTCGGGTGAGGTCGGGGCGTCCGGTCGCGGCCAAAGTCGCGCGCCGGGTGGGACGGGCGACTACAGTGGGGGGTGTATACAAGTCGACACCAGTGCGAGGCACACGCTGACTTGGGACGCGGCCACTACGGAAGTCGAGGTCCCTGCGGTCCGAGGACCCCACCGGCCCGGGCTCGGGATTCCGGACGGTTCGCGTGATGAGCGGCACGGATCGAAGGGCGAACATCCATGGCGGGAGCTGGGGCACGGCGCATCTCTGGAGCACAGTTCGTCTACCAGCATCTCCGAGATCAGATCATCTCCCTCGCGCTGGCGCCGGGAACCAGGCTAAGTGAGGTGGAGCTCGCCGCGGACCTCGGTGTGAGCAGGACCCCCGTCCGGGAAGGGCTCAACCGGGTCCTCAGCGAGGACCTTATCGAACAGGGACCCACCGGTGGGATGTTCGTCCGGAGCCTGGACCCCGACGACCTGCGTGAGCTCTACACCGTGCGCTCCGTGCTGGAGGGGGTCATCGCTCGGGAGGCCGCCGAGAACGCGACCGAGCGGGACATCACCGAACTCCGGGACCTGATGGAGAAGATGTCCCTACTCATCGAACACGCGGGTGAGGTCGTGCGCCTGGGCTCGGAGTTCCACGCCGCGCTCGCGCGCATCGCCGGGAACCGCCGCGTCTCACAACTGCTCCAACAGATCCGTGGCCATATCCAGCGTTACCGGAACCTGACCACACAGAGCCAGGGGCGGCGGCGGGCCGCGATCGTGGAGCACCGGGCCATCTTCGAGGCCATCGCGGCGCGGTCCGGCGCCAGCGCCGAGTACCAGATGCGTCTCCACGTCGAGAGCGCCTGTGCCGAAGCGCTGACGTCGGCGGGTGAGCGGCTCGCCCCGTCGTCTGACGGGGCGACAGACGAGTAAGGGGCGGGCCGAGGCCCACCCCTTATGGTCACCGCGGAGATTATGCGTCGACGCGGCAGGCCGCTCGGGTCGCCTAGGAGTAGCGTCGCTCGAGCGCGTCGAACTCCGGTTTGGCGACGATGCGCTGCCTCTCCGTCCAGGGGGCGAGGGTCGGCCGGATCTCCTCACCCAGTCCTGCGGTGCGCAGAGTGCTCAGCGCGTTCTGCATGCCCAGAATGGCGCCCTGGAGGGCCACGTTGGCGAACAGCGCGATACCGAAGGACTCCAGTTCCTCGAGGGGTACGTAGGGCGTCTTTCCGCCCTCGACGAAGTTGACGACCTGGGGAACGTTCACCCGTGCGGGGACGGCCAGGACTTCCTCCTTGGTGCGGGGAGCCTCCAGGAAGGTGACGTCCGCCCCCGCCCCCGCGTAGCGTTGGCATCGCTCCACGGCACCGTCGAAGCCCTCGATGGGGTAGGCGTCGGTGCGGGCGATGATGAGCGTTCCTCGGTCGCGAGCCTCGGCGGCGGCGGTGATCTTGTGCTCCATCTCCGCGACACTGATCACCTCCTTGCCCTCGAAGTGTCCACAGCGTTTGGGACTCGTCTGGTCCTCGAGCTGGATGGCGCTGGCGCCCGCCCGTTCGAGGACCCGCATCGTGCGCCGGACGTTCAGCGGGTTGCCGAACCCGGTGTCGGCGTCGACGATCAGGGGGAGGTCGACCGCGTCCCGGATCGCCTCGACGTGCATGGCGACCTCGGTGAGTGTCACCAGACCGACGTCGGGCGCGCCGAGGAAGGTGTTGGCCACGCCCGCGCCGGTCACGTAAACCGCCTCGAATCCCGTGTCCTGGATGACCCGCGCGGCCAGGGCGTTCGCCGCCCCGGGGACGACCAGGAGCGGCCCGTGCTCGAGCCGTTCCCGCAGGAGACGCGTCGGTGTGGGGGCCTCGGTTTCTGGCATCGGTGATGACCTTTCGGTTCCTCGTCGCGATCAGCGGGGGACTCGTCGACAGCCTGGTGCGCACCAACCGTCATCCTGACCATACATGTATACACAAATGCGACGTGGAGTGTCGTCGCTGGTTCCGTACGTGTTGGGACTCGGCTGCACGTGGGCGGGAGTCCCTGATGCGTCGGTGGTCCGGTGTCGTGAGGGGCTTTCGTTGGCGCCGGTCAGGGGTGTTCTGCCGCACGGTGTTCGCGATGGTCCGTGCGTCGGGAGATGTGTTCGATTCAGACGTGACTCTTGACACGGCCACGACCTTGGGTTGATTCTGATGTCTACTTGTATGCACGCGGGTTGCCCCCAGCGACCTCAGCTCCGTGCGCACACCCCAGCACCACGGTGTGGATCCGCGTGTCCCCGCACTGATGATCGGAGCCCAGATGAACAGAAGGATCCTCATGTCAGCCGGCGCGACCGTTTCGGCGTTCGCGCTCACGGGCCTGACCGCGTGTTCGGAGGGTGTCGGCGGTGCCGACAGCGACTTCCCCGCCGGCGGCGACCTCACCCTGATCGCCGCGGGAGAGTCGGGCGGAGGTCTCGACATCCAGGCACGGATGGTCGAACAGTCCTTGATGGACGAGGAGGACCTCTCGCCCGTGACGCCGCGGATCGAGAACATCGGCGGTGGCGGCGGGAACCCGGCGCGAACGGCGGTGCTGAACCGGCCCAACGACGGACGCAGCGTGGTGGTCGAGTCCAACCGGGTGTTCCTCAGTCACCTGACCGGAACCACCGACATGGACGAGGAGAGCTTCACCGCGATCGCGAAGCTGACCACCGAGTACCTGGTGTGGGCGGTCCCCGCGGACTCGGAGTGGGAGTCGGCCGAGGACGTGCTGGACGAGCTCGCGGAGGAACCGGGCAGTGTGTCGTTCGGGGTGGGGACACTCCCTTCGAACGACCAGTTCAACATCGTGCGTCCGGCCGAGGAAGCCGGCGTCGAGGACCCTGACGACCTCAACATCGTGGTCTTCGAGGAGGGCGGTGACCTCACCGCGAACCTCGTTGGGGGGCACGTGGACATCGCGTCCACCGGCTACTCCGAGGTCGCCGACCAGGTGGAGGCGGGCGAGGTGCGGTTGCTCGCGCTGAGCGCGAGCGCGGACGAGACCGTTCCCGACGAGTTGGCGGATATCCCCACCTGGAACGACATGGAGCTCGACTACAGCGTCGACCACTGGCGCGGCGTGTTCGGTCCGGCCGACATGCCCGAGGACACCCTGGACTGGTGGGTGGAAACCCTGGAGAGCGTGACCCAGACCGACAAGTGGGATGAACTCGTCACCCAGTACGAGCTGACGACCGACTTCGAGGGACCCGACGAGTTCGCCGAGACCATCGCGACGCAACGGGCCGAGGCCGAGGCGGTGTTGGACGGCGATGAGGACTGAGTGGCCGCAGGAGAAGAAGAACCTCGCGCTGGGACTCTTCGCGATCGTTCTCTCCGGTGGCTACCTGCTGGCCACCTCCATGATCGAGAGCCCCATGAGCGGTGGGCCGGACGACGGCGCGCTCAGGACGTTTCCCTACTTCCTGGGTGTGGCGTTGCTCGTGCTCGGCGTCGCCTACTCGATCCAGCAGGCGGTCGCCATCTGGCGCGCGCCGGTGGATGACGGCACCTCCGTCGGAGACGACGACGTCGCGCCCGGGCCCGAAGGTGACGTACCCGCGGGCACGGGCACCGGGGAGTCGACCGAGTCGGTGCACGCCGGGGAACCCACGCTCGAGGGGGAGCCACCGGCTGGGACGGTGGCTGTCGCGCGGGAGACCGCCGAACCGGACGGCGCGTCCACCGACCCCGACACCACCGAGGACGACGCCGGCTGGCGCCGCTACCGGCACGTCATCATGCTGGTCCTCTGCGTCGCCTACGTGGTCATGATGACGATCCTGGGCTTCCTGCCCGCCATGGCGCTGTTCGTCGCCGTGGGGGTGTTCGTCGTCGGTAAGCCCGGGCAGTACCGCGGCGTGCGGCTGCTCGTCCCACTCGGATTCGGCCTGGCCTCCGCCCTCGTCTTCTACCTCTTCTTCAGCGAGGTGCTCAACGTGATCCTTCCACCGGGCGTGCTCGGGATCGGAGGTCTGTAGGGGACATGGACTCACTCTCCTTCCTGATGTCGGGCTTCGCCGACATCTTCAGCGACCCCGCGATCCTCCTCGCCATCGCCATCGGGTGTCTGGCGGGGACCCTGGTCGGGGTGATTCCGGGCCTCGGTCCGTCGACCACAATCGCGCTACTGATCCCGCTGGCGTTCATCCTGCCGGCGGAGCAGACGTTGGTCATGATGGTCGCGATCTACCTGGGGGCCGAGTTCGGAGGGCGCGTCGCCGCGATCCTGCTGAACATCCCCGGTGACGCGGGCGCGATCATGACCACGGTCGACGGTTATCCCATGGCACGGCAGGGACGTGGCCGCACCGCACTGGTGGTGACCGCGATCGCGTCGTTCTGTGGCAGCTCGATCGCCATCATCGGCCTCACGTTCCTGGCGATGCCCCTCGCGAGCGCGGCGCTGGCCTTCAGCCCCGGTGCGTTCTTCGGCGTCATCGTCTTCGCACTGTTGCTCAGTTCGACCCTCGTCGGTGACTCGCCGCTCAAGGGGTTGCTCGCGATGGGGCTGGGCCTCATCGTCGGCACCATCGGCATCGACCTGCAGACAGGGGTGCAGCGGTTCACCTTCGGGCAGGACTTCCTGTTGGAGGGTGTCGACCTGATCGTCGCCATCCTCGGTCTGTACGGCGTTGGCGAGATTCTCTGGAACATGCGTCCCGGGAGCAGTGGGACCAAGGACCGAGTCGCGGCGACCGGCGGCTTCTGGCCGAACAAGGAGGACCGTCGACGGATTCGCGGCCCCATCTTGCGCGGGTCACTGGCCGGATTCTTCGCCGGTGTGCTTCCCGGGCCGGGTACGACACTGGCGTCCTTCTTCTCCTACTCCATGGAGAAGCGGCTGTCCAAGACGCCAGAACGGTTCGGCAGGGGCGCGGTCGAGGGGGTCGCCGCTCCCGAGGCCGGGAACAACGCCGGCGCCACCGGGTCAATGGTTCCCTTGCTGTCGTTGGGGATCCCGGGCTCCGGCACCGCGGCCGTGCTCCTGGCGTTCCTGGTCTCCTACGGCCTGCAGCCCGGTCCGGGGTTCTTCACCGAGAACGCTGACCTGGCCTGGATCGTGATCGCGTCCCTCTACCTGAGCACGGTCCTGCTCGTCGCGATCAACCTGCCGTTCATCTCGTTGTTCGTGAAGATCCTGGACGTGCCGACCCGGTTCCTCTACCCACTCATCCTCGCGATCGCGGTCCTGTCGGCGTTCTCGCTGCACAGCTCGATCGCGGACGCGGGAATGGTGCTGGTCTTCGGCGCGATCGGCTACGTGATGAGACTCGTGGGGATGTCACCCACGCTGTTCGTGATCGCCCTGGTGCTCGGCAGCATGATGGAGCGCAACTTCCGTCGCGGGCTGCTGTTGCACAACGGCGAACTCGGATCGATGCTCGTCGACCCACTCACGCTGACATTCCTCGTGTTGGGAGTCGCGATCGTCGCGCTCGGGGCGATCGGCAACGCGCGAAAGAAGCGCCAGAGGACGACCGCCCCGTCGGCGCACTAGTCGACGCGCGGTTGGCTGGGCCGCAGGGAGTGGTCGCCCCTCAGGACGGCGGAGTTCCGTCTCCGAAGGGGCGACCCCCCAGCGAGTCCCGCCCGTGCGGCGTGGCCCAACCCGAGAGGTCCGGCCCCTCCGGCACGACCCCGGTGGGGTTGATGTGCGTGTGTACCTGGTAGTAGTGCCGCTTGATGTGGTCGAAGTGGACCGTGTCGCCGAAACCGGGTGTCTGGTAGAGGTCCCGAGCGTAGGCCCACAACACCGGCATCTCGGTGAGCTTGGAGCGGTTGCACTTGAAGTGACCGTGGTACACCGCGTCGAACCGGACCAACGTGGTGAACAACCGGACGTCGGCCTCGGTGATGGTGTCACCCACGAGGTAACGCTGGTCGGCCAGGCGTTCCGACAACGCGTCCAGACGGTCGAACAGGCGCCTGTAGGCCCGTGAGTGCGCCTCCTGACCGCGGGACAGGCCCGCCAAGTAGACGCCGTTGTTCACGTCGGTGAAGACGCCCTCGTTCACCGCGTCGATCTCGGAACGCAGTGCCTCGGGGTAGAGGTCGGGGGCACCTGGCCGCTGGAACGCCTTCCACTCGGTGCTCAGGTCCAGACTGATCCGCGGATAGTCGTTGGTGACCAGTTTCCCGCTGGGGACGTCGACGATCGCCGGGACGCTGATCCCACCGGTGTAGTCGGGGTTGGCGGCGTAGTAGGCCTCGGAGAGGAACCGAATCCCGAGGACCGGATCGACGTTTCCCGGGTCCAGGGTGAACCGCCAGCTCCGCTCGTCCTGGATCGGGTCGGCGACCGCCAGGGAGATCGCGTCCTCCAGGCCGAGTAGGCGGCGGACGATGACCGATCGATTGGCCCAGGGGCAGGCGTGTGAGACGACGAGGCGGTAGCGACCCGCTTCCACCGGCCAGCCGGACGAGCCGTCGGCGGTGATCCGGCTCGCGAAGTGGTTGGGGGAGCGTACGAATTCTCCCGAGGACCTGGGTTCCGTGTCAGCGGTGTCGGGACTCATGGGCCCATCCTGTCACCCGGGCACGGGTGGTCAGTTCGTGTTTTCCCGGTGCCGTGTACGGATCGGTCCGCCCCCGCCGCCGAGCACGGCGGACGTGCTGCGTCGCCCGCCGTCCGACACCGGCCCCGGGACGTCGGCGCGACGGTGGCGGAGGGCCGCCCGGGCGGTGCGGAGCGGCGGAATCCAGGACTTCGCCGGTGGGCCTCCCACGAGCCACTGACCCTGGGGTGGCCCACCACCAACAGCGGCAACCGGCGGGGCCGCATCGGCTCCAGGATTGGCCGGGCGGGGAAACGTCGTTGGGGAATCGCGTCGGGGAATGTTCCTACCGGCGGATGTTGTCCCCTGTTCTCATCTGGTGCTGCAGGGTGTCGCTGGTCGTGCGCGTGTTGAGCCGGATCAGGCGGCGGGCGTCGTCGGCCGCGGCGCGCACCGTGTCCGCTCGTGCCACGCGTCCGGTGCGTTGGTGTTCCTCTGGGGGACGTCCGATCCCGGTGGGCAACCCCGATCGGTGGATCACACGTAGCGCGGCCTCCTCCTGGGAGGGTGAGGGACCGATGTCGCCCTCGGGGAGACGCCAGTCGGCCAGCCGGTGGCGGAGCCACTCCACATCGGTGCTGCCGGCGGGTTGTTCCCACGGCACCCCCGCCCGGGTGTAGCTGAGGGCGTGCAGGACATCGGCGGGAGTCCAGCCGGCGAGGAGGAACCCGTCGACCTGCGCACGGAGGAGTTCGAAGGGTACCCGCCGCAAGGAGCTCGCCGCCGCCGGATGCATCTTGATCAACTCGCACGCGTCGTGGCGGGCACTGCCGGTATGCGCGGGCTCGTGCAGCGGATCGGCCCGGGAGGTGTGCAGTAGTGTCTCGTCGACCGTGACGATGACCTCGCGCGCACCGTTGTGCCAGACACGCAATTGGTCCCGAGGCCACCCCTGAGCCTCAGCGAGGGCAGTCGCGAGCTGTCGTGCGTCGAGACTGTCCGTGTCCTCGGTCGTGATCCGGAACTCGGCCACGTCGCCCCCTTCGTCTCTCCACCCACTCCCTATCCTGACAGCACGATGTCCGGTATGGGCCCAGGCCCTCGGGCGGAGAATCTGCTAAGACTGAGTCCGACCGTTCTCCGGGTCAGCCCCTGGGCGGCGCGGCGACACCACCATCCCGAGGAGAGGCACGCGTGAGCCACGACCCCTACCAGGCCGCCCGCGCCGCGGCAGAGGTGCTGTGTGACCGGACAGGCGTCGAGCGGTACGACGTCGCGCTCGTGATGGGCTCCGGTTGGTCTCTGGCGGCCGACGCGCTCGGTGCGGCGGGAGTCGAGCTGCCCAACGCGGAGTTGCCGGGCTTCTTGCCCCCGTCGGTTGAGGGCCATGCCGGTACCGTGCGCAGTGTTCGGCGCGGTGACAAGAACCTGCTCCTGCTGCTGGGACGCACCCACCTGTACGAGGGACACGGCGTGGACCCGGTGGTGCACGGGGTACGGACCGCGGTCGCGGCGGGCGCCACCACGGTGCTGCTGACCAACGCCGCCGGTGGACTCCGTGACGATCTGCGGATCGGGCAACCGGTCCTGGTGAGTGACCACCTCAACATGACCGGCCGGTCCCCGATCGTCGGCGCGAAGTTCGTGGACCTCACCGACCTGTACAGCCCCATCCTGCGCGCACGGGCGAAGGAGGCCCGCCCCGAGCTGGTGGAGGGGGTCTACGCGGCCATGCCCGGCCCCCACTTCGAGACCCCCGCCGAGATCCGGATGCTCCGCGGCCTCGGCGCCGACGTCGTGGGCATGTCCACCGTGCTGGAGGCCATCGCGGCCCGGGAGGCGGGGGCCGACGTCGCGGCCCTGTCCCTGGTGACCAACGTCGCCGCGGGACTGGCCGACGGGCCACTGGACCATGCCGAGGTTCTCGCGGCCGGGAGGGACGCGGCGGTCGACGTCGGGGAGCTCTTGACCGCGATCGTCGACCGGATCTAGTCGGCTCCCGACACCGTCCACGCAACACCGGGCGCGATGGAGGTTTGGCACGGTGCACGACCCCGTTGAGCAGGCACAGGAATGGCTGGAACAGGACCCGGATCCGCGGACCAGGGGTGAACTCGAACACCTCGTCGCGGCAGCGGCGCATGATCCCGCCGCGCGGGCGGAGCTGACGGAGCGCTTCGCGGGCCGGTTGGAGTTCGGAACCGCGGGACTCAGGGGAGAGCTGGGTGCCGGCCCCACCCGGATGAACCGGCTCATGGTGCGCCGCGTCACCGCCGCACTCGCGTGGTGGATGGGCCCGGAGACCTACGCCGTGGTGGGTTTCGACGCCCGCCACCGCTCCGCGGACTTCGCCCGTGACGTCGGGCACGTTCTCAACGGGGCGGAGGTCACCGCTCTGCTCCTGCCGCGCCCCCTCCCCACCCCGGTGCTCGCCTTCGCGGTTCGCGCGCTGCGGGCCCAAGCGGGCGTGATGATCACGGCGAGCCACAACCCGGCTCAGGACAGCGGCTACAAGGTGTATGTCGGGGGAACCGGTCCCGACGCGGGAAGCCAGCTCGTGCCGCCGGCGGACCGGGAGATCTCCGCGGCGATCGACGCGGTCGAGGTGGACTCGGTCGACGAGCTGCCGCTGCGCGACAGCAAGGTCGTCAGCGACCGCGTCGTCGACCGCTACGTCGACGCCGTCGTCGCCCTGCCGCTGACCGGCGAGCGAGAGGTCCGGGTCGCCTACACGCCACTCCACGGTGTGGGCGGACGAACGTTCCTCGAGCCTTCGAGCGAGCTGGGTTCCCCGCCCCGGTCGTGGTCGCCCAACAGTTCCGGCCCGATCCCGACTTCCCCACGGCTCCGATGCCCAACCCCGAGGAACCGGGCGTGATGGACCTCGTGACGGAGCTCGGCGAGGCCGAGGGCTGTGACCTCGTACTCGCGAACGATCCGGACGCCGACCGGCTCGCCGTCGCCGTCCCGGGGCACCGACGCCTCACCGGCGACGAGGTGGGATCACTCCTCGCCGAACACGTGCTGCGACACACCACCGGCCCTCGGGTCGTGGCCACCACGATCGTCTCCGCGAGCCAGCTCCCCACCATCGCGCACGCCTACGGTGCGCGAGCCGTGGAGACCCTCACCGGTTTCAAGTGGCTCGTTCGTGCCGGGGACGAGCGGGAGCGCAACGTCTTCTGCTACGAGGAGGCGCTGGGCTACTGCATCGGGTCGGACACCGATCGTCCGGTGGCCGACAAGGACGGCATCAGCGCGGCACTCGCCGTCGCCTCCATCGCCGCCGAGGCCAAGAAGTCCGGTCGTACTCTGATCGACCTCCTGGACGACCAGGCGCGCCGCTTCGGGCTCCACCTCACCGACCAGGTCTCCCGACGGGGCGAGGACCTGTCGAGCGTCGGGGCCCTCATGCGCGGGCTGCGGGCCGCCCCACCCTCCACCATCGGTGACTTCGACGTCGACGCGGTCGACGACTTCACCCACGGCCTCGGGGGCCTGCCGCCCTCCGACGTCCTGCGCTACCGCCTCTCCGGCCCGGTCACGGCTCGGGTGCTCGTCCGCCCCTCCGGAACCGAACCCAAGCTCAAGGTCTACCTCGAGGTCGTCATCCACGCCCCGGACGACGTTCCCGCGGCCCGCGAGGAGGGGGCCCGGCACCTCACCGCCCTGCGCGACGCGGTCGTTGAGCTGTTGGATCGGGGAGAGTGAAGTCTCCGGTGGATGACAAGGAGTTCCTCACCGTCGGCTACGTCGCGTCGCTACTCGACGTCCACGACTCGTCGGTTTACCGGTGGATCAGGCTGGGCGAGGGGCCGCGCGTCCTGCGCACACCGGGTGGGAGGATCCGGATCGCCCGTGGCGACTTGGACGCGTGGTTGGAGGCCCAGCGCGGCGCGCCGCGGCACGACGGATGAGGCGCCCCGGGCCCGCCCGCAACTCCCACCCAGTGGACACGCCCCGCCCCGCACCGAGCTCCACCGGGAGCCAGCGCGCGGCACTCGCCCCCGGTGCCCCTCGGGAGCCGGGCGCTCCACAGGGGGTCCAACCCCCCGCGAGGGATCGGGCTCCGCTCCCGTCTGACACGGGCGGGCCCCAGGGAACAGCGACGTGACTCGAGACGATCCCCACCCCAGCGCCCGGGATCGTGTCTCCCGCCACCCGAGTCGTGTTTCTCGAACCGCTCAGTTTTGGGGGCGCGTGGGGCTCGCGACAGCGGGGATGGGTTTTCGCCCGCGTCGATCCTTTCGAACAGCCAACCATGCCCGTCACGGATGGCCGTGCGAGCCTAAGCTCGAGTCCTCCGCCGGGCCATCATCGCGAAGCCGCCCCAGCGGGGGCGACCGCCACCACCTCGCCGGAGTGCCCGCAAAGCGCTCCCTGACGGGAGAGGCCGTCAGTCCAGGCGGTCGATGACGAGCGGGAGAGGCTCGGTGGGGCCGTCGATCTCGACGGCCTGGTCCAGCGCCGTCGCGGCGTGGGGGATGAGCTCCGGGGACTCCGCGTGGAGGGTGAGGAGGGGTTGGCCTTGGCGGACGGTGTCGCCGGGTTTGGCGTGCAGGGTGACGCCCGCGGAGTGGGCGACGGGGTCCTCCTTGCGAGCCCGGCCCGCTCCCAGACGCCAGGCGGCGGCGCCGACGGCACGGGCGTCGACGCGGGTGACCACTCCCGACCGTTCGGCGAGGACCTGGGACCGCTCCGGGGCCTCGGGCAGGGGTGCGTCCGGGTCACCACCCTGGGCGGCGACCATGGAACGCCACACGTCCATGGCCGAGCCGTCACGGAGGGCCTCGGCCGGGTCCTTCGCAGCGGCCAGTCCGGCCGCCGCGAGCATCTCTCGGGCCAGGCGCACCGTCAGATCGACCACGTCACTCGGTCCGCCACCGTCGAGTACCTCCACGGCCTCCGCGACCTCCAGGGCGTTGCCGACCTGAAGACCCAGCGGGGTGTCCATCGCCGTCAACAGCGCCACGGTGGTGACTCCACCGTCGGTACCGATGTCCACCATGGTGCGGGCCAGTGCGCGCGCCGACTCCACGTCCGGCAGGAACGCGCCGCTGCCCACCTTCACGTCCAGGACCAGGGCCCGCGTGCCCTCCGCCAGCTTCTTCGACATGATGGAGCTCGCGATGAGCGGGATCGACTCCACGGTCCCGGTGACGTCCCGCAGCGCGTACAGCTTGCGATCGGCCGGCGCGAGACCTGACCCGGCCGCGCACACGACCCCACCGACCTCCGTGAGGACCCGGCGCATCCGCTCGGGAGAGAGATCGGCACGCCAGCCGGGGATGGACTCGAACTTGTCGAGGGTGCCTCCCGTGTGGCCCAGTCCGCGCCCGGAGAGTTGCGGAACCGCGCCCCCGCACGCCGCGACGGTGGGGGTCAGCGGCAGGGTGATCTTGTCGCCGACACCGCCCGTTGAGTGCTTGTCCGTCGTGGGTCGGTCCAGGTCGGTGAAGTCGAGCCGGTCGCCGGAGGACAGCATCGCCGCGGTCCACCGACCCACTTCGGCGCGGCTCATCCCGCGCCACACGATCGCCATCGCCAGGGCCGCCATCTGTTCGTCGGCGACGACACCACGGTTGTAGGCGTCGAGAACCCAGTCGATCTGTGCCGGGGACAGTTCCGCGCCGTCCCGCTTGGTCGCGATGATGTCGATGACGTCCATGCTTCTCCGACCGTTGGGTCCGCGGGTTCAGGGTCAGGACGCGGTGTCGGGGGACACCGTGTCGGGGTGGGGACGGTCCAGGTCCTGCGGGCCGAACGCCATCGGCAGCAGCTCGCCCAGCGGGCGCGGTCCCTCCGGCGTGTCGATGAGGAGGGTGGTCCCGCCGTGTTCGAACAGCACCTGTCGGCAACGGCCGCAGGGAAGCAGGGCCGATCCGGCGGAGTCCACGCACGCCAGCGCCACCAGACGTCCACCTCCGGAGGCGTGGAGGTGGGAGACCAGACCGCACTCCGCGCACAGGCCCACGCCGTAGGAGGCGTTCTCCACGTTGCACCCCGTCACGACCCGGCCGTCGTGTACCACCGCGGCGGCCCCCACCCGGAAACCCGAGTAGGGGGCGTACGCTCGTGCCATGACCTCGGCGGCGGTTTCGCGCAGCGCCGGCCAGTCGACCTTGTCGGTGGTCAAGAGCTCTTCTCCCGTCGCCACGGACGCCCGACCCGCGCCGGCGGCCGTAGGTGCTGTGCCGCCAGGGCGAGCACCAGCATTGTCGCGATGTACGGCGTCGATGTCACCAACTGTTGCGGCACCGTGTCGGAGGTGAAGAACCAGGTGAGCGCGCCGGCCGCCACGAGGACGGCGACAGCGGCGGCGACCGGTTTTCCTCGGCGTACCTGGAAGACCGCCACGGCCAGCAACGCGATCCCGATGACGAGGAGGAGCGCGTTGACGGTTTCCCCGGCGCCACGGTCGGCCAGGGCCTCGGTGTAGCCGAACAGGCCGGCGCCCATGGCGATGCCGGTGGGCCGCCAGTTACCGAAGATCATCGCCGCGAGGCCGATGTATCCGCGGCCCCCGGTCTGGCCCTCCTGATACCCGGAGGCGGCCACCATGGCGAGGAAGACGCCACCCAGCCCGGCCATGCCCCCGGAGATCAGCAGGGCGATGTACTTGTAGGTGTACACGGGGACGCCCAGGGACTCCGCGGCGTCGGGGTTCTCCCCGATGGAGCGTAGGCGCAGACCGAAACTGGTGCGCCACAACAGGAAGAAGCTGCCCGGGAGGAGCAGGATCGCCAGCAGGGTCACGACCGACATCGACGTCGTGAGCCCGATGACCAGCGCCGCGAAGTCGGAGACCAGGAACCATCGCGTGGCCTCCACCGGGCCGAGGATCAGGTCGACTCCTGGGATGGTGATGCGAGGGAAACCGGGAAGCTGCGGGGACTGGCCCGCGCCGCCGCCCTCCATGTCCAGGAAGAACTGGATCGCCAAATAGCGCATGGCCGACAGGGCCAGGATGTTGATCGCGACCCCGGACACGATGTGGTCGACGCCGAAGGTGACGGTGGCGACCGCGTGCAGCAGGCCACCGAGCATCCCGCCGACCACCCCGCCGACCAGCCCGAGCCAGGGGCTGCCGGTGACCACGGTCGCGTAGGCGGCGGTCCAGGTCCCCACGATCATCATGCCCTCGAGGCCGATGTTGATGATCCCGGCGCGCTCGGCGTACAACCCCCCGAGCGCGCACAGCGCGATCGGCACCGCCCCCTGGATCAGGGCCCGGATCGTGCCGCTGGACGTCAGCGCGTGCTCGCCCGTGATCGCTCGCACCCCGGCGACCGCGATGAACCCCGCCAAGACCAGTACGGCGATCCGCCACCACGTCCAGGTCCGCGAGGTGGTGGCCGGTTGGGAGCGTGCGGTGACGTCGCCCATCCACTGGCTCATGCCTGCGCCTCCGAGCGGTCGAGCTGGGAGCTCACCTGTTCCTGCTGGAACCTGCGGGCCCACCGATGGACAACCTCGTACACGATGACGACGCTGAGCACCATCGCGGCCTGGGTGATGACCGCGATCTCGCGGGGGATGCCGTCGATGGTGAGGACCGACGCGGACTGGTCCAGGAACGACCAGAACAACGCTGCGGCCGCGATGCCCACGGGATGGTTGCGGCCGAGCAGGGCGATGGCGATCCCGGTGAAGCCCAGCCCCGCCGGGAAGTCCAGCGAGTAGGTGTGGGACTCGCCGAGAAGCTGCGGGATGCCCACCAGCCCGGCGATCGCTCCCGAGATGAGCATGGAGATGAACACCATGCGTCGGACGGGGACTCCACTGGCCTCAGCGGCGGTGGCGGACTGCCCGGTGGCCCGGAGGTCGAAGCCGAACCGGGTCCGGTTGAGCAGGAGCCAGTAGCCCACGCCCACGGCGGCGGCGAGCAGCACCAGCCCGAAGACGGGGCGCGGCGTCGCCAACCCGAACATCTCCCCGGGGAACCCGGCGACCTGGCCCGACTCCGGAATGATGGGGGTGCGGACGTTGTTGCCGGCCCGTTCGGCGAGCCGGTCGGCGTGCAACAGGTAGGCGACGATGCCGGTGGCGATGAAGTTGAGCATGATCGTCGAGATCACCTCGTGCACGCCGCGCGTGACCTTCAACAGCCCGGCGAGCCCGGCCCAGAACGCTCCGACCGCCATGGCGGCGAGGACGATGACGATCTGGTGCAGAACCGGGGGGAGGGTCAGGTAGCCGCCGATCACCGCGGCCAGCATGGCGGCGAGCCGGTACTGACCGTCCACGCCGATGTTGAACAGCCGCATCTTGAATCCGATCGCGACCGCGACCCCCGCCAGGTACAGCGTGGTCCCGCCGTTGATCACGGTGACGACGACGTTCGGTTTCGTGCCGTGTTCCAGCATGCGGCCGAACGCGACCCCCGGATTGACGCCGCTGGCGAGGAAGACGAGCGAGGTGACGCAGAGAGCGATCAGGAGGCCGAAGGCGACCGCCCCGCCGGTCAGGACCGCGGGATGAACCAGGTACCGCTTCATGACCGCTCCTCGTCGTCATCGTCGTCGACCGCGGTGACATCGCCGCGAGCGTCGCTGGCGGTGGCTTCGTCGGCGGCGTCCGATGACACCCGGGCGCCGCTCATGGCCGACCCCAGCTCCTCCGGAGTCACGGTCCGCTGGTCGACCTGGGCGACGAGGCGGCCGCGCAGGATCACGTGCAGGGTGTCGGACATGCCGATGAGCTCGTCCAGGTCAGCGGACACCAGTAGCACAGCGAGGCCCTGGTGGCGTGCCTGTCGAAGCTGGTCCCAGATGGCGGCCTGGGCACCGACGTCGACGCCACGGGTGGGATGGGCGGCGAGGAGCACAAGGGGCTCGCCGCTCATCTCCCGACCGACGATGAACTTCTGCTGGTTCCCGCCGGAGAGTGTGTCGGCGAGGACGTCGACGTTCGGAGTTCGAACGTCGTACTCGGAGGCGATCCGGTTGGCGTCGTCCCGGGCGGCCGATCGACGCAGGAACGGGCCCGCGCTGAACCGCGGCTCGACCTGATGACCGAGCAGCCGGTTCTCCCACAGTGGCGACTCCAGCAGGAGACCGTGCCTGTGCCGGTCCTCGGGGATGAACCCGATGCCCGCGGACCGTAGGTCGCGGGTGGACCAGTGGGTGACCTCTCGGTCCCCCAACCGGATGGTACCGCCGGCGATGGCGCGCATGCCCATGATGGCCTCGACGAGCTCACCCTGGCCGTTGCCTTCCACCCCCGCGATGCCCACGATCTCGCCCTTGTGGATTCGCAGGGTGACGTCGTCGACCACCGGGCGTCCGTCCGGAGCGGCGACGCGTAGGTCACGGACGTCCAGGGCGACCTCGTCGGTCACAGTGGACTCGCGGAGCTCGGGGACGGGCAGTTGACCACCCACCATGAGGGCGGCGAGTTCCCGAGCGGAGGTGTTTTCCGGCACCACGGTGTCCACGGTGGTGCCCCGCCGGATCACGGTGATGCGGTCGGCGACGGTGAGCACCTCGTCCAACTTGTGCGAGATGAAGAGGACGGTCAGGCCCTCCCGCCGCAGCTCCCGCAGGTTGTCGAACAGCTCGTCGACCTCCTGGGGGACCAGGACCGCGGTGGGTTCGTCCAGGATGATGATCCTGGCGCCCCGATAGAGAACCTTGAGGATCTCGATCCGCTGCCGGGCGCCCACACCGAGGTTGGCCATGAGCTCGTCAGGCTGGACACCCAGCCCGTAGGAATCCGAGAGCTCCCGAATCCGGGCGCGGGCCCGTGCGCCGATGCCGTGCAGCCGTTCGGCGCCCAGGACCACGTTCTCCAGCACCGTCAGGTTGTCGGCCAGCATGAAGTGCTGGTGGACCATTCCGATTCCGTGGGTGATCGCGTCGGCGGGGGAGGAGAAACTCACCGCCTCGCCATCGACCGCGATGCTTCCGGTGTCGGGGCGTTGCATCCCGTAGAGGATTTTCATCAACGTCGACTTACCGGCGCCGTTTTCGCCGATCAGGGCGTGTACGGTTCCGCGGGTCACCGAAAAGGTCACGTCGTCGTTCGCGACGACACCGGGGAACCGTTTACCGATGCCCCGAACTTCCACGGCGGGTGCCGACGTTTCGTCGGCCCCGCCTGAGGTGTTGTCATTCATCCGGTGGGGATTTCCTTGGGGTTCGGTGATTCCCTCAGGGTTCGGTGGGGACCTCGATGTCGCCGTCGATAACCCGCTGGCGCAGTTCTTCGATCTCGTCGGCGAACTCGGCGTACGCCTCTTCGTTGGTGTCCGCGAGGTCGACGCCGTCGTTCTCCAGGTTGAAACGCGTCACGCCGCCCTCGACCGTGCCGTCGGCCACCGACGCGACGAAATCGAACACCGCGGTGTCCACCCGCTTGATCATCGAGGTGATCACGAATTCCTGCTGTTCGTCCTCGGCGGTGAGGTACTGGTCGGAATCGACACCGATGAAGCTGATCTCGTTCTCCGCCGCCGAGTCGAGCACGCCGATTCCCGAGCCACCGGCGGCGTGGTAGATCACGTCGGCGCCGGCGTCGATCTGGCCGTCGGCGATGGATCCGCCACGTGCCGGGTCCTGGAATCCGCTGAAGTCCGGAGGCTGGCTGACGTAGGCGCTCTCGACCTCGATGTCCGGGTTCACCTCTTGGGCGCCCGCGACGAACCCCGCCTCGAAGGACTCGATCATCGGCACCTGGACCCCGCCGACGTAGCCGATGTGGTCGGCCTCCGAGGACAGGGCCGCCGCGGCACCGGCGAGGAAGGAGCCCTCGTTCTCGGCGAACATGAGGCTGGAGATGTTGCTCAGGTCCTCGGTCTCCGCGGCCTCGTGCTCCTCCATGTTCTCGTCGACGATCGCGAAGCTCACGTCGGGGTAGTTCGGCGCGACCTCCGCGATCGCGTCCGCGTAGGCGAACCCGACCGCGATGACGGGGTTGTAGCCCTCGTCGGCCATGAGTTCGAGCCGGTTCATCTTGTCGGAGTCGGTCTCTTCCTCCGCCGCGTCGACGTCGTTGATCTCGACGTCCATTTCGGATTCGACGAGTTCCAGCCCGGCGTAGGCCGCGTCGTTGAACGAAAGGTCGCCACGACCGCCGATGTCGTAGGCGAGGCCGACGCGAATATCACCGGCCTCGCCACCTCCTCCGTCGTCACCGGAGTCGTCACCGTTGGAACAGGCCGTCATGGTGAGCGCGAGCGCACTCGCGGTCGCGGCGATGCCGAACATCGCGTTCTTGTTGTTGTTCACGGTTGTATCCCTTCGGTGCCGCGGAACGCGGTCCCGGTGAAAGTCAGCCCACTCATTCAGCGGGACACTAACGTGCGGGAAGGGGGTTACCAACCACTCGCGACTCTTCGTTATCAATGCGAGAGCGCCACGAAACGGCCGTTACCCGGGTATCTGGTGTCACGTGGTCACAAGGCGTACGGGGGTGCCGTGATCATGGATGTCTAGGGCAATGGCTGACGAAAGAGTACACCGTTGTTGCACTCCGAACCCAATGTCCAATTTGTCGGAATCAACACGGTTCATGATCATCATGAGTCCGGAGTGCGAATGTACCGGAACGTGATTTCGGGGCTTGTGGGGTGTATGGGAATTAATGTCCGGATTGAGTTTCGGTGGCGCGCGAGAGCCGGTCGGTGGCGCGGCGCCCCCAGACCTGGGGAGTCGAGGCCAGGAGCGCGGGTAGCGTGGCGGACGTGTCACCGAAGAAGAAGCGCAAGGGCTCCTCGAGGCGTCCCCAGGGGGCGGCCACGGAGGAGATGACGCGTGCGCCCTCGCCGTTGCCGGGGCGCGCCGAACCGTCGTCCCGGCGCACGCCCTACGTGGTCGACGGCCCGTCGCGGTGGCCGGTGCTGGTGTGGACGGCCCTCGCCTTGGTGTGGGTCGTCGGCGTGCCGATGTTCCTGCTGTTCTTCCTCGCCGAGGGCTTCGCCCTGCAGGCGGAGGAGGTCACCGACGAGGCACGGCGTCGGCTCGCCGGATACCTGCTCGGGCTCCTGGTGTGCGCGGTTGTCGTGCCCCTCGGAGGGCTGGGAGCCGCGCTCTGGTCGCGGCGCAAGATCGCCGCGTGGATGTTCGGAGGCCTCACGGCCGTGAGCCTCGCCGCGATGTGGACCCTGATGCCGCCGTGGCAGTTGGTGACGGCGATCTGGGACGGTTTCACTGGATGAGGAGACCGCACGGGCGATCACGCCACCGGCGCGGTTGGCGTGGTCCCTCCGTCCGATCTCCTCATGGTCGGGTTCAGCGCGCGATCGGCGCCCCCAGCCACTCGTCGGGCAGGGCGAAGGCGTCGACCAACTCCCCGGCGTGGGGACGGAGCCGCGCGCACAGCGTGTTCACCGCGTCCGTCACGGCCTTGGCCCGGGTCGGGCGTAGCCGGTCGTGCTCGAGGAACCACCCACGGTCCTCCTCGATAGTGGAGAGAACGTAGAGGTCACACACCTTCTCCAGCACAGAACGGACACCCGGGTCCTCACATCGTTCCAGGGCGCCGACGAACGCCTCCAGCACCACACGGTCGATGTGGGCGCGCGCGGCGGAGACCATGTGGTCCTGACAGTCGTTGACCGCCTCAGCCGAGCCGGAGCGCCCGGCCTTGCGCATGCGTCGGGCCAAGCCCTCGACGATGTGCCGCTCGCGGTCCTCGAACATCGTCACCTGCCAGCCCCGGTTGAACAGTGCGTCGTTGTCCTCCCTGCCGGGAGCGACGGTGACGAGTCGTTCGATGGTGCTGCGCGCCGTCGTGCGTTCGATGACCGCGCCGAGGAACTGTCCCGCGACGAAACGCGCGGCGTCCATCGTCTCCAGGCTCTCGAACTCCTGTTTGTAGTTCGTGAGCAGCCCCTTGGCGACCAACTGCAGCAGAACGGTGTTGTCTCCCTCGAAGGTGGTGAAGACGTCGGTGTCCTCCCGCAGGCCCGCGAACCGGTTCTCGGCGAGGTAGCCGACGCCACCGCAGGACTCACGCGCCGTCTGGATCGTGTCCATGGCGTGCCACGTGGCGACCGCCTTCAGACCGGCGGCGCGGGACTCCAACTCCCGCTGGGCGTGCTCACCCTCCCGCGCTCCGGTGGCGATCTCGTGCATGGTGCGCGTCAGTTCCTCCTGGGCGAACGCGAGGGCGTAGGTCCGGGCCAGGGGGATCAGCAGTCGGCGCTGGTGGGTACGGTAGTCGAGGAGACGCGTCTCCTCGCCGGTCTCGGGGTTGGGGAACTGGCGCCGCCTGTCGGCGTAGCGCAGGGCGATAGTGAGCGCGGCCCGTGCGGCCGCCCCGGCGCCGCCCGCGACACTCACCCGACCACGGACGAGGGTTCCCAACATCGTGAAGAACCGCTTGCTCTTCTTCTCCACCGGGCTGGTGTACGTACCGTCGGCCGCGACGTCGCCGTACCGGTTGAGCAGGGCCTCGCGTGGAACACGCACCCGGTCGAACCAGATCCTTCCGTTGTCCACCCCGTTCAGCCCGGCCTTACGCCCGCAATCCTCGATGCGAACCCCCGTGGCGGTGGTGCCGTCGGGGTGGCGGATCGGAACCACCAACGCGTGCACCCCGTGGTTGGTTCCGCCCGTGATGAGCTGGGCGAAGACGACGGCGAGTCGCCCGTCACGGGCCGCGTTGCCGATGTAGTCCTTGCGGGCGTCGTCGTCGGGGGTGTGGACCACGAACTCCTCGGTGTCGGGATCGTAGGTCGCGGTCGTCCGCAGCGACTGGACGTCGGAGCCGTGTCCTGACTCTGTCATCGCGAAGCATCCGGGGAGGTCGAGGGCGATGAGCGGACGAAGGTAGCGCTCGTGGTGCCTCCGCGTCCCCAAGGAGAGGATCGCGCCCCCGAACAGCCCCCACTGTACGCCGAGCTTCACCATCAGTGACTGGTCCATGACGGTCATCTCGAACGCCACGGTGGCCGCACCGGGATCGTCGGTGCCGCCGTACTCCACCGGGAAGCCGAACCCGGGGAGGGGAGTGGCGGCGAGCACGCGCATCTGTTCGGCCACGCGGTCCCGGTGGCCTTCGGTGTCGAGGCCGTACACGGGAGTGAACAGGTCCCCCCGCATCGACGTCCGCACCACGTCGCGAGCGTGCCCCCACCGACCGTCCAGGAGGGTCCGCAACGCGTCGACGTCGATCTTCTCCGGTGTCTCGTGGCGTGTCATGGGAGTCCCCCTCGACGAAAGAACAAGTTACTTGCGAGTAACACTCTATCGCCGCCCAGAGCGCGCCACGCGTCGGTGGCTCGCGTTGGCGCGAGGGATTATCGTTCGGACGGATGGCGAACCGGCCCGGGTGTGGTCTGACTAACACTCCGTCGGTTCGCCCGCGATCGTGGGGGGATCGGCGTAGTCTCCGTGCACAGTCCCGTCATCGAACGGCACGAATCAACAAGGGGTGGGCCAAAATGGGCCACAAGCCACAGCCCGAGGAGCCTTGGCCCAAGGCGCCTCGCATCCCCATCCGATGCAACGCGTGTCAGCAAGTCCGGAGGTTCGAGGATCGACACCGGACGTCGGAGCAGGACGTACTGGTCGGCCCGCCGTGCCAGGTCTGTGGGGATCGTCTGATCTACTGCTGCACCAACTGCGGCGCTCAGTGGTTCCCCATGCCACGGGCGGGCCGCGCGGACAAACACTCGACGCAGAGCCGGACCGCATGACTGTGCCCCCGAGGGGATCATCCCCTCGGGGGCACAGTCACTTCCGCGAGCGAAGGCTCGGTCCGTGGACTAGCGTCCCTGGCCGGCCTGCTTCGCGCGCTTCCTGCTGCGTACCGAGATCTGCTTGGGACCCTGCGACTCAGCGCCTCCGCGTACGGTGACGGTCAGGAGTCCCTCCTCGAAGTCGGCGCTGATGCGGTCCTCGGTCACGTCCTCCGGGAGCGAGATCTCCCGACGGAAGGCTCCGTAGTACCGCTCGTTGGCGTAGTACTGCAGGCCTTCCTCAGCGCGGTGCCGTTCACCCGTGATGGACAGGTGGCCGTGAGAAAGCGCCACCTCCAGCTCGTCCGGCTGGACGCCCGGCACCTCACACTGGATCACCAGGTCCGTGCCATGGGCGTAGATGTCCGTGGTCGGGGTCCAGGCGTCGGAGAAGCCGCGGTCCTGGGTCGTTGACGAGCTGTCCATGGTCGCCATGGCGTCCGCCATGCGCTGCATCTCGCTGATGTAGTCGACCACTCCGCGGAACGGGTTCCTCATGCGTGCCATCCCTCCTCTCGATGTGTCGGCTGGGAGAACGTCACGTGGCTACTCCCTTGCCGCTCTCCAGGTTCTCCTTGTCGGGTCCACCGGGTCCGGTCTCGTGGCCGGTCGACGGTGCGGGCAGGCCCGCGGCACGGAGCTGCAGGGCTCCCACGTTCTCCTGGCGGAGCGCCTTGAGGAGGCCGAACGCGACGAGTACGAGCACGATAGCGAACGGCACACCCGTGGTGAGAGACGCCGCCTGCAGTGTTTGCAGTGCCGCCGCTCCACCCGCCGCCACCAGGACCGCGGCGACGACACCTTCCAGGATGGCCCAGAACGCCCGCTGTACCTTGCTCGGGTTCGGGTCGCCCCCGTTGGTCAGGATGTCGATGACCAGTGAACCAGAGTCCGAGGAGGTGATGAAGAAGAACGCGACGACCAGAATGGTGAGTACCGCGGTGGCCAGGAACACGACATCGTGCATCGGCAGCGACTCGAGGAGCTGGTACATCGCACGGTCCGAGTCGGCTGAACCGATGCCCGCGTCCTCCGTCAGGTCGTAGAACATGCCCGACCCGCCGAAGACGGCGAACCACACGATGGTGACGCCGATCGGGGCGAAGAGCACACCCGTGATGAACTGACGGATGGTGCGACCGTAGGAGATACGGGCGATGAACATCCCCACGAACGGCGCCCAGGAAATCCACCAGCCCCAGTAGAAGAACGTCCAGTTCGCCTGCCACTCGGCGAGGTCGGGGTTCATTGAGGGGGTGACGACGGACAGACTGCGTTCGGGCAGGGACTGCAGGAACGCGCCGGTCCAGTCGGCCATGCCGTTCACCATGAACAGCTTGGGGCCGAAGATGAACACGATGATGAGCAGCGCGATCGCCAACCACATGTTCAGCACTGACAGGCGCCGAATGCCCTTGTCGATCCCGGCGAGCACACTGTAGAGCGCGACCACGGTGATCACGGCGATGATGCCGATCTGCAGGGGCATGCTGGACGGGACGCCGAACACGGCGTTCAGGCCGGCGTTGATCTGGCCGGAGCCCAGACCCAGTGACGTGGCGAGACCGAACATGGTGCCGAACACGGCGAGGATGTCCACCATGTGGCCGGGCCACTTGTAGATGCGGTCACCGATCAGCGGGTAGAACGCCGACGCGGGGCGCAGTGGCAGCCCCTTGCGGTAGGAGAAGTACCCGAGGGCGAGACCCAGGATGATGTAGATCGACCAGGGGTGGAAGCCCCAGTGGAACAGGGTCGCGCTCATCGCGAGCGCCGCCTGCTCGTCGGGGTTGTTCGCCCCCTCGACGATCACCGACTCCAGGTACCCCGTGGGCTCGGCGACACCGAAGAAGACCAGGCCGATTCCCATGCCGGCGGTGAACAGCATGGCGAACCACGCCATCGTGCCGAACTCCGGCTTCGAGTCGTCCGGCCCCAGCTTGATCAGCCCGTACCGGCTGAACAGTAGGAAGAGGACGAAAATGACGTAGAAGGTGGCGGCGATCACGTACAGCCAGCCGAAGTACTCGCCGATCCCCGTGATCCAGCCCCACGAGCGAGCGTCGAGTACGTCCTCGTCCACCACGATGCCGGCCGTGATGCCAGCGATCACGAAGGCCAGGATGACGATGCCGGAAGTGAAGAACACCGGCGGGTTCATATGAGTTCTGATGTAGTTAGCTAGGATGACTCCTCGCCTCCTCCTTCTCCATTTTCGGGAGTGTGGCGGCTCTCCTGCCGGACCGGGGGGACGCGGACCGGTCGTGAGCCTGTTCAGTGACGTTTTTCATGCCGCTTGGGCGCGCCCCGACCGCGTGGGGTGTGTCGGTGGCGCGCCAATGGATACGCAAACCCTAAGTGGCAATCACGTCCATCGCATAGTCGAAATGCCCAGCCGTTCTTCCTTTGTTAGCTGGCGCTGTGTACTAACCCTGAGTAAATTACTAGAAGATGGAAATGCCGCGTGCAACACGGGGGTGGTTTGCCCGGATTTGGCGGGAACCGTACCCACGTGTTCTGTCCGTGTCTGCCCCCAGATGCCTGCTACGTGGGCCCGGCCCGTGCGTGATCGTGTTCCTGATCACTATCGACGCGGCCGACTATTGTGACCTCTTCCGGTCACGCCACTGAGTTGACGGGCGGCCATTTGCTGGCGTATTCGCGCCCGCGAATGGGGAATTCGATATGAAGATTTTGCGGGAGCGTATGTTTTGCCGTGATCCGAAGGGGGCATGCGCGCGCCGTTGAACAGCACGGGTATCGATCCCATAGCACAGATCCCACGTTCCTCCCGATGTTCTTCCTATCCGCGGCCGTCCTTCCGCTCGACAGTGGGCGCGTCGTTATGACGAGCCAATGGGGGGAAGTCCCACAGCGTGGATCATTGTCGCTCAATGGTCAACCCGAGGCGTGAAGAGGCTTCGCCGCAGGTAAGCTGGCTCGCTGATGTCGGGGTCACCGCCGACAGCGCGTCGAGGGGTACGGGGGTAGTCGTGGAGCTGGCGCGACTGGGGGAACGGCGCACCGCCTACCAGTTCGTTCGCGACACCATCTCCCAGGCCATCCTCACCGGGCGGCTGCAGGCCGGAGACCGGCTCATCCAGGCGGAGGTGGCCAAGAAGCTTCGCGTCAGTACCACACCGGTGCGGGAGGCGCTGCGGGACCTCGCGGCCGAGGGACTCGTGCGGGTGGACGCCCACCGTGGTGCGGTCGTCCGTGCCCTGAACGCGGAGGAGGCCGAGGAGATCTACCGCGTCCGCTGCCTGTTGGAACCGGAGATCATGCGTCGCGCGGTGGTGCGGATCACCGACGACGACATCCAGCGTGCCCAGGAGATCCAGGATCTGGCCGAAGCCGAGGTCGACCTCACCCGTTGGGTCGAGCGCAACCGTCAGTTCCACGCCGTGTTCACCGAAGCCGCACACTCGCCGCGGCTCGCCGCTATTGTCGAGTCACTGCAGAGTTCCGCCGCTGTCTACATCCTGGCGGACATGATGCAGGGTGGTCGCGACACGCGGCAGGCCAACCAGCAGCACCGCGAGATCCTGGCGACGGTCCGGGAGCGGGACGCGGAAGCCGCCGCGGCGGCGATCCTGCGGCACATCCACCACACTCCCGACGGTGTCGCGGACGTCGCCGCGGTTGGCCGCACACCCTCCTGAGCCCAATCGTCGTGACGCCGCCGGTGAGGGGCCGGGACGAGCGTCGTAGGCTACCTGAATGGCTCACATCACCTCCGTGGCGGTTCTGGACGACTACCAGGACATCTCCCGCGAGTTCGGCGACTGGACCCGATTGGGGGATCGGGTCCGACTCACCGTCTTCAACGACCATCTGAGTGACGTGGACGCGCTCGCGGACCGGCTGGAGCCCTTCGAGGTCGTGTGTGCCATGCGGGAACGCACCACCTTCGACGCGGATCTCCTTCGACGTCTGCCCAGGCTGCGGCTCCTGGTGACCACAGGGATGAGGAACCCCGCGATCGACATGGACGCCGCCCGGGAGCTGGGTGTGACCGTGTGCGGGACCGCGTCGCCGCCCACGCACACCGTGGAGCTCACCTGGGCGCTGATCCTGTCCCTGCTGCGCCGTGTTCCCGCGGAGGACGCCTCGATCCGTGGCGGCGGATGGCAGCACACGGTGGGCGCGGACCTGCACGGCCGGACACTGGGAGTGCTCGGACTCGGCCGGCTCGGCTCCCGAGTGGCGCGGATCGGCGAGGCGTTCGGCATGCGGGTGTTGGCCTGGAGCGCGAACCTGACCGACGAGCGGGCCGCCGAGCACGGTGCGCGCCGCGTGACGTTCCCCGAGCTCCTCGCGGAGTCGGACGTCGCGACGATCCACCTGCGGTTGAACGACGGAACCCGGGGTCTGATCGGCGCTCGGGAACTCGACCTGATCGGGTCCGGGGGCTACCTCGTGAACACCTCCCGTGGCCCCATCGTGCAGGAGCGGCCACTCGTCACGGCGTTGCACGACGGAACGATCGCGGGCGCGGCCCTGGACGTCTACGACGTCGAACCACTCCCCGTCGAGCACCCGCTGCGCTCGACCCCGAACACCGTGTTGACACCGCACATCGGCTACGGCACCGCCGGCACCTATCGAACGTTCTTCACCGAGACCGTGGCGGACATCGAGGCCTTCCTCGACGGCGAGCCGATCCGCGTGGTCACTTGACCACAACGCCCCCACGGGTGATCTTGCGTCCGTTCCCGGTGAACTAGGATCAAGCGCTGTGAGAGCCGGGTCGAGAACGAGCTCGGGCGTTGGGTGAGGGGGCTTGCGTGCGGCGGCGGGAACTGGGCGGTCAGGGCATGACCGTGACCGAGCTGGGGCTGGGCTGCATGGGGATGACCCACAGCTACGCCGGCCAGGACGAGGCGGAGTCCCTGCGCACCCTCCAGCGGGCGGTGGAGCTGGGGGTCGACTTCTTCGACACCGCCGACATGTACGGGCCCTGGACGAACGAGCGCCTGGTCGGTGCCGCTCTTCGCCCACACCGCGACGACGTGGTGCTCGCCACCAAGTTCGGTCAGGAAGTCGACCCCGAGGGGCGGCCGACCGGTCGTGTCAACGGTCGCCCCGAGTACGTGCGCGCCGCGGTGGACGGATCGCTGCACCGGCTCGGTGTCGACCACATCGACCTCTACTACCAGCACCGCGTCGATCCGGACGTCCCCGTGGAGGAGACATGGGGCGCCATGGCCGAGCTCGTCACCTCGGGAAAGGTCGGCTTCCTCGGGATCTCCGAGGCCGCACCCGAAACCGTGCGCCGGGCGCACGCCACGCATCCGGTGACCGCGCTGCAGTACGAGTACTCGCTGTTCACCCGGGACATCGAGAGTGACGGCATCCTCTCCCTGGCCCGAGAGCTCGGCATCGGCGTCGTGGCCTACAGCCCCCTGGGCCGTGGGATCCTCACCGGGGCGATCCAGGCCGAGGACGACCTGACCTCGGGCGACGCCCGCCCGAACTTCCCCCGCTTCGCCGGCGACAACCTGACCGCCAACGTCGCCCTCGTGCGTCGGCTGGAGGAACTGGCGGCGAGCAAGGGAGCCACACCCGGACAGTTGGCCATCGCGTGGGTCCTGGCCCAGGGCGAGGACGTCGTGACGATTCCCGGGACGAAACGGCAGCGCTATCTTGAGGAGAACCTGGCCGCCCGCGAGCTCGCCCTGACTCCCGCGGACCTCGCCGCCATCGATGAGGTGGCGCCACCGGGCGCGGCCCACGGTGACCGGTATCCCCCCACGGGGATGCGCCGCGTGCGCGTGTGAGCTGACCGAGGAGGACGCAAGGTGCCAACTCACGGGAGTCCGTCCCCTGGGGAGCAACCGCGGGACCCGGGCCACCACGACCCCGGACCGAGACCGGACCAACGCCCCATCCCACCGGGAGCCACGCCGCCCGCGCCTCCCGGTGCGCCCGGATGGGCTCCGGGACCACCGGGCCCGGGCCAGCCCGACGCCCGCCACCAGGCAGGTCCTCCCCAGGGCCCCGTCCCTCCGGGGGCGCCCTATGGGCCTCCGCCGGGACAGTCCCCGTATCCTCCGGCGGCCAACCCGGCTCCACCCCCCGGCCGTCCCCACCCCGGCCGTCCCCACCCCGGCCCGCCACCCCACCCATCTCAGCCCGGCGGGAGGCCGCCCGTCGGCCCGCCGCCCCACGGGGGCACCGGGCCGATGCCCCCACACCCGCAGCGGCCCGGAGCCCACGGGTACCCCGGCACCCCGACCGGCGCCCAGCCGACCTGGCAGGGTGGGGCGACACCACCCCCACCACCGGGACACGGCCCACCTCCCGGAGCGGCGGGCCCGATGCCGCCCCCGCCACCGGGTAACCATCGCCAGCCGCCTCAGCCACGGCCGGACGCCCACGGCGCGGCGTTCACCCCGCAGGGGCCACCCCCCGGCGGAGCCACGCCGGCGGGACCGGCGCGGGAGAACGGTCCCTCCGGTGCCGACACCCCCACCGACGACCTGACCGAACGTCGTACGGTGCAGGGACTGGTCATCACCGCGATGGTCCTCGTGCTACTGGCGCTGATCGCCGGCAACGTGGTGATGGTGCGCCCCGGAGCGGGCGACGCCGACGCGCGTGAGGCCCCCGCCCCCGTCGAACAGGGAGACGACGAGGAAGCCGCCGCCGAGTCCGAACCCGTCGTGCTGGAGGGAACCGGAGACGCCGAGGAGTCGTTCGAACCGTTCATCGACATCGGCTACCTCGCGGTCGAGCACACGGGGGAGACCATCCTCGTCTCGTTCGACACCGGCAACGGCACGGAGGACTCCGAGATCGACACCTTCCATCAGTGGCTCCCGTACTCCGGCGCGACGGTGATCAACGAGGACGAAGCGGCGATCCAGGGACTCTCCGTCCAGGCCGACGGCGACTGGAGCGTCGAACTGCACCCCCTGACCAACGCCCCCGAGTGGGACGGATCCCCGATCGACGGCGAGTTCGACGCGGTCTACCAGTACACCGGTCCCGAGGCCCCAGTCGACGTACGCGTCGCCGCCGACTACGTCGGCCCGATCTACGTCGAGGCGTACCCGTACGAGAACCCGCTCTTCGACGTCACCAACGAGTCCCCGCTCGACGAGACGTTCACCTTCGAAAGCACGCCGTCCGTCATCGAGGTGAACGCGGCCATCAGCTCCGACGCCCGGGAGGACGACCTCGACCTCACCCCGGAGTGGACCCTCGAGGTCCTCTGATCGTTCGGGAGCGCTTCCCGGGAGTGGTCCAGTCGTTCCACCATGTGGTTGGCCGCCCGCGTGGCGATGGGGAACGCCCGCCCGGACGGGGCCAGCGCGTCGCGCGCCCGACGGGCCGAGCACACCGACGCCACGTCGCGACGCGCGTTCCACGCCCCGTGGACACGCCGCGCGCCTCGCGAGAGTCGCTTGGCGTACGGCGGCCCTGTCCTGGTGAGGGCGACGCGGGTGTCACGGCGGGAGAACCTGCCATACACGGCGTGACTAGCGGCGTGACTAATGGTGGACCGAGGATGGCGCTCGGCTCGATCCTTCGCCCCCGATCGGGGACCCGCGGGCGTCGTTCCGGGGATTCGGGGACGCCGCCGCGAATGAGCCGTTCAACGTCGCCGTTCGTCGATCGTGCGCCCTCGACGGTGGGCACGGTGCGTAGGCTCCGCCACCCCGCTAGGGCCGCAGCGATCGTTCCTCGTCTGGGCAGCGCGTGCCACCACGCGCTGCGTCGCGGGACTCCCGGAGCGGATCCGCCGACCGTGCGACCACGGGCCGTGGTGTGGCGTGGGCGAGGGGCCAAGCGACAGGGGCACGGGACACCCGGCGGCGGTGTCACACGGTGCCCTGATCTCTGTGACCTCGTCCCACGGGGCGTGTGGGCGTGCGATCCGCGTGCTGCCGTGGTCCGGTCGCTGCGGCGATCGGTATGGGGCTCTACGGGCCCAGTGGATGGGACCACGTTCGTGCGAGTCCGCCGGGGACCGTCGTCCACAACGCACCCGGAGCCGTCCGTGGCGCCCCATGGGGCACGGGCTTCGGGGACGGTGATGGCTCCGCCCGAGGGGTAACCATGGCCGCGTCGTGGCGCGAGGTGACGCGGGGGGAGCACCGTTACGGGTGACGGTGCTCCCCGGACCGTCATTTCGACGCGGCTTGTTCGTACAGATTCCGGGCCTCGTCGCCGAGGCGGGGGCCGTACTGGGTGGAGTCGTCGTCGGAGTACTTGAAGCTGATCACCGAGGTCACGGTGCCCTCGCCGGTGCTCGTGTCGAAGTCGCTGAGAAAAGGGCCACCGCTGGATCCCTGGGTCATCTCACAGGGCACCCCGTAGGCGTCCGTCCCCCACGGGTCCTCGACCGTGGTGCCGGAGCAGTAGTGCAGCTCGTTGCCGTCGAACCGGCCGGCGGCCGGGTAACCGAAGGTGTACACCTGTTCGCCGACGGGGGCGTTGAACTCGATCCCCAGCGCCGCGGCGGCGTCCTGTGGCGCGGTGCCGGCGTCGTTGTCGTGGAGGGCCACCATGGCGTAGTCGTACTCGTCGTCGCCGTTCTCGGCCCAGGCGTCGGTGGCGAGCATGTCCCGGGCGGCGAAACGGCCGTACGGCTCGTCGCCGTTGTCGTAGCCGGGGACGAAGACCCAGTTGTCGGCCCAGCCGCCCTCACCGTCGGCGACGCAGTGGCCGGCCGTCACCACGGTGGAGCGGTTCTCGGCGTTGACCAGCGCGGCAGAACACGTGTAGTCGTTGCCGCCCATGGTGAGGAAGACGCGCCCGGTGGCCTCGACCACCGTTCCGCCGCCCGGCCAGGGCTCACCGGTGCTGTTGGGGTTGACGCCCTGGGCGGCCTGTGCGTCGGAGCCCGCGCTCTGTGTGGGGTCGCCGGTGATGGTGAGCCCCCCGGTCTGCTCCAACAGGCGAGCCAGCGGTTCGGCCGCGGACATGCGGGCGTCGGTCCAGTAGCTCAGGACGGAGTTGCGTTCGTTGTCGGTGGCGGCGGCCTCGTGGTGGACGATCTCCGGGGTGTCGGTGCCGCGCTCCTCCGGATCCGCGGGGGCGGCCGGTGCGGCGATGGCGGGGCCCGCGCTGGCGAACAGGACGGCGGAGGCGGCGGTCCCAACGAGGGACGCGGCGAGTGTACGTGCCATGACACGCCATATTGCCACACGAACAGTGACAATAAGAGCACTCTTCGTATCTGAGTGTCGTTTGGGTCGCACGCGACGCGATCACCGGTCATGCCGAAACCGGCGGACGGGCTGGTGGGTCGCGGCACGAGAAGTCAGCGGCCCGCGGGGGAACTCCTATGATGGCGATGTGCCACTCAGCGAACCATCGAGCTCACACCGTCGGGATCAGGGTACTCCTCGGCGCGACGTCGTCCTCCTGGGCAGTACCGGATCCATCGGGACCCAGGCGATCGACATCGTCCGCCGCCACCCCGACCGTCTGCGGGTCGTGGCTCTCGCCGGCGGCGGAGGGCGCCCGGACGACCTGGTGCGCCAGGCGGTCGAGCTCGACGTGGAGGCCGTGGCCGTCGCCCAGGAGTCCGCTGCCGACGTGGTACGTTCGGGCCTCGCTCAGCACGGTTCGCCGGCCAAGGTCCTCACCGGTTCCGCCGGTGTCGTCGAGGCCGCCCAGTGGCCGAGCGACGTCGTGCTCAACGGCATCACCGGAGCCCTCGGCCTGGAGTCGACCCTGGCCGCGCTGCGGTCGGGGCGCCTGTTGGCCCTGGCCAACAAGGAGTCGCTCATCATCGGCGGACCCCTGGTGCGCGACGCGGCGCGTCCCGGGCAGATCGTTCCGGTCGACTCCGAGCACTACGCGATCGCTCAGTGCTTCCCCCACGTCCCCGACGACCAACTCTCCAGCCTCGCGCAGGGGAGGGTGGAGGGGCGCCCCGGGGACGTGAGTCGTGTGGTGGTCACCGCCAGCGGTGGGCCGTTCCGCGGGTGGTCCCGGTCTGACCTCGAGGCGGTCACCCCGGAGCAGGCCCTCGCGCACCCGACCTGGAACATGGGTCCGGTCATCACCGTCAACAGCGCCACGCTCGTGAACAAGGGGCTGGAGGTGATCGAGGCGCACCTGCTGTTCGACGTCCCCTTCGACCAGATCGAGGTCGTCGTCCACCCCCAGTCCGTGGTGCACTCCATGGTCGAGTACGTCGACGGCACCACTCTGGCCAAGGCCAGCCCGCCGGACATGCGGATCCCGATCGCCAACGGTCTCGCCTGGCCGGAACGTCTGTCCGAGGTGGCACAGCCCCTCGACTGGACCCGCGCCAGCTCGTGGACCTTCGAGCCACTGGACTCGGATGTGTTCCCGGCCGTCGCCCTCGCGGCACAGGTGGGACGCGCGGGCGGCACGGCGCCCGCGGTGTACAACGCGGCCAACGAGGAGGCCGTGGCGGCGTTCCTGGGCACGCGTTTGCCATTCCCGGCGATTGTGGACATCGTGGCGCAGGTAGTCTCGGAACATGCGGACGCGGGGGAGCGTCACGCGCCGACGCTGGACGCCGTCTACGCCGCCGACGCCTGGGCCCGAGCCCGCTCATGGGAACTCATCGATCGGTCCTGAGGGGTAGCGGATGACCGCTGTGCTGACAACGCTTGGCATCCTCGCGTTCGTCCTGGCGCTCGTGCTGTCGGTCGCGTGGCACGAGCTGGGACACATGGCAGCCGCCAAGATGTTCGGCATTCGCTGCACCCAGTTCTTCGTCGGGTTCGGCAAGACACTGTGGTCCCGCACCTGGGGTGAGACCGAGTACGGCATCAAGGCCTTCCCGCTGGGAGGGTTCGTGCGCATGGTGGGGATGATCCCGCCGTCGCGACACGACCCGGAGGCGTCCGGCAAGCCGATGTCGCGCTGGCGGGCGATGATCGAGGACGCGCGGGACGCCGCGCGGGTCGATCTCGAGCCCGGCGACGAGGACCGTCAGTTCTACCAGCGCGCGCCGTGGAAGCGGTTGATCGTGATGTTCGCCGGCCCGGTCATGAACCTGGTCCTGGCCATCGTGATCTTCGCCGTGGTGATGATGGGCTTCGGGTTCTTCGAGAGCACGACCACGGTCGGACGGGTCAACGAGTGCGTCGTGGCCGCCGGCGAGGACGTCGAGGGCTGCCCGGACAACGCGCCGCCGACACCGGCGCTGGAGGCCGGGATCCAGGAGGGCGACCGGATCCTGTCCGTGGACGGCCAGGAGACGCCCGACTGGGGCGCCCTGCAGAGCACCATCCGTGAGAGCGGCGGAGCCACCACCATCGTGCTCGAGCGCGACGGCGAGACCCTCACCGTGCAGGCCGACGTGATCGAGTCCGAGGTGGCGTCGCTGGACGAGAACGGTGAACCCATCGTGCGCACCGACGCCGACGGGGAGCCGATCGTCGACGAACAGGGACGCTACATTCCGGAGACGGAGCCGGCCGGGTTCCTGGGATTCACTCCGCTCCAGGAACGCCAACCGCTCACCGCGGGCGAGACCGTCGTGGAGATCGGGACCATCTCCAAGGACGTCGTGGTCCACCTGGTCGCCCTACCGACCAAGATCCCCGGACTGTGGGAGGCGGCGTTCCTCGGCGGAGAACGCGAGGCCGACTCACCCGTGGGTGTCGTCGGAGCCTCGCGGTTGGGCGGTGAGATCGTCGCCATGGAGATTCCGGCCGTGGACCGCACCGTCATGATGTTGATGCTGCTCGCCACGGTGAACTTCTTCCTGTTCGCGTTCAACATGCTGCCGATCCTGCCGCTGGACGGCGGGCACATCCTCGGAGCCGTCTGGGAGTCGGTGCGGCGCTGGTGGGCGCGAATGTTCACCCGCCCGGACCCCGGTCCGTTCGACGTCGCGAAGCTCATGCCGGTGGCCTACGTGGTCGTGGCCTGCTTCATCGGCTTCAGCGTCCTGCTGCTCGTCGCCGACGTCGTCAACCCGGTGCGTCTCATCCAGTGATCCGTGACGGGAACTGGGACGTCCTCTTCGCTGAGCCGGTAGCCTTGGAACGTGCTCGCTGGGCCCGTGACGGCTGCCGGCGTCCTTCCGTTCCCTCTCTCGTGAGGTGTTGAGCCCTGATGGCTGTCGATCTGGGAATGCCGGATACTCCGATGCGTCCGCTCGCGGAGCGTCGCCCCACCCGGCGGATCATGGTGGGCGACGTCCCCGTCGGTGGGGGAGCGCCCGTCTCGGTGCAGTCCATGACCACCACGGTCACCGCTGACATCAACGCGACCCTGCAGCAGATCGCGGAGCTCACCGCGTCGGGCTGCCAGATCGTCCGCGTCGCCGTGCCGAGCGCCGACGACGCCGAGGCGCTTCCGATCATCGCGAAGAAGTCGCAGATCCCCGTCATCGCCGACATTCACTTCCAGCCGCGTTACGTCTTCGCCGCGATCGAGGCCGGTTGCGCCGCGGTTCGCGTCAACCCGGGAAACATCAAGAAGTTCGACGACAAGGTCGGTGAGATCTCACGCGCCGCGCGGGACGCCGGCGTGCCGATCCGGATCGGTGTCAACGCCGGCTCCCTGGACAAGCGGCTGTTGGACAAGTACGGGAAGGCCACTCCCGAGGCGCTGGTCGAGTCGGCGCTGTGGGAGTGCTCGCTGTTCGAGGAGCACGACTTCCGCGACATCAAGATCTCGGTCAAGCACCACGACCCGGTCGTCATGATCCAGGCCTACCGGCAGCTCTCCCAGCAGTGCGACTACCCGCTGCATCTCGGGGTGACCGAGGCGGGCCCGGCGTTCCAGGGCACCGTGAAGTCCGCCGCCGCGTTCGGCGCCCTCCTCGCCGAGGGGATCGGCGACACCATCCGCGTGTCCCTGTCCGCGCCCCCGGCCGAGGAGGTCAAGGTCGGTGCGCAGATCCTGGAGTCACTGGGGATGCGCGAGCGTGGCCTGGAGATCGTCTCCTGCCCGAGTTGTGGCCGGGCGCAGGTCGACGTCTACCAGTTGGCCGACGACGTCACCGCGGGGCTCGAGGGCATGGACGTCCCGCTGCGCGTGGCCGTCATGGGGTGCGTGGTGAACGGTCCCGGTGAGGCGCGGGACGCGGACCTGGGCGTGGCCTCGGGCAACGGCAAGGGGCAGATCTTCGTCAAGGGTGAGGTCGTCAAGACCGTCCCGGAGGACCAGATCGTGGAGACCCTGATCGCCGAGGCCACCCGCCTGGCGGAGGAGATCGGCGAGTCCGCTTCCGGCCAGCCCAGTGTCTCGGTGAGCTGACACTCGACGCCGCACCCTGACCCGCCAACCCTCCGTGGAGCGGCTCGGAACTCACCGTCCCGAGTGGGTGTCGTAGCGCGGGCCGTGCCGGGCCGGTCGCCTACGCTTGTGGACAGGAGTCTCGGGCGGCGGGGGGTACAGCGCATGCTTCGGACCGCATCCGTGCGTGTTCTCGGGGATCGTGATCACGCCGATGTGCGGCGTCTGTTGGACGCCGACCCCGTGCGACACGTGTTCGTGAACTCACGGCTGAGGTCGAACGGTTTCGACCCCGGGCGGCTCGGGGCCGAGCTGTGGGGATACGTCGAAGACGGTGAACTTCAGGCCCTGTGCTACTCCGGGGCGAACCTGGTGCCGGTGAACGCGGGGTCCCGCGCCGCGTGGCACTTCGCCGAGCAGGCACGATGGCGCGGTCGTCGGTGCTCCTCGATCGTGGGCCCCGTCGATGAGGTCACCGACCTGTGGCGTCATCTGGAGCCGCACTGGGGGCCACCCCGGGCGATCCGCGCCCGGCAACCCGTCCTGGAGATCACGGCTCTGCCGGCACACGTGCGGCCGGACCCCGGGGTGCGGCGGGTGACCATGGAGAACTTTCCGCTGCTGTACCCGGCCTGTGTCGCGATGTTCACCGAAGAGGTCGGTGTCTCGCCCAGCGGGGACAGTCGCGACGGGGACGCGCTCTACCGGTCGCGCACCGAGGAGCTGGTCCGCAGCGGACGTTCCTTCGCCCACATCGAGGATGGTCGCGTCGTCTTCAAGGCCGAGATCGGGGCGGTGACGCCGCAGGCCTGTCAGGTGCAGGGCGTGTGGGTCCACCCGGAACTGCGCGGCCAGGGTCGTTCGGTCCCCGGAATGGCCGCCGTCGTGCGGGCCGCGCTGGCCGACTTCGCGCCGCGGGTCACCCTCTACGTCAACGACTTCAACCTCCCCGCCCGCGCGGCCTACGATCACGTCGGCTTTCGCGAGGTCGACGCCGCGATGTCCATCCTGTTCTGAGCCGCCCCGAGCCCGGACGGCCGACGGCCGCCCGATTAGGACGTGGGGCGGTGCGGTGGGCACCGCCCCACACGGTCATGACCGCTGGCCGTCCAACGTCGCGAGCGCGTCCGGGCCGAGTGTGAAGTCCGGGTCGACCTGGGCCACCAGTTCGGCCTCGGCGGCACCGCCCCAGCGGCGGGCGTTGCGGATGTGGAACTCGATGCCCTGGCGTGTGAACCGCTGCCAGTCCTTGGGTGTGGCGTCGACCGTGTCACGCAGGATGCCCAACGCCTTGAGGTTCTCGGGTTCGAGGCTGGTCAGGCTCGGGTGGCGGCCCTTCTCCATCGCCCGGACGAACTCCGACTGCCCGAGGTGGGTGAGTAGCGCGTCGCCCACGTGATCGGTCAGGAACTCCACGTCGTCGGCTCCGCGCACCTTGTTGCCCACGACCTGGATCGTGACATCGTGGTCCCGCGCGTACTCGGCGTACTGCCGGTGCACACTCACACCGCGAACCGTGGGCTCGGCGACCAGGAACGTCATGTCGAAGCGGGTGAACAGGCCGGAGGCGAAGGAGTCCGCGCCCGCCGTCATGTCCACCACGACGTACTCGTCGTGACCGTCCACGAGGTGGTTGAGGTACAGCTCGACCGCGCCGACCTTGGAGTGGTAGCAGGACGTACCGAGGTCCTCCTCGCTGAAGGGGCCCGTCAGCATGAGGGTCGCCCCCTCGACCTGGTGCCCGAACCTGTCGTGGACGGGGTTACCGGGACCGAGGTCGAGGAGACGCGAGCCGGAGCCCGGTGGCGTGGTCTTGGCCATCGCCGACGGCGTGGTGATCCGGGGGTTGGTGCCCCGCAGGATCTCCTTGATGTCGCCGACGTGGAGCCCGAGCGGTGGGATCTGGGCGGCGGTGGCGTCGCTGACGCCGAGCGCGGCGGCGAGGTGTTGGTTGATGTCGGCGTCGATCGCGACCACCGGGTGACCGGTCTCCGCGAGGTACCGCGTGAACAGCGCGGCAATGGTGGTCTTGCCGCTTCCTCCCTTGCCCACGAACGCGATCTTCAAAGGTACTCCCCACACGATGAATGAACGACAATGATTTTCATTACTGTAGCGGGGAGTGCACACGCGGGGTGGCGGAACACGGGAAACGATGCCTGGGACACAGACGGACGCCGCGGCGGGTACCGCGGCGTCCGGGTGGCGACGTCGAAGGCCGAGTTGTCGGGTCAGGCCTTGACCAGCGGGGTGTCGACCAGGTGCTCCGCCACGAACCAGGCTTCGAGCTCACCGGTGCGAATGACGTCGGAGACGAGGACGTCGTTGGTGCCGTCGTCGCCCAACTCCTGCACCCGCGCGGCGGCGTCGTGACTCTCGATGAGGATGGTCTCGTGCGCCTCGAGCAACCGGGAGAGCATCGCGGGGACCTCCTCCACACCGTCGGGGGTGCGGGGAATCTGCGTGAGCTCCGCGACGTGGCGTGGGTCGCCGACGGCGACACCGCCGAGCGTCTGGATGCGTTCCGCCATCGTGTCGATGAGCTCGGTCTGCTCCGAGGCGTGTTTGTCCATCAGGAGATGAAGCTGGTAGAAGGTCTCCCCGCGCATCACCCAGTGATGCTTCTTGTACATGTCGCGCAGGATCCGCGTGTCTGCCAGCACCCGGTTCAGGCGCTCACAGGAGTACATGCGGGCGTCGTAGGACAGGCCCAGCGGGAACTGCCGTACGGTGCCGAACTCCTGGACGATCTTGCCCTTCTGGTGCAGCGACGGTTGACTCGACAACCGGCCGTTCGTTGCGCTGTTCGACGTCTTCGCGCCGCCGCTCTTGGTGCCGCTGGACTTCGATTTCGTGCCGGTTGCCACGATGTGTCCCCCCAGACCGAATTGTGACCCATTCCTTGGGACACGTTCCCCAGTCTCGGTGCGGCTACCTCCTGACGGCACCAAGCCCACGTCATCACCGGGCAATTTCCTGTCCCGGTGCGACGTGGGCTCGGTGTCCAGTAGAGACCGCGGTGTTCGGCGGCGCGTCACGGCGCCTCGGCGGCCTCCCCGAGGGCGCGAATCGCCTTGGTGAAGCACTCCGCCGGCGGAGTGACCAGGCCGGCGCCGACCTGACCGGTACCGGGGACCCGTCCGGCCATTCCGGTGTTGATCTGCGGCAGGATCCCGGTGGACACCACCTTGGCGACGTCGATCCCGGTCGGTGACCCCCGGAAGTCCAGAATCGGAAGCTGGAACAAGGGGTGGTCGTCGTTGGTGATCTCGTACATGTTCTGGGTCGCGTCCATCGCGAACGCCGCGTCACCGCCCACCAGACGCACGATGGCGGGGGCCGCCGCCATGACGAACCCGCCCATCCCGCCGGTCTCGGTGATCGCGGAGTCTCCGATGTCGGGGTTGGCGTCGTCGGGGCCGTAGCTACCGAGGAACAGGCCCTCCGGGTACTGTGCCGGTCCGGTGAACCACTGGTCCCCCGTTCCCGACACCTGGATCCCGAACTCCGTGCCATTACGCGCCATCGCCACGACGAGAGAGGACCCCGGGACGTCCCGTCCGGCGTCGAGCATCAACTTCAGCGCCGGCATGGCCAGGTTGAGGAAGAAGTGGTCGTTGCCCCCGACGAAACGCATCACCTCGGCCAGGTCCTCGGCCGGGTGGTCGCCCGCGACCAGGTTGGGCAGCAGGTCTCGGAGCAACATGAGGGTGCCCGCACGGTTGCGGTTGTGCGCCTCGTCGCCCATGTGCAGCATCTGGGCGAGGATCGTCCCGAGATCGATCGGTCCGCGTGCCCGCACGGCGTCCCGCAGCACGGGGCCCAGCACGGACGACATCCACCGCAGGCGTTCGACGACCTCGGGCCCGTACGCTCCGTAGCGCAGCACCTTGCCCAGACCCTCGTTGAGCGAGCACCAGGAGTAGCGCTCGGGGTCCGCCTCGTCCCGCAGAACGAACACCCACATCGACGGGCTGACGACCCCCGCCATGGGGCCGACCCCACCGTGGTGGTGGCACGGTTCCAGCGTCGCGGCACCCTCGGCGAGCGCCTTCTCGGCCTCCTCGGGGGACTGCGCCAGGCCCTCGAACAGCATGGCCCCGATCAGGGCGCCGCGCAGCGGACCGGACGCGTCCTTCCAGGCGATGGGTGGGCCCGCGTGGTAGAAGGTACCGGGCCTCAGTCCCAGGAACTCACTCGCCGGCCGCACGTCCACCAGGCGGGGACGAACTCCGAGCACACGGTTGAGGGCGGTCTCGTTCGCTTCGGCGCGCCTCGGGTCGGCGAGGACGTCGACCAGGGCGTCGTCGACACCGTCGCCGGCGAGCGGGGGACGGAAGTCCACCGGGTGCACGGGAGCACCCTGCGCAGTCAGGGTGTCGGTGAGCAGTTCGGCGCCAACGGTGACGACCGAGGGGGCCTCGGAGGTGAGTCGCGACTCTGTAGACGGCATCGTTAGTCCTTCCCGGCGGCGAGACGCGCGGCGCGGCGGGCCGCGGCGGCGTTGGAGACGTAGACCTCGGCACCCGCGGCCTGAAGGGTTTCCGCCTGACGGGTCAGGTCCTGCGGGTCGTCCTGCGTCCCGCACAAGGAAACGATCACCGGGGTCGTGCTGCCCAGTGCGCGCCCGTCACGCACCACGGCGGCGACACCGGACGCGGGGTCGGGGTGCGCGCCGTGGCCCAGCACGACGTCCAGCAGGACGACGGCGCAGTCCTCGTCCAGCAGCTCGGCGCGGAGCTGCTCCTCCCGTGGCATCGGGTCGATCATCGGGTGGGGGCGTCCCTGGGTGAACTCGTCGGCCCCGAAGTCCACCACACGGTGCGGCGTCTCCGACTCGGCCGCGCGCTTGCCCAGGTTGGAGGAGACGGCGCCCAGCTCCGCCTCGACGACCAACAGCGCCTCCTCGGCGAGGGTGCCACCGCAGTACAGGCCGCGCAGGGCTCCGGACCTGGCGGAGCGACCGCCGGGAGAACCGGGGGCCCACTGGGGCCACTCCGGTACGGCCACGCCCTGAGCGTGAAGGACCTCCTCCACGGCGCTGGTGATGTCCTGGCCCTGGGTGCCCAGCAGGATCGTGTGCACCGGCTTGCTGAGCGTCGCCGCGTGCGCCGTGAGCCGCTCGGCCGCGGCGGGCGCCGGCGGTTTGGAGATGACGACGATCCGGTCCGTCTGTGGATCGGCGTCGAGGATGTCCAGCGCGCGTACGGCGGAGCTCGCGCCAACCTCCTCCGAGAGGTCACGGCCGCCCACCCCAAGGCAGTGGCTCACACCGACATGCGCGGCGTCCAGCAGACTCATCAGGTGCTGAGCGCCGGTCCCGGAGGCGGCGACCACGCCGACCGTGCCGGGACGGGTGACATTGGCGAATCCGAGACACGCCCCCTGGAGGACCGCCGTACCACAGTCCGGCCCCATCACCAGGCGTCCCAGGCGTTCGGCGGTGCGCTTGAGCGCGATCTCGTGCTTCAGCGGCACGTTGTCGCTGAACACCATGACGTCGAGACCTTCGTTGAGGGCCTCGAGGGCGACTCCGGCGGCGTGCGGCCCGGGCACCGACACCAGGGCGAGGCTCGCCGGGGCCTGACCCGGCACCCGCGCCGCGGTGCGGACACTGCGCGCGCGTCGCTCACCGCCGCCCGTCGCGCCCGTCGGCCGCGTGGCGTCGCCGGCCTCCGCGCGGGCGAACGCGGCCTCACGCACAGCGGGATCGGCGGCCTGCACCGCCACGATCAGGTCATTCTCAGCGACATCGCTGGGAACCGGGGCCCCCATCTCAGTGAAGGACTGCAGGTTGACCGCCGTCCCCATTCCGACCAGAGCGTCGGCGACACCGTCCATCGTCGCGACCTCGCGGCTGAGAAGCATGAGGCTCACGGAGTCGCGGTAGGTCCCGGGATAGACCCGCACCGCGATGTCGCCGTTCGCCGTGTCCGTCGTCACGGGCGTTCCGCCTTTCTCTGGTTCGCGCGCTGAGGCTTCACGGCCATTGACGCTAGCCGTGGCCGGTAAAGTCACCCCATGGAGAACCTTGCCAACGATGTGCCCACCTCTGGACAGGATCTGCCGAGCGTCGATCCGGCCCTGGGTGCGGCGAGCGGGATCGCTCCGGGACTCACCGTCGCCGAGGTGCTCCGCCTGTCCTCGCTCGCCGGCAGTGAGGTGCTGGCCGGGGCCTCGGGCCTCGACCGTGTCGTGCGGCGCCTCAACGTGATGGAAGTCCCTGACATCCTGCCATGGGTGAAGGCGCACGAGCTGCTGCTCACCACCGGCTACCCGCTCCGGGAGGACCCGCGCGGACTGGAACGCCTGGTTCGCGACTTCGCCGACGCCGGGCTGGCGGCCGTGGGTATCAAGCTCGGCCGCTACGTCGATTCCGTTCCCGCCGAGGTCCTCCGCGCCGCGGACGAGGCGGGGCTGCCGTTGGTGCGCCTCACCGACACCGTCGCCTTCGACGACATTCTCAACCAGGTCCTCACCGAGGTCCTTCACCGGCAGGCGTCGATGCTCGCCCGCTCCGAGGAGATCCACCGGATCCTGGTCAACGTGATTCTCGCCGGTGGCGACCTCGACGCGATCACCGCCGAGTTGCCCGCGCTGATCGACGGCGGGGTCATGGTGACGACCCCCGACGGGCGCGTGTTGGCCTACTCCGGGATCATCGAGGACCTCCTCGACGACCCGATCTACTTCGAACCGACCAGTGGCCGCTTCCGGGTCGAGGAGTTCAAACACGGTCGGCACGTTCTCGCCGACCCCACCGCCCGCGTCGCCCAGGCGCCGGTCATGGCCGGCTCGCAGGACCACGGGCGCGTCGTGCTGATCACGTCCGGACGGGGCGTTCAGGCCGACGACGTGCAGGTGTTGGAACGCGTCGCCGCCACCGCCGCGCTGGTGATCACCCGCGACCTGGCGATCGCCGCGGTCGAGGACAAGTACCAGGGAGACTTCCTCCGGGACCTGATCACCGGTCGGATCACCGACACCACCGCGGCGATCCAGCAGTGCACCTCCTTGGGATGGGACATCCAGCGCCCCGTCGTCGTCGTGGTGGCCGAACTCGACCCGACCGCCGCGCCGTCCCTCCCCGCACAGGGCGAGCTGCGGCCGACACACGAACGCTTCGCCAAGGCGTGGTCCCTGGTCGCCCGGGAACGCGACCCCCGTGCGGCCGTCGCCGGCTACAGCCAGGAGGTCGTGGTCATCCTCGGAGCGGACCACGACGTCCGCGGCGAGGAGCCCGAACCGCCGCGGGTGCCCGGGCGGCAGATCCGCACCATGGTGGGTCAGGTCGCCGGGGACGGCGGCGGAGGCCGACGGTCGTTCTGCACCGGGATCAGTCGGGTCGTCGACGACCCCACCGACATTCCGGCCGCCTACGAGCAGGCCAAGCAGGCGGCCCGGGTCGGACGCCAGGTCCGGGGCCGGGGCGCCGTGGCCGAGTTCGACGAACTCGGCGTGTACCGCCTGATCAGCCAGGTCCCCGACTCGGGGGAACTGTGGACCTTCATGGTCGAGACCCTCGGCACGTTGGCCACCAACGACGACGCGGAGACCACGGACCTGCGCACCACACTGGAGGTCCTGCTCGACAACAACCTCAACGTCGCCGAAACCGCCCGGGTGCTGCACTTCCACTACAACACCCTGCGCTACCGCATCGGGAAACTGGAACGCATGTTGGGGCCGTTCACCCGCGACCCCAACCTGCGCCTCAACCTGATGGTCGCGCTGCGCGTCGTGCACATGAGGGGGGTGCGCGGCTAGAACGGATATGGCGGCACGACCGAGGTCGGCGGCCAGGGCGGCGACCCGTGGGGTCGGCACGTGAGTACGGCCCATGAACGCAGCGCGACCCTCGTGCGGCGCGGGTTCACGCAGGGGGTCACCTTTCGTCGCGGAACAGTTTTGGTGTCCGTTCCTTCAGCATCTGCTCGCGAAGGTCAGCCCGGGCACACAGAATCGAGGCGTCACACGCGGTGAGTGGGACGACGGCACCAGCGATCACCGCCAGTTGTCGGACGCGGGGCGGCGGCGTGGGGCCACCATGCGGCGAACACCGCGGGGTGGATGTGTGCAATGCAGAGTCCTTTCGGTCGGGGAATGCGAGCTGACGGTGGGGTGTCACCGCCGCCCCCCACCACCGCCGCCACTTCCGCGTCCGCTGCGGGTGCTTCCCCCTCCTCCGCGGGATCGGTTGGAGCGTCGGATCCGGTCGCGCATCCTGCGGTCCCAGTCACCGCGGAACGCGGCGTCGGCGAAGAACCCGTCGTCCTCGGAAACGGCACTGGACCGGCCGATCGCGACGAGGTGGGCCGACGACAGGTCGGCGTCGGGCATGCCTTTAAGGGCCGCTTTGGCGCGTTGCCCGGCGCGGGTTTCCCCGATCGTGATCAGCGGATGGACGAGCAGCAAGACCCCGAAACCCGCGATCAGGGACGCGACGTTATGCATCTCGTTCAGCGAGACGAGGGCGACCCGCTCGTCTAGGGCGATCGCCCCGACGGTCGGACCGAGCAGCGCCGCTATCGCGATGATTCCGCCCAGTGTGCTGGCGACCGGCCCGTGAACGTATCGGTTCTTTCCCAGCTCCCGTCGAAGTGCGACGCGAATCCGCCTGACCTGATAAGTCGTGATGTTCCGATACAGCGTTCCCATTCCAGCCTTCGGCTTTTGGGCGAACACAGCGCCGAGGAACCGGGCCTCGGCGGGAGAGAGTTCGTTCTGGACAGGGACGGACCGGGCGTTGATCCAGTCCCTGATCCCACCCACGAGATAGTCCACGGGGAAGGGGAGCAGCCGTGGAACGGGCGCGGCCTGTTCGAACACCCATTCGTGCGATTTCTTTCGGTTTTTGCGTGAGGTGATGAACCCGCGTTCTTCGAGATCGACCAGCATCGACATCAAATGACGAGGGTGGATCGTCCGGTTCGTGGTAAGGAGCCCGGCCGCTGCGGGGGAGAGCCGGGAGACGTCGAGCTTCTTCGCTCGGGCGTTTCCTCCTTTGCGCGTAGCCATCGACAGCCAGAGAGTGAGCGCGACGAACGCGAGAGCGCCGAGCACACTCAGTACGCCGGACCAGGTCAGCCAGGTGGGCAGGGGGCGCAGCTGGGTGGTCGCCGCGGGGACGTCGATCGTTGCCGAGGGCATCTCGACCCGAGTGGTGAGAGCCTCGCCGGAGTCCAGACGGGGCTCCACGACCGTGACGTCACGGTCGTCCACGGTCAGGGAATCGCACGGATCGGTGGAATCCAGTTCGCCGGCCACGCATTCGACATGGTCGATCTCGGGAGCGCTCAGCCTGATCTCGGGTTCCCGGATGGGGACGCCCCAGCCGGTGCCGATGAAGTCCCAGTACAGTTCGTCGTGCGTGCCCTCGTCGGTGACCGCACCGTCGACCGTGTAGGTGATCGTGTACGTCTGCTCGCCAGTCACCTCGTTGTCGGAGTCACCGATCTCCAGCGTCAGCCAGCCACGGAACTCCTCCTCGTTCTCGATCTCCGCCGGGGCGCCACTGGGGCTCTCCACGGACACCACGTCGACGTCGAGCGACTCACGTGTGAACGTACCGTCGCCGGCCACTGTTGGAATCTCGCGCCGGAGCCCGGGACTTGGCTCCTCCCCGAAGTCGTAGGTGATGGATTCGGTGACCGTCAGTGTTCCTGACGGGGCGAGGTCGGCGTCGATGTCAAGAGACGTGACCTGGTCCTCGGCTCCGGACTCGATGTCACAACCTGTCAGCAGCAGAGCGGAGACCGCGACGCAGGCAAGGGGGAGTAGACGGGGAGGGGGAGACGGGGGCCAGGGAACGCGCACGTGGTTCCTCTCCAGATCGGGGCATGGTGGGAGTCTGTCGGATCGGGAGTTCGGGAAGCTCAGCGGCGTCCGCCTCCGCCGCCCCCTCCACCACCGCCCACACTCGTTCCGCCGCCAGAGCCCCCCGAGCTCGCTGAGGGATTCGCGGACCGGATGGGTACCTGGAGCGTGGAGTTCCATCGACGGTGGAAGTCCGGGTCGGAGGCGAATCGGAGTGCGCCCCCGATTCCGGACAACCGTTCGGCGTCCCCGGCCGACAGGAGATAGCTGGCAGGAAGGTCAGGATCGTTGGTGGCCGCCGACAGCGAGAGTTTCGCCTTTCGGCCCTTCCTGGTCGCCCCGATGGGTACGAAGGAGATGAGTGAGATGAACAGTGTGAAGTTCACGATGAACAACGCGGCCATGTGCAGGCCCGTCAACGCGCCGTCCGCGAACTCGCCGATGATCGGGAGCGGGATCACCACCGCGAACAACATGACCAACGCCAGTCCCGCCGCGAGGTAGCGCACCAGGCTCCGATGGGCGAATCCGGCGTGTTGGAGTTCCCGCACCAAGGCCTCACGGATCTGGCGGATCCGAGCCGCGGTCAGCGTCTCCTGGATCGAGGCCAGGTCGCAGGCACCGTCGCGGAACATCGCGGCGACGAACAGTTCCTCGGCACGAGACAGCGGGACACCGTGTGCGGGGACGGGCTCGAACACCCAGTCGTTGGCATCGTCGGGATGCGGCCGAGAGACGAGAGCCCCCCGCTCCTCAAGGTCGACGAGCATCCCCATCAGGTGCTCCGGGCGGATCTTCTCATTGGTGGTGAGGAGACCGGCCGCCGCCGGCGACACGGCCGTGGGGTCGACACTTCGACCGAGTCGGTCCAGCCGCGTACCGACGGCGCTGGCGGCACGCAGCCACAGGGGGACGAACACCAACGCCGCGAGGAGGCTCGCGATCCCGGACGGGGTCACCCACAGGGGCAAGGGCCGCATCCGGTAGGAGGGTTCGGTGACGTCCACGGACCCCGCCGGCAGGTTGACCCGTGCCGTGATTCCCTGGCCGGCGGGAAGCCGAGGCTCGGTCATCGTCACCGAGTCCGCGTCGACCGTCACGGAGTGGCAGGAACGCGCCGACTCACCCTCCTCACCGGAGACGCAGACAACGTCGTCGATCGCGGGTGCGGTGAGGACGACATCGGGATCGTTGATCGGGATGCCCCACTGCGTGCCCACGAAGTCCCAGTAGAGCTCCTCGTGAGCGTCCTCGGTGGTCACCGCGCCGTCGACGGTGTAGGTGAGGACGTAGGTGTGCTCACCCGTGACCTCGTTCGCGGAGTCCCCGATCCCGAGGTTCAGGTGGCCGTGCGACTCCGACCGTTCCTCGATCTCCGCCGGCGCACCACTGGGGCTCTCCACGTCGACCACGTCGACGTCCAGCGTGCGGCGTAGGAGCCAACCGTCGCCGGCGGTGGTGGGAATCTCCCGCGCGAGTCCGGCGCTGGGCTCGACGCCGAAGTCGTAGGTGATCGCTTCGGTCATCGTGAGCGTTCCCGACTCCGCGAGGTCGGCCTCGACAGAGAAGGAGGTGATCCGATCCTCGTGTTCCCACCCTGCGCCGCATCCGGTGAGCAGCGTCGCGGCCGCCGCCGTGGCGATCACGGCCAGGGGTCTTCCCCAGTGCGGTGGGCCGAGGCGGAAGGGGGAGGTAGACAAGGCGGGCGTTCCGATCCGTCGGTGGCAGTCGCGTTCTATGACTGCCGAAACTCTGACGAAGTTCCATCGGGATGTCGGAGTCCGGGACGGGACCGATCGTCAGGGCGCCAGGCGTCGCGAGGTGTGCCCGGACCGTCACCTCCGGTACAAGGCCCTCAGCCGTGCTTGCGCCCGACCACGGTGCTGAGTCCGGGGGGAAGCTCCTCCCCGCCGAACGAGGTTCCGACCACCGCGTCCACACCTCGGTCCGCCAGGAAGCCGGGCAGGACGTCCACGTCGATCAGCACGCTGTCGTGGACCTCGTCGTCGCGCCGCCAGGCGCCGTCCTCCGCGCGGACGAACGTGGTGATGTCCCGAACGAGGTGGTCGGGGCTGGGCAGCGAGAACCGAGTCACGATGGCCCAGTCGTCGGCGACGCGGGAGTAGTTCGGGGCGTGGCGCCGACGCTCGCCGTAGTCGAGGCCGCAGATGTCGATGGCGAGGATCCCGCCGGGGCGCAGGCTCGCCACCATCTGGTCGAGGGCGCGCAGGACCGTCGCCTCGTCCGGGAGATAGTTGAGTGGGTGGCCGGTACACACGACCGCGTCGTTCGTGGGCAGCGGCGCGTCGGGGACGGCGAGCCGTCGGACCTCGTGGACGTCGGGAACCATGTCGCGAACGAGGTCGAGGAAGGCGGGGGCGGGGTCGGTGGCGATGACATGGTGTCCCGCGTCGACCAGATGGCGGGTCAGTTGCCCACTGCCGCATCCGATCTCCAGCACCGTGCCGCGGCGGGTCAGGACTGGTTGCAACAGACCCAGGATTCCGGGGGCGCAGTTGTCCGCGTGGAAGCCGAACCCCTCGTGGTGAACCCGACTGAGATCATGACGGTAGAGCGCGGAAGGGTCGGCCATGACGGACAGTCAAACCGATGTCGTCGCCCTCCGCAACCGACGGAGTGCCGCTCAGGAGCCGCAGCCGGGACAGGGCGGGCGGGTTCGGCGGTGGTAGGAGTACGTGGCCGCCCCCAGTCCCGCACCCCACGCGAGGGAGGCGAGAACGGTCACCCAGAGGAAGGTCGCGGGGAGGTCAGGAGCCCCGGCGATGGGCCGGAGGTCGGTGACCTGATCGACCATCAAGCCGAGAAGTAACTGACCGTAGTACGTCAGGAGGCCCAGCGAGGCCGTGACGGCGGGGGCCAGCACGAGCCACCGTGCCACCGGACGCCCCGCCACTCCCGGGACCCAGGACGGCCAGCGGCGCCCCCACTCGTAGACGAGGGCGAGGGGCAGGAGCACTCCGGCACCGGCCAGGAGGAACTCCATGGCGGCGGACGGGGCTCCGGGGCGGATCGGCCCGCCATCGAAGCCGACGGCCGACTCGGCCAGGACCCGGGTCAGGTAGCCGGCCACCGCGAGGGAGACCATGGCGAAGGCCCAGGAAGGAGCGGTGTCGCGGTCCCGGTCTGCCGCCGGGGCCTCGGGGCGGCGCGGAGGGGCCGTTGACGACGCCCGGCCGCGCCGACGGCACCCCGGGCAGGTCGCGACGAGCCAGAACCGGGCGGCGGCCAGCAGTGTTCCCGCGAGAGCCAGGCAGCAGACGCGACTCACCGCACCGAGGGGGAACACGGGGACGCTCGGGCTGGGGTGGAGTACGGCGATCACGTCCCACCAGATCAGCGCCGCGGCGAGGAGCAGGAGGCCGCTCGTCGCGACGGCCGCCGCCGCGACCATGCGTCGCGGCCCGGGCCACTCGGTGTGGGCGAGCATGGCGAGGGCGAGTGTCGCCGCGAGGGCACAGAGCCCGACGGACCACCACCCCGACACCACGACCAGGTCGGGGCCCCGGACGGACAGCGGCGTGTCCGGCGGAGCGAGAAGCAGGACCGTGCGGCAGAACCCGTAGACGATGGCGAGCACACCCGCTGAGGCCGCCGCCGTACGGGCCCGTCGCCATGACCGCCCGGCAATCCGCGCCCGGTCCGGCCACGCGAGGTGCTCCCTCGCCCATGTCGGTTCATCTGGCCCGCTCCGGCGAGGGCGTCGGAGTTCGTCGCCCCTCGGCGTGCCGCTCGCCACGCTCCCGTCGCCGACCCCGCCTGGTGGGAAGGTCGTCGGCCGTGGGACTCGGACCACCGGGGGGACCGTGCGATCCCGTCGCATCGCCGGCCTAGCCTTCGAACCGCCTCGTCATGGTCGTCGAGTCAAACGACGTGAAAGTCTGCTGGTTGAGGCTGAACCAGTTTCCGGAGTTGTCGCGGAACACGGCCTCGATACCGTAGGGGCGTTCCTGTGGCTCCTGAAGGAACTCAACCCCCCGGCCGGAGTACTCCCGGTAGGTCGCCCAGCAGTCGTCGGTCAGCCAGGCTCCGCCACTGAGCACACCCTTGGCCAACAGTTCCCGGAGCCGCGCCGCGGTCTCGGGGTCCTGGGCCGGTGGCCCGGGAACCGAGAGGTTGAGCTGGAACCTCGGATCGCCGGGCGGTCCCACGGTGAGCCACCGGAACCCCTCGCCCATGGTGATGTCGAACCGTTCCTCGAAGCCCAGCTTGTCGATGAAGAAGCTCTTGGCTTCGTCGAGATCGAGGACGAAAATACCCACCACACCGATGCGAGTGATCATGTTGTGCACTTACCCGACATGGCCTGCGAAAACTCCGAAGAGTGATCGACGGGTGGTCTAGTCGGTGATCGTTCCCGCCTTCTCGCGGAGTGGCGCGCCGGCCGCGTGGAGGTGGCGCAGGGCCTCGGCATGGGAGGCGAGGAAGCTGGTCTCGTGGTACGGGACGTCGATCTCCGCGCAGTAGGCGCGCACGATGTCGCGGGCCGCGCCGAGGTGGGGCGAGGGCATGCTCGGGAACAGGTGGTGCTCGATCTGGTAGTTGAGTCCGCCGAGCGCGATGTCGGTGAACGCCCACCCACGACGTTGCGCGAGGTCAGCACCTGCTTGCGCAGGAAGTCGAGCTTCTCGCCCTTGCGCAGGGTGGGCATGCCCTTGTGGTTGGGCGCGAAGATCAACCCAAGGTAGACACCGAAGAGCCCCTGGTGGACGGCGATGAAGAGCAGAGCCTTCCCCGGGGACAGCACGGTGAAGACGGCGAGCAGGTAGAGCCCGAAGTGCAGGAAGAGGAGGGTCGCCTCCATCGCCCGGTGCTGCATGCGCGGCCGGAACAGCGAGCGGACGCTCTGCACGTGGAGGTTGAGACCCTCCAGAAGCAGGAGCGGGTAGAACAGGAAGGCCTGCCAGCGACCGATCACGCGGGCGGGGCCGGTGACGGTCTTCGCCTGTTCGGTGGACCAGACGAAGATCTCCGTCCCCACGTCCGGGTCGTGGTCCTCGTGGTTGGGGTTCGCGTGGTGTCGGGTGTGCTTGTCGTGCCACCACCCGTAGCCCATCCCGATCCCCAGGTTGCCCATCACACGTCCGAAGGCCTCGCTGGGCACCCGAGTCCGGAAGATCTGACGGTGCGCGAGGTCGTGTGCGACCAGCGCGACCTGACCGAACACCACCGCCAGGACGGCGGCCGTGACCAACTGCCACCAGGAGTCGCCCAGCACTCCGAACATGACCCAGCCACCGGCGAACGCTGCGCCCACGAGACTGAGTCGGACGGCGTAGTACCCGGGCCGCCGTTCCAGGAGGCCCGCCTCTGTGATACGGCGGGAGAGACGCGCGAAGTCGCTGCCTTGGCGCGCGGTTTCGGTCGAAGCGGTCGACATGCAGGACCCTTTCATCACAACCGAATTCCGCGGCAGGCGGGCAAAGCCCCACAGAGAAAATCGGCAGAGGGAAGAAGGCGGCCCGGTTGACCGCCATCGCGAGCAGTGGTCCCAATCTAGGAATCCGCCCCGCCGGGGCCGATCACGCGTACAGGCGAATCCCCTGTGGTGCAGACCCTACCCCTGTCCGGTGGAAGGCCAGAGAGTCGGACGAAATTCCTCGAAAAACGTCGACGAAGGTAAAGAAATCTGGCGGCGGGGAAGATGGGGGATCATCGATCGAGGCGAACGAGGATGGTGGCGCCGCGCGTTGGCGTGGATGGCTGCCCAGGGACCGTGTGGTGTCGTGACCACTCTTGGGGTGTGCCGCCGTGACGTGCACGCACAGGATCCTCAGATATGAGTACAGTGACGATCCGGACCGACCCCGACGTGGAGCGGGCACTACGGTCTCTGACCGCTGACGGCAGGTCACGCTCCGAAGCGGCACGTGCCGCGATCCTCGCCGCGGAGCGACAACAACGTCGCGCCAGGCTTCGAGCGGAGGCCGAGGCGCTTCGCGATGATCCAGAGGACGTCGCGGCGGCCAAGGAACTCGCATCGGAGATGGAGCGTCACGGTGCGTGGTGACATTTACCGCCTGCGGGCGCCAAGGGACGCCCAAGGGCGGGAGCGGACCGGCACTCGATACGCCGTCGTGGTGCAGTCAGACGATCTGCCGCTCTCGACCTGGGTCGTCGCGCCGACCTCGACCGGGCGACGCGCGGCATCCTTCCGTCCCGAGATCGAGATCGATGGGATGAAGACGCGGGTGATGGTCGAGCAGCTCACCGCGGTGGACCCGGAACGTCGGCTTGGAGAGTTCGCCGGACGCTTGGACGGAGGCGAACTCGCCGCCGTCGAGATGGCGCTGCGGGATGTGCTGTCACTGGACGGCTGATCGGGGAGTCGATCAAGCTCGAACGGGGCGGCCGTCCGTCGCGGTGACGAACAAGCCGGGGGGCACGCCGTAGTACCGCGTGAACCAGCGCGTCAGGTGGCTTTGGTCGGCGAAGCCGCAGGAGAGCGCCACAGTCGCGATCGGCGTTCCTTCGACCAGTTGGCGACGGGCGGCGCGCAGGCGCAGCTGGCGTTGGTAGTCACTGGGCGCCATCCCGTGGGCCAGCTGGAACGCCCGGTAGATCGCGAACCGGCTGCGCCCCAAGGTCCCTGACAGGTCCGCGGGGGTGATCGGCTCGTTCCACCGATCGCGAATGAGTGACGTGGCCCGCGCCGCCAACCGAGCCGCGTCCGGAACGGGACGAGCCGCCCGCGGTGCGTGGGACGCGGTGCGCGCCATCGAGTGAATCGCCCCGAGCAGCGCCTCGTCCCCGCTCAGTCCCTGATCGTGGCCACCCATCAGTCTCCGGTGCAGGCGGTGGAGGGCCGTGAAGAGACCACGGTCCTGGATCACCGGTGTGGTGAACAGGGGAAGCGAGGAGTCGCCCGTCGACTGGTCGAGCACGTCGGCGACGACCGACGGCGCGATGTGCACGATGCGGTAGGTGAATCCCGAGTCGTCGGCGGCGTGGCCGTCGTGCGGGTCGTCGGGGTTGAAGGCCATGACCATGCCGGCCGAACTGCGCCGGCTCTCGCCGCGGCACTTGAAGTCCTGCGCACCGAACTCGGTCAGGCCGAAGGAGTAGGCGTCGTGGCTGTGCACGTGGTAGCTGTGCCGTTCCAGGTGGGCGTGCATCGCCTCGAGGGACACGTCCGCGGAACGCCGGTACCGCACCCATTCCCTTTGGTCCACCCCACCATTGTGCTCCGCTCCAGCGTTCAAGACACCCCCACGGACGAACGCCGACACTGTCGCCATGAGAACCGAGACGAAGATCGGGATCGTGGTCCGTGAGGACCTCGCGACCTGGCAGAAGCTCAACGTGACCGCTTTCCTCGCCGGTGGTCTGGCGGGCGGTGTCGAGGGGCTGACCGGACAGCCCTACGTGGACGGCGGCGGGACGGAGTACACACCGATGATCTCCCAGCCCGTTCTCGTCTACACCGGCGAAGGAGGCGCGCTGACCAGGGTCAGGGACCGGGCCACCGCCCGGTCCCTGACGGTCGGGATCTACACCGAGGAGCTGTTCGCGACCAACAACGACATCGACAACCGTGCCGCGGTCGTGGCGGTGGACACGGAGAAACTCCAACTCGTGGGAGTGAGCGTGTATGGTCCGCGCAACCAGGTGTCAGCGGCGTTGAAGGGGTTGGCGTTGCACGGATGACCAGGGTGGACGGGGCCGGTCAGGCGCGTTCAAGGGAGCGTCGGATGCGTTCGGCGTGAGGGTGGCCGGAGCGGGCGATCACCGTGAGAACCTGTTGCACCATCGTCTCGTCCTGGCCGTCGAACTGGCGCACGAGCATGGTGGGTCCGCCGAGTTCGAGGACCTGGGCGAGAGACTCCGCGATCATCAGCGAGCGCTGGTTGTTGTCGAGGCTCTGCATCGTGCGGTGCTTGACCTCGACGAGTGCCTGCAGGGCCGTCGGACCCAGGTCTCGGTCGTCCAGGAGGCTCTCGGGGAAGTCGGCCCGTTCGGGGAGACACTGGGTCAACATCCGCAACAAGCCCGCCTTGCGGGTCCGCAGTGTGGTGCGGCGCAACGCCTGCACCAGCTCGTTGCGCGCGACCAGGGCGGCCGGTGTGTCGGTCACGACGGTCGCCTGGAGGTCCGTCACGGCGCCACGTTCGCGTAACCAGAGCTCCAGTTCCTCCCGCGCCTCGGCGGGGCCGTACTCCTCCACCAGGGAGTAGAGAAGCACATGGGCGTCGGCGCTGGCGAGGTCGCCGACCAACGGGGCGCGCCGGCCCTCGGCGATGAGGAGTTCGCGCACCACCGCGACGGCGGGAGCGGTGAGGCGCAGCCGTTGGTTCCCCTCCTCCGGGCGGACGCGTTCGACCGCACCCATGAGGAACAGGGCGTCCACCAGGAAATGCAGGTCACCGAGCAGGCCGGCACGAGAGAACGCGACGTGTGTCGGGTCGTCATCGAGTTCGTCCACACCGTGCCGGTCGGCGTAGGAGGCCCAGATCGACTCCTCCATCACCTCGCGGGAGACGCCGGCGTGCGGGTGACCGTACATCAGCGACAGCGCCAGCCACACCAGGTCAGGGAAGAACGCCTGACGCGGCTTGGGCAGGTCCGGCCCACAGATCGACTCCTGCATGCGGGGGAGCGCGCACAGGGCCCGCGCGAACAGTTCGAACGGGTCCCCGTGCAGGCGCCGCGCCGCTCGAACCGGCATGAGGCGGTTGTGCCGCGTCCGCGCCACCCGTACGCGGCGCGCCCAGTCCACCAAGCGGTTCAGGCGAGGGAGCCGGGCGGAGGTACGCAGTTGGCCCTCGGCGAGCGCCGGCTCGCGCAGCCGCAGACGGTGCGCGACCTCCATGGCGTCGACGGGACGAATCCGCCCGGTGCGCGTGAGGGCCCGCCCGTCCCTGCCGAGCCACCGGTGGAGGAGGAGTAGCTGACGTACCACCGGTGAACGCGCCGCCTCGGCCTCGAGTTCCTCCCGGGCTGGCAGCCACACCGGTGGTTGGGTGAGATAGCGGCCACCGTCCTGCTGGTCGAGTCCCCGGGTGGAGGCCAGGGTCAGCCGTAGTTCGTCCAGGCCGCCACGCGTGTCCCGCACGTTGTCGAGGTAGCGCTGGGCGGAGTCGGCGTCCGTTGGGTCGACCCCGCGGTCCAGCATGGTGCCGGCCAGCAGTCGGGGAGCGCTGTCCGGGCCGCTCATGGCCATCGCCTTGAGGAACGGCTCGGCGAGCGCGTCGAGTTCGGCCGTGAGCTCGTCCACCGACGCCCCACGTGGATCGAGCAGACCCTGGTCCTCGAGGAAGTCGAACCACGTGCGCAGGCTGGGAACCACCAGCGGCCACTGCCCTTCGGCCGTGACGGCGTGCCGGGGAAACCACTCCAGCAGCAGTTCCCGCAGCAGTGACGGAGTCCAATGCGCGTACCGTCCGTCGGTGAAGTGCTGGCGTTGATCGCAGGCGTTGTGGATCGTCGCCTCGTCGGGGAGCGGCCGGCGTCGGGACGCGGCCCATTCCGTGCACAACCGCACCAGAGCACGGACCGTCTCTTCGAACCTGTCGGTTTCCTCAGGGGGGAACTGGGTCTGCATGGGGGGTGACCTGCGTGACGTCGGGTGGGAAAACGGGCAGCGGCCGCGAGTCCGCGCCAACAGCGCTCCCACACCGACGGAAGCGGATCGCCGCACCGCCGGATCGGAGAGTGCGCCAGCGTCCCGAATCCCGGGCACGTCCAGCCTAGCGGAGCCGGCGGCCGCTTACCGGCACACTGGGGATATCCAGGAGGTGGGCCCGCGTGTCGCGGGCCCACCTCAGTCCCGCTCCGCCTGGTGGGCGTCGACCCACGACGGCAACGACCGGCCCTGAAGCGCCGCCGCCATCAACTCCGGGAAAGCGTCCGGTGTGCAGGCGAAGGCTGGCACTCCCATGGCGGCCAGCGCCGCGGCGATCCGCCGGTCGTAGTGGGGCGCCCCACTGTCGGAGAGGGAGAGCAGCACCACCACCCGCACACCGTCGGCGGTCATCGCGCCCACTCGCCGTAGGAGCTCCTCCTCCACCCCTCCCTCGAAGAGGTCGCTGACCAACACGAACACCGAGTCCGTAGGCCGAGTGATCAGCCGTTGGCTGTGCGCCACGGCACGGTTGATGTCGGTGCCCCCGCCCAACTGGACACCGAACAACGCCTGCACCGGATCCGACGGTTGGGCCGGCGGCGGGGGGCAACACAGCACAGCGTGGAAGGATCTCGGTGAGATCCGCGTCTGGGCACCTTCGGGCGAGACCAGCGACCTCCGGGCGCGGTGCGCCTCCGTGCGCCGGTCCAGCGTGGCTGTTCGGCGCTCTGCCTCTGGTTTGAGACGGAGTTGGCTCTGTTGTCGGGTCAGGTCGCGCTGTGCGCCGCACCATCGGGATGGACGGGGAGGCGTCCCGAGGCTCCGTATCCCGCATCCCGTACCGACATCGCGTCGCCTACGTCATCGCGGATACCCGAAGTGATCGCTCTCCCACGGGCTACGTCAATCCCGGTGTGGAGGAAGGGTCCGGCGCGAGTTCCCAGATCTTGTCGGGAGTCCATCGCTCAGTCACGCCGGGAACCCTAGGGCTAGGCGCTGACAATCCGTATCCGTGACGGCGATAGTCGGACAGGTGGTGACGAACCCCCACAAACCGGGCGAGGGGATCTGTGAAATGTCGCCAAAATCCCAGCCCACGCGGCCGGAAATCGTGGCATTCGAGGCGCGCTGACAGCGGAGGGAACACAGTCGTAACCCGCCGCAGACCTGTCCGTCACACATGTGTCGCACCGTGGACTGCCAGCGACGCACGGGAAACGACGGAGCGTTACCCCGTCGAACGCCAGCGTACCTGGGACCGGTCTGAGTCCAACAGTCCACAACGCCGGACTTGTCGTTTGGCACCTGTTGCTCATGAGCCGCCTGGTCAAGGATCCCTAGGGTTGGCGCAATCCAGTGAACTGGGTCACCCTTGAGCGGGATCACCGCAGGCCGGGGCAATCGGGGGACGTACCGGGGCCTACTTCTGAAATGGAGCCGTTTATGAACCTTCGGCGCAAACTCGGCCTGAGCTGGGAACTCTATGGCGACGGAAGCGCGCCACCCCCAGGACAGGCCGTACGTCCAGGACAGCGCCTGTCGTGGGGGCGTACGACCGGACTCGGGGCCCAGCACGTCATCGCGATGTTCGGTGCCACCTTCGTCTTCCCCCTGATCATGGGGCTGGACCCCAACCTCGCCATCATGATGTCGGGGATCGGCACGATCATCTTCCTGCTCATCGTGCAGGGGAAGGTGCCCAGTTATCTCGGAACGAGCGCCGCGTTCGTCGGCGCCGTCGTCGTGATCCGCGACGGGGGCGGTGACAGCGCCACCGTGACCGGTTCGATCATGGTCGCGGGTGCCGTCCTCGCCGTCTCGGGCATCCTGGTCCACCTCCTGGGACCGAACGCCGTACTCCGGGCGTTCCCCTCCGTGGTGACCGGCGGCGTGGTGCTGTTGATCGGGTTCAACCTCGCCCCGGTCGTCGCGCAGAACTACTGGCCGTTCGACCAGTGGGTGGGCCTGCTGACGATGGGCTTCGTCATCGTGTCGACGGTGCTGCTGCGCGGTTTCCTCGGTCGCATCACCATCCTCCTCGGCCTGGTCTTCGGCTTCGTCGTCTCCTGGATCTTCGACCTCGTCTTCGGCATGCACCAGGTTCCCGGAGCGGAGGAGGGAACCTTCGTCGACGCCTTCCGTGTTGACCTGTCCGGAGTCGGCGAGGCCGCGTGGTTCGGACTGCCCACGATGCACGCGCCCGACTTCCAGACCCAGGCCATCCTGGTCGCCCTTCCCGCCGTGATCGCGTTGATCGCGGAGAACGCCGGCCACGTCAAGGCCGTGCAGGAGATGACCAAGGACGACCTTGACCCTTACATGGGTCGGGCCCTCTTCGCCGACGGCGTCGCGACCACACTGGCCGCGGGTGTCGGTGGTTCCCCGACGACCACCTACGCCGAGAACATCGGTGTCATGGCGACCACGCGTGTGTACTCCACGGCCGCGTACTACGTGGCGGCTCTCGTCGCGATCCTCTTCGGGCTGTCCCCCAAGTTCGGCGCTCTCGTGGCGTCGATCCCCGAGGGCGTGCTCGGTGGCATCACGGTGGTCCTGTACGGGATGATCGGCTTGCTCGGTGCCAAGATCTGGGTGGAGAACCGAGTCAACTTCGCCAACCCGGTGGTCATCGTCCCGGTCGCCGCCGGTCTCATCGCCGGTATCGGAGGTGTCTCGTTGCACATCACCGAGACCTTCGAGATCGAGGGCATCGCCCTGGGCACGATCATCCTGCTCCTCGGCTACCACCTCATGCGCCGACTGGCGCCCGCGTACCTCCGCGACACCGTCACTCTCGACGACCCGGTGTCCGCCTCCCACGCGCCCGGTGAGGCCGGCGAGGAGACCTCCGGAGCCGTGCGCACGGCCGACCGGGGGAGTGCGGCGCCCGACAAGGAGCCAGATTCCCGCGACTGAGCGGCGACCCGGTGACCCGGTTCGCGCCCCGCGGACCGGGTCTCGCCCGTTGGAGCGACAGCCACACAACCAGCCGGAAGGGCAACGCTTTGAAACCACCCGCCTTCACTTATCACCAGCCAGCAACCGTCGAGGAGGCGCTGCGGCTGCAGGCCGACCTCGAGGAGTGCAAAGTGTTGGCGGGTGGCCAGAGTCTGATCCCGGCGTTGAACATGCGTCTCGCGGCGCCCACTCACCTCGTCGACATCAACGGGCTCGCCGACCTCGACACCGTCACCATTGACGAGACCCAGGTCCGGGTCGGCGCGCTCGCCCGCCACCGCCGAGTGGAACGTGAGACCGCGGCCACCTTCCCGCTCCTCAGCGACGCCCTGCACAACGTCGCCCACCCCGTGATCCGCAACCGAGGGACGACTGTCGGCAGTCTCGTGCACGCCGACCCCGCCTCCGAGATGACCGCGGTCCTCGCGCTCCTCCGCGGCCACATGGAGCTGGCGAGCGTCTCCGGAACCCGCACCGTGGCCGCCGAGGACTTCTTCGTCGGCCCCATGGAGAGCGACGCCCGACCCGACGAACTCGCGCTCGCCGCGGTGTTCCCCCGCCCCCGTGGACGTCACGGAACCGCGTTCGAGGAGATCGCCCGCCGGCACGGCGACTATGCGACCTGCGGAGCCGCGTGCCTCGTCACCCTGAGTGGCCCCGAGGCCATCGCGGAGGCCCGCGTCGTCTACCTGTCGATGGGCCCGGTCCCCGTCGTGGTGGACCTGGGCCTGGGCGGCACCGCGCCCGACGCCGTTGACGTGGCCGCCGTGGCGGAACGCGCCGTGGCCGACCTCGAGCCGGAGGGCGACATCCACGTCACGGCCGAGTACCGGGGGCACCTCGCCCAGGTACTCACCGCGCGGGTCCTCCGCCGCGCGATCCACAACGCGACCGAACCGACCCCAGGAGCCTGATGAGTGACAGCGAAGCCCGCGAGGAGAGGCACGAGGCAGTCCTACGCGTCAACGGAGTCGCCTACCCGGTGACCGTGCCCGCGCGACGCCTGCTGTCGGACTGTCTGCGTGAGGACGTCGGCCTCACCGGGACCCACGTGGGATGTGAGCACGGTGTCTGCGGCGCCTGCACGGTGCTGCTGGACGGGGAACCCGCCCGTTCCTGCCTCACCTTCGCCCTCACCGCGGCGAAGCACGAGATCACTACGGTCGAGGGGCTGAGCGACGGGGAGAAGCTGAGCCCGGAGCAGCAGGGGTTCAAGGATTGCCACGGGCTCCAGTGCGGTTTCTGTACGCCCGGATTCCTGACCGTTGCCACCGCCTTCCTGCGGGAGAACCCCGAGCCCACCGAGGACGAGGCGCGCGAGGCCATCGGTGGCAACCTCTGCCGCTGTACGGGGTACCAGAACATCGTCGCCGCGGTGATGCGTGCGGCGGAACTGCGGCGGGAAGGAGAGCCGACCCAGTGACCACCCAGATGTTCGGTGAGCCAGTGGCGCGCGTCGAGGACGACCGTCTCATCCGTGGCAAGGGCCGTTACACCGACGACCTCGCCGCGAACACCGACGCCCTGGCCAGCGCCTTCCTGCGCAGTCCGCACGCCCACGCCCGCATCCGGGACATCGACGTGTCGGACGCGCTCGAGGTCGAGGGCCTGGTCGCGATCTACACCCACGACGACCTCACCGGGGCGATGGCGGAGCCCCTGCCGTTGTTGATCCCCCACCCGGGCATCGTCGACGGCCGTACACCGCACGCCCTGGCCAAGGACGAGGTCTGCCACGTCGGTGAGGCGATCGCGATGGTGGTGGCGCGGGACCGCTACGTCGCCGAGGACGCGGTCGAGCGGATCCGGGTCCAGTACGACATGCTGGACCCGGTCGTGGGCATCGCCGAGTCCCGCGACGGGTCGACCTACGCCCACGCCGACATGGCGGACAACGTCGCGGCGCACCTGGTCCAGGAATCCGGGGACGCGCGTGCCGCGGTCGAGGCCGCGCCGCACACCCTGGAACTCGACCTCGACATCGAGCGCTCCGCGGGTATGCCGATGGAGGGCAAGGCCGTCTACGCGCAGTGGGACGGCCGGGAGGAGACCCTGCGGATCTACAGTTCGAGTCAGACCTCCGCGGGTCTGCGCGCGGCCGTCGCCGCCAAGCTCGAGCTTCCCCTGTCCAAGGTGCAGGCCGTGATCCCGGACGTGGGCGGTGGCTTCGGGACGAAGATCGTGCACCCGTGGCCGGAGGAGCTCATGGTGTCGTGGGCCGCGCGGACGCTCGGCCGCGACGTGCGCTGGGCCGAGGACCGCCGGGAGCACTTCATCGCCTCCGCCCACGAGCGGGGCCAGCTACAGCGAGTACGCGTCGGCTTCGACGACGAGGGGCGCCTGCTCGGGCTGGACGTGGAGTTCTGGCACGACAACGGGGCGTACCTGCCCTACGGCATCATCATCCCGATCGTGACCTCCACCCAGTTGCTCGGCCCGTACAAGCCGGCCAACTACCGGGTGGAGTTCACCAGCCTCTACACCAACACGGTGCTGGTGACGCCCTACCGCGGCGCTGGACGCCCACAGGGCGTGTTCGCCATGGAACGCACCCTGGACGCCATCGCCGACTACCTCGGCAAGGACCGGACGGTCGTGCGGGAGGCCAACTTCATCCAGCCCGACGAGATGCCCTACGACCATGGGCTCATGTTCCAGGACGGGCGCCCGCTGATCTACGACTCCGGGGACTTCCCGGCGTCCATGGAGAAGATCAAGAAGCTCGTCGGCTGGGACGACTTCGAGGACTACCGCGAGAAGGCCCGAGCCGAGGGCCGCACCGTGGGCATCGGACTCGCCTGCTACGTGGAGGGAACCGGTGTCGGCCCCTACGAGGGCGGTCGCATCATCGTCGAGACGTCCGGCAAGGTCAGGGTCGCCACCGGGCTCACCAGCCAGGGCCAGGGCCACGAGACCGCCTTCGCCCAGATCGTCGCCGACCAGCTCGGCGTCCCGATGGACGACGTCACCGTCACCACGGGCGACACACGCCTGATCGCCTACTCGGTCGGCACGTTCGCCTCTCGTGGCGCGGTCATGAGTGGCAACGCCGTCGCCGCGGCGGCGTTGGACGTCAAGGAGAAGGCGCTGCGGGTCGCGGCGGACGCGTTGGAGGCGTCACCGGAGGACCTGGAGCTCGTCGACGGTGAGGTCCGCGTCAAGGGCGACCCGTCGTCGTCGATCCGGCTGGGGACGATCGCGGTCCTCGCCAATCCGCTGCGCTACGCCTTCGACGAGGCGTCGAAGGCCGCCACCCAGTTCGGTGGCGCGACCGACTACAACAAGCCGCCGGTCGCAGAGGGGGACGAGCCCGGTCTGGAAGGCAGTGGCTTCTACTCGCCGATCCGGGCGACGTTCGCCAACGGCATGCACGCGGTGATCGTGGAGACCGACCCGGAGACCGCGGAGGTCAACATTCTGCGGTACTGCGTGGTGCACGACTGCGGCACGCTCGTGAACCCCACGATCGTGCAGGGGCAGGTGCACGGCGGTGTCGCCCAGGGCGTTGCGGGGGCGCTCTTCGAGCGCATGGCCTACGACGATCACGGGCAGCTACAGAACGCCTCCTTCATGGACTTCCTCATTCCCTACGCCTCGGAGATCCCCAAGGTGGAGATCGACCACCTGGAGACTCCGAGCCCGTTGAACTCGCTCGGGATCAAGGGCGCGGGTGAGGCCGGCGTCATCCCGGGCGCCGCCGTTCTGGCGTCGGCGATCTCCGACGCCGAGGGATTCGCCGTCACGCGGATGCCCATCTCCCCGTCGGAGCTGTACACCCTCCGGCGCCGATTCAAGGCCGGCGAGATCCCCCCGCTTCGTCCCTCCTCCCACCCTGCGAAGACAGGAGAACGCTGAACCCATGCGTGTCACCGGAACAGCAAACGTGAAGGCACCGGCCGCCGATGTGTGGCGGGCCCTGCTCGACCCCAAGGTCCTGGCGCGCACCATTCCCGGCGCCCAGGAACTGGAGGAGGTCGGCCCGCACCAGTACCGGGGTGCGATCACCGCCGGAGTCGCCTCCATCAAGGGCACCTTCGACGGCAACGTGTCGCTCACCGACCTGGTCGAGCCGAGCTCGCTGGTGCTGCGCGCGTCCGGCTCCGGCGCTCCCGGAACCGTACAGGCGGACGTCTCAGTTCGACTCACCGACAACGCCGACGGCACCTGCGGTGTGAGTTACGACGCAGAGGCGATCGTGGGCGGCACCATCAGTGGTGTGGGGCAGCGGGTCCTCTCCGCGGTCTCCAAGAAGATGGCCGGCCAGTTCTTCGCCGCGTTGGAGGCGGAGATCCTCGGGACGTCCACGCGGGGCGAGCCGAAGGCCGCCGCGGGCGCGTCGACCACCGAGGGGCAGGCCACCACCGTCGTACCGTCCGCGGGCGCCGTCGCCGGGGTACCGGCCGCAGGCGGTTGGTCGGGCGACTCCTTCGTTCGCGGGATCCTCGTGGGTGCGGCCATCGCGCTCCTGGGCGTCGTGATCGGCGCCCGTGCGGCCCGGCGCGCCTTCCCACGCCCGGACTCACGCGGACGCGAATCCTAACGATTTCCGCCTAATCTCGGGGGGTTTGCACCAACAACCGGGCCCGGGCGGGGTACTGTGGGTCGGGTCCCCAGGGACTTTTCACACCCGTGGTACCCGTGCGCGATGAGGAACGAGCATTGAACGGTTCCCCCAGGCTGTCAACCAAGATCATCGTTGCCGGCGGCTTCGGTGCGGGCAAGACGAGCTTCATCGGCTCCATCTCCGAGGTGGATCCGGTCCGCACCGAAGCGGCGATGACCTCGGCGAGTTCCGGCGTTGACGATCTGTCCAACACACCCGACAAGGCCAGCACCACGGTCGCGATGGACTTCGGCCGGATCACGCTGGACACCGACCTGGCGTTGTACCTGTTCGGTACGCCCGGGCAGTCCCGCTTCATGTTCATGTGGGACGAGCTGGTGCGCGGAGCGCTCGGCGCCGTCGTCCTGATCGACACCCGGCGGCTGCCGGACAGTTTCCCGGCGATCGACTACTTCGAGCGGACGTACAAGCTGCCGTTCGTGATCGCCGACAACGTGTTCCCCAACGCCTACCAGTACCCGGAGTCCACGCTGCGCGACGCGCTCGGCGTCGCGCCGGAGGTGCCGATCGTGCGCTGTGACGCGCGGGATCGGGAATCGGTGCGGCAGGTGCTGATCTCACTGGTGACCCACACGATGGGCACCGCCGTTCGCAGTCGGCCGGTGGCCCGCACCGTGTGACGCCACCCCGCGGATTCCTCCGTACGGCGCGCTGTTCGATATTGACCCCCTCGTGGAACCGTCGAGGGGGTCACGCGCGTTAGGCTGCTGTGGTGTTCGCAACGCTGACGAAGAATGTCCGGCGGGCCCTGGGCCGGCCCGGCTCGGTGGACCTGCGGCCCTACCGAAAGCTCCTCGGGCCGATCGAGGCACGGGAGTCGGAGGTACGCGACTTCTCCGACACGGAGATCACCGAGGCCGCCACCAGGCTCGCCGAAGCGGAACTTCCCTACGAGCGCGACGACCTCGTGGAGTTCCTCGCGCTGGCGCGGGAGGCCGCGCGCCGCACCGTGGACGAGCGGCCCTACGACGTGCAGCTCCTGGGCGTGATGGCGCTCCTGGACGGGCACGTCGCCCAGATGGCCACCGGTGAGGGAAAGACCCTCGCCGGTGCCATCGCCGCGGCCGGTTTCTCGCTGCGCGGCAAGCGCGTCCACGTTCTCGGGGTCAACGACTACCTGGCCCGACGGGACGCCGAGTGGATGCGTCCGCTGTACGAGCTGCTCGGCCTCGCCGTGGGCTGGATCGGCCAGGAGTCGACCCCGGAGGAGCGACGCGGCGCCTACGCCGGCGACGTCACCTACGCCTCGGTCAACGAACTCGGCTTCGACGTCCTGCGGGACCGGATGCGGCTGGACCCCGAGGAGCTCGTTCTCCCCGCCCCCGAGGTCGCCCTCATCGACGAGGCCGACTCCGTGCTGGTGGACGAGGCGCGTGTTCCGCTGGTGCTGGCCGGAGCCGCGGAGGCGACCGAGGCCAACCACGAGGTCGCCCAGATCGTCGCGGGCATGCGGGCCCGCACCCACTACGAGGTCGACGACGAGGGGCGCAACGTTCAGCTCACCGACGAGGGCCTCACCTTCGCCGAGGAGCACCTCGGCGAGATCGACCTCTACGACGAGGAGAACTCCGAGCTCCTCACCCAGGTCAACCTCGCCCTGCACGCTCGGGTGCTCCTACGCCGGGACGTGGACTACGTCGTGCGTGACGGCGCGGTCAAACTCATCGACGAGTCGCGGGGCCGCATCGCCCTGTTGCAGCGGTGGCCGGACGGTCTCCAGGCCGCGGTCGAGGTCAAGGAGAAGCTGGAGACCAGCGACACCGGAGTCGTCCTGGACTCCATCACGGTGCAGGCGCTCATGCTGCGCTACCCCACCCTGTCCGGAATGACCGGCACCGCGATCGCCGTCGGCGACCAGCTCCGCGAGTTCTACGACCTCGAGGTCGCCGACATCCCGCGCAACGCCGAGGTGATCCGGGTCGACTACCCCACCCGGCTGTACGCGACCCGGGAGGAGAAGGAGGACGCCCTGGTCGAGGAGGTGGCGGAGATCCACGCCACCGGCCGACCCATCCTCATCGGGACCCAGGACGTCGCCGAGTCCGAACGCATCGCCACCCGGCTGCGGCGGGAGAACCTCGACTGCGTGGTACTCAACGCCAAGAACGACGCCAACGAGGCGTCCATCATCGCCGAGGCCGGCACCTACGAGCGGATCACCGTCTCCACACAGATGGCGGGGCGGGGGACCGACATCCGGCTCGGTGGCAGCGACATGTCCGACCGCGAGCGCGTCGCCGACGTCGGTGGTCTGTACGTTATGGGCTTCGGCCGCTACCCCTCGAGCCGGCTCGACGACCAACTCCGTGGCCGCGCGGGCCGACAGGGCGACCCCGGAAGCACCCGGTTCTACGTCAGCGTCGATGACGACCTGATCACCGCGAACCTTCCCGAGCTCAGCAACGCGGAGCTCGAGGTCAGCGCCGAGGGCGAGGTCACCGACGCCGCGTGGCGCGAGAGCGTCGACCGTGCCCAGCGCATCGCCGAGGGGCAGTTGCTTGACCTGCATCGCAACACCTGGCGCTACAGCCAGCTCATCGACGTCCAGCGGGCCACCGTACTCGAACAACGCGGCCACGTCCTCAACGACGGACTGGGTGCCCGCCACCTCGCCGCCGACTGCCCCAAGCGCTACGAGCAGCTCGTGGAGGAGGTCGGTACGGAGGAGGTGGAGCGTGCCGCGCGACACATCACCCTCTACCACCTCGACCGTGGCTGGACGGACCATCTGGCGTTCCTCGAGGAGCTGCGCGAGGGGATCCACCTTCGCGTCCTGGGGCGTCGTGACCCGCTCGACGAGTTCAACGCCGACGCCGTCCCCGTCTTCAAGGGCTTCCTGGACGGGGCACGCACGCGTGCCGCGGAGACCTTCGAGGAGGTGCCCGTGGTCGACGGCTCGATCGACGCCGAGTCGGTCGGGGTGAAACGGCCCTCGTCCACGTGGACCTACATGGTGCACGACCGGCCCTTCGGTTCGGAGATGGACCGGCTGGTCGGCAGGGCACGGACGCGGCTGCGTGGGGGCTCCTGAGACGAGGTGGCGGCCGACGGCGCGTCGTTCGTCGCCCCAGTGTGTCCGTGATCGACGTCACGGAGGCGCCGGTGGCGGCCAGGGACATTGCCAGCTCCACGCCCGAGGTAGGGCTAGGCCCACCGCGAGCGTGGAGCTGGAGTCATTACTGGCAGTGCCCGCGTTGCCTAGCGTGTAGTGCATGAACCGAGCCGTCACGACGCAGTGGACACCCCTGCGTGCCCTGCGCCACCCGTCGTACCTGGTCTCGAGCTGGCCGTGGCGCTCGGCGGGGTACGTGGTGACAACGGGCCTCACCGTCACCATCCTCGCCGCGCCCCTGTGGTTGTTGTTGTCGCCACTCCTCATCGCGATCGTCACCTACCTCGAGGGACGGGAGACGGGGAGCCAGCTCCTTCCCGACCGCGACACTGATCTTCACCGCTGTCGGTGTGACCGCGCTGGTCCTGTTCGGCCCTCTGCTCTCGCTGCCGTTGGCCAACGTGGAACGGGTGCGTCTACGCATGATCGGCATGGCCACCGCCGATCCACATCGCACCCCACCAGGTCCGGGGCTGTGGCACTGGATTCGCCAGCGATACACCGAGTCGGCGACGTGGCGCGAACTCGCCTACATGTGGCTGATCAGCGGAGTGTTCTTCCCTCTCTCCTTCGTTGTGGTCTCCGCCGCGGTGGCTGGGATCAGCGTGTTCCTGCTCTCTCCGTTTCTGCTGCGGGGTGACGGCACGATCGACGTCTTCTTCTACCGTGCCGAAGCGGTCTCCGACAGCCTGCCCCTGGTGCTGGTCGGCGTGTTGATGATCCCGGTGTTCCTCTACGCCCTCGGACTCCTCGCCGGTCTGCACGGGCTGGTCGCGCGCGCCTTGCTGTCCCCGTGGGGGGAGGAACGGCTGCGCGCGGAGCTCTCCGAGGTCAGTCGGTCCCGTGCCCGCATCGTGGACGCCTTCGAGGCCGAGCGCCGGCGAATAGAGCGCGACCTCCACGACGGCGCCCAGCAGCGCCTCGTCGCGCTCGCCATGCAGCTCGGGCTCGCCCGGATGGACGTACCCGCCGACTCCCCGGCGCGGGACACCCTGGCGTCGGCGCACGAACAGGCCAAGGACCTGATCGAGGAAATGCGGGAACTGGTGCGGGGAATCCACCCGAAGGTCCTCACCGACCTGGGACTCCCCGCGGCGGTCGCCGAGCTCACCGACCGCACCACCATTCCGGTCGAGGTGACGATCCTGTTGGATGATCGGTTGCCCAGCCATGTGGAGAGCACGGCCTACTTCGTCGTCGCCGAGGCTTTCACCAACATCGCCAAGCACAGTGGAGCGACTCAGGCCTGGGTGAGGGCGCGACTGACGACCAGGCCGCACGACAGTTCGCTCGAGCTGGAGATCACCGACAACGGTGAAGGCGGCGCCGACGCGAACTTCGGCACCGGGCTGACCGGCATGGAGGACCGGGTGTCGGTCGTGGGCGGGAGAATGACACTGACGAGTCCCGTTGGGGGACCGACCCGACTCACCGTGGAGCTGCCATGTCAGGAACCGTCCGTGTAGTCATCGCCGAGGACGGCGTGCTGCTGCGAGAGGGGCTGGCGAGTCTGCTGGGGCGGTTCGGCTTCACCGTGGTCGCCGCGGTGGAGGACGCGCCGAGTTTGATGAGCGCGGTGGCCGAGCACGAGCCGGACCTCGTCGTCACCGACATCCGGATGCCGCCAGGGTTCACCGACGAGGGACTTCGCGCCGCGGTGGAACTCCGTCGCCGGCGCTCCGGTCTCCCCGTCGTCGCCCTGAGCCAGTACGTGGAGCAGAGCTACGCGGCCGACCTGCTGGACTCCGACGACGGGCGCGGCGTGGGTTACCTGCTCAAGGAGCGCATCGTCGACGTGGAGGAGTTCGCCGAGGCCCTGCGCGCGGTAGTCGCCGGAGGCACCATCGTCGACCCGACCGTCGTCCGCCAACTCGTCCGCCGCCGTGGCGACCCCCTGGAACGACTGTCCGAACGCGAACGTGAGGTCCTGGCCCTCATGGCCGCCGGCCACTCCAACGCCCGCATCGCCGGAATCCTCTTCCTGAGCGAGGCCGCGGTCGGAAAACACATCGGCAACATCCTCGCCAAGCTCGACCTCCCACCGGACGACTCCGACATCAACCGTCGCGTGATGGCCGTCCTCGCCTACCTGCGGGGGTGAGCGGAGATTCTCCGATTCCTCCCCGTGGGGCCGGTAACGGCGATAGGTTCAAGGCTTCGCGAACGCCAAGTGTGCCTAGGCGGGAGCCAGTGGACTGGGAAGTTCTGGAGGAACAGCTCTACGCGGCCGGCGCTGATCCAACGACGGTGGCTGAGAACGCGCGTCGGTTCCTGGCGGAGTCGCGTGGGCACCGCTTGGCGGAGACCCGTAGGCAGTTGGGTATGACGCAACGGGATGTGGCGGAAGCGATGGCCGTGAGTACCGCTCGGATCTCCCAGATCGAGCACGGGGAAACCATCTCGATCGATGTCATCGCCCGTTACGTTGCGGCCCTGGGCGGCCATCTCGACCTCGTCGCCGACTTCGGGGATCGTACGGTGCGGATTCCCGTGGGGGAGCCTCCCGCCGCGGCCTGACGGCCTGCCCCATGAGTGGCTCCACCCGGCACACGAACCCATCTCCACGAGACACCACACCAACTATTGCCGAGAGACTTGGCACAACCTGCCGATTCCCGAGGTGGGCGCGGCGAGCTTGAATCCGTAACACACGTTGTTCGGACTCGAAGCAGGGAGCTGTGCTGATGACAGGGCACCGTCGGGTGCGGGTCGGGATCGACACCGGAGGGACCTTCACCGATGTCGTGGCGGTGGACGAGGACACCGGCGAGCTGGTGACCACCAAGACGCCGTCGACTCCCGCCGACCCAGCCGAGGGATTCATGGCGGGGATCGAGAAGATCCGCCGGCTGTGTGGCGAGGACGTCACCGTCACCTCCGTCTCGCACGGGACCACCGTCGCCACCAACCAGCTACTCGAAGACAAGATCGACGGGCTGGGCTTCATCACCACCGAGGGGTACGAGTTCGTCCTGGAGATCGCCCGGCAGGCGGTTCCGGACGGGTACGGCAACTCCTACTTCTGGGTCAAGCCGGACCGGATCGTGCCCCCCGACATGGTGCACACCGTCGGTGGTCGGCTGGACTACACCGGCGCGGAGGTGCGCCCCCTCGTCGAGGAGGACGTGGCGCGCGCGGCCCGGTGGTTCCGGGACAAGGGCATCACCACCATCGGGGTGAACCTGCTGCACGCCTACGCCAACCCCGACCACGAGGAGCGGGTGCTGCGGATCCTGCGGGCGGAGCACCCCGACGCGGTCGTCTCCCTGAGCTCGCGAGTGCTCCGCGAGTACCGCGAGTACGAACGGGCCATGACCACCCTCGTGGACGCGGCGGTGAAGCCGCGGGTGACGCGGTACGTCGCCCAGATCCGGGAACGCCTCGACGGCTCGTTCCACATCATGAAGTCCAACGGCGGCATCATCTCCGCGGGAGAGGTCGTGCACCAGCCGATCTCCACCGTGCTGTCCGGTCCCGCCGCCGGCGCGCTCGGCGCGGCCCTCATCTCGCGCAGGGCGGGCTTCAACAAGGTGGTCACCCTGGACGGTGGCGGCACCTCCACCGACGTCTCCGTCGTGTTGGACGGGGAGCCGACCGTCACGACCGAGGGCTCCATCGGCCGCTACCCCGTCAAGACCCCGATGATCGACATCGTCACCGTCGGCGCGGGCGGCGGTTCGATCGCCTGGATCAGCCCCGAGGGCACGCTCAAGGTCGGCCCACAGTCGGCCGGTGCCTCACCCGGCCCGCTGTGCTACGGCACCGACGGCACCGAGCCCACCATCACCGACGCCCACGCCATGCTGGGCAGGATCCCACCGCACCTCCTGGGCGGCGAGTTCCCGCTGGACACCGAGGCGGCTCGGGACGGCGTCGTGAAACTGGGTGAGGCCCTCGGACTGAACCCCGAGCGGACCGCGACCGGTGTCCTGGAGATCTCGGCCTGGAACCAGGCGAACGCGCTGCGGCAGATCACGGTGAAGCGCGGTCTGGACATCCGCGACTTCCACATCACCTCGTTCGGTGGCTCGGGGGCGCTGCTCATCTGTCGCCTCATCGACATCCTCGGCGCCGCCGGCGCGCTCGTTCCGCCGGACCCGGGCAACGTCTCCGCCTACGGCCTTCTCACCGTGGACGTGCGCAACGACTACGTGCGCACCGCGGTGATGCCGCACGAGAACCTCGACCACGCCGCTGTCGCCGACATCCTCGACGGCCTCACCGAGCGGGCCGCGGCCGCCCTGGAAACCGAGGGGTTCGCGGCTGACGAGCACCAGTTCCTGCGTTCCGCGGACCTGCGGTACGAGGGACAGGCCTTCGAGGTGCGGGTTCCCGTTCCCGACGGCCCGATCGACGCCGAGTTGGCGGCCACCGTGGCCGCCGCGTTCCACGACGCCCACCACCAGCTCTACGGCTACGACCTGCGGGACGCCAAGAACCAGCCCGTGGAGTGGGTGAACCTGCGCGTGACCGGGGTGGGGCCGATCGAGCGGCCCCAGGCGCGTCCCCTGGAGGGACACCCCGGTGGGCTGGAACGCGCCCACACGGCGACACGACCGGTGTACTTCGACGAGAAGTACGGCTACCAGGACACGCCGATCTACGCGCGCGGACTGTTGAGCCCGGGCGACACCATCGTCGGCCCCGCCGTCGTGGAGGAGTTCGGATCCACGATCCCGCTCCACCCCGGCTTCTCCGCAACCATCGACCGATTCGGCAACATCGTGATTACCCAGGGGGAGGACGCATGAGTGCCGCCGACACCATCCGCGACACCGTCGACCCGGTCCTGTTGGAGATCGTTCAGGGCACACTCGCCTCGATCGAACAGGAAGTCGAGACCGCGATCGCCCGGACGTCCCGGTCACCCATGATCCGCGACGCCCACGACTTCCGCGCGGGCATCCACGACCGGCGACTGCGCAAGCTCACCGGACGTTCCTACTCCGCGCTGGTGCAGCCGGTCGCCCGGGACTTCCCCCTGGAGACCATGCGCCCGGGGGACGTCTTCTTCCACAACGACGTCTACGAGTCCGAAGGCGGCATCGGCCACCTGCCCGACCTGTGCGTCACCGTGCCGGTGTTCCACGACGGCGAGGTCGTCGCCTTCGTCCAGGCCTTCGGCCACCACGACGACATCGGTGGTGCCTGCCCCGGGTCCATGCCCTCCGGAGCGACCTCGGTCTACGAGGAGGGCCTGATGGTGCCTCCGATCAAGCTCTGGGACCAGGGAGTGCCGAATGAGGCGGCGCTGCGGATCATGACGCGCAACTCGCGTATGCCCGACTCCCTCGCCGCCGACCTCGACGCCGAATGCTCCGCCTGCCTCATGGGCGCTCGGCGACTGAGCGAGCTCTTCGAGCGCTACGGCCGCTCCGCCGTCGAGAGCTGCTTCGAGGGCCTGCTCCAGCGCACGACCGAGACCTACCGCCGCGAGATCCTCACCAAGATCCCCGACGGGACCTACGTGTGGGAGGACTACGCGGAGCACGACGGAGTGGACGAACCCAAGCTCCACACCCAGCGCATCACCCTGACGAAGACGCCGGACAAGCTGCACATCGACTTCACCGGTACCTCGCCGCAGGCCAAGGGCCCGATCAACCACTGCGGTGACTACGCCGACGGCAACTTCCTGAAGAAGTGGCTGGCGCCCATCCTGCGTAACCTCGCCGACACCCCCGAGCGGATGGCCGAGCTGGACGTCAACGAGGGCATCGTCCCCCTCATCGACATGACGTTCCCCCCCAAGGGGACCCTGCTCACGCCCGAGTTCCCGGCGCCGACCAACGCCCGGACGTTCGTCATCCTGCGGCTGCTCGGCGTCTTCGCCGGCGTGCTCGCCAAGGCGGTCGACGGACGTATGCCCGCGGACCAGGAGACGATCCGCTACACCGGGGTGCACGGGCGCGACGCCGACGGCAAGCACTACCTGATGCGCGAGGTGCTCGGCGGTGGCTCCGGAGGCCGCTACTACTCCGACGGCGAGGACACCATCCACGTCGTTCCGGACTCGCGCAACCTCCCCACCGAGTTCACGGAGTCCCGTTTCCCGTTCCGGGTGGAGCGGCTGGGGCTCGCCGTCGACTCCGGCGGGCCGGGGGAGTTCCGTGGCGGGCTCGGCTACGAGAAGCACATCCGGATGCTGCGTGAGGCCTCGTTCATGTCCATCGCGGACCGCACCATCCTGTCGTGCTGGGGCGTTCGGGGCGGCCACGCCGGGCGGCCCTTCCAGGTGACCATCGACCCGGGCGGTCCCAACGAACGCGAGATGGACGGTCTCGTGGACGACGAACCGGTCCAGGCGGGCGAGGTCATCCGCATCCGCACCACCGGCGGAGGCGGCTGGGGCGACCCCCTCGACCGCGAGGTGTGGCGCGTGGCGCGGGACGTTCGCTGGGGCAAGGTCTCAGCGGACGCCGCGAAGGACGACTACGGCGTCGTGTTCACCTGGGTCGACGGCGAGCCGGTCGCCGACGAGACGGCGACGACCGAGCTTCGGGCCGAGCTTCGCGCGAAGCGGCCCTCCGACGCCCCGTTCTTCGACCGTGGCGCGGGGTTCGCCACTCTCGCCGGAGGCGCGAACTTCGCGGAGGTGGACCGGCTGTGACGTCGCCGGTACTGGTCACAGGTGCGGCCGGCAAGACCGGCCGCGCCGTCATCGAGGCGTTGCGCGCCCGGGATCTGCCGACGCGGGCCCTCGTCCGCCGACCCGAGCAGGCGGACGCCGCCCGCGCGGCCGGCGCCACCGAAGTGCGCGTCGGCGACATGCGTGACCGCGACGACGTCGCCGAGGCGTTGCGCGGCACGACGGGCGTCTACCACATCGCGCCGAACATGAGCGGCGCCGAGGTCGCGATCGGCGAGGCGTTGATCGGCGCGGCCCAGGCGACGGGTGTGCGTCGGGTGGTCTACCACTCGGTGCTGCGCCCCCAGATCCGAGCGATGCCCCACCACTGGGACAAACTCCTGGTGGAGGCGGCGTTGTTCGAGACGGGGATGGACGTCACCGTCCTCCAGCCGGGCCCCTACACGCAGAACCTGCTGGAGGGCCTGGACAGGGTGCGGGAGCACGGCGAGTTGCGGGTTCCCTACCGGGTCGACGCCCCGTTCGGGATGGTCGACCTCAGGGACGTCGCGGAGGTCGCGGCTCGGTGCCTGGCGGAGGAGCGCTACCGAGGCGGCACCTACGAACTGGTGGGGCCGGAGGCGGTGACCGCCGAGTCCGTCGCCCGTGACCTGGGGGCGACCCTGGGCCGGGACGTGCGCGCCGTGCGGATCGACCCCGCCGACTGGGCCGCCACCGCGCGGTCCCGCGCGGTCCCCGAGCATGTCGTGACGGCGCTCGCCGCCATGTTCTCCTACTACGACGCGTACGGCCTGCCCGGCAACGGCCGTGTCCTGACCGCTCTCCTGGGACACGCGGGAACGTCGGTCTCGGATGTGTTCGCCCGGGAACTCACGAAGCCGTGACGCCGATCCGGAGATCCTGAGCGGCCCACGCCCGCGGATGGGGACGCGAAACGCCCCCATCCGCGGGCGTACTCGGTTCGCGGGGCCGTGGCCGGCCCGGCCCGGCAGGCCGTCCGAGTTGGTGTGCGACTCTCCGGCGCGCGCCACGGACCGGGAATCGAGGACCGAGCCGGTCCGCGTTCGCGCGGTGCCTCAGCATCCGCCCCGCCGGAAGCAGACAGGAAGCGTCCACATCAACGCGCTCTGTGGCTGTGTGAGAGCCTGAAGAAGGCCCCAGAAGTCGCGGAACGGTAACGGGACCAAAGAAGCCCAGGTCGTCTCCTGTGAGCCCCGCGGGCGGGGGTTTGTCGCCCGTCTTGCCCGCCCCCCGCTCGTCAACGAGGATGTGAGCTCCGCGCAAGCGCGGATGGACCGTTTCCCAGATCCGCGGCGTACTGGACGAAGAGGTGAGCCCCGCGCACGCGGGGATGGATGGGCCGCGGCCCGGCGACCCGACGCTCGGCCCCTGGGTCGTGTTTCGTGAGTGGGCCGAGGGGCGGGCTGGTTCTTTGGAACCTTCGGTCTGATGGTTCGGCGTCATGTCGTACCGGCGGGCAGTGGTCCCTGCCCGCCCGCGATGATGACTGCCGCCATCAGGATTCCTCCACCGGGATTTCGCCACATCCAACCGGTGGAGGTGCACATCGACCCGCTATACCGAGGTCGACAACACCCACCATCCCTCGCTCAACCACAACCACCACCTATAGAGCGAGCCCCGCGCACGCGGGGGAGAGGCCGTGGTCTCCGGCGGGCCCGTCGGGACGGGCGCTTTGGTGGGAGACCGGCGCGGATGGGCGTCGACGTGGGCGCCTTGGGGGCGGCGGTACGATGCGCACGGTCTGTCTGGCGCCTCGGCGCTAGGCGTTCGGGCCGGCGGGGGTCGCCCACTCCGTGGTTATGGAGTCGTGCCGATTGACCTTGGGTTCTTCGGCGACTGTCGCTAGCGCCCGATGGTGACCGGTGTCTCTAGGCTCGGCGTACCAGGATTGCAGCGCACTGGGAACGAAGGGATCCTGATGGCCGAAGCGCGTCGGGTGTTGGTCGCCTTGGGTGGGAACGCCATGACCTCGTCGGACGGGAACGCCCGTCCGGAGGACCAGCGGGCCGCCGTCGAGGTGGCGATGGAACCGGTCGCCGTTCTCCTCGAGCGGGGCATCGAGGTCGTGCTCACGCACGGCAACGGCCCCCAGGTCGGCAACCTGCTGGTGAAGAACGAGCTCGCGGCGGACGTGGTGCCGCCCGTGGGCCTGGACTGGTGCGGTGCCCAGACACAGGGATCGATCGGCTACATCATGGTGAGCGCCTTGGAGGCCGCTCTGTGGCGCCGGGGTCTCGACGGCCACGCGACGGCCATGGTGACGCGGGTCCGGGTGGATCCCGACGATCCCGCCTTCGGGGCCCCGGACAAGCCGGTCGGCCGCTACGTCTCGGAGGCCGAGGCGTCGAAGCTGCGTGAGCACGGACAGCACTTCGTCGACTTCGGCGCGAAGGGGTGGCGCCGCGTGGTGCCCTCACCCCGTCCCCGTGAGGTGCTGGACGCCGAGTCGGTGCGGATCCTACTGGCCGCGGGAGTCACCCCCGTGGCCGCGGGGGGCGGTGGGATCCCGGTGACGGTGGGCCCGGACGCGCGGGTGAACGGGGTGCAGGCGGTCCTGGACAAGGACCGTACCGCGGCCCTGCTCGCGCGCACGGTGAAGGCCGACACGTTGGTCATCGCGACCGACGTGCCCGCCGCTGTCGTCAACTTCGGTACCCCCGACGCCCGGGAACTGCACGAGGTCACCACCACCGAGCTGCGCCGCCACGTCGACGACGGGCAGTTCGCGGCGGGCAGCATGGGTCCGAAGGTGGAGGCCGCCCTGGATTTCGTCGAAGGTGGCGGCACCCGCGCCGTCATCACCGCTCTGGAGCGGCTGCCCGAGGGAATCGCCGGGCAGGCCGGCACCGTCCTGACCAGAGAACCGTGAGAGGAAAGAGAGCCACATGTCTAACCGGCCAGTAGAGGTGCACAAGGTCGCGATCGAGAGCGTCACCGACGCCTCCGGCCTCGCGCGGTTGATCGACGAAGGTGTGTTCGCCGCCGACGACGTCCTCGCCGTCGTGGGCAAGACCGAGGGCAACGGTGGGGTCAACGACTACACCCGCATCCTCGCCGACCGGGCGTTCCGTGAGGTCCTGATGGAGCGCGGGAAGCGCAGCGAAGACGAGGTCAAGCAGGTCCCGCTGGTGTGGTCGGGCGGTACGGACGGTGTCATCTCGCCGCACGCCACCGTCTTCGCCCACGCCCCGGAGGGCCGCTACGAGCCCACCGACGAGCCGCGGGTCGTGGTCGGCGTCACCATGAGTGACGTCATCAACCCCGAGGACGTGGGCCGTCCCGCCATGGTGAAGACCGTCGCGGCCGGTGTGCGCGAGGCGATGGCCTCGGTCGGGATCACCGACCCGGCGGACGTCCACTACGTGCAGACGAAGACCCCTCTGCTCACGCTGGACACCATCACCGACGCGAAGAAGCGGGGCCACGACGTGGTCACCGAGGACACGCTGAAGTCGATGGACATCTCCAACTCGACCACCGCGCTGGGCATCGCCGTGGCGCTGGGCGAGATCGACGAGCCGACGGCGGAGCAGATCCACGCCGACCTCTCCCTGTACTCCTCGGTCGCGTCCTGCTCCTCCGGTGTGGAGCTGGACCGGGCCCAGATCGTCGTCGTCGGCAACGCCCGCGGCGTCGGTGGCCGGTTCCAGGCCGGGCACGACGTCATGAAGGACGCGTTGGACTCCGACGGCATCTGGCGGGCCATCCGTTCCGCCGGCCTGGATCTGCCGGAGCGTCCGCACACCTCCGACCTCGGCGACAAGCTCGTGAACGTCTTCCTGAAGTGTGAGGCCGACCCGAGCGGCCGGGTGCGCGACCGGCGCAACATCATGCTGGACGACTCCGACGTGCACTGGCACCGCCAGATCAAGGCGACCGTCGGTGGCGTCACCGCCGCCGTCACCGGTGACCCGGCGGTGTTCGTCTCCGTGGCGGCCGTCCACCAGGGCCCGAGCGGTGGCGGCATCACGGCCGCGATCGTGGACCACGGCGCCTGATTGGACTAGTCAGCCCCCAGGAGGGCCGAGCGGAGGCGATGTCCCCGCTCGGCCCTCGTTCATGTGTGGACGTCGGGGCGAGTCAGGGCCGCAGCGGCATCGTGTAGTTGACGACCGGGAGTGGGGTGAATCCCAGCTCCTCGTAGAGCGCTCGGGCGGGCGCGTGGAAGGCGTCCCCGCCCGTGTTGATCGACGCAACGTCAAGCCCCGCGGCCCGCATGTGGTCGATCGCGTGCTGTGCCAAGGCTCGTCCGGCCCCGTGCCCGCGGTAGGACGGCGCCACGGCGAGCATGTCGAGCTCGCCGTGGGATCGGTCGGTCCGTATCACCCAGCGGGCGTACCCGACGATCGTGTCGTCCAGTAGAGCGACGGCGGCGTGCCTGCCCCGCTGGGGGTCGTGGACGCTCCGCATCAGGTCGTGGTAGTCCCGCCGCCACGCCCCGTGCAGGTTGGCGAACACGGTCTCGCCGACCAGGGGGCGGTACGAGCCCTCGTAGAACGGGTCGAACGTCGCGATGGTCAGATCCAGCAGTGGCTGGAAGTCCGACGCTTCATAGGTGCGGATTCGCATGAACTGGGTGCTCCTCTGTCGCCGTGCGCGCCCGTTGGGCGGCGACCAATCGGCGGGTGTTGTCGCGAACATGATCGGACGAGCCGCGCCTTTGGGGCGAGGCTCCGTCGCTCCCAGTGGGGGAGCCGGATCAGTCGCGGGTACGCACCGCGGCGAAGCAGTTCACGTCTCGACGCTAGCAGGCCGGCGGACGCGGTTGGTCATGCCCGGTCGCTGGGTCTGGGAGGGGGAGGGGGAGGGGCGGCGTCGACGCGGCCGTCGGATGGCGCCCGGCCCGGCACCCGGGAACAAAAAGAAAAAAGGGCCAGCGGCGGGACCATCCCCTGAACCGCCGCTGGCCCTTGGTTCGCACCCATGGGAGAGGATCGACTCCGTGCGGTGGCTGCCGCGCGGAGTCTGGGCGCTAGGCCGCCCCTGTGGTGGCTTCCGCACCGATGTGGGGCGTGTGGTGTGCGACCGCCCGGTCCACGACCGGGCGTAGCTGAGCCGGGACCCGCGCGTTGGAGGCGCGGAGGTGCGCGACCGTGGCGCGCAGCGCGGTGAGTTCCGCGCGCAGCGCGTCGATCTCGCGTTGGGCGGCGGAGTCCCGGACGGACCCGCCGGTCGCGGTGACGCGGGACCGTTCACGCGGCACTGGAGTTGTCACGCTGTTCACGACATCACCTCTCCGGTCCGGCTCAAGAAGAACGCTATTAGTCCGCGTGACCCGGAGATATGTGCCGGAACTCAACAGATCGTCCCCGATTTCGGGTTCCGGCACAGCGGGCGTCGCGGCCGCTCGGAGGGCGGGCCGATTGTGTCACCACACAGCCCGGGTGTTTTGGCTGTTCAGCGCATGTTCGGGCGGAGTGGGTTCCGTGGGGTCCACGGAGTCCTGTGAGGTTCGCCAAGATCGGGGCCGCTTGCATTGTGTTATGTCACAATGTAGGTGACCAGCGGCAGCGCGAGCCGTCCCTTCGGGCGCCGCGTCGCTCCCACGGCTCCCACGTCCACCGCCATTCCGTGCGTACGAATGGCTCCGTCAGGACCGAAAGGGGATGGGGACCATGCCCCCTCCGGGCGGCCGCCCCTCACCGCACACGAACCTGTCCGTCCCGGCGTTCTCCGAGTCCGAACCGTCGCCGATCCCGGGCGCCGGTGGGACCGACACCGACGAGACCACCATGCTGCGCGGGATCGTCGCCATGTGTGGCCACCTCTCGACCCTCGCGTCGCAGAACACGGACCTGGACTCCGTCGTCCGTATCCTCGCTACCACCGTGGGACGCGGTGTGGCCGTCCTCGACCGTGGCCTGGAGACGCTCGCGCGCGCCGGAGCGGACGGCACGGAGCTCCTCGCGAAACTCCGCGACCACGCACGCTCACCGGGGCTCAGTAGCGTCCTGTCCGCGGTGGCGCGCAACCGTCGCGCCCTCACCGTGTCGTCCCTGGGCGGTGACGCGGAGTGCATCATCGTCGCGCCCGTCGTGGTCGGCGAGGACATCGCCGGCTACCTCCTCACACTGAGCAGTCGCGGGGACGGCCTCGGCGACGACATGCGCCTCCTCGCCAGCGAGCACGCGGCGATGGTGTGCGGAGTGGTGTTGGGCCGTGACCTGGTCGCCACGGCGGCCTCCCGTCGCGCGCGGCAGAACCTGGTGGAGGGGCTGCTGGCCAGTCGCGAGGGGAACCAGCACGAGGTGACCCGGTGGGCACGCCATCTCGGTCTGGGCGAGGAGAGGGAGTACTACGTCATCAGCGTCGCCGTTCCGGGGGCGCGTGGCGAGAGCGATCACTCGCCGGTGGAGACGCTGCTGGCACGTCGTTCTCCGGACAGCGTGGTGATCACCCGCACCGACGAGGTGGTGGTGATCGCGCCGGTGCCGCACGGTTCCGGTCAGCGACTGGAACAGTTCCTCGCCACCGACACCGCGTCCGACTCGGCGAAGGGCCCCCAGGTCGCCGGGATCGGCGTCGGCAACCCCTGCTCTGGGCCCGCGTCCATTCCGCGCTCCTACGCCGAGGCGCGGCGAGCGCTGGCGGCGGGACGGCGCATGGGCCGCACCGCGGAGGTCACCGCGTTCGCCGACCTGGGTATCCATCGGCTCCTGCTCCGGATCCCCGACGACAACCATCTGCGCGACTTCGCCGAGGAAGTCCTCGGTAGGCTGATGGCCGAGGAACGGTCACACGGAGTCGCCTATCTCAGAACGTTGTCGGTCTACTTCCAGGAGAATCACAGCCCGCGCCGGGTCGCGCAGCATCTCCACCTGCATCCCAACACGGTGAGCTACCGGATCCGGCGCATCGAGGAGATCACTGGTTTGGACCTGAACGTGCATCGGGACCGGCTGATGGCCGAGGTCGCCATTGGGATCCACGACTGCCTGGGGAGTCGACGATGAACGTGCGGGAGACACTGCGCGCGGGGGGACTGCTGTGTGACGGCGCGATGGGCACGATGCTGCACGCCGCCGGGAACACTCTCGACCAGGCGCTCCCGGCGCTCAACCTGACCCGCCCCGACCTCGTGCGCACCATCCACGCTCGCTACGTCGAGGCGAACGTCGACATCATCCAGACCAACACCTTCGCCGGGGGACGGCTGCGCCTCGACCAGTACGGACTGGGCCACCAGGTCGAGGAGATCAACCGGGCGGCCGTGGTGATCGCCAGGGACGCGGCCGCGACCGTGGGCGAGGCGAGGAAAGTGCTCGTCGCCGGGGCCGTCTCCCCAGCGGTCACCGTCCACCAACGTCGCCGGGTGTCGCCGGCGGACCGGGCCGCGTCCGTGCGCGAGCAGATCGAGGTCCTCTCCGACGCCGGTGTCGACTTCGTGCTGCTGGAGACCTTCGGCTACCTCGACGAGCTGGTCGAAGCCGTCCACGCCGCGGCCGAGGGCACCGACCTGCCGCTCGTCGCGCAGGCCACCTTCAACGCCAACCTCACCATGCTCAGCGGACACACCCCGCGGGAGGTCGCCGCCGCGATGGCCGACCTGCCGGTCACCGCGTTCGGCACCAACTGCACGCTCGGCCCGCAACGTTCCCTCGCCGTCGTCCGCGAACTGCGGGAGCACACCGACCTCCCGCTCACCGTTCAGGCGAACGCCGGGCTGCCGCGACGGGTCGCCGCCTCGGGACGGTTCGAGTACGACGTCGACTACGAGTACTTCAACCGGTACGCCGCCAGCGCGATGGAGCTCGGGGTCTCCGTCGTGGGCGGGTGCTGCGGTACGACCCCCGCCCACCTGGCGGCGATCGTCGGGGACCTCGACCACGGCGGGGCCGGCCACGACGAGACGACCGCCCTGCCGCCGACCGCCCCACTGACCGACCCCGTGGTGACGGAGCGACCAACCGAGACCGCGACCCCCGCTCCCTTCGCCGCGGCCGGCCCGGTGGTGGGGGTGGAGTTGCGGCCAGAGCACATCGGGGAGGTCGACGCGGCCCTCACGGTGGCGCGGGACCTGAGCGACGCCGGGGCGCACCTGGTGACCGTCGCCGCCGCCCGCAGCAACCGGGCCCACGTCAACAGCGCGGACCTCGCCCTGCACCTGAGCCAACACCTGGGCGTGGACACCGCGGCGAGCGTCGCCACCTGGGACCGCACCATCATGGCGTTGCAGGCCGACCTGTTGGGGGCGCACGCCCTGGGGCTCCGTCGAATCGTCTGTGAGACCGGCACACCCCCGCTACTGGGCGACTACCCGCACGTGGACGGCATCTGGGACGTGGACTCCGTGGGACTCATCGAACTCCTCGCCGGACTGAACAGGGGCGTCGACTTCTACGACCTGCGGCTACCGGCCAAGACCGAGTTCGAGATCGGCGCGCGGACCAATCCCGGCAGTCGCGAACCCGAGGAGGAGCACCGGCGCACTCTCGAGAAGATCGGTGCCGGCGCTCAGTTCCTCATCACCCGCCCGGTCTACGAGCTGGAGGGGCTGGGTCGGCTCCTTCGGACGGTGGACGGCCGCGTCCCCGTGTTCGTGGCGCTGCGCCCACTCGTCAGCTTCGAGGAGGCGGAGTTCTTCGCCCACGAGGTCCCCGACGTCGTCGTCCCCCGCCGCACGTTGGATCTGCTCGGCGAGGCCAAGGAGTCGGCGCCCCAGGTCGGTCTCGACCTGATGGCGGAACTCGCCGCGGAGATCAAGAAGATGGCCGACGGTGTGGTGGTGACGCAGTCGAAGGACCCGGTGACCACCCTCCACCGTGTCCTGAGCGCCTGACCCCCACGGGGCCCTTGCGGTAGAACGCGTTCCAGTATTACTGTCACCGAACGCCACCGCCCGAGGTCGTGCCCCTGTGGCTGATCCGGACTCGGTTGCGTTGGGTCGCTCACCGGAGTTGGATTCGCGCCCCGCCTCCGGTGAGCGCCCGCGGGCTCGGTGCCCGGTCGAAGTTGGGTGGGTCGCGCCTTGACCCGCGCCGCGATTCGCGGTGTCCTGGGGGTGCCAGCGAAAGAAGTCCAGGGGACGTCTTCCCCAACAGGGGATAGCTGGCCTCTCTTGTGTCGGGACCACAGTGGTGGACGCCGTTCCGGATCGGACGCCGGTCGGTCTTCGCGTGGACCGTCGCGGAAGATGTGCGATCCCCACCGAATGTGTACGACGGGCTGGTTATCGCAGGAGGAGCTCGCGCATTTCGCTGATGGTGGGACAGGGCCAGCGGGCCATGCAGCAGCCGCAGCGTTGGGGTTGGTGGTGGGGGGCGCTGCTGATGCCGCCGCCGTCCCGGGGGCGGTGGAGGGCGAGCAGGTTCAGGCACACGGTGGTGAAGGTCGCCACCTCCGTGCGGGCGTTGGCGTAGAAGGCCACGTCGGTGGCGTGGGTCAGCGCGTTGTCGTCGATGGAGGGGACCCCGACGGTGTCGGGCTCCCAGGGGGTGGCTTCCTCCGCCCGCTCGCGGATGCCCTCGACGAGAAGGCGGAGCTGTTCGTGTTCGTCATCCGCGCCGGACGGACGTAGATGAAGTGACATCGTGGATCTCCCTCGTCAGACCCCAGGTCTATCACTGAGAGTATGTGAGAGATTACACTTTGTGATTTATTTGGCGGTGGTGTCGCGGCGTCCCCTCCCGCCCTCACCCCGCGTCCGACACGAGTGTCTCCCGGCCGAGGAGATCGGCGAAGGGGCCGGGTACGGCTGCCAACTCCGCCGCCGTACCCCGCTGAACGATCGTCCCCGCGTCCATGACCAGCACCTGGGTCGCGTGGCGCAGGGGGGCGAGGCGATGCGTCGCCAGTACCACGTCGCCGCGGCCAAGGAGCTCGGCGACGATCTCGTCGGACAGCCGCGGATCCAGTCCGGTCGTGGGTTCGTCCAGCACCAGCAGCGGAGGGCGCGCCAAGAGCGCTCTGGTCAGCAGTAGTCGGCGCCGTTCCCCTCCGGACAGGGATCGCCCGCCTTCGCCGACCTCGGTCTCCCAGCCGTCGGGAAGCGAGTCCACGAAGCCCAGGAACCGGGCGCGCCGCGCCGCGTCCTCCACTTCGTCCCGACGGGCGGAGGGCCGCGCAAGCAGCACGTTCGCCCGGACACTGCCCCGAAACACGTGAGCACCGTCGACGAGACCTCGACAGTGACCCTCGAGCCGTCGCGCGGAAGCGGGCACGTCATCCACGCGCACCCGCCCGACGACCGGTGGCACGTCGCCCGACATGAGACGCAGCAGTGTGCTCTTTCCGGAGCCGCTGGCCCCGATCACGGCGACCGACGCCCCCGGTGGAAAGGCGGCGGTGACATCCCGCAGGGCCCACAGGGGCCCGAACCGAACCCCGCATGCCTGGACGTGGAGCGTGCCGGTTTCCACTCCCGTGTCCGTGGGGGGCGCCCCCTCGGTGACCGCGGGAACGCTGACGTCGGTGTCCAGGGAGGGAAGGGACCGGGCGACCCGCAGCAGGGCGGGACGGCACCGGGTCCACGTGCGTGCCGTGTCCACGAGCCCGGCGGCCACGTCCAGACTCGCCAGAGCGGCCAGCGCCGCCACCGCGGGCAGGACGCTGCCGCTGGCGGCCGGAGTCCCCAAGGCCACCCACAACACCGCGAGCACACCGACCCCTGCGGTGGCGGTGGCCGCGGCGTGTAGTAGCGCGGCGCCGACCGCCGCCCGCCGCCCCTCTCGCGCGAGCCGAGTGGAGGCACGCAGGGCGCGCTCCTCGTAGTCGGCGCGCGCACCGCTGGCCGCCAGATCGTCCGTCCCACGCATCAGGTCAAGAGCCCGCGACCCCAGCTCGGCCTCGGCCGCGGTCACCCGCCGCGTCATTCTCCGCTCGGCCGAAGCGGCCGACGCGGGCAGTACGAGGCCGGTCACCACGAGGAAGCCCAGCAGCGTAAGCCCCACCACGGGGTCGATGACCCAGCCGAGGGCGACAGCCACCGCGCCGACGACGACGGTGGCGAGCGCGGGCAGCACCACCCGCAGCAGGGCGTCCTGAACCGCCTCCACATCCGCGACGAGTCGACCCATGAGATCGGCGTCGCGCGTGGACGCGTCGTCGGGCTTCCCCACCCGCCCCGCCCGGACGAGCTCGCCGAACACCGACGCCCGAAGCTCACTCGACAGCCGAAGCGCCGCGTCGTGCCCGGTGAGCCGTTCGAGGTAGCGCAGCCCACCCCGCGCCAGCGCCAGACCACGGACCGCGACGATCGCCAGCATCAACGCCTCGATGTTGGGACGCTGCGCCGCCGTGGCGAGCAACCACGCCGCCGTGGCGATGAGCGCCGTCGCCGCCACCTGCGCGCAGACCCCCGCCAGCGCGGCGCGTGTCAAGGACCCGAGGTGCGGTCGCAGGACCGGTAGGTACCTGGCCAGGGCGGCCGGAGTGTCACCGAACATGGGCGGGCTCCAGCGCGTCGTCGACGCCGACACCGCGACGCTCGACGTCCCGCCCGTGATGGCACGGACGCGGCGAGGCAGCGGACCCGGCTGGGATCGTCGGTCGGGCTCGGCACTCGTCCGTGGAGCGCGCACGGTCGCGCGCACGGTCGGTGGTACCCCGTTCGCGTGGCCCGGTGGGCGGGAGTGCCGGGGTGTGGCCCGTGGCGAACGCCGACACGGGCGTGTGGGTGGCGGTCCGGCGATCAGCGGACATGAACGGCCTCCGTGCGTGTCACGGCGCCGTGGGTCAGGCGGACGACTCGGTCGGCCTGGTCCACGAGCGCGGGGCTGTGGGCGACGACGATGGCGCGACGCTGATCCATCAGTCCGCGGGTGGACGAGAGAAGCTCCGCCTCGGTGGCGAGGTCGAGGCGGGACGTCGGTTCGTCGAGCAGGAGCAACCCGGGGTTTCGGTAGGCGGCTCGGGCCAGGGCCAACCGTTGGCGCTGCCCGGCGGAGAGGTGGTCGGGCCGCAGCACGGTGTCCCAACCGCGGGTCGAACAGAACTCTTCGGCGTGGGCCGCGGCGGCCGCGGCGCGGAGCCGTCCCGGGTCAGGCACGTGATCCTGCGATCCGAGGGTGATGTTCGCCGCCACGGTGTCGGTGAACACGTGGGGACGTTGCGGAACCCAGGCCAGCCGCCGTCGCCACTCCTCCAGATCCAGGGAGCGTAGGTCCACGCCGTCCACCAGCACCTGGCCCTCGGCCGGCCGCTCGAGGCCCACGATCACCCGAAGCAGGGTGGACTTTCCCGAACCGCTGGCCCCGACCAGCGCCACGCGTTCCCCCGCTTCGAAGACGCAGGAGATCCGGTCGAGAGCGGGTTCCTCCCGGTCGGGATAGCGCACGGTGACGTCGCGGAGCTCGATCCGCGCGGAGGCGGGGTCCGGGGTGGCCACGTGTGGGGACGTCACCGTCGGCCGGGGCGCCGAGGTGGACGCGTGGCCCAAAGCGCGGTCCGTGGCGGACGCCGCGTCGGCGGCGCTGTGGAAGGCGGAGCCCAGGGCGCGGAGGGGGAGGTACACCTCCGGCGCCACCAGCAGTACGACCAACGCGGTACGTAGATCCGCGGTGCCCTCCAGCAGCCGCATACCCAGCGGTACCGCGACCAACGCCACGGACAGCGCGGCGACGAGCTCCAGTACCAAGGCGGAGAGGAAGGCGATACGCAACACCGACATCGTGCCCCGCCGGTGCTCCTCCGCACTGCGTCGCACCTCCGAGATCTGATGGACGTCGCGGCCGAACGCGCGCAGGGTGCGTAGGCCCGCGACCGCGTCCAGGAAGTGGCCACCCAGGCGGTCGAGCTGCCGCCACCGTCGCCGGGTCGCGGCCTCGGTGTGCATGCCGACGAGCGCGCCGAGAATAGGGATCAACGGCAGCGTCGCCACCACGATGAGGGCAGACGTCAGATCCGTGAACGCGAGCCACCCGACCAGCGTCAGCGGCACGACCATCGCCGCCGCTCGACGGGGGAGATAGTCGGCCACGTAGGGGTCGATCCCGTCCAGTCCCCGGGTGACGAGGGACAGCCTCGCCCCGTGGTCCCCGGTCTCCGTCGAGCGCAGGAGCCCCGCGCGCAACCGGGTACGCACCACGACCGACGTCCGTCCCGACACCCAGCGGCTCGCACCGGCGACCGTCGCCCGCCCCGCGACGGCGACCGCGAGCCACACGAGCGCGGCGGGCCGCAGGTCGGTGATGGCGGTCGCGAGCGACTCCGCCTGCAGGACGACCGCTCCCGCGCCCGCGAGCGCCAGCGCGTGGAGGGCCAGCGAGAAGCCACGCGGGATCGGCAGCCGCGCCGCGAGCCCCCGCACACCGTCGGAGGTGGCCGCACTCACGCGAAGTACCCCCCGGTCGTGACCGGGCGGCGCAGAGCCCGATACAGCCACAACTGCCCCACGACCATCAGCGGCACCACGGGGGCGACCGCGAAGCCGACCAGACGCATTGAGGCGGGATCCGCCACCAGACCCGGCAGGTTCACCGCGGTGACGACCAGGGCGATGGCGGCGGCCATCGCCAACGCCGAGGAGTGAGCGGACCAGCGCGGGCCGTTGGTTCCGGCCGTCATGGCGAGGCACACCACGACGACCGCGAGAAGCACCGTCGCCACCAACGGGCGCTCCACCGTCTCCCGCGACAGCAGTGCCGTCCCGACCGCGGCGAGCGCCACCAGTGCCACGCCCCCGCGTGACAGCCATCGGGTCGCCTCGCCCGCGAGATCCGCCGCGGGGGAGTGCGCGGCGTCCGCGCCGGAGGCCACCAACCGCTCCGCCCCGAACGCGGCCCCGCTGAGCGCGAACAGGACCACGACGCAGCCGGCCACCAGAGCTCCCGCCACCGACACCGTCGTGCCCCCGGTGAGGATCCCGCCGAGGACCAACCCCCACGTGCCGGCGAGGCCCCAACTCCCCAGGGCCACCGCGCCCGCCCACGCGCCACGAGGACGCGGATGCTGGGTCAGCGCCCAGAACCACAGTCCCGCGTCACGAACCAGCCAACTCACGGCAAGAGCGATCAGCAGTGGCCAGGACCACGCCAGGAGTTCGCCCTTGAGGATCGGGAAGACTCCGGCCACGACCCCGATCGCGGCCACGAGCCAGACCTCCGTCCCCAGGAAGTAGGGAGCCATCGCGGCGAACGCGCGGCGCCGGTCGGCGGGGTGCCGGGCGACCACCGGCAACAGCATCCCCAGGCCGACGTCGCGGGCCGCGAGGGTGAAATAGCCGAGCAGGAGCACGGCCAGAACGGTGATGGCGAGAGTGTTCACGACGGACTCCGAGTTCAGTAGACCGGGGCGGCGGGCTCGTGCGGGTGATCGTCCGCGGCGGAGCGGGGGGCGAGCGGGCCGCCCTCCGGGCCGAGCCGCGCGTAGTGCGCGATGAGCCGGTAGGTGACAGTGGCCAGGACGGCGAACGCGACCGTGAACAGCGTGAAGGAGACGACGAGCCCGGCCGTGGGCATGTCGGTGACAGCGTCGGCGGTCGTCAGGTGATGCACCACCACCCACGGCTGACGCCCCAGCTCGCGTGCGGTCCAACCGAGGACACCGGCCAGCAGGACGAACGGGATCGTCCAGATGACGACGACGTGAAACCAGCGGGCTCGGTCCAGACGGCGGAGCAGCCACTGCACCAGACCGATCATCGCCACCAGGGACACGATCATCCACACCGTCATCATCTGTTCGCGGGCGACGGCGCCGAGAGCGCTGTCGGATGAGGCTCCCTCGATGGCGGCGATCTCCGCCGGGGAGAGAGTCGTGCCGCTCGTGGGGGACGGATCACCGAAGACCAGCGGGAACTGCATTCCGCCGAAGGTGAGGGTGGGGAAGCTGGCGAGGACGGTGAGGACGAGGCCCACACGGATCCCGCGACGGAACATCCCGTCCGGGTCGTTGCCACGACGCAGGTGGTAGGCACTCACCCCGGCGACGAAGACGCCGCCCACCATGAGCGCGGAGAAACCGATGTGGAAGAACGCGGTCAGCGTCAGCGGGTTGGTGAGCAGCGCCGCGGTATCGGTCAGGACGGCGACGCCGTCCACCATCTCGAACCCCACCGGGTACTTGAGGAAGCCGTTGGCGACCAGCACCCAGTACGCGGAGGCGTAGGCGGTGACCGTCACGACCGCGAACACGCCGAGGTGGGCCCAGCGGTTCATCCGGTCCCAGCCGAAGATCCAGAGGGCGAGGAAGGTGGACTCCAGGAAGAACGCGACGAGCGTCTCCACCGCGATCGGAGCCCCGAAGACGTTGCCGAAGGTGTGGTGGAGCCCCGCCCAGTTCACCGCCAACTGGAGCTCCATGACGAGCCCGGAGAGGATCCCCATGCCGTAGTTGATGACGTAAAGCCCACCCCAGAAGCGCACCGCGCGCAGCCGGGCCTCGTCCCGCGTCACCGTCGCACGAAGCTGGGAGAAGAGGATGATCGCGGCCATCCCCAAGGTCAGCGCCACGAAGAGGTAATGCGTCGCCGCGGTGAGCGCGAACTGGAGTCGCGCCAGGTCGAGCGGATCGGGAAGCACGGCGATCTCCTTCGGGAATTCGTGGATCAGCGACGATTCCCGATCCTGCTCCCGAAGCCCGGGCCGCGACATCGGTCCCACGGTTGCTTCCGGGCTACGTCCCCCGACCCACGTGCCCTCGGGTTCCTACGTCGCTGGACGTAAGGGGATCCCGTAGGGGACCCCCACGCCGTTCCCAGGGATGTCGGCTCGTGAGAGCCCGCCCACCACGTCGTCCTGTTCGCGCGGACCCCCGGGGGGCTGGCCGTGGGCCCCTTGGTGGGGACCCCACGCGGAGGTCGGCGCGCTCCCGTCTACGCGCGTCTACGAGCGGCGCGGTACGCGACGCATCAGCGGTTCCGCGGCCATCGCCACGAATAGGAGTGCCGCCCCCAGGACGCCGAGCGGCGGGATGTGTTCGCCCAGGAACGCCACGGAGATCACGGTCGCGGTGAGGGGCTCAGCCATGATGGCGACCGCCGTCGCGGCGTCGGAGGAGGTCCGCAGGCCACGGAAGTAGGTCAGGTAGGCGAAGACCGTGGGCACCAGCGCCATGAACGCCAGCATGCCGAGCACGGCGCCCGTGAGGGGCACGGCCAACCCCACGAACAGTGCCGCCGGCAGCAACAGGACAGCTCCGACCAGCATGCCGAGCCCCACGTTGACCATCGGGTCCAGGCCGGGTACCGGGCGACGGTTCACCAGCGTCATCACCGAGAACGTCAGTCCCGCTCCCAGCGAGCAGGCCAGGCCCGCGGCGAGTTGCCCCGGGTCCGCGTCCGTGCTGGGAAAGCCGGCCAGCAGCGACAGACCGGACACCGCGAGCACTACCGGAACGAGGAGTCGCACACCAGGCCGCGACCTGGCGAGGACACAGACCCCCAACGACACGAAGACCGGGACACTGCCGATCTTCACCAGGGTCGCCAGCCCCACCGGGATCAGCGCCAACGAGGCGAAGTACAACAGTTGGAACAGCGCGTGCAGGACACCGTTCACGAGGAGACGGACCGTCAACGCGCGGGACCGCGGCAACCGACGCAACGCCCCGGTGACCAACAACAACCCGGTGATCGTGAGTCCGGCGCTCAGCAGCCGATACGTGGCGACCGTGAAGGCGTCCACCCCGGCCGCCTGGATCAGATGCCCGACCGGACCGCCAGTGCCCCACAGGACACCGGCCGTGACCAGCAACAGAAACCCCCGGGACGCGCCCGTGGCGTGAGAGTCGGATGTGGAAGAAGAACCTGCGGACACGTGAAAGCCCCCCAGAGGCGACGCGGATCAAGGGAAACGTCGGCTCGGGGCGAATCACACCCCACCCCACCTGTGGGATGGGCGAAGCGACGCCCCGGCTCAGCTCCGCGGCGGGGGCGTGGCGAACAGGGTTCGGCGATGTTCCACGTGACCACTGTAGATGGTGGTCGACCGCCCAGCGCGGGCGGCCCTCGAGCTCACGGTGTGACGTGCGTACCACTGGGCCTATGGGCCACCAGTCGTGGTGCGCCATGGCCGTGTGGCCGGGGTCCGCGCTGTTGGTCCCTCCGCGTGCGACCATACGGGGAAGGAGAGGCTCAGCAGGCTCTGGAGGTGCGCGCGGCGCTCGCGCGCGACCCGCTCTCGGTGCGACGGACGGGCTTTTGGCGGAGGCCGCGCGCGACACCATCAACGGGATCGCCAACCCGACCATGCCGGTATCGCCGCGCTGGAACGGCTCACCGAGTTCACCTAGCGAGCGCACGGTGTACTCGCGCGTGCCGTCGAGTGTGCCCAGGTTGGCGACGCCCCTGGTGACCACGAGCGAAGTGCGTATGGTGATCGTGGAGGACGACTCCCGCCTGGCCTTTCCCGTGCCGCGATCGGCCGATGTCGACATCGACCGGCTCGTCGAGGACCTCGCCGGTATGAACGCGACCGACGCAGCGGGGACGCGCGAGCCGTTCAGCTCACCCACGTCGGACGTCTTCCGGCGGTCAGTCAACGAGGCGATCGCCTTCGGCCACAACGACGTCGGCTGTGAGCGTTTCCTTCTCGCACCGGCGAGTGCCGAGGGCGACGAGGCCTGCGCGCTGGCCGCACAGGGCATCGAGTGCTGGCCGCTTCGGTGCGGCATCGGTGCATCGCTCACCGGATCCGCGTATCCGCGCGCCCAGACCTCCGCGACGAACGCTCCTGAGCGGGCGTCTCGGACGCGCCAGACACGCGAAGACGCACTCGTCACCGGACTCGGTCTCCCGCCCGCGACCAATGGAGGGCCGGCCGAGAACACACCGGTCGGCGATGAGGCGTCCCTCCTCGAACGCGTGCGCGGCCCCGACGCTCGCTGGTACGGCGGGGCGCCCCCCATCGGGCGCATCGCGGTGCGCAGCGCGACCTGCCCGCGCGTGCGCGTCGTCCAGTGCGACGTGTCGGGGATACTGGGGGTATGCCGTCCTCCGCCGCGGGTTCGACCGCTGACCAGACGCCGCGCGTGGAGGTCTTGCGTGACCTTGACGGGGGTGCCAATTCCTGGCTGCTGATGGTCGAGGGAGTTCCCCAGTCACACGTCGATCTTGACGACCCGACGCGGATCGACTTCGAGTACGTTCGGCGCCTCGCTCACGTCGTCGACCTCCTGGCCCCGGCGGGGGAGCCGGTGGACGCCTTTCACCTGGGGGCGGGGGCCCTCACGCTGGCGCGCTACGTCGCGGCGACGCGGCCGGCGTCTCGGCAGCGGGCGGTGGACATCGACGGAGATCTCGTCGACCAGGTCCGCGCCCGGTTGCCCTGGGATCCACGGGCACGGATCCGCGTGGGCGTCGGTGAGGCCCGCGCGTGGCTGGAACAGCGGCGGGAGGCGAGCGCGGACCTCGTGGTCACCGACGTCTACGCCGGAGCCCGCGCCCCGGCGAACGTGACCACCGTGGAGTTCGTCGCGGTCGCGTCGAACGTGCTGCGCCCCGACGGGATCTACGCCGTGAACGTGGGCGACGGTGGATCGCTCGCGCACGTACGCCGCCAGATCGCCACCCTGCGCGAGGTGTTCGACCCCGACAACCTCGCGGCGATCGCCGAACCCGCGGTGTGGCGCGGTCGACGGTTCGGGAACTTCGTACTGCTCGCCAGCCACCGCCCGCTCCCGATCGACGAGCTCAGCCGTCGCGCCCACCGGGACCCCGACATGGCGCGCCTGGTCTCCGGGCGCAAACTCCACCGTTTCGCGGCCGTCGCCCGTCCCGCGCGCGACGCCACGGCCGAGGACTCGCCCCTGCCTCCCCGGGACGTCTTCAGCCGGTGAGGTCCGTCGGCTCGCGTCCCGGCCGCGGGTGCCCTCACGGGGCGCTAGCCTTGGGGGATCCTTTCCCCTGAGCTGAGGAGTGGCCGTGCTGCGGATGTCGACCCTGTTCCTACGCACCCTGCGTGAGGATCCGGCGGACGCCGAGCTGCCGAGCCACAAGCTCATGGTGCGCGGCGGATACGTTCGGCGCACCGCGCCCGGCGTGTATTCCTGGTTGCCCCTCGGCAAGGTCGTCCTGGACAACCTGAGCCAGGTCGTGCGCGAGGAGATGAACGCCATCGGCGGCCAGGAGCTGCTCCTGCCCGCGCTGGTGCCCCGGGAGTACTACGAGGCCAGCAACCGCTGGACCGAGTACGGGGACACCGCGTTCCGGCTCAACGACCGCAAGGGCGCCGAGTACATGCTCGGCCCCACCCACGAGGAGGTCTTCGCCGACCTCGTGAAGGGCATGTACTCCTCCTACAAGGACTTCCCCGCGATCCTGTACCAGATCCAGGAGAAGTTCCGTGACGAGGCGCGGCCGCGGGCGGGGGTGCTGCGGGGACGGGAGTTCCACATGAAGGACTCCTATTCCTTCGACATCGACGACGAGGGCCTCGAGGTCGCCTACACCAAGCACCGCGACGCCTACATCCGTATCTTCGACCGCCTTGGCCTGCGCTACGTGATCGTCTCGGCGATGTCCGGGGCCATGGGCGGATCGGCGTCGGAGGAGTTCCTCGCGGAGACGCCCAACGGTGAGGACACCTTCGTCCGCAGCACCGGGTCGGACTTCGCGGCCAACGTGGAGGCCGTACGCGTTCCGGCCCCCGCCGCCCGGCCGTTGGACGGGTTGCCCGCGGCCGAGGTCCACCACACGCCGGACACCCCCACGATCGACTCGCTGGTCGACTACCTCAACGACCACGAGGTCGGCGGGGGACGTACCTTCACCGCTGGTGACACCCTCAAGAACGTCCTGGTCAAGGTGCAGGAGCCGGGAGAGAAGGACTGGCGGATCCTCGGCGTCGGTGTACCCGGCGACCGTGAGGTGGACATGACCCGCCTGGAGGCGGCACTGCACCCGGCCGAGATCGCGCTGCTGGAGGACGAGGACTTCGCCGCGAACCCGTTCCTCACCAAGGGCTACGTCGGCCCGAACGCGCTGCTCGGCAACGAGCTGGAGTTCTACGCCGACCCGCGGATCGTCGAGGGCACCCGCTGGGTGACCGGTGCGGACAAGGTGGACCACCACATCGTCGACCTCGTGGCCGGTCGGGACTTCGTACCCACGGGCGTGCTGGACGTCGCCGACGTGCGCGACGGAGACCCCTCGCCCGACGGCACCGGGACCCTCTACACCGCGCGCGGGATCGAGGTGGGGCACGTCTTCCAGCTCGGACGCAAGTACGCCGACGCGGCCCAGCTCGACGCCCTGGGCCCTGACGGAAAGCCCCGACGCATCACCATGGGCTCCTACGGTCTCGGCGTGTCCCGCGTGCTCGCCGCCGTCATCGAACAGTCCCACGACGACAGGGGCATCATCTGGCCCCGCGTCATCGCCCCCGCCGACGTGCACATCGTGGGCACCGGCAAGGGGGAGCAGGTGGAGGCCGCCCTGCGCCTCGGCGAACAGTTGGAGGAGCGTGGGGTGCGGGTGCTGGTCGACGACCGCAACGGTGTATCGCCCGGCGTGAAGTTCACCGACTCCGAACTGCTGGGTGTGCCCACCATCCTCATCGTCGGCAAGGGTTGGGCCAACGGGCTCGTGGAGCTCCGTGACCGGGTCTCCGGCGAGCGCGAGGAACTGAGTCCGGAATCGGCCGTGGAACGCATCACGGCTCTGGTCCGGTGACCCACCCCGAACGGGGGTGGGTCACACGCCCCCGTTCGGGCAGGGTGAACCGCACCCCCACCTGTTGGACGCGCTCTGACTCCGATGGGGGTGGAGCAACGTTGGTGGGGGTTGGCCCGATCGGGGGTCAGGGGGAGTCGTCGGCGAAACCGGGGTAGGTGGGGAGTTCGGCCCCCCAGGCGAGGGCACGGATGGTGGCCTCGGCCAGGTTGCGCGCCGCGAGTTCCCGCAACCAGGGGTCGGCGACCCCGGACAGCTCCAAATAGGCCTGGGAGCAGCGCTCCTCCATACCCATCGCGAAATCCGACAGTGCCGTCGCGTCGGTGCTCTCCGGCGGCGGGTAGGCACTCTCCGACGGCACCGGGGTCGCGTCCAGGGCGAGCAGCGCGTCGCGCAGTTCGTCACGTTGACGTCGATGGGCGTCCCGGTGCCACCGCGACCGCGTCCGGTCCCCCTCGACGGAGTGCGCGCCCACGAATCCGTACCCGTGCACCGCCGCGTGCTCCGCGGCCAGGGCCTGCTGCAGGGCCGCCTCACGCTCCGGAGGCTCTGCGGGTTCCGCTGCCACTCCTCACCTCTCCAAGATCCACGCGTGGCCGACCTCACTGGCGCTGATGCTGCTCAACAGTTGGGCCAGCGACGGGTCCTCCGCCTCGGAGGCGAGCTGGGCATGCCGCGCCGCCGCGCCGCGCTCCGCCACGGCCAGGGCCGCGGCCGACAGAGGCGCCTCCGGTTCGGGGCCGAGCGTGGGCTCGGGCAACGGCTCGGTGTCGGTCCGCTCCGGCAGTCGACCCTCCAACAGGTCCACGTGCTCGTGGTGGCGCTGTACCAGGGAGTCCAGCGTCTCCGGGTCGTCGGGGCCGTCCGCGCCACCCTGTGTCTGGGTCACGTCGTATCGGGCGAGGAGCCGCCGCTTCGCGGTGATGGCGGAGCGCAGCACACTCTCGTCCACGCTCACGGGTTGGTCGTACCAGTCCGATCCTCGGCAGCCGGCGAGCGCGACCCCCGCAGCGGCGACGAGGCCAGCGGAGGCGAAGACCTGTCGACGTGACGGCGAAGGAGTGGGCTCGGGCGGACGCACAGGGTAATCCTTCCACGCCTCGGCGGTGGCTCGTGCATTGAGGTCGAAATGCTCCACCCCGCTTGTTGGGTGTTCAGACTCGCTAGTCTAGGGAGATCCACCCGTTCATCCCGGGACCGGCGGTCAACGGAAACACCGCACGTAGTCGCCAGGAATGGGTGCGGTGGACCGCTTCGACAAAAGACCAGGGAGGCCACATGAGTGCGCAGGCACGCCACGAGCGACTGGCGCGCGTGATCGATCCGGCGCTCACCGCCGCCGGGGTCGACCTGGAGGACATCGAGATCGTTCCGGCCGGCAAACGGCGTCTCCTGCGACTCGTCGTCGACAGTGACGACGGGGTCGACCTGGACACCGTCGCCGACGTCTCCCAGGACGTGTCCCGGCTGCTGGACGACTCCGACGTCATGGGCAACGGCCCCTACGTCCTGGAGGTGACCTCTCCGGGCGTCGACCGTCCACTGGTGGAGCCGCGACACTGGCGCAGGTCGGTCGGTCGGTTGGTTCGGGTGACCGTTCCCCGCGAAGCAACGTCCGCTGACGTGGCCCCCACCCAGGCGTCAGGCAACGAAGAGGAGATCCTCGCACGCGTCACGGCCGCCGACTCCGAGGGCGTGACGCTGGACACCGACGGCCACTCCCGAGTGTGCGGCTATTCTGACCTGGGGCGTGGCAAGGTGCAGGTGGAGTTCAACCGCGCCGATGGCCCGACCACCGGCGCGTAACGAGGGGGAGCCCCGTGGATATCGACATGACCGTCCTTCGCAGCCTGGAACGCGAGAAGGACATCTCGGTGGACCTCGTCGTCAAGGCCATCGAGGACGCGCTGCTGATCGCCTACAACCGCCAGGAGGGGACGGCGAACAAGGCGCGCGTCGAGCTGAACCGTGACACCGGCCACGTCATCGTCTGGGCCGGGGAAACCGACGACGAGGGCGAGGTGGTCCGCGAGTACGACGCCACCCCCAGCGGCTTCGGGCGCATCGCCACGTCGACGGCGAAGCAGGTGATCCTGCAGCGTCTGCGCGACGCCGAGGACGAACTGACCCTGGGCGAGTTCGCCGGACGCGAGTCCGACATCGTCGCCGGCATCATCCAGCAGGGCAACGACCCGAAGAACATCCTCGTCGACCTCGGCAAGATCGAGGCCGTGCTCCCCCTCCAGGAGCAGGTCCCCTCGGAGAGCTACCTCCACGGCGAGCGGATCCGTTGCTACGTGGTGCAGGTGCGCAAGGGCCAGAAGGGCCCGCAGGTGACGTTGTCCCGTACGCACCCCAACCTCGTGCGCAAGCTATTCACCCTCGAGGTCCCCGAGATCGCCGACGGGACCGTCGAGATCGCCGCCATCGCGCGGGAGGCGGGGCACCGGACGAAGCTCGCGGTGCGGTCGCGGCGTCCCGGCGTCAACGCCAAGGGCGCGTGCATCGGCCCCATGGGCGGTCGGGTGCGCAACGTGATGGCCGAACTGGCCGGCGAGAAGATCGACATCATCGACTACTCTGAGGACCCGGCCGAATTCGTGGGCAACGCCCTGTCTCCGGCCCGGGTCAGCCACGTCGAGGTCCTCGACGCGGACGCTCGGGTGGCCCGTGTGACCGTGCCGGACTACCAGCAGTCCCTCGCCATCGGCAAGGAGGGCCAGAACGCCCGTCTGGCCGCCCGGCTCACCGGTTGGCGGATCGACATCCGTTCCGACACCGGCGAGGACGAGGGGGTCGCCGCGGAGGTCGCCGAGTCCTCGGGGTCCCCGGATGCCCCCGCGTACTGAGGCCGGTACGACGGTCGGCCCGGTACGGACCTGTGTCGGGTGTCGTCGGCGTGAGGCACAGGACGTGCTGCTGCGCGTGGCGCTGGTCGACGGGCGGGCGCTCCCGGACCCCGGGCGCGTGTTGCCGGGTCGCGGGGCCTACGTCCATCCCGACGCGGCGTGCGTCGATCGGGCGAGCAAGCGCCGCGCCTGGCAACGCGCCCTGCGGTCGCGGGGCTGCGTGGACGCGGGCGCGGTGCGGGACGCCGTGGTCTCAGAGGCATAACGGGCGGGGAGGCGTACAACACGCCGGTAGAACCGAGATAGGGTGGGAAGTACCGCGCCGGTTCTCGCGTTAGACCAACACAGTGCGTTGAATCTACTGAGCCCCGGTGGGGTTTGGTGTGTCGCCTGACAGCAGAAGGGTCGCACGCATGACAGTCACGACACCAGTCGGAAGCGGGTCGAGAAGCTGATGAGCACTCGATGAGCACGCTGCGATGAGTACGTCAAGCTAGCGGGGTCCGGCACACACCCATGCCCGGGCCTTGAGTAGAGGAGAGTAGTGGCGAAGGTCCGGGTATACGAACTCGCCAAGGAATTTGGCGTGGAGAGCAAAGCCGTCCTGGCGAAGCTCAACGAGATGGGCGAATTCGTTCGTTCGGCGTCCTCGACGATAGAGGCACCGGTCGTCCGTCGTCTGAAGGAAGCGTTCAACAACGGTGCGGGCGAAGCCAAGTCCGCGCCCACCAAGTCCAAGTCCGAGGCGAAGCCAGCGCCGAAGCCGGGCCCCAAGCCCAAGGCTCCCGCGCCGGCTCCCAAGCCCGCGGAGCAGTCGGAACAGTCGGTGCCCGAGGCGCCGCAGCCGGCGGCCGAGCCTGAGGCGCAGCCCGTCGCGGAGGCGCCGGAACCGGTGGCCGAGCCCGAGGAGCAGGCGTCCAAGCCGGCGCCGCGTCCCGGCCCGCGTCCCAAGCCCGGAGCTCCCGGTGGACGCCCGTCGTCCGGTTCGGGCGACCGGGGCGGTCGTGCCCCACGTCCGGGCCCACGGCCGTCCGGCCCGCGTCCCGGCAACAACCCGTTCACCAGTAGCCAAGGCATGGCCAAGCCGAGCCCGCGTAACGGCCCGCGTCCCGCCCCGCCCGGCCAGCAGCAGGGCGGCGGCGCCGGAGCACGGCCCAGCGGCGGCGAGCGGGGCGGTGCCCCGCGTGGTGACAAGGACCGTTCCGGAACGGCCCGTCCCGAGACCCCGCGTCCCGGTGGCGGCGCCCGTCCCAGCCCGGCCAACATGCCGCCCCGCCCGGGTGGCCCGCGGCCGAGCCCGATGAACATGCCCTCGTCCCGTCCCACCCAGGGTGGTGGCGGCGGTCGCGGCGGCGGCGGTCGGGGCGGTCCCGGCCGTGGCGGTGGCGCGGGTGCGCCCGGCCGCGGTGGCGGCGGTGCCCCGGCGGGTGCCGGTCCGCGCCCCGGTAGCGGGGGCGGCCCTGGCCGTGGCCCTGGTGGCCCTCCCGGCCGTCCGGGCCCGGGTGGTCGCGGCCGCGGTGGTGGCACGGCCGGAGCGTTCGGTCGCCCCGGCGGTCGTCCGGGTCGTGCGCGCAAGTCCAAGAAGCAGCGCCGTCAAGAGTTCAACGAGATGCAGGCGCCGTCGTTCGGCGGGGTGAAGATCCCCGGCGGCAACGGTCAGGTCATCCGGTTGTCCCAGGGCGCCTCGCTCGCCGACTTCGGTGACAAGATCGGGGTCAACCCGGCGTCGCTGGTCCAGGTCATGATGCACCTGGGCGAGATGGTGACCGCGACCCAGTCGCTTCCGGGTGAGACCCTGGCCCTGTTGGGTCAGGAGCTCAACTACGACATCCAGGTCGTGAGCCCGGAGGACGAGGACCGCGAGCTGCTGGAGTCCTTCCACATCGAGTTCGGTGAGGACGAGGGCACGGACGCGGAGCTCATGCCCCGTCCGCCAGTCGTGACGGTCATGGGTCACGTCGACCACGGTAAGACCAAGCTGTTGGACGCGATCCGACAGTCCAACGTGGTCAGCGGCGAGGCCGGTGGCATCACCCAGCACATCGGTGCCTACCAGGTGGCGACGGAGGTCGACGGCGAAGAGCGTCGGATCACCTTCATCGACACCCCTGGTCACGAGGCGTTCACCGCCATGCGTGCCCGTGGTGCCCAGGCCACCGACATCGCCGTGCTGGTGGTCGCCGCGGACGACGGTGTCAAGCCGCAGACCGCGGAGGCCATCGACCACGCGAAGGCGGCCGAGGTCCCGATCGTGGTCGCGGTGAACAAGATCGACAAGGAGGGCGCGGATCCGCAGAAGGTGCGGGCGCAGCTCACCGAGTACGGTCTCGTCGCCGAGGAGTACGGTGGCGAAACCCAGTTCGTGGACATTTCCGCACTGCAGCGAATGGGCATCGACAACCTGCTGGAGTCGGTCGTCCTGACGTCCGACGCCGAGCTGGAGCTGAAGGCGAACCCCACGCAGGACGCGCAGGGTATCGCGATCGAGGCCTACCTCGACCGTGGCCGTGGCTCCATGGCGACGGTGCTGGTGCAGCGCGGAACCCTGAAGGTCGGGGACTCCATCGTCTGTGGCGACGCCTACGGCCGCGTTCGCGCCATGCTCGACGAGCACGGCAAGAACGTCGACGAGGCGACTCCGTCGCGTCCCGTCCAGGTGTTGGGACTCACCAACGTTCCCAGCGCGGGTGACAACTTCCTGGTCGTCAAGGACGACCGGGTGGGCCGACAGATCGCGCAGCAGCGCGAGGCGCGGGAACGGTTCGCGGAGCAGGCCAAGGCCAGCCGCCGGGTGACCCTCGACAACTGGCAGCGGACCCTGGAAGAGGGGCAGCGCCAGGAGCTGCTGCTGCTGATCAAGGGTGACATGTCGGGTTCGGTCGAGGCGCTCGAAGAGTCGCTGATGAAGATCGACGCCGGTGGCGACGAGGTTCGGATCCGGGTGATCGGTCGCGGTGTCGGCGCGATCACGCAGAACGACATCAACCTCGCCTCCTCCGCCGACGCGATCATCATCGGGTTCAACGTCCGTACCGAGGGCAAGAACAGCGAGCTCGCGGACCGCATGGGTGTCGACATCCGCTACTACTCGGTCATCTACCAGGCGATCGACGAGGTGGAGGCCGCGCTCAAGGGGATGCTCAAGCCGATCTACGAAGAGGTCAAGCTGGGCAGCGCGGAGATCCGCGAGGTCTTCAAGGTGCCTCGGATCGGCAACGTGGCCGGCTCGATCGTCCGCGACGGCATCATCCGCCGCAACGCCAGCGCCCGGCTCATTCGGGACGGCGTGGTTGTCGCCGACAACCTCACCGTGTCCTCGCTGCGTCGCTTCAAGGACGACGCGACCGAGGTCCGGGACGGCTTCGAGTGTGGTATCGGGGTTGGATACAACAACATCCAGCTCGGTGACACGATCGAGACGTTCGAGATGCGGGAGAAGCCCCGGGACTGACGGTCTCGTGCGGCCGCGTCGCGCCCTCGGCGCGACGCGGCCGACGCTTGACACGGCGTGGGCCGACGTCCGAGCGAGGACCCACGGGGTTCGCCGCCTCGGTGGCGGCCCCACTCCCGCCGCGCGCCCGCGGGGAACCAGCGAACTGACGTGCGTCGCAGGGACGCACCGAACACCACACGGGGTTGGCCATAGCGTGTACGTCGGCACACTGACATTGGACATCCTGTTGGGCGACGTCCGGTCGTTGAAGCAGAAACGCTCTGTCGTTCGACCGATCGTGGCGGAGCTGCAACGCTCCTTCTCGGTCGCGGTGGCCGAGACGGGGGACCAGGACCTCCACCGCCGCGCCGAGATCGGTGTCGCGGTGGTGGCCGCGGACGCCGCGCACTGTGTGGACGTACTGAACCGGTGCGAACGCGTCGTCGCGGCCAGACCGGAGATCGAGCTGCTGTCGGCGAGACACCGGCTCATCGGTGACGAGGACGAGTAGGGGGACAGCCATGACGGACGCGGCACGCGCCCGACGGCTCGCGGAGCGGATCCACGAGGTCGTGGCAGAGTTGTTGAAGCGCCGGATCAAGGACCCGCGCCTGGGGTTCGTCACCGTGACCGACGCGCGGATCACCAACGACCTGCGTGAGGCCACCGTGTACTACACGGTGTACGGCTCCCAGGAGGACCAGGCGGCGACGGCCGCGGCGCTGGAGAGCGCCACGGGGGTCATCCGCGGCGAGGTCGGACGCCAGATCGGGGTACGGCACACCCCGTCGATCACCTTCGTGGAAGACGTCGTGCAGCGCGACGCCGAACACATCGAGGACCTGCTGGCCAAGGCCCGGGCCTCCGACGCCGAGGTCGCGCGCAACGCCAGCACGGCGGAACCGGCCGGCGACCCCAACCCGTACCGGACACCGCGCGAGCCCGAGGACGACGAGGAAGACGAGTGACTTCCGCCCCTCCCCAATGGGAGATGACTCCATCCCTGGCGGGGTGGGTTTCCCGCTTCGTCGCTGACCCCGGAAGGGAGGAGCCCCGCCGCCCGACGGCAGCTCCCGCCTCTACTGTGCTGGCGTCGCCAGAATCGGTCAGCCGGGGCCCTGCGTCATCCGAATGTCCGCGGGTTGCGACTGGACCAACCGCGACGACGTTCTTCGCCGCGTGCACACCACGGTCTCGCCGCGCGCGGACAATCGAACGCGTGCGCTAAGAGCTACAGGAAAGCAACGTATGTGCAAGCCACACACCGGATTCCTCCCCGGCCCGAAGGCCGCGACCTCCTCCGGTAGGACCCGGTGAGCGCTGCCTCGGGCGCCCAGTCCGGTCCCCACGGCGTGGTCGTCGTCGACAAGCCCGCCGGCATGACATCCCACGACGTGGTCGCGCGGGTACGTCGCATCGCGCGGACACGCAAGGTGGGCCACGCCGGCACTCTGGACCCCATGGCCACAGGCGTGCTCGTCCTCGGACTGGGCAAGGCGACCCGCCTGCTCGGGCACCTGACCCTGACCGAGAAGGAGTACACCACCACCGTTCGGTTGGGCCAGAACACCTCCACGGAGGACGCGGAGGGGGAGCCCCTGGACGGTGCCCCCGCCGTCGGTGTGCCCGACGACGCGATCCACGCCGCCGTCGCCTCCCTCACCGGGGAGATCCAGCAGGTACCACCCCGGGTCAGCGCGATCAAGGTGGGCGGCAAGCGTTCCTACGCCGCCGCGCGCGCCGGTGAGGACCTCGAACTCTCCGCGCGCACCGTCACGGTGGCGGACTTCGTCGTCGACGGCGTGCACCGTCACCCCGACACGGGGTTCGTCGACGTGGACGCTCGCGTGCGTTGTTCGAGCGGCACCTACGTCCGTTCTCTCGCCCGTGACCTCGGCGCGGCGCTGGAGGTGGGTGGGCACCTCACCGCGTTGCGCCGGACCCGAGTGGGGCCCTACACCCTCGACGGCGCGCGCCGTCTGGAGGAGCTGGAGGAGGTCTTCCACCACACCCCCCTCGCTCAGGCCGTCGCCGACGCCTTCCCGGTACGCACGGTGGAGCCGGACCAGGTGCGCAAGGTCGCGCACGGCAACCGGATCCCCGCGTCGGTGGGAGTCTCGCCCCCCGCCGAGGGCGACGGGCATGGGATGATCGGTCTGTTCTCCCCGGACGGCGAGGTTCTCGCCTTGGCGGAGCAACGTCCGGGGGGAACCCAACCAGTGGTGGTCTTCGCCTGACCGGTCCGGGAGCGGGATCTGTCGACGTCGAGGAAGGTGAGAACTGTGCGGCTGTGGGGAGTGGGCGACGTGCCCCCCGGCGGGCGGAGCGTCGTCACGATCGGGGTCTTCGACGGGGTTCACCGCGGACAGACGATCATGCGACGTGCCGTGGACACCGGTCGGGAACTCGGGCTGCCCGTCGTGGTGGTCACCTTCGAACCCCACCCCGACTCGGTGGTGCGGGACCAGCCGCACCCGATGGTGTTGACCCCGTCGGAACGCAAGGCGCAGCTCCTCACGGAGTGTGGTGCGGACGCCGTCTGCGTCCTGGCGTTCACCCGTGAGCTCTCCCAGTTGACGGCGGAGGACTTCGTCCGTCAGGTCCTGGTCGAGGAGCTGCACGCCACGGCGGTCGTGGTGGGGGAGAACTTCCGCTTCGGCCACAAGGCGGCGGGTGACCTCGACACTCTGCACCGGCTCGGGGAGAAGTACGACTTCACGGCCGAGGGCGTTCGTCTGGTCGCGGACGCCGACACGATCACCTCCACCCTGATTCGCCGCTTCGTCGACGAGGGCGACGTGGTGCAGGCCGCCGCCGAACTGGGACGTCCGCACCGCGTGCAGGGGGTCGTCGTCCGGGGGGCTCGCCGAGGTCGGGACCTCGGGTTTCCCACGGCCAACCTGGAACTTCCCGCGCACACCGCCGTTCCCGCCGACGGTGTATACGCCGGTTGGCTGCTGCGGACCCCGCGGGCGGGAGAGCCTCCCGCCACAGGGGAGGCTCGGTGGCCCGCGGCGGTGTCCGTGGGAGACAACCCCACCTTCGGCGGACAGGCGCGCACCGTCGAGGCCTACGCGTTGGATCGAGAGGACCTCGACTTGTACGGCGAGCACATGGCGGTCGACTTCGTCGCGCGGATCCGTCCCATGCTGCGCTTCTCCGGGGTCGAGGAGTTGGTCGCCGAGATGGCGCGCGACGTGGAGCGGTCACGGGCGCTGTTGGGCGCCTGAGCTCGGCACAGGCCTGGGCAGTGTCGGCGTGGTAGTACGCTGATCAGGACGGTCCGAAGCCCGGCCGACGGGAGTTGATCCGCGCCGCCGGACCGCTGCCTCGAATTGGGTGACTGTGGGTGTGCACGGTCACCGACCCCATGGGGAGCTCACCACGCACACCACGTTCTAGAGAAGGAGCGACGTGTCGATCGACACCGCCACCAAGCAGAAGATCATCGCTGACTACGCCACCGAGGAGGGGGACACCGGGTCTCCCGACGTGCAGGTGGCGCTGCTGACCCACCGCATCACGGAGCTGACCGAGCACCTCAAGTCGCACAAGCACGACCACCACAGCCGCCGCGGGCTGCTGCTGATGGTCGGCCGTCGCCGCCGTCTGCTCCAGTACATCGCGAAGAAGGACATCAACCGCTACCGCGAGCTGATCGCACGGCTGGGGCTGCGTCGATAGAGCACCGGAAGGCAGCGGCAGAGGGTCCCGCGGATTCGACTCCGCGGGACCCCGGCCGCTGCCTTCCTTCGTTGCGGTGTTTTCAGTCTGCTAACCAGCGGAAACAGTCTTTGGTGGGGCTGAACGCGCCACCAGGACAACACAACAGTTGAGGGCATCCCGCATCCCTGCCGGACCAGCGCGAGGGCCGGTCCTCGGTAGTGGTGCCCGGCCACTCCAACGGAGTAGCCGGGGACTTCGATCGATGGCCGGCCGCCGCGGCCGTGAGCCGGGCAGCCTGGCGGCGCGGACGCGGGATGATGACATATCAGGAGGTCGCCCATGGAGGGCGCGTATTCATCCCGAGCCGTGATTGACAACGGCAGTTTCGGTACCCGCACGATCCGGTTCGAGACCGGACGGCTGGCGCAGCTCGCCGCGGGCTCCGCCGCCGCCTACCTCGACGACGAGACCATGGTCCTGTCGGCGACGACGGCGTCCAAGCGGCCGAAGGACCAGCTCGACTTCTTCCCGCTCACCGTCGACGTCGAGGAGCGGATGTACGCCGCGGGGCGTATCCCCGGCTCCTTCTTCCGGCGGGAGGGACGTCCCTCCGAGGACGCCATCCTCACCTGTCGGCTCATCGACCGGCCGATGCGTCCCTCGTTCGCCGACGGTCTGCGCAACGAGATCCAGATCGTCGAGACGGTCATGGCGTTGCACCCCGAGCACCTGTACGACGTGGTCGCGATCAACGCCGCGTCGCTGTCCACCCAGCTCGCCGGGCTGCCGTTCTCCGGCCCGATCGGTGGTGTCCGGGTCGCGCTGATCCAGGGGCAGTGGGTCGCGTTCCCCACGCACTCCGAACTCGCCGACGCCACCTTCGACATGGTGATCGCCGGTCGCGTCCTGGAGGACGGCGACGTCGCGATCATGATGGTCGAGGCCGAGTCCACCGCCAACACGCTCGGCCTGGTCGCCGACGGGGCCGTCGGCCCCAACGAGCAGACCGTGGCCGAGGGCCTCGAGGCGGCGAAGCCGTTCATCAAGGTCCTGTGTGACGCGCAGATGGAGCTGGCGAACCAGGCCGCCAAGGAGACCGGGGAGTTCCCCCGTTTCCTCGACTACAACGACGACGCCTTCGAGGCCGTCGAGGCGGCCTGCAAGGACGAGCTGTCCGCGGCGCTCACCATCGCCGACAAGGCCAACCGCGAGGACGAACTGGAGCGGATCAAGACCAACACCGCCCAGAAGCTCGCCGAGGACTTCGAGGGTCGGGACAAGGAGATCAGCGCCGCGTTCCGCTCGCTGCAGAAGAAGCTGATGCGCCAGCGCATCACCAGCGAGGGCGTGCGCATCGACGGCCGCGGCACCAAGGACATCCGCCGCCTCGTCGCCGAGGTCGGGGTGCTTCCCCGCGTGCACGGTTCCGCGCTGTTCGAGCGTGGGGAGACCCAGGTCCTCGGGGTGACCACTCTGAACATGCTGCGCATGGAGCAGATGGTCGACACGCTCAACCCCGACAAGACCAAGCGCTACATGCACAACTACAACATGCCGCCGTACTCCACCGGGGAGACCGGTCGGGTCGGCTCGCCCAAGCGGCGCGAGATCGGGCACGGCGCCCTCGCTGAGCGGGCCCTGGTGCCCGTGCTGCCGGGGCGCGAGGAGTTCCCCTACGCGATCCGCCAGGTCTCCGAGGCCATCGCCTCCAACGGCTCCACGTCGATGGCGTCGGTGTGTGCCTCAACGATGTCGCTCATGCACTCCGGCGTTCCGCTGAAGGACATGGTGGCGGGCATCGCCATGGGCCTCATCAAGGAGGGCGAGGAGTTCGTCACCCTGACCGACATCCTCGGCACCGAGGACGCGTTCGGCGACATGGACTTCAAGGTCGCTGGCACGCGGGACCTGATCACCGCGCTGCAGCTCGACACCAAGCTGGACGGTATTCCGGCCTCGGTGCTCGCGAGTGCCCTGCAGCAGGCCCGGGGCGCGCGCCTGGCGATCCTGGACGTGATGCAGGAGGCCATCTCGACCCCGAGCGAGATGAACGCGACCGCCCCGCGCGTGCTGACGGTGAAGATCCCGGTGGACAAGATCGGTGAGGTCATCGGCCCCAAGGGCAAGATGATCAACCAGATCCAGGAGGACACCGGCGCCGACATCACCATCGAGGACGACGGCACCATCTACATCGGTGCGACGGACGGGCCCTCGGCGGAGGCCGCGCGCGACACCATCAACGGGATCGCCAACCCGACCATGCCGGAGGTGGGGGACCGCTACCTCGGCACCGTCGTCAAGATCGCGTCCTTCGGAACGTTCATCTCCCTGCTTCCCGGCAAGGACGGACTCCTGCACATCTCGCAGATCCGCAAGCTCCACGGTGGGAAGCGGATCGAGAACCTCGAGGACGTCATGTCCATCGGGGAGAAGGTCCAGGTCGAGATCAAGGAGATCGACGACCGAGGCAAGCTGTCCCTGGTCCCGGTCGAGGTCGTGGAGGCGGAGGCCGCCGCGAACGAGGGAGCCGAGCAGGACGACGAGGACGCCGAGGGCGCCGCGTCGGAGTCCGGTGACGCTGGGGACAAGGACGGCGACTCCTCGGGCGGGGAGCGCCGTCGGCGCCGTAGCCGCACCCGGAGCCGCGGCCGCGACGAGAACACCTGATCCACGCCACATCGTGGTCTCTGCGGCCGTACCCTCTTGAGGGTACGGCCGCCCCCATTTCTAGCCCGAGTTGAGGAACGAATGAGCGACATCCCCATCGCCGCGGAGCAGGAGCCCGGAACCACCGTCACGATCCTGGAGCCCGGCGCCGGATCCGGTGCGGTGCGCAGGACAGTGCTGCCCGGAGGCCTGCGAATCGTCACCGAGGCGGTGCCCGGGGTGCGCTCGACCGCGTTTGGTATCTCGGCCACCACCGGGTCCCGGGACGAGGATGGCGAGCACGCCGGCTCGGCCCACTTCCTGGAGCACCTGCTGTTCAAGGGGACCGCGACCCGCGACGCCCTGGCCATCTCCGCGGAACTGGACGGTGTCGGCGCCAACCACAACGCCTACACCACCAAGGAACAGACGACCTACCACGCCAAGGTGCTGGACCGCGACCTTCCCCTCGCGGTCGACGTCGTGAGCGACATGGTCGCGAACTCGACCCTGCCACCCGACGAGGTCGAGACCGAACGAGGAGTGATCCTCGAGGAGATCGCGATGTACGAGGACGAGCCCGGGGATCTCGTGCACGACGTCTTCGCCGCCCACTACTTCGGTGACTCCGACCTGGGGCGTTCGGAGCTCGGCACCAACGACACCATCAAGGCGTTGCCCCGCGAGCGGATCCTCGAGCAGTACCGGGAGTGCTACACCCCGGACCGGCTCGTGGTGACGGCCGCGGGCAACCTGGACCACGACCACGTGGTGCGGCTCGTCGGCGACGCCTTCGCCGGACCGCTCGCCGCCGCGCGTCCCGAGACCCGTGCGGCCGCGCCCCGTATCGGGGGAGAGGCGGCCCCGACCCACCCCGGGACCGTCGTGGTGCGCCGGGAGACGGAGCAGGCACACCTCCTGCTGGGTGTCCCCGGTGTCGCCCGCAACGATGAGCGCTGGTACGCCATGCGCGTCCTCTCCACGGTGCTGGGCGCCGGAATGTCCTCCCGGCTCTTCCAGGAGGTGCGGGAGAAGCGCGGCCTGGCCTACTCCGTCTACAGCTTCGCTCCCAGCTACGCCGAGACCGGTGTGTTCCAGGTGTACGCCGGCTGCCTGCCGGAGAAGGCCGACGAGGCCCTCGCGGTCATTCGTGGAGAGCTCGCCCGGGCCGCGGTCGACGGCGTCACCGAGGAGGAACTGGTCCGCGCCAAGGGGCAGATCGCGGGTTCGTGGGTGCTCGGCGCGGAGAGCACCAACGCCCGCATGGGCCGGCTGACCGTCCACGAGCTCAGCTATCCACACCACTTCTCGCTGGACGAGGACCTGGCCCTGTTCGACGCCGTCACCGACGCCGACGTCACCTCCGTCGCTGCGGACCTCCTCGGTGGCCCCGAGACGCTCGCCGTGATCGGTCCCTTCGCCAGCGACCGGGAGTTCTGAGCGTGCCCTCATACGCGATGCTCGTCCTGCCCGCGGCGAACCGCGTCTACGCCGACAGCGCGCCCGCGCTCATGGCGGCCGAGCTCGCCGTGTTCGGCGGCGCGGTCCTCGCCGGCCGACTGACCAACATCCGCCCCACCGAGATCGCCGGGGTGCCCTACGTCGCGTTCGACGCCGACGACCTCACCCGGGAGGACCTCGACCTCCTGGCCAACGTGTCGTCGGTGTACGCGATGTTCCGCGTCGACGGCACCGGTGCGACGGACGGGGCGCCGATGTTGACACCCGTGCGACTGCGCCGCATGGACCGGTTCGACGACGACCTGCTCACGATCCCCAAATACACGGGCAAGACCAACGAGCACTTCACGAAGCTGCTGCTCAACGTCACCGTGCTGGGGTCCGACTGCGCCGCGGAGATGACGCGTAGGAAACTGCACGTCCTCGACCCGCTGTGTGGTCGCGGTACGACGCTGAACCAGGCCATGATGTACGGCTACGACGCCTCTGGCGTGGACCTGGACAAGCGGGACTTCGAGGCCTACGAGGCGTTCATCAAGACGTGGATGAAGCGCAAGCGTCTCAAGCACACCGCGGAACGTGTCACGGTACGCAGGAGCAAGCAGACGCTCGGCCGGCGCCTGGATATCGAGGTCGCGCCCAGCAAGGAGCAGTACAAGGCGGGCGAGACCCAACTCGTCGCCATGGTGAACGCCGACACCACCACCGTCGGCGAGTTCTTCCGTCCCCGGTCCTTCGACGTGATCGTCGCCGACGCGCCCTACGGGGTGCAGCACGGCAGTAGGACGGCACAGCGTGGACTGCGTCGGGATCCGGTGGAGCTCGTCGCTGCCGCGGCCCCCGCCTGGGTGGAGACCCTGCGGCCCGGCGGTGCGTTGGGTCTGTCGTTCAACACACACGTGGCTTCCTGGGACGACCTCGCGGTGGAACTGACCGAGGCCGGACTCGAGGTGATCCTCGACGACGCCTACCGCGCGTTCGAGCACCGTGTGGACCAGGCCATCTCCCGGGACCTGATCGTCGCCCGCAAGCCGCGTTAGCCGTGCTCCGCCTTCCCCGCGGGGGAGCGGAGCGGGCGTCCGAGGCCCGAGGACCGTCCGCGTCCCTCGTCGGCGCGTCTCTCCAGGGCGCCCACCCGGTGGACGATTCGTCCGTGGCGTGTGGAGGCGCAGGGTGGGGCCGTCCGTGCCGTGACGCCACGGGCCGGTGTCCGCTGGCGGACGGGGATCGGCCCCTGCGGGGGCCGGAGTTCCCTCCCACGGGGGAAGAGGGTGGCTCCGACCCGTCGCAGACTGGCGTCGACACCACAGGAGGCGCCATGAACAAGTCAGGGGCGGTACGAGAGAACCGACGGGACGCCGTCGCCGCGACGGGGCCGAGGGAAGACGACCGGTGGCGGGCCGCCGGGCTCTGGGGGGCGGGGCTCGCCGCGGGGTACGCGGTTCTGGTGCGGTTCTACCAGGCGGCGGGCGGGGAGATTGGGCTGTCGGGCACGATGAAGGAGGAGTTCGCCGCGGGATTCGGGATGGCGAGCTACGCCGCGGGACTCCTGATCCTCCTCGCGGGGCTGGCCTGCCTGGTCCTGACCCGTCCCGCGCTGCGTCGCGTGCCCCGGCGGTCGCCCGTGGCCGCCGGCGGCGCGGTGTCGCCCTGGATCCTCGGACCGCTGTGTCTCGCACCAGTGGTCGCGGGAGGGGCGTACGCGGTGTCCCACGCGATCTCGGGGACCATCACCAAGGGCATGGATCTGGTGAATCCCGGAACGGTGAACTATCCCGACGTGTGGGCGAACCTGGACCGAACCAGCGTCGCGTTGTGGGACATCTTCCTCTACGAGCCGTGGTTCCTCGCCATGGGCGTTTGTCTGCTGCTGAGCGCCTGGCGCTACCTGCGTGACCACGGAGCGTCAGACGCGCTGCTCCGGCGCCTCGCCCTGGGGTGCGTGGTCGTGGTCGTGGGGCTGGCGGCGTTCTCCGTGTGGCTCACGGTGATGGACATGACCGTCATCGTCTGACCGGCCTGTCGGCGGCGACAGGGGAGACGATCCGATACGGTGGCCCTCGTGATCAGAGTGGGTGTGCTGGGCGCCAAGGGGCGCATGGGGTCCGAGGTCGTTCGCGCGGTGTCCGAGGCGGAGGACATGACCTTCGTCGCGGGGGTCGACACCGGGGGTGACCGGTCGGCGCTGTCGTCGGCGGACGTGGTCGTCGACTTCACGCTCCCGGACGGTGTGATGGACAACCTGCGCTGGCTGATCGACAACGGCATCCACGCCGTCGTCGGTACCACCGGGTTCGACGAGGCACGGATCGCCGAACTGCGTGAGCTGCTGGAGCGTACGCCCGGATCGCGCGTTCTGATCGCCCCCAACTTCGGGATCGGCGCCGTGCTGATGATGCACTTCGCCGCGAAGGCCGCCCCCTACTTCGACTCCGCCGAGGTGGTGGAGACCCACCACCCGCGCAAGGTGGACGCGCCCAGTGGGACCGCTGTCCGCACCGCGCAACTCATGGCCGAGGCCCGTGACCGCGCGGGGTCGCCGCCCATGCCCGACGCCACGACCGACGAGCTTCCGGGCGCTCGGGGGGCCGACGTCGACGGGATCCGTGTCCACGCACTGCGGATGGCCGGCCACATCGCACATCAGGAGGTCGTGTTCGGCGGGCACGGAGAGACGTTGCGGATCCGCCACGACTCCATGAGCCGCGAGTCCTTCATGCCGGGGGTCCTTCTGGGAGTGCGAGAGGTGGACCGCCTGCCAGAGCCGCTCACCATCGGCCTGGAGCCGTTGCTGGGATTGTGAATCCACCCCAGTGGGCCCGTGGGGCGGAGGAGCCCGGGAGCGTTCAGTTCAGTGTGCCCAAGGGTCGATGAGATCCACCCCGGTGTCCACGAAGTCCTTGAGGTTCCGCGTGGCCAGCGGCGTACGATGCGTGCGGCGAATCGCGGCGATCTGGGCATCGAATCCATCGATCGGCGATCCGATCCGCTCGCGGGCATTCACGATTCTCGAGTAATGCGCGACGTCGCGTCGAACGGTGGACCGGGGCGGGAGCTCCAATTCGACCCCTCCGAGTTCACCGAAGCGCTCCAGCAGATTAGTGAACAGGTCGCCCGATCCCTCTGTCTCGCTGACGGCTTCCTCCCGGATCGCTCGGACTTCGGCCTCCATCGATCGGCCACGCCGCGCCGCTCGGGTGTGCGGACGGTCCTTGACGTCTGACCAACAAACCACGGGGCCGAGCTGGAACTACTCAGAGACAGCGATCTCCACCCGCCGGTTCTTGGCCCGGCCCAGGGGGTTGTCCCACCCGCCACGTTCGTTCTTGGCGACTGGTTGCTCCTCGCCGTGCCCCTGGGACTCGAAGGTGACGTCCGCGTCGGACAGCACCTCCGCGAGGAAGGTCTCGACGGCGGCCGCGCGTTCCTCGGAGAGGGTCAGGTTGTAGTCCGCCGCGCCCTTGTCGTCGGTGTGTCCGTCGATGTTGATGGTCATCCCGTCCACGCCCTCCTCCTCGAGCTCGCCCGCTCGGTCCCGGAGGATCTCCTCGCCCTCGGGTGTGAGCTGCGCCTCGTCGAACTCGAACAGCACGTCGGCGTCCTCCGCGCTGTCAGCGTTGCGGGGAGCGAGCGCGAGGAGAGCACCGATGATGAGCGCGATGGCGACGGTGGAACGGTTGGGGCCAGCCACGGCGATGAGCGTACCGCGACCGACGCCCGAAGAGAACTGGAACACCCCGTACGCCGCGACTTCGGGTCGACCACAACCTAGGCGAGCGCCAGGCCCACCGAGTAGAGGACTCCGAAGACCAACTGCAGCCGCCCGGTCTGCCCGAGCGCGGGGATGAGCGCGCGCCCTGTCTCCCCACGCCAGATGACGGAGACCGGAGCCAGGGCGAAGGGAACCACCAACAGCAGGGAGAGGGACCACCAACTGGGGAGCAGGCTGACCATCGCCAGGAGCACGGCCCCCACGATCGTGCCGACGTACAGGGCCCGGGTCCGCGTGTCGCCCAGCACGACGGCGAGGGTCCGCTTCCCGGACTCCGCGTCGGTGGGAATGTCGCGCAGGTTGTTGATCACCAGCATGGCGCAGATCAACAGGCCCACGGCCGCGCCGGCCAACCACGCCCGCCCCGGCACCCCGTCCGGTGCGGTCTGGACGAACACCGTGCCCACGACGGCCACCGGACCGAAGAACACGAACACCGACGCCTCGCCCAGCGCCCGATACCCGTACGGGCTCTTACCACCGGTGTAATACCACGCGGCGAGGATCGCCGCCGCACCGACGAGCAGCAGCCACCAGGCGCTGGTGACCACGAGGACGATCCCGGCCGCGGCCCCCACGGCGAACGTCGCCCACGCCGCGGTCAGAACCTGACGCGGCGGTGCCGCGCCCGATCCGGTCATCCGGAACGGACCGACTCGGTCGTCGTCGGTACCGCGGACACCGTCGGAGTAGTCGTTGGCGTAGTTGACGCCGACCTGGAGGGCGAGGGCCACGAGCATGGCCAGACCCGCCTTCCACCACACGAGCGCGCCCACCCCGAACGCCGCGGCGGTCCCCACCACCACCGGTACGACGGAACTGGGCAGCGTGCGCGGACGCGCGCCCGCGACCCACTGCGTCACTGTTGCCACGCTGAGAACTCTCCTACGTTCCGTTCACCACACCCGACCGCGCGGGTCACTCACCGACCTGGGCGTGCAGCCGGACCATCGCCACCGGTGCGCCCATGTCCACCTCACGCCGCGCCCCGCTGGGCAGCCATCCGCTGGCCCGCAGGAACCGCGACAGGGCGTTGTCCTCTTCCAACACCCATGCCTGGGCCGTGCGGAACCGGTCCTCGATCAGATGGTCCACCACGGCGTTCAACAGACGACTCCCGTGTCCCTCCCTGGTGCGGGTGGGGTCCACGTGCAACGCGTAAATCTCGCCGTCCGTTCCCGGCCACGCGTCCGGATCCTGGCTCGGGCCCGATGCCGCGAACCCCACAGTCGCCCGGTCGCTCGTGGCCACGAGAACGCGGTGCCGCGACGACGGCGGGGCGGAAATCGCCTTCCGCCACTGGTCCCGGAACTGCTGGATCGCCTCCGCGCTCGCCATTTCGGTCAGCGCGGGGCGGGGGAGAACGGACGCGTAGGACTCGAGCCACGCGGCGACCTGAATATCGACAATTCGGTCGACATCGTCCAGGCGCGCGGAACGGACGAATGCGGAGGTGGACATCCCGCCCACCTTATCTGGCAAGATCGAGGGCGTGAGCGTCATTATCCGAGTCATCGTCAACGCGATCGCGCTCTGGGTCGCCGTCTACTTCGTCCAGGGCATCGAGGTGCACTCCGCATCGGTCGGCGAGGAGATCCTCTTCTACGTCATCGTGGGTGCGATCTTCGGCGTGGTCAACGCCGTGATCAAACCGATTGTCAAGACGGTGGGGTGTGCGCTCTACGTCGTCACTCTCGGGCTGGTCGCGCTCGTGGTGAACGCGCTGCTGCTGATGCTGACAGCCTGGATCGCCAGCGCCGTCGGCATCCCCTTCGAGGTCACCAGTTTCTGGCCCGCGTTCTTCGGCGCCATCATCATCGCGATCGTTAGCTGGCTGCTCAGCATCTTCGTTGGTGGCAGGGACAACGACTGAGAGAGTCCCTGAGCAGCGCCGACCACGGAGATCGTGGGCGCTGCGCGTGGTTGATGCGGCCGATGGAGAGGTAGCTTTTTAGGTATGGCAGGAAGCAGCACACCCACGGCGCCGTTTGGGCGGATGCTGACCGCGATGGTCACTCCGATGGACGCCGAAGGGGAGATCGACTACGAGGGCGCGGCACGCCTCGCCACCTACCTGGTGGACGAGCAGCGCAACGACGGGCTCGTGGTGAGCGGGACCACGGGTGAGTCGCCGACCACGTCGGACGCGGAGAAGGACCGACTGCTGCGCGCGGTGCTGGAGGCGGTGGGCGACCGCGCCACCGTCCTGGCGGGTGTCGGCACCAACGACACCCGGCACAGTCTGGAACTCGCGCACGCCGCCGAGCGCGCCGGCGCCCACGGGCTCCTCGCCGTGACCCCCTACTACAACAAGCCGCCGCAGGAAGGGCTGATTCGGCACTTCACCGCCATCGCCGACGCCACCGAGCTGCCGGTGATGCTCTATGACATCCCCGGACGTACGGGGGTCCCGATCGCGTCGGAGACGCTGGTCCGGTTGGCCGACCATCCGCGGATCGTCGCCAACAAGGACGCCAAGGACGACATCGGGGCCAGCTCCTGGGTGCTCTCCCGGACCGACCTGGCCTACTACTGCGGCACGGACATGATGAACCTGCCGCTGTTGTCGATCGGTGCCGCCGGGTTCGTCAGCGTCGTGGGCCACATCGTCGGCGCCGACCTGCACGACATGATCGAGGCCTACACCGAGGGCGACACCACGCTGAGCCTGGCGATCCACCGGCGACTCACGCCGGTGTACACCGGGATCTTCCGTACCCAGGGGGTCATCACCACCAAGGCGGTGCTGGACATGTTCGGGCTGCCCGGTGGTTCGGTGCGGACCCCGCTGGCGGACGCCTCGACGGAACTGCGGACTCTCCTGCGGGAGGACCTCGCCGCGGCCGGGGTCAAGGGACCGATCGGTCTGGCCCCGCATCAGGCCGTTCCCGCAAGTGCCGTCCACGTCGAGTCGCCGCCGGAGCGCACCACATGAGCCATCCGCATCCCGATCTCGGGACACCTCCGCCGCTGGCGGACGAGACCCTGCGCGTCGTCGCCCTCGGTGGTCTGGGGGAGATCGGCCGCAACATGACGGTCTTCGAGTACGGCGGGAAACTGCTGATCATCGACTGTGGTGTGCTGTTCCCCGAGGAGGAACAGCCCGGCGTCGACCTGATCCTCCCCGACTTCGACCACATCGCCGACCGCCTCGACGACGTCGAGGCCCTGGTGTTGACCCACGGCCACGAGGACCACATCGGCGCGGTGCCGTTCCTGCTGCGCCAACGGCCCGACATCCCGTTGGTGGGCTCCCGACTCACACTGGCGCTGCTGGAGGCCAAGCTCTCCGAGCACAAGATCAAGCCAGAGCTGGTGCGGGTCGCCGAGGGTGACCGACTGGAGTTCGGTGACTTCGACGTCGAGTTCCTGAGCGTCAACCACTCCATCCCCGACGCCCTGGCCGTGGCGTTGCGCACCCCCGCGGGCAGCGTCCTGCACACCGGCGACTTCAAGATGGACCAGTTGCCGCTGGACGGTCGCCTCACCGACCTCGCCGGGTTCGCCCGGTTCGGCGACGAGGGCGTCGACCTGCTGCTCTCGGACTCCACCAACGCGGAGGTCCCGGGGTTCGTCACGAGCGAGCGGGACATCTCCGGGGTCATCGACCGGGTCTTCACCAACGCCGACAAGCGCGTCATCGTGGCGTGCTTCGCGTCGCACGTGCATCGTGTACAGCAGGTGCTCGACGCCGCGCACGAGCACGGACGCAAGGTCGCGTTCGTGGGCCGCTCCATGGTGCGCAACATGGGCATCGCGCGCGACCTCGGGTATCTCACCGTCCCGGCCGACCTCCTGGTCGACGTCCGGTCGCTGGACGACCTGCCGCCCGAGGAGGTCGTCCTGATCTCCACCGGGTCCCAGGGCGAACCGATGTCGGCGCTGAGCCGGATGGCCAACCGTGACCACCAGATCCGCATCGAACGCGGCGACACGGTGATCCTGGCCTCCTCCCTGATCCCGGGCAACGAGAACTCGGTCAACCGGGTGATCAACGGCCTCACCCGCTGGGGAGCCAAGGTGGTCCACAAGGGCAACGCCTTGGTACACGTCTCGGGGCACGCGCCCGCGGGCGAACTCCTCTACGTCCTGAACATGGTGCGACCCAAGCACCTCATGCCGGTGCACGGCGAGTGGCGCCACCTGCGCGCGCACGCCGACCTGGCCCGGCTCACCGGGATGGGCGACGACCAGGTCGTGATCGCCGAGGACGGCGTCGTCGTCGACCTCGCCAGGGGACGGGCGCGGATCACCGGCGCGGTCCGGTGCGGGTACGTGTACGTCGACGGGCTGTCCGTGGGCGACGTGACCGAGTCGGCGCTGAAGGACCGCAGGATCCTCGGTGAGGAGGGGTTCATCTCGGTCATCATCGCGGTCGACTCCACCTCGGGGAAGATCGTGAGCGAGCCCGAGATCCACACTCGCGGGTCGGGCATCGACTCCCAGGCCTACGACGAGGTGCTGCCACGAATCCAGGACACCCTGGCGATCGCCGCCGCCGACGGCGTCACCGACGTGACGCAGATCCGGCAACTGGTGCGTCGCTCGGTGGGCCGGTGGGTGAACGAGACCTACCGCCGCCGTCCCATGATCGTGCCGGTCGTCGTCGAAGTGTGACGCCCGTGGTGCGGGGCTGGTCCGTCCCGCACCACGGGACCCAACGCGGAACGTCCGGGGCGTGTGACGCCCGAAACGTGTCGGCGTGTCGCGGCGTGGACCGGTTGTCGGACCGCTATGCTGCCTGGCATGGCCACCCGCGCGCCTAAGACCCCCCAGCGATCCGGCGGCGGCTCTGGGCGGAAGAAGTCGCAGTCCTCAGGCACGAAACAGTCCGCTCGCAAGCCTCCCGCCAAGGGTCCGCTGGCGGCTCTCCTGTACTGGTTCGCCCAAGCGCTGCTCGTCGTGTGGCGCCTCCTCGCCCACACCGTCGGCGGCCTCGCCCGCTCTGTCGGCCGTGGCGCCCGCGACCTGGACCCCGACCTACGTCGGGACGGCGTGGGCCTCGTCCTGTTGGCGCTGGGGATCCTGATCGCCGGCGCTGTGTGGTGGGAGGCCCAGGACAGCCCGCTGCTGGAGTTCACCCGCGCCGTGGTGTACGGCGGATTCGGATGGTTCGCCCCCATCCTGCCGTTGCTGTTCCTCCCCGCCGCCTGGCAACTGATGCGCACCCCCGGCCGGGGACAGGCGGACATCGGTCGCCTCGCCATCGGCTGCACCGCCCTGCTCATGGGTCTGCTCGGCCTGCGCCACATCGGCCACGGCGTCCCGTGGCCGGCGGACGGCCCCGAGAAGATGGAACGCGCTGGTGGACTGATCGGTTTCGTCGCCTCGGGCCCCCTCTCGGCGCTGGTCACCCCCCGCGTGACCGCGGTCCTGCTCGTGCTGCTGGTTCTCTTCGGGATCCTCGTCGTCACGGCGACGCCCATCTACCGCATCCCCGAGCGGGTACGTGACCTCCTCGGCCCACTGATGGCACGGGACGAGAGTCCGGACTCCGGTGCCGACCTGCTGCCGGGCGAGGGAACCGGCGAGAAGAAGCGCCGTCGCCGCAAGCCACCCGTCGAGGAAGCGCAGGCCGAGGCGGAGACGGTCGCTGGCGCCGACGAGCGCCCCTACGACACCCCGGTCGTGTCCGAGGCGGAGGCCGCCCCCACGGCGCCGGACCCCACACCGGCCCCCAAGGAGATGCAGCAGCTCGCCATCCCCGCCCGCGTCGTCGAGGGCGACTACGAGCTCCCGGCGCAGAGCATGCTCAAACCGGGCTCGCCGGTGAAGGCCCGCACGAAGGCCAACGACACCGTCGTGCAGGCGTTGAGCGGAGTCTTCGACGAGTTCAAGATCGACGCGGAGGTCACCGGGTTCACCCGAGGCCCGACCGTGACGCGCTACGAGGTCGAGCTCGGTCCCGCGGTGAAGGTCGAGAAGGTCACGGCGCTGGCGAAGAACATCGCGCTGGCCGTGAAGAGCGCCGAGGTGCGGATCCTGTCCCCGATCCCCGGGAAGTCGGCCATCGGGATCGAGATCCCCAACACCGACAAGGACATCGTCAGTCTGGGCGACATCCTGTCCTCGCCGGCCGCGACCTCCGAGGAGCATCCGCTGCTGGTGGGGCTCGGCAAGGACGTCGAGGGCAGCAACGTCGTCGCCAACCTTGCCAAGATGCCGCACGTCCTGGTCGCCGGTGCCACCGGAGCCGGTAAGTCGACGTGCATCAACGGTCTGGTCACCTCGATCATGATGCGGTCCACACCCGAAGAGGTGCGGCTCGTCCTCATCGACCCCAAACGCGTCGAGCTCACGATGTACGAGGGCATCCCGCACCTGATCACGCCGATCATCACCAGCCCCAAGAAGGCGGCCGAGGCGCTGCAGTGGGTCGTGGGTGAGATGGACCGCCGTTACGACGACCTGGCGGCCTCCGGCTACCGTCACATCAACGACTTCAACGCCGCGGTCCGCTCCAAGGAGCTGACCGCCCCGCCGGGCAGCGAACGGGAATACGAGCCCTACCCCTACCTCGTGGTGATCGTCGACGAACTCGCCGACCTCATGATGGTCGCGCCGCGCGATGTCGAGGACTCGGTCGTGCGGATCACTCAGCTCGCGCGGGCGGCGGGGATCCACCTGGTGCTCGCCACCCAACGTCCGAGCGTGGACGTCGTCACCGGGCTCATCAAGGCCAACGTCCCGTCCCGGCTCGCCTTCGCGACCTCCAGCCTGTCCGACAGTCGGGTCATCCTCGACCAACCGGGCGCGGAGAAACTGGTGGGCAAGGGCGACGCCCTCTTCCTGCCCATGGGCGCCGGGAAGCCGATGCGGCTGCAGAACGCTTGGGTGTCGGAGAAGGAGATCCGGGCGATCGTCGAGCACTGCAAACAGCAGGCCGACCCCGTCTACCGGGATGACGTGGCCACCGGCGAGGCCGCCAAGAAGGAGATCGACGAGGACATCGGCGACGACCTTGACCTGCTCATGCAGGCGGTGGAACTGGTCGTCACCAGCCAGTTCGGCTCCACGTCGATGCTGCAGCGCAAACTGCGGGTCGGGTTCGCGAAGGCCGGGCGTCTCATGGACCTCATGGAGAGCCGCGGCGTCGTTGGTCCCAGCGAGGGCTCCAAGGCGAGAGAGGTGCTCGTCACCCCCGACGACCTCGCCGACGTGCTCTCCTCCCTGAACTGATCTCTCGCGTCGGCCGGGGGCCGATCCCCGGCCTCGGGCCTCGACAGGCCAGAGAACCCCGCCTGGTGGCGATCTGACGTGCCCTGGACGCGTGCGCGAACGGGACGAGGTACGGAGGAAACCACGGAATTGGGCACGGCGGAACCCGGCGAAGAGTGACTTTTTAGTTACATTGAGTGAAGTTGCTGGGGAGGTGCGAAGGGGGCATTCAGGTGACGATCGGGGAAACTCTCGGCGCGGCGCGGCGTCAGATGGGCCTGAGCGTCGAGGAGTTGAGCGAGCGGATCCGGGTCCGCGACCACATCATCGAGGCGATCGAGCGGGACGAGTTCTCCGAGTGCGGCGGTGCCTTCTACGCGCGCGGCCACATCCGGTCCCTCTCCCGGTTTCTCCTGGTCGACGAGGATCCGCTGATCGAGGAGTTCAACGCCACGCACGCGGAGCGGGTCGGACACTCTGTCGAGGAGATCTTCGCCACCCGACGCCGCGGGGCCGCGGCGGAACGCCCACGGGTGCGGTGGACGCTGCTGATGGCGGGCGCCTGTGTCATCGCCGCGGGAGCCGTCGCCGGTTACGGCTACCTCAACGACGACTCCTCCGAGGCGCACACCGCCAGTGCGGTGATCCGCCCTGCGGACGACGCGGACACCGCCGGCAAGGACAGTCCCGCGGCGGAGCCGCGCGAGCACACCAGTGGGGACCAGCCTCCGGACCAGGCGGAGACCGCGGACGACGGCGAGACCGACGACAGTGGGAACAAGGACGCGGACGAGGAAGAGGACGTCACACTGCGCATCCGGGCGGAGGAGCGGACCTGGCTCAGCGTGACCGACAGTTCGGGTGCCGACCTGTTCACCGGCATCATGCTGAACGGCGACGAGCGGGATTGGGCGGACGACGAGGAGCTGAAACTCGTGGTCGGCAACACCAACGGTGTCACCATGGAAGTCAACGACACCGAGCACGAATCCGTCGGCGGATCGGGAGATGTCGCCCACCTCACGCTCACCCCGGAAGGCGTCGAGTAGTCCCCAATCGGTGCCGCGGTGCCGCACGGGGTCCGACGTGGGACTACCCTTGTAGTCTATGGCGCCTTCCCGTACCGTTTCGCTGGTCACTCTCGGATGCGCGCGCAACGAGGTCGACTCCGAAGAACTCGCCGGCCGCCTGAGCGCGGACGGCTGGAACGTCGTCGACCCCGGTGAGCGAGCCGACGTGGTCATGGTGAATACCTGTGGATTCATCGACGCCGCGAAACGGGAGTCCATCGACACCCTGCTCGACGCGTCCGACGATGCCGCGACCGTCGTGGCGGCTGGCTGCATGGCCGAACGCTACGGCTCCGAACTCGCCGAGGCCCTGCCCGAGGCGACGGTGCTGAGCTTCGACGACTACGCCCAGATCTCCGAGCGTCTGGACGACGCACGGGCCGGGCGGAGCCGACCGGCACACGCTCCACGTGACCGCAGGACCCTGCTCCCGATCACACCGGTGGACCGTGCCGCCGCCGACGACGTGCACGTGCCCGGCCACGGCTCCTTCACCAGCCCCGAGCCCTCGGTCCCCGGCCCCGCGTCGGGCCCGCGGATCCCTCGACTGCGCTTCGGTGACGGCCCGGTGGCGAACCTGAAGATCGCCTCGGGGTGCGACCGCCGTTGCTCCTTCTGCGCGATCCCCGCGTTCCGCGGGGCCTACGTCTCCCGTCCGCCCGAGGACGTGCTGGCCGAGGCCGAGTGGCTCGCCGGCCAGGGGGTTCGGGAGCTGTACCTGGTGAGTGAGAACTCCACCTCCTACGGCAAGGACCTGGGGGACCTGCGGGCGTTGGAGAAGCTCCTGCCCCGACTGGCCGAGGTCCCCGGGATCGAGCGCGTCCGCCCGAGCTACCTGCAGCCCGCCGAGATTCGGCCGGGCCTGATCGACGTCCTCACCTCCACCCCGGGCGTGACCCCGTACTTCGACCTGTCCTTCCAGCACGCGGCGGAGCCCGTACTGCGCCGCATGCGGCGTTTCGGTGGCAGCGAGCGGTTCCTGGAGCTGCTCTCGACCATTCGTGCCCGTGCCCCCCACGCCGGGGCGCGCGCGAACTTCATCGTCGGTTTCCCCGGCGAGACCGAGCGCGACGTGGCGGAGCTCGCCGACTTCCTGCGCGAGGCGCGACTGGACGCGATCGGGATCTTCGGGTACTCCGATGAGGAGGGGACCGAAGCGGCGGGACTTGACGACAAGCTCTCAGACGAGATCATTGCCGAACGGGCCAACCAGCTCAACCAACTCGCGGAGGAGCTCATGGCGCAACGTGCGGAGGAACGGATCGGCACCCCCGTCTCCGTCCTCGTCGAGGCGGAGCGCGGCGAGGGATGGTTCGAGGCGCGGGCCGAACACCAGGCGCCGGAGGTCGACGGAGCGACCCTCCTGTACGCCTCCACGCCCTACGCGCCCGGGGACATCGTGTCCGCGACCGTGGTGGGCTCCGACGGAGTGGATCTCACGGCCGAGCCCGACGGCGCCGGTCACCCCGTTGACACCATCGACGACGTCGCGGAGCGCGCGTGAATACTCCGGGCTTCGGAGCGACAGCCCCCCGACCCGTTCCGATTCTCAACATCGCCAACCTGCTGACGCTGGCCAGGTTGGTGCTGGTACCGCTGTTCGTCGTCTGCATGTTCCTGGACGACCCGATCTGGCGGTTCGTGGCCTTCGCGGTCTTCGTGGTGGCCTCGATCACCGACAGGATCGACGGGGAGCTCGCCCGTCGACGCAACCTCGTCACCGACTTCGGTAAGGTCGCCGACCCCATCGCCGACAAGGCCCTCACCGGCGCCGCGCTGGTGGTGCTGTCGGTGCTGGGCGAACTGTGGTGGGCCGTCACCATCGCGATCCTGGTGCGCGAGTGGGGCATCACGGCGCTGCGGTTCGCGGTCATCAGGTACGGGGTCATTCCCGCGAGCCGAGGCGGCAAGCTCAAGACGGTGCTCCAGGTGGTCGCGATCAGCGTCTACCTGTTCCCCCTCCCCGAACCGTTTGCCATCGTCGCCCACGTCACGATGGGCGCCGCACTGGCGGTCACGCTGATCACGGGACTGGACTACGTCGTGCAGGCGTTCCGGCTCTGGCGCGGTTCACGCGGCGGCGGGAAGGCCGTGGGAGCACCCTTCAACCGGCCGGAGGCGCAACCACCGACCGCCTCGTGACACTCGGACAGGGGGAACCGTGACGCACGCCGAGCCGACACCGGACCTGGCGGCCCGCCTACTGCGCGAGCTGACGGAGCGCCGGGCCACGCTCAGCGTGGCCGAGTCCCTCACCGGCGGCCGGATCAGCGCGACGTTGACCTCCGTCCCGGGAGCGTCCGCGTCGTTTCTCGGGGGGATCGTCAGCTACTCCACCCACAGCAAACACCTGCTGCTGGGTGTGGACGCCGACCTGTTGGCGGACCGCGGCGCGGTTGACCCCCAGGTGGCGGTCGCCATGGCCCGCGGGGCACGTGCCGCGCTGGAGGCCGACTGGGCCGTCGCGGTGACCGGTGTCGCCGGCCCTGAACCACAGGACGGTCGGTCCGTGGGCACGGTGTTCGTCGGGTTCGCGGCGCCCGATGGCCGAGAGTGGTCGCGTGAGCTCGATCTGACGGGTAACCGTCGGGAGATCAGGGAACAGACCGTACATAACGCGCTCGCGTCGCTCCTGGAGGCGCTGGACTGGTCACCGGGAAACTACGCTCAGAAATCAATGCACGTCAGAGATGGACGGGACTAAAACCACGGTGGTAGGCGTTATCCCTCCAGCGAACAGTCGAGATCGAGGTGCGACGATCGGAGTCAGGACAGGTACGGTGTCAGTAAGGTTGCTCGCTGAATCTGGGAGGGAGCGCGAATGATGGTCCTGCTTCGTCACCTGCTCGGTGACGTGCTACGGCATCTGCGTCAGCGGCAGGGCCGCACGCTCCGCGAGGTTTCGGCCGAGGCACGGGTGTCCCTCGGGTACCTGTCCGAAGTGGAGCGCGGCCAGAAGGAAGCGTCCTCGGAGCTGCTGGCCTCCATCTGTTCCGCCTTGGGCGTTCCCCTGTCCCAGGTGCTGCGGGACGTCGCGGACCAGCTCGCCCTGGCCGAGCTCCAGGCGGCGCCGCTCATGAGCTCCAGTGTCCCCGCACGTCCGGTGGAACCGGCGGGCGGACTGGGCATCGACGCGGTGCCCGACCGGGTTCCCGAGGAGTGCGCGGACATGGTGGGCGTCTGACACTGGCCCCGGCGGTCTGACCCGCTCCTGGCCCCCACCAGGAGGAGTCCTTTTCGGGCCGGACGTGAACTTCGGACGGTGGCGCGTGGCGTGCGCGGTGGCCCAGATTCCGCGGGGCCTCGTCCCAGCTCGCCGCCCATCACGATTCCCACGAGCACAGCGCGTGTCGTGTCGTCCGCGGACGGCACACGCCACTCTCCCGACCGACACCCGTCCACCGTCGACGGCGAGCGGACCCGTCCCACGGCGGCGCGATCGACGACGCGCGGGACGCCGCTCCCCAGCGGGGCTGGTGAGCGCGGGCAGCGGATCTGTTTCCTCTCGAGGAACAGGGGCACGACATGGCCGGGTCGAACGCCGCTCGCCGGCACGCCGCGGTACACATCCCTCGGGGCGACGCGACGCGATGGCGCCACGAGGAGGTCCCACCGTGGTTCGCTGATCCTCACGACCAGAGCCGCCATGAGACGCGGCCCGCCGTTGGCGGTGGCCGCGCGGGGTGAGCGCGGAGGCGCCGCGGCCGCGACGTCCTCCGTTGCGCACGGGCGTGCGGTACGACGCGCCGAACGGCCGACGCCCCCGAGCCACGTGCGCCACGGGTTCGTTCGCCCGCCGATCAGCTCGTCCAGGACTCCGGGTTCGCGGTGAACGCGCTCACGGTCTCCGGAAGGTGGCCCGAGGCGATATCGGCGAGTGTGACGCTCTCCAGGATGGCGCGTTCGCTCGCGCGCAGCGCGATCCACACCTGCTGCAACGCTCGGGCGGCCCCGCCGTAGTCCACGTGTTCGGGGCGTTCGCCTCGAACGTTGGCCAGGGGGCCGTCCACCGCCCGCATCACGTCCGCCATCGAGATCTCGGTGGCGGGACGGGCGAGCCAGTAACCACCGACCGGGCCGCGCTGGCTGCGCACCAGCCCGGCCCGTCGCAGTTGGGTCAGGATGTTCTCCAGGAACTTGCCGGGGATCTCCTGGGCCCGGGCAAGCTGCTCGGCCGTGACCGGCCCCTCACCGCCGGCCGCCAACTCGGCGGCGGCGCGCAGCGCGTAGTCCACTCGTGCCGACAGACGCATGCGGACCTACCCGGCCACCATGGTGGAGCCGGTGCGACCCACCGTGGGCACCGGGGACAGCGGGACGGCGCGAGCGGTCACCTGAACACTCCTTTGGTCGGGTGCCTGTCAGCCTACCCGGCTCGAGTCGCCGCCGGCTCGCAGCACCTCCGCGGCCCCGCGCGCGTTGACCCGCGAAGCGCCGTAGGTGCGGACGTAGGCACGGGCGTCGGGCCGCCACACGGGGAACCCCATCTCCACCACCACGACGTCCGACCGCAGCGCGCACACCTCCTGGACCAGGTCACGGGTGCGCGGAAACCGGTGGGCGTCCCGAAGGACGAGCACCAAGGTCCGTTCGCCCGCACCGGTGGCGATCTCCTCCGCGGTGGTGCGGGCGGCGTCCCGGCGCACGCTCGCGGGGAAGTGGCTCCCCAGCCCCCACGGCACCTGGCCGACGGCGGCCATCGGTGGGGCGTCGAGCTCGACCACGTACGGGTCGTCGAGAGCGGGCAGTTCCCCGTCGACGCGAATGGCGCGGCGGGCGCTCACGAGGCTGACCTCAGTGTCCGGCCCTCCGGTGGCGGGGCTCGGGAGTTCGGTGCCGAGCTCGGTCGAGCGCCGCGCGGCGCTCTCGAGACGTTCCCCGGGGATCCGCCCCTCCCTCACCGCCTCGACGATGGCGTGGCGGACGGCGGCGACGTCGTCGTCGAAGACCCACCGCCCCAGGCACAGCAGGTCACAACCCGCGGCGATCGCGCGAACGGCTGCCTCGGGAACCCCGATCTCGCCGGACGCCCCCTTCATCTCCAGTGCGTCGGTGATGACCGTCCCGGCGAAACCGAGCTGGTCTCGGAGGAGCCCGGTGACGATGGCCGGTGCATGGGTCGCCGGTCCGGTCACGCCCAGTCCGGGGAACTGGATGTGGGCGGTGAGCACGGCACGGACACCGGCGTCGATCGCGGCGACGAAGGGGAGCAGGTCGCGGCGGGCGAGCAGGTCGGCGTCACCGTCGACGATGGGGAGTTCGGTGTGGGAGTCGGTGCGGGTGGCGCCGTGGCCCGGGAAGTGCTTCGCGCAGGCGGCCACACCGGCCTCCTGGAGTCCGGCGATCGCCGCCGCGGCCTGTCGAGCGACGACCTCCGGGTCGGAGCCGAAGGAGCGGGTCCCGATCGTGGGGTTGTCGTCGGCGACGTTGACGTCGACCGAGGGGGCGAGATCCAGCGTGACGCCGAGGCCGCGCAGTTCCAGTCCCATCGACCGCATCACGCTTCGGGTGAGGTCCGGGTCGTCGATGGCCCCCAACGCGCAGTTGCCGGGGTAGTTGCTGCCCGTGTCGTGGGCGATGCGCGTGACGTCGCCTCCCTCCTCGTCGAGGGTGATCGTCGCGGCGCCAGCGTCGCGCAGTTGCCGCGTCAGCGCCGTGAGCTGTTCCGGTCCGGTGATGTTGTTGGAGAACAGGCAGACGCCGCCGACTCCGCTGTCCAGCGCGTCCAACAGCCACCGGGGCGGCGTCGCGTTCGCGAACGACGGCAGCAGGGTGGCGTTGACGAGACGCTCCAGAGATGGGTCCGTGTGCACGGTAACTCCCGTTCCGCAGGTGGTGGATCGTTGAGGCTGTCATGAGTGGTGCAGGCGGGGGGATGGCCTGGCCTCACCCCTTGACGGCGCCAAGGGTGAGGCCGGCGACGAGGCGTCTTTGGACGAAGAGGAAGAACAGCATCACCGGGACCGTGAGGAGCGTCGACGCCGCCATGATGGCACCCCACTCCGTGGTGACGCGGCCGAAGTAGAACCGTAGTGAGACCGGGAGGGTGTAGCTGCCGGACGAGTTCTGCAGGAACGTGTAGGCGACGAGGAACTCGTTCCACGCGGTGATGAACGCGAAGATGCTGGCCGCCACCAGCCCCGGGGCGACGAGCGGCATCATCACGCGCCAGAAGATGGTCCACCGACTGGCCCCGTCGATCGCCGCGGCCTCCTCGAGTTCCGGAGGGACCGCCGCGACGAAACTGCGCATCATCAGGATGGTGATCGGAAGCGCGACCGTGGTGTAGACGATGATGACGCTGCTCAGGTTGCCGAGAAGCGAGATGTCCAGTGCCTGGCCCACGGAGTGGAAGTTGACGAAGAGCGTGATGATCAACGCCTCCACCGGCACCATCTGGATGAGGAGCAGCAGGAGGATGAACGCTGTGCGCAGCTTGAACTTGAACCGTGCGACGGCCATCGCGGCCAACATGGCGAACAGCGCGGCCACCGCGACCGAACCCAGCGTCACGATCAGGCTGTTGCCGAGGAACGACCAGAAGGTGGTCTCGGGAATCAGCACCCCGGACAGGACACGCTGGAAGTGCTCCAGGGTGAGCTCCCGGGGGATGAGCGAGGGTTCCCTGGTGAAGATCTCGCTGTTGGGCTTGAGGGCCGTGGACAGGATCCAGTACACGGGGAACAACGCGAAGATCATCACCGCGACGGCGCCGGTGTAGGCACCGACCTGGCCGAGGATGTGCCTGAGGCGATAGACGTTCATCGAACCTCCCCCTGCCGGACCATGATGCGGATGTAGTACGCCGTGATCCCGAGTACGAGCACCGTCATCACCACGGAGATCGCCGACCCCATCCCGTAGTTCTGTGGGGTGGAGGCGAAGCCGAGCTGGTAGGCGTAGTACGGCAGGAGGAAGATCTCGCGGTTGCTGAAGCCGCCGGCCAGGATGAAGAGCTGGGTGAAGATGCGGAAGTCCCAGATCACCTGCAGGACGATCAGCAGCGCGAACAGCGGCCGCAGGATGGGAACCGTGACGCGCCAGAAGGTCTGCCAGCGGCTCGCGCCGTCGACACGTGCCGCTTCGTACAGCTCGTTGGGGACACTCTTGAGCCCCGCGAGGACCGTCACGGCGACGAACGGGAAGGCCTGCCAGACAACGGTCAGGATCAGCACCGAGAAGAACGGCACCGGGTCGTTGAGCCAGTTGAAGTCGGACCAGTTCGATCCGACCAGCCAGTTCGGCAACGCGTCGAGTACCGGGTTCACCAGGCCGTAGCGGCTGTCGAACATCCAGCGGTGCACGATCGCCGCGCTGATGATCGGGGTGGCCCAGGCCAGCATCAAGGTGGTACCGACGGTGGCCTGCAGCCAGTTGGGGAGTCGGTTCATCAGTAGGCCGACGAGAGTGCCGAGCACCATGGTGATGAACACCATGAGCAGGCACACCAGGACGGTGTTACGGAAGATCGTCCAGAAACGTTCGTCGGTGAGGATGAAGAGGTAGTGCTGGAAGTTGTTCCACTCGGGCTCACGCGCGCCGGTGACCTCGGGGAGGCTGTAACGGTGCAGCGACATCCAGACCATGTGGACGATCGGCCACACCAGGACGACGACGAGCAGCGTGAACGAGGGAGCGAGAAGGGCGTAGGGGGTGAGGCGGCGCCGACGGGCGAGCCCGCGGCCCCCGGGGGCGGGTTTCGCCCGTCCCCCGGAGGCACGGTCCCGTGGATCCGCGGCTGGTGCGCGATCCCCCGTGACGCGTCCCTTCCGCACCCCGCCGCGCCAGGCGCGGTGCTTGTCCGGCTGATCCACGGGACACCTTCCTCGCTGGTCAGTCGACGGGGCGGTTGAGGGCTTCGTCCAGCTCCTCGTCCGCCTCGGCGAGAACAGTGTCGGAGTCCTCGCCCTCGGCGAGGCGCAGTGCCGCGTTCTGCAGCGTGGCCAGTTCCCACTGCACGTGGCCCCAGTTGGGGGTCTCGGGGAGTGCGCGGAGTTCACCCATGGCCTGGGTGGCGGCGCCGCCCTGGATGGGGTCGTCCTGGAACTCGGCGCTGTCGAGCAGTTCCTCGTACGGCGGGAAGAAGTCCGCGAGCTGGGCGTAGGCCAGACTGTTGTCCTCGTTGTTCAGCAGGGTGAGGTAGTCGAAGGCGGCATGGGGGTACTCGGTGGTCGCCCACACCGCCAGGTCGGACCCGCCGGCGAACGCGGGAGCGATCCCGTCCCGACCCGGAATGGGCGCGGTGGCCCAGGAGTCGTCCGTCGACCCGTCGCTCAGCTCCGCGAGCTGGGCCCGAGCCCAGGGGCCGTCGATGAACATGCCGAGGTCACCGTTGACGAAGTCGGCGTGGGCACAGTCGACCTCGTTGGCTCCGGCGCACGCCGAGGGGGAGATGCCGTCGACGGTGAGGCTCGCGTAGAACTCGAGTGCCTCAGTGGTCTCCGGAGAGCTAAGCCGCCCGCTCCACTCCTCACCCTCCTGGACCGCGATCTCGCCGCCGGCACTCCAGATGAAGCTGGCGATGCCGTTGACGAAGTCGGTGGGCGCGGCGAAGCCGTTCGCCCCGTACTCGTCGTCGATGGCCTCAGCCACGTCGACGAGCTCGTCCCAGTTCTCCGGGGGGTCGGCGTCGAGTTCGTCCAGCCAGTCGCTGCGGTACCACAGCGCTCGGACGCCACTGAACCACGGAAGGCTGTACTGCACGCCGTCGACCGTTCCGTTGGCGAAGGCGTCTTCCAGGACCGCGTCGCGCAGTTCCCACTCCTCGGCCATGTCGGTGATGTCGTAGAGCGCCCCGGCCTCCGCCCAGCGGGCGACCTGGTCGTTGCCGATCTCCACGAGGTCCGGTCCACCGTCGACCATCGCGGTGGTGAAGCGGTTCTCGAAGTCGTCCCAGGGAATCCACACCACGTCGATCTCGGTGTCCGGGTACTGTTCCTGGAACTCCGCCGCGATGTCGTCGTGGTACTCCAGGTACTCGTCGGTGGAGTCACCCATCCGCCAGACTTCCAGGGTGTCCGGGGCCTCGCCGGACTGCTCTCCGCCGTTATCGTCGGAGCCGCACGCGCTCAGCAGGAGCAGAGCTGCTGTCGCTGTCGCGCCGACCTTCAGGGGTCTCATGCCATGACCTCCATCTGCCTGAACCCGATGGCTCGACGGCGGTTCCCGATGTGGTTGGCCGGCGAGGGTGCGGGTGCTTCGATCAGGGTCTCCGTGCGTGTGCACGGTGTAAGCGAGAGGTGGGGGGCGTCCGATATGTCGGGACCCGGCTCTCAGGCTGCTGTGGCGTGCGGATAAAGTAACAAGAAACTTTCCTAATAAATAGGGATGGGGGAGTCACAGATATGTCTCGACGCCCGGGCACACCGAGCCTCCTGCGGCAACTCAACGACCGGGCCGCCCTGGAGCTACTGCTGGCGTCGGGACCGATGACCCGTACCCAGGTGGGTGCGGCGACCGGTCTGTCCAAGGTGACCGCGGCGCAGCTCCTGACCCGGCTCCAGGAGCGCAACCTCGTCCACGTCGTCGGGGCCAGAGCGGGCAGCCGCGGACCCAACGCCGCGCTGTACGCCGTCGTCCCGTCCAGCGCCTACGTCGCGGCGTTGGACGTCGGACCGACGGAGGTCACGACCAGCGGCCCGGGACAGGTCACCGCCGCCATCGCCGACATCACCGGCGAAGTGGTCACCGAGCGACGGGTCGACCTGGCGGGGGCCGAGAACCCGGTGGCCGTGGTGCACACGGCGGTGATGCGATTGGTCGAGGGCGCGTCCATCCCGCTCGACCGCCTGTTGTCGTTCGCCATCGCCACCCCCGGCGTGGTGGATCCGCGAACCGGCGACCTGCGCTTCTCGTTCAACCTGCCGTCCTGGCACGAGGGAATCCTGGAACGGCTCCGTGCGGACTTGAACCGATCGGTGTTCATCGAGAACGACGTGAACCTCGCCGCCTACGCCGAGCGTTCCGAGGGCGTCGCCCGGAACAGTGAGGACTTCGTCCTGATCTGGATCGCCGGCGGAGTCGGCATGGCGATCACGCTCGGGGGGAGGCTGCACCGCGGCCACTCCGGCGGCGCCGGTGAGATCGGCTGGCTCCCGATTCCGGGAGCCCCCATGCCCGAGGACGTCGGGCTTCCCGACGGCTACCGCACCCACCGGGAACCCGGTAGTGCGGAGACACTGCGCTTCGGTCTGCAGTCACTCATCGGCCATCCGGCCGTCCTCGACCTCGCACGTGACCACGGCCTGGACGCCAGCAGCGTCGAGAACGCCGTCGCCGCCGCACAGGGCGACCCCGAGAACGGTGACGCCTTCCTCAACGAGATCGCCCGCCGTATCGCCCGCGCCGTGACCTCAGTCAGCGTCATACTCGACCCCGGGCTCGTCGTTCTCGGCGGCGACCTCTCCCACGCTGGAGGCGACGACCTCGCCCACCGCGTCCGCCGTGAGGCCGGCCGCCTCGGCCTGAACACCCCAGACGTCCGCATCAGCGAAGTCCACGGCAACCCCGCCCTCAGAGGAGCCCTCCTGGCCGCCCTGGACACCGCCCGCGAGGACCTCTTCGCCGACGGGTGAGACGACGGCCACCGGCCGCGTTTCCACACGACCACGGATCGGTACGCCACCGGCCCAATGGGGAGCGGTGCGATCACGAGCTCCGGATCTCGGTGACCCCCAGGTTCCACCGGCGAGACCGACGACACAAGGTGAGGGCGGTCATCGCCCGCGTCCCGCCGGTGTACGGGGCCGGGCGAATCACCCCAAGGTGTCCAGGCGGATTTGAAGGCTTTCTCTGCTCTGCGCACGTATGGCATGGCCGTGATCACGGGGCTGGCCGCCCAGTCGACCACGGGTGTCACCGGGATCCATCAGGTTCCCGCGTCGTTCGTGGCCGAGCAGTTGGACACCCTGTTCACCGACGTCCGTGAACTGCTCCTCCCACGGGTCGACCTCCTCACCCCCAACCTTCCCGAGACAGGCGAACTACTCGGAGAACGACCCGGCCAAGACCTCACCACCGCCGCGGAACAAGGACAACGCCTCCTCCAACAAGGCGCGAAACAAGTCCTCGTCAAAGGCGGCCACCTCGGCGGCCAATCCAGCACCGACCTATGGATCCGCCCCAACACCGAACCCATCGCCCTCTCCGCCGAACGCATCTCCACCAAAAACACCCACGGAACCGACTGCCCCGATGGTGGGCTCCCGCAGGGTCTGACTCCTCCAAGGCACTCCGGAGCCGACGACTGCCCCGTCCGCGGCTTCGGCGCCGCCCAGGTTGAGGACGTGAACCTGCCGGCGACGCGCGGACCCGGCCGCGACGGGACACCAAATCCTCCGTTCGCTCCGTGGCGTCGGTGGCGCCAACGGTGCGTTCATCGTGGGATATGGACCGGCGGAACCCACGTGTCTGGTGCTCGCGGACGCGGTCGGGGACTGCCTCGTCCCGCTGGGGGGGCACCGTTCGGACTCTCCTGGCGCCACCGGTGTGACGCCCCGGGACGCGACCGTATCGGGGATCGGGGTCCACCGGGCAAGACCTTGGGAGTGGACCGGAGCTGGAGCTTGGGCCCCGTGGCGACGACGGCGGTCGCCACGAATCCTCACACGCGCACCCGCATCGCCTTGGGCGTGGCATGGAAACCGGCCGCCGTGAGGGCGGTGGCGAGCAGCGTGTCGAACACCGGGCCGCCGTCGGCGCGTTCGATGGCGATGGACTCGACCTGACCGGCCGTGGGGAGGGCTGCCAGGGCCCGGGCGGCGCGTTCCAGCCGGTCAGGATCATCGGTGAACGTGAGGACGCTCCGTCCGCCGGGTTCCAGGTACAGCAGCAGGTCACCATCGTCGAGCACCACCATCGCGCCCGCCTTACGGGCCGGACGCCCGCCCGGGGCCTCGCGCTGGGGCCACGGCACCGCCGCCCCGTAGGCGTTCGCCGGATCCGCCGCGCCGAGCACGAGGGGGCTCTCCGCCGTCGCCTCCGCGTTCGCGCGCAGCCGCTCCACCGCCCCAGGAAGGGCGAACTGCGCCGCGCCCAGCCCGGAGACGAAGTATCCCCGACGGATCCGGCCCGCCTCCTCCATCTCCCGCAGGATCCGATAGTCGGGCAGGAACGTCCCTGGTGTGCCTCCGGTGCTGGCACGGGTGAGGACACCGAAACGGTCCAGCAACGCGGAGACCTGGGCATGGGCACGTCGCGTCGGGTCGGCCTCCCGCTGGGGGACCGCCCACCACCGGCCCGCCGCCGTCGCCGGTCCGGAGCGCGTCGGCATCCGTGGACGGCCGCGAACCGCGCGACCCCTGGGAGTGGCGTGCAAGGACGCCCGCAACGGCGCCAGCGTGTCGTTGCCGACCAATCCCGCCCACACCGCGTCCCACAGCGCCCTGACCACCTCGACGTCGGTCACCGCGCGACTGCCCAGCTCCGAGGTCACCCGATCCACCACGTCGCGGAAGAACCGCGCGCCACCATCGGCCAACGCCCCCAACACCGCGCCGTGCAGGGGCGTACTCGGCAACCGCCCCGGATCCGGAAGGAGCTCGGCCGCCGAGCCCACCGGCACCAGGCACACCCACCCGTCGCTGCCCGGCAGCGCTCCCGCACCGGTCCACAGCACCTCGCCCGCCGACGTCAGCTCGTCGAGCATCGCCGGAACGTAGTCGCGCACCCGCGACGGGAGGACCAGGGACTCCAAACTCGACGCCGGGACGGGCTGGCCACCCAGGGACTCCACGGCCCGCAGTACCGCGTCCGGACCCTCCAACCGGGAGGGACCCACGTGCTGCCACCGCGTCGTGAACCGCGCCAACGCTCGCTGGCTCACCGGTTCCACCTCGCGCCGCAGCCGAGCGATGGACCGACGCCGCAGCATCCGCAGGACGTCGGTGTCGCACCACTCCACGCCACGTCCACCGGGCCGGAACTCACCCTCCGTTGTCCGCCCCTCACCCGAGAGCCGACGCAGTGCGGCCTCCACGTCCGCCGAGTCCACGCCGAACCGGCCCGCCACCTCCCCGACCGTGAACGGGCCGCGCGTGCGGGCGAACCGCGCCAACTCCACCTCCAACGCGTCCGGCGGAGCCGCGGGCGCACCCACGACGTCCGGCACATCCGCGTCGAACGCCGAGCGCAGGCGCGGCGCGTCATCGGCGAAGGCCCACATCTCCACCCCCGCGACCCCCACCCGCACCGCGCGCCGTTCCCGCTCCAGCTCCGCCAACCACTCCGCGCCACCACCCCGCTCGACCACCTCCGCGACCGTCAACGGCCCCACCTCGCGCAGCAGGTCGGCCGTCTCCTCAACACCACGCACGCCCCACCCCGGCGCGGTCCGCCGCAACTCGGCGTCCACCTCCGCCACCACGTCCGCGTCCAGCAACTCCCGCAGCTCCACGTGCCCCAGCAGCTCACTCAGCAGCTCGGTGTCCAGGGTGAGGGCCCTGGCCCGACGTTCGGCCACCGGCGCGTCATCCTCGTACAGGAAACTCGCCGTGTACTCCAGCAGCAGCGACTGCGCGAACGGAGACGCCCGCGGGGTCTCCACCTCCACCAGGCGCGCCCGACGGGTCTGGAAATCGCGCATCAGCCCCACCAGCGTCGCCACGTCGAAGTCGTCCGCCAGGCACTCCCGTACGGCCTCCACCAGGATCGGGAACGACTCCCGCGCCGCGGCCGCGGCCAACAACTGCCCCGAACTCAACCGTTGCTGCCACAGCGGCATCCGTTTGCCCGGCTGGCGCGGCTCCAACAGCAAGGCCCGCGCGGCACACTCCCGGAACCGTGACGCCAACAGCGCCGACCCCTCCAGGGCGCGCGTCACCACCGACTCCACGTCCTCGGGCGCCACCACCAGCTCGTCCACCAGCCCACGCAACGAGGCGGACGAGTCCCCCAGGTCGGGCAGGCGCAGGATCAGGCCGTCGTCACCGTGCACGACCTGAGCGTCCATCCCGTAGCGGCTGCGCATCCGTTCGGAGAGCGCCAATGCCCATGGCGCGTGCACCCGCGCCCCCAACGGCGAATGGACCACCACCCGCCAGTCACCCATCTCGTCACGGAAGCGCTCCACCACGATCGTCTGGTCGTCGGGCAGCGCCCCGGTCGCCGCACGCTGCGCCGCCACGTAGTCGGCCAGGTTCCGCGCGGCCCATTCGCCCAACCCGCCGTCCTCAGCGCGGCGCAGCAAGGCGTCCTCCTCCAACCCGCCCAGCTCCCGCACCAGCCCACCCAGCGCGCGTCCCAGCTCGGCCGGCCGCCCCATCGCGTCCGCCCGCCAGAACGGCAGCCGTCCCGGACGGCCGGGCGCTGGCGACACGACCACCCGGTCCGGCGTGATCTCCTCGATCCGCCACGAACTCGCCCCCAGCACGAACACGTCGCCGACCCGCGACTCGTGCACCATCTCCTCGTCCAGCTCGCCCACGCGCGTCGGCCCCGCACCCCCACCGGAGAGATACACGCCGTACAGCCCGCGGTCGGGGATCGTGCCGCCACTGGTGACCGCGACCCGTTGCGACCCGGGACGCCCCCGCAGCAGGTCCTGTTCGCGGTCCCACACCAGACGCGGGCGCAGCCGACCGAAGTCGCCGGAGGTGTCCCGCCCCGCCAGCATGTCCAGAACCGACTCCAGGGCGCTTTCCGGCAGCTCCGCGTAGGGGTACGCGCGCCGGACCAGCGCCGCCACGTCATCGACCCGCCACGTGTCCATCGCGACCATCGCCACGATCTGCTGCGCGAGCACGTCCAACGCGTTACGCGGGACCCTCAGCTCCTCGATCGCCCCAGCGACCATCCGTTCGGCGACCACCATCGTCGTCAGCAGGTCACCGCGCGACGTGGGAAACAGGACCCCGCGCGAGGCCGTGCCCACCTGGTGCCCGGCCCGCCCCACCCGCTGCAGCCCACTCGCCACCGACGGCGGGCTCGCCACCTGGACCACCAGATCGACCGCGCCCATGTCGATGCCCAACTCCAGGCTGGACGTCGCCACCACCGCCGGCAGGCGCCCCTCCTTCAGCTCCGCCTCGATCCCGGCCCGTTCCGACTTCGACACCGAACCGTGGTGCGCCCGGGCCACCACGCGCTCCGCGCCGGCGGCCTGCCCGGACATACCCATCACCTGGGCCGGGACCGCCCGCGTGTCCGCGGCCTCGGTCGCCAACTCGTTCAACCGCCCACACAGGCGTTCGGCGACCATCCGCGCGTTGACGAACACGATCGACGACGTGTGCGCGTCCACCAGGTCCAGCACGCGCTTCTCCACGTGCGGCCACACCGATCGCCGCGCCTTCGTCGCCGTGTCGTCCCGGCGCGACGGATCGACCGCCTCCTCCGGACGCGACAGATCCGGAACGGGCACCTCGATCCGCAGGTCGAGGTTGGGCCGGTGCGGCGGCGCGACCACGGTCGTCCGGCGACGCCCGTCCGCGCCGCGGCCACTCAGGAACCTGGCGACCTCCCCGATCGGGCGGACCGTCGCCGACAGGCCGATGCGCTGCGCCGGTCGCCCCAGCAGCGCGTCCAACCGCTCCAGGCTGACGCTGAGATGCACGCCGCGCTTCGTGCCCGCCAACGCGTGCACCTCGTCCACGATCACGGTCTCCACGCCCGCGAGGCCGGACCGTGCCTGTGACGTCAGCACCAGGAACAGCGACTCCGGCGTGGTGATCAGCACGTCGGGCGGGTGGCGGGCGAGGGTCCTGCGTTCGTTGGCCGGGGTGTCGCCGGTCCGTACGGCCGTACGCACGTCGGACATCTCCACGCCCCGCTCCCGCGCCGTCGCCTGGAGCCCGGCCAGCGGTAGGCGCAGGTTACGCTCCACGTCCGTCGCGAGCGCCTTCAGCGGCGACACGTACAGCACACGGCAGCGGCGCGCGGGCTCCTCCGGTTCCGGTCGGTGGGTGAGCTGGTCCAAGCCCCACAGGAACGCCGCGAGCGTCTTGCCCGAACCCGTGGGCGCCACGACCAGAGCGTCGTCACCCGTGCTGATGGCCCGCCAGGCCTCGGCCTGGGCAGGGGTGGCACCCCCGGGAAACGCGCCCGTGAACCAGGCGCGCGTCACCTCGGAGAACGGGGCAAGGGCATCGTCGGCGGAGTCAGACTGGGTGCTCATGTCGATCCAGTGTGGCCGGCCGGCGTGACAACGGGCGCGCGACTCCCCGATGTGACAGGTGCCCGACCAGGTGTGATCCTGGGAGGATCATGCGACTCTCCCAACTGTGGCAACGGATGTACGAGCAGTTCGGCGAGGCCTACGCCGAGAGCCTCGCCAAGGACTACGTGATCGAGTCACTCGGCTCGCGCACCGTGAACCAGGCCCTCGCCGACGGCGTGGCCGCGAAGGAGGTATGGCGCGCGGTGTGTGACACATTCGGCCTGCCCAGCACCGTGCGCTGATCTCCCCCGACCCCTGGAGGCTCCGACCGCCCGCGACCACAGGCGGCCTGACATCGAACACCCCATCGAACAGAAGTTCGGGTATGCTGTGCGAGCGATCGGCGCCCTGGGTGGCGTCCCTCGACGGCCCCCGCCGGCCGTCCACACCTGACGCGGACAGCTCGCGCAGTGTCAGCGCCTCCGCGTAGCGTCGCACGACACATGAAGAAGACGACATCGACCCGACAGGGGTTCCCCGTGGCTGCTGCTGACCGAGACAAGGCACTGGAAACCGCCCTCGCGCAGATCGAGCGCCAGTTCGGCAAAGGCTCGATCATGCGCCTGGGCGACGACAACCGCCCCGCGATCGAGTCCGTCCCGACCGGCGCGATCGCCCTGGACGTCGCCCTCGGCATCGGCGGAATTCCCCGCGGACGAATTGTGGAGGTCTTCGGACCGGAGAGTTCGGGGAAGTGTACATTGTCGGACACTCGTGTTTGGTCCGATGCTGGCTTGGAAACCGTTGGTGAACTCTTCGCTCGCGCGCATGTGGACTTGGATGGCGAAGAGTCAGTCATCGACATTCGCGATCTTGGAATCAGGGCGGTTAACGAATTCGGAAACCTCGAACAGGTTGCCGCGTTGACTCGCAACGGGATGCGGGATGTAAAGAAGATCTCCTTGGAGTCTGGGCGATCGGTCTCAATTACTAAAAATCATCCCTTGAGAGTTGTTTCCCATTCGGGGAGCATCGTCTGGCGCGAGGCGCAAGACATCAATGTTGGGGACAAGATTGTTTCTGCCAAGTTTGGTTCTCAGGAGTCCGCAGGAGGGTGGCTCAGTGAGGATGAGGCGGTCTTCCTTGGCTACCTGGTAGCTGAGGGTTGCTTGAGTATTCCGAATCAATTTACATTCACAAATTGTGACTCCGTGGTTGGCGAGGAATACGCGAGTCTTGTTCGCTACTTGTTCGATTATGAGGTGAAGCGTCGAGACAGGGGTGCGGCTATTGACTACAAGGTGTATAGCCGCGGTATTCGTGAGACGCTGCAGACTCAATACGGACTCGATGTCGTCAAGGCTGCTGGAAAGTCCGTCCCTTACTGCGTGCGCACGGCTGGCGACAAGGCTCAGCGCGCATTTCTGTCTGCCTTGTTCGAGGGTGACGGCTGGATTGACACCAAATCCACGGTCGGATTGGGCACCGCGTCACAGAAGCTGGCGCGCGACGTTCAACTGCTGCTCTACGGCCTAGGGATCCCCGCTTCGGTCTACTCAAAGTTCAACAAGATCTATGAGCGGCACTACTGGAGCGTGATCATCAACCCGTCGGCCGCGCATCGTTTCCTCAGTGAGATCGGCTTCCGCTCGCAGCGTCGGGCGGCCCAGGTTGAGAAGAACTTTCATCACCCAAAGCACAGTCCACAGGTTGAGAATATCCCATTTATGCGGGATCTGATCCGCGACATTCGCGACAGTATCGGTGGAGATCGCGAGTTCGACGAAATCGCCGGCGATCTCTTTCGTAAGAACATCAACTTGTCATGTAGCCCGGACCGCCTCCATCGGATCATCCAGTGGGCTGAGGCGCGGATTCCGCGTCAAGATTCTCCCGCAGGCTCTTTGCTCAACCATCTTCGGTTCCTGGCTGGTGCTCCCTATACTTATGAGGAAGTCATCTCTGTCGAGGACGCTGGCCGCCAGCCCACATTCGATCTCATGATGCCGGAGACCCACAGTTTCCTGGCCGAAGGAATTGTCTCGCACAACACCACCGTCGCATTGCATTCTGTCGCTGGAGTGCAAAACGCCGGTGGAATCGCCGCGTTTATTGACGCCGAGCACGCGTTGGACCCGGAGTACGCCAAGAAGATCGGCGTCAACGTGGATGACCTGCTGCTCTCCCAGCCGGACACCGGTGAGCAGGCGCTCGAGATCGCGGACATGCTGATCAGGTCCGGTGCGGTCTCCATCATCGTCATCGACTCCGTCGCGGCCCTGGTCCCCCGTGCGGAGATCGAGGGCGAGATGGGCGACAGTCACGTCGGTCTCCAGGCGCGATTGATGTCCCAAGCGCTACGCAAAATCGCGGGTGCGTTGCGGCAGACGAACACCACGGCCATTTTCATTAACCAACTCCGCGAAAAAGTCGGCGTGATGTTCGGCTGTATGCATTACAACACGCGGGTTACGCTGGCCGATGGTTCGCAGGAGAAAATTGGGAAGATCGTCAACCAGAAAATGGATGTCGAGGTCCTTTCCTATGACCCAGAGCGGGACGAGGTCGTTCCGCGGCGCGTCGTCAACTGGTTCGACAACGGTCCGACCGACCTCTTCCTCCAGTTCACGGTGGGTACCTCCGGCGGCAACGGGCGGTCGCAGTTCGCGGCGACTCCGAATCACCTCGTACGCACACCCGGAGGTTGGCGAGAGGCGGGGGAGCTTCTCCCCGGCGACCGGCTCCTCGTCCGTACGCAGCACCAGTTGAACGACCAGCAGCGACAGGTCGTCCTTGGCGCGGTCATGGGGGACGGTTCCCTGTCGCCCAACACCCGTGGTCGGACCGGAGTCCGATTCCGGATGGGACACGGCGGACAGCAGGCCGACTACCTGGACTGGAAGGTCTCCCTTCTGGGCAACATCGGCCACTCCCGGACCACCAGCGACAAGGGCGCGGTGTTCGCCGACTTCACCCCGCTGCCAGAGCTGCACGAACTGCGCGAGGTCGTCTACTTCGGTGACGGCAAGAAGCACCTCACCTGGGAGTACCTGAAGTCCCTCACCCCGCTCGCCCTGGCGGTGTGGTACATGGACGACGGCTGCTTCGTTCCGCGCTCCAAGGGGGTCCAGCAGCGCACCGCTGGTGGATCAGGCCGGATCGAGATCTGTGTGGAGGCGATGAGCCCGGGGTCACGCGAACGACTCCTCGCCTATCTGCGCGACACCCACGGACTGGACGTGAAGCTGACCGAGCGTGGCACCCGGGACATCGCGACCCTGATCTTCTCCACCGCGGCCACCGCCCGGTTCCAGGAGATGATCGCGCCGTACGTGCATGAGTCCATGGCCTACAAGCTCCTGCCCCGGTTCCAGAACCAGTGCGAGATCGAGCCCGAACTCTCCGAGCCGGTCAACCGCCTGGCCGCCGCGCCCATCCTCGACATCCACGACAAGCCGCAGACACGGAGCACGCACCGCTTCGACATCGAGGTGGAGGGGAACCACAACTACTTCGTGGACGGGGTGATGGTCCACAACAGCCCCGAGACCACGACCGGTGGGCGGGCGTTGAAGTTCTACTCCTCGGTTCGGTTGGACGTGCGGCGGATCGAGACGTTGAAGGACGGGACGGACGCGGTGGGGAACCGCACGCGGGTCAAGGTGGTGAAGAACAAGGTGGCTCCGCCGTTCAAGCAGGCGGAGTTCGACATCCTGTACGGGGTGGGGATCTCCCGTGAGGGTGGGCTGATCGACCTCGGGGTCGAGCACGGGGTCGTGCGTAAGGCGGGTGCCTGGTTCACCTACGAGAGTCATCAGTTGGGGCAGGGCAAGGAGAACGCCCGGAACTTCCTGCGGGAGCACACCGACATCGCCTACGAGATCGAGAAGAAGATCAAGGACAAGCTCGGTATCCCGATGGGGACCGACGCCGATGCGGCGGGGGCGGCCGCGGATGGCGCCGCCACGGCGGGTGAGAAGGACAAGGACAAGGTGAAGGAGGCCGCGCCGGCCACGCCGTCTGGCGGCAAGCGCGGCGCGCGGAGCTAGTCCGTGTCGGAGGACCAGGGGGCCGAGGCCAAGGCGCGGAACATCTGTCTGCGTCTGCTGGCGTCGGCCCCCCGGACCCGGGCGCAACTGGCCGAGGCCCTGCGTCGTCGCGAGGTCGACGACGACACCGCGGAGGCGGTGCTCGGCCGGTTCGGTGAGGTCGGCCTGATCGACGACGCCGCCTTCGCCGCGGCGTGGGTGGAGTCCCGGCACACCGGGCGCGGACTGGCCCGGAAGGCCCTCGCGGTGGAGCTGCGGCGTCGTGGCGTCGCCGAGGACATGGTGCGGGAGGCGGTGTCCGACGTCGACCCCGCTGACGAGGAGGAGATGGCGCGCCACCTCGTGCGGCGGAAGCTGGCCGCGACGCGGGGGAAGGAGCCCGCGACCCGGGTGCGCCGGCTGATGGGGGTTCTGGCCCGGAAGGGATACTCCTCCGCTCTCGCCTATCGTGTTGTGCGGGAGGAATTGGATTCCGAAGGAATCGAATTCGAGCTTGGCGATCCTGACGTGGAGTAACTCCACGGGGTAACGGAAATCCCGCCCCAACGGACTCTCTGTGACGCTTCAAGCCACACCACCTGGGTAATTCCCTATCGAGGTGACACCCCGACGTGTCCTCGCCGTCGCTTACGCACGGCAGGATGCGGTCACGGGTTTGATACCGGGAGGGGGCGGGGTTGGACCACATCACCACTGCCCTCCCTCTCGGAGTGCTGGTCGGCCTCGCGCTCCTGCTGGGCGTCCTCGCGGTCCTGCGTTCGCTGTTTCATGTCATGTCCCGGCAGTCGTCCGGGCTGTCTGCCCCTGCGACAGCGGAGTTGACGGGCCGGGAGGAGCGGGTGGCGGAGCGGGAGGCCGTCCTCGAGGAGGGCATGCGGCGCCTGGCGGCGGAGGGGCGCCTGATCGAGGATCGGTCGACGCGGCTGCGGGCGCGGGAGGAGGAGCTCTCCCGTCTGACGGAGGAGCACCGCGGCGCTCTTGAGTCGGTGGCGGGTCTCCGCCGCGACGAGGCCCGGGAGCGGCTGCTCGCCGAGGCCAGGACTGAGGCGACGCGCGAGGCGGCTGTGGTGGCGCGCCGAATCGAGGGGGAGGCGCGGACCGAGGCCGAGCGGCGTGCGCGGCACATCGTGGCGGTGGCTGCCCAGCGAATGGCGGTGGAACAGACCACGGAGTCGGTGGTGACGACGGTGCGTCTGCCGCACGACGACATGAAGGGGCGGATCATCGGCCGTGAGGGGCGCAACATTCGGTCCTTCGAGGCCGTCACCGGGGTGAACGTCATCGTCGACGAGACACCGGAGGAGGTGCGGCTCTCGTGCTTCGATCCGGTACGACGTGAGGTGGCGCGCCGTACGCTGGAGGGTCTGATCGTCGACGGTCGGATCCACCCCAGTCGGATCGAGGAACTGTTCGAGGCCAGTGGCCGCGAGGTGGAGGAGTCCTGCGCGCTGGCGGGGCGCGACGCCCTGGTGGAGACCGGGGTGGACGACGTCGCACCGGAGTTGGCGTCGCTGTTGGGCCGGCTCCGGTATCGAACGTCCTTCGGGCAGAACGTGCTCGCTCACCTGGTGGAGTCCGCCCACGCCGCGGGGTTGATGGCCGACGAGCTGGGGGTCTCCCGGCGCGTGTCGGTGCGGGCCGCCCTGCTGCACGACATCGGGAAGGCGCTGCCCCATGACGCGGCGGGCAGTCACGCGCTCGCCGGGGCGGCGGTCGTGCGCCGCCTGGGTGAGGACGAGGCGGTGGTGCACGCGATCGAGGCGCACCACAACGAGGTCGAGGTGCGCAGCCCCGAGGCGTTGTTGGTGCAGGCGGCCGACGCGATGAGTGGAGGCCGGCCGGGGGCTCGCCGCGACAGCGCCGAGGTCTACGTTCGCCGGCTGCGGCGCCTGGAGGAGTTGGCGTTGTCCAGCCCGGGGACGACTGAGGCGTTCGCGATGCGCGCCGGTCGGGAGGTGCGGGTCCTCGTCACCCCGGACGAGGTTGACGATGTCCAGGCCCAGGTGATCGCCCGGGACATCGCCAAGCGGGTCGAGGAGGAGAACAACCACACCGGCCAGGTCCGGATCACGGTGGTCCGTGAGTCCCGCGCGATCGAGATCGTGCGGTAGACCCTCCGGTGCGGGCGTCCCGTGCCGAACGCGGGTGTGGTGCCGGCGTGCGTGTGTCAGGAGGTGGGTTCCTCCTCGCGTTCGCCTTCCACGTCGAAGGGCTCACTCCCGGTGGAGGGAGAGTCCTCGGGCTCGGAGGGGGCCGCCGGCTCCTGCTCGCGCGCCGGTGGGGGGTCCGTGGTGAGAGTGATCGGCGGAACCTCAGGGGGGTCGAAGCCGAAGACCTCACCGTAGAACGCGAGTTCCGCCTCCAGGGCGCGGGCGCGGTTGTCGGCCCGCAGGAACCCGTGGGGTTCGCCCTCGAACTCGATGTAGGCGTAGCGGACGGAGTTCGCGGCGAGCGCCTCGGCGAACTCCGTCGCCTGGGACGGCGGCACGACGGGGTCCTCCGAGCCCTGGAGCAGCAGTACGGGGACGGAGACCTCCCCGGCGCGGGTGATGGGGGAGCGCTCGGTGTAGGTGGCCGCGTACCCCGGCAGCGGGCCGACCAGGGAGTCGGGGTAACGCGACTCGAAGTCGTGGGTCTCCCGGGCGAGCCGCAGCAGGTCGGTCACTCCGTACTGGGAGACACCGCAGGCGAAGACGGAGTCGGTCAGGGCGAGGAGCGCGGTGAAACCGCCGGCGCTACCACCTCGGACCGCGATGCGGTCGGCGTCCGCGACTCCCCGGTCGATGAGGGACCGCGCCGCGGCCACGGCGTCCTCGACGTCGACGACGCCCCACTGGCCCTTGAGTCGTTGGCGGTAGGAACGGCCAAACCCTGAGGAGCCCCCGTAGTTGACCTCGGCGACGCCGATGCCGCGACTGGTGAAGTAGGCGCGCTCGGTCCGCAGCGCCGTGGTGGATGCGGTGGTGGGGCCGCCGTGGACCCACACCACGTATGGTGCGGGGCCCGTGTCCACGTGGTTGGGGTTGGTGGGCGGGTAGATGGTGGCGTGGATGGTGGTGCCGTAGCGTCCGCTGAGCTCGACCGGTTCGGGAGTGGGGAGGTAGCTGGGATCCGTGGTGGCGGCCTCCCCGCGCAGGATCTCCGCGGTGCCCGTCTCGGGGCTCAGTCGGACGATGCTGGGCTCGACGGTGGGGGAGCCGGCGACCCCCACGACGGACGTGCCGTCGCTGGCGAGGGTGCTCCAGGAGGTGTACTCTTCCGCGATCGGCGTGAGCTCACCGGAATCCGGATCGAGGATCGCCGCGGCGAGGTCGGCGTCGCCGTGCAGCAGCGCGATCCGTCCGTCGGACAGGACCTGGTAGGGGCTGGTGCCCAGCCGCCAGGGGGGAGCGGCGAACTCCTCCTCAGCGGGGTGCAGGGACATCGCCGGCATGGTGAGGCCCACCTGGTAGAGGTTCCACCATCCGGGCCAGTCGGACAGGCAGTAGAGGGTGGAGGAGTCCCGCCACTGTGGGGCGAGGACGCTCTCGGATATGCCGCCCTTGAGGGTGCGCACGCCGGTGAGGGGGCCCGTCTCGGGGACCGTGCCCACGCGCAGCTCGGTTCCGTCCCATGGCATCCGGGGGTGGCTCCACGCGATCCAGGCCAGCCGGGCGCCGTCGGGAGAGGGGGTGGGGCTGGCGAAGAAGTCGGCGCCGGAGTGGAGTTCTCGGACGAGCGCGGGGTCCGTCGCGGCGGCACCGGAGAGAGGGACGGTGACGATGGACCGGCGGACGGCGGGCGTGTGCTCCTCGCGTACGCACACGAGGTCCTCGCCCATCACCTGGAGGTCGGCGAAACGAACACCGCCGGGGCTCGGCGGTTCGGGGGTGAGGGGCTCGGGCCGGGTGGAGCCGGCCGGTAGGAGGTAGAGGCGCTGGTCGCTTGCCTCACTGAAGACGACATGCCATGCGCCGTCGCGCTGTACGGGCAGGTAGGAGCGTCCGCCGTACTCCTGTACCCGGGTGCGGGCGGACCAGGGAGGAGGCAGGACCTCGGTGACGGAGCCGTCCACGTCGCGGCGCATGATCGTGCCACGGCCGTCCTCCAGAGCACGGACTTCCTGCCACCACACGGTCTCCCCATGAATCGAGGGGAAGTCCGGTCGGCGGCCTCCGGCGGCGATGTCCGCTGCGACCAGTGGGGACGGCCAAGATCCATAGGGGGCGATCATGTGACTGTTGGACGGTCCCTGCGGCGACTCCACGGGGACGCCCTCCTCCTCTCCCGCGGTGTGACGCGACGTCGTCGTCACGGCGTGCGACGACGTGGCTTCCTGTGGACGGTGCGGATGCACCCGCGGTCGATGACGACCGAGTGAGGGTGGCACACCACCGTGGCCATAGTGGCGCAAAGAGGACCGAATCGTCGAATTGCCCGGGCCGGGACGGCCGACGGCCGTGGTCCCGCCGTCGTGAGGCGGAACCACGGCCGTGCGCTGGAGCTATGTGGTGGCGTTACTCATGTCGTGGGCCGTCTTGGGGGTGCCGCGCGTGTTCCAGTAGTGCGCGGCGAAGATGACCGTGGCCATGGCGAAGCCGATGACGTCGGTGAGCCAGCCGAAGTGCAGCAGGAGGAGTCCGGAGACCGCGATCAACAGTCGGGTGCTCACGTTCAACGGCCGGTTGATGAAGCCGGCGACGGCCACGCTCACCAGGCTGACGCCCAACGCTCCGGTCACTCCGGCGAGGATGCCGGTGGCGATGGTGACGTTCTGTAGCAGGAGCTGCGGCGAGATCACGAACATGAACGGAACGACGAACCCGGCGACCGCGATCCGTACCGCCTGGACCCCCGTGCGGATCGGGTGACCGCCGGAGATGCCGCACGCGGCGTAGCAGGCGAGGCAGACCGGGGGCGTGATGTCGGCCATGATGCCGAAGTAGTACACGAACATGTGCGCCATCAGCAGCATGGACAGCGTCGGGGAGTCCAGGTCGGCCTGGAGCACCGCGACGATGGCGGGCGCGGCGAGGGTCGCGGTGATGACGTAGTTCGCCGTCGTCGGCAGGCCGATGCCCAGGATCAGACAGGCGAGCATCGACATGAACAGCAGTGGGACCAGCTCGACCGAGCCCTCGGCCGCCATCGCGGCGAGGTCACCGCCCACGACGGGCAGGAATCCGATGGCGCTGACGATGACGTCGCTGATCGACGTGGCGATGCCCAGCAGTCCGGAGGAGAGCTTCAGCCCGAGGTCGGTCGTGGTGATCACGCCGGAGATGAGACCCGCGGCGGCACAGGCCAGGATGATCGGCAGCGCGATCCGGGACGCGGCGACGAGACCGTCGAGGAGCTTGTGCAGGTCGAGCTGGTCGGCGCCGTCACGCTTCCAGTTGCGGAACAGGGCGGCGACGAGGATCGTGAGAGCCGCGACGAGCAGTGCGATGAACAGGGCCTGCACGCCACGGTGCGCGGTACCGAGGAACACCTGGATCAGTTGCACGACGAGGACGGCGCCACCACCGGCGACGATGATGGGGAGGGCGAAGGCCACCGAGTCGCGGGCGATCTCGCCGACGGCGCGTAGCCGGAGCCGGCCGTCGATGACGCTCCAGGGCATCGCCACGAGCTGGGCGACGAAGTTCAGCGCCACGGTGGTGACGACCGCGCCCATGGCCGCGGGCAGCGGCGAGTAGCCCATCGAGAGCAGGACGAAGATGGCGATCACGGGGATGAGCAGGTATCCGCGGGTTGCCATGAGCCTGCGCACGTTGGGCAGCATGTTCTTCGGCAGGCCGCCGATGCCCAGCCGTTTGGAGTCGTAGTGGATGACGACGAACTGCGACAGGAAGAAGAAGATCGCGGGGATGATCGCGGCCTGGAGGATCTGTTGGTAGGTGGCCTGCGTGAACTCGATCATGATGAACGCGCCGGCGCCCATGATCGGCGGCGCGATCTGGCCACCTGTGGACGAGGACGCCTCGACACCGCCGGAGTACTCCTTGGAGTAGCCGGACTTCATCATCATCGGGATGGTGAAGGCGCCGTTGCTGACGGTGTTGGCGACCGAGCTACCGGTGATGGTTCCCGCGAAGGCGCTGGTGATGACCGACACCTTGCCGGTGCCGCCGGTCGCCCACCCGGTGCTGCCGAGCGCGAGATCGGTGAAGAAGCGTTCCATCCCGGTGCGCTGCAGCATGGCCGCGAAGATCATGAACACGAAGATGAACGTCGCGGAGATCCCCAGCGGGATGCCGAACACACCGGTCGTGCCCACGTAGAGGTTGTCGATGGTTCCCTCAACGGAGAACCCGCCGTGGCGCAGGAAGCCCGGCATCGACGGTCCGGCGTAGGAGTAGAACAGCATCACGCTGGCGAGGACGACCAGGGCCCCACCGAGGACTCGGTAGGTGGCGACGAGGATCAGCAGGATGCCGATAGTGCCGACGGCGACGTATCCGGGGTCGGTGGCGCCGCCTGGGTTCCGGGCGATGTCCTCGTAGTTGAAGAACATGTACAGCCCGGCGAGCAGGCCGAGTCCCGAGAGGACGATGTCGGCGGGCTTCACCCCGAAGATGGTGAACGGCACGAGCTGGGAGGCCTGGACTAGGGCGAGGATGGCGGCGGCGGGGGCGATGACCGCCCATCCCGCCTCGCCGGACACCAGGAGGTAGACCAGCACGAGGACCGAGGTGGCCAGGGGGCCCCACCGGGTGATGTTGCCCCACAGCGACGAGGGAAGCAGGCTCGGCGTGCGCAGGAGTACCAGCGCCACGGCCAGCGCCGCCACGACCAGGAGCATGCTCGGCCACGGCAGGAAGAAGAACATTCCGTAGGTGTTGCTGGTGACCAGATCCAGGGTGATGAGCGCGGCACCCGCGACCAGGGCCCATCCGGCGCCCTTCTGCGCACGGGACGGTGCGGCGTCGGACCGACGGACCGCGAACACCAGAAGCCCGATGAGTAGCGCCACGGCCCCACCGATGAGGGGGATCGGGAGGAATACGTAGGCGTCGCCCATGGCTCCCGAGGCGATGTAGCCCACGAGCAGCGCACAGACGGCCATGGTCGCCCCGTAGGGAACGCCGTGGTTGCTGTGGGTGGACCGAGGGCGCGCGGGATACAGCAGGAAGATCAGTCCGAGGCCCAGGGCGAGGTGGACCGAGCGTTGCTGCAGACCGGGCAGGACCTGCGTCATGCCCGTCCAGAGATGGAAGACCGCGAGGCTGAGCCCGCCGAACAGGACCACCCAGCGCCAAATTCCCAGCTCGCCACCAGGGGCGGTGGGAGCACCGTCGTCGGTGATCGACTCGTGCTCCTCCATCGCCTTGAGGTCCTGCTCGATGCTCTTGAGGGATTCCTTGTCGAGCTGCCCCGGCTGGTCGGTGACGGCCTGGGGGGTACCATCACCGGGCTCAGGGGCCCGCACCTGCTTGTCGCTTGTCATCGCCCGATCCTTGTCATCAGCGGGCACGCCCGCACGGGGGAGCGCCGCGTTCGTTCGGGCGCTCCGCACTGGTGGGGCCGCCCGAACGCGGACGGCCCCACCAGAATCCTCACAGTTGGCCTACGCCTAGAGAAGGCCCTGTTCCTCGTAGTAGCGCTCCGCGCCCGGGTGCAGCGGGATCTCGGCGAGCCCGTCGATGGAGGTGTCGAGCTGGACCTGCTCGCCGACCGCGTGGCCGATGTCGCCCTGGTTCTCGTACATCACCTGCACCAGGTCGTAGGCGAGGTCCTCGTCCAGGTCGGCCCGCGCGTACAGCGACGCCCAGTTGGTCAGGACGGTCACGTCGTCGTCGATCCCGCTGTAGGTTCCGCCGTCGATGACGTAGGAGCTCAGCGTGGGGTCGTCCTCCATCAGCGCGTCGGCCTCGGGGCCGTCGATGTTGACGAGGTCGATGTCGGTGCTGGCGCCCGCCTCCTCGATGCCGGACGCGGGGACGGAGAGGATCCCGAACGCGGCGTCCACCGTGCCGTCGCCGAGGGCGGTGGCCGCTTCGCCGAAGTCACTGTCGTAGGGGTCGATACCCGAGTCGGGGTCGATGCCGTACGCCTCGAGGATCCGGGTCGACAGGCCCTCGGTGCCGCTGCCGACCGGTCCGATCTCGACCGCGGCGTCCTCGAGGTCGGCCACCGACTCGATGCCGGAGTCCGCCCGCACCACGAGCTGCATGACCTCGGGGTAGATGTTGCCGAGGAAGACGATCTCGTCGGGGTTCTCCAGTGGCTCGTCCTCGAAGTCCACCGTGCCAGCGAAGCCCTGCTCCGCGGTGCCGTTCACGGACATGATGAGCTCGTTGTCACCGTTGTCGAGGTTGCGCAGGTTCTCGACCGACGCGCCCGTCTCCTGGGTGTCGACCGAGACACCGTCGATGTTGTCCGACCAGATCTGGGCGATCTCGCCACCGAGCGGATAGTAGGTGCCGCCCACGGATCCGGTGCCGAGGCGGAGGTCGGTCACCTCCTCGCCGTTGTCATCCGGAGCCTCGGCGTCCTCGGGGGCCTGGCAGGCGGTGAGCGCGACGGCCCCAGCCAGTCCCATGGCCGCCAGTACCCGGGCTTGTCCAGTGGTCCTCATGCGTTCCTCCATCAAGTTCGTATTGCCCACCGAACGCTTCCGCTCCCGATGTGCACATACGCGCAGGCAGCATCACACCTGACTCCGTACAGTGGCCCAAACAGTAGGCAATGTGGCGCCAATCGCGCGTTCCGGGTCGGTTACAACTGGGAAACGATGAACCTGTTGGGAAAGCGGGCTTTTACCCATGGTTATGACGCCTGGTGGGTCCGGTGGGGCGGGACTTCGGTGCCTCGCGGGCTCGGGCAGGTCCGAAATCGCTCGAGCGTGCGGCAGGACCGTGGGAACGCCGTAGCCTGGTGGGGTGAGTCCGAGTCGTACCTACGAAGTGCGCACCTACGGCTGCCAGATGAACGTCCACGACTCCGAGCGGCTCGCCGGGCTGCTCGAAGACGCGGGCTACGCACCCGCGGCCGAGGATGCCACCCCTGACGTCGTCGTCTTCAACACCTGTGCCGTTCGCGAGAACGCCGACAACCGCCTGTACGGCAACCTGGGGCACCTGCGTCCGACGAAGGACGCCCACCCGGGGATGCAGATCGCGGTGGGCGGATGCCTGGCCCAGAAGGACCGCGGGGAGATCTCCCGTCGCGCGCCCTGGGTCGACGTGGTGTTCGGGACGCACAACATCGGTTCCCTGCCCACCCTGCTGGAACGCGCCCGGGTGCGGCGCGAGGCCCAGGTGGAGATCGTGGAGTCCCTGGAGACGTTCCCCTCCACCCTGCCCACCCGGCGCGAGTCGGCCTACGCGGCGTGGGTCTCGGTTTCGGTGGGCTGCAACAACACCTGCACGTTCTGTATCGTGCCCGCACTGCGTGGCAAGGAGAAGGACCGCCGGCCCGGCGACGTCCTGGCCGAGGTCCGCGCGGTAGTCGACGAGGGAGCGGTCGAGGTCACACTGCTGGGGCAGAACGTGAACGCCTACGGCAGCGAGTTCGGTGACAGGACGGCGTTCTCGTCGTTGCTGCGCGCGTGCGGCGAGATCGAGGGGTTGGAACGGGTCCGGTTCACCTCGCCGCACCCGCGGGACTTCACCGACGACGTGATCGCGGCGATGGCCGAGACCCCGAACGTGATGCCGCAGCTCCACATGCCCCTGCAGTCCGGATCGAGTCGGATCCTCAAGTCCATGCGGCGCTCCTACCGCCAGGAGCGGTTCCTCGGCATCGTGGAGCGGGTACGTGAGGCCATGCCCGAGGCCGCCATCACCACCGACATCATCGTGGGTTTCCCCGGCGAGACCGAGGAGGACTTCGCCGAGACCCTGCACGTGGTGGAGCGGGCCCGGTTCTCCGGTGCCTTCACCTTCCAGTACTCGCCGCGGCCGGGCACCCCCGCCGCCACGATGGAGGAGCAGGTGCCCAAGGAGGTCGTTCAGGAACGCTACGAGCGGCTCGTGGAGCTGCAGAACGGCATCTCCTGGGCGGAGAACGAGAAACTCCTGGGGCGCGAGGTCGAGGTGTTGGTCGCGGAGAACGAGGGCCGCAAGGATGGCGACACCCAGCGGATGTCGGGTCGAGGACCGGACAACCGACTGGTGCACTTCGCCACCCACGGTTCGGACGCACCCCGACCCGGTGACTTCGCCACCGTGGAGGTCACCCGCGCGGCACCCCACCACCTGGTCGCGGACTCGGGGATCCGCGGCGTGCGGCGGTCCCGAGCGGGTGACGCCTGGGCGGAACGCAACGGCCTGACGCCGCGGCCCGCCAGCACCCTGTTGGGCATGCCCACCGTGGGGGCACCGCCGGTCGCTCCCACCGGAGGGTGCTGCGAGGCCTGACCCACCCGGCGCGTCCCCGCGTGCGTGCGGCGAGCCTCCGCGTCACCGCGGACCTCGGCGCGTCCGATCCGGACGTCGTGTACGTGGTGGGCGCTGGTGCCCACACGCGGGAGCACCCACCACGAGCCGCGGGTACGCTGCGCGGGTTCGGCGTCGACGTCCGGGTCGGGGATGAGGGACCGGCGCGCCTTCCCCTCGCGCTCACCCTCGGCGCGTGGCTCCTCCGCCAGGCGGGCGTCGCCGTGGGCGGGTACCTGGAGGTCGCAGCGGACGAGGCACCGGACTCTTGCGCCCGGTGGGGACGGTCCCTGGCCGGCGCGGCGCCACGCGTCGCGATCCTGGCGCTGGGCGACGGCAGCGCCCGGCGGGGCGAGTCCGCCCCCGGCTACGTGGACACTCGGGCCCCCGCGTTCGACGCCAGGGTCGCCGAGGCCCTGGGCAGCGCGGACGTCGAGACACTCGCGGGGTTGGACCCCGAACTGTGCTCGGACCTGTGGGTGGCGGGCCGCCCCGCCTGGCAGGTGGCGGCCGGAGCCGCGGCGGGCGGGGAGTACACCGCGTCCCTCCTCGCGAACGAGGCCCCGTACGGGGTCGGCTACTTCGTCGCGTCGTGGTGCCGGGGCGCCGACGGTGCCGCGTCGCCCTGACCGGAGCGTGACGCTCGGGCGTCACTGTTGGCCGTGTTCCGACCCCGGCCGGCGGCGCTGTTCCTGGTCTTCGCCAAGGTGGGATCCTCCCGCGGCCGGGTGGTGGGGTGTGGGTCCGGGCGTCGGGCGATCCTCGCGGCGTGCGCGCAGCATGGTGCGCAGGCTCTGTCCGATGAGCAGGAGCGGGACGAACGTGAAGTAGGGGCTCAGAACGTAGGTCCCACCGACGACGTACACCCATCCCATCCAGACGAGCGCCGCGGCGCCCACCACACCGCACAGCACCCGCCACCCCGCGCTCTGCCCGGGGAGGAACACCGTCGCGACCAACGCGAGTCCACCGAGCGTCGTGAGCAGGATCAGGGTGTCGTCTGTCATGTGGGGGCTCGTTTCACAGGTGCCGCGTCGCGGGCTCGGGCGGAGGAGCGGGTCGAGCTCTCAGACGCGGCCTGGGGAGGGCGGGTTCCCGGTGATCTCCGGATTGTCCGGTACCGGGTGTCCGTTCTCGCACAGTTCACAGTCATTGCAGTCATAACTGCAACGACTGTATGATCGCGTCATGTCATCCGAATCCGAACTCGACTTCGCCGATCGCGTCGCGACGTTCTTCGAACACGAGGGGTTCCCCCCGATCGCGGGGCGCGTCGTCGGCTGGCTCCTGATCTGTGAACCACGTGAGCAGAGCGCCGCAGAGCTCGCGGAGACCCTCGGCGCGAGCCGTAGCTCGATCGGCAACGCCACGCGCATGCTGACCACGAGCGGCATCGTGCGGGGAGTCCGTCGTCGGGGGGAGCGACAGGAGTCCTTCCGAATCGACCCGGACGCCTGGAGCCGGATGCTCGCCGAACGGTACGGGCGCACAACGGCGTTCCGTGAGGTGATCGAGCACGGGCTCGACGTCCTCGCCGACCAACCCGCCCCACGCCGGGACCGTCTCGAGGCGGTGCACGAGCTGTACCGGTTCCTCGAGTCCGAGCTCCCCGCCCTCTGGGCGCGGTGGGAGGCCACCCGCGGGAACGTGGCGCGAACCGGGGGCGACGACACCGTCGCGAGCCAGGGGGGCCTCCGAGCGCACCCCCCGCGATCTGGTGACCAGAGGTGAGCGGAGGCGCCGGCCACGGGCGTTTCACTTCGCCGACGCGCATGACGCCGTGAAGGGATGAATGGACATGGTGACCCACCAGGGATCCGTCGAGATGTCAGAGGGACGTATCCACTACCGGATCCAGGGAGAGTCGGGATCACCCGTGGTGCTGTTGCACGGTGCCGGGATCGACAACGGGGCGTGGATCTGGCGGTGGCTCGCTCCGGAGCTCGCGGCCACTCACCGGGTCTATGTTCCCGACCATCCGAAGCACGGGCAGAGCTGGCCGTGGCGCGCCCGTGCCGACCAACGGGGGCAGGAGGAGGTCCTCGCTCGACTGCTCGACCACTGGGAGCTGGAGAGGGCCACGCTCGTCGGGCTCTCCCTCGGGTCGACGACGGCCATCGGCTATACCCTGCGTCATCCGGATCGGGTCCGTTCTCTCGTCCTCACGTCCTGTGGAGGGATCCAGGACCGGGTCCCGAGGCACGGACTCTCCTACCTCGCGCTCCGTACTCCGCTTTCCTGGTCGGTGAGCAGGGCGATGAGCCCCGAGGCCCTGCGACGTTGGGTGCGCCGCGAGGTGAGGTTCGCCGACTACGTGCCTGAGGAGGACATCGACGCGCTCGCCGACCTCGCCGGAGAGGAGCTCGAACGGAAGAGGTCACACGGCGGGCACATGTTCAGCGACTGGAACCGCTACGAGATCGGACCGCGGCGCATGCGCGTGGACTTTCGCGGCCGCCTGTCCGAGATCACGTGCCCCGTACTCCTCGTCCACGGGGAACTCGACGAGGCGGTGCCCCTACGCTACCCACGCGAGGCGGCCGACATCGCCCCCCAGGGGCGGTTGGAGGTGATCGAGGGCGCCGGACACTTCGTTCCGGTCGAGCGCCCCCGGGAGTACTCGCACGTGGTGCGCGCGTTTCTCGACCGTGACACCGGATCCGCCGCGGCCGAGCGGTGAGTTCGCCGGTCGGTCGCCGCCGCGCCCGCCCCTCGGCTCGGTCAGACGTGGGCCGGGCTCGCGAGGTGTTCGAGCGCGGCCTCGACGCGGTCGGGACGGTCGTGGGTGACCCACTGGATTCGTGGGTCGCGTCGGAACCAGGACTCCTGGCGGCGGGCGAAACGCCGCGTGGCCAGGATGGTGTCCTCGACCGCGGCATCCTCGGAGCACTCGCCAGCCAGGTGTCGCAGTACCTGCGCGTAGCCGAGGGCGCGGGAGGCGGTGCGGCCCTGACGCAGCCCCGCGCGTTCCAGGGCACGCACCTCGTCGACGAGGCCGGACTCCCACATGCGATGGACCCGTCGTTCCACTCGGTCGTCCAGGGCGTCGCGGGGAATGTCGACGCCGATCTGGACGGCGGGAATCTCGTACACGTACTGGGGCAGGGAGGCGCTGAAGGGGCGGCCGGTGAGCTGGATGACCTCCAAGGCGCGGACGAGGCGTCGGCCGTTGCTCGGGAGGATGCGTTCGGCGGCCTCCGGGTCCTGGAGCCGGAGCCGGTCGTACAAGGTCTGGGAGCCCTCGCGCGCCAGTTCGTCCTCCAGCGTGGCGCGGAGGTCGGGGTCGGTGCCGGGGAACTCCAGTTGGTCCAACGCCGCGCGGACGTAGAGCCCGGACCCACCGACCAGGATGGCGACTGTGCCGGTGCTGGTCAACCGGTCGATGACGGCGCGTGACTGACGCTGGTAGGTGGCGACGTCGGCGGCCTCGGTGACGTCGAGGACGCCCAGCAGGTGGTGTGCGACGCCGCGACGTTCGGCGTGGGTCACCTTGGCCGTGCCGATGTCCATCCCGCGGTAGAGCTGCATGGAGTCGGCGTTGACGATCTCCGCGGGCTGCCCCTCGGCGCGCAGCCGCAGCGCCAACTCCACCGCGAGGTCGGACTTGCCCGCGGTGGTGGCCCCGACGACACCCACTACTCTCCGCACGTTCACCAGTGTGCCAGCCCCGGCGACGTGCCGGCGCTGGCCCCGTCCCGTAGGGCGCGCGGCGGCGGTCCGGTGACCGGAATCAGGGCCTACCATGATCAGCATGCGATTCGCCAAGGGCCACGGCACCGAGAACGACTTCGTCGTGCTCCCCGACCCGTCGGGAGAACTCGACCTTCCGGAGTCCCGAGTCGTCGCGTTGTGTGACCGCAGGGCCGGCCTGGGCGCGGACGGTGTGCTGCGCGTCGTGCGCACCGAGGCCATCGCCGGAAACAGTGACGTCCCCGCCAGCGCGGCGGAGTGGTTCATGGACTACCGCAACGCCGACGGCAGTGTCGCGGAGATGTGCGGAAACGGAGTGCGGGTCTTCGCCAGGTACCTCCTGGAGGAGGGACTGGTGCGTTCTTCCGCGTTCGTCGTCGGCACGCGGGCCGGTGACCGGGCGGTGGAGATCCGCGACGACGGTACCGTCCGGGTCGCCATGGGCACCGCCAGGACGTTGGGTTCCGGCACGGCCACGCTCGCCGGGGAGCCCGTGGTGGGGGAGCGTGTGTGGGTGGGCAACCCGCACCTGGCGTGTGCGACGTCCGCCCCCGTGGAGCGGTTGGATCTGACCCAGGCCCCCACGCTCGACGCCGAGCAGTTCCCCGACGGCGCGAACGTGGAGTTCTTTCGCGTGCTCGAGCCCGGCCTGCTGGAGATGCGCGTATTCGAGCGGGGCTCGGGGGAGACCCGGTCCTGCGGTACCGGAATCGTCGCCTCCGCCGTGACCGCGGCGGCCGGCGAGCCGGGGCGGTGGCGAGTCAGGGTCCCCGGCGGGGAGTGCCAGGTCGACGTCGACACCGAGGCCGGCACCCACCTCACGGGGCCGGCGGTCATCGTCGCCTCGGGCGACGTGCGACTGTGACCTCCGCTCCGCCCTGAGCCGTGGGAGTCCCCCGCCGAGGACCGTGCCGGCCCCCATTCACCCGAATTGCCCGCCAATGCGCGAGGATGAGCGCTAGGCTCGGTCCGTTCGGGCGCCGTCGTGCGGGACGGGGCCGAGGCGGCGGGAATCAGCCTTTGCGGGGATCCGCGCCGATCTGACGCGCGACCGACCTGGCGCGACGTCGGTCCGCCACGGCATGATCCCGGCACAGCACTGACCCACGCCGAAGGTCGCCCGCCCCGGGCATCCCTCCCTTCGGTGTCGACGCGGAACGGAGGGCCACGTGTGGCGGTTCCTGTTGCGCAAGGCACTGGGGCACGCGGTGCTATGGCTGGTCGCCGCGAGCCTGGTCTACCTGCTCGCCTGCCTGGCGTTGGACCCTCGCGGCAACTACGCGGCGCAACAGCCCGCCCCGCCCGAGGACGTCGTCGACGCGACGTTGCAGGAGTACAACCTCAACGACAAGGATCCCCTGGCCCAGCGTTACGCCGTGTGGATCAGTGGCGTACTTCGGGGGGACCTGGGACAGAGCTGGGACGGCGCGGAGGTGACCGAGGAGGTCATGCGTCGGGTCGGCGTGAGCCTGCGCCTCCTCACCCTGGGGTTCGTGGTCGGGGTCGCCAGCGGGGCACTGACGGCGATCGCCGCGACGTTGCGGCCCGACGGCTGGTTCGACCGACTGTCCGGGGTGGGGGCGATGGTGCTGTTGTCCGTCCCGGCCGTGGTGGTCGCACTGTCGTTGGAGAACGTCGCGTTGTGGTTCAACGCCACGACCGGAGCCGAGGTCTTCCGGTTCACGGGTGAGTTCCGACCCGACCTGGAGGGTGCCGCGCGGTTCCTCGACCGGGTCCAGCATCTCGTGCTGCCCACCCTCACGGTCGCGCTGCCGGTGGCGGCGTTGTTGGCGCGCTACCAGCGCGGACTGTTGGCCGACGCGGCAGAGTCGGAGTACGTGCGCGGCGCACGGGGCCGAGGCCTGACACACCGGCGAGCGCTGGTCCGGCACGCCCTACGGGTCGCGTTGCTTCCGCTGTTCACCTTCGCGGGGCTGACCCTGGCGGGTCTGTTCACCGGCGTGGTTTTCGCGGAGACTGTTTTCGGTTGGCACGGCGTGGGTGCCTATCTCATCGACTCCATCAGCAGCGGGGACGTGAACTCCGTGGCGGCCGTGGGGTGTCTGACCGCGGCGGCGGTGGTCTTGGTGTCGTTCGCGGGCGACATGGCGCACGGCGCCCTGGATCCCCGGATCAGGGAGAACTGATTCCGTTTCTTCCCGGTTTAGCTGCGATGTCGGGTATCGCTGCACTAGGGTGACACCCACGTCGGTTCGCTGTGGACACGGTGGGGGCAGGTCGTGGTGGGACAGCGGGGGCGGAGCTCCGTTACGTGCGCGGCGGTCTTATTGACGTTGGTGACGCTCGTCGCCTGCCAGGACGTCCCCCTCCTGGATTCGCGAGCCGCGTCCGTCGAGTCCGACCTCAACCCGATGCCCCGCGAGGACCTGCGGCAGGGGGGCACCCTCCGGTGGGGCATCACCGAGCTGCCGACGCAGTGGAACCCCTACCATCCGCAGGGCAACGTGGAGACGGTCACCACCGTGCTGGAGGGCCTGATGCCCAGCCCCTTCGTCCTCGACTCCGGTGGCACGCCCCACCCGGACCCCGACTACGTGGTGGACTACTCGGTGTCCGTGGACGAGCGCCAGACGTTGCGCCTGAGCCTGAACCCGGAGGCGCGCTGGTCGACCGGGGACCCGATCACCTGGCGTGACTACGCGGCGCTGGCGACGGCGCTCGGCGGGGACGACCAACGGTTTCACATGGTGAGCCCCGTCGGCTACGACCGGATCGCCGAGGTGGCGCCGGGGGAGAACCAGTTCGAAGTCGTGGTCGTGTTCGACGAGCCGTACTCCGAGTACGCTTCGCTGTTCTATCCGTTGCTCCCGGCGGAGACGACGTCGGACCCCGACGCGTTCAACGAGGACTTCCGGGAGACCATCCCGGTGACGGCGGGCCCGTTCACGTTGGACAATATCGACCCCACCGCGCGGACGGTCACGGTGACCCGCGACGACGACTGGTGGGGCGAGCCGGCGATGTTGGACGGGATCACCTATCGGGCCCTGGAGACCGGCGCGTTCGAGGGAGCGTTCCTGGAGGGCGGCATCGACGTCTTCACCGTCCCCACCGAGACCAGCTCGTTCCTTCGGACCCACGGCGCGGCCGACGGTGAGGTACGCGCGGCCCCGGGCCAGGCCTACCGCCACCTCACCCTCAACGGCGCGGCACCGGCGCTCTCCGACGTCCGTGTCCGCCAGGCGATCTTCCACGGCGTCGACCGACGCGCGCTGGCCGACGCCGCGCTCGGGGGGATCGGCTGGCCAGTGGAGATGCTCAACAACCGGCTGCTCCTCCCCAATCGTCCCGGTTACGCCGACAACTCCGGCGACCTGAGTGAGTACGATCCGGACGCCGCGTCCGCGCTCCTGGACGACGCGGGGTGGCCGCGGCCGGAGTCCGGTGAGGGCGTGCGGGTGCGCGACGGTGAGACGCTGACGCTGCGCATGGTCGTGCCGCGTGGTCACGCGGCCGGGCGCGACGAGGCGGCCCTGATCCGCGACATGCTCGAGGAGATCGGGGTCGAGGTGCTGGTGGAGGAGGTCTCGGGGGACGAGCTTTTCTCCACCTACGTGTTCCCAGGGAACTACGACCTCGTCGCGTTCAACTACGCCCCGGGGGCATTCCCGGTGACGGCGACGCGCTACCAGTGGGCCGAGCAGTGGGACGGCGACTGGGCGGGCAACGTGAGCAAGATCGGTGACCCGGCGATCGACGAGAACCTCGACGCCGCGTTGGCCACGCTCGACCCTGACCAGTCCACCGAGCTCATCAACGAAGCGGACCGGTTGCTCTGGGAGAACGGCCACACGCTGCCGCTTTACCAACGACCACAGCTCGTGGCGGTCCGCGACGACGTCGCCAACCTCGGGGCGACGGGTCTGGGAAGCCTGCGGCACGCCGACATCGGCTACGTGGCCGCGCCAGACGACACGTGACCCCTATCGCCCGGGAACGCGCCGCCGTTCATGGTGGACGGCCTCACCCCCGAAGGGAGCTCGGCGGGAGACCCCGCAGCGAGGCGTCGAGAACCTGGATCGTGTGCGCGACCTGAATCGTTCGTCCCTTGTCCGAGAGCGACGCGGCGATCTGCATGGAGCAGCCCGGGTTGCCGGCGATCAACAGTTCGGCCCCGGTCGCGGTGACGTCGTCGGCCTTCCGGTCACCGAGTTCCCGTGCTGGCTCGGGCCGCAGCAGGTTGTAGATGCCGGCCGACCCACAGCACACGTCCTTGTTGGGGAGGTCGGACAACCGCAGTTCCGGAATGCCGCGAAGCAGCGCACGGGGAGCGGAGGTCACCCCCTGACCGTGGGCCAGGTGGCACGCGTCGTGGTAGGCCGCGTTGACGGGCAGAGGACGACGGGCGGCGCTCGGGCCGAGGTCGGCGAGGAACTCGGTCACGTCACGCACCTTCCCACTGAACTCGGCGACGCGGCGGAGCTCCCGAGCGCTCGCGCCCCCGGCGGCGTTGTTCAGCACCTCGGCGTAGTGCTTCATGCTGCTGCCACAGCCCGCGGAGTTCACGATCACCGTGTCGACTCCGGCCCGCGTGAACGTCTCCAGGGTGGAGCGGGCGAGCCGCGCGGCCTCCTCGGCGCGGCCCGCGTGGGCGGACAGAGCCCCGCAGCAGCCCTGGGAGCGTGGGATGACGACATCACAGCCCTCCATCGCCAGTACCCGTGCGGTGGCGTTGTTGACCTGTGGGAAGAACGCGCCCTGGACGCAACCGGTCAACATGCCGACCACGGCGCGGCGTCGGCCGACCGAGGACACGCGCTCGGGAAGGCGGGCGGCGCCGCGGATCGGCGGGTTGATGCGTTCCATCGCCGACAGCGCGGGGGAGACACGGTCCAGGAGCCCACTGCGGCGCAGCACCCGGGAGAGGCCGGACCTCTGGTAGGCGCGCAGCGGGCCACGCATCGCGTTGAGCCGCGCCCGGTGGGGAAACAGCGCGAAGATCATCGAGCGTAGGAGGCGTTCCGACACGCCACGGGGATGCTCCCGTTCCACCCGTGCCCGCGTGTTCTCCAGGAGCGCGTCGTAGCGCACCCCGGACGGGCACGACGTGACACACGCGAGACACCCCAGACAGTTGTCGAAGTGCGGAACCGCGGCGGCGGGAACCTCGGAGGCCTCCTCCGCCTGCCCCATGAGCTGGATACGGCCCCGAGGGGAGTCCATCTCCTCGCCCCACAGCACGTAGGTGGGACAGGTCGACAGACAGAATCCACAGTGGACACAGTCGTTGAGCAGGTCGGCGAAGGGACGTGTGGCTGCGGCGTCGATCGGACTGTCGGCTGGCTGGCTCTCGTTCATGGTGTGCTCGCTGTTCGACGCGGTGATGGACGGGCCGGAATCAGATCCCCCCGGCGAAACGGCCGGGGGCGAGACGACGTTCGGGGTCGAACCGTCGCTTGACGGATCGCATCAGGTCCAGACCGGGGATCTCCCCCCACAGGTCGAGGCCACCAGCGCGGGCCGAGGCGCTGGGGCGGAGTACGGTGACGTGGCCGCCACGCGCGTCCAGCTCCTGACGGAGACGGTCCACGAGCCATCGCACATGGTCGTGCGGTGTGTCGTTGGCCAGCGCGGCGTGCAGCGTGCCGGCCCCGGCCGACCCCCGCAGCCGGGCGGTGGCCCCCACGGAGCGGCACAGGTCCGCCAGAGTCTGCGCCGCCGCGGTGGTCTCGTCGGGCGGAACCGTCAGCCGCAGGAGTGTGTCGGACTCCTCCCCGGGGAGCCGAGCCCAGCCATCGGGCAGCGTGTCGGTGACGCGCGCGTCGGTCATCTCTAGGGCCAGGGCCTCGGCCCGCGCGTCGATGCCCCCCTCGGCGCCCTCGACGAGGACCTGTACCGCGACGGAGGTGGGAGTCGCCAGGTCGGTGTCGATCTCCACCGCGGCGGGAACGGCCTGCGAGCGACGGATCCCGCGGAGCCATCGCCCGACGGTGGAGTGCGCGGTGGCGGTCGCGGTGACCACACGCCGTGCTTCTGGCAGCGGGTGCAGGCGGAACGTGACCGAGGTGACGACGCCCAGGGTGCCCAGTGCGCCGGTGTGGAGCTTGCCGAGGTCGTAGCCCGCCACGTTCTTCACCACACGGCCGCCGGTCCGGGCCACCACGCCGTCGGCACGCACCACGGTCATCCCGATGATCAGGTCCCGGACCGCCCCGTGGGCGAGTCGCGTGGGGCCACTGAGTCCGGTCGCGACCATTCCCCCGACCGTTCCGCCCGGAACCGGCGGATCCGCGGTGAGCCGTTGTCCACGACGCGCCAGGGTGTCCTGGAGGTGCTCGAGTGTCACCCCGGCGTCCACCTCTACGACGAGGTCGCTGGCGGCGTGGTCCACCGCGGTGAGGCGGGTGGTGTCCAGGACGAGGTCGCATCGATCGGGGGTCGCCCCAGTCGATCTTCGTTCCGTTGCCGCGGGTGACGACGGCGCGCCCGTCGGACGCCGACGCGGCGAGGATCTCGCTGACCGCGTCGGTGCTGTCCGGCGTGACCGCTTCGGCGCCGGCGAGCCAGTCGGGACCGCGGGGGATCGCGCTGGGTCGTGGGGCCATCGATGCTCGCCTCTCTGGGACGTCCCGACCGGGTGACGGTCTGGTCGGGTGTTTCGACTGGGCTGGACGACTGTGTGGGTCGGAGTGGGGGACGTCTCTCACTGTCGCACGGGAGGGCGCGCCGGGGGCGGTCCACCCAACGCGACGTTCGGGCGTCCCCTAGAACTGTTCGGCCTTGCCTTCGCTGACGAGCGGATGGACTCCCTTGCGTACACCGGGTGCCTCCCCGCAGAGCCGGGGCGTCGGGAGCAGTTTGTCGGGGTTGGCGATGCCCTGGGGGTCGAACGCGTGCCGGAAGAGGTCCATGGTCTCCAGATCGTCCGGCGAGAACATCTTGGGCATCCGGCACGCCTTGTCGACTCCCACACCGTGTTCCCCGGTGATGGATCCCCCGTGGTCCACACACAGGTCGAGGATGGCTCCGGAGACCTCGGCGGCGAGTTCGGTCGCGGTCTCGTCGGCGTCGTCGAACAGGACCAGGGGGTGCAGGTTGCCGTCCCCCGCGTGGAACACGTTCGCGACCGCGATGCCGGTCTCGGCCGAGAGGTCGGATATCCGGGCGAGAACCTCCGACAGGGAGGAGCGGGGAACCACCCCGTCCTGCACGATGTAGGCGGGACTGATGCGTCCCATCGCCGCGAACGCCGACTTGCGGCCCTTCCAGATCCGGGTGCGTTCGTCGGCGTCGCTGGCGGTGCGGATCTCGAAGGCGCCGGCGTCGCGACACAGTTCGCTGACGGTGTCGAACATGGCGTCCACGTCGGCGCCGGAGCCGTCGAGCTCGACGATGAGAACGGCTCCCGCCCCGTCGGGGTAGCCGCAGGCGACCGCCGACTCCGCGGCGGAGATGGCGAGTTCGTCCATCATCTCGATCGCGGCCGGTAGCATCCCTGAGGCGATGATGGCGGATACCGCCGCGCCGCCGGCGTCCATCGTGGTGAACGCGGCCAACAGCGTGCTGACCCGCTCGGGGGCGCGCACCAGCCGAACGGTGACGGCGGTGGCGATGCCGAGAGTCCCCTCGGAGCCGATGAACGCCCCCAGCAGGTCGTAGCCGGGAGCGTCGGGCGCCTTGCCCCCGAGCTGGACGACGTCGCCTTCGGGCGTGACGATCTCCAGCCCGGTGACGTGGTTGACGGTGAACCCGTACTTGAGGCAGTGGGCGCCGCCCGAGTTCTCCGCGACGTTGCCGCCGATGGAACAGACCTGCTGACTCGAGGGGTCGGGCGCGAAGTAGTAGCCGTCCGGTTCGGCGGCCCGGGTGATGTCCAGGTTGAAGACCCCGGGCTCGACGACGGCGCGCTCGTTGACGATGTCGACCTCGCGGATGCGGCGCATCCGCGAGGTGACGATGAGCACGCCGTCCGGTACGGGCAGGGCCCCGGCGGACAGTCCGGTGCCCGACCCACGTGGCACGAACGGAACGCCGTGGTCGGCGCACAGGCGTACGACCGAGGCGACCTGTGCCGTGGTGTCCGGCAGTACGACGACACCGGGGACGGCCGAATGGTACGTGAGTCCGTCGCGGTCGTAGGTGCGGCGTCGGGACTCGTCGGTGATGACGTGTTCCTCCCCGCAGATCTCACGCAGTCGCGGAAGGAGTCCGCTGACATCGTCACCCATCGGTCCGCTCCTCTCGGGTCGGTGCGAAGGCACTCCCGCGACGCTACTCCACGGCGCCCTCACTACGGCATTGACTCATACGCGGGCAGGGTGAGGAAGTCGACGTAGTCCTTCGCGAGCGCGACCTCCTTGAAGAGTTCGACCGCCTGGGCGAAGCGTCGCTCGTCGAACGTCTCGCCGGCGTCGGTCCGAACGCGGTCCAGTTCTTCCTCGATGAGGCGCTCGACCAGGTCCGGGGTGACCTCGGGGCCGTCGTCCAGGGTGACCCCGTTGCGCAGCCACTGCCAGATCTGGGACCGGGAGATCTCCGCGGTCGCCGCGTCCTCCATCAGGTTGAAGATCGCGACGGCTCCGTTGCCACCGAGCCACGCCGCCAGATACTGAAGGCCGACACTGATGTTGTTCCGGAGCCCGGCCTCGGAGATCCCCCCCGGGGTCCCGGCGATCGCGACGAGGTCGCGTGGGGACACCACGACGTCGTCGCGGGTGCGTTCGATCTGGTTCGGCCGTTCACCCAACACCCCGTCGAAGATCTCCCGGCACAGGGGCACGAGGTCGGGGTGGGCGACCCAGGAACCGTCGAACCCGTCGGTGGACTCGCGGGTCTTGTCGTCGCGGACCTTGGCCATCGCGACCTCGTTCACCCCCGGGTCACGACGGCTGGGGATGAAGGCCGCCATCCCACCGATGGCGTGGGCGCCCCTCTTATGGCAGGTCCGCACGAGGAGCTCGGTGTAGGACCGCATGAACGGAGCGGTCATGGTGACGGCGTTGCGCTCGGGCAGGAGATAGTCGTCGCCGCGGTCGCGGAACGTCTTGATGATGCTGAAGAGGTAGTCCCACCGCCCCGCGTTGAGGCCGGCGGAGTGCTCCCGCAGCTCGTACAGGATCTCCTCCATCTCGAACGCGGCCGGGATGGTCTCGATCAGGCAGGTGGCGCGGATGGTGCCGCGGGGGATGCCCTCGCTCTCCTGGGCCCGCACGAAGACGTCGTTCCACAGGCGGGCCTCGAGGTGGCTCTCCATCTTCGGCAGGTAGAAGTAGGGGCCGCGGCCCTTGTCGAGCTGGCGCCGGGCGCAGTGGTGGAAGTACAGCGCGAAGTCGACGATGCCGCCGGAGACACGTTGTCCGTCAACGAGGATGTGCTTCTCGTCCAGATGCCAGCCCCGGGGACGGACCACGATGGTGGCCAGTGTGTCGTCGTCGCCGAGGGTGTAGGACTTCGCGCCGGTCGTGAAGTCGATGGCGCGGTCCAGTGCGTCCCGGAGGTTGAGCTGGCCGCCGATCATGTTCTCCCAGAGCGGCGTGTTGGCGTCCTCGAAATCGGCCAACCACACCTTCGCGCCCGAGTTCAGCGCGTTGATGGTCATCTTCTTGTCCGTGGGCCCGGTGATCTCGACCCGGCGGTCGGTGATGCCGGGGGCGGGCTCGGCGACCCGCCAGGTCGGGTCGTCCCGGATCCACGCCGTCTCGGGAAGAAAGTCCAGATCGGAGCCGGCGGCCACGGCGGCCTGGCGGCGTTCGCGGTGACCGAGGAGTTCACGGCGCCGTTCGTCGAAGGTGCGGTGGAGATCCGCGACCAGTCGCAGGGCGTCCTCGGTGAGGATCTCGTCGAACCGGTCGTTGAGTGGGCCGGTGACCTCGACCCCAGTGCTGCCGCTCATACCAGTTGACCTTCCAATTTTCGTAATCCGGAAGTAGGTTCTGTTATATGGAATACGCTAGACCGGGAATGTGCGACGGGTCAACGCGTCGGGCCGGACTCGACGACGCGATGTGCGCTTCCAGAAAAAAACGGTGTTCTTATCGGTGTGGGCGTGGCACGATCACAGGGAACAATCCCGGTGCGGGCCGTGTTCGAACGATTGGCAGTGTTGAAAGGGGACAAGGCACTGAATCAGACTGATACGAACGACATCCGTTTCCCGGACGCCGAGCCGGATCGGGGCGAACTTCAGCTCGCGGAGCGGCACGCGCTGCGTCGCGTGGTGGGGATCTCCACCGAACTGACCGACGTCACCGAGGTCGAGTACCGGTCGCTGCGGCTGGAACGGGTCGTGCTCGTCGGCGTGTGGACCTCGGGAACCCAGGTCGACGCCGACAACTCCCTGTTGGAGCTGAAGGCTCTGGCCGAGACCGCCGGCGCGATGGTGCTCGAGGGGCTGACCCAGCGACGCGCCAAGCCCGACCCGGCGACCTACATCGGGCGTGGCAAGGTCGAGGAACTCACCGAGGTGGTCGCGGCCACCGGCGCGGACACCGTCGTCGTCGACGGTGAGTTGGCCCCGGGCCAGCTCCGCCAGCTCGAGGAACTGGTCAAGGTCAAGGTCATCGACAGGACCGCGCTCATTCTCGACATCTTCGCCCAACACGCGAGCAGCCGTGAGGGCAAGGCGCAGGTCGAGCTGGCTCAGCTCAACTACCTCCTGCCCCGGCTGCGTGGCTGGGGCTCCGCCCTGTCCCGGCAGGCCGGTGGTCAGGCCGGCGGTGCGAACGGCGGCGTGGGCCTGCGCGGTCCCGGTGAGACGAAACTGGAGACCGACCGGCGGCGCATCACGTCGAGAGTGGCGAAACTACGCCGAGAGCTCGCACGTATGGCGACCGCTCGGGACGTGCGGCGGGACCGTCGCCAAACCCGCGAGGTGCCGGCGGTGGCCATCGCTGGATACACCAACGCCGGCAAGTCGAGCCTGCTGAACAGTCTCACCGACGCCGGAGTTCTCGTCGAGGACGCGCTGTTCGCGACGCTTGATCCCACCGTGCGCCAAGCCAAGACCGAGGACGGTCGCGCCTACACGCTCAGTGACACCGTCGGCTTCGTGCGGCACCTCCCACACCAGTTGGTGGAGGCGTTCCGCTCCACCCTGGAGGAGGTCTCCGACGCCGACGTCGTCCTGCACGTCGTCGACGCCTCCGACCCCGACCCCGCCGGACAACTGGCGGCGGTGCGTGAGGTCCTGGCCGAGATCGGCGCGGACAAGATCCCCGAGGTCGTCGCCCTGAACAAGGCCGACGCCGCCGAGGAGACGGTTCTCAAGGCGTTGCGGGTGCAGGAGCCCGGGGCCGTGGAGGTGTCCGCCCGCACCGGGGTCGGCGTCGAGGACCTGGCTCGGGTGGTGGCGGAAACGCTGCCCCGCCTGATGCGCGAGGTCGACCTCGTGGTTCCCTACGCGCGGGGCGATCTGCTCTCCCGGGTGTACGAGGAGGGGCGGATCCTCTCCCAGGAACACACCAGCGCCGGTACCGCGTTGCGGGCCGAGGTGCCGGAGTCGCTCGCCGGCAAGCTCGAGTCGGTCGCGGTCGCACCGGCCGCCGTGGGCGTCTGACGGTCGCCACCGCGACAACGATCGACGAGGGGCGTCGAGGGCCACCCGGCCCTCGACGCCCCTCGTGGTTTCGGCGCCGCGGCGACGCCGACCCCGGCCGAGGTACCGGTTGGTGTTTTCCCCCGACCACGATCGGATGGGTGTGGGTTTCCGCCGGTGACGGCGAACGCCGCCCACGAGGTCGCGACGACACTCGCCCGTGTTTCGGATAGCGAGCTGTACATGGCCTGTGGCATGAACTACCGTTGGTGACCCACTCGTTGTCCACGTGTCCCGTGAGACCGTTGCGCAGCACAACCCAACAGTGGCCCGTCCGGTGGGAGCGTCTCGGACAGTTCGGACGATTGGGGCTTCGCGGGAGCCGCCCGCGGAGACGGGCGGCGGGCCCGATGTGGGCGTGGAGTGCCGCTGTTACCGCGAACGGGGATAGCTGCCCGTTGTTCTGACTCGGGTGTGGGGATGCGATGACGGTCACGTTGCTGACGAATATCGGCCGGCTCTGGACCGGGACCGACATGGTGAGCAACGCGGCGGTGATTCTCGACGGTGATCGGGTGGCCTGGGTGGGGTCCGGAGCCAACCTTCCCGCGCATCTTCCCGGTGTCCTCAGCGACATCGTCGACGTCGACCAGGTGGAGAACCTCAGCGGCGGACTGGTGACGCCCGGATTGATCGACGCCCACACCCACCCCGTCTACGCCGGGAACCGCTACGCCGAACTCGCGTTGCGCGCCAGCGGCGCGTCGGAGTCGGAGATCACCGCGGCGGGCGGGGGAGTGTCCTCCACTGTCACCGTCACCCGTGGGACCGACCCCTGGACCCTCTGCAACGCGGTGCGGGAACGGCTGCGGCACTGGCTGCTGGCCGGCACCACCACGGTCGAGGCCAAGACCGGCTACCACCTCACGCGGGACGGCGAGCTCGCCGACGTGCGTCTGTTGCGTTCGCTGGAGCAGGAGCCGGGGATGCCACGGCTGCACGTCACGTTCTTCGCGGCGCACAGCGTCCCGCCGGAGTACTTCGGTCGACCGGCGGACTACGTCAAGGCCGTGGGCTCGTGGCTGGACGACGCGGGCGCGGCCGGCGCGGACAGTGTCGACGTGTACTGCGACAATCACCAGTTCACCGCCGAGGACACCCAATGGCTGCTGTCCAGCGGGCAGGCGGCCGGCCTGCGGACGCGGATGCACGCCTGTGCCAAACCCCGCTTCGGTACGGTCCGGATGGCCGCCCAGCTTCGCTGCTCCTCTGTGGATCTTCAGCACGACTGCGGTGAGGACGACATCCGGGCGCTGGCCGACAGCAGGACGCCCGGGGTGGTGTGCCCGCCGTCGATCCTGGCCAGCGGCAGGACCCCACCCGTCCGGGCTCTGTTGGACCATGGCGTCCCGGTGGCGCTGGGAACCGACCACAACCCCGGTGTGAGCGGTGCCAACTCCGTCGCCCTCGCGATCGGCCTGGCCGTGGCGATGTTCGACATGACCGTGGTGGAGGCGCTGCGCGCCGCCACGGCGAGCGGCGCGCAGGCGCTCGGGTGTGCGGATCGTGGGGTGCTGGCGCCCGGCTGTTACGCCGACCTCGTGCTGTGGGACGCCGACCATGAGGGCGCGTTCGCCTGGTCCTACCCGCTCAAGCCCTCCAAGATCTGGCGTGGTGGCGCGGAGATCCGGTGATCGCCCGTCACGCGAGTCGCCCGCGTTCCCACAGGTGGTCGAGGACGACCCGATTCACCGGAGACACGCGCTCGCGGTGACGGCGATCGAGCCATGCCGTCTCCGCGATCTCGGCGTTGGGCGTCGGTGTGCCCTGGCATTCGGCGGTGTAGCAGGTCACCCGGACCGTGACGTCGTCGGCGTGCCCGTGCGCCTGGGCGTGAAAGGTGCCCAGGTGTTCGGCGGTCGCGGGAAGGATCGCGACGCCGAGCTCCTCGCGGATCTCCCGTACCAGTGTCTCCAGGTCTGACTCCCCGGGTTCGCGTTTGCCACCGGGAAGGTAGAAGACGTCCTTGCCGCGCGAACGTACGGCCAGGACACGTCCGTCGCGCAGGTGGATCCAGGCGATCTTGTCGATGGTGGTCACGTCGTACTCCGGAGAGGGATGGGAGTGGGTCAGACCGCCGCTGGGTCGCGCCGGGCGGTCACGATGCCGCTGACGGCCCGCTCGAGCGCGTAACTGGGGTCGGCGCCGGCCCCCTTGACCTGGGCGTCGGTTTCCGCGACCAGTTCCAGCGCGCGCGTGATTCCGGCAGGGGTCCAGCCACGGGCCTGCTGACGCAGGGTCCGTAGTTTCCACGGAGGGACGCGGGCACGCTTGGCGAGCTCGGCGTCGCCCAGCCCGCGCTGCGGCTGTGAGACCACGGCGAGACCGCGGATCGCACTGGCCAGCGCACTGTTGATCAGAACCGGGGCGGTGCCGATGGCGAGGGACCACCGTAGGGTCTCCAGCGCGTCCCCCAGTTTGCCCTCGACGGCGTGATCCGCCACGGTGAACCCCGAGGCCTCCGCGCGGCCCGTGTAGTAGCGGGCCACGGTCTCGGCGTTGATGGTGCCCTCGGCGTCGGCGCTGAGCTGCGCGCACGCCGCGGCGATCTCCCGGAGGTCGGTGCCTCGTGCGTCCAGGATCGCCTGCGCGCCGTCCCGAGTGACCGCACGACCCGCACGGTCGAACTCACCCTTGACGAAGGCCAGCTTCTCCTGGTTCTTCGTCGGCTTGGGGCAGTTGACGCGCTTGGCGCCGGCGCTGGCCGCGGCTTGGAGGAGGGCCTTGCCCTTGTTGCCTCCGGCGTGGACGAGCACCAGTGTCACGTCGTCGACGGGCGTGGTCAGGATGCCGGTCACCGCGGCCGCGGGGTCCTTCGTCAGGTCCTGGGCGGAGCGCAACACCACGACGCGTCGCTCACCGAACAATGACGGGGAGAGAACCTCGGACAGCGAACCAGCGGTGACCTGGGCGGGGAGGAGGTCGTGCACGTCCACCTGAGGATCCTCCCCGCGCGCGAGCGCCACGAGCTCGGCGACGGCACGGTCGATGAGGAGCTCCTCGTCGCCGACGACCAGGTACAGCGGAGCGAGCGCGGTGGCGGGCATGGTTCCAGCATGCCATGTCTCGCGGGGCGGGAGACGTCGTCGGACGTCAAGTGCTGGTGCGGGGGACGGCGAGGGCGTCGACCTCGCCCCGGAAGTCGGGGTACACGAGTCCCGCCACCTGGACCAGCGACGAGCCGGCGGTTGGGCAGGGTTGTGGCGACGGTCGCGGACCCGTCGGAAGACCAGCGGGTCGGCGGTGTCCGTCAGGTAGATCGTCGGCCGGACCGCGTGGCGCAGGTTCGAATCCGCTGCCTCGAGGACGGCCGTGAGGTTGGCGTACACCTGGCGGATTTGGGCCTCCGGGGCGCCGTCGCCCACGGGTTCGCGCGTTCGTCCACCGGAACCTGTCCGGACACGGCGATCATCGGACCGGTGAACACCACTGCGTTGCTGTAGCCGTTGACCGGTGGTGTGCCGGGGGACGGATGATGTGGCGCACCCTGTCGCCTCTCTACGCGTGGTGTGGGTGGGGTGACCGGCATCGTAGCCGTGACCGGCATCGTAGCCGTGGTGACCGACAACGGTAGCGGTGCTGCTCCGGTCCTCGGGTGACCGCGACGGGGCCCTCGGGGCCGGGACGGACGGCGATGTCACCGTCCAGGTCCGTGCGTAGGTTCTCGCCGCCGGACTCGACGAGCGCGTCCCAGGTGTCTGGGTGGGGATGCCCGTGCGGATTGTCCAGTCCCAAGGACGTGACGCTGATCCGTGGGGCGACGGCGTTGACGAAGCCCGGGTCCGTGGTTCCGCCCCCGTGGTGTGGCGTCTTGAGGACGTCCGCGTCCAGGTCGGGGGCGTCCATCAGGGAGCGTTGCGCGGGCTCCTCGATGTCCCCCGTGAGCAGGACAGAGAAGCCCGGGTGGCGATCGGCGGCGTAGTCGGCACGCAGCACCACGCTGTCGTCGTTGTCGTCGTGTGTCGCGTCCGGCTCCGGCCACAGGACTCGAAGCTCCCAATCTCCGGCCCGGAACACCTGGCCGGGCGTGGCGACGTGCAGTGGAGCGTCGGTGCCGGCCAGGACGTCCGCCCGGCTTCCCGTGGCGACTCTGGCCGTGGTGAGGATCGCCTCCACCGAACGATGCCGGAGGACACCGCTCGTCCCTCCGACATGGTCCTCGTGGTCGTGCGTCAGCACCAGCAGCGTGACCTCGTTGACCGAGAGGTCGCGCAGGCAGCGGTGCATCCGCATAGGGTCTGGCCCCGCGTCGACCACCACCGCGCGGGACCTTCCGGCCGAGAGCACGAGTCCGTCCCCTTGCCCCACGTCGCAGGTCACCAGTGCCCAGCCTCGAGGTGGCCAGCCGGGCGCGACCGCTTGGATCCCGACGGTGGTGACGAGGGCCAGGACGGCGGCGATCGCCACGACGCGTCCGATCCGGCCCCGCGCGACGACGGCACACACGAGCAGGAACGTCAGCAACAGGATCCCGGCCATGGTGTCGGGCCAGGGGACGGCCGCGTGCGGGACCCGTGCCCCGTACTCCGCGGTGATGTTGATCCACGCGACGGCCGCTCCGGGGACCCAGACAGCGAGTTCGGCCACGGACATCCAGACGACCGCCAGCCCGGCGACGACGAAACCGGTGATGGTGGCCACGGGGACCATCACCCCAGCGAGGACGTTCACCGGGACGGCGACCAGGCTCACCTCGCCGGAGAGCACGACCAGCAGGGGGTACACCGCGATCTGCGCCGCCAGGGCGACCGCCGCCGCCTCCGCGACGGCCGGCCCCAGCACGGGAGTCCACCGGTTCCGCCAGCGGGGCGACAAGACCAGGAGTCCGGCGGTGGCGAGCACGGACAGGGCGAAACCGAAGGAGCGGGCGAGGTCCGGGCTGAACATCAGCAGCCCCACCACGGCCGCGTTCAACGCGGCCAGGCCGAGGCCGGGCCTCCCGAGTGCCAGAGCGAGGAGTGCGATCCCCCCGGTCACCGCGGCACGGAGAACGCTGGGTTCGGGACGGCAGACCACGACGAAGACCGCGATCATCACCGCGCCGCCGACGACCGTCACCCACACCGGAGCGCGCACCGCGCGGGCGATCCCCAGCACACAGCCCGTCATGATCGCGAGCTTCGCGCCCGACGGCACCATCACGTGGGTGAGCCCGGTGACGCGGAAGTCCTCCGCGGTTTCCTCGGGGAGCTCGGACACGTCTCCGGTCACCAGCGCGGGAACCAGGGCCCGCTCCGGTTGGGGGAGGACCGCGCTGGACTCGCGCAACCGCTCCCGGACCACCCCCGCCGCGTGCTGGTGCCACCGTGCGGCCGAAACGTCCCTCGGTGGATCACGTGCCAGGGCGAGGGCGGCCGTGAAGTCGGTCGAGTCCGCGGGCACGACCCGCGCCGTCGCCGTCACCCGTTGGCTCGGTACCAATTCCCACCACTCCGGCCCGCTCGCCAACACCACGACCGCGACGCGGGTGGGAACCCGATCCGTGTCGGTCTCGATCCACTCGGTGCGCGCGGGAACGATGTACTCGGGACGGCCCGGGAGCGTCGGCCCGGCACGGGGGCGCGGATCCCCGGAGATGACGAGGCCGAGCTCCACACGGGAGTGGCTCTCCGCGTCCGCCGCGTGGGTGACCGGACTCGACGCCACCGCGACGTGGCGCCCGGCGACGGCGAACGCGGTGGCCGCGCAGCACGTCAAGGTGAGGACGGCCAACCCCGCGATCCCCCGTCCCCGCTCCAGCGGGAGGAGCCCCCGAAGCACGCCCACCCCAATGGCGCCGACCACCAGACCGACCCCGACCCACACCGACGTCCTCACCCCGGCACCCAGGAGGATCCACGCCACGGCCCACACCCCGACGCCCGCCGGCACCAACCGAGCGTCGCCCCGCCCGCCCCCCGGCCGGTCGGTCCCGAGCATCACCACGGTGGCTCCTCGCGTCGGCGTTGTGGGCGGCCAACGGCCTGCCCGGCGCCTCCAGGCATCAGCGTGGCGGCACACACCCGGTGCGCGGTGTGCGGGGCGCGCGTGTGGGTGGGCTGTGTGACCAACGGACTTCCATTCGGCGAACTGGTGCCGGTCAGGCGCGACGACTCACGGGGCCCCGCCTCGGGAGTTTTTTTGAGGGCTCTCGGGTGAGGGGCGGTCGTCGCCCCTGCTGGGGTCGCTTCGCGGGTTGTGCCCCGGCGGGGGCCCGGGGTTCGGGTCGCACGGCGATCCGTGCTGGGCATCGTGGTTGGCTGTTGGAAAGGATCGACACAGGCGAACGTCGTCCACGCGGTCGCGAGCCCCCCGCACCCTCCAACAGCACCCCCAAGAGGCACAGCGGTGCGAAAACACGACCTAGTCGCCATGGACGAGCACGCGGTCGCGAAGGTCCTCCATCCGTTTCTCTCCGATGCCGCTGACCTCCTGGAGTTCGTCGACCGAGCTGAAGCCGCCGTTGTCCTCCCGGTAGGCGACGATGGTCTCGGCGAGGACCGGGCCGACGCCCGGGAGGTCCTGGAGCTGGTCCTCGGTCGCCGTGTTCAGGTCGAGGGGGACGTCGTCAGGGGCGGCGCCGCTACCGCCGGCCCCCTGCTGAGGGACGTCGTCGCCCACGAGTATCTGTTCGCCGTCAGTGACGCGTCGGGCGAGGTTGAGCCCGTCCACCGCGTCGGAGTCCGCGTCCTCGGCGAGCCCGCCCGCTGACTCCACCGCGTCGGCGACGCGCGCCCCCGCGGGGAGCTCGACCAACCCCGGATCCTCGACGTCGCCCCCGACGTGGACGACCACGGTGCCGTCGGACTCCTCGACGTCGTCGGAGGCGTCGTCGGAGGCGGGGGTGCCGCTCGATGTGGCTTCGGCCGTCGCTGTCTCCGAGGGGGAGGGGTCCCCGCCGGAGCGGGCCCACAGGACGATCCCGCCGGCGACGAAGACGGCGAGGGCACAGATCACGACGCCCGCCCGCAGGCCGGCTGGGGTGAGCGTGTTCTCCTCGCCCTGGTCGCGCAGGCGGCCGAGATACGCACGCAGGGAGGTGGGTTCGGGGTCGGCGACGGTTTCGTAGCCCGGCGGGGGGAACGTGTCCGGCGCCTGGTCCTCGGGTGGGCTCACGTCGTCCCGCCCCGTCGGTGCCGGATCGGTTTCGGAGGAGTGCGGGCGCTCTGCCATGTCGATCACGGTAGAGACGTTGGGCGAGGTCGGCCATCGACGCGGCGCGTCTGTGGACGGACCATCATCCGCGTCCCGTCCGCCCCGGAACCGGTCAGGTGAGGATGAGGGGAAGGCGTGTGACCAGGTCGCCCAACGCGGACCGTTCGGCCGGGGTGGGGCTGCGCCGTCCCGTGCCGACGAGGAGCGCGTCGGTGTCGGTGAGTGCCGGGGGGAACGGCGTCCCGGCGATGAGTTCGAGCAGGGCGCGGGACCGAGCGAGCGCGTCCGCGTGCGGACGCGGCCGGTCAGGGAGGAACGCGACCAGGTCCAGATGATGCAGGGTCCACTCCAGGACGTACGCGGAGAGGTAGTCACGCACGGTCAGCGTGCGGTCCTTGGTGGCGATACGGAGATCCGGGTCGGCGCGTCGGGCGGCCCGCCCGGCGGCGGCCCCCACGTCGTCCAGGTGAAAGATGAGGAGTCGTGGATCCTGGTAGGCGGCCGCGAGACGGACGACCAGCGCGTCGAGTGGCGCCTCACCCGTGGGCGGGGTGTCGACGACGTCCCAGTAACTCGCCGCGTCCGCTGACGCGGCGCCCGTGGTGGGTGTGGCGAGAGTGATCAGGACGTCCTGGGCGTCCAGAACCAGGTGGCACACCACGTCCCGGACCAGCCATCCGGCGCAGCCGGACGGCTGGCCGAAGTCCTCGTCGGAGAGTTCCCGGACGGTCGTCCGGAGGGAGTCCCAGGACCGGGAGAAGACGTCCATGACCCGCAGGCTAGAGGACGGGTGCCGGATCAGCGGTCATTGGCGCGCGCGCCAGGCGTGGGCTCGGCCGAGGATGGCGAGCACCGTGTCGGTCTTGGCGTCGGCGTAGAAGTTCATGTCAGTCCATGATCGTTCGGCCAGGCGGCGTTTGGTGGACGCGTAGAGCTTCCGGTCCTCGGGCGACACCCGAAGCCAGTCCCGCAGCGCCAGGTAGTCGCGCTCTTGCTGGGCGTCCGGTGGCAGGACGTGGAGGTGGACGTCGCGTTCAGCCGTGCGGAGCATCCGGTGCCCGGGCTCGCGTACCCGGAGGTGCAGTCCCGCGGCGGTCAAGGGCTCGACGTAGGCGTCCTCGGTCTCCAGGTCGGCGACGACGAGGAGGAGATCGATGATGGGCTTGGCGGCGAGGCCGGGTACCGACGTGGACCCGATGTGCTCGATCGACAGTGCCGTGTCGCCGAGCCGTTCGCGCACGCGTCCCATCCACTCGGCCGCGAGTGTCGGCCATCCGGTGTCGTAGTCCACGACCACGAACTCGCTGCGTTCGAGTCCGCCGATGAGGACGCCCCGCAGTTCTCGCACCCGGTCCGGATCCATCACTTGACCCTCACTCGTTGGTGGCCGACGACGACCGACGCCCCGGACAGCGAAGCTGGTCCGGGGCGGGTCGCGTCAGGCGTGGGCCGTGTGGCGTCGGCGTCGTGACCCGACGGTCACGCCGTCGCGTCGGCTCAGGCCGCCGTCGTCAGCTTGCCCAGGCGGCTCGCGAGAGCCGACTTGCGGTTGGCCGCCTGGTTCTTGTGGATGATGCCCTTGCTCGCCGCCTTGTCGAGCTGGCGGGCCGCGGCGCGCTGCAGCTCCGTGGCCTCGTCCACGTTTCCCGCGTCGACGGCCTCGCGGAACTTGCGCACGGCGGTCTTCAGGGAGGACTTCACGGCCCGGTTACGCATCCGGCGCTTCTCGTTCTGCCGGATCCGCTTCTTCTGCTGCTTGATGTTCGCCATGGAAAGAGATGCTCCACTCGGTTTGGATCGGGTATGGGCACCGGGCCACGATGTGGGCAGCCGATCCACACGCGGGTACTGGTGCCGACGTCGTTGGGTGCGACCACCGTCCCCACGGTGGCGCCGAACGCCTGAGACACAGGATCCCATTATGCCTGTCAGGGGAGAGTGCTCGCGCCGTGGCCCGTAGCGCGGGGCGGGTGGAATAACCTGGTCGTGGTTACTTGACTCCCCGAACCCGAACGGACAACGGTGCCACAGCACAACCGGACCGACCCCGCGCTGACCCGGAACTTCAGCATCATCGCGCACATCGACCACGGCAAGTCGACGCTGGCTGACCGCATGCTGCAGCTCACCGGCGTTGTCGAGGACCGGCAGATGCGGGCACAGTACCTCGACCGGATGGACATCGAGCGCGAACGCGGCATCACCATCAAGTCGCAGGCGGTGCGCCTCCCCTTCCAGGCGGTGGACGACGAGAGGTACCTCCTTAACCTGATCGACACCCCCGGTCACGTGGACTTCAGCTACGAGGTGTCGCGCTCGTTGGCCGCGTGCGAGGGCGCGGTCCTGCTCGTGGACGCGGCCCAGGGCATCGAGGCGCAGACCCTCGCCAACCTCTACCTCGCGCTCGCGGGAGACCTCGCGATCATTCCGGTCCTGAACAAGATCGACCTCCCCGCCGCGCAGCCCGACAAGTACGCCGCGGAGCTCTCCGGGATCATCGGCTGTGACCCCTCGGAGGTCCTGCGGGTGAGCGCCAAGACCGGCGAGGGTGTCGACGAACTGCTCAACGAGATCGTGCGGCGGGTCCCCGCTCCGACCGGAGACGCGGATGCCCCCGCCCGGGCCATGATCTTCGATTCGGTCTACGACACCTACCGCGGCGTGGTCACCTACGTCCGGATGGTGGACGGCCAGCTCAACAGCCGTGAACGCATCGCGATGATGTCCACCAACGCCTCCCACGAACTGTTGGAGGTCGGTGTCATCTCACCGGAGCCCACACCCGTGGACCGTCTCGGCGTCGGTGAGGTCGGCTACCTCATCACCGGTGTGAAGGACGTCCGACAGTCCCGCGTCGGTGACACGGTCACCACCGCGGCCGCGATGTCCAAGAACCGTCCGGAGATGCTCCCTGGCTACCAGGAGCCCAAGCCCATGGTGTTCTCCGGGCTGTTCCCCATCGAGGGTTCGGACTATCCGGTACTGCGCGACGCCCTGGAGAAGTTGCAGCTGAACGACGCGGCCCTCGGCTTCGAGTCCGAGACGTCCGCCGCGCTCGGCTTCGGGTTCCGGTGCGGGTTCCTCGGGCTGCTGCACCTGGAGATCACCCGGAGCCGCCTGGAGCGGGAGTTCAACCTGGACCTGGTGTCCACGGCCCCCAACGTGAGCTACGACGTCACCCTGGAGGACGGCGAGGAGTTCCACGTCACCAGCCCGGCCGACTTCCCCACGGGGAAGATCGCCGACATCCAGGAACCCATCGTGAAGGCGACACTGCTCACGCCGGCCGAGTTCGTGGGCGCCATCATGGAGCTGTGCCAGAGCCGGCGCGGCACATTGGACGGTATGGACTACCTCTCCGAGGACCGGGTGGAGATGCGCTACACCCTGCCCCTCGCCGAGATCGTCTTCGACTTCTTCGACCAGCTCAAGTCCCGAACCCGGGGGTACGGCTCCCTCGACTACGACGCCGCCGGCACCCAGTCCGCGGACCTCGTCAAGGTGGACATCCTGCTGCAGGGCGAGACCGTCGACGCGTTCTCGGCGATCGTCCACAAGGACAAGGCCTACTCCTACGGTGTCGAACTGACCAAGAAGCTGCGGGAACTGATCCCCCGGCAGCAGTTCGAGGTCCCGATCCAGGCCGCCGTCGGCTCCCGCATCATCGCGCGGGAGAACATTCGCGCCATGCGCAAGGACGTGCTGTCCAAGTGCTACGGCGGTGACATCTCTCGTAAGCGCAAGCTGCTGGAACGCCAGAAGGAGGGCAAGAAGAAGATGAAGATGGTGGGCCGGGTCGAGGTCCCCCAGGAAGCCTTCATCTCCGCCCTGGCGACCGACAGCGGCGCGGAGAAGTCGAAGGGGTAGCCGGTGCCATCGGTGCCCCTGGGTGGGGAACCCGTACCTCCGGACGGAGCGCTGCCGGCGGACGCGTACACGGACCTGGAGCGGGACGACTTCGGTGTCTATGTCCACGTGCCGTTCTGCGCCACCCGGTGCGGGTACTGCGACTTCAACACCTACACCGCCGAGGAGCTGCGAACGGGGCGGGGACCCGACGCCGTGACGGCGACCCGGGAGAGCTACGCCGACACCGCGCGCGGCGAGATCGCTCTCGCCCGGCGGGCACTGGGCGACGCCGCGCCCCCCGTGTCCACCGTTTTCTTCGGAGGCGGGACCCCCACTCTGCTCCCCCCGGAGGATCTGGGGCGGATCCTCGTCGGCATCGACTCCGCGTTCGGGTTGGCCCCCGACGCGGAGGTGACGACGGAGGCCAACCCGGAGAGCGTGGACGCCGACTCGCTGAAGCGGCTGCGCGACCACGGCTTCACCCGTGTCTCCTTCGGCATGCAGAGCGCCAAGAGTCGTGTCCTGGCCACGCTGGACCGGCACCACACGCCGGGCCGCGCGCTCGACAGTGTGCGGTGGGCGACGGAGGCCGGGTTCGAGCACGTCAGCCTGGACCTCATCTATGGCACGCCAGGTGAGACCGACGCCGACTGGGAGGAGTCGGTCCGCGCCGCCGTGGACGCGGGTCCGGACCACATCTCCGCCTACTCGTTGATCGTCGAACCCGGGACCCGCATGGCCACCCAGGTGAGACGGGGCGTGCTGCCCGCACCGGACGAGGACGCCCAAGCCGAGCGCTACCTCGCCGCCGACGCCATCCTCACCGAGGCGGGATACACGTGGTACGAGGTGTCGAACTGGGCTTCCCGCCCCCAGGCGCGTTGCCGCCACAACGCGCTGTACTGGACCAACGGCAACTGGTGGGGGGTCGGTCCAGGCGCGCACAGTCATGTCGGGGGCACTCGGTGGTGGAACGTGAAACACCCCGCCACCTACGCCGGTCGACTGGCCGAGGGCGTCAGCCCGGCCGAGGCGCGGGAGGTGTTGACCGAGGCGGAGCGGCGATTCGAGCACGTCATGCTGCGGTTGCGCCTGGCCGAGGGGTGCCCGACCGAGCTCCTGACAGACGAGGGCCTACGGTCCGCGCGCACCGCCGTCGCCGACGGTCTGCTCGAGGCCGACGCGCTCGTGGCGGGACGTGCCGTACTGACGCGACGTGGGCGGCTCTTCGGCGACGCCGTCGTCCGATCCCTTACGTGACCAGCCGCAGACTGACGGGATAGCGGTACCACTCGCCTCGGTTGCCCGCAAGCGCCGCCAGGACACAGAGCACCAAGTCCACGAGAACCACGACCACCAGCAGCGGGATCCCGACGGGGAAGACGGTCAGGGCCATGGCCACCGCGCCGGCGACCAGGACCGTGATCTGGAAGTTGAGGGCCTCGGTCGCGTGGTGCCGTACGAACGCGGACTCCTCCCGCTTCAGCAGGTAGGCCACCAACGGAACCACGACGCTGAGCAGAAGCCCGCCCACATGGCACACGACGGCGAGGAACTGCTCGTCGACCCGTGTCCGTCGTTCCGGAGCGCCGGGCGCGGACTCGTCCGAACCGTCCGGGGACTCGTCGGTACCGCCGTCACCCGGATCGCCGCCCGCCCGGTCGGAAGGACCCGGTTCCCGCGAGGAGGGGCCGGGACGGCCGTTCGAATCAGGGGGAGTGTCGTCCTCCCACTCCTCGTCATGACCCCCCATGACCCCTCCTCGGGTACGCGACTCTCGGTTACTTCACGATACGCACCGCGACAGGATAGCGATAGAGCTGGCCCCGCGCGGCCCGAATGGCGCCAAGGATGCCGAAGACGATGCCGACCGCCCACACCACGGCGATGAGCACGGAGCCGATCGGCGACTGCGCCGGAGCGAACACCCCGAGCCCGAGGTACAAGAGCCACATCGGGATGTAGGCGATGAGCAGTGTGATCTGGAAGTTCAGCGCCTCCGTGGCGTGACCGCGCAGGAAGGGCGACCCGCTCCGCCCGACCAGGAAGACGATCAGGGCGGGCAGCCAGCCGAAGCACGACAGGATGACACCGCCGAGGTGCGCGACCATCGACAGGGTCCGGTCCTGGGAACTGTGCGCGTGCGTGTCCTCCGCGGCCCCGTAGGGACCGGGAGCTCCGTGCGACGGGTAGCCCGGCGCCGGCATGTAACCGGGGACGTCGGGTACCGCACCCTGGCCCGGAGGCGGTTCCTGCTCCCCACCGTAGGGGGACGCGGCGTGTGGTGGTATCCCGTACGAAGGCTGTTCGCCCGTCGGTGGACCGGTCGGCGCCGGCTGTCCCGGTTCCCCCTGTGGACCGTCGGCCCCCGGCTGGTCGGGCTGGCCCGACTGTCCGGTGTCGTCAGGCATACCGGACTCGGCCGAGACGCCGAACGGTCCGGACTGGCCGGCGGGCTGGTCCCACGGCGCCGACGTGGGTCGGTCGTCGAAGGGCCCGGGCTGTCCCTGGGACCCGGGCACGTCCGGCCGTGCCGGCTCCTCCGGTGGGTGGGACTGCGGGGGCTGTCCGGACGCCTGTGACGGCTCACCCCAGGGGGGCTGCCCACCGCTGTGTCCGCCGCTCTGCCACCCCGCGTACCCACCACTGGGGGAACCGCTCGCCGGGTCCCACGCTCCCGCGTTGCCCGGGGACGCCTGGGGGGTCCGAGGGTCCACCTGTCCGGGCGACCCGCTCGGCCACCCGGGGGGACCAGGGTGTCCGGGGTAGCTGGGCTGACCGTGGGGTGGTGAGGGGTACTGCTGACCGCCAGGAGGCCCGGCGGGCTGTTCCCACTGGGGCTGCCGATCGTAGGGCGAGTAGGGCTGTCCGGGTGGAGGCGCGCTCGGGTGCCCCGGCTCCTGCGGATAGCCGCCGTACTGCGGTGGTGGAGGCGGGGGTGCCGGGTGGGCGGGCTGACCACCGGTCGGGTACGGCGCGGGGTGCGCGGGTTGCCCACCCGTGGGATACCGCGGTGGTTGGCCGTAGGACGGCTGCTCACCGGTCGGCGGGTTCGGCGGGGTCTGCCCCCAACCGGGCTGCTGCCCCGGGTATCCCGGCTGACCGGGCTGTCCCGGTTGCTGGGGCTGGCCGGGACCTCCGGGAGGTCCGGGTGGCGGCTGTGCGGCCGGCCCGTACCCCTGCGGATAGCCGGCCCCCGGGTGACCCTGGTCCCCGTGACCCCCGGGTCCCGCGGGGGTGTCCCACACGGGCTGTTGGGGAGGGTGTTGTCCGTACCCGGGGTCGCCCGCGGGCTGGTTCCACTGCGGCGGCTGGCCGTAGGGCGGCTGGCCGGGGTACGGCGGTTGCGGCTGGTAGGCACCGGGACCCGTCGGGGGCGGATGGTCCCCGTTGGGCTGGTGGTGACCGCCCTCGTCCTCCGGCCGTTCTCCTGGTCTGTCGGCTGGTGTTTCAGTCAACGGTCATCCTCGGGCGTGGTCGACGGATCCCTGCTCTGGCCTCTGCTGCCGCGTGGTTGCGCGGAACCACGGTGATCATGATGCCCCTTCGGACGCGGATTCTCAGCCGCGCCACGACCGTCCCACCCTATGGCGAATCCCTCGCGAATAGCGGGAGTCCGGCGGTGGCGGTGTCACTCGGCGATCCGCCGTTGGCGAACACGACGTGACATCGTCCTGCGCTGCGCGGCCTATGGCGTTTGGTGTGTTCGGCGCGGCTGTGCCGCGTGGCCGCCCGCGGCGTGGCGTGGGGCCGGCCAGGCCCGGGGTGTCGGGTCGTCCTAGGACCCCGAGCCGTCGAGGTCGGTGACGAAGTCGATCAGCTCCTCGACGCGTCCGAGAAGCTGGGGCTCAAGGTCCCCGTAGCCACGAACGCTACCCAGGATATGACGCCACGCCTCGTGTTGCTCCATCGGCCACTTCAGCGCGCGCAGAACCCCGGTCTTCCAGTCCAGGCCGCGGGGAACGTCGGGCCACGCCTGGATCCCCACCGCCGAGGGGCGCACCGCGGCCCACACGTCGACGAACGGGTGACCGGTGATCAGCACGTGGGGGTGGGCGACCTGAGCGGCGATGCGCGCCTCCTTGGAGCCCGGGACCAGGTGGTCGACCAGGACACCCAGCCGTCGTCCCGGGCCGGGACCGAACTCGGTGACCAGGCGCGGTAGGTCGTCGACGCCGCCGAGCGGCTCCACGACCACACCCTCCACGCGGAGGTCGTGGCCCCAGATGTGTTCCAGGAGCTCCGCGTCGTGGGTTCCCTCCACGTAGATCCGGCTCTCCCGCGCCACCCGGGCCGGAGCGTCGGGGACGGCGAGCGACCCCGACGCGGTGCGGACGGGGGCGCTGGGGGCGTGGACCGGCTGGACGAGTGTCACGGGGCGGCCGTCGATGAGGAACGCCGCCGGATCGAGTGTGAACACACGCTCGCGACGGTGTCGGTCCTCCAAGGTCACGCTGCCGCGGTCCCATCCGGTGACGGCTCCACAGAATCCGTCGATGGCCGACTCCACGACCAGCTCGTGCTCCAATGGCACCTGGGGTATCTGTCCGGCCCGAGGCCGGCGCCAGTTGCCAGCCAGGACGTCGTCGCCGTACCGGTCGTTCATCCGCACATCGCCGGATTTTACCCGTCGTCGGCGATCCGCCGTCGGACCGATTGGGAACTGATCGGCCGCGCCGCGTAGGATTAGCACTTAGGGGCAGTGAGTGCCAACGGGTGCCCAGGAGGGGGTGAGCGTGCTCGACGACAGGAAACTCACGGTGCTGCGTGCAATCGTTGAGGAGTTCGTTTCCACCAACGAGCCCGTCGGGTCCAAGGCGTTGGCCGACAGGCACGCTCTCGGTGTGTCCTCGGCGACCATCCGCAACGACATGATGTCGTTGGAGGAGGAGGGCTACCTCGCGCAGCCGCACACCAGTGCTGGACGCGTGCCCACCGACAAGGGCTACCGGCTTTTCGTGGACCGGCTCTCGGCGGTGAAACCACTCTCCGGAGCCGAACGACGGGCGATCGAGACCTTCCTCTCCGGGGCGATCGACCTCGACGAGATCGTGATGCGTACGGTACGGCTGCTTTCCCTGCTGACACAGCAGGTCGCGGTCGTGCAGTACCCATCGCTGACGAAGTCCTCGGTCAAGCACGTCGAATTGGTCCCGCTCGCGCCGCGCCGCGTCATGATGGTCGTGATCACCAACACCGGTCGGGTCGAACAGCGCGTCATCGAGGTACCGGAGGAGGCCGAGGAGTCCGCGGTCGACCACGTACGCACGATGCTGAACACCGCGGTGGTGGGCCGGTGGCTCAACGACGTGCCCGAGGCCGTGGACCAGCTTCCCGCGCAGGTGGAGCCGAGCGAACGTCCCCTCCTGAGCGCGGTGCTCAGCGTTCTGCTGGAGACCCTCGTCGAACGCAACGAGGAGAAGATCGTTCTCGGTGGCACGGCCAACCTCGCGGCCGACGATTTCTCCAGCAATCTGCGGGATCTGTTGGAGGCCTTGGAAGAACACGTCGTCCTGATTCGTTTACTGGGTGAGGCGGGCGACCCGTCTATGCTGACGGTGCGTATCGGGGCGGAGAACCCCCACGAGGGATTCCAGACGACGTCCATCGTGTCGGCCGGTTACGGCGTGGGGGACAGTTCCCTGGCCCGGCTGGGTGTCGTCGGTCCGACCAGGATGGACTATCCCGGCACGATGGGAGCGGTGCGTGCGGTGGCACGGTACGTGGGGCAGATCCTTGCCCAGCAGTGAGTCGATGCCTCAGCGACAGTCAGAGTCAACCAGCGGGAAGCGTCGGAGCCTTTAGTGTCCAGAGACTATTACGAGATCCTCGGTGTGCGTCGCGACGCGAGCAAGGAGGAGATCAAGAAGGCCTACCGTCGGCTGGCACGTGAACTGCACCCGGACGTGAACCCCGATCCGGCCGTGCAGGAGCGCTTCAAGCAGGTCACGCAGGCCTACGAAGTCCTGTCCGACCCGGAGAAGCGCCAGATGCACGACGCTGGTGTCGACCCGTTCGCCCCCAGCGGCGGCGGCTTCGGCGCCGCGGGCGGATTCCCCTTCGACGACATCATGAACGCCTTCTTCGGTCGTGGGGGCAACGGCGGCCGGACCGCGCGGGACCGCCGCCGCGGCCGCAACATCCGGGTTCGCGTCGAGCTGGACCTCGCCGAGACCGCGTTCGGGGTGACCAAGGAGGTCACCTTCCCGATCGCGGTACGGTGCGAGACCTGTTCCGGTGAGGGTGCCGCGCCCGGGACCCACCGGGAGACCTGTGGGATGTGCGCGGGGCGGGGCGAGGTGTCGCAGGTCGCGCGTTCCTTCCTCGGCCAGGTGATGACGACCCGCCCCTGCCCCCAGTGCTCCGGTATGGGCACGGTCGTCACCGACCCCTGCGCGGACTGCTCCGGGGAGGGTCGCGTCCGTGACCGGGTGACCCGTACCGTGCAGATTCCCGCCGGGGTCGAGGACGGTACCCAGATCCAGCTCGCCGGTGAGGGTGAGGTCGGACCCAACGGCGGTCCACGCGGGGACATCTTCCTGGAGATCGTGCAGCGCCCACACGCGGTGTTCGAACGCCACGGTGACGACCTGCACTGTGCCATCGAGATCCCCATGACGGCCGCCGCGTTGGGCACGATCGTTCCCATCGAGACACTGGACGGCGAAGAGGAGATCGACCTGCGTCCCGGGACGCAGTCCGGTCACGTGATCCGCAAGAAGGGTCTGGGCATCCGGCACCTGAACGCTCCGGGCCGCGGCGACCTCCTGATCCAGGTCACGGTGGAGACCCCGACCAAGCTCGACGACGAGCAGGAGAAGCTGTTGCGCTCGCTCGCGGAGATGCGGGGCGAGGAGCACGTGCCCGGCAAGCTCAGCCCGGGCGGTTCGGGGCTGTTCTCGCGGCTGCGTGAAGCCTTCAATCCCACACGGTAGGGGCACGTGACCGCGCCACTCTTCCTGACCGACACCGAAACGCTGTCCCACGACCGGGTGACACTGGCCGGTAAGGAGGGACGGCACGCGGCCACCGTCCGGCGGATCGCCGTGGGCGAGACGGTCGACCTCACCGACGGCGAGGGCGCCAGAGCGCGCTGCGAGGTCATCGAGGTCGGCCGCGATACCGTCGTCTTCGCGGTCCGTGACCGATGGAACGAGATCCCTCCCGAGCCCCGACTCACCGTGGTGCAGGCCCTGCCCAAGGGCGACCGCGGTGAACTGGCCGTGGAGCTGATGACGGAGGCGGGGGTGGACCGACTCGTTCCGTGGCAGGCGCAACGTTCCATCGCCAAGTGGCAGGGCGAGCGCGCGGCCAAGGGGACCGCGAAGTGGCGCGCCACCGCCCGCGAGGCCGCCAAGCAGTCACGGCGGTCACACCTGCCCGTCGTCGAGGACCTGTATCGCATGGAGTCGGTGGTGGACTCGCTGCGGTCGGCCACGCTCGCGCTCGTGCTGCACGAGGACGCGTCACGGCGCCTGACGGAGGTGACCCCGCCGACCAGTGGCGAGGTCGTGCTCGTGGTGGGTCCGGAGGGTGGGTTCACCGACACCGAACTCGCAGCGTTCACCGACGCCGGTGCGCAACGCGTCGCCCTGGGGACCTCGGTCCTGCGCACCTCCACCGCCGGTGTCGCCGCCCTCTCGGTGCTGCAGGCCCGCTGCGGCCGGTGGTGACACCGAAGGCTCGGTGCTCGGGGGACAGGGGTGAACCTCCGCACGGTGCCCGCGGTGTTTCCCGCGCGGCGCCAGTGACGGGACGGACCACACGGACCACACGGACCGTGGAGTTCCGCGGCGGGGAACACCCAGTCGTCGGGCCGACGTGGTCTCGCCCCGAGCCCCCAGGACCAGCGCGTTCACGGCCCGTCCCACGTCCACGTGTGTCCCGCGAACTGAGCGCCCCGTGGTCGACACCGGGCCGGACCTCCGCGCGACGCCGACGGTCCGGCGGCTACTCCCGGCCGGGCAGGGGGACGGGCGTGTTCTGCGTCGGCTCGGTGTCCTGGTCCGGGGTGCCGTCGTCGGAGTCGTCGAAGCAGTGATCCGGGATGTCACCGTCGGCGTTGGGCCGGTCGGACGGGGACGCGACGAGTGTCGGGTCGTCCTCGGGTGCGGGGCAGTCCTCCAGGACGGTCGGGTCGGTGTCGCCCTCCTCCCCTTCCTCGGGGGTGGTGGTGGGCTCCTCCTCGGCCGGTGTCGTGTCCCCGCCCTCGGGGGTCGGGTCGGCGGGATCGCTCTCGGGGGCGTCGGTCGGTGCCGTCGCCTCCTCGTCGTCGGTCGTCGTCTCGCTCTGCGTCGCCACGGGGCCGGCCTCGTCGTTGTTCGCCGGGGCGACCTGCTCGCGGAGGGCCGGCGCTCCGAAGAGCACGGAGCCCACGATCGCCAACGCGCCCGCGACCGCGGCGGCCGGACGCAGCCATGTCAGCCAGGAGAACCCGCGTCGGGCGGTGCGTTCCTGGATCTTCTGGAGTCCGTCCCCGGCGGGTTGGACGTGATCCACCTCGGCTCGGAGGATCTCCCGGAGCCGGCGCTCCTCGTTGTCGTCCAAGTGTCCACTCATCAGGTTTGCTCCAGAACCCCGCGTAGCGCGGCGATGCCACGCGCGGTGTGGCTTTTCACCGCACCGCGGCTGATGCCCATCGCGTCGGCGATCTGGGCTTCAGAGAAGTCCCCGTAGTATCGCAGGACGATGGCTTCGCGTTGTCGTGTGGGTAGCGTGCGCAAGGCGTCGATGACGGCGGTGCGTTCGAGCTCCCCGAGTGCCCCGTACTCCGCGCTCGGCGCGTCGGGCATGCTCTTGGGCGCGTACTTCTCGACCACCGCCCGGTGGCGGAGGACGGAACGAGCCCGGTTCACGACGGATTGGCGCAGATAGGACAGGGCCTTGTTCGGGTCGCGGAGGCGGCGCCACGCCCCGTGCATGGCGACGAACGCGTCCTGCACGACTTCCTCGGCCGTGGCGAAGTCCCGGACAAGCAGGGCCGCCAGCCGTACCAGCGGTCGATAGTGCTGGCTGTATAGCTGGGTGACGGCTTGATCGGCATCCCACACGACCGACACCGTAGCCGCAGGAACGTCCGCAACGATGGTTTCAGTCACGTCTTGTTGACGCGGGCCCTTGTCGTTCGGTTTACGAAAGGGCATCAGATAACGACTCACTCACTCACGGTGGCGACCGTATGGCCGCGCGAGCGGACAGGGCAGCTCAGCCACCGTAGCTCGCGGGCGACGCGTTGAAAACTCTGTGCGACCGTATCCGGTCGGTCGGGTCACCTCGGATTTCACGTCGCGGACTCCGCCGTCGATCCGGCATGATGGTCTCGCTGGTTTCCGGTGGGAGGGGGTGCCCGTGGCACAGCGGGACGCGGACTGTCTGTTCTGCAAGATCGTCGCTGGGGAGATTCCGGCGGACATTGTCACCAAGGACGACGAGATCGTCGCGTTCCGGGACATCAATCCGCAGGCTCCGACCCACGTTCTGGTCATTCCGAGGGAGCATTTTCCGACGGCCGCGGCCGCGGGCTCGGCCGACCGAGGGCTGATGGACGCGATCGCTCGAGTGGCCGGAGAGGTGGCGCGGATCGACGGCGTCGCCGACGACGGCTACCGGCTGGTCTTCAACACGGGGCCGGCGGCGGGACAGGAGGTCTTCCACGTGCACGGCCACGTGCTGGGAGGCCGTTCCCTGACCTGGCCGCCCGGGTGAGCGCGGCATAATCGTGTGGGCCGTAGGCGTTGTTAGAGTCGAGGGGCGCGGGGCGCGTACCCAACGCGTGGAGAAGGGATGGACGACCCCCGTGGTCGGACTATGAGCGAGTCAACGCAAGCCGGAACCCAGGTCAAGGTGGTCGTTCCGGAGGAGCACATGATGGTCGCGCTCCTTGGTTCGGGCGACGAGTTGCTGCGGACGGTCGAACAGTCCTTCTCCGGTGACATTCACGTCCGCGGAAACGAGATCACCCTCAGTGGACCACCCGAGGAGACGTCGCGGATCACCCGTCTCATCGAGGAGTTGTTGGAGCTGGTCAAGAACGGGACGCACGTCACCCCGGACGTGGTGGAGCGTTCGCTGCGGATGCTGGAACCCGACGCCGAGAGCGGTGCCACCACGCGTCCGGTGGACGTGCTCACACAGAACATCCTGTCCGCGCGTGGCCGCACCATCCGCCCGAAGACACTGAACCAGAAGCGGTACGTGGACGCGATCGACGCCCACACCATCGTCTTCGGCATCGGGCCGGCCGGAACGGGGAAGACCTACCTGGCGATGGCCAAGGCCGTGAAGGCCCTGCAGGCCAAACAGGTCAACCGGATCATCCTGACCCGCCCGGCGGTCGAGGCGGGGGAGCGGCTCGGTTTCCTGCCCGGCACCCTCTACGAGAAGATCGACCCGTACCTGCGGCCCCTCTACGACGCCCTGCACGACATGCTCGACCCCGGTTCCATCCCCAAGTTGATGGAGTCCGGAACGATCGAGGTCGCGCCGTTGGCGTACATGCGTGGTCGTACGCTGAACGACTCCTTCATCATCCTGGACGAGGCACAGAACACCTCCCCGGAACAGATGAAGATGTTCCTCACCCGTCTCGGGTTCGACTCCAAGATCGTGGTGACCGGTGACGTCACCCAGGTCGACCTTCCGGGTGGCCAGGCGAGCGGACTGCGGACGATCGAGAATATCCTCGAGGGGCTGGACGACATCGCCTTCTGCCGCCTCACCAGCCACGACGTCGTGCGGCACAAGCTGGTGAGCGCCATCGTGGACGCCTACGGTCGTTACGACCAGCGCAACACGGCCGACGGGGACAGCCGGCGTGGGCGCGGGCGGCCCCGCGACTCCGGAGCCCGGTGAGTCGTGGGGAACGAGTCACGATGGAGCACGTGGAAATGAGTATCGAGGTCGCCAACGAGTCCGCGGTCGACACGGACGAGGCACGCCTCTCCCAACTCGCGCGGTACGTACTGGACGAGCTGCGGATCCACCCCTTGGCGGAACTGTCGGTGATCCTCATGGACGAGGAGCCGATGGCGGAGCTGCACGTGCGGTGGATGGACGAGTCCGGTCCCACCGACGTGCTCTCCTTCCCGATGGACGAACTCCGTCCGGGCAGTCTCACGGCTCCGTCCGACCCTGGTGTCCTGGGCGACGTGATCATCTGCCCGCAGGTCGCCGAACGGCAGGCCTCCGAGGCCGGCCACTCGGTCCAGGCGGAGCTGGACCTGCTGTGTACCCACGGCATCCTGCACCTCCTCGGCTACGATCACGCCGAGCCGGAGGAGCACCAGGAGATGTTCGGACTTCAGGCCCGCCTGCTCGACGGCTTCCGCGCCGAGGGCGAATCGTCCGGAGATGGAGACGGCCAAAGCGGTGACCGATAACGCCGGCTTACTCTCCGTTCTGCCGGAGATCGTCACGGCTGTCGTCTGCCTCCTGCTCGCGGGGACACTCGCCACGGTCCAGGTCGCGTTCGCACGGGTGACCCACACCGCCGCGGAGGCCCTCCAGAAGGAGGGACGGCCAGGAGCCCAGCGCCTGACGTCCATCACGGCGGACCCCACCCGCTTCACCAGCAGTGTGCAGCTCGCACGGTTGGCTTTCGAGGTGGTGGCCATCGTCGCGGTCACGGTCGCGTTCGTCGCGTGGCTGGGGTGGAGCTGGTGGGTACCGCCGCTCGCGGTCGTCGTCATGATCGGTGCGGTGGCCCTGCTCGGTGGGACGCTGCCCCGAGCGCTGGGCCAGCGCGCTCCCGAGGCCGTGGCCCTGCTCGCGGCCCGGGCTCTCTACCCGCTGACGGTGGTCCTCGCCCCGCTCACCAACCTGTCGGTGCGGGTGGGACGGGCGCTGACGCCGGGTAGCCGCTCCGCGTCGGACTCCACGGTGAACGAGGACGAACTGCGTCACCTCGTGGACCTCGCGGAACAGGGCCAGTTGATCGACACCGAGGAACGGGAGATGATCCACTCGGTGTTCCAGCTCGACGACACCCCCGCGCGCAACGTGATGGTGCCCCGGACCGACATGGACGTCATCCCCGCGGACGCGAGCGTTGCCGAGGCCGTGGATCTCGCGATGAGCACCGGCTACTCCCGGATTCCGGTGACAGGGGAGAGCGTCGACGACGTGACCGGGATCATCAACCTCAAGGACATGATCGAGCATCTGCGCGACGACGTCTCGGCCGAGTCCACGGTCCGGGTCTCGGAGCTGATGCGCGACGCCACGTTCGTCCCGGACAGCAAACCCGTGGACGAGCTGCTGCGGGAGATGCGCCAACAGCGGATACACATGGCGATCGTCATCGACGAGTACGGTGGAACGGCCGGCCTGATCACGATGGAGGACATCGTCGAGGAGATCGTCGGGGAGATCATCGACGAGTACGACGACGCGCCGGAGACGGTGCGGTGGCTGGGCGCGGGTCGGGCCCGAGTGTCGGCACGAACCCCCATCGGTGATCTCGCTGACCTGTTCGACGTCGACATCGACGTCGACGAACTCGACGTGGGCACGGTCGGCGGACTGCTGGCCTATGCTTTGGGGCGGGTTCCCGTCATGGGATCGACCGCGTCCTACGCGGGGCTGCTGCTTCGCGCGGAGACCCCGACCGGACGCCGCAACCGCACCGCCACGATCCAGGTGGAGAAGCTGAAGGGTGAGCAAGACAGTGCCGACTGAGCCGGTTCACGACCTCGACCCCGAGGACGAGAAGCTGATCACCCTCGCGCGCTCCTCCCGGGCACGCAACAGCGCCGCCCAGGGCGCGGCCGTACGTGACGTCACCCGACGGACCTACGTCGCGACCACCGTGGACCTGCCCTCCCTGCGGCTCTCGGCCGTGCGCGCCGCCGTCGCCGCGGCGGCCTCCAGCGGGGCGGAGGGGCTGCAGGCCGTGGCCGTCGTCGGTGGCCCGGAAGATGAGACGGAGCTGTCCGCGGAGGACCTCGCCGCCGTCCGTGACATGGGGGCGTCGGTGGTCCTGTTGGCCTCCCCCGACGGGACGCTTCGGCGCGTGTCACGCTCATGACGATCCCCCTCGGACACACCGCACCGGGATTCCGTAGTGGTTTCGCCTGCTTCGTGGGGCGGCCCAACGTGGGCAAGTCGACGTTGATGAACGCGCTGGTCGGCGAGAAGGTCGCGATCACCAGTGACCAGCCGCAGACCACGCGCCGTACCGTACGCGGGGTCGTTCACCGTTCGGACGCCCAGCTCGTCGTCGTGGACACGCCCGGTCTGCACAAGCCACGTACCCTCCTTGGTGAGCGCCTGGACAGTCTGGTGCGTTCCACCCTCGTCGAAGTGGACGTGATCGGGTTCTGCGTACCCGCCAACGAGCCGATCGGCCGCGGGGACACCTACATCGCCAAGGAGCTGGCGCGGCAACGTGACACTCCGGTCGTCGCACTGGTGACGAAGACCGACTCCACCGACTCGGCCGGGATCGCCGCGCAGCTACTCGCGGTGTCCCAGCTCGGGGAGTGGGCGGACATCGTCCCGGTCTCGGCACGGTCGGGGTTCCAGGTGGACACGGTGTCCGACGTGCTCTGCGGGCAGTTGCCGGAGGGGCCGGCCCTTTACCCCGAGGGTGACGTCACCGACGAGCCGGAGGAGCAGCTCGTCGCGGAGCTGGTTCGGGAGGCGGCGCTGGACGGGGTCCGCGACGAGCTTCCGCACTCCATCGCGGTGACGGTCGACGAGATGACGCTGCGGGATCCGGAGGACCCCGACAGCCTGCTCGACATCTACGCGGGACTGTACGTGGAGCGACCGAGCCAGAAGGCGATCGTGTTGGGCGCGCGCGGGACCCGGCTGCGTGACGTCGGGACGCGGGCGCGTCAACAGATCGAGGCGCTGATGGGGCGCCGCGTGTTCCTGGACCTTCGCGTGCGTGTGGCCAAGGACTGGCAGCGGGATCCCGCCCAGCTACGTAAGCTCGGCTTCGACCAACAGACCTAGGACCGGTGATTGAGATCCTCGGCGAGGTGCCGGGCGGTCTGTTGCAGAATGGGCGCCGCTCGACGCACCACCTCCCAGGTGACTCGCGATTCGGGGCCCGAGATGGACAGTGCCGTCTTGGACGGCCCGCCGAGGACGGGCACCGCGATGCAACGGACGCCGATCTCCTGTTCGCCGTCGTCGGTGGCGTAGCCCTGGTCCCGTACCAGGGCCAGTTCGGTGAGGAAGTCCCCGGGAGTGGTGATGGTGCGCTCGGTGTGCGCGGGCATGCCCGCCCGGGCGAGGATCGCCTGGGTCGAGGTGGCGGGAACCTGGGCCAACAGGGCCTTGCCCACCCCAGTCGAGTGCGGGAGCACCCGCCGACCGACCTCGGTGAACATCCGCATCGCGTGGGGTGAGGGGACCTGGGCCACATACACCACCGTGTCGCCGTCCAACATGGCGAGGTTCGCGGTCTCACCGAGCTGCTCGACCAGGTGGGCCAGGTGAGGACGCGCCCAGGCGCCCAGCATCTGGGAGGCGCGTTCGCCCAACCCGATGAGACGGGGCCCGAGCGCGTAGCGTCGGGACGGGAGCTGACGGACGTATCCGTTGGTCAGCAGGCTTCGGATGATCCGATGGATGGTGGGCAGTGGCAGGCCTGAGGAGTCGGCGAGATAGCTGAGCGACACCTCGCCGCCCGCGTCGGCCATGATCTCGAGTAGTTGGAAGGCCCGATCGAGTGATTGGACGCCACCCGTTCGGCCGCGTGCCGGATCCACGGACGCGTCGTCAGGGTTGGTGGTTGACCGCGGCACGGGTATCTCCCTCTCCCAGTCAGTGCGGGCACCGCCGCGTGAGGTGTGTGCGACGGCTGGGGCCTCGGATCACTCGTGGGTGACGCGAGGACGGAATTCCGTTGGCTGACCCTGGCTCTTTCGGACTGTAGAAATGTTTGTCCAGGATACAGAAGATCCGCCGATTCGTGTCCGGGGAATTCGTCGTCATGACCGATGGCTCGGCTCCCGAGCGGGGACCAGGGCGGATGCGGCGTGGGCGCCGCCCGCCGACGCGCGCGGTGCCGTAGGGCAGGTGTCGGCTGGACACACGCCCTGCCCCCGCACCTGCCTGCGTGTGGACGCCTTCGGCCGAGTCTCTAGGTCTGGGAGGGAGTGCGCAGCCCCGCGTCCGGAGCCGAGGCCGCCGCCATCGCGGAGTCCAGTCGGGCCGCCTCACGCTCGTAGCGACGGGTGAGCTGCCACATCCGAATGATCAGGAGACACTCCGCCGCCAGCATCCCCACGGAGGAGAGCACGATGACGGCGAGCATGCCCACCGGGGTCACGGTTCCCACCACGGGGGCGACGATGAACGTCCCCATGTGGAACTCGATGCCGCTGAACAGGTGGGAGCGCACCCGGTGTCGGTCCAGGAAGGCGCGGAACCGGGCGTAGGCGGGGAAGCGGTCGGAGAGACTGCCGACTCCGGGCTTGGGAAGCTCGTTGGTGTTCGCTTCGGCCTCGTCGTCGGCCGTGGGTTCCTCCGCGGGGCGGACCTCGTCGAGCCGGCGTCGGCCCAGTAGACGCGCGAGTTCGTCCTCTCCCAGCACGGGAAGGGCGGCGGCCACCCGGATGTGGATGCCGGTCCGCGTCTGTTCGCGCACCTTCGCCATCTGCGGTGCGTTGAGGTAGCGGAACATGTCGGTGACGACGACCAGCAGCGTCACCCACAGGAAGAAGGACATTCCGGTCACGGCGAAGTAGCCGCCCAACAGGGCGACCGCACACACCAGCACCCGCAGCCGGTCGAAGATGTAGTCCAACCATCCACCGAACACCGTGCCGGTGCCCTTCAACCGGGCGATCTTCCCGTCCATGCAGTCCAGGACGAAGCTGAGGTGGAACAACACCGCGCCGGCGAGGAGCCATGGCCAGGTCACCTGTGCGAAGCACACCGCCGCGCCCACACCCAGCACGAATGAGCCGAGGGTGAGCTGGTTGGGGGTGAGGTTGGTGTGGTTGGCGGTCCACCGCACCAGACGAGAGGCGAAGGGGTCAACGAGGAAGACGGTCCACCAGGAGTCTCGTGACTTGTAGGTCAGCTCGCGAACATCCGCCAGCGAGAACTCGGTTCGTGACATGTACGGCAGCTCCGGTCGAAGTGAGACATCGAGGCGTGGGCACATGGACGATGCGCTCGGGGCCACCGAACCGGTCACCCGTCAGGGGCGGACACCAGTGGTCTGGTTCTTCCCTCCGGGGGACACGCGGTCCGCCCGGCCCCACGGCGCGAGGAGGACACACCCGTACCTCGTTATGATTGCGACCTTACCGTCCGTACCCCCGGACGTGTGCCGCGTCGGCCCGTCCCGGTCGCGCGAAGGCGGACCCGTGGGGCGTGGTCTCGCTGACCGGCCGAGCTCCCCGCCGCTCCCTGGCGAGACGGTGCCGAAGGTCCCACAGGTAGTAGGTCATGGGCAGTTCCCGGACGACGAGGGGAATCCTCGGGTAGACGAGGCGCAGGGTGTGCATGGTGAGGTCGAAGGCGCGTTGGTGCCCCGGGCTCCAGGGGAGTCCGTATCGCCGTCGGATCTCCGGGGGGAGCAGCCCGCTCGTGAAGAAGCGCTGTGTGGTCGTGAGGGGTCGCAACCACCACTGCGCGGGACGGAACAGGCTCGCCACGACCGCGCGAGAGGTGGGCCCGACCTCGAGTGTGGACACCATGGCCCGCCAGTAGGCGTCGAACTCCTCGCGCGTGGCCGGCCAGCGGTCCGCCGGACACCCCAACACGGTGGCCCAACCGGCGAACTGGCGATGCGCCTCGTCCCGTTCGGCCTCGGTCAACGGACCGAAGAGACGCTCGTGTCCGTCGACGTAACAGAAGTAACCGGTCGCGGCGACCCAGGTCTGCAGGTCGGGGTCGTTCGCGGAGTATCCGCGGCCTCGTACGCGGCGGTGCGCCGCCCGTACCTCCCGCGTCACCGCGTCGGTCTCCTCCGCGGTCCCGAACGCGAGCGCGTAGACGAACTGGGCCGTTCCGCGCGCCCGTCGGGCCGGGTGCTCGCGGAAGTCACTGTGTTCGTCGACTCCCTGGGCCACCCGGGAGTGGGCGACCTGCATCACGATGGAACACGGAAGCGGGCCGAGCAGGATCCACGCCTCACGGATGACGCGCTGGCTCACCGTGGTGGTTTGTGAGTCCTTCACGTGTCCCAGACTAGGCGGCGAGCGCCTGGGGGTCACGCACCGTCGGGTCCCGTCCGGGCGGGGTGGACCGCCGCGGCTGACGCGCGAGCGCTCCCGCGGTGACCGTGCCGAATCGGCGTGGTTCGGGGGTGGCCGACTTGTCCGGGACCAAGAGATCGGTCGGCCTGGTACGCTCGTCGGAGTATGTCGCGTGCGCTGCTCCTCCTTAGCCGCCGCGGCGGGGGCCGTTAACCAGGCTGGCTCCCTCGCCGCGGAGATTCGTGTTGCGTTTTTGTCGGCCGCGGAATCCACGGCGAAATCCTTGGGGAGCATGAGATGTCGAACGAATCGCACTCTTTTCAGCGGCACGGTTTTCAGCGCCACGGCCGACAGCGGCCCAGTTCTATGCCGTTCCAGCGCTACTCCGCGTTCCCGACGGTCGATCTGCCGGACCGTACCTGGCCGTCCAAACGCATCGAGCGGGCGCCGCGTTGGCTGTCGACCGACCTGCGGGACGGAAACCAGTCGCTGATCGAGCCGATGGACCCCGAACGCAAGCGGGAGATGTTCGACCTGCTGGTGCGGATGGGATACACCGAGATCGAGGTGGGGTTCCCGGCCGCGAGCCAGACCGACTTCGACTTCGTTCGGTCGCTGATCGACGGGGACGCGATCCCCGACGGTGTGCAGATCTCCGTGCTGACCCAGGCGCGTGAGGACCTGATCGAGCGGACGGTGCAGAGCCTGGTCGGGGCGAAGAACGCGACCGTTCACCTGTACAACGCGACGGCTCCGCTGTTCCGCCGGGTGGTCTTCGGGGTGGAGCGCGAGGAGTGCAAGGCCCTCGCGGTGGACGGCACCCGTCACATCATGAAGTTCGCCGAGCAGTACCTGGGCGACACGGAGTACTTCGGTTACGAGTACTCGCCCGAGATCTTCATCGACACTGAGCTGGACTTCGCGCTGGAGGTCTGCGAGGCCGTCATGGACGTCTGGCAGCCGGGCCCCGGCCGGGAGATCATCCTCAACCTGCCGGCGACGGTCGAGCGGACCACGCCGAACGTCTACGCCGACCAGATCGAGTGGATGAGTCGGAACCTGTCCCGCCGCGAGCACGTGTGCCTGTCGGTCCATCCGCACAACGACCGTGGCACGGGCGTCGCCTCGGCGGAACTCGCCGTGATGGCGGGAGCCGACCGAGTGGAGGGCTGCCTGTTCGGCCACGGTGAGCGCACCGGCAACGTCTGTCTGGTGACCCTGGGCCTCAACCTGTTCAGCCAGGGGGTGGACCCGGAGGTCGACTTCTCCGACATCGACGAGATCCGCCGGATCGTGGAGCACTGCACCCAGTTGCCCGTGGCACCCCGCCACCCCTACGGCGGTGACCTGGTGTACACCGCGTTCTCCGGCTCCCACCAGGACGCGATCAAGAAGGGCCTGAGCGCGATCAAGGCCGACGCCGCGCGCGCGGGCGTCCCCGTGGACGAGTACCCCTGGCAGGCTCCGTACCTGCCGATCGACCCACGGGACGTGGGCCGTAACTACGAGGCCGTGATTCGGGTGAACAGCCAGTCCGGGAAGGGCGGCGTCTCCTACATCCTCCAGCGCGACCACTCACTGGAGCTGCCGCGACGGATGCAGATCGAGTTCTCCCGCGCGGTCCAGCGCCAGACCGACAGCGAGGGCGGGGAGTTCACGGGCGACCGCATCTGGGAGATCTTCACCGAGAGCTATCTCCAGGAGGCGGGCGGCATGAGCGTGCTGGCCCACCGCTCCTCCACGGACGCCGAGGGCCAGGTCACCATCGCGGCGGACGTCCGGACGGAGGGGGAGATTCGGGAGGTCACGGGCACCGGAAACGGCCCCATCTCCGCGTTCGTGGACGCGCTGGGCACCGTCGGGGTGTCGGTGCGCGTGATGGACTACGTCGAGCACGCGCTCAGTGAGGGGGGCGACGCGCGAGCGGCGGCCTACGTGGAGGCGAGCGTGGACGGTCGCACCTACTGGGGAGCCGGCATCAACGCCAACACCACGACCGCGTCCCTCAGGGCGGTCTGCAGCGCCGTCAACCACGCCCGCCGTCGGGCCGCGGAGGACTGAGCCGAGGTCCGGTCTGTCGTGAGCGGTCACGGGCGCTTGGGGTGTCCGTGACCGCTGGTGGGGTCGGCCCGACGGCGCGGCCCCGCTCAGCGGTGTCAGGCCCTTGGACCCGACGCCCACCGGATTGGATCGCCCTCTCCCATACCGGCCGGATGTTCGGGACGAGGTTCGAACCCACCACCGGAACGCCGGTCACTCCGCTCCGAACTTCTGCGTCCAGTAGAAGTCCCGCTCACCGACACCGATGGCGACGTTGTCACAGTCGACGATGTTCCTACGGTGGCCCTCACTGTTCATCCAGGCGTCCACGACCTCCTGGGCGCTTCGCTGCCCAGCCGCGACGTTCTCTCCGGAGAGCGCGTCGTAGCCCGCCGCCTCGGCCCGGTCGGACGGGTCCAGACCCTCGGGTGTCTCGTGATCCATGTACTCACGACGTGCCATGTCTTCGCTGTGGTCCTGGGCGGCCTGGGTCAGCCTGTCGTCCACCCGCAGCGCGTCACAGCCGGCGGCGGCGCGCTCGGAGTTGGTGAGTCGCACGACCTCGTCGACCGTGGCTCCGCCGGCCGACCCGGTCTCCTCCTCGTCGTCGTCCTCCTCGTCGACCTCGTCGGGGATCTCCTCCTCCTCGACGGCGATCTCGGTCTGGACGGTTGGTACCGGCGCCGGCTCTCGTACGGGGTCCGCGCGTTCCATCGCGGCCTCGGGCGTGTCGTCGTAGCTGGACTGGGCGAAGAACTCCTCTCGGGACTGGCTGGCTTCGTGCGGACCTCCCGGTGTTCCCTGCGAGGCGGCGTCCGGGTCGACCTCCGGGACGGTCAGTCCGAGCGCGGCGAGAGCCACGGCGCCCAGCGGCAGCAGGGACACCAGGCACACCCGCGCGGCGGTGGACCCGGGGCCGCGACGACGCGCGGAAGGAAATCCGCCGGCGTGGCGGTGACGCGAACGGCTTCTCTCGGACATTGGGGCGGACCGCCTTCAGTGCTGGGGGAGTGGAGGAGAGTTCTGTCGGTCTCGATCACGCACCGACGGGTCGGTCGATTCCGATGCCGGATGTCGGGGATGTGACTGCTGTGTCGGTATGGCCCGTGTCGCCGGTGATGTCGGGACATCGTAGTGGAAGGGGGCGGCGCGTCGGCGTCTGGGCCGCGCCTATGGGTGAGAATGAGTGGAACGACGTGTGCCGGAGCGGAGACGGGGTCAATGGGGCTTTATCGGGATGAGGGCGTCGTCCTGCGTACCCAGAAGTTGGGCGAGGCCGACCGCATCATCACCGTGCTCACTCGTGGAGCCGGGCTCGTGCGTGCCGTGGGCAAAGGGGTGCGACGCACGCGGTCCCGCTTCGGGGCTCGACTGGAGCCGTTCACGCACGTCGACCTCCAGTTCCACACCGGCCGCACACTGGACGTCATCACCCAGGCGGAGACCAGGCGTGCCTACGGGGCCGCGCTGGTGAACCACTACCCGCGATACACCGCGGGTATCGCCATGTTGGAAGGCGCGCAGCAGGTCGTACACGTGGAGAGGGAACCGGCCCCACGCCAGTTCCTCCTGCTGATCGGTGGTCTGCGTGCCCTGGGCGAGGGGGAACACGACCCGCGCTTGGTCCTGGACGCCTACCTGTTGCGGTCCCTGGTGACCGCGGGGTTCGCCCTGGCGGTGGACGAGTGCGCGCAGTGTGGCGTCCCCGGTCCGCACGGTGTGTTCTCGGTGCAGTCGGGTGGCACGGTGTGCCGTGACTGCCGGCCTCCCGGAGCCGCGACCCCCGCGCGGGAGACACTCGCACTGATGGCGGCCCTGATCAGCGGAGACTGGTCCACGGCCGACACAAGCGAGCAGCGTCACCGCCGGGAATGCAGCGGTCTGGTCGCGGCCTATCTACAGTGGCACGTTGAGAACGGAATCCGATCCCTTCGCCTCGTGGAGCCCAGTTGAGTGCAAGTGACCCGGCCGCCGGCCAGTCCGCCCCACCCCACACCCCGGTCCGGCCGCCGGATCCCCACCCCAGTGGAGCGCGTCCCCCAGCACTGCCACGAGAGCTCGTTCCACGGCACGTCGCCATCATCATGGACGGGAACGGCCGTTGGGCGAAGGAGCGTGGACTTCCCCGCACGGAGGGACACAAGGCCGGAGAGGGCGCACTGTTCGACGTGATCGAGGGCGCTCTGGAACTGGGTATCCCCTACGTGTCGGCTTACGCGTTCTCGACCGAGAACTGGCGTCGTTCCCCCGACGAGGTCAAGTTCCTCATGGGCTTCAACCGCGACGTGGTGCGGCGCCGCCGCCAGGAGATGCACGAGCGGGGAATCCGGGTGCGCTGGGCGGGACGTCGGCCCCGCCTGTGGAAGAGCGTCATCAAGGAACTGGAGGAGAGCGAGCGACTGACCCAGGGCAACAGCGCGCTCACACTGCAGTTCTGTGTGAACTACGGGGGGCGGGCCGAGATCGCCGACGCCGCCGCCGCCGTGGCTCGCGAGGTCGCGGCCGGTCGCCTCGCTCCCGACAAGGTCAACGAGGACACGTTGGCCCGCCACCTCGACGAGCCCGACATCCCCGACGTGGACCTCTTCGTTCGCTCGTCCGGGGAACAGCGGATCTCCAACTTCCTCCTGTGGCAGCTCGCCTATTCCGAACTCGTCTTCCTGGACACCCTGTGGCCGGATTTCGATCGCCGCCACCTGTGGCACGCGTGCGAGATCTACGCGAGTCGCGACCGGCGATACGGGGGAGCCGAGCCGAACCCGTTGCCGAAGACGTAGCGAAGCCCGAGGGGCGTCCCGAGGTGCGGATCACTTTTGGGAACGTGCGTGTGACCTCGGCGACAATCCCCCTTGTCGGCGGTTACTTACTGTAGCGTAACCTCCGGTCCGCGCGGCATTCTGGGACACATGAATGCTTCTTCGTTTGCCCCCCAACTCCCCGACAGCCTGGCCTTCGTCGCGATCGGTGACAGCTTCACCGAGGGCCTGAGCGACCCCGGCGTGGACGGCGCGTTCCGTGGGTGGGCGGATCGCGTCGCGGAGGGGCTGGCCGGACACGTCACCGACCTCCGCTACGCCAACCTCGCGGTCCGGGGAAAGCTCGTGCGCCAGATCGTGGGCGAACAGGTCCCGGAGGCCATCGCGCTGAACCCGGACCTGGTGGCGCTCTCGGCCGGCGGTAACGACATCATCCGGCCCGGCGGTGACCCTGACCGCGTGGCGCGCGTCTTCGAGTCCGGGGTCGCCCGGCTACGGGCCGCCGGAGCGCGGGTCCTCATCTGTACCGGTGGTGACCTCGGCTGGCAGCCGGTGATGCGGCACCTGCGTGGCCGGGTGGCCACCTACAACATGCATCTGTGGGGCATCGCGCAGAAGTATGACTGTTCGGTGGTGGACCTGTGGTGGATGCGGGTTCTGCAGGACGGCCGTGCCTGGAGTGGTGACCGGTTGCACTTGTCCGCCGACGGGCACCGCCGGGTCGCGTTGCGTGCGTTGGAGGTGCTGGGCGTGACTCCGGAGGAGGACTGGCGCGCCCCGCTGCCCCCCGACGAGCCCGTGGCCTGGAGCGCCGCCCGGCAGGAGGACCTGAGGTGGGCTCGGGAGTATCTCGTTCCCTGGGTGAGACGTCGGATCCAGGGTGTGTCGTCGGGTGACGGTCGGGCCGCCAAGCGTCCGACGTTGGGACCCCTGCGCTGAGGTCCGCCTCAGGCGCTGGTGCGCTGAGCCCGACCCGTGCTGTCCGGGTCGGGGCCCTGCGCCTGGGCCGCGGCACACGTCGGACACGTCCCGAACACCTCGACCGTGTGCGTGATGTTCACGAATCCGTGCTGCCGCCCGATCGTGTCGGCCCAGGTCTCCACCGCCGGTCCCTCGACCTCCACGGTTCTGCCGCACGTGCGGCAGACGAGGTGGTGATGGTGCCGGTCGGTGTCGCACAGGCGGTACACCGCCTCACCGTCGTCGTTGCGCAGGACGTCGATCTCGCCGGACTCACTGAGTGACTGCAGGGCACGGTAGACGGTGGTCAGGCCGATCTTGGACCCGCCGGCACGAAGGTCGGCGTAGAGGTCTTGGGCGCTGCGGAACGCCGTGCTCTCGTTGAGGGCGCGGCGGACCGTTTCGCGGCGTGAGGTCAACTCGGCACGCTCCCGGGGTCGTTCTGGGGCACGGTACTGACGCTATCTGAGCCGGCGCGGGCGCGCCCGCGCCGGCGCCGCAGGATCCCACCGACGCCGACGGCCCCGACGAACGCCGCGAGTGCGATCAGCACGATCGTGGCACCGGGCGCGACGTCGACATAATAGGCGGTGGAGAGGCCGGCGAGGGCGCAGACGACGCCCAGGAGCACCGCGACGGACATGGTGCCCCGAAAACTACGGGAGAGCTGTTGCGCGGCCGCCACGGGAATGACCATGAGCGCGCTCACCAGCAGAACCCCGACGACGCGCATGGCGAGCACGACGGTCAACGCCGCCATGACGCCGATGAGCAGGCTCAGGAAGCGCACGGGCAGACCAGAGGCGCGCGCCACCTCCTCGTCCTGACACAACAGGAACAACTGCCGGCCGAAGAACGCGACGACGCCAAGGACGACGGCGGCGAGAACGGCCACGGTCGCGACGTCCTGGCTGGTGACGCTGCTGACAGACCCGAAGAGGAACGCCGTGAGGGTCGCGTTGTTGGCTCCGGGTGCGAGTCCGATCAAGAACACGCCGCCGGCGATCCCGCCGTAGAACAGCAACGCGAGCGCGACGTCCCCGGCGGTGCGGGCGCGAACCCGCATGACCTCGATCGCGATGGCGCCGAGGACGGTCACCACAACGGCGCTGAACAGAGGAGAGGTGGAGGTGAGGAATCCGAGCGCGACGCCGGTCAGCGCGACGTGGCCCATGCCGTCACCCAGGAGGGCGAGGCGGCGCTGCACGATGAAGGTGCCGATGGCGGGTGCCGTGATGCCCACGAGGGCGGCGGCCAGCAAAGCACGCCGCATGAACGCGGCGTCGAGGAGCTCAATCAAGACGCAGCCCCTCGGGCGCGGGGACGGCGATCGATCCGGTCGTGTCGTCGGCGTGTGGGTGGACGTGGTCGTGGTCGGGTAGGGCGCACTCCCCGACGGGCTGCGGAGGGGCGCCGTCGTGGACGAGCTGGCCGTGGGACAGGACGACACTGCGCTGGATGAGCGGGGTCAGCGGGCCGAGTTCGTGGAGTACGAGCACGATGGTGTGGCCACGGTGGGCCAGTTCGTCGAGGGTGTGGGCGAGCGCCCGCTGGTTGGCGGCGTCGACACCGGCCATCGGTTCGTCCATGACCAGCACGTCCGGTTCGCCCGCGAGGGCGCGTGCGATCAGGACCCGCTGTTGTTGTCCGCCGGAGAGCTCCTGGACGGCGTCCCCGGACCGGTCCAGGAGACCGGTTGTGGTCAGGGCCTCGGTGACCGCCGCGCGGTCGGCCGCTCCGGGGAAGGGCAAGAGGCCGCGTCGGCGGGCCACCCGACCCGCGGAGACCGTCTCCCGGACCGTCGCGGGCACCCCACCTCCCACCGCCAGTCGTTGGGGGACATAACCGATCCGGCCCCAGTCGCGGAACTCCCGCAGGGGGGTGCCGAAGACCTCGATGGACCCGGAGGTCACGGGAACGACGCGCAGGAGGGCGCGCAGGAGCGTGGACTTTCCGGAACCGTTGGCGCCCATGATCGCGACGGTCTCGCCGCGACGTACGGTGAAACTCACGTTGGAGACGACGGGAGCGCCGTCGTACCCGATGGACGCGTCGTGTACGGCGAACACCGGTGGCTCGGACGTGGCGGCGGGCACGTCCGGAGACAGGCTCCTGGCAACCATCTCAACAGTGTGCCGAAAACGAAAATGATTGTCAAAACGGACTGATCTGTGCGACGGCGAGAACAAGTAGTATGGAAATGACTACACAGCGCAACGTCCGTTGTGGGGTCCGCAGTGTCGGCCATGCGATGAAGGCGAGCCACAGGATGAAGAGGGCAAGCAGACCGAGCAACGCGGCGCCCGGTAGCCCGGAGAAGTACAGCCCTCCGATGAGGACGCCCGCCATCGCGACCGGGAGTAGCCACCGCGGTGCGTGATGCAACCAGAACAGGACCGGGGCGCTGTGCTCCTCGACCACGCGTCGCAGCCCGGCTCCTCCGTTCGCGGGAGAGCCACCACCATTCGCGGACACTGGTCCTCCTCACCCGCCGACAAACGTCAGCCTAGCCCGTCGTCCGTCGACCGGTCGACGGACGATCCGGGATGTCGGGCGCACTGACCTCCGGGGCGCCGACACCGACTCCGCCAGAGACATGCCACCGGATGCTATCCACGAAGCGAGGCTCCGTGCCCAAACTCAGCGTCATTGTCCCCTTCGATGTCACCGAGCCGCACCTCGAACGATGTCTCTCCTCGCTGGGCGCCCAGGACATCGGTGACACCGAGCTGATCCTCGCGCCCGTGCGCGCCGCCCCGGCCGCGATCGGAGACGGCGCGGGCGACCCCGAGGCGGCGGCGGAGGACGGGCAGGAGGTCCTCGACGAGCCCGCGGCGGAGAACCGATCCGACGGGGGCGAGGACGCCAATGACGCGGACACCCCCGAACCGTCCACCGCGGAGGAGGCGTGGTCGGAGGGGGACGAGCACGAGGACCCGGTGCTGAACCGGCCGCGGGCCCTGGACATCGCCGGGGAGTGGCTCCGCGGCGACAGTCACTCCAATGCCTGGCTGGTCGAGGACGTCGCCGAGACGACGGCCGCGGCTAGGTTCTCCGGCGCGGCCAAGGCGTCCGGGCGCTACCTCGCCTTCGTTCCCGCCGACGACGCGCTGCCCTCCTACGCTCTGCGCTACCTCACCGACGCCCTGGACCGGTCCACCTCCGACCTCGCGACGGGCACCACCTACCGTCTGAACGCCCACGGCGTGGGCACTTCCGCGGTCAAGGGCGGGGGATTCGTCCGGGAACGCCACGGTGTCCGCGCGACGGCGCGGCCCGAACTGCTGGGCGACCGGTTCTGGGGCAACAAGGTCTGGCGGCGCGACCTGTGGGACGCCGTCGCGGAGTTCCACACCCATCTGCCCGATGCCGACGACGACCTCGCCATCGTCGCCGCGTACCTCCACGCCGGCGCCGTGGACACGTTGCCGGCCCCCGTGTCGCTGCGCCGTGCCCGCCCGGCCCGTCGCCGGCTGTCCCAGCGCCAGGACCTCGAAGAACGTATGGAGTCACTGGCCGCGCTCGACCGACGTCTTGACGGTGACGCCCGACACGCCTGGCGAACGACACTGCTCCGGCGGGACCTGTGGCGGATCCTGCTGGGACTCGACGACGCCGATGACGACACCAGGGCACGGTTCCTGGACCTGGCCGCCCCCATGATCGAGTCCGCCGATCCGCGTCTTCTCACCCAACAGTCGGCGCTGCGCCGGCTCGGGTACCACCTGGCGCGGCGGCGCGACACCGCCCGGTTGTTGGAGACCGTGACCTTCGCCCAGAGCACCGAACCCTCCCGTGCGCAGGTCGCGCGACGTGGCGTCCGCTACTACCTGCGCTATCCGTTCTTCGAGGACCCGGACGCGGGCGTACCCCGGTCCGTCTACCAGGCTGGGCCAGAACTGCGGTTACGACAGAAGACCGAGCGTGTGGAGTGGCAGGACGGGACGCTGGTGGTGTCCGGCCGCCTCGGTGTGACGCGGCTCCCGGTACGGCGCGGTTGGCAGCAACACGTGCGCGCGTCCCTCGTGGACCTCGACACGGGGATCCGACGTCGAGTGCTCGTGACGATGCGGGAGGCGGCGGAGTACCGGCTCCCCGACGTGCCGGACGCGGCGAGAACCGACTTCGGCGGCTTCGAGATCCGCCTCGACCCCAGTCGCCTCGTCGGGCCGAACACGGCCGGTGGCACGGCGCGGTGGAAGATCGAGCTGTCGGTGTTCAACCGCGGCATCACCCGCAAGCGGTGGTTGACGAACCCGGTTCCGGGTGCGCCGCGACGTCCGGAACCCCATCGGATCACCGACACCGACCGTGGTGCGCTGTGGGCACGACCCGAGTGGGACGAGGACCGGGAACTGCTGATCGGTGTGGAGCCGGTCCAGGCCCGGCTCACCAGCTACGGCTACGCGGAAAGTGGGGGTGACGCCGCGGTCGAGCTCCGTGGCGAGCTCAGCGCGCCGATGGGACAGGGCGTCGCGCTGCGCCTGTGCCGACTGCCGGGGACCGCCACCCTCCGCGTTCCGATCACGCTGGACGGTACCCGGTTCAGCGCGGACGTCCCTGTCGATCGCCTCCTGCGTGAGGCGTTGGTGGAGGGGGAGGGAAAGCTCCGCCAGGAACGATGGTCGGCGGCGCTCGTCACCTCGGACGACACCGAGATCGCCCGCATCGTCGTCCCGGAGGAGGTGGAGTCCCGGCGCCGCGCGATTCCCGGCTCACCCGACCAGGAGATCGCCGTGGAGCGCACGACCACGGGGCACCTGCGACTGCGAGCCGGGTGGGCCCAACCCGCGGTGGAGGAGGCACGCTGGGACGGCAACAGTCTGGTCCTCTCGGGGCGACACCTCGGTCAGGGAGATCTTGACCTCGTCCTCAAGTCCATGGAGCGGCGGGAGGAGTACGTCGCCTCCAGTGAGCGCAACGGTTCCCGGTTCCGCGCCACGTTCCATCCGGCGGCGACCGAGACCCTGTCGGGGCCGCTGTCCATGCCCGCCGGGCGCTACGCGGTCTGGGGACGGTGTCTGGGCGGTCCGGTGACGGGCCGCTCGGTCGACGTGCGGGCGATCGTCGCGCCCTCGTTGCTCACGCGTCTGCCGACCGGGGTCGACGCGGCGGGCCGCCACTACGAGTTCACGGCGCTGAACGAGTACAGTCCCGTGCTGCGCGTCGGCAGCGACCTCCGACCCAAGGAGCGTGGCCGCTACGCGCAGCGACGCCTCCGGGAGGAGGAGTACCCCCGAATGCGCGCGGAGCCGGTCCGCGAGGAGATCACCTTCGACAGCTACACCGGCCGGCAGTGTTCGGACTCGCCCCTACAGGTGTACGACGAGCTGCGTCGTCGCGCGGGCCGGTGGACGGACTACCCCATGGGGTGGATCGTGGGCGACGGCCAGGCCCGACCGCCCCGGGACGCGTCGTCGATCCGTCTGCGTGGCGTTGAGTACTACGAGGCACTGGCACGGTCCCGCTACGTGGTGACCAACTCCCGACTGCCGGCCTGGTTCGCCCGACGGGACGGTCAGACCGTGGTGCAGACGTGGCACGGGTCCATGCTGAAACGCATCGGGTTCGACGTGGAGAATCTGCGGGGTAAGGCCCGGGACTATCACGAGAAGCTCGCCTGGGAGACCGCGCAGTGGGACTACCTGGTGTCGCCGAGCCCGTGGGCGACTCCGTTGCTTCGGCGGGCCTTCCGGTTCGAGGGTGAGATCCTGGAGACGGGCTACCCGCGCAACGACGTCTTCTTCGCGGCGGACAGGGAGCGGCGTGCCGCTGACATCCGTGCCGCGCTGGGGCTCCCGGAGGACAGGCGGGTCGTGCTGTACGCCCCGACCTGGCGCGATGACAAGTACCACACGCGTGGACAGCACACCCTGGACCTGAGGCTGGACTTGGAGCGCATGCGGTCGGTCCTGGGCGAGGACCACGTGCTGCTGGTCCGACGTCACCCCCGGGTGGTCGACTCGGTTCCGGAGGTCGGAGGGTTCGTGCGGGACGTGTCGCGCTATCCGGACATCATGGACCTTCTCCTGGTGACCGATGTCCTGGTCAGCGACTATTCCTCGGTGATGTTCGACTTCGCCAACACGGGGCGCCCCATGCTCTTCTTCACCTACGACCTGGACAGTTACCGTGACGAGCTCCGTGGGTTCTACTTCGACTTCGAGGAGGTCGCCCCCGGCCCGTTGCTGCGTACTTCGGACGAGGTCATCGAGGCGCTCGCGGAGGTCGACGGAGTCGCGTCGGCCTACCAGGAGCGGTACACGTCGTTCACGCGCCAGTTCTGTCCGCTGGACGACGGAGGGGCCACCGCGCGTGTCGTCGACCGGGTTTTCGCACCATGAGGGGCCCGGGCGGTCCACGCGTCTCGGTGCGAGGATTCCCGTGGTTCCCCTAGGCTGGGCGCTGCCGCCCAGAGAGCGTTCCCACCAGTGTGAACGGTCGCGCTCACGAGCCGTGGGTCGCGGGCCGCGCACCGTTAGCCGTCGTGTCCGTATCCGTGTCATCGAGTATCGCGCCTGACCGCGATCCGCCGACCGCCAGTTGGATGGAAAGTCAACTAACCATGGCCATCAAGTCAGAGACCGTCGACGCCCTCGTCAACCTCGCCAAACGTCGAGGGCTTGTCTTCCCCTCCAGTGAGATCTACGGGGGACTCCGGGCCGCGTGGGACTACGGGCCGCTGGGCGTGGAACTCAAGAACAATGTGAAGCAGCAGTGGTGGCGCTCCATGGTCCGTGAGCGCGAGGACGTCGTTGGACTGGACTCCAGCGTGATCCTCGCCCGCGAGGTCTGGGAGGCGTCGGGCCACGTGGACGCCTTCGTGGACCCGCTGACCGAGTGCATGTCCTGCCACAAGCGCTACCGCGCCGACCAACTCATCGAGGCCTACGAGGCCAAGCACGGACGGGAGCCGGAGGGTGGCCTGGACGCCATCGCCTGCCCCAACTGCGGCGCCAAGCACTCCTTCACCGAGTCCCGGATGTTCAACGCGCTCCTGAGGACCTACCTCGGTCCGGTGCAGGACGAGTCGGGGTTGAGCTACCTGCGTCCGGAGACCGCGCAGGGCATCTTCATCAACTACCTGAACGTCCAGCAGTCGGCCCGTCGCAAGGTCCCCTTCGGGATCGGGCAGATCGGCAAGTCCTTCCGCAACGAGATCACTCCGGGCAACTTCATCTTCCGTACGCGGGAGTTCGAGCAGATGGAGATGGAGTTCTTCTGCGTGCCCGGCAGTGACGAGGAGTGGCACCAGTACTGGATCGACACCCGGATGCAGTGGTACCTGGATCTGGGGATCACCAAGGAGAATCTGCGTCTCTTCGAGCACCCCGAGGAGAAACTCGCGCACTACGCCAAGCGCACGGTGGACATCGAGTACCGGTTCAACTTCGTGGGAACCGAGTGGGGCGAGCTGGAGGGCATCGCTAACCGGACCGACTACGACCTGCGCACCCACTCCGAGCGGTCGGGGACCGACCTGTCCTTCTTCGACCAGGACTCCGAGGAGCGCTACATCCCCTACGTGATCGAACCCGCGGCGGGTGTCGACCGGGCGATGTTGACGTTCCTCCTCGACGCCTACAGCGTGGACGAGGCCCCCAACGCCAAGGGCAAGATGGAGAAGCGCACCCTCCTACGTCTGGACCCCCGTCTGGCCCCCGTGAAGATGGCGGTTCTGCCGCTGTCGCGCAACGCGGACCTCTCGCCGAAGGCGCGGGACCTGGCGGCCCGGCTGCGTCGCCGCTGGAACGTGGAGTTCGACGACGCCGGTGCCATCGGCCGCCGCTACCGACGCCAGGACGAGATCGGCACCCCGTTCTGTGTCACCGTCGACTTCGACACTCTGGAAGACGACGCCGTGACCATCCGTGAGCGCGACACGATGACGCAGGAGCGCATCGGACTCGACCAGGTGGAGACCTACCTGTTGGAGCGGCTGCCCGGCGTCTGAGGACGTACGGGCCGGGCGCGTCGTGCCGAATGACGCGCGGGAACGAAACAGCGGCCGGGGGCCCGGGGGGATGTGGTCCCCGGCCGCTTCTCGTGTTCCGCGGCCGCACACAACCGGCGGAACTCTCGGTAGAACTTATCTTGCTCCACTTCCAGCCTCCGGGCGGTTTGCGTAGTGTGTCCGGAACGTCCCGGTAATCCGCGACGTTTCGTTGGTTTCGGCTGGGCAACAAAGACGATTGGGTTGCGATGCCCACGCTGGAGCACACACAGGATGCGCACCGTGGACGGCCCCCGCCGTCGAACGCCGGGGGGATTCGGACCGCGTCGCACCGGTGGAGATCGGGAATACCGCAGATGATGCCGTCAACGGCCTAGACCTTTGGGCTATGCCTCTCCGTCCTATTGACCAGCGAAAACGTGGGTATGGTCGGGAGGTGGGCGGTGCGGCGACGCCGGCTGAGTAGAGTCACGCCGTCCGTGGTCGACGCCGCGGACGCGGACTACAGGACGCACACGATGGCGCGGCGCCCCCACGGGGGGCTCGAGGGGGTGACGCGGCACGGGAAGCGTCCTGGAGACACTGCTAGGAGCCTGTGGTGCCCAAGTTTGTCTATGACTTCACCGAAGGAAGCAAGGAACTCAAGGACCTCCTCGGCGGCAAGGGAGCCAACCTCGCCGAGATGACGCGTCTGGGACTGCCGGTTCCTCCGGGGTTCACCATCACCACCGAAGCCTGCCGTCACTATCTCAGCAACGGATCCCCGCCCGAGGACCTCGACGCCCAGATCGACACCCACCTCGCGGCGCTCGAGCGCGCCATGGGCAAGCGACTGGGACAGCCGGACGATCCCCTCCTGGTGAGCGTACGGTCCGGAGCCAAGCACTCCATGCCAGGCATGATGGAGACGGTCCTCAACATCGGGCTGAACGAGGAGTCGGTCGCGGGACTCGCGGCCCAGTCCGGAGACGAGCGGTTCGCGTGGGACTCCTACCGTCGCCTGATCCAGATGTTCGGACGTACCGTGCTGGGACTGGACGGTGACCTATTCGAGGAGGCCGTCGAGGCCGCCAAGTCCTCCAGGGGTGTCGTCGAGGACACGGGACTCGGCGTCGACGCCCTGAAGGGGCTCGTCGGTGAGTTCAAGGACGCCGTCGCGGAACACACCGGACACCCGTTCCCCGACGACCCCCGCGAGCAGATGAGGCGCGCGATCCGTGCCGTCTTCGACTCCTGGACCGCGCCACGCGCGGTGCTCTACCGCCGTCAGGAACGTATCCCCGGCGACCTGGGCACGGCGGTGAACGTCTGCGCGATGGTGTTCGGCAACCTCGGGCCGGACTCCGGCACGGGCGTGGCCTTCACCCGGGACCCGGCGACCGGGGCCCAAGGCGTGTACGGCGACTATCTCGCGAACGCACAGGGCGAGGACGTCGTCGCCGGGATCCGTAACACCATGCCCCTCGCCGACCTCGAGACCCTCGCGCCGGACTGCTACCGGAGCCTGCTGGACATCATGGAACGGTTGGAGAACCACTACCGCGACCTCTGTGACATCGAGTTCACCATCGAACGCGGCACACTGTGGATGCTGCAGACGCGGGTGGGCAAGCGGACCGCCGCGGCCGCGTTCCGGATCGCCAACCAGCTCCTCGACCAGCAGGTGATCACACTTGAGGAAGCGGCTGACCGCGTCAACGGCGACCAACTCGCCCAGCTCATGTTCCCCCGATTCACCGAGGACCCCGACGTTCCCCGGGACCTGCTCGGGCGCGGAATGAACGCCTCCCCCGGGGCGGCCGTGGGAAGGGCCGTCTTCGACTCCTACACCGCGGTCAAGTGGTCGCGCAGCGGCGAGGACGTCATCCTGGTGCGCCGGGAGACCAACCCCGACGACCTGGACGGCATGATCGCCGCTCGCGGCATCCTCACCAGCCGTGGAGGCAAGACCTCGCACGCCGCCGTCGTGGCTCGGGGGATGGGGAAGACCTGCGTGTGCGGCGCGGAGGACCTCGACGTGGACACCAAGAACCGGCGGTTCACCGCCCCCGGCGGGGAGATTGTGGAGGAGGGAGAGGTGATCTCCGTCGACGGTACGACGGGAGAGGTGTTCCGCGGCTCGGTACCCGTGGTGTCCTCGCCGGTCGTTCGGTACTTCGAGGGCGAGATCGACCCGGCCTCCGACCAGGCGGACGACCTGGTGCGCGCGGTGCACCGCATCATGAACTACGTGGACGCGGCGCGCCGCATGTACGTCCGGGCCAACGCCGACACGGCCGAGGACGCGGCCCGGGCGCGCCGGATGGGCGCGCAGGGAATCGGTCTGTGCCGTACCGAGCACATGTTCCTCGGGAGCCGCCGGGAGCTGGTGGAGGCACTGATCCTCGCGCACACCGACGGGGAACGCGCGGACGCGCTGGACGCCCTCCTCCCGTTGCAGTGCGCGGACTTCGTGGAGATCCTCGCGGCCATGGACGGCCTCCCGGTCACGGTACGACTACTCGACCCTCCGCTGCACGAGTTCCTGCCCGACATCACCGAGCTGTCGGTGCGGGTCGCCGTCGCGGAGGCCCGCGGGGAGAGTGTGGAGAACGACCTGCGCCTCCTGCAGGCCGTCCACCGCCTCCACGAACAGAATCCGATGCTGGGTCTGCGCGGCGTCCGCCTCGGTCTCGTGGTGCCTGGGCTGTTCACCATGCAGGTGCGCGCGATCGCCCAGGCCGCGGCCGAGCGACGCCGTGCCGGTGGCCACCCTCGTCCGGAGGTCATGATCCCGCTGGTGGGCACGGTGCAGGAGCTGGAGATCATTCGTGACGAGTCCCTCGCGGTACTCCGGGAGGTCTCCGAGGAGTACGGCGTGGAGCTGGACTTCCCCGTGGGCACCATGATCGAGCTGCCCCGCGCCGCCCTGACGGCCGGGCCACTCGCCGAGCACGCCGAGTTCTTCTCCTTCGGCACCAACGACCTGACCCAGACCGTGTGGGGCTTCTCGCGGGACGACGTGGAGGCGTCGTTCTTCTCCGCCTACCTGGAGAAGGGCGTGTTCGGGGCGTCCCCCTTCGAGACCCTGGACATCGACGGAGTCGGCCGTCTCGTCCAGATCGCCGCGACAGAGGGACGGGCGCGTCGTCCCGACATCAAGCTGGGTGTCTGCGGCGAACACGGAGGGGATCCGGCGTCGGTTCACTTCTTCCACGACGCCGGGCTCGACTACGTCTCCTGCTCGCCGTTCCGGGTTCCGGTCGCGCGCCTCGAGGCGGGGCGTGCCGCCCGCCGCGCGACCTGACGGGCCGTCCGGAACCTGTGTGTCGGGGGACCTGGGCCCCCGGCACGGTTTGTCTCGGGATGTTGCCCGCGTTGGCTATTGTCGATGACGTCGGCAGGGTAGGACCTGAGGTCACGTCGTCGAGGGGGGCCGGGTTGAGGGTTCCGAGCGGGGAGCGCGGTGACGCGCCCGACGGTTCCGGGGCACGTCGCCCGGGACCGGATCCGGACGCGACACAGGCCCTCGTCCGGCCGTCGCCACCCTCCCGCGACGAGACCACCGTCATCGGCGCTGGTCCGTCCGCGTCGACCGGGACCGGCCCCCGACCCACGTCCGACAGCACGGTCGGCCCGCCCGGCGCCGCCGACGTGACCCGCCCGTTCGTCCGCGACGAAGTGCGCCCTCGGCCCGAGCCGGCCCCCGGTTGGAATGAGCCGCCGCTCGACCCGCCAGAACCGCCGGAGCCGCCTGAGCCACCACGGCGCCGCCCGCCGCCGCGCCGGCCGCGCCGTCGGTTCCGCTTCCGCTGGGTCGTGGCCACCCTCCTCCTCGTGGCCGTTCTCGTTCCCGTGCTCACGTGGGCCAGTGTGTGGTTCACCGCACGCCAGGACGATCGCACTCCCTCGGACGCGATCGTGGTCATGGGGGCGAGCCAGTACAACGGCCGACCGTCGCCCGTCTTCGAGGCACGTCTCACCCACGCGATGAACCTTTACGACGAAGGCGTTGCCCCCGCCATCGTCACCGTCGGTGGTGGCCTGCCGGGGGACAACTACACCGAGGGCGAGGCCGGACGTAACTGGTTGGTCGAGCAAGGCGTGCCCTCGGAGAACGTGGTCGGCGTCGGCGAGGGCAGCGACTCCCTGGACTCGCTGGAGGCCGTCGCCGAGAGCTTCGACGAACGGGGCTGGTCCAGCGCCATCATCGTCTCCGACCCCTGGCACGCGCTGCGTTCGAAGGTGATCGCCTCCGACACGGGAATCGACGCGGGGACCTCGCCCGCCCGGTCGGGTCCCGCGGTCCTCACCCGCGAGACACAGCTCTGGTACATCACGCGTGAAGCCGCCTCCCTGCTGTACTACTGGACGTTCGGGGAGAGCGCGGGAGTCAAGATTGAGGCTGTCTGAGGCGGGACCGGAGCCGGGGTCCGTCTACACCGACACCGACCGACACCGGTGGGTCGTCGAGCCACCGAAGAACCGGGAACGGGGCCCGTTCGAACGTGACCGGGCACGCGTCCTGCACAGTTTCGCCCTGCGACGTCTGGCCGCCAAGACGCAGGTGGTGCGCCCCGGATCCAGTGACTTCCCCCGGACCCGCCTGACCCACTCGTTGGAGTGCGCCCAGATCGGTCGGGAGCTGGGACGGGTCCTGGGCTGCGACCCCGATCTCGTGGAGGCGGCGTGTCTCGCCCATGATCTCGGCCACCCGCCGTTCGGACACAACGGTGAGGCGGTGCTGGACGCGATGGCCGCGCCCTGTGGCGGGTTCGAGGGGAACGCGCAGAGCCTGCGGTTGCTGACCCGGCTGGAGTGCAAGGTGTTGGACGAGGCGGGGGAGAGCGCGGGGCTCAACCTGACCCGGGCGACGCTGGACGCGACGGTGAAGTATCCATGGCCCCGGCGTGGCGACAGCGCGAAGTTCAACGTCTACGCCGACGACCAACCAGTGTTCGACTGGATCCGCGACGGCGCGGAGTCGACTCGCCGCTGCGTCGAGGCGCAGGTCATGGACTGGTCCGATGACGTCGCCTACTCCGTCCACGACCTGGAGGACGGTCTGTACGCCGGGCTCGTGCCGATGGGGGCGCTGCGGGATCCCGTGGAACGCGCCCGTGTCGCGGAGGTCGCGGCGCGGGAGTACGCCCACGACCTCGTGGCGGACCCCGCTGAATTGGAGGAGGTCTTCGCCGACCTCATGGGCGAGGATTGCTGGCCTGAGGAGTTCGACGGCGGAGTACGGTCTCTCGCGGCGTTGAAGGACCTGACCAGCGGCCTGATCGGACGGTTTTGTCGCGCGGCCCAGGCGGCGACCCAGCGGCGTTACGGCCGGACGCCCCTGGCGCGCTACGGTGCGGAGCTCGTCGTCCCCCGGCGGGAGCTGTTGGAGTGTGCGCTGCTGAAGGCGGTCGCGCGGTGCTACGTGATGGGGCGGGACGGTGCCAGCGCCCACCGGGAACGCGAGCGCGAGGTGATGTACGAGCTCGTCACCGAACTGCGGCGTGGCGCCCCGGCGACGTTGGAGCCCACGTTCCGGGACGCTTTCCTCCGCGCTCGGTCGGAGGGGGACGCGTTGCGCGCTGTCATCGACCAGGCCGCCTCCTTCACCGACACCTCCGCGCTGGCCCGCCACCGCGATCTCCTCGGCGGAGCCCCGCGGTCCTGACCTCCAAGATCGCCACCCACGACGCTGAGTGGGCGACGGGTCCTCTGGGGAGGCGTGACGAGAGACCTCGGAACGATCGGGGGTCGTTTCGCCCACCCTCTTGACGACGATGATGTTAGCGCTAACAATGTAGCGTGCGTCACATGATCCCCTTCGTGTCGGTGGATGCCCGCGACCGGCCGTCCGGGGATGCGTGCGTGGCCCAAGACACGTCTGATGGGGAGTCACCGACCGATGGCGAATCCGAGCCCCCGCCCCCCTGTGATGGCGGACGTCGCGCACCGGGCCGGAGTGTCCCACCAGACCGTGTCTCGGGTGCTCAACGACCATCCCAACGTGCGTCCGGAAACGCGGGAGCGGGTCCGCTCGGCGATCGAGGAGCTCGGATACCACCGCAACTCCTCGGCGCGCGCGTTGGTGACGCGCCGCACCAACGTCCTGGGCGTGGTCGCCTTCGAGACCACGCACTACGGACCGGCCAGCACTCTGTTCAGTATCGAGCAGGCGGCTCGGGACGCCGGTTACTTCGTCAGCATCGTCAGCCTCAAGACGATCACCCCGGGCACCGTCCGTGAGGCGGTGGACTATCTGAGCGAGCAGTCGGTGGACGGATTCATCGTGATCGCACCGCAGCGGGCCGCGGTCGACTCCCTCGGCGAGCTCCCCGACGACCTACCGCTTGTCGCGGTGGAGGGAGGTGAGGCGCCGAGGATGCCCGTGGCGTGTGTGGACCAGTACGGCGGTGCGTATATGGCCACCGAGCATCTCCTGGCCCTCGGTCATCGGCGGGTACTGCATGTCGCGGGGCCGCCGGACTGGCTGGAGGCCGAACATCGGGTCGCGGGATGGAGGGCGGCCCTGACCGACGCGGGGATCGACGCCCCCGACGTGATCAGGGGGGACTGGAGTCCGAGCTCGGGATACGAGGCCGGCCTCAGCGTGGTACGCCATCAGCGGGGCGCCAGTGCGGTCTTCGTGGCGAACGACCAAATGGCCCTGGGGGTGTTGCGGGCGTTCGGCGAGTCCGGCATCCGTGTCCCGGAGGACGTCAGCGTGGTCGGATTCGACGACATCCCCGAGGCGGCCTTCTTCAGCCCCCCGTTGACGACCGTGTGGCAGGACTTCGCCTCGGTCGGGAAGTCCAGCATTCAGCTCCTCCTCGACCGGATCGACGGTGACCGACGGTTCTCCGGGGAGCCCCGCAGGATCGTGGTCCCGGCTCGGTTGATCGAAAGGGGGAGTACCTCGCGCGTCCCGGCCACGCGCGATTGACGACACGGATTCGCAGGAGAGGAGACGCGAGCATGGGCGACAGCGAGAGGACCGTGCACGGTGGCGGATAATGTTAGCGCTAACAACACAGTCGTCGTCGGCGTCGACTTCGGGACTCTTTCGGGGCGCGCCGTCGTGGTACGGGTCCGCGACGGCACGGAACTGGGCAGCGCCGTTCACGACTACGAGCACGGAGTGGTCACGCGACGCCTCCCCGGTGAAGCCACGGAACTCCCCCCGGAGACCTGTCTGCAGATCCCGGAGGACTGGCGACAGGTACTGCGTCGCGCCGTGCCCGAGGCGTTGACCCGTGCCGGCGTCACCCCCGACCAGGTGATCGGAATCGGAACCGACTTCACCGCGTGCACCGTGCTGCCCACCCGAATCGACGGCACGCCTCTGTGCGAGATCGACGGCCTCACGGACCGGTCGCACGCCTATCCGAAGCTGTGGAAGCACCACGCCGCCCAGGCGGAGGCCGACATGGTGAACGCCGCGGCGCGCCGAAGGGCGGAGAAGTGGTTGGACCGCTACGGAGGTCGGGTCTCCGCGGAGTGGCAGTTCGCCAAGGCACTACAGGTCCTGCGAGAGGACCCGGACGTGTTCGCGCGGTCCGACCGATGGATCGAGGCGGCGGACTGGATCGTCTGGGAACTGTCCGGACGCGAGACCCGCAATGTCTGCAGCGCCGGTTACAAGGGCCTCCACCAGGACGGGGACTGGCCGTCGCGCGAGTACCTCGCCAGCGTCGCGCCGGGGTTCGAGGGCGTCGTGGACGACAAGATGCGCGGCCCCCTGTCGCATCTTGGTCAGCCGGCGGGTCGACTCACCGACCGCGCCGCGCGGTGGACCGGCCTGCGGGAAGGGACGACGGTCGCGGTGGGCAACGTGGACGCCCACGTGACGGCCGCCGCCGCGGGCGCGACCCGCCCCGGCCAGTTGCTCGCCGTCATGGGCACCAGTACGTGCCATGTGATGAACGCCGACACGCTCGTCCCCGTACCGGGGATGTGCGGAGTCGTCCGCGACGGAATAGTCCCAGGACTCTGGGGCTACGAGGCGGGCCAGAGTGGAGTGGGGGACATCTTCGGCTGGTTCGTCGATCGCTGCCTTCCCGACGAGTACACGCGCCGTGCGCGGGAGCGCGGCGTCAGCGCACACGTGCTGCTGTCGGAGCTCGCCTCCGAGCAGGCCGTGGGGGCGCACGGCCTCGTCGCGCTGGACTGGCACAGCGGAAACCGTTCCGTGCTGGTCGACCATGACCTCTCCGGCGTTGTCGCCGGACTCACCCTCGCCACGCGGCCGGAGGAGATCTACCGAGCGCTCGTGGAGGCGACGGCCTTCGGTACCCGCACCATCGTTGAGTCCTTCGAGAATGCGGGGGTGGAGGTCCGAGAACTGATCGCGGCGGGGGGACTCATCCGCAACGGGTTCGTCATGCAGGTCTACGCCGACGTACTTGGGCGGCCCATCAGTCTCGTCGGTTCGGCGGAGGCACCGGCCCTGGGATCGGCCATCCACGCCGCGGTCGCCGCCGGCGCCTACCCCGACATCCACGCGGCGGCCGACGCCATGGGGTCACGGGAGGCCGACGTCTACCGGCCCGATCCCGGGCGCGTGCGATCCTACGACGCCCTGTACGACATCTACACCGAACTCCACGACCACTTCGGCCGTGGGGGGAGCTCCGTCCTCCACGCGCTACGCACGATTCGAAACGAGGCGGTGGCCACGACATGAACGACCTTCCCCCGGAGGTATCCCGACTCCGCGCCGAGGTCTGCGCCCTGCACTCCGAGCTCACCCGCTGGGGTCTGGTCACCTGGACCAGCGGGAACATCTCGGCTCGCGTACCCGACGCCGACCTGATGGTCATCAAACCCAGTGGGGTCTCCTACGCGGACCTGGTCCCGGAGTCGATGGTCGTCACCGACCTCCACGGTGAGCCCGTCCACGGCGATCACCGCCCCTCCAGTGACACCGCGGCGCACGCGTACGTCTACCGCGAGATGCCGGAGGTCGGCGGAGTCGTCCACACCCACAGTCCTTACGCGACCGCGTGGGCGGCTCGCGGTGAGCCCATTCCCTGCGTCATCACGGCGATGGCCGACGAGTTCGGCGGGGAGATCCCGGTGGGCCCGTTCGCCCTCATCGGCGGGGACGACATCGGCAGAGGAATCGTCACCACACTGCGCGCCCACCGGTCACCGGCCGTGCTGATGGACCGTCACGGCCCGTTCACCATCGGCGAGGACGCGCGGGCCGCGGTGAAGGCGGCGGTGATGTGTGAGGACGTGGCGCGGACGGTGCACATCGCGCGGGAGCACAGCCCCGTCACGTCACTCGAAGACGAGCACGTCGACGCCCTCCACCAGAGGTACCAACACGTCTACGGCCAACGCCCCCAGCAGGCGGGGAACGGGAGGAATCCGTGACAGCGCACCACACCAAGCCCCGGATCGGCCTGATCGGGGTGATGCAGGAGCTGTACGACGACATGATTCCCGGCATCACCGAACGCCAGGCGCACTACGCTCGCCGCGTCGCCGAGGATCTCGCGCCGGTCGCCGATGTCCACGTCGGGGATCCGGTTCGTGGTAGGGCGGACGCCGAACGGGTCGTGCGGCGGTTCGAGAACGAGGACCTGGACGGTGTCCTCGTCGTCATGCTCACCTACGGACCGAGCCTGCGCGTCACGCGGGCGCTCACCACCGCCCGGCTGCCCATCGCATTGGCGAACATCCAGCCGGAGCCCACGGTGAGTCCCCGGTGGGACATGGCTGACATGACCTACAACCAGGGAATCCACGGCGCCCAGGACACCGCCAACGCCATGGTGCGAGGCGGCGTGCGCTTCGACGTCATCACCGACGAGTGGCCCTCGGGGACCTTCCGGGATCGCGTCGGACGTTGGGCACGGGCGGCCCACGCGGTGACCGCCTGGAAACGGTTGCGGGTCGGCGTGTTCGGTTATCCCATGAACGGCATGGGCGACGCCCGCTTCGACGAGACCGCGCTACTGCGAAAACTCGGGCCCGAGGCGCACGTGATCGCGCCGGGGAACCTGTACCGCGCAATGCGCGCCACGTCCCCGGACGAGGTCGCCGCGCTGCGCGCGAGGGAGGACACCCAGTTCGACGTCGACCCCCAACTGACCGACGAACAGCGGGACGACCACGCCCGGATGCAGCTCGGTATCGATCGTCTGTTGCGCGACCACGGTTGTCGTGCCTACTCCACGCACTTCGACGCGATCGGGGAGGACGGTCGGTTCGCCCGACTACCGATGGCCGCGGCGTCCAGTCTGATGGCCGACGGTTACGGTTTCGCCGGAGAGGGAGACGTGCTGGCCGCGTCACTCGTCAGCGCCGCGCACTCGCTCACCGGTCTCGGTCACTTCACCGAGATGTACGCGATGGACTTCCCCACGGACTCCATCCTCATGAGTCACATGGGGGAAGGGAACTGGCGTTTCGCGCGGGAGGACGAGCCGGTACGCCTCATCTCCCGCCCGTTGGGCATCGGCGGACTCGATGACCCTCCCACCGTGATGTTCCGTTACCGGCCGGGGAAGGCGACACTCGCCTCACTCGTCGCGCTCGACGGCGAACGGTTCCGCCTGGTCGTCGCCGAGGGCGAGGTACTGGACTCTCCCACCCTCCCCGCGCTGGAGATGCCCTACGGACAGTTCGCGCCCGACTCCGGTATCCGCCGCTGCATGGACGCCTGGCTGCGCGCCGGCGGCACCCACCACATGGCCATGACCCTCGGCCGCACCGCCGAGGACTGGAGAGTGTTCTGCGAACTCGCCGGCATCGAGTTCGTCCGGGTCTGACGACCCGATCCCCCCACCGCACGAGGAGTGAGCTTCCATGAAAGCGACCACACGTGGCCTCGCCGCGTTCGCCGTGCCAGCACTGTCCCTGACCGCCTGTGGAGGCGTGGGCGACGCCGCCCGTGACGGTGAGGCCCTGGTCGGCCTCGCCATGCCCACACAGTCCTCCGAACGCTGGGTCCACGACGGCGGCAACATGGCGGAGGAGTTCGAGGAACTCGGGTACGACACCGACCTCCAGTACGCCGAGGACGTGATCGAGGACCAGATCTCTCAGATCGAGAACATGATCACGCGCGGGGCCGACGCGCTGGTCATCGCCGCGATCGACGGCGAGGCACTGACCGATGTACTCCAGCAGGCGGCGGACGCCGGGATCCCCGTCGTCTCCTACGACCGGCTGATCATGGGCAGCGAACACGTCGACTACTACGCGACGTTCGACAACTTCGAGGTGGGAGTGTTGCAGGGCACCTACATCGAAGAGGCCCTGTCCCTCGCGGACGACGACGGTCCGCACAACATCGAACTCTTCGGTGGCTCACCGGACGACAACAACGCCTATTTCTTCTACGACGGCGCGATGTCGGTCCTGGAGCCCTACATCGACGACGGCACCCTCGTCGTGCGGAGTGACCAGACGACGATGGAGCAGATCTCGACACTGCGTTGGGACGGCGAACAGGCACAGTCACGGATGGACGACCTGCTCAGCAGCTACTACGCCGATGAGGAAGTCGACGCGGTGCTCTCCCCCTATGACGGGATCAGTATCGGCGTCATCTCCTCGCTGCAAGGGGCGGGTTACGACAGCGACGGGATGCCGGTGATCACCGGACAGGACGCCGAGGCCGCCTCGGTTCGCTCCATCGTCGACGGCGAGCAGTCACAGACCGTGTTCAAGGACACCCGTGAACTCGCCGACGTCGCCGTGGACATGACGGTCTCGGTGCTGGAGGGCGAGGAACCAGAGGTCAACGACACCGAGAGCTACGACAACGACGTCAAGGTCGTGCCCTCCTTCCTGCTGGAACCGGTGTCGGTGGACATCGACAACTACGACGAGGTGCTCATCGAGTCCGGTTACTACAGCGAGGACGACCTGTCCTAGCGGCCCGCGCCGGAAGGAGGCGAACGGCGTGACGAGCGACACCATCCTGCGCATGCGAGGAATCAGCAAGCGTTTCCCCGGCGTGACGGCCTTGGAGCACGTCGACCTGGCGGTACGTCGCGGAGACGTCCACGCCCTGGTGGGCGAGAACGGAGCGGGCAAGTCCACCCTCGTGAAGGTGCTGAGCGGCGTTCATCCCCACGGCACCTACGGCGGGGACATCGAAGTCGACGGCACGGTGCGTCGGTTCCGCGGGGTTCGGGACTCGGAACGTGCGGGAATCGTCATCATTCACCAGGAGTTGGCCCTCGTCCCCCAGTTGTCCATCGCGGAGAACATCTTCCTCGGCAACGAGCGCGCGAGCCGAGGGATCGTGGACTGGGGGCGAACCGTGGGGAGCGCCAGGGAGCTGCTGGATCGCGTGGGGCTCCCACTCGATCCCAATGTCCAGGTCGCCACGCTGGGAGTCGGCCAACAACAGCTCGTGGAGATCGCGAAGGCGCTCGCCAAGGACGTGCGGATCCTGATCCTGGACGAACCGACCTCTGCCCTGAACGAGACCGACTCCGACACGTTGCTGCGGCTGCTGGGTGAACTACGGCGCCACGGCATCACCAGCATCATGATCTCGCACAAACTGGACGAGATCACCCGGGTCGCCGACACCATCACCGTGATCCGCGACGGCAGCACGGTGGAGACCCTGGCCGTCGACGCGAACGCGACCGAGGAACGCGTCATCCGCGGAATGGTGGGACGGGACCTCGACCAACGGTTCCCCGTCCACACCCCACACATCTCCGACGTGCGCCTGGAGGTGTCGGGGTGGACCGTGGACCACCCCACCCAACCCGATCGGCGCGTACTCGACGACGTCAGCCTCACCGTTCGCGGTGGGGAGATCGTCGGCATCGCCGGGCTGATGGGGGCCGGTCGTACCGAGTTCGCCATGAGCCTGTTCGGGCGGTCCTACGGCCGCTACGTCGGTGGAACCGTCCGACGGGACGGGCAGGAGGTCGCGCTGCGCTCCGTCGGTGACGCGATCGACGCGGGGATCGCCTACGTGCCGGAGGATCGGAAACAGCTCGGCCTCATTCTCGACAACGACATCAGGACCAACGTCACCCTGGCGGCGCTGGAGCGCGTCAGCGAACACGGTGTGGTGGACCCCGGATCGCAGGTCGTGCACGCGGAACGGATTCGCACCCGAATGGGCGTCCGCAGCCGCGACATCCACCAGAACATGGACACGTTGAGCGGTGGGAACCAGCAGAAGGTCGTGCTGGGCAAGTGGCTGTTCACCGAACCCGACGTCCTCATCCTCGACGAGCCCACCCGCGGGATCGACGTCGGGGCCAAGTACGAGATCTATCAGATCATCCACTCGCTGGCCGACGACGGCCGCGCCGTGCTTCTCATCTCCTCGGAACTGCCCGAACTCATCGGTATGGCCGACCGCGTCTACACGATGTGTGAAGGTCGCATCACCGGCGAGCTGAGTGGCCCCGAAGCGAACCAAGAGACCCTGATGCGACTCATGACGAGCACCGACCCCCGGGGGGCCGACTGATGGCCACCCTCCTCGACCTGGTCCGCAACAACGCGCGTCAGTACGGAATGGTGATCGCTCTCGCCCTGATCGTCGTTCTGTTCCAGATCCTGACCGGTGGTCTGCTTCTGCAGCCCCAGAACGTCACGAACCTCATCCTGCAGAACAGCTACATCCTGATCCTGGCGATCGGGATGATGCTGGTGATCATCACCGGGCACATCGACCTCTCCGTAGGCTCGGTGGTGGCGTTCGTGGGCGCCCTGTCCGCGGTCATGCTCACCGCGTGGGACCTTCCGGTGCCACTCGTGGTGGTGCTCGCCATCACGGTCGGGGCGCTGATCGGGGCGTGGCACGGGTTCTGGGTCGCCTACGTGCGCATACCGGCGTTCATCGTCACGCTCGCCGGGATGCTGATATTCCGCGGTGCGACGATGGTGACGCTGGGCGGAGAGTCGATCAGTCAACTCCCCCCGGGGCTGCGCGCGCTCGGATCCGGCTACCTTCCCGCGATGGAGAACGTCGCGGTGACGCTCCCGCGTGTGCGGTTCGGCGACGGAGTCGGCATCACCTTCGTCGAGGCGCACACACTCACCCTCGCACTCGGGCTCCTCGCGTCCGTGGCCCTGGTGTGGAGCGCGGTGCGCAACCGTGACCGGCTCGCGCGCCACGGCCTCCGCGTCGGCGCCCGGTCGGTGTTCCTCGCCCGGGTCATCATGACCGTCGGCGCCATCACCGCGTTCTGCTACATGCTGGCGATTCACCGGGGCATCCCCATCGTGGGAGTCCTCCTCCTCGTGCTGATCGTCGGCTACGCGTTCGTCATGGGCAACATGACGGTCGGCCGGAGAATCTACGCGGTGGGCGGGAACGAGAAGGCCGCGATGCTCTCCGGCGTGCGAACCCAGGCCACCACATTCTGGGTCTTCGTCAACATGGGAGCGCTCTCGGCGCTGGCGGGTCTGGTGTTCGTCGCGCGACTCAACGCGGCGACCCCCCGCGCGGGCACCATGTTCGAGCTGGAGGCGATCGCGGCCGCCTTCATCGGCGGCGCCTCAGCGTACGGGGGCGTCGGCACGGTGGTCGGAGCCGTCATCGGTGCCCTGGTCATGGGCGTCATGAACAACGGCATGTCCATCATCGGTCTCGGGGTCGACTGGCAACAGCTCATCAAGGGACTCGTCCTGCTCGCGGCCGTGGCCTTCGACATCTACAACAAGACCCGCGTGGCCCCCCGCCGCGTCCACGCCGAGTCGACCGCGGACCGGCCTCCCGAGCCCGCCGAGTCAACGGCGTTGGCGGCGGGCGGCTCCGCCGTGGGAAGGGTGCGTGAGTCCCCGCCGTAGGACCCGCACCCCTCCATCCCCACCACATCCGACCGAGCCAGTGGTGGAGTTCGCGCTGTCGCGGCGACGCCACCACCGACATCTCCAGGACGGGAGCGGCCCGGTCCGTCCGTCCCGACAGTTACTCCCAGGCGCACCACCGACTCAGAGGAGGCGCGTTCGCATGAGGGACGCGAAGTACACCCACCGATCGGAGCGATGGCTCCCCCGCCGGGGATTCATCGCGGCCAGCGGCCTCGGCCTCACCGGCGCGGCACTCGGAATCACCGGATGCGGTCCCGCGGACGCGGTGTTGGATGACCGAATCCCGTTGCGGCAGTGGAATCCGTTCTCCGCCGGAGACGGGGATCGGATCATCCAGATGCACCAGCGTTACCAGGACGAGCATCCGGACATCGACTTCCGGGCCGTGACGTTCGAGTGGGGGCCACCCTTCTACACCAAGGTCGCGATGAGCGCGGCCGGTGGCCGCGCGGCCGACGTGGCCGTTCTCCACATGTCCCGACTGGCGAGCATGGCCCCGGGACGGCTCCTGGACCCCATCGACACGGACACCCTCGCCGATTTCGGGATCGACGAGAACGTCCTCCTGCCGCATGTCTGGAATCAGGGATTCCACGACGGCGAACTCTACGGACTCGCGTTCGACACCCACCCCCACATTCACTACTTCAACCCGGAGATCTGTGAGGAGGCGGGTCTGCTCGACTCCGACGGCCGGTTGGTCGAGACCCACGGTGTGGAGGAGTACCTCGACATGTGTCGTGCGGTTCAGGAAGTCACCGGGGACCTCGCCCTGTCTCTGGACACCACGTACTCCTGGCCGTTCTTCTGGACGATGTACCGCCAGCAGGACGCCGAGCTCACGTTCTTCGAGGATGATTTCCAGATCGACGACGAGGCCGCCCTCAACGCCTTCGCGGTGATCCATCAACTCACCGAAGAGGGTTTGACTCCTCGATTCACCAACAATCCCGGCGCGACCGCGGTCCTCGACAACGGACAGGCCGGGCTCCTCTTCCAAGGCAACTGGGAGATCCCCAGCTTCGAGGACTCCGGTCTTCCGTACTCCGCGGGCGAGGCGCCGGACCTGTTCGGTAACCGCCGTACCCGTGCCGACGCACACTGTTTCGTGCTGCCCCATCAGGACGACCGTGACCCGGAGAGGACACGTGCGTCACTCGCGTACATGGCCTGGATGCTGAGGAACAGCCTCATCTGGAGCGAGGGCGGCGGACACATTCCCGCGTACCAGCCGGTGGTCGAGAGCGACGAGTACCAGGCGCTGGAGCCCCACGTCCACTATGCCGGCGCCGCGGAGAACGCGGAGTTCGAGCCGGACGTGTGGTTCAGCGGTTCGTCGAGCCGCCTGCAGTCGGAGGCGGCGGCCGCGCTCAACGGGCTGCACACGGGGAGTTCGAATCCCGAACAGGCCCTGGAACAGTTCAAGGCCAGCCTGCGCACACTCGTCACGACTCCATCCCCGGTCTGAGGAGGTGCGCCGTGATGACCACACTTTCCAAACTTTCCAACAGGTCGAACAAACACCGTGGGCGCGCGTCAGCCGGAGACGTTCGGGAGTCCGGACGCTGGGCGGGACCGTGGTTCATCCTGCCCTTCGTCGCCTTCTACGTCCTGTTCTTGATCTGGCCGTCCCTCGCGATGCTCGGCTACAGCTTCACCGACCGGAGCCTCGCCGGTGGGCCGGTGTCGTGGGTGGGGATCGAGAACTGGGTCGAGGCCCTGGGCGATCCATACATGTGGCGGTCCCTCTGGATCACGCTGCTGTTCACCCTGCTCAGCGTGCCCCCTCTCGTGGCCCTGGGGGCGGCTCTCGCGATCCTCACCGACCACGCCCGGCGTCTCGGCTGGTTCCTGCGGATGGCCTTCTTCGCGCCGTTCGTGCTGCCGGTCGCGGTCATGACCATGATCTGGACCTGGCTGTACCAACCCGGCTTCGGGCTCATCAACCAGTACCTCCAGATGATGGGACTCCAGGAAGTCGAATGGTTGGGCAATGAGGGCACGGTCCTGATCGCCATCGTCATCGCCACCGTGTGGTGGACCGTCGGGTTCAACTTCGTGCTCTATCTCGCCGCGCTCCAGGGGATCCCCCGCGAGACCTACGAAGCGGCGGGCATCGACGGAGCGGGCGCCTGGCGGAAGATCCGCCACATCACCATTCCACAGCTCAAGCGGACCACCGGCCTGGTGACGGTGCTGCAGGTCATCGCGTCACTGCGCATCTTCGACCAGGCGTATCTGATGGGCGGAGACTTCGGCGGACCCAACTTCGCCTCCCGCACATTCATCCACTACATCTACGAGACCGGCTTCGTGAACTTCCGCCTGGGCCTCGGGTCGGCGATGGCGTGGGTTCTCACCATCACCATGGTCCTCGTTTCCGTCCTGCTCTTCCGCTTCTTCACCCGGGATGGGAGGTAGCCGTGGCCACGACATCCACTCCACCACGGACGACCCACGCACAGAGCGGGCGGCGGCACGGCCCTGCCCCGCGGCCACGTACCCGACTGGGGCGGGTCAACCCCGGCATCACGATCCTCTACGTCGTGGCCATCGCCGCGGCGCTCGTGTGGTTGGTCCCGCTGCTGTGGGCGATCGCCACCTCGATCAAGCCGGAGGCCGAGACCACACTGATGCCGTTGCGGTGGCTCACGGCGTCACCCACGGTTGAGCACTACGTCGCGGTGATCCAACGCGGTGAACTGTTGCGGTGGATTCTGAACTCGCTGGTCGTGTCGACACTCGTGACCGTACTGACACTGGTGCTGTGTGTGTTGGCGGCCTACGGCTTCTCCAAGTGTGAGTTCCCGGGCCGCGGGTGGGCGTTCGCCTTGGTGATCGGCGGGATTCTCATTCCGCCTCAGGTCGTCGTCGTGCCCCAGTTCGTGTTGATGACCCAGCTCAACCTGGTGAACACCTATTGGGGAGTCGCGCTGCCACAGGTCGTCATGCCGATGTTCGTACTGATCTTCAAGCGGTTCTTCGACGCCATTCCGCGGGACTACGAAGACGCGGCACGGATGGACGGGGCCGGCCACATCAGGATTCTGCTCAACGTGGTCCTGCCGCTCTCGCGGCCGATCATGGCCGCGGTGGGAATCTTCGCCTTCATCGGAGCCTGGAACAACTTCCTCTGGCCGCTGATCGTCATCCAGGACCCCGACGTCATGACCGTTCCCGTGGGCCTGGCCACGGTCTCCAGCGACCATGGCCTGCAGTACGCCCCCAGCATGGCGGCGGCGGTGATCGGCGCACTACCGCTGCTCATCGTCTTCCTGCTCTTCCAGCGTCAGATCGTCACCGGTGTCGCCGGAGCCGGCATCAAAGGTTAGGACCCTCGCGCCATCCGACTCGTCCCGACAAGCCCTCCGCCCCGATACCCGTCCCCGTGTGTCCCGTTCCTGACACAGGCGGTGTCCGCCCTCGCTTCGAAAGTTGAGGTCATCCATGCTCCACGCCTCGACCACCATCGATCCCGCGTTTCGCGTCGCCCCGGTGCGCCGTCGCACCTTCGGTAGTTTCGTCGAGCACCTCGGCCGCGGCGTATACACCGGAATCTACGAGCCCCACCACCCCACCGCCGACGCCGACGGTCTGCGAACGGACGTCCTGGACCTCGTCCGGGAGCTGGGAGTGAGCACGGTGCGTTACCCCGGTGGCAACTTCGTGTCGGCCTACCGCTGGGAGGACGGCGTCGGTCCCAAGGATCAACGCCCCACGCGCCTGGACCTCGCGTGGCGCGCCGTGGAGACCAACCAGTTCGGGCTCGACGAGTTCATGCGCTGGGCCGAGAAGGCCGGCGTCGAACCGATGATGGCGGTGAACCTGGGAACCCGTGGCGTGCTCGAGGCCATGGACCTGCTGGAGTACTGCAACTATCCCGGAGGAACCACGACGTCCGACCAACGCGTCGCCCACGGGCGTACCGAACCGTACGGGGTCACGATGTGGTGTCTCGGAAACGAGCTGGACGGCCCCTGGCAGATCGGGCATCGGACGGCGCACGAGTACGGGAGGATCGCGGCGGAGACCGCCCGCGCGATGCGGTTCGTCCAGCCCGACCTCGAACTCGTCGCCTGCGGTAGTTCCCACTACGGCATGCCCACGTTCGGGACCTGGGAGCGAACGGTGCTGGAGGAGACCTACGACCTGGTGGACCACATCTCCCTGCACGCCTACTACCAAGAGCGGGACGGCGACCTCGCGAGCTTCCTGGCGTCCGCCCGGAACATGGATGACTACATTCGCGCGGCGGTCGCCACCGCGGACAGCGTCCGCGCGGAACTCAAACGGGACAAGCGAATCCAGATCTCGTTCGACGAATGGAACGTCTGGTACCAGGCACCCAACCCCGAACCGTGGCAGTACCCGCCCGGACTACGGGCCGGGCAGCGGTGGCCCCAGGCCCCGCGACAGCTGGAGAACATCTACACCGTGGCCGACGCCGTGGTCGTGGGCAACCTCCTGATCTCCCTCCTGCGCCACTCCGACCGGGTCACGGCCGCCTGCCAGGCCCAATTGGTCAACGTCATCGCGCCGATCTTCACCGAGCCCGGAGGCCGTGCCTGGAAGCAGAGCATCTTCCACCCCTTCGCGTTGACCTCCGCGGCGGCCGCTGGTGAGGTCCTTTGGTGCGAGACACGGGCACCCGACGTCGAGACCGCGACGTACGGCGAGGTTCCGGTGGTGGACGCGGTGGCCACCCATGACCCGGACGGGGGACAGGCGGTGGTTTTCGTCGTCAATCGCTCGACCGCGGAGCCGGTGACCTTCGAGGCCGACGCCAGGGCCGTGGGGGCTGGCCGTGTCCAACGGTGCCTCACCCTCGCCGACGAGGACGTGTACGCGACCAACACCGCGGAGGAGCCCGAGCGAGTGAGGCCGCGGGACAACCCACGCGTTCGGTTGCGCGAGGGACTGCTCAGCGTCGTCCTGCCTCCCGTGTCCTGGAGCATGGTGACGCTCGCGACGGACGGCTCGTGAGAGGACCTGGGTGATCGGCGGGGCACTACTCCGCGGGGACGAGGGCCCACTCCTGGAGGTCGTCGTCCCCACCGCCCTGGACGAGCGAGTCGCCGTTCTCCGTCCCCGTGGCGACCAGCGGTCGCCCGGTGGCGTCGTTGGTCAGGCGGATCACACCGTCGCTCACCTCTTCGACGGTCCAGCGCTGGTTGGCGTCGCCCGTGGAGGTGAGCTGGGTAACGAGGTCGGCGTTGTCGGCGCCGGACTGTCCCCCCACCTGCAGCACCTTCCCGGAGTGGCGAGCGGCGACCTCGACGGTTCCGTCATCGATCGGCTCGAAACGGAACTGCTGGTTGGGCTCACCGTGGGTGTCCCACAACACCAGATGCGCGTTGTTGTCGGTGGACACCCCGGACACGTCCATCGCCCGGTCGACCTCGGTGTTGCGCAGGACGTAGAAGACCTCCGGGTCGATCCCGGCGGGCAGCTCCTCGGGCTCTTCGTCCTCCGGCTCCTCGTCGTCGTCCTCGGAGTCGTCCTCGTCATCGGGTTCGTCGGTGTCGTCCGGTGGGCTGGGCGGAGCCGCCTGGTCGCGGGACTCGGCGGCGTGCGAGGACCCCCACTGCGTGCCGGCGAGATAGGAACCGGCGGTGACCAGGACCAGCAGGGCGACGACAACGGCGGTAACCCACAGCGGCGGTAGCCAGGCCGGGCGTGGGGTGAGGCGGGGCATGACTCTCCAACGGACGAAGATCGGGGGCGCCCCCATTGTGCACTGTCGCGGACGTAGGGGACAGAGGGCACGAATCCCGGGTGTCGCCCACTGGACCTAGACTTGGTTGCCGTGGCAGGTCGAATCCGGGACGAGGACATCGCGCTCGTCCGAGAGCAGACGCCCGTCGCCGACGTGCTGGGTGACTTCATCCAACTACGCAACGCGGGCGGCGGTTCCCTGAAGGGGCTGTGCCCGTTCCACGACGAGAAGTCCCCCTCCCTCAACGTGTCGCCGGCGCGTGGCCTCTGGCACTGCTTCGGCTGTCAGGAGGGTGGGGACGTCTTCACCTTCCTGCAGAAGATCGACCAGCTCAGCTTCGTGGAGGCCGTGGAGACGCTGGCGCACCGCGCCGGGATCCAACTGCGCTACACCGAGGGTGGCTACGTCCCCCGCAACGAGACGAGCCAGCGGCAGCGACTGCTCCAGGCCCACGAGGCCGCGGCGGCGTTCTACCAGCAACAGATCCGGTCACCCCAGGCCCGGATCGGGCGGGCCTTTCTGGAACAGCGCGGGTTCGCGGCCGAGCAGTACCAGGACTTCGGGGTTGGCTACGCGCCCGCGGGCTGGGAGGCCCTCACCACGCACCTACGCCAGCAGGGGTTCTCCGACGAGGAGATCATTCTCGGTGGCCTCGCCAGCCAGGGCAGACGCGGTCCCTACGACAAGTTCCGCAACCGCCTGGTGTGGCCGATCCGTGAGGCGTCGGGCGACGTGGTCGGGTTCGGGGCCCGGAAACTCGACGACTCCGAGGACGGTCCGAAGTACCTCAACACCCCGGAAACACCGATCTTCAAGAAGAGTCGACTCCTCTACGGAATCGACCGGGCCCGCCGCGACATCGCGCGCGAGCGGAACGTCGTCGTGGTCGAGGGCTACACCGACGTCATGGCATGTCACCTGTCGGGCGTCGTCACCGCGGTGGCCACCTGCGGGACCTCCTTCGGTGACGACCACGTGAAGGTGCTGCGCCGGTTGTTGCACTCGGGGTCGGGGGAGGGCGGCACCATCGTCTTCGCCTTCGACGGCGACGCGGCCGGCCAACGCGCGGCCGTCCGGTCGTTCGAGGCCGCTCAGGGCGCGTTCAAGCAGATCCGGATCGCCGTCCAACCAGACGGGTTGGATCCCTGTGACCTCCGGCTGAAGCGCGGCGACGCGGCGGTTCGCACTCAGATGGAGAACCACGGCCAGCTCAGCGACTTCGTCATTAACGCCAGAAGTGACGCCTACGACTTGGAATCCAGCGAGGGGCAACTGGCCGCCATCGACGCCGTCGCATCTGTGGTGACTGGGACGCGTGACCCCGACCAACGGAAACTGACCATCGATTACCTCGCGAAGCGGATCGGTGTGGCCGACACCGTGTTCATTGAGCGGCGGATCAGCCAAGCGGCCGCCAAGGCCCCGACCACCGAATCCGTGCCGACACTGGCGGAGCCCACCTCCCGTTCTCCCGCGCCCTACAACCCGCGCGATCCCTCGGTGCAGCGGGAACGGCAGGTGCTGAAGATCGCGGTGCAACATCCCGCCCTGGCGGTGGGCTTCGACGACTTCGAGGACGGGGTGTTCACCGACCCCCGCCACGAGACGGTGCGCAGGTTCATCCGCGAGCAGGGCGGGGTGGCCAACGCGCCGGATCCGATGGCGTGGGCGACGCGGCTGCGCGAGAACTCTCCCACCGAGGCGCGAGCCAAGTTCATCACTGCGCTCGGAACCGAAGAGCTGGAAATCGCCGGCGAGCTCGACGAGGCCACGGCCAGAGAGATCCTGGGCTCGGTGCGGATCCACGCCCTGAATCGACAGATCAACACACTGCGGACCCGCCTGGGCCGACTCGACCCCGAGAAGGACGCGGAGCCGTACGACCAGACCCAGCGCGAGATCATGGACCTGCAGCGGCGAAGGCGGATGCTACGCGAAGGAACGCTCGGGAGCACCTGACACGAGGGTGACAAAAGTAGGACTCTGTAAAACACGTCCCGAGCGGGCACACTATGAGTGTGGCACTCCCTGCGCCGCTCAGCCAGCAGCCACCAGCACAGCGGGTGGCTCAGCGGCTTGCTGGCACGGGGGCCGGAGCGGGGGAGAGCACCACCGTCTCGCCCGCGGACGTGGCCGAGGCCCTGGAGAGCCTCGACGTGGCGCCGGACTCCCTGGACGACGTCGTGCGCGACCTGGCGGCCTTGGGCATCGAGGTGGCGGAGCCGGCCGCGCCGGAACGGGTCAGCCCCGCGCGCGGCGGTGTCTCCGACCCCGTCCGCATCTACCTTCGTGAGATCGGCCAGGTACGGTTGCTGTCCGCCCAGGACGAGGTCGACCTGGCGAAGGCGATCGAGGCGGGCCTGTACGCCGGCCGACGCCTCGCCGGCGCCGTGCCGGAGCCGGCCGACGGCCGATCGGCCACCCGGCAGGAGTTGGAGACCCTCGTACGCCAGGGCGAGACCGCCAAACGCACGGTGATCGAGGCGAACCTTCGCCTGGTCGTCTCGATCGCCAAGCGCTACACGGGGCGCGGACTGTTGTTCCTGGACCTGATCCAGGAGGGGAACATCGGGTTGATCCGTGCCGTGGAGAAGTTCGACTACGCGCGGGGATTCAAGTTCTCCACCTACGCGACGTGGTGGATTCGCCAGGCCATCACCCGCGCGATCGCCGACCAGGCGCGAACGATCCGGGTTCCGGTGCACATGGTGGAGAGCATCAACCGCCTGATGCGCGTGCGTCGCCAACTGCACCAGGATCTCGGGCGCGAACCGGACCCGGACGAACTCTCGGCGGAGTTGGGGATGGACCGTTCGCGGGTCGAGGAGATCCAACGAATCGCCCAGGAGCCCGTCTCGTTGCACGCGCGGATCGGTGACGAGGAGTCCGACCTCGGCGACTTCATCGAGGACACCGACGCCGTGCTCCCTATCGAGGCCGCGTCGTTCATCATGTTGCAGGACCAGCTCGACGGACTGTTGCGCGGCCTCTCGGCGCGGGAGCAGCGCATCATCCAACTTCGTTTCGGGCTGCAGGACGGGCATCCCCGCACCCTGGAAGAGGTCGGTCAGGAATTCGGCGTCACCCGGGAACGGATTCGCCAGATCGAGGCGAAGACGCTCGCGAAACTTCGAAATCCCGCGCGTACGAAGATTCTGCGCGATTATCTCACCTGACGCGCCGGTGGGTTTTTCCCAGAGCCCATGTTCCGGCTGCGTGAACTGCGGGAACTTCCCCTGACGGGGTGAGCCGTGACAGATGACGTGTTTCGACGAGCTGGGGCGAACAGTCGGATTTCGCCAACCGTGTCGTGTTACCCGGGATCGGTGTTCGAAGGGCTAGGGTCGTAACTGATGTCCGAGACACGTTCCCGGCCCCGGCTGCCGAAACTCCGTGGCACGCGACTACCGATCGCCATCATCGTCGCCGTCGTTCTGGGCGCTCTGTTCTTCACCACGTTCGTCGTTATCGACATGCGGGCCTCGTCCCAGGATCACGACCGGGAACGGGTCGCGTACTTCGCCGACTGGAACGTGGCGAACCGCGGCTACACGATTCGCGAAATGGACGAGTCCGGAGCGGCGGAACGGCTGTCCACACTGCTGTGGGCGTTCGGTGACGTCAACACCGACGGCGAGTGCCACGTGATGGACCACCAGGCGTGGGAGCTGTACCAGCGTCGCTACGATTCGGACAACAGTGTCATCGGCCGGTCCGACACCTACGAGCAACCCCTCGCCGGGAGCGTGAACCAACTCCGTCTCCTGCGCGAGAAGTACCCGGACCTACGCGCGGGGATCTCACTGGGCGGGTGGAACCTCTCCCAGAACTTCTCGACCGCGGCGGCGACCGAGGAGTCGCGGCAGGCGTTCGTCTCTTCCTGTATCGACCTGTGGATCCGTGGCGACCTGCCCAAGCTTCCCGGTGAGCCCCAGGGCGGCGACGGTGTCGCTGAGGGCGTGTTCACCGGTATCGACCTGGACTGGGAGTGGCCCGCCGGCAACGGGCGCAGTGACAACATCACCAGCGAGGACGACAAGGAGAACTTCACCCTCCTCGCCCAGGAGTTCCGCCGCCAGCTCGACGACTACGCCCGAGAGACGGGACGAGAGGTCTTCCTGAGCGCCTCTCTCCCGCAGGACGAGGGACTCATGCGCGACGGGGTGGAGGAGGAGGTCTTCGACACCCTCGACTTCGCCATGATCCAGGGCTACGACATGAACGGCGCGTGGAGTTCGCGCGCGGCGCCGCACTCCCAGCTACACACCCCACGGGACGCCCCGGACGATCGCAGCGCGGCCAGTGCCGACGCCGCCGTGCGCCGCTACCTTGACCATGGTCTGGACCCGGAGAAACTGGTCCTCGGGTTCCCCGCGTTCGGCCGCGGCTGGGAGGGCGTCGGCTCCGAGAACGACGGCCGCTTCCAGCCCGCCTCGGGTGGGGCCCCCGGTACGTACGGCGAGCACACCCGGAGCTACGCCGACCTGAGCCGGTTCGAGGGCGAACGATTCCACGACGAGGCGAGCGGTGCCTCGTGGATCTACAACGGCTACGAGTGGTGGGCCTACGACAGTCCCGAGGTCATTCACCAGAAGGGCGCCTACGTCATCGACGAGGGCCTCGGGGGGCTGATGCAGTGGAACCTGGATCAGGACCCCGACGCCGAGCTGGTCCGGGCGATGGACGACTCCTTGGGCGGCTGACCGCGTTGGCTTGGTGGGTGGCGCCTGGGTGACCCGGTCAGAGCCCGGTCTGTTCGCGGAGGCGGGTGAGCGCCCGCTCGGCTTGGGTCCGCGTCTCGGCGTCGTGTGGGTCCAAGCCGGAGTCGAAGCGCATCCGCCACGTCACGCTCTCCGAGCCGGCACCGGGTGGGCGCCGGGCGGACAGTCGAACACCGAGAGTGCCCTCTCCCGCGGGGAGAGCGACGTGGCGTGAGGCGGCGATCGTGGCGGTCACCCGTTCCTGGACCACCTCGGGCAGGCGGCCGGGGTGGTCCATCGCCACAGTGTGGTCCGCGCCGGTGTCATCGGTGAAGCGCAGGCCGTCCTCGGTCCAGGACGCCTGGTCGACGTGTTCCCAGGCGACGCGGAGGTAGCCGTCCGGGCCCGGGACGTGCAGCGCCCACGTCGTCGCGACCACGACGTCGTCGCCCGTGGGGCCGTGCGCCAGTACCCGCTCCCCGGAACGCAGGGCCAACCGGTTCCGCGTCGCCGGGGGGAGTTTGTTCACCGAGCGAGGCAACCAACGCGTCACCGGTACGGTCCCGCGCCCGGTGTCCCCGACGCCCCGTTGGCCGCGGACGTGGCGACCACCTCCGCCTCCTCCTCGGCGGTGGGCCGTCGAAGGAAGTCCCGCACCGACGTCAGGGGAAGGTGTTCCCCGACGCGTTCCCCCACAGCGGAGAACCCGGCACTGACCCGGTTGGCCGCCTGCCGCGCGGTGGGACTCCCGGCGACGCGTTGGGTGGCGCGTACGATCTGTTCGTAACGGGTCCGGCCGGCCTTCGTCCCAAGGACGTAGCCGACGGCGAGCCCGGCGACGAAGGTGATCCGGTAGCGCATGGTGCTCCCTAGCCTGCGGATGGGTCCGTCAGCGCCCAGAGTACAGTCCACGCGACCGCGGTCCCGGTCCGGACAGGCCGGCGAACGGTTAGAACCACCTCCGCGAATGCGCTAACCTAGGTAAAGCCGCAGCGGGGAGCCTCCCGATCACGGCAGCGGTCCTGCGTAGCTCAATCGGCAGAGCAGCCGGCTGTTAACCGGCAGGTTACTGGTTCGAGTCCAGTCGCAGGAGCCATCCCAAAGCCAGACCTCCGGGTCTGGCTTTTTTGTCGGGACGCCGCGGGTGATGGCGCGTCCGAACACCGCGGTCAGCCAGCATGGTTGAGTCATCGGAGCATGGTTGCGTGCGTCCGGACTACGGATAGATCAGCTCGCCCACGTCCTGGGGAGATCCGTAGCGACCGCTCTCGGGCTCGAGGACCACGTGGTCCCGGGCGCAGTAGTAGAGCCCCTGCCACAGTTGGTAGGCGCGTCGCTGCTGCGCGAGGGCACGGCGGTGGGTCCGGCGTTCCCGCCAGCCCACGATCATGATCGCGATGCCGAGGAGGAAAAGGAGCGCCATGACCGTGGTCATCAGTCCCGCCGGTGGCCGCACTCCGTCGACGGCCCGCAACAGCATGGTCGCTCCCGTCACGAAGGTGACCATCGCGGCGACGAAGGCGACGATGGCCCGACCCCAGCTCGCCCAGCGCCCGGACAGGACCAACCCGGCGAAGCCCAGGGAGAGCGCGAAGGGGACACCGATAGCGACGGTGTTGAACACCGCGATGCCGACACCCTCGCTCCCCGCGCCCGCGGAGCCGGCGAAGAACACCACGATCCCCACCCGTCCGTAGGGGAGAGGCGCGGGCACGCGAGGGAAGGACAGTGCGGCCGCCAGTTCCGTCGACGACGTGGAGTGATAGGCGTGGTTGGTCCGCGTACTGAACTGATAGCCGTTCCAGCCGTAGGCACGGCCGTGGGAGACTCCGCCGCCGTGGCTGTGCTGTGTCCCCTGGGCGACGACCCCGGGAACGCTGACGAGCGAGTCGTTGGACCCACAAACGGGACACGTGCGCATGGGAGCTCCGTGGAGGTGAAACACCTGCGGTCACCGAAACTGTAACCGACCGATAGCTCACCCCCACGGAGTCGTGGCATAGTCGTCGGTTCGGCGCTACGCTCACACGCTCGGCAGGCCGGTGTAGTTCTCCGCGAGTTGGGTGGCGGCGGCGGTGGAGCCCGCGATGAAGTGCAGGTGGGACAACTGCAGCTTGTGGTCGAAGGGGTCCCGATCTCCGGCGCGGTGCAGCAGGGTCGTCATCCAGTACGAGAAGTGCTCCGCGCGCCACACGCGCCGTAGGGCGTCGGCGGAGTATGAGTTGAGGCCGGTCTCGTCGCCGGAGCCGAAGTACGCGGTCAGTGCCTCGCTGAGCAGGGTGACATCGCGCATCGCCAGGTTCAGGCCCTTGGCCCCGGTGGGCGGCACGATGTGGGCGGCGTCGCCGGCGAGGAACAGGCGTCCGTGCCGCATGGGCTCGGTGACGAAGCTCCGCATCGGGGTGATGGACTTGTCGGTGATGGTCCCTCGGGCGAGGGACCAGTCGCTGTCCCGCAGCGCGAACCGGGCGGAGAGTTCGTCCCAGATCTGCTCGTCGCTCCAGTTGTCCGCGCTGTCGTCGTTGGGGACCTGGAGGTAGAGCCGGCTCACCTCCGAGGACCGCATGCTGCCCAGAGCGAAGCCGCGCTCGTGGTTGGCGTAGATCAGTTCCTCGTAGGACGGCGGGACGTCGGCGAGGATGCCCAGCCAGCTAAAGGGATACACGCGGTCGTAGGTCTGGATGACGTCCTCGGGAAGGGCCTGCCGGCCGATGCCGTGGAACCCGTCGCAGGCGACGACGACGTCGCAGTCCAGGACCTCCTCGGTATCCCCCCGCAGGAAGCGGACGCGCGGCCGGTCCGTGGTCGCCCCCTCGATCGAGGTCGCCTTGGCACCGAACTCGATCGCGCCGCCGTCCGCCAACCGTTGGGCGATCAGGTCCTTCACGATCTCGGTCTGCGGCCAGATGACGACGTTACGACCGGTCAAGGCGGGAAAGTCGACCCGGAACCCGTGACCGTCGAAGCGCAGCTCGATACCGTCGTGGACGAACCCCTCGGCGTCCATCCGCCCCCCGAGCCCGGTCGCGCGCAGGACCTCGGCGACCCCGTGTTCGACCACACCGGCACGCTGGCGGTTCTGTACGTACTCGCGGTCCCGGCTCTCCAGGACGACCGACTCCACCCCAGCGCGATGGAGCAGGTGGGACAGCAGGAGACCGGCGGGGCCGGCGCCAATGATTCCAACACGGGTACGCACTCGGTTCTCCTTCGACGACGAGGATCAGGGGGAGGGGCGACTAGTCAGTCGGTCTCGTCCAGAATGGGCTGGGCCACCGCGAAGGCGCGGTTGGCCGCGGGGACACCGCAGTAGATGGCGGCCTGCATGAACACCTCGCGGATCTCGTCCCTACTGAGCCCGTTGCGCACAGCGGCCCGGACGTGCATGGCGAGCTCCTCCCAGTGCCCGAGGGCGGTGAGGGCGGTGAGCACCATGCAGCTACGGGTGCGGCGGTCGAGCCCGTCGCTGGTCCAGATCTCGCCCCAGGCGTACCGGGTGATCAGGTTCTGGAAGTCCTCGGTGAACTCGGTCTTCTTCGCCTCGGCACGGTCGACGTGGTCGGAGCCGAGAACCTCCCGGCGGACCCGCATGCCCGCCGCGTGTCGGTCCGCGTCCCCTGTGGTGGGGCCGTCGTTGGGGCTGTGACTCATGGTTTCTCCATAGGGGCGCGCTGACGCACTGACGGGTTCGACCGCGTCGGTGGACAGGTGTGATGGCTGGTCGCTGCCGTGGCGGTGGGCGCTCACCGGGCCGGGGTCTCCACCGCGGCAGGGTCACTCGAGCAGGTGGGACCGCAACAGCGCGTTCACCGTGCCGGCGGACTCCCAACTCGCCAGGTGGGCACCCGGGTCGACGGTCTCCAGGCGGGAGCCGGGGATCGCCTCGGCGATGGCGCGCAGGTGCGCGGGCGGGGTGGCGGGATCCTGCGCACCGGCGAGGACGAGGGTCGGTGCCGTGATCCTGGGGAGATCCGGCCGAAGGTCCATCGTCTCGATCGCGCGGCAGGACGCGGCGTACCCGGCGGGCGGCGTGGCGGCGATCATGTCGCGCATCCGTGCGACGGCCTCGGGGTGGGCCTTCGCGTAACCGTCGGTGAACCAACGGGTGACGACGGCGCCCGCCACGGCGTCGCTCGATCCGGCGGCGGTGACCGTCTCCGCCCGCTGCGCCCAGCCCTCCGGGGGCCCCAGGAGGGCGGAGGTGCACAGCAACACGAGCCGATCGACACGTTCGGGGGCGTGTGCGGCGGTCCACATTCCGGTCATCCCGCCCAGGGAGAGGCCGGCGACGTGGGCCCGTTCCACGTCGAGACGGTCCAGCAGCCGCAGGAGGTCGGCCCCGAAGTCGGCGATGGTGTAGGGGCCGACGGGGACGGGTGAGGCGCCGTGGCCACGAGCATCGTAGGTCACGACGCGCAGGTCGGCGGACAGGGCGTCCACCTGTGGTTGCCACATCGCCCGTGTACTGCCGAGCGACCCGCTCAGGACGAGCACGGGGGCGTTGGGCGGTCCCTCGACGGAGAAGTCCACATCGATGGCCGTCGCGTCGGACATGTCTACTCCTCGGTCCGCTGGTGGTGCCGAGCCAGGGCACGGTCGGTGAACGCGCCGGCGCTGCCCAGGTAACTCTCGGGTGCGAGCAGCGCGGTGATCTGTTGGTGCGTACGGTGGCCGCGCAGACGGTCGGCCAGGACCGCGGCCAGGTCGGCGCCGCGGTCCAGGGCGGTGGAACAGGCCTCGGTGACGAGCTCGTGGGCCGCCAGCCGCCCGAGTTCGGGCGTCAGGTCGCTGGTTACGTGCTCGGCGAGGAGCGCGCCCCCGGTGGCGTCGAGGTTGGCGCGCATCCGGGCGGCGTCGACGTGGAGACGCTCGACGCTGGTCCGAAGCCACGCGACGCCCGACCCGGTGCGCAGCAGCAGGTCCCGCAACGGGATCCACTCGCTGTGCCAGGCGCCGGCGGCCCGCTGGTGCTCCTGCTCAGAGGTGGCGAGAATCGTCGCCACGAGTCCCGGGGTCTGTTTGGTGTTGGCGAGGGTGGACACCGCTGCGACCGGGTTGCGTTTGTGCGGCAGGGTGGAGGAGCCACCGACCCCCGCCCCGGCGACCTCGGACAGCTCACCGACCTCGGTCTGGGCGAGGAGGGTGATGTCGCGGGCCGGTTTGCCCACCGCTCCCGCCAGTGTGGCCAGGGATCCAGCGATGTCGAGGACTCTCCCGCGGTCGGTGTGCCACGGCAGTACCGGTTCGATGAGCCCGGTCTCCTCGGCGAACGCCGCGGAGAGGGCGACGCCGTCGGTCCCGAGGGACGCGAGCGTGCCGGCCGCGCCGCCGAGCTGCGCCGCGCGACACCGGTCCTTGGTCGCTCGGAGGTTCGCGGCGGCCGAGCCGATGGCTTCCAGCCACCCGCCGACCACGACGCCGAACGTCGTCGGCAGGGCCTGCTGGAGCAGCGTTCGGCCCGCCATCGGGGTGTCCCGGTGGCGGGCGGCGAGGAGCGCGAGGTCCATGGCGAGGGTGTGGGCCTCTCCCAGGATCGCGTCGATCGCCCGGCACGTCACCAACATGGCCGCGGTGTCCATGATGTCCTGGCTGGTGGCACCGTAGTGGACGTATCGGGCGGCCGCGGCGTCCCGGGAGGCCACCGCCGTCGTGAGCTCCTTGACGAGAGGAATCACGGGGTTGCCACCGCCCGCCGCGGCCACGCCGATCGCCGCCGGGTCGACCTCGGCCACCTCGCACACCGCCTCGATCACACGCGCCACGGGGGCGTCGATCAGTCCGAGCCGGGACAGCGCGCGAGCGAGGGCCGCCTCACTGTCCAGCATGGCCCGTACCCAGGCGTCGTCGGTGACGGCGGCGACGACGTCGCCGCGAGCCAGCACGCCGCCGAACAGTCCCTCGGTCATCGTCGCGGTGTCCGTACCCTTCTCGCCGTGGTCCTCGAAAACTGCCGTGTACTCCGGCTCGCGCGGTGCAGGACGACGTGCCGGTCATCCGGGCTAGATGTCGAAGAACACCGTCTCACGCCCCGTTGGTCCACCCTGGATCCGGATATCGAAGGTGTACCCGTCGTCGGCCTTCGTCGCGACGAGGGTGGCGCGGGCGTCCTCCTCGGTGATCGCGGACAGTACCGGGTCGCTGGCGTTCGCCTCGACCTCCTCGGGGAAGTAGATCCGCGTCACCACGCGGTGCAGCATGCCGCGGGCGAACACCGAGACGTCGATGTGTGGTGCCTGTGGGCCCGCCGGGCCGGGCACCACACCCGGCTTGAGCGTGCGTACCGCGTACGCACCACCGTCACGGGTGTCGGAGCGGGCGAAGCCACGGAAGCCCGGATAGGTCATGGCCCCGCGTGGGTCGTCGGGATGGTTGAACCTGCCGTCGGGGTCGGCCTGCCAGGTCTCGATGAGGGCGTCCCGCACCGGCGTCCCCTCACCGTCGTAGACGGTTCCACGGATCCAGAAGGCGTTCGGAGCGTCCGCGTCGGCGGCGTAGGGCCCACCGTCCCAGGGAAGCCCGATGTGCAGGTAGGGGCCGACGGTCTGGGAGGGGGTGGTCTGCGAAGTCGCGCTCATGCCTCGTCGTCCTCGTCCTCGTCCTCGAACGGGGTCTGCTCGCGACCGCGCAGGACGATGTCCCACTCGTAGGCGAGCGCCCACTCTTCCTCGGTGTTCTCGTAGTCGAACCGTGCGACGAGTCGTTCCCGCGCGGCCGCGTCGGGAATCGAGTTCCACATCGGATCCTGGAAGAACAACGGATCCTGCGGGAAGTACATCTGGGTGACGAGCCGCTGGGTGAACGCCTGCCCGAACAAGGAGAAGTGGATGTGCGCGGGGCGCCAGGCGTTGGCGTGGTTCTTCCACGGGTAGATACCAGGCTGGATCGTGGTGAACCGGTACCGGCCGTCGGCGTCGGTGATGGTCCTCCCCGAGCCGCTGAAGTTCGGGTCGAGCGGCGAGGGCCACTGGTCACCGACGTGCCGATAGCGTCCCCCGGCGTTGGCCTGCCAGATTTCGACCAGAGTGTGGGGAACGGGCGAGCCGCCGGAGTCGCGGACCTGGCCGTGCACGATGATGCGCTGGCCGAGTGGTTCGCCCTCGTGCTGCCGGGTGAGGTCGTTGTCCAGCTCCCGGACGGCCGACTCGCCGTACACGGGATTGGTGACCTCGGTCAACATGTGGGGGAGCAGGACGAGTGGCTGCTTGGGATGCCGCAGGGACGTGCTGCGGTATCCGGGGTAGTCCAGTGGGGGGTGTGACCTGCCGTCGCGCTGGTAACCCGGTACCACGAGCCCGTTCGGGGTCCTGGTCGTACCAGCCGGCGACGGTGGGTGCTCCGGTGTCGCTGCCATGGGGGCCTCCTCGAAGGTTAGACGTGCAGAACGACGGCGAGTCCTTGGCCGACACCGATGCAGATCGCGGCGAGCCCCCACCCGCCGCCACGCCGGTGCAACTGGTGGGCGAGTGTGCCCAGCACCCGGGCCCCGGACGCCCCGAGCGGATGACCGATGGCGATCGCGCCCCCGTTGGGGTTCACGATGGCGGGGTCGAGGTCCGGCCAGTGCTTCAGGCAGGCCAACGACTGCGCGGCGAACGCCTCGTTGAGCTCGACGACCGCCAGGTCGTCCCAACCGATTCCCGCGCGGCGCAGGGCCATGTTCGCCGCCTCGACGGGGCCGATCCCGAAGACGTCGGGGTCTACCCCTGCCACGCCCCGGCTGACGATCCGGGCGAGGGGTTGTCTCCCGGTCGCCTTGACGGCGGACTCGTCGCCCAGGAGGAGCGCGGCGGCACCGTCGGTCAGGGGGGACGCGTTCCCGGCCGTGACCGTGCCCTCGGCGCGGAACGCCGGCTTCAGGGTCGCCAACTTCTCCATGGAGGTGTCCCGGATGCTCTCGTCCCGGGCGAGGTCCACCCCGGGGATCGCGACGACCTCCGCGTCGAAGGACTTGGCCGCCCACGCGGCGGCGGCCTTCTCCTGGCTGGCCAGGGCAAAGGCGTCCTGCTCCGCGCGGCCGATGCCGTTGAGCTCCGCGAGGTGCTCGGTGCTCTCCCCCAGGGAGATGGTCCACCGCTCGGGCATGCTCGGGTTCACCATTCGCCAGCCGAGGGTGGTGGAGTACATGGTGGCGTTCCCGGCGGGGAAGCCCTTGGGGGGCTTGGGCATGACCCAGGGGGCGCGACTCATCGACTCCACACCACCGGCGATCATGAGCGAGGCGTCGCCGACGGCGATCGCGCGGTTGGCCGCGATGGCGGCCTCCATCCCGGACCCGCAAAGCCGGTTCACCGTGGCTCCCGGCACGCTGGTGGGCAGCCCCGCCAGCAGGCCGGCCATCCGTGCGACGTCACGGTTGTCCTCTCCCGCGGCGTTCGCGTCTCCGAGCAGGATGTCGTCGATCGTCGCGGGGTCCAGGTCGGGAGAGCGGTCGACGAGCGCGCGGACCACGTGCGCGGCGAGGTCGTCGGGGCGTTCACCGGAAAGGGCACCGCCGTACTTGCCGAACGGGGTGCGTACCGCGTCGAGGATGAAGGTCTCTGTCATGGGGCTGCCCCTACTTGCCGGTGAGGACTCGCAGAACGGCGAGCTCCTCGTCGGACGGCGGTGTGGTCGTCGTCAGGTCGGGTGATACGGCGAGTTCCCAGCCGGTGGCCGCGCGTACGTCATCCACATCGATGCCGGGGTGCACCGTGACCAGCGTAAGCTCCCGGGTTTCGGGGTCGGGTTCCAGGACCCCGAGGTCGGTGATGACGCGTGTGGGGCCCGCGCCACGAAGTCCGAGCCGCTCTCGGTCGCCAGCTCCGTTCCCGAACCCGACGGACGTCACGAAGTCCACCTTCTCCACGAACGTGCGTCGGCTCTGGCGCACGATGACCATGACCTCACGGCAGTTCGCGGCGATCTCGGGTGCCCCGCCGGCTCCGGGGAGACGTACCTTCGGATCGGCGTAGTCGCCGATCACGGTGGTGTTGATGTTGCCGAACCTGTCCAGTTGTGCGGCGCCGAGGAAACCGACGTCGATGCGGCCCGGCTGCAGCCAGTAGTTGAAGACCTCCGGGACCGGGACGACTGTGTCGGCGGTCTCGGCGAGGATCCCGTCCCCGATGGACAGGGGGAGCGTCTCGGGCTTGGCGCCCAGCGTGCCCGACTCGTAGATCAGCCACAGGTCCGGCGCGTGCGTGCGACGGGCCAGGTTCGCGGCCGTGCTCGGCAGCCCGATTCCCACGAAGCACGCGGCGTCACCGACCAGCGCGCGGGAGGCGGTGACCGTCATGATCTCGTCGGAGGACCACTGGTTCTCTGTGCTCATGACGTTCCCTTCGCGTTTTCGCCGGCGGAGCCGAGGACCTCGGAGTCGAGCCACGCGGTGAAGGAGTCCCGGTCCCGTCCGATGGGATCCCACGCCTGGTACGCCTGGTTGTCCCGGGCGTAATAGCCGTGAGCATAGGACGGCGCGGCCCCGTTGGGCGCGACGGCGACGGCGGAGATGACCCGATGGGGGAGAATCGTCGCGCCGGGAACGGGCTCCAGCTCGTCGACGACCTCCTCGACCGTCACCAGCGCCCGCCGCGCCGCCAGCACGACCTCCTTCTGTACCCCGGTGATGCCCCACATCTGGACGTTGCCCGCACGGTCGGCGCGTTGCGCGTGCACGATGGCGACGTCGGGGTTCAGGGCCGGTACCGCGGTGAGGGACTCACCGGTGAAGGGGCAGGTGATCGGCTTGATGTTGGCGGTCTGGCCGACGAGGTCGGTGCCGACGTATCCGCGCAGGACCGCGAAGGGAATCCCGGACGCACCGGCGACGTAGCGGTTGGCCATACCCGCGTGGCTGTGTTCCTCGATCTCCAGCGGCCGGGGCCAGTTGTTCTGGATCGCGTCCCGGAAGCGGTGGAGGGAGCCGACTCCGGGGTTACCACCCCAGGAGAACACCAGCTTGGCGGCACATCCGGCGCCGATGAGCTGGTCGTAGACGATGTCCGGGGTCATCCGGACCAGCGTCAGGTCGCGCCGGCGCTGGCGGATGATCTCGTGTCCCGCAGCGACCGGAATGAGGTGGGTGAACCCCTCAAGCGCGACCGTGTCTCCGTCATGGACGAGCTCGCGGATCCCCTCGTCCAGCGCCACGATCATGTGCGCCCTCAACTTTCGTTCGAATACCGCATAGTTGTTCATAAAGCGAACATCAATGCACAGACATTAACCCGACCCGTCGCACTGGTCAAGAATCCGTGTGGTCCGGCACGGGAGACTCCCGCTCGGCCGCCGTAGGGCCGGCGGGTACAGGCAAGCCCCGGTTGGCGTGCCAACCGGGGCTTGATTCCCGCGCTCCGAACGCGGTCGTTGGAGACCGAGGTCGCGACCGCGCCCGGCGCGGATCGGTGTCGGTCACCCGCACGGTCCGCGCCGTCGGACCGTGGGCGGACGGCTACGGGGTCGGGGGCGCCGACGCCGTCGCGCGGTCGGTCACCCCCGGACCCGTGTCACCCCACCCTCACAGGGTGCGACCGCGGCTCGCGATCTCCAGGTCGGCCTCGAGGCGGGCGGTCATCGCGAGTAGCGGGGGAAGGAGGTCGCGTCGTATGTCCTCCACCGGGGTCCGATTGGCGTGGGCGGAGACGTTCGCCGCCGCGACCACGGTGCCGTCCCGGTCCCTAATCGGTGCCGCGACCGAACGCAGGCCCTCCTCCAGTTCTTGGTCGACGATCGCCCACCCCTGGCTGCGCACGCGGTCAAGCTCGGCGCGGAGTCGTCCGGGCGTGGTGATGGTGTGGGCGGTGAGGCGCTGCAGGGTCACGCGTTCCAGGTAGGCGTCCAGTTGGGCGGCGGACTTCCCGGCCAGCAGGACCCGCCCCATCGACGTCGCGTACGCGGGGAACCGCGTCCCCACGCTGATCGAGACGGCCATGATGCGCGAGGTGGGCACTCGTGCGATGTACACGACCTCGTCTCCGTCCAGTACGGAGACCGAGGACGACTCGCGCACCTCGCTGACGAGTCGCTCGAGATGGGGCTGGGCGACCTCCGGCAGTCCCGCGGAGGAGAGGTAGGCGTAGCCCAGCTCCAGAACCCGGGGGGTCAGGGCGAAGTTCCGCCCGTCGCTGCGCACGTATCCCAGGTCGGCGAGAGTGAGAAGGAAGCGGCGGGCGGCGGCGCGGGTCAGTCCGGTCTTGCGCGCGACTTCGCTGAGCGTCATCGACGTCTCGTCCGCGGAGAACGCCCGTACGACGGCGAGTCCACGTTCCAGTGACTGGACGAAGTGCGTACCGCGCGGTTCCTCCACGGTCATCCGTCGCTCCGGCCGCGATTCGGGGTGTTGCGCATGGCGCGATGCTCCTTCGCCTCGTCGGTTTGCCGTCATTGTTGCCGGTCGGGTCCGGGGGTGCAAAGCCCGGGTGTCCGGAACGCGTACACCTCAGTGTGCGCTGCTCGGCTGTCCAGGCGCGACGCCCCAAACGTCCGTAACAGCTTGGACATGGCCTCTTGACGGGGTAACCCCGGTCACTTAAGTTCGGTGCCAGAACAGATGTGCGTAAATCGCACTTAAGGTCCGATCGGTTTGCGTACCCGCGAACTGTCGCCGTTCTTTCTGACCAACGGCGACCTGTCGGACGGATTCCCTGTCATCGCCCCCCTGGAGAAGAATCACGATGCGTCGACGCATACTCGTACTGGGTAGCGCACTCGCTCTGGCGGCAACCTCGGCCTGCGGCGGAGGTGACGCGTCCGACGACGACGGAGAGCTTCGTGAGGTAACCGCCGGTGTCATCCCCATTGTGGACGTGGCGCCGCTTTATCTCGGAATGGAGCAGGGTTTCTTCGAAGAACGCGGCCTCGACCTCGAAATCCAACAAGCGCAGGGTGGAGCGGCACTCGTTCCCAGCGTTGTCAGCCAGGAGTTCGACTTCGGGTTCAGCAACGTCGTCTCGCTCATGATCAACGAGGAACTGCCGCTCCAGGCGTTCGCCAACGGAGTGGGAAGCAACGGCGAGATCGGGGCGGACTTCAGCGGCGTCTTCGTCCTCGACGACAGCCCCATCGAGAGCCTCTCCGACTTGGAAGGGGCCACGGTCGCCGCCAACACGCTGAACAACATCGGCGACACGACCGTGCGCCAGATCGTCCGCGACGACGGTGGGGATCCCTCCGAGGTCGAATTCGTGGAGATGCCGCTGGGCGACATGAACGCGAGCCTGGAGAACGAGCAGGTCGACGCGATCTGGGTGGTCGAGCCCTTCACCACCATGGCGGAGGAAGAGGGATTCCGTGAGATCGGCTCCAACTACGCCGGTACCCACCCGGAGCTCACCATCGCCGTGTACTTCGCCAACGAACAGTCCATCGCCGAGGATCCCGAGCTCTACGACGACCTGTCCGCAGCCCTCGCGGAGTCCCTCGAATACGCCGAGGAGAACCCGGACGAGGTGCGCGAGATCGTGCCCTCCTACACCGAGATCGACGAGAACTTGCTGCAGCGGGTGCGGCTGCCGAAGTGGCCGGCCGAGACCAACATGGAGTCCGTCGAGCTGATCGCGGACCTGATGCACGAGGACGGGCTCGTCGAGGACGAGGTCAACGTCGACGAGTTGTTCCGTTAACTCCCAGTGTTCCCCAGGAACCATCCCCCACGAGGAGTTCACAATGGGTCGACGGTCAGTCGCTCTCGCCGCGGCGGCGACACTGATGGTGTCCGCCGGTTGCGGGGGAAACGCCGCCGACGAGGACGGCGAGCGGACCGAGCTGCGTGTCGGGGTCCTGTCGATCACCGCGGTCGCGCCGATCTACCTGACTGAGGACCAAGGCTTCTTCGAGGACCGCGGGCTGGACGTGGAACCCTTCGTCACCATCGCCGGGTACTTCACGACCGAGGATTTCGCCGCCGACAACCCCGAGACCGCCGACGCGTTCACCGAGGCCCTGAACGAGGGGCTGGACTACGCCGCGGAGAACCCGGACGAGGTTCGGCGCATCCTTGGCACCTACACCGACATCGACGAGGATGTCGTCGAGGCGATGCGGCTGCCTCACTTCTTCACCGACATCGATGAGGAGGCCCTGGCGCACGTGGGGGGTCTCGCCACCGAGGACGGTCTCATCGACGACGAACCAAATCTCGACGAGCTGATTCGATGACAACACTCAAGGAGAGTTCCACGACGACCGGGGCCACGGGGCGCCTGCCCCATGGTCCCGGCGCCGTGCGACGGCGTTTCGCCGGGGCACGACGTGGCCTGTTGGGCGTCGTGGGGGCCGTCGCGTTCCTGGGCCTGTGGGAGGCGGTCCCGCGCCTTGACATCGTCTCGGCGCGATACCTTCCCCCAGCGACCGAGGTCCTGTCCACACTGGTCGAACGCGCCGCGACCCCCGAGTTCTGGGCGGCCGTGGCCGACACGCTCTACGGCTGGGGCCTCGGACTGGCGATCGCCTTCGTACTCGCCCTGGCGCTGGGGTTCGTGGTCGCGTCGGTTCCGCTGCTGCGACGCCTCACCACCTCGACCGTCGACTTCCTACGGCCCATCCCGTCCGTGGCCCTGATCCCCCTCGCGGTGCTGGTGTTCGGAACCGACATCCGTTCCACCCTGCTCCTCGTGGTCTACGCCGCGTTCTGGCTCATCTACATCCAGGTTCTCTACGGCGTGGCCGACGTCGACCCCGTGGCCGAGCAGACCGCGCGCTCCTACGGCCTGGGGAGGATCGCCCGCCTTCGCTACGTGGTGTGGCCGACCACCCTGCCGTTCCTGATGACCGGCGTCCGGCTGGGCGCGGCCGTCGCCCTCATCCTCGCCATCACGGCCCAACTGATCATCGGTAGCCCGGGCCTGGGATCGGAGATCGCTGTCGCGCAGTCCAGCGGCGCGGTCGCCCTCGTCTACGCGCTGGTCGTCGCCACGGGGGCCATCGGCGTCCTGGTCAACCTGGCGGTGCGCGCCGTGGAACGCTACCTGTTGCGGTGGCACACCTCAGTCCGTGGGGAGGCGGCCCAATGACCCGGTCCTCGCACGATTCCACCACCAAGAGGTCGCGGCGCGGACCCCGTCCCTGGCCGGCCCGGCTCGGGATCCGTCTAGTCGAGCTCCTCGGACTGCCCGCCGTTCTCATCCTGTTGTGGTGGTGGGCGAGCGTCACGAGCGACAACTACTACATGCCGACGCCGGACGTCATCGCGACGACCTTCGCCGACACGTGGTTCTCCGAGCGCGTCTTCCGCGACGTACTGCCCAGCCTCGGGCGCCTGCTCGCGGGCTTCGGGCTCGCCGCGGTCATCGGCGTGCTGTTGGGCGTACTGCTCGGTCTGAACCGGACCGCCCGAGCCCTCGCCGAGCCCGTCCTGGAGTTTCTCCGCGCCATCCCCCCACCGGTGCTCGTCCCGCTGATGATTCTCCTGGCGGGCATCGACAACGGAATGAAGATCCTGGTCATCATCTCCGGATGCGTCTGGCCGATCCTGCTGAACACCGTTGAGGGTGTGCGGGCGATCGACCAGGTGCTGTCGGACACCTGCCGTAGCTACGGCATCCGGGGTACGACCCGCATGCGTGTGCTCGTTCTTCGTTCGGCGAGTCCCCAGATCATGGCGGGTCTTCGCCTGGCCCTGGCCATCGCCATCATCCTGATGGTGATCAGCGAGATGTTCGCCAGTTCCAGTGGACTCGGTTTCACCATCGTCCAGTTCCAGCGCAGTTTCGCGATACCGGAGATGTGGTCCGGAATCGTGTTGCTGGGACTCATCGGCTTCACGGCCTCGGCGATCTTCATGATGATCGAACGACGAACGCTGCGCTGGTACACGGGGCTTCGTGCCGCCACCAGGGGAGAGTAGACAGTCCCATGGGACGTCTGGACTCCCCATGGACGCATCGAGACGGGAACTGCGCCAATGCTTGAAGTGACGGGATTGAGGAAGGTCTACGAGGGTGAGGGACGCGCCGTGGAGGCGGTGCGCGACCTCACCTTCCGGATCGGCGACGGAGAACTGGTGTGCCTGGTCGGTCCCTCCGGCTGTGGCAAGACCACGCTGCTGAAGTGCATCGGTGGGCTGCTCCCGCCCACGGACGGAACGGTCCGGGTCAACGACCGGCACGTCGCCGGCCCGCCGCCGGACATGGCCATCGTCTTCCAGGAGTACGGACGCAGCCTTTTCCCATGGATGACGGTGCGCGGCAACGTCGAGCTGCCCCTCAAGGAGAAGAAGCTGTCGCGCGACGAGCGCGACCGCCTGGTCAACGAGGCGCTGGACGCCGTGGGACTCTCCGACTTCACCACGTCCTACCCCTGGCAGCTCTCCGGCGGTATGCAGCAACGCGTGGCGATCGCCCGGGCGATCGCCTATCAGCCACGCGTCATGTTGATGGACGAACCCTTCGCCGCGGTCGACGCGCAGACCCGTGCCGACCTGGAGGACCTGATCCGGTCGATCTGGCGCACGCTCGGCGTGACCATCCTGTTCGTGACCCACGACATCGACGAGTCGGTCTACCTCGGTCAGCGCGTACTTGTGCTGTCCAAGTCTCCGACGGTGATCCAGGATGACATCACCGTCGACCTGCCGGACGAGCGTGACCAACTGTCGACCCGACAGGATCCCACGTTCACGGAGCTGCGAGCGCGGATCTACGCGGAGATCCAGCGCGCCAAGAACGGTGGTCCGACCGACATGGCTGTTACCGAGCACTGACGTGTAGTGAGGTAGGGGTGGAGGAAGCCGAGGCATGGTGACAGTGACCGACCAGGGCACACCCGGACGTACGGTTCGGGACGCGACGATGGACGTCTTCCGTGAGTACGGATTGGACACGATCTTCTCCAACCCCGGATCGACCGAGGTCCCGTTCCTGACGGACCTTCCCTCCGACCTGGAGTTCGTCCTTGGGCTGCACGAGGGCTCCGTCGTGGGGATGGCCACCGGGTGGGCGCTGGCGAACGAACGACCGGCGCTGGTGCTCCTGCACACCACGGCCGGTCTCGGCAACGCGGTGAGCGCCCTGGCGACCGCGCGGGTCAACCGTGCCCCACTCGTCGTCATCGTCGGGCAGCAGGACCGTCGGCACCTCGCGCTCGAGCCGTTCCTCGCCGGACGACTCGAGGGGCTCGCCGGGGATTACCCGGTGTGGGTGAACCATCCCGCCCGTGCCCAGGACGTCCCGGGCGCCGTCGCCCGCGCCTCGCATGAGGCCGCGCACGGCAAGGGTCCCGCGGTGGTCATCGTCCCGATGGACGACTGGTCGGAGCCCGCGGGCGACCCCGCGAACCACGCGGCGGCTCGTCGCGTGCTCCGCGGCGGGGACGCCGACCCCGCCGCGGTGGCCGCGGTGGCCGAGCTGCTGCGGGGTGCACGGACGCCCGCACTGGTCGTGGGCTCGGGCGCGGACTCCGAACCGTCATGGCGGGCACTGGTCGACCTGGCCGAGAAACTGCGCTGCCCCGTCTTCCAGGAGTGCTTCGGAGCGCGCGCCGGGTTCCCCCAGGACCATCCCCAGTTCGCCGGGTTCCTGCCCGCCGACCGTCCTCGGCTGCGCGCGCGACTGGAGCCCTACGACGCGGTGCTGTCGGTCGGGGCGCCGGTGTTCCGGCAGTACCCGTTCACCGAAGGACTCCTCTTCCCCCGCGATCTCCGGATCGCCGTGGTGTCGGAGGACCCGGAGGAGGTCCACCGAAGTCCCGCCGAGCTGGGGGTGCACGCCTCGATTGCCGCCTTCGTCAACGCCCTGGTCACCGAAGTCGACCCGCGACCCGATCGGGACCTCCCCGGCCCCCGTGCCACGGAGCACCCCGAGGCCCCGGGGCCGACCGAGCCGTTGCGCGCCGCCCACGTGTTGAGCGCCCTCGCCCAGCGCGCCGCCGAGGACACGGTGTTCGTCGAGGAGACGCCGTCCAGCCGGCCCGATATGCACCAACTCCTGCCGGCGCGTCGCCCGATGGGCTTCCTCTCCGCGGCGATGGGCGGCCTCGGCTTCGCGCTCCCCGCGGCCACCGGTGTGCGCATGGCCAGTCCGAGACGCCCCGTGATCGCCGTGGTCGGGGACGGCTCGGCCCTCTACCAGGTGCAGGCGCTGTGGAGCGCGGCCCGGTACCAGGTCGGTGTGCTCTTCATCGTCCTGGCCAACGGGCGCTACGCCGTCATGGACCGGCTCGCCGACCATCATGGCGGCAAGCCGGCTTGGCCGGCCTTCGAGGACGTCTCGTTGAGCGGTCTCGCACGGTCGTTGGGCTGCGCCACCCGCGAGATCTCCGACCACACCACACTCCTCGAGACGCTCGACGAGGTCCTCCCGAGCCTCGCAGACCGGAGCGAACCCCTCCTGTTGGACGTCGCGGTCACACCCGACCTGACATTTCAGCCGTGAACCGGCCCGGCCCGGTCCCGCGTACGCGCCGCTGAGGTGGCGCGGGGCAACGGGGGGACACGGTCACCGATCGAGCCACCGACACAGGCGATCAGGAGAGAACCCATGAGCTTTCTGAACATCGACGAACTGACCGGGAAGATCTTCACCGGCCAGTGGACGAGGGCGCACGGGGGAGACGCCCCGATCGTCAACCCGTCCTCGGGCGCGGAGGTCGGCCGTGCCGGCAGCTCCAACGGACAGGACGTCGCCGAGGCCGCGGCCCGGGCGGCCGAGGCACAGAAGGGGTGGGCCGCGCTGCCGTTCGTCGAACGGGCCGCCATCCTGCACCGGGCCGGACGCGTCATCGAGGACAACGGTGCCGAGATCATCGACTGGTTCAAGCAGGAGGCCGGGGCCGCCGCGGGTATGGCCGGCTTCAACGTGCACGTCGGGGGCGCGGAATGCTTCGAGGCGGCGGCTCTCGCCTCCCAGCCCTATGGCGAGATCCTGCGCTCGGAGAAGCCACGGCTCAGTTTCTCCCGCCAGATCCCGGTCGGGGTGGTCGGTGTGATCTCACCGTTCAACGCCCCGCTCATCCTGGGGATCCGGTCGGTGGCTCCGGCCCTGGCGCTGGGCAACGCGGTGATCCTCAAGCCTGACCCGCGTACCGCCATCTGCGGCGGCGCGGTGATCGCGGAGGCGTTCCGCCAAGCGGGCCTCCCCGAGGGGGTCCTGCAGGTCCTCCCCGGTGGTGTCGAGGCCGGTCAACAGCTCGTCGCCGACCCCAACGTTCCCGTGATCGCCTTCACCGGCTCCACGGCCGCCGGTCGTAAGATCGCGGAGGCCGCGAGCACCCACCTCAAGCGCACGCACCTCGAGCTCGGTGGCAACTCACCACTCATCGTCCTGGACGATGTCGATATCGACGCCGCCGCCGAGAACGGCGCGTGGTCGGCGTTCCTGCACCAGGGCCAGATCTGCATGATCGCCGGCCGCCACATCGTGCACGAGTCCGTCGCCGACGAGTACGTCGCCAAGCTCTCCCAGAAGGCGAAGGGCCTCCCGGTCGGCGATCCCCTCCAGAGGGAGGTCGCCCTCGGCCCGATCATCGACGCGGCCCAACGCGACAAGATCCACGGACTGGTGACCTCGAGCGTCTCGGGCGGCGCGACGCTCGCCGCGGGCGGCACCTATGACGACCTGTTCTACCGGCCGACGGTTCTCGACCACGTGACGCAGGAGACCCCCGCCTACAACACCGAGGTGTTCGGGCCGGTCGCCTCCGTGATCCGGTTCTCCTCGGTGGACGAGCTCGCCGCCATCGCCGCGAACAGCGAGTACGGCCTGTCCCTCGGAATCCTCACCCGAAACCCGATGCGTGGTCTGGAGATCGCCGACCGCATCCCCTCCGGGATCGTCCACATCAACGACCAGACAGTCGACGACGAAGCGGTCGCCCCGTTCGGCGGCGTGGCCGCGTCGGGTAACGGGTCACGGGTGGGCGGACGCGCCAACCTGGAGGCGTTCACCGAGACGCAGTGGGTCACCATGCAGGCCGAGCCCGCGCGCTACCCGTTCTAGACACAGACGGACCTCCGTGGGCGCGTCGGCCCGGGACATCAGTCTCGGGCCGGCCTCCGCACCCCGCCATGACGGTGCGGGGACCGCGGACGGCGAAATCCTCGCGGTCGGGAGCTTGCCTCCCGTCCACGAACCGGGCCACGATGGCGAATACGGTTGTATACGAAGGGATACGATTTTTCTCATGACCTCCCAGAATCCGCAGCTTCCGCCGTACCGGGCCGACCACGTCGGCAGTCTCCTGCGTCCGAAGGAACTGCTCGACGCGCGGGCGCGCCACGCCGCCGGCGAGCTCGGTGCCGACGAACTCCGAGCGATCGAGGACTCCTCCATCCGTGACGTCGTGCGCATGCAGGAGGACATCGGGCTTCGCTCCGCGACCGACGGGGAGTTCCGTCGCTCCTCGTGGCACATGGACTTCATCTACCAGCTCGGTGGCGTGAGCAAGGTCCAGGACGAACTGAAGGTCACCTTCCACAACGCCGAGGGAGACCTGGAGTTCACGCCCTCCGGTCTCCGGGTGGACGGCAAGATCCACCTCCAGGACCCGATCTTCGCCGACGCGTTCGGCTTCCTGAAGGACACGACGACCACGGCGACGCCCAAACTGACCATCCCCTCGCCGAGCATGGTGCACTACCGTGGCGGCCAGGCGTCGATCGACCCCGACGTCTACCCGGACATCGAGGAGTTCTGGACCGACCTCTCGGCCGCCTACGCCGCTCAGGTCAAGGCGCTGGGCGAACTCGGTTGTACCTACCTCCAGCTCGACGACACCAGTCTCGCCTACCTGAACGACCCCAGCCAACGGCAGATGATTGACGACCGCGGGGACAACGGCGAGGCCCTGCACGTCAAGTACATCCGCCAGATCAACGCCGCCCTGGCGGGGCGACCCCGGGACATGCGGATCACTACGCACATGTGCCGCGGCAACTTCCGCTCCTCGTGGGTCGCGTCCGGTGGCTACGACTACGTGGCCGACGAGCTGTTCAACCAGCTTCAGGTCGACGGATTCTTCATGGAGTTCGACGACGAGCGTTCCGGGACCTTCGAGCCGCTCCGCTACCTGCCCAAGGACAAGTTCGTGGTCCTCGGCCTGGTCACCACGAAGAAGGGGGCCTTGGAAACCAAGGACTTCCTGAAGCGGCGCATCGAGGAGGCGAGCAAGTACGCCCCGTTGGAGCAACTGTGCCTGTCGCCGCAGTGCGGATTCTCCTCCACCTTCGAAGGCAATGACCTTTCGCGCGACGAGCAGATCGCCAAGTTGGAGCTCATCGTCGAAGTCGCCCAGGAGGTGTGGGGCTAGACTCTCCACTTCCTCCAGGGAGGGGACAACGCGGTGGACGCGGTCCCCTCCCCACCCCGGTGGCGTGCGCGGAACGCCCGGAGGGGCGGGATACCGTGCGGATTGACGAGTGAGGGAGGTCGAGGGTGACGCGGATGGAATCCGCACAGAAGCAGACGGTCTCCGCGGAGCTCGGTCTGCGGGAACTGATCCTGCAGGGGCGGCTCCGCGCCGGTGACCGGCTCGTCGAGCAGGACCTCGTGCGTCGGCTCGGCGTTTCCCGTACTCCGGTCCGAGCGGCGCTGGCTCGACTGGAGTCCGAAGGTCTGCTCGTGGCCTGGCCCGGAGGAGGCTACGCGGTGGCGTCCTTCACCGCGGCCGACGTCGCCGACGCCATCGACGTGCGCGGCACCTTGGAGGGCATGGCGGCTCGCCTCGCCGCGGAGAACGGTCTCACCCGACGGGTCCATGCCCAGTTGGCGGACTGTGTCGCGGCGCTGGACGAGGTCGTCGAGGTGCTCGACGGGACCGACGAGCCCTTCCTGCGCTACGTGGAGCACAACGAGCGGTTCCATGCCGTCCTGGTGCGGGCCAGTGACAATCGCATGCTGCGCGCCGCGCTGGAACGCGTGGTCGCACTCCCCTTCGCCTCGCCGAGCGCGTTCGTGCGGGCCCAGGCACACCTCCCCGAGACCCTCGGTGTCGTCCGGCTCGCGCAACGCCAACACCACGACATCCTGGCGGCGATCGAGACCGGGGACGCGGAGCGGGCGGAGGACCTGAGCCGGGAGCACGCGCGGATGGCCAAGCGGAATCTGGACTACGCGTTGCGGGACGCCGACGCCATGCGGGCGGTGGCGGGAGCCAACCTGATCGGGTCCGGGGCCGAACAAAGGAGCTGACCCGGGGACAGGGGCTGGACATCCCGATGGTTCGGTGCCGTTTCGCGTGGTGGGGGGACGGTGCCGGGGGAGGCAGGGTGTGTCAGCGCACGCTGGATCCGCCCGGGGACACAGGGGATTCCGGGCAGGGTGGCGAGGTGCCGGGGGAGTGACCGGACACGGTGAGGGGGCGGGGCGCTCAGTTGGCGTCGCTGGCCGTGCTGGTCATGGTGAGCATCGAGTGGAGTCGACGGGCCAGCGGGACCGTGCTCTCCAGCGACATGTCGAGATCCGGGTTGGGCGGGTCGGAGACCCAACGTCCCTCACGCGCCGCCATGACCACCCGCAGTTCTCCCCGGCGCACGGTCACCGTGCACGCGTCCTCGTCGAGTTCGGTCTCGATGTCGTCCCGGTGCAACAACGGGCACCGCAGGGCGAGGTTGCGACAGGAGATCACGGTCCATGGCGGCTTGGGCGGTCGCGGCTTGAGGAGCTCGCGTTCCTCGGGGGTGAGCGGACCTTGGTAATGGATGCCCATCAGGCACCTCCCATAGCGAGTTCGGCGGTGACGGTTCGGCTGCGCGAATCACCGCGGCACCACCAGCGTTGAGCAAAGTGTTCCACGAGCCGCAGGCCGTGGCCGGAATCGGAGGAAAAATCCGTCGTCGCGTTGTCCGTCGTCGCTGGTACGTGGGGTCCACCGGCGTCGGTCACCGCCAGCAGCACACGAGGGGGTTCCGTGTGGACCCGAATCTGGTACCGACCGAGGGGGTCGCCACTGCGGGAGTGCCGCACCGCGTTGGTGGCGAGCTCGGAGATGACGAGGAGCGCGTCTTCGACGCACGTGGTCAGGCCCATCGTGGGCAGGATCTCGCGGAGCCAGTCGCGGGCCCGGCCGACGCTCTCCACCGACCCGGGAAGGCTCACGTGCATGGTGGTGGTCATTCGGACGCTTTCGACCTCTGAGTGGACAGGTTCATCGCCGCCGCGCCCGGGACGAGGGCTGGGCGGCGGAGACACCGTGTGGCGCGAGCACGGTGCCGCGACGAGGGCGGGACCGGCGGGAGGAGGGGGTCCACCGACGGCGACCCGACCCGCGTCTCCCCTGCGGGCATCCGCGGACTAGGCTGACGCAAAGGTCCTTCACCTGCCTTTTTCAGGTAGAGGGATCGGGCCCTGCTCCGTGGTGGTGCACTGAGCAGGGCCGCTTGATGGCACGGCGCGCGAGACGCGTGGCCTCGTCAGAGCGGTGACGCTCCGGGCCATGCCAATACCGTCCCGTATCGCGCCCGATGAGGCCACCAGTACTACGCGAATGGGTCGCTATCGGAGTAGGGTGTCATCTCTATTGCTGGCGCGTGGTACGGAGTGATGAGATGGACCGGTCCACTCGATCGATGCGAGCGAAATTCGGTGAGGAGCTCCGGGGGTTCCGCACACACGCTCGGTTTACGCAGAAACAACTCGCCCGCGCGGCCAACGTCAGCCAATCACACGTCAGTAGTATCGAGGTCGGAACCAGGGGCACCACCGAGGAGCAAATCGCCCAATTTGATGAAATTGTGGACGCTCGCGGATCACTGGTCGGACGGTGGCGCGCCATCTTCCGAGCCGGAGGGCTCCCGGCCTGGTTCACGGACAAGGCGGACCTCCAGGCGCGCGCCAACCAGATCCACGAGTACCAGATCTCCCTGATTCCCGGGTTGCTGCAGACGCCCAAGTACGCCGAAGAACTCTTGCGCTTCGGTCGTGTCGTGCGTGAGGGGGATCACCTCAGGAGTGTTCTTGATGCGCGGATGAAAAGACAGGAAATCCTGAAAGGGGAGGATCCCCCTTGGTACGTTGTCGTTCTCGATGAGCCATGGCTTCATCGGCCAGTCGGTGGAGCACGTGTTATGCGAGCGCAATTGGAGTACCTCCTTGTCGTGTCCGAGTGGTCCAGGGTGACCGTGCAGGTAATACCCATGGATACGACCACCCTCGCCGGGATTGACGGCTCGTTCCAGCTCATCTGGGTTCCGGGTCAAGGCGAGTACGTCTACTCGGAGACGCGGAATCGCGCGGACTTCTCGACAGATCCCGATCAGTTGCGCGATTACACCCGTTTGTTCGGGGAGCTCCGTGGTGCCGCACTACCCGAGGATGGCTCGCGAGGTCTCATCCGCACAATCATGAAGGAGTACGAATGAGGTACGACGGTTGGCTGAAGTCGAGCTACAGCGTGGGGGGAAACGCTAACTGCGTGGAGGCGCGGTTGGCGGCGACGTCCGCGGTGGACGTGCGGGACTCCATGAACCCCGATCTCCCCCACCTCTCGTTCTCTGCCACGGAGTGGCACGCGTTCTTGTCCGCGGCCCAGAAGGAGGAGCTCGGCTAGGATCCCCCTCTTCGTCGTCCAAGCGTGCACCGCGCTGTCCGCACGTGGAGAGTGCCGGTGGACAAGTTCCCCTGGCACAGCAGTGGGGCCGCGCCGACCGTGGATGGTTTCGCGTCACCCACCCCCGGGTGGGTGACGAACGCCGTCGACGCGTCGTCGGACTCCGCCGCTGTGTCAGGGGGGCCTCGGAGTTGGCCGCGGCGCCCCACGACGAAACCCGAACCATCCCACATGAATGCGAATCCCGCAGGTGGGAAGGCACGGAGAGAGTCGTGAGACGTCTGAGGAGGCGGTCATGGATCTCTCCGAACTGGAAACTCTCTACGGTGTGGGCGGTCCGGTCCTGTCGCTGCACATCAATGTCTCCCGAGACGCCGAGGACGCGGACCACGCCATCGGTCTTCGTTGGGAGAACGCCCGACGGGCGGCCCGCGCCGACGGTGCGGGCGAGGACACCGTCGCCGCCGTCGACGAGATCGTCGGACAGACACGGGGAATCGCGGGTCCGCACGGTCAGGCGATCTTCGCCGCCGACGGACGCGTGCTCGACGAGTTCCCCGTCGCCTCGACACCGCCGGACTATGACCTGCGTGTCGGACCCCTCGCTGACCCCATGCTCTACCTGCGTGGCGCCAGGAGTCATGTGCCCTTCGTACTCGGCGTCGTTGACAGCCGTGGCGCCGACCTCACCGCGGAGTACCCGAGCGGACACCGCGTGCGGCGGCAGGTCGTGGGCGAGGACAAGCCGACGCACAAGGTGCGTGAAGGCGGATACCACCACAACCAGATGCAGCGTGCGGTGGACGAGCGGGTCAAGCAGAACCTCAAGAAGGTGGCCCAGGAGGTCTCGCGCTACGCCGATCGTGCGGACGCCGAGGTCGTGGCGATCGCCGGTGAAGTGGGTCTCCGAGGTGAACTGGCCGATCTCCTGCCCCGCCGGCTGCGGGGTGCCGTGGTCGACGTCGACACCGGCGCGCGAGCGTCGGGCTCGGAAGAATCACCGTTGAACGAGGAGCTCGATCGACGGCTCGCCGAGCAGGAGGAGAGCCACGTGGCCGCGGTGGTCGCCGAGTTCGAGCGCGGTCGCGGGGCGGACGACCGCGTCGCCGAGGGGACGGGCGCGATCGTGCGGTCCCTGCGGCGGGGCCAGGTTGGGACGCTCCTGTGGGCGGCGGATCTCGCCGCTCGCGATGATCTGTGGATTGGTCCCGGTGGCCAGGACCTCGCCGTTTCCGACACCGAGGCGCGGGACCTGGGGATCCAACACCCCGAACGGGAGACCGCGGAGGCCGCGCTGCTGCGTGCCGCGGTGGCCACATCCGCCGACCTCGTCTTCGTCGCTCCTGATCGACTGGCGCTCCAGGACGGGGTCGGGGCGCTCCTGAGGTTCTGACGCCGACTCGATCCGTGGTGGTCCCGGTGGCCCCGCGTCCCTCCGGGGCGCGGGGCCACCGGTCGTCGCGGGGATCCGACGAGAACACTTGCATGATTTCATTCAGCTATTAAACTGATATCAGATTATCTGTCCGTAGCTGAGGGAGCCCGTGATGGCCGAAGAACGAGACGACGGGTTCTCCGTCGCGCGACAGGAGGTTCCGCCTGGATCCCTACGGCTGCGCCCACCCCGAAACGAGGTCCACCGGCGTTCGGTCAGCCACTGGACGCTGCGCGCGTTGGTCGGATCCGCGTGCTTCGTCGGACCCCCGCTGGTGGCCGCTGTCATCATCCAGGCGTTCACCGACGTGTCCTGGCTGTCCCTGCTGCTGTGGGGCGTCACCGGTGTCACCGCTCTCGCGGCCGCGGTGGTCACCGTGGTCATGCCGCGTTGGCGCTTCCGCGTCCACCGCTGGGAGGTGACCAACGACGCCGTCTACACCCTGTCCGGTTGGTTCTGGCAGGAGTGGCGCGTCGCACCGTTGTCACGGATCCAGACGGTTGACACCCACCGCGGTCCGCTGCAGCGGCCGCTCGGACTCTCCACGGTCATCGTCACCACCGCCTCCGCGGCCGGGCCTCTGCGAATCGAGAGTCTGGGCGCGGACAGTGCGGCGGACGTCGCCGCACAACTCACCGCCGCGACCCAGGCGACCCCGGGAGACGCGACATGACGCCCCCACAGGAGAGCCGTCGCCAGGGCGACATCCCGGTCGACGCGACGGTGGAGGACAACGCTCACCGCTGGCTCAGGTTGAGTCCGCGCACGGTGCAGTGCACCGTCGTGGTGCTCGCCGCTGTCGTTCTGGTGCCTGCGGTCATCGTCGCGGTCTTCATCGCGGTGGTGGGGACCGCGTGGCCCTGGACGCTCATTCCCTTGGGGGCCGGCGCGGTGCTGTTCGGCGGAATCACCGTCGCGGAGGTCCTGCGTTACCGAACCACCAGCTACCGGGTGACCTCCACGCACTTCGAGTTCCGGTCCGGGGTGTTCTCCCGTCACCATCGTTCGCTGCGACGGGACCGGGTACGCAACGTGGACGTCTCGGCGACGATCTTCGTCCGGCCGTTCGGGCTCTGTCAGGTGATCGTCGGCTCGGGGGAGAGCTCCGCCGACGAACTGAAGGTCGAGCCGATCGCGAAGGTCGAGGGCGAACGCCTGCGTTCGGAACTCCTGCGCCGCGAACTCGTGGAGGACACGGCCGGCGAGGAGACGCCAAACGGGGGCGGCGGGAAGGAGGAGTCGGTGGAGCTCGCCACGATCCGCCCCGCATGGTTCCGTTACGGCGTGTTCTCCCCGCTCTCCGCGACCGCGGGGTACAGCGCCTTGGCGGCGGGCCTTGGCGTGGCCGCCGACTTCGTGGCCGCCAACGTCATCGACGCGGCCGGAGCCGCACCGTTTCGGGTCGTGCTCCTCGCTGGGGTCGTCGCGGCGGCGGGCGCGCTCGTCACCGGCGCGGTGCTGGCGCTCCTTCTCCACACGGAAGCGTGGTGGGGTTACCGGCTGACCAGGGAGTCCGACGGGACACTGCTCGTCCGGCGCGGACTCCTCAACCTGTCCTCGATCTCCATCGAGGAGAAGAGGATGCGAGGCGTCCAGGTTCGCGACTACCTACCGCTGAGATGGTTCGGCGCCGCGAGTGTCGCCGCGATCGTGTCCGGGTTCAAGGACTCCGGGGCGAACACGGGCATCGTCCCCAAGCGGACACTGACCCCGGACATGCCGCGCGCCGACGCGTTGCGCGTCGCGGCCGCCGCCCTGCCCGGAGTCGAGGCCACGACACTCGTGGCGCACCCGCGTGCCGCGTCGCGCCGTCGTATGGTGCGGGCCACCGCCGCCGTGGTGATGTTCGCCGTCCTCGTCATCGGAGTCGCGTGGCTCGTGCCTGGTTTCCCGGTGTGGCTGGTGCCCGCGCTCATCCTGGTCAGCGCGCTTCTCGCCTTTCCCTACGCCCGAGGCAGCTACAGGGGGCTCGGACACGGCCTGTCCGGACGGTTCCTCTACCTGCGTGGGGGGATGGCGGCGCGGTCCACCGCGGTCCTCAAGTGCGACGCGGTGATCGGGTGGACGTTCTCCCAGACCCCGTTCCAGCGACGGTCCGATCTCACGACCGTCGGGGCGATGGTCGCGGCGGGCAAGGGGACGCACCGCGCGGTCGACGCCGACACCTCCGCCGGGCTCGCGCTCGCCGACGCCGCGGTCCCCGGGCTCCTCGCCCAGTTCCTGGAGCCGGTGGCGACCGCGGAGCCCCCGGAGCCCCCGGAGCGAACCAGGGACGGCGCGGACGGTCGATAGGGGAGACCGTGCCCGACGCGGGGGAGCCGCCGGGAGGGGGCCCGGCGGCTCCTGATCGTGGGGGCTATACCTGACCGACGTCGGATCGGGCTGCGGAGCTGATCAGTGCCGACCTTTCCTGCCCGGTGATGACCTCCTGTTCCATCAGGTCGCGGGTCGTCTGGGTCACGTGTTGGACGAACGCGCCGTGGTTCGCCCAGTCGCGCCCGTCGTCGAGTAGTTCACCGAGGCAGCCGTCGCCCGTCATCCGGTCGGCGACGCCGGAGTCGACATCGCCGAAGGTGACGGTGCCCTCGCACTCGCCCTCTCGTTCGGGGCCCGTGATGCCGTCACCGACGACCTCGAAGTAGTTCAGGTCGAACAGCGACACTTCGGAGTCGCCGTCGGTGTCGGTGAACGCCAGGTAGAGAGTGAACGGGTGCCCGGGGTCGGTCACGTCGGCGGACACGTCAGCCCACTCACCACCGGTGTCGGGAACCGCGACCGTCGCGAGGGCCTCGCCATCGGGCGCGTCCTGGCGTAGTTCGATCTGGCCGCCGCCGTACTCCGATCGGACCCGGAGCTCCACGGTGTCGATGTTGAGCAGGTCGACCGGGGTGTAGGCGGTCCAGTCCCCGTGTTCGATCCCGGTGACGTGGTCGATTCCGCCCTGGTCGTCGTCCGTGGTCTCGGTGTCCACTCCCGAGGAGTCCTCGAAGTACTGTGCCTGCTTGCGCTTCGGGTTGAGGGTGACCTGGTCGGTGCCGGACAGGGTGGGGAGACCGTCCGCGCCTTGGTCGGTGTAGCGGGTGTTCAGTACCCAGTACAGATCCAGATCGTCACCGTGGCCGGAGTCCGCGGGAGTGTCGAAGGTCCCGTCGCACCCGTTCTGCTCGTCGATGGGATGGGCGTGCTGGTCGTGGCCCAGCGCCGAGTTCATCACCACCGTGTCACAGTCGATGGTCTCGTCCTCGGCGTCGGTGACCTCGATGCGGTAGGGACCCTCGTCGCCCCAGTCGAAGAAGGCGCCGTCCGGCGGAGTCCGGAAGGTGACGTTGGGCTCGGTGTTGCCCACGACGATCGTGACGCCCGCGCGTCCGGTCTTTCCGTCGCCGTCGGTGACCGTCAGGGTCGCCCCGTGGACACCGTTCTCGGTGTAGGTGTGGGTCGGGTTGACCTCCGTCGACGTGGCGCCGTCCCCGAAGTCCCACTCGTAGGAGACGATCTCCTCGCCGTCTTCGGGGTGGTCGCTGTTCTCCCCGGTGAACTCCACGGTGAGCGGCGCCTGTCCCGAGCGGACGTCGGCCTGGGCGCGCGCGATGGGTGAACGCCCGTCGGGAACGTAGTCCACCCTCGAGAGCTGTGCGTTCTCGTCCTCGACGAAGAACCCACCCCCGTATTCCAGGACGTACAGCGACCCGTCGGGGCCGAATTCCATGTCCATTGGCGCGTTCCAGTCGCCGTCGGGCAGGAAGTCCTGGATGCCCGCCAACTCCCCGTCCTCGACGGGCATCATCATGACGTAGTTGCGGGCCCACTCGTACAGCAGCGGGATTCCGTCGAGCTCCTCCGGGAAGGCGGTCGGCCACTCCTCGGCTACGTCCGCGTCGTAGACGTAGGCCGGGCCGCCCATCGGGCCGGTGCCGCCCGTACCCAGTTCGGGGAACTCCGGAGCGACGTAGTCGTTGTGGTACCAGACCTCAGCGGGGGTGACTGGTGGGAGTTCCTCGAGGCCGGTGTTGCGCGGAGAGTCGTTGAGGGGGGCGGCACAGTCGAACTCCTCGCCGGATTCCCCGGTCTCGAAGTCGAAGTCGACGAACGGCCGGGCGGGGCCGACGCAGTAGGGCCATCCGTGGTTGCGTGGCTCGTCGATGACGACCCACTCCACCGTCGCGCGCGGTCCGCGGTCGGCGCTGTCGTTGTTGGCGTCCGGGCCGTAGTCACCGAGGTAGACCGTGTCGGTTCTGGGGTCGACCGAGAACCGGAACGGGTTGCGGAACCCCATGGCGTAGATCTCGGGGAGCGCCAGTTCCGGGTCGTAGGTGCCCTCCGGGAAGAGGTGGTCGTACTCTCCGCTGTTGAAGAGGTTGTCCTCGGGGACCGTGTAGGAGCCGTCCTCCTGAACCGTGATGCGTAACAGCTTGCCGCGCGGATCGGCCGTGTTGCTCGAGGTCCGCTGGGCGTCGAAGCTCGGGTTGCGGTATTCGCGTTCGTCGATCGGTGTGTAGCCGTCGGATTGGAAGGGGTTGGTGTCGTCGCCCGTCGACAGGTACAGATTGCCCTCGGAGTCGAAGTCGATGTCGCCGCCGTTGTGGCAACACTGGCCCCTGTTGATCGGGATCTCGAGGATGACCTGCTCGGAAGCCAGGTCGATCGTCGGATTGACCGGGTCGTCGACGAACTGGAAGCGGGACAGGTGGTTCTTGCCCACGTAGTCGTCGAAGACGCTCGTGTCGCCGTCGGGCTCCACCTCGTCGGGGGCCGCGTCGGTGGGAAGGTCGGGGAGTTGGGGCGAGTAGTAGACGTAGACCCAGTTGTTCTCCTCGAAGTCGGGGTCCAGGGCGATGCCCTGCATCCCGTCCTCGGAGAAGTCGTACACCGGCAGGGACGCGATCTCCTGGGTGATCGACGTGTCGGAGTCGTAGAGCCGGAACTGTCCCTGCCGGTTGGTGTGCAGGACCCGTCGATCCGGCAGGACCGCCATGGACATCGGTTCACCGACCTCGTCGGTGAGCGTCACCTTCGTGAAGTCGTCCCAGTCGGGTTCCGGTACTGGCTCGGCGGCGGCGGTCGACGGCATGGTCATGAGGAAACCGGTGGGTAAGACGACGGCGGCCGTGAGCGCGGCCAGTCGTACACGCAGTGAGGTCACGAACACGCTCCTCGGATCGGGGGAGGGGAGACGGTGGAGGAGGGGAGGGAGTCAGTCGTCGCGTCCCTGGCCTGGGGGGCCGACGCGCAGTTCCCGCATGGCGTCGTAGCTGCGTTCGGCGTTGCCCAGCGCGTCGATCGGGTGGGGCGGTACGGCCGTCTCGTGGGCGTTGTCCTGCTCCCACTGGGGGCGGTAGGACCGGATGCCGTGCGTGTGTAGCCGATGGAAGAAAGACCGGAAGTCGATGTCACCCGCGCCGAACTCGATCATGTCGTAGCCGTCGGGATTCTCCGGGTTCCGTGCCCCGTCCTTCACGTGGAACAAGGGAAAACGGTCCGGATTGTCGATCACGTAGTCGGCCGGTTCGAAGCCACCGAACCGGTGCTGCCCCGCGTAGGCCCAGTAGATGTCCATCTGCAGCGAGACCGCCGCCGGATCGGTGTGCTCGAGGAAGACGTCATAGAGGCGCCGGCTTGGGTCGTCGGAGGCGAATCCGAACTCCCCCGCGTGGTTGTGCTGGTAGAAGGTGATCCCTCGCTCGGCCGCCGCGGCGCCCCAGAAGTTGAACTCCTCCGCGGCGGCGCGGTAGTCGTCCACGGTCTCACCACCGCCCCACCCCGTGGGCGGATCCGCGGTCCCGATGTGGCGGAGTCCGAGGATCTCGGCGTTGTCGAGCTCCTCCTCGAGGTTCGAACGCCACAGCCCGATGCCGCGGTGCGCGCCGACCGCTCGCAGGCCGTTGTCGTCCAGGGCGCGACGAATCTCCTCGACGGTGATCGGTCCGGCGTCGCCCTGGTCGTAGCCGAAGAACTCGACCTCGCGGTATCCCATGTCCGACAGTGCCTCGAAGACACGGGCGAACCCGAGCTCCGGGATCACGGTACGAATGCTGTAAAGCTGGATTCCGATGCGCCCGGGAGGGAAGGCTCGTGGCCCCTTGCCGCCTCCCGCGGTCGCCTGGGCGTGTGCCGGGGTTGCCCCCAGGGCTCCGAGCGTCCCGGCGCTGACCGCGACGGTTCCGGCGCCCAGTGCCGTGAGGAACCCGCGCCGGTCGATCCGACTCCAGTCTCGTTTCGTCATCGTTTCCCGCTTCCGTGGCCGGTGGCATAGGTCGCCCCATGGCCGACCTCAGCCCGGCCAGGGGCATGCGAAATGCCGGTGGACAGTGATATCCACGCTGACTTGTGCCGGAAATATCGATGGTTCTGTTGTCTAATCAGCAAAAGTAGACGCTGGTCAATATCTGGTCAATAGCCGCGAATCGACCAGTTCCCGGTTGAGTGACTCCTCTCGGGGCCGTATGTCGGGGGACATGAGGCGGTGACCAGCGGAGGGTGGCCCACGGGCCGCGCGGGGGGCAACGCTCTGCGTTAGTCTCGTGCCATGAACGAGCCGCCTCGCCCGCAGGCCGGGCCGACCAACAGCATCGTGGACGTGCGCGGAATCAGGGTGGGTCACCACAGCGCGAGGGGTGACGGCTGGTTGACCGGCACCACGGTCGTGCTGCCACCGCCGGGAGGCGCGGTCGCCAGTGTCGACGTACGTGGGGGAGGACCGGGGACACGCGAGACGGATCTGCTGGACCCCCGTAACTCGGTCCACAAGGTCAACGCCCTGCTCCTTGGAGGGGGAAGCGCCTTCGGTCTGTCGGCGGCCGACGGCGTCATGGGACGACTGGGGGAGGCGGGGGAGGGGGTCGTGGTGGAAACGGCCGCGGCCCGACTCGTGGTCCCCATCGTCCCGGCGGCGATCCTGTTCGACCTTGGCCGGGGAGGCGACCCCCTGGCGCGACCGGACGCCTCCTTCGGAGCCCAGGCGTTCGACGACGCGACCGACGCGCCGCCCGCGCAGGGCAACGTCGGGGCCGGGACCGGCGCGGTCGCTGGCGGGCTCAAGGGAGGCGTCGGCACGGCGAGTTCCGTCTTGCCCGACGGCTCGACCCTGGGAGCTCTCGCCGCCGTCAACAGTGCCGGACGCCTCGTCGATCCGACGACCGGTCGGCTCCACGGCGCCCCGCACACGCTGCCGGGAGAGCTCCCCGCATTCGCGGCGGACCGACCCGTGGGTCCCGTCGCGGCGCCAGGTGGGCCCGGAGTCGGCCTCAACACCACCCTCGCCGTGGTCGCGACCGACGCCACCCTCACCAAGGCGGAGTGCGCCAAGCTCGCCGGAGTGGCCCAGGACGGGATCGCCCGCGCCATCGTTCCGGCGCACACGATGTTCGACGGGGACACCGTGTTCGCGTTGTCCACCGCCGGTCGACCCGCACCCGACCCGGTCGGGCTGTACACACTGCAGTGGGCCGCGGCCGAGTGTGTCACGCGCGCCATCGTGCGCGCGGTGATCGCGGCCGAGACGGTGCGGACTCCCGTCGGCCACTGGCCGAGCTACTCGGACTCCCTGCACGGGAGATAGGCCGGCATACGCTCGGACGCCGGTGCGGCGCGTGTCGCGTCCCCGGGACGGGCGCCGCCACGGACGCGACACATTGGAGGGGGTACGCCGGTCCGGACGCCAACGGCCCCGTGGTGCGTTCTCCGAGCGTGGAACGATCGAGCCGTCCGCGTCCGCGTCACCGACATCCGGGCAATCCGAAACCCGAGAAGCGGCGCCCCTGACCGAACCACTTTCCCCGGCACCCGGGGGAGCGACCCACGTCGGCGGCCGTGCGCTCCCCGGTCACGGCGACCGGAGCCCCTCCGGGGCGAGCGGGGCGTGCCAACCTCGTCGCCACAATCGGCCGAACACGGGCGACAGGTGGGGGAAGGGGGCGGGAATGGCCTAGCCTGGTTCACCATGAGCGCACCCCTGGAGCGGCCGTACACCATTCTCAGCTGCGCGATGTCCGTGGACGGATACATAGACGACGCCACGGATCATCGCCTTCGCCTGTCATCCGACGCCGACTTCGATCGCGTCGACGAGATTCGGGCGGGATGCGACGCGATCCTGGTCGGTGCGGAGACCATACGTCGGGACAATCCGCGCCTCCTGTTGCGATCGACCGAACGCCGTGACCGCCGCACAGAGGAGGGAAAGCCTGGTGACCTCACCAAGGTCACGCTGACCACCAGCGGTGACGTCGACCCCAACGCGGAGTTCTTCACTACCGGTGACTCGCCCAAGCTCGTCTACGCCGCCTCACCCGCCTTCTTCGACACCGGCGCGCGTCTGGCGGGCAACGACGACGTCACGGTCATCGACGCGGGCGATCCCCTGGATCTCGGATTCGTGGTCGCGGACCTCGCACGCCGTGGCCTCTACCGGTTGATCGTCGAGGGAGGCGGGAAGGTGCACACCGGGTTCCTCACCGCCGGGCTGGTCGACGAGCTGCGGTTGGCCGTGGCCCCGTTCTTCGTCGGTGACGCCGACGCGCCGCGGTTCGTACACCCAGGTTTCTTCCCGCACACGGCCATCACCCCGATGACCCTGGTCGGCTCGGAGGACCTCGACGGCGTGATCGCGCTGCACTACCTTCTCTCGGGCGCGTCACGGTGACTCCGTCGGCGGACACCGACGACCGGTGGCTCCGTCGCGCGGTGGGTCTCGCGTGGGAGTGTCCTCCGTCGACCACGGCTTTCTCTGTGGGATGTGTCATCGTCTCGGGGAACGGCCAGGTCCTGGCGGAGGGGTACTCGCGCCAACGTGACCCCCACGACCATGCTGAGGAGGTGGCGCTGGAGCGGCTCCCACCTGGAGCGGACCTCTCTGACGCCACCCTCTACAGCTCCTTGGAGCCGTGCGGCGCGCGCGCCTCCCGCCCGCGTCCGTGCGCGGAACGGATCATCGCCGCCGGGGTCCACCGTGTCGTCTACGCCTGGTCCGAGCCGCCGGTCTTCGTGCCCGCCAGCGGCGCGGAGCGGCTGCGCGCCGCCGGAGTCGAGACCGTACGACGAGGAGAGCTCGCCGCGGCCGCGCGACGACCGAACACCCATCTCCTGCACGAGGCGTGAGAGTGTCGTCGCCCCCGCGTAGGATCGCGGTCCGGGGGACGAGGAATCTCCTGTTGTATGGCACACTTCTGAAGTGCCGGGGCGGTAGCTCAGCTGGTCAGAGCAGCAGACTCATAATCTGTCGGTCGTCGGTTCAAGCCCGACCCGCCCCACCACGTTTTCCCACGTTGGCAAGGCTTCACAGCGAGAGTTCCCCGCTTCTTGTCACATTTCGTTAACGCACCCGGATGCGGTCCGGCGGCGGGTGGGCGCGGCGGGTTCATCGATTAGCCCAGATTTCCCTCAGTTATCATCGTTCGCGATGTTGCTTGCGACGTGCGCCCTCTTTGGCGCTGCGGTGTTCGCGGGGGCTCTGGTTCGTAGAACAGGCGTCACGGCTTTCGTTCTACTGGCACTGGCGCCCACCGCCGTGTTGGTGTGGGCACTAACGACCGCGTCCTCGGCGGGAGGAGAGTTAGCCGAGCGACACGAATGGGTTCCGGCGTTGGGGCTGAGCCTCGACTTCCGGATGGACGGCCTCGGGCTGCTGATGACCGTGATCATCACGGCGATCGGTGCGCTCGTGCTGATCTACTGTTCCGGGTACTTCACGTCCAAGGAACGTGGCCTCGGGCTGCTCAGCGGCTCGTTGGTCGCCTTCTCCGGTGCGATGCTCGGCCTGGTACTGGCCGACGACCTGATCCTGCTCTACATTTTTTGGGAGTTGACGACGGTCTTCTCCTACCTCCTCATCGGGCACAAGGCCGAGGACCGTGACAGCCGACGAGCCGCGCTCACCGCGATCGTGGTGACCACCCTTGGTGGACTCGCGATGCTCGCCGGTTTCATCATGATCGGCATAACCGCAGGAACCTACCGTATTTCCGACGTTCTGGCCAATCCGCCGGAAGGTCCGTTCATCGGTGTCGCCCTGGTGCTCGTGCTGTTGGGGGCCCTGTCGAAGTCGGCTCTCGTTCCCCTGCACTTCTGGCTCCCCGGCGCGATGGCCGCACCGACCCCGATCAGTGCCTACCTGCACGCCGCGGCCATGGTCAAGGCGGGGATCTATCTGGTCGCCCGTTTCTCCCCGGCTTTCGCCCCGGAGGTCCCCTGGCGGGCCATCGTCCTGACACTGGGCGTGGCCACCATGATCGTCGGCGCTTATCGAGCGCTGCGGCAGTACGACATCAAGCTCCTCCTCGCGTTCAGCACCGTCAGCCAGTTGGGCTTCCTCACGGTCCTCATGGGCGCCGGGACGGAGAAGGCCCTACTGGCCGGCATGGTGGTGCTGGTCTCGCACGCCCTGTTCAAAGCGGCGTTGTTCCTCATCACGGGCGCGATCGACCACTCGACCGGGACACGCGACCTGCGCCGTCTCAGTGGGCTCCGGCGCACCATGCCGATCACCTTCATCGCCGCGATCCTCGCGGCGGGTTCCATGGCCGGAATCCCCCCGCTGGTCGGCTTCGTGGGGAAGGAGGCCGCGTTCGAGGCCTTCTCCGGAGGCGGCCCCGTCGACACGCTCGTTTTGGTCGGGCTGGTCGTGGGCTCGGTGCTCACCATGGCCTACAGCGTGCGCTACGTCTGGGGCGCTTTCTTCGAATGGCGGGGCTACACGGTCCCGGGGGGACCCGCCCCGCTCGACCACGCGCCCGGCTGGTCCCTGGTGTGGCCGCCGGCCCTGCTCGCCACCGTCGGACTCGTCATCGCGCCGTACGTCGCGATCGCCCACGACCTGATCCCGCACATCGGCTTGGCTCTCATGCTGTCCGTCGTCGCGATCCTCGGGGGAGTCGGACTGTTCCTGATTCACGATCGCGTGGAGAAGTTCCAGGCCACGGTCAGCATCTCGGCTCTGAACGCGGAGCACGGATACCGGGTCTTCATGGCGGAGCTGGGACGGGTCGCCGGCTGGGCCGCCAGCATCACCCAGCGCGGCTCACTACCCGCCTACCTGGGCTGGATCCTCGCGGTCCTGCTGATCCTGCCCGGGACGGCGGTGATCATGGCCTTCCCCGGCAACGGTGGGCTGCCCGAGTGGGAGCTACCGGTACAGGTGCCGTTGGCGATCCTCGTCGCCTTCGCCGCCTTCGCGACCGTGGCCGCGCGGGACCGGCTCGGCGCGGTCATCCTCGCCGGCGTGACCGGCTACGGCACGGCCGCCGCCTTCGCTCTACAGGGCGCCCCGGACGTCGCTCTCACGCAGGTGTTGGCCGAGACGATCCTACTCCTCGTCTTCATCCTGGTGCTGCGCAGGTTGCCGGACCGGTTCAGTGAGAACCAGCCCCGCCTGAACCGGCGCATCCGCGCCGCGGTGGCCACGGCGGCCGGTGTCCTGATCGTCGCGGTGGGGTACCTCGCGCTCGGTGCTCGGGTCCACGACCCGGTGTCGGAGCTCTACCCCGCGGCGGTGGAGGAGGCCGGGGGCTACAACATCGTCAACGTGACCCTGGTCGATCTGCGCGCCTGGGACACCATGGGGGAGATCTCGGTCCTGCTCGCCGTGGCCGCGGGCGTGACCAGCCTGATCTTCGTGCGCCGGGGCAACCGGCCGCTGCCGCGTGTCTCCGACGCCGACAGCGCGGCGCACGTCTGGGGTGTGCGTCCCCGTTCGGGGGCGAGCACGACCCGCGACGGCGAGGGTGGTGCGTGGCTGCGTGGCAGCGCGACGCTCGCCCCCGAGCGGCGCTCCATCGTGCTGGAGGTCCTCGCCCGGATCATCTTCCATCCGATCCTGCTGCTGTCGGTGTACCTTCTGTTCGCCGGGCACAACGACACCGGCGGAGGGTTCGCGGGCGGGATCGTCGCCGGTCTCGCCCTCGCGGTGCGTTACCTCGCCGGCGGCCGCTACGAGCTGGGAGAGGCGGTGCCCAAGGCGGCCGGTCCGTTGCTGGGGACCGGGCTGACCCTCGCCACCGGCTCGGGGATCGTGAGTCTGTTGGCGACCGGCCAGGTACTCCGAAGCGGCGAGGTCGATTGGCACCTCCCCATCATCGGTGAAGTGCACATCAGTTCGGTCGTCGTCTTCGATATCGGGGTGTACTTACTGGTCATCGGTCTAGTTGTCGAGTTGTTGCGTGCGCTGGGGGCGGAGGTCGACCGCCAGATCGAATCGGCGCGAGGCCCAGAGAGGATGGTGAGCGGATGACCGTGGGCAATCTGGCCCTGCTTGTTCTGACCGGAGTGCTGGCGGGAACCGGCATCTACCTGATCCTCGACCGCGGCCTCGTCCGCATCATCGTCGGCACGGTACTCCTTGCCAACGGCATCAACATCCTGATCATCGTCGCGGGGGGCGCCGCGGGACGCGACCCCTTCCTCAACCTGACGGGGTCCGGCCCGATGGCGGACCCCCTGCCCCAGGCGATGGTGCTCACCGCCATCGTCATCACGCTGGGAACGACGTCGTTCCTCCTCGCCCTGGCCTATCGCGCGTGGCACATCGCCCGCGGTGACCGACTGCGCGACGACTCCGAAGACCGGAGAATCCGGGAGCGCGCCGAACGCGGTGACACCGGAGAGGCCGACCGCGGAACCGACTCGACCATGGGAGACGTCCAGTGACTGGCATTGGCAACGTTCTGGTGCCGGTGCCGGTGATCCTTCCCCTGCTCGCGGCGGGAATCAAGTTCCTGATCGGCGCCCACCAGCGGCGACTGCGCGAGGCCATCAGCGTGACCGTCCTCGTGACGATCGCCGTGGTCGCGGGAGTCCTGCTGTACCAGGCGGACCGCTACGGTCCCCAGGTCGCCCAGGCGGGCGGCTGGCCCGCTCCGGTGGGGATCAGCCTGGTCGCGGACCGGTTCGCGGCCCTGGTGCTGTTGGTGTCCGCGCTCGTCACCCTGTTCGTGTTGATCTACGCGCTCGGGCAGGGTCTGGCCGACGAGGACGACACCGCGCCTCTGGCGATCTTCCACCCGTCCTATCTGGTGTTGATGGCCGGTGTCGCCTGCGCGTTCCTCGCCGGTGACCTGTTCAACCTGTTCGTCGGCTTCGAAATCCTGCTGACGGCCAGCTATGTACTGATCACCCTGGGCGGGACGGCGGCGCGGATCCGCGCCGGTACCACCTACGTCATCATCAACCTGTTCTCGTCCTTGGTGTTCCTCGTGGCGATCGCGTTCGTCTACGCGGCGACCGGAACCATCAACCTGGCGCAGCTCAGCCACCGCTTGGCGGAGCTGGACCCGGGCGTGGCCCAGGTCCTCCAACTGATGCTGTTGCTCGGCTTCGCGATCAAGGCCGCGGTGTTCCCACTGTCGGCCTGGCTGCCGGACAGCTATCCGACGGCTTCGGCCCCGGTGACCGCGGTCTTCGCGGGACTGCTCACCAAGGTGGGCGTCTACACCATGATCCGGACCCAGACACTGCTGTTCCCGGACAACCCCCTCACGGTGATCCTCGCGGTGGCCGCGATCCTCACCATGGTGGTCGGTATCCTGGGTGCTCTCGCGCAGGACGACATCAAACGTCTGTTGTCGTTCACACTGGTCAGCCACGTTGGGTTCATGGTCTTCGGCATCGCGTTGGCCACTCAGGCCGCCATCGCCGGCGCCGTCTTCTACATCGTCCACCACATCACCGTGCAGACGGCCCTGTTCCTCACCGTCGGACTGATCGAACGTCGAACCGGCACGACGTCCAAGGAACGCCTCGGCGGGCTGATCCGCGTCTCACCGTTACTGGGGGTGTTGTTCTTCGTCCCGGCGATGAGTCTGGGTGGGATCCCGCCGTTCTCCGGCTTCATGGCGAAGCTCGGTCTGCTGCAGGCGGGCATCGGCGTCGGAGGACCGACGGCCTGGGCCCTGGTCATCGCAAGTCTGGCCACCAGCCTGCTCACGCTGTACGCGGTGTGCCTGGTCTGGAACCGTAGCTTCTGGGGGGAGCGCGGACAGGTCGCCCGGGACGGCCAGGTGGACGCCGTCGGGCTCAGCGGTAAGGACATCGTGGTCACCAAGAGCCTGCCCCGGACGATGGTGTGGCCGACCGGTGTCCTCATCGCGGTGATGGTCGGCTACACGGTGGTCGCCGGGCCGCTCGCCGACCTGGCCGACCGGACCGCGGAGGAGCTGTTGGACCCAGAGAGCAACTACATCCAGTCGGTGCCGTTCCACGAGGAAGCAAAATGAAGCAGGCTCTTCGGCGAACCCCGTGGCTCATCGCGCTCGTATTGATCTGGCTGTTCCTCTGGGGTGACTTCGGCGTCGGCCGGATCCTCTCCGGACTCGTGGTGTCGGCGATCGTGGTACTGCTCTTCCCGATGCCGCCGATCGCCATCGGGGTGCGGCCGCATCCATTCCGGCTCCTCGTCGTCATCGTCTCCCTAGGCTGGGAGCTCGTCGCGGGGAGTTTCCGGGTCGGCGCGATGGTCCTCCGTCGCGACCCGCCACGCAGCGCCGTGATCGAGGTCCCGGTTCCGTCTCGGTCGGACCTGGCGTTGACCTTCCTGGCGATCGCCTTCTCGGTCACCCCGGGAAGCTCCGCCATCGAGGTGTGGCGACACCCAGGGCGCATCTACGTGCACGTCCTCGGGGTCAAGGACAAAGCCGACGTCGAGAAGACGCGCAAGTCCGCACACCTGCTGACCGAGCGAGTGCTGCTCGCGTTGGGGGCCAAGAAATGACCGTCGTATACGTGATCGTCGCGGTGCTGCTGAGCACGGCCGCCGCGCTGACGATGGTTCGGCTCGTTCGGGGCCCGTCGGCGCTCGACCGGGCCACCGCGCTGGACACCCTGATCGCCGTCATGATCTGTGGCATCGGAGCGGAGGCGGTCGCCCACGGGCGCACCACCACCCTGCCGATCCTGCTCGTCCTGGCGATCATCGGGTTCACCGGTTCCGTCGCCATCTCCCGCTTCGCGCCGTCGTTGTACAACCGGACGGCCGAGTCGGCCAAGCGGAAAGGGGGTCAGCGATGAAGGATGTCATCATCTCGGTCCTGCTCATCGCGGGTGCGTCGCTCTCGCTCATCGCCGGCATCGCCATGGTCCGGTTCCCGGACGTGTTGGCGCGACTGCACGCCGCCCTCAAACCCCAGGTGCTCGGACTCATCCTGATCATGGCCGCCCTGGCGATCGAGTTGGGCGCCCCGCTGGACGCGGGAACCACGATTCTGATGATCGTGCTGTTCCAGGTCATCACCGTTCCGGTCGCGGCCCACTTCGTGAGTCGGACCGCCTACCGGACCGGGAGGGTCAAGCGGGACCTGGTCATCGTGGACGAACTCGCGGTTCGCAAGGAGCAGGGCAAGGAACACTGACGGATCGCACCGCCCCAGGGTGACCCCCCCCGGGGGCGGTGCCGTCAGGTCGTGTTCGGGCCCGACTGTGGTGACGATCGGGGCGTGGTCACCGCAAACCGGTGGTTTTCGTCTAACCTCGACACCGTGCAGCCATACCCTGAGCACTGGGAAGCCGACGTCGTTCTGAGCGACGGCGGGACCGCCCACCTGCGCCCCATCACACCGGACGATGCCGACGCGCTGCGTCGGTTCCATTCGCGGCTCTCACCGGAGACCATCTACTACCGCTTCTTCGCCCCGTATCCGGAGCTGTCGGAACGCGACGTCAGCAGGTTCACGACCGTCGACTACACCGACCGCGTCGCGCTGGTGGCGACCTTGGGCGGCGAACTCGTCGCGGTGGTCCGCTACGACCGGATCGACGCCGACGAGGCCGAGGTCGCGTTCGTCGTCGAGGACGCCCACCAGGGGCGGGGCCTGGCGTCGGTCCTGTTGGAGCACATCGGGGCGGTCGCCAGGGAGCGGGGGGTGCACCGGTTCATCGCCGACGTGCTGCCGGAGAACCGGCGGATGGTGAACGTCTTCCGCGAGGCCGGCTACACCGCCGAGCAGTCCTTCGACGACGGTGTCATCCGGCTCACGCTCGACCTGGAACCGACCGACAGCGCGGTGAGCGTGATGCGTGCGCGCGAGCAGCGGGCCGAGTCGGCGTCCATCGCGCGCCTGCTGGCACCCGAGTCGGTCGCCGTCATCGGCGCGAGTCGCACCGCGCACAGCATCGGCCAGACCGTCCTGCGCAACCTGCTGGACGGTGACTTCCGTGGTCCGGTGTTCCCGGTCCACCCACACGCGCGTGCCGTCGCGGGTGTGCGCGCCTACCCCACCATCCTCGACATCCCCGACCCGGTGGATCTCGCCGTGGTCTCGGTCGCCGCCGAACGGGTGTCGGAGGTGGTGGAACAGTGCGCCCAGAAGGGCGTGCACGGGTTGGTGGTGCTCAGCTCGGGGTTCGGTGAGTCGGGTGACCTGGGCCGCGAGCGCCAGGAAGAGTTGGTGCTCACCGCCCGGGCGGCGGGGATGCGCGTCGTGGGACCCAACGCACTGGGGGTGGCCAACACCAGTCCCGCGGTCTCGCTCAACGCCACCCTCGCCTCCGACCTACCGCCCCGGGGGCGGGTCGGCCTGTTCGCCCAGTCCGGCGCCCTCGGGCGCGCGATCCTGCGCCGGGTGTCCGAACGGGGGATGGGCCTGTCCACCTTCGTCTCCGCCGGAAACCGGGCCGACGTCTCCGGTAACGACCTCCTGCAGTACTGGCAGGAGGACGACACGACCGACGTCGTGTTGCAGTATCTGGAGTCCCTGGGCAACCCCCGCAAGTTCACCCGGTTGGCGCGGCGCCTGGCCCGCAGTAAGCCGATCGTCGTGGTCGCCAGCGGTGAGTCGGGAATCCCGGCGGGGCACGCCGCCTCCACCCTCGCCCTGCCCGACTACGCGGTCACCTCACTGTTCCACCAGGCCGGGATGGTGCGGGTGGAGGACATCACGCAGATGTTCGATGTCGCCCAGCTCTTCGCGCACCAACCACTGCCCCGTGGCCCCAGGGTCGGGATCCTCGGGAACTCCGACTCCCTCGGTCTGCTGGTCAAGAACGCCTGCGTGCGCTCTGGGCTCCGCCCGCGTGACCCCGTGGACCTCGGCCCCAACGCCAACGCCGAGGACTTCTCCACGGCGATGTCGCGCGCGTTGGACGACGACGGAGTGGACGCCGTGGTCGTCGTGTTCATTCCGGCCCTCACGCCCATATCCGACGACGTGGCGGCCGTGCTGCGCGACGCCGCCGCGGACGCGACCAAGCCGATCGTCACCACCTACCTGGGCTATCAGGGAATGCCGGAGGAGCTGCGGCTTCGCTCGGAGGACGGCACCATCGCGCCCGGATCCGTCCCCTCGTTTCCCTCCCCGGAGGACGCGGTGCGCGCACTCGCCCACGCGACGCACTACGCCCTCTGGCGCAGGCGTGACCCCGGCCGCCACCTCGAGCTCGACGGTATCGACGGGGCAGCGGCGCGGACCCTCATCGACGAGGCGCTCGCGAAGGCCGAGGAGACCGGGCTGACCGACCACGAGGTGTGGTTCAGCAGCGAACCGGTATACGAGGAGGGCACCGCGGCGGAGACGACGTTGGGCAACGCGCTGCTCGCGTGCTACGGCGTCAACGTACTGCCGAGCGTGCGGGTGACGTCCACCGAGGAGGCGGTCGAGGCACTGGAGAGCCTCGGCGGCCCGGTCGTCGTTCGCGCGGACTCACCCGACATGCGGATGCGTGCCGGCGGGGCGGGACATCGTGACGAGCTGCGCACCCCGGAGGATGTACGCGGCGCCTTCACCGCGCTGCACGATCGCTTCGGCGACGTCGCGACCCTGGTCGTCCAGCGGATGGTGACCCCGGGCGTGCCGATTCTCGTCCGCGCCGGGGAGAACCCTTCCTTCGGATCCGTGGTGAGTTTCGGCCTCGCCGACCCCACTGCGGAGCTGCTCGACGATCGTGCGTACCGCCTGGCGCCACTGACGGACACCGACTCCGCGGACCTGGTACGCGCGGTGCGGTCCTCCGCCCTGCTGTTCGGAGTCCCGGAGGGGGCGACGAGCCTCGCTGACCAGCCCGACATCGACGACCTGGAGGAGCTCCTCGTTCGGGTCTCGCGCCTGGTCGACGCGGTGCCGGAGGTGGCGCACGTGGAACTCGACCCGGTGACCGTGAACTCCGACGGGGCACACGTCCTGGGGGCCCGGGTCTGGCTGCGGGAGACCCGCAACCTGCGGCTGGACTACGGGCCGCGCCGGCTTCGGGAACCGTACTGACCTGCCCGCCGGGACACTCCGGCGGGCATCACCCGCGGCGGCCCGGTGACGGGAGCCACGGTGGGCACGGGCGGCCGGCTGGGCCGGGGGCGGGCCGGGACGTCGGGGGCGGGGCACGGTTGTGACGCCGGTGTCGCGCCCTGTCCCCATGACAGGGCAGGATGGGAGTATGAGGAAAACGCGTGCGGCCGCCACCGACTGGCGAGCCCAGATCGAGCGGAGCGGCTACTACCCCGGTCTGGTGATCGACGCCGTGGCTGACCACCTCGGCGACGAACTCGTCGAAGCGTCGATGGTCCACCACGAGACCATCTTCGATCCGGACATGGAGATGCGGCGGCACATCACCGTCCTGATCCTGACCCCCAGCCGGCTGTTGATCTGCCACACCGACGAACATCCCGCCGTCGAGGCCAACGCCAAACCCAACGCCTCCACCACGACCGAGGCCGTGAAGCTCGACAACGTCCGGTCCGTGGCACTGACACGTGTCATTCCGGACCCGGCGCGCTACGCGCCGGGAACCGAGGCCACCGAAGTGGTGCTGAGCGTGAATCTGCCCATGAACTGGGGGACGGCGGCCCAGATCGACCTGGAACCAGCGACCTGCTCCGACGAGTCCTGCGAGGCCGACCATGGCTACACCGGGACCATCACCAACGAGTCCCTCACGCTGCGGGTGAGTGGCGCGGCCGAGGGCCCGGAGTCCGTCGCCAACCTGATCGACTTCGCGATGGCCCTGTCCCGGGCCACGACCTGATGGACGGCGGCGCGGTGCCGGGGGACACCGGGATTCCGACCGTGACCTATGGTCACTCCACCCTCGCCGACGTCGCGCCCTCGGTGTTGGCCTCGCTGGGCGTCGAGGGCGAACCCAACATCCTCGGGCTGGAACCCACGCGCCACGCGTGGGTGTTGCTCATCGACGGGCTGGGCTGGGACCTGCTGCGAGACCATCCCGACGACGCGCCGTTCCTGGGTGAGCTCGTGGACTCCGGGCGGTCGCTGACCGCCGGCTTTCCCACCACGACGGCCACCAGTTTGACCTCGTTGGGCACGGGGCGGCCTCCGGGGCACCACGGGATCGTGGGCTACCAGGTCGCGATTCCCGGCACTGACCAGATCCTCAACCAGCTTCTGTGGGAGGCGGACGTCGACCCGCGGCGGTGGCAGCCGCACCGCACCGCGTTCCAACGTGCCGAGGCGGCTGGCGTCCACGCGAGCTACGTGGCGGCCAGCGCCTTCCGGGATTCGGATCTCACCCAAGCCTCGGCGCGCGGTGGGCACTACCGTCCCGCCGACGGCTTCACCGAGCTGGTCATCGCGGCGCGGGAGTCCGCCCGGGCGGCGGACCGCTCCTACACGTTCGTGTACCACAGCCATCTCGACGCCGTCGGGCACCTGTTCGGTGTGGACTCCCAGCACTGGCGGACCGAACTGGCGTTCGTCGACCGACTCGTCGAGCGGCTCGCGCACTCCCTTCCCCGGGACGGAGTACTGTACGTCGTCGCCGACCACGGCATGGTCGACGTCCCCGGGGAGCTCAAGTTCGACGTCGAGTCCGACCGGGACCTCGCCGCGGGTGTCCGTGTCCTCGCCGGAGAGGCCCGAATGCGTCACGTCTACGCCCATCCGGGCGCCACGGACGACGTCCTCGCCGCGTGGCGGGAGCGGTTCGCGGATCGTGCCCTGGTGCTCGGTCGGGAGGAGGCGATCGCCGCGGGTTGGTTCGGTCCCGTGGAGTCCCAGGTCCGCCCCCGGATCGGGGACGTGCTGGCGGTCGCGCTGGGGGAGACCGCCTTCGTCGCCCCGCTGGCCGAGCCCACGATGTCCTCGCTGGTGGGGATGCATGGTTCGCTCACCACGGCCGAGTCACGGGTACCACTGTTACGGGTGAGGGGAGACGCACGATGAGGGTCGGAGACCACGTGGCCGACTTCGAGCTGCGTGACCACAACGGACAGCCGGTTCGCCTCTACGACCTCCTGGCCGACGGCGCCGTGGTCCTGTTCTTCTATCCCGCCGCACTCACCCGTGGCTGCACCGCCGAGAGCTGCCACTTCCGCGATCTGACCGGCGAGTTCCGCGCCCTGGGCGCGCGGCCCGTCGGTATCAGTGCCGACGCCGTCGACCGGCAGCGGGAGTTCGCCGACACCCACGGCTTCGACTATCCGTTGCTCTCCGACCCCGACGGCGTCGTCGCGACCGCGTTCGGGGTACGGAGGTCAAGGCCGATGTCCGCGGTCGCGCCGACCCGCCGCCGAACCTTCGTGATCGACCCGAACGCGCGGGTACGCGCCGTGATCAGGAACGAGGTCCGCATGGCGGCGCACGCGGACGGTGCCCTGCGTGCCCTGCGCGAACCGGCCTCCTGAGACAATGGCGCGTTGACAGACCGACGAAGGGAATCAAGGTGTCGCAGCCGGTCCTGAGCGAGACCTCGCGGGGAATCGCCACGATCACCCTCAACTCACCGGAGCGGCGCAACGCCCTCTCCGCCGCGGTGCGGATCGGCCTCGCGCGCGCCCTGGCCGCCGCGATGGCCGACGACTCCGTGCGCGCGGTCGTGCTCACCGCCGCCGGTCCGGCCTTCTGCGCGGGAGTCGACCTGAAGGAGGTCGCGGCGGAGAGGGCGGGACGACCCGCCGACCCCGACGCGCCCACGCTCTCCGAGCTGCTGCACGGCATCGGCCAGGCACCCAAACCGGTCGTGACCGCGGTGCAGGGGCCGGCGCGGGCGGGCGGCGTCGGCATCGTCGCCGCGAGTGACATCGCGATCGCCGTGGACAGCGCCACCTTCGCGTTCACCGAGGTGCGGATCGGCGTCGTGCCCGCCGTCATCTCCGTGCCGGTGGGGCGAAGGATGCACCAGCGTCCCTTCGAGCGGTACTTCCTCACTGGTGAGGTCTTCTCCGCTCGCGAGGCGGCGGACTCCGGGCTCGTCACCGAGACCGTGCCCGACGGCGAGCTGACCGCCGCGACCGAACGCGTGGTGGATGGGCTGCGCCAAGCCGCTCCCGCGGCGCTGATGGCGACCAAGGCGGCCGTGCTGGGTGCTGATGCCGCGGCGGAGGTGGCGGCATACGAGCGGATGGGGAAGATCTCCACCGAGTTCTTCGCCTCCGAGGACGCGGCCGAGGGGCGCGCCGCGTTCCAGGAGAAGCGAGCGCCGCGTTGGGCGATGTGACCCGGACGCTGGCGCCCGACCAACCCCATCCGCCACAATGGGCCGGGTGAGCTATACCGGAGACACACAGGTCGGTGGACCGGCCGACGTGCGCGAACTGCCCCATCTCACGATCACGAAGCTCGCGGTGGGGTCGATGGACAACAACGCCTACCTCCTGCGGTGCCGAGGCACAGATGAGGCGTTGTTGATCGACGCCGCCAGCGAGGCCGATCGGATCCTGGAGCTGTTGCGGGACCGCGGTCTCAAGAGGGTCGTGACCACACACCGACACTCCGACCACTGGGGAGCACTCGCGGAGGTCGTGGGCACGACCGGGGCCAAGACCACCGCCCATCCCGTCGACGGAGGGGAACTCCCGGTCACGGTGGACGACCCGGTGGAACACGGCGACGCGGTCTGGGTCGGCGAGTGTCGCCTGGACGTCATCCACCTACGGGGCCACACCCCCGGCTCGATCGCGCTGCGCTACGACGACCCCGAGGGAGCCACCCACCTCTTCACCGGGGACTCGTTGTTCCCGGGGGGTGTGGGCAAGACGTGGAGTCCCGCCGACTTCACCTCCCTCATCGACGACGTGGAGGAGCGTCTCTTCGCCACGATGGACGACACGACGTGGGTCTATCCCGGGCACGGGAAGGACACCACCTTGGGTGTGGAACGGCCCCACCTGGCCGAATGGCGGTCCCGCGGCTGGTAGGCACGGTCCGGTCCTTCTCCCCGGGGTCGGTAGGGACACGGAGAGGAGGACCGGTGTCACCGTCGGCTCAACTGGTCCGTGGGGACGTCCAGGGGGATGCGCGCGCCGTAGTCGTCTTCGCGGCCGAAGTCGACGTTGCGCACCACGACCCGGTCGGGACTCGACTCCACGATCTCGACCTGGAACGGCTCCTCGTCCTCGTTGCGCAACATCCAGGTGTCGGCGAGGTAGCTCAGCCCGGCAGCGTCGAGCACCGATTCGGCGTCGGCGCGATCCCCGGCCTCGGCCAGGGGGTAGCCGAACAACGTCGCCGGAACGAACCGACCGTCGCCGGTCGGGATGATGTATCCGACCAGTTCGAGGTCCTCCTCCCGGAGGTGCCGAATCCAGTGGTTGGGTATCACTGCCTGTCCTCCTCATCTGTCTGACGCCCCCGGAGGCTACCGGCTCGTGGTCGGCGTATCCCAACGGTTTTCCTCGATCCGACGCGAGAGGTGAGCCGGGCCGACGCTGACGGGCCGCTGTCACTCGCGGGAGAAGACCACGAACCCCAGATGGGCGAGGTGGCGGTCCACAGCGCGGGCGGGCGGAACACCGTCGAGAAGCGAACGGTGCGTGGCCAGCATGGCGGCGGGAAGCAGCGTGTCCCGCACCGGAACGACGCTGGCGATGACGACCGCCACCCCGTGCCGAATCGCCGCCAGCGGAAGCCCCAGCGGGGTGCTTCCCGCGGGACCGCAGGCCGACAGGACGAGAACTCGGGGCGGCCGTGCCGCGAGCCAGAGATCATACCCGGTGTAGGGCCCGTCCGTGAGCAGGATCCCGCCGCCCATCCGGTGGTACCCCGCCACGCCGTGTCCCGCGACATGGACCAGGCCGCCGCGACTCATGGCGTCGCTCACCTGGGAGCACACGGCGTCCTGGCCCGTCAGCGTCCGGGCGTCCGGGCGCAGCGCGCCGAGCTTCCGGATCTCCGACGCGCTGGTCGCCGACGGTCCGGCGACCAAGGTCACCGACACGGGACCACGGTCGGACTCCCCAGGAGCGAGGGTCACGGGAGGCGGGCCGAGAACCCGAACCTCACGACCGCGCAGTCGCGGCAGCATCCCCCAGGGGACTTGCCACAGGGCCCCATGCGGTGCGATCGTCACCGGGCCGCGCTCCGGTAGGGAGAGGGCCGTGGGGAGGACCGCCTCGGCGAGCGGCCACAGGGCCTCACCCCGTGGACCCGTACGCGCTTCGGTGCCGCGCCAAACGGCCGAACGCACGCCGGCGACGGTCGCTCGGACCTGCGTCACCGTCCCGATCCGGCGGGTGGACGACGTGCCGTGCGCGGTCACCTCGGCGACGACATCGCCCCCGACCTCTCGGAACCGGACCGTCGGGACGACACGGTTCGGGGGTGCGGGAACGGACACGTGACCTTCGGCGCTGGCCCGGTATCCGTCATGGATCCTTCGGGCGAGCACGGCGAGCTCGGAGCGAAGAGTCGGCGACGCCGACCGTTGTCCGTTGTTCGCGTGCGCGAGCAGCCACGTTCGACGAAAGCGCGCGAGGAGGGTGCGCACCGTCGGGCGCATCGCTGGGGCGCGGCTGGGTGAGAGGAGGATCGGCCGACCGCCCGGCGCGACGGACCGGGCCTGACGTTCGACGTGGGCGCCAACCCAGGGGCCGGGACCGGGAAGCGCGCGCAGCCGACGGACGTAGTCCAACGCCGACGTCGTGTCCCGGCGTCGCACCGCGTCCTGTGCCCGCGCCCACAGCCTGGTGACCCGACGACCGTGTGGGGTTGGGGGCAGATGCCCCGCGACGACCGACTCTGCTTCGGCGGACAGGCCGGCATCGGAGAGCACGCCCGCGCGTTCGAACGCGAGGTCGGCCGCGCGTTCGCCTCGCAGCCACGGGACCGCCGCGTCCATCGCCGTGAGCGCCGCGGCGGGATCCCCGGTCCGGGCGGCCAGTCGTGCCGCGCACTGACGGACCAACGCGCCGAGATAGTGCAGTGCCCCGGCCTCGGCTACGGCCAGTGCGCGCTCGAGCTGGTCGGAGGCGTCCGCGAGGGCTCCCGCGGTGAGCTGGGCTTCGCCCTGACCGAGCAGCGCGGCCACCTGAACCTGGGGGTCGGCGCTTCGCAGCAGGACGGCGGTGAACGAGTGCCTCGCGTCGACCAACGCGCCGAGCTGGGTCTGGCGCACGCCCTGTCGGAGCAGACCGTGCGTGCCCAGGGCGTCGCGGAAAGCGCGAGAGGATCCCCGAGGGTGGTGCAGGGCCATCAGCCCATCGATCCCTCCTCGGGCGAGCTCCGCTTCGCCCCGGTCACCGGCGCCGTCCGCCTCGAACCACGCGCGCCGCAGCAGGAGGCGGGCCTTTCGGGTGTCGCCGTACTCACGGTGGACGAGCGCGAGCGCCCGTAACGCGGCGGCGCGAACCGCCGGCCGGTCGTGCTCCGCCAGGACACGCGTGGCGACGGAACGAGCACGCGTCGGGTCGTGTCCAACGAGTTCGACGGCGTGGGTCCCCGGATGGTCGTCCGCCGTCACAGCACCGTCCAGGTGGTCGCTATCGGGGGCATCGGTGGGGGGAAGTGGCAGAGGAGGCGTAGCGGTCCTGGAGCGACCTTCGTCGTGAAGGTGTGTTGGGCGGTGATGGATACGGGGGTGTCCCCGGAAGGCCGGGCGACGCGTAGCTCGGCCACCCCACCGGTGGAGAGCTGGCCGTTGAGCCGCAGCAGTCCGTCGTGCGGACTGACTTCGAGCCGGATGGTGAGGTCTTCGTGGTGGAACTCCAGGAATCGTGCGCCAAGGTCGGCCCCCGGCGAGACGCGGTGTCGACCGTCGGTGTCGAGGACGGAGTCCGACGTGAGGTCCGCCACGGCGGAGACCTCCCGCGAGCGGTGAGAGAAGGCGGCCTGAGCGTCGGAGAGAACCCGCTCCGGTACCGGGTCACCCCGCTGGAGTGCCACGCGGAGCAGACGCAGCAGGTCGGAGTCCCGCTGGCTCATGGTGTGGTCCTTCCTCGAGGTGATCGGGAGAGGGCGTCGAGGCGTCTGCGAAATGATCGGAGGCACCGGCGGCGGGCCTTGGGCAGGTCGCCGACAGGCACTCCGGTCACCGCCGCGAGGGTCTCGGGTTCGGGGACCGGGTCGTGGGCCTGGAGGCGCAGCAGCAGGCCGCAGGGCACGGGCAGCCGGCGCAGCACCCGCAGCACCAGCCGGGTCCGTTCCCGTTCGTGTGCCTCCTCGTCGGCCGCCCGCACCCAGCCGTCCTGCGCTGGCTCGGCGACCGGACGCACCCGACGGTTGGCGAGCCGCAGCCGGCGACACTCGTGGCGCGCCGTGGTCAACAACCAGGCTCGAACGCTGTCCGGCTCGCGCAGATGGTCGATGTGTTCCACGAGCCTCAACCAGACGGTCTGCTCGACGTCGCTCGCGTCGTGGGCGTTGAGTCCCTCGGCGCGGGCCATCGTCCAGATCAGTCCACCGAACCGTCGTGTCAGTTCGCGCCATGCGGCGTCGCGCCCCGTCGACGCGGCGTTGACCAGGCCTGATACGTCCCCAGTGTTCCCCACTGCGCCCTCCGCGTCGCGTCACACAGATTGCCCCGCACAGTAACGGTTCCCGCGGCTCTCTGTGATCTATCCCGAGCAATTCGCCGTTCCGCGCTCTGGTGCGTCTGGTGCCGGTGGGGCACAATGGTGAAGGCAGTATCCAGGTGTCCAGCCACCTGGCAACGGGACAGCACCTCCATGCTTACGAGGGCGTCGGGGAAGCGCACTCGTCCGTAACGGGAGGTTCGGTGTCCGCTCGTGGCGTCCTGTACGTCCACTCCGCGCCCGCGGCGCTGTGCCCACATGTCGAGTGGGCGGTCACGGGCGTCGTTGGCGTCCCTGTGAAACTTGACTGGGACCCGCAGCCCGCAGTGCCGGGTGCTTACCGTGCCGAGCTCAACTGGCAGGGTCTGCCCGGAACCTCGGGTCGCGTCGCATCCGCCCTCAACGGGTGGCAGCGACTGCGCTTCGAGGTGACCGAGGAGGCGACTCCCGGCTGTGACGGCGTGCGGTACAGCTACACCCCGACCCTCGGCATGTACTCGGCGACGACGGGGGCATCGGGAGATGTCGTCGTCACCGAGGCCCGCCTCCGCGCGGCGATGCGCCGTTCCGGGGACGAACATCCCCTGGCGGAACAACTGGAGCACCTTCTGGGGCGGGACTGGGACGAGGAACTCGAGCCCTTCCGCCGTGCCGGGGACGGCGCACCGGTGCGGTGGCTCAACGCCGTCGGATGAGTCCGTCGCGTGACCGGTCTCCCGCGCCGGGATGACGTGCGATCGGTGGCACCGTTCGTGCCACCAGGGCACCATTTGCCCGGTGTGCCCTCGACCCGTGACCTGCTCGACGGGACGATACTCCGCCCCGGTGCCTCGCCGGGGCGCTGGACCCGTCGCCGGAGACGGGACGACCTGGAGTCCGTCCTAGACGCCGTCGTGGCCGGGGGCGACATCCGCTGGATGGACGTCGGTCGTCACGCCGAGATCCGGATCCGCGGGGGAGTCTCCGGGCGGACTGACCGTGGTCGTGGCGGACGCCGGCGTCAGGTGTGTCCGTCCACGTTCCGGTACGGCTGTCGGACGATGGGGTCGGCGAGCGGCGGGCGCTTTCGCGTGACGGCCGCGAAGTCTACCCTCGTATGGCCGGGAGGCGACGAGCGGCAGCCACGAGGGGGTGACCTGACGTCGCCTCCGACGCCACGTTCACGCGATCGCGTCCGGTTCGGTGGACCCAGGGGAGACCTCGCCGCGCATGACGGTCGACCTCACCCCCACCAGCCGTCGCCCTTCTTGGTGTCGCCGGTGTCGCCGGTGTCGTCTTCGTCCTCGTCTTCCTCGTCCTCGTCGTCCTTGCCCTCTTCGTCCGGCCAGAACAGGCCGGCGATGAGGATGACGCCCCAGATGGCGAGAGGTATCGCCGGCCAGAAATAGTTGAAGCTGCCGGAGAGAACGCTGGTGACGCCCCAGATGCCGACCATGATGACGGCGCCGCCGGCCCAGGTGCGCCACTCGTTGAGGTACTCACGCCACCCGGAGTCGTCCTTCTTCTTCGCGGGTGCGCTCTCGGTGGTGGACCGCTCGACCGGAAGGTCGGCGGTGAGGGGGACGAGCTCGCCACGGGTGCGCGCGCTCATGGCCTCGGTCAGGCGTTGCTCGTACTCCTCCAGCCCGAGGCGTCCTTCGGAGAGGGCGGTGGCGAGGAGCTTCGCCGTGGCGTCCCGTTCGGCGTCGGACGCACGCAGAGCATCGGAGCGCGACTGTCTGTGTGCTGGATCCGTGGCCACGGCACACCCCCTGTCACTCGTTGCCGGTTCCCAGGCCCTGTCCACTAGCTTAGACGTGGCCGCCGCAGCCGTGGATCCCGTGGGTTGGTGGTATTCGACTGGTATGCCCACTCCTCCGGGCGGTCAACGCCACGAAGCCGGTTCGTGGTGTGCTACGGGCCGGTGGTGGGGATCACAGGAGGCCACGCGTCGCGAGGTCCTGGGTGAGTGCGTCGAGTCCGGTGAAGTGGTGGGTCCGGATACCCCGGCGGTCCGCCGCCAGGATGTTCTCCTCCCGGTCGTCCACGAACAGCGCGTGTTCCGCCGGAATGGCGAGCTCCCTCATCACGTGGTCGTAGATAAGGGGATCGGGCTTGGCGAGACCGAGCTCGCCGCTGAAGAAGAGGGTGTGGAATCCGCTGAGGGCCGGGCTGTGCCGGAGCGCCGCCGCGAGGTCCCGCGGCGCGTTGGAGAGCAGCACCAGCGGCGTCTCGCGCGCGGTCAGGGTGTCCAGCAGTTCCACGCCTCGAGGGTCGAGGTCCAGCCAACCCCCGAGATCAGCGGCCCAAAGGCTCTGTAGTTGCGCCGGCGTCCACTCCGTGCCGACCTCCGCCGCCACCGCGCGCCAGTACTCCGTCGCCGGTTGTCCCTCGTCGTAGGGACGGCGCAGCGACCAGTAGGCCGCCCAGAAATCCGCCGCGCCCACACCACTTATGTCCTCCATGTGCCGCTTCGTCGTCGAGGACTGCGGTCGGGAGAGGACCTCTCCGTAGTCGAAGATGATGGTGGTGCTGGCGGCGGGCGCGTCCTGGTCAACACTCATTGGTCTCTCCCCGGTGGAACGGCAGAGCGTGCCCGTACCGACACGGCGTGAGGGCACGGGCACGCCAGGATACGCAAAGGTTAGAGCTGTTCGTAGATCGGGGTGATCAGTGCGCGGCCGATCGAGCGGAAGAACAGGTTGAAGCCCAGGAAGGCCGGCGTCGCGCTGTCGTCGATACCCAGTGACTCGACGTCCAACGCGTGCACCACGAACATGTAGCGATGGGGCCCGTGCCCGGGCGGCGGCGCGGCGCCGATGAACCGCTTGCTCCCCGCGTCGTTGCGCAGCGTGATGGCGGCGGCGGGAAGCCCACTGTTCGGCTCTCCACTGCCGGCACCCGCCGGAAGCTCGGTCGTGTCGATGGGGATGTCGCAGACCGCCCAGTGCCAGAAGCCGCTGGCCGTCGGTGCGTCCGGGTCGAAACACGTCACGGCGAAACCGCGGGTCGCCTCGGGGAACCCACTCCAGGCCAGGTGCGGGGAGACGTCCTCACCCCCCGCGCCCATGATGCCGCTGACCTGGGCATTGGGCAAGATCTGGCCAGTGACGACGGAGTCGCTGGACACGGTGAACGAGGCCACGCTGGGCAGGAAGTCGTACGGTGAGGGCGGAACGGCCATGAGCGCCTCCCGGAGTAGCGATGGGACAGGACGTCCCACGATAGAGGGCCAGCCCGGGTGGTCGCGGTGAACCGCGCCCGGTGGCGGAGGCTCTGGCACACTGGCGCCCATGAACGTCACCCTGCACCACGGCGATATCACCCGGCAGTACGCCGACGTAATCGTGAACGCCGCCAACTCCACGCTGCTGGGTGGCGGAGGGGTGGACGGCGCGATCCACCGGGCCGGGGGACCCAGGATCCTGGCGGAGTGCCGCGACCTGCGGAACCGGCGGTTCCAGGCCGGACTTCCGACCGGAGAGGCGGCGGTCACGACCGCGGGTGACCTCAACGCCCGATGGGTGATCCACACCGTGGGCCCAGTCCACTCCCCGACGGAGGACCGGTCCGGCCAGCTACTGTCCTGCTATACGTCTGCCCTCCGCCTCGCCGACGAACTCGGTGCGGGCAGTATCGCCTTCCCGGCCATCTCCACCGGCGTGTATCGGTGGCCGATGGACGACGCGGCGCGGCTGGCCACCGCGGCGGTGCGATTCACCCCCGCAAGTGTCACCGATCGACGTTTCGTTCTGTTCGACGAGGACGCGCTCGCGGTGTTCGGGGACGCACTGCGGGGAACCGGTCCCGACGACGCCACGATCGCCGCTGGCCTGGCCGCCCAGCCGGTTCATCGGTGGCGCCGGCTGTTCGAGGTCGCGGGTGACGACGAGCCCAAGGACCTCGAACGGGGCGACGAGATCCTCGCGCTCGTGGGTGCCTTGGTGAAGGACCTGGTGTTCGACTGGAGGAGCTGGATCCGCGTGACACCGTGGGTCCCGTCCGGTCCCGACCTCGACGACGCTCCCGTGGCGGACGCGGCCCGCCTCGCCGTCGCGTTCGTCCAAAGGCGACGGTTCGACGACGCGGCGTTGAGGGAGTGTGTGCGCGGCGGGGCGTTGCGGGCGATCGTGACGCGGCTGCGGCGCTGGTTCGAGGGGGAACGCGGCGCGTCGGCGCGGTGAGGCGTGACGGTTGTCCCGCCGGCGGAACGCCGGGTGTGCGGGTTCGACGTCAGCGGGGGACGCGTCGGATCATCGGGAGGTGGGCGATGCCGTCCTCGAGGAACTCCGGGCCGTCGGGGGTGAATCCGTGCCACTCGTACAGTCCCGTCGCGTGGGTCTGTGCCGCGAGCCGAACGACCTCTCCGGGAAGCTCGTCGAGGGCGGCGACGAGGAGACGGGCCGCGAGGCCACGGCCGCGTGCGGCGGGAGCGGTGACCACCCGCCCGATGCGCGCTCCCTCGGGCTCCCTCAGCACCCGGAGATAGGCCAGCGGCGCCCCGTCAGCGTCGCCGAGCCACACGTGGCGGGTCGTGGGGTCGGTGTCACGGCCGTCGAGCTCGGGGTAGGCACACTCCTGTTCGACCACGAACACGTCCACGCGTAGCCGCAGCAGGGCGTAGAGCGTGGGGGCGTCGAGGTCGGCGAAGCGGGCCGTGCGGGGGATGAGCGGCGATGACGAGGGCACGCCCCGAGCCTATTTCGACGGCCGCCTCCCCCTGGACCCCGGCGGCCGGGAGTCGTACATTACCCAGGTCATTCCGCCCGATCATGGGCCTGGCAATTCTCCCCTCAGGATGGACCATGCGCCGCTTCGGAAATCTCCTCGCCTCCTTCAGCACCCGGTGGATCCCTGACGCCTTCGTCTTCGCAGTGATCCTGTCCATCGCGGTGTACCTCCTCGGTCTCTTCCTGACCGACCACGGCCCGCTACGGCTCATCGACGATTGGTACACGGGGTTCTGGGGGCTGCTGGAGTTCGGAATGCAGATGACCCTGGTGCTGGTGACCGGGTACGCGCTCGCCTCGTCGCCGCCCGCGCACCGGGCGATCTCCTGGGTGGCCTCGCTGCCGCGCGGTCCGCTCTCGGCGTGTGGGCTGACCGCGCTCGGTGCGGCGCTGCTGGGGATGGTGCACTGGGGTCTCGGGCTGATCGCCGGTGCGCTGCTGGCCGTGGAGGTCGCGCGCTCCTGCCGGAGTCGCGGTATTCGGGTCCACTTCCCGTTGCTGGCCGCGGCCGGCTACACCGGATTGATGGTCTGGCACAGCGGACTGTCCGGATCGGCGCCGTTGTTGGTCAACACGCCCGGACACTTCTTGGAGGACCAGATCGGGGTCGTCTCCCTGAGTGAGACGATCTTCCAGCCGTTCAACCTCGTCTTCCTCGCGGCCATGCTGATCGGCGCGCCCTTGCTGCTCATGAGCATGCACCCCAAGGCCAACGAGGTCGAGGAGATCGGGGAGTCGGACGGAGAAGCCGACGCGCCGTCGTCGGGGGGAGCCGTTCGGGTCGTGACCACGGCGCTTTCACCGGCACAACGACTCATGCACAGTCGGATCCTCGTTTGGGTCGTGGTGGCGGCGGGGTTGGTCTATCTGGTTCCGTCGTTGGTGGTCGACGGAGTGGTGGGCATGGACATCAACCTCCTGAACTTCACCTTCCTCATGGCCGGCCTCGGTCTGCACGGGACCCTCGCCGGTTACTCCACCGCGGCGGCCGAGGGCGCGAAGAACGCGGCCGCCGTCATCGTCCAGTTCCCCTTCTACGCCGGGATCATGGGCATCATGGAGCACTCCGGTCTGCTGGGGATCATCTCCGAGCGGTTCGTCTCGTTCTCCACCGAGTTCACCTATCCCTTCTGGGCGTTGATCAGCGCGTGCCTGGTGAACCTCGCGGTGCCCTCCGGTGGCGGGCAGTGGGCCGTGCAGGGGCCGATCGTCATCGGCGCGACGGAGGCTCTCGGCATCGATCCGGGGGTGGGAGTTATGGCGGTGGGTATGGGGGACCAGCTCACGAACGGCATCCAACCCTTCTGGGCCCTGCCCCTGTTGGCCCTGACCCGCCTGCGCGCCGGGAAGGTCCTGGGCTACAGCGCCGTGGTGATGGTCTTCGCCATCATCGTGGCGTCCCTGTCCATCACCTTCCTGAGCTGAGGGGGCCGGGTGGGCGCGGTTCCGGCGGGGTGTGAGCGCCCACCTCACCAGAAAGGGCCGGTGCCCACCGCGAGTCGTTTCCGAGTGTGGGCGAGGTGCTCCTCGTCGAAGGTGACCTCGGGGTCGGCCTCCAACAGGCTCGTCGCCAGAGCCGCGAGTCCGAGTCCGGGGTTGGACCACTCGGCGGTGCGGCGTGCGCCGAAGGGCGCGGCGTCCACGCGGTCGGTGCCGATGTGGGGCGTCGAGGCGGCCATCACCACGAGCCCCCGCATCAACGCGGTGCCCAGTTCGGCGAGTGTGGTGTAGGTGGCACCGGTCTCGGGGCGGAGTCTGACGCCGACGATGTCCATGACCGCGGCGTGGAACGTCGCCACGCCGTCGATGAGTCGTCGCTGCGACTGCCCGAGTGCGCCACGCACCTCCTCTCGGAAGTCACCCGCTGGCAGGCTGAGGAACGTCGCGTGCAGCGCGATGTAGGTGCGCCACTGGGGCGATCCGAGGAACGTGCCGAACTCGTCGCGCGCTCCGTTGCGGAGGATCTCGCCGATCAGCGACACGCGTCCGTCGGGGGTCCGCAACCAGTCCAGGTGGTCCAGGATCGTGCGACGCACCGCGTCGGTCGCCGCCGGGTTCATCGCCCCGATGTCCGGGGTGTCCCCGCGCGCGAGCTCCTTGACGAGTTCACGGAAGAACGACTCCTTGTGTGGCCAGCGCCGGTAGACCGCGCTGCGTGAGACGCCCGCGACGCGAATCACGTCCTCGAAGCTGATGTGGTCCAGGCTCACCGTGAGCCCGTTCTCGTGCACCATCGCCATCGCGGACCGCAGCATGCGCTGCTCCGTCTCCTGGTCCGACAGTCGGCGTCGTGCGCGCGTCAGACCACTGTCCGGGGCTTCGCCACCCTGCATTTCCTGACCTTCCTGAGGGATGTACAGTTGGGACCAAGGATCTAAAACTTGGAATATCGTGTCTCAAACAGGATATCACGAACCGCTGACCAGGAGGAACCGTGTCCTGTGTCTGCGGGTAGTACCCCTGTGTGGCCGAGGGCACGCAGGGGGTGGCGCCCGTCGAGGGCGCACCCCGGGTCGGGGGCCGATCGGGGAGTGGGACCAGCGTTCGTACTGGAACGTGATCACGGAGGGGCAGGGGACGAGATGCACGAGCACGCGATCGATCCACGCGAGGTCGCCGAGTCGGAACTGGCGACCCGGCAGGCCGTGTATCGCGCGGTGGCGTTTCGGGATCCGCTGGACGGCCAGGAGCATCTCGCGCTCGTCCTCGGGGAGGTGGACGGGGTGGAGGACGTCGCGGTCCGTGTGCACTCGGAGTGCCTCACGGGTGACGTCTTCGGTGCCTTGCGCTGCGAGTGTGGGGAGCAGTTGCGGGCCGCGCTGGACGCCATCGTCGACGCGGGGCGGGGCGTCGTCGTGTACCTGCGTGGGCACGAGGGGCGCGGCATCGGTCTGCTGGCGAAGGTGCGCACGCACACGCTGCAGGACGGGCTCGGCCTGGACACGGTTGACTCGGCGACGGCGCTGGACCTGCCGGTCGACACTCGTGACTACGGACCGGCGGCCCGTGCGCTCAGTTACCTGGGGGTGAGGTCCGTGCGGCTGATGTCCAACAACCCCGACAAGGTCGCCGCGCTCACCCGGTACGGCACCAGGGTGGCCGGGCGAATGCCCCTGTTGGTGCCCGTGCACGACCGCAACATCGGCTACCTGACCGCCAAGCGGGACCGGCTCGGTCACGACCTGCCCCACCTGAACGGTGTTCCGGTGCCGCACCTGGGCGACGGCGCGTCGGCGCGGAACGCGGGGCGACGCCATGGGTGACCGGATGCCCCGGACCGTCGTGACCGGGCGACCACTGTGGCACAGCGTCGCCGGTGCGGCGTGGCTGACGCTCGTCCTCGTCCTCGTGTTCTGGGCGACCCTCGGCGTCGGTCTGGCCGGATGGCTCACCGGTCTGACCTACGCGCTCGTGGGCGCACCACTGCTGTGGGCCGTACTGCGGCGGTACGACCCCGGGCCCGCCACCGGGGCGGACCGAGTGACCCTCACCCGCGCGGTGTTGGTCGGGGGGATAGCGGTCCTCGTGGCGGACGGCGCCGCGGGCGTGGTCGACGTGACCCTCCTCGTCGCCCTGGCGGCCACCGCGTTGTCGTTGGACGCTGTGGACGGCGCGCTGGCCCGGCGGACCGGGGCGGTGTCGGAACGGGGCGCGCGGTTCGACATGGAGATCGACGCGCTGCTGATCCTGGTGTTGAGCGTGCACGTCGCGCAGGCGTACGGGTGGTGGGTGCTCGCGATCGGCGGCATGCGCTACGTGTTCGCGGCGGCGTCGGCGTGGTGGCCGTGGCTGGGGGGCGCCCTACCCCCGAGCCAGGCCCGGAAGACGGTCGCCGTCGCCCAGGGCGTCGCCCTGGTCGTGGTGAGCTCCACGCTGTTCCCCGGACCCGTCGCGGTCGGTGTCCTGGCGGTGGCGCTATGCGCGCTGACCTGGTCGTTCGCTCGGGACGTCCATGGGCTCCGTCACGCCGCGCGACACGTGTCCCCGCACCCGGTCGTCGCCGCGTCCAGGGCGCCACGAGAGGTGCGGGGAGATGGCACGGAGCGGAACATCGTGAGGGAGACGGATGCGAGCGCAGGCACTCTGGCTGACGGCACCTCGGACGTGCGAGATCCGTCCGGTGTCGGTCCCACCGCCCACCACGGACGAGGTCCTGGTGCGCACGAGGTTCTCCGCGGTGAGCCGCGGCACCGAGACGCTGGTCTTCCATGGTCTGGTCCCCGCGAGCCAGCGCGAGGTGATGCGGTGCCCGTTCCAGGAGGGCGAGTTCCCTGGCCCGGTCAAGTACGGCTACCTCAGTGTTGGTGTGGTTGAGCGCGGGCCGGACGCGCTCGTGGGGCGCGACGTCTTCTGCCTCTACCCTCACCAGACGCGTTACACCGTTCCCCGCCACGCGGTCCTCCCAGTGCCCGAGAACGTGCCGGCCCACCGTGCCGTGCTCGCGGGAACGGTGGAGACCGCGGTGAACGCGTTGTGGGACGGGGCGCCGCGGCTCGGCGACCGCGTCGCGGTTGTGGGCGCCGGCATGGTGGGCTGCTGTGTCGCACGCCTGCTCGCGCGGATCCCTGGTGTCGACATCGAGCTGGTCGACGTCGATCCGTCCCGCGCCGCGACGGCCGAGGCGATGGGAGCACGATTCGCGCCCCCCGACGAGGCGACCCGTGGCTGTGACCTGGTGGTGCACACCAGCGGCACCGGCGCGGGACTGGAGACGTCCTTGCGCCTCCTCGCCGCCGACCGGGAGGTCCTGGAGCTGAGCTGGTACGGGACGGCGGGTGTCCAGGCGGCGCTGGGGGAGGAGTTCCATTCCCGCCGTCTGGGACTCCGGGCCAGCCAGGTGGGCACCGTCGCACCCGCGCGGAGTTCGACCCGCACCGCGAACGACCGCCGTGCCCTGGCTCTCCGCCTGCTCGCCGACCCGGCGTTCGACGCGCTCTTCTCCGGCGAGAGCGCGTTCGCGGAGTTGCCCGCGGTCATGGCGCGGATCGCCGGCCCAACACCGCCACCCGGCGGGCACCCCTCGGCGGCACCACCCGACGTGGACGCCGCGGCGACGCTCTGCCACCGCATCGTCTATCCCTCGACGTAACCCACAGGAGTCACCATGTTCGCGCTCACCGTTCGCGACCACATGATGGTCGCCCACAGTTTCCACGGCGAGACCTTCGGCCCCGCGCGAGGGCTCCACGGCGCGACCTTCATCGTGGACGCGACCTTTCGGCGTGAGGAACTCGACCGGGACAACCTGGTCGTGGACATCGGTCGGGCGTCCGCGGCCCTGACCGAAATCCTCGCCGCGCTCAACTACCGCAACCTGGACGAGGATCCCGCCTTCAGGGGCGTGAACACGACCACGGAGTATCTCGCCCGCGTCGTCGCCGACCGGATGGCCGAGCGGGTCCACAGCGGAGCCCTCGGCGAGGAGGCACGCGGACTCGTCGGGCTCACCGTCACCCTGCACGAGTCGCACGTCGCGTGGGCGAGCTACGAGCGGGCCCTGTGAGACCCCAGCCACCGCCAGTCCTGGTCCTCCCTGGACGTGGACGATCCTTCGTTCCCCAGCGGCGGCAACGTCTACGACCGGCGGGTGTGCGACGAGCTTCGGCGACGCGGGCTCAGCGTCCAGGAGGCGGCGGTCGCGGGGCCCTGGCCGTGTCCGGACGACGACGCGCGGGCCCGACTCGACGAGACGCTCGGCTCCGTCGCGGACGGTGCCACGGTCCTGATGGACGGCCTCGTGGCCTGCGGGACCCCAGGGGTCGTGCTGCCCCACACGAGACGGCTGCGGATCGCCGTGCTGGTGCATCTCCCACTCGCGGAGGAGACGGGACTGGCTCCCGAGGAGGCGAGACGGCGTGACGCTCGCGAGCGTCGAGTCCTGCGCGCCGTGCCGACGGTCGTCGCCACGAGCCAGTGGGCGGCGGAGCATCTGCGTGCCCGCCACCTCCTCCCCGAGTCCCGGATCCACGTCGCCGCGCCCGGCACCGATCCTGCCCCCGTGGCCGCGGGAACCACCACGGGGACGCGGCTCGTCTGCGTCGCCGCGCTGACCCCACGAAAGGGGCAGGACACGCTGATCGCGGCCCTCGCGCGGCTGCGGGACCTGGACTGGGAGTGCCTGCTGGTCGGACCGGACGAGCGCGATGCCCGGTTCGCCGACGCGCTGCGGTCCACGATTCGTCGCTCGGCGCTCACCGATCGGGTCCGTCTCCTCGGTCCGAGGTCCGCCACCGAGCTCGCCGAGATCTACCACCACACCGATCTCGCAGTGCTTCCGTCGCACACCGAGACCTACGCGATGGTGGTGACCGAGGCGCTGGCCCGCGCGATTCCGGTGCTCACGACGACCGGAGGGGCGCTACCGAACACCCTCGGCGAGGTTACCGAGGGCGGAGTTCCGGGGATTCTAGTGCCGCCGGGCGAGGTCGGCGCGCTGACCAGCGCCTTGCGGATGTGGTTGACAGAAGTGGACACGCGGCGGCGGCTGCGTCGGGCGGCGACGTCGCGGCGGACCACGCTGAGCGGATGGGGGGAGACCGCGCGATGCATGGTGGCAGCGTTGGAGCGGACACGTGCGGGGTGAGTACGGGTGAGTTCCCGCCCGACTGGCTGGCGGCCCGGGAGGTGGCCGACGGCGCTGCGCGGGCCCGCTCCCTGCTGGAGCCCCTCGCCACCCACCTCGCCCAACATTCGGGGCCGCTGGAGATCCACGACATCGGCGCTGGCACGGGGTCCATGCGGCGCTGGCTCGCCCGAAGGTTGCCCGGACCACAGCACTGGGTGCTGCACGACAGCGACCCCCGACTCCTCGCGGAGGCGAGCCGGGACGCCCCCGGCGACGAGTCCTCGGTCTGTGCCGACGGCAGCCCCGTCACCGTGGAGACCTGGCGCGGCGACCTCACGCGGCTGGAGGCCGGGGACTTCGCCGGCGCCGCTCTCGTCACCGGGTCGGCGGTGCTCGACCTGCTGACCCACGGGGAGGTGGCCGCCCTCGCCCGAGCCTGCGCCGCCGCGCGGTGCGCGGTGCTGTGGAGCCTCAGTGTGACCGGCCGGGTCGAGCTCACCCCGCCGCACGCCCTGGACTCCACATTCGCGGCGGCGTTCGACGCCCACCAACGACGCACCACCGCGGGACGCACCCTCCTTGGCCCTGACGCGCCGCTCGTCGCGGCACGAGCCCTCCAGGGTCACGGCCTGACCGTCCTCCGCCGTCCCAGCCCGTGGAATCTGGGAAACGGTGACCACATACTCCTGTCGCAGTGGCTCCACGGCTGGGTCGGAGCCGCCCTGGACCAGTGTCCTCGCCTGATCCCGCCCAGTCGCGACTACCTCAGCCAGAGAATGCACGCCATCCGGCAGGGCACCCTCCGGGCGGTGATCGACCACGAGGACCTGCTGGCTCTGCCCACGGAGCGCGGGTGAATCCGGGGCGGCCCACGCGGATACCCGTGGCCTACCCCATCGGCCCACGGGGCGACGTGGTGCGGTTCCCCGTGGCGGGACGGGGAACCGGGCACCGTCACCGCTTCCGAGAGACCGAAGCCCACGCCGCGTCGGCGAGAGCACCGACCGACGCGGTCGGCGGACGTTCCTCGAACGAGCGCGGAATGGGTGTCGACGTGCTGACGGCGCCTCTCTCGTGCGGGAGTACCGCTGCCGCGTGGGGGACCAGGCCCGGAACCGGTCGACGGACGGCTCCTGGGACGTGGGCGTGTGACGCGTTCCGATTCCTCGCGGAGAACCCGGAACGCCCAACCGGTCCCGCACCCGCACGGCCGGAGCAGTGTCGAAACCCAGGATCAGGTCGAGGAGGACCGCGTGGGGCGCGCTGGTGGACCGAGCCCTCGATCCGGCGGCGGTCCTCCGGCAACCCTTTGTTGATCTACAACGTAAAGATGACTGTTCTCTTGGTTGACGCGATCGGAGACGCATGAGGGAGATCCGCTTCTCCAGCGTCGGTCTGTCGGGGATTGCTCGTGCACTCCGAAGTCGGTCGCCGCGCGACGGTGCGGCAACGTTGTTCGTCCGGTCCTGGCCCGTGGGGCTGGGAAGTGTTTTTGCGGGTTTTCGGATGAGGGAGAGGGCGTCGCCGCTACGGGGGCGGCTCCGTGACGACGCCCGAGCGGGGGCTCGGGCGTCGTCACGCAGGACGATCCGTGCGGGGCGTCCTGGTCGGCTGTTCGAGAGGATCGACGCGGCGATCGCCGTCCTGACGGTCACGAGCTCCGAACGCCCCCGACAGCGCCTCCAGAGAGACACAGCACGGAAGGAACACGACCAGGTTGTGATCGACTACGAGGCCGTGACGGTCCCGGGGAGTGGTGGCCGGACGGTGTTCGCGGCGCCACCATTCGAGCGAGGGCGGTGGACCAGTCGTGACGCCGCCGGCCGTCGAGTAAGAAGGCGGCGCGGAGCGTCGCCTCGACGGTGGTGTGGAGCGCGCCGTGCGGTGTGCCGAGCGCTACGGACCTGGCCCAGCTCCGCCTTGGGGTACTCGGGGTTCCCGGGCGGCGGGGTGGGTCGAGAGTGTGTTCGGTCGTTGGACCGTGGCGCGCGGGTCGGCGCGATGGACGTGGATGGGTCGTGGCCGCCCAACGAACGGGGAACGGACGGGGGCGTGGGTGTTGTGGGCTCGCTCCACCGCGGATCGAGAGGCTCCTTCCGGCCGGATGTCGTCGGGAAGCGGCGAGCCGCTTCCCCGGTGGTGTCGTGACGATGCCGTGGCGGCGGGTCATTCGGGTCGGCGGCGGTCTGGCCGTACTCGGGGCGTTGGCGTGGCAGGTCCGACCACATGCCGCCGTCGCCGCCTTGGCCGCGGTGGACCTGAGGGCCGTGGTGGCCGCGTTGGGGATCGGGCTGGCCACGACCGTGTTGTGTGCGTGGAGGTGGCGCGTCGTCGCGGCCGCGGTAGGGGTGCCACTCCCGATGCGGGTCGCGGTCGCGGACTACTACCGTGCCGTGTTCCTCAACGCCGTACTGCCGGCCGGAGTACTCGGTGACGTGCACCGGGCGGCGTGTCACGGCCGGGAGTCCGGGGCGTACGGCCCGGCGGCCCGCGCGGTGGTGCTGGAGCGGGTCGCCGGACAGGCGGTGCTACTGGTGGTCGGTGCGACGGTCCTGCTCGTCCTGCCGTTCTCCCTCGCCCAGCTCACCTCGAGCGCTCTCCCCGCCCTCGCTCTCGGCGCGACGGCGGTCGCCGTCCTGACGTTCCTCGTTCTCAGTCTCGTGCGCTCGCCGGTACGCCACCTGGAGTGGTGGGGGAGAGCACGCCACCAGACGCGCGTCGCCCTGGCCGACGCGCGCGTCGCGCTGTTCGGGCGCCGTACCGGCCCCATCGTGCTCTTCCTGTCGGTCGCGGCCATTGGGGGACACGTCGCGCTGTTCCTGGTCGCGGCGGGGGTGGCCACCCCGCGGACCCCGGCGTCGTTCGTGCTGCCGATCGCGGTCCTGGCGTTGGTGGCGATGTCGATCCCGGTGAACGTCGCCGGCTGGGGGCCGCGGGAGGCCGCGGCGGTCCTCGCCTTCGGCGCGGTCGGTCTCGCCCCGGAGCTCGGGTTCGCGACCGCGGTCACCTACGGCGCCTTGGCGTTCGTCGCGAGTCTCCCCGGGCTGGGTGTCCTACTGTTCCGGCGCGTGCTCACCCGGAACCGGGGATGTGACACCCAGCGCGGTGAGGTGGCCGGAGAAGGACCGGACCAGGTCTCCCAGCACGAGGCGGCCCTTGTTGGCCGAGGCGAGTGAGGGACGCCCGACGACTCCGGAGGCGCTGTAGGCGGCGAGGCCACGAGTGAGCAGATGCGGTCGGTCCCCGGTGAGTTCGTCGCGGGCCTCGAACCCGCGCGCCACCACGTCGGGGCGTGCGTGCAGGAGGAGTGACGTCTCCAGTTCCCCGGCGTGCATGTCGACCTCGCCCGAGGTCTCCACCCCGGCCGTGCGCCGTGCGGCCTCCCACTCGGCGACACCGGGGAACAGCGCCATGCGGCCGGATGACTCCTGTACCACGTTGCCCAGGACGTAGTTTCCCCCGTGGCCGTTCACGAGGACCAGTCGTGACGTCCCCGCCCGGCGGAGGGAAGCGGCGATGTCGGAGACGAGCGCGGACAGCGTGGTCGCGGAGATGCTCACCGTGCCGGGCCAGGCGTCGTGCTCGTGCGAACAGGAGTAGGCGATCGGGGGCAGCAGACGAACGGAATAGGCCCGCGCGAGCTCCTCGGCGACGGTGGTGGCGATCAGCGTGTCGGTGTCCAGCGGAAGGTGTGGACCGTGTTGTTCCTGGCTGCCCACCGGCAACAGCGCGACCTCGGGCCCCGCCGGGCGGCTTCCCGGTTCTCGCGTCACGTTCACCCATCCAATCTAGCGGCCGCGTCCGGACGGCCGGAGGGCGAGCGCTGTCGGTGGGGAGAGAAGCGACCCCAGCCGCGCCTGGGGTCCGACATGCGTCAGCCGGGGAGCACCGCCACGCGAGGTGGACGGTGCGTCTCGGCGTGGCCGATCGCGCGGTCGATCTCCGTGAGGGGAAACCGTGGACCGACGAGCGACGCGAACGGGTAAGTGGCGTGCGAACGTTCGAGGAAGGCAACCGCCTGCACGAGGTCGTGTGTCGTGTAGTTGTGTGTACCGCGAACGGTGAGCAGCCGACGCACGATGTCCTCCGCGTGGAGCGCCACGGGGGCGCTGGGGGAGACGGATCCCACCAGCCGCAGGGTGCCTCCGATCGCCAACAGGGCGACCGAGTCGGCCACGGCCGCGGAGCTGCCCGAGAGCTCGATCACGAGGTCGGCGCCCTCGCCGCCGGTGTGGTCGGCGACGGTCGTGAACAACTCGTCCGGCGACACGGCGGCGGTCGCACCGAAGCTCCCGGCGTGCGCGCGGCGGTCCTCGTCGGTGTCGCAGGCCACGATCGTCTCCACGCCGCGCTCGTGCAGCCAGGCGACGGCGGTGAGTCCGAGCATGCCGCATCCCTGGACCACCGCGGCGCGCACCACCCCCTTGCGGACGTCGGCCAGCGCGTTGGCAACGGTGCTCGTCGCGCAGTTGGCGGGCGCCGCCACCAGGTCCGGGATCTCCGCCGGCACCACGACGACGCCGGTGTCCGGGAGCAGGTGGCAGTGGGTGGCCAGGCCACCATTGAGGAACCAGCGCGGCGAGACCGCCTCGTGCCCGTACTTGCGCACCCCGACGCACTTCTGGCCCATGCCACGGGAACACCGGGGGCAGGTGCCACAGGCGGTACCGATGGTCCAGGTGACCCGGGTGCCAAGGGTCAGCGATCGCCCGTCGTGCGCCGTGGCGTTCGCCCCCGCCGCGACGATCTCACCGACCGCCTCGTGACCCAGGATCGTGGGTGTGGGAACCTCCCGGTCGCCGCGGAGGCTGTGCAGGTCGCTGCCACAGATGGTCGCGGCCCGAACCCGGACCACGGCCTCGCGGGACTCCGGAACGGGAATCGGGACCTCGCGCTGCTGGAAACCGTCGGAGTGTCCGTACCAGACGGCGGCGTGTGCGTTCTGACGACCCGACAACAACGATCAACTCCCTCGAAAGCGGGAAACATGGCTCCTGGAATTCGAATTCCCGACCACCGGTTGGTGGCGCCATTCACACGTCCGGCGCGATCGTGAATTGATCACGTGGGTCCGAACGTGTCGACAGCGCCCGCGTCCAGGATTTCGTCGAGGGATTTCCGTAGCGTGGCGCCACGATGGCCGCGGTGTGTCCACGACGTGTCCAGCCTGTTCCATGGGATTCGTCCTCTTCTTCGGTTCTAGCATCCAGGTGTTCATGGTGGAACTCCGCGAAATCCTATGCGGCCCATAAGTGAACGATTATGTGCGCCGATGCCCATAGGGTTTCGCTATCGCGGTCATAGCCCGACCATGGGTGCTCAATTCGTGGTGGTCCTGTTAGAACAGAAAACGTGACCCGAGCGCCGCGGATACACGGTGTCCGGTCACGGAGTCTCTCCGAGCAGGAAGGTGTGGAGATGGGTGGCGAACCAGTGACGCTCGCGGGACGGGAGTACCCGTTCCCCGAGACGCCGGTCGTGGCGGTGTGTGTCGACGGAAGCGAGCCCGCGTACCACGAACGAGCGATCGCGGCGGGCCGCATGCCCTATCTGGAGCGGCTCGCCGGTAGCGAGGCAGGGTCGGTGGGGACGGCCACGTCGGCGATGCCATCCTTCACCAACCCCAACAACATCTCCATTGCCACCGGGGCTCCGCCCGCCGTCCACGGGATCTGCGGCAACTATTTCTATGACGCCGAGCGAGGAGAGGAGGTGATGATGAACAGTCCGGAGCTGCTTCGTAGCCCCACGCTGTTCGCCGCGTTCTCCCGAGTCGGGGCGAGGGTGGCCGTGGTCACCGCGAAGGACAAGCTGCGCCGGCTCCTCGGGGCGGGGCTCCGCGACGGCGTGTGTTTCTCCGCCGAGCACGCCTCCCGGGCCAGCCTCGCCGAGAACGGTGTCGAGCGGGTCCTCGACCTTGTCGGCCTGCCCCAGCCGGAGGTCTACAGTGCGGACCTCAGCGAGTTCGTGCTGGCGGCCGGTGTCCGGCTCATGGAGCGGGACCGGCCCGACCTCGTCTACCTGTCGTTGACCGACTACATCCAGCACAAGCACGCCCCCGGCTCACCGGTCGCCAACGACTTCTACGCCATGCTCGACGGCTACCTCCAGGAGCTCGACGCCCTGGGCGTGGTGTTGGTGGTGACGGGGGACCACGGGATGAACCGCAAGTCCGACGCGGAGGGGCGGCCCAACGTGGTCTACGCCCAACGGCTCTTGGACGAGGCCCTGGGGGAGGGGCGAAGCAGGGTCGTCCTCCCCATCACCGACCCCTACACCGTGCACCACGGGGCGCTTGGTTCGTTCGCCACCATCCATCTTCCCGAGCCGGGTGACGTCGCGGCGGCGCGGTCGGTCCTGGCGTCGACGCCGGGGGTCGCCGAGGTCCTCGGTCGGGCAGAGGCGGCCGCGGCCTTCGAGCTCCCCCCGGACCGCATCGGGGAGCTCGTGGCGCTCGCGGAGCGGGACACCGTCATCGGTACCGCGGAGGATCGCCATGACCTCTCCCAACTCCGCGAACCACTGCGATCCCACGGCGGCCGCACCGAGCAGCGCGTGCCGCTGATCCTGAACCGGCCAATGACGCGCCTGCCGCCGACCCACGAACCGCGGAACTACGACGCGTACTGGCTCGCGCTCAACCACGTCGCGCGTTCCCCCGCGTGATCCGCACGGCGCTGACGAGCCCCTGAAACCTGAGGAGCGACCGGTGGGGACACAGGACCCGACGTCCACGAGGCCAGGCCACACACCTATCCACGGCAACTACCTCGACGGCCGATGGGTACGGCCCGAGAGCGGACAGACCCGCACCAACACCAACCCCGCCGACCCGACCGACGTCATCGGCGCGTTCGCCGAGTCCGGTGGCGCGGACGCCGAACTCGCGGTGACGGCGGCGGCACGGGCGCAGGAGGAGTGGCGCGCTCTTGGCGCCATCGAGCGAGCCCGATACCTGCGCCGAGTCGAGAACGCCCTACGGGAACGACGCGAGGACTTCGCCCAGACGATCACGCGAGAGCAGGGGAAACGACGAGACGAGGCGCGGGGCGAGGTGGATCGGGCGCTGGCCATCCTGGACTTCACCGCCGGTGAGGCGCGCCGGCTGAACGGGGTGACCACCCCCGCCGAGGACCCACGCACCCTGGCGTTCACGTTCCGGCGCGCGCTCGGGGTGACGGCCCTCATCACCCCATGGAACTTCCCTCTCGCGATACCCGTGTGGAAGGTCGCCCCGGCACTGCTCGCCGGCTGCACGGCCGTCCTCAAACCGTCTCCGTTCACCCCACTCACCGCCGCGCGACTCGTCGACCTCTTCCACGAGGCCACCCTGCCCCCCGGCGTGCTCAACCTGGTGCAGGGAGACCGGGCCGCGGGCGAGGCCCTGGTGGAACACCCCACCGTCGCCGGGGTGTCCTTCACCGGGTCCCTCGCCGTCGGAACCGCGATCCAGCGTGCCGGTGCCGGACGCCTTCTGCGGACACAACTCGAGCTTGGCGGTAAGAACGCGGCGATCGTCCTCGCCGACGCCGACCTCGATCTGGCGGTGGACGCGATCGTGCGCGGGGCGTTCGGGCAGGCCGGACAACGATGCAGTGCCACCAGCCGCGCGATCGTCGACACCACGGTGCGTGAGGAGTTCCTCGACAGACTTCGGGACCGTGTGACCCGCCTACGCGTGGGCCCGGGCTCCGACGACGCCACCGACGTCGGCCCGCTGATCACCGCCCAACGTCGCGAGGAGTGCGTCACCGCCATCGACACCGCCCGCGCCGCCGGCGCCCGGGTGCTCTGCGGCGGAGTGGCGGCCGAGATCGACCCGCCCGGGAACTACGTCGAGCCCACAGTCCTGTTCGACGTGCCCGAGGAGAGCGCGATCGCCCAGGAGGAGGTCTTCGGGCCGGTCCTGTCAGTGGTCGACTGCGATGGCTTCGACGACGCCCTTCGCGTCGCCAACGGGGTGCGCTACGGGATGTCCGGCGCTTTGTTCACCAGCGATATTGGTCGGGCTTTCGAGGCTCTTGAGTGGTTCGAGGCGGGGATGCTCCATGTGAATCGTCCTGGTGTCGGGTCCTACGCGCATCTGCCGCACGGGGGCACCAAGATGTCCCAGCACGGTGCGCCTGAGTGCTCGCCCCAGGTGTGGGACTTCTACACGGAATGGCGCTCTGTCTGCGTCACGTACTGATCGATCGGCGCTCACCCCGCCCCGGCCTCGGCGCGCAGCCGCGCCGCCAGAGCGGTGGCGTGGTCGGCAGGGACGGACAGCACACCGTTCTCGCTCATGAGCGCGTGGAACTGTTGCTCCGCGTAGGGCACACCGGGCGGAAGACCGGCGACGTGCCAATGCAGGTGCGCGTTGCCCTGTTGACTCCCGAGGGAGAGCAGGTAGGTGCGTTCGGGGCCCATCACCCGTTCGACGGCCAGAGCCACCGTCCGGACGAACGACATCAACTCCAGGTACGCCGACTCCTCGAGGTCGCGGACGACGTGCTCGACGTGTGCCTTGGGGGCGACCAGGACTTTCCCCGGAACCGTCGGCCAGCGATCGAGGAAGGCGACGTGCGACTCGTCCTCGTGGACGGTCTCATGCCGGTACTCCGGGTCACCGGCCACGAAGGAGCAGACGAAGCACGGCCCGTGGCGAGCACGTGCCTCGTACGCCGGAAGATCCATGGGATGACGTCGCATCGCACCTCGGCCTCTCACGATTGGGGCTCACTTGTGCCGATTCCCGCCCGGCGCTCCAGGAATCCTGGTCGGCCGGCCCATCGTCCACGCGTCATCGGTGCGGCACGCGCGGCGCCTACCATTGCATGACATGCGCATTCTCGTGGTGGAGGACGACGACCGGGTGGCGCGGGGCCTGGTCACCGCTCTGACGGCGGCGTCGTTCGACGTGCAGCGGGCCGCAACGGCCGAGCGTGCCCTGAACGCCCCTCCGGCCGACGTGGTGCTGCTCGACCTCGGGTTGCCGGACGCCGACGGGATCGACCTGCTGCGCAGACTCCGGGAGCGACCACAGACCGCGATCATCGCGGTGACCGCGCGCGGGGAGGAACGCGAGCGGGTCCGGGGGTTGCGCGCCGGCGCCGACGACTACGTGGTGAAACCGTTCGGGGTGGCGGAGCTGCTGGCCCGGATCGACGCGGTGTTGCGTCGGACGCGAGCGGCCCGGGCGGAGACGCCGGACGCGGAACCCTCGGTACGGCTCGGCGCGCTGACCTTGGACCCGACGACGCGCGAGGCGCGGGTCAACGGCCTGCCCACCCAACTCACCCGCAAGGAGTTCGACCTGCTCGCACTTCTCGTGCAGCGCGCCCCGGCCGTGGTCGGCCGCGACCACATCCTGGACCAGGTGTGGGGCGCGGCCTGGGAGGCGTCCTCACGCACCCTGGACACACACGTGGCCTCGCTGCGGGCCAAACTCGGCGACGCGGTGCGCTTTCGAACGGTCCGCGGTGTCGGCTACGTCCTCGACCGGGGGTAGACCATGCTGCGTCGGCTCCTCGGCATCCTCATCCCGGTCGCGTTCGTACTGGTCGCAGCGGTCTTCGTCCCGATGGGAGCGATGGTGGCCCAGCAACGGACCCAGGAGATGTACGTCGACCGGCTCGGCGACGCCGGCCGGTTCGCCTCACTGGCCCGAACGGCGCTGGAGACCGACCGCCAGGACGCGCTCGACCAGGAGATGGGCCGCTACGAGGACTTGTACGACATCCCCGCGGTCGTGGTCGCGCCGGACGGTGACGTCGTCGCCGGCTCCGGTCGGGGCGACGTCGACGGCGCCCTGCTCGCGACCGACGTGACCACGGCCCTGGCGGGGGAGCGACCCGCCCCGCCGTCCACGGTCTGGCCGTGGTCGGACGCTCCCCTGGTCATCGCCGACCCCATCGGGCGCGACAGTGAGGTCGTCGGTGCGGTCGTCCTCATCGCACCGACACAGGACCTGGGCCGCGACGTGCTCAGGGCCTGGGGGTGGCTGGCGCTGGCCAGCCTCATCCCGCTGGCGCTCCTGGTCTTCGCCGGACTCCCTCTGTCGCGTTGGGTGCTCCACCCCATCCGCGGCCTGGACGCCGCCACGGAGGCGGTCGCCTCGGGGGACCTGGACGTCCGGGTGGACGCGGAGCGGGGACCGCCGGAACTGCGGCGCCTCACCAACTCCTTCAACACGATGGTGGACGTGGTGCGCACCGCCCTGGAACGGCAACGAGCGTTCGTCTCCGAGGCGTCCCACCAGCTACGCAACCCACTGGCCAGCCTGCGCCTCGCGGTGGAGAACCTCGCCCCCTACCTGTCGACACGGGAGTCGCGCGACGCCCACGCCGTGGCGGTCGAGGAGGCGACGGCGATGCACCGCATGCTGAACTCGTTGCTCGCCGCCACGCGGCTGGAGAGCCTCACCGGGACCGAGACGGTCGAGGTCGCCGAAGTGGTGGCGACCAGGGCCGACCGGTGGCGCGCCCTGGGCGAGGCCCGCGGCGTCGACGTGTCCACGACCGTTCCCACCGGGGTCTCCGTCGTCGCCCCCGCCGGAGGACTGGGCAGCATCCTCGACGAGCTGGTCAGCAACGCCCTCCGACTGTCCGGAGGCGACCGGGTGGAGGTCCGGGTCGAGGTCGGCGACCCCGTCCACATTCGGGTGCTGGACAACGGCACCGGACTGGCGCCGGAACACCGGCAGGCCGCACTGGAGCGCTTCTGGCGTTCCGCCCACCACCAAAACACGGAGGGGAGCGGAATGGGCCTCGCGATCGCCGCGGACCTGGTTCGCGGAGCCAACGGCCAGATCACCCTGGGGGAGGGTTTGGCGGACGACGGGCGGCCGGGGTTCGGGGTCTCCATCGAACTCCCCCTCGCCACGTAGGGCGTTCGCTCACGCGGGCTTCTGGTCCCGGTACCACTGCGACGCCCCCGGGTGCAGCGGCACGATCCCGGTGGAGATCCCGGTTCGGACGTTGATCTGCGCCGCCTCGGGCCGCTGGGCGGACAGGCGGTCCACACCCGCGTACAGGGTGCCGGTCACGACTCGCACGAGCGAGTCGGGCAGGGCGGCGCCGCACAGCAGCAGATTGGGTACCGACACGGTGGGACAGGCGGGCACACCGTCGTAGGTGGTCGCGGGGATGCTCGCCGGAAAGTAGGCCTCCGGGGAGACGTCGGCCAAGGCGTCGGCCGCCGCGGAGAGGTCGATCAGCCGGATCCGCCCTTCCTCCGCCGCGGTGGCCACGGCGGGCGTCGGCAGACCCGTGAGGGAGAACATCGCGTCGATGTCCCCTGAGGTGAGGGCCGCGGCCGAGGCCGCCTGGTCCAACCGACGCTCCTCGACGTCCAAACCGATCTCCCCGATGAGCTGCGCGGCGGTGAACTCGGTCCCCGAGTTCACCGCCCCCACCGAAACCCGTCGGCCGTCGAGGTCCGTCAGCGACCGGACGGGGGAGTCCCCGGGCACGACGAGGTGGACGAAGCTGTCGTAGAGGCGTCCGACGGCGAACACGTCGTCGCCGTCGGCGACTCCCGCCGACAGGATGGAGTCGAGGTTGGCCAGTCCGAGGTGAGCCTCACCGTCCGCGAGGAGGAAGAGGTTGTCGTGTGAGGCACGGGTCTCCATGGTGACCACCTCGATCTCGTCGAGGTGCTCGTCGAGTAGCGCCGCGAGTTCGCTACCGATCTCCCGGTAGACCGCGCCGGGGGGTCCCGTCGCCACGACGAGCCGATCGACCGCTCCCTCCGGGGCCCGCGCGCAGCCCGTGATCGCGGCGGTCGCCGCCCCCGCCAGGGTGAGCAGGGCGGTCCTCCGCCCCGGTGTCCACTGCATAACCGCAGCCTAGGCGCACGCCGTCAGGACTCACGGCGCGGCTTTCGGCACGCTGCGTCTCGCCCGTTCCACGGAACGTGGCGAAACCTTCGAGGAATCCCAACTCTTCGAGCATTGCGTTGCACACACCCCTCCGTAATCCACACCATCTCTGTGGCGGTCGCAGGCTTCACCGCGGGAGGAACGCGAGAGCTGTGTGACCGAGAGCCGTGTTCCCGGAAAAGACGTGCCGTGACGACGGATCCGCTCCATGGCGAGGGGATCTCGTGCGCGGTGCACGGGCCGCCCACCGGCGGCTCCCACCCCCAGGAGGAGACCAATGGCGTTGGGCACCGCCGACACCACGACAGGCAAGGAACCGGAGCGGAGCCAAGAGACCGGCGCGGAGCACACCACCCTGGCGCGCGTGATCGGCTTCGTCGCCGGCCCGCTCGTCGGTCTGCTGCTCTACCTGGTGCTGCCCGAGATGCCGCTCCCGCTCGAAGAGGGCGAGACCGGGCAGGTCATGTCCGTCAACGGTGGCATCGCCGCGGGAATCACCGCGTGGGTCGCGATCTGGTGGGCGACCCAGCCCATCCCGATCCCGGCCACATCACTGTTGCCGTTGGTGCTTTTCCCGCTGCTGATCGACGGAGTGGGCGTCGCCGACATCTCTCCCTCCTACGGGTCCGACGTCACCTTCCTGTTCATGGGCGGTTTCATGCTCGCCCTCGCGATGCAGAAGTGGGACCTGCACCGTCGCATCGCGCTGGTGATCGTCTCGAGGGTCGGGTCCAACACCGTCGGCCTCATCGCCGGTTTCATGGCCGCGACGTTCGTCATCGGCATGTGGGTGTCCAACACGGCGACCGCGGTGATGATGCTGCCGGTCGGTCTGTCGGTGATCGGCCTCGTCACCCAGCTCCGTGCCGGGAAGACCGACACGAACTTCGCGACCGCCCTCATGCTGGCGATCGCCTATTCCGCGTCCATCGGCTCCGTCTCCACCCTGATCGGCACGCCACCGAACGTCATGATGGCCGGCTACCTCGCCGAGACCCACGACATCCATATCGGCTTCGGTGAGTGGATGATGGCGGGCGTTCCGCTCGCCATCATCTTCCTCGTCCTCGCCTGGTTCCTGCTCGCCAAGGTGATCTTCCCGCCCGCGACCAAGCGGCTCGAGGGCGCCCAGGAACTCATTCGGTCCGAGCTCGCCGCCATGGGGCCGATGAAGCGTGGCGAGAAGCTGGTCCTCGCGGTCTTCGGTTTCGCGGCCTTCTCCTGGATCGTCGCTCCGATGCTCGCGAAGAACGCCACCATCGCCGCGGCGGCCCCCTGGCTGGAGAGCGTCTCCGACGCCCTGGTCGCGATGATGGTCGCCGTCCTTCTCTTCATCATCCCGGTGAGCCGGACCGAACGCCTCCTCGACTGGGACTCCGCGCTCAAGCTTCCCTGGGGGATCCTGCTGCTGTTCGGCGGCGGGATCGCGATCTCCAGCCAGTTCACCGCCACCGGGCTCAGCGAGTGGATCGGCGGGCGGGTCGCCATCCTCGACGGTGTGCCCATCTGGGCGCTCATCCTGGCGGTCCTGGTGCTCGTGCTCTGTCTGACCGAGCTGACCAGCAACACCGCGACCGCCGCGACGTTCCTCCCGATCATGGGCGGTATCGCCGTCGGCATGGACGTCGACGTCCTGGCCCTGGTCATTCCGGCCACGCTGGCCGCCTCCATGTCGTTCATGCTTCCCGTGGCGACCCCGCCGAACGCCATCGCGTTCGGCTCGGGCTACGTGAAGATCACCGAGATGCTCCGAGCCGGCGTGTGGTTCAACTTCGCGGCGCTCGCCATGATCATGTTCGCGATGTACGCGCTGTTCAGTTGGACCCTCGGCGTGGACGTGTTCTAGCGAGCCGAGCCGAGGACGAAGGCCGCCCCGCCGTGATCCCGCGGGGCGGCCTTCGTGTTTTTCCTGGTCGTGGCCGGTGCCGATTTCCGGTGAATTTTCCGCGGTTCCACCCTGCCCCGCAGCGGCCTGGAAGCGTGTGTCCGTCGCGGTTCCAGAGCGTCGGCGGCTCCGGCCGACTCCGGTTGTGACCCGGTTGACCACGGTCTGTGCATTGACTCACAGGAAATCGTAGTTTATATATTTTCCATGATTCGATCGGCAAGGACGGCGCAGCCGGTACGCAACGCCATGACGGACCGGGTGGCGAGCCTGCTGCGCGCCCAGATCATGGACCTTGAGCTCAAGCCAGAGGCCCCGCTGCAGATCCACGGGCTCAGCAAGGAGTTCGACGTGAGCCCGACTCCGGTGCGGGAGGCCCTCAACCGCCTCTCCGCGGAAGGCCTCGTCACCGTGGAGCCCTACCGAGGCTTCAGAGTCAGCGAACTCCTCAGCTATGACGACCTCGCCCAACTGTTGCGGGCACGCGAGGTGCTCGAGTGCGCCGCGGCGAAGCAGGCCGTGACGACCGGCACCCGCGACACCCTCTCCGCGCTCCGACGGGTGGTCGACACCATGGACGAGCTGGCGCGGGCGGAGAACCTCGACGTCAAGGCGTTCAACGCCGCGGACGCGGAGTTCCACCGGCGCATCGTCGAAACGTCCGGAAACCGGTTCCTCGTCCACGCCTTCGACTCCCTGCACGCCCACGTCCAGATCGCCCGGCACTTTCAGGGGCGACCGCCGATGGAGGCCCGTCGTTCCAACGAGGAACACCGTCGGATCCTCGACGCGATCACGCGGGGCGACGACACCGAGGTGACGGAGCACGTCACGTCCCACATCGACGGGGTGCTGACCCGACTGCGCAGCGACCTCGAGACCGACCAGGACGCGGGGGTCCGATGAGCACCACAGTTCCCGTCGCCGACGCCATCGCGGACCTGCTCGTCGAGTCGGGTGTCCGCCGCGTGTACACCGTCCCCGGGGAGAGCTTCCTCCCGCTGCTCGAGTCCTTCCACCGACACCCCGACCTGCGCGTGATCTCCACCCGCCACGAGTCAGGCGCGGCGTTCATGGCCGAGGCCGACGGCAAGCTGTCCGACGCCCCGGCCGTCGTCATGGCCACCCGTGGCGTGGGGGCCGCGAACCTCGCCATCGGGCTGCACACGGCGCGGCAGGACAGCACCCCTCTGCTTGCCTTCGTCGGACAGGTCGACACACCGCACCTCGGCAACGAGGGATTCCAGGAGGTCGACCTCCCCGCCTTCCTCCGCGAGGTCACCGTGTGGGGCACGACGCTCCACCGCAGTGACCGCGCCGCGGAGACCGTGGCGCGGGCGCTCGTCCGCGCGACCACCGGACGCGGCGGTCCCGCCGTCGTCGCCTTCCCCGCGGACACCCTCGAAGGGCAGTGCCCCCGGCAGTCCCCGCTGCTCACCCCGCCACGCCCCGCCGCACGCCCCGAGGACGCGCGGAAGTTGGCCCAGTGGCTCGCCGCGGCGCGCCGACCGGTCGTCATCACCGGTCAAGGCGGTGACCCGGCCGTCGTGCGGGAGCTCGCCGACCGGTACGGAACCGGCGTCTACTCCGCGTTCCGCCGGCAGGACAGCTTTCCCAACGACGACCCCCACTTCCTCGGGCACCTCACCCTTGGAACGCCGCCCGAGACCCTGACCTCTCTCCGCGAGGCCGACCTGGTGCTGGTGTTGGGGGAGCGGCTCGACGGACGACGGCACAGGGATTCACGCTCCCCTCCGCCTCGGCGCGGGTCGTGCACGTCCACCCGGATCCCGCCGTGCTCGGCGTCCACCAGCGTGCCGACCTGGCACTCACCGCCGATCCCCTCGTCCTGGCCCGACAGCTCCTGGAACTGGTCGACGTGGCGAACCCCTCCACCGATGATCCCTGGTGGCGGGACGGACACGACAGATACCTGCGGGTCGCCGGGGCGTCGGCCGCTCCTGACGGCGACGGCCGACTTCACCCCGGTCGGGCGATCGAGGCGGTGCGCGCCGTCGCGCCGGAGGAGACCATCGTCACCAACGACGCCGGAAACTTCTCGGTCTTCCTGCACCGACAGTGGATGTTCCGCCACCCACGGACCCAGGCCGCGCCGATCTCCGGCGCCATGGGCTACGCCGTACCGGGCGCGATCGGTGCCGCGCTCGCCCGGCCCGGCATCCCCGTGCTCGGGGTCGCCGGCGACGGAGGGTTCCTGATGACGGCGACGGAGATCGAGACGGCCGTCCGCGTCGGGGCCGACGTGAAGATCCTCGTCCTGCAGAACGGCCTGTACGGAACCATCGCCATGCACCAGGCGTCCAGTGGTCGCTCCGTCAGCGCCTGTGACATCGAGCCGGTCGACATCGAGAGCCTGTCCCGGTCATTGGGCGCGAAGGCCGCCACCGTGGACGACGAGGCCGACCTCCCGGCGGCCGCCGCCGAGCTGATGGGAGCGGAGGGGCCCGCGGTCCTGGTCGTCCGGACCGATCCCGACGTCATCGCTCCCGGCCGTTCGCTCAGTGCGATGGACGGGGGGACGCGATGACCTCCCGGATCCGTGCGGTCGAGGCGATCCCCCTGAGCCACCCCCTTCACGACGCGCCCTACGGGTCCGCGCGGGGACTCGTCCCGGCCCGACAGACCACGCTCGTGCGGGTGGAGACCGACGACGGCGTCGTCGGGTGGGGGGAGTCCTTCGGACCGACCACCGCCATGGTTCCCCTCGTCAGGGAGATCGCCGCCCCGCTTCCCGGCGTCGCCGTGACCGCACCCGTCCCCTTCGTCACCGCTCAACTGCAGCAGCACTACCACCGGGGCGGCGGACTGCACGCCGCCGCGGTGTCCGGGATCGAGATCGCCCTGTGGGACGTGCTCGGCCGTCAGCTCGGCGTCGGAGTCGCGACACTCCTCGGCGGTCAGGCGCGGGACCACGTCGTTCCCTACGCGTCCGCCGGATACGCCCGACGTGACCGCGACCTCGACCTCTTCGCCGCGGAGCTCGCCGACGCCGTCGACGGCATGCGCGGCGCGAAGATCAAGTGCGGGTTCGGTGTCGTCGAGGACCGTGAACGCGCGCGGGCGGCCCGCGCCGTCCTGGGCGACGGCGCCCTGATGGTGGACCTGAACGGCAACTACACCGCCGACCAGGCGCGGGCCTCGGCCGAGGCCATGGCCGAGACGGACATGACCTGGCTAGAGGAGCCACTCGCGCCCGACGACGTCGACGGTCTCCCACTGCTCCGCGCGCTGGGTGTTCCACTGGCGACCGGTGAGGCCCTGTACACCCGCGCCCCGTTCCGGCGCCTGGTCGCCGAACGACTCGTGGACCTCGTCCAACCGGACGTCACCAAGGTCGGTGGCCTGTTCGAGGCGAAGGCGATCTGTGAGCTGGCGCGGACGTGGGGTGTGCGTGTTTCCCCCCACGTGTGGGGCGGGGGCGTGGCGCTCGCCGCCACAGTGCAGCTCCTCGCGTCGGTTCCCGACACTCCGCACACCGACCACGCCCCGGACCCGCTGTGGCTGGAGTTGGACCGGGGCGACAACGCGCTCCGCGAGCGCCTGCTGACCAGCCCCTTCCGCCCAACGGACGGCCGCATCGACGTGCCGACGGGGCCGGGGCTTGGTGTCGAGGTGGACGAGCGAGCCGTCGAGTTCCTTCGGGAGGACACATGACACGCGTCGTGGCGGTGACCGGAGCGACCGGATTCCTCGGAGCGGCCGTACGGACCGCCCTCCGCGGTGCCGGGATCGACGTCCTGGCCACGGACCTGCACGCCGCCCCCGACGTCACCGCGGTGGACGTCGGCGACAGCGAGGGGATGGACGCCGCTTTCGCCGCGGCGGGGCCGCTTGACGCGGTCGTACACCTGGCGGCGGCGGGGTCCGGGGACCGTGGCCTCGTCGCCGGAGCCGACCTCGACCCGGCCGCCGCGGTACGCACCAACGTCGAGGGGTTCGTCCGTGTGGTCGAGGCCGCGGCCCGCAACGGCGCCCGCCGCGTGGTGTGGTCGTCGTCCACGACCGTCTACGGAACGGCCGACCAGTACCCGGCCGTCGTCGACGAGTCGGCCGCCCTGCGGCCCACCATGACCTACGGGGCGACCAAGGCCGCGTGTGAGTTCCTCGGCCCGCTTCTGGCGGCCCGCCTGGGCGTCGACGTCGTCGCACTCAGACTGCCGATGGTCTACGGGCCGGGGCGGTGGTACGGCGGGAGCCAGGAACCACTCGTCAGGCTGCGACGCGCTCTGCGTGCCGGCGACCCAGCGGAGGTCACGGTGTGGGAGGGCGACGCCGACTGGATCCACGTCCGCGACGCGGCCGAGGCCGTCGTCGCCCTGCTCCGGGCCGAGACCGTCGCGGCTGCCTATCACGTGGTCGGTCACCGCGGTTCCCTCGCGGACATCGCCGACGCGCTGCTGGCGGCCGCAGGTCGTCCCGACGGGGTCCGGGTGGCCTTCACCCCGGACGGCGCGCCCGACCTGCCCGCCACCGATGACGCGCGGATCCGTGACGACACGGGATGGGCTCCCCAACTCTCGGACATCACGCTCAGCGCGGCCGACTACCTGCACGGCGTCGACGCGACGAACAGGAGGAACTCCCAGTGAGCGACACCTACGCCGACCTCCCGTCCCATCGCCTCGCCCGGGCCGGGCTGACGCTCCCGGAACCCGCGGCGCCCTCGTTCGACTACCGCCCTGCGGTGCGCGACGGCCACGTCATCTACGTCGCCGGTCAACTCCCGAAGGAGGATGGCGAGGTCCGGATCACGGGCCGCTGCGGAGACGACGTCGACGTCGCGCTCGCGCAGCGGGCCGCGCGGGTCTGCACGCTCCAGGGCATCGCCTGCGCGGCGGAGGCCGCGGGCGGGATCGACAACGTGCTCCGTGTCCTGCGCGTGACCGGCTTCGTCGCCTCCACCCCTGACTTCCACGAACAACCCGCGGTCCTGGACGCCGCCAGCCACCTCCTCGGGGAGGTCTTCGGCGACGCCGGTCGCCATGCCCGCTCAGCGGTCGGGGTGCAGTCCCTGCCGCGTCGGGCCCCGGTCGAGATCGAGTTCATCTTCACCACTCGGCGGATCTAACCGCCGAGGCAGTCGGAGGAACAGTCATGAACACGAAGAACGCATTCCCCGCACGATCGAACATCGCCCTGGTCGCCGTCGCGGCCCTGACCCTCAGCGGCTGCGGATTCCTCACGGGGAACAGCGCCTCGGACGCTGACGGTTCGGAGTGTCAGGAGAGCACGCTGCGCCTGGCCACCATTCGCGCCAACGACGACCCGACCACCCAGGGCGCCCAGGCGTTCGCCGACGGAGTGAGTGAGGCGACCGACGGCCAGCTCACGGTGCAGGTGTTCCCGAACAGTGAACTCGGCGACGCCGACGACCTCTTCGCCTCCATGGCCTCCGGCCAGGAAGTCGACATCTTCTACAACGGCATCAGCCTCTACCCCACGCTGGACGGCGCCCAGGCGTTCACGGTGTTGAGCGTGCCCTTCCTGTGGGACAGCTACGAGCAGATGCGCGGTGTGCTGGAGAGCGACCGCTACCGGGAACTGATCGACGAGGCCGCGGACGAGACCGGGGTGCGCGTGGTGGCCACGGCCGGCGACGCCGAACCCCGTGCCCTCAGCGCCAACCGGGCGGTTCCCACCCCGGAGGAGATGGACGGCCTCCAACTGCGGATCGCCGACGCTCCGATGCCGCAGGAGTTCGCGCGCGTACTCGGCGCGCAACCACAGGTCGTGCCGCTCTCCGACCTCTATCTCTCGCTGAACCAGGGGGTGGTCGACGCCCAGGAGAACGGCGCGATCAGCATGGTGAACCAGAGCCTGATGGAGGTCCAGTCGCACTTCATGCCGACGGACTACATCCGTGACGTGCAGGCCTGGTACTTCAGTGACCAGGTGTGGAGCACATTGTGCTCGGAGCACCAGGACGTCATCACCGAGCAGGCCGAGACGGCCGGTGAGGTCACCACTGACGAGGTCGGGACGCAGATGGACGAGGCCATGGCGACGCTCGACAGCGACCTGGAGGTCGTGGAGGTGGACGTCGAGGCCTTCCGCGACGAACTCGACGGCGTGTTCGACCAGTTCGACGGCGACATGTGGCCGGAGGGGCTCCTGGAGGAGACGCGGGAGCTCGCCGAGGAGAACGCCTGATGTGGGGGGTCCTCCACTCCGGTGTGGTCCGCTGGCGCGGTCGGGTCATCGCCGCCGCGGGGTGGGTGTCCGCCGCCGCGTTCGTCACGATCTTCGTGCTGAACCTCGCCAACATCACCGGACGCCAGTTCAACAGCGGCATGGTCTGGGTCAGTGACCTGAGTGAGCTGCTGTTCGCGTGGATGATCATGCTGGGCGCGGCGGCGGCGTACGGCAGGAACGACCACATCGTGGCCGGCTTCCTCGTCGAGTGGTTCCCCGCGTTGGCACAGCGCGTCGTCGCGTTCGGTGTGCGCGGGATCGAGCTCGTCCTCGGGTTCGTGCTCCTGGTCGCGGGCCTCCAGGTCGCCACCACCCGCATGGACGTCCCCTACGTCCAGCTCGGGGTGCCGACCGGGTGGACCTTCCTCGCCATCCCCGCCCTCGGTGCGCTCCTGCTGCTGCTCGGCCTCAGCCGGATACCCGCCCCACCGACAGCGCCGGACCAGCCGGCCGCGACATCGGGTACCCGAACCGACGCCGCGTCCAGACGAGAGGAGACCCCATGACGGTGTCGCACCAGCACTCCTGGCGACTCGACGACATGACCACAGAAAGGGCCGGCCAGGCGTTGCGTGACGCCACGGTGGCCCTCCTCCCCGTCGGCGCGACCGAGCAGCACGGTCCCAACCTCGCGACGGGGGTCGACTGGCGGATCGCCGAACGACTCGCGTCGCGCATCGCGGAGGCGGTGGCCCCGATCGCGGTCGTGGTACCTCCGCTCCCGTTCGGGCTCTCCGGGCACCACCTGGACTTCCCCGGAACCCTTCACGTCTCGGCGTCCACCTTCATGGCCGTGTACAAGGACGTCATCACCAGCCTGCGCCGGCACGGCGTCGATCGGGTCGTGTTCGTCAACGGACACCGGGGCAACGAGAACGTCCTCGGTGTCCTGGTCGGCGAGCTGACCTACGACCTCGGTGTCGAGGCGGCGTCCTCCTTCTGGATGACGCAGGCCGCCGACGTGATCGCCCACCACCGGATCTCCGAGCGGTGGGGACACGGGTGCGAGATCGAGACGAGCCTGGCGATGGCGCTGGACGAGTCCCTGGTGGCGGAGACCCTGGAACCCGGTGACCACATCGAGGACTACGGGGCCTACGAGGACAACTACCGGCCCCACGCGTTGACGACCGCGCGCGGCTTCGCCTCGCGTACCCGCAACGGCGTGTTCGGCGACGCGCGCGCCGCCACCCCGGAGATCGGGGCGGAGATCGCGCGGACGGTGGTCGACCGGACCGCGGCCTTCGTCCGCGACCTCGCCGCGCGGGAGCCCCGCACCGCACCGGCCGACGACCCGACATACCTGCCCCGAGCGGAGGAGTGACGTGGAACTCCTGATCCTCTTCGGCGTCCTCTTCGCCCTGATGCTGCTCGGCGCCCCCATCTTCGTCGCCATGCTCGGCTCCGCGCTCGTGACACTCGCGGTGGCCGGCATCGGCAGCGGAACCGTGCTGCCCACCCAGATGGCCTCGGGAGTGGCGAACCCGCAGCTCCTCGCCATCCCCTTCTTCATCCTCATGGGCGAGCTGATGGCCCGGGCCGGACTGACACAGCGCATCGTCGATCTGATGATGTACTTCTTCGGACGCTATCGGGGCGGGCTCGCCTACGCGGTCGTCGGCGTGAACGCCTTCGCGTCCAGCGTCAGCGGTTCCGCGCCCGCCTCCGCGTCCATGGTCTCCTCGGCGATGCTGCCGGCGATGAGCAAGGGCGGCTACCGTCGCGAGTTCTCCTCCGCCGTCAACGCCAGCGCGGCGGTCCTCGGCCCGGTGATGCCACCCAGCGTCCCCATGGTGTTCGTGTCGCTGGTCACCGCCCTGTCCCTCGGGCAACTGTTCATCGGAGGCATCGGGCCGGGAATCCTGCTCTGTCTCGCCCTGTTCGGAACGGTCTTCTGGCAGGCCCGGCGCGGCAAACTCCCCGACGCCACCGCCGAGACCGCCGAGAAGCCGGCACCGTTCGGCACGCTCCTGCTCCGCGCGGCCCCGGCCCTGGGCGCCCCCGTGTTCATCCTCGTGGGCATCATCGGCGGCTTCGTGACCATCACCGAAGTCGCGATCATCGCCGCCTTCTACGTCCTGCTCCTGGGGTTCGCCTACCGGACCATCACCCCACGCGTCCTGCCCGCGTTGTTCCGCGACACGAGCGTGTTCTCCTCGACGATCATGATGCTGTTCGCTGCGGTCGGCGGATTCACCTTCATCATCGCCGTCCAACGCGTCGGTGACCAGGTCGCCGACGTGATCGGCGAGTGGGAGCTCGGCCCGACCGCGTTCCTGCTGCTCGCCATGCTCTTCTTCCTGATCATCGGCATGGTCCTCGACGCGGTCCCCGCCATCCTGATCTTCCTGCCGATCCTCATGCCCGTGGCCATCGACATCGGCGTCGACCCCATCCACTTCGGGGTCCTCACCGTCGTCAACCTCATGATCGGCCTGCTCACCCCACCAATGGGCGCCCTCCTCTTCGTCCTCAGCAAAATCGGCCAAGTCCCCTTCGGAGCCCTCGTCCGCGAGGTCCTCCCCTTCCTCACCGCCCTCCTCATCGCCCTCCTCACCAGCGCCCTCATCGAACCCGTCGTCACCTTCCTCCCCGACCTCCTGTTCCCCGGCGGATAAAGACAACAGCGATACCCACAGGTCGGCGGCCATGGCCGCCGACCTGTGGTCGTTGGGGGAGGGGAGGTGGCCTACGAGGTCCGATCGGTCGCACTCGCGGGCTCATCGCGCACGTCCGGCCGTGGCGAGGTGCACAGACTCACCACGACCAATGCGGTGACGGACAGGGGGAGGGACACCAGGATGCTGTTCCACTCGAACGGTTTGTCCAGCGCGAACTCCCACCCGATGGTGGCCAGGGCGCCGGTCGTCATCGAGGCGATCGCGCCCGCGGGGGTGACCCGGCGCGTGAGGAAGACGGCGAGGAGGCAGGGCGTGATGACGGCCCCGTACATGGTGTAGGCGAACACTTGGATGGCCAGGACGTCGGGGAACAGCTTCGACGTGCCATACGCCGCCAAGCCCACGGCGATCAGGGTCAGCCGAGTCGCCCACAAAGTCTGTTTCGACGTCAGTTCGCGTCGGGAGAGGCTCGCGTAGATGTCCTGCACGAGGTTGGTCGAGGTCGAGAGAACGAAGGAGTTGCCCGTGGTGATGATGAACGCCGTGGCCGCCATCATCACCGCGGCTCCCAGGGCCAGGGGCATCGCGTCCGTCGCCAGCCGCAGGATCGCGGTGTCAGGGGCGATCCCGGGCAACAACAGCACCGCTCCCGTGGCCAGGACGATGACCGCACCGTAGAAGAGGATGTCCCCGGCCAGAAACCCCAGCGCCGAACGGCGGGCGACGTCGGGCGAGCGGGCGGCCCCGAACCGTTGGTACATGTTCTGGTCGCCGAGGAAAAGGAACAGCCCTGGCAGGACGAACCCGAGAAGCTGGAAAGGGGTCAGACCGCCCGTCCAGGTGAGGTGGTCGGCGGGAAGGTCAGTGGGAGCCCCGGAGAAGCCGCTCACGGCGACGAGGACGAAGACGATGCCCCCGAAGAAGGCCCCCGTGATGACGATGGCGCTCACGGCGTCCATGTAGGCCATCGCGAGGATTCCACCGACGAACGCCGTGAACAGGATCAGACACAGCCCCACCACCTCGCCAACGGCTGGGGGTACGCCCACCGCGAGATTGAGAATGTAGCCGAGCGCCGTGATCTGCTCGGAGATGATCGACATGTAGGCGAGCACGATCGCGCACGCGGCGACGATGCGCACGGTGCGGCCGTAGCGCAGCTCGATGATCTCCGGGACGGTGTACTTGCCCAGGGCGCGGATCCGTCGGGCCAGGAACAGATACATGATCAGAATGCCCAAGGGCGGGCCAAGGCTGTAGAAGACACTGGCGAGAGGGCCATAGGTGTAGGTGAAGTTCGCCCGACCGATGATGGTTCCCGCGCCGGTCCAGGTCGCCAGGAGCGTACCCGTGAGGATCCACTGCGGCAGGCTGCGGCCCGCCACCAGGAAATCGTCCTTGTTCTTGATCCGACGCCCGTACCAGAAACCGATAAGAACCATGACCGCCAGGTATGTGATCACCGCGGTCAGGATGAAGGGGCGGTCCATAACGACTCCTTCGAGGGGAGGGGGACAGCGGCTACCGCTCCACGACGACCTCGCCCTCCTGAACGACCATGCGAAGGTGCCGATGGTGGTCGGCGAGGACGTTCAGGTCGTCGAGTGGGTCGGAGTCGAGGACCACCAGGTCGGCGTGGGCGCCGGGTGCGAGTGTTCCCAGCAGCCCGGACATTCCCAACAGGTCGGCCGCCACGGTGGTCGCCGACCGGATGACGCCCAGAGGGCGTTGCACTTCGCCGCGGATCCGAAACTCCTCGGTCTGGTGCTCGTTCATGCCGGACAGAAGGTCGGTTCCGTAGGCGAGGCGCACCCCGGCGCGGTCCGCCCGTTCCAAGGCCGCCAGACCCTGGTCGAACAGGTCCCCGACCTTCTCCCAGTTGTCCGCCGGAAGCCCGTACCGTGGCCCTTCCTCTTTGAGGTATCGGTAGGTGACCAGGGTCGGGACCAGGAAGGCGCCGTGGTCGAGGAACAGGTCGACACTTTCGGAGTCGATCTGGTTGCCGTGTTCGACGCACCGGACCCCGGCGCGCAGTGCGCGGTTCACGGCACGGGCGGGGTAGGCGTGGACCGTCACGTAGCGTTCGGCCGCATCCGCCTCGGCCACGACGGCCCTGATCTCATCCATGGAGTACTGCGTCGAGGAGACGCGATCGTTCGGCGAGGACACGCCCCCGGAAACGTGGACTTTGATGTGGTGCGCCCCCAGGCGCAGTTCCTCCCTGGCCGCGCGGCGGACTCCGTCGACCCCGTCCACCACTCGCGACGTCCCGGCGCAGCAGGCGTCCTCCTCGAATCGGCGGACCCCCCGGGGTAGTTTGTCGCCGTGGCCACCCGTCTGGCTGAGGGCCCGCCCCCCGTGGAAGAGCCGGGGTCCGCGGACCAGACCCTCCTCTTGGGCGCGGGCGAGGCCATGATCCGCGCCCCCAGTGTCACGGACCGAGGTGAACCCCCGGTCGAGCATCGCGCCCATGCGCTGGATCGCGCCGGCTGTGACATACGACGGGGACCAGGTTCCGATCACGCCGAGATGAGCGTTGACCGCGTTGACGTGCACATGGCAGTCGATCAGTCCGGGGAGGACGGGGGCGCCCCGAAGGTCGACGGTTCGGGTGTCTTCTGACGTTGAACGTATCCGGCCGCGTTCGGCGACGCGACCGTCCACTATGAGCAGGTCGGACTCCTGGTACGCACCGGAGTCGACGTCGAGGACGAGGGCATTGACGAGCAAGAGTGATCCGGCCATCGGCCACACCTCATCGATCGTGCGAATTCTCGTTCAAAATAGTGTGTACAGATGAAGTGATTCAGTCAATACAGGCCAGTGAATAGATTGTTTCGGTTATGAGTGGCAGATCAAGTGGAACACCGGGAGTGGCTCTCCGTGGTGGGGGTGACCTCGACCTGGTCGCGGCGCTGCAGGTCGCTCCTCGGGCGAGCCTGCGCGTGATCGCCGACGCCCTGGGGGTGTCGGTGAGTACGGTGAGTCGCCGTTACCAGCGACTCACGGAGGAATGCGGGCTCAAGGTTCTCGGACAGGTGTCATGGTCGGCGCTGTCCGAGACACATCCACAGCACGTGTGGATCACCACGGTCCCGGGAACGGCGGACCGCGTCGCCGAGGACATCGCCGAACTGCCCGAGGCGCGCTTCGTCGCGGTCACGACCGGAGAAGCGGACGTCTTCTGCATCCTGCACCCCGAACGCCGGGACCAACTCAGCGACCTGCTCCGTGTTCGTCTGCCGTCCGTCGGCGGCATCGTCGCGACCCGGGCCGAGATCGGACTGGCGGCGCACCGGACCGGCGCCCAGTGGCGACTGGAGCGCCTCAGTCCCAGCCAGTTAGAGGCGCTGCGCGCCGAGGTTCCTCCCGCGGGAGGAAAACCCGACGGCGCGTCGGGACTCACCACGGACGAGTTGGGCGTCGCCCGCGTCCTCGGCCGCGACGGACGTGCCTCGGCCGCCGATGTCGCCCGCGAGGTGGGGACAAGTCCATCGACCGCGTATCGCCTCATACGAGCGTTGCTCACCCGACGAGTAGTGGTCCCCCGAGTCGATATCGAGCCCACCCTGCTCGGCTACCCACTGGAAGTGGTCGTCTCGCTCACCGCCGTCCCTGGCCAAGCCGAGGAACTCGCCACCACGCTCGCCCGTCACCCCAGCGCACGCTATGTCGCGACCGTGGGCGGGCGCGCCTCAGTGCTCTTTCACGGTCTCTTCACCCACGAAACCGCCCTCGCCCAGTTCCTCACCCATGACCTCGGCGCTCTCCCTGGCGTCTCGGCGTCCGACCTGTCGGTGATCCTTCGCGTTGTCACGAGGTACTGGGCGAGAGGTCGGACGAGCTAGGGAGGAGTGGTCGGACTCCGCGTGCGAACGGTGACCTCGAACGAGGAGACGAGGCCCGGCCCTGGGGGCCAGCGGGCAACCCTGTCGGTAGCCCGCGATCGTTCGCGCACGACGACTCCTCGTCAGGGACACTGTGGGGTGACGGGTGGAGCACGCTCCAACGACGGACAGTGTCCAGATGTGGCGGGCCGGGCCTGGGATGCGGGAGGCGTCGTGAGTGGTGGGCGGATGATCCGGGTGGTGTTGGCCGACGACGAGGCGATGATGCGGGCGGGGGTGCGCGCGTTGGTCACGGCGGATGGGGACGTGGCGGTGGTGGGGGAGGCCGCTGACGGGCGGGTGGCGGTGGGGTTGGTGGCGGAGCACAGTCCCGACGTGGTGCTGCTGGACATCCGTATGCCAGGGACTGACGGGCTGACCGCCGCCGCGGAGCTGCGCCGGGACTTCCCCGACACCGCGGTCGTCATGCTCACGCTGTTCGGCGAGGAGTCCTACATCGCGTCGGCACTCGACCATGGTGTCAGTGGCTTCGTGCTGAAGACGGGGGACCCGTTCGAGTTGCTCGCCGGGCTGCGGGCGGCCGCGGAGGGGGCGGTCTTCCTCTCACCGCCGGTGGCGCGGTGGGTGATCGACCAGCTCGGCGGGTCGCACGCCGGCCGAGCCGCCGAGGCGCGGGACCGCGTGGCGTCGCTGAGCGCGCGGGAGCGGGAGGTTCTCTCCCTGGTGGCGGCGGGGATGACCAACCGGGAGATCGCGCGTCACCTCGCGCTGGCGGACAGCACCGTCAAGACGCATCTGGACTCGATCCGCCTCCGGTTGGGGACGACGAACCGAGTACAGGCGGCGGTGCTCGCCTACGAGGCCGGGATCGTCGGCTCGGACGACGGCTGACCCACCTCCGGCCTCCCAGGCCGTCTCGATCGTCCGAGGTCCCCCAAAAGTCAGGTGGGGTGGTGGCGATCACCCGATGTGGTGTCGCCGGGACGGCCCGTAGGTTCGCCGCATGTTCACAACTGTGCCCCGCGCGTGCGGGGCCGCTCTGGTCGCACTCCTCGCCGCGTGCGCGTCGCCGGCGCCCGCCTCCGCGGCCCCTGACGGTTCCTCCCTCGCCGCCGAGATCGACGCCTATGTGGGGGAGTCGGCGGACCGCCTGGGATTGGCGGGGGTGTCGGTCGCGGTGGTTCGGGACGGCGACGTCCTGTTCACCGAAGGATACGGACACGACTCCACGGGCGAGGCCGTGACCTCGCGCAGCCCGATGATGTTGGCGTCGGTGTCGAAGTCGACCACCGCGATGACCGTGCTCCGACTGGTGGAGGACGGCCTGGTCGACCTGGACACCGCGGTCGTCGACTACGTGCCCGAGTTCGACCCGGTCGACCCCCGCGCCGAGGAGATCACCGTGCGCCACCTGCTGGACCAGACGTCCGGCATGGCCTCCGATGGGGTGCTCAGCCCGGAGCGGCGGTCTGTTGCGTCACTGGAGGAGATGGCGTCGATCCTGGGCGCCAAGGAGCTGGCCACCGACCCGGGCGCCCAGCACGAGTACTTCAACGGGAACTACTGGCTGGCGGCGCGGGTCGTGGAGGCCACCACTGGCGAGGAGTACGCCGATGTCCTCCAAGGCGAGGTGCTCGATCCGCTGGGCATGCGGGACAGCGCGTCGGCGCGGGACGGTGCGACCGGGGTGGAACAGCTCGAGGGAGTCGTCGACGGCCACGTCTCGACCTACGGGTTCTCGGTTCCCCGTGACGAGCCCGCGGACTTCGCGACCGGCGCCGGCGGGGTCGTGGCCAGCGCGGAGGACATGGCGCGGTGGCTCGCCCCCTTCACCAACGAGGGCCGCACCGTCGACGGCGAGCCGTTCGTGTCCGCGGAGACCGTCCAGGAACTCGTCACTCCCTCGGATCCGGACGCGGAGTACGGCCTCGGATGGCGTGACGTCCCCGGCGAGGACCGGGTCGCGCACGCGGGGACGCTGCTTGGCTACACCACCTACCAGACGGTGACAGCGGACGGGGTGGGGGTCGCCGTCCTCAACAACAGCCTCACCATGTACGAGACGCCACAGCCGATCGCGGTGGGAATCCTCGACATCGTGGACGGTGGCACGCCCGACCCGCCCACGCCCTACCACCACTACGTGGACTACACCGTGGCCGCGTTGACTCTGCTCACGCTGGCACTGGGGGTTCGCCGGCTCGTACGTGCCGAGGAGTGGGCACGTCGTCATGGTGCGCGACCGACGTGGAGACCGCTCCTCGGTTACGGTGCTCGGTCCCTCCCGTTCCTCGCCATCTGCGGATACCTGGTGCTGGGGATCCTCGCCCGCGCCGAGCCGAGCGTCGTCGCCGGATTCGCGTTCATGTGGCCCGCGGTCACGATCTGGATCATCGCCGCCGCGGTCGCCAACCTGGCCACTCTCGTTGTTCGGACGGTGCACCTACGCCGTGTCCGGCTTGCGTCGCCCGTTCACCATCCGTAGAGCGCGGCGACCGAGGTGAGAGCGACACACACGGCGGCGGTCGCCACGGTGAGACGCACGAGCTCGCCACGGACACGGCCTCGTTCCCGACCGACGAGGTCAGGATGGAGGGGGACCGCCGTGTCTGACGGAGTCTCCGGGAGTGTGTGGGTTGGAACCGCGTGGGGGAGCCGGACGTGCACCGTGAACCCCTCGTCGGTGACCGCGGCGGAGAACGTGCCGTGGGTGAGCCGAACCCGTTCGCGCAGACCGACCAGGCCGGTGCCGTGGCCGGCCTCCGGGCCACGGACGTCACCGTCGCCGGCCACCGGGTTGGCGACGGCGATCACGGTCTCCTCGTCCGCGTGTGTCACGCGTACCTCGACCGGTGCGCCCGGAGCGTGTTTGGCCGCGTTGGTGAGTGCCTCCCGGACCACGCGGTCCACGCTGCGTCTGACCGTCTCGGGAACCTCCCGAGGGCCACCCCGTACCTCGAGGTGTACCGTCATTCCGGCTTCCCGGGCCCGTCCCACCAGGCCATCGACGTTCTCCGGTTCCTCGGTCGGGTGTGGTCGCGTGGAGGCCGTCGCGCCATCCCCCTCGGTGTCGTTGGCGTGCAGGACACCAACCACCTGACGGAGTCGCTCGGCGGCTCGCGCGGCCCCCAGCCGCAGGGACCGGGCGGAGTCCCGTACCTCCTGGGGGCCGCCGTGCGGGGAGAGCTCCAACACGCCCGCCCGTACGGCGATCAGGCCGATCTCGTGTCCCAACGAGTCGTGCATGTCCTGTGCGATGCGGGCGCGTTCCCGAGAGCGGACCCGCGCGGCGATGCCAGCACGCGCCCGTCGTTCCAGCTCGTCGCGCCGGTACAGGTAGGTCCCCGTGGCCCACGCCGCCACGACGACCATCGGGACGGTTCCGAGCTGCTCCAGGGAGACCCGCGCGGTCAACCACGGCAGGGTGAGCGCACCGACCGCCAGAACACCTCCCATGCCCACGGCGAAGGGGGGAGGGCGCAGTCCCCACCGTCCGATCCGGAACGCGACGAGCCCGGCCGCGACGGCGAGGTTCGGACTCCAGATCGTGAGGACGACCGACGCCGTCAAGGAGGCCCACGGCCACCGCCGGGCGAGGCCGATCGATCCGACCAGCAGGACCAGTGCGATGCCCAGGACCCACCACGGTGTTGATCCGTACTGGCCCAACAGGACCATGGCGACCAGTCCCACGGCGACGAGAGAATCCACCCACCGGGCCTTGAACTGTCCGGTCGTGGGGGACCATCGACGAGCCCACACGTGTCCTCACTCCCGACTCCGCGCCCCGCCCGCGGCTGGTTCCGCCGCGGGCCGTCGGTCGGACGTTACCGGCACGGGGGCGGCACGGAGCGCGTGCCGGTCAGGTGAGGCCATGCGGGGCGGGGCGGCCACCCACCACCGTGCCCCGGCACACCCGCGCGTGGCCTGGGGCGAGACACTGGGGCGGAGGGGGATGGGGGCGTATGGACCTGAACTTGCACCGGTTGGGGATATTCCTTCGGGTGGTGGACGCGGGGAGTTTCTCGGCGGCGGCGCGGAAGTTGCACATGAGCCAGCCGTCAGTGTCCAACCAGGTGAAACAGTTGGAGACGTCGGTCCGGGCGACGTTGGTGGACCGCGCGGGGAGTCGGGTCCGTCCGACGGCGGCGGGGGAGGTGCTGGCCCAGTACGCGCGCCGAATCCTGTTGTTGGTGGAGGAGGCGGGCGCGGCCGTGGAACAGGTGCAAGGGGTGCGGGCGGGGCGACTGCGGTTGGGTGGGACGACGACCGTGGGGACGTACCTGTTACCCGCGTTGATCTCCTCGTTCTGCGCGGAACATCCCGGGGTCGAGAGCGACCTCGTGGTGGGCAACAGCGAACAGGTTGAGGAGGCCCTGCTGACGGGGGACATCGGGCTCGCGGTGCTCGCCGGAAACCCCACGGCGCCGCAGTTGGTGGCGGAGCGGATCCTCACCGACACCCTGGTGCTGTGCGCGTCACCGAGCCATCCCTTGGGCGGCGCCACGGGAGTCGACCCACGGCGACTCGCCCAAGAGCGCTTCCTGCTGCGGGAACCCGGCTCGTCCACCCGAGCCGACCAGTGCGCGGCGCTGCGTCAGTGGCGTCTGGACAACGCCACGACCGCCGACATCTGGGGCGCGGAGACCATCAAACGGTCGGTGACGTCGGGCCTGGGGATCACCCTCATGTCGGAGCACGCCGTGGGCGACGACCTCTCGGCCGGACGCATCACCGTCATCGGGGTCGACCCGCCGGTACGGGGGCGTGACATCGTCGCCTGCCACCGCCGGGACCGGTTGCTCTCACCCGCCGAGTCCGCCTTCCTCACCCGTCTGCGCTCCATCGACGAGTGGCCCGCCTGACGCACGCGTCAGGCGGGCCACGGTCTTCCTCCTCGTGCGGCTAGCTCTCGCCGAAGACCCGGTCCACGACCCGCGCGGCCGCCCCACCGTCGTCCAACGGGCAGAACTGCTCGACGAACGCGCCGTAGCGGGCCTTGTGCGCGGCGTACACCGAGTCGATGTCCTGGACCGCCTCGATCACCGACTGCGACGTCGGGAGCAGCGGTCCCGGTGCCATCGCGTCGAAGTCGAAGTAGAACCCACGCAGCTTGTCCCGGTACTCCTCGAGGTCGTAGGTGAAGAACAGCATCGGCCGCCGCGTGTTCGCGAAGTCGAACATGAGGGACGAGTAGTCCGTCACCAGGACGTCGGTGATCAGGAAGAGTTCCTGGATCTCGGGGTAGGTGGACACGTCGTGGACGAACCCGCCGTCAACGGTCGGCACCCGGTCGACGATGTTGGGGTGCCGGCGAACGAGCAGCACGTGGTTCGCTCCGAGGGCGTCGCGCATCCGCTCGAAGTCCAGGTGCAGGTCCAGCTTGTACTTGCCCGGCGTGTAGAACTTGTCGTCGCGCCAGGTCGGGGCGTAGAGGATCACCTGCTTGTCGGGCGGTACCCCCAGCCGGGCCCGGACCCGTGCGGCGGTCTCCGCGCGTTCCGGCCGGAAGAAGATGTCGTTGCGCGGGTAGCCGGTCTCCAGGACCTCGCCGTCGAACTCGAAGGCCTCGCGGAGGATCGGCGTCGCCCAGGGACTGGGCGAGACGAGGTACGTCCACTGCTGGGCGTCGCGACGAACCCGGTCGTGGAAGTTCTGGTCGGTGAATCGCACCGTCTCGATGTCCACCCCGATGCGCTTGAGCATCGATCCGTGCCAGGTCTGCACCACGGTCTGGTCCGGGTGGCGTTCGTACCAGATCGGCAGGTGGGCGTTGGTCACCACGTGGGACGACCGCGCGAGGGCGTGGAAGTAGGAACGGCTCCCGTGGACGACGGCGTCGGTGTCCTCGGGCACGCGTGCCTGCCCTTCGCGTACCAGCCAGCCGGTCGGTGTGGTGGATCCACGTCGGGACAGTTCCTCGTAGATGTCCCGCGGGCTGTCGGAGTACTGCCGCCCGGAGTAGCTCTCGAAGTAGGCGAAGTCCTCGATGACCCCGCGCCGCAGCGCGGGGTAGGTACGTTCGCGCAGTAGTTGCTGTGCGTACCGTCCCTGGTCGGCGGCGGGCAGGACGGAGCCGACGCGCAGCACCGGTACGTCGAACCGGATCGCGTCCACGCTGAGTGTCTGTCCCTCCACCTCGGTGCGCGCCGGCAACGTTTGAATGACACTGTGGTCGAACTGTGTGTGCAGGTCGTCGTGGTCGTTGCCCGCGAGGTGTCGCCGCAGGGACAGGCTGTAGCGTCCCGGCTTCATCGGGATGCCCGACCCGTAGTCGGGGAGGGCGAGCGGACGCAGCCGGGCCTCGAACAGGTTTCCGGAGGTGACGAGCGGTATGAGGTGCTCCTCGGCCCGTCCGTGCGCCCGCACCACGAGTGACAGCGCCATGGTGTCGGCGTCGGCGAGCTCACCCGAGAGGCGGAGTTCGTCCCCGCTCCAGCTCACCGCGGTGAGGTAGGGCCGTGGAACACCGACGCGCATGACGGCCCATCCGGCGTGGTCGCGCTCCACAGTGACCTGGTACCCGGCCAGTTCGTAGCGGCCCTCGCGACGGAGCGGGGCCAGGCTGAGCGGCTTGGTCTCGCCCTGGTCGTCCACGAGCTCCGCCCGCCAGCGTTCCGCGACGAGCGGCCCCCCCGGAACGGAACGCCGGTCCGCGAAGCCCTCCGCCAGGGTGGCGATCGGGACCCGTGCCCGGAACAGGGACCCCTTCGTCTCGGGCGTGAACTCCAACCGGACGTCCCCCGGCATTCGGGTAAGGCGCACGGTGGCGGGCGTCCATGTCGCGTGCACCTGACCGGCGATCACCAGGTCGTCGCCGTCGTGCGCGTGTTCGGTGATCTCCGCGCGCTGGCTGTCGACGATGAGGCACAGGCCGTCGGAGCCCCGCCACGTCGGCCGAACGGACACACCTGGCGCGACGTCGATGGGGGAGGGGCGCTGCGGCTGACCCGAGGCCGGGCTGGTGAGACGTCCGGTGCGTCGCAGGCCCCGGTTCAGTACGGTCAGCTCGACGAACCATTCACCGGGTTTCCACCAGCCGCCGGTGCGTAGCCGCTGGGGGTCGAGGGTGACCTCGTAGCCTCCCCAGTCCTCCCGTGCCGTCTCGACGTCCGCCGGGAGGCTGAACTCGTTGGCACGATGCTGGGACACGGCCAGTCGCACGCGGCGTCCCGACTCGGGGTGGACGGCGTGGGCCCGCACGAACTGTTGCCACCGTCGGGTGGGCCGTAGGTACTTCAGGCACACGCGTCCGGAGATCACGAGCTTGTCGTCGACCCAGGTCACTTCCTCGGTTTTCTGCCGGAGTGTCAGCTCGTCGTCGAGCCGGAACACGTGGCGCGGGATCCGGTTCGTCCGGTCGTCCTTGTAGGGATAGGACGCGTAGAAGCGTGCCCCGTGCCGGACGGCGGGAGCGCGGCGTTGCTCCGCGCTCTTGGAGTAGGCGACCATCTCCACCAGCTCGGGCGTCATGCGGCGGCGCACCAGGTGCCACATGAGGCGTTCCATCGCCGGCAGCTTGGTGAGGGCGTCCTTGCTCACCGTGTCGAGGAACGAGTTGCCGAGGTCGAGGAAACGTTCGCGGTAGTCGTCGTCGCCCTCGTCCAGCAGCCGCATGAACAGCTTCAGGTCACTGCGCAGCGCGGTGGTGTCCCACGCGCGTTTGTCCTCCGGACGTGCCCGGATCGACAGGAAGTGGCTGGTGGCCCACACGGCCCGGAACCGGTCCTCCATCGCCCCCGGTTGGAGGCGGTCCTGGGTGATCGAGGTGGCGTCGTCGCTGGGCCGTTCCCGCCACAGGTACACCGGGGCGGAGTGGACGTCGACCGCGGACGCCGCGAAGTGCGCCGGGATGGCGACGGCGATGTCCTCGTACAGGACCCCCTCAGGGAAGCGCAGCCCCTCGCCGTCCCAGAAGTCACGGCGCCACACCTTGTTGGTCACCAACCGGTCGGTGAGCAGCGACTCCCGCGTGGAGATGTGCGCTCGACGGGCGTCACCGCGAAAGACGCGCCGGTGCATGGGGGAGGGATGGGTGCCCAGCTCCGTCAGGCGACGAACGTTCCCGGTGGAGAAGTCCGACCCCGACTCCCGAAGCCCGTGCAGGTGGCATCCGAACGCCTGCGGAGGGATCACGTCATCGGAGTCGACGAAGGAGAGGAACTCGCCCTCGGCGTGGTCGATGCCGGTGTTCCGCGCCGCACCCAGGCCGCCGTTCTCCTGTTCGACGAGATGGAACCGACTGTCCTGGCTCGCCATCCGCTTGGCGATGGTGGCGCTTCCGTCGGTTGACCCGTCGTCGACCATGATGACCTCGAGGTCCCGCCACGACTGCAGCTGGAGCGATCTCAGGCACTCTTCCAGGTATCGCTCGACGTTGTATATCGGCACAACGACGCTGAGGGCGACCATACGTGTGTCCCTCCTGCCGGCGGCGGGAGACAGGCATTTCCCGCCGATTGGCTATGACCAGTGCAAATGGTGCATATGGCTGTCGGGCACGAGTGTCACGAGGAAGACCCGTCCACGGCCAGACGGCACACAGGAGGACGGGGCAGTGCATGCGCATTCTTGAGGACGCTTTGACGTTCGCCGTTCGGTCGGCCACCGTTGGTCGCCGCGAGCTTGACGCGGACGGGTGACGCGGTGTGGCGGGACGCGGTCAGCGTCGATCGACCCCCGGCGGGGGCGAGGGCGCAGCGCCGGGGCGAGCGGGGCGGAGTGTTCGGCTACCCGCGCCCGCGGAAGGCGTTGACCGCGTCGGTGAGTCGTTCGGTGACCCCGCGCCGGTCCTCGTACGTGTGGGGTTCCGGGCTGGCCGCGAGGTGCTCGAGCTGGGTCCGCAGTGCGGCGATCTCCTCGTGGAGCTCGCTGATCCGCTTGTCGGCCTTGTCCTGTCGACGGCCGACCCGCGTCGCGTTCTCCTTCAGCCACGCGAACCGGTAGGCCAGGTCACCGTCGTCACCGAGCCACGGCTCCACCGGCGGCGCAAGCGTCACGGAGGCCAGCCGCGCCTCGAACGCCGCGCCGGCGTCGCCGCCCGGGGCGTACACGTGGTCGACGCCGTGGCGATCCAGGTACCCCACGAAGCGCTGGAACCGGTCGCCGTGCCCGGACACCAGTGGGGTGTAGTCGGATTCGGCGTAGAGCTTGGCCGGGTCCGCGTCGGAGGGAAGGTCGTTGAGGAAGTAGTGCGGGATCTCGAAGTACTCGCTGAGTTCGCGCGTCCGGGAGTCGTGGCACAGGACCATGCCCGGTGTGCCGCCGAGGAGCGCGGTGATGGTGCCGTGGATGCGTGTCCCGAGGGCGAAGTCGAACGTCGCCATGTGCCTGATCCACGTCTCGGGCTCGAGGTAGAGGCGCGTCCGGTTCTCGCGCAGGAGGGGATGGGAGCGATGCCGTGGGTAGTCGGCGCCCGTTCCGGCCGCCTCCGAGGTGTCGCCCCAGTAGAGGAGTTCCAGGTCCTTGATGTCCTGGGCGACGTAGTGGAGGCGCGGGTAGCGGTTCAGGTTCGTGTTGACCAGTGCCGCGATGGGTTGTGCACAACTGGAGGTCATGGACACGGCGATCGCGGCGTCCCGGGAGAGCTCCGCCGGGGACTTCTCCACGTTCAGCCGGCCGCCGTAGCGGAACAGCGAGGGGCAGCCGATGACGTCGACGTCGGAGAAGCCGAGCCGGTTGAGGTACCGCTCGGTCAGCGGGCCCCGAACGCCGATGCTGGGCCCGTGGTCCAGGACGGTGCCGACGAACGCCCGCACGGTGTCGTCCAGCGGGCGTAGTCGTTCCAGGTCGTAGTCCAGGCTGGTCTGTGCGCCGATGCCCAACACGACCACGGGGATGCGAAGTTGGCGGATGAGTTCGGTCCAGGCCGCCAGCACGTGGCGCATCCCCGGCCGGAAGGCGTTGGCGAAGGGGAGGACCAGCACGTCGTAGGTCTCGTTGATGTGTTCCGCGGCGAGCGGATCCGGGCGGAACCCACCGACGGTGATTTCCTGCCCTGGCGTGTACAGCGTCTTGTGGACCGAGTCACTGAAGACCAGGTTGCCCAGGTTCGCGCCTCCGACGCTGCGCCGCATCGCCATCTCCGCGCTGATGGGCTCGAACGGGCTCTTGCTGGAGCGCAGCAGTACACGCGTCATGTCGACAGTCCTCACCTCGGTCGATCGCGTCAAGTAGTTATGTTGTCACTTTTGGTTGCTCGTTGCGATCTTCGGCGCGGGGGGTCGGTGCCCGCGCCGCGAGATCCTCGCTCGGGGTGCCGCGATTGCCCGAACAGATGGGTCGATGGTCGAATTGTCGTGGGACTGGACTCGAGTCACGCCCCGTCGGGACTGGCGTGACGGACGGAGGACGTACATGGGACGCCGCTCCCTGCCGGTCGTCCTGGGTGTCGTGGGGCTTCTCGCGACCACGCTGGAGCGTCCGGAGGCCTCGGCCGCGGACGACGACCTCTCCCGCGTCATGTTCTCGGGCGACTCGCTCACCCAGGGGGCCAGCGACGACTGGACGTGGAGGTTCCACATGTGGAACCACCTGGAACCGAGCGTGGACGATCTGGACTTCGTGGGGCCCGACGACGATGTTCTCGGCGGGTGGCCTTTCGGGTCCGAGGACTCCTCATACCGTGACCCGGACTTCGACCAGGACCACAACTCCGCGTGGGGACGGTCCCTGGAACAGGCCGCGCGGACCATCGGTGCCGACGTGGCCGAGTACCAGCCGGACCTGTTGCTCGTTCTGCTGGGCACCAACGATCTCGCGTTCCGTGCGTCACCGGAGGACTACGAACAGAGCCTTCGCACCTATATCGCCGACGCCCGCGCCGAAGTGCCCGACCTGCACTTCGCCATCGGGGAGGTGCCGCCCATGGAGTACATGGGCATCGACGGTGAACGTGAACGGACGCTGGCGGAGTACAACGAGGTGATCAACGAGGTCGCGCGTGAGGAGAGCACGCCCGAGTCGCCGATCGCCGTGGTCGACATCGCCGGCGAGCACGGGTTCACCGCCGAGAACGACACCTATGACGGAACCCATCCGAACGACGAGGGCGAGATGCGCATCGCCGCGGCGTTCGCCGACGTGCTCGCAGCGGAGTTCGATCTGGGCGAGCCCTACGCCGGTCCCTATCCGCAGGACGGCGACCTCGAGGAGCGGGAGGACGACGGAGCGGACGTCGGGGAGGGGAGAGACGAGGACACGCCGTCCTCGCCGGGCCCGGGCTGCTCAGCTCTCTGAGCGCGTCGCCGAGCCCAGCGTGGTCCCACGGCCGCTCACCCGGACCCGTTCGGGGTCGCCACGGACACGGCCGCCTCGCCGGTACTGGTGCCGTCGGGTGACCCCATGCCACGGGTCGACGTGGTGAGCTCCTGTGGCCGCACCCGACGCAGGGCCAGGAACGCCTGGACGCCGGCGTAGGCGACGAGTACCGCCCCGGCGAGGCTGGCGATCTGCAGTCCCTGCGTGAACGCGTCCTGTGCCGTGGCGACCAGCGAGGTCGCGACGTCGGCCGGGAGGTCGCGCGCGGCCTCCACCGCCCCGCCGAGGGTCTCGCGGGCTTCCGTCATCGCGGACGCGGGGACGTCCGGGACGACTCCGATCCGAGTGCTGTAGACCACTGTCAGGATGCTGCCCAGGACCGCGACCCCCAGGGCCGCGCCGAGCTCGTAGGCGGTCTCGGAGATCGCGGACGCCGCCCCGGCCTTCTCCGGCGGGGCCGAGGCGAGGATCGCGTCGTTGGTGATGGTGTCGGAGAATCCGACTCCCACGCCGACCAAGACGAACGCGAAGACGGCGAGGGTGATCCCCGTGTCGGGGGTCATCGACCCCAGAAGTACGAGTCCGAGGGTCGCGACAGACAGTCCCACCAGCAGGAGCAGCCCCATCGGCAGGCGGCGGGCCAACGGTACGGCGACGAAGCCGAAGGCGACCGTCAGCGCCATGCCGGGAACAAGCACGAGTCCGGCCCGCATCGGGCTCAACCCCAGGACCAACTGGAGGAACTGGGTGAGGGAGAACAGCGTGCCGACCAGGGCGAAGGTCAGGATGAGGTTGGTGACGACGCCCACACTGAACGGCCGGATCGCGAACAGTCGCACGTCCAACAGCGGGTTGGGCAAGCGTAGCTGCCGGCGTACGAAGAGAGCGCCCGCGCCGACCCCCACGGCCAACGCCACCACGGCCAACAGCACGGAGTCCCCGGCGACCAGCTTCTTGATGCCGAAAACCACGGCCAGGAGCGCCATCATCGACAGCGCCACGCTCGGCAGGTCGTAGCGCCCCGGGTTCGGGTCTCGTGACTCGGGGAGCAGCGTGCGGCCCAGCACAAGGGTGACCACCATGACCGGCAGGTTGATCAGGAACACCGACCCCCACCAGAAGTGCTCCAGGAGCCAACCACCGAGGACAGGACCGAGGGCGGCACCGGCCGAGAACGCGGAGCTCCACACGGCGATGGCGAGCAGGCGTTGGCGACGGTTGAGGAAGATGTTGCGCAACAGTGAAAGGGTGGCCGGCATGAGGGTCGCGCCGGCGATCCCCAGGAGGGCCCGGGCCGCGATCAACATCTCCGGGCTGGTGGAGAAGGCGGCGACGAGGGACGCGGCGCCGAATCCGAACGCCCCGACCAGCAGCAGGCGCCGCCGACCGATCCGGTCACCCAACGTGCCCATGGTGACCAGGAGACCGGCCAGCATGAAGGAGTAGATGTCGACGATCCACAGAAGTTGTGTCCCGCTCGGGCCGAGGTCGGTGCTCAGGTGCGGGACCGCGAAGCCCAGGACGGTCATGTCGACCGAGATGAGCAACACGGGCAACACCAGGACCCCGAGGGAGACCCACGCGCGCGCACCGGCGCGGGGGGCGTCGTCGTGCGTGACACCGGGCGTTGTCACCGCGGAGCTCATTCCTGCCTCTGTTTCCTCGTGAAGGTGTGACACGTTTATGTTAACCGTCCAGACGGTACAGTACCGTCTGGACGGTATACTCGTGATTGTGAGTTCAACGACAACACGTGACCGGATCCTCGACTCTCTCGCCGAGATCCTGATCGACCAGGGCAGTTCCGCCGTCACCCTGGAGGCGGTGGCCGACCGGGCCGGGGTCTCCAAGGGCGGACTTCTCTACCACTTCCCGTCCAAGAACGCCCTGATCAACGGGTTGGTCGAGCGGATGGCGGCGGAGGCGGAGGAGCTCTTCGCGGCCGCCCCCCAGCACAGCGGCGGAGTGACCGGCGCGTTCCTGGAGGACTCGCTCCCGAGCTCGCGCGAGGAGGCGGCGCTGTACTGGTCGCTCATCGCCGCGCTACGCAGCCAGGAACTGGCCTCGCCCGAGGCAATGGGGCTGATCAACGATATCTTCACCCGTTGGGCCACGATGCTGCGCGAGGACGTCGGTGACCCGGTCCTGGCCGAGACCATCCGCCTCGTTGGAGACGGTCTCTATCTCACCGCCATCGCCGAGCTGCCCCAGCCCGACCCCGTGATCACCCGCAGGATCATCGACGACCTGGTGGACCGGGCCGCGCGGGCACGCGCGGAGCGCGAACCCCCGGGGGTAACCGGCCGAGCGGGTGAGCCCAGGCGCTGGTGAGTCGGTGGCCAACGGGGAAGACTGAAGGACGTGAGAGAGTCCTTCCTGGAAGTTCCCGGCGCCCGGCTGCGCTACGAGGTTCGGGGGTCCGGCCCGGCACTGGCGCTGATCGGGCTACCGATGACCGCGCCGGAGTTCGCGCCTCTGGCCGACGCGCTCGCCGACACCTACACCGTGGTCACCTACGACCCACGCGGCTACGGCCGCAGCACCATCGAGGATCCCGACCAGGACACCACGCCGCGGCTGGCCGCCGACGACGTCGGCCGGGTGTTGTCGACCGTGGGGCCCGGGCCGGTGCGTGTCTTCGGCAGCAGCGGAGGAGGCGTCACAGCGCTCGAGCTCGTCGCCACGCACCCCGACCAGGTGCTCACCGCCGTGGTGCACGAACCACCGACCGTCCACGTCCTCCCCGACGCCGCGGAGCTCGAGGGGGTGGCGACCGACATCCGCGCCACCCTGCGCGCCGGCGACCCGGAAATCGCGCTGGGGGCGTTCCTCTCCTTCGCCGGCTTCACCGTGGACGAGGCACTCCCCTCCCCGCCGCCGGGCCGTGACGCCGAGCAAACCACGGCCAACGCCCGGCGCATGATCGGACACAGTCTCGTCCCGACCACCACCTATATCCCCGACCTCCCCGCGCTTCGCGCCGCGGGGGTGAGGCTGGTCCTCGGGGTGGGATCCGACTCCGTCGGAACGCTCGCCCACCGTGCCACCCTCGCCTTGGCGGACGAACTGGCCACCGAGGTCGTCACCTTCCCTGGTGGTCACACGGGATTCGTCGACGAGCGTGGCTCCGGGGTGGCGCCCGAGGAGTTCACCCACGTGCTGCGTGGACTTCTCGCCTCGACCGACACGCCGTGATCGACGATTCAGGCCGGCGTGGTCGCGCACCGGCGTCCCTGGTCACGGCACTGGGGCCGGTCGAACGGCGAGCTGGCGGGGCGTGAACCAATTTCGTGGATGTGGCCGGGAAAAGCGGCAATGAATCGGATGGTAACCCCGGGTCCATTGTGTGGAAATGTCGCGCGACCTAGAATCTCGCGCATGATCACGCAGTTTTTGTCTACGGTAGACGGATCTCTTCGCCTCGCGGGGTTCGCCTGCGCCTCGCGTCGGCTGTGACGGCGGAGCCGCCCTGGCGTGAGCAGCCACGTCGGCGCCGTAGCCACCGGGCCGGTCCGAACGCGCGGAGTTCGGTCCCTTCGGTGGGTCCATCCCCGCCCCCACTCGACCAGGAGCCGCGTTGGAATACATGAACTCGCCGATTCTGTGGATCTGCGCGATCGCGGTGTTCGTCGTGATCGCCGTACAGAGCCTCATCTACATGCGCGCCGCCAGCCTGGCCGGACCTGAGGTCGGGGTGTCGCGCGCCGATCTGCGGGCCTCCTTTCGCTCCGGCGCTGTGGCGGCGATCGGACCGTCCCTCGCGGTCGTGGTCGTCGCCGTCGCCCTGCTGGCACTCTTCGGAACGCCGGCCGTTCTGGTCCGGATCGGGCTGGTCGGCTCGGCGGCGACCGAGACGGCCTCGGCGCAGTTGGCCGCGGGAACGATGGACGCGGAGCTCGGCGGGCCCAGTTGGACCGCCGAGGTTTTCGCGGTCGCCTTCTTCGCGATGTCCTTCTCGGGAATCATGTGGATGGTCGCCACATTGATCCTGACCCCCATTCTGAAGCGCGGCGACGCCAAACTGCGCAGGGTGAACCCCGTCCTGATGTCGATCGTGCCCTCGGCCGCGCTGCTCGGGGCGTTCTCCTCACTCGCGGTGGCGGAGCTTCCCAAGAGCAACTTGCACGCCTTGATCGTGGCGGTCTCCGCACTCGTCATGGCGGTGTGTCTCCTGCTCGCCCGGCAGCTCAATATGCACTGGCTCAGGGAGTGGGCACTCGGATTCGCGATCATCACCGGCTTGGTCGTCGCCTACTTCCTGCACGAGACATCGCTCGGCCTGGCCTGAAGGAGGAATCGTGTCACTCGGAACCGAATCGTTCTCGGCCGGAGCGGGCGACCTCGCCTACGCCACCTACGACCGGACCACCTCGCGGTGGGGCCGGATCACCATGCTGGTCGCGCTCGCGTTCTCCGTCGCGGGCCCGCTGTACCTCGTGTTCGGCACGGACCTGGAGTTCACCTCGAACGGCCTGCTCATCGCGTTCCTCGCCGTGGCGGCCGTCTACGGCGTGATCTGGGTGATCGAGCCCCTCACCTACTATCCGGTGCTCGGCCCGGCCGCGATGTACCAGGCCTTCATGATCGGCAACATCGCCAACAAACTCGTACCGTCGGCGATCGTGGCGCAGCAGACCATCGGAGCCAAGCCCGGAACCCGCCGCGCCGAGTTCAGCGCCGTCATGGCCATCAGTGGTGCGGCCATCGTCCACATCGTCTCCCTGCTGGTGTTCGTGGGGCTACTGGGCACCTGGCTCATCAGCCTGCTGCCCACCGCCGTGGTCGACGTGGCGCGCGACTACATCTTCCCCGCCATCATCGGGGCGGTGGTCGTCCAACTCGCCGCCTACGCCAAACAGCCACGCATCACGGTGATCGCCCTCGTCGTCGCGCTGGTGATCCAGGTCCTGCTCGCCCCGTACCTGGGCCAGATGTTCTCCAACTTCGCGACCGCCCTCGTCGTCCTGTTCACCGTGGTCCTGTCGTGGCTCCTGCGCGATCGGCGCGGACAGACAGCGCCCCAGCCGGACGCCTGACCCCGACCCCCAGCCAGTGACCGGCACTCGACGGGAGAACCCGGGATCGCTGGTCAGCACCGCACCACACGAAGGAGGATCATTGACGACGTTGGAATCGGTCGCACACCTCGGCGACGAGCTGCGGGACCAACTCCACCAGTTGTACGTGCACCTGCATCGCAACCCGGAACTGTCGATGCAGGAGAACCGCACGGCGGAGCTCATCGAGGAGCGCATGCGGGCGCTGGGGTGCGAGACCTTCCGGTGCGGTGGGACAGGGGTGGTCGCGGTCCTGCGCAACGGAGACGGGCCGATCGTCGGCTTCCGGGCCGACACCGACGCGCTGCCGGTTCAGGAGGACACGGGGCTGGACTACGCGTCGACGGCACGAGGCACGCTTCCCGACGGCACAGACGTTCCGGTGATGCACGCCTGTGGGCACGACACCCACGTGACCTGCGCGATCGGAGCGGCGACACGGCTCGCCGCCACTCCTGAGGCGTGGGCGGGCACGGTCGTCTTCCTGTTCCAACCGGGGGAGGAGACGGCCGCCGGTGCGAAGGCCATGGTCGAGGACGGCCTGTGGGACCGCGCGCCCCGCCCCGAGGTCGTCTACGGTCAGCACGTGTGGGCCGGGCGCAGCGGCGGCGTGGAACTGTCCACGGGACCCGCGATGGCGATGGCCGACTCCTGGCGCGTGACGGTGCACGGCAGAGGTGGACACGGGTCCCGCCCGGAGGACACGATCGACCCGGTGGTGCTCGCGGCCCACATGGTGGTGCGGATCCAGAGCGTCACCTCCCGAGAGGTTCCGGCGCAGGCGGCGACGGTGGTGACGGTCGCGACCTTCCACGCCGGGCTGAAGGAGAACATCATCCCCGCGACGGCCGAGTTCACGCTCAACGTGCGCAGTCTCGACCCCGCCGTTCGTGAGCGCGTCCTCGCGGCGCTACGGCGGGTCATCGCCGCGGAGGCGGCCGCCTCCGCGGCGCCCGAGCCGGAGATCGAGGAGCTGTACAGTTTCCCGCTCCTCGTCAACGACCCCGAGGAGACGGCGTCGGTCCGGGCGGCTCTCGCGGCCGCGCTGGGGGAGGACAAGGTCATGGACCGTCCGGCCCAGATGGGCAGCGAGGACTTCGGGCACCTGCCCGACGCGATCGGCGTGCCCGGCGTCTACTGGTTCTTCGGTGGCATGCCGGACGCGGTGGTCGACGGCGGCGATCCAGTCCCCACCAACCACTCGCCCCACTTCGCCCCGGTACTGGAACCGACCCTGTCGACCGGAGTCCGGGCCGCCCTCGCCGCGATCCTGTCCCGACTGGGCGGGGCACGGTGACGGGTCGTACCCGGGGGGTGGCCCCGCGCCTGGTCCGATGACGGAGTTGGCCGTTGGCGTCGCGGGCGCGACCCCGCGACGTCGTCACGGGGCCGCGCGAGGCGCCGTCGGGTGCGCGTCCCCGAGGGGCACGCGCCCGCGTCCTTCCGTCACCCCGGACCGTCATCGCGCTCCGGCCGGCTCCCCGCTCCGGCACGGCGGTCGGCCACCGGTGGAGGGTACGAGGGCGAGTGGGTGAGTGAGGCGCGCTCGTCCTGGGGGCTCGCCGCCGCCCGGGCGCGTGCGCTCCGCCGGGCGTGTGATCGAGTGGGCGGAGCGAGGAGCCGCACCCTCGGTGCTGACGTTCTACCGCCCAGGGGTCGACTCGTCGACCTCCTGGCGGTCGACCTCGGCCAGGGCGCGCATGACCGCGATCATGCGGCGGTCACGTTGGGCGATGAGTTCGGCCGTGGTCCGTCCGTTCACGACCCGCTCGGTGCCCTCCACCATGTCCTGGCGGAGCTCATCGGTGAGTTCGGGCGCCGTCAACCGGGTCCACGGGTAGCGCAGGGCCGGACCGAAGTGGTCGAGCATGTGTGCCATACCCCCGTCACCGCCGGCGAGGTGGAAGGTGAGGCACGGCCCGTGGAAGGCCCAGCGCAGACCGGGGCCGTCGGTCATGGCCTGGTCGATCTGCGCGACCGTCGCCTCCTTGTTGGCCACCATGTGCAGCGCTTCGCGCCACGCCGCCTCCTGGATACGATTGCCGATGAACCCCGGCAGCTCGGAGTCGAGGGTGATGACGGACTTGCCCGCGGCTCGGTAGAACTCCGACGCCCAGCGCACCGCCCAGTCCGCACTGGCCCGTCCGCCGACGACCTCGACCAGCGGTACCAGATAGGGCGGGTTGAACGGGTGGCCGACCACGAGCCGTTCGGGGTGCAGCGTCGCTCCGGTCTGCATCTCGCTCATCCCGTAGCCGGAGGTGGAGGAACCGACCACCACGTGCTCGGGGGCCGCGCGATCGATCTCCGCCAACAGCTCGACCTTCACATCCAGCCGCTCGGGGGCGCTCTCCTGCACGAAGTCCGCTCGCGACACCGCGTCGGCGAGTGTGGCCGCGACCTGGAGATTGTCGACGCTGGCACCCGTGGCCAGACCCAGTTGGGTGAGGGCCGGCCAGGCAGCGGCGACCAGTTCCCGGAGTCGGGCCTCCGCGTCCGGAGCGGGGTCCCACGCGACGACGTGGTAGCCGCGGGCCAGGAAGTGGGCGACCCAGCCACCTCCGATGACGCCCGCTCCCACGCAGGCGACGGTGCGAACGGCGTCCGGCGCGGGCAGGGTCGATGGTGCGGTCGAAGTCATGATCTCCTCGTCAGGGGGTCGGATCCGTCGATTCGGGCACGGGGGTGCCACGGGAGCGTGCACCCACGGTGATCGCGGTGCTGCGTGGGCCGCGGCCCGGCGGCCGCGGCGGACTACGCCGGGCGTCGGCTGGGAACGCGCGGTCGTGGGGGTGTCGGGGTTCCGGGGGACCGGGGGCGGTCGGCGGTCACTCCTGGACGATGTCGCGTTCGATGACGTCGCGCATGGTCTGGCGCATGTCCGTCACGGTGCGTCCGGGCATACCGGCGAGGACCTGGATGCCCATCCCGTCGACGAGCGCCGTGATGCGCTTGGTCATCTGCTCTGGATCGAACGCGCCGAACACCCCGGTGTCCTGGCCCTCGCGCAGGGTGCGGGCGATGGTCTCGTGCCAACGCCAGTAGGAGTCGGCGTGGAGGTCCCGCATGGTGGGGTCCAGCGCGGCGGCGGTCCAGACCTGCAGCCAGATCGACCACTCCAGACGTAGACGCCCAGGGTGGGGGAGCTGGAGCTCGATCAACTGGTACAGGCGTTCCCGCGGGTCGACGATGGTGTGCAGCCCCGCGACCTGACGGTCGAACGCGAGACGCACGGAGTGTCGCAGTGCCTCGAGCAGCAGGTCACGAAGGGTCGGGAAGTGATAGTGCACCGTCGCCGCGGACGTTCCACACTCCTTGGCGATGTCGGCGACCCGGACGGCGTGGTAACCGCGTTCGGCGATCAACGTCCAGGCGGCGTCGATGATCTGCTGGCGTCGGTTGTGTTCCCGCAGTGCACCCGTGTCGTCGGCGATGCCGACCGGCGTGGAGGTGACCTCCGCGGAGGGGCGTGGCGTGGCGGTGACCGTCGTCGCCGTGTCGTCCCCGTTGACCAGCCAGTTGACGGTCACCCCACCGGCTTCGGCGATGCTGACCAGTTCGTCGGCGCTGAAGCGTCGCGTCCCGGTCAGTGATTTGGAGAGCTTGGAGGGCTCCATGCCGATCCGCGTCGCGAACACGCGTTGCAGCTCGTCCGAGCGTTGGATGATGTCCCGCACCCGGTCCCGTACGTCGTTCGTTGCCCTGTCGCTCATCACCCGGGGACGCTAGCAGGGAAGTCGCGGGATTCGCAATTGGCGAGGTGTTGTCAATTCGTTATCCCGGAATGGGTGTGGAGGCACGTAGGGCCTTGTCCACTGGGGTTTCCCGTGTGTTCGGGAGGCTGGTGTGGCGGTGGCATTCGGGCGAATGCGGTGACTGGCTGGTTGATCAGTCAGGCGCAACAGGGATATGAGTTAGAGGTCCCATCCCCTAGTCGGAGGCTCTGCCATCAACATCGACAAAAGAGTGTTCTGGCCTGCGCTGGTACTGGTCATCGGCTTCGTGACGCCGTTCGTGATCGTGCCGGACACCGCGCAGGCCGTCCTGGGTTCTGTCTTATCCGTCCTGGAGTCCGACTTCGGTTGGCTCTACATCTGGTTCGTCGCTGGCGCCGCCGGCCTTCTGGGGTGGCTGGCCTGCAGCCGGAACGGCCGTATCCGCATGGGTCGCGACGAGGACCGCCCCGAGTTCTCCACCGCCGCCTGGCTCGCGATGATCTTCACCGCCGCGATCGGCGGCGGAATCATGTACTGGGGCATCATCGAGTGGGCCCACTACTACGTGGAACCGCCGTTCCAACTGGAGCCGCGCAGTGTCGAGGCGGCGGAGTGGTCGGCGACCTATCCGCTCTTCCACTGGGGTTTCACCGCCTGGGCGGTGTTCTGCGTGCCGGCGTTGGCACTGGCCTACCTGTACCACGTGCGCAGGATTCGCAGTCTGCGTCTCAGCGACGCCTGCCGCGGCGTCCTCGGCGACCGTGTGGACGGCTGGGCCGGCCGCGTCATCGACGTCATCTTCATCCTCGGAATGCTCGGAGCCGCGGGAACATCCCTGGGGCTCGCCGTTCCCACCATCTCCGCCGGGTTCGCCCGTTTGTTCGGTCTCCCCTCGGGCACGTGGCTGGACGTCGGCGTCATCGCCCTGTGGACGCTGCTCTTCGGCGGTAGTGTCTTCCTCGGCCTCCAGCGTGGCCTCCGGCGTCTCGCCAACATCAACCTGTGGCTGGCCGGCATCCTGGGTCTGATCGTCCTGGTCGTCGGACCGACCGTCTTCATTCTCGACACCTTCACCAACAGCGTTGGAACGCTGCTGCAGAACGTCGTCCAGATGAGCTTCTACACCGACCCGGTGGGTGAGTCGGGATTCGAGGAGACCTGGACCGTCTTCTACTGGGGGTGGTGGATCTCCTATGGGCCGTTCGTGGGCCTGTTCTGCGCCAAGATCTCCAAGGGCCGCACCGTTCGCCAGATGATTCTCGGCATGTGTGGGTTCGGCAGCCTCGGCTGCTGGCTGTCCTTCACCCTGCTCGGCAACTCCGGGCTCGCCTACGAGCAGCGAGGCGCGGGTATCGCCGACGCTCTCGAGAGCGAGGGAGCGGTCGCGGCGATCTTCGCGACCCTCGACGCCTTCCCACTCAGCGGTCTGATCACCACGCTCTACCTGGTCCTGCTGCTGATCTTCCTGTCCACCACCCTGGACTCGGCGGCCTACGTCATGGGCGCCACGACCTCCCGCGACCTTCCCAACGAGGTCGAGCCCGCGCGCGCCAACCGTGTGCTGTGGGCCGTGGTGCTCGCCGCGGTCTCCGTCGCCGTGATGTCCGCGGGAGGAGTCGGCGCGCTGCAGACATTGGCGGTCGTCACCGCGGCCCCACTGATCGTCATCCTGACGATGGTCGCGATCTCCCTGGTGCGCTGGCTTCGCGAACACGACCAACCCGAAGGGTCGGGTCCACCGTCGGAGAAGGCCATCCCCTCCGCCCCGGACGACGCGCTGGAACGTCTGCCCTGACCACGAGGTCACGCACGTCGTTGACCGCGCTGAGCCCATCCGCCCTCCGTGGTGCGGGTGGGCTCTTTCGCGCGCCATGTGCGTACGGGACTTCGTGCCCCCGTGACGGGCGCACCGCTCGCGGCCTGGCCGCGGCTTCGCCACACCGATAGCGTTACTGTTAACGCCATTTATCGCTAAGATAACAGCGAGTTGTTTGGAGGGTCGAAGCGCTCCTCGGTTGGTGCCGGAAATCCACTCGTTCCCAGCTTCCTCACCATCTTCCCTGGTGGAAGCTGTTCACTTATTCCTGTTGGGGGAGTGGTGGCGGCGCGACCCGCATGCCGTCCGGCGCCTGGTGCCGGTTCCGTCTGAGTGGTTTGCTGCATTTCGGGCCGCTATGGATCTTGCAGGCCGATGGCTTGAGGTGTTAACTTAACATGCAATTAACAGCGAGCCTTGAAAGGCCTGGTCAGCGTCATTCTGGGCGGCATTGATCGGTCGGATGCCCCCTGTGAGGATTCGTCGGCGAGGTCGACGACCAGCGAGGCGGCGCGGTGCGTTCGCCCTCGCCGCGCGACCCCATCTCCCTACTCCCATGGTCGTATTCCCGGCCCACGCCTCCCCCTACATTGCCAGGAGTGAAGTTGAGAACTCGCCCCCTCGTGGCACTCGCCGGTGCCCACGTGCTCCTTCTTCCACTTGTCGGTTGCGGTGAGGACATCGAGAACCGTGACGACCCCGACAGTCTGGTGATCTACTCCGCGGAGGAGGTCGTGGACTTCTTCGCCGAACGGTACGAGGGCGAGAACTCGGAGGTCGGAATCGACGTCGTGAAAGGCAGCTCGGGAGAATCCGTCGCCCGCGTCGTGGCGGAGAGCGACCGCCCCCAGGGCGACATCGTGGTCGCGGGCAACGATCCGGCGACCACGAATCCGGACCTTTTCCTCGAGAACGACGACGTCGACCTGTCCGACGTCAACCCCGACTACGTCGACCCGGAGGGATACGCGACCCCCATCGTGGTCTTCCCGGTGAACTTCATCTACAACGACGACGTACTCGACGGGGACGACGTGCCCGAAACCTGGGAGGAGATGGCCGACCCCACGTGGGAGGGGCGCATCTACATGGGCAACCCGACCACCTCAGAGGCCGCGTACAAAGCCATGGCCACCTGGTGGTCCATCGGCGGCTGGGACCTCGTCGAGGGAATCGCGCAGAACGTCGTCGTCACCGAGGGGTCGACCGACCCGATGCGTGCCGTGGGCAACGGTGAGGCCGCGATCGGTGTCGGCGTGGAGCAGCAGGTCTACCAGTGGACGAACGACGACACCATCCACGCCGGCTACCCCACGGACGGCATCGTGATGCACGTCCAGACCTGGTACCAGATCGCCAACTCCCCGAGCCCCACGAACGGGGCGAACTTCATGAACTACATGCTGGACCCCGAGAACCAGCAGGTCATGGTCGAAGAGTTCCCCGGGATGCGTTCGGTGCTGAGCGACGAGCCCCAGTCGGACGTGGTGCCTCCGCTGGACGAGCTCACCATCATCGAGGTTCCCGACGAGGCGAACGAGAACCGCGAGGAGTGGAACGACACCTGGCGCGACATCATCACCGCGGTTGAGTGAGAGTCGCGACGCCAGAACCACCAAGGCCTGTCCCACCAGCCGCGGGCGCACGGTGCCCACACCGCTCGTGTCCGGGCCCGAGCCGAGAACTCGGCACACGATCAGGGCGACCGTCCCGAGGTGATCCGTGGAGACGTCCGTCCCCACGGCCCCGCCTGATTCCACACGCGGAGGAACGAAGGTGCAAGCACAGACCGCGACCGTCGAACTGGAGCGGGTGCAGGTCCGCTTCGGCGACACGACCGCCGTCCACCAGGCCGACCTGCGAGTCAAGTCAGGGGAGTTCTTCACCCTGCTCGGTCCCAGCGGGTGCGGGAAGACCACGTTGCTGCGGGCGGTCGCCGGCTTCACGACGCAGACGTCCGGGCACATCCGGATCGGTGACACCCTCATCGACCGGGTTCCCGCACACAAACGTGACACCGGGATGGTTTTCCAGAGCTACGCGATCTTCCCCCACCTCAGCGTCTGGGGGAACGTCGCCTACGCCCTGAAGAGCCGCGGTATCCGAGGCCAGGAGGCGAAGGACCGGATCCTCGAGGCACTGGAGCTCGTCGACCTCGCGGGATACGAGAAGCGTTCCCCGCGACAACTCTCAGGCGGGCAGCAACAGCGCGTGGTGATCGCCCGGGCCCTGGTCGCCCGGCCGCGCGTGCTCCTGATGGACGAGCCCCTGGCCAACCTCGACGCGAAACTGCGGGTGCGGCTGCGCCACGACCTCAAGGACCTCCAGGCGAAGCTGGGTATCACGACGATCTACGTCACGCACGACCAGGACGAGGCGCTGAGCCTCTCCGACCGGATCGCGGTGATGAGCGCCGGCAGAATCCTGCAGGTCGGAACGCCGGAGGAGATCTACGAGACGCCCGTGTCCCTGCGCGTCGCGGAGTTCATCGGTGAGGGCACGTTCCTGCGGGGGTCCGCCCGGGCGGACGGAGACACCTCAACGGTGAGCTTCGGGGACGCCGGAACGTTACGCGCGAGAGGCGCCGGTGCCGGCCTCGCCGGTGACGTGTGGCTCGGGTTCCGTCCCCAGGACGTACGCGCGGACGAGACCACGGACACCGTCGACACGCCCCCCACACCGGACATGGCCGACACCCGCGGCGCCGCGGACCGGACCGACACCGTGGACACCGTGGACGAGTCGGATGGGCCGGATGAGGCGACCGTGCCGGCCGGTGCGGTGGAACGACGCGACGACGTGGCGGTGCGGGGCGGCGGAAACGTCCTGCGCGGCCACGTGGTCTCGCGCTTCTACTACGGACCCTACGTCCGGTTCGAGTTGGACATCGGGCTGGACCGCACCGTGTCGCTGCAGCTCGACCACAGCGCGGTCCCCCGAGGAGTGGAGGTCGGTTCGCCTCTCGCCGTTCGTGTCGACGAGACGCGGGTCATGGTCTTCCCCGGCGTGGAGGAGGAGGGGGAACTTTGACCATCGAGCGTCCCGCCGACGCCCCACCGCGACTCCCATGGTTGCCCCGGCCGAACTTCTGGGGCGGCATCTCCGTCGCCGCGATCCTGCTGTTCCTCGCGTTCCTGGTGTATCCGCTACTCAACCTGGTGATATCGAGCATGCTGACGGACACCGTCAGTGACAAGACCGTGCTCGACATCTACCGTGAGTTGTTCACCGTCCCCTACTACTACGAGGCGCTGCTCAACAGTCTCCTGCTCGGGGCGTGCGCGACCGTGGCCGCCCTGCTCGTCGGTGTTCCCCTCGCCTACTGCGTCACCCGGTTCAACATCCCGGGCAAGCTGTTCATCCGGGCGGCGGTCGTCCTGACGTTCATCTCTCCGCCCTTCATCGGGGCCTACTCCTGGGTCCTGCTGCTGGGGGAGAGCGGGGTCCTGCGTGTGCCCTTCGCCGCGATCGGGTTCTCCCCGCCTACGGTGTACGGATGGCCCGGGCTCATCCTGGTGCTGACGCTCCAGGGCCTCCCGTTCGTCTTCCTCATGGTGAGCTCCGCGCTGCGCACGGTCGACCAGAGCATCGAGGACGCGGCCATCAGCCTGGGCCGCCGCCCGTTCCAGGTCGTGACCACGGCGATCCTGCCACTCATCGCGCCCGGCGTCTCGACCGGAGCCCTGCTGGTCTTCGTGACGTCCTTCTCCGACATCGGCACGCCCGCCATCATCGGCCAGAACATTCGGGTCTTCCCTCGCCTGATCTACGGGGAGTTCATCAACGAGACGTCCGCCGGTGACTACAGGACCGCGAGCGCCCTGTCGGTGGTGTTGCTCGTGGTGTGTGTCGGAGCGCTCCTGATCCAGCGCTGGTACTCAACGGTCCGCTCCTACGGCCAGGAGACCGTGCGCCCGCTCGGGGTACGGCGGCTGACGGGGACACACCGTTTCCTGGCGTCGGCCTTCGTCTACCTGGTGATCGCGCTCGCCTGCCTACCGATCCTCACGGTCATCGTCACGTCGTTCCTCCGGACCGAGAAGTCGGTGATCACGCCTGAGTTCACGCTCGACGGGTACCTCAACGCGCCGCGTCTGCTGTCGTCCCTGACGAACACCCTGCTGTTCACGACGGTGGCGACCGTGGTGTGTGTGTTCGCGGGCTGTCTCATCGGATACGTCATCGCCCGACGCACCAACCGCCTCGGCCCCGTCATCGACGTGTTCTCGATGATTCCGTACGCGGTCGCCGGCGTGGTCCTGGGGCTCGCCTTCAGTCTGACCTTCGGTGGCTCGCCGTACTTCCTCGCGGGCACCATGACCATCCTCGTGTTGGCCTACTTCATCCGGCGCCTCCCGTACTCGATCCGCTCGGTCACCGGGATGCTGAGCCAGATCGGCCGACAGACGGAGGAGGCGTCGGTCAACCTCGGTGTTCCGCCGGGGCAGACGTTCTGGCGCATCACGTTCCCCATGATGATGCCCGCGGTCGTCTCCGGAGCGCTGATCACGTGGGCCACCATCGCACGGGAGTTCAACGCCACGATCATCCTCTACGGAAGCAGCACCCAGACCATGTCGGTGGAGGTCTTCCGTGAGGTGATCGCGGGCAACTTCGGCAACGCGTCGGTGGTGGGGACGGTGCTGATCGCGGTGAGCCTCGTGCCCATCGTGATCCTCTTCAAGGTGTTGGGCAAGGACGAGGACTTCCTCGTCTGAGAGGCGGACGCAATGACGATGACGGATGTCGACGAGCTGAGGAAGATCGCTGTGGAGGTGGCGGTCGCGGGAGCGAACCGCGCCGCCGAACTCCGGCGGCGTGGCGTGACCGTCGCCGCGAGCAAGAAGTCCCCCGAGGACATCGTCACGCAGGCCGACCGCGAGGTGGAGGAGCTGATCAGGTCGGAGGTCACCGCGGCCCGACCCGACGACGGGTTCTGTGGCGAGGAGTCTCCGGCGGTCACCGGCACCAGCGGACTGCACTGGTTGGTCGATCCCATCGACGGGACCGTCAACTATCTGTACGGTCAGTCACCCTGTTCCGTGAGTGTCGCCGTGGTCGAGGGAGAGCCCGAACCGACCACGTGGCGGGCGCTGGCGGCGAGCGTCGTCAACATCGACTCGGGGGAGGTGTACTCGGCGGCCCGAGGCCGCGGCGCGGAACTCGACGGACGTCCGCTCAGCGTGGGGACGAACGACAACCCGTCCCTCGCCCTGGTCGCCACCGGTTTCGGCTACTTCCCCGAGGAACGCATGCGCCAGGCCGAGGTCATCCGCAACCTCGTCGGTGTGGTTCGGGACCTGCGCCGGGTGGGGTCGGCGGCCCTCGACCTGTGCGCGGTGGGTGCCGGACGCCTCGACATGTTCTACGAGCGTGGCCTCAACGCCTGGGACATCGCCGCGGGAACCCTCGTGGCGCAGGAGGCAGGAGCGAAGGTCCTGGGGCTTGACGGTGAAGCCGCCAGCCCCGCGATGATCATCGCGACCAACCTGGCCCTGGCCCGCTCCCTCGGACCCCGGATCGTCGAGTGGCACCGCGAGGCGGGCCTGATCACCGACTGACACCGGGAGTTCCGCCGTCGGTCCACCCGTCGTCAGGAAGGAGTCTCCACAACGGGTCAACGTGCACAGACCAGCCCATCGTCGTTCGTCGAGCCACGACATCGGGGGAGAGCCGCGATGGTCGGGCCCACACGGTCCCGTCCGCACCGAGAGATCCAGAACCGACCATGTCGTCACCACGATGAAAGGTGAATATGGCACTCAGAAACGTGATCCTGTCCAACGTCGCGGTCGCCGCCGCCACCCTCGCTTTCGCGGTCCCCATGAACAACGAGGGGCCGGACGAGCCTGAGGAGTCCTCCACGGCGTCCCACCCCGGCGGCGGCCCACGGTCCGGCCCATGGATCGTGGCACACCGCGGATCACCGCGGGTCGCTCCGGAGCAGACCGAGCCGGCCTACACGTCCGCCATTGAGGAGGGCGCGGACGTTCTCGAGGGCGACGTCCAGCTCACCGCCGACGGCGAGTTGGTCCTGGTCCACGACGACAGTCTGACCCGCAACACCAACGTGAAGGAGGAGTTCCCGGACCGGGATCCCTGGAACGTCGGTGACCTCACCCTGGAGGAGATCAAGTCGCTCGACGCCGGGTCCTGGTTCGACGACCGGTTCGCCGGTGAGCGGATCCTCACGGTCGAGGAGCTGCTCGAGCTCAACGACGGCGAGGTCGGTATCACGCTGGAGCTGAAGGCTCCAGAGAACAGCCCCGGCGTGGCGACGGAGTTGGCGAACCTGCTGGAGGAGTACGACCTCACCGACGACGACCGGACCAGGACCGGCGCCTACGAGATCATGGTGCACTCACGGGGTCAGGACGCGCTGCGCGAGTTCGCGGACGTCCTTCCCGACGTTCCGCTGGTGTACCTCACCGGCGGTCCCATGCTCGAGGACGAGGAACTGGCCGAGCTCTCCGAGTGGACGATGGGGGTGTTCGCCGACCCTCGCGCCACCCGGGCGTCGGACATCCAACGCGCCACCGACCACGGTCTCCAGGTCTACGCTGACCCGGTCGACAGTCCGGAACAGGTCCGGATGGCCGTCGACCAGGGCTACACCTGGATCCTGACCAACCAGCCCGAGACCGCGCTCCAGGCCCGCGACAAGCCCCAACACGATCCGCACCCCAACGACGTCCTCGTGGACCACGTGTTGGAGAACCCGCCCGGCGACGACGTCCAACCCGAGAACGGCGAGCACGTCACCCTGCGCAACACCACCGACGAGCCGGTCGACATCAGTGGACACTACCTCCGCGACCAGGCGGGGAACACCGTGCTCTTCATGGGTGACGACAGCACCATCGAGGCCGGGAGCCTCTTCCGCGTCTACGTCGGGCCCGGAACCAACCGACCGGACGCCTACTACAACGGCTATGACACCGGGATGCTGAACAACACCCGAGGTGACACCATCACCTACTACAACGACGACCACGAGATCGTCGACACCTTCTCCTACATCGTTCCCCGGTAACCGAAGCGGGGAGGTCCGCCCCCACCCCGCGCACCAACACTCGCGCACCAGTCGTCCGAGATCGGGCGGCTGGTGCGCTCGCCCCAACTCGGATGACTAGTGTGGCGCACCGCTGACGAGGGCCCAATTCGTCGAGAATGCCTCCAGGCAATGCCCGGATCTCCATACAATGTCCGGACATAAATATCGTCATCGCCCGCAAAGGATGTGCGCCACATGCCGCAGGCGGAGCACCCGCTTCCGATGTCGCTGTTCGCGGATGTGGACCGGTCGAGTCCCGTGCCGCTGTACGTCCAGATCGCCAGCCGGCTGGAGCAGGCGATCCACGACCGGACGCTGCCGCCGGGGGCACGGTTGGAGAACGAGCTCTCGCTGTGCCAGCGGCTCGGGTTCTCCCGGCCCACGGTGCGTCGCGCCATCCAGGATCTCGTGGACAAGGGGCTCCTGGTGCGCCGCCGGGGGATCGGCACACAGGTGGTGGCCGGTCAGCTCACTCCCCGGAAGGTCGCGCTGACCAGCCTGTACGAGGACCTTGCGACGTCCGGGCGGGATCCGCGCACCACCGTTCTCACGCACGAGATCACCACACCCAGCGAGGAGGTCGCCGCGACGCTGGGGACCAGGGGTGCCGTGCTGCGGATCCGTCGTCTGCGCTCGGCCGGGGACGTCCCTCTGGCCGTGCTGGAGCACTTCCTGCCGTCGACGGTCGACGCGCCGACGCCCGCGGAACTGGAGACGCGCGGCCTCTACCAGGTGCTGCGGGCCAGGGGAGTGACGATCCAGGTCGCCCGGCAGCGGATCGGCGCCCGGGCGGCGACCAAGGAGGAGAGCGGCTTGTTGGAGGTCGACACCCACGGTCCGGTGCTCACCGCGCAGCGCACGGCGTTCAACAGTGTGGGCACGGCCGTCGCGTTCGGCCGGCACGCCTACCGTCCCGACCTCTACTCCTTCGAGACCACGCTCGTGAACTGACGGGGTCAGGTCGACGAGGAGGGGGCCCCACCCTCCTCGTCGATCGACTGACGTAGGCGCGCGGTGACGGTCCGCATGTGTTGGTCCATGGCGGCGGCGGCACCGTCGGGAGAGCGGGAGACGACGGCGTCCAGGATCGCCTGGTGCTGCTCGATGACCGACTCGCGCTCGCCGGTCTGGCGGATGACGCGCAGCACCCAGACGTGCAGCAGTGACTTGATGCTGGACAGGATGTCGGAAAGTACCTGGTTACGCGCCGCGGCGGCGATGGTGAGGTGGAACTCGGTGTCGGCGCGGGCGAAGTCGGCCGCGGACTCGGCGAAGCCCATCCGCGTCAGACAGGTGCGCAGCGCCGAGGCCTCGTCGTCGGTGATGCGTTCGGCGGCGAGCCGGGCGAGGATGACCTCCAGGTGGGAACGCGTCTCGATGAGATCGAGGGTCTGGGGAGTGCCAAGCAGCATGCCCCACTCCACGACCTGCGGGAGAAGGCTGGAGGTGCCCTGGGACAGGTAGGTCCCGTCGCCCTGACGGATCTCGATGAGGCCCAGGAGGTCGAGAGCCTTGAGCGCCTCGCGGATGGCGGAACGTCCGACCCCGAGGTTCTCGGCCAGTCGCCGCTCGGGGGGGAGTTTGCCTCCGGGAGGGATGTCCCCCGCGAGGATGCGCGAGACGAGTTGGCTCACGATTTCGGAGACCGCACTGGCACGGGGGTACGGTTGCAGCTTGAGCAGCCCTTCGGACCCGGTCTCGGTCGACGATCTGTCAGCCGTCACGGCGTCGATCCTTCCACTGTTCTGCTCGCGTGCCGGACGTGCCCGGCCTTGTCACGTTCGCTGGTAATACGATGCCACACCCGTTCCGGACGAGCGTCCGGAACGGGTGTGGCATCGCGCTGGGACATCGGAGGCGATGGCCCCGGCCAGGGTCAGAACCAGCGGTGCCCGACCGGGGACTTGCCCAGGGCCTCGGCCATCGACCGGATCTGACGGATCATCAGGCCGATGTCAGAACCGAGCGAGACCATGCCGAATCCCTGGTCACGTCGCTGGATCGCTTCGTCGGTGTGGCGAGCGACGATACCGGTGGACACGCCGGCCTCCCGGGCGCGCGCCAGCAGGTTCAGGTTCAGTTCCGCGATACCCGGACCCTCCCATTGGCCCACGTAACCGTAGCTCGCCGACATGTCGCCCGGGCCGAGGAAGATGGTCTCGGTTCCCTCCACGGCGAGGATGTCGTCGAAGTTCTCCGCGGCCTGCCGGGTTTCGATCATCGGGATGAGCATGATGTCGTCGTTCGCGGTCTTGACGTACTCCTCCAGGGCGAGTCCCCAGGTCACACTGCGCTCACCACCGATTCCCCGCCGACCCTTCGGCGGGTAGAACACGTTGTCGTGCGCCGCGCGGAGTTCGTCGGCGTTCTCCACGAGGGGGAGGATGATCCCGTGGGCCCCAAGGTCCAGGGCGCGCTTGGTCGGCTCCAGGTCGTGTGACGGAGGCCGAACGATCACGGACATGTCCGTGCCCCGGGCCGCGGTCAGGTGGCCGGCGATGGCGCGGTAGTCCAGGTAGCCGTGCTCCATGTCGATGCAGATCCAGTCGAGGCCCAGAATGGCCGCGACCTCGGTGACGGCGGGCGCCTCCGACGTCACCCAGAGACCGAACGCGGTCTCCTCCCCCTTGAGCTTGCGACGCAGTTCCTCGTTCATTGTTCCTCCCTTTCGACGGCCGAGGTCTTCTCTGTGTGCGGTTCCGGTGTCCGGTCGTTCGCGGGTTCACCTGCGGCGGCCCGCTCCTCGGCTTCGACCGACACACCGCGTGCCTTCTGCCATCGGGCCACGTAGGCCACGACGAAGGGCACGATGAGGGCGGTGGTAATGGTGGCGGCGGCGATCTGGGCGGTGGCCAGTGCCTCGACGCCGCGGTAGGCCGGGTCGGCCAGGGCGATGGCGGCCGGTGTCGCGACCGCGTTGCCCGCGGTCGTGGCCTCACTGGGGCCGGAGATCAGGTTGCGCTGTTCCCGTGGCCGGCGCCGGATGACATGGGTGAGCCACACCAGGAGCATCGCGGCTCCGCCGGAGAGGACCACGGTCATCACCCCGAGGCCGATGCCGGGGATCCCGGCCTGGCCCAGCGTGGCGAAGTCGATGCCCTGGCCGACCGCGAACGCCATGAACGGGATCAACAGTGTCTCGCCGGACTTCAGGAAGTCGCGGGCGGTGTCGCTGACGTTGCCGATGATGAAACCGACCAGCAGCGGAATGATCACCGCGACGATCATCTCCACCGGGAACGACGCGAGCCCCGCGACTCCCAGGATCACCATGGTGATGAACGGGCCGTCGTTGACGGCGATCACGGACACCGCGCCGCGGTCGGTGGTGTTGCCGAACTGCTTGGTCAGCGCCACGTACAGCGCGGAGTTGGAGTTGGTCATCGCGGCGACGATGGCCAGGGGGACCAGGCCGAACAGGGTCCCACTCGGCATGAGGAACGCCACGGCGAGGCCGACCGCGGCGCCGGCCGCGGCCTTGCCGACCAGCAGGGCGAGTCCCTTCTCCAGGGTGGGCCCGGTGGTCCGGATCCGCAGTTGGGCGCCCATGCAGACGAAGAACAGACCCAGCAGCGCGCTGATGCCGTCCCGGAACAACCCCGTGGTGAAGCCACCGATGTCGAGGATCTGGGGGAAGAACGTGTTGATGAACGCCGCGAGGAAGAGCGGGATGATCATTAGGCCGCCCGGGATCCGGGCCACCATGCTGCCGACCGCCGCGAGCGGACGACCCGCGGCGCGCGGTGAGGATTGGGACATGACGCTGCCTTCCTGTGACATGCGGAGCGCTGTGTCGCGGGGTCCGGTGTCACCGGGAAAGTGGGACAGGGATGACTCCGCGTGGGTTTCGGCCCGTTCGCCGAGCCCTGGCCCGGCGGGTGCGTGGGACCCGGCCCGGTACGGCCCCGATGCGAGGCCGTACGGGTTGGTCTGGGGCTGACGAACGTCACTGGCCCGCTGCGAGGACGCAGGGATCCGTCGGGCCCGGGCCTGGGAGTCGGGGTTCTCGAACGACTCGAGAACACGTGTGGCTCAGAGCTGGGACTCCAGTTCACGGCGCAGTCGCACCGCGGACCGGGAGGTGTCGATCTCGACGTCCTGCCAGGTGACGGTGCCACCCTTGGGAACGGGACGGACGAGGGTGACTCCGTGGGCCAGCCCGATCGGCAGGGCACCGACCTCACGGGAGCGAGCCGCGGGCGCGAGTGTTCCGTACACCCGGTATCCGCCCTCGCCGTCGAGCCGCTCGCCCGGAGTGAGGTCCCGCTTCGCCGTCGTCATGACGTCACCGACGAAGTCGTTGGGCTGGCCCGTCGCCTCGCCGCGGAGCACGGCCGAGGTAACGCTCACCCCGAGCTCCATTCCGATCATGTGATATGGGCGGTACAGGGAGCCGTACTCACCGGTGGAGTCCGTGGGCACCCCGTACTCGGCGAAGCAGTCGGCCGCGTACTGGGTCCGGGCGCGGAAGGAGACGTAGACGCCCCAGCGCAGGTCGCGCTCGATCTCCGACCCGTCCCGGTTGAGACTCGAGGCGACCTCCACCGTCCCGGAGTGGTCGAGGAGCCCGCCGCGATCCTTGGGGCGGAACACGGTGGGCAGGTCGAGGACGGAGGCCGGCGGGAACGCGAGCCCGCGGTCCTGCGGGACCAGCCCGGTCGCGTTCGCCACGGCCGCCATCTCGATGGCGGACTTGGTGCCGTCCAGGAACGAGTTGAACATCTGCGGGTTGAAGTCCCCGGTGGCGACCTTCTCCGGTGAGAAGCCGTAGTAGTCCCACACGGTGTCGGGTGTGGAGTACTGGTACTCGGGCAGGTACTTGGTTCCCTTGCCGGCGGCGACGACCTCGTATCCGACGGTGCGGCACCAGTCGACCTGTTCGGCGATGAGGGATGGCTGGTCGCCGTAGGCCATGGTGTAGACGACTCCGGCCTGCTGGGCGCGCCGCAGGAGCAGGGGCCCGACCAGACAGTCGGCCTCGACGTTGACCATCACCACGTGCTTGCCGTTGTCGATGCTGGCCACCGCGTGGTCGACCCCGGCGTAGGGGTTCCCGGTGATCTCCAGGATGACCTCGACGGACGGGTGGGTGATCACGGCCATCGCGTCGTCGGTGACGACCGTGGTTCCCGCGCGGGCGGCGTCGTCGCAGTCACGTGCCGCGTAGCGGTCCGCACGCCACCCCGTCCGGTCGAGGGCGGCTCGCGCCTTGTCAACGTCCAGATCCGCGACGCCGACGACATGCAGCTCCGGCATGTTCAGCGCCTGGGTCAGGAACATCGAGGCGAACTTGCCGGCACCGATGACGCCGACCCGCACGGGTCCCTCGGCGGCGGTGCGCGACTGCAGCAACGAGTACAGGTTCACGATTGGTCCTCTGGTCCTCTCGGCACCGTGCGGCCAACGCCCGGGTGAGCGTGGGGTGACGGTGACTGCCTACCGGGTCGGGTTTCTACTGGGCGTCGGGGGAGAAGTCGAAGGCCGTGTACGGGTCGTCGCAGGTCACCGGGAGGTTCCGAATGGGGGAGAAGTCCGTCGGGTACATGATCTTGTTCTCCCAGGCGATGATCATCGGCCGAACGATGGCGACGCACTCCTGCCAGTCGGGGTCCGCGGCCAGCGCGGCGCGGCGGCGGCGTCGCTCCTCGAGGTCGGTGAAGGCCCACATGTGGGTCACCTGGTTCTGTACACCGAACTCCGTCGTGAAGTACCCGAGGAACCCGCCCAGGATGCGGCGTTGGCTCGGTAGGCCCTTCTCGGCGTAGACCTTCAGGAAGTCCTGAGTGGGAACCCCTGGGTCCAGGTTGTAGATGCGTTCTTCGATCACCATGCGCGGTCCACCTCCACTGCTCGCGTGACTGGGCTCACTGGCGGGCGAGCATAGGTCACAATCGGCAAATTGGTCAACCGGTTGATGTTTCCGGTTGGGTGGAGATAACCCGACGTCAGGGTGGGTGGGGTGGTGTGCGCGTGACGAAACCCCACGTTGGCCGCGTTTGCGGAGCGTGGGTCAGGGACGTGGCCTGGGGGAGGGTGCGCTGGGAATGATCAGTCCGCGGTCGGCGTCCGCGCTCGTTCCGCCAGTGCTCTCACGGGGATCGGCGATCGTGTTCGCCGCGTCGATCACATGTTCCGCGGGGCCGAGGACGTTCTCCTCGGGCAGACGGTGGTCTGGTGCGGAGTGGCTGATCGCGTGAGGTGAAGCCGCCGGGACGCGGGCGGGGGACCTGTTGCGGCCAGCGCGGGGGCTCGGCGCTGGACCGTCTGGGGGCTAGGGCGACTCGAGCGCCGTGAGGTAGTCGGCGAAGTCCGAGACGTAGGTGTCGACCTCGCGTCGGTCGAACCCTCGCAGGACGACGTCGAAGCTCTGCTGGCGCAGTTCGGCGACGGCCACGGGGGGTGGCGCGCCACGGGTCAGCCGGACGCGGTCCAGGAACTCGGTGACCTGTCTCTGGTCGTAGCCTCGGAGCACGGTCGTGAAGGTGACCGGCTGATCGGCGTAGAAGAAATGCTCGAGTGTCGGCATACACGCTCCTTTCCGGCCCAATCGTGGCCAACGCCGACCATCCGGTCAACCGGGGCCGTCCTGCCGGTCGGGGTGCAGACGTGCTCCTTCGATGTCGACGTTGGGCAGGATCCGGTCCAGCCATGAAGGCAGCCACCAGGCCGCGGTGCCGAAGAGCCGCATCAGCGCGGGTACCAGCGTCATCCGAATGAGGAACGCGTCAACGAGCACCCCGACGGCGAGGGCGAACGCGACGGGCTGGATCGTGGTGTTGTCACTGAACACGAAGGACGCGAACACGGAGGTCATGATGAGAGCCGCCGCCGTCACCACGCGCGCCCCGGACCGGAAGCCGCTGACGATGGCGTGCGGTGCGCTCCCACCGTGCACGTAGTCCTCACGCATCCGACTCACCAGAAAGACCTCGTAGTCCATGGCGAGCCCGAACAGGGTCCCGATCAGCACGATGGGCAGGAACGCCAGCAGCGTCTCGGCCGGGGTGACACCGAGCAAACCGGCCCCGTCGCCCCACTGGAACACGACCACCGTCGCTCCGAGCGCCGACCCCATGCTCAGCACGAACCCCAGCGCGGCCTTCAGCGGTACCAACAGGGACCGGAACACGACCATCAGCAACAGGAACGCGAGTCCGACGACGACCGCGAGGTAGAGCGGCATCACCTCGGCGAGCCGTTCTGAGGTGTCGATGCTCGTGGCCGTGGCGCCGGTGACGGAGATGGTGGCGCCAGTGTCGCGTTCCCAAGCGTCGCGCTGGTCCCGGATCTCGTGGATCAGGTCCTCGGTCGCCACGGACTCCGCACCGTGTTCGGGGATCACCACGATCAGCGCGGTGTCGTTGGCGTCGTTGGTCTCCGGAGGCTGGGTCTCCTCGACACCGGACATGTCCGCGATGTCTTCGCGTACCTCCGCGGGGGCGGCGGGGTCGTCGTACTCGACCGTCACGATGAGCGACGTGGTGTAACCAGCGCCGAACTTCTCCGAGATCAGGTCGTAGGCGCGGTGCTGCGTGCTGTCCGGGGCGCTCGAGGCGTCGGTGGGCAGCCCGAGCCGCAGATCCTTGACCGGAACGATGGTGACCGCGACGACCGCGAGGACCAGTACGACGAAGATCCACGGTCGTCGGGTGACCAGGCGCGCCCACCGGCTCCCCGCCGACCGGTCGGAGTCAAGGGCACGCCTGGCTCGACCGCTCAACCAGGGGACGGGCAGGGCGTCGAAGTGGCGGCCGACGATCCCGAGCACGGCAGGAAGGAAGGACGTGGCCACCAGGACCGAGAACGCCACGGTGATCGCCGCCGCGACACCCATCACGGACAGGAAGGGGATCCCCGCCACCGTCAGGCCGAGAAGGGCGATGACGACGGTCGTCCCCGCGAACACCACCGCGCTGCCGGCCGTGGCGATCGCGCGGCCGGTCGACTCCTCGGGATCCATGCCGGTGAGAAGTTGTTGGCGGTGGCGAGCCAGGACGAACAGGGTGTAGTCGATGCCGACCGCCAGTCCGAGCATCACTGCCAGCAGCGGCGCTGTGCTACTCAGTTCCACGAACCGGGACAGCGCGAACACCAGCGCGATGCCCACTCCGGTGCCGACCAGGGCGGAGAGGATCGGGATCCCCGCCGCGAGCAGCACGCCGAAATTGACGATCAGTACGACGAGGGCCACTGCCAACCCGACCCCCTCGCCGCCCTGGATGCCGGCGACCGCGGCGACGGTGATGGCCTGCCCGCTGAAGTTCACACTGAGCCCCGCGTCCTCCGCCGGCCCGCCACTGTCCAGCAGCGTGTCGACGGTGTGGGGGGAGATGTCGGTGTCGGGATCGGTGAACTGCACCTGTGCGAGCGCGGTGGTGCCGTCGTCGGAGATCAGCGGCAGACGGTCCAACACCTCGCCACGAACCTCGTCCCGAACATCCGCCGGGAGGTCGTCGTCGGCGATTCTCTGGTCGACCTCGGACTCCACTTGCGCGCGGGCCTCGTCCTCCGGAAAGGCGGGGGCCTGGGCCTCCGCCTGGGTCCGTGCCTGTTCCTCCGCCTGTTCGAGTTGGGCGTCACGTCCGGGCGCGTCGGCCGGGATCTGGGCCTCGGCCCGCTGACGCGCCTCCTCCACGGCCGAGGCGACACCCTCCTCACGCTGCTCCTCGTACTCCTGGCGGGCCTGCTCCATGCCGGCGTCGACCATTGGGTCGCGCACTTGGTCACTGCGCAGCGCCCGCTGGTAGCCCTCCTCATACAGGGCGATGGGGTCGGTGACGGACTCGATGCCGTCGAGACCCTCGATCTCCGCGGTCGTGTCCTGGATGGCGTCCGGGTAGTCATCGGTGGTGACGGAATCGTCGTCCGGTGTGGTGAACACGACGGTGGCCACCCCGCCACTGTGCTCGGGGAACCGTTCCTCCAGCATGTCGACCGTTGCCTGGGCCTCCGTGCCCGGGATCGTGAAGGAGTCGTTCACCGGCACGCGGAAGACCAGCGCCGCGGCGCCCACCACACCAAGTAGTACGACCCAGAGGCCGACCATCCACCACCGGTGCCGGAAGGAGAACTTGCCCAAGCGATACAGCAGCTTTGCCATCGTGTCGCCCCTCTACGGCACCGCGATGTCCGGACGTCTCGAACGTGTGCGAACTCAACGGGGGCGCGGTGCCGACGGAGGGTCGGTGACGGTCGACTGCGGAGGTGAGGTGGTGGTGTCACCCCGGGAGGAGACGTGACCCAGCCGCATGATCATTTGTGGGTGCTCGCCGCGGCAGAACCGTTGCGCGATGAAGTTCCGCAACATGGGCTCCTCGAGGGGTTGGGTGTGGAACGCGGCCGACACCCCGTTCACCGCCGCGACCAGGAGCATGCGCTCCAGCGCCTGTCCGGCGGCCAGCCAGCTCGGCCGGTCGTCCCCCCGCGTGACGATCATCGAGACGAGTCCGGTCTCGGTGCCGTTCCCGTCCAGGAGCCCGTGCACCTGACCGTGCCCGTAGTCACGCGGAGGGAAGAGTTGGCCGATGGTCTGGTCGACCGCGGGGAAGTCCTCCGCGTGGACCCCGCGCCGGTCGGGGTTTCCCTCGGGGCGGACCCAACGCGACTCCTCGTCGACGCGGTCCGCGTCCCGGCGTTGCACGTGTTCGGCCGCCGACACCAGACCCGCCAGAGCGATGACCATCGGGGTGTCGGTGACGAGCTGGAGGACCGCGTGCTCCGCGGCGACGGCGGTGGCGAGGCGGCGGACCAGGGCGGCGTCGTCGAGGCCGGCGTCGAAGGGCCCCCGGTGGGTGTGGCGGACCCCGATCGCGTTGGACAGTTCGGTGTCCTCGGCCTCGGGTGGCAGTGCGGGACCGACCTGGATGTCGGCGAGGAGCCCGGGGCGCTCCCGGTCGGGCAGCAAGGTGACCAGGGGCCGTGCCCCGGCCGCGCGCATGGCCGCCCGGATGTTGAACAGCGCGGCGCCGCAGCTGATGACGAGTTCTCGGCCCGCGGGGTCCGCGACGTCCAACCGCAGGTCGGCGTCCGTCGTCAGGCTGATCCCGTTCTCGTGATGACGCAACTGCCATGGACGGGTGTTCAGGACGGAGGGAGCGCGCTCGCTCGCCTCGATCGCGGCGCGGATGGGGTCGACACTGTCCGCTCGGGAATCAACTCTGCTCACGGCGGCCACTCTCCTGCGAGGGAGCCCCGGAGGCGCGGGTGCGCTTCGGACGGCTCACGGTGGACATCCTGTGCTGGTCACTTACCCGCGAACCGTCAGGGTCGACACGTGACCAGTGGATATCTCGGAGCGTGTCCAAATGTGTGTGCAAGGTGTTGGCGTCGTTCGCGCGAACGGGGCGGTGGTGGGGATCGCGTATCCCACCACCGCCCCGCCCGGCGGGAGGTCCCTAGGGTCGCTTCGCGACTCCGCCGAGGTAGAGGTGGTGGACGGGTGAGTCGGTGGGGGTCTCGTCGTCGGGGTGCCATTCGTTGGCCGGGCACAGTCCGGGGTGGACGAGGTCGAGGTCGCCGAAGTACATCCGGTGTTGGGGGTAGGGGCGGACCCAGCCGGAGCCGAGCCCCTTCTCGACCAGCGCGGTCTCGATCCCCTGCGCCCGTGGGTCACCGGGGTCGTGGAAGTTGGCGATGGCCAGGTAGCTCCCGGGTGCGATGCGTTCGCGGATGCCGGCCGCGACCTTTTGGTCCTCACCGGTGGGCACATGGTGGAGGACCGCGGCGAGCAGGACCGCGTAGGGCTGGTCGAGGTCGATCAGGGCACGGAGTTCGGGGTTCCCGAAGATCCCCTCAGGCTCCTGGGCGTCGGCGGTGATGACGGTGGTTCGGTCGTTGCTGGCGAGGATGGCGCGGCCGTGGGCGAGGACGATGGGGTCGTTGTCGACGTAGGCCACCCGGGTCTCCGGGGCGATGGCCTGCGCGACGTCATGCACGTTGCTCGCGGTGGGAAGGCCGCTGCCGATGTCGATGATCTGGCGGATGCCCGCTTCGGCCACCAGCCACCGCACCACTCGACCGATCCACGCACGGTTGTCCCACGGGACGCGCGGCGCCCCAGGGACCTGGCGGTAGTGATCAGCGATGACGCGGTCGGCGGCGAAGTTGTCCTTGCCGTCGAGCAACGCGTCGTAGACCCGGGCGATGGACGGACGGGAGGTGTCGATCCGGGTCTCCGCCCAGGGCGTTGACTCTCCCTCGGAGGGGGCGGTGTGCTTCATGAAGTCGGTGGGGTCCGTCATCGCTACTCCGAGTTCACGATCGATCGAATAGGGAGTGGGCATCATTGTCACCGCCGTCGATATCCCGAGCGACGGGACACCAGGCGTCGAACGTATTCTCACAGAATGCCAGAACGGATTTCACGGGGGTGACCCGCCCCCAAGAGTCCGGGTACCCAGAATTGTCGAGCTGAGGCGGATTCTGGAGGACTCACCATGCGGCCGGGGTGCGATGGACGCCATCGCACCCCGGCCGCGGATGGCCCACGGTTATGGGCTAGTGGTCCCCGTGCCCGTCCTCGTTCTCGTCTTCGCCGCCGTCCTCATCGGGCGATGGTGCCTTCTGTCCGGGATAGTCCTCCAGCATCTCCCGCATTTGCGCGATCTCGGACTCCTGGGTATCGACGATTTCCTGTGCCATCTCCGCGGCCTGGGGGTTGACGCCGTTTTCCATCTGGTCCTCGGCCATCTCGATCGCCCCCTCATGGTGAACGATCATCATTCCGAGGAACAGGGCGTCGAAAGCATCGCCCGAGACCTCTTCGAGCTGGGTCATTTCCTCCTCGGAGAGCATTCCGGCCATGCTGGAGTGGTCCTCTCCCTCCGCCGGAGGTTCCTCGCCCCACTCGCTGAGCATCGCCGTCAGCTCCTCGATCTCGGGCCCTTGTGCGTCCTCGATCTCCGTCGCCAGCGCACGGACGTCCTCGCCCGCGCGTTCCTCGACCAACTGGGACATCTCGATGGCCTGCTCGTGGTGCGGGATCATCATGGTCGCGAACTCGACGTCAGTGTCGTTGAACTGCGCGCCGGTGTTCTCCCCGTTCTCCGCCGGCTGCTCTCCGTTGTCGCCACAGGCGGTGAGGAGCAGCGTGGTGGCCAGTCCGGCCGAGAGGAGTGCGTACGTACGGGGGTTGACGGTCGTCATGGTGTGTCCTTCGCATGCCTGCCCACGCGTGGTCCGTGGAGGCCGCGCGTGGGGGAAGTACTCGGTCAACGGTCCGAACCCGGGGAGCCGCCCCGGGGGCGCATCTAGATCCGCAACGCTTGGAGCTGGGCGAGGGAAGGAGGTCGGGGCGGCGTGGGCGCCCACCATGACACCTGGACACGTGACCATCGGGGGAGTCGCAGCTCCAAGGAGGGAGCGCGAGTCAGTGACCCCAGCCCGAGGAGCAGTGTCGCGACCGCGATGATCGCCAGGCACATCGTCGACGGGTCCAGGGCGGGAAGTTCGGCGGCGGCCGGCGCCGGGGACACGGGCGCCGAATGGGAGAGCTCCGCCGCCGCGGCCCCATGGTCCGGGGCGCCGTGTTCGGCGGGGTGGCCGAGAGTGTGCATTGTGCCGACCCCGAGAACCAGGGCCACCAGCAGGACCGCCCACGCCAGCGGAAGAAGGTGGCGTGGCACGTGCGTGGGAGCCCGGTCGAACACGCTCAGATACTAACGGAAACGACATTGGGTGAGTCGGCCTCACTCTCCGCTGTGGGGATTCCCGTCCGGGAGGGCGGGCGACTGGAGCGTCAGTTCTCGCTCTCTGGTGCCCGAGCGCGTTCGGAGTGGCGCCGGGACTTGGTCCTGTTTCCGCAGACCCGCATCGAGCACCAGCGGCGGCTCTGGTTCTTCGAACCGTCCCAGAAGACCCAGCGACAGGTGTGCTCCGCGCAGAGCTTCAGGCGGGTGACCTGCCCGGTGGTGACCAGCTCCGCCCAGTCCAGGGCGAGCGAGGCGTAGACGCGACGCACCGGCGGAAGACTCGGCGCCGGAACGAGGGCGCGCGCGTCGGGAGGGTGTCCGCCGGTGGCGGTGGACTGGGCGAGGCTCACCAGCACCGGCAGCTCTGTCAGCGCGGAGTCGGCTCGGGCGAGCAGGTGGGGGACTGGGGGGCGATCGGTGGAGAGCGCCTCCCGGATCCCCGCGCGCAGGTCCAGGCACATCTGGTGGTCGGTCGCACTGACCCGGAGGGCCGCCTCGGCGTGTCCGGAGGCCGTCAACCAGCGGGCGAGGCCGTCGGCGTCGCTGAGGTCGTCCCGCCCGGACTCCAGGTCGAAGGTGTTGGCGAACTCCTCGACCCGCCGGGCCGCCGGCGGCTGATGCACGCGTGTCTCCTCTCGCCGGGCGATCCACCAATGAACATGCTTCGGTGGTTACCAACGTAGCGCATTTACCTGTTTTCGAGGCGCCCAAGTTGTGCCATGATAACCACCAAACATATTTTGGAGGTTAGATGGACGCTGTGGGCGCGGGCCCCGACGCGAAGGACACCCCGGACGACACGGAGCGACGCCTCGACGCGACCAGCACACGCAACACCACGGTGCTGGTCGTCTTCACGGCCGTGACCAACCTGGCCGACGGAGTGCTGAAGGTAGTGCTGCCACTCATCGCGACCGGCATCACCGACTCGCCGGCGCTGGTGGCGGCGGTCGCCCTGACGCTCTCGCTGCCCTGGCTACTGACCGCCCTCCACGTCGGTGTGCTGGTCGACCGGTTCGATCGGCGTCGACTCCTGCTCCTGGCCAACCTGACCCGCGTGGTGACGATGACCGCGTTCGTCGCGGTCATGCTGTTCGGGTCGGTGCCGCTGCCCCTGCTCTACGGGGTGGGGCTCGTGCTGGGAGTCGCGGAGGTCGTCGCGATGACCTCCGCGGCCGCGATCGTCCCCTCCGCGGTGGCGCCCCGTGCGAGAGAACGCGCGAACGCGTGGGTGGCCGGAGCGGAGACGGCCTGTGGCGAGTTCACCGGACCGTTCCTTGGTGGAGTCCTGGCCGCCATCGGAGTCGGCCTCGCCCTAGGGGCGACCGGGGCGGCCTACGCCGTCGGAATGCTGGTGCTGCTGTTCCTCGTCGGGCGGTTCGCCCCCCGCACGGGGGACGAGCGCCCGGTGACCTCCGTCCACGCGCGGATCGTAGAGGGGGTGGCGTACCTGTGGCGGAACCGGCTCCTTCGCGGGCTCGCCCTCATGCTGACCGTGCTGTCGGGGTGCTGGGGCGCCTGGCTCGCGCTCATGCCGCTGTTCGCCACCGCGGTCATGGACCTGTCTCCCCAGGAGTACGGCGTCCTGATGAGCGCGCTGGGGGCCGGGGGCATCGTGGGCGCCCTCTCGGTCCGCTGGGTCAACCGGTTCCTCGGCCGACGGTGGGCGATGTTCGCCGACCTCCTCGGGACGGTCGCCATGATGGCCGCCCCCGCGCTCACGACGAACATGGTCATCGTCAGCACCGCCGCGTTCCTCGGCGGCATGGGTGGAACTCTGTGGACCGTCAACGTCCGCACCATCAGCCAACGCGTCGTCCCCCGGGAGATGCTCGGTCGCTACAACGCGGCCGCCCGCCTCTTCAGCTGGGGCGCCATGCCCATTGGCGCCGCCCTGGTCGGTGTCCTCGCCGAGTTCGTCGGTATCCCCCTGGCCTTCGCGTTCTTCGCCCTCGCCGCCACGACCACGGTCGTGCCGTTCCTGCGGATCGTCACCCCCACCGCGTTGGACGCATCCGCGGAGGTGGCGGCCGCCCGCTAGGGAGTCCCGCGCTCCGCCCGCGTCGATCGGCCACCTCGAGCCCGACCGGCACTCAGTGCCTCAGTCCGGCCGCGACCAAAGGGCACAGGCGGCCACGAATCCGCGCAACGGAGCGGCCGGCGGGCCCGGTCGGACGGCGAGTTGGACGGTGGAGTGCACGTCGGGAAGGGAGAAGTAGGCGATCCCCGGGATGGTCGGTGGGGGGCCCACCGGATAGAAGAGGGTCCACGAAGGAGCTGACTGGGCGATGTCCGACAACGTGTCCTGGAGTCGGGTGAAGAGTGGACCAGCGGGCGGTGCGACGCCGGCTCTGGCGAGTGCCTCGTGGACGAGCCGGTGGAACGCGACGTTGTTACGCCGTAGGGCCAGACGCAGCGGAAGCCCGCCCAGATCGGCTAGGTCGACCGCCTCCGCGTGTGCGAGGGGGTGGGTGGAGGGCAGCGCGACGACGAGGGGGTCCGACCAAATGGGGATCAACTCCAGGTCGGGTCGCTCATGCTGGTCCCGAACCAGTGCCGCGTCCAGGGAGCCGTGACGGACGCCGGTGAGGCGGTCGTCGACCGAGGTCTTGGTCAGGCGCACCTGGACATCGGGGGCGTGACGTCGCGCATGCTCGAGAAGGGCGTAGAACAGGTCCCCGGGGCCGGCGCCCGTTGCCAGGCGCAGAGTGGAGGCGGAGATACCCGCCAGTTCGGCCGCCACCTGCGTGGTGCGTTCGGCGGTGGCGAGGACCGCACGGGCCTCAGGGAGGAGACGCGTCCCCGCACTCGTCAGGCGGACGTGACGCGTAGAGCGATCGAACAGCGCGACACCCAGTTCCCGTTCCAGGCGGCGAACTTGTTGGCTCACTGCCGGCTGCCCCACGTGCAGCCACTCCGCGGCCCGGGCGAAACCACCGCGCTCCGCGACCGCCGCGAAGTAACGGAGCTGTCGCAGTTCCACGGAACCCCCTCCGATCACGATTCGTGATAACTGTACGTCGGAATCGCCCCTGGTTCGGTGGGTGTGCACGCGGTGGGATGCACGACATGAACACACTGTCGACCCCCGGGGCGTGCCCGGACAGAACGACTTCACTCCCAACGGGCCGGGACGGCCGCCCATGAACACCACACAGAACGTGTCCCGAACCCCCGGTGCGGTCTCCTTCGGAATACGCCTCGGCGCCCTCTTCGGACCGTCGGTGTTCGGCGTCACCGCCGCCGGACTCGCACTGCCGGAGGCGACGGTGGACCTCGGGGTGGACGCCGGGACCGTCACCTGGGTCCTCACCGCCCACGCGCTCGCGTTGGGCATCGGAATCGCTCTCTTCGGGCGCTGGTCCGACGCGGCCGGAGGACGGATCGTGCTCACCGTCGGGTCGGGGCTGCTGCTCGTCGGGACGGGGATCTGTCTGTGGGCGCCGGACCTCTCCGTCCTCGTTCTCGGACGCCTGTGCCTCGGCGCTGGATCGGGCGCGATGTCCGCCTCCGCCCTGTCGCTCGTCGGTTCGGTTCGTCCAGAGGACCGCGCGACCGTCCTCGGCGTGTTCGGTGGCGCGATGGCCCTGTTCGCCGCATGTGCCACCCTGGCCGGCGGAGTGGTCACCGACGTCGCCTCGTGGCGAGCGACCGTGGTGCTGCCAGCACTGGCCCTGCTGGCCGTCCCCGGTTGCTGGCGACTGCTGCGACGTGACGGCTCGGGCCGGCAGGTCGATCTCCTCGGGGCGGCAACCCTGACCACGGCCGTCGCGTGCGTGGTGATCCTGCTGCAGGAACCCGCCCTGGGGCTGGGCGTGAGCACGATCGTCGCCGTGGTCGCCGTGGGTGGCGCCGCGCTGCTCCTGCTCGTGTTCCGCACTCGGCGAACTTCGGCGGGGTTCGTGCCGCGGGACCTCGTACGCGACCGTCAGTACCGTGGCGCGGCCCTCGTGGGCGCGGGCACCTACGCGGGCCTGTTCTCGGTCATGTTCGTCGTGCCGCAGGTCCTCACCGACGTTCATGGCTGGAGTGTGCTCACCGTCGGACTGGCGCTGTTGCCGGGCGCCGCGGCGGGCGCGGCCCTCTCCCGGACCGCTGGACGATACGCCCTCGGTAGTGGGGCCCGCACGTGGGCGGTCACGATCGCGACAGCGTACGGCGTGGCGCTGCTCGTGGTCGCACCTCTGTCCGCTGTCGCCGTTGGCCTCGTCCTCGCCGCCTCGCTGGGATTCGCCGCCTTTTCGGTGGTGCAGGTTGTGGTGACGGGACTCATGACGGGGTATCTGGCCCCCGAGCAGCGCGGCGGGGGGCTAGGGCTGCTCAACCTGACGTTCTTCGTCGGGGGCGCGGTGGGGTCCGCGACGGCGGGCGCGGTGTACGCGGTCGCGCCGCTCGGAGTGACGATCGCCGTGCTCGCGGTGTTTCCATTGCTGGGTGCGTTGGGATTCCTGGCGCTGTACCGTCCCTCCCGACTCTGACGGCAGGCTTCCGATCGGGCGTCCCGAGGCGGGAACCTAGGTGACTCCGAAGTCGGGAATGGTGACGGAGCCGTCCGCCGCGAGCGGGAAGCCCGGGTTGTGCGCGATCTCCCAGGGGTGCCCGTCGGGGTCGGTGAAGGTTCCGACGTAGAAGCCGATGGGGTTGGTGGCCGCCGGACTGGTGACGGTGCCGCCGGCGGCCGCCGCCGCGGCCAGCAGCTCGTCGACCTCCGTGTCCGAACGCACGTTGTGCGCGAGAACGACGCCGCCGAATCCGGAGGGCGGAGTGTTTGGGAGGCCGGCGTCGCGGGCGAGCTTCTCCCGGCTCCACAGGACGAGCGCCATCCCTCCCGCCTGGAAGAAGACGGTCTCCTCCACCTCTTGGCCCCGCCAGCCCAGCGCCTCGTAGAAGGCGCGGGAGCGGGGGAGGTCGCTGACCCCGAGCGTGACCAGACTGACGCGTTGTTCCATGGCGCCAAGCCTAGGGACCAGCGTCGACGTCGCGGAGGAGCGACGGGATTGGGCGTGCCCCGGTCGACGGGGGGCGGGGCACGGTGGACTAGCCTGCCAGGGCACCGGGCCGTGGTGGAGTCGACGCCACCTCAACGCCATGACGTGCCGATTCGCCGTCGCGAGGAGAATGGAGTCCGTTCCACTGCTGGACGTATCACCCGCCGTCGTCGAGGCGACCGTCGTCGGATTCGCCGTATTGGCCGGGGCACTGCTGCAACGGGTCACCGGGATGGGGTTCGCCCTCGTCTCCGCGCCCTTCCTCGTCCTGATGGTCGGGCCCGCGTCCGGTGTGATCCTGGTCCACCTGTGCTCGCTCGGAACCGCCGGAACGATCCTGATTCTGGTTCGTCGGGACATCGACTGGGTTCGAGCCCTGGCGCTGTTCGCGCCGGCGTGTGTCGGAACGGTCTGTGGGGCTCTCATCGTTGGCGTCACCTCGGTGCCGGTACTCCAAGTGGCCGTGGGAGTTCTGGTCGTGGTGTCCCTGTCGGTTCCGGTGCTCGTCACGCGACTGCGCGTGCGCCCGCGGTTGCGTTATGTCCTGACCTCTGGGTACTTCAGCGGACTGATGGGATCCACGGCCGGACTGGCTGGACCGGCCCTCTCCGTGCTCGCCGTGACGACCCGCTGGAACCCGCGCGCCTTCGCCGCCACGATGCAGCCCTTCTTCCTCCTGCTCGCGGTGTTCACCATCGGCACCTATCTCGTGCTCGACCCCGCCAGCGTGCCCACGCTGAGCATCCCCATGTGGGTGGTGATCGCGTCCGCGTGCGTGGTCGGCATCGTCGTCGGCGAGTTCGCGGCCCGCCGCCTCCCCCTCCGAGCGGCCCGCGCCGCCCTGATCACGATCGCGCTCCTCGGCGGAGTCGTCACCACCATCAGGGGCATTACCGCCCTGTGATCGGGTGGGTTCACGCTGACGTCCGGCGGTGACCTCGCCCGGACGTGATCCGTCAGTCGATCCACGCGCGGAGACGGATGTTCCTTCGCGGCCGGGATTCCAGCACGACGCGCCGGGAGGGCAATCCCGGCGTGCGCACGCTCGGTGACGTAACGTCCCAGATCTGTGGCTCCCCGTGTCTCGAGCCGCGATCCGCGTTCCTGTTCGGAGACTTCAACGAGGTGCGGCCGTGCGAACCGATTCCGACGACGTCAGTTCCAACCGGTCCGGGAACCCGCCCTTCCAACGCGTTCTCGCGGAACGGTTCTCCCGGCGCGGGGTGCTGCGCGGTGGGACCCTCGCCGCGGCCGGTTTCCTGTTGGGCGGCGTGGCGCCGAACCTGGCCCGGGCCGCGAGTGGGGAAGCGGGGCCCCTGCTCGGTTTCTCCGCCGTTCCACTCAGTGCCGAGGACACGGTGGTCGTACCCGACGGCTACACCGCGACCGTGTTCGTGCCCTGGGGTCATCCGATCCGGTCTGATGGTCCGGAGTGGAAGGCCGACGCCTCCAACACCGCGGAGGAGGCCGCGCGACAGTTCGGCTCGCACCACGACGGGATGCACTTCTTCCCGCTCGGCCAGGGGCCCCAGGCAAGCCGCAACGGCCTGCTGGTCCTGAACCACGAGTACGTCGACCAGGCGCTCCTCCTCAGTGACGGGGACGAGGAGATGACCCAGGAGAAGGTCGACAAGGGCACGGCCACCCACGGCGTCAGCATTGTCGAGGTTGAGCTGGTGGACGGTGAGTGGCGGATCGTCGACTCCGACTACAACCGCCGGGTCACCGCGACCACGCCGGTCGAGTTCTCCGGGCCGGTCACGGCCGACCACCCGGCCCTCGCCGCGCTCGACCCCCAACCCCGCGGCACGATCAACAACTGCTCCCACGGCGTGACGCCCTGGAACACCTACCTCGCCTGCGAGGAGAACTTCAACAACTACTTCGGCACCACCGACGACTCCTGGGAGCCCACCCCGGAGCAGGACAGGTACGGCATCGACGACACCGGGTTCGGCTACAAGTGGTTCGAGGTCGACCAACGTTTCGACATCGCGACCAACTCCGAGGAAGCCAACAGATTCGGCTGGGTCGTCGAGATCGACCCGTTCGACCCCGACCACGTACCGGTCAAGCGCACCGCCCTGGGACGGGTGAAGCACGAGGGCGCGATCGTGACAGAAGCCCGGGGGAGGGTCGTCGTCTACACCGGGGACGACCAGGACGGCGACTACATCTACAAGTTCGTCGGGTCCCGGCCGTGGACGGAGCTGCTCGCCACCGGCAGGAGTCCCCTCGACCACGGCACCCTGCACGTGGCCCGCTTCGACGACGACGGCAGTGGCGCCTGGCTCCCGCTGACCTTCGGCGAAGGACCGCTCACCACCGAGAACGGATGGACGGACCAGGCCGACGTGCTGCTGCGGGCACGAATGGCGGCCGACGCCCTCGGCGCCACACCGATGGACCGACCCGAGTGGATCGCGGTCCAGCCCGGGACCCAGGACGTGTACTGCAGCCTCACCAACGGCAAGGCGGGGGAGGGGGAAGCCAACCCGCGGTCACCCAACCCCTACGGCCACATCATCAAGTGGCGTGAGGACGGCCACGACAACACCGCGACCGCCTTCACCTGGGACATCTTCCTACTCGCGGGTGACCCCGCCCACGACGACGCGGTGGACCTCGACGAGGACAACATGTTCGGCTCCCCGGACGGCCTCTGGTTCGATCCCCAGGGTCGTCTGTGGATCCAGACCGACGTCTCCAACTCCGCCCAACACGATCCGGACCGTGGCTACGACACCATCGCCAACAACGCGATGCTCGCCGCCGACCCCGAGACGGGCGAGGTCCGCCGGTTCCTCACCGGGCCCCGCGGTGCCGAGATCTCCGGGGTCGTCACCACACCGGACCAGACCACCATGTTCGTCAACGTCCAGCATCCAGGGGAGGCGGTGGACATGGTGGGAGAGCCGACGCCGGAGAACCCGCGGGCCGTGAGCAACTGGCCTGACCACGCACCCGACGGGCGACCTCGTTCGGCGACGCTCGTCATCCGCAAGGATGACGGAGGGGTCATCGGCACCTGAGCCGACCGGACTCGGCTCCGCAGCCTGGTCGTCTCAGTCCTCGTCCCACACGGTGACGGTGTTAGGGCCCATCCGGGCGACCAGCGCGTCGAAAGTGGTGAAGGACAACGGTGTTCCCGCGCCCTTGAGGCCGCCTCCGAGGGTGAGATCGGCCAGAGCGACGGCCACGGCGGCCGTGGCTCCGTAGTCGGACTCGGCGGTGAGCCCGAGCCGCACCCTCGTGTCCGCGCCGCTCCGGGTGCCGTGCGCCCGGACCGAGAGCCGAACCTCTTCCGGCCGCGAGGGGTCATGCCGCACGAAGCCGGCCAGGCGCGGCGCGAGCGCCGGCAGGGCGCCGACGCGCACCATGGTGGCGACCAACGCCGTGAACGGCGCGCTGTTCCAGCCCGTCCAGTAGGAGGTGCGCGCCAGGTCGGCCTCGACCGCGAGTGCCCGCCGCTCGGCGTGGTCGATGAGGCGGAGCCGCCGCGTCTCCGGCGAGCGGAGTCGAAAACCCGGCTCCGTGTGGCCCCGCGACTCCACCGGCGAAGAGATGATGCCGAGCATGTCCACGACCCCGGAGCGGCCCACGTTCGCGTTGGTGTTCTGGAGTAGGGACACGTCCACGTGGTCGACCTCGTCGAGTCGGGAGGCGGTCTTGACCGCGAGTAACCCTGACAGGCCGGGGAAGAGACCCGCCATGGAGACGGAGGCGACCGCCGCGGCGCGGGCCCGCTCGTCCAACGCGGCCACCGCGGTCGTCATCGCGCCGCTCGCGGTCACGTCCACGCAGGGAACGCCGAGCTCCAGACACACGTCCTGGACGAGCGGCTCCCGCTGCCCCAGCGCGACGATCACCGCGTCAGCACCGGTGATCGCGGTGCGGACACTGGCCGGATCCGTGGCGTCCAGTGTGGTGGTCTCGGCGTCCAGGAGTTTCGCGGTGGCAGCGCCCCGGTCCGGGCGGTGATCACCGACCACGAGCTTCCAGTCGGGACGGCGCCGCCCCACCTCGCGCCCGACCAGCACGCCGAGAACACCGGAACCACCAGCCACCACGATTCGCGACATGCCGTAAGGCTATGCCACCGACGCCGGCGCCGATTCGTGGGCGGATCCGCGAGCCTTCTCCGGTGGCGGGCCGAGGGGGAAGCCCCGCGCGCACCCTTCGTAGGACCTCCGACACCTGGCGCGGGGGTTCTCTCGACGCCGCCACATCGCGTGCGGCGTACCCACGCGACACACCTGCCCACCGCGAGTCTCCGCCAGTCACCGCGACTCGAGCGCCGCACGCCGAACCCCGCCCGGATGGCGAAACCCATGGCGAGGGACGTTGCTCGCGGGGTCTCCACGCCACCGCGTGTGTACGGATGGGCGTCTGTCCCTGACGAACAGCCCCAGCCCAGCGGGGCGAGACCTGGCCTGGCGAGTGCCCGTGCCGCGGTCGATCCGACCGGTCGTCGTGACCGGGTGCGGACATCGGGCCGATCGCCCACGGGCGTACCTGATGTACCCACGCGGTGCTGTCGTTCAACGGGCGCCCGGCGGTGGAGGCGGGGAGCTGTGTGCCAACATCCCCACCGCCCGCGTGGTGGTGACGAGGGGTGTCCGCTCTCGGACACGCGCCCGCCGGGCCGGGCACGGGAGGGACGTGGCGCGTGTCGCCCGATGGCCACGGAGGGGGAGCAACGACCGCGTGCTGGAGCCGTCGACGCCCCGCCGACCGATGGGTACCCGGACGCGGACCTGACTGGTGCCAGTGTTCACATCCACCACTCCGCGGCTGTCGCGCGAGGTCGGACATCGGGCGAGCGCTCGTTCCCCCGTGGGCGTCGGGGACACCGCGCGTGGTGTGCGGCCCCTGGACTGTTCGGCCCATGGACACGGTCCGATCCAGCAGGGCGCCCACCACGAAGGCCGTGCGGGACACCGGTCACCCAGCGGCACGGAGTCACACCCTCCGCGTGAGGGGCGGGGCGTACTAGCGGATGAGGCTCATCCAGTTGGGCGGTACCCGGCCGGCCGGGCCGGGGACTGGCTGGTCGGACGGGTGGGCGGTGGGCGGCGCGAGTGGCGGACCGTCACTGAGTTGGCCGGAGCGGTAGTCGAAGAACCACTCCTCGCCGGGTTCGAAGCTCTGGACGACGGGATGCCCGGTGTCCCGCTGGTGCCGAGTGGCGTGCTGGGATGGCGACGAGTCGCAGCAGCCCACGTGGCCACAGGCGGCGCACCGACGGAGGTGGAACCACCATCCGTCGGCCGCGAGGCACTCCTGGCACCCGGCCCCACTGGGCGGCGCCGCGGGGTCGATCGACTCCGGCATGTCGTTTCCAGTGCTCATGATGCCACGATAGCTCGCTGACCTGTGGTTTCTCTGGCTCCACGCCGAGAGGTCGCCGCAGGCGCGGATCTCCGGTTCAGGCCTGAGCACCGTGCCGTCACGATCGGCGCGGTTCCCGCCGTGTAGCCTCCCTTCTGGACACGCGGAGGAGGCTCAGTGGTCAGAGGACAGGGCGGTCGAGTCCTGGCCGCCAACCTACGGGTACTGCGGGACAGGTCGGGAATGTCGCTGTCCGAGGTCGCACGCAGATCCGGTATCGCCAAGGGCACCTTGTCGCAGTTGGAGTCGGGATCGGGCAACCCCACGATCGAGACCGTGTTCAGTTTGTCGAACGCCCTCCAGGTGCCGGTGTCGTCCCTGCTGAGCGAGCGGGAGGACCCCGACGTCATACTGGTCCGGTCCGACGAGGTGGAGGTCCTGAGCAGCAACGCCGTGGACCTCCGCATGCTGCGTCGCATGGACGTCACCCAACGGGTCCTGGAGCTCTACGACCAGCGGGTCCGTCCAGGAGAGCGGCAGTACTCCGACGGCCACCCGGGACGGGAGCACGTCGTGGTCACCGACGGGGTCCTGCGCGTCGGCCCGCCCGACTCCCCCTACGAGCTACGGGCGGGCGACTACGTCTGCTATCCGGCCGACACACCGCACATCTACGAGACTGTCGGTGGCCCGGTCACTTCGGTGCTCATGTTGGAGTATCCGGCCGACGCGGGACCGCCGACCCTCGGCGGTTCCTGCCCCGCCACAGGAACCACCCCGACCGTCGTGCCCTGAACACAGAGGCGAGCGGGACGACGTCCGATCACCGATCGGGTGGGCCCCCGCGCCAGGTGGGCAACGGTTCCCGGTCCAGCGCGACGTCGGCGGCGGCCTCGGCCACCAGCGTGGTGGACTCCAGGGTCGGGATGGGGGACTCGGCTGGCGGCACCAGGAGTGGGAACTCCGTGCAGACGAGGGCGACGGCGTCGCAGCCCTCCGCGGCGAGCCGTCGGATGACCGTCACGAACTCGGCACGGGTCTCCTCCGTGAACACCCCGTGGGTCAGCTCGCCGAACGTCCGCTCCTGGATGAGGGCGCGGCTCTCGGCGTCGGGGATCCCGGCCGAGATGCCGTGCTCGGTGAGAACCCGCGGATAGAGGCCGGCCTCCATCGTCCACCGGGTGCCCAGGACGCCCACACGGTTGTAGCCGGCGGCCTTCGCGGTGCGGGCCACGACCTCGGCGATGTGCAGCCCGGGGAGCGCGAGGTCCACACCGGGACGTTCCAGGGCGAGGTGCGCGGTGTTGTCCGGGCAGAGGAAGAAGTCGGCTCCCGCCGCGGCCAGCCGGTCCACGCTGCGGGCCAGGATGTCGCGCACGGTGTCGTAGTCGCCCGTCTCCCAGGCGGGCATGCTCTGGCCCATGGCGACGCAGTCCATGGTGACGTCGGGGTGGTTGTGGTCCCCGAGTTCCGCCATCGCCGTCTCGCAGTAGTGACGAAAACACATCGCGGCCCCGGGCACGCTGTGCGCCAGGATTCCTACGTGCTTCACGGACGCTCCTCACAGCCGGAATCCGGTGACACGACGAGCGTAGTACCCGCTTCCCCGAAGGGGGAGGGGTGGGCGTCGCGGGATCCGGCGTGGCGGGCCGCGTCGGATCCCGACCACCACCGACACATCGCGTCCTCCGTTCGTGAGACCCGACCGTTCGTTTTCGTGAACAGGGAAGAGGGGAGGCGAGGGGCGTGTGTCGGGCGTTTCCCGCCGGCGGGAGATGGCCCTCGCCGACGACGTGCGCGCGTGGCCACGAAACGTGTCCGTCGCGATCGCCGGCGCGCGGGGATTGACGTGGGTCACGGTCGCTGACTAGCCTCTCGAAGTTCAGTTTAATGAACACTCATGATCGCTGTGGGGCACCGCGCGGTGCCCGCGCGACGCACCTGCCGCTCTCGGACCGATAGCGACCCGGAACAGCACCACACCGCACGACCGGCCCCCATCGGAGAACAACGAACGGAGAGTGCCCCATGACGAAAGAGAGACTCGAGGGAGTCGTCGTCGCCACCGCGCTGCCCTACGCCGAGGACGACTCGGCCCCCGCCGGACTCCGCGTCGACCTGGACCGCTACGCGGAACACTGCCGCTGGCTCATCGACAACGGCTGTCGTGGTGTCGGACCCAACGGATCCCTCGGCGAGTACTCGTCCCTGACCGACGAGGAGCGACGCGCCGTCGCGCGCACCGCCATCGACACGGTCGGCGACGACGGAGTCGTCGTGGTCGGAGTACACGGCGCCGGTGCCCACCAGGCCCGTGCGTGGGCGGAGAAGGCCGCGGAGGACGGCGCCGACGGGGTGCTCTGCCTCCCACCCACGATGTACCGGGCGAACGACGCCGACGTGGTGCACCACTTCGAACAGGTCGCCGCGGTCGGCCTCCCCGTCATGATCTACAACAATCCCCTCGACACGAAGGTCGACCTCACACCCCGGCTCGTGGCCGAGATCGCCGCGATCGACAACATCGTGTCCGTCAAGGAATTCACCGGGGACGTGCGCCGCGTCCTGGAACTGCGGGAACGCGCCCCCGAACTCGCCGTCATCGCCGGCGCCGACGACGTCGCCCTGGAAGCGCTCCTCATGGGCGCCACCGGATGGTTCGCCGGTTTCCCCAACGTCTTCCCGGCCGAGTCCCTTCGGCTGTACGACCTCGCCCGGTCCGGCAAGCTGGACGAGGCCCGCGCCCTCTACGAGCCGCTGGTCGCCGCGTTCCGCTGGGACTCGAGGACAGAATTCGTCCAGGCCATCAAGCACGGGATGGAGATGGTCGGTCGTTTCGGCGGCCCCTGCCGTCCCCCGCGCGGCCCCCTCCCGGCCCACCAGCTCGCCGAGCTGGAAGCCGACATGCGCCGCGCCATCGACCACCTCGCCGCGAACCCGGCGGGTTCCTGACATGCGTGCCGGGCGCTACTTCTCCGCGGTCGACTCCCACACCGAGGGGATGCCAACCCGAGTCGTGACCGGCGGCGTCGGACCCGTCCCCGGCGCCACGATGGCGGAGCGTCGTACCTACTTCATGGAGCACCTGGACCATATCCGGGAACTCCTGGTCAACGAGCCGCGCGGCCACGCCGCGATGAGCGGCGCGATCCTGCAGCCGCCCTCCCGCCCGGACGCCGACTGGGGCGTCATCTACATCGAGGTCTCGGGCTGTCTGCCGATGTGCGGCCACGGCACGATCGGTGTCGCCACGGTCCTGGTCGAGACGGGCATGGTCGAGGTGACCGAACCCGTCACCGAGGTCCGGCTCGACACACCGGCGGGACTGGTCACCGCGCGCGTCTCGGTGACCGACGGGCGGGCCGAGTCGGTGACCATCCGCAACGTGGCGTCGTTCTCGGTGGCTCACGACGCCACCGTGCGCGTTCCCGGTATCGGTGACGTCCGCTACGACATGGCCTACGGAGGCAACTTCTACGCCATCGTGCCGATCGAGGACCTCGGGATCCCGTTCGACAAGGCGGAGAAGGATCGGATGGCGACCGCTGGACTGGCCATCATGGACGCCATCAACGCCCAGAACCGGCCCGTGCACCCGATCGATCCCACCATCGCCGGCTGTAAGCACGTCCAGCTCACCGCCTCCGGCGGGACGGGCGCCGACGCGCGCAACGCGATGGTCATCCACCCCGGATGGTTCGATCGGTCACCCTGCGGCACCGGGACCAGCGCGCGCATGGCCCAGCTCCACTCCCGCGGTGAGCTCGCGGTGGGACAGGACTTCGTCAACCAATCGCTGCTGGGCACCAGCTTCACCGGCCGCCTGCTCGAGGAGACCGACGTCGGTGGGCTCCCCGCCGTGGTGCCGACCGTCACCGGCCGTGCCTGGATCACCGCCATGGGCCAGTACCTACTCGACCCCGACGACCCGTTCCCGCGCGGCTTCACCCTCTGAACCGGACGCACCCCGCGTCCCATCGACGCTGGGTACCGCCGCGGACCCCGCGGCGGTACCCAGCGTCGGCGCCACCCCTCCCAGCGTGACCCGCGCTCCGGGCCCCATCGCGATCCGCCCGATCCGTGCCGGTCCCGGTCACCGGCGCGGATCGGGTATCGCCCGGAGGGCGAGGAAGCCCGTTGGCTCTCGGCGCAGACGCTGGTAGGTCTCGGCGTTGATGCCGGCCGCCGACTCCGTGGGTCGGGGCTCGAGGAGTCGCTCGATGAGGAATCCGGCCGCGCGCAGTTCCTCGCAGGTCTGTTCCAGGGAGGTCACCCAGTGGCGGACCCGCCAGCCCCTGCTCCACGTCTCCTCGACCACGCGCGGCTCGAAATAGCCGCCGCCGTGGCGCATCCAGTCTCCCGTGGGGTGCATGCGGGACAGCACCAGGGCGCCTTCGGGCCGTAGGACGCGACGTAGCTCCGACAGGGCCGCGACCCGGTCGTCGACGTACTCCACGGCGAGAGCGAAGAGGACGAGGTCGACCGAACCGTCGGGCACCCAGTCAAGTGGTTCGGCGAGGTCGTGGACGTGGAACGCGCCCGTCGGCACGCGGTGTCGGGAGAGTTCGACCATGCGGGGGCTGTTGTCGAGCCCGGTGACCCGAGCCCCACGCGCCACCAACTCCTCGGCGTACAGCCCGGGTCCGCAGGCGACGTCGAGGACATGGAGGTCCGTGACCTCGCCCAGGAGCTCCAGGCAGGCGGGCCGGTCGTAGTGGGCGTTGTAGAGGCTGTCCTGGGCGTGGTCGAGGAAGTCGTCGGCGAAGTCGTCGTACTGAGGATGAGATCCCAACGGTTCTGGCATCCGCTCAGTATGGCGACCACCGGCGGCGCCCGCACCGTCGGCCGCGCGTGGGGTCGAGGGAGCGCCTGGGTCAGCCGTCAGTTCCGGAGCCCGCGGCGAACCGGGCTCCGGGGCGCAGACCGTAAGGCCGGCCCAGGCCGTCCAACCACCCCTCCTCCGCGAGGAGGACGAACGCGGTTTCCGCGGCGCGGCCGTGGGGGTGACTGTGGGGTGGCCAGTCATGGGCCGCCATCACCGCCGCCCAGTTCGGACCGTGGTGGTGTTCGGCGCGGAAGGCCTGGACCCACTCCGCCACCGCGGATTCACGTCCGGCGACCAGGATTTTGGCCCGCTCGTCCACGGACTCCACCGCGTCGAGCTCGGGCCAGGTCAAGTCCGCGGTGACGGGGCGGGGCTCCGTCGGTCGCGAAGGCTCCTCCGGAGGCTCGGGGGCCATGGGCGCCACCGCCTCCCCGAGCTGCGCGCTGACTCCGGTCGCGGTGACGGTGGGCAGATCACTGAGCCAGCCCTTCGTCACCAGTTCGCCCAGGCAGGACACCAACTCGTCCACACCGTCCAGCGCACAGGCGGCGATCAGGTGGTTGGCGGTGAAATCCACCCCACCGCCCGGCGCCGCGTAGGTCGTGAGGTACAACGCCGCGAGCCGCGTCCCGTTGGACTTCTTGCGGAGCGCCTTGTGGGCCAGGGTCCCCGTGCTCCAACCCGAGACACGCGTGCGCACCTTCGCCCCGACGTCCCACGGATTGTCGACGAACTCCGGAAGTCCGCACACCGCGGGGGTTTGCGCGTCGGAGTTCAACACGGCCGAGGGGGTGGTCTTCAGCCAACCGGTCTCGGTGAGTGCGCTGACGGTCGTCTCGGGATCCGCCACACGCAGGGACCGCACATCCTGCGAGGTCACGTTGGCCACGCCGGTCCGGGCGGCCCGCAGGAGGCAGACGAGGGCCAGGAGTCGGGCGTCGGCGTCGGCCCCCGGCCGGGTGGTGGCGAGGTACTCCCAGACCTGACGAAGGAACTTCGCCTGCGGGGCGGTGAGCCGAAGAGGGCGGCGTGGTCCGCGGCGGGTGCTTTCGTCCTCCATGCCAGGATTGTCCGCCGGCGGTGGGGAGGGCGAATGATTGTGGATCCCGGCGGTGTGGCACACGGGGCAGTCCATCGCCCGGAGGAGGTCCGGGTCGTCCGGGTCGGGCGTGGATCGGGGAATCTTTCTGGGACTCAATGTGGCGTCTTCCCACCAGTGGTCGACATGGCCAGAATGTGTGTGCGGGGAAGGAAGAGTTTAGCGCGGGAGATCGCTCGCGTCGGCGGAATTCGTTGGTGCGAACCCATCGACAACGGCGGTGATCCGGGCGGCGATCGCTGTCGGGGAAGCGACCGGGGCGACCCCACCGCTGCCGTGGTGGACGTGGCCGCGGCGAGCGACGTTCGCGCATAATCGGCCCCATGACTCGCAGCCTTCTCGACGACGCCGCACGCGTCCACGACCGCACCCGCGCACTGCGCCGTACTCTGCACGCCCAGCCGGAGATCGGACTGGACCTGCCGCACACCAGGCGGGCCGTGCTGAAGGAGATCGCCGATCTCGACCTTCCGCTCCGTCTGTCCGAGACCACGTCTGCCGTGGTGGCCGAACTCCATGGTGCGAACGATGGCCCGACGCTCATCTTGCGTGGCGACATGGACGCCCTGCCGCTGACCGAGGACACTGGCCTCCCGTACGCTTCGGCGGTCCCCGGCGTGATGCACGCGTGCGGTCACGACACCCACACCGCCATGTTGGCCAGCGCGGCCCGTGTGCTGGCCGGTCGGCGCGAGGAGATCGCCGGACGTGTGCTCTTCTTCTTCCAGCCGGGTGAGGAGGGGTACCACGGAGCGTGGCACGCCCTGGAGGAGGGCTTGCTCGACGCACCGGACGTCGCCGGCGCCTTCGCCCTGCACATCAGTACCCAGTTTCCCAGCGGCACGGTGAACGTGCGTCGGGGCCCCATTCTCGCGTCCGCGGACTTCTTCGAGGTCACCGTGCACGGGAGGGGTGGTCACGCCTCAGCGCCGTACCGGGCCCAGGACCCGATCCCCGCTGCCTGCGAGATGGTCACAGCCTTGCAGGTCGCTCTCAGCCGGCGCCTGGACACCTTCGACCCGTCGGTCGTGACCGTCAGTCGGATCACGGCCGGTACCACCAACAACATCATTCCCGCCACGGCGGAGCTCGAGGGCACGATCCGATGCCTGAGCCAGGAGAACCGCGAGTTGGTCCACTCGCTGATCCGGCAGGTGGTCAAGGGAGTGGCCGACGCCCACGGGCTGACCGCCGACGTCACCCTGCACCTCGGCTACCCGGTGACCGACAACGACGCCGACTTCACCGACCGGGTGCGTGACGTCGCGGCGCGCACGGTCGGGGCGGAGCGGGTCCACGAACTGGCGAACCCTCTCATGGGCGCGGAGGACTTCTCCTACCTCCTCCACCGCCATCCGGGATCGATGGCGTTCCTCGGCGCGTGCCCGCCGGAGTACGGCCACCCCGACGAGGCGCCGGCGAACCACTCCAACCTGGTGGTCTTCGACGAGTCCGCGATGGACACCGGAGTCGCCACCTACGCGGCGGTGGCGCTGGACCACCTCCGCCCCGGCTGATCAGCCGAACGAACCGGGTGGACCTCCCGTGGTCCGGACGCGGCGCCTCGGCGGTTCGTCCGGACCACGCGCGCCGAAGGAGGCACGAACCGGTCGCCGGAAGTGCGGTGAAACGCGGGGAATCAGGCGCAACGTCACCGTGGACCGACGTTGACCACGCGATTGCCGCGTGCAACCGTGTTGATCGAGCGCCTTGAGCGGGGGAACGACCCCCGCCGAGCAGCCGACGCGAGGCGGTCAGTGTCCTGGGAGGTTCTGGGTGTCAGTCGTGGCATCGCGTCAGGCGTCCGCTGTGGTAGTCGCGGGGGTGCTCCTCGTCGGGTCGGGGTGTTCGGCGGGTGCGGGGAGTGGCGGCGAGGACACCGCGATGGCGGTCGGCTTCACCGCCGAACCGGCGAGTCTGGACTTCACCTCCAACGACGGTGCTGCCATCCCGGAGGTCCTGCTCGGCAATGTCTACGAGGGGCTGGTCGAGCTCGACGCCGATGGTGAGATCCAGCCGGCGCTCGCGGAGTCGTGGGACGTCAGCGACGACCGGCGCACCTACGAGTTCACACTGGCTCCGGAGGTCACCTTCAGCAACGGCGAGCCCTTCACGGCCGACGACGTCGTGTTCAGCGTCGAACGGGTGCGACAAGAGTGGACGATCTCGGTCGCCGCGGCGATGGACGTCGTGGAGTCGGTGACCGCCGAGTCGCCGACCGAGGTGACGGTGGAGCTGAGCGAGCCCAGCAACGGGTGGCTGTACGCGATGACCACGCGAATCGGTGCGATGTTCAGCCCAACAGGGATGGAGGACCTCGACACCGACCCCGTCGGCACCGGGCCCTACACGGTCGCCGACTGGACGCGCGGCGACTCCATCACCCTGGAGCGGCGTGCGGACTACTGGGGAGAGGAGCCCCCGACCGAGACGGTCGAGTTCCGGTACTTCGACGACGAGAACGCCCTCAGCAACGCGATGTTGACCGGAGCGCTCGACGTCGTCAGCAACATCGCGGCCCCGGAGAGTCTGGACCAGTTCACGCGGGACGACCAGTACCAGGTGATCGAGGGCACCACCAACGGCGAGGTCGTCCTCGCCCTGAACAACGACCGAGAGGTGTTCGCCGACGAGCGGGTACGCCAGGCGATCGCGCAGGCGATCGACCGGGACGCCCTGCTGGACATCGTCTGGGCGGGCCACGGAGAACCGATCGGCAGCATGGTTCCCCCCACGGATCCGTGGTACGAGGACCTCACCGACGTCCACCCCTACGACCCCGAACGAGCCGAGGAACTGCTAGAGGAGGCCGGAGTGGGGGACCTGACGCTCGACTTCCCCGTGCCCAACCTTCCCTACGCGATCGACACCGCGCAGGTGGTGAAGTCCGACCTCGCGGAGGTCGGCATCACGGCCGAGATCGAACCCCTGGAGTTCCCGGCGGTGTGGCTCGAGGACGTGTTCACCGGCCACGACTTCGACCTGTCGGTGATCGCGCACACCGAGGGCCGCGACATCTCCACGTTCGCCGACCCCGAGTACTACTGGGGATACGACGACGACGAGCTACGCACCCTGCTCACCGAGGCCGACCGCTCCGATCCGGACACCCAGGCCGACCGTATGGGCGAGGCGGCGGAACTCCTGGCACAGGACGTCGCCGCCGTCTTCCTCTACGTCCAACCGATGCTCATCGTCGCCGACGAATCCGTCGAGGGCCTGCCCGACAACCGGGTCGGCGAGTCGTTCGACGTCACCACCCTGACACGGAGCTGAACTACCCGTGGTGACGCGGATCCTGCGCAGAGGACTGATCTTCGTCGTCAGCCTGGCCGTCGCCTCGGTCGTGGTGTTCGTCTTCATGGCGGTGCTACCGGGCGACCCGGCCCAGGTCGCCCTGGGCACCAACGCCACGCCGGAGGCCGTGCGACAGATGCGCTCGGAGTACGGCACCGATCGGCCGCTGCTCGTCCAGTACGCGGAATGGGTCGGTGGGCTGGTCCAGGGAGACTTCGGTCGCTCCTACGTCACGGGCGCGGAGATCGGCCCGCAGATCCTGGACCGGTTCCAGGTGACGCTGTGGCTGTGTGTCACGGCGATGGGGGTGGCGTTGGCGATCGCCCTACCGCTGGGGGCCTTCGCCGCGGCGCGGCACCGCACCCTCGGCGGAACCGTGCTGTCGGGGCTCAGCCAGGTGGGCGTCGCGATCCCCAACTTCCTGCTGGGCATCCTCCTGATCATGCTGTTCGCGGTGCACCTCGGCTGGTTTCCCTCCGGCGGGTGGACCCCTCCCGCCGAGGACCCCGTGGCGTTCGCGAGGAAACTGGTCCTGCCCGCGGTCTCACTCGGCCTGGTCCAGGGGGCCATCCTGACCCGCTACGTCCGATCCGCCGTGGTGGACGTCCTGCGTGAGGACTACGTGCGCACCGCACGCGCCAAGGGACTCCGCCCCTACCAGGCCCTCGTCCGTCACGGTCTGAGGAACGCCGCCATCCCGGTGGTGACCGTACTGGCGCTCCAGTTGGCGACCCTGCTCATCGGCGCGGTCGTCATCGAGCGCGTCTTCGTCATTCCCGGTCTGGGGAGCCTGTTGTTGGACGGAGTCGGTGACCGTGACCTGTTGCTGGTGCAGGGTGTGGTGATGGTCCTCGCGCTCGCCGTCCTCCTGATCAACTTCTTGGTCGACCTGCTGTACACGGTCGTGGACCCACGCGTGCGGACGGCCGCACCATGAGCGCGGGAGTGGGGCCACCGGAGGACACCCGGCCAACGGACCATCCACGGAGCGGTCCGGCGCGGCGCCCCGGCCGTCGGGTCAACGCCAGCCTCGCGGTCGGCACCGTTTTGGTCGGACTCGTCGTCCTGGTCGCGTTGGTGGCCGTGGTCTGGACCCCGCACAACCCGGTCCGCAACGACGCCGCGGTGCGACTCCTCGGCCCGGGGACGCCCCAGTACTGGTTGGGGACCGACAAGTTCGGCCGCGACGTCGTGAGTCAGCTCATGGCCGGTGCGCGCGTCACCCTGCTCGTGGGAGTGGTGGCCGTCGGCATCGCCGCCGTCGTCGGCACCCCGGTCGGGATCCTCGCGGGCATGACCCGGCGACGCGTCGGTGAGTTCCTGATGCGCGTCAACGACCTCGTGTTGGCCTTTCCCGCGCTGCTGATGGCGATCATGTTCGGCGCGGTGTTCGGCGCGAGCACGGTCACGGCGATGGTCGCGATCGGTGTCGCCACCGTTCCCAGCTTCGCCCGGATCGCCCGCGGAGCCACCCTGCAGGTGCTGAGTCACGACTACGTCCAGGCGGCCCGCGCCGCGGGCCGACGTCCCATCGGCATCGCGGTGCGTCACGTGCTCCCCAACATCTCCAGCCTGTTGATCGTGCAGTGCTCGGTCTCGTTCGCCATCGCCATCCTGGCGGAGGCCGCACTGTCCTTCCTGGGGTTCGGCACCCGTCCCCCCACCCCCTCCTGGGGACGCATGCTCCGCGAGTCCCAGGAGTTCCTGTTCAGTGACCCCGCCCTGGTCCTGTGGCCCGGCCTGGCCATCGCCCTGGCGGTCCTCGGCTTCAACCTTCTCGGCGACGGACTGCGCGACCGCCTGGACCCCCGACTCACCGAGCGCGGTCCGTGACGGCAACGCCCTTCCGACCGCGGACGCGTCCGGTGTGGAGCTCGTCGCGGTGGGGGCGTGCGGTCGTGACCCCGGGGGAACGGCGCGGCGACAACGATGCCACCGTGACCATGCGGCCCCGCGACCCGGGCGAGGGCCGATCACCGGACGAGCCGGGACGCCGCGCCGCACACCACCGCGCCCGCGTCTGAGGCCCCGGCCCAGAACCTGGGGGCCGAGGCGGGGCGAGGGGGACACGAGTCTGGGGTCGATGCTCCCCAAGGTGGTCGAGAGCTCTCGTCTCCCGCACCGCACCGTGGGCCCACTCCGTTGGTCAGCGTGGGGCGCGCCCCCGGTTCGGTGCGTCGGGCGTCCACTGTGGCCGGAGCGGGCCTGACGTCGTCGGTTCCGGTCACCCGGCCCGCGAAAAGAACGTTGACTGTCCGGTGGAGGTGGGAAGGGCGTCGACACGCGGCGCGTGTACGTGCGGGAGGACGTGACGCCCAGACGACAGCGAGATCGCGCCACTCGGCGAACCGCGCGGGGCCGTCGATGGGGACGCCCGAACCCGGGTCGTGCGACGGCGTACGATTCGGGCGTTCGGATGGAGCGCCCGTCGACCTCACAGCGCCTTCACCAACGCGGCCCCATCGCCGGCGACGCGTGCGTGCGTCGGGGCCGCGCGTGTGCCGTACGGCGGTCTTCGCCGTGCGCGGGGCAGCGTGTCGGAGGGGCCGGGACGCGCGAACCGGAGGACGTGCTTGCGATCATGGGTTCTCTCCCCACCTCGGGGCCACGACGAGCGGAGTTTGCCCATGACGGTCGCCGCCTCCGACCCTCCCGTGCCGGACCCTCCGAGCCGGTCCTCCGAGCCCGTCCTCACCGTGGAGAACCTCTCCGTCGCGACATCGGACGTGACACTGGTCAGCGACGTGTCATTCACGCTCGCCCCGGGGGAGCGCGTCGGTCTGATCGGGGAGTCGGGGTCCGGGAAGTCGATGACGGCGCTGGCGATCATGGGTCTCCTGCCCGAGGGAGTGCGGGCACGAGGCGCGATTCGGTTGGCCGGAAACCCGGGTAATTTGCTCACCGCGCCTGAACGTCGTCTGTCGGCCATCCGGGGCGCGCGGATGGCGATGGTGTTCCAGGAACCGATGAGCGCGCTCAACCCGGTGCAGCGGATCGGTGACCAAGTGGCCGAGGCGTTGACGGCGCACGGCCGGATTCCGTGGCGCCGGGCGGCGCGGCGGGCGTCGGTGGAGCTGCTGGACGCGGCCCGACTTCCCGAACCGGCACGCGCGGCGCGTGCCTATCCCCACCAGCTCTCCGGTGGGCAGCGCCAGCGCGTTCTCCTGGCCATGGCGCTCGCGAACGACCCCGAGGTGCTGTTGTGTGACGAGCCGACCTCCGCCTTGGACGTGACCGTGCAGGCACACATCCTGGACCTGATCTCGGCCTCCGTGACGCGCCTCCAGACCGGCCTGCTGTTCGTCACCCACGACCTCGCGGTCGTCGCCACTGTCTGTGAACGGGTCCTCGTCGTGTACGGGGGGCGTGTCGTGGAGGCGGGCCCCGTGCGGGACGTCCTCGCCCACCCCCGCCACCCCTACACCCGTGGCCTCCTGGACGCCTCGGATCTGGAGAGCGTCGACGAGCACGGACGGCTGCGCACCGTCGCCGGTTCCGTCCCGGCGGCGGGACGGTTCCCGGGTGGCTGCGTTTTCCGCGACCGATGCCCCCGCGCGGATGACCAATGCTCCACCCGACCTCCTTGGTCGGGGGATCGGACGGGCTACGCCTGCTGGCATCCTGTCGAGTCGGCATGAATACGCCCGACAAGCGGGCCACGGGATCGCCACCCCTGCTCGAGGTGGTCGACGTCCACCGCGCGTACCCGAGCCCGCGACGATCGCCGCTGCGTCCGGCGGATCCGGTGCGGGCCCTGCGTGGTGTCTCCCTTCAGGTGGCGGCGGGGGAACGCTTCGGTGTGGTGGGGGAGTCGGGCTCGGGGAAGTCCACTCTGGTCCGGCTGGTCTGCGGCCTGGACCAGCCCACCTCAGGCTCCGTCCGCTTCGACGGCCAGCAGATCTCGCACCGGCCCGAGCGGCACCTGCGCTTCCTGCGGGAGCGCGTCCAGGTGGTGTTCCAGGACCCGATGGGCTCCCTCGACCCCCGTATGCGCGTCCGGGACATCATCACCGAACCGCTCGTCGCGCAGCGCCACCGTGCCCCCGCGACTCGACTCGCCGAGCTGCTCCACGACGTCGGACTTCCACCCGAGGCGGCCGACCGCTATCCCCACCAGTTCTCCGGCGGCCAGCGCCAGCGCATCGCGATCGCCCGCGCCCTCGCTCCCCGGCCGGAGATGGTGGTCGCCGACGAGCCGGTCAGCGCCCTGGACGTGTCCGTTCGGGCGCAGATCCTCAACCTGCTCCAGGACCTCGTGAAACGCTACTCGTTGACCCTCGTCTTCGTGTCGCACGATCTCTCGGTCGTGCGACACCTGTGTGACACCACCGCGGTGATGCGTGACGGCGAGGTCGTGGAGGTCGGGCCGACCGCCGAGGTCCACGACGCGCCGCGCCATCCCTACACCCAACGGCTCGTCGCCGCCGTTCCCACCCTGCGGCGAGCCCTCGCGGGCGTGACGGCGGCCGACCTCGCACGCGGGGCGGCGGGCGGGTCCGACAGCCGCTGACACCCGCCGTATCTCCGGCCCAGCCGCTGGAAGCGCTGCCCCTGGCCGGATTCGGACGAGCCGCCTCCGGACGTTGCGGCGCGGTCTGTCGTGGGCGACGGTTAGCCTCAGGGCCTGAATCTGACAAGTCGTGAAGAGTGCTGGAGCGCCGCCTGTGTCGAGCAACGTGTGGATGTGGATCATCCTGGCCGTGATTGTCGCGGTGGCCATCGTGCTGTGGCGACAAGGACGGACCGGTTCGACATCCGGCACGCGGTCCGGCGCGCCGGCCACGACCCCCCGTGACCCCTTCGCCCCCGACCACGACGCCGGCGGCGACCCTCGGTCCCTGAAGGCCGGGGACATGATCGACATCGGTGGGCAGCGCACCTGGGTCCGTGGCTCCCTGCGCTTCGCCGAAGGCGGCTCGACCTGGGCTGAGCATTTCGTTGAGATGGACACCAGCGTTGAGATGGACACCAGCCTCCAGATGGACGGCACGGGTCCTGAGACGGACAACGGTTCGGCGACCGACACCAGCGCGGCAGGCGACCAGGGCACGAAACGGTGGCTCTCGGTCGAAGAGGACCCGGACCTGCGGCTGGTTATGTGGACGGGCCGCCCGGAGCTGGAACTCACGCCGCACTCCGACACCATCGAGCTGGACGGCGTCCGGTACCGGATGACGGAGCGCGGTACGGCCTCCTACCGCTCCGAGGGCACCACCGGGCTACGGGCACAGGGCGGCGCCGACTACGCCGACTACGAGGGTCCGGCCGGACGGTTCCTCGCGTTCGAGCGCTTCGACCACGGTCGCTGGGAGGCGAGCGTGGGTACCGCGGTGGGTCCGGGCGAGCTCACGATCTACCCCGGAGGCTGAGCATGTCCATCGCGCTCAGCGTGCCCTTCGTGGACACCCGCGCCTCCGACCTGGTGTGGACACTGGACCACCCGCGGGTTCCCCACCTTGTGGCGCACACCCTGGAGCGGTGGGGAGCCCGAGTCGAACTTCGTATCCTCGGCGCCTCCCACCAAGTCATCGTCACCGGTCGGCCTGACGCGGCCGCGCCGCTGGTGGAGACGGTGGCCTGCCTTCCCGGCCACGTGGGACACCTGCCACACGCCGTCTCGCGCGGCACCGCCGCCGGCCGGTACCAGTTCTCGGCGAACGTCGAGACCGTGCCCAGCGACCAGCTCGTCCACCGGGTCGCGGCTCTGCGCCGCGCGGCGGACGCGAACGAACACGGCCTGGCCGCCGCGTTCCCCGGTGACCCCCTCGCCCTGACCGTGCTGCTCGTGGACGCACCGTCGCCCGGCACACTCTCATGGCGTACCTGGCACACCTACCCCCAACACGGCGAACTGGTCAGCACCGCGACCACCATCGCGCTCCCCGAGCGCGGTGAACGCAGGGAGGAGTTCGGGTGAGTGACAACGGACCGCCCAACAGAGGCGGCATGGTCATGCTCGCCGTCGGTGGCCTGGTGATTCTCTTCCTGCTGTACGGCTGCGCCGCGTGGAGTGAGTCGGGCGGCTCGTCCGACGACTGCCGCGACGCGCGCACCGAGACCGAGCGGGAGGAGTGCGAGGAGTCCTCCAGCGGCGGATCGGGTGGCGGCGGCATCATCGGCGGCGGAGGAAGCAGCTACCGCGGCGGCGGCCCCGGATCCGGCAAATAGTCGCACGTGTCGTCCCCAGGCCGACCGGCCGACCAGGTCCTCAACCACGACAGACACCCCCACCCCGGACGACCCCCCACATAGACGAGGAACGAACATGGTCGACATCCTGATCAACGCGGGTGCCGTACTGGCCTACGGCGCCGTGGGAATGATCATCATGCTGCTGGGCTACCTCGCCCTCGACCTCCTGACCCCCGGAAAGCTGCACGTCCTGATCTGGGAGGAACGCAACCAGAACGCCGTGCTGCTGGTCTCCGCGAACACCGTCGCCCTGGGGATCGTGGTGTTCGCCTCGATCTTCTGGGCCAGCGAGGGCGGGGCGCTGCTGACCGGGTTGCTCTCCACGGCGATCTACGGACTGGCCGGGCTGGTCCTGATGATCGTCGCGTTCCTCCTCGTCGACCTGCTCACCCCGGTCCGCATCGGACCCCTGGTGCAGAAGGCCGAACTGCATCCCGCGACCTTCGTCAACGCCGCCGCCCACGTTTCGGTGGCGCTGGTCGTCGCCGCGGCACTGTCCTGAACGGCGGCCGGTGAGCCAGTCCGACGGTGCCCCGACCACGTCGTCCACGCCCGCCGACACCGGCACGGCGGCCCTTCGCCTCCCCGTGCGGTCCCGCACGGCGCGCTTCCTCGTCCTCTTGGCGGTGTTCATCTGTGCCGCCTGCGGGCTCGTCTACGAGTTGGCGCTCGTCGCCATCGGCAGCTACCTGCTCGGGGACACCATCACCCAGGCGTCCGTGGTGCTCTCGGTCATGGTGTTCGCCATGGGAGTGGGCTCCCTGCTGTCCAAGCGCCTGCAGGCGCGCCCGGCACTGAGCTTCGCCGTGGTCGAGGGCCTCCTGTCCCTGGTGGGCGGACTGTCGGTCCTGATGCTCTACGGAGCCTTCGCCTGGTGGTCGATGAACCAACCCGCCCTGATCGCCATCGCCTTCGTCATCGGGGTCCTGATCGGCGCCGAGATCCCGTTGCTGATGACCCTCTTGCAGCGGATCCGCGCACAGGACCCCGCCGAGACCGTGGCCGACCTTTTCGCCGCCGACTACGTCGGCGGGCTACTCGGCGGCCTGGCGTTTCCCTTCCTGCTGCTGCCCGTGTTCGGACTACCCAAGGGCGCGCTGGTCGTCGGGATCCTGAACGCCGCCGTGGGTGTGGCGATCGTGTTGTGGATGTTCCGCGACGCGTTGACCCGTTCGGGACGCGTGGCGCTGGGCTGCGGCCTCGGTGTGGTCGTCCTCGTCCTCGGCGCGGCGTTCTGGGCCACCGACCAGTTCGAGATGGACGCCCGGCAGGCGCTCTACCGGGATCCGATCGTGCACGCGGAACGCAGTGAGTACCAGGAGATCATCGTGACCAGCGCGCCCGGTGAGGGTGACGTCCGGATGTATCTCAACGGGGACCTGCAGTTCTCCACCCGCGACGAGTACCGGTACCACGAGAGCCTGGTGCACCCGGCGATGACGGGGGAGCGCGGCCGGGTGCTGGTTCTCGGCGGCGGCGACGGGTTCGCACTACGCGAGGTGCTGCGCTACGACGACGTCGCCGAGGTGACGTTGGTGGACTTGGATCCGGCGGTGGTGGAGCTCGCCAGCTCCGAACCCCTGCTCCGGGACCTCAACGAGGACGCGTTCGTCGACCCCCGGGTGAGCACGGTGCACGACGACGCGTTCCAGTGGCTTCGGGAGAACACCGAGACCTACGACGTCGTGATCGCCGACCTGCCGGACGGATCCGACGTGGACACCGCGAAGCTGTACAGCGCGGAGTTCTACACCCTGCTGGGCGGCGCTATGGCGGAGGACGCCCGCGCCGTGGTGCAGGGTGGTTCACCGTACTTCGCCGCTGACGCGTTCTGGACGGTTGGCGCGTCGATCGAGGAGGGCGGACTGGCGACGACGCCGTACCACGTCGACGTGCCCAGCTTCGGGGACTGGGGCTTCTACCTCGCCGTACCCGGAGAGGAAGCCGAGGTGCCGCGCCTCCCCGAGGACGCGCCCCCGCGCCGGTTCCTCACGCCCGACGTACTGGACGCCGCGCGGACCTTCCCGCCGGACGTCGAAGCCGCCGAGGGAACGGAGCCCTCCACGCTCCTGCACCCCCGCGTGATGGAACGGCACCGACAGGCGTGGCAGGGGTACTGAGCGCGGAGGGGGCGGGGTGGGTCAGGCGACGAGCCCGTGGTGCACGGCCTTGATCGGAGAGAAGATCGCATCGGCGGACCGGGCGATGTCGTTGCCCTGAACCGCGTTGAACGCGTCGAACACGGAGAACGCGCTGCTCGACTGAATCGGCGTATCGCGCGCCATGGGTTCGCCCTGGATAGTGAACCGCTCGTCCTGGCCGGACAGCGTGTTTTCGACGGACTGGGTCTGTTCGGCCTCGTGCTGCGTCGGGGCGCCACCGCCCCGGCGTTGAAGACGGTCGATCCCCCATTCGGTTCCTCGGTAGATCGCCTCATCGGTGAGTTCGCTCTTGATCCGTGAGCCGATCCCACGAGACGCGGTGTTCGTGACCCCCTGTTGGGTCGTGGTCCGCGCGCCCTGTGTCGCGGCGTTCGTGGCCCCGCGGGTCGCCACCTGCGTGGCCCCGCGTTGCGCCGCTTTCTGGACACCGACCTTCGCGATTTTGGGGCCAGCGACTCGGGCGACCGCGATACCGATCGGGATGAGGGGAGCTGCCATGAAGGTTCACGCCTCTCTGTTCACAACGGGGATGGGAAAGACCTACGGGCACGGACGGGCGGAGTCTTGCCCCGAGGGGCTGATCGCGCCGCAGAAGGAGATGTGGGGGTGGTCGTAGTGGCCCAGCGTGGGGTTGTTCGTGTACTGGCCATCGGCGTACAACCTCCACTGATTCAAGGGTAGGTCGGGTGTGTCGCTTTGGTATGACCGAGGGTTCCAGATCTTGTTCCACCAGATCACGTAGAGGACGCCGAGTTCCTCATAGTTGTCGCGCGCGAACGCGGCGATCTGATCGCCGTTGGCCTTCTCAGGACTGTTGCTACCGGGCATCTGCCCCCCCGTGATGATCATGTAGTCGCAGGCCTGTCCCAGGGGGTGCTCGTCACCGTAGCCGCCACTTCCCGCCCGGTGACAGTTCCCGTCGCGAACCAGGTCGGAGAACTCGGCGAGGATGACCTGGTGTGAGGCGCATGTCAGCGCGGTGACGTTGCCGGCTCCGAACGGTGCGCCGGGGATCTCGCATGGTTGCCTCGCGGCGGATCCTCCGAGGTCCTCGGGGTCGAAGTCGGTGTCGGCGACGATCCCGCCGGGGGCCCCGTCCTGTCCCGACTGGTAGAAGATGACCCCCACGCCACCGAGCGCGAAGACCAGGCAGAGGACGACGCCGATGATGAGGATCGTGCATCCTCCGAACAGGTCCTTCCCCAGGGAGCCCCGGTCGTCCTGGACGACGGAACCGCCGGACGTCGTGGCTCTGCTGTGTGTCCCCCGCGTGATCAATGGATGGCCTGGGTGACGAGGTGGACCTGCCAGGTGTCGCCGGAGCGAAGCAGGTAGAAGCCGAACTCACCGAGATCGATGACCTCCTCGTCATCGGACTCCGGCACCGCCTTCACGTTGACGACGAAGACGATCGAATCGACGGCGAGGTCGTCGACCCCCAGGATCTGGACCTCGGGCCAGGTCGCGGTGTCGACGTCAGCGAGCCGCGTGTAGGCGCTCGCCACGGTCCCGTTGTTCTCCAGGAGCTCTTGGTAGTACTCGTCCGACCCCTCCCGCAGTTGATCGGTGAACTCGTCCTCGGAGAGCCCGGGCGAGTAGGTCCCGTACTGGCCCGCGTGCTCGATGGCCAGCGTGGCGGCCTCCACGTAGGCCTCCTCGGTGATCGGAAGTAACTCAGTCAGTGGTGGGACGTCGGCGGAGGCGCCGGGTGGGACGTCGGTGGTCGCGGTGTCGCGCGTCCAGAAGATGAGTGAGAGGAGTCCGCCGATGATGAGGACGAGGGGGATCCCCAGAATGAGGCGGTTGCGGAGAACGATTGGGTCCATGGGATCGTGGCTCGCTGAGTGTCGTCCGAGGGGCAGGGGCGGGGCAGGACCGAATGCGGTGGGGGGCTCATGAGTCACCCAGGTGGCTCATCCGCAGCACCTTCACGACGCTGCAGTCCTCGATGTCGTCCATGTCTGTCTCGACCACTTCGTCGTCGGCTTCGCTGGCATGGACCAGGGTGTCGCCGCCGGTGTACACGAGGGCATGGTCCGCCTGGCTGTCCTCGTCGTTATCGGTGTCGCAGGACGCGGTGAAGAGCACGTCACTGGGCTCGATGTCTCCGATGGGCACCCTGGCTCCGTTGGGGAAGTCATGGAGCTCGTCGAAGTCGTCGGGGATCTCGACGCCCTGGTCGTCGTAGGCCGCGTGCACGAGCCCCGCTGGGCCGAACGCGTCCGGGCCGGTCGCGTCGGCCTCATAGGGCTCGCCGACCTGATCCTCGACGAAGTCGACCACACCGTCGGCGACGCTGTCGTTGGGATCCGGCACCTCACAGTCAAGGAACCCCATGGGTGCGGTGATCGTGAAGTCCCCGCTCTCGTACCTCGCGGCGGTGTCCATGACGGCCTGCACGTAGGAGTTGCTCTGGTTGTAGCGGTAGAGGGCGGCCTCGATCGAGCCGCGTTCGTCGATGTACTTAGTGATCATGTTCGCGGCGCTGGGAATCGCGTCCCGGGGGTCCCATACGTCCTTACGGCCATCGCCGTTGCCGTCCACGCCGTACGTACTCCACGCGTCGGATGCCGGCATGTCCGGGTCGATGCCAAACTGCATCGGGCCGGCGGCTCCCCAGTCGTTGGTCGTGTCGCGTTCCAATCCGGTGGGACCGTGGCTACCGTCACCCGCCCACTGCCCGTGGTCGGTCTCCTCCCAGCCGATTCCGGCGAGGTAGTACCACTCGATCGAGTACTCCTGGCCGGCGCTGCGGTAAATGTCGTAGAAGTCCCGGGGAAGGTCGAGATCGCCGTAGGAGCTGGGCTGGTTGCCCCAGACGTCGGCGACACAGTCGCCGGCCTGGTCGGTGTTCAAGGCTTCGTCGGTCTCGTAGGACAACCCGACGACGCCGATCAGCGCCGCCATGAAGATCAGGGCGACGATCGTCATCACCAACATGACCATCACGACGAACGACGCGAGAACGGTCGCGCAGTAACCATCGTCACGGGAGAGGGTGGCATGGGGTCTACGGGGCAGATTAAGACCGAGCGTCGATAACCCGCCGGCCCCGCCGAGGGTCTTCACCACCGCGTTCCCCGTGGGCAGCTCGCGCTGACCAGAAACGGCGAATTCGTGAGCGGGACGACTGAAGCCATGCCGGCGCTCCTTCTCCTCCACGCATTTACGAGGCAGGCCAACACTGAATTCATCAGAACGGTCCGGCGTATAGGCGTGTTTATCTGGCCGCGCAATATCTCACACGCCACGAGGGCATGGCAATGGGGAAGTGACGCTCGAGGCGTCAGATCGCCGAGCCCGCTAATGGGGTCGATGTCGGCTACATAAGCACACTCACAGTAATCCGGGCAACCCGCGTCCGACGGTATCTTTCGGGCTTCCCACCCTAGGGTAATCACCGAGCGTGATTGACTGAGGGGTTATCTCACGCATAGGTATCCCTGAGATAGGTGTGCGGTGATTCGGGTTGTGACCTCGAGTGATGACGCTTTGGGATTGGTGGGCTGGTGATTCGCACTTGTGTACGCGGGGGGCAACTCTGGAGGAAGGAGATCACAGAGGGCAATGATTGTGGGTGTATGTGATGTGCATCACGTTCTGTGGCCGGTCATACTAGATGCCTTGTCAGCCAGTATTGGTGCGAACCCAGTATTGGTACGAACGAAATAGGATCGACTCTCGAACGAGGAGTGTGCGTGGTGATATCGGGGAGAGTAATGCGGCACGCACGTCTCTCGCTATCACCCGAGTGGCCCTTGGTGATTCATCCGCTGTTTAACATCACGCGGTAGCAGCCTAGGGGCGGCAGAAGGTCGGAGTCACTGAGAATGAGAATTTTGCGGCGCAACGAGACCGAGGAAATACCCATCTCCGCTGATCACAGCGTGGGCGACTTCCCTATTCCGTCCTGGGCGCGGGAGGTCGTCCTGCTCGGCTGTCACGGCGGCGCGGGCACGACGACCCTGAAGACGATGCTCGACACGCCTTGGGACTTGGGTGCCTTCGCCCCAGAACGGTCCGACATCGGGACCTACGGGCGCCCCCTCGTCTTGGCGACCCGCAACACCGCCTCCGCCAGCGCACGGGCCACCGAGGCCGTCACGAGCCTGACGACGAACGGTGTCGCCGTCGCCGTGCTGGTCGTCGTCGCCGACGGCGCGGGCCATGAACCCGCCGAGGCGAGCACCCGGTTCCGGATGCTCGAGGAGCGAGTGGGCGGACTTGTCCGGTTCCCCTTCGTCTCCGGGCTGCGGTACGTGGACATCGACGACACATTGAGCGTCGCCCTACCGAGAAAGGCCCAGCGGGCACTCGTGGAGATCAAGAAGCATGCCGAGAAGTCCGTTGTTTCGGCTCTCGGTCTGACAACCACACAGGAGTAATGATGAGCATCCTTCTCGAACTGGTGAATTCATCGACTGACGCGATCACCACGCAGGCCGGCGTGGTGTCCTACGCTTTCGATTTCGACACCGACCCATCGCTCCCAGAATTCGACGACGGGGCCGACAACCCGTTGCAGACGATCTTCAGTTGGGGCCAGGGGGTCGTCGTCATCATCGGGATCATCGGCGTCCTGTTCGCCGCGGGCAAGATGGCCATCGGTAAGTTCGGTCGCTCCGACCTCGCCGCGGACGGTGTTGGGTCGCTCGTCTGGGTGGTGTTCGGAATCTCGTTGATGCTGATCGCGATCCCCCTGATTCTCGCGATCGGTGGCGTCGGCTAAGGGGGTGCCCGTGACGGCGTCGGTTCACCGCATCGCGGCGGCTCTCGGGAGAAGGTGCTGGTCAGACGCCGGAGGGGTTTAATGCGAACACCGTTTGGGAGGAGGTACGAAAATGATAGTTCAACCGAATTCGCTGGTCGTCGCACAGTCCCAGCTTGAAAACGCGGGATCCGCGGTTATCGGCATCATCGTTGGCTTCGGAATCGTGTTGGCGGTCCTCTCGATTATCGTGATCGCGCTCAAGATGGCCAGCGCCAACTTTCAGCGACACACGCGTTGGGCGTCACGAGGAGTGGAGGAAATCCCATGGGTCCTCCTTGGCGTCTGCCTGCTACTCCTTACCGTCCCGATCGTCACCGTCCTGCTGAGCGGTGCCACGCAGAGCGGGGTCACCGAGTGGAATTCCCTGGTCGAAGAACAATTGGGGGTGGAGGCGCCCGCGACGCCGGAGACCCCGGAGACACCGGGTGAGCCGGGCCATCAGCCGCCCCACTGACCTCCCGCCTACCGACGGACACGACCGATCGAGTTTGGGGCCGTGTCTGATCCACACCGCCGCGAACAGCGCGGACACGGGTGTCACATTTCCCGCACGAGGCAGAGAACAGCATCACCTGAGGACATTTCATGAACGAAGGTTCCGGTCCGCACGGGCGCCGACGCGGCGCCCGTCAGCGATCCGATCGCGACCGCGGCCCCATGTGGCTGCGAGCGAGTCGGAGGGCCCCTGACGCCTCGAGACTCGTCGTCGCGCGCAGGTCCGCACAGATCGCCGTGTGCTCCCTGGCCGTGTTGCTGGTATCCGGGTGCAGTGTCCAGGACATCATCGACGAGATCGTCTCCCTGCCCGCGAACATGGTGAAGAACGCCATCGACAACATCGTCGAAGGTGTCGCGGAGTGGTGGGCCGACCTGGTCGAGGGGTTCTTCGAGCAGTTCTTCACGTTCTGGCTTCGGGTCGAGACTCCGGCGAGCGGCGATGCGCTCAGAGATCCCAACCAGGTGCTGGGCGTCAGGTCGTTCCAGAACCTGACCCTGCCCATCGTCGGACTGCTGACCATCATCGGGATGCTCTTCTCCGCGATCAAGCTCGTGTGGTACCGGCGGGTCGACCCCATGATGAACATGGTGAACGGCCTGCTCACCGTGGTCGTGGTCACCTTCGCGGGGCTTTTCCTCCTCTCACTGCTGGTGGACCTGTCGGACGCCATGACCGTCTACATCCTGGACCTCAACAACGAGGGCACGGTGGACAACCTGGGCACCCGCCTGAGCGCGATCCTGGGCATCGCCACACTCGCGAGTGTGTTCACGAACGGTCCGCGGGGCTCTTCCTGTCCATCATCCTCGGTCTTTTCGTGCTGATCGCCGGGATCGTGCAGATCATCCTGCTGTACCTCAGCGACGCCGTACTGTACATCCTCGCCGCGGTTCTTCCGCTGGCGGCGACGAGCACGATGATCCCCTCCACGAGTTGGTTCCCCCGAGTCGTGGGTTGGATCCTGGCGATGGTGTTCTACAAACCGGTCGCCGCGCTCATCTACGCCATGGGCTTCCTGTTCATCGGAGACGCGGGGGACGACGAGTTCTTCTCCTTCATCGTCGGCGCGGGCATTCTGGTCCTCGCGATCTTCGCGTTGCCGATGATGATGCGCATGGTCGGGGACGTGACCGCGAAGACGTCAATGGGTGGTGGCGGAGGAGGTGGCGGCGGAAGCGACGGCGGTGGCGGCGGGGCCGCTGGTCCCGGCTCGACCGAGCAACCGCCCAACGCGGTCAGCAACCGCGTCGCCTCGGTTGGCGGGGGACTCCCCGACCCCGGCGGGGGCGGCGGTGGAGGTGGCGGTATGAAGCTGTTGGCCGCCGGCGCGGCCGGCGCGATGATCGGCTCCTCGATGTCATCCGGCGGTGGGACCGGAGCCGACACCGGGAACGGGTCCCCACCGGGTGGCTCCGGCACCGGACCCAACGGCGGACGTGGAAACCAACGGGGCGGACAGGGTCCCCAACAGAACCAGGGACAACCGTCTGGTGGTGGGGGGCAGACGCACACCGCGGAGGGCGCCGGCAACGGAGGCTCACCTTCAGGCCCGCCCGGTGGAACGCAGAACGCGAGCTCCTCGCCAGGAGGCGGTGGCCAGGTGTCGACGGCGAGCGGCGCGGCCGACCCGGGGCCACAGGCCCAACCACCCGGCGGCGGAGGAAACACGCCCTCCGGCGCCTCAGGGGGAAGCCCCAGCGGGCCACCGCCTCGGCCGTCCTCTGGTGGCACGACCACCCCAGACGGTGCGACGAACGCGTGACGATTCGAGGATGAGATGACGCAGCGAATGTATGGCGGCTGGCGCCGTCAGCGCAGTATTGGGCTCTTCGGTTTGGGCTTCGGCGCGACCATGTTCCTCTTCGGATCCGTGGTCGTCATGATGCTGACCGCCTTCCTGGCCCCGTCAGTGGTTCTGTACATGTTGCCGCCGTTCGTCGTCTTTCTGGCGATGGCGCTCATCCCGGTGCAGGGGGACTCCCTGGCCGTGTTCGTGCTGATCCGGACACGTTGGTGGTGGGCGCGGGTGCGGGGACGTACCAAGTACCGCGCCGGTGTGATGGTGGAGCACCCCCGCGCGTTCCAGTTGCCCGGCATCCTGGCGCCGATCGTCCTGCTCTCGGCGGAGGACGGCAAGGGCGGACGCTATGGCATCACTTGGAACCGGCGCCTCGGCCACATGACGGCGACCATCAACGTCTCCTCCAACTCCGTGTGGCTGGCGGAGGCCGGTGACGTCGACACCTGGGTGGCGAACTGGCACAACTGGCTCGCCTCCTTCGGCTTCATGCCCTGGGTCTCCTGGGTCGCGGTCACGGTGGAGACCGCCCCCGACCCCGGATCCACACTGACCGACGAGGTGGGGTCGGCCGTCTCCCCGGACGCTCCGGAGGCCGCCCGAAGGATCATCGGTGAGCTCGTGGAGCTGGCCCCCTCGGTCAGCGCCCGGGTGGAGACCCGGATCTCGATCACCTTCGACCCGCGCAAGTTCCCCTCGCACCCCAAGACCCGGCTCGAAGCCGTGGCGGAGGTGGGCCACCACCTCTCCCAGGTGGAGAACAGCCTGTCCGGATGCGGGGTCAGCGTGCACGGGCGTGCAACCCCGGAGCACCTTGTCGCGATGGTGCGCACGGCCTACGACCCGGCGATCCGCGGCCAGATGAACTGGGCCCGGTTCGTCGCCCCCGACGACATCAAGTCCGACGACTGGTCGGACGCGGGACCGATCTCGGCCGAGGTGATGCACGACCGCTACGTCCACGACAGCGGGACCAGCGTCGCCTGGGTGTGGCAGGAAGCACCCCGGACCCACGTCACCAGCACGGTCCTCGCCCAGTTGCTCGTGCCCACCCGGTGGACCAAGCGGATGACGCTCATGTTCCGACCCTGGCCCGCCGCCGCGGCCGCTCGGGTTCTGGAACACCAACGCTCGGCCGCCCAGTACAAGAGCGAACTGTCCTACCGGGTGCGCCACCAGGTCAGCGCCCGGGACCGGCAGGACGAGGCCTACGCCCAGCAGGCGGCGCGCGAGGAGACGATGGGTGCCGGGCTCGTACAGATGAGCATGTACGCCTCGGTGACGGTGGAGGACCCCGAGGAGCTGGACCAGGCCAAATCCCACACGGAGTCCGCAGCGGAGACGTCGCGGATCCGCCTGCGACGGGCCTGGGGCAGTCAGGACGTCGCGTTCGCGACGACACTACCGCTCGGGATCTGCCCGCCGTTCCTCGTGCAACGCGGTATGGGCTGAGGGAAAGAGACATGGCCAAGACGAAGAAGCCAGCGAACCCGATGGTCGTCGGGGACACCAAGGAGGACGGGCCCGAGGCCGAGCCGCTCGCCCCGTTGCTCGGCTGGCCCACCCCCGAGGGCGGACGGGCCGCGAACGTCACGCACGTCGCGGAGTACCAGGCGACGACCACGCAGGCGTGTGGCCTGTACCCGTTCGTGACCAGCAGCAAGCCGCCGACGGTCGGTACACCCATCGGCCGCGACCTCCTCTCCGGAGAGGTCGTGTGCATGGACCCGCTCACCTGGCTGCGGTCCGGGCTGATCACCAACCCGGGCTGCTTCGTGCTCGGGCAGCCCGGCACCGGCAAGTCGACGTTCGTCAAGAGGATCGTCACCGGCGCGGTGGCCTTCGGCTCACAGGCGATCATCCTCGGCGACACCAAGCCCGACTACTCCGACCTCATCCAGCACCTCGGTGGGCAGGTCGTGCGGATCGGCCGTGGACTGGACCGGATCAACCCCCTGGACGCCGGCCCACTGGGCGAGGCACTGGACCGAATGCAGGACGCGGACCGGGAGAAACTCCGCTGGGAGGTCCGATCACGACGGCTCTCCCTGCTCATGGCCCTGTGCACCCTGATCCGCGAGAGTCGCATCACCAACGCCGAAGAGGTGATCCTCGGCGCCACCATCGACCTCCTCGACGAGCGACTGCGCGGTGAGCGGCAGCCGACCGTGATCGACGTCCTCCAAGTGGTGGAGGAAGGGCCCGACGTGGTCCGGGAGCTCGCGCGCTCCGTCGACGAGCAGGACTACGACAAGCGGGTCGACGAACTCGTCTTCACACTGCGCCTGCTGTGCACTGGATCCCTCGCCGGGGTCTTCGACGGGCCGACCACCCGCCCCTTCGACCTGGAGGCCCCCGCCATCAGCGTCGACATCTCCGCGGTCGGCGCGGCGGGCGACAAGCTGCTGACCGCCGCGATGCTGTGCACCTGGAGCTACGGCTTCGGCATGGTCGACGGTGTGGCCGCCCTCGCCGAGCTCGGACTCGCCAAGAGACGCTCCTACATGGGCGTCATGGACGAGCTCTGGCGGGCGCTGCGCGGCGCCCCCGGTCTGGTCGAGTTCGCCGACGCGTTGACCCGCCTCAACCGCGCCAAAGGTATGGCGTCGGTGATGGTGACCCACTCCCTGAGCGACCTCGAGGCGCTGGCGACCGAGGAGGACCGGGCCAAGGCGCGTGGCTTCGTCGACCGCTCCGCGGTGACGGTCCTCGCCGGTCTTCCGCCCCGGGAACTCAACCACGTCAACCAGATCACCCCGCTGACAGGACCCGAGCAGTCGCTCGTGGCCTCCTGGTCGTCGCCGGACTCCTGGCAACCCGGCGTGCGCCACCCCGGACGCGGCAAATACCTGCTCAAGACCGGGGCCGAGCGACTCGGAATCCCGGTACTTATGACACTTACCCAGGACGAGATGAGCCTGTACGACACGGACCAGGCGGTTCGCTGAGCGGAGGAGGACGGATGGCCCGCAAGTTCCAACCGCGGGGGAGTGCGAGCGCGGGCGCCGCCTCCCCCTTACTGCTACTGGTCGCCCTGTGGGGGGTCGTGGCCGTCTTCGGCGTCGTGTGGGCGGCGGGCTGGCTCGCGGCCGCGATCACCGACGGGGAGGTCAGCGACTTCGGGGTGGAGTGGGCCATCGCGCTCGTCACCGCCGACTTCGACGCGACCTGGTCCGGGGCGCCCACATGGCTGGTCTTCGCACTGGCCTCGGTGATGCTGGTCGCGCTGTTCTTCGTGATCCGCTTCGTCATGCGGCTCTTCGGCGCCTTCCGGCCGCCGGACGGAGACATCGTTTCCTCGTTGAACGGGAAGAACGAGTCGATCGGTGAGCTCTCCCGCCCCCAGGCCGCGGACAAGGCGGTACGGCTGCGCAAGCGCACCCTCGCCGGCCGCAAGGGCAAGTCCCTCAGCGACGACGACACTGGGCTCCTATTGGGGAAGGTGAAACAGTACCGGGGCGCCAACGGACCGTCGCTGTTCGCCTCGTGGGAGGACACCATCCTCGCCTACATGGCGCCCCGCGCCGGCAAGACCACCGCCCTCGCGATCCCCTACGTGCTCAGCGCCCCCGGACCGGCGCTCGCCACCAGTAACAAGGGCGACGTGTGGGCGGCCACAGCACGCATCCGGGAACAGATGACCGGCGAGCGGGTGTGGCTGTTCGATCCACAACGCATCACGCACCAGCCCCAGTTGTTCTGGTGGAACCCACTCGCCCGGGTGAAGTCGGTCGAGGACGCGAACCGGCTGGCCGGCCACTTCGTCCTCACCATCGATGACGACTCCAAGAAGGACATGTGGGGACCGGCGGCCAAGGCCCTGCTCTCCCAGTTGATCCTCGCGGCCGCCCTGGACGACGCCTCGCTCAACCGGGTCGGGGAGTGGCTGCACGACGCCAAACAGCCGCGCCCGGTCGAGGTCCTGTTCGATCATGGATACGACGCGTACGCCGAGTCGCTGCGCGAGACCCAGAACATCGTCAGCGAGACCCGGGACGGTATCTACACCACCGCGCGGACCGCGGCGCGCTGCCTGGACGACCCGGAGATCATGGCCTGGGTGAATCCCCCCGGAACACCCGCGATCGACCAGTTCGACGTGACCGCGTTCGTCACCTCCAACCAGACGCTCCACCTGCTCAGCAAGTCCCGGTCGAGCGCGGCGCCACTGATCGCGGCCATGACCGACGCGGTGTTCCTCGCCGGTGAGGAGGCGTCGGAGGGGCAGGGTGGACGCCTCGACCCGCCGCTGGTCGCCGTCCTCGACGAGGCCGCGAACATCTGCAAGATCGCCGACCTGCCGGACATGTACTCCCACCTGGGTTCGCGCGGCATCATCCCGGTGACCATCCTGCAGAGCTACCGGCAGGGCGTGCGCGTGTGGACCGAGAACGGGATGGAGGCCATGTGGTCCGCGGCCACCGTGAAGATGTTCGGTGCCGGCCTCGACGACCACAAGATCGTCGAAGCGCTCTCCAAGCTGATCGGACAGCATGACGTCTCCACCGGCTCTTTCAGTTACGGGGACGGCAAGGGGAACCACTCCGTCCAGCTACGGCGCCAGGAGATCATGCAGGGCTCCGACATCCGCAACATCGCCAAGGGCGACGCGCTCCTGTTCGCGACCGCCGCCCCCGCCATGCTGTTGAAGATGGCCCCCTGGTACGAGGGAGAGCACGTGAAGCGGGTGAGCGCGGCCATCGCCGCCTCGGAGGAGCTCGTGACCGCCGGGGCGCGCGAACGCTACGGTCCGGTGCTGGAGAACGCCCCACTCGAAGGGGACTCCGAGCAGGAGTCGAAGCCCTGAGGTCGGGGTAACTCCCGTCTGTTCGCCGAAACTGTGAGGACTGTCTGTGCGCTGGAGAACTGGATCGTTCGTGGGCGGGGCGCTTTCGCTCATCCTGGTCGCCGGGTGTGTCTCGGAACAGACCGACGACCCTGAGCCGGAGGAAGGCGAGGAGGAGGCCGCGGAGGAGGAACCACAGATCAGCGACGCCGACCTGTCCGGTCTCGCGGTCCTCCATGTCGGATCCGTTCCGGTGGACCCGGAGGAGAATCCCCGGATGTCGTTGGCCTTCTACGATCCCGCGGACGGGACTCTGAGAACGAGCCTCGCCATGCGCGGCCTGGAGGAAGACACGGGGATGTCCTCGCGTGATGTGGTCGACATCCTGGCCCACAGCGGCCCTCTCCCCGAGGAACTCGACTTCTCCGCTGACTTCCGTCGGATGGTGTGGGAGAACGCTGAGACCGGGGCCGTGCACGTCGCCGAGCTGGATGACCAGACGGCTGAGTACCAGCTATTGCGCTCCGTCGAGATCGATGTCGGCGAGACGATCTCGGGAGACCAGCCCAGATACAGCGGCGTGAATCTGTCCCCGGATGGCTCCCAGCTCTGGTTCGTCTCGGCGCCCGAGGACGGTGGCGCTCACGAGCTCCTGTTCGTCGACCTGGATGACGATTCGGCGGACGGGACTCCGCAGAGTTGGGGAGCGGCGCCCGAGGGAACGGGGACCGTTCCAGGAGATGAGGATGCCTTCTGGGACATCACCTGGGATAACGAACTCCAGATTCTGGAGCGCGACACCACCAGTGGCGACGGGTACTCGTTCGACTTCTATGCCGAGGGCGACACGATCGTGCCCGCCCAGTTGACCCTGCAGGATCTTGGCTCGAGAACAGGAGCGCATGGATACGCGTCGTTCCGGCAGACCAGTGAGGACACCTACATCGCGCGATCGGACAGCGGGTTCGACGAGGATTCCCAACTCCTCTCATTTCGCGTGACCGACGAACACGAGATAACCGATATCGAGCTACTCACCGAACCGGAAACCTATATCGCGGACGCGTATCCCGACCTGGAGAACAACGAGCTCCTGGTCGTTGAGTACGGCACGAAATACCGACCGTTCTATGCTCGCCCGCTCGAAGGCACCGAAGAGCCCCGCCATCGTTTCGACGAACTCGAGGAAAGCGAGGAACTCGCGGAAGTGATGCATCGGGAGAACATCCTCGGCGTGTACCCCGAGGACAAGTCCGAGTCCGCGGTCATCCCCCAACTTCGATGACAGCGCAAACTAGTCACGTCACCAAACTCCGATCCGAACCCACAAGGGAGTGGTCGTGATGTATGGACAACACCAGCAAGAGGTCAGCCGGATCGCTGAGCAGGGCATCACCCAAGGCATCGAGATCGCCGCCAGAGCGACGGCGAACGTGGTGCGGATGCTGCTCTACACCTTGCTCTACCGCCTGCCGCAGCTATGGCGGAGGGTGCGGCAGGGGGTGAGCGATGAGAGGCGACGGCTTCAGGGGATGGAGCTCCCCGAGGAGCGGAACCAGGGAGAGAAGCAGGAGCGCAGGGGCCTGCCCAGGGACGGGGAATCCCAACGGCGAGGGCAAACGGACCCGCGGCAGGAGAGCCGGTCGGACCGTAGCAGTGCCAGGGGTCTGCTGGACAAGGTGCTCGATTGGCTCTACCAGTTGCTTCCCCAAGAGACCAAGGAGAAAGTCTCCAAAGAGGAGTTCCGTCAGGCCTACCGCGATTTCGGCGCCGACAAGATGCGTCAGGAGCGGCAGGTCCACGAGGAGTACATCAAGCGTCGGTGGGGGCCCGACGCGAACATGGACAACGTGTGGAAACAGACGCCCCGCACGCCTGAGGACGCGCTGATCGTCTGGGCCAGCGCCGCTACCAACAACTCCCCGGAGGCGACCAAGAAACGCGAGCAGGCGGAGGCGACACTGCGTCAGCACGCGCCCGGGGTCATGCGACAGTACGACCTGAACCGCAAACAGGGCGCCGATCCGTGGAACGCGATGAACGACGCGTACCAGGCGGAGCGAACGCGAACTCAGAACGCGGGGCGGACCAACACCCAGAGCAACAACCGGAGCAACACCCAGACGAACTCCCAGGGAAGCTCTCAGACCAGCAATCAGGGGAACAACACGGGGCAGGGCACTTCCCAACCACGGAACCGGCCGCCCACGCCCGCACGCCCAGCCCTCCCCGTGGGCGATGCGGTGGGACGGGGACGTGGCGCGACCTCACGTGTTCCACATGTGAGTCAGGTGCCGTGGACTCGCCCGATGACGCGTCCCAATCCCCGAAAACTGTGACAGATGAGGAAACGAGCATGAGCGAGACCGCCCCCGAGGACTACCGCGAGCAGGTGGAGGAGACCGAGCGGGAGGAGTCCTTTGAGCCGGCCGGGGACGCGAGCTCCCAGGACAAGGAGCTGGTCCCGGAAGAGGAAGAAGCCCCCGCGCCGACGCCGGTCTACCGCAACGTGGAGGAGTTCGTCACCGAGCTCTTCATCCCCATGTTCTGCCGCCCGGAAGGCGGTCAGTTCCGCTGGTGCCGCGAGTGGTGGCGCCACGCGGAGGCGGTGTCCCGCTTCCACGCCGTGTGGCACGCCTGGGAGGTGCTGCGCTGGGAGCCCGGGACGGGCATGTCCATCTGGTACCGAGACCACCTCGACTACCAGATGAGCGTCATCATCGGCGACACCGGTCCCTTCCGCGAATGCACCTCCCGTCGCCATCAGGACCCCCGCCCCCTCCCGTACGAACCCGCACCGGAGGGCTTCTTCGAAGACGAGTGGTGATCTGAGTGGTCGTGACACGCGGCGCATTTTCCGTTGTAGCGCGTGACCGAAGATGGATCAGCCTCGGAGCCAAGCCGGGGAACAAAATGAATAACGTAATGAGGGTGAGGAATGTCCATTGCCGCCGATTTTCCAACTTCTCAGCGCCTTTGGGGGTCTCGAGTCGTGGGCAGTTTTTACCGCGCTGGGTTTCGCCGCTGCCGGGACTATGTGGTTGGCCCGCCTCGAGCCGACCAGGAGCAGGAACAACAAAGACCGTGCGAGATTCCTGAAGACCGGCGAAATACCGAAGAGAAGAATACCGTTAACTCGGATAAAATGGGACGCCAAGAAGATCGCTGGGACGCATATTCGTTACGCTGATTTGATTCCACTGACCGCAGATGAGGTGATCGAGCGGGTTAATTCCGGGGAGTCGCTTGGCGTCACCGTGGTCGTCGACAAGCGTGGCACTGTCAAGATCGAGGAAGGCGCCAAGTCGGAGGCGAAAGAAGGGGGTGACGCGAAGACCAAGGAAAAGGGCGAGTCGGAGAATGGCAAGGAGGTGAAGCCTAGCTCCAAGAAGGGAGAAAAAGCGAAACTCGAAACAGCGCCGCAGTATTTTGTTCCGGAGGATGCGCGGATGGAGGTGAAACGCAGGATCGCTAAGAGTAAGATTGATTTGATACTTGAAGAGCGAAATAATGACGGTCTGGAAGTTGCGGTGGCCCGAGTTCTTCGGGGTATCGCGAGCCTGAAGGCTCAAATCAAACCCTTTTTTGATCTGAAATGGGAGGCTAATAACAAGAAGAACTTCGTCGCGGCCAACGCCGAACGGCTTACCAGCAGTGCGCGCTATTTACGGCGTACCGCCAGGCGTCTGGAGGAACTCGCGAATAGAGATCCGCGAGTGCAGGCCGTCGACCGGGAATACGCGAAGCGCAGCAAGGAGCTCGCCTTGAATGGGTTCAGCGTGAAAAAGGCTGTGAATCGCCGACTGAAGGAGCAAATTGGCAATGGGGTGGCCACAGGCGAGAGTGCGGCCACCTCGGAAAGCGTGGAGCAAGCGGAGAAGGGTAGGACGTTTGGAAGCCGTACGAAAGACTTTCTCGGCAGGTTGAGGGCCGGTGGAAAATCGAACCGGCCGGGCCCTTAAGGAGTGACTGGTGTGGCCGTATTTTTCTGGATGATGTTCGCTCTGCTTCTTGTGTGTATAACGGCCAATTTCGTCGTAACGGTCTCCTGTGTCCATCAGCGGGTCGGACGGAAATCTCAGTATTTGTTGTTCTCTGTCGCGGGTCGTGTTGATGATGTGAAGTTGGCAATAGTTCGCGCTGAAGGAGAGATTGGTGCGATAGAACGGTACTCCAGCGGGACAGATCAATTCCGGGATCAATTCACCGGGATTGGTTCGGATATGATTGCGAATATGCATGAAAAAGCGACTCAAGAGTGTGTGGGAATCCGCCGGTCGCTGGGCGGAATCTCCCCCGACGGTCGGAGTTTAACAGAGAAATCGTGGGCAATGCGCCGCAGGCTCATTAGGGGGTTCTGTCTGGATGTTCTGGCGGTAGTGGTTGCGTTAACGTTTGTTCCTTGGTCGTTTTGATTTCGCCTGGGGCGAGTCCCGACTTGACGCTGGAGTGGTGCGATGATCGAAGCTTTCTTGCAGATACCTCTTGCGCTCGAAGCCGCTGTGATCACCGGGTCCGGCCTATTGGTCTCGATGGCGATTTACTGGCGAGGAAAATCTCACAATAGTACCGAAAAGGAGGCGGGTGACGCGTTTGGTATGAAGTTGAACTCGATGGCAGTGGACAACGAACAGCTTCGTGGTGATGTGATCAAGTATCTCCAACAAACAGATGGGAAGAGTGATGCCCAACGTCAATTGGCGACGAAGCGGGATGCGTTGCTCACAAAGCACGCTAACGGGATGAAAGAAACGAAGGATCTGAAGGCAACTCCGTGGGCGGAATTGGAGGAGACGCGCGCTAGTTTGGATGCTATCGGCGCGCACAAGGAAGAGGCTCTTATTAGAAGTGACGAGATTAAGGGGCATGCCGATCGGATTGAAGGAGTTGCCGCGCGTCTTAGGCTGTCAGATCGTATAAACGAGCACGGTCAGGTTGTGGATGCGGCGGGATTGGCGCCACACGATATTGCGGAAATCGAGACGTTGCTCGCGGGGTATTCCCGGGTTGTCAATAGTGAATTCATGAAGGAACAGTCTCAGATTCAGCAAGGGTTTGACGCGGACGTTACAGACTTCAGACGTCGCTATGCGGAACTCGAGCCGCATCAAGACATCGTACCAAAACCGCTCGATGCGGTCCCAGGGGTCGATACGGCAGCAGGTGCCCAAGCCTCGACCGATGAGGTTACGACCGTCCAGCAATCAGGGAATGCAGTGACGAGTGGCAAGAGTAATGCGGGCATGTCGGCCGTGCCTGTCAGTCAGGCAGTTCAGCGACCGCCCGACATCACGACAACCACAGTACGAATCAGCCAAGGTGAGGGTTCGTCCAAGAAGCAGGGACCGAGCCAGAAGTGAGTGAGTTCTCCGGTCACAGTAATCCCGAGAGGATGAACATCCGATGACGCTATACTACAGCCTTGGCATTCTGTTCATATCGGTATGGCTTCTGACCCGTTCAATGCGCGGACTGATCGACGACCAGCGTGCCGACGCCCCGATCGCCGCCAAGAACCGTGCCGAGCGGCACCGGGGACTGCGACTTGCCGAGGTCCTGTCCCGAAAGGCCGACCTTCTGCGGGATAAGGCCCTGGGGGAACAGACCGACACCGCGGCCGACGACGCCGAACTCGCCACGATCGACGAACGCATCAGGGAGATCGAGGCCGAGTACGAACCGATGTTGCAGCGCGAGACCCACCACGAACAGCGGGTCCGCTCCATCGCCTACGGTTTCGACGTCGCCCTGACCCTCGCCGGCATCATCGGCATCCTCGTGGCCATCGGAGGCCTCATCTCCCTCGCGTTCTGATCGAGTCGGTACCGACGACCGCCGGTGCCATCGGGAGGCGAGCCCCCGGCCAACGTCCATCGGGACAGGGGGCTCGTTCTGTGGACGCTAGCCCGTCACCTCCTCGAGGCCGAAGCCGGTGAAGGTGATGAGGTCGCTCATGGTGAAGGTTCCCGGGTGGGCGCTGGGGAGTGTGGGCTCCCAGCCGGGGGCGCGGGCGAGGAAGGAGGAGGGGTCCTCGGCGAGGAGCCCCACGAACACCTCGGCGACGATGCGCCCCCCGACCGCCCCGAGATGGCGGCCCCCGGTCTGGATCTTGGCCTCGCGGAGAATGTAGTACCAGAGCGGAGCCGGGCCGGGTTCCGGAAGGTCCAGTTCGGCGTCCGTCAGCGGTGTCACCCCCATCGCCTGCGCCACGTCTTGTCCCGAAGGCAGGCCCAGGTGGGCGCCGCGGGTGAGGTTGCGGGCCGGCAGGCTGGCCAGGCCCTCCGCGACCTCGGGTGGCAGGGTGTGCAGCGGCGGAACGACGAGCTCGTCCATGAGCCGGCTGGGCTGGCGGCTTTCCTGACCTGGGCCGGGCACGTCGAACATCCGGGGCCACTCCACCTGCCAGCGGGCGGGGAGCGGCCGGAATCCGCCGAAGTGGCTCAACGGGTCCGCCTCACTGATCGGCTCGGGCGGCAGGATCAGCAGGGGCGGCGGCTCGGGCGGGACGATGGAGTTCAGGAAGTACCGCGCCCGCACCATGGAGTGGCCCATCCGGTAGGCGCCGGCGGTGAACTCGACCGGGATGAACGGTCGGACGTGCCAGTGAAAGAACTTCAACCGCGGCTGGAGCACTGGATGTCCGCCGGGGAAGAGAGGTTCGCGCACCAGGACGTCGTCGAGGGTGTCAGAACCCACGATCCGGCGGAGGAAGTCGTTCACCACCACCCACTGGTAGTGCCAGCGCACCAACTGTTGGGTGGCGTCGAACGGGTCCTCACCTTGGGGGATCGGGCGATCGGACCAGGTGTCGATCTCCTCCAGGACCCGGTTGTGGAACAGGAGCATGGTCAGATGGAGGTGTGCCACGAAGGTGTTCTCGTCGTTGCGCGGGTCACCGATCAGGGCCCGCCCCTGACGGTTGCGGGGGAGATCAAGAAGTCCGTCGTGCCGGTCCACCAGGAACCCACCGGGGTTGTCCTGGTCGTACAGGTAGGGATCGTCGGCCGGTCCGCGGCCGTAGAGCGAGTCCAGGTCGAAACGTGGCGTGCGGAAGTTCGTCAAGGCTTCCGGATCCTCGGTGCGTTCCCGCAACGGCGACGGGTCGAACGTGATGTCGTGGTCGAGGAACTGTCCCAGGTAGGTGAAGCCGGACGGGATGTCGGGGTTGTCGCCCCCCACGCCGCCGGGATCGTCCTCCCGCATCCGCTGGGCGACCGCCCTGATGACCGCGTCATTCGGCAGGTACGGCGGGAGCTGCGGGAACATTCGGCCAAAGCGGCCCTGGTGGGTCCGCGACTCCGCCACGTAGCTCAGACCACGCGGCAGGCTGGCATGCGACCGTGACGTGCGGTGCGGCGGCCTTAACTGGGTGCCGACACCCGCCATCTCAGCGGCCCGCTGCTCGGGCAGGGCGGTGATCCGGTTCGTTGTCTCGCTCATGGCGTACCCCCGTCGGTGCGCGTCGGGATCTGGCGCATCGCCTAGGTTCATAGCCCTCGAGATCCGGCGCGAAAAGGATCTGACCGATTGCGAACGGTAGTTTGACTAGGGCGCGAGACACGGGCGCGTCGTATCCTGGCCAGCGCGCCGTTCGCCGTGTGGACCGAGAGTGACCGCGAGACCGCGGGAAGAGTCGGCGGGGTGAAATGCCGGCTGTGTCGCGGCTTCGCCGGGCCGACGAGCGCGAAACCTTCTACGCTGACGGTGATGACCCCCGACCCAAGGCGAGTCCCCATGTCGAACCACGCGTCCCCCTCGTCCCCCTCTCCGGAACCTCGGAAGCAGGAGCAGCGACACATGATCGACACGACAGTTCCCCACTCCGCCCGGATCGTGAACTACTGGCTCGGCGGCAAGGACTACTATCCGGTCGACCGCCAGGTCGGGCAGCAGATCATCGAGAGCAACCCCCAGATGTACGCCATCGCCCGCTGCTCCCGGGCCTTCCTCATCCGTGCCGTCACCCACCTCGCCCGTGGTGTGGGGATCCGACAGTTCCTGGACATCGGAACCGGCATGCCGACCGCCAACAACACCCACGAGGTCGCGCAGGCGGTGGCCCCGGAGTGCCGCGTGGTCTACGTCGACCACGATCCGCTCGTGTTGACGCACGCGCGTGCTCTCCTCGTCGGGTCACCCGAGGGAGCGACCGACTATATTGACGCCGACCTGCGCGATCCTGACGAGATCCTCCACCAGGCCGCGCGGACCCTCGACTTCGGTCAACCGGTCGGGCTCATGCTCATGGGCATCATCGGGCACGTGACCGACAACGACGAGGCGAAGGCCATCATCGACCGGCTCCTGGACGCCCTCCCGTCCGGCAGCTACCTAACGTTGTGCGACGACACCAACGTCATCGACGGCGCCACCATGGATGCCATGGTGAACCACTGGAACAAGGTGGGCACCAACCCCCGCGTCAACCGCACCCCCGAGGAGCTCCTGGGGTTCTTCGACGGCCTCGACGTCATCGACCCCGGAGTCGTCTCCGTGCCCTACTGGCGCCCCGATCCCTCAGACATCGGCACCCGAGTCGAGATCGACCACTTCGGCGGCATGGGGCGCAAGCCGTAGCCGCTGTGGAGGCGGTGGGGGTTCAAGGGAGGGCGGTTCTCGTGGTGGGTAGTCGCCGGGACCGTAGCGGAGGGCTGGGCGGGCAGAGGCGCGGTCAGGGTGAGAACAGACAACACGGCCGTGGGGTAAGACCTCAGTGCGCGCGGGTGGCGCGGTCGAAGATCTCGGCGAGTTGCCAGGCGTGGTCCTCCAGGTCGTGGTCGGGGTAGGCGACCCAGTAGGCGAACATGGTGTCCAACGCCCCTTGGAAGGTCACCGCGAGTACCCGCCGGTCGAAAGCGCGGAACTCGCCGGTTTCCTGTCCCCACCGCAGCAACTCCTCGAGTCCCTGGTAGATCGGCTCGTTGTCGGTGAGGTTGTAGCGGCGCGTGCCGTCGGCGTCGGGACGGTGGGCGCTGGCGAAGATCTCGCCGAGCGCTTGGAGTCGGGAACGGTGCGGTCGCATGTAGCGCGCTACCTCCAGGAGGTGGGTGCGTAGCGCCTCCCGCGCGGTGGGCTGGGCGTGGACCCGAGGGGTCACCGCGCCGGCGATATCGAGGTAGACCGTCTCGACGACCTGCTGGATCAGCTCGTCCTTGCCGTCGAAGTGGTAGGTGATGACGCCTTTGCTGATGCCAGCGGTCCGGGCGATGCGCGCCAGCGAGGCGTCGGCGTAACCGACCTCGGCGAGGGTCTCGATCGCCGCCTCGATGATCTGTGTTCGCCGCGCCTCCTCGATGAAGGAGCGCTTCTTGCTGTCCTCGACCTCTTGGCCAGGGTATTGGTTTTCTGACCGCATGGATAGACGGTAGCAACGCCGCCGACTGGTCGGCGTCCCCACCGGTGCTCGACCGAAATCCCTGGGAGGTCTGGGTTCGTACACAGGGGTCCGCCGGGGTTCCCCTAGGGTGATCTCCGGGTTACGCCGGATCGCACGTGAACCGTTCGGCTGGAAAACTGTCCGCACGGACAAAAAATAGACCACTCGGCCACGGCGTTCTCGTCACCCTGGAAGGGCTTCACCTTGACCACACACGCTCCGGGAGAGGGGTCGCGGACCGCGAAGACCCCGTCGGCCTCCCGACTCGCCTACATCGACAACCTGCGCGTCCTGCTCACCGTGCTGGTCGTGCTGCACCACGCCGCCCTGACCTACGGCAACATCCCGATGTGGTTCTACGCCGAGCCGGCCAACGACGCCAGTGGCGGACTCCTGGACGTGTTCGTCGGCCTGAACCAGACGTACTTCATGGGGCTCTTCTTCATGGTCTCCGGGATCTTCGTTCCGGGCTCCGTCGACAGGAGAGGATCGAAGTCGTTCCTGCGCGGCAGATTGGTCCGACTGGGCGTCCCACTGCTGCTGTTCCTCCTGCTGATGCGCCCGATCATCGCGGTCTCCGGCTACCTCGACGACGCGGCGGGCGAGCTCCCCTACTGGCTCTACCTCCTGATCACCTGGACTCCCGGCCCGATGTGGTTCGTCGAAGCGCTACTGGTGTTCTCACTGGCCTACGTCATGATCCGGAGCTTCCGACCGCCAGAGCACACACTCATCGCCCAACGTCGGACCGGACGCCTGCCTGGTCCCGTGGCGATCGCCGGCTTCACGCTGGTGCTCATCGCCGCCACCTACCTGTGGCGTCTCCTCGTCCCGATCGGCAGCTACTGGCCGATCGTGGGCCTGCCGACCCCCGACTACCTCGCGCAGTACGCCCTGCTGTTCACCGTCGGCGCGCTGGCCTACCGGCGCGGCTGGTTCGACGCGATCCCCCGCGCCGCCGGCCTGGGCGGTCTCGCGACCGTCATCGCGGCCCTCGTCCTTCTCGCGCCGATCGCCGGAACCTCCTTCGAGGAGGCCATGGTGCGGGGGAGTTTCGCGTCGCTGGTCATGTCGACCTTCGAGAGCGTCTTCGCCGTGGGGATGATCCTCTTCCTGCTGTGGCTCTTCCAACGCTTCGTCAACCGGCAGGGCCACTTCGGCCGCTTCCTGTCCGACAACGCCTACGCCGTCTACTTCCTGCACACTCTGGTGCTCGTCGCGATCGGCGTCGCGCTGTCGGGGTGGGACGCGCCCGCGGTCACGAAGTTCGCCGCCCTGGCCGTGCTCGCGGTCCCCACAACGTGGATCGGCGCCGCCCTCATCCGCGCCATCCCCGGTGCCACGCGCGTCTTCTGACCCGTGGTCGGTCCTGGCCCTCCCGCGAGCGCGAGCGGGCCGGGACGTCCCGGGTGCGACCGCCAGGTGTTTGGACGTTCCACCAGCGCGTTCCCCGATGTGAACAGCGCTGTCGCGGATCGGAGTTGAGACTGCCAATGGACACGATGTCATGGCCCGCGGTGACGGATCTGGGGATCGCCACGACGACCGCCGTCGCATGGTTCGTCGCAGCGGTCACGCTCCACCGTGGGAGACGGCGGACCTTCGGCGTCCTCGTCGTGGTGGCACTGATACTTACCCTGCTGCGCGGGGGAAGCACCGCGTGGCTTTACTCCCGTGGGGGATGGTGGCTGGTCCAGGAGACGGCGGTTCTGAGTCTTCCGTTGTTGGCCGCGGCCGTGTGTGGGGTGCTCTGTCTCGCAGGGGAGGCCCTCCTTCGCGCCATGCTTGGGGCCACGCACAAGGTCAGCCGGTTCCGTGTGGTCCTCACGCTCTTCGCCGCCGGCTACGCCTCCGCGGCAGGGCCCATAGTGACCGTGCTCTCCGGCGCTCCGGTGAGGACATCAACCGTCGTGATCGCGGTGTCCGCCGTGGTCGGGGCCGTGGCCCTGACGGGCCTCATCATCCACCCCAACCCGCCTCCTTACACAACCCCTAAGGGGTTGACCCGACGCCGGATGTTGGGCGTGACGGGCGCGGTCGCGATGGTCTCGGGTGTCACCGGATCGGGACTGACGTTCCTTCCCGTTCCGCGGCTGCATCTTGGAGGCGGAGACGGTGGAGACCACGTCCCCGAGGACGGTACGGCCGTCACGGACCTACGCGGCCCCGACGTCCCGATCCCAGGCGGGTCGACGCACCAGCACGTCATCACGGCGGCCGCCAGGTCAGTCCCCCTGTCCTCGGGGTACTCGGTGAACGCCTGGACATACGACGGAACCCTCCCCGGCCCCACCATCGACGTGCACCAGGGGGACCTTCTTGAGGTCACTCTGCGCAACGGGAACATCGAGAATGGGGTGACGCTGCATTGGCACGGCTACGAGATCGCCTGTGGCGAGGACGGCGTTCCCGGTGTCACCCAGGAACCAGTGATGCCGGGAGAGGAGTTCACCTATCGGTTTCGTGCCGACAATCCGGGGACCTACTGGTATCACACCCACGACGCCGCCGCGGTGCGTCGGGGTCTCTACGGCTGCTTCGTGGTCCGGGGCTCAACCCTTCAAGAGCCGGACGAACCAGAGGACCAGGACTTCATCGTGCCGGTCCACACGTTCGACGGGCGGGTGGTCATCGGAGACAGCGACAATGTGCGCGAAGAGATGGCCAGGCCGGACACACCGGTCCGGCTCCGTCTGATCAACACCGACAGTCGGCCACACTGGTTCAGCCTTCTGGGCGCATCCTTCCGCGTGGTGGCGGTTGATGGCCGTGACATCAACGAACCCGGCGAGCGCGCGCAGTTCAACCTGCGAATTCCGGCTGGTGGTCGCTACGACCTCACCTTCACCATGCCGGAGGACCGGGTCTCCCTCCTCGTCGACCATGACCTCGACGCCGGGCTGCGCGTGCGACCAGAGGGCATGGTCGGCCGCACGCTCCCCGACACCACCGATGATTCCCGGGCGTGGCCCGACCTCGATCTCCACAGCTACGGAGAGCCGACCGACCTGCCGTTCGACCCAGAGGGCGCTTTCGACCGCGAGTTCGACCTCGTCATGGATCGACGGCTCGTCCACGTCAGCGGCACCCCCACCTACTCGAAGACCGTCAACGGATACACGCCTCCGAACATCCCCACCCAGCTGGTCGACGTGCGAGACCTCGTCCTGATGACAGTGGTGAACCGGAGCTTCGAACTTCGCCCGTGGTACCTGCACGGCCACTCCGTCTATGTCGTGCGACGCGACGGGGAGGCGCCCACGGGAAGCCCGATCGCACGCGACACCTTCGACGTGCGGCCAGGTGAGGTATGGGTGGTCGCGTTCCGGGCCATGAACCCCGGGCTCTGGGTGAACGACTGTGTTGAGCCCGCCCACGGCGGTGACTGGGCGCAACCGCGTCTCGACTACACCGGGATCTACTCACCCTTCGACAGTCAGTGACCCGCAGGGGGTGAATGAGGTTCCAGCTCTCTGGCGTCGGGAGCGGGAAGCCCCACGCGGAGTTCTCAACCGGGGGTGTCGTCCTGACCGCGCCATCGGGCGAGGGCCTGAGCCTGACCCGTGTGTATGTCGCTGACCCATTCCCAGCCCGGTGGAGGCGAGGTGACCCGTGGGTCGTCGGGATCGCTGCCATCGCGTAGGGCGTGGACGTACGCGCGGTCCTGCTCGAGCCGGGCGTGCACTTGTTCGGCCCCGCCGACCGATCCATGACCTGGAACCACGATGTCGACACCACCAGCCACCTCCTCGAGCCGCCGCAGCCCCAGGAGGTAGTCCTCGACTGGATCACCAGTGTCGGTGAAGTCGCCGAGCATCGGGACGAACACGTCGGAGAGCATGTCCCCGGCGACGAGGACCCCGCTGCCCTCGATCAGCAGTGCCGCGTGCCCGGGGGCATGTGCCGGATGCTCGATCATCCGCACCCGCGGGCCGTCCCAGGGAAACAGCGTGGTCCCGGCCGGCAGAGCGGCGATGAGGCCGAACAGGTCCAGCGGTACCTCGTCGGCGATCTCGGGCGGTAACCCCTCGGTGGCGCGGGCCCGCCAACCCGGTTCGGATCGCAGCTCCCGCAGGACACCCGCGCAGCGGGCGGTCCCGTAGCGGGGCGCGTCGCCGAGGCGGGGATGCCAGAGCACGTGGTCCCAATCGGGATGCGTCGCGAAACCAGCGACGACAGGCTGGCCCAACGCGCCGAGGTCGTTCGTGAGACAGGTCATCTCCTCGCCCGTGATCCCTGGGTCGATCAGCAACACCCCGTCTCGTCCTCGGACGACCACCGTGTTGTTCTGGAGGAGCTCACTCTGGTGAGTCAGCACACCCTCCGCCACTTGTGTCAACACCGACTGGGTCCCTCCGTCCGCGAACGGCAACAACTCCGTCGACCGTACTGACCTCCACCGTAGATCCGACGCCGCTCAGGGGACGGGGTGGCCGGCTGCTTGGATGAGGCTGTACCACTCGGCTCGGGAGAGGGGGATGTTCGAGCCTTCGGCGGCGTCTTTCATTCGCTGTGGTGTGGTGGTGCCGAGAATGACTTGCATGGCTGCGGGGTGGCGGGTGATCCATGCGGTGGCGATGGCGGTGGGGGTGACGTCGTACTTGGCCGCGAGGTGGTCGAGTGCGTTGTTGAGTTTTGGGTAGTCGTTGGAGTCGAGGAACACGCCGTCCTGGAAGCCTTTCTGGAATGGTGACCAGGCTTGGACCGTGATGGTGTTGAGGCGGCAGTAGTCGATGATGCCGCCGCCGTCGAGGGTGGCCGAGTCGGGTTCGGCGGCCATGTTCGAGGCCAACCCCTGGGCGACGGTCGGGGCGTGGGTGATGGACAGTTGAAGCTGGTTCGCCACGATCGGTTGGCCAACGGCGCTCTTGAGCAATTCGATCTGCCGGGGGGTGTGGTTGGAGACACCGAAGGCGCGGACCTTGCCGGCGCTTTCGAGGTCGTCGAAGGCACGTGCGACCTCGTGAGGTTCGACCAGCGCGTCCGGGCGGTGGATGAGCAGGACGTCGATGTAGTCGGTGCCCAGGGCCCGTAGAGATTGCTCGACCGAGGCGACGATGTGGTCGTAGGAGGAGTCGTAGTGCCACTCCTCGGCCACGATGCCGGTCTTGGTCTGGAGCGTGATCTGCTCGCGTTCGGCGGTGCTGAGCCGCAGGGCCGAGCTGAACCGGCGTTCACACAGGTGGAGGCCACCCCCAGGGTGGTTGAATCCGTAGAGGTCAGCGTGGTCGAAGAAGTCAATGCCGACATCACGGGCCGAGGTGTAGAGGGCGCGAATCTCCGCATCGGTCTTGTCGGCGATGCGCATCATCCCGGCGACGATGTTGGGAACGTGACTTTCCGTCGGTCCGAACGGCACGGAGCGCATGATTCTCCTGCATGGATGATCGTTGGATACCTGAGGTGGCGCCTCTCGCCATCTGATTCTTTCGGCAGCAGGGTCTCGATAACAAATCGAACGACTTCCACCGAAACACCTCCGAGTCTGTCCAAGCATCTCCGCTGCGCACGGAATTCCGGGGACGCCGGAGTGACCCCACGCGTTCGGTTCCGTCGCATCCGCCTCAGCGAAAAAATCGGGCAACAGGGTTTACACGCGCCTTACCGGACGTGCTAGCGTCACCCACGTCGCCCTGAACACTGCGGCAGTTGGCAATTAGGCATCAGCCGTCCAGTGATCTCCGCACACCTCGCGCCACCGCCTTGTCCCCCGCGGTAGAGCGCTATGCCTTCGGCACCAGGATTACGCCCTGCACTAGCGACCCTGGAATTCGTCCGGCGACACCATGGATCTTCTGGTTCGGCGTGCCCAGCAGCCCGTTTGAATGATCATTTTCCCCATTTTTGTGCTTGGAGAACTCCCATGACCGCAGTTACTCGGAAGGCCCAGACCGGCCTTACCAAGCGTGCGGCCGCGGCTTGTACCACGGTTTTCGCCACCGGAGCCTTCTTCGCCCTCGGTGCATCCCCCGCCTCCGCCGACAGCCCCTACATCGTCGAGTCCTCCGTGTTGGAGGTGACGCTGCCCGCAGGCGGCCTGGTCGACGAGGGGTTCCAGGGCACCCTGGGATACGTTTTCACCGATTCAGGTGATAATCACGCGGTGGAATGGTCCGGTGACGACCCGGACGGCGTGCTGGCATTCCTCGGCACCATTTCGGCCGACACCACCTCGCAGGCGTACAACAATGCCGGAAACTCCATCCGGGAGAATTTTGAGGCGCGCTCCCGCGCCGGTTTGGACATCGTCGTCTCGGACGATGTGGCCTCCGGCGCGCTGGATCTCTCCGGACAAGAGATCGCCACGATCACGACGCACAACAACGCGGAGATCGACCTCACCAACGGTACGGCCACGGCTACGGTCGAGCCGAATACCGCCGCCCCCACCACGTGGCATTTCTTCGGCGAAAGCATTGCCCCCGGAGAGTCGGCGGAGGTCCAGGTGGACGGCGCCGACGGCTCCTCGGCCACGGTCACCATCTCCACCTCCGTGGTGGAGGAGGCCAGCGAGGAAGGCGCCGAGGCGAGCCTCGAAGTGTCCATGGCGGGCACCGTTGAGGACTCCTCCGGCGAGGAGGCCTACTCCGGCGACCTGATGCACCTGACCGTCGGATCCGCCAGCGTGCTGCCCGCCAGTGACGGCGGAGATGGTGGCGACGGTGGAGATGGCGGTGACGGTGGTGACGGCGGTGACGGTGGCGACGGCGGTGACGGCGGTGACGGCGGAGATGGTGGCGACGGTGGCGATGACGGAGATGGAGGTGACGATGGTGACGGCGGCGACGACGGCAAGGGCGACGACGACGGAGACGAGGGCGGATCGGACGACGGGGACGACGCCAAGACGCCCGGTGACGCCGATGGGGGCCTGCCAGTGACCGGCGCCGCACTGTTCGGCCTGATCGGCGCCGGAGTCGCCGCTCTGGGCAGCGGTGCCGGGGCGATCTACATCTCCCGCAAGCGCAAGGCAGCCGCGCAGGAGCAGATCTCTGACTAACCGCGCGCTGGCTCGATTCCAGTGAAACAGGCGGTGGGCGCTCCGGGGCGCCCACCGCCTTCATCGTCTGCGCACTTCGCGCCGTGACCCCGGCGTTCCGGTGACTGGCAGGGGGATCCGGCAGGGGAGTGGGGAACGTTGTCGGGGTCGACCGGGGATCAAGGAGCACATACGATAACGATTATCGTTTCCGGAAGATTGGATGCTGATGAGCGCGAGCGACGTTGGGACGATCTTTGACGCGGGTGCGCGTGAATTCGCCTTGTGGTCAGCGCGGCTGTGGGACCCAATCGGGTTGGCGACGGTGCGGGAGTCCGCTCCAGTGTCGGGAGAGCGGGTCCTCGACGCCTGCTGTGGATCTGGCGCCTCCGCGCTTCCCGCCGCGCGGGCGGTCGCCCCGAACGGGGGAGTGGTCGGCGTCGATCTGTCCACTGCGCTCCTGGAGCAGGGGCGCGCCCGGGCCCGGGACGCGGGTGTCGACAATCTGCGCTTCGAGGCCGCCGACGTCTGTGAGTGGCCCGAGCCGGAGAGCTTTGACCTCGTCCAGGTGGTACACGGCGTCGCGTTCTTCGGTGATATGGACGCCGGAGCCTCCGCGCTGATTCGCGCACTGCGGCCGGGGGGCCGCCTCGCGGTAACCGTATGGGCCGACGGTGCTCTCGGCTCGTTCCTGACCGCGCTCTCCGACGCCGTCGCCATCGAGACCGGTGAGCCCAAGCCCATTCCCGGCTACAGCCAGGCGCGGGAACGCATCGCCGACGCCAACCTGCTTCGGGCCTGGCTGGAACGGCTCGGCCTGGAACGCGTGCGGGTTCGGCGATTCGAACACACCATTCCCATCGACCCTGTTACCGCGTGGGAGTTCGTCTTGGGCAACGCCGCGCGTGGACTGGTAGAGAAACTGGACGGATCAACACGTGACCGGGTTCGCGAACGGTTGGGCACGTTGATGCGCGAACGCGGACTGGACCGTTTGGACGCGTCGTCCCACATCGCCGTCGGTGAAGTACCGCGGTAGGTCGGACTCGGTCAGCCGTTCCTGTCCCTCCCGAAGGGTGATCGTCGCCGCGAACTCCGACCGTTGACATGAACCGAGCATCAGGCCCTGGTCAAACCGCATCCTCGCGAACGGTTTCGCCAGATCTCCCCTCAGGAGTCAGTGCTGTCGGCTCTCCGGGGTTCTGATACGGCCCGCCCGGCATAACCGCACGGCACGGGGGAGGTGGGACTCCCGGGTCACCACGGTCGCCTCCTCCACTCCGCACCATACGGGCGCGTGCGCACGAATCCCAGGCGGAGAATCCGGCGTAGGCGCGCGACCGCCGGCTGACCGAGGGGGCTTTTTCGGAGGTCGTCGCCCTCAGTGCCAAGCGCCAGGTGAGGGCCCCGATTCCCTGCGGCACGAGGGGTTCTATGTCGACCCGAGGTCGTGGGAGATGGCGGTGGATGTCTTGGTCATGAGCTCGGCGAACTTCGAGGCGTTGTCCTCGGTCAGCCGCGCGTTCGGTGCTGTCACCGCGACAGCCGCGACCGCGCGGTCCAGAGCGTCTCGGACGCAGACGGCGACGGCGGCGATGCCGTCCTCGCTCTCGCCGAAGTTGGTGGCGTAGCCGCGCTGTCGGACGCGTTCCAGTTCCGTGCGCAGGTCGGCGATGGTGGTGATGCTGCGCTGCGTGACCCCGGACATGCCACGTGGGTAGAGCGCGTGCAGCTCTTCGCTGCTGAGGTCGGCCAAGAGCACCTTGCCACCGGAGGTGCAGTTGGCGGGGAGCAGCATTCCGGTCCGGATGCTCGTGCGGAGGTTCTGATGGCCTTCGATGCCGTCGAGGAAGCGGACACCGTTTCCTTCCAGTATCACGAGATGAACGGTCTCGTTGAGGTCCTGGCACAACTGTTCCAAGTGGGGGCGTGCTTTGCGGCGGACGTCGAGGCCACCGACCACCGTGAGGCCGACTTCGATGAGCGCGCGCCCGGGAACGTATTCCCGAGTATTGGGGTCCTGGTCGACGAACCCTCTGTACTGCAGCATCGAGAGCAGTCGATGAGCGGTCGAGCGCCCTACGTTCAACAATCGGGCGCTTTCGGCCACGCGCAGACTCGGTCGGTCGCGTAGCTCGAGGAGAAGGCGAAGAGCGTTGTCAACGGATTCGATCCGGTAGGCGGGACTGTTGACAACATCGTTCTTCATAGCGGAACCTTATTTCATGTAGGCGGGACGGAGGAAGCCCCCTCGTCGCTCCTACATAACCGAGAGAGCCCGGGGACTTCATACCCGTCGGGCCCACCCAGTCGAGGACGAGAGGTTCGAGGCGACACCGGGAGAGATCCTTCCATCGCCGCCACGAACCGCAGGAACACTCCCAAGAACGACCCCCGCGGGTACCAAGAACCCGATTGTGAACCACGTGACAGCAAGCCCAGGGCCGACCCATGTCGTCCGCCAGGCGGACAGTCGTGCGCAGAGCGAACAGGAGGTGTGGTCATGGCCGAGAGCGCGAACCCACGAGCCGCTCGACCGCCATCCACTTCGTCGCCCCCGCCCGCGGCGCGCGTCGGCGGAATGACCGCGGTTCTGGTGCTGTGTATGGGGATCGGACCGCTCCTGTTGTACGCCATCAGCGCCTTGGGCCCCCTGCTCATCGAGGACCTCGCGTTGAGCAACGCGGAGTTCGGCGCCCTGGCGACGGTCGCGTTCGTCGTCGCGGCGATCGGCGCGGCGGGCCTTGGGGGATTCGTCGACCGAGCGCGCGATCACTGGTCCGTGGCGGGGATCTTCGCCGCGAGCGCCCTGGCACTCGGCACCGCAGTGCTGGCTGGATCCTACCTGTGGCTGCTGTTCGCCGTCGCGTTCTCGGGGTTGGCCCAATCCTTGTCCAACCCCGTTTCCAACCGGCTCGTCGCGGCGCACATCCCCGCGACGCGGCGAGGCCTGGTAGTGGGCGTCAAGCAGTCGGGGGTGCAACTGAGCCAGTTGTTCGCGGGCCTGCTGTTGCCCTCGGTCGCTCTTGTGATGGGCTGGCGCGGCGCGGTGGGCGTCGCGATCACCATCGCGCTCCTGGGGGTCGTGCTGGCGGTGCGGCTCGTGCCCGACAGCACGGACACCGCCCCCAGCGGCGAACCCCCGCACGGTGCGAGCCACGGCGTGGGCGCCGTACCCGCCGGCGTGTGGTGGCTCGCCGGATACGCGCTGTTCTCGGGCGCCGCCCTGCAGGCCACCAACGTCTACCTCCCCCTCTTCGCCCATCAGGAAATCGGTCTCGGCGTGGTTCTCGCGGGACTGACGGGAGCGGCGGCGGGGACGATCGGCATGGTCGCACGGGTCCTGTGGGGACGCGCCGTCAACACGCGGACCGCGAGACCCCACGGCGTGCTCACCGTGCTGGCGATTCTTTCCACCCTCTCGACCGGACTGCTGCTGGGCGCCGCCCACACCGGCGAGGCCCTACTCCTCTGGGGTGGGGTCGTGGGACACGGAGTCAGCGCGTTGGCCGCCAACGTCGTCCTCATGCTCGCCTTGATGGGCGCGGTCCACACCGAACGTGTGGGTACGGCGACCGCTCGACTGTCCGTCGGTCTCTACCTGGGCTTCGCCACGGGCCCTCTCACCCTGGGACTGGTCATGGACATCGGTGACTCCTACGCCCTGGGGTGGCTCAGCGTGGGGCTCGCACATCTCTGCGCACTGCTGTTGACACTCCTGTGGTGGGCGGCGTCCCGCCGAGCGCCCGCCACTCATCCGCCGCCTCCGGTACGCACCTCCTCCACGCCCTAGGCCGTGTTTTGTGGAGGGTCTGCGGGGTGGGTGGGTGGTCTGGAAGTGTTGGGTGGCATGGTTCGACGCCATGAACTTAGCGATGCTGAGTGGGCTTTGCTCGCCCCGCTCATGCCCGCCCACCCCCACAAAGGAAAGCGGTGGGCCGACCACCGCAAGGTCATCAACGCGATCCTGTTCAGAACCCGCACCGGGATCCCCTGGCGGGATCTGCCCGAGCGGTACGGGCCCTGGGAGACCGCCGCCGGGCGGCACCGCCGCTGGTCACTGGACGGGACCTGGGACAGGATCGCCGAACGGCTGCGTATCGACGCCGCCACCGGCGAGGCCCTCGAGGTCGGCATCGACTCCACCACCGTGCGCGCCCACCACCACGCCGCCGGCGCCACAAAAAAGGGGAAACGGCCCGGAACGAACCGGACGGATCCGAAGCACTGGGACGCTCCCGGGGAGGACTGACCACCAAAATTCACCTGATCGCCGACAACCGTCGCCGCCCCTTGGCCATCGCCACCAGCCCCGGCCAACGCGGGGACACCCGCATGTTCGAGCCGCTAATGGCCGCGCTACGGCTACCGCGCAGCGCCGGCCGCTCACGGACTCGCCCAGACCGTCTACTGGCAGACAAGGCCTACTCCTCATCAGCGATCCGGGCCCACCTGCGCAGACGAGGCATCCGGGCGACCATCGCCCAACCCCACGACCAAAGCGCCAACCGCAAACGCAAAGGAGCCAAAGGCGGCAGACCCCCGACCTTCGACCGGGACACCTACCGAAACCGCAACACCGTCGAACAATCCATCAACCTACTCAAACAAAACCGAGCAGTCGCGACCAGATACGACAAACGCGCCGCGATCTACGACGGAACCACGCAAATCGCCTCCATCCGGATCTGGCTCCGCGACCTCACCCGTTCAAAAAACACGACCTAGCAGTGACGCCCCGATCAACACCGCGAACATGGTCGTGTAGCCGCCACCGGCCTCGGCCACGGGAGGGCTGGCGTTGGGGTCACCGATCCACCACGCGGCCACCGATGGCAGGAAGGCGTCGGGGATGAACGCGATGCCCGACACCAGGCCGATGACCCCGCCACGTTCGTTCACCGGGATCCGCACCTCGCCCACGGTCGCGAAGTACACGCCCCGGGACGCGAAGACGAACAAGGAGAGCACGAACATGAGGACCACCGCGAGCCACGCGAACGACATCGAACGCGGCAGGACCAGGAAGGCCACGCTGACGGCCAGGCAACCCGCGAACATCCACCGCAGGAACCGGGGCGAGGAACGAGTCACCTTGTCCACCACGAGGCCACCCACCGGTGCGGCGAGCTGGAAGAAGTAGGTGCGCATGACGCCGATGACACCGATCAGTCCCGCGGCGACGCCGAAGTGGGTCTCCAGGAGGGGCGAGAAGTAGCCGAGCAGGGTGTAGAAGGTGTACATCAGCATCGCGGTGATACCGATCAACAACGTGTACTTGTTGCGTGCCGCCAACCAGAGCTGGCGAATGGAGACGGCGCTCGACTCGCCGTCCGACGGGCGACGCGAGCCGACGCTCACGGAGAACAGGACCAGGGCGGCGAAGACGAAGCTGAGGATCCCGTAGATCCGGATCAGCCAGAGCACGCCCAGGGCGTCGGTCACCGCGACGGCCACGAGTCCCGCGCCGATCAGGCCCACGATCGTCGAGGTCACGCCGCGGGTGCCCTCGAGGAACCCGAAGAGCCGCCCCTGTTCGGTGGAGTCTCCCAACAGACTGATGGCCTTGATCAACGCGGGCCAGTACAGGCCCATCCCGAGTACGGCCATGAGCACGTGTGCGACGAGTGTGCCTACGTAGCCGGGCGCCTGGGCGATGTAGAGGTCGAGTACGCCCACACCGGCGAGCCCCACCGCGATGAGCACCTTCGGCGAGAACCGGTCGGCGAACCAGCCCCCGAGGAAATACATCACGATGGCCGTCGCGCCGAAAATCGAAATGATGTTGCCGTACTGCTGCGCCGTGATTTCGAGAGCGGCCACGGTCGGCGCGAGGAACACGAAGCGGATATAGCCGACTTGAAAAATGATGCCACACGACATCGCTAGGATCAGGAATTCTGTCCACTTCCGAGTCGTGCTCATGGCCACCTCAATATGCAATAAAAAAAGAACAGTCCTCCCCGATGAATCAAGGAGTTACTGTTCTCTGGTCTCTAGTAACTGCCGCCGCCGTGACAGGCGGGGCCGGTATGGAGTTGTCGGAGGGACTTTAAGCCCTCTCCACCACCCTGTCAACCAGGACTTCCGTATGGCGTCCCAGGTGAAGGGGGGCGCGAGGGTCGCGGTCACATCGACCAGATGTCGTGGTTGGAGGAGGCCACCGCGGCCGCTCCCGCCTTCAACGCCGCGTAGACGTCATCCCGGTCGCACACCAGCCCGCCGGCGATGAGTGGGACGTCGATGTCGTCCACCACCCACGAGATGACGCGCGGCACGCAGCCCGGCAGGATCTCCACGCACTCGGCCTGTGAGGAGCGCAGTTGGGGGACGAGGTTGCGGTAGGAGATTGAGTCGATCAGGAAGAACCGATGCACGGAGAGGAGCCCACACTCACGGGCGGCCCGGACCAGGGACGCCTTGGAGCTGAGGATGCCGTCGGCCGCCGTACGCTCGGCGATGAAGCGGACGGTCACGTCCTTGGCCGCGAATCCGTCCAGCAGGTCCACGTTGACCAATACGATCCGCCCCGCATCCTTCAGCGTCCGCACCAGGTCGGGCAGGTCCAGCAGCGTGCCGTACAGCAGGAACACCACCCGGCACTCGGACCGCAGCACCACGTCGAGGTCCTCGGCGTTCTTGACACTGGCCACGACGGGCTCGTCGGCGAGAATGTCAGCGAGCGGTTCAGCCACGGGGCCTCCTCATCCGGGTACGAACGGGCGGCCACCACAGCCACCGATCATCGGACCAGCGTAAGCGTTCACACACGGCCCGCCCCAGCCAGGGGAGGCGGAGCGCCTCGCTCCACAGCTCGCCCCGGTGGGATTGGAGCAACCCGGAGCTGCTCAGGGCACGCGGTCGCCGGCCGCTTGGATGAGGCCATCCCACTCGACGCGGGAGAGTGGGATGTTCGAGCCCGCGGCGGCGTCCTTCACTCGCCGCGATGTAGTGGAATGTAGCGCGGTGAACCACGAGGAGTGAGGTTGCGTTGACGGGGGATCTTGAATCGTGGATCGCCGGGGTGAAGACGGAATTGGTGCGTCTGGACGCGGCGCGTCCGGAGGAAATGGTGGGGTGCGGTCCGGATGAGCTGGACCATATCCTGGCCGAGTTTCCCGAGGTGCGTCCGCCGGAGGCATATCTGGTGTTCATGCGCGAACTCGGCCGGAACGCGGGGAACCTGTTCCGGGGAAGTAACTACGGGTACGCCGACTGCCTGAGCATGCGGGATCACGTCGTGTTCGAGCGGCGTCACGAGGATCCGGGCATCCCCGCGATCGAGGGGCGATTCTTCTTCGGCCACCACCAGGGATACGTGCTGTACTTCTTCAAACCCGACGACGAGCGCGTCTGGCTCTACATCGAGAACGACCCTCCGGAGCAGGTGACCGCGTCCTCGTTCCAGGAACACGTCGCCCAGCACATCGGCATCCCGGAACGCTACTGGCGCATCTTCCGAGACGACGAGAAAGGCAACAGGCGCGGAGTGTGACCGGCGGTGGAAGGATTGCTGTGGCCGACCCGACGGCGTCGGGTCGGCGTATCCGGCTGAAGTTCGTTACCCGGGGCATCGACATCGCCCAGGGGGAGGTCTGACCCAGAGGCTCCTTCACGGCGGGCGGCAGCCGCTGGATCCGCACTTGGCCGCACCGAATCTCCCTGGGTCTTTCATGAACGGACGTCGATGAGCGGCGAAGGTTTCTGGGGTATGGGCCAATGAACGTTCAAGAATGGTTGCTGGCTACGCTGGTATCGAGATCACGAGGTTATTCTCTGGCGGTTCTGCGGGAGGGTGAAGGGCGTGGAGTCCATCAAGGTCATGGCGGATTACGATTGCTACCCGTTGTGGGGTGTTGGTCCGGGTTTCTATGACAATCTTTCGCCGTACGCTTCTGCATTGGGGCTGAGTTCTGGGCTGGCTGTGGAGCTGGATCGGTGGGCTGAGGAGTATGACGCGACGCTGAATCGTGCGGATCCGAAGGAATCGGGGTTCCCCACGCCTGAGGCCGAGGACGATTTCGCACGTCGCGGGCGTGAACTCGCCCAACGGGTGGCCAACGAGGTCGGTGGAGTGTGGTCGGTGATCTATTTCGACAGTCGTGAGCTGCGAGCGGTGACTATCTCCTGACTGGCCAAACAGCTCCACGAGGTCCGCGCGTGGCTGGAGGGCTTGCGCTCCGACGACGAGATCCGCAGGGTCGTGGCTGGCCACACCACCTAGACGGCGGAGACAGGCACAAGCCGATCCCGAGAAATCAGCAGTGGCTGTATGTATGACCAGTTGTCCGAGTTCCTGAGGGTCTCCTTCCACCAGGACTGGAAGGACGATTTTCCCGACGAACGGGCGAGCGTGCGGCACTTCGTGGCTACCATGTCCCGGTCGCGGTGTGTGGCGGTGCTCGCCGAGCTGGACGAGTTGCTCGCGGTCGACGTCTCGGATAAACGTCTGCGCGGGTACATCACCCGCGACTCCGGCGCCAACATCGTCCCACCGAACGGCCCCGACCGTTGGCACACCTGGTTGCGTACGGTTCGCGACCACCTGGCGGACGCCGTGACCTAGTAACCCACACGACATGGGACTCCTACAGCGGCGTTGTCAGCCCGGAAGTTCCCAGACGATGCCGTGCACCGCGGCGACGTCCTCCTCGGGCCAGACCGCGATCACCTCGCGGTCGGTGTGGTTCTCCACACCGCTGCCCCGGCAGTGCACCATCCCGTCGACGGTCTCCTCGGTGATCTCGAACCGTTCCCGTTCCTCCTCGTCCGGCTCGCTAATCAGCGTGTAGGGGCTGAAGTTGTCCGCGTTGCAGAACTCTTCCAGCCCTTCGGCGTCGGTGATGAAACCGACCCGGTACAGCGGCGTACCTGCTCCGCTGTGCTCCACCGTGATGTCCACATCCTCCGCGTCGTCGGGAATCGTGAGCTCGCTGAGCTCCTCGAACCCCGCGCGGATGTCCGCGTCCTCCGACGGCAGCTCCACCGGCTCCTCGGGGGTCGGTGGTGAGGGCTCGGGCGGGGCGAACGAACCGCAGCCGGCCACCAGCAGCGCGGCCCCCATCAGTGTGGGCAAACCCAGAATCGCGCGCATGCTTCAGATCGCCCCTTCGCGCCGCTGAGTCGTGTCACCGTGCGACTCCGCCAGATCGCTTTCGCTGAGATCCAACACGCCGGAGAACCATCGGTCGCCGACGAACGGATCCGCCGCCTCCTGATCCCAGGAGTAGTGCCTCTGCACGTTCACGTCGAAGCCCACCTCGTAGGTCCCCTCTCCGTCCGGATCGTCCGGCGGGTGGACCGTCTCCTCGCCCTCCAAGTCGTAGCTGAGACTACCGATCGCGCGGACCCAGCCCGGATCATCGCGGACATAGCCACTCGCGCCCCCGCCCCGGTTCTGCTCGTCGGTGTAGCCGAACGCCTCCCAGCCGGCGGTGATGGGAAAGTAGCCGGCTCGTCGGAGCCAAGCCCCTGGGCGGCCAGGCGATGGCTTGCTCGCAGAATCGGCTCCATGCCCACACGAGTCATGAGCTGCCTTCCGCACCCGCCCCGCCAGGTACCGCACCTGAAGGACGCCCCAGGACGATCGTCGAGGAAGCGCTTCGCTTCGAGGCTCGTCACGGGCATGCTCACCGGATCATGTGCGTCCGTGGTTCCGAGGACCGCCGTCTGGACCAATCGTGTATCGCGTTCCAACCGGATCTCTTCCCTTCGATGAATTCCATCTGCCTATGGACGACTCGCCGCTTCTCCGGGGCGGGTCGGTAACCGGTGGCGAGGAGAAGGGTGTCGATCGTCTCGACGGTGCCGTTCCACGTCTAGGGCCTGTTTTGGGAGTGTGTGGTGGGCTGGTGTTGGTATCGATTGGGTGACCATGGCGCGCGACGAGCGAAACCTCCGGTGGACGGGGTCAACGACCAAGTTGACCAGTCAGCGGAGGCTTCAGCGTTGACTCTATCGGCCTTGCACCGCCATGACCTGACCGATACGCAATGGAAGGCGCTGAGACCGCTCCTTCCGGGACCCGCCCGCAAGGGCCGCCCTCGACACCGCTGCCGCCGCACCCTGGTCAACGCCATCCGCTGGCGGATCCGCGTCGGCGCACACTCTGGCGCGACATCCCCGCCGCCTACGGGGCTTGGCAGAGCGCCTACGGGCTGTTCCGCTGCTTCGAGCGCAAGGGCGTGTGGTAGCGCGTCCTGGCCTTGGTGCAGGCCCGGGCCCATACCGCCGGTCGGATCTGCTGGCAGGTGTCGGTGGACTCCACTATCGTGCGGGCCCACCAGCACGCCGCCGGCGCGCCCGGGGCCACTCGGGGCGAGCCGGGCGATCACGGCCTGGGCCGCTCCCGTGGCGGATGGACCACCACGCTGCACTTGGCCGGCGAGCAGGGGCAGAAGGTCCTGTCAGTGCTGCTCACCGGCGGGAAGCGGGGAGACTCACCGCGGTTCAGCGCGGTGCTGGAGCAGATCCGCATCGGCCGGGCGGGGCCGGGACGGGCCCGTCACCGCCCAGATCCGGTGCTGGCCGACAAGGCCTACAGCAGCCGCGCCAACCGGGAGCGGCTACGTCGGCGCGGGATCCAGGCCACGATCGCCGAGCCCGCGGACCAGGCCGCCCACCGCCGTTCGCGCGGTCCCCCGGGGCGGGCGACCCTGGGCCCTCGATACGGCTGCCCACAGGCAGCGCCACGCGGTGGAATGCGCGATCAACCGGCTCAAACACCATCGGGGGGGGGCAGGCACACGCTACGACAACTCGCTGCCCGCTACGCAGCCACGACCCACACCGCGATCATCAACGACTGGCTCCAACCTCCAAAACAGGCCCTAGCGCTCAGCTGGCATTTCGCTGCGCAGGCCGCGTAATGCCATCTCTACGAAGCGTTGGGACGCCTCTGCTTCTTCGCCGGGAGAGTTGGCGATCACTCCAGCGTTGCCCTTCAGGATCAGCAACACGTCGTCGATGGTTATGTCCTTTCGCACAACGCCTTCTGCGACGGCACGCGCTGCCAGCGGCTCGAAAGCGTCGAGGAGAGGCTCGCGCACCGCGGGTTGGGATGCGGCGGACAGGAGTTGAGCGAGAGCCCCGGCCAGCCCAGGGTCTTTCACCTGGTGAGCACAGCAGTCGAGTATGGGTGTGGTGAAAGCGGTCCAGGCGTCGGAGGTGGTCGACCGCGCGGCGTCTTCACCGATGTGTGCGATCTGGGCGCGGACCACTTCCGTCACCAGAGCAGCTTTGGTGGGGAAGCGACGCTGCACCGTCGCGAAGCCCACCCCCGCCCGCCGGGCGATCTCTGTCAGCGAGACGTCGAGCCCCTCATCCGCGAACGCCTCGTAGGCGGCATCGATGATGAGCCTGCGATTCCGCTCGGCATCGGCGCGCAATGCCGGTTTGGACGGCTCGGTCTGGTCCATTTGGCTCATCGCGCCTCCACGCATGCCCTGGGTGGTGCCCCCAGATGATAGCGTCGATTAAGTGGAGTACGCGCTCCACTTATCGGCTCAATCGTCCATATCCCCATGTAGGGAGACTCGATGACAGCGATGCGTGCCGCGTTGCACGATGAATACGGGGATCCACTCGTCACCTACGACGGAGCAGTTACCCTGCCTGCCCCCGCTCACCACGATGCGATAGAGATGACCGCGGTACTCGCTGTCCATGATGTGGTGTTCGACGCCCCCGCGAGCCGGACGACGTCCTCCAGAGGCGCGTTTACGCCGCGCTCGGCGAACGCTTCCCGTGTCGCGTCCAGGACCAACGTCAGGTTGTGCCGCGCGTCGGCATGGAGCGGCCCGCGAACTGTCGGCCGCCCGACCTGTTCCCTTATCTGGATGATCTCCCTCCGATCGCGCTGATTGATCCACACGAAAGAGTGGGGCGCTTCCCTTCACTTAGGAGTCATGTCATGGCCGAGCCACGAGCGGTCCCGCCAGAATCCACCCCGCCAACGAGATCCCCATGCGTCGCGGGTGTCCCATGAGACCACCCGAGGAGTACGCGGATCTGCGCACCAATGGCCCCACCCGGATGCACACTCCGGACGGCCGCCCGGTGTGGGCGGTCGCCCGATATCGCGACGTCCAGTCCATACTCGCCAGCCCGGACTTCAGCGCCGACAACAGGACCCCCGGGCTTCCCCTCATCAAGCCCGAGCCGCAGGAGGTGCTGGACAACCCAACGTTCCTTCGCAAGGACCCGCCGGAGCACACCGCCGAGCGTCGGGCCCTGATCCCGGAGTTCACCCTGCGCCGCGTCCGGCGGTTGCGACCCGGGGTGGAACACGCCACCGCGGGCCTGCTCGACGAGATGCTCCGCAGCGGCTCGCCGGCCGATCTCGTGGAGATGCTGGCACTGCCGCTGCCCTCGCTGGTGATCTGCCAACTCCTCGGTGTTCCCTACAGCGACCATGAGTACTTCCAGACCCGAGCAGGAGCGGTCCTGTCCCGGAGCAGCACCCCGGAACAGACCAGTACCGCGTTCTCCGAGCTCTTCGCGTATTTGGACGAACTGCTCACCCGCAAACAGCGCCACCCCGAGGACGACGTGATGAGCCGCCTGGCCACCGAGCACCTGAGACCCGCGGGAGACTTCGACCGGGAAACGGTGATACGGATGTGCACCCTGCTGCTCGCCGCCGGCCACGAGACCACGGCCAACATGATCACACTGTCGACGGTCACGTTGCTGGAGCGCCCGGACCTGGTGGCGGTGCTGCGGGACCAACCCAACCGGCGGTCCGATGTGGTGGCAGAGCTACTGCGCTTCCACAGCATCGCGGACGTGGTTCCGACCCGGGTCGCGATACGTGACACCGAGATCGGCGGCGTCACCATCGCCGCAGGGGAGGGGGTCATTGCACTGCTCGCTGGGGCCAACTGGGACCCAGAGATCTTCGATCCCCCGGAGCGCCTCCAGATGCGCGCGGGAGACCAGCGCCACGTGGCGTTCGGGTACGGAATTCACCAGTGCCTGGGAGCCAACCTGGCGCGTATGGAGCTGGAGGTGGTGCTGCCCGCACTGTTCGAGCGACTTCCGGGGCTGCGACTGGACGCGCCGGTCGCGGAGCTGGACTACAAGTACGACGGTGTGGTCTTCGGCCTGCACAGCCTTCCGGTCAGCTGGGAGGCGCCGGCGTGAGGGTGACCGCCAACCGCGAGGTCTGTGTCGGCGCCGGTATGTGCGCGCTGACCGCACCAGAGGTCTTCGATCAGGACGAAGAGGACGGCCGGGTGCACCTGCTCACCGAGAAGCCCCTCGACGAGCAGCAGGAGAAGGTCCGCGAGGCCGAACGGCTCTGCCCCAGCCGGGCACTGGGTCTCTCCGACTGAACGCCCGCAACCCGGCCCGGTCGCGATCGAGTTGGTCGCCGCGCACGCATCCACGCGATCTTCCGCAGTCGTACTGACATGCCAGCGATTTCCTGAGGGACGAAATCGTCAGTACACAGGCGACCCACTACCGCGCCGAGGACGACGTCTTCTCTTCCTCGACGCCTTCGGCGGGACCGTCGTTCACGCGTGAAAGTGAGGAATGAGTACACAATGACGCAGCATGTGCACCCCGAAGCCCAGCGGCTCCTCGACGCCATCGCCGCGACACCACCGCTCGACACGCTCAGTGTGCGGCAAATCCGGGAAAACTTCGAGAAAGCCGCTTCGTTGACTGGTGATGCCGTCGGAATGCTGAGTGTGGAGGATACCAAGATCGCGGGCGTTCCGGTGCGCGTATACACGCCGGGCCTGAAAAACCATCCGCAGCCGTGTGTCGTCTACTTTCATGGCGGCGGTTGGACGACCGGCACATTGGACCTCGCCGAGTCGACTATTCGAGAGATCGCCGCCGAGGCCGGCGCTATTGGCATCAGTGTCGACTACCGGCTCGCCCCGGAACACCCGTTCCCCGCGACGATCGATGACGCCATCGCGGTCGTGTCCGCTGTGCTCAGTGGGGAAACCGACCTGGATATCGATATCGAGAAGGTGGGGGTGGTCGGTGACAGCGCAGGAGGCAACATCGCCGCTGTCGTAGCACAGCAGATGCGAGGCCACCGCCCCGGACTCGTTCACCAAGGCTTGATCTACCCCTGCACCGACCTGTCGAACCTGCACTCCCCGAGCTACCAGGAATACGGCGAAGGCTACTTCCTCAGCGCTCGCAATCTGAACTGGTACATCGACCAGTACACCCAACCCGAAGAACGTGAGGACGTCAGGGCTTCGCCCGCACTGAACAGTGACCTCACCAACCTACCGCCAGCGACCATAATCACCGCGGAGTGCGATCCGCTGCGAGACCAGGGCGAAGCATACGGACGAGCATTGGGACAACAGGGGAACAAAGTATCAACCGTGAGATTCCTCGGCCAACCACACCTCTTCCTTCAGGCCGGAGCCCTCATCAACGACGCGCACACCGCCCGGCGGCTTCTCGGCAGACAGCTCAAATCCTCCTTCCAGTCATAAAGCCTGTCATTCAACGCGATCGGAAGAGTTTCCCCGAACGGGTTCCTACCGGCGGAACGCGTTCGCCAACTCTGGGTACCGCTCTTCTGGGGTTTTGCTCAAAGCGGATTTGTCGGACGCCGCCGCTTTGTCGGCAACGACCTCGAACTGGCCGGTCCTGGTGAACACCCCAGCGTTATTTATCAGGAGATCGACGTCGCTCGCTGTCTCGGCGGATGCCGCTACGGAGGACGGGTCCGTCACATCAAGAGGGAGGACGGTCACCTTGTCGCCAGTGATTTCGAATAGTGAAGTGGTCTCGCGAGCTGTCGCGTAGACGCTGGCTCCACGTGTGAGCAGTTCGCGGACAAACTGTCGGCCGAGGCCGCGGTTGGCTCCGGTGACGAGGGCTGTTGCGCGATGAATCTTCATGTCGGATAGGCTAGAACTTCACGCGCACGTGAAGTTCAATGCATTTCGTGGGAGTGAGATGCGGATCACAATGGCGGCTGAGCGCGCGGGGGTCAGCGCTCGTGCTCTGCGTTACTACGAGGAAGAAGGATTGTTGCGACCCGAACGCAGCGCGGGCGGCCACCGAGAGTATTCCGAATCCTCCATCGATCGGATACGGCTGATTCTCCGCCTACGGTCCGCGGGTCTGGATAATAGGTCGGTCCGAATGGCCTTGTCCTGTGTCGACTCGGGCGCCATCAGTTCGGAGGCGATCAACCAATTGCGCGCTGACAGGAATCGGTTGACGAGTCGTATCGTCACGGCTAGTCAGGCTCGGGACCGTCTTGACGAACTGATTTCCTCAGCCATGCAATGCTCTACTGATCAACGGGGAATGCCGGGCGCGTGAATGGTCAGGTGTTCGGCAGTGAAAGATTCAGGCGTGGGCGATGTTGGGCTCATTCCACGCCCGCGAGGTCGACAGTTCGTTGCCAGAACTGGTCGATCAATGCGTCGTCATGGACCTGCTTATTGGTCTGATGTGGCTTCGCCGGATTCCGCTGGGCGTAGAATTGTCCGGGTTTCCAGTCCACGCCGGGCGTCCCATTGAGGAAGAATACCAAGTTCGCTCCGCCTTTCTCGGGCGGGATCAGCGCCAGGTGTGACAACGGGGTGCGGTACAGCAGACGGGTCACGAGGCCGTTGTTCTCCGCCCCAAAGCGTGTGCGAACATTTCCGGGATCAAAGGCGACGGCGTTGATCCCGTGGTGGCCGTGCCTGGCGTGCAACCCCCGGGTGAAGAGGATGTTCCCGAGTTTGGCATCACCGTAGGCGCGCATCGGCGCGTACGTATTCTCGTGGTTGAGGTCGCGGACGTCGACCTTACCGACGATCTTCGCCGAAGCGCTGGACGTGTTGACCACAACCCCGTCGCCATCCCGCAATCGGTCCAGGAGCAGGTGGGTGAGCAGGAACGGCGCGAGAAGATTCACCTGGAAAGTCTTCTCATGCCCGTCCGTGGTCACGGTCCGTTCTCCGAAGATCGCGCCGGCGTTGTTCGCCAGCACGTCGATCCGGTCCGTCGCGGCGCGAATGTCAGCGGCGAGTCGCCGCACATCGTCCATCCGGGCGTAGTCGGCGAGGAGGTGCTCAGCGCCGACCTCCTGCGCCACGGTCGCCGTCCTCGTGGGGGAGCGACCCACCAGAATGAGCCTGGTGTCCGGATGCGAGCGCGCCACCTGTCGTGCCGCCTCGGCGCCGATGCCGTCTGATCCGCCGGTGATGACGATCGTCCGTCCACCCATTACTCAGTCACTCCTTGAAGTTGGCATCCCGATGCTCGTTATGACACTCGGGTGTCACATGTGGCTCAGAGGGTAGCATGGCGGCATGAATGCGCCAGAGGTGTCACTGCGGGAACGGACGCGCCGTGCCGTGCGGGCGGAGATTGTCGACGCGGCCATGAACCTGTTCCTGAGCCAGGGTTTCGAAGCGACCACGGTGGAGGACATCGCGCACGCCGCGGGCATCTCGCGTCGCAGCTACTTCCGGTACTTCGGGAGCAAGGACGACGCTTTCGCCGAAGCGCTGGCTTCGTTCGGCGCGACGATCGCCGAAACGCTCAGCCACAGGCCCGAGGAGGAGTCACCCTGGTTGGCGCTACGGCGTTCGTTCGACCCCCTGGCCGAACAGGCGGACTCCGACCCCAACGCCGAGAGACTCGGGCTGCTCATGCTCGAACGCCCTACCCTGCAGCAGGGGAAGGACGCGGTCTGGCAAAGTCGGATCGCGTCCGCCCTCCTGCCCCGGCTGCCGCCGGACGGCGCGGACGACGAGTCTCTTCGCGCAGAAGCCCTCGCTGCCGCCGCGATCACCTGTCTGCACGTCGCCCAAGCGCAATGGTTGACACCAGGTGAGCACAGATCCCTCAGCGCCCTCCTGGACGCGACGATGGCGACCGTGCGCCCCCTGTCGTAGTACGCGGGTAGCGTCTGCCAAGGAATCTGGACGCATCTCTCCGTTCCCTCCCCCGACCCCCGCAGGGTAGGAAGCGCGCCGCTGCGTCCCCCGGAGATAGTCGGTCCCGGGAGAGCCCTCTCGCCGCAGCACCTCAGCGCCGCCATCGCCGCACTGGTTCGGACGGGTACGGCGAACTGCTTTGTTCAGGGTCAAGCGCCGAGGGAGTGTGGAGCCGGGTCAGCGCGGGTCTCCCGCCCGCGTGCACAGATCCTGGGCAGAGCACCCCGATCACGAGGGCAGGGCGATTCATGAGTCACGCACGGCCCCATCGGGCGCGCGCCTCATTCGCCAGGACGCTGGTCGTCGTGATCGGCAAGGCTTGCCCAAGTGTCCGCGAGGGTTCGGAGCTGCTCGTCGCTCAGTTTGTCGAGAAAGAGACGCTTGATGCCGGCGTACTGCTGCTTCCACGCCTTACGTAGGAGCGATCTGCCTGCCGGGGTGAGTGTCAGCTCGAACCCGCGTCCGTCGGTGGCCGCACGGCAACGCTCGACCAGACCACGCTGCTCCAGTCGATCCGCGAGCCGGGACACACCCGCGGTAGACATCACCCGCTTCTCGGCTAGTTCGGTCAGCCGGATCCCGCCGCGGCCGGCCTCTCCGAGCAGTCCCAACACGCTGTACTCGGTCGCGCTCACTCCGAGTGGAGCCAGGTCGGCCTCGAGCTGACGCCAGATGCGCTCGTGGGTGACGAGGAAGCCACGCCACGCCTCATCTTCGAGCTCGGTGAGCCGTTCCATTGCCATGGAGTCCAGGGTAGTCGGTGGCGCGATGCATCAAGGTATTTGCTTGCGTAAGCATGTTAATCTGATGTCGCCACTACCGAGAGGAAGCAGTCGATGGCATTCGAGATCGGCATCATGACCTTCGGCGAGGTAACAGAGGATCCCGTCAGCGGTACGCATCGCACCCCGCATCAACGAGTCCGCGAGACGATCGAGCTGGCGAAGGTCGCCGACGAGGTCGGCCTCGACGTCTTCGGCATGGGCGAGCACCACCGCAGCGACTTCGTGGGCTCCGCCCCGAGCATCATGCTCGCGGCCGCGGCCGAGACCACGAAGCGGATAAGGCTGGCGAGCGCCGTCACCGTGCTGGGTTCCGAAGACCCCGTACGCGTGTGGGAGCAGTTCGCCACGATCGACCAGCTCTCCGCTGGCCGCGCGGAGATCATCGCGGGAAGGGGCTCCTACACCGAGTCGTTCCCGCTTTTCGGGTACGACGTGACCGACTATTCCGAGCTCTTCCGCGAGAAACTCGACCTGCTGCTGAGCATTCGGGAGCAGAACCCGATCACCTGGACCGGCAGACTCCGCGCTCCCCTCGTCGACGCGGACATCGCGCCGCGTGCATACGGCGACACCATTCCGATCTGGGTCGGCGTCGGCGGCACACCCGCCTCGGCGGTTAAAACCGGCACGCTCGGCCTGCCTCTCGCGCTCGCGATCCTGTTCGGTCCGATGAACATGCTCCAGGACTCGATCCAGCTCTATCGCGCGGCCGCCGAGCAGTCCGGCCACGACTCGGCATCCCTCCCGGTCAGTCTCAGTGTCGGCGGCTACGTCGGGAGTAGCCCTCAGCAGGCGCGCGAGACCATGTATCCCCACTTCGCCCGGTTCATGATGGAGCACAACCATCAGCGTGGTCGCGGGATGCTGCTGCCGCGCGATGCTTTCGACGCCGGGGCCTCCTACGGGGGCAGCTACCTCGTCGGTGACCCGCAAGAGGTCACCGACAAGATCCTTCGCTTCCGCGAGATGTACGGCCTCACCCGCATCATCATCCACATGGGAATGGGCAGCATGCCGCAAAAGGAACTCTTGGCCGCCGTCGAGCGTCTCGGCACCGAGGTTGCCCCGGCCGTCCACAAGGAACTCGCTGATGCCTGAGCCCACGCCGCTCCGCGTGGTCATCGTCAATGGAAATCCTAGCGAGCAGTGCATAACCATGGGCCTGGCCACCATCGCCCTCGGCGCGCTGGAGTTCGGCCTGCTATCCGAAAACATCCCAGGTGAAGTCTTTTCTCAGATGGTCGAGATCGCCCCCGGTGTGCTGAACCAATACGAGAACGAACTGCGAGGCGCTTGAGGTACGCAACAGGGAAAAGGGAAGACGGATGAAAATTGGAATAGGAATTCCCAACCAAGTGCGCGACGTGCGGGGCTCGGTTCTGCCCGAGTGGGCGCGACGCTCTGAGCAGTTCGGGTTCTCCACACTCGGCACCATCGGTCGGATGGTGTACCCCGGTGTCATGGACACGGTGGCGTTGGCCGCCGCCGCTGGTGCCACCACTTCTATCGGTCTGCTGAGCACGGTGCTGACCGGGCCCGTCTGGCCTGCCGCACTCCTCGCGAAGGAAATAGCGGGCATCGATGAGGTCTCAGGCGGTCGGTTGACTCTTGGTGTCGGGCTCGGGGGCCGACAGGAGGACCACCTCGTGGAAGGCCTGGGCGCCCGTGACAAGGGCAAGCGTTTGGACGAGGACATCACGATCTACAGGAGTGTGTGGCGAGGCGCGCTTCCTCAAGGGGGTGACCTACCGTTGGTGACCGAGCGCGCGCGTGAGGTCCCTCTGCTGTTCGGTGGTGCGGTGCAGGCCTCTTTCGACCGTGTCGCGCGATCCGGGGAGGGATACGTCGCCGGTACTCTGCCGCCCGCCATGGTGGCCCCCAGCCTCGAAGGGGTGCGCGTCGCGTGGAAGGACGCCGGACGTGACGGGGATCCGTATCTGGTGGCGCTCGCCTACTTCGCCTTCGCCGATGTCGCCACCGGAGGTGAGAACCTGTACCACTACTACGCGTCGATGGGGCCGGAGACCGCGGACTTCCTGGTTTCCAATATCAACACGGGCGCCGATGAGGTGAGGGATTCGGTCCGGGCCTTTGCCGACCTCGGGGTAGATGAACTGATCTTCCATCCGACAACGGATGACCTCGACGAGATCGCGCGACTGGCCGAGGTGGTGCTGTAGCTTCCAGGCGCGCCCACATCTGAAGCGTTGGACGAACGGACAAATGACCCGGCCGTTCGAGTACGTCGAGGTCAGTGGTTGATGAAATTCGATGTTCGGCCAGTAGGGGCCAAGGAAACGGGTCATTCTGTGTCGAGATAAGAAGACCCGGTCGAGGGCGGTGGCCCCGCAGTCATTCATGTGCTGGCCAGTCACGGAATCACCGTCTGGTTCTTTGGTGATGTCGACACCGTTGGATTGATATCCGAAGAAACGAATGGACGTTCGGCGCCGCCTACGTTTCCGTTCCCCCGAGGGCAGGTTCTCCATTGTACGCGCGGTCGCCGAGGGCGTGTGCGATCAGGTGTTTGCGAACAGATCGCCTCGCGTGTCGAGACTGATTCGCCGTTCTCATTTCGAAATACCCACCCGCGGCCCAGTGCGTCGAGGAACCCGCACGGGATTCCCTAAAGAAAGGAACTTTGCACATGACCTACATCCAGGGGTCACACCATGTGACGCTGTCGGTCGGACACGCTCAGGAGGACGTCGACTTCCACACTCGGCTCCTGGGCCTGCGATTCATCAAGAAGACCGTCCTCTACGACGGTTCGACGCCGGTCTACCACCTCTACTACTCGAACGCGACGGGTGAGGCCTCCAGTGTCATCACCACTTTCGCGTGGGCCCAGCACGGCATCCACGGCACGCGGGGAACCAACCAGGCCCGCGAGGTACTTCTCTCGGTGCCGGAGGAATCCCTGAACTACTGGGAGAAGCGATTTCGCGAGCACGGGATCGACGCCACGAATGTGGAGGTCTTCGAGCGGCGACGGATCCTGTTCCACCACCCCAGCGGCATCGAGTACGCCCTGGTGGGCAACATCGGCGACCCGCGTAGACCCTACGCCGGCAACGGGGTGCCCGAGGAGTACGGGATCCACGGGATCCACGGCACGGCCATCCACGCTCACACACCGGAGCGGACCGTGGAGTTCGCCGAGTCCGTGTTCCATTCCGAAGGTCACATCACCGAGGACGGCCACCGCGCGGCCTTCCAGGTCGGGAACGACAAGTTCGGGAACTTCGTCGAGGTGGTCGGCAACCGTAAGGACGAACAGGGCACCTGGTCGTTCGGCGCGGGCACCTACCACCATTTCGCGTGGAACGCTGAGTCGTTGGAGAACCAGCTGGCCCTCAGATTCACCATCGAAGGAGCCGGCTACACCGACATCTCCGAGCTGAAGGACCGTACGTACTTCAAGTCGGTGTATTGCCGGATGCCGGGAGGCGCGCTGTTCGAGCTCGCGGTCACCCACGACGAGGGTGGCTGGGACTGCGACGAGTCTCCCGAGGAGTTGGGCCAGCGCTTCATGCTCCCTCCGCAGTTCGAAGCCGAGCGTGAACAGATCATGTCCCAGCTCGAGCCGATCGTGGTCGACGCCTGACCTCGCAATGCGTCGTCCGGCTCCGTAGCCGCCGTCGGGTCACGTCTCGCCCCGAGGTGTGAACGCGTTTGATCCCGGAACAAGCGGGATCGGTGCTACCGCCACTCCGGCGCGGCGTTGGTCGGTTCCCTCGCCCCAGACCTCGTCGCAGCGTGAAGCGTCCCGGGGTTCATGCACCCTCGGGTTTTGGCTGATGATGCAGTGCGAGCGGAACGCCAGAGCCGTATCGCTACCAGGTCGGCGAAGACAGCCCTGCCAGCGGGCTGCTCCTCGTCGGGCAGGGCTGTCACCTGGTTGAGGCGACGGCCTCGGCCCCGACGTGGTCGGCCCAGCCAGCATCCGACACGGACGCTCGTGAGCGCCGAGACGGTCTCCGGGTGGGGCCACCCGCACCGTATACGCCGAGGACTACCGACAAGGCACTCAGCAGGGCCGGCGACGGGCTCGGGAACAACGAGGAGATGACCTTCACGCCACGTGAGATCACCTGTTTCCCGCCCGAGGAGACCTCGGAGGTCTTCGGCGGCCGCGCGGTGGGGCGATGGTCGCCTTGATGTTGCGGGCCCGCAAGTGGGCGCGGATCGCGGCCGAGGGTAGGCCTTCTCGCCGAGCAGGCGGACGGGGCGCGTCCTGGGTCGGTCCGTGTGCGGGGCAGCTGCAGGCCGGCCATCAGCGGTTCGAACATCCGGATGTCGTCCCGCTGGCCGCGGCTGGTGGCCATGGCCAGCGGACGGCGGCGGCAGTCAGCGAGCAGGACGACGCGCCGGTGGTCGGCCCATCGCTTGCCTTTGTGTGGGGGCGGGCATGAGCGGGGCGAGCAGTTCCCATCGGTGAGTTCATGGCGTCGAACCATGTCACCCGACGATTCCAGAGCACCCGCCCATCCCGCCGATGCTTCAAGAAACAGAACCTAACCGTCAACAAGTGGGCTGGGCACCGCGGTGCCCGGTCCGGCGGCGTGTTTGCGGGGCATGCTCTCTTCGTAGGCCTGGGCCTGCATCCGGAACAGTTCGGCGTACAGCCCACCGCCCGCCATCAGGTGCTCGTGGTCGCCGTGCTCGACAACCCGGCCTTTGTCCAGCACATAGATCCGGTCGGCCATGCGCACCGAGGCGAGCCGGTGCGTGATCAGCAGGACTGTGCGGCCCTCGGCGTGCGCGTGCAGGCTCTCGAACAGTCGCTTCTCCGCACGCGCGTCCAAAGCGGCGGTGGGCTCGTCGGCGATCAGCAGGTCGGCGTCGCGGTACAGGCCGCGCGCCGAGGCGACCCGCTGCCACTGCCCGCCCGAAAGATCCGCCCCGTCGACGAACCGCTTGTCCAGGATCGTGTCCCACCCGCGCGCGAGGCCCGCGACGACCTCGTCGGCGCCGCTGAGGCGGGCGGCCTCCGCCAGGCGGGCGTCGTCGGCCTCGGCGGACATGGTGACGTTGCGCTGGGCCGACAGGGGCCACTGGGTGTACTCCTGGTTGATCAGCCCGATGCGTGCCCGCAGCGCGTCGGAGTCGATCTCGGCGATGTCGGTCCCGTTCCAGGTGATCGCGCCGGACTGCGGTATGTAGAGGCCGGCGAGCAGCCGGGCCAGGGTCGATTTACCGGAGCCGTTCTCCCCGACCAGTGCCACGACCTCGCCCCGGGGGATGTCGATGTCGACGCCGTCGAGCGCGGGCTCCTTCTCGCCCGGGTAGGCGAAAACCACCGCGCGTGCCCGCACCTCGGCGAGCCGGGCGGGGTCCTGCGCCGTGGGCGCCTCGGGCAGCCGCCGTGTGGCCCTGCGGGAGAACTCCAGGAAGTCGGAGAAGTACAGCCCGGACTCATAGGTCGCCGACAGCGAGAACAACAGCGTCGACAGCGACGACTGGGCGGTGCGGATCGCGAAGACCGCCGTCCCCGCCACGGCCAGCGGCATCACCTCGGCGACCAGCAGGCCGCCCAGCGCCGCATACGTCATGGCCGTGGCCACGCCACCGGCCCCCTCTCCGAACAGGAGGGTCACCGTCTGCCTGCGCGCCACGGTCAGCATCGCCGCCCGCTCTATGTCGGCGATGCGGGTGTACTCCGCGAGTAGGAACGAGCGCATGGTGAACGCCCGCAGCTCCGCGGCGGAGTCGCGCGAGGCGAGCATGTCGCCCAGCGCCCACTTGCGGCGCCGCCCCGGGGTGAGGGCGCGGATCCGCTCGTAGCGCATGCGCGCGGCCCGGGCCGCCGCCCACCCGTCGGGGATGACCGTGAGCGCCAGCAGCGGCAGCAGCACCGGGTGCAGCACGGCCAGCACACCGGCCGCGGCGACGATGCTGACCATGCTGGTGAGGAAGTCGACAGCGGAGGAGATGACCTGGGCCGCCTCGTACTGGCCGCGGTCGCGCGCCCGGTACATCGTGTCGTTGAAATCCGCGTCGTCGAAGGACTCCAGCCGGATCTTGCTCGTCAGGTCGAACAGGTGGAGTTCGGTGAGGCGCTCGACCTGCGGACGCAGGCGGGCCTGGGCCCAGCCCGCGCCGGCCTGGAGCAGCGACCGCGCGGCATAGGCGGCGGCGACCAGTGCCAACGACGGCAGCGCCGCCAACACGCGCTCCGGAGTCGGGCCCCCGGTGAACAAGGGCTCCAGCACGCCCGTGACGGCGAACAGGGCAACCGCGGTGAACACCCCGGCGGCGAGGTTCAGGACGATGGTCGCCGCGGTGTCCCAGGGGGAGGCCCGCCACGCCCAGGTCCAGGCCAGCCCGATCAGGCGGGGCAGTCGGGTCGACATGTGCCAGAGCGAGGTCTCGCTGAGCTCGTCGAGATAGGGCGAGACGTTCGACTCCGCCATCTGCTCCTGGGGGGCGTAGGGGGGTGGCGGAGCGGGCTTCCGCTTCCTGCGCGGCAGGCGCATGCGACTCCCATCAGGCGAAAGGTGTGTGTGGTGGACTGCACGGTGACCGGCCGCCCCAGCCGCGTTCGGCGCGGCAAGGGGAACGGACGGGCGTTCGATCCTCATCCGCCCACCTGTGCGGGGCGCCGCGGCCGGCAGGGCCCGGCCTCCCTCGGACCGGACGGCGGCGACGCGGGGCGGTGGCCGGCTCCGTAACTCAGCGGGACGCGTGCGCGGCCCGGTCGAGCAGGCGCCGCCACACCCCGTAGGAGTCCGCCTCCTCGGTGGGTCGCAACCCCATACGGTTGCAGTGCATGTGCAGCAGCGCCTCGACGATGTGGTCCCGCTCCGCCTGGAGTCCGCCCGTCCGCTCCAGCGCCGCCATCCGTCGGGTGAGCCGCTCCGCGGCCGGGCGCCACGTGGCGGTGGCCTGGTCGAGCAGTTCGCGGACGGGGCCGTCTTCGGTGCGGGCGGTCCACAGGGCGCGCCCTGCCGTACGGTACAGGCCGCCGCCCGCGTTGCTGTTCCCCACGACGCGGGCGAGGGCGTGACGCGCCTCGGGCTCGGGGACCAGGGTGGCGCACAGCCGGTCGAGGGTGAGGGCGACCAGCGCGGTGCGTTCCTCGGACGCCTCCAAGCCGAGGTCCGGGAGACCCGGAAGACCGGTCGGAGAGCCGCGGAGGCGCCGGAGGAGCCGGACGACGGCCGCGCTGTCCTCCTGGAACCATTCCTCGGCCGCGTCGATCATCCCGGGACCGCCGTACCGCTCGACCTCGCGCTGGTAGCCGACGAAGGTGTGGTCCGCGATGTGCCCGCCATCGGCGAGCTCGTACGCCCAGTCGGTCACCTCGCGCAGGACGTCCCCTCGGGCGTCCTTCTCGGGCACGAAGAACCGCACCCGCAGGTGAGGGGCTGGATCGCCGTAGCGCAGGAAGAACGGGGCGGACACGCCATACTCCTCGGACAGCCGCGCGATGAGGCTCGCCAGGCCCACACCCAGCAGTGTGTCGTGCGCGTCCGGCTCTGCGTAGAGCTTCACGGCCAGCCAGTCGCTGCCGATCCGCTTGGACCGTTCCGCGGCATCGGTGGTGTCCCGGACCGGACGGGGCTGGATGCGTCGGACCACGCGGCCCGGGTCCTCGCTGGTCCGTACGAGGGGCACCACGATCTCGGAGGAGTACGGTTCGCCGGTGGTCCCGCAGGAAGCCCTCGTCGGGCGCTGGCAGGACCTCTTCCAGGGTGATCCCGTCAGGCGGAGCCTGTTCCAGGCTGTCGTGCAGCTCGCGCAGGGAAGGGGCGCTGGTGAGGTCGAGCAGCAAGGTGTTGTCGTTGTCGATGATGTTGACCAGGCGGGGGACCATCCACGTCCTGGCCCAGTCGCCGACGGCGTCGGCGAACGCTGTCGGCCCGGCTCCGTCCCCGTCGCCGCCGGGGGCCGGGGTGAGCTCGCCGGGTCGCAGCCGCCACCGCGCCCGGCGCAGCACCAGGTTGCCCCGCTCGACACGGGGCAGGAACGGCATGCTCCAGCCCAGGCTCTCCCAACTGAACCAGGAGACCGTGCCCGAGAGGGACTGGGAGACCTCCAGCAGGAACCGGCAGGGGTCGGGCGCACCGGTCCAGTTGAGCATCGTGCGGTCGGTGACGTGCAGCCGCCGGCCGAGCGTGCGGCTGCGCAGGTAGAGCTTTCCGTCGGCCACGCCGACGAGGACGTCGTCGAGCCGGATCACATGCTCCTCGTCCCGGCCGGGAGTGACGTTGACCGGGAGTTCCCACGTGTGCGCGACAGGACGGATCGTGACGTTGATGGACCGGGCGTCCTGGGGTAGGGAGGACAGCTCGGCGCAGACGGCGTCGCCCTGGCGCTGCTCCTCCGCGGCGGCGAGCCCGCGCAGCGATGCCCGGGTCCCGTCGTCGAGGAGATCGTGGAAGCGGGCGAAGGTCCGACCGCCCATCACTACCCCGGCTGTGCTGCAGATGCCGCGCCAGTGAGCACGGCCCGGGCCCGGCGCCTGAAGGGCGAGGTGCAGATCGAGCGCGGGCATCGGCGGCCGGTGGTCATCCTCGGCGGCCGAGACCTCGGTCAGTTCGTCGAGCAGCCGGTCGTCGAGCTGGACGCTCAGCTCCCGGCGGGCCAGGGCCCCGGCTACCATCCGGTTCAGCACGGCTTCACGGGTCGGCTCGCCCCTCAGCTCCGGCCGGTCCGCGGGCGAGGGGACGACACCGGGCAGCGGGTACGTCTGCCCCGGGGAGAGGTACCCGCGCGGCGGGCCGAGGCCGGTCTCCGGGGTGAGTGCCTCCATCAGGGGGATCTCGGAGAGGTGGCCGTATCGCTCGGAGAACGCGTCGGCGTACTCCTTGAGATGCGACGGGTAGCGGTCTTCCGCTCCCACCCGCAGGAACAGGTGGGCGGCCTCTTCGGCCAGGTCGGCCACTGGCCGGGGAAGGACCAGCGGCGCGTCCAGGTTCAGTGTCGAGTCGATCTGGAGGAGGGAGCCCGAGTGGCCGGCGATGCTGTCGGGCATCGGTGCGCTCGCCGCCTCGAGCAGTTCCGGTACCGGGAGCTCACCCCGGTTGAACGCGCCGATCGCGGACTCGACATCGTCGATCGCCCGCGCGACGGCGAGGTCGGTGACCGGCGGCAGCATCGAACGTAGCAGGGAGTCGTCGCGGTCCGTGTCGCCGGTCGGCGGGACCAGCATTCGGGGTCGGTCGGCGGTGATGAGGATGTCGCTGTCGAAAAGGCCGTCGAGGAGGGCCGCGATACGCTCGGCGCCGGCGTTCGGATAAGCCTCAGTCAGCACGGCGGCGAGGTCGCCGAACGTCGTCGGAGTACGGGTGTGGTCGAGCACGGTCCGCACCGGCGCGGTGAGCTGCACGCTGACGGAACGTCGGCCCTTGGGAGCGGTCCGCCCCTCGCCTCCGTTCGGAGCCGCGGCCGCGCCGTTGATTCCGTAGCCCTCGGCGGTGGACAGCCACACCCGGCCGCGGGCCACATGGAGCAGGTCGTTGCGCCGTACCCGCAGGTCGCGGGGGCGCTCGGCGCCGAAGGCGAGCCGCTTCACCAGGTGCATAACCCACCCGGAGTCCGCACGCGCGCGGGCGGTTCCGAGGGCGGAATGCCCGAGCCGGGTGCTCTGCTCCTCGCCGAACACGCCGGCGGTCACGCCCGCGAAGAGGCCGAACGGTGTCGAACGGAAACTCATCCGGTTCAGGTATCGGCTGAGGCCGCGGAGGGCCTTCCGCCGGCTCCGGCCGGTGAGGCTGTCGAAGCGTTCGACGGCGTCGGTCAGATGAGGCGAGGCGGCCCGCACGGCGTCCGGTACGCCCGGGGTCCGCCACAGTTTGAGTAGTTGGTCCGCGTAGGCGTCCTGCCAGGCATCGCCGTACGCTGCGTCTCCGTGCACGACGTCTCGAACGGTGGCGCCGTCCGCCACGGGGAGCGATCGGAGTAGTTCGAGCATCGGGCGTGCCGGCAGGGCCGGCGCCCTCAGCATGAAGAACCCGCTGACCCTGTAGGTTTCGGTGGCCTTCTCGCTCATGGTTCCCCCACGCCTCGGTCGCCCCCAATTGCCGCCGCGGTCTCGCCCGGTTCGTCCCCGCGCGGCGGCCTGGGATTCAGGAACAGCAGCTCGTCCCACTCGGCCGCCGCCTCGGACACGGTGCCGAGAAGAGCGAGCAGGACGCCGGCAGCACCGTTCAGCAGCCCGGGACTGTGCTCCTGCCCTCCCCATGGGTCGTAGTCGGGGAAGAGGTAGGGGTGGTCCGAGTGCGCGTACGAGCACATCCGCGACAGGAACTCGTCGTGCATGCGCCGCAGTTCCGGCACGCCCGTCTGGGTGGCGGCGCGGCCATAGATGGTCAGCAGCCCGGCCAGACCGTGGCACAGAGTCGGTGAGTTGATGCGCTGGTACTCGGCAGGGGTGTCGTCGACACCGAGGAGCGTCGCGATCGCGAGGTCGGTCGGCTCCGGGTCCCCGCAGGCCGCCGAGGCCGACAGCAGGGACGCGGCGACACCGGGCGCGCCGTAGCACCACGCGCTTCTGGCGGGTACCTGCGGAGCATCGGTGTCGGGGCGCCCGGAGTCCGGGTGGGGCAGTAGGAGGTTGGGCCACGCCGGATAGTGGAGGCCGTCGATGCGCAGCGCTCCGAGCGTCCGGGAGAGGGCGCGGACTCCCTGTCGTACCCGGTGCGGCCGTGCGTCTCCGGCCGCGTTACCGGCGTCGGGGCGGCAGAGGGCCGCGAGGATCCCCGGCGGCCCGTGGGCGAATCCCAGGTTGTACACGCCGTCGGGGAACCGGTCCACGTATCCCGGAAGCGGTGTCGGCTGTCCGTCGGGGCCAGGAATGCTGGGGAAGTGGGAGGGCGCGCAGAACCACCTGAGCCTGCCGCCGTCGTCCTGGGTCAGTTCCACCAGGTAGTCGGCGAGGCGGTCCGCGGCCTCCCTGGTCGCGTCCGTCGTGCGCCCGCCGAGGACGCCGGCCGCCTTGCGGAGCGCTGCGAGCCAGCCTGCCGCGCCCCCCATGACGTCGTAATCGTGGGCGGCGACGTTTCCCGCGGTGGTGTGGAGTGTGATCGCCAGCGTCTGGTGGGCGAGCCGGTCGGCCATCGTGGCCAGCGTCGGGAGGTAGCGCGGCTCAAGACGGGCGTACTCGGTCACCGTCCAGACGACACCCGCGGTGCCGAGGTACAGACCTGGTGCGAGCATGGGCGCGGCCGCACTCGCCTTGGCGGTGCGCTGCAGGAGGAGCCGACCCTGTTTGAAGTAGCGGTCGTCGTCGAAGACTTCGGCGGCGTACCGGAGGGCGAGCGCGGTGCCGGGGGCACCGTCGGCGAGGTGGGTCTTCGGTGGGGCGTCGCCGGCCGGTTCCGCGAGCCGGTCGGCCAGTTCGCGAGCCAGCCGCAGGACCTCGTCGTCGGTCACCTTCTCCACGGAACGAGACTCCATGGTTGCGTCGTTCCCTCTCTCGCCCATTTCGGTGAACGACCGTACGGAGGGCTCAGAGAACCCTTTACACGGCCTCCAGGGCCCTCCGCGCGGCTCGCTATGGATGTACTCGCTTCACAGGCGCGACTGTCAGCAGCATCCGCTGAGTGTGTCGGTGCAGAGCGATGTACGCGACGTGATGCTCGCGGCGTTGTTCGTGGCACCGGCGGAACTGGTCGAAACCGTCGTGTGACCGATGCGCATGTCCAGGGAGAATTCGTCTTCCAGCAGTTCTTCGCTCACCGTGTCTCCTCCGATAAGGGGCTATACGGAAATCTCCGGGTATCCGTCAAATGCCCGGATTACTCAGAGCTGCATGGAAGGTAGCTGAGCGCTATGAGTAGCGTCAACACATGCGCCACACGCGGAATTCGAGCGACAGAAGCATCGGGGGACGCCCTGGCGCGCAACGGAACTCTCGGAGTGAGATGGGCCGGCGCGCGGGAAATGGATAGCCGGGTCGGTGCTCACGCTGGCCACGCGGCCCGGTATGGCCGATCGCCGATACATGAGATGGGGGCGCTGGCCCTCCGGTCGGTTCTTCTCAGGGGGGCGCCATGGCCGAGGTCCGCGTACGAAGTTTCCGCCCACAAACGGCACGAAAATCCACTCATGCGTGGATCAGGTCTACATTTAGGCTTGGTATTGGTCGGCCCTTTCGACCCAAACCACGTGGGGCGAGACTTCCGCTGCCCGGGCGAAGATCACGTTGACCGAGCGGGTATCGCCGCACGCGATTCAGGTCAACGCTTCTGGTCGGCGGTTCGTCAACGAGGCCAGCCACAACTACGCCTGGGCCTGCGCCGACCACGACACCGCGACGGGAGCCCGGCGAATCCGGCATTCGTGGTCGGCGAAGCTCAGTACCGCGCCGACCAGGTCCGCCTCGAAGGGCGGGTCCGTATTCGACGAACTGGCTCGGGTGTTTGGACTCACCGGGCCGGCCATGCTTGGGGCTGAGGGGCGCAGGCGGGCGAAAGCGGCTCCCGAAGGTCCGGAGGGGCGGGGGAGCGACTGGCGTCGTTCGTCGTCGAACTCACCCGTGTGAGCACTGCCATTGAGGGGCCGAAAGCACCCCCCGACACGAAAATGGTCTCCCAGACATCTCCCACGGTGGCTTCCGCCTTCCGTGGAGATCTCTGAGAGACCCATCGTGACCTGCGACTGCTTTGGTGGGCGATGCTGGATTCGAACCAGTGACCTCTACCGTGTCAAGGTAGTTCGGCGTCTCGGTCGACCTGGGTCGACGTACTGCGTCGCAGGTCAGGGGCCCTCGTTGGGAGCCGCTCGCAGTAGTTGAGCTCCGTTGAGCCGGGTTCTCGTCTCCATTTCGTCTCCACGCTTTCGGCGTCCGCGGGGCATCTCCAGGGTCGCCCGAGGCTCGTGTTCACGGTAGTACTCACCGGCGTTTGGCTCCCACGCGTGGTCGATGACCTATGAAGGGAGTCCAATCCCATGTCGAGTCCGGTGTTGCGCTGGACCACTATTGGCGCGGTGTTGCTGTTGGCCGGGATCGCGGCCGTCGTTTCCTACTCCCACATGTACGACCTGGCGCTGCGCCACGGTGAACCCGAATGGCGTGCTGCACTGTTTCCGTTGTCGGTGGACGGGATGGTGGTCGCGGCGTCGATGACGTTGCTTGCTGATGCCCGTCAGGGCCGGCGCGGGGGAGTGCTGCCGTGGAGCTTGCTGATCCTGGGCAGCCTGGCGTCGCTGGCGGCCAACGTCGCGGTGGCTGACCCGACGGTGTGGTCGCGGATCATTCACGCGTGGCCGTCGGTGGCGCTGATCGGGAGCTACGAGCTGTTGATGCGTCAGTTCCGCGGTGCGGCGTCCATTCGCGATGCACATGCAGTGCGTACGCAGACCAACGATGATCAGGCGAACGATGACCGTGCTGCTGGGGGTGCGGTTTCGGAGCCTGAGGGTGTTCTCGATCGGCCGGATCTCCGGGTTGTTCACGAACGCGGATGGTCATCGTCGAAGGAGAGCGTCGGGAGCGTGGCCACGGATAGTTCCTCGCCGCCCGAGCTTCAGTGCGAAGCGTGGGAGTGGGCTCTGGCGCACCGTCGCGAGGACGGATCACTGCCGACTGGGGAGGAGGTGGCCGAGCAGTTCGAACGCAAACCCCGCTGGGGCCGCCTCGTCAAACAACGAGGCGAGAGGGGGCTCCTGAATGGGTCCAACGGGAGAGCAGACGAGAACGCCGAGGATCAGGTAGTGAAGTCAGGTGTGCCAGGGGCCGGGGCAGTCGTGTGATCAGTCGAGCCCCCTCGATGTGACCAACTTTGTCCCCTGAAGGGAGGGACGAAAGCGACCATGCCATCAAGGTCACTGCGGGAATCTTTGCTGTGGTTCATCGATGCGGTGATCTTTGCGGCGTTGGAGAGAAAGGATGTCTAGAGCCGTTTCGTCAGGCAACATGGTCGGGAGATCGCGAGGGAGCAGGGCGAGAGACGCAAGGATGTGTCAGTGGCTTGAGAACCTGGAGTGCACAGTGAAACCCCGGGAGGTTCCGAACCCCGATTCGGACATCGGGCGCGTAATGGTCGCCCCTCGAGGCAATCCGCGACCCCACAAGTCGGTATCGTCCCTGATCAATCGCAGGTGGCAGCCGCACTTCGGCGCGGCTGAGGATCGCAACGCGTTCACCGCCACGGACCTAGTGGTGCACCAGATCGGTGGCAGCCGCACTTCGGCGCGGCTGAGGATCGCAACTCCACGGTGGGGATGGGCCAGGCGGTCCAGCGGCCGGTGGCAGCCGCACTTCGGCGCGGCTGAGGATCGCAACCCCCAGTGGTCAGACGTCTGCAGGTGGGTGGGGCTGAGGTGGCAGCCGCACTTCGGCGCGGCTGAGGATCGCAACGGTCCCGACGGCGAGACTCGGGACGACCGTGAGGAGGTGGCAGCCGCACTTCGGCGCGGCTGAGGATCGCAACGATGTCTCTCTCGGCATGCGGAGCACCGTAAAGGTCGTGGCAGCCGCACTTCGGCGCGGCTGAGGATCGCAACGTGGGGGGTGGGATGGCGCGCGGTGGTGTGGGTGGTGTGGCAGCCGCACTTCGGAGCGGCTGAGGATCGCAACTGAGTGGCCGCCACCACCGGCATACCCGCAGCACGGTGGCAGCCGCACTTCGGAGCGGCTGAGGATCGCAACGTCTACGCCGGGCTGGGGGCGCACGCCCCGGAGATGTGGCAGCCGCACTTCCGAGCGGCTGAGGATCGCAACGTGTTCGTGTTCCAGGAGAAGACCGCCCCGTATTTGGTGGCAGCCGTACTTCGGAGCGGCTGAGGATCGCAACACTGACGAGGGACGTCTCCTTGCCCACTTCAACGCCGTGGCAGCCGCACCTTGGACGCTGTCCTTCGAGTGGCGGAAGATCGGAAAGGCGACGGCCAAAGTCCCGCAGCCGCTCTCGGTGTCGCTCTTCGGAGCGGTCACCGGGGGCTGTTTGGCCGAGTTCGGCCAGGATTGGGGTATCGCCTCGGTATGTCGGTGCCGGCTCCTACTCTCATGCTCAACCGTGAGGGAGGGCCATGGCCGGTGATGAGCTGTATGCACACAGTGCGGATGGGGCTGGTGTGCGGCACCGGTTGGATGATCATCTGCGGGCGGTGGGTGATCGTGCGGGCGGCTTCGGCGAGGCGTTTAGGGCAGCGGAGACCGCGGGCTACTTGGGTTTGGTGCATGACGTCGGTAAGGGCTGGTGTGAGTGGCAGGACGGGCTGCGCCGGGTAGAGGGCACGAACCGGCCGGTGGGGCTGGATCACAAGGGCGCGGGTACCTGGTTGGCGCACCGTGCGGATCTGGGGGTGCTCGCCTCGGTTGTCGCGGGCCACCATGGCGGGTTGCCTGCTTTCTCGGAGCTTGGGCAAGACGTGCGGGCTATGGCGCAGGGGAGCGGCATGTCCTCGGCACAGGAGGCCATAGACCGGGTAGCCGCTGTGGTGCCGGAGATCCTGGAGGGCCCCGGTTTGCCGGGCTGGCTCACTGCGGACGGTGCCGACGCGCTCGTCGTCGATTCGCTGGTGCGGTTCGTGTTCAGCGCCGTGGTGGATGCCGATCATTTGGATACCGCGGCGCACTTCGATGGCGTTCCTCGGCAGGAGCATGGGGTGGCGATTGGTGGGCTGGTCGAGCGTTACGAGGAGGCGCTGAAGGCGCGGTTGGCGCGTCGGGTTTCGTCGCCGGTGGATGGGGACCGGGCGCGGGTGTACGAGCAAGCGGTGGCCGCGGCTCAGGGCCCGCAGGGTATCTATCGCTTGCCGGCGCCGACCGGGTCGGGAAAGACGTTCGCCGCGGGGGGCTTCGGTCTGCATCATGCCCGTGTTCATGGGTTGCGGCGGGTCATTGTCGCCGTCCCCTACCTGTCGATCACCGAGCAGAACGCGGCGGAGTATCGGCGGTTGCTGGAGGGCCCCGGGGAGCCCGAGGTGGTGCTGGAGCACCACAGCGGGGTCGACCTGGACGCGACGTCCAAGAGTGCTGGCGGCCGGTGGGCCCGTTTGGCCGCTGAGAACTGGGACGCCCCGTTCATCGTGACCACGACGGTCCGGCTGTTCGAGTCTCTGTTTGGCCGGCGTCCCGCGGCCATGCGGCGTGTGCATCGACTCGCGGGCTCGGTGATCGTGCTGGATGAGGTTCAGGCTCTTCCGGATCGGTTGTTGGTGCCGATCATGTCGATGTTGCGGACGTTGACCGACCACTTCGGTGTGACCGTCCTGCTCGCGTCGGCGACACAACCAACGTTCTTCGAGCTGAGCCCACTGCGGGATCTGGCGGCCCGCGAGGTCATCGCCGACCCTAAGCCCCTCTACACCCGGCTGCAGCGGGTGAACTATGAGTGGTGGCTGAATCCGGCTCCGAGTCGGGAGGAGCTCGCCGAGGAAGTGGCAGAGTGTCGAGCATCCCTGACGGTGTGCAACACCACGGCTCAGGCGCGTGAGTTGCACGCATTGGTGGCGCAGCGGCGGGACGAGTCGGCGGGGCCGGTACTGCACCTGTCCACCCGTATGGTGGCCCGGCACCGCCGAGAGACCGTGCGGTACGTCAGTGAGCTCAACGCAGCCGGATCACCGGTGGCCGTGGTCAGTACCCAGTTGGTCGAGGCCGGAGTCGATCTGGATTTCCCCGTGGTGTTCCGCGCCTTCGCCACAGCCGAGGCGATGCAGCAGGCGGCGGGGCGCTGTAACCGCTCCGGACGGCTGGAACGCGGCCGCGTCGTGGTGTTCGAGCTAGCCGACGGGGACGGGGGAGCGTCGTCCGGCGGGGGCGAGTTCATATACGGGGCCGCCCTGGCCGCCACGCGAATGTTCTTCGGCCCGGGGAAAGCCACGCCAGACGATCTGGACGCCTTGGACACCTATTACCGGGAACGGTTCAAGCTCACCGACACCGAGAACGACGGGGAAAAGATCCAGGACGCCCGGAGGGAGTGGAACTTTCCCGAGGTGACCAACCTCTTCCGGATGATCAAGGAAGAGACAGTTCCGGTCGTGGCCATCCCTCCGCAATACGAAGCAGAGCGCGAGCGCATCCAGGAGGTGCTGGCGCTTCTGCGCGGGGGCGTTCCCGGTGGAGGGCTGCTGCGCGAACTGCGCCCGTACATGGCGACCTTGCCAAAGAGCCTGGCCTTCGACAAGGCGTCGGGCCTCCTGGCACCCGTCGTCGGCGACTTGCACGAGTGGCTTGGCGATTACGACGAGCGGCGCGGCATCGAGATCTCCGACAGTGAGGAGTATGTGTTTTGAGTGCACAACACGAGGGCGACACACCTCCTCTGGTAGTGGAGGTCGAGGGTCCCTACGCCTGCTTCACCCGCCCCGAGTTCAAGACGGAGCGGTTCAGCTACCCCGTCATGACGCCGTCGGCGGCCAAGGGATTGCTGGAAGCGATCTTCTGGAAACCAGAGTTCCAATACGTGATCGAGCGGATCGAGGTACTCACACCCATCCGTTGGTTCTCGGTACGCCGCAACGAGGTCACCGATACGGTCTCCTCGGAGTGGGTGCGCCGTGCGATGGCAGACACCTCGGTGCGCTTCGACGCCGAGACCAAGCGCGACCAGCGCATGATGACGGGTCTGCGTGAGGTGGCCTACCGCATCACGGCGCAGGTGCGGATGCAGCCGCACGCTGATGCCCCGCCGGCCAAGTACCGGGATCAGTTCCGCCGCCGGGTGGAGCGCGGCGCCTGCTTCTCCCAGCCGTTCTTGGGCACTCGAGAGTTCTCCGCGTCCTTCACTCCGCGAACAGAGCGACCTCCCATCGCCAGCAGTGAGGATTTCGGCGCGATGCTGCACAGTATCGACTACTCCGGTGGTCAGGAGACCTACCGCTGGTTCCACGCGCGAATGGATTCGGGAGTGATGACTATCCCCGAGCGAGGGGCGGAGCTCCCCGGAGCCGCGTCGTCGCGCACCGGCGGCAGGGAGTGAACGCGTGCTACTTAAGGCCCTGGCCGACTACGCCCCCCATGTGAACGGACTTCCTCCCGCCAACTATCGCCCCCGCACAGTGCGCTGGTGCATCTCCCTCGACGAGGACGGCTTCCTCCTCGATGTCGACGGCGACGGAAACCCCAGTGTGAGTGACCTGGCCGATACCCAGCGCAAGAACGGGATCACACTCGACGCTCCCTACGTCTACCGGTCAGGGGCAAAGCCCCCACCGACCTTGTTGGTGGACACCCTGGAGTACGTCCTGGGGATGCCGAAACAGGACACGGAGAAGGCGGAAGACGAGGCCGCGCGGCGCAACGAGGCCTACATCGAGCTCTTGCAGCAGTGGGCTCAGACCGTTCCCTCCGACCCCGCGGCCCACGCCGTCCTGAACTTCTTCACCAGCGGCCGTCATCGCGCGCTGAGTGTGCCCCAACAGGCAAAGTCCTCCCACTTGGTCGCCGTGAACGTCGCGGGGCGCCCCTGGCCGCACCTGGACGAGGCCGCGCAGCAGTGCTGGGCCGGCGTGGTCGCCACCCGCAAGACGGGACGCGCCGGAAGGGGAACCTGCCTGTCATGCGGGGAAGAACGCCCGCTGTTGAACTCGTTGCCGGAGTCAGTCAAGGCCGGAGCGATCCCCGTACCCAGCACCGCACAGGCGCGCGACGCCCAACTGGTCTCGGTGAACAAGCCCGCGCAAGGCCGCGGAGGCCGCATCCAGTTGGACGACATTCCGCTGTGCGAGGTGTGCGGGGCCCGCTCCACCGCGGTTCTCAACGCGCTGCTGAGCGATACCGATCACCGTTACCGCGGGCAGGACTCCGTTACCGTGTGGTGGCTGAAGGACCCCCAGCCCGTGCCGCTGCTTGGTTCACTGCTCACGGCGGATGCCGAGGACATCGCCGCGGTCTACGCGGAACTCCACAAAGCTCGCCGTCACGGCCCGGTCACCACCGGCCTGGAGACCAACACCTTCCACGCGGTCACGCTCTCGGCCCACCAGAGCCGGGTCGCCGTGCGCGACTGGATCAACGTACCCCTGGACCAGGCGCTGGAGCGGATCACCCAGTGGTTCGACGACCATGAGATCACCGACTGGCACTCCGACACCCCACGCAAGGCGCCGCTGTGGCTCCTCGCCCGCTGCCTGGGGCGTGGACAGGACACCGCGGACGGATGGCGTTACATCGCTGACAGCGAACCCGCTCGCGCCTCGCGTGACCTGCTGCATGCCGCACTGCGGGGCGCTACCCCCACACCCGTCCTGCTACATCGCCTCAACCAGCGCATCGGCGCCGACGGACGCATCGACCATCCCAGGGCCGCCCTGCTGCGCCTGCTCTACAACCGCATATTCGCCACCGACGACGGAAGGGTCCACGCGGTGCTCAACGAAGAGAGAACAGACCCCGCCTATGTGGCCGGGCGACTATTCGCGGTTCTGGAATCCCTGCAGTACCGCGCCCTGCGCGACCCGAAGACGAAGAAGGGCCCCAACGCCACCATCGCGGACAAGGTGCTGTCGGCGGCGAAGGCGACACCCCGAGCCCGCATGGAGCCACTGCTGGACAAGTCCCAGGCTCACCTGCGTCGCCTGCGCAACACCGACAACCGCAAAGACGAGGCGGCCGGCCGCGCATACTTCGACACGATCTGCCGCCTACACGACCTACTCGACCAACCTCTGCCCAGCACGCTGGACCAGGAAGGTCAATCCCTCTTCAGCCTCGGCTACTACCAGCAGCACTCCCACGACCACCGTCAGCGCCGCAACGCGACGCCGCCCCAACAGGACGAAGGACAGTGATGAGCGAACCCCACCTCGACCCCACCCGTAAGCACGACTTCGTGTTCCTGTTCGACGTGCGCGACGGCAACCCCAACGGCGACCCCGACAGTGGTGGCGCTCCACGCACTGACCCGGATACCGGACAGGGCTTGGTCACCGACGTCGCGATCAAACGCAAAATCCGTAACACCATCGCCCTGCTCAAAGAAGGAGAACCCGGCTTCGACATCTACGTCGAAGCGGGGGTCGCGCTCAACACCCAGCACGAACGCGCCTACACCGCCCTCAACCTCCAAGGTGACAAGAAGGACAAGAAGCAGACCGCGGAGAATCAGCCCAGAGCACGAGACTGGATGTGCGCCACCTTCTTCGACGTACGCATGTTCGGCGCCGTCATGTCGACCGGTGACAAGCCCGCGGGCCGGGTCCAAGGCCCGCTACAGCTCACCTTCTCCCGATCGATCAGCCCGATCCTGGGCCTCGAACACGGCATCACCCGTATCACCCAGACCAGAGCCGGAGACGTGGAGCAGGGCGAAACCACGGAGATGGGCAACAAGCACACCGTGCCCTACGGGCTCTACCGCGGCATCGGCCACTTCAGCGCCCCGCTGGCCGCCAAGACCGGAGTCACCACCGCCGACCTGGACGCCCTCTGGCAGGCCATAACCATGATGTTCGAACACGACCGTTCGGCCTCACGCGGCGAGATGGCACTACGCGGCCTCTACGTCTTCTCCCACGACAACGCATTCGGCAAAGCCCCCGCCCACCAACTCACCGACCTCGTGCAGGTCGTCCCCAACGAACACAGCACCCCCATCCGCGCATTCACCGACTACCAAGTCACAGTCGACCAGAGCCAGCTTCCCCCCGGCGTCACCATGACCACCCTCACAGGCGCCCCCGATGGCCAACAATGAACCGCTGACCCCGGTCACCCTGTCCTCCCTGGAGCACTACGCCTACTGTCCACGCCAGTCCGGGCTGATCCTGCTGGAAGACGGATACACCGATGACGCCGCGACCACCCGCGGCACCCTCATGCACCGCAAGGTCCACGAACCCGGCACCGAGACCCGCGGCACCACGCGAACGCTGCGCGCGCTGCCCGTATGGTCCGACCGCCACGGCCTGCAAGGGGTATGCGACGTCGTTGAAGTCCACAACGACGGCCGGATCGTCCCCGTCGAACACAAGTCGGGCACACACCACCCCGGCGGCCCCAGCGACCTCCAAGTCGCCGGTCAAGCCATGTGCCTCGAAGAAATGTGGAAGACCCGCATCGACACGGCGCTCATCTACGCCGGAGCCGACCGGCGACGCCACACCGTTGCCGTCGACCAGGCACTACGCGACCGAGTCCTGACCACCGCTCAAGCCGTGCGCGCCATGCTCCACGACCTCCACCTGCCCCACCCAGCCGCCGACCAACGCTGCCGCCGCTGCTCCATGAACACCATGTGCATGCCCAAACTCCTCGCCGGCCAGCGTTCCTACACCCAGGCTGTGGCGCGGCTGCACGAGCCCTATCCAGAAGCCGATCTTCCATGACCGAACTCCTCAACAGTCTCTACATCCAAACCCCCGGCGCCAGTCTCCACCTGGAACACGACGCGGTGCGGGTGCGCATCCCCGACGACGACCAACGCCGCACCCTCCCCCTACGCCGCCTCGACGCAATCGTGGTCTACGGCCATGTCCACCTCAGCACCGAACTGCTGTCGCGCTGCGCCGACGACGGACGCGATGTGGTGTGGATGAGCGCCGGCGGCCGCTTCCGCTCCCGACTCCAAGGACCAGTGCGCGGCAACGTCCTTCTGCGTCACGCACAGCACCTCACCCACGCCGACCTCGCCGCGCGCCTACGCATCGCCCGGAGCATCATCGCCGGCAAGATTCAGAACTCCCGCCAAATCCTCCTCAAAGGCGCCCGCGACACCAACACCGCAACCACCAAGACCGAGCTCCGCGACAAGGCCGCCACCTGCGCCGACTACCTCGCCGAGTCGCAACAGGCCACGGACCTCGACCAGCTCATGGGCTGGGAAGGAAAGACCGCCGAGGTCTACTACACGGGACTCGCCCTACTCCTCAACCCCAACAACGACACCGGCCCCCTTGTCGGCCGCAGCCGCCGCCCGCCCCGCGATCCCGTGAACTCCTTACTGTCCTTCCTCTACGGACTAACCCGCAGCCACGCACACGGCGCACTCGAACAAGTCGGGCTCGACCCCTACGTCGGTTTCCTCCACGGCATACGCCCCGGAAAACCCTCCCTCGCGCTCGACCTCATGGAAGAGTTCCGCCCCGTCCTCGCCGACCGCCTCGCGGTGACCCTCCTTAACCGCAAACAAATCCGCGCCGAACACTTCGAATACCAACCACCAGCACAGGAGGCCGACACCGTCGCCCCGGCCGGCGATCACGAGCGAGCAGTACACCTCACTGAAGACGGCCGCAAGATCGTGCTGAGCGAGTGGCAACAGTGGAAGCAACGCCAATGGCGACACAAACAACTCAAGCGCGACGTCCCCGCCGCGCTGCTCCCCGTCGTACAGTCCCGAATCCTCGCCCGACACCTCCGCGGAGAACTCCCCGACTATCTGCCGTGGAGCCCAACCTGATGCACATCCTGCTCACCTACGACGTCAACACCACCACACCCGAAGGCCAGCGCCGACTCCGCCACGTCGCCAAACTCTGCGAAGGCTACGGCCAACGAGTACAGCAATCCGTGTTCGAGATCGTCACCGACCAGGCCGGACTACTCACCCTCCTCGACCACATCACCCGCACCATCGCCGACGACGAAGACAACATCCGCGTCTACCGCCTCCCAGCCGAAGGCTTCACCAAAGTTCAGACCCTCGGAAAGGCCGGACTCATCCCACACAACGACCCACTCATCATGTAGAAGCCCCCCAGCTTGGGAACCACAAGCACACACCAGAACCCCGAGAGGTTCCCAACCAGAAAACAGACAAAGAAGGACAATGAGACAGGCCCTGAGAACCCAAACCCCACCCCAACACGCAGAACCACCACCTCAGGCGCGTGGCAGCCGCCCCCAACGGCGGCTGAGGATCGCAACCGCCGTCCACGAGGAAACCACTGCCGGGCCCGGCCAAGTGGCAGCCGCCCCCAACGGCGGCTGAGGATCGCAACGTGCGGTGGGAGGACGAGCAAGTCGCCGCGAAGACGGTGGTAGCCGCCCCCAACGGCGGCTGAGGATCGCAACGTCGAGGTCGGGCGCTCCGGCTCCGCCTGACGGGAGTGGCAGAGGCCCCCAACGGCGGCTGAGGATTGCCGATGGCTCCACGGACGCGGAATTATCCTCCGCCTGGCGCGCAAGGGCGCCGAATCCTCGAAGAGGGTGGGGCGACCCTGGCAGGTCGAACGCGCCTCCAGCTCGGTAGAAGTTCCCATGCTACGGCTCTGGGGCCTGAGGTATTCAGTGGAAATCCGCCTTTGCGGCATCACTATGGGATATAGCCGTAGTGCCATGAGATTCAGTTAAAGCGAATATCGCATTTCAGTTTCACTTGAGATTCAGCCCCGAGATCGCAACGCATGACTGAAGGTCGAGATTAGTTCCGCGCACAAGGAAAACGAAGCCACTCGCACACCATGACATTCGCGACACACTGTGGTGGATCTTGTGCAGTCCGAGCGAGCATCGAACATGCTACATCCACAGATAGCAATATGACCTAACCGTGCGTTAGACGCCGAGATCAAGTGGGGCCATTCCGAACTCCCTGGACTCAGGATCACAATTGGGTCTTCAGGCATTCAAGGAATCATGCGACACTTCATGCGTCCTGGAGCATAACAAGAGTTGGAGCTAGATTGCGACGCATACTGTCCATCCCCCTCGTCGCTACCCTAGGTGCGGCCGTCTTAACCTACGCCCCGCCAGCCGCAGCCGAGTCTGACTCTGGATACATTGAAGAATTCTCAGTTGATCGAACATCTAGTTCAGTTCGTATTTCGTGGCCGGAAATTGATGGGGCGGTGGAGTACGTCGCCGTGGACGAGGTGCCCAAGCCGGGAAACAGAGATTCACGAGGAGAACCTCTATACCGGGGCAGCGAAGCAGCTCTAGAGATCTCCCAACTCACAGAAAGCGAACCACTCAGGATGCGCATACTCGCACTAGACGAAAACGAGACGATCCTAAAACGCAGCATGGTCAGAACGACGGCCACGGACGATCATGAGTATCCGTCACTTACTTGGATCACCGACGGCGACAATTTTGATTTTCGGATAGATGAGCTGGAAAACCAAGAAATCGCCTCGACCAGTGAATCCATGAACGTGACCTGGACTCGGGGGGATATCCCTTCGGTGACAGATGGCTCTATAGAGTCTCGCATTTCAACGACTCCCAACGCAGATTTCATTAATCTCAGCGTGGGAGATCCTCGAGTTCTCAATGACCCGGGTCCACATGCACTCGAACAAGACAGCTCACTTCAAGATCTTCCCGTGCTGAGCTGGCGCATTGAGAATCCAGGCATAGAACCGGTAGAGACAGAGTCCGGCGACCTTCAGCAGGAATTTGAAGCCATTTCGAACAATATGAACGCGGAGGTCAGTTTTCAGGGATTCAGTTGGCGGGCGTTCATTGCCGAGGAGTACGTCCAAGCGACATTCCCTTGTGGAGGAACATCCCCGGGAGAACATCGGTTTGGTGGAGACAATAGAGACTTCCGACCAGAAGCGGTCATGCCGCCCTCTCGAGTAGGCGCCGGATTTAATTTCTATTTCGACAATCAGTCCGTATTGGAAAGGTATCAGATTCAGGAAACTCGACTATATCGCTGGGAGGACGGAGGTGCCGTACTGCTGGGGTCAGAACGAGCCCCAGTGTCGGATATCCAACTTTCAGGAACGTCCATAAATCAGAATGCGGGGCGAGGTGTAATAAGCATTGCGAGCTCCAACCCGCTGTGTCACATTTTGGGATTCTTTGATGCTCCCGACATCAATATCGATGTCGACGTGGAGCTATTTCGGGATGGCACAGTGTATGCTAGCGGGCGTTTCGATCGCGCCCCTCACCACGAAGCCTACGTTCACACTTTTTACGCTGACCACCCCAGGTCTATTCAATGCCTCGTTCAAAGAGAAAACTCTGGGTTCCACCTTCTGCCGTTCCCCGGCATTCCGTTCGACTTTCACCCAGGCCCAGGCGGGGAGCCGGCGACATGTTAGCATCGGCGGCAGCGTCGTGTACTTCTGATTGGAGCTAGGATTCTTAGAGAGCAAGTGGTGCCTGTGGTGAGGCGGCGTGCCGTTTTCATCACAGGCAGTACAATTTATATTACGACACTTTGTGGATTCCTCCTCAGGCTCGATGGTTCCTCTTTTCTGACAGCATCAGGTGCGGCGCTCCAGGTCGTGGGTGCACTGGTGTTCTCTGCCGTTTATACACTGACCTTAACGTCGGTTGGCCATGTGCTTCGATGGAGATTGGGCGTAATCGTTGCGGGTAACATGCTTCTGGGGTGGGCGTCGGCTTTCGCATTCTTTGCATTGTGGGCTGGGGATCTCGATGCCGTGGTCTCAACGCTCGTGCCCATTACCTTTGGGGCGCTAATATATGGCACCCCCTTTGGGGTGCTTCTTAATGTGGTGTTCATGGCTGCGCTATACGTTTCTCGGTTCAGGGTTAGCGGTGTGGTCGTCGGTGTGCTCTGTGTGTGTCTCTCGGTTGGATATTTGGGTTCCGCGTTGATCTTGCTCGATCTGTATTGATCCCGTATTCGGTGTGAATTCGCATGGGCTCTGTGTTCGGTTCCCTCTTCTGTGTCGGTTCGCTCATCTGGTTTCGTCGTTGACCTTGTCTGGATATCCGCACCTGGCGTGGGCTGAAGTTCGTCGTCGCACCGAACGGTGTTATGCCCAGTCGTCAAGCCGTTGACTGCTCGGGCTGGACGCGGTCCGGTTCGTGTCGGGACGTGGTTCGCGGCAGAATCACGGCATGCGTGGTCGATGGATCGTTCTGCGGGTGATGGTGGTTCTCGCGTGTGGGGCTGCGCTGACGTTGGGGGCTGTCGGGTTCGGTGTGGAGCGGTTGCCGTGGACGGCCGTGGAGCGGGGATCCTGGATCGCGGGGGTTGCTCTGGCGGCAGCGACCGCGGTGGCGTGGGTGCTGAGATCGGGTGGCTCATCAGCGCCTGGCTGGGTGACGAAGGCTCCGCGGGTGTCGGTGCGTGTGCTGGCCCGGACCTCGCCTGCGATGGATGTGTCCATCCCGTTCATCCGGAGGGAATCGAGGTTCAGGGTTAGCGAGGAGCTTCGCGCGGCGGACGAACGCTTCCATTACGGTGTCGTGGTGACCGGGAGGTCAAAGGCTGGCAAGTCGCGGCTGCTGGCCGAGGTCCTGGCAAATCAGATGGGGGAACGATTCGCGCTTCAGCCTCCCGAGGACGCCGACCTTCGCCTCCTCGCCGAATGGCTCACGAAGCAACCGCGCTGGCGGCGGCGTCGAGGGTGGGTCCTGTGGTTGGACGATCTCGACCGCCGTCTGCCTCATGCCGGGCTTGACCCAGCAACGCTGCATGAGCTACGCGAACGCAATGTGATCGTCGCCGCGACCATGCGCATCGACCCGTTCAATGCGCTGAGACCGCCCGCCGCGGAGGCCGAGAGAGACCAGCTCGGGTACCCGGTCCTGGACGCCCTGACACCGGTCCCGCTGTCCAGGGGCTGGACCTCGGACGAACGCCGAAGCGCGGCGGACTCCGGAGACCCGCGACTGGTCGATGCCAGCACCGACCCGGAACGGTGTGTCGCCGTGCGCCTCGCATCCGGCCCGGAACTCCAGCACCGATTCGACGACGGTGCGGACGGCCACGTGCTCGGGTATCACACGGTGAAGCTCCTCATTCACCTTGACGGTACGGGACTCTCCAGCCCGCAATCCCGACACGACATCCAGCGGCTGGCACGGAAGACCCTTCCTCCGCCACCACCTCTCGCGGAAACCGATGATGAGGCCTGGGCTTGGGCGACCACACCCACAGTCGGCACGCATGGTCTGCTCATCCCGACCGATCACGACGGCGAACGATGGCGAGCGTTCGACTACCTCACCACAGACGAACCGATCCCTGACGATGTGTGGGACGCCGCGATCGAACTCGCGGACCCCAGCGAGCTCAACCAGATCGCATGGACCGCGTTCAGCGCTCGCCTGTTGGGGCACGCCGAATCAGCCGTCCGCAAGTCGATCAAGGATGATGAACGCCCGAAGCCGATGCTCCTCCTGGGGGTCATCCTGCGTGAGCAGGCAAATGCCCACGAGAAAGACAAAGTCAGCGAGGCCGAGCGCTGGCTCCGGAAAGCTGCGGAGTGCCTTCACCCCGGTTCGATGACCGCGTTCGGAAACTTCCTGTACGAATCCGGCCGCACACAGCAAGCCGAGTATTGGTGGCAACGCGCCATCCACGCAGGAGTCCCTCAGGCAATGACTGCGTGGGCCATTTCCCGAATCGATCTCGGCCAATTACACCAATCCAAATTGTGGCTAAACAAAGCCGTGGAAGCTGGTGACACGTTCGCCATAAGACCTCGATCCAATACATCCCCACTTCCATGCACGGATGAGTCCGGGCATTACATCAGATCACTCCTCGGAAAACGCGTACTGGGCCACAGTGCGGACGCAATCGCGAGGCGCCTCATAGCCCTCGGAATGCCACTGGAGGCAGAGGTATTACTCCGCACTGCCCTCGCAATAAACTCAGCCGGCACGCACACACGAACTTATCTCGGATTCGCGTTAAGAATTCGCGGAAATATCGATGAAAGCGCCTGCTGGTTTCGAGACGCCGCTTATTCCGGTGAACCAGTGGCCATGCACCTGTGCGGTAAATTTCTCTACATCACCCACCAACGGGAGGGTGAGTATTGGATACGAGAAGCGGCTGAAAAGCACGCGCTCCCTGACGCCATGGTCACCCTCGGAGCCGTACTGATCGAATCGGCACGAATGGACGAAGGGGCGGAATGGCTGCGCGAAGCGGCGCGGAACCATCATCCACACGCGCTACCCCTACTCGGCCGACTCGTCTACGGAATCGGATGAGTGGCCCAAACCTACGTTCAACCACTCTTACTGACTCAGCTACTGGCGACGACCCCGCAGTCACCGTGTGAGTCTGTCCAACCGTTCTTCGATTCTGGTGGCGGGGGTGTGGGAGCCCATGGTTCGTAGGAGTTGGATGGATGTTTCGTAGTGCTTGGCGGCCTCCGCGGTGTTGTTTTGGTGGGTGTGGAGGTCGCCGAGTGCTTCGTGGGCTTCGGCGCGTCCCAGTGTTGATCCTCGCTGTTGTAGTGCGGCGAGTTCGTTGCGTAGTCGTTCGTGAGCGGTGTGGGGGTCGGTGTGCATGGTGGCGCGGGCGAGGGCGACGTGGGCTCGGCTGAGGTGGTTGTCGTCCCGGGAGGCGCTGAGCAGGTTGACCGCTTCTTGGAGGAGGGGGCGGGCGCTGGGGGTGGCGCCTGTGTTGATGAGCGCGCGGCCCAGGCCCAGGAGGGTGACGGCGCGGTCGTGGGGTTGGTGCTGGCCGTGGTCGATATCCAGTGCGGCGGTGAGGTGGGTGACGGCTGTGGGGTAGTCGGCCATCTCGTTGGCGAGTAGTCCGCGGCGTTGGCGTACTTGGGACAGGCGCCACAAGTCGCCCTGGTGTTGCCAGATGGCTTCGCTGTGGGCGAAGGCACGGTCGGCCGCGTCGTTTTGGCGTAGGAAGCCGTAGGCGAGGCCTTGTTTGCTGAGCAGACGGGCGCGCGTGGGTGGGTCGGTGGTGACGAGGAGCGCCGCGTCGCAAGCACGGAGCCAGCGTTGGGCGTCGCGGTGGTGCAGGTACAGCGGCCACATGCCCTCCGCGATGCCTACCGCGGAGTCGGTGTCCTCGTTCTCGGCGGCGTGCTCCGCGTAGACGAGCAGGTTGTCGCGTTCCCGAACCAGCCATGCCAGCGCGGCGACGGGGGCATCGAAGGGAACGCTCTCTGATTTCCCCGAGCTGGCGTAGGGCCGCAGCGCCTTATCGGCAGCCCTTGCCCGCTCGGCGTAGTAAGTGGTGAGACGGGTGAGCGCGGCAGATTGCTCCGACTCCGATTCCTGCGCGTGCGCCTTGGCGAGCGCGTGGAGCGCGAGTAGGTCGTGGAACCGGTAGCGGCCCTCTCCGACTGGAGTGAGGAGATTGGCGGCCACCAACGTGTCGAGGGCGCTTTCGCTCTCCGCCGCGTCGAGTCCGGTCAGTATCCGGGTGGCGTCGACCGTGATGTCGGGACCGATGTGCCACCCGAGCCGATGGTAGGGCACCCTAGCCTCCTCGGGTAGCGCGTCGTATGACAGGTCGAACGCCGCTTGTACGGAAGCGTGCTCCTCCTCCTCGCCGCTCAACACTGACAGCCGGCGACGACGTCCCTCCAAGTCGGCCGCGACCGCGACCAAGGAGCGCCCGCTGGCCGCTCGGACAGCAACCGAGTTCACCGCGATCGGCAGCCCTCCACACAACTGTGCCATGCGCCTCGTCGCCTCCAGATCGGATTGCGCATGGAGCCGGGCGCTCATCCGGCGCAGGAGCTCCGCCGCGTCGTCGACCCGCAACGGTTCCAGGCGCAGGAAGCGGGCGCCGTTGATGGTCAGTCCGTCGAGGCGGCGACGTGAGGTCACGATGACGAGGTGTCCACCGGCTCCGGGAAGGAGGGCGCGGGCCTGGGCCGCGGAGGAAGCGTTGTCGAGCAGGATGGCGTGGCGCTGGTCCGCCGTGGCTGTCCGCCACCAGGCGGCGCGGGATGCGAGATCGGAGGGCACCGCCGGCGGCGGTACACCCAGCGCGCACAGAAATTGCGCCAGGACATCCGACGGCCCCACCGGTCGTCCACGGGAAAACCCGCGCAGATCCACGTAGAAGAACCCCGCGAAGGCGTCGGCTTCCAGACTGTGTAGGAAACGGAGCGCCAACCCGGTCTTTCCCACCCCGCCCAGACCCACCACACACAGCAACGCCGAACGATCCGCTGACGCGTCCGCTTCGACGAGCTCCCGCATCGTCTCGAGCTCACGCTCCCGGTTGACGAAATGCGGCGAAGCCGCGGGCAACTGACGCGGCCTCCGACTAGGGGCCACCGGATACAGATTGATGTCGCCATGCACCGACCCGGCCTGGAGCGACGTGCCGTACACCGGACTACCAACACTGTTCGAGACGGACAACAACGAACTCCAGGGGAAGGGGCTTCGGAGTGGGAGGTGGTGTGAGCGGGTGCGAGTCTCTGTGTGGGGGCTCTGCACCCGAGGAGCTCACAGTTCGTCGTGGCGGATCGCGGCGAGGAAGCGGATCCATTCATGTGCGGGGGTGTGGATTCGTCCCAGGTCGGGGTTCTGGGAGTCACGAATCGCGATGGTGTGATTCCCGTGTCCTCCGCTCCAGAGCCCGGTAGTGCACTGGACGCAGTTGTACTTGGCGCTGTGGCTGCTGGTTCGCCATCGGGGTTCCATGGTGGGTGCCTCTCGGCTCGGCTGGGTCAGAAGGCGTCGGGTGCCGTGATGATGGTGGTGATGACTACGGCGGTGAAGAGGCCGTTGTATACCGCGTGGGCGGTGATGATGGGCCAGAGGCGCCCGGTTCTCCAGTACATCCACGCGGTGAGGAGGGTGACCGGGGCCATGATGAGGATGGGCCAGCCGTAGTAGGCGTGATAGAGCGCCTTGGCGATCACGAGGACGATGGCGACTTCCCATGTGGGGCGCGATGCAGCGGTCAGTAGCAGGACCACGCACGCCACGGCGACGGTCTCTTCCACGAACGCGGAGGTGAACTGCCCGACCGCGACAAGCAACACCATCCGGAGTGCCTCATCGGCCGAGTTCATGATGATTCCGACGTCGGTCGTCGCCATCGTCGATTCCAGTCGGGCGCGTGCCCCCATTCCGGTGATGTAGGCCGCGAGAACCGAGAAGAACACCCCGAGCGACTGCCACCAGGAGCGCCGCGTGGCCGGGGTGAAGATGTCGGTGACCTTGATCCGGCAAGTGCGGGCGGTGACCCACAAGGCGATGCCGGCGAACGCGACCAAGAGGAAGTCCATCGCCCATGTCATGCCGACCACAAACCAGAGTTGGTCGGGGTTCGGGGCGGTGGCCGCGATCCTTCCGTCGCGGACCATCATGACGACCTGGCTGGCGATCGAGGGCCCGAAGACCAGCACGTAGAGACCCATGAGAATCGCGTATGCCTTGAACGCGCCCACGGGCGCCGTGGAGGCAAGGGCTGAGGAACGCGAAGTCACGCGGGCCCACAGTGTCGGCGCCGGAGTGGTGGAGAGATCTGATGATGTCGTCATGGAGTTGGTGAAAGCTTTCGTGACGCAGTAGCGGGCTAGCGGGTGTGCATTCGAGGCGAGCGGGTCGGGGAGCGGGAACCTCCTCAGGAGCGTGGGCGGGCGTGGTGAAGACCCGCCCCCGAAGAGCGACCGCGGGATTCTTCGGGGGCGGGCGCCCCGGTCCGTCCCCCAACGGACACAGGGCGTGAGTGGCGCGGCGACGCGGTCCGGCTCCGGTGGGAGTAGGGAGGGGGGAGCTGGTCACCGGTCGCCGCGCGGCTTCTGGTGTGCGAGGTGGGCGTGGAGGGTGTTGGTGATGTCGGTGATGGTGCTGGTGGGGGTCGGGAAGATCTCGCGCACTGTGGTGTGGTGGGTGATCAGGCTGTGGAGGCGTGCGAGGTCGAGCGAACCGAGTCCGAGGGAAGCGAGGTCGGTGGTGTCGGTGGTGATGGGCCGGTGGGCGATGGTGGCGACCAGGGCGCGGATGGTGGTGGTGCACAGGGTGGCGCGTTCTTGGGGGGTGGCGTTGTGTAGTCGGTCCGCGAGGTCGGGGGGTATCTCGGCGGCGTAGTCCCACCGCATTGGGGGCAGGGGTTCGTGGGGGGTGTCGGGTGCGGGGGGTTGGAGGAGGCCGTGGGTGTAGGCGTGGGCGGTGAGTGTGAGTAGGTGGTGGTGTTCTCCGGCGGCGTTGTCGGCGGTGAGTGCGGTGGTGGGAAGTTCGTGGTGGGCGATGGTGTCGAGGACGGCGGGGGCGAGGGTCGTGCGTGTCGCGATCTCCATCACGACGCTGGGCTCCCCGGTGAGGAGTCGGGTGAGCGCGCCGTGGAAGTCGACTTGGGCGCGGAGTTGTCGGGTCCAGTAGTCGCTGTCCATGGCGGTTCCGGCGATCTCCTGTCCTGTCATGGAGGACACGATCGGGGTGTGGCCTGCGCGGGGGGTGATCGCGTGGATGGCGCGTGCGAACCCGGGGAGTGCTGGGGTGAGGGCGGGGCTGTGGGCGGGGGGCCCGTGGGGGATCCGGGTGGCGTGTACGCCGCGTTCGGTCAGCGCGTGGTGAAGGGCGTCGAGGTCGGTGTGTGGCCCGGAGAGGACCGTCGTCTGGGGGCCGTTGAGGGCCGCGACCGCGACGCCGGGTCTGTTCTCGACGAGTGCGGCGGCGTCGGGCGCGGGCAGGGAGGTGCTCATCAGGCCGCCGCCTTGGGCGGCGGCGCGCTCCAGTACGCCGCTGCGCACGGTCACGATGCGGGTCGCGTCGTCCAGGTCCAGCACCCCGGCGATATGTGCGGCGGCGAGCTCGCCGAGGCTGTGGCCGATGACGACGTCTGGTCGCAGGCCCCAGTGGCGCCACAGTGCGGCGAGCGCGACTTGGTGGGCGAAGGTGGCCTGCTGAACGCTGCGCACCGACACTGACTGGTAGCCGCGGGCCGGATGCCACCCAGGGGCGGGAAGCGCGTCCACCGCCTTCTCGATCGCGGCCCTGTAAACGGGTTCACGCGCGTAGAGCTCCTGGCCCATCGCGTCCTCGGCACGGCCTTGGCCGGGGAACACCCACACCACACGCCCGTGGGATTGTGCGTCACGCGGGCCGGCGAGAGCGGGATGGTGCTCACCGGCCGCCAGGGCCCGCAGAGCAGCGATCACGTCCTCGGTTCGGGAAGCGACAACGGCTGCGCGGTGGGTGTGATGGTCGCGTCCGGTGATCGCGGTGGCCGCGACTCCTCTCACTGGTGCTGGGCAGCGGGTGAGGGCGTTGGCGATGTCGGTGGCGGTGCCGGCCAGCGCGGCGGGGGTGTGGGCAGAGACCGGCACCACCACGGGACCGGGGGGTGCGGGTCGTGTCACCGCGCTGGCCGGGGCGTATCCGAGGACGGCGTGGGCGGTCGCTCCGGAGAACCCGATCCCGGTTACTCCGGCGACACGGCGGGCGCCGTCCGGCCAGGGCTGGGGTTGGGTGGGGACGGCGATGGGGAGCCGCGCGAGCCGGGCGGGGAGTTCTTGGTGTCCCGGTGTTGGGGGGATGTGTCCGTGGTGGAGGGTGAGTGCGGTCGCGGCCAGGGACAGGACTCCTGCTGCTCCTTCTCCGTGCCCGAAGTTGGCCTTCGCGGTCCCCAGCGTCACGGGCGTGTTCGTGCCGAAGCCGGCGCGGGCGATCGCCTCTGTTTCGGCACGGTCGCCTGCGCGCGTCGCGGTGCCGTGCGTGTGGAGGTAGGGCACCTCCGCGGGTGGGATGTCGGCTTGTGTCCAGGTGTCGCGCAGGAGCTCTGCCTGGGCCGCGACGCGGGGTGCGCCCAGGGCGGGGGATCGTCCGTCGTTGGCGATCCGGCTCGTCAGGATGCTGGCGTACGCTCGGCGCCCCTGGGTGTCGGTGTGGCGCATGAGGATGGTGACGACGACCATCTCCGCGCGCACGTACCCGTCGGCGGCGACGTCGAAGGGCCGCGCCTCCTCCGAAAGCACCCCGCCGTCGGCGAACGCGCGGGTGACGACCGAGTTACGGACGCTATTGACGCCGCACACGATCGCGACATCCACGTCGCGGGATTCCAGGTCACGGCGTGCGTAGTGCGCGGCCGTGAGGCCACTGGAACAGGAGGTGTCGAAGGTGACCAGGGGTCCGCGTGCGTCGAGATGGCGGGCGAGCGGTGATCCCAACATGCCGGCGCCGCCTCCGCCGATCGCGAGCACGGTCGGTTGCTGCCCGGGGGCGAACCGGCGAGTGGCGGGGTCGACGGTCGCCGATCCGACATAGATCCCGGCCCGCGGCGCCTCTCCGCCGGCCAGTGTCGAGGGAGCGATACTGGAGTCCTGGAGCGCCTCGAACGCAACCTCCAGCAGGACGCGCTGGAGGGGGTCATAGTGGTCGCCGCCGGGCGGCAACCCGAAGAAGGTGTGGTCGAACTCCTCGAAGTTGATCATTCCGGCGGTTCGCGGGTGGGTGGGGCGGTCCTGTGGGGCGAGCTGTGCTTCCCACTGCTGTCGTTGTGGCTGTGGCACCTCGTCGACGCTGACGCGGCCGTCCAGGAGTGCCTGCCACAGCGCGGTGGGGGTGGTGATGGTGCCGGGGAGCCGGCACCCGATCCCGACCAGCACCACACGGTCTGCGGGTGGCGCCTCGGGGGTCATGGGGCCACCGCCCGCCACAACGCGACCGATCCCACCACGTGGATTTCGGGGCCGGGGAAGCGTTTCTCCAGTTCCTCGTGGAGTTGGGCGAGGTCGTCGCCGAGGTTGGAGAAGATCCCGGCCCGGTTGAGGCGTGCGGACATCCAGCGGCCAGGTCCGCGGTTGTGGACGCCGTGCGTGAGGACGGTCGCGCCGAAGAACACCCCACCCGGTCGCAGCACGTCACTGACGTGGTCGAAGACGACGGCCTTGTCGGCGATGGTGTCTCCCGGGAGACAGTGGAGCACCATGGACATCCCGACCGAGTCGATTGCCGCCTTTACGGTGAAGGGGTGGAGGGCGTCCCGGCGATAGGTCGCCGGTAGGAACCGGCGCAGCCGCCAGCTCGCGGCGTCCAGCGGCCCCTGGTACAGGTCCAGCAGACGCAAGTCGCGGATGAACCACGGGAGCCGGTTCAGGAAGTAGCCGCTCCCGGGGCCGATCTCCAGGTGTCGTGTGCGCACCGAGCGGCGGTAGAGCAGCTCGATGTGAGTTTTGGGGCATCCCCAGCACCAGCGGTAGGTGCCATGGATCACGGCCCAGTCGTAGACGAACCGCATCCCGGTCCGGCTCCACACGCGCGGTAGTGGAATCGATTCTCGACGTTCAGACACTCCACGGTCCTTCCAGTCGGGGGGTTACTGGCGGGCGACCTGCCGAATGAACCCGCGGGCCGTGTCTGGGTCGTACAGCCACGACTCGTAGCGGCGGGGGTCGATCAGGTCTCCGATGAAGCGGTTCGCCACGGCGGGATGCGTGGAGGCCGCGGTGACGATCTCGCCCAGGTGGGCCGGTGCGTTGGGGGACCACATGCCGTCCAGCGCGGCTGCCAGCGTCGCGCTGGCCCGCCCAGCACCCGCGTAGGTGCCGTTTCCAGGGCCGCTCCAGAACGCGGCGAACGTGTCGGCCATCCAGGCGGTGTCGAAAAGGCGATCCGCGTGCGCGACGATGCGGTCGAGGTAGGCCGTGGCGGCCATGGTCGACACGGTCCAGCCTTGACAGGCGATCGGATCCAGGCTGATGACGACGTCGCCCAACCCCAAGACCGTGCCTCCTGAGGGGAGGCGCCCGACGGGGTGGCGAACGTGGGGCCGGATGGTCTGCACCGTGGTGCTCAACCCGTCGATCGGAGTCGCGTCGGCGACGGCCTCATATACCGCGGGAGCGTGCGTGCTCAGGAGATCGCGCATCAGGGCGAGCTGTTCGGTGGGGCGCGGCCGCGAGGCCCAGGCGTCGATGGTTCCGGCGTTCGCGTCTTCCACGATGAACAGCGCGTGACACACGCCCTGCGGCGTCAGGGTGGGCGCGAGGATCACCCGGGCCTGCGGGGAGGACGCGACGATCGCTCGTTCGTCGCCACGGGCGACGTCGTCGAGGAGCGCCTGAGCGATGATCCGGGGCCGCGCCGTCATCGACGAGCCCACGTTCTCGGAGAAGAGTTCCCCCAGCTCGCCGTGTCCCACCGCCACAACCACGAGGTCGAACATGCGTGCGAAGTACTCCAGGTCGGTGACCGTCACCCCCTGCACGACGACCTTCGCGCCGCGGTCCTCCAGGGACTCCAGCCAGTCCGCCATCTTCGCGCGCCGATCCACCGACGTCGCCGGGCCATCGAACGCGCCCGAGAACGACACCGCCGCACCCTCCGGTGTGTAGAGATGAAGCGTGGCCCCGAAGATCTCGGGCGCGTCAGCACCCCAAAACTCCAGGTTCAGCGCCCGCTCCAACCCCCGGGCGGCGGGCATGGTGAACTGCGCGACGTGCGGTCTTTTGTGGCGGATGTCCGTCGAGCTCTCCGCGGACACCAACGTCACGTCATAACCGGCCGCCACAAGCCCGTGCCCCAGATGGAGCCCGGCCTGGCCCGCTCCGATGATCAGGATCTTCCTCACGTCACGCTCCCCCGGGAACCGGTGAGCATCGCGGCGAGAGTGACCATCGCCGCCCGCACCGACAGGGCCGAGCACTGGTTCCGCGGCTCTACCTGGACCCGCACCACGGGCGCTGACACCGCGGGCGTGGGGGAGTGGGGGGCAGCGATGACACAGGGGCGGCTGATCCTTTCGGCCTCCCGCACCCACGCTTCCGCCTGATCGTGACGGTCGGGGACCACGATGACGCCGAGGCTGCCGCGGGCCCGGGAACCCAGGAAGTCCGGGTCACACTCCGGCACCGTCCACACGTACAGGCGATACGGCGCCAGGCTGACCCGCGCGTAGAGGCGGGGAGCGCCCGGGACCACGTCCCCCAACCCAGCCAGCGCTTCGACAGCCCCACCCCCAGCGAGAACAAGACCCACGGGAAACGAACACCGCTTCGTAGCGGGAGTGTGCAGGGCGGGCACGGCAGCAGACGCCAACGTGTGCGGCGCACCCACGTCACTGCCCAGCAACGGATCCACCACCAACACCGCATCGCGTTTGAGGAGTTCAAGCACTCCCAGGTGGATCGCCCCCAACGGAACGCCGGACACCGAGGCCATATCGATCGGCGCCGCGGGCCCATCCCGCTTCAAGGCCTTGTAGACGACATCCGCCTCCGCCGACATATCCACCGGCGGCCACCCCGGGCACAACCGGACAACGGAATGGTCCATCACCCGGTCACTCAACCGAGAACCCACACGACGCTCAGACAACGAGAACAACACAATCCTTTCGATGACCAGGGGGAAAGCCGCCGAAGCCGCACGTCGGCCGAGCACGACGCATACGCCCCCACACAGAGACGCGGCTCCACCAGACGGCACTACCGACGCTGCGCGACACCACCGAGGTAAAGGTGGTGAACCGGAGACTCCGAGGGCGTGTTCTCGTCCGGATTCCACTCGTTCACCGGGCATAGCCCGGGAGGGACGAGGTCGAGGTCGCCGAAATACATCCGGTGCTGGGGGTAGGGGCGGACCCAGCCGGAGCCGAGCCCCTTCTCGACCAGGGCGGTCTCTAGCTCGGCTGCACGGGGGTCGCCGGGATCGTGGAAGTTCGCGATCGCCAGGTAGCTCCCCGAGGCGATCCGAGCACGCAGTTCCGCAGCGACCCTCTGGTCCTCACCGTCGGGAAGATGGTGGAGCACCGAGGCCACCAGAATGGCGTAGGGCTCGTCGAGATCGATCAGGTCACGGAGATCCGGGTTGTCGAAGACACTGTCGACGTCACGGACATCCGCCGTGATCACCGTGGCGTTGTCGTCGCTGGCAAGGATCGCGCGGCCGTGGGCGAGGACGATGGGGTCGTTATCGACGTAGGCCACCCGAGTCTCCGGCGCGATCGCCTGCGCGAAGTCATGCACGTTATTCGCGGTCGGAAGCCCGCTGCCGATGTCGATGACCTGGCGGATGCCCGCCTCGCCGACGAGCCACCGCACCACCCGACCGATCCACGCCCGGTTGTCACGAGGAAGCAGAGATGCCCCGGGCACCTCCCTGACCTTCTCGGCGACCTCTCGGTCCGCGGCGAAGTTGTCTTTGCCCCCCAACACCGCGTCATACGCCCGAGCGATCGACGCACGAGAGGTGTCGATCCGCGTTTCCGCCCAGGGAGTTGCCTCTCCCTCGGACGGGGCGAGGTGCTTCATGAAATCCGCAGGATCGGACATGGCTCTTGACTCCTGTGTGGGGGCGAGAAGCTGTGTCCTCGAGTGAATCTCGCAGGCGTCAAATCGACCAGAGCGTGGATGAGGCTTCCACTGGGCGTGGACTAGGCGTGAGGTAGGCGTGTAGCGCTACGATGCGACCACTCTCGACGCCGACTCCACGGGAAAGCGCCATGGCACAACGGCGACACCGCCTCATCGAATTGCGTGAAGGTGCGGCCTACACCCAAGAACAGCTCGCCCATGCGCTTGGCGTTGAACCGTCAACGGTTTCCCGCTGGGAACGCGGCACCAGCATCCCCAAACCCGGCGTGCGCATACGCCTGTCTGAACTCTTCGGTGTAGCCCAAGACCGGATACAGGCCATCTTCAACCACAGCCCATGTGTCAGTGAGGACACCGGGTTCACGCCAGCGAGCCTCGTAGGGAAAGCGCCGCCGTGGGGTGGTGAGCTGGTGGTCCCGGAGATAGATGTCAGTGGGGGTGGAGCGGATGTGCTGCATGGGGAACTCGTACGGATTGCTGCGGAGTATGTGCACCGACCGCTCCAGGATGTGGCGCTTCCACTTGATGAACTGGGTCGCCAGACAGTGGATCTATTGGATATCGCTCCGCCCAGCCAGCTCGACCGTCTTCGGGTGATCGCCGGCGCGACGAACCTACTCCAGGCGCACGCGGCGCAGAACCGGGGGCGGACCAGCAGAGCCGCTTCCTACCTCACGATGGCGGCACGTTTCGCCTCGGAGTCCAACAGTCGCGCCTTGCGTGCGGCCACGCACAACACTTCAGCATTGATCTGTGAGTGGATACCCGGCCAGGAGGGCACTGCGGTCCAACACGCCGCCGCTGCCTTTGAGCTTCTCCCTCGAGGAGCGACAGGTGTCCGGGCCGCTGCGATTCAAGCGCGTGCCGCAGCACGCTGTGGGGATTCCGATTTGGCGCTGAAGGCGTTGGGCCGCCTGGCGCGAGCTCGGGAGGTGCCTCCTCATCCGGAAGACCTTGGCGTTAATGTGGCGGGGTTATTCGCTTTTCCCGAAGCGAAGCAAGCCTTCTATTCTGGGGGGACCCACCGACTGCTTGGTCACTTTCATCACGCGATTTCCGACACCCGCCGAGCCCTCGACCTATACAGTGCGGTCCCGCCTGACCAACACAGTTATGGGGACGAGGCCATTGCTAGAGTCGACCTCGTCGGTGCCCTGGTCACTAGTGGCGCCGACGACGAGGCCGCCACGCATCTGCTCGCGTTGACGGAGTTGCCGCCAGATATGCGCATCCACCAGCTCCATCCTGCGGTGAACGAACTCGGTCGCGTCCTCATCGACCGATCTTCGGTCTCCCGACCGGCGCAAACCATGGTCGAGCTCCTGCACGGATTCACGGTGAGCCCTCAATGAACGCAGTGGCCGAAGCGATCGCTGTCGCGGGGCTCGATGTCACCGGACTCCGCGCGCTGAGCCGACATAGTACGGACATCTACCTGCTGCCCCGGGAGCAGATCATTGCGCGCGTCACCGGGACGGACCGGTTCCAGCGTCAGCGCACCGCGCTCACTATGACGCGATGGCTTGTCGACCGGGGGGTCGCGGTGACTGAACCGACAACGGTCGACATCCCCATCACAACGGCGCGTCACGTCGTCACGTTCTGGCGCTACTACCCCCAGCCGGGAATTGAACGGCCGCCGGCTCAGCATCTCGGGATACTGCTGCGCCAACTCCACCAAACAGACGTCGTAGACGCGCCGATCGAACTGCCCACCTACCAGCCGCTGGAGCGACTCGGCCCCGCGCTTACCAACAGCCGCACCCTGTCCCAGGAGGATCGAATATGGCTGCGCGAGCGTCGAGCCGAACTTCTTGACGCCTACGCGCGGTTCACCAGCCACCTCGGGGTTGGCCTGATCCACGGCGACGCCTACCCAGCCAACACCCTCTGGGACACCGCAACGGGGAGCGTGCGGCTTGGCGACTGGGACGAAGTCGCTGTCGGCCCACGCGAGCTCGATCTCGCCAACACCTTGCACGGCGGCCGCCGCTTCGGCCGCCGCCGCGATGAATGCGTCGCCTTCCTCAACGCCTACGGCTATGACCCCGCCCACGCATGGAGAAGCCTCGAACTTCTGATCGATATCCGCGACCTCCATTCCCTGGGAACCTTCATCCGCCGCAGTGACCGCGGAGACCACAACGCGGCCCGCCAACTCGACCACCGCATCGCCACACTCCGCACCAACGCCACCACTCCATGGACCGCCGCCCATTAACGCTTGGGACGGTCGTGTTCGACCAAACCCAGGGACACGCCGCACAGGGGGATGCCGTGGGCGTGGGGTTGGGGTAAGGGAGCAGGCTTCTCCGGTATCGAGGTGGCGCTGCTCATCGAAGCGGGACTGGTCGGTCCAGGGACGTTGACCCTGACCACCGTGCATGCTCTGCAAGTCGTGGGTGCGTCACAGTTTCGGTGTCGACGTGATCGTTACTCCAGATGAAGCCATCGACTGCCCCTCTGCGGCACGTCCCACTGGGCTGGTTTGGGATGACCTCACCGATTCGAAGATCACTGCGATTCCCGCACTTCAGCGGGCTCTTTACGCCCGTTGGCCAGGGTCAGCTCCAAGGACGTACAGCATCCCACCGGTGTCGGTAGCCGTTGTGGCCGAGGTAGCCGATGGTGAGCAGGTGCTGGAGTTCGAGCCACTGTGCGAGGTCGTTCCAGGGACATGCAGACGCCGGTTCGCCTTCGGCTTGGACACCATCGTTGTAGGCGGCCAGGGCTGTGGCGTAGATGTTGGAGGGAAGGTGGCCGTAGGTCATTGCAGCGCTGAGCAGTAGTTTGGCGAGGTCGTAGCCGAACGGTGCGAGGGTGAGGTCGTCGAAGTCGACGAGCATCGGGCCGCTTCGGGTGATGAGGACGTTGCGGATGTTGGTGTCTTTGTAGAACGCCGCATGCTGCGCTTGGGCGTGGGCGAGCATGCCGGTGGCGTGGTGAAGCTGGCCGGAGGTGATCAAGCCCTGCTGGAGGTGGCGGTGCAGCCGCGCGTGGCGTGGGGCGATGAAGCCTGCCAGGGTAAGGCCGCATCGGGTGGTGAAGTCCTGGTCCAGGCGGGCGGTGTGCAGTTGCGTGCGGTGGGCGCGTCCATGGAGTTGTCCCAGCAAAGAGGCGATGGCCGGGAGATCATTGCGGTGTGCGCGGCGACCGTGGAGATGGCGAAACAGCAGCCCGCTGCTGTCCAGTGCGTGTAGCTCGGGGACAGGAGCGCCGAGATCGGCGAGCCACTGGTGGTGGTGCGCTGCGGTACGGGCACGGTCGGGGTCGGGGTAGGTCTTGGTGAACACTTCAGTCATGCCGTGCTCCGACCAAGTAGGTGACGGTCGAGGACGTGTCGATGGGCCCGTCGGGGCAACGGCGGCGCAGTTCATCGGCCAGGGTGCCGGGGTTCTGGCGGAGTGGTGCGGCCAGGTCGTATTTCGGGGTGGTGACCAGGTAGCGCGCCAAGTGGCCAAGGTCGGTGAAGCGAAACCGGTGCCGGTCATGACGTAGATCACGGACGGTGAGCGTCGGTGCGGCCAGGGTGGTGATGTTGTGGCTGTGGGCAGAGGCATAGAGGCTGGGGCGAGTCGGCGCGCCGGGGTCCAGCCCAGTGGAGGCGAGCAGGTGATCGAGTTCGTGGTAGCTGTCACGGGCCTTGGTCACCGCGATCAACACCCCGCCGGGGCGCAGGCAGCGGGCGATCTCGGCGATGACGGCGGAGGGCCGGGGTGCGTGGTAGAGGCAGAAGGCCGCTACGGCGGCATCGAAGGTTTCCGCGGGGAAGGGTAGGCGGTGGAAGTCGGCCACACAGGCACCGTGCTGCTCCGTGGTGTCAATTCGGGCGCGGGTGGTGGCGATGAGGGCAGCGGACGCATCGATGGCCACCAGAAGCTGTGGGCTGAGCGCGGCCAGGGCGCGGGTCGTGGTGCCGCGCCCGCAGCCAACGTCGAGAATCCGGGCTGCGTCCATCGGCAGCGCGAGGTGGGCGTGCAGCAGGTCGCCGAGCACGTCGACGACCGGCGTACCTGATACCCGGGCGGTCAACAGCGCGCTCGTGCGCGCGGTCAGGCGCTGCGGGGTGGCATAGAGCTGGTGGAGGCTGGGGTCGGTGAAGGGGTTAGCCGAGGGCACGCCCAACCTCCTGTCCCGTTAGGAGTCGGGGCGTGCTTGGGCGGTGAGCTGATACAGCAGGCGCTTGGCGGCACGGCGGGAGCGCACGGTGTGGACTTCGGCGTGCGGGGCGTGCTCGGCAATCAGGGCACGCACGCGCGGGGCCATGGTGGTGCGGTAGTTCCACACGTACTTGATGAAGCCGAGGTTGATGCGGTCGTAGACGCCGAGAGCGTCGTTTTGCCCGCCGCCGTGTTTCCACCGGCGCTGGGCGATCCCCCACAGGCAGGTCAGCGCGGGCAGGTCCAAGAAGACAACAGTTGTAGCGCGCGCCAAGCGGATCGGTAACGTCGAGGCGTAGTTGCCGTCGATCACCCAGCGGCTCTGGGCAACCAGCTCCTCTTGCAGCGCAGCGAACTTCTCCTGAGGCAGGGGGGTCCATCCGTCGTCGTAGTAGACGACATCGAGGTGGGTAACCGGAGCCTGCAGGGCGGCTCCCAATTGGCGGGCGAGAATGGTTTTGCCGCTGCCGCCGCAACCGATGATCGCGATCCTGTCCATCACTAGTGACGTTACTCCGAATACAGGCAGGGTGTCGGTGAGATGCAGTCTCGACGCTTTCACTTCCCGACAGGGAGTGGGTGTGAGCGCGCCGAAGGAGAAGCCGATGCGGACACATCATGCCCTGGATACTGGGGAGCGGGCCGGTGGTGCGCCTGGTGGTCATCACGTTCCTCTTCCACACGGGGTTGGTGCGGGGGTGGAGAAGATGTCGTTGATGACGTCGAGTTGGCGGGAGAGGCGGAAGCGGTCGAGGCGATCCAGGCACGCGGCCAGCAAGTCGGCGTGCTGTCGGGTTCCGGCGACGGCGCGCAGATCGGCGATGCGGTCGGCCGCGTGGTCGCCGTCGTCGACGAGGAGTTCGCGGGGCAGAACGTCGCCGATGCGGTGGGTGTCGCTGGGTCCGAGGGGCAGGCAGCCGGCCAGGACGGCTTCGAACAGACGCTGGGTGATCTGGCCGCTGCGGGCGTAGCGGCCAGGGGCGAGCAGGATCGTGGTCAACGCTTGTCGGTGCAGGCGTTCGACGTCGCCGAACGGGCGGCGGCCGATGAATCGGACGTGCGGCCAGGCTCGGGTGTGGGGCCACTTTCCGGCGACCAGGTGGGGGTGGCGGGCCGCAGCAGGAGCGAACAGGCGGTCGAAGGCGTCGTCGCGGTCGCGGTCGTACTGATTGCCGACATATACCAGCGCCAGATCGCGGTGCTGTGCGGCGAGGGCGACAGGGTCAGCACTGGCCACGACGTGATCGGGAACTGGGAAGAGGAGGGAACGCGCCCCGGGGGTGGGGGCGAGGGCTGCTTCGCAGACGGTGACGGCGGGGTGGGAGCGCAACGGGTCGTCGAGGGCAAGCTGCTGATCTTTATCCCACAGCAGTGTGGGCACGCCGAGGGTGTCGATGTAGTAGCGGATCAACTCGTCTTGGCGGTGCAGGTCGCAGGTGTGGCCCGGCGTTCCGCAGCGAGTGGTGTTGCGGCCGGGGATGGGCCAGCGCCACTCCAGCATCAGGGCTTCGATCTCGGGCAGGCCGCTGTGCCATCGGTAGGTGCGTATCGAGGTGTCGGCCTCCAATAGGTCGCGATTGTGCTGGAGGAACACAACGTCGTGTCCACGCTCAACGAGGCCGTCGATGAGCGGGCGCCGGTGGCTGCGCCCTCCGTCCGGAGTATCGGTGACACCGGATCCGAGGAAGCCCCAGAAGCTGTAGCCGATTCTCACTTGGTCACCCACCAGTCGTTGACGAGAAGGGCGTCCAGACCGGACTCGGCCAGGCAGTCCAGAGCCTGCTCGGGGGTGGCACAGATCGGTTTGCCCTTGATGTTCAGGCTGGTGTTGATCAGCACCGGGACTCCGGTCAGCTCGGCGAAGGCCGTGAGCGCTTCGGCGAGGAAAGGATTGTCCTCAGGTGTGAGGGTCTGGACGCGGGCGGTGTCGTTGACGTGGATGACGGCCGGGATCGTGCGGCGCGCCAGTTCGGTGACGCCGCTGGCGATCGACATGAACGGGGCGGGTTGGCCCAGGGTGAAGTAGTCGGCGGCCTTGTCCTCCAGCACCACCGGCGCGAAAGGCCGGAAAGGCTCGCGGAACTTCACGGTCTGGTTCAACCGTTCGACGACCTCGACCTGGAGTGGGGAGGCCAGGATCGAACGGTTGCCTAGCGCGCGCGGTCCGGCTTCCAACCGGCCGCGACATACTCCGACGATGCGGCCGGCAGCCAACTCGTGAGCCAGATGCCGTGCGGGACGGGGCACACGTCGGGCCGACAGGCCCGGCCGGGGTCGGTTCGAAAGGGTGTGCTCGTCGTAGGAGGGGCCCAGGTAGCAACGCTGAGCGATCTTTTCGACCCGGGCACCCACGGAGTCCACATGGGTGGCCAGCGCGGCGCCGGCTGCCGTCCCGGAGTCGCCGGGAGCGGGCGGGACCGCGACCTCGTCGAATCCGCCCCGTTCGACGACGCGCCCGATCGCCAGGCAGTTCATCGCGACCCCGCCGCCCACACACAACCGGGACGCGCCACTCAGCCGCTTAGCGAGTCTGGCCAGGTGGATCATGACCTGCTCGGCGCGTTCCTGTAGGGCCGCGGCCAAGTCAGCGTGGACCTGCTCCAGCGGTTCATGGCCAGCGCGGGGAGGACAGGCCGTCTCGATGAAACGAGAAGACAGACGCGGGTAGCGGCTGGATATCACGCGCAGAGGAAAGTACCGAGGATTGAGGGAGAACCCATCGTCTGTCAGGCCGATCGCCTGGCGCAGCAAGGGCCCGAAGCGGCCGGGGTCCCCCAGTGCAGCCAGCGCCATAACCGTGCCCTCTTCGTCACCGCGGCGCCACCCCAGGTGCTCGGTGATGGCGCCGTAGGCATAACCCAGTGAGGCAGGATCGCTGATACGGCGCAGAGGCCGGTACTCCAGCGAAGTGATTGACCCCGTTCGCGCGTGGGCGATGCTCGTGGCGGTGGTCTCGCCCAGGCTGTCCACGATGAGCACAGCGGCCTCGTCAAAGCCGGATGCCGCGAACGCATACAGCCCGTGCGCACGATGGTGCTCCACCCCGTCGACCGTCGCGTGGGGAAAGCGGCGGGCAAGATCGGCGAGGCGTCCGACTGCTCGCCGCTGCACAGTGTGGAAGCTGCGGGCGCGCGGCAGCGCGCGGCGCCAAGACGAGGCGGTGGCAAGGTAGCCCAGGCTGGTCCACGCGCCGCGTCGGTACGCAGCGGGCTCGAAGTTGTAGGCCACAGCGTCGACGTCGCAGTGCCTGAGGCCAGCTTCGTCCAACAGGCGGGTGATCGCTTGGTCGGGGTAGGCGCGGGTGTGTTTCTCGCTGTTGAGGCGTTCTTCCTCGACCAGGCCGATGAGCTTGCCCTCGGCGATGAGCGCCGCGGCGGAGTCGTGGGTGCCGCTGCACACGCCAAGCACGCTCGGAAGACTGACCACGTGTCGTCCCTCCATTCGGGTCACGGTGCCGCGGCGATCCCGCGATGGGCCAGGTGGTGGTACCAGGTCAGCGCAGCGGGGCCGAGCACTCCGCCCGCTTGCCGCGCGACGGCCCGTGCCTCCTCGCGGTCATCAGATTTCCACAACCGGTAGCTGCGCATGGTCGAACTGAACTCTCCCCATACACCCGGGGGCTCTGGATCACTGAGGAGCGTCTGTTGCAGGAGGTCGTCGAAGGCGTTCCACTCCGCGTCCAACGGGGCAAAGGTGCGGCTTGCCTCAACCGTGCGGGGGATGCGGGCCGCATCCGGTTGATGCTGGGCGTACAGGTGCAAGGAGTCGACATGGTGGTGGTAGTCGCCCAGTTCCGCGCCTACCCAGTGCGCCATGAGCTCGTGGATCACGGTGAAGGTGAACAGGTCGTAGCAGAACCCCAGCCACAGGTCCTGGCTGCGCATGGTGGTGTGCATCTGCAGCCGACCGTCGCGGAGGTAGAAGCGAAACCCCAACGTGCAGGGCACATCCTTGTGCTCGCTGGAATCGCGGCCCGGGTCATAGAGCTGGATCACGGCTCGGCGGGTCTGCGGGTCGCGACACAGCAGGTCACGAACCCGCTCCAGTTGGTCGAGACGGCCGTTCCACCGGCGCAGCCGCGGACCATAGGCGCCCAGCAACACGCCCTCATCGGCGAAGTCACGGAGCCGATCGTTGTAGTCATAGATCCAGGCCGCATCGCTGCCTGACAGAATCCAGATCGCCTCGGCCGCGGCGAACGCCGGGTTCACCACGCGCACCGGCGCCAGCTCCACCAGGCGGCGCCGCGGCTGAGTCAGGCACAGATGAGCGCCCAGAACCTCCGAGGTCTCCAACCCCCGCGGGGCGGTCGAGGCCCCATGCCAGGACACCGCGCTGACCGCCGCAGCGAACAGTTCGTTCGCTGAGTCGCCTCGCACCGTGATCATTACTTCCCCTCCCTCACTGGCATCGAAGAGGCAGCAGGCGGTTCTTCAGCCGTGGTGGTCCGGGATAGCCAGTGCCACTGGGCCGCCATCCCTTGGGTAAGACCGACACCAGGGCGATAACCCAACACGGAAGCGGCTCGATCAAGATCAGCTTCCGTGATCACGGCTTCTCCGCCCCGCTCCGCTTGGAGACAGAAGCGGACGTGTTTGCCGGTGATGGAGGTTGCAGCCTCGAGCACCTCGTGAACCGAGGCCGTGCTCGGGCCCGCCACGTTGAGTACACACGGCGAGTCCACCGAGCACCATCCCGCAGCGGCGGTGGCCCCGATCGCGTCATCGATGAAGGTGAAGTGCCGGCGATGGGAACCATCGCCGAACACCGGAACCGGCTCGCCGGTCAACGTCGCCTCTAACACGCGGGCAATCAACATGCTCGCGCGCTGGCGTGGCCCATAGACCGTGAAGTAGCGCAGAGCCACCACCTCAAACGGCACCCGCGTGCGCCGTCCATATGCCAGGGCCAAGCGCTCGGCTGCCAGTTTCGACACCCCGTAGGGCGACAACGGCGCCGCCGGATCGATCTCCCGAAAGGGGCGCCCCGCCGATGGGCCGTACACGCTGGAGGAAGAGGCCAGTACCACCCGCTGCACTCCAACCGCCCAGCATGCCTCCAGCAGGTGCTGCGTCCCCAGGATGTTCACCTCGGCATAGCGGGTAAAGTGCCGCCCCCACGACTCTCGGACACCGCTCTGGCCTGCCAGATGGAAGACGGTCGTCACGCCCTCCAGCAGCAGCACCACACTCGGGTGGCCGACGTCGGCCTGAACGAACCGGAGGTGGGGGTGATCTAGTACCGCGCCGAGGTTCCTCCTTGCCTCGGCGTTACGCCACGGTGATCGCTCGTCCAGACCGATCACGCACCGCCCCTCAGCCAGCAAGCGCTCGACGAGATGGGACCCGATGAACCCGCCCGCTCCAGTGACGAGAACCCGCTGGGGGCAACACCCGGCCCTCGGGGTGCCGGCGACCGGGATTGTGCTGCTGTCGGAAGCCTCGACGGAAGAACTCATGGTCCTATTGAGCTAGCGCTCCCGGGAGAGAGTCGAGATGCTGAAGCGGACAACGAGGGGTGTCCGCTTCAGCACGAAGGAGGATTGATGCCCTTTCCCCCAAAGCCGCTGCGTCCCGAGCGGTCTGCGAGCGACTGGTTCGGCGCTGAGGTGCGCTACTGGCGCACTCTGCGCAGACTCACTCAGCGCGGACTTGGCCAACGCGTATGGGCCAGCGACAGCACGATCCGCAAGATCGAGACCAACGATCGCCACTGCACCGAAGAACTCGCAGCCCAGCTCGATGAGGTCCTACAGACCGGTGGAGTGCTCCGCCGCGCATGGAAACTGCTCGATGCCGAAGCCAAGGCAACATTGCCTAAGTCGGACAAACCCCCTCAGAGTGAAGCGGTTCATGGCGATAAGGCACAGGTGCGGAGCATCCTGGATGACGTGGAACGCCGAGCTTTTCTCAAATCCGCCGGAGCCGGCCTGGTCGTAGCTCCCCTGCTCGCCTTCAGCGCTTCCCTGACCGGCTTCTCTCGACCGGCGCAGATCCACTCCTCTGACATCGACCAGATGCGCGATGCGGCACAGGTCTTCACCAGTTGGGACCACAGCTACGGCGGAACCGCGATTCGCGGTGCCGTCGTCGGCCAGCTCTACTGGGCCGCCCAACTCCTGGAAGCACCCTGCCCTCCCAGCCTGCGCGACCGAGCGTTCGCGGCGGTGGCGCACTTGTTCATGGTGGGCGGTTTCATGGCCTTCGACGCCTACGCCCATGACGACGCCCGACGGGCCTTCGCCTTCGCCACCGACTGCGCCGAAGAAGCCGGCGACTGGCACTTGCGCGCCAAGATCTACTCCCACCGCTCGCGTCAGGCCATCTGGCGCGGTCGCCCCGATGACGGGCTGACCTACGCCGAACTCGGCTTGGTGCGCGCGGAACGACTCTCATCCCCCGAGCGGGCAATGCTGCACACCGCCCGGGCTCGCGCCCACGCCAAGCTGGGCCAACGCCAAGAGACCCTCGCCGCGGTCGGCGACGCCGACGACGCCTCCGCCTCCGAGTCGCCATTGCCTGCTCCCAGGTGGATGGGCTACTACGACGCCGCCCAACACGCCGGTGATACCGGGCATGCACTGTGGGATCTCGCCGTGGCCGACATCCACCCCGCTCGTCCCGCGGTCGACCGCCTGAGCGCGGCGGTTGAGGGACACGACGATGTCTATGCCCGTTCCCGCGCTATCTCCGGCGTCAAGCTCGCCTCACTGCTGATGCACCAACGCGAGGCCGAACGCGGTATCAGCGCCGCTGACCGAGCCCTGGATGACGTGGGTCGGGTGCGCTCCCGGCGTGCCGAAGACGACCTGCGTGAACTCCACGACATCGCCGGCCACGTTGCCCCCGAGCGAGACGTGAACGAGCTGCGCGAACGCATCGCGACCCTCGTGGCTGCCTCATGACGATCCCCGATCCCTACGCGCGCATTCTGGCCACTGCCGCTCGCCACGCCGAGATCGTCCCCGAGGCTGCCGAGGTCATCCGCCTGGGTGAGAACGCGGTCATGCGTGTGCGGGCTGGTGCCGTAGCGCGCATCGCCCGGCCCGGGCAACACGCCGCTGCGGCGCGGGAGGTCGCATTATCCCGTTGGCTTGCCGAGCAAGGTGTTGCGGCGGTGCGCGTGCTCGATGTCGACCAACCCACCATGGTGGGCGAGTATGCCGTGACCTGGTGGGAAGAGCTACCTCCGCACGGTCCGGGAAGGGTTGCCGACGTTGCCCATCTGATCCGTGCCCTGCACGCGCTCACCCCGCCGCGGGACCTGCCGCTGGGTCGTCTCGATCCGTTCGTGCGGCTGGACCAGCGCATCGACCAGGCCACCACTCTGACCGCCGGCGATCGCGACTGGCTACGCGGCTACCTCGCCGACCTCCGCGACGCGTGGAACGAACTCCCTGACGGCTTGGGCGAGTGCGTGGTGCACGGCGATGCGTGGGTCGGCAACATCGCCCGCACAACCGACGGTGCGACCTGGCTGATGGACTTGGAACGGTCCTCGATCGGACGACCCGAATGGGACCTGGTCTCCACCGCAATCAAGCACACGTCCTTCGGGTGGGTCTCGGCTGCGGAGTACCGCCACTTCATAGGGATCTACGGACACGACGTCACTACCGGGGCCGGGTTCGAGACCCTGCGCGACATCCGCGAGCTGCGGATGTGCCTCTACTTCGCCCAACACGCCCCCAATAAGCCTTCCATGTGCACGGAAGCTGACTTCCGACTCGCCTGTGTCAGAGGCCAATACGGCCCTCGCCCCTGGCCATGGACACCAGGTCACTAGGCGTGGTGCCGTTGAAGTGTTCCTGCTGGGGAGCTGAGAGGGCCCTGCGGCTCCCCCTCCTGTGTGCCGCGGGGCCCGGGGTGCTCGGCCGGTTCTGGCGCGCGGCCGGGCTGGTTCTCAGTCGGACTGGGTGAGGATGGCGTGAATTTGGCGTTCGAGTGGGACTGTGCTCTCCAGCGGGAGGTGGAGTTCGGGGTAGTTGGGGTCGGTGGCCCAGCCGTTACTTGTGGCGGTGAGGTGGACTGCTTGGTCGCCTCGGCGGACGAGAACCCGGAACGCGTCTTCGTCGAGTTCGGTGGTGATGCCGTCGCGGTGCAGTCGGGGTGAGTGGAGGGCGAGGTTGCGGCAGGCCCGCACGAACTCGTTCACGGGAGGTGGCTTGGGCCGTAGTTGTTCCCGTTCTTCGGGGGTGAGCGGAGGCACGGGGCGGAAGCTCATTGTGTCCCCCGTAGCGCAAATTCGGCGACGACGGTGCAGCGGCTCTGTGTAGTGGATGTCCACCAGTTGGAGGCCAGGGCCTGCACGATTGTGAGCCCCCGTCCTCCGGGCTCCAGGGAGAGGGGCCGGCGAGGGTGGGGAATGGAAGTTGCGCCGGCGTCGGTTACCGCGACGATGAGGTGAGTGGCTCCCAGCCGGAGGACGACCGTATAGCGGCCGCCTTTCACTCCGCTGCGGGAGTGACGTACCGCGTTGGTGGCCAGTTCGCTGAGGATGACTTCCGCGTCCTGTTGCAGCACCAGGGGAACTCGCGTTGGGGCGAGGAACTGCCGCAGGCATTCGCGTGTCTGCGGAATTGAGTCCGCGGTTCCCGGGAACTGCCGTTCGCGGATCTTCATGATGCGGCTCCTTCCCGAGGTCCGCAGGTGCACCACCAGGACCAGCGGTTCCTTACGGCTATGTAGCGCCGGATGCGCGCCGGTCCACGGCGACGCCACCGATGAACCTCAGGGCGAGCGATAGCGTTGGGTCTGTCCATTGGGGAGACCTCCCGATGGGCCATGCCCCCGGACGGGAGTCAGCCGTCGCGGGGGCTGTGTTCTTTCAAGACAGAATCCCGCTCTTTTGGCTACGCCGCCAGAGATGCTCCACACTTGTGAATTCTTCGAGCATGTGTAGCGAAAATGTGTCACATGAAGCACCATGAAGCCATGGGTGATCGATATTGGAAACGATGGGGGGCTGAACTGCGCACTCTTCGAGAGCGTGCGGATGTCAGCCAGGCCGCTCTCGGACGAGTGCTCAACATCGCACGACCCACGCTGGGCGCCTACGAGCGAGGAGAACGCCGACCTCGCCGGCAGCATGCCGTGGAGGCGGATGAGTTCCTCTCTGCCGGAGGAGTTCTCGTGCAGATGTGGGAGGAAGCGCAGGAAGGTGGTGAGGTACCCCAAGAGTGGCGTGACTTCGAACGGACGGAGCTTCAGGCACTCACCATTCGAGGCTTCCATCCCACGCTTGTGCCTGGACTGCTCCAGACGCGGGACTACGTCGAGGCGATCCTGCGCAACGGCGGATGGAACAAGGCGCAGGCCGATCGTCTCGCCCAAGAACGCGCCGATCGCCTGAAAAACCTTGAGGACACGGCGCTGACATTCGTTATCAATGAAGAAGTCCTCCGGAGAGGACACGGATCAAGCAACATCCTGCTAGGACAGTTGGATTACCTGCACGACCTCATGGAGCACCGTCGAATCCGCCTGCAGATCATCCCGCTCAGCACGCTCCAGCACCCCTGCCCAGACGGCGCCTTCCGCCTGATGCTGCTACGCAACGGCACCCTGATCGGGCATGAACAGTACCTTTCGGGCGTTAACGTCGTTCAGGGCGCCCGCGCTGAACAACTCGTCGAGCTGTTCGGACATCTTCAGGGCGAGGCCCGCTCCCCCCAGGAGTCCATGCAGCTGGTCGACACCATCCGAAGGGAACTCAGGTGAGCATGAGGCAGTGGACCAAGTCCAGCTACAGCGGAGCACGCGAGCCCGACTGCGTCGAATGCCGCATCGGCGACACCGAACACGTCCACATGCGGGACAGCCAACACCCCCACCTCAACCACCTAGCCATCCCCGCACCCGAGTGGAACGCCTTCCTCCACGCGGTGCGGCACAACGAACTCTGAAGCGCCCAAGCAGGTGAATTTGAGGTTCACCGGTATTTGCAAATCGTGCTAAGTCCTCCATGGAGCCCAAATGTTCGCGAATCCCAATGGAGTTCGCAGTTGGTATTTGGGTCTGGAGCTGATCTCGGACGTGTGCTTAGTCTCAGCGGACCTGCTGTGGTGGTCCGGGCTGAGGAGGGCGTATGGTGCGGCTGCGCCGGAGTGTGGTGGCTGTGCTTGTGGTGCTGGTTTCGGCCTGCGCGCAGGAACATTCCGAGACGCCTGAGGTAGAGGAGCCGGAGTCCGCTCCTCCCTCGGATGAGGAACTCGCTCTCGAGGCGTATGAGGGCATGTGGGATGTGTATATCGAGGCGTCCCAGGAGGGCGAAGCAGCTCCGAGTGACCTGGAACGCTATGCGATGGGGCAGGCGGCCGAGCATATTCTCGGCACGCTCTCTGAGCGTGCCGAAGCCGGGGAAGTTGCTCTTGGTCGCCCTGAAATCTCCCCGGACGTGGGAGACGTCGGTGACACCGAGATCGTTATCGACGACTGCGTTGATTCCAGTGAATGGCTGCGTGGGGATGCTGAGTCGGGGGAAGCTCTCGAGGACGACCCGACCGAACCCCTGATGCGTCGGGTTGAAGCGACCGTCGTTTACGACGGTCTCGCGTGGCGCGTTGAGGAGTTCCTGATCGGACAGCGCGACTCATGTTGAGGCGAACGTTCGCCGCTATCCTGGCCACCAGTTGGCGCGTGCGCTACAAGAGACCCGATGGGTGGGCCTCCAGATCGGGGTTTGCGACCAAAGAGGCCGCGCGCGACTGGGGCGAGGAGCAGGAGGCCGAGGTGCGCGCTCGCACCTGGATCGCGCCTGAGGACCGGGAGGTCGCCTTTAGCGTCTTCGCCGAGCAGTGGATGGAGTCCGCCCGGCTCTCCGACAATACCCGGGCGAAGTACCGCACCTACCTGGACACCCACATCCTGCTCGAGTGGGGCGACTGGCCACTGATCGCCATCTTCAACAACCATCTCGAGATCCAAGGCTGGGTCAACCGGCTCCACGACAACCTGGCCGAGCCCAGCGTGTCCTCGGTCTTCGCGCTGTTCTCCACGATCCTCAACACCGCGGTGCGTGCCCGCAGGATCCCGGCCAACCCGTGCAACGGCATCCGGGTCACCTCCGGTGACTATGCGGCTGACCGGCAGGTCGCCACTCCGGCACAGGTGCTGCGCGCGGCGATGCGGTTGCACCACACCTCCGGCCGGGCGGGCTTCGTGCTGTGCCTGCTCAATGGTTACACCGGGGCGCGCTGGTCGGAGTTGGTGGCCTTGGAGCCCCACGACTATGACGAGGTCAACCACGCGTTCCCGGTGCGCACCCCGCTACAGGAGACCGCCGGCCGGCTGACCAAGGCCAAGCGGACTAAAACACCGGCGGGGAAACGCTGGATCCAACTGCCGGGGTTCCTCGCTGCCCTCTACACAGACCTGATCGATGATGCGGAGCCCGGGGCGTCCCTGTTCGCCGGGTCCCGTGGCGGGCAGTTGCGTCGTGGGAACTTCCGCTCCCGGTTCTGGCGTCCCGCCTGGGACGGCCAGCCCGACAACGACGAGCCTTGGCTGCGGGCGCCCATCCTGCCCGACTTCACCTTCAACGAGGGCCGCCACACCCACCGCACCTGGCTCGCTGAGGACGGCATCCCTGAGGTGGCCCGCGCTGCCCGGCTCGGGCATCGGATGCGGGGGATGGGCAACGTCTACGAACACGTCACACCCGCGATGAAAGAACACGTCTGCGCTGCCCTGGATACACGGTGGCGCCACAGCCTGCAGGTACTGAAACCGCACGAACGCGAATGGATCGTGGAGACGGTCCCGCGACTCGGTGAGTACTACCGTGCGCCCGGCGAACAGAAGGTGCCGTGAGGGTGCCGGAGTAAGATCATCTCCAGATTGGCTCCACAGTGGGGCCTTAGCTAACTGAAGAAGACCATATGAATGGCCCCTGACCTGCGACTGCTTTGGTGGGCGATACTGGATTCGAACCAGTGACCTCTACCGTGTCAAGGTAGCGCTCTAACCAGGCTGAGCTAACCGCCCTCTGTCTTGCTTGGAGGTGGAGACGGGATTTGAACCCGTGTAGACGGCTTTGCAGGCCGCTGCCTCGCCTCTCGGCCACTCCACCGGATTCGAACCGGACGTACCAACTGGAGGTAAGCCCTGATCTCCGAGCGGACGACGGGATTCGAACCCGCGACCCTCACCTTGGCAAGGTGATGCTCTACCAGCTGAGCCACGTCCGCGCGCTTGCCCCGGGGTTCTTGCTCTTTGGCCTCTCCCCGGTGGCGCACTTAGAACTGTAGCGGAATCTCGTCAGACAGCAAATCGGGTTGTTGGGCAGGGTTGGTGGGCGCGCCACCGCGCATCCTGCGGGAGTGAGAGGCGAGTGGGCGGTAGAAAAGAAGCATGCAGGTGAACGTGGGTGGTTGGAACCGGAACGGGGTGCTGTGATGGGTGGACGACACCGTCCAAGGACGTCGTGGTCCCAGGCCCGGGCCCTGGCGGTGGAGGTCGGCGAGTGGGCCGCCCGGCGGGCGGGGGAGTGGACCGCCAACGTCGGGCTGGACGGGGCGCTCGGCGCGACGACCGCCGACGACGTGATTGCCCCCATGGCGCTGCCCGCGTTCGACGCGGCCGCCATGGACGGGTACGCCGTCTGTGGGGAGGGGCCCTGGACCGTCGTCGCGCGCCAGCTCGCGGGACAGCAGGAGTCCCCGACGCCGCTCACCCAGGGGGAGGCGATGGAGATCGCCACCGGCGCCCTCGCCCCCAAGGGGACGACCGCCGTGCTGCCCTACGAGGCGGCGCACCGCCAGGACCGCACGGTCTCCGGGGAGATCACCCAGGGCCGGCACGTGCGTTGGACGGGTGAGGAGATCGCCCTGGGCGACACCGTGGTGCCCGCCGGGCGGGAGGTGACGTCGGCCGCGCTGGGGATGCTCGCCGGTCTCGCCGTCGACCGCGTGCGCGTGGCACGTCCCACGGTTCTTCCTCTCGTCACCGGCGACGAGGTCCTCAGCGCCGGGCTCCCGGAGCAGGGCCAGGTCCGCGACGCCATCGGTCCGATGCTGCCCGGCTTGGTGCGTTGGGCCGGTGGGGAGCCGCTCCCGGGGCTGGCGGTGACGGACGACCGCGCCGCGCTGCGGACCATACTCCGGGCGCTGTCCGACCCCGGGCCGAGCGACGACGCGCCTCCGTGCGTCATCGCCGTCTGCGGGGCGTCCTCCGCGGGGCCCGCGGACCACCTCCGGTCGGTCCTCAGCGACCTCGGCGCGCAGACAGTCGTGGACGGGGTGGCCTGCCGCCCCGGACACCCGCAGCTCCTGGCCCGGTTCGGTACGGACGACGCCCCCGGCCCGGTGGTGGTCGGACTTCCCGGCAACCCCTACGCGGCGCTGGTCGCGGCGTTGACGCTCCTGGTCCCGGTCCTGTGCGCGGCGACCGGACGCGCCGACCCCTCCCTGGCCGCCCCCGAACGGGCGCGCCTGGACTTCGGGGACGCGCCACGGCCGGCGGCGGGCCAGGACACCCGCCTCATCGCGGTGAGGGTGCGTGAGGGCATCGCCTACCCGCTGGGTGGTGACAGCCCGGGCAACCTCCGCGGCGCCGCGCTCGCGGACGCCCTCGCCGTCCTACCGCCGAACGAGGAGGAGGCCGAGGAGGTCGCCCTCATCAGCCTGCCCCGCTGACCCCGACGACGGCGCGGGGCCGGCGGGACCGACGAGGCGGCCGGTCGAATCCCACCGGGTCCTCGGTCTCCAACAGCGTTCGCGGTGTCGCGGTGCCCGGCCCCACCGGCGCCGGAGGCGTGGGCAGGGCCGGGGGAGTCGAGGTTCAGCGCGGGGGGCGGGTGCTGTCCCGGACCACGAGGGTCGCCGGGAACGTCTCGGTCACCGCGGGGTGCTCCTGGCGGCTCAGGGCGAGGGTCATGGCCCGTTCGCCCATCTCCACCAGCGGGAGCCTGATGGTGGTGAGCGGGGGCGTGACGTCGCGCGCGATCGGCATGTCGTTGAAGCCGATCACCGACACGTCCTCGGGTACCCGGAGTCCCCGGTCGCGCAGGACGGCCATCACCCCGACCGCCATCGCGTCGTTGTGCGCGGCGATCGCCGTGACCCGCGGCCAGCGCCGGAGCAGGCGGTCGGTGGCCTCGGCGCCGCCGTCGCGGGTGAAGTCACCGTGCCACACGCGGTCGCCGCCGATCTCGACCTCGTGCTCCTCGGCCGCGCTGCGCATGCCGGTCATCCGGTCGGCCACGGTGGTCAGGCCGGGAGGACCAGTGACGACCGCGAGCTCCCGGTGTCCCTGTCCGAACAGGTGCCGGCCGGCGGCGTAGCCTCCGGACACGTTGTCGGGGGCGATCGTGTCCCCGACGATGGGGTGACGACCGACGACGGTGACCCGGCCCCCTCCTTCGGAGAACGCGTTGAGGCCGCGGACCAGGGTCCGGGTCGCCTCGGGGTCCACATAGCCGCTACCCACCAGCACCAGCGCCTCGACCCGTTGGGCGCGGAGCTGGGCGAGGTAGTCGGCCTCGCGTTCCGGGGCGCGGTAGGAGTTGCAGATCAGGACGAGTCGGTTGTGGCGGATGGCCACCTGCTGCAGGCCGCGGGTGATCTCGGCGAAGTAGGGGTCGCTGACGTCGTGGACCACGACGCCCACGGTGGGGTTCTTCGCACTCACCAGCGCCCGTGCGTGGGCGTTGGGAACGTACTGCAGCTCCTCCGACGCCGCCAACACCCGTTGCCGCAGCTCCGGCGCGACTCCGTAGGAGGAGTCGTTCATGACCCGTGATGCCGTCGCCAGCGAGACTCCCGCTAGCCGGGCAACGTCGGTCAAGGTCGCCATGTGCTTCCTCTCCGACGTGTCGCTCTCCTGCCGCGCATGGTGGACCTCCTCATCCTAGGTTGGTGCGCCGAAGCACGCCGGCGCCTGTTCCTCGGTCGCCGTCAGGATCGTGACAGATCTTCGCCGCCGGATCTTGACAGTGACGCGTGACACAGAGCTAGGCTACAGAAAACGTTTTCTACGCGACGGGAAACGCCGATGAGCGAGGTTATGGAGCGCAAGCCAACCGTGACCCGGGACCGCGAACCCCACGGTGCGGCCCGCGAGACCCCGCGTTCTCCACTGGTGACATCACTGGCCAACCTGGTCGAGGCCAGTTGGCGCCCAGCGTTGCTGCTCCTGGGCCTACTCGCGGTCTGGGCACTCGTCGCCTGGCAGGAGTGGGTCCGGCCCTACCTGGTTCCCGCCCCATGGGACGTGGCGGACTCCCTGCTCGTCTCCGACCGCGCGATGCTCCTCACCCACACCTGGGTCACGTTGTACGAGACCGTCATCGGATTCGTGCTCGCCACCGTCATCGGCCTGGTCTGCGCGCTGGGCATCGTCTACTCGCGCACCATCGAACGCACGCTCTACCCGCTGCTCCTCTTCGCCCAGGTCATCCCGAAGGTGGCCATCGCGCCCTTGTTCGTCATCTGGATGGGTTTCGGCCCAGGGCCCAAGATCCTGGTGGCGGTCCTGGTGGCGTTCTTCCCGGTGGTGATCTCGGGTGTCGCCGGGCTGCGGTCGGTTCCGCCGGAGCTGCTGCACCTGTCAGCCAGCATGGGCGCGAGCAGGTGGCAGACCTTCCGCAAGATCCGCTTCCCCACCGCGTTGCCGCACCTGTTCTCCGGTCTGAAGGTGGCGATCACACTCGCGGTGGTCGGCGCTGTGGTCGGTGAGTTCGTGGGCGCGAACGAGGGGCTCGGGTACCTGCTGCTCGTCGCCAACGGCAACCTGAACTCCACCCTGCTCTTCGCGGTCCTGATCGCCATGTCGCTGATGGGCATCCTGCTCTTCGTTCTCGTGGAGCTCGCGGAGCGCCTGGCGATTCCGTGGCACGCGAGCCGCCGTGAGGACACCGTCGCCACGGCCTGACCCCGGCCCGACCACCCAGAGGAGAAGCTCATGCCCCCAAGCTCCGCTTTCCGCATGCCCACCGCCGTCAAGGCGGCGTGCGTCGCCCTCCCGCTCGTCCTCGCCGCGTCCGCCTGCGGCGGGGGAGACGGCGACGACGGTGAGGGCCTCGCCGAGGTCACCCTGACCCTGAACTGGGTTCCCTACGGCGAGCACGCGCCGTTCTACTACGGCCTGCAGCAGGGCTTCTTCGAGGAGGAGGGAATCGACCTCACGATCCAGCCGGGGGAGGGATCTCTGGTGGTGGCCCAGGCCGCGGGCCAGGGCCAGGTCGACTACGGCTGGGCCGACGCGCCCTCGATGGTCACGGCGGCGAGCGAGGGGGTGCCGGTGCGCAGCATCGGGGTGTTCCTTCAGCGGAACCCCGCCGCCATCCAGTGTTTCAGTGATACCGGGATCTCGGAGCCGCAGGACCTGGTCGGTCGGGACATGGCGATCTCACCGGGGGACGCGCTCAGTCAGACGCTGCCGATCTTCCTCGACGCCAACGACATGAGCGAGGACGACATCCAGATGCAGCACGTCGACTCCGCGGCCAAGATTCCCACCCTGATCGAGGAGCAGGCGGACTGCATCACCGGCTTCGGGCACGACCAGGCCCCCACCATCGAGGCCGAGTCCGGCCGCGACGTCGACGTCATGTACTACATCGACTGGGCACCCAACTTCCTCGGCAACGGTCTGCTGACCCAGGAGGACCGGATCGAGGACAACCCCGAGGAGGTCCGCGGGATGTTGGAGGCGTCCACGCGTTCCTGGGAGGCCGCCCAGGAGGACGTCCAGGCCGCCGTGGAGGCGATGGACGAGATGGCGGAGGAGAACCCCTCCACCGAGGTCATGGCCGAACAGCTCGAGGCCAGCTTCGAGCTCCTCTACACGGAGAACACCGAGGGCGAGCGGCCGGGGGTGAACGCGGTCGAGGATTGGGAGCAGACGCTCGCGGTGCTCGCCGAACACACCGAGATCACGGCGGACGGCGAGCCGGCCGACTACTGGGAGGAGTCCCTGGCGGAGTGATGTGTCGGTGAACGTCCGTGGCGAAAGGAACACGCCGATGAAACGCGTGGTGGACGCAGCTCCCCAACAACCCGACGTCGACCCTCCGGCGTCGCCCGAACCCGCTCTGGACATCCGCGACCTGACCTGTACGTTCTCCGGCAAGCACGGCGCGGTGACCGCGGTCGACGACGTCAGTGTGCGGGTCGCGACGGGCGAGTTCGTGTCGTTGGTGGGCCCGTCGGGCTGTGGCAAGTCGACGATGCTGAAGCTGGCCGCGGGTCTGGTCGCACCCACCGTGGGGGACATCTCACTGCTCGGGGAGCCCGTACGCGGTCCGCAGCACCGGATCGGGTTCGTGTTCCAGAGTGCGGCCCTGCTGGAGTGGCGCTCCGCCCGCCGCAACATCCTGATCCAGGCCGAGATCCGCGGCATGGACAAGCGGCGGGCCGCGGAGCGCTGCGACGAACTGATGGCCACGACGGGCCTCACCGGGTTCGAGGAGGCCTACCCCCATCAGCTCTCCGGCGGGATGCAGCAGCGGGTCGCCCTGTGCCGGGCCCTGCTCCACGAGCCGCCGGTCCTGCTCATGGACGAGCCCTTCGGCGCCCTGGACGCGCTCACGCGGGAACAGATGAACGTCGAGCTCCACCGCATCTGGCGCGTCACCGGCACCACCATCGTCCTGGTGACGCACTCGATCTCCGAGGCGGTGTACCTGTCCAACCGGGTGCTGGTGATGAGCCCCCGACCGGGACGCATCGTCACCGAGCTCGACGTCGACCTCCCCGAGGAACGGGACTACGCCACCACGTTGGCCGATCCGACGTTCGCCACCCTCACCGCCGAGATCCGCGACCTCTTGGGGGCCTCGGCGTCCCACGAGTAGAACGCCCAAGTACGGGGCCCGGAGCACGTGCTCCGGGCCCCGTAGTTGGCGGGCGCGTTCGCGCGCGGAGGATAGCGACGGGACGGTCCCGTCGGGAGCGCGGGCCCGGACGATCCCGACCGGGCCCGCGCCCGATGTCTTCAGACCCGGCTGGCGTCGGTGATGCGCCAGACCGACCCGCTGCCCTTGGACAACAGGTAGAGCTCGCCGGCGGCGTCGATGCCGAAGCGCAGGTCGACGCGTTCCTCGTCCGCGAGTTCCGCCATGGACACCTCGTTGCCGTCCGCGTCGAGGACGCGGAGCTGGTGGATGGGGGCGAGATCGTCGGACTCACGGTCCATCTGGCCGGCCCGGGTCCAGTAGAGCTCGCCGCTCACGATGTCGCCGAACAGGTACAGGCCGTTGAGCTGGCCGATGTCGCCGCGGTAGACGAAACCCCCCACCGTGGCGACGCCCAGGTCACCGGTTTCCCCGGGCTCCCGGTTGTGGTCGTAGGCCGCGACGGGGTAGGTGTAGCCGTTGAGGTGGTCGTCCTCGGGCAGGGGGTAGATGAGGCGGTCCGACTCCACCCGGAATGGACCTTCGCGATCGGCCCACCCGAAGTTGTCGCCGGCGCGCACCTCGTACACCGACTCGATGTGCCACTCGCCGATGTTGGCGAGGAACATGCGGTGGTCCCCGTTGGGGTCCCAACTGAACCGGTGCGGGTTGCGCAGGCCGAGGGCGTAGATCTCGCCCAGCGCGTCCTCCTCGTCGACGAAGGGGTTGTCCCCGGGGATGCCGTAGGCGCCGTTTCCGCTGTCGTCGCCCAGCGGATCGACGCGCAGGATGGACCCCTCCGGCCGGTCCAGTTGTTGCGGCGCCGGTCCGGTGACACTGCCGCCCCCGTCCCCGACGGCCAGGTAGAGCAGACCGTGGTCGGCGTCGCCGGGTTCCGCGGTGGGGTTGAAGTTGATCTCCTGGAAGCCGTGGATGAAGGTTTCGAAGCCCAGGCGCAGGACCTCGCGTTGGCTGCCGGAGAACTCGTCGGCCTCCGGGTCGTCGGCGCGCCACTCCGTGATGACGCCGTGGTGGGCGACGTCGTCGGGGTCGGGCGCGGGGAGGTCGGGGGTCTCCTCCTCCAGTGCGTCACGTCCCTCGGTGTGCACCGTGTAGAACAGGCCGTTCTCGGCGAAGTCGGGGTGGAAGGCCGCGAATCCGAACCCGCTGCCCAGCCCCTGGTGGTCCCAGAACTCCGGCGCGAACTCGCCGCCCACGTCGAGGTAGGGGGAGACATCGCCCTCGGGAGAGAGCACGTAGAGCATTCCGTTGAGGTCGGGCACGAACTGCCGTCCCGATCCGTCGGGGATCTCGCCGAGGTAGTTGATGCGGTTCTCGCGGTTGAGACGCCCGTCGGTCGGTGGGGGGTCGGGCTGTGACGGCGGGAGCTGCGCGTGCTCCTCGACGGTGATGGCGAGGTCACTGGGGGCGGGGTCGGGGAGGGGGTCCCAGATGGGGTCGTCGCTGTCGGCAAGCGCGGGGGTCGTGGTCGCGATGAGGGCCACGGCGCCGAACGTCGCGATGGGCGCGAGTCGGCGTCGAGTGGGGGGACTGGACATCCACACCTCCTGGCAAGAAAACGCTTTCTAATCTAGGCTCGGGAGTGCTGGCCCCCCTTGTCAACCCGCTGATCCGTAACGCACCGGCGTATCCGGGTGTTTCTCCCGGACAGACACGCCGGAGAAGAAAGCGTTTTCTGTGAAGGAGAGCAGTCCATGGATGATCGTGTCCTCGGCGTGGCGATGAACGGTGTCACCGGTCGCATGGGGTACCGACAGCACCTCGTGCGATCCATCCTCGCCATCCGCGCCGACGGTGGTGTGCCGTTGCCGGACGGCACCCGGGTCATTCCCGAACCGGTCCTGGTCGGACGGTCGGAACGCAAGCTGCGAGCGATCGCGGAACAACACGGGGTGGAGCGGTGGACCACCGACCTCGACTCCGTCCTCAGCGACCCCTCCGTACACGTGTACTTCGACAGCCAGGTCACCAACGTGCGCGAGGACGCGGTCCGCCGCGCCGTCGCCGCCGGCAAACACATCTACGCGGAGAAGCCCGTCGCCGACACCGAGGCCGCGGCACTGGAGCTCGCGCGACTGGTGGAGGACGCGGGCCTGAAGAGCGGTGTTGTGCAGGACAAGTTGTTCCTGCCGGGGTTGCGGAAGCTGCGTCGGCTGGTCGACGGCGGGTTCTTCGGGCGGATCCTGTCGGTCCGTGGGGAGTTCGGCTACTGGGTCTTCGAGGGGGACTGGCAGGACGCCCAGCGGCCGAGCTGGAACTATCGCGCCGAGGACGGCGGCGGCATCGTGCTGGACATGTTCCCGCACTGGAACTACGTGCTGGAGCACATCTTCGCGCCGGTGTCAGCGGTGACGGCCCGGATGGCGACGCACGTCCCGGACCGGGTCGGCGAGGACGGCTCGGCCTACGCGGCGACTGCGGACGACGCCGCGTACGCGATCCTCGAGCTCGCCAACGGCACCATTGCCCAGATCAACTCCTCCTGGTGTGTGCGCGTCAACCGGGACGAGCTCGTGGAGTTCCAGGTGGACGGCACGCTCGGCAGCGCGGTGGCCGGTCTGCGCGAGTGCCGTGCCCAGTCCCGTGCCACCACGCCCCGCTGTGCCTGGGACCCCGACCGTGCGGAGGCCCAGCCCTACCGGCAGCAGTGGCAGACCGTCCCGGACAACGGCGAGTTCACCAACGGCTTCCGCAGGCAGTGGGAGCTGTTCCTGGCCCACCTGTTCACCGACGAGTCCTTCCCCTACGACTTTCGGGCGGGGGCACGTGGGCTGCGCCTGGCCGAGGCAGCGCAGCGGTCCTCGGCGGAGGGACGCCGTGTCGAGATCGCGAGCGGCGAGTGAGACCACGAACGGAAGGAGGGAGCGTGGTGTCGGAACTCCGCCTGCGCATGCCCCAACTGGACGGAACCCTGGCCGACCACTGGCTGCGGGACGGGCACGAGGAGAGTGGCGGGTATTCCGCCGCCCCGCCCCGTTCTCGAGTCGCCTACGCCGCGACCCACGTCGTCGCCGACCCACTGGCCGGCAACGCCCCCGGCGAGCCCGCGCGATTGGACTGGGACGCGACCCTGGCGTTCCGGCGTCACCTGTGGCGTCTGGGTCTGGGCGTCGCCGAGGCGATGGACACCGCCCAACGTGGCATGGGGCTCGACTGGGCGTGTACCGCGGAACTCATCCGGCGCAGCGCCGAGGAGGCGCGTTCGGTGGGTGGCGCGATCGTGTGCGGAGCCGGGACCGACCACGCGGAACCGCGCCTGAACCATGTGGACGACGTCGCTGGGGCGTACGAGACCCAGCTCGAGGTCGTCGAGGGAGCGGGCGTCACCCCGGTGCTCATGGCGAGTCGCCAGCTCGCGGCGCTCGCCACCGGGCCCGAGGACTACGCCAGGGTGTACGGGCGGATCCTCGGTCAGGTGCGGGCCCCCGTGGTGCTGCACTGGCTGGGACCCGACTTCGATCCCGCGTTGGCGGGCTACTGGGGTGAGGACGATCCGGCGAAGGCGATCGACGGGGTCGTCGCGCTGGTCACCGAGCACGTCCACGCCGTGGACGGGATCAAGGTGTCGTTGCTCGACGCCGACCTGGAGATCCGGCTACGGGAGCGGCTCCCCGCCGGCGTGCGGCTCTACACCGGGGACGACTTCAACTATCCGGAGCTGATCAAGGGGTCGCGGGGACACCACTCCGACGCCCTCCTGGGGGTGTTCGCGGCGATCGCGCCCGCGGCGGTCACGGCCCTGCACGCCCTGGACGTCGACGACCTCGCCGCGTATGACGCGGCGTTCGAACCGACGCTGCCCCTCGCCCGGCACCTGTTCGCCGCGCCGACCTTCTACTACAAGACCGGAATCGCGTTCCTCGCCTGGCTGAACGGACATCAACCCGGCTTCACGATGGTCGGTGGGCTGCAGAGCGCGCGTTCCCTCCCACACCTGTGCCACACGGTGCGGCTCGCCGACGAGGCCGGGGTGCTGGAGGACCCGCCGTTGGCGGCCCACCGCACGCGGTCGCTGCTGGAGACGGCGGGGGTGGAGCAGTGACCACGACCGCGATCGACGTTCCCTCCGGTGCTCCGGCCGCCGTCCCGACCCCGCGTCCCGACGACCCGCGAATCGCGCGGTTCTCCCTGAACCAACGCAGTCTCGCCCAGTGGGGTGTGCCCGAGGTCGTGCGGGGGTGCGTGGACCGGGGTGTGGGAGCGGTCGGGCTGTGGCGGGAACAAGTGGCCGAGTGCGGGCTCGCCCGCAGCGCCCGGCTCGTTGGTGACGCGGGCCTGCGGGTGTCCTCCTACTGTCGCGGCGGCTTCCTGACGGGCGCCGACCAGGCGTCGGCCCTCGCGGAGAACCGGCGGGCGGTGGAGGAGGCCGCGGAACTGGGCGCTCCGTGTCTGGTGATGGTGGTGGGTGGGCTCCCTGAGGGAAGCCGGGACCTGTCCGGAGCCCGTGCCGCCGTGGCCGACGGGATCCAGGCGCTCGCGCCCTACGCCGACGAACACGGTGTACGTATCGCGCTGGAACCGCTCCACCCCATGTTCTGCGCGGACCGCGCCGTCCTGTCCACTCTGCGCCAGGCGCTGGACCTCGCCGAACGGGTCGACCCCGAGGGCGCCACGGTGGGGGTGGTCGTCGACGCCTACCACGTGTGGTGGGACCCCGACCTGGACGAACAGCTCACGCGCGCCGGACGCGGCGGACGCATCCTCTCCTTCCAGACCTGTGACTGGGTGCTGCCGTTCCCCGAGGACGCGCTGCTGGCGCGTGGCGTGCCGGGCGACGGACACGTGGACCTGCGGCGTCTGCTGCGGCGAGTGCAGGCCGAGGGTTACACCGGGGACATCGAGGTGGAGGTGTTCAACGCCGAGCTGTGGGCCGCCGACGGGGACCAGGCGTTCGACACGCTGCTTCGGCGCCACGTGCAGCACGTGGTCTGACCCGCTTCGTGACCAGGCAGGCCTTCCCGACCTCACCGCGGGCACGATGATCTGGATCGTGCCCGCGGGCGTCGTGGCGTGACGGTGCCGTGGTGGCGCGGGTTCCCCGGTTCCGCGCGTGGCGGAGCGCCGTTCCCGCGCTGTGGCGGCGTTGGTGGATCGGGAGTGAGTAAACTCGGGGCCGTCCGGCAACGGCTTCACCGTGTCCGATCCCGATCCCGATCCTGGAGACAATGGGCGCACGTATGAGTTCATCGCGCTCCACCGACGATGCGGTGGCCGCCCGAGTCGAGCGCCCGGTTCCCCTGCGGGAACGGGTGTACGACGCGCTGCTGGAGCTGATCACGAGCCGTCGTCTCCCTCCGGGGCGCCATCTGGTGGAGAGCGACCTCGCCGAGCAGTTGGGCGTGTCGCGCCAGCCCGTGCGTGAGACGTTGCAGCGATTGAGCATGGAGGGGTGGGTCGACCTACGCCCCGGCTACGGCGCGTTCGTTCATCAGCCCACGGCGAGTGAGGCGGACCAGTTGTTCGCTGTCCGTGGGCTGTTGGAGACCGAGTCGGCCCGGCTCGCGGCGCACTCCGCCGACTCCGCCGGCGTCGCGCACCTGCGTGCGGTGCTGGAGCGGGGCGCGTCGGCCGCCCGGGACGGTGACGTGGACGCCTCGGTCGCCGCCAACGCCGACCTGCATCGACTCCTCACCGAACTGTCCGGCAACACGGTCCTCGCTGAGCTCGCCGCGCAGGTCGCCCGGCGCGTTCGGTGGTACCACGGCTCGGTCGCCGAGCTGCGCGGAACCGCCGCCTGGACGGAGCACGCCGAGATCATCGACGCCGTCGAGCGGGGCGAGGCCGACCGAGCCGCCGACTTGATGCGCGCGCACACCGACCGCACCCGCCGTATGTACTTAGACCAGGTCGCGCACGACGATGTGGAGGCGACGCCGAGGCGTTGAGGGATCGGGCACGGTGGGAGGGGTGGCGCGGGTGTTGATCCGCCAGTTGGAATACCTGGTGGCGCTGTCCCGAGAACGACACTTCGCCCGCGCGGCCGCGGCGTGCAGCGTGACCCAACCGGCGCTGTCCGCGGGGATCCGCAAGCTGGAGGACGAGCTCCGCGTCCCCATCGTGCGCCGCGGCAACCGGTTCCAGGGCTTCACTCCGGAGGGTGAGCGGGTTCTCCGGTGGGCGCACCGGGCGGTGGCGGCCTGCGACGCACTGATGAGCGACGCCCGCTCCGCCCGCGAGGGCCTGACGGGGATGCTGCGGGTGGGGATGGTTCCCACCGCAGTGGATCCCGTGGGCTACCTGTGCGCGCAGATGCAGCGTCACCATCCGCGGGTCCGGCTGCGGGTTCGGGAGTGCGCCCCGGCCGAGGTCCAGCGCGGCCTCGCGGGTGGTGAGTTCGACGTGGGTGTGACGTATCTGGACACCACGCGCTCTCCGCACGAGGGCCGCGTGTGTCCGCTTTACCACGAGCGGTACGTGGTCCTGGCCCAGGCGGACGGGTGCTTCGCCGGTCGTCTCCACGTCGACTGGGAGGAGCTCGACCAGGTCCCGCTGTGCGTTCCCGCGCACCCGGCCCCGGAACGGGGGGTTCTGGAGGAGACCGCACGCGGCGTCGGTGCTCGCCTCGACGTACGAGCCGAGGTGGGATCGGTGCCCGGCATGCTCGCCTACCTGCGCCATGCCCCGGGGGCCGCCATCGTCGCGGCGTCGTGGCTGGAGGTGCTGTCCCTTCCCGACGACGTGGTCCCGGTCCCGCTGCGCGAACCCGACACCGTCAGTCACGTCGGTGTGGTCGCCGCCCCCCGAGGTCCGGTCCCGGACGTCGCCGAGGAGTTCCTCACCTGCGCCCGCCGCATGACCGCGGGTGCCGCGGTTCCAGCCCCGCGACCGGGAACCGAACCCGGGGGCCCGGTCGGCGACCCCGCCCCCGGCACGGGCGTCTGGCCACCCCGCCAGGGCTGGACGGCCGGCAACCCCTGAGCGCGGTCGGGAGTCCCGTGTGTGCGTGGTGCGGGCGGTGGGCGCCGGTGGCCTCGGTGCCGACACCGCCCGGGTCTGTCGCGTCTCAGTGGGGCGCGGTGGCGGGGATCTCGGCGGACTCCGGCTCGACGGCTGGGGCGCGGGTGAGGCCGAGGTCGGCCCTGAGCCGTTCGACGGTGTCGTCGTGGCGGAAGTCGATGATGTGGAGCCCGCGGATGCCGGGCAGTGCGAGCGCGTGGCGTGCCTGTTCGAGAGCGACCTGGTAGGCGGCCTCGCGCGGGTCGGTGGCGCCTTCGACGCCGGCGATCAGCGGATCGGGGATCTCGATGCCGGGGACGTTGTCGTCCATGTAGCGCAGGGCGCGAGGTCCGCGGACGAGGCACAGGGTGGCGAGCATCGCGGTGGTCTCGGTGAGCCCGTCCTGGACGGCGCGTTCGGTGAAGGCCTCGAGTAGTTCCGGCCGGTAGCAGGTCTGGAGTTGCAGGAAGCGGGCCCCGGCGGCGGCCTTTTGGGTGGCTCGGCGGACACGTTCGGCGTAGGGCGGTGCGCCCGGGTTCTCCACCGCGCCGACGAAGAGGTCGGGCGGGGGGTCGATCGCGCGTCCGGAGAGGTAGCGGCCGTTGGCGAGCGCGCTGGCCGTGCGCACGAGCTGCGGGGAGTCGAGGTCGAAGACGCGCCGTGCCTCGGGCTCGTCGCCGGCCGTCACGTCGTCCCCGGTGAGGCAGCAGACGTTGACGACGCCGTGCAGGGCGGCGCCCATGATGTCGGCCTGGAGCGCCAGGCGGTTCTTGTCCCGGCACACGACCTGCAGGATCGGGTCAACGCCCAGGTGTGCCAGGGCGATGGCGATGGACACGTTCGACACGTGGGCGTGGGCGGCGGTGTTGTCCGTCGCGTTGACGGCGTCCACGTGGGGCGCGAGACGGGCGACGTGTGCGCGTACCGCGGCCAGGCCGCCCCCGTCGATGACCGGTAGCTCGGCGGTGACCACCGGTTCGCCGGACTCCAGGCGGGTGCGTAGCTGGTTCATCGGTCGTCCTCCCCGTCGTCGGATGCGTCGTCCCAGCCCCGTGGGGTCTGCTTGTCCCGGCCGGTGAGGAGGTTGGTCCACGACGAGGTGCCCCACAGTTGGTTGTCGACCGGTGGGCGGGGCTGTTCCGGGTCCTCCGACCAGGGGAGGTAGTCGGAGCGCCGCCACGCCTTGACCCACACGCAGCGCATCTCCGGTTTGACCTCGCAGGTGCCGTCGGGACGGACACCGCCGCACGGACCGTTGCGCAGTGTCTTGGGGCAGGTCATGGGGCAGGTGAGGCCAGTGCTGTGCAGGACGCACTGCCCACACATGCGGCAGTCCCAGACGGGTTTCTTCACGGAATGTTCGACGAGCTCCAGGAACGTGGCCATAGGGCTGCCCTCGCTAGGTCCCGGGTGGTGGGTGCGCGTCGTCCGTGGTGAGGGCTGGTGCGTCTGGAAGTCGAACCAGTCCTGAACACGTGGTGTGGCTGCTGGACGACGCCGTGAGCCGCTACTAGTGTGTTGTGTATAGAGAAACACTGTGCGAATGAAGAAACTTAACGACGTTCGCTTCAGCGTAGAACCGGGCGACGGTTGCGTCAATAGATAACCGTTGCGTTATAAGAAACTAACTCCGCTTGACAGCGAAGGCGAGCGACGGGAAAGCTTCGTTGCGTATCGCGGATCACGTTGCGTATTAAGGCTTAGTGGAGGTCCTGATGGCCATCACGGAGAACCCGGAGATCCTGCTGTACAGCCGGATCCGCAAGTCGCCGTTCTTTTACGCCTCACGCCGGCACGGCGTGCACACCTACAGCGTGTACAACCACACGTACCACCCGCGTCACTACGGCGACCCGGTGGGCGAGTACTGGAACCTGCTGACGGGTGTGACCCTGTGGGACGTCGGCGTCGAGCGCCAGGTGGAGATCACCGGGCCGGACGCGTTCGCCTTCACCAACATGCTGGTGCCACGGGACCTCAACAAGTGCCAGGTGGGGCAGTGCAAGTACGTCTTCATCACCTCACCCGAGGGCGGCATCATCAACGACCCGGTGCTGCTGCGCCTAGGAGAGAACCACTTCTGGCTGTCCCTCGCCGACAGTGACGTGCTGCTGTGGGCCAAGGGGTTGGCACAGAACAGCGGCATGGACGTCACGATCACCGAGGCGGACGTCGGCCCCGTGCAGGTGCAGGGCCCGAAGTCCAAGGAGGTCATGGTCGACCTGTTCGGCGAGAGTGTGCTGGACATCGGCTACTACTTCTGCGCGGAGTTCGACCTCAACGGGATGAGTGTCGTGGTGTCCCGCACGGGTTACACCTCCGAGCTGGGCTTCGAGATCTACCTGCGCAACGCGAGTCGGGACGGCGTGCGGCTGTGGGACACCGTGCTGGAGGCCGGACGTCCGCACGGGCTGGAGGTCATCGGGCCGTGCCACATCCGCCGGATCGAGGGCGGCATCCTCTCCCACGGATGCGACATCAGCCTGGACACCAACCCCTTCGAGGTTGGCTACGGCTACGAGGTGAGCTGGATGGTCGACCTCGACCAGGAGGCCGACTTCGTCGGAAAGGCGGCGTTGCAGAAGATCCGGGACGAGGGAGTCAGCCGCAAGCTCGCCGGCGTCACGATCGACGGCCCCCCGTTGGGGTCCTTCAACGACGGATCGATGATCGACTTCTTCGAGGTGCGGGAGCCGGACAGCGGGCTCGCGATCGGCAAGGTGACGTCGGCCTGCTTCTCACCGCGGATGGAACAGAACATCGGGTTCGCCATGGTGCCGATCGGTCACGCGGCGCTGGGCACCGAGCTCATCGTGGTGACACCCCAGGGGGAGCAGACGGCACGCGTGGTGGAAAAGCCGTTCGTCGACCCGAAGAAGAACCTGCCCAAGCAGGACCTCCGCGAGCTGGTGACCGGATAGCGCGGACCCGATCCGGGGTCAGGGGCGCGCCCCCAGGCGCCGGCCACCGCGAAGGCGTCGGTTCCGGACGGGAGCCCCGTCCGGAACCGGCTCTCCGCCGTCAACAACTGAATTCGGGTCCCGCACCACCAGTCCCGATCGCCGAATCCGCGCGCGGGAGAGACGAGCCTCGTCCTCCCCGCTCGTGGCCACTTGACACGCACCCCGTCGCGTTCGACGCTGTTGCGTAGATCGCCGATGGTTGCGTAGGACGATACTTATACGTCGCTGCGAGGTCGCCATGGACACTCCGCTCAACGCCCGTACCACGACCACCATGTCCGCCACCCCCAGGATCGTGATCATCGGGGCCGGGATCGTGGGCTGCGCCCTCGCCGACGAGCTCTCGGTGCGCGGCTACACCGACATCACCGTGGTGGACCAGGGCCCCCTCTACAGCACCGGCGGTTCCACCTCGCACGCCCCCGGCCTGGTATTCCAGACCAACGGCTCCAAGGCCATGGCGGACTTCGCCCACTACACCGTCGACAAGTACGCCGCGCTGCGGTGCGAGGGCACGCCCTGCCTGGACCCGGTCGGCGGTCTCGAACTCGCGACCACTCCGGACCGCATGGACGAACTCCACCGCCGCGGCGGCTGGGCCCGAGCCTGGGGGATCCCGGCGCACATCCTCGACCCGGAGGACTGCGCGAAGCTGCACCCCCTGGTCAACGCCGACCGGGTCCTTGGCGGACTGCACACGCCGACCGACGGGCTCGCGAACGCCGTACGAGCCGCCCGCGCGCAGGCCGAGCAGGCCGTGTGGCGCGGTGCCCGCTTCCTGCCCCACCACGAGGTACTCGACGTGGAGACCGCCGGGGGACGGGTCACCGCCGTGGTGACCGACAACGGTCGCATCCCCTGCGACATCGTGGTGAGCTGCGCGGGGATGTGGGGGCCGCGCATCCTCCGGATGGTGGGCCACACCCTCGCGCTCACCCCTCTGCAGCACCAGTACGCCTGGACAGGTCCCGTACCCGCGCTCGCCGCACTCGCGGCCCCGGACGGACCCACCGCGCCACACCCGATCCTCCGGCACCAGGGTGAGGACCTCTACTATCGGGAGCACCACGACCGGGTCGGCATCGGCTACTACGGCCACCGCCCCATGCCGGTCGACCCGGACGCCATCGGCACGCCTCGCCCCGACGCTCCCGCGATGCCGTCGGTGCGGCCCTTCACCGAGGAGGACTTCGCGCCGGCCTGGACCAACACCCTGGACCTCCTGCCAGACCTGGCGGCCACCGAGGTCACCGAGGGAATCAACGGCCTGTTCTCATTCACTCCCGACAACATGCCGCTGCTGGGCGAGCTCGGCGACGTGAGCGGGTTCTGGGTCGCCGAAGCCGTGTGGATCACCCACTCCGCCGGGGTCGCGCGTGCCGTCGCGGAGTGGATCGTCGACGGGGAGTCGACCTTCGACACCCACGCCTGCGACATCGCCCGATTCCAACCGCACCAGCTCGCGCCCGACTACCTGATGTCCCGGGACTGCCAGAACTTCGTCGAGGTCTACGACGCCCTGCATCCACTACAGCCGATGGAGGAGCCGCGTCCGCTGCGCACCAGCCCCTTCCACCAGCGGGAGCAGGACCTCGGAGCGTTCTTCTTGGAGGCCTCGGGCTGGGAGCGCCCCCACTGGTACGAGCACAACGCGCCACTGCTGGAGGAGGGGCGCGACATCGCCCTCCCCGGCCCGTGGGCACAGCGCTTCTGGTCACCGATCGTCGCCGCCGAGGCCCAGGTCACCAGGGAACGCGTCGCGATGTACGACATGTCATCCCTGATGCGCCTGGAGGTGTCGGGACCCGGCGCGGCCGAGTTCCTCGACCGGATGACGACCGGACGCGTCACCCGTGCGCCCGGTGCCGTCACCTACTGTCTCCTGCTCTCCCCGCACGGGCGGCTGCGCGGCGACATCACGGTCGCGCGTGTCGACGAGAACACCTTCCAGCTCGGCGTGAACAGCCCCTTGGACGAGGCGTGGCTGCGCGCCCACCTCCCGTCCGACGGATCGGTGCACGTCCACGACCTCACCCCGGGAACCACCTGCGTCGGGTTGTGGGGCCCACAGGCGCGCGAACTGCTTCAACCGATCGCCGACCACGATCTCACCAACGACGGCCTGCGCTACTTCCGGTGCGCCCGGTTCCACGTGGCCAACATCCCCGTCCTCGCGCTGCGCGTCTCCTACGTCGGTGAGCTCGGCTGGGAGCTGTACACCACGGCGGACCTGGGGCTGCGACTGTGGGACACCCTGTGGCAGGCGGGGAGGGACCTCGGCGTCATCGCCGCCGGCCGAGGCGCCTTCAACAGCCTGCGCCTGGAGAAGGGCTACCGTGCCTTCGGTGCCGACATGACCGACGAGCACGGCCCCCTGGAGGCCGGGCTGTCCTTCGCGATCCGGCCGGACAAGGGCGATTTCCTGGGGCGCGACGCGGTGGAGCGCCAACGGGAGGCCGGGCCGGCGCCGCGCCGCCTCACCTGCCTCACCTACACCGATCCGCTGGGCACACCGCTGGGCAACGAGCCGGTGTTCACGCCGGAGGAGAGCACCGACCACGCGGTCGGCTACGTCACCAGTGCCGCCTGGGGCCACACGCTCGGGGTGGGCGTCGCCTACGCGTGGATCCCGGAAGAGCTCGCGCGCCCGGGGACGGAGCTGGACATCGGGTACTTCGAGCGGCGTGTCCGCGCGACGGTGAGCATCGAGCCCCTGTACGACAGTGAGATGAACCGGGTCCGCGCATGACCGCGCCCACCGACGGAGAACCGCGTCCCCTGTGGCGCCGGCGGACACCCAACGCCCGCTACGACGTCGTGATCGTCGGGTCGGGCGGACACGGGCTCGCCACGGCCTACTACCTCGCCGCCCACCACGGAATCACCAACGTCGCCGTCCTCGAACGCGGCTGGCTGGCCGGCGGCAACATGGCCCGCAACACCTGCATCATCCGCTCCAACTACCTGGTCGACGCCAGTGCCGGCATCTACGAGCACGCGCTCAGGCTCTGGGAGGGGCTGGAGGACGAGCTGGACTACCCGATGCAGGTCAGCCAGCGCGGTGTCCTCAACCTCGCCCACACCACCCACGACGTCCGCGAGTCGGTGCGGCGGGTCAACGCCAACCAGCTCAACGGAATCGACTCCCACTGGCTCACGACCGACGAGGTCGCCAAGCTCGTCCCCATCCTCGACACCAGCGCCGAGCTTCGCCACCCGGTCCTCGGAGCGACCTACCAGCCCCGGGCCGGAATCGCCCGACACGACCACGTGGCCTGGGCCCTCGCCCACGCCGCGGACCGCCTTGGCGTACACCTCATCGAGGACTGTGAGGTCACCGGGTTCCAACGGGACGGCGACCGTGTCATCGGCGTCCACACCAGTCAGGGCCCGATCGGCGCCGATCGTGTCGGCCTGTGCGCGGCGGGACACACCTCCGTCCTCGCCTCCACGCTCGGACTGCGCCTCCCGCTCCAGAGTCACCCGTTGCAGGCGCTGGTCTCGGAGCTGCTGGAGCCCGTGTTGGACACCGTGGTCATGTCCAACACCGTGCACGTGTACGTGAGCCAGGTCGACAAGGGCGAGCTCGTGCTCGGGGCCGGCATCGACGCCTACAACGGCTACGGCCAACGCGGGTCCTTCCCGATCATCGGCAACCAGATCTCCGCGGCCGTCGCCCTCTTCCCGATCTTCGCCCGCGCCCATCTCCTCCGAACCTGGGGCGGCATCGTCGACATCAGCCCCGACGCCTCACCGATCATCTCCCTCACCCCCTTCCAGGGCCTGTACCTGAACGCCGGGTGGGGGACCGGCGGGTTCAAGGCGACACCCGGTGCGGGCGCGGTGTTCGCCGACACCATCGCCCACGACCGCCCCCACCCACTCGCCGTCCCCTACACCCTGGACCGGTTCCGCACCGGCGCCCTGATCGACGAACACGGTGCCGCCGCGGTCGCCCACTGAACACGGGAGGTGTCGATGCTGCTCATTGCCTGCCCCTGGTGCGGCCCACGCGAAGAGGTCGAGTTCCGCTACGGCGGACAAGCCCACCTCCACCACCCCACGGACCCCTGGACCCTGGACGACGCCCAATGGGCCGAGTACCTGTTCACCCGGGACAACCCCGAAGGGTGGTTCACCGAACGCTGGTGCCACATCCACGGGTGCCGCCAGTGGTTCGTCGCGGAACGCGACACCCGGACCTACGAGTTCCGTCCGAACCCCGCGGAGGAGGCCCGCCGTGGCTGACGAAACGCGTGCGATGTCGCCTTCGAGGAAGGAACGCCTCGGCGATCCACCGACGGTGGATGTCTGCCGGGGCATTGTTGGCCTGTGTCGGACCGGCGTCGCGCGGGTGGACGCTCCTTCCGGTCGGGGCGACGTCCGCCTCGGGGGGTGCGGGGGGCGGCGGCCCGCCCACGGCCCTGCCAACGCACCGAGTGTGGTGCCGGCGCGCGGCGACGGAGGGGCTGCGTCGGGGACGACCCACCGCCGCCGCTTCCGGAAGGCCCGGCTCACCGCTGCGGCGCGTGGGATGGTGCGTGGCCGCGTCGTTGGGGTGTCGGTGGGTCTCGGCCATTCGCCGACCGTGGACGTATACCAGGGCGTCGACCGCTTCGGGGCGTGCGGGGGGCGGCCCTCCGACCGCCCTGCCAACGTACCGAGTGTGGTCCTGGCGCGCGGCGATGGAGGGGCTGCGTCGGGGACGACCCACCGCCGCCGCTTCCGGAAGGCGTGGGGGACCGCCCCCACAAGACACACCGAGTTCCCTCCGACCGTGTTCCGGGAGGCCCGTCGTGGCTGACGAAGCGTGGGTGGCACAGCCCTCGAGTGTGGGACCCCGCCGTCGGGGCGAGGGGGGCCACGTGGACCGGGACCGGCCCATCTCGGTCACCTTCGACGGGCGGGAGTTGGCGGCGTTCGTCGGCGACACGCTCGCCTCGGCACTGTTGGCCAACGGGGTGCGCGTCGTGGCGACCAGCCCCGAGCGGGGGCGCCCGCGCGGGGTGCACGGGGTGGGGCAGGCCGAGGCCAACGCCCATGTGCGGATCACCTCGGCGCCAGGGGAGCCGCTGGTGGCGGCGACCATGGTCGCCGCCTACGACGGGCTGCACGCGCGGTCACTCGCCGGGCTGGGCACACTGTCCACGAGCCCGGACGTCAGCCGGTCCGACACCATGTGGGCCCACTGTGACGTCTTGGTGGTCGGCGGGGGACCCGCCGGAGTGGCGGCGGCGCGGGCGGCCGTCGCCCGGGGGCAGCGGGTGGTCGTCGCCGACGATCATCCGGCGCTCGGGGGGCGAACCGCGCGACGGGGCGACGACGCGCCGACCCGTTCCCTTGCCGATCTTCGGGGCGAGATCGCCGACCTCGAAGCCCAGCCCGAGGTACGCGTCCTGACCCGAACCACCGTCACCGGCTACCACCCCGGCGGCGGCGTGACCGCGTTCCAACGCCGCACCGACCAGCCCGTGGACGCGCCGGAGGCACGGGCCCGCCATCGGATCTGGAACATCCGCGCCGGTGAGGTGGTCCTCGCGACCGGGCGCGGCGAACGTTCCGTGGCCTTCGCCGGGAACGACCGGCCCGGCGTCATGCTGGCGGGGGCGGCGGTCGAGTACGCCCGGAACTACGGGGTGCTCCCCGGCCAGCGTGCCGTGGTCTTCGCCTGCCACGACGGGGCCCTGGCGGACGCGGCCGCGCTGGCGGACGCGGGCGTGAACGTACTCGCCGTCGTCGACCCGCGCCCCGCGGCGGAACCGCGCTCCGATCTCCTCCGACGTGGGATCGAGGTGCTGAACGGCCACGCGGTGGTGCGTACGACCGGCGACGAGGAAGGATGCCTCACAGGGGCGGTCGTCGCTCCGCTGGGACCGACGGGCGTCGTCCTGCCGGACCGACGAGAGTTCGGCTGTGACCTGCTGGCCGTGTCCGGTGGGCGGGATCCGGTGTTGGGGCTGCTCACACAGGCGCGGGGCACCACGCGGTGGTCGGAGGAGCAGGCGGCGTGGATCCCCGCGGAGGTCCCGCCTGGCGTGCGCGTGGTGGGCGGCGCCGCGGGGGAGTCCCCACCGTCCGCCGGTGGGCCGCCGAGTGCGACATGGGTGGTGACGGCACCCGACGCCGATCCGGACCAGACCTTCGTCGACCTCTCACGGGACGCGACCCTCGCCGACGTCCACGCCGCGATCGCCCACGGCATGGTCAGCGTCGAGCACGTCAAGCGGTTCACCACCATCGGTACCGGCCCGGACCAGGGACGCACCTCCGGTTCCGTGCTCGCCGGAATCCTCGCCGAACGGTTGGACCGTGACCTCGACGAGGTGGGACGAACACGCGCCCGACCCCCGTTGGTTCCGGTCCCGTTCGCCGCCGTGGCCGGGCGTTGTCGCGGCGATTTCCTCGATCCGGTGCGCCGTACGCCGATGCACGACTGGCACGTCGACGCCGGCGCCGTGTTCGAGGACGTGGGGCAGTGGAAACGCGCCCGCTACTACCCGCGTCCCACCGTCGACGGTGTGGAGGACATGGACACCGCCGTCGCGCGGGAGTGCCGCACGACCCGTGCGGCGGTCGGCGTCCTCGACGCCTCCACTCTGGGCAAGATCATGGTCGAGGGAGCGGACGCGCCGCGTTTCCTGGACCGGATATACGCCAACACCTTCTCGACGATGCGGGTGGGGCGGTGCCGGTACGGGGTGATGTGCGGTACCGACGGCATGGTCATGGATGACGGAGTGAGTGTCCGGCTGGCCGAGGACCGCTACCTGATCACCACGACCAGCGGCAACAGCGACAGCGTGCTCAACTGGCTGGAGGACTGGCTCCAGACGGAGTGGCCGGACCTGTGTGTGGCCTGCACCCCGGTCACCGACCAGTTCGCCACCGTGAGCGTCGTGGGACCCCGGGCGCGGGACGTGCTTCGTCACCTCGCCCCCGACCTCGACGTGTCCGTGGAGGGGTTCGCCCACCTGGACATGCGGGAGTCACGGGTGGCGGGGATCGAGGCGCGCATCCTGCGCGTCAGCTTCAGCGGGGAGCTCACCTACGAGATCTCGGTGCCGTCCTGGTACGGCCTGGCCCTGTGGGAGGCGGTCGTCTCGGCGGGCCGTCCCTACGGCATCACCCCGTACGGCACGGAGACCATGCACGTGCTGCGCGCCGAGAAGGGGTTCATCGTGGTGGGGCACGAGACCGACGGAACCACGACGCCGCGGGACGCGGGCCTGGGCTGGGCGGTCAGTAAGAAGAAGGACTTCGTGGGCAAGCGCTCCCTGGCCCGGCCCGACAGCGCGCGCGAGGACCGACAAACCCTGGTCGGCCTGCGGCCCCGTGACCGCCGAACCCCGCTGGCGGAGGGGGCACAGCTCATCGAGGATCCCGAGGCGGCCACCCCGGTGCCCATGGTCGGGCATGTCACCTCCGCCTACCCGCACTCCACCGAGGGTGGCCCCTTCGGGCTCGCGTTGCTGGCCGGCGGCGCCGAGCGCCACGGTGAGACTCTGTGGGCCTACCACCTCGGCGCCCGAGTGCCCGTGACCATCTGCGAACCCGTGTTCTACGACCCTGAGGGGGCGCGCCGTGACGGATGACAGCGCAGCGGCCACGATCACCCCGCCGTCCCGGCGCAGCCCGGCGGCCGGAGTCGCCGCCCAGATGAGTGCTACCGGCGGGCCGAACACGGTGCGCCTGCGGGAGGTGCCGTTCCTCGCCCAGGTGGAGTTGCGGCTGGAACCCAGCGAGGAGGAGGCGGCTCGGCGTTGCGCCGCGTCCTTCCTGGGGTGTTCCCTGCCGCCGCCCGGACGGAGTCGCGGCCACGACGGGGTGCGGGTGCTGTGGTGCGGCCCGGGGTGGTACCTCGTTCTGGCCGCCGGTCCGGACGTCACCGGTCACGGGATCGCCTGCGGACTGGAGTCCTGTCTGGGCACGGAGTACGGCACCCCGTGCGCGAGCGTCGTCGACGTCTCCGCCCAGCGGACCGTCCTCGAGTTGTCCGGCCCGCACGCGCGCGACGTCCTCGCCCACGGCTGTCCCCTCGACCTGCACCGCGACGCCTTCCCGACCGGCGCCTTCACCCAGACACTGCTTGCTCGGGTCGACGTCGGCGTCCTGTGCGCCGAGGCCGAGAACGAGTACCGCGTCCTGGTCCGGTCCTCGTTCGCCGAACACCTGGCCCTGTGGCTCCTCGACGCGATGACGGAGTACGTCGGAACCTCCTGACCCGCCCCGGAACCGAGCGCCACTTGTATGGCGTGGGTCACTCTCCCCACTATGGGGGAAGCGCGGCGACGGCCGTGTCCGGGCGACCACGGGAGGGCACGTATGAAGTCCTACGTCAGCGGAGTGTCGGACGTTCCCCTGCTGGGCGAGACCATCGGCGAGAACCTCGTCCGCACCACCGCCCGATTCCCCGACCGAGAGGCACTGGTGGACCGCCCCAGCGGACGCCGGTGGACCTACACGCAGCTCCTGAACGACGTCGACCGCGTGGCCCGTGGCCTGCTGGCCCGCGGGGTCGCCGTCGGGGACCGGGTCGGGATCTGGGCGCCGAACGTCCCGGAGTGGGTGCTGACCCAGTACGCGACCGCCCGGATCGGCGCCGTTCTCGTGACCGTCAACCCGTCCTACCAACGCAACGAACTCGCCTTCGCGCTCACCCAGGCCGGCGTGAGCGTCCTGGTCGCCGCGCGTGGCCACCGTGGCAGCGACTACCACGCCATGATCGACGAGGTCCGGCCCCGCTGCCCCGCCCTACGCGAGGTGGTCTTCGTCCAGGACGAGAGTTGGGAAGCGCTGCTCGCCGACGCCGACGGGTTCGACGCGGTGCGACTGGAGGAGCGCGCCGCCGAGCTCAGCTTCGACGACCCGATCAACATCCAGTACACCTCGGGGACGACCGGCTTTCCCAAGGGCGCGACCCTGTCGCACCACAACATCCTGAACAACGGGTTCTTCGTCGGGGAGACCCTCGGCTACACCGAAGACGACCGAGTGTGTCTCCCCGTGCCCTTCTATCACTGTTTCGGCATGGTGATGGGGAATCTCGGCGCGACCAGCCACGGGGCCTGCGTCGTCATTCCCGGTCCCGCGTTCGACGCGGCGGACACACTGCGCGCCGTCACCGAGGAGCGGGTGACGTCGCTCTACGGGGTTCCCACCATGTTCATCGCCGAACTGAATCTGCCGGACTTCGCCGACCGCGACCTGTCCTCGCTGCGCACTGGAATCATGGCCGGATCCCCGTGCCCCGTGGAAGTGATGAAGCGGGTGGTCAGCGACATGAACATGGCGGAGGTCGCGATCTGCTACGGCATGACCGAGACCTCGCCGGTGTCCACCCAGACCCGACGGGACGACGACCTGGAGCGACGCACGGAGACCGTCGGCCGGGTCATGCCCCACCTCGAGGTCTCGGTCGTCGATCCCGCGACCGGCCGGGTGCTGCCCCGTGGTGAACCCGGGGAGCTGTGCACGCGTGGGTACTCGGTGATGCTGGGGTACTGGGACCAGCCGGAGGCCACCGCGGCGGTGATCGACGCCGCGCGGTGGATGCACACCGGTGACCTCGCGGTCATGCGCCCCGACGGTTACCTGTCGGTCGTGGGGCGGATCAAGGACATGATCATCCGGGGTGGCGAGAACGTGTACCCCCGCGAGATCGAGGAGTTCCTGTACCGGCATCCGAAGATCTCCGACGTCCAGGTCATTGGGGTACCCGACCCCAAGTACGGCGAGGAGATCATGGCATGCGTGATCCCTACCGACCTCTCGGAACCGCCGACGCTGGACGACATCACGGTGTTCTGTCGCGGCGAACTCGCCCACTTCAAGGTTCCCCGCCACCTGCGCGTCATGACTGAGTTCCCGATGACGGTCAGCGGAAAGGTGCGCAAGATCGAACTACGGGAGTGGGCGGTGTCCGCGGACGGGTGACCGGCGCGGCCTCGGAGGGGGCCGCGCGCGGCGTCTCATGTGTTCCCCACATTCCGGCTTCCCGCCCCCGTCGTCGACCACGATGCGTCAAGCTGGGGACAGACCGTTGACGTCCGTCCCGTGGTCGCGCCCTGCGAAAGTGTGGAGTCCCCTCATGGCCAAGAAGAAATCCCGGTCCGCGCGACCCTCGAGCACCCGTGGCCGTGCCGCCCCTCGGTCGACGAAGGGCCGTCGCGGTCGCGCGTCCCGCGTCGCCGGCGGCGCGGCGGCGGTCGCCGTTCTCGCGGCGCTCGGCGTCCTCGCCGCGCAGCAACTCGGACTGATGGACACGGCCGACTCCGGCGGTGTGACGGGGGCGACGGCCGACGGGGACGTCGCCCCCGCGGACTTTCGGGACCCTCCGGACGCCTCCAGCGTGGAGCTGGCACAGGAGCGGCTGGGGGAGCTGACCGTGGAAGAGGAGGACGACCCGCCGGGGTACGACCGGGCGCTGTTCCCTCACTGGGACGCCGACGTCCAGGACAACTGCACGACCCGACAGGTCGTGCTGGGGCGGGACGGAGAGAACGTGGAGACCGACGAGGACTGTCAGCCGGTGTCCGGTTCCTGGTACAGCGCCTACGACGGGGAGACCCTCACCGATCCGGGGGACGTCGACATCGACCACATGGTGGCGTTGAAGGAGGCGTGGCGTTCCGGCACCCACTCCTGGTCCACCGAACAGCGGCAGCGGTTCGCCAACGACCTGGACACCACCCAGTTGTGGGCCGTGAGCGCCTCCAGTAACCGGGCCAAGGGCGACCAGGATCCGGCCGACTGGTTGCCGCCGCTGGAGTCCTCTCACTGCGCCTACGTCGTGTCCTGGATCGAGGTGAAGCACACCTGGGAGTTGACGCTGGACGAGGCGGAGGATTCCGCGCTGCGCGAGGTCCTGAGCGCGTGCTGACGGTGGGCGCGGAGGCTGGACGGGAGTCGTCCACCCGCTAGCGGGTGACCACCGGTGTCACGCTTCGGGCCGTGGCGACCAACTCCTCGGTTCCCAGTTCGCCCAGGGGGTCGCGTACCTCGACCGCGACCCCGGGGCCCGCCCACCAGAACGCCTCGGTCGTCCCACGCAGCCCCACCCGGCCGTCCCGGGTGAACAGGGCGAGGTCCCAGGTGGCGTCCACGCGCTCGTGATACCGGGACAGGAACACCCGCACCGCCGCGAGGTCGCGCAGCTTCTCCCCTCGCAGGACCAGCGCCTGCAGGACCACCCGCCATCCACCGTCGGCCGTTGGACGTTCCCACACCCGCGAGGTGAAGCCGACGTCCTCCCACGCGTAGGTGAAGTCCGTGACGGTGGCGTCGGCGGACACGGGGACGTGCCCCAGCCGGAAGCCGTCCACCACGCCTCCGTCGGTCACCTGGATCTCCCTGCCGTCGCACGCAGTGGCGCTACTGGTCGGCGAACCGGTCCGTGGCCTCGATCAGGGCGTCCAGGATCCCCGGCTCGCCGACCGCGTGCCCGGCGTCGTCGATCACCCGGAACTCCGCCTCGGGCCACGCCTTGTGCAGCGCGTAGGCCGTGGCCATCGGCGTGCAGACGTCGTAGCGCCCCTGCACGATGACTCCGGGGATCGAGCGCAGTCGGTGCGCGTCCTCCAGGAGCTGGTTCGGGCGGAGGAAACCGCGATTGGTGAAGTAGTGGTTCTCGATCCGCGCGAACGTCACGGCGAAGTCGTCCTCGGCGTGTGCGCTGCGAACGTCCGGGTTGGGCAACAGCGAGATGGTGGAGCCTTCCCAGACGCTCCACGCCCGCGCGGCCGGGATCCGCACCCGCGGGTCAGCGCTGGCCAGGCGCTTGGCGTAGGCGGCGACCAGGTCACCGCGTTCCTCCTCGGGGATGGGAGCCACGTAGTCCTCCCACAGGTCCGGGAAAAGCTCGGAGGCGCCCCACTGGTAGAACCACCTCACCTCTTGGTCCCGCAGGGTGAAGATGCCGCGCACGACGAGTTCGGTGACCCGTTCCGGGTGGGTCTGGGCGTAGGCCAACGCCAGTGCGCTGCCCCAGGACCCGCCGAACACCTGCCAGTGCTCCACGCCCACCATGCGGCGCAGGGCCTCGATGTCGTCGACCAGCGTCCACGTGGTATTCGTGGCGAGATCGGTGTCGACCCGCGCGGCGCTGGGCGTGCTCCGCCCGCAGTTGCGCTGGTCGAACAGAAGGATGCGATAGCGTTCCGGGTCGAACAACCGCCGGTGGATCGGCGCGCACCCCGCTCCGGGCCCACCGTGCAGGAAGACGACGGGTTTCCCGTCAGGGTTGCCGCACAGCTCCCAGTAGATCTGGTGTCCGTCCCCGACGTCGAGCGTCCCGTGGTCGTAGGGGTCGATGGAGGGGTACAGAGCTCGCATCCGTTGATTCCTCACCGTGACGGGAACAGAGACGGGAACAGAGGAGTGTCAATACCCTAACCCGACAAAGCCGATCACGGGAGCGCCTGAAAAACCGCAGGTCACGGGGTTGCGATTTGGTCTCTGGGAGTGACCGTACAGGTTGTGTTCAGTCTTGACCACTATTGTGGATCATATGGCCAACAACGACGACCACGCACAGTACGGGACCAGAATCGACGCGTCGAGCCTCGGAGCCGTCGACCGTGGATCGCGGGGTGGCCCTGCCTCCGACGAGGCGCCGGTTAAGTCAGTGGATCGCGCGATCACGGTGTTGGAGATCCTCGCCCAGCATGGCGAGGCCGGAGTCACCGAGATCGCCGGAGAGCTGGGAGTCCACAAGTCCACCGCGTTCCGGCTGGTTGGAGCGTTGGAACGGCGAGGCCTGGTGGAACAGCCGGGCTCCCGGGGCAAGTACCAGCTCGGCTTCGGCGTGATCCGGTTGGCGGGTGCGATGACAGCGGGTCTCGACCTCACGCAACAGAGCCGACGGGTCTGTGAGGACCTCGCCTCTGAGCTGGGGGAGACGGTGAACATCGCCATCCCCAGCGGCGAATGGGCGGTCAACATCGACCAGGTCCGCGGCGCCTCGGCGATCGTCAGTCAGAACTGGATCGGGCGTCAGTGCCCTCTCCACGCCACATCCAGCGGCAAGGTCCTCCTCGCGTACATGTCCGTCCACGACCAGCGGCGGGTGCTACGCGGCCCGCTCGAGCAAGTCACCGAACACACCATCACCGATCCGGACGTGATCCGATCCCAGATCGACACCCTGCACGCCAACGGCCACATCGCCGCGGTCGAGGAGCTGGAGATCGGCCTGAACGCCGTCGCGGCTCCCGTACGCGGCGTGGCCGGTGACGTGATCGCCGCGATCAGTGCCTCAGGTCCCTCCTACCGGATGACCGAGGACTCCCTGGAGGAGATCGGCCGTCGCGTCGCCAAGGCCGGCGCGGAGATCTCCACGCGGATGGGTCACATGGAGACCTCCGGCTGACGGAGGTCGGGGCGAGCGGCGGTTCGGCGGCGTCACCCGTCGCCGCGCCGTCTCGGCCCGTCCGTTCCGAGGACCCCAGGTGGGGACACCTCGACGTCGCGTTGACCCCGCAGACGGCGCGCCACGCACCGCACGACCTCCGCGACGGGCCACGACGCGTCCACCGTCAGCCCCGCCTCGTCGGGGTGGAGTTCCTCCAGCGTGGCGAACTGGGACGCGAGTAGTTCCGGGGGCATGAAGTGGTCCCGGGCGGCCATCCGCCGCGCGAACTCGGAATAGTCGCCGCGCAGGTGCAGGAAAAAGGCGTCGGATGTGTCGAGTCGGAGCCGGTCGCGGTACCGACGGCGCAGCGCGGAGCACGCCATCACGCTGGACCCGCCGGCCCGGCGTCGTGCCGCCAACCAGGCGGCGAGGGCGTCGAGCCAGGGGTCGCGGTCGGCGTCGTCCAGCGGTTGCCCGGACTCCATCTTTTGACGGTTGGCGGTGGGATGGAAGTCGTCGGCCTCGGCGAACGGCAGGCCGAACCGGTCGGACAACGAACGGCCCACGGTGCTCTTGCCACACCCGGCGACACCCATGACGATGATGTGCACACCGATAATGGTAGGAACGGGTCATGCGACGTCTGCGCAACCAGGTGCGCCATTACCACTGGGGGTCCCCGACGGCCATCCCCCGCATGCTCGGGCGCTCCCCGGACGGACGGCCGTACGCCGAGTTGTGGCTCGGCGCGCACGCCTCGGCCCCCAGCGTCGTGGAGACCCTCACCGGGCCGGTGCCCCTGGACGCGGCGATCGACGCGGCCCCTCAGGAGTACCTGGGCGCGGGTGTGACCTCCCGGTTCGGTGCCCGCCTCCCGTTCCTGCTCAAGGTGTTGGCCGCCCGCTCCCCACTGTCACTGCAGGTCCATCCGAACGCGCGACAGGCCCGGACCGGGTTCGCCGCGGAGGAGGTCGCGGGAGTTCCCCGGGACGGGGCGACGCGCAACTATCCCGACCCGTTCCCCAAGCCTGAGCTCCTGGTCGCGCTCGGCTCCTTCGACGCCCTGTGTGGCTTTCGCCCGCCGGGCGAGGTGGCCCAGGACCTCGGGTCGCTGTCCGGGCCGCTCGCGCGGGACCTGCGGCGCGAGCTGGGGAAGTCCGACGACGCCGTCCGTGGCGCCGTGTCCCGCGCCCTGGAACTACGTCGCTCCGACCCCGGCCGGCTGCTCGACGGATTCCTGGGGGAGTGCGCGGAACAGGCCGCGCGGGGTGAGATCCCCGCGTCGCTGCGCACCGCGATGGACATCGCCTGCCGCTTTCCCGGGGACCCGGGAGCGGCGATCGTTCCCCTGCTCCACCGCGTCTCGCTCGCTCCCGGCGAGGCGCTACTCGTCCCCCCGGGGCGACCCCACGCCCACCTGGGCGGCGTCGCGCTGGAGATCATGGGCAGCTCCAACAACGTGATCAGAGCCGGTCTAACCGGCAAGCACGTCGACCCCCAGGGCGTCCTGGAGGTCGCCGACCTCTCGTCGCGGCCCGTTCCCTGGGTGCGCCCCGTTCGCGACTCGACGTGCGCGCGCTACCCGGTGGACTACCCCGAGTTCCGGCTCGACCTCATCAACGGTGGCAAGGACACGTCCATCCCCGCTCACACCCCCGCCGTCGTCCTCGCCCTCTCCGGTGCGTGTGTCCTGCGGCGGAGCGACGAGGAACTCAAACTCGAACGGGGCGAGTCCGCCTTCGTCACCGCGGCCGGCCCGTCCGTGGAGGTCCGTGCCGACGGCAGAACCGTCCTGGCGACGGTGGGCTCGAACTGATTCGTCTCCCGTGGGGGCCGCGCGGTCCGGTATCGGCCGGTCGGCCCACTGGGGGGAGCGTGGCTCGGCCTGGAGGCGCGAGAGAGCGTCGGCCCACTGGCCCTCTGGACGGGCGAGTGCGCCTTCGTGGTCCAGCCCCCGCGCGAGCGCCCCAGGGCGTGGTCTCCGGGCTCGCCGCCGGCGGGGCGGGCTCCGGGGGTGGGCACGCACGATCGTGGAGTCCACCGACACCTCCCACCCGACGTGTCCGGTGGTGTGGGCGCGGGCCTGCGGCAGTGCCAGCCACACGGTCCCACACCCCCTCGCGTTCGAAGCGGCGGAACAGGCCGTAGGTGCTCTGCCAGGGCCCGTAGGCGGCGGGCAGGTCACGCCAGGGCGCCCCGACCCGTATCCGCGAGCGCACAGCGTTGAGCAGGGTGCGGCGGCACCGGTGGGGCGGACGTCCGCGCGGGGAGGGAACCGGCAGCAGCGGCCGAAGGGCTTCCACTGTCCATTGGTGAGGTCGTGGCGGTGGGTGGCTGGTCGAGACAGCGCGAAGTCTCTGGTGGAGACGGTCTTCTTGGTCGTTGACTCATCTCCTGGAGGCCTCACCTGTTTACGGGCGGCGACCACCGAATCGATACCAATCGACCCTCACACCCTTCTAGAACACGCCCTGGGGCGGTGGGTGGTGGGTGGTGGTGCCGGTGCCCTCGCCGATCCCGAACCGGTGCCAACGCGGGGCCCGGTGCGCGGAGGCCCTGCGCGTTCCCTCCCCATCGGGGTGAGGGGCGATCTCCGTGTTGGTCAATGATCGGTAGCTCGCGGCGAGCCCTCTCTGCCGGTGACGTGGGCGGATGCGCTGTTGGGGGGGCGCCCGGAGGCGGCCCTCCGCATGGCTCCCCGGGGCTTCGCTCTCGGCGGGCGGGTTGCGGATGGTCGGGTTCGGGTGGCGAGCGAACCACGGTGGGCGCTGGTGGTCAGGCGTCCTCGCCGGGCCGGAACCGGAATCCACGAAAGTCTCGTTGTGTGGAGCGCCCTTTCGCCCCGGCCGCGGTCGGAGCCGTCGGGGCAGCCGTGGGCGGGTCGTCGTCGGTCCGGTCAGGCGTCTGGGGGCGTCCTCTCCCCGACGGGGGTGGTCGCGTCGGTGTCCTGGCTCGTTGTCGTCCGCGAAGGTGGAGCCAGCACTCCGTCGGGTACGCCGTGCGGCTCCCTGGGGCGTTCCTCCCCTCGACGTGACGACGGGCGGTGGCCGGATTCGGCCGCTGGCGGGTACTCCGGCGCGGATCCGACGCCGCTGGCTCGTGTCCCCGTGGATTCCAGGGGTGGGTCAGGTGCCCACGAGGGCGTCGACGCGGTCCGGGCCGAGACGGTACTCGATCACCATGGTGGCGGCGCCGATGACTCCCGCGCCCTCCCCGGTTCGGGCCGCGACGATGCGGAGGTTCTGGGTGGCCAGGGGGAGGGAGCGTTGGTAGATGACCTCGCGGATTCCGGCGAGGAGGTGGTCGCCGGCGAGGATCATCGCGCCGCCGACGACGACGATTCCCGGGTTGAGCAGGTTGACCGAGGCGGCCAGAACCTCGCCGATGTCGCGGCCCGCGTCCCGTAGCAGCGGGGTGAGGGACGGGGTGCCGGCGCGGGCGAGGTGGACGACGTCGAGCGCGGTGTCGGCCGCGATCCCGGCCTGGGTGAGCTTCGTGGCGATGGCGGGTCCGCTGGCGACGGCTTCGAGGCAGTCGGTGTTTCCGCAGCGGCAGAGGATGCCTCCGCCGTCGGAGACCTGGATGTGTCCCATGTCGCCCGCGGCTCCCTGGGCGCCGCGGTAGACGGTGCCGTCGGTGATGATGCCGCAGCCGATGCCGGTGGCCACCTTGACGTAGAGCAGGTGCCGCACGTCGCTCCACTGGGAGAAGTACTCACCCAGGGCCATGATGTTCACGTCGTTGTCGACGAAGACCGACCCGGGGAGCTGGGCTCCCACGTAGGCGGGAACGTCGAAGCCGTCCCAGCCCGGCATGATCGGCGGGTTGATCGCCCGCCCGGTGGAATGCTCCACGGGTCCGGGAAGGCCGAGCCCGACCCCCAGCAGCTCCTCCGGAGTACGGCCGATCTCGGCGATCAGGGCGCGGCCGTTGTCGATGACCCAGTCCAGGACGGTGGTGGGGCCGAGGTCGATCGCGACGTCGGCGCTGGTCTCGGCCAGGATTCGCCCCGACAGGTCGGTGACGCCGAGCCGGGCGTGGGTGGCTCCCAGGTCGGCGGCGAGCACGATCCGGGCGGAGGGGGCGAACGCGAAGGTGGTGGGCGGCCGGCCGCCGCTGGAGGCCGCCTCACCCGCCGGTTGGATCAGGCCGCTGGCGAGGAGCGCGTCCACCCGTTGGGTGAGGGTGGACCGGGCCATGCCCGTCATCGAGGCCAGTTCGGAACGGGTGCGGGGCTTGCCGTCGCGCAGCATCCGCAGCAGGGTGCCGGCGCCGAGAGTCCCCGTTGGCGCCTGCCCCGACGGCGGTCGCGACAGCGCTGTCGCATCTTGTGTCACCTTCCCAGTGAATCACATACACGAATCAACATGAGTCGGCTGACATCTGTCGGAAATTCTGTGAACTTCTGATTGACTCCGGGCATAAGTCGTGTTTACCGTCATCCCTATGGGATTCACCACAGGCCCCGTGATCCGGGACACGACCGACGCCGCACCACGACCACACGGATACCGCGCCGCCGTCATCGGAACCGGGTTCATGGGGCGGGTCCACAGTCACGCTGTGCGCGCGGCGGGGGGCACCGTGGTCGGTGTCGCCGGGTCCAGTCCCAGCAAGGCCGAAGAGGCCGCGGTTCGCACGGGAGCCGAACGCGCCTTCGCCGACCCCGACACCCTGATCGCCGACCCCAACGTGGACGTCGTTCACGTGTGCACCCCGAACCACCTCCACGAGGACTTCAGCGTCCGCGCCCTGGCCGCCGGCAAACACGTCGTCTGCGAGAAGCCGCTCACCACTGACACCGCCTCCGCGGAACGAATGGAGCGCGCCGCCGCCGACAGCGGTCGGATCACCGCGGTGCCGTTCGTGTACCGGTTCCACCCCATGGTCCGCGAGGCGCGCGCCCTGGTGCGTCGAGGCGGACTGGGACGCCTGGTGCTCGCGCACGGGGGCTACTTCCAGGACTGGCTCCTGCGCCCCTCGGAGAGCAACTGGCGGGTCGACCCCAGCATCGGCGGACCGCTGCGCGCCTTCGGCGACATCGGATCACACTTCTGCGACCTGCTGGAGTTCGTCAGCGGGCACCGCATCCGGTCACTCAACGCCCAGACCAGCCGCATCAACGACCACCGTGGCGAGGGCGAGGAGGCGGTCACCACCGAGGACCTCGTGACCCTGCAGTACGTCACCGACCACGGCCTCGTGGGCACCGCCGTGATCAGCCAGGTCTCCGCCGGACGCAAGAACCGCCTGCTGCTGGAGATCTCCGGAGCCGAGGCCACGCTCTCCTTCGACCAGGAACAGCCCGAACTGCTGTGGATCGGCCAGGAAGCGCAGAACACGGTCCGGATGCGCGACCCCGCGACACTCAGCCCCGACGCGGCGCGGCTCGCGCACGTCCCCTCGGGGCACCCGCAGGGCTACCAGGACTGCTTCAACAACTTCGCCGCCGACGTCGACGCCGCCACGAGGGGGACCGCCCCCGAGGGGCTCCCCACCTTCGCCGACGGTCTGCGCGGGGCCCGAATCGCCGACGCGGTCCTCGCCTCGGCGACGGAGAACACCTGGGTGGACGTGCCATGACGAACGCGTCGCGCGGTGCGTCCGCGAACGACGCACCCAACCCTCCACTGCTGCGCATGGAGGGCATCGGAAAGTCCTTCCTCGGAGTCAACGTCCTGACAGCGGTGGACCTGGAGCTACGCGGGGGCGAGGTGCACGCGCTGGTCGGTGAGAACGGTGCCGGCAAGTCCACGCTCATGAAGATCCTCGCCGGAGTGCACCAGCCCGACGCGGGACGCGTGGTGCTCGACGGCGCGGGTGTGCGATTCGCGCATCCCGTCGACGCGCAGGCGGCCGGGGTGTCCACGGTCTTCCAGGAGTTCAACCTGCTGCCCGAGCGGACGGTCGCGGAGAACGTGTTCCTCGGCCGGGAGCCGTTGCGGCGTGGCGTCGTCGACGCCCGACGGATGCAGGCCGACACCGCCCAGCTCCTGGACGACCTCGAAATCCCCGGGATCGCCCCCACCGTGAAGGTGGGGACCCTGTCCATCGCCGAGCAACAGATCGTGGAGATCGTCAAGGCCCTGTCGGCGGATGCCCGTATCCTCTCCATGGACGAACCCACCGCCGCGCTCGCCGACGCCGAGGTCGAGGTCCTCTACCGCCTCGTGCACCGACTGCGCGCGCGCGGGATGGCGATCCTGTACGTCTCCCACCGGCTCAAGGAGATCTTCGACCTGGCCGACACGGTCACCGTGCTGAAGGACGGCCAGCGGGTCGGCTCCCTCACCCCCGCGACGACCACCCCGGAAGAGCTCATCCGCCAGATGGTGGGCCGTCCCGTCAGTACGGTCTTCCCGGACAAGCCGCCCAGGTCCGAGGAGCCGCCCGTGCGGCTCCGGATCCGCGGGGCGGGAAACCGACAGCTCGACGGGATCACGCTGGACCTCGGCGGCGGCGAGGTCGTGGGCGTCGCCGGCCTGCAGGGCAGTGGCCGCACAGAACTCGCCCACGCCCTCTTCGGTCTCGAACGCTTCACCCGGGGCACCGTGGAACTGGACGGCGCCCCCGTCACGTTGACCTCGCCCCGCACGGCCATCGGGGCCGGTGTGGCCATGGTCGCCGAGGACCGCAAGGCGCAGGGGCTGGCGCTGAACCAGTCCGTCATCGCCAACGCCCGCCTCGTCCTGGACAGCGTGTTCGGCACCCAGTCCAACCGCCGCGCCCGCCAGATCCCCGGAATCCTGTCCAGCCTGGAACTGGTGTCCCGGGGGGAGCAGCAGGAGGTGCGGTTCCTGTCCGGCGGCAACCAGCAGAAGGTGGTGCTCGCCAAGTGGCTCGCCACCGACCCCACGGTCATCCTGCTCGACGAGCCGACGCGCGGGATCGACGTCGGCGCCAAACAGGCCGTCTACCGGGCGATCCAGGAGCTCGCGAGTACCGGGGTGGCGATCCTGCTCATCTCCTCGGAGCTGCCGGAGATCCTCGGCCTCGCCGACCGCATCGTCGTCCTTCACGACGGCCGGATCGCCGGCGAGCTCCCCGCCGGAGTGGATGAGGAGGCGGTGATGGCCCTGGCCACGGGGCACAGCGCCGCGGCGCCGCCGACGGCGGACGCGCTCGGCGTCGGTGACGACGCCGGTCCCGACCACGCCGAGGGCCGCGATGCCGGAGTGGCCTCCCCGGGCCGCACCGACGCACGCGGCGAACCCCCCTCCGAGAGGGCCGACGGGCCGGAGAGTGACCAGTGAACCGCTCCGTACGCATCCCGATCGTGGGCCGGCTGGGCACCACCGGACTCGTCTACGTCGCCTTGGTGGCGATCGTCGTCGTCGCGGCCGTGCTGGTCGCGTTCCGCGGCCAGAACCTCTTCTCCGAGTCCAACGTGGTGGACATGCTGGGCCGTTCCAGCGTGCTCGGGTTCGTGGCCATCGGCCAGACCCTCGTCATCATCTGCCGCTCCCTGGATCTGTCCGTGGGATACGTGGTGGCGTTGTCCAGCCTGGTCGCCGCCACGACGATGGACGGCGACCCCTCCCGAATCCCGCTGGGTGTCCTGGCGGTGCTCCTCGTCGCCGGTCTCATCGGGCTCGTCAACGGACTCGCCATCACCAAGCTGCGCGTCAACGCGTTCATCACCACGCTCGGGATGGGGCTCATCATCAAGGGCTACCTGGACACCCGTTTCCAGGGCCCCGAGGGAGCCGTGCCCGCGGAGTTCCAACTCTTCGGCTACATGCGGATCGGGGTCCTGCCTCTGTCCACACTGGTGATGCTCGCGGTCGCGGTCCTCGCGATCGTCCTGCTGCGCGCGACCCGCGTCGGGTACCACATGTACGCCGTCGGCGGCGACACCGACGTCGCCCGCATGTCGGGTATCCGCACCGACCGCACCGTCATCACCGCCCACGTGTTCTGTGCCGTGACCGCCGGCCTGGCCGGACTCCTCCTCGCCGCCCGCTTCGGCACCGGAAGCGGGGAACGCGTCTACCGCTCCGGCTACGAGCTCGACTCGATCGCCGCCGTCGTCCTCGGTGGCACCAACCTCCTCGGTGGGTGGGGCGGGGTCGCCGGCACCATCGCGGGCGTCCTCATCCTCGCGGTCCTCGACAGCGTCTTCAACCTGCTGGCCGTGAACCCCTTCTTCAAGGACGTGCTGCGTGGCGTCGTGGTGATCGCCGCCGTCGCCCTGTACGCCCGGCACCGGTTCCGGCGCAACGCCGACCGGGACCGCTTCGCCGGGGACGGGCACCCGTCCACACCCAGGAGCGGGCCGGGAGATCCGGCGAGCGCCACCGACCCTGATCCGCCGCCCGACGGTCGTCCCGACCCCACCGGCGACGTCACCTCCGCGGAACCGGGAGGCAGGTCATGACCCGTTCCTCGACCACCGGCCCGTCCGGACGCGCGACCGAGGTCCTCGCCCGCCTGCTCGGCGGCGGGAGCGGGACCGTGTTCGCCCTCATCGTCGTGATCTTCGCGTTCGTGTTCGTCATGAACCCGTCCTTCGCCCAGCCGCGCACCATGGTGGCGTTCTTCCTGCTGCCCGCGGCGGGCGTGGTGGTGCTGGCCATCGGCCAGTACTTCGTCATCGTCTCCGGGGAGCTCGACCTGTCGGTCGGATCCCTGGTCGGGGCGCAGGTGGTCATCGCGGCCCGACTCCTGGAGGGCGACGACAGCCGCACCTTCGGCGTGCTCGCCCTGATGGTGGGCTTCGGCGCCCTGGTCGGCCTGGTCAACGGCCTCGTCGTCACACTCCTCCGGGTCCCGTCGATCATCACCACCCTCGGCATGATGCTGATCCTGTTCGGGGCGATCCGCCTGTGGACCGGGGGAGCCCCGACCGGGGAACTGTCCACACGGTTCCGGATCCTCGGCAGGGACGGCATCAGCGACGTGCCCGTGATCGGGCAGTTGCCCTGGGCCGTGCTCGTCCTCGTCGTCGTGGGCGCGCTCGCCGTGTGGGTCATGCGCACCCCCTACGGGCGCACGCTCATGGCCGTCGGCGACAACGACGTCACGGTCCGGTTCTCCGGTGCGCGCGTCTGGCAGATCCGCACCGCCGCGTTCGTGGCGTGCAGCCTGCTGACGACGCTGGCCGCCATCCTCATCGGCGGCCGGTCGGGCCTCACGGCCCAGGTCGGACAGGGGCTGGAGTTCACGGCCATCACCGCCGTCGTCCTCGGCGGCATCGTGCTCGGCGGCGGACGGGGGACCGTCGTCGGCGCGATCGGTGGGGCTCTGGCACTCCAGGCCCTGTTCGTGCTGTTCAACCAGTTTGGGATGCCGTCGACGCTCAACCCGGCGGTACAGGGCCTCATCATCATCGCCGCGGTGGCCTACGCGGCGCGCCCCCGAACCGGATCGTCGTTCCGTCTGTTACGGCGCGGCCGTGACGACCAGCGGGACACCCAACCCGCGCCGCCCACCGGCGGCGCCCCCACAAGGAGGGACTGACCACCATGCGGATCCCCCGTGTGTTCGTGGCCGGCTGCGCCGCGGCCGCGCTAACGCTCACTGCGTGTACCGTCGACGACCCGGACGCCGACGGCGAGGACACCGCCGCCGAGGGCGAGGAGACCGACCTCAGCCCCGACGACGAGTGGTTCGACGAGGAGGAGTACGAGCTTCAGCTCGCCCAACGCGACATCGAACCCGAAGGTCCGGCCGACGAGCCCTGGCTCCAGGCCATCGAACCCGAGATGATCGACACCTCGGAGTGGGCCACCGACGAAGGTGACGCCACCCTGTGCTTCTCCAACGCCTCGGTCTCCAACCCGTGGCGCGTGACCGGGTTCCTCACCATGGAACAGCAGGTCGAAGCGCTGATGGACGAAGGGGAGATCGGGGACTTCCGCGTCTCGGACGCTAACGACGACGACGATGTCCAGATCTCCGACATCCAGGCGTTCGTCGAATCCGGCGACTGTGACGCCATCATCATCTCCCCGTCCACCACCGCGACCCTGACCCCCGCCGTCGAGGAGGCGTGCGACTCCGGGGTGCCCGTGGTGGTGTTCGACCGCGGCGTGAACACCGACTGCGCGGTCACCTTCATCCACCCGATCGGCGGCTACGCCTACGGTGCCGACGCGGCGGAGTTCCTGGTCGACAACCTCGAACCCGGGTCCACCGTCCTCGCCCTGCGCATCCTGCCCGGCGTCGACGTCCTCGAACACCGATGGGCCGCGGCCCAGCAGGTCTTCGGCGACTCCGAACTGGAGATCCTCGGATTCGAGTTCACCGAGGGCGACGGTGCGCAGATCAAGGACCACGTCACCCAGTACCTCCAGCGGGGCGAGGTGGACGGAATCTGGATGGACGCCGGCGACGGCGCTGTCCAGGCCATCGAGGCCTACGAGGACGCCGGTATGGACTACCCGGTGATCTCGGGAGAGGACGAGATGAGCTTCCTGCGCAAGTGGGACGAGGAGAACCTCACCGCGATCGCGCCCGTCTACACCAACTTCCAGTGGCGCACCCCGGTCATCGCCGCGGTGGACATCCTCAACGGCGAGGAAGTGCCCGAGGAGTGGATCCTGCCGCAGGATCCCGTCACCGAGGAGACCCTGCAGGATTACCTGGAGCGGAACGAGGACATGCCCTCGCTGCACTACGCGCAGTTCGGCGGCGAGGACCTGCCCGGGTTCCCGGAGGTGTGGGAGGACCGCTGATGACCGTCACGCCACGCACCACCGGACACGCGCCGCGGGCGCTGGGAGTCAACACCTGGGTGTGGACCTCCCCGCTGACCGACGCCGCACTGGAACGACTGGCTCCACGGATCGCCGCGTGGGGGTTCGACGTGATCGAACTCCCCGTGGAGAACCCGGGGGACTTCGACGCGGACCGGGCGGCTCGACTACTGGAGTCACTCGGACTCACGGCCACCGTGACACTGGTGATGGGTGACGGACGAGAGCTGGTGGCGGCCGATCTGGCGACGGTCGCCACCACCCAGGACTATCTGCGCCGCGTCGTCGACACCGCGGCCACGGTGGGGTCGCCGGTGATCGCCGGCCCCGCCTACGCCTCGGTGGGACGGACCTGGCGGATGGACGACCAGGCCCGTCGCGACTGCTACGCGCAGTTGGTCGAGGGACTCGCCCCCGTGGCCGCCCACGCGGCGGCCACGGGGGTCCACATCGCCGTAGAACCCCTGAACCGCTACGAGACCAGCCTCATCAACACCGTCGACCAGGCCCTGGCCGCGCTGGAGGGGCTCGACCCCACCGTGGTCGGGCTGGCCCTGGACGTCTACCACATGAACATCGAGGAGGTGGACGTCCCCGCGGCCATCCGCCGTGCCGCGGGCCGGATCGACCACGTCCAGGTCTGCGCCAACGACCGCGGCGCGCCCGGCCGGGACCACCTGGACTGGCCGGAGATCCTCCGCGCGCTCGACGACGCCCAGTACCCCGGACCACTGGTGATCGAGTCGTTCACCGGAGACAACGCCACCATCGCCACCGCCGCGTCCATCTGGCGCCCCCTAGCGCCCAGCCAGGACGCCCTCGCCACCACCGGACTCGAATTCCTCCGTGGCGCCCTCGCGGGCCCGCGGACCGACACGTGATCCAGCGCCGAGCCGGGGGTTGGGGGCCGTCCTCGGCCCCCAGCCCCCACCGCCCCCGCCGCACGGACGTGACACCAAGGAGTCACCATGGCGCAGTCGACCCCGGAGTCCACCCCTCCCACGACACCCCCCGATCCGGCCGACGGCGCGGACGTTCCCGCCACACCGCCACGGCCGGGGAGACGCCCGTGGATCCTCCCCGTCGCCGCGGTGGCCGTGATCGCGGTGCTCGTCGTCGGGGTCGCCGTGGTCGTGACCCAGTGGGACACGACCGTGACCCCGGACCCGCAACGCGTCGCGGAACTGGAGGACGAGGAGGCCGAGCTGGACACCACGCGAGTCGCCGAACTCGCGTCCCTGACCGAGGAGACCCGCGACGCGCTCACCCCGGTCGCCGCCGAGCTCCAGACCTCCCAGTCCGCCGAGGAGGCGCCCTCCGACCTCGACTCCCTCCTCACCACCGTGGAGGAGGCCGAGGAGTCGTTCACCGACCCACCGTCGGGCACCACCGAGCACAACCTCGCCTGGGGCGGGGTGGAGTCCTCGGTGCGGCTCTTCGCCTCGGCGCTACGGGCGCACGCGGCCGCCTCCGAGGCCGAGGGTGACCTCGCGGCGGACCTGGACGATCACGCCCACACCCTCACCGGCCAGGCCCTGGCCTCGTGGGAGGTGTCCTCCGGTCAGGTCGAGGTCCTCGCCGCCGCCGCGGACCACGACGTCCAACTATCCCTGTCGGCCGCGAGCACCACCGTGGAGGAGAACGACGACTCCGCCGCCGCCGGAGCCATCGAGTCGGACCCCTCCCCGGCTACGGCCGACGAGTGACCCCCGCCCCCCGCACTGGTGAATCGAGGTGACGCCGCACCACCACCGTTTCGTTCGGCGCCGGCACGCCGATGGGCGCCCCTCCGGTCCGTGACTCCCGCCACCGCGCGGTGGCCCGGACGACGGGCGCGGCCCCGTTCCCCGATCGCTGATGTGTCGTGACCAACGAAATGAGAGGTTCCCCCGTGGCCCACGCGAAGTCCGCGCTGCGCGGGTTAGCGGTGTTAATCGCCGCCGTACTCACCCTCGGGCTGATGACAGTCCCGGCCAGCGCCGACACCGACCCGAACGACCCCGAAGCCCCCGAGGTCGACGTCAACGACTTCAACGCCCTGCTCTTCACCGCCACCACCGCCTACCGGCACGACTCCATTCCCGCCGGTATCGCGTTGTTCGAGGCGCTCTCCGAAGAGCACGGATTCGGCCTCACCCACACCGAGGACTCCTCCATCTTCAACGAGGAGGACCTCGCCGAGTTCGACGTACTCATCATGCTCCAGACCTCCGGCGACCCCTGGTCGGAGGAGGAGAAGGCCGCGATGGAGGCCTACCAGCAGGACGGCGGCGGAATCGTCGCGGTCCACAACGCCACCGACATGCGGGGCGAGTACGACTGGTGGGACGAGCTCGTCGGCTCCTTGATGCCCGCCCACGCCGCGACGGGCCAGGACCCCGGCCTCCCCGCCACGGTGCAGGTCGAGGACGACGTCCACCCCTCCACGGCCCACCTCGAGGAGTGGGAGTGGAACCGCGGCGACGAGTGGTACAACTTCTCCACCAACGTTCGCGGTGACGCCCACGTCCTGCTCACCATGGACGAGACCACCTACGACCCCGGCTCCGAGGCGATGGGCTACGACCACCCCATCTCCTGGTGCAAGCCCTACGACGGCGGCCGCGCCTGGGCGACGGGGATGGGGCACTTCAGCTCCCACTACTCCGAGCCCGAACTCGTCGACCACCTGCTCGGCGGCGTCCAATGGGCGGCCGGGACCGCCGAGGGCGACTGCGGCGGGACCGACTGGGACTCCTACGACAAGGTTCCGCTCGACACGAACACCAGCGCTCCCTACGGCATGGACGTGGCACCCGACGGGCGGGTGTTCTTCACCGAGCTGGTGCGTGGCCAGGTGCGGGTGTTCAACCCCGAGACGCACACGACGTCGACCGCCCTCGACATCGACGTGTACTCCGGTGGCGAGGACGGGATGTTGGGGATCACCCTGGATCCCGACTTCGAGGACAACGGATACGCCTACGTCTACTACTCGCCCCCCAGCGACCAGGACGAGTACGTGAACCGGCTGTCCCGTTTCACCGTGGACGACGAGGGCAGCACCATCGACCCCGACTCGGAGTCGGTCGTCATCGAGGTCCCCAAGCAGCGCTTCGACCAACCGGGCCACACCGGTGGTGGGCTGGAGTTCGACCCCGACGGCAACATCCTGCTCAGCGTGGGCGACGACGTGAACCCGCACAGCGAACCGTCACCCAGTTCCGCGCCGCTGTCCACGATCGAGGGCACCTTCCACGACGCCCGCGAGACCTCGGCCAACACCAACGACCTGCGCGGCAAGCTGCTGCGCATCACGCCCGAGGAGGACGGCGGATACTCCATCCCCGAGGGCAACATGTTCGAACCCGGCCAGGAGGACACCCGGCCGGAGATCTACGCGATGGGCTTCCGCAACCCGTTCCGGTTCGCGGTCGACCCCGTGACCGGGGACATCGGACTCGCCGACTACGGCCCCGACTGCACCAACCTGGCGCAGTGCGGTGATTTCGGCCCGACCGGCATGGTGTCCTGGAGTCTGATCAGCGAGCCGGGGAACTACGGGTGGCCGATGTGCCACGGTGACAAGACCCCCTACCGCGACGTCGACTACACCACCGACCCGTGGACCTTCGGTGAGCTCTTCGACTGTGAGAACCCGGTCAACGACTCCCCACGCAACACGGGCCTCACCGAGCTGCCCGAGGTCACCGAGCCCGACCTCGTCTACGGCTACGAGATGTCCACCGTGCCCGAGGTCATCGCCCCCGGTGGCGGCCTCGCCCCCATGGGTGGCCCCTTCTACGATTACGACCCCGAGCTGGAGACCGACACCAAGTTCCCCGAGTACTTCGACGGCAAGCCCATCTTCTACGAGTGGTCGAAGAACAGCCTGTTCTCCGGCATCGTCGACCACGAGGCCGAGACGGGGAGCCGCCTGAACAAGCTCAACGAGTTCCTGCCCGACGAGTCGTGGCTGGCCCCCATCGACATGCAGTACGGCCCTGACGGGTCCCTTTACGTCCTGGAATGGGGCGGGGGCTTCGGTCGGGACAACCCCGACTCCGGTCTCTACCGGGTCGACTACGTGCCCGACGGGCGCTCTCCCGTGGCGCGTGCGGAGGCCGAACCAGACTCCGGCCCAGGACCGCTCGAGGTCCAGTTCACCGGGTCGAACTCCTACCACCCCGAGGACGACCAGGAGATCGTGTCCTACGAGTGGGACTTCACCAACGACGGTGAGATCGACTCCACCGAACCCGACCCCGTCCACACCTACACCGAGGACGGCGAGTACAACGCGCGGCTCACGGTGACCGGGAGCAACGACCTCACCGGTGTCTCGGTCGTCCCGATCAGTGTCGGTAACACCCGTCCGACGGTCGAGTTCGAGACTCCACCCAACGGCGGCTTCTTCGAGTGGGGTGACGAGATCTCCTGGGATCTCGACGTCTCCGACCCGGAGGACGCCGAGATCGACCCCGACCGCGCCTACGTCCAACCCGGGATCGGCCACGACGACCACGTCCACCACACCGAACCCGTCCCCGGGTTCAGCGGATCGGTCGTCACCGGCCTGGGCGGGCACTCACGCTCCGACAACGCGTTCTACACCCTGGAGGGCAACTACACCGACTCCGGGACCGACACCGCTCCACCACTCACGGGCAGCTCGACGGTGGTCCTGCAGCCCAAGGTGAAGCAGGCCGAACACAACATCGAGGCCGAGGGCGTCACCGTCATCGACTCCACCGACGTGGAGGTCGGCAACCACGTCCTCGCCGAGCTCGGCGACGGCGCCTGGGCCCGCTACGACCCGGTGAACTTCACCGGAGTCGACGAGCTGGCCTTCCGTGTCGCCGCGGACACCGACGGGGGCACGATCGAGCTACGCCAGGACGCTCCGGACGGCGAGCTCCTCGGTACGGCCGAGGTGCCCGACACCGGCGGTGAGGCCGAGTGGCAGGACCTCGTCATCGACGCGCCCGACGTCGAGGACACCATGGACCTGCACCTGGTGTTCACCGGGGAGGCCGACTTCCAGCTCAACTTCTTCGAGGCGATCGGACAGGGCGTTTCCCCCGGGACCCGCCCCGACGTCGCCATCACCGCACCCGACCCGGAGAGCATCTTCGACACCGGCCAGAGCGTGGAGATCGAGGCCGACGCCACCGACAGCGGATCCGAGATCGAGGTCGTGGAGTTCTTCGCCGGCGATGACAAGATCGGCGAGGACACCGAGGCCCCCTACGGGATCGCCTGGGAGGACGCACCCGACGGGACACACCTGCTGAGCGCCCGCGCGGTCAACACCGACGGAGCCAGCAACCAGTCCCGCGGCGTACGCATCCACGTCGGCGACGAGGTCGTCCGTCCCCCGTGGCAGACCTTCGCGAGCAGGGACGCGGAGTTCCGCCAACTCGGAGACGACGCCTTCGCCATCTCCGCACAAGGCACCAACGTCTGGCAGGGAACCGACGAGTACGGAGCGGTGTACCTGCCCGAGGCGGCCGAGGGCGACTTCCGAGTGGAGGTCGAGGTCGCCGAACACGAGGCACCGAACTCCAGTTCCAAGGCCGGCCTGATCGTCCGCAACGACGTCAGCGCCGCCGGCGAGGCGGGCGGCTACCTCCTGGTCCACCAGCAGGGCAACGGCGACTTCGAGGCCCTGTGGGACGAGGCGGGTAACGGCAGCCCCGACTCCTCGGCCGCGTTGGAAGGCGCCGAAACGCCGCAGTGGGTCGCGATCGAACGGGAAGGAGACGTGTTCAGCGCCCAGGCGAGCGCCGACGGAGAGGAATGGACCGAGTTCGCGGAGGTGGAGATCACCGACGCCAACGACGTCCTGGACGTCGGCATGTTCACCACGGCCCACGACGCGACCGCGTTCAGCGACGCGGAGTTCCAGAACTTCACCCTGGACTTCGACGACGGCGGTCCCGGAGACCCCGACGACCCGTTCGCCGAGGCGATTGCCACGATCGAGGCCTACCGCGACGCCGGTGACCTCCACCGGGGACAGGCCCAACCCCTGATCGCCCACCTGCGCACCGCGCAACGGATGGCCGAAGCCGGACAGGTCGAGCAGGCGAACACCTCACTCGACCGGTTCGAGTCCGCCCTCGATCGGGTCGAGGACGAGGCCATCCGCGACGAGCTCCTCGAAACCCTGGAGGAGCTGCGTTCCCACCTGGAATGACCCGACCCTGACCGCCCAACCCTGACCGTCCACGCGGGGCGGACCCCCGTCCGCCCCGCCCTACCCCCCGAAGACAGGCACGAGGCGAGGGAGCTCCGATGACAGCGACGCCGACGCGCCGACGCCGCGGGAACGCCGCGCGTCCCCCCACGCGGCAGCCAGACACACCTCCCCGACGCCGACGGACCCTGCTGGTGGGCGTCGCCGTCGCGGCCCTCTCCGCCGCCGCCATCACCACCGTCGTCGTCACCGGGGGCGACGACGACACGGTGCTCCCCGACCCGGACCGCGTCGCCGAACTGGAACAGCAGGAGAGCGAACGCGACGTCGCCCAGGTGGAGGAACTCATCACGCTCACCGAGGACACCCACGACGCGGTCGCCGACGTCGTGGGGGAACTCGACACCGCGCTGCCCCCCGACGGCGGCTCCGGGCCCGTCGCCGACAGCGACACCGTGGGGGAGTGGCGGGACACCTTGGCCGACGTCGCCACCGACCTCGAGGACCCGCCGTCGGGATCCTCGGAGTACAACGTCGCCCGCACCGGGCTGAAGGGGTCGATCGACCTCCTCGTGTCCTCCGTCTCCGCCTACGACATGGCCCTGGACGGCGACGATCTCGACCCCGAACTGACGGAGCTGGCCAGCTCCCTTCGCACGCAGGCCGTCAACGCCTGGTCCGTCTCGGCCACGCAGCTCGACCTCCTGGCCGTCGAGGCCGAGCTCGGCCACGTGCACCTTTACCTCGACTCCGTGGCGACCGAGGACGCGATGGCGCCCGACGCGCACCCCGAGGGGGTGCACGACGAGCACTGACCCACAGACCGGTCCCGCTGGTGTGCCGGAACCAGCGGGACCACTTTCGTCGTCCTCCCGCGGCCCCGACCTCGATGGCCGTGGCCGCGGGGGGATCGTCGTCGCCCCGGGGCCCTTCCCCGCCGCCCGACCCTCCGCCCAGACTGTGACCCCCGACCGAGGAGGAACCACCGATGACCCGACCCGTCACACTCTTCACCGGCCAGTGGGCCGACCTGCCGTTCGTCGAGATGTGCCGCCTGGCCTCGTCCTGGGGCTACGACGGGCTCGAATTGTGCTGTTGGGGTGACCACCTCGACGTCCACCGCGCCGCCAGCGACGACGACTACGTCGCCGAACGCCTGGGCACGCTGAAGGAGCACGGCCTGAAGCTCTGGGCCATCTCCAACCACCTCGTCGGCCAGGCGGTGTGCGACGACCCCATCGACCAGCGACACCAGGCGATCCTCCCACCCCACGTCTGGGGGGACGGCGACGCCGAGGGCGTCCGACAGCGCGCCGCCGAGGAGATGAAGGTGACGGCCCGAGCGGCCGCCCGCCTCGGCGTTTCCACCGTGGTCGGCTTCACCGGCTCGGCGATCTGGAAGTACGTCGCGATGTTCCCACCGGTGCCCGACACCACGATCGAGGCCGGCTACACCGACTTCGCCGACCGGTGGAACCCCATCCTCGACGTCTTCGACGAGGTCGGGGTGCGTTTCGCCCACGAGGTGCACCCCTCGGAGATCGCCTACGACTACTGGTCCACGGTGCTCACGCTGGAGGCCGTCGGCCACCGTCCCGCCTTCGGGCTCAACTGGGACCCCAGCCACATGGTGTGGCAGGACATCGACCCCGTCGGGTTCCTGTGGGACTTCCGGGACCGCATCTACCACGTCGACTGCAAGGACACGCGCCGCCGCACCGGAAACGGGCGCAACGGACGGCTCGGGTCGCACCTGCCGTGGGGCGACCCGCGCCGAGGGTGGGACTTCGTCTCCACCGGGCACGGCGACGTCCCCTGGGAGGACGCCTTCCGCACCCTCAACGCGATCGGCTACGACGGCCCCATCTCGGTGGAATGGGAGGACGCGGGGATGGACCGCCTGGCGGGTGCCGCCGAGGCGGTCCAGTTCGTCCGCGCCAACGCCTTCGACGCCCCCGACGCGGCGTTCGACTCCGCGTTCGGTTCGTCCTGAGGACCCATCCTGGTGGGCCACCGGTTGGCGTGCCCGGTCAGCGGCGGGGCGAGGGACCGTCGTTCCACACGTCCTGGGAGAACTGCTCCAGCAGGTCGATCTGGTAGTCGATCAACGCCTGCATCTCCGGGATCGTCAACCTGGTGGCCTTCCAGGCCAGCAGGGTGTCACCCTCGATCCGGAACGGCGTCTCCATGGCGCGCGGATCGTTGAGCATCCACCGCATGACGTCGTGGTCGAGCGCGTGGCGCGCGAAACCGTCGTCGTCGGCGCTGATCCGGAACGCCTGGTTGAACTCGCCGTTGTCCAGTTGGAGGTCGTCGACCCCGAAGACGCGCATGATGCTGTGCCCGAGGTGTTCCTGTGTGACCTCCAAGGTCGGACGTGCCCGGGGCAACCGGACCGCTGCGACGAGATAGAAATGCGTTGTCGACGACGGCGGATTCCCGCCGGTGCTTGTGGTGTAGGAGTACTCGAAAGCGAGCACCTCACGGTCGCGGTGCGTTCCGGAGAGGACGTGACGCACCTTTCCGCCACGGACGAAAGGCGTGCCGGAAAACTGGCGCGCCAGGTCCGAGCGTTCGGGAGTGTATTCCCAGTCGTATTGACTCGCCCACTGGGCGTACTCCTCCCGGCGCTGCCGCTCACGGCTGGCCTGCATCGCCAGGACCACCACTACGCCCACTGCCACGAGGGCGATCAGGGCAACTGTGTATTCCATCGGGTGACCTCCGAGATCAGACCCTTTCCCGATAAGATGCGCGGCCGGTGCAATAGGTTCCTTTGACGGGCCGGTGTCTCGGACCGTCATGAGGACGCACGAAACCACGTGAGCCCGCTATTGGGCCCACGTAGAGAATGTTGTCAGTTTTTCGTACCCCATGGCGGCCATTTAGTGGCCCCGGCCGTGCGGGTTCGGGGACCTATTCTCCCGGCAGGCGATCATACCCTCAACGCGGCGGGAATGTGGCGGTGCTAGGTTCGGGCCCGGGCCGGTCAGCCCCCAAGGAGGGTGCGCGGTCATGGGAGGTGGGTAGAGAAGGTCCCCGCCCCCACCGGGACTGGAAACGTATTCCGTGGCCCCACCTCCCACAGAACCCCGACAGACACACGGAAAGCGCTGCTCAGCGGTGGCGACCGTGGGCGTCGTGGGGGAGGTCCGCATAGGCCCACTGGTGGTCGCGGGCGGCGAGGCAGGCGTGGTTGAGGTCACCCGATTCCAGGCTCGCCAGCAGGTGGGCGTGGTCCTCGGCGACGGCGACGAGGTCGAGTTCGGTCGCCAGGAGGGTGGCCGCGGTGCGCGCCTCGATCTGGAGGGCCTCCCAGGCGTGGAGCAGAAGGCCGTTTCCGGACGCCTCCATCACGTGCCGGTGGAAGGACACACTGGCGCGGCCCAGGGCGTCGGAGTCGGCGTCGACCGCGGCGGTCGTCATGTTCGCCACGTCGGTCCGCAACGCTGTCACCGGCAGGGTGCCGTTGAGGATCGCGAGCCGCGTCGCGGTCTCCTCCAGACTCGCGCGGACGACGTAGCTCTCCTTGAGGGTCTGCTCCACGAAGGGCAGTACGAACGTGCCCCGCCGTGGGACGACCTCGACCAGGCCGATGCCCTCCAGTTCCCGCAACGCCTCGCGTACCGGAGTCTGGCTGGTGCCGAAGTCGGCGGCGAGCCGTGTCTCCACCAGGCGTTCTCCGGCGGCCAGCTCCCCGGTGACGATCCGTTCCACCAGGGCGTCGCGGATGACCCGGCCCAGGGGGAGCCGGGAACCGCCCACGGTGCTCTTGACGTACGCGCTCATTGTGACCTAGCTTACTCATCAATTACCGATTATCGATAATCGGTTGAGGAGTGGCGATGCTCGCGCACGTACACACACCCACCTCCCTCGACGACGCTCTCTCCCACCTACGCGACCGGCCACCGGGTACGGTGCGGGTTCTCGCCGGCGGCACCGAGGTGATGCCGGCGGTCAACGCGGGGACCGAACCCGCGACCGAGTTGCTCAGCCTGCGCCGCGTCGGCCTGGCACACGTCTCACGATCCGAACATGAGGTCACGGTCGGCGCCACGACACCACTGGCCGACCTGGCCTCCGACCCCCGTCTCTCCTTCCTCGCCCCCGCGCTGGGCGCTGTCGCCGCCCCTCCGGTGCGCACACTGGCGACCATCGGCGGCAACCTCTTCGCCGCGCCTCCCTACGGTGACCTCGCGGCCTGTCTGCTCGCCCTGGACGCGCGCGCCCACGTCGCCGGGCCGGCGGGCGTGCGCGTCGTGGCCGTGGAGGAGGTGATCGACCACGGAGTGGCGGAGGCGGAGATCCTGACCCGGTTCGACTTCCGGGCCCCGGCGGAGGGCACCTGGTTCTTCCACAAGGCGGCCCGGCGGCGTCTCAACTCCGCCGCCGTCGTGACCGTCACGGCACACCTCCATCGGGCGCCCGACGCACCCGACCACGTCGCCTCCGCGCGAATCGCGCTCAACGGTGTGGCGGAGCGCCCGTGGCGCGCCCGCGCCGCGGAGCGGGCGCTCGCGGGTCGGGCCCTCACCCCCGAGGCGGTCCTCGAGGCCAGCGCCGCCGTACTCTCCCACGTGGTTCCGCGCACCGATGCCTACGCGAGTGGTTGGTATCGGGCGCGGGTCCTCCCGACCCATATGCGCCGCGCGCTCCTCGGAGCCTGACCCCGCACTCCTCTTCCCGCGGAAGGGACTCCCGCGAATGCCGTCCCACGTCATCACCCTCACCGTCAACGACCGCTCCGTGGAACTCCTCGCCGCTCCCGGCACCACCCTCCTGACCGCCCTGCGCGACACGCTGGGCCTTACCGCCGCGAAGCGCGGGTGCGCCCAGGGGTCCTGCGGAAGCTGCACCGTTCTGATCAACGACAACCCCGCCGTCGCCTGCCTCGTCCCCGTCGAGACCGTCGAGTCCGACACGGTGCGCACTCTCGAGGGCGTCGGCGGCCAAGGGGAACTCGACGACGTCCAGGCCGCGATGCTGGAGGGGTTCGCCGCGCAGTGCGGATTCTGCACCCCCGGCATGATCATGGCGGCGGAGGCTCTCCTCGACGCCAACCCGGACCCCACCGAGGAGGACGTCGCCGTCGCGATCAGCGGCAACGTGTGCCGCTGCACCGGCTACGCCAGCATCGTCCGCGCCGTGCTGGACGCCGCCCGGCGCCGACGCGACCGAGGGCGGGCGGTCGAACCCGCGTCCGTCGGCACGGAAGGGGACCGAAAGTGACGACCTCCCATGTCGACGACAGCTATTTCCCGGGAACCCGGACCAGCGGTCTGGGCGTGGTCGGCGCCACCGTGCCACGGTCCGACGCGCGCGGGCACGTCACCGGACGGACCCAGTTCGTCGAGGACGTCCCGGTGCCCGGTCTGCTCCACCTGAAGATGTGTCGCTCCACCCGCCACCACGCGCGGATCCGGTCCGTGGACGTGTCGGCGGCGCTCGCCGTGCCCGGGGTGGTGCGGGTCCTGACCCACACCGACATCCCCGCCAACTGGTACACGGTGCTGCGTCTCATCGGGGTCGAGCCCAACGACGAACCGGTACTCGCCGAGGATCGGGTCCTGTACCGGGGCGAACCGATCTGCGCCGTGGTCGCCGAGTCGGAGGCCGCGGCCATAGAGGCGGCCGACCGGGTCCTCGTCGTCTACGAGGACCTGCCCGCCGTGCTCGACGTGGAGGAGGCCCTCGCGCCGGACGCGCCCGTGATCAAGCCGCACGGGGCGAACCACTTCGTCTACGAGGGACACCACTGTCGACGGGTGCGGTTCGGCGACGTCGCGGAGGGGTTCGCCGCCGCGGACCACGTGTTCGAGTGGACCTACCAGTCCGCGCCGATCGAGCACGCCCCCACCGAGACCACGGGATGCGTCGTGGAGCCCCAACCCGACGGCCGGCTACGGATCCGCTCCGACACCCAGGCGTGCTTCTTCACGCTGGACAACACAGCGCTCATCCTCGACCGTCCGCCGCATCGGCTGCAGGTGGTGGGCGGCACCGTCGGGGGCGGGTTCGGGGGCAAGGTGGACGTGATGGTGGAGCCGGTCGCGTGCGTCGCCGCCCTGGCCACCGACCGTCCGGTGAAGTACATGTACTCGCGGGCCGAGGAGATGCAGGTGTCCTCCACCCGGGCGGCGGAACGCATCCGGGTCAAAGACGGGGTGAACGCTGACGGCACGATCCTCGCCCGCCAGGTGACGCTCCTGATCGACGCCGGCGCCTACTCCCGCCACACGCCCTACGGCACGACCAAGGCGGCCGCGCACATGCCCGGGCCCTACACCATCCCCAACGTCTGGGTGGACGCGCACTGCGTCTACACCAACCGCACCCCGTCCAGCGCGATGAGGGGATTCGGGGTGACGATCGGGGACTTCGCCCTGGAGTCACAGATGGACCGCATCGCAGAGGCGTTGGGGCTGAACCCACTGGAGTTCCGGTTGAAGAACGCCTACCGCGACGGCGATGTTCGCCCCTACCGCAAGAAGGCGGAGGGAACCGCCCTGGTGGAGACGATCCAACGGTCCGCGACCGCCACGGGGCACCCCTTGGAGGACACCTACCGTGCTCTCTCCTCGCCACGTGGAGAGGAGGCGTGACATGGCGCTGCGACACGGCCGCGGATACGCCACCGTCAACTACCCCACCGGGATGAACCTCGGGGGAGACCCCACCCAGGCCCTCGTGCACGCCACCACCACCGGCGCCTTCGTGGTGAGCCTGTCCTCGGTCGACCTCGGCCAGGGCATCAAGACCGTCGCGGCGCAGGTCGCGGCGGAGACCCTCGGCATCGACGTCGCCAGCGTCATCGTCGACACCGCCGACACCGACACCGGTCCGCACTGCATGGGCACCTTCGCCAGTCGAGGCACGCACCGGGTCGGCAACGCGATCATCATGGCCGCGAAGGAGGCCCGCGAAGCGCTGCTGGAGGCCGCCGGAGAGGTGCTCGAGGCCGACCCCCGCGACCTGGAGGTCGCGGGCGGCCACGTGCGGGTACGCGGTGCGGGCCACGACGGGGTGCACGTCAGCGAGGTCGCCCTCGCCGCGCACTTCAGTCAGGGCCGCACCATCTCCGGCCGCGGGATCGCCATGAAGGAGCCCAGCGTGCCCGACCCGGAGACCGGCGCGATGGACCCCGACTCCTGCCAGGCACACGCCTGCACCATGGCCGAGGTCGTGGTCGACGACGAGACCGGCGTCGTCGAGGTACAGCGGCTGCACAACGTCTACGAGGTGGGTCGGGTCATCAACCCGGCCATGGCCGTACAGCAGGTCGAGGGAGGCTCCTGGATGGGGGTCTCCCACGCCCTGTTCGAGACCACCGAGCCCTACTACCCGCGACGTGACCACGGCCCACTGAGTTTCGCCAGCTACCTCATGCCCGGACACGCCGACACCCCCACCATCGAGTGCGTCTTCCTGGAACGACCGGCGGCCAACGGGCCCTTCGGCGCCAAGGGCATCGGCGAGATGACCGCGAACGCGCCGATCCCCGCGATCGCCAACGCGATCCACGCCGCCTGCGGGGTGCGCCTGAACACCATGCCGTTCACCCCGGAGCGGGTGCTGCGCGCCCTGGACGAACTCGCCGACCACCGTGACACCCACCTCGACCGAACGGAGGGCATCGCCTGATGCTGAAGGTCATCTCACTGATGCGCAGGGCCGAGACCATGAGCTCGACGGAGTTTCGGACCTGGGTCCTGGAGACCCACGTTCCCTACGCCCGTGCGCTGCCGGGGCTCCGCGGCTACCGGGTGAACGTCCCGGTCGACCCGGACGCCAGTGCCTACGACGCGGTCAACGAAATGTACTTCGACGACGAGGAGGCGCGCGCGGCGGCGTTCGCCTCCGACGCGGGCAAGGCGGCCGGGGCCGACGCGGCCGCGCACACCGCCGAACGCGTCCATGTCATCAGCACCGAACACCGCCCCCTGGACGGGGGCTGAGCCGTGCCGGGGATCGTCGACGCCCACCATCACCTCTGGCGACAGAACGACCTGCCCTGGTTGACCGGTCCGATGGTGCCCCGGATCTTCGGCCCCTACGAGTCGATCCGACGCGACTACCCCGCCGAGGAGTTCGTGGCCGAGGCGACCGAGGCGGGAGTCACCGCCTCGGTCTACGTCCAGACGAACTGGCCGTTGGACCGTTGTGTGGACGAGGTCCGGTGGGTGCGCTCGGTGCACGAGGAGACGGGGTGGCCCACGGCGGTCGTGGGATGCGTCGACCTGTTCTCGGCCACGGCGGACTCCGTCCTGGCCGAGCAGGCGAGGACCACCTCGCTCCTGCGGGGTGTCCGGCTCCAACTCCACCACCACCCCCGCCCCGAGTTCCGGTTCGCCGCCGACCCCGAGGCGATGGACGACGTCGTGTTCCGCCGTAACCTCGCCCGACTCGCCGACCACGACTGGCTGTTCGAGCTGCAGGTCTTCCCCGGCCAGGTCGACGCCGCCGAGCGGCTCGTCCGGGACTTTCCCGACATCACGTTCGTCCTGGTGCACGCCGGGATGCTCGTGGACCGCGACGCCCGCACCGTGACCGAGTGGCGCGATGCCCTCACCCGTCTCGCCGCCCACCCCAACGTCGTCGCCAAACTCTCCGGCCAGGGCACCTTCTGCCACCGTGTCGACCCCACGATGATCCGCCTGGTCCTCTCGGAGTGCCTGCGGCGGTTTGGCTCCCACCGTTGCCTGTGGGGCAGCAACTTCCCGGTCGAGAAGATCTGGACCAGCTACGCCGCCCTCCTGGACGCCTGGACCGACGCCCTCGCCGCTCACCCGGAGAAGGTCCGGGAGGACGTTCTCTCCACCACCGCCCGCCGTGTCTACCGCCTGGACGCCCCGAACCCCTGAGACGCTCCTCGGTCGTGGTGGGTCGCGCGGCGTGGCATTCGCCGATCGGCCGCAGCCTGCCTGTGCCGCGCGTTTACCGGTGGCGCGCCCACGCGGCGTGCCACCGACGAAGCCCGCCGCCACGTTCGAGCGTCGCTGGATCCTGGCGGTTTCCCTCGCTGAACCGTCAGGTTCGCGCGACGACGAACCGCCCGGCGGTGTTCACCGCAACAGAGTCCCTGGGTACGCGCAGCGCCGTTTCCGTCCGGTGTCGCCGCGGCCGTGCGAGGACCTCCGCCAACGCCCCGCTCCAGCCTGAGACCACGAAGCCAAGCACACGTGCCTGAACGACGGTGGCGGAGCCCCGTCGGGGTCGTGGTCTGCCTGGCGTCGCGTGTGGGTGACCACGCGTGTCAACGCGTGGCTTGGTCCGGTCGTGTCTGCTCAACGGCGGTGCATGGGTGAGGTGGGGCCTGTCGGTCGAAGTCCGCGCACCGGGCTGGTCGAGAGTCGTGGCTCCGCGTTCGCATGGAGGCCGCCACGGGAGGACGCCCGTGGCGGTGGGCGAGCCGCGGTGATCGTGGTGATCGCTCCGGCCCCGGGGGTGCCCCCGTGATACGCGCCTGTGCGGTTCCTCCCGCGTGGTTCGGTGGACCACCAGGGAACGCCCGTGCTGGACAAAACGGGATCGCGCGTGGACGCCCCGGGGGGGGACCCGTCGCCCTCCGTCCGGAGCCCGCCGGCACGAGCGGGGCGAGCGCACCCCGTCGACACCGGGAGATCACGACGACCACGCGCGTTCACCAGGCCGCCGGAACGGGCCGCTCCCACTCCCACCCCGAGCGCCGGCGCCCACGACGCGGCCAAAGGGAGCATCGGCGTCTTCGCCGGCGGGTGGTAGGACCCCGGCTTTGAACCGGCTGTCCAACCGAGGCCGGAACACCGTGGAGCGAATGATCGACCCGCTCACCCGGATCCGGGCGGTCGCGACCGTCATGACGAGCGGGCCGTGATCTTCGGCGGGACCCTAGGGGCGGCCTCGATCCCCGAACCGGTTTCGCGATCCGCCCATTCGACCAGTGCCTAGTCGGGAAGACCCAGGTCGCGGGCGATCAGCATGCGTTGGACCTCGCTGGTTCCCTCGCCGATCTCCAGGATCTTGGCGTCGCGGTAGAACCGGCCCACGGCCGACTCGTTCATGAAGCCGTAGCCACCGAAGATCTGCGTGGCGTCGCGGGCGTTGTCCATGGCGGCGTCGCCGGCGACGAGTTTGGCGATGGCGGCCTGACGTTTGAACGGCGCGCCGGCGAGCATGCGGGTCGCGGCGTCGTAGTAGGCCAGGCGGGCGGTGTGGGCGCGCGCCTCCATGTCGGCGATCTTGAACTGGATCGCCTGGTAGCCGCCAATGGGCCGCCCGAAGGTCTCGCGCTCCGCGGCGTAGCGCAGACTCTCGTCGACGCAACCCTGGGCGAGCCCGACGGACAGGGCCGCGACGGCGATGCGCCCCTCGTCCAGGATGCGCAGGAACTGGGCGTAGCCACGTCCCCGTTCGCCGAGCATGTTCTCCGCGGGAACCCGACACCCGTCCAACACGACCTCGTGGGTGTCGGAGGCGTTCCAACCGACCTTGGAGTAGGCGCGGCCGACCGTCAGCCCGGGGGTGTCACTGGGCACGATGATGGTGGAGATCTCCGGCCCGCTCGCGCGCTGCCCGGTCACCGCGGCGACCGTGATCAGGTCGGTGATGTCGGTCCCGGAGTTGGTGATGAACGCCTTCGTGCCCTCGATCACCCAGGAGTCACCGTCCTGGTGCGCGGTGGTGCGCAGCGCGGAGGCGTCCGTCCCGCAGTCCGGTTCGGTGAGGCCGAACGCGCCCAGGCCGGTACCGGCGCACAGGCGCGGCAGCCACCGCTCGCGCTGCGCGTCCGTGCCGAAGCGGTAGATCGGCATCGCACCCAGGGAGACCCCCGCCTCCAGGGTGATCGCCACGGAGGAGTCCACGCGGGCGAGTTCCTCCAGCGCGACACACAGGGCGAAGTAGTCACCGTCCATGCCGCCGTACTGCTCTGGGAAGGGGAGCCCGAACAGGCCCATCCGCCCCATCCCGGCGACGATGTCGTACGGGAAGGCCTTTCGCTCGTAGAAGTCGCCGATCACGGGCGCGATCTCGGTGCGCGCGAATTCCTCGACGGTCGCGCGCAGCTCCCGGAGTTCGGGTGTGAGATGCGGGTCGGTCATGACTGCTCCCCTGCTTGACGTGCGGGTGACGGATGGCGCGGCGGCCACGCCGACGCGGTGGTCGCGGCGACGGGCCACTGGTTCACGGGGCGGGCTCGTCGGCGGTGACGACGGCGAGGACGGCGTCCATCGCGACCGTCTGCCCGTGGCGAGCCTCGAGTCGGGAGACGGTGCCGGAGATCGGGCTCGGGATCGCGTGCTCCATCTTCATCGCCTCGACGACGGCGAGGGTCTCGCCCTCCGATACGTGTTGCCCGGCCTCGACCTCCACACTGATCACGGTTCCGGGCATGGGGCTGCGCACCGTGGGATCCACGGGGCGCGAGCCGCGCCGCAGGGGGGAGACACGCGCCTCCTCCTTGACCTGCCAGCTCGCACCGTCGCGGCCGAGCCAGAGCTCACCGTCCAGCGCGGCGCGGACAAAGGTGTGTCGGACGCCGTCGAACTCCAGGTGGAGTTCCTCGTCGTCCTCGCCGCGCCAGACGGTGGCGACGGAGGGTGCGTCCGCCCCGACGGCGACCTCGAAGCGGTCGAGGGTGACCGTGTCGTCCAACGGTCGGGTGCGGACCACGACGGGCTCACCCCCGGCGACGGTGAGCCGCCACGTGGTGGCCACCGGGGTGCCGACGCGCCAGCCGTCGGCGGTGGTGAACCGGCTGGAGGAGGTGTCGCGGCGAAGGGAGAGGTGGCGGTCCAGCGCGGCCGCGGCGAACACGACGGGCGGGGGAGCGGTGACGAGCCCGTCGCCTATGCGTTCCACGAGGGCGGTATCGAGGTCCCCGGCACGGACCTCGTCGCGCGTCAACAGCGCGCGAAGGAAGGAGACGTTGGTGGCGCAGCCGAGCAGTGTGTAGGAGGCCAGGGCACGGTGGAGCCGGCGCAGGGCGTCCTCGCGATCGGCTCCCCACGCGATCACCTTGGACAACAGCGGGTCGTAGGCCGATCCGATGTCCGTTCCCACGTCGAGGCCCGAGTCGACCCGCACGTGGTCCCCTGCCGGTTCCCGCAGCCGTAGCACCCGCCCGCCCGCCGGAAGGAAACCGCGGGCGGGGTCCTCGGCGTACACACGGGCCTCGACGGCGTGGCCGACCCGACCGAGGTCGGCCTGGGCGAAGGGCAGCGGCTCGCCCAGGGCGACGCGTAGTTGGAGCTCGACGAGGTCGACCCCCCGGGCTCCGTCCCAGGCCACGACCTCCTCGGTGACGGGGTGTTCGACCTGGAGGCGCGTGTTCATCTCCAGGAACGCGAAGGGTGGGGCGTCGGACCGATGCTCACCGATCGCGCGCGTGAGACCCGTGGCGGCCCCGGCGTCGGTCCCACCGCTCCCGGGGGCGGACTCGTCCGACGCGCCGTGGGTGGGAACGATGAACTCCACCGTGCCGGCACCCACGTAGCCACAGGCCTTCGCCGCCGCGACCGCGGCCTCGCCCATCCATACCCGGAGCTCTTCATCGACGGCGGGGGAGGGAGCCTCCTCGACGATCTTCTGGTGTCGGCGCTGCAGGCTGCACTCGCGTTCCCCGAGGTGAACGACGTGACCCTCGGTGTCGGCGAGGATCTGGACCTCGACGTGGCGTGCCGGTTCCACCAACCGTTCGGCGAGCAGCGTCGTGTCGCCGAACGCACCCGCCGCCTCCCGACGCGCGGCGCCGGCGGCACCGACGAGCTCCTCGGGCCGGGCCACGCGGCGCATGCCCTTACCACCACCACCGGCGGCCGGTTTCAGCAACAGCGGGTATCCCACCTTGGCCGCGGCGGCCGACAGCTCGACGCCTTCCAGCGGGTGTCCGGGTTCCTCGGCGAAACCGGGGAGCACCGGTGTTCCGGCGGCCTCCACCGCCCGCTTGGCGCGGATCTTGTCACCCATGAGGCTGATGGCGGACGCCGGCGGTCCGACGAAGGTGAGGCCCGCCTCGGCGCAGGCCACCGCGAAGTCCGCGTTCTCGGACAGGAAACCGTACCCGGGGTGGACGAGTGAGGCATTGGCGCGCCTGGCCGCGGCCACGATCGCGTCGATGTCCAGATACCCACGCGCCGGACCCGTGCCGCCGAGCCGTTCCGCGGTGTCGGCGACGCGCACGTGCCGCGCGGCGACGTCGGCGTCGGCGTACACGGCCACGGAACGCCACCCCAGTCGGCGCAGCGTGCGGAGGACACGGACCGCGATCTCGCCGCGATTGGCCACGAGAACCGTGGGCGCTGCTGGCATGCTGACCGACCTTCATTCGTGGCTGATAACTCGGATGTTAGTAGTCATTAATCGACGGTGTCCAGGCGTGCCAACAAAAGTGGGCAATAGTGGCGAAGTGGAAGATATTGGCTACCTTCGGTGCGCCGTCGTCCGTCACCCACAATGGCGCTGGGGAACACCGACCAACTTTTCCATCTGTTCCGGGTTCCGCACCAGACGACACGGGATACGCTGCTGTCCGCCAGATGATCTCGAGGTGGTTTCGCGTCACGCGGGCCGCTCGACAGTGAAGGGACGTGGTTGGTGTCCAGTCAGGATCCGCTCGCCCAGTGGCGGACCAGTAGCTACAGCGCGAAGTACAATTGCGTCCAGTGCGCGAGTGGCATCTGGACCGGGACCCGCGACGATCGCGACGTCGCGGTCCGTGACTCCCAGAACCCCACGCGCGGGCGGCTGCGCGCGCCCGTGGGCGAATGGGTCAGGTTCCTCGGCGCGGTGCGCCAGGGAGTGTTCTGACGTAGACCGTGGTGCGTCGTCGCGGCGCACCACCCCGGTCCCGGCGGGGCTCTCGGTCGCGAGCGTCCCGTGCGCGTCTCACATCCGAAAGACGCCGTATCCCATCTCGTCCAGGGGGGCGTTACGCGCGGTGGCCAGGCCCAGCGCGAGCACCGTGCGGGTGTCCACGGGGTCGATCACCCCGTCGTCCCACAACCGCGCGGTGGAATAGTAGGGGTTTCCCTGGTCCTCGTAGCGTTGGCGGATCGGCGCCTTGAACGCCTCCTCCTCGGCCGCCGGCCACTCCTCACCCTGGGCCGACATCTGCTCCTTGCGTACGGTCGCCAGCACCGACGCGGCCTGCTCGCCGCCCATGACCGAGATCCGGGCATTGGGCCACATCCAAAGGAACCGCGGTGAGTACGCCCGCCCGCACATGCTGTAGTTCCCGGCCCCGAAGGACCCACCGATCACCACGGTGAACTTGGGGACACGCGCGCAGGACACGGCGGTCACCATCTTCGCGCCGTTCTTGGCGATGCCGCCCGCCTCGTAGTCCCGGCCCACCATGAACCCGGAGATGTTCTGCAGGAACACCAAGGGGATCCGACGCCGGTCACAGAGCTGGATGAAGTGAGCCCCCTTCAGCGCGGCCTCGCTGAACAGGATCCCGTTGTTGGCGACGATCCCGACCGGGTGGCCCCAGACACGCGCGAAACCGGTGACGAGGGTCGTCCCGTACTCGGCCTTGAACTCGGTGAACTCACTGGCGTCCACGACGCGGGCGATGACCTCGCGGACGTCGTAGGGCGTGCGGGTGTCCGTGGGGACGATGCCGTACAGGTCCTGGGGGTCGAGCGCCGGTGGGCAGGGGGAGCCGACGTCCCAGGCGGGCGCGTCGGGGGGTGCCAGGGTGCCCGCGATGTCCCGCACGATCTCCAGCGCGTGGGCGTCGTCGTCGGCCAGGTGGTCGGTCACGCCGGAGACCCGCGAGTGGAGGTCGCCGCCACCGAGCTCCTCGGCCGTCACCTCCTCCCCTGTCGCGGCCTTCACCAGGGGCGGGCCGCCCAGGAAGATCGTGCCCTGCTCGCGCACGATGACCGCCTCGTCGCTCATGGCGGGCACGTAGGCGCCACCGGCGGTGCAGGAGCCCAGGACGGCGGCGATCTGGGGGATGCCTCGCGCCGACATCGTGGCCTGGTTGTAGAAGATCCGTCCGAAGTGCTCTCGGTCGGGAAACACGTCGTCCTGCATGGGGAGGAAGGCGCCACCGGAGTCCACGAGATAGACGCACGGGAGGTGGTTGTGCAGTGCCACCTCCTGGGCACGCAGGTGCTTCTTCACCGTCATCGGGAAGTAGCTTCCCCCCTTGACGGTCGCGTCGTTGGCGACCACCATGACCTCTCGGCCAGCGACACGACCGACACCGGTGATGATCCCGGCGCCGGGGGCGTCCTGGCCGTCGTCTCCGTACAGTCCGTATCCGGCCAGCGGAGACAGCTCCAAGAAGGGTGAACCCCGGTCGAGCAGGGTGTCGACACGCTCCCGGGGGAGTAGTTTGCCCCGATCTGTGTGTTTCGTGCGTGCGCGTTCCGATCCGCCGAGCGCGGCGTCGTCACCCGCTGTCGAAGCTGGGCGGCCAGCGCGCGGTTTTCCTCGGCGTATCGCGCGAACGCGCTCGCCGTGGAATCCACCGAGGAACCGAGAGTAGGGGAGCCGGTCATCTAACCCCTTCGTTAATGTCCATTAACTCATCGCGATGGTAGTAGCGCCTACTATCGGTGTCCAGGGCGCCAGGCGACACAGGAAGGACCGTGAATGTCGCAGAGAGTGGGGAGCCCCACCCCCCACACCGAATCCCGCCGTATCGCAATTCTGCGGGCCGCGGCCCGATTGTTCGCGGCGCACGGATTCCATGGTGTGACCATAGAGGAACTCGGCAGGGCGGTCGGGACGACCGGCCCCGCGCTCTACCGGCACTTCACCAGCAAGGAGGCGGTGTTGTCGGCCATGCTGTTGGACGTCAGCGAACGTCTCGCCGCTGGGGCCCGCCTGCGTGTCGCCAACGCCCCCGACGCCACCGCTGCCCTGGACGCGTTGCTGCGCGGCCACGTCGACTTCGCCCTCGCCGAGTCGGCACTGATCACGGTGCACGACCGGGAGTTGCGCAACGTCCCCGACCCCGACCGGCACCAGATTCGACGGTTGCAGCGCGACTACATCGAACAGTGGGTCGCGATCCTCGCGGCGCTGCGCCCCGGGGCGAACCCCGCGGAACTACGCGTCGCCGTGCACGGGGTGTTCGGTCTGCTCAACTCCACACCACACAGCACAGGCCAGGTGCCACGGGAGTCCATGGCGCCCCTCCTGCGCGCGATGGGCCGCGCCGCGTTGCTCGCCGACACCGCCCGGGAGGCCTGAGCACGGCCGCTGCCACGCGGTCCGCGACCGGTGCCAACGTTTACCCAGGGGCTGGTGGGGCACCCCTGGCACAGAAGACGTCCGGCCATACGGGGGTGCGATCGTGCGGCCACACATCGTCGTCGTGGGTGGCGGGTTCGCCGGCTTCACCACACTGCGGCGGCTCGAACAACGACTCGGCCAGCGGACGCCGGCCGACATCACCCTCATCACGCCCGACGACTACATGCTGTACCAGCCGCTGCTGCCGCAGGTGGCGTCCGGGCTGGTGACCCCGCAGTCCATCGCGGTGTCGCTGTATCGGCGCCTGTCCCGCACCCGAATCGTGCCCGGCAAGGCCGTCGGCGTGGACGCCGCGTCGCAGATGGTGCTCGTACGGACGATCGCCGGAGAGACCACCGCCGTCGGCTACGACCGGCTGGTGCTCGCCCCGGGCAGTATGACCCGCGCGTTGGACATCCCCGGGCTCACCGCCTATGGCCACGGGAACAAGAACCTCGCCGAGGCGGTGTACCTGCGCGACCACGCGCTCGCCCAACTGGAACTCTCCGACGCCTCCCACGACCCGCGCGAACGAGAGGAGCGGTGCCGCTTCATCGTCGTCGGCGGCGGGTACTCGGGGGTGGAGACGGCCGCCACCATGGCACTGCTGTGCTCCGAGGCGGCGCGACGCTATCCCGATATCGCCCCGAACATCGACTGGCACCTCATCGACATCGCGCCCCGACTGCTGCCCGAACTCGGCGAGGATCTGGGAAACCGGGCGATGGCCGTCCTGCGCAAGCGGGGGGTGAACGTCGAGCTCGGCGTGAGCGTCAGCAACATCACCGAACGCGAGGTCACACTCACCGACGGCCGGACCCTGCCCTGCCGCACCCTCATCTGGACCGCGGGCGTCGCCCCCAGCCCGCTCATGGAGGCGACCGGCCTGCCCACCGACCGCGGCAAATTGAAGGTCCGCGCGGACCTCTCGGTGCCGGGACACCCCGAGATCCTCGCGATCGGCGACAGTGCCGCGGTTCCCGACCTTTCGGCGCACGAGGACCACGCGGCGTGCCCGCCCACCGCGCAGGTCGCCACCCGTCAGGGACCCGTCGCCGCCGACAACGTGATCGCCTCGCTGCGTGGGGAGCCCCTCACCGACTTCCACCACCGCGACCTCGGCCTCGTCGTCGACCTCAGTGGGAAGGACGCGGTGGCGCGCCCGTTCGGGTTCGAGCTGAGCGGTCTGCCTGGCTTGGCCGTGACACGCGCCCAGCACCTCATCTCGCTGCCCTCCGGCCCGGCACGTGCCCGGGTCGCGGCCAACTGGGCGATCCGCTACCTGCTGGGGGGCGAGGTGTCGCGGCTCGGGTTCGCGCTGAACTCGGTGGACTCCTTCGCCGACGACGACGCCCGCGACCAGTACCTCACCGCGGAGCAGGTGCGTCAGGAGGCGGCCACCGCGCCGCTCAGGGGGTTCGCGAGCGACGCCAGTAGTACCCCGTCAGGGCAGCGCCAGCACCGGTGATGAGGGCCGCGCTCAGCAGCAGCCGCCACGGGTCCCACCCATCGATGATCATCCGCCACAGGACGCGGCTGTCGGAGTGCGGGTCGGTAAGAAGGAGGACGGCCACGACGGCCGTCACGGCGATCGCGGCGGTCACGATGGTGGCGCGCCAGGCCCCGGAGAGGCCCATCCGACGTGGGATCACGGTCCCGGCTTCGGTGATCCGGGTGAGGCGGGTGATGGGTAGCGCCATCACCGCGAGCACCACCCGCAGGATCTGCACCGGCCCCAGCAGCAGCGCCACCGACGGCACGGTCGCCAGCGCGACGCCGCCCGCCCACGCGTGGTCACGCAGCCAGGCCCGCTTGTTCTCGGCCAGCAGGATCAGCAGGATCCACTCGGCCCACAGCACCAGCCCGGACACGAGGTTGACCACCGAGCCGGCGTAGGCCACGGTGCCCGTGGCCAACTGGGCACACAGTACTGCGGGGACCGAGAGGATCGCGGCGACAAGGACGGGCACTCTGAGTGACCGCTCCAGAGCGGCCGCCCGGCGGTTGGGTAGCTCTGTACGCTGGTCGTTCACGCACAGCAATCTAACCCAGCCGCACAAACCAGCCCGGGGGTGCGCGTAGCGCTATGATCGGGTCATAGGTGGATCTCGGGGTGAGGTTCCATGGCGGTGTGGCCCAAGGTGGTCAGGAGCGCACCAGCCGAGCGATGGCGTCGCTGGCTTCCTGTACCTTGCCCTCCGCGTCATTGCCGCTGGCCAGAGCGTCGGACACACAGTGACGCAGGTGTTCGTCCAAGAGCTCCAGGGCGACGGCGCGTAGGGCCTTGTTCACCGCTGAGGTCTGCGTAAGGATGTCGATGCAGTAGGAGTCCTCCTCGACCATGCGCTGGAGGCCGCGCACCTGGCCCTCGATTCGGCGGAGCCGGTTGAGGTGGCGCTGCTTGTTGTCGTGGTAGCCGTAGGTCGTCATCGTCGACTCCCGCCCCGTTGGATATCGTCGTCCCGCTCACTATACCCCACCCGGGTATTTTGTGTCCGATTTGACGTGCCGTCTGATAGTTCGCCCACTGCGGACGCGTAGGCTACTGTCCGTGGATGACTTCGCGACTACGTCGAGTGATCGCACGGCGACACGACACATTATCTGGGACTGGAACGGCACGCTCCTCGCCGACAACGACGCCAACCTCGCCGCGCTGAACGAGGTCTGCGCCGCGTTCGGAGTCGAGCGGGTCACCCTCGACCACTGGCGAGGTATGTTCCGCCGCCCCCTGATCGACTGCTACGAGGAGCTTCTGGGCACCAGCCTCTCCCCCCACAAATGGGAGACGGTCAACGACATCTACCACACCCACTACATCAAGCACCTGGCGTCCTGCGGCCTCACCGACGGTGCGCCGCACGTGCTCCGGGGGTGGCAGTCCGAGGGGTGGACGCAGTCCCTGCTGTCCATGGCGGGCCACGACCACGTGCGGGCGATGATCGAGGAGTGGGAGCTGCGGTCCTATTTCACGCGGGTGGACGGGCGCAGGTTCGACACCGAGCGCGACTCCAAGGCCGAGCACCTGATCCATCACCTGCGCGGGCAGGAGGTGGACCCGAAGACCGCGGTACTGATCGGCGACATCGACGACGACGCGCGGGCGGCGGCCGAGGCCGGCGCACAGGCGGTGCTCGTCACGACGGGCCTGATGGACCGGGAACGTCTGCGACGGACCGGGTTCCCCGTGGTCGACTCCATCCAGGAGGCCGTGGCCCTCGTCGGCGACCGGGCGCCGAGCTAGGTGGTCCTACGCGGCCCGGATTCTCTCACCGGCCCCGCCGCGCGTCGGCGGACAAGGGGAGGGGCTCGCCCAGCGCCCCAGGGCGCTGGGCGCGACTCGCACCCGCGGCGTCAGCGAAGCTGTACCCCGCGCGCGTCCTGGAAGCGGCGCTGTACGTCCGCCCAGTTGACGACGTTCCACCACGCCTTGACGTAGTCGGCCTTGACGTTGCGGTACTGCAGGTAGAAGGCGTGCTCCCACATGTCCAGCAGCAGCAGGGGGTAGAGCCCCGCCGGCAGGTTGCCCTGGTGGTCGTAGAGCTGGTGGATGTTGAGCCGCTGCCCCAACGTGTCCCAGGCCAGGATCGACCACCCCGATCCCTGGATCCCTGTGGCGACGGCCGCGAACTGGGCCTGGAACGCCTCGAAGGAGCCGAAGAACTCCTCGATCGCCGCCGCCAGCTCGCCGCCGGGCCGGCCCCCGCCGTCCGGCGACATGTTCGGCCAGAACACCGTGTGGTTCACGTGCCCGGCGAGGTTGAACGCCAGGTTCTTCTCCAGTTGGTTCACGTAGCCCAGGCTGTTGTTGGCCCGGGCCTCCGCGAGCTGGTCCAGTGCGTCGTTGGCACCCTTGACGTAGGTCGCGTGGTGCTTGTCGTGGTGCAGCTCCATGATCTCGCCGGAGATGTGCGGCTCCAGCGCACTGTAGTCATACGGCAGGTCCGGGAGCGAGTACGCGGACATGTTCGTACCGTCCGATCTAGGCATCGAGAGCACAAGAGTTCCCGGCGGGACAACCGTCCCGCCCTGAGGGGCAAGCTATCAGCCAGATGCCCGCCGACCAGGTCTTATCGTGCCGGCGTCGCGAACCCGCTCCGAATCACCACCGGCGCCGGCGCCGTTCTCCCCCGGCGTACCTTCTGGGTCACTGCCGCCGGCGACGCTGCGGCAACCGGGGTTCGTCCCGGCCGTCCGGCGCGCTCTCCGCGGTCAGCTCCGCCAACCGGCCGGGCGAGATCTCCAGGATCCGGGCGATGTCGTTGGGCGGCAGCCCGGCCGCGCTCATCCCCTGCACGGCGTCACGCGTCTTGCTCACCGCGTCCCGAGTGGCCTCGTCGGCGGCGGCGACGGCCCGTCGCGCCTCCAGGGCGAGACGGTCGGTGTCGTCGTCCACGCGCGGCACCAGCGTGACGTGCACAGCGCCCTTCGACGCTCCCGCGGACTGGATGTGCTCACGCACCCGAGCCTCGGCGTCGTCCAGCGACGGGGACCACGTCTGTCCCGCCCCGTCGACACGGAGCTCCCAGCCGTTCTCCCACTTGCGAGCCTGCACCTCATACAGCGTCAATACGGCACTCTCCCCGGCCTGCGGCGTCCGCCTAGATCATCGGGCAATTCCGGCGGTCGGGCAAGAGCGTACGCCCAACGGGGGAGTACTCAGGCGCGCAGCGTCGTCTGGGTGACGGTCATGCGACGCAGCGCGTCCAGGTCGATCTCGTGCCCCGAGCCCGGACGCGTCAACGGTACGCCCACGACACCGTCGTGGACCCGCACCGCGGGCTCCACCAGCGTGAGGGCGGGGGAGCGGCGAGTGCCGGCGCCGGGCATGTCGCTCGGCAGGGTCACCCCTGGGAGGGAGGCGAGAGCGACGGTCATCGATCGGCCGAGACCCGTCTCGTCGTCGGACCCGCACCACACGTCCCAACTGGCGTCGCGCGCACGGTCGTGGATGCGGCGGGCCGGCGTCAACCCACCCACCCGGGAGATGGACAGGTTGACGGCGTTGGCCGCCTCCGCTCGCACCGCCGCCTCCAACGCCTCCAGGGAGTCGATGGCGGCCCCCAGCGCGAGCGGTGTGCGCAGCTCGCGGCGCAGCTCCGCGTGGGCGGCCAGATCGGTTCCGTAGGGGTCCTCGATCGCCAGCAGGTCGAAGGTGTCCAGGACGCGTAGGCTCTCCAGGTGTTCGGCCCCCTGGTAGCGGCCACCGCAGTGCACCTGGAGCGCCAGGAACGGGTAGGCCGTGCGTACGGCCCGCACGACGTCGACGTCCCGACCGGGCGCCACGTCCAGCCGGACCCGACGGATCCCCGCGCCGACCTGCCGGTTGACCTCGCTCACCGTCGCCTCGGGGCTGGCGAACTGGCGGACCGTGACCCCGGCGGTGATGGCGGTGCGGGTGCCGCCCAGGGCGTGTGCCAGCGGGGTTCCCCTGCGGCGCGCCCACAGGTCCCAGCAGGCGCTGTCCAACGCGCCCTGGACCGCGGGCACGAACGGCAGTGGACGGAACAGGTCGGGCACCTCGGTGGGGCGCTGCCAGGAGTGACTCAGCAGCGTTGGAACGAACCGCCCCACCAGGTGGTCCCAGAGCTCGTCACCCTCCGCGCCACTCGCCCGCGGGACCTCGCCCCAGCCCGTCCGCCCCAGATCGTCCTCGACTCGCACCAGGATGTGGTCCTGCCGCTGCCGCGCGGAGTCCGGGACGCGGACGCGGCTCACCTGGACCGCCGCGAGGCGCGTGAGCGTCCCTTGGGACTCTGTGCGTGCCACGGGCAGGCCTCCAACTCCGGGAGTGCGGTGCGCGACCAAGATCCTTCGCTATTAGACGTTACCTCCTACCCAGCAGTATTTCCCTCCGCGCGGGGCGCCGGGCTGGAGCGTTCGTCGCGTGCCAGCCCACGACCGGCCGACCCCTCGGACAGGGCGTCGGGAGTGGCGACCCCTCGATGGGGCTCGTGCTCCTGGCGGTGGTGAGGTGCGCGCGGCCCCGCGTGGGTCCACCGCGTCCCGGTGTCCACACGGGACAGCCAGCACCCGGCCCCGGTGCGTCGCAGTGACGACCAAGAAGGAAGGTTGACGGGCCACCTCGCCAGGCGGTGGTGGCGGGAGGCAACCGTAGGAGGTCCGCTGGGACTTCGTCGGTGGACGCGGTGGCCGGGGGAGCGGGGTGAGTCCCGAGGCCGATTCGCTCACGTACACCGCGGGGGCGCCGGGGGTGGGGGCCCACGTTCGGTGTGGGTGTCGGCCCTCGGCGAGGGACGGGAAGGCCCACGGGCCGCCTCGCCGGGACGCGGCGCCCTCGGGGTCGGAAGGTGGGGGTGCGCTGGGGCTTCGTCGGGGGACGCGGTGGGGTCGTTGGTCGACTCGCGCTGGCGGGGGGAGCGGGGTGAGTGCCTGAGGCCGATTCGGTCATCTCCAACACGGGGGCGGGTGTGGGGGCTGGGCGCGTCGTCGTGTGGGTCACCTGGTCAGTAGCGGTGCGCGGATAGACGACCAGCGGGCGCGAGGGGACCCGTCACCTCCTCCCCACCAGTCGGTCGGGGCCCACGTTCGGTGTGTCGGTGTCAGCCCTCGGTGAGGGCCTCGGCGACGGACATGGCGGGCAGGCCGTGTGCCTCGGCCACGGCGGTGTTGGTCACGACACCCGCGTGGGTGTTCAGTCCGCGGGCGAGCCGGGGGTCCTCGGCCATCGCGTGGCGCCACCCGCGGTCGGCGAGGGCGTGGGCGAAGGGCAACGTGTCCTTGGTGAGGGCGTGGGTCGAGGTGTGCGGGACGGCTCCGGGCATGTTGGCCACGCAGTAGAACAACGATCCGCGCACGGGATAGGAGGGGGCGTCGTAAGTGGTGGGGCGAGTGTCCGCGAAGCAGCCACCCTGGTCGACGGCGATGTCGACCAGTACCGACCCGGGGCGCATCCGCGAGACCAGTTCGTTGGAGACCAAGGTCGGGGCCTTCGCGCCGGGCAGCAGGACCGCGCCGATCACCAGATCGGACTCCAGGACGGTGCTCTCCACCGAGTAGGTGTTGGAGGCCAGAGTACGTACGCGGCCCTGGAACAGCTCGTCGGCGTGACGCAGCTTCGGCGTGCTCACGTCCAGGAGGGTGACCTCGGCGCCCATTCCGAGGGCCACGCGCGCCGCGTTCAGGCCCGCCACACCCGCTCCCAGGATCGTGACCTGGGCCGGGCGAACTCCGGGGACACCCCCCATCAGGACACCCCGCCCGCCGTCCACACTGAGCAGCGTCTGTGCCCCCGCCTGTGGCGCGAGCCGGCCGGCGATCTCCGACATGGGGGCGAGCAACGGCAGTCCGCCGTCCGCGGTCTGCACCGTCTCGTAGGCGACAGCGGTGACCTTGTGCTCCAGCAGCGCCTGGGTGCACTCCTTCGAGGCCGCGAGGTGCAGGTAGGTGAAGAGGAGCTGACCTTCGCGCATGAGCGCGAACTCGGAGGCGACCGGCTCCTTCACCTTCCACACCAGATCGCTGGACTCCCAGACCGTCGCGGCGTCCGGCACGACCCGAGCGCCCGCCGACACGTACTCCGTGTCGGGAATCGAGGAGCCCGCACCGGCGCCCTCCTGGACCACGACCTCGTGGCCGTCACGGACGAGCTCATGCACTCCAGCCGGAGTTGTCGCGACCCTGTACTCGTGGTTCTTCACTTCCTTGGGTACGCCAACACGCACTGTGTTCCTCCTTGTGAGAGGGGCCACGTCCTCGTTGACGCGGCCTTGGACCCCTCTACTGTGGCGGCCGGCGACCCGACGCGCCAGACGACGGGCCGCCTCTGGTCCGGGAGCCGGATCCGACACGTTGTAGTAGTTGGTTAGGCTGGGGCCGAACCTCGCGTCGCTGTGGCGATCCGTGCTGGACATCCGGCCCGACCTGGCCGTGTGGGCTCCTCGGCGGGTCGACCAACGTGGACGATGATCCGTTTCCCAACTCAGTGGAGAGTTCGTGGCTTCCCTCAGCACCTCCGACGGTTCCCAGACCGAGGAACGTCCGACGGGGCCCCGACGTCGCGGCGTGGTCGTGGCCGTCGCCGCCGGCGTGGCCTGCCTGGCGGGGCTGATCGGTGCCCTCTTCGCCGGGGGAGTCGCCACCGCGCCACTGGTCCCGGGGCTCCCCGACGCGGGAATGCTCACCCGCTGGGGCCTGCCGGTGACCAAGACGGCGCTGAACATCGCCGCCGCGCTCACCCTCGGGCTGCTGCTCCTCGCCGTCGTCATGCTGCCCCTGAACAAGGGTGCCCTGTCCCCTCGGGCCGTGGGCTACGTCCGGGCGGCGTCCTGGTGCGCGATCGTCTGGGCCGTCGCCGGCGGCGCCACGCTCGTCTTCCAGCTCTCCGACGTCCTCGGTCTGCCCCCCTCCGAGGTGATCGGTGACCAGCTCACCAGCTACGCCGGATCGACGAGCCAGGGCATCGCGCTCATGGTCGTGGTGCTGGTCGCGACCGCGGTGGCCCTGTTGGCACGAACGGTGGAGTCGCCAGGCGGAGCCCTCGGCCTGGTGGCGCTGTCCGTGGTCGGCCTGCTGCCGCCACCCCTCACCGGCCACTCCGCCTCCTCACCGAACCACGAGATGGCCATCACCGGCGTCGCGCTGCACGTCGTCGCGATCACCGTCTGGATCGGCGGCCTCGCCGCACTCTGCTGGCACGCCACCCAGTGGGACAGGAAGACGGGGCCGATCGCCGCCAACCGGTTCAGCGCGATCGCCCTGTGGGCCTACATCGGCGTCGGGGTCAGTGGGGTGGCGACCACCATCGCGAACCTGCCCACACTCGGGGACCTCTTCGCCGCCTCGGACGGCTTCGTCAACCAGGCCGTCCTGGTGGAGCTCCTCAACTCCCCCTACGTCCACCTGATCATCGTCAAGATCGTGCTTTTCGGTGTTCTCGGTTACCTGGGCTGGCTGCACCGTTCGTCGGTGCTGCCCCGCCTCGCCGAGGGCGGTCGCCGCGCCTTCGCGCGACTCGCCGGCGGCGAGATCATCCTGATGGGTACGGTCCTCGGCATCTCGGTGGCGTTGAGTCGGACCAGCCCTCCGGAGTACGACCTCCCCTACGACCCGGCCCGGGAACTCCTCGGCTTCGAGATGCCACCGCCCATGTCAGCGGAGACCCTGCTGACGCTGTGGCGCCCGGACCTCTTCTACTTCCTGCTCGTACTGGTCCTCGGCGGCCTCTACGCGGCGGCCGTCGTACGGCTGCGGCGCCGCGGCGACCACTGGTCCTGGGGGCGCACCGCCGCGTGGTTCCTCGGCTTGCTCAGCATCGTGGCCGTCAAGCTGACCGGCGTGGGCACCTACGCGATGGTCCTGTTCAGCGTGCACATGATGCAGCACATGGTGCTGTCCATGCTGACGCCGATCCTCCTCGTCCTCGGTGGTCCCGCGACGCTCGCGCTCCGGGCGTTGCACCCCGCCAAGATCCGGGGCGACCGCGGCCCTCGCGAGTGGCTGACCCTGCTGCTCAACAGCAAGCTCGCCCACTTCATGACCCACCCGGGCGTCGTCGTCCCACTGTTCGTGGTCAGCACCTACGCGCTGTACTTCACCCCACTGTTCGGCACCCTCATGCTCAGCATGGCCGGGCACATGTTCATGAGCCTGCACTTCATCATCGTGGGCTACCTCTTCTACTGGATCCTCATCGGCGTCGACCCCCTGCCGCGATCCATGCCCCACCCGCTGCGGGTGCTCCTGCTCCTGCTCACGATGGGTCTGCACGCATTCTTCGGCATCGGGATCATGAGCATCGGCGAACCGATCGCCATGCAGTGGTACGGGGCGTTCGAAGTGCCGTGGCTGCTCAGCGAGGGCGTGAGCTACTCGGAGGCGGTCCTGGAGGATCAGCAGACCGGCGGCGGCATCGCGTGGGCGATGGGCGAGATCCCCACGGTGCTGTGTCTGTTCGCCGTGCTCTACCAGTGGATCCGTGACGACGAACGCGTCGAACGCCGGCGCCAACGCCACAGCCGCCGCGGCGGTTCCGACGACGCCGACCTGGACGCCTACAACGACTACCTCGCCCGCCTGGACCGGCGGGCACGCGGGCAGGCTCCAACCCCCGCGGCGGACAGCTCCAGCAGGGAACCCGTCGCCGAGTCCGGTGCGGCCGGAGGATCAGGCGACGGGAACCACGGCGACGGCGACACCTGAGCACAGGAGCGCGACCAACGCCCCGCACAGCAGACCCACACTCAGCGCGGCGGGAGACAGCGGGACCGTGGTCGCGCTCTTGCCACCGGAACGCCGTGCGGCCACGGTCGGGAGCGCCACGTTCACGCCGAGGATAGCCACGACGACCAGCAGCGCGGCCCCGTAGACCTGCAGGAACAGTGGGTCAGGGGCCGAGCGCAGCACCGCGACGGCCGCGGTCGTCGGCACGCCGACGACGAGGGCGAGGGTCGCCACGACCCGGCCCACACGCATGACCTTCCCGCGCTCCCCGGCGCGGAGCAATGTCCCGCCGAGGAGCGCGGCCGCCATGACGGCACCGACAACGGCAAGACCCAGAACTATGACCAGCACACTCACCCCGCTATTGTGCCATCGCCGCGTGGGGGGTCGACCCGGGGTCGCGTGTGGGGCCACGGCGTGACGCCGCGGGGGCGTCAGCCCAGGCGCCGCGCGAGGGTCAGCCCGTCGCCGACGGGCAGCAGCACCAGCTCCACCCGATCGTCGCGGACCGCGCGGGCGTTGAAGTCGCGAATGCCCTGGACCTGCGACGAGGCCTCCGCGTCATCGACCACGCGACCGTAGGACAGGGTGTTGTCGGCCAGGAGCAGCCCGCCGGGACGGGTCCGGGGCACGAGTTCCTCCCAGTAGTCCACGTAGCCCTGCTTGTCTGCGTCGATGAAGGAGAAGTCGATCACAGGGTCGGGCGGGAGCGCGCGCAGGGTCTCCAGCGCCGGGGCGAGCCGCAGCTCGATCTGGTCGGTGAGCTCGGCCCGCCGCCAGTACTCGCGGGCGAGGCCGGTCCACTCCTCGTTGACGTCGCAGGCCAGAAGACGCCCGTCGGCGGTGAGACCGCGCGCGGTGCAGATCGACGAGTACCCCGTGAAGGTCCCCACCTCCACGGCGTTTCGCGCCAACACCATCCGGGCGAGCATCGTCATCAACGTGCCCTGGTCGGCCCCGATCTGCATGCTCTGGTGCTGGGGGAACCGGCGACGCGTCTCCTCGGCGAGGTCCACCAACAACGCGTCGGGTGAGGTGGAGTGCTGTTCGACGTAGTCCTGCAGTGCGGGGGTCAGACCGAGATTGGTGCGCGTCATGAGGCGACCCTACTGGGGAGCGTCGGACGACGGGCGCAGGCACGACGGACGCCGTCGGTCAGACCACGTCGTCCAGGAGCTGGGGCCACGGAAACAGGTAGATGGAGTAGAGCACCACGGCGATGGTGAGCACCGGCGTCACGAGCAGACGCTCCACTTTGCCGTTGGTGGTGAACCCGAAGCTCTGCCCCACCCGGGTCGTGCTCACCGGCCAGAACAGTGGGCACCCCATGTGGGTCAGCATGTCCCCGACGAAGTGGAGCAGACACCCCAACGCGACGACGACACCCAACCAGCCGTAGTCCACACCGGAGACGAACAGGGCGAGGACGATCCCCCCGGTGATCAACGCGTTGATGATCTCCGAGGCGACCTGGTTCTTTGGCACGCCGAGACCGAGACCCCGCAGGGCCAGACCGATCAGCAGGAACACCAGGAACTGGGCCGCCAGCGGGCTGTACACCCCGAGCGCGTGCGCGCCGGCCCCCATGAGCACGGCGAAGAACAGAGAGTGGGTCCCGTTGCGGTGTCCACCGAAGACCCAGTTGGTGACCCGGCTGATCAACTTGGTCACGAACCCGTAGGTCTGCGTGACCGTGGAGTTGTGGTGGTCGATGTCGGGCAGCAGCGCGGCCCCCGCACACACCAACGCCCCCGCGACGATCTCGCCCGGCCCGAGCGAGAAGGTCGCCCCGAGGAACTCCTGGCCGTCCAGCACCGGGACGAGTGCCATCCAACCGGCGGCGCCGCTGAGCGCGTGCGTGTGACCCATCATCGCGGAAACGTCGCTCTTTCACGGTCAGGCCGGCGGGGGGCGAGGGGGTGGATTACGGGGAGGACGGGCGGGGACACGAGAGCCCCGCCCGGGATTGCCTAACGGTTGGCGTTGGCCAGCGTCCCGATCGTGTCGCCGTCGGGGTCGTAGACCATGCACAGGATCTCACGGTCGTCCATGTTGTCCCAGGTCTCCTGTGTCGGACGGAGGCTCTCCATCCAGATCTCCGAGTAGGCGTACTCCACGCCGATGAAGCTCTCGAAGTCGGCGACGCACTCGTCCTCCGCCGTGGTGGAAACCGCGGAGTCACCGGGGAACGCGCCGTCCTCCATGATGATCGACGAGTAGACCTCGTAGTAGTGCGGCTCGTTGCAGTCAAGCGTCTCGACTGAGGAGACCTCGGTCCCGATCGTGTCAGCGAGACAGTCCCCCACCTGCAGATCGAAGACGTCGTCCCCGCCGCCACCGGCGAGCTCCTGGATGATGCCACAGCCGGAGAGAGCGAGTGCCGTGGTGCCCGCCGCGGTGGCCAGGGCGACCCTGCGCGCGACTCGGGGGATAGGGGGCGTGTTCATTGCAGCTCCGTGCGTTGTGATGGTGTCCGGTTGGAATTGTGCGTATCCGTCACGCCTGCGGGGCGCGGGATGGGGGAAGCGCAGCGACTATGACGCACCGCGCGGTTCAACCCGTTCCAGGATCTGTCGCACTATGCCACATTTTTCGTCACCCGGAGCCCACGGATCCGTTCGCTGTGTGGGGGGACGCCGGCCAGATCTAGGTCAGACGAGTGGCGGCATGGCGTATGTCACGGTCCCGGCGTCGGCGTCCAGCTCGGCCGGGAGACCCAACGGCACGGTGAGGGAACGTGGCCCGTGCCCGAAGCCCAACTCCCACAGCACCGGGACTCCGAGGTCACCCAGCCGGTCCTCCATCACCAGCCGAACCGCCTCCAGGTCGGGCGTGCACTCGTGCCACGAACCCAACGCGATCCCCGCGACGCCCGCCAACCAGCCCGAACGCGACAGCGAGGTCAGCATCCGGTCCAACTGGTAGGTCTCCTCACCGACGTCCTCCAACATGAGGAGCGTGCCGGCGGCGGAGGGTCGGGTCGACGCGGCGCCGCGCCCGTCCGCCAGCAGCGCCAGACAGCCGCCGATCGTCACGCCGATGGCGCGGCCGGAGGCGACCGGTCGCGCGCTGGGGGCGCTCAGCACGGTGGCGCGCTCCGGTTCGAACAGGGCGCGGCGCAGCCCGTCCGCGGTGACCCCGTCCTCGATGAAGGCGGACGAGGCCACCATGGGCGCGTGCAGCGTGACGATACCGAGTTCCTCGGCGAACGCCTCGTGCAAAGCGGTGATGTCGCTGAAACCGGCGAAGACCTTGGGGGGTACCCCGCGCATGGCGGGCCAGTCCAACAGGTCGATCATCCGCTGGGCCCCGTAGCCGCCGCGGGCGCACAGGACGGCCGAGATGGAGGGGTCCAACCAGGCGCGCTGCAGGTCCGCGGCACGGTCGTGATCGCTACCGGCCAGGTAACCCAGGCGGGGGTGGGTGTCGAGCACGTGCGGGGCGACCTCGACCCGCAGCCCCCACGACTCCAGGATCTCCCGCCCCGCCGCCAACCGCTCCGCCACCACGGGGCCGGACGGCGCGACCACCGCCACCCGGTCCCCGGCCCGTAGCCGGTGGGGGCGCACCAGACCCTCGACCGGGGCACTCACGGGAGCGTCAGGGTCTCCGCGCCGGTGTCGGTGATGACCAACGTGTGTTCGAACTGCGCCGTGCGCCGGTGGTCCTTGGTGACGGCGGTCCACCCGTCGTCCCACAGGTCGAAGTCGATCGTGCCCAGGGTGATCATGGGCTCGATGGTGAAGGTCATGCCCGGCTCCATCACGGCGGTCGCCATGGGGTCGTCATAGTGTGGGATGACCAGCCCCGAGTGGAACTCCGGGCCGACGCCGTGTCCGGTGAAGCTCTGGACCACGCCGTAGCCGAACCGCTTGGCGTAGGACTCGATGACGCGCCCGATGACGTTGACCTGTCGCCCCGGACGGCACGCCTTGATCGCCCGGTTCAGGGCCTCCTCGGTGCGCTCGACCAGCAGTCGCGACTCCTCGTCCACCTCGCCCACGAGGAACGTGGCGTTGGTGTCGCCGTGGACACCACCGAGGAACGCGGTCACGTCGACGTTCACGATGTCGCCGTCCCGCAGCGGAGTGTCGTCGGGGATCCCGTGGCAGATGACCTCGTTGATGGAGGTGCAGACCGACTTGGGGAAGCCCTTGTAGCCGAGGGGGCTCGGATAGGCGTCGTGGGCGACGAGGAAGTCGTGCCCGACCCGGTCCAGCTCGTCGGTGGTCACCCCGGGGGCGACAGCCTCACCGACGGCCCGCAGCGCCTGGGCCGCGACCCGGCCGGCCACCCGCATCGCCTCGATGGTCTCCGGGGTCTGGACATCACCCAACACACCCTCGATCGGATGCTTCTTGCCGACGTACTCCGGGCGCGGAATCCGCGCCGGAACCGAACGTGGTGGGGAGAGCCGACCTGGGACCAGCGGTGTCGTCATGGCACACGAGTGTAGTTCGTCGCATCCCGTGATCCTGCGCTACCGGGGTTCTCGCCCCCCCCGATGCGACAATGACAGGAGACGGGGCGAGCGACCGAGCGACAAGGAGCGTGCCATGGGTGAGTCCTCCCTGAACCCGGGAAGCGACCGGAAGTGGTGGTACTGCCTGCGCCACAACACGGTCGAGTTCGGCCCCGGCTGCCCCGACCGCGTCCGGCTCGGCCCCTTCGAGACCGAGGCCGAAGCCGCCACCGCCCTCCAACGCGCCGCCGCCCGGAACGAGGAATGGGAAGAACGCGAAAAGGACGACCAGTAACCCCCGACGCATCGCTGGGACCCCTGTGCGGGCGCGGGGTCGCCCTTCAGTACAGCCTAGCTTTTCTCGTCGTGGGCGGTCGGTGAGCGTCCACAGGCCACCTACGACCGCGTGGGCGGTCTAGTCCTCGAAGCGGGGGCCGCTCACGACGTCCAGGAAGCGGGAGATCCGTTCCTTCCAGCCTCGTTGTGGGGCCTGGCGCGCGTCGCCCGCGGCGGCGCTCACCAGGTGTTGGAGACCGTCCAGATGGAGGGGGGCGGTCGCCTCGTCGAGGCTGATGGCGTCGTGGGCGAGCTGGCCGAGTTCCCTGTCCCCGCGGTCCAGGGCCAGGACGGTCGCCCCGCTCCTGCGCGCGTCGTCGACCCGCTCCAGCAGGGGAACTGGCGCCTCCTCGTCGGGGTTCACCACGAAAAGGGTCTCGCCGCGGTGTACCTCGTTCAACCGGTCGGTGCCGGTACGCAGGTGCGCCGGTGCGTCGAGGGGCGGATTCCACCGCACCAGGGTGGGGTCGAGTTGGGGGAGCCCGGAGTAGCGGCTCTCGTCCGCCAGATGGGCGGCGAGATGCCACGGTTCCTCGTCGGGCGTGCCCACCAACAGCAGACCGCCCGGGCTACGGGTCCGGCGCAGCGCCCGACCGAAGTCGTCGGCCCGCTCCAGCCAGCCCGTCGATTGCAGAATCTCGCGCAGCATCGCGACGTGTGCGGCGTCCACGCACCCATGGTGCCGCATCCCGCGCGCCCGGGGGGTGGGTTCGGCGCAATCGTTCGTGCCTCGGGCTGGCAGGATGCGGTTATGACGCAGAAACGCAGTCCCTACGCCACGCCGGACATCACCAACCTCCACGTCGCCATCCTGGGCGGCACCGGAGACCAGGGGAGGGGTCTGGCGCGGCGTCTCGCCCTGGCCGGGCAGCGGGTCACCATCGGATCGCGTCGCGCCGAGCGCGCGGAGCAGGCGGCGGCAGACCTCGACGCCGGGCCCTCACTGACGGGAACGGACAACGCCTCGGCCGTCGCGAACGCCGACGTCGTCATCGTCGCCGTGCCATGGGAGGGGCACCGCGAGCTCCTGGAGTCTCTCGCCGGCCCGCTGTCCGGAAAGATCGTCGTCGACTGCGTGAACCCGCTCGGGTTCGACCAGCGCGGCCCTTACCCCCTTGAGGTGCCCGAGGGGAGCGCCGCGGAGCAGGCCGCCGTCGTGCTCCCCGACAGTCGGGTGGTCGCCGCGTTCCACCACGTGTCGGCCGTGCTCCTCTTGGATCCGGAGATCGAGTCGGTGGAGCTGGACGTCCTCGTCCTGGGCGAGGACCGCGACGCCACGGACGTCGTGCGCGCGTTGGCGGACCGGATTCCGGGCGTGCGCGGACTGTACGGAGGCCGACTGCGCAACGCCGGGCAGGTGGAGGCACTGACCGCCAACCTCATCGCCGTGAACCGGCGCTACAAGACCCACGCGGGTCTGCGCATCACGGGGGTATGAGTGGAGTCCGCTCGAGACGACACGGGGGCCGCCGTGGACCTCCACCACCCGGTACGCCGGGTGGTGTCGTTGGTGCCCTCCCTGACCGAGGCGGTCGCGGCGACCAAACCCGAGGCCATCGTGGGTGCGACGAACTGGTGCAGCCGTCCGACGGGGTTGGACGTGTCGCGGGTGCGTGGCACCAAGAACCCGGACGTCGAGAAGGTTCTGGCACTGGTGCCGGACGTGGTGATCGCCAACGCCGAGGAGAACCGGGAAACCGACCTGTCGCGGCTGCGGGAGGCGGGCGTCGCGGTGTGGGTCACCGATATCCGGACACTGCCACAGGCCGTCACCAGCCTCGCCCGCCTGTTCACCGCGTGTGGTTGGGGTGTCCCCGACTGGCTGGACACCGTTCACGACGTGTGGGGCGACCTCCTGGGAGAACCGCCGCCACCCGAACGTTGGGCCGTCATCCCCATCTGGCGCCGCCCGTGGATGGTGATCGGCCGCGACACCTTCGGCGGTGACCTGCTGCGCCGCATGGGCGTCGGCAACATTTACGCCACGCACGAGGACCGCTACCCCAAGGTGCCGCTTCCGGAGCTCAACTCCGTGCCGGCCGACCTGGTGGTCCTCCCCGACGAGCCCTACGCGTTCACCGCCGACGACGGCCCGGAATCCTTCCCTCGTCTGCCGGCCGCCTTGCTCGAAGGACGGCACCTGACCTGGTACGGGCCGGCGCTCGTCGAGGCACGCGCCGCGCTGGCCAGGCAGCTCACCACCCTCCTACCGCCGGGAGGGTAAGTGTCACAGCCACCCGCGCAGACGCTCCACAAGACGCACGGGGTCGTCGGACAGCGGAACCACACTCAGCTCCGTCACCCCGGCCGCCCGCATCGCCTCGATGCGCTCCCGCACGAACGACTCCGGACCCACCAGGTTGGTGAGCTCCAGGAGCTCGTGCGGGACGGCCGCGGCGGCCTCTTCCTTGCGCCCCGCGAGGTACAGCTCCTGGATCCGCTCCGCCTCCGCGCCGTACCCGTACCGGGCGGCGAGGTCGGCGTAGAAGTTGCGCTCCTTGGCGCCCATGCCACCCACGTACAGCGCGACCATGGGGCGAGCCAGGTCGAGAAGCTGTCGTGTCTCCTCTCCCTCGCCGACCGCGAGCATGCCTCCCGCCGAGATCTCCAGCGGCCCCAGCTCCGCGGGACGCTTGGCGAAACCCTCGGCGAGGGCATCGCCCCACACCTCGTCGGCCTTCTCCGGGAGGAAGAGAAACGGCAACCAGCCCTCGGCGATCTCCGCCGTCATGGCGACGTTCTTGTGTCCGAGCGCGGCGAGATAGATCGGAACCCGGGGACGGACCGGATGGTTGATGATCTTCAGTGGCTTGCCGAGTCCGGTGCCCTGCGCCGCCGGCAGCGGGAGGGTGAACACGGAACCGTCGTAGGTAAGCCGCTCCTCGCGTGCCCAGACGCGGCGGCAGATGTCGACGGTCTCCCGGGTCCGTGCCAGGGGGCGCCGATAGGGGACGCCGTGCCACCCCTCGATCACCTGCGGCCCGCTCGCTCCGAGGCCGAGTACGGCCCGTCCGTCGGAGAGTTGGTCCAGCCCGGCCGCGGTCTGCGCGATCAGCGTCGGCGTCCGGGAGTAGACCGGCAGGATCCCCGCACCCAACCGCACCCGCTCGGTCCTGGCCGCCAGATAGCCCAGCGAGGTCGGTCCGTCGAAGCCATAGGCCTCGGCAACCCACGCCGTGTCCAGCCCCACCTTCTCCAACTCGGCGACCTGTTGGGCGGCGGATCGTAGATCTCCTGAGTACTGCAAGGGCATGGCGATGCGCACGGAGAGCCTCCCTGTCGGATCACTGGAACACAGATCCTACTAGCGAGTAACTAGTAACGGGAGGCTCCGGGCGCACCGACCAGGCGGGCTGACGAACGAAGTACTGCCTCGGAGAGGTTCAGGTGAAGAGTTCGTCGATGCTGGTCGCGGTGAGGGCGCGGTCGATCCAGTGGCCGAGTTGTTCGAGGTCGTCGCAGGCGAGGATGCGTGTGCGGGATGTTTCGTCCACGGGGATGTCGCGGCGGTCGAGGATGCGCAACAGCGCCTGCGCCTCGCCCTTGGCCCGTCCCTTGGCCTCGCCCCGGGCCTCGCCTCGGGCTTCGCCCTTGGCTTCCCATTGGGCGGTGAAGTCGGACTGGTACTGGTGGGTGCCGGCGTTCATGAGATCACTCCAGATCTGTCGGGCCATGGTGGGGCCGAGTCCCGCGCCCGTGAAGTGCGCGAGGTGCGTCGCGCTCTTGGTGTCGATGGTAGCCAAGGCCTCGGCGAGGGCGTCGAGTTGCTCGGAAACGGTTGGTGTGTCTTTCCGGTGGATGAGCGTTGAGAACACCGCGAGTTGGATGTGCTTGCTCGCCTCGTCGGGATCCGCGATGGGCGCGATGTCCTTCGGGCCGAAGGCGAGGGCCGTGACGACCATGGACGGATGCTGGCTCAGTCCGATGACGATGGGGCGCTTGGCCCATCGGGCGACGGCCTGATCGGAGCACAGGACGACCAATGTCACTGGGCAGTTGTATTTGTTGTGGAGGTAGGCCACGTAGTAGGGCCATGCCGCGCGTTTCTCGCCTTCCTGTTCGGTCTGGGATTCGACGATGAAGATGTGCTTGTCGTCGCCCCATTCACACATCAACGCGGTGTCGGTGAACCGGACCAATGGTTTGAACTCGGTCAGGTCCACGTTCAGCACCGTGACTGACGTGGGGTCGTCGATGTCGGCATCCGCGAACTGTTGGAGGACGCGGCAGATGAGTGAGGTGTCTTCCCGGAAGATCTGGTGAAGCGCCTCATGCGGGGATTCTGGCATGAGGTGAACACTAGAGGGTGAATCACGGACTCGCAGGAATTCCGCGATAAAACGAATATATGTCCGAGTAATGGCTCGTTCGTCGGAAGACCTCAACCTGGCATCGGGACCGCCCCAAACGCGACGTGCCCAAGGCGTGCGGGCCGGTCGACCGGCGGCACACATGGCTGATCCCTGGTGGGGGTACCCCCACCAGGGATCAGCGGGCCTTCGGCGTGGCTCCCTAGGCGAAGGAGTGGGCCTCGTCGGGGAAGGTGCCGGCGACGACCTCGTCGGCGTACTCGCGGGCGGCGCGGCTGAGTACGTCGCCGAGGTCGGCGAAGGACTTGACGAACTTCGCCGTGGACGGGGTGAGCCCGGCCATGTCCTGCCAGACGAGGACCTGGGCGTCGGTGCCGTCGCCGGCGCCGATGCCGATGGTGGGAATGGTGAGTTGCTCGGTGACCCGGGTGGCGAGGTCGGTGGGGACACACTCCATCACCACGGAGAAGGCGCCCGCCTCCTGGAGGGTCTTGGCGTCGGTGAGGAGCTGGGCGGCGTCCTCGCCTCGGCCTTGCACTCGGTAGCCCCCGAGGCCGTGCACGGACTGCGGAGTGAGACCCACGTGCCCCATCACCGGGATTCCGGCGCTCACCAGCGCCTCGACCTGGGGTGCGACCGCCGCCCCTCCCTCGAGCTTGATCGCGTGGGCGCCGGCCTCTCGCATGAATCGCGTCGCCGTCTCCAGGGCCTGCGCCGGTGAGGCCTGGTAGGAGCCGAAGGGGAGGTCAGCGACGACGAGGGCGCGCGAGCTGCCACGCACCACCGCGGCGGCGAGGGGCAGGAGCTCCTCCACGCTCACCCGCACTGTGGACTCGTAGCCGTAGACGACGTTGGCGGCGGAGTCTCCCACCAGCAGGACGGGAATCCCGGCCTCGTCGAAGACCCGGGCTGTCATCGCGTCGTAGGCGGTGAGCATGGGCCAACGCTGGCCCTCGCGCTTGGCGGCGGCGATGTCGCGGATGGTCACGCGGCGGCCGGTGATGCCGCCGTACAGGGCTGTGGCAGCCATGGTATTCCTCCGATGTCTCGTGGCGCCCTTCGGCGTCCCCGGACTGGTGTGTCGCCTCATGGTACGACCCGCCATGCACGACAAACGGGGACAGGTCGCCAAATAATCCCGGAAACCACGTTGCGAAACGAGACCGTTCCGTATTTAAATGGCTCAGAGTGAGTTCACGGGGCGGACGCTACGGGGGTGTGGTGACGGACCAGATGGAGGCGCGTGCCTCCAGCCACGAGGATCCGGGGCATCCCCGCAGGTGGGCGGTGCTCGCCGTTGTGGGGATCGCCGTCACGGTGGTGGTGCTGGAGAACACCATCCTCAACGTCGCGCTGCGCGTGCTCGCCGACCCACAGGAGGGCCTGGGCGCCACCCAGAGCGAGCTGGCGTGGTCCATCAACTCCTACACCCTCCTCTTCGCCGGGCTGCTCATCACCTTCGGTGTGGTCGGGGACCGGTTCGGCCGGCGCCGCGTCCTGGCCTGGGGCCTCGTGGCGTTCGGCGTCTTCTCGGTGCTCTCCGCCTACTCCGTCACCCCGGAGCAGCTCATCCTCACCCGGGCGTTGAAGGGGCTGGCTGGCGCCGCCGTCATGCCGCAGACCCTCGCCATCATCACCAACGTGTTCCCCCGACACGAACGGGGCCGGGCGATCGGGATCTGGGCCGCCGCGGTCGGGGTCGGCCTGTGCATCGGCCCGACACTCGGCGGCCTCATGCTGGTGCACTTCTGGTGGGGATCGATCTTCCTGATCAACGTGCCCATCGTGGTGCTGGCGCTGGCCCTGATGGCGTGGCTGGTCCCGGAGTCCCGCAACGAGGGTGCGCGCAGCCTCGACCCGGTGGGTGTGCTCCTGTCCATCGTGGGGTTGCTGCTCCTGCTGTACGGAATCATCGCCGCCGGCGACCGCGGTAGCTTCCTCGGCTGGGACACCATCAGCGCCACCGTGGGCGGATTCGCGATCCTGGCGGCCTTCGTCTGGTGGGAGGCGCACGCCCGGGAACCGGCGCTGAACGTGCGCCTGTTCCGCGACCCTCGGCTGAGCGTGGCGGTCGCCGCGATCATGCTTGTGTTCTTCGCCCTCGCCGGCGTGTTCTTCTTTGGCACCTTCTACCTGCAGAGCGTGCGCGGCCTGACCCCGTTCCACGCCGGCCTCCTCATCATCCCGATCGCGGTGGGGCAACTCGTCTTCTCCCCACTCAGCCCGGCGCTGGTCGCCCGATGGGGAGCCCGACGCGTCTGCTCGGTGGGACTGATCGGGGTGTCGGCGGCGCTGGCGGCCTACACGCAGTTCGGCACCGACACCCCCCTCGTCCTGGTGGGGCTCGTCTTCCTGCTCCAAGGGTCGGCCATGGCCACCGTCATGGTGCCCGCGACCAACTCGATCATGAGCGTCGTCCCGCCTGAGCAGGCCGGATCCGCCTCCGCCCTGCAGAACACGGCGCGGCAGGTGGCCGTCTCCCTCGGGGTGGCGGTGTTGGGAACCCTGCTGTCCTTCATGTACCGCCGCAGCCTCACTCCCACCCTGGACGACCTTCCCGAGGCCGTGCGCGACGGCGAGGCGTCGATCGAGGAGACCCTCGCCGCGGCCCGTACGGTGGGGGAGGCGACCTACCAGGCGGTGCTCGATCCCGCGAAGCAGGCCTTCCTTTCGGGGATGCACACGGTAGCGTTGTGCTCCGCACTGATCGCCCTGGCTGGTGCGGTGACCGTGGCCATCTGGATGCCCGGGCGTTCCGGTCCGCCAGGCTCCGCGCGTACGGAAGACGAATGATAGTGGTGGCCGCCCATGCCCACACCGACGACGCCGTCTCGCCAACCAGGCCGGCCGCGTAGCCAAGAGGCCGACGACGCCATCCTGCGGGCGGCGCTCGAGCTCCTCGGCGAACACATGACGGTCACCGCGGTGTCGGTGGGCGCGATCGCGCAACGCGCCGGCGTCAGCAAGGCCACGATCTACCGACGGTGGCCGGGCAAAGTGGAGCTCTACACCGACGCGGTGGCCCGGCTCCGCCAACCGCTGCCCGCCGTCGACACCGGATCGGTCCGGGAGGACCTCACGATCCTCATCACCGTCATCTGCTCCGAACTGGACAACCCACTGGAGCACGCGGTGGACCTGCTCATGATGGGCGGGGCGCATCCCGACATCGCCGAGCGGGTCAGACAGCACGTCTTCGCGCCCCGCACCGACACGGTGGCGGAGGTCCTGCGGCGCGGGGTGGACAACGGGGAACTCCGCTCCGACATCGACCTCGACGTCGCGTTCATGCTCCTCTTCGGCGGCGTCCACATGTACCGCCGGGTCGGCACCACACTCACGCCACACCAACGCGCCCAACGGCTCGTCGACACCATGCTGGCGGGCGTCAGCACCGACTGAGCGCCCCGCGGGCCATGCGGGGCGAACCCGGAGGCCGCGGACGGGAGCGAATGTCCGTGGGCGCGGGGTCCCCCCTTCAGCACAGCTTAGCCTTCGCTGGCCGGGATCGCTGGTGGGCGTCCACAGGGCCTGACCGGCACGGGGGTCTCGGGAGGGACCGCCTTAGGCCCGACCCCCCGTCTTCGGCCGAGGGCAGGTGCGTCTGTGTGACCTGCGCCATCTAAGACCCCTGAGTAGGCGGCGAATCTAGGGCATCGTCCCGATTCGCCGGCCCCCTCCTTAGCCCGAGTGTAGGAATCGGGCCGGTCGCAGGAGAGTCGGCCGGGGAGAGGGGATACGCGATGCATCCGGATTTCGTACGCGCACTGGACACCCAGTATCAACAGGAGGCGCGTGAAAGGGCCGCACGGTGGCGGCTGGGGCGTCTGGTCCGCCGGCGAAACGACGAGGAACCCGAGGCGACGCCCGGAACCAGGAGGAGCCGCCGTCAGGCGCGCGCGGCGGCGGCGCGAGCCGAGGAGGGCACCGTGGCGGTCAGCGGCGAGACGGAGGTCACGACGCCGCGTTCCGACCACGCCGAGCATGCCGTGTCCGCCGTGGATCCAGACACCTCCGCACTTCAGGAAGCGACGGAACCATCCTCGGTCGAGGTCACCGAGTTCGCCTGCGTCCGATAAATCGGGTTTCCCGTGTCCACGCCACCTGACATTCTGGAAGGTATGGTCAGGGTCAGCAATTCCGGGACGCGCTTCGTTGGTCGCACCGCGGAGCTCACCGACCTCCTGCAGGGCGCGGAACGCGCCCGGTCCGGGACCTCCACCGCGGCGCTCCTGGTCGGTGACGCCGGTGTCGGCAAGACGCGCGTGCTCTCGGAGTACACCGAGGCGAGTCGGGTGGGTCGCGTCATCGCCGGAGGGTGTCTGGCCCTCGGGGTCGAGGGACTCCCGTTCGCTCCGTTCGTCGCCGCGCTGCGCCAGTTGGTGCGCGCGGTGCGCGTCTCCCAGCCGGAGGTGCTGGAGGGCGTCGTGGAGCTCCCGCGACTCATCCCCGAACTCGGTGCCGTGCGTGACGAGTCCCGCGACGGCCGCGCCCGCCTGTTCGAAGAGGTACTGACCTTGCTGGAGCAGGCCGCCGAGCCAGACGGGCTCGCCGTCATCATCGAGGACGCGCACTGGGCCGACCATTCCACCCGCGACCTCCTCGTCTTCCTGATCCACAACCTGGGCTCCGCCCGCGTGCACCTGCTGGTGAGCTGTCGCTCCGACGACCTCCACCGCCGGCATCCCATGCGCCGACTCCTCCCCGAGCTCTCCCGCCTGCCCGAGGTCTCCCTGATCGACCTGGAGCCCCTGAACAAGGAAGAGGTCGCGGAGCAGGCCAAGGCGATCCGCGGCCAGGCGCTCGACCCGTCCGCCCTCGACGAGGTGTACCGGCGCAGCGGCGGAAACCCCCTCTTCGTCGAGTCCCTCGTGGAACAGGGCGACTGCCAGGTCGGCGACCTCCCCGAGACGGCCCGCGATCTGCTGCTCGGCCCGGTCGACGCGCTCGACGGCCAGGCCCGCGCGGTGGTCAACGCCGCGTCGGTCGCCGGGGAACGCGCCAGCCACGAGCTGCTCGCCGCGATCGCACCCGTTCCCCCGGACGCCCTCGACTCCGCGCTGCGTTCCGCGATCGACGCGAACATCCTCCGCGTGGAGGGCACCATGTTCGTGTTCCGCCACGCCCTGCTGTCCGAGGCCGTCTGCGACATGCTGTTGCCCGGCGAACGTGTTCGCCTGCACCAGGCCTGCGCCGACGCGCTGGAGCAGGGGGCGGGCCAGCTTCCGCCCAACCGGCTTCCGGCGCGGATCGCCCGCCATCGCTACGCCGCTCACGACCTGCCCGCGGCGCTGACGGCGTCATGGCAGGCCGCGAAGGCCGCGTGGAACGCCCACGCCTATCCGGAACAGTTGTCGATGCTGGAACGGGTACTCGAACTGTGGCCGCAGGTTCCCGACGCGGTCGAGCGCATCGGTAACCCGCGCTCCTACGTCCTGAAAGCCGCCGCCGGGGCCGCCACCAACAGTGGGGACCCGGCACGCGGGATAGCGTTCGCCAGTCAGGGGCTCGACGAGCTCACCGGCGGCATCCTGGACGAACTCCAAGCCGACCAGATTCCCGAACTGGACGCCAGCAGCATCGCCCACCTACTGCACCAGCGCGGCCACGCCTACAAGGAGAACGGCGAGGATCGCGCCACCGATGACCTCCGCGCGGCCCTGCGTATCCTGCCCTGCGGCAGCCCGAGCCGTCCCATGCTCACGGCGACCCTGGCCGAGGACCTCATCCACCGTCGGGAGTTCGACGACGCGCGGCGGGTCGCCGAGGAGGCCCTGGGCCTGGCACGGGAGTCGGGGGACAAGCGTACTGAGGCGCGCGTGCTCACCGCGCTCGGGCGGTACCACGGGATCGACCTGGGCGAGTGCGACGTGGGCCTGGAGATGCTGCGCCGGGCGCGGGACCTCGCGGTCGCGGAGGAGCGCCCGGTCACCGAACTGCGCGTCGCGCATGCCACCTCGGTGGTGCTGCGCATGAACAACCGGATGCAGCAGGGGCTGGACGAGGCGTGGGCGGCCGTGCACCGCGCCCGGGAGGTCAACCTCGACGGGTCGCCGATGCTCGACGTCATCTCGTGCCTGCGGGACATGGGTCGGACGGCCGAAGCGGAACACTACGCCGCGCAGGCGCGGCGGACGGTGCGTTCCGCCCGGTGGCGGGGGACGTTGGGGGCGCTGCGCGCGTTGATCGCCTGGGAGCGCGGGAACCTCGCGGAGGCCCGCCAGCACCTGGCGACGAGCGCGCGGGACCTGCCGCTGGACACCGCGATGCCGATCTACATCGCCCAGAACTCCACGGTCGAGTCGGTGTTGCTACAGGCGGAGGGGCGACTGACCGAGGCCCGGGCCAAGCTCGAGTCGCTGCTGGAGGGCCCGGTGGCGGGTGCTGAGCGCGACATCATCCACACGTGGGACATCATCGAACTCGGTTCCGACCTGTGGCACGTGGCGGTGCGGGAGCGGGAGTCCGTCGGACCGGAGGACTGGGCGGCGTTCCGGATCCGACTGTTGGACCTGGCGGAGAGCATCCCTGTGCGGGGGCCGGCGGCGGAGGCCATGGCCGCGACGACCCAGGCGGCGTTGAGCGAGGACCCCGCGCTTACCCTGCGCCACGCGGAGTCGGCGCTCGACCTGTGCCACATTTCCGGGCGGCCGACGTGGGCCGCGCAGCAGCTCATCTACCGGCTGGAGGCCACGGCCGAGATGGGTGACCTCGCCGCGGCCCAGGGCCACGTGCCGGAGGTCCTCAGCTTCCTGGACAAGTACGAGCTGGGACGGTGGCGACTGCGGCTGACCGAGGTGTGCGCCAGACTCGGCCTGTCGCTGCGCGACGAACCGTCCGTCCCCCACGCGAACCCGGCGGGCCTGACCCCCCGGGAGATCGAGGTGCTGCGTCTGCTGGCGGAGGGCCGCACGAACCGGGAGATCGGGGAGAGCCTGTTCATCGCTCCGAAGACGGTCAGCGTGCACGTGTCCAACCTGCTGGCCAAGCTCGACGTCCCCAACCGCAGCGCCGCGGCCGCCAAAGCCGCCGAGCTGGACCTGGGCACCCCGCAACCGACATCGTGACCAACCCCGCGAGGCCCTTGACCGTGCCAGAACCCGCCCCCGACCTTTCCCGCCCTCCGCTGGGTGTGGTGGAGCAGTGGGTCATCAACGCCGCCGACCCGCCGACCCTCGCCCGGTTCTGGGCCGCCATCGTGGGCGGGGAACCCGTGAACCGCGCCGACGGATGGGCCGTCGTTCGCGACATCCCGGGAATGGGACGGCTGTCATTCCAGCCCGATCCACGCCCACGGAACGGACGCGTCCGCGTCCACGCCGATGTTCGGGTCGCGGACCTGGCCACCGCCATCAAGGAGGCCGAGGCTCTCGGCGCGCGTCGCGTCGGTGGGACCGTCACCGACGATCAGGGCTCCTTCCAGGTGATGCGCGACCCGGAGCGCAACGGGTTCTGTCTGGTCACCCCGCGGTAGACACGGCTGGTTGGCCGCCGGGGCATTGCGCCCACGGGAGCCTGGGCTGGGGTGGCCCACCCGCCCGGAACCGGACCGCCGGCCCGCGCACGGCTCCACCCTGTGGACCCCGGCAAGCCACCCGAACCGCGAGAAGCCAGGTGTACTGCCCATTCAGGTTGGTGCCGGCTACAAGGTGCGGCAATAGGGGAGGGCCTACGGATTGGTGCGGATGTCTCACGTCCGACCAGCCGGAAGGCCCTCGTTACCCCACGCTACCCACACCTACGCCAATCTCGCGTGCGCCGGCCGTCTGGCGTTGGCCCGCTGTGCGGTCGAGGACCGTTGGCCTCCGCGCCGTGTCGCCGAGCGCCTCCAGGTCAGCCCGACCACCGCCCAGCGCCGGGTAGGCGCTATCGCCGAGCGGGCCAGGCAGGCATGGCCGCTGCCTCCAACCGCCCGCGGCACTCGCCACGCCGCGCCCCCACCCGACGCGAGCGCCGCGTCATCGAACTCCGCCACCTCAACCAGTGCGGACCGGCCCGTATCGCCGGACACCTAGGCACGCACGCCTCCACCGTCCACCGGATCCCGGCCCGCCACCGGTGCGCCCGCCTGTCCCACCTGGACCGGGCCACCACCCGCGCGGAGCGCCGCGACGAACGCCACCACCCCGGCGAGCTGATCCACGCCGGCAGCGAGAAACCCGGCACCATCCCCACCTGCGGCCACCGCGTCCACGGACGAGCCAAGACACAGCGAACAGGCGCACGAGCACCGCCGCCCGCGAGAGCGCCACCCCGTGATCGGCTCCGGCTGCCTCCACACCGCCTGCCGGCCCACCCACCCCACGTCACCAGCCACACAGGACACAACACCTCGACAGCGCCGGAGGGCGAGCCCGCGCCTGAAGGGGGCCGGTGATGGGGTCGCGTAACGTCCGCCGGGCTCTGGCCGGGTGTTGGGGGTTCGGCTAGCATCGGGGCCATGCAGACCCCGTTCCGTCAGGTCGACGTGTTCAGTTCCGAGCCGTTGCTGGGCAACCCAGTCGCCGTGGTGCACGACGCCGACGGGCTGAGCGACGCGACGATGGCGGCCTTCGCGCGGTGGACCAATCTGTCGGAGACCACCTTCCTGCTCTCGCCCACCCACCCCGAAGCGGACTACCGGCTGCGGATCTTCACTCCCGGAGGGGAACTTCCCTTCGCCGGCCACCCCACCCTGGGCAGCGCCCACGCGTGGCTGGAGGCCGGGGGCACGTCACGCGGCGAGAACATCGTGCAGGAGTGCGGAGTGGGCCTGGTCTCCCTGCGCCGGGACGCGGGTGGGAGTCTGGCCTTCGCGGCTCCACCGCTGCATCGGTCGGGCCCCGTCGCGGACCCCGACGTGGACCGGATCCTGCGGGCACTGCGGATCACGCGGCCCGACGTGGTGGCCGCCCAGTGGATCGACAACGGTCCCGGGTGGGTCGCGGTGTTGCTCCGCGACGCCGACGCCGTACTGGGGCTGACCCCCGACTTCGCGGCCTTCGACGATCTCAAGATCGGGGTCGTCGGGTCCTACCCTGAGGGCGGCGACTGCGCGGTCGAGGTCCGGGGGTTCGCTCCCGACGCCGGGGTGCCCGAGGACCCGGTCACCGGGTCGCTCAACGCGGGTCTCGCGCAGTGGCTGACCAAGGACGGCGTGCTGCCCCCCTCCTACACCTCCAGCCAGGGCACCGTGCTTGGCCGTAGAGGCCGGGTCCGAATCGACACCGACGCCTCCGGCCAGATCTGGGTCGGCGGAGAGTCGGTGACGACCGTTCTTGGCACCTGCACCGTTGGCGACTAGGAACCGCTTCCAACCCACTCAGTCGACGAGCCCGGTGGAGTGCACCCGCACCGCGAGGCCCTCGCTCAGGTAGCGCTCGAGGGTGCGCCGTGTCGCCCCCACCAGGGTGACCCGCGCCGCCCGTTTGGCGGTGGGAAGGTCGGTCACCGAGTCGGTGACGAACTCCGCCTCGGCGACGGGAACGGCGTTTTCCCGCAACGCCTCCACCTTGCGGGCGCCGATGCGGTGGTCGGCGACGCGCAGACCCGTGGGCGTCGCCGCCAGCTGGGACGCCGAGATGGTGTCGTAGGGTGCCTGAGCCTGGAGCAGCAGGGACTCCGCCAGCCGCTGTTCGGTCGCGGTGGCGACGACGATCCGGGTGTTGGCGGCGTGCTGGCGTCGCATCCGTTCCACGATCTCGCGACGGATCCACGACGCGTCCCCACCGAGACGTGCGCCGACCGTCCGGGCGAGAGCGGAGTAGTCGTCCTCGGAGAGCCCGGAGAGGGCGACCTCCGTGATCCGGTGGACGGCGCGCTTCCGTGTCTCCGGTCCTCGGCCGAGCACCATCGCGACGATCCCGGGCAACGCGCGCAGGAACCGCGCCGGTGAGGTGCGCAGACGGAGGACGACCAAGGCGGTGAAGGTGTCCTTCCGGGTCACGACGCCGTCGAGGTCGTAGACCACCAGCGCGGTCGGTCCCGCGTCGCCGCCCATTCGGGGTCTCCAAGCCTGTGAGGGGCCCTCAAACTACCCCACGCGTGCCTGGGTGGCGTCGGCACCTCGGGCAGGCCGATGTGCACCCCCACCGGTTCGGTGTGGAGAAAACCTGACGGGGGGATGGGTGGGAGGGGGTCACAGCGTGGGGAGGTTGCGCTGCAGCTCGAAGGGAGTGACCTGGCTGCGGTACTCCTCCCACTCCGCGCGCTTGTTGCGCAGGAAGTAGTCGAACACGTGCTCGCCGAGGGTCTCGGCGACGAGTTCGCTCTCTTCCATGGTGCGGATCGCCTCGTCCAGGCTCTGGGGGAGTGGCTTGATGCCCAGCGCGCGTCGTTCGGCGGGGGTGAGGCCCCACACGTCGTCCTCGGCCTCGGGCGGCAGGGTGTAGCCTTCCTCGATCCCCTTGAGCCCGGCGGCCAGGATCACCGCGTAGGCGAGGTAGGGGTTGCACGCCGAGTCCAACGCGCGGTACTCGATCCGCGCCGAGTTGGGCTTGCCGGGCTTGTACATCGGCACGCGGACCAGCGCGGACCGGTTGTTGTGGCCCCAGCAGACGTAGGCCGGTGCCTCGCCGCCCGCACCCGCGGACGCGGCGGCGTTGGCCCACAGGCGCTTGTAGGAGTTCACCCACTGGTTGCACACCGCGGTGATCTCCGCCGCGTGGGTGAGGAGGCCCGCGATGAACCCCCGGCCGATCGTCGACAACTGGAAGGTCGCTCCCGGCTCGTGGAACGCGTTGCGGTCGCCTTCGAACAGGGACAGGTGGGTGTGCATGCCCGACCCCGGGAACTGTCCGAAGGGCTTGGGCATGAACGTGGCGTAGACGCCCTGTTCCAGCGCCACCTCCTTCATGACATGGCGGAACGTCATGATGTTGTCGGCGGTGGTGAGGGCGTCGGCGTAGCGCAGGTCGATCTCCTGCTGGCCGGGGCCGCCCTCGTGGTGGCTGAACTCCACCGAGATGCTCATGTCCTCCAGCATCATGATGGCGTTGCGTCGGAAGTTGTAGGCGCTGGAGTGCGGCGTGTGGTCGAAGTAGCCGCCCTCGTCGTTGGGCTCGGGCAGCTCACCGGGGTCCGGCTTGCGCTTCAACACGTAGAACTCGATCTCGGGGTGCGTGTAGAACGTGAACCCCGCGTCGGACGCCCGGCTGAGTTGACGCTTGAGCACGTGGCGGGGATCGGCGTAGCTCGGCGAGCCGTCCGGCAACAACACGTCGCAGTACATGCGGGCGGTCCCGTGCGGCTCGTTGCGCCAGGGCAGCACCTGGAACGTGGCGGGGTCCGGTTGCACCAACATGTCGGACTCGTGCACCCGCGCGAAGCCCTCGATGGCGGAGCCGTCGAAGCCGATCCCCTCACTGAACGCGTTCTCGAGTTCGGCGGGGGCGACGGCGACCGACTTCAGGTAGCCGAGAACGTCGGTGAACCACAGACGTACGAACCGGATCTCGCGCTCCTCCAACGTTCGGAGCACGAACTCCTGCTGTCGATCCACCGGTCCTCCTTCGTCGTCGTCCGCGCGGCTCGCTCGCCGCTCTCACCCCCAGTGTGCCTGGTCAGGGTTTCTGGCGCGTTAACGACGTCCCGTCGGAGTGGTCGGCGCGTGGCCGCGCGGGGCCACCCTCTAGGCTTGGGCTCGTGCCTCAACTGCGAATCGCGCTCGCCCAGACTAACCCGGGCGTCGGAGACTTCGACGGCAACGCCGACCAGGTGGTCGAGTACGCCCGGCAGGCCGACCGCCGGGGTGCGGACCTCGTGGCGTTCCCGGAGATGACGCTCCCGGGCTACCCGGTCGAGGACCTCGCGCTGCGTCGCTCCTTCGTGGCCGCCTCCCTGGCCGCCGTGGAGCGGCTCGCCGAGCGACTCGCCGAGGAGGGCCTGGGGCGTCTCCCCGTCGCGGTGGGCTTCCTGGACCGGCGCGGTGACGAGCGGACACGGCTCGGTGAACCCGCCGGGGCGCCGCGCAACGCGCTGGGGGTCCTGCACGAGGGCCGGGTCCGGGTGGTGTCCGCCAAGCACCACCTGCCCAACTACGGGGTGTTCGACGAGTACCGGTACTTCGTTCCCGGCGACGTCCTCCCCGTCGTCTCCCTGCTGGGAGTCGACGTCGCGTTCGCGATCTGCGAGGACATCTGGCAGGAGGGCGGCCCCGTCGCCGCGGCGAACACGGCCGGGGCGGGTCTCCTCGTCGTCCTGAACGGTTCCCCGTTCGAGCGTGCGAAGGACGACGTTCGCCTCGAGCTGTGCCGAAGGCGTGCCCGGGAGTCGGGAGCGGCCCTGGCCTACGTGAACATGGTCGGCGGCCAGGACGAGCTGGTGTTCGACGGTGACTCCCTCGTGGTGGACGCCGACGGCGAGCTGCTCGCCCGCGCCCCGCAGTTCACCGAGCACCTTCTGCTCGCCGACCTCACCCTTCCGTCCGGCGCCGAGCGCCGCGAGGGCACGGAGTACCGCGACGAACGGTCCGGCCTGACCATCCGCTCCCACGCCCTCGACGTCACGGCGACCCCCGCCCGGGACCCGCTGGGCCCACAGCGCCACGACGCCCTGGAGGACCTCGAGGAGCTGTACGAGGCGCTGGTGACGGGCACCCGCGACTACGTGCGTAAGAACGGGTTCCCGTCGGTGATCCTGGGCCTGTCCGGCGGAATCGACTCCGCGCTCACCGCCGCCATCGCCACCGACGCCGTGGGCCCCGAGCGCGTCCACGGCGTGCTCATGCCCAGCCGCCATTCCTCCACCCACTCGGTGAGTGACGCCGAGGACCTGGTCAAACGGCAGGGCATCCACGGGCGGACCGTGCCGGTCGGCCCCATGGTGGACGCCTTCGAGAACGCGGTCCATCCCACGGGGCTCGCGGCGGAGAACCTGCAGGCGCGGGTGCGTGGGCAGTTGCTCATGACGCTGTCCAACGGTGAGGGGCATCTGGTGCTCACCACCGGCAACAAGAGCGAGTTGGCCGCCGGCTACTCCACGCTCTACGGCGACTCGGCGGGCGGGTTCGCTCCACTGAAGGACGTGTGGAAGACCGCCGTGTGGGACCTGGCGCGGTGGCGCAACGCGATGGCGGTGCGGCGCGGGGAGACCCCACCCATCCCGGAGAACTCCGTCGCCAAGCCGCCCAGCGCGGAACTCGCCCCCGGACAGTTGGACTCCGACTCCCTGCCTCCCTACGAGGTGCTCGACGCCCTGCTGGACGACTACATCGGCACCGACCTGGGCCGCGCCGAGCTGGTGGACGTCGGACACGACCCCACACTGGTGGATCGGGTGATCCGCATGGTGGACCGCGCCGAGTACAAGCGCCGCCAGTACCCACCGGGCCCGAAGGTCAGCGCGCGCAATTTCGGACGGGACCGTCGACTGCCCATCACCAGCCGTTGGACCTGACCAGCGCGTGATCTTGAACCTCGGACAGTGTGCGGTCGCTCCGCTACGATGAGCCTGTGCGCGAGGGCGGCATATCCGGACAGTGCCCAGGCCCCGCGCGGGAGAAGCGGGGAGTCATGGCCACCCATCCACTGGCGATTCGCTGCCCGTACGGGCAGGCGCACGAGGCGCAGGACCCGGCGGGCCCCGTCGAGCCGGACTCCCTCGCGGTGCGTCGCTGCCTGTCCATCTCCATGGACAAGTGCCGGATGTGCCGCAGTGAGGTCGTGGCCTACATCGCGGGATGCGCGGCGGAGTTCACCGACGGCGGGATGGTCACCGAGCTGTTCGACGCGTGCGTGCGTCACACCGTGGTCGTCGACACCCTGGCGCGGCGCCCCCTGGACGGGGAGCGGATGAGCCTGCAGGACCTGGTTCGTATGCCGAGCTGGATGATGTGGCCGCGCACGGTGGAGTTCATGCGTCGGGGTTGGGTGGAGGTGCGGCTGCCGCACGCGCGCGTCGACCTGGGGCGGGCCCTGGCCTTCGCGCGGGGGTTGTGTGTGGCGGACCGGCGGGAGATCGTGGACGACGCCCTGGACCGGGCGGCCGGAATATACTCCCTGTCCGTCGAGCAACTGCACGCGTTTCGCGGTGCCTGAGCGGGGCGGATCCGATACGCGTCGACGCCCCCGGTCCTGCGTCTTCTACGCTCTGTAGTAGTTTGCAGGCATGGAAATCCTCAAGAACGTCTTTCTCTTCCTCCACCTACTGGGCATGGCGGGGATCATCGCCGGGTGGTTGATGCAGCTCTCCGCCAGCACCAAGGGTCCCAAGGCGATCCTGCACAGCTCGATCCTGCAGCTCGTGTCCGGTCTGCTGCTGGTCGGCATGCTGGAGATGGGCGATGGCGACGTCAACCACATCAAGATCACGGTCAAGGCGGCCGTGGCCGTCGCCGTCCTCGTCGTCGCGATCCTCAACGTCCGCAACCCCAAGACCGCCCTGGCCAACACCGCCGGCGCCCTCGCGGTCGTGAACGTCGCCGTCGCCGTGTTCTGGTGACCCCACCGGCCACACCCCCGGGGTCGTACATCACGGTTCGACCCCGGTGCGGCCACGGGCCCCCGCGGCGCCAGTCACTCATATATACGGAACATGGCATCTGTATATACGCATGTGGGAGGTGGGTCGTGACGAAGATGCTCATCGACATCGACGACCAAGCTCTGGCCAAGGGTGCGGAAGTGCTGGGAACCGCGACCAAGCAGGACACGGTCAACGCCGCACTGAAGGACGTGGGAGAACGTATCGCCAAGGCGAAGGCCTTCGCGGAGCTGCTGGCGATGGGGGATCGAGGCGATTTCGAAGTCCTCAAGGACAAGCGTAACTACCGACCGTGAACGTCACCCATTACCTCGTCGACATCAGCGCGCTCGTCCGACTCCTCACGCGACCGGAGATCGTGCATGAGTGGGAGGGGCCGGTGACAGCCGGACTGGTAGGCATCTGTCCGGTTACTGAACTTGAATTCCTTTACAGCGCTCGTTCCCGCGAGGACCATATAGACAAGACGCGACGCCTCAACCAGCTGTTTCCGTCCGTGTTCATCCCCGACGGGGTCTATGGGCGCGCCGCGAAGGTTCAGGAGGAGCTGACGAGCCGGGGCCAGCATCGTTCCGCCGGCGCGGTGGACCTGCTCCTCGCCGCCACCGCCGAACTCACCGGAACCACGCTGTTGCACGGCGATCGGGACTTCGAGTGTGTTGCCGCGGTCACTGGTCAACCCGTTCAGTGGCTCAGTGGGCCGTAACCCCCTCAGGTCACCAGCACGATCCCCACTCCCGCCACGGTGGTGACGATCAGGGTCGCTCCGGCGCCCAGGACGATGCTTCTGCCGCCGGTACGCACGAGCGGGACGATCCGCACCGCTGTCCCCAGGGCGAAGAGGCCGGCGCTGAGGAGGATCGTCTGGGCGAGGGCCGCCGCGTCGAGGACTGGTGCGGGCAGGACGTCGAGGGACCCCAGGGCGACCGCGCCGAGGAAGCCCACCACGAACAGGGGAACGATCGGGGGCCGGGGGCCGGCGGTGGTCCGGGTGCGGGTTCGCCGCCACAGGCCGACACCGACGATCATCGGGGCGAGCAGGAGGACCCGGGTCAGCTTGACGACGACGGCGGACGCGAGCGCCGTCGAACCGACCGCACCCGCGGCCGCCACCACCTGGCCCACCTCGTGGACGCTGGCACCGGCCCACATGCCGAACCCGGCGTCGTCCATGGCCCCACCGCCGTGCAGGACGGGCAGGGCGAACACCGTGACGGTGCCGAAGAGGGTCACCAGTGCCACGGCGGTCATCACGTCCTCTTCCTCGGAGTCGACCACGCCGCGCATGGCGGCCACCGCCGAGGCGCCACAGATGGCGGTTCCGGCGGCGACCAGCACTCCGCGTTCGGTGCCGAGCCCGAGCCATCGCGCGAGGACCACGGTGCCGAAGAACGTGCAGAAGACCGTCACCACGATGACGCCCAGGACGGGGAGTCCCAGCGCCAGCACGTCGGCCACGGCGAGCTGCAGTCCCAACAGCACGATCCCCGCCCGCAGCGGAGTCTTGGAGGTCGCACGCACCCCCGGCTGTGCGCTCGGCCGCAGCAGCCCGGTGTTGGCGACCACCGCGCCCAGCACCAGGGCGGCCATGAGGGCGCTGACGGCCGGCAGGACCAGGTGCGCCCCGAACGCGGCGCCTGTGCCGAGCGCTGTCAGCGCCACGCCCGGCAGCAGCGTCCGAAGCGGCTGGAAGCGCGGGAGCTCCGGTTCCGGCGCGACGGGTCCGGCGGTTTGTCGGTTTTCGGGCATGAGCCCATGGTGATCTTGGGTCTGGCGGGCCACTAGGGGTCAGTTTCGGGCAAGGTCATACGGTGGACGTATGACCACTCCGCGGCTCCAGTGGCCGGACATCGCGAGCCTGCGACTGCTGCTTCTGGTCGAGGAGCACGGCAGCATCGGCCGGGCCGCCCACGCGCTGGGTCTCACACAGGCGTCCGCGAGCCGCCGCCTGGACACCCTGGAGCGGGAACTCGGGCTTCCGCTGCTCCTCCGGGACACGTCGGGGTCGCGGCTCACTCCGCAGGGACACAGCGTGGCGGGGTGGGCCGCGGGCGTGGTGGACACCGCCGAGGAGCTGATGGTCGGGGTGGCCGCGCTGCGGGAGCGGCGAACCGCGTGGCTCCGGGTCGCGGCGAGCATGACGATCGCGGAGTACCTGGTGCCGCAGTGGTTGGTGGCCTTTCGCGCCAGCGCCTCCGACACCGAGGTCGAACTGCGCGTCGTGAACTCCGAGACGGTCGCGGATCTCCTGCGCCGCTCCGCCGTGGACCTCGGCTTCGTGGAGTCCAAGGACGTGCCGCGCGACCTGGCCTCGACCCGCGTCGGGACGGACCGACTGGCGGTGGTCACCACGCCCCGCCATCCGTGGTCGCGCCGCCACAGACCGGTGCCCGCGACAGAGCTCGCCCAGACTCCGCTGGTCATGCGGGAACCCGGTTCGGGGACCAGGACAACCCTGGAACAGGCGCTTGCCCTGGCCACGGGGCACGGTCCCGCCACCCCGGCGTTGGAGCTCTCCTCCAACGCGGCGGTCAAGGTGGCCGTCGCCGGGGACAGCGCGCCCGCGGTCCTGAGCGTGTTGGCCGTGGCCAACGAGCTCAACGACGGCAGGTTCCGGGAGATCGCGGTGGACGGGGTCGACATGCGCCGTCTCCTGACCGCCGTGTGGCAACGCGGCACCCGCCTCAGCGACCCCGCGACGCGTCTCGTCCACATCGCCGGCGCCTCGGAGGGGTGCTGAGCCCGGTCGGCCGACGCGGTGGGGGGTGTGGTGACGCGGACACCCCTCAATCGGGTCTCCCGCGTCGCGGAGAGATGTGGCATTCTGCCCGGAAAGTCGCGGCGGTGGCCCGCCGACGGCATCCCCGTGTGCCCGCTCGTCCCCAGGAGTCCCCCCGTGAGTGACCCGACCGGTTTCATGAAGGGTGTCGCCGGTACCGACGGCGCCGCCGCGTTCCCGCCGGAGATCCTCACCGACCGGCCGACTCCTGCGCGGACCTATGGCTGGTTGTTGGGGGGCAAGGACAACTTCCAGGTCGACCGGGACCTGATCCTGACCCTGCTGGAGTCCTTTCCCGAGGCGGTCGACGAGGCACGGGCCAACCGGCGGTTCCTGTACCGCGCGGTGCGCTATCTCGCTCGCGACGTCGGCATCACGCAGTTCCTGGACCTGGGCTCCGGTCTGCCGACCGACAGCAATGTTCACCAGGTCGCCCAGGCCTTCCAGCCGGACGCCCGCGTCGTCTACGTGGACAACGATCCCATCGTGCTGGCGCACGGCCGCGCGTTGTTGGACGAGGACGCCAACACCACCGTGATCCAGGCCGACATGACGGACCCCGACTCCGTCCTGGACGCGCCCGAGACCCAGGCGCTGTTGGACTTCGATCGGCCGGTGGGCGTGCTGATGTTCTCCATCCCGCACTGCATCCCCGACGATGAGGACGCCCGACACGCGATCCTCGCCCCCATGTGGCGCGTGGTCGCGGGGAGCCATCTCGCCATCTCCCACGTGGTCGTCGAGGGGGAAGCCACCGCGGAGGCCGCCACCGAGTACATGAATAACCTGGGCATGCCTTGGCGGACGCGCACGCCCGAGCGTGTGCGCTCGTGGCTGGGAGACCTCACCGTGGTGGAGCCGGGCCTGGTGGACATCAACGACTGGCGACCGGACCCGAACCAACCTTCCCTGCCGGACGTGGCCGAGCCACTACGGCCCTACCTGGGCGTGACCCGCCACACCGCGAAGCAGGGCTTCGAGTTCGGGGGAGTGCTTCGCAAACCATAACCCCGCCTGTGGACCCGCCCCCTCACCGTGCCCCCTGGAGCCTCTCGATGACCAACCCGAACCAGTTCATGAAACACCTCGCCACCGAGGACGGCGCGGCCTACCCGCCGGAGATCCCCACCGACCGGCCGACCTCGGCGCGGGTCTACGGCTGGATGCTGGGGAGCAAGGACAACTTCCAGGTCGACCGGGAGATGGCCCTCGGCTTCCTCGACGCCTTCCCCGAGACCCTGGACGACGCGCGGGACAACCGGCGGTTCCTGTACCGCGTGGTTCGCCACCTGGCGCGGGACGTCGGTATTACCCAGTTCCTGGACCTGGGGTCGGGTCTGCCGACCGACAGCAACGTCCACCAGGTCGCCCAGGCCTTCCAGCCGGACGCCCGTGTCGTCTACGTGGACAACGACCCCATCGTCACGGCCCACGGCCGTGCACTGCTGAACGACGACGCGAGCACCACGGTCATCCAGGCCGACGTCACCGACCCGCGGGGGGTGCTGGACGCCCCCGAGACCCGCGAGCTCATCGACTTCACCCGCCCGGTCGGGGTCCTGATGCTCGCCACGGCGCACTGCGTGCCCGACGACGACCAGGCGCGGGAGGCCATCCTGGCGCCGATGGCACACGCCGCCCCCGGGAGCTACCTGGCCGTCACCCACGTGGTCGCCGACGACCAGGCGACCGCCGACGAGATCACCCGGCACATCACCGCGGGTGGGATGCCCTGGCGCACCCGAACCCCCGAGGAGTTCCAGTCGTGGCTTGAGGACTTCGAACTCCTCGACCCCGGCCTGGTCCCCGTCGCCGACTGGCGCCCCGACCCCGACCAGCCCCCTCTCCCCGAGGTCGACACAGCCCTCACCCAGTTCCTCGGCGCCGCCAGCCGCGGCACGAAGCGCGGCTACGAGTTCGGAGGGCTGCTGCGCAAGGCGTGAGGCGCGGCGGCGGGACCTTCAACGACCATCTGCGGTGGTACGAGGTGACGATGGATCACCCCCTGTTGGCGATGTTCGTGGACGCGGCGGCCGGGGTCTTTCCGCCGGTCGACGGGCGGGCCGTGGTGGTTCCCCCGCTCGCGGACGGGCACCAGGCCGTCGTGTCGTTCACCGGCCACGCGGTGATCGCGACTCGGTGGGCGGCATCCGATCTGGGGGACCCGAAGCTTGACGGGTATGGGGCGGCCTTGCATCCGCGTGTGCTGCGCCGCATCGCCGGGGAGCGCGGAACCGTCGGACAGATCGACGTGACCATGGTCGCGAGGGGGAGCGGTGATCGTGATCCCGGGAACGCCACCTGTCCGCTGGCCGAGAGAGTCGACCTGCTGGAGCACCCCCGGGTGCGACACGCCACTGCACTGCGGCGTGACGTACGGGTCTTCGCTGACGAGCGGGGCCTGGTGACCATCGCCGCGGGGTTGGCGGGCCGGCGGGAGATGTCGATCGAGACCGCCGGCAATGCGGGCGCCGGTCATGGGCGGTCGCTACTGCGGGACGCGCTGCGGCTCGTTCCGGAGGGAGAGGAGGTCTTCGCCGCGGTGTCGCCCGGTAACGCGCGTTCGCTCCGGGCCTTCCTGGCGGTGGGGTTCGTTCCCCTGGGTAGTGAAGTGATCATCGCGGATCACCGGTGGTGATCGGGGGAACCGCAGTGTCGGGTGTCGCGTCTATGGATGCATACGGATCGGCCTAACAGGAGGTCAGGGATGCAGGCACAACCACAGTGGGCACAGGGACACGGGGCCCAGGGGCAGTCGGGGCCGAACAGTCAACCGCCCCCACCGGGGCCACACCCTCCGCACCCTCCGATGTCTGGCGCTCCGGGACCTGTTGCTTCGTCTGCGGATCTGGAGCGCCGGCTGAACGTCGTGGAGACCCGGCAGGCGTTACTGGGGTACAGCCTCATCTACGCGCCGATGCTGCTCCTGGTTCCGCTGTTCCTGTTCGTGCCGTTCTACGAGTACGAGTCCGACGACATGTCGGTCACCTACGCGATGCTGTGGGAGCTCGCTGCCAATGGGTTCGCCATCGGGACGGTCTCGATCCTGTTCATGGGTGTACTGGCGGTGCTGCTCGGGATCGGGGTGTTCCGACCGGGCACGCCGGCCGTTCCGTCGGGGATCGCCGTCATCTGCGGCATCCTGTTCTTGCTGCTGGCCCTCAAGATCGACGCGGGCGAGTACGCGGAGTACTCGGTGGCGGGGTACGCCGGCATGATCCTGGGGCTCGCCGGAGTGATCTGCGGGGCCGCGAACGAGATCCACGGCGTGGTTCGCCGGATGGCCAACGCACGCCGTGGCGGGTGACTAGAGCTCGCCGCGCTCTGCGGCGGTGAGGAACGCGGTCCACTCGGCGGCGGGGAAGTCGAGGTGGCCACGATCGGGGTGCTTCGAGTCCCGGACAGCCGTGCCGGTGGGGAGCTCGGCAACCTCAACACAATCGCCATTTACTCCACTATGGGTGCTCTTGCGCCATGTCAAAGCGTTGGGCATGGGTATCACTCTTCTAGCTCGCTGCAGATGTGGCGGATCAGCGCCAGCGACTGGACAGGGTTGAGCGAACACGCCTGTGTGCTGCCGAACATGGTGTTGCAGCGCCGGATCTGTTCGTCCTCTTCCAGGTACAGGCTACTCACCGGGGTCTCAAAATAGGCGATAGTGGAATCCCGTGGGTCGGGGAAGTCCAAGAGTACGAAACTGCCTTCGGTCGCTGGATGGGCGCCCGCGTTGAAGGGGAGCACGTAGAGGTCGACATTGTGGCGGACGGCCATGTGGTCGAGGTGGAGCAACTGTTCGTGCATGATCGCTGCCGAGCCGACCACCCGCCGTAGCGCTCCCTCCTCGATCACCGCTTCATAGGTTGGTGGATGCACCTGGTTCAACACATCTTGCCGCTTGAGACGTGCGTCGATACGGCGTTCGATCTCGGAGTCTTCACGGACCTTGTTGGCGCGAAAGATCGCGCCGGCGTAGTCAGGCGTTTGCAGTAGGCCTGGCACGACCTGGGCCTGGAATGTGCGGAATGCGCACGCCTCAACCTCAAAGTCCGCGAGCATCTCCGGCATGAGGTCCTTGTATTGAGCCCACCAACCGCGGACCTTGGCGTCCTTGGCCAGTTGGTGTAGTGCCGCGCGTGTCTGTGTATCGGTGACCTTGTAGGTGTCCAGCAGCATGTCGAGCGTCTTGGTCGGCACAGTCTTGGACTCGGCCTGTTCGATCTTGCTCAGGTTCGATTTTCCGATCCCGGCCTGTTTGCTGGCCTCCTGCAGGGTCAGCTCAGACTGGGAGCGGAGTTTCCTCAGCTCGGCGGACAGGCGTCGTCTGCGGATGCTTGGGCTGTAGGGAGCGGACACGAGGGGATCCTATCGCTAGAAAAGCAGTGGAATCCACTGTGAATGATTGACAGAAGTGGATTCCACTATTTACTCTCGGTGGTGAGACCGTGATCCACTTCACCCCCAGACCCTGTTGCGGGTCACGGTAGTTCCGCTCCCGCTGATGTGTCCGGGAAACCGTGGAAGTGGTGCGGGTGCGGGTTCCACCCCGTTCGTTCACGCATGCCCGAGGAGTGTGTCCGCATGCCTTTGACCCCTGTCGCCCCGCTGCCCACCGTCACCGTCCCGCTCAACCGGTTCATCCCGTCCGGGAGCGCGCACTACTTCAACGGTGACCCCGACGGCCCGATCTACCGCAAGCGCCGGTTCGAGTTCTGCGGTCTGTCCGCGATGATGCCGCTGGTCCGCGCGTTTCTAAACACCTGCGCGGCCCACCGTGACCCCGACTACCGCTACACGTTCACCCTGCTCGGCAGTGAGCTCGCGAACAACGCCATCCAGCACACACTCTCCGGGGACCCGGGCGGCTACTTCACCCTGAGGGCGGACCGTTCCAAGAGCGGTATCACGCTGACCTGCACCGACAGCGGAACCCTGCGGGGCACGGAGCGGTGGACACGGGACGTCTACTTCTCCCTCGAGGTCCCGCCCAACGCGGGGGAGGATCCCCTCGCTGTCTCCGGTCGGGGACTCATGCTCGTCGACACGCTCGCCGACTCCTGGGGCGACAACGGCCGCCCCTACCTCCGCAGCGTGTGGTTCCACCTCGCCTACTGATCCTCACGGAGCACGACCCCCGCGTGTGCGGTGTGTGTCCCGGGTGGCCGCAGGGGGCCAGTCTGCCCCTGTGTGAGTGCGGTCCGGTGCCGCGTCCCGCACGATGGGGGACGGCTGTCGTCGACCAGGATTGCGGGCCCCCAGCGTGCTGACGCGAAACACCCTGACCGTGTTCACCATCGCCACCACGAGCGTCCTCCTCGCCGGGGGGTGTGCTCCCGGCGAGGACCTCGACGCCGACGCGGATACCGAAGCTGAGGCCGCGGCGGCGCCGGACACCGAGTCCAAGGACGAGACGGACCTGCCTGACCTGGACGACGACCCCGACGTCCTCGGCTCGTGGCACCTGGACCACGAAACGTCGGACAGCCACGCCGTTCTGTGGTTCCGGTTCGAATCGGGGGACGAGGTCTCCCTGCTGGGTGATCCCGGCGAGACGGAGGGCGGCTCCTCCAAGGTCTGTACGGGCGACTTCGACCCCGACACCGACCCCGTCGAGTTCTCCATGGACTGCGTCGACATCCACCCGGACGAGGACGACACCCCCTCGTACTCCGGGACCGCGCAGGTCCACGAGGAGCACGACCAGTTCCCCGGGGACGAGGTCATCCAGGTCACCTGGGACTTCGGCAACGTCGACTTCTACGTGCGCGACACCGAACTACCGCCCGATCCGGATGCGGCCCGCGACGGCTGCGGCGCCGAGCAGGCCCACCAGTGCCAGGCCACAGCTCAGCAGGTACGGCGACGAGCCGAGAACGCTCGGTGTGAAACCGACGCCGACGTAGACGGTGACGCCCGTCGCGCCCCCGAGCTGGTCGGCGGCGCGCTGCACTCCCGAGGCGACCCCAGCGTCCTCGTCGGTGACGCCCGTGACCGCGGCGTACTGCAGGCCGACGATGCCGAAGCCCATCCCCGCCGCGATCAGAACCATCGCCGGAATCAGCATCGGCGCGGGCGCGCCCAGGTGTGCGGCGGCCCCGATCACCACCATGCCCAGGGCGGCGAACCCGATCCCGACCAGGGCGCACCCGCGTGCTCCCCACGAGCCAAGGAGCCGGGGCACCACCGTCACGGCGAGCACCAGACTCACCGCCAGGGGGAGCAGCATGAGTCCGGCCTGGAGCGGGGACAGTCCGAGCCGGTCCTGCAACTGGAAGGTGAACAGCAGGAACGACGTGGACAGTGTCGCACTCAGCAGCGCCGTCGCGAGGTTGGCGAGCACGCGGGAACGGTTCCGGAAGAACGCGAGCGGAATCAACGGGTTGGTGGCCCGGCGTTCGACCGCGAAGAACAACAAGCCCGCTACCAGCGCACCCACGAGAGCGACTGCCGGCACCCAGGACGGCGTTCCTCCATCGCCCCCAGCCTCCACCACACCGAACGCGAACAGCAGTGGGGCGCAGGTCAGCAGGAGGGAGCCGAGCACGTCGAGCGGGGCCCGTTCCCGAGACCGATCGGCGGGGATGAGGATCACCGTGGTCACGAGGACGAACACCACGAACGGGACGGCAATGAGGAAGATCCAGCGCCACCCCAGGAACTCGGTGATGACCCCCGACAGGACGAAGCCAAGCACCAGGCCGCAGCTGGCGATCGCCGCCCACACGCTCAACGCGCGCGACCGGCGGGGCCCTTCGGGAAACAGCAGCACGATGGTGGCCATCGCCGCGGGAAGCGCCAGCGCCTCACCGACCCCCTGGAGCAGTCGAGTCACCACCAGCACGGCGAACGAGTTGGCGACACCGGCCAACAGCGACGCCCCACCGAACACGGCAGTGCCGACGAGGAGTACCCGGCGTCGCCCGAAGACGTCGCCCAGTCGGCCGCCGAGCATGAGCAGCCCGCCGCCGGCGATGGTGTAGGCGACGACCACCCAGGTCAACTCGCGGGGACCGGCGCCCAACTCGGCGCCGATGGACGGAAGGGCGATATTCACCACGGTCACGTCGACCGCGATGAAGAACTGCAACACGGCCAGACAGCTCAGTACCGTCCAGGAACGTGCTGCCGACGTGCGGTCAGACCGCATGACCGTAGAGGTGCGTGGAAACACAGAGAAGCTCCGTTGCTCAAGAAAGAACACGGTGCCACACGGACGTGTGGCACCGTTCCGACCCTCGAGCGGCGGAACGTACGAAGAGAGAAGACCTAGGAACGCTCCGCCGCTAGCGGAGCGTCCTCGTCACAGCGGCGGCGGCCGCGGCGGAAGCACCAGACATGCCGGCCATTCTACGGGCCCCACATCCGGCCCCGCCCCCACCCGCAGTGCCCCTGACAGGAACTGCGGCGGCGGATCACGTGCAGCGAAAGACCCGGGCGTTCGCGGGAAACCCGGCGATCGCCGTCGCGGCGGGCGGTTTGGTGTACGGCGCGAGTCGCGGGTCCGGCGCGGCCTCGACCTCCAGGCCGCGCCAGAGCATCGGCAGTCCGACGCTGGCCCCCGGTTCGGGCCGGTCGGCGAGCTGGACGTGGAGGTGGGGTTCCGAGGAGTTTCCCGTGTTGCCCACGTGGGCGATGTGCTGGCGCTCGGTGACGCGCTGTCCGGGTGTGACCAGAACGGACCGGTGTTTGAGGTGCGCGTAGACGCTCGCCGTGCCGTCGTCGTGCGTGATGACCACGTGGTTGCCGGCGATGAGGGGGAAACCGCCGAAGGATCGCAGGAGCCCCTCGAGGACCAGCATGAAGATCGCCGCGGGCCAGGTGTTGCGGGCCCGGTGGTCACGTTGCCAGTCGGTGGCGCGGGTCACCACCCCGGGGGCGACCGCGAGCACGGGCTCCCCGAAACAGGAGTAGTCCTCCGGACGGTTGGGCAGCAGGCCCCGGCGCGCCATCGGCGGGGAGTCGGCGTCGGATGGGTGGAGGATGTCCACGGCGTGGCTCTGGCCGTAGGCGCGCGTCCCGTGGCTCGGCACCTTCGAGCCGGGGCTGTTCAGGCTGACCCACCGACCGTTGACAGGGGCCGCGACCTCCACGGGCTCGCGGTGAACCACGGGAGGCCGGACGAAGATGAGGACAACCAGCACGGCCGCCAGGCCGAACACGAGCCACCCCGGAGCGGCGGTCCCACCCACGGCCAACATGGTCTCGTTGAGGGCGATCAGTACGGGGATCGCCGCGAACCACAACGGCCGGAACCGCGCGATCTGGCGCCTCATCCGTCCACCGCCAAGAAGACCGTCAACAGCGGCACGACGCGGGCCACCGGTACCTCGTAGCGGCCACGCCCCTGTGCCTGCAGCCACCCCGCGGAAACGAGCTGACGCAGGTGGTGATAGATCTGCCCGCTGGTCCCGAAGTCCCCGTTGTCGGCCAGATCCTGCACGGTGGACGCGTCGGTGAGCAGCCGCTGCAGGATCCGCAGCCGGACCGGATGAGCCAGCGCCGACAGGGCCTCGACCCGGTCGGCGAAGTCGGAGCCGAGGAGCTCCGACGTCGATCCGTTCACCTGGTAGTGGGCGGCCCGCCCGTCCGGCACCGTGACCGCGCCCGCCAACACGACCGCTCCCGGGGCCTCAGCGCGGGCCCGCACGCCGTCGAGAACCCAGAGCGGCTCGTCGTGCTCGGCAGCGGTGGTGGACGCGCGACCTTCCAACGCCTCGACCCGCCGCTCCAAGGCGGCCATGCGTCGGTCGAGGGAAGATTCACCGGGCGCCGGCCGATCGTCGTGGCTCATGACCACCACATTACAAGAATTACGTAATCCCGTAGAATCTGCTCCTTGTGCGGTGCCGACCCCGCAGGCCCAGAGCTATTGGCGGTTGGGCGCCGCGGCGGGATAGGTGACGCTCTGGTCGGGGTGCACGACCGCCCCCGGGGTGAGGCTCGCTGAGGGGGTGTGGCCCGGGCCGAGGATGTGGTGGACGTCGTCGCCGTGGGCGAGGAGGTGGTCGGCGATGATGCGGCGGTGGCAGCGCCACCAGACCGCCTCGGAGCACATGACGGCGACGCGTCGTGTCTCCGCCTCCTGGCGTAGCTCGGCCAGGGCGGCGCGGAAGGGTGGGGAGAGGGCGTAGTCGGCGTAGTTGTGGAAGCTCTGGTTGCGCCAGAGCGCGTTGGTGTCCTCGGGTATGTCCGTGGACCTGGGGCGGCGTCCCCCCAGGTCCGGGGCCGGGCGGTAGCCGATCCCGGCGGCGGGGAGCGCGTGGGACAGGACGTCCTCGTTGAACCGCGGGTACCGGCGGGAACCACGGAGCTTGCGGACGTCCACCACCAGGTCGACGCCCGCCTCGTCGAGCAGGCGGGCGAGGACGTCGAGGTCACGATCGGAGTGGCCGATCGTGACGAATGACGGGGCCATGGAAGTCGCTAGTCGTCACCGACGCGGGTGAGCGCGGTGCCCCGGTGGGCCGCGACGTGGTCGGTGCGGTCGCTCTGGATCTCGTATTGCGGGTTGTCCGCCGACGCGTGGTGGACGTAGCCCTTGAAGCTGAAGTCGTCGGTGTGGACCTTCGTGATCGTGCCGGCCACCCGGCCCGCTTCGGAGTTCCAACTCACGTGGTCACCGACGGCGAAACGGTGCGTCGTCATGACTCCTCCAGTGCGCGCTTACCTCCAGGCTACGTGCCGGCGCCGGCCGCCTCCGGGTGCGCCTATGGTGGGGCCCGGAGTCAGGGGGGCACATGCTGGCGGGAACGTTCTCGATCGTGGCGTACGACGTCGACCAGTCCGTCTGCGGGGTGGCGGTGAGCAGCGCGATGCCCGCCATCGGCGCGCTGTCGGTCTTCGCCCGCGTCGGCCATGGGGCGATCGCGACCCAGGCGCTGATCAACCCGCTGCTCGGCGTCGACGGCATCGAGCTCCTCGCCTCAACCCCAGCCGAGCGGGCACTCGGTCAACTGCTCGCGACCGATCCGGCCAGTGACCTGCGGCAGGTGGCCCTGGTCGACCGGCACGGCCACGGAGCGGCGCACACCGGGGACGGCACCCACCCGTGGAGCGGGCACCGGACCGGGGAGGGCTACGCGGTGGCGGGCAACATGCTGGTGGGGGAACGAGTCCTCACCGACATGGCCGAGCGGTTCGAGGCCAACCGGGGAGAACCCCTGCACGAACGGCTCCTCCGCGCCCTCGAGGCCGGCCAGGCCGCGGGCGGCGACCACCGGGGCAGACAGAGCGCCGCCCTTCGCCTCGACACCGGGCTGCCCTACCCCTACCTGGACCTCCGTGTCGATGACCATCACGACCCCGTCGACGAACTACGCCGCGTCCACACCGTCGCCAGACAGGAGCTCCTCCCGTTCATCGACACCCTTCCCACGCGGGAGAACCCAGCGGGTCGGTGGGATCCGTGGTGACCTTGCTCTTGCGGCGAATGCTATCATCTATGATAGCGAACTGGGGGTGGAGGATATGGCGTCCATAGTCGTTCGAGGGCTCGACGAGTCAGTGAAAAAGCAGATCGCGATCCAGGCGAAGGAGCACGGGCACTCCATGGAAGCCGAGGTTCGTGAGATCCTCACGAGGGCGGCTGGACGGCCGAACATTGGCATTGCCCTCATGAGGGCCGTGATGGACGTTGGCGGAGTCGACGATCTCCCGGTTCCCGTGCGCACCGATGCCGCGCGGGTGGTGGACTTCGGATGATTGTCCTGGACACGAACGTCATCTCCGAGATCTTCCGACCGAACCCCGACGAGCGAGTCGTCACGTGGCTGGGGTCCCTCACCGGGGAGGTTGCCGTCACCGCCGTCACGCTGGCTGAGCTTCGGGCTGGTGTTGGCCGTCTCCCAGAGGGTAAGCGCAGATCGGCGCTTCAGATGCGGATCGAGGCTGCGCTTCAGCCCTACCGGGAAACCCGAGCGATACTGGTCTTCGACGACGACGCGGCTGGACACTACGCGGAGATCGTCGTGGCGCGCGAAAGGGCGGGCATCCCGATCAGCATGGCCGACGCGCAGATCGCCGCGATGTGCCGGAGCAACAGCGCCACCTGCGCTACGCGGAACACGAAAGACTTCACCGAGACTGGGATCGAGCTGATCAACCCGTGGGACGAGTGAACGCCGCCCCAACCGTCCTAGGTGGGGCCGAGGAGTCCGTTGCTGTCGTCGCCGTCGTCGTGGACGGCGAGGGCGATGGACAGGGCGAGGCGCATTCGCGGATTGTCCAGGGTCAGGTTGGTGGTTTCGGCCATGCGGCGGAGTCGGTAGCGGATGGTGTTGGGGTGGACGCCGAGGGATTCGGCGGCGAGGGTGGGATCGCCCTGGGCGTGGAGCCAGGCGCGCAGGGTCGGGACGTAGCGGGTGCCGTGTTTGGTGTCGTGGCGCGCCAGGTCGGTGACGGGGCCCATCACCGGGCCGTCCTGGGGGCGGCGGCCGGAGGCGGAGGCCATGCGGAGCCGGTGCACCAGGACCTCGTGCCAGGACTCGTCGTAGATGACGGCGGGCGCGTCGTCGCCCTGCGTGGCACGTAGGGCGAGGCTCTCGTCGGCCTCCCGGCGGCTCGCGGCGAGGCGGGCCGGGTCGGCGGGGCCGCCGATGCCGACGTGAACCACCACGTGCTCCGGCAGGCCGCGGGCGATCTCCTCGGCCCACTCGCGGGCGGGCGTCGGATCGGCGCCGCAGGGCAGCGCCGTGTATACGGTACTGCCGAAGAGCGTGCTGCGGCCCGGGCGGGACCACCCGAAGCCCGTCGTCACCCGCTCGAACGTCATCAGCAGCGCGGCGTGGCGTTCCGCGGGGGTGTGGGCCTGGATACCGATGATCCGGTAGCTCTCCGCGGCCATGCCCAGGCGACCCACGGCCTCGGTCGGGTCGATTCCGCCTTCGAGCAGCCGCCCCACGAGGTCGGACTCGACGTGACGCTCCAGGTCCGCGCTCACCCGTGTGCGGAGCAGGTGCAGCGCGACGGAGTGGGCGCCCTCGACGAGAAGTCGGCGACGCGCCTCGTCCAGGGGCCGGTCGGCGGCCACCCACAGTGAGCCCAGGAACTCCACACCCACCCGTACGGCGATCGTGGTCCGGGGCGTCAGCCCGAGGTCAGCGGAGCCGGGAACGAACAGCGGCTCGTCGGAGGCCGAGAGGTGGGCCGTCACTCCCGTGCGGTCCAGGTGGGTACGGAGGTCGTCGGAGACGCGGCGGCGCAGGATCGTGTCCAGCCGCGCGCGGTCGGTCGTCGGGGGCTGAGCCGAGTAGGCGAGAACACGGAACCGCGGGTCCTCGATGGTGACCGGGCTCCCCACCGAGTCGGCGACGGCGTCGGCCAACGCGGGAAGGTCGCTGGGGCCGCGTCCGGATTCGGTCTCGCCCCCTTCGAAGACGAGTCCGTACACCACACCGGCGGCCTGGCTCCACGACACCGACGGGTCGACGTGGAGCAGGGTGAGCCCGAGTTCGGCGGCGCGGGCGTGGCCCGCGTCGGGCAGGTCCTCGGCGGCGCCACGGGTCACCACCGCGATCGCCTCCGCCCGCCGCCCCAGGCGGAGACTCTCCTCGATCGACTCCACCCCGACGGCGAGGAACACGTCCCCCTGCTCCGGCGCCGGTGCGGCGGGGTCGTGGATCGACACGCCCCGCACCATGGCCCCCGCCCCGTGCCGCGCCCCGACCGCGCGTACCCCGTAGGTGCCCAGGATGTTGGTGAGCCTGTCCAGGATGACCACGTTGACTCCTCGCCACCGCGAACCAGGTGTTTGTCTCCAGTGCACAAACCATAGCCGTACTTTGTCTGCCAAGGACAATGCCCGCGATGTTCCCACCAGGGATACTGCAAGCCGGGTGGGGAGCTGGCGTACGGAGGCGGCTGGTGCGTGGTGCGCGTGTGACGAGCCCGTGGGGCCGGTCTCGTGGCTGTCCGTGGCAGGGAAGGACCGCGGACGCCGCCCGTTCCATGCCGAGCGTGAGGGGCGCGAGCCGCGTCGCCGTTACGCCACCCCTCATCCTCACCAGCACACCCCGGAACCGGCACACGCCCGTTTGACTCCATCCGGCGCGCTGGTCCCGACACTCGAACCTCCGCGGACGTTTCCGCTCGCCACCACTTCCTGGTGGAGAGCGGGAGGGTCCGCTTCGTTACTATCCACCCGAAGGAGAACGATGTCCCAACCCAGCCGTACCTGGCTGACTCCGAGCGCGCACGCTCGGCTGACGCGGGAACTGGCCGTGCTTGAGGGACAGGGCGACACTGGCGCGGAGCAGGAGTTCGCGCTTCCCCCCAGCGAAGACGCCCGGCAGGCGCGCATCACCCGTATCCAGGAGATCCTCAGCGAGGCCGTCGTGGGGGAGACCCCACCGGACGACGGAATCGTCGAGCCCGGCATGACGGTCACCGTGCGCTACGAAGGCGATGACGAGCCCGAGACGTTCCTCCTCAGCCTCCGTGACGGCGCATCCGACGAGGAGCTGCCCGTGTACTCGCCCGAGTCACCGATCGGTCAGGCCCTCATCGGGGCGAAGCCCGGCGAGGAGCGCTCCTACACCGCCCCCAACGGTCGTACCATCCGGGTGACCCTGGTCGGCGCCCACCCCTACGGCGTGGACGCCGCCTGACCCCGGGCGACGGACGACGGCGCGGGCCCCGACGAGGGGACCCGCGCCCTATTCGTCGTAGAAGAGGCGCTCCATGACGGCGCGGGCCCTGCGGGTGATCCGCCGGTAGTCCTCGGCCATCTGCTCGCCGGGGGAGGTGTCGTCCTGGTGGTATCCGAGGACCTCCGCCACGGCGACGCGCTCCGGGGTGCTGGAGGGGATGGAGTCGCTGCCGCGCCCCCGGACCAGCGTGATGGCTCCGCGGATGGACGACGCCGTGCGCCACGCGGAGGCGAGGGTCTCGGCGTCCTCGGGGTCGACGAGCTCGGCCTCGACCGCGGCGCGGAGGGCGGGCAGCGTGCTGGTGGTCCGCAGCGCGGGGATCTCGTGCCCGTGGCGCAGTTGCTGGAGCTGGACCACCCACTCGACGTCGGAGAGACCGCCACGGCCGAGCTTGGTGTGCAACGCGGGGTCGGCGCCGCGCGGGAGCCGTTCGCTCTCCATCCGTGCCTTGAGACGCCGGATCTCCAGAAGCTGCTCCGCCGACAGTCCGGCCGCCGGGTAGCGGATGGGGTCGATGAGCGCGGTGAACTCCCGGCCCAGCTCGGTGTCGCCCGCGATGGGCCGGGCACGCAGCAGCGCCTGGCTCTCCCAGGTCGCCGCCCAGCGTTCGTAGTAGCGGGCGTAGGACTCCAGGCTGCGAACCACGGGCCCACTGCGTCCCTCGGGGCGCAGGTCGACGTCCAGGGGTAGCGGGGGATCCGCCGACGGCATCTCCAGGAGTTGACGCAGCCGCCGCACGATCCGTTCGGCGTCGCCCGCTGCCTCGGCCGCCGACACGTCGGGCAGGGGAGAGTGGACGTACATCACGTCCGCGTCGCTGGCGTAGCTGAGTTCGCCGCCCCCGAACCGTCCCATCGCGATCACCGTCAACCGGGTGGACGGGTCGCGTCCCAGCCCTTGGGCGATCTCGGTGACGGCGGCACGCAGGGCGGCGTCGATGGTGACACAGGAGATGGAGGTCAGCGCGGAGCCCACCTCCTCCACGTCGGCGACCCCGAGCAGGTCGGCCGCCGCGGTGCGCAGGAGTTCGCGCCGCCGTAGTCCCCGAACGGCCGTGACCGCCTGCTCCGCCGCCCCGTGGCGGCGCAGGACGGCGTCGGCCTCGCTCCGCAGTTCCGCGGCCGGGCGAGCCCGCAGGTCGGTGTTGTCACTGAGGATGGCGACCGCGGTCGGCGCCCGGAGGAGGAGGTCGGTCGCGTACCGGCTGGTGCCCAGCAGCCGCGCCATACGCTCCGCCACTCGCACGTCGTCGCGCAGCAGCCGCAGGTACCAGGGCGTGGTGCCCAGGGCCTCGCTGACCTGACGGAAGCCCAGCAGCGCCGCGTCGGGGTCCGGGGCGTCGGCGAAGTAGCCCAGCATGACGGGCATCAGGGTGCGTTGGATGGCTGCGCGTCGGGTCACCCCCTGCGTGAGTGCCTGCAGGTGCCGCAGCGCGCCCGCCGGATCGGTGAAGCCCAGCGCCTGTAGTCGGGTTCCCGCCTGTTCCGGGGTGAGCCGCGCCTCCTCGCCGGGGAGCCGGGCGACCGCCTGCAACAGTGGGCGGTAGAACAGCTTCTCGTGCAGGCGGCGCACTTCCGCGGTGCGGCGTCGCCACATGGCGGCGAAGTCGTCGCCGGGTGCGATGGAGTCGCCCAGGGCCCGGCCGATCCGTCGTAGGTCCCGGGGGCCGTCGGGGGCGGTGGGGTCGGGCAGGAGGTGTGTGCGCCGCAGGTGGTGGAGCTGGAGCAGGTGTTCGACGTGCCGGAACAGGCGGTAGGCGTCGACGAGGCTCGCGGCGTCGGCCCGGCCGACGTAGCCCCCCGCGGACAGCGCCTCGAGAGCGGAGATAGTGTTCGGGGAACGCAACGCCTCGTCGGTGCGCCCGTGGACCAGCTGCAGGAGTTGGACCGCGAACTCGATGTCGCGCAGCCCACCGCGGCCGAGCTTGAGTTCCCGTTCGGCCTGATCCGCCGGGACATGGGCCTCCACCCGACGTCGCATCGCCTGCACGTCCTCGACGAACCCCTCACGGCCCGCGGCCTCCCACACCATGGGAGCCAACGCGGAGACGTAGCGGGCCCCCAACTCGGGGTCTCCCGCGAGCGGGCGAGCCTTCAGCAGGGCCTGGAACTCCCACGTCTTCGCCCACCGCTCGTAGTAGGCGCGGTGACTGGCCAGGGTACGTACCAGCGGGCCGTTGCGACCCTCGGGGCGCAGCCCCGCGTCCACCTGCCAACAGGGTTCCCTCGGCGTCGGTGGCGGAGGGGAGGGCCAGGGTCTCGGTGGCGAGGCGGGTCGCCGCGCGCAGCGCCCGGTGTTCGTCGGTGCCCTCGACCGGTTCGGCGACGAACACCACGTCGACGTCGCTCACGTAGTTCAGCTCGCGTCCGCCGCACTTGCCCATGCCGATCACCGCGATCCGACACCGCGCCGCGGCCTCGGGGTTCTGCTCGCGGGCCAGGATGAGCGCCCCCTCGAGCAGGGCTCCCGCCAGGTCGGCGAGTTCGGCGCCCACCTCCTCCATCCCCGCGGCCCCGGTCAGGTCACGTGCCGCGAGTCGCAGCACCGCTCGCCGGTAGGCCAGCCGTAGCGCGTGCGCGGGATCGACCGGTGCCGTGTCGAGCACGCCCAGGAGCAGCGCCCGGGCGGCGGCGGGGGTGGGGGCCTCCAACGGCCCCTGGAGGAGTTCCCAGTCCCGTGGATGGCGGGCCAGGTGGTCGCCGAGCGCGCTGGCGCCCAACACCGTGGCGAGGCGGAAGCGCAGGTCCTGGTCCTGGTCGAGCTGCGCGAGCAGCTCCTCCGGCTCCGGGGTGCTCTCCAGGATCCGGATGAGGCCGAACAGGGCGAGGTCGGGATCCGCGGATCCGCCCAGCGACTCGACGATCGCGGCGTGGGAACGCAGACCGGCCTCGTCGATCAACTCCACGGCGCGCCGCGCGTTGGTGAACCCCCGCCGTGCCAGAGTCCCCGGTCCCGCCTGAGAGATGTCCCGCGCGCTCACGCTCCAACCGTACAGCGTGGGCGGGGGAGGGCCGGGGCAGCCGTTGAGGAGCGGAGCTGGCGTCCGTGACGCGCGTGCGAGTCCGCGTCGCTGGCCGGAAGTGGGCATCGTCCGGCGAGGTCGTTGAACCTGACGACGGTCGTCTCAGATCGGGGCGCGTGCTGGGAGGATTGACGTGAAGTACCGACTGGCGGTGGCCGTGAGCTTCGCCACCGCCAGCGGCTGCGACATGGTCGAAGCGTTCGACGAGTTCACCAACCGGGTGATGGACGAACTCCTCGTCCTCGAAGAGATCAACGGGGGGATCCACGATCCCGACGCGCCGGCCGGTCTCACCGCGCACACGTTGAGTGTCACTCTGGTCGTGGATGCCGAGACGCGGCCCGACGCCACGGTGATGTTCCTCGACACCGTACGTACGGCCCTACAGGCCGCGGGTGGCGCCACCGGAGATCGGCCGCACGTCGACCCCAAGCGCCCGCTGACCGCGGATACTGCGGAGACCGCCGCGGCCTGAGTCCGTCCCCATCCTCCGAGGCCTCGCGGGGATCACGTGAACCCAGCGAGGCCTCGGACGCGGGTTCCTACGCGGAGGCCTTGTCCGTCGCGGATCCGTTGGCCGTGCCGACGGGGAGGTTGGCCCGCGAGGGGGGAACCAGGACGCAGGCGAGAGCCCCGATGACGGCGGGGATCACGAAGGCGTAGAAGTTGACCTCGACACCCATACCGGAGGCCATGACCAGGCCACCGTAGATCGGGCCGATGATGGCGCCGATACGCCCGATGGCCAGCGCCCAGCCCAGTCCGGTGGCGCGCATCTCGGCGGGGTAGAAGTTGCCGGTGAAGGAGTTGACCAGGATCGTGGTGCCGATGCTGCAGGCGCCGGCGATCGCCACACACAGGTAGAGGACCACCATGGGTGGTTCCAGACTCATGATGAGGATGCTGGTCGCCGCGAGGAGGAACATCGTGGTGACGACCGGCTTGGAGCCCAGGCGGTCGGCGAGCGCTCCGCCGCTCGGGGCGCCGAGGATGGCGCCGATGTTGAGCACCATCAGGAACGACAGTGACGACGCCAGGGGGAACCCGGCCGAGAGCATGATGTTGGCCAGCCACGTGTTCAGGCCGTAGACCAACAGCAGCCCCATTCCGTTGGCGAGCCAGAACAGCAGCGTGCCGCCGAGGAAGCCGCGCCCCATGATGGCCCGCACGTTGTCCATCGCGCCGCGCGACCCGCCCGGGCCCTTGGGGGCCCGCTCGGTCGGTGCCTCGAGGGTGACGCCGTACCGGGCCGCGACGGCCTGCGCCTCGTCCTCACGTCCGCGCGCCCGCAGGTAGTTGGGCGACTCGGGCAGTTTGAAGTAGGCCAGCGGGATCAGCACGAGGGCGGGCAGGGACCCGATCCAGAACATCGTGGTCCAGTGGAAGTTCGCCAGGATCGGGATCGCCAGCGGGGCCGCGATCATGCCGCCGACCGCGTACCCGGAGAACATGAACGCGTTCGTCATGTTGCGTCGGTGCGGTTCGGCGTACTCCATGGTCAACGCGATCGCTGTCGGGATGACACCGCCCAGGCCCAGCCCGGTGAGGAACCGTAGCGTGCCGAAGACCTCCGGTGTGGGGGCGAACGCGGTCAGCGCCATGCCCACGGAGAACCACGCGACACAGATCATGATGATCCGGCGCCGCCCGAGCAGGTCGGTGATCGTGCCGACGAGGAGCGCGCCCAGCAGCATGCCCACCAGGGCGGTGGAGCCCAGAGTTCCGGCGGTGGACTCGTCGATGTTCCAGCTCGGGTCGGGGTCGGCCAGGATGCTCGGGACGACGGCGCCGTAGACGGCGAGGTCGTAGCCGTCGAGGATGATCGCGAACGCGCAGATCGCGACCACGATGAACCGGCTGTGGCGTTGGACGGGTGGTGATCCCGTGTCGCCTGCGGACTTGTTGGCCACGGAAGGTCTGCCTTTCTCGGGGGACTGCGGTGGGGGGAGGGTGGGCCGCGACGGCCAGGGTCAGCGGGGCTGACACACGTTGAGGACGACGGGTGGAGCGGAAACGGACTCAGCCCGAACCGAGCAGCCAGGCGCGCGCGGTGCGCCAGGCCGGGTGGTCGGGGTCGATGACCGCGAAGTGGTCGGCTCCGGGCACTTCCTCGTAGGTCACCGGGGCTCCGGCGGCGCGAGCGGCCACCACGTAGTCACGGCTCTGGTCCACCGGTACGCGTTGGTCGGCGTCACCGTGCACCACGAGCTGGGAGAACCCGGTCTCCGGTCGTGCGACGGGCGAGCCGTCACGCGGCGCGTCCTCGCCGGGCGACGCGCCGAGGAACGCGGCGACGGCCCCCTCCCCGAGGCCCTCGCGGTCGCTGCGCGCCAGGTCGGTCACCGGCGCCAGGGCGACCACCCGTGTGACCGGTGACGCGGCTGCGGTCAGCAGGGCGAGGTGGCCGCCGGCGGAGTGACCCACGGCCGCGACCCTGCCCGCGTCCAGTCGTTCCGTGTCCGCCGCGGCCGTCGTCGCCAGCAGCCGCAGCGCCGCCGCGACGTCCTCGACCGTCTGGGGCCAGCCCCCACCGTCGGCTCCGGTGCGTCGGTACTCCACGTTCCACACGGCCCAGCCCGCCGCGGTGAGGTCACGGGCGAGCGGGTCCATCAGCGTGAGGTCGTGCAGGTCCCGCCACCATCCACCGTGGAGGAGCACCGCGACGGGGGCGGGCACGGTGTCTGGGGCGTCCGGGAGCCACAGGTCGGCGAACTGACTCGGGTGTTGCCCGTAGCGATATCGGTGCACCAGGGTCCTCCTTGGTCAGGTCCGCGCTGTCGCCCCGCAGGGGTCGACGACACTATCGGGGCGCGCTCACGGGGGGTCGGGCGGGGAGCCACCGTCGATGGGCCGTGGCCCCGGCCTCGGGGCTGCGCAACGGTTCCAGTCGAGGTCGGGGCCCGTCGGTGCGGCCGGTCTGGGGGCGTCGACTCCCCGCGCGGAACGGGGCCGGCCACTCCACGCCCGGACCGGAGTACTCCTGCTCAGCGGCGGCGTGCAGGGTCCAGTGCGGGTCGTAGAGGTGGGGCCGGCCCAGCGCGCACAGGTCGGCCCGCCCCGAGAGCAGGGTGGAGTTCACGTCGTCGTAGGAGGAGATCGCACCCACCGCGATGGTGGGAACCCCGATCTCCGAGCGGATGCGTTCGGCGAACGGAACCTGGTAGCTGCGGCCGAAGGCGGGCTTCTCGTCCGGGGTGACCTGGCCGGTCGAGACGTCGATGACGTCGGCCCCGGCCGACACGAACGCCCGGGCGATGGAGACGGCGTCCTCGCCGGTCGTCCCCTCGGGGACCCAGTCGGTGGCCGAGATGCGGACGCTCATCGGCTTGTGGTCCGGCCACACCTCGCGTACCGCCGCGAAGACCTCCAGCGGGTAGCGCAGCCGGGCGTCGAGCGACCCGCCGTAGGCGTCGCTGCGTTGGTTGGTGACGGGAGAGAGGAAGCTGGACAGCAGGTAGCCGTGCGCGCAGTGCAACTCCAGGAGGTCGAAGCCCGCGGCGTCGGCGCGTCGGGCGGCGGCGACGAACTCCTCGCGGATCCGCCGCATGCCGTCGTGGTCGAGTTCGGCGGGAACCTGGTTGGTGCCGTGTCGGTAGGGCAGGGCGGAGGGCGCCACGACGGGCCAGTTCCCCTCGTCGAGCGGGAGGTCGATGCCCTCCCACATGAGTCTGGTGGAGCCCTTCCGGCCGGAGTGGCCCAGTTGTACCCCGATCCGCGCGCCGGAGTTGTCGTGCACGAAGTCGGTGACGCGGCGCCATCCCGTCTCGTGCTCGGGTCGGTACAGCCCGGTGCAGCCGGGGGTGATTCGTCCGGTGGGGGAGACGCACACCATCTCCGTCATGACCAGGCCGGCGCCACCCATGGCCTTGCTGCCCAGGTGGACCAGGTGGAAGTCGTTGGGCTCCCCGTCCTGGCTGGAGTACATGTCCATGGCCGAGACGACGACGCGGTTGCGTAGCTCGAGCTCCCGAAGCCGGAAGGGGTGGAACATCGGGGGACGCCGGTCCGGGGCGTCGGGGGTGGGCGAGGCCGATACGACCGTCGGGGAGGGGCCGTCCCCGACCTGGTCGGCGAACCAGTCGTCCACGGTGGCGACGAACTCCGGGTCGCGCAGGCGCAGGTTGTCGTAGGTGACTCGTCGGCTCCGGGTGAGGAGGTTGAACGCGAACTGCGGGGGGTCCTGTTCGGCGTGGCGCGCGATCTCCTCGAACCACTCCAGGCTGGCCTGCGCCGCGCGCTGTGTGCTGGCGACCACGGGCCGCCGCTCCTCCTCGTAGGCGGCCAGGGCCCGGGGGACGTCCGGCCGCTCGTGCAGACAGGCGGCGAGGGCCAGCGCGTCCTCCATCGCCAGCTTGGTCCCCGAACCGATGGAGAAGTGCGCGGTGTGGGCGGCGTCGCCGAGCAGCACCACGTTGCCCCTCGACCACGACTCGTTGCGTACCGTGACGAAGTTCTGCCACTTGGAGTTGTTGGGCAGGAGCCGGTGGCCCTCCAGGACGTCGGAGAACAGCTCCTCGCACCGCGCGATGCTGGCGACGTCGCTCACTCCTGGCGGGAACGCGCGGCCGGCCGTGAGATCCGCGAACCCGGCGCGGCGCCACACCTCGGCGTGCATCTCCACGATGAAGGTGCTCGCGGTGTCGGAGTAGGGGTAGCTGTGGAGCTGCATCACGCCGTGCGGGGTGTGCAGGATGTGGAAGTTGAAGGCGTCGAACACGCGGTCGGTGCCCAGCCACATGAAGGTGTTGTGCCGCTGGTCCAACGTGGTGCCGAAGTCCTCGGCGTAGGTGGCGCGGGTGTGGCTGTTGATCCCGTCGGCGGCGACCACCAGGTCGTTCCCCCGGGCGAGGTCCTCCACCGGCGGCGCCTCGGTACGTGTCCAGAGCCGAACCCCCAGCTCCTCACAGCGTCGCCGCAGGATCTGCAACAGACGACGTCGGTCGATCGCCGCGAAGCCGTGCCCACCGGAGGTGGTCAGCGTGCCGCGATAGTGGATGTCGATGTCGTCCCACTGCGCGAACCGCGCCGAGAGCTCCTGGTAGACGTGGGGGTCCGCGTGTTCGATGCCGCCGAGCGTCTCGTCGGAGAGCACCACACCGAAGCCGAAGGTGTCCTCTGGGGCGTTGCGTTCGTAGACGGTGACCTCGTGGGACGCGTCGAGCTGCTTGATCAGCGCCGCGAAGTACAGTCCGCCGGGACCGCCCCCGATACACGCGATGCGCATGGACTCACACTGCCCTTCAGTCGTTCGGTGTGCGTGGAGTGCGGGATGCCGAGGCCCTACTCGGTGTTCCGGAGTTTGAACCGCTGGAGCTTGCCCGTGACGGTGCGGGGCAGCTCCGACACGAACTCCACGACGCGCGGCGCCTTGTAGGGCGTGATGCGCGCCTTGACGTGGTCCCTCAGCTTCTCGGCGAGGTCGGGCCCGGCGTCGGTGCCCGCGGCCGGGACGACGAAGGCCGCCACCACGGCGCCGCGCCGCTCGTCGGGCACGCCCACCACCGCCGTCTCCGCCACCTCGGGAGCGGTCAGCAGGGCCTCCTCCACCTCGGCCGGCGCGATGTTGTAGCCAGCGGAGATGATCATGTCGTCGCTGCGCGACTGGTACCACAGGTAGCCGTCGGAGTCGCGGACATAGGTGTCGCCGGTGTAGTTCCAGCCGTGGCGGACGTAGCGCTCCTGGCGCGGGTCGGCGAGGTAGCGGCAGCCGACCGGGCCCCGGACCGCGAGCAGACCGGGTTCTCCGTCGGGTACGGGGTTGCCGTCGGCGTCCAGGACGGCGGCCACGAATCCGGGAACCGGACGTCCCGTCGCTCCGGGCCGGATGTCGTCGTCGGCCGCCGAGATGAAGATGTGCAGCATCTCGGTCGCGCCGATGCCGTCGATGATACGGATCCCCGTGGCCTCCCGCCACGCCTCCCACGTCGCCGCCGGTAGGTGCTCCCCGGCGGAGACGCATCGGCGCAGGGACGCGAGGTCGTGGTCGGCGAGGTCCGCGAGCATCGCCCGGTAGGCGGTCGGCGCGGTGAAGAGCACGCTGACGCCGCGCTCGTGGACGCCCCGCAAAAGCTCTTTGGGGCCGGCCTTCTCCAGCAGCAGGGTCGACGCGCCGGCCCGCATCGGGAAGATCAACAGCCCACCCAGCCCGAACGTGAACGCGAACGGCGGGCTGCCCGCGAACACGTCGCTGGGCTGGGGGCGCAGGACGTGCTGGGAGAAGGTGTCGGCGACCGCGAGCACGTCGCGGTGGAAGTGCACACACCCTTTCGGGACACCGGTGGTCCCAGAGGTGTAGGCGATCATGCAGGCGTCGTCCGCCGAGACGCGGACCGCCGGAAAGACGGTGTCGTGGCGTTCGGCGCGGCGGGAGAGGTCGTAGGGCGAGTCGCCACCGTAGGGCAGGACGGAGACCGAGCGGCCGGAGGGATCCTGGGCGATCTCGTCGATGGCCTCGTCCAGGTCGGCGCGGAAACGTTCCTCACAGATCGCGTGGGAGACCTCGGCCGCGCGCAGGATCGTCACCAGCTCCCCGGAACGCAGCACCGGGACCACCGTGACGACGACCGCGCCCACCCGCAGCACCGCCAACCAGCACGCCGCCAACCACGGGGAGTTCGGACCACGCAGGAGGACCCGATTGCCCGGCCGCACCCCCAACTCGTCGACCAGGACGTGCGCGATCCGGTTCACCCGCTCGGCGAGCTCACCGTAGGTCCAGGAGCCGTCCGGGCTGAGGAGACAGGGCCGGTCGGCGCCGTGCCGTTCGATGGTGCCGTCGAGGAGCTCCTCGACGCAGTTCATCTGGTCGGGATACCGCAGGTCGGGATGGTCGAAGAGTAGCTCGGGCCACTGGGGGTCAGGGGGGAGGTTGTCGCGGGTGAAGGTGTCGACATGGCTGGTGGGGTGGAGATGAGGCATGGGTGACCTCCTCGGCCGAGCGAACGGATCAGGAGAGGAGCTGGCGGGCGATGATCTCGCGTTGCACCTCGGTGGCCCCCTCGTAGACGCGGGGGGCGCGGACTTCGCGGTACAGGTGTTCCAGCAGGTGACCGCGCCGCAGCGCACGTGCGCCGTGCATCTGCATGGCGGCGTCCACGACGTACTGCGCCGTTTCGGTGGCGAACAGTTTCGCCATGGCGGCGTTCCGGGTGACCAACGGGCCGGACACGTCGTACTCGGCGGCCGCCGAGTAGACGAGAAGGCGGGCCGCTTCGATGCGGGTGGCCATCTCGGCGAGGGTGTGGCGGACGGTTTGCAGGTCGCTCAGCGTGCCACCGAAGGCGGAGCGCTGAGCGGTGTGGGTCCGCGCGGCGTCCAGAGCGGCGCGCGCCATACCGACCGCGAACGCGCCCACGCTGGGGCGGAACAGGTCAAGGGTGCGCATGGCGACCCGGAAGCCACGGTCCACCTCGCCCACGACGTCCTCCTCGGTGACGACGACGCCGTCGAAGGTGAGGTGGCCCAAGGCGTGGGGGGAGAGCATGTCCAGCGGCTCCCCACGCAGCCCCGGCCGGTCGCCGGGCACGAGGAACGCCGTGACGCCCCGGGCCCCACGGTCGGGTGTCGTCCGGGCGAACACGGTGTAGAAGTCCGCGTCGGGTGCGTTGGAGATCCACGTCTTCTCGCCCGAGAGCCGCCAGCCCGCACCGTCGGCCTCGGCCCGAAGGGCGAGGGCGGCGGCGTCGGAGCCGGCGTCGGGCTCGCTCAACGCGAAGGCGGCGACCGCGTCACCGGCGGCGACCCGGGGGATCCAGGCCGCGCGTTGTGCCGGGGTCCCCGACTGGACCAGGGGGTAGGTGCCGAGCCCCTGGAGGGCCAGGGCGGTCTCGGCGTGGGTGTCGCGGCGGGCGAGCTCCTCACGCATCGCGCAGATGTGTCGCGCGGGCGCCTCCTGGTCGAGCGCGCCGGAGCCGACCCCCGGGAAGAGGGCGGGGAGGAGGCCGGCGTCACCGAGACGCCGAACGAGGTCCCGGTCCACCCGGCCGGAGTCGTCCCCGGGGCCGGGGGGTGCGAAGAGGGATGCGGCCGTCTCCTCGGCCCACCGCGCGAAGTCCTCGTCGACGGTCGGAAGCTGCATGCCGGACCTCGGCTCTCGTCGGATCGACGTGTGGCGGGAGTGATCCGCCCCACATCGCAATATACAGAATCCATGACGGTCGTCAATAGAGCGCGATTTGGATCTCTGGCGTCGTCCCGGAACGGAGGATGCGGGAGCGTGGCGGGGAGTGACCGGATATCGTGCTCGTGTGACGCTCAATGTGGAACCGGAGAACCCGGGTGAGGTCGAACGCCCGACCCGTCGGCCGCGGTCACTGATCGTCTCGTTCTTCGGCTCCTACGGGCGGGACATTGGCGGGTGGGTGTCGGTCGCGGACCTGATCGCCCTCATGGGCGAGCTGGACGTGGAGCCCCCCGCGGTGCGTTCCGCCGTCTCCCGGCTCAAGCGACGCGGCCTCCTGGCGGCCGAGCGCATCGGTGGCGTCGCCGGCTACCGCCTCTCCGAGGCCGGTCTGCGCATCCTGACCGAGGGCGACCGCCGCATCTTCCACCACACGGTGGGCGCCCTGTCCGAGGGCTGGGTGCTCGTGGTGTTCTCCGTGCCGGAGTCCCAGCGCAACAAGCGGCACGTGCTGCGATCCCAATTGGCGTGGCTCGGGTTCGGGACGACGACGGCGGGCGTGTGGCTCGCCCCCGCGCACCTGGAGCCGGAGGCGCGCGCGGCCATCCGGGACCTCGGGATGTCGGAGTACGTCGAGCTGTTCCGCGCCACCCACCTCGGTTTCAGCGACCTCACCGAGGCCGTCGCCCGCTGGTGGGACCTGCCGGCCCTCCAGCGGATGTACGAGTCCTTCCTCGCCGACCACGAGCCCGAACTGAGCGCCTGGCGCCGCTCCGGCGCCGCGGGCACCATGGGCGCCGCCTTCGCCAGCCACCTCAGAGCCGTCGACGCCTGGCGTCGCATGCCGTTCCTCGATCCCGGCCTGCCCCCCGAGGTCCTCCCTGAGGCGTGGGCCGGCAGCCGAGCGGCCCGCGTCTTCTTCGACCTCCACGCCCTACTCCGCGAGCCGGGCCTCGCCCACGTCCGCGAGGTCACCGGCGCCCCTGGATGACGCCGCTCGAATGGGTGGTGTTGACCGCGCCCTCGCGGAGCGGGGTGCGCCCCCACCCGCTGGAAGCGGAGAAATCCCGGTGGGGGTGGAGTGATCACGATGGGGGTGACACGGTGGATCGGCCCCGGTCGTGGGACCCCGCGCGTTGGGAGGACTGTCGGCGCGTCCCTGGGCACGAGTTCTCCGGCGGGCGGGCATCGGCGTCCCTCTCGTACCCCGGCGAGGGGACGTGGATCCTCGGCGACGATTCGATCCTTCGCGGGGATTGCCTTCACGTCGACGTCATGCCCTAACGTTCCGCTGGCCCGGTGTGGTCGACGGAAGGAGCCAGCGCTGCCAGGAGCAGTGGTCATCGGAGCGGGCCCGGGGGTCGGCCGTTCCGTCGCCCGCCGGTTCGCCCAGGAGGGCATGCCGATCGCGCTTGTCGCACGCACCCCAGGGACCCTCTCGAACGTGGCCGAGGCGGTCGCCTCCTTGGCGGTTCCCGTCGTCTCCCTCCCCGCCGACAGCGCGGATGAGACAGCGTTGCGTGCCGCGCTGGACACAGTCTGCGAGGAGATTGGCCTGCCCGACGTCGTGGTCTACAACGCGGCGGTCATCCAGCCGGACTCGCCCGGGGAGTTGTCGGTGCGGGCCCAGTTGGACGCCTGGTCGGTCAACGTGGTTGGTGCCCTCACCGCGGCCGCTCACGTCGCGCCCGCGATGGCGCGACGGGGGAGTGGGTCGATCATCGTCACCTGAGGCATGCCCGCGGCGAAACCCCGGTACGTCAGCCTCTCGCTCGGCAAGGCGGGGGTACGAACCCTCGTCTCCCTGCTCGACCAGGAGTACGGCCCCTCGGGGGTGCACGTCGCCAGCGTCACCATAGACGGTCCCGTCGCGGCCGGTACCGTCCTCGACCCCGACGAGATCGCCGAACACTATTTGCGGCTGCACGCCCAGCCGCGACACCTGTGGCAGACCGAAGTCCTGGTCAGCGCCTCGAACGCCGGAGGGGCGGACGCCGCGGGGGGCACCGATGCCGAGTGACGGCGACCGCCCGGCCGGCGATGAGAGATCCGCCGACGAGGCCGTGCTCCGGAGGGGTGGGGGCCGGCACACCCCTCCCCTCCGGAGCCGGTCATGAGGGGATGACGGCGGTACCGATCAGTTCCACGAGGGCGTCGGGGTCGAAGAGTTCCGCGACGCCGAGGAGGGCCATGGCGGGGAAGTGGCGGCCCAGGTGGTCGCGGTAGCGTCGTCCGATGTCGCGTAGGGCCGCTCGGTATCCGGGCACGTCGGTCGTGTAGATGACGAGACTGACCAGGTGTTCGGGTTGGGCGCCGCAGGCGCGCAGGGCCTCGACCAGGTTGGACAGGGCGACGTCCATCTGGTCGGTGACCGTCGCGCCCTGGATGGTGCCGTCCGGCGCCTGGGCGGTCTGGCCGCCCAGGTAGACCGTGCGTCCGGCGGCGGGTACGACCGCGTGCGCGAAACCCACCGCCGGGCTCAGGCCGGGCGGGTTCACCAGGGAGTGCGGAGAGGTCACCTAACGTCCCTTCCACTGGGGGTCGCGCTTGCCGGTGAATGCGGCGTGGAACTCGGCGTAGTCCACGCTCTTCATCAGCAGCGCCTGGGTGGTGGCCTCCAACTCCAGGGCCCCGGACAGACTCATGTCCAGTTCCCGGGTGATCAGGGCCTTGGTCTGCGCGTAGCCGAGCGCCGGGCCGTCGGCCAGGCGGGAGGCCAGGGTCGTTGTCGCGGCGTCGAGTTCCTCGTCGGCCACGAGTTCGCTCACCAGCCCGTAACGGTCGGCCTCCGCCGCGGGGATGGTGTCGCCGAGCATGAGGAGCTTCGTCGCGTGGCCCAGACCGACGACGCGGGGCAGGAGATAGGCGGCCCCCATGTCCGCTCCCGAGAGACCCACCTTGGTGAACAGGAACGCGAACTTCGCGGACTCGGCGACGACCCGGAAGTCGGAGGCGAGGGCCAGCACCGAGCCGGCGCCAGCGGCGATGCCGTGGATCGAGGCGATGATGGGCACCGGGCACTCGCGCATCACCCGCACCACCTCGCCCGTCATGCGGGTGAAGTCGAGGAGGTCGGCCGGGTCCATCGCGAGCGTCTCGCCGATGATGGCGTTCACGTCGCCCCCGGAACAGAACCCGCGTCCCTCGCCCCGGAGCACCAGCACCCGGGTGTCTCCGCGCTGGGGGATCTCCAGCAGGAGGTCCCGCAGGTCGGCGTAGGAGTCGAAGGTGAGGGCGTTGAGTTTCTCGGGCCGATTCAGCGTCACCGTGGTGACGCCGTCAGCGTGTGTGACGTCGAAGTGCTCCCACGTCTGTGTTAGCGGCGCCGAAGCGCGGAACGGGCTCAACGCTGAATGCCTCCTCCATCGATGATCAGGGACTGGCCGTTGACTGCGGCGGCGTGTGAACTCGCGAGGTAGGATACGGCCGCGGCCACCTCGGCGGGTTCGACCAGCCGCCCCAAAGGGGAGGCCGTGGCGAGCGCCGCCTCGGCCTCCTCGACGCCGCGCCCCGTGCGTCCGCTGATGCGGGCCACGGACCGTTCGGTCATCGGCGAGCGGACGAACGTGGGGCAGACGGCGTTGCTCGTCACCCCGGTGCCGGCCACCTCGGCGGCGACCGAGCGGGCCAGCCCCAGCATGGCGTGTTTGGAGGCGGTGTAGGCACTGGTGTAGCGCGTGCCCTCGAGTCCCGCGGTGGAGGCGACGAACACGACGCGGCCGTGGTCGCGGTCCCGCATTCCGGGGAGGACCGCCCGCGTCGCCAGGAAGGCCGACGTCGCGTTGACCCGGAGGTGAGCCTCCCAGTCAGCGAGGGACGTCCGCGCCACGGGGGCCGTCTCCGAGATCCCGGCATTGTTCACCAGGACCGACACCGGGTCCAGCTCGGCGAAGGTGGCCGCGACATCGTCCTCGTCGGTGATGTCGCAGACCAGTCCGGTCACCGGAGCGCTCGCGTGCTCACGCTCCAGGTCGTCGAGCCGTTCCCGGTCCCGTCCCAGGCCGACCACGCGACATCCGTCGCGCACCAGCGCGTCCACCAGGGCTCGGCCGATCCCGCCCGTGGCGCCCGTGACGACCGCGATCCCTCGGGAGTCCGACATGCTCGCCATGCCGGCACCGTATCACTCATGTGTGACTGTCGTCATCATTCCGACACAGTGGTGCGCGGGGATGTCAGTCGATGTCCACGCGCTCCCCGTCGTCGAACATGGTCGCGCCGTTGACCAGCATGTGGGTGATCTCGGCGTCATCGGGAACGTCGTAGGCGAGTGCCCATCGCCGTGACATCGCGGAACGCCTCCCGCCGGACCGAGCGGCGACCGGTCTCGGCCGGACGCCGACCAACCGCTGGATCGGCTCGCACAACGCGGCGGGCCCGCGCCTCAACTGAGGCGTGGGCCCGCGGGGCGCGTCGGAGGACGCGTCAGCAGTCGTAGTAGAGCTCGAACTCACGGGGGTGCGGGCGCAGCCGCAGGGAGTCGATCTCCTCGGTGCGCTTGTACTCCACGTAGGTCGAGATCAGGTCCGGGGTGAACACGCCGCCCTCGAGGAGGAACTCGTGGTCCTCCTCCAACGCGGTCAGGCACGCGTCCAGGGAGTCGGGGACCTGCGGGATCGCGGTGGCTTCCTCGGGCGGCAGCTCGTAGAGGTCCTTGTCCACCGGCTCCGGCGGCTCGATCTTGTTCTTGATGCCGTCGATACCGGCCATCAGCATCGCCGAGAACGCCAGATAGGGGTTCGCCGCGGGGTCGGGGACGCGGAACTCCAGGCGCTTGGCCTTCGGGTTGGTTCCGGTGATCGGAATCCGGATACAGGCCGAACGGTTGCGCTGGGAGTACACCAGGTTGACCGGGGCCTCGTAGCCCGGGACCAGGCGGTGGAAGGAGTTCACCGTCGGGTTGGAGAAGGCGAGGATCGCGGGGGCGTGCTTCAACAGGCCGCCGATGTAGTAGCGGGCCATGTCGGAGAGCTGCGCGTAGCCGGACTCGTCGAAGAACAGCGGCTGGCCGTCCTTCCACAGGCTCATGTGGCAGTGCATGCCGGAGCCGTTGTCGCCGAACACCGGCTTGGGCATGAAGGTGACCGACTTGCCCTCGGCGTAGGCGGTGTTCTTGACGATGTACTTGTAGAGCTGCACGTTGTCGGCGGACTTCAACATCGTGTCGAACCGGAAGTCGATCTCCGCCTGACCGGCGGTGCCGACCTCGTGGTGCTGGATCTCGATCTTCATGCCGGCGTCGATCAGGTTGCGCACCATGGTGGACCGCAGGTCGCTGTAGTGGTCGACCGGCTCCACCGGGAAGTACCCGCCCTTGTACCGCGGCCGGTACCCGAGGTTCGACTTGCCGTTCTGGGTGCCGGTGTTCCAGGCCCCCTCGATGGAGTCGATGTAGTAGAAGCTGGCGTTCTCCCGGGTCTCGAACCGCACGTCGTCGAAGATGTAGAACTCGGCCTCCGGGCCGAAGAACACCGTGTCGGCGATCCCGGAGTCCTTGAGGTAGGCCTCCGCCTTGCGGGCGACGTTGCGCGGGTCGCGGCTGTAGGACTCACGGGTGAAGGGGTCGTGCACGAAGAACGTCAGGTTCACCGTCTTGTGCTGACGGAAGGCGTCCAACACGGCGGTGGTGTAGTCGGGGAGCAGCAGCATGTCGGACTCGTGGATGGCCTGGAACCCACGAATGGAGGAGCCGTCGAACATGAGGCCGTCGTCGAGGAAGTCCTCGTCCACCTGCTCGATCGGGATCGTGAAGTGGTGCGTCGATCCGAACAGGTCGGTGAATCGGACATCGAGGAACTTGACGTCCTCCGCGGCCGTGAAGGCCAGGAGTTCCTGCGCGCTGCTGAACAAAATTGCCTCCGTGCGGTAGGTAGAGGTGACCGGGTGTCGGGGGAGCGGCGGCGGTGTCGCGCCGGCCCAGACCACCTCCCGACTGCGCCCTCAACGCTACGACCAGGCGATTTCTACTCCGTGTCCCCGATGTTTCCCGTATGTTACGCCGCGCGATCCCCGCGCCGGGGAACCCGCGCCGGTGTTCCGGCTGGTCACAACGATGCTATGCGGTCGGCGTGAGAAGGACGTCACGCGGCGTTCGCATGGGCGCGAGTCGGGCGGGGAATGACTCAGACAGCCTGGGGATCGGCCTGGGGGAACAGGGATCACCGCGACCAGGAGGAACCGTGGAGATCACAGGAATCATCTCGGCCATCATCGTCGGCCTCATCATCGGAGCGCTGGGACGGCTCGTCGCGCCGGGCCGTCAACACGTCCCACTGTGGCTCACTCTCGTGATCGGCATCGTCGCGGCCTTCGTCGGCTCGGCGATCGCGGCCATCTTCACCACGTTCTGGCTCTTCGTACTCATCGTGCAGGTGATCGTCGCCGCGATCGGTGTCGCGCTGGTGGACCGCGGGTTCGCGGGCCGTCGCGCGTCCTGACCCTGCCCGCTCACCACCGCCACGGGCCAGTACCGTGGTGGTATGGCCACGCGTAACACCCCCGCCAACTCCGACGACCCCCACTCCGAGGAGTTCGTTCACCCGGGCAACCGTCTGGGTATGCCGCGCGACGGAACGGGAGCCGTCGCGTCGGTGCCGCGACGGCTCGGGGCGCTCGCGGTGGACTGGCTGCTGTCCCTCGGGGTCGCGCACACGGTGTTCGACGGATCGGCGAACCTGACGGCCTACGTCGCGCTCGTCGTCTTCGCCGCGCAGGCCACACTGCTCATCACGTTCACCGGCACCACCATCGGCAAGCGGATCTTCGGTATCCGGATGGGGCAGCTTCCCGCGTCGTCGGTGACCTGGCCGCTCGCGGTCCTCGTGCGGACGCTTCTGCTGTGCCTGGTCATTCCGGCCGTCGTCTACGACCGGGACAACCGGGGACTGCACGACCGCGCGGTGGGAACGGTCAGCACCCGCATCTGAGCACAAGGGAAGGCGCCTCCCGCGACCCGTACCGCGCGAGGCGCCCGTCCCCGTCGTCCGACGTGTTCCCGGCTGGCGAGCCTTGTTCTAGGACTGACCGCCCGGCATCTTGGGGCCCTTGGGCATCTTCGCGCCCTTGGGCATGGGGCCCTTGGGAAGTTGCATGGCGGGCGGAAGCGCCTTCAACCGGTAGTTGAGCTCGGCGACCTGCGCCTTGTTCAGGTTTCGCGGCAGCTTCATCACCCGCTTGCGCAGTTGGGAGATCGAGACCTCCTCGTCGCCGCTGCCGACCCGAAGGTCGTAGATCGGGGCGCTGTAGGCGACGCGCGCCACCCGCTTCTTCTCCTTGGCGATCAGGCCCTTGACCCGGTTGGGGTTGCCCTCGCCGACCAGGATGATGCCCGGCCGCCCCACCACGCGGTGCACGACGTCCATCTCCCGATTGCCGTTGACCCCCGGGGTGAACACCCAGTTGCCCCGCATGTTCTCCAGGATCGCCATGCCGGCGCCCAGTTGGCCCTCCAGCATCTTGTACTGCACCGTCTGGGCGCGGCGGGTGAAGAAGATGAATCCGGAGAGGAAGGCGGTGGGAATACCGAGGATGACCCAGTACCAGACGGCCCCGGTCAGGATCCCGCCCAGAATCGCCAGTCCAAGGACCACGATCGCGATCACGACGGCGATCGGGATACTCCACGGGCTCTGCTTGTGCACGAGCCCCGCGACCATCCGGATCTGTTTCAGTCGCCCGGGTCGCTTCTCCGCGGCGCCACTGTCCGCGTTCTTGCCAGCGCTCTTGCCGGCCGGTGCCTTCTCGGTGTCCTTGGACTTCGCCATACAACCAAGGATATTCCCTCACGAACGACGTCCGCTCCGTCCCGGTTCCCCACCTCGGGCGGGGAACCGGGACGACACTACTGTGCGGCGCCCTGGGCCGCCCGCTTCTCCACGGCCTGCTTGTACAGCCGGCCCGCGCGGTAGGAGGAGCGCACCATCGGCCCGGACATCACGCCGGCGAAGCCGATCTCCTCGGCCTCGGTGTTGAGCTCGACGAACTCCTCCGGCTTGACCCACCGCTCGATGGGGTGGTGCAGCTTCGACGGGCGCAGGTACTGCGTGATGGTCAGCAGGTCACAGCCGGCCTCGTGCAGGTCCCGCATCGCGGTGCTGACCTCGTCGCGGGTCTCACCCATGCCGAGGATCAGGTTGGACTTGGTGACCAGGCCGTCCGCGCGCGCCTTGGTGATGACCTCCAGCGACCGTTCGTAGCGGAACGCCGGGCGAATCCGCTTGAAGATCCGCGGCACCGTCTCCACGTTGTGGGCGAGGACCTCCGGGCGGGACCCGAACACCTCGGCCAACTGGTCGTCCTTGGAGTCGAAGTCGGGGATGAGCAGTTCCACCCCGGTCTCGGGGTTGAGTTCGTGGATCTTCCGGACGGTCTCGGCGTAGAGCCACGCCCCGCCGTCGTCGAGGTCGTCACGGGCGACGCCGGTGACCGTGGCGTAGCGCAGCCCCATCGTCCGCACCGACTCCGCGACCTTCAACGGTTCCGTGCGGTCGAACGGGGTGGGCTTGCCGGTCGCGATCTGGCAGAAGTCGCACCGGCGGGTGCACTGTTCCCCACCGATCAGGAACGTTGCCTCGCGGTCCTCCCAGCACTCGTAGATGTTGGGACACCCGGCCTCCTCACACACCGTGTGCAGGCCCTCGCGACGGACCAGCGACTTCAGCGCGCTGTACTCCGGGCCCATCCGCATCCGGGTCTTGATCCACGGAGGCTTCTTCTCGATCGGCGTCTGGCTGTTGCGGGCCTCGATGCGCAGCAGCTTGCGGCCTTCGGGTGCGACAGCGGTCACCGCGTCTTCCTTTCCGCGCCCTTGTGGGGGATCGTTTCGGGTGGTGCCGGTCATACGGCACTCAATGTGTGCGACGCGGGCTCCGGTATCTCCGGAACACCGTCGGAGGATGTCGTGGAGGTGGCTCCGAACACGGCGGCGAGGTGGCGCCGCACCGGAGGCAGGACCTCGGCGACGGGAATCTCGCGCCCCAGCTCTCGCGTGAGCGATGTGACGTCCCCTTCGTCGACGGGGATGCCGCAGGGAACGATCGCTGAGTACCAGGACAGGTCGTTCGCGCAGTTCAGGGCGAACCCGTGCATACCGACCCCACGGGAGACCCGGCAGCCGATCGCGCCGACCTTCCGTTGGATGAGCCCGCGTCGCGGGTCGGGGTCGAGCCAGACACCGCTCTTGCCCTCCACCCGGACGCCGGTCAGGCCGAAGTCCGCGATCGTGCGGATCATGACCTCCTCCAACGCGCGGACGTGGGCGAGGACGTCGATCGGATCGCTGAGCCGAACGATCGGGTACCCGGTGAGCTGGCCGGGGCCGTGCCAGGTGATCTTCCCGCCACGGTCGATGTCGATCACCGGCGCGCCGGGGTCAACGACCGGGCGGTCCGGGGCCCGGGTGCGTTTGCCCGCGGTGTACACCGGCTCGTGTTCCAGAAGCAGCACCGTGTCGCCGACACGGTCGTCCACGCGGGCGGCGTGGAGCCGTTTCTGAAGGTCCCACCCCGCCTGGTACGGAACCGGCTCGGGGCCCAACCACGCGAAGGCGAGTTCAGCCATACCCCCACCTTACGCGCCCTTCTCGGCGCGCGAGGGTGGTGAGGACCACCCTCGACGTGCGGCCCCACGCCGGAATACCTCGGCGTCCGCCGGAGTTACCGCCCGCTCCCGTGTCGCACCGGGCCGGATGACGGTTACGCCGAGTCGCCGGCGTAACCGAGAGCCCACCTGAGTGGGGAGTTCAGAGACCTGGGGCACGCCAAGTCGCCTGGTGGGGGAGTGGGCCGCGGAACCCTCTGGTGTGAGAGGGAGGAGTGTGGCAGTTTGGTGCGTGTTTTGTGGATCACCGTGTTTCCGGGGGTTGTGCTCCGAAGGCGTCCGATAGGTACTTCCTGTCTCGTGACGACAGGTCGTCCCGGGGCCGATGACCGCCGGGACCGCGTGCGTGTCGGACGACAGAGAGGTGCCGCCCATGGCCACGAGTGATGGCTCGCCACGGGGATCCAACGACGGATTCCTGAAGGTGCTGGGGCGGGGCGACATCCTCGCTCTCGCGTTCGGCGCGATGATCGGGTTCGGGTGGATCACGGCCACCTCCGGCTTCCTGGAGGCCGCCGGTCCCGTGGGTGCCGCGCTCGCCTTCGCGATCGGTGGCGTGATCATCGCCCTCGTCGGGCTCACCTACGCGGAGTTGGTGACCGCGATGCCCAAGGCGGGCGGTGAGCACCACTACGCGATGCGCGCGCTGGGCGCCAAGGGCGCGTTCGTGGCCTCCTGGGCGATGGTCCTGGGCTACGTCTCCGTGGTCGCGTTCGAGGCCGTGGCCATCCCACAGACGATCGTGGACCTGTTCCCAGGCATGCTCGCCGGACACATGTGGACGGTCGCCGACTACGACGTCTACGCCACTTGGGTCGCGGTGGGTGTGGGGACCGCCGTGGTGATGACGGTGCTCAACTACGTCGGTATCCGGCCAGCCAGTGTCTTCCAGACCATCGCCGTGCTCTTCCTGCTGGCGGTCGGTCTGGTGTTGCTGCTCGGCGCGTTCACCGGCGGCTCCACCGAGACCATGCGGCCGGCCTTCGGGGTCGGACCAGCCGGGCTTCTCACCGTGCTCGTGGCGGTTCCCTTCCTGTTCGTCGGCTTCGACGTCATCCCGCAGTCGGCGAGCGAGATCAAGATCCCCTATCGGCAGGTCGGGCGCATCCTCGTGGTGAGCGTGCTCTGCGCTGCGGCCTGGTACATCCTGATCATGCTCACCGTCGGGTCGAGCATGCCCGTGCCGGACCTGGTCGAGGCCGACCTGGGAACGGCGGAGGCCATGCGTGCGCTGTGGAACAGCCACACGATGGGCAACCTGCTCGTCCTGGGCGGGATCGCCGGCCTGTTGACGAGCTGGAACGCCTTCCTCATCGGCGCCAGTCGCCTGCTGTACGCGATGGCCGTCTCCGGGATGCTTCCCCGCTGGTTCGGTCGGCTCCACCCGCGGTTCCGCACCCCGGGAAACGCCCTGCTGTTCGTGGGCGGCCTGTCGGTGATCGCCCCACTGTTCGGCGAGCCGATGATGAACTGGCTCATCAACGCCGGCGGCATGAGCATCGTGGTCGCCTACGTCGTGGTGGTGGTGTCGTTCCTCGTCCTGCGCAGGACGGAGCCACAGATGCCGCGCCCCTTTCGAGTGCGCTACCCCCGCCTGGTGGGCGGCAGCGCACTGGTGCTCGCCCTCGGGCTGGGTGTTTTGTACCTACCTGGAATGCCGGCGTCGTTGAACTGGCCGGAGGAGTGGGTCATCATCCTCGCCTGGTGGGTGATCGGCCTACCCCTGCTGCTGCGACTCCCCTCCGTCGGTAGGGGCCCCGACGCGGAGAAACGCCTGATGGCGGCGGTGGGTCGCCGTGAGGATCCCGACCCAGAACCCCGTTCCTAGACCCCGGGCGAGCGCGGGCCTGGCCGGACTCCACCGGCCACCACGTTTTCCCCAGATTTCGCGAAGCGGTGGCGCCCGGGGCGAGGTGTTCCTATCGTCCGTGGTGTCAGCTTGGAAGGTGCTTCGGGCTTTCCTTCCCGGGCGCCCCCGCCCTGGCCATCCGTGGGTACGCCCCGGCCCCCGCCCCCACGGCCCAGGGCGGGCGGCGCCATATCTCCCGCACGTTCCGTCGCGCCCGGTTCCCGTGCCGGACCGACCCTTCGCGCCGCACCCGCCGGGGTATGTGACCCGCAGCCGAACGATCCACGTGTGACGTCGTCGCCGACGGATACCAACCAGGTGGGGATCCGCACAGGAGGTACGTGATGGCGGTGTCGGACGAGGCGGTGCGCGAGCGGACCGGACGCGGCTGGGAGGAATGGTTCGAGGTTCTCGACGCGTGGGGCGCGCGGGACCACGGCCACACCGAGATCGCGCGGTGGTTGGTGGAGGAGGGGGCCGTCGACGGCTGGTGGGCGCAGACGATCACGGTGGGCTACGAACAGTCACGCGGCATGCGGAGTCCGGGGCAGCAGCCGGACGGGACGTTCAGCGTGAGCGCGGCCAAGACCCTGCCGGCGTCCGCGGAACGTGTCTTCGCCGCGTTCGTCGAGGAGGAGCGACGGCGGCGGTGGCTCGTCGACGACCGGCTGCACCTTCGCCGGACCACCCAACCGAGGTCCCTGCGCGCCGACTGGGGAGCCGGTGGGGACCGGGTCACGGTCACGTTCACCGTGAAGGGGCCGGACCGGTGTCAGGTCGCCGTGGAGCACGGTCGACTCGCCGACGCCGAGGCCGCCGCGCGAACGAAGGAGTACTGGCGCGCTGCGCTGGACGCCCTGCGGGAGGAGCTGACCGACGCCACCACCTAGGTGTACTGACCATGGAGGTTGGTGACTCACAAAGGCACGCGAATTGACGTTTATGGAACACACGTGTTCCATTAGGGGTATGTCTGTTCCCTTCGCCCCCTCTGGTCCAGTGCGCGCGACGGAGCGCAAACCCGCCCCCGACCTCGCCCGGGGAACGATGCTGCTGCTGATCGCCATGGCCTACGCCGGGGTGTACGCGGGCGTCGGCTTCGGCACGTCACTGGACACCGCTCCGACCGTCGACCGGGTGGCGACGTTCCTCACCGTCCTCGTCCTCGACAACCGCGCCTTCCCGATGTTCGCGATCCTGTTCGGCTACGGGATGGCGTGGCTCGTGGCGCGCCAGCTCGCCCGTGGAGAGTCAGAACGGGAGGTCCGCCGCCTGCTACGCCGACGCGCGGTGTTCCTGTTCCTCTTCGGCGCGGTCAACATCGTCCTGGTGTTCCCCGGGGAGATCCTGACGTCCTACGGGCTCGCCGGTCTGCTTCTCGGCTGGCTGCTCTTCCGGAGTGACGTGGTGCTGCGTCGCGCCGTCGTGGTGCTGGCGGGCCTGTCCCTGCTGACCGTGACCGTCGCCATGATCGGCTACGGCTGGTCCCTCGCGACCGGCGACGACCTGGCCGAGGCGGGAACACCCGGCTATCTGACCACCGCCGACTGGATCGAACGCGTGGTGTCGATCCTCGCCACCCCACTGTTCATCGCGTTCGCCTACCCCCTGTTGTTGTTGGTGGTGCTGGGTTTCGTCGCGGGCCGCCGTGGCCTGCTGAACGACCCCGAGCGCCACCGCGTCGCGCTCGCGCGGATCGCGGTGGCGGGGATCTCCGCCTCGCTCCTGGGGGCGCTTCCCGCCGCCGCGTACGCCGTCGGCCTCCTCGCGGTCTCCCCGGTGACGGTCGGGGCGCTGATGGCCCTTCAGGTCCACACCGGTGTGCTCGGGGGAGCGGGGTACGCCGCCCTGTTCGGCCTCATCGCGCTGCGGCTCGGCTCCCCGACCGGCGTCCTCTCGGGCGCCGTTGCCGCGATGGGCCAGCGCTCACTGACGTTCTACCTCCTGAACTCCATACTGGTCACGTTGGTGCTGCATCCGCAGCTCGGCGGCCTCGGAACCCACGTCGGGATGGCGGGGGCCCTCGCGGCCGCGTTCGGGGCGTGGCTGGTGTCCCTTGGCGCCGCGTACAGTCTCGACCGCGCCGACCGGCCCGGTCCCGCGGACGCCCTACTGCGGCGACTGGTCTACCGCCCACGCCGACGGTCCGCGACCGGGCGGGATCCCAGTTGACCCCGGGCCGCCCCTGATGTCTAGTAGTGCGGGGATGCCCGGTGCGACGATCACGGTTCCTTCGGACTATGCGACCCGGACCGGGTCACGCGGGTTCGAATCCCGCCGGTGTTCCACCGTGGCGGAGCGGCCAATCGCACATAGCTCACCGTGGCCACCCGTGACCTCGGGCGTCCCCTCACCGCAGCAGCGCGGCCAACGCCGGGACGAGCGCGGGATCACGGAAGGTGTAGCCCGCCTCCCGCAGCCGGGCCGGCACCACCCGCTGGCTCACCAGCGCGGCCTCGTCGGCGAACCCGCCCAGCGCCAACCTGAGTGCTCCCGCCGGGACCGTGAACGGCGCGGGGCGGCGTAGCGCCGCGGCCAACATCCGCGTGTACTCCGCGTTCGTGACCGGCTCCGGCGCCGTCAGGTTGAACGGGCCGGTCAGGTCGGGCCGCTCCAGCAGGAACCGCATCGCACCGATCTCGTCGGTCTCGGCGATCCAGCTCATGTACTGCCGCCCGGAGCCGAGACGACCACCCAGCCCCAGCCGGAACAACGGCAGTACGGTGCCCATGAGCCCACCGTCCGTCGACAGGACGACCCCCGTCCGGGTGTGGGCCACCGACACCCCGGCCTCGGCCGCGGGCTCTGTGGCGGCCTCCCAGTCCGCGACCACCTCGGACAGGAATCCCGACCCCCGGGGGGCGGACTCGTCCACCACCACCGATCCGGTGTCGCCGTAGAATCCGACGGCTGAGGCCGACAGCATTCGCGGCGGCGGACTGTCCATCGCGGCGAGTGCCTCCGCGAGGGTTCGGGTCCCGCGGGTACGGCTCAGCCGGATCCGACGCTTGTGTTCGGCGGTCCACCGCCGCGGGCCGAGCGGCGCCCCCGCCAGATGCACCACCGCGTCGGTCCCGACCAACGCCGCGGAGTCAACATCCCCTGCCTCGGGATCCCATCCCACTTCGTCCTTCGCCCGCGCCTTCCCACGAACCAACCGCAGGACTTCGTGGCCGTCCCTCCGCAGGGACTCCCGCAGCGCGGTACCGATGAACCCGGACGCTCCCGTGATCGCGACTCTCATGGTGGGGTCCTCCCCGAAAGGTCTGGACTGGACACAAAGGGCCACCAGCGTAGAAGGATGGTGGTCGCCAGCGCGGTTGGCGGGCCCCACGCGTTCGATCCGACGTGTGCCCCGACGGGCTCACGTCGACGGACACACGCCGACCCCTGACGCCGTTCTCGGACGCGGGCGAGTCCGGCTCCGCTGGTGGAGTGGAGCCATACCGTCGTCGGTGATCTTGGTTCCGGGGCGCGACGTCCGCGTCGCCGTGCGCGTGGTCTCCGGTCTGGACTCCCGGTGGTGACGGGGCGGGGCGGGCACCGGACGCGTCGATCGGCCGTCGACCAGCCGAGAAGCTGAGTCCCGAGGACCCGTGGAGGGCGTGCTGGCGTGGGCGGGCGTTCGGCGCGCACCGCGACCGGCCCGGAACTCGGGCGCCGTGGGGCGTCTTCCCTCGTGTGTTCCGGGCGTCGAGCGCGTGCGCGAAGCGAAGACCGGACACGTCTTGCACGTCGGGCCAGGCCAACCGCGGACGCGCGCCGGAGGTAGGGGCAACACCCTCACGCCGCGACAGAACGGCGATCGAGCGCGGACGAGTCCCCTCCACGTCCCTTCGTGGTGACCCCCTCCGAACAAGGCCCCGGTCCTACGGCCGATTCCTCGCGGTCGGCACAGTGGCATCACGAGACAGCGAGGTCGTCCACGTCTCGGCGCTTCCCGGCCAGTCACCCCGGAGACGCGAAGCGCGCCCGCCGGAAACGTCGGTGGACGTTCGGCGGGCGCGCGATCGGGGATGCGGGACGGGTCAGGCGAGCCCGACCTCGGACTCGAAGGCGCCCTCCTCAAGGCGGGCCTTGATGTCCTGGAGGAAGCGAGCCGCGTCGCCGCCGTCGATCAGCCGGTGGTCGAAGCTCAGCGAGAGGAACACCATGGAGCGGACCGCGATGACCTCACCCAGGTTCGGGTCCTCGACCACGACCGGGCGCTTGGTGACCTTGCCGACGCTCAGGATGCCCACCTGCGGCTGGTTGATGATCGGGGTGTCGATCACCGCGCCCACACTGCCCGTGTTGTTCAGCGAGAACGTGGCGCCGCTCAGCTCGTCCGGGCTCACCGCGCCGGAGCGCGTCCGTGACGCGAGGTCCTGGATGGCCCGCGCGAGACCGGCGAGGTTGAGGTTCCCCGCCTCCTGGATGACCGGCGCGAGCAGCCCCTGCTCGGTGTCGATCGCGATGGCCAGGTTCTCTTCGGCGTGGTAGGTCACCTGCTGGGCCGCGCTGTCGATCACGGCGTTCAGCTTCGGGTGGCCCTTGAGGGCCTCCACCGTGGCGAGGGTGAAGAACGGGAAGTAGGTCAGCGCGACCCCGGCACGGGCCTGGAACTCCGCGCTGGCCAGTTCCCGCAGCCGCGCGACGCGGGTCACGTCGACCTCGATGACCTGGTTCGCCTGGGCCGAGGTGCGCTGTGACTCCACCATCCGCTGGGAGATCGACTGGCGCAGGCTCGACATCTTCTCCGTGCGGCCCCGCAGCGTCGTGTCCGGTGTGACGATCCGGGTGGGGGCGGCGGCCGGCGCGGACGCCTGACGCTCCGCGGCGGCGAGGACGTCCTGCTTACGGATCCGGCCGCCAACACCGGTTCCCGTCACCGTGCTCAGGTCCACACTCCGCTCGGCCGCCAGCTTGCGCACCAGGGGCGTCAGGTAGGACTCGCTGGCCGCGTCCGACCGGCGAACGGCGCCGGCGTCCATCGTCCCCACGTCGACGGAGGGCGTGACCTCGTCACGCGTCGGCCGCGGCGGCGTGCCCAGCCGCTCCGGCTGCTCGGCGACCGGGGCCGGCGGAGCAGGCGGGGCGGTCTGGGCCTGCGGAGCCGGGGGCGTCGCGGGAGCGGGCGTCGGCTCGGCCTGCGCGACCGGCTCCGGCGTGGGTTCCGGCGTGGGCTCGGGGGTCGGTTCGGGGGCCGGGGGCGTGGTCTGCTCGGGGGCGGCGGCAGCGCCGGCCTCGCCGGACGCGCTGATCACCGCGATCTCGGCGCCCACCTCGACGGTCTCGTCCTCGGCCACGATGATCCGGGAGAGAACGCCGGCGGCGGGGGAGGGGATCTCGGTGTCGACCTTGTCGGTGGAGACCTCCAGCAGCGGCTCGTCCACGTCGACAGTGTCACCCTCCTTCTTGAGCCACTGGGTGACGGTTCCCTCGGTGATGCTCTCTCCGAGGGGGGGCAGTGTGACGGGAGTGGACATGACTTCCTCGCTGGTCTGCTGTACCTGGTTGTGCGGAACGACGGGGTGGCGCTAGGAGGGCGCCACCCCGTCAACCATCAGTCGTGGGTGTGGAGGGGCTTCCCGGTGAGCGCCAGAGCCGCCTCACCCATCGCCTCCGACATCGAGGGATGCGGGTGGATGAGCTGCGCCACCTCGGAGGGCAGGGCCTCCCAGTTGTACAGGAGCTGCCCCTCCGTGATGAGGTCGCCGACGCGGCTGCCGACGACGTGGACACCGAGAATCGGCCCGTCCTTCGCGGAGATCATCTTGAGCGCACCCTGAGTGTTGAGGATGCGTGCCTTGCCCAGACCCGCGAGGTTGAACGTGTATTCCTCGGTCTCGTACCCGCGCTCCTGGGCGACCTTGGACGTGAGTCCGACCGAGGCGACCTCGGGGTCGCTGTAGGTGACGCGCGGGACACCGTCGTAGTCGATCGGCACGGGGTTGAGACCGGCGATCTGCTCGGCGACGAAGATCCCCTCGCCGAAGCCCACGTGCGCGAGCTGCGGGCCGGGGGTCAGGTCACCGACGGCGTAGATGTTGCCCACGCCCGTGTGCAGGTTCTCGTCCACCAGGACGAAGCCACGATCCAGGCTGATGCCCTGCTCCTCGTAGCCGAGCCCCTCCGACACCGGTCCGCGTCCCACCGCCACCAGCATGACGTCGGCCTCCAACGTCTTGCCGCCCTGGAGCGTGACGGAGACCCCGGAGTCGGTGATCTTGTGGCTCTCGAAGGGAGTGCCCAGCTCGAACTTGATGCCCCGCTTGCGGAAGGCCCGCTCCAACAGCTTGGAGCTGTCCTCGTCCTCCGAGGGCAACAGGTGGGGCAGTGCCTCGACGATGGTGACCTCGGCGCCGAAGGAGCGCCACACGCTGGCGAACTCGACCCCGATCACGCCGCCGCCCAGCACGATGGCGGACTTGGGCACGTAGTCCAGCCGCAGCGCCTGCTCGCTGTCGATCAGCCGGGTCCCGTCGATGTCCAGACCGATGGTCTTGGTCTTGGACCCGGTGGCCAGCAGGATGTTGCGGCCCTCGTAGACAGTGCCGTCGACGGTGACCTGGTTGGGGGCCGTGAGCGTCCCGTGGCCCTCCACGGTGGTGATCCCGCGGGACTTGATCAGCCCGGAGAGCCCCTTGTACGGGCCCGCGATGATCTTCTCGCGATAGGCGTTGACGCCGGCCATGTCGATGCCCTCGAAGGTGCTCTTGACCCCGAAGGTCTCGCTCTCGCGCGAGGAGTCGGCGACCTCGGCGGCGTGCAGCAGCGCCTTGGTCGGGATACAGCCGTAGTGCAGGCAGGTTCCGCCGACCTTGTCCTTCTCGATCAAGGCCACGCTCATGCCCAGTTCGGCCGCGCGGAGCGCCGCGGCGTAGCCGCCGCTGCCGCCGCCCAGTATGACGAGGTCGAAGGTTCCGCCGCTGTCGCTCACGGGAAGGACACTCCTCTTGGCTTGTGGTTCCGACGTGGGGGCTGGCCAACAGCCCCCACGCCATGTGTCGTCAGTGGCCGATCAGTTCTGTTGAGCGGCCTGGGCCTCGATGAGGCCCACCAGGGTGCGGGTTGCCGCACCCGTTCCCCCCTTGGGGGTGTACCCGTGCGGGGAACCCTGATTGAACGCGGGTCCCGCGATGTCCAGGTGCGCCCACGGAACTCCGTCCGCCACGAATTCTTGCAAAAACAGCCCCGCGACCAACATCCCGCCCCACCGTTCCCCGGGAACGTTGGCGATGTCGGCGACGGACGAGTCCAGACCCTTGCGCAGTTCGGCCGGCAGCGGCATGGGCCACGCGTCCTCACCGGCGGTGTCGGCCGCGGACACCACACTGCCACGAAGCTCGGCGTCGTTGGACATGACACCGAACACGCGCGTGCCCAACGCCACGAGCTGGGCGCCGGTGAGAGTGGCCACATCCACGACGATGTCCGGGGAGTCCTCCTGGGCCCGCACCAGCGCGTCGGCCATGACGAGACGCCCCTCGGCGTCGGTGTTGAGCACCTCCACCGTGGTGCCACCGTAGACGCGCAGGACGTCGGACGGCCGCTGCGCCGTCCCGCTGGGCATGTTCTCGGCGATGGCCAGGTAGCCCACGACGTTGACGGCGGGACGCAGCAGCGCCGTGGCGCGCAGCGTGGCCAGCACCGCCGCGGCACCGCCCATGTCACTCTTCATCCACTCCATGGCCGTACTGGGCTTGAGGGACAGACCACCACTGTCGAAGGTGATCCCCTTGCCGACCAGCGCCACGGTGCGGCTGGCCTCCGGGTGCTCGTAGCTCAACCGCACCAGCCGGGGCGGGTTCGACGACCCCATCCCGACCGCGGTGATGCCGCCGTAGCCACCCTCGATCAGGCGCTGTTCGTCCAGGATCTCGATGCCCAGACCGTGCTCCCGCGCCACCTCGTTCGCGGCCAAAGCCAGGTCCTCGGGCGTGAGGTCGACGGGGGCGGTGTTCACCAGGTCACGCGCGAGGGACACCGACTCCGCGAGAACCCGGCCACGCTCGGCGGCGTCAGCGGCGCCCTCGGCGGAGGAGACCAGACGCACCTCCTCGAGCTGGCCCGCACCGGCGTCGGAGTTGGTGCGGTAGCGCAGGAAGTCGTACCCGCCGAGCAGCGCGCCCGTGGCGACGAACTCGACGAGACGGGAGGTGTGGGCGGGAACGGCGACGACGACGGTGCCGCCGGAGCCCTTCTCACGCAGGCCACGCACGGCGGCGCCGACCGCGCGCGCCACGGACTCGGGCTCGGGGGCGTCGGAGGCCGGTCCCAGGCCCACGGCGACGACGACGGAGGCGGACACGGCTCCCATGGAGGGAACGGTGTGGACCTCCTGGGCCGTCCCCTTGGCGCCGAGCTGGGTCAGGACCGAGGCGAGTCCGCCGGGGAAGGCGGCGTCGACGTTCTCAGCCCCAGGAGCCGGGACGGGACCGGAATCACTGGAGTGGTAGCCGACGACGAGCGCGTCGGCCTGGGCGGTTTCGGGGGAGTCTGCGGTGACTGTCAACACGGTGCTCACGGGTCCGATGCTAGGGCATTCGGGGCGGGCGGTGGCGCGGCAGCGCGCCGGCCTCGAACGCCTCGACCGCGACGTCCGGGCCGCTGTCAGGCGGAGGTCGGACGAACGAGACAATGACCGAGGAGCGTTCGCTCGACAACCCTCATCACCCCAGGCATTGGAGGTCCTCGTGCGCGGATTCGACGACACACGCGAACTGGAGGAACGGATCCGGGCACAGCGTACGCCGGGCCAGTGGAAAGCGCTGTGGGTGTCGTTTGTGGGGTTCACCATCGTCAGCGCGTCGGTGCCGGTCGTGCTGATCCTCGCGCTCCGTGACCGGCTGCCCGACCCGATGGCCACGCGGGTCGGCAGCGGCGGCGACCCGTCGAGTTCGATGTCGGTGACCGCGAACCTCATCGGCCTTCCGCTCATCACGGTGCTGACCTTGGGGATGCTCACCGCAATCTTCTCGCCACGCCTCGCCCGATTGAGCACCTCGAAGAGCGTTCCGCCCGTCGGACTGGTGGGAGCCTTCAACGCCGGGACCGGCGGCCTCCTGACCGGTGCGTGGTGCGGAATCGTCCACACCAACCTCGACGTCGCCGGATGGACGGAGACACAGGCCGGCGCGGAGATCTGGGTGTACATGGTGACCGGGGCGCTCCTGGGCGGACTGCTGGGCTGGTGTGGCGACCGGGCGCTCAGCGTCCGCGGTGTTCGGGGCCGCGGCGGCCCGGACCAGAGGCCAGCACCACAGTGATCACGCCAGCAGGAGGGCCGCCACCACCAACGTGACCGTGGCCCCGGTCTCCGCCACCGCGCCCAGGACGTCGCCGGTGATCCCTCCGAGCCGGCGCACCGCGTGCCAGCGCAGCCCCTCCGCGGCGGCGACACCCGCGACCACGGAGAGCGGTGCCCACAGCCCGTTCCAGGGGCCCACCAGACCGAGGGACCAGCTCGCCAGCACCACGACCGTCGAGCTCAGCGCGACGGTCGTCCACGGGAGAACCGAGGAGACCATCGCCCCCAGCCCTTCGGGGCGGGCAGATGGAACCCCCGTGCGGCACGCCCATGTGATGGCCAGCCGCCCGGCGAGGACCGCGACCACCAGGCCGACGGCCGCTGTCGCGTGACCGCTGTCGGCCAACTGGATGAGGCACGCCACCTGCAGCCCCAGCACCACGATGAGGGTGATCACCCCGAACGGGCCGATGTCCGAGCGGCGCATCACCTCCAGCGCGCCGGAGGCGGGCCGAGCGGACCCGAGCCCGTCGGCGAGGTCCGCCAATCCGTCCAGGTGCAGCCCACGCGTCAGCAGGGCCAACGCCCCGACGCTCAGCAGTGCCGCAACCGCGGGCGAGGCCCCCACCGCGAGGCCGCCCCACAACAGGACCGCCCCGGCCACCCCCAGAACCAGTCCGGGTACCGGCGCGAGCGCCATCGCCCACCGCATCGTCGCCCGATCCCACCGTGCCGCCCCCACGGGGAACACGGTGAGCGTTCCCACCGCCGTACGCAGGCCCTGTCCCAGACTCTCGAGCGTGTTCATTCGGGCTCCTCGCGCCTCAGGGGAGGTCCACGACACGACCGGCGACGGTGAGGACCGCCTCCTCGGACTGGGCGGAGAGCAGTTGGTTGACGCGGCCCAACCAGTCCCGGAACAGGCGTCCACTCGGGGTCGCGGGCACGACTCCCGCTCCGACCTCGTTGCTGACCGCGACCACGTAGGCGCTGGTCTCGCGGTAGGCGGCGACGAGGTCGTCGACCTCCCGTTGGAGGAGCTCCTCGGCCTCCGCGCTCGGCGACTCCTCCCACAGCCCACACCGATCCATGGCGGCGGTGAGCCACGTCCCCACGCAGTCGAGCAGCACCGCTCCGCGGGCGGTTCGCAGGACCGAGGCCGCGTCCTGGGTCTCCACGGTGCGCCACCAGTCCGGACGTCGGTCCACGTGCGCCGCGACGCGGCGGCCCCACTCCGCGTCGGTGTCGGCCGCTGGGCCGGTCGCGACATAGGTCACCTCCGGCTCGGCGAGCACCCGCAGCTCGGCCTCCGTGGACTTCCCGGAGCGGGCCCCGCCCAGCACCAAGAGCCGGTGTGGTCCGTGCGGACGGGACGGGGGCCATGCCTTCGGAGGGCAGGGGAGCACCTGGTTGTCACTGGGGAAGAGCACCCCCCACAGGCGGCACCACCGCTCGAGCTCGGCGGGGGAGCGAACACGGTGGTCACCGCCAAGCCCGACGATCGCCGTGCTGGGTGCGACGGCACCACACCTGCGCAGGGCGCCCACAGCGCTCGGGGCCGCCACCACGTCGACCAGGACGAGATCCACCGACTCCGCGCCGACCTCCGGGTCAGGGTCGGTGCGCGCGTACAACAGGGTCCCGCCGTCGGCGGAACGCAACACCGTTCCCTGGGCGGTGTCGATGAGGTCGAACCCGGACGGCACGTCCGGCGCGGCCTCCCCGGGGGCGGGGAGCGTGAACGCGTCGTCGACCAGCACCCGCGCCGGCGCGCGCCGATTCGTCGCCGCCGCGTTGCAGGACGCGCAGTGGCACCCGGGCGCTGGCCAGCCCGATGCCTTGGCCGTGCCGGTCAGTCGGATATTCACCAGTTACTCCCGAAAGGGGGTCCGGCCTTCTGGCCGGAGAGGGACCCGGTGCGGGGCTTGAACACGATGCGCTCCCTGGAGGCCGTCGACGGTCGGTTCGATGTTCATCAGTGTGATCGTGGCGGGGCGCCCGCGCGTGGTCGAGCCGGGGTCCGAGAGCGGTTGGGTCATGTCCGAGAGGCTGGTGTCAGACGGCAAGGGTTCCACCTTTTCGCGACCAGTGACGAAACAGGAAGCCCACCCGCGGGGTGGAGAGCCCTCCCTTGGCGAGTGAGGGCGAGGGAGATGGAGACAACCCGGCACGGTACTCCATGACGCGCCCGATCCCCCTGACCGACGCCGGGGAAGACACATCCGAGCCCCGGGTCATAGGCTCTGCTGCGTGACGCGGCCGCTGACGAACATGGGGGAGAAGCCGATGGCATGGAGCTGGCGTTTCGAGGACGTCGCGGGTGAACAGGTCACGGTCGAGGACCCCGTGTCGGAACTGTTCCCGTCCCGTGGTGACGCCGAGTCCTGGCTGGGTGAGAACTGGCGCGCCCTGAGTGACGCCGGTGTCGCCCAGGTCACCCTTCTCGACGGGGAGGACGCCCGCTACACGATGAAGTTGGACGACGCCTAGGGGTCGGCGCGGGGGAGGGGGCGCGAGCCCGCTCCGGGTGGGTCCGGAGGGTCGAGACCTCGCGGAGAGACGGTCCCGTTACCTCGCGTGTTCGGGTGATCCGTGCCGAGGGGAACCTGGGGCCGAACTCCGTCCGGGGCGGGATCCGCCCCGGACGGATGACAAGGCGTCCCCGCCCTCCGCGGCCGAGTGGGCTCAGCGCTTGCGGATGTCGGGGTCGTCGCCCGGACGCAGCTCCGGCTTGGGCAGGCGCAGCTTACGGATCTGGAGCATCCGCATGGCGGCGTACCAGCCCGCACCACGGACGGACTCCTCCGGGTACAGGATCGCGGCCCGCTTCTTGACCTGCCGGGAGAGCCAGATCCCCTCGAGCACGATCGTGATCATCATCGTCGGGAACAGCACGTAGCTGACGATGATCTGCACCTCGGGCGTGGGGAACAGCATCGCACCGATGATGATGATCGAGAAGAAGAGGAAGAACTCGCTGATCATGCGGCGCGAGTCGACGAAGTCCCGAGCGTAGGCGCGTACCTTGCCCCGGTCCTGTGGCCGGTAGTAGCGCTCGTCGCCCTTGGCGTAGGCCTCACGCTGTCGCTGGGTCTCCTTCTTTCGGAGCTCGCGGTTGCGTTTGACCGACTCGCGCCAGCTTTGTGGCGCGTTCAGGGGGCGGCGCTGGTAGTTTTCCGATTCCCGGCGCTTAGGGGTACGAACTCCCTTTTTGGGGGTATATCCCTTGGGCCGGGTGGAATCGGTCTCTTCGGGCGCGCTCAGGGAGCCGGTCGGGGCCGGTTCGTTGGATGTGGATCGGCGGCGGAACACTCCACCAGGGTAACCGCTATTCCCTCGTGGCGACCGCTTGCGAAAGCGCGTAGGGTTGAGTAGAGCGCCCGCCGGGACCACAGCCGCATACCGACCGAGAAGGGGACGGCCACGCCGATGAGCGTGTTTCAGCGACTTTCGATGATCTTCAAGTCCAAGGCGAACAGCGCCTTGGACTCGGTCGAGGATCCACGTGAGACCCTTGATTACTCCTATCAGCGCCAGTTGGAGCTGCTACAGAAGGTCAGGCGCGGTGTGGCCGACGTGGCCACCTCCCGGAAGCGTGTCGAGCTGCAGATGCAGAAGCTGCAGCAGCAGTCGGACAAGCTGGAGAACCAGAGCCGCGCGGCCCTCACCCAAGGTCGAGAGGACCTGGCCCGTGAGGCACTGAGCCGCCGGTCCGGCCTGACCGCCCAGATCGACGACCTCTCGCAGCAGCACCAGGACCTGCAGGGCAAGGAACAGCAGCTCACCAACGCCGCGCAGCGGCTGCAGGCGAAGGTGGACTCCTTCCGCACCCGCAAGGAGACCATCAAGGCAACCTACACCGCCGCCCAGGCCCAGACGCAGATCAGTGAGGCCTTCTCGGGGATCTCCGAGGAGATGGGCGACGTCGGCATGGCGATCCAGCGGGCTGAGGACAAGACGGCCGAGCTCGAGGCCCGCGCCGGTGCGGTGGACGACCTGCTCGCCAGCGGTGCCCTGGAGGACGTCTCCGGCAGCAAGGACGACATCCAGAGCGAGCTGGACCGGATGGCCAGCACCACGGGTGTCGAGCTGGAGCTGGAGCGGCTCAAGGGCGAGATCGGTCAGGGCGGCGGCAGCACCCCGCAGCAGATCGAGGGAGGCAACGGGGAGGCTCGTCCGGGGGGTAACGCATGATCGTGCGCATCATGGGTGAGGGGCAGCTCGACCTCTCCGACGCTGATCTGGACGTACTCAACAGGTTCGACGCCGCACTGGAGACGGCGATCTCCTCGGGCGACGAGGCGGCGTTCCGGCAGGCGCTGCACGACCTGTTGGAGCGGGTGCGGGCGGACGGAGCCCCCGTCCCCTCCGACAGCCTGGAGCCGTCGGCGTTCATCCTTCCGCACGCCGAAGCCACGATGGCGGAGGTGGAGGAAATGCTGGGCGACGAGGGTCTCATCCCCGGCCCAGCGTGACGCGAGGCCGCTGATCCCCCATGGCCGGTCCGCATTCGTCCCCGCGGACCGGCGCTGATCATTCGACGCTGTGATATTGACGCCGTCCCACCTGCATAGACTGGGAGCGGGCAGCATCGAGCGTGCGCCGAAACGCCTGGGGGTATGAGGTGGCTTCTTCCCGATTCATTCCGGACCGTGGGCTGACGTCCCGCATGGTGCTGACGATGGCGATCCTCGCGATCGTCTACGTGGCCTTCATCATCGGCCTGGTCCTCATCGGACTCAACGTGTGGCTCGTGGTGGCCATCGTGGTCGGGTTCGCCGTGTTCCAGTACTTCACCTCCGACAAGATCGCCCTGCGTGCCATGGGCGGCCAGGAGGTCACACCGGAGCAGGCGCCCCAGCTGCACGCGTTGGTCGACCGACTGTGCGGCATGGCCGACATGCCCAAGCCCCGCGTGGCCATCGCCGACACCGACGTCCCCAACGCCTTCGCCACCGGGCACAGCTCCTCCTCCTCGCTGGTCTGCGTGACCACCGGGCTGTTGCGCCGCCTGGAACCCCAGGAACTGGAGGCGGTGCTCGCGCACGAGCTGTCCCACGTGGCTCACCGCGACGTGTCGGTCATGACGATCGCCGGGTTCCTCGGCATCGTCGCCGGGTTCCTCACCCAGGCGGGCCTGCGCTTCATGGTGTTCTCCGGTGGCGGCCGTAACCGGGAGGGCGCCCCCATCGCCCTCATCGCGCTGGGCGTCGTCGTCCTCAGCGCGGTGGTGTGGGCCCTGAGCTTCCTGCTCACCCGGATCCTGTCGCGGTACCGGGAGCTCTCGGCCGACCGCGCCGCCGCGTTCCTCACGCAGCGTCCCTCGGAGCTGGGCAGCGCCCTGACCAAGATCACCGGGGACATGGCGCGCATCCCCAGCCGGGATCTGCGCCAAGCGGAGCCGTTCAACGCCTTCTTCTTCACCCCCGCCTTCTCGCGGGGCGGATTCTCCCTGAGTAACATGTTCGCGACCCATCCGCCGGTGGAGCGCCGGTTGGAGCAGCTGGCGACCATCTCCCGGCAGCTCGGTACGGGATCCTGAGAACCACCCTCAACGTGTGGTGCTCACTGAGTGGCGGAACGTGATTTAACACGATCGGTCTGGCGTATCTCCTCGGCACGGTGTTGAGTGGATCCGCAAATGATCATCAAGGCGCTTGGTGCGCGAAAGGCCTGTGCCATGTCCAGTTCACAGTTCCGCTCCTGGCTCGATGTCGCCGCGGAGGAAGCCAAGGCAGGCCGGGACTCCGGCGGAGTCCCCATCGGCGCCGCCCTGATCTCCGCGGAGGGCACCGTACTCGGCCGCGGCCACAACCGGCGCGTGCAGGACGGTGACCCCTCCGCCCACGGGGAGACGTCGGCGTTCCGTGCCGCGGGACGCCAACGCACCTACCAAGGGACGACGATGGTCACGACTCTGTCGCCCTGTTGGTACTGCAGCGGACTGGTGCGCCAGTTCGGGATCTCCCGTGTGGTCATCGGCGAGGCGCGGACCTTCTTCGGTGGTCACGAGTGGCTGGCGGAGAACGGCGTCGACGTGGTCCTACTCGACGACCCGGACTGCGTCGGGCTGATGACGGAGTTCATCGACAAGCACCCGAACCTGTGGTTCGAGGACATCGGTGTCGACGACGAGCCGGAGCGGGACGCGTGAGCGCGGCGACGGGTCGCCCTCCCGAAGATCCGGCGTCGTTACCCGCCCCCACCCCGGCACCGACCGACGTCGACTACCCGGTACAGCCGGTCCCGCCGTCGGCGCGGCGCTCCCTGCTCTCCCTGACGATCGTCCTCGTCGGCTTCACACTGTTCACTCCCACCATGTTGGCGGGCGCCCAGATCGGGGCGGCCTTCGCGTTCTGGCCCCTGGTCGGGGTGCTCCTCCTGGGGACCGCGGTCCTCGGCGTGTACGTGTGCGTCATCGGCTGGATCGGTGCCCACACCAAGCTAACCACCGTCATGATGGCGCGCTACGCCTTCGGCACCCGGGGGGCCAAGCTCGCGTCGGTACTCCTCGGCGGTTCCCAGATCGGCTGGTACGGCGTCACCGTCGCCACACTCGCGCTCGTCACCGCGCAGGCGTTGGGCATCGAGTCCGACACCGTGATCCGCGTCCTGATGGTCCTGGGCGCGGCCCTCATGGCGATCACCGCCTACATCGGGTACCGGGGCATGTACTGGTTGTCCGTGGTCTCCGTGCCGCTGCTGGTGATCCTCTCGGTCTGGGTCGCGATCCGCTCCTTCGCCGAGGTCGGCGGCAGCGCCGGCCTGGACTCGGTCGTGCCACAGGAGACGATGAGTCTGACCGTCGCCATCACGGTCATTGTCGGGACCTTCGCCTCCGGAGGGACCCAGGCCCCGAACTGGACCCGCTTCGCCCGACGTCCCTCGGCCGGGCTGTGGTCGTGCTTCGCCGCGTTCGTCATCGGACAGCTCCTGATGCTGTTCTGCGGCGCGGTGGGGGCCTTCGCCTTCGGTGAGGGCGACTTCGTCCTCGTGCTCTTCCAGATGGGCCTCGTCGGTTGGGGGCTGGTCTTCCTGGTCGCGAACCTGTGGACCACGAACGACAGCACCGCCTACAACTTCGGTGTGGCCGGTGCCGAGCTCTTCAACAGCCCGTCCCGCAAGCCCTGGGTCATCGGTGGTGTGGTCCTCGGGACGGCGCTGGCGGTCACCGGTATCTACGACAACCTCCTCGGATTCCTGGAGTGGCTCGGTGTCCTCATTCCGCCCCTGGGCGGTGTGATCATCGGAGTGTTCATCGCCGAGTGGCGTCGTGGGATGCCCGGCCCGGAGTCCCTACGCGCGGTCCGTTGGTCGACCATCGCGGTCTACGTCGCCGCCTGTGGGCTGGCCGCGTGGTCCAGCATCGCCGGCTGGTTCGTACCGCCCATCGTCGGAGTGCTCGCGGCCGTAGTGGGAGCACTCGCCGTCTGCTACCTGCCGTCAGGTGCGAACAACCGGGCGGACCTCGCGGTGGCGCCACGGACCCACGACACCGACACCGGATCCTGACCCGATCCCCCGTGCCCCGGACGGGGTGTGTCACGACCCGGGCCCCGACGACACACACCGTCCGGGGCCCGGGGCCAGTGGATCCGTCGGCCCGAGCGCCGCACGGTGAGCACCACGACCCACGCCCCTCGGCCTTGTCACGCCCCAGGTGGGGCAGAATCTGGGCATGAGCTTTCTACGCGCCCTACTCGGTCGCTCGAAACCCGCCAAACCCCAGCTCGACGACCTCTTCGCCCTGCCGTCCGCCGCGGTGACCCTCCGAGCCGCCGCCGGTTTCCAACCCACGGGCGTGGGCTCCGTCGCCTTCCGCGCCGCCGAGGGCAAAGCGTTCGCCGACCTGGAGGCCGAGGTCACCGAGCTGCTGCAGGCGGGCGACGGGCCACCGGTCGAGGCCACCCAGGACGCCTACGGTTACACCTGGCTCGTGCTGCGCTCCGCCCCCGACGCCGGGGACGACGTGAGCGGCCTCGTCACCGGCCTGCACATGGTCAACTCCACCCTGGAAGGCGGCGGGTTCGGCCCCTCGCTGCTGTGTTCACTGGTCCCCTTCACCGACCAGCGCGGCCGGACCGTCGCGCTGGTGTACCTCTACAAGCGCGGCACGTTCTACCCGTTCGCCCCCGCCGGAGGGGAACGCCGCGACAACGCCCTGGAACTGCAGATCGCGGCCAGCGTCGGCGACGACCTACCGGTGGAGAAGGACAAGCGTCGCTGGTTCCCCGTGTACGGGGCACCAGGCCTGCGCTGAACCCGATCGAATCGACGCCGACGCCCGGAATCGGGAACACTGCGAACCATGCACATTGTGATCGCCCCCGACAAGTTCGCGGGAACCCTCTCAGCGCCCGAGGCCGCCCGCGCCATGGCCGACGGGTGGACCAGTGTCCACTCCCAGACCAACGTCGACATCGTTCCCCTGTCCGACGGCGGTCCCGGATTCGTTGAGGTCATGGGGGAGGCCCTCGACGCCACCACTGTGACCGTCGAGGTGACCGACCCGCTCGGCCGGCCCGTCTCCGCCCAGTTCGCCCTCCTGGACACCGAGGAGGGCACGACGGCCTACATCGAGAGCGCCCAGGCGTGCGGCCTCCACCTTCTCGAGGAGTACCAGCGAGACCCCGAGCGGGCCAGCTCCTACGGAGTGGGGCAGTTGATCGCCTCGGCGGTCGACCACGGCGCCACGACCATCGTGGTAGGGCTGGGCGGCAGCGCCACCAACGACGGTGGTGCCGGTCTCCTCGCGGCTCTCGGCGCGACCCCGCGCCCCGCCCTCTCCCGCGGCGGCGCCGGCCTCGCGTCGCTGCGCGGCTCGGTGGACCTCGAGCCCGCCCGATCCGCCGTGGGTGCGGTGCGTTTGGTCGCGGCGACCGACGTCGACAACCCGCTGCTGGGCGCACACGGCGCCACACGGGTGTTCGGGCCACAGAAGGGAGCCGACGCCCGCGCCGTCGAACGACTCGAGGCGGACCTGGTGCGCTGGGCGGACGCGACCGACCCCGATCGGCGACTGCGCGACACCGCCGGGGCGGGCGCCGCGGGCGGTCTCGGCTACGCCCTGCTGCTGCTGGGCGGACGCGTCGAGTCCGGTGTCGAGCTCGTTCTCGACGCCGTCCAGCTCGACCGGCGCGTCGCCGCCGCGGACCTGGTCCTCACCGGCGAGGGCTCCTTCGACTCCCAGTCCCTGCGCGGAAAGCTCCCCCATGGGGTCGCGCGGATGGCCACCGCCCACGAGGTCGACTGTCTCGTCCTCGCCGGCCGGGTCACCGTCGACCCCGCGGAGGCGGAGAAGGCGGGGATCTCCACCACGTACTCCTTGGTCGAGTCCGCCGGCAGCGTGGAACTGGCCCTCGCCGAGTCCGCGACACAGTTGACCCGACTCGCCGCCCGGGTCGCCACGGAGCGGGGAACGAAGTCCGCCCAGGACACCGCGACGGAGGAGTCATTTGGTACAACCCCCGGGTGACCCCTTAGCCTGAGGAGAGGCGTCAGGCGCCGCTAGCGATGAAATACGCGCGGATTCCTCGGTGTTCAACGCCAGGGAGAACTCGGCCGCGAACGGCGGCCCCGGCTGCGAGGAGTGCAGATGACGGTTCAGAGCGAGTCCACCGCACAGGGAGTCATCCTTACCGGAGGGGCCGCAACGAAGGTGAAGACCCTGTTGGACCAGGAGGGGCGCGACGACCTCCGGCTGCGGATCGCCGTCCAGCCGGGCGGCTGCTCGGGCCTTCGCTACCAACTGTTCTTCGACGAGCGGGAACTCGACGGTGACATCGTCGCGGACTTCGAGGGCGTCGACGTGGTCACCGACAAGATGAGCGCTCCCTACCTCATCGGGGCCACCATCGACTTCGTGGACACCATCGAGAAGCAGGGGTTCACCATCGACAACCCCAACGCCACGGGCTCGTGTGCCTGCGGCGACTCGTTCAACTAGCAGCCACGATCGGGGGCCCGGCGGTCGACCGCCGGGCCCCCGATCGTGTCCGGCCGGGACGCCCAGGTCAGCCGGTGACGGCGCTGGCCGCCGCGGTGGGTAGGAAGACCCCCGAAAGGGGTTCATCGGGACGCCGAAAAGCCACCTCGGTAGGCTTGACGGGTCATGTCCCCTCTTGACAAGGAGTACGCCGCAGTGCGTATCGCGGTATCCGCCTCCATCGCTACCGACCATCTCATGACCTTCGGAGGGAAGTTCTCCGAGCAGCTCGTCGCTGACCAACTGGAGAACATTTCGCTGTCCTTCCTGGTAGACGAGCTGGAGATGCGGCGCGGTGGCGTCGCCTGCAACATCTCCTACGCCCTGGGCCGTCTCGGCCTCAACCCCGTCCTCGTGGGCGCCGTCGGCGCCGACTTCGGGGAGTACCGCGCCTGGCTGGACCGCCACGGTGTGGATACCTCCCAGGTCCTCGTGTCCAGCACCCGCCACACGGCGCGGTTCGTTTGCACGACCGACCGCGACCAGAACCAGCTCGCCTCCTTCTACCCCGGGGCGATGTCGGAGGCCCGGGACATCGACCTCGGCGCCATCGTGAACCACACCGGCGGCCTCGACCTCGTGCTCATCGGAGCCGACGACCCGCAGGCCATGGTGCTGCGCAGCAAGGAGTGCCGAGAGAAGGGCATCGCGTTCGCGGCCGACCCCTCCCAGCAGCTCGCCATCATGGAGGGCCCCGACGTCCGGGAGCTCATCGAGGGCGCGACCTACATGTTCACCAACGAGTACGAGGCCGGACTCGCCCAGCAGAAGACCGGGTGGAGCGCTGACGAGATCCTGGACCGCGTGGGGACCCGGATCACCACACTCGGTGGGAAGGGCGTCCGTATCGAGCGCAAGGGTGAGCCCCCGGTGCACGTGCGTTCGGCCGCCGTGCGCGAACAGGTCGACCCCACCGGGGTGGGTGACGCCTTCCGTGGTGGTTTCCTCGCCGCTCTCGCGTGGGGCGAGTCACTGGAGCGCGCGGCCGAGGTCGGTAACGCGGTCGCCGTCCACGCCCTGGAGGTCACCGGACCGCAGGAATACGAGCTCACCAAGGAGTCGCTCCTGCGCCGTCTGACCGACTCCTACGGCCCGGAGTCGGCGGCCGCGGTCGAAGGGCACCTGTGAGGGCTTAAGCTGGGATGCTGTAACTGCCACGCGGAACCGCGGCAACGAACGGCGTCACCGCCGTGCCACCCAGAACCAGGCAAGCCTTACCTGGGGGTTTCGCACGCTTCGATCATGACCTGAGAGGACCCACACATGCGCTACACCGGACCCAAGGTGCGGTTGTCACGGCGCGCCGGTGTTCCCTTGACCCGTAAGGCGGTCAAGTACTTCGAGAAGCGGCCGTACCCCCCGGGTGAGCACGGCCGCCGCGTCCGGCGTTCCAACAGTGACTACGGCCTGCGGCAACTGGAGAAGCAGAAGCTGCGCTGGTACTACGACCTGTCCGAGAAGCAGCTCTCCCGTACCTTCGAGAGCGCCCGCAAGCGCTCGGGACGTACGGGTGAGGAGCTCATCGCTGAGCTCGAACTGCGTCTGGCGACCGTGGTGCTGCGTGCGGGGCTCGCCCCCTCCATCTACGCCGCGCGTCAGTTCGTCAACCACGGTCACATCACCGTGGACGGGCGCAAGGTGGACATCCCGTCGTACAAGGTGAAGCCGGGACAGGTCATCGGGGTGCGGGAGAAGTCCCGCGCCATGGTGCCGTTCATCGAGGCCGCCGAAGGCGTGCACGCCGACGAGCGCATCGCTGGCTACCTCGCGGTCAGCCACAAGGAACTCCGCGTCGCCGTGGTCGACCGACCCAAGCGTGACCAGGTTCCGGTGCCGTTCAACGAGCAGCTGGTGGTTGAGTACTACTCCCGCTGACACGGCATTCTGGAGGGCCCTGTCCGGTTCGTCCGGGCGGGGCCTTCCGCTGTGCGGAGCGTGTCGGCGCGCGGGGCGTTCCACAGCATCGGCCACCCCCCGTGGATTCCGGTGAGAGAACCCGGTGACGCGGCTAAGGGGACCCGGTGCGGGCCGCTCTCAGTGCAACGATACGCTCGCCTTAGCTCGCCGCGGTGTACGTGGAACAACCCCGCGCACAGCGCCTGGAGGCGTCGCGGCGAGCCGGGGAGAAAACCGCAGACCTGTTCCTGGCTCGGACCGGTGCCGTGCAACACGCTGGCGGCCAAAGTCCGTGCCGCCAGTGGGGACGGTGGCGCGATATGGTCTCCCCTGAAAACCTAGGACAACCGACAGCCCGCGGGACGCGGGCAGCAACGCTGGGAAGGCATTCCGTGAGTCCGACCCTTCGGAATCGGCATTCGCGCCGATGGGCATCACGTGGCGCCGCGCTCGCCGTACTTGGCCTCGCACTGACGGGCTGTTCGGGAGAGGCCGCGCGCCTTGGTGTGCCGGAGCCGATTACCGCGCAGGGCGAGCGCGTCCTGGACCTCTGGCAGGGGTCGTGGGTGGCGGCGTTCGCGGTGGGCATCCTCGTGTGGGGGTTGATCATCTGGTCGGTGATCTTCCACCGCAAACGTTCGAGCCAACTCCCGCCCCAGGTGCGCTACAACCTCCCGATCGAGGCGCTCTACACCGTGCTGCCGATCGTGGTGATCGCGGTGCTCTTCTACTTCACCGCGCGCGACCAGAACTACATCACCGACACCGACCGTGACCCCGACGTCACCATCGACGTGCTCGCGTACCAGTGGAGCTGGCAGTTCACCTACGACGGCGAGGAGAACATCGAGGGCGACGACGTCGCCGTCTCCGGTGTTCCCGGGCCCGAGGGTTCGCCCCACATGGTCGTGCCCAACGACAGCGTCGTCCACTTCAACCTCGAGTCCCCCGACGTCATCCACTCGTTCTGGATCCCGGCGTTCCTGTTCAAGATGGACGTCATTCCTGGGCAACCCAACGAGTTCCAGGTCGACGTGCATGTTCCCGAGGAAGAGGTCGAGAACGGCGACGCCGTCTTCGAGGGCCGTTGTGCCGAACTCTGCGGCGTCGAGCACTCGCAGATGCTGTTCACCGTCGAGGTCATGTCCCCCGAGGACTACGAGGCCTGGCTCGAGGAGCAGAAGAACAACCCCGCCCCCCTTCCGGACATCGCCGAGCTCGAGGGCGTCGTCGAGGGCGAACAGGACGACGTGCAGCAGGAGCAGGACGAGCAGGAGCAGGCCGAGGAGGAGGCGGCCACATCATGACCACCGTGAGCGAACCCCGCGCTGGCGCGGTGGGAGGAGCGGCGCCGACCCGCAAGGGCTCGGCCGTCGTCAACTGGATGACCTCCACCGACCACAAGATCATCGGGTACATGTACCTGGTGACCGCGTTCTGCTTCTTCCTGATCGCGGGCATCATGGCGCTGCTGATCCGCGCCGAGTTGATGTTCCCCGGCATGCAGGTGATGAGCTACGAACAGTTCAACCAACTGTTCACGATGCACGGCACCATCATGCTGCTGCTGTTCGCGACCCCGCTGTTCGTGGGCTTCGCCAACATCATCATTCCGCTCCAGATCGGAGCGCCCGACGTGGCGTTCCCGCGGATGAACATCTTCGGGTACTACCTGTTCCTGTTCGGTGGCCTCATCGTCATCAGCGGGTTCCTGACCCCCGGCGGGGCGGCCAGCTTCGGCTGGTTCGCCTACACGCCCCTGTCCGACGCGGTGCGGTCGCCCGGCGTGGGTGGCGACCTGTGGATCATGGGCCTCGTCGTGTCCGGTCTGGGCACGATCCTCGCCACCGTCAACTTCATCACCACCATCGTGTGTATGCGCGCTCCGGGCATGACCATGTTCCGGATGTCCATCTTCACGTGGAACGTCCTGTTCACTAGCATCCTCGTGCTGATCGCCTTCCCCGTGCTGACCGCGGCGCTGATCGCGCTCGGCGCCGACCGGATGGTGGGCACCCAGGTGTTCAACCCGGAGCACGGTGGCGCCATCCTGTGGCAACACCTGTTCTGGTTCTTCGGGCACCCCGAGGTCTACATCATCGCGTTGCCCTTCTTCGGTATCGCGACCGAGATCCTGCCGGTGTTCAGCCGTAAGCCCATCTTCGGGTACAAGAGCCTGGTCGCCGCCACCATGGCCATCACCGGGCTTTCGGTCACGGTCTGGGCGCACCACATGTTCCCGACGGGGGCGGTGCTCCTCCCGTTCTTCTCGTTCATGTCGTTCCTGATCGCGGTACCGACCGGGGTGAAGTTCTTCAACTGGGTCGGGACGATGTGGCGTGGGCAACTGACCTTCGAGACGCCGATGCTGTACACCATCGGGTTCCTGGTGACCTTCCTGTTCGGTGGTCTCACCGGTGTTCTGCTGGCGTCCCCGCCGATCGACTTCCACGTCACCGACAGCTACTTCGTGGTGGCGCACTTCCACTACGTCGTGTTCGGCACCGTGGTGTTCGCGATGTTCGCCGGGTTCTACTTCTGGTGGCCGAAGTTCACGGGCAAGATGTTGGACGAGCGGATCGGCAAGATTCAGTTCTGGCTGCTCTTCCTCGGCTTCCACGGCACGTTCCTGGTGCAGCACTGGCTGGGTGCCGCGGGTATGCCGCGCCGCTACGCCGACTACCTGCCCTCCGACGGGTTCACCGAGCTGAACGTGTTCTCGTCGGTGAGCTCGTTCGTGCTCGGCGCCTCCACGCTGCTGTTCTTCTACAACATCTGGAAGACGGCGAAGACGGCCCCGATGGTGCGGGCGGACGACCCGTGGGGCTACGGATGCTCCCTGGAGTGGGCGACGTCCTGCCCGCCGCCGCGGCACAACTTCGTGTCACTGCCGCGGATCCGGTCCGAGCGCCCGACGTTCGACCTCAACCATCCCCATGCCGCCGCGCCCGGCGCCGCCGCGCCGAGCGCGCGTTAGTTTCGAGGAGCAGCAATGAAGAGCCAGGCGTACATATGGGGTGGCATCGGGGCTTTCCTCATCCTGGTCGTCGGCGTATACATCTACTGGATCCTCGCCGAACCCGCGAGCGTGGGTGGGGGCGGCATCGAGTGGACCGGCACCGTCGCGTTGGTCTTCTCGGTTCCCTTCTCCTTCATGGTGGGGTTCTGGATCTGGCAGGCCGCGCGACGCAGTGAGCGTCACCACGGCCTCGCTCCGGAGGACGACAAGGAAGGCGAGATCGCCGAGAACGCCGGCGAGTACGGGTTCTTCAGCCCGCACAGTTGGTGGCCGCTGTTCGTCGCGATGGCGGTGAGCTTCGCCGCGCTGGGCATCGTCTTCGGTTGGTGGATGTTCGCCACGGGGGCCGTCGCCGTAGTGCTGACCGCGCTCGGCTGGGTCTTCGAGTACTACCGCAAGGAGTTCCAGCACTAGACGGTGCTGGCCCGACCGGCGGTGGTTTCACGCCACGAGGTCCGCCCGTCCCAGAACCACTGGGATGGGCGGACCTCTTCGTGTGCCGGCCCACGCGCCCGTGTCCGGTGACTCGTCGGACGCGGTGGTCCCGAACGATTCCGGGACGCTGGAGCCGTCGGAAGCTAATGAGTCCGCACCGGGACGACGAATGAGATTGCCCCGTGATCTGGGGGATGTAGCGTTGTCAGGGTGCGGGTACCAGTCGCGGTATCCTTCTGTGTTCGGACAGCTACGCTGGAGACAGGTTTTTCCCAACGGTGGAACCGTGCGGGAAACCTCAGAGGGGCGCGGCGCGTCCTAGTACAAGGACAGTAAAGCTTCGGGCCACCGTGCGACCCTGGAGGACCCTCTCGTTATGAGCGACGCATCCCTATCCCTGCGTTGGCGGACCGGCGTCGCCGTCGTCGGCGCGCTCGTCCTGTTGAGCGCTGGATGTTCGGGGGCGAGTGAAGCCGCGAACACGGGGGATTCCTCCCCTGACGTCTCGGTGACCGTGACACCCGAGGACGGCTCCGAGTCAGTCCGTCCCGACCTCCCCCTGACGGTCGAGGCCAGCGACGGCACCATCACCGACGTTCAGGTGGACGTCGCCGGTGGCGCGGCGGAGGAGGACGACGGCGCGGAAGAGGTCGCCGCCGAGGGGGAGGACGCGGAGGCCGAGGAGGAGGGGCACACCCTCGACGAGGTCACGGGGTCGCTCAACGAGGAGGAGACCCAGTGGGTCTCCGACTGGACACTGCCCCCCGGCGCCGACCTGACGGTGACGGTGACCGCGGCCAACGAGGACGGGGAGGAGTCCGAGCACGTCTCGGAGTTCTCGACCGAGTCCGCCACCGAGGGACAGCGCCTGGAGATCACCTCCAACTTCCCGACCAGCGGGCAGGAGGTCGGGGTCGGCATGCCGATCATCATCAACTTCGACATGCCCGTGGAGAACAAGGAACAGGTCGAGTCCGCGGTCGAGGTCCTCTCGGAGGAGCCGAACGAGATCGCCGCCAACTGGGTCGGCGACGAGATGATGGTCATGCGTCCCGCCGAGTACTGGGACCCCTACCAGGAGATCACCGTCAACGTGCGGCTGGCGGGCGTGCAGTTCGCCGACGGCCAGTACGCCGACCGCAACTACCAGATCAACTTCGACGTCGGCCGTGAGCAGATCACGGAGATGCACGTCCCCGACCACGAGATGATCGTGTCGGTCGACGGCGAGGTGGAGAAGACCTTCCCGGTCTCCAACGGGGCGGCCAACCGCGAGTTCGACACCACCATGAGCGGAACCCAGCTCACCATGGAGAAGTACACCGACCTCACCATGGACTCCGCCACGGTCGGGATCCCCGAGGGTTCCCCCGGCTACTACCGGCTCGACGTGAAGTACGCGGTGCGCATCTCCAACAGTGGCGAGTTCACCCACGCGGCGGACTACCACAACGACCACGGCGTCCGGAACAACAGCAACGGGTGCACCAACATGCTCACTGAGGACGCGCTGTGGTTCTACGAGAACTCCCTCATGGGCGACCCGGTGGTGAAGTCGGGCACCGACCGCGAGGCCGAGTGGGACAACGGGTGGGCGTACTGGCAGCGTTCCTGGGACGAGTGGATGGAGAACAGCCCGCTCGGTGAGGCCCAGAACACCGGAGAGGCCGGCACGCCCGACGCCCCGCCGGTGGGCGAGGACTCCAGGGACGTGGAGGACACCGAAGGCGAGGAAGGCGCGGACGAGGGCACCGAGGAAGGTGCTGAGGAGCCCGCCGAGTAGGTCAGAGTCTCGCTCCAGAATCAGACGCCGCTGGGCCGCCCCGAGATCCCTCGGGACGGCCCAGCGGCGTCTGTGGGGTGTGGAACCGGTGGGGGAGTGGTGCTCCTCGCCTCCCGGTGCCCCGGATGTCCTTGGTGCGTTGTCGGCCGTGCCAGGTGGGCTCCCGAGCGTTCCGTGGGCCCCGCGCCTCAGGGGCCCGGGGGCTCCTGGACCCTCCCGGGGATCAGCCTCTGTCGGCCACGGCGGTCAGCGCTGTCGTGGCGTCGTCCAGAGGCACCTGAGCGATGGCCTCGCACGACCCACGGGGTGGCGGTCGGGTGACTCCGCCGCGCTGGGTCCCTGGGGTGAGTACCGACTGGACGGAGCGGCGTGACGCCCACGACCTGGCTACGGGAGTGTGCGGGCCGGTCACGACATCGAGGCCGGAGCCGAGCCCGGCACGGGTCGTCCTCCTGCCGAGGGCGGCGAGGGGTCGCGTAGACGGGGAGGGCGCCGGACAGACGTCGGGGGCCGGGCTTCACGATCGTGAAGCCCGGCCCCCGAGTTCGGACCGACAGTCGTGTCCGTCCGACCTGCTCCTACCGGCCGGAGCGCACCTCGTCGTGGACCTCTTCGGGGCCCTCGTCGTGAGCGTGCGGCTCCACGTCGGCCATCGAGACGTTGTCCTTGGTGAACCAGTGGTTCAGCCGGATCTGGAGGCGACCCTTCATCGTGCGTCGCCGTGGGTCCACCACCCCGTTCTCGTCAGTCTCCTGGGAACTCGCCGGGACGAGGTCCTCCTTGGCACTGATCGAGTCCTGGGTCTCCTCGGAGATCGGGCGATGCACCTCGAGGAACTCACCACTGGGCAGCTGGCGCACGACGCCGCTCTCGTAGCCGTGCTCCAGGGTCGCCCGGTCCCGACGCTGCAGTCCCAGGCAGATCCGCTTGGTGATGATGAAGGCGATCACCGGTCCGATGATGGCGGCCACACGGAAGAAGTACGTCGTCCAGTAGAGACTGATCGAGAACGTCTCCGCGATCACGTCGTTGGCACCGGCGGCCCACAGCAGTCCGTAGAACGTCATTCCGGCGACGCCGAGCCCGGTGCGGGCGGGGGCGTTGCGGGGACGGTCGAGGACGTTGTGGACGCGGCGGTCCCCGGTGATCCATCGTTCGACCCACGGCCAGACCCCCAGCGCGGTGAAGAGCGCGCCGAAGATGACCACAGCGGGGAACAGTACGCCGGTGGGGATCACGTAGCCGGCTATCCAGATATCGAACCAGTCCGGGAAGATACGCAAGGCACCTTCCAGGAAGCCCATATACCAGTCGGGTTGCAGACCCGAGGTGACGGATGTGGGTGTGAACGGTCCGAACAGGTGGATCGGGTTGATCTGCACCAGGGCGCTGAGGCCGGCGATCACGGCGAACGTGAAGAAGAAGAACGCGCCGGCCTTGACCGCGAACGCCGGGTACATCGGGGACCCGACGACGGTCTTGTCGCTGCGGCCCGGGCCGGGCCACTGCGTGTGCTTCTGGTGCCACAGGATCATGAAGTGCGCGGTGATCAGCGCCAGCAGGATCCCCGGCAGCACGAGGATGTGCAGCAGGTACAGCCGACTGATGATGTCCTCACCCGGGAACTCCCCGCCGAACAGGAAGAACGACAGGTGCGGTCCCACAAGTGGCACCGACATCATCACACCCTGCAGGATGCGAACACCGTGCCCAGAAGGCAGGTCGTCCGGCAGCGAGTAGCCGAACAGCCCTTCCAGGATGGAGATCACGAAGATCAGGACACCGATCACCCAGTTGATCTCACGCGGACGCCGGAAGGCGCCGGTGAAGAAGATCCGCAGCATGTGCGCGGCGATCGAGCCCAGGAAGATCAGGGCCGCCCAGTGGTGGATCTGGCGAATCAGGTTCCCGCCACGGACCTCGAACATGATGTGCAACGTCGAGGCGTAGGCCTCGCTCATCTCCACACCGTTGAGGCGGGCGTAGGAGCCCTCGTAAATGATCTCCTGCATGCTCGGCTTGAACCACAGTGAGAGGAACACGCCGGTCAGGATCAGGATGATGAACGAGTAGAGCGCGATCTCGCCCAGCATGAACGACCAGTGGTTCGGGAACACCTTGCGGAGGTTCTTCTCCCAGGCGATCTTGAACCGGTCGTCGACGAAGTTGCCAAGCCCCTTGAGCGCCTTCGGGGATTCCGTTGTGCTCACTGGCTAGTCCTCCTTCTCCGCGTCCCAGAAGGTGGGTCCGACCGGGCTGGAGAAGTCCCCAGCGGCGACCAGGTAGCCCTCGGAATCCACGCGGATCGGCAACTGCGGCAGGGGCCGCGCGGCCGGACCGAAGACCACCTTGGCCGCGTTGGCGGCGTCGAACGTGGACTGGTGGCAGGGGCACAGGATCCGGTGTGTGGTGCGCTCGTACAGCGCCGCCGGACATCCCACGTGGGTGCAGATCTTGGAGTAGGCGACGATGCCGTCGTGCGTCCAGCCGATCCGCTCGTCGGTCATTTCCTCCCCGAAGTCCTCGGGATCCATCTTGATCAGGATCGTCGAGCTCTTCGCCTGCTCGTTCAGGCTGACCGGGTGGTCGGGGTCCTCGGTGTTCTCCGGCAGGACCGCGATCATGCCGCCGACCTCCAGGTCGGTGGCCTTGATGTGGCGGGTGGTGCCCTCCACGACCATGTAGTGGCCGTCCTCCCACATGGTGTGCCGCAGCTTGTCGCCGGGCAGCGGCCCGGCGTCGCGCAGCAACACGATGGGGGCGATCCCCAGTGGCAGCATGGAGAGCAGCAGCGTCCGGCGCATGAGTGGGCGCTTGGTGAAGCCGCTCTCGTTGGCCCCGCGCATGAAGAACTCGGAGAACGAGCTCTTCTTCTCCGGGGACGAGGGGAGGTCGTCGTACGGGGACGAGACCTCGTAGTGCGGCATCACGCGCCGGACCCACACGGTCATCCCCGCCGCCAGGGCGAACAGGGCGATCGTCAGAGTCCCGCCGAGCATGAGATTCGACAGCTGCTCAACTCCCGGGTCGGCGATGACGGGAGTGTCATCGGGCCCGGGCGGGAACAGGAAGTAGCTGACGATGAAGCCCACGCCCGCGAGGAACGCGACGACGAACCAGGCCGCGGCCATCCGCTCGCCGGTGCGCTGCCGTTCCTCGGAGTGGCCGTGGGTCTCACTGGCCGGATAGGGGCCCTCGTGCCGGTCGTCCTCGGCGGACGACTCGGTGGAGGTCACGACCTCGTCGGAGTCGACGGGCGTGCCGATGACGCGCTTGGCGCCATCGGATTCGGATGAGTTGTGTGGGTTATCAGTCATGGGCTCGCTGCTTCGCGGTGATCCAGGCTGCCGCGGCGACGATCAGGGCGAGGCCGACGACCCAGGACATGTAGCCCTCGGCGGTCTGCCCCACGCGGTTGAGGTCGAAGATGCCGCCGGCGTTCGGCTCCATCTGGAGTTCCTTGACGTGGGTGATGAGATCCTGCTTCTCCTGCGGCTCCAGGGTCTCATCGTTGAACACCGGCATGTAGCCGGGACCGGTGAGCATCGCCTCGTAGATCTGGCGCGGAGTCGACTCCGTCAGAGGTGGGGCGATGTGCCCGTCGGTCAGCGCACCGCCACCACCGGACCAGCTGTGACAGTGCGCACAGTTGGTGAGGTAGAGGGTCTGACCCGCGTCGATGTCGCCGCCCGCCACGTAAGCGGAGTACGCGTCCTCGTACGCGTCGACAGCGGCCTCGTACTCGGCGTCGCTGTCGAACAAGGCCGGGTCAGGTGCCTCGCCGGGGACATCGAGCGGAATCTCCGGCCCGCCACCGAACTCCGCCTGCACGTAAGCGGCGAGGTTCGCGGTCTGCTGCTGATCCCAGGCCGGGTCCTTACGGGGCATCTGGGTGTCGGGATCCATCGACGGCATGCGTCCGGTGCTGACCTGGAAGTTGACGGCCGCGGCGCCGACACCCTCCAGCGAGGGGCCGCTGAGGTCCTCGTTGGACTCGTACCCCAGACCGTCGTCACCGTGACAACTCATGCAGCTCGCGATGTAGATTTCCCTCCCCTCGCTGATGTCGACGTCGTCGTTGACATCGGCGGCCTGGCTCTGTGCCTGGGCGCGATCGGCGTTGGGCACAAACGCCGCGTATCCGACTCCGAACAACGCCAGAGCCAGAAGGACGACGGCATAGCCCGCCAGGGGATGCCGCCGCCGCGCGGTAATCCATTTCACGGTGTCCCCGTTTCGGGTTACTGGATGAAGTAGATGGTTGCGAACAAGGCGATCCAGACGACGTCAACGAAGTGCCAGTAGTAGGACACGACGATCGCGCTGGTTGCCTGCTGGTGAGTGAAGCGCTTCGCGGCGTACGTGCGTCCCAGCATGAACAGGAACGCGATCAACCCCCCGGTCACGTGCATCGCGTGGAAGCCGGTCGTCAGATAGAACATCGACCCGTAGGGGCTGGACTGAAGGGTCAGTCCGTACTCCACGATCAGTTCGTAGTACTCCACGACCACCCCGGCGAGGAAGGTCAGGCCCATCAGGAAGGTGAGCCCGAACCACCGTCGAAGCTTGCGCACGTCGCCGCGTTCCGCGGCCCAGACGCCGGCCTGAGCCGTGAAGCTGGAGGCAACGAGGATCACGGTGATCCCAAAGGCCCACGGCACGTTGAGGTGCGCGGCGGGCCACTCACCGAACTCTTCGGGGTTGCCGACGGTGACCGATCGGATGGTGAAGTACATCGCGAACAGCGCCGCAAAGAACATGAGCTCGTTGGCCAGCCACACAATGGTGCCAACGCTCACCAGGTCAGGTCGCCTTGCCACACCATGCTCGGGTGCGGATGCTGTCTCTTCGTTCGCGGTTACTGTCGCCACGGGAGCATTATTGCGGTATCTCGCGCCGACTGTGATCCGACCCCCCGTAACGAGCACGACTAGTATCCCCCACGCCGGCCCTTCTCCGCTGGAAATCGGGCGGTTGCGCGGGTTTTCGGCCCCCCGGCGAGGGAGTGAGATCTTGGCCGCGTTCGGGGCGACCGCACGCGTGGCGCCACTGTATAAGCTGGGCGTAGTATGCGCGCGGTAGACCCTGAGCGAAGTTGAGCGAAGTAGGGACGGGCGAAGCATGAGCGAGACCGAGGCTGGGGCACCCCAGCGGGAATCCGCGCGTGGCACGGTGCGGGTACTGCTCTACAGTCACGACGCCGGCGTTCGGGAGCAGGTGCGTCTCGCCGTCGGACGGCGCCCCGCGGCCGACGTCGCCGAGGTCGAGTTCGTGGAGTGCGCGACCGAGCCGATGGTGTGGCGCAAGCTCCGCGCTGGTGAGGTCGACCTGATGATCCTGGACGGCGAGGCGCAGCCCGTCGGCGGGATGGGCCTGTGCCGCCAGGCGAAGGACGAGATCTACCGCTGTCCTCCCACGCTCGTCCTGGTCGGGCGCGCCGATGACAGTTGGCTCGCGGCCTGGTCCCGCGCGGAGGCGGTCGCGTCCCACCCGATCGACCCCACCGACCTCCCGGCCAAGCTGGCCGAACTGATCCGGGAGCACAGCAACCGGATCGTCGCCTCCTCCTGATCGAATCCCGCGACGTCCGTGGTGGCCCCGGACCGCCGCGGGACCGTGTACGACGTCGGTGCCGCGGCCAAGGCGGCGTGCGGCGGCCGCGACGCCGCTCCACGCCGACGCGACACCGAGAGGCCACAGGTTAGGAGCCCACTCGTGACGACCACGAACACCGCGACCGACGGCGGACGCACCTGGTCGGGCCTGCTCTCCTCGCTCCTTCAGGGCGAGTCCCTCAGTGCCGCGGACACGGAGTGGGCCATGAACGAGATCATGTCGGGCTCCGCCACCGACGTGCAGATCGCCGGGTTCGCGGTGGCGCTGCGGGCGAAGGGCGAGCGCGTCGAGGAGGTCGCCGGCCTCGCCACCGCCATGCTCGACAACGCGGTGCCGATCGACGTTCCGGGACGTTCGCTGGACATCGTCGGCACCGGCGGCGACCGAGCGCACACGGTCAACGTGTCCACCATGGCCGCCCTGGTCGCCGCCGCGGCCGGGGCGCAGGTGGTCAAGCACGGAAACCGGGCCGCGTCGTCCTCGTGCGGGACGGCCGACGTCCTGGAGCGGCTCGGCGTCGTGATCGACCTGTCGCCGCGGCACACCGCCGAGGTCGTGGCCGAGGCCGGCATCGGGTTCTGCTTCGCGTCGCAGTTCCACCCGTCGTTCCGACACGCGGCCAAGCCCCGCCGGGAGCTCGCCGTTCCCACGGTCTTCAACTTCCTGGGGCCGCTCACCAACCCCGCACGCCCCCGCGCGTCAGCGATCGGTGTGTTCGACCCCGACATGTGTGAGACCGTCGCCGGCGTGTTCCACCGGCGTGGAGTGGACGCGCTCGTCTTCCGAGGGGACGACGGGCTGGACGAACTCACCACCACCACGACGTCGACGGTGTGGATCGTGAACGCGGAGTCGGTCCGCCGCGAGGTGGTCGACCCTCGCGCCCTCGACATCCCTCCGGCGCCGGAGGGCGCCCTGCGTGGGGGAGACGTGGAGTACAACGCGTCGGCGGTGCGTCGCCTCCTCGCCGGCGAACAGGGTCCGGTACGCGACGCCGTCCTGCTCAACGCCGCCGCTGGCCTGGCGGTACACGCGGGTGTTCCCGGCGATCTCACCGACGCACTGCGCTCGGCCTACGAGCGGGCGGCCACCGCGGTCGACAGTGGCGAGGCCGAACGCCTGCTGGAGCGTTGGGTCGAGGCCGGCCAGTCCCGCGCGAAGACTCCGCGCCGTTAGGCACCCGCCCGTCATCGGCGGGCACCGTGCCGCGCGTTTCCGTCACCGCCCGAGTTCCACAAGGGCCGCGCCCGGCCGCTGGTCGCGGGTGGGAGGGGGTTGGCGGCGAGTCGAACTCCGTGGCCGAATGACGTGTGCGTCGGCCGTCACGCGGAGAACGTCCGTTGCGCGGACGCCGAGGAGGTCCGCTGGTGCCACCGCCGTGCCACACGGGTGGTGGGTGGGCGCGTGACGCCAAGCGGGCACGGGCCGGGACCGGCGGCCGGTCATCGGGCGCACGAACGGACTACACGGACTACCCCGACGGCCACCACACGGGGAGGCCGCCCCGCGCCCAACGGCGGTGGGGCAGTGGGTCGGGTGCGCACTCCGAGGACGTGTCGGAGAGCATCATGGTGGGTCCGTTCGGTTCGCACCGTTTCTCACTCGTGGGCTCGTGCGGCGCCGGCGTCGAGTTGATCCCCGTGGCCGAGAGCGCGTGTGCCGGCGCGCGGGCCTTTCCGACGTGCGACGCGATCCCGCTTCGCACGCACCACGCCAGGCACCCCGCCATGCGCCACGCGTGAGGGGTGGCTGGGCCTGGCCCTGGGTGTGGGGGCCGGACGGTGACCAGCGCGGATGCCTCCGTGAACCATCCATGGCGCGCGTGGCCGAGCGCCGCCAACAACGGACGGGCCTTGCACGTGACGCCTCGTGTGGGCGGGGTGGGGCGGGGCGGTTGGCCGTGGTGGCCCGCTGTGTGTTGGCCACCCCGCGGGAAGCGGGGGTCCCCGCCCGTCGGCGTGGGTCGGTACGGGGGATCGGCGTTGTCCACGCCGGCGCCGCGTGCCACGCCGGAGGTCCAACAGCGACGACTCCCGCCATCCGCGGGGCGCGGTGTCGACCTACTCCATGCCGAGGGAGAAGGCGGCCTCCAGGTCGTGTTGGGAGTAGGTGTGGAACGCGATGTGGGTGTCGGAGGACAGCACGCCGGGGACGCGGTTGACGCGGCCGGGGATGACGGTGGCGAGGTCCTCGTGGGAACGGACGCGCACCATGGCGATGAGGTCGACTCCTCCGGTCACTGAGTAGACCTCACTCACGCCCTCGATCGCGGCGATGGCCTCGGCGACCTCGGGGATGCGCTGGACCTCGGCCTTGATGAGCACGATGGCAGTGACCACGGGACAAACCTCCTGTCGTGCCGCGTCGGCGGGTCTCACCCAACGTTGAGGCGGGGGCCGCCGCGCCAGCGAATCCGGTAGACCAGCAGTCCGCCGATGACACCAGCGATGAAGCCGTAGACGTGCGCGCCGTAGGCGACCTCGGTCTGGGTGTCGGGGAGCAGGCCTTGGTTGACGTAGTGAACATAGTCGATGAGGAAGTAGGTGGCGACGAAGGCCCAGCCAGGGAGTCGTACCGGGATCAGGCCGAACACCAGCGACACGACCCGACTGCGGAACTGCACCACCATGTAGGCGCCCAGTACGCCGAGAATCGCGCCCGACGCGCCCACCAGGGGAATCCCCGAGGACGGCTCCCCGAGCGAGAAACCGACCGTCGCGGCGATACCGGTGCCCAGGTAGAAAAGTCCGTAGCGCACCCGGCCCAGTCGGTCCTCCACCGTGGGCCCGAACACGAACAGATAGATCATGTTGAACAGCAGGTGGAACTCGTCGCCGTGCAGGAACTGCGCGGTGAGGGCGGCCACCCACGGATACTTGGTGAACTCCGCCGCGTCGCCCCCGCACGACGGGGGTGTGCCCGGAAGCTGGTCACCCGTGAGCAGCTCCACCGGGATGGCGCCCCACCGCAGGACGTACAGGTCCTGCTGGCAGAAGCGGACCAACGGCTCCGCGGAGTACCACACGGCCATGAGGGACAGCGGAGACAACAAATAGACCGCGACCGTCACCGCGATCAGGGTGTAGGTGACGACCGGTACCCGGCGGATCGGGTAGTCATCGCTCAGCGGAACTACTGCCACGGTGCCAGTCTGTCAGTTGTGTCAGGTCGACATAGCGTTGCGCCGCGTCCACCGGCGACACCCATGTCCCCTCAACCCGGACGAGGGTGACGTCGGGGCGTTCCAACCAGCGCAGCACACACTCCATCTCGCCGGGCATGGCGGCGGGCGCCGGCGTCGGCCGGTCCGGCTCGGGAACGGTCTCGGCGGTGGCCACCGTGGCCCGCAGATGCGGCCAGGGGTCCTCGCCCGGGGGTGTCGTCACCGTTCCCGCGAGGCGTCCGTGTCGCACCACGCACACCTCGTAGCGGCGGGTCTCGGGGGGAAGGTCGGGTTCGGCGGGCCGGGCCGCCACGATCTCCGGGCACGACGCGAGCGCGCTCAGGCGTTGCGCTCGAGTCGCGCCACGCAGGAAGGCCGCCAGCCGGTCCCGGTGTGCCGCCGCCTCCTCGTAGCGCAACTGTTCGGCGAGGACCTCGATCCGGTCACCCAGGACCGTGACCACGTGACCGGCGCGCGAGGTCATCGCCTCGCGGGCGCTGTCGACGTGGCGCGCGTACTCCTCGACGGAGACGCGCTGTTCGCAGGGGGCGCCGCACCGGTCCAACTGGGCCAGCACACACGATCGGCTGGACCGTCCGGGGGTGATCCGTTGGGTGCACTGCCGCAGTGGGAAGGCGTGGTGCAGTGCCTCCAGGGCTCGCTCCGCCTCCGAGCGGGAGGAGAACGGGCCCATGTGTGGCCCCGGCCCGGTCAGGCCGCGGACGATGGACAGACGGGGAAACGGCTCCGAGGTGAAGCGGATCCACGACGCGCGCTCCGGCCGTCGGGAGCGGCGGTTGTACGACGGGTCGCGTTCGGCGATCAGACGCAGCTCCCGGACCTCGGCCTCCAATGGTGTGCCGCAGACGATCGGAGTGACGCGTTCGGCGAGGTTCAGCATCTCGCGGATCCGGCCGCGCCGTTCCGCCGAGGTGAAGTACGAACGGACACGTTTGCGCATGTTGCCGCTCTTGCCGACGTAGAGCGCTTTGCCCTGACCGTCCTCGAACACGTACACGCCCGGTGCCGTGGGGACGTCGTCGGCGAGGACCCGTTTGCGTCGCTGGGTCGCGGTCGGGGCGGAGCCGAAGCCCCGAAGCTCCTCCAGGGTGTCCACGCCGAAGGCCCCGATGCGTTCGAGGAGGGCGTGGAACACCTCCACCGTCGCCCGGGTGTCGGCGAGGGCTCGGTGGGTGGGCTGGGGATCCGTGCCGAAGAAGCGGGCCAGCGTCGCGAGCTTGTGGTTGGGGATCTCGCTGCGCGGTACGAGTTTCCGGGCGAGGGTGAGGGTGTCCACCACCACGGGTGAGGGCCAAGTGTAGTCGAGCCGACCGCACTCGGCGCGGAGGTGGCCGATGTCGAAGGGCGCGTTGTGCGCGACCACCACGGAGTCGCCGAGGAACTCCAGCAGGCTCGGCAGCACCGCGTCGATCCGGGGCGCCTCGACCACCATCGCGTCGGTGATTCCCGTCAACAGGGTGACCAACGGGGGGATCGGTTGGTCGGGGTTGACGAGGGTCGAGAACATCCCGATCTCCTCGCCGCCGCGAACCTTCACCGCGGCGATCTCCGTGATGCCGTTGGTGCCCGCCCGGCCGCCCGTCGTCTCGATGTCCAAGACGACGAACGAGGTCTCGGCCAGTGGCTGACCGAGATCCTCAAGAGCCATCTGGCCGGGTGTGGTGTCGTTTTGCCGGCTCACGCCGTCAGCCTAGGGGCCGGCGGGGGACACCACGTACGGTCGCGCGGGGTGGCAGGATGTGCGGTATCCCAGAAGGGGGTTGTCAGAAATGGCTGTTCAGCGCGGACCGGTACCAGGGACCGCGGTGTGGCCGGGTGGAGAGGCAGGGAGCGCGGACACATGAGTTCGGCCACAGACAGCGACGGACCGGCATCCGACGACGGTGGCGAGGACACCGGCGACGCGGAGGAGCGCCTGGGCCGTCCCCTGCCCGAATCGGTACGGGCACGGGTCATCGAGTACGCGGCCGAGGTGCTCGGGGGGCTGCCGGACGCGGACCTGCCCGCGCCCTTACGCCGGGTGGCCCGGTTCGAACCGCGCCGCCGCTCCCGACTCGCGGGGCCACAGATCGGAGCGCAACTGGAGAGCGACAGCGCCTTCCGCCGGCTGGTCGGCGACCGGGTGCGCCAGGTCTGGCCGGAACTCTCGAGCGAACTGGGCAGAGGCGTCGTCCCCCCGGCGACGGAACCCGACGTGGTGGCCGCCGCGGCCTACGTCCTGCGCCCCGAGGGCTGGGCCACGATGGTGCGCGACGCCCAGGACGAGCTGGAGCGACGTTCCGCGCGGAAGGAGGCTCGGGAGGCCGACGAGGAACTCGCCGACCTCCGGGCGCGCCTGGAGGAGCAGCGCAAGGAACACCGCCACGAGCTGGACCGTCTTCGTGGTGAGCTGCGTTCCGCGCGGTCCACGATCGCCGACCTGCGGCGCCAGATGCACGCCGAACGGGGGCAGAGCAAGGACGCCACGTCGTCGGCCCGGCGGGAACGCGACCAGTTGGCCGAGGAGCGTGACTCCGCCCAGGGGCACGCCCAACGACTGGAGTCGCAGGTCCGCCGCCTCAGGGCCCGACTGGAGCGGGCGGAGGAGCAGCGAGAGATCGCGCGCCGCGCGGAACGCACCGGACGCAACGCCGAGTCGGCCCGCCTGCGGATGCTCGTCGACCTCCTGATGGACACCGCCCACGGACTGCGCAGCGAGCTCGCGTTGCCCGCCGCGACCGAACGACCCGCCGACGTCGCGACCCGGGACGGCTCGGGCGAGGGAAACCCGCCAGGTGTACTGCTGGGCATTCCCACCGATGACCCGACCCTCATCGACCGTCTCCTCACCCTCCCCGGTGTCCACCTACTGATCGACGGCTACAACGTCACCCAAGGGGCCTACGGGCAGCTCCCGCTCGCCGACCAGCGCCGTCGGCTCCTCACCGGGCTCCAGGGGCTGGCCACGCGCACGAAGGCGGAAATCACCTGCGTGTTCGACGGGGCGGACGTCGAGGGGTCGCGGGTGAGCATGGCGGGTCCGGTGCGGGTACTGTTCAGCAAGCCGAACGAGATCGCCGACGACGTGATCGTTCGTCTCGTCTACGCCGAACCACAGGGCCGCCCGGTCGCGGTGGTCAGCTCCGACCAGGAGATCGTCACGACGGTGCGGCGCGCGGGTGCGCGGCCGGTCCCCTCGGAGATGCTGGCGCGCCGGCTGGGAGAACACTGAACTCCTGATAGCGGAATGGTCACATTTACCGCATGGCCGAAATCACGTGGCGCGATGAATGTGCTGGTTAGCGGTTTATGTGGACATACTGTGCGACTTGTTGCGGTACGTGGCCAGCGGGATTCCTGAGTCGGGAACGCGCCGGAGTGGTTGAGACCGGAACGAGACTCCGCTACCTTCAAGCGACAGTTCCAATTCGTGTGTCCGGCGACGGGCGCTCACCGACGTTCCGGTGTGAGCGCGCCCGGACACGGCAGGCCGCCCCAGCCACCAGCCCCGCAGTCCGGTGAGCCGTGGCCGTGCCTTACAGGCAGCGCCAGAGAGACTAAGGAGCGTTACGAGACGTGTCTAGCACCGGAGTTCGGCGCGCGGCGCGCCGGGCGTTCACTGGCTTCAGCCTCGTTGCGGCGAGTAGCCTCATCCTCCCCCTCGCAGTGGCCCACGCTGACCCAGATGAACTCGAGAGCGAGATCGACGCGCTGACCGAGGAGGTCAGCGAACTGGTCGAAGAACTCAACCAGGCCGAAGAAGACGTTGAGGCCGCGGAGAAACGCCTGGAGGAACTCCAGGACGAGATCGGCGACGAGGAAGAACGCTACGAGGAGCTCCGCGAGAGCGTCGTCGAGTTCGCCGGTGCGCTCTACGGCGGCAGCGACCTGGACTCACCGTCCTCGGTCCTGACCGCCGGCAGCCCCGAGGAGATCCAGGAGAAGGCCGCGGACCTCGGCTACCTCTCCGAGAACCAGACGGCGCAGTTGGACGAGTTCTCCGGCTCCGCCGAGCGGCTCTTCTCCCTGCGTGAGGAGTCAGAGGAGACGCTCGAGGACGCCGAGGAGCGTCGGGACGAGCTCGAGGAGCAGCGCGACGAGGTCGAGTCCACCCTCTCCGACCGTGAGGACGAGCTCGCCGAGATCACCGGCGAGGACGGCTCCGACTCCGACTCCGACTCCGACTCGGAGGGCGCCAGCTACACCGGCTCGGCGACCGGAAACGCGGGCGCGGCGCTGGACTACGCCTTCGCGCAGGTCGGCAAGGCCTACTGCTCCGGCGGTACCGGTCCGGACTGCTACGACTGCTCCGGTCTGACCATGATGTCCTGGCAGGCAGCCGGAGTCAGCCTCCCCCGCGTGACCGGCACCCAGCAGCACGTCGGCCAGGCCGTCTCCTACAGCGACATTCAGCCGGGCGACCTGCTGTTCTTCTACAGCGGGATCAGCCACGTCGGCCTGTACGCCGGTAACGGCCAGATGGTCCACGCGCCGAACCCCCGCAAGTCGGTCGAGGTCGTGCCGCTGGCCGGCTACTGGCAGGGCGAGTTCCAGTTCGCCCGACGCCCGTAGTCGAAGCGTCGAACCGGGGTGCACCACGGGTGCACCCCGGTTTTTTGTGCGTCATGCGCCGTGAATCGCCCACAATGGACTGTTCTGCCACATTTGCCCGAGAATCTGGGGGGATGGTGGCGGTGGTGCGCGTGAATGCGCTATGGTTCCGCCGCAACGTTATCTCCCTGTAATCGCGGGCGTCGCGCTTCCGCACCCCCTCGTGCGTGCCGCGCTCGGCGATGTCTCCCATCGGAAGGACTGTCGTGAACGGATCCCCGCGCCGTTCCCCACGTCGCCACACAGTGCGCTGCCTCACGGTCGTGGGTGTGGCCCTGTTCCCCATCGCGGTGGCGAGCCCGGCCGCAGCGGAGCCCTCCGAGGACGAGGTCCGTGAGCGTATCGAGGAGCTGCAGGAGGAGTTCTCCGAGCTCAACGCCACCTACAACACCGCCGTCGAGGACCACGAGGCGGCCGAGACCCGTCTCTCGGACCTCGAGGAGGAGATCGACGAACTCGAGGACCGTGTCGAGGGGCTGCGCAGCTCCGTGCGTTCCGTGGCCAACGCGGCCTACACTGGCATGGACACCGGCTCTCCCATCTACCTGATCGGTACCGACGACCCCGAGGCCGTAATGGACAACTCGGCGGACCTCGGATATCTCTCCGCCTCCCGCAGTGAGGCACTGGAGGAGTACCTCGATGAGCGCGACAGTCTGGACGCGCTGCACGAGGAGGCCGAGTCGACCGAGGAGCAAGCCGCCGACGACCTCGAGGCCGCTGAGGAGGCGCGTGACGAGGGCGAGGCCCGGATCGAGGAGCAGGAGGAACTGCTCGCCGAGCTCACCCCGGAGGAGCAGGCCGAGGCCGTCGGCAACGACGGCGACAGCGGAGGTGGGGACTCGGGCGGCTCACCACCGTCCTACGACGGGTCGGCCTCCGGCGACGCCCGCGCCGCGCTGGACTTCGCCTACGCCCAGATCGGCAAATCCTACTGCTGGGGAGGCACCGGTCCGAACTGCTACGACTGCTCCGGCCTCACCTCCGGCGCATGGGGCGCCGCCGGCGTCAGCCTGCCCCGCACCGCGGCGGCCCAGTTCGGCGCCGGACAGCGCGTCTCCTGGGACAACCTGCAGCCCGGCGACCTGATGTTCTTCTACAACGCCAGCGCCCCGTCCCACGTGGGCCTCTACGCCGGCGACGGGAAGATGGTCCACGCGCCGAACTCCTCCCGGCCCGTCGTGGAGGACAGCGTCGCGGGCCACTACCAGAGCAGCTTCGTCGGCGCGGTACGTCCCTGACCCCACGCGCTCGGGAGTCGCCCGACGCAGGGGATCGCCGCCCGCCCCGAGTGTGCGGCGGGCGGCCCCCAGCGCCAGCGCGGTGGCGAGGACGCCTGTCCTGGGGTGGGACGCGGACGTGGTGTCACACCGTGTTCGTGGCGAGCCGTGTGGAGTGCGGGCCTCAGGCGTCGGCGAGGATCGCGTCGAAACGGGAGGCCGTGTGGCGCCAGCTCCACTCGTCGGCGACCCACGCCCGGCCGCGTGCTCCCATCTCGCGTGCGCGCTCCCGGTCGTCGAGCAGCGCGACCAGGTGGTCCGCGGTGGCGCGGTGGTCGCGGCCTGGGGTGACCTCACCGGTACGACCGGGGATCACGGTCTCCGGGGCGCCACCGGAATCGCCGACGACGACCGGAAGGCCCGAGGCCGCGGCCTCCAGTGAGGTCATACCGAGGCCCTCGATCTCCAGACCGGCACGCCGGGTTCGGCAGGGGAACGCGAAGACGTCGCCCGCGGCGTAGAAGGCGGGGGTCTGGTCGTGAAGGACCGGGCCGGTGAAGAGTGTCTCGGGGAGCACACCCCGCCGTCGCGCGAGCGCGAGCAGGGGGCCGCGGTGGGGCCCGTCGCCCACGATCAGCAGTCGGGCGTCGGGGTGCGCGGCGCGCACCCGTGGCCACGCGTCGATCAGGGTGTCCTGCCCCTTGCGCGCGACCAGGCGGGAGACGCTGACGACGACCGGCCGGGTACCGAGTCCGAAGACGGCGCGGACGTGCCCGTCGCCGGCGTCGGGGTGGAAGGTGGAGGTGTCGACCCCGGGCGTCAACCGGCGCATCCGCCGCCTGGCGGCGGGAGAAAGGGCGGACGCGATCCTGCCGCGGGTGAAGTCGTTGAGGTAGGTGACGACGTCGACGGTGTCCCCGACGGAGCGCAAGAGCCGGCGCGCGCCGGGGACGGCGGCCCACCACGTCTCGTGGCCGTGGGTGAGCGCGACGGTGCGGGCGACACCCGCGCGCCGCAGCGAATCGGCCAGCAGCCCCAGCGGCGTCGCCGCGCCGAACACGACCGTGTCGCAGCCCTCCGCGCGGGCGATGTTCCGCGCTCTCCGTGCCACGTCCGGGGTGGGAAGGAGGACGTGTCGACGTTCCCGGACCACGGGGAACGGCTGGGCGATGTCGAAGCGTTCCGCGTCGCGGGAGCCCGCGGCGCCCGCCGGCGTCGAGCAGTACACGATCACCGAGTCGGCCGGGCGACGAAGCGTCAACGCGTGGACGAAGGACTCGATCCCGCCCAGGCGGGGCGGGAAGTCGTTGGTCACGAAGAGAGTGCGGGCCACGCTGCGCCAGTGTAGACGTGGATCACCCGCTCGCTCGCGACGCTGGCCCCGCGCGGCGTCCGGGTGCGGTCAGCCCCGCTGTGGCAGGGGAATGTGCACCCCCACCGGTTGGATGTGGCGGAGAACCGATGGGGGTACCGAAATCCTGATGAGGGGGTCGGGGCTAGGCGTAGAGGCCTTCGATCTCGTCGGAGAACTGTTCGGTGATCACCCGTCGCTTGATCTTCATCGACGGGGTGAGCTGTTGGCCCTCGACGGTGAAGTCGGTGTCGAGGATGCGGAACTTGCGGATGGACTCCGCCTTGGACACCGACTCGTTGGCGGCGTTCACCGCGGACTGGATCGCCGAGACCAGGTCCGGGTCGTCGATCAAGTCGCCGATCTCGCCGCTCTTGTTGTGCTGGCGCTTCCAGAAGTCCAGCGCGTCGGTGTCGATCGTGACCAGGGCGGAGATGAAGTTGCGGTTGTCGCCGATCACCATGCACTGACTCACGAGGGCGTGTCCACGGAGCTGGTCCTCCAGGACCGCCGGGGCGACGTTCTTGCCGGAGGAGGTCACGATGATCTCCTTCTTCCGGTCGGTGATCGAGAGGTAGCCCTCGTCGTCCAGTTGGCCGATGTCCCCGCTCAGGTACCAGCCGTCCTCGTCGAACGCGTCCTTGGTCGCGGCCTCGTTCTGCCAGTAACCGCGCATGATGTGGTCGCCCTTGATGAGGACCTCACCGTCGTCGGCGATCTTCAGGCTGACGCCCGGGATCGGGGACCCGACGGTGCCGATCTTGTTGTGTTCGGGCGAGTTCACGGTGGAGGGTGCGGAGGTCTCGGTCAGACCGTAGCCCTCGATGATGGTGAGGCCGGCTCCCCGGAAGAAGTGTCCCAACCGGGACCCGAGGCCGGAGCCGCCCGAGACGGCGTAGCGACACTCGCCACCGATCCGGTTCAGGATCTTGCTGTAGACCAGTTTGGCGAACACGGCGTGCTTGAGTCGCAGGCCGAGACCGGGGCCACCGGAGTCCAACGCCTTGCTGTAGGCGATGGCGGTGTCGACGGCCTTCGCGAAGATCTTCTGCTTGCCGCCTTCCGCGGCGTTCTGCTCGGCACGGTTGAACACCCGCTCGAAGACCCGGGGAACGGCGAGGATGAAGGTCGGCTTGAACGCCTCCAACGCGTCGATGAGTTCCGGGCCGAGCGTGGGGAAGTGGCCGAGAGTGGTCTCCATCTCGATCGTGCCCACCTGCACGATGCGCCCGAAGGAGTGCGCGATCGGCAGGAAGAGCAGCGAGGAACCGTTCGGCATGCTGTGGACCGCCTTGAGCTGGTCCGAGAAGCCGTTGCGCACCACGTGCAGGATGTTGCGGTGGCTCAGCTCGCAGCCCTTGGGGCGGCCAGTCGTGCCGGAGGTGTAGATGATCGTGGCGAGGTCGTCCGCCGTGCGGGAGGTGCGGCGCTCCTCCAGGTCTTCGTCCGAGATGTCCTTGCCGGACTCGGACAGCGCGGACAGGGACTCCTCGTCCATCAGCCAGGCCGTGGTGAGGCTCTCCAGTGACGGCCGGACCTCGTCGACCCTGTCCATGTGCTCGGGGGTCTCGGCGAAGACCGCTTTGGAGGTGGAGTTGCCGAGGATCCACTCGATCTGGTCGGGGGACGAGGAGTCGTAGATGGTGACGGTGACGGCGCCGGCCGTCCAGATGGCGTAGTCGAGGAGCGTCCACTCGTAGCGGGTGCGGGACATCAGTCCGACCCGGTCGCCGGCCTCGACTCCCGACGCCATGAGTCCTTTCGCCAGGGCACGCACCTCGTCGCGGAACTCCCGCGCGGAGACGTCGCGCCACTGGCCGTCGACCTGGCGGCGCAACATGGTGGCGTTGGGGGTCTCCTCGGCGCGCTGAACGACCTTGTCGCTGAGGAGCGCGTCAGCGGGAATCTTGACCTTGACGGGTTTTGTGTACTCGCGCACGGGATGCTCCTGGGCGTACGATTTGTCTACGGGGTTGCGTCGACGTTAACAAGTATGCCTTTCGATCGGTAGAACATGTTCTTACTCGGTATCCGAAAGTGACACGCGCGCCCAGGTCACCCCGTTCTTCCTCACCAGCGGGCCCGCCGCACCTACGGCGTGGCGCGGACACGCGCTCCCGCGGTAGGCCCTCGGCCCCCCGGGTCGGGACGAGCAGGTCGGTCCGGGGCTGCCGGGAACCACCCCACACGCCACGACCGTTGGACGGATGGCGGACGGCCCAGAGGTCGCACGGCCGAGACGACCCAACGGGCGCGTCGTGGCCTACCGTGGGCGCAGGACAGCGCGCGTGCGCCGGCATGTGGGAGGACCGCGTGCCGAGGTGAAGAGCCGAGAGGCGGGGGAACGCCGTTATGACAGAGCCGAACCGGGACCGTGAGAACGGAACCACCAACGACATCATCGACGACGCGCTGCGCATGGTGGAGAGTCTGCAGCGCAAGTTGCTGGTCGCCGGAGTGCGTCGCGGTGTGTCCGCGGCGACGGCGGCTCCCTCCAAGGGCGACGTCTGGGAGGAAGCCGTCAGCGACGCCCCCGACCACCGCTCGAGCTGCGAGTACTGCCCGATCTGCAAGGCGATGGACGCGATGCGGGCGTCAGGCGTCGACGTCTCCGGCTCCATGGACCGGGTCGCGACCACGCTGCGGGCGGCCGCCGACGAGTTGTGGGCCACCTACGAGCGTTCCCGGCCCGCGCCGGACGAGAAACAGGACTCCGACCGATCCTGACCGAGCCGTTCCTGGTTTAATCCAGTGGTCTAGACAGGTCGAGGGTTGCCCGCCCCGGATGGAGTGACGGGGACCGTTCCACCGTCGATGTGCTCAGCTCGCAGAACGCTGTTTCGCTCGGATCTGGGGAAGGGGCCGGTCACGTGTCCACGCGACTGACGGTCGGTATCGATATCGGCGGAACGAAGCTCGCCGCCGGAGTGGTGGACGAGGAGGGAACCGTCCTGGACCGGGTTCGGTACCCGACACCGGCCGCCAACGCTGACAAGGTGCTCGACGCGGTGAACGGCGCCGTCGCCGAACTCCGGGACCGTCACCCGGACGTCAGCGCCGTGGGGGTGGGGACCGCCGGCCACGTCGACGCCGACCGTTCCACCGTGACCTTCGCGCCGAACCTCCCCTGGCGCGACGAACCCCTGAAAGCCCGGCTCACCGAACGCCTGGGCCTGCCCGTGGTGGTCGAGAACGACGCCAACGCCTGGGCGTGGGGCGAGGCGCGGTTCGGCGCCGGCCAAGGATGTGAACACCTGGTCTGCGTCACGTTGGGAACGGGAGTCGGCGGCGGACTGGTGCTGGGCGGTGCGCTGCACCGCGGCCGGTTCGGTCTCGCCGCCGAGGTCGGACACGCGCGCCTCGTCCCCGAGGGGCGACCGTGCGCCTGCGGCAACCTTGGTTGCTGGGAGGCCTACGCCAGCGGGCGGGCTCTCGCCTTCGAGGCCCGTGCCCGCGCCGAGGCCGCCCCTGAGAGCGCCCCGACCCTGTGGTCGCTGGTGGACGGTGACCTCTCCGCCGTGACCGGTATGGAGGTGACGGCGGCCGCGCAGGCCGGAGACGCGGCCGCGGTGGACTCCTTCGCCGCCGTCGGCGCCTGGGTGGGCGAAGGCCTCGCCAACCTCGCCGAGATCCTCGACCCCCAACGGTTCGTCCTGGGGGGCGGCGTCGCCGAAGCGGGGGAGATCCTGCTGGACGCGGCGTGGGACGCCTATCGGTCCCGCCTGATCGGCCGGGAGGAGCACCAGGTCGCCGACATCCGCGTCGCACGGCTCGGCGTGGACGCGGCCCTCGTCGGTGCCGCCGACCTCGCACGCGCGGGGTAGCCGCCCACCCACCCGTTCGGGGTGTCCGGCCCGGCCAGCTCCAGCCCGCGCACGCGACGCCGTCGGCCGGTACGGGCGAGGGCCGCGGTGCGGTGGGACGTCGTCCCGGTCCGTGCTCACGTCCGGTTGGTTTCTCCGGTTCGACTGGGCGCGCCCGCATCGCACCTGGTTCGTACTCGTCCCCGTGGAGTGGCGCCCCTGCCGCCCGTGGCGTGCGACCGCGGGATGCCGTGGGGGAGTCTTTCCCCTCGCCGTGCTGGGGGCGACCTCGGTGGTGACCGAGACCGTCACGTGTCCCGTCCGCACCTGGCGTGTGGCGCACGGGAGGTCGGTAGGGAGTCGTCGGCGTGGCCGGCCTCCCCTCTTCGCGGTTCACCCGACCGACGAACCGGGGAGGGATATGGTCGGTGATGGCTCGCGGTATCGCGCCGGACGCGCCGTCGCCCGTCCGATGCGGACGCCCCCGTGACCGGTGAGTCAGGCCGGTGGCGTCCTTGGTCGTGGGCGCGCTTCCGGCGACGTCGTCCCGCGCGATCCACGCCGAGGTACGGGTGGCCGGCCGGACGGCGGACGGGTCGAGGGACGTGGCCGAGGAACACTCACTCAGGACGCGCTGCCCCTCCTCACGTCGCACGGGGAGTGACACGGCTGCGACCTTGTTCAACGGGCCCCGGAGCGATGGCCGTGTGGGGTCAGGGTCGGCGTCGGTCGGGCGCGGGGCCGGTGGTGCCACCACCTCAGGTGATCGCGCCGTCGTCGGGGTCGGAGCGTCGGGGCGGGCGGTCGGGCATCCGGATGATCAGGACGACCATTCCGACGATGAAGCCGACCAGGACACAGAACAGCAGCCAGCCGGGCACGTAGCGGCCGAGCATGACCATGACCAGGACCAGGGCGGGGCCGCCGAGGACACCTGTCCAGGCGAGGCGGCCGGCCGGGGTGCCGGTGGGGAAGGGCGGGGGAGGGGGCGGAACGTAGTGTCCCTCGTCGGCCGGGTTCTCCTGGTCGGGGGTGTCCTTCTCCGAGTCGTTGTCCTTGGGTCCCGAACCCAGGATCCGGTCCGCGAACACCAGCCCGGCGATCCCGGTGGCCCGACCGCCGTGGTCGGCGGCGTCGGACGTTCTGTCGGAACCGCCGACGTTCTCCGCGTCGGGCCAGGAGCCGCCGTCGCGGTCGTCCTCGTAGAACCGGGCCACGAGGTCGTCCCACTCCGTTCCGGGCTCCCTCGACCCCTGGGGGTCGGACCCCGCCGGTTCGTCGTCCGGAGTCGGTCCGTTCGGGTCCAGTGAGGCCTCGGTGTCGTCTCCTGAGCCGTCGTCGACGGCGGTGGTGGGCGGGTCGGTCTCGTGGCGGAGGACGTCGACGGCGCGCGTGTGTTCCTCGGCGTCGACGTAGACGTGGTCCGCGGTGGTCTCCGGCGCCTCGTCACGTTGGAGGGTCGCCTCACCGGAGTCGGTGAGCAGGTCGCCCTCGTCCACGGCCACGGACAGGGCGTAGGCCGCGATTCCGGCCTCGCGCAGGGCGACGAGGAGTCGGTCGGCCCGACGTGCGGAGACGGCCGCCAGCGGTGCGTAGGAGTCCGCGAGTAGTCCGTTGCCCCGGCGGTTGGTCATGCGGGTCCCTTCCCCCGGCGGTGGAGGCGTGCGGTTTTACCTTACTCGGAGGATATTCGAGACCTACGGGGCACAAGGTGCGAAGTCAGGGGTATTCTTCGGCGGACGTGCGACGACAGCGGGCGGGGTCTGTCGTGACGCGCGCCACAGCGTCGGGAGTGTCGCGGTCCCGAGACGCCGACGGTGGGCCCAACACGGGTTCACCGTAGGGGCTTCGGCGGTGCGACCGGGCGGCCCACCGGGAACTACTCGCTGGTAAGTCCCGGCCCGTATTGGTTCGACAACGACGCTGATGGGAAGATGTCCGCGATCGGTCGAGGGTGGCGGGAAGGTGAACGTGTCGAGGCGGCACCTCCTCCGCGCACGGAGGTGACACGTGTTCTATTGGGTGGTCAAGGCGATTCTGGGCCCGGTGCTCGCGGTGCTGTGGCAACCGCGCGCCGAGGGCGTGGAGAACGTTCCGCGACGCGGCCCGGCGATCATGGTGTGCAACCACCTGTCCTTCGCCGACCACTTCTTCGGGCCCCTGCCGCTGCCACGGAAGATCATCTTCCTGGCCAAGTCCGACTACTTCACCGGCAAGGGCGTCAAGGGGTTCTTCACCCGCATGTTCTTCAGTGGGGTGGGACAGCTTCCGATCGACCGCTCTGGCGGCCGCGCGAGTGAGGCGTCACTGCGTAGCGGGCTGAAGGTGCTCAGCCGCGGACAGTTGCTGGGCATCTACCCCGAGGGCACCCGCTCGCCGGACGGACGCCTCTACCGAGGCAAGACCGGCGCCGCCCGCATGATCCTGTCCGCCCAGGTCCCGGTGATCCCGATGGCGATGATCAACGCCGACAAGATCATGCCTCCGGGCAAGACCGTCCCGAAACTGGGCATCCGCCCGATCGTGAAGTTCGGCGAACCGCTGGATTTCTCCCGTTACCGTGGCATGGAGAACGACCGGATGGTACTCCGGGCCGTGACCGACGAGGTCATGTACGCCCTGATGGAGCTCTCCGGACAGGAGTACGTCGACCGGTACGCGCAGTCGGTGAAGGCGGAGCAGGAGAAGGCCCGCAGAGAGCAGCGCTCACTCGAACGCGCCGAACGCAGGACCGAACAGACCGAGCGGCGTGAGCGTCGGTTCCGGTTCCCGCGGCTGCGGCGCAAGAAGGCCGACGACACGCCGGAGGACTGAGAAACCGGGTATCCCGCCTTCGCCCGAACGTTGGTCAAACGTTCGCCAGGTACCTCTCGGACCGCTATGGTCTAGACCAAAGTCTGGTCCAATACGAGGAGTGCACGCATGCGAGTCGGGGTCCTGACCGGTGGCGGGGACTGCCCGGGGCTGAATGCCGTCATCCGGGCGGTGGTCCGCAAGGGCATCAACGAGTACGGATTCGAGTTCGTCGGATTCCGGGACGGCTGGCGTGGTCCCCTCGAGGGCGACACGATGCCGCTGGACACCGAGGCGGTGCGCGGGATCCTCCCTCGCGGTGGCACGATCCTCGGCTCCTCGCGCACCAATCTAATGAAGATCGACAACGGTGTCGCCCGGGTGCGGGAGAACCTGTCCGAACTGGGGGTGGACGCGCTCGTCGCCATCGGTGGTGAGGACACCCTCGGCGTCGCGCGGCAACTGACGGAGCAGGGCCTCCCGGTCGTCGGCGTTCCCAAGACGATCGACAACGACCTGAACGCCACGGACTACACCTTCGGCTTCGACACCGCCGTCAACATCGCCACCGAGGCCATCGACCGGCTGCACACCACGGCCGAGTCACACCATCGTGCGCTGATCGTCGAGGTCATGGGACGCCACGCGGGATGGATCGCGCTGCACTCCGGGATGGCCGGCGGTGCCAACGTCATCCTGATCCCCGAACGTCCCTTCGACATCGAGCGGGTCGTCGCCCACGTGGAGAGCCGTTTCGCCACCAAGCGCTACGCCCCGATACTCGTGGTCGCCGAGGGCGCGCACCCCATCGACGGTCAGATGGAGCTGTCCACGGGGGAGAAGGACGCCTTCGGTCACGTCCGTCTGGGCGGTATCGGCCAGAGTCTCGCCGACGAGATCGAGCGTCGCACCCACAAGGAGGCGCGTTCGGTCGTCCTCGGCCACGTGCAGCGGGGCGGGACCCCGACCGCGTTCGACCGTGTTCTCGCGACCCGCCTGGGCGTGCACGCGATCGACGCGGTGAAGGAGGCGGACTTCGGGAAGATGGTCGCCCTGCAGGGCACCGAGATCGTGCGCGTGGATCTCGCCGCCGCGACCGACAAGCTCAAGACCGTGCCCACGGAGCGCTACGCCGAGGCCGAGGTCTTCTTCGGCTGAGTCGTGGTCCGGTTCTCGCCGACGTGACCGTGTCCGGCCGCGCGGTCACTTCACGCGGTCACGGTCACGCGGTCGAACCGGGCCCGAACGTCACCGATACTGGTGGGTGGGCATTCCGCCCATCCACCACGACTCATCGGGAGGTCCGTCATGTCCACCACGGCCGAGGCCGTCGAGGCGCGGACACTGCCCGTCGTCCCCTCGGGGCTGGGCGAACTCTGCGTTCTGCTCAAGCTCGGTGAGATCGTCCTCAAGGGAAGCAACCGGAAACTCTTCGAACGGCGCCTGCACAACAACATCCGCGCGGCCGCCCGTGGCCTCGGGGACGTGCGCCTGAACCAGCGGGGCGCCGGTGTGATCGTTCTGCGCCTCCCCGAGGCCGACGACGCCCAGGTCGCCGAGCTCGCACAACGCATGGCCGGCGTGATGGGCATCGTCTGGGTGCACCTCGTTCGCCGCGTCGACAAGGACCTCGAGGCCGTGCGCGACGTGGCCGTCCAAAGCATGAGTGGGCGTTCGGGAACCTTCGCGGTCCGGGCCCGCCGTCGCGACAAGCGGTTCCCTCTGTCCTCCTCCGAGATCGCCCAGGACCTCGGCGCCAGCATCCAGCGGGTCCACGAGCTCCCCGTCCGGTTGAAGCGCCCCGACCACACCCTGTCGGTGGAGGTCGACCGCGACGAGGTGTTCGTCTACACCGACGGAATTCCGGGCCAGGGCGGACTGCCCGTCGGGATGAGCGGGCGGGGCCTGGTTCTGATGTCGGGGGGGATCGACTCGCCGGTCGCCGCGCACCGCATGATGCGCCGCGGACTCAAGGTCGACTTCCTGCACTTCTCCGGGATGCCGTTCACCGGGCCGGAGTCCATCTACAAGGCCTACAGCCTGGTACGCCAGCTCGATCGCTACCAGTCTTCCTCGCGCCTGTTCGTGGTGCCATTCGGCAAGGCCCAGCAGCAGCTCAAAACCTCCGGCGCGGACCGGCTGCAGATCGTGGCCCAGCGCCGCCTCATGTTGGCCACCGCCGAGGCCCTCGCCGAACGCCTGGGCGCGGAGTGTCTGGTCACCGGTGACGCGCTGGGGCAGGTGTCCAGCCAGACCCTGACCAACATGACCGCCCTGGACGACGCCGTGGACCTGCCTATCCTGCGTCCGCTCGTCGGGATGGACAAGACCGAGATCATGGAGCAGGCGCGTGCCATCGAGACGCTCGCGATCTCCGAACTGCCTGACGAGGACTGCTGCACCCTGCTGACACCGCGCCAGGTGGAGACGGCGGCCAAGGTCAGTGACCTGCGCCAGATCGAACGTCGTCTTGACGCCCCCCAGGTCGCGGAGCAGCTCGCCGCGTCCGCCCAGCTCCATCGCCCCAGCTTCCTCGCGGCGGCCGAGGCGGCCCCCGCCGGGGAGCGGGCGAGCGAACCCACTCCCGCCTGACCGGGCCCCGCCCCGTGATGGGGCCCGGTGGTCACGGTCCTCGGGCGTTCACACGAGGGCGGGCTCCACGGTATCCGCGGGGCGCACCAGACGGCGTCCCAGGATGCCCGGCAGGGTCCGCATCACGTCGCCCAGTTCTTCCATGTCCCCGGGGACCAGCGCCTGCGGACCGTCGCACAGCGCGGTCTCCGGCGTGGGGTGCACGTCGACGATCACGCCGTCGGCGCCCACGGCCAGCGCCGCTCGGGTCAGGGGGAGCACCAGGTCACGCTTGCCCCCCGAGTGGGACGGGTCCACGATCACCGGCAGGTGGGTCAGGCTCTGCGCCACCGGGACGGCGCTGATGTCCAAGGTGTTGCGGGTCGCCTTCTCGTAGGTCCGGATGCCGCGTTCACAGAGCACGATGTCGAGGTTGCCGCGCTGCGCGATGTACTCCGCGGCCATCAGCCACTCCTCGATGGTGGCGCTCATGCCGCGCTTGAGAAGTACGGGCTTCCCCGCCTCACCCACGGCCTGCAACAGCGCGAAGTTCTGCATGTTGCGCGTGCCCACCTGCAGCATGTCGGCGTAGGAGGCGACCAAGTCGACGTCGCGCACGTCGACGACCTCCGTCACGATGGGCATCCCGGTCGTGGCGCGGACCTCGGCCAGGATCTCCAGGCCCGCCTCACCCAGGCCCTGGAAGGCGTAGGGCGACGTCCGAGGCTTGAAGGCACCTCCGCGCAGTACGGCCGCGCCCGCCGACTGGGCCATGCGCGCGGCCTCGAGGGTCTGTTGCGGGGTCTCCACCGCGCACGGACCGCCCAGCAGCGTCACGGCGTCCCCACCGATCGGCACCCCCGCGACCTCGACCACGGACCGCTGCGGCTGGTTCTCCCGGCTGACCAGCTTGTAAGGCGCGGTGATCCGCAGGACGTCACTCACGCCCGGCTTGGCCCTCAGGTCCAGGGAGGCGAACTCCGCCGCATCCCCGACCAGACCGATGATCGTCCGCCGCACGCCGCGGCTGACGAACGCCTCGCCACCGGCCGCGGTGACGAGATCCGTCACCGCGTCGATGTCGGAGGATGTGGCCTCGGGAGCCATGACGATGACCATGTCGCTGTCCTGTTCCTGTTGGGTCTTGCGTGAACGCAAAAGAGCCCCGGGCCAACGGCCCGGGGCTCTTCGATGTCGTCTGTCAGCGCAAGCGTCTGGCGGCGACCGTCCAAGCCAAGGGCCGGTAGCCATAAAAGAACCAGAAGTTGCGGTGCATGGTTACGGACTATAGCGCATCCCGCCGTCAAATCCGCAACGCCACGGGACCGTCCCTCGGCTGCGGCCCCCGGGAACCCCGGAGGCGTGGGCGGTTCGGGATTGACGGTGGGGGGTTCGGTGGGCGTGTCACGGTGGTGGCAGGATTGGCCCATGGCGGCGGACACGAGGAGACAGGCGCAGGCATCGCTCCCGCCCGGGCAGGTCGTCGCCCAGGACTGGGGGGCACTGCACTACGGACCCGTGCCCACGTTTCGCCCCCAGAGGTGGGACCTGCGGATCCACGGCAGCACTGGTGACGGCGATGTTCGGCTGTCCTGGGACGACGTGGACTCCTTGCCCCGCGTCGGCCTGGTCGCCGACTTCCATTGCGTGACCCGTCTCACGGTTCCCGCGGTGGACTGGTCGGGGGTGTCAGTGGCGACCATCGTCGACCTCTGTCCACCCGACGGCGAGGCCACCCACGTCATGGTGTGGGGGGAGTACGGGTACAGCGCGAACCTGCGGATGGTGGACTTCCTGGCCGACACCACCCTCCTGGCGACGCACCGGGGGGCGCACCGTCTCGAGCCTGAACACGGCCACCCGCTGCGGCTCGTCGTTCCCCACCTCTATGGCTACAAGAGCGTGAAGTGGGTGCGGGAGATCGAGTACCTGCGCGCGGATCGCCGCGGGTTCTGGGAGGAACGGGGTTATCACAATCGTGCCGACCCCTGGTCGGAACAGCGCTACGCCTACCAGGAGGAACCGAGCGAACCGCCGTCGGCCCGCGAACCGTGAGCTCTCCCGTGGCGGGCGCCCGAGGGAGGTCGGCGGGGGCCAGGTCCGTGGTTCCGCCACATTTGTCGGGTGGGGCCGTTAGCTTTGCCGGATGCAGTACTTAACGGGGTTTCTCGCGTTCAGCACACTGGCCTGCGTCGTGGCGCTCGTCTGGTGTTCGGTCCTGCTGCGTCGGGCGCGCAACCGCAGTGACGCGGAACGTACGTTCGCGGTGCTGCACGCCTTGGAGCTGGTGTCGCCCGCGTTCCGCGACGGCCTGCGCCAGGAGACCGCCCGCAGGGTCGCCCGCCATCTGCACGACGTGCTCGGGGCGACGGCCGTGGCCGTCACCGACGAACGGGACGTGCTCGCCTGGTCCGGGGTGGGGTCCGAACACTCCGCGGAGGTCGCCGAGTGGATCGAGCCGGCGTTACGGAACCGACGGACCTGCGTCGTGGACCACATCGGCTGCGGCAACCCGCGCTGTGAGGTGAGAACCGCGGTCGTGGCCCCCGTGGTGACCGAGCGCCAGATGTCCGGAGCGATCCTCGCGTTGGGCCCCGGGCCCTCCAACCAGATGGCGCGTGCGCTGAGCGAGGTGGCGCGGTGGGCGTCGCAGCAGATGGAACTGGCCGAGCTGGACCGGGCGCGCACCCGGTTGGCCGAGGCCGAACTACGGGCCCTCCGCAGCCAGATCTCACCACACTTCATCTACAACTGTCTGACCACCATCGCCTCGTTCGTGCGCACCGACCCCGAGCGGGCGCGTCGCCTGTTGTTGGACTTCGCCGGGTTCGCCCGCTACGCGTTCCGCGGCACTCGCCAGCTCACCACCCTGGACGAGGAACTCCGCTCCATCGACCGCTACCTCGCGCTGGAGCGGGCCCGGTTCGGCGAGCGGCTCCAGTGCACGATGCGGATCGCGCCGGAGATCCTCAGCGCACAGGTTCCGTTCCTGTGCCTGCAGCCGTTGGTGGAGAACGCGATTCGGCACGGCATGGAGGGACGCGCGGACGCCGGCCACGTCATCGTGACGGCCCGCGACGCGGGGGCGGAGGCGCATCTCAGTGTCGAGGACGACGGCGTGGGGATGGCGCCGGCGCAGGTGGGCGACATTCTGGCCGGGGAGGTCCCCTCGGGGCACGGCATCGGGCTGGGCAACGTGGACGCGCGTCTGCGCAGTATGTTCGGGGACACCTACGGCCTGATCGTGGAGACGGGAGTGGGCGCCGGAACGAAGGTGCGGCTTCGGATTCCGAAGTTCCTGCCCGCCGTCGTCGAATAATGCGTCGGTCGAACCAGCGTCGCGTGGCGATTCGGGTGGTTGGTGGGCCCAGGATCGCCGAGTTTGGGCTTTAGGGCTCCGAACCGGTTGCGCCGGCCCTGCCGGGTCGCCATGCTCGGTCCATGATCCGTGTCCTCGCGGTGGATGACGAGGTTCCCGCGCTTGAGGAAATGGTCTACCTGCTCCGGCGAGACCCCCGGGTGGACTCCGTCGCGATGGCGGGCGACGCGACCAACGCGATGCGACTGGTCGGCGACACGGTGTCCACCGGGCACCGCTTCGACGTCCTCTTCCTCGACATACGAATGCCGGGCCCCAGCGGCGTCGATCTCGCCCGATTCATCAACAACCTGCCCTCCCCACCCGCGGTCGTCTTCGTCACGGCGCACGAGGACTTCGCGGTTGCCGCGTTCGAGCTCCACGCGGTTGACTATCTCCTGAAGCCATTGGAGGAGGCGCGACTGACGCGGACACTCGACCGCATCGCCGATACCCTCGCCCCGGCGGACGACCAGCCGCGGGTGGCGGTGGAGCTCGCGGGACGGATCCGGTTCATCCCGCGTCAGGAGATCTGGTACGCCGAGGCGCGAGGGGACTACGTGCGGCTACGCACAGCGGAGGGGGGCTTCCTCATCCGGAGCACACTGAGCACGCTGGAACGTGAGTGGACCGGCGCGGGGTTCGTGCGCGTCCACCGCAGCCTCCTGGTCGCCACGCGCCACGTCTCCGAGCTCCGGATCGACGGGACGCGCGCCAGTGTCCGCGTCGGTGAAGAGGTTCTGCAGGTCAGTCGCAGACAGACGCGTGAAGTGCGGGAGCGGTTGCTGTACCGAGCCGAGGAGGGGTGAGCCGTCAGGTGCCGGAGTTGAGGGAAGGTAGGGTCCGCGTGACCTCCGCCGGCGCGCGTCGACCCGAACGGTCCGTCCACCGGCGGGAACGATCCGCGCGGTCCCTGGTGGCGCGTGCCTTCACCCGTGCCATGCCCATCACCTTCCTCACCCTCCTCACCGGCCTCGCCCTGCCGTTCGTGGCTCCCGTCCTGGGCGACGTCGTATCCTCGGTGGTTCCGTCCTACTCCGGACTGTGGGTCGGTCTCAGTGTGGGGCTCGTCCCCGCCGTGGGGGTCGCGCTGCTGCTCGCCCACAATCGATGGGTGGCGACGACGCGACCGTGAATCTTGGTGTCCTCGGAGCCCTGGGCGCCGTGTGGTTGGTGTTGGCGGTGTCCGTCCTGGCCCGGCGACGCGGAACACGCGGTGGACCACGCGCGGTGTCGTCCGTCACGACGGCCGCCGCCGTGTGTGGGGAGAATGTGTGCGCGGTGGCGATCGCCGTTCTCACCGCGGTCGTGTACTCCCACGGTCTGCACGCCCTGTGGCTCGTGGTCGCCGTGGGCGTCGGCTTCGTGCTCTACGCGGTCCTGGTCGCCGGCCCGCTGCGCCGCAGCCGCGCCTTCAGCCTCGCCGACTTCGTGGAGTGGCGGCTTGAGTCGCGGAAGGTGCGACGTATCGTCACCTGTTGCGTGGTCGCCTTCTGCCTGTGCCTGCTGACGGCACAGTTCCGGTTCGTCGGGGACGTCGTTGAGGCGGCCACTGACTGGCCCGCGCACTACGCCTGGATCGCGCTGTCCGCCGTCACCTTCGTTATCCTGCGCTCCGGACGTCCGGGTGCGGGGGCGGGCTTCCAGTCACTGAGCTTCTGGTTGAAGTTCCTGGGGTTCACCATCCCCGCGCTGTCGCTGCTCGGCCTGTCGGTGACCTCCGACGCACCGACGAGCGCCGCGCGCGGTTCCGCAGAGTGGGAGTCGTTGGCCATCCCCAGTGGCACCATGCTCGAGCACTACTCCATCGCCATGACGCTACTCTTCGGTGTCGTCGGGCTGCCGCTCTTCGTGTTCCGCTACTACGGGACGCGGGACGCGACCACCGCGCGTGACTCGGTCACGGTCACCTTCGCCCTCATCGCGAGCATGCTCGTCCTACCGTTCGCCTTCGCGGTGTTGGCCCACTCCTTCGCCCCGTCCCCTTCGCAGCGGTGGGGCGAGACGACGTCGATGGTGATGTTCCTGGTGCCCCTGTGGGTGGCGCCAGGAGGCCTCGGCCAGACGTTGACCGCGGTGCTGCTGGTGGTCGCGGCGGTGTCGACGGTCGCGGTCGTCGTCGCCGTGTCGTCGGCGGTCGGCAGTCACGTCTCGCAGTGTCTGACCGGCGGCGGGATGCGCCTGTACAGCACCGGCGCCACCTGCGCCGTCCTGATGCCACCGCTGCTGATCTGGGGGGTTCCGGCGCTGCGGCACGTCGACATCCTCGTGCTCGTACTCGCCGGATTCCACGTCTGCGCGTTCACGCTCGCGCCCGTCCTGCTGTTGGGGGTGTGGTGGCGCGGCCTGACCCCCATCGGGGCCGGCGCGGCGATGATCGTCGGCCTGTTGCTGGTGGGAATCACGGCCACGGTGACGCTGTGGGACCCACCGGTACTCCAGGCGTTCCGCGCCCTGACCGTCTACCCGGGCCTCACCACGCTGCCTGTGGTCGTCCTGGTGGCCGTCGGGCTGTCACTCGCGTGGCGGAGGAACCTGCCCAACTCCGCTCCGGCGGCGCTCGCCACCCTGCACGGCGGGGTGCGGGAGACGCGCGGCCCGGACTGAGGCCGCGGCGCGCCGGACGGGCCATCGTGTGGGGAAGGGCCCCCGACGGGGCCGGGTGATGACCGTTCGTCGACGATCCCACCCCGTCCGTCGTACACGACGCCGCCCACCGACGCTCCAGAGCCGTTCACCGATCCAGGGCTCCAACTCCGGGCTCCACTTTGGCGGTGCGCCTAGAGTTGATCCCAGACCGCCGCGATCGTGGCTGGGACGTTCGACCGACGCTCCGGCGTCAGGAGTCCCGCAACGCAGTACGCGGGAGTGGGAGGGGAATCCACGTCGCTGGTCCGTGTCCTGGTTGACACCTCGAGTGGGGGCGGCCGGGCGGTTGGGACGACGACTCCCGCGATTCGGTGGTCTGGGGGGCGAGGAACGTGCTCCGACGCGGGCAGCGACCGTGTCCGCATCGGAGCACGTCGCCCAGCAGGCGTCGACCCGGCCGTTCGGCGCCGTCCCGCGCGCCGACGAACACCGACTCTCCTGGCGGGCGTCAGTCCTCGACGGGCGGCGACGAAGCCCAGGCGTATCGACGGGCGGGAATCCGACCCGCCAGTCGCGCCTGCCGGCCGGCCCGAACGGCGTCACGCATCGCCGACGCCATACGGCGCGGTTCCTGTGCCCGCGTGACGGCGCTGGCGAGCAACACGGCGTCGCACCCCAGTTCCATCGCCAGGGCCGCCTCGCTCGCCGTGCCGATGCCGGCGTCGAGAACGACCGGAACCTGGGCCTGCTCCACGATCAGTTCGATGTTGTGGGGATTGCGGATGCCCAGACCGGAGCCGATCGGGGACCCCAACGGCATGACCGCCGCGCAGCCCAGTTGCTCGAGCCTGCGGGCGATGATCGGGTCGTCGTTGGTGTAGGCCATGACCACGAACCCGTCGTCGACGAGACGTTCGGCGGCGTCCAAAAGCTCCACCGGGTCCGGCAGCAGGGTGTGTTCGTCCGCGATGACCTCGAGCTTGACCCAGTTCGTCTCCAGGGCCTCACGGGCCAGCCGCGCGGTCCGGATCGCGTCGACCGCGGTGAAACACCCCGCGGTGTTGGGCAGGACCTGGATGTCCAGCTCACGCAGGACGTCCAGCACCGAACCTGTCGTCGCCGGATCCACCCGGCGCATGGCCACCGTGGTCAGCTCGGTCTCCGAGGCACGCAGGGCCTCACCCAGAACGCTGAGGTTCGGAGCCCCACCGGTCCCCATGATGAGGCGCGAGGAGAACTCGACGTCCCCGACGCGCAGCGTGTCCACGGATGTGTCCGCGGCCGTGTCCGGCTGCTCCGGAGCTGCGGTTGTGGGCATTGGTGCGTCAACCTCCCTGCACCGCGGTCAAGACGTCGACGCGGTCGTGTTCGTTCAACTCGGTGTTCTCCCACTGCGCGCGGGGGACCACCGTGTCGTTCAGCGCGACGGCGATCCCCGACGACGCCTCGGTCAGCGAACGCACGACCTGCGCCACCGTGGTGGTCGCGGGCCACTCGTGCTCCGCTCCGTTGATCTGTACACGCATACGTGCTTCCTCCGTTGTCGTGGCCGCTCCGTGGGCGCGACCTACCCGATGTGACGGGTGGCGGCGAACTCCGCGGCGTAGTCGGGGACGTGGCCGTGCTCCAGGGCGTGGGAGAGGACGTCGCCGGTCACCGGACAGAGGAGCACCCCGTGTCTGTGGTGGCCGGTCGCGAGGAACAGCCCGGGAACGCGGGTGGGGCCCAGAAGTGGCGCGTTGTCCGCCGTGGCGGGGCGCATGCCCACGTTGACCTCCACGACGTCGAGCTCACTCAACCCGGGCAGGAGATCGTGTCCGTCCCGGAGTACCTGCCACAGTCCGCCCGCCGTGGCCTCGCCGTCGAACCCCCGCTCCTCTTGGGTGGCTCCCAGTACGACCTCGCCGTCCTTCCGGGGGACCGCGTAGACGGGCGTGCCGCGGACGAGTCCACGCACCGTGCGCGTCACCAGTGGCTCTCCGCCCTTCGGGAGACGCAGCCGCAGGAGCTGGCCCTTGACCGGGCGGACCCGCGGCACGTCCGCCGGCACTCCGTCGAGCAAGGACGTCCACGCCCCGGCGGCCACCACGGTGGCGGCGGCGCGGAGTTCCCGTCCGTCGTCCAGGTCGGCGCCGTGGCACCGCCCGTCGGACACGGCCAATCGTGCGGCGTGGCCGGTGACGAACTCGACCCCACGTCGCTCCGCCGCCACGCGCAGGGCCTTGGCGAGCCGCCGGGGGTCCACCGAGTCGTCCTCCGGGGCGAAGATCCCACCCCGGATGCTGGTCGCCAGCATCGGCTCCAGTCGTCGACACTCACGGCTGGTGAGACGTTCGGTCTTGACACCGAGCCGTTCGTGTAGCTCCAACAGGCGCGTCAGCACCGCGAGGTCGTCGGTGTCGAACGCGACCTGGAGTGTGCCTCCGGGGTGGTGTGCGACGTTCTCCCCGCTCTCTTGTTCCAGTTCGTGGACGAAGTCCAGGAACCGGTCCCGGGACAGCATGGCCAGGCGCATCAGAGCGTCCTCGCCGAAGGTCGCCTCCGAGGCGGGCGTGAGCATTCCGGCCGCCACCGGGGACGCTGCTCTCGGTGCGTGATCGTCGACGACCACGACCGTGGCGCCCGACCGGGCGCGGAACCAGGCGGTGACCAGTCCGGGCAGTCCGGCGCCGACCACCAGGGTGTCGACGGGTTCCGGTTCGGGGTGCGACGACTCCGCCGCGTTCGGGGTCGTGCCTCGTGTCATCGCGTTCACCACTTCCTTCGCCGGGATGATCCGGATCAGGTTCATGCGGTCGGAGACCGTGGAGTCTCCCTCTCAGCCGAGTTCCGCCCGGCTCCCGCGGGTCCGTTCCGCCCTCCATCGTAGGTGGTCGGTCGAACGGCGGGACTATGCGGAGTGCCACCCACGGGAGGCGGGCTTTGGCGCTTCCGGCAGGTGTAGGGAGGCCCGGAATGTGGAAGAGTGGGGACGTGACACAGATCGATCATGACACCGAGACGCTCATCGGTGAGTGGCTCACCCTGAACGACGCCGCCAAGGCCCTGTCGACCAGCCCCAACCGCGTGAAGCAGCTCGTGCGGGACAACAAGCTGACGGGGATTCGTCAGGGGGGCACCATCACGATCCCCGCCGCCTTCATCGTCGACGGCGAGGTGCTCAAAGGTCTCGCGGGTACGCTCACCGTCCTCGCCGACGCCGGGTTCACCGAGAGCGAGGCGTTGCGGTGGCTCTTCACCGCCGACGACACTCTCCCCGGCACGCCGATCGAGGCCCTGACGAAGGACCGCGGGACCGAGATCCGGCGCCGCGCCCAGGCCCTGGCCATCTAGCCCCGGGGGACCGGCGCGTGGTGTGACCGCGCGGCGGCGGCTGGCCCACCGCGTCCTATCCTGGGGGCGTGACCACTACTCCTCCACGCGAACGCCTGCGCCGTGCCTCGTTGTACCTCTGCACCGACGCGCGCAGGGACCAAGGTGACCTGCCCGAGTTCCTCGACACCGTGCTAGCGGCCGGGGTCGACATCGTCCAGCTCCGGGACAGGTCCCTGGACGTCGTGGAGGAGCTGGCCGCGCTGGAGGTGTTCGCGCGCGCCTGCGCGGCCCACAGCGCGCTGCTGGCGGTGAACGACCGTGCGGACGTCGCGCACGCGGTCCGGCCGGACATCCTCCATCTGGGGCAGCGTGACCTCCCGGTGCCGAGCGCCCGCGACATCGTCGGCCCGGACATGATCATCGGGCGCTCCACCAACGCCCCCGACCTGACCTCCGCGGCGGCCGAGCAGGACGCCGTGGACTACTTCTGTGCCGGCCCCGTCTGGTCCACCCCCACCAAACCGGGCCGACGCGCGGCCGGCCTCGACCTCGTCTCCCACGCCGCCACGCTGAACACCACCCGCCCGTGGTTCGCCATCGGCGGCATCGACCTCGACAACCTCGACCAGGTCCTCGACGCGGGCGCCCGCCGCGTCGTCGTGGTCCGCGCGATCACCGAGGCGCCGGACCCCGGAGCCGCCGCCGCGGAGTTCGCCCGCCGCCTGTCCGATCGCACGCGGGACGACGCGGCAGGTTAGTCGGCGCACCAGCTACGCGTACGAGCGATGGCCCCGGCGATGCGTGGGGGCATCGACTTAACGGGGGTCCACTGGTGACCCCCGCTCGGCGCGTTCTCGGGGCAACGGTGTCAGGGCACCAGCAGCACCTTGCCGACGACTCGCCGGTCGGCCAGGTCCCGGTGGGCTTCCGCTGCCCGCTCCAGGGGCAGAGTCGACCCGATGTGCGGGTGGATCCGCCCATTTCGGGCCTCCTCCAGGGCAAGTCGGGCCAGGTCGCCCATTCCCAGCTCCTCCTGGGCCTGGATGTCGTACAGCCCCAGGGCGGTGATGCCGCGCCGAGCGGCCTCCTGCGCGTCGACCTCGGCGAAGTCACCCCCGGCGGTTCCGTAACTGACGAAGCGACCTCCGTCGACCACCAGTGGGAAGGCGGCCGAGCCCAGTTCCGCGCCCGCTCCGTCGATCACCACGTCGACCCCGGCGCCACCGTTGAGGGAACGGACCCGGTCTACCCAGTCCGCTGCGGTGTAGTCCACGGTCTCCTCCGCGCCCAGGGACCGGGCCAGTTCCCGCTTGTTCGGGCTGGACGCCGCGCCGATCACCCGCGCCCCCGCGAGGCGGGCGAGCTGCACGACAAGATTGGCCGCACCACCGGCGGCGGCCAGGACCAGCACACTGTCGTTGCGGCGGAACCGCGCCGCCCGCCGCAGGCTCATCGCCGTGGCGCCGTCGACCAACAGCGCCAAGGCGTACTGGGGGTTCAGCTCGGGGGGCACCGTGAGCAGTCCTGCCTCGGGGACCACGACCCGCTCGGCGTACCCGCCGTTGTCCGTTCGGGTGAGCACGAGGGTGCCCTTCCAGGACGGGTCGACTCCCGCGCCGATCTCGGCGACCCGCCCCACGACACTCCCCCCGGGCACGTATGGTGGCTCGACAGGGAAGAAGTCCTGGGCGGAGCCGGACCGTATCAGGGTGTCCAGGTAGATCACGTTGGCGGCCTCTACCGCCACGACCACTTCGCCGGGTCCCGGGTCGGGTTCCGGAAGCTCTGTGGCGACCAGGACCTCCGGGCCGCCGAACCGGATCGCTTGTACCGCGCGCATAGTGTCCTCCGCTTCGATTCCGATACGGAGATTCTGATACTTGAACCAAACTTGAAGTCAAGTGCTTGGCGCGGTCGCCTTGAGAGCGGTGAGACCCCCCGCACGGAGCACGAGGTGCATGCGGGGAGAGGCTTGTCTTCGATCAGATTTCCACGTGTGCCAGGGCGGTGGGGTGGTGGCGAAGGAAACCCTCGATGGATTGGGGTGGGCGGCCGGTGAGGTCGGAGACGGCGGGGCTCACCGTGTCGAGTTCTCCGGCGGCGATCGCGGCGTAGGAGCTGGCCCAGCCGAGGATTCGCCAGTCCTCATCGCTCAGGGTCCGTCGGGAGGCGAGGGCCTCCTCCCAGGTCTCCGGGACGTAGGCGATGGTCTTGCCGGTGAGCCTCGACAGCCGGGACACGGTGTCACCCAGGGTGAGGGCCTCCGGGCCCGTGAGGTCGTAGGTGTGGCCGTCGTGGGCTCCGCTCTGCGCGTCGGTGAGGACGGCGGTCGCGGCCGCGGCGACGTCCTCGCGGGCCACCCAGGCGGTACGACCGCCTGCGGCGGGGCCGCGGACCACACCGGAGTCGTCGACGAACCCGGGGACCCCGTCGAGGTAGAGGCTGGGCCGCAGGAACGTCCACCGCACGCCGGTCGCCTTGATGTACTGCTCGGTGTGGAAGTGGTCCCGCGCGAAGGTGAAGGTGGCGTCGGCGGCCGCGTTGAGGAACGACAGGTAGACGATGCGTTGGACGCCCGCCTCCACCGCGGCGTCCACGGCGGTCAGGTGCTGGGCGACGCGGTCGGGGGCCTCGGTCGCGGACACGAGCATCAGCGTGTGGACGTCCCGCGCGGCTCGGGTGAACGTGGCGGAGTCCAGATAGGAGGCCATGGCCGCCTCGGTTCCGGGGAGCTCGGGTGCCCGGTTCAGGTCACGGATGATGAGGCGCTGGCGTAGCCCCTGCCGCGCCAGGCTCGCCGCGACACGCTGCCCGACGGCGCCGGTCGCTCCCGTGACCCCGATGACTCCTGAATCAAGTTCGAACTCACCCATGTGGCCCATTCTCGGGTACTTACCCGAATTCGGGGAGCCGGCTCGCGGGTCGGGAGAAACCCGGACGTTTAGGAAGTGCGTGTGGTGGCGGTGTCGATCAGGTGGTCGAGGGCGTCCCGGGCCTCGTCGCGAAGGGACTGTGCCAGCGGCCCTCGTAGCGCCGTCCGCGCCGACGCCGCGTACTCCCCGATTCGTTCCTCGCACGCGGCGAGGGCCCCGCAGCCAGCGATGAGGTCGCGCATCCAGGCGACGTCCTCCGCTGACAGCGTGGGGTCCCCGAGCAGGTCCTGGAACCGCGCGCTGTCGGGGGCGGCGGCCCGGGCGATCGTCTCGGCGACCAGGACCGTGCGCTTGCCCTCCCGCAGGTCGTCTCCGGCGGGCTTCCCCGTGCGCTCGGGGTCACCGAAGACCCCCAGGACGTCGTCGCGGAGCTGGAACGCGACACCGATGGTGGCGCCGTAGGTGGCGTACACCCGCTCCAGGTCGGACTGCCCACCCGCGAGGACGGCCCCCAGGAGCAGGGGGCGCTCGACGGTGTACTTCGCGGCCTTGTAGCGCATGACGCGCAGCGCGCCCTCCACGGTGTTCGTCTCGCGCGCCTGCTCCACCATGTCCAGGTACTGCCCGGCCATGACCTCGGTGCGCATCGCGTCGAACTGGGGGCGCGCGGACCGCAGCGCCGCCTCCCCGAGGCCGCTGTCGGCGAACATCGACTCGCACCACGCCAGACACAGGTCGCCGAGCAGGATCGCGGCCCCACGCCCGAACGCGGCGCTGTCCCCGCTCCACGCCGAGTCCCGGTGCAACGAGCCGAGGCGGTGGTGGGTCGCCGGCATCCCGCGGCGGGTGTCGCTGTTGTCGATCACGTCGTCGTGGATGAGGGCGCACGCCTGCAACAGCTCCAGCGCGCCCGCGGCCTCCAGGATGGCCGGTGTGTGCTCTCCACCCACGCCGCGCCAGCCCCAATAGCAGAACACGGGGCGGATCCGCTTGCCACCCGACAGCAGCGCGTTGAGCGCGTCGAGCACCGGTGTGAGTTCGGAGCCGATCTCCTCAAGCTCCGTCCTGCGTCGCGCGACGAACGCGGTGAGAGCTTCGTCGACACCGGGGCGTACCGGCGCTACTGGGTCACGTGAGTCAGGATGGGTCGCGGTCACCGCTCCAGGTTATCGGGGGGTTTGGGCTGTTAAGCGGCGGGTCGCCAGGACAGGGGGTCGCGGGCCACCTCCGGGGCGGTGTGTCGCCGTGGCCTATGGTTGACAGCATGCTTGGCTCAATCGAACCAACACAACGTCACACACGGAACACACGGATCGAACCAGGCGGCACCCTGACCGCGGAGGAGCTGGTGGAGAGGCCACGCAACATCCGCGATCTGTTGAAGGAGGGTCAGCCGACCTTCTCCTTCGAGTTCTTTCCTCCCAAGACGGAGGAGGGCGAGCGCAAGCTCTGGCGGGTCATCCGGGAGATCGAGGCGCTGCGCCCCTCGTTCATCTCCGTGACCTACGGAGCGGGCGGCGGGACACGCGACCGCACGGTCGCGATCACCGAGGGGGTGGCCGCCGACACATCACTGCTTCCGGTGGCCCACCTGACGGCGGTGAACCACTCCGTGAGCGAACTGCGCCACCTGATCGGCCGGTTCGCCTCGGTGGGAGTGCGCAACATCCTCGCCCTTCGTGGGGACCCTCCGGGCGATCCGCTCGGTGAGTGGGTGAAACACCCCGAGGGCCTGGAGTACGCGGAGGAACTCGTTCATCTGCTGCGTAGCGTCGGAGACTTCTGTGTGGGGGTGGCCGCCTTCCCACACAAGCATCCCAGGTCCGCCGACGCCGAGGTCGACGCCGACTACCTGGTGCGCAAGTGCCGGGCGGGTGCCGACTACGCGATCACCCAGATGTTCTTCGACGCTGAGGACTACCTACGGCTCCGTGACCGAACGGCCGCTCGTGGCTGCGAGACGCCGATCATCCCCGAGGTCATGCCCGTCACGAAGTTCTCGACGATCGCCATGTCCGAGAAGCTGTCCGGGGCTCCGTTCCCACCCAAGCTGGCCGAGGAGTTCGAGCGGGTGGCCGACGACCCGGACGCGGTGCGTGAGCTCGGCATCGACCACGCGACCGCGATGTGCGAGCGCCTGCTGCGCGAGGGCGCACCGGGCATCCACTTCATCACCTTCAACACCTCCCCGGCGACGCGGGAGATCTACCGTCGGCTGCGGGGCTAAAGCCTAGGGCCCCGGCGTCAGGAGAGGGACGCCGAAAGGAGTGCCGTGTCACCCCCGTCGGTGACACGGCACCACTGTTCGAGGGACGTCGCGCCTGGCCGCCCCCGCGCCTTAGGACGTGGAGCGCAGCGGCAGCCGCGACACCATGACGGCGAACGGCTGGTCGGGCGCCCCAGGGAAGAAGAAGCGGGGCAGCAGGTCGACGAAGCCGAATGAGTGGTACAGCCGGCGCGCCGGCGTGGGGCCCGGACGTGTCGACAACGCCGCGGTGGCCTCCGTGCGGCTGGTCGTGAGGCGGCTCAGCATCGACCGGCCCAGCCCCCGCCCCTGCCACTCCGGTCGTACGTGGACCTCGGCGATCTCGAAGACGGAACCGAACCAGGGACGCAGCGCCGCCGGATCACGCTGGGCGACCTCGGCGGTGACGATGTCGTGCCACCACTGTCCGGGACGGCCGGGAAAACCGTAGGCGAAGGCCACGGCGTCGGAGGCGTCCGGCGAACCGGGCTCGTGGGCGACGACGGCGTGGAAGCCCGCCAGGGTCGCGTGATGGCGCATGACCGCCTCCCGCGCGGGGAGCTGGTCGGGAGGAGGGGCCATCGCGGCCTCGTACACGGTGAGTAACCGCGGCGCGGCCCAGGTGAAGGCGGTCGCCCCGATCGGGGTCACCGAGACGTCCTCGGTGGTCAATCGAGGACCGATCGCTGCGGCGCGACGCGCGGCGTCCACCGCCGCGGCCGCGGGTAGGCGTCCATGGAGTGAGTCTATAGAGCGGGAACCACTGCCACTTGACGTACACGTGTTCGATGACGTCAACTGGAACCGTCGGGCAGGACGCTCGATGGATGTGACACAAGCCGCGGGTACGTGGGTCGTGTGGCGTTGGTTGCGGGACCCACAGGGGGTCGGGCGGAGGGGAAGCCGCTCGCCCCCCGGCCCGGGCCCGCACGGAGAGGTCTGGTTCGACCCATGGCCCCCTCAACGACCCGCGCGTCGACCGCGCCGCCCCCCGAGTCCACCGTCCGATCCTGCGCGTCGAGCGGTCTGGTTCCCGCCGCGCGGCGTTGGTTGGCCGCGTCCGCGCGCCACCTGTCCGAGGCGCGCGAGGGGCACGATCCTCGCGTGCGCTACATCGACGCCCACATGGCGGCGTTGCGGGCCGCGGCGGCCATGGTGGAGCAGCGTAGGGCCGAGCGGGGGAGCGGTCGGGCCAGGCCGCGCAGTGTCTGGGAGCAGCTCCCGCGGCTCGCGCCGGAACTCACGCCGTGGGTGGGGGTGTTCCTGGCGAGCGCGGAGCGCAGGGCGGCGATCGAGGTCAATCTCGCCGCCGAGGTCGAGGCGGGGGAGGTCACCGCGTTGTTGCGGGCCGCGGAGTCGTTCGTGGCCGCCGTCCATCGCCATGTGGGGGATCAGGTCCTGTGACCGGTCGCGTCGCGGGCCGCGGGGACACGGCGGGCCCGGGCTGGGGGGTGGCCCGGGATCGTGCCTCGCCGTTCCCGGGCCGGGGGGTGATCCGGGGGAAAACACGCGTCCCCCGGCCGCGGTGTCACCACCCGCGGTACGGTCCGATCCTCAGCCGAAGCGATCGACGAGGCGGTTGTGGGAGGTCAGAAGGAGTCCACGGCCCGCCGGGCCTCGGGGTCGAGGACACCCCAGGTGATGAGCTCCTCGGTGAGGTCGGCGGGGGAGCGGTCGTAGATGACGGCCAGGGAGCGCAGGTCCTCCTGGCGGATCGAGAGCACGCGTCCGTTGTAGTCGCCGCGCTGGCTCTGGATGGTGGCGATGTACCGTGCCAGCGGTCCGGCCTTCTCCTGGGGGAGCTGCTGCATCCGCTCGAGGTCGATGACCAGCTTCGGGGTCGGCCCCATGGGGGTCGGTGCCGCGCCACCCGGAAGGAGCTCCGAGAGCGGGACGCCGTAGAAGTCGGCCAACTCGGCGAGCTTCTGCACGGTGACGGCGCGGTCGCCGCGTTCGTAGGACCCGACGACGACGGCCTTCCAGCGACCGTGCGACTTCTCCTCCACTCCGTGCAGGGAGAGGCCCTGCTGAGTACGAATAGCGCGCAGGCGCGCTCCCAACGATTTCGCGTATTCCGATGGCATTTCTCGTCGCTCCTGGCCGGGGATTATCGATGGTTGCGGGGCATGTGCGGACGGGATGGGCTCTGTCCTCCCCGGTCGGTCCCCGCCGGCTCATGCATTGTGGTTACGGACAGTGACCGTAAAACGGTGCGTCCGCCAGGTCAAGCGGTTCGGTTAAAACGCGATCAATCAGTAGCCAAACTGTGCGTAAGTGAAATCCGGGCCGAAGGCCGTCAAAACGGGCGTTGATACACCGGTGTATGGATGATGTAAAGCCTTGCATGGCAAGGCTTTCGCGGCCAACTCGCGGCCGGCTCTGGTCGCGAATGCCACGCCTCGAACGCTGTCAACGACACAGTGCAAGGATACCGCAATGTGAGCAGGGTCACAGCCGATCGTGTGATCTTGGCTGCCCTGCGTCCGCGACCGCTGGGTCCTGCCGAAACCGCTGGTAACGTGAACGCGCTGACATCCTTTAACGAGCCGTCCCGAGAGGCGGAGAAGGAGGTCCCATCCGTGTGCGCTGATACGCCCACGCGACGTCACCCAGCCAGTGACGGATCGTCACCACGATCCGCCGGCGACGCCGCCCCGGCCCGTGCCGTGCTCGAAGGACCCGAGATTACCCGCGCGCTCACCAGAGTCGCCCACGAAATCCTCGAACGCACCAAGGGGGGCCACGACGTGACCCTTCTCGGCATTCCCACGCGCGGAGTCCCGCTCGCGGAACGCCTGGCCGCGAGAATCGAGGCGGTGGAGGGACGAACCGTTCCCTGGGGATCACTCGACATCACGATGTACCGCGACGACCTCCGGCTCGCCCCCGTCCGTGCGGTGGGCCCCACCAGGATCCCGCCGGAGGGTGTCGACGGCCGTCTCGTCGTCCTGGTCGACGACGTCCTCTTCTCCGGCCGCACCGTCCGCGCCGCCCTCGACGCGCTGCACGACCTTGGCCGGCCGCGCGCCGTGCAGTTGGCGGCCCTTGTCGACCGTGGACACCGCGAACTCCCGATCCGCGCGGACTACGTCGGCAAGAACCTGCCGACGTCGCTACGCGAGACGGTCACGGTCCAGCTCGCCGAGCTCGACGGACACGACGCCGTCCTCATCGGCCCGGCCCCGCGCCGCGGCGCCGACACCACCGACGCCCCCGGAACGAGCCCGGACACACCGGGTGTCGCTTCGGGCGACCTGGCGCGTGGCGCGAAGGACTCCGGCGCGCGGGAGGTGGAGGAGTGACCACGCCCCACCTGTTGTCCACCGGAGACCTCTCCCGGGAGGAGGCCCTGGGCATCCTCGACACCGCCTCGGAGATGGCCCGTGTCGGTGACCGGTCGGTGAAGAAGCTGCCGACCCTGCGCGGCCTCACCGTCGTCAACCTCTTCTTCGAGGACTCCACCCGAACCCGCACGTCCTTCGAGCTGGCCGCCAAACGGCTGTCCGCCGACGTCATCAACTTCTCGGCGAAGGGCTCCAGCGTGTCCAAGGGCGAGAGCCTCAAGGACACCGCGCTCACCCTGCAGGCGATGGGCGCCGACGGGATCGTGATCCGCCACGCGGCGTCCGGCGCCGCGCGCCGGCTGGCGACCTGGGCCCAAGGGTGCGTCGTCAACGCGGGGGACGGCACACACGAACACCCCACCCAGGCGCTGCTGGACGCGTATACCATCCGCGAGCGCCTCGGCCGGCTGGAGGGAGTCCGGGTCGCGATCGTCGGCGACATCCTGCACAGCAGGGTCGCGCGCTCCAACGTCTTCCTCCTCGCGACGTTGGGGGTCGAGGTCACCGTCGTGGCGCCGCCCACTCTGCTCCCCGGGACCGTGGCGAGCTGGCCCTGCGCCGTCTCCTACGACCTCGACGAGGTCCTGCCGAAGTCCGACGTGGTGATGATGCTGCGCGTCCAGTCCGAGCGGATGGACGACGCCTTCTTCCCCACCGCGCGGGAGTACAGCCGCCGCTACGGCCTCGACGACGAGCGCCTCACCCGGCTGGCCGACCACGCCATCGTCATGCACCCGGGTCCCATGATTCGCGGGATGGAGATCTCCGCGCGCATCGCCGACAGCGCACGATCCACCATCACCGACCAGGTCACCAACGGTGTCAGCGTGCGCATGGCCGTGCTGTACCTCCTTTTGGGGGGCTCTGCGGGCGAAGGGGGCACGCCGTGAGCGCCACGCGACGACCAGGGGCCACACCAGAGCACACACGCCAGAACCGACCAGGACCGGGACGCCGGGATACCGCGTCCTCCGAAGGAGACGGAAACACCGTGGGGACAGAGGACCGAGCCGCCGCGACGCCCACACCCGTGCTGGTGCGCGGTGTGCGCCTTCCCAACGGGGTCCAGACCGACCTGTTGCTGCGCGACGGCGCCATCGCCGCGGAGGGGGCCGGCGCGGTCGACGACGCGGTGGGCGCCGACGTCATCGACGCCAGTGGCCTCGTCGCCCTGCCCGGCCTCGTCGACCTGCACACCCACCTGCGCGAACCCGGACGTGAGGACGCCGAGACGGTCCTCACCGGTTCGCGGGGCGCCGCCCTGGGGGGCTTCACCGCGGTGCACGCGATGGCCAACACCGAACCCGTCGCCGACACGGCTGGAGTCGTCGAGCAGGTCTGGCGCCTGGGACGCTCGGCCGGTTACTGCGACGTGCGTCCGGTCGGCGCCGTCACGCGGGGCCTCGGGGGAGAACAGCTCGCGGAACTGGGCGCGATGGCGGACTCCGCCGCCCAGGTCCGTGTGTTCTCCGACGACGGCAAGTGCGTGGACGACCCGCTCCTCATGCGTCGGGCCCTGGAGTACGTCAAGGCACTGGGTGGCGTCATCGCCCAGCACGCCCAGGAGCCCCGCCTCACGGTCGGCGCGCAACTGAACGAGGGCGTCGTCTCCGATCGGCTCGGCCTGACCGGCTGGCCCGCCGTCGCCGAGGAGGCGATCATCGCCCGCGACTGTCTCCTCGCCGAACACGTCGGCGCGCGCCTGCACATCTGCCACGTCTCCACCAAGGGGTCGGTACGCATCCTGCGCGACGCCAAGAGCCGCGGCTGCCAGGTCACGGCCGAGGTCACGCCGCACCACCTGTTGCTGACCGACGACCTCGCCGAGAACTACGACCCCATCTACAAGGTGAACCCGCCCCTGCGCACCGCCGAGGACGTGGCGGCGCTGCGGGAGGGCCTCGCCGACGGCACCATCGACTGTGTCGCCACCGACCACGCGCCGCACCCGGTGGAGGCCAAGGAGACCGAGTGGTGCCAGGCCGCGATGGGGATGCTCGGATTGGAGACCGCGCTGTCCGTGGTCCAGCACACCATGGTCGACACCGGTCTGATGAGCTGGGAGGCCGTCGCCGAGCGGATGTCGCACGCGCCCGCCCGCATCGGTCGCGTGGCCGACCACGGCCGGCCCCTGCGCCCAGGTGAGCCCGCGAACCTCACGCTCCACGACCCCGCGGCCTCCCGCACCGTCACCAGCGTTGGCGCGCCGTTCGCCTCCAAGAGCACCAACACACCTTTCGCGGGGATGACCCTCCCGGGGCGTGGCGTCGCCACGTTCCTGCGCGGCGTCCCGACCGTTCTCGATGGGAATCTGACTTGAGTACAGCAATGAGCCGAGCCGGCCAGCACGACGCCCCGGGCAACGCGAACGGTGCCAAGGGCGCGGAGACCGGAACCGTCCCCGCACTGCTGGTGCTGGAGGACGGGCGGGCGTTCCGAGGCCGGTCCTTCGGCGCTCACGGCGAGACGCTGGGCGAGATCGTGTTCCAGACCGGGATGACGGGCTACCAGGAAACCCTCACCGACCCCTCGTACCACCGTCAGATCGTCGCCATGACCGCGCCGCACATCGGCAACACGGGCGTGAACGACGACGACCCGGAGTCGGGGCGGGTCTGGGTCGCGGGCTACGTCGTGCGGGAACCGGCCCGGATCCCGTCCAACTGGCGCGCCAAACGCACCCTCGACGCGGAACTACGCCGCCAGGGCGTCGTCGGCATCGCCATGCCCGGCACCCGGTCGCTCACCCGGCACCTGCGGGACCGGGGCGCGATGCGGGCCGCGATCAGCACCACCGAGACCGACCCGGTACGGCTGCGTGAGCGTGTCCTCGCGAGCCCGCCCATGTCCGGGGCCGACCTCGCCAACGAGGTCACCACCACAGAGCCCTACACCGTCCGTCCAACCGAGGGCGTCCCGGAACGCTTCCGGGTGACCGCCGTGGACCTGGGGATCAAGGCCATGACACCGCAGCGTCTCGCCGAACGAGGCTGCCTGGTGCGGGTCGTGCCCGCCGACGCGACCGTCGAGGACGTCTTGGCCGACGACCCCGACGGCGTCTTCTTCAGCAACGGCCCAGGGGACCCCGCCACCACTGACGGCCCCGTCGCGGTCATGCGTGCCGTCCTGGACGCCGGCGTGCCCCTCTTCGGCATCTGCTTCGGCAACCAGATCCTGGGACGCGCCCTCGGCCTGGGGACCTACAAGCTGCGGTTCGGCCATCGCGGCGTCAACCAGCCCGTGCGCGACGTGCACACCGGGCGGGTCTACATCACCAGTCACAACCACGGCTTCGCCGTCGACGCCCCCCTCGACGGTGCCTTCGACACGCCCTACGGGCGGGCGGAGGTGAGCCACATCGGCCTGAACGACCAGGTCGTCGAAGGCCTGCGGCTCCTGGACCGCCCGGCGTTCAGCGTTCAGTACCACCCGGAGGCCGCCGCCGGCCCGCACGACGCCGCGGCCCACTTCGATGCCTTCTGTGACCTCATGAGCAACCACGCGGGGGACGCGGCGACGACGACCCCCACCGCACCAACCGGAGGGGCCTGATGCCGCGCCGTAGTGACCTTGAATCCGTGCTTGTCATCGGTTCGGGGCCGATCGTCATCGGACAGGCGTGCGAGTTCGACTACTCGGGGACCCAGGCCTGCCGGGTCCTGAAGGACGAGGGCCTGCGAGTCATCCTGGTGAACTCCAACCCCGCCACGATCATGACGGACCCGGAGTTCGCCGACGCGACCTACGTCGAGCCGATCACCCCCGACTTCGTCGAGCGGGTCATCGCCAAGGAGCGTCCCGACGCGCTGCTGCCAACCCTCGGCGGACAGACGGCCCTGAACGCCGCCGTCGCCCTGCACGAGTCCGGTGTCCTGGACAAGTACCAGGTGGAGCTGATCGGGGCGGACTTCGACGCGATCCAGGCCGGCGAGGACCGCGAGACCTTCAAGGGGATCGTGGAGCGCGTCGGCGCGGAGTCGGCGCGCTCCCGGACCTGCCACACCATGGAGGAGTGCCTGGCCGCCGCGGAGGAGCTCAGCTACCCCGTCGTGGTCCGCCCGTCCTTCACCATGGGCGGGGCCGGGTCCGGGTTCGCCCACGACGAGCGGGAACTGCGTCGGATCGCCGGCACGGGCCTCACCCTCTCCCCGGTCACCGAGGTGCTCCTGGAGGAGTCCATCCTGGGCTGGAAGGAGTACGAGCTGGAGCTCATGCGCGACGCGAACGACAACGTCGTCGTGGTGTGCTCCATCGAGAACCTCGACCCGATGGGCGTCCACACCGGCGACTCGATCACGGTCGCCCCCGCGATGACGCTGACCGACCGCGAGTACCAGCGGATGCGCGACGTCGGCATCGCCGTCATCCGTGAGGTCGGTGTGGACACCGGCGGGTGTAACATCCAGTTCGCGGTCAACCCCGAGACGGGGCGGATGATCGTGATCGAGATGAACCCCCGGGTCTCCCGGTCCTCGGCGTTGGCCTCCAAGGCCACCGGCTTCCCCATCGCCAAGATCGCGGCCCGGCTCGCCGTGGGTTACACCCTCGACGAGATCCCCAACGACATCACGGAGAAGACCCCGGCGAGCTTCGAGCCCACCCTCGACTACGTGGTGGTCAAGGTGCCGCGATTCGCCTTCGAGAAGTTCCCGGGCGCCGACCCCGCGCTCACCACCACCATGAAGTCGGTCGGTGAGGCGATGGCGATCGGCCGTTCCTTCGCCGAGGCCCTGCAGAAGGCCATGCGGTCCCTGGAGAAGAGCGAGGTCGGGTTCACCTGGGCCGGTGCGCGCGGAGGCCCGGAGGAGCGCGCCGCGCTCGTCGCCGCCGCTGCCACGCCCACCGAGACCCGTCTGCGCACCGTGCAGCAGGCGTTTCGCGCGGGCGCGACCGTCGAGGAACTGCACCGGTCCACGCGCATCGACCCGTGGTTCCTGGACCAGATGCTGCTGTTGGAGGAGGCCGCCCGGGAACTCGCCGCCCGGCCACAACTGGACGCGGAGGCGCTGGTCGCGGTGAAGCGACTGGGCTTCTCCGACACCCAGATCGGCGAGATCGTCGGAAAGCCCGAGATGGTGATCCGCGAGCTGCGCGACGCGCTGGGCGTGCACCCGGTGTACCTGACCGTCGACACCTGCGCGGCGGAGTTCGCCGCGCAGACGCCCTACCTGTACTCCAGCTACGACGAGGAGACCGAGGTCCCACCCGGGAACAGGCCCAAGGTCATCATCCTGGGGTCGGGGCCGAACCGTATCGGTCAGGGCGTGGAGTTCGACTACAGCTGCGTGCACGCCTCCTTCGCGTTGCGGGAGGCCGGCTACGAGACGGTCATGGTCAACTGCAACCCCGAGACGGTGTCGACCGACTATGACACCAGCGACCGGCTCTACTTCGAGCCCCTCACCCTCGAGGACGTCCTCGAGGTGGTGCGGGCGGAGCAGGCGTCCGGCGAGGTCGTCGGTATCGTCGTGCAGCTCGGCGGCCAGACGCCGCTGGGTCTCGCGCGGGAGCTGAAGGCCGCCGGCGTCCCCATCGTGGGCACCACGCCGGAGAGCATCGACCTGGCCGAGGACCGCGGCGAGTTCGGCCGGGTCCTCGCCCAGGCGGGGCTGCCCGCCCCCAAGCACGGCATGGCGGCGTCGTTCGCGGAGGCCAAGGCCGTGGCCGACGAGATCGGTTACCCGGTGGTGGTGCGCCCGTCCTACGTTCTCGGTGGACGCGGTATGGAGATCGTCTACAGCGAGGAGCGGCTGCGGGAGTACGTCACCCAGAACGCGGAGGTCAGCGCCGACTACCCGGTCCTGGTCGACCGTTTCCTCGACGACGCCATCGAGATCGACGTGGACGCCCTCTATGACGGCCAGGACCTCTACCTGGGCGGCGTCATGGAGCACATCGAGGAGGCCGGCGTACACTCCGGGGACTCGGCGTGCGCGCTCCCCGCCGTCACCCTCGGCCGGGAGGACATCGAACGTATCCGCTACTCCACCGAGGCCATCGCCCGGGGGACGGCGGTCCGGGGCCTGCTCAACGTGCAGTACGCGCTCGCCTCCGGCGTCCTCTACGTCCTGGAGGCCAACCCCCGCGCGTCGCGGACGGTGCCGTTCGTGTCCAAGGCGACCGCCGTTCCGTTGGCCAAGGCCGCCGCCCGGGTGATGCTGGGGGCCACTATCGGCCAACTGCGCGCGGAGGGCCTGCTTCCGGCGACCGGGGACGGCGGGACCCTGCCCCTGGAGGCACCCGTCGCGGTGAAGGAGGCGGTGCTACCGTTCAACCGGTTCATCAGCCGCGACGGCGAGGGCGTGGACACCATCCTCGGTCCGGAGATGCGTTCCACCGGAGAGGTCATGGGCCTCGACACCGACTTCGGCGGCGCCTACGCCAAGTCCCAGCAGGCGGCGATCGGCAACCTGCCGACCCGGGGACGTGCGTTCGTCTCGGTCGCCAACCGTGACAAGCGCACCATGATCTTCCCGGTGAAGCGCCTCGCCGACCTCGGGTTCGAGATCCTGGCGACGGCGGGCACCGCGGAGGTGCTGCGACGCAACGGTGTCCGGGCCACGGTGGTGCGCAAGCTGAGCGAGGGAACCGGTCCCGACGGTGAACCGACTATTGTGCGACTGATCAATGATGGTTCAGTCGACCTGATCGTCAACACCCCCTTCGGCTCCGCCGGACAGTCGGGCCCCCGCCTCGACGGTTACGAGATCCGCACGGCCGCCATCGCCCGGTCCGTGCCGATCGTGACCACCGTGCAGGGGCTCGCCGCCGCGGTGCAGGGCGTCGAGGCCCTGGCCCGTGGCGAGGTCCAGGTGCGCTCCCTGCAGGAGCACGCCAAGGCGCTGCGGGGTGAGGGCGGAGAGGAGGATACGCATCCGGGTGAGTGACTTCCGACCCGTTCAGGTGCGCGTCCCGGTTCTCTCCGTGCGGCACATGGACTCCTATCACGCGATCACCGTCGTGGCGCCGTCCATCGCCGAGCGGTTCCGGTCGGGACAGTTCGTGGCGGTGGCGGTGGGCGGGGAGCATTCGAGCATGCTGCTGCGCCGTGTCTTCTCGATCCACGACGTCAAGCCCGACTTCGGCGGCACGGTCGAGTTCGTCTTCTCCGAGCGGGGAAACGGGACCGAGTGGCTGGCGGAGCGACGGGCGCGCGATCTCCTGGACGTGGTCGGTCCACTCGGACGCCCCTTCCCGCTGCCGCGGGACCCGGTCAACTGCGCGCTGGTGGGGGAGGAGCAGGGCGCGGCGGCTCTGTTCCCCCTCGCCAACACGTTGCGCCGCCGTGGGTGCCGGGTCGACTTCGCGTTGGGGGGCGCGACCGCGGACCGGGTGCTGGGCACCGCGCAGGCCCGCCGGCTCGGTGAGACGGTCTCGGTCGCGACCGGGGACGGGTCGGCCGGCACCCGTGGTGGCGTGCTCGACCTCGTCTCGCGTCTGATCGAGACCTCGCGCACCGAGGTCGTCTACGCGAGCGCGCCCGTCCCGGTCCTGCGTTCCGTGGCCGCGGTGGCGGAGAAGTACGACATCCCGGCCCAGGTCCGCGTGGAGGAGGCGATGGCCTGCGGCACGGGGGTCTGTATGGGGTGCGTCGTCCCCGTGGTCGGCGAGGACGGGATCACCCGCATGGCCCGCGCGTGCGTGGACGGGCCGGTGTTCCGCGCCGAGCGGTTGCGGTTCGGTGACGTCGGGACGATCCCCTTCGACGCGTTGGGGGCTCCTGGATGGAAGTCGGCGGTGGAGGACACCGCCGTACGTGAGGCGGGGTAGGGACAAGACATGCGTCCGGACCTCACGGTACGCCTGGGCTCGTGGGAAGCCCCCAACCCCGTGCTGACGGCCGCCGGTTGCGCGGGGACGGGAAGGGAGCTCGCCCCGTTCTGCGACCTCTCCCGGATCGGGGCCGTCACCACCAAGTCGGTGATGATCGAGCCGCGCGCCGGCAACCCCATGCCCCGGATGGCCGAGACACCCAGCGGCATGGTGAGCGCGCTCGGTCTGCAGGGGCCGGGGATCGACGTCCTGGTGCAACGCGACCTTCCCTGGCTGGTCTCCCAAGGCGCACGCGCGATCGTGTCCCTCGCCGGAAGCGGCCCCCAGGAGTACTCGGAACTCGCCCACCGTCTCGACGGTCTCTCGATCTGCGCCGTCGAGGTCAACCTGTCGTGTGTGAACCCGGCGAGCCAGGGACGACGCTTCGCCCACGAGCCGGCCGAGGCCGCCGCGGTGGTGCGTGCGGTGCGCGACGCGACGGCGGGGGACGTCCCGGTGTTCGCCAAGCTCGCGGTGGACGGCGTGGACCTTCGGGAGCTCGCCGAGGCGTGTGTCACGGCCGGAGCCGACGGACTGTCCCTGATCAACACCGTCCGCGGACTCGCGGTGAACATCGACACCCGCAGGCTCGCGGTCGCCGGCGGCAGCGAGCAGGGAGGCCTGTCGGGACCCGCCATTCGGCCCATCGCGCTCGCCGCCGTCCACGACGTACACGCGACCGTCCCGGACGTGCCCATCATCGGCATGGGCGGCGTGCGTTCGGGCACCGACGTCATGGAGTTCATGCTCGCCGGCGCCAGCGCCGTCGCCGTGGGCACCGCGATCGTGCATGACCCGGGAGCCGGTGAACGGATCCTGCGCGAGTTCACCGAGGGGCTGGAGCGGCGGGGGATCGAACGCGCCGCCGACCTCGTCGGTGCGGCGCACGGGGGCAACGAGTAACGCCACTCTCCTGCGAACCGGACGCGACTGCGGCACAGTGGGCCCGTGCGTCCGCCACAACCCGAACGCAACCGAAGGGAGAACGAACGTGAGCGCACCTATCGCCGTCGCGATCGACGCGCCGGAGATCGAGACCGCGGCTCGATGGGCCTCGGCCGTCGCGCCCCACGTGAGCACGGTGAAGGTCGGGCTGGGGTTGTTCCTGCGTTACGGCCCGGAGGTCGTCGCGACCGTTCGCGGCGCCAACCGGGTCGGCGTCTTCCTGGACCTCAAGCTCCACGACATCCCCGCCCAGGTCGAGAGCGCCGCGAAGGCGATGGGCCGGATCAAGCCGTCCATCCTGACCGTGCACGCCTCCGGCGGCGCCGACATGGTGCGTGCCGCGGTCGAGGCCGCGCCTGACACCGACATCGCGGCCGTCACGGTGCTGACGTCGCTCGATGAGGCCGCGCTGGCGAAGATCGGGATCCAGGGGCCGGCGCTCGACGCCGCGCGCCGTCTCGCCGCCCTCGCGGTCGGCGCGGGCGCGCGGGCGCTGGTGTGCTCCCCACACGAGGCCGCCGCGCTGCGCGCCGAGGTGGGGCCCGACGTCACGCTCATCACCCCCGGGGTGCGGCCCGCCGGCGCCGGGACGCAGGACCAGGCACGGGTGGCTACCCCGGAGGACGCCCTGCGGGCGGGGGCCGACCTGCTCGTGATCGGCCGGCCGATCACCGGGTCGAGCGACCCCGGCGCCGCGGCGGCCGCCATCGCGGCGGAGGTGGGCCGTGCGACGCCGACCGGGCGCGACTTAGGTCCCGGCGACCCGGAGGGGGTCGCGGGCCGCAGGCGGCGTCTGGGGGACGGCGCGGAGGCCCTGTGAGCAACCGTGATGCGTTGTTACGGGCCTTGGGTGGTCGGTGGTTCGGACGCCCGGAACCCACCGGGACGCACATGTCAGTGAAGTGTGTCACTATTCCTGGCATATCTTTCGGTGGGCCGTGTGCGCTTGATCTTTCCCGGCACTATCAGCTCTCTGTGGTTGGAACGCAACACAGAGTATTTGATGGCATTAAAAAGGGTTTGAAAGGCCACTTTGCGTTGCCGAACAGGGGCGGAACCTACTAACTTGCGCAGGCGTCCGCCCTCCACAACACACAGAAAACCGAGGTGACCTGGCGTGACCCTTCCTTCCCTCACACCGGAGCAACGCGACGCCGCTCTGGAGAAGGCCGCAATGGCCCGAAAGGCGCGTGCCGAAGTCAAGGCCCAACTGAAGCGGGGAGAGATCTCCCTGTCCGACGTCCTCTCCAAGGGTCAGGAGGACGACGTCATCGGCAAGATGAAGGTCTCGGCTCTCCTGGAGTCGCTTCCGGGCATCGGCAAGGTGCGTGCCAAGGAGATCATGCAGGATCTGCACATCGCCGAGTCCCGGCGGGTGCGTGGTCTCGGCGCCAACCAGCGCGCCGCGCTGGAGGAGCGCTACGGCACGGCCGCGTAGCACTCAGCGGCCTCACCGCCGAGCGACTCGGCCGAGAGGCTTCCGGGGCGGAGCCACATCGCGGCTCCGCCCCGTCCCCCACCCCCACGTGTGGCCACGTACCACGATGCGCTGGTAAAGCGCTAGGGTGTGCATCTGTCAGCAGCACACCGTCCGTGTGTCCGCCACCCGTCGTCGCGGGGTGATTCTCATGAGCCCCAAGGATGCCCACGGCCCGCAGGGCCCGGTCCCCGACGCGACCGACACGGCCGACGCGCGGCATCACCGTCGTTCGCGGGTCCGCCCGCAGGGGCAGGGGTCCGTGTCCAATCATCACACCGCTCAGCCGTTGTCCGCGCTGGTCGGGCCGTCGGCCGACGCCGCCCGGCTCACCGTTCTCTCCGGGCCCTCCGGGGTTGGTAAGAGCACGGTGGTGCGGGAGATCCGACGGCACCACCCCGAGGTGTGGCTCTCGGTCTCGGTCGCGACACGCGCGCCGCGGGTGGGGGAGCGGGACGGGGTCGAGTACTTCTTCGTGAGCGACGCCGAGTTCGACCGACTCGTCGCCGACGGGGACCTCCTGGAGTGGGCGGAGTTCGCCGGCAACCGGTACGGTACGCCGCGCTCGGCCGTGTTCTCTCGGCTGGAGTCCCAGCAGCCGGTGCTGCTGGAGATCGACCTCCAGGGCGCACGCCAGGTTCGACGCAGCATGCCCGACGCGCTCCTGGTGTTCCTGCGCCCGCCCTCCTGGGAGGAGCTGGTGCGGCGACTCACCGGCCGGGGAACCGAGGCTCCGGAGGTCGTCGAGCGGCGACTGCGCGCGGCCCGCGAGGAGCTGGCCGCTGAGGAGGAGTTCGACGTCACGCTGGTGAACTCGTCGGTGCAGGACGTCTGCGGTGAGCTGCTAGCGTGGATGATGGATCCAAACAGCCAGGACAGAGGGTAGACACGTGGCAGGAACACAGCCCACCGCCGAAGGCATCACCAACCCGCCCATCGATGAGCTCCTGGGCGTCGTTGACAGCAAGTACAGCCTGGTCATCATGGCCGCCAAGCGTGCGCGCCAGATCAACGCCTACTACGCCCAGCTCGGCGAGGGCCTGCTGGAGTACGTCGGACCGCTGGTCGAGACCCAGGTCCAGGAGAAGGCGCTGTCCATCGCGCTGCGTGAGACGAACGAGCACCTGCTCACCGCGGAGTCCTACGAAGGGCGCTGACCGCTTCGGTGCCGCCGACGGAGGACTCCGTGTCGAATCCTCCACCTGACGCGAATACCCTCGGAACCGTGAGTACACAGAGCGCGCCGCGAGTGGTCCTGGGTGTCGGAGGGGGCATCGCCGCATACAAGGTGTGCGAGCTCCTCCGACTCTTCGTCGAGTCGGGACACGAGGTGCGGGTGGTTCCCACCACCGACGCCCTGCGGTTCGTCGGCGAGCCCACCTGGGCCGCTCTGTCAGGGCAGCCCGTCGCCACGGACGTCTGGGACCAGGTGCACGAGGTGCCCCACGTTCGGATCGGACAGCGGGCCGACCTGGTCGTCGTGGCACCGGCCACCGCGGACCTGCTCGCTCGGGCCGCAGGAGGCCTGGCCAACGACCTCCTCACCAACACGCTGCTCACCGCCCGGTGCCCCGTGATGTTCGCGCCGGCGATGCACACCGAGATGTGGGAGCACCCCGCGACGCGGGAGAACGTCGCCCGCCTCCGTGACCGTGGCGCGATCGTGCTGGACCCCGCCGAGGGCCGGCTCACCGGCGCGGATTCGGGCAAGGGTCGCCTTCCCGACCCGCAGGCACTCTTCCTCGCGGCGCGGGCCGTCCTGCACCGCGCGGGCGCGAGCGCCGACCTCAGCGGACGCCACGTCGTGGTCTCGGCCGGGGGGACGCGGGAACCGCTGGACCCGGTGCGCTACCTCGGGAACAACTCCTCCGGTCGCCAGGGTTACGCACTCGCCGCCACCGCGGCGGCGCGGGGGGCGAAGGTCACTCTGGTCGCCGCCAACACCAGCCTGCCCGACCCGGCCGGGGTCGACGTTCGGCCGGTCGGGACGGCGCGGGAACTGAACGACGCGATGTTCGCCGCCGTTTCCGGACCGGAGCCGGTCGACGCGGTCGTCATGGCCGCCGCGGTCGCCGACTTCCGCCCCACCACCACGGCCGAGTCCAAGATCAAGAAGACGGGTGGCACGCCCACCATCGAGCTCGTGCCCAACCCCGACATCCTCGCCGCGCTCACCCGCGCGCGGGAGGCCGACGAACTCTCCGCCCGGGTCATCGTGGGGTTCGCCGCCGAGACCGACGACGTTCGTCGCAACGGCGAGGAGAAACTCAAGAGCAAGGGGTGTGACCTCCTGGTGGTCAACCAGGTGGGGCACGGCAAGGCGTTCGGGACCACCGACAACCAGGCCGTGGTCCTGGGCACCGACGGTTCGGCGGTGGAGATAGCGAAGGGCCCCAAGGAGGAGCTCGCCGACCGGGTGTGGGACCTCGTCGTGGACTGGCCGGCGTAACCGACTCCGTTCCGCCCGTTCGGCAGCGATTCCCGGCGATGTGACTCTCGGTAGTCGTCGTCGGGGGCGTGGTGGTCCCGGCGTCCGGCGGATGGGTGTGCTCCGGAAGCCTTCTGCGTTCCGGCGCTTCAAACGGCCGTGACCTGCGGTAATATCGACGTTGGCGGATTCGGTTCTTCGGGGTGGCGCTGCTCGTCTCGAAGGCTTCCCGACGTCGGTCTGCCCGGACTCGTCCACCGGGCGGGGGGGCGCGAAGCAAGGCGCCCATGTTGCGCGATCGGAGATGGCCTGCGCAGTCCGCGACAGTTTCAGGCGGTTTTTCGGCAGCTCAACCACGGGAGGAATTATCTTGTGTGAGCTCGGTCACGGTTCGATCGTGTGCCGTCTGAAGAGGTGTTTTGCGGACGAACCATCGTAAATCTGGCGATCGGGTGGATGTCGACCGTCGAGCTCTGGGTGGGTCTCGCCCGGGGGTGGACGGACCCGGCCAGTTACAGTGGTGGCGAAAACAAAACGACGTCTGTGAACTTGGGGCGACATCAGAGCGTGACGAACCCCAGGTAGCCGGCGTCCGACAACTGTCAGCCAGCAGCCGCTGCAAGGAGTCCCTCAACGTGTCCCGTCGCCTTTTCACTTCCGAGTCGGTCACCGAAGGTCACCCCGACAAGATGGCCGACCAGATCAGTGACGCGATCCTCGACGCGATGCTCACGGACGACCCCAAGAGCCGGGTCGCCGTCGAGACGCTGATCACTACTGGACAGGTACACATCGCCGGTGAGGTCACGACGCAGACCTACGTCGACATCCCGGACGTGATCCGTAAGAAGATCCTCGAGATCGGTTACGACTCCTCAGCCAAGGGTTTCGACGGAGTCTCCTGTGGAGTGTCGGTCTCCATCGACGCCCAGTCGCCCGACATCGCCCAGGGCGTCGACACCGCCTACGAGGCGCGGGTGGAGAACGAGGACGACGCTCTGGACAAGCAGGGTGCGGGCGACCAGGGCCTGATGTTCGGGTACGCCAACCGTGAGACCCCGGAACTCATGCCGCTGCCGATCCGGCTCGCGCACGCTCTCTCGGAGCAGTTGACCAAGGTCCGCAAGGGTGGTGTGGTTCCGTACCTGCGCCCGGACGGCAAGACCCAGGTCACCGTGGAGTACGAAGGCAACAAGCCGGTCCGCCTGGACACGGTGGTCGTCTCCAGCCAGCACGCCCCCGACATCAGCATCGACGAGCTCCTCACCCCGGACATCAAGGAGCACGTGATCGCGCCGGTCGTGGCGAACTATGGCCTGAGCGCGGACAACTACCGCCTGCTCGTCAACCCCACCGGCCGGTTCGAGATCGGTGGCCCGATGGGTGACGCGGGGCTGACCGGACGCAAGATCATCGTGGACACCTACGGTGGCTACGCCCGCCACGGTGGTGGCGCCTTCTCCGGCAAGGACCCGTCGAAGGTCGACCGTTCCGCCGCCTACGCCACCCGCTGGGTCGCCAAGAACATCGTCGCCGCCGGTCTCGCCGACAGCGCCGAAGTTCAGGTCGCCTACGCCATCGGCAAGGCCGCCCCGGTGGGCGTCTTCATCGAGACCTTCGGCACCGAGTCGGTCGCGCCGGACGTCATCGAGAAGGCCGTGCGTGAGGTCTTCGACCTCCGTCCCGCCGCGATCGTCCGTGACCTGGACTTGCTGCGTCCGGGCTACTCGGCCACCGCGGCCTACGGACACTTCGGTCGCGAGGACCAGGGCTTCACCTGGGAGCGCACCGACCGCGCCGCCGCCCTGAAGGCCGCTGTCGGAGCCTGATCTCCCGAACTCACGGACAGGTGGGGCCGCTCAACCGAGCGCGCCCCACCTGTGCGTTCCGTCCCCGTCTCCCACCGGGGAGCGATCTCGCGCCGCGCCCCGGCCAGCCGTGGCCGGGTGTCATGGCGCGGAGAGCACCGAGTGCGCTCTCCTGCCCATTAACGCGACCGTCCGAGGGTGTCGGGAGCGCGTGGCTTGGTCGCGATTCTGGTGGTACGACGTGGACCGTTCTGTCGCCCGTCAGGACCGGCGGGGTTCTGTGGACGTGGGGATGGCCGTCGGGTTAACGGACCGCCGGTGTAGATCAATGTCTGGTGTCGGCTCGCGTCGATCGCGGCGCGCGTCCGAACCCGTCGCCGGTGTGGGGCGGACTCCGGTGCCGTGCTCTGTGACTGCCGTTGGCGTCTTCCGTCCCCTTTCGGGTTCGGTCCGCCGAGGCGGGATGTCGGGGGTTTTCGCAGGTCGGTGGATGTCGGGTATGGAAAGTGCGCACGAGGGTGCCACGGCTGCGCGTCCCCGGGGCGCGACTTCCGTGCGGTGGGGTGGATCCGTGTCGCTGCCGAGCGTCCTCAACCGGCCACGTACAGGTTTCGGCGGGGACGTGTGGGCCTGCCCTGAGTCGCCGGAAAACGAGTAGGATCATCCCTGCCCGTGTGTTCCGAAACCCAGGGCCCGGCGCGGCTTTCGCGCGCGGAGAGCACCGGGCGCGACGCACACCGAGGCACGACCGACAAACGCACACGGCAGGGGCACAACTGTGGTGGCCACAGCGTCCGCGCTGCAGGTGGGGGCTCGACAACGCCCCCTGGGACGGCCCGTCTCCGGGGAGCACGCGTGACGGCGCCGGGACAACCGCGGCGCGTCTGGATCGTGATCTCCGCGGACGAGAGTTACGCCGACGTCACCGTCGACGGCGACGTTCGCCGGATCACCGGCGACTCACCCAAACGAACGCGTCGCCAGGCGTTGGAGGTCGCGCTCTCCCTGGCGGCCGCGACCGGGAACGACGTCGTGATCGACGCGGCCGACGCGCACAGTTCGTGGCGTCTCATGGCAACGCCCGGGGGTGTGATCCGCGAGCTGCGTCCCGACCCCCCGACCAAACGCTCACGCTTCCCGCTGCGTGGCGCCGTCGTGCTGGGTGTGGTCGCGCTGGCCGTCGTGGGCCTCGGGGCCGCGATCGCCGCACGTGTTCCACTTCCCTTCTCACCTTCCGCCGACCCCGAGGACTCCGATCGCGGCCGTGTGGAGCCCGGAGTGGATCGCGACGTCGAACTCGAGGCCAGGGGTGCCCCACCCGGGTACTCCGAGGACGCCGAGTGGCGGATCTCCATGGCCGGGGGGACGTCTCCCGCCGTGGCGCCGGACGGGGACACCCTCGTCGTCGTCACCCGGGACGAGGCTCTCGTCGCGCACACACCCGACGGTGAGCGTCAGTGGTCGCAACCGTTCGTCGCGGACGTCGAGGACGTCCAGGGCCCCATCCGCGTCGTCCCCATCGGGGGGGACGAATTCATCTCGGTGGTGACGAGCGACACCCTCTGGCTGTGGCCGCTGGATGGTGGCGACCCGGAGGAGTTGGCGCTCCCCGACGACGTCAGCGTCTCCTTCGCGGGCGGATCCCCGCTGCTCACGCACGAGGACGAGCCACCGATGATCCCCGTGGACGGCGAGTTCGTCGAGCTGTCCCTGCCCGAGGACGCACGCGCTCTGGCGTCCGACGGCCAACTGGTGGTAGCCGCCGAGGCGGGCGAAGCCTGGACGCTCGTCGAGCCGGGGGAGGACGCCGAGGCGGTCGACGCACAGGAGCCGGGCGACGCCGGAGACCTGACGCGCGTCCTGACGGCCTCGGCCGACCACGTCGTCGTGGAGTGGGAGAGCGAGGACGGTGACGACGACGAGTCCGTGATCGCGGTGCACGACGCGGAGGACGGATCGCTCATCGGCTCGGCCCTGATCAGCGACGACGACCGTGGTGACGAGGACCGGTGGCAGTCCGCCGAGGCGTGGGGAGCCTACGGCCCGCTCCTGGTCGACCTGAACGAAGGCGAAACCGAGGTCCAGCCAGGGTTCCATCCCGTGGGTGCCGCTGGGGAGGATCTCTACGGTGAATTGGACGGTGAGCTCACCGCGGTCGACGCGGACGGCTCGCTGTCCGAACTGGCCGGCGACACGGCTCGACCCTGGGGTCTCCTGGGTGGCAGGGCCGTCGTCGTCGCAGAGCGGGACATCTACGTCCTGCCCCCCGAATAGTCACCAGGAAGGAGAAGTATGTCCCCCCGTACCACTCGTACGGTAGGGATCGCCGCGGCTGGCTTGATCGCTTTCGGGTTCATGCCGGGAACCGCGTTCGCCGATGCGCAGGAGGAATCCCTCTCCGAGGCAGCGGTCAGCGCGATGCCCGTGCCGGAGTCGAACGGCTCCGCCGAGACGCTTCCGATCGAGGCCGAGCCGGCTCCGGAACCGGAGCCCGTCGAGCCAGAGCCGCTCCCCGAACCGGAGCCCCAGCTCTTGCCGATCGACCCGCCGATCGAACTCCCGGAGTTCGAACCGCCGGTGTTCGATCCGCCGCCGGACGATCCCCCGCCCGATGACCCGCCGCCAGAGGATCCTCCACCGGAGGACCCGCCGCCGGAGGATCCACCGGAGGACGACGATCCGCCGCCGGAGGATGACGATCCGCCGCCGGACGACAACGACGACCCGCCGCCCGGCGCGAACCCGCCGGACGACAACGAGGACCCGCCGGACGACGACGACCCGCCGCCGCCTCCGCCGGAGGACGACGATCCGATCGTCGACGTTCCCGCACCGCCGGACGACGACGGTGGAGAGGCGCCTCTCATCGTCGAGGTGCCCGACACCCACGTCTCCTCGGCGTCGGGTTCGGGAGGCGGAGAACAGCTTCCGCTGACCGGTCCAGGCACATCAGCCCTGTTCGCGGCCGGTGTGATGCTGGTCGGCTTCGGAGGGGCCACCGCGTTCGCGGCGCGCCGCAACGAGGCCTAGGACGAAGAAGAGCGCCCCCGCGGGGGACCGGTTGACCCGGGTCACCGTCCCCGCGGGGGCGCTTCGCGTTCACTCCACCGAGCGCGGTACGAGCCACGTGCCCCGCGCCGGATGGGCGCGGGGCACGTGGCCACGGTTTAGATGCGCACGGTGGTGCTGCGCACGATCTCGAACACGGGGTGCTTCGACGCTCGGGCCGCGAAGTCCTCCAACGGGGAGTCGGCGGACAGGCCGAACGCCCGCCCCACCACCAGCGCGCGAGCGCCGGACACGTAGTCCCGCAAGACCGGGGCGGCCCGCTCGGGTTCGACCTCCCGCACGGTGATGAGCTCGATCCACCCCCCGCGCCGGAGCGTCGCGAAACCGTCGGTGCGGATGTTACGGACCCAACCGACGGGCCCGTAGGGAGCGACCAGGAAGCGACCCTGAGGTCCCTCCACCAGGTCCACCGGTGTGGTCCGCAGGAAGCCCGACTGGTTGCCCCGCGTCGTGAGCAGATGTGTCGACGGTGGACCAAGGCCGAATCCCACCATGCCGGACACCACGGCGTTGACCGTGCGCCACGCTCTGGCCGCTCGGTTGCGTTTCCTGTCCTCCACCTGTATCCCTCCACACCATGCCACGCTGCCCGACCCCCACGGCGGGCCCCGACGTTCTAGCGGAACGCGGAAATCCCCGTCACCGCCTGCCCGATGCTCAGCGCGTGGATCTCCGCGGTGCCCTCGTAGGTCGCCACGGTCTCCAGGTTGAGCAGGTGCCGCAGCACCGGGTACTCCAGTGTGATGCCATTCGCGCCGTGAATGGACCGTGCCGCCGAGGCCACCCGTTGCGCCGCGGCCACGTTGGCGAGCTTCCCGAAGCTTACGTGGTGATGGTGGCACGACCCGGCGTCCTTCAGCCGACCGATGCGCAGCGCGGTGAGTCCCGCGTGGTTCACGTCGATCACCATGTCGGCAAGCTTCGCCTGGGTCATCTGGAACCCGCCGATGGGCCGCCCGAACTGTTCGCGGGTCGTCGCGTAGTCCAGGGCGGAGGAGTAGCAGGAACGCGCGGCTCCCACCACGCCCCAGAGGATCCCGTACCGGGCCTCGTTGAGGCAGGACAGGGGGCCACCCAGTCCCGCGGCCCCGGGCAATTGGGCCTCGGCGGGCAGGCGCACCCCGTCGAGGACGAGCTCGGAGGTGATCGAGGCTCGCAGGGACAACTTCGAGTGCACCACGTTCGTGGTGAATCCCGGGGACGTGGTCGGTACGAGGAAGCCGCGCACCCCGTCCTCGGTCTGTGCCCACACGACCGCCACGTCGGCGACCGAGCCGTTGGTGATCCACATCTTGGTGCCGTCGATCACCCAGTCGGTGCCGTCACGGCGCGCTCGCGTACGCATCGATCCCGGGTCGGAGCCGGAGTCCGGTTCGGTGAGACCGAAGCAGCCGATCAGTTCCCCACTGGCCATCCCGGGCAGCCACTGCTGCCGCTGCTCCTCCGACCCGTACTTGTGGATCGCCGCCATCGCCAGGGAGCCCTGGACCGACACGAAGCTGCGGATCCCGCTGTCGACCGCCTCCAACTCCCGACAGGCGATCCCGTAGGCGACGGCGCTCGTACCGGCGCACCCGTAGCCCTCCAGGTGCATGCCGAGCAGACCCAGATCCCCGAACGCCCGGGCGAGCGTCCGCGGCTCGGGAATCGTGCCCTCCTCGTACCACTGCGCGATGTGGGGCTCGAGCTCCCGTTTGGCGAAGTCCGCCACGGCGTCCCCGATCGCGCGCTCCTCTTCGGAGAGCTCTGACTCCAGGCCGAGAAAGTCACGTGGGTCGGGTGCTGCGGGACGCGAATCCTGGCTCACTGTGGGGGGCTCCTCTCTGGACGGTTCCCGGGCCCACCGCGCGAAGTCGGCGACCCGTTCGCTCCCAACCTAGCTTTCCGCCTCCCCGACGATCACCGGGGGAGAGCGCTATCTCGTGTCGACGGGCCTCGTCCCCGCGTGTCGCTACGGGAACCACGAGCCGCGTCGACTCCAGCGGTATCCGCGCCCGCCACCACTCCACTTCTCGCTCCGCGGCCGCACCGGTCGTGGACACGACCCCGCTCAGAAGCGTTCACGGGGGCGGTGCCGCGCGCCACCATCGCGATCCTCCGGGTAACATCCCGGCCCCCGGCCCGAAGGGGATGGGAGTAGTGACGTCGAGGCGCGACGATCCGGTGACGTGTGGGGCGGTCCATGGCGATGGGTGTCCACACCGCCGTGACCGCCCAGGAAGAGGCCAAAGCGACTCCGGACCGCCAGATCATCGCTCACGCCGGCGCGGGCCGCTGTGACCGCGTGCGTCGCGGCGAGACCCTCGACGCCACTAACACCGAGGAGGTCGCTCAGGTGCGGGCGGAGTCCTCGGCGCTCATCCGGCGTGCACGAGACGCCAGGTCATGAGCGCGACGGGCGAGCGTACGGGGAGCGACTCCGGGACCGCACCCGCTCCGCGCCGGCGGGGACGGCGACTCACCCACGGACACGCCCACGAAGAGGGAAGAGGGCGGACTCCACTCGCGTCTCCTCCCAGAGGTGGGTGTCGCGTAGCCGCCCGGAGACCGACGCCCCACCTCCGTACCGATCGCGACCCGAGGACGGGAACACCCACCGGGCCTCGGGTTGGACGCCGCGCGCTATCCGATGTCGGACGGATCCACGCGTACGTTGACCTGGCTGGTCGGGCGGCGGGCGGCGCGGGCGACCATGGCGGAGCGGAGGGTGCGGGCCAGGCGCCAGACGCTGCCGCGGGGCGCGCGGATCAGGGCGCGTTCTTGCTCCTCGCCGCCGCGGGTGGTGGGGACGGGGCCCAGGATGTCGACCGACGGGGGGAGGTCCAGGGAGTCGAGGAACGCGCGGACCGCGTCGGGGGCACCGCTGACGGCAGCGAACGGGACCGCGGGCGGGAAACCGAGCTCCAGGCGTTCGTCGAGCTCCCGGTCGGCGAATCCGGCGGGGTCCCAACGGACCAGGGCCTGAGTGGTGTCCAGTGACGCGTCCGCCACGACGACCACCTGTCCGCCGTCGGGAGCGGACCGGACAAGCGCGGAGGCGCTCAGCCACCGTCGAAGGGTCTCTTCGCCCGCCCGAAGGTCCTCGCGGCCCAGCAGGGACCACCCGTCCAGGAGCAGCGCCGCCTGGTAGCCCTCCGGGGGCGAGGGTTCGGCCCCGGGAGTGGCGACCACGAGTTCTGGGCGGGTGTCGACGTCAGTGAGGATCGCGCCGCCGCCGGAGGTTCGCACCCGGTAGTTCGGGAACGCGCGACCCAGCTCCTCCGCGGTGCGCTGAGCCCCCACCGACACGGCGCGTAGGCGTCCCCGTCCACAGTGCGGGCACCGCCAGTCCACGGCGAGGCGGCCACACCACCGGCAGGACGGCTGCGCGCGGGCGTCGGTGAGGGCCAGCGGACCGTGGCATTCTCCGCAGCGGGCGGGGGTACGGCATCCGTCGCAGGCCATCGTGTTGAGGTAGCCGCGGCGCGGCACCTGGATCAGGACCGGTCCCGTGCGCAGCGCCTCCCGAGCGACGCGCAGCGCCAGGCTGGGCAGGCGCGCCGAGCGCGCGGCCGGGTCGCGCTCCAGTTCCGCGTCGTCACCGGCGGGACGCACTCTGGGGGCGAGCCGCCGTAGCAGCGACCGTATGGGGCGCGCTTCGGTGGCCCACCCGGAACGCACGAGCATCTGCGCGTCCGTGGTGCGCGAGAACCCGCCGATGAGGGCCGCGGCCCCGGACTGGTGCGCGCGGAGGCCGAGCACGGTCCGCGCGTGGGGGTAGGGGGCGTGGGGTTCGGAGTGGGTGTCGTCGCCGTCGTCCCACAGCACGACGAGACCAAGGTCGTGGACGGGGGCGAACATCGCGGCCCGTGTGCCCACCACCACACGGGCGTGCCCGCGCGCGGTGGCCAGCCAGCGTCGGTAGCGTTCGGCGGGGCCCAGGTCTGCCACCAGGGAGGTGTGGTGACCGGCGCCGAGCCGTTCGGCCAGCGCGGAGTCGACGGTCGCGACGTCCCGTCCGTCCGGAACGACGACCAGCGCCCCTCGATTCGAGCGGAGCGTCGCCGCGACGGCTTCGGCCACGGCGTCGGGCCACCCGACTCCGGGGGCCGCGTCCCACACGGTGCGTGGTGACTCGCCCCGTTCCAGTGCCGCGAGCAGCTCGGGTCCGCCGTCGTAGACGTCCCATTGGGAGGGGTCCGCCGGTTCGGGGGCGGGCGCGGGGGCCGTGGTGCTGACTTCCTCCTTCTCCACCCGAGCGTGCCGGGGAGGCACCGCCAAGCGCAGAACGTCGGTCAGGGTGCCCGCGTACCGTTCGGCGACCGCGCGGGAGAGCTCGAGGACCTCTGGGCTGAGCACCACCTCCGAGGAGACGACGCCCTGCAGGTAGGCGAGGCCCTTGGGGTGCTCGGAGTCCGTCCCCCGTTCGATGAGGAATCCCGTCTGGGCCTGGCCGTTGAACCGGACCCGCACCCGGCACCCGGGAACCGCGGCGTCGTCGAGTTCCTCGGGAACCCAGTAGTCGAACAGGCGGTCCAGGTGGGGCAGGTGGGTGTTGACGGCGACCCGGGCGACGGGGGACGTGGGCGCGGGGCGGCGCGGTCGCGGCTTCTTCTCCTTGGCCACGGTGCGCGCGACGTCGAAGAGGGTACCGTCGTCGCCGGCTGGGGACGGGTTCACCGGTGCCTCCTGGAGGTGCCCCGGGCCTTCGGGCTGGAGGGGAGTCCGGTGTGTGGCTGGCACGTGTCGTGCGTTCCCGTGGTGCTTGGTCCGTGCGTTGGGTCTTCCCCGCGTGGTGCGGCCGTGACGTCGACGCGCCGAAGCGCGTTGTCGCGGCTGGTCGAGCCGCGGCCCGAGCACACTCGGGCGCTGCCGGGCCCCCGCCGGGCGGTTCTGGCGAAGCCAGCGCGGCGGGGGCGGGAGCTGGTGTCAGCCCGCAAGAGATCCTCCTTCCACGGTCGGCGACCAAGCGGGGTTCCACCCCGCGAGGGATGGCACCCCCTCCCTTCGCGGGAGAGGACGGCGTTGATATTCCTTGTTAGCAGGTGTCCGGGATTGGTGGCACGCGGCGACGGCAGCCGGCAAGATGGGGGTCCCGATCCGCCGATGACGGGTCGTCGATCCCCTTTCGTGTGGGAAGCTGGATAACCCCGCGAACGCCTCGAGCCCCGGAGGGAGGAAGGGCACCCCTCAGCCGTCTCCTGTCGCGTGTGATCCACCCCGTGCTCCCGATCGGTGCTCCGCCCGCTTCTCAGTGTCGGTGACCCCAGAAGAGGCTGGTGCCGGTTTCCTCGACCCCGAGGCGGGCCACGGAGCATCGACCCGCCACCGCGGGGCCCCGGGCCTCGGACCACACGCCGTAGTGGTTCGCGGCGGTGCGCGCCACGCCGGAGACGTTCCCCGGGGAGCCCCATCTGAGACCGCGGTGACCGTTGACAAGGAATTCGCATCGCTGCTGGGCGAGGTCGAGCAGCGACTGTCGCGGCATGGGTACGATCCCGCCGACCTGTACACGCTGCGGCGGCTGCTGCGTGCGCGGACGGTGCCGACCGGCCCCGACCCCGACGAGCCGGGGCGAGGAGTGATCCTTCCCCCGGTGTCTCTGCCCAGCAGGGACGAACTCGCCGTCGAGGCACGCCGCTCCCGGCGGTTGTGGGAGCTGTACCAGGTGCGCGACTGGGCGGTGCGCCGCCGTCCGGTCCTGTGCGGCCAGGTCCTGTCCGACGCCGACGCCACGGCGTTCGTCGAGGACTTCACCATCCGCCCGGAGGCGACCCTCGACCGGTCCGCGGTCCGAGGCGACGACCCCGCCGTGCTACGACTGTGGCAGCCGGCACTGGCCGCCGGAGCGATCGACATCCGCCACGTACGCGGCACCGCAGACGGACGTGGCCCAGTGGAGGCCGTCGCCCACGCCACCACGCTCGACGACACCGACGACGAGGTCCTGCGGATGTGGCGGGCCGGTTTCGACTGGACGCTGCGGTTCGCCGAGCACCGGGGCCGTGGAACGGTTCTCGAACGCCACAGCTACCGCACGGCGGAGCGTGTCCTCGCCGCGCTGCTGTTCGAGCTGTATGTGCGCCGGGGGCCGTTGGACATGGCCGGCGCCGTGACCCGGCTCCTGGGCGACCTGGTCGGGGAGGCGGTAGCCGGGGAGACCATGTCGTCTCGGGAACGGGCCCAGGTACGGACCCGGACCTTCGCCGCCGTGCGGTTCGCGTTGACCCGGCTGATGGGCCACGGCGCGGTGCGGAGGGGCACCTTCGGCAACTACGAACTGACGCCGCTCGGCCTGTGGGGCATGAACGTGCGGCTGAGCGACACCGGCCACATCGCTCCCGTCCGTGGGTCCCTCGCGACGGCCTCGGCGGAGGCCCTGCTTCGGTGCCTGGTCGGCTACACCGGCCGGGAACGCATGGAGGAGTTCGACGCGTGGCGGGGATCCCGCTCCGACGCCCAGGCCGTGCGCGAGTTGTTGACCGCCGCGGACCGGATGGGGCCCGGTGACCGTGTGCAGGCCCTCGTGCTGGTCGACCGCATGCGCACCGGCGTGGAGAGCGCCATCCGAGAGGCGGCCTCCGGCGTGCTGATCGGCCCCCACTGTCGTGCCTGGCTCAGCGCGCGCGGCCACGGCGAGGCGCCCAGCGTCGAGGACCGGGCCCACGTCTTGGTGGACGAGGTCATCGCGGCCTCCCGCGATGGTTCCCCCGAGGAGTTCGTCGCCGGTCTCCGTGGACTCGTCAGCCCCGCGCAGTACGAGTTGATCCCCGTCGCGGCCCGCATCCCGCACCCCTCCGTGCCGGAGATGCTCCGCCTCCTCTTCGAACTGCACCCCGACTGGACGGTGACCGCCGTTACGGGCCTGCTGTCCCAGCGTCTGTCCCCCGACGACCCCTGACCGAGGTCTCCGTCCGGACAGCCCGTGGACCTGTGGTTTGGGACGCGGGCGGGACCCGCGCTTCCCGCGGGAACTGGTTCTTCGGGCACTCCAGGCCGCGTGAGCGGCACGCGGCCCCACCGACTCCGGGGCGCCACCGCGAGGCTGGAAGCCCGGCCGCCGCACCCGGCGGAGCTCCAGAAAGGTGGTACCGGCCGTCCGGTGCCCGCGACCGCTGGCTACGACCTTGAGCGGAGGGAACGGATCATCGGTGGGGCCGGGGAGGGGATCACCGTGCTGACGCGACGGTGTTGGGCCTGACCGCCCGTGGGCGGGGCCCGCGACGAAGTTCGGCGTCGCGCCACGGCCCACCACCTGTCCCGGAAGGAACGGGCAGCGCGGAGGGTGTGGCCGGAACGCCGGGCCCGTGCGCCCGTTGAAGCTCTGACACGGGCGGGTTCGCCTGAGAGAGGATGGATGGTCAGGTGAAGGGCGTGTGGCGGGATCTGGCCTGCTCCTTACCCGTAGGCAGAACCGGGGCGTCGATCTGGGTAGGGCCTCCGGAGAGCCGTCTCCTTGTCACTAACGGGAGTGAGGGCCAGTTTCGTGGCTGGTTGAGGCTGGACCGCGATGGGGCTCGAAGTCAGGGCGGTGCACGATCCGCCTTTCCTGGCCGGGCGCCGGGATCGGGCATGTGCTGGGGGCTGACGTGGATGGGTTCCTCTGGGAGTGGGAACTGGACCCGGGCGGTGGAGCCCCAGGCGGGAAGTTCGTGGTGCGTGGCGGGACGGTGTCGTGGCGTGTTGAGGTCCCGACGGCACAGGCCGGTGGGCTGGTCCTGATCACAAGGCCAATCAGGCGTTTGAGCAGTGATCGGACCACTACACTGGCACAGTTCGTGCGGGCGGTTCGAGGAGACGGGTTTCATGAGATTGGTGTTCGCCGGAACTCCCGAGGTCGCGGTCCCCGCCCTCGACGGACTCCTGGCATCGCGTCACGAGGTCGTGGCCGTGGTCACGCGCCCGGACGCTCCCGCTGGTCGGGGGCGGATGCCGCGGCGCAGCCCGGTAGGGGAGCGGGCCGACGCCGCCGGACTGGAGGTGCTCAACCCCGCCTCGCCGAGCGACCCGGACTTCCTGCGACGCCTGGCCGAGCTCGAGCCTGACTGCTGCCCCGTCGTGGCCTACGGCGCGCTGCTGCGGCCCGCGGCCCTGGAGATTCCCCGGCACGGGTGGGTGAACCTGCACTTCTCGCTGCTGCCGGCGTGGCGTGGGGCGGCCCCGGTCCAGCGAGCGGTGCTGGCCGGCGACGACGTGACCGGCGCCGCGACCTTCCGCATCGTGGAGGAGCTGGACGCCGGTCCGGTCTTCGGGATGCTCACCGAAGAGGTCCGACCGCGGGACACCAGCGGCGACCTCCTGCGCCGGTTGGCCGTCTCCGGCGCGGAACTGTTGGCGCGCACCATGGACGGCATCGAGTCCGGTGAGCTCAGCCCGCGCCCCCAGCCCACGAGTGGGGTGTCCCTCGCCCCCAAGCTGCTGGTCGAGGACGCCCAGGTGGACTGGTCGGCGCCGGCCATGCGGGTGGATCGGCTGGTCCGCGCCTGCACGCCCGCGCCGGGGGCGTGGACGACGCACCGGGGTGAGCGACTGAAGCTGGGGCCGGTCGTACCCGACAGCAACGCGCCGCGCCTCGCCCCTGGGGAGCTGGCGGCGGACAAACGACGTGTGTTGGTGGGGACCGCGACCGACGCGGTCGAACTCACCGAGGTGCAGCAGCGGGGGAAGCGACGGATGAGCGCGGTGGAGTGGGCGCGGGGAACGCGTCCGGAGTCCGGGGAACGGGTGGGGGAGTGACGGTGGCCGAGGGTTCACCAGCCAGTCGTGGTGGCCGCCGCCCCTCCCGAGGCCGACACGGCGCGGGCAAGCCGAGGGACACCCGGGCGCGTCAACCGCGCGACCCGGCACGCCGTGTGGCCTACGACGTCCTGCGCGCGGTCGACCAGCGCGACGCCTACGCGAACCTCCTGCTGGGGCCCACCCTGGCGGCCGCCGGTGTGAGCGGAAGGGACGCCGCGCTCGCCACCGAGCTCACCTACGGGACCCTGCGCCGGCAGGGCACCTACGACGCCGTCCTGGACGCCTGCGTCGACCGCAGCCTCACCTCGGTCGACGCGGAGGTCCTCCCGGCGCTGCGCCTCGGCGCGCACCAACTGCTGTCGATGAACGTGCCCGCCCACGCGGCGGTCAGTGCCACGGTGGACCTGGCCCGCGGAGTCGCCGGTCCGCACCGGGCGCGGTTCGTCAACGCGGTGCTGCGAAAGGTCAGTGCGCGCGACCTCTCCGAGTGGGTGTCCCTGCTCGCCCCGGACCGCGCGTCCGACCCGGTGGGCGAGCTGGCACTGCGGCAGAGCCACCCCCGATGGATCGTCACCGAGCTGGCACGGGCGCTGGGTGAGACGCCGGGCGACGGGCTGGCGGAGACTGAGCGCTTGCTGGTCGCGCAGAACGAGCGCCCCGGTGTCACCCTGCTCGCGAAGCCGGGCCGGGCCACGCCGGCTGACCTGGATCCGGTGGGGGCGACGCCCGGGCGGTTCTCGCCCTACGCCGCGTACCTTCCCCAGGGCGACCCCGCGGAGTTGACGGAGGTGCGCCAGGGACGTGTCGCCGTCGCCGACGAGGGGAGCCAGATGACGGCGCTGGCGTTGACCCGGGTACGTGTCGAGGGTGACGACGCAGTGTGGCTCGACGCCTGTGCCGGCCCGGGAGGCAAGGCCGCTCTCCTGGCGGGACTCGCCGGGCGGAGGGACGCGCGGCTGTTGGCGGGCGAACTCCGTCCCCACCGCGCCACCATGGTGGCCGGGACGGTCGACCGTTCGGTGAAGGACGCCGCCCGCGTCGTCATCGCCGACGCGACTCGGCCCGCCTGGCGCGACGCCGCGTTCGACCGGGTCCTGGTGGACGCACCCTGCACGGGTCTGGGGGCGCTTCGCCGCCGCCCCGAGTCCCGCTGGCGCCGCGCCGCGGAGTCCGTGGGGGAACTCGTCCCCCTGCAACGCGAACTTCTGGCCCGCGCGATCGACGCCACCCGCCCCGGCGGCGTGGTCGCCTACGTCACCTGTTCTCCCGTGGTCGCCGAAACCCAGGAGGTCGTCGCCGCGATCCACGACGAGCGTGACGACGTGGAGATCCTCCGCGCCGCCGACTACCTCTCCGAGGTCCCCGACATCGCCACCGGCCCGGACGGACTCTTCGCGCAGTTCTGGCCGCATCGACACGGCACCGACGCCATGTTCCTCGCGCTGCTGCGTCGGCGCTGAGGGGCCGTCGGGCCGAGGGCGGGGCTCCGTTGGGACAGTGAACTGGCCGGGTGGCCGGGGCCTCACTGGCCGTGGTGGTGGGGCTGATGAGGTGAACGGGGTGTGCGCTGTGAACGTGGGGCGGCCGTCGGCCTCCGCAGGGCGCAGGCCCGTTCGGGACGGGGTCTCGTCTCCCTGATCGGGGGATGCCCGCGTTCGGCGGTGCCTGCGAAGGTCGTGTCCGCTCCAACCACCGGAACGCAATTGACACGGCAGCGACGTCATGTTCCCTCGCTCTTCTGCGTCGGCGCTGGGACCGTCGGGCCGTCGGGGGTGGGGCTCTGCTGGGACAGCGCCTCGCTCAGGGGCGTTGAGGCGGTGGGCGGGATTGTCGCGGACTTGGGCGGTGCCACGTCCGGCTCGGAGGTTTCGCCTCGTCGTGATCGGGGTGTGTGCTGTGAACGTGGAGCAGCTGTCGGGCTCTGCGGGGCGCAGGTCCGTTCGGGGGCGGGAGGTTCTCGGCTCGCTGATCGAGGGGAACTCCGCACGCGGCGGTGCCTGAGGAAGCTGGATCCCCTCGAACCCCGGGACACCATCAACGCGGCGGCGACGCCACGTTCCTCACGTTGCCAGGCCGGTCCTGGGGGCAGCCGGCCGACGTCGGGGCAGTGTTACGTCTGGCTTCGAGCCTTCGCCTCGCCGTGATCGCGGTGCGCGCCGCACGCACCGTGTGGCCGTCCGCCCGGCGACGTTTGAGGAGGCCGGTCCCTCCCTCGGACCTCCGGGACCCTATCAGCGAGGTGGCGACGCCATTCCTCGCGCTGCTACGTCGGGCCGAGGGCCGGGATCTGCTGACGGGTAACCCGCGGTGCGCTAGCGGGGGCGCTGCTTCCCGGAGGCTGGCGCGGCTCACCCTCCGGCGCGCTGTTTGGGGACACGTGTCGCCTGCCAGATCGCCACGACCACGAGGACGCAGCCGACGTACTGGCTGGCGGTGGGGCGCTCGGCGAGGAAGGCGAGGCCGATGAGGACGGCGAGTACGGGTTGGAGGAGGAGCAGGGTGGCGCCGACGTTGGGGGTCAGGCGGGGGAGGGCCTCAGCGGCGAGGATCCAGGCGAGGACCTGTCCGGCGAGGGCGAGCAGGATCATCCATCCCCAGGTCTGCCAGCTCAGGTCCAACTGGATTCCGGTCCAGGGCAGGCCCAGCGCGACCGCGGCGACGGCGGCCGCCGCGGTGGAGGTGAACACCGGGGTGGCCACGTGTTTTCCCTCACCGCCGCGGCGCAGCAGGAACAGGTAACCCGCGTAGCTGATCCCGGCGGCGACACCGAAGACGGCACCGGCGATCGGATCGCTGCCGGGCTCGGCGTTGCCCAGGGCGCCGGCCGACAACGCGACCCCGAACAGCATGACCGGGACCGAGAGCAGGAACCGACGGTTCAGCCGGGTGCCGGAGACCATCCAGGCCAACAGCGGGAAGATCACGACCTGGATGTTGATGAGCACCGCCGCGATGCCGGCGCCCACGTGGTGGACGGCCGCGGCCCAGAAGACGTAGTCGACACCGAGCAGCAGCCCGGCCGCGACGTCGGTCACGTGGAGCCGGGTCGGTCGCGGGCCGTGCCGACGCCGTTCGCGCAGCGCCATCGGCAACAGGACCGGCAGGGCGAGGGCGCAACGGAGGAACGCGGCGGTCCCCGCGGTCACGTCCCCGAGTTTGACGAACGCGCCGGACGAGGAGGTGCACGCCGCTGAGCCGATCATGCGGAGCACCGCCGATCGCTGCGGTCGGTCGGACGTTTCGGGTCCGCCTTGTCCCCGGGGTACGCCTGATCCCATCACCTCGTCCGTCGTCATGACCTCCAGCTTGGTGCCACGGACCCAAAAGGAAAAGCGTTGATTCCTAATGCGTTCTCGTTAGTATCGCTTTCGTGTTGAGTATGGAGAGGTTGCGTGCGCTGGCCGCTGTCGCCCAGCACGGCTCGATCGCGGCCGCCGCGCGAACACTGCATATGACGCCGTCGGCGGTGTCGCAGCAGTTGGGGAAGCTGGAACGGGAAGCCGGTCACCGGCTTCTCGAGCCCCAGGGGCGTACCGTGCGCCTCACCCACGCCGGGCGTGTGCTTTCGGAACACGCGGCGCGGGTCCTCGGTCAGCTCACCAAGGCGGAGAGCGATCTCGCGGACCTCCACCACGACGTCCTGGGGTCGCTGCGCCTGGGAGCCGTGGGCAGCGCGGTGCGCGCCCTGCTGCCAGACGCGTTGGCCACGCTGACCCGCCGTCACCCTCGGCTCAGCCATTCCCTGCGCGACGGGGAGGTCATCCACCTCCTGCCCCGCCTGCTCGACGACGCGCTCGACCTCCTCGTCGTCGAGAGTTGGTCGAACCGTCCGTTGACGCTCCCCGCCGGTCTCTCCCGTGCCCTGTTGATCAGTGAACGGGTCGACGTCGCGTTGCCGGAAGCCCATCACAGGGCCGGTGAGGACACCGTCGACCTGGGACACCTGGTTGAGGAGCGGTGGACGAGCTGCCCACCGGGGACGGAACCCTACGAGGCCCTGGTCCAGGTACTCCGTGGGCAGGGGGTCGAGCCTCGGATCCCGTACTGGCTCGCCGAGTTTCCCAGTCAGCTCTCACTGGTCAGCCACGGCCTCGCGGTCGCGCTCATCCCCGACATGGGTCGACAACCCACACCGCCGGGAGTGGCCTTCGTGTCGCCTCGCCAAGACCTGCGCCGCGAGATCCACGCCGTGTGGCGGACCGCCGCGGCGGGACCGCCGGTGCGGGCGTGCCTGGCGGCCCTGGGGGCGACGCCGCTCCCGGAGGCGGGCGTCCCGGTGTCGGAGTGAGCGCGCACCACCCGTGTCGGTGGGTACGGATCGTCCCTGGTCGCCAGGGGTGTGATGACGTCTGTCATGGTGAGTCCCCTCCCTCCCGTCACATTCGGGGCGTGCGTGGGGCACCGCCGTCGCGTGACAGGCACGTCTACCGACAGATCCACGCCATTGGGACAGTGTCGTCATGACCGTTGAGAACTCTCCCGAGGCCCCATCCCCTGAGGTGACCCCAGATCCGTCGAAGCTCACCCAGAAGCGTGCCGCCCGCCAAGCTTCGGCGTCGCGGCGCGTCTGGCTGGCCGCGCTGCTGGTCGGCCTCCTGGTCGGCGCCGTCGCCTATGTCGCGATACCCAACTCGGGAGGGGCGGACTTCGAGCTCCGTGGTGATCGGGAGCTGGCCGACAGCGTGGTCCACGCCCTCGACGGTCGGGACCGTCTCGCCCAGAGCATGGTGGTCACGCGGCAGAGCGGAGACGGGGAGGCGGAGGTCGTCAGCGGCGGGACCACCGACGGCGGCACCGAGCCCGACGTCGACACGCCGTTCGAGACCGGGTCGATCTTCAAGATCTTCACGGGGATGACCCTCGCCGACATGGTGGAGAACGGCGAGACGGACCTCGACCGGACCCTCGGCGAGGTCTTCCCCGAACTGGAGTTCGCCGACCCCGCCGTCGCCGAGGTCACGCTCCAGGAGCTCGCGACCCACACCTCCGGGCTGGCGGAGATCCCCGCGGAGGCGATCGCGGGGGCGACGTACCGGTCGTCGACTGCGTTGGACGCCTTCCGGCACCTGCCCGACCCGGTGCGGTCTCTGGAGACCACGCGGCTCGTCGAACCCGGGGAGTGGGTCTACTCCAACTACGGCTTCGCGGTGCTGGGCGAGGCACTGGCGCGGGAGAGCGGCCAGGACTACCCAGAACTGGTCCGGGAACGTGTGTTGGACCCCGTGGGGATGGACGACACCGTCATGCTCGGCACGGATGTCGACACGATGCCCGAGGGCGGGGCGCCGCCGCGAGTGGAGCGGGGCGCGCCCGCGACCACGTGGTCGGCGTCGACGTACGTGGCCGCGGGAGCGGGAACCTGGACCACCGCCGCGGACATGGCGCGGTTCCTCAACGCCGTGCGGGACGGGTCGGCCCCCGGCCTGTCCTCCCTGGACCAGGCCTGGCAGGGCGACGGGGACCTGGACTTCGGTCACGGGCTGGGCTGGTGGATCATCCCGACCTCGGACGGTGACGACGTCGTGGGACACGGCGGGACCACCAACGGGTCGATGGCGTTTATGGGCTACCGCGGGGACACGGCGGTCGTGGCCCTGTCCAACACCATGCTCGTCGACATGGCGCCGTTCGCCGCCGCCGCGCTGGGCGTGGACGACGTGCCGCCGGCGCTCCAGGGCCTCCCCACGAACCAGCCGTCCCTCGTCGTCCAGACGCTGCTCATGATGGTCGTCCCGGCGTTGTTGGCGATCACCCTCATGCTGCGCCGTCGCACCCTGATCGGCCAACGCCCCCTGGACCGGCTGCGGATCATCTCCATGCCACTGGGTGCCCTCGCCATGATGCTCCTTGCGTTGCGCCTGGGCAGTCTGGCTCTCGTGGGGCCCGTCGTGTGGGCGCTCTGCCTGGCGGTGGTGGTCGCGGCGCTGGTCGTGGGGATCGGTCTGTGGCCGTACACCCCCACGGTGCGTGCCCGCTTCCGATGGCTGCGCCTGACCTGCTTCGGCCTGTCGGTCATGGTCTCGCTGGTGATCGGCGTCGCGATGGCCTGGGCCCTGGGAGCGGCCTACCTGAGCTGAGCGGGGGCCCGCCGGTGGCGGTGCTGGAGCCTCACGGGGTACGGGTGAGGTTCTCCAGCACCGCGAGCACGTCGGCGGGGTCGGTGCCCTCGCCCACGCTCAGGGTCCGGAGGAAGAGGCCGTCCACCGCGGCCGAGACTCCCCTGCGTCGCACCGGGTCGGTCACGATGGGCAGGAGGAACGCGTCGATGGCGTCCAGCCACCGCGAGAGCTCCTCGCGCATGTCGGGGCGCCGCGCCGCCATGACGAACAGCTCGTACTCCGCCGCGGTGTGCGCCCGGTGGGTGTCGCTGGCCTCCGCGATCATCTCGGCCAGGAGCTCCAGGGGTCGCGCGGCGGTCGCGAACTCCTCGAGTCGGGCGAGGTAGGTGTCGTTGGTCGCCGTGAGGGCCGCGACGAGCATCTCGTCGATGGTGGGGAAGTAGTAGGTCACCGCGCTGGGCGGGACCCCGGCCTCGCGGGCGACCTCGCGCTGGCTGACCGCGCCGGCGCCGTCGCGCTCGATGACCCGCATGGTCGCGTCCAGGAGTTGGCGACGCCGGCGCATCCCCTTACGGAGTCGCCCGTCGCTGAGCTCGGCTTCCTCGGTCGGCATGCCTAGTGATTGCCACCCATCTCCAGTGCCACGACCCCCGCCACCACCAGGACGATACCCATGACCTGGATCCAGGTCATGCCCTCCCCCAGGAAGACCGCTCCGACGATCGCGACCAGGGCCACGCCGAAGGCGGCCCACACTCCGTAGGCCACGCCCAGAGGCAGGTCGCGTAGTGCGAGCGAGAGCAGGTAGAAGGTCCCGAGGTAGCCGACGACCACGACGATCGACGGGCCGAGCCGGGTGAAGCCGTGACTGAGCTTGAGGAACGTGGTCGCGATGACCTCGAGGACGATGGCGAAGCCGAGAAGGATCCAGGGCATGATGCGGCTCCAGTGGGGACGAGCGGTGGGAGAAAACTGAGCGATTGCTCCAGATGTTACGGCCGCCGGTAAAGTGGAGCGAACGCGCAAGTTTGTGAGATGGGTCTCGCCGGTCCCCTCGCCGCACGGGGCCACGGAGCCGCGCCCCGGAGCCGAGCACCGAGCGGTACGGCTAGACTCCCGGGCGTGGCGATCCAGATCTCTCCCAGCATCCTCAGCGCCGACTTCGCACACCTCGCTCGCGAGGCCGAAGCGGTGGCGACCTCCGCCGACTGGCTTCACGTCGACGTGATGGACTACCACTTCGTACCGAACCTGACCCTGGGGATCCCGGTGGTGGAGTCGCTGAAGAAGGCGGCGTCCCTTCCCCTGGACTGCCACCTGATGATCGCCGACCCGGACCGGTGGGCACCGGACTACGCCGAGGCCGGCGCCGGGAGCGTCACCATCCACGCCGAGGCGGCCAGCGCCCCGGTCCGCACCCTGCGCACGATCCGCGACGCGGGCGCCCGCGCGGGGCTCGCGCTGAACCCGGCGACCCCGCTGGACCACTACACCGGCCTCCTGGAGCAGGCCGACATGCTGCTGCTGATGACGGTGGAGCCCGGCTTCGGCGGACAGAAGTTCCTCGACCTCGTACTCCCCAAGATCCGGGCCGCGCGCGAGCACGTCGAGGCCCGGGGGACCGAGCTCTGGATCCAGGTCGACGGCGGCGTCGACGCCGAGACCATCGGCCGCTGCGCCGAAGCCGGAGCCGACGTCTTCGTCGCCGGATCGGCCGTCTACGGCAAGGCCGACCCCGACGCGGCGGTCCGTGACCTGCGGGCCCGAGCCGAACAAGGGCTCTCCGTCAGTCACCAGCACCGCTGAGGGCGACACCCCGCCACAGAACCCCGAGTCCACGGTGGGGCGTGTGAGCCACCTCTCCGTGTCGGGAACAGATCCCCATGGCACACTTGTTACAGCAAACGTTCAACGCGTGCTCCGGGGTCGGTGAAAATCCGAACCGGCGGTGACAGTCCGCGACCCGGCCGATGCCATCGGCCGGCTGATCCGGTGGAATTCCGGGACCGACGGTGAAAGTCCGGATGGGAGGCAGCGCGCGGGGGGTCGTTTCTCGTGCGCGTGCCGACACGTGAACCAACCCCGGGGGCGACACAGTCCCGACATCCCGGAGCCGTGCCCAGCGATGGAACGGCGGGAAGAGATGTTCACCGGGATCGTCGAAGAACTCGGCGAGGTCGTCGACGTCGCGCACGCGGCCGAAGGCGAGACCACACGCCTCACAGTCCACGCCCCTCACGTCACCACGGACGCGAAAGCCGGAGACTCCATCGCGGTCAACGGCGTGTGTCTCACCGTGGTCGATCCCGGCGACGCGCGGTTCAGCGCGGACGTCATCCCCGAGACCCTGGACCGATCCACGCTGGGAGCCCTCACGGCCGGCGCGCGCGTCAACCTCGAACGCGCGGCACGGGTCTCCGACCGGCTCAGCGGCCACATCGTGCAGGGCCACGTGGACGGAACCGCGGAGGTCCTCGGCCGGGTCGCGGACGGCAACGCCGAGAACGTCCGTTTCTCCCTCCCCACCCACCTGGCCCACTACGTCGTGGAGAAGGGCTCCATCACCGTCGACGGGGTGAGCCTCACTGTCGCCGCCGTGGACGACGAGTCGTTCACCGTGGGTCTCATTCCCACCACCCGCGAGGTCACGACACTCGGGCGAGCCGCGGACGGCGCGTTCGTCAACCTCGAGGTCGACGTCATCGCCAAGTACGTCGAACGAATGTTGGGTCCGGGAGCGCGACGGGAGGCGCAGCGATGAGTCATACGGCCGTCGACCACGCACACACCACAGCAGACGCGGCACGCGCAGCACAGGGGGCACAGGCCATGACCGAAACCGAGGCACCTCGCGGATCGGCGCCCGGAGACGACGTCGCACTGGACTCGGTCCACGACGCGCTCGCCGACATCGCCGCCGGCAAGCCCGTGGTCGTCGTGGACGACACCGACCGCGAGAACGAGGGCGACATCATCTTCGCCGCGGAGAAGGCGACGCCGGAACTGCTCGCGTTCATGATCCGCTACACCTCCGGGGTCATCTGCGTCCCGCTGCCCGGCGACGAACTGGACCGGCTCGACCTCCCGCTGATGGTGGAGCACAACGAGGAGAGCCTCCGCACCGCCTACACCGTGACGGTCGACGCACGCCACGGCGTCAGCACCGGGATCTCCGCCGCCGACCGCGCGCACACGATCCGGCTGCTCGGGGACGCGACCAGCCAGCCCACCGACTTCGTGCGGCCCGGGCACATCTTGCCGCTGCGCGGCCGCGCTGGGGGAGTCCTGGAACGGCGCGGACACACCGAAGCCGCGATCGACCTGGCACGGCTCGCTGGCCTACGCCCGGCCGGAGTGCTGGCCGAGGTGGTCAACGACGACGGAACCATGGCGCGCCTGCCTCGGCTGCGCGAGTTCGCCGACGAGCACGGACTCACCCTCGTCTCGGTGGAGCAGCTCGTGGACCACCGGTTGCGCACCGAGAGCCAGGTGGAGCGAGAGGTTGAGACGCGCCTGCCCAACCGCCACGCGCAATGGCGCCTGGTCGGCTACCGGGGACGGATCGACGGAGCGGAACACCTCGCCCTGGTGCTGGGCGACGTCGCCGACGGCGAACCGGTGACGACCCGCATCCACTCCGAGTGCCTCACCGGTGACGTCCTGGGATCCCACCGATGCGACTGCGGCACCCAGCTCGACGCCGCGATGGAGAGGATCGCCGAGGAGGGCCGGGGGGTCATCGTCTACCTGCGTGGCCACGAAGGACGCGGGATCGGTCTCCTGCGCAAGCTCGCCGCCTACCGCCTACAGGACGCCGGCGCGGACACGGTGGAGGCGAACCTCGAACTCGGCCTGCCCGCCGACGCGCGGGAGTTCACCGTCGCGGCCCACATCCTCGTCGACCTCGGAGTGCGGGGGGTGCGCCTGGTGACGAACAACCCCCGTAAGGTCGAGAGCGTGGCGGCCGGCGGAGTCTCGGTCGTGGAGCGTGTCTCGTTGCCAACGGTCGTCACCCCCGACAACCTGCGTTACCTGCAGACGAAGCGGGAACGTCTCGGGCACGAGCTGCCCGGCGTCGCCGCCGTCAACTGACGCACCAACAGCCACGGAGGAAGCAGTGAGCACAACCGGACGGCCGGGAGAAACACCGGTGTCCGCGCCGGCGGATCTCAGGGTCGGAATCGTCGCGTCCCGCTGGAACGCCGAGATCGTGGACCTCCTCCTGGCGCACGCCACGGAGGCGGCGACGGAGAGCGGGGTGTCGGCGCCGACGGTGGCCCGGGTCGCCGGTGCGATGGAGATCCCGGTCGTCGCCCAGGAGCTGGCCCGCACCCACGACGCGGTCATCGCTCTGGGCTGCGTCGTGCGGGGGGCGACACCCCACTTCGACTACGTCTGCCAGTCCGTCACGCAGGGGCTCACCCAGGTCGCGCTGGACACGGCGACCGTCGTCGGCAACGGCGTGCTGACCTGTGACACCCAGGAGCAGGCGCGGGAACGCAGCGGCGCGCCGGGGTCGATCGAGGACAAGGGGCGGGACGCCACCCTCGCGGCCATCGACACCGCCACTGTGCTTCGGACGCTGCGCGCCGACGCCCAGAGCCCGGTGGGGGAGTCGGTCCGTGGCTGACGACTCCGCGAACACCACTCTTCCCATGGTGTGGCGGCCTCGCCGCATCCGCGTCGTCATGGGCGTCCTGGCCGTCGCGATCATGGTCACCCTGGTGATCCTCGCGGTGATCCTTCCACCGAACTGGACCATCGTCGACCGCGTCAGCCTCGTGCTGTTGGGCCTTGTTGGCGCGGTCGTCATGGGTTTCCTCGCCCGAGCGAGCATCACCGCCACCGAGGACGGCCTGCGGGTCGTGAACATCATCCGGACGTGGATCCTGGAGTGGCCCGAGATCGTCGACGTCCGCATGCCCGAAGGCGAACCCTGGCCCACCCTCGACCTCGCCGACGGCACGTCCATCGTCGCCATGGGCATCCAACGCAGCGACGGCCCCCGTGCCCAGGACGACCTCGCCCAACTCATCGCTCTCCTCCACGAACGCGGCGAAGCCCAGGAACCGGAGATCTAGTACGGCGACGACAGATCGTGACGTTCGCGTCTTCGGTCATGGCTGATACGGGCTCGCGACCGCCGGGACGGCGTTCGCCCGTGTCGGTTCTCTCGGACAGCCACCCAGGATGCCCGTCACGGATCGCCGTGCGAACCGAAGCCCGGGCCCCTGCTGGGGCAGGATCCGCGAGGCAGCCCCAGTAGGGGCGACAGCCGCTCCCCAACCGAGAGCCTTCGAGGACACAGCACCGAGGCACCAGCCCCAACCCCGGCCGGCGCGGCGTCCTGGCCACGCGGGCCGGGCCTCAACGCGACATCGCCGACAGCCCACTCCTCGTCGGCCCCTCGGGCCTGCGAGGACGTACGGCGCCCGACCCGGCTACTCCCGGAACGCGAGTGGGGAGAATAACCTGGCATCAGGGCGGACGACGAAAGGTGGGAGCACATGGCGGCCGAGCCGGGTGGTACGGAGGCGATCGGCTCTCCCGACGCGTTGGTGCGGTTGCTCGACGCCCAGGACTACCTGGCCGACGAGGGGACCGCGACCGCGGCGTTTCTCGCGCTGCGGATGGGGCGACCGCTCTTCCTGGAGGGAGAGCCGGGCGTCGGGAAGACGGAGCTCGCCAAGGCGATGGCGGGCGTGCTGGGCACCCAGCCCATCCGCCTGCAGTGCTACGAGGGCATCGACGCGAGCCAGGCACTCTACGACTGGGACTACCCCCGCCAGCTTCTGCACCTGCGCGCCGCCCAGGCCGCGGGGGTGCACGACACCCAGGAGCTGGAGCGTGGCCTGTACGACCGCCGGTTCCTGCTGACGCGGCCACTGCTGCGCGCCCTGGGCGGGGAGGATGAGTCCGCTTCCGCCGCGCCCAGTGTCCTCCTCGTCGACGAGATCGACCGCGCCGACGACGAGTTCGAGGCGTTCCTGTTGGAGTTCCTCTCCGACTTCCAGGTGTCGATCCCGGAGTTCGGCACCGTCCGCGCACACACCCCACCCGTGGTGATCCTGACGTCCAACCGGACACGCGAGGTGCACGACGCGCTCAAGCGCCGCTGCCTGTACCACTGGATGGCCCACCCCGGCTTCGAGCGGGAGGTCTCCATCATCCGGCGCCGACTGCCGGAAACCACCGAGGTACTGGCGAAGGAGGTCGCCGCCACGGTGCAGCGCCTGCGCGACCCCGCCGACAACGGTGCCGAGTTGCTCAAGCCCCCCGGAGTCGCCGAGAGTATCGACTGGGCCCAGGCCCTGGCCGCCGTCGGGGCACGACGCCTCACCGCCGACGCCGCCGCCCGCACCCTGGGCGCCCTCCTCAAGCACGTCGAGGACCACGAGACGGTCCGCGCCCGGCTGTCGGCCCTGCTCGACAATCCGGACGCCTCGGTGGTGGGAGCCTAGTCGTGTCCACGGCGCGGGACCACTCGACACCGGAGCCACGCTCCGGCGACCCCGACGTGATGCTGCTGGGGTTCGCCCGCGCGCTGCGCGCCGCCGGCGTTGGAGCGGACCAGCACCGAACCCACACCCTGATCGAAGCCGTCGCCGAACTCGACGTCTCCCGCCCTCGGGACGTCTACTGGGCCGGACGCCTGGCCCTCTGCTCGACCGCCGAAGACGTGGCACGCTACGACGCCTGCTTCGCGTACTACTTCTCCACCGAGCCCCTCCCGCGTCCCACCACCGAGACCGTGGCGGTGCCGCAGGTGCGTCCGGCCATGTGGCAGCCCGAGAGCGCGCCCGGCCAGCAGGAGGAGAGCGACCCCGACGAGGCGACGGCCGCGAGCGACGCCGAGGTGCTGCGCAACCGGGACATCGCCCAACTCAGCGTCCCCGAACGGGCCGAGGTCCAGCGGCTGCTCAGCCTCATCGCGGCACGCCGCCCCAAACGACGCACCCGCCGGCTCACCCCCGCCACCCGGGGACAGCTCGATCTCGGTCGCACGCTGCGCGGAGTCGCCCGGCTCGACGGCGAACCGGTCCGACTGCACTACCGCAACCGCACCGACAAACCACGCCGCGTCGTCCTGATCGTGGACGTCAGTGGGTCCATGTCGCCCTACGCCGACTCGCTGCTGCGCCTCGCCCACGCGGTGGAGCGCGGACATCCCGACCACACCGAGGTCTTCAGCGCGGGAACTCGCCTCACCCGGCTCACCGCGGAGCTTTCCCGCCGGGACCCCGACGCGGCGCTCGCCGCGGCCGGCGCGGCGATCCCCGACTGGAACGGCGGCACCCGTCTGGGCAGCGAACTCAAGGAGTTCCTCGACCGGTTCGGACAACGCGGGATGGCGCGCGGGGCCCTGGTGGTCATCGCCTCCGACGGGTGGGAGCGCGGTGACGCGAGCCTGCTGGGACGACAGATGGCACGTCTGCACCGGCTCGCCCACCGTGTGGTCTGGGCCAACCCACACCGTGGGAAGGCCGGGTACGAGCCGCTGACGGCGGGAATGCAGGCCGCCCTGCCACATATCGACGACTTCGTGGCGGGCCACAGCCTCGCCGCGTTGGAGGAACTGGCCTACGCCATCATCGGGGGACGGGGCGGAGCGCCGAGCCAGCCGCGCCGTCGGCCGCTGGCAGGCTGAGCAAGGGAGCGAACCATGCGTGACATCAGACAACGGGTCGGTGAACTGTTCGGCACCGGCGAAACGTTCGCCCTGGCGACCGTCGTCGACACCTATCACAGCGCCCCCCGGGAGGCCGGGGCGGCGATGGCCGTCTCCAGCTCCGGTGAGGCGGTCGGCAGCGTCTCGGGTGGCTGCGTCGAGGGCGCCGTCTACGAGCTCGCCCAGGAAGTGATGGCGACCGGCGAGCCGGTGCGCCAGAAGTACGGCATCAGCGACGACGACGCGTTCTCCGTCGGCCTCACCTGCGGTGGCACGCTACACGTGCTGGTCGAACCGGTCAGCACCACCCTGTATCCCCAACTGCGACGCGTGATCGAGGCGATCGACGAGCACCGGCCGGTCGCGGTCGCCACCGTCGCCGGGGGCCTCGGTTCGCTCGGTGCGCGCCGGGTCATCTGGCAGGACGCGGCCGAGGGGAGCCTCGGCATCCCCCGACTGGACGACGCCGTGGACGACGACGTGCGCGGCATGCTCGCCCAGGGCCGCACCGGCATCCTGCGGTACGGGGCCGGCGGTGAGCGCCGTGGCGACGAGGTCGAGATCTTCGTGCAGTCCTTCGCGCCGGCGCCACGCATGCTGGTCTTCGGCGCCATCGACTTCGCGGCGGCCGTCGCCAGCGTCGGCTCGTTCCTCGGCTACCGGGTGACGGTGTGCGACGCGCGGCCGGTCTTCGCGACCGCCGCCCGCTTCCCCCGCGCCGACGAGGTCGTGGTGAAGTGGCCGCACGTGTACCTCGGCGAGATCGAGGACGAGGTGGACGAACGCACCGCCATCTGTGTGCTCACCCACGATCCCAAGTTCGACGTGCCGGTCCTGGAGGTCGCTCTGCGCACGTCCGCCGGCTATATCGGCGCGATGGGCAGCCGCCGCACCCACGACGACCGGCTGGCGCGGCTGCGGGAGGCGGGGATCCCCGAGGAACAGCTCGCCCGGCTTCACTCACCCATCGGCCTGGACCTCGGCGCGCGGACGCTTGAGGAGACCGCCGTGTCGATCGCGGCGGAGCTCATCCAGACCCGATGGGGCGGCAGTGGCCGGCCGCTGCACGCCACCGACGGCCGGATCCACGGCGAGCCGATCGCGGCCGGCGGGCGGTGACCGTGCGGATCGCCGGCCTACTGCTCGCCGCCGGCTCCGGAAGCAGACTCGGCACCCCCAAGGCCACCGTCCGGCTCGGTGGCGAACGTCTGGTCGACCGGGGCGTCCGGACGCTGAGCGACGGTGGGTGCGCCCCGATCGTCGTGGTCACGGGAGCCGCCCCCGACCTCACCGTCCCTGGGGCACGCCGCGTGCACAACCCGCTGTGGGACACGGGCATGGGATCGTCCCTGCGTGCGGGTCTCGACGCGATGCCCGAGGGAGCCACCGCGACCGTGGTCGCGCTGGTGGACCAGCCGTTCGTCACCGCGCCCGTCGTGTCCCGCCTACTGCGCGCCTACGCCGACGGCGCGTCGGTCGCCGTCGCCGCCTACGAGGGCGCGCCGCGCAACCCGGTGCTGATCGGCCGTGAGCACTGGGCCGCCGTAGGGGAGTCGGCGGCCGGCGACGTCGGAGCCCGGGCCTTCCTCCGGGCGAACCCCGACCTGGTGACCTACGTGGAGTGCGGAGATCTCGCGGACCCGAGCGACATCGACACGGTGGAGGACCTCGCCCGGGCGCGCGCCGCTGTGAACTTGTTCGATTAGAAGGGTCAGTTGTAGTGATAGCGGGCCTGGAGAATCACGATGTCCTCGTCGTCCACCAGATAGACGAGTCTGTGCTCTTCACTGATGCGTCGCGACCAGGCACCGGCGAACGCGTGCCGCAGCGGTTCAGGTTTGCCGATGCCTTCGAAGGGATCTCTCAGGATGTCGTCGATCAACCGGTTGATGCGTTTCAGAGTTGATCGGTCCGCCGAGAGCCAGTGGGTGTAGTCCTCCCAACCGTGGGGAGTGAAAACCACTCTCACTCGGCTAGGGAGTGCTCGTGGCGTTCATCGCGCCGTGCTTGGGCCAGGCTCTCCAGCAGGCGGCGGGCGTTCGCCGGAGACCGGAGCAGATGCGCGGTCTCTTCCAGGGCTTCGTAGTCTTCCTTGGAGATCAGTACGGCATCACCCCGGCGGGACGTGATTTCCACGGGTGCTCGGTCGTCGTTGACCTTTTCGATGAGTGGGAAGAGGTGCTTGCGCGCCTCGGACGCGGTGATTGCCATGTGTTCCTCCTGGATGGTACTAAATATGGTACCACTGGATGGTTGTTGTCGCAGGTACTCCATGGCCGCGCGACAGGACGACATCGCGGACCCGAGCGACATCGACACGGTGGAGGACCTCGCCCGGGCGCGGATCACTTTGGTGGGCTAGAAGGCTGAGCGCTCAGCACCACACCACGAATCCACCGACCCGGTCGGCGAAACGTTCGGGCGTGGACAGGCTGAGGATGGACCGGTCGCCGATCCCGCGCGCGACGGCTCCGCCTTCGGGATTCGTCGCCCCGTAGTAGGCGTGCTCGGTGTCGTCGGTCTCGTCGTCCACATAGACGTCGATGTAGAACGCACGCGGCCGGTCCGGAAAGGCGCCGTCCGGCTGATCGTGGTAGACAGAAGGTCCGGAAGGTGTGTGGTCGTCGGTCACGGCGAATCCCCTTTCGGTAACACCGCCCGGGGCGCCGAGGGGTTCAATCTCATGAGCCCCGGGCGGTGGATTTAGCGGCGGCAGTCACCACCGCCCGATTTCTCCCAACTCCCAGTGAGACTGCGCTCACCTAGTGCTAGAGTGGCACCTGCTGACATGCTTCGCAAGATTGCTCGGAAAACTTGGGGATAAATCTTGAGGTGATCATGGCTGCTCCTCCCAACGCGACACTTAGGGCTCGATGGCTCGGCAAGATTCTTCGAGAGCTGCGCGAAGAGAACTCCCTCACCTTGAAGGAAGCGTCTGACCACATACGTCGGAGTACCGCGACCCTGAGTCGATACGAGTCCGGGATACTGCCCTCGCCAAGCAACGAAGTCGTGGAGTTGATGAACCTGTACGGCGTAGGCGAGGCCAGCCAGCGGGCGTTGATCCTTCGCCTGGCCGAGGAAATCGCCAAGACCGGGTGGTGGGAGCGGTATCACAAGGACGTCTACAGCAGCACCTTCGACTGGGTCTGGCTGGAAAGCCAGGCGGAGCGCCTTCGCGTGTTCAACCCCTCGGTGCTGCCAGGACTGCTCCAGACCAGTGACTACGCGGAGCGTCTCATCCGGATTGATGATCCGACCGTTCCCGAGCAGCAGATCGAGCGGTGGGTCAGTGTGCGGATGGCGCGCCAGGAAGTGTTGGCGCGTGACTCGCTGTCGGCCACCTTTGTCATCGATGAAGCCGCGCTGCGTCGTCCGGTGGGTGGCGCGTTCGCGATGCGCCGCCAGTTGAGTCACATGATTGAAGTCGGTCGACGGGATCAGATTGACCTCCGCGTTCTACCTTTCGTGGCTGGCGAATACCCTGGCCCAAAAGGGACTTTCATGCTCGTCAAGATGCCTGACCCGTTTCCCGAGGTCGTCGCGATCGATTCCGCTGCCGGCAATATATTCCTCGAGGCCGATGATGTTCGTGAGTTTGCGAATGCGTACGAGCGCTTGCACCAAGCGTGTCTTGACGCTGAGGAATCCCGCGCGTTCATGATGCACATTGAGAAGGAACTGTCATGAGTACTCAATTCACCTGGGAGAGCAGCAGCGCTAGCTCCAACCGCCGTGGCGACTGCGTCGAGGTGGGGTGGCGCACCAGCAGCTACAGCGTCGACACGAACGGCCGCTGTGTCGAGGTGGGTCGTGGTGTGACGGAGGCGCCGGGGATCGCGGTGCGGGACACCAAGAACCGTGCCCAGGGCTACCTGTTGTTCCCGCACGCCGAGTGGGCCGCCTTCGTCCGCGCCGCCCGCCGGGACGAGCTGTAGCGCGCACGCCGCCCGGCACGTGAAAGGCGGGGGTGTGGTCTGGTCAGTGCCGCTCGTCGGTGAGGATGAGGGGGCGGCCGGGCTGGTCGCGAGTCGTAGGGAGGCGAGGGAACATGGCGCACAGCGTGACCGCTGGTACCGAGATCACCACCGAGGCGGAGCTGCGCGAGGTGATCCCCGAGCCGATCGAGGCCGCGTGGACGAAGGAGCGGGCGAGTCTCTCCCCGACGGACCGCATGTGGTTGGCGCACAGCCCGTTCTGTCTGGTGGCCACCGCCGACGCCCAGGGCAACTGCGACGTCTCGCCCAAGGGCGACCCGGCGGGCTCGCTCGCGCACGTGCTGGACGACTCGACGATCGCCATCCCGGAGCGTCCCGGGAACCGTCGCGTCGACTCGCTGCGCAACATCCTGGAGAATCCCCACGTCGGCATGGTGTTCGTCGTGCCGGGGCGTGGGGACACCCTGCGGATCAACGGTCGGGCACGCCTCGTGCGCGACGCCCCGTTCCTCGACGACATGGTGGTCAAGGGCCACCGGCCGCCGCTGGCGGTCGTAGTTGACATCGACACCATCTACCACCACTGCGCCAAGGCGTTCATGCGCAGCGACCTGTGGAACCCCGAGAGCTGGCGGCCCGACGCCATCCCCACCCGCGCCCAGCTCGCCAAGCGGCTGGAGCGCCCCGAGGAGTCGCTGGAGAACCTCGAGTTGTACTACGGGCCGGGCTACGCCAAGTACCTGTACTGAGTCACTCCCGACGTTCGCGGAGCCCCCCGAATCCACTGGTACGGTGCCTCTCCGGTGGCGAACGACGACGGGAGGAAGGCTCTGTGCGGGACGTGGCAGGACACGAGGTCAGCACGGCTCAGATGACGCGGGCGCTCGGCGATATCAGGGATCGGACCTGGGACCACTGGTTCACGATGCGCTACACCAGCGCCTCGCCGGACAAGATACTCCAGACCAGCGACGACCTGCTCGACCACGTCGCCGCCCGCATCGCGAGCGGCGCCTCGGCGGAGGAGACTACCCGGCTCGCTCTCTCCACGGCCGCGGAGTGCTCGCTGGGGGCGCTCTCGGTGAGCTGTTTTCCCGAAGGCGACCAGGAGATCCTGTTTCCCCTCCTTGAGGAGAGCCTCACCAGCGAGGAGATCGTCTTCGCCAACTCGGTGTCATGGGCCCCCAACGCCCGAACGTGGATCGACACCTTTCAGATGTCCGTGGTGAGCGGCCTGGTGTGGGACTGGCACCGCGTGATCGGCCTGTTGCTGCGCGAGGACTACGCGCCCATGATCCACGAAGGCGTGCCGTACTCGTCGTTCGACTCGATCTCCGACGCCGCGGACCTCGACGTGATGGACACCCTCTCGACCTACCTGCGGAGCGCCAGCGGAAACCTGCCGAGTGACTGGCCCACCGTCCCGCTATGCAAGCCCGAGGACTCCGAGCGTGCCGAGGCGGCGGGGCGCCTGGACGCGGCCGGCCCGTTGACCCCCGACCAACGCCTGCTCCGGGTGCTCCTCGACGACGACCAGCACACGTTCGAGGAGGCGCTCGTCGCCCGCCTGGTCGAGCACCGGGAAACGGCGGAGGCGATGGACGACCCCGCGCCCAGGACCCTCCTGCCGCTCGGTCCCCTCACCCTGGCCGTGCTCGCCGTCCAGGTGCACGGGTGGGAGCTCACGGTCCGATCGCCGTATCTGCCTCGGGACCTCCTCGGCGACACCGACGCGATGCGGCGGGCGGCGGACACCAACCAGAACAACCTCGGCGGCTGGCACGCCAAGTACTAGTCGCGCCCTCGGAGCGGGGCGACTGCGCGGATGCCGTGCGTCGACGTGGTCGTCTCCCCGGCGCCCAAGGTGATCACGTCGGTGCCGGAGGCGAACGCGTTGGGCGGGCACGTCATCGGCTCCACGGCGAGACCACGGCGATGGAGCGGGTGACCGGGGCGTTCGGCGCTGAAGGCCTGGATCCACCCGTAGGTCGCGTCCGCCCACAGCGCGACCGCCCGGTCCTCTCCGGAGAGGGTGACCCACGCCCGTCCCTCGTCGTCGCGTTCCGTCACCGTGGTGAAGGCCGTGTCCAGCACCGTCGACCCGACTCGACGCGGGGCGCGGAAGTCCAGCTCCGTGTTCGCGACCGGCGGCGCGTCTCCGGTGGGGATCATTCGGTCGTCGACGGCAAGGTGGGTCGCGGCCGGCAGGTGGAGCGTCGTGTCGTCCACCGCCCCACCCACGGTGAGGAAGCTGTGCGTCCCGTTTCCGTAGGGCGCGGGCTCCGCCCCGAGGTTGACGGCGGTCACGGCGACCCGCAGCCCGGCGTCAGCGTCGAGTGTGTAGGTGACCTCGAGGTCCAGATCCCACGGATACCCCGGCGCCCCGGCCAGCCGACACCCCAACCCCACGGACCGCTCGTCACGCGCGCGCACCGTCCACTCCCGGTGCCGCGCGAGCCCATGGATCGCGTTGCCCCGCCCCGGCTCGGTGACCTCCAGTTGGTGCTCCACACCCCCGAAGAAGTACCGCCCCCCGTCAACCCGGTTCGGCCAGGGAACCAACACCTCACCCTGACTCATCACCGGCCCCACAGCGGGATCCACCGGCAACACCAGGTCCACACCCTCCCGCGTGAGAGAACACAGCGTGGCACCAGCGCGGCTCACGAACGCGGAATAGGGACCAGCGGTGAGCCCCAGAAACGGGGAAACGGGGGGAGCGCTCATTCGGGGAATTCTATAGCCGACGCCCATCGGAGCACCGGGAGGTGTGGCATCGGCTTGGTCAAGTTCGCGTCCCGCGGTCGATCGGTGGGACCAGGCGATCGGCGACTGTGGCCTGCGAAGGCGGGTACTGGTTCGTGCTTCGGCTCCTCGTCGCAGACGGACCGCACCCCCGAACCAGTGATCGAAGGAGGGGCGGCCGATTCCTGGATCTCCTCAGGCGATACCTTCGCACCCCCTTCTCAGCCCGCTGCCCAGAACTTCAGCGAGCTCGGTGCTTCCAATGGCTCGCTATGCGGGTGGCGACGCGCGTTGATTGGGATGTGATTGCCGAGCGCCTCGGCGCACAACCGCCGCCAGCGGTCCTGTCGCTTGGTGCTTTCGGTACCGCGCATGAGCGTGGCGTGCCACTCCTCGATCAGCCAGTAGTTGTGCCGGTGGGCGATCTGCTCGTCCGCGGCCTCTGTGAACGTGGTGACCGGGCGTCCTCGCTCGCCAAACTCAATGCTGCCCCGAGCGCATTCCGGGCACCGGCACCGCGGGACCTGACTGGTCTGACTGAGCATTGTCGAAAAGCGCTGACCATCGACGTAGTGCATCAGGTCAGGCACAAGAACCTCCGGTGGCCCACTCCGGGGGCCGGTGGAGGAAAGGCCCGGGGGAGGGGTTCGTCGTGTGGCGGCGGACACGCCAATCGAGGCGAACTCCGCGCCGTGGACCAAGGCGTCCAAGCCAGCGAGACCGGTGCGCAGAAGCGCGAGCCCGGGAACCGAGGTGACGATCTCCCGCAAGTGCTGGGCCCGGTCGAGCTTCTCCAACGGGTCATCATCGTCGCCCAGGATGAGTGCCTTCGGTCCGGGGGTATCGACGAGAACGGTGATCAGCTCCCGGTAGTGCGGGGAGTCCAACCACGTGTGGTCGACGGGCACGGCAAAGACGATGTCCGGTGCCGCGATCTCCGCAGCGGCGTGCGCGGCGTTGTGCAGACACCGATATGGCTCTGGATAGAGGTACCTGGTAGGGGTGAGGCTCACCTGCGCGTGACGGCGCGCGGGCTGCAGGCGTATGGAGGCGGCGCGCATCTCGCGGCTCAGCGCAAAGAGCGCTGGTTGCTCGTCGGGTCGAGCGATCTCTCGCGCATAGACCGCCGGGTCGTAGATGATCGGTCCGGTGAAGGCCCCATCGTCGGCGACCTGCTCGAGGTAGGCGGAAGCGTGGACGCCATCGTCGTCAGAGACGATGAGCCCGCCGATATCGGGGCTGACCAAGTCCAGCGGATCATCGCCGGGGCATGCCCGCGGCGAAGGACTCACGTGCAGGAAGAGACGTCCGGGCGGTTCGGTGAAGAAGGCACCGGTGGCTGTGTGCTCTGGCACAGCACCCCCAGGGGCGTGTGTCCAATCCGAATCAACGCGATCCGGAGCTTATTGAGGAGTCACTCCTCCCCAGTGAAGGAACTTCCCTCCAGATGCGGCAAGTCTCCGGAAGGAAACAGTGTCCTGGCCGAGCGGTGAGGAGGTCTGGGATATGGGCGGTCACGTGACAGCGAGGAGGGTCATCACAAACGCGAGAAAGATAAAGGTCAACAGGGCGATGGTGGCGTGGGTAGAGAGAATCATTAGCCTCAGATTCAGGACTTTTAATGCTATAAAGCAGATTCAGAACTATCTTAGTGTATCAAGCGGCCGTCCGGTGCTCGCCACTCGCCAGAAGGACCACCCGTTCCTGTTCGGGCTGGCGTTGGGGTTGAGGTGTTCCACTACGGCGATCGCGGCTGTGCTGGGCTTGCTAAACGTCTCCCCGGACCAGGGGGAGGAAGTGATCGCCAAGGTGTGGGTGGCCGGGTCGAACTCCGCCTCGACGCGGGTCTTCTGATACACGGTGAAGACGGTGACCGTGGTGGCGTTGGTATTCGTTTTTTCCCCCGCCTCGTGGAGCCGCTCCAGCAGTCGGGCGATGACCTCGCCCTTCGAGATGCCCTCCCACGAGGCGAGGAGTTCGAGTCTGTCGTCAGTCTTCTGGGTGATCTCCACGTGGGGCATGGAGGGCAGTTTACTCGATAATCCGGTAAAGCGCTAATAGTACTCTAGCAGGATCGTGCCCGTTCCGGTGTGACTCGACGAGGCTATGCCCGGCAGGCACTCGCGGTCCCCGACCGGGAGGCGAGTGCGCCGTCGCCCCGCGAGAGGCCGTCGGTGGTACCGAGCGGTAGAACGCGGTTCGAGCCCTAGCTATCGGTAGGGGACCCGTCCGGCCAACGGGTGGGACAGACCGGTCAGTTCCCCAGATCGGCCAGGAATGGGCTGGGAGCACCATGCCAGGTCACGCTGAGGCGCTCGCGGGCGCGGGTGCACGCCACGTACAGTAGGCAGCGCTCGCGCAGCAGGTCACGGGCGTGCGCCCCGGAATCCTGCGCCTCCGATGTGAGGCTGCGCGGGGCGGGGAGATGGTCGGCGCCGGCACCGACGACAGCCAGGCAGCGGAACTCCAACCCCTTCATCCGATGCATGGTGCCCACGGCGATCGACTCGCTGGGCTCGCCGGAGCGGGCCAGAAGCCGCACCGGAACCCCGGTTCGCTCCAAGGCCGCCGCAGCCTGCTCGGCCAGCCTGTTGGAGCGAGCGGCCACGCCGATCTCTCCGGGCAGCACCCCGTCCTCACGCCACTGGCGCACAGTGGAGGCGAGGTGATCCAGCTCGCGCTCCCAGGTGGATAAGGCCGCGGTTTGCGGCGGGGCGCCGCGCATCTCCGAGCGGTACCCGGCCAACGATTCCAGACCGCCGTCCAGGTCGTCCACCGGCTCGCCGCGGACGACCCCAAGGCTCCAGCCGAGGATCTGGGCGGTGGTGCGGTAGTTGACCCGAAGCTTGGTGGAGCGGCCCCGGATGTTCACGCCGACTTCGGAGAGGGTCACCTGCGGGCCGTAGACGCGCTGGTGGGTGTCGCCCGTGATGAAGAGGTCATCACCGGCCTCGGGTGCCGCGGCGCGCAGCAGGCGCCACTGGAGCGCGCCCAGATCCTGGGCCTCGTCCACCACCACGTGGCGGAACTCGGGCTTAGCGCGCGCGGTGAGCAGCCGCTCCGCCTCCTCGCACACCGTCTCGTGTGTCCACAGCCCGCGCTCGTCGAGCAGGCGCCGGAACTCGTCGACCGCCTGCCACACCCGGGACTTCACCGTCGGGTTCAACGCTCGCCCGCGCCCGGTGCGCTTCGCCGCGAGGTAGTCAGGCGCCGAGGACACCCGGCGGGCCAGCACCACCTGGCGCCACTCCTCGGCGAGGAAGGCGGGCGGGAGGTCGTCTCGCAGCCCGGCGGTGATCTGCTCCCACAGCTTCTGCTCGGCGGTGTTGTCCAGCAGCGTGGGCCTGCCGTGCTCGGCGCGGAAGACGCGATGGGCGAGCCGGTCCACGTGCTCCACCCGAACGCGCTGAAGTGCCTCGGTGTCCCCGGAGGACTCGGCCAGCAGACGCAGGCTGCGCTCCAACTGCTCGGCGAGGGTGGAGGTAAAGGTGGTCAGCAGCACCATGCCGGCGCCCCGCTGGGCGAGGCGGAACGCGCGGTGCAGCGCCACCACGGTCTTGCCGGTGCCCGGCCCTCCGCCGACGCGGGCGGGACCGCGGTAGGTCGCCTCCACCACGGAGCGTTGGGCGGGGTGCAGGTAGATGCGCCACAGTTCGAAGGGGTCGGCCAGCACGGCCAGCAGATCGGACGGTCCGTCCACCAACAGCACCCGGTCGCCGCTGCGGCGGACCGCGGCGTCCAGATCCTCGGTGTCGAAGTCCTGGCCCGCGGAGATCGCCGCGCCCAGCTCCTGCCAAACGTCCTCGGGGCTCATGCCGGCCGCCAGCCCGTAGAGCACCTCCCACTGGACCTGAGGCAGCAGGGCGCGGGCGGCCTCCAGTTGGAAGTCGTCGGTCAGCGCCCGAGCAAAGGCCAGGGTCTGCTCGTCCACCCCCAGCCGTCGCATGTCCGCGTCGCCAATGTGGTCGAACAACCTCCCCTGGCGCTTGCTCGCCATCCGCTCCAACTGAGGCATAGAGGCATCGATGGCGGCCACGTCGCGGATCTCGATCCGGCCGGTCGCGGTGTTGACCGAGGCGCGCCGCCGCCGCACCCACTCATAGGCGTCGTCGTGCGGCAGCACCGCGAGCAGGGTGTAGGTGTCGCCGGATTCCGGGGCCAGCACCACGCCGCGCCAGAATCGATCGATGCGGATGGTGCGGAAAGGAGAGCCCTTGAGCCCGCTGATCTTCTCCAGGTGCGCGCCGGCGTGCACGGCGTTCTCGAACTTCTCGAAGGCCTCGCTGACCCGCATCTGTACGGTCTTCTCGAGCTTGGCGAAGTCGGTCAGAAAGTCCCGGTATAGGGCGAGCTGTGCCACGGCTGTCACCTTGTGGAAGTCGGGCGCGGGGGGTAAGGGGGAAGTCGGATCGCGGTCCTCAGCGACCCGGCGACTCGTAGGGGTCACGTGAGCGGTCAGCGTAACGCGGTTTGTCGAGGGTGGAGGGCCGCGGCCGGTGCCAAGCGCACCGGCGCTCTTCGGGCGCGAACCGGGCAGCGACCACATCATCGTGCGTCTCGGGGAGTCGAGGAAGGCTCGGCCGCGCCCGGCGCGATGCTCCCGGTGGTCAGTCCGGTGCGGGCCAGTTCGGCGGCGCGCGCGGCAACGTCCGCCAGGTGGCGAGCCCGGCGCTCGGCCAATTCCAGCGCCCGGAAGGCCGCGCCGTAGCGGCGCTGGTCCTCTGGGGTCAGCCGCGGAACCGCGGCAGAGCGGCGTCGGTGCGATGGGTGCCGCTGGCGCTCGTGGCCCTCCCGCGGTTGGCCGGACTGTACAGGAAGCCGTTGAGGAAGTCGCTGTCGAGCTGCTCATCGAGAGCTCGGGGGCGCTCCCCACTCAGATCCACCAGTCCGGCGGATGCCAGGTCGGCCAACCGCGCCATGCTGTGCCCCGTGTCCTCGCCGCCCTCGGTGAGCTCGGGCAGGACATTGGGCAGGGAGCCGTGCAGTGTGGCGAGCGCCTCGTCGAACTCGGCGCGCAGTGCCTCGTAGTCACCCAGCAGATCCCCGCTGCGTTCGGCGACATGGCGCTGCGGCGAGAGGTCCACCGTGTCGTCGAGCAGATCGACCAGCGGAAGCGTGGCACTGGGCGCTTGCTCGGGGTCGAGTACGTCGTCGGGGGAGGTACCGGTCAGGTCGACCATGCGCACCTCTCGCACTGCCGGCGTCCGCGGTGAAGGACGGCGTAACACCCACAGGTGCACCGGCTGGGCGTGACCGGTCGCCAACCCAGCCGGCAGGGCGAGCACCTGGGTAAGCAGGCCGCGCCGCACCGCTTCGGAGCGGATGCGCCGCGCGGTGCGTCGGTACGCCGCAGCGGTCGACATCACCACTGCTGCCATGCCGCCCGGCAGGGTATGGGCATAGGCGTGCTGTAGCCATGCCATCTCGCTCTCCGCACGCGGCGGCAGGGCGAGTTCCCAGCGAGGGTCGACGAGCAGTTCCTCTCGCCCCCACTCCGGCGTCGGCGCGGGCGGGTGGCAGATAACGAGTTCGGTGCGCAGCTCCGGCCAGCGGTCCACGCGCAACGCGTCACCGATACGCACCTCGGTCTCCGGTGCGCCTGCGAGCGCGGCGCGGGCACGGGTGAGCCGGGCGGCGGAGCCCACCGCCTCCTGCCCGTAACGCTGGGCGTCCCTGGCGCCGACGCCCAGCAGGAGCGACCCCGTGCCGCAGGCGGGGTCGAAAACCGAGCGGGCGGAACCATCGACGGCGCGGGCGATGACGCGCACCAGACGGAGATCGGTGGTCAGCTCGGTGTCCGCCCGCAGCGGGGAGCGGCCCAGCCGTTCTACGAGCACCTGCACCGCCTGACTCGCGGAGCCCTCCGTGGCCAACTCGCGGGCGTCGGCGGCGGCCTCCTCACCCAGATCCCCGGGGGCGCCGCCGGTGAGCAGCTCCGCGACAGCGGCCACTCCAGCGGCCATGTCCGAGTGGTAGGTGCTGCGCAGCGCGTTCCACAACCGCACATCGGCGGACTCCAGTTCGCCCTTGTGCTGGCGGCCCAGCCACGCGCGAACCTCCGAAAGCCGGAAGCGGGCCACGGTGCCACGGTCGGTGATCGGGGTGGGGAAGTCCTCGTGGCGCCGGCGCCAATTGGACACCGCTGCGCGGGTCACGCCGGCGAGACGGGCGATGTCCGCGGCGCTGACCTGCTGCTCGTACGCGCGCTGGCTGCTCTCGGTCATGTGATCACCGTACACGAACTGTGTGTATAGGGGCGGGAGAGATTCGTTTACTGCGTCAACACCACAGACGGATACGTTAGCCGCTCTTGTGTGAATGCTAGAGCACGAGTATGTTGGCGACGCAAACAGACAACCGGCAGTTCTTTCCGTGAGCGTCGCCACCTGGCGGTGAAAGCTGGGAAGATGGGCATTTAGGGGGAGCCGTAGCCGGGTGACGCCGAGTGCGAGGGACAGTGTCATGGGTGAGGGCAGTGCCATGTCTCAGGAGTGGGTGGCTGGACGCTTCCACCTCGACGGATTCATCGAACGTGGCAACATGGGCGAGGTCCACCGCGCCGAGGACACGAAGGTGGATCCGGAGTCCCCGGACCGCCACGTTGCGGTGAAGCTCCTGTTGCGCCGTCGCTCTGGGATCCCCGTCGACCCCGACGACGTGGCGGTGCGGCGCTTCGCGCGTGAGGTGGAGATCATGCGTCGACTCGTGCATCCCCACATCCCGCGGGTTATCGACGGCGGTGTGGACGAGACCGCCGTAGACCGCAAGCCCTACCTGGCGATGGAGCTGCTGGACGGGCGCACGGTGCGCGACCTCTGCGACGAAGAGCCCCAAGTGCCGGTCTCCTGGGCCGCCGCCCTCGGCGCACAGATCGCCGACGCCCTCTATGCCGCGCATGCCGCGGACATCGTGCACCGTGACCTCAAACCCGCCAACGTGATGATCGCCCGCGGCGGCCGGGCCGTGGTGCTGGACTTCGGGATGGGGCGCATCGTCGATGATCCGGACATCAGCAGCCTCACCAGTACCGATGCCACAGTCGGGACCGCGCGATACATGGCCCCTGAGCAGTTCGCCGGAGCCAAAGTCACGGCCGCGGCCGATCTCTACGCCCTGGGCTGTGTGCTCTACGAGCTACTCACGGGAACGCTCCCCTTTGACGGCGCCACTCCCTATGAGCTGGGACACAAGCACAACAATGACGCCGTGCCCCCGATGGGCCTGCTGCGCGCCGACATCCCGAGTGCGCTCACCCAGCTAGTGGAACAGCTGCTGCGCAAGGAACCCGACCGGCGTCCAGCCAGCGCCGCCGAGGTCCGCGACGCCCTGCGTCCCCTGGCCAAGGGGGAGGGCTCGGTCACCGGCTGGGCAGAGTTCGACCCACGCGCCGAAGTTCCCGAGCCTGCCCCGGCGCCGCTGTTGGACGACACCGCGCCCCAACGCCCGGCCCACGACGCCCCGCGCGGCGTGATGGACGTGTTCAATCTGCACGGCGAGCTCATTAGGGAGTATCGGGAGTTCACCGAGGGCGGTACCGTCATCCGCGACGTCGACATCGCCGAATTCGTGCGGCGAGACCTCGACGACAAATCCCAGTGGCCTGACCCCTGGCTCTCGCTCAACCCCTTCTTCTCCTCCGGGGGCACCGTGCCCGAACTGGTGCAGGAGGGCCTGCTGCACCCCGAGGCGGCCCGCATATTCCAAACGGAGAAGAAGGAGGGCGCCACGCGCTGCGAGGGCCGCCCGTTGACCCTGCACCGCCACCAACGCCAGGCCTTGCAGACCGCCCGCACCGGTGCCTCCTACGTCCTCACCACCGGCACCGGATCCGGCAAATCCTTGGGCTACATCGTGCCGATCGTGGATCGGGTGCTGCGCGAGCGGGAGCGGGCCGGTGGCAAGGCCGAGCGTCGGGTGCGCGCCATCGTGGTCTACCCCATGAACGCCCTGGCGAACAGCCAGCTCAACGAGCTGCGCAAGTTCCTGGAATTCGGCTACGGCCCGGGCCGAGAACCCGTCACCTTCGCTCGCTACACCGGCCAGGAGAGCGAGGAGGCGCGCGAGCGGATACGCAAGAACCCTCCCGACATCCTGCTCACCAACTACGTGATGCTGGAGCTCATGCTCACCCGCCCGCACGAGCGCGACTCGCTCATCGCGATGGCGGGCGGCCTGGACTTCCTGGTGTTCGACGAGCTGCACACCTACCGCGGCCGCCAAGGCGCGGACGTCGCCTTCCTCGCCCGGCGGGTGCGCCAGGCCTGTGCGGCCCCGAACCTGCAGTGCGTGGGCACGTCGGCCACCATGGTCAGTGGTGGTACCCACCAGGCCCAGAAGGAGAAGGTCGCCGAGGTCGCCGGCATGATCTTCGGTACGCCGGTCGAGGCGGACAACGTGATCACCGAGACCGTAGTGCGCGCCACCGCCGACGGCCCCGCACAGGTGCCCCCGGCGCGGATCACCGCCCAGGACGCCCCGCGGAGCTACCACGAGCTGTACCACGACCCGCTGGCCCAATGGATCGAGAGTACTTTTGGCCTGACCACCGACACCGAAGGGCGCCTGGTCCGTCAACGCCCCACCCAGGTAGAGCAGGCCGCCGAGCAGCTCGCCGCCGAGACCGGTGTCGACGCCACGCAGTGCCGGGAAGCGATCCGCCGCACCCTTGAGGCGGGAGCCGAGGCCCTTCACCCAGGCAATGGTCGCCCGTTGTTCGCCTTCCGACTGCACCAGTTCCTGTCCAAGGGCGACACCGTCTTCACCACACTGGAGCCGCCCGGTGAGCGGCCGCTGACCCGCCACTACCAGCTGGAACTTCCCGGCTCTGAGGGCAAGATCCTGCTGCCGCTGGCGTTCTGCCGCGAATGTGGCCAGGAGTATCTGACGGTATGGCGGACCACGACCGCCACGGGCACGGCCTACACATCCCGCCAAAGCGGCCCCGCGGCGGATGCCCCGGAGGGTGGCAAGGAGGGCTACCTATACCTCTCCGCGGACTCCCCGTGGCCGGAGACCCTCAAGGAGGTGCTCGCCAAGGATCGGCTTCCGGACGCCTGGCTGGAGGTCGACGACCACGGCCAAGACAACGTTGCCAAGAACTACCAGGACAACGTGCCGCGCACCGTCACTGTGGACGTGCACGGCCACGAGGGCAAGGGTGACCTGACGGCGGCGTTCGTCCCCTCGCCGTTCCTGTTCTGCCTGCACTGCGGGGTGAGCTACGCGACCAAGCGTGGTAAGGACTTCGCGAAGCTGGCCACCTTGGGCCAGGAGGGCCGCTCCTCGGCCACTTCGCTGATCTCCGAGACCATCGTGCGCGCCCTCAGGCGTGTCCCCGAGGACGCTCTGGGCAAAGAGGCCCGAAAGCTGCTGACGTTCGTGGACAACCGGCAGGATGCCTCGCTGCAGGCCGGGCACTTCAACGACTTCGTTCAAGTCACCCAGTTGCGCGGTGGGCTTTACCGGGCACTCATGGCCGCGGTGGAGGACGGGAGCGATGGCCTCACCGCCGAGCACCTGGCCTCGCGGGTCAGCGACGCGCTGGGCCTAACCCCCGGGGACTACGCGAGGTCCACTGACGGCGAGCTCCCACCTCGCCAGGCGGCCCAGGCGGCCACGGCGCTGCGCGACGTGATCACCTTCCGGCTTTACCTCGACCTCGGCGGCGGCTGGCGGGTCACCATGCCCAACTTGGAACAGACCGGGCTGCTGCGCGTCGACTACGCCGACCTCGACTGGCTCGCTGAGAACGAGCGGTCCTGGGCGGGTACTCACCCCTCGCTGCTCGGCGCCGGGTCGCGGCAGCGGGCCGTCATTCTGCGCGCGCTGCTGGACGAGATGCGCCGCGAGCTGGCCATCGCCACGCCCTACCTCGGCGACGAGAAATTCGAGTCGGTACAGAGCGCGAGCGAGTACCGCCTTAACGAATCATGGGTGGTCCAGGACTCCGAGCGCCCCAAGTTCGTGGCCGCCTATCCGATGGCGTCCACCCAGCGCGCCAAAGTCAACCCCAACGGCCTGTTCTTCTCTGGGCGGCACAAGTTCGCCCAGTACCTCAAGCGGATGCACTTCCGCGAGGCCGGGCTGGGCGCCGAGGATCTGCAGCACATCGTCGCCCAACTGCTGGAAGTCCTCGCCGAGGCCGGTCTGCTGACCCGCACCGCCCACGACCCGCGCGCCGCGCGGCGCCGCTTCCACCGCGGTGAGTCCGTCACCGGCTACCAGGTGGACGCCGGATGCCTCATTTGGAAGGCCGGCGACGGCCTCTTCGGCGCACAAGACCCGCTGACCCGCACCTACGCCAGTGGGGAGGGGCCCGCGGTGAACCAGTTCTTCCGCGACCTCTACCGGGGAGCGGCGGCGTCCCTCGGCGGTCTGTGGGCGCGCGAACACACCGCGCAGGTCACCCCGGACGACCGCGAGACCCGCGAGAAGCTGTTCGGCGAGGCCACGCTGCCGCTGCTGTACTGCTCGCCCACCATGGAGTTGGGCGTGGACATCAAGGACCTCAACGCGGTGCTGATGCGCAACGTGCCGCCCACCCCCGCCAACTATGCCCAGCGCAGCGGTCGGGGCGGGCGCAGCGGCCAGCCGGCCTTGATCACCACATACTGCGCGACCGGCAACAGCCATGACCAGTACTACTTCCGCCACTCCGACCGGATGGTGGCCGGGGCGGTGCAGGCCCCGCGCCTTGAACTGGCCAATGAGGACCTGGTGGCGGCTCACCTGCACGCGCTGTGGCTGGCCGAGACCGGCGTCAAGCTCGGCCGCGCAATACCCGAGGTCATCAGTGTCGACTACGACAAGGCGAAGAGCAGGCCCGAGCCCGCACTGGAACTGCACAGCGACGTTCAGCAGAAGATCGAGCAGGAGGGTGCCCAGCGTCGGGCCTTGATCGCGGCCCACGAGGTGTTCGGCGAGCAGTTGGAGGCGCTGGCCGAGATGCCGTGGTGGGACGACTGCTGGCTGGAGCGGATGGTGCGTGGCGCCCCCAAGGCATTCAACGACGCCTTCGACCGTTGGCGGGAACTGTTCCGCGCCGCGTTGGTGGACCAGGCCGAGCAGAACCGCCGTCGTCTGGACCACAGCCTTTCGGAGCGAGACCGGCAGCGCGCGGCCAACCGACGCCGGGAGGCGGAAACCCAGATCACCCTGCTGCTCAACGAGAGTCAGGACAGCAAGTCCGTGCTCAGCGACTTCAACCCCTATCGCTACCTGGCCAGCGAGGGCTTCCTGCCTGGCTACTCCTTTCCGCGCCTGCCACTGGCCGCCTACATTCCCACTCGCGGGCGCTCCGACGACGGCGACTTCCTGCAACGGCCCCGGTTCGTGGCCATCCGCGAGTTCGGCCCCGGCGCACTCATTTACCACGAGGGCTCGCGCTACCAGGTGACGCGCATCCAGTTGCCGCCGGACTCCAGCGGCGACCTGCACACCGGCCAGGCGACCCGCTGCGAAGACTGCGGGTATCACCACGAACCGAAGGACATCGACACCCAGTGCCGCCTGTGCGGTTCTCCCCTGGGTTCGCCCACCCCGAACCTGCTGCAGTTGCACACCGTGTACACCACCAAGCGGGAAAAGATCTCCTCCGACGAGGAGGAGCGCCGCCGGGCCGGGTTCCGCCTGGCGACCTCCTACCGCTTCGCCGAGCATGGCGGCGGCCGGGTGGGCAGGCAGGACGCCATGGCCCGCGACGGTGCCGACACCCTGGCCACCCTGCACTACGGCGACTCCGCCACAGTGCGTATCACCAACCTCGGCCGGCTGCGGGCCAAGCGCGAGGATCCCGACGGCTTCTGGCTGGACCCCACCACCGGGCGATGGCTGAACGAGAAGCAGGGCCAGGACGCTTCGCACGACCCCGGCGACCTGCCGCTGGTCGAAGGCGGCGACCGTGCGGGTGACGACAAGGCCGGCCACGCCCTGCGCGTCATCCCCTACGTAGAGGACCGGCGCAACATCCTGGTGGTGCACCTGACCGATGCCCTGCCTCGGGAGGAGGCTCTGACCCTGATGTACGCGCTGGAGCGCGGCATCGAGACAGCGTTCGAGCTGGAGGACTCCGAGCTCACCAGCGAGCTGCTACCTCCTGACAAGGGGCCGCGGGATCGGATCCTGTTCACGGAGGCCGCCGAAGGTGGGGCCGGAGTGCTGCGCCGTATCCAACACGACGGCGAAGCCCTGGCCGTCGCCGCCGCCACCGCCCTGGACCTGTGCCACTTCGCTCCCGACGGTGCGGACCTGGGCACTGCGGAGCCCAACCACTGCTCCCGCGGCTGCTACAACTGCCTGCTCACCTACCAGAATCAGATGCACCACCAGGACATCGACCGACGCCGAATCGTGGACCTGTTGCGGCGCCTGGCCGGAGCCGAGACCCTGCCCACGGGGCGTGGTGAGTCACGCACCGACCAGATGCGGCGGCTGAGACGCGCCAGTGAGACCGGACTGGAGAAGCGGTTCGTGAACTGGCTCAAGGAGCACGGCTACCGGATGCCCGACGAGGGGCAGGTCTATCTTCCCGAGGCCCAGGCACGACCGGACTTCGTCTATCGCCTGTCCAACGCCCAGGTCGCGGTGTTCGTGGACGGCCCGGTGCATGAGCACGAACGGGTCGCCGAACGCGACGCCGAGGCGGAGAGACGCCTGTTCCGCAGTGGCTGGCTGGCGATCCGCTTCCCCCACGACGCCGACTGGGCGAGCATCGTCGCCGATTACCAAGACTTCTTCGGCCGCGGCTCCGACCACTGACCATGCGCTCTCTAGAGACCACCGGACACGTTCACCACCGTGCGACGCGGGGCGCGTGGTCACGCTCGAACTCCCGTTGCCATCGCTTCCCCCATCCCCACGACAAGGAGTGACGCACAATGCCCACCTCCTACGCACCCGGATCTCTGGTCTCCGCGCGGGGCCGGGAATGGGTGGTGCTCCCCGAGAGCGCCGAGGAAATGCTCGTGCTGCGCCCCTTGGGTGGGGGTGACGACGACGTCGCCGCCGTCTTCCCAAGCCTGGAGGACGTCGCCGAGGCCTCCTTCGCCTGGCCCACTCCGGAGGATCTGGGCAACGAGCAGGCCGCTGGACTCCTGCGCTCCGCGCTGCGCATCGGCTTCCGCTCCGGGGCCGGCCCCTTCCGCTCCCTGGCCGGGATCGCGGTGCAGCCACGCGCCTACCAGCTCGTGCCGTTGCTCATGGCGCTGCGCCAGCCCACGGTGCGCATGCTGATCAGCGACGACGTGGGCATCGGCAAGACCGTGGAAGCCGGGCTGATCGCCACCGAGCTGCTGGCGCAGGGCGAGGCCCGCAAGCTCGCCGTCCTGTGCAGTCCGGCACTCGCCGAGCAGTGGCAGGAGGAGCTGCGCACCAAGTTCGGCATCGACGCCGAACTCGTGCTCTCCTCCACGGTCTCCAAACTGGAGCGCGGCCTGGATCTCGGCCAGTCCCTGTTCGACAAGCACCGCCACGTCATCGTCTCCACGGACTTCATCAAGTCCACCCGCCACCGTGACGACTTCGTGCGCCACTGCCCGGACCTGGTCATCGTGGACGAGGCACACACCTGCGTCACCGCCGGCGACACCAAAGCGGGCCGCAGCACCCAGAATCAGCTTCGCTACGAGCTGCTGCGGAAGGTGGCGGCCGACGCCGAGCGGCACCTGATGCTGGTCACGGCCACGCCGCACAGCGGCAAGGAGGAGGCATTCCGGGCGCTCCTCGGCCTGGTCAATCCCGAGCTGGCGGATGTTGACCTGGATACCGACGAAGGGCGCCGGCTGCTGGCGCGGCACTTCGTTCAGCGCAAACGCGCCGACGTGCGCCAATACCTCACCCGGACGGGCGATGGTCTGGCCGACGACTCCCTCGCCGAAACCACGTCCTTCCCCCGGGATCGGGAGTTCGCTGACGAGACCTACCGGCTCTCCCCGGAATACAAGGATCTGTTGGGCGATGCCATCGCCTACGCCCGCGAGCGGGTGCATCGGGCGGGCGGCAAGGGAGACCGCGACTACCGGGTGGCCTGGTGGTCGGCCATCGCATTGCTGCGCGCCATGGTCTCTTCGCCGCGGGCCGCCGCGAAGACCCTGACCACCCGCTCGGCTGCGGCCGCCGCCGAAACCGCGGAGGAAGCCGACGCGCTCGGCGCACCAGTGGCCCGGGACGCCGTGGACACCGACACTCTGGAGGGCATGGACACCGCCCACGGCGCGGACCTCGCCGCCGAGGGTGAGCGAGGCGCCACAGAGGACGCCCCGGACGGCCCGCTGGCGGCCCTGGCCCGCCGCGCAGCAGAATTGGAGGGCCCGCAGAAGGACCACAAGCTCGCAGCGCTGATCAAGCACCTCAACGGGCTACTGGACGCGGGCTACAACCCGATCGTCTTCTGCCACTACATCGACACCGCCGAGTACGTCGCCGCCCACCTGGGCGGAGAGCAAGACGGCGGCTCAGCGGAAAAGAGCACCTCAGGCAAGGGCGTCGCCGCGAAGCGAAAGAGCCTGCTGGACAAGGGCGGCGCGAACGGCCGACGCACCACCGTCATGGCCGTCACCGGCAAGCTCTCCCCGCAGCAGCGCGTAGAGCGGATCGAGGAGTTGGCCAAACAGACCGCCGCCGAAGCCGCCGACGATGCGGCGAAAGGCCCTACCCCGCGCCGGGTGCTGGTAGCCACCGACTGCCTTTCCGAAGGTGTGAACCTCCAGCACTACTTCGATGCCGTAGTGCACTACGACCTCGCCTGGAACCCCACCCGCCACGACCAGCGCGAAGGCCGGGTGGACCGCTTCGGCCAGCTCCGGGACCTGGTGCGCGTGGTCACTCTGTACGGCGAGGACAACGGCATCGACGGCAAGGTCCTGGAGGTGCTCATCCGCAAACACCGCCAGATTCGCAAGGACCTGGGCATCGCGGTCTCCGTCCCGGACGAGGCCTCCAGCGGGGTCACGGACGCCATTGTGGAGTGGTTGTTGATGCGTGGTAGCGAGTCCGCCGAACAGGAGTCCCTGTTCGGCTCCGAGGAACTCGCCGCGCTGGACCGCCAGGCGGAGGCCATCGAAACCCAGTGGAAGTCCGCGGCCGAGCGGGAGCGCACCTCCCGCAGCCGCTTCGCCCAGCGTGCTATCCACCCCGAGGAGGTGGCCCGCGAGGTGGCCGCCGTGCGTGACGCCCTGGGCGGGGCGGGGGAGGTGCGCACCTTCACCGAACGCGCCCTGCGCGGACTCGGTGGCCTGCTCACCCCGCTTCCAGACGGCGGCGAGGGGTTCCGCGCCGATCTCTCCGGCACCCCCATCGGGCTGCGGGACGCCGTGGAACCGCTGGCCGGTACCGACGCCACCCGGCCGGGCCGGGGCGTGCGCTTCCGGGACACCGCCGCCGTGGCCCGGGGCGAGGCAGCGCTGGTGCGCACGGACCCGGTGCTGGGCGCGCTCGCCGCCCATGTGCTCGACACCGCGCTGGACACCGCGCCAGACGGGAGGCCGAGCGACGACCGTCGCCCGGCGCGGCGCTGCGGGGTGATCCGTACCGATGCCGTCGACGAGGCCACCACCCTGCTCCTCGTGCGCTACCGATTCCACCTCACCCTGCCCTCCAGGCACGGCACCCGGCAGATGGTCGCCGAGGACGCCCGGTTGCTCGCCTTCACCGGCACCCCCGATCATCCCGAATGGCTGGAGCCGGAGCAGGCGACGGCGCTCCTGGAGGTCTCCGCCACGCAGAACACGGCCCTGGCCATGGCCAAACCGACCATGCGAATGGTGCTCGACGATCTCCCTTCCGCAGAGTCGCACCTGGACGCTCACGGCGAGACACTGGCCACCGAGCTGGCCGACGCCCACCGGCGGGTGCGCATCGCCTCCGACGAGATCCGCCGCGGCCTGCGGGTTCAGGCCCAGAAACCCGCCGACATCCTCGGCGTCTACGTCTACTTGCCCGTCGCCCCCACCGTTGCTGGAGGTGCCGCCTGATGGCCGCCGTCACCCGTACCCAGGTCCTCACCGCGGTGCATACCGAGGGTGGGCTGTTGCCCGCCGACATGCTGCTGCGCATCGCCGAAGGACGACAGAAGGACATATCCGGCGCTAGGCCGTCCGACTACGGGGTTGTGGGCGCCCGCTCGGTCAGCGACGAGGCCGAACGCCGCTGGGACTACCTCAAGGGTGCCTGGCGCGAGCTGCGCAAGAACCTGCCCACCGCCCAGGACGGCACCCCCGCCACCGACTCCGCCGGGGCGGCGCTGCCGCAGTGGGTGGAGCCACTGCTCGGCGAACTGGGCTTCGGCCGCGTGCCACCTGGACCGGCGGACGGGGTGGCGAGCGACGACGGCACCAAGACCTTCGACGTCTCCCACCTGTGGCAGCACGTGCCGATCCACGTCGTGGCCTGGCATACCGAGCTGGACCGGCGGCCGAGCTCGGGAGGTGTTCCGCCACAGTCGTTCGTGCAGGAGCTACTGAACACCTCCACGCCCCGCCTGTGGGCGCTGCTCACCAACGGCCGCCAGGTGCGGCTGCTCCGCGACTCCAGCGCCTTGGCCGGGGCGGCCTACGTCGAGTTCGACCTTGAGGCGATCTTCGACGGCGAACTCTTCAACGAGTTCGTGCTGCTGTTCCGGCTGCTGCACGCCTCCCGCTTCGAGACCGCCCCCGAGCAGCCGGCCTCGGCCTGCTGGCTGGAGACCTGGCGGAGCGAGGCCATCAAGTCCGGCACCCGCGCGCTGGAACAGCTCAGCGAGAGCGTACGCGAGGCCATCACGGTGCTGGGCACCGGCTTCCTGCGCGCCAACCCCGAGTTGCGCCGAGACCTGGACGTCACCGCCTTCCACCGAGCGCTGCTCCGGCTCGTCTACCGGCTGTTGTTCGTGTTCGTGGCCGAGGACCGTGGCGCGCTGCACCCGCCGGGGACCGACGAGCAGGTCAAGGAGCGCTACGCGGCCTACTTCTCCACCGCCCGCCTGCGCCGCCACGCCCGACGTCGCCGCGGCACCGCCCATCGGGACCTGTACCGGGCGTTGCGCCTCGTGCTGGACGCGCTGGGGGAGGTCGAGGGCCGCCCCGAACTGGGGCTGCCAGGACTGGGCGGGCTGTTCGACCGCACCGAGGCCGACACGCCCCTGGACGGGCTGGAGCTTGCCAACGAGCACCTGTTGGCGGCGGTGCGCCACCTCGCCGAGGTCAGGGACAAGGACTCCCGGCGCCAGCGGTCGGTGGACTACCGCAACCTGGACGCCGAAGAGTTGGGCTCCATCTACGAATCCCTCTTGGAGTTGGTGCCCAAGCACAACGCCTCCGACCTCACCTTCGAACTGAAAGTCATCGGCGGCAACGACCGCAAGACCACCGGGTCGTACTACACCCCGACCTCGCTGATCGAGACGCTGCTGGACTCGTCGCTGGATCCGGTGCTGGACGACGCGGTGAAACGTGGACAGGAGAAGGCCACGCGGGCGGGCAACCCGGACGACGCGGATGCCGTAGTGGGCGAGCTGTTGGACCTGAAGGTGTGTGACCCGGCCTGCGGCTCCGGGCACTTCCTGCTGGCGGCGGCCCGAAGGATCGCCAAGCGGGTAGCCGCGGTGCGGGAAGGCAACCCCGAGCCGACCGTGGGCGCGGTGCGGGGGGCACTGCACGAGGTGGCGGCAAGGTGCATCTACGGGGTGGACCTGAACCCCATGGCGGTGGAACTGGCGAAGGTGTCCCTGTGGCTGGAGGCGCTGGAGCCGGGCAAGGCGTTGAACTTCCTGGACGCACACATCAAACAGGGAAACGCACTGATCGGAGCGACGCCGAAGCTGCTGGAGGGGGGCGTTCCGGACGCGGCGTTCATCGCTACCGAGGGGGACGACAAGAAGCGCGCGAAGTACTTGGAAAAGCTCAACGCCAAGGAGCACGGCGGGCAGGAGAGCCTGTTCGACCTCGCCGCGGACACGGTGAAGGTGTCCAACCTGGACTTCGCGCGCGGCCTGCGCCGCATCACCGATGCCACGGCGGACTCGCTGTTGGAGGTGCGCGAGCAGCAGGAGGCCTACGCCGCCTGGCAGGGCTCGGCGGAGTACACGCACGCGCTGCACTTGGCCGATGCCTGGTGCGCGGCATTCATGTGGCTCAAGACCCCGGACGCTCCACGCCCGGTCACCCAAGAGGTGTTCCAAGCACTCAGCGACCCCGAGGGGGCCGGAGCCTCGTCGGAAACCAATGTGGAGATCGTGCGGCTGCGCGAACAATACGACTTCTTCCACTGGCACCTGGAGTTCCCCGAGGTTTTCACCGTCCCGGAAGGCGGAACCGGTACCGAGGAGGACACCGGCTGGGCCGGGGGCTTCGACTGCGTGGTGGGGAACCCGCCGTGGGACAGCGTGGAGCTGAAGGAGCAGGAGTTCTTCGCACTGCGCGACCCGGAGATCGCTGAGATCGGGCGTGCCTCGGAGCGGAAGAAGCGCATCGCGGCACTCAAGGACGACCCGGACAAGCAGTGGCTGTTCCGCGAGCACGCGGCGGCCAAGCGGAAGGTCTACGCGGAGAGCCACTTCCTGCGGCGCTCCGGGCGGGTTCCGCTGACCGGCCAGGGGAACTTGAATCTGTATGCGGTGTTCGCGGAGACGGACCGCGTCTTGCTCAGCGCAAATGGTCGTACGGGGATCATCGTGCCGACGGGAATCGCTACAGATGCGCGCACGCAGTACTTCTTCAAGGACCTTGTGCAGCGGGGTTCGATCGCGGCGCTGTATGACTTCGAGAATCGCAGTGGTTTGTTCCCGGCCGTAGATTCGCGAATGAAGTTCTGCATCCTGGCCCTCGCCGGCCGGGACATGCGCGAGTCCGCGACGCCGTTCGCCTTCTTCCTGCATGATCCCGCCGATCTGGAGACCCCGGACAAGGTGTTCACCCTCACTCCGGAGGAGATCACCCTGGTCAACCCGAACACGGGAACCCTCCCAGTGTTCCGCTCTCGCCGGGATGCGGAGGTCACCCTGGGGATCTACCGGCGGGTTCCGGTCCTGGTGAAGGAGGGGGATCCGGAGGGGAACCCCTGGGGGGTGTCGTTTGCGCAAGGGCTGTTCAACATGTCCCATGACTCCGGGCTCTTCCACGCCCGCGAGGACCTGGAGTCCGACGGCTGGACCCTGCACGGCAACGTCTTCACCAAGGGCGAGCAGCGCATGCTCCCGCTGTACGAGGCGAAGATGGTGGATTTTTATAACCATCGTGCAGCAGACGTTGTAAAGAGTGAAACCGCAACCAAGAGAAAGAATCAGCCGCGTTACCTTCAACATGATGAGCTTCAAGATCCGAATCGCAGGGCTGTTCCCCTGAGCTGGGTTCCCGCTGGGATTCATGAATCGTCAGAGAGTTCCCGGGGGAGAGTCGAAGTTACGGTTGCGTCGCGACTTCAGGCCGTTGGATGGCGTCATCAATGGCTGTTTGGATGGTGTGATGCTACATCAGCCACAAATGAACGGACGTCTATCGCTGCCGTGATACCTCGGGTTGCGGTTGGACACAAATACCTCCTGTCGATTCTCCCCAGGGAGGCAAGCGAAGTTGTAGGTCTATGTGGCTGTCAGGCTTCTTTTGTGTTTGATTATGCGAGTCGTCAAAAAATTGGTGGAACGAGCATGGCGTTTTTTCTGTGGAAGCAGCTTCCAGTGCTGGCTCCACAGAGATTGAAGCTACACGAGGGTTTTATCGCGAGAAGATCTCTCGAGCTCACCTACACCGCCCACGACATGGCCCCCTTTGCTCGAGACCTCGACGACGACGGCCCGCCCTTCCGCTGGGACGAGGAACGCCGCACGATTATGCGCGCCGAGCTGGATGCCCTGTTCTTTCACCTCTACGGCATCGAGCGCGATGACGTGGACTACATCATGGAGACCTTCCCGATCGTCAAGAAGAAGGATGTGGCGGCGCACGGTTCCTACCGCACCAAGGAGCTGATCCTGGAGGTCTACGACCGCATGGCCAAGGTCGGCGTCGGGCAGGACACCCCCCTCGTGGACGGCGAGAACTTCACCTCCGCCCTCACCCCACCCCCCGGCCACGGCCCCCGCCACCCGGCCGCCGAGGGCTGACCGCCCACCGCCCTAAACTGCCCAGCTCAGCACGCACATATTGACAGGAGGGATGCGCATCGCGCTCCTCGGACTCCGCCGCTGGGGAAGGGGGAGTGGGGCCTCGCCCAGTCTCGGAGGTACCCCCCGCTATCCGCGAGAACGTCAGGATCGTCCGTATCGATGGCGCAGCCAGAGCCATGCGGTCGCCGCACTCACCGCCGCCGAGGTCCCGAGTGCTGCCAACGTCGTCCAGTGGGACTGAGCTCTGGGTGAGGTCTTCACTGGCGCCGTCCGCTCGGATCGGGGCTCGGGCAAGGCGTGGAACTCGTCGTCGATGATTCGGTGAAACCGACGCGCTCGGCGGGTTTCGGAGGTGGACAGGCGGATTTCGCGCACGTCGCGCCAGTACTCCCAGCCGATCCGCCCGGCGAGGACCTTTCGCGCCACGGCTCGGATCACCGCCTCGCCCATGGCGCCCGACTCGAAGGCCGACTCCCATTGCGAGAAGATCATGTTGGTGTACATGCGCTGGCGGTCGGCCGTACTCGCGTCGGCGGGGAAGTTGGTGCCCCAGCAGGCGCGGTATGCGGGGTCATCCATGGCCATGCGCAGCAGTTCGCTGTTGGACTCGCGCAGAGCGATCTCTCGGGAGTTGCGCACTTCCCGGAGCTGAAGCACCAAGGTCGCCGCGATACCCAGTAGCGCCAGGCCGGCCAGCAGTGCCGAGGCCGCGCCGTAGGTCTGGCCGACCAGGCTGAGCTGTTCCCAGTCCTGGGCCTGCCCGGTGAACCAGACCAGCGTGAACGGGGAGAGTCCGACCAGAGCGACGGCGAGTACGACCAGCAGCGTCACCACGAGCGGAACATGGAGTCTGCGGCGGCCGGCTCGCCGGAGAACTCTCATACGATCGGGGGCGGAAGCGGAGCGATGTGCTGGTCGTAGAACGCCAGCAAAGGCTCACCTTGGGCATAGAGCTTCGCCACGTCTCGGCGGCAGCCGGCGATCACCTTACGGTCGTCGATCCTCCGGCCGCCCGCCGGGGTGCCGGAGTCATCGTAGAGCACCTCGTACAGCACCCGGTCACCGATGATCACCAGCTCTGGTAGCGGGCGGTGCGCCTCGAACTCCGCCGCCCGCTCGCCGCGCAGCACCCGGATGTCCTGTCCCGCTTCAGCGAGAAGGCGGAGGAACTGTATCTCCCACTGCAGGTAGGGGCTGATGGGGAATTCGACCACACGGATCCGCTGTGTGGCGTAGCCGAGGCGCCGGTACGTGTCGATCATTCCTACGGCGGAGGGGCGATCCTCCTCGTTCAGTTCCAGCGCCCGCTGCCAGTCCCCGGCGGCGAACGCCTCCCAGCTCGGGTCACCCGGCTCCCGGAACGTCTGCGCCCGTTCCAACTTGGCGAAGATGTCACCACCGTGCTCGAACTCCTGTCGGAAGTCACGCAGGTAGGCGTCAAGGTCGAGGTGGACTCCCGGGACGTCCGGTATTTGCTCAAGCATCTGGAATGTCTGGCTTCGCCGCGAGCAGCATGGTGCGGGGGATGATCACCAACCGTTCGTCGTGGCCGACGTTCACGTCGTGGGGGAGACGCCCGCGGTAGGCCTCGGTCAGGTCGCGGCCGACCACGGCGATGTCGCCGTTGCTCAACTCCCAGATGTCCGGGCAGGTCGGATCGCCCTTGGTGTCCCCAAGTTCGAGTGCGGACTTGCCGATCCTCCGCGTGAACTCCGCGGCCGGGTTGGCCTCCCAGGGTCGGGGCATCGCTACCTCCAGGGCGAATCGCTTGTGGGCAGCCTGGGGTTCCCTGACAGCAGCATCGCACAATGGGTGAGAGGCATCCAGAACTTCGTGGGGATGCCAGCCTGGAGGCGGTACGAAGCTCTGCGGCCACCAGAGGGTCGCGACCGCGGGCAGCCATCGGCCCCCGGCAGCCACAGGACGGAACGACCTCAACGCTGTGACGGGGTGTCGACCGTGTGTCGGTTGAACCAGGCTTTCCCCTCTGCGGCGATGCCCTCCAGAATGTGCAGCGTGGTGGTGAATCCCGCCGCGTCGAGGTTGGTCTCGGAGAAGGCGTCCGGGTCCTCCTCCGGCTCGGGAGCAACGCCTTCGCTGTTCGCGACGCCCACGTCCGTGGTTGGGCCGTTGGAGAGGGTCAGTTTCAGTGTGTAGCTGTAGGTGCTCTCCCGAGCAACTTCAATGGAGGAGACGGCGTCGAAGCGGAAGTTGCGCCGTTCCGTCCAGTCGATGTGGGCGCGCTCGAAGTTGAGGTCGGCGCTGAAGTCCCGGACCCCGTCGTGGGTGACGAGGAATAGGCGGATGCTGTATTTGGAGAACCGCCACACCCCGCCACGCCGCCGTGCCTTCTTGCAGCCGGGCGCGTGTGTTTGCAGGAACGTGTGGGCGATGACGTCCTGCCAAGGCAGGCGGTAGAGGTCCAGCGCCTGCGACAGTAGGAGTGTCTTGTCGTAGGTCAGCCAGGCTTCCATCTCTTGTTCGTTGGGGCGCGTGGCGTCCAGCTTGGCCTTCCACCGTTGGTGTTCTGTCTTCCTGGCCGACTGAGCCTGGTCGTGTTCCTCCCTTTCCTCACGCTCGCGTCGTTTCTCGCCAAGGATGTGTGTCCACCACACTGCCGTGTACCATCCCGCAGCCAGTGCGCATACGGCGGCGAGCACGGCCCCCAGCGGGTTCACCGTGAAGGCCGCGGCGATCACGACTGTGGCCGATGCGACAGCGATAGCGGCAGGCAGGAGGCACCAGATCTTGGTCGACGTCGCGACGCTGTACCGGTCGCGATACTCCAGCAGTGTCCCGGCCTGCCAGCGCTGCCGAACATCTCGCGCCATGAAGCGGATTAGCCAGTCCACGCGCCGGACTCCGATCCGGCTCTCGCGGTAGATCTCGACGACCTCATCGCGCAGCAGGCGACGGATCCCGGCGGTTTTGGACAGCCAGTGCTCGCGCCCGAGCCCCTGGGGCAGGTAGGTGCCGAAGTAGTGGGTGAAGGAATGGTCGACCCCGCGGGCGAATCCGCCTTCCGGCGGCTGGGACTCGCGCCCTGCGCTGCGCAACTGTCTGTCCCTGGCTTGCCACCGCTTCGCGCGGTAGTGCCACTCCAGACCCTGCCGCCCCGCGGTGGATCCGGCGGCCAGCAACACCAAGTAGGCCAGGATGGGAGAGGGAGCGGTGTTCAGCAGGACCAGCCAGCCCAGGTAGCCGACCGCCCCCGCGAACAGGCCGGTACATGCGACCGCGTAGACGTAGTGAGCGGTGAAGACTTCGGCTCGGTCCGGTTCACGGGTGCGGGCGGGTATCGGGTCGGCATGGAAATACGCCCACACGCGGTCGAGTCGTTGCGCACCGCACTGTGACTCCTCGGCTTCGCGGCGGGTCTCCTCCCACACGCTGTCCTTCTTGGCGCCGGTCAGAACCAGGTCGAGGTGGCGCAGGATCATCTCGCGTCGACCCGGTGGTAGGGCGTGCAGGTCTTTGATGGCCGCGGCCGTGGCGCCGCTGGAGTCGTTTGGTGAGTAGAGGAGCCGGAAGACCACTTCCAGCGCCGTGCGCCACTCGTCCTCGAGGTAGGTGTGCAGGGCGGCGAACAAGCGTTTTATTTGCTCATGCTCTTCGGAGGTAAGGTCGCGCAGTGTGCGTTTGCTGAGTAGGGCTAGCACCCAGTGGAAGTTGGCTTCTGTGTGATCCAGGCCGTGGTCGATGGCGTCTCGGATCAGCCCTCTGGCCTTACTGGGTGCTCCGGCCTCCAGAGAGCGCAGACCGATCGTGTACTTCTGCTCGGGGGTGGCATCGGGAGGAACGACGTAGATAGTGGAGTTGTGGACGTTCCCGGTTTGAACTCCCACGTTGCTGCCGGGCGCCACAGTGTTGATGGTGGGTGTCGCGGATGCGTTCATGGCGTTCCCTGGGCCGCGGTGATGATGCGGGCGACCCGCGCGGCGAGCTTGGCGACATCGCCGACGAGCCCGCGCAGCCGCTTGAGGGCGAGAATCACCGCGCCGGCGGCCTCGGGCGTGGACTCCTCGAGGGAGGTGCGGGCGGTCTCCACCTCCTGCCGCGCCGCTTGGTAGGTGGCGTCGTCGATCCGATCCGCCGACCGCTCGCTGGCGAGCTCGTCACGGAGCGCGGCCAGCATGGACCGCAGGTCCTCGGGTTCGGAGTGCTGCACACTCTGGCCAACGGAGACGGTGCTGTTGGTGATGTTGCCCGCCTGGAGCCCCACCTGTCCGAAGGCGACATTGGTGGTGCCTTCGCCAGTGCCAGTCGTGTCGTCGTCAGCCATCGCCGTGCCCCTTCGCTTCGTGACGAGTTCCTGTGCCAGCCGCACGGCGAATGCGGCCGCGTTGTGCGCAGCGGCGGGCTGCGAGGTCCGGTCTTCCAGCGCGGTCTTGGTGCCATCTGCCCGGTCGCTGATCCCGCGGACGACGGCGACGGGAGAGCTGTTCAGGTGTCCTGCCTGCGCCACACCCGCGCCCTCCATCTCTATGGCGAGGGCGTCGTTGTAGACCCGCCGGATCCACGCCGCTTCGTGGGAGACGGAAGAGTTCTGGACAATCTCACCCGCGGCGATGGGCCCGAAGTGGACCTTGGGAGGAGGGCCGTCCGCGCCCTCGGCCCAGTCACCGGTGCGGGCCAGATGGGCGGCCAGTTGACCAATGTCGTGGGGGACCTCCCAGACCCGTGGTCGCGCCTTGAGACCGTCGTCCTCGCTGGTACCGCCGTGGTAGGCGTAGACCTGCGTCGCCATGACGACGTCCCCCAAGGCGGTGGTGTCCCACAGCGCGCCGGCGACGCCCACGAAGAGCACGGCCGCCGGAGAGAAGCTCTGGATGGCCCGCTCGACGAGGACCGCGGCGGAGTGATTGCCCTTGCTGGTGAGCCCGAGGGCGACCTGCCCCTCAGTGCCGGGAAGGCCGCCGAGCTCGAACAGCGTTCCCTTCTCGTGTTGGTGGAGCCGCGGATTGGTGAGCCTGCGCCGCACGGCCTCGTATTCGAGGTTGAGCGCGCTGAGCATGACGACCATGGTGCTGCTCATGGGTAGTCTCCCTCGTCGTCCTGTGGAGGACGGATGAGCGGTGGGTGCAGCCGGGTGGATGGGCCAGCGCGAAACAGCCGCGCCGGGCGCCCCTTGGTGGTGCGGCGGTCGGTACCGGCCGGGATGATGAACCCGGAGGCCGCCTGGACCTTGCGGTAGAAGTTGCGGGGGTCCAGTCGGAGCCCCCAGACCGCCTCGTAGACCTGTTGAAGTTCGGCGATGGTGAAGGTGTCTCCACAGAAGGAGGTCGCGAGCGAGGAGCGTTCCATCTTCTCCCGGGCGCGCTTGACTCCGTCGTCGACGATCTGCCGGTGGTCGAAGGCCAACTCCAGATGTCCAGCGAGGACGTCGTGTACCGGCTGCCAGGACGCGGCGACAGCGTCCGTCCCGGCGACCGGCTCGGGCAGCCCCGGAGCGATCGCCAGGTAGGCCACGGAGATAACCCGTCCCCGCGGGTCACGGTCCGGGGTGCCGTAGGTGGCCAGTTGCTCCAAGTACAACCGCGAGGCGTCCAGGTTCGCCTCCTCGCGCAGTTCGCGGTGCGCGGCGGCCTCGACATCCTCTCCGGCGTTGTTGAGAAAGCCCCCGGGCAGAGCCTGGGCACCTGCGTAGGGCTCGATCCCTCGCCGCACGAGCAGAACATGAAGGGCCGATTCGCGCAGGGTGAGGATCACGAGATCGACCGCGATCAGTACGGCTGGTGGCTCCCAGGACTCTTCGGTCATGGTGCCGACCATAATTTCTTGTCAGTTAGACAGGAAGTGACACTTTGCTATCCCCGCACTGATCACCGCTGAGCGAGCGGTCGGTGAGTACTCAGACCGACACGGCCTCGACCCGCGCCCGCCGCCACCTCCAGCACCGACGCGTCGTGACCTCCACCAGTCCCACCGGCATGGACCCGCGCGAAGGCGAGAACGCCCCGCCCGCGATCCCAGGTGACCCCAGATACCGCCGGGGGTTCGCGGCGTCGCACCCATCGCTGGAGCTCGGATCGCTCGCGCTCGGTCACCTCCAGTGCCGAAGCCTCGACTCAGGCGACCGTCCCCGACGACCAGCGGTCAGGTGCCATCGCGAGGCACTGACGGCTGATCCGTCCGGTGTGCGGACAGACCCAGGAGCGCGAGCTACCCCGCGACCATGCTCAACGGGATCAGGACGGCGTAGACGACCATCAACAACGCGCTGGCGGCCAGGCGTAGGGCCATGAGGACGGATCCGGCGATGGCGAGGCGGTAGGCGATCAGGCGGTTGCGTGCGCGTTTGCGGTGGTTGGCGGCGTAGCGGCCGCACAGGATGAGGGCGAGTGCCAGCAGGGCGGCGAACCACCACGACAGGCCGATCTCCCCGGGGAGGACGCCCAGCAGCGCGGTCAGGGCGCCACTGAGGTGCGCGATTCCTGGCGCCTCGACGATGGTGGTGACGATCTGGTCGGCGTTGGCGATCCAGGGCGCGGTGTAGGCGAGGCCCACCGAGAAGAGCAGCGCGGTCCCCAGCGCGTCCAGGAAGCCCAGCATGGCGAGCGGGCGGGTGAAACGGCGGCAGCGCCCGGCCGTCATCGCCCGTTCGATCTGGCGCATCCCGCGGTCGACTCGTCGCTGTTGACGTTCCTGGCGTCGGTGCTCCTTGCGTTGGGACGCGGAGGCGTTGTCGGACGGCGCGGAGTCGTCCCCGGACCCGAGCGCCTCCGGAGTGTTCCCCCGCTGTGTGACGGCGCGGGTGATCCGGGCGCCCAGGGCCTGACGGCGGCGCTGCCAGTCGGCGTTCTGTCGCTCCCGCTCGATCGCACCGGCGCGCGTCGCGCTCGGCAGCAGCAGCACCGCCGTCACCAGTGCGGCGTTGGCCTGGACGGCCGCGGCGTCACTCAGCGAACGGGTGCGTGCGCCCGCGCGGCGCTGTTCGCGCCACCACTCCGCCCGGTGCGCGTGGCTGCGCCGGGTCGGGTGCCAGGACTCCGCGCGCAACGAACGCCGGTAGCGACGCGCCGCGTCCTCGTCCAGGACCAACTCGACCGCCTGCGCCCACGCGGCGTCCCACTCGTGGTCGGCGGGTTCGGTCACCTGCGCGTCCCCGTCGCGCACCAACCGCTCCACCTGTTGCATGGTCTCGGTCATCACCAGGGGGACCTCGTGCTGCACCCGTTCCAGTCGTGCGCAGCGTCCCTGTGTGTCACGGCACTCGGTGTGACCGCACCAGTGGCGGGCGGCGAACGCGAGCGCGCCCAACTCGATCGCCTCACGCAGCGCCGCGTGGCGGCTCCCGTCCCCGGTCGCCAGCGCGAGAACCCCCTCGGCGGTCACCTCGTACCCCCGGTACCGAGGCGGCATCCCGGGGACGAACGCCGCGGCCAGGCTGCTGATCACCAGGTGGGTGCGCTCGGGGTGAGACGCGAGCTGGGTGAGGTTCGCCCGGTCGAAGGTGTAGTCGTTGACCTCGCGGTCCAGCCACGTGCGCAGCGACTGCCAGTGCGACCCCAACCACACCGCGCCCTTGTCGGAGCGGTCCATCAGGTCGAAGGCGAGGCTCGGGGGGTCGTCGTGGTCGACGTCGCCGAACCGCAGCGACCTGTACCGTCGGGGCCGGGCGACGGTGGGTTCCTCGCCGGCGAGCCACTCCATGACCTCCCGATAGCCCCACCGCGCGGTGGGGACCGGGGTCAGTAGGCCGCGGGCCAACAGTCGCCACCGAGGGTCGGTGATCGCGGAGACGTCGACCTCGGAGCTACGGGCGGAGAGCCAGTTCCCCGCCCCCTCCGGGCGGCGGCCGGTCATCATCTCGTGCACCATGATCCCCAGCGACCACCACGCGGCGGGAGCCTCGCGGCGGCCCTCGATGACCTCGGGCGCCGCGTAGGCCTCGGTGACGGCCAGGCCGCCATAGACCCGGCTCATCGTCGCCCGCACCGCGCCCCCGAAGTCGGTGAGCGCGAACACGGGGGAGTCGCCGCGCCGCCGCAGCAGATTCTCCGGCTTGACGTCGGTGTGGTTGTGCTGCAGTTCCTCCTGCCAGTGCCGCAGGCAGGCGGCGAGCGCGGCGACGATGTCGCGCGCGTGGTCCTCCGACAGCGGCGCCTCGTCCAGCACGCCCCGCAACGACCCCTGGTCGAAGAACTCCTGGGCCTCCCACGCCAGGTCCTCACCCCAGGAACTGCGCGCGTAGCCGTAGCCGTCGATGACGGGCGTGTAGGGATCGGTGCCGGGACGGGCGCGGAGCCGGTCCAGGAGTTCCCGGTTGAGGTCGTGGCCGGGCCGGTAGACCTTCAGCGCGACGGGCGTGCCGGCCACACCGACCTTCTCCGGTTCCGCGCGGTAGACGATCGCCTCGCCTCCCGCCCCCACGTGTCCCTGGACGTGGTATTTCTCCCGCAGTTCCGCCGGGATGCTGTGCTCGAGGTCGCTGGCGGGGCCGACGAGGACGCGGGCCACCCCACGGCTGAACCACTCCAGCGGGGCGAACCGGCGCCCGCGACGCTTGGCGGGTTCGGCCCGCTCGGGTTCCTCGACCTGGGGCGCCAGGGTGGTGGTGGCGTTGGGTGACGGCGCCGTGGCGGGGGTGGGAGACGCCGGTTCGGAGTCGGCGAAGACCCGGGTGTGTCCCTGGTCCGCGCCGATGACCTGGGTGACGTGCCGGGTGGGCGCGGCGGGTCCGGATGACCCCCCGACGGTGGACGACGGTGAGGGCGGGCCGAGACGCTCGGTGGGACCGGCCTCTCCCTGGTCGGTTTCCCGATTCTCCTCCCGGTCCGCCGGGGCCGGTTCCTCGTCCACGCCGAATCGTGGCGGCACAGGATCCAGCCTGTGCGTCGGTCCGGTGTGGTCATCCGGATCGGACTGGGCCATCGGTCGTCCTCGGGGCGGGTGACGGGTACACGTTCGGTTGTCCCGGACGTGGTTCCAGGGTAGTCACTCTTTGACGCCCTTCCCCTCCTATGGGTGGGGAGAGGCGCGGTTTCGCGGGGATTCCTTCGTTCCGCCCGTCGCCGTGTCACCGCTCCCCGGAGCGGGACCGTGCTCGAGATGGCGGCCCCCACGGGTGGGAGCCGGTGTGATGTGCGGCGGGATTTCCGGGCCCCGCCTTGTCGGGCCGCGTTGTCGATCACTAACGTGCTGAATTGGCTAGGCCAATTCATCTGTGACGGGAGTCGACTATGACGGACGCTGGTGGACCCCTTGCCGGCATCGTGGTGCTGGACCTGTCCCGGGCCCTCGCTGGTCCCCACGCCGCCATGCTGCTGGGGGACCTGGGAGCGCGCGTGATCAAGGTCGAGGCCCCGGGCAGCGGGGACGACACCCGAACTTGGGGGCCGCCCTTCGTCGGTCCGGAGGACGGCCCGATCAGCACCTACTTCCTGTCCTGCAACCGCAACAAGGAGTCCATCGAGCTCGACCTCAAGTCCGACGACGGCAAGGCCCAACTCACCCGGCTGATCCGCGCCTCCGACGTGCTGGTGGAGAACTTCCGCCCCGGGGTGCTGGACCGGCTGGGCTTCCCCGTGGAACACATCCATGAGCTGAACTCCCGGATGGTCGTCTGCTCGATCAGCGGGTTCGGCCACGACGGCCCGGAGGGCGGTCGCGCGGGCTACGACCAGATCGCCCAGGGCGAGGCCGGCCTGATGAGCATCACCGGCGCCGGCCCCGACGACCCCACCAAGGTCGGCGTCCCGATCGGTGACCTCCTCGCCGGTCTGCACGGCGCGCACGGCGTGTTGGCCGCGCTGTACGAGCGGAACCAGACCGGCCGCGGGCGTGTGGTGCGGACCTCCCTGCTGTCGTCCATCGTCGGTGTGCACGCGTTCCAGGGAACCCGATGGACGGTGGGCGGCGAGGTGCCCACCGCGCTGGGCAACCACCACCCGTCCATCGCCCCGTACGGCGCCTACTCGTGTGCCGACGGCATGTTCCAGATCGCGGTGGCCAGCGAACGACAGTGGAAGATCTTCGCTGAGCTGGTCGGGCTCGACGTCGCCGACCCACGCTTCGCCACGAACCCCGACCGCGTCACCAACCGGGCGGCGCTCAACACCGAGCTGGAGGCGGTGTTCGCCACGGACACACGGGACTCGTGGCTGGAGCGCATCAACGCCGCCGGTATCCCTTGCGGCGCGATCCGCACCATCGACGAGGTCTACTCCTGGGACCAGACCCGCTCCCAGGGACTCGTCCTGCCGGTCGAGCACAGTGTCCTCGGGCAGATCGATCTGCCCGGATCGGCGGTCCGCTTCGACGACGGCGGGCGGCAGGAGCACGTGGCGCCGCCCATGCTGGGCGAGCACAACGAGAGCGTCCGCGCGTGGTTGGACGGGCTGGACGAGCGGTAGGTCCAGACGAACGGTCCGCCGGGCCCCGGGGGAGAGTCGACCATCCCCGGGGCCCGGCGCGTGTGACCGTGACGACGGCGACGGCGAACCGGACGGGATGACGCCCGCGCGCCGGCCGGAATCCAGAGAAAGTGGGAGGACGACCGGGGGAGGGGAGCGGCCTACTCGCTCAGTGCTCGTCCTCACCGCGGGGGGTGACACCCAGCCGCGCGCACGCCTCCCGGTACATCCGCACGACCTCCGCCCGGATCTGGGGGCGTTCGGTGAGTTCCCGCGCCCACGGCAGGCGGACGCTCGTCTCGCCCCCGGCGACCGTGACGACGAAGTCCCCACCGTGGCCGTCCAAGCCGGTCATGCGGGCCGCGGTGGCGTCGGGGACGCCACCCAAGGCTCTGCAGATCAGGAGCGAGTCCTCGGGGTGGTCCTCGTTCATGTGTCGACAGACGGCCGCGACGACCTCTGGCGAGAACGGATTGGTCGACGCGGTGTCGTTCACCGGGCGCTCCCAACTGCGTGAGTGGTATCGGGGGTGGCCGGACGGAAGCCACCCCACGATACCCGTCAGGTGGTCACTGCTGGCGCGTGTACTCCGCGTCGATCTCGATCTTGATGCGCTCGCCGACGACGACCCCGCCGCCGTCCATCGGCATCTTGATGTCGACGCCGAACTCGCTGCGCTCGATCTCGGTCTCGGCGTGGAAACCGGCGCGGTCGTTGCCGTAGGGGTCGACGGTGGTCCCGTTGAACTCCAGCTTCAACTCGACCGGTCGCGTGTTGCCCTTGATCGTGAGGTCACCGGTGAGAACGAAGTCGTCGCCGGCCGGCCGGATCCCGGTCGACTTGAACAGGAACGACGGGTGCTTGTCGACCTCGAAGAAGTCGGCGGACCGGATGTGGTTGTCCCGATCCTCCTGCCCGGTGTCGATCGACGAGGCGTCGATGGTCGCCTCGACCGAGGACTTCGCTGGGTCCTCGTCGATGCGCATCGTGGACGAGAACTTGTCGAACCGTCCCCGGACCTTGCTCACCATCATGTGCCGCACGGTGAACGCGATCTCGGTGTGGTCCGGGTCGATGGTCCACGTTCCGGGTTTGATCTGGACGTCGCTCATAGGTGATGCCCCCATAACGGATGGTGGTTTCATTGTTACTCTAAGCGAAACGGCATGGCTGTCCGCAGTGCGCTCTGCCGGAAGCCCCCGTGGAGATAGTTTATGCTTAAACTAATTTCGCGCAAGTCTACACTGGAGGCATGAACGTGGTGGGGTGGCTCGACCCCGAAGAACAGCACGTCTGGCGTACCTACCTCGCCGTGACGTCCAAGCTCGACGAGCGTCTGGACCGCGCGCTGCGCAAGGAGAGCGGGATCACGCTCGTGGAGTACGGGCTGCTGGTCCACCTGTCCGAGGCGCCGGAGCGGCGACTGCGGATGAGTCTGCTCGCCGACGCCGTCCTGGTGTCCAAGAGTCGTCTCTCACACCAGGTCGCCCGACTGGAGCGGGACGGGTACGTGCGCCGGGAGACCTGCGGGGAGGACCGGCGTGGGTCGTGGGCGGTGCTCACCGACAAGGGGCTCGAGGCCGTCCGCTCCGCGGCGCCGGGGCACGTCTCCGACGTTCGGCGCTACTTCTTCGACCACCTCACGCCCGACGACCTCAAGGAACTGCGCGACACCCTCGACCGGCTGAACCGAGGGCTCGACGACTGACGCGTGCGGACGCACACCTCGTCCGCGACACGCCCAAGATGTCCCCAGGGCACGGGGGGACCGTCACGACGCGGGCCGGCCCTGGGTAGGGTCGAAGCGTGACGGCCACAGGACCTCAGATCATCGGAGCGCGGCGATTCACCGGCGACACCGGAGCGGTCGATCCCACGCTGCGGGCAGCGTTGCACTCCTTCGCCAAGCGCACCGCGACCGACCGTGACGTGCTCGCGGTCCTCGGCGGTGTGCGCTTGCTGATCCCCGTCGTCGCCCTGGCTTCGGAGACCGAGACCGACGCCAACGGTCGCACCCGGGAGAAGCGCAGCGACGTCGCCCTGCCCATCATGGTCGGTGCGGACGGCCGCCGTGGTGTGCTCGCCTTCACCTGCGTGGACGCCATGCAACGCTGGCGTCGCGACGCCCGCCCCGTCCCCGCCTACGTGGAGGAGGCCTGCCAGGCGGCGCTCGACGAAGGCGCGGACGCTCTCGTCATCGACGTCGCCGGTCCCGTGACCTACGCGGTGGAGGACTACTTCCTGCGCGCCTTCGCCCAGGACGGCAGTGTCCCCGAGGCCAAGGCCGACCCACAGGTTCTCGCCACCATCTACCGCGTCACCCAGGCCGAGACCGACATCGATCGCGTCCGTGTCCTGGACTCCGACCGCGCCGACCTGGGGGTCCGTCTGGAACTCCACCGCCGTGACGACGCCATGGTCCGCAGGATCGCCGAGGAGCTCCGCGGGCACCTGCGGCCCATGCTGCCCAGCGGCGTCGAGCTCAGCGCGGTCGTCCGCGCCCAAGCCGACCAGGGTTGAGCCGAGCCGGACGTCACCCCGGTGGCATCCGCAGCACGACCTTGGTGCCGGGTGCCTGATCCCGGGTCAGTCCGACGGCCTCGTCGTACGCGGTGAACGGCACGACTCGTGGGCTGGGGGGCGACAACCGTCCGTGGGCGCACCGCTCCAACAGTGCGTCCAAGGTGCGCCCAACCTCGGACGGACGCGCCATCGCCCACAGTGGGACGGAGCAGATCCGCTCCGTGGGTCGGGCGAGGTGTCGCGCGACCGTTCCCAGGCTACGGAGCGCGGTCGTGGCGCGTGGAAGCGCGGACGCGTCGCCGAACGCGGTCCGTACGACACGTCCGTGCCGCGCGACCACCCGACGCACCCGCGTGCCGCCCGTGTGGTCGATCGCGAGGTCGACACCGCCGTCGAGCTCGGCCGACAAGGCGTCCAGCCACGCGGGGTCGCGGTAGTCGAACACCCGGGCGCCGTGGCTCTCGGCCGTGTGCCCGGTCCGGGCGGACGCGGTACCGAACACGGCGAGGCCGCGCTCGCGCGCGAGCTGGACGGCGAGGCTCCCCACCGCGCCCCCCGCGCCCTGGACCAGCACCTGAGTGGCGCCGGCGGGGCCCTGGTCAAGCGCGTGGTACGCGGTGAGCGCGTCGAGCGGCAGTGTGGCGGCGACCTCCGAGTCGAGCCCGTCGGGAACGGCGGCGAGGAGTGCGGGGTTCACTCGAACCTCCGTGGCGTGGGCCCCCATTCGCGGCAGGACTCCGGCGACACGCTGGCCGGGGGAGAGCCCATTGGGGCTGGCCCCCGGAGCGAGCTCCTCGAGCACTCCGACGAAGTCGTACCCGGGAACGAACCCCGTCCTCGGCTTCAGGAGGTAGCGCCCGTCGCGGGCCAGGACGTCGGTGACGCCCACGGAGGCGTGGGTGACGCGGATCCGCGCACGGTGTCCGATTCGACGTGGATTCGTCGGTTCGTTCGACAGAGTGGTCTCGGGGGCGCCGAACCGGGTGACGCGGGCGGAGCGTCGTGTGTGACGCACCGAATTTACGTAACATGTCATGCACTAGACGATACAGACAAGTAGGTCACATGTCATCTAAATTGGCCGACGAATCCGTGCTCGAGTTCATCTTCGAGGTGAAGAGCATGATCGCCGAGCTCAACCCCGTCCTCACCCGGACGTTCAAAGAACTGGGACTCACCTGTGTCCAGGCGGACGCGTTGATGGCCCTGGAACGGCTGGGGCCGGTCACGCTCAAGGAACTCGCCACACACCTCGTCGCCGAATCCGGCCACCCGAGCCGACTCATCGGCCGGCTCGACGCCGAGGGCCTGGTCACACGCGCCGCCTCGCCCCAGGACGGCCGAGCTGTCCTCATCACGCTCACCGCACGAGGAGCGGACCTCGCCGCCGCGGCCCGCGCCGCCCGTGCGCCCCTGCTGGCCGAGTTCGCGGAGCGGTTCACCGAAGGACGACTCGACGACGCCACGACCCTCGTCCGCGAGGTCCGGAACCAACTCGAGGGACACTGACCGCGCGCGGGAGGCCGCCCAATCCCCGCCACCCGAGAAGGGGCGTGGGTGAGGCTCCCGCGACGTCACCGCGCCGTGTTCGGAGCGCCCCAGCGGGCGATCGTGTTCGCGGGGGTTCGAGGGAGTGGCGGTGCGCACTCTCGGCACGCCGCACCCCCGCCAGGTCGGTGAAGGCCGCACGACGCGGCCGGCCTGGCCGGCCACACCGAGTGGTCCGCCCACCCGTGGCACGCGTTCGCGGCCCCGGCCCCGGCTCCCGGTGGCTCGCCAGTTCCTCAGCGGGGCCTCTCGCGTGTGACACGCCAACGCGTGCGTGACGAGCCGGCCGGTCCACACGTCCACGCCTCCGACTACCCCCACCGCCGCGGATGGTGGATCCTGACGGTCGACGGAATCGCGCGGTGGCACGGAGGGGGAGACGATGGGGGCGGAGTTGGCGAGCGTCGGGGTGGTGGCGGCGCTGGGCGGACTCCTCGGGCTGTGGCTGGCCCCCGTCACCGGCATGTTCGTCCCCTACCCGGACGAGGAGACGGTGGTCCCGCCCCCACCGCAGTGCCCCACCTGCGGCACCATCGTCCCCTGGTCGCGATGGTCGCCCGTTCCGCCTCGGCTGTTCTCCCGAGCGCCCTGTCCGCACTGTCACCACCGAGCGCGGGGCGACGTCCTGGTCCCGCTCCTGCTCGCCGCGACGTTCGCCGCCCTGGCGGTCCGGTTCGACGTCGGCTTCGAGCTCGTGGCCTTCGGCTTCCTCGCCGCGGTCCTCGTCCCCGTCGCCGTCATCGACGCCCGGGTCCATCGTCTCCCGGACCGCCTCGTACTCCCGGCCTACCCGGTCGCGTTCCTGCTCCTCGGCCTCGCCGCGCTGTGGGGCGGCCCCGAGCCGCTGCTGGGCGCCGGAGCCGGGCTCGTCGGTCTGACCGCGATCTATGGCCTGGTCGGTCTGCTCTTCGGCCGGGGGATAGGTGGTGGCGACATCAAGATCGTGGGCCTTCTCGGTGCCTACCTGGGCTGGACCGGAATCATCAACATCGTCGTCGCGTTCTATCTGTGGAGTTTTCTCTCCGCCGGGTACGGCGTCGCCGCCGCGACCTATCGTTGGCGGGTGCGACCCGAGCCGACCGGGTGGCGGGTCGCGCTGCGCGAGGCCCGCGGCACGGTGGTCCCGCTCGGACCGTTCATGGCGGTCGGTACGCTCGGAGCTGTTATCGCGGGCCCTTGGACCGCGCGGACGCTCTCCGCACTGCTCCCCTGAGAGGCCTGCGCCTCCGTGGCCACAGCACGTACGGAGACATGGGAAAATTGGAACTATGCTGCGTTGGCTGACCGCGGGCGAATCACACGGACCCGCACTCGTCGCGACCCTGGAGGGACTACCGGCCGGTGTGTCGGTGACCTCCGACGACATCGCCACGGCGCTCCAGCGCCGGCGTGCCGGGTACGGCCGCGGCGCCCGGATGAAGTTCGAGCGGGACCAGGTGCGGGTCATCGGGGGTCTCCGACACGGAAGCACCCTGGGCTCGCCCGTCGCCGTCGAGGTGGCCAACAGCGAGTGGCCCAAGTGGGAGACGGTCATGTCCGCCGACCCCGTCCCCGACGACGAACTGGAGGGGCTGGCCCGAAACGCGCCCCTCACCCGTCCCCGCCCCGGTCACGCCGACCTCGCCGGCATGCAGAAGTACGGCCACTCCGAGGCACGCCCGATCCTGGAGCGCGCCAGCGCCCGCGAGACGGCCGCGCGGGTCGCCATCGGGGAGGTCGCACGCCAGTTCTGCCGCCAGGCCCTGGACGTGGAGATCCTCAGCCACGTCGTGGCGATGGGCGGGGTCTCCGTGCCCGAGGGCACGCTGCCGGGGCGCGATGACCTGCCCCGTGTCGACGCCGACCCGGTGCGCTGCGCCGACCCCGACACCAGCGCCCGCATGGTGGCCGAGGTGGACGACACCAAGAAGACCGGCGACACCCTCGGCGGTGTGGTCGAGGTCGTCGCCTACGGACTCCCACCAGGTCTCGGCAGCCACGTGCACTGGGACCGGCGCCTGGACGCCCGGCTCGCGGGAGCGCTCATGGGAATCCAGGCGATGAAGGGTGTCGAGATCGGCGACGGCTTCGCCACGGCGACCCGACGCGGATCCGCCGCCCACGACGAGATCGAGCCCGGGGAGTCCGGCCTGCGGCGCCGCACCAACCGCGCCGGGGGAGTCGAGGGCGGCATGTCCACCGGCGACCCCCTACGGGTCCGGGTCGCGATGAAGCCGATCGCCACCGTGCCCCGCGCCCTGGACACCGTGGACGTCGTCACCGGCGAGGCCACGCAGGCGCACCACCAGCGCAGTGACGTCACGGCGGTGCCGGCCGCGGGCGTCGTCGCCGAGGCCATGGTCGCCCTCGTGCTCGCCGAGGCGGTCCTGGAGAAGTTCGGCGGGGACTCACTCGCGGAGGTCCGGCGCAACGCACGTGCCTACCTCGACACACTGGAGATCCGCTGACATGGACGAGAGCGCACACTCCGCACCCAAAGCGGTGATCATCGGACCGCCCGGCGCCGGTAAGAGCACCATCGGCACCCTGCTGGCCGAGCGGCTCGACGTGGACTTCGTCGACATCGACATCGTCGTGGAGCACCGGGCGGGCAAACCCATCGGCGACATCTTCCTCGACGAGGGCGAAGAGGAGTTCCGGCGGCTCGAGCGCGCCGCCGTGGCCGACGCCCTGCGCGAGGCGTCCGGCGTCGTCGCCCTGGGTGGCGGATCCGTGCTCGACGAGCGGACCCGGGCCGATCTCGCCGCGCACGCGGTGGTCTACCTCCAGGTGGACTTCGCCGACGCGGTGAAGCGGGTCGGACTCAACCAGGCGAGGCCGCTCCTCGCCGGCAACCCACGTGCCCGCCTCAAAGCGCTGTTGGAGGAACGTCTCCCCATCTACGAGGGCCTCGCCACCGCGACCGTCAACACCACGGGATACCACCCCGAGGAGATCGTCGACGAGATCCTGGCCGCCCTGGGAAACCACACGGCGGGGTCCCGATGAGCCCCACCCGGATCACCGTCGGCGCCAACGGGACCGAGCGCCCCTACGACGTCGTCGTGGGGCGGGGGATCCTCGGTGAGGTCGCGCCCTGTGTTGGCCCGACCCCCCGACGGGTGGGCGTCGTCCACCCCGAGGGCCTCGAGGAGCTCGCCCGGCGCGTCCGCGCCGCGTTGGCCGACGCCGGACACGAGGTCCTCGCCCTGCCGGTTCCGGCCGGTGAGGCCGCGAAACACGTCGACGTCGCCTCCGGCCTGTGGGCACAGTTGGGGCAGGCCGGCTTCACCCGCGCCGACGTCGTCGTGGGCGTCGGCGGCGGCGCCGTCACCGACCTCGCCGGCTTCGTCGCCGCCACGTGGCTGCGTGGCGTCGACGTCGTCCACGTACCCACCACGCTTCTCGCCATGGTCGACGCGGCGGTGGGCGGGAAGACCGGCATCAACACGGCCGAGGGCAAGAACCTCGTCGGTTCCTTCCACCCACCGGCCGCGGTGGTCTGCGATCTCGACGTCCTGGACTCGCTTCCCCGTCAGGACTACATCGGCGGACTCGCCGAGGTGATCAAGGCCGGGTTCATCGCCGACCCCGTCATCCTCGACCTGGTCGAGCGCGACGCCGACGTCGCCGCCCGGCCCGACGGTGCGCACACCCGGGAGCTGGTGGAGCGGGCCGTCACGGTGAAGGCCGAGGTCGTCTCCGGTGACCTGCGGGAAAGCGGGCGGCGGGAGATCCTCAACTACGGCCACACGCTCGCGCACGCCGTGGAGAAAGTCGAGGACTACCGGTTCCGACACGGCCACGCCGTCGCCATCGGTATGGTCTACGCGGCCGAACTGGCGCGACGCGACGGTCGGATCGACCAGGAGCTCGTGGACCGACACCGGGATATCCTGCGCGCTGTGGGCCTTCCCACCAGCTACGACGTCGACTCCTGGCCCGCCCTGCGCGACGCGATGCGGGTGGACAAGAAGAACCGCGGCGCGGTGCGACGCTTCGTGGTGCTGGACGACCTCGCCCGCCCGGGAACACTGACCGACCCGCCGGAGGACCTGCTGAGCGCCGCGTACGGCGACGTCAGCGCCTGATCGCCCGGCGGGAAGCAGTACACCGAGACACTACAATCGCAAGCCGGACATGAGACTCCGGCTCAACACGCCCGAATCTGGAGAGTGACAACCGAAGTGGCCTCGACCAACGATCTCAAGAACGGCATTGTGCTGAGACTCGACGGCGGCGAGCTCTGGAGCGTCGTGGAGTTCCAGCACGTCAAGCCGGGCAAGGGTGGCGCGTTCGTGCGTACCAAGCTCAAGAACGTCACCTCGGGCAAGGTCGTGGACAAGACCTTCAACGCCGGCATCAAGGTGGATGTCGCCAACGTTGACCGTCGCGACATGCAGTACCTCTACTTCGACGGCGTCTCCTACGTCTTCATGGACACCCAGACCTACGAGCAGCTCGAGGTCCCCGCCAACGTGGTCGGTAGCAACGCCGACTACCTGCTGGAGAGCTCCATCGCCACGGTGGCGACGAACGACGGCAACCCGCTCTACGTCGAGCTGCCGGCCGCCGTCGACCTCACGATCAGCGAGACCGAGCCCGGGCTGCAGGGCGACCGCTCCACCGGCGGCACCAAGCCCGCCACGCTGGAGACCGGGGCCGTCATCCAGGTTCCCCTGTTCGTGACCACCGGCGAGCGCGTGAAGGTCGACACCCGCAGCGGTGACTATCTGAGCCGCGTCAACTAGTGAACGGTTCCAGACACAAAGCCCGGCTGCGCACGATCGAGGTGTTGTACGAGGCGGAGGTGCGCGGGGTCGACGTCGCCGACGTGGTGAAACGGCGCCGCGCCCAGACCAGCCCGCCCATCAACGACTTCACCGAGGACCTCGCGACCGAGATCGACCTCCACCGTGACCGGCTGGACGCGTTGATCGCCCAGTTCGCCATCGGGTGGACCGTTGACCGGATGCCGATCGTGGACCGCAACATCCTGCGGATGGGGATCTATGAGATGCTCGGCGTCGAGGACGTTCCCGACGGAGTCGCGGTCGCCGAGGCGGTCGCGGCCGCCCGCGACCTGTCCAGTGACGACGCCCCTGGCTTCGTCAACGGCCTGCTCTCACGGGTGCTCGAGCACAAGGAGACCCTGACGCTCTGACCCCGTCGGGCAACCGAGGGGTGGAGGTCGGCGGGCTCCGGTCCCCTGCGGGGCAGCACGCACACCACCACGGGTCGAGGGAGGCCGCTTGTCGCAGGACCCGGTCGACAGAGGAACCGCCCACACGGGCACGCACGGCACCGACACGCTGTGGGCGTCCCTGCGTGCGGTGCTGGACCGCCAACCGGACCCCGCGCCGCTCGAGGTGCTGGACGTGGGCGGGGGAACCGGCGGGTCCGCCGTCCGGCTCGCGGAGCTGGGGCACCGGGTCACCGTCGTGGACCCCAGTCCCGACTCCCTCGCCGCGCTGGAACGACGCGCCGACGAGACCGGTGTGGAGGTCCGCGGACTCCAGGGGGACGCGGCCGACCTCGAGCGACTCGTCGAGCCCGGCAGCGTCCACCTGGTCCTGCTCCACACCGTCCTGGAACACGTCGAGGACCCCGCCGCGGTGCTCACGGCGGTGAGTCGCTGCGTGCGGCCACGCGGCGCCGTAAGCGTCCTCGCCACGAACGCGCTCGCGGCCGTCCTGCACCGGGCCCTGGCCGGTGACCCCGACGGGGCCCTGCACGTGCTGCGATCGCCCCAGGGCCGCTCCGGAGCGCACGATCCCGTTCCCAGGAGGTTCACCGGCGCGGAACTCCTGCGTCTGGTCGAGGGGACCGGCCTGCGCGCTGACGCGCCGGCCGGGGTCCGGGTATTCACCGACCTGGTGCCCGGGCGCCTGTTCGACACCGGCGAGGCGAGCGCGCAGACACTGGCGGAGCTAGAACGCGAGGCCTCGGCACACCCGACACTGTCCGGAATCGCCACACAGATCCACGTCCTGGGGTGGCGCACCGCCTGACCCCGCGGCCGTCGACGCCCGTGTCCCGCCCGCGGGAGGAACGCGGCCGGCCGCCACAGTGCCGGTCGTGGCGCACACTGGTGGTATGAGCCGACGTCAGTTGGAACGTGGGGTGCCGCAACGCGGCATGGTGGGTGCGGACGGCGTCGTCCCGCTGCCCGCCACCGTGGACGCGAGCCAGAGCCACGTCCTGCACGTCGACATGGACGCCTTCTTCGCGGCGGTCGAGGAGCTCGACCACCCCGAGGCCCGGGGCCGGCCCCTGATCGTCGGTCATCCGGGTCCTCGTGGGGTGGTGTCCTCCGCGAACTACCAGGCCCGGGCCTACGGAGTCCACTCGGCCATGCCGATGGTGCGGGCGCTGCGCGCCTGCCCCGACGCCGTGGTCATCCCCCCGGACCACCGCAAGTACGCACAGGCCTCCGAGGCGGTCATGGACATCCTGGGCGCCGTCACACCCCAGGTGGAGGCCCTCTCGCTCGATGAGGCGTTCCTCGACGTGGGCGGTGCGCGACTGCGCATGGGCGACCCGGTCCACATCGCGGAGTTCATTCGCGGCAGGATCAGCTCCGAACAGCGCCTCACGTGTTCGGTCGGGGTGGGCCCCACCAAGTTCGTCGCCAAGCTGGCCTCCACGGTCTGCAAACCGGACGGTCTGTTGTACGTGCCCGCGGACCGTGTCCTGGACTTCCTGCACCCGTTGCCCGTCGGGGCAATGTGGGGGGTGGGGGAGAAGACCGAGTCGGCGTTGCACCGGCTTGGGCTGCGCACGATCGGCGACGTCGCGACACGCGTCTCCGACGAGGTGCTGCGCGACCAGTTGGGCGTCGCCTCGGGTAACCACCTGGCGGCGCTGGCCCGGGGAGAAGACCCCCGAAAGGTCGTCCCCGGCTCCGACACCGCGGAGCGCAGCATCAGCGCCGAGGAGACCTTCGCCCAGGACACGGCGGACGCCGCCACCATCAACCGGGAACTCCTGCGGCTGTCGGAGAAGGTGGCGCGCCGAACCCGTGCCGAGGGCCTCGTCGCCCGCACCGTCACCGTGAAACTGCGCCGCGCCGACTTCACGACCATCACCCGGTCACACACCCTGGACGAGGGCACCGCGCTCGCCCGGGAGATCTACACCGAGGTACGCCACATGTACGCCGCCGCGGGAATGGAACGTGTCCGTTTGCGGTTAGTGGGAGTACGCGTCAGCGGCCTGGTAGACGCCGAGAGCCAACCACGGCAGATGACGTTGGAGGAGGACCCGGGCGACGCCTGGAACGCCGCCGAACGGGCGATGGACCAGGTCGTCAAGCGCTTCGGTGCCGACTCGATCCGCCCCGCGGCACTCAAACCCCCCGACGACTCCTCACGGCACGATCGCTAGATGGGTGGAACGACGATGTCCGGGACTGTTGCGTATCGCGGGGGGCTGGTGTGTTGGCCCCGTCACGCGGGTAGGGTGACTGGTGTGGGTCACCGATACGCGCAACCGTTCTTTCCACCGGGCGTCAATCCGCCGTATTCTGGGGGCAGCAGCGTTGACGGGACTCTGCTCCAGTACCCGCCACCCCACTCGGGGACTGTCATAGGGAGGCGCCGTGCCGCTCTCTGAACACGAGCAGCGCATGCTCGACCAGATCGAGCGGGCGCTGTACGACGAGGATCCAAAGTTCGCCAACACCGTGCGGCAGACCACCCCGCAGGCCCACTACCGAGGCTCGATCGTCAAGTCGTCGGTCGGGTTCTTCCTCGGGATCGGGCTCCTCATGGGGGGCGTGATCGTCAACAACCCGATCGGGTACGGCGTCAGCGCGTTGGGTTTCCTGATCATGCTGGCGTGCGCACTGTGGTTCCTCGCCGCGTGGCGTCGTATGGTCAACGGTGGTGGCGAGGCCGAACCGGCCGCCGCCCCATCCCGCAAGCAGCAACGCGGCGGGATGATGAACCGCTTCGAAGAGCGGTGGAAACGGCGCCAGGAAGGCGACTCATAGCCCGCGGTCGCGGAGCCTGAAGCGTTTGTGGCGGGTTGTGGCGACGGGCGAGCACGCGGGCGCGTCCTCGCCCCGCCTCGCTCGAGCCCGGACACCACATCGGCGTCGCGTCACCGGCGACCTCGCGGGGGTACGGCCCTGTCGCGGGGGCACGGGCTCGATCGGTTGGCCGGGGCCGCTTCATGGCGGCGGGTCGCCTTGATCGTTCGGTGCCGGAGTTCGCCTGTGTGGATCTCCTGACGCATCGAGCCGCCCTGTCTGTCGTGCCGCGTGGGTTCCTTGTGTGTCCGCCCGAAGTCGTGGTTCCCCGGCACACCGGGCGGTCCCCGAGGTCTGGTCCAGCCGTGTCTACGGCGACGACGCGGGGATGTGAGCTCTGTCGCGGGGGCACGGGCTCGATCGGTTGGCGCCACGCGCCTCGTCCCTTTGTTCCGTGCGGCCGGGGCCGCTTCCGTGATGGTCGGTCGCTCACTCCCACCGTTCGCTGCCGCCGTGTCTGTCGTGGCGGGAGGTGTCCCTTGTGCGTCCGCTCGAGGTATCACGGTTGCCCCGGCACACCGGGCGGTCCCCGAGGTCTGGTCCAGCCGTGTCTACGGCGACGACGCGGGGACGTGAGCTCTGCGTCCGCCCGCGGCATCGCGCGGTTCCCGGCACACCACGGTCAGGATCCGGCGATCCCGGCTGTTCGATCCAGCCGGTCCGTACCGAGTGGCCACAGGGAACGCGGGAGAACGATGGCACGCAGCCGGGCGCGGCGGCTCACCGAACGAAGGACTGCCGAGCGGACGGTGTGGGTGTCGGCCCGGAGCGACGGGGCCACCGGAGCGTGCGGCGCGTACCGTGCCTGTTCCTCGGCCGACGCGATACGCCACAGGGCTCGGCGTGCCTGCTTGGGCAGCTCCACCGTCTCGAGGAGAGCGCGTGACGCGGCACGGGGGCTGTGGGCGGAACTCCACGGCAGGGACAGGTCACGGCAGGTGTCGCGGATCTCGGACCAGGCCGCGCCAGCGCGCGCGGAGTCGTCGCCCGCGCGGGCGAACCGCCAACCGCGCACCGCCGTTCGGAACACCCACGGCGTCACCAACACCACGAGCACGATCAGGAGCGTCACCACGATCGGCGTCGAGTCCAGCGGTGACCGGGTGGTGACGCCGCCCTCGTCCTCCGCCAGCTCGGAGTCGAGAGGGTCCTCCCCCGCGTCGGGCGGCGTCTCCTCGTCCCCCTGCGCGGCGGGATCGTCGCCGTCCTCGGCGGTGCTCGCCTCCGACTCCTCGGGTGCGCTTTCCTGAGCCGCCTGTGCCCACGAGGGCACCGCGGCGTTCCCCTGTCCGGCGGTCGAGGCGGGCGTGGGCTCGAACCGGAGCCAGCCGTAGCCCTCGAAGTACAGTTCCGGCCACGCGTGCGCGTTCTGGCGCCGCACCACCCAGTCGTCACCCCGCCGCTCACCGGGCGTGTAGCCGACGCCGACGCGGGACGGGATCCCGGCCAGCCGAGCCATCACCGCCATCGCCCCCGCGAACTGTTCGCAGTACCCAGTCCGTTGGTCGAGGACGAAGTCGTCCAGTGGATCGGCGTTCTCCGGCACCGACGGAGGGTCGAGGTCGTAGTCGAAATCACCTCCGGTGAACCAGTCCTGCAGCGCGACGGCCGCCTCGTGAGGTCCGTCCGCGTCCTCGGTCACCCGCTCGGTGAGATCGGCGACGTCCGCGCTCACCGAGTCGGGCAGTTCCAGGTACCGATCGTGCACACTGGGCGAGGCGTTGCGCACCCGGGCCAACGCCTCGGCGTCCGCCACCGGCGCCTCGGTGCGCACGGTGTAGGAGGAGCCACCTCGGGCCGGGTCGCTCACGGTGAACACCATCAGGGACTCCGGGTCGACGTACCAGGCCCCCGGCGCGGTGACCTCGCGCGCCGGGTAGGGCATGGCGAGGAAGTCCACGGCCCGTAGGTGGTCCGCCAACTGGATGGATGTCTCCACTACCTCCCCCGACCCCCGCCCCGGCGGAGTCGGAAGGGACTCCTCGTCCACGAGGTGTTGGCGTCCCGCGTTGAGCGGGGACATCGTCCAGTTCTCCCCGTCGAACGTGTCCAAGGCGTGCGTGCGCAGGTACTCGGGGCGGGACGCGTCGGTCTCGTAGGTGAGGACCACCTCCTCCGGAGAGCTGCGCAGGTCCCGTTGCAGACTGACCAGCGGATGCACCGTGGTCACACTCTCACCGTCCGACCTGCGGTCACCGGCCCACGTGTACAGCGCGTCCCCCGTGAGGTGAGGGACGAACACCGGGACCAACAGCGCCGCCGCGAGCGCGATCGCCCCCGTACGCGTCGCGAGGCGGGACACGTCCAACCCACCGGCGGCGCCCACGGCGGCCGCCCCGGAGAGACGATCCGTCCTACCGTGCCAGGCGTGTGTCCGGGCCCAGCCGTCCACGGCGAGCAGGCACAGGAACCCGCCCGCCGCGAGCGAGAACGCCAGCCAGTTCGTTCCTTGGTAGTGCACGAACAGTGGAACCAACGCCAAGCCCGCGAGCGGGAGCCCGGTCAGTGCCGGGGCGCGGAACGTCACCGCCAACTGGTCCACGAGGATCGCGACGAGCGCCACCGCCAGGCTCGTCACCACCACGATGGCCGGACTCGCGGAGATCGGCGCGGGATTGGTCTGGATCTCCACCACGCCCCGCGCCAGCAACACGCCCAGATCGGCCAGCGACCCCGGCGTGGGGACCACACCGAGCAGCGCCGAACTCCCGGCGAAGCGCGTGGTGAGCACGAGGAGCACGCCCACGCTCTGGGCGAGCAGCACCACGATGGTGCCCCTGCCGAGGGACTCCACCAGCACACGAAGAAGGGAGACCGCGAGGACCATCCCCAACGGCACGACGATCCAGGACGTCTCCAGGAACAGAGGATGGAGCTGCGGCACTCCGGCCGCCGTGGCCACCGCCGCGGCGAGGGCCAGACGTCGCCTCATCCGTGTTCGCCCCCTCCGGTCACCACGATTCCCTGGGTGACGTGACGGACCTCCGCGTGCCGGCCGAGCACGGCGGTTCGCGGCTCGCCGCACGTCGCACCCACCGGCTGGCACGCGTCGCACGAGAGTCGCCACGGCGGGAGTGGGCGCGCCACGGTCGCCACGACGAGGACGGGACCGAGGCGGGTCGTCGCCCGCCCCCACCCATGTCCCCCGCCACCCCGTGACCGACGCGGCCGGCCGCGCGTGTGCTTCTCTCCTCGAGCGGAACGCATGGAGGGTGCGCGGTGTTCGTGGGCCCTCGGTGGAGTCACGGTCACCGGCGGTGGGTCGGTAGGTGGTGCGCCCGCGTGCCGCTCCGTGGCCGTCGTGAAGGGTGAAAGGCGGCTCGTCACTCGACCCCACCCCCGTGTCGCGAGCCTGCGTCCCCAGTGGTGGGGCCGAGGCGTGCGCCCACACTCAGGCGGAGGGCCTCGGGCCAGAGCGGGGGGAGTTCGGCCAGGGAGCTGAGGGTGATGGTGCGCCAGCCGGTGCGGCTCAGTTCGGCGCGGGTGGTGTCCAGGTCGGTCGGGCGGGTCCAGGCGGAGAGGGGATTGAGGATGGCGACGGCGCGGTCCTCGCCGCGTCGGGTTTCGGCGAGTGTCTCGGCCTCGCCGGGGCGCAGCGCCCCCAGAACGGCGACGGTGAGGCCACCCTGCGCGGTCCGCGCGTGGCCCAGCAGGTCGGCGCGCCCACCGACCGAGGCGGAGCGGGAGCCGCGCAGGAGCGCGAGCGCCTCGAGGAGTCCCTCCGCCCGCGCGTCCGTCGGGATCTCCTGGTCCGTGGACACGAAGTGCAGCCGAAGTCCGTCGGAGAGCACGCGACGGCCGATCGAGGCCGCCACGGCGACAGCCGTCTCCAGACTGGAGTCGCGTCCCCGTCCCGCGTGGGCCGAGACTCGGGTGTCCAGAAGCAGCGTGCAGTGTTCCTGCCACTGCTGCTCCTCTCGCCGCACCATGGGCACGGAGTGCCGCGCCGTCGAGCGCCAGTGGATCCGCCGTAGTTCGTCGCCGTGCCGGTACTCCCGGGGCACGGAGTCGTCCTCGCCGGAGCTCGCCACCATGCGGGCACGGCTGGGGCCGCCACCGGCACGGGCCCGTTGCGCGGCCGCGGCGGGAAGCTCCACCACGGCCGGCGTGACCACGAGGGACTGCTCCGCGGAGTAGGTGCGGCGCAGCTCCACACAGCCCAGGGCGTCTCGCACGGACAGCCGTAGCGGCCCGATCGGGAACCGTCCCCGCGCCTGGGCCCGCACACGATAGGTGAGCTCACGCCGCTCACCGTGCCGCAGCGGGCCGAGCTGGAACCGTGGCGGTCCGCCCAGGCTGTGGGGAACCGTGTCGGTGACGAACGCGGTGCTGGTCCGCCCGCGCGTCGCCGGGTTGGACAGGCGAAGGTGGACCCGGGTCTCCTGACCGGTCGCGATACGGGGCGGCTCCAGCGCCCGGGTGTGTCGAAGCCGCATCGGCGCGCCCACGATCGACAGGACACCCAGCAGGGGGATCAGCGCCACGAACACACCCACACGCATCAGGTCGCGCTCTCCGGTGACGAGGGACGCCGTCACCGCGAGAACCCCGCAGACGATGAGCGCCCGCCCCCGCGGGGTGAACGCGGCCAGCACGCGACGAACTGACCCCATGCTCAGCGGCTCGGTACGGGGATGCGGGCGGCGATGTCGGCGACGACCTGCTCGGGCAGTCGGCGTTCGAGTTGCGCCTCGGGGCTGGGGATCAGACGATGCGCCAACACGGGAACCGCCAAGGCCTGGATGTCGTCGGGGAGAACGTAGGAGCGGTTCTCCAGGGCCGCGTAGGCACGGGCCGCGCGGATCAGGTGCAGGGTGGCGCGCGGCGAGGCGCCCAGGCGCAGCGCCGACGCGGTTCGGGTGGCGCTGATGAGATCGACGGTGTAGCGGCGGACGCTGGGGGAGACGTGGATATCCCGCACGGTGTCACTCATGGCCATGACCTCGGCCGCCGTGGCGACCGGCTCCAGTTCCGCCAGGGGGGAGTGCGCGCCGTGGGTGTCGATCATGTCGAGTTCCGCCTGCGGGTCGGGGTACCCCACCGCGATGCGCGCCATGAACCGGTCCCGCTGTGCCTCGGGCAGTGGATAGGTGCCCTCCATGTCCACAGGGTTCTGCGTGGCCACGACCATGAAGGGCCGGGTGAGCTGGCGGGTCCACCCGTCCACGCTGACCTGGCTCTCCTCCATGCACTCCAGCAGAGCCGACTGGGTCTTCGGCGAGGCGCGGTTGATCTCGTCACCCACGACGATGTTGGCGAAGACGGGGCCCGGCTTGAACTCGAACTCCCGACGCGCCTGGTCATAGACGCTCACACCGGTGATGTCCCCCGGCAACAGGTCCGGGGTGAACTGGATGCGGCTCACGGAGCAGTCCACGGCGCGCCCCAGCGCCTTGGCGAGGATGGTCTTTCCCACCCCCGGGATGTCCTCGATCAGCAGGTGTCCCTCGGCGATCAGCACCGTCAGCGCGATGCGCACGGCCTCGGGTTTGCCCTCCAGGACGGTCTCCACCGCGGAGCGGATCCGGTCGGCGACGCCGAGGATGCCCCCTGACGTGTCCGACCTCTCCGCCTCACCGTGACCTCTATGCCCCGTGTCCAGCGACACCCGCACTCCTCGTGGTCAACACCCGTCGCCGGGGCGCCCCAGCCCGCTCGACCGTGGCTCTGTCTCGTGGGGGGCGTGCCGCGCGTCGGGCGATCTTCGGGCCGTCGACGGGGAGGACCCCGGTGATGCGGTCGCGGCCCGCCCGCACCCGACGGCGTCCATGGATGTCCGAATCGGGGTGTGTCGGCCCAGACATCGGGCCCCGTGGCGCGCGCCACGGCGAGCGGAGGCGGCACGGAACGCTCGCCCCTCATGCCCAGATCGACCCACAAACCCAAAGAGTAGGGCTAATCGACCACTTTGGGAACCTCGCCGTCAATCTCCCGATATTCCGTGCGGGCGCCCTGTTTCGGTCGGTGACACTGCGGCTTTAGTGCGCCACGCACCGTGCTCCGTTCGGGTGCCGGCGAGGACCTGCGGTTTTCGGCGGAATGTCGTGGTCACCGCAGGTGTGAATCTGTTGACCGTGGGGGAGAGTGGAGTACAGTGGAGCACTGTGGAGCAGGAGACTGCTCCATCGGTCTGGGGAGGTGGGGGCCGATGTTCCTCGGAACCCACCCGCTCCGCTTCGACCAGAAGGGACGCCTGTTCCTTCCGGCGAAGTACCGCGACGAGCTGTCGGGGGGGTTAGTGATCACCAAGGGCCAGGAGCGTTGTCTCTACGTCTTCACGACGGACGAGTTCCAACGCGTCACCGCCGCGCTGCGGACGGCCCCGGTCACTGCCAAGGCAGTTCGTGACTACAGCCGAATACTGTTCGCCAGCGCCTCCGACGAGGTTCCCGACCGGCAGGGCCGCGTCACGGTTCCCGCGGGTCTGCGAACGTATGCCGGCCTGGAGCGCGATTGCGTCGTGGTCGGGGCCAACACGCGGCTGGAGATCTGGGACGCCCAGGCATGGGCGGACTACGAGGCCGAGCAGGAGCAAGCGTTCGCCGAACTCTCGGAGGAGGTGTTGCCGGGAGTGCTGTGACGCCGAGGCCAAGGGGTGTTCCCCACGGCCGACTGTTGGTGTCACAACCGTCAGTCCCAGTCCGGCTCGGCCTTCAGGTGACCGTGCGCCCCGTTAGCTGACGCATCTTCCCCGGCGCCAGGTGACGGATTGCTGGACCGCGAGCGCCACGGCGCCTGGAGGCTGGACTGGGCCCCCTTCGCGGGGACGTGAGCGAGGGGGAGCAGAGCGACGAGGGGGCGGAGACATGGCGGAGAACGCTGCGGCGCACATCCCGGTCATGGCCGACCGCATCGGTGAACTCCTGTCCCCGGCGTTGCGGGCTCCGGGCGCTGTCCTGGTCGACGGAACCCTGGGCATGGGCGGGCACACCGCCGCCCTGCTGGCCGCACACCCCGAACTGCGCGTCGTCGGCATCGACCGAGACGTGACGGCCTTGGAGTTCTCCAAAGCCCGCCTCAGTGACGACCTCGACCGGGTCGACTTCGTCCACGCCCGCTACGACCACATAGCCGACGTGCTGCGCGAACTCGGCATCGGGACCGTCCAGGGCATCCTCCTCGACCTTGGCGTGTCCTCACCACAACTGGACGAGGGCACCCGCGGCTTCGCCTACTCCTACGACGCGCCGCTGGACATGCGGATGGACCAGAGCCAGCCGTTCACGGCGGCCGACGTCGTCAACACCTACTCCGCCGGTGAACTCGCCCGCATCCTGCGCCAGTACGGCGAGGAGCGCTTCGCCCGCAGGATCGCCGACGCGATCCTGCGGGAACGGGCGACCAGCCCGATCGACTCCACCGCACGCCTGGCCGCCATAGTCCGCGACGCCATCCCCGCCCCCGCACGGCGTACCGGGGGCAACCCCGCCAAACGCAGTTTCCAGGCGATCCGTATCGAGGTGAACGCCGAGATATCGGTCCTGGAGGACACCCTCCCCTCCGCGATCGACCAACTTGCGCTCGACGGCCGGATCGCCGTGTTGTCCTACCACTCGTTGGAGGACCGCGCCACCAAACGAGCACTGTCCGCCCGTGCGCGGGACACGACACCACAGGACCTCCCTGTGTCGCTGCCCGAGCACCAGCCGGAACTCCGACTCCTCACCCGAGGCGCGGAGGTTCCCACGGCGGAGGAGAGCGGCGAGAACTCACGTGCCGCGTCCGCACGACTGCGGGCGGCCGAACGCGTTCGTACGCCACGCGGTGGAAAGAGTGGACACAGCGGACAGGCTGGGGGATGAGCATGAGCCCGACCGCGAAGGACACCCAGGCGCCGAGCGGAGCCGGCACCACGAGGAAACGGCGGGGGGCGGAGACCAAGCCACGGCGCCAACGCGGCCCGCAGACCGCGCCTCCGGCCACGAAACCACGGAAGGACCCCACCAGCGGGCAACGGCGTACCGGCCGTACCCGCCCGGACAGCCGGCAGGCGCGTGCGCCGCGGCTGCCGTTCGTGCTGCTCATCCTGGGTCTGCTCGGGGGCGCGTTCGTCAGCATGCTCGTCCTGCACACGATCCTCGCCCAGGACGCCTTCGTCATCACCGAACTCCAGCGCGAGAACCGGCAGCTCTCGCAACAGGAGGAGGCGCTGTCCGAAGAGGTGATGGAGGCGGAGTCGCCCGAGGAGCTCGCGCGTCGCGCGGAGGAGCTGGGGATGGAACCGGGCGACGCGCCACGGTTCCTGGACCCCGAGACCGGGGAGATCAGCGGAGCCCCCGGGGAATCGGGCTCCTGACGGAAGAGGTGGGACCGTGAGTGGGGGGCGGGACTCCCGACGGCCCGACGCCGCGGGGCGGCCCAGTCGTGGGCCGTCCAGCGCGCAGCGTCGTCGGCCCGGAACCAATGCCAGGCGCGGCGGGACACGACCGCCGCGCCCTCCACAGGGACGCCCGGGGGCAGGTCGCGGCGGTCCGCGGCCGGGCGAGCGGCCCGGTGTACGCGTTCCGCTGCGTCCGACCCTGCGCCGCGGCGAGCCGGGCAGGCGGATCAAGGCGGGGCTCGTCCTGCTGGTCGCCCTGCTGCTGCTGTTCACGGGCCGGCTCGTGCAGATCCAGGGCATCGAGTCCGCCACCTACGCGGCCGAAGCCGCCGACCTGCGTCTACAGCGCATCGAGATCCCCACGACCCGGGGGGAGATCACCGACGTCAACGGCAACCCGTTCGCGGTGTCGGTCGAGACCCGCACCGTTTTCGTCGACCCCATGGAGGTCGACGAGGACCAACGGGACGACGTCGTGGACGAGCTGGCGCAACGCTTCGACCTCGACCCGGAGGAGGTCGCGGTCAAGGTCGACGCCACACCCACGCGGTACCAGGTGGTCGCCCGCAACGTCACCCCCGAGGAGGCGCGGGAGCTGGGCGAGCTGGAGCTCGCCGGAGTGAACGACCAGATCGGGTACCGGCGCGTCTACCCCGACGACAGTGGAGTCGCCAACCTGGTCGGCTTCGTCGGCGCGGACGGCCACGGCCTGGAGGGGCTCGAGGGGTCCCTCGACGACACCCTGGCCGGACAGCCCGGACGCCAACACATCGAGCTGGGCGCGGGCGGCACCCAGATCCCGATGGCCGGAGGCCTGGAGCGCGAACCCGTGCCCGGAACCGACGTGCGCCTGACCCTGGACCGGGACATCCAGTGGCAGGCACAGGAGGCGCTACAGGACCGGGTCGAGGAGCTCAACGCGGCCGGCGGCAGTGTCATCGTGATGCGGCCCACCGGTGAGATCCTCGCCATGGCCAACGCGCCCACCTTCGACCCCAACGCCGTCGAGGACTCCGAGGCCGAGGACCGACGCAACGGTGCCGTCGCCGACGCCTTCGAACCCGGCAGCACCAACAAGGTGATCACCGCCGCCGCGGTGCTGGAGGAGGGGCTGGGAACACCCGACACGGTCTACTCCGTCCCCGAGAGCCTCGACCGACACGACCGCACGTTCCGCGACGCCACCCCCCACGGGTACGAACGACTGACCATGAGCGGCATCATCGCCCTGTCGTCCAACGTGGGGACCGTGCTCATGGCGGAACAGGTGGGGGCGGACGGCCTGTACGACTACCTGGGGCGGTTCGGCTTCGGCAAGCCCACCGGGCTCGACCTTCCCGGCGAGAACGCCGGCATCGTCGCGCCGCCGGACGAGTGGTGGGGAACCCAGCTCGCCACGATCTCCTTCGGACAGGGCATCTCGGTCAACGCCGTCCAGGCGGCCAGCGTCTACGCCACCATCGCCAACGACGGGGTGCGCGCCGAACCGCACATCGTCGCCGGCACGGTCGGCGAGGACGGTGAACTCGACGAGGGATCGGACGCCACCCAGGAACGGGTGATCAGCGAGGAGTCCGCCGCGGACCTCAGGCTCATGCTGGAGGCGGTCACCGGCGAACACGGCACCGCGCAGCAGGCGCAGATCCCGGGCTACCGCGTCGCCGGGAAGACGGGGACCGCGCAGAACGTCAACCCCGAGACCGGGACCTACGAGGGCGGCGGCTACACCAGCACCTTCGTGGGCTTCGCTCCGGCCGACGACCCCGAGCTCGTCGTCCAGGTCGTCCTCCACGACGCCGAGAGCGATTATCACGGCGGCGAGGCCGCCGGCCCCGTCTTCAGCGACGTCATGTCCTTCGCGCTGAAGTCCGAACAGGTACCGCCGGCCGACGAGGAGATGGAGTCGCTGCGGCTCTTCGAAGAGTAGCGAGTCGCGCCGGAGACCACGCTGGGTAGGGTGGTCGCGACCGTGTCGTCAGGCGAGCGGACCGGGGTGTGCCCATGTGGAACGTGTTGGGGATCTGCGGGAGCCTGCGGCGGAACTCCTACAGCTCGGGGCTGCTCCGCGCGGCCGACCGCGCCCGGCCCGACATCACCGTGCTCGGTGCCGAGCTCGCCGGCCGGCTTCCGCTGTTCAACCCCGACCTCGACGACGAGGCACTGCTCCCCGACGCCGCGCGCGAGTTCCGGGCGTGCGCCGACCGGTGCGACGGCATCATCATCGCGACACCGGAGTACGCGCACGGCCCCTCGGGCGCCACGAAGAACGCGATGGACTGGCTCGTGGGATCCAGCGGGCTCGCCGGCAAGCCGACGCTCCTGATGAGCTCGTCACCGGGCCAGGCGGGCGGCATGCGGGGCCACCTCGCCCTCATCCCCACACTCACCCTGATGGGCAGCGTGCTGGTCGACTCGGTCACGATCTCCGGTGCCCCCGCGCGGACCGACGGTCGGGGCGACTTCACCGATCCCGACGTCGCTCAGCGGGTCGAACTCGCGCTGCGTGAGATGTCCGCAGCCCTGGTCCGGTCCGAACGGAAGGCGTCACAGGCGCTGCTGCGCTGACGGGTCGCGTCGGGTTGCGCGCGAGCCGGAGGCGCGCCGTCGCTCCGGTCCGGAGTCCAGGTCACCGAGGCCGTCCGGCGGGGCGGACGCACGACGCCACACGTCGATCGCCCGGCCGGCGCTCCCCACCCTCGTCGCCGACTGCCTCACGCCCCCCCGGAACGTCGGTGCTCCGCCGCACGCACCGGGTGCGGGTGTGCCCGTCCACCACGTCCGTGATCGAACGGCGCAAGGGCGCGGGGGAGGGGGTGCGTCGCTTCGAGCCGGGCGGAGGACCCCATGTTGGTGGCGGTGACGGGAGGGCCCACCGCAGGCACCGCGTGAGTACTCCCCGAGGGGGCGTGCGATCACGTGGGCGAGCAGGCGTGGGGGCGAGGGATCCGGCCGTACTCACGGGACCACGGTCGGGTGACGGCGCTCGGTCGCGCGGCGCGCTCGACACGGTGGTTCCCCCGTCCAGGTGCGATAGCCTCTCGGCGTGGAACCTGTACCGCGACCTCGCCATACTGAACCGCGTCCGCTCAGCGACCTGGTCCGTGTCCTCGGAGCCGAGGGTGAGCCGGGCTCCGTCACCGTCACCGGAATCACCCACGACTCCCGACAGGTGCGACCCGGTGACCTCTACGTCGCGCTGCCCGGGCAACAGCGCCACGGGGTGGCGTTCGCGGCTCAGGCCGTCGAGGCGGGAGCGGCCGGGATCCTGACCGACCCCGAGGGCAGGGAACGCGCCCGGGCCACCGGACTCCCGGTCCTGGTCGTCGCCGACCCGCGGTCACAGCTCGGCGTCGCCGCGGCGTGGACCTACGGTCACCCCGCGGACGGCATGCTGTTGATCGGCACCACCGGCACCAGCGGGAAGACCACCATCACCTACCTGCTGGAGTCGGGACTGCGTTCGGCCGGCATGGTGACGGGCCTCATCGGCACGGTGGAGACGCAGATCGCCGGCTCCACGATCTCCACGCCGCTGACCACGCCGGAGGCGACCGACCTGCACGCGGTGTTCGCGCTCGCCCAGGAACAGGGCGTCTCCGCGGCAGCGATGGAGGTCTCCAGCCACGCGCTGACCATGGGCCGCGTGGGTGGGGTCGTCTACGACGTGGCCGTCTTCACCAACCTCTCCCAGGACCACCTCGACTTCCACGCCGACCTGCGTGACTACTTCGAGGCCAAGGCGCAGCTCTTCCGTCCGGAGAAGACCCGGGTCGCGGTCGTCAACGCCGACGACCCCTTCGGCCGAGCCCTGATCGACATGGTGACGGCCGAGGGCAAGGTCCCCGTCACCACGGTCTCCTCGAAGGACGAGCCCACCGCCGATTGGCGCGCCGAGGACATCGAGCTCGGACACACCAGCAGCACCTTCCGTGTCGTGGGCCCCGGCGGCGTCTCGGCCCACGGGTCGATCGCCCTTCCCGGTCCCTTCAACGTGGACAACGCGCTCGCGGCCATCGTCGCGCTCGTCGAGGCCGGGGTCCCCCTCGACGACGCCGCCGCCGGAGTCGCGGCGTGCCCCGGTGTGCCGGGGCGCATGGAGCGCGTCGGTGACGGCACCGACATCACCGCCCTCGTTGACTATTCCCACAAACCCGGCGCCATCGAGGCGGTCCTTCGTTCCCTGCGGACCGTCACCGACGGCGAACTCACCATCGTCTTCGGCTGCGGGGGCGACCGGGACCGCGGCAAACGCCCACTGATGGGGGAGACGGCGGCGCGCCTCGCCGACGCCGTCATCCTGACCGACGACAACCCCCGCGGGGAGGACCCCCTGGGCATCCTCAGCGGCATCCTCGACGGTGTGAGCGAGGTGCCCCACGAGCGGCGGGCCCGCGTCACGGTGGAACCCGACCGCGCCGAGGCGATCGCCCTCGCGGTGCGTCGTGGCCGTCCCGGCGACACGATCGTCGTGGCCGGGAAAGGTCACGAACGTGGTCAGACCGTCGCGGGGGTGACACTCCCGTTCGACGACCGCGAGGTTCTCCGGCAGGCGCTGCGCGACGCGGCCGGTCGACATGCTCTAGGGTAGGTGCGGCAAACGGACCTGGCACCAAGTCGGTATCCTCTCCGGACGCGGTTCGCGGGAGCGCCCTGTGCCCCGTTGTGGGCCGCCGCGTGCGTCGCTGCCGCGCACGGACAGACCCCGAAGTCCTAAGGAGTGGATTTGGTCGTGCTGCCGCTCGATCGGATCGCTGCGGTCACCCAATCCCGTCTCCTTCCTGGAGACAGTGGACGGGAAGAGACCGTGGACGGCCCTGTCGTCATCGACTCACGAGAGGTGGTCCCCGGCGCGCTGTTCGTCGCGCTCACGGGGGAACGCGTGGACGGCCACGACTTCGTCGCCGCCGCCGCGCGAGCTGGCGCCGCCGCGGCGCTCGTCTCCCGGCCGACCGACACCACCATCCCGCAGTTCGTCGTCGATGACGGCGACGCCGGTGTGCTCGACGCGCTGGGCCGGCTCGCCCGCCACACGCTGGACGCCCTGCCCCACGCCCAGGTCATGGCGGTCACCGGATCCTCCGGCAAGACCACCACCAAGGACCTACTCGCCCAGGTCGTCGCCCCCCAGGGGCCGACGGTCGCCCCGGTGGGATCCTTCAACAACGAGATCGGGCTGCCCCTGACGGTGCTCAAGTCCGGCCCCGACACCCGCTTCGTCGTCCTCGAGGCCGCGGCCAGAGGGACCGGGCACATCGCGCACCTGTGCGACGTCGCGCCGCCCCGGATCGGCATCGTCCTCAACGTCGGCACCGCCCACCTTGGAGAGTTCGGCAGCCGGGAGGCGGTCGCCAAGGCCAAGGGCGAACTCGTGGAGGCGCTCCCCGACGCCGAACACGGTGGGGTCGCGGTACTGAACGCCGACGATCCCGCGGTCGCGGCCATGTCCACCCGCACCACCGCGCGTGTGGTCCGGTACGGGCGGACGCCCGACGCCGACGTCCACGCCGAGAACGTCGTCCTGGACGCGGGCGGACGTCCCCGGTTCACCCTGGTCACCCCCGAGGGGCGCGGCGACGTCGCCCTCGCCCTCGCCGGTGAGCACCAGGTCCACAACGCGCTAGCCGTCGCGGCGGCGGCGCGGGAACTCGGACTGGCGCCCGGCGAGATCGCCGCCGCGCTCACCGACGCCCGGGCGAAGAGCCGCTGGCGCATGGAGGTGTCGGAGCGCGCCGACGGTGTCACCGTCGTGAACGACGCCTACAACGCCAACCCCGAGTCGACCGAGGCCGCGCTGCGCACCCTGCGCACGATGGTCGAGGCGACACCGGGACGCCGCGCGGTCGCCGTCCTGGGCCACATGGCCGAACTCGGCGACGGCCACGACGTCGAGCACGAACGCGTAGGGAGACTCGCCGCCGAACTCGGTGTCGGCGTGCTGGTGACGGTCGGCTCGGCCGCGGAACCGATTGCCGCGGGAGCCGCCACTGTGACGGAATGGCCCGGAGAGACACGTCGGGTGGTCGACAGCGACGACGCGGTGACCTCCCTGTCGCACGTGCTCCGACCGGGCGACATCGTGTTGGTGAAAGGATCGCGGGTGACCGGGCTGGAGCAGTTGGCGCAACGGCTGACGGCCGAGGGAGGCACGCAGTGACAGGAATTCTTGTCGCCGCGGGGGTCTCACTCCTGATCTCACTGTTCGGCACACCGCTGCTGATCCGCATTCTCCGCCGGCGTGGCTACGGACAGCACATCCGTGAGGAGGGCCCCGAGGCCCACCACGACAAGCGCGGCACGCCCACCATGGGCGGCATCACCATCATCATCGGCGCCGTCGTGGGCTACCTGGCCGCGCACGCCGTCTCCCTCACCGTGCCCACCGTGAGTGGGCTGCTGGTGATGGGGCTGTTCGTCGGCCTCGGTTTCGTCGGCTTCCTCGACGACTTCATCAAGATCTTCATGCAGCGCAGCCTCGGCCTGCGCAGCAGCGCCAAGATGCTCGGACAGATCGTCGTCGGTGTCGCGTTCGCGATCGGGGCGACGCAGTTCCCCAACCACCACGATTACACCCCGGGATCGACCCACCTGTCGTTCCTGCGCGACTTCGGCCCGCCGCTGATGGTCGGCGTGTTCGTGATCTGGGCGCTGCTGCTGATCGTCGGCACGTCCAACGCGGTGAACCTCACCGACGGACTGGACGGGCTCGCCGCCGGCGCCACCGTCCTCTCCCTCGTCGCCTACGTCATCATCGGTAACTGGCAGCTACGCCAGAGCTGCGTCGAGGTGCTGAGCCCGAACTGCTACACGGTGCGCGACCCCCTGGACCTCGCGGTCGTGGCCGCCGCCGGCCTCGGCGGCTGTATCGGGTTCCTGTGGTACAACGCGCCGCCGGCCAAGATCTTCATGGGGGACACCGGCTCCCTCGCCCTGGGTGGTCTGCTCGTGGGCCTGGCCATCACCACCCGGACCCAGTTGCTGCTCGTCATCCTCGGCGGACTGTTCGTCCTCATCACCTTGTCGGTCATGGTGCAGGTCGGCACCTTCCGACTGACCGGGAAACGCATCCTGCGCATGGCGCCGCTCCAACACCACTTCGAACTCAAGGGGTGGGCGGAGACGACTATCGTCATCCGCTTCTGGATCATCCAGGGACTGTTCGTCGGTGTGGGTGTCGGCCTGTTCTACCTGGAATGGATGCCGCGATGACGCCGGACGGCGCGCCGCCCCCCCGGCCGTCCGCTCCCTGGAGTGACGCCGACCTCACCGGGCTCGCCGTCTGCGTCGCCGGCCTCGGCGTCTCCGGCCCCCCCGCCGCCCGCGCGCTGGCCCGTCGCGGCGCCCGGGTGTGCGTCATCGACGGCCAGCGGGAGAGCGACGCCGCGGACGCCGACCCCGTCGCCGCGCGGGTCCACACGCAGGCGGCCGAGCTGCGCGGACACGGTATCGAGGTCCGCACCGGCACCGACGCCCTGCCCGCCGGCACCGAGTTGGTCGTCACCTCACCCGGGTGGCGACCGGACGCGCCGGCGCTCGTCGCCGCGAACCGGGCGGGCATCGAGGTCATCGGCGACGTCGAGCTCGCCTGGCGCCTGAAGCCCGCGGGACAGCGGTGGCTGGCGGTCACGGCGACCAACGGCAAGACCACCACCGTGCGCATGTTGGAGGCGATCCTGCGGGCCGCGGGCTACCAGGCGCGCGCCGTGGGCAACGTCGGAACCTCTATCGTCGACGTCGCCCTCGAACCCGGGGCCGAGAACGAGATCCTCGCCGTCGAGCTCTCCAGCTTCCAGCTCCACTGGTCGACCGGTGTCCGCCCGGAGGCGGCCACCGTCCTCAACGTCGCCGCCGACCACGTCGACTGGCACGGCGACCTGGAGTCCTACGCCGCGGACAAGGGCCGGATCTACGCCTCGGGCACGACGCGCATCGTGAACCTGGACGACCCCTGGTCCCGTCGGCTCGCCGACCGCTACGGGGACCCCACCACGCCCACGATCGGGTTCACCCTCGCCGCGCCGGCGATCGGGGAGCTGGGCGTCGCCGACGGGACGTTGGTGGACCGCACCGGCGCGACCCGGGACGAACCCGGCGTGGTGCTCGCCAGCGTGGACGACGTCCGACCGGCCGCGCCGCACAACGTGGCCAACGCGCTCGCCGCCGCCGCGATGGCACGCGTGGCCGGTGTCCCGGCCGCCGCCGTCCGTGCCGGCCTCGTCGCGTTCACGCCCGAGGATCACCGCATCGCCACGGTCGGCACCATTGACGGGGTGGAGTACGTCAACGACTCCAAGGCCACCAACGCCCATGCCGCGGCCGCGTCCCTCGCCGCCTACGACTCGGTGGTCTGGATCGCGGGCGGTCTGTTGAAGGGTGCGCAGGAGGCCGACCTGGACGCGCTGGTGCGTGCCGCGCGGGAGAGACTGCGCGGTGTCGTCCTGATCGGCGCCGACCGGGCGCGGCTGCGTGCCGCCCTGGAGCGGACGGCTCCCGACGTCCCCGTCGTGGAGATCGACCGTACGGACGTCAACGCGATGGACGCGGTGATCGGGGCGGCGCGTGACCTGGCCACCACCCATGCCGCGAGCACCGTGCTGTTGGCGCCCGCCGCGGCCTCCATGGACATGTTCACCAACTACGGGGAGCGGGGCGACGTCTTCGCCGCCGCGGTCACCCGGGGGATCGACACAGCCGCCACCCGCGACTGATCGCCGGCCCGGGGGAGGGACGGGTGGGGGGAGGCCGCCCCTCCCGATGCCCGGACACCACGCGATCCAGCGACACGCGGGAAATGTCCGGTGTCCGCGCGCGTGTTCCCGCCACACTTGGCGACGTGCGAATGTGCGGAGGTGGCGTGTGACGGCAACGGTTCCGACGTCCTCGACCAAGACGAGGCGGGTCAGGCCCCCCAGCCGGACCGCGCGGCTGCTCCAACGCCTGGATCGGCCGCTCACGTCGTACTACCTCATCTTCGGCGCGTCGGCGTTGCTCATGGCGCTCGGCCTGGTGATGGTCCTGTCGTCCTCGATGATCGACTCCCTCACCGAGACCGGGTCGTCGTTCTCACTGTTCCAGAAGCAGCTTTTCGCCGCCTTGGTCGGCGTCCCGCTGATGATCCTCGCCTCCCACGTTCCGGTGCGGATCCTGCGTGTCGTGGGTAACCCCGCGATGATCGTGTGCATCGTCCTCCTCCTGCTGACGGTGTTCCAGGGGGAGACCTACTACACCGGGGCGGCGCGCTGGCTGGAGCTGGGGGGCGTCACGATCCAGCCCTCGGAGCCGACCAAGCTCGCCTTCGCGCTCTGGGGCGCGACGATCCTCGCCCGACGGGAGGAACTCAACCAGCTCGATGAGTGGCGACAGCTCCTGATGCCCCTCCTGCCGGGGGTCGCGGTGCTCGTCCTGCTGGTCCTGCTCGGAAGCGACTTGGGAACCACCTGCGTCCTCCTCGCGGTGTTCCTGGCCCTGCTGTGGGTCGTGGGCGCCCCGGGACGCCTCTTCATCGGCATGTTCGCGCTCGTGGGCCTGCTGGTCGCGATCATGGCCGTGGTCGAGCCCTACCGCGTGGCGCGCATGACCACGTTCCTCAACCCCCAGGACGACCCCACCGACGCGGGCTTCCAGGCCCTGCACGGGCTGTACGCTCTGGGCACGGGGGGCCTGTTCGGGGTGGGGATCGGCGCCAGCCGGGAGAAGTGGGGCCTGCTGCCGCACCCCGAGAGCGACTTCATCTTCGCCATCATCGGTGAGGAACTCGGACTGCTCGGGTCCCTGCTCGTCGTTGGCCTGTTCGGCCTTCTCGGCTACGCGGGGCTCCGTGTGGCCATGCGCGCCAAGGACAGTTTCGTCCGATTGGCCGCGATCTCCGTCACGTGCTGGATCGTCGTCCAGGCCTTCGTCAACATCGGCACCGTCATCGGTATGCTGCCCGTGACCGGGATTCCACTGCCGCTGATCTCCGCCGGTGGATCGGCACTGATACCCACGTTGGTGGGGTTGGGAGTCCTGCTTTCCCTGGCCCGCGCCGAGCCGGAGGCGAGGAAGGCGCTCGCCGCCCGGAACCCGAGTCTGCTCGAGCGCGGGCTGCGCTGGTTGGGCCTCGGCGCCACATCTGGCCCAAACACCTCCCGAACCCGGCAGAATGGGGCGGGGAACGGACAGGATTCTGCGAAGAGGAGTCGGCGGCGATGAAGGTGGTCCTTGCCGGGGGCGGAACCGCGGGTCATATTGAACCCGCACTGGCCCTGGCTGACGCGTTGCGGCGGATTGACCCGAGCGCGCACGTGGTGTGCCTGGGGACGGAGCGCGGGCTCGAGACCCGCCTGGTGCCGATGCGCGGCTACGAGCTGGCGGAGATCCCCGCCGTGCCGCTGCCCCGTAAGCTCACCCCACAGCTCCTGACCGTTCCGGGGCGCCTGAACAGCGCGATCGGTGCGGCGGCGGGAGTGCTGGACCGGGTCGGGGCCGACGTCCTCGTCGGCTTCGGCGGATACGTCGCGACCCCCGGATACCTGGCCGCGCGCCGCCGCAAGGTGCCGATCGTGGTCCACGAGGCGAACCCGCTGCCGGGCCTCGCCAACCGCCTCGGCGCCTACCTCACCACCCACGTGTACACCGGTCACCCCAACGCCGAGATGCGTAACAGCCGGTTCATCGGGATCCCGCTGCGCGAACAGATCTCCAAGCTGGACCGGCTCAGCACGGGAGACAAGGCGCGGGCCCACTTCGGTCTACGGCCCGACCTGCCGACCCTGCTGGTGTTCGGTGGGTCGCAGGGCGCGCAGACCGTCAACGACGTATTGTTCACGTCCGCAAACGAGCTGCACCACGCCGGAGTCCAGGTCCTGCACGTCGTCGGACCCAAGAACGCCGACGGTCCGCAGGACCGGACCCAGGGCGACGTCCCCTACGTCGTCGTTCCCTACGTGGACCGGATGGACCTCGCCTACGCGGCCGCGGACATGGCGCTGTGCCGTTCCGGCGCCATGACGTGTGCCGAGCTCACCGCGGTGGGACTTCCCGCGGCCTACGTGCCGCTGCCGATCGGCAACGGCGAGCAGCGGCTCAACGCCGAGCCCGTCGTGCAGGCGGGTGGCGGTCTCCTCATCGACCAGGCGGCGCTCAGCCCGCAGTGGATCCGCGACACCCTGCTCCCCGTTCTCACCGACACCGACCGAGTCGTCGCCATGTCCGAGGCGGCCTCGCGGATGGGACGCTCCCACGCCGACGAGGAGCTCGCGCAGGAGGTCCTCGCGGTGGCCGGGGGCTCCCGCAACCGGGGCCAGGCGCCCATCGACGGACAGGTGGACTACGAGTCGTCGCGCTACTCCGACGACGGGGAGGACAGGCAGTGAGTCCCACGCGGGGCGCCGCGAGCCGGAACCAGGGCGAGGCGGGTCGATGAGTCTGGTGGAACGCACCGAGGTGCCACCCACGACGGAACTGGGCCACGTCCACTTCGTCGGGATCGGCGGCGCGGGCATGTCCGGCATCGCCCGCGTCCTGCTGCGGCAGGGCGTCCCCGTCTCCGGTAGTGACGCCCGCGAGGGGCCGGCGCTGCCGGAACTGCGCGCGGCCGGCGCCACCGTCCACGTGGGCCACACCGCGGAGAACCTCGGCGACGCCGACACGCTCGTCGTCTCCTCGGCGATCCGCGACGACAACCCGGAACTGGCGGCGGCGCGGGAGCGGGGCCTGCGGGTCCTGCCTCGGGCGGCCGCCCTGGGCGGGCTGCTGCTGTCCCGTCGCGGTGTGACCGTCGCGGGCACGCACGGCAAGACCACCACCTCGTCCATGCTGACGGTCATCCTGCGCGAGCTCGGCGCCGACCCCGGATACGTGATCGGTGGAACGCTCACCGCGACCGGAACCGGAGCCGAGGCCGGAACGGGCGAGGTCATGGTCGTGGAGGCCGACGAGAGCGACGGGTCCTTCCTGCTGCTCTCGCCCGCGGTCTCGGTCATCACCAACATCGAGGCCGACCACCTGGACAACCACGCGGGCCTCGCGGAGATCCGGGCACTGTTCGCCCAGTTCGCCGCACGGACCACCGAGCTGATCGTGGTCTCCGCCGACGACCCCGAAACCGTCGCCCTGACCGCCGACCTCCACCACCCCACCGCCGACGTCGTCACCTTCGGACGTTCGGCGTCGGCCGACTACGTCGTCGACGACGTGCGAGCCGAGGGCTTCGCCACCCGGTTCACCCTGCGCGCGCCCGACGGCGAGCGCGTGGACTGTCGGGTGGAGGCCGCGGGAGAGCACAACGCCCTCAACGCGGCCGCCGCCGTGGCGACGGCGCACCGTCTGGGCCACGACCTGGAGGCCGCCGCGCGCGCCGCGGCCGCGTTCACCGGGTCCGGGCGTCGAATGGAACCCAAGGGTGGGGGCCGCGGTGTCCGCGTCTACGACAGCTACGCCCACCACCCCACGGAGGTCGCGGCCGACCTCCGCGCCGTGCGCGCCGCCCTGGACTCCACCGGGGCCGACACCGCCGGCGGCGAGCGGCACCCCCGCGTCCTCGTGGTCTTCCAACCACACCTGTTCAGTCGCACCCGCGCGTTCGCGGCCGAGTTCGCCGCCGCGCTCGCGCTGGCGGACACGGCACTGGTGTTGCCGATCTACCCGGCCCGTGAGGACCCCATCCCCGGTGTGGACGCGCGTCTCATCACCGACGGCCCCGATACCGACGGGCGGGTCCTGGGCCACCTGGAGCGGGAGACCGTGGCGAAACGCGTCGCGGAGCTCGCTCGCCCCGGTGACGTGGTGCTGACCATGGGAGCCGGGGATGTCACGGAACTCGGTCCCGACATCGCGGCAGCTCTGAACGAGGCGTAGTGACCAAGAAAAGCGACGGCGGGAACGGACGGGACGCCTCGGACCAGCCGACGAGCGGCGACGCCGCCACGGTGTCGGCCCGTCGAAGATCCAACCCGTGGAAGCTCGCCTTCGTGCTCCTACTGACGGTGGGCGTCCTGGCGGCCGTGGTGTGGATCCTGCTCGGATCCCGGCTGCTGGTCGTACGCGACATCGAGGTGTCGGGGACCGACCGGATCCCCGAGGCCGACGTGGTGGACGCCGTCGCGGTCGAGCAGGGGACACCGCTCGCCCGAGTCGACACCGACGCGGCCTCGGAACGCGCCGAGGAGCTACGCCTGGCGGAGGAGGTCGTCGTGCGTCGCGGCTGGCCGACCCACCTGCGCGTGGAGGTCACCGAACGCGAGCCCGTACTGAGCGTGCGGGCGGACGACGGGTACCAGCTCGTCGACGCGGACGGTGTCCGCATCGAGGACGCCGACGACCCGCCGTCGGAGAGCCCCTTGGTGACGGTGCGTGGCGAGATCGAGGGAAACACGGGTGTCGCCGCCGCCGCGGCCGTCACCGGCGCGCTCCCCGAGGACTTCCTCAGCGAGATCCGGACCATCGACGCCACCGAGGAGAGGATCGAACTCGACCTCGCCTCCGGGGCACGTGTGGTCTGGGGCAGCGCCGAGGGCAACACCGACAAGGCACGGGTTCTGGCGGCCCTCACGGAGGAGCACCCCGCCGAACCGGAGCTGGAGTATGACGTGAGCGCGCCGGATGTGGCGGTCGTTCGATAAAAACCAAAGGCGTGGCGCCGGGGCGTCGCATCGCGTCCCCGCGCGACACGCCGCTAGGCTGAACACCTAGTTAGTTGCTCCCCAGGTGGGCCTGAGCCTACTGTCGGAAGCAATGCTCCCAGTTGACATAAGTCTGGCAGCCGGGTTGCAGGGACGGGCACCGTCGCCCGTCCGTGGCGTCGGTCATCAAGCGAGCGGAAGGGCCCCTCGTCGTGGCAGCACCGCAAAACTACCTCGCGGTCATCAAGGTCGTCGGCATCGGCGGCGGTGGCGTCAACGCCGTCAACCGGATGATCGAGGAGGGTCTCAAGGGCGTCGAGTTCATAGCGATCAATACCGACGCCCAAGCGCTTCTGATGAGTGACGCCGACGTCAAACTTGACGTTGGGCGCGAACTCACACGCGGCTTGGGCGCGGGCGCCAACCCCGACGTGGGGTGCAAGGCGGCCGAGGACCACCGAGAGGAGATCGAGGAGGTCCTCAAGGGCGCGGACATGGTGTTCGTGACCGCCGGCGAAGGCGGCGGGACGGGCACTGGTGGCGCACCCGTGGTGGCCAACATCGCCCGTTCACTCGGGGCGCTCACCATCGGTGTCGTCACCCGGCCCTTCGGTTTCGAGGGCAAGCGGCGCGCCACCCAGGCGGAGTCCGGGATAGCGATGCTGCGCGACGAGGTCGACACGCTGATCGTGATTCCCAACGACCGGCTCCTGTCGATCTCCGACCGTCAGGTCAGCGTTCTCGACGCGTTCAAGGCCGCCGACCAGGTACTGCTCTCCGGTGTTCAGGGCATAACCGACCTGATCACCACGCCGGGGCTGATCAACCTCGACTTCGCGGACGTCAAGTCCGTGATGTCGGGCGCGGGCTCGGCCCTCATGGGGATCGGTTCGGCGCGCGGGGACGACCGCGCCGTCGCGGCGGCCGAGATGGCGATCTCCTCGCCGTTGCTGGAGGCCAGCATCGACGGAGCGCACGGAGTGCTGCTCTCGATCCAGGGTGGCTCCGACCTCGGACTGTTCGAGATCAACGAGGCGGCGCAACTGGTGGCGAACTCCGCCGCCCCCGAGGCCAATATCATCTTCGGCGCCGTCATCGACGACGCCCTCGGTGACGAGGTGCGCGTCACCGTGATAGCGGCAGGGTTCGACGACGTGCGCGACGGGGGACCGTCACCGGCGCAGGCGACGGCGCAGACCGCGCCCGCTCGTCCGACCCAGACACCCGCCGCCGCGGAACCGCCGGCTCCCGCCCGCCAGCCGGAGCCGCGACCCGAGCCCACGCCCCAGCCCGAGGCGGAGGAGGAGGCTCGGCCGCGTGCGTCCGAGGTTCCCCCGATCGCCCCGGTGGCCTCGGCGCAGCCGACGCGACCCGCGGCTCCGGAGCCGCCCGCGCCAACGGTGCGACCGGCCCAGCCGACACCGGTGACGTCGGAGACGCGTCCCACGGCGACCAGCGCGTCGCCGAGCGCCTCCGCGACCTCGGTGCCGTCGACTCCCGCTCCGGTGCGCGAGCCGGATCCGGAGCCCGAACCCGCCCCGCGGCAGGTCGCGGAGCCGGTGGCGGAGCCCGAGCCGCCGCATGAGGACGTCGTGGACGACAGCGACCCGCTGGAGGACCTGCGCACCCCGAGTTCGGGGACCTCGCTGAGTGGCATCCGCGCGGTCAGCGACCGTGCCGACACCGACGACCTCGGCGGTGGCCGGGGGAGCGAGGGGCGTGCCCCGCGGCGGCGGGTGGTCTTCGACGAGGGCGACGACCTGGATGTGCCAGACTTTCTCAAGTGACCACCAACGCTGACGCGACGCCCATCGGGCAACGCATTCACGGACTGGGGCGGGGCGTCTCCGCCGGATTCACCGCACGTGCGGACGGGGGAGTCAGTGCTCCTCCGTTCGCGCGGCTCAACCTCGGCAACGGGGTGGGAGACGACCCCGCCGCCGTCGCCCGGAACCGGGAACTGGCGGCGCGCGGGTTCGGCATATCCCCGGATTCCGTGGCGTGGATGAGCCAGGTTCACGGCCGCGACGTGGCGGTGGTCGACACTCCAGGTAACGCTGGTCAGGTCGACGCCATGGTGACGACCCGACCGGGAGTGGCGCTCGCGGTCCTCGTCGCCGACTGTCTCCCGGTCCTGGTGGCCGACGCCGAGGCCGGAGTGGTGGGCGCCGCCCACTCGGGCCGGCCGGGCACCGCCGCCGACATCGCCGGCGCCCTGGTCGAGGAGATGACCCGCCAGGGTGCTGTCGCGGAGCGGTGCGTCGCCCTGCTGGGACCCAGTGTGTGCGGCCAGTGCTACGAGGTTCCCCGTGACCTGCGCGACGCGATGGAGCGCGTCACGCCGGAGGGTGCGTGCGTCACCCGGTGGGGGAGCCCTGGGGTCGACATCCGCGCCGCGGTCGTCGCCCAACTCCGGCGTGCGGGCGTGGCCGAGATTGGTCACGACGAACGGTGCACGCGGGAGGACGACACCTTGTTCTCCTACCGGCGGGACGCGACCACGGGTCGTTTCGCCGGATACGTGTGGCGGGACGCGGCGTGAGCGAGCCGGATCGCGTCGCCGAGATCACCGAGAACCTCTCCCTGGTCCGACGCCGAGTGGAACGCGCCTGCGTCGCGGCTGACCGGGACCCCGACTCCGTGTGTGTCATCGCCGTCACCAAGACCCGGCCCGCCGAGGACGTGCGCGCCGCGGTGAGGGCCGGACTCGTGGACGTGGGGGAGAACCGGGCCGCCGAACTGGCTGAGAAGGCGGAGTACTGCGCCGGCCACGGTCTCGTCGCACCCGAGGTCAGATGGCACTTCATCGGGCAGTTGCAGACCAACAAGGCCCGGCTCGTGGCACGGTGGGCCGACGTCGTGCACTCGGTCGACCGCACCCGCCTCGCCCGGGTCCTCGCGGAACGGGCCCGGGAGAACGAGCGCGAGATCACGGCCCTGGTGCAGGTCAACCTGGATCCCGACGCCGTCGTGGGCACCCTGGGCCCACGTGGGGGGTGCCACCCCCAGGACGTCGCCGCCGTGGCCGACTTCGTGGCCGAGCGGGAGGGACTGCGCCTGGGCGGGATCATGGCCGTCGCCCCACCTCCGGACGCGGGGGTGCCCGTCGGGGAGTCCTTCGCCCGCCTGCGCGAACTCGGTGTCCGATTGCGGGCCGACCATCCGGCCGCGACAATGGTGTCCGCCGGGATGAGTGCCGACCTCGAGGCCGCGGTGGAACACGGCGCGACACACCTTCGGATCGGGACCGCTTTGCTCGGCGACCGGCCCTCTGGTGGGGTAATGTCCCTCTAGGGTCGCGCCTTTCGTTGGTTCGCCTGCCGGGGTGAACGCCGACATGGACAAGGGCGCCCTATCCGCGGCGAACCACCGGGACGACGGAGGACTGACGATGGCCAGCGCGATGCGCAAGATGGCGGTCTACCTCGGCCTCGTGGAGGATGACCGCTACGATCACCGCTACGACGACTACGAGGAGTTCGACGAGTTCGAGGACCAGGTCGACGACCGGTCCAACAACGACTCCGGGCCCTCCCGTGGCGGCAACGACTCCGGCGACGACGCCGAATACGGCGGATTCATCGGCGAAAGGCGGCACACAGTCTCCCCTCCGAGCACGGCCGACCTGGCGCGGATCACGACGCTGCACCCCCGGACCTACAACGAGGCGCGTACCATCGGAGAGCACTTCCGTGAGGGCACGCCAGTGATCATGAACCTGTCGGAGATGGTCGACAGTGACGCCAAGCGTCTCGTCGACTTCGCGGCGGGGCTGATCTTCGGGCTGCACGGCAGCATCGAGCGCGTGACCAATAAGGTGTTCTTGCTGTCCCCGGCTAATGTTGAGGTCACCGCTGAAGACAAAGCACGCATCGCAGAACGAGGGTTCTTCAATCAGAGTTAGAAACATCTCCGCGGGCCGGTTGCGGCCATTGGTCGCCGTCGCGGCGTTGGAGGCACCTTCCCAGGAGGCACGGCCGTGAATATCGTGCTGTCCGTCATACAGGTCATCCTGTACCTCTTCATGATGGTGCTGATCGCTCGGCTCATTCTGGAGTGGGTGCGCAACTTCGCCCGCTCCTGGAGCCCGACCGGGCTCGTGCTGGTCCTCGCCGAGATCGTCTACACCATCACCGACCCCCCGCTGTCCTTCCTCCGCCGGTTCATTCCGGTGGTCCGGCTGGGTAGCCTTGCCCTGGATCTGAGCTTCCTGGCTCTCTTCCTGATTGTGGTGATATTGCTCCAGGTCGTGACAACGTTCCAGGTCATCTGAATCGATGGGAAAGCCGCTCAGGGCCGCCGGTTCCACATGTGGTCTTCGCCATGAACGGCACCCCTCACGTGTCACGATCAGGTACTGTCCCTACGGACGGACTCCAAGCGCGCCAAGGAGACGAACATGCCGCTGACACCCGCGGACGTGCGGAACAAACAGTTCAGTACCACCCGGCTTCGGCCCGGCTACGACGAAGAGGAAGTCGACGCCTTCCTCGATGAGGTCGAGGCCGAGCTCGACCGGCTGATCCAGGAGAACGAGGAACTGCGCGGAAAGCTCGCCGAAGCGCTCCGCGGCAAGGTCCCGCCCATGTCGGCCCAGGACATGCAGTCCGAGCCCCAGGCACCCCCGGAGCCGGTCCAGCAGCAGCCTCAGCCGCAGATGCAGGTCGCCCCCGAGCCGCCCGCCCAGCCCCAGCTCCAGCAGCCCGCCCCCGAGCAGGCACTTGCCGGGATGGCGATGGGAATGCAGGAGTCCGGCGACAGTATGGACACCGCCTCTCGGGTGCTGGCCCTCGCGCAGCAGACCGCCGACCAGGCCATCTCCGACGCCCGTCGTGAGGCCGACGAGACCCTGGGCCGTGCCCGGCACGAGGCCGAGGACATCCTGGGCAAGGCCCGCCGTCAGGCGGAGCAGATCGTCAACGAGGCCCGCGCCCGTTCGGAGAACCTGGACCGCGACGCCCAGGAGCGTCACCGTCAGGTGATGGGCTCGCTGGTGCAGCAGCGCGACGAGCTGGAGCACCGGGTCAACACCCTCAAGGACTTCGAGCGCGAGTACCGCAGCCGACTCAAGGACTACTTCGAGCGGCAGCTCCGCGAACTCGCCGAGGGCGCGCAGGAGCCCGCCAGCAACACCGGCAGCTTCCAGCAGCCCTCCATGGCCCCCGCCACCGCCCCCTCGGGCCCGGCCCCGGCGCTGCAGCCGGCGACGCCGGCTGGTGGAGCCATGACCGGTGGCAACCCCTTCGCTCAGCCCGAGCCGGTGCAGCAGCCCGCCGGTTACCACCCGAGCGAAACGCCGCACGAGCACCGCTGACCCGGTGTAAGCTGGCCGAGATCCAATCCACCCAGCTTTCCCGGATAGGCCATTTCGACGGTGTTCCTCCGCGCGAGTCTCGTCCCCGTAGCGTCCGCCATTGTGCTCTTGGTCGTGGCGGTGATCCTCGCCAACGAGGTGCTTGTCTACTTGGCCTTCGGTTTGACCGGTGTGTCGGTCCTGCTCGTCGCGCTCGGGCTCTTCGCCCCCAATCTGGGGCGGCGACCCGCTGCCGACGTCGCACCACAGCAGGCCGGCGGGGCGCCACCCTCGGTGAGCCAACCGATGGGGCAGCCACCGGTGTCGGCCCAGCCGACACAGTGGACGCCGCCGCCCATGGCGACACCGCCGCGAGAGCGGTGGCAGTACCCCACCACCGGCCCAGGGCTGGTTCCCGCGCCCGCTGGTCCACGTGACCCGGAGCGAGGCGGGGGGAGCGGCGACGAAGCGTGGTCCGGTCCGCCGGCACCCGGCGGGCCCGTGGTGGACATCGACGACTCCTCGTCCCCGGCAGGCGCGGCCGGGGACCCAGGAGCCGGCCCCCACCCCGTGGCCGACCTTCCCAACACCGCGCCCACCTCCGACGTCCCCGTGGACGACGAGGTCCCTCTCGACACCACGGAAGCCGCGCCCGACGTTGACGGCGACGACGGCGCCGACCTGGTGGATCCCCCGGTGGACCCGGACGACGATACGGAAGACGACGTCGTCGACGCCGAGACCGAGGGGACACCCGACGCCCCGGAGGCCGGCCTCACCGAGCCGCCCACGGTCACACACACCGCCGAAGAGCCGCGGGAGTTCCCGGTGGACGGCGACGCCGCGGAGGAGGACGAGGAGGACGGCCCCGAGCAGGCCCTGGGAGTCCTGAGGTCCCCGTGGGACCCCGACGTCTTCGCCACCGCGACCGCCGACCACACCCAGCTCGACCGTGACCCCTCCGCCGGCCCCCAACCGGAGGACCCGACCGAGCCCGAGGACTCCACCACCTTCGCCCTCGCCCCGGAGGACCTCGCGGACGAGGGCCCCCGGGACACCGACCACGAAGAGGACAGCGGCGCCCGCGCCTCCACCTGAGCACCGATCATGGGGTGGGCTGCCGCGCGGACGGTACCCGCTCGACTGCGCTCGACCCACGACACCGGAATGACGAGGGGGATGCCCCGTGACCGCGAGCTCCCGCCGGGGGTGTGAGCCGCTCGTGGTGGGGCGGTGCCGAGGGGACCGGGGGCCTCGGGGCGGCGCGCCGGCGGACGGCGGGTGACCCGCTCGGTCGGGCGTCTCCGTGTGGCTCGGGGCCGTGGGGGAGCGGAGTCCGGGACGGTCGACTGGCGCATGCGTGGGGACGTGACGGGGGCCCGAGTCGACAGCGTCCTGGGCCGCCCGCACCCCGGCGGGCGGCCCTGGGCGTCAGTAGGAGCCGATTTGGCCGCCGTCGCAGCGGATCTGCTCTCCGGTGACGTAGCTGGCGCCGGTGCCGCAGAGGAACGTCACGACGTTGGCGAACTCCTGGGCGGTGCCGTAGCGACCCGTGGGGATGGCGGCCTCGGAGCGGCGGCGCATCTCCTCGGGCGTGCTGCCCGCGGCGGAGGCCTGGGCCTGGTCGAGCTGTTCCACCCGTTCGGTGTCCATCCGGCCGGGCAGCACCATGTTGACCGTCACGCCGTCCCCGGCCACGACGTTCGCCAGGGACTTCAGGTAGGCGGCGAGGCCGGCGCGGCCCACGTTGGACAGGGCGAGACCGGTGATGGGCTGTTGGACACCGCCCGAGCCGACTCCGACGATGCGTCCCCAGCCGTTCTCCCGCATGCCCGGAAGGGTGAGTTCCACCAGGCGAAGCTGCCGCAGCAGGAGGGTCTCCAGCGCGCCGCGAAGCGACTCGTCACTGATGTTGGTCGCGTTGCCGGGCTTGGGGCCGCCACTGTTGAGGACCAGCACGTCGACGCGGCCGAAGTGCTCAACGGCCGTGCCCACGAGCGTGTCCGGGGCGTCGGGGTCGGTGAGGTCGAACTCCACCCCCACGGCGGAGTCCAGCTCACCGGCCACCTTGCGGGCCCGGTCCCCCCGGCGCCCGCCGAGGACGACATTGGCCCCCTCCGCGGCCAGAGATCGGGCGATGGCCTCACCGAGGCCCGAGGTCGATCCGGGAACGACAGCGGTCTTCCCGCGCAGGCCTGTGTCCATGGGTTTCCTCCCGCTCGCGCACGACGAAGTTCGCCAGGACCCTACAGGGCGACGATCATCGGCGCGGCGGTGACCCAGGGCTGGTGAACGCCGAGACGTCCACCAGCCCCCGGATCAGCGGGTGGCGCGCAGCCACACACGCAGGTCGAGGTCGGCCGACTCCGCCGCGGACGTCTCCACGTCCGGATGGCCCTCAACCACCTCATCGGCGAGGACCTCGCCGGCGATCGTCGTCTCGTGGTCCCGCAGGGCTCCGGCGGTCAATTCCGAGGAGCTCTCCCACCACAGGTGGATCCGGTCGGTGATCTCCAGGCCGGAGTTCTTGCGTGCCTCCTGAACCACCCGGATCACCTCACGCGCCACCCCGGCACGCTCCAACTCCGGGGTGACCGAGAGGTCCAGGGCGACGGTCTCACCTCCACCGGAGGCCACCGCCCACCCCTCGCGAGGACGCTCGGTCACCAGGACCTCCTCCGCGCTGACGTCGACGGGCTCGCCGTCGACCCGCACGTGGGCCCACCCGGTGTCGCGCACCTGCTCGACCACCGACGCGGCGTCCGCCTCGGTGAGCGCCGCGGCGATCCGCGGGGTCCGCTTCCCGAACCGCTTGCCCAGCGCCCGGAAGTTGGGCTTCACCGAGAACTCGACGAGGCCCGCTCCGACCGTCGAGAGGGCGTCCAGCGTCTGCACGTTCAACTCCTCGGCGACCTGCTCGCGTAGCTGCTCGGGCAGGTCGGCGAAGTCGCGTGCGCCCACCAGAGCCCGGCCCAACGGTTGACGCGTCCGCACCCGCGACTCCACCCGGGCCGAACGGCCCAGCTCCACCAGTCGACGCGCCAACGCCATCCGCTCCGACAGCGCCGGGTCGACGAGGGACTCGTTCACCGTCGGCCACGACGTCAGGTGCACTGACTCCGGGGCGTCGCCACGCCGCAGCGCACCCCAGACGTGTTCGGTCAGGAACGGCACCAGCGGCGCCATCAACCGGGTCAGCGTCTCCAGGCACTCGTACAGGGTGGCGAACGCGGAGGCGCCGGCGGCGGAATCCGAACCCGACCAGAACCGACGCCGGGAACGCCGCACGTACCAGTTGGACAGGTCGTCGATGAAGTTGGTCAGGTGGCGTCCCGCCCCCGCGGTGTCGAACCGCTCCAGCGCCGACTCCACGTCACGCACCGTGCGGTGGAGCTCGCTGAGCGCCCAGCGGTCCAGCAGAGGGCGATCCGCCGGGGCGGGAGCGGTGTCCAGACCGGCGACGGTCCATCCGTCGGCCCGCGCGTAGAGCGTGAAGAAGGAGACGGTGTTGTAGTAGGTCAACAACACCTTGCGGACGATCTCCTCCAGCGCGGCGTGGCCGACACGGCGCGCCATCCACGGCGAACCGCTGGCGGCCATGAACCAACGCAGGGCGTCCGCGCCGTGTTGGTCCATGACGGGGATGGGTTCGAGCACGTTGCCGAGGTGCTTGCTCATCTTTCGCCCGTCCTCGGCGAGGATGTGGCCGAGGCAGACCACGTTCTCGTAGGAGGACTGCCCGAAGACGGCCGTGCTCACCGCCATCAGCGAGTAGAACCAGCCGCGTGTCTGGTCGATGGCCTCACAGATGTACTGCGCGGGGAAGTTCGCCCGGAAGGTCTCCTCGGCCTGGTGCGGCGCGCCCCACTGCGCGAAGGGCATGGACCCGGAGTCGTACCAGGCGTCGATCACGTCGGGGACCCGGCGGGCGACGCGCTGCTCCTCGGGCAGTGACGGGTCGGCGTCCGGGTCGGGGATCACGACGTCGTCGATGTAGGGCCGGTGCGGGTCCATGTCGCTGAGGTCGCGGCCGGACAATTCGCTCAGCTCCCGCAGCGAACCGACGCAGATACGGCGGCCGTCGGGGAACTCCCAGATCGGCAGAGGAGTGCCCCAGTAGCGAGTGCGCGACAACGCCCAGTCGACGTTGTTGCGCAACCATTCCCCGTATCGGCCGTTCTTGACGTTGTCGGGGACCCAGTTCGTCCTCTCGTTCTCCGCGAGCAGTTGGTCCTTGAGCTCCGTGGTCCGGATGTACCAGGACGGCAGGGCGTAGTAGAGCAGCGGGGTGTGGCAGCGCCAGCAGTGGGGGTAGTTGTGCTCGAAGGCCTGTTCGCGGAACAACAGCCCCCGGTCGCGGAGGTCGGCGACGAGCACCGGGTCGGCGTGCTTGAAGAACTTCCCACCGATGAGGTCCAGGTCGCCGGCGAAGGTGCCGTCGGCGCGGACCGGCTCCACCACGGGCAGACCGTAGGCGCGGCAGGCGGCGAGGTCGTCCGCGCCGTAGGCCGGCGACATGTGCACGAGCCCGGTCCCGTCCTCGACCGTGACGAAGTCCGCGAGGACGACGAAGTGGGCCGACTCGGGGAAGTCGACCAGCTCGAAGGGGCGCTGGTAGGACCAGTGCTCCAGTTCCGCCCCCTCGAAGCGTTCCCCGGTGGCCGACCAGTCCTCGCCCAGGGCCGAGGCCAGCAGTGGCTCGGCCAGGAGCACCCGCTCGGAACCGTTCGTGGCGACCACGTACTGTACGTCGGGGTTCGCGGCGACGGCCGTGTTGGAGACCAGAGTCCACGGTGTCGTCGTCCACACCAGCAGCGACGTGGGTCGTTCGGGGGCGGCGAGGGGGCCCGAGGTGATGGGGAGCCGGACGTACACCGACGGGTCGGTCACGGTCTCGTAGCCCTGAGCCAACTCGTGGTCCGACAGCGAGGTCCCGCACCGCGGGCAGTAGGGGCTGATCCGGAAGTCGCGGACGAGCAGCCCCTTGTCCCAGATCCGCTTGAGCGACCACCACACCGACTCCACATACCGCGGGTCCATGGTGCGGTAGGCGTCGTCCATGTTGACCCAGTAGCCCATGCGTTCGGTCATCTCGGTGAAGGCGCCGACGTAGCGCATCACCGACTCCCGGCAGCGCGCGTTGAACTCGGCGACACCGTAGTCCTCGATGTCCTTCTTGCCGGACAGACCGAGCTCCTTCTCGACCGCCACCTCAACCGGCAGACCGTGGCAGTCCCACCCGGCCTTGCGGTCGACGTGGAAGCCCTGCATGGTCTTGAACCGGGGGAAGACGTCCTTGAAGACACGTGCCTCCACGTGGTGCACCCCGGGGTTGCCGTTGGCGGTGGGGGGACCCTCGTAGAAGACCCAGTGGGGTCCGCCGCGCGTCTGTTCCAGGGAGCGCTCGAACACCTTGTCCTTGGACCAGCGGCGGATGAGGTCACGCTCCATGGCCGGCAGGTCGATCTGCGCGGGCAGGGCGGGGAAGGCGGGGTCGGAGGTGGGCTGCGGTGCCATTGGTACCTTCCAGATCGAACTCCCCCCGGGGGGAGATGGGGTGCTGGCTGGTCGAAGGGACGAGGTGCGCGACCCCGCGGTACCACCCTTCTTGACCGACTCCCCTCCGAGGGATCACGGTCCGCTTCGTTACGTGACGGCCGGTTCTACTCAGGCCGGAACACTCCGGCTTTTCCTCCGGCGGCTCCGGGGTGATGCCCCGCACGGTCATGCCCCCGGGCTCTCACCGTCCCCGGGTCGCTCGACGGCTGTTTCCGTGGGCGCGTGTCCCCATCGTCGCTGCGTCAGCACCAAGAATAACGCACAGTAGGCCACCGACCCGACGGATTGTCGCGACCGACGACGGTCTTCTCGCACCACACCGCGTGTCCTGGAGTTCCCCGGACTGGCCTATCCTTTGTCGCCGGTGAAGGCGGTACAGCGGAGGTGGCCGATGGTCGAGGAAGCGGACGAGGGACAGGTCCTCGTCTCCCTGCCGGACAGGGACGACGCGGAGGAGCTCGCCGAGGAGCTGTCCGACCAGGGATACGAACCGTGCACCGTGCATCGGGAGATGCTGGCTGGCGAGGACGACGCCGAGGACGTCGACTGGGTCGTGGTGGTGCGTACGGGCCCCCACGGCGGACCGGCCGTGTTCGAGGAGCCGCACCTGTCGACCCTCGCGCACGACTACGGCGGCTTCGTCACCATCGAGTAGACCACCGGATCGGGGCAGTGTTTTCCCACGTCAGGCCCCTCGGGTTCTCGTGGTGTCCGCAGGCGTTAACGAGATGGTCAAAAGTCCTCGTGACGTTCGGTGAATGATTGCCTCACCTGCGTGAACCGTCTAGTGTTCCCGGCACTGTGCGCATTCGGGACGAGACGCACGGTTGTGTAATGCCAGGGGAGACCGCCGCGGCCGGGTCCGCGCGTGTGGAGGGGCGGGAATCGAATGGGATCGTCAGCCGCTGTGCAACGGGGTGCCGTTCGTCAACGTGGAGCGACGCGGAAGGGGGAACCGCAGATGTCGGAGACGGAGAACCTCCCCGTACGTGGCGACGAGGATCCCTGGACCGAGGAGGAACTCACCACGGTCCGAGCGGAGCTGGAAGGGGAGATCACCCGCCTGCGCGGCGAGGTGACCCAGGCCGAGACGTCCCTCGCCGAGTGGCTCGCGAACTCGGTGGACACCGCCGGGGACGACCCCACTGACACCGGGGCGAAGGCGCACCAGCGCGAACAGGACCTCGCGCTGACCTACAATACTCGTGAGCTGCTCGCGCAGAGTAAACGAGCGGTTGAACGGATCGATGCCGGAACCTACGGCGCATGCGAGTCGTGTGGCAAGGCGATCGGGAAGGCCCGGCTTCAGGTGTTCCCTCGCGCCACCCAGTGCGTGCGGTGTAAACAGCGCGAGGAGCGTCGCTGAGTACAGAGCAGGAGCCCCCCGAGGGGACAGAGGACGCGAACGACGACACCGCGACGGCGCAGGCCCCGCGGCGGCTCTGGCTCTTCGGTGGGCTGGCCCTGGTGGCCGTGGCCCTCGATTTCGCCACCAAGGAGATCGCGCTGAGCAACTACTCGGCGCACGACCCAGTGGAACTGCTGGGCGGGTTTCTCACCCTGACGCTGGTCTTCAACTCCGGTGCGGCCTTCTCCATCGGACAGGGCTTCCCGTGGGTCTTCACCATCATCGCCACGATCGTGGTCGTGGCGATCCTGCGCGCCGCCTTCAAGCTGCGCAGCGTCGGATGGGCGATCGCCCTGGGGCTCGTGCTCGGTGGGGCGGTGGGCAACCTCATCGACCGGTTCTTCCGTGAGCCGGCACCGCTCCAGGGCCACGTGATCGACTGGATCCAGGTCCCCAACTGGCCGGTGTTCAACCTGGCCGACTCCGCGATCGTCTGCGGTGGCGTCCTCGCGGTGCTCCTGGCCTTCTTCGGCGTGAACCTGGACGGAACCCGGGACGCGCGCAAGAAGGACAGGGACGCCGACGCCTCGGCCAGCGAGAAGGCCACCACGCCGTCCACGCGTGACGAGGCGACGGACACGACCACGCATCCGCCCCAGGCCGGCGCCGACACCCCCGGTGACGGTGCCGGGCGCGACGACGGCCAGGGCCCGGGCGGCTCCGACACCTCGACGCGGGACGATCGTCATGGGTGACCAACGCAGTCTGCCCGTCCCCGACGGTCTGGCCGGGGAACGCCTGGACACCGCGATCGCGCGTATGTTCGGCCTGTCCCGCGCTCGCGCCGCGGAGATCATCGGCGCCGGGGACGTCCTGGTCGACGGTCAGGACGCCGCCAAGTCCGACCGGGTGTTCGCCGGCGCGTGGCTCGACATCTCGTTGCCCCCTCCGCCGAGCGCCCCGACGACGCAGCCTCAGGCCGTCCCGGGACTCGGGATCATCTACGAGGACGCCGACATCGTCGTCGTGGACAAGCCCACCGGGATCGCCGTCCACCCCGCGGTGGGCTGGACCGGCCCCACCGTGGTGGAGGGTCTGCTCGCGTCCGGGGTGCGCCTGACCACCAGTGGCGCGGCGGAACGTCAGGGCGTCGTCCATCGCCTGGACGCCAACACCACGGGGACCATGGTGCTCGCCAAGAGCGAGGCGGCCTACGGCGCGTTGAAGCGGGCGTTCAAGGAGCGGACCGTGGACAAGGGCTACCACGCGTTGGTGCAGGGCCGGCCGGATCCCCTCCGCGGCACCGTTGACGCCCCCATCGACCGGCACCCCAGCGGGGACGGACGGTTCGCCGTGGTCGCCGGTGGACGACCCTCGGTGACGCACTACGACACCATCGAGGCCTTCCGCGCCGCCAGCCTCCTGGACATCACGCTGGAGACGGGGCGCACGCACCAGATCCGGGTCCACATGGCAGCCCTGCGTCACCCCTGTGTCGGCGACCGACTCTATGGCGCCGACCCGCGACTGGCCGAGCGGCTGGGCGTCACCCGCCAGTGGCTGCACGCGGTGCGTCTGGGCTTCACCCACCCCACGGAGGGGCGCCCGATGGAGTTCACCAGTCCTTATCCCGAGGACCTCGCGGCCGCGGTCGAGGCCCTGCGCGAGACCTGAGGGGGCGGCACCGGGCTGCGCAGGGTGAACGCCTCGCGGTCCGGGCCGAACTCCCGCAGGTGGCGTAGGCGTGCCGCGGCCTCGGCGTGGTCGGGCGTGTGCCCGGGCGCGACCCACCACAGCACGCGTGTCACGGCGTCGGCGGGGAGTCCCCACCGGCGTCGAAGCCGGAGCAGGTCCTGGTGGCGTCCGTGGACGAAGGCGCGTACGTCCAGCGGGGACTCCCACAGGGACAGGTCGACGATGTCCCCCTCGGACACCGCGAGGGGTTCCGGGCCTCGTGTCATCCCCGCGCGCAAGGTGGCCCTGACCTCCGCCAGTCCGTCGGCGGGGACTCCGGGGGCGCTGACGGTGTGCGCCATCGCCAGTACGGGCACATCGGGGTCGCGGTCGCGCGGCGGCGCGGTGAACGGCGCGTGTGTGGGCTCAGTGAGCGTTTGCTTCGTCATACTTCGGTTGTATCCCCGAATGGACGTTAGGTCTGCTTCAATCTCCTAAGTCGCGGTGTTAGTATTGCTTTCGTGTTGAGTGTGGATCGAATGAGAGTGCTGCACGCCATCGCGATGAGCGGTTCGTTGAGCGGTGCGGCCGCGACCCTGCACGTCACGAACTCCGCGGTGTCCCAACAACTGAGCAAACTCGAACGCGAGGTGGGACAACCCCTCGTCGAGCGCAACGGGCGGGGTGTCCGCCTGACCGAGGCCGCCGAGATCCTCGTGCGCCACACGGGTGAGATCCTCTCCCTGGTGCGCCAGGCGGAGTCCGAGGTCGAGGCGCACCGGGAGGAAGTGATCGGCCACGTCGTGCTCTCGTCCGTGGCCACCGCCGCGCGTGACATCGTGCCGTCCGCGCTGAGGACGTTGGCCGACGGCTTTCCGGGACTGCGCGTGGAGCTCCGCGAGGGGGAACCGGACGTCACGGTGAGCGCGGTTGACCGTGGCGACTCCGACCTCGCCATCGTGATCGACTGGGCCGGCGCCCCGCTGTCCCTTCCCGAGGGTGTGCAACGAGCGGCCCTCATCGAGGACGTCGCCGACATCGCGCTGCCCGTGGATCACCCCCTGGCCTACCGGGAGAGCCTCGACCTCGACGAGGTCCTGCGGGAGAGGTGGATCGGCTGGAGCCACGGCTCCATCTGCAGCGACTGGCTCCACCACATGGTGCGCGCACGGGGTGTCGAGCCGGTCATCGTGCACGCGGCCGAGGAACACCAAACCCGCCTGGCCCTGGTCGCGGCCGGCCTCGGTGCCGCCGTCATGCCGCGTCTCGGTGTCGGCCTGCCGCCGCCGGGGGTGCGGCTCGTTCCCGTACGTCCCGCCCTGGCGCGACACGTCTACGCGTTCTGGCGCTCCGAGAACGGCCGCCGACCCGCGATCCGCGCCACCGTCCGCGCGCTCCGCGACGCCGCCGACACCTACGCCGCGCGCCACCCCCTCACCACGGGACCGCTCACCCAGGTCAACTGACTCCGAACGCGGCCAGCCGGTGCCGACACCGAGCGCGGCGCGGCCACCGACGTGGTCGTCGCGTGCCGGCACGGAGCGCGTCACGACGCGGTGGCGATCCAGAGAGCCCCATGGTGCTGTCGGTCGCCGACCTGGAACCCGCCGTGTGGGCGTCGTGGCGTCCGAGGCCGGGCCGTGACCCGGCCGGCGACCGCGGACGGGTGCCTCCGCTCCGACGTGTGGCTGCGGAGTCGGTCCTGTTCGCCACCACCAGGGGTGGTCTCGGGAGAGGGGCCCCTGGTCACGGGCTGGGGAACGAGAACCGGGCCCAGCCGCTCGACGCGTCGGGGCCGCGTGGCGGTGGGTGCGCACACCACGCTGAGGTGCTCGGCACCGCACAGACTCCCCAGAACCACAGAGGTCCGTGGGCGGGGTCACGGCTCCGGGGACCACCCGGACCGGAGACGAAGGGCGGGCGTGGCGGTGACCGCGGTGTGGGCCCGCGCCGAGCGGGGACGCCAGGTCGTGAGCCCCAACCGCTGGGCTTCTTGGTAGCACTAGGCTCGCGCCGCGAACGACGTTCCCTACGCCGACCCACGCGAACGGCCGGCCGGGTCGCCCGTCACGGATCGCTGGGCGCCGTCGCCCGGGGCGGCCTCACATCATCCGCGAGCCTCCAAGCGACTCCCCCAGTCCCGCGGTCTGGGGTGAGGGGAGCGGGGCGTCGCCGGTGGCCGCAGGTCAGGGGCGGTTCTCACCCTCCTCGGGGGCGGTGGATGTCCTGGTGACGACCTAGGCTGAACGAATGACATCGGTCGCCGAGGAGCACGCGCGGGTGGCGCCTCCGGCGGAGAACGCGCGGTACTGGAGCCATCCCGCGAGCTCCGAGGTCGAGCTGTTGCGGGCGCGCTTCGTGCGGCACCGCTTCGCCCGGCACACGCATCCGACCTACACGTTGGCCCACATCGAGCGCGGCGTGGAGGAGTACTACTACCGGGGCGGCATTCGGCGCGCCGTCGCGGGGGATCTGGGGTTGATCGAGCCGGACACCCTGCACACCGGGCAGGCGGGGGTTCCGAGCGGGTGGGAGTACCGCGTGATGTACCCCACCGAGGCGTTCGTGCGCGACATCGCGCGAGCGGAGGGACACCCGGGCGCGCCGCGGTTCGGGGAGGAACCCCTGCGCGGTGAGGCGGCGTCGCGCCACGTGCGGCGGGCCCACATCGCAGCCGAGCGGGGCGACGACCTGTCCGCGTCCACCCTGTTGCGGCTCGCGCTCACCTCCCTGATCCGTGAGCACTCGCTGTCCGGGCCACGGCGGGCGGCGGTCGCCGCGGACGGGCCCAGCTCGGTGCGCCGGGCGGAGGAGATCCTCCGTCAGCGCCTGGTGGGCCCACCGTCGCTGGCGGAGTTGGCGAGCGCCGTGGGCTCCGCGCCGCACCCGCTCCTGCGCGCGTTCAGGCGACACTACGGTCTGCCGCCGCACGCCTACCTCAACCAGGTGCGCGTGCTACGGGCGCGACACCTCCTCGCCGAGGGCCACGCGCCGGCCGACGTGGCGCACCTGGTTGGGTTCGCCGACCAGGCCCACCTCACGCGTCACTTCAAGCGGCACACCGGTGTGGGGCCCGGCGCGTACCGTCGTGGATTCACGCAATAACGTTCAAGAACTTCCGGGTCGACCCGACATAGTGTCCTGGCATGATCGTTTCGCAACGAGCCTGGGCGCCGCCTGTGCGGGACGGCCTGGGTGTGGGTGTCGCCGCGGGGTTCGCCGGCCTGGCCTTCGGGACCTCGGCGGTCACCGCCGGCCTCAGCGTGGCCCAGGCCAGTGTCCTCAGCGTGCTCGCCTTCACCGGCGCGTCGCAGTTCGCCCTGGTCGGCGTGATCGCGGGTGGCGGGAACCTCGCCGCCGGCGTCGTGGGAGCCATGCTGCTGGGGGCGAGGAACACGCTCTACGGCCTGCGGTTGGCCGACGTGCTGGGATGGCGCGGCACCCGCAAGATCGTGGCGACCCACGGTGTCATCGACGAGTCGACGGCGGTCGCCCTCGCCCAACGTGACCGGGACGACGCGCGCCTCGGCTTCGCGACCACGGCGGTGACCACCTTCGTCTGCTGGAACGTCACGACGGTCGTTGGCGCGGTCGCCACGGGACACGTCGGCGACATCAGCGCGCTGGGCCTGGACGCCGTGGTCCCGGCCGTCTTCCTGGCGTTGTTGTGGTCCCGTCTGCGCCACGGCGGTCGTGAACGGTGGGTCGCCCTGGGTGGCGTGGCGATCGCCCTGGCGACGACGACGTTCCTGCCGGCGGGAGTCCCCGTCCTGTGCGCCGCGATCGCGGCCCTCGTCGCCACCCTCGCCGCGTCGACGCGCCCGACCGAGACCTCGGGAGGCACGTGATGAGCATGTGGATCGCGGTCCTCGTGACGGGCGTGGGATGCCTACTACTGAAGGTGGTCGGCATGACGGCGCCGCGTCGACTGCTGGACAACCCACGGATCGCCGACTTCGCGACGATCGTCCCGGTCGCGTTGCTGGCCGCGCTGATCGGCCTGGAGACCTTCACGTCCGGACAGAGCCTCACAGTCGACGTCCCCCGCGTCGCGGCGGTCGCGGCCGCCGCGGTGGCCCTGGCCCTGCGGGCCCCGTTCCTGGTGGTGCTCCTCGTCGCCGCCGCCACGGCCGCGGGACTGCGCGCGGTCGGGGTCGGCTAGGTCGTGCCTTCGAATGGGTGAGGTCGTGCGGCCCCGTCCGGATCGACGCGATCCCGACGGGCCACAGCACTGCCCCGTCGCGGACCGCCGCCACCTCGGGACCGTTGTGACGATCCGACACCGCCGTGGTGGCGCGGTTCACGCCGTGACCGCCATGGCTCAGCCACCGAAACCGAGTAGGATTCGGTTTGGTTGGTGACCGCGAACGTGGAGTTGGAGAAGGACGTCATGACAGTCGAGGCACAGGCCCCGAAAGAGACCCTCGACCCAACAGAGTTCGGATTCGACGTCATCGACAACGACGACCTCCCCGCCGAACTCGCCGGGCTCGTCGACCAGATCCGGGGCCTGGTCGCGGCCACCGTCCGTACCGACGTCCCCAGCGCCGAGCTCACCGCGGTCGGCGACCTCGTGCACGAGGCCACCCGCCGCCTGAATGCCCAGCGTCGCGAGAGCGGGCCGCTGGTCCGCAGCGAGGAGAACGGGCTCGTCCGGTTCAACACCCTCGGAAACGGGGTCACCGGGCCGGCGAACCCGCTCGCCCCACCACTCCGGTTGTCCTCGGTCACCGACGGGGTCGAGGGCACCGTCACCCTGAACGACGCCTACGAGGGGCCGCCCGGATGCGTCCACGGGGGCTGGGTCGCGGCACTGCTCGACCAGGCCGTGGGGGAGGCCGCGTGGCAGACGGGCTCGGTGGTGATGACGGGACGACTCGAGGTCGACTACCGGGTCCCCACTCCCGTGAACATGCCCCTCGAGGTCGCGGCGCGGATCGACTCCGTGGAGGGCCGCAAGATCCACGTCACCGGGGAGATCCGCGCCAACGGCCAGACCACCGCGGAGACGACCGCGATCATGGTCCGGATCTGGCCACCGCTGGAATCCTGACCGACGCGTCCCCGTCCTCCGGCGATGAGCGGGGGCCATCGCCGCGGACGGGGGCGTTGTGGCGCGGGGCCGTGGGGAGGTCGCCCGGGTTCGCGGTGCCCGGAACGCGAGGCCAGGGGTTGGTCGTCGCGGGGCGCGACGGTAGCCTACGCACGTCCTTTTCGCGCTGATCGACTCTCCCGGGGGTAGGAATGGCCACCGCGCCGCGTCCGGAGCGCCCGCGCGGGCGCCGGCGGGTCTTCGTCGCCCTCGCCGTCGGGCTGACCCTCGCCATCGTCTTCGCGGGGGTCGCGTTGTTCGCCCTGGACAACCCGCTGCGCGGTTTCCTCGGTGGCCCGGAGAACGAGGCCGTCGCGGTGGACGCCAGTGGAGAGGCTCCCGTCGCCCTGGACGAGCTCGGTCTCGACACCTTCCACAACGAGCACGCGACGTTCCAGATCCCGGCCGGCTGGGAGGCCCAGGAGCGGCCCCCGGAGGACGAGTTCGCCGACCCCGACGAGATCGACTCCGTGACGCTGGACTTCGTCGGACCCGGCGACGCCGCCTTCGAACTCACCTACGTGCGTACCCAACCCTTCGACGACGCGCCGATCCCCGCGATCGAGGTACTGACGTCGGTGGAGAGCTCCCGCGACGAGGAACACGAGGACTACGAGCAGGTCACCCTGGAAGAGGTCCCGGGGGAGGGCGCCGGCGGCCTGGACGCCGCCTACTCCGAGGGCGTCTACACCCCCGACGAACTCACCCGACTCGTCGACGGATCCCCCGAGGGCAAGCTGACGCGCGTCCAGCTCGCCACCAACGACGGGGAACGCATCCACTCCCTCATCCTCATCGGTCCCCAGGACCTGATGGAGGACAGCGAGGCCGCGGCGACGATCATCGACTCGTTCCGGCTGACACCCTGACCACAGCACGGTCTGTGAGGTCGGGGGGAACCGATCCGTGCCGGCGTGAGTCTCATAGGCGTCACCAAGCCATCAGTGAGACATGGAGAGAAACCACAATGAACCAGCGATACGCGGGGGTCGTCGCCATGGGGGCCGCGGTCCTGATGACGACCGTTGGATGCTCGGGCGGGGACTCCGAGCCCGACAGCTCGGGCGCCGCGGACGACGGGGGAGGCGGGGGCGGCCCGATGGCGTTCGTCGCCGACGCGGTGAACAACGCCGGTTCCGCGGACAGCTACCGGGCGACCATGACCATGTCGGGGGAGCTCGAGGGTGTCAGTGTGGAGTCGTCCTCCGACATCGAGTACGTCGGTGACCCCGAACCCACCATGCGACTCACCGTCGCGGAGGCCGGCGCCGAGAGCTCCGTCCTGCTGCGGGGCTCGGAGATCCTCATGTCCGGCGCGGGCTTCGGCGGCTCCGAGTGGGTGCGGATGGACGCGGCGGAGCTGGGCGCCGACCTCGCCACGCAGGATCCCGCCTCCGAGGTGGAGAAGCTGCTGGCCGCCAACGACGTCGAGGAGATCGGCTCCGAGGAGATCGACGGGGTCGCGACGACCGGGTACGCGGGCTCCTACAGCACCGAGGAGGCGCTGGAGCACGTCGACAACGCCGAGCTCGCGGAGGCGGCCCGCCAGGTCTACGGCGACGCCGGGGTCGACGCGGTGGACTTCGAGGTCTTCATCGACGACGACGGCCTGCCGCGCCGCCTCGTGAACACCATGGGGGACGCGACCGAGACGGTCTTCGAGTTCCGCGACTTCGGCGAGGACCTGACCATCGAGTACCCCACCGAGGACCAGATCCAGGACCTCGGCGACCTCACGGACATTCCCGACGTCCCCGACGTCCCCGACGTCTCCGACCTCCCGGACGCCCCCGACGTGGAGTTCTGACCCGCACCGAACGCGAATCCGGGGCGGCCCGACCCACGAGGCCGGGCCGCCCCGGTGACGTTTCGAACACCCGGCGCCGTGGTGGATGCTCCCGGGCCGTGACAGTCGTAGGCTTCGGTGTCACGAGTGACCCTTCCGCCCCACCCCTGGAAAGCAGCCCGCCATGGCCGACTCCTTCGCTCACCTGCACGTGCACACCGAGTTCTCGATGCTGGACGGCGCCGCCAAGCTCAAACCGCTGTTCGCGGAGGCGGAGCGGCTGGGGATGCCCGCGGTGGCGATGACCGACCACGGGAACATGTTCGGCGCCTACGAGTTCTGGCAGCAGTCCAAGAACTCCAACGTGAAGCCGATCATCGGCATCGAGGCCTACGTGGCGCCGGAGTCGCGCTTCCACAAGAAGCGCGTCTACTGGGGGCGCGGCGACAAAGGGGACGAGTCCGCCGAGGGCGGCAAGGACATTTCCGGCGGCGGCCGCTACCTCCACATGACGATGATGGCCGAGAACGCCGTCGGCCTACGCAACCTGTTCAAGCTCTCCTCGCTGGCCTCCATCGAGGGCTACTACATGAAGCCCCGCATGGACCTGGACCTGATGAGCCAGTACAGCGAGGGCATCATCGTCAGCACCGGATGCCCCTCCGGCGGCGTCCAGACCCGACTCCGACTGGGACAGCAGGACGAGGCGGTGGCCTACGCCGGTCGCCTCCAGGAGATCTTCGGCAAGCAGAACGTCTACCTGGAACTGATGGACCACGGGGTACCGATCGAGCGCGAGGTCCGCGACGGGCTGCTGGAGGTGGGGCGCCGGCTGGACATCCCCCCTCTGGTCACCAACGACTCCCACTACGTCTACGAGAGCCAGTCATCGGCGCACGACGCGCTCCTCGCCGTCGGTGTCGGCAAGAACCTCGACGACCCGAACCGGTTCAGGTTCAACGGTTCCGGCTACTTCCTGAAGTCCGCCGACGAGATGCGGTCCCTGAACAACTTCGACGAGTGGGCGCGCGGCTGCGTCAACACCCTCGAGATCGCCGAACGCGTCCAGGCCGGCGTCTACGACGAGATCTTCGCCCACCGAGACAGGATGCCCCGGTTCCCGGTCCCCGACGGGGAGACGCAGGAGACGTGGCTGCGCCGCAAGGCCTACGAGGGGGTCGACAACCGGTACCCCTCCGGCGCGGGTGACGACGTCCGCGAGCGCGTCGACTACGAACTCGGCATCATCAACGAGATGGGTTTCCCGGCGTACTTCCTCGTCGTCGCCGACATCTGCCAGTACGCCCGCCGCAACGGGATCGCGCTGGGTCCCGGACGTGGGTCCGCCGCCGGTTCCATGGTGGCCTTCGTGCTGGGGATCACCGACCTTGACCCGCTCGAGCACGGTCTGCTGTTCGAGCGGTTCCTCAACCCCGAACGCGTGTCGATGCCCGATATCGACCTGGACTTCGACGAGCGTAAGCGCGCCGACATGATCCGCTACGTCACCGAGCTCTACGGTGAGGAGCGGGTCGCCCAGATCCTCACCTTCGGCACGATCAAGGCGAAGGCGGCCGTCAAGGACTCCACCCGCATCCTCGGCTTCCCCTACGCGCTCGGGGACAAGATCACCAAGGCGTTCCCGCCGGCCGTGCTCGGCAAGGAGATCCCGCTCTCCGCCGTGCACGACGAGAACCACGAGCGCTACGTCGAGGCCACCGAACTCCGGCAGATGATCGAGTCGGAGCCCGATGTCAAGACGGTCATGGACACCGCGACCGGTCTGGAGGGACTGACCCGCGGCACCGGTGTGCACGCCGCTGGTGTGATCCTGTCCGCCGATCCGGTCATCGACGTGATCCCGGTCCACATGCGCGACACCGACGGTGCCATCATCACCGGCTTCCCCTACCCGCAGTGCGAGGACATGGGGTTGTTGAAGATGGACTTCCTGGGGTTGCGCAACCTCACCATCATCGACGACGCCATCCAGAACGTGAAGGCCAACGAGGGCGTCGACATCGACTGGACCCAGATCGGGTCCGACGACCCCAAGACCTACGAGCTGCTCTCCCGCGGCGACACCCTGGGCGTGTTCCAACTGGACGGCACCGCGATGCGGGCCCTGCTGCGACGCATGGAGCCCAGCGCCTTCACCGACATCATCGCCGTCAACGCCCTCTACCGGCCCGGCCCCATGGCGGCCAACGCCCACAACGACTACGCCGACCGGTCCAACGGGCGCCAGGACGTCACCCCGATCCACCCGGAGCTGCACGACGCCCTCGACCCGATCCTGCGCGAGACCTACCACCTGCTGGTCTACCAGGAGCAGATCATGGCGATCGCCCAGCAGCTCGCCGGCTACAGCCTCGGCGGCGCCGACCTGATGCGTCGCGCCATGGGCAAGAAGAAGGCGGAGGTCCTGGAGAAGGAGTACGAGAACTTCCACCAGGGGATGCTCGACAACGGCTTCTCCGAGGACGCGATCCGCACCCTGTGGGAGGTCATGCTCCCGTTCTCCGGCTACGCCTTCAACAAGTCCCACGCCGCCGGGTACGCGATCCTGTCCTTCCGTACCGCCTACCTCAAGGCCAACCACCCCGCCGCCTACATGGCCGCGCTGCTCACCTCCGTGGGCGACGACAAGGACAAGATGGCGGTCTACCTCGCCGAATGCCGCCGCATGGGCATCAAGGTGCTCCCCCCCGACGTCAACGACTCCGGCCTGCGTTTCACTCCGGTCGGACGAGACGTTCGCTTCGGCCTGGGCGCGGTGCGCAACGTGGGCGCCAACGTCGTGCACTCGATCGTCAAGACCCGCAATGACAAGGGCAAGTTCAGCTCCTTCCCCGACTTCCTCAGCAAGGTGGAGATCGCGGCCTGCAACAAGCGCGTGGTGGAGTCCCTGATCAAGGCCGGCGGATTCGACGAGTTGCAGCACACCCGCCGCGGTCTCTACCTGCGCCACGAGGCGGCCGTGGACGCGGTCACCTCCACCAAGCGCCAGGAGGCCATCGGCCAGTTCGACCTCTTCGGCGCGGCGGAGGACACTGAGGAACCCGCGGCGCCGCTCGGGCTCGACCTCGACTTCGACGCCTCGGAGTGGAACCGCAAGGAGAAACTCGCGCTGGAACGCGAGATGCTCGGCCTCTACGTGTCCAGCCACCCGCTGGCCGGCGCCGAGCGGGTCCTGGCCCGTTCCTCCGACATCCCGATCGCGCAACTCGTGGCCGGCGAGGTCCGAGAGGGCGAGGTCCGCATCGCCGGCATGATCTCCAAGGTCGAGCGGCGCACCAACAAGGCCGGAAACCCGTGGGCCATCGCCACCGTCGAGGACCTCGACGCCTCGGTGGAGGTCCTGTTCTTCCCCAAGGCCTATCCGCTCTACACCCACGAACTCCTCGAGGACAACGCGGTCACGGTCAAGGGCCGGGTGAACGAACGCGACGGCACCTTCAGCATGTTCGCCTCCGAGCTCGCACCGCTGGACGTCTCCCACATCGAGGAGGGAGAACCGCCGCTGCTCCTCACCCTGCCCCAGCGAAAGATCACTCCGGACCTCGTCGCCGACCTCAAGCAGGTGCTCCGGGAGAACCGTGGCGACACTCCCGTGCGGCTGCGCGTGGACTCCCCGGCGCGGTCGTGGATCCTCGCCCTGGACGACTTCCCCATCCGGTACGGAACCGAGTTCTCCGGTGAGATCAAGAGCCTGCTCGGAGCGGACGCGGTGCGATACTGAGTGGGCCGGGACGCGTCGGAGGGACACCGGTGTCGTTCGTCACCCGCCGGGAGACCGGCGGGTGGATGGCGAGGGGCGCACGGTGGGACGCCACGACGGGGGAGCGGCTGCGTGGGTACGGGGGGTCAGGTGGTCGGTGTGCGGTACGACGCGGGGACGGTGGCGCGTCCGTCGCGGACACCGTCGACACGGGCCGGAGACGACGTCGAGCGCCAGGGCGCCGGTGACGACACGATGAGGTGCGTGTGGGAGGCCTGAGGCGACACCTGGTCCTCGGCGGCGCGACGGCCGTGGCCGCCGCCGTTCTCGGCCCGCTCGTCGGAATCCTGTGGTGGTGGATCGTCCCACGGGACGAGACCACGGTGGGGCCGGGCGGCGAACTCCAACCCCCCGAACCGACCACACTGCTCTTCCTCGACGAGGCGTACTTCAGTGTGCTGGGCGCCGTCGTCGGCTTGGTGTGCGGGATTCTCGCCTATCTCGCGCAGTACCGAGCCAGCGCCGCCTCCGGGACGGACCTGCGACTCGCGGGCCTCGTCGGCGTGACGCTCGGGACGGGCCTGGCAGCCGTGCTCGCGTGGCGCACCGGCCTCGCGCTGGACGCCGGAACAGTGGCGCGGGCCATGGCGGACGCGGGGGAAGGAGACACCGTTCCGGTCGCGATGGAGCTACGCGCCTACGGCGCGTTGCTGCTGTGGCCCTTCACCGCGGTCCTGCAGTACGGGGTGTTCGACGCGGTCAGCATCATCCGTCGGGACCTCGGTCACCACCGCGGGAGCCGCCCGCCGGTCACCAGCGGCCCCCGCTCCGACACCGAGTAGCGCTCGGCCGCGCCGGCGCGGCCGGTCACGAGACCGCCGGACCCGCCGTCTCCGGCGTCGGCCCCGACTCGGCCTCGGCCGCCGTCAGCTCGCGGGCGACGAACTCCTCCACGTGGAACAGGCTGCCCTGGGCGCGGCGCACCACGGTCACCAGCGTTGACATCGTGGCGACCTCCTCGGTCTGTTCCCGCAGGAACCAGTGCAGGAACTGCTCGCCCTGGTGGTCCCGCGCCTCCCGGGCGGCGTCGACCAGCGCGTAGAACTGCTGGGTCACCTCGCGCTCCTGCGCGAGCGCCAGCTCCACGACCTCACCCACCTCGGAGAAATCGTTGCGGACCGGCCCGCTCCCGGGAATTGCCGCGGGAATGTCGTGGTCCACGAGATGCCGCACGATCATCATCGCGTGGTCGCGTTCCTCGAGTGCCTGTCGGTAAAAGAAGCCCGCGAGTTGCGGCAGCTCCAACCGGTCCAGCCACACCGCGATCGCGACGTATTGCTGCGAGGCCGCGAACTCGTGTCCCACCTGGTCAATCAAGAGTCGCTGGAATTTTGTGAGTTCCGTCGTCTGGGTTTCCGTCGTTGTGCTCATACCAATGAGGCTACCCCCCGAAAATTGCGACGTCGAATGGGATATCCGCGATTTCCATCACTAAGGCAAGCCTTTTCTTTCGTCAATTGATAAGGCTTCCCAAAGTTAGTTGAGCCTTTCCTCGCCATCGGCTCGCGAGCGTGGCGAACCGGCCGGCGGTCCGGGCCAACGCAGGCGCGTGCGACGGGTCGGCGGGGAGCGCGGCGGGCCACCCCCAGAGGAGGAAAGAGACGAGAGGGAGGAGACGGGCCGGGCCGCGCCCGCGAACTCGCGTGGGGCGGCCCGGCCCAGGGTCACACGCTCATACAATGGCCCCGTGGACCTCACCATTTCCCGAACGGACCTGCGCGACGACCCACGCGACCCGCGAGGCCTGCTGCCACGCGCGGAACTGGACGTCGCCGCGGCGCTGGACCTCGTCCGTCCCATCTGCGCCGACGTGGAGAAGCGCGGCGAGGAGGCACTCTTCGACCTCGCCGAGCGGTTCGACGGGGTCCGCCCCCCGCATCTGCGGGTACCGACCGAGGACATCCGCGCCGCGCTGCGCCAGGAAGAGCCCGCGGTGCGCGCCGCGCTGGAGGAGTCGATCCGGCGCGCCCGCCAGGTCCACCGGGACCAACACCCCAGCGACCACGTCACCCAGGTCACGGCCGGTGGGACCGTCACCGAACGCTGGGTCCCGGTCGAACGCGTCGGACTCTACGTGCCCGGGGGCGTCACCGCGCTGCCCTCCAGCGTCGTGATGAACGTCGTGCCGGCCCAGGAGGCCGGTGTCGCCTCGCTGGCCGTCGCCTCACCACCCCAGGCGGAGTTCGATGGCGGAGTGCACCCCACCGTGCTCGCCGCCTGCGCCCTGCTGGGCGTCGAGGAGGTCTACGCGGTGGGCGGGGCCCAGGCCGTCGCCATGTTCGCCTACGGGGCCGGCGAGTGCGCCCCCGCCGACCTCGTCACCGGGCCCGGCAACATCTACGTGACCGCCGCCAAACGGCTGCTCAAGGGACGGATCGGCATCGACGCCGAGGCGGGCCCCACCGAGATCGCGGTTCTCGCCGACGACACCGCCGACCCCCGATTCGTGGCCGCCGACCTCATCAGCCAGGCCGAACACAGCGAGGACGCCGCGTCGGTCCTGGTGACCGACTCCGTGGCCCTCGCCGACGCGGTCGAGGTCGAGCTGCGCCGCCGCGTCCCCACCGAACGCCACGCCGCGCGGATCACCGCGGCCCTGAACGGACCCCAGTCCGGGATCCTGCTCGTGGGCGACGTCGACCAGGGGCTGCGGGTCGTGGACGCCTACGCGGCCGAACACCTGGAGGTCATGACCGCTGATGCGCGGGGTGTGGCGGCGCGGGTCCGTAATGCCGGTGCGGTGTTCGTGGGTGGGTTCGCTCCGGTGTCTCTGGGGGACTACTGCGCGGGCTCGAACCATGTGCTCCCCACGGGGGCGAGCGCTCGGTATTCCTCGGGGTTGAGTGTGCTCACGTTCCTGCGTCAGGTCCATGTGGTCGATTACGACGCCGAGGCGTTGTCCGCCGTCGCCGACCAGGTGGTCGCGCTGGCCTCGGCGGAGGATCTGCCGGCGCACGGCGCCGCCGTGACAGTACGCACCAGCGACGACCGCGACAATGGAGACTCCACACCGTGAGCGACCTCTCCCACCTGCCGATCCGGGACGACCTGCGGGGGACCAGCCCCTATGGGGCGCCTCAGCTCGCGGTCCCGGTCGCGCTGAACACCAATGAGAACCCCTACGCGCCGTCACCGGAGCTCGCCGCGGCGATCGGCCGCGCCGTCACCGACGCGGCGACCGGGCTGAACCGTTACCCCGACCGGGACGCCGTCGTGTTGCGCACCGCGTTGGCCGACTACCTGGGCCACGGCCTGGGACATGAGAGCGTCTGGGCCGCCAACGGCTCCAACGAGGTCCTGCTGCAGATCCTGCAGGTGTTCGGTGGGGCGGGGCGCAAGGCGGCGGGGTTCGAGCCGTCGTACTCCATGCACCCCGTGCTCACCCGGGTCACCGGCACGGAGTGGATGAGTCTGCCCCGGGAGTCGGACTTCTCCATCGACGTCGACGCGGCGCGGGTCGCGGTCGCCGTGCACCAACCGACGGTCGTGTTCATCACCTCGCCGAACAACCCCACCGGTACGGCGGTGCCGCTGGAGACGGTCGAGGCGATCGCGAGCGCGGCGCCCGGCATCGTCGTCGTGGACGAGGCCTACGCCGAGTTCCGGCGCGAGGGGACGCCCAGCGCGTTGTCGCTGCTGCCCCGCCACCCGCGTCTCATCGTCTCGCGCACCATGTCCAAGGCGTTCGCCCTGGCCGGCGCCAGGGTCGGCTACCTCGCCGCCTCGCCGGCCATCGTCGAGGCGCTGCAGTTGGTCCGTCTGCCCTACCATCTGTCGGCCATCACCCAGGCCGTCGCGACCACCGCGCTCGCCTACCGCGAGGAGCTGCTGTCAGGTGTCGACCGGTTGCGCGGCGAGCGCGACGCGTTGGTCGCCTGGCTGCGGGAGCGGCGCTTCGCGGTCGCCGACTCCGACGCGAACTTCATCATGTTCGGGGTCTTCGACGACCGCACCGCCGTGTGGGAGGCGCTCCTGAAGCGGGGCGTGCTCGTACGTGAGGTCGGCCCACGGGGCTGGCTGCGCGTCACGGTGGGAACACCGCAGGAAATGACCGCCTTCAAGGAGGCGTTGACCCAGGTGACACGTTCCTGAGTCGGGACGGGTCCACCTCAACCAGGAGAACCATGAGTCGCATCGGCCGCGTCGAACGCGCCACCAAGGAAACCTCGGTCAAGGTCGTCGTGGACCTGGACGGCACGGGTGTCGCCGACGTGCACACCGGCGTCGGATTCTTCGACCACATGCTCGACCAGCTGGCCAAGCACGGGCTGTTCGACGTCACGGTTCGCACCGAGGGCGACCTCCACATCGACTCCCACCACACGATCGAGGACACGGCCCTCGCGCTGGGGGAGGCGTTCCGGGAGGCGCTGGGCGACCGGTCCGGGATCCGCCGGTTCGCCGACGCCAAGGTGCCCCTCGACGAGGCGCTGGCAGAGGTCACGGTGGACGTCTCCGGGCGCCCCTACCTGGTGCACACCGAACCGGACATGGCCCCGACGATCGGTCGGGACTACGACACCACCATGACCCGACACGTGTTCGAGTCCTTCGTCGCCCAGGCGCGTATCGGATTGCACGTCCACGTCCCCTACGGACGTAACGCCCACCACATCGTCGAGGCCCAGTTCAAGGCGTTCGCCCGGGCGCTGCGCGCCGCATGCGAGCCCGACCCGCGGGCCCAGGGCATCCCCTCCACCAAGGGCGTTCTGTAATGCCGGAACTGTGGGGCGTGCTGCTGCTCGCCGTCGCGGGGTTCCTCGTCGGCGGAACGATCGCGTTGTGGAAGGTCAACCGGATCCTCGGCGGTCTGCTGGCCGTGGCCGCGGTGATCGCCGTCGTGGCCGGGGCGACGCGGCTCGGCTATGTTTGAGCGGCGGCCGTGCCCGCGCCGCACGACGCGAAGGGCAGGAGAGCGCCAGTGAGTGTCTCGGTCGTCATCCTCGACTACGGGTCGGGGAACCTGCGCTCCGCCGAGCGCGCCCTGGAGCGCGCTGGCGCCAGCGTCGAGGTCACCGCCGACCCGACGGCGGCGGTCGAGGCCGACGGGCTCGTCGTCCCCGGCGTGGGCGCGTTCGCCGCGTGCGCGCGGGGCCTGCGCGCGGTGGGCGGGGACCGTGTGATCGGGCGGCGGCTCGCCGGCTCGCGTCCGGTCCTGGGAATCTGTGTGGGGATGCAGATCCTCTTCGACCGCGGCGTCGAGCACGGCGTCGAGACCGAGGGGTGCGCCCAGTGGCCCGGGACGGTGGAGCGCCTCGACGCGCCCGTCGTTCCCCACATGGGATGGAACACGGTGGACACCCCGCCGGGCTCGGCGCTGTTCGCCGGGAGCGACCCCACCGACCGGTACTACTTCGTGCACTCCTACGCGGTGCGCCGATGGGAGCTGGACACCTCGGGGACGGCGATGGCCGCGCCACTCGTGACCTACAGCACGCACGGAGAGCCGTTCGTCGCCGCCGTCGAGAACGGGCCGCTGTGGGCGACCCAGTTCCACCCGGAGAAGTCCGGGGACGCCGGCGCGCGTCTCCTGCGCAACTGGGTGCGCACGCTCTGATCCCGGGGGCGCCGCCCTCGGCGAGCACCCACCACCCTCGCGGGTAGGGAATGCGGCGTTCGGCCACCGTACTCACCGCCAGTTGGGGCGTGCGCTTCCCATGCCCGTGATCTGGGTGATCGCGACATCGTCACGCACGAAAAGGGATTTCTGGTCGGATTCCACAGCTTTTGCCCAGGTGAGAGCCGTGTGTCAGAATGCGCAGCGCCCACCGCACCGTGGTTCGCGGTGGGCGACCCCGTATCCGTACCGCACAAGTTGAGGTAGCACATGCACGCGTCCCCTTCCGGCCCCCCGCCAAGCCCGCAGCGACCGCCCGGCAACTGGATGGTCCCCGCGATCGTCTCCCTGCTGTGCTGCTGGCCACTGGGCATCCCCTCAGTCGTGTACGCGAGCCGGGTGAACAGTGCCTGGAACGCCGGCGACTACCACGGCGCCCAGGAGGCGAACCGCAAGGCCAAGCGCTGGGGGATCATCGCTCTCGTCTCCGGTATCGCGTTCTGGTTGCTCTTCTGGCTCGCCTGGGTGTTGTTCCTCGGCGCGCTCTTCACCGCCACCGACGCGGCCGTCGACGAGCTGGACCAGCTCGACCAGGAGATCCAGCAGGAACTCGACGAACTCGAGGAGCTCGACGAGGAGCTGCAGCAGGAGCTCGACGAGCTGGAGAACCTCGACAACTGATCCTGGTGGGCACCCGGCGACGCCGGAGGAAGCCGCGGGCCACTACCCGTACGCTCTCCGACGTACCACCACCGGGTGCCCCGACCTGAGGTCGATCGGCCACCAATCCACCCACCAGCCAGTACTATCGGGCACGACGACGAGGGAACCGAGGAACCACCACATGCCCAAGCTTGAGCTGCTTCCAGCCGTGGACGTCGCCGATGGACAGGCCGTCCAGCTCGTCCAGGGGGAGGCGGGATCCGGAGGACGCTACGGCGACCCACTGACCGCCGCCACCCGCTGGCAGGAACAGGGCGCGGAGTGGATCCACCTGGTCGACCTGGACGCCGCGTTCGGACGCGGCCACAACCGCGCACTCCTCGCCGACATCGTCGGTCGCCTCGACGTCAAAGTCGAGCTCTCCGGCGGCATCCGCGACGACGAGTCCCTGCGCGCCGCACTCGCCACCGGTTGCACCCGGGTCAACATCGGCACCGCCGCGCTCGAGGACCCCGAGTGGTGCTCCAAGATCATCGGCGAGTTCGGTGACCGGATCGCGATCGGTCTCGACGTACGCGGGACGACGCTCGCCGCCCGTGGCTGGACCCGCGACGGCGGCGACCTGGAGGAGACCCTCGACCGCCTCGAGTCCGACGGTTGTGCCCGCTACGTCGTCACCGACGTCACCAAGGACGGGACACTCAAGGGCCCCAACCTCGACCTCCTGCGCCGTGTCTGCGCCCGCACCGACAGCCCCGTGGTCGCCAGCGGCGGGATCTCCAGTCTCGAAGACATCCGCGCCATCGCCACCCTCGTGCCCGACGGTGTGGAGGGTGCCATCACCGGCACGGCGCTGTACGAGGGAGCCTTCACCCTGCCCGAGGCGCTCGCCGCGGTGAGCGCGCCGTGACCCTCGCCGTCCGCGTCATCCCCTGCCTGGACGTCGACGCCGGACGCGTCGTCAAGGGCGTCAACTTCGCCAACCTGCGCGACGCCGGCGACCCGGTCGAACTGGCGCACCGCTACGACGCCGAGGGCGCCGACGAGCTCACCTTCCTCGACGTCACCGCCTCCAGCGCCGACCGGGAGACCACCTTCGACGTGGTGCGCGACACCGCCGAACAGGTCTTCATCCCCCTCACCGTCGGTGGTGGAGTGCGCAGCGCCGACGACGTGAACCGGCTGCTGCGTGCCGGTGCCGACAAGGTCGGGGTGAACACCGCCGCGATCGCGCGCCCCGAACTCGTCGCGGAGATCGCCGAACGGTTCGGCCGCCAGGTGTTGGTGCTGTCCGCCGATGTGCGTCGCGGCTCGGGGAGCACCACCAGCGGGTTCGAGGTCACCACCCACGGCGGACGACGAGGCACCGGGATCGACGCCGTTGAGTGGGTCGCGCGCGCCTCCGAACTGGGAGCGGGCGAGATCCTGCTGAACTCCATGGACGCCGACGGCACCCGTGCCGGCTTCGACCTGGAACTGATACGCGCGGCGCGCGCCGCGGTGGACGTCCCCCTGGTCGCCAGCGGCGGCGCCGGCGCGGTCGAGCACTTCCCGCCGGCGATCGCGGCGGGCGCCGACGCGGTGCTCGCCGCGAGCGTGTTCCATTTCGGTGCCTTCACCGTGGACGACGTCAAGGTGGCGCTGCGCGCCGCTGGATACCCCGTGCGCTGATCCGGGCACCGGCCGTTCGACACCGCCGGTGGCCAGGTTTCCCTCTCGCCGGTCGCGACGTCCCCGCTGGTGGGGGACGTGGGACGCAAAGAATCCTTGACCGCGGCCGCGTGAACGTGACGCAGCTCTCCCGCATCTTCCTTGGTAGTCGCGCCCTCGGCGGGCGCTACCGGGAGAGGGGAAACCAGGATGCTGTTGACGAAGCGGCTCGTGGCGGGAATCGCCAGCGTGGGTCTTCTCGGCACCTTCGGTGTGGCGGGGGCCACGGCCACCTACGCGGACGGCCCGGAGAGTGAGACACCTCCGGAACTCGCTGCGTTGATCATGGAACAGCCGTGGCCGGAGTATTCCGTGGGAGACGAGCACGTCAATATCTACGCGGCGAAGCATCTGCTCACTGAGCAGGGCTTTTTCGGCAGCAAGATCAACGATGACTTCGACGACAACCTGATCCGCGGCACCAGGAATTTCCAGGACAGATACGGCCTGGAGCGGACCGGTGAACTCGACGCTGACACCTGGCAGACGTTGAGCGACATCTACTTCCCGCCAGGCAGTGGCAACGCGGTGGAGTCGGGGGCGAGGGGCCCGATTGTCTACGCGATCCAACGCCTGCTGCAGGGACACGGTTACGACGTCCACCGTACGGGCGAGTACGACGACGCGATCGCGGCGGTCGAGCACTTCCAGCGGGTCACGTGCACGCCTGATGGCGAGACGTGTCTGGACGTGGACGGTAAGACCGGTGAGCACACCTGGCGCGCGCTCGTCACGGGCGGAATCTGACCGGCGTCGCCACCGGAAACACGCGTGTCGGTCACGGACCGTACGTGGAGAGGGGATTCGCAATGCTTTGGAAGAAGCGCCTGCTCGCGGGCATGGCAACGGCCGGCCTCGTGGGCACACTCGGGATCGGCGGGGCGACCACGGCCAGCGCCGACGGCCCGGACAGCCAGCCACCGCAGGAGCTGGCACAGGAGATCATGGCGCTCCCGTGGCCGACCTACACCGAAGGCGACGAGGACGCGGACGTCTACGCGGCGAAACAGTTGCTGCACGACCGCGGATACTTCGACAGCGCCATCGACGACACCTTCGACTCCAACCTCACCCGCGGGGTGACGAACTACCAGGAGGACCACGGTGTCGAGGTGAACGGGAACCTGGACTCCGACACCTGGCAGACGCTCAGTGACCTCTACTTCCCGCCCGACGACACCAACCACGTCGGCCCGGGCGACAGCGGTCCTGTCGTCTCCGCGATCCAGCGACTGCTGAACGACAACGGAGAGTCCGTCGAGATCGACGGTCAGTACGGCGGAGCCACCGAGACGGCGGTCCGGGAGTTCCAGAGCACGACCTGCTCCGGAGACACGTGCCTGGACGACGACGGTCTCGTCGGCAAGTACACCTGGCGTGCCCTGGTTACCGGCGGCATCTGACCGGAGTCGGACCACAGAGTCCCGAGGTGGGTGGGCCCGCGCGAGCGGCCGGCCCACCTCTCGCGTGCGCGGGGGCCCGAAACCCTGGCGTCCACCCGTGCCGACGGCTCCACCGAGCGCCCGGGATCGATCCGGGCCAAGCGTGGCGCGCGCAAGGTATCGAACTTGTGTACGATTCGCGAATGGGGTGGTTCCGTGGGGCGCACCGTTTCGGCGCGTTCGGGGAGTCATTCGTTCCTCGCGCGGCGGAATACCCACGGTTCGTCCGACGCTGACACCTGGAGTGTGCGCGCTCCGGAACGTCAGTAGCGTGGACACGGGTGATTCGAGGACTTCTGCGAGGGGGCGCGCATGGCACGGTTGGCGGACGACACTCCATCCTCCCCGCCCGGCTCCGACCCCCGCGTCTTCCTGCGTGGCGTGCGGGTGCTGTGGGTGTCCGCGCGGACCGAGCCGCTGGTCTTCTGGATCGCGGTGGCCGGCAGCGTGCTCCACGCCGCGGTCGGGGTGGCCCTGGCCTCCGTGCTCGGCTATGTCACCGACTCCGTGCTCCTGCCCGCCTTCGACTCCGGCGAGACCACCCCGGCGCTGCTGGGGGGCGCCGTCGCCCTGCTCCTGGGGGTCGGGGTATTGCGCGCGCTCGGCCTGGGCGCTCGCCGCTTCTTCGCCGGACTGCACCAGTACCGGATGCAGGCGCACTACCGCCGCAAGGTGGCCCGTCGCTACCTGCGACTTCCCCTGTCCTGGCACCACAGACACCCCGCAGGTCAACTCCTCAGCAACGCCAACGCCGACGTCGAGGCCTCGTGGTCGCCGCTGGCACCCCTCCCCATGACCATCGGCAGCGTCGCGATGCTCCTCATCGCGGGCGGCGCGATGCTCGTCACCGACCCCGTGCTCGCGGCCGTCGGCTTCGTCGTCTTTCCCGCCGTCGCGGTCGCCAACGTCTGGTTCCAGCGGCGCGTCACCCCGGTCGCCAGCCGCGCGCAGGCCCTGCGCGCCGAGGTCAGTGAGGTCGCCCACGAGTCCTTCGACGGTGCGGTCGTCGTCAAGACGCTCGGTCGGGAGGACACCGAGACCGAACGCTTCGGGGCCGCGGCCAACCGTCTGCGCGACACCCAGATCAGGGTCGGGCGCCTGCGCGGCATGTTCGACCCCGTCATGGAGGCACTGCCCAACCTCGGCGTACTCGCCGTGCTCCTGGTGGGGGTGTGGCGCCTCTCCACCAACGCGGTCGACCCCGGCGACATCGTCCAGATCGCCTACCTCTTCACCCTGCTGAGCATGCCGGTTCGGTCCCTGGGAATGCTCCTGGGCGACCTGCCACGCTCGGTGGTGGGGTGGGACCGGGTCCAGCGGGTCCTCACCGCGCGCGGCGAGATGCCCTACGGCTCGGTCACCGGCACCCCCGACAGCGGCGGCGCCGCCGTCGCCCTGACCGACGTCGCCTTCTCCTATCCCGACGCCTACCGGGCGGACTCCGACGACGGGCAGCTCACCCGCGACCTCGCCCACACCGAGGACGGGGAGGCCGTGCACACCCAGGTCCTGCACGACGTCACCTTCACCGTCGACCCCGGACGCACCGTCGCGCTCGTCGGACCCACCGGGTCCGGAAAATCCACGCTCGCCTCCCTGCTGGTCCGGCTCGTCGACCCCGACGAGGGGCACGTCGCCCTCGACGATGTCGACGTACGGGACATGCGCCGGGGCGAAATGTCACGACTCACGGCACTCGTGCCCCAGGCCACGTTCATCTTCGACGACACCGTCCGTGGCAACGTCGCCCTCGGCCTCGACATCGCCGACGACGAGGTCTGGCAGGCACTGCGCGTCGCCCGCGCGGACGGGTTCGTCGCCGAGCTCCCCCGCGGGCTCGACACGCCGCTGGGGGAGCGAGGGACGTCCCTGTCAGGGGGGCAGCGACAACGTCTCGCCCTCGCCCGCGCGGCGGTGCGACGACCGCGACTGCTGGTCCTCGACGACGCCACCTCCGCGGTGGACCCCCGCGTCGAGGCGGAGATCCTGGCGGGCCTGCGCGAGGCGGCCGCGGGCGCGACCCTCGTGGTCGTCGCCTACCGGCGTGCCACCATCGAACTCGCCGACGAGGTCCTCTACATGGAGGACGGAACGGTCCGGGCCCGGGGAACCCACCCCGAGCTCCTCGCCAGCTCCCCGGGATACCGGGACCTGGTCACGGCCTACGAGCGCGCCGCCGAGGAACGCGAGGCCCAGCGCGAGTCGGACGCCGACGTGCCGCGCGACCACGCCGAGATGGAAGGAGACGCCCTGTGAGCACGTCCACGGTCATCCCGGAGCGCGGTGCGCGCACACCGGAGCAGGACACCGCCGCGAAGCCGGGCCTGAGCCGGTCCACCGACGGCGCGTGGCGCACCATCCGGCGCGGGTTCGCCCTCTCGCCGGAGTTCGCCCGAGGACTGTGGATCACGATCCTCGTCGGGCTGGTGGCCACCGCCGGCAAGGTGATCGTCCCCGCGGCCGTCCAACTCGTCATCGACGAGGGGATCGTGGGTGGTGACGGGGTCGGGTTCGTCGCCGTGGCCGTCGGGGTCTGCGCCGCGCTCGTCGTGGTCACCGGCTTCTGTTCGTTCGTGATGAACTACCGCCTCTTCCGCGCGGTGGAGTCGGGTCTGGCCACCCTGCGCCGCAAGGCCTTCCGCCACGTCCACGACCTGTCCGTGCTCACCCAGAACAGCGAACGCAAGGGCGCGCTCGTCTCCCGGGTGACCGCTGACGTCGACCAGATCAGCAACTTCATGCAGTGGGGCGGCACGATGCTCATCGTCGCCTCCGGACAGCTCGTGGCCGCGACCGCGCTCATGGCGTACTACTCCTGGGAGCTCACCCTCGTCGTGTGGTCGTGCTTCGTGCCGATGATGCTGGGCGTGCGGTGGCTACAGCGACTCCTCTCCCGTGCCTACCTCTCGGTCCGGGAACGCACCGGCGAGATGCTCGGCGCCATCAGCGAGACCGTCGTGGGGGCCGCGGTCATCCGCGCCCACGGCACCGAGGAGCGCAGCGCCGAACGCATCGACACCACCGTCGTCGCCACCCGGCGGGCGCAGGTCAAGGCCCAACGGCTGTCGATGGCGATCTCACCCGTCGCCGAACTCGTGACCGCCGTCGTCTACGTCGCGGTCGTGGTCGTCGGCCTGCTCATCGGTCTGCGCGGCGGGCTCACCCCCGGCCAGCTCGTCGCGTTCGTCTTCCTCATCACCCTGTTCGTCGGGCCGATGATGATGGCGACCGAACTCTTCAACCAGGCGCAGGACGCCATCGCCGGATGGCGGCGGGTCCTGGGCGTCCTGGACACCGAACCCGACGTCGCCGACCCCGGCGAGGCCGGAACACCGCTGCCCCGCGGGCCCGTGTCGGTAACCTTCGACGACGTCACCTACGCCTACCCCGGGGGCCCGGTCGTCCTGCGCGACGTCAACGAGGAGATCCACCCCGGGACCCGCGTCGCCGTCGTCGGTGAGACCGGGTCGGGCAAGACCACCTTCGTGAAGCTCCTGACCCGCCTCATGGACCCCGACGGCGGCAGCGTGCGCCTCGACGGTGTTGACCTGCGCCGGGTCCCCTTCTCCTCGTTGCGCCAACGCGTCGTCATGGTCCCCCAGGAGGGATTCCTGTTCGACAGCTCGCTGGCCAACAACATCCGCTTCGCGCGTCCCGACGCCGACGACGCGGCCCTGGAGGACGCCGTGCGGGAACTGGGCCTGGGGGAGTGGCTGGACGGGCTTCCGCACGGACTCCACACACCCGTGGGCCAACGCGGGGAGTCCCTCTCCGCCGGAGAGCGTCAGCTCGTCGCCCTGGTGCGCGCGCACGTGGCCGACCCCGACCTGCTCGTCCTCGACGAGGCGACCTCCGCGGTCGACCCCGCGACCGAGACCCGCCTGCAACACGCCCTGGAACGTCTCACCCGTGGCCGGACCTCCGTCACCATCGCCCACCGTCTCTCGACGGCCGAGGGGGCCGACGAGGTCCTCGTCTTCGACGACGGCGAGGTCGTCCAACGTGGCCACCACACCGACCTCGTCACTCGCCCGGGCATCTACTCCACACTGCACGCCTCCTGGGTGCGCGGAACGAGCTGACCGGAACTACGAACGTTCCCACGCCTGCGCCCGCACCAGCGGCAGCGTCCGGTACGCGACCGGGGTGTCCAGTGAGATCACCGACTCGGCCCGGACGACCCCCGCCGCGTCGACGATCATGTCGATCACGCGCTGGAGGTCGGCGTTGGTGCGTGCCACCACCCGACACAACATGTCGCCGACCCCCGTTATCGTGTGGACCTCCAGGACCTCGGGGATGTCGGCGAGGCGGTGGGCGACGGGGCCGTGTCCGCCCGCCTGACTGATCTGGAGCGTGACGAACGCCGTCACGCCGTACCCCAGCGCGCCGGGATCAACGTCCGGCCCGTAGCCACGCACGACCCCGCGCTCCGACAGCCGGTCCATCCGTGCCTGGACCGTTCCCCGAGCCATCCCCAGACGTCGGGAACACTCGAGGACGCCCATCCGGGGATGGGTCGTGAGCAGCGCGATCAACCGTGAGTCCAACGCGTCGATGGCCATACTGCGCAATCCTTCCGATGATCACCGGATTCTGCTGGTCATATTGTCCATTGATCGCGCGGAGTGTTGCGCAGTTCGAGTAGGAAATCACAGAATCCTGGTATGGATGACTTTCCGGTGACAGGAATGGACGCGGTGGTCTTCGCGGTTGGAAACGCGCGGCAGGCCGCTCACTACTACTCGACCGCATTCGGCATGGTGTGCACGGCCTACACCGGGCCGGAGACCGGCAGCCCCGACCAGGTGGGCTACGTCCTGGAGTCCGGAGGGGCCCGGTTCGTGTTCACCGCCGCGGTGCGGGCCGGCACACCACTCAACGAGCACGTCGCGCGGCATGGTGACGGTGTCGTCGATCTCGCCCTCGAGGTCCCGGACGTGGAGGCCGCCTACGCCACCGCGTTGGCGCGGGGCGCCACCGGACTGGAGGAGCCCCACGTCCTCGAGGACGAGCGGGGGAAGGTCGTCCGTGCCGCCATCGCCACCTACGGCGAGACCCGACACAGCCTCGTCCAGCGCTCGGGTTACGGCGGCCCCTACCTTCCCGGCTACGTTCCCACCGACCCGATCGTCGCCCCGCCCGAGAGGCGGTCCTTCCAGGCCATCGACCACTGCGTCGGCAACGTCGAACTCGGCGCCATGGACTCCTGGGTCGAGTTCTACAAGCGGGTAATGGGCTTCTCCAACATGCTGGAGTTCATCGGTGACGACATCGCCACCGAGTACTCAGCGTTGATGTCGAAGGTCGTCGCCGACGGCCGGCGGAAGGTCAAGTTCCCCATCAACGAACCCGCCACTGGCCCACGCAAGTCCCAGATCGACGAGTACCTGGAGTTCTACGGCGGCCCCGGGGTGCAGCACATCGCCCTGGCGACCAACGACATCCTGGCCTCGGTGGACCGGATGCGGGCCGCGGGCGTGGAGTTCCTCGCTACACCGGACTCCTACTACGACGACCCCGCGCTGCGTCAGCGGATCGGCGAGGTTCGGGTGCCGATCGAGGAGCTGAAGCGCCGCAGCGTGCTCGTGGACCGCGACGAGGACGGCTACCTCCTGCAGATCTTCACCAAGCCCGTGCAGGACCGGCCCACCGTGTTCTTCGAGCTCATCGAGCGCCACGGCTCGATGGGCTTCGGTAAGGGCAACTTCAAGGCACTCTTCGAGGCGATCGAACGCGAACAGGAACGCCGCGGTAACCTCGACTGAGGACCCCATCCATGTCCGCCCGCACCCGTGCGCGCGGTTTCCGGAGAGGTACCCGGCCAGGACCGCGCGTACGGGCGGGCGACCGCCAACCCACCCCCGGGGACAGGAGACGCCAACCCCCCCATACGCTGGAGGCATGAGCGCAACGTCACCGGAGCCGGCCCTCGATCCGGCGATCGCGCAACGGTTGAAACGGACCGAGGACGGACTCGTCCCGGCGATCGCGCAGCAGTACGACACCGGCGAGGTCCTCATGCTGGCGTGGATGGACGACGAGGCGTTGCGCCGCACCCTCAGCACCCGCAGGGCCACCTACTACTCGCGCAGTCGCGACGAGTACTGGGAGAAGGGGGCGACGTCGGGACACACCCAGCGCGTCGTGCGGGTCGCCCTCGACTGTGACGGGGACACGCTCCTGGTCAGTGTCGACCAGACGGGGCCCGCCTGCCACACCGGGACCCGCACCTGCTTCGACGGTCGGGAACTCCTGGCGGAGGAGACGGCGACGTCGTGACTCCCCGCCGCGTCTTCACTCTCGTCATCCTCGTCCAGCTCGCCGCCGCCGGTGGCCTCCTCGCCGTCATGGGACGCCCGTGGGCGGTGGCCGGAGCCGAGTCCGCGGCGGCCGAACTGACCCTGGACGGTGCCACGCTGAGCCCCCTCGCCAGTGCGCTGGGCCCGGTCGGCCTCGCGGCCGTGGCCGGCGTCATAGCCACGCGGGGCTGGACCCGACGTCTCGTCGGGGCACTGGTCGCGCTGCTCGCGCTGGTCGCCCTGTACGACGTGTGGGCGGGGACCCGCCCCGAACGAGTCGAGACCCTGACCGCCCGTGAGGGTATGGCCGACGCCACAGTCGCCCTCACCCCCGAGTGGTCGGTGGCCGCCATGGCCGCGGCGGCGCTGCTGCTGGTCGTGGGACTGGTCACGATCGCCCAGGGGGCACGGTGGCCGTCCCTGGGAGCCAGGTACGATGCACCCGGTGGCGCCGCGCGCGCCCCCGATCCCGGGGACGATCCCGCCGCGATGTGGGACGCCCTGTCTCACGGACACGATCCCACCACCGCACCCGACGTTCGCGAGGCCGCCGCCGGCGAGCCGTCCAGAGACTGAGAAGTTGGAGCGTTCATGGCCGACGAACACCACGACGATCACGGAAACACCCCCGCCGCCTGGTTCCTGACCATCTCCTGGCTTGTGGTATGGAGCATCGGTGGGACGATGATCATCCTCGGTGGCGGGGTGATCCTGTGGTCCGCGATCACCCTGGCCGTGAGCACGGTGTGCGCCGTGGTCGCCGGTGTGATGAAGAAGGCCGGGCTCGGGCGGACCGCGCCGCGGGTCGCACCCGTGGCGCCGGGCGCCCCCGACGTCGAACGGATCGGGGACTCCCGGCCACAAGAGGCCAATGTGTGACGCGCCTCTGGTCGGTGTCACCACGGGGGGCTACACTCGGTCTCCGCTCCCGAGCATCATCACACGGGCGAGGTCGGAGCACGCCCGAAGTTCTGCGATGATATCTTCGCTCACGCCCACAACCTGCGGACACAACCCTGAACCCCGTTGGTGTCGTCAGCCGCGCTGACCGTGAGCCCAATCAGACGTTTCAGGTACACGGAAAGACACGCTCATGAGCTACGGCCCCCCTCCCGGACCTCCTCCCGGTGGTTATGGTCCCCCGTCCGGTGGATACGGCGCCCCGCCGCCGCCCGGTCCTGGTATGGGTGGACCCGCCGGTCCCCAGCCCGACAACTGGATGTGGGCCGCGATCGTCTCGCTGTTCTGCTGCACCCTGTTCGGGATCATCAGCCTGATCTTCTCGCTGCAGGTCAGCAGCAAGTGGCAGATGGGTGACTACGCCGGGGCGCAGGACTCCGCGAACAAGGCCAAGATCTTCGGTCTCATCGGGATCATCGGTGGTGTCGTGGGAGGCATCGCGTGGGTCCTCTGGTACATCCTGGTCGTCGCCGCTTCGACGAGCACCTACTACTACTGATCGCCGGGCCAGGGACGCGGCGATCGACCGCTCCCGGGTCGCGATCGAGGGAGACCTCGAATGAGTTACGGACCGCCGCCCGGCGGCTACGGGCCGCCTGGCGGCGTTACGGGCGGCCACCCCGGAATGCGGCCACCCCCGGGAGAACCCCCGAAGACCTACACGTGGATGAACGTGTTGGGGATCTTCGGGTGCACCATTCTGGGCGTCATCGGGCTCGTGTTCTCGCTCCAGGTCAACAGCAAGTGGCAGATGGGCGACTACGCCGGAGCCCAGTCGGCGTCCGACACCGCGCGGATCCTCGGGATCATCAGTCTCATCTGCTTCATCGTGATGGTGCTGTTCTGGATCGTGTACATCGGGATCTTCGTCCTGTACTTCGGGTTCGCCTTCATGGCCTACAGCACGTACTAGACCGCCGCGCGTACGTGTGCGGAGCTCGGGCGGGACCCTCCTCGTCACCGACGTGGTCCCCGTCGGTCCCTCGAATCGCCCCCGCCCGCGTCGGGGTCCCGAACCGGCGCCGACGGCTGGGGGCGACCCCGGGACCTACCCTTGAGACAGTTCGGTCCGAACCGGCCGAGCGTGGACGGACACGGACGGAGGAGCCATGAGTAGTTCGTCGCTCGCGCAGCGCACCGTGTCCGTCGTCAACCGCGTCACCTCGAGTGTTCCGGCGGTGGTGTGGCCCCTGCTCACCGCGGGGGCGGGAATCGCCGCCATGACGATGGTCCACTTCCTGGACCCCAACGAGCCGGGCAACTATCCCACCTGTCCCTGGCTGATGATCACCGGGACGTACTGCCCGGGCTGCGGCACCATGCGTGCGGTCGCCGCGCTCAGTCACCTGGACCTCATGGGCGCGGTACAGATGAACGTCCTGCTCCTTGGGCTCCTTCCCTTCCTGCTGTGGGCGTGGATGAAGTGGTTCTACCGCAGCGTTCGGCCCCCCACCGGCCCGCCGCCGGTGCCCACGGTCACGGCGACCTGGATCCTGCTCATCGCCATCCTGGGATTCTGGCTCATCCGCAACCTCCCGTTCGCGACCTTCCTGGCGCCCGGAGGCGCGGCCCCACCGGCGTTCGGCTGACCAGCGGACACCTGACCTGCGACGCGTACGCCGGCCCAACGGCTACGAGCGGGACACGTGCGGGTGGTACCGGTGCGCGGTAATCGGCTGTTGCTCGCTACGATCGGAGTTGACGGCACACAGCCGTGCGGATGTCCGGCGGTAGGGCGAGGGGGCCAACAGCCAGAATGAACGACGTGGAGGGGCGAGCGGGGGAGCGCGACGTGACCGTACTGGAGGACATCCTCGACGGGGTGCGCATCGACCTCGCCGAACGGCAGGCCGCCACCCCGCTGGAGGAACTCAAGGCCAAGGCCGCCGGCATGGACGCCCCACGGGACGTGGAGGCCGCCCTGCGCCAGCCCGGAGTCGGAGTGGTCGCCGAGGTGAAGCGGGCGAGCCCGTCCAAGGGCGCGCTGGCCGCCATCGCGGATCCCACCGCGCTGGCCCGCGACTACGAGGCGGGCGGCGCGAGCCTGATCAGCGTCCTGACCGAACCCCGTCGGTTCGGCGGGAGCCTCGCCGACCTCAGTGCCGTGCGCGCGGCCGTGGACACGCCGCTGCTGCGCAAGGACTTCGTCGTGAGCGCCTACCAACTGTGGGAGGCGCGGGTCCACGGAGCCGACGCGGTGTTGCTGATCGTGGCCGCGCTGGAGCAGTCGGCCCTGGTGTCGCTGGTGGAACGCGCGATGTCGCTGGGGCTGACCCCACTCGTGGAGGTGCACACCGCCGAGGAGGTGGACCGTGCGCTCGCCGCGGGGGCCCGGGTCATCGGCGTGAACGCGCGCGACCTCAAGACACTGCGCGTGGACCGAGACACCTTCGCCCGCATCGCTCCGCTCATCCCCACCGACCGGGTTCGGATCGCCGAGTCCGGGGTCCGGGGACCGCACGACCTACTCGCCTACGCCGGAGCCGGCGCGGACGCCGTCCTGGTGGGGGAGAGCCTCGTGGTGGGCGGCAACCCGCGCTCCGCCGTCGCCGACCTCGTGACCGCGGGAGCCCACCCGGCGCTACGGGACCGGCGTTGACCACGCCGGCGTTCACCCACGCCCGACGATGGCGTTAGGCGGTCCGCGCCCAGCCCGGACCGCCGAGCTCGCGTTGTCCACCACCACGCGCGCGTCGACCAAGGCACCCCGCGGATCCAACCGCCGGTGTCCCACACGCGCTGTGTCGATTCGACCGACGTAGGCCACGCCGACCCGGCGTGGCGGGAGAGAACACCCATGACTTCCCAGGTTCCAGAACCCGCCTATCTCGACGCGGCGGGACACTACGGCCAGTTCGGCGGACGGTTCAGTCCGGAGGCGCTCGTCGCCGCCCTGGACGAGGTCGCCGCCGAGTGGGACAAGGCCAAGAACGATCCCACTTATCTCGCCGACCTCAACGCCCTGTTGGCGAACTACTCCGGCCGGCCCACACCGGTGACGGAGGCCCGCCGCTTCGGCGAGCACGCCGGGGGCGCGCGCGTCCTCCTCAAGCGCGAGGACCTCAACCACACCGGCTCCCACAAGATCAACAACGTGCTGGGGCAGGCGCTGCTCACCAAGCGGATGGGCAAGACGCGGGTCATCGCCGAGACCGGCGCCGGACAGCACGGCGTGGCCACCGCCACCGCCTGCGCCCTGCTCGGGCTGGACTGCACCATCTTCATGGGCGAGGAGGACACCCAGCGCCAGGCACTCAACGTGGCCCGCATGCGGGTGCTGGGCGCCGAGGTGGTCTCGGTGTCTCTGGGCAGCCGCACCCTCAAGGACGCGATCAACGAGGCGTTCCGTGACTGGGTCGCCAACGTGGACTCCACCCACTACCTGTTCGGGACCGTCGCGGGACCGCACCCCTTCCCCGCCATGGTGCGTGACCTGCACTACGTCGTGGGTCAGGAAGCGCGCCGCCAGGTGACCGAACTCACCGGCAGGCTGCCCGACGCCGTCGCGGCCTGTGTCGGAGGCGGTTCCAACGCCATCGCGATCTTCGCCGCGTTCATCCCCGACGAGTCGGTGCGCCTCTACGGGTTCGAGGCCGGCGGCGACGGGGTCGAGACCGGACGGACCGCCGCCGCCATCACCGCGGGCACGCCCGGCGTCTTCCACGGCGCCCGCACCTACGTACTCCAGGACGAGCACGGCCAGACCCTGCCCAGTCACTCGATCTCCGCGGGCCTGGACTACCCGGCGGTCGGCCCCGAACACGCCCACCTCGCGGCGTCGGGCCGCGCCGAGTACCGGCCCGTCACCGACGCGGAGGCGATGGAGGCCTTCCAACTCCTCTGCCGGACCGAGGGGATCATCCCCGCCATCGAGAGCGCCCACGCGCTCGCCGGCGCGCGTGTCCTCGGTGAGGAACTGGGACCGGAGGCCACCATCCTGGTCAACCTGTCCGGCCGTGGCGACAAGGACATGGACACCGCGGCGTCCTACTTCGGCCTGATCGACTCGGGGGAGCACTCATGACGACGCGGCTGCAGCAGACACTCGCCCGGACGCGGGCCCAGAACCGCGCCGCGCTCGTCGGCTACATGCCGGCCGGGTTCCCCGACGCCGAGACCTCGCCACGCATCGTGCGGGCGATGGTGGAGGGCGGGTGCGACGTCGTCGAGGTGGGGCTGCCCTACTCCGACCCCACGATGGACGGCCCCACCATCCAACGCGCCGCCGAGATCGCGCTGGCCGCGGGGACGGTGCCATCGGGGGTGTTCCCGGTGGTGGAGGCGGTCACCGAGGCGGGGGCAGCGGGCCTCGTCATGTCCTACTACAACCCCATCGACCGCTACGGCGTGGACCGGTTCGCCCGTGACCTGGCCGGCGCGGGGGGGTCGGGGATCATCACTCCCGACCTGCTGCCCGAGGAGGCGGGCGACTGGCACCGGGCCAGTGACGCCCACGGTCTCGACCGGATCTACCTGGTGGCGCCGTCCTCCACCGACACGAGACTGAAGATCACCACGGACGCCTGCCGCGGATTCGTCTACGCGGCCTCACTCATGGGGGTCACCGGAACGCGGGCGTCGGTGAGCGGAGCCGCGGAGAGCCTCGTGGCCCGCACCCGTGCCGTCACCGGTGCCGACGGTCTGCCGATCTGCGTGGGGCTGGGGATCTCCACCGGAGCTCAGGCCGCGCAAGTCGCCGCCTACGCCGATGGCGTGATCGTGGGAGCCGGCTTCTGCCAGCGGGTCCTGGACGCCGCGACGATCGAGGAGGCGGAGGACGCCGTGCGGCGCTTCGCCGAGGAGCTCGCCGCCGGGGTGCGTTCCCGCTCCTGACACCCTGACGCCGAACAGTCGGTGAACACCACGGGTCCCGGGTGGGGCCGCCCGCGGCAATCTCACGGGTCGGTCCACACCGGGGTCCGGTGGCCGGTACGGTTACGTCCATGACCAATCGACTACGGTGGGTGACAGCCCAACCGTGGGTCACACTCGTGGCCCGCCTCGGCGTCGCGGGCGTGCTCGGCTACGCCGGGTGGACGAAGATCGACACGCCGACGCAGTCCGTGCAGGCGGTGGCGGCCTACGAGCTGTTCGGTGACGGTCTCAACCAGTTCATCGGCCACACGCTGCCGCTGCTCGAGATCGCCATGGCACTGCTGCTCGTGGTCGGGTTCGCCACTCGGTACGTGGGCGCACTGAGCGCCCTGCTGTTCGCCGCGTTCATCGTGGGGATAGCGTCGGCGTGGGCGCGCGGGCTCTCCATCGACTGTGGATGCTTCGGTGACGGGGGCCCGGTCGCGCCGGGGGAGGAGAACTACGTCACGCCGCTGCTGCGGGACCTGGGGTTCCTGGTGATGGCGGGGATCGTCGTGGCGTGGCCACGTTCCCCGGTCTCCCTGGACCACCTGTTGGGCGGCGGGACGCGAAATCGGGAAAGGGACCTGGAACGTGAACAAGAAGACGGCGAGCGCACGGGAGCGGGTCCGGGCGCAGCGGGAACGTGAGCGGCGACGTCAGCAGGGACTGAAGACCCTGGCGATCATCGTCGGCGCGACCCTGTTCATCGTGGTCGTCGTCGGGGCCGGTTGGTGGTTGATGAACCGCGGAACCGGGTTCGAGTACGAGGGGGACCTCGCCGAGCAGGTGCTGCAGGACGACGGCAGCGTCGTCATGGGCGACCAGAACGCGGAGCTTCCAGTCCTGGAGGTGTACGCCGACTTCCAGTGCCCCATCTGCAAGGACTTCGAGGACGCCAACTCCGGCACCCTCAACGAGCTCGCGGCCGAGGGCGAGGCCATCGTCCACCTGCGACCGGTCAGCATCTTCGCCCTGCAGGGCGAACCCATCTCCGGGAACTCGCTGCGCTCCGCGGCCGCCGCACGGGCCGCGGCCGACTACGGGCGCTACGTGGAGTACAGCGAGCTACTCTGGGAGAACCAGCCCACGGAGGGCAGCGAGGGGTACGCGGTCGAGGACCTGCGGGACTGGGGCGCGGACGCCGGGATCGCCGAGGACGACCTGGAGGAGTTCACGGCCCGGGTCGACGACGAGTCCGCCGCGGTCCAGGAGTTCACCACCTACGCCGCCGGTCTGGTGCAGGCCGCGCAGGCGGTACTCTCCGATGACGAGCTCAGTTCCATGTCCGTTGGCCAACTCATACTGGGGCGAGGACAGTGGGGCGGTCGAAGCCCCTGATCTGGACGGAACCTACGTGCGGCAGATTCTCGACGCCACGGCGGCGGCCGGCGAGCGATACCCCGACGGGGCGAACGCGTTCACCGGGACACCGGCGATCTACGTGGACGGGGAGCTGCTCGACTTGAGGCAGCAGGCGATGACGCGGGACGATCTCCGGGACGCCGTCGTGGACGCGCCTCCAGGCGACGTGGACACCTCTCCCGTGGAGAGCGTTCCCTGATCCCAAACCCGAAGGACGCGCATGATTCCCAGCCCGCCCATTGACTCACTGTCGGTGGGTCCCCTCACGATCCACATCTACGCGCTCTGCATCCTCGTGGGGATCATCCTCGCGGTGTTCTGGAGCGAACGTCGGTGGCGTGCATTGGACGGCCAGCCCGGCGCGATCCTGGACGTCGCGGTACCGGCGGTACTGCTGGGCCTGGTGGGAGGACGTCTCTACCACGTCATCTCCGACTACCAGCTCTACTTCCTGCCCGACAGTCCGAACTCGCCGTGGCAGGCGTTCGCGATCTGGCAGGGCGGGCTGGGGATCTGGGGCGCGATCCCGCTGGGGGCCCTCGGTGTGTGGTGGATGGCGCGGCGGCGCGGTTGGTCGGTGAGCAAGCTCAGCTTCGCGATCGCCCCCGCCATCCCTCTGGCACAGGCGATCGGGCGCTGGGGCAACTACTTCAACCAGGAGCTCTTCGGCGGCCCCACCGACCTTCCGTGGGGGCTCCAGGTCGACCCGGGCCGGTCCGGCACCATTCCCGGTGTCGAGACCTACCACCCGACCTTCCTGTACGAGTCGCTGTGGTGCCTGGCGCTCGCCGGGGCGATCGCCCTCGCCGGGCGCCTGTGGCAGAGCCAACTGCAGGGCGGCAGGCTCTTCGCCCTGTACGTGATGGGCTACTGCGTCGGACGGTTCTTCATCGAGTACCTCCGGGTCGACCCCGCCAACGAGATCCTCGGGTTCCGTCTGAACAACTGGACGACGCTCGCGGTGTTCGTGTTGGCCCTGGGCTTCTTCCTCTGGCGTGGGGCCAATCCGGTCGCCGACACCACCGCCACCCCACAGGCCACCCGGCCCGTCCCCGGCGACGACGCGGCCGACGACACGAGTGAGCGCGCTGGGGAGGGCCACGACGGCTCGGACGGGTCCGAGGACTCCGGTCGCCACACCCCGGACATCGCGGTGGACGACGCCGACACCCCGCACGGTACGGGGGAACCCGGAAGCGGGAGGGACTAGCGGTGCCCGCGGATCCCGCCGCCCCACAGCGCAACAGCCGACGGCGCCGGCCGCCGGCGCGTGGGCGTGGCTCCCACGGTCTCATGGCCGCCCCCGGCGCCGGAGGGGCGGGGCGTGGCGGGTCCGGGGGTGAGGGACGGCCGCCCGCGTCCAACGACGGAGGGGGATCCCCCGCGCCCAAGGGGCGACGTGGGCGCAAGACGCTGTCGCCGCTGTTACTCAAGGCGTTCCTCGCCGTCGCGTTCGCCTGCCTCCTGGGCCTGGGTACCCTCCTCGCGGTCCACATCACCGACCCACAGCGCCTCACCGAGTCCACGGTCGAGGCGCCGATCGTGGACCCGCCCCAGGGCCACGCCCGGCTGCAGCCCACGGTGTTCCACGCCCAGGACCAACTGGAGCTCTTCGACCCGATCGCCCAGCGTGGGTCCGACGACGAGGCCCTCACCGACGAGGAGCTCTTCGCCGACCAGGAGGAGCTCAGCTTTGAGGACCTGGACCTGGAGCTGCGGGAGAGCCGCACCACCGACACGTGCACGGGTGAGGTGTGGGGGGACACGCTCGCGGAGACACTGGCCGAGGCCGAGTGCGCGTCGGCATCCCACGCCCTCTACGTCGACTCCGACGACGAGTACGTGGCGCAAGTCACGATGTTCGATCTCGCGGACGTCTCCGGCGCCGAATCGGTCGTGGCGGAGCTCGCACCCGATTCCACCCCCGCGTTCATCGTGCCGATGGACTCCGACTACGAGGGTCTCCACGAGGGCCACAGCCAGGCCACGGCCCAGGTGATGGGGCATTACCTGGGGGTCTTCTGGGTGGCGCGGGCCGATGGGGAACCACCGGAGGACGACGACTCACTCGCGAGCGTGAACGTGGCCGTGATGGACGCCGCCCTCGAGATCTATCGACGGGTCAACGGCGCCAACGGCGACGGCGAATAGCCGTCATAATGGTGCGCATCCGGGCGGTGCTGTGGGAAGCCGGCTCGCCCGTTTCCCGAAGCCAAATCTCCTTCAACCGAGGTGTGTCGTGTCTACTGCGGAGTCCACCGAGTCCACGTCCCTCCGACGCGAGAACGCGCGTCGCCGCGAGCCAGGCCGGGGAGGTCGGCCGCGCGTCTGGTTCGTGGCCGCGATCGTGGTCGGCCTCGCGGTTCTCGGCGTCGGCGGATGGTTGGCCTGGACGTTCCTCCAGGGCGGGGACGACGAACGGCTCCCCGCGGACGCCGGCGTCTACTCCAACAGCTCCGTCTCCGAGACGCTGGTCGACCGGGAGGTGGACCCCCGCGAGCTCACCGAGCCGGAGCTGTTCGAACGCGGGGGAGAGGAACTCTCCAGCCAGGGCCTGACCTTCACCCTCGAGGAGGGCGAGATCCTGGACGACTGTGCCCCGGCGGTCTGGGGCGTGCGCCCCGAGGACGCCCTGGGGTCCGCGGACTGCACCCAGGTGGCGCGGGGCGCCTACACCGCCGACGACCACATCGCGATGGTCACTGTGTTCAACCTCACCGACGTGGCGTCCGCCGAGGTGATGGCCGCCTCGCTCGAGCCCGGCGGCAGCGAGAACGACGGCTTCGTGACCGTCATGGACAACGAGGCCGTGGCCGACCTCGGAACCGGCTACAGCTCCGCGGAGATCACCGTGCAGGGGCACTACCTGATGGTGACCTGGGTCCAGGAGCGATCCTCCACCGATCCGGAGTCCCACGACAGCCTCTCCCAGCCGCTGCGGACGCTGTCCAACTTCGAGATGCCACTGTTCCGTCGCCTGTTGGAACACGACCACGACGACGCCGAGGACGAGGGTGACGCCGAGGCGGCCGAGGGCGCCGAGAACCCCGAGGCCGAAGCGGAGGACGTCCCCGCGGAGTAGCGGGATCGGGCCGAGCGTGTCCCTCGGGGTGCGGCCGACGCGTGTCGCTCGCCCCCGAGGGAACGAAACGCGGCCGGTCCCGCGTCCAACGGTGCGATGACCATGCCACCCCACCACCCAGCGCGGCGGCCCGACGATGCCCGGGACGGGCTCCACGCCTCCGACCGCCCGACGCCCCCGCCCGACCCCGCGGGCGCGGACCCCTCGTGGGGGATCCCGCACGAGGGGTCCGGCGGACGTCCAGGACCTGTCGTCCCTGCTGCGTCGAGTCAGTCCCACCGTCTGGGGGCTGGTCGCGTTCCTCGTGCTGTCACCCACCGTCGGAGGTTTCGTCCTCTTCGTCTATGTGATGCTCTCCTGACCGCGCGGTGTCGGCTGGGGGTCGGTGCCCACCGCTCGGGACGCCCCAGGGGGGCGGGGATCCGGGGCCTCATCCAGGGGTGAGCAGCGCGTCGTGCCACACGCCCGCCGTGCCCCTGCCGCCCGGGGCAGCCGTCCGCCTGCAGTAGAGTGACCGAACGCGATGATTCGTCCCCTTGTGGGGTGTTCATCGGAATGGGTGGCGGAGTGGTTTGATCTCCGTCCATCCGGGTGACATACATACACACCCCTAACGATCCGTTGGACGCGATCGGGCGCGCACCGCACTGGCGCGGTGAGCGGTCCGGGGGTAGGTCACCACGACTCGGACGCCACGTCCGGTCGCCGCGCGCCACCCGGCGCCGAGGGCACCGGGCGGCCCCGGCCCGTTCGGGGCGTCGCCGCGCACGGTGACCACACGCGGGTCACCGCCGCGCACAACAACTGAAGACAGCACCAGCAGGGCCAACGTCGTCCCTCGCGCACCGATGTATCGCCGAGCCGACGACAGGAGGGCCCATGTCTGCTGTCCATCCACCGGGCATGTCCCCGGAGGAATCCCCCACCACGACCGGCCTGTACTCCCGCGCCTTCGAGCACGACGCCTGCGGTGTGGGCATGGTCGCCGACCTCACGGGGCGGCGCAGCCACGGCACCGTCCAACAGGCCCTCAGCGTCCTGCGCAACCTCGACCACCGTGGCGCCTCGGGCGCGGACCCCGACGACGGCGACGGCGCGGGGATCCTCACCCAGATCCCCGACCGGCTCTACCGCGACGCCTGCGGATTCGACCTGCCGCCCGCGGGGCACTACGCCACCGGCATCGGGTTCCTCCCCGCGGAGGAGACCGACCGGGCCACGGCGCGCGCCACCGTCGAGCGCATCGCCGAGGAGCAGGGGCTGCACGTCCTGGGGTGGCGGGAGGTGCCCATCGACCCGTCCTTCTGTGGCCCCGCGGCACGGGAGGTCATGCCCCACTTCGCCCAACCGTTCCTCACCGGACGCCCCGACGGCCCCGCCGCGGGACTCTCCGGGCTGGAGCTGGAGCGCTACGCCTACCGGGTGCGCAAGCGCGCCGAACACGAGACGGCCGTGTACTTCCCGAGCCTCTCGCCGCGAACCGTCACCTACAAGGGCATGCTCACCACGCCCCAACTCGAGCCCTTCTTCGCCGACCTCTCCGACCGACGGTTCGAGTCCGGGCTCGCGCTCGTCCACTCCCGGTTCTCCACCAACACGTTCCCGTCGTGGCCGTTGGCGCACCCCTTCCGCTACGTCGCGCACAACGGAGAGATCAACACGGTGCGCGGGAACCGCAACATGATGCGCGCCCGGGAGGCGGCGCTGTCCAGCGCGGTCCTGCCCGGTGACCTCTCGCACCTGTTCCCCATCGTCGACCCCGACGACTCCGACACCGCGTCCTTCGACGACGCCCTGGAACTCATGCACCTCGCCGGGCGCTCCCTGCCCCACGCGGTGCTCATGATGATCCCCGAGCCGTGGGAGAACCACACCGAGATGGACGCGGACGTCCGCGCCTTCTACGAGTTCCACTCCCACCTCATGGAGCCGTGGGACGGGCCCGCGTCGGTCACCTTCACCGACGGGACCGTCGCCGGAGCCGTCCTGGACCGCAACGGGCTGCGCCCCGGCCGGTACTGGGTGACCGACGACGGGCTCGTCGTGCTGGCCAGCGAGGTCGGCGTGCTCGACATCGAACCGGAACGCGTCGTCCGCAAGGGACGCCTGCAGCCCGGCCGGATCTTCGTCGTCGACACCGCGGCCGGGCGCATCATCGAGGACGAGGAGATCAAGGCCGAACTCGCCGCCGAACACCCCTACCGGACCTGGGTCGACCAGGGCGTCGTCCGGCTCGACGACCTCCCGGCGGCCGAGCCCACCCCTGTCTCCCACCTCACCCAACGACAGCGCGCCTTCGGCTACACCGAGGAGGAACTGCGGGTCATCCTCACACCCATGGCCCGCACCGGGGCCGAACCGATCGGCTCCATGGGAACCGACTCGCCCGTGGCCGCGCTCTCCGAGCGCCCCCGCCAGCTCTACGACTACTTCACCCAACAGTTCGCCCAGGTCACCAATCCGCCGCTCGACGCGATCCGCGAGGAACTGGTCACCTCGCTGAACACCCTGGTCGGCGCGGAGGGGAACCTTCTCGCCGCCGAACCCGGTGACTGCCGTCGCCTCTCCCTGCCCTCGCCCGTGATCGACGGGACCACGCTGGCACGGATCGTCGCCGCCTCCGACCACCGTCCCGAACTGCGGGGCCACACCGTCCCCGGCGTCTACCGCGCAGACGGAGGCGGCACCGCCCTGCGCGAGCGCATCGACGAGATCTGCGCCGAGGTCTCCGCCGCCATCGCCGACGGCGCCAAGGTCATCGTGCTCAGCGACCGCGACACCGACGGCGAACGCGCGCCGATCCCGTCACTGTTGCTGACCGGCGCGGTGCACCACCACCTGGTCCGGGAGAAGACCCGCACCCAGGTCGGGCTGGTCGTCGAATCCGGCGACGCCCGCGAGTGCCACCACATGGCGCTGCTCCTCGCCTACGGCGCGTCCGCGGTCAACCCCTACCTCGCCCTGGCCACGGTGCGCGAACTCGTCGCCCGCGGCGTCATCACCGACGTCGACGCGGACACGGCGGCCGCGAACACCGTCAAGGCGCTCAGCAAGGGTGTACTGAAGGTCATGTCCAAGATGGGCGTCTCGACCGTCGCCTCCTACACCGGAGCCCAGATCTTCGAGGCGGTGGGTCTCGGCCACGAGGTCATCGACCGCTGCTTCACCGACACCACCTCACGGCTGGGCGGCGTCGGCTTCGACGTCCTCGCCGAGGAGACCCGACTCCGGCACGCGACGGCCCACGCCACCAACCGGGCCGACCATCGACGGCTCGACGTCGGAGGCGAGTACCAGTGGCGCCGCGAGGGAGAACCACACCTGTTCAGCCCCGAGACGGTGTTCAAGCTCCAGCACTCCACCCGCGCCCGCCAGTACGACGTCTTCAAGGACTACACGCGGCTCGTCGACTCCCAGGCCGAGCGCCTGATGACCCTCCGCGGCCTGTTCACCCTCAGGGAGGGCGTCCGGGCCCCGGTGCCCATCGAGGAGGTGGAGCCGGTGTCGGCGATCGTGCGCCGGTTCTCCACCGGGGCCATGTCCTACGGCTCGATCTCCGCCGAGGCCCACGAGACCCTGGCCATCGCCATGAACCGGCTCGGCGGCAAGTCCAACACCGGTGAGGGTGGGGAGGACCCCGCGCGGTTCACCCCCGACGCCAACGGCGACCTGCGGCGCAGCGCCATCAAGCAGGTCGCGTCCGGCCGGTTCGGGGTGACCTCGGCCTACCTCACCAACGCCGACGACATCCAGATCAAGATGGCGCAGGGAGCCAAGCCCGGCGAGGGCGGGCAACTCCCCGGCCACAAGGTCTACCCGTGGGTCGCCGAGACCCGCCACTCCACACCCGGGGTCGGCCTCATCTCGCCACCACCACACCACGACATTTACTCCATCGAGGACCTCGCCCAACTCATCCACGACCTGAAGAACGCCAACCCGCGGGCACGGATCCACGTCAAGCTCGTCTCCGAGGCGGGCGTGGGAACCGTCGCCGCCGGTGTCTCCAAGGCCCACGCCGACGTCGTCCTCATCTCCGGACACGACGGCGGCACCGGGGCCTCGCCTCTCACCTCCCTCAAGCACGCGGGAACACCGTGGGAGGTCGGCCTCGCCGAGACCCAACAGACACTGCTCCACAACGGACTCCGCGACCGGATCGTGGTCCAGGCCGACGGGCAGATGAAGACCGGCCGCGACGTCGTCGTCGCCGCCCTTCTCGGAGCCGAGGAGTTCGGTTTCGCCACCGCGCCCCTCGTCGTCTCCGGCTGCGTCATGATGCGCGTCTGCCACCTGGACACCTGCCCCGTCGGCGTGGCCACCCAGAACCCCGAACTCAGGCGTCGATTCTCCGGGTCGCCCGACTTCGTGGTGAACTTCTTCGAGTTCATCGCCGAGGAGGTGCGCGAACACCTCGCCGCCCTCGGGTTCCGCAGCCTCGAGGAGGCCGTCGGCGCGGTGGAACTCCTCGACACCACCGCGGCCGTGGAGCACTGGAAGGCCCAGGGGCTCGACCTCGCGCCCGTACTGCACCCCGTCCCCGCCCGCGACGGCGACCACCGACGTCGCGTCCGGGACCAGGACCACGGGCTGGACAAGGCGCTGGACCACACCCTCATCCAGCTCAGCGAAGGGGCCATCGCCGACGCCACCCCCGTGCGCCTCGAGCTGCCCGTCCGCAACGTCAACCGCACCGTTGGCACACTCCTCGGACACGAGGTCACCCGCCGCCGAGGAACGGACACGCTGCCACCCGACACCATCGACGTCAGCCTCACCGGCTCGGCGGGACAGTCCCTCGGCGCGTTCATCCCCCAGGGCGTCACCCTGCGACTGACCGGAGACGCCAACGACTACGTCGGCAAGGGCCTCTCCGGAGGACGCGTCACCGTGCGTCCGCCCGCGCAGGCGCCGTTCCGCGCCGAGGAACACATCGTGGCCGGCAACGTCATCGGCTACGGAGCGACCTCCGGGGAACTGTTCCTCCGCGGAATCGTGGGAGAACGCTTCTGCGTCCGCAACTCCGGCGCGCTCGCCGTCGCCGAGGGGATCGGCGACCACGGGTGCGAGTACATGACCGGGGGGCGTGCCGTCATCCTGGGCCGGACCGGCCGCAACCTGGCCGCCGGAATGTCCGGCGGAATCGCCTACGTCCTCGACCTCGACCCGACACGGGTGAACCCCGGAATGGTCGAACTGGAAGCACTCGACGACGAGGACACCGAGTTCCTGACCACCGTCCTGGAGCGCCACCACGCCGAGACGGGCTCCGAGGTCGCCCAGCGACTCCTCACCGAGGGCGACGCCGCGCTCGCGCGCTTCACCAAGATCATGCCGCGCGACTACAAGCGCGTACTCCAAGCGCGCAGCGCCGCCGAACGCGAAGGCCGCGACGTCAACGAGGCCATCATGGCCTCCGCCCAGGGCTGACCGGGCCAGAACAGAAAGGAGGGACAGACATGGCCGACCCCAAGGGTTTCCTCAACGTCACCTCACGGGAACTCCCCGCGAGCCGCCCCGTCGACATCCGAATCCAGGACTGGCGCGAGGTGTACGAGGAGATCGAAAACCGCACCGTCGAACGCCAGGCCGCCCGCTGCATGGACTGCGGGATCCCGTTCTGCCACAACGGATGCCCACTCGGGAACCTCATCCCCGAGTGGAACGACCTCGTGTACCGCTCCGACTGGAGCGAGGCGATCGAACGACTCCACGCCACCAACAACTTCCCCGAGTTCACCGGGAAGCTGTGCCCCGCACCCTGCGAAGCCGCCTGCGTCCTCGGCATCAACCAACCCGCCGTCACCATCAAGCAGGTCGAGGCCTCCATCATCGAACGCGCCTGGAACGAAGGCGTCGTCCGACCACACCCCCCGGAGGAGCGCACCGGCAAGCGCGTCGCCGTCGTCGGATCCGGCCCCGCCGGCCTCGCCGCGGCCCAACAACTCACCCGCGCCGGACACACGGTCACCGTCTACGAACGCGCCGACCGGCCCGGGGGGCTGCTGCGCTACGGCATCCCCGAGTTCAAGATGGAGAAGCGCCACCTCGACCGACGCCTCGAACAGATGCGCGCGGAGGGCACGGAGTTCCGCACCGGAGTGGACGTCGGAAACGACCTCACCGTGCGCGAACTACGCGCCGAACACGACGCCGTGCTCCTCGCCGGCGGAGCCACCCTCTGGCGTGACCTCCCCGTCCCCGGACGGGAACTCCACGGCGTCCACCAGGCCATGGAGTACCTACCCCTGGCCAACAAGGTCCAGGAAGGCGACCTCGACACCCCGCCCATCACCGCGGCCGGCAAGGACGTCGTCGTCATCGGCGGAGGGGACACCGGCGCCGACTGTGTCGGCACCGCCCACCGCCAGGGCGCCCGCTCCGTCACCCAGCTCGAGATCATGCCCAAGCCACCCAGGGAACGCCCCGACGCCCAGCCCTGGCCCACCTACCCGATGCTCTACAAGGTCACCAGCGCCCACGAGGAAGGCGGCGAACGCGTCTACTCCGTCAACACCCAGGAGTTCCTCGGCGACGACCAAGGGCACGTGCGCGGACTGCGCCTCGTGGAGGTCCGACGCGGTGAGACGGGCTTCGAGGCCGTCCCCGGCACCGAACGGGACATCCCCGCGCAGTTGGTCACCCTCGCCCTGGGCTTCACCGGCCCCGAACGCGACGGTCTGCTCACCGACCTCGGCGTCGAGCTCGACGGTCGGGGCGTGGTCACCCGCGACGACGCCTACCGGACCTCCGTCGACGGCGTGTACTGCGCCGGCGACATGGGCCGGGGACAATCGCTGATCGTGTGGGCCATCGCCGAGGGACGGTCGGCCGCCGCGGCCGTCGACCGCGCCCTCAGCGGCCACACCGAACTGCCCGCACCCATCCCACCAACGGCACGCGCCCTGGTGTGACCCGAACCCCGCGGGGACCGGCACGTGCGACGACACGCCGGTCCCCGCGGCCAACCACCCGACGCCCCCCGCCAGCCCGCCCCGCACGGGAGCGCCCGACGGGTCCTCGGCACAGGCGCCCCCCACGCCGTACGCTGGAATCGTGGGGTACCGAATCATCGGCGAGGCGGCGATGGCGGCGCACTTCGGCTTCCTGTGCTTCGTCGTACTCGGCGGGTTCCTCGCCTGGCGCTGGCCCCGCACGGTGTTCGCGCACGCTCCCGTGGCCCTCTACGGCCTGGGGATCGCCCTCATCGGCTGGGACTGCCCCCTCACCTACGTGGAGAACTGGGCACGCCGCAACGCGGGACAGGGCGAACTCGAACCCACCGGGTTCATCGACCACTACCTCACCGGTGTCGTCTACCCCGAGAACTACTACGTCCCCCTCCAGTTCGCCGCGGGCGTCGTGGTCGTGTTCTCCTACGCGGGCGCCGTCTGGTGGCGCCGGCGACACGCGCGCGCGACGCACGCCGAATTCGCGGCGAATCGTCGTAATGTCAACCTATGATCACGGTCAGTACCGACATGTTGCACGCGGCGGATCACTTCATCATGCGCGAGGCCCGGCTCCTCGACCGACACCGCTTCGCGTACCACTTCCAGGACGGTCCCGTCCGCCCCGTGCGGACCAGCCTCGAGGCCTACCGGAACGTCGACGGTGGGTACGGAAACGGGCTGCACCCGGACCTCCGAGGACACGGAAGCCAACCCCGGGCCGTGCTCATCGCCCTGTCCATCCTCGACGAGCTCGGCGACATGCCCGGGGACACCGCCGACCACATCGCCACCTACCTCACCAGCATCAGCAGGCCCGCCGGCGGCGTCCCCCGCGTCCTGCCCAGCGCGCGCCACACCGAGTCGGCGCCGTGGTGGCGGGAGTACGACGACTACTCCGCGTCCCTGAACCCGACCGGGCCGCTCGCGGGAATCCTCCACACGCACCACGTCGCCCACCCCTGGCGTGACCGGGCCACCGCCTTCGCGTGGAACGCCCTGAAAGTCCTGTTCCGCGTCCCGGCCGTCGACGCGGTCGCGATCTGCGACTTCCTCGACCGGGTCAACGACCCCGTACGGGCCCGCGCGGAACTCGACCGGCTGCGTCCCATGATCCGCAGTGAGATCGACTTCAATCCGCACTCCGTCGGAGAGGCGCCCAAACCCCTCGACCTCGCCCCCCACCCCAACCACATCGCCTGCGCCCTGTTCACCGACGAGGAACTCGAGACCGCCCTCGACGGGCTGGTCGGCGCGCAGCAGGCCGACGGCGGGTGGCCGGCGAGCAAGGAGGCCTGGTGTACCGCCGCCACCGCGGAGTGGCGCGGCATGCGCACCGTGCGCGCACTGTGCGCGCTACGGAACTTCGGGCGACTCGACACTGTGTGATCAGAGGTCACAACACGTGATCGATCATCTGGTTTAGACCAATCCGGGGTTCGGAGGCTCTAGAGTGGTCATGTGAGACGCAGAGCAAAGATCGTCGCCACGCTGGGGCCAGCCGCCTCGAGTCGAGAAGGTATCCAGAGCCTGGTTGAGGCCGGCCTGGACGTCGCCCGACTCAACCTCAGTCACGGCGACCACGACGCACACGACGCCCTGTACGACAACGTCCGGGCCGCGTCGGCCGCCACCGGTCGCAGTGTCGGAGTTCTCGCCGACCTCCAGGGCCCGAAGATCCGCCTGGGAACGTTCGCCCAGGGAGAGGCCGAGCTCGAGGTGGACGCCGAGTTCGTCATCACCACCGAGGACGTTCCCGGAGACGCGCGCCGCGCCTCCACCACCTACAAGGGTCTGCCCGGCGACGTGCAGCCGGGGGACCGCGTCCTCGTCGACGACGGACGCATCGTCCTGGAGTGCCTCAAGACCACCGCCACCGAGGTCCACACCCGCGTGGTCGTCGGAGGAACGGTCTCCAACCACAAGGGCATCAACCTGCCCGGCGTCGCGGTCAGCGTCCCGGCGCTGACCGAGAAGGACACCGAGGACCTGCGCTGGGCGCTGGGACGAGGGGTCGACATGGTCGCCCTCTCCTTCGTCCGCAGCCCCGCCGACGCCGACGCCTGCTACGCCATCATGGACGAGGTCGGGGTGCGCGTCCCCCTCATTGCCAAGATCGAGAAGCCGCAGGCCGTCGAGCGTCTGCAGGACATCTGCGCCGTCTTCGACGCCGTCATGGTCGCCCGCGGTGACCTCGGTGTGGAGCTGCCCCTGGAGAAGGTCCCCATGGTGCAGAAGCGTGCGATCGAACGCTGCCGTGACAAGGCGCACCCGGTCATCGTCGCCACCCAGATGCTGGAGTCGATGATTCACGCGCCCCGCCCGACCCGGGCGGAGGTGTCCGACGTCGCCAACGCCGTGTTGGACGGGGCGGACGCCGTGATGCTCTCCGCGGAGACGAGTGTGGGGGAGTACCCCGTCGAGGCCGTGCGCACCATGAGCCAGATCATCATGGCGGCGGAGGAGGAGACCCTGCGGGCGAGCCACATGCTCGACCGCATTCCCGAGACCGTGGGCGGAGCCATCGCGCGCGCCGCGGCCGAGGTCGGTGCCACCATCGGTGCCAAGGCCCTGGTCGCGTTCACCATGAGTGGCGAGACCGCGCGCAGGCTGGCCCGGTACCGTTCCCGGATCCCGCTGCTGGCCTTCACCGCCAACGACTCGATCCGCGCCCAGTTGTCGCTGACCTGGGGCGTGGAGTGCTTCAGCGCGCCGTTCGTGGAGCACACCGACGAGATGGTGCGCCAGGTCGAGAACGGCCTACTGGCCAGTGGACGGTTCCACAAGGGCGACAAGGTCGTGATCGTCGCGGGCAGCCCGCCCGGATCCCCCGGTTCGACCAACGCGCTGCGCGTGCACCGGATCGGCGACGTGATCGCGCACGGAGAGTGACGCGACGCACCGCGACACCCGCGTGACCACACCGGCCCTCGGGGGAAACCCCGGGGGCCGGTCACCGTTTCGGACCGACCAGCGCGTCCAACCGGGTGACCGACTCGCGTCGGGCGACGGACAGAGTCCCGGTGGGCTGGTGGTTGGGGTGCGTGTGGGTCCGCCACCGCAGCCGCCACGCGATCCCCAACCGGTCCAGCGCGTGGCCGAGGATCGCGATGATGTCGGCCGAGGTGTTGCTGAACATGTACCGGGGATAGGTGTAGTGCTTCCACTCGCCGGCCACCCGACGCCGCACCGGGTTGGTGAACCGACACCCGTCGGAGTGGATCAGTCCCCGTACCAACGCCCCGGGGTGACGCGTCACGACGTCCTCCTGCCACCCCGCCAACACGATGCGCCGACTGTGCTTCATTCCCGGACCGTGCTGCGGGAAGACACAGGGCCAGTGTTTGGACGCGGATTTGATCTCCACGCAACCGGGGCGCGCGACCTGGAACGACGAGACCGGAAAAACGGCCCCCATGGCGTCAGCGCACATTTTCATCAGGGTGGGATATTCATTGGCGCAGTAAATGGAGAGGAAGTAAACACCTCGCCGCGATTTCGAGATGTGTCCGTCGCCGAGGTAAAGTCCCAACAGATATGCGTAGGCCTCGCCGTCGAGTGGACCGTTGGCACAGACCGGGCAGTACGTGGTGCGTTCGGCGAGCGAATGCCCTGCCTCCGGTGAGCGGCGCCGACCCGTCCGCCAGTGGCGTACCGCGCCGATGGACACCCCGCAGCGTTCCGCTACCTGGCGATCGTTGAAGCCTTGTGAGTGGAGTCGAAGGGCGACATCAACGGTTTCACGTGAATACATACCGTCGAGCGTGCGCGGCGCCGCATATGTTGTCTAGGCGCCCTGAATTCTCTGTGGATAACTACTTGGGTGGTGCCGGAAGTGGGATTCGAACCCACACGCCCTTTCGGACAATGACTTTTGAGGTCATAGTGTCTACCATTCCACCATTCCGGCATTATTCGGACATCGGGGTATGTGTCCGAGTTGTGAAGGTGGGAAGAGCACCGTGCTCGGGGTGCCCGTCCCAAGCATACTAACGCATCCCGATACCCTCGTGTTGTGACCAAGACGCAGAGCCGCGTAGTCATCGCGGAGGATGAGGCCCTGATCCGCCTGGACCTCAAGGAGATGCTTGAGGAGGACGGCTATCTGGTTGTGGGGGAGGCCGGTGACGGCGAGGCCGCTGTGCGGCTGGCCCGGGAGTTGGAGCCCGACCTCGTGATCCTGGACATCAAGATGCCGATCCTGGACGGGCTGTCGGCCGCGGAGCGGATCTCGGCGGACCGGATCGCTCCGGTCGTGATACTGACGGCCTTCTCCCAGCGGGACCTGGTCGAGCGCGCGAGTGCGGCGGGAGCGATGAGCTACTTGGTGAAGCCGTTCACCAAGAGTGACCTGGTGCCCGCGGTGGAGATGGCCATGAGCCGCTACGCCGAGCGTGCCGCGCTGGAGGCCGAGGTCAGTTCGATGGCGGAGCGTCTGGAGACGCGCACACTGGTCGAGCGGGCCAAGGGTTTGCTGCAGAGCCAGCATGGTTTGAGTGAGCCTGAGGCGTTCCGGTGGATCCAGAAGAACTCGATGGACCGTCGGTTGACCATGCGCAAGGTCGCCGAGACGGTGATCGACACCCTCAGTGACTGAGTCGGTCTGAGTCGGGTCCTGTGTTCTCCCGTGTGGTGAGGTCGCTCGCGGCGGTCCGGATATCCGAAAAATCGCGATTTGGACTCATTTTGGGCAACTGGGGTGACGTTTGGGTTACGTGCGTGCAGTGACCGCTTAGTGCCACTGGAACCCCAGGTAAAACGGACTAAAATCACGCCCATCCCGGCCGGGTCCTCCGGCCGGCCGCCTTCGCGCGAGTCGCCGAAGGAGATCCAAAACCTGATGGGCAAGGGAGCGCGTGTGCTCAGACGCCTCGCGATAGTTCTGCTCAGCCTGGCCGTCACGTTCATCGTGGCGCCGGGCGGAGCGGTCGCCGACGACGACGGCGGTGAAGCTAGGCTGTGGGGATCCGTTGAACAGCCCGAACCGGTCGAGGGCCTGCGGATCACCGCCTACTCCGGCGACACCGAGGTCGCGACAACCGAAACCGACTCCGACGGCGCGTGGGAGATGGAGTTACCCGAGGCCGGGGAGTACCGCGTCGTACTCGACGAGGACACCGTCCCGGACGAGTACGTCATCGCCAACCCGGGCCCCGAACACGCCTCCGTGACCGTCCGCGGCGAGTCACGCGTCATCTTCAACCTCGGTGAGCCGGGCCAGGAGTGGCAGGCCGACGACGAGGAGGCCGACGCCGCAGAGGAGGAGACGGAAGCCGCGGACGAGGAGGCAGACGCCGCGGAGGAGGACGAGGACGCCGCCGGGGCGGGGCTGGAACCTGACGTTCAGCGTGGCGCCCCCTTCGGCGAGCGCCTGGCCCAGACGGCCCTGACGGGCCTGCTCTACGGTCTGATCATCGCGCTGTGCTCGATCGGCCTTTCGCTGATCTTCGGCACCACGCGGATGATCAACTTCGCGCACGGCGACCTGGTCACCTTCGGGGCCTTGTTCGCCCTGATGTTCACCGTGAACGCGGCCGGCCTCGGTAACTCGATCCTGGGCATCGTCGCCAGCGTGTTGTTGGCGCTGGGCGCGAAGCACTTCCTCAAGGGGCAGGCGAGCCGCGCCGTGCGTACCGGGGTTCCGCTGGCGGTGGCGCTGGTGGGGATCGGGACCTCGGTGGTCTTCCTCGGGATATACGGCGACTGGCTCAGTTGGAGCGTCCCGGTGGCGCTCGCCGCGGTCCTGGTGGTGGCCTTGGGCGCCGCACTGGGTGGCGGGATGGAGCACTTCATCTGGCGTCCGCTGCGTAAGCGGCACGTCGCGTTGATCCAGATGTTCATCGTGTCGATCGGGTTCGCGATCCTGCTGCGCCACGTGATGCTGGTGATGTTCGGTGGCGGTCGGATGAACTTCCGTGAGTACCGGATCCAGGAGCCGATGTCCCTGGGGCCGTTCTCGATCACGCCGCGCGACCTGACGATCATGGTCGTCGCGATCGTGGTGCTGGTGGCCGTGGCGAGCATGTTGCAGTTCACCCGGATCGGTAAGGCGATGCGTGCCGTCTCGGACAACCGCGACCTCGCGGAGTCCTCCGGGATCAACGTGGACCGCGTGACGCTGTACGTGTGGATGCTCGGAGGTGGTCTGGCCGCGCTGGGTGGTGTGCTGTTCGGTCTGAACGTGGCCGTGTTCTATGAGATGGGCTTCTTCCTCCTGCTCCTCATGTTCGCGGCGGTCATCCTCGGCGGCCTGGGGACCGCCTACGGCGCGATGGTGGGCGGCATATTCATCGGGCTCATCGCGCAGCTTTCCACGTTGTGGTTCCCCATTCAGTTGATGGAGGCGTGGGCACTCGCGCTGATGATCGTCATGTTGCTGGTCCGGCCCCAGGGCATCCTGGGCCGCCGGGAACGGGTCGGCTAGGAGCTCACATGGATATCGCGCAAGTCCTCGCCGTGAGCATCGCCACGGCCCTGGGTCCGATCGCGGCGACGTACGCCTTAGCCGCCATCGGTCTGAACATGCACTTCGGATACACGGGCCTGCTGAACTTCGGTCAGGTCGGTTTCATGCTGGTGGGTGCCTACGGTGTGGGCATCGGGGTCGGTACCTTCGGTTGGCCGTTGTGGGCGGGTTTCCTCGCCGGGGTCGGGTGCGCGATCGTGCTCGCGCTCCTGATGGGCATCCCGACGCTGCGGCTGCGGGCCGACTACCTGGCGATCGCCACGATCGCGATCGCGGAGGTGCTGCGGATGATCTACCGCGCGCCGTTCTCGCGTGACCTCACCGGTGGTGTCTACGGTCGGCAGAACCTGTCCGGCGGGTGGCAGGACCTGAACCCCATCCCCTCGGGGCGCTACGGTCCGGGGGACCTGCCGCTCCTGGAGTTCGTGCCGGTGCTGAACCGGATCACCTTCACCCACACCAACCTGTGGGTGATGGTGCTCGGGTGGGGCATGGTGGCCATCGCCAGCGTCATCATGTGGATGCTGGTGCACAGCCCGTGGGGGCGGGTCATCAAGGGCATCCGTGAGGACGAGGAGGCGGTCCGCAGCCTCGGCAAGAACGTGTTCGGGTACAAGCTGCAGAGTCTCGTCATCGGCGGTGTGCTCGGTGCCCTCGCCGGTTGTCTGATGGCCGTGAACCAGGCGGCGATCACCCCGGACCAGTTCTGGCCGCAGATCACCTTCTACGTCTGGGCGATGCTGCTGTTGGGTGGAGCGGGACGGACCTGGGGTCCCATCGTGGGGCCGGTCGTGCTGTGGTTCTTCCTCGCCCTGACTGACGGGGTGGTGCGTGGCCTGGACTCGATGGGAATGCTTCCCTTCATCAGCGGTGGCGACCAGTTGGGGGCGGTGCGGCACTCCGTGGTCGGCCTCGTGCTGGTGCTGCTCATTATCTACCGGCCCCAGGGCCTCCTCGGAGATCGCAGGGAGATGTTGATCAATGTCAAGTGACGCGGTCACCGATCCTGGTCCGGGGCTGGAAGGTCTGGCGGCGGAGCCGGGCGTCAGCAAGCCGGACCCCATCCTGAGCTGCGCGGGGGTCCGCCGTTCCTTCGGTGGTCTCACGGCGGTGGACGTCGGACGCCTGGAGGTGCAACGGGGCACGATCACCGCTCTCATCGGTCCGAACGGTGCGGGGAAGTCCACGCTGTTCAATCTGTTGACCGGTTTCGACCGGATGGACGAGGGCAGGTCGTGGTTCGAGGGGGAGCGGCTCGACGGTGTCGCCGGCCACAAGGCGGCGCGGCGTGGGCTGGTGCGTACTTTCCAGCTCACCAAGGCGCTCACCCGGATGACGGTGCTGGACAACATGCTGCTCGCCGCGCCGGGGCAGAAGGGTGAGCACTTCCTCGGCGCGTTCCTGCGATCCGGGTGGCGGGCGCAGGAGGAGGAGAACCGGGCGCGGGCGGAGGAGCTGCTGGCACGGTTCAACCTCGCGCACATGCGTGATGAGCTCGCCAACGGGCTGTCGGGTGGGCAGCGCAAGCTGTTGGAGATGGCGCGCGCGCTGATGGTGCGTCCCTCCATGGTGATGTTGGACGAGCCGATGGCGGGGGTGAACCCGGCGCTGGTGCAGTCACTGCTGGGGCACATCACGGGTCTGCGGGACGACGGCATGTCGGTGGTGTTCGTCGAACACGACATGGACGTCGTGATGGGTATCAGTGACTGGGTGGTGGTTCTCGCGCAGGGGTCGGTGATCGCCGAGGGGCGGCCGCAGGACATTCGCTCCAACCAAGCGGTGATCGACGCCTACCTGGGGACGCAGCACGACGATCCGGGCGCGGACGCGTCCAGTACGGAGGACGAGTGAGCGGCGAGGAGTCGGACAAGCAGGAGGTTCCCGACGCCACGGAGGCGGAGATCCAGCGCGTCCGTGAGGAGGTGCTGGACCAGGCCGGCGGCGTGACGGTGGACCGGTCCCAGGACTACCTCCTCGTGGCGGAGGACCTGGTGGCGGGCTACGTTCCCGGGGTGAACATCCTGGACGGCTGCACGTTGACCCTCTCCGACGGCGAGGTCGTGGCCATCATCGGGCCGAACGGCGCCGGGAAGTCCACCCTGATCAAGACGGTCTTCGGTCTGTTGGGGATCCGCGGTGGCTCGTTGGAGCTGCGTGGTGAGAGCATCGCCGGGCTGGAGGCGCACGCGCTGGTGGAACGCGGGGTCGGGTACGTCCCCCAGACCCGCAACGTGTTCCCGTCGCTGACGATCGAGGAGAACCTGGAGATGGGCGCGTACCTGCGCCCCCGCCAGGTTCAGGCACGCATCAAGGCCGTGGCCGCCCTGTTCCCGCTGTTGTGGGACCGGCGCAAGGCCAAGGCCGGATCGCTGTCGGGTGGTGAGCGTCAGATGGTCGCCATGGGGCGGGCGCTGATGATGGAGCCGCAGGTGCTCCTGCTGGACGAGCCGACCGCCGGTCTGTCCCCGATCTACCAGGACGAGGTCTTCCAGCGGGTCAAGGAGATCAACTCCTCCGGGGTCTCCATCATCATGGTGGAGCAGAACGCCCGGCGCTGTCTGCAGATCTGCCACCGGGGCTACGTGTTGGACCAGGGACGCAACGCCTACACCGGCACCGGCGCGGACCTGCTCAACGACCCCAACGTGATCGAGCTCTACCTGGGCACGCTGGCCAAGGCGTGACCGGTGTCCCCGGGGTGCCTCACAGGGGTGCACCCCGGGGACGCCCCGTCGGCGCCTGGTCGCCCGCGCCGGTGGGGCCCGACGTGCCACGTCGCGGATCCTCCGCGCACCCGCGACGAGCGGGTTGCGCGACACCTCGGGGGACGGCCTCACCCGTGGCTCGCCAGCCACGGCGCGTCGGCCCCGTCGCTGTCTCGTGCCAGCACGCGCCGACCGGCGGGCCGTGGCACGCCCTCCACGAGGTACGGCGCGGGCGTGGCGGTACCCGGTCTCCTCGTAGGTCGGGTCGAACGAGGGCGACCCGGCCGCCTTCTTCTCTCTTCCCTGGCTTCCCTTGCCTCGGCCAGCGGACGTTGCCTGCACGGCGGTTCTCCGCCCCGGCAGCGCCAAGCCTCGCGGGCGGGTCCCGCGGTGACCTCGTTTCGTTGGTCGGCGCACCCGGGTTCGGGCCGCGTTCGGTGGCGGCCCGGGGGAGCGGTCGGTGGTGGCGTGGCCGTGGGTCCGGTGAGTGGGGGTGGCTGTGCCATCACCAGCGATCCGGTGGTCCTTGTCGGTGAGCGGCGGACTCCGCTCCGGGTGTGTGCCTCACCGGTGGCCCGTACTGGCGATGGCGCCCCCGTGGTTCGATGTGCCTGTCTCTCCTCCTGCCGTGGCCTTGTTCCGACCGGTGTCGGGGTTCCCCCGCGGCGCGAATTGGGGTGTTCCCCCGTACGGAGCCTCGACCGACAGGGCGTGGCCGGCGGGTGCGGACCGCCTCTGGCGGGGACTGACGGACGGGACCCACGCCCTGGAGGACCGCGTCCTCGGCCCGGTGGCCGGCGGACTCCCTCGTGCCTGTTGGGTCCTCAGGCCGCGCGGGCCGAGAGGGCTCGGGGAGTCACGCCCCCTCGCCCCGGCGCGTGTTCGGCGCGATGGCCTCTCGTACCGTGTCGTTGTCTCGGCGGAGGTGGACCTCGGTGCCGGACGGCGAATCCCGACTGGCGTTCGGCCCATGGTGGTGTGGTGGAGACGGGCGTCTGGGCGTCCGAACCGCCCTCCGACCATGGGCGCCGACCCTGGGTCGCGCTTTTCTCACCGACGTGTGCATCGGGGGTGCTGGAGGTTCGCGATCGCGAGGACGACGTTCGCCGCGCCGATCCTTTTCGCACACCCAGCTCAGACAGCCCACCAGGACGCTCAGCTCGGATCGCCATGCGAGCCGACGCCTGGGCCGCCGCTCGGACGTCATCGCGAAGCGGCCCCAGGAGGGGCGACGGCCGCTCCCTGATCCGAAACCCGCGATCGCGCTCCTACGCCGGCGGCCCAGCGCGTCGGTCACACGGTGGGGGCGGGCGCCTCGGCGGTGCGGCGTCGGGCCACGGCGTGGTCGGTCTCCTCGGTGACGAGGTCGGCGTTGATCTGGGCGGCGGCGTTCGCTCCGGCGGCCGCGGCCGGGCCGACCTGCGCCGACAGGTCGGTGACGTTGCCCGCGGCCCACACACCGGGGACGGTCGTCCGTCCGGTGACGTCGGTGGGAATGTGTTCGCCCATCCCGGACGGGTGTGGTTCGGGGCTGAGCCCGATCCCTGCGAGGAAGTCCGTCCGTGCCACCATCCGCGGCGCGACGGCGACGGCGTGCCGTTCGACCAGGGTGCCGTCGGCGAGACGGACGCCGGTGACGCGCTCGCTCTCCGCCGTCACGTGCGTCACCTCTCCCGAGACGACGCGGATGTCGCGTGCGGCGAGTCGCTCGGCCTGTTCCGCGTTCGGCTCCGGGAGTGTGTGGGCGAAGTAGGTGACGTCATCGCTCCACTGGCGGAAGAGGAGTGCCTGATGGACCGACATCGGACCCGTCGCCAGGACCCCGATCGGCTGGTCGCGCACCTCCCACCCGTGGCAGTAGGGACAGTGCAGCACCCCGCGGCCCCAGTGTTCGCGAACTCCCGGAATGTCGGGGAGTTCGTCGACCAGGCCGCTGGTGACGAGGATCCGGCGCGCGTGGGCGCCGCGTCCGTCGGCCAGGGTGACGGTGAAGCCGGTGGGTGATTCCGCGTCGTGTGGTCCGCGCGTGTCTGGGGTGACCGTCGCCACGGCGCCGGTCACGATGTGGCCCCCGTAGCCGCGGACCTCCGCGCGTCCTCGTTCGAGTAGGGCGGTGGGGCTCACCCCCTCCCGGCCGAGGAGGCCGTGGACTCCGGCGGCCGGTTCGTTGCGTGGGAAGCCGGCGTCGATCACGACGGCGGACCGCCGGGCTCGTCCCAGCATCAGGGCGCCGTTCAGGCCGGCGGCGCCTCCACCGATCACGATCACGTCGTAGTTGTCGTTGAGTTGGTCAGTCACGATGAACACCTCCACACACGAGGATGCGTACCCCACCCAGATCCTTGCAACATTCGTTGCTGATCTGGCAAAATCCGAGGTATGGAGGAGCCGGACGCACAGGGGCTGGAGCGGGCGCTGGACGCGGTGGGGCCCCGACTGCGCGCGCTGCGGCGACGCCACGGGACGACACTCACGGACCTGTCGGAGGCGACCGGGATCTCGGCGAGCACACTGTCGCGCCTGGAGTCCGGCGGGCGCCGCCCCACGTTGGAACAGTTGCTCCCGTTGGCGCGGGCGCACGGCGTCACCCTGGACGACCTCGTCGACGCGCCGGCGACCGGAGACCCGCGGATCCACCTGCGGCCGATCACCCGCGACGGCATGACGCTGCTGCCGTTGACCCGCCGCCCTGGTGGCATCCAGGCCTACAAGTTCGTGATCACGCCCACGAACCCTCCGTCGGTCCCCGTCCCGCAGACGCACGAGGGATATGAGTGGCTCTACGTCCTCAACGGTCGGCTGCGCCTCGTGCTCGCGGAACACGACATCGTGCTGGCGCCCGGGGAGGCCGCGGAGTTCGACACCCACGTTCCGCACTGGTTCGGCTGCGCGGACGAGGCCCCGGTGGAGTTCCTCAGTCTGTTCGGCCAACAGGGCGAGCGCGCGCACGTGCGGGCCCGGCCGGCCACGCGGTCGTCGGCGGATCACGGCGAGGATTAGCCGAGAGCGGGTCCCTCATACGCGAAAGACGGGTGGGCCGCGGTCGTTCCCGCGATCCACCCGTCCTCTGCCGTACGCGGCGTTCACCGCCGTGAGACGGGGGCGGCCGGTGTCCGACGCGGATCCGGCCGCCGTGCCCGCCTACTCGCCGCCGATGTCCTCGTAACCGAAGACGGTCTGATCGCCACCGTCGTCGTACCCGAAGTTCTGGTACGTGGACTGCGTGGGGTCGCCGTTGTCGTCGAAGGCGATGCCACCGCTCTTGCCCTGGTAGTCGATGTCCTCACCGTCGGCCAGGAGGTCGCGGCACTCCGCGAAGTCCGAGCACTCCGTGCCGTCCTGGGTGACGCCGGCCATCTCGTTGACGTACTCGGTCGGGTCGGTGCTCTCCGCGGCCTCCGCGGCCAGACCGATGATCGTCACACAGTCGTAGACCTGCGCGGCGAACTGCTCGGAGTCAAGACCGTCGGTGTGCTCCTGCAGGGCCTCGGAGAACTCCGGGGCGTCCGCGCCCGGGGCGACACCGGACACGCCGTCGACGATGCCCGGGTCGGACTCGTCGATCCGCTCGCCGAGGTCGTCGACCTGCATGCCGTCGGTGACGTACATCTGGTCACCCTCGGCGCCCGCCTCGAACAGGCCGGCGAGGACGCCGGTGCCCTCCTCGAACGCGACCAGGGCGAAGGCGTCGGGGTCGCCGTCGGTCATGTCGCTGACGATCGGGTCGAAGTTCGTGGTGTCGGGGTCGTAGCCGACCTTGGCGGTGACCTCGGCACCCACGGACTCCAGCTCCGCCTCGAGGCTGTCGGCGTAGCCCTCGCCGTAGTCGTCGGCGCGGTACCCGATCGCGACCGTGCTGTGGCCGTCGCCCACGATGACCTGCCCCATGGCCGGTCCGGCGTGGTCGTCGCTCGGCGCGGTACGGAAGAAGTAGCCGTCGTCGTCGATGTCGGAGAGGTCGGGCGCCGTCGTCGAGCCCGAGCACTGCACGATCCCGGCACCGGTGATGGTGTCGTAGGTCGCGGCGGCCATGCCCGAGGCGGCGGGGCCGATGACCGCGGACACGCCCTCGGTCACCATGCGGTCGGCGGCCTCCTGGGCGAGGGTCGCGTCGTCGCCCTCGTCACCGTTGACGATGTCGGGAATCTCGGTCCCGTGGATCCCACCGGCGTCGTTGATGTCCTGCACGGCGAGTTCCGCGGCGGCGATCTGGGGCGGGCCGAGGAAGGCCAGCGAACCGGACTCCGGAGCGATCTGCCCGATCACCAGGGGATCGACGTCGGCGTCACCGTTTCCGCCGTCACCATTCCCACCGGAGTCACACGCAGCCAGTCCGAGGGCCAGCGCGGCGACTGCCGCCGAGTAGCCAAGGGCCTTTCTCCTGGACATTGATGTCTCTCCGTTCAACCAGCGTCATGTGCGTTCACAGTGGCCGCCGCGTCTGCCGGTTCCTCGGCAATCAAACGGGCATCCGGGTGTTGTTCGCACAATTCAGTACGAATTAGGTGCGTCCTGGTTGAACCTAAGCAGAAACGGTGCTGACGAGGAAGATGGGACTGGAAGTCGCTGCCGAGTCGCCTTCATGATGTTATGCGGTCGTAGCCAACCGGGCAGGGGGACACGCAGGCCACGGCGGGTTCAGCGCGGGTCGCGGAGCATGCAGGTCAGGCGCGCCGAGCACACGCGACGCTCCGCGTCGTCCACGATCTCGATCTCGTAGGTCGCCAGAGTCCGACCGAGATGGAGCGGAAGCGCGACCCCCGTGACGTGTCCTCCCGTCGCGCTGCGGTGGTGAGTGGCGTTGAGCTCGATGCCCACCGCGACGCGGTCGGGGGCGGCGTGCGCCGCGGCGGCGACCGACCCCAGGGTTTCGGCCAGCACGCAGGACGCCCCACCATGCAGCAGCCCGTAGGGCTGGGTGTTGTCGGTGACGGGCATCCGGCCCACGACGCGGTCGGGGGAGAACTCCAGCAGTTCGATCCCCATCTTCTCGCCCAAGCGGCCACCGGGGTTCGTTCCCAGTGACTTGACCAGCTCTGCGATGTCCGTCTGCATCGGGTTCCGCGCCTCTTCACTCTCTGTGGATCACAATGTCGCGCCGCACGGTTGTCCGCGAGGGGCCCTAGGATTTGGCCGTGGCCAATGCATCGGAGAACCCCCAGGCAAGCAGCACGACCGGCAGCGAATCCCTCCCAGTATCGGCGCCCCCGGGCGCGACCGGGGACGGCGGGCGACGGCTGCTGTTGATCGACGGGCACTCCATGGCGTTCCGCGCCTTCTACGCCCTGCCGGTGGAGAAGTTCACCACCAGCACCGGACAGTCGACCAACGCCGTCTACGGCTTCACCTCCATGATGGTGAAGCTGTTCGCCGACGAGCGGCCGACGCACGTGGCGGTCGCCTGGGACCGGTCGGAGCCGACGTTCCGGCACGAGGGGTACACGGAGTACAAGGCGGGACGCGACGAGAGTCCGCCGGAGTTCGCCGGTCAGGTCGAACTGATGCAGGAACTCCTCGACCTGATCGGGATCAGGGGTGTGTCGGTCGCGGGTTTCGAGGCCGACGACATCCTCGCGACGTTCGCCACCTTGGCGGGGGAGGAGTCGGTCGAGGTCGTCATCGCCTCCGGGGACCGTGACGCCTTCCAACTGGTCACCGACCGCTGCACCGTGCTCTATCCCGGTCGGACTCCCGCCGACCTGGCGCGCATGACGCCGGACGCGGTGGAGGCCAAGTACGGTGTGCCGCCGGAGCGATACCGGGACCTCGCCGCGCTGGTCGGGGAGAAGAGTGACAACCTCCCGGGCATTCCCGGGGTGGGGCCCAAGACCGCGGCCAAGTGGATCGCCAAGTACGGCTCGATCCACGGCATCGTCGACCACGCGGACGAGATCACCGGCAAGGCGGGGGAGAACCTGCGGGCGCATCTCGGTGACGTCCTGCGCAACTACCAGCTCAACCGGCTCCTGCGGGACGTCGCGACCGGCTTCGCGGTCCAGGACCTCACCTTCGGCGCGTTCGACCAGAGCGGGGTCAACGGGTTGTTCGACCTGCTCGAGTTCGGCGCCGGCCTGCGGGACCGCCTCATCGCCGCGCTCGACCTGGTCCGCGGCACGGAGACCGAGATCCAGGCGTCGGAGTCCGCCGTCGCCGCCGGCTTCCCCGTCGACGTCGCCACCACCGAACCCGGGCGGCTCGGCGCCTGGTTGGCCGAGCACGCCACCGACGACCGCCGTCTCGGCCTCGCCGTCGAGGGAACGACCGACGTCGAGGCGTTGGCGATCAGTGACGCGGCGGGCGGCGCGGTCCTGGTGGACCCTACCCGACTGACCGACGAGGACGAGTCCGCGCTCGCGACGTGGCTGGCCGATCCCGCGCGGAGGAAGGCGGTGCACGACGCGAAGGGACCGATGTCGGCGCTCGCCGGGCGCGGCTGGACCCTGGCCGGGCTGGACACCGACACCCGTCTCGCCGCCTACCTTCTCACCCCCGGCCAGCGCGCCTACGACCTCGCCGAGCTGTGCCAACGATTCCTGGGGCGCGAGCTTTCCGAGGGGTCCGGCGACGGCCAGCTCGCCCTGGACATCTCCGGTGACGAGGAGCCCGGCGGCGCGGCCCTGGCCGCCCGGGCGCGCGCCACCGTCGAACTCGCGGCCGAGCTCGACGCCCAGCTCGGCCGACGGGGCGAGGCCGCACTACTCAGCGACCTGGAACTCCCACTCGTCTCCGTGCTGTCGGCGATGGAGCGCCGCGGGATCGCCGTGGACCGCGACTACCTCGACGGCCTGGAGTCGGAGTTCGCGTCCGCGGTCCGACAGGCCGAACAGGAGGCGCACCAGTCGGTGGGCCGCAGCTTCAACCTGGGCTCCCCGAAACAACTTCAGGGCATCCTGTTCGACGAGCTGGAATTGCCCCGGACCAAGAAGATCAAGACCGGGTACACCACCGACGCCGACGCGTTGGCCTGGCTGGCCGAACAGCGCCCCGACGTCGACCTGCCCGTCATCCTGCTGCGGCACCGGGACCAGACCAAACTGCGCACGACGGTCGAGGGCCTGGTCAAGACGATCGGGGTGGACGGCCGGATCCACACCACCTACAACCAGACCGTCGCGGCGACGGGCCGGCTCAGCTCGACCGATCCCAACCTGCAGAACATCCCCGTGCGCACCGACGCGGGGCGCCGTATCCGCCGGGCGTTCGTCGCGGGCGAGGGCTACGAGACACTGCTCACCGCGGACTACAGCCAGATCGAACTACGGATCATGGCGCACCTCTCGCAGGACGACTCCCTCATCGCGGCCTTCCAGAGCGGACACGACTTCCACACCGAGGCGGCGGCGCGGGTGTTCGGGATCGACCGCGAACAGGTCGACGCCGAGGCGCGGGCCCGCATCAAGGGCATGAACTACGGCCTGGCCTACGGCCTGAGCGCCTTCGGGCTCGCCCAACAGCTCGGGGTGGCGCCCGACGAGGCGCGCACCCTGATGGACGACTTCTTCGCCGAGTTCGGCGACGTGCGCGACTACCTGCGCGCGGCGGTCGACCGGGCACGCCAGGACGGCTACACCCAGACCATGCTGGGGCGACGCCGCTACCTGCCCGACCTGACGAGCACCAACCGCCAGCGTCGCGAGATGGCGGAGCGGATGGCGCTCAACGCCCCGATCCAGGGGTCGGCCGCCGACGTGATCAAGGTCGCCATGCTCCGCGTCGAAGGCGCGCTGCGCGCGGCCGACGTTCGGTCCCGCATGCTCCTGCAGGTCCACGACGAGCTCGTGCTGGAGGTCGCGCCCGGCGAACTGGACACCGTCTCGGAGCTGGTGCGTCGCGAGATGGCCGGGGCCTATGACCTGCGCGTGCCGCTCGCGGTGTCCCTCGGGTCGGGGCGGGACTGGGAGTCGGCGGCGCACTGATCACCCACGCCGGAGGGTGCCCTCGTCGGTGCGAGCACGGGGGAGGGCACATCGGCTGGTACTATGCGGGCGAAATATCCGACTTTTTAGGTGATGTGCGGGCTCTCAGATTGACCAACGCGCGGCGTTCTTCTATCCTTGCCGGAGCGTTGTGTGTTCGCATGTCCAGCTCACTGGTGCGGTGTCGCGACAGGTGAGGGGCTTCGCCCCTGTTGGTGTCTGTTGTCATACTCCTTTCCGGAGGTGTTGGGCCCCCGGAGTTCGGGGTGGCGTGGGTCCGAGAGGGCCGGCGGCCGCGGGCGCGCAGCTCACCATTCTCTGTCCATGTCCGTATCCGGAGTCCACCTACACATGACGAGCAGCACCGAGGCCACCTCGACACCCAAGGTAGCGATCAACGACATCGGGTCCGAGGAAGCCTTCCTCGCCGCGATCGACGAGACCATCAAGTACTTCAACGACGGTGACATCGTCGAAGGCACCATAGTGAAGGTCGATCGAGACGAGGTCCTGCTCGATATCGGCTACAAGACCGAGGGCGTCATCCCGTCCCGGGAACTGTCCATCAAGCACGATGTGGACCCGAACGAGGTCGTCGCGGTCGGCGACCACGTCGAGGCGCTTGTCCTCCAGAAGGAGGACAAGGAAGGCCGCCTCATCCTCTCCAAGAAGCGCGCCCAGTACGAGCGCGCCTGGGGCACGATCGAGAAGATCAAGGAAGAGGACGGCATCGTCACCGGTACGGTGATCGAGGTCGTCAAGGGCGGTCTGATCCTCGACATCGGCCTGCGGGGCTTCCTGCCCGCCTCCCTGGTGGAGATGCGCCGTGTCCGCGACCTGCAGCCGTATGTGGGACGCGAGCTCGAGGCCAAGATCATCGAGCTGGACAAGAACCGCAACAACGTGGTCCTGTCCCGCCGTGCCTGGCTGGAGCAGACGCAGTCCGAGGTCCGCCAGACCTTCCTCAACACCCTGCAGAAGGGCCAGATCCGCAAGGGCACGGTCTCCTCGATCGTCAACTTCGGTGCGTTCGTGGACCTCGGCGGGGTCGACGGTCTGGTGCACGTCTCCGAGCTGTCCTGGAAGCACATCGACCACCCCAGCGAGGTCGTCGAGGTCGGCCAGCCGGTCACGGTCGAGGTCCTGGACGTGGACATGGAGCGCGAGCGCGTCTCCCTGTCGCTGAAGGCGACCCAGGAGGACCCCTGGCAGCAGTTCGCGCGCACTCACCAGATCGGCCAGGTCGTTCCCGGCAAGGTCACCAAGCTCGTTCCCTTCGGCGCGTTCGTGCGTGTCGAGGAGGGCATCGAGGGTCTGGTGCACATCTCGGAGCTGGCCGAGCGCCACGTCGAGATTCCCGAGCAGGTCGTGCAGGTCGGCAACGAGATCTTCGTCAAGATCATCGACATCGACCTGGAGCGTCGTCGGATCAGCCTCTCGCTCAAGCAGGCGAATGAGAGCGTCTCCCCCGACCAGGAGGAGTTCGACCCGACGCTCTACGGCATGGCCGCGGAGTACGACGACGAGGGGAACTACAAGTACCCCGAGGGCTTCGACCCCGAGAGCGGCGAGTGGATGGAGGGCTACGACACTCAGCGCGAGGAGTGGGAGGCGCAATACGCGCAGGCCCAGTCCCGCTTCGAGGCCCACCGCAAGCAGGTGGAGGAAGCCCGCCAGGCCGACGCCGAGGCACCGGCCGAGCCGGTCGACGAGGTCGAGGAAGCCGAGGCTCCGCGTGCCTCCTCCGGTGGCGGTGCCCAGCGTGGCTCCTCCTCCGGCGGCGCGCAGAGCGGTGGCGCTCTCGCGACGGACGAGGCGCTCGCGGCGCTGCGGGAGAAACTGGCCGGCGGCGGCGACGCCTGAGGCTCCACCGCGTCCCGGTGACGGGATGACAGCGCACAGCAGGTAACGATCGGGCCGTCCCACTCGGGGCGGCCCGATTGTGCTTGAATTGGCGCATGAGCCAGCCCCCGCGACGGTCCGACGTGTCCACCCGGCTGCCCGAAACGGTCGTCGACCCGGTGGAGCCCGAGGACGTGGGGGAGGTCTGGACCCTCATGCGCGCGGCGTTCGTCGACGAGGCGCAGTTCTTCGGTGACCCCTTCATCCTGCCCCTCACCGAGAGTCAGGGCCAGGTCCGCCAACAACTGGACCGCGGCGCGATCCTCCTGAAAGCCACGCACGGCTCCCGGATCGTCGGCACTGTGCGCGGGGTGGCCCAGGACGCCACGTTCCTCGTGAGCCGGCTCGCGGTCGCCCCCGACCGGCGGCAACGCGGGGTCGGCCGGAAGCTGATGGAGGAACTGGAGTGGCGGGTGCGGGACCAGTATCCGCGCGTGGCGTCGCTCGCCTCCTTCGTCGCGCCGGTGTGCGACGCGCGGCGCGCCCTCTACCGAGGGCTGGGTTACAGCGAGGTGAGCACGGAACGGGCCGCGGACCACCTCTCGCTGGTGCAGATGCGCAAGTCGCTGCCGTCCGCGTAGCCAGGCCCCGTTGGAGGCGACCGGACGCCGTGGACCCCGCCGTCACCCCGTAGGCTGCGGTCCATGCGAAGGGTTGGACTCACCGGAGGAATCGGTTCGGGCAAGAGCGAGGTCGCGCGGCGGCTCGCCGCCCGGGGCGCGGTCGTGGTCGACGCCGACCAAGTCGCGCGTGAGGTGGTCGCCCCCGGCACGCCGGGGTTGCGGGCGGTGGTCGAACGGTTCGGGACGGAGGTCCTGCGTCCCGACGGTGCCCTGGACCGGGAGCGCCTCGGGCGGCTGGTGTTCGCCGACGCCGACGAACTCGCCGCGTTGAACGCCATCGTGCACCCCCGCGTGGCCGCCCGCACCCAGGAGTTGGTGGCCGCGGCGCCCGACGACGCCGTCGTCGTCTACGACGTGCCACTTCTGGTGGAGAACGACCTCGGCCCGGACTTCGACGTCGTGGTGGTGGTCGACGCTCCCGAGGACGTGCGGCTGGCGCGGCTCGTCCGGGACCGTGGGATGGACGAGGCGCACGCCAAGGAGCGGATCGCCGCGCAGGCCTCCCGCGAACGACGACTGGCCGCCGCCGACCACGTCATCGACAACTCCGGGGCCCTGACCGACCTCGACTCCCGGGTCGAGGCCCTGTGGCGGGAGATCGTCCCCGGAGGGTGACGCCGTCCGTCCGGCCGTCGGGGGGTCCCGCGGCCTCTCACCGGGCCCGCGGCCGGGCGGGAATGGCGCCGGTGCCCGCTACCGTTGAACGTGAGTACGGTTCTCGCTGTGGGGAGTGGTCTTTCGTGCGCCCGGTCACCGACATCCAACGCAAGCTGGCACCCTTCGAGGTGGTTTCGGACATGTCCCCGGCCGGTGACCAGCCCCGGGCCATCGAGGAGCTGACCCGGCGGATCGAGGCGGGCGACAGCAACGCGGTGCTGCTCGGAGCGACGGGGACCGGCAAGACCGCCACCGTGGCGTGGCTGATGGAGCGGGTCCAGCGGCCGACCCTGGTCATGCAGCCGAACAAGACCCTCGCGGCCCAGTTCACCAACGAACTGCGCCAGATGCTGCCCAACAACGCGGTCGAGTACTTCGTCTCCTACTACGACTACTACCAACCCGAGGCCTACGTCCCACAGAGCGACACCTACATCGAGAAGGACTCCTCGATCAACGACGAGGTGGAGCGCCTGCGGCACTCCGCGACCAACTCGCTGTTGACGCGTCGGGACACCGTCGTGGTCTCGTCGGTGTCCTGCATCTACGGCCTGGGCACGCCGCAGGAGTACGTGGACCGGATGGCGAGCATCAAGGTCGGAATGCGGGTCGACCGCGACGACCTGCTGCGTCGCCTGGTCGACATGCAGTACACCCGCAACGACACCGCCTTCACCCGCGGAACGTTCCGGGTGCGCGGCGACACCGTGGAGGTGATCCCGGTGTACGAGGAGCTCGCCGTGCGCATCGAGCTGTTCGGCGACGAGGTGGAGCGTCTGCTCACCCTGCACCCGTTGACGGGCGAGGTGTTGGGGGAGGACCAGGAGCTCTACATCTTCCCCGCGTCGCACTACGTCGCCGGCCCCGAACGCACGGAGCGGGCCATCGGCGACATCGAGGCCGAGCTCTCCGAACGCCTCGGGGAACTGGAGCGGGGCGGCAAGCTGCTGGAGGCGCAGCGGCTGCGCATGCGCACCACCTACGACATCGAGATGATGCGCCAGATCGGGACCTGTTCGGGCATCGAGAACTATTCGCGTCACTTCGACGGGCGCGAGGCGGGCAGCGCCCCCAACACCCTTCTGGACTACTTCCCCGAGGACTTCCTGCTCGTCATCGACGAGTCCCACGTGACGGTGCCGCAGATCGGCGGCATGTACGAGGGCGACGCGTCGCGTAAGCGCACCCTGGTGGAGCACGGGTTCCGGTTGCCCTCGGCGCTGGACAACCGGCCGTTGAAGTGGGAGGAGTTCGTCGAACGCATCGGACAGACGGTGTACCTGTCGGCGACCCCCGGCGGCTACGAGCTGCGCCAGGTCGGCGGTGACGTCGTGGAGCAGGTGATCCGTCCCACGGGCCTGGTCGACCCCGAGGTCGTCGTCAAGCCGACCAAGGACCAGATCGACGACCTGCTGCACGAGATCCGGACGCGCGGCGAACGCGGCGAGCGAGTGCTCGTGACCACGCTCACCAAGAAGATGGCCGAGGACCTGACCGACTACCTCACCGAGGTCGGGGTTCGGGTGCGTTACCTGCACAGCGAGGTCGACACGCTGCGCCGGGTGGAACTGCTCCGGGAACTGCGTGTGGGCTCCTTCGACGTCCTGGTCGGCATCAACCTGCTGCGTGAGGGACTGGACCTGCCGGAGGTGTCCCTGGTGGCGATCCTCGACGCCGACAAGGAGGGGTTCCTCCGGTCCGCGACCTCCCTGATCCAGACGATCGGGCGCGCGGCGCGGAACGTCGCCGGTCAGGTGCACATGTACGCCGACGAGGTCACCGAGGCGATGCGGGCCGCCATCGACGAGACCAACCGGCGGCGGGCGAAGCAGTTGGAGTACAACGCCGAGCACGGGATCGACCCCCAGCCGCTGCGCAAGCAGATCGCCGACATCCTGGATTCCTTGACGCGTGAGGACATCGACACCGAGCAGCTCATGCGGTCCGGGTACCGTCAGGCCGGTTCCAGCGCGCCGGTGCCCACTCTGGCCGCGGCCGAGTCGGGTGTGGCCGGGGACGTGTCCTCCATGCCGCGGGCGGAGCTGACCACCTTGGTCGACAAGCTCACTGACCAGATGCACCAGGCGGCGGCCGACCTGCAGTTCGAGTTGGCCGCGCGGATCCGTGACGAGGTAAAGGAGCTGAAGCGGGAGCTGCGTGGCATGGAGACCGCTGGAGTGGACTGACCGTCGGCGCGGGGTGGGGGGCGGGTGTCACTCCCGTCTCGGCGCGGGGTGGTCGAGTGCGCATCGCGTACGAGAAACGCCTGTGTAGCGGGCTTTCTCGTGCACGTGCATGGTGCAAAACCATCAGCACGTGCAATGCGTCGATTGGGCAACGGGCTGTTTGAAGTTTCCACGAAACCCCGGGAAATACCGGTAATGTCGAGTGGCGTCCCCACCACGTCACGTTAGTTCTTCTGGGGACTCGTGATTCTGGTCGCGTGCGGGCTACCGCGTTACCGCTTGGAGGGCACGGGCAATGGGTGGGTTCGTCACGCGGGTCGACCACGAGGACGGCCCGGGCACGACCGCCCGGTTCGATCCGCTGATCCGGTCGGTCGCCCGGCGCTGGTCCACCACCGACGCCTATCTCGCGCCGCCGTTCAACCCGGCGGCGAGCACCAACCCGCTGCTGACCGTCAGCGACGCGGCCGACCGTCCGGTCGCGGCCGGCACCATGCGCTACTCCTGGTTCCAGCCGGGCGAGGCCGGGCGCACCTGGGGCGTTCCCGACCAGAACTGGCTCACGCCGCTGGTGGGCGGCCCCGACCCGGAGGTCGCCTTCGACGAGCTGCTGACCCTGTGGCGCGATCAGTTGGAGACCGCGCCCACCGGGGTGGGCGCGGAGTCGGCGGCCCTGCTGACCTGGCCGGCGCGTGACGTCGCCGGTGTGCGTCCCCTGCGCCGCCACGGTCTGCAGCCCCAGACGGTGCTCGCGGTGCGCGGTCGGGGGCGGGGGGTACCACCGTCGTTGCCGCCCCGCGACGTCACCGTGCGTCTGGCCGACCTCGACGACGTGGCGGCGGTCGTCTCCCTGGTGATGGAGGAACACCGCTACGAGGAGCACTTCGGTGGGGTGTTCATCCAGCCGGAGACCGCGGAGCAGACCCGCCGCGTGGTGACCCGAGCCCTAGCGAACGCCCCTCGTGGGTGTGGATCGCCGAGCGGCGCGGTAGTCCCACCGGCCTGCTGTGGGTGCTGCCGCCACACCGTGCCCGTTGGATCACCCCTCTGGTCAACGCGGCGCCGGCCGCCTACGTGGGCTACATGGTGGTCGCCGAGGAGGCGCGGGGCCGGGGCATCGGGACGATGTTGGTGAACCAGGCGCACCACGCGATGGACGCGCACGGCTTCGACGTGAGCCTGCTGCACTACGCCATCCAGAACCCGCTGTCCGGCCCGTTCTGGCACCGGATGGGTTACCGTCCGCTGTGGACGACCTGGGAGGTCCGCCCCGCCCTGGCGCTGCGCTAGAACGGGGCGGTGGCCCGGGACGCGGAGGCGAGGGCCCGCGGCGGGGAGTCCGAGACCAACACCATGATCAATCGGGTGGGGGTCGGTTCGGTGCCGTTCGCGGAGATGACTACCCCCACCAGGTTTTCTCCACCCCCACCGGGATCACGCAACATCCAACCGGTGGGGGTCGACAACACCCACCGTCCGAGACCAACACCATGACCGATCCGGAGCGGGTTGGACCGCTGTCGTGCGCGGGCACGGGACCCTCGTCGGTGGCCCCGATCGCCTACGCCGGCGGCGTTGCCGCGTGTGATGCCCGTGGTCGTGGAGTGGGGCGGTGCGCACCGCGTCCACGTCGCGGGCGCGACCAGCAGCAGGGCTGTCTCCGAGGACTGTTATCCTGGTGGCCCGTGGAGTCCGCTGGGAAACCGGAGCGCGTCATCACGCGTCGCCACTAGCGGAAACCGCACGGTCACCTGGTGTTTCCCGGGGCCGTACGTTCTTCAACCACGGGAGCAGCGCCTTGGCATCCGCCGCGAGAACCAAACATCTCTTCGTCACCGGCGGGGTCGCCTCCAGCCTCGGGAAGGGCCTGACGGCCTCAAGTCTCGGTCGGCTGTTGAAGTCGCGGGGGTTGCGGGTCACGATGCAGAAACTCGACCCCTACCTCAACGTCGACCCCGGCACCATGAACCCGTTCCAGCACGGAGAGGTGTTCGTCACCGACGACGGCGCCGAGACCGACCTGGACATCGGGCACTACGAACGCTTCCTCGACACCGAGCTCTCCGGCACGGCCAACGTCACGACCGGCCAGGTGTACTCCAGCGTCATCGCCAAGGAGCGCCAGGGCGCCTACCTCGGCGACACCGTCCAGGTCATCCCGCACATCACCAACGAGATCAAGTCCAGGATCTACGCGATGGCGGGCGACGACGTGGACGTCGTGATCACCGAGGTCGGGGGGACCGTCGGGGACATCGAGTCCCAGCCGTTCCTCGAGGCGGTTCGCCAGATCCGTCACGAGATCGGACGTGAGGACTGCCTGTTCCTGCACGTCTCGCTCATTCCCTACCTCGGCCCCTCGGGCGAACTGAAGACCAAGCCGACCCAGCACTCGGTGGCCGCGCTGCGCAGCATCGGAATCCAGCCGGACGCGATCGTGTGCCGGTCGGACCGTCCCATCCCCACCTCCATGAAGCGCAAGATCAGCCTCATGTGCGACGTGGACGAGGGGGGTGTCGTCGCCACCCCGGACGCTCCCTCGATCTACGACATCCCCAAGGTCCTGCACCGGGAGGGTCTGGACGCCTTCGTGGTGCGGCGGCTCGGTCTGCCGTTCCGGGACGTGGACTGGCGGGAGTGGGACGAGCTGCTGCGTCGGGTGCACCACCCGGCGCACGAGGTGACGGTCGCCCTCGTCGGCAAGTACGTGGACCTGCCCGACGCCTACCTCTCGGTGACCGAGGCCATCCGCGCCGGCGGGTTCGCGGAGGACACCCGAGTGAACATTCGCTGGGTTCCCAGTGACGCCTGCGCCACCCCCGAGGGCGCGGCGCGGGAGCTGCGGGGGGTGCACGGTGTGGTGATCCCCGGCGGCTTCGGTATCCGCGGCATCGAGGGCAAGATCGGTGCGGTGCGTTACGCCCGGGAGAACGAGGTTCCCCTGTTGGGGCTGTGCCTGGGCCTGCAGTGCGTCGTCGTGGAGTTCGCGCGCACGGTCGTCGGGATTCCGGGAGCCGACAGCGCCGAGTTCGACAGCTCGGTCGAGGCGCCCGTCATCGCCACCATGGCCGAGCAGGCCGATGTGGTGGCGGGGGAGCGGGACATGGGCGGGACGATGCGTCTGGGCCTGTACCCCGCGCGTCTGGCGGAGGGCTCCCTCGTCCGTGAGGCCTACTCCGCCGAGGAGGTGAAGGAGCGGCACCGCCACCGCTACGAGGTCAACAACGCCTACCGGGAGCGGTTGGAGGAGGCGGGGCTGGTGTTCTCCGGCCTGTCGCCCGACGGCACGCTGGTCGAGTTCGTGGAGCTGCCGCGGGAGACGCACCCGTTCTTCGTCGCCACCCAGGCGCACCCGGAGTTCCTGTCCCGGCCCACGCGGGGCCACCCGCTGTTCGTGGGACTCGCCGCCGCCGCGTTGAAGCACAGCCAGGAGAAGGTGTCGGGGGCGGGACAGTGACCGCGGTCGATCCGGTCCGCGACTACCCCGAGGCGTGGCCGGTCGAGAAGAGCGACGTCGGCTTCGACGGTGCCGTGGTGCGGGTGCGTACCGACTGGGTGCGCATGCCCGGGTCCGACGGTGACGAGCTGGTGACCCGGGAGCGGGTGGAACATCCCGGGTCGGTCGCCGTCGTCGCGGTGGACGACCGGGACCGGGTGCTGATGCTGCGCCAGTACCGTCACGCGGTGGGGCGCCAGCTCTGGGAGATTCCGGCGGGGCTGCGGGACAAGGCGGGTGAGCCCCCGTTGGCCACGGCGCGCAGGGAGCTCCTCGAGGAGGCCTCGTACGAGGCGCGGCGCTGGGACACCCTGGTGGACCTCTACACGACCCCGGGGTCCTCCAACGAGCGGGTGCGGATCTTCCTGGCGCGGGACCTGCGCGAGGTCCCCGCCAGTGAGGTGGACTTCGAGCGCGTGCACGAGGAAGCCGACATGCCCCTGGCGTGGGTCCCGCTGCCACAGGCGGTGGCGGCTGTACTGTCGGGGGATGTTCACAACGCGTTGGCGCAGGTCGGGGTGCTCGCCGCGTCAGCGGCCCACGGCGACGCATTCGGCGGCCTGCGTTCCGCGGACGCGCCGGAGGAGTGATCCACCACACGGGTGTTCGCTAGATCACATTTCCTACCGGAATGGTCGGGTGTTTCTGGCTGTTGCACCCGTGTGTGGACATCGACCAGGGACGAACGTCGGGTGAGGGCCTGTGGCGGGCGGTGACGCCCGTTGCCGGCCTGCCCGGCCGCCCGGTCTCCGGTCGAGAGGTCCCGCCGGCTTCGGCGTGGCGGCCCACGTTGCCGACAGACGGTGACCGAACCTGACTATCCCCCGGTCGTCGTGTGACACACGTGCCGGTGAACCCGTCGAGGATCCGAGTGATTGAAGCGACACAACTGAGAAAGGTCTTCCGCTCCCGTGGTCAGGAGACGACCGCGTTGGACGGGGTCGACCTGCACGTGGAGCCGGGTGAGGTCTACGGCGTCGTCGGACAGAGCGGCGCCGGGAAGAGCACCCTGCTGCGCAGCGTGAACCTGTTGGAGCGGCCGACCTCCGGGACGGTGCGGGTGCACGGTCGGGAGCTGACGTCCCTCGCCGGTTCCGAGCTTCGGGCGGCGCGTCGCGACATCGGTATGGTGCACCAGCACTTCGCGTTGCTCTCCGCCCGCACCGCGGCCGGGAACGTCGCCTTCCCCCTGGAGGTGATGGGGATGGGACGGGCCGAGCGACGGCGCCGGGTGGCGGAGTTGCTCGACGTCGTGGGGCTCGGGGACAAGGCCCGCTCCTTCCCCGCCCAGTTGTCGGGAGGACAGAAGCAGCGCGTCGGTATCGCGCGGGCGATCGCGGCGAACCCCGCGGTGCTGCTGTGCGACGAGGCGACCTCCGCCCTGGACCCGGCGACGACGGACTCCATCCTGGACCTGCTGCGCCAGCTCAACCGGGACCTCGGCATCACGATCCTGCTGATCACCCACGAGATGAACGTGATCAAGCGGGTGTGTGACTCCGCGGCGATCATGTCCGGTGGCCGGTTCCTGGAGAAGGGGCGGGTGATCGATCTCCTGCGCACACCGGGGTCACTGCTCGCCCGTTCCCTCTTCCCCCTCACCGACGGCGGTCCCGACAGCGTGGTGCTGACCTACGCCCAACGTGCCGACGATCCGGTGATCAGCGATGTGTCCCGGCGCTTCGGCGTGGACGTCAACATCCTGGGCGGCTCGGTGGAGACCGTGGCCGAGGGACCCGTCGGACGCTTGAGCGTGACGATCACCGGCGATCGTCGCGCGGAGGCCGTCGAGTACCTGCGCGGCCTCGGCCTCGGGGTGGAGCAGGGCGCGACCGGGCTGGGCGTGGAGGGGACGGACTGATGGAGTGGCTCGCGGAGCTTCCCGAACGGTGGCCGGACATGTGGCCGGAACTGTGGTTGGGGACCCTCGACACCCTGTACATGGTGGCGTGGGCGACGGTGTTCACGATCCTCCTCGGCCTGCCGCTGGGTGTCCTGCTCGTCGTCACCGACCGCGGTGGCCTCGCACAGGCCCGCTGGGTGAAGGTCGTCCTGGGGGCCGTGGTCAACGTCGGACGGTCCCTTCCGTTCATCGTGCTGATGGTGGCGGTGCTGTCGCTCACGCGCCTCATCACCGGGACCACGTTCGGTCCGACCGCGGCGATCGTCCCCCTGAGTATCGGCGCGATCCCCTTCTTCGCTCGACTCGTGGAGACCTCGCTGCGCGAGGTCGACCGCGAGGTGATCGAGGCCGCGCACGCCATGGGGGCGCGGCGGCTCACCATCGTCGGCAAGGTGCTGCTGGTCGAGTCGCTGCCCGGACTCGTGGCCGGTCTCGTCATGACCGTCGTCACCCTGATCTCCTACTCGGCCATGGCCGGGGCGATCGGCGGTGGCGGACTGGGCGACATCGCGATCCGGTACGGATACCAACGTTTCGACGACCTGTACCTGGCCGCGACCGTCGTCCTCCTCATCGTCATCGTGCAGGGCGTGCAGAGCCTGGGCGATGTGGTCGTCCGGCGGGTGTCCCGCCGGTGACACCAACGGTTCACCCGAACCACCAACGCATTAGGGAGTAAGAACGTGCGCAAGACGTGGATCGTCGTCCCGGTGGCACTCGCCATGGGCCTGAGCGCCTGCTCCAGCCCGAGCGAACGTGCCGACGACGGGGGCGCGGACGGCGACCTGACGACCCTGCGTGTGGGGGCCACCCCGGTTCCGCAGGCCGACATCCTGAACTTCGTGCAGGACAACCTCGCCGAGGACGCGGGCCTCAACCTCGACATCGTGGAGTACACCGACTACAACCAGCCCAACGCGGCACTGGTCGAGGGCGAGCTGGACGTGAACTACTACCAGCACCGGCCCTTCCTCGAGGAGTACCTGGAGGGCAACGACGACGCCGACCTCACCTACGTCGAGGACATCCACGTCGAGGCCTTCGGACTGTACTCCGAGGGGCTGGAGGACCTGGACGACATCGAGGACGGCGCCGAGATCGGTGTCCCCAACGACGCGTCCAACCTCGGACGGGCCCTGCTCCTCCTCGAGGAGAAGGAGCTCATCACCCTGGACGACGACGCCGGGGAGCTGGCGACACAGAACGACATCGCCGACAACCCGCGCGACCTGGAGATCGTGCCGCTGGAGGCGCCGCAGCTTCCCCGGTCGCTGCAGGACATGGACGCCGCGGTGGTGAACGGCAACTTCGCGATCGAGACCGACCTCGCCGAGACGGCGAACGTGCTCGGGTTCGAGGACACCGAGGACAACCCGTACGCCAACGGGCTGGTCGTCAACTCCGGCGACGCCGACGACCCGGACATCGCCACCCTCAACGACCTCCTGCACTCCGCCGAGGTGCGCGACTACATGGAGGAGACCTGGGACGGCGTGGTGATCCCGGTCCAGGACTGAACCGCGTGAGGGGCGGTCGGGGCCGCGGACGGCACCGCCCCGACCGAGGCGACGGGCGGCGCGGTGGTGACACCACCGCGCCGCCCGTCGTGCCAACGCCGATCGTGGACATCGCGATCGGCGTTCGTTGGTGGCGCCGACACCCACGTCGTGTGACATCATCGTCGCCTCGGCTTCCTCCCACGAGGGGAGTGGAGTCCACCCTCTCTCGGGGGTGGGTTTCCTGTCTCATCGCCAGTCGCGGAAAAGGGGGACCCCGTGCCGTTGGACACCGGTGCCACGCGCATCGCCCGGGTGTCCCCGCGCCGCGCCCCGACCAACCGCGGGGGCGTTCTCCACCCCGGCCACGTCACGGCCGGGACCCGTGCGGTGGACCGGGCGTCGTTACGCCCGCGTCGGACGAACGCGCGTGGGGAGTGGCTCTCGAGGCCCATCGGACAGGGGAGCGGGCCGTCCCGGTCGCGAGTCCCCAGCGCTCCCAGAGAACACAGCGGTTCACGAAGCACGACCTAGGTGTCTACGGGAAAGCGACACATGTACCAGCACCACACCGGATTCCTCCCCGGCTCCAGGGCCGGGGCCACCCCCAGGGGGAATTGGTGAACCTTCCGTCGACCATGGACGTTCCGGGCGGGTCGGAACCCGCCGACGCGCTCGTCACCGTGGTCGAGGCCTACCTGGACCATCTCGCGGTCGAACGCGGCCTCGCCCGCAACACCCTGTTGTCCTACCGACGGGACCTGCGCCGCTACCTGGCCTACCTCGCCGAGCGGGGGTACGGCCAGCTCGCCGAGGTCACCCCGGACGACATCAGCGGCTTCCTGCGCGACATCCGGGAGGGGACCGAGGAGCGCGCCCCGCTGGGCGTCACCTCGGCCGGTAGAACCCTCGCGGCGGTGCGTGGCCTGCACCGGTTCGCCGCCCGTGAGGGGATCGCCGTCCCCGACCCCGCGATCGACGTGCGCCCCCCCACGCCGGCGCGGCCACTGCCCAAGGCGTTGTCACTGTCGCAGGTGGAGGCGTTGCTCGCGGCCGCGGGACCGAGCGAGGATCCCCGAGGGCTGCGCGACCGGGCGCTGCTGGAACTGCTGTACGGCACGGGCGCGCGCATCTCCGAGGCGGTGGGGCTCGACGTGGACGACCTGGGCGTGTCCGCGGACACCGACGATGCCACGACCCGCGCGAACCTGGTGCGTTTCCGGGGCAAGGGCGGGCGCCAGCGGATCGTCCCGGTCGGCCGCTACGCGCGCGACGCCGTGGACGCCTACCTCGTCCGCGCCCGACCCTCACTCGTGTCGGCCCGACGTACCACCCCCGCGCTGTTCCTCAACGCGCGTGGTGGACGTCTGACCCGACAGGGTGCGTGGGCGGTCCTGCGGGCGGCGGCCGAACGCGCCGGGCTCGCCACCCGCGAGTCCGACCGGGCGGGTGGAGCGGCCCCCACGGAGGCGACGGCCGGCGCGGTCAGCCCTCACACCCTGCGCCACTCCTTCGCGACCCACCTGTTGGAGGGCGGCGCCGACGTGCGGGTGGTGCAGGAACTGCTCGGCCACGCGTCGGTCACCACCACACAGATCTACACACAGGTCACCGTGGATCACCTGCGTGAGGTCTACGCGCACAGCCATCCACGGGCGGGGGCGAGGGGCGTGGCCGCCGACGATGTCTGAGGGGCCGCGGCGGGGTCACGTTGGCGGCATAATTGCTGAAGGTCCCCGACCGCGAACACTCGCCCGTGAGTGTTGCGTTGAATCATCAGGGGCGAGGTTCTAGAGTCGCCGCACGACGGTATCGCACTGTCGACAAATCAAGTGATTCCGACGGCTGGACCCGGCGGCGTTACGGCGTTCGACAGGCCGGTCCGTAGGGAGGTCAAGGGTTGTGAGCAGGTCCGAGCAAGCTGGTAGGGGTGCCCATGGCGCCCGCTCCGCGCACGAGGAGACGGCGGCCGCGGCCGCGCCACGCAACCCCTGGGGGGACCAGAAATCGGGGGCGGAACTGACAACCAACAGACCGAAACCAGACTTTCCCGAGCCGGCGCGTGTGGACCAACACGGGCCCGCCCGGATCATCGCGCTGTGTAACCAGAAGGGTGGTGTCGGTAAGACCACCACGACGATCAACCTCGGTGCGGCGCTCGCCGAGTACGGTCGGCGCGTGCTGCTGGTGGACTTCGACCCCCAGGGGGCGTTGTCCGTGGGACTGGGCAGGCTGGATCCGCGGGAACTGGACCTGACCATCTACAACCTGCTCATGCAGCGGGACATCGGCGTCGAGGACGTCCTGCTCAAGACCAACGTCGACGGCCTGGACCTCATCCCGAGCAACATCGACCTGTCGGCGGCCGAGGTTCAACTGGTCGGCGAGGTGGCCCGGGAGCAGATGCTCAGTCGGGTGCTGTCGGAGGTCACCGACGACTACGACGTCGTCCTGATCGACTGCCAGCCGTCCCTGGGTCTGCTGACGGTCAACGCGCTCACCGCCGCGCACGGCGTCGTGGTTCCCCTGGAGTGCGAGTTCTTCGCACTGCGTGGGGTCGCGCTGCTCATGGACACGATCGGCAAGGTCCAGGAGCGGCTGAACTCCGACCTGGTCATCGACGGTTTCCTCGGGACGATGTACGATCCGCGTACGCTGCACGCGCGGGAGGTCCTGGCGACCATCATCGACGGCTTCGGCGAACGCGTCTACAACACCGTCATCAACAGGACGGTGCGGTTCCCCGACGCCACGGTGGCGGGCGAACCGATCACCCAGTTCGACTCCTCGTCCGCCGGTGCCAACGCCTATCGGGACCTGGCCAAGGAGGTGCTGGCCCGGTGGCCAGACAACGGTCTCCACGGATGAACCTTCCCGGGGCCTCGGAACTGTTCCGGCCCACGGGCAGTGCCGCGGGCGCCGCGCAGCCGCAGGCGGCGGAGTCGGTCCAGCTCGCTCCGGTCACCCCGGTGGCCGAGACGCGTGCCCCGGCCGAGCCGGCGAGTGTGCCCACGCGCACGGCGCAGGAGACATCGGTGCGGCCCAGTGGACGCCGACGGCACGAAGAGAAGATCACGGTCTACATCTCCGCCGCGGAACTCGTGGCGCTGGAGCAGGCGCGGCTGAGCCTGCGCGTGGAGCACGGCATCGCCTGTGACCGGGGACGGATCGTGCGGGAGGCGGTCGCGACCCTGCTCGCCGACTTCGACGAGCGCGGCGCGTCCAGCACCCTCGTTCAGCGGCTCGCCAGCGGCTGAGGCATGGGACCCTGGGAGGTGTGAGCACCTCCCCGGAGTCCCGCCGCGCATGACGGACACCACGCAGACACTGACCGGCGCCGATCCCGACGACGCTGGGGTCACCGCCGGCTTCCAGGTCCACCTCGACAACTTCGAAGGCCCCTTCGACCTGCTCTTGGGGCTCATCGCCAAGCACAAGCTCGACATCACCGAGGTGTCGCTGTCGCGGGTGACCGACGAGTTCATCGCCTACATCGCGGCGCACGAGGACGGGTGGGACCTCGACCAGGCCAGCCACTTCCTTCTCGTCGCGGCGACCCTGCTCGACCTCAAGGCCGCGCGCCTGCTGCCCCGCGGCGAGGTCGACGACGAGGACGACCTCGCGCTGCTGGAGGCCCGGGACCTGCTGTTCGCCCGACTGCTGCAGTACCGTGCCTACAAGGAGATCGCCGGGATCCTCTCCGTCCGGGCCGCGGAGGCCGGACGTCGGGTGGCGCGCGCCGTGCCGCTGGAGGAACGGTTCGCCCAGGCGCGGCCCGACGTGTTCATCCGCCTCGGCCCACGCGAGTTCGCCGCCCTCGCGGCGCGCGCCTTGACGCCGAAAGAGCCGCCGAGCGTCCCGGTGTCGCACATCCACCAGCCCAAGACCTCCGTCCAGGAGCAGGCCGAGGTCGTCGCCACGAGGCTGCGCGAGTGGGGGCCGACGTCGTTCGCCGACCTGGTGGCCGACTGTGACGGCACCTTCGAGGTCATCGCGCGGTTCCTGGCGCTGCTGGAGCTCTACCGTGGTGCCTTCGTGGCGTTCGACCAGCCCGAGCCGCTGGGGGACCTGCTGCTCACCTGGACGGGCGAGGACGAGACACCCATCGAGGTGGCCGAGGACTACGGCGGCGACGGGGCGGACGCCGACGGAGCCGGACCGACCGACGACGACGCGGACACGGGGGACGCAGCACAGTGACAGCCGAACGGATCAGCACACTCCTCACCGACACCGACACCGACACCGACACCGACACCGACACCGGCGCGGTCGTCGCGGCTCCGGGGGATTCGCACGCCGAGGCCCGGGACGTCGGCCGGGAGACCCCGGACACCCTGCGCCGCGACATCGAGGCGGTCCTGATGGTGGTGGACCAGCCCGTCGGCGCGTTCGAGCTCGCGCGCGCCAACGAACGCTCCGTCGAGGACGTGACCGCGGTCCTTCGCGAGCTCGCCGCCGAGTACACCGAACAGGGGCGGGGGTTTGACCTGCGCGAGGTCGCGGAGGGCTGGCGGATCTACACTCGGGTGGAGTGCGCGTCGGCGGTGGAACGATTCCTGCGGGACGGGGCCGAGGTGCGCCTCACCCAGGCCGCCCTGGAGACGCTCGCCGTCGTGGCCTACCGGCAGCCGGTGTCGCGCGGGCGGGTCTCCGCGGTCCGTGGTGTGAACTGCGACGGAGTAATGCGTACCCTCGTACTACGGGGGCTGATCGTGGAGTCCGGCCAGGACGGAGAGTCCGGGGCGCTGCTGTACCGCACGACCAACTACTTCCTGGAGCGCATGGGCCTGCGCGATCTTGAGGAACTCCCCGACCTGGCCCAGTTCCTACCCGACGACATCGAAGGCTTTGACGACACCGGTGAACACCCCACCTCGCAAACGTGACACCCCTGGCGGCGACGCGCCCCGGGGCCGGCGCGACGGCGCGCACGCTCAACGGTCCGGACGCGGTTCCACGTCCGGCACGGGCGGCAAGCCCGCGCGTGACTCCCGAACCGATTCCGCCCAGCGGCGCGACGGCGCCCGCTCCGGTCCACGCGACGGCTCCAACCAAGGCCGCCGCGACAGCCGCGACGACCGGGATGGTCGGGATGGCCGGGACGGTCGGCAGCGCAGGGACAACAAAGAGGGCCAGCGGCGGGACGGCCGAGACGGTCGGGACGCGCAGAGGCGGGACGGTGGCGCCGGCCGCGGCGCCCGCCCGAACACGCGATCCGGCGCCCGCCAGGGCGGCGGGCAGCGCGCCTCCAACGCCGAGCGCAACCTGTCGCGTGAGGCGCAGGCGCGGCTTCGGCGGCTGCGCGACGAGTACACGCCTCGCGACGACGACCGTCCCGCGGGCGAGCGCGACTCCTACGTCGACGTGCCCGGCGGAATCCGACTCCAGAAGGCGCTCGCGCAGGCCGGGGTCGCCAGCCGGCGTGCCAGCGAGGAGATGATCGCGCAGGGCCGGGTCTCCGTGGACGGCCACGTGGTGCGCAGGTTCGGCGCCCGGGTGGACGTCACCGCCTCCGAGATCCGCGTGGACGGGATGACCGTCGTCACCGAACCGGGACGCCACTACTACGCCCTGAACAAGCCACGCGGCGTGGTGAGCACCATGAGCGACCCGGAGGGACGCCCGACGCTGGCCGACTACACCAGCCAGACCACCGGCCGCCTGTTCCACGTCGGACGGTTGGACACCGAGACCGAGGGGCTGATCCTGCTCACCGACGACGGCGAGCTGGCCAACCGACTCACCCATCCTCGGTACCGGATCCTGAAGACCTACATCGCGACCGTGCCGGGACCGGTGCCGCGCCACCTCGTCACCGAGGTGTCCAAGGGCGTGGAGCTCGACGACGGCCCCGTCCAGGTGGACAGCTTCCGTGTCGTGGACAACGCCGAGCCCCGCGCCCTGGTCGAGGTCGTGCTGCACGAGGGGCGAAAGCACATCGTGCGCCGGCTCCTGGAGTCCGTCGGCCTGCCGGTCCAGGACCTGGCGCGCACGCAGGTGGGGCCGATCGGGCTGCACACCCTGAAGACCGGCACGGTGCGTGCGCTGACCTCACGCGAGGTCAGCGAGCTGTACACCGCGGCGGGAATGTGAATCGAAGGGCGACGCGGCGGCCACCCGAACGGCCGACCGCCGGCGACAATCCGGAAAGGGCACGGCAGTGACGGTACGGGCGATCCGTGGAGCGGTCCAGGTGGACGCCGACGAGCGGGAGCTCGTCATCGAGGCCACCGCTGAGCTGGTCTCGGAGGTCATGCGACGCAACGAGCTGACCGCAGAGGACCTGATCAGCGTGGTGTTCACCGGCACACCGGACCTGACGTCGGAGTTTCCGGCGTTGGCCGCCCGGAAGGTCGGACTCACCGACGTCCCGCTGATGTGCGCCGTGGAGATGGACGTCCCCGGGGCGTTGCCCCGGGTGGTCCGTCTGCTCGCCCACGTCGAGACCGAGCGTCCCCGCGCGGAGGTCAAGCACGTGTACCTGCGTGGGGCGCAGGCACTGCGGTTGGACATCGCGCAGTAGGACGGAGCCCGGACGGGGCCGCGTGGGGGCGCGGAGCCGTCGGACGGGGACGGGGGCGGGAGTGACATCGGAGAGAGCAGTGGGTCAGATTCACCGTGCGGTGGTGCTGGGTACCGGGCTGATCGGCACGTCCGTGGCGTTGGCGTTGGCCGAACGCGGGGTGGTGGTCACCCTCGAGGACCCCGATCCCGCCGCCGTGGCGATGGCGGTGGACCTGGGGGCCGGGACGCGGCTCACCCAGGATGACGCTCCCGCCGACGTCGCGTTGGTGGCAGCCCCGCCCGCGGTCGTCCCCGCTGTTCTGCACCGCGCCCAGGAACGGGGCCTCGCTCACGCCTACACCGACGTCGCGAGCGTCAAGACCTGGGTGACGCGGGAAGCCGACCGGTTGGGCTGTGACCTGTCGACGTTCGTGCCGTCCCATCCCATGGGCGGCCGGGAGAAGGCCGGACCCGGGGCGGCCCGCGCCGACCTCTTCCTCGGACGGTCCTGGGCCATCTGCCCGACGGAGAAGACCGACACCCACGCCATCGCCGTGGTCACTCGACTGGCGGAACTGTGCGGCGCGGTTCCGCTCACCCTCGCCGCCCAGGCCCACGACCGGGCCGTGGCGCTGGTGTCGCACGCACCCCACGTCGCGTCCTCCGCGGTGGCGGCCCGCCTGCTGGGGGGCGACCCCACCGCCCTGCGACTCGCGGGACAGGGACTGCGGGACGTGACGCGGGTCGCGGGCGGGGACCCCGACATGTGGATGGAGATCCTGCGATACAACGCCGAGCCGGTCGCCGACGTGCTCGCCGCCGTGGCCGAGGACCTGCGAGCCTCGGCCACCGCGCTGCGGAGCGACGCGACCGAGCCGACCGTGCGGGACCTGCTCGACCGTGGGCGCTCGGGGCAGGAGCGCATCCCTGGCAAGCATGGGGCGGAGCGGCAGCCGGAGTTCGCGATGCTGCCCGTCGTCATCCCCGACCAACCGGGGACGCTGGCGCGGCTCTTCGACAGCGCCGGCGCGGCCGGTGTGAACATCGAGGACGTGCGCATCGACCACTCGCCCGGCCTTCCGGTGGGTGTCGCCCAACTGTCGGTCCGGGTCGAGGAGCTTCGGGAGCTCGCCCAGGCGCTCGCGGCGGACGGGTGGGCCGTGCACGGGTGAGGTGACCTTCACACCCTCGACCCTCCTCGTCGGCGGCTCGGGCCGCCGGCGCCGACGTGGGGCATGGGCGGAGTCCGACCAGTACGACAAGCCGGGACGGAACGCTCGCACGCGGCGCTACGCTGGCGGTGGAACTGGCCGTGGCAGTGGACGAAGGGGGTCCGGTGGGCGAGCATCACCGAGACGGGGGACTGGTCATCGCGATTGACGGTCCCTCAGGGTCGGGTAAGTCCAGCACCTCACGCGGTGTGGCGAACGCGCGGGGCCTGCGCTACCTCGACACCGGTGCGATGTACCGGGCGATGACCTGGTGGATGCTCCGACACGACGTCGACACCGGGGACCCCGTCGCGGTGGCCAAGCACGTCCCCGAGCCCGTGATCACCGTCGGCACCGACCCGTCGGCGCCCAGCATCGAGGTGGACGGCGTCGACGTCTCCACCGAGATCCGCGGCGAGGAGGTGACCGGCCACGTCAGCGCGGTCTCGGCCGTTCCGGAGATCCGGGCGCGGATGCTCGCCGACCAGCGGGCCATCATCACGCTGGCGGGCCGGGAGACGGGTGGGATCGTCGTGGAGGGGCGTGACATCACCACGGTCGTCGCCCCGGACGCGCCGGTCAAGGTGTTCCTGACCGCGAGCCAGGAGGCGCGGGCCAACCGGCGCAGCGCGGAGGTCGAGGGCAGCGACGTCTCCGCGACGTTGGAGTCGCTCACCCGCCGCGACACCCTGGACTCCAGCCGGGCCACGTCCCCGCTGCGGCAGACCAAGGACGCCGTCGAGCTGGACACCACGGGACTCACCTTGCCCGAGGTGATCGACCACATCGTTCGCCTGGCCGAACAGGCCGAACAGTCCTCGCCCACGGGCTGAGGACGACCGACGCATCGCTCCCCGCGGTACGCGACCTGGGCGCGTGGGGATGTCAGTACCAGGGACAACACAGGGGGAACCGTGTCCGAAGAGCAGACGCTCGCGGCGGAGACCGAGGACCAGACCACGCAGCCCGTGGTCGCGGTGGTTGGCCGACCCAACGTCGGCAAGTCAATGTTGGTGAACCGGATCATCGGCCGCCGTGAGGCGGTGGTCGAGGACGTTCCGGGCGTGACACGGGACCGGGTGGCCTACGACGCCACGTGGCGCGGGCGCCGGTTCACCCTGGTGGACACCGGAGGCTGGGAGGCCGACGCGAGCGGTATGGCCGCCCTCGTCGCCCGGCAGGCCGAGTACGCGGCCCAGACGGCCGACGTCGTCCTGTTCGTCGTGGACGCCACGGTCGGCCCCACCGACACCGACAGCGCCGTCACCCGTGTTCTGCGTGGCTCCGCCCGCCCGGTCGTCCTCGCCGCCAACAAGGTCGACGGACAGGCCCAGGAGCACGAGGCGCACGCGCTGTGGAGCCTCGGCGTCGGCGAACCGTTCCCCATCAGTGCCCTGCACGGCCGGGGAACCGGGGAGCTGTTGGACGCCGTCCTGGACGCGATGCCCGAGGAGGCGCCACCGGAGACGCTGGAGCCCGAGGTGGGGCCGCGTCGGATCGCGCTGCTGGGCCGCCCCAACGTGGGCAAGTCCAGCCTGTTGAACCGGTTGGCGGGGGAGGACCGGGTCGTGGTCGACTCGGTCGCCGGCACCACCCGGGACGCCGTGGACGAGGTCATCCAGCTCGGCGGGGAGGAGTGGACGTTCATCGACACCGCCGGCATCCGCCGTCGCTTCCGCTCCCTGCAGGGAGCGGACTACTACGCCACGATGCGGACTTCCTCCGCCCTGGAACGGGCCGAGGTCGCGGTGGTGCTGATCGACGTCAGCGAGCCCCTGTCGGAGCAGGACGTCCGAGTCGTCGAGCAGGTCGTGGACTCGGGGCGGGCGCTGGTCCTGGCGTGCAACAAGTGGGACCTGTTGGCCAGTGACGAGGAACGCCGCGAGCGTCTGGAGAAGGAGCTGGACCGCCAACTGGGCCGCGCCAGTTGGGCCCCGCGGGTGAACATCTCCGCCTCCACCGGCCGCCACGTGGAGCGGCTGGTGCCGGCGATCCACCGCAGCCTCGAGGGGTGGGAGCAGCGCATCTCCACCGGACGCCTCAACGGCTGGCTCAAGGACCTCGTCGCCGCCACCCCACCCCCCGCCCGCTCCGGCAAACAGCCCAAGATCCTCTTCGCCACCCAGGCCGACGTCCGCCCACCCCGCTTCGTCCTGTTCACGACGGGGTTCCTCGAGGACGCCTACCGGCGTTTCATCACCCGCCGTCTCCGGGAGGACTTCGGCTTCGAGGGGTCCCCGATCCAACTCAGCATGCGCATCCGCGAGAAGAAGCAAGGCGGCAAGAACCGCAAGCCCACCCGCAAATCCTGAGTACGAGGCACCGCCGAAGGTGCGATACAGTAGTGAACGTCTTCGGGGCCGCAACCCCCGATGACGCCGGGACGTAGCGCAGCTTGGCAGCGCACTTGACTGGGGGTCAAGGGGTCGTGGGTTCAAATCCCGCCGTCCCGACAGAGAAATAGCAGGTCAGCGAACGAGCCCCTCCGGAAACGGAGGGGCTCGTTTCTGTTTGGGCCGATTTCGAGAATTTTTCTCGTGGAAGTCGTCGCCGAAGGTGGGGTCTGTCCCGCCGAGCCGTGTTTCCGGGGCGACGGAGTGGGCCCGCGGTGAGGACCGGGCCCTCGCAGGATCACGCCCGGTCGATATCGAAGCGACCCGCTCCCGAGCGGACGCCTGGCACGGGCGCCGCTCAGTCGAGGACGTGGGTCTCGACGGCCTCGGCGTAGTCGTTGGAGTCGAGGAAGTTGTGCACGGTCGTCGGGGTTCCGTCATCGGCGGGGTCGCTGTCCCCGGAATACGACCTGCCGTCGCTGTAGGCGCGTTCAGGGCATGTGGCCAGGCTCTCGAGGGTCGTTTCCGCGACGATCGAACCGGTCTCCACTTCGTGGAGCGTGATCGGTTCCGAGATCACCGCCAAGGTCGCCGTGAACTCCGTGCCCTCCTCGAGTCCGGTGATCGGATCGGTGGAATCGGTGACGTAGTAACACGGGGTTCCGATCGGCCGCACCCCACGATCGCGGCGGTCGACGCACAGGGCGAGCTGGATGTCCCCGGAGTCGGCTTCCCCGGGTCTCCACTCATCCGGCCAGTGTGCCGTCCACTGTTCCTCGATCCAGGTGTCCTCGTCCTCGTCGTACTTGAAGATCTGGGTCGGGTGCGGAGCGTCGCCCTCGTGCGGCGCGGCGTTGGCGAAACGCGCCCCCTCGCACACCTGGGCGAGGTCGGTGTCGGGCTCCAGCACGTTCAGCTCGGCCTCATCGGCGGGAACCGTTGGATCGAAGTCCACGCGTAGGGCCGCGGCCCGCAGGAACTCGTGCGCCTCGACGGTGTCCGGCGCGTCCAGGTCCAGAGCCACCTCCCAGTTGCCGAGACGAAGTATGAAGGGGGTGCTTCCCTGCGTCCCATCGCCGAGGTAGGCGTCGAGTTCATGAAAGTCCGCGGGGGTCCAGTCGATGCGCCGTTCGTCCGGCCCCCAATCCGTGTCGTCGGCGAGCCCGGCGGAATGGTCGATCGCCACCTTGAGGACCACCTGGTCCCCGCCGTCGGATTCGTCGTCCCCTCCCTCCGTGTCGGCGGTCGAGAGATGCCACTCCTGGTCCAGTCCGACGCCGGGCTCGGAGGGCCCCGTCTCGCCGTCGACCAGTACCCACTCCTCGGGCAGCGAGAAGTCCGCCGTCGACTCCAGTTGCGGCAGCTCCCCGTTCACACATGGCGGTGGCTCGACGTCCGGGAGACCGAGCTCCGGGGGCGCCGGGTTGGTGTCGGGCGTGGGCTCAGGATCGGACGCACAGGACACGCCGACGGCCACGACGGTGAGCGTCGTCGCGGCGGCGCACAGTCGATTGCCGCGGATACGTGGCGGCGCTCCGGTGGGGAGGCCGCGGTGTCCTGCCGTCCCGACCGTCGATGTCGGGGTCGGGGGTGGGTGACCGTTCGGGACGGACATCGGGGGACTCCCTCCGGCCTCAGTCGTGTCTCCCGGGAGCGTACGACCGCGGTCGTGATCAACTCCGGTCTTTCGCCAGTTCGGCTCCCAAAGGAATCCTTCCGTCCCGCCGGCGCGGTCGAACGGTCCCCGTCCTCCGTGCCCACCGAGCGCCCGCTGGCCGGACGCTGTCCGTCGGGGCTGGTCGTCGTGCCGCGCCCAGTCAGGGGTCGCCGTGTCACTCCGGGTAGATGCCGGTGAACACCGAACGGGGGTGGGGGTCGCGGTAGCACGGGCTGGAGATCCGGACCACGACGGCGTCTCCCGACTCGCGGTCCTCGACGGTGTAGGTGAACCCATCGTGGGGGTCGTGGGCGGTGACGACGCCGCCGGTCGCGAAGAACTCGGTCGCTGGACCAGCCCTCGGCGGACCAGTGGGAGTGGAGGCGTCGCAGGGTGGGGAGTACGTTCGGCGCACCGACCACCGCGACGTACAGGGCGCTCATGGCGTAGGTGTCCTTGGCCTCCTCCTCGGGGCCGAGGGGGGAGCAGGGGCCGGGGCCGGCGAAGGTGAACTCCAGCGGCACGGGGAACAGCGGGCCAAGAGCGGTCCCGCGCGCCATGACCCGTTCGGCCGCCGTCTGTTTCGCAACCGTCTCCACCACGTTCGCCTTTCCGTCGGGGGGTTACCTGCTGGTACCGCCGCAGATTATCGGCGTGGCCCCCGCCGATCGACCGACGGCGGGCCGCGTCGGGAGCGGAACTGTGGCGCGCCGTCCTTCCCTCCGGCCTGGGCCGCCCGGTCCTTGACGCTCTGTCGGAGTTCGGGCGTGCGCATGATCGCCGTCAACCCGCTCGTGACGCGGGGTTCGACGTAGCGCACGCGGTCCAACCGGCCCGTCACGATGTTGCGCAGGTTGCGCATCCCACCGGACCCCTGGGGGAAGTACGCCTCGTGGCCACCCTGTTCGGCGCTGAACACCCGGGCCCCGAACTCCCTCGAGGCGGGGTCGGTCCCGTGGATCACCCGCGGGGCGTGGGTGACGACGTCGAGGTCGGCGGCCGCGGCGAAGACCTGGCCCTCGGGGACGTTGAGATCCCGCGCCGATCGGACATGGCGCCCCATGCCCGGGCTCCCCGCGACGACGACGCGGGACGCGTGGAACGCGCGGTCACCCGTGGCGGCGTTCCCCACGACGACCGAACCGTAGCTGTGTCCGTACACCGTGGTACTCCGGTCGGACGGAGGGATCGTCGTCGACGCGGCCAGGCCGGCGAGGAACTCGTTGAGGCGTTCGCCGCCCTCACGGGCCGGTTGGCGCCGCAGGGCACCGGGGACGGCGGAGTCGGGGGCGTTGTACCCCAGCCAGACGACGCAGGCCGAGGTGGCGTGACCGTCGGAGTGCGCGTCCACCTCACTCTTGAGCTGCCGTGCGAAGTCGATCCCGTAGTCGATGTTCCCCATGGTGTTCGTGGCGCCGGGAACGTAGACGCACGTCCGGTCCGCCGTGTCGGGTTGGCCCATGGAGACGGCGACGAGCGCGTCCGTCGCCCCGGTGGTCGACGGCGGTTCGAACCGAAGCAGATAACTCCGCTGGTGGGGAGGGGCCGTCGTGGAGCCGATGCTGTCCCGGAGCAGGACGGCGTCGGGATCGTCGGTGCGCTCGATGTGCCGGTCCAGGGCCGCGCGGTTGGCCGCGTCCCGGACCTCGGCGGGAAGGCCGTCGCGGGCGCCGAGCTCCGTCGGGGGTTGGGCCAGAAACGTGTCACGACGGGCCGGATCCAGCTCATCCCACCATCTCCGGTTCTCCTCCGGCGGCGCCGAGCTCGGGGGTAGGTCATCCGCGTGTGCCATCGAGCTCCTCGGGGGAGAGCCGATCGGGGGCCAGTGGGCTGCGCTGGCACCAAGAGTGTCGACCCCGCGCGAGCGTTGGTCAATCCCACCGCGACCCCCGAAGGCAGCGGGGAAACGACCCCGATCGCGGGGTGGGGGCTCACCCGCACGGGGGAGTCCCTCCCGCGCCGACGTTCGTAGAATCAGTGTCCCCGAGTCGCCCCTGCCTTCCCTCTGAAAGAGCCACCCATGCCTGACGACACCACTGAGCGGCCGCGTCCCGGCGGGCGCCCGTCGCGAGCTCCCTGGCACCTGTGGGTGGTGGGCGTCGCGATGTTCGCGCTCTACGCGGCGGGGGCATGGGATTACGTCAACCTGCTGGAACCCCGCGTGGCCTACATCGAGAGCCAGGGGTGGGGGGCCGAGGCGGTCGCGTACTTCTCGGACTACCCGGGGGCCGTCCAGGTCCTGTGGACGCTCAACGTGGCGGCGGGGCTCGCCGGGCCGGTGCTTCTTCTGCTGCGCTCCCGCTACGCCGCGCCGGTCGCCGCGACCGCCGCCGGCGCCCTGGCGCTACTGATGGTGATCACCTTCACGTTCATGGACCGGTGGGCGGCGCTGGGCGCGTTCACCAACCTCTGGGACGTGGGCATCCTCGTGCTCACCCTCGCGTTCTGGTGGTACTGCCACGCCACGCGTGCCCGGACTGGTCGCCTCCGGCCGGCGACGCCCCTGGGGCGTGACCCGTCCACGGAGCGGGGGGACTAATGTTCGAGGTATGAGGACTCCACCCCGCTGGATGACCGAAACCTCCGAGGGCCACTCGCAGTGGTACATCGACCGGTTCCGCGCGTTGGCCGCCGAGGGCGCCGACCTGGCCGGTGAGGCGCGGACGCTGGACGCGTTGCTGCCTCGGGGCGCCCGTGTGCTCGACGCGGGGTGCGGGACCGGTCGGATCGCCGTGGAGCTGGCCAACCGAGGACACCACGTGGTCGGCGTGGACGTCGACCCCGCGCTGGTCGTGGCGGCCGCGGAGGACCATCCGGGGCCGGAGTACCTCGTCGCCGATCTCGCCGACCTCGACCTGGGTGACACCCACGACCCGTTCGACGCCGCGATCCTCGCCGGCAACGTGATGTGCTTCGTCGCCCCCGACTCCGAGACGGACGTGTTGACCTCGGTCGCCCGCCACGTTCGCGCCGATGGTGTGGTCGTCGTGGGCTTCGGACTGGGGCGCACGCTCACCGTGGCCGACTTCGACCGGCACGTCGCCGCCGCTGGCCTGCGCCTGGAGCACCGTTTCGCGACCTGGGACCTGCGCGCGTGGTCCGACGACGCCGAGTTCGTGGTGAGCGTGCTGCGCCACGACGACGCGCGGGACGTACCGAAGTAGCGTGGTCGGACCGTGCCTAGCTCCGGGGCCGGCGCCGTAGGAAGTCGTCGGCGATGTCGTCGAAGGTCGCCCACCGCACTCCGTCGTGGGCGGAGATGTGGTCGATCAGCCGTTCGTGCATGAGCAGGGTGTGCGGCCGGCCCGACACGTCCGGGTGGACCGTCATGGTGAAGACGGCGTAGTCGTGCTCGCGGTAGACCCAGTCGAACTGGTCCCGCCACTGCTGCTCCAGGTCGCGTGGGTTGACGAAGCCGTGACTGTTCGGGTTGGCCTTGATGAACATCATGGGCGGCAGGTCGTCGAGGTACCAGGACGCCGGGATCTCCACCAGGTCGGTCTCCTCGCCGCGCACCAGTGGTCGCATCCACTCCGCGGCGGGCCGCTCGTAGTCGATCCGGGTCCAGGCGTCGCCCACGCGCACGTAGTACGGCTCGAAGTCGCGGTGCATCAGTGAGTGGTCGTACTTGATGCCCCGTTCCAGGAGCAGCTCGTTGGTGACCGCGGAGAACTCCCACCACGGCGCGACGTACCCGGTGGGCCGTCGCCCCGTCCGCGACTCGATCAGCCCGACGCAGTGGTCCAGGACGGCCTCCTCCTGCTCCCGGGACATCGAGATCGGGTTCTCGTGGCTGTAGCCGTGGACTCCGATCTCGTGACCGGCGCGGTGGCACGCCGCGAACTCCTCCTCGAAGGTCTCGATCGAGTGCCCGGGCCAGAACCACGTGGTGCGTAGTTCCCTGCGTCGGAACAGCTCCAGCATCCTCGGCACCCCGACCTCGCCGGCGAACAGCCCACGTGAGATGTCGCACGGGGAGTCCTCGCCCCCGTAGGAGCCAAGCCATCCGCCTACGGCGTCGACGTCGACGCCGTAGGCGACCAGGATCTCTTTCGCCATGTCCGGTACTCCGTTCCTCGCCGGTCAACGACCGGTTCCCGGGTGCGTCGCGTCCGTCACCCCTGTGAGGCTCCTGCCCGCGGCGCGCCCGCCGGTAACAACGCGGGCCACGCGTCCGACCACGCGCGGGACCGGAATCCGTGGTCGGGGGGAGGGCGGCTACCGCCGCGGGAGTATCGGGGCGGTAACCGTACCTCGGCAGGGTAGCCGCGATTGCCCCCTCGGGGACGACGCCCCACCGACGGTCCCGAGCCCACCATGGGCGCCATGACCACAGACTCACGAAGCGCCTCCTCACCAACGTCCGCGATCACCTGTCACTCCCTGACCAAGAAGTACCGCGGTGTCGCCGTGGTCAACGACGTCAGCTTCGAGGTGGCGCCCGGAAGCGTCACCGGGTTCGTGGGCGCGAACGGTGCCGGGAAGACCACCACGATGCGCATGCTTCTCGGCCTGATCACCCCGACCGCGGGTGACGCCCTGATCATGGGCCAGCCCTACCGGGAGCTCGTCCGTCCCCGTCGCACCGTGGGCGCGGTCATCGACGGCCCTGGTGCCCACCCGCGCCATTCGGCCCGTACGCACCTGCGGATTCTCGCGACCGCGATGGGGGTGTCCCACCAGCGCGTGACCGAGGTCCTCGACCGCGTCGACCTCACCGCCTACGCGCGGGGACGCGTCGGCGGGTTCTCCCTGGGGATGAAGCAGCGCCTCGCCCTCGCGTCGGCCCTCCTGGGGGACCCCGACGTGCTCCTGCTGGACGAGCCGGTCAACGGTCTCGACCCCCGCGGAATCCTGTGGATGCGCGACCTACTGAACGAACTCGCCGGGGAGGGAAGGGCCGTCCTGGTGTCCAGCCACCTCCTGTCCGAACTGGACCAGATCGCCGAGCGCGTGGTCATCATCGACCACGGGGTCATCAAGGCCGACGCCACGGTCGAGGAACTCGCCGAGGGACGGTCCTTGGAGGACGTCTACTTCGAACTCGCCGGATCCCTCGCGGACACCTCCACCAGGACCACGCCCCGGGGAGCCGCACGATGATCACTACCCTTCGGTCGGAGACCCGGAAGGTCGCCGCGACCGGAACCATCTGGTGGCTGCTCCTGACCGCGGCCGGGATCGTCGCCCTGGGGACCTTCCTCGCCGTCGGCCTGAGCGACGCCGAGGGTGACGCGCTCCTCACCGACAACCAGTTGCGGGAGACGATGCACGGCGCCGCGGGCGGGTCGATCCTGATGGCCGCGGTCGGAGTCATCGGGATCGCCGGGGAGTGGCGCACCGGCCAGATCAACCAGACCCTGATGTCCACGCCGCGGCGTTGGTGGGTAGTGACGTCCAAGGCCGGCGTCTACGGGGCACTCGGCGTCGTCTACGGTGTCGTGGCCTCCGGCATCGCGCTGGTCGCCGCCTGGGGCTCCTACCGGGCGGAGAACCTGGTCTTCCCCTTCGACAGCGCGGCCGTGTGGTACTCGCTGCTGGGGGTCGTGCTCGCGGCGGCCGTCTTCGGCGTGCTGGGTGTCGCGGTCGGCGCGCTCGTGCGCAACCCGGTGATCGGCGTCGTCGTGGCGTTGGGATGGTTCCTGCTGATCGAGCCGATCCTCGCCAGCGCTTCCACGACGCTCGGCCGATGGCTCCCTGGTGAGGCGTCGACCGCGCTGACCGGGTTCCCGAACTCGGACCTGCACACCCCGCAGACGGCGGGAGTGCTGTTCGCGGGCATCGCCGTGGGGCTGCTCATCCTGGGAGCGGCGAAGGTGCAGCGCGCGGACGTGACGGTCTAGACGCCCCCGAGGCTGGATGCCAATGGAAGGCGGGCCCGGTGGCATCCTCTCATCTCACGGACGCCCTGGCGCGGGGGAGCCGTGGTCACGGTCCCCGGTGTCGTCCGTCGTCGGTCGGGACGTCAGGGCCTCGCGTGTCTCGCCCTCCGTCGCCGGCTCCAGCTCGTGCGGCTCGAGGGATCCTTCGTCCGGTCCGGAGTCCGCGGCGACCTCCCCCGACCAGCGGCGCCAGAGCCCGCCCACCCGGCCACGTACCGCCTCGGCGTCGTTCGCCGAGGCCGTGAGCGTCCCGTCCCGTTCTGCCGCGACGATGGGGATACCGCGCTCCTGGGCGATCTGGTGGATGACCTCCTTCGTCCGTGGCATCAACGCCAGCAGCAGTACCGAGACGAGCCCGGCCTCCTGTGAGGTCTCGCCGAGGAGCCGGCGACGGTAGACGATCTCCGCGGGCACGCCGGCGGGCAGCCCGTCGGCGGTGTTCTCCCCGTCCGCCTCCTTGGCGTCGAGCAAGTCCCGTGTCCCGCCCTCGACGATCAGGTACATAGTGAGAACGAGACGTCCGACGCGGCGCAGGAGCCAGCGCCGCCCCGGGACCGGGGGACGATCCACAGCAGCCGGTTGAGCTCCGCCTCGAGGACGTGCTCGGTGAGCAGGTCGGCGGGGTTGTGCAACCGGATCTCGGTGACCCGGTCCCAGTCCAGCTCCGAGCCGTCGAATCCGAGCCGTTGGGGTCCGATGCGGACGGCTCCGAACCGGTCGAGCACGCCGAGCAGCCGCACCGCGAACCGCGGAAACCTGGGGATCTTCGCGAGGAGCGCGGCGACCGAGACGCTCCAGTCCTCCTCCAGGGGGTACTCGGGCTGCGGATAGGTGAGCAGTGCCCACCGAAGCCACTCGTCGTCGCCCTCGACCACCACCCCCTCCGAGGTCTCGGCGCCGGGGCGTCGACGGGCTCGCCGGCCGGGGACTCCCACGGCGTCGTTTCCTCGCCGTCAGGCTCCGGCCCGGTGCCCTCGGGGTCGAGGACCTCCCGCGAGGTCGACTCGTCGGGATCGACGGGGCGCTCCGACCCGTCGCACTCACCCGGGGTCGCGGTCGCCTCGGCCGGCGGAACGAGCGTGTCCTGCGCCGGACCGCCGAGTCCGTTCTCGGTGTCGTCGCTGGCGGGCTCCACCGCGTCCCGCACGGTCGCCGTCTGGGCCGGTGCCGTTCCCCGCAGGCCGATTCTCCTGCCCACACCGCCGAAGCGCTCGTGCCACGCCATCGCTCACACTCCCGTCGTTTCGGTCAGTCGCGCCGGGCCGGCGCGCGTCGTCCGGCGAGCCACAAGCGGGCCAATCACGTGATCAGGCTGTGGAGGGGTGGCGTCATGTGGCTCGGCTCGCGGAATGAACGCGGGAAAGACGAACTGGGTTCCATCGCGACCTTGGCGCCCGGGCGGTCCCCACCGCCCCGGGCGGGAGGGCGGACGTGCGGGCGGTGGGTGGTGCCATGTCCATCCCCGCACTTCAGACACTTCTGTCTCGGAATCGGCAGGCACATTCTGTTTTGTGGACCAGTGGCTGAGTCGACGAACGTCCCTGTGGCCACGGTCGGCCAATTCGTTGCTGAGTGTATTGATGTGATTCCGGACAGTGTTTTTCTCGGGTGATTCCGATAAACGCCAGACACGCAACGCGGGCCTGTGCATACGATCTGTAGTGACTCGGCGGTGTTCATCCGCAGACGTTCAAGGGAGGAGCCGTGCGTCGATTCCTTGGTGCGTTCGCGTTCCGAAGAGAACCAGTCGTCTATCTGTTTTCGCTCGCAGCTCTCATCATCACCGCGGCGCGGGTCGCGGGTGGTGCGGACCTATCGGAATTGATGATCGAGGAATGGTATGGCTACGCGGTCGCCGCGCTGATGGCGTTCGGAATCCGGGCCACGGTAACAGCGCCCGAGTCAGTGGACCGGCTGCTGCGCGACCTGAACGGAAGTGATCACTGATGGCGACGATCATCTCTCGAGCCCAGTGGGGGGCGCGGGCGGCGCGTTCCCAGACGTCGGTGGGGATGTCGGAGCGGGTGGAGGTGACGCTGCACTATTCCACGGGTTCCACGTCGCAGACGCCGCGTCAGATTCAGAACTACCACATGGATTCTCGTGGCTGGGTGGATATCGGTTACAACTTCCTGGTCGACAATGACGGCAACGCCTATGAGGGGCGTGGGTGGAACGTGCAGGGGGCGCACGCGGCGCCGCGTAACCGGCAGGGGATCGGAGTTTGCTTCATTGGCTCCGATGGGATGTCGGACGCGGCGAAGCGCGCCGTGATCGCGATCTACGACGAGGCGAACCGGCGGGCGGGCCGCACATTGGCGCGCAAGGGCCACCGGGACATCAACTCCACGTCGTGTCCGGGCAGCGGCAACTACTCGTGGTGGAAGTCCTCGAACTACCGCGACGTCGCCGGCGGCGGAGGAGGGGGAGGGGGCGGCGGCGTGGTGTTGCGCCGCGGCGACTCCGGCGCCCTGGTCGAGGCCCTGCAGAAGGACCTCCTGGCGTTGGGCTACGCGCTGCCCGAACACGGCGCGGACGGTGACTTCGGTGCGGAGACCGAGGCCGCGGTGAAGAAGTTCCAGCGGAGCGCGGGTCTGGAGGCCGACGGGATCGTCGGTCCCGACACACGCGCCGCACTCGACGACGCATTGGAGGACGACATGCCCAAGCACCGCCGCTACGAAGGACGCACCGAACTCGAACTCCCGCCCGGATCCTGGAAGAGCGTCCGACTGGACTCCGTCGCCGACTCGGTCCACGGTGACAAGAACGACGAGGAGCTCTACTCACTCGTCGGCGTCTACGAGAAGGACGGGGCACTCTACGACTTCTCCGTCGGCCTCACCATCCAGGACCTCGCACCCGGCGCCGAGATCCAGGTGCGCGCCACCGAGTACGAACCCGACGGCGACTCCTGGAAGATCGCCCGCAACCGACCCATCCACTCGCCCGCCCACGTCGGCGGCGGCGGACACTTCACCTACGCCTGGAAGGGCAACCTCGCCGCCGGCCGCCGCGTACGCGTCCGCGTCGCCCAGTTCGGCGACACCACCGCCCGACTCACCGCCGCCACATCGGACGTCTTCTACTGGCCCCGATGAGGGCCGGACGACTTGGGCACCGACGCGGCCGAGGAGGTGGGGACGACGCCGCGGAAGGTGGCCCGGTAGGCGCGGGGTGAGACCCCGATCGCGGAGAACACCCGGGTTCGGAGGGCACCGCCACTGCCGAACCCGGCCTCCGCGGCGACCTGGTCGATCGGGAGGTCGGTGCGCTCCAGCAGGTGTAGCGCGTGCGCGACCCGTTGTTGCCGTAGCCACACGCCGGGGGAGACGCCGACCTCCTGGTGGAAGCGGCGCGAAAACGTGCGGACACTCATCGTCGCGCGGTGCGCCAAGTCCTCCAGGCTGATGCGTGGGTCCCGCAGGTTCGACAACGCCCACGAGCGCGCCGGCGCGGTGGAGTCCTCGCCGGTGTCGGGGACGGGCAGCGCGATGTACTGGGCCTGACCGCCCTCCCGGTGTGGAGGGACGACCGTGGCTCGGGCCGCACGGTTGGCCACCGCGACCCCGAAGTCACGTCGCACCAGGTGGAGGCACAGGTCGAATCCGGCGGCCTCACCCGCGGAGGTGAGGACGTCGCCCTCGTCCACGTACAGCACGTCCGGGTCCAACGCCACTGAGGGGAAGAGGGACCGGAACCGCGTGGTCGACTTCCAGTGCGTGGTCGCGCGCCGACCGTCGAGCAGCCCCGCCGCGGCGAGAACGAACGCGCCGGTACAGATCGACGCGATCCGCGCGTCGGGACGGACGAGCTCCAGCGCGTCCCGCAGGTCCCGGTCCAGCTCGCCGGTCGTCTCCGGCGGCCCCTCCTCGTGCGTCGCCACGACGATGACCGTGTCCGCGAACGCGAGAGCCGGTGGGCCGTGGGTGACGGTGATGGGGAAGTCGGCGTTGGTCCGGATCGCGCCGGGCCGAGTGGCGCAGGTGAGGACGTCGTAGTGTGGCTCGCCGTTGGCGTCGGTCGCGGCGTCGAACATCTGGTGGACCAGGCCGAGCTCCAGGGGCAGTACCCCGTGGCGGACCAGTACCGCCACCTGGTGGCGTGGACGGGAGGTCATGGCCAGATCCTGTCAGTCATTGGCTGGCGCGCCACTGTTTCCGCGCCCGAGGAGGCGCGATCCTCGAGGGCATGAGAGTTCACTGGATCTTCGCACACCCCGAACCGGCGTCGCTGAACGGGACACTGATGCGTCAGGGCGTGGACGAGCTACGAGGCCAGGGCCACGAGGTCGAGGTGTCCGACCTCTACGCCATGGGGTGGAAGGCGGTCCTCGACGCGGACGACATGGCGCCACGAACGAACGACAACGCTCGGTTCCTGGTCGGAGCGGCACAGGAGGAGGCACAGGCGGCTGGCCGGCTCAGCGCCGACATCCGGGCCGAACAGGAGAAGATCGCCCGCGCGGACACGCTGGTCCTCCAGTTCCCGCTGTGGTGGTTCGGGCCACCCGCGATCCTCAAGGGATGGTTCGACCGCGTCCTGGTGCAGGGGTTCGCCTTCGGGCTACGCGGGGCGGAGGGGCAGGTCCGGCGGTACGGCGACGGGGGACTGGCCGGCAAACGGGGCCTCGTCGTGACCTCGGTCGGCGCGCGGGAGTCGGCCTTCGGCCCGCGCGGAATCCACGGCCACGTGGACGAGGTACTGTTCCCGGTGCTGCACGGCGTCATGTGGTACACCGGCGTCGCCGCCGTGCCACCGATGGTGGTCTACGGCGCCGACCGCGCGACGCCGGCCGATGCCGTGGAGTACGGCCAGGAGCTGCGGCGTCGCCTGCGCACGCTGCCGCACACCCCGACCCTCGCCTACCGGCACGAGCGAGGAGGCGAGTACGACGACGACCTGGTGCTGCGTGACCACCTGTCGCCCGGACGCCTCGGACTCGGTGCCCACACCCGTGAGGACGCGGAGACGGACGCCCACGGCCGGGCCGCGGACCCGCGTCACGCCGGGGTCGGGGTGGGGGTGCTGGATGGTTGACGGGGCCGTGGTGGATCGCCCGCGCTCATGACGAGGGCGCCGAGGATCAGTGTGTGACCAATGGCCTTGACGCCCTTCTGACCGGACCCTACGTCCGCGTGCACGACGAGGTGACTCCGTGGCCGGAGCGGCCCGGCGAGCGCGGGCCGGCGCCTGTGCTCACCAAGGCCGAACCGACGTGTGTGGCCCTGGCTCACGTCCCGCCGCGCCACGACTCCGAACGCCGTCGGACGCGCTGCTCCAGCCCGTCGTGTCGCTGGCCCCAGTCAGTCCCGACCTGGCGCGAGAGACAGCGTTGATGGACGGTACTCCGCTGCGCCGCTGCGCCGCTGCGCCTCGCGCGTCACGCGGCCGACCAGGATGCCCAGCACGGATCGTCCCGTGAGCCGCGGCCTGGGCCACGCTCAGGCATCATCGCGCAGCGGCTGCAGTCGGCGACGGCCACTCCCTCATCCGAAAGCGCTCAACAGCACTCCCTAGACCAGCAATCGGCCCCGGCCCGTGCCCGGGGCCGCGTACAACCACTCGACCTCCAGCTCCACGACGACGACCGTGGCCGGCGGGAAGGAGTCGGGCGCGTCGTCGAGGAACCCGGTCGCCAGCAGCGCCATGGACGGATTGTGGCCGATCACCAACAGGGTCCCCACGGCGGGCTCGGTCATCGTCACGAGTTCCAGCGTCGTGTCCGGGGACGCGCCGTACAGCGCGCTCTCGGCCTCGACGGGCGGCGTGGCCCCGAGCCCCGCGAGCACACCGTCGGCGGTGGCGCGGGTGCGTCGCGCGTCGGAGCAGACCACCAGGTCCGGGACGAGGCCCGCGGCGCGCAACCGACTCCCCACCTCGTCCGCCTGACGTTCGCCGTCCGGGGTGAGCTCCGCGTCGTGATGGGTGCCCGTCGCCCGGGCGTGCCGCATCAGCAACAGCCGCCGCACACCGCCACGGGGGGCGCTGGTGACGGAGGCGGGCGTCGGTACGGAGTCAGACACGAACAATCAGTCCCTTGCCGGTCAGCGGTCGCGACGTCCCAGCATAGGACGTACGCCCCTTCCCGGGGTGTGGTGTCTCATATACCATGTACCGTGCATGCCCTGAGGACGTAGGTGTTCCCGTCGGACCGGGCGGCCCGACGCCGAACCGGTGGATGGGTGCGATGAGCGACGCGAACGAAGGACTGCCGACGCTGACCTTCCAAGGATCACGGTCCCAGGTCGTCGCCGACTCGATCCGCAAGGCCATACTGTCCGGGAAGCTCGCGCCCGGCCAACCGTTGGTGGAACGGGAGCTGTCCCAACAGTTCGGTGTCTCCAAGACCCCCGTACGCGAGGCCCTGATCGGTCTGGTCGGCTCCGGCCTCGTCGACCAACACCACTATCGCGGGATGACCGTACAGAGGGTGTCGCCCGAGCTCGCGCGGGACGTGTTCGAGACCCGCGACCGTCTCGAACCGTACGCGATCGGCCTCGCCGCGCACCGTGTCGACGACGCGGACGTCTCCGAGGCCCAGACGGTGCTGGACCGGGCCGGAGAGCACGGACGGCGCGGAGCGTGGATCGACATGCAGCTCCTGAACCGCTCCTTCCACCGACGCCTCTACGGGGCCTGCGGAAACCCCGTGATGTGTCGCTATCTGGACGGCCTTCAGGATCTGGTCGCCCTCATCTCCCTTTCGGGCTGGACCCAGCGCACCACCTGGGAACAGGAACACGCCGAACACCAACGTATTCTCGACGCGGTCGCCGCGAGGGACGCCGCGGCGGCGGAGGCCGAGGCGCGGGCACACATGAATGGTTTCGTCACACAGTTGATGGACAGCCTCGCCGCCGAGGACCGAGGCCCCACGAACACGACCTGAGGCGACGGCGCCCAACCGACCCAGACCCACGCCGGACACAGCATCCACCAGGAGGGACGTCGTGAGCGTAGAGCAGCACCGGCCAGGAGAGACGAGCGTGGCGTTCGTGGGGTTGGGGATCATGGGCGAACCCATGGCCCGCAACCTCCTCACCGCGGGGTTCGCCGTCACGGTCCACAACCGCAGCCAGCCCGCGATGGACCGTCTGCGCGCGGCCGGCGCCTCCACGGCCGCCAGTCCCGCCGAAGCGGCCGAGAACGCGGACGTCACCATCCTCATGCTCCCCGACGCTCCGGACGTGCGCGCGGTGGTGCTGGGCGACGACGGGGTCGCCTCCACCGCCCGTCCGGGCAGTCTCGTCATCGACATGAGCACCATCTCCGCCGAGGAGACCAAGGAACTCGCGGCGCGGCTGGAGGCGAAGGACATCCACCTGCTGGACGCGCCCGTCAGCGGAGGCCAGACCGGCGCGGTGGAGGCAACTCTCACCGTCATGGTCGGCGGGGCCGAGGAGGACGTGCGGCGCGCGTGGCCGATCCTCACCGCGCTCGGTACCACCGTGACCCACCTCGGCGGTACCGGCGCCGGCCAACTCGCCAAGGCCGCGAACCAGATCGTGGTCGCGGGCACGATCCAGGCGGTGGCCGAGGCCCTGACCCTGATGCGACACAGCGGGGTCGACGCCGGGCAGGTGCGAGAGGCGCTCCCGGGAGGCCTCGCCGGGAGCAAGATCCTCCAGGTGCACGGTCAGCGCATGGTGGACGGCGTCTACGAGCCGGGTTTCCGGGCCCGGCTCCACCACAAGGACCTCGGCATCGCGTTGGAGGCGGGCGCCGCCGCCGGAGTGCCCCTCGCCACCACGTCCCTCGTTCACCAGTTCCTGGGGTCCCTCGTCGCGTCCGGGCGGGGCGACGAGGACCATTCCGCCCTGGCGCGGGTCGTCGACGGCCTCGCCGGAGGCTCGAACGGAGGCCACCAGTGACCGACCACGGCCCCGAGGGAACACGCGAGGCCGGCGCGGCCGCCGTGGAGGCACTCGCCCAGGCGGGGGTACGCCGCTTCTACACGGTTCCCGGAGAGAGCTTCCTCCCCGTTCTCGCGGCGGTCGAACGGGACCCGGCGCTCACACTGGTCTCCGCGCGGCACGAGTCGGGAGCGGCGTTCATGGCGGAGGCCGACGCCGCGTTGACCGGCCATCCGGCCGTCGCCATGGCCACTCGGGGGGTCGGCGCCGGCAATCTCTCCATCGGACTGCAGACCGCCTACGAGGGCTCGACACCCCTGATCGCGCTTCTCGGGCAGGTGGAGACCGACCATCTGGGCAAGGGCGCGTTCCAGGAGGTGAATCTGGAGGCGTTCCTCGGACCCATCACGAAGTGGGTCACCACCGTGCACCGGGGGGACCGGGTCGCGGAACTCGTCGGTCGGGCCTACGAGATCGCCGTGTCGGGACGCCCCGGGCCGGTCGCCGTCGCGCTTCCCGCCGACGTCCTCTTCACCCAGGTGGCGGCCCCTCTCCCGATCTACGGCCAGGCCGGTCGGGCCGGGCGTCCCGTCGCGGCCGAGTCCGACGTCGACGAGCTCGCCAAGCGCCTGCGGGCGGCACGGAGCCCGGTGCTCGTCGTGGGCAGCGGAGCACGCGGGTGCCACGACCCCCTGATCGAGGTCGCCGAGGGGTACGGTCTGGGTGTCTACACCGCGTTCCGGCGTCAGGACACCTTCCCCAACGATCACCCGCACTACCTGGGCCACCTGGGACTGGGAGGAGGCCCGACCACCCGCGCGCTGCGCGAGGCCGACCTCGTCGTCCTCGTGGGCAACCGGCTCGACGAGATCACCAGTCAGGGGTACAGCCTTCCGGGCGCCGAGACCGACGTCGTCCAGGTCGACGTGGAACCGGGGCCGCTCGGCAGTCCGGGACGCCCGGTGCAGCGGTTGACCGCCGACGTCCCCAGCACACTGGCCGCCCTAGCGCGGCGCGTGGGGGCCGCGGCGTCCGCCTCCCGCGACTGGACCTCGGCCCGCGCCACCTACACCAAGTCGGTGCGGATCCCCGACGCCGAACAACGCACGGGAGTGCACCCGGCCCGTGCCGTGGCGGCGCTGCGCCGAAGGCTCCCGGCCGACACGATCGTCACGAACGACGCCGGGAACTTCGCGGCGTTCCTGCAGCGCCACTGGGGGTTCAGCCACCCACGCACCCAGTTGGGGCCGGTCAACGGCGCCATGGGCTACGCGGTCCCCGCCGGCGTCGCGGCCGCGCTCGCCGAGCCGGACCGCCACGTCCTCGCCGCGGCCGGCGACGGCGGCTTCCTGATGACCGGAATGGAGGTCGAGACCGCGGTCCGCCTCGGCGTCGACCTCACCGTCGCGGTGTTCCGCAACGGCCTCTACGGCACGATCGCCATGCACCAGGCGATGACCTACGGAGAACTCGCGGCGGTCGACATCGGAGAGGTGGACGTCGCCGCCATCGCCCGCGGCCTCGGGGCGCGCGCCTTCACCGTGCGTGACGAGGCCGCGCTGGACGCCGCGCTCGACAGCCTCAGCACCACGCCCTCGGGCGTGACCGTCCTGGACATCGTGACCGACCCCGACCTCATCGCCCCCGGCGCCCGGCTCTCCACCGACCTCCACTAGGTCGTGTTCTCCTCGCGGCGCGCTCGGTGCCGCCGGGACCCTCCACCACGGCGGGGGCGTCGCCGAGCGCCCCCGCCGGCGACCGTGCCTCCCCGGTCGGCCCTCAGCGCGGCCCCCTCTCGACGGGCCGTGTCGCGTCCGGGACCACGGCGCGTTCCTCCCCGACCACGTCGACCAGACATCCGGCCGTGCCGCCGACTCCCTGAGCCGTCACCCACCAACCCCGAGTCCGGAATCCACTGAGACCGACCCACCCTCCGCGTCGATTCCGTGTATCCGCCCAATTCGCGTCGTCGCTTTTCCGACCCCGCAAGAATCCAATCCATCCGCCGGCTGGTGCCACATCGACACCAGTCCAGCCGATATGCGCTAATTCCAATCGCGCGGGTTTTTCGATTTGATTCACACTGGTTTCGGCTAATCGCAGCTATTGACACCTAAAATGCGTTATGTACCGTATCTAGTGAATGAGCTCATCGTGCGAATAAGACGTGACGGTCGATGTGTCGCCCGGCGCATCGACTTCCTGTCCCACCGAATCCCGACCAAGGGGTGACGATATGGACTGGGGACTAGTCGTACAGGAATGGGCACTCTTTCCGAGCGCGATCTGGGCATCGTGACCAGCCTGGTCGTGATGATCGCGCTCGTGCTGGGCGGGGTCATCGGGATCGCGGTCGGGCTGATGCCGGGCCTGACCGCGGTAATGGCCATGTCGCTGCTGCTGGGGTTCATGCTGAACCTGCCGCTGGAAGCTGGGCTCGGGCTCCTGGTCGGCGTCTACTGCGGGGCCATCTACTCCGGCAGTATCACCGCCATCATGCTGAACATCCCCGGCACACCCGCCGCGGCGGCGACCACACTCGACGGATTCCCGCTGGCGAAGAAGGGAAAGGCGCGCGAGGCCGTGGGAACCGTCACCTGGGCGAGTTTCTTCGGCGAGTGGATCGGGGTGATAGTCGGATTCTTCCTGCTGCCGTTCGTCGCCGTCATCGCCCTCAGTCTGGGCGACTGGGAACTGTTCCTGGTCGCGATCATCGGCATTCTCCTCGCCGGGAGTCTCGCCGGGAACAGTCCATTGCGCGGCTGGATCGCGGCCTTCATCGGAATCGCCATCAGCACTGTGGGAACCGATCCCATTTTCGGAACTCCGCGTTTTGGTTACACGCCCGAACTCATGCGGGGAATCGACTTCGTGCCGGTGCTCATCGGCCTCTTCGGTGTCGCCGAGATTCTCGTCGTACTCCGGTCCCGCCAGCCCTACACGCTCTCCGGCCGGCCGGGCCGCGCCATCACCCGGTGGGACATCCTGCGCAAGCCCGCCAGTGTGGTCAACATCGTCCGCTCCGGCCTGATCGGCGTGTTCATGGGCATCGTTCCCGGCGCCGGGGAGTCGGCCTCACCGTGGATCGCCTACGACGTCGCCCGAAGGCGGTCCAAGACGCCGCGGGAGTTCGGACGTGGGTCCCACCAGGGGCTCATCGCCGCGGAGACGGCCAACCAGTCGACGTCCGGCGGGGCGCTGATCCCCACGCTCACCCTCGGGATCCCGGGCAGCGGGCCGACCGCGATCCTCCTCGCGGCGCTGTTCATGTACGGCGTGCGTCCGGGACCGAACCTCATCGTCGAGGAACCCGGGTTCATCTCGACCACGATCGCGCTCTTCCTCGTCTCCGCGATCATCATGCGGGTCCTGGCCTACCTCGCCTCCACCTACTTCATCCGCCTGCTGTCGATTCCACGGGGCATCATCCTGCCCATCGCGGTCGCGTTGGGATTCATCGGCGCGTGGGGCGTCGGCTTCACCGTGTTCGACATCCAGGTCGTGCTCATCGCCGGGCTGGTCGGGTACCTGCTACGCAGTCGCGGGTTTCCCCTCGCACCACTCGTCCTCGGTGTCCTCATCGGCCCCATCGCCGACCAGTCGCTACGGCGCGCGATCCTCACCTACGAGGGTGACTTCGCCACCATGCTGGCGCGTCCGATCGGGCTCGTCCTCATCGCCTTCCTCCTGCTCATGATCGCCCAGAACGTGTGGTCCAAGCGCCGCGCCCGCGCGAAGGCGCATGAGACCACCACCGACTCCACCGCGACCGACACGAGAGCCGACGAGGACGACGCCACGGGCACCGACACCACCACCTCCGGCACAAGCTCCGAGGCCGCTGCGTCGGCGACGGACCGCACCGTGACCGACGCGCCCCGACCATCCGACCCATCCGACGCCCCAGCGCATCCGGCCCAACGAGACGAGCCAGGCCCCGAACGCCCCCGCCCCGACGACCCGAGCTGACCACCGCCACCCCTGGAGGTCCGACCGTGTCCCAACGAGTCGCCCCCCGCTCCGTCGCCGCGATGCACTCCTTCGTCACCACGATCCTGCGCTCCCACGGTGCCCCGCCGACGACGGCCGACCCGGTCGCACGCCACATGCTCTGGGCCGACCGGCGCGGCACCGAGACCCACGGCCTGGTCCGACTCCCCGCCTACGTCGAGAGGGTACGTCGCGGGACCCTCGACCCGACGGCCCGCCCCCACGTCGAGGCCCGACACGGCGCCGTGACGACGGTGGACGCCAACCACGGTTTCGGCCACGCCGCCGCCGACTACGCCATGAACCACGCCCTGGAACGCTCACGTTCCGACGGCGTCGGTGTGACCACCGTGCGCCGCAGCGGGCACTTCGGAGCCGCGGGCGCCTACGCCGCGATGGCCGCCACACAGGGCGCCGTCGGCATCGCCATGACCAACGCGGCGCCACTGATGGCTCCGACCGGCGGTCGAGAACGCCGGGTCGGAAACAACCCGATCGCCGTCGCCGTCCCCTTCTCCGAGTTCCCGATCGTCCTGGACATCGCGATGAGCGCCGTCGCCGCGGGACGCGTCATGCTCGCCGCGCGCCGAGGGGAGTCCATCCCCGACTCCTGGGGCGCGGACCGGCGCGGCCGACCGACCACCGACCCCCATGAGGTCCTCGCCGGGGGCGGTCTGTTGCGGCCGGTCGCCGACCACAAGGGGTACGGTCTGGCGCTCGTCGTCGATCTGCTCACCAGCGTCCTCGGTGGAGGGGCGCCCGGGATCGACGTCAAACGCCTCGACCAGGACGGACCGGTGGACGCCAGCCACACCTGTATCGCCCTGGACGTCTCCGCGTTCGGCGACCCGACCGGGTTCGCCGACCGGATCGAGGCGCTGGCCGCGACAATGCGGGCCACCCCGCTCGCCGACGGAGCCGAGCGTGTCCTGCTGCCGGGGGAGCGCGAGGCGGAGGTCGCGCGCCGGCGCGACGAGCACGGCATCGACTATCCGGACGACATCTTCGCGGCCCTGGAACGGCTCGCCGCCGACGTCGCGTGCCCGCTGCCGCCGCCGGCCGAGATGGTCTCCGACGGGGTGGAGCGGTGACCGCCGGAGGAGTCCCCGGCCTCGTCTACGTGGACGACCCCGTCCACCCCGACGCCGTGGACCACCTTCGCCGCCACGGCCCGGTCGCCCTCGGCTACGGGCCGGACGCGACCCCGTTCGACGCCGTGTGCGCGAACGTGACCGGCGTCCTGGTGCGTACCGGGACGTTCGACGCCACCCGGATCGACGCGGCCCCCCACCTGCGGGTCATCGCCCGACACGGGGTGGGCACCGACGCCATCGACGTGCGGACGGCCGCCGAGCGGGGGGTGCTCGTCCTCGTCACCCCCGAGGCCAACAGCGCGTCCGTCGCCGAGCACACCATCGGTCTGCTCGTCGCGGCGGCACGGCGGTTCCCCCAGGCCAGCCACGCCGTCCGCTCCGGACGGTTCCTCGAGCGGGACGGACTGGCGGGGCTGGAGCTCGCCGACAGCACGCTCGCGGTGATCGGCTTGGGGCGGGTCGGCCGGCGGGTCGCCACCATCGCCCAGGCCATGGGGATGAACGTGCGCGGCCACGACATGCCCGAAGCCGCCACCACGACCCCGCCCGGCGTCACCCGCGCGGCGACGCTCACCGACGCGTTGCGCGGCGCACACGCACTCACCCTGCACGTTCCCCTGACCGAGCACACCCGAGGGCTCATCGGGCCCACGGAACTCGACCTGCTCGCCAACGGGGCCGTCGTCGTCAACGCCGCGCGCGGCGGGGTGCTGGAGGAACCCGCGCTCGTCGAACGGCTCCGCGCCGGCCGGATCGGTGGTGCCGGCCTCGACGTCTACGCCGTGGAGCCACCCCCGGACGATTCGCTCCTGCTCGACCTCGACACCGTCGTGCTCACCCCACACACCGCGGCGCACACGGCCGCGGCGCTGCGCCGGATGTCCCTGCACGCGGCCCACGGGATCACCGCCGTGCTCGACGACCGCCCGCTCGACCCCACCGCCGCCCCCGTCCGTCCGGACTGACCCAGCCACCCCGAGCGTCCAGCACCACGCGCTGACACGAGGAGGAAACGTATGTCGTTCCGTCAACGGGTCGACGAGGGAGAGACGGTCCTCGGGACCATGATCTCCGAAGTCGCCAACCCCAACACCGCGGTCATGGTGGCCACGGCCGGCTTCGACTTCTTCATCATCGACATGGAACACGGGACCTACGACTACTCCCAGATGGCCGGACTCATCGCGGTGGCGCGCGGCCGGGGCGTGGCGCCCCTGGTGCGGGTCCCGGAGATCCGCCGCGAGACCATCCTCAAACCGCTCGACGCCGGCGCCGCCGGACTCGTCGTCCCCCAGGTGGAGGAGGTGGAGCAGGTCGAGGAGGTCGTGGCCCACGGCCTCTACCCTCCCCGCGGGCGACGCGGCGTCGCCCTCCGTCGCGCCCACAGCGACTACGCTCCCGGCCCCGCCGCCGAGTACATGCGCGCGGCCGACCGCGAGACGCTGTTGCTGGTCCAGATCGAGACGGCCCGCGCCGTCGACAACGTCGACGCCCTGGCCGCGGTCGAGGGCCTCGGCGGGTTCCTCATCGGGCCGTTCGACCTCTCCGTCGACCTGGGCCTGCCCGCGGACGTCACCCACGACGAGCTGCGCCGGGCCTACCGCAGGGTCATCGCCGCCGCGCGCGAGCGGGGTCTCGTCGCGGCCATCCACGTCTTCGACCCACGCATGGCCATCGAACTCATCCACGACGGCATCACCATGTGCTCGGTCGGCAGCGACGTCAACTCCATCGTCGACCAGGCCAGTGACAACGTCCGGGTCGTGCGCGAGGCGGTCAGGCCGTGACGTGCGGTGAGCGAGGAAAGGAAGACAATCATGCGCCCCACCCACCGATTCCCCCGCCGCGTGGCGCTGCCCGTCGGCGTCGTCGCGATGGTCACCGTCCTGGGCCTGGCCGGTTGCGCCAGTGGCGGGACGGGCGCCGACGCCTATCCCGCCCGACCCGTCGAGCTCACCGTCGGGTGGTCCGCGGGCGGTAGCTCCGACCTGGTCAGCCGGGGCCTGGCCACGGAGATGGAGGACGACCTCGGAGTCGCCGTCCAGGTCACCAACGTGGAGGGCGCGACCGGCGGGGTGGGAGCCTCACAGGTCGCCAACGACCGCGCCGACGGCTACTCGATCTTCGGTGGGGCCAGCACGGCGGGTATGTGGCGTGTCATGGACCAGTCCGACGTGTCCTGGGAGGACTTCTACGCGCTGCTCGCCGGCCCCTCGCCCACCACCATCTACGTGGCCGGTGACAGCGACGTGGAGACCGTGGAGGACCTCGTCGCCGCGATGGAGGAGGATTCCTCGATGCGGTACGGCACGCCCGGGCCCGGCAGCAACGGCCACATCTTCGGTGAACTGCTCACCGAGGAGACCGGAACCGAGGCCGAACACATCCCCTATGACGGCGGGAGCGAGGCCGCCCGCTACCTCGCCGCGGGCGAGGTCGACTTCATCTCCGTGACCCAGGGCGACGTGGTGGCCATGGCCGAGTCCGGGGACGTGCGCCCCATCGTCAACCTGTTCGAGGACGTGGTGGAGTTCGCCGGAACCGAGATCCCGCCGATTACGGAGTCCTACCCCGACCTCGTCGAGCAGGTGGCGATCAACCCCTGGTTCGGGATCTACGTGCCCCGGGACACCGACCCCGAGATCGTGGAACGGCTGGCCGAGTCGGTGCGGAACGCCACCGAACAGGACGGCTTCGTCGACCTCTACGAGAGCGACCTCGGGGGAGTCGTCGACTTCACCGTCGGTCCCGAGTCCGACGAGGCCATGGCGCGGGTGGAGGCAAGCCGGTCCTGGGCGTTGGACACCCTGGGCCTGACGGAGCAGAACCCGGCGGACCTTGACATCCCCGAGATCGAGGACTTCGTCTGGCCTCCGCACGAACGAGCCGAGAACGCCGCGCCGTGGCCGGAGGCACTGCGGTGACCGCGCCGGAACCGGCGACGGTCGCGGAGGAACGGACACCGACCAGGTCGGTGGGCGACCTCGGACTCGGGCTCGGCCTGGTCGCGGTGTGCGTGGGCGGGAAGCCAGGCGTGGACGATGCCCCGACGCGGTGACCTCGGCCTGCTCACGAGCCCCGGACTCACCCCGTTCCTCGCCTGCGCCGTCATCGCCGCGCTCAGCCTCGTCCTCGTCGTGCGCGCGGTGTGGCGAGGCGCACTCCGCGGGATCGTGACGCGGACCCGGGAGATGGCGGGCAGCGACGAGTCCCGACGGGTGGTGGTGCTCGTCGTCCTCATGGGCGTCTACGTAGGCCTGATCGGCGTCGTCCACTACGCGGTCGTGACCACGGCGTTCCTGCTCGCCAGCTTCCTGTTCGTGCGGGCGGGCGGATGGGCCACCGTGGTCGTGGCCACGGTCGTGGGCGTGGGGCTCACCGCGTTCGTCATCCCCTACGCGTTCACGATGCCCCTGCCGTGACGGCGCCCCTCCGCGCGGGGACGCGCGGAGGGGCGCCCCCGTCGTCCGCGGTCGCGGGCCCGGATCCAGGGTCCGGGCCCGCGTCGCTAGGAGAGTCCCAGGATCTCCCCGTCGGCGTCCAGGTCGATGCGTCCGGCCGCGGGGGAGGCCCCGAGGCCGGGCATGGTGCGCATGTCCCCGCACACGGGGTAGACGAAGCCCGCGCCCACCGACGCACGTACCTCGCGCACGGGAAGGGTCCACCCACGCGGGGCGCCCGCCACGGCCGACGGATCGGCCGTCGTGGACATGTGGGTCTTGGCGACGCACACGGACAGACCGCCGAATCCGGCCTTCTCGTAGGTCTCCAGTTGCCGGGCCGCCTGGGCGCTGTAGGAGACGTCGCCGGCTCCGTACACCCGCCGGGCGATCGTCTCGATCTTCTCCGTCAGCGGGGCGGAGTCGGGGTAGAGGAACGCGAAGTCCGAGCCCTCGGCGCAGGCCTCCACCACGGCGGCGGCGAGGTCCTCGGCACCGCGTCCGCCGTCCACGAAGTGGGTCGCGACCGCGCACCGGGCGCCCATGTCCGCGGCGATGTCGGCGATCGCCCGGTGCTCCTCGTCGGTGTCGTCGGGGAACGCGTTGACGGCCACCACCGGCGTCACCCCGTGCGTGCGCACGATGCCGATGTGGTGCCGGAGGTTGGCCTCCCCGGGGAAGCGGTCCTCCGGCTGGGCGTGCTCGCGCATGGCCCGGACGGTGGCGACGACGACCGCCGCGTCCGGCGTGAGCCCGGAGGCCCGGCACTTGATGTTGAAGAACCGCTCCGCCCCCATGTCGGCGCCGAACCCGGCCTCGGTGACCAGGTACTCCCCGGAGTGGATGCCGATGAGGTCGGCCAGGATCGAGGAGTTGCCGGTCGCGATGTTGCCGAAGGGGCCCGCGTGCACGAGGACAGGGGTGTTCTCCAGGGTCTGCAACAGGTTGGGCTGCAGCGCGTCGCGCAGGAGCACCGCCATCGCCCCCGCCGCCTCCAGTTGTTCGGCGGTCACCGGCTCGCCCGTGGGCGTGTAGCCGACCACGATGCGGCCCAGTCGGTCCCGCAGGTCCTCGAGGTCCCGGGTCAGTCCGAGCAGGGCCATGACCTCCGAGGCCGCGGTGATGTCGAAGCCGGTCTGGCGCGGAACCCCGTCCGCGGCGGAGCCGAGGCCGATGACGATGTTGCGCAGCGCCCGGTCGTTGACGTCCAGGACACGGCGCCACGTGATGGTGTGTGGGTCCAGGCCGAGCGTGTTCCCGTGGTGCAGATGGTTGTCGATCATGGCGGCGAGCAGGTTGTTGGCCGCCGTCACCGCGTGGCTGTCCCCGGTGAGGTGCAGGTTCAGTGCCTCCATGGGCACGACCTGGCTGTAGCCGCCGCCCGCGGCGCCGCCCTTGATGCCGAACGTGGGTCCCATGGACGGTTGTCGCACCGCGATCGTCGCCTGGTGCCCGAGCCGGTTCAGGCCCTGTCCGAGGCCCACGGTGGTGGTGGTCTTTCCCTCGCCGGCCTTGGTCGGGGTGATCGCCGTGACCACGACGTACTTCGCGGGAGGTGTGGGGGTTCCGTCGGCCGACGTGGCCAACTCCGTCACCGCCTCGAGGTCGATCTTGGCGACGTCGGAGCCGTAGGGACGCAACAGGTGCGCGCCCAGCCCCATCTGTCGACCGATCTCCGTCAGCGGCGTCAACGTGGCGTCACGTGCGATCCGTAGGTCACTGGGGAACGGAGCCATTGCGTCTCCTACAGCTCGGGGCGGATATCCACACACCCCGATACTGGCCTCTTGTGCCGTATAACGCAACGAGTTGCGCCCAAAGAATCTTCGCGTGTTTCGTCGAGGGAAGGTGACGAGTTTCTCCGTCTCTTGAGTGGCCTCGTGCCTGGTCACAGGCACATCGTGATCTTGCTGTTCTTGCGATTCACGCGCCCACCTGGCACATTCTCGGTTAGTCGTGAGAATCGGTCATTGAATGCGGTGATATGGACTTTCTTGAATACCTGGGGCGACGGTGGGATCACCTTCTGGAGCTCACGATCGACCACACGGTGATCGTCCTCGTCGCCGTCGCGATCGCCACGGTGGTGGGGGTGGGGCTGGGTGTCGCGACCTACCGGACGGACCGGCCACGGGAGATCATCCTCGCGGTGACGGGCGCGTTCCTCACCATCCCCTCGCTCGCGCTGTTCGGACTGTTCATCGTGCCGCTGGGCATCGGCTGGACCAACGTGCTCGTCGCGCTGGTCATGTACTCGCTGCTGCCGATCGTGCGCAACACGATCGTCGGCCTGCGCCAGGTCGACCCGGCCGTCGTCGAGTCCGCCGCGGGCATGGGGATGGGGCGGGCCCGCCGACTGTTGCTCGTCGAGCTCCCACTCGCCTGGCCCGTGATCCTGACCGGAATGCGCGTCTCCACGGTCCTGATCGTGGGGATCGCGGCGATCGGCGCCTACGTGAACGGGCCCGGTCTCGGCAACGACATCTTCCGCGCGCTGGGGCGCATCGGCAGCCCCGCGTCCCTGAACATCGCCCTGGGCGGGCTGCTCGGCGTGATCGTCGTCGCCGTCGTCCTCGACGCCCTCTACGTCCTAGTGTCCCGGCTCACCACTTCGCGAGGCCTCCGATGACCACCAAGATCCACCTGGAGAACCTGACGAAGCGGTTCCCCGGTCAACAGACCCCCGCGGTCGACGACCTCACCATGGAGATCCCCGAGGGCGAGGTGGTCGTGTTCGTCGGCCCGTCGGGCTGCGGCAAGACGACCACGATGAAGCTGATCAACCGTCTGATCGAGCCGACCTCCGGCCGGATCCGGATGGACGACGTCGACGTCACCCACGTCAACCCCGACCAGCTACGACGCCAGATCGGCTACGTGATCCAGCAGATCGGCCTGTTCCCCCACATGACGATCCACGACAACATCGCGACCGTCCCCAAACTGCTCAAGTGGAATCCGGGCCGGATCAAGGAGCGGGTCGAGGAACTCCTCACCATGGTCGGGATGGATCCAGGCGTCTACGCCCGCCGCTACCCCAAGGAGCTGTCCGGTGGACAACGCCAACGGGTCGGCGTCGCGCGCGCGATGAGCGCCGATCCCGACGTCATGCTGATGGACGAGCCGTTCGGTGCCATCGACCCCATCACCCGCGACCGGCTGCAAAACGAGTTCCTGCGGATCCAGAGCGAGATCAAGAAGACCATCGTGTTCGTCACGCACGACATCGACGAGGCGATCAAGATGGGCGATCGGATCGCGATCCTGCGCGAACGTTCCCAGGTGGTCCAGTACGACACCCCGGAGAGGATCCTGGTCGCGCCCGAGAACGACTTCGTGGCCGACTTCATCGGACGTGGAGCGGGGCTCAAGCGGTTGAACCTGAGCCGGGTCGCCGACATCGAGATCGGTGACTGGCCCACCCTGCGCGCCGACGCCACCCGCGCCGATGTCGAGGACGCGCTGCGCCGCTCCGACCAGACGGCGGTGCTGGTCCTGGACCACGACGACCGCCCCCGCCGGTGGCTCGGCCGCGACCACCTCGACTCCGCCGTCGACGGCGAGCTGGACCGGACCGGTCTCCTCGCCGACGCCGTGGTGCGCCAGCGGGCGACGCTGAGCGACGCGCTGAACGAGATGCTCGTCGCCAGCTTCTCCACCGCGATCGTCGTCGACGACGATGACCGGTACCGCGGCACCGTCGACATCCACGCCATCAACGAGGCCGTGCGCGGGATGCGCGCCGCCGAGCGGGGCCGGGCGAGCGGACAGCTCGGTGTCGCCGACGCCGACACCGCCGGGGGAGGTGCGTCGCCATCGCTGTGACGGACCGACCCACGCAGGACCCGGCCGCGCCGGCGCCACCGGCCACGCGGCCCACCCGGCCGCGCCGCACGCTCGCCGGCTACCTGTTCATGCCGCTCCTGCTCCTGGCCGTGCTCTTGGCACTCGCCTGGTGGGTCCAGCGGCGTCCGCTGGACAGCATCGAGTCCCGGGTCCTCACCGTCGCCAACATCGCCCAACGCACGGGTGAGCACGTCTCGTTGACCGTCGTGTCGACACTGCTGGTGCTGGTGATCGCCGTCCCGCTGGGGATCGTGCTGACCCGGCGGTGGGCGCGACCGATCACCCCGTTCACCGTCGCCGTGTTCAACATCGGTGTCGCCGTGCCCTCCATCGGGTTCGTCGCGCTGTTCGCCCTCATCTGGGACATCGGGTTCTGGCCCGCCGTCGCCGCGCTGGTCGCCTACGCGGCGCTGCCGGTGCTGCGCAACACGATGGTAGGGCTGCGACAGGTCGACCCCACGGTGATCGAGTCGGCGCGGGGGATGGGCATGGGATCGGGCCTGGTCCTGCTGCGCATCGAGCTCCCCCTCGCGGTGCCGGTGATCCTCGCCGGGATCCGAACCGCCCTGGTCATCAACGTGGGCTCGGCCGCCGTCGCCACCTTCATCGGAGCCGGCGGACTCGGCAGCCTGATCGTCACCGGTTCGGTGCAGGTCCGTCCCCTCATCACCCTGGTCGGCGCCGTGCTCACCGCGGTACTGGCGCTGCTCATCGACTACCTCGCCGGCCTCGCGGAGGACCGCTTGCGCCCGCGGGGGCTTTCCGACAACTCTGAGGAGTAGAGATCATGGCCAAGACACATCGGACTCTCGCGGGCGTCGCCGTCACGGCGCTCGCGCTCAGCGCCTGTGGAGGCGGCGGGTCCGACAGTGGGCCGGGCGACGGCTCCCTCGACGGTGCCCCCATCGTCGTGGGATCGAAGGAGTTCCCTGAGCAGACGATCCTCGGCCACATCGCGATCCGCGCCCTGGAAGAGGCCGGCGCCGACCCCGTGGACGAGACCGGCATCGAGGGCACGGAGAACGTGCGTCGCGCCCTGGAGACCGAGGAGATCGACCTCTACTGGGAGTACACCGGCACCGGCTGGAGCGCCCTGCTCGGACACGAGATCGAGGACGCCCCCGACAGCGCCGAGGAGCTCTACGCGGCCGTCGCGGAAGAGGACGAGGAGAACGGCGTCGTCTGGTACGACCCGGGGCCGATGAACAACACTTACGCCGTGGCGAGCGCCCCTGGCGTGGCCTCCGGCCTCGGGGTCACCACCATCTCCGAGTACGCCGAACTGGTCGAGGACACCCCCGAGGACGCGTCCATGTGCGCCGCCGCGGAGTTCATCACCCGCGACGACGGCCTGCCCGGACTGGAGCAGGACTACGGCTTCGACCTCCCCGGCGGCCAGCTCCACGAGATGGAACTCGGCGTGATCCACACCCGCGTTCCCGACAGCGACCCGTGCAACTTCGGCGAGGTCTTCGCCACCGACGGAGAGATCGTCACCAACGACCTCGAGGTGCTGGAGGACGACCTGGAGTCCTTCCCCAGCTACAACGTCGCCCTGACGACCCGCTCCGACATCGACGACGAGTACGGCGACGCGCTGCGCGACCTGTTCGCGCCCATCACCGAGGCACTGACCGACGAGGTGATGCAGGACCTCAACGCCCGCCTGATCGAGGAGGGCGAACTCGAGGAGATCATCGCCGAGGACTTCCTCATCGACCACGACCTGATCTAGGTCGTCGGGGTTCTTGCGCACGTGTGGGGCACGGTCGTACCGGCTCCACACGTGCGGCCCGCCCGGTCCATAAGGGAGAGGGGCCGCGCGAAGCTGGCCGGTGGATCGTCGAGCCGGCCGTGTCCGCCCCAGGCCGGTCGGCATCCCCGTCGCGGGAGTCCCCGCGGGGAGTTCGTGGCCTCCGGACGGTCGCGGAAAACGCGGATGGGCACGATCGCGGTCACCGCGCCCGTGAAGGACGTGGGCCCGGTCCCACTGGGAACGGGTGTGGCGTGTCTCGCGTCGCGTGGACGACAGGGGGACACCGCCGCCGGCGACAGGCCGCGGCACACACGCGTGCGGGGGCGGCACCCCGCTGGGTGCCGCCCCCGCACGTCCGTCCGGTCCCTCGCTGGGGTCAGGCGCGCAGCAGCGCGACCAGTCCCTCCGCGGAGAACCGCACCGGGTTGTTGCCCAGACGTTCGGTGTTGACGCTCGCGGTGAGCGCGCGGACGCGCTCCTCGGAGTCGGCTCCCACCTCGTCCAGACGCATGGACAGACCGAGGCGTTCGCCCAGCTCCGTGAATCGCCGTCGGGCCTCGGCACCGTCCGCGGCGCCCAGCGCGTCCAACACCCGGGACATGGCGTCCCGGTGCCGTTCGACGTCGACGGCGGGCTGGAGGTCGGCGTCGACGGCGTTGGCGTGCGCCTCCACGAACCGTCCGAGGGTCAACGCCACCGCGTGACCGTGGCTCACCCCGTAGCCCTTGGTGAGACCGTAGGACAGCGCGTGGGCCGCCGTCGTCTTCGACACGTTGATGGCCCGGCCCGCCAGGTGGCTCCCGACCGCCATCGCCCGCGCGTTCCCGGTGTCCGGGGTGTGGACGAAACCCTCGATCGCCGGGAGGAGCACCCGCAGCGCACGCCGGGCGAAGCCCCTGCTCTCCGCCGTTCCACCCACGGCCCACAGGCTCTCCACGGCCTGGGACACCGCGTCGATCCCGGACGTCGCCCGCTGGTAGGGCGAGCCGCTCAGGGTCAGGGCGGGATCCAGCACCGTCACGTCCGGGAGCAGGCCGGGCGCGGCGATGGAGTACTTGTCGGTGCCGATGTACACCACGGCGAAGTGCGTGGCCTCCGACCCGGAACCGCTCGTGGTGGGAACCAGGACGAGACGCGGCCCACGGGGCGCCGTGGGCTTCCCGCTTCGGATCGCGGTGTGCAACGCCTCCGTGTCGCGCGCGTCAGGGAAGGCGCACAGCAGCTTCGCCATGTCCATCGCACTGCCGCCACCGACCGCCACCACCGTGTCCGGCTGGAACTCCTCGACGATGCCGAGTCCGGCGAGCAGGTCCGTCGCGTTGGTGTTGGGCTCGAAGGAGCTCCACCGGCGCACCTCCGCCCGCCGCCGCAGCTCGGGGAGCATGGTGTCCGCGCCGGACGCGGCGAACGAACGTTCGCCGCACACCAGCAGGACCCTGCGCCCACCCAGCTCTTCGACCAGGCGGGGGAGCTGGTCCACGGCCCCCAAACCGTAGCAGGTGCGGGTCATTCCGAGGCACCTCCACCGAGTGCGGCCATGAACGCCTCGCGGCTCTCCTGTGGGGTCCGGGTGGGGCGCCCGATGTCGGCCCGGTTCCCGGGGCGCACCCGCAGCTCAAGCAGGCTCGGGCCGCCCTGGGCTCGCAGCTCGGCGACCCGGTCGGGAAGCTCCGCCAGGTCGCTCACCGACGCGGCGTAGCGGTACCCGAGCGCCTTCGCGGTGGCCGCGGTGTCCACGACGTCCATCGAGGTCGGCTGACCGCCGACGCTGTCGTGGACGCCGTTGTTGAACACGACGTGGAAGAAGCGGTCCGGCGCGTGGTCGGCGATGACCGCGAGTCCGCCCAGGTGCATGAGCAGCGCGCCGTCGCCGTCGAAGCACCAGACCTCGTCGTCGCCACCGGTCGTCAGGCCGAACGCGATGGCGCTGGCGTGCCCCATACCTCCCACGGTGAGGAAGTCACGACTGCCGTCGGTGCCGCTGCGCTCGCGGTACTCGAACAGTTCCCGGCTGAGCATGCCCGTCGTCGAGACGATGGCCGACTGGTCGCCCACGGCGTCCGCCAGGGCGATCAGGGCGTCCTCCCGGCTGGGCAGCGTCGAGGCGGGGGCCTCCTGCGACGTCGCGGCGTCGGAGAACGTGCCCTTCTCCACCAGGAGCACCGACGGGCCGCCCTGCTCCACCGCCGCGGACACGGCCCGGCGGACGGCCGTCGCGGCGTCCTCGGGGTCCTTCGGGAGCACCGACCACGGGACCTCCAGCGCGTCCAGCGCGGCCTCCATGATCCGGCCCTGCTTCACGTGCTGCGGCTCGTCCTTCACACCCGGCTGGCCGCGCCACCCGATGACGACCAGCATCGGCACGCCGTACACGTCGGGGTCGGCGAGCGAGAGCAGCGGGTTGACGATGTTGCCGAACCCCGAGTTCTGCAGGTAGACCAGGGCCGGCTTGCCGGTGCGCAGGTAGTGGCCCATGGCGATGCCGACGGCACCGCCCTCGTTGGCGGCGACGATGTGCCGGTCCCGGGGCAGCTCCGCCATCACGTGCGAGCACAGATTCTTCAGCAGGCTGTCGGGCACGCCCGTGAAGAGCGTGATGCCCTGCTCCTCACAGACCTGGGTGAACTCCTTGGGCGCGATCATGACTCGTTCGCCGGAACGATCGCGAGGGCGTCCTTGATCGGGGCGAGCATCGGGTCGGCTTCGTAGGCGCGGCCGTGCTCCAGGATCGTCGTGGCCACCTTCGCCATCTGCGGGTAGGCGGCACGCAGCATGTGGTTGGCGTAGATCACGAGGTTCACGCCGTGGTCGACGAGCTCGGCCTCGGTGACCTGGTGGTAGCTGGTGGGAACCACGATCAGCGGCACGCGGCGGGGCAGCTTGTTGAAGCGGGAGCAGAACTCGAAGACCTCGTCGGGCGTCTTCTGCCGGCTGTGGATCATGATGCCGTCGGCGCCGGCGTCGATGTAGGCCTCGGCGCGCGCGACCGCGTCCTCCATGCCCTTCTCCAGGATCAGGCTCTCGATCCGGGCGATGATCATGAAGTCGTCGGTGATCTGGGCTTTCTTGCCGATCGCGATGCGGTTGGAGAAGTCCTCGATGCTGGACTGGGTCTGGGCGACGTCCGTTCCGTACAGGGAGTTGCGCTTGAGCCCCTCCTTGTCCTCGATGATGACCGCGGACACGCCGAGCCGCTCCAACGAGCGCACGGTGAAGGGGAAGTGTTCGGGCTTGCCCCCCGTGTCGCCGTCGAACACCAGCGGCTTGGTGGTGACCTCGAACAGCTCGTTGACCATCTGCAGCCGGGAGGAGATGTCCACGGCCTCGATGTCGGGCTTGCCGCGCGCGGTGGAGTCGGTGAGGGAGGAGGACCACATGCCGTCGAACTCGACGGTGCTGCCGTCCTCACGCTTGACGCTCGTGCTCTCGATGATCAGCCCGGTGAGGCCGCTGTGCGCCTCGATGATGCGGGTGATCGGCTTGGCGTCGAGCAGCCGGCGCAGGCGAGTGAGCCGCACGTCCGGCGTGGTGCCGACCTGCTTGACCGAGGAGTTGAGCTGGGTGGAGGAGATGCCCGGGGTGTAGGGGACCTCGACGAGCTTGCCGCCCCACTGGTCCAGGGCGGAGATCACGCGCTCACGGGTGCGCTCCTGGACCCCGGACTTCCAGTCGTCGCCGTGCACGACGAAGTCGGGACGCAGGCTCTCCAGGTTGGGGACGTAGTCCAACGTCTCCTGGGCGACGACCCGGGTGACCCCGGCGAGGTTCTCCACCACGGTCTTGCGCTGCTCGTAGGACATGTGGGGGAGACGCTTGTAGCTGGCGATCGCGGCGTCGGTGAGGAGCCCGATGGTGACGTCCCCGAGCTGGCTCGCCTCGCGCAGAATGTTGATGTGCCCCGGGTGGATGAGGTCTGCGCTCATGCCCACGTAGACCTGCGGTCGCTCTGTCATGTCCTTGCACTCCAAATATCCGGTTGTCCCGCCGCCACGTGGTCACGTCACGACGGGAATGGGGGAGAGGGGGAAACGGTTCCTAGACGCTGAACCCGGTGTCGGCGGGGTCACCGATACCGACGAAGGTTCCGGCCCGTGGGTTGCGGCTCTGCTCCAGAGCGCACAGGCGGGCGAACTCCCGGGCCTCACTGGGCGTGAGCCAGGAACGGCGCAGGATCCGACGGTCCTCTTCACTGCGGTAATAGCGAAAATCGGGTTGGGGTGTACGCCAGTCGGTGCCGTAGTTGTCGCTCAGGAACGCCTCGATCTCACGCGGCACGTAGACGTCGTGTTCCAGGAACTCCATGGTGGACACCGGTTCGAACTGTGACCGCTTCAGGTTGTGGGCGTCGAACGCCCAGGCGCGGTCGGCGTAGAACCACAACGCGTTGACGTCCAGCCAGGTCCGGCCCAGGCGAACCTTGAACAGGCGCCCGGTGACCGTGATGCTGATGTCGTATCCGGCGGCCAGCAGCGCCAGAGCGTGGTCCTGCAGTTCCGACTTCAGCTCCACCGGGTCGGTGGCGTCGGAGATGTAGGCGACGTCGAAGTCGTCGTCCCCGGCGATGAAGGCCCGGTCCCGGTAGCAGCCCAGCAGCGTCCCGTACAGCAGGAACAGTTTCTTGCCCAGAACCTCCTCGAACTTGTCCTTGGCCTCGCCGTAGGACTTGAGGTACCGGAGCTGCCGGTCGGAGATCTCCTCCGGCGGGGCGGCCAGCACACCCTTCTTGCTGATGGTGTAGCCGGCGTCCATCAGTTCGGGGAGGCGACTGGAGCCGTCGGGCACGGTCAACGCCATGACCGTGCTGCCCCGGGTGCTGACCAGTGGGCGGTCACCGCAGGACAGGGTGAGGCGCGACGTCGTGGGCAGTTGGGCCAGGACCTTGTGGGACAGGTCGAAACTGAAGGGACGCAGCCACGCCTTGGGGTTGGTGGCGACACTCTTCACCGGCGCGCCGTCGAGGTGGATGTCGACCGTGTCGTCACCGTCGGTCGGCAGCAGGAAACCCTCGACCCGCAGGCCGACGTCCACGATCGTGGCGTCGAAGAAGCCGCCCGGCTGCTGTCCGCGTACCAACATCGAGGAGGCCTCGGTGTCGGGGTGGGCCTCACGCAGGAGCCGGGCGTCGTCGGCGTCGGGCGCGGCGTCGTCGGCCGTTGCCTCGGCGAGGTTGGCCCCCAGCCGCGTCTCGACGTAGGCCAGGCGGAACCGCCACGCCGGCTCGGCCTTGTGCACCCAGATGGCGTCGACGCTCTCCAGGCCGGCCACGGCGGACCGGTAGTGCCGCGCCGCCTCCGCGAGCTTCCCCGCACGCTCGTACATCTGGCCGAGCTCGTACAGCCGCCGCAACCGGGTCTCCGGGCGGGACACACGACGGTGCAGGCGCGTCGCCACGATGGGGACCCGCATGGCGACCTTGTACAGCGTCTTGCGCCGGGCCAGACGGGCCGCGGCCCGGTGTAGCCAGGTCACCTTCTTGGGCTGCCCCGCCAGCGAGGTCTCGAAGTGGGACATCGCCCGGCTGCCCAGGTCGTCCGGTTCGGAGGAGGTGACGTGGAGGACCTCACCTTCCCGCAGTACGAACGGGATCCGCCCCAACCGGTCGATGACGCCGGCGAGCCGGTAGTGCGCGTCCCTGTCCGCGGGGCGTTCGGCGATGACGTGACTGAGCATGTCGCGCGCCGCCTGCCAGTCACCGGACTTGTCGTAGGCGATCGCGAGTTTGCGGCGCACCTTGGCGTCGTCCCCGAAGCGTTCGCGCAGTCCGGAGTAGACGTCGACGGCGCGCAACGGCGCGCAGGCCTTCTCCAGCGCGTTGGCCAGGGCGAGGTGCAGGTCCTTGCGGTGCGGCGCCAGTTCCAGCGCCCGCTCGTAGTCCTCGGCGGCGGCCTGGAAATTCTTCCGCTTCTCCCGGAGTTTCGCGCGCTGACGCAGGGCCACGGTGTCGGCGGAATCCCGCAGCAGCGCCTCCGCATAAGCCTCTTCGGCCTCGGCGAGTCGGTCGAGCTGTTCCAGCGCGCGCCCCATACGGAAATGGTGGATCGCGGCGGAGGAGTCGAGCTGAATTGCCGTCGTATAGGCGTCGAGCGCGCCTGCGGGATTTCCGCGGTGTTCGCGAACCTGCCCCAGTCGGAAATGCAATCCAGCGTCGGCCGCGCCACGGTGAATTGCGGTCTGATAAATGTATTCAGCCGCAGGCCAGCAGCGAAGTAACCGACAAACAGCGGCGGAGCGTCGAGCCACGAAGGTCGCAGGGCGGGTCAAGTCTACTCCAGAAAGGAATCTGGCTTCTGTCGTGGTGCCGCGGATTAACCGAGGTCGGCCGGCGCGGCTTTGATCACCCTGCACGCCGAGGCGTTCGTTGGGGACGCATCGAATCTAGCATCGGGTTAAAGGAGCTGGAACGCAACTCGTACCGATGTTGAACGAATCGTTACGTCCTTGGTGGTTTCTTTGTTCGAAACTGAGAAGTCTGGGAACGGAGATGCGGTGTGCGTGCGAAAAGTAGTCGGTTGATTACTGCGGGAGATTTCTGCGGCGCGTCGCGCGGTTGAGTGTTTCCGCGGGTCCCAGCCGGGCGACGCGCACGACGTAGACGACGGCCGCGCCGAGGATGGCGAGCGGGGCCGCCAGCATCGCCACCAGCAGGACAAGTTCGAAGAGTCCGATTTCACCCATGCGGATCATCCTACTGGTGACGATCATGAGCCGGTCGTCAGGCGGTGCGTAGGTAGCAGCAGAGCCAGGCCCGCTCGACACCCTCGAAGCGCAGGGCGAGCGCCCGGACCCGTCCGCCGCACTGCACGACGGCGCAGACCTCGAGGGCGCCTGGGCGGGGGGAGAGGGAGCGCAGACGCCGTAGGCGTGGTGTGGTGCGCCAACCGTAGACGCCGATGTTGTCCTGGAGACACTCGAACGCGGCCGGTGTCATCAGGGGATGGAGTTGACGGGGGTCGCGTCGAGTCGCGAGGGTCTCGGCGACCGCCTGGGCGAGTTGGCCGAAATGGGACAGTGGGGCCGACGGGGGAGAGGAGACGACGATCGCGGGGTGGGGTCGGGGCGGTTGGGCGTGAGTGAGGGATGTGTGGGGGATCACGGATGCCCGTCCTCTCGTCGACGCGAGTATGCATCCGTCCAGAGTGCCGAGGGGCGGGCCGGAGCCACGCTGGAATTCCAGCTTGTTGGTCCGGTGCGTCACCGTCGGCACCCGCGACCCCGTGACGTGCTGTTCTCAGGTGTAGCCGAGCCGCGCGAGTTCCGTCCCCGCGGTGGTGCGGACATGGGCGTACTGATCTCGGTCGAGTCCGCGTCGCCACATGCCGATCCGGTAGCTGGTGTCGGTCATGAGCTCCGAGGCGGAGACCCCCCGCCCGACGAAGCTCGTCAGTCGCTCCGCGACCGCGACCTCGTTGCCCGGGATCTCCTCGTAGCGGATCGTGATCATCCGGTCCTCGGCCAGCTCACTGCGCAGCCGGGCGGAGAGGCGGATCGCGCTGCGCCAGCGCAGGGCGCACCGCGCGGCGTTGGACAGCTCTCCGTAACCCGCCTTGTCCTCCTCGGTCTCGATCCCGAAGAACGGGTGGGGGAGTTCGTCCAGCCGAGCCACGACGTCGGTACGGAACCACGACATCATCTGGCTGTCGCCCAGCATCGAGGCGACGGCGTCCCGCCCGTCGCGGATCACCTGGACGAAGCGGGCGTCGGGAAAGGTCAGCGCGAGGGCCTCGGCCGAGTACAGCAGGTCCGGGCTGGCGTCACCGAACGCCTCCATCCCGCGCCCATGCCGGCACAGGGTGGCGTCGACGTCCCACGGTGCGGTGCCGGGTCGCGCCCGGGGCGAGCAGTCCGGGCAACTGTCGGTGGTGAGCTGCCACGCCGTGGCGAAGGCGTCCCGCAACATGGCGGCGGTGCCCGCCGCGCGCCCGTGCGTGATCGAGGGGCGGCGGGCCAGGGCGTAGATCGCCTGCAGCACGGCGGGTCGACCGGACGTGAGGTAGAGACCCGCGCAGTGGCCCAGGGCGCGGGCCAGTACCTCGACTCCCGAGTGCGGTGCCCCGATCAGGAACAGGGGGCGGTGCACAACCCGGGAGTTGACCACCAGAATGTAGGGCTGTTGCGTCATCGTGAACGATTTTGGCATTGATGTCGGATTGGTCCGTGCGCCACGCCGGCCACGCCGCGGCGTCCGCGTGTGGCGTCGCCGCGGTTGTCCCAGAGTAGAGCGGTTGGCGTCCGTCAGCCGGCACTTCCGTGTAGGCCCTTGGTGCCGCCGCCGGAGCCGAACTGGCGCGCGTGCTCGTTCCTCCGGCTGAGGGTCGGATCCACTCGCCCGCCGCCGGTGGCGCCGCGCGGTGGACCGGCACCGGGGCCGGGCGTGTCACCCGCCGCCGCGACGGGCGCGGGGCGCTGCGGGGGTGTCGCCTGTTTCGCCAGGCGATCTCGCACGTGGTGGACGGCGGGGGAGTCCTTCTGCGGTAGGTGGGAGGCGAGATGGTCCAGCACCGGGCGCACCTCGCGAGGATGGAGGACCGGACCCTCGACACGTCGGTGGAGCTGGTCCAGGTACCGCAGCACCGTCGACCGAAGGAAACTCCGGTAGAGGTCGGTGTCCATCGTTGACTCGGTGTCGCCGGTCGGAGGAGGAGACGGTCGGTGTTTCAGTACCGCGAGGTCCTCGGTGGCCTGACGCAGCGTCAGCAGTTCGATCCGACCGAGGGTACGGGTGGCCAGGAGTCGCTCGTAGCGGGTGAGCCGTCCCCGGGGGTCGGTGCTGGGAGGCGCGAGTCGGAGCTCCAGGATGTCGTGGGTCTGCGACCACAGGACCCCCGCGTCCACGGCGTCGTCGAACCACTCGGTGAGCAGGTCGGAGACGTGGCGGAGATAGGGCAGCAGCGTCAGTGTGGTGCGGGCGGCGGTACCGTTGACGCGCAGCGCGATCGAGCGCAGGAGCCGGCCGGTGATTCCCGCCGCAGGGACCTCGATGGCGCGTGGGTCCACGATGTCGATGTCGCCGGCGTGCCTCATCTCCAGACCCAGACACTCGCCGACGTTGAGCGGGTCGCCGCGCTCTCGCTCCACCACGCTCACCAACGAGCCGTCGTCCGCGGCCGTGTGGCGCAGCCGGACCGTGTCCAGCATGCCGTGCCAGCCGTCCCAGGGCAGGTCCAGCCACTGGCCCGCCTGCCCCCGCCACGCTGCTCGGGAGTCCTCGGCGTCGGGGAACAGCTCGGCGATGTCGATCGGCTCCGGGGACACCAATACCAGCAGGCAGAGCAGGTTCGCGGTATAGCGGGCCTGTCGGGAGGTGACGGGCAGTCGGATGGGCTCGTAGCCGCCTCGGGAACGTGCCGGGTGCGGGTAGGGGGCGGCGCGGAACAATTCCACCAGCAGCGCGTGGACGTCGGACCGGCGTACCAGGGCGGAGCCGAAGCGATGCGCGAGGAGTTCCTCCACGAACTCCACGACCGGGGAGCGGCGCGCCAGTACCCCGAAGGAGCACAGCGCGTAGAGCGGGCCGTCGTCCAGGGGTGTGGGGAGCCGTCCCCGGGCCGACTCCGCGCGGGCGGTCGCCAGGTCCACGACCGCGCTCACGACCGCCCGTGCCACGAGGAACTCACCGAACGTGGCGTGCAGGAACTCGTACACCAACCGTTCGTGGTGCTGGTCGTTGGCCCGGGAGACGTTGACGAAGAAGAAGCGGCCGAGGACGCGCCGCGCGTCGGGGCCCCCTCCGGTCGGTGACGGGGCCGCCTGGGCCGCCTGGGCCGGCTGGGGCGGTTCGGCGCGGAGCGCGGCGAGATCGGTGTCCAACTGGTCGGCCGTGATGCGCTGTCCCTGGCGCAGGAACATCCCGAGAGCGGCGACCTCCAACTGACGCAGCTCCTCCTCGACCGCTCGGGCGGTCTCCGCGGCCACCAGGTGCGAGTGAGCGCGGCGCACCTCGCGCGCGGCGAAGGCGGTCAGCAGCTCGGTGTAGAGGCCACTACGGCTGAGTTCGGTACCCGTGCGCAGCGCGGCGCCCTCCACGTCGTAGAGCATCAGCATTTGCAACATGAGGGGCTGTTCGGCGAGCTCACGAACGGGGGTCAGGTGGTCGAGCGTCAGCGGGTCGGCGGTGGGGTTCGCGTCGTTCCACACCGCGAGCCCACGGCGAATCTGGGCACTGGTGAGGGGCTCCAGTCGGATGACGGGGCACCGGTCGGGGAACCGCACCCGATCGCCCACCACGGTCCGGGAGGTGACCACCGCGGCGAGGGGACGTCCCAGTTCCGCCTCCCGACGCTGGAACTCCCGGACCCGCTCCAGATAGTCGCCCTGGTCCTTCCCCGCGGCTTGGAGCAGCTCGTCGAAACCGTCCAGCAGCACGACCGGAAGGGCCCCCTCCGCCGAGCGGGCGACGTCCGCCCAGGACATCGGCTCCCCGATCGCCTCTCGCAGCGCGTGTTCGATCTGCTCCCGCACCGGTGCGTCGGCCGGCACGTCGCGCAGGGTGACCCGGATGGGAAGGAAGTCCTCCGCCGGAAGCCGCGCCGCGAGCACCTGGGTGAGCAGTGACTTGCCCGACCCCGGATGGCCCAGCAGCACCAGCGGCCGGTCGACCGCGTCGGGACCGGTGAGCTCCCCCGCCAACACGGACTGGATGTCGTCCCGGAGCGGACTGTCCTCGGCCCACGCGTCCGAACCGGGCTGCACGTCCCGGACGGCCTGCCCCACGCGCCCCCGGGGGTTGATGTAGCTCTCCTCCAACGTCGGCAGGACGAACCCGCGCGGGATCTCGGGGGTGTCCAGGATGGGGCGAGTCAGGACGGCGCGGTGGCGGGCGGCGAGCACGGAGCGGCGCTCGCCGGCGGTGGGACCGGTGCTCATGCGGGCCAGCAACCCGCCGAGCTGGGCGAGGCCGGTTTCCACCCGGTGACGCGTCGCGGCGTGTTCGACACCCGCGTTCCACGCGGCGAACTCCGCGTGCTCGGCCACGAGCTGTCGGTAGGACTCGGCGTAGCGGGTCATGGCCCGCCCGGTGACCCGACCGAGCGCGTCCAGCAACGCGCCGCGACGGGTCTCGTCCGCCTCGTCCCACCACGCCAGTCCCCGCACGAACCTGCGAGTCGCCGCGACCAACGTGGTGTCGAGATACTCCTGGACCGCGAGCCGGTTCTCCTCCGGGGAACGGGAGGGCGACGGGAGGGGGATCGGGGCGGAGGCGAGTTGGCGCAGCAATGCCGAACGGCCGTCCGGAACGGACTCCACGCTGCCCAACGCGGACTTCTCCGCCGCGGAGAACTCCATCGGGATCCCCTCCGGGGGGTCCTCGGCCAACGCCTCGAAGTACGCTTCGACGACGATGATCGCGTGCGCCGCCGCGAGCCGGTCGGACCGGTCCAACCGCCCCGCGCCCCGGAGCGTCCCCGTGAGCCGGCCGAGCTGCTCCCGCCCGTGTTTGACGATCAGTCCCCGCAGCCCACCCAACCCGGGCACCCCGAGCAGTTCCAGCGCCCCCTCCGCGACCCGTTCCGCGAACGCCGCGGCCGCCGAGTCCCCGCCCCCGAGCACCCGGAGCGCCTCGGCGTAGGACAGCGCGGATCGTGAGCCAGACATGCGGGGTCCTCCCCGGTTCGACGCTGCCAACGGAGCGATGGCGCGCCGCCATGATAGGAAAACGGCCCACAGCACAGGCAATCGCGCCCCCACCGGGCCGACCCCCTCACCCAGGCGACCACGGCGCGGAGCACGACAGTCAGATCGGAGCGGTGTGGTCGCGCCAGCGCCCGTACCGCGGCGGGGCTCCCAGGAACGCCCGCGCACATTCCGAGCGGCACCCACCAAGCGCGCCAGCGGTCCTACAGTGCGAATGCGCGGGGGCGACGCTAGTTCCGGACAGTGGTGACGTACGTGATGGAGCTACTGGTCATGGGTGGCTTGTCGTAGCCCCCGGGGCCATACCCGCGCGCGGGGAACGGACGGCGGTGGTCGTGCGCGAAGCACGTCGCAGTGCGGGTCATCCCCGCGTGCGGGGAACGGACGCCGATCGAATGCTTCGCCGCCTCGGTCGACCGGGATCATCCCCGCGCGCGGGGAACGGACCCGCGGCGATCACCTATGAGGATCTCGTAGAGCGGATCATCCCCGCGCGCGGGGAACGGACACAGGGCGGTGGTCACGGTGAACGTTCTCCTCGGGATCATCCCCGCGCGCGGGGAACGGACTCGTTGGTGAAGACCAGCTTCGTCCCCGAACCGGGATCATCCCCGCGCGCGGGGAACGGACTACAGCCGGCGGTATGAGTCGATGCGGGCCGCGGGATCATCCCCGCGCGCGGGGAACGGACGACGCGGATCTGCGTGAGCTGGCGTTTCGCCGGGGATCATCCCCGCGCGCGGGGAACGGACACTTCATGACCTGCGCACTTACCACTGGCAAGCGTCGGATTTCTTTACTTCTCGAAATTCCGGCATAACGGACAGGCAATACTGCCTCCCCCGAATTAACGCGCGTGCGAAACAGGGTGCCACACACGAACACGGCGGGCCAGGCAACTGCGCGCGCCTGGCCCGCCGCGCCACCCGGTTACGACGCCAGTCGCGTGTCGCGAAGCCGTCGCAAGACAACAGCGATGCCGACAGGCGTAATGCCAACTCCACGGATGATGGCTCCTTGGTGGCGCGGGTAGTTAGCCTCCGACGTGGTGTCGACCAGGTCTCGCAGTGGGGATGGCCGAGGTTGGGGGTCGTCCCCGCGTGCGGGGAACGGACCCGTTGAACGGTTTGGTGTATGGGTATGGCGGGGGGGCATCCCCGCGTGCGGGGAACGGACGATGGGTATGGCGGGGCGTAAGGATCTTGTGCGGGGGCATCCCCGCGTGCGGGGAACGGACCCAACTCCCCGGTCACCGTCGCGGTGGCAAGAGGGGGCATCCCCGCGTGCGGGGAACGGACACTTTATGACCTGCGTGCTTACCACTGGCAAGCGTCGGATTTCTTTGCTTCTCGAAATTCCGGCATAACGGACACACGTGGTCTTTTCCCGAATTGACTTTCTCGCGTGGAACTCGGCACCAGTCGCGCGTCGCGGACGTGGAGCACGACGATCGGGACAGCCGTGCGTCGGTGGGGAGGCCACTGCTCCCTTCCCCGCTGGTGCTGGGCCGTGCCCGATGGTGGAACGCCCCTTCTAGGGGAGGGTCCAGTCGATGGGGTCGGCGCCCTGCTGTTGGAGCAGGGCGTTGGCGCGGCTGAAGGGGCGGGTGCCGAAGAAGCCGTTGTGGGCCGACATGGGGCTGGGGTGGGTGGACTCCACCGCCGGGACGTTGGGCATCAGGCGGCGCAGGTTGCGGGCCTTGCTGCCCCACAGGATCGACACCATGGGGGTACCACGGGCGGCGAGGGCACGGATGGCCTGGTCGGTGACATCCTCCCAGCCCTTGTTCGCGTGGGAGTTGGGCTTGCGCGGTGCCACCGAGAGGGACCGGTTCAACAGCAGGACACCGCGCTCCGTCCACGGGGTGAGGTCGCCGTTGCTGGGTTGCGGGAGGCCGAGGTCGTCGCAGTACTCGGTGAAGATGTTGCGCAGACTCCCGGGGATGGGGCGGACCTCCGGCGCCACCGAGAAGCTCAGGCCGACCGCGTGCCCCGGGGTGGGGTAGGGATCCTGGCCGACCAGCAGGACCCGGACCTGGTCGAAGGGCTGGTGGAACGCGCGCAGCACGTTATCGCCCGCGGGGAGGTAGGTGCGCCCCGCGGCGATCTCCGCGCGCAGGAAGTCCCCCATCCTGCCGATCGTCTCGGCGACCGGCTCCAGGGCCTTCGCCCAACCCTCGTCCATGAGCTCGTTCAGGGGCCGTGATGTCATGGCAGCACCCTACTGCCGCTGAGTGACAGGCGGTGCGGTTCGGTCACGCCGGGCGGAGACGACGAACTGGATCCGAGGCTCGTGGTCCCTGGCGACCCCGTGGCGGTGGTCCAGCTCCAGCAGTTCCGGCAGGGGAGTCACGGTGGTCGCGGCAAAGCCGGCGCGTCGGACGGCGGCAGCGGTGTCCTCGATGGTGTCGGACTCGGCCAGAGGCAGCCGGGCCAGGACCTGGTCGTCGTAGCGGGAACGGAACGACGCGTCGCCGGTGCCACCGGCGCGGACGCCGTCGGGGAACCAGGTGCTGTCGACACACACGAGTCGACCTCCGGGGCGCAGGAGTCGGAGCCAGTTCGCGAGCGCTTCCTCGGGCGTACGCAGGGTCCACAGGACGTAGCGGCTCGTCACCACGTCGAAGCTGTTGGGCGGGAAGTCCGGAGCGACGGCGTCGGCGCGGAGGTACTCCGGACTCGTTCCCGTGGGCGCGCTGTGTACCCGCGCGTGCGCACGCGCGCGGTCGATCATCCCTTGGGAGGCATCGATTCCGATCACGGAGTGGCCCAGTTCGGTGAGGAGGCGCGCCATGTGGCCCGGACCGGTCCCGGCGTCGAGGATCCGCGCGGGGGAGGCGGGAAGGTGTCGTGCCCAGACCGACAGCCAGGCCCGTCGGATCTCGTCGTTGCGCAGCCGCCGGGTCTGGAAGGCGTCGTAGGACTCAGCGCGGTGGTCCCAGTACCCGGTGATGTTCGACTGAGCGTACTCGGAGCTCACCGCCTCGTCCGAGGCCTCGGAGGCGGACCAGGGTCGGGGAGTGGGGTGGGGCATCCGTTCCTCGTTCGTGTGGGGTCGGCGTGGGTGGTGGGTCGTTCAGGCGCTCTTCTCGACGGCCGCGTCGTGGCGCAGTGGGCGGAAGAGCAGGTGGAGTTCGTCGCCGGTGCGGACCTGCTCCACCCCGATGCGGTAGACGGGTTCGAGGACCTCGGGGGACAACACGTCGGCGGGCGCTCCGGCGGCGCTGACGCGGCCCTCGTGCAACAGCACGAGGTCGTCGCAGTACCGCGCGGCGAGGTTCAGGTCGTGCAACACCACGACGGTGGTGACACCCAGTCCGCGCACGATGTCCAGCACCTCGTGTTGGTAGCGGATGTCCAGGTGATTCGTTGGTTCGTCCAGGAGGAGGTGGTCGGCCTGTTGGGCGAGCGCCCGCGCGATCAGCACCCGCTGCTTCTCACCGCCAGACAGGCCGGAGAAGACGCGGTCCGCCAGGTGCCGGGCCCCCACCCGGCGCAGCGCGGACGCCGCGATCGCGTGGTCCTCCGCGCCGGTCCGCTGGAAGGTGGACAGGTGCGGCGTACGCCCCAGGAGGACGAGGTCGGTCACGGACAGGGGCAGCTCCCCTGTGCCCTCCTGCGCCACGACGGCGAGGCGACGGGCGACCTCCCGAGGGGGAACGTCCGCCACGGGGGCCTCGTCCAGTGTGACCATGCCGGCACGGGGACGCAGCGCGGCGTAGAGGGTGCGCAGCAGGGTGGTCTTGCCGCTGCCGTTGGGACCGATGAGGCCCACCACGCGTCCGGGACGCGCCTCGATGTCGACACCCTCCAGGACGGGGGCGGTCCCGAACGCGAACGAGATTCCCGCTGCGGTGATCATTGGTCCGTCCCGAACTCCTCGGCGATGCGTTCCAGGCCGTCCACCGCGAGCGGCGTGGGCGGCTCGGTGAAGTTGAACAGTTGGACGTGGATGGCGTCCTCCTGGACGGCGGTGATGCTGTCGGCGCCCGGGAGGTCGACCATGGCCTGGCGCACCGGCTCGGGGTCACCGTCGACGTGGAGGAGCACGAGCACGTCGGGGTCCAGGTCGACCAGGGTCTCCGTGGCGACCTCGAAGACGCGTTCCTCGACGTCGCCGAACACGTTGGTCAGGCCGGCGGCGGCGAGCTGCGGGTCGGCCATGCTGTGACTGCCGTAGGCGTAGGTGGTGCCGCCACCCACGGTGGGGAACAGGACGGCGGCGGTGCGCTCCGGTTCGTCGGCGGCCTGGCGCTCGATCGTCTCCACCCGCTCCCGCAGGGAGGTGACGACCTCGTCGGCCTCATCGGCGCGGTCGAAGATCCGGCCGTAGCTCTCCACCTGGTCGTACACGTCGTCGAACCGCGCCGGTTCCACCCCCTCGGGGCAGTAGACCGGATGGACGAGGGCGGGGATGCCCACCGAGTCCAGCGACTCACGGGTGATCCCGTCGGGAAGCCCCATCACCAGATCGGGGTCCTCCGCGATGATCACCTCCTGGGAGATCTCCAGGTGCCCGCTCTCGTCCAGGTCGTCGCCCAGGGAGGCGGTGTCCTGGATCGTCTGGTTGGTCGCGTCGTCGTAGTACTCCTCGGGGTAGGCGCCCGCGCGGAGCACCACCGAGTCGAGTACTCCGAGTGCCGACAGCGCGGACACCGGAGCGCTCTCCAACAGGATGACCCGCTCGGGAGGGGTCCCGAAGCTGAGTTCGGTGCCGCAGTTGTCGACGGTCACCGGATCCCCCGCGGCCGCGTCGGTGGAGGTGGTGCCGCCGCCGCAGGCGCTCGCCGCCAGGGTCAGCGTCGCCACACACAGCGGAAGTCTCAGTGAGCGGGGCATTCCCGTCCTTTTTCGGGTCGTGGGGGGCTGTCAATGGGTCGCGGAGTGGAATCGGCGGACCAGCAGGAGCAGGAAGGGGGCGCCGACGAGCGCCGTGATGATCCCGATCGGCAGCTCCCGCGGGATGAGGGCGACCCGCGCCACGACGTCGGCCCACACCAGGAAGATCGCGCCGACCAGGGCGGCGACCGGGACGACCCGGGTGTGTGCCGCGCCGACGAGGCGGCGGGCGAGGTGGGGAATCACGAGACCGACGAAGCCGATGCCGCCGGCGGCGGCCACGACCGAGCCGACGCACAGCGAGACCAGGGCGAGCATGCCGACCCGAAAGCGGGTGGGTCGGACGCCCAACGCGTGCGGTCTCGTCACCGATGGCCAACGCGTCCAACTGGCGGCTCCACAGCATCATCGCCAGCACGGTCACGCACACGACCACGAGGACGACGGCCAGTGGGCCCGACCACCGTGCCAGCCCCAGCGAGCCGAGGAGCCAGAAGAGCACCGAGCGTGCTCCCTCGGCCGAGTCGGCGGCGAAGATCAGGAAACTGGTGGCGGCGTATAGGGCGTAGCCGACCGCGACGCCCGCCATCAGCAACCGTAGTGAGGTGATCCGCCCTCCGGCGCGGGCTACGAAGAACACGAGCACCGAGGCGCCCAACGCGCCGAGGAACGCGCTGGCCGACAGGGCGTTTTCCCCGAACCCGGCGCCGAACCCGAACAGGATCGCACCGGCGGCGCCGGTCGAGGCGCCGGAGGTGACGCCGAGGATGTAGGGGTCCGCCAGCATGTTGCGCACCATCGCCTGCAGCGCCAGACCGCTGACGGCGAGGCCGGAACCGACGGCCGCCCCGAGGAGCACACGGGGGAGCCGCACGTCCCAGGCGATCGACGCCTCGGACGCGGTCCAGGTGACGTCGCCGGGCCATCCGATGACGTTGTGCCCGATGATGCGGGCCACCGTCCCCGGCGCCACTCGTACGGGGCCGATGCCGACGGCGAGGACGACGCTGAGGCCAAGCACGAGCGTCAGGCAGGTCACCCACAGGGCGGTGCGGCGGCGTTGTGCGGAGTACCCGAGGTCGTCCCGGGGCTCGGTCGACTCTTGGTCGCCGGTACTCCTGTTCACGGTGGTCGCCAGCGTCGTCACCCTTCCCGAGGTCCGTTCCTGCAAATAATTCGCATCTGCGATTAATTTGCACCTGTGGCGGGTGGGAGTCAACCGGCGACGTGGTGCGGATTGTCTCCACAGACCGGGATCCGGGTCCGGGACCGCTGGGGCCCGCGGTCCGCGCCTCGTCCACGGACGGGGCGGGCACACCGAAACAGCGGCGGCCCCCGGGAGGGGACCGCCGCTGTCGGGAACGACCGGCTAGTCGGTCTCGCCGCGCCGCATGCCGTCGTGACGCGAGAGGTTGAGCGCGGTGGTCACCAGAGGGACGTGGCTGAACGCCTGGGGGAAGTTGCCGACCTGCCGCTTGCCGTGCGGGTCGTACTCCTCCGCGAGGAGCCCGACGTCGTTGCGCAGGGACAGCAGTCGGTGGAACAGCTCCCGCGCCTCGCCCACCCGACCGATGGACAACAGCGCGTTGGCGAGCCAGAAGCTGCACGCGAGGAACGCGCCCTCCTGCCCGGGAAGCCCGTCGACGGAGTCGTCCCCGGCCGTGTGGTAGCGCAACACGAACCCGTCGTCCATGAGGTCCCGCTGGATCGCCTCGATCGTGCCGACCACCCGGGGGTCGTCGTAGGGAAGGAACCCGACCTCCGGAATGAGCAGGAGCGAGGCGTCGAGTTCCTTGCTTCCGTAGTACTGCGTGAAGGTGTTGCGTTGCTGGTCGAAGCCGTACTCACAGACCTCGGCATGAATGGTGTCGCGGAGCGCGCGCCACCGTTCGACGGGTCCCTCCTTGCCGAACTCCTCGATCATCCGCACCGCGCGGTCCGCGGCGACCCACGCCATCACCTTGGAGTGGACGAACTGCTGGCGCGGACCCCGCACCTCCCACAGGCCCTCGTCCGGCTCGTCCCAGCACCATTCCAGGTAGTTCACCAGGGACCGTTGGACGCCCCAGATGTGCTCCTCGCCCTGCAGGCCCGATCGCCGGGCCAGGTGCAGGGAGTCCATCACCTCGCCGTACACGTCGAGCTGGTGCTGGCCCACGGCGGCGTTGCCGATGCGGACGGGGCGGGAGTTCTCGTATCCGGGGAGCCAGTCGGCCGTCCACTCCGACAGTCGACGTTCGCCGCGGATGCCGTACATGATCTGCATGTGCTGTGGTTCGCCCGCCACGGCGCGTACCAGCCACTCGCGCCACTCCCGCGCCTCGGCGGTGTAGCCGCTGCGCATCAACGCCTCGAGGGTGATGGTCGCGTCCCGCAGCCAGCAGTAGCGGTAGTCCCAGTTGCGCACCCCGCCGATCTCCTCGGGCAGGGAGGCGGTGGGCGCGGCCACGATGCCGCCGGTGGGGCTGAACGTCAACGCCTTCAAGGTGATGAGGGACCGGATGACGGGCTCGCGGTACTGGTCGTCGTAGGTGCAGGTCTCCACCCAGTTACGCCAGAACCGCTCGGTGCGACTCAGGGACTTCTCGGCGTCGAGGTGCGCCGACTCCGTCTCGTGCGACGGATGCCAGGTGAGCACGAAGGGAACCCGCTGGCCGGCGCTCACGGTGAAGGTGGCGTCGTGGGAGAAGTTGTGCCCCTCCATCGGTACCGGTGAGCTGACCCAGACCGAGTCCGGTCCCGCGACCGCGACGACCTCATTGCCGTCCCGGTGGATCCACGGCACCACACTGCCGTAGTCGAACCGCAGCCGCAGCGCCGTGTTCATCCGCACGGTTCCGCGCAGCCCCTCGACGATCCGCACCAGGTGCGGTGAGTCGGTGCGGGGTGGCATGAAGTCGATGACCCGGACCGCTCCCTCGGGTACCTCCCACTCGGTCTCCAGGATCAGTGTGTCCTGCCGGTAACGGCGGCGCGTGGCGTGCGGCTCGGCCGCGGCCGGTCGGATCCACCAGTTTCCGTTCTGTTCGTCCCCCAGCAGGGCGGTGAAACACGCCGGGGAGTCGAAGTACGGCAGACACAGCCAATCCACGGAACCGTCCCGGCTCACGAGCGCGGCGGTCTGCATGTCGCCAATGAGCGCGTAGTCCTCGATCCGCCCAGGCACGCGGCTCACCCCCTTACACCTTCGTACGGAAATTCCCCATCCGGAGTCTGAGCGCCGGATCCGGACTCCGCACCCCCCGATGCATGTCCGCGATTTCCGGTTACGTTAGTCCTGGACTGCGCAGAAGTCGTCTGTTTACCCAGAGTTACCGACGCGTGTCGTGCCGGTTTCCCTAACGCTACCGGGATTGTGCGGAGGCATGGCGGTCTCTGGACATCACAATAGAGACGTCTTTCGGGGTTGGAGAGGACCACCGGAACGGCTCCGACGATCATAAGGCGTGACGCGCTGGGAGCAACTCCACTAATGCGGGTGCGCAGACTCACGCGGACGACGCCGAGAGCGTCCGCCCAGGCCGGACGGTACCGCCTGGTGGCGCAGGGCTCCCACGATCTTTTAGGGTTGGGGGACTGGAGAATTCCGGTCAGCTGGACCATGTCGTGAGGGAGGTGGGGTCAGTGCTCGCCGACTCCTATGGAAGAGTCGCCACCGACCTGCGGGTCTCACTCACCGATCGGTGCAACCTCCGGTGTACCTACTGCATGCCCGCCGAGGGCCTGGAGTGGCTGCCCAAGCCGGAGCTGTTGACCGACGACGAACTGGGCCGGTTGCTGCGCGTCGGGGTCACGATGCTCGGGATCACCGAGGTGCGCTTCACCGGCGGCGAACCGTTGCTGCGCAAGGGCCTGCCCGGGATCATCGCCGCGGCCAGCGCGCTGGAGCCCCGGCCCAAGACCGCGCTCACCACCAACGGGATCGGCCTCGCCCGCTTCGCCCCGGCGCTGGCGGAGGCGGGCCTGGACCGGGTGAACGTCTCCCTGGACACTCTCAAGCCGGACGTCTTCAAGGACCTGGCCCGCAGGGACCGTCTCAGCGACGTCCTGGACGGTCTGGCCGGCGCCGCCGACGCGGGACTCACGCCCGTCAAGGTCAACGCGGTACTGATGCGCGACGTCAACGACGACGAAGCCGTGGACCTGCTGCGCTACTGCCTGGACCGGGGCTACGAACTCCGGTTCATCGAACAGATGCCGTTGGACGCCCAGCACGGCTGGCGGCGCGACACCATGGTGACCGCCGACGAGATCCTGGACCGGCTCGGGGCGGCGTTCGACCTGCGGCCGGCGGACGACGAGGAGCGCGGCAGCGCCCCCGCGGAGACGTTCCTCGTGGACGGCGGGCCGCACCGCGTGGGGGTGATCGGGTCGGTGACCCGCCCCTTCTGCGGTGCGTGCGACCGGGTTCGGCTCACCGCCGACGGTCAGGTCCGCAACTGCCTGTTCGCCCGCGACGAGTCCGACCTGCGCGGTCCGATGCGCGACGGAGCCTCCGACGAGGAACTCGCCGAACGGTGGCGCGCCGCCGTGGCCACCAAACTCCCCGGACACGGCATCAACGACCCCAGCTTCCTGCAGCCGGCCCGCCCGATGTCCGCGATCGGTGGGTGACGGGAGCCGACGCGTCCCTTCTCCCTGAGGAGCCCCGCCGTCCACGCACCGCCGGTCCCGTGCGGGATCGGCGGATCGACCGGCCGCGACGCCCGTCCGGACCCGGCGTGAGAACCGGAGGTGGTGCCATGTCCTCGGCACTCGACGGTGCGCGGTCGACGGTGCGGAACCTCGGCGAGGAGATCGGCGGCTACAAGGTCGAGATCCTGCGGGGCGGCATCATGATGAAGCCGGTCCGGCCGGTGCACAACAAGACACTGCGGCTGGTGTGGAACGCGTTGGCGGGCCAGTTGGACGCGGGATGGGAGTTCGTGAGCGACGTCCGGGTTCCCTCCGTCGAGCTCGACAGCGAACTCTGCCCCGACCTGGCGTTGATTCCCGCGGCGGAGGAGGCCAAGAACCTCGCGGAGTACCCACCGGATCTGATCGAGATCGCGATCGAGGTCGTCTCGCCCAGCAGCGTTCGCCACGACTACGAGGACAAGGCGGGCTTCCACGCCACGGCCGGGATCCCGCTGTACGTGCTCTTCGACCCCTATCGCGCCGCCTGCACCTGGCTGTGGACACCGCAGGCGGGGGAGTACCAGGATCGACAGCGGCGAACCTACGGCGCGGTGGCGCGTCTGTCCAGCACCCTGGGGGAACTCACCGTCGACACCGGCACGCACCCCACCGACCCGCAAGCCTGAGCCCGGGAGTGGCCACGCCCGCCGCCGCGGCCACCAGTGACGGTCGTGACGCCCGCCCCCGCGGAGAGTCACGACCGTCGTTCCATCCCGCCTCGGCTCACCCACTCAGCCGGCGGAAGCGGCGCGCCGCGAGGGGCACGAACACCGCCATCAGCACCAGGGGCCACACCACGGCCAGCAGCAGCGCGTTCTGCGCGACGAAGGAGTCCCCGGTGATCGAGGGGTTCCCGAACAGCTCCCGGGTCGCGATCACCGTCGCGCTCAGCGGGTTCCACTCCGCCAGCGGGGCCAGCCAGCTCGGCATCATGTCGGTGGGGACGAAGGTGTCGGCGACCATCGCCAGCGGGAAGACGAGCGAGAAGTACTTCATGGCGGCCTCGGGACTGGCCAGCAACAACCCCAGGTAGATGCCGATCCAACTGAACGCCAACCGGAGCAGCAACAGCAGGCCCAACGCGGCGAGCGCCGACAGCGGGTCACCGCGCACCTGCCACCCCACGAGTATGCCCATACCGACGAGGATCGCGAGGTCGACCACGGCCATCATGACGTCGGCCAGCCCGCGGCCGGCGAGCACCGCCGAGGAGGACATCGGCAGGGACCGGAACCGGTCCACCACGCCGCGCTGGGTGTCGGACACCACCGCGATCGTCGTGTTGCCGATCCCGAACGCCATGGTCAACGCGAACAGTCCCGGCATCAGGAACTCGCGGTAGTCCCCGTCGGGGAGGGTCAACGCGGCGCCCATCGCCTCACCGAAGACGAAGCCGAACAACAGGACCGCGAGCACGGGGATCATCAACGTCCCCGCCACCTCGTCGGGCTTGCGCGCGAGGTGCAGCAGATGACGTCGGGTGACCACCCAGGTGTCGGTCGCCCCCCAGGCCAGACGGGTGAACCACGGCTCCGCCTCGCCCGTGTCCTCGCGCGGGTGCGTCAGGACCGTCATGCCACACCTCCGAGCGTGCGCCGTTCCTCCTGGCCGGTCAGACTCAGGAAGACGTCGTCCAGGCTGGGTCGGTGCAACGCGATGTCGGCGACGTCGACGTTGGCGTCGTCCAGCGCCCGCACGGCGGCCCGCAGCGTCCGCGTCCCCTCCCGCGCGCGGACCGCGACCCGCATCTGTTCGAGGTTGACGTCGGGGTCCTCACCCGTCGCGTGGCGAACCGCGCCGGCGATCGCCGGCAGGTCGGCCCGGTCCGCGGCCTCGACGTGCACACGGCCCGCGCCCACGCGGCGCTTCAGCTCGGTCGGGCTCCCCTCGGCGATGACCCGACCGGCCTGCACCACCGAGATCATCGCCGCGAGCTGGTCGGCCTCCTCCAGGTACTGGGTGGTGAGCAGGACCGTGGTGCCGTTGTCCAGCAGTTCCCGCACGGCCTGCCACACGTCGGCGCGGCTGCGTGGGTCCAGCCCGGTCGTGGGCTCGTCCAGGAACAACACCCGGGGGCTACGGATCAGGCTGACCGCCAGGTCGAGCCGCCGCCGCATCCCTCCGGAGTAGTGGCGTACGGGCCGGTCGGCCGCGTCCTCCAGACCGAAACGCTCCAGGAGCTCGTCGGTGCGGGCACGGGCCTGCCGACGGCGCATGTGGTAGAGCCGCGCGAACATCTCCAGGTTCTGCCGACCGGTGATGACGTCGTCGACGGCGGCGTGCTGTCCCGCCAGACCGATTCGCGAACGCACCCGCTCGGGAGCGGAGGCGGCGTCGCAGCCCGCGACCGTCACCCGACCGGTGTCGAAGCGCAGCAGCGTCGTGAGGACCCGTACCGCGGTGGTCTTCCCGGCGCCGTTCGGGCCGAGCAGTGCGTGCACGGTCCCCGGCGTGACCGAGAGGGAGAACTGGTCGAGGGCACGTCGCCCGTCGCGTGCGCCGTAGGTCTTGACGACGTCGACCGCGTGAATGACCGGATCGTTGGCGTCCATCACACGACCTCCATGACGCGTGAGTCGACGGTCTCGACGGTGGCGACGGTGTGTGTCTCCGTGGCCAGGGTGACGTCCTGGTAGCGACCGGTGGCGATCCGGGCCACGTTGCGCAGGGACTCACTGCCCGCCGTGTAGTAGGCGCAGTGACCGGTGATGGCGCCGGTCGCGATCCGGGTCGCGCCCAGTCGCGGGTGGAGCGGGTCGCGGCCCAACCCGAGGCTGCCCACGCGCGCCTGGGGGAAGAAGCGGATCCAGTCGCCCTCGGCCCGTGCCGCCCACAGCCGTCCCGCGTAGTCGAGCTCGGTGTGCGAGCGCACCCCCATGCCGGGGCTTCCCAACGCGACGCAGTCCTGGACCCGCGCGGAGGAGAGGGCCAGACCGCACACCGTGGTGCCGTAGCTGTGTCCCACCAGTGTGATGTGGCTGGCGCGGGGCAGGCCGTGGGTCAACCGGGCGAGGTCGTGGGCGCCGTGGTGCGCGGGACGGTTGGACGCGGCCGAGACGAAGCCGCTGGGCGCGTGGTACCCGACCCACACCACCACCGCCGAGCGAACCTCCGGCGCGGTCGCCCGCATCTCCCGCAGGAGTGTCCACCCGCGCGCCCGGGGCGCCACGGCCTCCTCGTTGGTGTAGTAGTTGCCCTGGTGGTGCCCGTTTCCGGGAACGATGACCGCGATGTGGTCGGCGGTGGCCAGGTCGCCGATGGCCTCCACGATGCGCCCGGTCCCTCCGGCGTCGCGAGCGAGGATCTGATCACCGCCGACGTCGCGCGGGACGTACTCAAGGGGCTGGCCCAAGTGAACTGGAGTGTGCGGCACGGCGACCATCGTCTCTCCTCGCTTCTGTGCCGGTTTTCTAGGAACGTGTCTGACGGTACGTGTCGGGGCGTGTGCGCCACGATGACGTATCCCCCCGACCTCCTGCTCGCGCCACGGCTACCGAAGGGGTAGGGCTAGCACCACCACCCGCCCGATTCCCGCTCACAGTAGGGACCGACGCAGCCGCGGCGCCTCAGTCGCGAGGCGTATTCCGCGTCTGCCGTTCGACCGGGTGGGAGTCGCCCATCGGGGGTGGAAACCCCCGATGGTCAGTGATGGTGACCGGGCGGGCACGGTGGCTTCCCGGCACGTGGAGCCGCGCCTTCGGGCCGGTGTGGGGTCTTGGCAGTGGGGTGTGTCCCCCAGAGGCAGAATGGGCGGCAGGGTGAGAACGTCGAGGAGGGCGGGATGGCCAGGACGGCGAAGGGGCGGGGGGCCGGGTCGACTCCTGCGGTGACGGTGGTGACGCGGGCCGGGATCGACTTCGTGCTGCACGGGTACGAGGCCGAGACCGAGGGGGCCGCGAGCTATGGGGAACGGGCGGCCGCCGAGTTGGGTGTCGCGCCGGAGCGCGTCTTCAAGACGCTCGTGGCCGAGGTCGACGGCGTCCTGACCGTCGCGGTCGTCCCGGTCTCCGGTTCGCTGGACCTCAAGGCCCTCGCCCGCGCCGTGGGTGGCAAACGCGCGGTCATGGCTGACCCGCTCGCGGCTGAGCGCGCCACGGGGTACGTCACTGGGGGAATATCTCCGCTCGGTCAGCGCAAACGCCTGCCGACCCTCGTGGATCGCACCGTCACCGACCACGACACCGTCTACGTCTCCGCCGGACGGCGCGGAGCGCAGTTGGAGCTGAGTCCGGACGACCTCCTGGCGCTCTGCGCGGGCGCCACGGCGTCGATCGCCGCCTCGCGCGGCTGACCGGCGCGGCCTACCGCAGCCGGCGCCGGGCCTCGGCGAGGTCCTCGGGGGTGTCGCAGTCGAAGGCCGCGTGTCCACCGTCGGTGACGAGCGCGAAGTCCAGGCCGGACAGCACTCCACGCAAGGAACCGCCCGTGTAGTGCCGGAGCGCCGAGCGGAGACTGTCCGTACGCCACACGCCCGCCAGCCACTGGGGGTGTGCCGACGCGTCACCGAGCACGGCGCCGTCCCGCGAGGCCAGCGCGTCCCACAACGGGCGTAGGTGCGTCTGGGCGAGGAAGGGCATGTCGGCCGCGAGCAACGCGACCGCCGGCGCCCGTACCTCGGCGAGTCCCACGCGCAGGGCGGAGACCGGGCCGGACCCCGGCGGGTCCTCGCGGACGTAGCGCGCCGCCGGCGACGGGCGGGGTGGGCCCACCACGACCAGGTGCTCGGCGTCGGAAACCGCGTCGGCGACTCGCTCCAACAGGCTCCGGTCGCCCACGCGGGCCCCCGGCTTGTCGGCGTGGTCCATACGGCGGGCGCGACCTCCGGCGAGGATCACCGCATCGTACGGGTGTACGATCATTGTCCGTGCCTCACGTGTCCCGATCGGTCTGGTGGAGTTCATGCTAGTACGCCCCGCGTCCCCCGAGGAGTTCCCCACCATCGGTGACCTGCGCGTCACCGCCTACGTCCAGCGAGGGTTCCTCCGGGAGGACGACTCCTACGCCGCGGAACTACGGCGGCTCGGAATGGGGGCCGACACCAGGGATGAGGTGCTGGTCGCCGTCGAGGAGGACCGCCTGGTGGGAACGGTCACCCTGATGTGGCGGGGCGACCAGAGCGAACTCGTGACCAGCGACGAGGAGGCGGAGATCCGCGCCCTGGCGGTGGCCCCCGACGCCCAGGGGCGTGGTGTCGCCCGGGCCCTGGTGGGCGCCACCGTGACCCGGGCGCGGCGGTCGGGGGCCCACACGCTCCTGTTGTGCACCCAACCCACGATGCGCCGAGCCCAGCGCCTCTACGACGCCTTGGGCTTCCACCGCCGCCCCTCCCTCGACTGGACCCCGGACGGCGTCGACTTCACCCTGCTCGCCTACTCCCTGTCCTTGGCGTCGTCCCCACACGCCGACGCCCGGACCGGCGCGGAGGCATAGCGACGCGGCGCGGCCGTTCCGGCGGCCGAGTCGGGGGCTCACCTCGGATCCCCACGACCCGTGGGGGTCCGCGCCAGCAGTGTGCCGAGGACGCGCTCCCCGTGGGTCCACAGCAGGGAACCCCCGGCGTCGGGAACCAGATGGCGTTCGGCTCCCGCGATCCGTGTCGCCAGGAACCGGCCCCGGTCGGGGGAGTGCGTCGTGTCCTCGGTTCCGTACCAGATGTCGACGGGAACGGTGATGGCGGACAGCGGGAGATCCCACTGGTCCATCGCGAGAACCGTGTCTCGTGCGTAGCCCACCGCTCCCTGGGCGAACCCCTCCGCGAGCGCGCGCCGGTACGCCGCGTCGAACCCGGGATCCTTGTACACCGCGAGGTCACGGGTGGGGCTCCTGGACAGCACCATGTTCCGTATCCGGTCGGCGGTGAAGGTCAGGAAGTCCGCCTCGACCCCCGCCGGGTCGTCGTCGATGGCCTCGACCAGCGCGTGCAGCTCGGGCGGCAGGTCGGCGGCGAACTCCGGCGCTGCCACCTCGTCGGCGCCGGCCACCACCGCGACCGCCGACGCGGTCCCCATCGCCGCGCAGGCGAGCGCGAACGGAGCTCCCTGGGAGTTTCCGACCACGGCGGGGTGCCCGATGTCCCTGAGACTCGTCAGGTTCTCCAGATCCGTGGCGAAGTCGCGCAGAGTCCGTCCGGGGTCGGGGCTGGAGACACCCAACCCGGGGCGGTCCACCGAGATCAGCCGCGCACCCACGGCGTCAGGAACCCCACAGGCGAGCCCGAGCGACCGGCTCGTGCCAGCACCGGGACACAGGACGACGGGAACCCCGTCGCGTGGCCCCCACTCGGCCCACCCGAGCACTCTGCCGTCGTCCAGGGTCGTCTGCCCCACTCGGGTCGGGGGCTCACCGTATGTGTTCATGTCGGAGGAGTGTGGCAGGCATTGATCGCCACCGGCCATCGAATTCCCGGTTCCGGGCGAAGCATGATGCCGGCGGCCGGTGCTCGGTTAGCGGCCACCGAGTGTTCACCGACCACGCGAAGGGCTCGTCGTATGGTCGGTGCTGAGGTCCGAGTCCACTGGGGAGTGTTCGGTGGGTCGTGGTGTGTCCGGTGGTGCTTGAGTTAACCGATACGGCGTTCTGCCAGAACGCGGCGCTTGGGAGCTGCACGGTTGGGTGTGGGAGGCCCTCAGGGTGTAGGGCCACGAGTTTGTCGGTTGGCCCACTGTGGTCCCTGCACTCAGGATGCTGCGGCCGATGTGGCGTGAACGCGGCCAGGACCGGATGGTCTGAGTGGAGTAGGTCTTGTCGGCCAGAACACGCACAGGCCACTGCCGGGGATGTCCCCAACCGTAACGGAGGACCCTAGGTCGTGTTTTTTGAACGGGTGAGGTCGCGGAGCCAGATCCGGATGGAGGCGATTTGCGTGGTTCCGTCGTAGATCGCGGCGCGTTTGTCGTATCTGGTCGCGACTGCTCGGTTTTGTTTGGGTAGGTTGATGGATCGTTCGACGGTGTTGCGGTTTCGGTAGGTGTCCCGGTCGAAGGTCGGGGGTCTGCCGCCTTTGGCTCCTTTGCGTTTGCGGTTGGCGCTTTGGTCGTGGGGTTGGGCGATGGTCGCCCGGATGCCTCGTCTGCGCAGGTGGGCCCGGATCGCTGATGAGGAGTAGGCCTTGTCTGCCAGTAGACGGTCTGGGCGAGTCCGTGAGCGGCCGGCGCTGCGCGGTAGCCGTAGCGCGGCCATTAGCGGCTCGAACATGCGGGTGTCCCCGCGTTGGCCGGGGCTGGTGGCGATGGCCAAGGGGCGGCGACGGTTGTCGGCGATCAGGTGAATTTTGGTGGTCAGTCCTCCCCGGGAGCGTCCCAGTGCTTCGGATCCGTCCGGTTCGTTCCGGGCCGTTTCCCCTTTTTTGTGGCGCCGGCGGCGTGGTGGTGGGCGCGCACGGTGGTGGAGTCGATGCCGACCTCGAGGGCCTCGCCGGTGGCGGCGTCGATACGCAGCCGTTCGGCGATCCTGTCCCAGGTCCCGTCCAGTGACCAGCGGCGGTGCCGCCCGGCGGCGGTCTCCCAGGGCCCGTACCGCTCGGGCAGATCCCGCCAGGGGATCCCGGTGCGGGTTCTGAACAGGATCGCGTTGATGACCTTGCGGTGGTCGGCCCACCGCTTTCCTTTGTGGGGGTGGGCGGGCATGAGCGGGGCGAGCAAAGCCCATTCCTCGTCGGTGAGTTCATGGCGTCGAACCATGAGACCAAGAGTTCCAAAGACCCCGCCCACCCCGCAGACCCTCCACAAAACACGGCCTAGACGCAGACGTGACCACAGCGTCGTCGTGGGCCCGCAGGTGGTGCGGTACGCGGCCGAAGGCGCCCTCATGAGCCCAGTGGCGGTGGCGGCTTTGGACACAATGCCAAGGGTCGCAGCGTTTGGTGAGGTCACGCCAGGCGCAGCCCGTCGGGAGCTTCTACAGCGTTCCATCGAGCATGCTGCGGTGATCACACCATCGCCCACCGCGCCCGTGGTTGAGGGGAGGAAGTGGCGCGACATGCTCCCAGGCCACATCGTTATCTCATGACGTCAAACCACGTCCCGTGGCAGGTCCGACCCCGCTATAGCAGGTGAACGTGTACATCCACTTGCTGGATGTGCGGAAACCTTGATCGGGGTAGAGAAATCCCTGATGGGGGGATGGGGGTGGGGGACGTTGGTGTGATGCGGGCTATCGCGCGGCGGTGCGGCCTGGCCAGGGGGCGAGGCTCGGGAGTGTGGAGACGTCGGGGACGACGAGTCTGTTCCCGCCGCTTCGCTAGGGGCGGGGGCTCGCTCGTGTCACGGGGGGCTTTGCGTGGTGGGCTCGGCCACTGGTCGGCAGGAGCTGTTGGCCCGAGGCAGCCCGTCCCCACGCCGGCCGCGGTGTCCGAGGGGTCGGCCTGTGGCAGTCGCCGCGTCGAGCCTGGCGGGGCGCACTCACCGGGCCGGACCGCCGTCGGAGGCGGGGAGCTGCCCCACGCGGTCCAGGGGTTCGACCCCTGAACCCCCTGTCGGCCCTGCGGGTCACTCCGGGCTCAGGTCGGCGCCGCCGGTCAGTCACCGGCGGCGAGCATGGTGTTGAGGAACGCGCGGTAGCGGCGGATGGTGTGCCGGAGCTGTTCGGTGTCGGCGTCGTTGGTCGTCCACCGGGCCTCGAGTGACGCGTGGTGGTCGCTGAGGCGCTGCTGGAGGGTGCGTAGCGTCTCGGCGACGAGGGCGTCGGCGTCGCGGACCGCGGCGTTGGGGTCGTCGACGAAGTCGCCCTGTAGTTGGCGCCATCGGCCGCGCAGTCCCTCGCGCTCCTGGGCGGAGAAGCCGGACCAGGGCTCATCGGAGGCCGGCGCGGCGGGCGCGGCGGGGGTGGCACTGGCGGCGTCCGCCGTGGAGCCGGAGTCGGGGGATGGCGGGGCCTGATCGGAGCCGCTGGGCGCGGAGCGCGGAACGATGGTTCTGGGACGTCGTCCGCTCCCGGCGAGGGTGCGGGGCGCGTCGCCGTCGGCGTCACGGGGGGAGGGGGTCGCGGGGTCGGGGGCCATGGGGGTCCTCCTTCGGGTCAGGGGGTGTCCGCATTGGCCAGCGGTGGCTGGTTCGGGGGATCGCTGGGTCGGTCGCCGGACTGTGCCGGGCTCTCCAGGAGCTGGGTGAGGAAGTCGCGATACCGGATCAGGGCCTGACGGTGGTCCTCCGTGCTGGGTGGGCCCTGACCTCCGCCGCCGCGGAGCTCCTGGGCTCCGCGGTAGTGTCCGACACTCCCGGGGAACTCCACCGACAGGTAGTCCAGTCGCTGCTCCACGGTCTCGCACGGGTAGCCCAGGGCCGACGCGATCCGCGCCACCAGGTTCTCGGCCCGCTGGACCGCGATCTCCGGCCCGTCCACGAACTCCTCCTGCACCTGTGCCCACTCCCGCGTGAACTCCGCCCGCTGGGCCGGCGTGAGTGGTCGGAGGGTCAGGCGACGGTGGCGGCGTAGGCGCTGGGCGAGTTCCCGTTCGGTGCTGCGGCGGTCCCCGCTCTCCATCAGCAGCCGTAGGTACTCGGGTCCGAACCGTTCGCGCAGTCGACGACCGTGCCGTCTCCAGGCGACGCCAGCCGTGACGCCGGCCACGACGAGCAGCACGAGGACACTGAGGAGGACGGCGTTCCACAGACCCATGCCCATCAACGGCCTTTCGGGCTCCCGACGCGGGGGAGTGCGCGGTGGGGCCCCGCGTATCAGACGTCGCGTCCCAGAGATTGCCCTCTGGCGCGGCGACGAAACCCCGACACCCACGACGCTGGCGGTGTGGCGGTGGCCCGTCGACGACGGACCACCGGTTCAGCCCTTGACGCAGATCACCTGGCGTAGGTGCGCGACGACCTCCACGAGGTCACGCTGTGCGTCGATCACCGCGGAGATGTCCTTGTACGCGCCGGGGATCTCGTCGAGGACGCCGACGTCCTTTCGACACTCCACCCCGCTGGTCTGACTGATCAGGTCGTCCTGGGTGAAGGTCTTCTTGGCTCGGGACCGGCTCATCACTCGCCCCGCCCCGTGCGATGCCGAGTTGAACGACCGCGGGTTGCCGAGTCCCCGGACGATGTAGGTGCCGGTCGCCATCGAGCCCGGAATGATCCCGAGATCACCGGATCCCGCACGAATCGCCCCTTTTCGGGTGACCAGAACGTCCACTCCGTCGTAGGTCTCCTCCGCCACGTAGTTGTGGTGGCAGGTGATCCACTCCGGGAAGGTGACGCCCGGGAAGCCGTCCCGAAGCACGGTGCACGCCAGCCCCATCATCACGTCGCGGTTCCGGCGCGCGTACTCCTGTGCCCAGTAGAGGTCACGCCGGTAGGCGTCCATCTCCGGGGTCCCGGCGACGAACACCGCGAGGTCACGGTCGGGCAGATCCTGGTTGTGCGGCAGGTCGCGGGCCTGGCTGATGTGGTACTCGGCGAGCTCCTTGCCGATGTTGCGCGACCCCGAGTGCAGGACCACCCAGACGCGACCGTCGTCGTCCAGGCAGACCTCGAGGAAGTGGTTCCCACCACCCAGCGTCCCGATCTGCTTCTCCGCCCGGTCCCGTCGCCGCAGCACCGTGGGCGCGAGCGTGTCGAACCGGTCCCAGAACTCGGTCCACCCGGCGGTCCTGAGGCCGTGGATCCGTCGCGGGTCGACCGGTGTGTCGTGGGCGTTGAACCCGACCGGGACCGCCTTCTCCAGCGCGGAGCGAAGGGACCGCATGTCCTCCGGCAGGTCCTCGGCGGTGAGGGAGGTCCGGACCGCGGTCATCCCGCAGCCGATGTCCACACCCACGGCGGCGGGGGACACGGCGTCGCGCATGGCGATCACCGAACCGACGGTGGCGCCCTTGCCGTAGTGGACGTCCGGCATCACGGCGAGCCCGTGGATCCATGGCACCGCGGACACGTTGCGCAGTTGCCGCATCGCGCCGGGATCCACCGTGGCCGGGTCGGCCCACATCCGGATCGGGGTTCGCGCTCCGGACACCTCGGAGAACATGACTCTCTCCTCATTTCCATCATCGGATACCCCAATGGAGCCAGAGCGGGCTGAGGACGCGCAATCGGATTTCCGCGTGCCTCGGTGCCTCGGACCCGTACCGGCCCGAGGCGCCCGCTGGGACCACGCCAGGAATCAGACCCTCGGGGGACGCCCGACCCCGGTCCTCCCGCGTAGCGTTCCCGCCGAGACATCAGGAGCCGCGCGGCGGTGAGGCGGCGCGAGCGAGGACAGCACAGGGAGAGGACACGCCGTGAACGAACGCTTCCGACGCTTCGTGACCGTCGCCGCGCCGCTGGTGTTGGCGATCGTACTGGTCGCCCACCCCCGAGGGGAGAGCCACCACCACACGATGATGGACAACCCTCTCCTCTGGCTGGGGCTGCACGTTGCCCTGTTGCCACTGTTCGGATTGTTGACGCTGTCCGTCATGGCGCTCACCCGCGGACTGGCCGGCGCCGCCGCTGTGGCGAGCCGTGCCTTCGCCGGGATCTTCGTCGTGTCCTACACCGCCATGGACGCGGTCGCCGGTGTCGCCAGCGGGGTTCTCGCCGTGCGCGCCCAGGACCTCGCCCCGAACGAACAACGCCTCGTGGCCGAGCAGGTGAACGCGTTCACGACCGACTTCACCGCACCCCTGGACGGTGCCGGAGGGCCCGTCACGCTGATCACGATGGCGGGTGGCGTGAGCTGGGGCCTGGCGGTGGTGTTGGCCGCTGTCGCGCTGCGACGCGGAGGACACGCCTCGACCGGCGCGTTCATCCTCATGCTCGCCGGGGCGCCGTTCTTCGTGCACGACGCCCCGATCGCTCCCGTCGCGTTGGGCGCCCTGGCCCTCGGTGCGGCCCTGGTCCATCGCCGCGCCATCGCGAACAGCGCCCAATCCGCCGCCGAGGTGGACGGCGCGCGGGCGACGCCGAGTACCTGAGCACACCTGACCCGGCGGCGTTCCGTCGAATACCGAGCGGTGAGCCGTCGGAGGGAGGGCTCGGCGGTGGAATCAGTCGACGGTGATGACGTCGACGACCGCCCGCACGTCCGCGCGGACGCTCTCCGGCAGGATCGCCGACCCCGTCTCGGCCGAGGCGGCGCGTTGGCCCTCCTCGCTCACGACGTAGGACAGGAAGCCGGTGAGCAGGTCGACCTCCTCGGCGTCGTCGTAGGCGAGGCAGGCGACCTCGTAGGCGATGAGCACGACGGGGTAGGTGTCCGCGGCGGTGGTGCCGTAGTCCAGGTCGAGCGCGAGGTCGTGTTCCTCGTTGCCCTCACGTGGGGTGGCCTCGGCCACGACCCGGCCGGCCGCTTCCGGGGACGGAGCGACGAACGCGTCACCCACACCGACGTTCGCGGCGTCGAGCTCACCGGCGTGGGAGACCTCCACGTAGCCGATCATGCCGTCGCCGCCCTCCACGGCGGAGGCGACACCGGAGTTGCCCTGCCCCGCCTCCACGGGCTCGATCGGCCACTGGCCGCTGGCGTCGTGCGGCCAGGCCTCGCCGGCGGCCGCGTGGAGGTACTCGGTGAAGTTCTCGGTGGTTCCCGACTCGTCGGAGCGGCTCACCGGCTGGATGGCGGTGTCGGGGAGGTCGAGGTCGGGGTTGTCCGCGGCGATGGCGGGATCGTCCCAGGCGGTGATGTCCTGGTTGAACATCCCGGCGATGGTCTCGGGCGAGAGGTTCAGCCCCGTGTCGATGCCGTCCACGTGATAGACGACCGCGATGGGAACGGCGAAGGCGGGGAGGTTGACGGGAGTGGCGCCCGCGCAGCGGTCGCGCGCTTCCTCGGTCTCCTCACCGTGCAGCGCGGCGTCGGTGCCGGCGAACGTGACGGCGCCGTCGATGAATTGGCTGCGTCCGCCGCCCGAACCGATCGGGTCGTAGTTGATGGTCGCGTCGTCGCACTCCTGCTGGTACCCCGCGATCCACACCTGCATCGCGAGCTCCTGCGCGCTGGAACCCGCTCCGCTGATCGTGCCCTCGGAGCAGGCCAGCTCGTCGGGGACGGGGGGCGCGTCCTCTGGCGGTACCGCCGCGTCGCCTCCGCAGCCGGCGAGCAGGACGCTGGTGAGCGCGGCCCCGCCCAATGCGCGGGATCGCCCGAATCGTGGCCGCACGAGTTCCTCTCCAACGGATGACCAGCTTGCAGAGACGAACCTAGCAGCCGGTGAACAGCGCGTGACCACGCCCCCTGGCCGGTCAGGCAGTGTCCGGATCGATCGAGGTCCAGGTGCGGGCACACACCGCCGGGGTCGGCGTCGGCGCCGGACTCACTCGGTGAAGGAGTCGAAGGGGACCGTCTCCCGCAGGAAGCCACGGCGGCCGAGGAACTCGCCCAGGTACTCGCGGTGTTCGTCACAGGCGAGCCAGGTCTTGCGCCGGTCGGGGGTGTGGATCCGCGGGTTGTTCCACACCAGTACCCACCGCGCGTTCGCGTGGCAGTCCTTGCGGGAGCACCGGGGGGTGGGGTCGTCGGTCTCGCTGGGTGCGTTCATGCCGACAGCTCTACCACCGGGTGAGGGGAAACGGCGACGCCGGGTGGCTACGGGGGCAAACCACCCGACGTCGCGCCACGGTGCCCGACGGGGGCTCGGAACACCGCAATCACGTTCCGACGGGGGATCGGAACGTTGTTGCCCAATGTACACGGACAGCCCGCTCAGTACATCAAGACTCGATTACGACGTTGTCTCGGGAACGTCCCGTGTGTCACGAGGCCTGGCTCACCGAGGACATGTTGAAGTCGGGAACGCGCAGCGCGGGCATGGCCGTCCGGGAGAAGTAGTCGCCCGTCTCGCGGGAGAGCGCCGGGACGGTGACCCCGGCCTCGGTGGCGCGCTCCAGCAGGCTCGCCGGCGACTCGTTGAACCGGAAGTTGTTGACCGCGCCCACGATCTCCCCGTCCTCCACCAGGTAGACCCCGTCGCGGGTCAGTCCGGTGAGCAGGAGCGTCTGTGGGTCGACCACGCGGATGTACCACAGGCAGGTGAGCAGCAGACCGCGCCGGGTGTCGGCGATCATGTCGTCCAGGGTGCGGGTCGCGCCGTGGTGTTCCAGCACGAGGTTGTCCACGAAGCCCGTCACCGGCTGACCGGTGAGGTCGGCGGAGTGACGGGTCTGACCGAGCGCGCCGACCGTGCCCTGGTCGATCCACCGGGTCGGCCGCAGCGGGAGGCCGTTGTCGAACGCCGTCACCGTCCGGCCGGTCCGCTCGGTGGCCAGGAAGGGGGCGCACTCCAGGCCCGGTTCGGCCGGGTCACTGCGCAGGGTCACGGGGAGGTGGGCCAGCCGTTCACCGACACTGGTGGCCCCGTTCGGCCGCGAGAAGACGGTCCGCCCTTCCTCGGCGTCGCGCGCGCCCATCGCCTGGTAGAGGTCGATCATCATGTCGCCGACCGTCGACGGGGGCATCAGGGTCTCGTAGCGCCCGGCCGGCAGGTCCATCGTGCGGCTCGCCCACTGGGTCCGGCGATCGGTCTCCGCGGCGAGTGCGAGGACGTCCACGTCACCGAAGTCGCGGGTCGACTGCCCGACCCACGTCGAGCTCGCGAACTCCGGTTTCTTGGCGTTGAGCTCGATCGTCCCGGTCGGTTGACTGTGGCACAGACGCACCCCGGTGGAGGTGCCGAGATAGGTGGTGGTGAGGTCGTGTTCGGCGTAGCCGTACAGCAGTTGCCCCGTCGACCGCGCGCGGCCGAAGGCCTCCCCGAGTCCGTCGGCGACGTCGCGCAGCACCGACATGTCGGTGACCGGAGCCTCGGAGGTGAAGTCGCCCGACGCGGCGTCCTCGGGCGTGAGGAGGGGACGGGCCTCCTCCGCCGGGGCGGCCTCGCGGCTCACCGCCTCCGCCGAGGCGACCAGCTCGGCCAGGGCGTCGTCCGGTGCTCCGGTGCGGCTCACCACCCCGGCGGCGGTGCCCTGGGGGCCGTGGGTCAGCGCGATCACGGTGACCGTGCGTCCCCGTGTCACGCCGTTGGTCGTCAGCGTGTTGTTGGCCCACCGCAGGTTCGCGCTGCTGGTCTCGGAGACCAGCACCATCGTCTCGTCGGCCCGACTGAGGTGGAGCGCGCGCTCGACCGTGTCCTGGGCGGATCGTCGCACGGCTGCTGGACGGCTCACTGGCCACCCTCCTGAACGGTGTTGAGAACCCGGACTCCTTCGAACAGGGCGGTCGGACAGCCGTGACTCACGGCCGCGACCTGCCCCGGCTGCCCCTTCCCGCACATGAAGGACCCGCCGAGCACGTAGGTCTGGGGTCCGCCGACCGCCGCCATCGACCCCCAGAAGTCGGTCGTGGTGGCCTGGTAGGCGACGTCGCGAAGCTGTCCCGCCAGCCGGCCGCCGGAGATCCGGTAGAAGCGCTGTCCGGTGAACTGGAAGTTGTAGCGCTGCATGTCGATCGACCAACTGCGGTCTCCGACCACGTAGATGCCGTTGTCGACACCGGAGATCATCTCCTCGGTCGAAGGGCCGTCCGGCGCCGCCCGCAGGGACACGTTCGCCATCCGCTGGATCGGAACGGACTCCGCGGAGTCGGCGTAGGCGCATCCGTTGGACCGGTCGTGGCCGTGCAGCGCCGAGATCCGACGGTCACGCTGGTGCCCGACGAGCACGCCGTCGCGGACCAGTTCGAAGGAGCCGGCCGCGACGCCCTCGTCGTCGTAGCCCACGGTGGCCAGCCCGTGGGGCACCGTGCGATCCCCGGTGACGTTCATGATCTCCGAGCCGTAGCGGAGGGATCCCAGCTTGTCCGGGGTGGCGAACGACGTTCCCGCGTAGGCCGCCTCGTACCCGAGCGCCCGGTCCAGTTCGGTGGCGTGTCCGATCGACTCGTGAATCGTGAGCCACAGATTGGACGGGTGGATGAGTAGCGCGTAGTCCCCCGGCTCCACGCTCGGCGCGGCGAGCTTCTCCGCGAGCAGCTCGGGCAGTTCGGCCAGCTCCGGTTCCATCGCCGTGAGGTACTCGTAGCCACGGCCCGCGGGCGGGGTGATCGTCCGCATGCTTTCCAACGTCCCCGTCGCGGTCGAGATGACCTCCAGAACGGGAGCCATGCGCACACGTTGCTGCGTGGTCGTGGTTCCGGCGGAGTCGGCGTAGAACTTCTGTTCCTTGACCTGCCACAGGTGGGCGTCGACGTGATCGACACGTGGGTCGGCGAGCAGGCCTCGGCTCCACCCGGCGAGCACGTCGGTCTTGTCACTGGTGGGAACGGAGAACGGGTCCACCTCGTACGCCGACACCCAGGTGGCGTCGGTGTGGACCGGTTCCGGTGCGAGCTCGATCCGCTCGGAGTTCACCGCCGCCGACATCACGGCCGACTCCACCGCACGCGTGGCGGTCGCCACCGCGGCGTCGACGCCCAGCAGGCTCGTCGCGGCGAACCCCCAGGTGCCGTCCTTGATGACCCGGACGGCGAACCCGAGGGTGTCGGTGTCGGCGGCGGACTCCACACCACCGTCCGCGAGTACGACCAGTTGACCGACCATGCGCTGCAGCCGTACGTCGGCGTGCTCCGCGCCGAGGTCCCGGGCTCGTTGCAGGGCGGCGTCGGCCAGTTCTCGGGCGGGAAGGGCGAGGAATTCCGCGTCTATTGCAGGCACGTAGAGCACCGTAACGTGTCGCCCGGCGCGGGTTCCAGGGCCGCCCCGCCCGTTTCGGGACCGAGACGGCGCCGCGGCGCGGATGGTCCGTGGGACGACGTGGTCAGTCGCCCGAGCCGCGTCGTACGTCGACGTGGACGTGGTCCAGGTGGCGCAGGATCTCGTTGTCGGGATCGGGGGAGTTGTAGTCGCGCCACTGGGGCAGCCGGGAGGAGAAGATCCGGTCATCGAAGATGATCACGTCGACGTCGAGGTCACCGGCGTGGGCGACCAACCAGTTGGTGAGGACCCACCCGGCGCGACGGTTCTCCTCACTCACGGGGCGGAAGAACACGTCGACGGCGCGTCCCTGGTAGTGGGCGGAGTTCTCTCCGTGCCCCTCGTCGACTCCGCCGGGTTCGAACCCGCCGACGCTGAGCTCGCCGAAGACGTCCCGCATCTCCTCCAGCACGTTCTCGGCGCGTGGGGTGAGTCCGGAGTCGTTGAGGTCCTCCTCGACCAGATCGTCCGATCCCGACACCGAGCAGGTCAACACGGGGCCGGGGCCGTCGGCGGGACCGTCGCGCAGCAGGTCCAGGGCGTCGGACTCGACGTCCTGGACGTCCACCTCGACGTCCTCCACGTCGTCCCGGGACTCCAGGGCGACTGCGGTCGTGGCGCGCTGGGCCTGGTCGAGGGAGAGCGCGAACGAGGCGTCGCCCTCACCCACCGAGCACGCTTCGGTCCAGGGGAGCACGGCGCCGCTGACGCCCACCCGCTCCAGCAGGGGAGCGGCCCACAGCACGACGGCGGCGACGACGGCCCCCAGACACAGGAGTGTCACCACGATCCGTGTCACGTCGCGTCCCCCCGGTTGTGTCCCACACGGCGAACGTTACCTTCGCGGCGAAGGCGGTCTGACCGGTCCGCGGCCTCTGACCGATTCGACCGCACGTGGCTTTTCCGTTCGATGTGGGTCCGCCCCCGCACCCGACGGGGCCGGACCTACGGGCAGATCTCGTCCAGGGACGCCGGTTCGTCGCCCACCTGACGGCCCGGTGTGGTGGGGGAGGCACTGGGAGAGCCGCTCCAGTCCTGCCACTCCGTGGACTCCTCGTCCTCGGCGCCCTCCTCGGAGGTGTCCGCGTCCTCGTCGGGGGCGTCGTCGTCGGCCGCGCCGGTCTCGGTGGCGTCAGGGGTCGAGGTGGCGTCCTCTTCGGCCGCGGCCTGGGCGTCTTCCTGCTCCTGTACCGCCTCGGCCACCATCTCCCGGACCTCCTCCCAGTCCGGGTAGGCCGTCGACACCTGCGGTGGCGATAGCTGCAGCGTGCGCATGGACCCCTGCGGGACGAGTTCCGCCAGGTCGACGAAGTTGCTCACCAAGGCCAGGGGGACGTCGGTCTCCAGGGTCGCCTCGGCCGCGTCCGCGAGGTCCTGGAAGCTCGTGACGACGGTCCAGGGGTCGACCTGCTCGGCGACCGCCTGGATCAGGCACCCCTGCCGTCCCATCCGCGTGTAGTCGTCGCTGCCGATACGGGAGCGCACGTACCACAGGGACTGCTGGCCGGTGAGCTGTTGGACACCCGGCTCCAGGACGTCACCCCGATGGCCCCAGGGAATCTCGTCCTCGATCCGGATCCGCACCCCGCCGATCGCGTCGATCAGGTCCTCGAACCCCTGCATGTCGACCATGGCGTAGTAGTCGACGTCCAGACCGATCGCGTAGCCGATCGTGTCCTTGAGGGTGTCGGCCGCGGGGTTGGGCACTCCCGGGGTCACCGCGAGCTCGGGATCCTCCTCGACGACCTGGTACACGTCCTGCAGCAGTTGGTCGAAGCCGGTGGGCTCGGGGTAGAGCTCGGCGAGTTCGGAGTCCTCCGGGAACGGCACGTTCTGCAGGTTTCGCGGCAGACCGATCAGCACCACGTCGCCGTGCTCGACGTCGATGTTGGCGACCATCATGCTGTCGGTGCGCACCCCGTAGCGGTTGTCCCCACCGTCGCTGCCGATCAGCAGCATGGAGACCCGGTCCCGGTCGCCCCACACCGCGGTCGGATCCTCGGAGGACGACGGATGGTCGGGCGCGTCCGCCCCGAAGATCGAGGTGAGGCGATCGTGCGCGATGTAGGTGCCGCGCAGGGTCGCCGCGGCCGGCGCGGCGACGGTGAGGCACAGCGCGGCGACGACGACCACCGAGGTGAGGCGGGCGAGAACGCCACTGCGTTCGGGCCGCAGCAGGACGTAGGAGTGGACGACGACCGTGCACCACAGCAGGGCCAGCACCACGGCCGACCCGCCCAGGGCGAGCAGGACGTTCGGGCGCAGGGCCAACCGAGCGGCGCGTGTGGCGTCGCCCATGAGGTAGGCGGCGACTCCGGCGGCGACGAGAAGGACGACGTACCCGACGATCAGCGCGGTACCGGCGCGGCGCTTCCCGGCCCGCAGATGCGCGGAACCCGGAAGGATGACGGAGAGAGCGGTCCACAGGAGGGCACGCGCGGTCCCCGGACGGGACACTGGGGGCGACGACTCGGGCATCGTCCTCCTTTCTGTCAAGAGTCGGACTTATGGGTATCACAGGCTGGCGCCCACTCGGTGGCGAGGGGCCAGGTCGGCGCGCGTCCACCGCACCCGGTTCCGGCCCGGCGCCCGCTCCCGGAGTGGGGTACCGAGCACCGAATGGCCCCCATCCGCTATTCGGTGCGGGAATTTGTGCGGATTCGCCACCAGATCCTGGCACGAGTGTCATGATCTGGCCCCAGGGCCCGCTGGGTGACACCATTCGACAGGAAGGCCGCGCCGTGCTCGACGCCATCGACGCTGCGCTGATCAAAGCGCTCCAGACCGATGGACGAGCGACCTACCAGACCCTGGCGGAGGGCGTGGGACTGTCCCGGACGGCCGTGCGGGCGCGGGTACGCCGCATGCTCACCACCGGAGCGATCCGCGTCGTGGGGATCCCCCACGCGGGACTGACCGGGATGCAGGTGTTCGCGCTGGTGGAGTTCACCGTGCACGGCGCGAGTGAACATCTGGTGACCGAACTCCAGCATCGCGACTCCGTCATCTTCGCCGCGCACACCGCGGGGCGGGTCCCCGTCGTCGCCTACCTGCGTACGGCCAACGACAACCAGCTCGCCACGGAGCTCGCCACCCTGCGGCGCGTCACGGGCGTCGCGCGCACCGACGTGTTCCGCGCGGCCGTGGGACCACGCGAACCAGTCGGCGCCTCGGACCCTCGCGCCGCCGTCGACGGGCTGGACTGGCGGCTCATCCGCCTCCTCCAGGAGGATGGCCGCGCGTCCTACGCCGAGCTGGCCCGACACGTGGGGCTCTCCCAGGCCGCGACCCGTTCGCGCGTCGTGCGCCTGATCGGCATCGGGATGGTGCACGTCACCGCGCTGCTGGAGCCGGCCACCATGGGGGTCAACGAGTGCGTGGGATTCGGCGCCCACTGTCGCGGCGACGCCGCGGCGGCGGCCGCTCACCTTGGTAGGGTTCCCGGAGTGAACTTCGCGATCAGTGGTTTTGGTCGCTTCGACGTCATCGGCGTGGTCGCCGGCGCCGACCGGGCCGGGGTCGTGGAGACACTGGGGGCGGTCCGCTCTCTCGCCGACATCACCGAGGTGGAGACCTGGGCCCACCTCGGCGTGGTCAAGGAACGACACCGGGTCGCGCGCGACGGAGGTCAGGGTGGGCGAACTGTGCCTGGGGGAGCGTTCCTTCCCCGTCGGAAGCCACGCCGTGATGGCGGTGGTTAACCGGACACCGGACTCCTTCTACGACCGAGGCTCGACCTTCGGCTTCGACGCCGCGGTCCGCGCCGTCGACACCGCGGTCAGTCGCGGAGCCGACATCGTGGACATCGGTGGTGTCCGGGCCGGCTACGGTCCGGCCGTGGACGCCGTCGAGGAGGCGCGCCGGACGGTGGGACTCATCGAAGAGGTCCGCCGCCGCCACCCGACCGTCGTGGTCTCGGTCGACACCTGGCGCGCCGAGGTCGCCGACCTGTGCGCGCGGGCCGGAGCCGACCTCATCAACGACACGTGGGCCGGCGCGGACCCCGACCTCGCCCGGGTCGCCGCCGACCACGGCGCCGGGCTGGTGTGCAGCCACACCGGGGGACTGGCGCCCCGCACCGACCCCCACCGCCCGGAGTACACCGACGTCGTCGCCGACGTCGTCGACACCGTGTGCCGACTCGCCGAGCGTGCGGTGGACCTCGGCGTCGCCCCCGAACGGATCCTCGTGGACCCCACCCACGACTTCGGCAAGAACACCTACCACTCCCTGGAGCTCACCCGCCGCCTGCGGGAGCTCACCGACACCGGGTGGCCGGTGCTGGTCGCGGTGTCCAACAAGGACTTCATCGGCGAGACGCTGGACGCGCCGGTGGGTGAGCGGCTGGCCGGCACACTGGCCGTTCTCGCGGTCTCGGCGTGGCAGGGGGCGCGCGTCTTCCGGGTCCACGACGCCGCGGCCGCGCGTGACGCCCTGGATCGGGTGGGTGTCCTCGCGGGACGATGACGGGGCCGGCGACCGCGCCCCACCGTTCCGCCACCGGGGGAGTCAGGGCCGTCGTCCGGACGAACCCCTCCCGGCACCTTTCGCGGTTTTTCTCGCCCCGACACCTTGCGCGACCCCGAAGTTACCCGTGAGTATTTGTGCATGAGCGGAGGCTCAGCGCAAGGCGCGCGTGGCCGGCCGTCCCTCCGGACCTCCCGTGGCGCACGTGCCCTGTCCTGGCCGGTGATGGAGGTTGACGTGGCGCTCGCGGACACCCTGACCGCGTTGGGAACGACGGCACTCGCCAAGAACGGGGCCCAGTCGCTGGGATCTCACCTGTTCCCGGTATGGCCCGGAGCGGCCCTGGCGGGAGCGGCGCTGCCCGTGGCGTGCCTGCCCGGTGACAACCTCGCCATCCACGTCGCGGTCGCGCAGGCGACGCCGCGTACCGTCCTCGTCGTGGACACCGCCGCGGATCCGGACTACGGCTACGTCGGCGAGATCCTGGCGGTGGCCGCCCAGATTCGCGACCTCGCGGGGATCATGGTCGAGGGGAGCGTGCGTGACGTCGTGGGCATCACCCGCTGTGGACTTCCGGTCGTCGGCACCGGTGTCTCGGTACGTGAACCCACCTCCGAACGTGGCGGAAGCGTCGGTGAGACGGTCCATCTGGCCGGGGGAGCCCAGCCGGTGCGGCGCGGCGACTGGGTCGCCGCCGACGAGGACGGAGCGGTCGTCCTCGCCCGCGCCGACACCGCGCGGATCGTCGCCGCCACCATCGCCGCCTCCGAACACGAGCGCACCGTCCTGGACGCGCTGTCCAACGGACGCAGCACGCTGGACGTCCTCAATCTGGACCCCTCACGCGTCACCGGCTGGTCCGGAGCCCCCGTCGCCGCCCGAGCGGTGGGACGCCCCTGAGGCCGCGACGGCCACGGCGATTTCGGGACCCGACCGCGAAGCAGACCGACGCCCCGGTGGGGGAGTCGTCCTCGTCGCCCCGCCCCGCCCGCCCGTGGATCCCGAGGCTCGGCGCCGGAGGTGGCGATTCGGGGTTTACGTGATCCTCGGTGAGGCGTCGCGGCGGACACGGAACGGGGAGCGCGGGGTCGTGCGTGGACTCGGGAGCCACGGCGATCGTCCTCGCCCACCGGCGACGGCATGTTGGCGAGGACGGGCCCCCTCACCGGGACCACCACACGGCCAGGGTGGCGACGGGATCGACGACGCACGGCGGGGCACGTGACCGGTCTCCGCCAGCGGCGGTATGGCGAAGACGGGAACACGATCCTGTACGCCGGTGGGCTGGATGTCCAGACCCTGTTGGTTGGTGGCCCTGCCCCCTGCTGAAACGACATAGGAGGGCCTTCGGTCCTGGTGTGGATGTCTCACGTCCACCAGCGGGAAGGCCCTCGAGGCCCCACGCCATCCAGACCGACGCCGCGCCCACACCCGACCCGAGCGTGCCGTCATCGAACTCCGCCACCTCCACGGGTGGGGACCTGCCCGTACCGCCGGACACCTGGCATGCGCGCCTCGACCGTGCGTCGGCTCCTGGCCGGCTACCGCTGCGCCCTCCCGTACCACCTGGACCGGGCCACAACACGCGTGATGCGCCCCGACGAACGCCAGCACCCCGGCGAGCTGGTCCACGTCGGCGGAGAGAAACTCGGGCGTCATCCCTGCCGGCGGGGCCACCGTGTCCACGGTCGAGCCCAAGGCAGGGCGAACAGGCGCACGAGCGCCTCCGCCCGCGAAGGCGCCAACCCGTGATCGGCTTTGGCTATCCGCACACCGCCAGAGATGACCACTTCCGGCTGGCCTCCACCGAGATCCTGACCGATAACAGGGAAGAGACCGCCACCAGCCGCGGGCACGCGCCGCCGCCTTTTTCGCGCACGGTCGCGGGGTCCACTGCGCGCCGGCTCGTCCCGTCGACCAGCGACGGTGTGTGCGGTAGGGACGCGTCTCCCGTCGGTCACCGCATGGCCACGGCGGTCCCCCGAAGGCGGGGCCGGAAGCGGCCGAGGCGGGTACGTGTGGGGTGCTGATCGGTAGGGTGAGGCGCGACACACTCACGGATCGGTCGGGCAGGTCATGATCGAGATACTGGTCCCCCTCACGTCGAGCGCGTTGTTCGCCGCGGCCGGCGTCGTGGGGTTGGTCGTCGCCGACAGGTGCGCGCCCCATCGGCGTGTGTTCACGATCGTCGGCTCCATCCTCATGATCGTGTACGCGGCCAGTTCCCCGTGGTTGGTCACCGTCGTCGCCGGGGCGGTCGACCCGTGGCTGTGGACCGCGTACGACATCGTGCACACCGCCGTTCTGGTGCTCGCGCTGCTGTTGTTGGCCGTTGCCGCGCTGCGCCGGGACCCACCGACCACGGGAGCTCGCCCCGCGACGGGGACCCACCAGGCCGCTCCGCGGTTCCGGAACGGAGTCTGACGTGCTACCTCCGGCCCTGCAGGGGCTCGCCTACCAGGTGCCCTTCCTCCTCCTCGGAGTGGGAGTGGGGGTCTTCGCCGTGCTCGGCGACCGGCGGCGACGAGGCGGGGGGCTCTGTGCGGCCGCGTTGCTCGTCGCCTACTTTCCCATCGCCTACGGCTGGAATCTCCTGATCCTGTACCAGATGGTCGAGATCGGCTCCAGCGTTCACCCGGTGCTGATGACGGTGCGCACCATCGTCGGAGCGCTGCTGCTGGGGGGCGCCGCCCTCGCGCTCGTGCTCACCGCGGCCCGTCGTGACACCTCCGCGACCGCGTCGCCGGTCGGCCCCGCCTGGCACCACCACCAGGGCGGTCCCGGGCCGGTCCACCCCCCGCCGAGCGGTGAATGGAACCACACGCCGACGGGGCACACGCCGCCGCACCAGCCATGGCGGGGCCAGATCCCACCCCCGTAAAGCGGGTGCTAGTCCTGGTTCTCCTCCAGGAGTTCGTCGATGAACCGCGTGGTCTCCTGGGCCGCGGCGTCGGGGTCCCGGTCGCGGATGGCGGCGACCAGTGGTGTGTGGTCGATGGGCACCGTCTCGGTCCCGTCCTCGAGGACCATGCTGGCGATACCCTCGGTGATTCCGGGGGTCAGGTTGCTGTACAGCTCGATCAGCAGCGGGCTGTGGGAGGCGCGGACGACGGCGCGGTGCAGGGCGACGTCGGAGTCGACGAACGCGGCCGGGTCCCCCACGTCGTGGGCCGCTTTGCGCCGGCGCAACTGGGTGTTGAGTTCCTCGAGGTCGGTGTCGGTGCGACGGGTCGCCGCCAGCCGGGCCGCCTCCACCTCCAAGGCGCGGCGCACCTCCAGGGTCTCGCGTAGCTTTCCGCGTTCCACGCGGCGACGTAGCGCCCCCGCGAGTTCGCTGGACGCCCGCACGAACGTGCCGGCGCCCTGGCGGATCTCCAACAGACCCGTGTGGGCGAGGGCGCGCACGGCCTCGCGCACCGTGTTCCTCCCCACCTCCAGTTGGTCCGACAGTTCCGTCTCGGTCGGTATCCGGTCGCCGACCCGCCACTCGCCTGAGTCAATCTGGGTGCGGATCTGGGTGATGACCTGTTCGACGAGTCCCGTTCGTCGTGTCGAGGCGAGGGGCACGCCTTCCTCCTGATCGGCCATTGGTCGGTCTCGTTTCGGACGGGGTTCCGCGCCTGCGCAGGAGCTTGGGCCAGGTTCAGGCATGGTACCGGTTCCGGGGGCGAGTCGAATCCAGTTATGGGGTCATCCTATGATTGCTCGGGTGGAGATGACACAACGTGAGAGCGAGGTTCGGCTCCCGGCGCGCCGCTCCTGGACCGTCGCGATACTTCTCGTCCTCGGCATCGGCCTGGCCGGCCTCAACCTTCGCATCGCCGTGACCAGCGTTGGGCCGATCCTGGAGGAGCTCACCAACGGACTGGGCCTCAGCGCGCTCGGCGCTGGCCTGCTGACGACGCTTCCCGTCGTCTGCTTCGCCCTCTTCGGTGGTTTCACCCCCGTGCTCGCCCGCCTGATCGGGGAACAGCGCCTCCTGCTGGTGGCCCTGTGCGCGATCGCGCTCGGCTCCGGAGCACGTGGGTTCGCCGAGCCCACGTGGCTGTTCATGGTCTGCAGCGCCGTCGCCCTGTCGGGCGGAGCCGTGGGCAACGTCCTGCTCCCCGGCCTGATCAAGCGACTCTTTCCCGACCGCGTGGGCGCGCTGACGACGCTGTACACCACCGCCATGGCAGTCGGCAGCGCGCTCGCCGCGGCGCTGACCGTACCCGCGATGCACGCCGTCAGCGGCGACTGGCGGATCGTCCTGACCGGGTACGCTGCCTTCGCAGTGATCGCCGCGGTTCCGTGGGTCATCGTCCTGTTGGGAGGTACCTCCTCGGCCGCCGGCAGCTCCACGCTGAGCGTGCGCCGCGTCCTGGGCAGCGCGATGGGATGGCAGAGCATCACCTACTTCGGCACCCAGTCCGCGCTGGCCTACATCCTGTTCGGCTGGTACTCCCAGCTCCTGCGGACCAGTGGCCTGGGCGCCGCCGAGGCCGGAGTGCAGCTCTCCTACCTGTCCGCGCTGGCGATCCCCACGTCACTGCTGCTCCCGGGGCTCGCCGTCCGGATCCGCGACCAGCGATGGATCGTGGTCGCGTGTAGTAGCTGCTACGTGGTCGGCCTCGTCGGCCTGGGGATCGCGCCGGTCGCGGCGCCCTGGGTGTGGTCCACCCTCCTCGGTGTCGCCATGTCCAGTTTCCCGTTGGCCCTCACCCTCTTCGCCATCCGAACCCGGACCGCCGCGGGGACGGCGACGCTGTCCGCGACGTCCCAGAGCGTCGGCTACCTCATCGGTGGGGCCGGACCCCTGCTGTTCGGCCTGGCCTACGGGGCCACCGGTGGCTGGGGCCTGTCGGTCGTCATCGCGTTGTGCGCCGTCGTCGCCAACGCCACCGCCGGACTCCTCATCGCACGTCCGCGCTACCTGGAGGACTCCCTGGACGCCCAGCGCCCTCGGCGCTGACTAGACCGGCAACCAGTCCAGCGCGCCGATCAGGTACACCGCTCCGACGAACGCCACGATGTCGATGACCGCGTGCGCCACCACCAGCGGCATCACCCGACCGAAGCGATGGTAGAACCAGCAGAAGACGACCCCCATCACCAGGTTCCCGAAGAACATTCCCACCCCCTGGTAGAGGTGGTAGAAGGCGCGCAGTCCCGAGCTGGTCGCCGTCGCGACGATCGCCGAGCGGCGCGGGGACCAGCCCCACATCCGGCCGAGCTGCCCGAAGCGGTGCATGAGGTAACCGACGACGATCACCTCTTCCAGGACTCCGTTCTTCACCGCCTGGAGAACGAGGACCGGGATCTGCCACCAGTGGGGGTGCAGGGTGCTCGGCGCGATGGGGCGCGTGAGTCCGAGATTGACCGAGACCAGGTAGACCACCAGGCCCCCCGCGCCGATCAGGCCGGCGAGCAGGGCGCCGTAGCCGAGGTCGAAGCCCGGGCGTCGTACGTCGAACCCGATGCGCGCGGCGGACTCCCGGGTGCGGTGCAGCAGGTAGACGACGAGAACGACCGGGACGAGCGCGTTGACGATCCGGAACACCTGGACGGCGAGGTCCAGCCACGGCCGTTCGGACTGCGCGCCGGGGACCACCAGGTTGGCCTGCTGCGCCGACAGGCTCTCCGGCGACGTCAGGACCCCGACGAAGGAGATCGTGGACTCGACCGCGTAGGCGGCGACGGATGCCGCCAACACCACGGCGATCTCCCAGCCCAACAGCCGCGGCGTCAACGCGGCGACGGCGGGGGACCCGGGAGAGGAAGGGACACTGTCGTCCCGCGGTTCGGCCTTCGCGGTGGTCATGCGCAAAAGCTTAGGTCCTGCCCCAGCGCACCGGGCCGTCGCGTCCGTCGCTCGGATCCGGCCCCGACAGCGACCGCCGAGGTCTCGGGGGCGCGTCGGGGCGGCGCGGCCCCCGTCCGGCGTCGGCCGAACGGGGCGAACGAACGAGGGCGGCCCCTCCCTCCGACTCCAGCCACGAAAGCGGAGAGGGGACCGCCCCTACCGGACCAGCTCCTCAGTGAGCCGCAGCGAACTGGTCCTCCTCGGTGGATCCGGTGAGTGCGGTGGTCGCGGCGTCCGGCGTGATCGCGCTGGCGATCAGGTCGTAGTAGCCCGTGCCCACCTCCCTCTGGTGGCGCGTGGCGGTGTACCCCTGGGCCTCGGCGGCGAACTCGCGCTCCTGCAGGTCGACGTAGGCCGTCATCCCGTTCTCGGCGTAGCCACGGGCCAGGTCGAACATGGAGTGGTTCAGACTGTGGAAGCCCGCGAGGGTGATGAACTGGAACTTGTATCCCATGTGGCCGAGCTCCCGCTGGAACTTGTCGATGGTGGAGTCGTCCAGGTGGCGCTTCCAGTTGAAGGACGGCGAGCAGTTGTAGGCGAGCAACTGGTCGGGGTACTCCTCCTTGATCGCCTCGGCGAACTGTCGCGCGAGGTCGAGGTCCGGGGTCGAGGTCTCCATCCACAGCAGGTCGGCGTAGGGCGCGTAGGCCAGGCCGCGTGAGACACACGCCTCCAGGCCATTGCGCACCCGGTGGAAGCCCTCGGCGGTGCGCTCACCGGTGAGGAACCTCCGGTCGCGTTCGTCGACGTCGCTGGTGACCAACGTGGCGGCCTGCGCGTCGGTGCGGGCCACCACGAGGCTGGGCACCCCCGCCACGTCGGCGGCCAGCCGCGCGGCGTTCAGGGTCCTCACGTGCTGGGAGGTGGGGATGAGGACCTTGCCCCCCAGATGCCCGCACTTCTTCTCCGAGGCGAGCTGATCCTCCCAGTGCACGCCCGCGGCGCCCGCGGCGATCATCGAGGTCATCAGCTCGTAGGCGTTGAGCACGCCGCCGAATCCCGCCTCGGCGTCCGCGACGATCGGCGCGAGCCAGTGGGGCGCGTCCTCGTCCCCCTCCGACCACGTGATCTGGTCGGCGCGCAGGAGCGCGTTGTTGATCCGCCGCACGACGGTGGGGACCGAGTTCACGGGGTAGAGGCTCTGGTCGGGGTAGGTCTGGCCCGCGAGGTTGGCGTCCGCGGCGACCTGCCATCCGGAGAGGTAGATGGCCTCCAGCCCGGCGCGGACCTGCTGCACCGCCTGGTTGCCGGTGAGGGCCCCCAGACTGTGCACGTAGTCCCGACGGTGGAGGAGTTCCCAGAGCCGTTCGGCGCCCAGGCGCGCGAGCGTGTGCTCCTCGGTGACGGAGCCCCGCAGCCGCACGACGTCCTCGGCCGAGTAGGTCCGTTCGATTCCCTTCCAGCGCGGGTCGGTCTCCCACTCGTGTTGAAGCCCGGCGCTGTCCTGGCGTGTTGTGGTGCTGGTCATCGTGTACCGCCCCTTAGGTCCAGTCGTGATGCTGCCGGCTGGAGACACCGCGTATCGGGAGTTCCCCGCCGGCACTTCCGATTCTTGGCCCATGGGAAGAAGTGTGCACGAGAATTCGATGTGAAGATTCGCGAATCTTTCTATAGCATCAAGCTATGCCGCAGTTCGGAACCAAAGAAATCCTGTCTTTGCCTGAAGGTGTGGATCTTGTGACCTTTGGGCAGCGACTTCGGCACCTTCGCCGCAGCCGGGGGCTCACCCTGGCGCAACTGGGCGAGCGTGTCGACCGGGCCCCGTCCCAGCTCTCGCTGTTGGAGAACGGGAAGCGGGAGCCCAAGCTGTCGCTGCTGGGGTCCCTGGCCAAGGCGCTGGACGTCCCCGTGGAGGAGCTGCTGTCCCGTCAGCCGCCCAGCCGCCGCGCCCAGTTGGAGATCGCGGTGGAGGAGGCGCAGCGGGATCCCCTCTACCGGGAACTGAACCTCCCGCACCTGCGCGTCGGGAAACGGGTCCCCAACGACGTATTGGAGCACCTCGTGGGCCTGTACGAGGAGCTTCGTCGGCGCGACGTCAAACCGACGGCCACCCCCGAGGAGGCGCGCCGGGCCAACGCCGACCTCCGGCGCCAGATGCGTGAGCGGGGAAACTACTTCGAACACGTCGAGCGGGCGGCCCAAGAGGTCCTGCACGCGGTCGACTACCAGGGGGGCGCCCTGTCACAGGGCATGATCCTCGCGATCGCCACCCACTGCGGGTTCTCCCTGCGCTACGTCCAGGACCTGCCACGGTCGGTCCGTTCGGTCACCGACATGCGCAACCGGCGCATCTTCCTGCGCCGGGAGAGCCTCGGTATGCACACACCCCGCACGGTGCTGCTGCAGACACTCGGCCACTTCGTCCTGGATCACGCGCGGCCACGCGACTTCGCCGACTTCCTACGGCAGCGGGTCGAGGCCAACTACTTCGCTGCCGCGGTCCTCATCCCGGAGGAGACCGCCGCCCCCTACCTCCAGGAGGCGAAGGCCGCCCGCGACATCTCGGTCGAGGATCTGCGTGACGTGTACTCGGTGTCCTACGAGATGGCGGCGCACCGGTTCACCAACCTCTCCACGCGACACCTGGACCTGATGGGCCACTTCATCCGCAACGACGAGTCGGGCATCATCTACAAGGCCTACGAGAACGACGGCCTGGTGTTTCCCACCGACGACGCCGGCGCGATCGAGGGACAACGGATGTGTCGGTACTGGGCCGGCCGGCAGGTCTTCACCCTCGCGGACCGTTACTCCGTCCACTACCAGTACACCGACAAGCCCAACGGCACGCACTGGTGTGTGGCCTACGTGGACCCGGGGCGGGAGCGCAACTTCGCCATCACCCTGGGTGTTCCCTACAAGGAGTCGCGCTGGTTCCGTGGACGCGAGACGACCAACCGGCGGCGTTCGGGCTGTCCGACGGGAGAGTGCTGTCTGCGCCCGCCCGCCGACCTCGCCGCGCGGTGGGAGGGGCAGGTGTGGCCCTCGGCGCGCGCCCACTCCCACGTGCTCGCCGCGTTGCCCCCGGGCAGTTTTCCGGGCGTGGACGACACCGACGTCTACCGGTTCCTGGAGCGATACGCGGTGGAGTGACCGTCGTCCCCCGTCCGCGACCGGATCCGGTCGCGGACGGGAGGTTCAGTTCCGACCCCGGTGCTGTTACCGTTGGTAACTCCAGATTCGGCACGCCCGGGACACCAAAGAACAGGGACCACCATGAGCGAAGGCCACCCCGTGTTCCATCCGGAACCCAGTGACGACGTTCGGGAGGTGCGGGAGTGGGTGCACGGATTCGCCCGCGACGTCATCCGGCCGGCCGCGGCGGAGTGGGATCGGCGGGAGGAGACCCCGTGGCCGATCCTGCAGGAAGCCGCCAAGATCGGACTCTACTCCCTGGACTTCTTCGCCACCCAGTGGTTCGAGCCCAGTGGGCTCGGCATCCCCGTCACCTACGAGGAGCTGTACTGGGGTGACCCCGGCATCGGGCTGGCGCTGACCGGGACCACCCTGGCCGCGGTGTCGGTCGCCGCCACGGGGACGCCGGAACAACAGGGCGAGTGGGTTCCCCCGATGTTCGGCGACGCCGACGACGTCCGCCTCGGCGCGTTCTGCTCCTCCGAGCCCGACGCGGGCAGCGACGTCGGGGCCATCCGGACCCGTGCGCGCTACGACCAGGCGCGCGACGAATGGGTGATCAACGGAACCAAGACCTGGGTGACCAACGGGGGCATCGCGGACGTCCACGTGGTGGTGGCCTCCGTGGACCCGGAGCTCGGCGCGCGGGGACAGGCGACCTTCGTCGTCCCTCCGGGAACCAAGGGGCTGGGGCAGGGCCAGAAGTTCTCCAAGCACGGGATCCGGGCGTCGCACACGGCCGAGGTCGTGCTGGACGACGTCCGTGTCCCCGGCCGCTGTCTGCTCGGCGGGAAGGAGAAGCTGGACGCGCGCCTGGCCCGCGCGAGGGAGGGCAAGCGGTCCGGCGGCCAGGCCGCGATGAAGACGTTCGAGACCTCCCGACCCACGGTCGGGGCCATGGCCGTGGGCTGTGCCCGCGCGGCCTACGAGTGCGCCCGGGACTACACGGTGGAGCGGGAGCAGTTCGGCGCCCCGCTGGCGAACACACAGTCCGTCGCGTTCACCCTGGCCGACATGGCGACGCGGATCGACGCGGCCCGCCTGCTGGTGTGGCGCGCGGCGTGGATGGGCCGCAACGACCGTGACTTCGCCCAGGCCGAGGGCTCGATGAGCAAACTCTTCGCCAGCGAGACGGCGACCTGGGTGACCCAGAACGCCATCCGCCTGTTGGGCGGGAACGGCTACACCACGGAGTTTCCGGTGGAACGCTGGCACCGCGACGCCACGATCTTCACCATCTTCGAGGGCGCGAGCGAGATCCAACGACTCATCATCGGACGGGCCGTCACCGGACAGCCCGTCCGATGACGTGGCCCGTACCACGAGGGGGCGAAGGGCGCCGGTGAAGCCCTCGTCGCACACGATCGGCCCTGTGACGGGGGCGGTCCGCTGGGGATGGAGGAGGTGGGGGGCTGGTTCGCGTTCGTCGAGTTCTTGGGGGTGGGTGAGCGGATGCCGCGCCGTGGCGCCCCAGAGGGCGTGGTGGGAGGTGTCGTGGCGGTAGCCGGTGATCTCGCCCACGTCGGAGCGTTCGACCGCGACGCGTGAGGCAGGCGCGGGAACAGGTGGCCGATCCGGGCTGGCGCGGTGTTCGGCCACCGGCGCTCGGAGTCACATCCCAGCAGGCCCTGGGCGACAGCGACGCAGACCAGTTCAGCGTCGGTCAACAGCCGCGCCGGGTCGCGTCTTCCGGGTTTCGGCGACCAACCCACGACGTGGCCGCCCAGAGAGACAGAGCGTGCGATCAGAAGGGCGTCCAGGTTGGTGTTCACGCCCAGAGCATTGGCACCCTTCGTCGCGCCCGCAGGAGGTCCAAGACACCCCCATCAACGATCTGGTGTTCTGTCCTGTGAGGTTGGTGACGCGGGTGGTGGGTGGGCCGTTGATGGCGGTGTGGAAGCGGTGGTGATTGTAGTGGTGCAGCCATCCGGTGAATGCGTGGCGGCGTTGGGTCTCTGAGGTGTAGGGGCGGGCGTAGGCCCATTCGTCGGTCAGGGTGCGGTGGAAGCGTTCGACCTTGCCGTTGGTTTGGGGCCGGTAGGGGCGGGTGCGCTTGTGTGCGATCTGGGTCTGGGTCAGCGTTTCGCGCCACAGACCGGATCTGTAGCAGGACCCGTTGTCGGTCAGGACCCGCTCCACGGTGATGCCCACCGAGGCGAAGTAGGCCGCTGCGCGCTGCCAGAAGGCGGTGGCGGTCTCTTTGCGTTCGTCGGCCAGGATTTCGGTGTAGGCCAGGCGGGAGTGGTCGTCCAGGGCGGTGTGCAGGTAGCTGTGGCCGATCACCGGGGACCCGTTGCGTCGGGCGGTGGTGGCTGCCTGCTTGTTGCGTACTCCCGCGTGGCGGCCCACTGCGCGGTGGCCGCCGCCGTCGGGGATGGAGCCGAGTTTTTTGACGTCGACATGGACCAGTTCGCCGGGGCGGGCGCGTTCGTAGCGGCGCACGGTGCGGCCGGTGGCGCGGTCCAGGTGGGCCAGGCGAGCGCAGCCGTGGCGTGTGAGGATGCGGTGGACGGTAGAGGCGGGCATGTGCAGGTGCCCGGCGATACGGGCCGGTCCCCACTGGTTGAGGTGGCGGAGTTTGATGACGCGGCGCTGACGGCGGATGGAGGTGCGCCGGGGCGAGCGGGCGGGACGGCTGGAGGCATCGGTCATGGCGGCTGGGCCGCCGGTGCGGTAGCGCGCGGCCCAGCGCTGGGCGGTGGTGGCCGAGACCTGGAAGCGTTCAGCGGCCCGGCGCAGCGGCCATCCGTCCTCGACAATGCAGCGGGCCAATGCCAGGCGGCCAGCCGGTGCGAGCTTGGCGTTGGGATGGGTAGCGTGAGGCATCGAGGGCCTTCCGGTCCGGTGATGATGTCGCAATCCCCATCGATACCGGAGGCCCTCTTCGTATGCATCACGCGGGGTGGGTGTTACCAACCTCCATGGTCAGTACATCTAGGGTGTGAATCTCCCCCTCCCCAGGGAAGAGGGAAGGGGACCGCGCCGCCTGACACCGGCCTGGGGCATCCCCCAACGCGCGTTCGGGCCGCGACGCGACCGGCAGCGAGAATGTGTTTCGCCGCGTTCGGGGCACGATCGCGGCGACCACGTCCGCGTCCCAACGATCCACACCCGAGTGCGAGAACCGCGAGGAATGCGAGACATGTGCGAGCCACCGACCCGATATCTCCCGGACCCGAGGGCCAGGGCCATTTTCGGGGGAGACCGGTGAGCGCGCCCCCCTCCGGACTGGCCCCGGAGGGGGCGGATGGGACTCGTGGTCGGGACCCGGAACGCCGACGCGCCATCCTGGACGCCGCCGACACCGTGATCCAGCGGGACGGCCCCGACGCCACGATGGCCGCCATCGCCGCCGAGGCCGGCATCAGCAAGCCCATCCTCTACCGGCACTTCGGCGACAAGAACGGCCTCTACCGGGCCCTCGCCGTCCGGCACGTGGAGCCCCTCGTCGCACGGATCCGCGAGGAGCTGACCCTCGGTTCGGACCTGCGGGAGCGGGCGCACGCCACGATCGGTGTGTACCTCGGCGTCATCGGGGCCAACCTGAACCTCTACCGGTTCCTGATGCACCGGGCCACCGCGGAGGATCCGGCGACGCGCGGCAACGTCGGGATGATGGTGCGCCGCCTGGGTGAGGAGATGGGTGCCGTCTTCGTGGCCGAGGGGTGGATCGACGCCGCGCCGCGCGCACGGGTCGTGGCGCACGCGGTCATCGGCATGGTGCGCGAAACGGGGGAGTGGTGGTTGGACCACCCCGACGTTTCGCTGGACCAGGTGGTCGCCGACCTCGCGGCGGCGGTCGTGGGTGCCGTCGGCGCGGTCTCCGCCCAACAGTGACGCGCCTGGCGCGTCCCACGGGGCGCCAGGCACTATAGGGGGATGGACAACGTCACGCCCGTTCCCGAGTCGTCCCCCCGCGTGGTGGTCACCCTTGTCGCCTCCGCCCACGCCCGGGTCCTCGACCTGCTCGCCCACACCGATGAGGCCACGCTGCGCGCCCCGTCCGGACTCCCTGGTTGGACCCGCGCCCACGTCGTGTCGCACCTCGCCAACAACGCCTGGGCGCTGGAGCGTCAGGTGCGCTTCGCGCGGGCGGGTGAGCGCGTGGACATCTACGACGGTGGCCAGGAGGGTCGGGACCGTGAGATCGAGGAGGGCGCCACGCGGCCGCGGGACGAGCTCCTCGCGCGACTGCGCGACGCCCAGTCGGAGCTGGAGACGCAGTGGAGCGACCTCTCCGACGGTGACTGGGACCTCGGCGTCGCCTACCGCGATGGCACGGTGACCGACACGGTGTTCGCCCGCTGGCGCGAGGCCGAGATTCACGCCGTCGACCTCGCCCTTACATACCGGCCCCGCGACTGGACGGCCGAGTTCGCCCACCACCTGTTGGATTTCCTGGAACTTCGCGTGCCAAGGGGCACCCGCCTGGACCTCATCGCCACCGACACCGACGAGACCCGGACCCTCGGATCCGGCGACCCCGTCACGATCCGCGGCGACCTGCGCGACCTCACCGCCTGGATCGCCGGCCGCACCCCCGACGGTGTCCTCGCCCCCGACGTCTCCGCACTCCCGACCCTCGCCCCCTGGCCCGGCCGCACCGCCCCGCGCTAGTCCCGCACATATCCCGCCGGGTTGTCTCCGCCGCCATGCCCCCCGTCGCTCTCCCCCCGGGGGGGCATTCACGCGCTGCGGCGGGATCGGTGGCACCGCCGTGGTCACACGACCCCGCGGGCGGTCGAGGCGGCGAGGGACCGAACCCCCGGGGCTCCGGTGCGCGGGCGGTGGGAACACCGGAGACCTCGACCGCGCCGGCGACGGCCCAACCCGTTGCCGGGCTGATTGACTCCACCACCCCGACGCCTACGCGAGCGCACCCCGGACCGTTCCAAACCCCTGGTGCTGCGTCCCCCGCCGCGCCACGTGTCGGGACACGGGGCGCGGAGATTGGGCATGACGGGCACGGGTACTTCGTGGCCCAAGGAGATCGCTTCGCGCCGGCGGAGCCGTCCGGCCCCCTGCGGCGCGGTGCCCCGGGATCCGCGCACGCCGTCCCGCTCGTACGCGGGCGAGGTCCACCCGCACCCCGCGCGACGGCCTGTGTGATGGACGAGGAGGAACCAGGCGGCGGCGTCGGTCTCCGCCTGAGCGTTGGGTTCTGGACACGGTGCGCCGGCTGGGCGGCGGACGAGGGCACCACCCCCCGGCCGCGCGGCGCGGGCACGTACCGTCGCCCCGTGCGCGGGGGCCGCACCACGCGATGCCGAGGGTTACCCGGAGCCCACGGGGCGCGAACGGGGCGATCCGGCCTGGCCCGGAGCGTTCCTTCGCCTCAGGACGGGAGTGGTGCGGCGCGAGCGCGGAGTCGCCCGTCCGGGGCCGGAATTCGGTGCCGAGCACGCCGCCGTCATTACGCGTCTATGTGAATCTACGACGTAAAGGTCACTCTTCGGGAATGGAGTGGCTCGCCTCTCCTTGGTGCTGGCCGGAGGTCGGCGGAGGTGGCGCGGGGATGGCGTCCACGTCGATGGGGAGGCCGGCCAGGAGGCGCAGGGCGACGCGGAACAGCTCGGGCGGGCAGTGCTCGGCGCTGATCAGGCTCAGGGAGCCGAGTCCGATGCTGAGCGCCGTCACCAGGTTGAGGACCAGGCCGGGCGGGAGCTTGGCCAGTTCGCTTCCCTCGGGGGCGAAGGGGTGGTGTCGCGCCATCTCCACGGGGGGAAAGACGAAGTCGCGGTACTCCTCGCGTAGGACCGGGTCGCGCAGCGCGTGGGCCATGAACTCCAACGCCACCCTGCTGTAGGCGTCACGCGTTCCGCCGCGCGTCGTGGCGACCCACAGGTCCCCGTAGGCGTTGATCAGCTCCTCGGTGGACGCGGAGGAGGCGAACAGGCGCTCGGCCTCGATGTTCTCCGGGGTGGCGATCTGCTGCCACAGCACCTGGATGACGAGCTCCTCCTTGTTGGCGAAGTTGGAGTAGACCGCCCCCTTGGTCAGGCCCGCCTCGGCCGCCACCTCGTCGAGCGACGCGCCGGCGATCCCCCGCTCGGCGAATACCCTCACCGCCGCGGCCAGGAGTTCCTTTCGGTTGCGTACGCGCTGTTCCTCTCGGGTGAGTCGTTCCGCCATCCCGACCTCCTTCGAACCCAGCTTGACATCCCCAATGGTATCTGAATACTGAGTGGTATTCGCATACCACCCAGTATTTGGAGGGCTCTTCGTGCTGCGGATCCACCAGCTCCGCAAGGAGTACAGACCGGGCGAACCCGCGAACGACGGGATCTCGCTCGAGGTGTCGCCGGGGGAGGTGTTCGGCCTGCTGGGACACAACGGAGCCGGGAAGACGACCCTGATCAACCAGGTGGTGGGACTGCTCCGGCCCACCGCCGGACAGATCACGCTGGGCGGGCGCGATCTCGTCGCCGATCCCGCCTACGCGCGCGGAATGTGCGCGCTGATGCCGCAGGCGCACGCTCCACTGGAAGGGGTCACCCCACGCCAGGCCGTGGAGATGATCGGGCGGATCCGGGGCGCCGGTCGGGACGAGGCCCGCGCCCGTGCCGCCGCGCTTATCACCGCGTTGGAGATCGACCCATGGGCCGACACCATCGGGGAGCGGTTGTCCGGCGGCGTGCGCCGGCTGGCCGCGTTCGCGATGGCTGGTGTCGCGCCGGGACGGGTCGTGATGTTGGACGAACCGACCAACGACGTCGACCCCGTCCGACGACGCCTCCTCTGGGAGCAGGTGCGCGCCCTGGCCGACGAGGGCCACGCCGTACTCCTGGTGACCCACAACGTGGCCGAGGCGGAGCGCAGCGTCGACCGCCTCGCCGTCCTGGACGGTGGCCGGGTCGTCGCGGAGGGAACCCCCGCCGAGCTCCGCGAGAGTGCCGCGGGAGAGCTGCGCCTGGAACTGCTCTCCTCGGACGCCGCGCCCATCGAACCGGCGATCGCCACGGCGGGCCCGGCCCGGCGGACGGGACGCCGCCATCTCATGCCCATCGCCACCGAACACGCTCCGGACGCGCTCGCGTGGGCACAGGCCCTGCGACGGTCCGGAGACATCGAAGAGTTCTCGATCACCCCCACCAGCTTGGAGGACGTCTATGTCGGTCTCGTCGGAACCGAGAACGCAAACGCCACCGGCGCCGCCCGCACGGACGACGGAGCCGACCGGGGGAGTCACGTGGTGGCTTCGTAGCTATGCCCTGATGTTCCGCTGGGGAATACTGCGGGTGCGGTTCGTCGCCCCGCTCATGATCCTCATCCAGATCATCCTGTCCGTCGGCATCGTAATCGGGTTCGCGTTCCTCATCCCGGGCGTGGACCAGGACCCCGTGGCGGCCCAGTACCTCGCCACCGGGGCCATGGCCATCTCCCTCATCGCCGTGTGCATGGCGTTCGCGCCGAGCATGGTCGCCCAGCAGAAGATGCAGGGAATCTTCGACTTCCAACGCGCGCTTCCCGTCCCCCGCAGCGCGACCCTCGTCGCCGACGTCACGACGTGGGTGCTCATCGCCCTGCCCGGGTTGGCGGCCGGGCTGGTCGCCGCCACGCTCCGGTTCGACCTGGAGCTGCGGATCAGCCCGCTGGTGCTGCCCGCCGTGCTGCTCGTGTCGCTCACCTGTGTCGCCATCGGCTACACCATCGCCTACGTCGTCCCACCGATGGCCGCCCAGATGGCGACCAACGTGGTGCTCTTCTTCGCTCTCATGTTCTCCCCGATCAACTTCCCCGCCGAGCGGCTGCCCGCCTGGCTCGCCACCTTCCACGACTTCCTCCCACTCACCTACATGGCCCAGGCGATCCGGGAGACCGTCGCGGTACCCGAGGGCGGGGTGTCGCCGTTGCCCTTCGCGGTCCTCTCGGCGTGGTGCCTGATCGGCCTGCTGGTGTGTCAGTGGGTGATGAGTCGACGCGGGTGAGGTGCGTGGCGCGTGGCCGGGGTGTGGGGCGGGCCGGTCCTCCCGACGACGAGCTCCCGTCACGTGCCACCGAGGGGGCGGTGACCAGGACTGGTCAGGCTCGGTGGCACGCCCGGGGCGTCGTTACTCGGCAGTAGTGCGGACGTGGCCGAGCCGGATATGGTGCGCACATGACCGCCTCCGCCGCAACGCCCCCGGACCCACGCGCCGGACTGCCCGAGGGCCTGGCCACCCGGCTCACCCGTCGCGTCGCCGCGACCACCCGTCGTCCGACCACGGTCACGGCGCCCTTCACCGGCGCACCGCTCGCGGAGCTCCCACAGTCCTCCGGCGAGGACATCGAGGCGGCGTTCGCCCGGGCCCGCGAAGCCCAGGCCGCGTGGGCCCGGGTCGCCCCGGCGCTACGGGTGAAGCCGTTCCTGCGTTTCAGTGACCTCGTGCTCCGCCGACAGCGGGAGATCCTGGACATCCTGCAATGGGAGACCGGCAAGGCCCGTCGGCACGCGTTCGAGGAGGTCTACGACGCGGCGGCCGCGACCTTGTACTACGCCCGCCGTGCGCCGGCGATGCTGCGGCCCCGCCGTGTCACCGGCGCGATGCCGGTGGCGACCCGGGCCGAGGTCAACCACCATCCCAAGGGAGTGGTCAGCGTGATCACCCCCTGGAACTATCCACTGACCCTCCCGCTGGCCGACGCCGTGCCCGCGCTCCTCGCCGGGAACGCGGTGATCGCCAAGCCCGACACCCAGACCGCGCTGAGCGCGCTGTGGGCGATGGACCTGCTGGAGGAGTGCGGCCTGCCGCAGAACCTGTGGATCCCGGTGGTGGGGGAACCCGCCGACATCGGCGAGGCGCTGGTCGACAGCGCCGACCACGTGGCGTTCACCGGTTCCACCACGGCCGGCGCCACGATCGCGGAACGCTGCGGCGCCCGCCTCATCGGGTGCTCCGCCGAACTCGGGGGCAAGAACCCGATGGTGGTTCGCGCGGACGCCGACGTCGAGCGGACGGTCCGCGGCACGCTACGGGCGGCGTTCTCCAACGCCGGGCAGTTGTGCATCGCGGCGGAACGTCTCTACGTGCACGAGTCCATCCACGACCGGTTCGTCGACCGGCTCGCGAGCGCCGTCGCGGGCATGGAGCTCAACTCCAGGTTCGACTTCAGCGCGGACATGGGCTCCCTCACCTACGCCCGTCAGCTCGACCGCACCGACGAACACGTGCGCGACGCGGTCGCGCGGGGGGCGGAGGTCCTGGCCGGGGGACACGCCCGCCCGGACCTCGGCCCGTTGTTCTACGCGCCCACGGTGCTCGCCGGGGTGGGGCCCGAGATGGCGTCATGCCGGGCGGAGACGTTCGGTCCGCTCCTCGCCGTCGCCCCGTTCGCCGACGACGAGGAGGCCGTGGCGATGGCCAACGACTCCGACCTCGGGCTGAACGCGAGCGTGTGGACACGGGACGAGACCCGGGGACGCCTGCTCGCCGCACGGATCCAGGCCGGAACCGTCAACGTCAACGACGGCTACGGGGCCGCCTTCGCCAGCTATGGCGGACCCATGGGGGGCATGAAGCGCTCGGGACTGGGGCGGCGGCACGGCCCCGAGGGCCTGCTGCGCTTCACCGAGCCGCAGACGGTCGCGACACAGCGGCTTCTCGCCCTCGACGGGACGCCCGTCTTCGACCCCGAGACGTGGACGAAGGTGATGACGCGGGCGGGCCACTGGATGCGACGCCTGCGCCTCTAGGTCGTTATTTCAGCGCTGTGTTTCGCGGGGGCGCTGGGGCTCGTGACCGTCGGGACGGCGTTCGCTGCGTGGATCCTGTCGAGGAGCCGACCAGGATGCCCAGCACGGATCGTCCTGGGAGCCGAAGCGCGGGCGCCCGCCGGGGCACAATCCGCGAAGCGACCCCAGTAGCGGCGACGGCCGCTCCATCACCCGAGAAGCCCTCAACACACACGACCCAGGTCGCTGCCGCACCGTGTCAGCGCGCCGCCGTCGGGGCCCCGGAATCGGAGCGGTCCCGTTCGGCGCCGCGCAGCAGCGCGGCCGCCACCACGGTGGTCCAGGCGAAACCCACCACCAACGAGGCGCGTTGGATCAGCCCGCCGTAGTCCACGAGCGCCGGGTCCTGCTCGAACCCGCTGCTCGCGACCACCAGCAGCACGAGGAAGAGGATCGCGCTGAGGAGGGAGTACACCGCGAGCCCCCACCGTCGTTCCCGCGCACAGCGCACGGAAAGCGCGCCGCCGGCGGCCGCGACGCAGAGGAAGAACAGTACCGAGAAGGCGTCGTGTGCCACGCCCGGCGGCGTGTAGACCAGCGTGTCCGGGGTTCCCGGTGGGTACCCGCTCACGGGGTCACCGGGAAACACGCCGGCGCCCATGAGCCCGACACCGCCGAGGCCCAGCAGCCAGGGCGTCGCCCCCCGGACCGGTCTCGGGCCCACACGGCGCATACCCACCGCGAGGGCGAGCAGCAACGCCCCGGCCAGGAGGAAGTTCGCCACCTGGACCCAGCCCCACCCGGTGAGCGCCAGCGAGCTGACCGGGTGCCGGACGGGGGAGTAGTCCGGACGCAGCGCCCCGGCGACCGTGAACACGGTGACGAAGAGCGGCCCCGCGGCGAGACCGCAACGTAGGAGGAGGCGGTTCGGGAGCATCGTGGGGACCTCTTTCCGGGAGGGGCTGTCCGTGTCAGCGTGACGCCGCGTCGCGGTACATGAGCCGACGCAGCAGCGCCTCCGCCGGTCCACGTCGATCCGACAGTTCCAGGGCGTAGGCACCGGCGACGGTCACCAACCAGGTGAGAACCGCGAAAGCGGCGACGCTCGCGCTGCCCAGGTGTGCGCCGAGGCCGAGCCCCCACGCCGCGAGCACGGGGGAGAACACGACCGAGTGGGCGAGGTAACCGGACAGGGAGCGTTTGCCCAGGGCCGCGACGGCGTTCACGACCACGCCACGTCGCGCGCGTTCCGACAGCCACATGGCGAGGAGTCCGAAGAGTGCGGCGTAGCCCAGACCGCCCGGCAGTCCGGTCATGACCTGCCACATGAAGACCGGGCCGTTGGGGCCGTGTGCCGCGGCGGGGATGGAGAGCAGGCCCACGTGGTCCAGCGCGATCGGCAGTCCGCCCAACCAGCCGACGGAGACACCGAGGATCGCGGTCGTGGTGAGCAGGCGCAGGTTCCTTCGGGGTTCCTCCAGGACACGGCGTCTGGCGGCCCAGAATCCGAGCACCATGGCGGCGTGGAAGGAGAAGCTGAAGAGGGAGCCGAGGAGGGTGCTCCCCAGCAGCCAGGTCTCCAGGCGGGTGCCGACGGAGGCGAAATAGTTCGTCTCGTGTGCGGCGTAGGCGACGGCGCTGGGAACGTCGGCAGACGCGTCGCCGCCACCGACGAACTCGAGGTAGGTCAGGGCGGTGAGCGCGACCAGCAGGAAATAGAGCACCCCGGCGACGACGAGCATGGTGCGGGGAGTGCGGCGTAGGACCAGCCACCCCAGTACGACGCTGATCAGTGCGTAGACGCCCAGGATGTCGCCGGCCATCAGCAGCGCGGCGTGGGCGGCGCCGAAGACGAACAGCCACAGGCTGCGCCGACGCAGGAGGGCGACCGCGGCCTTGGGGGCGGTTCCTGCCTCGGTCTGGCGCTGGTAGAGCCGCATCATGCCGTAGCCGAAGAGGAACGCGAACATGGGGAACGTGCGAAGATCCAGGCCGACGACCATGGCGAACTGGACGACGGAGTCCAGGACGGAGCCGTCGACGGGGTGCCAGCCCGAGGGCCCGTGGTCCGCGGCGTACAGGTAGAACACGGTGTTGGACAGGACGATCAGCAGGAGCATGACGCCGCGAGCGAGATCGGGAGCGAGTGCGCGTTCGCCCGAACGCACACCGGCCCGGTGGAGGGAGTGGCGAGCGGCGGAGGGTGGAGCCCCGGCCGGGCTCCGCGTGGGGTCGGGCACGATCGTTCCTCAGGGGGTGCTCGGAGAGGGGAGGGGGCCCCTTGACAACTTCGAACACCATTCGTTAATACCGAACAATATACGGAGTTTTGCTGGGAGGCAATGTGCCATCCAACGCGGGCGCGCGGCGGGTTCTCGAACTGCTCTGGGGGCACCAGCAGCCAGGAAGGCGAGGACCCCGGCCCACGCTGAGTCGGGATCGGATCGTCAAGGCGGCGGTGAACATCGCGGACACCGAGGGTTTGGAGGCGATGTCGATGCGTCGCGTCGCCGAGGACCTCGGCGTGGGAACCGCGTCGCTGTACACCTACGTGCCGGGAAAGGACGAACTCTTCGCTCTCATGGTCGACGGCATGATCGCGATGTCGCGTCTGCCGCACGAGCACCCCGGCGGCTGGCGGGAGAAGGTCACCGCCTGGGCGCGGGAGGACTGGCAGGACTACCGCGCCCACCCGTGGGTCATCCAACTCACCTCGGCGCGACACCTGGCCGGCCCGGGCACCCTCGCCTGGATGAACTCCGCCCTGTCGGTGCTCGAGGACACCGGTCTCACCGAGGGGGAGATGCTCGCCGCCGTCAACAGCGTGGACGCCTTCGTTCGGGGACAGGCCCGCGAGGCCATCCAGGTCGCGATGGAGCGTGACGAGATGCGGGACGGGTCCGAGGGCGGAGAAGGCCGGTCGTGGCAGGAGGTGGAGGAGGAGTTCCTGCGCACACACGTCGACTGGAACCAGTACCCGTCCATGTTGCGCATCGTTGAGACCACCGGTGACGCGGACGCCGAAGCGAGCTTCGAGTTCGGCCTGGAGAGCCTGCTGGACGGCATCGAGGCACGGATGAGGCGCCGGATCGGGGAGCGTGCCGCCGCCGGGGAAACGCTGGACACGCGTGGGACTTGACCCCAGCCGTGCGATAGGACATGACTGGGGTCATGACATTCACCGACGCCGAGATCGCGTACCTCGACTCCCAGTTGCTGGGCCGTCTCACGACAATCGACGCCCAGGGACGCCCCCAGATCCGGGCCGTGGGGGTGCACTACAACCCCGAGACCCGGACCATCGACGTGGTGGGGTGGGGACTGGCCAAGAGCCAGAAGTTCCGCAACGCGAGCAGGAACCCCGAAGTCGCTTTCATCGTGGACGACCTCGCCTCCACGAACCCCTGGCGTCCGCGCAGTGTCGAGATCCGGGGACGAGCGGAGACACTGACCGGGCCCGGAGTGTCCCCCTGGGGCGACGAAGTCATCCGGATCCACCCACGACGTGTCGTCGCCGAGGGACTCGACCCCAGCGGCGACGGACGCTACAACGCCAGAGACCTTCCCTCCTGACCGCAAGGAGGTAATTGGGGAGAAAAACGTCCGCGGCGCGACCTATGATCCCGGCATGGTCTTCTCATTTTTCGGACGCGGACGCGAGGCATCGACCGGTACGCCCGACGACCCCGTGGCGGAGGTCTACGCCCTCGTGTCCCGTGACAGGAAGATCCAGGCGATCAAGGTCCTGCGCGGGGCGACCGGGTGGGGGCTGAGAGAGGCCAAAGACGTGGTGGACCGCGTCGGTCGGGGCGAGGCCGTACCCGAACTGCACGCGATCTCCGTCGGCGCGTCGACACCACCACCCGGAACCGTGACTGATGTTCCTCCCGAGGTGTCCCGTGAGATCCGGGAACTGATGTTCGCTGGGAAGAAGATCCAGGCCATCAAGGTGCTGAGGGAGGCGACCGGTTGGAGTCTCAAAGACGCCAAATCCACCATCGACCGCCTGCAGCCCGGCGAGTACGTGCACGGATTCGTGGAGGAGAGTGTGGCGTCGCGGGCACGAGCGATGCTCGCTGAGGTCGGGCGGGACGAGGCCATCGCGCTCGTCACACGGGAAACCGGAATGACGACAGACGAGGCGACCCGGTTCGTTGACGTTCTCTGATCCCGGCCCGGCACGCCTCAGCCCGGATGCCGCGGCCGTGCGGACGCTGACCTCAGGCGGACGCATCATCAGCGTTCACGCCGCTACCCCGATCCTTGTGCGGGCGTGTCCCGGAGACTGTCGGCCGGCACCGCACCGATATTGGTCCAGGCCGTCATCGCGAACACGGAGATGACGACCACCACCACCGCGACGGCGATGAGCGCGACGATGTCGGCACCGGTGACTTCGGACGCGGAGGACGAGGTGAAGGTCGGGTCGGAAGTCGAGGAGGGTTTGGACACGAGGAACTCCAAACGGCGGGGCACCCGAACCCCAGGATCCCAGAGTTTCCCCGCGCCAGTCAGGGCAGAATCGCTGAACGACTGAGGTGCTGAGTCACTGAGGAACCCGGCTACGGTCCTTGGGTGCACGCGTCGTAGCGGTGCACCGACTCCGGTGGGCGGTGGTCCTCGGTCATGCCCCACGCCTCGCCGGACTCCAGCACCCAACCGTCGTCGTGCAATGTCGCCAGAACCTCGTCGAGTTCCTCGGCGAAGTCGGGATCGGAGACGTAGAAACCGGTGTACTCCTCGACCTCCTCGCCGTCGACCACGGGGACCAACGGCTCGGTGACCTCCAGGTCGCTCTGCCGGTCCCGCGCCTGCCAGGCGAGTTCCTGGGAGTCACCGAGGAACGCGTCCACCTCGCCGTCCTCGACCTCACGGAACTCCAGCTCGGACTCCACGAGGTTCCCGGACGACACCCCCGCCGCCTCCGCGCGCTCCCGGTGCGGGCCGTTCGCGGAGACGCCAAGGACGAGGTCCTCGTCGACGACGTCCTCCAACCCACTCAAGGAGTCCGGATTGCCAGGCGGCACCAGCAGCGCGTCCAGCAGGCGGGCCACCGGAGCGGAGGTCGCGGCGCCGTCGAAGCCTCGACACGCCTCGCTGGTGAACGGGCCGTAAGTGATTGCCACGTCCGCCACCCCGTCCTGGAGCTGGCGTTTGACCCCGCTGTTGTATCCGGCACTGGAGACCTCCGTCTCCACCAGGGGGCGCCCCAGCTTCGCCGACGCCTCCCGCGCCACGGCCAGCAGGTGCTCCTGGCTCGACGTGAGCTCACCACGGGGATAGATGAGCACGAGATCGGTGTCCTCCTCGGCGGCGGAGCCCTCGTCGGCGTCGGACGCCTCCACGTCCCGATCGTCGTTGTCGACGTCGGCGCTCCCCGGCTCCTCCTTCGACACAGAGCCGATGCTGAGTGCGGTGACCACGGTCAGGGCCGCGGCGCCGCCGATGAGGGTGGCGAGGTGGGAGCGGGCCGGGGGAGAGGGAGCCCGGGGTGGGGACGGCGCGGAGGGGTCAACCATGGCGATTCCCTTGGGGACGCGGGTGTCGACTGTCAGTATCGCATCGCGGTTTCCGCGACGTGTGCGCATCTCATTACTCTTGGGGGATGGTCGAGGGTGGTGCCACCGAGAATCCGGTGCGAGAGGCGGAGGGCCCCGAGCGGGGCAGGTCCGCGACGAGCCACGACGTCGCGCGGCGGGCTGGAGTCTCGCAGTCCACCGTGTCGCTGGTGTTCCGTGGTGCCGCGCGGGGGCGGGTGTCGGCGGCGACCCAGGAGGCGGTCCACGCCGCGGCCCGCGAGCTGGGGTTCCGCCCCAACATCAACGCGCGCCGACTCCGCCAGGGCGCACCCCCCACCGTGCTGATCGGCGTCCCGGAGATCACCCAACCGTTCTTCGCGCAGGTCTTCACCGGTGCCCGCGGCGCCGCGCTCGCCGCGGGGTGCCGTGTCGTACTGTCCATGCACCCCGACCTCGACTCCGTCGCCGAGGACGTGGTCGGCCAGGGCGTGGACGCGGTACTGGCCTGCGCCCTCGGGGACGGCGGACAACCCCCGGACGCGGCCGTTCCTTTGGTGGTGCTCGACGCCGAACCGCCACCCGGCTTCCCCTCGGTGCGCTTCGACGTCCCCCCGCTGCTGACCGAGCTGGCCACCGAGCTCCACACCCTGGGGCACCGCACCATCGCCCACCTCGCGGCCGACGTCCCCACCGAGTCGTTCCGCGAACGCGCCGAGACCTGGCGCGCGGTGTGTGCGCGCCTGGGCATACGACTCCTCTCCCGTACCGCCCCCATCGAACGCTCAGGCGCGCGCGACGCGGCCCTGTCCCTGCTCGAGGGCACGCCCCGCCCCACCGCCGTCGTGTGTGACGACGACCAGATGGCGGCCGGCGTCTACAAGGCGGCGTACGCGACCGGGCTGCGGGTCCCCGAGGACATCTCCGTCGCCGGCATCGATGACGTCGACCTCGCCAGTGCGCTCACCCCGGAACTGACCACCATCGCGCTACCGGCCGAGGCCCTGGGGGAGCAGGGCATGAGACGCCTCATCGCGGTACTGGACGGGAGCCGCCCTCTGGCACCCGATGTCCTCCGACTCTCCGGGCGGCTCGTCCGGCGCGGATCCGTGGGGTCGGCACCGCGCTGAGGGCGCCGGCCCCTCACGTCCGATCGGAGGTGGGGGCGGCCTCGGGCCGCGGTTCGACCACGACGGTCCGCACGCGCAGCGACAACAGGCACGCCGCGGCGACGGCGATCACCGCGACTCCCAGCGCGCCCCGCGCTCCGATGACCTCGGCGCCGAAGCCCGCGAGACTCGTCCCTCCCGCACTCCCCAACGTGAACATCGACACCAGCCAGGCGAAGGCCTCCGTGCTCGTCCCTGAGGGCGCGATCCGATGCAGCAGCCCAAACGTGCAGGCGAGCACAGGGGCGAGGAACACGCCCGCCGTGAAGAACAGTCCGGCCATGAGGACCGGTGGGGGCGCGAGGAGCAGCGGCACGTAGCACAGGGCCAGACCGGCGAGCAGCACCCGGAACCGTCGGACCGGCCTCCGTGGGGGAGTGAGCAGGCCGTAGCTGAGGCCTCCGACCATGGCGCCACCGCCGTTGGCCGCGAGCAGCAGGCCGGAGAGATCGGGGTTTCCCGCCTCCTCGGCGTAGGCGATCGCGGCGATCGCCAGCACGCCAAGCGCCGCGCCCACGAACAGGAAACACGCCACCACCTGGCGGACGCGCGGTTCCATCAACGGACCGAGCCAGTTCGTGGTGCGCGGTACCGTGCGCCACCGCCGCACCGGACCGAGTGACGCGAACGCGATGGCACCCAGCAGGGTGATCGCCGCGGTCGCCAGTACCGCGTGCATCGGGTAGTAGATCGCCGCCACCAAGGCGACCAGGAGTGGAGCGGTGACGAAGATGAGCTCCTGCAACGTCGCGTCCAGCGAGTAGGCCGTCTCCCGCTGTGCCTCGTCGGGGACCAGGTCGGGCCACAGCGAGCGCAGTCCGGCCTCCAGCGGTGGGGTGAGCGCGCCGGAGAAGAAGGTCAGAACGGCGACTACCGCCAGTGGGCCGGTCGGGTCGAGCGCGATCCACACGAACGCGGCCGCCGATGCCAGCCCGCTGCCCACCAGCACCAGCGGCTGGCCGTAGTAGTCGACGAGGCGCCCCAGCACCGGCCCGCCCGTCGCCGTGCCCACGCCGTACAGCGCGACCAACCCGCCCGCGAGGGTGAAGTCCATGCCGGAGTGCCGGAACAGCAACGCCAGGGCGAGGATCGCCATCCCGTTGGGGAGTCGGCCCACGATGTTGAGGATGAGCGCCGACCGTACGCCGGGCCGCGCGAGCAGGAGGAGGTAGTGCCGAAACACGAGGTTCCCATCGTAGGTACTACGTAGTACGACCGGAGTTCAGGTTCCCAAACATGGGATACGACCGCAACCACTGGCGTACTGTGATCCCTCCGCGAGGGACTGGCGCTTCGGTCGCCTGGAGGACGGAGGGGGAGCGTGCAGGGTTGACGCACGGTACGAGCGATCCAGAGGTGGACGAGTACATGCTCGCCTGGGAGGAGTGGGACGGCAACGAGGACGAAGCGGCCTGGGAACGGGCATCGGCGGATGGGCTCGGCGACGCGTGGGAGGGATGATCACGGCCAGGGTTAGATCGCGGCGGCGCTGTCGGTGTGTGAAGGCGTCTCCTATGAACAACTAGGGTTCGCCGGACTCCCTGGCCAACGCGTAGGGGCAGCAGGCGCCAAATTCGAGTTTGGCCTTGTGTCCGCTTCCCTTCCCGTAGTCTCAGTACGTTCTCTTGGCGCTCGCGTGTTCGGCGGTGACCGGTACGATCTCCACCCCCGTCCGAACGAGGAGATCATCGAGCGGGCGCGACGAGACCGGGTCACGGGTGAGTTCCATGACCGCCGCGAGTACGTTGCCGCCGACATGAGACGGCGCCGTGCGGATTGAACGGCGTGGGCGAAGTCAATCCCTTCTGATTCGCCGTGAAGGATCGCGACAATCGCACTCGTGTCGAGGGTCACGTCGGAAGCCCTGTTTCCGGGTCGTACAGATGATCAGTGGACAGGGTCGCGGCTCCTGTTCGGGAGCGGAGCCGGGCGGCCAACGCGAGCAGGTCCTCCGCGAGCGTGGCATCCACCTCGTCTCGCTCTTCCGCCATGAGTCGCTCGCGTCGTTCACGTAAGGCGAGGATGACCGCGGTGGTCTTCGTCTCGCCGGAGAGTCTGCTGACTTCCGTGGCGAGTCTGTCGGCCTCGTCGTTCTTGATATTGAGACTCATGAACGGTTCCTATCTACACCTTCTTTACGGTCATTCGACCATGTCCTCCTTCAATGCGTTGGTGCTTTGAGTGGGCGACGCCATGAATCCCCGGCGGCGGTCCCACCGCCTCTACTCCACCCCCTGCAGCACCTCGGGAAGATTGTCCTCGTACACGACGGTGAGCACGCGGGTCGCCCGGGTGATCGCGACGTAGAGGTCCCGGGCTCCCATCGGCGACTGGGCGAGGATTTCCGCCGGATCGACGATGACGACCACGTCGAACTCCAGCCCCTTCGCCTGCGCGACAGACAGGACCGACGCGGGGGCGTCCAGGGCGGATGTCCCGGCCCGCTCGGCGTCGGGGAGGATCGCGGCCACCTCCGCGTGACGGGCGTCGGGCACCAGGACCGCGAGTCGTCCCGTTCCCGGATCATCGGGTTCCCGCACCCCGGCGAGCTCCCGCTCCACCAGTCCGGGCAACACGCGGGACAGCTGGGCGCCCCCGGCGCGTACCGACCTGGGTGCCTCGCCGTCGGTCCGCGCCGACGTCACCGACGCGGACTCGGGCGCGAAGCAGCGCAGGACCTCGGACGCGACGTCCATGATCGGCGCCGGGGTGCGGTAGTTGACCGTCAGCCGACGCTCGCTCCATCGGGACCCCAGATGCGGGCCGAGGGCCGTGCTCCAGGACCGCGCGCCGCCGGCGTTGCTGGTCTGTGCCGTGTCTCCCACGATGGTCAACGACCGAGTCGGGACGCGACGCAGCACCGTGCGCCACGCCATGGCGGAGAGTTCTTGGGCCTCGTCCACGATGACGTGACCATAGGCCCAGGTCCGGTCCCGTCCCGCGCGTTGCGCGGTGGTCTCCTGCGCTTTCGGGGCATCGGCCCGTTCGGCCAGGTCCTCGGCGGTCATGAGCTTGTCCTCCGCCAGTCCGGTGTACTCAAGGACCCCCTGGGCGTAGCGAAGGTCGTCCTCCCGTCGCTCACCCGCACGACGCTCGGCGGCGAGCCGCGCGGAGTTGTCCTCGCCGAGCAGTTCCGCCAACTCGTCGATGAGGGGGATGTCCTCAACGCTCCACGCGGCGGCCGGATCGGCCCGCAGCGCGTCGCGTTCCGCGGGGGTGAGCTCCGGCGCCGCGCGGTCGAGCACCTCTGGGGAGGTGAGGAGATACCGGAGGAACCCGGTGGGGGACAGGGGTGGCCACAGCGCGTCGATCGCCGAACGCACCGGCTCCTCGGCCCACAGCGCCGCGGCCGACAGGCGCAGATCGACGGCGTCGACGGGTTGGTCCAGTTGCCGGGCCTGGTCCTGGGCGAGCGCGTCGAGGAGTTCGGTGACCACGAGTTTGCGTGCCACGTTGTGTGGGAGCCGTAGGTCCCTGCCCCGGTCCCTGATCTCGCGACACACCGACGCGTTCACCGACAGCTCCATGTCGTGTACCTCGACGCGCAGCCGGGTCTTCGGGGCTCGCTGGTGCTGGGCGACGGCGTTGGCCAGCACGTCGACCATGCGGAGGTCGCCCTTGACGGCGGCAGTGGCCGGCCGGTCGGACGACTGGGCCTCCACACCGGGGTAGAGAGTTCCCACGGTCGTGAAGACCACGTCGGTCTCACCGAGCGCAGGGAGGACGTCGCCGATGTAGCGCAGGAACACGGCGTTGGGGCCGACGACGAGGATCCCACGCCGTTCGAGGATCTCCCGGTGGGTGTAGAGCAGGTAGGCCGCGCGGTGCAGCGCGGCGACGGTCTTCCCGGTTCCCGGGCCGCCCTGCACCACGAGCGCTCCGGAGAGCGGGGCACGGATGATCTCGTCCTGCTCCGCCTGGATCGTGGCCACGACCTCCCCCATGCGTCCGGTGCGTCCACGGCCCAGCGACGCCAGCAGCGCGGCCTCACCCACGAGGGCCGACCGCTCGTCGTCACTGAGCCGCTCGAGGTCGAACGCCTCGTCATAGACCCCGACGACGGTCCGGCCATCGGTGTGGATGTGGCGACGGCGGGTCACCGGACCGGGGGTGGCGGGGGTCGCGGTGTAGAAGTGCCGAGCGGCCGGGGCGCGCCAGTCCACCAACACCGTGGACTTCCACTCATCGCGCAGACCCATGCGTCCGATGTAGAGGCGCTCCCCCTCCTGGTCGTCGATCCGTCCGAAACACAGGCCCCGTTCGACCGCGGAGAGGCGGGCCACACGGCGCGCGAGCTCGTCGGCCCGGGCCTCACGGTCCATCAACGCGGAGTAGCCGTCGTTCCCGCCGCGCGCGAAGGCATTGTCCAGTTCGTCCTTGGCCAACGCGCGCTCGTGGTCCAGTCGCGCGTACACCATCGAGACGTAGCCCTGTTCCGTCCGGAGTGATTCGTCCACTTGACAACGCCTCTCATGTGGGGGACAATCTAAACAGGGCCTTTGTGTTGATGTCCTGGTTCAATCGTATCAGTGGGCGTGACGGCGCAGGTCTGTCCCCCGCGCGACCCCCGATCCGCTACACTGTCCTCCATGCGCACACATCACCTCCCACCCAGTCAGTGGTGGCGCCGCTCCTAGGCGGCGTACGGTTTCGCGCATTTCCGACCACAGCGACCGCCCGAACCGGCGGTCTTCGCGTGTGTCGACCCTGGTCCGGGCCGAGCCACTCCACAGTGACCCAGAGTGACCCGAGTATTGGGGACCGGCCTTGGACGAGAGCATCAACTACCGCACCGCGGGCGGGATCGACGTACGTCGGCACGCCGAGACCTGCGCGCCCGAAGACCTCACCGACCTCGTCGCGCAGGTGGAGTACCGCCGCGGCGGCGTGCTGTCCTCCGGGATGGAGTACCCGGGTCGCTACAGCCGCTGGCACCTCGCCTACGTCGATCCGTGCCTGGAGGTGGTGGCGCGCGGCCGGCGGGTCACCGTGACGGCGCTCAACGGCAGGGGACACGTGCTCCTGCCGTCCTTCGCCACCGTCCTGGGCAGGCACGGACCCACCGAGGCCACGCCCTCGGGCGACGGTGTGACGGTCCACGTCCCGCCGCCCGACCCGACCGTCGTGTTCACCGAGGAGCAGCGCAGTCGCCGCCCCACCGTCTTCTCGCCGCTGCGCGACATCGTCGCCCTGTTCGCGAGTGACACCGACCCGCACCTCGGGCTCTACGGCGCGTTCGGCTACGACCTCGCGTTCCAGTTCGAGCCCGTCGACCCCGTCATCCCACGGGACGCCACCGACCGTGACCTCGTGCTGCACGTTCCCGACGCCATCGTGGTACGGGACCGTAAACGGGAGACCTGCCGCCGCTACACCTACGAGTTCACCGTCACCGACGCCGAGCGCGAACGCTCCACCGACGGTCTGGACCGCGCCACCGAGCCCACCCCCCTCGCCAGGGAGGCGACGGTGCCGCCGCCTCCCGAGCCCGGGTCCTACGCCGCCGTGGTCGCGAAGGCCAAGGAGAAGTTCGCGCGGGGCGACCTGTTCGAGGTCGTCCCCGGCCACCGGATGCACGCACGGTGCGATTCCCCGGCGCGGTTCTACGAGCGGCTGCGCGACCGCAACCCCGCCCCCTACGAGTTCTTCTTCAACCTCGGCGAGGGCGAGTACCTCGTCGGGGCCTCGCCCGAGATGTACGTGCGGGTGAGCGGAACCCCAGGTGAGGGCCAACGCGTGGAGACCTGCCCCATCTCCGGCACCGTCCGGCGGGGGGCGGACCCGCTGGAGGACGCCGACAACATCCGGCAGCTTCTCACCTCCCCCAAGGAGGAGTCGGAGCTGACCATGTGCACCGACGTGGACCGCAACGACAAGTCACGGATCTGCGAGCCCGGCACCGTACGCGTCATCGGCCGACGCCAGATCGAGATGTACAGCCGACTCATCCACACGGTGGACCACATCGAGGGCACGCTGCGGCCCGAGTTCGACGCCCTGGACGCCTTCCTCAGCCACATGTGGGCCGTCACCGTCACCGGGGCGCCGAAGACCTGGGCGATGCGGTTCATCGAGGCCAACGAGTCCACGCCACGCCGCTGGTACGGGGGAGCGGTCGGGGTGATCGGGTTCGACGGCTCCATGAACACGGGACTGACCCTGCGGACCGCGCACATCGTGGACCGGGTGGCGTCGGTGCGCGCCGGGGCGACCCTCCTCTACGACTCCGACCCCGACGCCGAGGAACGCGAGACCTTCCTCAAGGCGCGGGCTCTGCTGGAGACGCTGGCCGACGAGTCCACGCCGCCCGCGCGTCCCGACGCAGCGGAAACCGACCGCGCGCGGCCGGGCGAGGGCATGCGCGTGCTCCTGGTGGACTGTGAGGACTCCTTCGTCAACACCCTCGCCGACTACGTGCGGCGCCAAGGGGCCGAGGTGACGACCCTGCGGCACGGGTTCCCACCGTCGGTTCTGGACGACCTCGTGCCGGACCTCGTGGTGCTCTCCCCGGGCCCCGGCCTTCCGCGGGACTTCGCGACCGACCAGCTCCTCAAGGAACTCCTCGCCCGCGGACTGCCGGTCTTCGGCGTGTGCCTGGGCATGCAGGCGATGGTGGAGTACGGCGGTGGCGAGCTGCTCACGCTGCCCGAGCCACGACACGGCAAGCCGGGGCAGGTGCGGGTCCTCGGCGGAGAGTTGCTGTCGGATCTCGGGGAGGAGATCACCGCCGCCCGCTACCACTCCACCTTCACCACCCCCGAACGCGTGAACGGTTTCACCGTGACCGCCGTCACGCGGGACCGGTTCGACGACGGACACACCGAGGACGTCGTGATGGCCCTGGAGGACCCGGACCGTGGCCTGTGGGGAGTCCAGTTCCACCCGGAGTCCATCCTGACGGCGGCCGCGGGCGAGCGCATCGTGGCCCGGGCGCTCACCCTGGCCCGCGGTCACACCGCTCGCCGCCAGCGATAAGGTCAGGGAGGCCACAGCGGGCAACAAACGGGGGAGAGAAGTACCGTGGAGTACGTTGAACCTGAGGTTCACCTGGTCGCCAAGCCTCAGCTCGACTACGCGGAGGTCGCGGCGTACCTGCGCGAGGTCGGCGGTGAGAACTGGATGCGCCGATTCGACAACGGCGAGATGGACGCGCATCTCAACGACCCACAGAACCTGGCCGAGTTCGCGGGACGTCTGTGCTACCGCTCCTGGGAGCCGGGCCTCAACCCCAACGTGACCCGGATCCGCACCGACCAGGGAGATTACCTCTCCAACATCCTCGCCAGCCTGCACGGATCAGTGCTGGAGCACCTGAACTTCAGCTTCGTCCTGCACAACGTGAGCCGCGTGTTCACGCACGAACTGGCACGGCACCGGCCGGGCGTCGCCATCTCCCAGGAGTCACTGCGCTTCGTCCGCTTGAGCGACCTGCCGTTCTGGTTCCCCGACTGGGCCCGCGAGGACCCGGAACTGGTGCGGCGGGCCGAGGCCCTGCTGGAGCAGATGGAGCAGTTCCAGGGGTGGATGGCCGAGCACTTCGGGCTGGACGAGGAAGGGGTCCCCTTCAAGGAGAAGAAGCACAAGACATCCTTCATGCGTCGCTTCGCACCCGAGGGGGTCGCCACCGGTTTGGTGTGGTCGGCGAACGTGCGGACACTGCGCCACACCATCGAGGCGCGCACCGCGCCCGGCGCGGAGGAGGAGATCCGCCTGGTCTTCGCCAAGATCGGCGAGATCATGGCCCGTGAGACGCCGGCGCTGTTCGGTGACTTCGAGGTGATCGACGGGGCGTGGACGCCCAAGTGGCGCAAGGTCTGAACGATCTGAACGAGCCGTGCGGGTCGCACCCGCCGGACGGTGGGAACGAGGGGGCCGCCCGTGTGGGCGGCCCCCTCGGCGTTCACCCGAGCCGACATCCGATGTCGTCCGATTCCCCCGCCGGCGCCGCTCGGCCGTCAGTCCGTGGTCCGGTCGGCGTCGTCCTCTTCCTCCGTGGCGAGGATCTGGTACAGACCGCGCTTGCTCTCCGCGACCAACTGCCGGGCGCGCTCCAACTGCAGGTCCGTGCCCACGTCCAGTACCTGGTCCACGGCGACGGAGAACCGGTCGGCCGCGTCACGGAACCGCTCCGCCGCGGTCGACACCGGCTCCACGGGCTCCGTCTCCGGCTCCGCTGCCGGCGCGGACGCAGGGGCGCCCTCGGCCGGGAGCCGCATCGTGTGCGTTTCCTCCTCCGCCGTGGGAGCGGGAGGCGCGGGCGGGGCGGTATGGGTCGGGGCCGCCGGGGCCTCCTGCGCCCACACACTCCACAGCGGGACCAGCGACTCCGCGTGCTGGGTGACGTACTCCCGGCCCTGCTCGGTGAGCTCGTAGGGTCGCTGTCGACTGAAGCCACCACCGCTCATGGCCAGTCGGATCAGGCCCTCGGTGCTCAACTGCTCCAGGAGTGGGTACAGATCGGCGTCCGCCAGCCGCCAGTTGTTCCCGGTTCGCTCCCCGACCTCCTTGATGATCTCCAAACCGTTGTACGGCTCCTCCGTCAACAGAGTCAGGACCACTGTGCGGATTTGGTCCTGCGTCGAATGCGAGGCGTCGGACGACGTCGCTGCCATTACTCTCCTTCGTACTTGCGGTCGGCCTTCGGAGCACCGCGAAACTCCGACGAATTGTGTGTGTCGTCGGAAAGGCCCCCGTTGCGGTCGCCAAGTCTTCCAGACAATTGAGGGGAAGATCGAACACGTCCCGGCGGGCTCGGAGCTGAGGAGCGGCGGGGCGTTCGACGTTCGGGTCGTGGTACGGCCTCGGCGCGTCGTCACAGCCGACGGAGGGCGACGCGAATCCGGAGGTCAGCCGCCGCCGTTGCGCTCGGCGGCGCGAATCCCGGCCGCGCAGGCACGCTGGACGGACCGGTGGTTGCGCAGTCGGGCCAGGACACCGAACGGTTCGAGTGGTCCCGTCGGTCCACCTTCGGCCACGGACGCGGTGAGTGTGTCCTCCCTGAGCCGGCCTCCACGACACCAACGCTCCCAGCGTTCGAAGTCGGGGCTGTGGGCGTGGGCGAAGGCGAACGCGCGCTCGGTGCCGCCGGCCAACGTGTGGCCGTCCCGCGCCCACAGGGTGATCTCGGAGCGGTCCCAGTCCGAGGCGGTGACGACGTCAACGCGTGGCGCGTCCTCGGTGCCCCGCACCAGCACGGCGTCGGTGGGACGGTCCCGCTTGGGCAGCTCCCGCTCGTCCGTGACGTCGGTCAGCCGCACGATGACCCGGCCGATCCACCACCAGTTCTCCCTGCGCGCCATCAGGCTGTCGGCACGCAGACGGGTGGGTGGGTGCTTGACGACCTCCTGCTCGAGGAGGTTCTCCACGAACCGGTCGCCGTCGGTGTCACGTGTGATGTCGACGCGCCCGGTCAACGTCATCGCGGGGGTCTCCTCCCTCAGCGTCGATCCGTCGGAAACGCTGAAGGTCGCGACGCCGGACCGTAGGCTGTCGAGCGCATCGGCGTGCGCGAACGGTAACGCGACGCATGGTTGTCCGTCCCAATCCAGCGGGACGACCGGAATACCCACCGGGCCGGTCGCGGCGACCCACGAGAGTTCGCCGACGGTCGATCGCCGCCAAACCGTGACAAGTTCTTGCACCTAATCCCCTAGGTGTGTGGACCGACTGATGTTAATTTCTTGTGAACTTAGCCGATCGTGAGGTTGGGCTGAACTCCCCGCACACCAAGAGCCGGGCACATCCCCAACCCGGCGTGGATCGATGGAGGCGACACAATGCCCGCGCCCGTCGTCGTGATCACCGTGCTGGCGCTGTTCGCGGTGGGATACATCTATTACTCGCGGTACCTGGCGACCAAGGTCTACGCCCTTGACGCCGCCTACACCACGCCCGCGCACAGTTATCGGGACGGAATCGATTTCGTTCCGACGAACAGGCACATCGTTTTCGCGCACCACTTCATCTCCGTCGCGGGCGCCGCCCCGATCGTCGGCCCGGCGATCGCCGTCCTGTGGGGGTGGGTCCCCGCGCTGATCTGGATCGTGGTGGGCACGATCTTCGCCGCGGGAGCGCACGACTTCGGAGCGATCGTCGTCTCGGTTCGCCACAAGGCCCGCAGCATCGGCACCCTCGCCAGCGACGTGGTCAACAAACGCGCCCGCGTTCTGTTCCTGCTGATCATCTTCTTCCTGGTCACCATGGTGAACGCGGTCTTCGCGATCATCATCGCCGGTCTCTTCATCGCCCAACCGGGTTCGGTCCTACCAATGCTGGTGACCATTCCCCTCGCCATCGGGGTGGGCCAGCTCATCTACCGACGGGGCACCGCGGCGATCGTTCCCTCGATCATCGCGCTGGTGCTGGTCTACGTCTGTATCCCGCTGGGTCTCCAGTTCCCGATCACCGTCGACCCGATCGCGAACGCGGTCGGACTCGAACCGGCGACGGTGTGGATCCTGTTGCTGTTCGTCTACGCCTTCTTCGCCTCGAGGCTCCCGGTGTGGATGCTGCTGCAGCCCCGCGACTACATCAACCAGCAGCAGATGCTCCTGGGTCTTGGCATCATCATCCTCGCGGTTTTCGTCACCTGGCAGAACATCGCCGCCCCCGCCATCAACGACGTTCCGGCGGGCACGCCGCCCATCTTCCCGATCCTCTTCATCACCGTCGCCTGCGGCGCGGTCTCCGGATTCCACAGTCTCGTCGCCTCCGGCACGACCTCCAAGCAGCTCGACAAGGAGACCGACGCCCGCTACGTCGGCTACATGGGGGTGTTGGGCGAGGGCACCCTCGCCCTGTGCTCCATCATGGCGGTCACGGTCGGACTGACGCTCTTCGCCAGCAACCCGACCGCGGAGTGGCACGCGCGCTACCCCGACTGGACCACCGCCGGGACCGACGCCCCGGGTCGTTTCGCCGAGGGCGTCGGCAACTTCACCGCGGCGCTGCTCCCCTTCCTCGAACGCGACACCGGGATGGCGATCGGCACGGTCTTCGGAGCCGTGGTGGTCATCAGCTTCGCCATCACCACCCTGGACACCTCGGTGCGTCTGCACCGCTACGTCATCCAGGAGATCGCTGACATCCTGCGGTGGAAGCTCATCGCCCGGAACATCACGCTGGCCACCCTGATCGCGATCGCGCTTCCCTTCGCCCTCGCCATGGCGCCGGGAGACTTCGCGCTCGGAACGTTGTGGCGCCTGTTCGGCACCACGAACCAGCTCACCGCAGGGCTCGCCCTCGCCGTCATCGCGGTGTGGGTCACCAAGAACCGGCGTAACCCGATCATGGTGATCATCCCGCTGGTGTTCCTCGTGATCATGACGACGTGGGCACTGGTGACCCAGGCCATCGAGTTCCTGACCTCACCGGAGCCCATCGACGCCTTCGTTCTCGGCCCGCTCGACCTGATCATCCTGGGGCTCGCGATCTGGCTCATGGTGGAGGCCGCCATCGCACTGGTACGGGCGTGGTCGACACGCGACGCCGCCCCCACCGCCACAGAGGACGCCAGGCCCGTGGACAAGGCGGCGGAGCCAGGCGAGTCGTGACGGGGGGCCCGCGCGTGTCCGTGCCGCTACGGTCGTTGGTGGCGTGGTTCGGCCACACGCACCAGGCGCTGTTCGTCTCGCCCGCCCGTACCCAGGCTCGACGCGAGGCGCGCCAGCGCCAGGACACGCTGCGGGCCCTGCTGCTCCTGGAGTCCCTGGGGGTGGAGGGTCCCGTCGCCTACGAGACCCTCGACCTGCTCCCCTACCTGGTCGCGGACCTGCACGAGTGGCACTTGCGCCTGGGGCGGGACCAGTTCGGGGTGCCCGGGGGGTGCTGTTGAGACGCGGCTGGTGGAGGTGGCGCGGTCGCGCATCCGCGCGCGGCACCGAGTGGGAACCCCACGGCGCCCCCTCGATAGTGCTCTTCGGCGGCAAGGGCGGCGTCGGCAAGACCACCCTCGCCGCGGCACACGCCCTGAACTGTGCCGACGCGGGGATGCGGACGCTGTTGATGTCCACCGACCCCGCCCACTCCCTCGGTGACGCCCTCGGCGTGCGACTGGGGGATCGTCCCGTGCGGGTCGCCCCCGACCTGTGGGTGTGCGAACCCGACGGCCCGACCGCCGTGCGACGCCGGATCCGCCGCATCGTCGACGACGCCTACGCCGCGCTGCCGCGGGAGATCATGCCCGCGGTCGAGCGGCACCTCAAGCACGCCGAGGCCGCTCCGGGAATGGCGGAGTCCGCGTTGACCGACCTGCTCGTCTCCGCGATGGAGGACGTCCCCGACCGGTGGGACCGTCTGGTGGTCGACAGCGCCCCCACCGGCCATCTCCTGCGCATGATCGAGCTGCCCACACTCATGGCGCCGTGGGTCCACGGGCTGACGGAGCAACGCGAACGCGCCCTGGCCACCCAGACATCCGACCCCGGCGACACCGAGGGCGCGACGTCGGACCACGGAGACGACCCGTTGCTGGACCGCCTGCGTGCGCGGCGGGACCGGATGGAACGTGCGGCGCGGCGACTGCGTAGCGACGCCGCGGTCCGCCTCGTCCTCCTGCCCCGACGCGTGGTCCTCGCCGAGACGGTTCGGGCCGCTGACCACCTGCGCGAATCAGGGTTCCCCCTGGCCGGTCTGGTCCTCAACCAGGTTCCCCCGGACGCCGACCCCGCCGTCCTCGCGGCGGTGCGCGCGGCGTTCCCCGACCTCCCGATGACCGAGGTCGCGCTGCGCCATCCGGAACCCACGGGAGTGGACGCCCTGCGCGGACTGCTTTCCTGACCCACGGACCCACGGACCCACGGACCGGTCGGGGTTGCGGAAAACATCTCACTGTTCTACGTAGTGGATTCGTGGTTGCGCTGGTCGTGGGCCGACAGCCCCCGGGAGGTGCGCACGGGGCGCGCTGGACACGAGTGCGTCTGTCTTTCGGTGGAGGTACCCCGGGCCACGGTTTGGGTAGGCTCATCAGCGAAAGCCAGGAGGTTGGGGTGGCGATCCATACGAGTCGGGCTGTGGCCCCCAGCGCGCGCGTCTGGACGGTTCCAAACGTCCTCAGCATCGCGCGCCTGCTGGGCGTGCCCGTGTTCCTCTGGCTCGTCCTCGTCCCACAGGCCGACCTCTGGGCACTCCTCGTCCTGGCGCTGGCGGGCGTCACCGACTGGCTCGACGGCAAGATCGCCCGGGCCTGGAACCAGATCAGCCGGCTCGGCGTCATTCTCGACCCGATGGCGGACCGGCTGTACATCTTCGCCGCGGTCCTCGGCCTCGTGGTCCGCGACGTGGTTCCGGTGTGGTTGCTCGTCGTGCTCGTGGTGCGCGACGTGTTCATCGTGGCCGCGCTGCCCCTTCTCCGCCACCACGGCTACGGGCAGCTCCCGGTGAACTTCGCGGGCAAGGCGGCGACCCTGTGTCTCCTCTACTCCTTCCCGCTGCTGTTCGTCGCGGACTACGCCGGCCCCCTCTCCATCGCCGCGCAGGTCACGGGATGGGCGTTCGCGATCTGGGGGACCGGACTGTACTGGTGGGCCGGAGGCCTGTACGCGATCCAGACGTGGCAGTTGATCACACGCCAGGACCCATCCACGGGCGGCGGGGGCGCGGTGTCACGGGACACCGCGAACGGGTCGCCCGACTCATGACACCCTGAACGCGCTGGGCCGCGTTGTCCGGCGCGCGGAAGGAGCGGGAACAGCGATGAGAGCCGTCGTCATGGCCGGGGGCGAGGGGACGCGTCTGCGTCCCATGACCGCCAACCAGCCCAAACCCCTGCTGCCCGTCGTCAACCGCCCCATCATGGAGCACGTGCTGCGGCTGTTGCGCCGCCACGGCTTCGACGACACCGTCGTCACCGTCCAGTTCCTCGCCACCCTCGTGCGCAACTACTTCGGGGACGGTGAGGACCTCGGCATGCGGCTGCGGTACGTGGCCGAGGAAGTGCCGCTGGGCACCGCCGGGAGCGTGAAGAACGGCGAGGAGTACCTGCGCGACGCCCCCTTCATCGTGATCTCCGGTGACGCGCTCACCGACATCGACCTCGGCGACATGGCCCGGTTCCACCGGGAGAACGGCGCCATGGTCACCATCGGATTGACCCGCGTGCCCAACCCGCTGGAGTTCGGCATCATCATCGTCGACGACGACGGACGGGTCCAACGCTTCCTGGAGAAACCCACCTGGGGCCAGGTGTTCTCCGACACCGTCAACACCGGCATCTACATCATGGAACCGGAGGTGCTGGACCACGTCGCCGCCGGTGAGGTCGTCGACTGGTCGGCCGACGTCTTCCCCCGCCTCCTCGAGCAGGGAGCCCCCCTCTACGGCTACGTCGCCGACGGCTACTGGGAGGACGTCGGTACCCACGAGAGCTACCTGCGTGCCCAGGCCGACGCGCTCTCCGGCCGGGTGCGCCTGGACATCGACGGCTTCGAGCTCTCCCCCGGGGTGTGGGTGGGCGAGGGGGCCGAGGTCCACCCCGACGCCGTCCTCAAGGGCCCGTTGTGCGTCGGTGACTACACCAAGGTCGAGGCCGGCGCGGAACTGCGCGAGTACACCGTCCTGGGCAGCAACGTGGTGGTACGCCAGGACGCGTTCCTGCACCGGGCGGTCGTCCACAACAACGTCTACGTCGGCGCCAACACCAACCTGCGTGGCTGCGTCATCGGGCGCAACACCGACATCATGGCCAGTACCCGGGTCGAGGAGGGGGCCATCGTCGGTGAGGAGTGCGTCATCGAGTCCGAGGCCTACCTCTCCGACGACGTGAAGGTCTACCCGTTCAAGACGATCGAGGCCGGCGCCGTCGTCAACACCAACGTCGTGTGGGAGTCGCGGGGCCAGCGGTCCCTGTTCGGGCCGCGCGGGGTGTCGGGTCTGATCAACGTGGAGATCACGCCGGAGCTCGCGGTGCAGCTCGCCAGCGCCTATGCCACGACCCTGAAGAAGGGGTCCATCGTCTCCACCTCCCGTGACGCGTCCCGGGCCGCGCGTACGCTCAAGCGCGCCGTCATCAGCGCGCTCACCGCCGGCGCCATCGACGTGCAGGACCTCGAGGTGGTCCCGCTGCCGGTCGCCCGCTTCCACACCGGTCGCAGTGGGGTCGCCGGCGGGATCGTCCTGCGCACCACGCCCGGGGACCCCCAGTCGGTCGACATCGTGTTCCTGGACGAGCGGGGCGCCGACCTCTCTCCCGCGGCGCAGCGCAAGCTGGAGCGGGTCTTCACCCGCAAGGAGTACCGGCGCGCCTTCCCCGGGGAGATCGCCGAGCTCTCGTTCCCCACCCGCGCTCCCGAGAGCTACGCGCACGAGCTGCTGCGGTGTCTGGACACCAGCGGCATCGCCGAGGCCGAGCTGAAGGTCGTCGTCGACTGCGCCGGGGGAACGGCGTCGCTGCTGCTTCCCGGTCTGCTGGGCCGGATCGACGCCGAGGTCCTGACCGTGAACAACCGACTCGACGAGGCCTCACCCACCGACACCGTGGCCAAACGGATGCGCGACATGGAGCGGCTCGGCGAGCTGGTCTCCTCCGCCCGAGCCGACCTCGGCATCAGGTTCGACCCGGTGGGGGAGCGGCTGTCCATCGTGGACGAGCACGGTGGCCTGGTGGGCGACGAGCGGGCCCTGCTCGTGGTGCTCGACCTCGTGGCCGCCGAGGTGGGCCGCGGCAGCGTGGCGTTGCCCGTGACGACCACGCGACTGGCCGAACGGGTGTGCGCCGCCCACGGTGTCACCGTGCGCTGGACCCCGACCGCCACCGCGGAATTGACCAAGGCGGCGATGGACGAGGAGATTATCTTCGCCGCCGACGGACGCGGAGGATTCGTCTTCCCCGAGTTCACCCGTACCCCTGACGGGATCGCCGCCTTCGTGCGCCTGCTGGGCCTCGTGGCGCGTGCCCGGCTGTCCCTCAGCGAGATCGACGCTCGGATCCCCAGGGAGCACCTCCTGCGCCGCTCGGTGCCCACACCGTGGGCGGTCAAGGGAAGCGTCATGCGTGCGGTCGTGGAGGCCGCCGGCGACCGCGAGGTGGACACGACCGACGGAGTGCGGGTCGTCGAACCCGACGGAAGCTGGGCCCTCGTACTGCCCGACACCGCCGAGCCCGTCACCCACGTGTGGGCCGAGGGACCGGATCGTGACGCAGCGCAGCGACAGTTGGAACACTGGGTGAACGTCGTCGAGGGTGCCGAGGGGTGACGCGGTGCCCCGAAGGTGCAAAGCACGGCCCGTGATGGTTTAGAGTCGGGTGTTCCAAACGGTTCCAGCACGGTAGAGGGGAAGGGACCGACGACGCACCGTAGCGACACCCACGGTCTTTGGTCCCGGCGTGGACCGAAGGCGGCACCGCGGGTAACGTGAGGGCGAGCGAGTCACAGCCTGTCGCCGGGCCCATCACTCCTCCGGACGCGTCCGCGCGTTCGCGTACGCTAGCCCATTGATCGAGCACCGCCGCGTGCGGGAGGAGGACGAGCCGAGAAGATGCCAGGCGTTCACTGCACGCAGTGCGGTCACGCGGTCCCTGATGACGCGCGCTTCTGCTCCAACTGTGGTTCCCGAATCGCTGCGCCCGCCGGCCAACAGGGAAAGCCGGCGCCGCGTAACGAGCGTGCCGGCGAGACCACGTCGACGATCTCCATCGCCGGGATCCAGGCCTTGGACACCGAGGGAGAGTCGGGGGCCGAGGACGCCGAGCCCGACCTCGGCTCGGTGGACGCACTCCCCGCGGGGACGGCGCTGCTGGTGGTGAAGCGCGGCCCCAACGCGGGCAGTCGGTTCCTGCTGGACAGCGACGTGACCACGGCGGGCCGTCATCCCAACAGCGACATCTTCCTCGACGACGTCACCGTCTCACGGCGCCACGTCGAGTTCTACCGACGCGGCGGTTCCTTCGGCGTACGCGACGTGGGCAGCCTGAACGGCACCTACGTCAACCGGGAGCGCATCGACGACGCGGAGCTGGGCGGCGGGGACGAGGTCCAGATCGGCAAGTTCCGACTGGTGCTCCTCACCAACCCACGCCAGGGCTGACGGGCGGCACCCGGAAGGCTTCGTGGCGTCACCAGGTAAGGTTTGGACGGGGGGCGGACCGGACAGCTTGTACGAAGAGGACACAAGCGGACGCGGCCGGCCTACTCGGGCGAACTTCGCGGTCTCCGTGCGCGGTGAGCGGCGGGAAACGTGAGGGTGAGATGACCACGCATCCGGGTGCCCTCCCGAACGCGACGAGTCGTGGGACGGAGCCGCAGTGAAGCACATGGAGGTTGTCGGCGTCCGGGTGGAGATGCCGTCGAATCAGCCCATCGTCCTGCTCAAAGAGTCCGATGGCGAGCGGTACCTACCGATCTGGATCGGCGCTGTGGAGGCCACGGCGATCGCGCTGGCTCAGCAGGGCGTGGTTCCGGCGCGGCCACTGACACACGACCTGTTTCGCGACGTTCTCGAGGCGTTGGACGCCACGCTGAACACGGTCAACATCACCGGGTTGCAGGACGGCATCTACTACGCTGAGCTCGTGTTCTCCAACGGGGTCGAGGTCAGCGCGCGGCCCTCGGACTCCATCGCCCTCGCGTTGCGGATGGGGGCGGCGATCTACGCTCGTGAGGACGTGATCGACGAGGCGGGGGTTCCGATTCCCGACGAGCAGGAGGACGAGGTCGCTCGATTCAAGGAGTTCCTCGACCAGATCAGTCCGGACGATTTCGGGCGTACGACCTAAACCCGTTCGCGGATCTCGCGACGCGCCGCGCGTGTCGTTGACGCTTTACGGCCGACCGGCCTACCTTCATCAAGGAGCAACCTGCGGCGTTGCATCGTTTCTCCCCTATCGGATGCCGCGGGTCGAGGAGCCGGAGGTTCGGCGTGGCGGTAACCAGAGGCAAGCGGCAAGCCGCCGAGCACAGGCCATCAACGTTCCGACGATCCGGGGAACCGGAGCCGTTGTGTGACGAAGAGGACGTGTCGGCACTGTCCACGGACATGGGCTACCGAGGGCCAGCCGCCTGCGCTGCGGCGGAGATCACCTTCCGTCAGCTCGACTACTGGGCGAGGACCCGTCTGGTCGAACCGAGTCTGCGCTCGGGCACCGGCGGCGACGGGCTGCGCCTCTACAGCCTCCGCGACATCCTGATCCTCAAGGTCGTCAAACGACTGCTCGACACGGGCATCTCGCTGCAGCAGATCCGCGCCGCGGTCCACCATCTCCGCAATCGGGGAACCAGTGACCTCGCCCAGATCACCCTCATGAGCGACGGCGTGAGCATCTACGAGTGCTCCACCGCCGAGGAGGTCGCCGACCTGCTGCAACACGGGCAGGGCGTGTTCGGGATCGCGTTGGGCAAGGTGTGGCGGGAACTCGCCGGCAGCGTCGAGGCCATGCCGGGTGAAACCCTCGACGCGCCTGACCCCGCCGGGTTCCCCGCCGACGAACTCGCGCTTCGCCGCCGTCGCAAGACCGGTTGAGATCCCTCCCTCACCGCCCACGCTCCGAATCCCACGGACTCGCACCCGTCCTGTCGCGGTGACGCACCGCGTGTGAATGATCGCTCTGGGTCGTAGGAGTGTTTCGTGTTCCGCGTGAGAGGCGTTGTCCCGACCCGTGAGGGGGTTGGTGGTTGGGTCGCCGCACCCGGCACGAGTTATGATGGGATCACAAGTTAACCGGTGTCGCTATTGGGGTGACACCACAATGTGCCGCTGATACCGCGCGGGAGAGTCCCCACACAAGGGGGCGCCGAAGGGGCAACATCCCCGGAACCTCTCAGGCCACCGGACCGCGTGGTGGAGGCCACTCTGAAGCCACCCGGCGACAGAGGGGGACCCTGCAACGGGGCTGACAACCACCGCGACAGGAGGTCTCCGTGGCCGACAACGAGAACAAGCAGACCGCGAACCCCCGATTCGCCGACCGCCACATCGGGACCACCCCCCAGGAGTGGGACACGATGCTGGCCGCCATCGACCGGTCGGGCGTCGAGGAACTGATGGACGCGGCCGTGCCGCACACGATCCGCACCGACACCCACGCCAGCGGCGTCCTCCCCGCGCCGGCGACCGAGGCCGAGGCGCTCGCCGAGCTGCGCTCCCTCGCCGCCCGCAACCAGGTCCTCACGTCGATGATCGGCCGTGGGTACTACGACACCCTCACCCCGCCGGCCATCCGGAGAAACATCCTGGAGAACCCGTCGTGGTACACCGCCTACACCCCCTACCAGCCCGAGATCTCCCAGGGCCGTCTGGAGGCCCTGCTCAACTTCCAGACACTGGTCAGTGACCTCACGGGGTTGCCCATCGCCGGCGCGTCCCTGCTGGACGAGGCGACGGCCGCCGCCGAGGCGATGACGTTGGCGCGTCGCGCCACCAAGGGCGACCGCGACACCTTCGTCGTGGACGCCGACGTCTTCCCCCAGACCCTGGCCGTGCTGCGGACCCGCGCGGAGCCTCTGGGCATCAGCCTGGTCACCGCGGACCTCTCGCAGGGCCTGCCCGAGGGTGAACCCTTCGGTGTGCTGGTGCAGTACCCGGCCGCCTCGGGTGCGGTCCGCGACCCCCGCCCCGTCATCGAGGCGGCGCACGAACGCGGGGCCCAGGCCGTCGTGGTCGCCGACCCGCTCGCGCTGACCGTGCTGCGCGCCCCGGGGGAGCTCGGAGCCGACATCGCCGTCGGGTCGATGCAGCGTTTCGGGGTCCCCATGAGCTTCGGCGGTCCCCACGCCGGCTACATGGCGGTCCGCGAGGGACTCCAGCGTCAGCTTCCCGGGCGCCTGGTGGGTGTCTCGGTGGACGCCGCCGGGCTTCCCGCCTACCGGCTCGCGCTGCAGACGCGCGAACAGCACATCCGCCGGGAGAAGGCGACCAGCAACATCTGCACCGCTCAGGTCCTGCTCGCGGTGATGGCCGGAACCTACGCGGTGTACCACGGGCCGCGCGGGCTGCGGGCGATCGCCGAGCGGGTGCACGCGCACGCCGAACAGCTCGCGGCGGCGCTGCGCGGCATCGGTGTCGAGGTGCCGCATCCGCACCACTTCGACACGGTGCAGGCGCGGGTTCCCGGGCGCGCCGACGTGGTCGTCGCCGAGGCGCGCGCCGCGGGCGTCAACCTGCTGCGGGTGGACGCCGACACCGTCGGGGTGTCCTGTGACGAGGCCACGACCGGCGAGCACCTCGACACGGTGGTGCGTGCGTTCGGTGGTGCGGGTGCCCACGACGTCGTCCCGGAGGGTGCGTCGATTCCCACCGGTCTGCGTCGGGGTATCGACTACCTCACCCACCCCGTGTTCAACAGCCACCACAGCGAGACGTCGCTGGTGCGCTACCTGCGCCGGCTGGCCGACCGTGACCTGGCCCTGGACCGCACGATGATCCCGCTGGGGTCGTGCACCATGAAGCTGAACGCCGCCGCCGAGATGGAGGCCATCACCTGGCCCGAGTTCGCCGGCCTGCACCCCCTGGCCCCGCTGGACCAGGCCGAGGGGATGCTGCGGGTGATTCGGGACCTGGAGCGCTGGCTCGCTGACGTCACCGGCTACGCGGCGGTGTCACTGCAGCCCAACGCGGGGTCCCAGGGGGAGTTGGCGGGTCTGCTGGCCATCCGCGCCTGGCACCACTCGCGTGGGGATCACCAGCGGGACCTGTGTCTGATCCCCTCCTCCGCGCACGGCACCAACGCCGCGAGCGCCATCATGGCCGGCATGCGGGTCAAGGTGGTCGCCTGTGACGACAACGGCAACGTCGATGTCGAGGCGCTGCGGGCGGAACTGGACGCCAACCGGGACAGCGTCGCCGCGATCATGGTGACCTACCCGTCCACGCACGGCGTGTACGAGGAGTCGATCGCGGAGGTGTGCTCGCTGGTGCACGACGCGGGCGGCCAGGTCTACGTGGACGGCGCGAACCTCAACGCCCTGCTGGGATACGCCAAGCCCGGCGAGTTCGGTGCCGACGTGAGCCATCTGAACCTGCACAAGACGTTCTGCATCCCGCACGGAGGCGGCGGTCCGGGGGTGGGCCCGGTCGCCGTACGGTCCCACCTGGCGGACTTCCTGCCCAACCATCCGGGACAGCCCGACGCGGGGCCGGTCACCGGCGTCGGTCCGGTGTCCGCGGCGCCGTTCGGCTCCGCGGGGATCCTCCCGATCTCCTGGGCCTACGTCCGAATGATGGGCGCGGACGGTCTGCGCGCCGCCACGCAGGGCGCGGTGCTCTCGGCCAACTACGTCGCCAGCCGCCTCGCTCCGCACTACCCGGTGCTCTACACCGGAGCCGAGGGGCTGGTCGCCCACGAGTGCATCATCGACGTGCGCCCCCTCACCAAGAGCACCGGGATCACCGGGGAGGACATCGCCAAGCGGCTCATCGACTACGGGTTCCACGCGCCGACGATGTCGTTCCCCGTGGCCGGCACGTTGATGGTGGAGCCCACCGAGAGCGAGGACCTGGCCGAACTCGACCGGTTCTGCGACGCCATGATCTCCATCCGGGCCGAGATCGAGCGGGTGGCCGCGGGTGAGTTCGACGCGCACGACAACCCGCTGAAGAACGCGCCCCACACCGCCGAGATCGTCGTCGACGACGAGTGGAAGCACGCCTACACCCGTGCCGAGGCGGCCTACCCGCTCGCGTCGCTGCGCCGGGACAAGTACTGGTCGCCGGTGAGTCGGATCGACCAGGCCTACGGCGACCGCAACCTCGTCTGCGCGTGCCCTCCGCCGGAGGCATTCGCGGACTGATCGAGCCGGGAACCGTTAGTCTGGGCCAAATCGAACCCCACCCCCCGGGAAGTGCCCAGACATGACGGCAACGGTAGGAGGTCCCGCACACGGTGCGGGAGAGGAACCCGGCGGCGAGACCGCGGGGGACCTGTGTGACCAGGCGCGGGACCTGGCCAACGGCGGACACCTCAAGCGTGCCGCGCGACTGTACGAGAAGGCCGCGCGCCACGACGGGGGCGCCGGCCAGGCCCGCGCGCTGTTCGGGCTGGCGGTCGTCCGCTTCGACCTCGGCGACGTCGAGGGGGCGCGCGAGGCGGACACGCGGGCGATCGAGACCGGACACCGGGAGTACGCCCCCCGGGCCGCCCATCACCTGGCGCTGTGCCGTGAGGAGACGGAGGACCCCGAGGGGGCCCGGGTCGCCTGGCGCACCGTGCTGGAGCTCGGCAACGAGCGTTACCTGGCGGCGGCGCACCACGGCCTCGCCCGATTGGCGGAGTCCGAGGGTGACCTCGCCGAGGCCGCCCGCCACTGGGAGGGGGTCGAACGCCACGCCGACGCCGACCCCGACACCGCCGTCACCGCGGCGGCCGACCACGGGCGCCGCCTGTTGGCCCGAGGCGACACCGAGGGCGCGGCCCGCCAGGTGAAACGGGGACGGGCCCAGGAGACGCAGGGGCGAGACGCCTCCCTGGGACTGGTGAGCGCCGCGGTGCACCTCGAACGTGCCATCGTCGAGCTCGGCGGCGTGCTCGACGACGAGGAGCGCGACCCCGAGGCGACCCGCCTGCAGGCCCCCGAGGATCGCGCCGCCATCGTGGAGCTCCTGGCCCGACTACTCGCGCTGCGCGGCGACCCCGGCGCCGCCCGTGAGGTGTGGACCCGCGGCGTCGAACACCGTGACGTGGAGCTGGCCGCCGGAGTCCAGGATCGGCTGCGGCGCGGGTTCCTCACCCCGGAGCTGGCCGCACCCGACGACGGGACGGAGCCGGACGCGGCCGCGGAGCCCTGGTGGGACGGGTACGTGGCCGCCGCGGTGGCCGACGACAGCCTGCCCCTGCTCACCGGGGAACTGTTCCTCGCGCTGACGCAGATGCACGCCCACCTGGGCTCGGTACACGCCGCGGGCAGTGCCACGCCGGTGGACGCGCTGTGGGCCGCGGTCCTGTCGGGCCTACGGGTCCCCAGCGACTACGCCTGGGGCGCCTCGTTGCACGCGGACTTCGCCGACCGGCTGAGTCAGGCCTCCGGCGGCCATGCCGTCCTCCCGGAGAACTGGCCGGACGAGCCGTGACGCCGTGGCGCCACGACCCGCCCGGCACCGATCCCGCGCGGTCCGGGTGTGCGTGCGTCCGGTGTTCACACCACGGACGTGGGCGCGGGGACGGGGCGACCAGCTCATCGCCCCCGAGTGGCGAGCTGGTCGGGTCGGGAGGAGTTCGCGAACCGTTGGGCGGTGCCGGTCCTAGACAGGAACCGGACGGTGCGGGGCGATGATCTCGCCGTCCGGGAGGAGTTCGCCGGTGTCGTCGAACAGGAGAACACCGTTACAGAGCAGACTCCATCCTTGCTCCGGGTGCTCTGCGATCACGCGGGCCGCTTCACGGTCAGGGTCCTGCGCGGTCGGGCAAAGTGGGATGTGCCCGCACATTGGTGTGCCTTTCTGGTACGCACCGCGATTCCCGGTGCATTGTGTATCGCAACAACACGGTAGCGCTGTGTGTCGCCAAACACCGGGATTCCGCATATGGGCTCGCCCAAACACCCGAAAAACCATCAGGGCGGGCCATGGAAGTGGCCCAGCGATGGCCCGTTCGGACGGTGCGCGGCCCCCCGGTGCGCGTTGCCACCGCAGAGGTGTCCCGCGTCGCTAGATTGGGGCCATGCAGAAGGTGGAACTGGAGACCGACGGTGGTCCGGCGCGCGCGTGGATCGGCGAACCGGACGGAGCGCCACGGTTCCTGCTGGTGACGACGCACGGCGCGGCCGGGGGAGTGGACTCGCCGGACCTGACGAGCCTGCGGGACGCGGCCGTGGCCGCCGGCGGCGTGGTCGCGGCCGTGGAACAGGTCTACCGGGTCGCGGGCCGTCGCACCCCGGGTGGTGCTACCGCGCGTCAGGACGCGCTGTGGCTGCAGACGGTGCGGCAACTGGCGGACCGATACCCGGCCCAGCCGTTGCTGCTCGCGGGGCGCAGCAACGGGGCCCGGGTCGCCTGCCGCACCGCCCGGGAGCTCAACGCCCGCGCGGTGGTGGCACTCGCCTTCCCCCTGCACCCACCGGGCAAGCCCGAACGGTCCCGCGCCGCGGAGCTCCGTGGCTGCCCGGTTCCGGTGCTGGTCGTCAACGGTGACCGCGACCCCTTCGGGGTGCCGGACGCCGCGGACGCCGATACCCTCATCGTTCGCCCGGGGGAGCGGCACGATCTGGCGAAGGACCCGGCGGGGATCGCCGCGATCGCCGTGCACTGGGTGAAGGAACGGCTGTCACTGGGCTGACGGGGTCAGGCGGGGGCGGCGGTGTGCGCCGGGCGTACGCCCGTGTGGCCGAGAATCAGCGCGTCGAGGCCGGCCAGGAACCGGCTGTCGAAATCGGTGGCGGCGTCGCCCGCGCGCTGGAACAGGCGCTCCAGGGTCTCCGGTTCGGCGGCCCCGTGCGGTGACTCCGAACGCACCTGGGTCAGGGCGGCGCCGAACACGTAGGACTCCAACGCCGCGGCCGCGTCGGCGACGGCCGGTCCACTCAGCCCGGCCTCACGGAAGGCCGCGACGTGGTCCTCCCTGGAACGCAGAGCCGCGGGCGTATCGGGACGTCGATGGATCAACAGCGGTAGCGCCCCGGCGTGGCGCAGGAGTCGCGCTCGGTACTCGTGGGCCCAGCGCCCGATCCGAGCGTCCCAGGGCGGTGGCGGCTCCTCCGCCGGCTCCTCCACCAACTCCTCTTCGTCGTCGTCGACCTCCGCCGGCCGGCGGGGAGTGGCGTCGGTGACGTACTCGACGATGGCGTCGAAAAGCTGTTCCTTGCCCAGGGGGAAGTGGTGGTAGACCGCCATGGCCTCGACCTCGAGTGCGTCCCCGAGACGCCGCATGGTCAGGCGTCGCAGCCCCTGCCCGTCGATGATGCGCAGTGCCTCCTCGACGATTCGTTGTCTGCTGAGGCCCGCGCTGTTTCTGCTCATGGGTCACAGTCTATTCTTACTTTGTAAAGGTAGTGGTTATCGAAATGCCGGCACCCTGGAATTCACGCCAACGTCCGGGCGCGGCGGATTCCTCGATTTCCCGCCACCGCGCCGTTGCCCCGGGGACCTCACCAAGACCGCCGCGCCGACGAAAGGGATCGCGGCCAGCCGCTCAGCCGACCCCGCGCCCAGAACCGCGACCGCCTCGAGGGCCAGCCGGTCGCGCTCCTCGTCCTCGTAGAGCGTCGGGCCCGGGACGTGGGCGGTGGCCACCAACGCCGGCGTCGGGATCTCGGCGCCGGCGGCGACAACCTGGGCGGTGGAGGGCCGGGTCGTCCGCCAGGTCGGGATGGACGAGCGTGACCGAGACCGTGTGTCCGCCCGGGGAGCGGCCGAGGAACCCCTGTCCCTACCGCCGCTGCCGAGCCGAGCGTGGAGCCGGCAGGGGCCGACTCTCTCTCGCGTCGTCGCGCGGGGGACCCTTTCGCCCTCGGGCATGGCGCACCCGAACCGTCCGTTCCCGGTCCGGGGCGTCCGTCGTCCTCGCTGCCAACGGGGGTGGGGCGATGTCGCCGCTCGGCCACCGTTGTTCGGGGACCGCCGGGGTCGTGGCGACCGCACGTCCCAGTATCAGGTCAACAGCATTCCGCTTCGATGACGCGTTCCGCTGCCCAGCGACCGTTGTACGCCGCGGCGTCGGTCCACGGAAACCCGAGATGGTCGCCGGCCAATAGCACCGAGGGTGCCACGGGGAGGGACCGGCGGTACTGGCGCACGGCGGAGGGATGTCCCACCGGGACGGTGGGCATGGCGGCGTCCCAGCGGACCACGCGGCCGTCGCGTACGCGGGAGCGCACCTCCGGCAGCAGCGGAGCCAGGGCGTCGACGGCCGCGGCGTGGATGTCGGTGTCGGACGCCGTCGCGAGACGCCGGGCGGCCCCCGGGCGGAACATGGCCGTGAGGACCTCGCCTCGGGTGGAGACGTCGGCCCGGGAGTGGACGGCGACGGCCGCGAGCGGTGTGGGCGCCGGCGGGTTCACGAGGACCCCGTAGGCGCCCCCCAGTTCGTCCTCGGCCAGGGGAGAGGCGAGGGCCAGACCCACGAGGAGGCCGGGGCTGTAGGGGACGGCCAGGACGGCGGCCTCCGGGGGCGTGGGACGGTGGAGCATCCGTCGGGTGGCCGGGCCGGGAGTGGCCAGCACGACGGTGCGGGCCGTGCGTTCTCCCCGGTTGGTGGACAGTGTGACCGGGCGGCCGGGGAGGTCGGGCCGTCGGACGTCGTGGACTCGGACGTCGTACTCGACCGTGAGTGGTGCGGCGAGGGCCCGGGGGAGTTGTCCAAGACCGCCGCGCAGCGTGTGGGGCGAGGCGCCGCGCGCCGAGAACGCCGCGAGGGGTCCCAGGAGCGCTGCGCTGTTCTCCGCCAGGGACTGGAAGTACAGACCGTGCACCGTGGGGGAGAGCAGCCGACCACTGAGCCCGGGACCGAACGCGGCCTCGGCCCAGGATCGGGCGCTGTGGCTGCCAAGGTCCGCCCACGCGCCCGCGTCATGGGTCGGTCGGGTGGCGAGAGAGCGCGCGGTGTGCCATCCGCGGGCGGCGGGCGGAAGGTCGCGCATCCGCAGCAGTCCGCTCGACAGCAGGGATGTCGGGCGGTTCAGGTCGAACGCCCAGGCGTGTCGCCGGGAGAGGATCAGGGACCGTCCCGACACCGGTGACGTCTGGCCGGTGAGTCCGATGTCGGACAGGAGCCCGGGGAGGATCTCGTATCCGGTGGAGAGGAACTGGGCTCCCAGCTCCATCAGGCCGTCCCCGAGTGGGCGGGTCGCGATCCTGCCGCCGGGCGCCATCTCGGCCTCCAGGACGCGCGTAGGGACTCCGGCCGCGGTGAGCCGGTGCGCGGCGGACAGGCCCGCGATGCCGGCGCCCACCACGATGACGAGGTCTGCGTCGCGGCGGCCCATGGAGCCCATCCTGCCTCGTGCGGGGGATGGCGTCGACCCGGAGGTCCACCCGGGGGCGGGCGCGGAGGGGATCCGGCCTGTCCGTGCCCTGGCCGGGTGGCACCGCTCGCGCACACCGGCGAACGCCCCCGTGGCAGGGGTTCTAGGATGGAGGGACATACTCGTTTGAACCGAGAGGGGTCAGAGTGCTGGGACGCGGCAAGGTGAGTGCCGACACTCGACGGCTCTACAGCCAGGACAAGGAACTGGCGGCACGACTGCCGGAGCTGTTGGATCGGGCCAGGACGGCGGAGCGCGACGCCCGTGACGGTGATGTCGACCTGGTCGAGGAGCGGCGCCGGGGTCAGGAGCTCGACACCGCGCTGACCGAGGCGATGCGTGCGGCCTACGCGGCCGAACGTGTCGCGGTGGGTCCCCGTGGCTACGAGGACCGTATCTACCGTCGTCGGCACCTGGCGAAGCCGGACGTGAAGGAGCTGACGCAGACAGCCGAACGTCTGCTGACCGTCCGGGAGGCACACCGGTTGCACGGGATCGCCCGTGTTCCCCGCCAGATGGCGGGTCAGGGAGCAGAGTAGACATGGCCGAGCTGGCGGGTGTCGTCGCCATCGACGCGACCTCCAAGGTTCCGCCCTATGAGCAGGTCCGATCGGCCGTGGCCGCCGCCGCGGCCGACGGGCGGCTCGCGGTCGGGTCGAAGCTTCCCACCGTGCGGGGACTGGCCCAGGATCTGTCGATCGCGGCGAACACGGTGGCTCGCGCCTACCGCGAGCTGGAACAGGCCGGAGTCGTGGAGACACGGGGCCGCTTCGGAACGTTCATCGCCGCCGCCGGTGACCAGCAGCGTGCCGAGGCACGGGCCGCCGCCCAGCGCTACGCCGAGGTGATCTCCGGGCTCGGATTGGCCGAGGGCGAGGCGTTGGAGATCGTGCGCGCGGCGCTGCGGGCGTGAGGCCCGCCCGGCGGCGCGCCGGCGTGAACAGGGTGATCGGGGCAAATGTCCAGGTGTGGACACTACCCCGCACTCCTGCTGGGAACCTGCCTGGGTTACTCTGACTGGCGATCTTTGATTTCGATCGCAGGAGGAACCGTGGGGAAACGCGGAGGTGGGTCCCGGGGCGGAGGCTCCCGTGGGCGCTCCAGCGGGTCACGGGGAGGCCGTTCCGGCGGCAGTTTTGGTAGCCGTGGTGGCGGCCGCGGCATTCGTGGAAGTGGCTCCCGTGGGTTCGGGGGCAAGCGCACGGGTGGCGGCGGCCGGAAGGTGTCGAGCAGTGGCAGCGGTGGCATCGGCAAGGCGTCGTGGGGCGGTGGCTCGTCCGGGCCGCGTTCCTACCGCCCGAGGTCGCCGTTCCGGCGTCGCCACTACGGCTCTGGTTACGGCTACGGCTACGACGGATACGGACACCACCACGGGTACGGGCACGACCCCTACGGCCATGGCTACGGATACGGGTACCGTCCCCGCCGATCGTCCCCACTGGTCCTTCTCGGCTGCGGCCTGGTCGGTGTGGTGGTCGTCCTGTTCATGGCCCTCTTCATGTTCCTGCTCTAGTTCCGCCACGGGTGTGCCCGAGGCCGCTGGTTGAGGCGGATCGTTACGGAGTGGCGAGGGAACTGTGGGCAAGCGTGGCGGTGGGGGATCCCGAGGCGGGCGTTCCCGGGGACGTGCCAGCGGGTCGCGCGGTAAGGGTCGCTCTGGCGGCGGCCTGCGCCGCGGCGGCGGCCTGCGAGGCATCGGTGGGCGTGGATCCTCGGCCAAGAGCCGTAGCGGTGGCGCGAAGGCGTCGGGAGGCGGAGGCCCCCGCAAGGCGTCGGGGAGCCGTGGCGGCGGGCTGCGTGGATCGGCGCGTGGCCTGTATCGACGGGTGTCCGCGCGCCGGCGGGCCGATCGGTCACAGCGGGACCCACGGGCGCGACGCCGCTCCGGTCCGGTTCGTGGCCATGACGACTACGGTCCCGACCACTACGGTCCCCGATCCCACCTGGGGTGGGGTTCGCGCCCGCTCGTCCTGGTGCTGGTTCTGGTTGGTGTCGTCGGCGCCCTGCTGACGCTCCTGGTCGTGGTGTTGCCCTGAGGAAGCCCCTCAGGATCGGTGGAGTCGCGGCTCCCACACCAGGGCGACGTTCACGATCACGATTCCCAGCCACGTGAACAACAGTCCGAGGCCGCCGGCGGTGCCCGCGGCGATGGCGCTGAGTGGCACGGCGAAGATGAGTGACGCGATCGCCACCGACGTGCGGGCCTCCACCCGTGCCTCGGATCCTCGGGCGTGCGCCTCCGCCCGGTCCTCGACCTCCGTTCGCACGCGTTCCTCAACTATGCGGTCGAGCCGTTCGGACAGGGCCGCGGCTACCTGGTCGTCGTACTCGGGACCGAGGTCACGTCCTGCCGCCAGTGAGGCGGTGACCTCGTCCCGGGGAAGGCGAGGCTGTCCCATACCTCCACTATGCGCGCCCAGCGCCTCCCTGGCCAGTGTCACCGGGACACGATTGACGGATGGGACAGGTGGGGCGGAAGAGGCGCGTTCGACACCGCTGGGCGGGACGCCGTAGGCCCTCGTGACCGTGCCTCGGAGCGGATGTCACGAACGAGACGTTCCCCGCTCCACGTGGACGGCTCGATCGTGATTTGGAGGAGGGCCGCACGTTTTCGCTGCTCACCTCGCCTGGAGTGCGGAAGAGTCTCCGGGGTGGCTTCAACGACACCCCGACGTCATGAACCACGACGAGGATGATTCCCCGTCACCGCCCCGCTGGCGGGAACCGTTGGGACCGGGACATCGGGGGCCTCGACGGTCCCCTCAGCGGGTGTCCTCCTGGGAGCGACCAACATCGACCTGGTGGCGGTCTGCCACCGCTCGTCGCTCGCTTGCTCGCCGCGGCGTTGTCCCTCGCGTGGTCGCTGACCCAGATCGCCAGCTCCCGACGCGTCGGCGTCGCACAGTGCCCCGGCTGTGGGTCTTGAAACCCGTTCAGCTGGTCCCCGGCCTGCTGCTGTACGGGGTCATGCAAACGGAGAGCCCGGCGGGATGGTCGGTGCTGGCGTGGTTCCGGTACTGTTCCTGGCGGGAGCGGAAAGCGGCGTCGCTCATCCACACCTGTCCGTGGCGGCGATGAGCAGCACGGCGGGCGGCGGCCGGCGTCGCCACCGCCATGGCGACGGCGTTCGGGACCTCACTGGCCGGTGAGCACGGAGGTTCGACGTGAGGAACCCCCACCCCGAGGGCGTCGCGCGGAGCCGGGTCAGCCGCGTCGGGTGCGGGTGGAGACGATGAAGACGACGTTGAGCACGATGATGCCCAGCCACACCGCCGCCACCGTGGCGGAGCCCTGCTCGGGGGCGATTACCACGGGGACCAGTGTCAGCGGCACGGCCGCGACGATGGAGACGAGCATCAGGGCGAGCCGCATCCCGGCCTGGTGCTTGTCGAGCCCCGTCGACGGTCTCTTGCCCTTGGGTGCCTGCTTGACCTCGGCGAGGCGTTTGGCCACCCGGGCGTCGATCACCTGCTCCAGACGCCCGGCGAGGGCTTCGGCCACCGCGTCGTCGTATTCCGTGCCGAGCTCCCGGCTGGTGGCGACGGCGGCGGCGACATCGCCGCGGGAGAGTTTCTCCGCAGTACCCATGTGTCAAGTATGCACGGCGGTTTCGGTGCGTCCCACCCTGACGGTGGGAACTCAGGGTTAGTTCAGGGTCGACCGTGTGGGCGCCGAAAAGCGGTGTGGCCCGGGGAACCCAGAGGTTCCTCGGGCCACACATCAGGTGACGCTAGCTGGCGAAGTCCAGCAGGTGCTGGGCACGGCTGGGGTGCCGCAGCTTCGACAGGGACTGCTTCTCCAACTGGCGGATGCGTTCCCGGGTCAGACCCAGGTGCTTGCCGATCTCGTCGAGCGTACGGGGACGGCCGTCCATGAGTCCGAACCGCAGCGACATGATGGTCGCCTCGCGCGGCTCGAGATCGTCCAGGGCGTGCCGGAGCTGGTCGGCCATGATCTGGCGGTCGACCACCTCCGAGGCCTCCGAGGCGTCGATGTCCTCGATCAGGTCACCGATGCGGGTCTCGCCGTCCTCACCGATGGTGGAGTCGAGGCTGATCGGCTGCCGGGTGATGCGCAGCAGCTCCTCGATCTGGGCCGGGGTGCGGTCGAGCTCGTGGGCGAGCTCCTCGGGCGTTGGCTCCCGCCCCAGTTGCTGGTGCATGTCGCGCTCGAGCCGGCTGACCTTGCTCAGCAGCTCCAGTACGTGCACCGGCAGGCGGATGGTGCGGGCGGAGTCGGCGAATCCGCGCTGGATCGCCTGGCGGATCCACCACATGGCGTAGGTGGAGAACTTGTAGCCCTTGGCGTAGTCGAACTTCTCCACGGCGCGGATGAGTCCGAGGTTGCCCTCCTGCACCACGTCGAGCAGGGACATGCCGCGGTCGCTGTACTTCTTGGCGACCGAGACCACCAGACGCAGGTTGGCCTCCAGCATGTGGGCCTTGGCGTCCCGCCCGTCCTGGGCGATCGAGGACAGCTCCTCGCGTTCGGTGTCGCTGAGCGCCGGTGGGGCGGACGGTCCTTCGACCAGCCCCAGACGGTACTCGGCGTAGAGGCCCGCCTCGATGCGCTTGGCGAGCTCCACCTCGTCGGCGGCGGTCAGCAACTGACGTCGACCGATGGCCTTGAGATAGGTGTGGACGGAGTCGCCCATCGCCGGCGACTGGTCGTCGAGATCGGCCTCGGGCGCCTCCACCTCGGTCGAGGTGGTCGAACCGTCGGCCTTGGCCGGTGTGCTCTCGGGGCGGATGTCGACCGCCTGCAGAACCTCGTCCTCGGGGAGGTTCTCGACACTCTCGACATCGCCACCGTTGGCGAGCTGTACCCCGGAGTCGGTGAGTTCCCGCAGGATCGACCGGGCGTCGGCCGGGCTCACCTCGGCTGCGGTGAAAGCGGCTCGGAGCTCCGCGAGGGACAGGTGCCCCTGGGAGCGCCCCCGCGCGAGCAGCTCATCGAGAGCCGCCGTCGCTGTGCTCTCGCTCGTCTCGTCGACCTGAGCAGAGGTAGCTAGGGCAGTGCGCGACATGAGGGCACCTCCCTCCCTTCCAAGACATCGGTCGTGCCATGACACAACCCGCCAGGGCACGCACTATGTCCAACGTTCGAGAGAGTCAAATGTTCCCAGTTGCGATTAGGTCTCGACTCTAGTGGTCTATATCACGTCTCCGCAGCCGGACCGACCTCTCGGTGGATAACCCTCCCTAGTGTGACGTACCCGGAACGTGTGAAGTTCCTACGTCCAAGCTTTGGGTGACCTCGGCACGCAACCTTGCCAGGTCGGGTTTTCCACTTGCCAACATCGGCAGCTCACTGCGGAGCTGTAGTTCTCGCGGCGCGGCGTAGTGGGGGAGCCCGCGCCGGGTCCAGTCTCGCAGCTCCGAGAGGCCCGGCGCAGCGTGGCCGTCCCTGGGCACCACGACGGCGACCACGCTCTCCCCCCACTCGGGGTCGGGGCGCCCCACCACCACGGCGTCGGCGACCCGCGGATGGTCCTGCAGGCTCGAGGCCACGGCCTGCGCCTGGACGTTGTGACCACCAGTGATGATCACGTCGTCCGCGCGTCCCCGCACCACGAGCCGTCCCGACTCGTCCCACGCCCCGAGGTCGCTCGTGGCGAACCAACGGGTCCCGTCGCGCTCGAGCATGTGGTCGCGGGTGAGGTCGGGGCGCAGTCGATACCCGGAGGCCACCACCTCACCCCCGAGGTGGATCCGTCCGGCCGAGTCGAGGTCGACCCGCACCCCGGATAGCGGTGTCCCGTCATAGACACACCCGCCCGCGGTCTCGGTCATTCCGTATGTGGTCACGATCCGTCCGCCCGCGGCCCGAGCCTCCGCCAGGAGTTCGGGCCGCGCCGGGGCCCCACCCAGCGCGATCGTGGCGAACACCGAGAGGTCCACGCCCGCGTCCATGACCCGGCGAAGCTGGGTGGGCACGAGCGAGACGTGGGGGCGGCGTCCGGCCGTCGCGGCGACGATCGTGTCGGGCGAGAACGGGACGCGCAGGAGTTCTCCACCGCCGACCAGGGTGCGGGCCATCACCTGGATGCCCGCGATGTGGGTGGTGGGCAGGACACACAGCCAGTCGCCGCCGGTGTCACCGATGCGGCGCAGCGACGCCCGCGCCGACGCCAGGACGGCCGCTCCGGGGAGCTCCACCCCCTTGGGGGTTCCCGTCGACCCGGAGGTTCCCACCACGAGCGCGACGTCCTCGCCGACTCCGGGGGCCTCGGGATCGACGTCCCGGACGCCGTCGGGGTCACGGATCGTCGCGGGTCGCAAGGCCCGCACCATCCGATCGACGACCGCGGGCGGGGTGTCGGCGGCGATGGGAAGAAGGGCGGGTCCGTGCCCGCGCAGCGCGTCGTCCAACGCCGCCAGGAGGGGGGCGCCGTCGATGCCCAGGAGGGCCTGGAGTGGTCGGTGCAGCACGACCAATAAGGTTAAGGCGTTCTCCGCCGCGTATTCCAGGCGGGCGGAGCAGCAGGGACATCCGACAGAAGGAGCGCACGTGGGCGGGATCGACTGGGAGCAGTCGGGCGATTACAGCGACATCATCTACGAGACCGCCGATGGTATCGCCAAGATCACGATCAATCGCCCCGAACGACGAAACGCGTTCCGTCCCCAGACACTGTTCGAGTTGTCACACGCCTTCAACGTGGCACGCGACGACACACAGGTCGGCGTGATCATTCTCACCGGCGCCGGGGACGAGGCCTTCTGCTCCGGCGGGGACCAGAAGATCCGAGGCGACGACGGCTACATCGGCGACGACGAGGTCGCCCAGCGCGGCATCGGTCGCCTGAACGTCCTCGACCTCCAGGTGCAGATCCGCCGCACCCCCAAACCGGTGATCGCCATGGTCGCCGGCTACTCCATCGGCGGCGGCAACGTGCTGCAGGTCTGCTGCGACCTCACGATCGCCGCCGACAACGCCCGGTTCGGCCAGACCGGACCCAAGGTCGGATCGTTCGACGGCGGCTACGGTTCCTGGTTGCTCGCCGAGACCGTGGGCCTGAAGAAGGCACGCGAGATCTGGTACCTGTGCCGCCAGTACAACGCGCAGGAAGCCCTCGACATGGGCATGGTCAACACGGTCGTGGAACTGTCCCGACTCGAGGAGGAGACCGTCGCCTGGGCACGGGAGATGCTGGACAAGTCCCCGCTGGCGCTACGCATGCTCAAGGGCGCGCTGAACGCCGTCAGTGACGGCGCCGCGGGAATGCAGCAGTTCGCCGGGGACGCCACCATGCTCTACTACATGAGCGAGGAGGCGCAGGAAGGCCGGGAGTCCTTCAAGGAGAAGCGCGCCCCGCACTTCGACCAGTTCCCGCGCAGGCCCTGACCCATGGCCGACGCCGACACCGACCCGGACACGCTCCAGGCCCGGGGAACCGCCTACGCGATCCCGATGCGCACGCGGTTCCGCGGGGTGACCGTCCGTGAGGGGTTCCTCGTCCACGGCCCGGCGGGCTGGGGCGAGTTCTCCCCGTTCGCCGAGTACGGGCCCGCGGAGTGCTCCCGGTGGTGGGCGGCGTGCCACGAGGCGGCGGTGGAAGGGTGGCCACGGCCACTCCGGGAATGGATCCCCGTCAACGCCACCGTTCCGGCCGTCGGCCCCGAGGACGCCCACCGCGTCGTCACCGAGTCCGGCTGCCACACCGCAAAGGTGAAGGTCGCCGAGCGGGGACAGAGCCTCAGCGAGGACATCGCCCGGGTCGAGGCGGTCCGCGACGCCCTCGGCCCGGCGGGACACCTGCGGGTGGACGCCAACGGCGCGTGGGACGTGGACACCGCGACCCACGCGATCCGGGAACTGGACCGGTTCGGCCTGGAGTACGCCGAACAACCCTGCCCGACACTCACCGACCTGGCGTGCCTGCGCCGAGCGGTGGACGTACCGATCGCGGCCGACGAGTCCATCCGTCGCGCCGAGGACCCCCTACGGGTCCGGGCCGCCGAAGCCGCGGACATCGTCGTGCTCAAGGCACAGCCGTTGGGCGGGGTGCGCAACGCGTTGGAGATCGCCGAGGCGTGCGGCCTGCCCGTGGTGATCTCCAGCGCCGTGGAGACCTCGGTTGGCCTGGCGGCGGGAGTCGCGCTCGCCGCGGCCCTCCCGGAACTGAACCACGCCTGCGGGCTGGCCACGATGTCCCTGCTCACGGCCGACGTCTGCGACGAGCCCCTCATCCCGACCGAGGGCGCCCTCCCGGTGCGTCGCCCCGACGTCGACGCGGAACGCCTCGCCGCCGTCACCGTCGACCCCGAGGCGTGGCGAGCCCGCGCCCACGCCGCGTGGGAACACCGGTACCAGTGACGAGTCCGGACCCCAACACGCCATCCGCGCCCCCACACTCCGAGCCCGACGGGCCCCGCGGAGCCCTCGCCCCGGGTGGCGGGAGCGCACACCCGTGTGCTCCCAGGAACGACCACTCCGCGCCGCCGGCGTCCCGACGCCGGGTAGTGCCGGCGACCGCGAGCCGATCGCCGGTTCTTGGGGCTGTGGCCGTAGCCGCTGTGGGCGGACGGGGCCACCACAGGTGGTCAACCCTCCGCGTCACGGGTGGGGGACTACCCGTGCGAGGGCGGGGCGTCTTCAAGCGGCGGCGATCGTTCCTCGGCGTGGCGGTAGTCAACTCGGCAGGAGGCCGCGTCGTGCTCGCGCGGCGGCGCTCCGGGGGTGGGGCGGTCACCTCGGAGCCGTACACGACCGAGAGGCGTGGAGCGTGCGGTGTGGTCGCGGTGGGCGCCACCGCGATGACGTCGGTCGCCGAGATCGACGCGCCCCATCCGTCACGTGTGAGAGACGCGTCAGTGAGGTCGGCGGTGGTGACCGGCCGAAGCGGGGATGCTCCCCAGCGGGGACGCATACCGTGGCCGGACCGGAGGCCACGGGGGCGAGCGCGGCTGGGGGACTCGGGTAGCGCGTGGAGACAGGTGTGAGACGGGTGCGACACGGACTGGCAACGGAGAAGCCTGGGATGGGGAAGGTATGGACACAAGCTCGTTGAACCCCTCGACCGCCCTCGCGCGCGTCATGGTGGACGAGCTCGTGCGCTGCGGACTGACCGACGCCGTGGTGGCGCCCGGCTCGCGCTCCACGCCGCTGGCGCTCGCGTTCCTCGACGAGCCGCGGGTCCAGGTCCACGTGCGGATCGACGAACGGTCCGCCGGTTTCCTCGCCCTGGGGTTGGGTCGGGCGTCGAACCGACCGGCCGCGGTCGTGTGCACGTCGGGCACGGCGGCCGCCAACTTCTTACCCGCCGTGATGGAGGCCGACGAAGCGGGTGTACCGCTGCTCGTGCTCACCGCTGACCGGCCCCCGGAACTGCGGGGGACGGGTGCGAACCAGACGGTCGACCAGATCGGGCTGTACGGCTCCGCCGTGCGAATGTTCACCGAGGTCGGCGTCGCCGAGCCCGTCCCTGGAATGAACGCCTACTGGCGGTCCCTCGTCTGCCGCGCCTGGGGCGCCGCCACCACACCCTCGGGACCGGTCCACCTCAACGTCGCGTTCCGCGACCCCCTCGTCCCCTCCGGCGGCGAGACGTGGCCCGAACCACTGGACGGGCGGACCGGGCGGGAACCGTGGATCCGCGGCGACCTCGCCGAGCGGGCGGACCGGCCGGTCGAGCTGCCCGCGGTGGAGCGCGGCGTCATCGTCTGCGGGGACGGCGACTACGACCCAGCGCCGTTCCTGGAGCTGGCCGCCGCGACCGGGTGGCCGCTGCTGGCCGAACCCACCTCAAACGCGCGGCGCGATCCCGCCCTCGCGTCCTCCGCCTACCGGCAGTTGCTGGCGTGTGGGGACTTCGTGGCCGAGCACCGGCCCGAGCTCGTCGTCAGCGTGGGGCGCCCCGGCCTGTCCCGCCAACTCATCTCCTACCTGCGTTCGGCGTCCCGGCACGTCGTGGTGGGACCACCGAACGGGTTCGCCGACCCGGCGCGCACCGCCACCGACCGGGTCACCGCGGTCGCGCCGCCGGCCGGTGCCAGCCCCGTCACCGCCTGGGCCCGGTCCTGGCACCAAGCCGAGGTCGCCGGCCGGGCCGCGCTCGACGACATCCTGGACGCGGAGGCCGCCCTGAGCGAGCCACGGCTGGCCCGGGATCTCGTCGCCGCCCTGCCGCACGGGGCGTTGCTGTTCGCCGGTTCGAGCATGCCGATCCGCGACCTGGACGCCACCATGACCGCACGCCGTGGCGTCCGCGTGGTGGGCAACCGGGGCGCGAGCGGCATCGACGGCACCGTGTCCACCGCGGTCGGCGCCGCGCTGGCCCACCAGGGCGCCGGCGGGGGGCCGTCCTTCGCGCTGCTGGGCGACCTGGCCCTGCTCCACGACCAGAACGGCCTCGTCCTGGGCCCCGAGGAGCCCACACCCGACCTCACCGTCGTGGCCGTCAACAACGACGGCGGAGGGATCTTCTCCGGTCTGGAACAGGCGGGCCACCCAGGCTTCGAGCGCCTCTTCGGCACACCCCACGGGGTCAGCCCCGAACGGGTCGCCGCGATGGCGGGTGTGGAACACATGGTGGTCCAGTGGGCCGACGACCTGACCAAAGCACTCGACGGCCCAGGACTGCGCCTCGTCGAGGTTCGGACCGACCGTGAGGAATCCGCGGCACTGCGACGCCGGACCCAACGCGCCGTGTGCGCGGCCCTCGCCTGACCACGCGCCCGACAGGAGAACCCGTGCCACCGCTGCTGCACCTCACCACCGCCGACCACGCCGACCCCACCCACTGGCCCGACGGCCGGCTCACGCCCGCCTCCCTTGAAAGTGAGGGGTTCGTCCACGCCAGCGGTGACGACGCCACGCTCCTCGCGGTCGCCAACACTCTCTACCGCGACGTCCCCGGACCCCTGGTCGCGCTCGAGATCGACCCCGACCGTCTCGGCGCCGAGGTGCGCTGGGAGGATCCCCACCCCGCCCCGCCCGCCGGAGTCGGGCCGGACGTCCGGTTCCCCCACATCTACGGCCCGATCCCCGCCACCGCGGTCACGGGACGGCGCTTCCTGCGTCCCTCCCCGCACGACGGTGGATACACCGCGGTCGAGCGGCGTCCCGCGACCGCCGAACTCCTGGACCTCGCCCCCCATCCCGAAGGCGGATGGTTCCGACAGACGTGGCGCACCGGCACCACGGTGACCCCGGACGGGTACCCCGGAGCCCGCGCCACCGCCACCGGCATCCTCTTCCTCCTGCCGGTGGGGGAGGAATCCCGATGGCACACGGTCCGCTCCGACGAGCTGTGGGTGTTCAACCGTGGCGGGGAACTGGAGCTCCTCCTCGGGGGGACCGGCCCCGAACCGACCACACCCACCACCGTGCGTCTGGGCACCGACCTCGAGGCCGGCCACCACCCGCAGCACCTGGTCCCCGCCGGCCAGTGGCAGGCCGCCCGCCCCGCCGGCGACCAGGAGGTCCTGGTGACCTGCGTGGTCTCTCCAGGATTCGACTTCGCCGACTTCGCGGTGGAACCGGACTAGCCGCTTCAACGCCCCTCGACGAAAACGTGACGCCCGTGGACACCGAGCGCCTTCACCTTCGGCCGCACCAACCCGGCGACGCGGGATGGTTGTATCGCCTCTACTCGAACCCCGAGGTGGCCCGGTACCTGCTCGACGAGCCGTGGACCGCCGAACTCACGGCGCGGCGTCTCGCCGAACGCCTGTCCAGGACGGACCTCGACGGTGAGGAGGGCGCGCTCGCGCTCGTCGTCGAGTACGAGCGGACGCCGGTCGGGGACGTCCAACTGTGGTTCACCGACCGTGCGCGGCGCGTCGCGGAGATCGGCTGGGTCCTGGACCCGGCCCACGGTGGGCGCGGTCTCGCCACCGAGGCGGTCGGAGCGGTTCTCGCCCTCGCGTTCGAACACGCTCAGCTCCACCGCGTCGTCGCGATGATGGACGCACGGAACACCCCGTCGGCGCGGCTGGCCCGACGTGTGGGAATGAGCCAGGAAGCCCACCTTCGTCAGGCGTGGTGGAGCAAGGGCGAGTGGAACGACACGTTGATCTTCGCGATGCTCGCGGCCGACCGTACCGGCTAGTCGGCCGCTCCCACGGCGCGGCGGTGTTTCTGCTCCGCGGGGCCGCCACTATCCGAAGAGCGCGGTCATCACCCAGATGACGACGGCACCGGAGGCGAGGAACAGGGCGATGTCGGCGATGTTGAGCCACCACAGACGCCGGACCGACCGGTCGAACTCGGCGACCACCTCCTCGGTCTCCTTCCGATTGCGCTGCTGGGCCAGTTTCTCCTGTTGTTCGAGCTCCTGGTCGATCGCGTCGAGCCGGTTGGTGATCTCGACCCACTCGGGATCGGTGACATGCTCGGGGACCTCGGCGGCGCCATCGGTGACGGCGCGCCAGCGTGCGTGCAACTGATCGATAAGTTGCTTCTTGGTCGCCACCGATCGGCTCATGTCCGTGAGCTGCTGCTGGGTATGGGGGAGCTTGCGCCGTTCGGCCTCGTCCTCTGTCGCGTCCTGGAGACGCTGCATGTCCCGCTTCAACGCGTGCGGAAAGATCCGTAGGGCCACACGGATACAGACGTAGACCGCGAGCAGACCCGCCGCGGTCAGCAGGAGCGTCGGCAGCGTGCTATCCATGTGCTCTTCGCCTCCCCGCGCTCATCGCGTCTCCCATCAGGTGGTGCCTTTCCGTGTGCTTCGCTTATCGGAGGGTGGTATGTGCTGAGGGCTGCCAGCGGGACTGTCTTCCTTCGGGGAGCCTTGGTCACCTCGCGCGGCTCTACCGACGATTCCGCGCAACCACCCCCGTCTCCCCTGATTCTGTGCTTCAAGGTGCCAACGGGTTGGCTCCGGGACGACCACGTTCCTGATTTCCTTGTTTGCTTTATTTCGCAGTCGTTTCTCTGCTCTGTTCTTACTCTTTTCCTCTTCTGTGATTCTGGTCTGGAGTTCGCGCACTGGGTTCGGGGGGCGCTGTGGGTCCGCGTGAGGCGAGAGAGGAAGGTCTCCGGCGTTCAGTGTGTCGTATCCACCATGTGCCACGAGAAACTCGACATGTTTGAGCTTGAGTGCCTCAGGTCGTAGGATATACGGCCCGGCTAGAATTCCCGCCTCTTCCAGGGCCGTGATTCGGGTGTCCCAGGCGTCTGCCAGTCGATCCAGGGAGTTCTCGGCATCCGCGATGCCTCGTTTATGGTTCTTCTCCGTTCGCGACTCTTCGGCGATTTCTTCCGTGATATTGGGGATTTTCTCGTTGACTAATTGCGCTATCTCGCGGAGTTTGTCCTTGTTCTGCTGGTTGAGCTTGTCGAGGTTGTCTCCGGACTTCAGGAGATTACGGGCGATTCGTGACTTCTGTGCCAGGATCAGGAGTACCGCTGCCCTCAGGACGTAGCCAGCCGCGCCGATCATGAGGCCGGCCAAGATGTTAGCGGCTATTTCCATATGGACCCATCCCGTGGGTCGTCGCCGTCGTGTGTCTCGGAACCGGAATGTTCCAGCGCGTCGATCTTGTTCTGGACGTCACGCATCAGACTCGCCATCCGATGAGGGGGGATGTCTGTCGCTTCGAGCGCTTTTCGTTTCAGCGACAGCAATTCGTTCAGCGCGTACACGTCGCTCAACGCGTCTACGGTTGTGGTGAGATCCTGATCGATCGTACGGGTGCTGGTTACAGGGGGGACGAGGCTCCTGGCGCGGCCAACCACTGATACCAAAATCACCAAGGCGACGGTGACCGCCACGAGTGTTATTGGGATAGCCATAGGTTCACTATCTGTATCTATCGGGGTGCGGAGTTCCGAATCGGCAAGGATTCACCTTGCTCGCCCGTTGTCTTTTCCTTCTTTTGGTCCGGATTGCTGTCGGGCCGGCGGGTCGTTCCTTGGCGGTGTCGGCTCTGACGTCAGTAGCTTATCCGCCGTGGTTGGCGGCAAGCCGAGATGTCGGCGGGTGGCGGTTCCTATCGTGTGTTCCGATTCCGGCGCTGCGTCCGGTGCGGACTTGGCTTGTTCGGGAACCTCGATCTTTATTCTCGCGGTTCCATCGGGGGAGAAAGCGGCGGACGACTTCGGATCCACGTGGTCGATTATAGAGTCCAGTGTGGTGATCGCATCCTCTGCGGTCTTCACTCCCTCCTCCAGTGGTCCTTTCTTGTTCTCTAGTTTTCCGTTTGATAACTGCTTCTTTGATAGATCCGTCTCAAGGTCTAGATATATCTGAGCTTGTGCATTGAATCTCAATCGACTCTCATTGAGTTCACCCAGTGCGTCTGTGGTGGTGGTCTCGTTGCGTCTCTCGATTTCCAGGGTTTTGCGACCTGAGAACATTCTCGCCGCCTGGGGGGCGACGCGGAGGAACAGGTATGCCGAGACGATGGCGATCGCCAGTTCTGGTCTGACGAGATCTGCGATTGCCCCCATGGGGACACCAATCTAGCGAAAGAGGTTGGGATCTCTGGGGTATGCGCTCATTGTCACCGATGAAACCCAGGAATCCAGCGGATTTGCGACAGTTACAGTAGTGGTGGCTGTGTGGGGCGTCAAGGCGCTTCGATGTGTTCTTGCTTCCGTCTCCCGTCGTCGCCTCTTGTTAATTAGTTGTTCGCTCAATGATTAACGGAACGCATGCTCGTGTCCGGTCACACGGAAAACTGGGGAGTGACCGACCGATCCGCTAGCGGCACAGGATTTCGCCGTGGGGGACCAGGAACCACGCGTCGGGGGAATCCGCCCACCGATTCCAGCCTTCGCTGATCAGCTCGAGGTCGTCCGCGGTGGCGCGCCCGCTGTTCAGGGCCTGCCGGGCGATCGCCGAGGAGCGGATGCGCTCCGACCACAGGCCTCCCCACCAGGCGCGCTCCTCCTCCGAGGAGTAGCACCACACGGCGGCGCTCGCGGTGATGTCGGTGAAGCAGGCCGCCCGGGCCCAGGCCTTCAGTCGTCGTCCCGCGTTGGGCTCACCGCCGGCCTGCCGGGCCATGTCCTGATAGAGCGCCATCCACTCGCCGAGCGCGGGGACCTCGGGGAACCACGTCATGGCGCCGTAGTCGGAGTCGCGGGCCGCGACCAATCCTCCGGGGCGGCACACGCGCCGCATCTCGCCCAGCACGCCGACGGGGTCGGACACGTGCTGGAGGACCTGGTGGGCGTGCACGACGTCGAAGCCATCCGACTCCAGACTCAACGCGGCCGCGTCGGAGACCACGAACTCCACGTTCGACACGCCGCGCTCGGCGCAGGCGCGTTCCGCCTTGGTGAGGACGTCGGGGGCGGAGTCCACCGCGACCACACGTCCCGGAGCGACGAGCCGGGCGAGGTCCGCGGTGATGGTGCCCGGCCCACACCCGAGGTCGAGCAGGTCCATCCCGGGGCGTAGGTGGGGGAGCAGGTACTGGGCGGAGTTCTCCGCGGTGCGCCACTGATGGGAGCGCAGCACCGACGCGTGATGTCCGTGAACGTAGTGTCGCTGAGGCATCACGACGCCTCCCAGAGTGAAGGGGGACTGACGGCCACACTCTAGCCAATCACCCACATAGCGGGAAATTCGGCTCGCTATGTGGACAATTGGGGCGTGTTCTCGCGTGGGTCGATGAGTGCCTCGCGCATGACCCGGAACTTGGTGTCGGCCTCGGCGAGCTCGGCCACCGGATCGGAACCCGCGACGATCCCGCACCCGGCGAACAGTCGCGCCCGCGAGCCCTCCACCTGGGCGCAGCGAAGGGCGATGCCCCATTCACCGCGGCCTTCGGCGTCCATCCAGCCCACCGGGCCGGCGTAGCGACCGCGGTCCATCTCCTCCAGGTCCCGGATCAGGTCCACCGCGCCCGCGGTCGGGGTTCCCCCCACGGCGGCCGTGGGATGCATCCGCTCCACCACGTCCAGCGTCGAGACCCCCGAACGCAGCGACGCGCGCACGGGCGAGGCCAGATGCCACACGTTGTTCACGGCCAACAGCTCCGGATGCGCGGGCAGGTCGAGCGAGGAGCAGAATCCCGCCAACGTCTCGTTCAGGGAGTCGATGGCGTAGCGGTGTTCCTCGGAGTCCTTCACCGAGGTGGCGAGCTCGTCGGCGAGCTTCTCGTCGTCCTCGGGCGTGGTGCCGCGTGGCCTGGTCCCCGCCAGGACGAGCGACTCGACCAGGCCCTGGTCGGCGGGGTCCAGCCCGCGCCGTAGGAGCAGTTCTGGGGTGGAACCCACGAGCCCACCGACGCTGTAGGTGTAGCAGTCCGCGTAGTCGCGGGTGAGGCGGCGCAGCAGGGTCCGTACGTCGATCCGGCCCGACGCGCGTGCCACGGTGTCGCGGGCGAGTACGACCTTGTCGAGCGCGCCGTCGCGGATGCGTTGCACGGCCCCGGCGACCGCCGCGGCCCACCGCCGCGGCCCCAGCGTCCCCTGCGTCCACCGCAGGTCGCCGATCGGCCGCGCGTCGTCCGGTGCGGCGATGTCCGGGGAGGGCGGAGGCTCCTCACGGGTTCCCACGGTGGTGATCCACGACCGGCCGTCGCGCCGCCCGACGAGCACCCGGGGAACGACGACCAGGGAACCCCGTGAGTACCGGTCGAAGGTGAAACTGGTGAACGCGGTGAGGCCGCACCCCGCGAGTCCCACCGTGTCGACGACGTCGGCGCGCTCGGTGAGGTCGGAGAACCAGCGGCGGGCCTCGGCGAAGCGCCGACCACCGAGCGTGGGTTCGTCGGGGAGTACCAGTCGCGCGGCCACACCCCAGCCGACGATGCCCTCGCCGTTGCGCAGCCACGCCATGGGCTCGTCCTCGGGCAGGAGGTCCACGAGCGCCCGCGCCGCGGCCTCGTCGGGAAGCTCCACGGTGCGTACGCTCAGGTGTTCGGGGGATTCGGCCACGTGGTCCACAACCCCCGAGTCTACGCATAGGCGACGAAGATGCTGGCCGGAGGAGGCGCGAACCGCACGAACCCGACCGTGCGCCGCTGGGATGCCGCGACCGTGCGGGGCGGGGCGTCGGCCGCGGGGCTCGCGTCGCTGGACACGTTGTCGGACGGGGCTCCGAGCCGGGAGGACCGTCATCGTTCCCGCCGTGGCATCGTCGTGGTGGGCGGGCCGGAACGATGACCACCACCGGCGGTCACTCCGACGAGGAGGTGAGGTCACCCACACCCTGCGTCCCGACTCGAGCACTCCGCGCGGCCGGACACGCCCGGACTGACCGGCGTGCACGGTCCCTGGGAGTTCGCCGTGACCCCTGCTGACACCGGTCGCCGGGGTGACGACGGCCAGTACGCTGTGCGAGATGCCACGACCAGCCGGATCACGTTCGGTGCTGGGCGGGCTGTGTCTCGCGACGCTGGCGGTGTCCTGTGTGCCAGCGGTGAGCGACCCCAACGAGTCACCAGCCGACGCCCTGCCGCCGATGCCAGACGACTGCGCCGCCGACGCCGACCACCCCAAACGACAGCTCCGCGGTGCGTGGGCCCCGTCCGTGCGCAACCTGGACTGGCCCAGCAGCGACGACCTGAGCGCCGAGGAACAACAGGCCGAGCTCCGCGACCTCCTGGACGCCACGGACGACATGGGCCTCAACGCCGTCTTCCTCCAGGTGCGTCCCACCGCCGACGCGCTGTACGCCTCGGACCTGGAGCCCTGGGCCCGCTACCTGACGGGTACCCAGGGCGGCGATCCGGGCTACGACCCGCTGGAGTTCGCGGTGGAGGAGGCGCACGCCCGCGGTCTGGAGCTGCACGCCTGGTTCAACCCCTACCGGGTCGGCTGGAAGGACAGCGACCTGGACCACCTGGTCGACGACCATCCCGCCGTGCGCAACGAGGACTGGATGATCACCCGCAACGACGAGGGGTACCTCGACCCCGGCAACCCGGAGGTCCGCGGCTGGGTCAGCGACGTCGTGCTGGACGTGGTGGACCGCTACGACATCGACGGGGTGCACTTCGACGACTACTTCTACCCCTATCCCGGAGAGGGCGGCGCGTTTGACGACGACGCCAGCTGGGAGGCCCACGGCGACGACTTCGACAGCCGTGGCGCGTGGCGACGCGACAACGTCAACCAGCTCCTCGCCGACATCCACACCCGTATCGACGACACCAAACCGTGGGTCCAGTTCGGGGTGAGCCCGTTCGGGGTGTGGCGCAACGACAGCAACGACTCCGATGGTTCCGACACCCGCGCGCTGCAGTCCTACGACGACATCTACGCCGACACCAGGGCGTGGGTCGACAACGGGTGGGTCGACTACGTCACCCCTCAGCTCTACTGGGAACGCGGGTTCGACGCCGCCGACTACGAGGAACTGGTGCCGTGGTGGTCGGACCTCGTGGAGGGCTCGGACGTCGACCTCTACATCGGTCAGGCCGCCTACCGCGTGGGTGAGGACGGTTGGGGCGACGACTCCCTGGCCCGGCAGCTCGACTTCAACCAGGACTATCCGCTGGTCGAGGGCGACGTCTACTACGCCCTGAGTTCCCTGCTCGGCGACGCCTCCGCGGCGGCGGACGAACTCGGTGCCGGGCACTACAGTCGCCCGGCGCTCCCTCCCGAGGTGGGATCGGGCGAGCCACCGTCCGCGGTCGCCGACCTGTCCACCGCCGACAGCGACGACGGGGCGGAACTGGAGTGGAGCACGCCGGAGGACGCCCGGTTCTTCGCCGTCTACCGGCTCCGGGACGATCCGGAGAACCTGTGCGCGATCGACGACGGTTCGGCGCTGATCGACGTGATCGGGGCGCCGGACGAGGGGGAGACCCAGACCTTCCACGATCCCGACGCCGAACCGGGTGACCGCTACCACGTGACCGTCCTCGACGACTACCGGCGGGAAAGTGGGCCCGGGTCGGGCGCTGACATCGGATAGCGTCCCCGGTAACCTCGAAGGAGATCCGTGGAACTCCCCCGGCTGGAGGAGGTCTCAGCATGTCGACGTGGGACAACGAAAGGCGGATCCTGGGCGAGATCGAGGAACAGCTCTCGCGCGACGACCCGCGTCTCGCCGCGAGGATGACCTCGTTCGAGTCCGGCGAGAAACCACGCGTCGGACCCACGGCCTGGAAACCGTGGCTGCTGGTGGGGGTCGTCGTCACCGTCATCCTCGGCCTGATCGGCTTCCTGGTCGGGATCTCCATGTCCAGCGCCGCCGGCACCACCAGCGGCGCCCCGATCGAGGCACTCCCCGCCGTCGCCAGCGGCGCGGCGGAGTAGACCACTTCAACTCCCCCCACCAGGATTTCGCCACCCCCCATCGAAGTTTCGCCGCATCGACCATGTGGGGGTGCACATCCACCCGCCCCAGCACGGTCGAGTACACCGCTCACGCCTGATGCTGAGCTGGGCGGGTACGTCGCCCGAGCGGTCGAGGTCGAGGTCGCTTCGCAAGGGGAGACGGTGGAGGAAGCCCTCGAGAACCTACGCGAGGCTCTGGGACTGTACTTTGAGGATGGCACCGTGCCTGTCGAGGTTCCGTCCTTCGTCGCCCCGGTGGATGTACGTCTGTCCGCGTGAGTCCCTCGCGGATCCCAGTTACCTGGTCTTGGGGTCGTCCGCGCGTTGGAGAAGACGGGCGTCGTTCACGTCTCCACTCGCGGGGATCACGCCTAACTCCGCCGCGTGGAGGATGACCGCACGGTCATCGTGCGGTGACGTGAGGAACCGCGGCGGGGAACCCCCGCTGCCGCTCAATGCCGGGGCTGGCCTCACTCCTCAGGCACTGAGATCCTTGCCCTGACCACCCGGAGCGGTGAGGCCCAGGACGAGGTGGTGAGGGCTTGTTCGCGGCGTTCCCCCACCACCTCTGCCTCGCTACAGCGCGTTCAGGAAGTCGGCGCCCAGCGGGGCGGCCTCGGTGCTGCCGGCGCCGCCTCCGTCCACGACGACGGCGAAGGCGACGTCCTTGTCGGGGTCGAAGCCGACGAACCAGGCGTGGGACTCCAACTCGTCGTCATCGCCCTCGGCCTCGCCGAACTCCGCGGTGCCGGTCTTGCCGTGGGCGTTGCCGGTGAAGCCGGCGCTCTCGGCGGTCCCGTCGGTGACGACCTCGCGCATCATCGTGCGCAGTTCGTCGGCGTGCTGAACGGGTCGGGGCTCGGGCAGGTCCTCGGGCGCGGGGTCGGTGACGAGCCGCGGCGAGTGCCACTCTCCGGCGGCGACCGCCGCGGGCACCGTCGCCATGTGCAGAGGCGAGGTCAGCATCTGCCCCTGCCCGATGCTGGCCTGGGCCAGCAGGGACAGCCCGTCGGGGCTCGGGTACTGGGGCGAGAACACCGGTATGCCGATGGAGAGCTCGGAGTTGAAGCCGAACTCCTCCGCCGCCTCGGTCATCGTCGCTGAGTCCAGCCGGTCGGCGACCTCGGTCACCAGGGCGGTGTTGCAGGACGTGGCGAACGCCTCGGTCACGGTCTGCTCGCCGTACTCGGCGTCACCGGCGTTGCGGAAGTCCAGTCCGCCGACCTCCACGGTCTTCGGGCAGTCCATCTCGGCGTCCATGCCCATGCCGGCGTTCAGCAACGCCTCGTAGGTGATGATCTTGAATGCCGAGCCGGCGGGGTACTGGCCCTCGAAGGCGCGGTCGAAACCGCCGGGGACGTTGGCCGAGGCGAGCACCTCACCGGTGGAGGGGCGGATCACGACCATCGCCGTGGGGTCGTCCTGGGCGGCGATCGCGCCGCCGGCGGCGGCCTGGACGGCGGGGTCGAGCGACGTGGTCACGTCCTCGCCGGGCTCGCCCTCGATCCGGCCCACCTCGGTGACGTCCTCCTCGGCGTCCTCCTCCTCGTCGGCGGCGTCTTCGTCCTCTTCGTCCTCTTCGTCCTCCGCGTCCTCATCGGTGACCCGGATGGACACGCTCGGGGTTCCGGCCAAGCGCGCCTCCTGTGCGCCCTGGATTCCGGAGACGCCGACGAGGTCACCCTCCTGGTAGCCGGCGCCGAGATCCTCCAGGTCCTCCTCGGACGCCTCGGCGAGCTGGCCGACCATCATCTGCACCGAACCGGAGGCGTCGTCGGTGTCCAGCCGGGTGCCGTCCGCGGCCAGGATCTCGCCGCGTTCCTCCCAGTCGTTGGTGCGGGTGAGGCTCTGCCCCTCCTCCAACTCGGGGTGCAGGGTGGCGGGGGAGTAGTCGACGAACCAGTCGCCCTCCTGCCGCAGCAGCGCGAGCTGGCCGTCGTAGGACCACTCGCCGGCGTCGCCGAGCTCCATGGTGGCGGTGAAGTCCGCCGTCGCGGCGCCACCGTCCTGGACGACATCCTCCAGGGTGACGGCGACGGATTCCAGCCCCAGTTGGTCGCTGACGTCCGCGTAGAGGTCCTGCAGCCCGGCGCCGTCACTGGCGAGCGCCGCCATCGCGGCGTAGTCGCCCTCCTGCCAGGCGGCGACGAAGTCGTCCGCGGTGTCCTCGGGGCTGGCACGGAAGAAGTAGAACCACGACACTCCGGCACCCACGAGCACGAGGACCAGAACGATCGCTGGCAGTCCGTAGCGCAGGAAGCGCCGGGGGCGTCGCGGCGGCGGGGGCTCGCCAACGACGGGGGGACCTTCAAAGGGGGTGGGCTGCACCGGGGCTCCCTCGGATTGACTCAGACGCTAGTGCGCCCCGCCTCCGAGTCTCGGAGGCGGGGCGTTAGGTCGACAGTGGCCGGTGTGGCGGTCGCCTCTCGGCGCGCGGCACAACGCGGCTCCGAAGACCGTCCGTGAACCCGTGAGGGAACCGGACGCGGTATTCCGCGAAGGCTATAGGTGAGGCCCGGGGGACACTTGCTACCACACCGGCCACGTGCGACTCTAACCCATCGCGAGCGGCGATTGTTCCCAACGGCGGCAAGTGATGTCGTTCACACTACCCTGTGGAGGGGATCCGCCAGATGCGAATCAGGAATCGTTCCCGGCCACGCAGGTGCTCGTGCGCCCGTCGTAACGCCTCGGAGTGTTCGCCGGCGTCGCGCAGCAACCGGTCGTAGCCCGCCGCGACGGAGTGCCGGCCATCAGCGCGGACGTGGATTCGGTAGGTTCCGGCGCCGCCGAGCAGGGGCCCGGCCCAGAGGCGGCGGGCGAAACCAGTGTCAAGCACCGCGTGGCCGGGCAGCAGCACGTCCGCCGTCGCGTCCTCGGACTCCTCACCTGGTGAGGAGTCCGGAGGAGGGACATCCCATTCCTCCACGACGACCCCGACCTCGATGCGTCCCTGGAGTGTGCGCATCGACACGTGGTCGGCGCCGCACTCGAGCAGAACGTCCCCACCCGACCCGTTGACCACTCCGCCGCCAGGGGCGAGCGGGCCACGCAGGCGCAACAGGCCGTGCTCCGGCACCACGGTGAGTGGGATTCGTCGCAGTCGCACCACGACGCCCGACCTCCCAACGAACAGGCACGATGACCCACGGCCGATCGGCCCGGGTGACAGGAGGAGGGCCCGTCTGGGGGGAACTCTAACCGGATCAGCGCCAAGAGGATGGTCGAATCCTTGAATTCCCCCGCCCGATTATGCCTTTTTCACATCGGACGCGTAACGATCGACCATCGTTTGGCCGGAGAGTCGTTGGATCGACGACATGATCTCGTTGGTGGCCGCACGCCGTGCGCGGGCCCGCTCTCCCTGACCCTCCCACGCCGAGAGGTCCACCGGCGGGCCGAACCGCATCCCGATCCGGTTGAAGCGCGGGATCCGGCGCCCCGGCGGCAGGATGTGCGGTGTCCCCGACAGGGCGATCGGGATGACCGGCGCCTGGGACGTCAGCGCCAGCCAGGCCAGCCCGGTGCGCCCGCGGTAGAGACGACCGTCGGGGGAACGGGTCCCCTCGGGGAAGATGCCGAACGCCGCTCCGGAGTTCAGGAAGTCGAGGCTCGCCTGCATCGCGTCCTGGCGGTACCCGGCCGAGCGGTCCACCGGGACCTGCCCGATCGCCCGGAGGGCGCGGGTGAAGGCGCGCTGTGGCAGGGTGCGTTCGGAGAAGAGTTCCTTCTTGGCGACGAAGATGATTTGGCGCGGGACGACCACCCCGATGAACAGGGGGTCGATCAGGGCCAGGTGGTTGCTGGCGAGGATGACGGGGCCGGTCCTCGGTACGTGGTGGAGCCCTTCGACGCGCAACGGCCACAGGGTCCGAGCCGTCGGCGCGATCACGCCGCGCGCGGCCATGTACAGATCCACCAGAACCTCCGATTCGTGGCTGGGCGAGGACAGATTGACTCTACGCACGAAAGCGGCGTGCCGAGTCACGGTGGGCGCGGCGACGCGTCACAGGTCGGCGTCGGTCTCCCGCTGTGCGCGTAGCTGCTCGCGTCGTTCCCGTTCCTGGCGTTCGGCGGTCGCGGCGCGCGCGTCCTCGGCGACCGCGGTCCGCATCGCCGCCGAGAGTGCCCGCACCTCCAGGGGAAGCCGGGGGTACTCCGGCAGGGACGGGAGGGCGCCCAGGCGCGGCACCCGCCGTTCCCGGAAGGCCGAGACCAGTTCGGAGAAGGCGATGTTGATGCGCTGTCCGGTGATGTGGGACGCCGGCGGGGCCTGGTCCCGTGCCAGCGCGGCCAGCGCCTGGAACCCGACCCGTTGTGTGGCGACCACGACCGGCCACAGGGGGCGCGTGTGCTTGGCGCGGGGTACGTCGCCGATGGCGCTCTCGTAGATGCCGCGCAGGCTGAGCAGCGTCGCCCGCAGGTCGCGCCGTAGCCGGTAGCGGCGCTCGGGCGTGATGCGGACGTCGGGGTCCAGGACCGCGCCGATCGCGGTGCGGGAGCGCTCGAGGGTCTCGGTGATGGCCTGGGGAAGCTGCATGGCCGAGGCTCGGCGCCACAGCAGCAGCGCGCCGAGGAGTCCCACGAGGGCGCCGAGGATGGAGTCCTCGACGCGGGTCTGGGCGAGCTGCTCGATCGGCGTCGGGTTCGCGGTGTGGGCGAGGATCAGCGCCATCGGGGTGAGGATGACGCTGGCGTACAGGAAGTTGCGGGAGATCAGGAGCTGCGCGGTTCCCTGCAGGGCGGCGGCGAGGGGGATCAACGCCACGAGCGGCAGGTGCTGGGAGAGGATCGCGACGGCGAGGACGACGCCGACCAGGGTGCCGACGCCGCGCTGGACGGCCCGGTTCATGGTGACGACGACGTTGCCGCCCTGCAGGACCGAGGCCGCGGTGATCGAGATCCAGTAGAACCGGTCCACGTCCAGGGCGAGACCGAGCAGGCCGGCGGCGGCGACCGTGATGCCCATCCGCAGCGCCGTGGCGCGGATGAGGGAGTCGCCGCGCAGTCCGGAGCGCAGGGACTCCAGGAGGCCGGGGCGGCGCTGGTCCTCCAATGGGGTACCGGGCCCCTGCTCCGGGTCGTGTTCGGGGCGCCGCTCGGTCTGGGCGGCCCGAGCCAGCCCGTTGTACAGCCGGCCCATGAGGGAGCGTGGGCGGTGCCCCTTGCGCAGCTCGTCGAGGTCGGCGGGGTCGGGGGCCAGATCGGGGCGGGCAACCGCGTCGGCGAGGCGGGCGGCGAAGGCGGGCACCCGTGGGTCGAGCTCCTCGTGGCGGGCGAGAGCGACGTCGGTCGCGGTGAGCTGGATGTCGGACACCCACCGCAGCAGCGCCCGCAGCCGTGCGGCGTGCGGCGTGTCCCGATAGCCGCGAACCTGCGCGAGGAGGACCAGACGCCATGCCTCGGCCACGGCGACCGAGGCCTCGTGCTGGGCATGGTCCTGGCCCCGCGTCCCTACAGCGGCCAGGAGTTCGGACAGTTCGCGGAAGGCGGCGCTGACCGCGCGTTCCTCGGGGCCGCGCCGGCGCAGTACGGCGCCCGCCATGCCACCCAGCCAACCCACAGTGGCTCCTCCGGCGGCCAGGCCGGCGTGGATCAGGGCGGTCTGCGGCCCGCCGGGGATGACGGTGGCGATGGCGCACACCAGGATGAACATGAACGCGGCCGGCTTGGCGATCCGCAGTGACTGGCATACCCAGGTGGCGACGGCGGCGACGACCCCGACGGTCACGGCGGCGAGCCACAGGTTGATCGCGCCGGTGAGGGAGCCCAACACGATGGAGCCCACGAAGCCCAGGCCGATCATGGCGAGCGCGCGGGCCCGGTGCATGTAGGGGGTGGTGCGTTCGTAGAGGACGGTGAACGATCCCAGGGCGGCGACGACGCCGGACGCGGGGGAGAACAGGTAGGTGCCGAGCCCGAAGGTGACGGCCATGGCCAGGGCCGCCGTGACCGCGATGCTCCAGTTCCACCCGCCGACGCCGAGCCCGAACACGGCGGCGAGGTCCAGCCGAGGCCGCGGCCGCTCGGCCACCGCCACACGCCGTCTTCGCGTCCGACCTGATTCTGAAGGCTTCTCCGCCCCGTCCCCTGACACGCCTGCCATAGTAGGCCGGGAGGTTCTGTGGCTTCCCTCACGACCTCCCGCTGACGAGCGGATCGTCGCGTTTTCGGTGATGGACGCCACGGTCGGGGGTGTCACGTCGAGGCGTGGCGCTCGAGGAGCGACCACCCGTCCAGGTCGGTGATCCACGCCGTGTCCGGGTCCCATCCCGCCGCGCGGGCGCCGTCCAGGAGTGTCCGGACGTGGCGCGGTTCGTGCAGGTTGACCGTCGGCCCACCGGCAGCCATGACAGTGCCGGTCGGGACGAGACCGTCCCCGACGAAGCGCCCCGGCCCGGCGGGGAACAGGATCCGCACCCCCGCGCGTCCGCGACGGATGGTCAGGACCTCCCGACAGCCAGGCTCCTCGTCCGGCGCGTGCACGTGTCGTACCGACCAGAGGTAGAGGTCCGAACCCACGCGCAGCCGGCGTGTACGCCCTCGTCGGCCCACGGGGCCACCTCCACTCACCACGTCGGCGGTCGCGCCCCATTGTGACGCGGGGACGACCCTGCCGCTCACGTTGAGACGCGCGCGGCCTCGCCCGTGGCTCCGGTCAGGGGCGCTCGTGCCGGCGGCGCGTTCTCGCTTCGTGGTCGCTATCGCGCGTAGGTGAGGCGCCGGAGCGCCGTCTCGGCCGGGCCTCGGATGTCGCGGCGGGCCATCTGGTCCGCGCCCAGGAGGGTGACCAGCCACACCGCCACCCCGACGACGACCGCCGTGGCCGGTGAGGTCATCTGCCAGTTGAGGGTGTAGGAGGCGAACAGTACGGCCCACGCTACGGACTGCGCGAGGTAGAAGGTCATCGATCGTTGCCCGAGCGCGGCCAGCGCGTTGGTGACCGGGCCCTCCCAGCCGGTGAGGTGGTGCGCCGCGAGGGCGATCAGGGCGGCGTATCCCAGTCCACCGGCGTACCCGGTGACCTGGTGCAGCCCGCCGGCGACGAACGCGCCCAGCGGTGAGGGCTCGGTCCACACCCCGCCCTGGATGAGGGCCAGGGGCAGGCCGCCGAGCACCCCGAGGAGGAATCCCCCGGCCGCGACCCACCGCAGCAGGAGAAGGTGTCGCTCCGGTTCCTCCAGGACGCGGTGGCGGGCCGCGAGAATCCCGACGAGGAACGGGACCACGGTGCAGAGGAGCATCAGGACGCCCAGGATGCCGAACATGCCCACGCGCCACAGGATCTCGGCGACGAACCCCTCGGACCGTGGGATCGGGGGCAGTCCGTCGGACCCGGAACCGGCTCCGTCCGCGACCACCAGGGCGTGCAGCAGCATCCCCACCGGAACCCACGCGACGGCCATGATCACCAATGTCCGGGCCCGGAAACGCACCGCGCCGACGAGTACGAGACTCAGCACGCCGTAGACGGCGAGGATGTCCCCGGGAAAGAGCACGATCACGTGCACCAGGCCGAACACGACGAGCCAGCGGGCCCGCCGGCGCAGCAGGGACCGGACCCCCGACCACTGCCCTCCGTCCCCTGTGCGGCGGAGGTAGATCTGTGCGACGCCGTAGCCGAAGAGCGCGGCGAACATGGGGTATCCCCGCTGTTCGACGAGCATCGTCTTTCCCGCGGTGACGACACGGTCGAGCACGGAGTCGACGTGATCGGCCCCGCCGGTGACCGTGGCGAAGAAGTGGGCGTGTGCGAGGGCGATGACCAGGAGCATGACGCCGCGGGCCAGGTCGGGGGCGAGATGGCGACGGGAGGCGGGCACCGGTCCCGCGCTGGTCGGAGGGGACGAGAGCGGTACTGGACCGACGTGACGTGACACGGAGGACTCCAGGGGAATCGGGCGAGGCTCTGCGTACAGACTAAGCATACGTGCGTACACAAGTAAACCATGGCTCCTGCCAACCCCTTGCTGTGGCATATATTGGGGGTAACCTCGAAGCTATGCGTGAATGCAGCCATTGAGCGCACTAGTGCAGTGGGTGTCAGGTGAACTAGGGCACTGATACGGTTCGGTTCGAGCAAGGAGGCCAGTCATGTCCGAACCGTCGGAGCGCGCGCGACCGCCGTACGCGCGGATCGTCGACTCCATCCACGCGCGGATCCGCTCCGGGGAGCTCGGTCCGGGGGACCGGGTGCCGTCGACCCGCCAGATCACTCGGGAGTGGGGGGTGGCGATGGCCACCGCGACCAAGGTCATCTCCACGCTGCGCCAGGAGGGCGCGGTGGAGGTGGTGCCCGGGGTGGGCACGGTGGTCCGGGGCTCCGCGTCGCCGTCGAACGTGCCGGGGAAGGCGCGGCGAGGGACCTCCTCGGCACACGAGGACCGCCAAGGTCGGTCCGACGTGGCGTTGTCGCGCCAGGCCATCGTCCGCGCCGCGATCGCCGTCGTGGACGCGGAGGGCATCGACGACTTCTCGATGCGCCGGGTCGCGACCGAGATGAACGTCAGCACCATGGCGCTGTACCGGCACGTCGCCCACAGAACCGACCTGGTCTCGGCGATGATCGAGACGACCTACCGGGAGGCCGAGTTCCCCGAGCTAGGGGAGGCGGACTGGCGCGAGGCCCTGGAGAAGGCGGTGCGGTGGGAGTGGGGTGTCTTTCGCAGGCATCCCTGGCTGGTGCAGCTCTCCGTCACGGCCAAGCCCTACATCACGCCCGCCACCATGGGGCCGACGGAACGGATGATGCGCGTGATCACCGCCGAAGGAGCCTCACCAGATACGGCATTGGAAGTGGTCACCATCCTGCTCGGCTTCACCGACGGGATGGCGGCCCAAGGGCTCGTCGTCGAGCAGCCGGCGACACGCGAGCCGGACCCGAGCCACTGGTGGCACGAACGCGCCCCCGACCTGTCCGGCCCAGCGGGCCGGGACGAATTCCCGACCGTGTCCCGCGTCTCCCGACCACCCGACATCGACAAGATCTTCGCCATCGGCCTGTCGCGACTCCTCGACAGCCTCGCACCGATGATCGAGGGAGCGGCCGGAGAGTGACGCGGTCACGCCCAAGCGGTCGCCTCCCAAACATCACGCGAGCCACGTTCCCCGTTCACCGACTGGTGGCCAGTACCGCGGCGAGGCCCTGTCGTACGTCCTGGACGAAGAACTCGGGAACCTCCAGTGATGGGAAGTGTCCGCCGGCTTCGGGAGACGTCCAGTGGACGATGTGTCGGTAGCGTTCCTGCGCCCACGGGCGTGGGCACTTCTCGATGTCGCGGGGATACATGCTGATGGCCGCCGGGACATCGACGCGGAGCTCGGGGTCGAGTGAATTGTGGCTCTCGTAGTAGATGCGGGCCGCGGACGCGCCGGTGCGCGTCAGCCAGTACAGGGTGACGTTGTCGAGAATCCTGTCTCGGGAGATGGTCTCGAACGGGCTGTCCTCGGTGTCCGACCACTCGGCGAACTTGTCGAGGATCCAGGCGAGAAGCCCGACCGGTGAGTCGACGAGCGAGTAGCCGATGGTCTGCGGCCGGGTCGCCTGCTGCTTCGCGTACGCCGCGCGGTGGTGCCAGAAGTCGTGGGTCTCCTCGGCCCACCTGCGTTCGAGCGCCGTCAGTCCGTCCGTGGTCAACCCGGGCGGTCCCTGCGCGAACGTCGTGTGGATGCCCAGGACGTTCGCCGGGAACCTCCCCGCGAGAACCGTGGTGATGTTGCCTCCCCAGTCACCGCCCTGGGCCACGAACCTGCCGTAGCCGAGCCTGCCCATCAGCTCCACCCACGCGGCCGCGATCTTCTCGGTGCCCCACCCTGTCGTGGCCGGTTTGTCGCTGTAGCCGAAGCCCGGCAGGGACGGAACAACGACATGGAACGCCGGCGCGTCCGCGTCGTTCGGATCCGCCAGCTCGTCCACCACGTCGACGAACTCCGCGACACTGCCCGGCCAGCCGTGCGTCAGGACCAGGGGAGTGGCGTCCACGCGCGGGGATCGACGGTGCAGGAAGTGGATTCCCAGGCCATCGATGGTCGTGCGGAACTGGCCGATCCGGTTGAGGCGCGCTTCGAAGGGCCGCCAGTCGTAGCCGGTGCGCCAGTAGTTCACGAGGTCGACAAGGTCGGCGAGGGGAACGCCCTGGTCCCAGCGTCGGGGATCGGGCGCTGCGCGGTGGACCGTCTCCGCCTCCGGCAGTCGCGCCGCCGCCAGGCGGGCGCGCAGATCGTCGAGATCGGCATCAGGCGCGTGGGTTTCGAACGCGTGCACGTCGTTGGTGGGGCGGGGCATGGGTCCTCCTGACCATGAATGAACCGGCTTAGATGGTTCTAACATGTCCCGGCTTTCGGGGGTAACCGGCTAAGGTGGTTCCATGCGTGCTGGGTTCCCTGAATTTCGCCTCGGTTCCGTGCTTGCGACCAGCTTCACGGCGACACTGACGGAGCGGCGCGGCGACGCCGTGGAGCGCGTTCCCACACCGCAGCGCCTCGTCGACTGGCTGGCGCTGAACGGCCTCGCCGTCGACTCCTGCACCACGGCCCAGCTCGACCTGGCGCGGGAACTGCGGGAGGCGATCCACGCCGCCGCGACCGCGGCCGCGACCCACGACGCCCTTCCCGCGGCGGCGGTGCGGGTCATCAACGACCGCAGTGTTCAGGGCCGGGCAGCGGCCATCCTGACGCCCGAGGGGGAGAGGCGGTGGGAGCTCGGCTCGGCTTCCGGTGTGGAGGACGCCCTCAGCGTGATCGCCGCCGACGCGATCAGCATCATCGCGGGCGAACGCGACGGAAGACTGGCCCTGTGCGCGTCACCCACCTGCCAAGCCGCCTTCTTCGACACCAGCCAGAGCCGCACCCGCAGATGGTGTGACATGAACACGTGCGGAAACCGCCAGAAGAAAGCGCGCTTCAACGCCAATCGCGGCAAGAACCCCAGCTCATCGGGATAATTGTTGCCCCGGTGGAGTCCAGAGGGCTCCGAAACGACCTACACCTCTGGGGGCTTGCGGCCTGCGAACCGTTCCACTTGTGGATCCAACGCTCGTGGTCAGCGCATAAGGGTGCGTACCGCGTCCTCGTAGACCGCTTGGACGAGAGGGATGGTGTCCACTCGGACGCGTTCGTTGGTGGCGTGGAGCCCTACGTATGCGGCGCCGAACCCGGCGGTGGCGGGGATTCCCAGTCCGGCGAGGAGTTGCCGATGTTGGACGGGCCGGCGACCTTTGCATGGAGCGGGATCCCGTGGGTGTGCGCCGCGGAGGTCAGGGCCGAGCGCAGTGGGTCTTCGTCGGCCAAGGCGTAGGCGGGCCAGTGCGTGTGGGTCTCAACGTGGGTTGGTGCGCGAACCCATTCGGATGACGGACAGTGGCGCGCGCCACCCACAGTGGCCACGAAGTCGTCGAGGGTGGCGCCACGGTCGAGCCGGGCCTGGCGCAGCGGGCTAGTGGGTGACGTGGAGGGCCTCAACACACCACATCTTCAAGCGGTTACGCGGTGATAGTTGTTTCGCGGATCACGGGGGTGGAGATCATCCTGTCGCATACCGCTCGCCATGCAGGGCTGTTGTCGAGGAGAACGTACCCCTGGGGCGGGTGGAACCCGTCGAGTAGCTGCGCCAACTCTGCGGCGGCGAATCCTGAGAACTCTCGTACCCGGCGGATCGGCATCGCATACCCCACCTCACGGTCACCCTTGGCCAGGTAGGGCTCCACGGTTTGGCCATTACCCGGCCGCATGCGTTCGGCGATTTCGGCGATCTGGGTCGGTGTCCCCTCGATTGCCGGATCCAAGTCGATCACCGCGCACAGCCGCGACGTCGGCGCGGTCAGGTAGACGAACCAGCGTACGGGTACGCCGGTGAGGAAGCGGCGACGGAACTCATGCGTCTTTGCCCCGTGCCACATGAGCTCGTACCACTGAGCGTCCAGGCACATGACCAGGGGGACTGGGGCGGGCGTGGGCCGGTCGAACAGTGTCTGGTCGCCCACCGGGTGGCTCCTCACGATCGCGGGGACAACTGGGGCCACAGTAGCCATCCAGACCGCGCACACGCAGCTAGCTACCGGACTCTACGAAACACGGTTCAGCTCTGGGCGACCACGCTAGCCAGTTCTCCAGCGTAGGGGCGAAGATTTGCGTGGAGGTCGTCTCGTTCGCTGGCCTGGATGATCTCTGCGCAGATCACCAACTGTGCGAGGCGTCCGTTTGGGGTGTCTAGCACGTCACCGAAGTCCTCTCGGATCTGTGTGACGATGTCGGGGACAGGCAAGCTGTAGGCGAGGAGGACCGCAGCGTCGTAACCGGCGGGGGCAGATCCCCATCCTTCCCAGTCGAGGATCTGCAACGGTTCTTGCGTCACGTTCGCCCAGTGAAGGTCTCCGTGCGCGGTCCGCCACTCCGTGACCGTGAGGTCCGCGCTTTCCAACACAGGGATGAACCGGGGGATGCGGTTGATGAATTCCTGCGTCATTACGGAGCGGTTCTGCGGCGGCGGAGTGCGAGCCACAGCTCTTACCGCACGGGTGAGGTGCTCCCACCAGTCATTCGACAGATGCGGGGGCGTCGTGAGGACGGGTGTCGAGGAAACAGTCCGTCCTTCGGCTCGCTGCCATAGATGGGCCTGGTAGAACTTGGCGTCGTCCGACCACGCGTATTCGTCGAGCAACCGTGGGCGGGGAACGTCATCACCGAACGCCGTCTCAGCGAGCGCAGGACCGTCCCAGGTCTTTCCCGCGGGTTTCGCCGACACCACGACCCGAAGCCATGCACTTTCCCCATTGGAAGTCACCGGACCGCTCAGGGACCTTCCCCCGATCCCCGATTGAAGGGACGCATGGGGGGAGACCGCTGCGCTGAGGCGCTTCGCGGCGAGTTGCCACTGGTCCGCCAGGTCATTGGGCCGTCGGGTCGAGGAGGTCACAGAGTTCCTTGAGTCGGCGTGCGGACCATGGATCGTGAACGGTCTTGGCCGCGACCCGCCAGATGACCGAGTTCCACGCCACCCAGCTCGACCAGGCGCCGAAGGGGAGAACCCCGCGTTCGGGGGTCTTCTCAGTCCAGCTCGTCCTCGCGCACGGCATGCAGGAACGCCCGCCACTCGGTCGCTGGGACTGTGAGGTGGCCGAGGTGGCGGTGCTGGGTGTCGCGGATGCTGACCTGGCCAAGGTCGGGAAGGCACTCGACGCAGTTGTCCATGCCCCGGGAGCTGAAGTTCGACTTGTGCCAGCGGGATTCGTGCATGGGGCCTCCCCTGGGGGCGGGTTTGTGTGCACGGTGCCCGGTGGGCGGGCGGGGAAACCCGCGCGCTGAGGGCTGTTAGTCCAGCTCGTTGTTACGCAGAGCGTGGAGGAAGGACTGCCATTCATGGCGGTGGAACTCTAGGTACCCGTGGGTGCGATTCTTCGTGTCACGGATACGGTGAATTCGCTGTTGATGGGACTCGGAGACCTCGACGCAGTTTCCACCATTGTGCGTGTAGCTAGTCGTTCGCCAGTTCATCTCGGCTCCCGTTGTTGAGTGCGGACGTCGCTGCCTGAGAGGAAACCTCTTCAGTGCAGGTCGTTGTTCACCAAGGCCTGGAGGAAGGCCCGCCACTCGGTGGCTGGGACTGTGAGGTGGCCCAGGTGGCGGTGCTGGGTGTCGCGGATGCTGACCTGGCCATCGCTGGGACGGCACTCGACGCAGTTTGAGTTACCCCCCTGACTGTGGCTGGACTTATACCAGTGAGGTTCGTGCATGGGGTCTCCCCAGGGTGGCGGCGGGTTTTGTATGCACGGTGCCCGGTGGGCGCGCGGGGAAACCGCGCGCGTTTCGGCTTGTGGACGGCTGCGGGCCGATTCGGCTCGCGGAAGCTACGCTGTGCTGAAGGGGGGAACCCCGCGTCCGAGGTGGGTTTTTTTCAGTCCAGCTCGTCCTCGCGCACGGCGTGGAGGAAGGCTCGCCACTCCGTCGCTGGGATCGTGAGGTGGCCGAGGTGGCGGTGCTGAGTGTCACGGATGTTGACCAGGGCAAAGTCGGAACGGCACTCCACGCAGTTCGTGTCGCCCACACTGTAGCTGGACTTGTGCCATAGATTCGGATTCGTCACTGGTTCTCTCCTTGGATCCGACTGATCAGCTCGCGTGATTGTTCTGGGGGTAGGGCGACCCCCCGGAGTACCCCCATCAGAGACACGTGTTGATCGATGATCTCGGGATCCATCACGACACCCCCACCGGCGCGGGCCTCATAGTAGACAACGGTTCCTGTCTTGGGGACCCTCAATAGCTTGAATCCTCCATCGAGCCCTGGATGATCTTGGGTGCTTCCGGGAATGACCAGCAATTCCACCCTACTGTGACATGAAGCTTCCAGAAGCCGGTCAAGCTGCCCCACCATAACGCCCGCAGAGCCGAGCCTCCTGCGTAGTGCTGTCTCGTCCACTACGGCGAGAAACAGGGGAGGCGAGTCGGCCTGCAGGATGGATTGCCGCTCGAGGCGTTCTTCGACCTTCAGGCCGACCTCGTCGTCAGTAGCCAGCCGTTGACCCGCGCGGATGGCGGCAGTGGCGTACTCCCGTGTCTGTAGCAAGCCAGGCACGAGGAGCGGCTGGTACTCCTGAATCTCCGTGGCCTCGCGTTCCACCATCGGAAGCTTGCGGTACCACTCAGGTGGTGCGTATGTCTCGTACTGCGCTTCCCAAGCGGCGACCAGTCGGCCGTCACCGATAAGTAGCTGGTCAATACGGGACGCGATGTCCTTTTTGACGCGAATCCGTCCTCGTTCGAGATCGCTGATGGTGCTTTGTGAGACCGGTACGCGGGCGGCGAGGGTGTTCTGCGAAATACCTGCTTGTTCGCGGAGTCGACGGACATCAGCGCCGAATTTGGATGGGGCCATATCTGCGTTTGCGTCCATGAATCGATTCCTACCTATGCGCTATCGGAAGCGACCACTGACTACCGGAGTTTTCCACAGTATGGATCGATCGGTAGCGCGTTCCGATAAATCGATGGCACCGTATGCGCAATCAAGACCCCCGCGACCGAGAAATGCGGTCCGGGGGCGTGGCCCAACTGGAAGGATCCCAGATGGACAGGTTTGACCTTAACGCGCGTGGTGTGGGGTGGTGTCGTCGTGGTGGCCCGGCGCGGGTTCGGCCGTATGTGGTGCGGCGGTTCTGGGAGTGCCCACAACGTGCGTGTGCGTTCGTGGCGGTGCGTTCGGTCGGGCATCCGTGCCCGCTGGGTGCGACGACCGAGCCCCTCCGTGTCGTGGTTGGCGGTGGTGGGCGATGAACTGCACCACTTTGGTCGGCACGCCGGAGAGCGTGGGCGAGGCTCGCGCCTGGTTGCGCGGCACCCTTGGCGAGCACGGTGTTGATCGAGAGGCGATCGCCGACGCCGCCCTCGTGCTGAGTGAGCTGGCGTCCAACGCGGTGGTTCACTCCCGTAGCGGTCTGCCCGGCGGCACCTACACCGTGAGTGCGCACTGCTCCGCGCGCCGCGTGCGCCTCACCGTCACCGACAACGGAAGCCGCCGCCGAAACCCGGCCGTGAAGAAGCCCTGTGACACCCCGCTGGCGGAGAACGGGCGCGGGCTCCTCCTCGTCGACCACCACGCCAGCGACTGGTGGGCCACCCTCACCCGCGACGAATGCACCGTCACCGCCGACATCCCCACCACCCGCACCCTCGCCGAGGCCACACCATGAACTTCCGCCCAGTACCACCCCTGACCCCGGAAGAACGCGAACGCTACCTCCGCCCCACACCCCCACCCGCCACCGCCACCGTGCGCGCCTGCCGCAACCTCGCCCTCCACTCACCACTCCTGCACCGCGACGGCATCACCACCGAACTCCGTGAGGACGCCGGGAGCGTCCTCGTCACCCGAGGCGACACCACCATCCTCCTCACCGCCACACCCCACGGTTGGAAACCCACCCCCAACCACCCCACCCTCCACCTCCCGCTCGACGCCACCGTCCCCCTCCAACGCCACCTCCACACCCTCCTCACCACCACCCACTAAAGACCCCCGGCGGGGGACCAACGGGCACCCCCAAGCCCCCTCCCCACCCCCGCCGGGCCTCACCAACGCTGGACGCAGCGTCACAACCCAGCTCCCGCGCGCACATCGGTCGAATGACCGATGGTTCGTCCGCGAACCCCGGCTTAGGCTCCCGGCACGATCACCGCTGGTGAACGGCCTGAGTAAAGGAGTCTTCGTATGGCGGCCCCCCAGTCCAACGACGAACTCGCCTGGAAGTCGGCCTCTGACATCGCCACCGACGTCGCCTCGGGAGAACTGAGCGTCCGTGACGTCGCCACGGCCTTCGTGGACCGGATCGAACGCGTCAACCCCCACCTCAACGCCATTGTCCACTTCGATCCGGAACAGGTCCTCCGCGACGCCGAGGGCATGGACCAATACCCCCCCGGGAAACGCCGCGGCGCGCCCCCTACACGGAGTCCCGTTCACGATCAAGGACATGACGAACGTCGCCGGCCTGCCCACCACCAACGGGCTTCGCTCCCAACGCGACGCCTTGGCGGAGAACGACGCGGTGATCGTCCGCCGGCTGCGGGAAGCCGGCGGGCTCTTCCTCGGGAAGACCAACACACCAGAATTCGGGTACTACGGCGGCACCGACAACCACCTGTTCGGCCCCACCCACAACCCGTGGAAGCACGGCCACACCGCCGGCGGCTCCAGTGGTGGGGCGGCGGCGGCCGTCGCCTCCGGGCTCGGCCCGCTGGCCGAGGGCAGCGACGGGGCCGGTTCGGTCCGGATCCCCGCCGCGATGTGCGGGGTGGTGGGACTCAAGCCCACCACCGGCGTCATCCCGCACCCCGTGCCGTTCCTCGACTGGGCCTACCACGGACCCATCACCCGCACCGTGGCCGACAACGCCCTCATGCTCGACGTGGTGGCGGGCCACAGCCCGGCCACCACTCCCTCCGCGCCCCGCATTGTCGACTCCTACCGCGAGGCGATGCGTGGGGGGATCGAGGGCCTGCGGATCGCCTGGTCGCCGGACATGGGCCTGGGGTGTCACGTCGCCCCGGACGTACTCCAGGTCTGCCACGAGGTCCTCGAGGCGCTGGAAAGCCAGGGCGCCCACGTCGTCGAGGCCTCACCCCGGTGGAGCGGCACCTCCGTCGCGATGTGGCACAACATCTGGGTCCCCATGTACAGCGCGCAACGGTCCACCCTGGACATCGCGAACAACCGGGAGCACCTCGACGACAACCTGGTGGCGGTCGTCGAGGAAGGCGACCAGCTCCGGATCGCGGACGTCGGCCGGGCCTACACCGTGCGCGCGGCCATGTGGAGCGAGTGGAACCGGTTCATGGCCGATGTCGACCTTCTGGTCTCACCCACCCTGGCGAGCGCGACATTCCCACTGGAGCGGTTCGCCCCGGACTGGTTGGAGGGCACCAGCGTCCGCGAGCAGATCCTCGACTGGCTGTTGACCTATCCGTTCAACATGCTCAATAATCCAGCCATCTCAGTACCGGCGGGATTCACCGAGGATGGTCGTCCAGTTGGATTCCAGATCGCTGCCAAGCACTGGGAGGACGCTGCGGTCCTGCGCGCGGCGGCCGCCGTCGAGGAGGCGCGACCCTGGGCCCACCATCGCCCCGACCTGCCCCCGTCACCCTGACGACACGTGGGTGAGGACCAGACCCTCACCGCGCCGGGCACACACGTGACACGGTGTCGATGGGCGCTGGCGACGGGTTTCCGGTGACGGTCACGCGGGCGACCATCGACCCCATCGTGCGCACCTGCCGTACGGAACTCTCCGCCTCCGCGGTCGCGATCACCTACGCCCACGCCGCGGAGGCCCGGCACCGGGTGCTCTCCAGCTCCGGCTACCCGAGGGAGGTCCTCGACGACCTCAGCGCCGACTTCGTCCGCACTTTTCCCCTCACCAGCAGCGTCCTGGGCCGGCCCACGAACCGGGCGCGGTTCTGGGAGGACTTCCCCGGCATGCCGCGCACCCTGTTCGGCCGCGTCCTGGTCCGCAACGGCTACCGGGACGGAACGAGCGTCGGCCTGGGAGATCCCCGCGGAGCCCCGCGCGGGGTGCTGCACCTCAGCTTCGCCACCGACCCACACAAGCAGACGGTCCGGCACATCATCCGGGTCGTCGGCCAGCTCCTGGAAAGCCTCGTGCCGTGGGACGCGCTCTTCTGGGACGGAGAACGCGCGGGGCAACTCACCGCGCGGGAGACCGAGGTGCTGGCCGCCGTGATGAGCGGACGGTCCAACCGCGAGATCGCCGCACATCTCGGCATCGCCGTACGGACGGTCGCCACCCACCTGGAGAGTGTCTACCGGAAGCTCGGCACGTCGTCGCGCACCCGGGCCGCGGTCGTCGGCGCCTACATGGGTCTGGTTCCCACACCCGGTCAGGTGTCGTGACCGTCCCTGTGTCCGACCGCCACCCGCGCGTGGTGGGCTCGGACACACCCGGGAACGCCCTCGCCGCCTCAGGTCAGACCACGCTGGCGCGAGAACATGAACTGACATGGGAAAACAGCGCACGACCGCGAAACCGTGCCGAGCGTCGAGAGCCCTGGGCGGCCGAGAAAACCACCTGATGTGCGCCACGCGCCTCAGTAGGCTGATCGGGGCGACCCTCCCGGTCGCCCACACTCTTCTCCAACCAGCCAACGCGTGAGGTATCACCTATGTCCGAAACCCAGCCCGGCTCCGTGGAACAGGATCGATCCGTTCCACCTCGGGTGGGCCTGCTGATCGGGGTCCTCGTCATCTCGGCCTTCGTGATGATCCTGAACGAGACGATCCTCAGCGTCGGACTGCGCGACCTCAGCATCGAACTCCAGGTCTCGACCAACACCGTGCAATGGCTGACCAGTGGATTCCTCCTGACCATGGCCGTGGTCATCCCGACCACGGGGTTCTTGCTGGAGCGGTACTCCCCGCTCCAGATCTTCCTGGCCTCCTTGACCCTGTTCTCCCTGGGCACACTGATCTGTGGCCTCGCGCCCGGATTCGCGGCGCTGCTCCTCGGGCGGGTGATCCAGGCCTGCGGCACCGCCGTGATGATCCCCCTGCTGATGACCTCGGTGATGCGATTGGTGCCGGTCGCGCGGCGCGGAGCGACGATGGGGACGATCACGATCGTCATCGCCGTCGCCCCGGCGATCGGGCCGACCGTCGGCGGTGCCCTGCTGTCCACCCTGGGGTGGCGATGGATGTTCTTCTCCGTCCTGCCCCTGGCGTTGGCTGCACTGGTCATCGGAGCGGTGTGGCTGCGCCTGGACAGTGAGACGCGCTCGGTTCCGCTGGACGTGGTCTCGGTGCTGCTGTCGGCGGTGGGGTTCGGTGGGTTGCTCTACGGTCTCTCCGCCTTCGGCGAGGAGGGTGGAGAGACCGCCGTGTCCCCCTGGCTGCCCCTGGCGGCCGGAACCGTCGCGGTGGTGCTGTTCGTGTGGCGGCAGTTGCGCCTCCAGCGAGAGGACCGCGCGCTGCTCGACCTGCGGCCCCTGCTGCGGCGCCGCTTCACGATCGGTGTCGTGCTGGTCGCCCTGATGTTCATGTGCCTGTTGGGCGCCGCCGCGATCCTCCTCCCGCTGTACCTGCGGATCGTGCTCGAGGAGAGCAGCCTCGTCACCGGGCTCGCCGTGTTGCCCGGTGGATTGCTCCTGGGACTGTTGGGCCGACCGGTCGGCGCACTGTACGACCGCCTGGGCGCCCGCCCCCTGGTGATTCCGGGCGCCGTGGCCATGGCGGTGGCCATGTGGCTCTTCGCCCTTCTGGGACAGGATTCATCGCTCGGCGCGGTGGTCGCCATCCACCTGCTGCTCTCGGCCGGCCTCGGGCTGATGATGTCGCCGCTGATGACCGACTCACTCAGCGCGCTGCCCAACCACCTCTACTCACACGGCAGCGCCATCCTGGCCACCCTGCAACAGGTCGCCGGAGCCCTGGGCATCGCCCTCCTGGTCTCCGTCGCGGCCCTGGCCACCGACTCCTACGCCGGAACCCCGGACGCCGAGGGACTGCGCGCCGCCTTCGTGGCCGCCGGAGTGGTGGGCCTGCTCGCCGTGGTCGCCGCGCTCAACGTACCGCGCCGGGGTGCGGCGACGGAGACGGAGACCGCGACACAGAGCGACGCGACCGTGCGGGTCGGCGGAGGCCACTGACCGTTCGCACGGCCCACGCTCACGTCCTGTTCAGCAGACCTCCGGGCGCGAGTAGCTCGGACTCGTGGGTTTCGCGCAGCTCCTGGGGAGCCGAGAGGAGCCAGGCCTCGGTGAGAAGCTCGGCCAGCTCCTCGGTGTCGATCAGGTCCAACTGGACCACGACCCAGCCGAAGCCTCCGGCGGTGAACTGCACCTCGAACACCTCCGGCCGCTCGGCCACGAGGGCCTGCTGCTCGGCGATCGTCTGCTTGAGCCCCACGGTCCGGGTCCGCTCCCAGAGGTACCCGAAGCCCTTGCCCTCCACCTTGAAGGAGGTCCAGTCCCGCGCCTCGGCACGCCGGACGGACGGCAGGGCGTCCACGAGGCGAAGCAGGTCATCCACACCGACGGTCATAGCTCCATGGAACCACGCGCCGCGGACAGAACGGGACGAGTCGCCGCTGGCCGGTGGAGGGCCGTGGGCCTCTGGCTCAGCGCGGTGACTCGGCGGAGGCCGGGGGAGTGGTCGCCGAGGCGAGTGCGGCGTCCAGTTGGGCTTCCGCCCGGGCCGCGCGTTCGAGGGCCTGGTCCTTGAGTTGGTCCAGGGCGGCGATCCGTTCCTGGGCGTTCTCCCGGGCCTCGGCGTGGTCGCGGCGTTGGCTCTCGAGCTGCTCGGTCAGACGCTGGCGTTCGGCCTCGGCCGCGCCGCGCTCCCGCTCCAACTGTTCGGCCAACCGGTCGCGTTCGGCCCGCACCTGCTGGGTCAGCTCCCGTGCGGCCTCCGCCGCCTGTTCGGCCTGGTGGCGCAGCCCCGCCTCCCGGTCGCGCTCCTCGCCGGCCGCCACGGTGGTGGCGCGTTCGGCCTCCAGAGCCGACGTGTGCTCGGTGCGGACCTGGTCCAGCTCGGCCCGATGGCGTTCCCGCTGCGCCGTCAGTTCCTCCTGGCCGCGCCGGTGCGCCGCCTCGACGTCGCGACGCCCCTGTTGTACGGCGGCGTCGCGTTCGGTCTCCGCGCGGCGGTGCTCCTCGACGGCCAGGTCCCGTTCCCGTTCGGCCTCCGTGGCCCGCTGCCGCGCCTCGTCGGCGAGAGCGGCGGCCTCCGTCGCCTCGCGCAGCGCCTCGTCCCGGGCCAGGAACGCCTGGTCCGCCATCCGCTCCGCGGCCCCCGCGGCGGCCACGGCCTGGGCGGACGCCTCCTCGGCGTCCCGGGCTCGTGCCTCGGCGGTCCGGGTGCGCTGTTCCGCCTCCAGGCGACGCTGCTCGGCCTCCGCCGTCGCCCGTGCGGCGGCGATCCGTGCGGACTCCACCTGGGCCTCCACCGCGCCGGGATCGGTCATGTCCCGGAACGCCCGCGTCGCCTCGGCGAGCGTCTCGGTGAGCTGCTCGCCGTGGGTGGCGAACCGGGCGAGGAGGTCCTCCGCGCGCAACCGGGCCGCCGTGACCGGAGCGCTGTTGGGAGGCACGGCAGGCGCGGCGGCGTCCTCGGTGCCCGAGGCCACAGCGCTCTCCTGTGCCGCGGTCTCGACCGTGGCCGCGGCACGCTGTCGTTCCTTCCACGCGCGCCACCGCGTGTGGTCCGGTAGGTCGCAGTACTCCGGGGGGCGACCCGGGGTGCTGGCCCGTGGCACGGGGCGGTCACACCCGGGGAAGTTGCAGCTACTCACGTCCGAACCGGCCATGCAGGCGAGCCTAGCGGTCAACGCGCGACCGGACGTCCCCGTTCGTCGGCGGGTCGCCCCGCGTCATCGGAGGAACGTCGCCGGATCAGTCGCCCGGCCCGGCCATCGCGCTCAGTCGCGACACCATGGTGGTGCTGAGCGGCTGGAACCCGTGCTGTTCGTAGAAGCGCATCGCGTCACTGTTGCCCAGGACCGCGGCCAGCTCCACGTCGGTGATGCCCTCGTCGGCGAGCTGCCGCCGGACCTCCTCCAACAGTGCTGAGCCGACTCCCGTGTTCTGGTGTTCGGGTGCCACGGAGAGGGTCTGCACCACGGCCACCCGTTCGCCACGACGCCACGAACCGTTGGCCTCCGGGCGGATGGTCACCATCGCGTAGCCAACGCCCTCACCGTCGCGCTCCGCGAGGATCGCCATCGTGCCGGGGGCGGACAACCACTCCACGTAGCGGGCGCGGCGCCGGCGCCAGGACTCCATCTCGTCCACGGGGGCGATCATGTTCTCCAAATGCGTGGTCACGCTCACGTGGTGGCGGTGCAGGGCGCGCCACAGCTCCTCCAGCTCGTCGATCTCGGCCGCGCGGAGGTACCGGAAGCGTGGCACATCGTGCGTGTGCGGCTCAATCTTGATAGTCGACGAATTTTGCATAATCTTTCCTCCCGGTCGACGCGCTCGCCCCTTGCCACTACAACCTATGGTGCCCACGGTGCCCATGCTGGTGGGCTCGCAGGGGGAAAGAAACAGCATCCTGCGCTCAAGAAAATTTCTGCACTTCTTCGCGCGTGGAGCGTCGCAGCACGGGGAACCAGCGCCCCGACTCGAGGCGGGGCACGCCTGGGGATCGACCCACCCGGAGTGTGGGGGAGGCCACCGGACGGTCGGAGGCCCGCAACGCCGCGCGTGTCGGAGCTCCCGACGTCCATCAACTAGTGTCGGAAGGAGTCATGGATACACGAACCGACCTCGAACTCCTCCGCGCCTACGAACCCGTCCTCTCCTACACCAAGGGCGAGCTGTTCTTCCCCACCGACATCGACTCCTACGTCGCGGCGTGCAGCCTGTGGAAGAGTAAGCCGGGCACCCCGGAGGAGGAAGTAGTGCCGGCCGGCGAACTCACCGTGGAGCGGCTCGCCGCCGCGGAACGGGAGTGGCCCGGCCACGACCTCCACCTGCGTTTCGTGCAGGAGGACTCCCTCGCCGAGGAGGCACGACGGTTCCGCAAGACCTCCCGCCCGGTCATTCCCCGCAGTGGACGACTGGCCGCGGTCGGTGTCCTCGGCCGCATCGTCGACGTACTGATGCGCCTCTCGCTGCTCATTCGCGGCGCCGTCCCCGGCGGAGTCGCCGCGGCCGCCGCCACCCGCTACCGGGAACGCCTGGCGACCGAGCGCTCCACCTACTACGGGCGGGTCACCCGGGACGGCGGCTACATCGCGCTGCAGTACTGGTTCTTCTACGTCATGAACGACTGGCGCTCCACCTTCGGCGGGGTCAACGACCACGAGGCGGACTGGGAGAAGGTCGTGGTCTATCTCCTGGACCACGGCGACGGCCCGGCCGAACCCGTCTGGGTCGGCGCCTCCTCCCACGAGTACACCGGCGATGACCTGCGCCGAAGCTGGAACGACCCGGACCTGCGCCGCGAAGGCGACCACCCCGTCCTCTACCCCGGAGCCGGGTCCCACTCCAACCAGCTCGAGCCCGGCGACTACCTCATCCAGGTCGACCCCGCCTTCCTCAGCGGCGTGGTCCGTGCCTGGCGGCGGATGGTCGAGCGGATGCTGCCCACGTCCAGCGCCTCGGTCCTGCACGGGATCGGGATCCCGTTCGTGGACTACGCGCGGGGCGACGGCGTGCGCATCGGCCCCGGTACGGGGCAGGAGTGGGAGCGCGTCGTCATCGACGACCAGCTCAGTTGGGTCGTCGGTTACCGCGGTCTGTGGGGGCGGGACACCCGGGACTGGTTCGAAGGGGAGCGTGCGCCCAGCGGGCCCCGCTACGAGCGCGACGGCACGGTGCGGCGTTCCTGGATCGACCCGCTGTCCTGGGTCGGGCTGCACAAGGTTCCCCCGGGCTCCGACGCGGCGCGCGGATACCTGGAAGCACACCTCAGCGACCTGGACGGGCGGATCGGGGAACTCGACCAGGAGATCGACGCCAAGAGGGAGGAGGTCCGGCGCCTCTCGGTCGCCGCGACCGTCCTGCGCCGCAACGCCCACACCCGGCTGCGTGCCAAGAGCCACGACGAGCGGATCGACGCCGACGAGTCGGAGCTCGCCCGCGCCTACCGCGAGCGGGGGCTCGCGAGCCAGGAGGCCAGCAGCCTGCGCGCCGCCCTGGAGCGCGGCGACAGCCTCGCCGAGGACCTGCGGCAACACCTGCGGTCCCCGCACCGCCCCTACGCCACCGGCGAGCAGCGGCCGACCCGGTTCCTGCACGTGTGGGCGGCGTTGAGCACGACACTGCTGCTGGTCGCCCTGGCGTCGGTGTTCGTCTTCTCGATGCCGTGGTCGCAACGGCTACTGGCGGCGGCGGGCGTCGTCCTGCTGTTCGCGGCCGTCGACGCGATCGCCCGGGGCCGGTTCCGGTCCTTCATGGTCGGGCTGATGGTCGTGGTGGCGGTGGTGGGGGTGATCTCCGCGATCGTGGCGGCGTTCATCATCAACCCGCAGATCGCCATCCTCGTCCCCGTCGGGATCACCGCCGCGGTGCTGCTGATCGTGAACGTGCGTGACCTGCTGCGCCGATGAGGACACCGGAACAGCAGGTCGGAGTGGCGGCGGGTTAGTCCGCCGCCACCAGCAGTTCCTCGATGAGGTCCTGCAGGGTCACCAGCCCCACGAGCTCACCGTGTGACTCCACGAGCGCCAGGTGCCCCCGGCTCTCCCGCATCAGGCTCAGCGCGGTGTAGATCGGGGTCGCGGCGTCCAGGGTGAGCGCCGGGCGCATCAACTCCGCGGCGGTCGTCCGCGGGTCACTGCCCAAGGCGTCGCGAACGTGCAGGACGCCCACGGGTGTCTCCGCGTCCCGCACCACGAGCCGCAGGTGACCGGTCGTGCGCGCCACGTCCACCATGGTCGGCACGCTCGCGTCCGGTGCCACCGCCGCGAGCTCCTCCTTGGGGGTCACCACCTCCCGCAGCGGACGGGAGTTGACCTCCAACGCGGTGGCCAACTGGTCCCGACGCTCCTCGTCGAGGGTGCCGGCGCTCGCGGAGTGATCCACGAGCTGACGCAGGTCCTCCGGATTGCGTCCCTGGCCGACCTCGTCGACGGGGGTGACCCCGAACCGACGCACCAGCGCGTTGGCCATCCCGTTCAACGTGGCCAGAGCGGGCCGGGTGAACCACATGAACGCCCGCATCGGCAGTGCCAGCATGATCGCCGAGCGTTCCGGATGCGAGATGGCCCAGGACTTCGGCGCCATCTCACCGACCACCAGGTGCAGGAACGTGACCACGATCAACGAGAGCACGAACGACACCGTGTAGCTGACGGCCGAGGGGAGCCACGTGAACAACGGCTCCAACAGGCGGTGGACCGCCGGCTTGGTGATCGCGCCCAGGGCCAGCGTGCACAGCGTGATCCCGAGCTGGGACCCCGCGAGCAGCATGGAGATGTCCCGGGAACTGCGCAGCGCGGCCCGGGCCGCGCTGCTGGTGTGCGCCGCGTCCTCCAGCCGGTAGCGCCGCGCCGCGACGAGCGCGAACTCGATCGCGACGAAGAACGCGCTCAACACGATGAACAGCACCGACAGGCCCAGCGCGGTCAGCGGATGAAGGTCACTCATGCCCGCACCTCCTGGTCGTCCTGGGCGGGGTCACCGCTGGACTGGGTGAGGGTGAGGCGAACCCACTCCGGAACGTGGCGGTCCACGGAGTCAACCGTGAGCAGCGCCGAGTAGCTGACCTCCTCCTCCGCCCCGACAGCCGGGAGCGCGATGGTGACCTCGTCGGCGGGTTCGGGCAGGCGCCGCATCTCGTTGATGATGAGCCCGCCGAGCGTCTCATAGTCGCCGGGCGGCAGGTCCCGCCCGATGACCCGCTCCACCTCGTCGATGTGGGTGGATCCCGGAAACAACCAGGTTCCCTTCTCCGTCTGACGCACCGTTCCCTCGTCGACGGGGTCGTGTTCGTCGGCGATCTCGCCCACGAGCTCCTCGGCGATGTCCTCGGTGGTGATCACACCGGCGAGACCGCCGTACTCGTCGACGACACACGCGAACTCCTCCTTGGAGTCGCGCAACTGTTCCAGCACGCCCGGAAGCGGCAGGGTGTCGGGGACCAGCAGGGGCCGGCGGGCCAACTGCCCCACCCGCACGTTGCCGAGTTCCGCCTGTCCCAGCTCCAGGATGTCGCGCAGACAGATGACGCCGACGACGTCGTCCACGTCGTCACCGAGGACCGGGAAACGCGAGTGCCCCAACGCCATCAGTTCCACGACGCGGCTGACGGGTTCGGTGGCCTGCACCGTCGTCACCTGTGGTCGCGGGACCATGGCGTGGGCCGCCGTGCGGTCGTGGAACTCCAACGTGCGGTCCAACAGCGCGGACAGCTCGGCCGGAAGGTCCCCACTCGCACGGGACTCGGCCACGATGTGCTCCAGGTCCCGCGCGGTGGCGGCGTGCTGCACGTCGTCCAGTGGCTTGATCCCCACCATGCGCAACAAGGCCGCCGCGGCGACGTCGAACAGTCGGATGATCCACCCGAACAGGCGCAGGTAGATCATGGTCGACAGGGCGAGTCGTCGTGCGAACGCCTCGGGGCGCGCGATGGCGAGGTTCTTCGGAAGGAGCTCCCCGAACACCATCTGCACCGCTGTGGCGATGAGCAGTGTTCCGACGGTTCCGATGGCGATCCCGATCGCGGGGTTCAGTCCCGCGAGTCCGAGAAGTTCACCGATTCCGCCTCCGACCAGTGGCTCGGCGACATTACCGACGAGCAGGCCAGTGACGGTGATGCCGAGTTGGGCGCCGGAGAGCATGAACGAGGTGCGTCGGGTGACGTCGAGGGCTCGTCGCGCGTCGGTGTGGCCCGCCGCGGCCCGCGCGCTGAGGCGGGAGCGGTCCACGGCCATGTAGCCGAACTCCTGCGCGACGAAGTAGCCGTTGGCGGCGATCATCAACAGGATCACGATGATGCCGACGAGCATGATGGCCAGCGTTGCGATCATGGGCGTCGCACCGACTCAGGCCGACGTGTCCGGGGGGCGAACCGGGTGAACGGTTCGGGGCCCCGAGGGGGTAAAGGAGGGTCAGGATCACGGCGTCCCCCCTGGACGCCGCTGGTTCTTCGGGACGGGTCCATCTTCCTCTCACAGGTTGGGCATCAGATACGACGAGCGAGGATGCGGAGTTGTTCCCGGCGGGAGGGGGAGAAATTCGGCCGGGGAGTCAAAGCTTCGCCCAAGCGGCGACGGTGGGGTGCCGAGGCCCCGCCGCGCGGGCACCTCGTGGGTCGCCGAAGGGTTCACCGCTGGGCCGGTTCGCGCTGCCACTCGCGGTTGCGGGTCTCGGCCATCGCGATCGCCGCGGCGACGGCCACGTTGAGCGAGCCCACGCGCCCGATCTGGGGGATGAACGCGACGGCGTCGACCGCGCCCAGCAGCGCGGGGGAACAGCCGTGGTCCTCGCCGCCGACGGCGAGACAGACGTCGCCGTCGAGGTGGGCCTCGTGCAGGGGGGTCGCGTCCTCGGTGAGTTCCACCGCGACCACTCCGTAGCCGGCGTCCCGGGCCTCGGCGACGGCGTCGGCGCTCGTGGTGCGCCGCACGGCGATCTTGCGTTCGGTTCCCAGGGCGACCTTGCCCACCTGCGGGTGGGCGGGGTCGGCGGAGTTCCCGGTGAGCCACAGGGATTCCACGCCGAAGACCGCGGCGGTGCGCAGGATGGACCCCAGGTTGAAGGGCTGGGTGACCGATTCCACGATCAGGCTCAGCCGGCCCTCGGTGCGTCTGCGCCACTCCCGGTTCAGTCGCTTGACGTCAGTGGGGCGCAGTTGGCGTCTGTTCAACCAGTCCTCAAGCTTCGAGTCAGCGTGGTCAGGAGCCTACAGCCTAGGCCATGCGGTGCGCGCGTGCGGTGCGGAGCGCGGGCAATCCGTGGGGCTCGGGAGACGCCACGGGCTCAGGCGCGCTGGGTCCGCGTCGCCGCCACACGCAGTACGCGGTACCCGCTGCGTGAGGTGAGGCGTTCGCAGGCGTTGCCCCGTTCGTCCAGCCACCGTTGCAGGGAGTCCGCCCCCAGGTGCTTGTGGGCGACGAGGTGGGCGTGGGCCTCGGGGGCGAGCCGGTCCAGCCACAGCGCGAGCAGCGCCCGCAGGGCGTCCTTGCCGATCCGGATGGGCGGGTTGGACCACAGTGCGGCGAACGGGCCGTCGACCCCCGGCGCCGCCTGGGGGTCGACGGGGGCGGCGGTCTCGTCCACCTGAACGAAATCGACGTTGTCGAGGTGGTTCCTCGTGGCGTTCTCCCGCGCTCGCGCAACCGCACGCCCGTTGACGTCCACGCCCAGCACGCGCGCCCCCGGTGCCCGGGCGGCCATGGTCAGGGCGATGGGACCGTATCCACATCCCAGGTCCAGCAGGGTCCCCTCGGCGGGTGGCGGCGGCACGCTGTCCAACAGGACGCGGGTGCCGGGGTCGACCCGGTCGGGAGAGAACATCCCACGGTCGGTCGCGAGCACGAGTCGGCGGTCCGCCAGCAGCAGGCTGACCTCCGCGGGGCGGCTCGTGCTGTGTGGGTCGGCGTCGAAGTAGTGCGAGGACACGGTGTGACGTTAGCAGGGTCGCCTGGTGTCGCGGACCTCGTCACGGGGGATATGTGGCGTTTGGCGGCCCTGCGACCAGTCAATATCTCCAGTGAGGGAAGAAGTGGGTGAGGGCGGTGCAGACGAAGAAGCGATGGAACGTGGACATCCTCGTCTCCGAGGAGGCCGAGGGCGACCACGCCAACACGTGGGCCGAAGTGGGATTGGTGTCGCCGGACCTGCCGGAGTTGCGCGGGCGCGGCATGGCACGCAAGCACCCCGAGGACATGGACATCCCGGAGATCGGGGAGGAACTCGCGGTATCGCGCGCGCTGGCCGACCTGGCACGCCAACTGCGCCAGACGGCGTGGCAGGACATCGGCGAGTCGACCGGGATGCGCGTGCCCATGCAGCGGTGAGTCGACCGAGGGGCGTCCCCGGTGGCCGTCGTCCCGCGCGGGACGACTGGTGCCCACGGTCGACCCTCCTGGGTACCATCATTACCCCCGGCTCGGCGAGGCGGGGAGTCACCGCTGATGGGGGTGTTGGTGTTGGTCGACCTGGAGGACCTCCGGCGGCTGCGCCGCTCACGTGACGTGATGGACCGCCACTACGCCCAGCCACTCGACGTCCCCGCGCTGGCGCGCGTCGCGCTCATGTCGCCGGGCCACTTCTCGCGCAGCTTCCGCGCGGCCTTCGGCGAGACGCCCTACAGCTACCTGATGACCCGCAGGATGGAGCGCGCCAAGGCCCTCCTCCGCCGGGGGGACCTGACGGTGACCGACGTGTGCTTCGCCGTGGGATGCTCCTCGCTGGGATCGTTCAGCTCACGATTCACCGAACTCGTGGGGGAGACCCCGAGCGCCTATCGCGGGCGGCGACACGACGAGGGCGCGGGCGTCCCGGCGTGTGTTGCCCGAATCCATACCCGACCCGTCCGAAACAGAGAAGCCATTCGCCCCGCTGGTGCCTAGCGTTGGGGCATGAGTATTTCACTGTCCCAAACCTTCATCACGGTCGACGACCACGACGGCGCGCTCACCTTCTACCGGGACGCCGTGGGCCTGGAGGTCCGCAACGACGTCGGTTTCGGCGAGTTCCGATGGGTCTCGGTCGGTGCGCCGGAACAGCCCGACGTCACCATCGTCCTGGAGTCCCCACTGGCGGACCCCAACGCCGCCGAGGCGGACCGGCGGACGGTGAGGGACCTGATGGCACGCGGCCTGCTGCGTGGCGCGATCTTCGGTACCGACGACTGTGACGCCGTCTTCGACCAGGTCCGTGCCGGCGGCGGCGAGGTGCTGCAGGAGCCGGTGGACCGACCCTACGGGGTGCGCGAGTGCGCCTTCCGGGATCCGGCCGGCAACATGGTGCAGTTCCACCAGCCGCTCGCGGGATGAGGCGCGCACCCACGTGCGCGGTCCGGTGGACGTCGGGCCTCGTCGGGAACGTCGCGCCCGCCGGCCGCCCGGTGCGGAGGGCGACCCCGACGTCCGCGGAGACGGTCCGTGTGAGTCCGGGACCGCCCCGCAGCGGAAAGTGGGAACGAAGGCCGTCACCTCACCAGGTCGTGTTCTTTGAACCGCTGTGCCTTGTTGATGCGCTGTTGGGGGTGCTGGGGATTCGTGACCGCCAGGACGGCGTTGGCCGCGGCGATCCTTTCGGACGGCCAACCAGGATGCCCGTCACGGATCGTCGTGCGAGCCGAAGCCCGGGCTCCACTCAGGGCATCATCGCGCAGCCGCCCCCGTAGGGGCGACGACCGCTCCCTCACCCGAAAGCCTGCAAACAACACGTTTTAGGCGGCCGTATGGCACTGGGTCTTTGGGCCTGGGAAGCGGCAGCCGGTAGGAACGGGCGTCACGCCCCCGCCCACGAGTCCGAAGACCTGCCCGTGGCAAGCGGTCACCACCCGGTGCCCGCTTGAGTCCGAGCCTCGCGGGTGGGCACGACCGAACACACGGGTCCGCAGCGCCCCCTCGGCCGTTTCCCGTCGGACGAGCTCGCGAGGAGAGAGCAGTTGAACGCACCACAGCGCATCGGCCCCACCGTCCTCGGATATCCCCGTGTGGGACCCGACCGGGAACTCAAGGCGGCGTTGGAGGGCTTCTGGGCCCAGCGAGTGGACCACGCCGAACTTCTCGCCGTCGCGCGCCGCCTGCCACCGTCGCGGTGACGCCCGGGAGGGAGGCCCTCAGGTTTCCGGGACGTCGCCCAGCACGGTCGTGGCCGTGAGCGACAGCTCCAGGGTGGGGATCTCCTCGGCGGTGAACCAGGCGGAGCGCTCAGTGGAGCCGTTCACCTCCAGCACCCGTGCGGTCGTCGGCCGCGCCACGTGGGCGCGAAGAACGACCCACACCGCGGAGATCTCTGTGTCGACCCCTTCGGGTCCGATCTGGCCGACCGCGTGGTGGTGCCGCACGCTGAGCACGGAGGTGACGACGGCGTCCTGCCCCGTCTCCTCGCGTATCTCCCGGTGGAGCGCGTCCTGGGGTGCCTCGCCGTGGTCGGTGCCTCCGCCGGGCAGGTGCCAGGTGCCGGCCCCGGGGAACCCCGGTGCGATCCTGCTCAGGAGGACACGACCGGCGGGGTCGGTGACGAGACCGTAGGCGGCGAAGCGACGCAGGACGTGCCCGGTCGGCACCACGTCGTCCTCTTCCAGGTCGGCGGCCGCGGGAAGGAACGCGTCCGACGCCAGCGAGGACGCCACGTCGTCCGCGCCGGACGACGTGGCGGGTGCGAAGATCACGCGGTCGATGTGCATGCGGACGTCCCCGCCGTGCAGCACGGCGAGCTCGGTGCGCACCGCGTGGGGACGCAAGCCCACCCCCGGTGCGAGCTCCCGGGCGACGGCCACCAGGTCGTCGGTGAACTCGACGCGTCGACCGACGGGGGGCCGGCCGTCCGCGGAGAGGACGTGCACGGTGACCCGACGCGGGTACTGCCCAGTGGCGGGGATCATCGCTTCCTCAGGGGAGTCGGGAGAACCAGACCAAGGAGGCCCCAGCGGTGGCGAACGCGGCGACGAGGGCGAACGCCATCACCCAGGGGCCGATCTCCTCGTGTACGGTCTCGGCGCCCAGCGAGCTGCCGATGTCGTCGTAGACGGAGTCCAGCTCCGCCTCGGACTCGGCCTCATAGAAGTGGCCCTCGGTCTCGGTCGCGAGGAGCTCCAGGGCCTCCTTGTCGATGTCGGCCGGGATGATCTGCCCCTCGATCTCGATCATCGCGACCCCGGAGCCGAAGGCGATGGTGGAGATGGGGACCTGGGCGCTGTGGGCGGCCTCGCTCGCCAGCGGAACCGGGCGTCCGCTGGTGTTCTCACCGTCACTGAGCAGAACCACGGCCGAGGGTGGGGGGTCCTCGTCGGCGTCGTCGTCGAAGGACTGGATGCTCTGCAGCGAGGTGAACACCGCCTCACCGATGGCGGTGCCCGGCGCCATCTGGAGGTGTTCGATGGAGTCCACGATCGCCTGGTGGTCCTGGGTGGGGGAGGAAACCACCGTCGCGTTCGCCGAGAACGCCACCAGTCCCACGTTGAACCGGTCCGGCAGGGACTCCACGAAGCTCTGCGCGGACTCCTTCGCGGCGGTGATCCGGTCGGGGGTGACGTCGGTGGCGGCCATCGAGGGGGAGACGTCGATGGCGACGATGATGGTCGCCCGCTCCCGTGGCACCTCCACCTCCATCGCGGGCCGGCCCATGCCGACGATCAGGGTCGCGCACACCACCAGGAACAGCGCCGCCGCGACGTGGCGGCGCCAGGCGGGGCGGGCGGGGGCGACCTGGTCCAGCAGCCCCAGGTTGGTGAACTGCAGCGCGTAGTGGCGGCGCCGTCCCTGGCTCCAGACGTAGGCCGCGATCAGGGCGGCCAGCCCGAGGAACAGCCACAGCCAGTGTGGTGAGAGGAAGGTCATCGGGGGACCACCGGGGTGTGCTGGGAGAGCTGTCCGGCCGTGCGTCGCTGGTGCAGGACGAACCGGGCGATGTCGCGCACCCAGTCCCGGTCGGTGCGCAGCACCAGGTGGGGGACACCGCAGCGGCGCATGCCGGCGTGGATGGCTTCGCGTTGGGCCGCGGCCGCCGCCGCGTAGCGGCGTTGGACGTCCGCGGAGAGGTGGACCTCCCGGGTACGCCCGGTCTCCGGATCACGCATCGTCACCCATCCTAGGGCGGGCAGGTGGAGTTCGCGCGGATCGAGGATCTCGATGGCGAGCACCTGGTGACGGGAGGACAGCGACCGGAGTGGGCGCTCCCAACCGTGGACGGTCTCCGCCGTGGTGGCCCCACCTGCGGGATCGAGGAAGTCCGACAGGACGATGCGCAGCCCGCGCCGTTTGCGGACCCGAGCGAGATCGTCGAGCGCGGCGGCGAGGTCCTGGCCGGATCCGGCATCGTCGGCGCCGCCTGGTGCGCGCGTCGCGGTGGCCAGCATCGCGAACAGGGGCGCCTTCCCGGACTTCGCGGGCCAGCGGCGGATCTGTCCCCGGTGTAGGAAGTGGGCGCCGAAACGGTCGCCGACCCGCTGGGTCAACGCGTGCATGGCGGCGAGCGCCCCGATGGCGAGGTCGCGTTTGCGGGTGTTGGTGGTGCCGAACTCCATGCTGGGGGAGAGGTCGAGGAGGGTCCAGGTCTCCAGCTCGCGGTCGGCGACGGTGTCACGTACGTGGGGGACGGTCGTGCGGGCGGTGACGCTCCAGTCCATGCGGCGCACGTCGTCCTCGCCGGGCTGGTAGAGACGGGCCTCGCCGGGTTCGCTGCCGGGGCCGGAGCGCAGCCCGAGGTGTTCGCCGTGCAGCAACCCGTCGAGTCGACGCAGGACGCGCAGTTCGAGGTTGCGCAGGGCGTGTGGGCTGGTGAGCGGCCCGGTGTCCCGCTCTGGGTCCTCCTGGGTCGTCACCGTTGCGGCACCAGGGTGTCGGAGTCCCCGGCGGGCGGGTCCTCCCAGATCACGTGCGGCGGGGCGACGGCGCCCAGGACCCGGTCGATGACGTGGCCGGTGGTGAACCCGTCGGCGAGGGCGTCGAAGGTCAGCACCAGGCGGTGCGCCATGACGTCGCGGGCCAGGTAGCGGATGTCGTCGGGCAGGACGTAGTCGCGGCCACGGATCACCGCGAGCGCCCGCGCGCTGGCCGCGAGGCCGAGGGTCGCACGGGGACTGGCCCCGATCTCGATGACGCGGCGCAGGTCACCGAGACCGTACGCCTCGGGTTCCCGGGTCGCCATGACCAGCCGCACGATGTAGTCGGCCACGAGCTGGTGCAGTTGGACCTGTTCGGCGTGGGCCTGGAGCTCGCTGAGGGTGACCGGATCGAGGACGCGTTCGGCCCGGGGCGGGTCGGTGCTCATCCGGCGGAGGATCTCCATCTCCTCGTGGCCGCGTGGATGGGGCACCGTCACCTTCATCAGGAACCGGTCGCGCTGGGCCTCCGGGAGCGGGTAGACGCCCTCGGACTCGATGGGGTTCTGGGTGGCGATGACGATGAACGGCTCGGGCAGCGCGTGAGTGTGTCCGCCCAGGGACACCTGCTTCTCGGCCATGACCTCGAGCAGCGACGACTGGACCTTGGCGGGGGCGCGGTTGATCTCGTCGGCGAGGACGAAGTTGGCGAAGACGGGGCCGAGCTCGGTGTCGAAGCGTTCACTGGAGGGATGGAAGATGCGCGTACCCACGATGTCGGAGGGCACCAGGTCGGGGGTGAACTGGATCCGGTTGAAGGTGCCGCCGGTGACGGTCGCCAACGTGGACACGGCGAGGGTCTTGGCGACCCCGGGCACCCCCTCCAGCAGACAGTGGCCCTTGGCGACGAGCGCGACGAGGGTGCGTTCCACCATGTGGTCCTGACCGACGATGACCCGGCCGACTTCGCGCAACGCCGCCCGGGCCAGTGCGGTGGCCTCGGCGTTGGACGGCGGTTCGGTCTCTCCGCGCGCGGCGGAATCCGACATAGCGCTGCTCCTCGGTCGGCGGGTTGGTGGTGCTTCGCCCGTTCTGGGTAGGTTGATGGGCAGGTATTCGCGAGACTACCCACTGCTGTATGGGAACAACCGCCGCACAACCCCTCCGGGAGGGCGCCACTTGGCTTGGCCGCTTCAGGATAGCGATCCGCGCCAGCTCGGCGTCTACCGTCTGGTCGAGCGCGCGCGGGTCGAGTCCGCTGGCGTGGTGTACCTCGGGCGTGGCCCCGACGGCGACGACGTCAGCGTCGCGTTGTTGAGCGCGCGGGCCGCGGCCGACCCCCTGGCTCGGGAGACGTTCGTGGCGGCCGTGCGCGACGGTTCCGGCGTCGAGAACGCGCCGGAGGTTCTCGCCTCCCGCCTGTCCGGCCCGCCGACGGTGTGGGTCGCCTGCGACGGAGCCGGCTCTCCCGACGCGGCCGTCGTGTTCCTGCGCGCTCTGCCCTCGGAGACGGGACGCGCGGCCTCGACGAAGGGGCCGGTGTACCGTCCGCACTGGGATCGCGGCCCCGCCGTCGGCGTGCTCAGCGGGGCGTGGGCGAGCTGGGCCGGACCCTGGCGCGGTCGCGCCGGCACGGCCCAGATGGACCGCCGCGTCCTCGCGCTGCTGCTCCTGCTTCTCGCCCTCATCGTCGCGATCATCGTGCTGCTGGTCTCCCTCTACCCCCTCCTCGTCGACGTCCGCGAGGAGGCCGCCTCCACCACCGAGGAGTCCGAACCCACCCCCACACCGTCCCCCGAGGAGGAGCCGTCCTCCGACCCTGATCCCTCCGGCGAGTCTGAGTCACAGCCCGAGAGCATCCCCGAGGTCGAGGTCGACCCCGAGGAACTCGAGGAGTTCCAGGGCGAGGAGGGCACCTCCGACCCCACCGACATGGGGTAGTGGCGACGCCGACCCCGGAGGCCCGGCCCCGTGGCCGAGGTGGTGGGTGATTCCCTCCGGATCGCGCTTGAGGCGGGCGGAGCGCCGCTCGGAAAGGGAGCCCTGGGCGGACCACGCCCGTCGGCTCGCTGACGCTCCCTGCCACCGGTCCCACCGACGGCGCGACCACGTGACCCACGAACGGGTCGAGGGCCCTGTTTCTTGGCCGGTCTGTGAAGTGGGCCCGGGGACTGGAGCTCTTGGTTTGCGTGGCCCGACGTCGTGACCTCTCCGATCATGTGGCCCTGTTCACTGCGCTCATGCCGTCGACCGCCCATCGGGCGAGCGGTGGGCCGGCCACCACGGGGTCCTCAACGCGACCATGTTCGGAACCCGTGCCGGGGTCTCCCCATTGACTTCGCCGCCATCCGGCCTCTGGAAGTCGGCACTGTCGCCCCTAACGCTTGTGGCTGGCGGGCCTCCCGGCCATCGACCGAGAGAACCACCCGACATCCACGCCATCATCCACACGCGAAACAACACCGGGGAGGTCACAGCCCGGGGAAATAGTCGTCGGGACGACTTTCCTTGGTTCCGCGCCGCGCCCGGGCGTCGTCCGTCGCCTTCACGCGTACCGCCCGGCGTCGTCGTGCCTTCGCCGGTCCGGTGAGGTGGTGACCACGACCGAGGCGACCGACACGTGCGCTGGGGCAGCGCGTCGTGGGCCCCCGGGGCGCCCGGTCAGGCGCGGGGGACGCGGCCGCGGCGCATCTTTCCGCTGGCGGTGCGGGGCAGGCGGGACACGAAACTGACTCGGCGGGGGAAGGCGTGGCTGGCGAAGCGTTCGCGGACGTAGTCCTGTAGGACCTGGGCCATCGCGTCGTCACCGGTCTGGCCGGGGGTGAGGACCACGTCGGCGGCGACCAACTGGCCGGCGATCTCGTCGGGGACGCCGAACACCGCCGCCTCGGCCACCGCGGGGTGGCCCAGGAGCGCGTTCTCCACGTCCATGGGGCTGACCCGGTAGCCGTAGGTGACGATCGCGTCGTGGTCGCGTGAGGAGAAGAAGAGGTAGCCGTCCTCGTCCTGGGTGCCGGCGTCCCCGGTGACGTACCAGTCCCCGTCGGGGCTGAACCGGTTCGCCGACGCCGCCGGGTTGTTGTGGTAGCCGGTGAACCACATCAGGGGGCTGGCGTCGGGCGCGGTGGCGACGGCGAGCCGGCCCGGATCACCCGGCTTGGCCTCGTTGTCGTCGACCGCGTCGAGGACGGAGAGCGTCCATCCCGGCATGGCCCGTCCGGCGGACCCCCCACGGACGGGAACGTGGGCGTCGGCATGGTGGGCGTAGCCGGCCACGACGCCCAACTCGGTCTTGTCGTAGTGCTCGTAGAGCGGGGTGCCGAACAGGTCGAAGGCCCATCCGGCGAGTTCGCTGCCCAGGGGTTCCCCCGCGCTGGAGAGGCGGCGCGGCATGATCTCCGGCGGGAGGGTCTTCACCGTCGCACGCAACGCGCGGTAGACGGCGGGGGTCGCGGTGAAGTTGGTGACGCCGAGGGTGGACAGGACGTCGAGTGTGAGCTCGGGGTCGAACCCGGCCCGGAGCTGCACCGTGGCGTGGCCGGCCAGCAGAGGGGCGACGAGGCCGTAGTAGAGGCCGTAGCCCCACCCGGGGTCGGTGGCGTTCCAGTAGACGTCGGAGGGCGTGACGTCGAGCCCGAAGTGGAAGTAGCTGTGGAACGCGGCCAGGGCTCGCACCGGGACGGGGACGCCACGCGGAGGGCCGGTGGGACTGGAGGTGTAGACGAGGAGGAACGGGGCGTCGCCGCCCACGGCGACCGACGGGACGGGGTCCGCCGGCGCGGCGGCGTCGAGCTCGTCGGTGGTGTGGACGTCCCAGGGGGCCGCGTTGAGGTCCTGGCGCAGGGGCTCGGCGTGCGCCGGGTCGCAGATGATGGCGGTGGCCGCCGCGTCGTGCGCTCGTTGTGCGACGGCGCTGGGGGCCAACGCCGTGAACAGCGGCATCTGTACCGCGCCCAGCCGCCAGATCGCCAACGCGGTGACGGCCTGTTCGTGGCCCTTCTCCATGAAGGTTCCCACGCGGTCCCCGGCCCGCACGCCCAGCGCGCGCAGTGTGGCCGCCCGGCGTTCACTGCGTTCCCGGAGGTCCGCGAAGCTGAGGTCACGGACCTCCAGGTCGGCGGTGACCTCGGTGACGGCGGTGTCGGCGGCGGGGTGGCGGTCGTTCAAGAGGAGGGCGACGTTGGCGTCGGCAGCGCCGTAGACGTGTACCCATTCACGGATCACGCGGCCCGCTTCCTCCATGGCATGCCCCCCTACGCCCGGTTTGCCCACATGACGTCGCTCTCACCCTATTGGGTGAGAGCGAACACAGGGTAAGGGCCGCGGAAACCGGGAGGGGCTATCCGCGGGGTGCGCTCACCGGCCCAGGACGCGGCGCAGCGCCGCCAGCACGAGCTCCACCCGGTCCAGCCGCGCGTTGTGCCCCATCAGCCCGATGCGCCACACGGAACCCGCGTACTGGCCCACGCCCGCACCGATCTCGATGTCGTAATCCTCCAGAAGCTGGGCGCGTACCTTGACGGAGTCCACGTCCTCGGGGACGCGCACCGTGGTGAGCTGCGGGAGGCGGAATCCCTCGGCCGCGAAGAGCTCCAGGCCCAGTTCGGTGAGTCCGTCGCGCAGCCGGGCACCGGCCGCGGCGTGCCGCTCCTCGACCTCGGGCACACCCTCCGCCAGGAGCCGGCCCAGGGCGGCGTGCAGCGACGCCACCATCGCGACCGGAGCCGTGTGGTGGTAGGCCCGTCCCGAGGCACCGCCGCGCACGTAGTCGCCGAGGAGACCGAGGTCGAGGTACCACACGGGTGGGGTCTCGACGCGGCGCTCCCATGCGCGCTCGGACAGGGAGAAGGGAGCCAGTCCCGGAGCGACCCCCAGACACTTCTGGGTTCCGGAGTAGGCGATGTCGACGTTCCAGGCGTCGAGCTCGGTCGGGATTCCGCCCAGCGAGGTCACGCAGTCGGCGACCAGGAGGGTGTCGGGGGAGTGGCCGCGCAGGGCCGCGCCCAGGGCCCCGATGTCGCTGCGGACGCCGGTCGAGGTCTCGGCGTGCACGGCCGCGACGATGGCGGGACTCGGGTGGGCGGCGAGGACACGGTCGACGTCGACGGGCTGACCCCACTCGTGGTCGACGCGCACCACCTCCGCGCCGTACCGCGCGGCGACCTCGCACATCCGCACGCCGAACAGGCCGTTCACCGCGACGACCACGACGTCACCCGGGCGCACCGTGTTGCTGAAGGCGGCCTCCATGCCGATGGAGCCCGTCCCCGACAGCGGCATCGTCATCGGGTTGCGGGTGCGCCACACGGTGCGCAGGCGTTCGCTCGTCTCGTCCAGGACGCGAATGAACTCCGGGTCCAGGTGGCCGAGCAGCGGCGCGGAGAGGCCGGCGGTGGCCTCGGGGTACGGATTCGACGGGCCAGGGCCCAGCAAGGTGCGTTCGGTCACAGGCATGGCCGCCATAGTAGGTGGTGAGCGCGGTGGGTGGCCACAGCGGGGGAGACTGACTTCCTCTCCGGACGGTCCTCGCGGGGGAGGGCGACTTCGGCGGGCGGCGTCGGCTCAGGGATGCGGCGCGGCGACGTGTACGCACGCCACACACCCACGGGGAGGGCCCCGGCGGGGACGCTGACGTCCGCCTCGTGCCCCTGCGGCATCGGGTCCCTAGGATGGGGACAAGGGACCGAACAGAGGAGGACGACGGTGTCTGAGCAACAGTCCGGTGACGCGCGATCCGCCGCGCGGCCGGAGTTTCACCCCCGGAAGAACGGCGCCTACCAGTCGGTGTCGGAGGAGCTGTCCGCGTGGATGCGCACCGGGTGGGCCGACACCGAACGCCGTGACCTGGACCCGTGTGAGCAGGCGCCCTACGCCGCCAAGCGCCGCGCGGTGCTGTCGGCACGGTTCCCCGGCGAGCGCCTGATCATTCCCTCGGGCCGGCTGAAGACACGCTCCAACGACACCGAGTACCCCTTCCGCGCCGCCTGCGACTACGTCTATCTGACCGGGGACACCTCCGAGGGCGGCGTGCTCGTCCTGGAGCCGCGCGCGGGACACGGGCACGAGGCCCTCGCCTACCTGACCCCTCGGTCCAGCCGGTCCAACGGTGAGTTCTGGTTGAGCGGCCACGGCGAGCTGTGGAGTGGTCGACGCGACAGCCTCGAGGAGGCGGCGCAGCTACTGTCGGTGCACACGCGCGACGTGCGGGAGCTCTCCGACTGGCTGCGGCAGGCACCGCGCATCCCCACCCGGGTGGTTCGGGGGCACGACGCCGGCGTGGAGGCGGTGCTCGCCGAGCTGCGTGAGGACGCCGAGACCGCTGCCCAGGCCGACGCCCAACTCGCCGTCACCCTCCACGACCAGCGCCTGATCAAGGACGAGTGGGAGATCGGGCAGCTCCGTGAGGCGGTCGCCGCGACGGTGCGTGGGTTCCACGACGTCGTGCGCGCCCTGCCGGAGGCGGTCGCCACCTCCGAGCGCTACGTGGAGGGGACCTTCTTCCGTCGCGCCCGGGTGGACGGCAACGACGTGGGCTACGGGACGATCGCGGCCGCCGGTCCCAACGCCACCACGCTGCACTGGCAACGCAACGATGGGCCGATCCGCCCCGGCGAGCTGCTGCTCCTGGACGCCGGTGTGGAGACCTCGACGCTCTACACCGCGGACGTGACCCGCACCCTGCCGATCAGTGGGCGGTTCACGGCCGACCAGCGCCGGGTCTACGAACTGGTGTACGCCGCCCAGGAGGCGGGAATCGCGGCGGTGGCCCCGGGCAACCCCGTGCGGGCCTACCACGAGGCCTCCCAGCGGGTGCTGGCGGAGGGGCTCGTGGAGTGGGGCCTGTTGGAGGGGCCGGTCGAGCGGGTCCTGGAGCTGGGGCTCCAGCGCCGCTACACCTTGCACGGCACAGGGCACATGCTCGGCCTCGACGTGCACGACTGCGCCGAGGCGCGGACGGACAACTACCGGGACGGCTACCTGGCCGCCGGCATGGCGTTGACCGTGGAACCGGGCCTGTACTTCCAGCCGGACGACCTCACGGTCCCCGAGGAACTGCGCGGCATCGGGGTGCGCATCGAGGACGACGTCGTGGTCACCCCCGAGGGCAACATCGTCCTGTCGGCCGACCTTCCCCGCACCGCCGACGACGTCGAGCGCTGGATGGCCGAACTCCTGCCCTGAGCTCGGGGTGCGTCCGCTCCCGCGCCGCCCGCCGCGCGGGCGGTCAGGTGTCGGGTGGGGACCAGGTCACGGCGGGGAGGATGACCTGGTCGACGATGGCCGCCAGCTCGTCGTCGTTGAGCGCGCGCTGACGGTCCAGCACCATCTTGATCACGAGGGCCTCGCCGACGTCCGTGACGACCGGGGTGATGCGGTGTGCGTCGACGCGTCCGTGGCTGGCGTAGTGACGCAACACGGTGAGCGTCACGGTGCCGCCGCGTGGTTCGAACACGCGGCGGTGCATGGCCTCGGCGAGTTCGGGGTACTGGTCGCTCGTCACCATGATGCGGCCGGACACCATGCCCATCGGGGTCTGCATCCAGTCGCTGAGTTGACCCAGCGCCCGAACCAGGTCACCGCGTAGGTCCGCCGCCTCGGGATCGACCCGTTCGGCGGGAAAGGTGTCGTGGAGGGCGTCCAGCAGGATGTCGTGGACCGTGGGCCATCGTCGGTACAGCGAGGTCTTCGCGGTGCTCGCCCGTCGCGCGACTCCCTCCATGGTCATCCCGGCGACCCCGAGCTCCACCGCCTCCTCGATGACCGCGGCGTGGATCGCCTCGATCAGTGCGGCGCCCCGCCGCCGTGACCGTCCCCCGCCCGACTGGTTCTCTTCCACCACACATCCACCTTAAGAAACGGCTGCGTTGCTAAAGATGCTCGCATTGGATACGCTTGCGTATCTAATGGCCTCGTGTGGGGGCCGCGAGCACAGGGAGCGCACCATGACCCGAACCAGCGAGACAAGCACGACAGCGGCCGTGACCCCGGGCGATCCCCGGTACGACGATCTCACGCGACGGGGGAACACGCGTTTCGTCGGCCGCCCCGCGGCGTTCCGCGTCGTGACCTCGACCGAGGAGGTCGTCGCCGCCGTGCAGTACGCCGTGGACAACGGGCACCGAGTCGTCGCGCGCAGCGGGGGCCACTGCATGGAGGACTTCACCGACCACCCCGACGTGCACACCGTGATCGACCTCTCCCTCATGAACCGTGTGGACTTCGACGACGCGCGCGGGGCCTTCGTCGTCGAGCCGGGAGGTTCGTTGGCGGGCGTCTACCGAGCACTGGACCGCGGTTGGGGGGTGACGATCCCGGCCGGCCTCTACCCCGGCGTCGGTGTCGGTGGGCACGTCGCGGGCGGCGGCTACGGTTACCTCTCCCGCTCGCACGGCCTCGCCGCCGACCACCTCCACGCCGTCGAGGTGGTGGTCGTCGACGGCGACGGTGTGGCGCGCGCCGTCGTGGCCACCCGCGAGGACGACGACCCGCACCGTGAGCTCTGGTGGGCGCACACCGGAGGTGGCGGTGGAACCTTCGGGATCGTGACCAAGTACTGGATGCGCTCGCCCGACGCCCGGGGAACAGACCCCGCCCAGCTCCTGCCGGCGAGCCCCGGCGACGTCCTTCGCTTCAGTGTCGAGTGGAGCTGGGACGCGATGGACGAGCGCTCCTTCACGCGGTTGGTGGCGAACCACGGACACTGGTGTGCGCGGGAGAGCGGCCCGGACTCACGGTTTTTGGGAATGCACAGCGAGTTCTACCTCTGGCGGTCGGTCATGGGCACCATCAGCCTGGACGGCGTGATGGTCGGGGAGGGGGCCGAGGATCTGCTGCGGGAACACCTGGCCGACCTGACGGCCGACGTGGCCGCCCCACACTCCCTGGAGTCACGACGCGTGTCCTGGCTCTCGGTGACCGGGGAACTGCCCGGCGGACATGACTCGCGGACGGCCCGGATGAAGGTGAAGGACGCCTATCTCCGCCGTCCGCTGACCGAGGAGCAGATCGCGACCATCTACCGTCACCTGACCCGTGACGACGTGCCCGTCTACGGAGGCGCGGTGAGTCTGCACACCTACGGGGGCGCCGTCAACGCCCGTGACACCGACGCCACCGCCACCGCGCAGCGCGACTCCGTCCTCAAGCTGGTGCCGATCGCGACATGGGGCCTGGAGGGCGAGGGTGAGGAGGAGCACCTCGGCTGGCTGCGCGAGGTCTACCACGACGTCTTCGCCGACACCGGCGGTGTCCCCGTCCCGGGCGACGCCACGGACGGCGCCTACGTCAACCACTGCGACCGCGACCTCGCCGACCCCCGATGGAACACCTCGGGCGTCCCCTGGTCCACCCTGTACTTCAAGGACAACTACTCCCGACTCCAGCACGTCAAGCGCGACTGGGACCCCACGAACGTGTTCCACCACGCCCTGGCGGTGCGCCCCACGTGATCACCCTCCCCGGCCTCCCACCCCGCGGGCACCGGGAGCCAGGGAGGTCGGCCAAGCAGTGACGCTGGACCTATGTCGTGTTTTCTGAGCCGGTGTGCCCCTTGGGGGCTGGGGCTTCGTGGCCGCCACGACGTTCGCCGTGTCGGTCCTTTCCAACAGCCAACCAGGGGTGCCCGTCACGGATCGCCGCGCGAGCCGAATCCCGGGACCCGCCGCGGCACCATCCACGAGGCGACCCCAGGAGGGCGACGACCGCTCTCCCACCCGAAAGCCCGCAAAACACTCCCCGACCCCTGGTACTCGGTGGTCGCGGCTCGTGGGGGACGGAGAGGACGGGCGGCCGCCAGCGCCAGGCGGGATCGCCGTCTGGTGTGATACTTCGGCGCCACAAGTGCGCGGGCGTCAACCGAATCATGGTGGTCAGCGCACTGTGGGCAGTGCGCGAGGTGGTCTGGCGGCCGTCGGAGCGGGCGCCGGCGATGGCCTGGGTACGGGGACGGCGTTCGGAGTCATCCTCGGGGCCCCGGCCGGTGCCTTGGCCACCGTCAGGCTCATCGCGGGGGCGTCCACGGCCGAGCGGCGCGACCCGGCTGCGGACGTAGGACGGACGCGGGTCGAGGTCGCGGGTGTCGATGTGGATCACCGCTTCGTCGTATGTGGCCTCGATCAGTGCCGGAATCGGGTCGTTCCCGGCCTTGGGTATGGCGGGTCGCCGCGAACTTCTCGCTCTCGTACCGGATGCCCGGTTGGTCGGCGGTGGCGGCGCGTCTGGCCAGTGCAGCCGTCGTATCGTACGGCCGATGCCGTCGGCGGCGACGACCAGACCAGCGTTCAGCTCGCCGTGGGACTGGCAGACCGCGTGTGATCGCCCCGGCGGCCCGGGCCGCGCGGCCGTCGTGGGCGATCGGACCCTCGAGGCCCTGTCCGTGCGGTCCCATGGGGGACATGTTCCACCCCATCCTCGCCGTGCGGCCCACCTGATTACCGCTGAGTGGCCCGGACCGGGAGGGGGTCGGGCCCGCCGCCCCCCATCGCCGCCGTGTTCGTGGTCGTGGGTTTGACCGCGGCGGGCCTACGGACCACGCCGGACGGGGGGCGTACGGGCTTCTCGTCCCGATGCTGGCCGGACCCGGGGAGTACAGGCCTACCGCCTCCGCGGTAGGCCCCGGTGACGCTCCGCGTGGGACGACGTGAGCCTCCCGCGCGCGGCAGCATCGGCCTCGGAACCAGCCACCGGTAGGGGAGACCACACGATGAGCAACGAGGCGGCACACGCCACCTGGAACGGGCCGGACGGCGAGAACTGGGCGACGCACCGCGACCGTCTGGAAGCCCTGTCCGCGGGGGCGACGAAGCCCTTCTTCGACGAGGCGGCGATCGGCCCGAGCGACCAAGTTCTGGACATCGGGTGCGGCAGCGGCCACAGCACACGCGCGGCGGCCCTCCGGGCGTCACGTGGCCACGTGCACGGAATCGACATCTCCCAGGCGATGCTCCGCGTCGCCCGCACCGACGCGGAGCGTGAGGGGATCGACAACGTCACGTTCCTGGAAGCGGACGCGCAGACCCACGCGTTCGACGCGGCTGCCTACGACGTGGCGATCAGCCGTGCGGGCGTCATGTTCTTCGACGACCCCGTGGCGGCGTTCGGCAACGTCCGTTCGGCGCTGCGACCCGGTGGACGATTCGTCTTCCTGTGCCACCGCGACGCCCCCGGCGTCGCCCAGGACCTCATGGCCGTGTTGTCCCAGCACCTGGAGCCCCCGACCGACGCCACCCCGCCCCCCGTGGACTTCACCGACGACGCCGACCTGATCCGTCTGTGCGACGCCGCCGGCTTCTCCTCGGCTCGGGCCAGCGCGATCGAGTACGAATGCCACTGGGGTGACGAGCGCGAGGAGACCGTGGACTTCGTCCTCAACGTTCACCTGCGCATGCTCACCGCCGGCCTCGACCCCGAGGCCCGCCGCGACGTCAGCGCGGCACTCGACACGCTTCTGATCCCCCACACCGACGCGGAGGGCATCACCCTCCCGGCCCACGGGTGGCTCGTCACCGCGACTGTCTGACTCTCTCGGTGTCGTCGGTTTCCGTTGCCGTAACGGTCATCCCGGCTCCCGAAGTGGACACCGGGACTGCCGCGCTCAGCCGTGGGCGTCGGATCCCACCCCGGGGGTCGGGACGAGCGTGTGGCACATCCGTGTCAGCGCGTCGAGGATCCGTCGCTCGTCGTCGGGGTTGTGGACGATGTGGTCGGCCGCGCCGTGCATCGCCGAGTAGAGGATGACGGCGGTCGCCTCCGGGTCCTGAACGGGGAACCGCAGCTCCGCCAACAACGCCGTGAGGGCGGTCACGGCCGCGTTCGGTTCCTCCGCACCCGCACGTTCGAGCGGGTGGAAGAGCACGTCGTGGAGACGTAGGTCGCGGAGATACTCCGCGACGCCGGTTCGTAGCCACCGCTCGACGCTCTCCACGCCTGTCGCTTCCCCCGCCGCGACACGTTGGCGTTCGACGAACCGTCCGACATACCGTTCGCGCAGCGCGCGAAGGAGCTCGGACTTGTTGGCGAAGTGCAGGTAGAAGGTGCCCTTGGCCACTCCGGCCCGGGTCGTGACGTCCTCGATGGTGAAGGCGTCGGTGTCACGTTCGGTGACGAGTCGCTCGGTCGCGTCGAGCAACTCGCCGCGCCGCTGTTCCGCTGGTTTGGTTCGCACCACGTTCCCTTCGCCCTAGGTCAGGCTATCGCGGCGATCGCCGCCCACGTCCGTTTCGGTCGGTAGGGCAGAGCGGGAACCGCGACGCACGTCTGTTGCTTGGGTGAGACTAGCGGCCTACACTGACTGACCGTCAGTCAGTTTACGGAGGAGCGCGATGAGTACTACGACGGCGACCGAAGCATCCCCGCATGAGAAACCGCCAGATCCCGTCGATCCTCCTCCGTCCGACCGACTCGCCGGAGGCGACGCGCTGGGGAGCCTCCTCCGTCCGGTGCGACCGCACCTGATCGGGTGCGGCCTGTTGGCGGGCGTGGCGGCCGCCGCCGGCTTCGCGCCGTACGTGGCCGTCGCGCAGATCGCACACCTGCTCGTGGCCGACGCGGGTCCCGTCGCCACGCCCGCCGTATGGGGGTGGGTCGCGTTCGGGGCCGCGGGCGCCGGACTTCGACTCGTCCTCGTGTTCGCCTCGTCCCGCCTGGGCCACTACGCCGACGCCCGGCTCCTGCACGACCTGCGCGAGCGCATGGTGCGACGACTCGGAGTCGTGCCGCTCGGCTGGTTCAGAGAGCACGGATCGGGGGTGGTCAAGCGTCGGATGACCAACGACCTGGAGGACATGCACCTACTCATCGCGCACTCGCTCGGCGAGGTCATCGGTGCGGCCGTCGCGATCGTCGTCGGCCTGACCTATCTGGCGAGCGTCGACCTCACCATGACCGCCGTGACCGCCGGAGCGCTCGCGGCGATCGCCGTGTGGTTCCAGATCTCGATGCGTTCCATGAGCCACCACCTCGACGGCCTGGTCCGCGCGGAGGAGCGCATCAGTGCCGCCAGCGTCGAGTACGGCGACGGGGTCGCGGTCGTCAAGACCTTCGGTACCGACGGACGCGTGCTGCGCCGATTCGTCGACGCGGTCGAGGAGTACAGGACGGCCTTCGCCCGGTGGACCTCGGAGGTTCGCTACAGCTCCGCCGTCACCCGCCTCCTCGGCGCGGAGATGTCCCTCCTGGCGATCCTCGCGGTCGTGGGTCTCACGCTCGTACACAACGGGTCGCTGTCCATGGCGGAGCTGCTTCCGTTCTGGGTGATCGGGGTCGGCCTGCCCACGTCCATCAATCCCGCGGTCCAAGGGGCGCAGGGACTGCGGAAGGGGCGCGTCGCGGCGCAGCGAGTCGAGGACCTGCTGACTCTGGATCCCCTCGCGACCCCCTCCCAGCCCCAACACCCTCGGGGCTCCGAGGTCGAGTTCGACCACGTCACCTTCTCCTACGACGGGCGGACGCCAGCCCTCGACCAGGTCTCGGCGGTGTGTCGGCCCGGTACCGTCACGGCTGTCGTGGGCCCCTCGGGGGCGGGCAAGTCGACCCTCGCCAGCCTCGTCCCCCGCTTCTACGACGTGACAGGGGGCGCGGTGCGGATCGGGGGCGTGGACGTCCGGGACATGGACGCGGCCACACTCCTGGGTTCGATGGCGCTGGTGTTCCAGGACGTCATGCTGCTGCGGGACACCGTCGCCGCGAACATCCGGGTCACCCGCCCGGAGGCGAGCGACGCGGATGTGGTCGCCGCCGCCAAGGCGGCCCACGTCCACGAGGTGATCGAGCGCCTGCCCGACGGATACTCCACCGTCCTGGACGGAACGGGCGGACTCTCTGGAGGCGAACGGCAGCGTCTCACCATCGCCCGGGCGATCCTCTCCGACGCGCCGATCGTCATCCTCGACGAAGCGACGGCCTCCCTCGACGCCGACAGCGAGGCCGCGGTGCAGAATGCCCTGAACCGGTTGATCGTGGGACGCACGGTGCTCGTCGTCGCCCACCGTCTGCACACCATCGCGGCCGTCGACCAGATCCTGGTGCTGGAGTCCGGAGGCCTGGTCGAACGCGGGACACACGCCGAACTCCTGCGCGCACGCGGTGTCTACGCGCGCATGTGGGCCGCTCAGGGGGTGGAGGAGCCGTGACCACGCACCGACCCTTCCTCATCCTTCCGCGGTTCCCCAACGCGGCCATCGTGGCCCTGCCGCCCGGGGTCGCGGAGTACGGCGACTTGGCGACGATCGCTGAGCCCGCGTGTCTGTGCCGTCAACTCCGTGTCGGGCTCACGGTGGTCGTGGCCGACCCCGGCTCCACGCACGGCGGTCGCCACCGACAGCGGATCGCCCTCCTGCGCGACGGCCAGGTCAGGGAGTGCGGCTCTCGAACGGATCTCATCCGGCGGGGAGCGGACTTCGCGCGACTCGACCACGCGTGGCAGGCGGGCCCATCGACGCCGACAGGAGAAGCGGCATGATCACGAATCTCTACCGCCTGATCCCGCTCCCACGGATGATCCTGCGGTTGGGCGCCCTCAACGCTGTCCTCGCGGTGCTCCAGGGCCTGCTCTTGGGCTGTCTCATCCCCCTCCTGCGCGCGCTACTGCCGACGCCAGACTTCGCCGCCGCGGCTCCGTGGCTGGGGATAGCGGGAACCGGCATCGTCATCTACGGCGTGTTGACCGTGATCGCGAGTCCAATCGGATTCGCCGCCAGCGGGGATCTCGCCGCGCGACTTCGCCACCAGTTGATGACCCACGCGACGACCCTGCCACTCGGATGGTTCACCGCGGAGAACAAGACGCGGCTGGCCCGCGCGACGACCACCGACGCCGGCAATATCGGCCACCTCGCCGTGACAACGGGAGGCCCGGCGATCACGGGCACGTTGACCCCGCTCACGATCATCGCGGTGACCATGGCCGTGGAGTGGCGCGTGGCGCTCCTCCTGGCCGTCATCCTCATCGTCTCCCTCCTGGTGCTGCGCCGCGCGGGACGGATCTCCTCCCAGGCCGAGCTCGAGTTGGACCTCGCCGCGTCGGAGGTGGCGAGCCGCGCCGTAGAGGTGGGCCAGGCCCAACCCGTACTGCGAGCCGCCGGACTCGGTACCCGCGGTACCCCCAGAACGCGCCAGGCACTGGACGACCACCGTGAGGTCTACCGCCGTGGGCTGCGTCGCAGCGCCCTGCCCGACCTCATGTTCACCGCCGTGGTCACCGCGGGGTTCGTCGCCACCCTCGCCGTGTGCGGTTTCCTCCTCGTCGGGGGATCGATCGGTGTCGTTGACGCGATCGCGCTCCTGGTGCTCGTCGCGCGTTTCACCGAACCGCTCAGCAACCTGATCGAACTCGTGGGCGCGCTCCACGCCATGGACAACTCCGTGAACCGCGTGCGGGCCATTCTCGCGACCCCTGGGCTCCCCATACTGACGCCCGGCACCGAGCGGATAGGGGAGGCCAGCCTCGAGTTCGACGACGTCACCTTCACCTACGACGAGGGCCCGCCCGCACTCCGATCGGTCTCCTTCCGTGTCGAACCGGGCAGCACCACCGCGCTGGTGGGACCCTCCGGATCCGGCAAGTCCACGATCGCGCGCCTAGCCGCCCGCTTCTTCGACCCCGACAGCGGCGTCGTACGTATGGGGGGTACGGATCTTCGGCACATCGACCAGGAAGTCCTGCTCGGGGAGATCGCGATCGTGTTCCAGGACGTCTACCTCCTGGACGACACCATCGAGGAGAACCTTCGTATCGCACGGCCGCGGGCGACATGGGCGGAACTGGAGGACGCGGCACACAAGGCGCGGTTGGACTCGGTGATCGCCCACCTGCCCGAGGGCTGGCGAACCCGGGCCGGGGAGGGCGGATCGCGTCTGTCCGGCGGAGAACGCCAACGGGTCGCGCTGGCCCGTGCCTTCCTGAAGGACGCCCGCGTGGTGCTGGTCGACGAGGGCGCCTCGGCGCTCGACCCGGAGAACGAACGCGCGATCAGCGACGCGATCGCCGCGCTCGCCACCGACGACCGACGCACCGTCGTCGTGATCGCGCACCGTCCCGCCACCCTTCGCGCCGCGGACCGGGTCGTCGCGCTTGACGAGGGTGCGGTCGTCGAGTCGGGACCCGCGCGGGAGCTGCGAACGGGAGACGGCCTCTTCGCTCGACTGCACTCCCAGTACGAGCGGGCGAACCAGTGGCAGATCACCACCGACGGGCAGAGGAGGGCATGAGTGCGTGCGCGCGACGGCGGACTCGTCCTTATGGTCCTCGGGCTCATGTCCTGCTCCCCGGCCTCCCCCGACCGCGAGCACGAGCACGAGGAGTCCGTCACCGTGGAGGGCGCGTCGGGGGCGGTCACGGTCCCCCGCACGGACACCGGCATCTGGGCACTTGACGAGATCACCGGGCTGCACCTGCTCTCCTTGGACGTCACCCCGACGCGGTCGGCCCTGCCCATCGACCTCGGTGACGCAGTCTCCGAGGCGGGAGTCGAGATCCTGGAGGACGGTGGTGTGGAGATGGTGGATCCCTCCCGGCCGGAGCTGGTCGCCGAAGTCGAACCGTCGCTCATCATCGGAGTCAACCATCCCGAACACCAGGAGCTGCTGCCCCACCTGGAGCGGATCGCACCCGTGTTGCTCGTCGAGGACAACGACGCCTGGGACGAACAACTGGCCGTGCTGGGAAGCGTCACCGGTCACGAGGACGAGGCGAACACGGTGACCGAGCGCATCGAGAGAGAGGTGGACGCCCTCTCCGACCGAATCGCGGCCTCCAGCCACGCGGGGACTTCGGTGTCGTTGCTGTCCACCTGCGGCGATCAGGTGTGTGTGTACGGCGGAGCCCGTGCGGCCGGCAGCCTGCTCGACCAGCTCGGACTGTCTCGACCCGAGGCTCAGGAGTCGGTGGGCAACACCTGGGGGTTCACCCAGGTCTCGGCGGAGGCCCTGCCCGACCACTCGGCGGACGTGGTGCTGTCCCTGGTCGGATCGATCGGCGCCACGTCCGTGACCGACCACGTCCTGTTGGACACCACCGACTCCGTCACCGCCGACGTGGACTTCGGCGCCTGGTACGGCTCAGGGCCGCTGCATCTGACGTGGATGCTCAGGGACCTGGACAGCGTCCTGTTCGGTGATGGCGTGACCACCGACGTCGCCGACGCGGCGCGCCTGTGGCGGGTGGTGCGCGGCGCGGAGTGACGTGGAGTGCGCCCCCGGAACGGTGGGACCATCGTCGTCCCGGGGGAGTTGGGCGCCCCCGGGACACAGCGTCTCGAGCGTCCGTCTAGGTCGTGTTTTTTGAACCATTTCGGGCTCGCGACCGCCAGGACGACGTTCGCTGCGTCGATCCTTTCGAACAGCCAACCAGGATGCCCATCACGGATCGCCTTGCGAGCCGCCGCCCTGGACGGCCGCTCCCTCATCCGAAAGCCTTCAAAAAACACTCCCTAGGCGCGAGGGGTCAGGCGGTGGGTGCGGTTCCCCGGCGGGAGTCTGCGTCCGCAGGGGGGCCGTGCTGGGACGGCGCGACCCGCACCCACACCTCTCCCGTGGTTCCGTCCAGGCGTTGTGCCTGCGGTGGGAGTTCCCCGCCGGCGAGGAGGGAGACCTCCGGGGCGGTGAGGGTTCCCGTCTCGGCGAGGAGGGCCGTCACCGACGGAAGCGGTGCCGCCCGCGCGGTGACGCCGGGGAGGAGGTGTTCCAGGGCCGCCTCGTACTCGCGGACCTGGCGGAACCCCGGCACCACGAGTGTGTGTTCGTGGTCCTGGAAGACCAGGGTCGGGAATCCGTAGCGGTGCGTCCCGCCGTCGGGGACGGGGGTGCCGGGGTGGGGCGTCGGCTCGCCGGTTCGCGCCGCGATCTCGGTGTCGGGGTGGACCCGGCGGGTCTCCGCCGCCTCCGCCCGTAGTGTCTCGTGGACCCGTTCGGACTCCATGTCGCGGAGAAGCCGGGGGAGGTCGAGGCCGGGGACCACGCCCAGAGAATTCCGCGCCCGCTCGACGGAGTCCACCGGTGTCCCGTGGAGGAACACCAACTCCCGGAGGCGCCGCAGGACACGCGCGGCGACGCCGGGTCCCTGGGCGCGTGCGGCGATCGCGGCCCGGCCGGCGGGAGCCGTGGAGTGGTGCATCCACCGCAGACGTTCGGTGATGGGAGTCCCCGTGCGATCCGCCACCTCCCGCCACCGGCGCAGGTATCCCGGCGCGGCACCCTCGGGGGTGAACCCGGGATCGGTGCGGGTCGCGTCGGCGATCTGCAGGCCGATGACCTGCCGCCAGTGGACCAGGGCGCTGTAGCGCAGCCGGAGGTAGCGCAACCGCGGCTCGCTCGCCCACGACACCACGCAGCCCGGGTCGGTGTACTCGGTGACGGTGAGCGCAGCTCCGCTCCGGTGGGGTGGGGCCAGGCTCACTGCCCCTCCTGGCCGTCGCAGGAGCCCGCGTCGGCGGGAATGCCCTCGGTTGACCACAGGTCGGGCAGGTTGACCACGATCCCCTCCTGGGTGCTGCGCCCGATCACGACGACCGCCTCCTCGTCGGGGGAGGGGTTCTCCTCCCGATGGGGGACGTAGGGCGGGACGAAGATGTAGTCGCCGGGCCCGGCGTCGATGCGGATCTCCTCGTCGCCGTCGGCGAAGACGAACGAAGGATGCCCGGAGACGACGTAGATCGCGGTCTCCGCCTCGCCGTGGTGGTGGTCCCCGGAGTTGGTCTCCGGCCCGACGTGGGTCTGCCCCATCCAGATCTTGCGGGACCCCACGGTCTTGCCCGAGATGGCCTCGAAGCGGCTCATCCCCGACGTCTGCCCGGTGTCGCCGGTGACGGCGTTGGCCGGGACGTGTTCGAGTCGCGAGTGCCACACGTGGTCTCCGTGCGTCGGTGAGGTCACACCCAACTCCTTAAATCGACTATGTTGACCATGTTAGTAGGGATTATTACATTGTGGGCTTGAGTCAGCGCAATATGGGATGAGGTTCGTATGGTTGAGTTCATCGGCATGATCCGCACGGCCGACCAGTCCGAGATCCGGGAGCGTCGCGGTCCCCTGGTCGATCGTGACTACACCCGCCGCTTCGCCCAGGCGCACGAGCGGGCCGGCTTCGACCGGGTGCTCATCGGTTACCACTCCTGGGACGCCGACGGCTTCGCCGTCGCCGCGGACGCGGCCGCGCACACCGAACGCCTGGGCTACCTCATCGCCCACCGGCCCGGCTTCGTCGCGCCCACCGTGTGGGCGCGCAAGATCGCCACCCTCGACCAGTTCACCGCGGGGCGGATCGCCGTCCACATCATCAGCGGCGCCAGCGACGCGGAGCAGCGCCGCGACGGCGACCACACCGACAAGGTCACCCGCTACCGTCGCACCGACGAGTACCTCGACGTCGTCAAGCGGACCTGGACGGCCCGCGAGCCCTTCGACCACGACGGCGAGTTCTACTCCATCCGGGGCGCGCTCTCCCACGTGCTGCCCCATACCCAGCCACGCGTCCCCATCTACTTCGGCGGCTCCTCCGCCGACGCCTATCGGGTGGGCGGGCGCCACGCCGACGTCTACGCCCTGTGGGGCGAGCCGCTCAAGGAGACGGCGGAGCAGATCGCCGCCGTGCGGGCCGCGGGGGTCGAGGCCGGCCGCGATCCGGACTCGATCGGGATCTCGGTGTCGTTCCGTCCGATCCTCGCCCCGACCGACGAGGAGGCGTGGGATCGAGCGCGGTCGATCCTGGCCACCATCGAGGCGGGACAGGCGCCCGTCCCCAACGGCGTGCCCTACGTCGGCGGGACCAGCGTTGGATCCCGGCGCCAGTTGGAGGCGGCCGACCGGGGTGAGGTGCACGACCGGGCCCTGTGGACCGCGACGGCGCGTGCGACCGGCGCGGCCGGCAACTCCACGGCGCTGGTGGGCAGTCCGGAGACGGTGGCCGCCGCGCTCGCCGACTACGTGGACATCGGGGTCACCACCATCCTCATCCGTGGCTACGAACCACTGGAGGACGTGGAGGTCTACGGCGAGGAGCTGCTGCCACGGGTACGCGCGGAGGTGGCCCGGCGGCGCGCCGTGGGGGTGTGACCGGGAGGCCCGGGTGGGTCAGCCGCCGGTGGCCAACGTGGACAGCTCACGCGCCGTCGAGGTGACCGCCTCCGCGAGCTCCTCCAGCCGGTCGTCGGCGAACCGAACCGTGGGGACCTGCAGCGCGACCGCCGCGAACGCGTCGCCGTTGTGGTCGCGGACGGGTGCGGCGATCGCCCGCACGCCCAGGACGCGCTCCTGATCGCTGGTCGCGTACCCCCGTGCGCGTACCCGGGCCAGCTCCGCGTCGAGTCCCGCGCGGGAGGTGATGGTGGTGTCGGTGTAGCGGGTGTAGGGCTCCGTGCCGGCGAGGGCCGGGTCGCCGAACGCCAGCAGGGCCTTGCCCATCGAGCACACGTGGATCGGGTTGCGCGATCCGGGCCGCTGGTCGTAACGCAGCGGCTCGGGGGAGGGGAGCTGGACCAGGATGGCGATTTCGTCCCCGGACCGCACGCCCAGGGTCACCGACTCCCCGGTGGTGTCGCGCAGCCGCTCCAGGGCGGGCTGCATCACGGTCGTGCCGAGCCGCTCCAGCGCGATCCGGCCCAGGACAGCCACCGTGACGCCGAGGTGGTAGCTCTCGGTGGTCGCGTCCCGGCCCAGGAGTCCGGTCTCCTGGAGGGCGCGCATGAGCCGGTGCGCGGTACTGACCGTGAGATCGAGTCGCTGGGCCACCTGGGTGGCGGTGAGCGTCGGCTCGTGCTCGAAGCAGCGCAGGATCGCGATGGCGCGATCCACCGACTGTGTTCCCGAGCGGTGGCGGGCCACCGGTTGTGAGTCGTCGATGGTCATCTCCCCAGTCTCGCGCGGTCGGCGACCTCGTGCGCCAGCGTGTCGCCGCTCACTCATTCATCCACAATATTGACCGGTTTAGTAGGGATTACTATATTGCGGGATTAGTCGCTTGCAGTGTGGGATGCACTGCATGTCCCGTGTCCTCCCGACCACACTCGCCAGGAGCGAAACGATGCCCCTCCACACCAGGCCCAAGATCGTGGCGTCCGCCATCGCCGTATTGATCGCGGCCTCCGCCTGTGGCGGGCCCGCCGAGTCCGTGGCCGACGACCTCTCCCAGGTGTCCCTGCGCGTGGGCGACCAGACGGGAAACACCCAGGCACTCCTGGAGGAGGCTGGTCTCCTCGACGACGTTCCCTACGAGATCGAGTGGTCGGAGTACGCCGCGGCCGTCAACCTGCACGAGGCGCTCATGGCCGGCGCGATCGACATCGGCGGCGCGGCCGACGCCCCGACGGTGAGCGCGATCGCCGGCGGCTCCTGGATCCAGGTCTTCGCGGCCTGGTCGAACAACGGCAAGGGCACCGCGCTCGTCGTGCCCGAGGACAGTTCCGCGGAGTCCCTTGCCGACCTCGCCGGGGGAGAGGTCTCCCCCTCCACCCGCGGCAGCATCGCCCACTTCCTGCTCCTACGGGCCGTCGACGAGGAGGGCCTCGAACCGGACTCCGTCGAGCCGACGTTCCTCGCCCCGGTCGACGCGGGCGCGGCGTTCTCCGCCGGCGAGCTCGACGCCTGGGCCACCTGGAACGTTTACCTCGCCCGCGCGCAGGGCGAACAGGGAGCACGGGTCCTGGTCGACGGCGAGGACCTGCTGCCCGGCCTCTACCTCCTCAGCGCCACCGACGACGCGTTGGACGACCCACTGCTGGTTGAGGCGATGGCCGACTACTCCGCACGCGTCGACGCCGGATACGCCTGGGGCCGGGACAACCCCGAGGAGTTCGTCGAGTTCTACGCCGACTTCGCCGGCCAGAGCGTCGACGTCGCCGAGCGCGTCGCGGACTCCAACACCGACTACCACCGCATCGGGGTCGACACCGACCTCGCCGAGTCCCTCGAGGACACCTACGCCACCTGGGTCGACGGGGACGTCCTGCCCGACCGCGACCTGGACCTCGCCGAGTACGTCGCGGAGGAGGCGCCGGCGGCGGACGACGGCGCGGCCGACTGACCCGCTCGGGCCCACGCGGCGCCGGGCGCCGCACCTCCTGAGCCCGCTCGACCCCAACGACACCACCCGACGCGCCTCTGAGGGCCGCCCGCCCAGGCGCGGCCACGAAGCGACCGCGAGGAAGCACACGATGCGTACGCCACCGATCGGGTTCCGTCCCGACCGGACGGCCGGGACTCCCGCCGGGGGAGCCCGGTGAACCGGAAATCCCTGTCCAAGGAAACCGACCCGACCTCCGTCCCGCACGACCGCGCGTCCGGGACAGCCGCCACCGACACGAGGTCAGGCGACCAGCACGAATCACCCGCCCACGAACCGGGCCCGCCCCAGACTCCGGAGACCGACGCTCCGGCCGTCGAGCAGCTGCGCAGCGTGGCCGAGACACGCCGTCGTGTCCCCCGATGGCTGGTCAAGACGCTCAGCCCGTTGGGACTCCTCCTCCTGTGGCAGCTCGCCAGCGTCGTGGGTTGGTTGCCCGCCGACGTGCTCGCCGGGCCCACCGTCATCGCGACCACGGCGAGGGACCTGGCCGCGACGGGCGAACTCCAGGACGCGGTGGTCACCTCCCTGCTGCGGGTCCTCGCCGGCCTCGCCCTGGGCGCGCTCACCGCCGTCGTGCTCGCCACCCTCGCCGGGTTGTTCCGCCTCGGCGAGGATCTCATCGACGCGCCCGTGCAGATGCTGCGCACCGTTCCCACCATCGGCCTGATCCCGCTGCTCATCATCTGGTTCGGAATCGGTGAGGAGCCCAAGATCGCGCTCATCGCGCTCACCGTCACCTTCCCGCTGTACATGAACATCTACGGCGGGATCCGCAACGTCGACGCCAGCCTCATCGAGGCGGGACGCACCCTGGGACTGGGCTGGTTCGGCACCGTGCGCCACATCGTCCTGCCCGGCGCGATGCCCAGCGCGCTGGTCGGGCTCCGGTTCTCCCTCGGCTCGGCCTGGTTGGCGCTGGTCTTCGGCGAGACCATCAACGCCACCTCCGGCATCGGATACCTGATGAACAACGCCAGGGAGTTCTTCCAGACCGACGTCATCGTCGTCTGCCTCACCCTGTACGCCCTGCTCGGCCTGTTGGCCGACCACATCGTCCGACTCCTGGAGAGGGTGCTGCTCGCATGGCGTCCGGCATTCAGCGGAAACTGACCTACCCGGTGATCGACGTACGGGGCCTCACCCGCGCCTTCGACCAACGCGCCGTCATCGACCGCCTCGACCTGACCGTCGAGGCCGGAGAGTTCGTCGCCCTGCTCGGCGCCAGCGGCTGCGGCAAGTCCACACTGCTCCGAGTCCTCGCCGACCTGGACCGCGACATCGAGGGGGACGTCACCGTCGCCCGCCGGCGCGCCGTCGGATTCCAGAACCCACGCCTCGTGCCGTGGAAGCGCGTGTGGCGCAACGTCGTCCTGGGCCTGCCAGGCCGGCCGGATCGCGCCCGCGCCGAGCGTGCCCTGGCGGAGGTCGGCCTGGGGCACCGAACCGACGTGTGGCCCAAGGTGCTCTCGGGCGGAGAGGCCCAGCGCGCCGCCCTCGCCCGCGCCCTCGTGCGTGACCCCGACCTCCTGCTCCTCGACGAACCGTTCTCCGCCCTGGACGCCCTGACCCGCATCACCGCCCAGGACCTGGTCGCCGAACTCTGGCAACGCCACGGATGCGCCGTCGTACTGGTCACCCACGACGTGGAGGAGGCCGTGCTCCTCGCCGACCGTGTCCTCGTCATGCGCGACGGCACCATCGGCGACGACGTCCCCGTCCCCCTCGACCGCCCCAGGGACCGAGCCACCCCCGACTTCGTCGCCCTGCGCGCCCGACTCCTCTCCCTGCTGGGGGTGGACACCCACTAGCACCGCACCGGCTGGCAGTGACGTGGCCACGCACGGGTTAGAGATGGATTCGACACGCGTGCAGACAAGAGGAGGCTGCGGACACCTGTTGAACCGGCTGCTCCCCGGATGCGGCCGGACGAAAGGGCAGGCCCCAAGGTGACGGACCGGCGACGGAACAGGGGGCGCACCGTGGGGAGGTCGGTTCCGACACCGAAGTGCGGGCCCCATGGCCGCCCGATTCGCACCGACGGGTGGGAGTGGGGCGGCTCGGCGTCGGGGGGCGAACTGACAGAAGGAGGGCCCGCGGCGTCGCGCCCTCGCGTGCCGCGGACCTCCTCAGCGCACCCGCGGCCCCTACTTCGTGCCCGAGGCCGGGTCGGTGGGAGTCCAGGTGCTGTTGGCGCCGCACATCACCAGGCAAGGGAGGTCCCCGGGGACGGTTCCGGCGAGCCAGGCGGCGAAGGGCGCGGCGGCCGCGGGTTCGACGGCGATCCGGAACTCCTCCCACAGGCGGTTGCGGGCGGAGATGATCTCGGAGTCGGCCACCAGTACCGAACGCGGCGGGCGTGAGCGCAGGACCGCGAAGGGGGTCTCCCCGACGCGGGTCGCGCCCAGAGCGGAGGAGGCGACCGAGTCGACCGGGCTGTCGACCGGGTGCCCGGCGGCCAGCGCGGCGTGCAGGCTCTGGCAGCCCTCGGGTTCGACCCCGGTGATCGTGAGGTGCGGCGCCCCCGCGGTGATGCCGGCGATGAGCCCCGCCCCGCCGACCGCGGCGGCGATCCCGTCACACTCCGGGACGTCCTGGACGATCTCGGCGGCCACCGTGCCCTGACCGGAGACGACGTCCGGGTCGTCGTAGGCGTGAACGTAGGGCGCGTCCACGGCGACGGCGCGGTCCCGAGCCGCGGCGGCGGCCTGCGCGTAGTGATCACCCACGCGCACCAGCGCCGCCCCACTGGATTCCAGCCGGGCCGCCTTGGCCTCCGGCACCGACTCCGGCACGTACACCTCGGCGCGGATCCCCAGCAGCGCGGCGGCCGTGGCCACGGCGAGACCGTGGTTCCCACCGGATGCCGTGACGACCAGGTCCGGCAGACCGCGCCGGTCCCGCATGGCCAACAGCGCGTTGAGCGCCCCTCGGATCTTGAACGCCCCGGTGAGCTGCAGGTGCTCCAGCTTGAACAGAACGTCCCGGCCCTCCAGTCGCGCACGCAACACGGGGGTGCGGCGGATGTGCTCGGAGACGCGGTGCTGGGCCGCGGGGACGTCGATGTGGGCCAGGTCGGGCGCGTTGACGGTCATAGGCCCACTCTGCCGCACCTCGGCGTTAAGCTGAAGTTGCGATTGCTAAGCCACGTGAAGTGTCTCTTAACAGCTTTCTCAGGGCTGTCTTCACGCTGACGTCGTCGACCACCCCCATCGGTGAGGTGCCCAACGCTGCCCGAGAGCGGGCGAGAGGGGAGGGGCCGTGGACGCGAACCGGTTGCGGGTGTTCGTGGAGATCGCCCGAGCGGGCTCGGTGACGGCCGCCGCGCGGCGGCTGTCCTTCACCCCGCCCGCAGTGTCCCAGCAGTTGGCCAAGCTGGAGCAGGAAGCGGGGTGTGTCCTCGTGGAACGCGGCCGGGGCGTGTTCCGCCTGACGTCGGCCGGCCAAGTCCTGCTCGAGCGCGCCGAACGGGTGTTGGGCGAACTGCGCGACGCGCGGTCGGCGGTGCGAGAGGAGGCCGGGGCCGCGACCCGCCGGCTGGCGATGGGCGCGTTCGCGAGCGCCGCCAAGACCCTCGTTCCCGCCGCGCTCGCCACCTTCACCGCCGCGCACCCCCAGGTCCGCCTCGCGCTGCAGGACATCGAACCACCTCAGGGCTACGACCTGGTGACGTCCGCCGACCTCGACCTCCTCATCACCCACCGCTACCCGGGCACCCCCCTGCCCGCGGCGTCGGGACTCCGGCGCGAGCCCCTCCTGGTCGACCCACTGCTGGTGGTCCTGCCCGAGGACCACCCCGCGGCCGACACCAATCAGGTGTCCCTCGCTGACCTGGCCGAGGACGAATGGATCTGCGGCGCACCGGGGGTCTTCAACCGGGTCACCCTGGAGGACGCCGCCGACGCGGCCGGCGTGCGCCTCAGCGTCGCGTTCGAGACGGCCGACTACGAGGTCACCCTCGCCCTGGTCCGCGCCGGCTTGGGGGTGAGCCTCATCCCCGAGACGGTGCTGCGCGAGTCACCGTCCGTCGGCTGGGTCGCCCGGCCCCTCGAGGGGCCGGGCCTGGAACGCGAGATCTACGCGGTGCGTCGACCACGCCCACCCCAGCAGGTCCTGGAGATGGTCGCGATCCTGCGCCGTTCGGCCCGGCGGGCCGAACTCACCGCACGAACGTCTTGACCGCCGCGCCCAACTGCGACAGGGCCGTCGCGGCGTCGGCGAGGAACATGTGCGTACGTGGGTTCGTGTACAGCTCGTTGTCGATCCCGGCGTAGCCCGACCCCAGCGAACGCTTGATGACGATCACCGTCTCGGCCTGGTCCACGTCGAGGATCGGCATCCCGGAGATCGGGCTCCCCGGGTTGCGCGCCGCGGGGTTGGTGACGTCGTTGGCGCCCACCACCAGCGCGACGTCGGCGCGAGGGAACTCCGGGTTGACCTCGTCCATCTCCTTCATCTGCTCGTAGGGCACCTTCGCCTCCGCCAGGAGCACGTTCATGTGCCCGGGCATGCGGCCGGCGACCGGATGGATGGCGTAGGTGACGTGCACCCCGCCCTCCTCCAGGAGTCCCGCGAGCTCCCGGAGTTCGTGCTGGGCCTGGGCCGCGGCGAGACCGTAGCCCGGGACGATGATGACGCGGTTGGCGTAGGCGAGGCGGATCGCGGCGTCGTCCGCCGCGATCGTCTGCACCTGGCCGGCGTCACCGGTGGGCAGTGCCTGGGTATCGCCGGTACCGAATCCGCCGGCGACGATAGCGGTGAGGGGACGGTTCATCGCGTCGGCCATCAGCTTGGTGAGGATGCTGCCCGAGGCTCCCACGAGGGCTCCGGCGATGATGAGCATCTCGTTGGCCAGGACGAAGCCCGCCATGGCGACGGCGAGTCCCGTAGCGGCGTTGAGCAGGGACACCACGACCGGCATGTCCGCCCCGCCGATGGGCAGCACGAACAGCACGCCCAACACCAGCGCCGCCACGGTGATCAGGAACAGCACTCCGGGGCTGGGGGCGCCCGCGACGAGGAACCCACCGGCCACGAGTATCCCGATGGCGAGCGCCGCGTTCACCCACGTGTGGCCCGGGAACGCGATGGGCGAGCCGGAGATCCAGCCCTGCAGCTTGCCGGCCGCCACCAGCGACCCCGAGAACGCGACCGCGCCGATCAGTACGTCCAGGAACACCGCCACGGCGGTCGCGGCGTAACCGGCCTCGTCCCCGGTGAGGTGGAGGAAGTGGTCGATGCCCACCACCGCGGCGGCACCGCCACCAACGGCGTTGAACAGGCTGACGAGCTGCGGCATCGCCGTCATCGGGACCGAGCGCGCCCAGTAGAGTCCGGCGAGACTCCCCGTCGCCGCACCCACGGCGAGGACGATCCACCCGGTGATGGTCACCGTCCCCTCGGCGACCAGCAGGATGAGCGTGGCCGCGACCGCGGCCGTCATCCCCGCGGCGGCGAACGCGTTGCCGCGTTTCGCGCTGGCCGGGGAGTTCATCAGGTGCAGTCCCATGACGAAACTGGTGGCCGCGGCCAGATAGACCAACCGGATCACGACCTCGGCGACGGTCATCGCGACACCTCCGCGGAAGTCCCCGCCCTGCGGCGGGGAGGGTAACGAACGTCCCGCGCGGCGGGACCGGTGGCGGGGACGCGCCCGCCGCGCTGGTGGGAGGTTTCGTTCCGCCGGACGCACTGACCGTCCCGGACGGCGACGCGACACCCCGCCTGGTGACGCGGCGCCGCGTCAACGCCGTGCCGAACGCCCGTGGCCCCGACCGGTGGGGCCGGGCCGGAGCCGGGCGTCACGAGCGGCCCTCCTCGACGTGGTCGGCCTGGTCGGCCGCGCTGTCGGGCACCGCGCGGACCTGGGGCCTGCGGAACATGGCGAGCATGCGCCCGGTCACGGCGTAGCCGCCCACGACGTTGGCGGAGGCGAACACCGCCGCGAGGAACAACAGCACGTAGCCGACGACGGTGTCAGCGGTGAGAGCGATGATCATCGCCCCGACGAGGATGACGCCGTGGATCGCGTTGGCCGCCGACATCAGAGGGGTGTGCAGGGTGGCCGGCACCTTGCTGATGACCTCGAATCCGACGAGGAGCGCCAGCACGAAGATCGTCAGGTCGGTGAGGAGCTGAGTGGTCACGACACCTCCCGTGTCTCGTCGTCCGGCGTCGCGTCGGGAGGCGGCGCGGGCGGTGAACCGGTGGGATCCCGTACCTCCCCGTCGTGCGTGAGGGTGATCGCGCCGGTGATCTCGTCGCTGAGGTCCACCGTGAGCGTTCCGTCCCGCACGAGATGTCCTAGTAGTGCGCTCATGTTGCGGGCGTAGGCGTCGGAGGAAGCTCGGGGCACTGTGGCCGGCAGGTTCGGCGCGGCGATCACGGTCACCCCTTCGTCGGTCGTGGTCGTGGTCATCGCCTCGCCGCCGACCACGAGTCCCTCGACGTTTCCGCCGAGCGGTCCCGCGGCCGCGTCGACCACCACGGCACCGGGCCGCAGCCGCTCGACCGCGGAGCGGGGAAGCAACACCGGAGGCCGCGTCCCCGGGGTCTGGGCGGCCGTGACCACCACGTCGAACCGGGCCACCGACTCGACCAGGGCGTCCTGCTGTGCCTGGCGTTCGTCGTCGGTGAGGGCCCGCGCGTAGCCACCGGCGCCGACGGCGGAGTCCACCCCGGGCAGCTTCAACACCGACGCTCCCAACGACGCGATCTCCTCCCGCGCCGCGGGGCGCACGTCGTAGGCGGTGAGCTGCGCGCCGAGCCGCCGCGCCGTCGCGATGGCCTGCAGGCCGGCCACCCCAGCGCCCAGGACCAGCATCTGCGCGGGACGGGCGACGCCGGCCGCGGTCATCAACAGTGGGAAGTACCGGTCTAGGCGTTGGCCGCGACGAGGGCGGCCTTGTAGCCGGCGACATTCGCCTGGGAGCTCAGGGCGTCCATCGCCTGGGCACGACTGAGCTGACGGGGAAGCCGCTCAAGGCTGATCATCGTGGTCCGGTTGGCCGCGACGTCGGTCAGGAGGTCGGGGTCGGCCCGCATCCCATGTAGTGCGATCACCGTCGTGCCGGCGGACAGCTTGCGGAGGAACTCCGCCTCCGGTCGGTACACGCAGAGCAGGACGTCGCAGCTCGCAGCGAGTTCGTCGCCGGGAACCACGGCGGCGCCGGCCTTGGTGTAGTCGTGATCGGAGTAGCGGGCGCCCACACCCGCACCGGTCTCCACCGCCACGCGCGCACCCGTGGCGCGCAGCGTCTCGATGGTCTCGGGAACCAAGGAAACCCGCTGCTCGCCGGGCCGGTGCTCCTTGATGACGCCGACGGTCAGTTCACCTTCCGCCATACCCGACACTCCTTTGCCGTGGCGCGCGCCTCTCGCTGGGCTTCCTACCCCGCGGGCGGCCCCGATTGTCGCTCAGCGCACCACGGAATGGCAATGGGCCCACGCGACGACCGGCGGGAAACGGTCCCTGATTTCTTACGTGTTTGCGGGCATGGTCGCGGCGATGACGGCCTATTCGGCGCAAGTGGGCTCGAAACGACCGGACGACCGCTTGAGTGTGCCGCCAGCGCCCTTACTCCATCCAACTCCAAGAACAGGCCCCTGCCCTGCGACCTATGAGGTCCAGCGCCGCAGAGGCCCAACCGAAGCGGCCACGTGGAGGGCCACGCGGAGCGTGATTCATTCCGGGAATTCGCGCCTTCGCTACGCCGCCTTCCGTGGATCTCAGGGAAATGATCGCCCCACCGGACAAACGCTCTCGGGTCTCTTTGGGTCGTTTCCGTTCGGAACGGCGCGTGGCACAATTCGCGGTGTGGCGACCGGAACGCTGCCCACCTGGCTCACCGAGTGGTGTGTGCGAAATGTTGGCGTGAAGCCGGCACGTGTCCTGTTCGAGCCGCGCCGAATGTCGACGGTGTGGGGCCTGCGCTTGGCCGACGGGCGCGAGGTCGTGGTCAAGGCGCGCGAGGACGGCGGACGGGTGGTGTCGTGCGTCGCCGCGCAGGACCGACTGGCGCGGAACGGGTTCCCCTGTCCCCGGCCCCTGACGCCGGCGCTCCGCGTCGGGTCCCTGACCGTACATGCCGAGGAGTCACACCCCGGTGGCGAGCTGCTGTCCGGTGACTCCCCGGATGTCGTCGGCCGCTACGCCGGTGTCTTCGCCTGGCTGATGGCCGAACTGGCGCGGACGGGGGACGAGCGAGGGGAGGCGGACGTGCTCCCACTGCCGAACCCGCGTTGGGTGCGTTGGGACCACTCCGGCCCGGGTCTGTGGCCGGCGGTGGAGGAGCTCGACGCCCGTGACCAAACGCGGGTTCCCGGGCACGTCACCCACGCGGCCGAACGCGCACGCGCGCGGTTGTTGGCCAGTGACCTTCCCCGAGTCCTGGGGCACGCCGACTTCGAGGCGCAGAATCTTCGCTGGCACGGCGATGACGCCTTGGTGGTGCACGACTGGGACAGTCTGGCCTGGCAGCCCGAGGCCGCTCTGGTGGGTGCGGCGAGCGGAACGTTCACCAGCGCCTCGCCGCCGACGTTGGCCTCCGTCGACGCGTCGGAGGAGTTCCTGCGGGTCTACCAGGAGCGGCGCGGGCGTGCCTTCGACACCGAGGAGTCGCGGGTCGCGTGGGCGGCGAGCCTGTGGCCGGCGGCCCACAACGCTCGCTGGGAGGCCCTGCACGGCGCCAGCCCGATCTGCGCTACCGCCGTGCGCGAGCAGGCCGAGGAACGACTGCGCCGGGCCGGCGTCTAGCTCCGGCCCGGCACCGCACCGTCAGCCGCGTCCGCTGATCTGCTGGACGGCCCAGGCGTTGCCGTCGGGGTCCTGGAAGTAGCAGAACCCGACGTTGTCCAGGGGGTCGCCTCCCGGGACCGGGTTCTCTCCGAGGACCTGTACCTCACTGACGTCGACGCCGCGCCCCGACAGCTCGGCCCGCGCCGCGCGGACGTCGGACACGACCAACTGCAGCCCCTTGAGTGAACCGGGTGGCATGTCCGGTACGGCGCCGCGGCCGATCACGATCGAGCAGCCCGATCCCGGTGGGGTCAGTTGGCACACGCGGGTGTTCTCGTCGATCACGGTGTCGTGGTCGACGGAGAACCCCACCCGGTCGGCGTAGAAGTCCTTCGCGGCGTCGACGTCGGAGACGGGGACGACGACGACTTCCAGGCTCCAGTTCACAGCACCTCCAGTGCGTTGGTCCATGTGCGACCAATCAGACCACGTTGGGGCACGAAAATCATCGCGATTAGGACAAAAGTTCGGCTTTCGTGGCACGAGTTTCGTCGGCCCACGAAAGTCCTCCGCGGGCTACCCCTCCACGCCGAACACGTGCATCTGTAGTGCCAGGGTGCCGTAGTAGCCCACGAGTGTGGTGACCTCGAACAGGCGCTCCCTGCCGAGCGACGCGACGAGTTCGGCGTACTCCTCGTCGTCGAGGGTCCGCTTGTCCAGCATGAGGCGGGTGGCGCGCAGCGCCTCGACCTCCTCGGGGTCGGTGAGGGACGTGGGCGTCCCGCCGGCGGCGACGGTGGTCATCTCCTCGGCGGTCAACCCGACGTGCGCTCCCACCGCCTCGTGCGCGGTCCGTTCGAATGAGCTGTCCCACGCGGCGGCCACCAGGAGGATCACCAGTTCCCGGCTCCGGTCACTGAGCTTCCCCGAGAACCGGAGCGCGCCGCCCAGGCGCTGCAGCGGGCCGCCGAGCGCCGGGTTGAGCAGCATCGCGTTGAACGGGCCCTCCAAGCCACCCTCGGCGTCGGTGAGCGCGAACAGCCGGGGGCCCCGCGCGCGGGGCCCACCCGCGATCTCCTCGTACACCTCGCGTTGGGGCGCGTCGAGTTCCTCGGGGCGCAGTTTGGGAATGCGGGACAACGGGTGTCCTTTCGGGGGTGAGGAGCGGTGCTGCGAGAGTGTCTCAGGCCCAGGAGTCTAGGACAGCGGCGAGTTCGGCCAGCTCCTGGATGGTCGCGTCCGGGACGCCCTGGGTGTGCCCGCCCTGCTCCGGGGGGATCACACTGTGCGGGATGTGGACCGCCCGCATGCCGAGTTGCTGGGGTCCCCACACATCCTCGAAGAGACGGTCCCCCACGTAGACGCAGGACTGTGGCCGTGTCACTCCGATCGCGGCCATGCCGGCCCGGAACGCCTCCGCGTGTGGCTTGTTCCACGGGATCTCACTGGTGAACACCGAGCCGTCGAACGAGTCCAGGACGCCGTCGCGGCGCAGCCACCCCTCGTGCCACTCTCGGGGCCAGGGCGTGTTGGACAGGATCCCCACGGACAGGCCTCGTTCACGCAGGGCGGCGAGCATCCCTGGGACCTGCGGGTCGGTGAAGGTCGCGTGTTCCCACTCCTCGCGCAGCGTGTCCAGGGCGGCGGTACTGAGGGGAATCCCCGCCTCCCGGAAGACGTCCTCCTGGGTGAAGGCGTGGAACTCCGCCTTGGACCGCTGCCACAGTGCGCCGTCCGCCGTGGCGAGTCGCCCGCCCAGTTCCTCGGCCCGGTCGGGGTCGACGCGGCGCGCGGCCTCGACCCAGATCCTCCTGGTGTCCACGGTGAGCCACGGGGTGAGTGTGCCGCCCCAGTCGAACAGCACGGCTTCCACGGTCATGAGAATCTCCCGTCGTTGGTGGCGCTCATGAACGTACTACGTAATACTTCCGTGGTGCACGCGGGTTTTCCCGCACGCACCGTGGGCCCGTCCGGACTGGTGGTCAGCCGACGGGAGCCGTCTCCAACGCGACCCGCTCGGCTCCCGCGTACACGTTCATCGACGCCCCCCGCAGGAATCCGACGAGGGTCAGTCCGGTTTCCTGGGCGAGGTCGACAGCCAGCGACGAGGGCGCCGACACCGCGGTCAGGGCCGGAATCCCCGCCATCACCGCCTTCTGTACCAGTTCGAAGGAGGCACGGCCCGACACCATGAGCGCCGTCTCCCGCAACGGCAGCCGCCCCTCGCGCGCCGCCCACCCGACGAGTTTGTCGACGGCGTTGTGCCGACCCACGTCCTCCCGGGTGACCAGGAGTTCTCCGTCGCTGGTGAACAACCCCGCGCCGTGCAGCGCTCCCGTGCGGTCGAACACCCGCTGCGCGGCCCGCAGTGCGTCGGGCAGCGCACTGAGCGTCTCCGGGGTGAACCGTGCCGGGTCCTCGGCGACCGACCACGGCGCGATGGTGCGCACCGCGTCCAGGCTCGCCTTCCCACACAGTCCGCAGGAGGACGTCGTGTAGAAGTTGCGTTCCAGGGTCGCCTCGGGTTCGGGGACGCCGGGGGCCAGCGCCACGTCCAGGACGTTGTAGGTGTTGTATCCGTCCTCGGTCGCGCCGGCGCAGTAGCGGATGGCCGCGATGTCGGACTCGCGGGACACCACGCCCTCGCTCACCAGGAAGCCCACGGCGAGGTCGAAGTCGTTGCCGGGCGTGCGCATGGTCACGGTGAGCGCCCGCCCGTTGAGGCGGATCTCCAGCGGCTCCTCCACCACCAGCGTGTCGACGCGGGTGTCGGGAACCCCGTCCCTGATCCGCAGCACCTTGCCGCGTGTGGTGACCCTTCCCATGACGTCTCCTAAACTCGGTGCCTCTCCGGACGTTCCGCGCGTGCCCACCTCGGTGTCGGGGTGGTCGACGCCGAGCGTCCTCTCCCGCCGAGGTTGCCATACGCCGCTGGTCGCCCGGTGGAGTGGTGGCCGTGGTGATCGTGTCGCTCCCGCACGGCGGACGTGCCGTACGTCCCGTTCCACAGTACGTGTCGAAAGACGTCGTGAGTAGACTGCGCGGCCCGCTCGAACGAGAAAATCTACGACGTAAAGGTGTCCCGATAGATCAAGGTCCAATGACCCCACGTGAGGGACGGAGCGCAGCCCGGGGCGCCCAGCCTGTACGTCGCTCCGGTCGGGGCCTCCGCGGGGTCACTCCGGTCGCCGGAAAAGTGGGGGCGTGGTCGCCCCGACCGAGGCGTGTCGGAGGGGTGGAAGTGACCGTCCCCGTCGGGTCCGGGCCGGGCAACGGGTCGCGTGGCGGGGAGCGGGGGTGGCCCTGGCCGCAGGGGAGACCCGCGGCCTGGGGGCCTCGGGACTAGGACAACAGTCGGCTTCGCAGTCGGCGCAGCGTCGCCGGCTCCAGCCCCGCCCGCTGCAGGGCCTTGGGCATCGCCCCCGGTGCCCCGGTCACGGCCGTGAGGAACAGGGCCATGGTCTCCGCCGGGGCGCGTAGCCCGTGCGCCACGGCTGGCTCGCGTCCGGCCGCGGCGTGGACCGGTGCCATCCTGCGGTCGACTCCCGGCATCGCGGCCTCCGTCCGCGCGTAGTCGGCGATGATCGCCGCGCGGCTGACGGCCAGCGCCGACAGCACCATCGCGGCGACGATGCCGGTACGGTCCTTGCCGGCCGAGCAGTGAAAGGCCACCGCGCCGCGCGCCGTGGCGATGACACTGAGGGCCGTCGCCACCTCGACCGCGGCGTGGTTGAGCATCCGCTGGTAGTCCGCTGACATCTCCTCCGGCTGCCGAGGGCCCGGGGGCGGCGGGGGAGTGGGGCCGGCGGTCAACGGCAGGTGGTGGTAGGCGATGCGACGGCGGGCCAACGGACCGCGGCCGGTGTGGGCCGACTCCTCGGCCGAACGCAGGTCGATGACGTGGGTGACGTCGCGCGAGGCCAGTTCGTCGACGAAGTCGGGGGTGGCGACCGACAGGTCGTCGGTGCGGTACACGAGCCCGGGGTTCACGACCCCGAACGGGGTGCGGTGCCCGCCGAGGTCGCGGAGGTTGACGGGCCGGCTCAGGTGGGTCTGGGTACGCATGGCTGCTCCAGTTCGTCGAGGACAGCGAATTGCGCAGCCAGACCTACCCGAGACCCTGGGAGCGTTCCGAGCCGGCCCTCCCTCCTCAGCCGTGGGCGCGCAAGCTGGTGAACAGCGTGACCCACTGGGTGGGGGAGACGAACCCCACGGCGGTTCCTCGCGCCACGCCCGCCGTCGTGAGCGCGCGACGCACGGCACGGGTGGAGTGGTCGCGGGAGAGGCTCGCCTCCAGGGAGCCACCGGCGCCGGTGAAGCCGAGCCGTACCAGCGCCTCGTAGTCGCGGGCGTGCTCGGCGGCCACCAGCGGTTGCTCCCGCCGCCGGATGAGCAGGACCGCGGAGTCGACCCGAGGGGCGGGACGGAACGCCCGAGGGGCGACTCGTCCCGTCGCGGCCAGTTCGAACCTCGGCCAGGCCAGGACACTGAGTTGGGTCCACCGTCCGTAGGCACCAGTGTGTTTCTGGGTGAACTCACGTTGGGTGAGCAGCGTGGCGGCGGTCAGGTGCCGGGCGCGGAGGCACCACCGGACGATGTCGGTGGATCGGTTGTAGGGGATGTTGCCCACGACCGCGAACGGTGTGCTGGGCGCGCGCGAGTGGAGGAAGTCGCCGCGAACACACGTGACGTTGTCGAGTCCACGCACCGACTCCCGCAGCGGGGCGATGAGCCGTGGGTCGATCTCGTAGGCCACCAGCTCGCGGGTGGCGCGCGCGAGGGACCGGGTCAACGCCCCGTGGCCCGCGCCCACCTCCACGACGAGGTCCGGCGGGTCACCCACGGCGCGCAGCACCATCCGGCGGGCCGCGGGGTCGACGAGGAAGTTCTGCCCCAGGCGCGGGTCGGGACGCACACCCGGGAGGCGTGGCGACGGAGTGCGCGGTGGGGTGGCGGAGCGGTGAGCGGCGGTGTGACGGGCACGCGGCGTCGAACGTCGAGCCATGACGGTCCTTTCGCCCCTGCGTGGGTTCCATCCACGACAGGGCGGTCAGGACAGGCCGACATCTGGCCACGGTGCGTCGAGCACGAGACACGGGAGTTGCGGGCCTGTCCGAGGTGACGGGAAGAACCTCGGTGGCCCTGGAGGCGAAGAAAGGACGCGGCGGGGCGCGATCAGAGTCCGCTCACGCGCGAGACCGCGCGTTCGTGATGGGGATCAGGCGCCGGCGGCATCCTGGCGTACCAGGGCCACGCGCCGCGCACGGAGCCTGCGCCCCATGAAGGAGACGCACGACGTGGCGGCGACGGCGCCGCTCACGATTGCCTGGATACCCATGGGGGCGATCATACCGGTTCTCGGGCGTGGTCCGCACCAGGGGGCGGTGACCGTCGCCGTGGCGCCCACGGGGTGCGCGTCTCGTTACACTCATTGCCATGTCCGACCGCGATACCTATGCCGAGCTGCCCGAACAAATGCGCGTCCGCCGGGAGAAACTGGACCGGATGCGTGGGGAGGGCGTCGACCCCTACCCGGTCAGTGTCGAGCGGTCGGCACCCGTCAAAGACGTGCGTGAGCGCTTCCCCGATCTCCCGGCGGATCACGCCACCGGTGAGCGGGTCTCGCTGGCCGGGCGGGTCGTGCTCTACCGCACCGGCGGCAAGCTGTGCTTCGCCACCATCCGGGACGCCTCGGGGCAGATCCAGGTCATGATGAGCCTGGACCGCCTGGGCGAGGAGTCGCTGGCGGCGTGGAAGTCCGACGTGGACCTCGGGGACCAGGTCGCCGTGCGCGGCGAGGTGATCACCTCCCGCCGTGGCGAGCTGAGCATTCTGGCCGACTCCTGGACCCTGGCGGCGAAGAGTCTGCGGCCGCTGCCGGAGAAGCACAAGGGCCTGACCGACCCCGAGGCCCGGGTACGGCACCGCTACGTCGACCTCATCTCCAACACTGACGCGCGGGACATGGTGTATCGACGGGCGGACGTGGTGCGTTCCGTGCGGGACACCCTGCAGGGGCGGGGCTTCGTGGAGGTGGAGACGCCGATGCTGCACCAGGTGCACGGCGGCGCCACCGCCCGGCCGTTCACCACCCACATCAACGCCTACGACCTGGACCTGTTCCTGCGGATCGCGCCCGAGCTGTACCTCAAGCGGCTCGTCGTCGGAGGCGTGGAGAAGGTCTTCGAGATCAACCGCAACTTCCGCAACGAGGGCGCGGACTCGACCCACAATCCCGAGTTCACGATGCTGGAGTTCTACGAGGCCTACAGCGACTACGACGACGTCGCCGAACTGACCCAGACGCTGATCCAGGACGCCGCGCGCGCCCTGTTCGGCCGGGCGGTGGTCCCTTACGGGGACTCCGAGATCGACCTGGAGGGCGACTGGCCGTCGGTGACTCTCTACGGGTCGGTCTCCGACGCGCTCGGCGAGGACGTCACCCCCCGCACCAGCGTGGAGCAGCTCCGCAAGTACGCCGAGGGCCGCGACATCGCGGTCGATCCGGCGTGGGGGCCCGGCAAGGTCGTGGAACACCTCTTCGAGGAGCTGGTCGAGCACCACCTGGTGCAGCCCACCTTCGTCCGTGACTTCCCGGTCGAGACCAGCCCGCTCACCCGCCAGCACCGCCACGACCCCCTGCTGACGGAGAAGTGGGACCTCATCGGCTTCGGAATGGAGCTGGGCACCGGCTACTCCGAGCTGACCGATCCGGTGGAGCAGCGCCGTCGCCTCACCGAGCAGTCCCTGCTGGCCGCCGGTGGGGACCAGGAGGCCATGCAGTTGGACGAGGACTTCCTGACCGCCTTGGAGTACGCGATGCCCCCGACCGGCGGCGTCGGTGTCGGAATCGACCGCCTCCTCATGGCCTTCACCGGCAAGAACATCCGGGAGACCATCCTCTTCCCACTCGTCAAGCCCACCTGAGCCCAACCGTTCGACGCCCCGGCCGCACCCACCACCGGTGGGCGTGACCGGGGCGTCTTCGTGTGCCCAGCCCCACGGTGAAGCCACGACGGCCAGCTCCCGCGCGTTCCCGCCGCCCCGTTGCAGAAGTCCGCCCTCGCGGCCGTGGCGACCCCCTCGGATCTCGTGGGTCCCAGCGTCGCGGTGATCTCGTGGGCGGAGGTGCCGGCGCGGTCGAAGGGGCGCACGGTTGAGGTGTACAGGACCGTCACGTCCAACTCCCGCGTCGCGGTGAGGACCCGGTCGAGCATCGGCCCCACCGCCACCACCACACCCGCGCTGTGCGCCGAACCCTCCCGCACCGTGACCAGGTTCGGCCCCCAGGAGTGGGACACGGCGTCGCCCCGCGAGGACAACCGGACGTAGACCCGTTCCGCACCTCACGACAAGGCCCACACCCCTAGCTGAAACTGGATTTCATGTCTTGAGAATTTTTGCTATCGTCGGCGCAGGCTCGGAAACAACCATGTCTGGGGGGCCATGAACACCAGCGACCTGACCAGCGTCGTCGCCAATCGACCCGACTCTTCGCCTCACCGGGGGGAGTGGCCCCACACGGAGGGATGGTGGCGTACCGCCGTCATCTACGAGGTGTACATCCGCTCCTTCGCCGACGGCAACGGAGACGGAACCGGCGATCTCGCGGGCGTCCGGTCGCGGCTGGGCCACCTCGCCGACCTAGGGGTGGACGCGTTGTGGATCACCCCCTTCTACCCCTCGCCCCTCGCCGACGGCGGCTACGACGTGGCCGACTACCGTGACATCGCGCCGGAGTTCGGCGACCTGGCCGAGTTCGACGCCCTGCTGGCCGACGCCCACGCGCACGGCCTGCGGGTGATCATCGACATCGTGCCCAACCACACCTCCGACCAGCACCCGTGGTTCCGAGACGCACGGGCCGCGGCGCCCGGGGACCCCGCGCGCGAGCGTTACGTCTTCCGACCGGGACGCGGTGCGAACGGCGAGGAGCCCCCCAACAACTGGGAGTCGGTGTTCGGCGGTCCGGCGTGGTCCCGCGTGACCGACGCGGACGGCGAACCGGAGGAGTGGTACCTGCACCTGTTCGCCCCCGAGCAGCCCGACCTCAACTGGCGCAACCCCGAGGTCCGCGCGGAGTTCGCCGACGTCCTGCACTTCTGGCTTCGGCGCGGGGTCGACGGCATCCGGGTGGACGTCGCTCATGGGCTCTTCAAGGCCGAGGGGCTGCCCGACACCGGTCGCACCCGTTCGGGGATGCTCGACAGCGCCGCGCAGCCCTACTGGGACCAGGACGAGGTCCACGAGGTGTACCGGGAGTGGCGCGAGATCCTGGACTCCTACGGTGACGACGCCCGCGGCGAGCGCATCGGTGTCGTGGAGGCGTGGGTGCCGAGTCTCGACCGGGCCGTGCGCTACGTCCGGCCCGGCGAACTCCACCAGTCGTTCAACTTCGAGTTCCTGGTCACCGACTACTGTGCGGCGGCGTTCCAGCGTGTCATCGACGCGACCCTCACCACCTTCGGAGAGGTCGGGGCTCCGCCCGCGTGGGTGTTGTCCAACCACGACGTCGTTCGGCACGTCACCCGCTACGGCGGCGGGGTACTCGGTCGCGCGCGAGCGCGGGTGGCGACCCTCGTCATGCTGGCGCTCCCTGGGGCCGCCTACCTCTATCAGGGGGAGGAGCTCGGTTTGGAGGAGGTGACCGACCTGCCCGAGGAGGCGCTGCGCGACCCCCGCTGGCACCGCTCCGGGTACACCGAACGGGGCCGCGACGGATGCCGTGTCCCGATGCCCTGGTCCGGGGGCGCGGCCCCCTTCGGGTTCGGGGAGGGGGAGCCGTGGCTGCCGATGCCGCGCCACTGGGCCGACCACACCGTCGCCCGGCAGCGGACCGACACCGACTCCACCCTGCGCCTGTACCGCGACGCGCTGCGCCTGCGTCGCCAGTTCGCACCCGGGGACACCCTGAGCTGGTTGGACGCACCCCAGGGCGTCCTCGCCTTCACTACGAACGGTGGCTTGGTGTGTACGGCCAACATGGGCGACGACCCCGCCGAGATCCCCACACCGGGCCTGTTCCTCCTCGCCAGCCGGGAGGTCTCCGTGGGCGTCACGACCACCACGCTTCCCCCCAACACCGCCGTCTGGTGGCGTGCTGCGACCACGACCGACCCCGCGGGCGCTGGACAATAGGCGGATGAGCATCAAACTCGCCGAGATCGCGACGCACGCCGGGGTGAGTATCGCGACGGTCAGCCGGGTCCTCAACGACAAGTCGGGTGTGTCCACGGCGAAACGCCAGGCGGTCCTCACCGCGCTCGACGTGTTGGGCTACGAACGCCCGCAGACCCTGCGTGCGAGCAAGGCCGGTCTCATCGGCCTGATCCTTCCCGAGCTCAGCAATCCGGTGTTCCCCTACTTCGCGCAGTACATCGAGTCCGCGCTGATGCCGCGGGGCTACGCGTGCGTGTTGTGCACGCACGAGGCGGGTGGGGTTCCGGAGGACGACTACACCGAGCTCCTGCTGGACCGCGGGGTCTCGGGGATCCTCTTCGTCTACGGGATGCACGCCGACACGCGCGCCGACACCGCGCGCTACCAGCGTCTCATCGACCAGGGACTGCCCATCGTGCTGGTCAGCCCGATGGTCCCGGGCGTCGAGGCGCCCTTCGTGTCGGCCGACGAGGAACTGTCGATGGAACTCGCGGTGCGCCACCTCGCCTCCCTGGGGCACCGTCGGATCGGGATCGCCCTGGGCCAGGAGCGGTTCTCACCGGTGATCCGCAAACGGGACGGTTTCCTGCGCACCATGCGGGCCCTGGGCCTGCAGCAGGACCCCGAGTCCCTGGTCCACCACACCCTGCACACCCTCGAGGGTGGACACGCCGCGGCCACGAAGCTCCTGGACGGCGGATGCACCGCGATCTGCTGTGCCAACGACACCATGGCCGTCGGTGCGATCCGGGCCGCGCGGGAGCGGGGACTGCGGGTTCCCGAGGACGTGTCGGTGGTCGGCTACGACGACTCCCCGCTGATGCCCTACATCGACCCGCCGCTCACCACCATCCGCCAACCGCTGAAGGAGATGAGTCAGGCCGCGGTCGCGCAGTTGCTGGACCTCATCGACGGAGCGGAGAGCGAACGCGGTGAGCTGCGGTTCCGTCCCGAGCTCGTCGTCCGCTCCAGTACCGGACCGGTCGGATGAACACCGCGTGACCGGTGTGAGGCTGGGTATACCTGCCCGAGAGCCGGTGGTCAGGCCCGCCGGCGGAGTGTTGGGAGGCCGTATGCCGACCCGTGGAAGCGACAAACACTCCCCCCGGGTGGACGACGAGTTGGAGCACGAGACCGAGGCGCTGCGGCGAGCCGCGCGGAGCCCTCGGGCACAGGAGGAGCGGGAGGTCGAGCCGATCGTCACCGACGAGGGGATCCCCGCCACCCCGGACGCCACACCGATCGAGGACGAGGAGAACACGACCGGCCCCTGACGGCGGGGTGGGCGGTCCCGCTACGCGCCGTCGATCAACCGGTCCCGTAGTCGCTGTTCGACGGCGGGGGAGAGGCCGGCCGCGCGCACCGGTCCCAGGACGTGCCCGTGGCGCTCGGTCAGAATGCGCTGGTAGGCGGTCATCGTCGCCGCGAACGGACGAACCACGGGGCTGTCCGGGGGTAGCGGCGGCTGGCCGGCGTACCGGGGAGCGTGCACGGCCTGGACGAGTTCGACGATCCGCGCGTTGACCGCGGTCAGCACCTGGTCGGTGCGCGCGTAGTCGGCCGAGATGTCGGCGACGGGGACGTCCAACGCGCTCAGGATCAGCGCGGCGAGGATTCCCGTGCGGTCCTTGCCCGCCGCGCAGTGGAACACGACCCCGCCCTCGGCGCTCGCCACGAGGGACAGCGCCATCGCCCACCGTGGGGCGGCGAGCTCGGTGAACCGCGCGTAGGAGGCGCCCATCTCCTCGGTGGACCGGGCGGGGCCGCGGTTGGACGGCGCGAGGTCGTCGGCCACGGGGATGTGGTGGTAGGTCACCGACGCCGTCGCCAACGGTCCACGGCCGGTGAAGGACAGTTCTTCGGCGCCCCGCAGGTCGATCACGTGCGCGATCCGGTGCTCACTCACCATCGACTCGGTGAACTCCGCGGGCGCGGTGGCCAGGTCGTCACTGCGGAAGACGAGGCCGCGGCGCACCGATCCCAGGGGGGAGCGCAGACCACCGAGGTCGCGGAAGTTCTCCGGGGTGCTCAACCGCGCTGTACTCGTCTCGTCCGGGGCGGAATCAGGAGACCGGAAGAGGGCCGTCACCGTTTGTCAACTCCCTGAGCTCGTGTTGTTCCGCCTGAAACGCTACCACGCGGGTCCGCACGCCGTCTGACGCGGTTTGCGGGCCCGAAGTGTTGCACCGCTCCGTTGGTTTTCGCTGTTCATGGCTTTGCTCTCCGCCTCGCTTTGGCTGGGACGAACGGGAACGAACGCAAAGGCATTTCATGAACTGAAATGTTTTGCTAGATTCGGCGCATCCCTTCCTGTGTGATGGGTCACGCGCAACCAACCGGAGGAGCGAAACATGCGGCTGATACGTGTCGTTGGTGCCGGGGCGGGACTGGCGCTCGCGGTGACGGCCTGTTCGGGCGGCGGGGGAGCGGCGGAGGGTGACGGCGAGGTGGGTGGGACCATCACCTACTGGGACACCTCCGACGCCGAGAACGAGGGACCGGCCTACGAGGCGGTGATCGCCGACTTCGAGGAGGAGCACGGCGTCACCGTGAACCACCAGTTCGAGGACTTCGACGACGCCCGGGACCGATTCGACCGTGCCGCCGCCTCGGGTGACGGAGCCCCCGACGTATTGCGCACGGAGGTGGGCTGGACGGCGGACTTCGCGAGCCTCGGCTATCTCCAGCCCCTCGACGACACCCCGGCGCTTGACGACGTCGACGACTTCCTGGACGGGCCGTGGAGCAGCGCCCAGTACGAGGGCACGACCTACGCCGTCCCCCAGGTCACCGACTCCCTCGCCCTGCTCTACAACGCCGACCTGCTCGCCGAGGCCGGGCACGACGAACCCCCCACGACCATGGACGACCTGGCCACGGTGGCCGGGGACGTGAGTGAGGAGACCGACGCCGACGGCATCTATCTCCACGTCGAGGGGTACTTCCTGCTGCCGTTCATCTTCGCCGAGGGCGGTCAGTGGGTGGACGACGCCGACGAGCGGATCACCATCAACGACCCTGAGGCGGTCGCCGGGCTGGAGAACGCGCTCGACCTCATGAACTCCGACGCCGCGCTCAGCCCCGACCTCGGCGAGAGCTACGACGTGATGATGGCGGCGTTCCGCGAGGGCGACGTCGCGATGATCATCAACGGGCCGTGGTCGATGGGCGACGCCCTGGGTGGCCCCGCGTTCGAGGACGCGGAGAACCTGGGGGTCCAGTCGCTGGAGGCCGGCGGGCCGACCGGAGGTCACAACTACTCCGTCTACGCGGGCTCGGAGAACCTCGAGACGGCCTACGCCTTCGTGGAGTACATGGCGTCGACCGAGACGCAGAGCCGGATCGCCGAGGAGCTCGGAACCCTTCCGACCCGGGAGTCGGCCTACGCCGCCCCGGCGGTGGAGGACCACCCGATCGTGTCCGCCTACGCCCCGGTCATGGAGGCCAGCCAGCCGGGCGCGTGGATCCCGGAGGCGGGCCAGATGTTCGTGCCCTTCGACGACGCCTATGAGGCGGCCGTCCTGGGAGACGTCAGCCCCCAGGAGGCCCTGGACGGCCTGGCCGACGAGTACCAGGCGCTCCTGCCCGACTGGGAATGACAAACGTGGCCACCACAGTCCAACGCCGCCGGGCCACGCCCGCGCGGCCTCCTCGCCCCCGCGCCGCGGAGCCGGGCCCCCTTCGGCGGTTCCTGCGCACCCACTGGTACGCCTGGGCGCTGACGGCACCGGTCGTCATCGTGATGTCGGTCGTCATCGCGTTCCCCTTCGCGCGCGGCCTGTGGCTGTCGTTCACCGACGCCGACAGACGCAACGTGTCCACCCGGATCGGCGAGAACGTCACCCCCGCGACCTACGAGTTCGTCGGGGTCGACAACTACGTCGCGATCCTGACCGGCGACGTCGGCGACTTCTGGGCGCGACTCACCTGGACCGTGGTGTGGACGCTGGCGTGCGTCGCCTGCCACTTCGGTCTCGGACTCGGGCTCGCGGTGATGCTCAACCGTCGGGTCGCGCTGCGCGGTGTCTACCGGGCCGTCATGATCCTGCCCTGGGCCGTGCCACCCTTCGTCAGCGCCTTCATCTGGCGCTACCTCTACCAGGGCGAGTACGGGCTGTTCAACGCCGCCCTGCGCGGGATGGGGTTCCCCGGTGTCGAGTGGCTCGGTGACCCGTTCTGGGCGAAGGTCGTGGTCATCACGATCAACGTGTGGCTGGGGGTCCCCTTCATGATGGTCGCGCTGCTGGGCGGCCTGCAGTCCATCCCGGGGCAGCTCTACGAGGCGGCGCGGGTGGACGGGGCCAGTCCCTGGCAACAGTTCCGCCACATCACCCTGCCCAGTCTGCGTCCGGTGGCCGCCCCGGTCGTGCTGATCGGCACCATCTGGACGTTCAACCAGTTCCCGGTGATCTTCCTGGTGACCGGTGGCGGGCCGGCGCGCAGCACCGACCTGCTCGTCACCTACGCCTTCCGCCTGTTCGGGGACGGCACCTACGGGGTCGCCTCCGCCTACGGAATGGTGATCCTGGGGCTCCTGCTGGTGCTGGGCGTCATCTACCAACGTGCGCTGCGACGAGAGGGGCAGGCATGGTGACCGCATCGGCTCGCGGGGGGCGGGAACGCGGCGTCCTCGCCTCCGTCGGCCTCCATCTCGGACTGGTGACGGCGAGCCTCATCGCGCTGTTGCCCGTGGTGTGGATCGTCCTCACCTCGATCCAGCCACGCCACGTGTGGCAGAGCACGTCGGTCGAGGTGGTGCGGGACCCGACGTTCGCGAACTACCTGCACGTCCTCACCGAGACACCGTTCCTGCGCTGGTTCGCCAACACCCTCGTCGTCGCGGGCCTCACGACGGTCGTGGCGCTCTTCCTCGCCGCGACGACCGGATACGCGGTCAGCCGGTTCCGGTTCCCGGGGATGCGGCCACTGATGTGGTCGCTGCTCATCACCCAGATGTTCCCGGTCGCGATCCTGATCGTGCCCCTCTACACGGTGTTGGTCCGACTCGGGCTCATCAACCACCATCTCGGCCTCACGCTCACCTACCTCACCATCGCGGTGCCGTTCTGCGCCTGGATGTTGCGGGGCTACTTCGACACCATCCCGACGGAGATCGATGAGGCGGGCCGGATGGACGGTCTCACACCGTTCGGCACCTTCTGGCGGCTCGTGTTGCCGTTGGCCAAACCCGGTCTCGCCGTGGTCGGCTTCTTCGCCTTCATCACCGCGTGGGGGGAGGTGGCGTTCGCGTCCGCGTTCATGATCGACGCCGACAACTTCACCCTGGCGGTGGGGCTGCGCACCCAGTTCGTGGCGGAACGCCGCGCGGAGTGGGGCTATTTGAGCGCGGCGGCCGTCATGATCGCCGTCCCGGCGCTCCTGGTGTTCCTCGGCGCCCAACGTCACCTGGAAGGGGGACTGACCGCGGGGGCGACCAAGACCTGACGTCGAAGTTGGCTTCGAGGCCGGCGCCAAGGGTGACCGGGACCCCTGGGGGAGGGGTGGACCGCTGACGCCGTCCACCCCTCGGCTGGTCACGGCCAGCGGATGTCGGTCGCGTGGGGCAGGGTGTCCTGCCGGGTGCCGCTCTCGGCGTCGATCGCTTCCCAGAGCTGCGACCACGCGTCCTCGGGTGAGTTGTCGGTCCCGTCGCAGGAACGCTGCTCGCAGGCCTTCTGCTGCGCCATCGCCCCGGCGAAACGCAACGCGCCCTCGCCGTTGGCCGCTCCCCACGCGCTGATCGAGGCCCACTGGCGTGCCTGGATCCCGTCGGTGCGATAGATCTGTGGGACGGCGGAGACACCACTGCCCGCACCGCCCGCGACGTAGTGGACGTCGGAGACCGACCATCCGTTGGAGCAGGAACCGCCGCCCGACCCCTGGGCGGGGCAGCCGTCGGCGGAGTTCGCGGCGTAGAGCGGAAGCTCGGTGGTCTGGAGGTAGGCGTCCACCCAGTCCCGGGCCCACTGGGGCGTGGACCAACTGGGCTCGGCGTCCACGCCCCCGACGACCGACACCGCCTCGGAACCGATCGAACCGCTGCCGGAGTCCACCACCTCGGCCCACGCGCGGCCGGCGTCGGAACCGCTCACCCCGCCGTCGTCCTTGTTGTTGACCCCCAGGGAGAGGATCGCCTCCGCGTCGCCCTTCCGACACGAGGTGAATCCCTCGGCCCATCGTGCGGCCACCTCGACCGCGCGGTCGGCGGAGACGCGCGCGCTCCGCGTCGCGGTGCTCGTACCCGGCTGACGGAGCTCACCGCCGCTCTCCTGCGTGCCGAAGAACAGGACCCTCAGGCCCGACCGACCCGTCTCCCCTTCGGCGCACCCCCACTCCTGGGCACGGTCCAGGTCCCCCGCAGTCCCCTCCAGCGGAACGTAGCGGCTGACGGTGGGCTCGGGCGCCTCACCGGAGCTGGCGCCGGCCGAGGTCGTGAGTGATCCGAAGGCGGTGGCGACCGCCGTGGCGAGGAGCAACAGACGCGTTGCCCCCACCCGCCGCGTGCGACTCAATGTCATCAATCCCTCGCTGTGAGTAGTGGAAGTGTGGGTTCACTCTCACCCGGGGCGCCGATCGAAGCAACCACCGCGAATCCCTCGTGACCTGGTGTGTCATGACAAATCCGGCGTATTCGCCGGGCCGGTGTAGGGGACGCGGCTCGGCACTGGAGAATCGACTACGTTCCTCGCAACGTGGCGCCCGCTCAAAGCCCCACTCCGCCCGACACCCGCGTCGTGGCGCCCCCTCGGTCAGGAGCCTCCATGGTCACCACCCTGCGTGCCGTCGTCGCCGTATCGCTGCTGCTGGGCTTCTACGTGCTGGTCGCCGTCGTGATCGGCCTCGCGGTCGTCATCGACGTCGCGGTCTTCCTGCGCGGCAACGGGCAGGGAGTCCAGGTCGCGGTCGCCGTCACGCTCGTCGCCATCGCCCTGGTCCGCGGTCTGGTGATGATCCCCCGACGCAACGACCACGAGCAGCCCGGAATCGCGGTGAGTGACCGCGACGAGCCGGAACTGTGGCGGACCGTCCGCGCGCTCGCCGACCAGGCGAGCACCCGGGCGCCCGACGAGATCCGTCTCGTGCCCGACGTCAACGCGGCGGTCAGCGAGGACACCACGATGCTGGGCCTGCGCGCCACCCGGCGTCGCATGCTGATCGGGGTCCCGCTGTTGATGACGCTGACCCGCGGGGAGATGCGGGCCGTGCTCGGCCACGAACTGGGGCACTACAGCGGTGCCCACACCCGCCTCGGCGCCCCGGTCTACCGGGGGCGCATCGCCCTCATCGCCGCGGTGCGGGGCCTGGAGGGCCACCGGTTCACCCAGTCCCTGTTCCGCGCCTACGCCAAGCTGTACCTGCGGGTCTCCCAGGCCGTCTCCCGCCGCCAGGAACTCGAGGCCGACGCGTTGGCGGTGCGCATCGCGGGCCGTTCGGCGATGGCCGGCGCGCTGCGCAAGGTGCACGCCTACGCGCCGGCGTGGGAGGTGTTCATGGAGTCCTACGCCGGGTTGGCCGGCCCCGCCCAGGCGCGGCCGGCGGACCTCTTCGGCGGGTTCCACGCCATGATCAACGACCCGGAACGCCAGCGGCAGATCGCCGAGTTCGCCTCCGCCCCGGAGCAGCCGACCCCCTACGACTCCCATCCGCCGCTGAGCGAGCGGGTGGCGGCGATCGCCCACCTGCCCGAGCCGGGAGGCGCCGTCGACGCGGCGCCCGCCGCCGCGCTCCTGGCCGATCCGGCCACGGCCGCCCGCGCCACGCAGGAGAGCCTGTGGACCGAGCAGGCCCGCGCGCTGCCCTCCCTTCCCTGGGAGCAGCTCGTGGCGCGCGGCATGTTCGTCGCGGCCAACATGGAGGCCTCGCGTGACCTCGCCGTGGCCGCCCAGCAGGTCCTCCACATCCAGCACCCGTTCCTCGACGCGGCGTTGGAGGTCCTCGGACGGGGCCAGGGACACCAGCTACACGCCGCGCTCGTCGCCCTGGGCTGGGACGACGACCCGCGCGTCCTACCGGTGGTGGTCCGCCGCGCCTTGGAGGCGGCGCTGATCGAACACGGCGTCGCCGCCTGGACGCTGTCCTGGTCGGAGGAAGCGCGGCTGCGGGACCGGGAGTCGAACGAGCTCGACCTCACCCACACGGCGGAGGCACTCATCACCGATCCGGTGGCGAGCGTGCCGCGCGTCCGGGAGTGGCTGGCGCACAACGGCGTCCCACGTGACCACCAGCCCCGCGCCGTGCGGGAACTCAGCGGCTGACCCCGCTTCCCGGCCAGGGAGTGTATTTGCGGGCATTCGGATCAGGGAGCGGCCGTCGCCCCTACTGGGTCCGCTTCGCGGATGGTGTCCCAGCGGGGGCCCGGGCTTCGGCTCGCACGGCGATCCGGCGAACGTCGTCCTGGCGGTCACGAGCCCCCAGCACCCCCCAACAGTGCCCCCCCAACAGCGCCCCCCAAAAAATGGCACAGCGGTGCGAAAACGCGACCTAGATGCCCAGCAGCGCGACGGCGATCGAGAAGTAGATCAGCAGTCCGGTGGCGTCGATCAGGGTGGCGATCAGCGGAGCCGAGATCACCGCCGGGTCGATTCCCAGCCGCTTGGCCAACACCGGCAGCATGCCGCCGGCCGTCGACGCCCACACACAGATGATCGCCAGCGTGGAGGAGATCACCACGGCGAAGGTCACCCCGAAGAAAAACCACACCACGGGGAACGCCACCGCCGCCAGCATCAGCCCGAGCATGAGACCCACCCGCGCCTCACGCGCGATGACCGCGGGCAGGTCCCGGAACCGGACCTCGCCCATGGCCATGGAGCGGACCACCACGGTCGCGGCCTGTGCTCCGCTGTTGCCCCCGGCGCCCATCAGCAGCGGGATGAACAGGGAGAGGGCCACCACGCTCTCCAGCGCGGACTCGAAGGCCGCGAGGACGTTCACCGTCAGCACCGCGGCCACACCGAGCAGCAACAGCCACCCGGCGCGCCGCCGAGCGAGGTAGAACGAGGTGGCCACGAGGTAGGGGCGGGTCAGGGGCTCCGAGCCCCCGCTGCGGGCCAGGTCCTCACTGGCCTCCTCCTCCAGCACCCGCATCGCGTCGTCCACCGCGATGATGCCGACGAGGCGCCGCTCGGAGTCCACCACGGGAATGGCGCCGAGGTCGTGGTGTTGGGGCAGGCGCGCGGCGTCCTCGGCGGGGGACGTGGTGGTGACCGCGATGTCGGGCAGCCGGGCGAGGTCGCCCACGGCACGGTCCGGCGCCGCCTTCACCAGTTCCACGACGTTGACGAGACCGAGGTAGCGGCGGGCGACGTCGATCACGAAGACGGTGGTGACCTCGTCGGGCCCCAGCGGACACCGGCGCACCGCCTCCAGTGCGCGCGCGGCCGAGACGTGGGGCCGCACCGCGAGGTAGTTCGGGTTGGCGATCCGCCCCGCGCTGTCGTCGGGGTAGGACAGCAGTATCCCCACCCGCGCCCGGTCGACGGCCGGCAGTGCGCTCAGGAGGCGTTTGGCGACCGCGGCGGGCGCCTCGTCGATGAGTCGCGCCTGGTCGTCGACGTCGAGTCCGCCAAGTACGTCGGCGGCCTCGGAGCTGGTCATGGCTTCCAGCAGCCGTACCCGCTCGTCGTCACTCAACAGCTCGAAGACCTCCACGGCGTACTGCTTGTCCAGGAGGCGGAAGGCGAGAACCCCTTCGGTGGCGGGCAGCTCGCGCAGGGCCGTGACCGTCTCCTCGGGATCCAGCGCGCGCAGGTCCGACTTGGCCTCGCGCAGCTCCCGGTCACGCAGGTGCTCCAGCAGGGTGGTGTTCATCTCAAGACTCCCGTCACGAGAACCCCACCCAGGGGCCGTGCGGGTCTATCGCACGCGCGGCTGCGGGTGAGGAGTGAGGTGGCCGTCGTCGCGGCGAAGCCAGCGACTATGACTGGGCTCGGATTCGGATTCCGCGACCCTGCATGATCGACTTGGCATTGCCCTCACCTCCTCGACTCGGATCCGCACCAGCAAAAGAAAAGGCCTCGTGGCGGCCAGTGGAACGACGGAGCATACGGCGACCCGACCACCGGGTGATCCCCACGGGCGGGCGGACGCTTTCCGACATCCGTCCCCGTCCGTGGCGACCGCGGAATGCCGTCTCCGCGCGGGAGTCAGCCCCAGACGGGCGTGGGCGAATGTCTGGACACAGCGTATTGAACCGTGAGTGGAGTGTCCAATCACCACGCGACCGGCACTGCGGCGCCACGGCCGACTTCTGCGAGAATCCACACCACCGTCCGCCCGCCGCGAGCGACTACCGAGGGGGAGCGCCCTTGACCACCGTCACGACCTCCGAGATCAGGGTCGACGACCTCACCGCGCACGTGGCCCGTCCCCCGACCGACACCGAGACGGGCATGCTCCTGCTGCCCATGGTCACCGGGATCGGTGCCCAGGTCCGCGCGTACGCGGCCGACGTGGCCGAGCGGGGGCACGTCGCGGTGGTGTGGGACCCGTGGCACGGGCCGAGCTCCGACGACACCCCGGTGGACGAGCTCCGGGTCATGATGAGCGGGCTGACCGACACCGGCTGCCTGGACGAACAGCGCCGACTGCTCGACCACATGCACGATACGCACGATGGTCTGGGACTGTGCCGCGTCGGCGTCATGGGGTGGTGTCTGGGGGGACGGTTCGCGCTACTCCTCGCCGCCCGCGACGCCCGCGTGGCCACCTGCGTCGCCTACCACCCGACCGTGCTCCCCGAAACACGCCCGAACCAGACCGAGGACGCCGTCGCCGCCGCCGGCCAGATCGCCGCACCGGTGAAGCTGGTCTATCCGGGCGACGACCATATCGTGCCACGGACCGTGTTCGACGACCTCCAGCGCGCACTGCAAGGGCGCCCGGAGGCCGCGACCAGCGTCGGCTACTACCCCGGAGCCGAACACGGATTCATGGAGGAGCGGCGCCGGGAGCGGCCGGCCAACCGGGCGGCCACCACCCAGTCGTGGGCGGAGACACTCGCCTTCGCCACGGCGACCCTGGGCTAGGTCGTGGTGGGTGGTGTCGACCTCGGTAAAGCGGGTCGAGCTGCGCCCCATCGGTTGGATGGGGCGTAGTCCCGGTGGGGGTGGAGAAATTCCGATGGGGGGGTACAACCGAGCGGAGTGGTTCCGCGACGCTGGGCTAGCACGGTTTTCGGCCACTCTGGGCGGGGAGCGGTGGCCGGTCCCCAACGTGGACCCGGGAACCGACCGGTGGTCGCGGCGCGCCCCAACGGCGCTGTTCCCACGGGTGAGGGGCAGCGGGCCTGGTCCGGGGCGCGGCACCCGCGGGGGTCGGCGTATGTGATGATGCATAAGTGTGTGGCGAGAACTGATTGACGAGCTCTATCCCGACGCGGAGCTCGCCGAACCCGCGGAGGAGGGTGAGCTGGCCCGGATCGAGACCGATCTCGGGCTTCCTTTGCCATGGGAACTCGCGTCCCTACTTCGCGAGGTGGACGGCGTCCGCAACTCCTACGGCGACGACATCGTATGGCCCGCCGCGCGCATCATCCACGACAACCTCCAAGCGCGGGCCGACCCGGACTACTCCGTGTTGTACGCGCCGTTGGACCTGCTGCTCTTCTTCGGTGACACCGACCTGGGCACCCAGTTCGCCTACGTGCACACCGACTACGGGCCGGGCATCGTCTACTGGGACCACCACACCGACCGACGCCGCCTCGTCGCGGCGCAGCTCAGCGACTACCTCGTCCGATGCTTCCGTTACGGCGGCCAATGGTGTCGCCGCTGAGGAACGCTAACCGTGAGCGGTGGTTTCCCGAGCCGTCATGGGCCGCCGACGCGGGCGAGACCCACACCCTCTGGGCCGGGTTCGATGAATCGTGGTGTCCAGTCCGCGGCGCTCGACGGAATTGGTGACGTGGGCGCGGTAGAGAATATTCTTGCGGCTGGTCGAGTCGTAGCCTGAGAGCATTCGGGTGACGCCTGCGGAGCTGGTTGTCGGACGGCGAGGATCTTTCCTCACCCGATCGGCGACGAAACGGGAAACCCATCCCGCGAGGGGTGGACTCGGCTCTCTTGAGGGAGACGAGGAAGTCAAGGTGGAGAGTGGGTTGCATGCCTGACGGCGCGAGCGTCTTCGTGCAGGGCGAGCCGGTGGACTCCTTCCCGGAGTTCGCCCCGGAGGCGCGTCGGGGCACGGTTCGTCGGATCACGGTGGTGGGCGAGGAGGTGCTGCACCGCCCCTGCCAACCGGCCACCGAGTTCGGTACCGCGGAGCTCACCCAGCTCATCGACGACATGTTCACGACCATGTACCTGGCCGAGGGCGTGGGGCTCGCCGCCAACCAGATCGGCGTGGACCTGCGGCTGTTCGTCTACGACTGCCCCGATGACGACGACGTGCGACACGTCGGTCACGTACTCAACCCCGTCGTGGAGCCACTGCCCGAGAACGATCGCACCCTCATCATCGACAACGAGGGCTGCCTGTCGGTGCCGGGCCCGCACATGGAGCTCGCCCGCCCCGAGACGACGCGACTGCGCGGCGTCGACAAGGACGGCGCGGAGGTCACGTTGGAGGCCTCCGGCTACTTCGCCCGATGCCTGCGACACGAGACCGACCACCTCAACGGCTGGCTGTACATCGACCGCCTGTCCAAGCGGGACCGGAAGAAGGCCCTGCGGGAGATGGAACGCATGCAGGAGGACGTCCTGGCCCGCCGCGCCGAGCGCGCCGAGGAGTTCGAGGGCTGATTGCCCGGCGTCCCCCCCGCTCCACCGGATGGACGGCGCGGCGCCGGACAGCGATTCCTCCCCGCTCCCGGAGCGCGCACCGACCTTCGAACTGGTGTCGGTAGGCGAAGGGATCTCCCCGCCGTGGGCGGCCACGGCAACGGCATGCCGCCCCACGGCGTGTGGCTCGCTCGCCCCCTCGCGACGGAGGGAGGAAGCCAAATCACGAGCCAGGGACGCCACACCAACCCCACAAACGCATAGACTGCGACGAAACGCCAGGGCAGTCCCCGAATTCCTCGCGGGACGCCCGCGGTCAGGAACTCATGCGGAGGTGGATCGTGCCCGTTGATCCCGAGTCCCACCAGCAGCCCGCCACCCAGGGCTCGCGTATCGACCCCAACCTCGACGCCTACGCGGCACGAGCTCGGGGAATGGTGGCCTCGGAGGTACGGGCACTCTTCGCGGTCGCGTCCCGGCCCGAGGTCGTCTCTCTCGCCGGAGGCATGCCCAACGTCTCGGCCCTGCCGCTGGAGGAACTGGGCGACCTCGTCTCCCGGGTCGTGACCGAGCAGGGCGCGACCGCGCTGCAGTACGGCTCGGCCCAGGGTGACCCCGCCCTGCGGGAGCACATCTGTGACGTGATGAGCCTCGAGGGGATCGACGCCTCCGCCGACGACGTCATCGTGACGGTCGGCTCGCAGCAGGCCCTGGACCTCATCACCCGCGTGTTCGTCGACCCCGGCGACGTCGTGGTCGCGGAGGCCCCGACGTACGTGACCGCGCTGAACACCTTCGCCGCCTTCCAGGCCGAGGTCGCCCACGTCACCATGGACGACGAAGGCGTCATCCCCGAGGCGCTGGAGGAGACGCTGGGCCGGCTGCGCGCCGAGGGACGTCGCGTCAAGTTCTTCTACACGGTGCCGACGTTCCAGAACCCCGCGGGTGTGACGTTGACCCCGGAGCGGCGACGCCGGGTGCTGGAGATCTGCGAACGCTTCGGGGTGCTGATCCTGGAGGACAACCCCTACGGTCTGCTGGGGTTCGACGGCGAGCCGATGCGCGCGCTGCGCGCCGACGCCCCGGACCGCGTGATCTACCTGGGCTCCTTCTCCAAGATCCTCTCGCCTGGTTTCCGGATGGGGTGGGCGCTGGCCCCCTCGGCCGTGCGGGCGAAACTGGTGCTCGCCGCGGAGTCGGCGATGTTGAGCCACTCGACGTTCAACCAGCTCGTCGTCGGTCAGTACCTGTCCACACACCCGTGGCGGGAACAGATCAAGACCTTCGGTGCCATGTACCGGGGCCGGTGTGAGGCGATGCTGGGCGCCCTGGACGGGCTCATGCCCGAGGGCTGTTCGTGGACGAAACCCGCCGGCGGATTCTTCGTCTGGTTGACGCTGCCGGAGGGGCTCGACTCCAAGGCGATGCTTCCACTGGCCGTGAACGAGCGGGTCGCCTACGTTCCCGGAACCGGCTTCTACGCCAACGAGGAGGGGCGCCGCAACATGCGGTTGTCCTTCTGCTACCCCACGCCCGAGCAGATCCGCGAGGGCGTGCGGCGGTTGTCCGGCGTCATCGAACGGGAGATCGCGCTGCGCGACACCTTCGGTGACGTCACGACACGACCCACCGACGGTACCGACGCCCCGAGCCCCGACGTTCCCTGAGGAGAACACCACGATGGAGGGTGGGGACGCGGCGGCGCGGCGTGCGGAGTCGAGCACGGCACAACGCGCAGGGCAGAGAAAGGACAACCCAATGGCCGATCTGGACCGTGTCTTGGTCCTCGCGGGTGGCATGTCGCCCGAGCACGAGGTGAGCGTCAGCTCCGGGCAACGTGTCGCCGACGCGCTGCGGCGCATGGGTCTGGAGGTCCAGGTCGCCGACACCGACGTGTCGTTGCTTCCCCAACTGCTCGGCGATCCCCCGCCGGTCGTCTTCCCCGTGCTCCACGGGACGGCCGGCGAGGACGGCGCCATCCGGGAGATCCTGGACCTGGCGGACGTCCCCTACGTGGGTGCCGCGCCCGGAGCGTGCCGGGTGGCGTTCGACAAGCCGACCGCCTCGGCCCTGGTCGCGGCCAGCGGCGTCGCGGTCCCGCGGGGCATCGCACTGCCCAAGCAGGTCTTCCACGACCTCGGGGCGAACGCGGTGATGGAACGCATCATCGACAAACTGGGCTTGCCGTTGTTCGTGAAGCCGGACCAGGGCGGTTCTGCGTTCGGGGCGGCGGAGGCGGTCGACGCCCAGGGACTGTCCTCGGCGTTGGTCGGCTGCTTCTCCCACGCCGACACCGCGGTGATCGAACAGCGGGTGCGTGGCACGGAGATCGCGGTGGGTGTGGTGGACCTCGGTGACGGCCCCCAGGCCCTGCCCGCGGTCGAGATCGTTCCCGACGGCGGGGTGTATGACTACGCGGCCCGCTACACGGCGGGACGCACGGAGTTCTTCTGCCCCGCCCGGCTGGAGGACTCGGTCGCCCGGGCCGCCGCCGAGGTGGCCGTCACCGCGCACCGGACCCTGGGGCTGCGCGACATCTCCCGCACCGACATCATCGTCGAGGCCGATGGAACCCCACGGTTCCTCGAGGTCAACGTGGCTCCGGGCCTCACCGAGACCTCCACGCTGCCCCAGGCGGCCGCGGCGGCCGGCATGGACTTCGCCGTCCTGTGCCGCGACCTCGCCCACGCCGCCGCCCAACGGGGACGCTGAGCGGGCGGTAGGGGCTCGCCGCGAGCCCCTACCGTCAGGGAACCTGACCGGTCGCCCGTCGCAGGGCGTGAATCAGTGCCACACTGGTTTGGCGGATGACGAGATCCTGTGTGCCGCGCGTGTTCGCGCGCTCGACCAGCACGCCACGGTGAACACGCTTCTGGGTGATCGGCGTGCGGCACGCGTCGCCACGGGAGAGCAGGCGGTCGCGGAAATCCTGGCGGTCGCGGAACGCGGTCACGCGTCGAGTGGTCCCGAGGGTCGTACGTGGACGCGAGACGGCCTGTACGTTTGGCCACGCTCTGGTTGACACGGCGTCGACGGCTTCGCCGTCGACGAGGCTGATGCCTTGAGCGGCGCCGGATGAGGCCGCCTCGGTCGTCAGGGAGACGCCCTTTTTCGGCTGTGTGTTCGTGGACATCGCCCGTGTCGAGGCCGCATTCGTCTCGGACAACGGCGGCAGCGCGCCCACGGGGACGCTTGCGTGGTCGTCGCTGTATGACGAGGTGGTGACCTTATCCTCACTGAATCCTCACTGAGGACCTTGTGCACAGTGCCGAGGTTGACGGGCCGACCGTCGAGGATCCCTTCCTCGCCTAGTGCTCCCCGCGTGAGCGCCGATCATCGGGCTGGTCACGCGGGGAGCGCACGGAAACCGCCCCGGTCACTCCGGTTCGGGCACGCCTGTGATGTCCTCCGGGCGCACCGGGGCGCGGGTCAGGGCCCGGCCGGTGGCGGCGCGCACCGCGGCGACCACCGCGGGGGTGGAGGACAGGGTGGGCGGCTCGCCCGCCCCGCGTAGGCCGTAGGGAGCGTTGGGGTCGGGGTGTTCGAGTACCTCCACGCGCATGGGTGGGGTGTCCAGGATGGTGGGGATCAGGTAGTCCGTGAAGGACGGGTTCTGGATCTTGCCCGAACTGACCTGGATCTCCTCCATGAGTGCCAGGCCCAGCCCCTGGGTGGAACCGCCCTGGATCTGGCCGAGGAGCTGGCGGGGGTTGAGCACCCGCCCCACGTCCTGCACCGCGTCCAACGCCACGACCTTGACCAGGCCCAGCTCGGTGTCGACGTCCACGACGGCCCGGTGGACGCACATACCGAACTGCGTGTGGGAGTCCCCCTGGCCAGTGGTGGGGTCCAGGGCGGAGGTGGGGCGATGCCGGAACTCCCGGGTCTCCTCCACGACCTCGCCGTCCAGCACCGTGGCGATGTCCACCGGCGCCGACCCGTCCGGGCCGTACATCCGATCGCCACCGAGTCGTACGCCGCCGGTGGGCGTGGCGAGCGGAAGGTGGCCCTTGGCCCGCGCGAGATCGGCGAGACGTTCGCGGACCGCTGAGCAGGCGGCGCGCACGGCGCCGCCGGTCACGTAGGACTGGCGGGAGGCCGATGACGAACCCGCCGAGCCGACGCTGGTGTCGGCCGGGAGAACGGTCACCTCCTCGACGCCGAGCTCGGTCCTGGCGATCTGCGCCTGGATCGTGACGAGTCCCTGACCGACCTCCACCGCGGCGGTGTGTACGAAGGCGACGGGACGCCCCGCCACCACCTCGAGCCGGACGCGGGCGGTGGAGTAGTCGTCGAACCCCTCCGAGAAGCACAGGTTCTTCAGGCCGACCCCGTAGCCCACACCGCGCACGACGCCCTCGCCACGCGTGGTTCCCCCCACGCCGCCGGGAAGAGCCAGCGGGCCGGTCTCGGTCTCGGCGGGTGGCATAGGGAGCGCGGCGCAGCGTCGCAGCATCTCCGCCATGGGCAGTGGCGCCTCGATCTTCTGTCCGGTGATCACCTGTGAGCCCTGGGACATGGCGTTGCGCACCCGGACCTCCACGGGATCCAGTCCCAGGGCCTCGGCGAGGCGGTCCATCTGCGACTCGTAGCCGAAACACGCCTGGACCGCGCCGAAGCCGCGCATCGCTCCACACGGCGGGTTGTTGGTGTAGACGCCGTAGGCGTCCATTCGCGCGTTGGGGATCTCGTAGGGGCCGAGCCCGAGGCTGGAGGCCACGCCCACCACCGCGGGCGTCGCGGAGGCGTAGGCGCCTCCGTCGACGATGATCTCGCAGGTGGCGTAGAGGAGTGTGCCGTCGTTCAGCGCGCCGTGTTCGTAGCGCATGGTGGCCGGGTGTCGGTGGACGTGGCCGAAGAAGGACTCCTCCCGGTTGTAGACGAACTTGACCGGTCGGTTGGTGCGCAGCGCGAGCATGCAGGCGTGGATCTGCATGGAGAGGTCCTCGCGGGCACCGAACGCGCCCCCCACACCGGCCAGGGTGATGCGGACTTTGTCCTCGGTGAGTGCGAGGCACGGTGCGATCTGGCGTTGGTCGACGTGCAGCCACTGGGTGGCGACGTAGAGGTCGACCCCGCCGTCGGCGGCGGGGACCGCCATCCCGGACTCCGGCCCGAGGAAGGCCTGGTCCTGCATGCCGACCTCGTACTCGCCGGTCACGACCACGTCGGCGGCCGTGCGGAGATCCTCGATCGGGTCGCCGTCCAGGAACGCGCCGGTGCGGATGGGCTGGTAGCGCACCCGGTTCCCCTCCGAACGGTGCGCCGGTTCGGCGTCGACCGTTCCCGGGCGGTGCACGGTCGGGGCGGTCGGGTCGAACGCGGCGGTCCGCGGGTCGGTGACCGGGGGCAGCACCTCGTAGTCGACCTGGATGCGTTCCACGGCCCTGCGCGCGGTCTCGGGGTGGTCGGCGGCCACGACGGCGACGGGTTCGCCACGGTAGCGGACCCGATCCTCGGCGAGGACGGGTTGGTCCTGTCGTTCCAGGCCGTAGCGTTTCGCGCCCGGCACGTCCTCATGAGTGAGGACGGCGTACACGCCGGGCACGCGCACCGCGTCGGTGATGTCGATTCCGGTGATGACCGCGTGGGGGTGCGGGCTGCGCAACGTGGCGCCCCACAGCATGTCGTCGTGCCAGAGATCGGAGGAGTAGGCGAACTCTCCGGTCACCTTCGGTGTGCCGTCGGGGCGTGGCGCGTCGGCGCCCACGCCGTTGGCGGTGGTGGGTCCGCTGGCGACGCTCGTGGTGGTCATGGCGTCTTCCTGGTGGTCGGTTCGTTCATGGCATCGTGCGCGGCGCGTCCGGCGCGGGCCGCGGCGGCGGAGGAGACGGTCACCGGTTCTCCGGCGGAGACGACGGTGCGCCCACCCACGAGGAGCCGCTCCAGTGGGGGTGGCGGGCCGAACACCAGCGCGGTAACCGGGTCGGCGACGCTGTCGTGGCCGAAGCCGTCGACGCGCCACAGGGCGATGTCGGCGAGTTTGCCGGGTTCCAGGGAGCCGAGGTCCGTGCCCCGGCCGAGGCACCGCGCGCCGCCCAGCGTGGCCAGTTCCAGCGCCTGGCGTGCGGTGAGCGCCTGTGGGCCGCGGCGGGCGCGCGCCATCAGGACCGCCTGGTGCATCTCGCCGGCCAGCCCGGTGAGCTCACTGGACGCCGGACCGTCCACCCCCAGCCCGACGGGGACACCAGCGTCCAGGAGTTCGGGGACGCGGCAGATCCCCACACCCAGACGCCCGTTGGACGTGGGGCAGTGGGCCACCGCGGTCCCGGTGGCTCCCAGCACCGCGACGGCGTCGTCAGCGAGGTGGACGGCGTGGGCCAGCCACACGTCCTCGCCGACCCAGCCGAGTTTCTCCGCGTAGCTCACGGGGGTGACCCCGAACTCACGCAGGCACTGCTGTTCCTCGTCCTCGGTCTCCGCCAGATGGGTGTGCATCCGCACCCCACGGTCGCGGGCGAGGGCCGCGGTCTGGGTCATGAGGTCGCGGCTGACGGTGAAGGGGGAGCAGGGCGCCACACTGACCCGGACCATGGCGTCGGCCGCCGGGTCGTGGTGGAGGTCGATGGCCTCCGTGGTGGCCTCCAGCGCCTCGCTCAGCGTCTCCACGACGTCGTCGGGCGGGAGTCCCCCGTCCGTCTCTCCACGGTCCATGGATCCGCGTGCCAGGTCGACGCGGACCCCCACGGCGCGGGCCGCGTCCACCTGGGCGGCCGTGATCTCCGCCGCGGTGCGTCGGCCGCCGGGGTAGAGGTAGTGGTGGTCGGAGGCCGTGGTGCAGCCGGACAGGGCGAGCCACGTCAGACCGGCGGTGGTGGTTTGGTGCACGATCGTGGGGTCCAGCCGTGCCCACACGGGATACAGCGTGGTCAACCACTCGAACAGTGTCCCGTCGGTGGCGAGTCCCTGCGTCGCCCACTGGAAGAGGTGGTGGTGGGTGTTGACGAGCCCCGGGGTGGCCAGGCATCCGGAGCCGTCGACGTACTCGGCGTGGGGGAGTGGTGGGGCGGGTCCGGCCGCGACGGTGGTGATGCGGCCGTCGACCACCACGATGTGACCCGACACGTGCTCCTGGCCCCGCACCGGCGCGATATGGGCTCCGTCGACGACGAGGGTGCTCATCGCGGCTCTCCGTTGGCGGACGGCGTCGCGGTGCGTTCGGCGGCGAGGCGTACGGCGTTCATGATGGCGTCGTACCCGGTGCAGCGGCACAGGTTTCCGGCCAGCGCCTCGCGGATCTCCCCGTCGGAGGGGATGGCCCCGGTTCGGGCGGTGGTACGCCGCAGGAGGTCGTCGGCCTGCACCAGTAGTCCGGGTGTGCAGAATCCGCACTGCACGGCACCGGTCTCCAGGAACGCGTTCTGCAGGACGGAGACCTCACCGTCGTCCGCTCCCGAGTCGTCGGCACCGGCCAGTCCCTCCACCGTGCCGATCTCCCGTCCCTCCGCCTGGCCCGCGGCGATGAGGCAGGAGCAGGCCGTCACTCCGTCGAGGTAGACGGTGCAGGAGCCACACTCGCCCTGTTCGCACGCGTTCTTCGTCCCAGGCAGTCCCAGGCGTTCCCGCAACACGTACAGCAGGCTCTCCCCGGGCCAGACGTCGTCGGCGGTGTGCCGTTCCCCGTTGACGGTGAGTGTCAGGCGCATGCGAGCTCCTCACGATAGGTGGTGGTCGCCCACACGGCGCTGCGGCGCGCCAGGACGGCGAGACAGTGGCGGCGGTAGGCGGCGGTTCCGCGCACGTCGTCGATGGGGGAGGAGGCGTCGGCCACCAGCCGGCCGAACTCCTCCAGTGTCCCCGGCGACAGGGAACGGGCCCCGCGCCAGTCGAACTCGGCCGCGAGGAACGCCTGCGCCTCGGGGGCACGTAGGGGAGTGGGGCCGGCCGACCCGATCCCCACACCCACGGTGTGGTCCTCCGGGCGAAGCGCGAGCGCGAACGCGCACACGGCGATCACCATGGCGTTGCGGGTGCCGATCTTCGCGAAGTTCTGCGGTCCGGAGCGCAGGGGCAGCGTCACGGAGCGGATGAGCTCGTCGGCGGCGACGTCCACGCGTTTCGGCCCGAGGTAGAAGTCGCGCGCGGGGACGACGCGGGTGCCGCGCGGCGACTCCAGTTCGATGTCGGCGTCGAGGGCGAGCAGCGGCGGGTGGGAGTCACCCGCGGGGGAGCCGGCCCCGAGGTTCCCGCCGACCGACCCCCGGTTGCGGATCTGCGGCGAGGCGACGGTCCGCGCCGCCTGGGACAGCGCCGGAACGGCGTCACCGAGCCGTTCGACGAGGGTGGTGTAGGTGACGCCGGCGCCGACCCGGACGCGGTCTCCGTCGGTGTCCCACTCGGCGAGCTCGGGAACCCGGGTCAGGTCGAGGAGCGCACCCGGGCGGATCCGGTCGAAGTTGATTTCCACCATGACGTCGGTGCCGCCGAGGACCGGTACGGCGTCGGGGCGCTCACGCCGCATCGTCAGTGCCTCTGACCAGCTATGAGGTCTAAGGAAGTCCATTTGTGAAGTACAACACCACACGCGGCGTGACGCTAGCTACCGAACACATGAAGCCGGGGCGCGTCGAATCCGTGCGATTGGTACTTTCCTCCAAACACCGTGGGGCGCTAGCGTTTGGGGGCGTCGACGTTCACGGCGAAAGGGCGACCACGCATGCTGCTGAGCGAGCTGATCGCCCTCCCACAGCTCGGTCTGCGTGTCCTGGTGGGCATGCGCGACACCCGCCGAACGGTGCGGTCGGTCTACATCACCGACCTTCCCGAACCCGGCCGGTTCCTGCGCGGCGGCGAGTTCGTCCTGACCGGGATGATGTGGCGTTCCACGGCGGCCGACTCCGACCCCTACGTACGGACGCTGATCGCCGCGGGCGCGGCCGCGCTGGGCGCGGGGACGGCGATCGGCGCGGTCCCGGCCGACCTGGTGGCGGCGTGCGAACGGCACGGTCTCGTCCTGGTCGAGGTCCCGGAGGAGGTGTCCTTCACCCGGGTGACCGAGGAGGCGCAGCACCTCCTGCGTACCGGACCCGCGCGCGACCGCGGCCGTGGCGTCATCGCCGAACTGGCGGCCGGCGCGGACTTCGCGACCGTGTTCGGCACGGCGGCACGCGAGGCGGGGCTCGCGGCGTGGGTGATCTCCAGTACCGCGAGGACCATCGCCCACACGGGGGAGGAGCTCGCGCCACGGGACGCGGGCCGGCTGGCGGGCCGCTACGTACGGGACGGCGGGCGCACCCTGCGCGCCCAGCTCCCCGACTCCGGCGAGGACGTCACGCTGCTCCCGGTCCGCACGCGGACGACACACACCCTGACGTCGTGGTTCCTCGCGGTGCGGGGGACATCCCGTGACTGGACCCCGGCCGCGGCGGCGACGGTGGAGGACCTGTTGTCGGCCGCCGTCCTCGCCCGCAGCCGGCTGGAGGACGCCGCGCGGGCGGAGGCCAGACACGCGGGCAGCCTTCCCCGCCTCGTCGATGCCCAACAGGTCGACGACTCCATGGAGATCCTCGACGCCGCCGGGGTGGCGCGGAGCTCGGCGCACGCCGTCGTCAGCGCGCGCATGCTCGGTGCGGCGCGACCCACCGAGCTCCCCCGCCAGTTGCTGGCCGAGATGTTGCCGCCCGGGTCCTCCCGCGTGGTGTGTGGGGGAGCCGAGGCCGTCGCCGTGGTCGCGCTCGACCGTGCCGACGACGCCGCCGAGGAGCTGGCCGCGTCGCTGCGCGAGGCCGCGCGCCCCCTCACGGAGGGACTCACGCGCCACCGTCTCGCGCTGGGAGTGAGCCGCACCGTGGGCGAGCCCGCGTCCCTTCGACGCGGACTGGTGGAGTCACGACACGCCCGCCAACTGGCCGAGTCCAGGACCGGACGGATCGAGGTCGTGGCCGGAGCCGAGATCGACTCCCACGAGCTGTTGTTGGCGGCGGTCCCGGTGGAGGTTCGGTCCTCCTACACCGAGCGGCTGCTGGGACCGGTCGTGTCCTACGACGCCGAGCACCGTTCGGAGCTGGTGACCACTCTGGAACGCTTCCTCGAACACTCGGGCTCCTGGCAACGCTGCGCGGCCGCGATGCACGTCCACGTCAACACCCTGCGCTACCGGGTGGGCCGGATCGAGGAACTCACTGGGCGGGACCTGCGCTCGTTGGAGCACCGGGTGGATCTCTTCCTCGCGCTGCGTCTGCGGCGCGAGGACACGGCGGCGCGGCGCCCCGCCACCGGGGCTCCCGGTCAGCGCGGTGACGCCACGTAGCTCGCCTGGCCGGTCTTGCGCGCCTGGATGGCCGCCTCCAGGCGGGGCGCGATCGAGGGGTGCAGCATGGCCATGGCCCGCTCCGAGGACACGAACGCGAAGTCGTCGAGCTCCTCGTACTGCAGCGTGATGGTCGTGTCGGCCGGGACCGTGCCGCAGTCGAAGACGAACGACACGAACGCGCGCGGCCGTACCCCCGACGGTCCGTTCCAGTGGCAGGCGAGGATCGGCCCGGCGGTGAGTCGCAACCCCACCTCCTCGGCCACCTCGCGTTCGCAGGCGAGGTGCGGCGGCTCGTTCTCCTCGACGACACCCCCGGGCAGGGTCCAGTGCTCCCGGTAGTTGGGATCGACGATCAGCACCCGATCCTGTGGGTCGGTGATCAGGGCGGAGGCGGCGAGGTAGGCCGTGGGAAGCTGAGCGAACCATTCCTCGGGGGGCAGCGGCGCAGTCATGCCTCGCAGGCTAGTTCACCTGGGGCACACGATGGCGCGCACCACGAAAGGTTCGTCCGTCCCGGCGGCTACGGTGGGCCCATGAGCCACCCCCAACCGGACGTCCTCACGGCGGTGAGACACCACTTCCCGGATCGGTCGTGGGAACCGGTGGACCACGGCGAGTCCGGGGCGTCCGTGGTGCGGTCCACCGACGGCCAGGCGTTCGCCAAATGCGTCCCCGCAGCGCGGTCCGCGTCCCTGGCCGAGGAACGCGACCGCACCGAATGGCTCCACCGGCAGGGGATCCCCGCCCCCCGGGTACTGGACTGGTGGGCGGACTCCGACACGGCGTGTCTGGTGCTCGGCGCCGTCCCCGGTGTCCCGGCGAGTGGCCTGACCGCCTCTCGCCTGAGTTCCGCCTGGTCGTCGATCACCGAGGCCGTGGTCCACCTGCACTCCGTTCCGCTCGGAGACTGTCCCTTGTCCCGCGACCTCGCCTCGATGTTCGCCGCCGCGCACGACGTCGTCGCGCGCGGAGCGGTGAACCCGGACTTCCTGCCCGAGGAAGACCGCGCCACGCCGCCGGGGGAGCTGCTCGCCCGCCTGACGCCACAGCGTGGTGAGCGCGCCCGTCAGGAAGTGGCGGAGGCGGTCGTCTGCCACGGCGACCTCTGTCTGCCGAACATCCTCGTCGACCCGGAGACCCACCGGGTGACCGGGTTCGTCGACCTCGGCCGGCTCGGGCGCGCCGACCCCTACGCCGACCTCGCGCTCCTCCTCACCAACGCACGGGAGACATGGCCCGACGAGCGCGACGCCCAGTCCGCCGACCGGGCCTTCGCCCGTGGCTACGGCATCGACCTCGACCACGAGCGCCTCGGGTTCTACCTCGCGCTGGACCCGCTGACCTGGGGGTGACCCCCACCCATCCCGAACCCACGGGGAACCACCACCCGGTGGGGCGTCAGGTCACTCCTGACCACGGGTCGCCTTGACGTCGCCGAAGGCCGAGAGCAGCGCCGCGCGTACCGCCTGGATCGACGGACGGTCGGTGGTGGTGCGCCGGGCCGAGGTGAACAGGACGCGTTGCGCGGGCCCGTCGAGATCCACCAGGTCGACCCCCTGCGTCTGGTGGGACCACACCAGGTCGGGCAGGACACTCACGGCGTGGCCCGCCTGGACGAGGTGGATGTGGATCTCCAGGTCGGCGGAGTCGAAGCGGATGTCCGGCTCGAACCCGGCCGACCGGCACCGTTGGATCGCCCAGGCGCGCGCCGCCGTTCCCCCCGGTTCCATCACCCAGGGCCATTCGCGCGCCTGGGACAGGGTGGTGATGCCCGACCCCGCGGGAACCACGAGCCGCAGGGTGTCGGCGCCCAGCGTGACCCGATCGAGCGGGGGCCGGTGCGCGCGGGTGTAGTCGGAGTACTGTTCGGCGATCACGAGGTCGTAGCCACGTGACTCCAGCTCGCTGAGACCCGCCTCCGGGGGGACGACCGCGGCCTCCAGACGCAGGAGCGGGTGGGTGCTGGCCAGAGTGGTCAACGCACGCGGAAGAAGGGCACGACCGGCGGTCTCCAAAGTCGCGATCCGCACCGTCTCGGGGACGGGGCGCGCGGAGGCCAACTCGCTCTTCACCTGCTCCTCGAGGTCGATCACCTCCGCGGCGTGCCGCGCGATCCGAACCCCGTGGGGAGTCAGACGCAGGCGCCGCCCCTCCGGCTCGAAGAGAGGCACGCCGATCTCGCCCTCGAGCTTCGCGAGCTGCGCGGAGACGGTCGACGGACTGAACTTCAGCAGGTCGGCGACCTCGGTCACAGTCCCGTGACGGTGGAGTTCGTGGAGAAGACGAAGGCGGTGCAGGTCCCACATTGACGTAACCGTTCGTTAAACCCGAATCGTGATCTTCGAAAACTATCGCTTTTCACGAACGGTTGTCGATGTCAGACTCCTTCCATCGGATGTGTCGAGGCGCACACCGGCATACCCGAGGAAAGGACGTACGGCCATGAGCACCGAAAAGACCCAGCAGCCCACCATCGACGACGAACTCGTCGACGAAGCCGTCACACTCGTCCGTCGCTGGATCGACGAGAGCCGCGGCGAACCGGTGGACGCCGCCGCCAAACGTCTGGCGGGCGTCCTCCAGGATCCGAACGGGCTGGCGTTCACCGTGGGTTTCGTCGACGGGGTGGTCCGCCCTGAGGACCACCGGGCCGCCGCCGCGCACCTGCGGACACTGGTGCCGCTCACGCCGCGCTTCCTGCCGTGGGCGATGCGCGCGGCCATCCGGGTCGGGGCCCAGATCGGCCGGGTACTGCCCGGCGTCGTCGTCCCGGTCGCCCGGGCCACGCTGCGCCGCATGGTCCGCCACCTGATCATCGACGCCTCGGACACGAAGCTCGGTCCGGCGATCGAGCGGATCCGCGCGAGCCAGCCCGGTGTGCGGCTGAACGTGAACCTGTTGGGCGAGGCGATCCTCGGCCAGGAGGAGGCGGAACGACGCGTGGAGGGCACCCGGAGCCTTCTCGCGCGGGAGGACGTCGACTACGTCTCGATCAAGGTGTCCTCGACGGTCGCGCCGCACAGCCCGTGGGCCTTCGACACCGCCGTCGCCGAGGCGGTCGACGCGTTGGCGCCGCTGTACCGGCAGGCCAAGACCGCGCCGGGGGGTCCGAAGTTCATCAACCTCGACATGGAGGAGTACAAGGACCTCGACCTCACCCTCGCGGTCTTCACCTCCCTCCTGGACCGCGAGGAGTTCACCGACTTCGAGGCCGGAATCGTCCTGCAGGCGTACCTGCCCGACGCGCTCGCCGCCATGGAACGCCTCCAGGAGTGGGCGACCAGGCGCGTGGACGCCGGGGGAGCGCCCGTCAAGGTCCGTGTGGTCAAGGGCGCCAACCTGCCAATGGAGCGGGTCGACGCCGAGGTCCACGGGTGGCCGCTGGCCACCTGGGGGAGCAAGGAGGAGTCCGACGCCTCCTACAAGGCCGTGCTCGACTACGCCCTACGGCCTGAGCACACCCGAGCCGTGCGCATCGGGGTGGCGGGGCACAACCTGTTCGACCTGGCCCTGGCGTGGCTGCTGGCCGGCCGTCGCGGGTGTCGCGACGGCGTCGACATCGAGATGCTGCTCGGCATGGCCACCGCCCAGGCGGCGGTCGTGCGACGCGACATCGGTGGTCTCCTGCTCTACACCCCCGTGGTGCACCCCCGCGAGTTCGACGTCGCCATCGCCTACCTGGTGCGTCGCCTCGAGGAGGGTGCCTCGTCGGAGAACTTCATGTCGGCGGTCTTCGAGCTCGACCACGACACGTCGCTGTTCGAGCGGGAACGGGACCGGTTCGCCGCCTCGGTCGCGGCCATGCCCGCCAGCACCCCCGAGCCGCACCGGGTGCAGGACCGTACCGTCGAGCAGCCGGCGCATCCCGTCGACCGGTTCGTCAACACCCCGGACACCGACACCGCCCTCGGTGCCAACCGCGCGTGGGGAGCCGGGATCCGTGCCCGCATGCGCGACAGCGACCGTGGCCTGACCACCGCGGCCCAGGGCTGGGTCGAGACCCGCGAGGAGCTCGACGCGTTGGTCTCGGGAACCGTCGCGGCGGGCGACTCCTGGCGTGAGCTGGGACCCGAGGAGCGTGCCCGGATCCTGCACCGGGCCGGTGAGATGCTGCAGCGCCGACGCGCCGACCTGCTGGAGGTCATGGGTTCGGAGTGCGGGAAGGTACTGGAGCAGAGCGACCCGGAGGTCAGTGAGGCCATCGACTTCGCCCACTACTACGCCGAGCTCGGCCGGGCGCTGAACGAGACGCGGGGGGCCCGTTTCGAGCCCAACCGGTTGACCGTGGTCACCCCGCCGTGGAACTTCCCCGTGGCCATCCCGACGGGATCCACCCTCGCCGCCCTGGCCGCCGGGGCGGCGGTGATCATCAAACCGGCGGAGCAGGCCCACCGCTGCGCGGCCGTCATCGTCGAGGCCCTGTGGGAGGCCGGAGTTCCCCGCGACGTGCTGCGTTACGTCCGGCTCAGCGAGCACGACCTCGGCTCCGACCTCATCGCCCACCCCTCCGTGGAGCGGGTGATCCTGACCGGGGCCTACGAGACCGCCGAGCTGTTCCGGTCGATGCGCCGCGACCTGCCGCTCCTCGCGGAGACCAGCGGCAAGAACGCCATCATCGTCACGCCCAGCGCCGACCTCGACCTCGCGGCCCGCGACGTCGCCACCTCGGCGTTCGGCCACGCGGGCCAGAAGTGCTCCGCGGCGTCCCTGGTCATCCTCGTCGGATCCGTCGCCACGTCCGAACGCTTCCGACGCCAGCTCCTCGACGCAGTGCGGTCCCTGCACGTGGGGCCGCCGTGGGACGAGCGGTCGCAGGTCGGGCCGATCGTCGAACCCGCCTCGGGCAAGCTCCTCTCCGCCCTGACGACCTTGGGACCGGGGGAGTCGTGGGTCCTGGAGCCGGAACGGCTGGACGACAGCGGGATGTTGTGGCGTCCCGGCATCCGTGAGGGGGTGCGGCCGGGGTCGGAGTACCACCTCACGGAGTACTTCGGACCCGTCCTCGGGATCATGACCGCCGAGACCCTCGACGAGGCGATCGGTTGGGTCAACCAGATCGAGTACGGTCTGACCTCGGGTCTGCACGCCCTGGACGAGACCGAGATCCAGCGGTGGCTGGGCTCCGTGGAGGCCGGGAACGTCTACGTCAACCGGGGCATCACCGGCGCCATCGTGCAGCGCCAGCCTTTCGGCGGGTGGAAGAAGTCCGCGGTCGGACCGGGGACGAAGGCCGGTGGCCCCAACTACCTCAAGGCCTTCGGAACCTGGAGCGATGAACCGGTCGACGCCACCCCCACCGATGACGCGCTGAGCCGCGACATCCTGGATGTCGCCGAATCCCTCGGTGTCGAGGACGCGGACCGGGCGTGGTTGGCCGGGGCCCTGTCCTGCGACGCCGAGGCCCGAGCCACGGAGTTCGGCGTCGTCAGTGACGCCACCGGCCTGATCCACGAACACAACGCCCTGCGCTACCACCCGGTGCCCGTCACCATCCGCGCCGAAGGCGCGCGTGTCGTCGAGCTGCTGCGTGTCGTCGCGGCCGCGGCCCGCGTCGGTGGCCCGTTCACCGTCAGCACCAGCGAACGGCTACCGAAGGAACTGGCCGCCTACCTGGCCGGAGTCGGTGCCGAGGCGCGGGTCGAGGAGGGCGAGCGGTGGCACGCGCGCTGCGTGGCGCTCGCCCAGAGCGGCGGCCGCGTACGCTTGGTCGGTGCCGACGCCGACGAGGTCGTCACCGCGACCGACGGGTCACCGGCGCTCGCCGTCTATGGTGGCGAGGTCGTCTCGGCCGGTACTGTCGAGCTCCTACCCTTCCTGCGCGAGCAGGCCGTCTCGATCACCGCGCATCGTTTCGGCACGCCACAGCGCTACGACATCCCCCCTGTACTTCCGCAGCATGTCTAGGCAACTCATCATCGCCAAGGAACGCCTCGCCGCACAGAAGCACTGGCCTCGGGGGATCTTCCATCGTTTCACCACCCATTGAAGGGGACCACGATGTCCGACCAGACCTACCAGGTCATCGCGCTTCTTGTGTATTTCGGCGTGATGATCGCGATCGGGTATTACGCCTATCGCCAGACCACTGACCACGAGGGCTATATGCTCGCGGGTCGCAAGCTGCCCCCGTGGACGGCCGCCCTGAGTGCCGGCGCCTCGGACATGTCGGGCTGGCTCATGATGGGCCTGCCCGGGGCGATCTACGCGGCTGGTCTGATCGAGGCGTGGATCGCCATCGGTCTGACGATCGGCGCCTATCTGAACTGGCGCTTCGTCGCACCGCGGCTGAGGTCCTACACGGAGATCGCCAAGAACTCGATCACGATCCCGTCGTTCTTCGAGAACCGACTGCATGACCGGTCCCGGGCCCTGCGGGTCGCCTCCGGTGCGATCGTGCTGGTCTTCTTCACGTTCTACGTGTCCTCAATGATGGTCGCCGGCGGTGAGTTCTTCCAGCTCGCCTTCGGCACCAACTACATCACCGGCATGTTGATCGTGGCGGCCGTGACCTTGGTCTACACGTTGATCGGTGGATTCCTCGGTGCCTCCCTGACCGACGTGGTCCAGGGAACTCTGATGCTGCTCCTCCTGCTCGTCGTCCCGGTGATCGTCGTCTTCGCCGTGGGTGGGCTGGGCGACACCGCCGCTGCCATCCGCGAGGTCGACCCCTCCCGTCTGTCGTTCTTCGGTGGAGCCGGGCTGACCGCCGCTACGGCGGTGGGCGTCATCTCCGCGCTCGCGTGGGGCCTCGGCTACTTCGGACAGCCGCACATCATCGTGCGCTTCATGGCCATGCGCGACGCGGCCTCGGCGAAGTCCGCCCGGCGCATCGGCATCGGCTGGATGGTCCTGTCCCTCACGGGCGCCGTCGCCAGCGGTCTCCTCGGCATCGCCTACTTCCACCGCTCCGGTGGCTCCCTCGACAACCCCGAACTCGTCGTGTTGGCGCTGTCGCAGGTGCTGCTGCACCCGCTGCTGGTCGGTTTCGTTTTCGCGGCCGTGCTCGCGGCGATCATGAGCACGGTCTCCAGCCAGCTCATCGTCAGCTCCTCGGCGTTCGTGGAGGACCTGTACAAGGTGTTCGGTCGCGGCGCCTCGGAGCGCACCCTGCTGAACCTGGGCCGGATCTGTGTCCTGATCGTCGCCGTCATCGCCATGGCGCTCGCGATCAACCCCAGCGGCACCATCCTCGAGCTGGTGGCCTTCGCATGGGCCGGGTTCGGGGCCTCGTTCGGTCCCGCCATCCTGTTGTCGCTGTTCTGGCGCAAGCTCACCAACTGGGGCGCGCTCGCCGGAATGGTCGTGGGCACGGTGGTCGTCTTCGTCTGGTCCGCGCTGGACCCCCAGATTCTCGGGGCGAGCCTGTACGAGATCATCCCGGGCTTCATCGCCAACGTCGTGGTCGCCGTGGTGGTCAGCATGCTGACTCACCAGCCCAACGCGCAGCGGGACCGCGAGTTCGACGACGCCGTGGAGATGGCGAACGCCAAGGCGCACGGACCGGCGACGGGGGACATGCAGGTCGAGTCCTGAGCTTCCGCCCCCTCCACGTCGGTCACTCTCGACGACGACCTCGCGGCGCTCCTCGGAAGGGGAGCGCCGCGAGTGTTGTGTGGGGAGGCCAGTGCGAGGAGTCGCGCGTCCGTGGGGAAACGCCGATGGCGCGGTGGATGGCTCGACCGGGTCTCGACTCGGCTCCCTGTTCCTTTATAAATCTACGTTGTAAAGGTGGCGATTTTTGAAACCACCCAACGAAATACTTATATGGCGCGGCTACGCCGCACTCATCACTAAGGCCTCCGGCCCCCTCGACCCCTGAGTTGTCCCTGATTTTGCCTTGGGTTCGTGCATACGTGGACGTGAGGACCGACACTGGAGGCAGGACGAGAGCCGCGTACAGGGGAGGCGGGATGTCTCGAACCGGATGGTGGATCGTTGGTGGAGTCGGCGCGGGGCTGATAGCGCTCTGGTTGATTCCGACGTGGGTCACGGTGCTGGTGGTGCTGGGCGTGTTGGCGGTGCCGGTGGTCGGTTACGCCATGTTGGATCCCTCGCAGCGGCGCAGGTTGCGTCAAGCGGGGCGACGGGGTCAACTGCGCGGCTGAGCTCTTCGCTCTCGCGCCAACGACCGTGGTCGATGGGGTGGCATGGTCGGCCCCCGTTCGGGAACACCTGAGGTATCGGAAGGTACGCGGGGAACGGGGGAGCGATGTCGGTGCAGGACTGGGGCCTTGGTCCTGGCGACGGTCGGTTGGAGACCGACCTCGACGACGACGAACAGGCGACCGAGGTTGACCTCTGGGAGACCTACATCGAGGATCCGCCGGAGGATCCTCCCGACTTCGCGGACGCCGATGTGGCCGAGTCACAGGGTGAGGTCGGCATTACCCAGGAACTGACCTGGGAGACCCGCAAGGGTGAGCGGGACGAGTTGATCCCGTCGCCCGGTTCGGCGGAGCAGGACGCGATGCACTTCACCCGGCGCCCCTGACCCTGCGTCGGGCGAGGCGTCAGTCGGCGGACGGGTCGATCGCCTCGTCAGTGATCGTGGAACGGCGTTCCATCACGATGGTGTCCCGCCAGCGGCCGTGGTGACGCGCGATGCGTTCTCTCACTCCGACGGTGCGGAACCCCGCCGAGCGGTGCAGTGCGAGACTGGCCTTGTTCTCGGGGAAGATCGACGTCTGGAGCGTCCAGAGACCCCCTTTGTCCGCCGCGGTGACCTGCTGGTGGATCAGTGCTTTTCCCACTCCTCGGCCTTGGACGTCGCCCGCGATGTAGATCGAGGTCTCGGCGACTCCCGCGTAGCAGGCCCGGGACGATGTCGGTGTGGCGGCGGCCCACCCCACCACGACGTCGGCGATCTCGGCGACCCACCGATGGTCGGGGAGCCACTTCCGCTCGAGCGTGGCGACGTCGGGGGGTTCCGTTTCGAAGGTGGCGTTCCCCGTGGCGATTCCCTCGGCGTAGATGGCGCGCACCGTGTCGAAGTCAGCTGAGATCATCGGGCGGATCGTGACGTCGGCCGGAAGGTCGGTGGGGCAGCACGGAGTGGTGGCCAACAGGCCGGTGAGCACGTCGATCACGTGGGGGAGTTCCGCCGCGCAGTCGGCGTTGATGGACACGCGGGTCGCGGTGCCGTCCTTGGTGAGGGTGACGCACTCGGCGGTGGACAGCTTGCGCAGGTGGTGGGAGACCGTCGGTTGCCCGATGGCGAGGCGGGAGGCCAGCTCGCCGACGGTGGGAGCGGGGGTCCCCGTGGCCAGGAGGTGGAGAAGTCGCAGGCGCGTGGGGTCGGCGAGGCAGGCGAACCACGCGGCGTACTTCTCGGCGGTGTCCGTGGGGAGCGACGGAGCGGTCGGGTTGGTGGGGTCGACTGCCATGGTGTCATTATCGCCGACGCGGCCGGTTCGATCGACGTGCGGCGATGGTTGTCTCGTGGCGCGATCCTGGCGGGTAGGAGAAGGGGCAGGGGCGACGTGGCGCTATGTCGCGGGGTCGCCGGCGTGAGCTGGGAGGATGGGGAGCATGAGTCGAGCGTTGCATCTCACCGGGGACGCCGAGGCCGATCGGCTGTTGTCCCAGGACCCATTGGCCTTGATGATCGGCATGCTGTTGGATCAGCAGGTCACGATGGAGTCCGCGTTCGCTGGCCCGAAGAAGATCCTGGATCGGTTGGGTTCGTTGCGCGCGGAGGACATCGCGGCGATGGACCCGGAGCGGTTCGCGGACCTGTGTGCCGAGCCTCCGGCGGTGCATCGGTTCCCGGGGTCGATGGCCAAGCGGATCCAGGCGTTGTGTCAGGCGTTGCTCGAGGAGTATGGGGGCGACCCGGAGGTGTTGTGGACGTCCGGGTCCCCGGACGGTCCCGAGGTGTTGCGGCGGCTGCGGGCACTGCCAGGGTTCGGTGCGCAGAAGGCGCAGATCTTCCTGGCGTTGTTGGGCAAGCAGTGGGGCGCCGATATTCCGGGGTGGCGTGAGGCCGCCGGGGACTATGGCCGGGAGGGCTCCCGCCGTTCGATCGCGGACGTGGTGGATGAGAACACCCTGCACGAGGTGCGTGCGGAGAAGAAGCGGTTGAAGGCCGCGGCGAAGAACAAGGGGTGAGTCGCCGCCTGGTTGGGCTGGGCCCAGGGCGGTGACCGTCAGTGGTTGGGTAGTCGGTGTTTCTGGGCCTTGCCGGCGGCGTTGCGGGGGATTTCGTCGATCCGGGTGTAGTGCCGGGGGACTTTGTAGCGGGCCAGTCGCTGGGTGAGGAACGCGGTGAGGTCGTCGGGGGTGGGGTCGCTGTCGCGGTGGGCGACGACGTAGGCCTTGCCGACCTCCCCCCATGCGGGGTCGGGGACGCCGAGGACGGCGCAGTCGGCGACGTCGGGGTGTGCTGTGAGGACGCGTTCGATCTCGGCGGGGTAGACGTTCTCTCCGCCGGAGATGTACATGTCCTTGTACCGGTCGACGATGTAGTGGAAGCCGTCGGAGTCGACGCGGGCGACGTCTCCGGAGTGGAACCAGCCGTCGCGGACGTGGGCGCGGGTCGCTTCGGGGTCGGCCCAGTAGCCCTTCATCACGTTGGGGCCTTGGACGACCACTTCTCCGGGTTCTCCGGTGGCGGGGGGTGAGCCGTCGGGACGGCGGAGTTGGACGTCGGTGAAGAAGGAGGGCTTCCCGGCGGATCCGGTTCGTTGTGCGGCGTCGGCGCCGAGGAACAGTGCTCCGGGGGAGGTTTCGGTCATGCCGTAGCCCTGGAGGAAGGTGAGTCCGCGGTCGGCGTATGTGGTGATGAGGTGTTCGGGGACGGGTGCGCCGCCGCATTCGAGGGTGCGGACGCTGGTGAGGTCGGCGTGGGGCCACTGTGGGTGGTTGGCCATGGCGGCGAACATGGCGGGGACGCCGAACATCCAGGTCACGCGGTGTTCGTGGATGGCGGTGAAGGCGGCTTCGGGGGTGAAGCGGGGCATGATGACGGCCGTTCCGCCTTTGAGGAGGGTGGGCAGGCACGTCATGTTGAGGGCGGCGGCGTGGAAGAGCGGGGCGCTGATGAGGGTGGTGTCGTCGGAGTGGACGTCGACTTCGATGAGGACGTTGAGGCAGTTCCAGGTGACGTTGCCGTGGGTGATCATGGCGCCTTTGGGGTGGCCGGTGGTGCCGGAGGTGTACATGATCATGCAGACGTCATCGTGGGTGACGGGTGTGTCGAGTCGGCCGGTGTGGGGCGTGGTGATGAGGGCGTCGTAGTCGAGCTCTCCGGGGTGGGGATCGGTGAGGGCGATGGTGGTGGTGATCGAGGGTGTGGCCTGGAGGGCGGTGCGGGCGGTGTCGGTGGTCTCGGGTGCGTAGATGAGGGCTCGGGTGCCGGAGTGGTTGAGGATGTGGGCGATTTCGGTGGGGCTGAGGCGGGTGTTGAGGGGGACGAGGATGGCGCCGAGTTGGCCGGCGGCGAAGAGGGTTTCGAGGAGTGCGGGGTGGTTGGGGCCGAGGTAGGCGACGCGGTCTCCGGTGCCCAGGCCGTGGCGTTGGAGGGCGTGGGCGAGGGCGGTCGTGCGTTGGTCGAGGTCTGAGTAGGTGAGGGCGGTGTCTTGGTAGCGGATGGCGGTGGCGTGGGGTGTGAGGCGGGAGCGTCGGTGGGGCCAGGATCCGAGTCCGTCGTTACGCACGGAGGTCACCGCCTTGGGCTGTGGGTTCGGGGTCGGAGTGGGTGGGCTTGTCGGGTGCGGGGGTGAGGCGGGTCTGGATCCTGCGCCGCAGGGTGGGGAAGACGCCGTGGGGGAGGAAGAGGAGGACGGTGATGAGGAGGAGCCCGTAGATGGCGTAGTTGAGGACGGCGGGTGCGTAGTCGGGCATGGCGTCGGTGGTCGCGGCGGTGCCGAGCCAGAAGACGATGATCTTGATGGTGGCCGTTCCGAGGAGTGCGCCCCAGATGGAGCCGAGACCTCCTACGGCGGCCATGACGACGAAGGTGATGGACATCGACACCGGGAACATCTCTGGTGCGAGGTAGCCGACGTAGTAGGCCCACAGGGTTCCGGCGAGGCCGGCGAACGCGGCGGAGAGGGCGAATACGGTCAGTTTGTAGCGGCCCACGGGGATTCCGGCTGATTCGGCCGCGGTTTCGCTGGTCGCCAGGGCGCGGAGTGCGCGGCCGACGCGTGAGTGGATCACGTTGTGGGCGGTGAGGACGACGAGGGCGAGGAGGCCCCAGGACACGAACGCGATGGATTGGTGGTCGGCGAGGGTGATGCCGGCGACGCTGAATCCGGGGATGCCCATGAGGCCGACGCTGCCGCCCAGAGCGTCGATTTGGCGGACCACCACGAGGAAGATCAGGTGCATGGCGATGGTGGCGAACGCCAGGTGATGGCCGTGGAGCCGTAGGAGCGGCACTCCCAGGACGAGGGCGAGGAGCGCCGCGGTGAGGGTTCCGGCGACCATGCCGAGAAGGGGTGGTGCTCCGTTGAGCACGAGGAGCGCCGCGGTGTATCCGCCCATGGCGTAGAACACGGTCTGGCCGAGGGAGACCTGTCCCGCGAATCCCATGAGCAAAGTGATTCCGACGACGACGCAGGCGCTGAGCGCGATGTCGATGTACAGGGCGAGGGAGCCGCGGTTGAGGACGAGGGGGAGCAGGAGTGTGGTCAGGGCCAGGGCGGTGGTGGTGAGGCGGATGAGTGGGAGGGGTGTCTTGGTCACGCCGCCTCCTTGTGCATGGTGGGGCGGCGGGCGGCCTGCCAGATCATGATGGTGATGAGGAAGACGAGGGATCCCAGGGTGGCGTAGGAGGCGTTGCCGTAGGCGCGGATCATGACCTCGGTGATGCCGAGGAGGACGCCGCCGAGGAGCGCGAGGCTGGGTCGGGTGAGGCCGCCGAAGATGGCGGCGGCGAAGCCTCCGACGATGAGGGCGATGTCGGAGTCGAAGGAGATGGGGCGTAGTGGGGCGATGAGGACTCCGGCGACTCCGCCGAGGGTGCCGCCGAGGGCGAAGGCGAGGAAGCCCATGCGGCGCACGTTGATTCCGATGACGCGGGCGGCGTAGGGGTTGTCGGCGCAGGCGGTGAGGGCTTTCCCGGTGTAGGTGCGGGAGAAGAGCAGGCTCAGGACGACGAACACGATGAGGGTGATCGCGATGACGAGCAGGTACTGGCGTTGGAGGGGGACGCCGAGGAGGACGGTGCGTCCCTCGAGGCCGGGCATGCTGCGCGGGTGGTCGCCCCAGATGAGGACTTCGACGGCGTAGGCCAGGAACCCCACGGCGAGGGTGACCAGTAGTGCGGTGAGGGCGGGGGTGCCGGGTTTGCCGAGGGCGACGAGGCCGGTGAGCAGTCCGACGCATCCGGCCACGGTGATGGCGAGGATCTCCGCTGGCCCGTGCCAGATCCCGAGGCCGAGGAGCGAGGTGGCGGTGAGGGCCGCGACGACGGCGAACATGCCCTGGGCGAAGTTGACGACGCCGGTGATGCGGTAGACGGCGACGAGGCCGCTTCCGACGAGGGCGAAGCCGCAGCCGACGGCGATGCCGTTGATGAGGAACATCAGGAAGTTGGTCACGGTCGCTCCCCGGTGTCGCCGCCGAGGTAGGCGCGGGCCACGGCGGAGCTCTCGGCGAGTTCGTCGCAGGGGCCGTGCGCGGCGACGCGTCCGGCCTCCAGGACGTAGGCGCGAGTGCAGAGGGTGAACGCGAGTCGGGCGTTCTGTTCGATCAGTAGGACGGCGGTGCCGTGGCTCCGGTTGAGTTCGCGGAGGTGCGCGGCGAGGTCGGTGACGATCTTGGGTGCGAGGCCCAGGGAGAGTTCGTCGACGGCGATGACGTCCGGTCTGGCCATCAGGGCGCGGCCGATGGCGACCATCTGTTGTTGTCCGCCGGAGAGGGAGCCGGCGCGTTGTGCGGCGATGCGGCGCAGCTCGGGGAGGACCTCGTAGACCGGGCCGGGGTCGCGGTGGGGGAGGCCCCAGGCGCCGAGGGCGAGGTTGTCCTCGACGGACAGTTGCGCGAAGAGTTGTCGGCCCTCGGGGACGTGCGCGAGTCGGCCCTCGACGCGGACCGTTCCGGAGGTGGGGCGCAGGATGCCGGAGAGGGTGTCGACGAGGGTGGTTTTCCCGGCGCCGTTGGGGCCGACGAGCGCGACCATCTCGCCGTGGCCGACGGTGAGGGTCACGTGGTCCAGCGCGGTGGACTGCCCGTGGCGTACGACGAGGTCGCTGACCTGGATCATGGGGTGGGGCTCCCCTCGGCGCCGAGGTAGGCGTTGACGACCTTGGGGTCGGCGCGGATCTCGCGGGGTGTTCCCTGGGCGATGACCTGGCCGAGGTCGATGACGGTGACCTGGTCGGCGAGGCGGGACACGAAGGCGACGTCGTGCTCGACGAGCATGGTGGTCACTCCGGTGTCCTTGAGGTCCTCGATGACGCGGGCCAGGTGGTCGCGTTCGGGGGCGCGTAGGCCGGACGCGGGTTCGTCCAGGAGGAGGAGTCGGGGCTGGGCGCAGACGGCGCGGGCGACCTGCATGGCGCGCTGCTGTCCCAGGGGCAGTGACGCGGCGTCGGCGTCGGCCCAGGGGGTGAGGCCGACGCGGTCGAGTGCCTCCTCGGCGTGGGCGCGGATGTCGCGTTCGGCTCGGAAGTGCGCGGGCAGGCGCAGGGCCGCGGGCAGGAACCCGGCGCGGGTGCGGAGGTGGGCTCCGACCATGACGTTCTCGCGGACGGTCATGTGGCGGAAGATGCGCGCGGCCTGGAACACGATGGCGATGCCGCGGGCGGCGCGGCGGTGGGGTGGGAGCCGGTCGAGGCGGGTGGTGTCCAGGGTGACGGTGCCGGCGTCGGGGGGCAGGTGCCCGGTGATGAGGTTGAAGAGGGTGGACTTGCCGGCGCCGTTGGGGCCGATGATGGCGCGTGTCTCGCCGTGGGTGATGGTGAGGGTGACGTCGCGGACGGCGGGGACACCGCCGAAGGACTTGGAGAGTCCGTCAACGTGCAGCATGGGTCACTCGTCGCCGAATTGGTGGTCGAACTGGTCGAGGGTCCATTGGGTGGGGACGAAGTCGCCGTCCTGGACGGTGCTGACGGCGATGGCGTCGGCGTCCAGGCCGGAGTGGTCGGTGGGGGAGTAGGTGAAGGTGCCGTTGGGGGTGGTGAGGGTGAGGTTCTCCAGCGCGTCGCGGATGTCGGCGTGTTCGGTGCTGTCGGCGTCGTCGATCGCGGCGGCGAGGAGCATGACGGCGGTGTAGCCGTCCTGGGCGAACTGGGGTGGGGGGTAGTCGTGTTCGGCTTCGAAGGCGTCGGTCATTTCGGCGATGACGTCGTGTTGTTCGCCGGCGGGGATGTGCTCGCCGACGACGCCGAGTGAGCTCAGCACGGTGACGTCCTCGGCGGCCGCTCCGGCGGGTTCGGTCCACAGGTGGCTCGCCTGGGAGCCGGTGACCACGAGCGCGGGGTCGGCGTCGGCGCCGGCGTACTGTTCGGTGAAGATCACGCCGGGTGGTCCGGTGGCCCAGAGCATGGTGACGTCGGCGTCGGAGTCCTCGACGGCGGCGATGATGTGGCTGAAGTCGGTGGTTTCCTGCTCGAACTCTTCGGTGAGGGTGAGTTCGATGTCGTAGTCGTCGCTGGCGTCGACCATGGCTTGGTGGCCGGCGATTCCGTAGGCGGTTTCGGAGTAGGCGAGGGCGACCTGGTCGATTCCTTCGGAGTCGAAGTACTGCAGGGCGCGTTCGGCGTAGGCGCCGGCGAGTGCGGGGACCACGAAGACGTGGTCGCGGATGGGGTTGACCTGTTCGTCGGCGGGGGTGGGGGAGATGTAGGGGATCTGTTCGCGTTCGATCTGTTCGAGCAGGGCCATGGCGCTGTTGGAGAACGCGGATCCGATGATGGCGGCGGGTTCGTCGTTCATGATGTCGTTGAACGCGAGGATCGCCTGGTCGGGGTTGCTTTGGTCGTCGTGGGTGGTGAGTTCCAGGGGGCGGCCCAGGACGCCGCCGTCGTCGTTGATCCGTTGGACGGCGAGTTCGACGGCTTTCTCGTTGTCGGTTCCCAGGGGTGAGAAGTCGCCGGTGAGTGGGGTGATGTAGCCGATGGTGATGGGGTCGTCGTCGGTGGCGTCGCTGATGGTGGCGCAGGACGCGAGCGGGACGGTCAGCGCGAGGCTGGCGAGGAGTGCTGGGGTTCTGCGCACGGGGTCTCCTGAGTCACGGGGGTTGGGCAGGGGTGACCGGGGGGCCGAATCTGTCGGCGTATGGCGTGCGCCACAAAGTCGCGGCACCGCGAATCTATGCATACTGCGGTCGGCCGTCAATATGTTGCCGAATATTGTGGGGTGTGTTGTTCTTCTTGCGCGTGGCCTGTGTCGGGTCGTGCGCGTGTCGTCGGAGCAGGACGGGGGACCCCGGTGGAGGCAACGGTTGAGGAGTCGGTGTCGGGTCGGCGGGGGGAGCTTCGGCCGCAGTCGCTGATGTTGGCGTTGTTGGGCGAGTACGTGCTGGACACCTCGACGTCGGTGTTCTCGGGGAGTTTCATTCGGGTGTTCGCGCGGGCGGGGATCTCCGAGCAGGCGACACGGTCGACGCTCGGCCGGATGGTGCGCCGTGACCTGCTGCGTCGCAGGCGGGTGGGGCGGCGCATGTACTTCGGGCTGACCGACCGCTGCGAGGGACTGCTGCGCGACGGGGGACGGCGGGTGTGGGAGCTGGGGGTGACGAACGAGTCCGCCGAGACGGAGTGGACGTTGATCGGGTTCTCCCTGTCGGAGGACCAGCGGCGGCAGCGCCACGCGTTGCGGACCCGGCTGACCTGGGCCGGGTTCGGGATGCTGCACGGGGGGTTGTGGCTGGGGCCCAGCCGCGTGGGGGTGGAGGACATCCTGGCGGAGTTGGGGCTCAACGACGAGGTGAAGGTGTTCGCCGCGCGACCGGTTCCTCCCACCGACATCGGTGAGTTGGTGCGGGAGGCCTATGACCTGGGGGCGATCGCGGAGCGTTACCGGGGTTTCCTGGACCGGTGGTCCGGGGTCGCCCCGGGCGGGGCGCGCGACCCGCTGGTGTGGCACCTGTGGTTGACCGCCGACTGGTTGAGCACTATCAGGGAGGACCCGCGGCTGCCGCTGCGTCTGCTGCCGGCGGACTGGCCCGCGGACGCGGCCCAGGGGGTGTTCCGCTCGTTGCACGCCCGGTGGCAGGCGGGGGCGGCCGAGGAGGCGGCGGCGGTGTTGGACACCATCTCCACCGAACCCATTGTTCGGCAAGGTATTGACGACGGTCGTTGAGTTGCCTAGTTTTGCGGCGTGAGTCCCTCCACAATCCACGGGAGATCGCATGCTCAAGGGCAAGGTCGCGGTCGTGACCGGATCGGGACGCGGGCTGGGCCGCGCCTACGCCGAGGCGATGGCGCGGGCCGGAGCCTCGGTCGTCGTCAACGACGTTGACGCCGACGCCGCCGAGGACACCGTCCGCGCCATCGACGACGCCGGAGGCCGCGCCGTCGCCGAGATCGTCGAGGTCGGAACCAGCGAGGCCGCGGACCGGCTCGTCGACCGCGCGGTCCGGGAGTTCGGCCAGCTCGACGTCATGGTCACCAACGCCGGAGTGCTGCGGGACCGTACCCTGCGCAAGACCACCGACGACGACTTCGACACCGTGCTGCGCACCCACCTACGCGGCACCTTCACCTGTGCCCGCGCCGCGGTGAACCGGTTCCGCGCCCAGGACTCCCCCGGACGGCTCATCCTCGTCGGCTCGCCCGCCGGACAGCGGGCGAGCTTCGGCCAGACCAGTTACTCCGCCGCCAAGGCCGCGATCGTGGGACTGGTGCGCACCTGGGCGTGGGAGTGCGAACGCGCTGGGGTGACCGTCAACGCCGTCGTGCCCACCGCGCTGACCCGGATGGTGGCCACGATCCCGGGGTTGGGTGAGGCCGTCGCCGACGCGGAGGCGGGCCGCCCCATCGACCCCGGGCTGCGCCGTGCCGGGCTGGGCACCCCGGATGACGCCGCGGCGGTGGTGGTGTATTTGGCGGGTGACGCGGCGGCCGGTGTCACTGGTCAGTGTGTCTCCGCCGGGGGCGACAAGATCGCCCTGTGGTCCCACCCGCAGGAGGTCGCAGCCGCCTATCGGGACGGTGGGTGGGACGTGGAGAGGGTCGCGGCGGAGTTCCCGGGCCTTGTCGAGGCGCGGTTACAGTCCTACAAGCCCGAGGCGTTCCCGGTTCCCCCGACGGGGGGCCGCGCGTGAGCGGCTGGCCGGCGGGGATCGACGTCGCGAGCCTCGACGCGATCGACGTCCACGTCCATGTGCACGCCTCCGTTCGGGGGAGCGCGGTGGACGCGGAGGACCTGCGGGACATGTCGCGCTACTTCCGGTCCACGGTCACCGCCTCCACGGTGCCGGAGATCGCGGCCTACTACCGTGGCCGCAACATGGCCGCGGTCGTGTTCGGCGTCGACCAGGTGGGGCGCAGTGACGAGGATGGGGCGCCCAGCAACGAGGAGATCGCCGAGCAGGCGGCGCTGTACCCCGACGTGTTGGTTCCCTTCGCGAGTGTGGATCCGGCGCGGGGCCCGGAGGGGGTGCGGTGGGCGCGGCGGTTGCTGCGTGACCACGGGGTGCGGGGGTTCAAGTTCCATCCCAACATCCAGGGGTTCCATCCCAACGACCCGGCGGTCTACCCGTTGTACGAGGTGATCGCCGAGGAGTCGGGGATCGCGGTGTTCCACTCCGGGCACACCGGGATCGGCGCCGGGACCCGGGGTGGGGGCGGGGTGCGGTTGAAGTACTCCAACCCCATGGCCGTCGACGACGTGGCGGTCGACTTTCCCGACATGACGATCATCCTGGCGCATCCGTCGTTTCCCTGGCAGGACGAGGCGTTGTCGGTGGCGTTGCACAAGCCCAACGTCCACATCGACCTGTCCGGGTGGTCACCGAAGTACTTTCCGCCGCAGTTGGTGCAGTACGCGAACACGTTGTTGAAGCACAAGGTGCTGTACGGGTCGGACTATCCGGTGATCACGCCGGATCGGTGGATGCGGGACTTCGCGTCGGTGGAGTTCCGGGACCACGTCCGTCCGCTCATCCTCAAGGAGAACGCGGCGCGGATTCTCGGGCTCACCCATGGTGGCTTGGTTGGTGACTCCGCGCGGGGAGAGGAGACGCAGGGATGAGTCCGAGTCCTGTCGAGGGTGTCGCGGGTGTGTTGGAGCGGGTGGGGACCCACCTGGGGTTCACCGAGTATGAGGAGGTGACCCAGGAGCAGGTGGCGTTGTTCGCGCGGGCCACCGGCGACGACCAGTGGATTCACACCGATGTCGAGCGGGCGGAGCGGGAGTCGCCCTTCGGGGGGCCGATCGCGCACGGTTTTCTCACCCTTAGCCAGGTCGTCGTGGTGTTGCCCCGGTTGTGGGAGTTGCGTGGCTTCTCCATGGGGGTGAACTACGGCTGTGAGCGGGTGCGGTTCCCCGCGCCGGTCCCGGTGGGGGCACGGTTGCGGGCCGGGGCGCTGGTGGATGACGCGCGCGAGATCGCGGGCGGGGTGCAGATCACGGTGACGGTGACCTTCGAGGTCGAGGGCGGGCGCAAACCCGCCTGCGTGGCCACGGTGGTGCTGCGTCAGTACGTGTGAGGCCGCGGGCGGTTCAGGCGCGGGCGAGCTGGGGGATCTGGGCGGCGGCCCAGGGGCTGATCAGCCACGGGGTGTCCTGGGCCAGGGTGTGCAGGGTCTCCCACGGCGCCCACGCGAAGTCCGCGACCTCCGCCGGGTCGGGATCGGGGGTGGTGCGGGCCGCGGCGACGAACACCGGGCACACCTCGTTCTCCACGACGCCCTCCGCGGAGCGGGCCCGGTAGCGGAACTCCGGCAGCACCACGCGGGGGGCGTCGATCGTCATCCCCAGTTCCTGGTGGGCGCGGCGTCGCACCGCGTCGGCGATCTCCTCGCCCGGCGCTGGGTGTCCGCAGCAACTGTTGGTCCACACCCCCGGCCAGGTGCGCTTGCCCAGGGCGCGGCGGGTGAGCAGGACACGGTCGTGGTCGTCGGTGATGTAGCAGGAGAACGCCAGGTGGAGCGGCGTGTCGTCGGTGTGTACGACGGACTTGTCCATCGTTCCGATGTGGTTGCGGTCGTCGTCGAGGAGGATGACGAGTTCCGGGGTGTTGGGCATGGCGGGATCCTCACGTCGGCAGGACCCACCATAGCCGCCCGTCGTGGTGGTTGGGGGTGCCCCGTGTCCGTCGCTGGTGGTGGGGTGCAGTAGGAAGGGCGGGTGGGTACTGACGATGGTCTCCGGGCGTGCTGGCGGTACGGCGCGTTGAGCAGCCGCGGCTACGACCTGGACAAACCAGTGGGGTTCTCGTTCGGGGACGTGGAGTTCTACTCCCGTCTCCTCGCCGGGACTCAGGGGGAGATCCTGGAGCCCGCCGTGGGCAACGGGCGAATGCTCGTCCCGCTGCTGCGCGAGGGGTTGCGGGTGCGGGGCTATGACACCTCCCCCCACATGGTCGAGCTGTGTCGCGCGCACTGCGCGCGGGAGGGGCTGGCCGGCGACGTCTTCGTCGACGACCTGGCCACGTATCGCGCCCCCGGGCGCTACGAGGCGGTCGTCGTTCCGGCGGGGTCGTTCTCGCTGCTGCCCAGCCCCGAAGCCGCGGTCGCCGCGTTGGCGGCGATCCGGGACAGTCTCGTCGCCGGGGGCCGGTTCGTGTGTGACCTGGAGCCCCCGCCGGTGGGTGTGGACATCGCCACGAGCCCGCGACAGTGGTGGGACGGCGAGGAGCTGATCACGATGTCCAGCATGCACACCGAGTTCGACCCACGGACCCAGCGCACCACGGAGTGGCTGCGCTACGAGCTGTGGGAGGAAGGGGTGCTGCGGCGCGGTGAACTGCAGGTCTTCTCCCTGTTGTGGTTCGGGCTCGCCGAGTTCACCGGGATGCTCACCGACGCCGGGTTCACGTCGGTGACGGTGTACGGCGACTACGACACCAGCCCACCCGGACCCCAGGCCGACATCTGGACCTTCGAGGCGCTGCGCGCCTGAACCACCCCCGAGGGGCTGCTAGCGTCCGGCGTCATGGAGCACAGCAGTGACACCCTCGACGGGCCCGGATCCGACGCGGGCGCGGCCTACGGCGACACCGTGTACGTGGGCAACGCCGGGCACGACGCGGCCCTGGACCGTGGATGGATCCTGGGCCACTTCAAGGACCCGGGCGACCCCCGCCACAGCGAGGACGTGGAGATCAAGTGGGGGGTGCATCCCCCGGGGGACACCCGTGCCCGGTGGGTGCGTGGGGAGGAACGCACCGCGCTGCTGGTGCTGATCAGCGGCCGGTTCCGGGTGGAGCTGCCGGGGCGCAGCGTGGTGTTGGAGCGTCAGGGTGACTACGTGGTGTGGGGCCGGGGGGTGGACCACTCCTGGATCGCGGAGGAGCACTCGGTGCTGTTGACCGTGCGCTGGCCCTCCGTCCCGGGCTACGCGGTGCCCCTCCGCGAATCCTAGGGGTCCCGGGGTGACGCCGCGCCGGGGAGCGCCACCCCGGGCGGGGTGTCAGATCGGGGCGGTGTCGCGCACGAAGAACGACGCGGGCAAGTCCGCCTCCACGTGCTGGAAGCCCAACGCGTGGAAGAACGCCTGCCCGCCGATGTTGTCGAGCGCCGTGGCCAGGTGCACACCGCCCACGCGGCGCTCCCGCAGCGCGTCCACGAACCGTGCCACGAGCTCCCGGCCCAGTCCGGCGCGGGTGTGGCCGGGCAGCAGGTTGACGTGCAGGTGCGCGGGGTAGGCCGACACATCCTCCAGCAGCATGTACTCGGGGTTGTGCAGCAGCCACGCGAACTTCTCGTCCCACGTGATCGGCTCGCCCTCACCCAGCGGCAACCGCGGCGCCACCTCGGGCAGGTACTCCGCGCGGTAGCGTCCCACGAAGGTCGGGGTGTCGCCGGTGCCCAGGACGTATCCCACGGGACGGGTCCCGTCATCGGCGACGAACACCAGGTCCGGGTCGAGGGTGAGGTAGGGGTCAACGAAAACCGCGCAGTTCAGCGCGGCCGTCAACTCGGTGGCGGTCGCCGCGTCCTCCGGTTCGGCCAGACACGCGATCTCACGGATCGCGTCGGCGTCGTCCGTGGTGGCGGCGCGGATCGAGTACGTGTGGTTGGTCATGGACCCACGTTCGGGTGCCCCACGTACGAGCCACGCACGGTCCACGCACCCCGAACCCCCGTGCCCGTCAGGCCCGCGTCGTCGTCGGCCTCCGATCCGGGGTTCGGACCCCCGCCCGGAGGCCACGGTGGTGTATTCGTGGTTCGCGGTTGAGCCAGGGGGGCCGCGCAGCGGTGGTGGGTGGTGTCGACCCCGATAGAGCGGGTCGACGTGCGTGCCCATGGGGTGGATGTGGCGTGATCCCGGTGGGGTGGAGAAATCCGGACGGAAGGGTAGTCATCACCGAGAGCGGCGCGGGCACCTGTTGGCGTGTGGCTTCAGCGTGGATCGAGGAGGCAGAACCCGTTGCCCTCCGGGTCCCGCATCACCACACAGGCGGCGTCCGCGGGCTGGCCCACGTCGGCACGGGTGGCGCCCCGGGCCAGGAGTTCACTGACCGCCGCCGGCTGGTCCTCGGCGTACAGGTCCAGGTGCAGTCGGTTCTTGCCGTGCCGCGCGTCGTCTACCTCGACGAAGAACAGCGACGGCGCGCGTCCGTCGCTGGGCCGCACCTCGACGCCGGCCGGGAACGGATCCACGACTTCCCAGCCGAGGGTGCGCGCCCACCACCGCGCCAGCTCCAACGGGTCCGACGCGTCGACGGTGAGGGCCTCCCAGCGGATATCGATGCGAACTATTGTACGCATAGAGGCGCTCGGGGTCGGCCCGAGCCCCGAACGCGCGGGCTGTCGGTGAGCGTGTTCTGCGCCGGCGCACGGGTCCGCGCGAAGCCCGGCGCGGACGAGCTCCGCACGCTATCGTGCACGCATGGACGCCCACTCCAGGGACACGCGCCCCCCGGCCGGGCCGCCGGACTGGATGGTGCCCCCACGGGCGGAAGGATGGTTCGCCGAGGACCTCGACCACCTCCCCGACTCCCCACCACACACCGAACTCCTCGACGGACACCTCGTCTGGCCCCGGTCACCACAACGGTTGTGGCACGCCCGCGTGACGCGGCGCCTGACGAACGCCCTGCACCGGTGCGCTCCCGACGGCCTCGTGGCCGAGCAGCGGATGACGGTGGTGCTGGACCCCCGCAATCGGCCCGAACCCGACGTGCTCGTCGCCACCCATGACGACGATTTCACCATCACCTCGTTTCCGGCCGACCAGGTCCACCTGGCGGTCGAGGTCGTCTCGCCCGAGTCGGCGCACCGCGACCGCCATGTCAAACCCGCGAAGTACGCCGCCGCCGGGATCCCCCACTTCTGGCGGGTCGAGGAGGAGGACGGGAGTCCCGTGGCGCACGTCTACGAACGCGACACCACCACGGGAGGCTACGCCCCCACGGGGGTGTACCGGGACACGCTGCGCCTGGACCGTCCGTTCGCCATCGAGCTGGAGCTGAGCGGCCTCACCGCGCGTCGGGGGACGCGCTGATCCGCAGACCCCCCAGCGTCTGCGCCACGAACCCCACCCGCTCGGCGACACCCACGCGCGGCAGTTCCACCACCTCGTAGCCGTAGTCGGGATACGCCCGGGCCATGGCCTCGAAGGTGCGCTCGGCCACCGCGAACGACTGGTGCCGCTCGGCGTCGGCGCGGTAGATCTCCCGCCACGGGGGAGCCAGGAACACCACCGGGTGGTAGCGCATCCGACGCGCGGCGGCGTCCACGTGCGCCGGCACCCAACGGCCCTCCAGGCGCAGGTAGCCCACCACGTCGGGCACACCCCGATCGAACACCACATCCCCGGGGGCGCTCGCCGCCTCCTCGTGGGAGCGCAGCTCCCAGTGCAGCATGGCCTCGGCGAAGCGCTCCACGTCCCGCCACGGCAGCGCCGGACCGTCGACGGCCCGCTGCTGGCGGATGATCGCCCGGCCCGCCTCCGGCATCACCCGCGCCCCGGCACCCGCCAACGCCTCCAGCAGCGTCGTCTTGCCCGAACCCGGCCCACCACTCACCACGATCCGACGCCCCCGCGCCACACCAGTCCTCGTGGACACACCACACCCCAATTCCGCACGACCGATCACCGGGACGACCGGTGGACGAGCGGCGCCCCCTGCAGGGCGCCGCGAAAGACCAACGTGGGGGGAGTCGGGGGAGGAGAGGTTCAACGAGGCGGGAGCACGGGAACGCGGTGGTCGGTCTTCCACTCGGCGAGCTCCGCCCGGCCCACCAGCGTGAGGTAGCCGGCCGCCTCCTCGGCGGCGCGGGAGGTGAACCCGTTGGCCGACACCATCATCCCCGCGTAGTCGCGGTGGGTCGTGGCCAGGACACCGATGAACTCCCGGACGTCCTTGGGTTGGGCCGCGCGCTTGAGACGCTTGCACTGTACCGCGCACCGCCGACCCCCGGGGGTGCGCGCCCGAATGTCGACCCCGCCGTCCCCGGCGCGGCCCACCACCACCACCCCACTGAAGCCGTCCCGCCGCATCAGGTCGGCGACGAAGTGCTCGAACTCCACCCCGGTCATCGCGTCGATCCGACGGAAGTCGGTGCGCTCCACGGCGCGCTGGGAACGCCACCGCGTCAGACGGTGCCGCGCCCACAACGTCGCGGCCCCCACCGTGACCGCGGCGAGGACCAGGCCCGTGGCCACGGCCGGCGCCAACTCACCCGCCCAGTTCCACACCCCCACACCGACAACCACGACAGCCGCCGCGACCCAGGGCCCGTAGCCGCGATTCACCGAAGCCGACCGTCGTCCTCGCGCCGTCGCCACCCGCCGCCTCGTCTCCGTGTGAAGTTGTCGATGTCCGCTGCCGGATTCCCCTGTCTCCACCGTATATCCGAACACGCGTGCCGATTCCCCAAAACCCCTACACGGTCGGGTCTGTCGCCCTATTCTGGTGCGCCGAACCCGAAGGGAGGAGACCCTCATGTCGGCTCTCGCGGTCTCGGACCGTGCCAACCCGCCACCGTGTGGCCGTGCCACCCGACACGGTCGTCGCGAACCTTCTAGTCTGGACACCGTAGGGGAGACCAGCAGGAGGGATTCCGTGATGTGCGCCCAGCCCGTACCCGAATGGCTGCTGCCACCCGCCGAGGGCTTCACTGCCGATGACCTGGATGACCTCCCTGACCTTCCCCCACACACCGAGCTCATTGACGGGAGCCTGGTCCTCGTGAGCCCCCAAAAGGCATTTCACACCCTGATGCTGTACCTGATCGAGGCCGGGCTACGGCGAAGCGTCCCCGAAGATATGAGGGTCCGCCGTGAGATGACAATGACGTTGGCCGAACGCCAGCGGCTGGAACCCGACCTGATGGTGGTCGACGCCGGGGCGGTGGCAGGGGCCGACCAGAGTAGTTTTCCCGCCGAGGCCGCGCTGCTGGTGATCGAGGTTGTCTCCCCGGAATCCGTCATTCGTGATCGCGAGCGCAAACCGCAACTGTACGCTCAGGCCGGGATTCCCAACCTCTGGCGCGTTGAGCCCGACCAGGGCCGTCCCGTCGTCTACACCTACGAACGCGACCCGGCGACAGGCGAATACGTGGCAACCGGCATCCACCGCGACAAGTTGTCCGTCGCCCACCCCTTCACCATCGACATCGACCTCACCGAGATCGACACCATGTAGGAGGCCGGTGGGGCGGTGATGGCGGCCGTGCTCGCCCTGCCCGCGCGGGTTGACCTCAACCGTGCTTCATCTCGCAGTATCGACGTGACACGCGAGAAGTACGTCTGAGGAGGACGTCCGATGTCCACAGCGGTGGTCGTGGGTGGGACCGGGATGTTGGCCGGCGTCGTTGAGTCGCTGGCGGGACGCGGCTGGTCGGTCGTGGTTCCCAGCCGGCGCGGTTGGCGCGGCGCGCCTCCCCACGGAGTGCGGTGGGTGCGCGGGGAGTGGAGTGACGCCGAGGCGTTGGCGTCATCGGTGCGCGCGGTGATTCCCGGGCCGGTGGAACTCCTGGTGGCGTGGGTGCACACCCCGCACCGCGGCCCCGTGCTGAGGGCGTTCACTGCGCTGTTGGCGCGCTCGGCCCCGGTGGTGGAGGTGTGGGGCAGCGCGGGAGCCGACCCGCTCGCCACCCTGCCCGAGCCGACGCTGCCGGCACACCCCACCCACCAGGTCGTCCTGGGGTACGCGCGTGCGGCGTCGGGGCCGCGGTGGTTGACCGACGCCGAGATCGCTGATGGTGTGGCCTCGGCGACGGAACGAGCCTTCTCCGGCAGCCCTCCGGGGGTTCACGAGGTGGGGACCGTACGGCCGTGGCCGCCCCAATAGACACCAGAACGTCGACGGGTGTCGACGCCGCCAACCCTGGGAGATCCCACCGTGGTCATGCTCGGCAGGTCATCACTGGACGTCTTTCCCCTCGCCCTGGGCGCGAACTCCTTCGGCTGGACCAGCGACGAGGCCCAGTCCCACGCGGTGCTGGACGCCTTCGTCGCCGGCGGCGGAACCCTGGTCGACACCTCCGACTCCTACGGGGCCGGAGCCTCGGAGTCCATCATCGGTTCTTGGCTCGCGGCGCGGGGCCGACGCGACGACGTCGTGATCGCCACGAAGGTCAGTCGCCACCCGGAGTTCCGCGGCCTCGCGGGAGACACCGTCGCCGCAGCGGCCGAGGCGTCGCTGCGCCGCCTGGGCGTGGACCACATCGATCTCTACTACGCGCACTTCGACGACCCCGACGTGCCCCTGGACGAGACCGTCGCCGCGTTCGACCGGTTGGTCTCCGACGGCAAGGTGCGTTTCGTGGGCGTCTCCAACTACAGCCCGGAGCGGCTCACCGGGTGGTTGAACGTCGCCGCGACGTTGGGCGCGGCGCCGCCAGTCGCGCTGCAACCGCACTACAGCCTCGTCCACCGCCGGACCTACGAGCCGGGGCTGCGCGACATCGCGGTGGCGGCCGGACTGGGGGTGCTGCCCTACTGGGGACTGGCCGCCGGGTTCCTGACCGGGAAGTACCGCACCCACGAGGACCTGCGGGGACGGGCCAGGGAGCAGATGCTGGACCGCTACTTCAGTGAGCCGGGCCTCGCCGTCGTCGACGCACTCACCCGGATCGGCTCCCGACACGGGGTGGAGCCCGCCACCGTCGCCCTCGCCTGGCTGCGACAGCGCCCCGGTGTGACCGCGCCGATCGCCAGTGCCCGCACCACCGACCAACTCCCCGCCCTGCTCGCCGCCGCCGACCTCACCCTGGCCGAGGAGGAGATGGCCGACCTCACCCGCGTCTCCGACGCGGTCGGCGTCTAAGACCGCCCCGATCGCTACCGCCGAACGGCCGAGCCCCGTGCGGCGGCGAAGGCACCGCCCACGGGTGAATTTCGGGGCGCGGGCACACGAGTTCGTCGGGGAGCGGACGCCGAGCGTCGTCCTCTGCCCAGTAGAGGGCGCTCGGCCGTCGAGAGAGTGGAGATTGGGCTCGGTGGCCGTCAGGGCCTCGGTGATCCAGGAGAACCGCGAGCGGACGACCGGCCGGCGTGAGCGCGCCCGCCGCGCGTTCCGCCGCCGCGTACCGTCTGGAACTGGGTCCGGTGGGACCACCAGCAGCGGATGGCCACGCCGGGCACCGAAGCGGTCGCTGACCCGACGCTCCCGTCGTCAGCGGGGACGTCAGCGCCGCGTGCGTGACCGGTCAGTACGGGGAGTCACCGTGTGGAGCATGAACCCAACACACGGCACCGTTCTCATCTCCGGCGGCGGAATCGCCGGCCCCGCGTTGGCGTACTGGCTGCGGCGCGCGGGTTTCACGCCCACCGTCGTCGAGCGAGCCGGAACGATCCGCAGCGGAGGCCACCGCATCGACCTCGGCGCCACCGGGATCGAGATGCTCACCCGCATGGGCGTGGGGGAGAGGATTCGCGGCCTCGGCGCACCCATCCCCAACCCCACTCTCTACCTCGGTGACAACGACCACGAGATCACCATCCCGGTGCAACCCAACTCGGTCGGGACGTCCATCGCGTTGCGGCGCGGCGACGTCGTCTCCACGGTGAACAGTCTCGTGGCCGACGACGTGGAGTTCATCTTCGACGACTCCATCACCGCCATCGAGCAAAGCGCCGAATCCACTCGCGTCTCCTTCGAACGCGGCCCCAGCCGCGACTTCGACCTCGTCGTCGGCGCGGACGGCATCAACTCCAACGTCCGGTCCATCGCCTACGGCCCTCGGGAGCGCTACGCCCACTTTCTCGGCACCAACCTGGCGATCACCGAGGTGGAGAACTACCTCGGGCTGCGCGACCAGATGCTGGCCCACACCTGGCCGCACTGTGGGCTCGCGATCACCACGTTCCCGGGCAACACGGCACTCGAGACCACGTTCCTGATCCGCGACGAGGAGCCCCTCGACCCCCGAGGCCGCAGCCCCGAGAGTGTCTTCGCCTACGTCGAGCGGCGGTTCAAGTACCACCGGTGGGAGGTGCACAACGCGCTGGACCGGATCCGCCCCCGGCCCGACTTCCACGCCGCGCCCAGTGTGCAGATCAAGATGCCCACGTGGACGGCCGGCCGCGTCGCGCTCGTCGGGGACGCCGCCTACTGCCCCGACCCGATGAGCGGTGAGGGCACCACCCTGGCCCTCGCCGGCGCCTACGTCCTCGCCGGCGAGCTCGCCGCCGCTCGCGGAAACCCCGCGGCGGCGTTCCCCGCCTACGAGAAGGTGATGCGCGAGGTGGTCAAGGCGGGTCAGGGGGTCGCCGAGGCGGGGACCTCCATGCTCGCGCCCCGCACCGGGCCGGGCGGGCTCTGGCTGCGTGACCAGGCGATGCGGGCCGCGGTGCCGATCATCCGCCTCGGCGCCCGCCTGGGTCTGAGCCTCGCCGGCACCAACAAGGTGGGTCTGGCGATCCCCACCTACGACTTCTCCCGTTCCCCCCTGCGATCGGCACGAGGTGAGCGAGGATGAAACACGTCGATCGGCCCCGGACGACAGTCGCCCCGCGCGACGCACCTCGGCCTGTCCGGCCGTGACCGGGTTCAGTGGCGGAATTCGGGGGAACCCGCTTGAGGGAGGCGGATGACGGTGACAGCGCGGCGGGGAAGTGTACTCATCTCAGGGGCGGGCATCGCTGGGCCCGCGCTCGCCCACTGGCTGACCCAAGGTGGATTCTCCCCAACGATCGTGGAACGCGCTCCGGACCTGCGCACCGGGGGGCACCGCATCGAGATGGGCCGCCACGCCATCGCCCTGTTGCGGCGAATGGGGCTGGAGCGGCGCCTGAGTACGGCGTTGGCTCCCGCCCCGTCGGTCACCGTCGTTCTGGGCCGAGGCGAGCGTCACGAGGATCTCCCGTCACCGTCGCGGTCCCTCGACGCTCGCGTCGTCCGCCGAGGGGACCTCGCCGTCGCGGTCAACGACCTCGTCCGGGACACCGTGGAGTATCGGATGAACGACTCCATCACGGCGATCCAGCACAGCGAGTCGGGCGTACGGGTCCAGTTCGAGACTGGCGACCGTGCCGAGTACGACCTCGTCGTCGGGGCGGACGGCATCAACTCCAACGTCCGATCCATCGTGTTCGGCCCACGCGAGCGCTTCGCCCGCGACCTGGGAACGCACATCGCCTTCTCCACCGTGCGCAACTATCTGGACCTGCGCGACCGCGTGCTGATGCGCGTCTGGCCACAGCGCGGCTGCGTGATATCCACGCTCCCGGGCAATATGGAGCTGGAGGTCATGTTCGTGATCCGCGCGCGGCGACGACCCGACACGGTGCGCGGCCGTCTGGACGACACACGGCTCGTCGAGCGTGCGTTCGACGGCCTCGGCTGGGAGACACCCCGTCTTCTGCGGGAAGTCCGCGACGTCGGGGGCCTGCGGCTCGCCTCCAGTACGCAGATCACGATGCCGATGTGGACCGCGGGCCGGGTCGCGTTGGTCGGGGACGCCGGCTACTGCCCCGACCCCATGAGTGGCCAGGGCGCGACACTGTCCCTGGTCGGCGCCTACGTTCTCGCGGGCGAGCTCTGCCGTGAGGGCGTCGATCCGGTGCGTGCGCTCCCTCGGTATGAGGACCGGATGCGCGCGTTCGTCACCGCCGGCCAGGAGGCCGCCGAGTTCGGTACCGCCTACTTCGCGCCTCGAGGCGGGCCAATGGGTGCCCGGGTGCGTGAACGGTTCACCCGCGCCGCCATCCGCGCGATGCGCCTCGGCGCGGCGGTCGGGATCCGCGTGTCCCCGAGTGGTTCCGGTACCGACGCGGTGAGGCTGCCCGCCTACCCCTCTCCCACCACAGGGACCGTTCCCGGTGAAAGCGTCACCGCGATGCGCGATCATTGACAGCATGGGTGGAGCGTTCTCAGGGATTCCAGAGGCCGACGTCGAGGTACCGGCACCCGTACTGCGGGAGGCGGCGGGGCGGGCCGTGCGCGCGGTCTGGCTCAACGAGGTCGACGGGCTCACCTTCCAGGTGGGCGCGGGCGCGGGCCGGGAGTTCATCAAGTGGCTGCCGGGCCACGACGGCTCCGAGTTCGCCGCCGAGGCGCGGCGCCTGGAGTGGGCACGCGCCTACACCCCGGTCCCGCGCGCACTGGGATACGGCGTGGAACGGCACGGTGCGTGGCTGCGCACCGCGGGTCTCGCCGGTGAGAGCGCGGTCAGCCCCCGCTGGGTCGCCGATCCGCGCTCCGCGGTCACCGCGATCGGGCGCGGGCTGCGCGCGCTCCACGACGCACTGCCCGTGCGGGACTGCCCGTTCTCCTGGTCGGTCGCCAGCCGGTTGGCCGCCGCCCCCACCGCCGGGCGGGTCACCCCCGCGCAGGCGCGGGCGATGCTGGACCGTGCCCCACCCGTGGACACCCTCGTGGTCTGTCACGGCGACCCCTGCGCCCCCAACACCCTCATCGACGACGCGGGCCAGTGGTCGGGCCACGTGGACCTCGGTGCCCTCGGCGTCGCCGACCGGTGGGCCGACCTCGCGGTGGCGACCTGGAGCACCCAGTGGAACTACGGCCCCGGCTGGGAGGACACCCTCCTCGATGCCTACGGGATCGCCCCCGACCCCGACCGCATCGCCTACTACCGTCAGGTGTGGGACGTGACCTGACTAGGGCCCTGTGTATTGAGGGCTTTCGGATGGGGGAGCGGCCGTCGCCCCCGCAGGGGCCCAGGTTTCGTCGGTGCGAACCCGGTCGGGTCGGGTGCGTGGACGACCAACCCCGGATCTGGGGACGTCGTCGTCAGTTCTCGGTGTGGAACTGTGCGGACAGGAAGTCCCGGAAGGTCATCAGGTGCGGTCGTAGCTGGCGCAGGGCTGGGATGTCGGCCTGGTAGCCGCTCTCGGCGAACCATTCCAGCATGCGTCCCTCGATCGCCAACCCCTCGAAACGCGTGGGGGTGCCCGTGACCTCGGTGAAGACCTCCGCGATCTCCGGGAAGGTCAGCTCGTCGCCCGCGAGTTCGATCTGGCGGTGCAGGAAGGTCTCGGGGGAGCCGAACGCGTCGGCGGCGAAGGCGCCGATGTCGTCGACGGCGATGAGCTGCATCGGCCGGTCCGGCTTGACCGGCAACGCCACCACCCGTTCCTCCTCGGCCTCGGCGAACATCAAGAGGTTTTCCATGAAGAACACCGGGCGGAGGATCGTGGCGGGGATCCCCTGGGCGAGGATGTGCCGTTCGACCTCCGCCTTGCTCTCGAAGTGGTCGATCCCGGTCTCCCGTTCGGCTCCTCCCACCGAGCTGTAGACGAGGTGGCGGACCTCCGTGGCCTGGGCGGCGTCGGCCACGTTGATCCCTTGCCGGACCTCGGCGGCGAGTGTCTCCGGGGTGTCGGCCAGGCCCTGCACGCTGAACACGCCGTCGACGCCGCGCATCGCGCGGCGCAGGGACGACGGGTCCTCCATGTCCCCCTGGACCAGGGTCGCCCCGAGCTCCGCCAACGCGACCGCGGCGGGGGAGGAGGGGTCGCGCACGAGCGCGCGCACCTGGTGGCCTCCGGCCAGCAGGTGGCGGGCCGTGGCTCCCCCCTGGTTCCCGGTGGCGCCGACGACGAGGACGGTCAAGGCATCGATCATGAGGGGACCCCCTATTCGGAGTGGATTGCTCCGAATAATGTAACTCGGAGCGGAGTACTCCGCAAATGGAGGGGGCGGGCCCACGCTCCGGGCGTCCCGGAGAAGCGCGACCTATGCTGAGTTCATGTGTGATCCCACCGCACCACGTCGACGCGGGCCGCAGGCACGGGCGGCGCGCAACGACCGCGCCGTTCTCGAGGCCGCGCACCACGTCTTCCTGACCCAGGGCGTCGACGCGCCGGTTTCGGCGGTCGCGGAGCGGGCCGGTGTGGGCATGGGGAGCCTGTACCGGCGCTACCGCACCAAGGAGGAGCTCCTCCAACGGTTGGGCGTGGACTCCATGGAGAGCGTCGCCGGCGCCGCCGAGGAGGCGATGGCCGTCGCCGATCCCTGGCAGGCGGTCGCCGACTACGTGTGGCGGTGTGTGGAGCGTGGCCTCGGCGTGCTGGCGCCCCTGGCGAGCACGGTCGAGGCGACCGAGGAGATGCGGCGGGCCAGCGAACGCGCACGGCAGGCCACCGAGGCGTTGGTGTCGCGTGCACAGACGGCCGGGGTGCTCCGCGCGGACGTGAGCGCCTTCGACCTCACGCTGTTGATCAGCCACTTCCGCTGCCCGCCGGAGGGTGTCGCCGACCCTCATCTGGCCCAGCGCCGCCTCCTCGCCATCGCCCTGGACGGCCTACGCGCCCCGGCCGGCTCAGGCATCAATGCGACGCTGCCCGGAGCCCCACCGGAACCCGGCGACTTCCAGTCCGCGTGGAACAACCACTGCGTCGCCCCCGAAGCCGGCGGGAGCACGCACGGCGCCTGCGGCTAGGCCATGCGTTTCTTGGGGGTGGGACCGGTATGCCGACGCGGCGGGAAACCTCCTCCCCGAGGGTGTCACGGCAGGGTCAGGATCCGTGGCCCGTCCTCGGTGACGGCGATGGTGTGTTCCACGTGCACGGTGCGTGACCCGTCGGCCGAGCGCAGGGTCCAGCCGTCGGGGTCGTAGACGAGGTGCTCGCTGGTCCGGGAGAACCACGGCTCCAGGGCGAGGGTGAGGCCGGGGCGGAGGCGCGGACCGCGTCCCGGGCGGCCACTGTTGGCGACGTGGGGATCCTCGTGCATGGTGCGTCCGAGTCCGTGCCCGCCGAACTCGTTGTTCACGGGGTACCCGTGGCCCTGGATGACACCCTGGATCGCGGCGGAGATGTCCCCCAGGTGCCCGTCGGGCTGAGCGGCGGCGATCGCGGCGCGCAACGCCTCCTCGGCGACGTCGCGCATGTGCACGTCCTCCGGGGCGGGGGTGCCGACGATGACCGTGCGCGCGGCGTCGGCCACCCACCCCCCGATCTCCACCGCGAGGTCCATCTTCACCACGTCGCCGTCGGCGAGTACGTAGTCGTGGGGCAGGCCGTGCAGCACGGCGTCGTTCACCGACAGGCAGGTCACGTTACGGAAGGGGCCGCGTCCGAAGGAGGGAGCGTAATCCCAGTAGCAGGACTGGGCGCCGCGCTCCTCGAGCATGGCGCGGGCGTGGTGTTCGAGGTCGAGCAGGTTGACACCGACGCCGGCCCGGGTCGAGAGCTCCTGGAGGACCTCCGCGACGAACCGTCCGGTGGTCCGCATCGCCTCGATCTCCGCGGGTGACTTCAACTCCACCATCACGCGTCCCCTTACCTCGGATCGGACCGGCACCAGAATCTGGTATTTAAATATGGGCGGTATGAAAATACCACGGCTATGCTGTGGCCATGGTTCGTCACCCACTCACCCCAGAGCAGATCGACGCGGGACGTCGCCTCGGCGCGCTCCTGCGCCGCGCTCGTGGTGACCGCGACCTCGTCCACGTCGCCCGCGCCGCGGGGATCTCGCCCGAGACCCTGCGCAAGATCGAGACCGGGCGGCTGCCGAGCCCGGCGTTCGGCACCGTGGTCGGCCTGTCCGACGCGTTGAACCTGCCCCTGGCCGAACTGGCCGACGCCTGGCGCGACACGGTGTCCCTCCCAGCGCCCTAACATCCCCTCGCTCGGTCGTCCTGCCGGGATCGCATCCGCCGCTTCGCCCCCGCGTCGGAGATGCCACCGGTGAGATACGGCTCGATCCACGCGCCGATCCCCGGAAAGTCCGAACCCCGCTCCACCGCACCCTGCGCCGCGTGGGCGTCCACCAGGGTTCGCCGTAGCTGCACTCCCGGCCCCAACAGCGCCCAGTGCGCGCCGGACGGGCCGAACGGCATGCCCACACTGCCGGGATTGAGCACCACACGTCCATCCACCAGGCGGAGGAACGGCATGTGCGTGTGCCCGCACACCACGACCGACTCCGCGGGGGCGACACCGGCGAGGACCTCGCGCCACCGGTCGTCGTCGGAGTCCACCAGCACCAGCTCCTCGTCGTCGCGCGGGGTGGCGTGGCAGAACAGTACGGCCCCCAGCCCCGTGACCTCCAACGTCACCACTGGCGGGAGGGCGGCCAACACGGCGAGGTCCGCCTCGGTGACCTGGTCGGCGCACCACTGGATCAGGGGCGTCTTCGCCTGCGGCGGTTCGGGGCCGCGCAGCCGCAGTGTGTCCCGCTCCCCGTTGCCCCGCAGCCACACCGCGCGGTCGCCCAGCTCCGCCACCAGGTCCAGGGTCCGGCGCGGCAACGGGCCCGGCAGCAGATCGCCGGTGAACACCACACGGTCCGCGGCCACCACGTCGGGTTCGTTCAGCACCGCCTCCAGGGCCGGTGCCACGGCGTGGACATCGGAGAGCACCGCCACGCGCTCCATCATGGTGCCGAGTGTGGAACCTCCACCGGACGATGTCCAGGGCCCACTCCACCCACCACGTAGTCCCCGTGGGAAATTCCCTTCCCATTCGCGGACCGCGCTGCGACCCTTGGCCCGGACCCCAACCCACGGACGCCGCCTTGGACACCTCCCCCCACCCCCAGGACGACGCACCGCCGCGAACGTTGCGTCCCCTGTCCGCCGTGCTCGCGGCACAGGCCGTCGCCTGGAGCGGAACGCGCCTCTCCGCGATCGCGTTGCCCTGGTTCGTCGTCACCACCACCGGAAGCGCGACCCAGACCGGCGCCGTGGTGTTCGCCCAGATGGCGCCGCACGTCGTCGCCCAGGTCCTCACCAGCCCACTCATCGACCGGCTCGGAGCCCGACCCGTCTCCATCCTCGGCGACCTCGTCGCCACCGCCGCGATGATCACGATCCCGGTGCTGTACGTGGCGGACGCGCTCCCGCTGTGGGGGCTGATGGCGCTGGTCGCGGTGGTCGGCGCCGCCGACGGGCCAGCCAACATCGCCAAGACCGTGTTCATCCCCGCCGCCACCCGGGTGGCCAACGTCCCCCTCGAGCGGGGGACCGGACTGTCCAGCGCGCTGGAGCGAACGGCCTCCACTGTCGGCCCCGCCCTCGCGGGGGTCACCGTGGCCGCCGTCGGCGGTATCTACGCCCTGGCCATCACGGCGGCGTTCTTCTCGCTCGGTGCCGTGATCATCGCCGTGTTCCGCCCCACCCACGTACCTGAGCGGAGCACGGACACCTACGTCGGACAGCTCCGGGCCGGCGTCCACGGACTGTTCCGCGACCGGCTCCTGCGCACGCTCACCCTGACCATCACCGTGACCAACCTGCTCGACATCGCGATCGCCTCCGTGCTGCTGCCGGTGTGGGTTCACACCCACGGACACGACGCGTCGGTCTACGGGCTCGTGATGGCCGTCATGTCGGCGACGTCGATCGGGGCCAGCCTCGTCGCCGCGGGAGCCGGACACCGGATTCCGCGCCGCGCCGCCTACGTGATCGGCATGGTCGTGGGCGGTGTTCCCCGTTTCCTCGTGCTCGCGGTCGGCGCGCCGCTTTGGGTCGTCCTCGCCGTCCACGCCGTGGTCGGGTTCGGATCGGGGTTCGTGAACCCCGTCGCCGGAGCCGTCGTGTTCGAACGCTCACCCCAGGGAATGCTGGGCCGCATCCGGGGAGTGCTCACCGCCGTGGCGTGGGCGGGTATGCCCTTCGGCGGGCTGGCCGCCGGTGGGGCGATCGCCGCCATGGGCCTGTCGGGAACCCTGCTCCTGTTCGGCGGGGTGTACCTCGTCGCCGCCCTGGTCCCGGGCCTCGTCAGGGACTGGCGGGCCCCACATCCTCCGCCCGGGCGATCTCCCGCTCGGTGACCACGCGGAAACACATCAGCAGCGACAGCGAGAGCGCCCCACACAACGCGAACAGCCCGCGCAGGCCCGCCACCTCGGCGACCACACCCCCCAACAGGGCCCCGACCGGCATCAGCCCCCAGGCGAGCATCCGGTAGCAGGAGTTGACGCGGCCCAACAGATGGTCGGGGATGACGCGTTGCCGCAGCGTCACCACCACGACGTTCCACAGCATGATCCCGATCCCCAGCAGGACGAACGCCGGGGCGACGATCCACACGCTGGCCGTGGCCACCAGCACCCAGCCAAAGCCCCCCGAGAGCGCGACGGTCACCACGAGGAGCCGCACCCGCCCCACCAACCGCTGCAACGGATCGACCAGCAGCGAGGCCAGGGCACTGCCCGCCGCCGTCGCGGTGAGCAACCACCCGTAGGCGTACTCGGGCAACCCCATCGCCGAGTCCGGCCCCACCGCGAACAGTACGAACACCGACATCACCGCGGACTGCGACAGGTTCATCACGCCCGTGGCGAGAGCCAGCGTCCGCAATAGCCGATGGCGCCACAGGTAGCGCACACCGTCGGCGATGTCCCTCGTCATCGAACCGTTCGACGGGCGCTCCGCCCGGAACCTCCCACGCAGCGCCAGCAGGACTCCGGCGGCGCCCGCGTAGAGCACCGCCGGGGTCGCGAACGCGAGCGCGACCGACACCGCGACGAGCACCCCACCCACGGCCCGCCCCGCGAAGCTCTCCGCGACCTCACGCGCCCCGAACAACCGCCCGTTCGCGCGCCCCAGGTCGTCGCGGTCCACCAGGTCCGGAAGCGTCGACTGCGCGCCGCTGTCGAAGAACACCTCCGCGACACCGACGACCGCGACGACGATCAGCAACGCGAGGAGACTGTCGCGCCCGGTCACCACCAGGACCACGAACGCCAGCGTGGCGAGGAACCGCACCACGTTGGCGTTCACCATGATCCGACGCCGGTCCCACCGGTCCAGCAACGCCCCCACGTGCAGCGCCAGCAACAGCCACGGCAGGAACGCGACCGCGCTCACCAGCGCGATCAACAACGGGGACCGGGTGTACTGCACCGCCAGCAACGGCAGCGCGACCTTGTACACCCCATCAGCGAGGTTCGCCAACGTCGAACCACACCACAACCACCAGAACCGAGACCCCAGTCCCCGCGACATCCGGCCAGTCTCGCACCGCGAGAGATCGACAGGAAGGCGAGTGATCAAGCCTGGGCGCGCCTTCGCAGGAGCTCGATCAGGGATCACATGTTGCCCGACGTGGAACCTGTCGGGTCATTGACCGGATCGGCGAAGCTCGCCGGAGAGCCACGATTCAGACGATCAAACACCGCAGAGACGCCTACCGAATCTGACCCGGTTGTCAGGTTCAGTGCAGTCCGTACTTCCCCGGAGTCCAGAACGGCTTGACCTTGATGGATTTGCGGGGCCAACCACGTTCTTGGACGAGGTGATTACGCACCGCCTGGCAGGTGCGGGCCTCACCGGCGACGTAGGCGACCCCGGGGCTCTCGGGTAGCGCCAGTTCGGCCACAGCGGTCTGGAGCGCTAGGGACGACGCCGCGGACGCCGAACCGCGATGCACGCGCCGGACATCGGCTCCCTCCGCCAGAGGTACGTCGTGGTCGGGCCCCGCGCTTTCGAGAACGGCCCTCACCGGCTGGTCGGGTTCGATGGCGGCCACCATCGATACGAAAGCCGCGGCGGCGCTCTCTTCACCCACGAACAGGTGGTGTTCACCCTGGACGGGGTGGAACTCGCATTGGGGCCACCAGTAGGTGACGAGGTCGCCGCGCTGCACGGTGCGCGCCCAGGTCGCGCCGATCCCGTCGTTCTCATGCAGATGCGCCCAGATCTCCACCTCGCGATCGGGGCGGGAGAAATTCACGATCGTGTAGGTACGCAGGGTCTGGGACGGACGCACGATTCCGTACAGCGACAGCGGATCGTTGATCTGGACACGGATGTGCTGGCCGGGTTGGTACGGGAACGTGATCGGCTCGTCGGCGACCATCCGAATGGCGAGCATCGAGGCCGTGACGGCGCGGACCTGTGTCACCGAGCCCGTCACCACGTACTTCTCTAATGACCGGGAGAGGGGATTGCGACGTCGGGGGCTGACGGTGGAGGACGGCCGACCGTCCCGGGGGTTGTTGTCCATCACGGTCCTTAGGCACCGAAGATTTATTTAGAGCCATTAAGTAAACATAGATGGTCTAGAGTGTCAATCCAGGCAACCACCAGAACGGACGGGCATGGCAGCACAGACGAGCAGGCGGCAGCGGCTACGAGCGGCAACCGTGGAGGAGATCCGTGCGGCGGCACGCGACCTCCTCGTCACCAAGGGGTCGGCCGCGGTGACGATCAACGCCGTCGCCCGGGAAGTCGGTATGAGCGGCCCGGCGCTCTATCACTACTTCGCGAATCACGACGCACTGATCAGCGCTGTGACCACGGATTTCTATCGCGAACTCGCCGAGACTCTGGAGGGCGCGCGCGACGCGGTGCCCGCCGAGGAACCCATGCGCCGACTCCTGGCCACCTGTCGGGCCTTGCGGGGATGGGCCACAACCCACACCGCGGAGTTCGGATGGATCTTCGCGAGCCCCTTCGGGGCCGCCAACCACGGCCATGACAGCGAACGCTCCCAGGCCGGGAACCGATTCGAACGGATCTTCCTCGACCAATTCGTCGAACTGTGGCGTGCGCGTCCCTTCCCCGCCCCCAGTCCCGACTGTGTGGATCCGGCCCTGCACGCCCAGCACGTCGCCTACGCGGCGCGTCACGGAGACCGCCTCCCACCGGCGGCCGTCCATGTGTTCCTCACCTGTTGGACGCGGATCTACGGCACGCTGTGCATGGAGATGTTGCACCAGTTGGACTTCGCCTACTGGAACATGACACCCGTCTTCGAACAGACGCTCCACGACCTCTGCGCCACCCTCGGCCACCCCTACGAGCCTCCGGACGCCGAATAGGCTGAGGCCATGGCCATCGCCGACTTCTGGTTCGACCCCTCCTGCCCCTACACCCAACTCACCGCCCAGTGGATGACGGAGGTCGAGGCGGTTCGGCCCGTCCGGGTGCGTTGGCGGGCGATGAGCCTGTCCGTCCTCAACGAGCACCGGGACGACGATCCGGAGGGGGACCCGGACGGCTATCTGTGGATCGCGGCCCGGATCTGCGCCGCGGTGCAATGCCACCACGGGCACGACGCCTTGGGACGCTTCTACGCCGCGTTGTGGCCCCACAACGACGCCGCCACCACGATGGTCGATACCGACACCGGCGACGTCGACTGGCTGGCAGGACTCCGTGACGCCCTACGCGTCGCCGGGCTTCCCACCGACCTCGCCGAGGTCGGCCTGGGCACCGACTACGACGACGAGCTACGCCGCTCCCACACCGAGGGCGTCACCCTCCTCGGCCCGCACGTGGGCACCCCGATCATCGCCACACCCCACCCCACCACCCCCGACACCCAGGTCGCGTTCTTCGGGCCCGTCATCTCCCAGGTCCCCCGAGGAGAGGCCGCCGGCCGACTCTGGGACGCCACCCTCCTCGTCGCCGCCACCCCCGGCTTCCACACCCTCAAGGGCCACGCACCCGGTGCGGCGTGACCACCCACCTAGACTGCCGCCATGCCCTCCACCACCCTCCTCACCCTCAACGACCGACGCCTCGCCTACGAGGACTACGGCCCACCGACGGCGCCCGTGGTGGTGGCGCTGCACGGACACTTCGGGCGGGGGCGGATCTTCGCGCCGCTCGCCGAGCACGTCAGTACCAGCTACCGGATCGTCGCCCCGGACCAGCGGGGACACGGACGCAGTGACAACGGGGGCGACTTCCACCCCGACGCCTATGTGGCCGACCTAGAGGCGCTCCTCACCGCCCTGGCCCTCGGGCCCGTGGTGCTGCTCGGGCACTCGATGGGCGGCGTCGTCGCCTACCGGCTCGCGGCCCGACGACCGGATCTGGTGCGCGGGCTGATCGTCGAGGACATCGGCGCGGTCACCGACGACACCGCCGTCGCCCACCCCGTCCTCGACGTCACCGACTGGCCCACCACCGCCCCGAGCCCCGACGCCATGCGGGCCGCCATCGAGGAGCGCGGCATCCCCGACGCCACCTACTTCCTGCACAGCGTCGAGCACGACCCCGACAGCGCGACCTGGCGGCTGTTGTTCGACCCCGCGGACATGATGCGCTCCCAGAAGCAGGCGATGGGCGACCACTGGGACGACTGGCTGGCCTCCACCTGCCCGGCGCTGCTGATGCGGGGCGGCCACAGCACGCTACTGAGCGCGGACATGGCGGCGGACATGGTGCGCCGGCGGCCCAACACGAAGCTCGTCGACTTCCCTGACGCCGGCCACTGGATCCACGACGACGCGCCGGACGCCTTCGCCGCGACCGTGACGGAGTTCCTGGCGGGTCTCAGCCGCTGACGGAGGGACCCGCCGCGGTGATAGTGACGCGGACGAGCACCCGCCGCTCCCGCCGCATCGACTCCTCGTACTCCGCCCAGTCGTCGTGTTCGCCGGAGACCCGCCGGTAATAGTCGACCAGGAGGGGCAGCGCCTCCGGCAGGTCCACCACCTCCGCCTCGCCCTCCACCTGGACCCAGTCGCCGAAGAACCCGTCACTCAGGACGCACAGCACGGCGCGCGGATCCCGACGCAGGTTGTGGGTCTTCATCGCGGTGTGTCGCGTGCTGACGATCGCCCGCCCCTCGGCGTCGACCCCCACCAGCACGGGTGACATCTGGATCCGGCCGTCGGATCGGTAGGTCCCCAGCACCGCGTGGGAGTGGTCGTTGAGGAAGGCCTGGGCCGTGGGAATGTCCATGTTCCCCAGTGTGACGGCGGGGGCGGGGAATCCGGCGGCGATCCGGGATGTTTTGCTCAAATGGACCCGACCATCCGATGAATCCATGTGTTCAGGAGCCTGCCTGTGTCCTCCACCCCCTCCGGGCTTCGTGGCCGCGACTTCCGCCTGCTTCTCATCGCCACCATGTTGACCGCCTCCAACTTCTGGCCCCTGCTCAGCGTGCTGCCCCTGTGGGCCGCGAGCGGCGGGACCGGGCACGGAGGCGTGGGCTCCGTCACCGGCGTGATGATGGCGGCCACCGTCGCCGGTCAACTGGCGATCCCCTGGCTGCTGCGCCGCGTCGGACTGCGGATCCTCTTCGCCGTCGGCGCCGTGTTCATGGGCCTGCCCACGTTCCTGTATCCGGTCACCACCGACCTGTCGTGGGTGCTGAGCATCTCCGCCGTGCGGGGCATCGGATTCGGCCTGTTCGTGGTGGCCGGGACCGCGCTCGCCTCACAACTCGTCCCCAACGACCAACGCGGACGCGCCCTGGGGCTGTACGGCAGCGCCGTCGGGATTCCCCACCTCCTGCTGCTTCCGCTCGGGGTCTGGTACGCCCAGACCTTTGGATACGCCGCGGTGTTCATCACCTCCGCCGTCGTGGCGCTGCTGGCCGCCCCCGTGATGGCCGCCGTCTCGGGCCCCGCCACGCCCACGCCCAGCGACGACGAACCCTCAACCGACCCGTGGCCGCTGCGCCAGTACGTGACCCCGACCCTGGTTCTGCTCGTCACCGCCTGTGCGATGGGCGGGATCACCGCGTTCCTGGCGCTGGCCCTGGGGGAGGGCAACGTCGCCCCGATCGCGCTGTTCGCCGTGGCGGCCGGCGTCATCGTGGGGCGGTGGGGGCACGGAGTCTGGGCCGACCGTGGCAGCGGCACACAGCTCGCGCTGCCCGCGCTCACGATCAGCGCCCTGGGCATGGGTGGGTTCGCCCTCGCCGCGGTCTGGGACGCCGGAGCCGCCGCCACCGCGATCACGGCCGGTGTCCTCTACGGCCTCGGCTTCGGCGCGGTGCAGAACGACACCATCATGACCATGCTGCGCCGCGCCGGCCCGCGCGGCAACGGGTCGGCCAGCACGGTGTGGAACGTCGGGTTCGACTCCGGGACCGGTCTGGGCGCGGTCGTGATCGGCTTCATCGCCGCCGGGATGGGTATTCCCGGCGCCTACGCCACCATGGGGGGCGTCATGGCGCTCATGATCCTGGTGTTGCTCACCGGGAGTCTGGTCGCCGCCTACCGGAGAGGCCGTGTTCCGGCCACGCCGCCGGAGGCGACGACGAAGCCGCCGGTGGAGGGGGCCGACCACCGGTAACCGCGGATCACTCGTTCCCACCCGGTCGTCGTGGCCGGGTGGGGGATTCGTCCGGCTCAGGTCGGCGGGTCGGCCACCGCGTTCTGTTTGCGTGCTTCCCGTCGCCCGTAGGTGAGGACGAGGAGCACCAGAGGGATCAACGCGCCGACGCCCAGGATCGCCACCAGCAGGTTGGCCTCGGCCGCCGAAGCGTGTGCCGCGAAGTGCGCCCGGTAGCGCAGGTGGATCAGGAAGTGCGCCACCGCCCACACCGCGTACCCGGCCAGCGCGGTGCGGACGAGGACACGGTGCATCGACACCGCCGCGCCGCCGAGGAACACCGCCACCGCGAGGTTCTTGGCACCGTAGTCCAGCAACAGATGCGGGTTGTAGGCCATGCCCATGTTCACCCAGCTCAGGCCGAAGAACTCGGCGGGCCACACGAAGATGACGACGCCCAGGAGGGCCGAGATCGCGGTGAGGAACACCAGACCGCCCCGCACGACTATCGCCCTGGTTCCGTTCATCGGGCACCGCCTTCGGCGAGGAAACGTTGGAAGGTGACCGTGCCGAACGCGTTCCCCGGAGCGAGGTTGTGGCCGGCCGCGAACTGCGCTGCGACCGTGCCGAACAACGGCAGCGGAACCACGGGCCGACGCCGACCCCGAGCCGCGTTGTACGTCCGCGCCAGTTCGTCCATGCCGACGACCTTGGGTCCGCCGATGTCGGGGGCGCGGCCCGCCGGTCCCGCCGCGACCAGCTCCGCCAGGCGGGCCGCGACGTCTCGGTTGTCGATCGGCTGGAACCGGAAGTTCCGTACGCTCACGGTGACGGGCGAAAGGCGTTGCCAGGCGAAGATGGAGGCCAGCAGGTCGTGGAACTGGGTGGCTCGCAGGATCGTCCACGGAACCCCGGATTCGACGATGACACGTTCGGCCGCGAGCTTGGCCTGGTAGTAGGGGAGTCGGATGCGGTCGACGCCGACGATCGAAACATAGACCACGTGCGGGCGCGCACCGTCGCGTCCGGCCTCGTCGACGAGCCGTCGGGTCGCCGCGACGTCGCCACGACCGTTCGTGGTGGCGCAGTGCACGATCGTGTGCGCGCCGTCGACCGCGGCCGTGAGACCGGTGCCGCTCGACAGGTCACCCACCATTCGGCGGAACGGCTCGCGTCCGCCTGGTTCGGCCCGCCGGGTGAGCACCCGGACCTCGTGCGGCCCCTCGGCGAGTCGCCGCACCACCTCTCTGCCGAGCGTTCCGGTTCCACCGGTCACCAGGACTGACTCCATGTCTCATCCGTTCATGTGCGACCACCCGGTCGAGCGGCCGTCGTCCGTCGCGTACATCCTGGAAGACCGGCCAGGGCTCCCGGACGTGACACTCCGGAGGAAGCGTGGCCCACGACACACGGGGCTGGTCCTGGGTGCGGTCGCGCCCCGGCCCCGCCGCGCGGCGCGTGTTAGCGTCGCGCTGTGAACCCACCCGATGCCCGACCGTCGGACGAGGAGTTCGAACGGCATCGGCGGCGGCTGTTCGGGCTCGCCTACCGCATGCTGTCCTCGGCCGCCGACGCCGAGGACGTCGTGCAGGACGCGTACCTGAGGTGGACCCAGGCACACGCGATCGAGGTTCCACTTGCCTGGCTCACCACAGTGGTCACCAACCTGTGCCTGAACCGGCTCACCTCGGCGCGGGCCCAACGCGAGAGCTACCCCGGACCGTGGCTCCCCGAACCGGTCCTGACCGATGACGGAGCACTCGGACCGCTCGACGCCGTCGAACAGCGGGAGTCGGTCGCGCTGGGCGTGCTCATCCTGCTGGAACGGCTCAGCCCAGCCGAGCGGGCCGTCTTCGTGCTCTGTGAGGCGTTCGGCTACCCCCACCGCGAGATCGCCGAAATCCTCCACGTCGAGGAGGCCCACTCACGGCAGCTCCTGCGGCGGGCGCGCCAGCACGTCGACGCGAAGAGGGGGCGCTTCCCCACCGACGAGGCCACGCACCGACGCATCGTCGAGGCCTTCATCGCCGCGGCGCGATCCGGTGACATGGAGCGACTGCGGGAACTGCTGAGCGACGACGTCGTGGTCTGGACCGACGGTGGCGGACGCACAGCGGCCCGGCGGCCGATCCGCGGTCGGGACCGGGTACTGCGCTACGTCCTGGGCATCGGCGGACGCCCCGAGGTACGGAGGACCTCCAACGAGATCGCCCACGTCAACGGCGAGCCAGCCCTGCTGGTGTGGGACGGCGGGACTCTCACCGCCGTCGTCGCCGTCGAGGTCACCGGGGACCGGATCGACACTGTGCGCATGCTGACCAACGAGGCCAAGCTTGGCTACGCCGCCACCCAGTCACGGATCCGCCCCGGCAGCTGAGCCGCGCCGTTTTCGTGCGTTGGCTGTCTCCCTCTCCGAAGGGATGGGCATCTTCGGCGCGCCCACGCCGCTATGGGGGATGGTCCTGGTGTGACCCCGAGAACAACGCCGGTCCGTGCCGCTGGAGCGGGGTTGTGTGGCGCGGGACGTCCTACGAACACCGGATTGGTCAGTCGTGGAAGGGCTCGCCGGTCACCACGTGGTCGGCGTGGTTCAGCGCCTCCACCACCAGCCGGCGCAAGTGGCCGTCGCTGAGCCGGTAGATGGAGTGTCGCGACTCCTTGCGTGCCTCGACCAACCCAGCCAGGCGCAGCTTGGCCAGGTGCTGAGACACCGCGGTGCGCGAAGCCCCGCACGCGTCGGTCAGTTGCCCCACGTCCGCCTCGCCCCCGGCCAGCGTCCACAGCAGGTGCAGTCGGGTGGGATCGGACAACAGCGCGAACACGCCGGCGGCCACAGTGAGCTGCTCGGTTTCAGGTGGAACCGAGTGCACGAGGCTGGGGTTGGCCTGTTCGTCGCTGGTGCGCATGTGCGCAGTCTATGGCGAGGAGGCCCGGGGAGCGGCAGCACTGTTCATGTCATAATGTGCGTATATGCGCACATGACGATGTGCCTGTTGGTGTCCCTCTCTTCACGGTGGTGATCATGGTGTGGCGGCTGCTGGTGGAGTTCGCCTCTTACCGCAGGTTGTTCTACGCCCAAGTCGTGGCGTTGGCGGGCGCGGGACTGGCCACGGTCGCCCTGGCGCTGCTGGCCTACGACCTTGCCCCGCAGGAGGCAGGGCAGGTGGTGGCCACCGCGCTGACGATCAAGATGCTCGCCTATGTGGGCGCAGGACCGTTGCTGACCGCGGTCCTGGCACGCACCCCTCGCAGAGCGGTACTGGTCAGCGCTAACGGGGTGCGCGCCCTGGCGGTGGCCTGTCTACCCTTCGTCGACCAGATCTGGCAGGTGTACGTCCTCATCGCGGTACTCCAGTGCGCCTCCGCGGCCTTCACCCCCACCTTCCAGGCGATCATCCCCGAACTGGTCGATGATCGTGGCTATACTTCGGCGCTGGCCCTGTCGCGCCTGGCCTATGATCTCGAAGCGATGGCCTCGCCGTTGCTGGCCGCGCTCCTGCTGCTGGTGATGCCCTTCGGCGGACTGTTCGCGCTGACCGCTCTCGGTTTCGTCGCCTCCGCTCTGTTGGTGGCCACCACCACCCTGCCCACCTCTCCCTCCGCCTCGCGTGATCCGCGCCGGGTCGCAGCGAGCTGGCGGGTCTTCGCCACCGATCGCCGACTCCTCGCGCTGATGGCGTTGAATATGGCCGTGGCCGTGCTCACCGCGCTGGTTCTGGTGGACACCGTCGTCCTCGTGCGCTCTCACCTGGGCGGGGGCGATACCGGTGTGGCACTGGCGCTGGGATGTTTCGGGTCGGGTTCCACGGCGGTGGCGCTGGCTCTGGGACCCCTGGTGGAACGATTCGGCACTCGCCGACTGATGCTCACCGGCCCCGGTGTACTCACGGCAGGGGCGGCGGCCTTCGCGCTCGGCTGGAGTCTGGCTCCTGGCCCGGTAGTGCTCGGCGCGGGATGGGCAGTACTGGGCGTCGGATGCGCGCTGATATCCACACCCACCGGGAGACTGCTACGCGAGGCAGCGCCCCAGGGAGGTCTGGCAGGGGTGTTCGCGGCCCAGTTCTCGCTCTCCCACGCCTGTTTCCTGATCACCTACCCGCTTGCCGGGTGGGCCGGCACCCTGTCCCCGATCCTGCTGTTGGGCGGGAGCGCACTGCTCACCGGCATCTGTTCCCTCGCGGCCATGGGGTTGTGGCGCTCCGGTTCGGTGATCGCGGACCAGCCCATCACCAGCCCCAACCGCTGACCTTCCCCCCAGTGCTCACCCGCGCGGGCAATACAGCCACGTTGAAAGGCAGTCTCGCTCGCAGGATCCCCGCGAGGCGACAGCGGCGGCGGACACCACGACTTCCAAGGCCTCGGGGCTGGTTCGGTGATCCGCCATTTCGGTTCGGCCGCCACCCGGCTCGCTCTCCCCATCGGCCGTCACATCGATTACACGCGCACGACCGGGAGGCGGGAACCGCCTGCCGAGACGGCCGAGCCTCCCGTGACCCCTGAGGGGACACGAGCCCGCTGGTCAGGTACTGACGGAGTCCCGCCGGTCGGCGGCGTCGAACCGCGCGAGCGCCAACGCCCCCGGACGCAGCGCCCGCTCCAGGCCACACGTCTGCGCGTCGTCCAGTCCGCCGATGTCCGCGCAGAGCTCGTCCACGGCGTCACGGGCGATCTCCTCGGCCACGTCCTCCACCGGTGTGCGTGGGCCCAACTTGCTTACGGCGGCTGCCGCGCGGGCCGGGACGAGGAGTGTCGAGGCGTGGGCGAGTAGCCACGCCGGGACTCCGGTCGTTCCCTCCGGCGGCGGCAGGTGGGGGCGTGCCCCGTCGAAACGGGCATCCTCGCTGAAGGACGGCTGTTTCACCTTCGCGAGTGGGCGAGGCCCGAACGCGGGATCGCTCTCCGGCCACGCGCCGGCGGGTTTGACCACGTAGCCCTCGGCGAGGTTGTCGGAGAGGGCCGGGAGCCCGAGGAGAGCGGGGACCTCGCTCGGGAACACTGGGGGAAGGTCGAGCAGCCGCCCCAGAGGGCCACGGGCGAGCTCTGGAACGCAGTCCAGTCCGGCCGACGTCGCGGCCTCGCGCAACGACCGATCGCCGATCCACCACCACTCCGTGGAAGTCCGGACGGCGGCGTCGAAGAGAACCCACCGCAGGTCCGGGGAGTAGAAGACGCCGGTCTGCACCGGCTGCTGCCCGCTCGCATTGGGCACGTCGGGGTGTGGGTAGGCGCCTCCGGTCAGCTCGCCGTAGATGGTGACCTCGACCGCCTCGTCCCACACCCGGCGCAGTTCCGCCGCGAACCGTGACGCGGCCACCGACAGCACGGGCCACACCGCACTGACGCCGAAGAATCCGTCCAGCGCGTCGTCGTCCAACAGTGCCCGCCGCTTCGCTGGCCGGGCGCCCACGTGGTCGCACACCACCGCGAAGTGTGCGCCGTGGACCTTCTCGGTCGCGACCCACGCACGCGTGTCACGGGCGTGTCCTTCGGCGCGATTCGCGACCTTGGGATAGGGCCGGAAGGCAGAGGGGGAAGGGGCGTCGTCCATCCGGGGATTCTCGTCGGCTCTCCGCCCGGCGGCAACGCGATTTTCCGACGCGCCGACCGCTGTGCGGGGCTGACGGCGGATGTGGGTCAGTCCTCCAGGAGGCGCCAGGTGGTGAGGGCGAGGCGGGCCCGGGTGAGGCCAGTGGGGTGGCTGAGATCGATGCCGAGCGACGCGCCGATCTGGTCCAGACGGCGGGCGATGCTGCTGTGGTGCAGGTGGAGGAGCTCGGCGGCGCGGCGTTGGGAACCGGTGGCGCAGTAGGCGTCCAGGGTGTCCAGATCCTCGGCGTTGTCGGTCAGCGCGGCGATCGCGGCGACGTCGACGTTGGCGCGGGCGACGTCCGGCGGGACCTGGGCGAGCAGCGCCAGCGCCCCGAGGTCGTCGTGGCGCAGGACCGGCTCGCGGGCGGTGGTGAATCGCAGGGCCGTGCGGGCTTCCCGCCAGGACTCGTCCGGGTTCGCGGCGGAGCCGACACCCGCGCGGACGTCCGGGGGAAGGCGGGTCACGTCCAGGGTGGTGGCCAGGACGACGCCCACGTCGGTCAGGGGCGCCGCCTTCACCAAGCGGTTGGGGGAGAGGAAGCCGCCGACCTGGTCGAGCGGTCGCCGGGAACGCACGGCGGCGACCCGGATCGGGGCGTCGAGGCCGAACCCCAGGAGGCGCAGCGCCCGCGCCCGCGCCGCCTCGTCGGTGTCAGCGCTGATCACGAGCTCGACCAGGGCCGGGTCGGCCATCGTGGTGCGCGCGGGACCGTACCGTTCCACGACGCCGGCGGCGGCGAGGGCGAGCCGGTCGAGCACCAGGTCGTCCAGGGAAAGGGGCGGGCCGGAGCGTTCCAGCCACACGGCACCGATCGGCTCGTCGTCCAGGACGATCGGCAGGGTGGTGGACGCCGCCCCCTCCGTTTCCGGGGCGTCGAGGCCGTTGGGCGCGGCGCGGATCACGTGGCCGGTGCCGTGTAGCCGTACCCCCGTCACGCACTCGGCGAGCGTCGCCGACGCCCGGGTGAGCGCCGCGAGGTCCACGCGTCGACGCATCAACGTGTCGAAGAACATCACGACACGGACCGCGCCGCCCGCTTCCGGGTCCAGGTGCGACAGGCGTTCAGCCAGAACCTCCATAGGTGGAGGATAGGCGACGATCGGTGCGTGAACCGGCCCGAACGCGCGCCACGTGGCGGATGACCGGCGACCACGTCGGTCGGGATGATGACTCCCATGGATCCCGAACTCGAAGCGTTCATCCCGTTGTTCCCCGCGGCCGACCTCAGCGACCCGGTGTCGGCGCGCAAGGACCTCGCCGCCCTGTCCTCCTCGGTCGGTGAGCCCGACACCTCCGGCATCCTCGTCGAGGACCGCACGGTGCCCGCCGACCCCGACGTGCCCATCCGCGTCTACGACCCGCACAAGTCACGCGGCGCCGTCATCTGGCTGCACGGTGGTGGCTGGGTCATGGGCGACGTCGACACCGAACACCCCTGGGCCGCCGCCATCGCCCGGCACGCCGGAGTCGTCGTGGTCTCCGTGGGCTACCGACTCGCCCCCGAGAACCCGTTCCCGGCGGCGCTGGACGACGCCTACGCCGCACTTCAGTGGGTGGCCGACCACGCCGAGGAGCTCGGCGTCGATCCCGACCGGATCGCCGTCGGCGGGCACAGCGCGGGAGGGGGAATCGCCGCGGGTCTGGCGCTGCGCGCTCGGGACGAGCGCGGGCCGCGGATCCGCTTCCAACTGTTGAACCAGCCGGGCCTCGACGACCGGCAGGACACCTGGTCCGCGCGGAACTTCACCGACACGCCATGGATGACCCGCGACAAGTGCACCGCCGCGTGGCGGCACTACCTCGGTGGCGCGCCCGCGACGCCCTACGCGGCGCCCGCGCGGGCGACCGACCTGTCCGGCCTACCACCGGCCCACATCGCCAGCGCCGAACTCTGTCCCAACCGCGATGAGAACATCACCTACGCGCTGCGCCTGTTGCAGGCGGGTGTCTCCGTCGAGCTGCACCAGTGGCCGGGCACCTTCCATGGGTCACAGGCCATCCTTTCCGCCGACGTGTCCCAGCGTCAGATCGCCGAACTCGCCGGAGCGTTGCGCCGTGCCCTCGCCGACTGACGCCCCCGACCCGGCGGTGGCCACCCCGGACGGGAACACGATGACGACCCGCGAAACCCCCATGCCGGACGCCCGGCCAGCACCCCCGCCCCAGGAGGAGGCTCCTGGGGCAGTGGGGCTCCTGCGGCCCCACCTCACCGGCTTCGCCACCGTGGTGACCCTCCAGGTCATCGGCGCGGTCGCCGGGCTGGCGCCACTGTTGGCGGTGGTGGAACTGGGGCGCACCCTCCTGGCGCCCGGGTCGGTCGACGCCGACCGTGTCTGGCTCGTCGTGGCCGTCGGGGCGGGCGGTCTCCTCGTGCGCCTGGTGTTCACCGCCGCCGCGTCGGGGCTGGGACACCTCATCGACGGCCGGGTGCAACTGTCGTTCCGCCGCGCGCTGGCGGCCCGCCTGGGCCGGGTGCCGATCGGCTGGCTCTCGCGCCGCCGAACCGGTGAACTGGCGAAGGTGGTGGGCGACGACGTCCAGGCCCTGCACCCGTTCGTCGCCCACTCACCCGGCGAACTCGTCTCGGCGTTCGTGGTGCCGCTGGTGTCGCTGATCTACCTGTTCACCGTCGACTGGCGCCTCACCCTGATCACCATGATCCCGGTGGTGCTCGCCGTGGCCCTGGTCCCGCTGATGGCGACCCCCGCCCGCCAGCGCGAGCAGGCGGCGTTCGACGAGGCCATGGCGCGGATCTCCAACGAGTCCGTGGAGTTCGTCCAGGGCATCGCCGTGGTGAAGGCGTTCGGGGGTGGGGAACGCTCCCACCACCGGTTCCGCGCGGCGACCGACGACTTCGCCGACGTGTTCTCCTCGATGGTGCGCGGCCTGTCGTGGATCGGCGCGGGCATGCAGACCGCTCTGTCGCCACCCTTCGTGCTCCTGGTCATCCTCGCCGGCGGCACCGTGCTCATCAGCCACGGCGGACTCGCCCCGGTCGACCTCCTGCCCTTCCTGCTCCTGGGGTTGGGTCTCACCGCTCCCGTCGCGGCGCTCAGCCACGGCCTCGACGAGACCCAGGCCGCTGGGCGCGCCGTCGGCCGCATCCGCGAGGTGCTCGCCACCCCGCCGCTGCCCGAAGCAGCACACCCCACGACGCCACGGGACCACCGCGTGGAGGTGCGCGACGTCCGCTTCGGCTACGACCCCGAGCACCCGGTCCTGCGCGGCGTGGACCTGACGCTGGAGCCCGGGACGATGACCGCGCTCGTCGGCCCCTCGGGGAGCGGGAAGTCGACGCTGGCCCAGCTCCTGCCCCGCTTCTTCGACCCCGACCACGGGTCGGTCACCCTGGGTGGTGTCGACCTGCGCGAGATCGCCAGCCCGGACCTCCACCGCCGCGTCTCCTTCGTCTTCCAGGACACCGTGTTGGTGCGCGCGTCGGTCGCCGACAACATCGCCCTGGCCGTCCCCCACGCCGACCGGGACGCGGTGGAGCGTGCGGCGCGGCTCGCCAACATCCACGACCGGATCCTCGCCCTGCCCCACGGCTACGACACGGTCCTGCCCGACGACGCGACGCTGTCCGGCGGTGAGACACAGCGCGTCGCGATCGCCCGCGCCCTGCTGGCCGACACACCGATCCTCGTGCTGGACGAGGCCACCGCCTTCGCCGATCCCCACACCGAACAGGCCGTCCGCCACACCTTCGCGTCACTGCGCGGCCACCGCACGATGCTCGTCATCGCGCACCGCCTGGACACCATCGCTGACGCCGACACCGTCGTCGTGCTGGAGGAGGGAGCCATCGTGGAACGCGGCTCACCCACCGACCTGCGTCGCCGCGACGGGACCTTCGCCGCGTTCTGGCGCACCCAGGAGTCCGCGCTCGCCGCCGCGCCCGACGTCGTCGACACACCACGAGGAGACGAGTCCCCATGATCCCCCTGCTGTTGCGCGTCCTGGGGCGGGACTACGCCCGGCCGGTGCGCCGAACCGTCGCCCTGATGACCCTCACCGCGGTCGTCGAAGGCGCGTCCTACGCGCTGCTGGTTCCCGTGCTGCGCGCGCTGTTGGGCGACACCCCCAGCGACGCCGGACCCTGGCTGGCCGCGTTCGCCGTCATGGTCACGCTGTACGCAGCCCTGCGCTACCTCAGCGACTTCTCCGGATTCCGCGTCGGAACCACGCTGCTGCGCGGCGTGTACCACCGGCTCGGGGACCATCTGGCCCGGCTTCCGATCGGCTGGTACGGCGCCGGCCGAGTCGGCGAGGTGTCGACCATGGCCAGCCAGGGCGTCCTGCAAGCGATGAGCGTGATCGCTCACCTCCTCGTCCCTGCCATCACCGCCTGGGTGACACCGTTGACGATCGTCGTGGTGATGCTGGCCTACGACTGGCGGCTCGGTGTGGCGGCGCTGGTCGCGTCGCCCGTCGTCGTGGCGATCCAGGTGTGGACGGGGCGAACCACGGCCGCCGCCGACGCCGAACGCCACGCACGGGACAAGGAGACCACCGATCGTGTCGTGGAGTTCCTGCGTGCCCAGGCGGCGCTGCGGGCCGGCGGCCGCACCACCGAACGGTTCCGCCTGCTCGACGACGCGCTCCGCGACGCCGAACACGCCTCCCGCCGCCAGGTTCTGGGTACGGTGCGCGGCGCGGTGGGGCTCACGCTCACCGTGCAGGCGGTGTTCACCGCGCTGCTGGTCCTCGGCGCGTCCCTCGCGCTCGGCGGGAACATCGGCGCGGCGGAACTCCTGACGATCCTGGTCCTGGCGGCGCGCTGCGCCGACCCCCTGCTCTCGCTCACCGACATCGGCGCGCAGACGCGCGCGGCACGGGCGGAACTCGTCCGCCTAGACGCGCTGTTGGCCGTGCCCCCACTGCCCGAACCCCTCGACCCGGCGCGCCCGGACGGCCACGACGTGGAGTTCGACGGCGTCACCTTCGCCCACGGGGGCCGAACCGTGCTCGACTCGGTGTCGCTGACGGTTCCCCAGGGGCACCGCCTCGCGGTGGTCGGGCCGTCCGGGTCGGGGAAGAGCACCCTGCTGCAGGTGCTCGCGCGGTTCCACGACGTGGACGCGGGCGCGGTGCGGGTGGGCGGCGTTGACGTTCGCTCCCTCGCCACCGAGGACTTGGTGGGTCGGATCGCCATCGTGTTCCAGGACGTCTACTTGTTCGACGGCACGATCGAGGAGAACGTGCGCCTGGGCCGACCGGACGCGAGTGACGCCGAGGTGCGCGCCGCCGCCGCGGCGGCACGGCTCGACGAAGTGGTCGAGCGTCTGCCCGAGGGGTGGGACACGAACGTCGGCGAGGGCGGCGCGAAGCTGTCGGGAGGGGAGCGCCAACGCGTGTCGATCGCGCGAGCGATGGTGAAGGACGCGCCGATCGTGCTGCTGGACGAGGTGACCTCGGCGCTGGATCCCGTGAACGAGGCGGCGGTGCACGCGGGGATCGAGCGGTTGAGCGCCGGCCGCACCGTGGTCGTGGTGGCCCACCGGCTGCGCACCGTCCGGTCGGCCGACCAGATCCTGTTCCTGGACGGCGGCCGGGTCGCCGAGGTCGGCTCGCACGACGAACTCCTGTCCCGCGACGGTCGCTACGCCGAGCTCTGGACCTCCGCCCTGGCCTCCACCACCGCCGAGTGAGCGGCGGGCCGCGCACGAGCCGTGTTCTCGGCGCGGCCCCGCCCGTCCTCACTGCTCCCGATCGGAACGCCCCTGGCGGTAGGCCCGCTGTTGGCACGCGCGGGAGCAGTAGCGGCGACGGCGTCCGGAGTCCGGTTGGTCGATGGGTGTGCCACACACCCGACAGTTTTCATCACGCATTTCGTCACGGAGTTGTTCGTGGGTCTTGATGCGGGCCTCGAGGCCGTCGAGGAGTCGGGCGAGGCCGAAGGTGAAGGTGTCCACCGGATCGTCCCAGCCGCCGGCCTCCCACAGGGCGGTGATGGTGGGGTGGGCGTCGAGCTGGTCGAACAGTGAGCGGCGCGCGTCCCACCATTCCTCGTCGGTGCCCCCGCCGTCCCGCTCGGCCCGCGCCGCTTCCAGCAGCGCCGTGGCCTCGGCGTCCACGAAGCGGCTCACCACGTTGAGCGCCGCGATGACCTCGGCGGGGGGAAGGCTGGTGTCGGCCAGGATGGCCAGCATGCGCTCGTAGCGCGCGACGGTGTTGGGTCCCGGCAGGCGGCGCGTGCCGCGCGCCTCGGCCAGCCAGGGATGACGGCGGGTGAGCTCCCAGCCCTGGGTGAGGCACGTCTCGAGCCGGGAACGCCAGTCACCCTCGGTCGGGGGGTCGGGCAGGCGCGCCATCGCCCCGTCCAGCATCAGGTCGATGAGCTGGTCACGCCCTGGGACGTGGCGGTAGAGCGACATGGGGGTGAACCCCAGACGCTCGGCCACCTTCCGCATCGACATGCCCTCGAGGCCGTCCTCGTCGGCCACCTCGACCGCAGCGTGGACGATTCGTTCCAGGTCCAGTCCCCGGCGGGGCCGCCACAGCAGCTCGACGTCGAGATCCGGATCGTGGCGCTCGTCTTTCATGTTTATGATGTATACCAGTTTCGAATCGTTGATGAGAAGCAGGGGACAAGTATGCCGAACGAATTCCATGTCGCGCCGGGCGGGGACGACACCGGGCCGGGAAGTCATGACCAGCCGTTCGCCACCCCGGAGCGCGCCCAACGCGCGGCGCGGGACCCGACCCGACCCGCCGTCGTCACGCTGGCGCCCGGAACCTACCCGCTCACCGAACCCCTCGTCGTCACGGAGGCCGACTCTGGCCTCTCCTTCCGCGCGGAGGACGGGCCGGCGGTGCTCAGCGGGGGCCGGGAGGTCACCGGGTGGCGGGAGCTCGACGGGGTCTGGGAGGCGGAGGTCGGTGACCTGGACTGTCGCGAGCTCTACGTCGACGGCCGCCGGGCCGAACGCGCCACGATCGACGCCCTCCCCGGCGACGCGCGCCGCACGGAGCGGGGCTATGTCACCGACAGCGCGGCCCCGCTGTCGTGGCACGATCCGAGCTCGGTGGAGTTCGTCCACCGTGGCGTCTACCCGTGGACCGAGGCGCGGTCCCGGGTCGCCTCCGTCACGCGGGAGGGCGACACCACCACCATCACCATGGAGCAACCGGAGTTCGACCGGGCGAAGGAGCTCTACAACTTCGCCTGGGACGGATACCAGGGCTCTGGACTCGACCTGCCGACCCGGATCGAGAACGACCCCGCCTTCCTCACCGAACCCGGCACCTTCGCTCTGGACCGTTCCCACTCCGGCCAGCACCTCCTGCACTACCGCCCCCACCCGGGAGAGGACCCCCGACGCACCCGCGTCGTGGCGCCGTCCCTGGACACGCTGGTGCGAATCTCCGGCGCGAGCGCCATCACCCTCACTGGCCTCGTGCTCGCCGAGGCCACCTGGCCACGCCAGAGGTCGTTCCTGCACTACCACGGCACCGGCTACTACGACGGCGAGGGAGACATCGAGACCGCGGTGATCGAGGAGGACGTGGCCTGGGTGACCTACCCCTCCCGGGCCCGCGACGTCCCCGCGTGCGTCACCGTGGACGACAGCGAAGACGTCCGGTTCGAGGACTGCCACTTCACCCGCATCGGCGCCACCGCCCTGGGCGTCACCGGGGGCGCCGGACTCCTCGTCCGTGGCTGTGACTTCGACACCCTCTCCGCCTCCGCCATCAGGATCACGGGCGGGCGCGCCCCAGTGGTCGAGGACAACCGCGTCACCCGGATCGGGCGCGACTACCCGGGATCGCCCGCGCTGGGCGTCACCGGCACCACCGACGCCGTCATCGCCCACAACGACGTCGACGACGTCCCCCACTGCGGCATCGTCGCCGGACCGGCCCGCGGCACCCGCATCACCCACAACCACGTCACCCGCTCCATGGGGGTGCTCGCCGACGGCGGCGGGGTCTACCTCTCCGGCCCACAGGGAGACTCCTGGGACACCGGCGCCGTGATCGAGGGCAACGTCATCACCGACACCCGCACCCCCTACAACTTCGGGCTCTACACCGACTACGGCGCCGCCTGGGTGACCCTCCGGGACAACGTCGTCCTGCGCGCCGACAACACCGCCGTCCTCCACGTCAGCCCGCCCCTGGACCACGTCAGCTACCGAGGAAACCTCTGGGACGCCGACCCCGTGGGCAGCGACGCGGTCCCCGAGGGGGTCACCTTCGCGGACAACACCACCGTCGACGACGACCAGGAGCCCCCGCGCCGGTTCGCCGAGATCACGGCCGCCGCCGGGCCCCGACACCCCCGAGGACTCGCCGAGACCACACCGATCTGACAGACGTGACAGACCGGTATGGCTGAGGGACGACCGGGGGCGACGAGCCAACGTCGCCCCCGGCACTCCCGCTTTGGCGGGGCGGACGGAGGGGTGGGAAATCGGTGAATACCCTGGTCGTGGTGAACCCGTGTCCACCGACCGGACACGGCGCGCACCGCCCTCTCCCACCACCACTCGAAGGATTCCGCACCACATGTCCACTCCGCAGTCGCAGCCCCTCAGCCCCGTGGGACGGGCCTTCGCCGTCATCGCCTTCGTGGAGGCGGCGACCTGGGCGGGACTCCTGGCCGGGATGTTCCTCAAGAACGTCACCGAGACCACCGAACTCGGGGTCACGATCTTCGGATGGCTGCACGGCGCCGCGTTCATGCTGTATGTGGCGATCACCCTCATCGCCGCCCTGAAGCTGCGCTGGCCCCTCCTCGTCACCGGCCTCGCGCTCCTGGCGTCGATCCCACCGCTGGTGACAGTGCTCATCGAGATGTGGGTCCGCCGGCGCGGCCTCCTCGCCGACCGGGGATCCGCCGACCGGACGGCAGGCGACCCCGAGGTCGAAGCGGGGGCACCCAGCGGGCAGCGGTGAGTTGCCGCTGGTTTACCGTTTGACCTTGACGCCACGTCAATCCCTACAGTGTGGCGACATGACGATCAACGTTCTCGACACCCACACCGCGATGACGCGCGTCCTGAGCGCCCCGACCGCCGACCGTGCGGCCGAGCTGCGCACCATGCTCGAACCCATCGCCGGGATGTACCGCTACGCGCCCGGCGACGTCGACCTCGTGGCCGTGCACCACCAGACCTTCGGCTTCCCGATCGACCGGGACGAGGACCGCTGCCTGGAGGCCCTCGACCAGTTGGCGCAGGCGAAGGCCTGGGACCGGACCCAACACGCGATGGACCACGCCCTGGCCGTGCTGTCGGAGGCCAACCCCGCCCTCGACGCCCCCGACATCACGGTGCTCCTCGCGCTCGGCGACCCCGCGAACACCCACTTCATGGACACCGTTCGCGGCCTCGTCGGGTTCGGCGGGATCTCGGGGTACATTTACATCACCCTGTGGCCCCACGAGGTCAACCTGGACCGGATCGAACCCAACGCCGTGCACGAACTCCACCACAACCTCCGGTACAGTCCAGGCGGCGTGGTGTGGGACCCGTCGGTGGTCACCGTGGGGGAGCAGGTCGTGGGTGAAGGGTTGGCCGACGCGTTCGCCCGGCAGCTCTACGGGGACGCTCTGGGCTATACCCCGATCGGGGTGCCGCACCTGGAGGACGATGCGGTCCTCGCTCGGGTCATCGAGGGGCTGGGCGTGACCGGGATGGAGAACTTCACCGCCTGGGTCCACGGCGACGCGAGCGCCGAACGTCTCGGTGTCACCCCGGTGGGAGTGCCGACCGGGGCCGGCTACGCCGTCGGCAACCGGCTGGTCGACGCCTACCTCAAGCAGACCGGACAGTCTGCGGCCGAGGCCCTGCACGCCGACAGCGCGACAGTCATCGCCACCGCGCTCGAGGTCCTGCGATGAATCCACGGCCCCGGGTGAGGCGCTGACGGCGGGGCACCAGGAAGGAGCACCCGATGGAGTGGACGATCCAGGAGTTGGCGACCCGGGCGGGGATCACCACCCGCACCCTGCGCTACTACGACCGGATCGGGCTGCTCGCGCCCACGCGCGTGGGCGCCAACGGGTACCGCTTCTACGGTGCCCCCGCCGTCGCGCGGCTCCAGCGCGTCCTGGTGATGCGCCAGATGGGGATGCCGCTGGCCACCATCGCCGACGTGCTCGCCGAAGAGGTCGATGAGCGCGACGGCCTGCGGGCCCACATCTCCGCGCTCGAGGCCCAACGCGACCGGATCAACGAACAACTGCGCACCGTGCGCCACACTCTGGACTGTCTCCTCGCGGGAACCGAGCCCGGGATGGACGTGCTGCTCGAAGGGTTCAACGACCCCTACAAGGACGACGTCATCGCGCGGTGGGGCGAGGACGTGTACCGGGTGAGCAACGACTGGTGGCACGCCAAGACCCTCGCGGAACAGGTCGCGTGGAAACGCGAACGCGACGACCTCGTCGCCGACTGGGTCACGGTGTGGCGCTCGGGAGTGTCCCCAACGTCGGACGACGCCCAGGAGATGGCCGCCCGACACGTCGAGTGGCTGCGCGGCATCCCCGGAACCCCCACCGCCGAGGACGACCACGAACGCTGGGCACAGATGCTGCGCGGCCTGGGCGACACCTACGTCGACGACCCACGGTTCGGGGCCACCTACCACAGCCGCGAGGGGGCGGTCTTCGTCCGCGACGCGCTCTACGCGCACACCCGCCCCCACCCCTGACGCCCTCCGCGACGCCCGCCGGGACGTCAGCCCCGTCGGGGACGCAGCGCGACGGTGGCGACCCCTGCCCCCACGCACAGCGCGACCACGTAGCCGACCACAGCGGTCCAGCCACTGTGCTCGTAGAACAGGCCGCCGACCCACCCCAGGACGCTGGACCCGGTGTAGTAGGCGAGGGTGTACAGGCCGGCGGCCTGCGCACGCGACCCCGGCGCGGCCCGGTGCCCCACCCAGGCCGAGGCCGTGGTGTGCACGGCGAAGAAGAAGAACGTGAGCACCAGCAGCCCCACCGCGATCGCGGCGAACGCGGGCATGACGAGCAGCAGCACCCCACAGAGCATGAACGCCAGCGACCCGACGAGCACCCGATGGCGCCCCAGACGTTCGATCGCCCGCCCCACCACGGCGGAGCTCACCGTCCCCGCGAGGTAGGCGACGAACAGGAACGCCACGAGGGTGGGGGAGAGGAGGAACGGCGGCGCCATCATGTGGAAGCCGAGGTAGTTGTAGATCGTCACGAACGCGCCCATCAGGAGCAACCCCTGCAGATAGAGCGCGATCATCCCGGGGTCGCGGAACGCGCCGACCAACCGGGTCAGGGTGGAGGGCCCCTCGCGTCCCGCCGATCGGTCGGTGCGTCGGTTCTGCCGGGGGGTGAACCCCGCCGCCGGCGGAACCGCCACCAGATAGACGATGAGCGCCACCAGAGCCAGCAGGGAGTCGGCCGCGATGCCCCACCGCCATCCGCCCACGTCGGAGACCGCTCCCGCGACCAACCGGCCGCTCATACCACCCACCGTGTTGCCCGCGATGTAGAGGCCGGCGACACGTGCCAGGTGGGCCGGGTGGATCTCCTCGGCGAGATAGGCCATGGCGACGGCGGGCACTCCGCCCAGGGCCGCGCCCTGCAACGCGCGGATCACCATGAGCGTGGTGATGTCCGGCGCGATCGGCGCCACCAGGCCGAGCACGGTGGAGACGACGAGCGCGGTCGTCATCACGGGAACCCGACCGAACCGGTCCGCGGCCCCGCTCCACACCAGCACGAACATCGCGAGCCCACCGGTGGCGAAGGACACCGTCAGCGCCACCGTGGAGGCTGAAGCGTCGAACCCCTCCGCCAGCCCGGGCAGCACCGCCTGCACCGCGTACAACTGCGCGAAGGTCGCGATCCCCGCCGCCGTCATCGCCGTGACGACCCGGCGATATCCGCGACCGCCCGCCTCGTGCCCCCCGGGGCCCAGCTCCGATGTCACCGGCTCCTCATCCGCTCCCACGCCCCGCGCCGAAGCCCCCCAGCTCCCGACGCGATCCGCCCTCCCGCATCCTGAGCGACCGTCTCACACCACGCCCCACAAGGCCCGCACCGGGTCCCCGACGTGCGCGAAGTCCGGCTCTGCGGGAGGCGCGGTTGTTGGCGGTACGAATGAGGGAGTCTCGACCGGGCTGTGCTGCGCGGGTAGGTGTGGAAGGCACCGCTGTCAGGGGGCACAGTATTGGCACGCGTTACCGGCCCGCTGGGGAGAGAACGTCCCTTCCCTCGGTCCGGCAACGACGCGTTCCGAGTCTGTGCGCTCGGACCTGTCCGGCTCGCTGGGCGAGCCAGGACGGCCCGCCCTCGTCCTACGATTCCATCTGTTTTGAAAGTCGCTCGACAGTGACCGGACGCCCGGCTACCCGTATGCCCGGATGACACGGCCGGTGCCGTCACCTTCGACACAACGCAGGTAGTGATCGACGAGCTCGTCCATCGACACCGGGCGCATGCCGGGGAAGTGTTCGGCGAAGGCGTCGACGGAGTCGCCGATCATCGTGGGGCTGACCACGTTGATTCGCATGCGCCGCGGCAGCTCGATCGCTGCCGACAGGGCGAAGCTGTGCAGGGCACCGCTGATGACGCCACCGCCGGTGACGTGGGGCCACGCGTGATCGGCGAAGATGCCCGAGGTCAGGGTGAACGAGGCCCCGTCGGCGCAGTGGTGCTGGCCGGTGAGAACCAGGTCTGCTTGGCCATAGAACTTGGCACGCATGTTCTCGTGCAGAGTGTCCACCGTCAACGTCGGGAAGTCATCGAGAGGACCGTGGGCAGCGATACTCACCACGCCCTCGACCTTCCCCGCCTCCCGGTACATGGCCTCGATCGTTGCGTGCGAGGTCAGGTCGACGTGGATGTCGCCCGACGTGCGTCCGGCGATGATGACGTCGTGGCCGCGGGATCGCATCGCTGGCACCAGTCGCTGTCCGATCGTTCCGGCCCCGCCGACGATCAAGAGCCTCATCGCGCGTTCTCCTTCTCCGATGGGGGCGCTGGGAACGAGTCTCGTTCGAGGCTCTGTCCCAGCAGAGTGAGCGCGTCGGCGTCAGATGTGCCGGGACGCGCATAGAACAGCCCGATCTGTTGGTCATCGTCGGACAGACTGACCGTCTCGTTGGCGAGGGTGACTCGTCCGACGACAGGGTGGTCGAGCTCTCGAAGGTAATACGAGCAGGTTCGAACCGGGCGTCGCGCCCAAATTCGCGCGAAGTCCGCGCTTTCGACGGCGAGGTGGCCGACGAGTTGTTCCAGTTTCGTGTCAGCCGGATACCTCGCAACCGCCTGATGCAGGGCTGCGACCGTGACCTGCGCCTTGGCGCGCCAGTCACGGTACAACGCGCGATGGTGGGGGTCGAGGAACAGCATGCGGGCGACGTTTGGCCGCGTGCGTGCGTCGGGTGCGTGGACGTCGAGGTGACTGGCCAGCAGAGCGTGACCCAGACGGTTCCACGCGAGGACGTCGGTACGGTGATCGATCACGATCGCCGGGGTGGTGGGGATCACGGCGAGTAGTTCACGTACGGAGGGCCTCAGCGTGCTCTTGTACACACGGGGGCGCCTCTGCCGTCGTGGTGTGGCGAGGGTCCGCAGGTGCTCATGCTCGGCCCGGTCGAGCTGCAACGCGGTGGCCAACGCGTCGATGACGGCGTCGGAAGCGCTGCCGCTCGCCCCCTGCTCGAGTCGCGTGTAGTAGCCGACACTGACTCCGGCGAGTTCGGCCAACTCCTCCCTGCGCAGTCCAGGGACTCGCCGGTGGGTGACGCCGGACTCGATGCCCGCCGCGCGTGGCGTCAGGCGCTCACGCCGGCTCCGCAGAAAGCCGCCGAGGTCGTTCGCTCCATCGTTCATCAACCCATCGTCGCGCCATCCCACCGCCGCCGCCTGCCCCCAGTAGGGATACCTTCGTGGCCTTCGGTCATTGACGCTGAGGCATCTCCGAAGATCGCTCGGGCGACAGGGTTGGGCGTGGAGGATCCGACAGGTGAACTGCCACGGGCTAGGCGTCACTGGTTCGGCGCTCCGGCGGAGGCAGTCATTGAACCCGAACCATTGGGGACTGGCTGGTCGACACCTGGTGGCGTTGGGTGCTCGGCCACTCCCATCCGAGCACCCACCACCGGCTACTTCGCCAGGCCCCGCCCGATGGCCTCGATGATGCGGGGGCGCAGCTCAGCCGTGCTCACGATGGCGTCCACGGAGCCGACCTCCACGGCGCGTTGGATGCTGTGCACCTGGTCGAATTCGGTGGCGACCTCGCCCAGTTTCTCCGCGCGGACCGTGGTGCGGACCTCGGCGAGCTGGGAGTTGAGCGTGGCGCGCTCCGCGCCGCTGGTCTCGGAGATCTGTTCCTGCAGCTTGGTGATGCGCGGGTCGGTGGCGGTACGGGTGTTCACCTCACCGGCGAACACCACGGCCGCCGCCGGGGCGCCGCCGAGGACCGAGGCGAAGGACCCCTCCAGGGCGAGGACCGTCATGTTGGGGTTGAGCGCCTTGGAGAACACCACGAACGCCCCACCGTGGTACCGCGAGATCACGCAGAACACGATCGGGCCCTCGAAGTTGACGATCGCACGGCCGATCTCCGCGCCGTACTCCAGTTGCAGCTTGCGCAGCGACTCCGGGGATCCGTCGAAGCCCGACAGGTTCGCCAGCACCACCACGGGCCGGTTGCCCGACGCCGCGTTGATGGCCCGGGCGGTCTTCTTCGACGAGCGCGGGAACAGCGTGCCGGCGGTGTAGGTGTCGGGGCCGTCGGTGGGCGGGAAGCCGCGCCGGGGGATCGCCCGCGACTCGATACCGATCAGGCAGACCGGCTGGCCGCCGATGTGCACGTCCTGCACGGCGGAGGTCTCCGCGTCGGCCATTCCCGCCCAGCGTTCCAGCACTGGGTGGTCCTGGTCGGACAGCGCCCGCATCACCGTGCGGATGTCGAAGGGCTTCTTGCGGTCCGGGTTGTGCTCGGCGGAGAAGATCTCCCCGACGTTCGCGAAGTCACTGCCGTCCACGGCGTGCGGGAAGGAGGAGATGTCGCGGTCGGCCGGGTCGGAGGTGACGGCGGGGCGTGGCGCCGACTCCTGCGGAGCGACGTAGGTGTGCTCGTAGTGCGCCATCAGGACGTCGCGGGCGGCGGGCAGGTCGGGCGCCCAGTACTGGGCCTGGCCGTTGGGGCCCATGACCCGGTCGTAGCCGCCGATCCCGAAGTTGTCCTCGGCGGACACCCCTCCGGAGAAGTCGAGTGACTGCTTGCCGGTGAGCACCATCGCCGAGTCGGGCGTCATCACCAGGATGCCCTTGGTGTGCATGAGCATGGTGGCTTCGGCGTTCCAGTAGGGCTGGGCGCCGACGGTGATGCCGGCGACGACGATGTTGATCTCGCCGCCGTCCTGGGTGAAGTGCACGATGCGCTTCAGCGCGGCGGCGACCCAGTCCATGTTCTCGGTTCCGGAGTCCATGGAGATGCGGGCGCCCGCCGACAACGCGAACCACTCCACGGGCACCCGCATGCGTTCGGCGAGGTCCAGGGCGGCGATCACTCGGGAGCACTCGGGTTCCGAGAGCGCGCCCAGGGCCTTCGTCGGGTCGCCGAGCAGGACGACGCGGGTGACGCCCTCGGGGTGCCGCTCGGTGGGGGTCGTGGCCACCCCGGCCACGATGGCCGCGGAGTTGCCCCCCTTGGGCCGGTCCACGGGCGAGAGTCGGCCCTGGTCGTCAAGGTCGTACTCGGTGAACTGGCCACCGGTGCCCGCGAGCAGGTCGGTCAGCTCGTAGGGGTAGACGTTGCCGCGACGCGCGGCGCGCAGCACCTTCTGCCGGTAGTCGTCCAACGGTCGCACCGGCTCCGTGGACGGCTTGCCGACGTCGAGCTGGGCGCCGTGGCTGGCGTCCAGGGTGATGCGCACGGCGGCCTCGGTCAGCTCTCCCGAGGCGTTGCGCTGGCGGGCGATGAACTGGACCTCCTCCAGCCCGGCGCCGGCGGTGGTCGGCAGGATGCGCTGCACCAGGGCGTTGAGCTCCTCGGTGGACAGCTCGGTCGACGGCCAGACGTACATCATGATCCGGTTGGTGTCGAACCGCTTGCGTTCGGGACGCTGCGCCTGGATGTTGCGGATCGCGTCCAGGCAGCCGGCGATCGTGTCCTCCACGGCGGGCAGCGCGACGAGTCGACCGTCGGCGTCGCGCAGCGGGGTCAGGTCGCGGACCTGACCCAACGCGATCAGGCGTTCGTCGGCCGGGTTGCTGCGCGCCGCGGCCTTGAACAGGTAGACCTCCTCGTCGGCGGAGGGCAGCCGCGTGAGGTCGAACTCCCGCAGCCGGTGTAGTTGCAGGCGGCGCGCGATCTGTGGGTGCAGTCCCCGGATCAGCCGGTCCTCGCGGAACTCGCCGTCGGCGGGGCGGAACGTGAAGTGGTGGTGCATGACGGCGCCGCTGGTGCCGGCCACGGTGGCGGTGATCCGCCGCATGCCGGTGAGCCGCGGGTTCGCGGCGAGAAGCCCCGCCAGGTGGTCGGCGATCGCCTCGGCGTCGGGCTGGTCCTCCCACGTGACGTAGAGGTCGGCGACGACCGCGTGCTCGGTGTCCTCGGTGGTGAAGGTGTCCAGGGCGCCGACGGCGGCGGGCAGGGCGTCGATGTCGACGGCGGTGGTCACCACGCGCGTCGCCCCGTTGGAGTCGGTGTGCTCGGCGGTGACGAACGGGCAGTTCGCCACCTCGCGCACCGTGACGTTCGAGAGGCCACGGTTGCCGTAGTAGCGGCGGGTCAGGACCTCCAGTAGGGGAGCGTGGTCACGTCCGGGACGCCCGATGCGCTGACCGATCAGGCGGACGAGCGGCTCGGAGCTGCCCACCATCGCCTGGATCCGTTCGGCGCGGTCGGGCGCGTCCGGGGCGCGGTCGAGGTACCGCAGGTCGTCACGTACGGCGGCGTAGACCTTGGCGCGGTTGCGGCGCAGCAGTGGCTGGGTGAACCAGCGGAACACCACCCCACGCGCGAGGTCGGACACGGCCGGGAACCGCACCTGGGTGGCCTCGATGACGTGCTCCAGGGCGAGGCCGGCGCGTTCGCTGAGGGACTCCAGTGGCGGTGCGTCCGCCAGCCACTGGCGCAGCAGCTCCGAGACGACGGTGACCCCGACACCCATCTGCTGTTGGGCGAGGAACACGCGGAACACGGCGGACTCCAGCTCAGGCGTCCGGTCCAGGGAGTCGATGCCGTAGTGGGAGAGCAGGGTCGACAGTTTGGCCTGGAAGGCGTCGGTGACCCCGGCGCGTTCCACGTCGAGGCTCTGCAGGTAGCTGTGGAAGAACTCCCGTGGGCTGTGCGCGGAGCCGTGGGGTTGGGCGTCGGGCCGGCCGCTGGGCTTGTTACGGCTGAGCTCGGCCAGATCCGCGAAGACGGTGAGTAGTGTCAGCTCGCCGTCCAGGGGCTGGGCCGCCAGCTCCTCCCGCGCCGCGAGGTAGTCCGCGAGGACGCGGGCGCGGTCGGTGGGGTCGGAGTCGAAGCCGAGGAGGAGATTGCGCAGGTCCTGCAGCCCTCGTTCGACGCGTCGCTCCGGCGAGGCGGGGGAGGGCTCGCTGGGCAGGTCGATCGCGACCTCGTCGCTCGCCCGCTCGGCCTCGTCCGCCTCGTCGCTCAGGGGCTCCAGCCGCATCAACGGCGCGCCGGTCTCGATCTGGCTGCCCACGGCGACCGGGCATTCCTTAACCCGGGCGCGGAACGGTGCGCGCAGCACCGTCTCCATCTTCATGCTCTCCAGCACGAGGATCGGCGCGTCCGCCTCGACCTCGTCGCCGACCTTCAACGGTGTGGCGACCACCAGCGCCGGGGCCGGCGAGCGGACCACGCCGCCCTCGTCACGGCTGACCCGGTGGGTGACCCCGTCGACCTCGACCAGGTGAATGGGGCCGTGCGTCGCCGAGACGACCCGAAAGCGGTGGCCGTTGACGGTGATCTGGCCGCTGTGGGCGTCGTAGCGTTCCACCTCGACGTCCGCCGGGTGGACCTCACCACCGCCGGACACACCGACCCGGAAGCGTTGGCTCCCCACCCGGGCCACACTCACCCGGTACCCCACGCCGCGCAGCTTCAGGTCCAGCGGACGACCGGCGTCGTGCTGCACCTGGGGCCGGCCGCCGTGCGCGGTGGACAACAGGCGCCGGCGGCTGACCTCCTCCTCGTCCTGGTAGGCCTCGATCGCCGCCGCGGCCAGGGCGACCGCGGAGTGGCGGTGGCTCACCAGACGTCCCTCGGCGCGCACCCGGTCGATCCAGCCGGTGTCGGCGCTGGCGTCGATCACCTCGGGCTGGTCGAGGAGGTCCAACACGAAGCTCTTGTTGGTCGCACCCCCCTCGATGATCACCGTGGTCTCGGCCATCGCGCGCCGTAGGCGTCCCAGAGCGTGCTCACGGTCCCGGCCGGAGGCGATGACCTTCGCGATCATCGAGTCGAAGTCGGCGGGGATCCGGTCCCCCTCGCGGACGCCCGTGTCGACCCGGATGCCGGGCCCCGAGGGGAGCGCCAGACGGACGATGCGGCCGGGAGCGGGCGCGAAGTCGCGGTCGGGGTCCTCTGCGTTGAGCCGGGCCTCGACCGCGTGGCCGACCTCGTCCGGTGGGGTGTCCTCCAGCGTGCCGCCACTAGCCACGTGCAGCTGCAGCCGGACGAGGTCGGTGCCGGTGGTGATCTCGGTGATCGGGTGCTCCACCTGGAGCCGGGTGTTCACCTCCAGAAAGGCGAAGAGCCGCTCGTCGGGGCGGTACAGGAACTCAACGGTGCAGGCACCGCGGTATCCCACGGCGACGGCGAGTCGTTCCGCCGAGGCCTTGAGGTCACGGGTCTGGTCCGGTTCGAGGACCGGGGAGGCGGACTCCTCGATGATCTTCTGGTTGCGTCGCTGGACAGAGCAGTCCCGAACGCCCAGCGCCCACGCGGTCTCTCCGTCGGAGATGACTTGGACCTCGACGTGGCGGGCCCCGGTGACCAGACGCTCCAGGAACACCACCCCGGACCCGAAGGCGCGCAACGCCTCCTGGCTGGTGCGCTCGTAGGCCTCAGCGAGGTGCTCGTGGGAGTTGACCACGCGGATCCCGCGACCGCCGCCGCCGGCGGTCGCCTTCAGCATCAGCGGGTAGCCGATCTCCTCGCCCGCGCGCAGCGCGTCCTCGAGCGTGGCGACCTCGCCCCGGCTCCACGGCGCGACCGGAACCCCGACCTCCTCGGCGATGAGCTTCGCCCCGATCTTGTCGCCGAGTTTGCGCATCGCGGTGGCGGACGGTCCGACGAACGTCACGCCGATCCGGTCGCACAGCTCGGCGAAGGCCGGGTCCTCGGCGACGAATCCCCACCCGACCCACGCCGCGTCGGCGCCGGTCTCGGTGAGGGCGCGCTCCAGGACCGCGAGGTCCAGGTAGGGGCGGGCGGACGCGGGGCCCAGGTCGTAGGTGACGTCGGCTTCCCGCACGAAGGTGGCGCTACGGTCGGCGTCGGTGTAGAGGGCGACCGTCTCGATCCGCGTCCCGGTTTCGGCCGAGAGATCCCGGACGGCGTGGATGAGCCGCATGGCGGCCTCTCCACGATTGACGATGGCGACACGACTGAACACCGACTGAGCCTCCCACGTAACCCGAGAACAGCAGGCGACGTCCGAGGGCTCGGAGCGTCGCCTGTACCTCCTACCAGCTTGCTGGAAAACCTGCGGGCGCACCACTGTTCGGCGCGGCATATGCCGGGGCCGCAACCTTGTCGGGAACCCACAAAGGCGGTACGGAAGCCACGTCACACATGGACATGGCGGGCGTCACACGGCCACGCTCCGGTGTCCTGGGGACTCGTCGCGGAGGCTCGAGGGGTGGCCTGGCACCTTCCCCAGTGTCGACCTTTTCCAGAAACGAACGTGACCCGCGGTGATGATTGCCCCTCCTGGGTGGGGTCGATACCTAGGTGTTCTGTCCTGTGAGGTTGGTGACGCGGGTGGTGGGTGGGCCGTTGATGGCGGTGTGGAAGCGGTGGTGATTGTAGTGGTGCAGCCATCCGGTGAATGCGTGGCGGCGTTGGGTCTCTGAGGTGTAGGGGCGGGCGTAGGCCCATTCGTCGGTCGGGGTGCGGTGGAAGCGTTCGACCTTGCCGTTGGTTTGGGGCCGGTAGGGGCGGGTGCGCTTGTGTGCGATCTGGGTCTGGGTCAGCGTTTCGCGCCACAGACCGGATCTGTAGCAGGACCCGTTGTCGGTCAGGACCCGCTCCACGGTGATGCCCACCGAGGCGAAGTAGGCCGCTGCGCGCTGCCAGAAGGCGGTGGCGGTCTCTTTGCGTTCGTCGGCCAGGATTTCGGTGTAGGCCAGGCGGGAGTGGTCGTCCAGGGCGGTGTGCAGGTAGCTGTGGCCGATCACCGGGGACCCGTTGCGTCGGGCGGTGGTGGCTGCCTGCTTGTTGCGTACTCCCGCGTGGCGGCCCACTGCGCGGTGGCCGCCGCCGTCGGGGATGGAGCCGAGTTTTTTGACGTCGACATGGACCAGTTCGCCGGGGCGGGCGCGTTCGTAGCGGCGCACGGTGCGGCCGGTGGCGCGGTCCAGGTGGGCCAGGCGAGCGCAGCCGTGGCGTGTGAGGATGCGGTGGACGGTAGAGGCGGGCATGTGCAGGTGCCCGGCGATACGGGCCGGTCCCCACTGGTTGAGGTGGCGGAGTTTGATGACGCGGCGCTGACGGCGGATGGAGGTGCGCCGGGGCGAGCGGGCGGGACGGCTGGAGGCATCGGTCATGGCGGCTGGGCCGCCGGTGCGGTAGCGCGCGGCCCAGCGCTGGGCGGTGGTGGCCGAGACCTGGAAGCGTTCAGCGGCCCGGCGCAGCGGCCATCCGTCCTCGACAATGCAGCGGGCCAATGCCAGGCGGCCAGCCGGTGCGAGCTTGGCGTTGGGATGGGTAGCGTGAGGCATCGAGGGCCTTCCGGTCCGGTGATGATGTCGCAATCCCCATCGATACCGGAGGCCCTCTTCGTATGCATCACGCGGGGTGGGTGTTACCAACCTCCATGGTCAGTACACCTAGATCGTTGATGGGAAATCGCTGAATTGGCTGTGGACGTGGCGAAGGGCGCCCATGGTAAGTGTGTGACTTCAAACCTGGACGCCCTTCTGACCGCACTCTATGTTCATCTCGATGACCATGTCCTACCTTTGGCCCAGCAACGGCCACGGCCCGGACGGCGTCGTCTGCTCACCGACGCCGAACTCGCATGTGTCGCGATCGCCCAGGTCCTGCTCGGGTACGACTCCGAACGCCGGTGGCTGCGTCTGGCCCCCGCACGGATCGGGCACCTGTTCCCTCGCCTGCCCGGCCAGTCCGAGTACAACCGCCACCTGCGCGATGCCGCCCCGGCCCTGCAGGCCGCGGCGATGTACCTGGTCCGGGCCCTTCCCACCTGGCACGAGCGGCTGCGCCTGATGGACGGAACCCCGGTGCGCTGCGGCGCCTCCCGGACCACGGTGAACCGGTCCGGGCTGGGCGAGGTCGCCGGCTACGGGCGCGACGCCTCCCACCACGCCTTCTACTGGGGTGCCAAGCTCCTGCTCGTCACCACCGCCGAGGGAGCGGTGTGCGCGTTCTCCCTGGCCCACCCCAAGGAGCTGGACGAGCGCAAACAGGCCCTGCACCTGACCCACGTCCAGACCCTCGCGCCCGGGCCGCGTCCGATCGTGTGCGACAAGGGTTTCGCCGGGGCCGGAATCGAGGCCGCCATGGCGGCCCTGGGGCACCAGCTCATCCGCCCAACACGCGGCGACGAGCCCGAACCTGGGGTGAAGGTGTTCCCCTCCTGGCTACGCCAACGAATCGAAGCGATCATCTGGACACTGAAAAACCAACTCGGCCTGGAACGCCACGCCGCCCGCACCACCGAAGGACTATGGGCCCGCGTATGCCAACGCATCCTCGCGCTCAACGCCGCAATCTGGCACAACTGGCTCATCGACGCCCCCGTCAAACGATCACTGATCGCCTACGACCACTAACCACACAAACCCCATCAACGATCTAGGGGAGAACAATCCACACGATCAAGGGGGAATCGTGGCAGAGCAGGACACAGCGATGGGGGCCGTCACGCCACATCTGGTGGTGAACGGCGCGTCCGGGGCGATCGACTTCTACGTCAGAGCGTTCGGGGCCGAGGAAGTGCAGCGGGTCCCCACAGAGGACGGTCGGCTGATGCACGCCGCGATCACCATCAACGGGGACACGGTCATGCTCATGGATGACTTCCCCGAGGCGCGCGACGGCCAACGGAACGACCCCCAGGCGATTGGCGGGACGCCCGTATTGCTGCACCTGGAGGTTCCCGACGTGGACGCCGCCTGGCAACGCGCGCTCGACGCGGGCGCCAAGGTGACCATGCCGCTGGAAGACCAGTTCTGGGGCGAACGCTACGGACAACTCGTCGACCCGTTCGGGCACGTGTGGTCACTGGCCAGCCCCACCAAGTCCTAGAACGACAGATCAGAACGAGACGGAGTACTCAAGGTGCGCACGCTCGCGATCACGCAGAACATCACTCTCGACGGGGCGGCCGAGATGCTCGACGACTGGTTCGATCCCCAGGGATCCGGCGATGTCGCCGATCTCCTGGCGGAGCAGAACCGGCAGTCGGCGAACTCCGACGCCCTGCTGACCGGGCGGCGCACCTTCGAGGACTTCCGTAGCTACTGGCCCCTACAGACCGAGGACCCGACGGGCATCACCGCCTACCTCAACCAGGTGAACAAGTACGTCGTCTCGGCCACCCTGGAGGAGCCAGGGTGGCAGAACACCACCATCCTGCGCGGCGACCCGGTGGAGGCGGTCCGCGAACTCAAACGACAGCCGGGACTCGACATCGTGGTCACCGGCAGCATCACCCTGTGCCACTCCCTCATCGCGGGGGGAGTCGTGGACGAGTACCGCCTCTTCGTGTACCCCGCTGTTCAAGGACGGGGCCGTCGCCTGTTCCCCGATGGATTCAAACTGCCTCACTTGACCTTGCGGGAAGCCATGGCGTTCTCCACCGGCATCACCTACTCGCGCTACACGGTGGACTGAGGTCCTCAAGAACGGGCGCCGCGATGACGGGATGTGTGCCACGCTGACGCTCATGGCGATGACGCGGCGAACCACCCCGAGGAAGAAGCGGTTCCCTGTCTCAGTGGAGCGCGAGACCGAACGTTTTGCAGAGGCAGCGCACCTCCCCGGTACAGCGGAGCGCGCCGCCCTGGTCGAGATCTCCGGCACCCCCGCCGAAGGGACCCTGACGCTGTCGGCGACGCTGGCCGCCCTGGTCGAGGCGGGCCACCGAGCCACCGCCCACCAGGTGCTCGCCGACGCCTACACCGCTATGGCCGCCGAACGCACCGAGGAGGACCACGCCGCCCGCGCCGCCATGCGTGGCCGCGTATCGCGCGGGGAAGCCGCGTGAGCCGGCTCCACCCCGGTGCGGGGGCGTCTGTCCTGGGCTGACGTCGGATTCGGGCGCGGGCCCCCGGCTGGTGGCCGTCCACCAGGCAGGGGCCCGCCGGGCGATTGTCGGGTGGTGCTGACTTCCACGAAGAAGGAGCCGCGGCTCACGCTGGTCCCGCTCGGTCCGGCCGATCCGCTCGCGGGTTGGTGCTGTGTGATGGGATCACGCTCTACGCTGAGGACCCAGTCGAGGATGCCGGGGCGTAGAGTCTGGCGACGATGACCTCGGTCGCTCAAGGCCGCTCTGGCGCTGGGATTCATCACTCCTCGGTTGTCAACCCTCGCGGTGGGCCGGAGTCCAGGACTCTGGTGACGAAGTTCGCCAACTGCGCCCGCAATTCTTCCCGCGGAATGCGCTGATCTCCGGCCAAGTGCTCGACGAGGTCGGCTCGGGTGGCCGCGAGCAGGGCGTGGGCGGTGAAGCCGCTGTCGGTCAGGCCAGGGATCTGCTCCAGTACGGCTCGGAGCAGGCCGTGCCACCGCTCGTAGTGTTCCGCCACGTAGGGGCTGCTGCTCCCGCCTTCCTCCAGAGCCAGCGCGAGGCGCCGGTTGTCGAATTTGAAGCACAGGACGGCGTCGAGCAGGGCGGGTACGCGATCCCGCGGTGGTGTCTCGGGCCCCAGAGGTGGGGGGCCGGCCTCGACAGCCTGCTTGATCGGTTCGAGCCGTGACTCGTACAGGGCACTGAGCAGCCCGGCGCGATCCCCGAAGGCGCGGAACAGTGTTCCCTTACCGACGCCGGCGGCCGCCGCGACGTCGGCCATGGTGACGTCCTCGGGACTCTCGCGCCGCGAGAAGAGCGCGTCGGCGGCCACGAGCACGGCCTCCCGGTTGCGGATGGCGTCCTTGCGGGACGACTGGCGTTCGGGCATGCCGTTCCTTCCAGTTGCAAAACGGACCCGTGGTCCATATCGTTGAAGCGGACCCAAGGTCCGCATTCTTTGATCTGGAGGATACCCATGTCCGCACCAACTTCCCCAGCGGATCTGTTCCGCCACAGCTTGCGACTGCTGCTCGACAAGGACATTCCCGCGTGGGTCGCCCTGTGGGCCGAGGACGGCCTCATGGAGTTCCCCTTCGCACCCGACGGCTGGCCCCGGCGCCTGGAGGGCAAGACGGACATCGCCGCCTACATGCGCCACTACCCCGACCACATCGACCTGCACGACTTCCCCGACCTGCGGATCCACCAGACCACCGATGCGCAAACCATCGTGGTCGAGATGTGCGGCGTCGGCCGCCTGGTGGAGACGAACGCGCCCCTCGACATGACCTACATCGCCGTCGTGACCGTTCGAGACGGTCGCCTCACCTCCTACCGCGACTACTGGAACCCCCTCGCCGTCCAGGAGCCCGGAGTCGACTTCACCGGGAGCAGCCGATGACCCACACCGGCACCACGCTCGTCATCGGCGCCACCGGCACCACCGGACGCCGCACCGCCGCACAGTTGACAGCCATGGGTCACCGCGTGAAAGCCGCCAGCCGCCGGGCCACCCCGATCGACGGCGCCGAGCCGGCCCCCTTCGACTGGTACGACCCCGCCACCCACCCGGCCGCCCTCGACGGAGTCGACCGCGCCTACCTCATCCCGCCGGTCGGCGACTCCGACCCCACGGTGACCATGCTGCCGTTCCTTCACCAGGCCCGCTCGGCCGGCGTGCGGCGCGCGGTGCTGCTGAGCTCCTCGGCCATCCCCGAGGGTGGCCCGGCGGTGGGAAAGGTGCACCAGGCTCTGCCCGACCTGTTCGAACAGTGGGCGGTCCTGCGGCCCTCGTGGTTCATGCAGAACTTCACCGGCACGCACGCGCACGCCCAGAGCATCCGCGACGAGGGCATCATCTGGACCGCCACTGACGATGGCCGGGTGGGCTTCGTCGACGCCGAGGACATCGCGGCCGTCGCCGTCCGCGCGCTGATCGACGAACGGGCCCCTAACACCGATCTCGTCCTCACCGGACCCGAGGCGCTCAGCCACGATGACATCGCGGCGCTGATCACCGAGATCATTGGCCGGACCGTGGTCCATCGCCGCCTGTCCTTAGAGGGGATGCGCGATCGCCTCGCGGCGCAGGTGCCGGTGGAGTTCGCCGCGATGCTGGCCGGTCTGGACCGTGCTATCGCCGAAGGTGTGGAGGACCGCGTCACCGACACCGTCCAGCGTCTCACCGGTCGGCCCCCGCGCGCCTTCAAGGCCCTCCTCGAGGGGGAGACGCGGCGCGGTCACTGATACTCCGGGACACGGTTCTGGCTCGGTGACCTGCGCGACCCCGGTCTCGTCAGCGACGGCGGCTCGGATGTCGGTCCAATCGTCGTCGCTGACTCCCAGTCCGGTCCGGAGCCACAGGGGGGTGGCTCCGGACCGGACACCTTCGACTGCTCGGGAGCGCGCCTCCCTCCGGTGGCGACCCCCTGGCCCGATGCCCCATTGATCACGAACGCCACACATCTTCCTTTTTGGCACTTCGTGTCATTATTATCGGCCTCAGTGACCTGGATCACTCGAGGAGGTAGCCATGGGAAGAGTCGAGCGCAAGGTCGCCTTCATCACCGGAGCGGCCCGAGGGCAGGGCCGGAGTCACGCGGTGCGGCTCGCGCAGGAGGGTGCTGACATCATCGCCGTCGACAACTGCGCCGACGTCGCCAGCGTCACGCCCTTCTACGCCGGCGCCACGGAGGAGGATCTCGCCGAGACCAAACGGCAGGTCGAGGCCCTGGGCCGCCGGGTGTTCACGGCGAAGGCCGACGTCCGCGACATCGACGCGCTGCAACAGGCGGTCGACGACGGGGTCGCCGAGCTCGGGCGCCTCGACATCGTCGTCGCCAACGCCGGCATCTTCACCTTCGGCACCGAGACACACAAGGTGGACGAACAGTCCTGGCAGGACCTGATGGACATCAACATCACCGGTGTCTGGCACACGACCAAGGTGGCGACCCCCCACCTGCGCGCCACCGGCGCCGGCGGATCCGTGATCCTCATCAGTTCCCTGGCCGGCTTCAAGGGACTCGCCAACGTCGCCGCCTACACCACCACCAAGCACGGCATCGTCGGCCTGATGAAGGTGCTGGCCAACGAGCTCGGCGCGCACGGCATCCGCGTGAACAACATCCACCCCAACGCCATCGACACCGACATGGTGAAGAACGAGGCGACCTACAAGCTCTTCCGCCCCGACCTGGAGAAGCCCACCCTGGAGGACGCCGAGCCCTCGTTCGCCGGCCTCAACCCCTTCGGGATCGGCTTCATCGACCCCGTCGACGTCTCCAACGCCGTACTCTTCCTGGCCTCCGACGAAGCACGCTACGTGTCAGGCGCCCAGCTCCCCGTCGACGCGGCCGCCGCCGTCCAGTAGCCCCCGCCTCGCCGGCCTCCCTCAGAGTTCCCGGCTCCGGAGGTCGGTGAGGAAGGCGCCCCACTCCCGGGCAGTGAAGGCCAGATCCCCGGCGTCGGGGTGCTTGGAGTCACGGATCGCGGCGCCGGTCGGAAGGTCGGCCACCTCAACGCAGTTTTCACCACCCGTGGAATAGGTGGACGTGCGGAAGGCCGTGGTCACCGGGGCGACTTCCACGCAGTTGTCCTGGGCGGTGGAGTACGAGGACTTGCGGAACGCCGGGAGGGCGGGCGCGACCTCCACACAGTTCTCCTGTGCGGAGGAGTAGGAGGACGTGCGGAACGTCAGGCACATGGGGCGGCGCCTCCTGTCGTGAGCGACGAACAAGGGGACCCGGCGCATGTTCGCGCGGGTCCCCTCAAGCCCTGCCCGGGCGAGGCGGTAGGGCTAACTCCCCGCAGGGTTACAGCTCCCCAGCCCGGAGGTCGGTGAGGAAGGCGCCCCACTCGCGGGCGGTGAAAGCCAGGTGTCCGGCGTCGGGGTGCTTGGAGTCGCGGACAGCAGCGCCGGTCGGAAGCTCGGCGACCTCCACGCAGGTGTTCGCGGTGGCGGAGTAGGAAGACTTACGGAAGGCCGGGGTGACCGGGGCGACCTCCACGCAGTTTTCTTGGGACGTCGAGTAGGAAGACTTGCGGAATGTCAGGTGCATGATCAGGCTCACTTGTCGTATTCAGCGGCGATGGATCCGATGTAGTCAAGAGATTGCCTCGGAGCCAATGCCAGGTTGTGCACGGCGTCAAAGATCAGCGTATGGCGATCGACATAGGCTTCATCCTCCACGTATAGGGATTCCACGCCGGTGGAGATGCTGACGATTCCCGGCTCTGGACTCGGAAAGTCGATCAGCGAGAAAGCTCCGTCCATGGCCGTATGCGCCCCGGCGTCGAACGGCACCACAAGCAGGGTCACCTTGTAGTGAGCCGCCATGCCTTGTAGAAAACGAAGCTGCTCGGCCATGACCTCAGCGGACCCGACAACCCGGCGGAGCGCAGCCTCATCGATCACACAGATTAACTGTGGGCCGCTCGGAGCGTCGAGCACACTGCGGCGGGCCATTCGGGACTCCACCTTGCGCTGAGTGTCCTCCGCGGGCACGATCCCGCCGGATTCGAAGATCGCTTTCGAATAACTCGGAGTCTGCAACAATCCCGGGATCGCCAAAGCCTCGTACGAGCGGATCCGAGTTGCCTCGGCTTCGAGGTCGGGCAGCGATCCAGGGAAGAGATCGGCGTATTGGTGCCAGTCGCTGCGACCACGAGACTCCTCGGCCAGACTGAGTAGATGTTCCCTCTGCTCATCCGGTACGTCATAGATGTCGAGGAGCCTGGCGATCTCGTCGCGCTTCGGGAACTTCCACTCGTTGCGCTCCATGCGGGTGAGTCGAGGGCCAGCCGACCACCCCATGCGCTTCGCAACCTCGCCGGCCGTCAGTCCGGACTCGGCGCGCAACCTTCGGATGGCGGCGGCCAAGCGCCGCCGATGCACACCCGGCGACCGGTTCGCTGTCACCGCGCTCCCACCTCTCTTCGTCATCGCCTCATGATGCTAGCGCTTAGAAAAATTCTTTCCAACAAATAAAACTCATTGTGATTCTTTTCGACAAAGGTCATACTGGAGTCAGTGCACACCCCTTGTGCCTGTTGCCACTTCACTTGGTTAGGAGCTGACTCCATGGCGTCAACGAGTATGCCCAGCGACCTGTACACCGAGGTAGTTCAGGTGTTTCGGGGCGGGGAGCCGGACGACGACGGGTTCTCACTCGCTGGTCGGATCTCTCCGCTGACTCGCTCCTTCAACTCCCACACCTGCGCGTGTGCCTGTGTGCCGTTCCCGCACAGCCTGTGGGAGTTCCTGGACCGGTTGAACCCCTACGCGCTGGACAGCGACATCTGGTTGCGGGTCATCGGTGAGGACTGCGACCTGCCGTTGCCCGAGGGGGCGACGCTCATCGCGACGCGGCGGGTGAGCCTCTGCGTCGAGTGAGTCGGAGCCGGATGTTCGTCGCGGACTGTGGAGGCGCGGCTATCCCTCCGGCCGCGCTCCCAGGAGGGGGAGGCACGGCTCCACGCCCGTCATCTCGACCTCGATACCGCGGTGCCTCTCCCACGCGGCGCGGGTGAGCCGGAAGCGTTGCCCCTTCCGTTTCACGCCCCGCACGACGCGCAACTCCTGTCCGTCGGGTTCGTAGCCGAGCTTGACACTCACTCGGAGGGAGGCGGGGTTGTCGTCGAACGCCTCGGACTGGGCGTACTCGGCGCCGAGTCCGGCGAAGGCCAGGTGCAGTACGGCGGCCCGCATTTCTGTCCCTATCCCTTGACCTTGGTGCGCCTGCCCAAGCCAGGATCCGCTGCCGACGGAGCGAAGAACGGAGAAGTCCTCGGCGTGGATTTCCTGCATTCCGATCGGCGCACCGGCACTGAACACCACCATTGGTAGCGCCCACTGCGCGGGTCTGATCCCGGCGAGCATGCTCCAGAAATGCTGGATCGTTCCCCGCGCCCGCTCCTCCGGCGGCGCGTCGGTCCACGGGGTCGCGAACGGCATCTCGTCGCCATCATGGATCCCAGCGGCGGCAACGTCACCCAGGGCACCGAGTTCCTCGAGGTCAGCGAGTCGCAGCTCTAGCCGCGGCGTGCGAAGCCGAAGGCCGTAGAGCGGAAAATGGTCGACGAGCATAGAGGAATCGTGGCACCCCGTGCCCTCCGACGTCTCGCGGTTTTTCGGCAGGCTGAGTCTGACCATGGTGTATTGGCACCAGATGGTGCGGTACTACGCCGAGCACTGTGGGACAAACGCCGCTCCTATCGGGGGCGTGGAGGCACCGGAACCGCGCTGACCCATGTTCCGTCCTCGGTGAGCCACCGGTCCAGGCGAAGTCCGGTGTGGTCCAGGGCGTCGGTGAGAGCCACGTCGTCCAAGCCGACGGCGGTGAAGTGGTGGATCCACTCGCTCGCACCGATGGAGTATCGGACCGTGGCCGTCACCGCTCCGCCGGGTCCGTGCACGGGGTCCCGCAACTCGACCGCGATCCCGTCCTTCTCCTGCCGGCCGGGTCGGACCGACTCCGCCCACTCCCGTGTGTGTCGCTGGAGGACGACGTTCCCGTCCGGTCGGCAGTGCCGTCGGCAGGCGCGTAGCAGGCGATGGCGCTCCTCGGGGGACGGGGTGTTGACCAGATGCGACGCCAACACCACCGCGTCGAACCGCCGCCCCAGTTCGAGCGCGGCGATGGAGCCATGCACCGTCTCGGCGCCTCGGATGTGGGCCAGCATCTCGGCTGACTCGTCGACGGCCACCACGCTGTGCCCTCGGGCGGTAAGGGCGTGCGTCAACCGCCCGGCGCCGGCACCGAGGTCCAGGATCTCCGCTCCGTCGCGCAGTGCCGACGCGATGACCTCCGCGTCCCGCCCGACGGGCAGCCGCGCGTACAGGTCCACCGCGCACCCGTCGCGCGTGATCACTCCAGGGCCGCTGCCCCAACTTGATCCCGATGCCCCCGAGGGTTCGGTCACGGAGTTCCTCCCAGCGCCAGCGCCGAATCAGTTCCGAGCCTAGGGACCGTCAGCCGGGGAGTCACGGGGGAGGAGCGCTCCCGGCGCCGATGGTCGACGCCAGATAGCCGTGGAGTACGGCCTTGAGCTCGGCCAACACCGCTGGACGCTTCGTCGACTCGGCGGCGATGACCAGCGGGAAGAGCCCTCTGACCGTGGCGACGGACACGTTGGCCATGACCTCCAGCCGTTCCTCACTCTCGTGCGGGGCGCGGAAGCGGAACACCGCGCGGAGTCGGCTGCTGATCTCACCACGGATGCGGTCGGCGACCTCGGCCAGACGGGGTGACGCGCCAGATCCGTGGAACAGGACCCAGAACGCGGGGCGGCGCGTCTTGAACTCGGTGAGCGAGTCGAGAACCTGGTCGATCAGGGCCGACAGTTCCAGGCGCGCGACATGCTCACCGAGGTGCTGGTCCCAGAAGTCCTGGGAGGCCACGGTGTAGCGCTCGGCCACGCCGTCGAGCAGTGCGTCCTTGTTCGCGAAGAACTGGTAGAGCGATCCGGGCGAGACGCCGGCGCGCGCGGCGACGGTGTTGGTCGTGGTCTCCTCGAAACCGACCTCGCCGATGAGCTCCTCCGCCGCGTCCAGGATCTGCTCCATCCGGCGGAGCCCCCGCTCCTGCCGCCGGACCTGAGCCGATGAGCGCGGATTGGCAGACATGGGCCTCCTCGTTGACAAACACGAGCGATCGCTCGTATTCTCTGCCCCTGAAAACGCGAGCATTCTATCGTATTCGTGATTCGAGGTGTCGTGTTCCTGTCACATCGCACTCACCCCGCCCCTTCCCACCAGGACCCCTCGGTGGCTCCCTCCGGCCTCCTGGCCCGATGGGGACGGCTGACGGCACGTCGGCCCCGCACCGTGCTGCTCGCTGGCCTGCTCAGCCTCGTGATGAGCGGACTCGTCGGGGTTCCCACCGCGGCGTCCCTCGTCCTGTCCCGATTCGAGGCCGCGGGTTCGGAGTCCGACCGGGTCGCCACGACCCTGCAGGAGGACTTCGGGGCGGGCCGCACCAACATCACGGTCGTGGTCACCGCATATGAGGGCGATGTGGACGACGCGTCCTTCGCTGAGGAGGGACGACGCCTCACCGAGGAGATCGCCGCCTTCGACGGCGTGGCGGAGGCCTACTCGTACTGGACGCACGACCACACCCCCACGATGCGGGCCGAGGACGGCACCCAGGCGTTGATCCTGGCGCGCGTACCCGGAGACGCCGACGAGGTCCGCCGCGACGTACTGCCGGACTTCCTGGAGGAGTTCACCCGGGACACCGACACCTACCGCATCCAGATCGGTGGCGGGGAAGCCGTCTTCCTCGACGCCAGTAGCGAGGCCACCGCGGACTTCGTGCGCGCCGAACTCATCATCTTTCCCACGGTCTTCCTCCTGTTGCTGCTGGTGCTGCGCAACGTGTGGATGGCGATCGCTCCGGTTGGCGTCGGCGTCTTCACCATGCTCGGCACGCTGGCCCTGCTTCGCCCCGTCACCTGGTTCGCGGAACTGTCCACCTTCGCGCTCAACATCACCCTGGTGATGGGACTCGCGCTCGGCGTCGACTACTGCCTGTTCCTGATCCAACGCTTCCGGGAGGAGCTGCGATCCGGGCGCTCCGTCGCCGACGCCGTGGAGCGGTGTGTCGCCTTCGCGGGCCGGACCGTCATCTTCAGCGGTGTCACGGTCGCGGTGTCCATGGCGATGCTGGTGGCGCTCCCCTTCGACTTCCTTCGCTCCTTCGCCTACGCGGGGATCGCCGTGGTCGTCGCCGGGGTCGTGGGCTCGGTGGTCTTCCTGCCCGCCGTGCTCGCACTGCTGGGACACCGCGCGGCACGACGCCTGTGGGGGCGCCAGGACACCGAGGCCGACACCGGGTTCTGGAGCCGGACCGCCCACTGGGTGATGCGCCGTCCGGTGGTGAGCGCGCTCGCCGTGATCCTCGTGCTGTTGACGTTGGCCGCGCCCGCGCTCAACGTCCGTTTCGGTCTTCCCGACGAGTCCACCCTGCCCGAACACGCCCCGTCACGACAGGCCCAGGAACAGGTCAGCGCTAACTTCACCGCCGAGGAGATGGACGCCCTCCACGTCCTGGTTAGGGGAGACCGGCTCGGCGACACCGAACTCGACGCCCACGCCGCCGCGCTCTCCGACATCGAGGGTGTGGAACGCGTGGACGGTCCGACCGGGGCCTTCACCGACGGCCAGCGGGTCGAGGGGCCGGCGAGCTACGCCGACCGGTTCACCGCCGACACCGGCGTGTGGCTCTCGGTGGTCCCCACGATCGAACGACTGGACACCGACCCCTTCGGACTGGTCGAGGAGGTACGGACCCACGACGCCGGCTACCCCGTGGAGGTGGGCGGATACCCCGCAGACCTGGTGGACTATCGCGACTCCCTGCTCGACCGGCTCCCGCTGCTGCTAGTTCTCGTCCTCGGCGTCACCTTCGTGATCCTGTTCCTCCTCACCGGCAGCCTGCTGATCCCGGCGAAGGCCACCGTGCTGAACCTGCTCAGTCTGAGCGTGATGTTCGGGGTGTTGGTGTGGGGCTTCCAGGAGGGCAACCTCGCGGGACTGTTGGGCTTCACCCCACCGGGAGCCCTGGAGCTCAGCTTCCCGATCCTCATGTTCTGTATCGCCTACGGGCTGTCCATGGACTACGAGGTGTTCATGCTGGCCCGCATCAAGGAGGAGTACGACCGCACCGGCGACACCACACACGCCACCGCCGTCGGGCTCCAACGCAGCGGACCCCTCATCACGGCGGCCGGTGTGATCCTCGCGGCCTCCTTCGCCGCCTACGCCACCTCCGGGGTCACGTGGCTGCAGATGTTGGGGATCGGCCTCGCGGTGGCGATCCTCGTCGACGCCACCCTCATCCGCGCCGTCCTCCTCCCCGCCTTCATGCGCTTGGCCGGCTCCGCCAACTGGTGGGCCCCACGTCCCCTGCGCAGGCTGCACGACCGGATCGGCCTCACGCACTGAGCCCCCCGCCAGCCGAGACGCCGACGATCGCCCCCACGGACGACAAATCCCCGCCCGCCGAACCGAGGAAATCGGCCACTACCGGGGGCGATCACGGGCTTCGCGGGGAACAACTCCGCGAAATCCCCCAGAATCGGTAGGAGAGTCGTGAGTGGTCAGACAGGGGTTCGGTGCGCTGCTGAGCGACGACACATGGACGCGGCTCCTCGCCCGAGGAGCACACCGCCGCTTCGACGACGGCGAGGTGATCATCCGGCAGGGGGAGCTCGACTCCACCGTGTTCCTCCTGGCCGAGGGAATCGTGAAGGTGACCTCCGACCGGGTTGAGGGAGGAGCGAGCCTCCTGGCGCTGCGGGGACCGGGAGAGGCGCTCGGGGAGTTCTCGGCCCTCTCGGGTCTGGCGCGCACCGCCACGGTCACCGCCTGCGGCGGTCCGTGCGTGACCCGAGCGCTGATCGGTCCGCACTTCAACCTCCTCGTGCGGCGGCTGCGGATGGAGACCGCCGTCTGGGGACACGTGGTTCGGCGCCACCAGGAGAGTGAGGCGCTGCGTACGGACATCATCGCGCTCCCCGCCGGGCAACGGCTCGCCGCCGCGTTACTCCGCCTGACCGCGCTGCTCGGGGTCCCCGTCCAACCGTCCGGAAGTGAGACCAGGGGAGCGGTCCTGCGCCTGGGGCTGTCCCAGCAGGAGTTGGGTGACTGGATCGGCCTGTCGAGGTCGTCGGTCGCCGGAGAGTTCCAGCGCCTGCGCCGCGACGGCCTGGTGGAAACACAGCGACACCAGATCACCGTCGTCGATGTGGCCCAGCTCCGGGACCTCGCGCGGGGTGACCGCTGACATAGTTCGCCGCAGTGTCCAATTCTGGACACTGCGGCGGATCACGGCACGCGACTCTCGTCAGAGGCGGCCGGAGACGGACCGGCCCGCGTCGCGAGAGGAAGCCTGATGGTCGTCCCCCAGCGCACTCCCCGTACCAGCGTCCCGTTGCCCCCGTACCACGCCGTGCTCGTCGTGGACGCGGAGAAGTTCAGTCACAACCCGTCCCAGGACCAGGGCACGCTGCACAACATGCTGCGCGACGCCCTGCGCATGGCGTTCGAGGACGCCGACCTGACGCGGCTGTGGGAGAACGCGTCCTTTCCCCAGAGCACCGGAGACGGCTACATCGTCGGGGTGGAGCCGGCCTACCTCCCCTTCCTGATCCACCCCCTCATGGACAAGCTGCAGTCGGTGCTGGACGAGATGCAGCCGAGTCTGGCCTACGCGAACCGATCGATGCGGCTGCGACTGCGTGCCGCGATCGGGGTGGGACCGCTTCCCAACAGCGGCGGCGCCCGGAACGACGACGGCATCGGGGCGGCGATGAACGAAACCCATCGCATCCTGAACTCTCCCGCGCTGTACGAGGCCATGAACACCAGCGACCCCGAAACCACGCTGGTCGCCGTCGGCCTGACCCAACGGGTCTTCGAGGACGCGGTCCTCAGCGGCTGTTCCGGAGTGCGAGCACGGCTCTTCACCAAGGCCTCCGCCGACCTCCCCAACAAGGGGTTCTCCGCGCCCGTGTACGTGTACGTCCCCCGGCCCAGCCCCGGGACCACCGTCACCGGAACCCTCGCGACGCCCGACGCGCCGCCGACGGAGTCCGGCGCCGACCAGCCGGAACCAGTCCAGGAGGACACCAGCAAGGAAGCGTCGTCCGGCAGCGACGGATCCACCAACAACAACAGTGGGACGGTCGGGAACCTCGTTCAAGGCCGCGACCTCAAGGACGTCACTCTCGGCGACCGAACCGAGACCCACCACCACGGCGGTATCGGCGGCATCAACGGCAACGTGGAAACCGCGTTCGGCTCGGTGCATGGACCGGTCAACACCGGTTCCGGCGACCAGGTCAACCACCCCAAGCACCGCCGACGTGACGACGAGGACACCGCGTCATGACCACTTCCGGGGTTGGTGGCATCACCGGTAACGTCGACACCGCCTTCGGTAGTGCCCACACGGTGAACAGCGGGTCCGGGAACCAGTTCAACACCTACCTGCTCGACCGAGACGCCGCCGTCGACTACCTCCGGCAGATCCAGGTGCTGCCCCCAACAAGCGGCTCCGTACGTCGGGGGAGAGGCGTCATCTCCGTCGAGGAGGTGCGGCGCATCACGAAGTGCTTCGTCCAACCCGAGGGGTTCCCTCCCACCGATGGCACCAGGGTCGGCTACTTCACCGGGGCCGCGGGTGTCGGTAAGCGCACGGCCGCCGTGGCGTGGCTGTCCCGCAGCGCGGACGCCGTCCGCCCGGTGCGCCGCCTGCCCGACGGCGCCACCGACGACGGCGAGCCACCCCTGCACGGGACGGCGATCGAGAGCGGCGAGTTCCTACTCCTCGACACCACCGACATCGCCGCGGACGACTTCACCGCGCTGCTCCATGCCCTGCCCGAGTACGAGGGCTTCGTCTCCAGGGCCGAGGCGTGGCTCGCGGTGATCGTCACGTCAGAGCAGGAGCGTCAGCTCGAACTCAGCGTCCGCGACGGCGTCGCCCACATCCGTCCCCCCGAACCGTTCGCGGTCCTGGACCGACACCTCCGCTACCAGGAACTCCCCAGGGCCACCGGCAAGGTCGACGCCGAGACCCGGCACTGGGTGGAGCGGCTCCACACCGAGAGCATCGCCGACCTCGCCCACTTCACCAACCGGGCGAGGAACACGAACCCCACGGCGGGGTTCACCGACTGGTTCGCCACCGCCGTGGCGTCGATGAAGGACCTCGACGCCGACATCACGGGCCTGGTGGAGACCCACGTCGCCAGCGCGGACCGCGCCACCCTGCTCGCGGGGGCCGTACTGGAGGGCCTCGCGCTCGAGAAGGTCCACGCGGCGACCATGATCCTCCTTCGACACACCGACGCCCCCATGGAGGAGACTCCAGAGTTGGAACGTCTGGGCTTCACCGCCCGCCTGGGCAAACTCGGGTTCACCATCGGTCCGGAGCGTCAGGTGCGTTTCGCCCGCGTCACCTACGCCAACGCCATCCGGGACAGGTTCTGGGACGACCGACAACCGCTGCACCCGGCCTTCGAACGCTGGATCAAGGAGTGCGTGGAGACCCTCCGGCTCACCGGCGACGAGGGTCTACGGCTGGCACGCCGTCTCACGGAGCAGTGCCTGCGAGTGCGACGGCTCGACGCCCTGCTGCGTATCGCTCACTCCTGGACCACGCCGTCGGAGACGGTGCGGCCCCTGGAAGCCACCCAGATCCTGACCGATGCCCTGGCCGACCCGGACGCGGCGCAGACGGTCCGGCGACGCCTCTACGCCTGGGCGGAGCAGCGCGAGACACCGCTGATCCGCGCCCAGGTCATCACCCAGATCTGCGTCACCACGTTGCGGGAGAGCCACCCGAACCAGGCGTTCGTGCGACTGCGACGACTCACCCGCAACGCCGACCCTCTGGTCCGCGACCACGTCCAGAACGAGATCCTGCGTGCGGCCGATGAAGACCCCCGGTTCCGCAGGACAGCCCTCCAGGTGCTCGCGGCCCGGGACATGAACCCCACCGACCACGAACTGCTGTTCCACCTCACCCACGCGGACGGGTCGTCGGGGATCGCGACCTTTCCCGCCGGCCACCGCGAGGGGCAGGCCTTCCGCACGTGCCTCGAGAAGGCGATCGCCGCCGCCCCTGACGAGGCCCACCGCCACGGGGTGCGCTGGCTGCGGGCCTGCGTCACCGGCGACCACTGGCGCACCCTCACGCTCGTCATCGACGCGGCGCTCGCCACCGGCCACGGCCACGTGCTCTACACGACGGCGCGCCGCTGGGCCCTCGACGAACGCCGGACCCCGCACGAATACCAGCGGCGCCGCGACGTCGCGTGCGCGGTCATCCACCGCATCAACCGCCATGACCTGTGTAGGGAGGGTCCACGGTGAACTCCACGTCCCGTCTCCTGATGATCCTGTGCGTCACGAGCGTCGCCCTCGCCCTCACCGCGCCGCTCCTCGGCTGGTGGGTCCTTATCCCGGGCGTGGCACTGCTCGTGGCGGCCGGAGCGCTGTTCCTCACCCGCGGCGGCGCACGGCCGACCGCCCCGCAGGAGCGGACCACGTTCCCCGCGACACCTGCCCCGGAGCCGCCGGACGAGCCGTCCTCCCGACGCAAGCACCTGGTGCGCGAGTCCTTCGCCAGTGCGCGCGAGGACTACCGGTTCCTCCTCAGCGCCGTGGTCTGCTGGCGCGGCCCCGACCTCAGCGACCACAAGGCCGAGGCCGCGGCGATCCTCAACATCCGGGAGCGTGCGGGGCACCATCTCCGCTCGGAGGACCCCGACGAGTTCGAGGCCGTGCGACACCAGCTCGCGTTCGTGCTCAGCGGCGGGCCCTGCCCTCACCCGGGAGTGAGCTACGTGTGGGCCGAGGACGTCCAACTGGAGCTCGCCGACTCCGACCGGGAACGACTGACTCAACTGCGGGAGGTCCGCAAGAAGCAGGCCGCCCGCGAGGAGGAACGCGCACTGGAACGCCTGGAACGCCAATACCTCGGAGAGGACGCGCTCGCCGACCCGGGACGGGCCCTGGTGTGGTGGCTGGCCCGCAACCCCGACCGCGTCGAGGACACCGTCGAGCGCATCGGGACGCTCTCGACCCTGTCCGCCGCCGCGACCGGCGCCCCCGTGCCGCAGTTGTACCGGGACCTGTCGGGCTCCGGACCCGAATCCCCGCCCCCGAACCCGACTCACCCACCCGCCGCCGAGCGGCCGTCCGACCCCGCGGCGCCGGACCCGCGGGACCTGTGGGTCACCGTGGTCGCCGACGCGGCCAAGGACATGGACGGGTTCGCCCGAGAGACCTTCGTCGACCGCCTGACCGAGGTTCTGAGCACGCACGGGAACCGCGAGTACGCCGACCACCTGCGCGCGGCCTTCGATGTTCCCGGCCTCGACGACCCACCGACCCCTGAGCCGTTGAGCGACGAGCCACTCGCGCCGCACCCCGACGAGTGGTCCCTCGCCGACGTGCCCGACACCGTCCAGCCCTCGAACGGCGCGGCTCCGACCCCGACGCCCGACGTCGACGGCGGGGAGAAGGACGACAACCGGTCGTGAGGCCAGCCCCGAGAAGAGACGGAGCGTGGTCGCCAAGGGTTCGTGGGGGTCACCCCAGTCGCAAACCCTTCTTGGCCATCTGACTTGGTCAATTGGCCAAGTCGGGCGGCCAACACCTATGGTGGGGGCATGAGCGACCAGACGACCCAGGTGGCGCGCACGCGGATCACCGCCGACGAGCGCCGGCGACGGCTCCTCGCGGCGTCGCTGCGGGTGATGAAACGTGAGGGGATCGCCGCGGCGACCACCCGAGCCATCTGCGCGGAGGCGGGCATGCCGCACGGGGCCTTCCACTACTGCTTCCGCGGCAAGAGGGAGCTCTACGCGGCCCTGCTCGCCAGCGACATCGAGTTCGACCTGGAGGCCACGTGGCCGGAGATCTCGCCTGAGGTAAGCGCGGGGGAGAACATCCAACGGCTCCTGTTCGCCTACTGGTCCCAGGTCGAGGCCGACCCCGAGGCACAACTGGTGCTCTTCGATCTCGGCAGCTTCGTGCTCCGTGACCCGGAGCTTCGCGAGCTGCCCCACTGGGGGCACCGGGCGTCACTGGAGAAGATCGCCGGATACGTCGCACGCCTCGGAGTCGAGGCTGACCTGACCTTCACGCGCGGGGAGGGAACACTCGCCGAGCTGGTGGCCGCCACCCTCAACGGTGTCGTGTGGTCGTGGCTCGCCCACCGCGACGACGAGGCCGCCCGGGAGAGCCTCGCCCGGTTCGCCGAACTCGTCGCCGAGTTCACCCGGAAGCGAGATCCCGGCGGCCCCGCCCAACCGGATCGAACCCCCACAGAGGACAAGGGACGACCATGACCGACATCACCTACCGCCCCTACCAGGAACGCGACGCCACCGACGTCAAGTCCATGATCAACGAGGCGTTCCACATCCACCGATACATGCGCACGAACCGTCCGCTCGACAGCGCCTTGGAGTTCTACCTCCGCGATCGCCTCCTGGCCAGCACCTACGCGCGGGTCGCGCTCATGGATGGGCGGGTGGTCGGAGTCGTCATGGGCCGCGTTCCCGGCACCCCGCGACTCCCGCACGTGACCCGGAACCGGCTTCTCACCTGGTTCCACCTGGCCAGGATCGTTGTCACCGGGTTCTTCGACCTGCGCTCGCTCGCGCAGTTCTTCACCTTCGACGCGATCTACCGCAGGCTGCGCCGCGCCACCTCCGCGCCGCTGACCGACGAGCTCACGCTCTTCGCGGTCGACGCCTCCACCCGGGGCTCCGGCGTCGGAACGACGCTGTACCAGGACTACATGCGGCACCTGCGTCACCACGACCGGACGGACTTCTACCTCTACACCGACTCGCTCTGCTCCTACGGCTTCTATGAGAAAAGGGGAATGACCCGTACCGCGTCGGAGGACATGCGGCTCCGTCTCGACGGCGACGTCGAGGACCTCGGGGTCTTCCTCTACGCGGGAAGGGTCCCCGAAGCGTCCGGGTAGCCGCGTCCCCGAGGTCGCGGGCTGCCGGGACGCGAGGAGTCAGCCGCCCTTGCCCACGGCCGAGGCCTCGGCTCTCGGCAGCGGGAACAACCGCACCGATACCACCATCACGACGAGGCCGGCGACGCCCATGGCCGTCGCCGCGAGCGCGACCCCGGGTCCGCCGTTGTGGGCGAGTGCTGCGCCGCCGATCGCCCCGGCGAGAGCGGTGCCCACGTAGAGGGCACTGGTGTTGAGCGCGACGGCTTGGGTACCGGCGTCGCCGGCCAGTCTGAGGATGCGGGCGTTCATCGGCGGGTTGAATCCCCATCCGCCGAGGCCCCACAGCACGAGCGTCGCCACCACCAGCCAGACCGGTGCGGCGCCGCCACCGAGGGCACCGATCGCGGTGAGGATCGCGGCCGAGGAGACCATCGCCGCGCACGTGGCGACGAGGGCCCGGTCGGTCCCCCACCGGTCGTTGAGTTGACCGCCGAGGTACGCGCCCACGGCACCCGCCGCTCCCGCCACCGCGATGAAGAAGGCGAGCGCCGCCCCGCCGGCACCGGTGAGGTCCTGGGTCAGGGGAGCGATGTAGGTGTAGATCATGAGCCCGCAGCTCGCGCCGACCGTCGTTCCGGCGACGCAGAGCAGGACGGCGGGCCGCCGCAGGGTCCGCAGTTGTTCGCCGACGGTGAGCTCCGGCGCCCCGGGGACGCGCGGCAGGAGCCGCAGACTCGCCACCACCACGGCGCCGGCGAACAGGGCCACCGCGACGAACGTCGCCCGCCACCCGAAGGCGTCACTGATCAGGGTGCCCAGCGGCACGCCGACGAGCAGGGAGACGGTCAGTCCGGACGCCACCGCCCCGATGGCGCGTCCCGAGCGCCCCGGGGCGGCCATGCTCGCCGCCATCGCGAACACCGCGGGCGTGATCGACGCGGCCACGGCGGCGGTGACGATCCGCAGGGTCATCAGCGCGACGAACCCGGGTGCGGCGGCGGCCAACAGATTGAGGACCGCGAACACGGTAAGCCCGCCCACCACCAGGGCCTTGCGCGGCAACCGCGCGGTGGCGACCGCGAGCGGCAGGGCCGCGACCGCGTAGGTCAGGGAGAACCCGGTGACGAGTTGGCCGGCCGTCGCCTCACCGACCCCGAGATCCGCCGCGAGAACCGGAAGCACCCCGGCGATGATGAAATCGTCGGTGCCGATGACGAAGGTGGCGAGGACCAGGCAGGCAAGCCACCCGGCCCCGGTGCCGGACGGCGTCCGACCTGGTTGTGCTGTCATGGCCAGGACGGTAGGACCCTGACACGGGTGTCAAGGTCAAGCGGGCGTGGGAGAACCCGCCGGATTGGGGTCCTCGGCGCCGAGGGCCGCCGTGGCCTCCAGCTCCGCGTTGTAGCGGGCGAGCCGTTCCCGAAGGCGCCGCAGCCGCTCGATGCGTTCGTCCAGTCCGGCGAGCCGACGCCGCGCGGTCTCCAGCTTGTTCGCACACATGGGGGTGTCCGCCAGCGGTCGGTCCAGACACGTGTCCATCACCGGCCCACGCAGGTCGTCCACAGTGAGCCCGATGTCCAGGAGATCCTTGATGTTGCGCGCCCGCACGATGGAGGTCTCGTCGTACACGCGGTAACCGTTGGCGTCCCGCCCCGGCGACAGCAGCCCCTGCTGCTCGTAATAACGCAGGGAACGCGGGCTTGCCCCCGACCGTTCCGCCGCCGCCCCGATCTGCGATAACTCAGTAGAGCCCATGATGCCAACCTAGGGGGTTGACACTGGTGTCAAGGCAATCGACAGTGGAGGCCGACGCAGCCTCCCTTGCGGTCTACGACACCTCAGAGAACCGGCGGATCGGCGATCGCGTCGATCAGTTGGGTCACCCCGGGTTCCTCGACGGGAAGGTGTCCGGCGTTCTCCAGTACGACCAGCCGCTTGGGCCCCGCCAGCCGCTCGTAGAACGGCAGACTCATCTCCAGCGGCGTCCACTGGTCGGCCCCCGGATGGGTCAACACTACGGGCAGGTCGACGGCATCCTCTGGTTCCATCGCAGGCGCCATCTCCATGAAGCTCCGCGTGAAGCCCAACGGCATGCTGTTCCCCCCGCCGTACGGATCCCGGAGAACAGCCTGGTTCACCGCGGGATCGTTGCTCATCGCCGTCATGTTCGCTATCCACCGCATCGGGACTTCAGCGCTCGCCATCGGCCCAGCTATCACCCGCATGAGGGTAGGTCCAACATCTCCGAACCACGGGTAGCGAGAAATACGACGCCGAGCGTCCAGGCGCCGCGGGTCCAGAAAGCAGGTGGCGAACACCGTGTCGACCGCTTTGGTCCGCGTCGCGATGTCATAGGCGAGTAGACCACCAATGCTGGCACCGAAAAGATCAAGGGTGCCTGCGTGAGCGTCGCGTTCGGCACGGACAAGCTCACAACCGACACGAATCCAGTCCGGATATCGGATGGCTCCGCGATCGGGAACCTGTGTCCGGCCATAGCCGGGGAAGTCGGGAACGATGACGTACACACCGCGCGCGGCGACGGCGGATGCGAACGGCCGAAGCATTCCCGCGTGTCCACCCGCGCCGTGCAGGAAGACGACACGGCGCGGCGCGTCGGGGTCGCCGATCCGCTCTACGTGCACGGTGATGTCGCCGTGTTGTTGCCAGACGGACTCACGAGGCGGCTCAGGTTCGACGCGTAGACCGGCAGGCATGTGTGTCAGGTAAGGGTTGCTCATGACTCGATCCTCGACGCTGTGACCAGCGTCGACAACTCGCGTTCCTTTCATCGCTCCGGCCGTCGGCACTGGCCTCGTCACCAGCCCTGTCGAGGTTCCGAGCCACCCGCCGCCTCGCGGTGGCTCACATTCGGGCAGGGAACATCCCCGCGAATGGTAGTAAGAGAGCTTTCGAGAGCACGAGGACGCGCACCGCAGCCAGATACAAAATGCGCTTGCGCTGGTGGGGAACGATGAGGCATCGTGCGAACGGACCTGTCGTCGACCGTGGGAGTCCATTGATGCTCATCCGAGGCATTCACCTGACCTGGCCCCTGGGGGCCACACCCTCGAATGCTTCGGAGCACCACTGTGACCACCCAACTCACCGTTCGCGACCTCAGCAAGTCCTTCAATGACAACACCGTCCTCGCCGACGTCACCTGCGCCTTCCCCGTAGGGGCACACAGCGCGATCGTCGGGGAGAACGGCTCGGGCAAGTCCACCCTCCTCAGGCTGCTCGCCGGTGAGGAGACCCCCGACGCCGGCCAGGTCACCGTCCTGGCCGCCGGGGGCGTCGGCTACCTCGCCCAGGACGCACGGCTCGCGGGTTACCTGACCGTCCAGAAGGTCATCGACGCCGCGCTCTCCGACCTCCGCGCCATCGCCACACGCCTGCGGCACCTGGAGTCGGCCATGGCGGCCGGCGACACCGGGGTCTTCGACGAGTACTCCGACCTCCAGACCGTCTACGAGCTGCGCGGCGGCTACGACGCCGACGCCCGCGTGGAACGGGCCCTCAGCGGGCTCGGTCTACGCGCGCTACCGCGTGAGCGCACGGTCGGCGAACTGTCCGGCGGAGAGCAGGCCCGGCTGCGCCTGGCCACGCTGCTGGCCGCCGCGCCCGAGGTGCTGCTCCTCGACGAGCCGACCAACCACCTCGACGACGACGCGCTGGTCTGGCTCGAGGATCATCTGCGCGCCCGACGCGGCACCACGGTCACCGTCACCCACGACCGCACCTTCCTCGACCGCGCCGTGACCACCTTGTTCGAGGTGGACGGGGACCGCCGCGTCGTGACCCGCTACGGCGGTGGGTACACGACCTACCTCGCCGAGAAGGAGGCCGCGCGCCGACGGTGGGCGCAGGACCACGCCGAGTGGGAGACGAAGGTCGCGGCGGCGCGGGAGGCTACGGCCACCACGGCACGTCGCGTCGCCCCGGGCCGCGCCATGAAGGACCGCAACAAGATGGCCTACGGCATGCGCGGCGACTGGGTGGAGAAGTCGCTCTCCGCCCGGATCCGTGCCGCTGAGGAGCGGCTCCGGCGGCTCCTCGATCGGCCCGTGCCCCAACCGCCCGAGCCGCTCCGCTTCACCCCCACCTTCACCGACGCCAGTGCCGCCCACGCCGTCATCACCGCCGACGCGGTGTCGGTCGAGGGGCGCCTCACCGAGACCAGCCTCGCCGTGGAACCGGGGCAGCGTCTGCTGGTCACGGGCGGCAACGGCGCCGGCAAGAGCACCCTCATGCGGCTGCTGGCCGGGGACCTCCAACCCCATACCGGCACCGTGACGCGGCGCGGCCGGATCGGCTACCTGCCCCAGGACCCCGACGTCGGCGCACCCGGCGACACCCTGTCCGAGGCCTTCGCACGGGGTAGGCCCGGGCCGCCGGACGCCCACCACGCCCAGTTGCTGTCCTTCGGTCTGTTCGACCGGGAACGGCTGCGGATCCCGGTGGAGAAGCTGTCGGTGGGCCAGCGGCAACGCCTCATGCTCGCGTGCGTCCTCAGCGAACCCGTCGATGTCCTGCTCCTCGACGAGCCGACCAATCACCTCTCACCGACCCTCGTCGAGGAACTGGAGGCCGCGTTGCTCGCGTTCACCGGCGCCCTGGTCGTCGTCAGCCACGACCGGCGGCTCCGCGAACGCTGGACCGGCACCGAACTAAGGGTGGAGCCGGCGCCGTCCGAGGCCTAAGCACCACGATCCGCACCCACCAGTGAAGGACACACCATGACTGATCGGCTGTCCAGCGTTTCGATCTCCGACCACGGTGGCCCCTACGACGTCGTTTCCGGACCGGACGGCGCGCTGTGGGTCACCCTCGTCCACGCGGGCGCGATCGCCCGGGCCACCCCCGACGGCGACGTGCGGACCTATCCGCTCGGCGCACCGGAGTCCGGCCCGACCGTCATCACGCCCGGCCCCGACGGCGGGCTGTGGTTCACGCGGTACCGCGACCATCGGATCGGTCGCGTCATGACTGACGGATCCGTGGTGGCCTACGATCCGCCCCACCTCCAGAGCGGCCCCTACGGAATCGCCACCGGGCCGGACGGTGCCCTGTGGTTCACCATGATGAACCGACACTCCATCGGCCGGATCACGACGGCGGGGGAGACGCGGGAGTATCCGCTGCCCGTGGCCGGGGGGTTCCCCTCGGCGATCGTGGCCGCCACCGACGCCCTGTGGTTCACGCTGAACCAGGGCAACGCCATCGGCCGCGTCGACCTGGACGGCGCCGTGGACATCCTTCCGCTGCCGACTCCCGACGCCGGCCCCGTGGGACTCACCCACGACGGCGAGTCCGTGTGGTTCGTCGAGATCCTCGCCGGTCAGATCGGCCGGGTCGACCCTGACGGATCGATCGAGGAGTTCCCCCTGCCAGACAGGGAGGCACGCCCGCACGCGATCGTCGCCGACCCCACCGGTGGGTGCTGGTTCACCGAGTGGGCGGCGAACCGCCTGGGCTGGATCGGCCCGGCCGGCCAGTTCTCCCACCACGACCTCGCGGCCGCGGGAAGTGAGCCACACGGGCTGACGCTGGAGCCCGACGGGGGCGTGTACGTCGCGATGGAGTCAGGAACACTCGCCCGCGTTCACCGTGTCCAGTGACCCAAAACGGAGCCGGAATCACCGACTCAGGCGGAGGAGTCAGCGACCCTCCGCCTTCGCCATGATCCACAGCGGGGTTCCGAGGTCCGGGCCCTCCGGGTCCGATAGATCTGGCGCAACGTGACGGCGGCCATGTCGGGGCGGACGAACAGCATGTGCTCGAGTTCGACGGTGAGTGGTAGGCCCCGTTCGTCCCGCCCGGATTGGTGGCGGCCGAGCCAGTGAGCGCCCGATCAGCCGTGGACCCGTTCGGTGAGGCCGCGCACCGCCTCCAGGTATGGTGCGGGCCGTTCGAAGTGGACCAGGTGGCCGGACTGGATCTGGATGAGTGGCGTCTCCTTCGGTAGGTGCTTCAGGGCCCGCGCGACGTCGTCGCGGTCCATCGCGGCGCGGAGGAACCCGCTGTCGGTGTACGCGGTCCCTTCCCGGTTCTCGAAGAAGTTGGTGTGAATGAGCGTGGTGGGAACGTCGACGGCGGCCAGGGCGGTGTCGGTGTCGAAGTCCCGGTACCAGATGTCGTCGATCCACGCGGCGCCGAAGGCGGGGTCGTAGTTGACGAGTCCCTGGAAGAAGACCGTGACGGTTGGCGGGAGGAACCAGATCGTGACCGGTTCGCCCGGCCGGCCACGGGCCCGGCCGAGGGCGTAGTCGCGGATCGGGTCGGCGAGGCGGCCGAAGAACGAGAAGTACTGGCTGTGCTCGACGAAGTAGGCCTGGTAGTCGCCGGGCCCGCCCTCGGCCAGGTAACGGTGGGCGACGGCCAGGCCGTCACCACCCGTGCTGTCCACCAGGCGCGGCATCGTGGAGGAGAAGAGCGGCGGGTCCTCCAGGACGAGGCCGCTCACGAGGTCTCCACGTTCGGCCGCGAGCCACAGGGCGAGCAGACCACCCGAGGAGTGGCCCGAGACGATCGCCGGCCCACCGATGGTGGCCTCCATGAACCCGGCGAGCACCCGAGCGACGTCGACACAGGTGTAGGACGTGGGAGGCAACCGGTCGGACCCACCGTGGCCGGGGACGTCGACGACGAACACGTGATGCTGCGCGGCGAGCTGGGGGAGGACCAGCATGTGGTCCTGCCACTGGCTGCACTGCCCGTGGATGAGCAGCAGCGGGGGGCCGTTCCGCGGACCCTCCGCGAAGTTGACGTCATGGCCGCCGACGTTGACCTTCCGCTCCACGAAGCCGGCGGCGGCGACCGCCTCCATGCCCTTGCGCAGGCCCGTCAGGTTGTGGCGCACGTAGGCACCGAATCCCGCGGCGAGGAGCGCGGCGGCGCCGACCGCTCCCCACCGTGCGGCCCGCCGCCCCCAACGGTGTCCCTCGGCAACCCGTGCGAGTTCGGTGCCCGCGTCCCGCCTGTCTCGGTGCACGTACCTCTCCTTTTGGTCACGTCGTTGGTCCGATTCTGGCAGGCGTTGCGGGGTCGCACGACGCGTCGCCGAGTTCGCGCCCCACATGCCCGGCCCGGATATTCGGCCGCGGATGTCGGTGGCGACCGCTAGTCTCATCCGCCGGTGACCAGCGGGCCACACACCGGTGCGCCCTCCCAGATGACAGGTGTGTTCCGATGAACGAGACGACCGAAACCCAACACCCGGCTCCAGAGCCGCTCGAACACCGGCACCCGTTCCGACAGTGGAAGACCTGGACCATCCCAGGGACCGATCTCACCCTCACCGGCTACTCACGCGCCAACGACAAGACCTTCTTCCACGTGCCCGAACTGCGGTTAGCGCTGGACGCCGGACAGTGCGAGGGCCGCCAGGTCGACACCGTCCTGCTCACCCACGCCCACCAGGACCACGTGAAGGACCTCGACTTCCTCGCCAGCCGGCCGGGAACCGACATCTACCTTCCCTCGGCCGTGGCACCGTTCGCCGATTCCTACATCGAGGCCTCCGCGCGACTGAACCACGGAGCTGGCTACGACCCCGAGCTCGGGGGTGGGCACCACCTACACGGGGTCGACCCGGACACGGAGTTCACCTTCGGCCGACGCGGCGGACACCACGTACGGGTCGTCGAGTGCGTGCACAAGGTGCCCTGCGTGGGCTACGCGGTCTCCGAGGTCAGCAAGGCGCTACGTCCGGAGTTCGCGGAGCTGCGCCGCACCATGGACGCCGAGGGCCGCGGCCGGGAGTTCGGTCGGGTCATCGGCCAGCACCGCAGGGAGGGCACCCCGGTCGACGAGGAGACGCGTCGTCCGCTCTTCGCCTTCCTGGGCGATACTCACGCCAACGTGTTCGCCCGTGAACCGTGGCTGTTGACGTATCCGGTCGTCATCACCGAGTGCACGTTCCTGTACGACACCGAGAAGGAACGCGCGGATCGGGTCGGGCACACCGTGTGGAGCGACCTCAAACCCGTCATCGAGGCCCACCCGGACACGGTGTTCGTGTTGACGCACTTCAGCCTGCGGCACTCCGACCGGGAGATCGTCGACTTCTTCGCCCGCGAGGCCAGGAGCGCGGACGGCGCCCCGCTGCGCAACGTCGTGCCGTGGGCGCACGGCACCAGCCTGCTGCCCGAGCAGCACCAGACCGGAGTATGACGGGCGTCCCGCGTGGGCGCCTCCTTGCCCGACGGCGAATCCATGGACGAACACGCGTGTAACCGATGATTTTTCGTGGCCTCGGCGGTCTAATCGAACAAATGACCGCATGGAGAGGTGCAGGATGAAACTGACAGTACTCACCTTCGTGTCCGTCGACGGCGTGATGCAGGCACCCGGGGGTCCGGACGAGGACCGCGGTGGTGGGTTCGCCCGGGGCGGATGGCTGGTCCCGCACTTCGACGAGGACATGGGCCGCTACGTAGCCGAGGTGTTCGACCAGGTCGACGCGTTCCTCCTGGGCCGGCACACCTACGACATCTTCGCCGGCTCCTGGCCCAAGGTGACCGACCCCGACGACCCGGTGGCCAGCCGCCTCAACACCCTGCCCAAGTACGTCGCCTCGACCACGCTGACCACTCCACCCTGGGGCCCGACCACCGTACTGTCGCGCGACGTGCCCGAGGAGGTGGCGGAGCTGAAGCGCCGGCCGGGGCGGGAGCTCCAGGTGCACGGCAGCGGCCAACTCGTCCGGACGCTGCACGAGCACGACCTGGTGGACGAGTACCGGATCGCGGTGTTCCCGGTGATCGTGGGCGACGGCCGTCGCCTGTTCGCCGACCACGGGCTGCCCACCAACCTCTCCCTGGTCGACTCGCGCACCACGGGCTCGGGGATCGCCATCCACTCCTACCGCCCCACCGGCCGCCCGGAGTACGGAACCATGGAGGCCGGCTGACCTCCCGCGCCGCAGCGGAGGGCTGAGCCTGGTCGACGAGCGACCGGGCCCAGCCCTCACCACGCCGGTGCCGTACCGTGACCGGCCAGCGCGCGGCCGGTTCGCCGGTTCAGTCGAGGAACTCGACGTACCCGTCGGTTCCGTGGACCCGGATGCGTTGCCCGTCCTGGATTCTCCGGGTGGCCTGGTCGACTCCGACGACGGCCGGCAGGCCGTACTCGCGGGCGACCACCGCTCCGTGCGTCATCAGACCGCCGACCTCGGTCACCAGTCCGGCGATGGTGACGAACAGCGGCGTCCAACTGGGGTCGGTGTACGCGGTGATGAGGATGTCGCCCGTCTCCAGGTCGGCACGCGCCATGTCGGTGACGACGCGGGCGCGCCCCTCCACGGCACCCGCCGAGACGGGGAGGCCGAGCAGCGCTCCGGCCGGGGCGTCGTCGCGGCCGTACTGACCGGAGATGGCCTCACCGTCGGAGGTGAGAACACGGGGCGGGGTGAGCGTCTCGTAGGTCCGGAACGCCTCGCGCCGCTCCTGGACGAGCCTGGCGTCGACCGTTCGGGTTCGCACCACGTCCTCCAGCTCCTCGAAGCGGAGGAAGTAGAGGTCCTCCGGTTCGCGCAGGACTCCGGCTTCCACGAGGTCGTGGGCCTCCCGCAGCAGCGCCCGCTTGTAGAGGAAGTAGCGGTTGACCATGCCGTACTTCGGATACTCGCGGTACCCGGTGAAGGTGCGAACGAGGTCGATCATCCGCTTGGTCTCCGCCGCCTTCTCCTCGCCGGCGGACAGTCCGCGCACACTGGCCAGCAGCTCTTTCTCCTTGCGCTGGGACTCGCGCAGCCCGCGTTCGAACTGTCGCTCCGCCTCACCCGGCTCGAAGTTCCGGATGTTGCCGAGGATCGCGGGCACGAGCGCGGCGGGCTGCTCGCTCCAGCGCGGCCTGGTGATGTCGATCTCCCCGACGCAGCGCATGCCGTAGGCGTCGAGGTACCCCCGGATGGCGTCGCGCGCCGCCGACCCGCCGGGCAGGTCCGCCATCTCGTCCAGGAAGCCGTCACCGGTCCGTCCCTCGGCCGTGACGCGGTGCAGGAACGCCACCACCTCCTCGTGCGGCCGGACGGCGTCCGCGACGTCGAGCAGTGCCAGGCCCATCTCCGAGGTGACGTTGTGGGGGACGGACTGGGTGAGTACGTCGGCCGCGTTCTTCTCGCCCAGCCATTCCTCCATGCGCGCGTTGAGCCATGCGCTCGCGTTCATCGCCGCCATGATCATCCGAAGGCTCTGTTCGTCGAAGAGGAGACTCTTCAGCTCCGGGATGTCGGAGCGGATGAAGTCGAGCAACGCCGGCCCGGACAGGTCGCGGATCTGGTCCCGCAGGGTCGCCACGGAGGCCTCACTGACCCGGATCCGCTCGGTGACGAGGTCCGGGTCCGCGACGACCGTGTCCGGAGCGGCGCCGTAGAGCGCGGCGGCGGGCTCGGTCTCGGACTCCTCATCGGGAGCCTCCCGGACGAAGTCGCCACGGTCCAGGACGGTCCGCACCGCGTCCCGCATCAGCGGGTCGGATTCGCCCAACATCTCCAGGAAGCTCGTGCGGCCCGAGGGAGCCGCCAGCGTGGGGGCGATGTCCACGAAAAGCCGACCACCCGCCTCGTGCATGGGGCGCGGAGTCGTCATCTGCCAGAACGAGAGCCCCAGTGGTGTCATCGCGTCGGTCATCATCTGCTGGTGACCGACGGAGAGGTAGACATGGTTCTCCTCGTCGTCGGTCGTGGGGACCGGGAACAGAGTGGTGATCGCCCGGCTCTGTACGACGAAGAAGTCGTCGCCCACGCGACACCACTCGATGTCCTGGGGCCGGCCGAAGTAGGCCTCGATCCGACGCCCGAGCCGCACCAGGTCCAGGACCTGTGCCTCGCTCAGCGTCGGCTCGGTCCGCCACTGCGGTTCCAGTTCCGCCTCGTGGGTCCCGCCCCCCGGTGAGGACTGGGCGAACTGGGTCTTGGTGGCGATCTCGGCGGAGAGGACCCGGTCGTCGCGCACGGTGAAGACGTCGCCGGAGACCAGACCGGAGACGAGCGCCTCACCGAACCCCCAACTGGCCTCCACCGTGGCGACCCTGCGGTTCGACGTGACCGGGTCCGCGGTGAACATGGTCCCGGCCGCGTCCGGGAACACCATCCGCTGCACCACGACGGCCATGTCGACCTTGCGGTGGTCGAAGCCGTTGTGCAGCCGGTAGGTGACCGCCCGATCGGTGAACAGCGAGGCCCAACACCGCCGCACGTGCAGCAGGACGGCGTCCGCTCCGATGACGTTCAGATAGGAGTCCTGTTGCCCGGCGAACGAGGCCGTCGGCAGGTCCTCGGCGGTCGCGCTGGATCGCACCGCGTACGCGGCGTCCTCCCCGATCCGGATGAGCTCCTCGACGATCGCCGCCGCGACGCTCTCGGGCACCCGCGCTGTCTCGATGCCGCGACGCACGTCGGCGCTCAGCGCGCGGATGGCCGCGTGGTCGTCCGGCCGGACCGCCGACAGCTTGTCCAACTGTGTGTCGATGGACGGCGCCTCGGCGACGACCTGTTGGAACGCGTCCGTCGTGACACAGAAGCCGTCCGGCACACGGACACCGTCGATGTGGGAGAGCTCTCCCAGCATCGCCCCCTTACCACCGACGTCTGCGATATTCGTCGCGTTGACCTGGCCGAAGTCCATTACGTAGCGCAAATCCATTGCCCCATCGTTCGGTGAATCGCTGGATGAGCTCGCAAGTATGGAACAAATTTCGGCGCCTCATGAGTTGCGCCAATATGATATAAACTGATAATGGCAGGAGAGAACCTGTGTCTAGCGCCCGTCTCGCGCTCGAGTTTACCGGGGCCACCCCGGGTGACCTGCGGATTCTCCTTCGGCGCAGCGCCCACGCACCCTGGGGTGACACGAGTACCGAATACGTGAGTGGGCACCCCGGCGCGTCCTCGACCGGCCCGCACCCCCAACACCCGGCTCCCGCGCCCGGCGCGCTTTAGCATGAGCCCATGAGTACGGGTCCGCACGTTGTTGTATTCCTCCACGGAATGGGCGCCTCGCCCCAATCCTGGAGCCACCAGGTCGACCACCTGTCCACCGGATTCACCGGACTCACCCCCCAGGTGCCCGGACTCGGCGCGTCGGACCCGCCGTTCTCCGTGGCCGCGTCCGCCGCGGGAGTGCGGGACATCCTGGACGAGCACGGCGTCGAGCGCGCCCACCTGTGCGGCCTCTCCCTGGGGGCCATGGTCGCCACCCGGTTCGCCATCGACCACCCGGATCGTGTGGCCTCGCTGGTCCTGTCCGGGGGTCAGGTCCGGCCCAACCCCACCCTGATGCGGGTGCAGGCCGCGGTCATGCGCCTCCTGCCACAGCGGATCGTGGCGCCGGGCATGACCAAGTCCACCCTGATGACGGTCCTGCGCGCCGTCGCCGCGGTGGACTTCCGTTCCGAGCTCGCCACCATCACCGCGCCCACGCTCGTACTGTGCGGCGCGAGGGACTTCGCCAACCTCCCAGCCGCGCGAGCGCTCGCCGCCACCATCCCCGACGCCGAGATACGAGTGATCCCCCGCGCGGGCCATGAGCTGAACGTGGAGACGCCGGAGCGCTTCTCCGCCGAACTCAACGCCTTCCACGCGCGATTCCGCGATGACGGGGCCGACGACGCCACCTCCGAGCCCGACGAGCACGCCTGACACCACGACGCGGGCGGCACGGCGCCAGAGGGCGCCATGTCGCCCGTGGGGGACGACGTGCGGTGGCTTCGCACGTCCCCCACGGGCAGGCGCGAAGTCCTAGAGCCTCTTGCCGACCGCGTCCAGCCCGGACCAGAAGTCGGAGAGCGCCTCACGCTCCCGCGTGACGGTCTCGCCCGCGACGTGTCGGTAGACCGGGTCGTTGGGGTGTCGGTCTCCTCGCAGTAGCGTGGGGTCGCCCAGCGGCAGGCCCCGATCGGCGGTGATCACGGCGGCCATCTTCGACCAGAAGATGCCATCGGTGACCACGGCGCGGCTGAGGATCCTCCACTCGCCCTCGCGCTTCGCGAACTCGTCGAGGTAGCGGCACTGAATCCACTCGTAGATCAGGTCGCCGCTCTCGCTCTGCAAACGGTGCAGCACGTCGACCTGGGATTCGACGCGTGCGGTGTCGCCGTCCAGATCGATGATCGGGTTGCTCATCGCGTGGGTGGTCGCGGTGGTCTCACGCAGGAGGGGGGTGATGTAGTCACAGAACTCCATGGCGTTGCCGCCGAAGAAGCCGTGGTCATCGAACCCGTCGGGCCAGTAGCAGTCCTTCAGCAGGGCCGTGTCGGCGCGGTCCACGGCCCGGCAGTACCGGTACAGCACGTCACGGATCGCTTCACGGTCACGGAGAACGGACAGTTCGTTCTCGAGTCGCTCGAGTCGGGCTTCGACGTCGGTCATGATGTTTCCTTCCGTCAGGTTCCGCCGGGGTTACCGGGGAGGGGGTGAACCAGGGCCGCTGGGGCCCAGTCCGAGGATCCGTCGCCACCACGGCACCTGTGGTGTTGGTGACGACGGGGAGGACTGTGTCGCCGGGGCCGGCGGGGGCACCGGTGTTCGCGGTGGCGCCGGCTTGGGAGAGAAGAGCACGGGGAGCGCCGTACGCGCGGACAGGAACGGCCCCGGGCGGAAGACCGACTCGGAGGCCACGTCCAAGGCCAACCGGTCCAGGCGGGACAGCACGCTTTCGAGGCCGACGCGGGCGATGGTCCAGCCCATGGTGCGCGCACCATGGGGACAGGCGTGCGCGCCGGCCCCCCACATGAGGTGTGCGTTGTTGGCCGCTCCGGTGGGCCGGTCGATCGAGGAGTCGTCGAACACCCCCAAGGAGCGGTGCGCCGCGGTGAAGCAGACGAGGAGTCCGTCGCCCGCCCGGACGGTGACCGCACCGAACCCGGGCAGCTCGCCCGGGGAGAAGTCACGGGTCGCGAAGCGGCACAGCAGGGAGTCGACGGGGGGATGCTCCCAGCACATGGACGTGAGGACCTGCTCCAGTGGAAGCCCGGCCGAGGGCATGAACCGGGGGACACTCAGCATCGCGTGCATGGCGTTGGCCATCAGGTGGGTGGTGGGGTCGTGTCCGGCTCCGATCAACTGCATCAGCCCCGCGACGCGCTCCTCCTCGTCCAGTTCGGGCGCCCCGGCGACCCAACTGGCCACGTCCGGACCGGGGTTGGCCCGCTTGCGTTGGACGAGTTGGGAGAAGAAGGCGACGAGCTCGCGGTTGGCCGCCGCGGCGTCGGTGTGGTCGGTGCCCCAGACGCGCCGTACCGCGCTGGCCAGGGCCCACCCCGCCCCGTCCTCGACTCCCAGCGCACGGTTGAGCACCAGGATGGGCAGGGGAGCGGCGTACTCACCGATGAGGTCCGCCCGACCGCGGGCAACGAAGCGGTCGACGAGCTGGTTCGACAGCTCCCGGGTGTCAACGCCGATGCGCGTCTCGTCCAGCCTGGCGAGCGCGTCGGTGACAGCGCGACGCCGACGCTGATGCACAGCACCGTCGGAGGTCATCGCGTTGGGCCGGGGCATGACCGCCGCCAGCAGCGCTGGATCGGAGATACGCGCGGATCCGGACCAGTTGGACGGGTTGGACGAGAACTCCCGGTGGCGCAGGGCTGTCAGCGCCGCGTCGTAGTCCAGGACGAGCCACACCCACTGACCGGCCAGTCGTACCGGGGCCACCGGGCCATGCGCGGCGCGCAGTCCTTCCTGCAGTGCGCGCCGTTGCTGGCGCAGGTCCTGTCCGCGTTCGTCGACGGGGGGCAGTGCCGCGTAGTCGACACCGTTCGGTCGTTCGGGAAACATTGGGGGCCTCAGCTCAAGGGGTGTCGGGGGGATTTTCCGGTACCAGGCCGAACGCGCGGTGGCCGAACCGGACGACGTCTCCCAACGTCTGCTCCTCGAGGGCGTGCGCGAGGTCGGCCCGGTGTTCGCCGCGCAGGTCGCAGGCGCGTCGAGCGGTGCGGTAGAAGGCCAGCCAGGCGGCGTCGAGGTAGAGGGAGACCTGGCGTTCGGTGTCGGCGAGGGGCGTGCCGGGTTGGGCGAAGGCCTCCGCGAGCAGGGGAGCCCAGCGCCCCATCACGTCCTCGTGCCACCACATCGCGAAGCTCTGACTGCTGACGGTCAGCCTCATCACCGCGGCCCAGAGGGGTCCGTGCTCGCGCCACATCTCCATCACCTCCCGCATGCCACGGCTGAGGTGGCCGGCGGCGCTCTCCCCGACGCGGGGTGCGGTGCGCCGCCACATCTCGGCGCTACGTTCCGCCGCGAGGGCACGGATGACGCCCTCGTCGCCGCGGCCGAAGACGCGCCACAGCGTGGAGGGATCCACCTGTGCTCGTTCCGCCAACCGCCGATGGGACAGTTCCGCGCCGAGTGGCGCCGACCTGAGGAGTTCTTCGGCCGCGCGCAGCAACCTGGTGCGGCTGGAGTCTTCGGCCATGGCGGAACCCTACCGATCTCGACGGCACATGCAAGGTGTATTGCATGAACGGCAATTGATCGTGCGTGGTCGTCGAGGTCGGGACCGGATGAGCGTTGGGTGTTTTGGTCGCCGACCGGCGAGTGGCCACGTCCTTTGCGCGATCACCGCCAGGGGCGCGACAATCACGGTCGTGACCACGTCCGAGGCGGGTTTCTGGGACGAGTGGGGCGCGGACCGCGCCTCGCGAAACTCAGGTGTTCGCGAGTTCCGCTGGACCCAGTACGAGGGCCACGGTCCTGGGGTCGAGCTGCTGGGCGATCCCGACTCGGCGCTGGAACTGGGGTCGGGCGCGGGGGATGCCGCCGGTGCCCTGGCCGAACGGGGCGTCCGCGTCACCGGGATCGACGTCTCGCCCTTCCAGTGCGACCAGGCCGCCCGGCATTGGGCCGACCAGCCGAACGTGGAGTTCGTCCACACCGACGTCCTGGACTACCTCCGCGCGAGCACACGCCGGTGGGACGCGATCTACTCCATCTGGGGCGCTCTCTGGTTCACCGACCCCGCTCTCCTGCTGCCCCTCGTTCGCGACCATCTGGAACCCGGTGGGCACCTGGTCTTCTCCCACGCCCCGCCCATCCCCGGGTGTTACGGGGCGCAGGGCATGTACGCGGCCGGGTTCCACGGCCGGCGCGTGTGGGTACGACGCTGGGCCCACGAACCCCAAGGATGGGCAGACCTCCTGGCGGCGCACGGGTTCACCTCGATCAACGCCTGGGTGCAGCCAGCCCCCGACCCGGAGCTGCTCGGCACCCTCATCGTGACCGCGAACCGGCCGCGTGTGTGACTGGCCCCGCTATGGCGGGTCGATGCGCGCCCCCACCCGATCGATGCGCGCACATCCCGATGGGGGTGGAGAAATCCTGGCGGGGAAGTGGGGCAGGGCTGGGTGGGGCGGTGCTGGCTACCCGGTGAGATCTCCCTCGGCCTGGTTGCGGGCGGCGTATTGGGCGAGTTTGTCCTCGTCGACCTCGACCCCGAGACCGGGTCCGGTCGGAACACTGAGCGATCCGTTCACCAGGGTGAGTGGTTCGACGATGTCGTCGGCGTGGAGGTAGTACATGCTGTCGATGGCGCGGTCCAGGACCGGCGTGCTGGCGACGACGGCCAGGTGGGCCGCGGTGGCGATGCCCAGTTCCCCTCCGCTGTGCAGGTTCATGCCCAGGCCGAAGGTCTCGCAGTGAGCAGCGAGGTTCTTCGTGGCCAGGACCCCGCCCCACTTGTAGACGTCGCCGTGCACGACGTCCACGGCGCCGAGTCTCACCGCCGGGGCGAAGTCCTCGAACCGGACGACGCACATGTTGGTGCACAGCGGGATCCGGACCCGTCGCCGGACCTCCGCCATCCCGTCGATGCCGACACACGGATCCTCGAGGTACTCCAGGTCGAGCTCCTCGAGTTGGATGCCGGCTCGGATCGAGTCCGGCACCGACCAGGCCGCGTTGGGGTCGACGCGCAGCTCGACGTCGGGCAGGCGGTCCCGGATCGCGCGCAGGATCGCCACGTCACCGGACACGTCGGTGGTGCCCTTGAGCTTCACCGCGGTGAACCCGCCGCGCGCCACGACCTCGGCCGTGTGGTCGGCGAGCGCGCGAGGGAGATCGGAGGACGCGACGCCCGGTGCGTCGGCTCGGGTGATCAGCGCGGTGATCGGCACCTCCTCCCGCACCCGGCCGCCGAGCAGGTTGGCCAGCGGCTGACCGGACAGTGTGCCGATCACGTCCCAGCACGCCACGTCCAACGCGGCCAGCGCCGCGTACCCCAGGTAGCCGTGGAAGAACGGCACCATGCGGTTCCTCGTCCGCAGGGACTCCACGTCGAAGGGGCTGCGCCCGACCAGTTCCGCCCCCAGCCGCTCCACCAGGGCGGCCACCGGCCGACCCCACATGGTCTCGCCCCACCCCTCAGCCCCGTTGTCCAGCCGGATCCGGACCACCGTGCGAGTCTCTCCCGTCTTGGTCTCGAACGAGCTGGTGAATGGATTGGTGAGCGGAAGGTTGACCACCCACACGTCGACGGTCTCGATCCTCATGGTGTGCCCTTCCGTCCCCGCGCGTCGGAGGGTCCGGTCGCGACGTCACCGACCCCGTGGCTGGCCCGGGTGGCGCGGTCGAACGCGACGATCGCCCCCACCAGCCCGTCGACTCGTTGGGTGAGCAGCCGGTGCCCGACGTCGGCACTGGCCGTCGCGGGGTCGTCGGTCACGCCGCCGACCCGTTCCCACTCGCCGTGGCGTTCCACCGCCAGCCCCGGGTAGGGCGGCCGGTCGAACAGTGGTGGCGGTCCTTCCGGCGGCGACCAGCGTGGAGGGCCGACCCGCTCCGGGGTCGCGGCGAGCATCAGCGAGGTCTCGAACCAGCCCGCGTGCCCGGGCGTCCTGCTCTCCTCGGCCCCGTCGGGCGTGTCCTGCCCGGCGTCGGCGCGGATGTCCCAGTAGTTGCAGGCGGCGACCGCGATGTCGCGGCGTAGCGCGGCCCCCTTCACCGCGACCCGCATCGCCTCGTCGTTGCCACCGTGCCCGTTGACCACGATCACCCGACGGAATCCGATGTCGACGAGGCTCTCGATGACCTCCCCGAGCAGACTCACCAGCGTCGCCGAGGTCAGAGTGACGGCGGCCGCGAACGCATGGTGCGGGCTGTACCCGTAGGGCAGGGCGGGTAGACGGACGAGATCGGGCTCCTGGTCCTCCAACCGGGCCAAGGAACGGTCGACGACGGTCTCCGCCATCATCAGGTCGGTGCCCATCGGCAGGTGTCCACCGTGCTGTTCCTGCGACCCGATGGGCAGCACCGCGATCGAGCTCGGTGCGGCCTCCCGGAGCTCGGCCGCCGTCAGCTCGGTCAGGTGTCGTACAGTCATGCCTTACTCCTCATCGCGGTCGACCCGTGATCGTGGGCCGGCCCGCCTGGACGGAAGGTTTCCGGATGTCGACGACGGACAACGCGCTCGGCTCGGTCGAGCTGCTGCCCGGTTCGGTGCGTGCGGCGGTGCTGGAGCGCGACGGAGGCGTCCGCCATCTGGTCGAGGCGACGTTCGACCCCTCGGTCCCCGGAGCGGTCCGGGACACCCTCACCGACGTCGTCCAACGGTGCTTCACCTTCCACCGGGTCACCGGAATCGGCGTGGCCTGCCCGGGGCTGGTCGACACCGTCGCGGGAACCGTCGTGTCGTGCTACGACCTGCCGGAGCTGAACGACTTCCCCCTCACCTCGGTGGTGTCGGCGAGCGGACGCGCCCCCGCCTACGTGGAGCACCGGGCCCGGCTCCAGGTCCTCGGGGACCGTTGGTTCGGACATGGACGGGGCCGACGTGAGTTCGCGTCGGTGAGCACCGGCGAGACGTTGGGCGTCGGCCTGCTCTACGAGGGCCGGATCATCGCGCCGCCCGGTGGCCGCAGCGGCGCGCACATGGTCGTCGCCGCGGACGGCGAGGTGTGCACCTGCGGAGCGACCGGGTGCTGGCGGACGGTCGCCACCAGCCGGTGGCTGCGGGACGCCGCCGCCCGATCCGGATACGCGGCCGGTGACCTGCCCACCCTGACCGAGATGGCGGAGGCGGGGGAGTCGCGGGCCGCCCACCTGCTCGACGACTACGCCGACAACCTCGCGCTGGGACTCGCCAACATCCAACAGTTGTTCGCACCCGGCCGCTTCATCCTGCACGGAGAGGCACGGTGGGCGGGTCCGGCGTTCCTGGACCGGATCGAACGACGCCTGCGCGCGGTGACCGCCTGGAACGCCGAGGCCGAGCCGCCCCACGTCCTCGTCGCCGACGTCGACGAGGACGACTCCACACTCTTGGGCGCGGCCGGTCTCGTCCTCTCCCAGGCGAGCTGACGCACTCACCGCGCGACCTCCCCACCGGGGGAACCCGGCGACCCGTCCCGCTCGCGGGCGCGCAGCCGCGATCGTGACGGGTCGGGTTCGGGAACGGCCGCGACGAGGCGCTGGGTGTAGGGGTGTTCGGGCCGCGAGAGGACCTGACGGGCCTCCCCGAGTTCCACCACGGCGCCGTCCTTCATGACGGCGACCCGGTCGGCGACCCGGTTCACGACCGCCAGGTTGTGCGAGACGAAGACGTAGGTCAGCCCGAACTCCTCCTTGAGCGAGGCCAGGAGGTCGAGGACCTGGGCCTGCACCGACACGTCGAGCGCGCTGGTCGGCTCGTCGAGGATGACGATCGCCGGGCGCAGCACGAGGGCTCTGGCGATCGAGACGCGTTGCCGCTGCCCGCCGGAGAACTCGTGGGGGAACCGCCGGGCGGCGTCCTCGTCCAACCCGACCGCGCGCAGGGAAGCGGCGACCGTGTCCTCACGCTCCTCGCGCCCGCGTCTGCCGCGCGTCGTCGGCCGATGGGTGACGAGCGGCTCGGCGACGATGTCGGAAACCCGCAGACGAGGGTTCATGCTCGAGTAGGGGTCCTGGAAGACGACCTGCATCCGGCGACGGATCTCCTTCAGGCGCTTGCGTGACGCCTGCCCCAGGTCAGTCCCCTCCACGCGCACCCGCCCGGCGGTGGGCTCCGTGAGGCCGAGGAGGAGGCGGGTCAGCGTGGTCTTGCCCGAACCCGACTCGCCCACGACGGCCATCGTCTCCCGCTCATGGGTTCGCAGCGACACGTTGTCCACCGCGACTGTCCCGGCACGGCGGCCCCTGGCCGTGAACACCTTGCGTACACCGTCGAGCTCGATGAGAGGCGCCGCGTCGCCGCCCCGCTGCGGGTGGTCGTCGTCGGAGGTGAGTCGGGGCGTCGCGGCCAGGAGGCCGCGCGTGTACTCGTGTTGGGGACGGTCGAAGACGGACTGGACGGGACTCGCCTCGACGACCTCACCGTCGCGCATGACGGTGACCCGGTCGGCGATATCCGCCACCACGCCGAGATCGTGCGTGATCAGCAGGACTCCCATGTGGTGGCGCTCGCGCAGCTCGGCCAGGAGCTCCAGGATCTGGGCCTGCACGGTGACGTCGAGCGCGGTGGTGGGCTCGTCGGCGATGAGGAGACGCGGTCGCGCGATCAACGCCATGGCGATCATCGCCCGTTGCCGTAGGCCGCCGGAGAGCTCGTGGGGGTACAGTGCCGCGCGTTCCGTCGGGCGGGGGACGCCCGCCTCGGCGAGGGCGTCGACGACCGCCGCCCTCCGCTTCTCTCCGCGCAGGCCACGGTGCAGGGTGACGACCTCACCGATCTGGGTGCCCACCTTCTTGACCGGGTTCAGGCTGGTCATGGGGTCCTGGAAGATCATGGCGATGTCGTTGCCGCGCAGGTTCCGCAGCTCGGCGGCGTCCAGCCGCAACGTGTCGCGGCCGTCGAAGGTGACCGTTCCGGAGCGGTAGACGCACGGGGGGACGGGGTTGAGCCGCGGGATGGACAGCGCGGTCGCGGTCTTCCCGCTCCCGGACTCACCCACGAGTGCGACGATCTCCCCTTCCGCGACGTCGATGGAGGCGCCCTTGACCGCGTGTACGGTCTCGTGGCCGAGTTCGAAGTCGATGGCCAGGTCGTCGATGCTCAGGAGAGGTCTCATCCGCGGTACGCCTTCGGATCGGTGGCGTCACGAATCGCGTCGCCGGTGATGTTGATCGACAGGGACGTGAGCATCAGCGCGATCCCGGGGAAGACGGCGATCCACCAGGATGTCCCGAGATAGAGCTGGCCGTCGGCGAGCATGTTGCCCCATGTGGGGATGGTCGTGGGGACGCCGAGGCCGAGGAAGCTGAGCGCGCTCTCGGCGACGATCACCGAGGCCACGTTGAGGGTCGCGATCGTCGCCAGCGGGGCCAGCACGTTGCGGAGCAGGTGGCGTCGGATGATGGTGAGGTCTCCGACCCCGATGGCTCGCGCCTCGGTGACGAACTCCCGGGTCTTGAGGCTGAGCACCTCGGACCGGACGACGCGGGCGTAGGACACCCAGCCCGCGATCCCCAGCACGATGATGACGATCCACAGGCTGCTGCCCAGGAATGCGACGACGGCGAGGGCGAGCAGGATGGCGGGGAACGCCAGTTGGACGTCGGCCAGGCGCATCAGGATCCGGTCGGTCCACCCTCCGTAGTAGCCGGCGGCCAGACCGGCGATCGCCCCGATGACGCCGGAGAGGGCGGCGGCGCTGATGCCCACGAGGAGGGACACGCGGCTGCCGTAGATGAGCCTGCTGAGCACGTCGCGGCCCAGTTGGTCGGTTCCCAACAGGTGGGCCGTGCTCCCGCCCTCCCCCCACGCCGGGGGGACCAGGCGGCTCAGCAGGTTCTGCGCCTGTGGGTCGGCGGGCGCTATCAGCGGGGCGAGGACCGCGGCGAGGACGACGACGCCGAGGAGGACGAGCGCGGCCATTCCCCACCGGTTCCTTCTCAGGGCCCGCCAGGTGCTGTGCCCACTTTCTCGCGTCGGGGAGGGGACGCCGGTGGTCTGGGTGGGTGTCATCGCTTCTCCGTCCGGACGCGCGGGTCGAGGATGCTGTAGGACAGGTCGACGAGGATGTTGATGACCACGAAGATCAGGGCGAAGAGCAGTACGGTGCCCTGGACCAGGGGGAGGTCACGGTTGGAGATCGCCTCGACGGTCAGGCTGCCGAGCCCCGGCCAGCCGAATACCTGCTCGGTGAGGATCGCGCCGCTGAGCAGGGTGCCCGTCTCCAGGCCGACGACGGTGACGACGGGCAGCGAGGCGTTGCGCAGTCCGTGGGCGAGAACCCCGTGGGTCGGTCCGTATCCCTTCGCGGTCGCGGTACGCATGTAGTCCGCGGAAAGCACGTCGATCAGCGACGAACGCAGCAACCGGGCGATGACGGCGACCGAGTAGATGGCCAGGGTCACGGCGGGCAGCAGCAGGTTCGCGGCTGATCCGTAGCCCGCCGCCGGGAGGACCTGAAGCTGGACCGCGAACACCAAGACCAGGACGATGCCGATCCAGAACGGCGGCGTCGACTGCCCTACCAGGATGACCGCCATGACCCCCTTGTCGCCGGCGGTACCGCGCCGCATCGCGGCCATGATCCCGGTCGGGACGGCGAGGAGCAACGCGATGGCGAGCGCGGAGGTCGCCAGCAGCGCCGTCGCCGGGAGCCGCTCCGCGATGACCGTGAGGACGGGCTGGTTGTAGAAGAGCGAGTCGCCCAGGTCGAACCGGGCCAGGCCAGCGAGGTACTCGACGTACTGCACGGCGAGGGGTTGGTCGAGTCCGAGGGTGGCGGCGAGCTCGTCGGCCTGTTCCTGTGTCGCGTCGGGGGGAAGCAGCAGCGCCAATGGGTCGCCGGAGATCCGGACCAGCAGAAAGGTCACGGTCGCCGCGAGGAACATGACGACCAGGGCGGAGAGGAGGCGGGACCCCGCGGTGAGCAGGATCGCCCGGGCTCGGTCGATCATCGCCTGACCTCCGCACCGCGCATGGCCAGCGTGCCGACGACGTTGGGCTGCCAGTGCACGCCGGACGTGTGGACCAGGATGTTGTCGATCTGGTAGAGGAAGACGAACGGTGCCTCCTCGCGCAGGAGCTCCTGGAGTTCGGTGAAGGCCTCGAGCCGTTCGTCGGGGTCGACCGTGAGCTCCTCCCGGTCGATGAGGTCGTCGGCCTCGTCGGATGTCCAGCGGCTCTGCCGCCGGTCCCTGCGCACGTTGGACTGCACCATGCTCGACCCGTCGAGCGTCCACCCCGTGCTGGCGGCCAGGTAGATCGGTCCCAGGGCCCTCCGGTTGTCCGAGGTGAGGCGGGAGGTGTAGACGGCCGGGTCGAGGAGCTCCACCTCCGCGCGCACACCGACGCGGGCGAGCAGACCCGAGATCGCCTCGGCCACGAAGGCGTCGACGTTTGAGGCGGTCAGCACGGTGGTGAACCCGTCCGGGTATCCGGCCTCGGCCAGGAGGTCCCGCGCGCGGTCCAGGTCCCGCTCGTAGGGCTGGATGCTGTCGTCGAACCCGAAGGCCTCGCGGGGGAGCATCGTGGGCACCTCCCGGGCCTGCCCGTTGAGCACGGCCTCGATCAGTTGTGGCACGTCCACCGCGTGGTTGAGCGCCTGACGGACGCGGACGTCGCTGAGGACCGGGTCTTCGGTGTCCAGGGAGAGGTAGCTGGTCCGGATCCCCGGGAAACTGGTGATCTCGACCCCCTGGTAGCCCTCCAGTTGCAGCGCCGCGTCGGGGACGAGGCCGGTGACGAGGTCGACCTCGTCGCTCTGTAGGGCGGCCAGCGCGGAGGCCGGGTTGGGGACCGGGCGGATGATCAGGGTGTCGATCTCCGGTGGTCCGTCCCAGTAGTCGGGGTTGGCCTCCAACGTGACCTGCACGGCGCGCTGGAAATCGGAGAAACGGAAGGGGCCGGTACCGACCGGGGCCTCCGCGAATCCGTCGTCCCCGACCTCGGCGAGATAGCCCGGTGGCACGACGACCCCGCCGAAGAGGGAGAGCTTCGCCGGGATGATCGGGTCGGGCTGATCAGTGTTGATCTCGACGGTCAGGTCGTCGACCACCGTCACGGACTCGACGTAGCGCAGCTCGACGATCGGCGACGCCGTGGCGGGGTCGAGGAGGCGTTCGATGCTGAACTTGACGGCGTGGGCGTCGAACGGCTCCCCGTTGTGGAACTCGACGTTGGGGCGGAGTTCGAACCGCCAGGTCAGGTCGTCGATCGCCTCCCAGTTCAGCGCCAGTCGGGGGACGAGCTCGTTCTCCTCGTCCCGGCCGGTCAGCGTGTCGAAGATGTTGATCAGCACGTTCATCGAGGTCGTGTCGCCCTGCTTCTGCGGGTCGAGTGTTCGGGGGTCCTCGGACTGCGAGACGCGCAGGACGCGCCGGACTGCGTCGACGGCGCCGTCGCTGGCACAGGACCCGAGAAGGCCGGTGAGGACGACGGTCGGTACGGACAGGCCCGCGATTCGCAGCACGGACCGACGGGACCAGGCGGGGGTCGCCAGCGAGGCGTCCATGGTGCTCCTCTACCGTGCGGAGTTCTGCGAAATACTAGAGGCGTTCCGTATGTGAAGTAAAGGATTTCGTATTTTGGAACGCACGGTATGATGGTGGACATGAATGTGCCCAAGGATGGTCGTGGTCCCAGTGGCGAGGGATCGGTCGCCGAGAGCCGCGACGCGGTGCCGAGTTCCGTGCGCAAGGCGTTCGCCCTGATCGAGGAACTGGTGACCGCGCCTGCCCCGGTCCGACTGCACGAGCTCGCCCGCGCGACCGGGATGACGAAGCCGACCACGCACCGACTTCTGCGTGCCCTCTACGCCATCGGCTACGTCCGCCCGGTCGGATCCGGCCAGTACGCGGTGGGTCCCGGACTGATCAGCGTCGCGGCGGCGACCCTGGGCGGGCTGAAGGAGCGTCCGCTCGTCCACCGGACCCTGACCCAACTCCACGAACGCACGGGCCTGACGGCCTCCTACGCCATGCGCTGGGGTGACTCCGTCGTCGTGATCGACAACGTCGAGCCCGACCAGGCCTATCGGGTGTCCCCACGGCTCGGCGTGCGCACCCCCCTGACGGACAGCGCGGCGGGTCTGGCGATCCTGGCCACGGCGGCCCCCGGGGACCGCGACGACGAGATCCCGCCTGCGTCCCTCGCGGCCGTGGACGCGGCCCGAGGTGACGGCTACGCGGTCGACACCTCCCAGGCCGGGGTCTGCGCGGTGGCCGCCCCCGTGCGGATCGGCGGTCCGCTCGCGGGTGCGCTCATGGTCACGGGCCTCAGCTTCGGCATGAGTCCGGACTCGGTTCGGGTGATCGGGCCACTGGTGGCGGAGCAGGCGAACGCCCTGGCCGCGACGGTTCGCGCGACGATCCCCGCTGTCTCTGATATCGAGGAGGACACCGCGTGACGCACAGCGGCCACGCCCACGTCAGCGTGGAAGACCTCCTGGAGTGGGGGCGCGCCGAGGGTGTCTATTCCGCCGCCGCGTGGTCGGTCGGCACGGCCACGGGCGAGACGTCCGGGGGAGTCGTGGGTACCCGGTCGTGGGGCGGGGAGCCGGTGACGCGCACCGATCTCTTCGATCTCGCCTCGGTGACCAAGCCCCTGGTCGGCGTCGTGGTGATGGCGCTCCTCGAGAGGGGCGCGCTCGCTCTGGACAGTACCGTCGCCGAGCTGCTCCCCGACTTCCAAGCGCGCGCCACCGGGGAGTTGACCCTGCGCGATCTGATGCTGCACACCTCCGGCCTGCCGGGCCGGGTGCCGATGTACCGCACGTACCCCACCCGGGACGCGATGGTGGAGGGCCTGCGCGCGCTCCCGCCGCCCGCCCGGCCGGGAGACGCCGTCCAGTACTCCTCCCCAGGCCTCATGCTCGTGGGCATGATGGCCGAGGCCGCGTCGGGCGCCCCGTTGGACACGCTTGTCGAGGAGTTCCTGACGCGGCCGACGGGGCTGACCTCCACCCTGTTCACACCCGCGCCCCACGACCGTGCGCGCGCCGTGGCGACCGAGGACTGCGCGTGGCGCGGAACCGTGGTCGCCGGCGAGGTCCACGACGAGAACGCCGTCGTCCTGGGGGGCGTGGCCGGCCACGCGGGACTGTTCAGCACCGTGGACGACCTGGCGACGCTGGGCGCGGCACTGGTCCGCAACCTGACCGAGCCTCTCTTGCTGCACCCGATCACACTGGCGGCCATGATCGAGAACCGGACGGCGGGCATGGCCGAGGGGCGGGGCCTCACCTGGCAGACCGCCGACACACCGGGCTCTCCCGCCGGCGACCTGGTCAGCCGGCGAACGTTCGGCCACACTGGGTTCACCGGGACGAGCCTGTACGTCGACCCCGACCACCAGCGGTACTACGTGCTGTTGACCAACCGGGTCCACCCGAGCCGCGAGGGCGACGGCATTCGGCGAATCAGGCGCGCGTTCCACAACATGGCCGCCGTCGGCTGAGGGAACGGCACCCCGCTTACGGCGCCGCTGTGGAGCCGGGCGCGACGGCAACCGTGGACACGCGTTCAGAGCACCGCCCGTTCAGTGCCTCCGCCCGACTCGCCCAGGCCGTGTCCAGCAGGTGAGGGCGCAGCTCCTCACCTCCACCGGTATGCGCGCACACCCAGTCGAGTTCGTCCGCCAGAGTGGTTCCGAAGAGACCCGGATCGTCGGAGCCGACCACGACGGGCAGGTGGCGCCCCGGTGTGAGAGGCGTCGAGGGTGCCCTCGGAACGGTACGCACCCGTGGAAACGCGGGCGGCGAGGGGGATGAGCGCGACGTCAAGGTTCACACCTCGACCAGGGGCCGGCAAGGCGATATCGCCGGAAGGGTGCGCTGGCGGCGCTGCGGCGGCACACTCTTTGATCGATGGATATCGATGAATGATGCGCGGAATTCCCCGCCACTCTTAATGTATAGCGCACCCCGGGGCTTGCGGCAAGACCCCCGTCGTGCTTCACAATCGTCCGCGTGATCAGCACCAACGACGGGGGACCGGCTGTGAAACGCACGACCAGTGATGTCTTCGACCTTCCCGAACGCCTTGAGGCGAAGGCCGATCCGGCGCTCGTCGGTGACGACGAACGCCACTTCGAGGAGATGGCCGCCAGCCTCCAACAGACGATCGCCGACGTGTCCGACCGTCTCGACGCGCTGCGCAAGGTTCCCGGTGGTTCCGGGCAGCACGCCGTCGAGCGGGACCAGGAGATCCGCCGACTGACCGCCCGGTTGCGCACCCTGCGCCGTTTCGGACTCGACCTCTGCCTCGGCCGCATCGTTGGCGCCGACGACGCGGAGCCCGTCTACATCGGCCGACTCGGACTCTCCGACGGCGACGGCCGGCGCCTCCTCATCGACTGGCGCTCCCCGGCCGCGGAACCGTTCTTCGCCGCGACCCACGCCAACCCGATGGGCCTGGCGAGCCGGCGCCGGTACCGCTGGACGAACGGCCGGATCCGCGACTACTGGGACGAGGTCTTCGTCTGGGAGGGAGACGACGGGGAGCAGGCGGCGCACGCCGCGCTCGACGACCAGTCCGCGTTCATCGCCAGTCTGGGGGCCAACCGGTCGTCGCGCATGCGCGACGTGTTGGGCACGATCCAGGCCGACCAGGACGCCATCATTCGCGCCGGCTCCAGCGGCGGTCTCGTCGTGGACGGAGGACCGGGGACCGGGAAGACCGTCGTCGCCCTGCACCGCACCGCGCACCTTCTCTACTCCGATCCACGGCTGGGCCACCGCCGGGGCGGCGTGCTGTTCGTCGGCCCGCACCAGCCCTACCTCGCCTACGTGTCCGACGTGCTGCCCAGCCTGGGGGAGGAGGGGGTGCGGACCTGCACCCTGCGCGACCTCGTGCCGGAGGGCGGCGGGGCGCAGGCCGAGGCCGACCCAACGGTCGCGGAACTCAAGGAGTCGGCGGATCTGGTGCGAGGGATCGAACCGGCGGTCCGGTTCTACGAGAAGCCACCCAAGGAGGGGATGTCGGTGGAGACCCCCTGGGGCGACGTCTGGATCAGCCCGGCGGACTGGGCGGAGGCGTTCGCCGCGCCGGGACCGGGGACTCCCCACAACGAGGCGCGGGACCAGATCTGGGCGGAGCTCGTCGCCATCCTCAACGACAAGCTGGACAACGACGAGGTCTCACCCGACCTCCTAGGTCGTTCGCTGCGGCGGAACGCCGAGCTCGTGGGGACCCTGAACCGCGCGTGGCCGATGATCGAGGCCACCGACCTCGTCGGGGACCTCTGGTCGGTGCCGGCCTACCTGCGCCTGTGCGCGCCCTGGCTGGAACCGGAACAGGTCCGCCGGCTCCAACGCACCGACGCCCAGGCGTGGACGGTGTCCGACCTCCCGCTGCTGGACGCCGCGCGCCAGCGCCTCGGCGACGCGCAGGCCTCCCAACGGCGCCAGCGCCAGCAGGCCGCCGTCGCGCAACGTCAGGAGGCCATGTCCCACGTCGTCGACCACCTGATCGAGTCCGACGACTCCGAGATGGCCGTGATGTCGATGCTGCGCGTCGACGACATGCGTGACGCCCTGGTGGACGACGCGGAGCTCCCCACCGCCGACCCCGATCAGCTCACGGGACCGTTCGCGCACATCGTCGTGGACGAGGCCCAGGAGCTGACCGACGCCGAATGGCAGATGCTGCTGCAGCGCTGTCCGTCGCGGAGCTTCACCATCGTGGGGGACCGGGCGCAGGCGAGACACGGCTTCACCGAGTCGTGGGCCGAGCGCCTGGAACGGGTCGGATTCGACCAGGTCACCCTCACGTCCCTGCGGATCAACTACCGGACCCCGGCGGAGGTAATGGCCGAGGCCGAGCCCGTCATCCGCACGGTCCTCCCGGACGCCAACGTCCCGACTTCCATCCGGGAGGGAGGAGTGCCCGTCCACCGTGGGTCCGTCACCGAGCTGGAGGCCGTCCTCGACGGGTGGCAGGCCGAGAACGAGGAAGGTGTCGCCTGTGTCATCGCCACCGACCACGCCGCGCTGAGCCGGGTCGCCGGGTCGCCGCGCGTGCGGACGCTCACGCCGGAACTGTCCAAGGGGCTGGAGTTCGACCTGGTCGTGCTGATCGACCCGGAGGAGTTCGGCCACGGCATCGAAGGAGCGGTCGACCACTACGTCGCGATGACTCGGGCAACCCAGCGGCTGGTCATCCTGACCAGCGACGGTTCGGTGCCGTAGGAGAACCGGACCCGGTCCCGGTTGCGGCGCGCGTCACGGACCTGGAGCATCAGGGGGAGTCGAGACGCGAGGAGGCGCCGTGACGCGCGACTACCGGGACCGGGTCCGTGGGTGTGTGCTGGGTGGTGCGGTGGGTGACGCGTTGGGCGCTCCCGTGGAGTTCAGTTCGTTGCCGGGGATCCGGGCGGAACACGGACGCGCCGGCGTGCGGGAGTTCGTCGTGGAGTACGTGGACGGGCGACCACACCGTGGTCGCGTCACCGACGACACCCAGATGACGCTGTTCACGATGGAGGGACTGATCCGGGCGGACATCGCCCGAGGCGCGCACGGCCCCTTCGACGCCGTTGACGCGCTGCACGACAGTTACCAGTCCTGGCTCGCGACGCAGAACCGGGCGACACCGGCAGGGGAGGGGCCTGGGTGGTTGGTCGGGGAACAGTGGCTGTACGACCGCCGCGCCCCGGGCAACACGTGTCTGACCGCCCTGATGGACGCGGCGCGCACGCCGGGAAACCGCGGTGTCCAAGCCCGGAACAAGTCCAAGGGCTGTGGTGGGGTGATGCGCAGCGCCCCGTTCGGACTACTGCCGCCGCACGCGGGCTGGGACGGGGCCGAGGTCTTCAGCATGGCGGCCCACGCCGCGGGGCTCACGCACGGCCACGTGACCGGAAAGTTGGCCTCGGCCGCGCTAGCCCTGCTGGTCCATCGCCTGCTGGCCGGGGACGGCCTCCATCCAGCGCTGGACACGGTGCACACACGTCTCGCCCAGTACCCCGGACACGAGGAGACCTCGGACGCGCTCGCCGAGGCGCGGGAGGCCGCGGCGCGGGAACCCGTCGAACCCGAGACGGTGGAGCGGCTGGGTGGTGGCTGGATCGCCGAGCAGGCCCTAGCCATCGCCGTCTACTGCGCCCTGGTCCACCCGGGACCGCACGAGATGCTGGACGCGCTGGCGCTGGCGGTCACCCACACCGGGGACTCCGACTCCACCGGCGCCGTCTGCGGCAACATCCTGGGCGCCCTGCACGGTGAGGCCGCGGTTCCGGCCGAACTCGCGGCGGCGGTCGAGGGCCGCGACACCGCGCTGCTCCTGGCCGATGACTTCGTCTGGCGATTCAACCGCCCCGCGGACGCCCAAGCCCCTGACGGGTGGGATCGCCGCTACCGCAACGCGTGAGGACGGTGCCCCTGGCCCCCTGGAGGAAACGTGGGCAGCACGGTGGCCGCGGCCTCGCGCAGGGTCTCGGCGCTGCGAGCCAGCGCGTCGTGTTCCTCCGCGGTCATCGACGGCTCACACGTCCGCACCACGCCGCGCGCACCCAGCACCGAGGGCAGGGAGAGGGTCGTCGCCCAGCGTTCGGAGTGTGCCGCGACCGGCAGGACGCGCCGTTCGTCGCGTGCGACGCACTGGGTCAGCGCGGCGGTCGCCGCGCCGATGCCGTACTGGCTCGCGCCGATCCCGGCGATGATGTCGATGTTGGCGTAGCGAACCGCCTGCTCCACCTCCTCCCGGAGTCGTGGAAGGTCCAGTCCGATCTGTTGTCCGCCGTGTTCGACGGGAGTACCGGCGATGGTGGCCGAGGACCACAGGAGCACCTCGCTGACGCCATGTTCCCCGACCACGGTGGCCTGCACGTCCCGCGCGGCCACGCCGAACGCCTGGGCGAGGCGCACGCGGAAGCGAAGGCTGTCGATGATGGTCCCGCTGGAGACGACACGCCCGTGCCCGAGCAACGCGCGGGTGAGTTCGGCGAGTGGGTCGGGAGGGTCGGTCACCACGAGCACCGTGGCGTCGGGGGCGGCCATCTGTAGGCTCGGGATCAGTGAGCGGTAGATCTCGGCGTTGCGTTCCAGAAGGCGCAGCCGCCCGTCGGGATCGGTACGGTCCGTGGCGCCCTCTCCCCGTTCGTTGACGCCGGCGGTGATGACGACGACGTCGGCCGCCGTCAGGTCGGCCATCCCGCCGGAACGCAGGACCACGGGTGGGCACAGCGGCACGGCGGCCCCCAGGTCGAGGGTGACGCCCTCGGCACGCTTGTCGTCGGCGTCGACGAGCACGATCTCGCCGGCGAATCCCCGGTGGACCAGGGCGCTGGTCACCGCCGCACCCACCGCCCCGCCTCCGATCACCCCGATTTTCATGACACTCCCGATGTGCGTTCCGCGACAGGATGACTACACAAAGCTTCCGTTGGGCATACCCAAGCGGCCGGAGGACATACATCCGATTTGGGGCGATTGCGGATTGCCCCTGGGTCGTGGTTGACCCGGATCTATGCAGGAGGCGCGAGCGACATGGCGACCGCGGGGCACCAGAAGATCACGACCTTCCTAATGTTCGAGGGATCGGCCGGAGAGGCGATGGAGTTCTACACCTCCCTGTTCGACGACGGGGAGGTCGTCGCCGTCTCCCGCTACGGAGTCGGTGAGGAGGGGACCGAGGGGACGGTGCGTCACGCCGTGTTCCGCCTCGCCGGCCAGGAGTTCATGTGCATCGACAGCGCGGTCTCACACGCGTTCACCTTCACGCCGTCGGTTTCGCTGTACGTGCGGTGCGCGAACGAGGAGGAGATCGAGTTCCTGCACTCCCGACTCTCGCCCGGCGGGCAGGAGCTCATGCCACTTGGCTCCTACGGGTTCAGTACACGGTTCGGGTGGCTGAACGACCGATTCGGCGTCTCCTGGCAGCTCGACCTGCAGTGACGCACAGGCCCGGAGGGTTCGACTGTTCACCAGACAAATACACGCTGGTTACAGTGGGTAACTTCCGGTCAATGTTCCGCGGGCACGATGTCGGCATGGTGGGACGAACTGGCAGGGACGAACACAGTGGACATCGGCATCTCGTCGCGGCCGACCTGCGGGAACTGGCGGCGGTGGTCATCGCCGGGGCGGCGGCCCACACCGTCGTGCTCGTCGTCGGGCACAGCGCTCCGATGGCGCTCATGGTCGTGGGCCTCGCGGTGCTCGTCGCGGTCATCGCGCTGCGTTGCTGGCGCACCATGGCTCCGTCCACGCGCCGCCGGACGGCGGCGAACACGACCACCACGGAACGGTTGTGGCGGATCCGCGCAGCCGTCCGGGACACCCCCGGCGCGCTCGCGGCGCTCGCCACGGAGCTGTCCCGAATCGGGGTGAACATCCAGCTCGTGCAGGTCCATCCCGGCGAGACGAGCACGACCGACGAGTTCCTGGTCACCAGCCCCGAGGGAATCGACCGGGACGATCTCGACGCGGCGACACGACGAGCCGGGGTCGAGGGCGACCCCGCGATCAGACCGGCCGACGCCCACGAGCTCGCGGACACCACCAGCTACGCGTTGACGCTCGTCGCGTCCGTCGCCGACGGGGCCCTCACCGTCGAGGAGGCCCTGGCGCGCCTGCTCGGCGTCCCGCACGTCGTGCGCGCCACCGACGCACCGGACATCCCCGGCGAGGAGGGGACGTGCGGGTCGGACCTGGTCCTGTCCGACCCGCACGGCGGGTTCGTCCACGCGCGTCGTCACGGGGTGGGGTTCACACCCGTGGAGTTCGCCCGTGCCCGTGCCCTCGTCTCGGCGACCTCGAGTGTCCTCGCCGCCGTGGAGTGAGATGACGCAGACTCCCGCACGCTGGGCGTCCGGCCGGCTCCTCGTCGGTCGGACGCTCCTGTTCGTCTCGTCGTGCCGCGCCCGTGGCGGGGACGTGAGCCGCGTCTCCATCTCTATTGTTGACTAATCCAGTAGACAAAGAAGAGAATCGGGGTGAGAGGAGGCGACGTGATGCGTGAGCGAACCGTGACGATCGGGGTGCACCCGAACAACCACACGTTGTTCGTGCTGCGTCGCCTGTCCCTGCTGGAGGAGGAGCTCGGCTCCGTCTCCGCCACCGTGGAGTGGGTGGACTACGACGACGGCCGGTGCACCATCGACCTCTTCGCGGAGGAGGAGATCGACTTCGGGGGAACCGGGTCCGTGCCGCCCATCGAGGCGCAGAGTGACGGCCTCCCGATCGTCTACGTCGCGACCTCTCCACCCCGCCCCACCCAAGGGGCACTCCTCGTACACGCCGACGGGCCGCTCCACTCCGTCGCCGACGTCGCGGGGGCCCGCGTCGCGCTGATGGAGGGCTCCTACCACACCGAACTCCTCGCCTACGCGCTGGACACCGCCGGACTGACCTACGACGCGGTGACCCCCGTCGACGGTCTGGCGCACGAGAACCGTGCGGACTTCCTCGCCGGCCGGGCCGACGCCTGGATCGCGGGCGATCCCTATCTCGCCGAACTCCAGCGCGGATCGGTTCCGGTGCGTGCGCTGACCGGAACCGCGGACCACATCGCCAACCGGTCCTACTGGTGGGCCCGCCGGTCCTTCGCGGAGACCTCGCGGGACGTCCTCAACGCGATCGTCGTCGCGCTGGGGCGGGCGGAGGAGTGGATCCAGCGTCACCCCCGGGACGCCGCCGCGCTCTTCACCGACGCCCTGCCGGAGTCTCCCTCGCTCGAGGCCTGGGAGCGCACCCTGCGCCGCCGCGCCTGGGGCAACCATCCCGTCGCCGGGGAGCCCGCGCGGGAACAGCAACGCTCGGCCGACCTGTTCGCCCGTCTCGGCATCATCGACGGGCCGGTCACGGTCTCCGGCGCTCTGGTCGACCCGGTCCCCGCGCTGTGGGGAACCACCCCCTGATGCCCCGCCACCACGAACGGCACCAGCCATGGACATCCCCATCAAGGCCGACTACGCGGTGCGGGCGGTCGTCGAACTCGCGCGCAGCGAGGACCCGGTCAAGTGCCGCGACATCGCGGCCACCCAGGGAATCCCGGTCAAGTTCCTGGTCCAGATCTTCAGCGACCTACGCCGCGTCGGCCTGGTGCGCAGCAAGCGCGGGGCCAACGGGGGCTACTGGTTGGCGATGTCCCCGTCGGACGTGTCGGTCGCCGCGGTCGTGTCGGCCGTCTCCGGCCCGCTGGTCACACTGCAGGGAACGTCCGTAGCGCACGCGCCCGAATCGGCCTGTCCCGTCTGGGGCGAGCTCGACGCGCAGGTGCGGCGAACACTCGAGGCGGTCTCGGTGTGGGACCTGGCCAGCCGGAGCCTCGCCTCCGCGCGGTCCTAGGAACGCGATTCGGCCCGGCTTCGTCCACCCGAATTTCCTAGTTATCCAGTCAGCATTGTCGGCATTATTGGCTTCTCGAAGGGCACAGCATGTCCGCAGTCACCCCCGTCGCGGCCGACGCCACCGACTCCGGCGCCCACGACGCGTCGGCGTCCGCGCCGGTCACGGCCCCGCGGCCGCTGGGGCGCCGCCTGCTCCACGGGCTCCTGCCGTGGGCCAGTGTGATCGCGCTCCTCCTCACCTGGTACCTCGGTGCGGTCACCGGCGTGCTGTCGCCGAACGTGCTCCCCGGCCCCGACCGGGTCCTCTCCTCCGGATGGGGTCTCCTGCAGCAGGGGCTCCTGTTGCCCGCCCTCGGGGTGAGCCTCGGCCGCGTGCTGCTCGGGGCGGCGCTGGGCATCGTCGTCGGTGTGGGTTGCGGCCTGATCACCGGGTTCTCCCGTGTGGGAGAGGCCCTGATCGACAAACCCTTCCAGATGGCGCGCACCATTCCCTTCACCGCGCTCGTCCCGCTGTTCATCCTCTGGTTCGGGTTGGGGGAGTTGCCCAAGGTCCTTCTCGTCGCGGTCGGTGTCGCCCTGCCGCTATACATCAACACCTTCGGCGGCGTCCGCGACGTGGACCGCAAGCTGGTCGAGGCCGCGAAGGTGTACCGCCTGACCCCACTCCAGATCGCGACCCAGGTGCTTCTCCCCGGGGCGCTCCCGTCGCTGCTCGTCGGCCTGCGCTACGCCCTCGGCCTCGCCTGGGTCGCCGTCATCATCGCCGAGACCGTGAACTCCGACGCCGGGATCGGGTTCCTGCTCATCAACGCCCAGCAGTACATCCAGACCGACGTCGTCATGTTCTGCGTCACGCTCTACGCGGTCCTCGGCCTCATCACCGACCGCATGGTCCGTTCCCTGGAGCGCGTGCTCCTGGCCTGGCGCAACAGTTTCACCGGACTCTGAAAGGCGGGACCACGTGACGCTGCGTATCGGCGCGCATCCCAACAACCTCTCCCTCACCCTGTTCGCGGCCCGCCAGGGGAGCGGCGACAACGGCGACATCGACGTGTTCTCCTACGGAAGCGGGACCCAGACCATTCCCCTGCTGCGCGTGGGCGCCATCCACCTGGGCGGAACGGGGTCGACCCCACCGCTGCACGCCCAGGCCGCCGGGATGGACGTCGCCGTCGTCGCGACGACCGCGCCGCGCGGTGACCACGGCGGCATCGCCGTCCGTGCCGACGGCCCGATCCGAACACTCGCCGACCTCGCGGGACGGGGCATCGCCACGATGCCCCTCTCCTGGCACCCCCAGTATCTGGCGCGTGTCCTCACCGGAGCGGGGCTGCGGTGGGACTCCGTGACGGTCGTGGAACTCGCCACCCCGACCGCGCACGACGCGCTGGTCGCCGGGCGACTCGACGCGTGGGTCGCCACCGGCCCCGACCTGGAACGGCTCCAGTCCGCGTGTGACGTGCGGATCCTCGCGCCCGTGACGGACCACTTCGCCAACCGGTCGGTGCTGTGGACCAGACACGGCGTCCTGGCCGAACGCGCGGAGAGCCTCGCCGACACGCTGGCCCGGATCGACGCCTCGGACCGCCGCGCCGCCGACGACCCGGCCGAGGCGGCCCGGGTTCTCGCCGAGCACGGCCCTGGCCACGACACCGCGACCTGGGAGCGTCTCGTGCGCTCCCGGCGGTGGGGACTGCTCCCGCCGGACCACGAGTTCGTCGACGAGCAGCAGCGCGACGCCGACCTGCTCAGCGCCAACGGCGTGCTCCACCGTCCCGTGGATGTCGGCGCCAGCCTGCCCACCCGCCCGCTCCTGCCCGACGTCGCTCCCACGGCGACCGTCTGACCACCGCGACCACCACTCCTGAAAGGTGTCCCCACATGGACGTCCTCTGGTACCTGACCGGCCCCGACGGGCGCTATCCCTGGCGTGAGGACGGCGCGCGTCCGCTCAACTACGCCTACTTCCAGCAGATCGCCCGCGCGGTTGACCACCTCGGCTACACCGGGGCGTTGCTCGCGACCGGGATCCACGACGCGTGGGTGTTGGGGTCGTCGCTGATCCCCTACACCCGTGACTTCCAGTTCCTCGTCGCGGTCCACCCGCCGCTCGTCTCACCCACCCTGTTGGCGAAGATGGCCGCCACGTTCGACCAGTTCTCCGAGGGTCGCCTGCGGCTGAACATCGTCAACGGCGACGCCAAGCAGCTCGCGGCTTACGGCGTCCACCTCGACCACGACGCCCGCTACGCCTACACCGACGAGTACCTCGACGTCTTCAAGCGTCTGATGTCCGGCGAGACGGTGGACCACGCGGGCACACACCTGAACGTCCAGGGCGGTTCGCTGCAGCTTCCGCCGCACCAACGTCCACACCCGCCGTTGTGGTTCGGGGGCTCCTCCGACGCCGCGCTGGACGTGGCCGCCAAGCACATCGACACCTATCTCACCTGGGGCGAGACCCCGGCCGCCGCCGAAGCCAAGATCACCGACCTGCGCAAACGAGCCGCGGAGCACGGACGCACCGACCTGCGATTCGGCGTACGCCTCTACGTCGTCGTCCGTGAGACGGAGCAGAAGGCGTGGGACGCGGTGGCGGACCTCTACGAGCACATGGACGAGGAGTCCATCGCCCGGACCCAGGCCGGACGTGCCGGCAGTGACTCCGTCGGGCAGCGACGCATGACGGCGCTCCACGGCGGGAGCCGGCCCGCCGACCCACGCGAACTGGAGATCCACCCCAACCTGTGGTCCGGACTCGGACTCGTCCGCAACGGCCCCGGCACCGCGATCGTCGGCGACCCCGACCAAGTCGAGGCCCGACTGCGGGAGTACGCCGACGCCGGCGTCGACACCTTCATCGTGTCGGGCATGCCGCTACTCGAGGAGGCCTACCGGTTCGGCGAACTCGTCCTACCGCGCCTGCCCGTGGACCGAACCCGCGGCGAGGACGTCCGGGGCACCTGGAACACCTGGAACGAGGGATGGAAGAAATGACCACCACACCACGCCCACTGACGATCGGACTGGGGCTGCTCGTCGTCGGAGTCCTGACGGCGACGGCCTGCTCACCCGCACCGGACGCCTCCGAGACCTCCGCCGACGGTGACCTGACCGAGGTCCGCGTGGGGCCGTTGAGCACCCAGAACCTGCTCACCCTCAGCGAGGAGAGCGGAGGGCTGGAGGACTCCGTCGGCGACGACGCCACCGTCGACGTCGCCGCGCCGTTCACCGCGTTCGCCCCCGGGGCCCAGGCCCTGGCCGCCGGCCAGATCGACATCACCTCCGGGAGTGTGACCTCCCTAGTGGGCGCCGTGGACGCGACGCCGGAACTCGTCGCGTTCGCCGTCGAGGTCAACAACAACGACACCCAGGGCATCGTGGCCGCCCCCGACTCCGACATCGACGCGGTGGAGGACCTCGTCGGTCAGCGGGTCGCGGTCAACCAGGGCGGCACGGGCGAGTACATCCTGCTGTCGGCGCTGGACGACGCGGGTATCGACCCGTCCGAGGTGGATCGCGTGTACCTCGACCCGGAGGACTCCGCGAGCGCCTTCTCCACCGGCCAGGTGGACGCGTGGGCCACATGGGACGCCTACCTGGCCTCGGCCGTCAGCACCGACGGGGCGGAGCTCGTGGCCGTGGCCAACGAGATCGGGGCGGTCAACCCCACGATCCACGTCACCACCCGGGAGTTCGCCGAGAACCACCCCGAGGAACTCCGCGCGGTCTACGACGCGCTCGTCGCCGAGGGGGAACGGGTCAACGATGATCCCGACGTCATTCCCGAGGCCTACACCGCGGCCGGTCTCCCGGAGGACGCCGTGGAGGTGATCCGTGGCTTCGCGCCACCGACCATCGCCCCGGCCGACGCGGACTTCGTGGCGGACCTCCAGCGAGCGGCCGACGTCTACGCCGACCACGGGCTCATCGACACCGAACTGAACGTCGAGGACAACGCCGTGGACGTGAGCCAGTCATGACCTCCGGCGTCCACCTGCGTGGCCTCACCCGCCGGTTCGACACCCGAACCGTCCTGGACCGTCTGGACCTGACCATCGCCCCCGGCGAGTTCGTGGCGATGGTGGGGCGCAGCGGTTCGGGAAAGTCCACGCTGCTGCGGTACCTGGCCGGCCTCGACTCCGGGGCGACGGCGCAGGAGGCCCACGTTCCCGCGTCGGTCGCGGTCGCCTTCCAGGAGCCGCGCCTGTTGCCCTGGCAACGGGTCTGGCGCAACGTTCTCCTGGGCCTGCGAACCGGCGCCACCCGTGACACCGCGGAACGCGCGTTGGCGGAGGTGGGGCTGGAGGGCCGGGCCGACGCCTGGCCCCTCACCCTGTCGGGCGGCGAGGCCCAGCGCGCGTCCCTGGCCCGCGCGTTGACGCACGAGCCCGACCTGCTGCTGTTGGACGAACCGTTCGCCGCGGTCGACGCCCTAACCAGGATCTCTCTCCACGAACTGGTGTTGTCGCTGTGGCGGGAGCATCAGCCGTCGATCCTGCTCGTCACCCACGACATCGACGAGGCGACGCGCCTCGCCGACCGAATCGTGGTCCTCGACCAGGGACGCATCGCCCACCAGGAGCACCTGGAGGGTGCTCGTCCCCGAGACCCCGGCGAGCGGGACCTCACCGACGTACGCCACCGGGTCCTGGACGAGCTGCGCGGCGTCACGCCGACAACTTAGGGGGCCGGCGCGGCCGGGGCGTTGGCCGCGCTCAACCTGTCTGCTGCGCCGACCGGCCACTGACGCGTTCGTAACGTTGCCGCGCGGCCTGGGCGCTGCCCAGGCCGAGGCCGTGGGCGATGTCGCGCCACGTCATGCCGTGACCGCGCGCGATCAGCAGAAGGGATTCCTCGATCGCGTCCATGTCGGCCCGCATCCTGGGAAGCAGTGTCAACGCGGCGGCGACGTCGGTGACGTCGACCTCCGCCTCCTCGGCCTCGAGCGTCAGCGAACCGCTGGCGATGTCGCTGACCAGTCGCACCGCCTCGTAGGGCGCGAGCATGTCGGGGTTGTCGCCCCGGTGCCGCATCGCCTCGGTGGCACCGTGTCGCTCGCCGATCCGCGTGATCGCCGAGTACTCGCGACGCACCCGGGCCTGGTGGGCGTCGGGGACCGTGAACTCCTCTGATCCGTCCGTCATGCCGTCAGGCTGACATGCGAACGCATTGATGTCAACAGATTGTTGATTTCAATGCGTTGAATTCGACACGTTGAAGGCGTCGCCATGCGTCGCGAGCTCACCGCCCATGAACCTGATTGACATCAAGTCAACTTGAACTCATAGAGTCCTGATCTGCGACGGTGCATCAACGAGTCGAGGAGCACGATGACCGACACAGCCCGAATCCCACGAGCGTTCACGAGCGCCGACCCCGAGACGTGGATGGAGGTCGGGGGCGGTGCGGCGTCGATCGGGTTGGTCGTCGACGCGAGCCACGGATCCACACTGGGTGTCGGCTTCGCCCGACTCCAGCCCGGCGAACTCGACGAACGCGACTCCCCGATTCCTTACGACGAGGTCTTCGTGGTGCTGAGCGGCCGGCTCACCGTCCGTGTCGGCGACACCAGCGCGAGCGCGGGCCCGGGCGAGGTGATCTTCCTGCCCCGGGGCACCGCCGCGATCTACGCCGCGACCGAACCGACGGAGTACGTCGCCACCTCCCACCCGCCCTACGGGAGCGCATGAGGCCCCGCGGTGCGGGTGGGCGTTGTCGACCCCTGTGTAGCGGGCCGAAGTCCACCCCCACCGGTTGGATGTGGCGTAATCCCGATGGGGGTGGAGAAATGCTGCTGGGGGCCTCTCTGGCTAGCGCCGACGCCGACCGACGCTGCCGGCCAGGACGGCCAACGTAGCGAATCCCAGTGGGAGCAGCGCCGCGAGTTCGGGACGTCGGGTGAAGGCGAGGGTGGTCAGGATGACGCCCACCAGCAGCGCCGCCGGCTGAATCAACGGACTCAGGGTGCGGCGGGGCGGCGCCTTGGTCGCGAGGCCGGCGATCGCGTTGGCGAGGACCCCCGTCATGAACGTCGTCGACCCACCGAGCGTCATCGACACCGAGCTCTGCGCCCCCATCGCCAACGCGCCCACGAAGAGCAGCGCGGGTGCGACGCCGTGGGTGCTGGGCTGCCCCTCGGTGAGCACCCACCCCACGGCGAAGGTGATCAGCAGCAGGAGTTCGGCGACCGTGCCCAAGAGCAGGGCGCGGGGCGAGACGGCCTCAGGTGTGCCGAGGAACCGGGCCCAGATCCACACGCCCAGGGCGAACCCGGTCAGTGCGACGCCGGCGGTCGCCATCACCCGCCAGGCGCAGGTCCCCACGCCGTGGCCGATGCGGATGATGTCGCCGGTGGCACTGCCCGTGAACACCCCGCCCAGCGCGACGAGGGCCAGGATGTCCATGCCTCCCGCGCACGCACTGAGAAGCGCCAGGACGAGTCGGGTTCGTCGGTGCATCGGGGCGGGTCCGCGGCGGGCCGGTCAGGTGACGTCACGTGCCACGACGGGCGGATGGGCCCCGAGGGTCAGCGAGCCGTTGAGTGTCGCGAGGGAGGGCCACGGGTCGATGGTCGTCGTTGTCACCGTCACGACAATCACCGTTACCTCCACAGGTTCCCACCTCGAAGACACGCTATGCGATCGACATGATACAAGAAGTAGTCGATCGGCATCGCCTTTCGGTCAAGTCGCGCGCGTGCACCCCCTTCGCCCCCACCTCCCGGGACGCCGCCGCGCCCGGTCGGCTACGGTTCAGACCGCGACCCCGCGTGTCGGCTGACTCCCAACGGAGGTGTGGTGGAACGCCCGGATCTCGACCCAGCGGACCCGATCGACGCCATCAGCCTGGCGTGGCTTCGGGAGCGCCCGGGGACTCCCGTCAGCGGCATCGGGATCGTCACCCGGTTGTGGCACGCGGCGAAACTCCTCGGCGACGAGCGGCGCCGCGTCCTCGCGGCGGCCGGCGCCGACACCGCGACCCTGGACCTGCTGGGCGTGCTGCGGCGCAGCGGTCCGCCCTACCGCCTCACGACCCGGGAACTCGCCACACGGACCCTCGTGACACCGGGAGCGATCTCGCAACGCGTCGCCCGCGCCGAGGACGCCGGACTGGTGCGTCGCCACGACAGCGCCACCCAGGCGCGTGCGGTCGACGTCGAACTCACCGCGGAGGGACACGCCGAGGTGGAACGACTCGTGGACCTGGTCCTGGGACGGGAGTCCGAGCTCGTGGGAGCCCTGGGAGCCGAACGACAGGACGCGTTGAACGACCTGCTGCGATCCGTCGTGTCCTCACTGCACGACGAACTCGGCGAACGTCGCCCGTCGCACGTTGGCATGAAGGACTCCTGACCACGATCGTGAGATCACTACCTGTGATACACGTGAAACCATGGGTAGTTCGAGGGAACGAGAGTGGATCCTCAATGACCTGGGCCTCGAGGCCCAGGATCGCGCCGCCTGGGAGGCCAGTGGTCTACCCGACGACGCGTTCGAGGGATGGGTGACCGACCGGGTCGCCCGCCGGCCGTCCGGCGACCGGGCACGTGCCGTCTACGGGGCCGACGACGTCCACGACTTCGCCCGTCGCGCGATCGTGGACGCGCTCGGACTGGGCGCCCACGATCGCGTTCTCGACGTTGGCTGCGGCGGCGGACTGTTGCTGCGGGACGTCCTCGCGCTCGGGGCCGAGGCGACCGGCGTGGACCACAGCGACGCCATGGTGCGGCTCGCGCGGGACCGAGCGCCGGGCAGCACGGTGTGGCTCGCGAGCGCGGAGCGGCTGCCGTTCCCCGACGGGACGTTCACCGCGGTGACGATGTCCGTGGTGCTCTTCTTCCTCGAAACGCCCGTGGCCGCGCTGCGCGAGGCACGACGGGTCCTCGCCGCGGGCGGCCGGATCGCCGTCTACACCACGGCACCCGAGCTACGAGGCACGCCCGCCGCGCCGGAGCCCGTCGCCAGCCAGGGGCACTTCTACCACGACGACCAACTCCTCGACCTCGCCCGCGAGGCGGGACTCACCGATCCGTGGGTCACCAACGACGGCGGTGGTCAACTGCTGACCGCGCGCGTGAAATCCGTACTCCGACCGCCCCAGGAGCGAACCCCTCACCGAAGGGCGGTGACCCGCTGGCCGAGGAAGCTCTCCCACGTGCGCTCGCCCGTGTCGACGTCCTGGAGCGACAGGTTCTCTCCTTCGCGGTACAGGCGCCCCAACCGCCCGGGGATCGGCAGCGGCATGGTGCGGCGGCGCTGATCCTTCGCCTCGAGGTAGGAGCGAATCAGTTCGGGGAGGCCGCGAACGCTCGGCCCAGCGAGATCCGTCGCCAGCCCCGCCGGACCCGCCGCCGCGAGCGCCACGAGGCGAGCCGCGACCTCGCCGGAGTCGACGGGCTGCAGCCTGATCCCCGCGGGCGCCGGGATCAGGGGCAGCTTCGCCGCCGCGTCCAGCACCTTTAGGACGAGGTCGTGGAACTGCGCCGCCCGCAGCGTTGTCCACGGCACCCGCGACTCAACGATGACGCGTTCCGACGCCAGCTTGGACCGGTAGTACCCGAGGGGTATCCGATCCACCGCGATCACCGATATGTACACCAGATGAGCGACCCCCTCCTTCTCCGCCGCCCGCACGAGGTTCCGCGTGGCCACGTCGTCGCCCTTGGGGCCGCCCGCCAGGTGCAGGATGGTCTCGACCCCCGAGACGGCGGCGGTCGTTCCCTCGTCGTTGAGCAAGTCGCCGGTCACGTACTCGACGCCGTCCTCCCCGGGGTGCTGGCGTCGGCTCAGCACACGGACCGGCCGCCCCTCCCCGCGCAGCAGCGGCACGACGTGGCTCCCCAACACGCCGGTGCCACCGGTGACCAGAATGGTGGATGACATGGATTCTGACCTCCTCCATGGAGCTGGTGCCACACCTGGTGCGGCCGACCGTGTCACGTTCCGCGAATCCGTGGTGTCGTCATGGGTGACACCCCGCGCGGAAGGAACGTGACAGATGGACGAGCGTGACTGGTTGTCCGAACGCTTCCAAGACCATCGTTCCCGGTTGCGCGGCGTTGCCTACCAAATGCTCGGATCCGTGAGCGAGTCGGAGGACGCGGTGCAGGAAGCCTGGCTGCGGGTCAGCCGCGCCGGGGCCGCCGACGTGGAGAACGTGGGCGCCTGGCTGACGACGGTGGTGGCGCGGGTAAGCCTCAACATGCTGCGTTCCCGGAACCGCCGCCGTGAGCAGCCGCTCGATCCGCGTCTTCCCGACCCGATCATCACCCCGGAGGGGAGCGGTCCGGAGGACGAGGCGATCGTCGCCGACTCGGTCGGCCTCGCCCTGTTGGTCGTGCTGGACTCGCTCACGCCCGCGGAACGGTTGGCGTTCGTGCTGCATGACGTGTTCGCCGTACCCTTCGACGAAATCGCCCCGATGATCGAACGGTCCCCGGCCGCGGCCCGGCAACTCGCCAGTCGCGCGCGGCGCCGGGTGCGGGGGGAGGCTCCGGCTCCGGACCCCGACCTCGCGCAGCAACGCGAGGTGGTGGACGCGTTCCTGGCGGCCTCCAGGAACGGTGACTTCGACGCCTTGGTCGCCGTGCTGCACCCGGACGTCGTGCTCCGCGCCGACGGCGGCGCGCGGCGCAGCCGTGCCACGATGACGGTGCGCGGTGCTCACGAGGTCGCGCGACGCGCGGCGCTGGCGCGACGCCTCGCTCCGTTCGCGCGTCCCGCTCTCGTCAACGGCACGGCCGGCGTCGTGGCCATCCCCGGCGGCACCGTCTTGTCGGTCCTCGGGTTCACCGTCGTCGAGGGCAGGATCGCCGCCCTGGACATCCTCTACGATCCGGACCGACTCAAGGACCTGGACGTGACCATGCTGGACAAATGACCCCGATGGCGTCCGGGTGCGGCCGCGTCCCGCCGTGAGAATCCACTGGCGTCGCCCACCTCCGAGTGGGAGTCTGTGGGCCATGAGCGAACCAGGCGCCAAGGCCGTGTTGCACAAGTACCTCCAGACCGCGCGCGACACCATGGCGTGGAAGGTCGCCGACCTGTCGGAGTACGACGTCCGCCGCCCCCTCACCCCGAGCGGCACCAACCTCCTCGGCCTGGTGAAACACCTCGCCGGCGTGGAGGCGGGGTACCTCGGCGAGGTGTTCGGCCGCCCTTACACCAAGGGCCCGTCCTGGGTACTGGATCCCCAGAGCGCCACCGACCCCAACGTCGACATGTGGGTCCCGGCGGAGGAGTCCCGGGCGTGGGTGCTCGAGTTCTCCGCCGACGTGCACGCCCACGGCGACGCCACCATCGACGCGCTTGACCTCGAAACACCCGGCGAGGTGACGTGGTGGCCCGCCGAACGACGGCAGGTCACGCTGCACACGATCCTGACGCACCTGATCGCGGAGTTCCATCGCCACGCGGGGCACGCCGACATCCTCAGGGAAATGCTGGACGGTTCGGTCGGGCTCCGCCCGGACAACGACAACATCCCGCCGCTGGAGGGTGAGCAGTGGCGGGAACACTACGACGCGGTGGAGCGGGCGGCCCGCGCGGCGGAGCGGCGAACCGAGTAGCAGGCGGCCGTGCCCAGGAGAGACACGGTGGGGCTCGACCGGCGACCGGTGTGTTGGCACGGTGAACGCGCGGCGTCCACCGTCCGTTAATCTGGCCGTACCCGGCGTGGGTTTTGCTAGGCGGAGGTGGCGGCCTGTCGGGTGGCACCGCGCCGCCACAGTGCTTGACGACGTATGCCCTAAACCGGTCGTCAAGGACGATCACCCTGGAGCGGCTCCTCAACCATGTCCTTATTCGAAGCGGTCATCCTCGGCTTGGTGCAGGGGCTGACCGAGTTCCTTCCCATCTCCTCCAGCGGGCACCTGCGTGTGGTCTCGGCGCTGTTCGGCTGGCCGGATCCCGGCGCGGCGTTCACCGCCGTCAGCCAGATCGGCACCGAACTCGCCGTCGTGATCTACTTCCGACAGCGGATCTGGGCCATCATCTCCACGTGGACCCGGTCCCTGGTCAATCGGGACCTGCGTGGCGACATCAACGCCCGCATGGGGTGGTACGTCATCATCGGCACCATCCCCATCGTGGTCCTGGGACTGTTGCTCGAGGACCAGATCGACAGCGTCTTCCGGGACCTGCGCCTGGTCGCGCTCAACCTCATCATCTTCGGTGTCATCCTCGGCATCGCGGACCGTTTCGCCCGCAAGCACCGCGAGCTGGAGGACCTGAACGTCCCGCGCGGTCTCAGCTTCGGGCTCTTCCAGGCGCTCGCGCTCATCCCCGGGGTGTCGCGATCAGGCGGAACCATCACTGGCGGGATGTTCCTCGGCTTCAAGCGCAAGGACGCCGCCGAGTACGCGTTCCTGCTCGCGATCCCCGCGGTGTTCGGGTCGGGCCTGTACAAGCTCACCGACATCGGGGAGAACGAGTACGCCGGCTGGGCCGCCACCATCGTCGGGACACTGATCGCCGGGGTGGTCGGTTTCGTCGTCATCGCGTGGCTGATGCGGTTCATCTCCACCCACAGCTTCATGCCGTTCGTGTACTACCGGGTGGGCCTCGGCATTCTCATCCTGGCGTTGGTGAGCTGGGGCGCCCTGGACCCGCAGGGGGGTGCGGAGTCCCAGCAGTCCCGCAGCGACGTCGCCACGGCGCAGGAGGAGCCCGACGAGGAGCCGACCCCCGAGTCCAGCGCCGAGAGCTCCCCGGAGCCCACGCCCACCCCGTCCGCGGATCCCAGTCCGAGCGTCGACCCGGTCACCGGCTGGGAGATCGATCCCGAGGTGGGACTGCCCCGCAACCCCGACACCGGCCTCTATCACGACCCGAACCTCGGCATGGACGTGGACTACGACGAGTCCACCGGCCTGGCGACGAACCCGGTCACGGGGGAGAGCTACGAACCCGAGCCTTACCAACCGCAGGACTGAGGACGCCGCCAGCTCCGCGCACCCGCTTCGGCGGTCACGGGCCGTGTGGAGGTGTTCGACCCAGCACGACGTCGGTGACCTGCTCCGCCCGGGTCCAGTTGGGGCAGTGCCCCGCGTCAATATGGACCTCGACCAACGACGGACGGTGAACTGACGCCGACACGAGTTCCGGCATCCGGTCGACCTCCCCTCGGACGAACGTGGTGGGGATCTCGCGCCACGCCGCACCCCGTACGGCCTGGCCTCCCACCACCGGGTTGGAGGGGACCAGTTGGGCGACGGCCTCCTCACGCCGACGCGGGTCGCAGTCGTGGAACAGTGCCTCCCGCGCGGAGTCGGGGAGGAGCTCGATCATCCCGTCGGCGCGGAACCGCACGGACTCCCCGGCCGTGTCGTCCGCGGGGGCGGCCGGGGCGAGGGCGGCGAGGCTCTCGCCCACGTCGGGCATGGCGCCGGTGACGTACACGAGGTGCTCGACCGCGGGATGCGGCCCAGCCGCGGCCTCGGTGATCACCGCGCCACCGTAGGAATGGCCACAGAGCACGACGCGGCCATCCATCTCGTCGAGGATCGCCCGTACGCGCGCGGCGTCGTCGTGGAGGTCGCCGCCCGGGGCGCCGTCGACAACAGTGGAGCTGGGCAGCCGGACCACCGTCACGGAGACGCCGTGTACCCCGAGCCGGTCCACCACCTCACGCCAGATGCCGGGCCCCACGAAGTTGCCGGGAACGAGCACCACATGGGATTCGGTCGCCACAGGCATGCGACCGACCCTATCGTCCGGCCTCTCGGTCGGGTGGCGGGGCCCATCTCGCCCCGCCACCACGTCCTCATCTTCGGCGCCGGGCGCCGCCGTCCCCGTGGAGGGGACAGGGGCGCCCGGCCTTGATCCGAGCCGGCGTTACGGGGTCAGATCCCGAACGGCGGCGCGTAGCGGATGGTGCCCGCGGGCAGTGGCTCGGCCGGATCCAGCGAGAGCGCCATCAGCGCCTCGTCGGGGACGTCGATGTCCAGGCCGATGCCGTGCTCCGACGCCCGGCCGAAGCCGAACCTGGGGTAGTAGGTCGGGTGCCCCAGGACGGTGACGAAGCGTTCCCCGGCGTTCCGCGCGGCGGCCAGGGCCGCCCGGATGGCCGCCGAGCCCGCGCCGCCACGCTGGTACTCCGGCAACACGGCACACGGGCCGAGGCACAGCGCCGGCACGGCGCCGATGTGGCACCGCGTCAGGAGCGCATAGCCCACCGGGGTGTCGTTCTCGTCGAACGAGACCAGGGACAGGCCGTCGATCCAGGCGGGATCCTCGCGCAGCGCCTCGACGAGGTCGGCCTCGGTGCTGGTGTCGAACGCCGCGAGATTGATGGTGCGAATAGCGTCGATGTCGGCGCTGGACTCAGCGCGCGTGCTCCATGAGCGAGACATTACGGATGTCGTCCGTTCGTTGGTGTTCGTGTGTGGACCCCGCGGGCTCGCGTTCCCACGGGTGCGGTTGGACGGATCAGGCCACGGCCCGGGACGCGAGGGAGACGCGGGCGCTGGCAGCGGTGGCCTCGAGCGCGGTCATCAACCTCACCTCCCTGTTCTCCGGTCCTCCACGAACGACGCCCATCATAGGGCACAGAAGCGCGCACGGAAAACCCCATCGGCAAGCCACGAAATAACCGCTGCTGACCAGGGGAAACACGATCCCATGTGCGAAGAATCGGGATCCGGTCTAGCCTCCCGGGGAAGGCGGAACCGCCGTGAACGCGGGCACGGGCACGGCGGTTCCTCGTCACCAACAGGTAACCGCAGGGAGTCTACGTGACCATATTGGTAACTGGATCGACCGGAAACATAGGAAAAAGAGTTGTCGCTGGTCTGGTGGGTGCCGGACAGCGAGTGCGGGCCATGACGCGCGATCCGGTGGCCGCAACCGCGAAACTCCCGGCGGGGGTGGAGGTCATCCACGGCGACTTCGAGCGTCCCGAGACCTGGGCCGATGCGCTCAACGGGGTCGAGCGTGTGTACCTCTTCTCCTACGTGGATCCCGCACCCAGTTCCGGACCCGGGTTCATCGAAACGGCGGTGGAGGCGAGTGTGTGTCGTTTCGTGGTGCACTCCGCAGCGGCCGCGGGCTTCGAGTACCAGGGGGATCCCGAGGACACTACTCTGTCGGCGTTCCGCCGGCACCTGGCGGAGGAGCGCGAGTTCCACCGCGGGATCGAACGGGCGGTGGAGGCCAGTGGTGCCCAGTGGACCCACATCCGCATGGGGCTCCTCGCCGCCGGGTCAGACTGGGCGGAGGCGGTCCGCACGACCGGCACCGTTCGCGCTCCCTTTCCCCGGTCGGGAAGCAGCCTCGTGCACGAGGCCGACGTGGCCGAGATCGCCGTGGCCGCGCTCCTGACCGACGAGCATCTGGGAGCCGCCTACACACTCACCGGACCAGAGATGGTCACCCAGGAGGACCAGGTCCGCGCGATCAGCGAGGCGATCGGGAAGGAGGTCACGCTCGTGGAGCTCACCCCCGAGGAGGCGCGGACGGAGTGGCACGACCCCGCCGAGGGAATGGACCACGAGATCATCGACTGGATCCTGGAGCAGCTCGAGGCTTCCGTGCGTTACCCCGGACCGGTTCCGCCCACCGACACCTTCGAGCGTCTCACCGGCCGGCCGCCGCGCTCCTTCACCCAGTGGGCACGCGACCACGCCGAAGACTTCCGGTGAGCCCGGCCGTGGACGGCACCAACGGAGACCCGCGGGGGGAGACAGTGATGACGGTACTGGTGACCGGGGCGACCGGACAGGTGGGACGTGGGGTCGTCACCGAGCTGCTGCGAGCGGGAGCACGAGTCCGCGCCCTGACACGAAACCCCGAAGGCGCCAAACTGCCGGACGGTGCGAAGGTCGTGCGGGGAGACCTGGAAGACCCGGCCTCCCTTGCGCCGGCGCTGCGAGGCGCGAAGCGGCTGTACCTGTTCCCGGTCCCCCAGACGGCGTCGACGGTCGTCGCCATGGCGGAGGAAGCGGGCGTCGAACGCGTCGTGGTGCTGTCGGGAGCCCTGGCCGACCAAGACGACAGCGACGAGGGGTACCTCCCGGTGGAACGCGCGGTCCAGGCCTCCGGGATGGAATGGACCGTGCTTCGGCCCGGCGAGTTCGCCACCAACTGGCTCGACTACGCCTCCGAGGTGCGTGATCGACGCGAGGTTCGGCGTCCCTTCGGGAAGGCCGTGACCCGGCCGACCCATGAGGCCGACATAGCGGACGCGGCCGTCGCCGCTCTCCTCACCGACGGGCACACCGGTCAGACCTACACCTTCACCGGTCCCGACGAGCTGACCGTGGCGGAGCAGGCACGGACCATCGGTGAGGCGATCGGCCAGCCCGTCACGTTCGTCGAGCTGACGCCCGAGCAGACCCACGAAGAGTGGCACGACCCGGACAACGGAGTGGACCACGACGTCATCGACTGGCTGCTCGACCTGTACGGTTCATCCCTCAACGGCGACGGAATCCCGCACACCGACCACTTCGAACGCCTCGTCGGACGTCCGGGCCGCCCGTTCGCCGCGTGGATTCACGACCACGCCGACGATTTCCGCTAGCCCAACCCCCCATCGGTCCTCCGCTCGCCACGACGAGCGGAGGACCCGCTGCGTCACACCGGTCCCCGCCCGGCCTGGGTCACAGGGCGTGTCCGCCGGCGACCTGGAGGACCTGGCCGGTGATCCAGCGGGCCTGGTGGGAGGCCAGGAACACGACGGCGTCCGCGATGTCCTCGGGGTCACCCACCCGCCCCATGGGGACGATGGCCTTGGCTTGCTCGATGAGATCCTCGCCGATCCAGCCGGTCTGGACGGGGCCGGGAGCGACGGCGTTCACCCGCACCCCACGCCCGGCCAGGTCCAGCGCCATGGACCGGGTGAGCGCCTCGAGCGCGGCTTTGGACGTGCCGTACCCAGTCTGGCCGGGGAACGCCCGCGCGGCGTCGGTGGAGATGTTCACGACCGACAGTGGCTCCTCGCCTCGGCGCGCGCGGGCGACCTCCGCGGTGAGTAGCGCGGGGGCGATGGCGTTGACGCGGTAGTGGCGCTCCAGCGATCCGGGGGTGAGGGTGTCGACGGTGTCCGGGGACTCACAGTGGGCCGCGTTGTTCACGACCACGTTGATCGGGCCGGCCACCCCGACGACGTCACGCACGAGGCGCGCCGGTGCCTCTGGTGCGGAGAGGTCGGCGCTGACCGCGAAGGCCCCGTGGCCGAGTTCCTCCGCCAGCGCGTCCGCCGCGCTCGCGGCCGGTGTGATGTGCCCCCATTCTGTGTCCGCGGGCGGGGGAGCGTCCTGCGCCAGGTAGTGAACCGCGACGCGTGCCCCTTCCGCGGCGAAGGCGCGGCTGATCGCCGCGCCGATGTTGCCGGCACCGCCGGTGACGAGGACGGTCTGCCCCTCGAGGCGGGTTCTGACCATGGGTGTCTCCTTGGTGAACGTCGGTTTGGCCGTCGCGCACCACATGGTCCTGCGGATCACGACGTGCCACAAACGATTTCCCTCCTTCCTCTGCCACCCGTGGCCCGGGACCGCGCCATGTCCACCGCCTCGTTCTCCCCACCCGGGGGGAGGTCCGGGGGAGTCTCTTCGCGCCCCCCTCACGAATAACGTTACGTTGAAACGTTTGATGAAAACGTAAACACGAAACACAAACGGAACGCCTTCCCAGAAAGACCGCTGATCCTGACTTCCGATAAGTGGGGCTTACCGGAAGTCAGGATCAGCGGGGGTCCGTCGGGATCCCCGGCGGGGCAGGGGATCCCGCCAACGAAACTCAGATAACGAGGAAGTAACGCGGACTACCCCCAAGGGGCGTGCCCGGGTCGCGGCGGCCGGACCGACGGAGTTTCGCCCCAACCCCTCACAGGAAATGAACGGAGAGGCAGGTCAGGGCCGGTTCCTTCGAGACGTGACACATGGGCGCGCCTCTCCGACCGCTCGGGACGTGCCCAACCTCGATCCGGGCGACAGGACGAGAGGAGTGGTCATGACCGTCTCCAACACACCGATGGGCCTCACACGGGCCGCCCACGTCGGGATCTCGGTCTCCGACCTCGACGTGGCGATCGCGTTCTACTCCGCGCTCACCGGGCGGGACCCCGTCGTCGCGAACGAGACCATGCGCAGCGTCCCGTTCGGCCGATCACAGGGCCTGTCCACCGCGAAGCTCCGCTACGCCACGATCAACCTCGACAACGTCGGCATCGACCTCATCCAGTTCCAGGAACCCGTCGGCCAGCCGACCAACGGAGCCGCGAACCGTCCCGGCTCCATGCACCTGTGTCTCCAAGTGGACGACTTCGACGGCATGTATCAGCGCATGGGAGAGGCCGGATACGAGTTCCTCGGCGACGACTACACCTTCGTCGCCGGCGAGGTCACTCCCGACGACGCGCTCGGTACACAGGTCGCCTATTTCAACGACCCCGACGGAACCAACCTGGAGATCATCCGTCCCGAAGGCGGTTTCGCCAACTGAGCGGCCCCCAACGCCGACGACGTGACGATCGGCACCGCGGGGGAGGGGCTCCACTCCCGACGCACCAGGTGCAGGCACTACCCGCAGTTGTAGCGCTGGCATTCTCGTGTTTGACCAGGGGCAATCCGTAGCGTCTTTCCTTGACAGCAGGCCCAGGGAAGGGGCGGGACGGTGGTCACCTGGTGGTTCGTCGGGCTCGCGTTCATCGGCGCCATCTGTCGCGCCCTCGGCGCCGCGCTGCAGGAACGCGACGCCGTCCGCGCGCCCGGAGGCACCGTCGCCCGCCTCGGTCTCCTCCTTCACCTCGCGCGCCGTCCACGCTGGCTCGCCGGGATCGCGGTCGCTGGTGCGGGCATGGCGCTCCACCTCCTGGCCCTCGGGGGCGCCCCACTCGCCGTGATCCAGCCGATCGGCGTGTCCGGGGTCGTCTTCGCCGTCGTCTTCGCCGCGTTGTTCAACCGCCGCCGGGTGTCCGGACGCGAGCTCGCCGCCTCGGCGACGGTGCTGGTCGGGCTCGTCTCCTTCGTCTTGGTGCTCGTTGACGAACCGGTGGCACCCACGCTCAACCCTTCGGCCGCGGTGGGAGTGGTCGCGGGACTCGTCGTCGTCGGCCTCACCGCCTTCGGTCTGGCCCCGCGAACCCCGCCGAAGGTCAGGGTCCTGATCCTCGCCGGCCCAGCGGGCATGGCGTTGGGTGTCGCGGCCGGGTTCGTGCGCCTCGTCGGCCACGACCTCGCGTCCGGCCCGTCGGCGCTCCTGGGCTGGCTCCCGGTGGTCGCGCTGGGATCGCTGCTCCTCTGCGGTCTGCTGCTACAGAACGCGTTTCGCACCGGTCGCTTCGCCGCCGCCTACGCCGCGTTCCTGCTGTGCGACGCCGCCACGGGGGTCGCCGTCGGCGCGCTGCTCCTGGGCGAGCCCCTTCCTTCGGGACTCCTGGGCCAGGTGGGCGCGGCGGCGGCCGCCGTGTGCGCGATCGCCGGCACCGTCGCGCTCGCCGCCGTCCGCCACGACGCGGAGTCCACGGGTCCTCCCACCGTGGCGAGGGACCACGAGACACCAATCCCGGAAAGGGGCAACGACAGTGGTGCGTACACACCCATCCCCGATGACGCCCGCGAGTGAGGTCACCGCCCGTTCCGGGCCCGACCCTGGCTCGCGTCCCACTCTGCGGGTCGCGATCGTGGCCGAGTCGTTCCTCCCCCAGGTGAACGGGGTGACGAACTCGGTCCGTCGTATCGCCGAGCACCTGCGCGCGGGCGGTCACGAGGTCCTCATCATCGCCCCCGGGACGGGGCCGGCGTACTACGCGGGAGCACCGGTGGTCCGCGTGCCGTCCGTGCCGATGCCGATCTACCGATCCTTCGCGGTCGGCCTGCCGACCCGACGACTGCTCACGGCAGCGCTGCGGTCGTTCCGCCCCGACGTCGTGCACCTCGCCTCGCCGGCCCTGCTCAGCGCCGCCGCCGTGGACGTCGCCCGGGACTGGGCGCTGCCCACCGTCGCCGTGTTCCAGACGGACCTGGTCGGAATGGCGCGCCACTACGGTGTCCCGGCGGCGCATCTGCTGTGGCCGGTGCTGCGTCGCGTCCATTCCGCGGTGGACCGCACGCTGGTTCCCTCATCGGCGACGATGGCGGAGCTCCGCGCGCAGGGGTTCCCCCGACTCGAGCTCTGGCCCCGCGGCGTGGACATCGAACGGTTCTCTCCGGCGCACCGTGACGCCGCGCTCCGTCGCGAACTGTCCCCGGACGGCCGTCCCATCATCGGATACGTGGGGCGCCTCGCCCGAGAGAAACGCGTCACGTGGCTCGCGCACGTCGCCCGATCCCGCGACGCGCGGCTGGTCATCGTGGGGGACGGCCCCCAGTACGGCCGCCTGCGTCGGGCACTGCCCGACGCGGTCTTCACCGGACAACAGACCGGGGCGCTGCTTTCCCGGCTCCACGCGAGCTTCGACGTGTTCGTGCACACCGGGCCCGAGGAGACGTTCTGCCAATCCGTGCAGGAGGCCCTCGCCTCCGGAGTGCCGGTGGTGGCGCCCGCGGCGGGCGGGCCATTGGACCTGGTCCAACCAGAGGTCAACGGCCTGCTCTACGCGCCGGACAGCGTGCGCTCGTTCCAGTCCGCGGTCCGACGCCTGGTGCGTGACCCCACCCGGCGCCAGGCCCTCGCCCACAACGCTCGCCCCTCGGTCCACGACCGCACGTGGTCCGCCGTGAACGAACAGCTCATCGACCTCTACCTCACCACTATCGCCCGATCCGATTCGCTTCCAACGCCCGACGGTGCCCTGGTTCCCGTCCAGCGGTGATGCCGGACGTCTCCCCGGTCTCCTGGGAGGAGCGGGCCTCGCGACCGACGTCACGTCCACGCCCGATCGATCCGGCGATGACTCTGGGGCTCGTGGACGGTCTGACCAAGGACCGCCCACAGAAGGAGCACCATGAACCGCACGAACCGCCTCGAGGTCGGTATGTACGCGTTCGACTGTGCGGACGCGGCCGCGCTGGCTGGATTCTGGTCCGCCGTGATCGACCGTCCGGTCGATCACGGGGCGACACCCGCGTTCGCGACCATCGGATTCGACGGCACGGGGCCGACGTGGATGTTCCACCAGCCCGAGGGCGCGCTTCCGCCGGGGGACAACCGACTGTTGTTGGACCTGGCTGGGGGAGAGGCATGGGCGGAGGAGGCGGACCGGGTGGAAGCGCTCGGGGCGACGCGCGTCAGTGACAACGAGGAGGACGGGGTGCGGTGGTCGGAGTTCCGTGATCCGGAGGGCAACACCTTCCGGATCTTCGCGCCCCGACCGAGCTAGCGACCCCCTGCTGTTCTTGGTGGTCAGCCCGAAGGGCGGGGCCCACAGTCCGCACTGGTCATCGGGCTGTTGTCCGCCGCCGCGTCGTCCGACGGCGGCAGGACGAGGGTGGCGGCGGTCCTCCTCGGGTGCTCCCAGGCTGGTGTTGCGGGCTGGGGCGGCCAGGGGTGTCAGCCCCGAGGTCCGATGAGCGCGGGATAGTCCTTGAGCCGCACCTCGTCGTGGACGCGGAGTCCGCCGGTGTCGAGGCGCGAGAGCACGCGGGCAACTCCCGCCGGCAGGGAGCCGACCAGGCGGGTGACCTGGGCGAGGAGCCACACCTTCCCGGCGGTGTCGGGGATGAGCTGCTTGGCCATGCGCCGTGCGAAGGTTCGACTGCGTTCGACGTAGTCCGCGAGCTCGCGTTCGTAGGCGGTGAAGCCCCGTTCGTGGTCGGGCCACGCGGTGGCGAGCTCCCCCGCGAGAACGTAGGCACCGACCACCGCGAGGCTGGTGCTGCCGCCGATCGCGGGGCCGGGGGAGTAGGCGGCGTCTCCCACGAGGCCGACCCGTCCCCGCGACCAGTGGTCCATGCGCAGTTGAGTGATCTCGTCGAAGTAGAAGGCGGGCGTGTGGTCCAACTCGGCGAGGAGTCGCGGGACCTCCCAGCCGATGTCGGCGAACGCGGCGCGCAGGAGTTCCTTCTGCCGGTCGGTGTCTCGGTGGTGGTAGTCGAGCCGGTTCTCGCTGCGGAACAGGAAGATGGCGCGGGCGTCGTCGGCGCGGTCCGCGCTGTAGAGGCCCACGGTCCGCCCGGGAGCCGCCAGTGACACCATGCGCTTGGACAGGTCGAGGTGGTTGGGCACGGTCAGCACGGACAGGTATCCGCCGATGAAGTGCGCGAACTGGCTCTCGTCACCGAACACGATCCGGCGGGTGTTCGAGTGGAGCCCATCCGCGCCGATGACCAGATCGAAGTCGCGTGGGTCCCCGTGGTCGAACGTGACGTGGACGTGCGTCGGGTGCTGCTCGAGCGTGGCGATGGAGTCGCCGAAGACGTACTCGACGTGTGCCCGGGTCGCGTCGTAGAAGATCTCGCCGAGGTCGTCCCGCATCACCTCCGCGTGGTTCTCGGACGCGGGGCCCAGGATGCGACTGATGTCGATGTCGATCGGGGTTGATCCCTCGCGCTCCAGGGTCAGGGACTCCGTTCCGGTGGTCTTGGCCAGGACCTCCTCCCGCAGTCCCATGCGTTCGATGATGTCCATCGCCGGGTGGAGCAGGTCGACGGCGTGTCCTCCGGTCTTGCGGAGCGCGGGCGCGCGCTCGAGGACCGTGCACTCGAAACCGTAGCGATGGAGCCAGTACGCCAGGACCGGACCGGCGACGCTGGCCCCGGAGATCAACACGCGCATGACGCGACCCTTCTGCCGCTTACTTATAAACAAGTAAAACTCTAGGCCATGCGTCCTTACTTGTCTATAAGTAAACGCTAGGGTGGGGGAATGGCCCGCTCAGGAACCTCCGACACCAAGGCGCGTATTCAGCAGGTCGCGCGTGACCTCTTCGCCCGCCAAGGCGTGCAACACACCCCACTGCGGGAGATCGCCAAGGAACTCGGCATCACCCAGGCGGCGCTGTACTACCACTTCTCCTCACGCGACGACCTCGTCAACAGCATCATCCAGCCGCTGATCGACGAAACCGAGGACTTCCTGGGCGCGCGGGAACGGGGCGGGCCACTGGACCCCCGGACACTGTTCGAGGACTACTTCGACCTGATGTCCCGCAACCGTGAGGCGAGCCTGCTCCTGGTGCGTGACCTGAGCACGTTGGCCCACCTGGAGGTCGGCAACCGCGTCCTGGAGTGGCGGCGACGGTTGAACGCGCTGCTGATCGGCCCCGACGCCACACTCGAGCACGAGGTGCGGGCGACCATGGCCCTGGGTGGACTGGCCGACTGCACCGTCGCGTTCCTGAAGGTGCCGGTGGAACGTGTACGACCGATCGCGGTGGAGACCGCCTGCGTCACGCTGGGAGTCCCCTGACCCGCCGCTCGGCACGGAGTCAGGCGGCTCCCACGGAACGAAATACGCCGTCGATCACGCCCATCACGCGCTCGGCGGCGAGCTCCGGATCGGGCTGGCCCGCGTCCAGCCAGGCCATGATGGCCTCGATCGTCATGGTCGTGGCCAACGACGCCGCCCAGTCGGACCACGCCGGCCCCACGGCGGCATCGCCGAGATGGGTGGAGAGGGTCCCCGTCAACGCGGCCCGGAGCTCGTCGATCTCACCGCGATAGTCGGGGTCCCGCGCGGCGTGGTGGAACAACAACCGGAAACCGTCCGGATCCGCGGCGGCCCAGGACAGCATTCCCGGGACGCTGTGTTCCCCGATCCCCCCGTCCAGGGTCGTCGCCGCGTGGAGGCGCTCGCCGGCCCGCTCGAGTACGGCGCGAAACAGGTCCTCTTTGGAGTCGAAGTGCCGGTAGAGGATCATGCGCGTCACCCCGGACTCCGCGGCGACGTCGTCGATGTTGGTGGCCGCGAATCCTCCGCGGCGAACGAGGGCGCGCACGGCCGAGTCCAGGATCTGCTCCCGTCGCTCGACCCGACCCAACCTCCGGGGCGCGCCCCCTTTGCCACCGCCCTCGGCCACCGGCCCCCCAAGGTCGTCACTCACCGCTCGAGCCGCTAAGTATACAGAACCATATACTCATTCCTCGCGTGAGTCCGGGAGGGGCGAGACGGTTCAGGACGGCGAGACCCCTGAGTTTTCCCCGAGATGTCCCCTGATCCACCCCGATCGACTGGGTACGTGGGGCGAGGAGCTCCTATGGTGACGGTATGGGACGTATTCTTCTGATCGCACTCGCCGTCATCGTCGCCCTCTCCCTCGTCGGCTGGCTCGCCGGGCTCGTGGTGGGGCTGTTGAAGCTGGCACTGGTCGCCGGCGTGATCCTCCTCGGCGTGGTCGCCGTGTCCAAGCTGTTCAGCTCCCGGCGCTGAACAGTCGTCCGACCCCTCGGACTGAAAGGCACGGCACATCCATGCGGGTTCAGTTTCGGGACAACACCGATGGTGACCAGTTCTTCGCACTGCGAACGTATCGGCGCGACGGCACTGCGGTGTCCACGCCGATCTGGCTCGCACCCGCCGGGGGCCGCTGGTACGGCTATACTCCCGGGCGCTCCTGGAAGGTCCTGCGAATACGCCGAAACCCTCGAATCGCCGTGGCTCCTTCCTCCTTCGAGGGGGAGCCGCATGGCGACTGGCGTGAGGGTACGGCGCGGATACTGCCCACGCGGGAGCTACGTCGAGCCAAGCGGGCGATGACGGCCAAGCATGGCAACAAGTTCCGCGTGTTCGTGCTCGTCACCGCCCTTGGGTGGTTCCGCCGGCGAGGAGGCCCAGCGGTGGGACTGGAGATCACCCTCGATACTCCCGCCGCCGCGTAGGCGGACTCACTCGGGGGATCGAACTCTCTGCGATCCCCCGAGTGGCACTACTGATCCGCGACGCGTCGCCAGATCCCCTAGATGAGGCCCTGCGCGAGCATCGCGTCCGCGACGCGCTCGAAACCGGCGATGTTGGCGCCCAGGACGTAGTCCCCGGGGGCGCCGTAGCGCGCCGAGGTCTCGTAGCAGATGGTGTGGATCGACCGCATGATCTCTTCGAGCTGGCCCTCCGCGGTCGTGAACGACCAGGAGTCGCGTACGGCGTTCTGACGCATCTCCAGGCCACTGGCCGCGACGCCGCCGGCGTTGGCGGCCTTGCCCGGACCGAACCGGACGCCGGCCTGGCGCAGGACCTGCACCGCTTCGGGAGTGCAGGGCATGTTCGCGCCTTCGGCCACGGCCTTGACGCCGTTGCCGACCAGGGTCTTGGCCGCGTCCTCGTTCAGCTCGTTCTCGGTCGCGCACGGCAGAGCGATGTCACAGGGGACGTCCCACACCGAGCCGCCCTCGACGAAACGCGCCGACCCGCCACGACGTTCGGCGTAGGTGGCGACCCGGCCACGTTCCTGGAGCTTGATCTGACTGAGCAGGTCCAGGTCGATGCCCTTGTCGTCCACGACGTAGCCAGTGGAGTCCGAACAGGTGAGGACGTTCGCCCCGAGCTGGTGCGCCTTCTCGATGGCGAACAGGGCGACGTTGCCCGACCCGGACACGACGACCTGCTGGCCGTCGAGGTCCTCGCCGGCGGTCTTGAGCATCTCGGCGGTGAAGGTGACCGTCCCGTAGCCGGTCGCCTCGGTACGGACGTTGGACCCACCCCACGCGAGCCCCTTGCCGGTGATCGTGCCGGCTTCCCACCGGTTGGTGATCCGGCGGTATTGACCGAAGAGGTAGCCCACCTCCCGTCCGCCCACGCCGATGTCACCGGCCGGGACGTCGGTGTGCTCGCCGAGGTGACGGTAGAGCTCCGTCATGAACGACTGACAGAACCGCATGACCTCCGCGTCGCTGCGACCCTTGGGGTCGAAGTCGCTGCCGCCCTTGCCTCCACCGATGTTGACGCCGGTCAACGCGTTCTTGAAGATCTGCTCGAAACCGAGGAACTTGACGATGCCGAGGTTCACGGTGGGGTGGAACCGCAGACCTCCCTTGTACGGACCCAGCGCGCTGTTGAACTCCACGCGGAAACCGCGGTTGACGTGCACCGTGCCGTTGTCGTCCTGCCACGGAACCCGGAAGATGATCTGGCGCTCGGGCTCGCACACCCGCTCCAGCATCTTGGCGTCCAGCAGGTCCTGGCGGTGCTCGAAAACCGGCGCGAGCGTCTCGACGACCTCGTGCACGGCCTGGTGGAATTCTGGTTCGCCGGGGTTTCGCCGCACGACGTCGGCATAAACGGAGTCCATCATGCTCGTGAGCTGAGGTGAAGGCGCGGATGTCCGCTGGGCCATAGGGGCAGGCTCCGTCCTCTAGGGGATGAGTGTCACCGTGTCGAGGTCGATCAACCCACCGCGCGCGAAACGCGTGCCGCGTTTCGCCATGGTTGCCTCCGAGCGGTTGGGGATCTCTCGTCACTGGTCGCGCCGCCGCCGTTGGAGACGTCAATTACTGGTCACACGGGGACTCGAACGCGTTGATCAGCACGTCGAGCTGCCCTGGGCACGCGAGGTCGGACGATGAGCGCGGCGTCCTTGACGCGCTCGCGACCTCGCGGATCCTGGGCTGGTGTGGCCACGACCGGTGTGGCCTCCTTCGACGATAACCGCTCCGCGGTCACTGACGGCGACCGGGGCGCGGTGGAGGCCCTGACCTGGAGGCGTTCCTGGCTCGCTCGTCCGTCCGGAGTGGCGGGAATCACCGTTCCGTCCGGCGCCGCGCCGGGCGGAGTCACGGATCGCGGTCCCGGTCCGACGTGATTCACCTCGCCCGCGAAACACGCTCGCTCCTCGTCTCCGCGCGGCTCCCACGGCGCGGGGCCTCCACGGGCCCGACCCTCGTGGGACCGCCGTATTCCCTGGTCAAGAACCCTGGGGAGTGAGTGCGGTGCGCCGTGGGAAGGACCGGGTGCGCCTGGCCTTCCGGCGACGTCCCGGCGGGGCGATACCGACCATTCTCCGTGGCCCACACCGATTCGGGGACCGTGGGAATCGACCTCCCGCACGCGGAACAATCGGGAATCGCCTACGCTTGTACCACGTGGGGACATGACGTCCCCCAAGCCGGTCACGGTGGATTGCTCTACGGCGGACCGCTCGCACGGCGCGGGCGGACGACGGCACGGGTCGTCCCGGCTGTGTGTCGGGGTGTATCCCTCACTACGACGCCCGCCCCGCGATGCGCGACCGGCATGTGTACCGGGACCCGCCAGGCCTCTTCTTTGCGCCGTGTGAGCAGGAGGTTGATCGGGCTCCGCCCGCGTCTCCCGATCGCGCGATCGGGATCGACCAACCACCGCACGGAGAGTGAAAACCAGGATGTCACTGGCCACCGCCGAAGCCCGTAACGGCTTCGACGCCCTTCCCCTACGCCCAGAACTTCTCGACGCCGTGGCCGAGCTCGGCTACGACGAGCCCACCCCGATCCAACGCGCCGCGATTCCCCCGCTCGTCGACGGCCACGACCTTCTCGGTCAGGCCGCGACCGGCACCGGCAAGACCGCGGCGTTCGCACTGCCCGTCCTGGAGCGGGTTCGCACCGACCAGACGGACCGCGCGCCAATAGCCCTGATCCTCGTGCCCACCCGGGAACTCGCGGTCCAGGTCTCCCAGGCCGTCGACGACTACGGCAAGTCCCTCGGCGTACGCGTACTGCCGGTCTACGGGGGCACCCCGATCGGCCGTCAGCTACGCAGCCTGGAGCGTGGGGTCGACGTCGTCGTCGCCACCCCCGGTCGCGCGCTGGACCACCTGCGTCGCGGCAGCCTCCACCTCAACTCGCTGCAGATCACGGTGCTCGACGAGGCCGACGAGATGCTCGACATGGGCTTCACCGAGGACATCGAGGCGATTCTCGAGGAGACACCGGACGGCGTGCAGACCGTCCTGTTCTCCGCGACCATGCCGGCGCGGATCGAGGACATCGCCAACCGGCACCTGACCAACCCGCAGCGGATCATGATCGAGCCGGAGAAGCGCGACCCGGGGGAAGCTCCCCGGGTGCGCCAGACCGCCTACGTGGTTCCTCGGGGCTACAAGCCGGCCGTTCTGGGCCGGCTGCTCGACGTCGAGGCGCCCGCCGCCGCCATCGTGTTCTGCCGCACCCGCGAAGAGGTGGACCGGCTGACCGAGGTCGCCACGGCCCGTGGCCACCGCGCCGAGCAACTGCACGGCGGGATGAGCCAGGAGCAGCGGGACCGGGTCATGGACCGGTTGCGTTCGGGCGCCGCGCGGTTGCTGGTCGCCACCGACGTGGCGGCGCGCGGGCTGGACATCGACCACCTGACCCACGTGATCAACTACAGCGTTCCGCGTGCCCCGGAGTCCTACGTCCACCGCATCGGGCGAGTGGGGCGTGCGGGGCGTGAGGGCGTGGCCATCTCGCTGATGGAGCCGCGCGAACACCGGCTGCTGAAGACGGTCCGCCACGTCACCGGGTTCGCGATCCCGGTGGAGCAGGTCCCCAGTGTCAGCGAACTCCAGGCCCTGCGCGCGGCCCGTCTTCGTGACGCCCTCGCACAGCGGATGTCCTCGACCGTGGACACGCCCGAGGACCTGCGCGAGGTCGCCCGCGCCCTGGGCGAGGAACACGACCTCGTCGACGTGGCCGCGACCGCCCTGCGGATGGCCCAGGAGGCCGCGACGGGTGGCGCGCCGGACGAGGAGATTCCTGAGGCGTCGCTGAAGCCGCCGAAGGACACCCGTGGACGTCGCGGGGAGCGTGGCGAACGCGGCGAGCGCGGCGGCGGGCCACGTGGGGAGCGCCGCTCGTCGGGCGCCCCGGCCGCGGGACAGACCCGGTTGTTCATCGGTGTCGGCCGTTCCTCCCGGATCCGTCCGCAGGACCTCGTGGGCGCCATCGCCGGTGAGGCCGGCCTCAACGGTCGCGACATCGGTGCGATCGACATCGCTGACCGGTTCTCCCTGGTCGAGGTGCCCAGTGGGGCCGCCGACCACGTGATCAGCTCGCTCCAGGGCACGACGATCAAGGGTCGCAAGCCGACCGTGCGTCGTGACTCGCGCGCGTCGGGCGGCGGAGGCCGACGCGAACGCCGGTAACCGAGACCGCGGATCGGGCGCTGACACCGCACACTGGTGTCAGCGCCCTTTCGTCTACGTGGGGGAGACGTATGCGCCGCGAGTCCACCGAGAACAGCGCCGAGGGGGAACCACTCGTCGGTGACGGGGTGACCCCGGGGATAGTGCGCGTCGGTGACACGGTGCGTCGTCCCCGTCGACCGTTCACGGCGACCGTCCAGTCCTACCTCGCCCACCTACAGGCGTCGGGGTTCACCGACGCTCCCACGCCCCTGGGGTTCGACGACCACGACCGGGAGGTTCTTTCGTTCGTCCCCGGCGAGGTGCCACGCGAGCCCCTCCCCGCCGCGGTCCGCGGACCGGAGGTCCTCGTCGCACTCGCCCACCTCATCCGGCGGCTGCACGACGCGTCGTGGGGATGGTCTCCTCCCGCCGACGCCGTCTGGTTTTCGATGCCGGGGAGGAGCGGGGCGCCCCAACCGCCCATCGACGGCCCGCCCGAGCTCGTCACCCACCGCGACTACTGCCCGGGCAACGTGGTGTTCCGCGACGGAGTCCCCACCGCGCTGATCGACTTCGATCTGGCGGCGCCCACGACCCGTCTGTACGACATCGCCAACGCGATGTACTGGTGGGTGCCGCTGTGGGATCCCCGCGACCGTCCGGCGGGGTTTCGGGACTTGGACGCGGTGGAGCGCGTGGCGGTGTTCGCCGACGCCTACGGGATGACCGGGGACCAACGGTCGCGGCTCATCCCCCTCGTGCGTCGGATGGTGGCGCGCTTCCATCGCACCGCCCGCGCCGCGGCCGAGGTGGACCCGGTGTTTCGTCGTCTCTGGGACGAGGGCGTCAACGTGCGGATGCCCCGCGCCGAGGCCTGGGTGGACAGCGAGGCGCCCCGCCTGTCGGCGGCCGTGGAGCGTCCCCCATCAGGGTCTTGAGGCATTGGCGCACGTCGGCGTCAACGTCGCTTGGCGCCGGCGAGCCACGCGGGAACGTCGCCGGAGGTCACCGCGTAGGTGGCCTCCTCGATCGTGATCGTTGTCCACTCGTAGCCGAAGGACGCGGCGATGTCCGGACGGGTCATGGTCGGATGCTCCTCGATCCGCTCGCTGATCTCGAGTAGGCGCATCCACCCACCAGGCGCGAGGATCGCGGCGACCTGGTCGGTGTAGGCACGTCGCCTCTCCGCCGGATCACCGAAGATGTGCAGGAACGCCGAATCGAGGACGGTGTCGAAGGTGCGCCCCAGCGACGCCAGGTCATGCGCGTCGGCCACCAGGAACTCCACCGGTGCGCCGGCGCTCTCGGCGGACGCGCGCGCCTGCTCGATCGCGTTCTCCGACCCGTCGACACCCACGACGGGGTAGCCGAGCGAGGACAGGTACAGACTGTTCTCCCCACTCCCGCACCCGACGTCCAGCACCCGGCCCGAGAATCCCCCTCGCTCGGCCAGGCGCACGATCTCCGGCTGTGGCTTCCCGGTCTGCCAAGGCGGCCGACCTCGATAGGCGTCGTTGAACAGCTCGATGTCCACGCTGGTGTCCTTCCCCGTACCCGGCAGAGGCGACCTACGTTCGCCGCACGACGCGATCGACGCTACGACCTCATGCGGACTTGAAGTCAAGTGGATCGACGGGGCGCACGCTCCGAAATCATCGAACGTTCTTTCCCGACACCGGTGCGTAGGACGGCTCATTGGTGGTCACGACTGCCAACAGGATCATCCCTGCTCAGGGAGGGCACATGCCTGCTCGTAACGCGTCCGACTACATGCCCCAAGGGCCGGGGCGGGCCCTGAACGTCATCCTGTGGATCCTGCAGATTCTGCTCGCGGTGTTCTTCGCGGTGGCGAGCGCGTTCCCGAAGCTGACCGGCCACGAGTCCGCCCGCGTCACCTTCGACGCGATCGGCTACGGCGACTGGTTCATGTACCTGATCGGCGTGCTCGAGCTGGCCGGTGCCATCGCACTGGTGATCCCGATCCTGAGCGGGGTCGCGGCGCTCGCCCTCGCCGGCCTGATGGTGGGCGCGTTCATCTACGAGGTCACCGTGATCCAGTCGGGGTTCTGGTACACGCCCGTCATACTCTTCGCCCTGTTCGTGTTCGTCGCGTGGGGACGCCGCTACAAAACCGTCCTCCTCATGCGCAGAGTCGGACTGGTCTGAGAAGAGGGCACGGCACATCTGACCGGATCCGGCCCACCACGGTCCTGGGCGCAACCTCCCTCGGGGACGACCCGTCCCTCCGGGCATGATCCGACTTCATCCCCTCCGGCGCTGGCCGCGATCGCTGCCTCTCGCCGCCCTCCCCCTGATGGCCCTTCTCCCGATGGCACCCGCCCACGCCGACGAGGAACGAGCGATAACCGCGTTCGAAGTGGACGTGGACGTCGACGACGACGGCACGGTGCGCGTCACCGAGAGACTCAGCTACACCTTCGGGGACGACGACGCGTCGGTCCTGCGCGTACTCCCACACCGATCGAGCATCGACGGTGGCGCCACCCAGGATTTGGAGTTGTCCGACGTCGAGGTGACCGACGCCGCGGGCGAGGAGTACGAAGTCGACCGTCTGGCCAACGAGACCGAGATCGAGATCGGTGAGGAGGGAATGACGGGGACACCCACGTTCGAGATCTCCTACGAGTACGGGTCGCTGCTCGTCGCCGACGGATCGAACGACGCCCGCCTCTTCCTCGACATCGTCGGGGAGGGGATGGAGATCCCCGTTCACGATGTCGACGTCTCGGTGACGCTTCCCGATGAACCGCGGTCCGAGGACTGTTACGCCGGAAGGGTGGGATCCACCAACCCCTGCGACGACGTCTCCTCCGACGGCGAGACGACGACCGCCGCGGAGGGGACCGTCGCCCCCCACCAGGCGATGAGCATCGACGTGGTGTTCCCCAAGGGGGACATCGAGTTGGCCTCCTCGACGCGCTCCGACCCAGCCGGTCGCCACACGCCCTCCGTGCCGACCCAACTCCCCACGACCTCAAGCGCTGAAGACGACGACGATGACGATGGATCCTCTTCGTTGTTCAGCGACCCCGGGTTCGTAATGCTCCTCGTCGTCGCCGTCTTCATCGTGCTGATCGCCGTGAGCGTTCGCAACAGTGACCGCGACGACGAGGACTCCGGCGGCGGCAGTGGGTACAACCCGACCTGGAACTCCGGGCGATCCTTCGGTGGCGGGAGAAGCTCCAGAGGGGGCGGGGGCTCCAGCCGTGGCGGCGGAGGACGTTCCGGCGGCGGACGATCGAGCGGGGGAGGCGGGCGAGGCGGAGCGGGACGCGGCGGCGGAGGCGGGCGAGGTCGCTGACGTGACAGCTTCACCCCAAGGGGCGTTCACATCCCGCTGGCGGCGGGCGAACCACGCGCACGCCCGTCGCCAGCGGGATCGGGAACCAATTCGCGGAGTCGGCCGTCCAACGGCCATGGATCTCCCGCGCGGTGGTAGCACCAACGGTCTCTGGCGCGTGCGTCGCCTATTGATGGCTCTCGCTGGCGGCTTCGCCACCGCGCTCCTCCTCCCAACGCCCGCTCTGGCGGACGCTGAGGGGGAACGGGCGGTGACGGCGTTCGAGGTCGACGTCGCGGTTGACGAGGAGGGCACGGTGCGAGTCACCGAGCGACTCACCTACGCGTTCGGTGACGATCACGCGTCGGTCCTCCGTTCCCTTCCGCACCACGCGAGCATCGCCGGCTCCGCCGAGCGGGACCTCGGACTGGCGAACGTTCAGGTGACGGACGCGGCAGGTGAGAGATCCGAAATTGACACGGGGCCCTCCGAGACCGAGATCGAGATCGGCGAGGAGGGGATGGCGGGGACACCGACGTACGAGATCACCTATGAGTACCGTTCGCTGCTCGTCGCCACCCCGAACGGCGACGCCCGTCTGTTCCTCGACGTTGTCGGCGGCGGCTGGGCGATCCCCGTGCGCGACGTGAATACTACGGTGACGCTGCCTCACGCTCCGAACGCCACGAACTGCTACGCGGGCGAACGGGGAGTGACAACGCCCTGCGATCGCGTGTCCTCCGACGGTGGGACCGTCACCGCCACGCACGACACCATCGTTCCGGGAGACGCGATGAGCGTCGATCTCACGTTTCCCGCCGAGGACCTGGAGCTGGACGAACCGCCGGCCGTGTCGTCCGAGCATCCGGAGTCCCAGACCGGCGGCACGGCGTACGCGGACGGGCAGGACAGACCCTGGTACCGCGATTCCCAGACGTGGTTCGTGGTCGCGGTCTTCGTCATGGTCGGCCTTGGGCTCGTCCGCAATCGCAGGAGGCGAGGTGGGTCCACCGGCATCAACCGTGGGTCCAGTCACCATGGCTACCACGGAGGAGGATTCAGCGGCGGTGGAGGTGGCGGGTTCAGCGGTGGGGGAGGTGGCGGCGCCGGCGGTGGTGGTGGCGGGGGCGGAGGACGCTAACCCTCGCGGCGCCCACCCCCAACGTCGCGATCGGTGTCCCGAGGAGGTCACCCGTTCCCGTCAGCCGACGGCAACAGGCTGCTCGCCGGTCAGGCCGGCGGGGTGGCGATGAGCACGGTGGCCCCCAGCTCCTGGCACGTCACCGTCCACGCGCGCATGCCCTCCGCGTGGGCGATCGCCCTTGCTGGCCTGGCCTGGTTCTCACTGACCTCCACGAAGAGGTGTCCATGCGGGGCGAGCCACTCGAGTGCCGTGGCGGCGACACGGCGCAGGACGTCGAGGCCGTGGCCCCCGCCGTCCAGGGTGAGGACGGGTTCGTGCCCGCGTGCCTCCCGCGGCAGGAACTCGATCTCCGCCGACGGCACGTAGGGCACGTTGGCCAACAGGACGTCGACTCCTCCTCGCAGGTCCGACGGCAGAGCCTCGAAGAGGTCCCCCTGGTGGACCGCTGCGCCGGCCGGAGTGGCGTTGCGCTGGGCACAGCGCACCGCGGCCGGTTCCACGTCACTGAGGTGCAGGTCGACGCCGTGACGGAGCGCCGCGACCGCGAGGCCGATTGCCCCGGATCCACAGCAGAGGTCCACGACGACGGCGTCGTCGCCCGTGAGCGCGACAGCTCGATCGACGAGGAACTCGGTGCGGCGGCGGGGCACGAAGACCCCCGGGTCGACGAGCACGCGGATCCCGTGGAACTCGGCCCACCCCACCACGTGTTCCAGGGGGCGCCCGCGTTCCCGCAGCCGCACCATCTCAAGGAGCTCGGCGGCGTCGCGAGCGGAGGAGACGAGGATCGACGTCTCGTCCTCGGCGAAGACGCATCCGGCTCCGCGTAGCCGGTCGATGACCTCGGTCTGGGAGACGTTGAGTGGGATCATGGTGAATGCCTTCCAGCGTGGAGGGCACTCGGCGGCGTCCCGCTACGCCGCGACAGCCACGTTCGGGTGTGGTGAGTGCCCTCGACCTCCTGCTGACGAAATCGGACTCACCTCCCTCAACTCGTGATCAGGACGACAGTCTACGCCTGAGGACGCCGTCGCCGGCCGCGAACAGCCAGCGGCCCACCACCGGGCCCTATCACCTGGGTTCCGGGCCTACTCCGGTTCCGGCTGGCCGGTGAAGAACGCGGTGACGCGCCGGGCACGAAGCGTGGCGAGAGCCGGGTCCTCGCCGGCGGTGGTCGCCGCGTCCGCCCACCGCTGGCTGGAATCGGCGGTGAAACGCTGCCCTTCCGGCGATGAGAACCAGGCCTCCTCCGCCGCCATGTCGTCGCCCCATCCTTCGATGTACCCCGCGAGCACGAACAAGGCGTACTCCCACCCCGTACCGGTGGCCCCGGGACCGTAGCGACGCCAGAACTCGTTGTCGGGTGCGTGGTGTCGCAGCTCCAACCGCGCCAGATCCGTGCCCTCCGGCGTCAGCCGGACCTCGAGGAGGGTGGCCTCACCGTCGAACTCCCAGGTGAGCGCGAGTTCTCTCGGACGCTCGCAGCGTTGGATCGTTCCCCCGGCGTTGTCCTGGATCTGGTACCGCCGCCCGAGCGTGAGCTCTCCGGTCACTGGTCCGAGCCAGCGGGAGAGCCGTTCGGCCGTGGTGCAGGCGTCCCACAGGTCCGCGACGTCGGTTTCGTACGTCTGGTCGAGCGTGACGACGTAGCCTGGCCCACCGTCGACGGTGGCGCGTCCCACCACGCGGTGCACGCGGTCGATCTGGTTCTCCCGTTGTCCCATCACGGTCACCTCAGTCGTGTCGTGGCCTCCGGCGGCGCCGTCGGCTCGTGGGCGTCAACTCCGGGACGGTACTCTCAGGCCTCCTGCTCGGCCTCGACCGCCGCGTTCCACTCCGTCTTCGACGACTGCCACGCGTCCTCGTCGTGTCCCAACCGCCAGTAGCCGGAGACGGACAGGCGTTCGCGGGGGATCTCCCGTTCGATGCGCAGGTGGCGGCGCAGCTCCTTGACGAAGCCGGCCTCGCCGTGGACGAAGGCGTGGATGTCGTCGTTGGGCAGGGCGAGCCCACGCACGGCGTCGACGAGCAGTTCCCCGACACGGCGGTCGCCACGGTGGAGCCACACCACGCCACGTCCGTCCGGCGAGGCCACCTTCTGTTCCTCCTCGGGAGAGGGCACCTCGACCAGCGCGTGGAACTCCGCGCCGGCGGGCATCCGCTCCACCGCCGCGGCGATCGCCGGGAGGGCACTCTCGTCGCCGGCGAGCAGGTGACGGTCCGCCTCCGGGTCCGGTGTGTAGGCGCCGCCAGGCCCCAACAGGTGGATCTCGTCGCCGACGCGGGCGTTGACGGCCCACGGCCCAGCGATCCCGCGGTCCCCGTGGATCACGAAGTCGATGGTCAACTCCCGCGCGACGGGATCCCAGGCGCGGACCGTGTAGGTCCGCGTCACCGGCCACTGGTCGCGGGGGAACGTCTGGCGGATCCCCGCCATGTCGAACGGCTCGGGATAGGTGACATCGGGGTGGGGGAATAGCAGCTTGACGTAGTGGTCGGTGTACTCACCGGCGGTGAAGTCGTCGAGTCCCGGACCGCCGAGGACCACGCGGTGCATGTGCGGTGTGAGTCGTTCGGTGTGCACGACCAGTCCGGAACAGGTCGATCGCGACGTGCGTGCACCTCGCTGGGCCATTCGGTCCTCCATGCCACATCCGGGATCGATTCGTACCGATCATCCCCCACGGTAGTACCCACCAGGGAGGACCCCCGATCTCACACCAGTTGGGGGAGGAGTCGCGCGGTCGCGTCGTCCGCGGGGAAGAAGGACTCGATCGCGAGCTCGGAGATCGTGACGTCCAGCGGCGTACCGAATGTCGCCACTGTGGTGATGAAGGAGAGTTCGGTGTCGCCGAACCGTAGCCGCAGAGGGACGGCGATCCAGGGGGCGTCCCCGGAGGTGGGGAGGGCCTCGCCTCCGGGATAGTCGAGGAGCTCGGCGTGGAGGGCGACTGTCTGGGGGTCGCCGCTCCAGTCCGCTTGGTGGCGTAGGCGATGCAGCAGGTGGGACCGCCATTCGGGGAGGTTGACGATGTTGGGTGCCAGGCCTCGGGGGTGCAGGCTGACCCGCAACACGTTGACCTCACCCTCGAGCAGGTCCGCGTCGACCCCTTGGAGCAATACGGACGCGCTCGCGTTGGCGTCGAGGAGCGTCCAGTTGCGGTCGACGACGATGGCCGGATAGGGGTCGTGTCCGGTCAGGATTCGTCGGACCGCGTCCCGGGCCGGCCCCATGGAGGTCTCGCCCAGGGAGCGTTCGGCGAAGACGGGCGCGTATCCGCCCGCGAGAAGGACGTGGTTGCGTTCCCGAAGCGGGACGTCGAGGACGTCGCAGAGCCGCAACACCATCTCCCGACTGGGCTGGGAGCGGCCCGTCTCCACGAAGCTCAGGTGCCGGGTGGAGGTGTCGGCCCGCAGGGAGAGCTCGAGTTGGCTGAGTCTGCGGCGGGTGCGCCACAGCCGCAGCAGTTCGCCCGCTGTGTCGCGGCCCAAGGTGAGCGTCACGTGGCCATCCTCTCGCTATGGGTCCGGGAGCGTGCGGCCGCGGCACCCCACGGCCCCGGGGGAATCAGGACGCCAGACTGGGGGTGGCGGTGCGCAGCGTCATCGCCTGGCAGGCGGCGATGCCGGCGACTCCGACCGCCTGGGCGATCATGACCACCACACCGACCGTGGTGGGCCCGAACGCCCCTGAGACCACGAGGGCGACGCTCGCCACCACCCACAGGGCGTTGAAGCCGATCACACCACGCACCGCTTTCGTGGTGAGGCCGCGCCCCGAGGCGAGCAGCCCGAAGAGGACTCCGCAGGCGATCAGGACGCACCCCACCGGGACCAGGAACGCCGCTGGGTACCCCAACACGGGTGCGACCAGGGGCGCTCCCGCCACGACCAGGATTCCAGGGACGGCGCAGGTCGTGGCGTCCACCCCCAGCCACACGCGCAGCGGCCGGGTGCGGTCGGTCGTGGACGGGGAAGTACTCGAGGCCATCGCGGCCTCCTCTCACTCAGGACGTCATGTGCGCCCGAGCGTCCCGCACCGATGGTCACCTCGTCGATTACCCGTGAGGTAATAGCCCCGGCGACGCGTCAATGCCGGCGGCCTCCGCCCCGCCCCGTGCCGGCGTGAGCCCCGACCGTGGACTCCGAGCGTGTCCGGTTCGCGACTCACCGGCCACCGGCGTCGTGCAGCGCCGACGGCTCCGACTCCAGCGTCGTCAGGTGACGGCGCAACCCGTCGGTCGCCCACTCGACCCACCGCTGCGGCGACCAACCGAGTTCCCCGGTGAACAGTGTGTAGATCTCCGGTCCGAGCAGGGCGAGGGATGTCTCGGCGGCGGTGTCGACGCTCATTCCCGGGCGTAGTGCTCCCTTGGCGTCGAGCGCGTCGGCGAAGGCGCGTTGCACCGTGAGGCGCTGGTGCACGTTGGTTCGCCACACTCCGGCGATCTCGGCGTCGTCGTGGGCCGCACCTCGCACCACGCTGAGCAAGGGAGCGACGCGCGCGAACACGTCCGCGGTCCCCGCGGCCTGACGCCTGATCTGTTCCCCGGCGTCCGGCACCGACAACGCCTCGACCACCCAGGCACGGTCCAGTGTCGGCACGGGTTCGTCGTCCCCGGCCACGGCCAGGTCCAGGGCCGCCGTGAGTACGGCCGCCTTGGTTCCGAACGTGTAGTACACCGTCTGCGTTCCGACACCCGCGTGCTCGGCGACGGTCTGGACGCTGGTCTCGGCGTAGCCGGACGTCACGAACAGCGCGCCGGCGGCCCGTGCGATCCGCGTCCGGGTGGCCCGGGAGCGGGCGGTTCGGCCGTCTTCGCGTTGCCTGGAGCCGTTCCCTTCGCTCGGTTCTCCTGCGCTCATGACTTGACTATAGCGCCACTCCCAATACATTTTTGGAGTATGACTACAAATAGATGCGCGGCGGCTCGACGGCGGCTCCCCGGGTCACCCGAACACGTGCGGACCGCCGCCACACGTGAGGGGACCCGACGGTGAAAGTCCTCGTTCTCGGGGGGTACGGCGCCGTCGGCGCGCACGTCGTCGAAGGACTGCGCGCGCGTGGCCACGACGTGTCCAGCGCCGGCCGCGACGCGAGCCGCGCCGACATCGAACTCGACCTACGCGGACCACGTACTACGTATCGCGACGTGATCCGCGACTTCGACCTCGTGGCCAACGCCTCGGGTATGGAGAATCCGGCTCTCGCGGTCACGGCGACGGACCAGGGAGTCGCCTTCGTCGACGCCACCGCGACCTCGGACTACGTCGCGGCCGTCGAGCGCGTCTCGCACCACGCTCCGGTCCTCGTCAGCGTGGGCCTCGCCCCCGGGCTGACCAACCTGCTCGCCACGGACCTGGCTGCCGGCGGGTCGGACCGTCGAAGCATCGACATCGCCATCGTCCTCGGCGCGGGGGACGAACACGGGCGGGCGGCCACCGCGTGGTCACTCGGTCTCCTGGGAGCCAGCTTCGCCGATCCGGCCAGTGGGGCCCACGTGCGCAACTTCACCCACGGGACCCGCTTCGACATCCCGTCGCTGGGCCGCCGCCAACTGGTGCGGACGGACTTCTCCGACCAACACGCGCTCACCCGTGACCTGGGGCTCCCCGTTCGCACCTACTTCGGACTGGACTCCCGCGTGGCGACGGCCGCCCTGCGCGTGCTGACCCGGATCCCCGGCGCGTCCCGCCTGCGGATTCCGGACGGCGTCCACCCTCCCGGGTCGGATCGTTGGGTCGTCATGGCGCGAGCCGACGACGGGTCCGCCCGCTGGGCGTGGGGGAGGGATCAGTCGCGGGCCACGGGCATCGTCACGGTGGAGGCGGTGGAGCGGGCGACGGACCTCGCTCCGGGCGTGCACCATGTGCACCAGGTGATGGAGCTGTCGGACTTCCAGGAGGAGCAGGCCTTCGGGTTCGGCCCCTGACCGAGAGAGAGGCCGATCTAGTCCCGGTCACGCCACACGCTGGAGCGTCCCTCGCGCACGGTCCAGAGGAACGCGGCGACCGCGATCACGACCATCAAGGGGATCAGGTAGATCACGACCTCTCCTCCTCACGGGAGGTCCGTCGGGCCGGGCGTCCCGGAGCGAGGACCGCTCCAGCGGCGCCGCCGACCGCCAGTGACACCGTCGCCAGACTGACCAGGAAGGTGGCGCCCGCGCTCACCTGGGCCAGGGCGAGGGCGGGCGGAAGCAGCGCCGCCGGGGCCACGCAGCCGGCGGCCCGGGGTTTACGGCGCCAGAGCAGCACCATCGCGGCGGCGAGGAACGCCGCACCGGTCCCCAGGAGCGGCATCGTGGCGCTCTCGAGGCGCTGGTGTTCCAGTCCGACGTCCCAGAGGGCGATACTCCGCGCCAACGTGGTCGCCTGGAGGTAGCTCGCGGCCCCCACGACGGCGAGCACACCGGCGGCGACGCCGTCGACACGGTGGCGCGGATTCACCATGGTCGCGGGTGCCCTCCCTACTCGACGACGACCTTGACCGGCTCCGAGAAGCCCATCTCCTCGAAGCTGTCGATCACGGTCAGGGTGACGTAGTACGTTCCGGGCTCGTAGGTGTGCTCGACCTCGGCACCCTCCACGAGCTGTCCGTCGTCGAACTCCCACAAGTAGGAGACGATGTCGCCGTCACCAGGTACTGACCCCGACCCGTCGAAGGTGACCTGGGCGCCGTCCTGCGTGTGGTCCACGGCCGCGGTGGGCGGCTCCGGCAGTGCGGCGACGGGCGCCGCGCGCAGCGGCACCGGCTGTGGGGTCACCGAAGCCAGTTGGGCACTGATCGCCTCGGCGTTCCGGGCGTACCCGAACTCGGTGGGGTGGAAGGCGTCGGAGTTGAGTTGGATCCCGTTGAGGTAGGGGTCGTTGCCGTCGGAATTGCACAGTTCGTGCCCGTCGGACGCCTGGTACAGGTCCAGCGGCACCGCTCCGACGCTCTCGGCGGACTCGCTCACCGCCGTGTTCAACCGGTTGACCCAGTTGTTGATCCATAGCTGGTCGCTCACACGGATTCCCTGACAGCGCGACTGTGTCGGGATGCTGGTCCAGTCCGAGCCGCCGTCCACGGGGAAGAACTTGGGGTAGGTGACGGCGAGGAGCTGGGTGTCGCCCTCGCCGGTCGCCGTGCGGATGTCGGTGTAGAGCCGCTGGAAGGAGTTGAGGCCGTTGGCGTCCTGGTCGAGGAGTTCCTGGAACGCCGCGTCCACGTTCTCGTCGAACCGCGACTCACAGGACGCCCACGGCCATCCGTAGACGATGCAGTCACGGAGGTTGTCGGCGAAATCGAGATCGTTGCCCCCGATCCCCACCGACACGTGGGAGACGTTCGCTCCGTCGCCGTCGAGGGCGTCCAGTTGCGGAGCCTCCCCATGGCGGCCGGCGTACAAATCGTCGATTCGGGCTCCGCTGCACGCGACGAAGTCGAGTTCCCCCGGAATTGTGCCGTCGCTGTTCAGCAGCCGAACGTGTGACAGCGGGGATCGTTGACAGTCGCCGCTTTCCTCGTCGTACTCACCCGCGCCGACTCCGGACTGGAACGAGTCGCCCATGGCGACCCAGCGCGTGAGTTGCTCGGTGCCCTGGTCCGCGGGGGAATCGGCGAAGGCGGGGGATGCGAAGGAGCTGACGAGAACACCGCTGAGCGCGATCGTTCCGGCCGGGATGGACGCCTTTCGCAGCATAGGACTCCTCGGTTCTTCGGTGCGGGACTTCAAGCATGAATCGGGACACATCGGTACGGCAAGACGGCGATCCGTTTCCCCGGAAAATTCGCGTTGTCGCCACATTCCGGCCACGGTCGACGTGTCCGAATTGGTGGAATGATTCGGGAGGGGCGCGGTGGGCCAACAACCGGGCGCCAATTCTAACCGGGAATTGGCCGACCGCTGGGTATAACGCGTTGTTCGATTGGGGGAGTGGCGACACAATGGCGCGGGTCCGCGAAAAGTGGGCGCGGGGTGCCCGCGTCTCGCTAGCCTGGCCCCGTGTCTGACACTCATCCCCGCACCCGGTTCACCTGGCCCCGACTCGTCGCCGTCGGCGGCGCGGTGGTGCTCGCCGCCGGAGCGACGTACCTGGTGGTCCTCGACGACTCACCCGCCAGCGACTCCGCCGAGCCTCCCGCCGACCAGGAGGAGGAATCCCAGTCGAGCCCGGACGAACCCCGGACGCTGACCCTGGTCGGTGGTGGCGACCTGCTCATCCACCCCCCGGTGTGGGAGCAGGCCGAGGAGGACGGCGACGACGACCTCGACTTCTCGGAGATCTTCGCGGGGATCGCCCCGCGGGTGTCAGCGGCCGACCTCGCGCTGTGCCATCTGGAGACCCCGCTGGCCGAACCGGAGGGCCCCTTCGCCGGCTACCCGGTGTTCGAGGGCCCGCCCCAGGTCGTGGCCGGGGCCGCGAGCGCGGGGTACGACGGGTGCTCGACCGCCTCCAACCACACGCTCGACAAGGGGGAGGACGGTGTGGTTCGCACCCTGGACGCCCTGGAGGAGCAGGGGCTGGGCGCCGCGGGCAGCGCGCGGACCGAGGAGGAGGCCACGACCCCCACCACCTACGAGGTGGAGCTCGACGAGGGTGATCCCGTGTCGGTGGCGCACCTGTCCTACAGCTACAGCTTCAACGGCATCAGCACACCTCCGGGCAAGGACTGGATGGCCAACCTGATCGACCAGGAGGCGATCCTCGCCGAGGCCAGCACCGCGCGGGAGGAGGGCGCCGACATCGTCGTGCTGTCCATGCACTGGGGGACCGAGTACTCCCACGACGTTGACTCCTACCAGGAGGGGCTCGCCGAACCGCTGATCTCCTCACCCGACGTCGACGTCGTTCTCGGCCACCACGCCCACGTCGTGCAGCCGGTCGAACGGTTCGACGACGAGTGGGTCGTCTACGGGATGGGCAACCAGCTCGCCCGCCACTCCGAGCCGGACGCCCCCAAACGTGAGGGCGCCATGACCGAGGTGACCTTCGTGGAGGACGACGCGGGGGAGTGGAGCACCGAGGGATTGACCATGGTGCCCACGTGGGTGGACATCGAGCCGGAGGTGCGTGTCGTCGACCTCGCGTCGGCGTTGTCGGGATCCGACCTGACCCCCGAGCAGGAGGAGGCCTACAGCGCCGCTCACGAACGCATCACCCAGCACCTGGATGCCCGCGACGCGCGCCAGGACGGGATGGAGATCGCCTCCGACTGACGCCGAGCGACGGGGTGCTGGCGTCGGGCGGGACAACCGTCAACCAGTCTCGGGCGCCGCCGCGTTCTCGACGCGGGCCGGTGCCACGGCCGCCGCGAGTGCGAACAGGCCGGCGGCCAGGACTCCCGCGGCGCCGGCGACGATCGGCAGGCCTCCGGGGCCCGTCACCGTCAGGACGACGCCGCCTACAGCACCCCCAACCGCGACCCCGAGGTAGGTGCCGGAGGTGTTCAACGCCAACGCCTGCGCCGACACCGGTCCCGCCAGCAGGTGCAGCCGGGCCTGAACGGCGGGTGAGTTCCAGAACGCCGAACCCGACCACACCAGTGAGACGAGGACCAGCACGAGGACGGGGATCGGGCGCAGGGGCCACAGTGCCGCGATGGTCGCCATGCTCGCCACGAACGCGCCCACGCCGATGAGCAGTGTGCGGTCGGCTCCCCAGCGGTCCACGACCCGTCCGCTGGCCCAGATCCCCACCATTCCGGCGACCCCGGAGAGGGCGAACAGCCCGCCCCGCAGTTCGGGCCCTACGGCCGCGAGGTCGGTGACCAGGGGTGCCAGGTAGGTCAACATCATCATCGAGCCGAACATCAGGACCAGGTTCGCGGTCAGGCCGAGGGAGATCGCGGGACGCACCAGGATCGCGAACTGTTCTCCCAAGGGCGGCACGTCCACCGTCCCCGAGGTGCGCGGCAGCAGGCGAAGAAAGCCCACCGCGACCGCGATCCCGGCCAGGGCCATGAAACCGAACGTCGCCCGCCAGCCGAGTCCGGCGCCGATCCAGGTCCCGACGGGGACTCCGACGGCGACCGCTCCCGTCACCCCGAAGGCCACGGTCGCCACCGACCGTCCGATCCGTTCCGGCGGGGAGAGTTGCGCGGCCGTGGCGAACAGCGTGGGTGTGGCGGCGGCAGCGGCCAACGCGGCCAGGATCCGCAGCCCCAGCAGGATCTCGTAGTTCGGCGTGGCGGCGGCGAGCGCGTTGGCGACGACGAACACCAACGCGGCGCCCGTGAGCAGCCCGCGGCGGCCGACGCGCGCCAATGTCACGGCGGCGACGGGGGCGGCAATCGCGACGGTGACCGAGAAGGCGGTCACCAGCTGTCCTGCCGCGGCCTCGCTCACGCCGAGGTCGGCGGCGACCTCGGGCAGAACACCGGCGATGACGTAGTCATCGGTGTAGAAGACGAGCGCCGCCGCGGCGAGCGCGAACAGCCATCCGGGCACAGGGGCCACCTCTTTCTTGCTCGGCCCCGGTTCCTCGTGGGGTCAGCCCGGGAGCAGTGTCGAGACGTGGTGTCGGATGACGGATCCGGGATCCGCACTGGACTCCCTCGCCCCGTGCGGGTTGACGAGCTCGAACGTGAGGCCGTCGATCAACGCGACGAGGCGTTCGGTCTCCAGGTCGAGGTCTGGCACTTGGGCCCGGTCCAGGGCGTCGCGCACGACGTCCCGCATGTCCCGCCCCATCCGCGCGGCGAGCGCGCGGAACTCCGGGTGGATCCGGGCCGCGGTGACGAACTCCCCGAGCACGATGAGCTCGCCACGGTCCTCCGGGCCGGTGGGAAGCAGGGCGCCCGCGACGTGTTCCAGCAGGGCCCGGCGCTCGGCCATCGATTTCGTGTCCCCACCGGCGGCCCCGGCGAGCAGCCGGCGCTCCATCCGCGCCCCCACCTCCTCGGCGGCGGCGACCAAGAGCGCCTCGTGACTGCCGAAGTAGTGCCGCACCGAGCCGATGTTGATCCCGGACTCCGTCGCCACCTTACGCAGCGACGCCTCGGCGACACCTCCCCGTTCCACCAGTCGAAACACCGCGTCGACAATGCGTTCCCGCGCGGACCGCGCGTCCTGATCCGTCATCAGAGGACATTATCACAGGCGTGATAGTGCGGTGCTTCGCCGAGCACTGCACGCCCCGAACGCAAAAAACTGCCCCCGGGGACGTGCCCCGAGAGCAGTAGCGGGGAGACCCTAGAGCTCCCCTTCCACCGCAGCAGCCAAGAAGGCCGACCACTCGAGGCGAGGGAAGGAGAGATACCCGCTGTCTGTGTGCTTGCTATCCCGGACATCAGCGGCGTCCGCTATGCGGACCTCGACGCAGTCACCGTTGCCGTGACTGAAGCTACTGGTCTTCCACATGTTGTGTCTCCAAGATTCGCGCGATACGCCTCACCGCCCTCAGGCGAGAGCGATTCCTACAGCTCACCTTCCGTCGCAGCAGCCACAAACGCTGACCACTCAAGCGCGTCAAACGTCAGATGACCGGCCCACGAGGATTTGCTATCGCGGACCTGCACGCGAGAATTGGCGATTCGGCACGCCACACAGTGATTCGTACCGCCGCTGTAGCTACTCGTGTACCACGTTGTCTTCATCGTCGATCTGCCTCCACGCCGATAGAAGGGAATTCGGCGACTTGAACGGATTAGAGGCCACCCTGGCTGCTCGCACTCACTAATCTATACGTCGCCAGTTCGGCGACATAGCGTGGACCGGGGGCGCCACAAAACACCACCCACCGCAGACACAAAGATCTGCCTCAAGAGACACCCGAAGAACAAGCAGGGGTAGCTCCTTATCGCTCTCCCTGTCGCCTCAGTCGACTGTAAAGAGCCCCATCTCCGCGAGGAGGCCGAGGGCCTAGCACAGCACTGGGAGCTTCGGCTACCCGGATTAAACGGGTATGGCCAGGCGTCCTGGCCGACTACAGCTCATCGCCGCGCGCGGCCGCGATCAGTGCGACGAACTCTCGCGCGGGGAACTCCAGGTGTCCTTGCTCTCTATGTTTTGTGTCTCGAATAGCGGCAACAGGGCCCTTCGCGATCTCAACGCACTGGGAACCATTCGCCGAGTACGAGCTCGTGTGCCAGTCATTCATTTCAACTCCTTCGGCACTCTCAGTGGAGTTGTTCAACAACCTATACCTAGCCAGTTCTCTCGCATAGCGTGAATCGAGGCACCGCCGAACACCAAAACACCCCCGACACAAAAACTGCCCCCGGGACGGGACCCGAGGGCGGACGTCGGACGGGAGTTACAGCTCCCCCTCCGCCGCAGCACCCAAGAACGCGGCCCATTCCCGCGAGGAGAAGGACAGGTGTCCGGCTGAGCGGTTCTGCGTATCGCGCACCAGCACCCGCGAGTCAGCGGTGCGGCACTCCACACAGTTGGTGGCGCCACCTTGGCTGTAGCTGCTCTTGTGCCAATGGTCAGTGATCATCCGATGTCTCTCCTGATCTGATCGATGAGGTGCCTCGACGCATCCGGAGGTAGGGCCGTCAGGCACAACTCCCCGAATACACTCAGGTAATCACCCACCGCTTCCGGTTCATCCGTGGGGGTGCCACTGATCCTCGTCTCCGTGTACGCGAGCACGCCCTGTCCCGGGATTGTGAACAGGAGAAATGGCCCGTCCTGCCCCGGATGGATCTCTGTTGTCATCGGGACGACGGAGATGGCGACGTGGGGGCGTGAACCGACATCAAGCAAGTGGTCCAACTGTGCCTTCAGGGTCTCACGTCCCCCTATCGGACGTCGCAAGACGTGTTCCTCAATCACGGCTCGCACGAGGGGTGGTTCCTCCGAGCTGAGGATGACCTGCCGCTCCATACGAGCACGAACACGTTCTTCCAGAGTGTCCTCACTCATGGTCGGCTTTCCTTGCCGCAGGCTGGTGCGCGCGTAATCCCCAGTCTGGAGCAATCCTGGCACCAGAAGCGGCGCATACTCCCTGATCTCTGACGCCTGCTGTTCCACGGAAACCACGCCAGCAAACCAGGACGGAAAACCGCGTCCCTCCTGGTGTAGATCTTCCCAGCGACGGAGCAGAGCACCTTCGGTGGTAAGCACCTGATCGAATCGTCGTATTTGTTCCCGAGTGGTGCCTTTACCGCCGGTCTCTATAGCGCTGATCTGGGACTGCGATATGGGTATCGCTCGTGCGAGCTCGGGCTGAGACATTCCCGCGTGCTCACGCCACTTGCGCAGCTCCACGCCGAAGCGCCTCCGCGCGTGTTCGGGGGTTATCGCCATTCCATCACTATCTACCACCCGAATGCCTCTCGGCAATCCATGGAAGTGAAGATTTCTTCTGATGAGCGGTATCTGTAGCGGGAATCAGCCAGAGCTAGGACGGTGGTGAACAGAAGAGCCCCGGCGAGCGTATGTGGATCGTCGCTCCCGGGGCACGGCCACCAGTCTTGGGAGGACTGATGACGGAAGCAATCGTATGGGCGGGAGCGGATCGTTCGGATTGGTCCTGGTGGTGTGGACGGCATCGCGGCCCGGACCCGAGCACTCAGTGGGCGGGGTTGGCGGCGCTGTTGACGTTGTCGCGCCCGGTCGTGGCTCCGAGCGCTGACGATGTGTTCCGCGAGGAGCTGCGTCGGGAGTTGGCGCCGTTGGTGCGTCAGGCTCTCGCTCGCCGCCCGGAGTGTGCCGGGGTGAGCGCGTGACCGTGACACTCGCCCCGGGATGGCATGACTACCACCACGTGTGCGACGTCCACGGCGTCCTCGTCGACGTCCGGCGGGACCCCTACAGCGGCCGATGGCGCGCCCGCACCCGCTACCACGGCCAGATCCAACTCGCCATCGGCTACGACCTCGACGCCCTGGCCACAGCTCTCGACACGATCACCGTCGCCGAGATCGCCCGCCGCGTCGGCCCAGGGACGGGGGCACCCCGATGACACTCACCGTCCTGGAAGTCGACGACACCCTCTGGATCGCCGACGTGCACGGCGTGTTCGTCCAGATCCGCCCCGCCCCCGACGACGACACCCTCTGGCAGGCCGTCGCCATCGACTGGGGACACCTCGTCATCGCCCAAGCACCCCGCGAACACATCACGCACTCACTCACCGGGCTCACCAAACCCGTCCTGTCCACCCTCCTCCGCCACTGGTGGCACCACAACCGAACCCACAGCCACCACAGCCAGTAGGGCCACAACCCAGCGGAAGAGCATCCACCCCCCGGGTGAGACAACGCCACCGCGCGAAAGAGGTCAGTCGGGCTCCCAGCGCGCCGGGGAGCCCGGCCCCTTCACTGAGGGAGAACGCCGTGGCCTCTCACGGACTGGATATCGTCCAGGTGAAGCCGTCGGGATCGGTGAACCGCCCGGCGTAGCCGCCCGAGCCGTCCTCCGCCGCCGTGGACACGCCGTCGGCTCCGGCCGTGGCGGCGACCGACAGAACCGCGTCGACCTCGTCCCGCGAAGCCCGCCGTGAGGTGAGCACCGCTGCCGGGAACCCGGTCCCCGCCGCGGCGACCCCCGCGTCCTTGGCGAGGGCGGCGCGGGTCATCAGGCCGAACCGGCACGATCCCTTGGCCGGGACGAAGTCGATGAACTTGGTGCCGTAGTCCCGGTCCACGGTCATACCCAGCGCGGTGTAGAAGACCTTGGACACGGTGGGGTCAGCGACACCGAGCAGTACTCCTGTCTCGGTGGGGGTCGGCGGGTCGGCCGCCGGCGCCGTGTCCTTCTTGGTGGGGGCCGCGAGCTTCCAGACGGCACCGTCCGGCGCCCGGTAGACGGCGGAGAAGCCGCCGAAGAATCCCTTCTTGGGGGGCCTGAGCACCGTCGCTCCCTGGGCGACAGCGGCGTCCACCAGGACCTGGACCTCACGCGGTTGACGCACGATGTAGCTCATCACGTAGCCCCGGAATCCGGAGGTGTCGGGTCCCGCCTCCAGGTCGTCGGCGAGTTCCTTGACGTCACGCAGTCCGACCTGACCGGTGCCGTACAGGTCGAGACGCACCGTCTGGTCGTCTTCCGTGGCAGGACTCAAGAGCGCGGAGACGTAGAATTCGCGCGCGGTTGGCACCTCGGGCACGCCGAGTTCGATCGCGTCGAGCGAGAGCATGTGCGGGACTCCTCCGTGACCCAGGTGCGGACATGCGTTGGCTGGGTTGGTCGGTGCTGGGGCGGTGGGTGGGGCCTCCACGATCGTGGAGGCCCTGGATCAACCCACCTGCTGGATCCGGATCATGTTGCCGGCGGGATCCCGCACCGCGCAGTCGCGGAGGCCGTAGGGCTGGTCGATCGGCTCCTGGATGATCTCCGCGTCGCTTGCCTCGAGCCGTTCGAAGACCCCGTCCAGGTCGGTGGTCGCCAGGAGCACACCCGCGTAGGTCCCCTTGGCCATCATCTCCGCGATGGTCCGGCGCTCCGCGTCGGTGATACCGGGATCGGCGGCCGGCGGCTGCAGCACGATGGAGGTCGAGGGCTGCCCCTTCGGCCCGACCGTGATCCAGCGCATCCCGTCGTAGCCGACGTCGTTGCGAACCTCGAAGCCCAGAACGTCGCGATAGAACGACAGGGCCGCGTCGGGGTCGTCGTGCGGAAGGAAGCTCGCATGAATGCTGATGTCCATGGCACTCACGCTAGCCATGAGGCTGTGGCCTGCGCTTCTCGATTCCTGATCGGTTTCCCCGCCGCGGCCCGATCACAGGGACGCGGGCAGCCAGGGGTACCGCATGACACCGGCCGCGTTACGGACGATCGCCTCCTTGGTGAGGACCGCGGCGCGTCCGGTGAGGACCCGTTCCCGCGGGGTGTCGTCCTCACGCACGAACTGGATGAGCGCGTCGCGGCGCCCCAGGCTCACGCAGCGGACGACGTACCGGAAGCCGAACAGGGGAGCCTCGAGGCCGGCTGTCCGTGCGGCGATGACGCGGGCCAGGTGTTGTCCGGAGGGCATTCCCGTCGCGCACGCCATACGCAGTCGCACTCCCACCTGGTTCACCAGCGCGGCGGCGTCCCCGACGGCGTAGATCTCCGGGTGTGACACCGAACGCAGCGTTTCGTCCACCACGACCTGGCCGTGCGGCGTCGTCTCCACACCCGCCTGCCGCGCGAGGTCGGGTACGCGGAACCCGGCGGTCCACACCACCGTGTCGCTGGTCAGGAACGAGCCGTCGTCCAGGAGGAGCCCCGTGGAACGCACCTCGGTGACGCGGGCGTGTTCGCGCGTGTCGATGCGGAGTCGCTCGAACCGGGCCCGCACGTGACGCGCTCCGCGTTGTGAGAGCTCCGCGCCCAGAGAGTCAGTCGAGACCAGGCGTACGTCTCGTCGGGGATGGGACTCCGCGATCTCGGTGGCGGCCTCGAGCCCGGTCAGCCCGCCGCCCACCACGGTGACGGTGCCCGCGCCGCGCGCGAGGTGGTCGTTCAGGCGCTCGGCCTGGGGCGCGGATCCCACCGTGTGGGCGTGCTCGGCCACCCCCGGAACGGTCTCGGTGTCGACGTGACTGCCCAGCGCGTAGACGAGGATGTCGTAGTTCAGCGGCTCCCCTTGGGCGAGGTGGACGACGCGCGTCGCGGCGTCCACCTTCTCGGCCCGGTCGACCACGAGTCGCACCCCCGTGCCACGAAGGAGCGCCCGCAAGGGGCGGTCCCGTAGGGTCTGTCCCGCGGCCAACTGGTGCAGGCGCACCCGCTCCACGAAACGGTCCGTCGCGTTCACCAGGGTCACCGTCGATGGGGTCCGCGCCGCGATCAGCTTCGCCGCGACCAGGCCGGCGTACCCCGCTCCCACCACAACGATCTTGGTCTTCATCTGCCTACTCCCTTCGTTCACCCCCCTCGACCAGACACCGACGCGAAACGTGACAGACGGCCGTGGCGGCGGCGTGTCGCACCCCACGAGCATGGGCGCTCCAGGTCCTTGACGGTTCAAGCACGCCACTTATGGTGGTGCCGCGGGGGCGTTTCACCGGGGCGCCACAACGCGCCCACGGCGCCGGCGTTGGCGGCGGCGGGCGGTGACGTGACCACCAGGGGGCGGGCAGCCATGCCACACGATCCGGAATCCCGAACCGCCGACCTCATCCACCGGATGCGTGTGCTCGCACGTACGCACGACGCGACGATGTCCGGCCGTACGCCGCCCGTGGCGCCCCGCCGGGTCATCGCCGAGTCCTGGACCCGGCTCCGGCGTGCGGGACTCGATCCGGAACGGGGCGCCGACCCCGACCCCTGGCCCGCCGACGTAGTCGAGGCACGGCGCCGCGCCAGCCCACTGTCGGGCACCGTACGGGAGGTCCTGAGCGATGGGCTCCTCTCTCTCGCCCAGGACGCCGGCTACGTCCACGCGATCGTGGACGGGGAGGGCCGCGTTCTCTGGCGGGAGGGCGGCACCACCGCGCAGCGTCGCGCCGACGCCCTCGGGTTGATCGCCGGGGCGTGCTGGACCGAGGAACGGGTGGGAACCAACGCGATCGGAACGGCCCTGGCGCGGGGGCGCCCAGTCCAGGTGCACTCCGCCGAACACTTCGTGCGCACCCACCACGCCTGGACCTGCGCCGCCGCGCCCATCCACGACCCGCGGGACGGAAGCCTCCTGGGAGTCACCGACCTCAGCGGCCCGGCGATGTCGGTACATCCCTCCATGCTGGCCTTGGTCACGACCGTCGCCCGGCTGGCCGAGGCCAAACTTCGGGACCGACATCGCGATGCCCTGGAACAGCTGCGCAGCACCGCCACCCCCCTGTTGAGCCGCCTGAACGAGGTCGCGGTCGTGACCGATCCCCACGGGTGGGTCGCGGCGTCGATCGGGATGCCGCCGACGCCGCGGCTTCGGCTACCCGACCACCCGGCGGACCACGCGTGGGTCCCCACACTCGGGACCTGCTCCATCGAGCCCGTTCCCGGCGGTCTCCTGGTGCGGCGCCGCGACACGGACGAGCCACGGGAGCCGGCGCGGGTACAGCTCGACCTCAGCGACCCGCACCGCCCCGTCCTGACGGTCCACCGGGGGGTCGCGAGTTGGACCCACCAGCTCACTCCCCGTCACTCCACCCTGTTGGAGCTTCTCGCTCACCATCGAGCCGGGCTGAGCGCCGCCGACCTCGCCGAGGGCCTGTTCCACGACCGCGGCCGCACGATCACGGTCCGCGCGGAATTGTCCCGGTTGCGGCGCCGTGTTGGTGATCTTCTCGAACATCGTCCCTATCGTTTTGCGGCGAATGACGAGGTCACGGTCCGCCGATAGCGCCACGCCGAATCCATTGCGCACAAATCTCGGAACACCGCGGCGAATTCACTACCCTGTCTGAGAAAACCCTGAGCGGACGCCGTTGGGTCCGGTTGGTGGTCACGGGGGGTCACCGACCGAGACGCCGGGGGCGGAGGCGAATAACGAGACGCGTGATGCGTGAACGCCCCAAATGCGGGAATTGTCTCTTGGATCCATCCGCAGAACCCCCGATGGAAAGCGAGGAGGCGGTGCGCGTTCCGCGACGGTGGCGTTCTCCCTTGCGGTTCCTCCTGGCAGTACTGACGGTCGTCGTCATGTTCGTCGTCCCGTCCGCCGCGGCGACCGGCGTGGACGCGGTGCGCCCCGACCGGCTGCTGCTGTACGCGACGGAGGATCCCGCGACCTCCCAGGCCGTCACCTGGCGCTCCGAGGTGCCCTTCGACGGCGAACTCGAGGTCGCGCCGATCAACGCACCCAACGACGTGACCACGTTCCCCGCGCAGAGCAGGGACGAGGGCGGGTACACCTACTTTCGCGCGACCGCCACGGAGCTCGCGCCACAGACGGCCTATCGCTACCGGGTGGGCGGCGGGGGAATCACCTCCTCACGGTGGGATACGTTCACCACCGCCTCCACGGGCGCCGATCCGTTCCGGTTCCTGTACTTCGGCGACACCCAGCACGGCGGGGAAGGCATCGACCCATCCGTCGCGGCGGGGCTGACGGCGGTCCCCGACGCCGACATGGCGGTCTCCGTCGGGGACCTGGTGGACGACGGACACGACGACGCCCAGTGGCAGGACTGGTACGACGCCTTCGCCGAGTCCCGCACCCGGGGGATGCGCCATTTCGCCGCGGTCGGGAACCACGAGTACGACGATGACGACTTCAGCCCCCTGTGGGGCCTACAGTTCCCCGAGACCGGCAACGGGCCCGCCGAGGACGACCAGCTCCGCGAGACGGTCTACTACTCCGACTACCAAGGCGTGCGTTTCATCGCGCTGAACTCCAACTACCGGACCGTTCCCGAGGAGGAGCGGGAGGAGTGGCTGCAGACGCAGGCCCGGTGGCTGGACGAAGTGCTCACCACGAACACCCAAACGTGGACGGCCGTCATGTTCCATCACCCGCTGTACTCCGGTCGACCGGCACGCAACAACGTCGACATCCGGCAGGCGTGGGGGGACATTCTGGAGGAACACGACGTCGACCTGGTGCTGCAGGGCCACGACCACTCCTACTCCCGGGGGAACCTCGAGGCGAACCAGACGGACGACGAGGGAGTCCACACCGGACCCGTGTACGTGATCGCGAACTCGAGTCCCAAGACCTATCCCTCGAGCACGGAGAACTGGCGGGTGTATGACGCGGTGCCACGCGTGCAGGACGTCGCCCGTCCCGCCTACCAGGTGATCGAGGTCGACGGGAACACACTGGAGTACGAGTCCGTGACAGCACAGGGCCACGTCCTCGACGAGTTCTCCATCGTCAAGGACGCCACCGACAAACGCGTCCTGGACAACCGGGTGGCGGGAAGCGCGGAGTCCTAGAAGGGAGTCACCCCGGCGGGAGCGTCCGGCCGGGATCTCGCTCACGTCGTTGGAGGCGAGCACCGATGGTTCGGCACAGCACAGCCCCCGGCGCGGTTCGGGTGGGCGGGGCGCGGACGAGGAGGGGACACCTCCTCGTGGCGCTGGCCCTCGTCTGCTCCACCGCGTGTGGTCCCAGGGGCCCGGAGTCGTCAGGGCCGGACGTCATCCTGACGCCCACCGCCGACCCCGCGACATCACAGACCGTGAGCTGGGGGACCACCGCGTCGTCCGCCGCGACGCTGGAGATCACCCCTCGCGACGCCCCGGACCAGGTGACCCGTGTGGAGGGGACGAGCGCCAAGGAAGAGAGCGAAGGTCCGGAGCGGGTGCGGGCGACCGTCACCGACCTCGAGGCCGACACCCAGTACAGGTACCGTGTCGAGTCCGGGGAGGACGGATTCGACGAATGGCGGTCCTTCACCACGGCCGCCAGCGCCCCGGAACCATTCACCTTCCTGTACTTCGGCGACGTGCAGACCGACATCCCCGACGGGGCGGCACCCGTCATCCAGGCCGGACTCGAGGCCCACCCCGACGCCGACCTCATCGTCCACAGTGGTGACCTGATCGACGAGGCACGCGACGCCCGCCAGTGGCAGGAGTGGTACGACGCCTACGGGGCGGACGTCCTGGCGGGACGCAACCAGCTACCCGCGGTGGGCAACCACGAGTACGACGACGGCCTGAGCGAGTTCTGGCCCGCCCAGTTCCCCGCCGCGGGCAACGGCCCCGACGCGGGCGCTGACCTGGCCGAGACGGTGTCCTACACCGACTACCAGGGAGTCCGGTTCGTTACGCTCAACTCCAACTACCGGGAGGCCCCCGCAGACGACGAGACCGAAGAGTGGCTGGACACCCAGGCACTCTGGTTGGACTCCGTCCTGGAGGACAATCCCCACGACTGGGCGGTGGTGACCTTCCACCACCCCCTGTTCCCCAACCGGCCCGACCGGGACAACGAGGCCCTGCGGTCCGCGTGGTTGGACACGCTGGAGGACAACGACGTGGACCTGGTCCTGCAGGGCCACGACCACTCCTACGGCCGGGGCAACCTCACCGACCACCGAACCGACGAGGACGACACCCAGACCGGCCCCGTCTACGTGGTCGCCGTCACCGGACCCAAGATGTACGAGGCGGGCCCGGACCTGTGGGAGGCCAACGCCGCCGAGGTCCGCGGCCAGCGGACCGACGCGCAGACGTTCCAGGCGGTCGCCGTCGACGGCGACGAGCTGGAGTTCACGGCCACGACCGGCGCCGGCGACCCGGTTGACACGTTCACGATCAGCAAGCAGGGGGAGACGAAACGCGTCGTCGACGAAGGGTGACGCGACGGCGCGCCACGTCGGGGTCACCCGTTCGTTCGGTCCTCCGTCGTCCCGAACCCCATGCGTTGGATCCGCTCCTCCTCGGTCTCCAGCTCCTCGAACAGGGTGAGCTGAAGTCCGGCCGGGGCGTTCAGGCGGGCGTTACGCGACCGCCACGGCGTGACGGTGGGCGGCGCGACCAGATCGGCGCCGGCCTCGACCAGCGTACGTGTCGCGGTTTCCGCGTCCGGGACCTGGAACGCGACCCGAATCGTCGGGCTGGCCGGGCGCCCCACCTCCACCTGGTCGATGAACGCCCGTTGCGCCGGGTTGACGAGCTCCAGCGTGGCGTGTCCGGCGTCCAGAATGCTGACCCGGGCGTCCCCCTCGTTCTGGAACGCGGCCTTCTCCGCGAGACCGAGGGCGTCACGGTAGAACGCCAGAGCGGCGTCGAAATCCTCGGTCTCCACCACGAGGCGAAGTTGTGCGACCGGATTGGTGGGGGGCTCGTGCGGTGTCATGGCATCACCATAGAGCTCGGCGGACCCCACCCCGCCCTCCGGGGATCGAACTCCCCGCCACCGTAGGCTCCCCACATGGCTGATTCGAGAATCTCCGAGATCCCTGTCGGCGAGACCCACCGGGCACATCGCGCCATTCGTGAACTCCGGCCAGAACTGACCGACGTGGACGCGTTCGTCACGTTGGTCGACGAGAAGCTCCGTCCCGGCGGCTACCACCTGGTGGGTTCCTTCGACGAGCGCGTCTCGGACGACGCGGTGGCCGTGGCGGGGTTCCGGATCATCCACAGTCTCTGGGGCCGCTTCATGTACGTGGACGACCTCGTCACCCATCCCGACGTCCGCGGGACCGGACAAGGACGCGCCTTGTTGGACTGGCTCCGCGCCGAGGCGCGTGCCGTCGGGTGTACCCAGTTCCACCTCGACTCGGGAACGCAGCGCCACGGCGCGCACCGCTTCTACCTCTCCCACGGGATGGCCATTCGCGCGTTCCACTTCATTCAGGACCTGGACTCCTGACCGTCGTTCAGGCCGAGCGCCATGGATGCGGCTCGCCCATTCCTGGGCCATCCGAGTGCCCGAAGCCCAGGCGTGGATCCGCCCCCTCGGTCGGATCGAGGACTCGAAAGGGGAACTGATCTACGGTATGACTTACCGGTAAGACAATCCGACCGATGCGTCAACGAATAAGGGGAAAATGCGACGAATCTTGATCGTTGGGGGCGGCCAGTCCGGCTTACAGCTCGCCCTGTCCCTTGTCGCACATGACTACGATGTGACGCTCATGACGGCGCGAGATCCCGACGAACTGTATGACGGTGGGGCTGTTTCGGCGCAGATTCTCTTCGATCAGCGGCGCCACGCGGAGGGGGAGTACGGGCTCAATCTCTGGGACGACGAGGCCAAGCCGATCGTCGACTATCGGTTCACCTCCAGTGGGGAGATGCCGCACTTTGACTGGACCGGAAAGCTCACGCGCCCGGCCCAGTCGATAGACGAACGCGTGAAGATGTCCGCCTGGCTCGACCTGCTGGAACACAAGGGCGGCAAGGTCCTCATCCACGGCGTGACGGGGTCGGACCTCGACTCGCTCTCCCAGATGTTCGACCTGACCATCATCGCCAGCGGCCACAGTGGTCTCGCGGACATCTTCTCCATCGACACCGGACGTGGCCTGGCGAGAATGCCGCCGGTCGCCACCGCGATCGCCTACGTCGAGGAGATCGACGGCCACCCCGACAGTGACGGGGTCGGAATCGACCTGGTCCCGGGCTTGGGACACCTGATCTCCTGGCCCGCGCTGTCGGTCAACGGACCCTGCCGCCTGGTCCATATCACCGGTCCCGCCGACGGTCCGCTCGCCCGCTGGCCCAGGCGGACAACCCCCGACCAGCACTACGCGCTCATGCTCGAGGTGATGCGTGAGTTCATCCCGCACCAGTACACCGCCTTCAGCAAGACCACGCTCGCCGATGACGGCGCCGTGGCGATGGACCGGGCGAACCCGCTGGTGCGGGAACCCATCGCGCACATGCCCAGCGGGGGACTCGTCATGGGCATGGGCGACACGGTCGCGGTGACCTCTCCCGCGCTGCAGCAGGACGCCAACAACGCCAGCATGGCGGCCGAGATCTACCTGCGGGCCATCCTTGACCACGAGGACGCCCCGTTCGACGCCGAGTTCATGACGCGCACCTTCGAACGGTTCATGGACTACGCGCAGCACTTCACCGGGCTCGTCGCCCAACGAATGCACTACCCCCCGCCCTACGTCATCGAGCTGTTCGTGGCCGCCACCCACAGTCAGGAACTCGCCGACTACCTCGTCAACGGCATGGGCGATCCCCCCGCCCTGGCGCCGTGGTTCACCGAGGAGACGAGGACCCGTTCGTTGATCGAGCGGCACCAGAGGTAGGCCCGAACGAGGCAGCGGCCCGTCCCCAGTCTCTCCGGGAGGCTGGGGACGGCCGTTCCTCCGGCCGCTCGGCGCGGGACGATGCCCGACGCGGGCGTGGGCGACCCACCTGGGTAGGCACCTTCTTGTGCGAGCGTCTCCGTGGCTGTGTGTGATCAGCCTGGCCGTCGTGGCCGGGTGCCAGGCACCGCCCCTCGGGTCCGGTGCGTCCTCGAGCCGGGAGGTGGCGCCGCCCCCGACCTCCGGTGGGTTCGACTACCAGCTCGGCGCGGCCTATCAACCCGCGACGCCCGTGAGCGTCGTGGTGCGCGATTCCACCGCACCGCCGTTGGACGGCGCCTACACCGTCTGTTACGTCAACGGCTTCCAGACACAACCCGAGGACTCCGAGCGCTGGCTGGACCGTCCGGAGCTGCTGCTGCGCGACTCCGACGGCGATCCCGTCGTCGACCCGGACTGGCCCGGGGAGTACGTCCTCGACCCCTCCACCCCGTCGCGGCGCGAGGGCATCCTCGAGGTCGTCGGCCCCGTGATCACCGGGTGCGCCGAGGACGGGTTCGACGCGGTGGAGATCGACAACCTCGACACCTACGTCCGGTTCACCGACACCACCCGTGGGCGCGTCGACCCCCGAGGCGCCGTGGACCTGGCCACCTCCTACGTGGAGCTGGCCAACGAGCACGGACTCGCCGTGGGGCAGAAGAACACCGTCGAGCTCGGGGACGCCGGCCGCGACGAGATCGGGTTCACGTTCGCGGTGGTCGAGGAGTGCGCGGCCCACGACGAGTGCGACCGGTTCACCGAGGTGTACGGGGACCACGTGTTGCAGGTGGAGTACACCGACGACCTGCCCGAACCGTTCCCTCAGGTCTGCTCCTCGACGACACGCGCGCCTCTCACCATCCTTCGCGACCGAGGCCTGACCGCCCCCGACGACGAGGAGTACACCTGGGAACAGTGCCCGGACTAGGTGGTTGAGCCTGGGTTGGGGCCGCGTGGGGGTGGTGGAGCGGCCGTCGCCGCTACCGGGGCCGCTGCGCGGGTTGTGGGCGCAGTGGTTCACAAAGACACGAACCAGTGCGACGTGGGAGCCACGTCGTCAGTCACGCTGCCTCGGGAGCCGCGTAGGGCGTTCCAAGTAGTCGGGGCCCGGGGGAGCGAAACCGAACTCGGCGTAGAGTCCGTGGGCGTCGTCGGTGTGGAGCATCCAGCGAAAGTCCCGCCCCGGCCCGTCGTCGATCATGACGCGCACCAGCTGCCGGCCGAGTCCGTTGCCCCGCGCGGCGGCGTCCACGTAGACGTCGGCGAGATAGGCCTGGGACACACCGTCGGACTCGGCGCGCGCGAACCCCACCATCCGCCCGGAGGCGTCGTAGGCGCCGACGACTCGCCAGGCCCGGTCGAGTTGGTCGTCGAACATGCTCCGGGTGCGCCACTTGCTCCAGTAGGCGTTGGCCACCAACGTCTCCCACAGCCAGTCACGGTCGACGCGCGCGCCGTCGGTACTGATCTCGAAGTCCACGGAAGTGAGTGTCCCATCACATCCGATTGCCGCGTACGGCCCGGGGGCGCACCATGGGATCCATGCTCCCGCTCCTCGCCTCGTTCGCGGCCGCGTGCGCGCTTCTGGCCATCAGTCCGGGCCCCAGCGCGGCGGTGATCCTGCGCCAGACGATCCGGGCCGGTCGCCGGTCCGCGATCGCGACCGTGCTCGGAAACGAGACGGGCGTCCTGTTCTGGGGGGTGGGCGCGGCGCTCGGTCTGTCGGCGCTGGTGGCCGCGTCGCCCGTCGCCTACGAGGTGATGCGCTACGTCGGCGCCACGGTGCTGATCGGCCTGGGCCTGCAGTCGCTGCGCGCCGCGTGGCGCAGTCGCCGCTCGGGACGGGCGCACGAGCCCGAGGACACCGCGGCGACCGCCTCGTGGTGGTCCTCCTACCGGATCGGCCTCGCCGCCATCATCGCCAATCCCAAGGCGGCGGTATTCGCGGTCTCGTTCCTGCCCCAGTTCGTCCCCGCCGACGCCCCCGCCCTGCCGATGCTGCTGCTGTTGGCCGTCATCTGGACCGTGGTGGACCTCGTGTGGTTCCTCGCCGTGGTGTGGCTGGTGGCGCGGATCCGAGAGTGGATGGCCCGCGCGGCCGTACGGCGGTGGATGGAGGCGGTCTCCGGCACCGTCCTCATCGGCCTGGGCGTGCGGGTGGTCACGACAGCGGCCTGACGGCGGTCAGGAGATGTCGGCGGGTCGGAGCGCGGTGGCGTATGCCGTGACCGAACGCGTGTAGCGGGGAAGGTGCCGAGCGAGAGCGGTGAGCGCGATCCCCGTGGCCTCACCCTCGCGGCCGAGGTCGACGAGGACGAGCGCGAGAAACGCCGCCACCGCGTCGTCCAGCTCGTCGCTCTCACGCCCCTGTTCGCCCTCAAGGAGTTCGAGGGCTTCCGTGTAGCGTCCCAGGTTGCGCAGCGTGCTGGTGAGCTGGATCGTGGCACGGCGCCGACGGACCCCGGTGAGCCCCGCGGCGAGTGCCTGCCGGTAGAAGCGTGCCGCCCGCTCCGGGTCGCCCGTGGTGTCGGCGACACTGCCGCGCTCGAAGTCGGCGATCGCCGAGCCCTCGGGAAGCTCGGCGGCGAGACCCTGGATCCGCTCCCGCAGCGTCGCGGCGTCGGTGTCGTCCGCGCTCGCCCAGACGGCCGCGACGCGCGTTTCCCACTCCGGGCTCGCGCCAGCGGGCGGTGACGGTGTCATGACCCAACCGTGACAGCAGGAGTCGAGGAAGGCAACCCGGCGCTCAGGCGGAGGCCCTCGGCTCCAGCGCGGCGACGATGTCCGCCATGACCGACCGCCAGTGGTCCCGTTGGTGCGCGCGCTCCTCGGCCGAGCCCAACCGTTCCTGGTGGAACCCGAGCACGGCCCGACCGTTCCGCTCGGTGACGGTGAGCTGCACGGTGGTCTCCCGGCCGTCCTCGGGGTGGTGGGTCAACCGGACGCGGCGACCCTCCTCGTATCCCCGGAGCTCCCCGGTGACCCCCTGGGCCGTCCGGTAGGGGGCGCCCCGTCGTGGCTCGATCTCACGTACGTCACCGAGCCACAGGGCGAGCCCTTCCGAGCTCGTGACGAACCGCCACACGACATCCGCGGGCAGCGTGAATGTCCGCGACACGCCGATCTCGAACCCGGCTCCGTGGGTAAGCCCCACTGGTGTGTTCATCACGGTGTCTCCGTTCGTCGGGCGCGTAGCGCGCGGATCTTGCTGCGGTTTCCGCACCGTTCCATCGAGCACCACCGGCGTTTGCCCGGGCGTGAGGTGTCGACGAAGACCAGGGCGCAGTCCGTGGCGGCGCACTCGCGGATGCGTTCCGCGTAAGGCCCGCTCATCAGCGTCACGGCGTCCCGCGCGACGGTGGACAGTGCCTGGGCGCTCGACACCGGTGTGCGCCATCGCTGTGTGCCGTCACGGGCGAGGGTGGGAATCATCGGAGAGTGAGCGGCCGCCAGGTTCAGGGTGTCGAGGTCGGGCTCGGAAAGCGCGGCTCCGCGCGTCGAGGCGCGCGCCAGCCGCAGCACGGCGTCACGAACACCGCGAATCGCGGAGATGTCGGTGGCGCTGATGTCCACCTCGTCGTCACGGAGCCGGAGCCGACAGACCGACAGCCAGCGCAGCCAGTCCTCCGGGGCGTGCAGGGTCTCGAACACCGAGAGCTCGTCCGGCCCTCCCGTGGTGAGCAGTTCGAGACTCAGCGCCCCTGGATCGAACCGGTACACGGCTCCGTCGGGTGGCCGCATCACGATGCCGGTTGCGTCGTCGATCATGTAACCACTATAACTGGAATCACGTGATCGGGTCCAACCGGTCCGATATCGAGGGGGAGATTCGCGTGGCACACGAGTTCCAGATCGTGGTCGACAGTGGGGAGCCCATCGCGCTCGCGCGCTTCTGGGCGTCGACGCTGGGGTACGTGATGGAGGACAACAGCGACCTCGTGCAGCGGATGCTCGACATCGGGGCGGCGGGGGAGGACGACTACACGGTCGTGGACGGCCGCAAGGCCTGGAGGCTGCTGTCCGCGATCCGCCATCCCGACGACCCCGTGGAGCCGAGCACGGGCGCGGGACTGGGGCGACGGATCCTGTTCCAGCACGTCCCCGAGTCCAAGACGGTCAAGAACCGGATGCACCTCGATATGCGGGTGGGACCAGAGCGTCGCTCGGAAGAGGTCGCGCGTCTGGTCGCCCTCGGGGCGACGGAGGTACGGACCGTCGAGGAACACGGCAGCCGCTTCGTCTCCATGCGCGACCCGGAGGGCAACGAGTTCGACGTCCAGTAGGTGAACGATCCGCGCCCAGCGTCACGACGTTCACCCGTGTGGACCCCCGGCCATGGTGATCAGACGATGTCCAGTGGTTCGTCCGGGTTCGGCGGCGGGAAGGCGTCGTCGATCGCGGCGATCTCGGCGTCGCTGAGTCGGACGTCGAGCGTGGCCGCGTTCTGCTGGACGTGCTCCGGCTGGACCGCCTTGGGGATGGCCAGGACGCCGCTGTCGCGGATCACCCACGCCAGAGCGACCTGCGCGGGGGTGAGCCCCCGGCCCGAGGCGATTTCGTTGATCACCGGACTGGCGAGCAGATCGCCCCGAAGGCGTCCGGCCTGCGCGATCGGGCTGTAGGCCATCACGGGGACGTCGTGGGCACGGCACCATGGCAACAGCCGGAGTTCGGCGCCCCGGGACGCGGCGTGGTACAGCACCTGGTCGGTGGCACACCGCGTCCCGTCCGGGAGGGACCAGAGCTCGTCCATGTCGTCGACGTCGAGGTTGGAGACGCCCCAGTTGCGGATCTTGCCCTCGGCGAGGAGGTCCTCCATCACCTCCACGGTCTCGGCCAGGGGGATGTTGCCGCGCCAGTGCAGCAGATAGAGGTCCAGGTGGTCGGTGCCGAGCCGGCGCAGGCTGTTCTCACAGGATCGCCGCGCCGAGCGCTGGCCGGCGTTGTGGGGGTAGACCTTGGACACGATCACCGCGTCGTCCCGACGCCCCGCGACCGCCTCGCCGACGACACGCTCCGCTCCGCCCTCGCCGTACATCTCGGCGGTGTCGATCAAGGTGAGTCCGAGGTCCAGGCCGGCGCGCAGCGCCCGCACCTCGGCGGGGACGTCGTCCGCGTCCTCGCCCATCCTCCAGGTTCCTTGCCCGACCACGGGTACGGTGATGTCCCCGCCAATGGTGATGGTTCTGCCGGATGCCACGTCGCGCTCCCTCGTCGCTCGTTCGCCTGGAACCTCCATCCTCCCGGTACCGCCCACGGCCACGACGAGCGACCCGCGGGATCCGCCGAGGGAAGACCACGCCGCTCTTATTCCGTTGTCCTGACGTCACCCCGCTGCTAGACACAGGTCATGGCTGAGCACCCATCGACCGAGCGCATGCGCCTGCGGCCCATCACCACCGACGACGTGGACAACCTGGTCGAGTTGGACAGCGACCCCGAGGTGATGCGTTACCTCTCCGGCGGCGAGGCGACGCCGCGCGAGACGGTCGTGGATCGGAACCTCCCGCGGCTTACGCGGCACTATCCGGGGATCGGGACCTTTGGATACTGGGCCGCCGAAACCCGAGAGGACGGGGAGTTCCTCGGCTGGTTCGAGTACCGACCACTCGACGTTGACAGCGCCGAGGTGGTGGAGCTGGGGTATCGCTTGCGCCGCGCCGCGTGGGGCCGTGGCCTCGCCACCGAGGGCGCGCGAGCGTTGATCCACTGGGGGTTCCGGGAACTGGACGTCCAGCGGGTCACCGCCAACACCATGGCCGTCAACGCCGCGTCGCGTCGGGTGATGGAGAAGGCGGGACTCATCTACCTGCGCGGCTACTTCGAGCACTCACCGGACGGCATCCCCGGCGCCGAGTTCGGAGAGGTCGAGTACGTCCTGGACCGCGCGGACTGGGTCGCGCGGCCACCACGCTAGGGAGCGTCGCCCCGGGCGTGCGAATGGACGGTCCTCCGGGTCTCGTACCACGTGTCGGCCGCGGGTTCACCGGCCAGGTTCCAGCTCCAGGACACCCGCGGGGTGATCCGCATGAACGTGCCGGGCCCGATCATCCCGGTCCGTTCGAAGGGTTGCTCCGCGATCCCGTACACGCGCACGCCCCGCGCGACGAACGGGTCGTAGGAGACGATGTCGTCGATCACCAGCGCCACCTGCCGCTGGCCGCTGGCGACGTTGCGGAACTTGCGGGTGTCGGTCACCGACTGGCCGGCACCACCGACCCAGAAGTGCAGGCCGTCGAACTCCACGGCGACGGGCACGACGTCCGGTTGGCCGTCGCCGTCCACGGTCGCCAGCCGGCCGAGACCGCTGGATTGGAGGTAGGCGATCTCTTCCTCGGTGAAGGCCATGGTGCGGTCCGATCCGTTGGGGCGCCGGGCCCTTGTCCCGACCAAGGTGCGCACACTGTTCATGCCCACCACAGGCGCTGATCAGGCCTTGGTCGGAATCTCTCGACGGCGGGAACCGCGCAGTACCGTGCTCACTGCCGCCAGGTAGGTCTCGAACTGGCGTGTCCAGACGCGTTCGGGGATCGTACGGGCGATCGGACCGGGAGGCAGGTTGCGCAGGACGAACTGACTGCTGGACGCCTTGGAGGCCAACGCCGCCGGTCGGCGACGCAGCTTCTCGTAGCGGCGCAGCGCGTCGGGCGCGCCCGACGGGTCGTCGACCGGGCCGAGGCAGGCCGTCAGAGCCAGGGCGTCCTCCAGTGCCTGGTTGGCGCCCTGCGCGGTCGAGGGAGGGAAGGCGTGCGCGGCGTCGCCGAGCAGGGTGACCGCGCCCTGGCCCCACCTGCGGGGAACCTGGTGGCGGTAGTGGGGGTACAACCCGAGGTCCGTGCCGGGGAGCCGTTCGAGGAGGACCTTCACCTCCGGGTCCGTCCACTCCCCGAACCGGTCCCGGAGCATCGCGGCGGGGGAGTCGACGACGTCGTCCGGCGACCAGGGCGCGTCGAACCACCACTGCACGAGTCCGCCGCCCGCCGGCATGATGCCGCACATTCCCTCGGCGCCCTGAACGACGCGTGCGACCGTTCCCTCGGCGGAGGGGATCGGTACGGGTGTGAGCGCCTGCCAACTGGCCCATCCCATCGGCCGGGCCGGGGGGAGGTCGGTCAGCGCGGACCGCACCACCGAGTGGATCCCGTCCGCACCCACCACGACGTCAGCGGTGACGGAGCTGTCGTCGTCGAGCCGCACCGTGACAGCCGAGGTGGAGGCGCCCTCCGCGGCCGGATCCATCCCTCGCACGGGCGAGTCGAACCGCAGGACGCCTTTGGGCAGGTTGTCCGCGATCCGGCGTAGGAGATCCCGACGGGGGACGGTTCGGCAGTCGCGGCCGAGGTGAAGGCCCACGCTCCTGGTGTCGACCGCGTTGCGCAGGCGGCCGTCGTCGTCACACATCTCCAGCCGGTCAATGGCGCGCCCCAGGTCCCCGATGGGGGCGCCGAGCTCGGCGAGGGCCGCGTGGCCGTTGCTGTAGATCCCGAGACCGGCTCCGCCGGTCCGAAGCTCCCGGCCTCTCTCCAGCACCTCGATCTCGTGTCCGAAGGAGTGGAGCCCACGGGCGACGGCGAGCCCCCCGACCCCGGCCCCCACAACGACGATCCGCACAACGCCTCCTGATACGGGTGATCCGGCGCCACGGGACGATGACATGCCACGTAGGATTCATTCCGGATCGGAATAGTTCCACGTCGGAAACATATCAGCGGTGGAGGGGATGATGGCGGACACCCCGGCGGGCTGGACCTCGGCCGAGGTACGCACGGCGGCGGAGAACGCCGGCGGCGAGTCGGTGTTCCGCGAGTTCCTCAGTGCCACCGTGCTCAACGCGCACGCCGCCGCCGAACGACTGGGACTTCGACTCATGGACCTCCAGGCGGTGAACCTCCTGGCCGACGCCGGCCCCATGACGGTGGGAGAGCTCGGCACCAGGCTGGGTACCCCGGCGGCCACCACGACCCGTGTCGTCGACCGGCTGGAGGACGCGGGGTACGCACGTCGCGTGCGCGGGGACACCGACCGCCGGCGGGTGAGGGTCGACGTGGACCCCGAACGAACCCGGGCGGTGGACGAGGCGTTCGCCCCGACCCGTCGACACCTGGCCGGACTCGCCACCCGCTACTCCCCGGAACAGATCGCCCTGCTGTTCGACATGCTCGCCTTCACCACCGGGGGGTTCAAGCGCGCGACCGCGGAGATCCGGGACGAGAGGTAGGTCCGGGTCCGCGTCCCGGTCCCGGCCGGTCGCGGCCACCCCGGACGCAGCGGACACCGGCGGGTCCCGAATTACGTAGAGTGTCCCCCTGTCAAGGACGAACACAGCGGACAGCGGGATGCGAATGGGTCAGGTGTCGGTACCGATCCCCGCCGTTGGTGGACGACGCCGCGCTCTGTTGTGGGTCGTCTTCGCCGTCGCCACGGCCATGGCCGCACCGATCGTCTTCGGCCTGTGGTCGGAGACGTCGGCGAACCTCCAGGATGGTACGACGGTCGGCATGGCGCTGCTCCTCGCGCTGGTATCGATCGACGACCCACTCCAACTCCTCCTGCTCGCCCTGGTGCTCTGCGTCGTGATCGTCGCGACACTCATCGACCTCGTGGTCGGTTATCCGCGGACGCACACACGCCGCGAGGTTCGCATCACCAGTGACGGCGTGGAACTGCGCACCCACGCGCGATGGTGGCATCGGGGAGGCGGTGTTCTCCTCGCCTGGGAGGACATCCAGGCGATCGTGGCCAGCCGTGAGTTCCCCGACCGGGGGATCCTGCGGCGTGCGCGTCCCGTTCCGCGCGCCGCGGTGGACTTCTTCGTCGACGAGGTGGCGGGCGTGCCGGACTTCGCTCGCTCTGAGCGGGCAACGCGGACGCCCCTCCCCGGTGTGACCCGCGACGTGACCCGCGTTCGCCTCACCGGATCCCAGCGGGACATGCCCGAGAGTCTGTCGGCACTGGTCTCCGCGCTGGAGGAACGCCGCCCCGACCTCGTGCGACGGGACGACTCCCGGCCCGACCCCAGGCCGACCGCGGATCCCGCGCTGTTCGCCCTCCCGACGTCGGTGTGGCTGGACCTTCGGCACTCGTGGTGGCAGGCCGCCGCGACACTCGCCGGCGTCCTCCTCCTCACGGCGGGGTGCTACGGCGCCATCTACGCCGTGGATCACGCGGGCTGGGGGGTACTGGGCTCCGTCCTGATCATCGTGCTCGCGATTCCGCTCGTGCTCGGTGTGGTCGCGATCCCGGTCCTGTTGGCGTTCCTCCCTCGGGCGTTGGCGCGCAGCGGCATCCTGATCGACGCCGAGGGGGTGGAACTGGTCGAGAAGCGCCGACTGGGTCTCCGTCTCGTGCGCGGCCGCATTCCGTGGAGCGACGTCCAGGCCGTCGTCGGGCGCGACGCCACCTCCCGCCACGGCGTCACCCGCCCCGCGGCCGACCTCTATCTCCACCCCGACTCCACGTTCCACAAACCAGGGGTCGGACTGGAGGCAGCGGTCGTCCTCCTCACCAAGCCGGACGGTTCCCCGACCCCAGAGCACGTCACCTTCCCAGCACTGCGAGTACGTCTGCCCCACAGACCCGTCCCACCCGCGAAGGCGACGAAACCCCTATCCATGGCACCACTCTCAGGACGGGAACCCCACTCGCCGCCACCCACTCACGTGTCGGACGTACTCGCCGCCGCACGGCCCGACCTGTGGCACCGCGCCTGAGGGGGTCCCGGGAAGAACCGACAGTGAACCCGTGGACGAGAACCACCGGGTGCCCGGGCCGTCAGGGTGCCTGGGTTCGTTGGTAGTGGGCGGGGGTCGTGCCGAACATTTCGCGGAAGGCGTCGATGAAGGTGTGGGGTTTGGACCAGCCGCACCGGTGCGCGACGGTGGTCACTGTTTCTCCGTCGGCCAGGCGGACAAGCGCGCACAGGAGGCGGACCCGGGTACGGAGTCGCGGGAACGTGAGGCCGGTGTCCTCGCGGCACAGACGGGAGAGGGTCCGTTCGCTCACCAGGACGGCGCGCGCCAGGTCGGCCATGTGACCGTTCTCCGGCTCGACCAGCAAGGACTCCACCACTTGGACCAGCCGAGGGTCGCGGGGGCGGGGCACCAGCAGTGGCGCGGGACCCTCAGCGTCGCACCCCCGGGACAGTTCGTCGGCCAGGACGGCGGCGAGGCGTTCGGCGCGTACCTCGTCGGCGTGCTCCTCCTCCGTGATCGTGTTGATGACCTCCCGCGCGAGCGGGCTCATGGCGACGGCGCGCGGTGCTCCGGTGTCGAAGACGGTACTGGCGAGGAGCTGTTGCGGCAGCAGCACGGTCTGGATCCGGGTTCTGCCGTGCGCCGTATGCGCGTGGGTCACGCGTGGGGGAATGAGGATCGCCTGGGTGATGCCGGGAAGCACCCAGGATCCCGCCTCGGTGGTCACCGCCAGCACGCCCGAGACCGGGAACACCACCTGGGGTTGGTCGTGGCGGTGCCGGTCCACCTGCGCACCGTCGAGGAGATCACGCGCCGTCGTGGCGACCTGGCCGGCGACGTGACGATAGATGTGGCGGGAAACCGGCATACCTGAAGCATAAACGGGATTTCCGCAGACCCCCTGGTGCGGCAGAGTCGACTGCGGTCTCGATCCGCGGGCCACCGCACGGGGGAGGAACACGCCTTGACCGCCATGTCCACGACGGAGCCCACGTCAACGACGCGCAAGCGTCGTTCCGCTCTGGGAATGATGTCGTTCAGCCACGTCGTGGACGACATGTACCAGGGCGCGGTTCCGGCGCTCCTGCCGTTCTTCGTGCTGTACCAGGGGTGGGGCTACACCGCGGCGACGGGGATCACCCTCGCCGCCACCGTGCTCTCGTCCGTGGCCCAGCCGCTGTTCGGACTGGCCGCGGACCGATGGAGGCTGCGGTGGCTCTCTCCGGTGGGGCTGCTCGTGGCGGGTCTCGGTATCGGCCTGAGCGGGATCGTGGACTCCTACGCCTGGACGTGGGCCGCCATCGCCCTGTCCGGCCTGGGCGTCGCCGCCTACCATCCGGTCGCCGCGAGCGCGGTGCGGGCCCTCGCCGGCTCCTCCGCCCAGGGAATGAGCTGGTTCTCGGTCGGCGGCAACATCGGACAGGCCGTCGGCCCCCTCGCCGTCGCCCCGGTCGTGCTCTCCTTCGGCCTGGTCGGCACCCCGATCCTGGCGATCCCCGCGATCATCACGGCACTGGCGATGGCCCTGCTCCGACGCACCCTGGACCCACGCCCGCCCGCTCCCAAGGGCGGACGCAAGATCGCCGACAACGCCGAGCCGGACGACTGGAGCTCCTTCCTTCGCCTCACCCTGATGGTGATCATGCGGTCGATCGCGACGCTCGGCACCACGTCCCTGCTCGGTCTGTCCATGATCGACCGATTCTCCATGGACACCAGCCACGCGAGCCTGCTGTTGACCGGCTTCTTCACCGTCGGCGCCTGCGCGACCATCACCGGAGGCTGGGCCGCCGACCGGTGGAGCAAGGTCGGGGTGTCCCGCGTCAGCTACGCCATCGCCATCGTCGCTGCCGCGTCGCTCGTCGTGGCGCCCACGGTGTGGCTGGCGATCGCGGCCACCGCGCTCCTGGCTGTGGGGCTGTTCCTGTCCTTCGCCGTACAGACCACCCTGGCGCAGGGCTACCTCCCCAACCGAATCGGCACCGCGTCCGGGGTGGCCCTCGGTGTCGCGATGTCCGTCGGCGGCATCGTCGCACCGGGCCTCGGCTGGGTCTCCGACACCTACGGCGTCCAGTGGGCCCAGGCTCTTATCGTCGTGTTCCCACTGCTCGCACTGCTCATCGCCCTGACCCTGCCCGAGAATCCGCGCCAGCGACACTGATCAGGATCGGAGAAGCCCATCCGTCGAGCAGCGGATATCCTGACCAGCATGGACACGCCCCAGACGGAACCCCATCCACCCACCGAGGTCCCCGGCGGCGTGGTACACGAACTCCCCGCGGACCTCGGAGCCGCGCTGGCCGCGAATTCCGTCGCACTGGCGGCCTGGAACGACATCACACCGCTGGCCCGTAACGAGTTCGTCTGCTGGGTCGAGGACGCCAAACAGCAGCAGACCCGCGAACGCCGCATTCGTCGCACCCAGGAAGAGCTGGAGGAGGGCCAACGCCGCCCCTGCTGCTGGCCGGGCTGCAAGCACCGGGAGCGGACCGGAGGTTAGCCGGAATCTCCTCCGGAATGGGCCGCGATCACCGGCAAAGCCGGTTGAGTCGATCTCCGACCGTCAACTAGAGTGCCCACGGCCTGTCTTCGGGAAGTTAGAGGACTCAACGCATGACCCCGCCCGCAGCGTGACCTGACACTTCTTTTCGCTCACCTGTAAGCCGACCTCAGGTAGGTCGGCCTTCCCGGGCTGCCCGAGTGCGCCCGGTGACGCAGCGTTGGAGGCCGCGCGCAATCGGCCTCGTGTCAGGTCCAAAGGGATCATGTCTTCACTCCTCAATACTGTGCTGCCCTGCTACGTTCGCCGCACCAGGCTTCCCCTGCTCTCGCTGCGGTGCGTGGACTGCCGCTCGGAGACGGCCACAACGGGCCAGGGCAGGTTCCGCGTCAACGCCAACGGAAAACTGCTGGACGTGTGGCTGCTGGTCCGCTGCGTGTCCTGCGGCCGGACGCACAAACTCACCGTGCACGAGCGAGCACCGGTCAAATCCTTCGATCCGACCCAACTCGACGGCTACCACTCCAGTGACCCGGACCTGGTGGCGTCCACGCTCCTGGATCCGCGACTCGCCCGACGCCACCACTTCGCCCTGAACTGGGAGGGGTGCTGGCGTCTGGACACCCCGTCGGTGTGGGTCGACGAGCCATGGCCCGTTCAGGTGGTGGTCCACTTCGAGGATCCTGTGCCACTACGTCCCGAGCGGCTCGTCGCGCGGGGACTCGGGCTCAGCAGGAACGCGGTGCTACGCCGCGTCAAGTCCGAAATCCCGCTGCGCCGTCCGACGAGCTCCGGGTTCACCTTCACCGTGCTGCCCGGGGACTCACGGAGTACAACGAGCGAGATTCCCGGCTGAGGGATACGCCTCGAGGCGGGAACACCCCGGTGATCCGCGAACGATGGGGATCACCGGGGTGTGGGCGATCCCGCCACGAACGTGGTCGCTATCCTGACCGTATTTTGTGAAGCTGGGCGACTGCTTCGGGACACTCCTCGGTCTGGGCCGCCGCACGTGAGGATCCCGAACACCGCCACGACGGAGGGTGGATCCATGGGCGCACGTACCGCGATCGTCACGGGAGCGGCTCAGGGTATCGGCGCGGCGTCCGCGCTACGCCTGGCCCGGGAGGGCTGCGCGGTCGCGGTCGTCGACCTGGACGAGGCCCGCTGCGCGACAACGGTGGAGGCAATCCGTCAGGCCGGAGGCCGCGCCGTCGCCATCGGCGCGGACGTGGCCGAGGAGGACCAGGTCACCGCGGCCGTGGAACGCACGGCCCGCGAGCTCGGGCCACCGACGATCGTGGTCAACAACGCCGGTTTCTCCCGCGACGCAAACCTCGGGGCGATGACCACCCAGCAGTGGCGAGAAGTGATGGGCGTACACCTGGACGCGGCGTTCTTCACCTGCCGAGCCGCGCGCCCGCACATGGTCGCCGACGGTTGGGGACGGATCGTCAACATCTCCAGCATCTCCGCGCTGGGGCACCCAGGCCGAGTCAACTACTCCGCCGCGAAGGCCGGCATCCTGGGACTGACCCGCTCCCTCGCCGCGGAGCTCGCCCCCCTCGGAATCACGGCCAACGCCGTCGCCCCGGGCTTCGTGGTCACCGGGATGACCGAAGGAACCGCCCGCCGCCTCGGCCGCGACTTCGCCGAACACCAACGCATCGCCGTCGAATCCATCCCCGTCGGCCGAGTCGGCCAACCCGAAGACATCGCACACGTGGTGGCCTTCTTCGCCTCCCCCGACGCCGGATACGTCACCGGACAGGTCATCTACGCCTCAGGCGGAGCCGAGGGGTGAGGGCCTCCACAGCCCAACGCCTCCTCACAGCCGTTGATCTTGTCGTGAGCGATAACCTCAGCACCCTCCCTCTGCGACAACGACACGATCGATGACGGAGGAATCCGGGAGGGGAGACCGCGCTGGGGGTACCACCTGCCCGCCTCAGTGCGGAACGCTCGGTGGGTGGAACCAGAGGTGCAGTCTCCCGGTTGTGGGATGGGTGGTGACGTCCGCCTCCACTCCGTAGACCTCGGCGAGAAGCGCAGGGGTGAGTACCTCCTCGGGGGTGCCTGCGGCGACGACGCGGCCCTCATGCAGCACCACCAGGTGGTCGCAGAACGCTGCCGCGAGATTGAGGTCGTGCAGGGCCGCCAGGACGGTGAGGCCGGAGTGTTCGACCATCGCCAGGAGTTGCAGGGCGTGACCCACGTCGAGGTGGTTGGTGGGTTCGTCGAGGACCAGCAGGGAGGGTTCCTGGGTCAGGGCCCGGGCGAGGTGGACGCGTTGTTGTTCGCCACCGGAGAGGGTGTGCCAGCGGCGGTGGGCGAGGTCCGCGAGGTCGACCTGTTCGAGCTGGTGCGTCGCGATGGCGACGTCGGTGGGGGAGTCCCCGCGCAGTGCGGTCCGATAGGGCGTCCGGCCGAGAAGCACCACGTCGAGCACACTGAGGTCGACGTCGGTGTCGGATCGCTGCTCGAGGAACGCCAGCCGACGGGCGAGGGCTCGGCGCGGCAGCTCGTGGACGTTGTCGGGGCCGATGTGTACGACGCCCTCGTCCAGGTCGCCCAGGCGGGCGAGTCCACGCAGGAGCGTCGACTTTCCCGACCCGTTCGGGCCGAGCAGGCCGGTGAAGCTACCGACGGGGACCTCGACACCGACACCGTCGAGGATGTGCCGGCCGTCCACGGACCAGGAGACGTCGACGGCCGTGAGTGGTTCGCCGTGGGCGAGGTGTGTCATCAGCGATCGACCTTACGTTTCAGAATCCACAGGAAGACCGGCACGCCCAACATCGCCGTCATGATGCCCACGGGCATCTCTCGCGGCGCGAACGCCACACGCGCGACGACGTCGACCCAGATGAGGAACGTCGCACCGACCAAGGCCGACAGCGGCAGAACGCGCCGGTGGTCGGGGCCGACCAACGCGCGCACGCCGTGTGGGATGAGCAGGCCCACGAAGCCGATGGCTCCCGATCCGGCGACCAGGACACCGGTCACGAGCGCGCACACCACCAGCAGCACCCACCGGACGCGGTGGACACCGATCCCGAGGCTGGTGGCGGTGTCCTCGCCGAACGCGAAGGCGTTGAGCGGCCGGGCGACGACACCGCAGACGAGCAGCCCGACCAGCACGGCCGCAGCCATGGTGTACACGCTGGGCAGCCGCGCCGCCGCCAGCGAACCCGACAGCCAGAACTGCGCCTCCTGGGTGGCGTGCGGGTCGGCGACCCACACGATCAGGAAGGAGGTCAGGGCGGAGGAGAAGGCACCGACCGCGACCCCGGCGAGGATCATGCGCGTCGGGGTGAGCCGGCCCGCGCGTTGACCGAGGGCGAGAACGAGCACGAACGCAATCAAGGCGCCGACGAACGCGCCGCCGGCCACGCCGAGTCCGCCGACACTGAGGCCGGCGACGATCACCGCGACCGCCCCGAGAGACGCACCCGAAGAGATGCCGAGGAGGTAGGGGTCGGCCATCGGGTTGCGGGTGAGGGTCTGCATGACGGCACCGACGACCGCGAGCCCGGCACCGACCAACGCCGCCGCGAGCACGCGCGGCAGCCGCATCTCCCACACGAGGTTGGCGCGCAGGTCGGTGATGCCGTCGACGCCGTAGAGCCCCAGGGCGTCGCTTCGCACCCAGGAGAGGCCGAGCCGGTCGGTCAGGACGGTCCACACCTCACGGACGGACAGGTCGCTCTGCCCAATGGCGACCGAGACGACGACCGACCCCCCCCAGCAAGACGAGGGCGACGGGAAGCACGATGCCCAGCGATCGGCCTCTCCCCGCCAGCGCGTCATGGCCATGAGTGGGTTTGGTACCGCGCTGGGCGGATCGCGCGGTCGACAGGCTCACTGGCCGGTCTCGTCAGTGAGGCGCGCGCTGATCGTCTCGATGGCGGTAGCGTTCCGCAGCCCCGGGGTGGTCTGGGAGAACGGAAGGACGATGACCGCGTCCTCCTGAAACGCGCGCAACTCCCGCAGCGTCGGGTCGTCCTCGACGAACTCGAGCATGTCGTCGGCGTCGCCCCCACCGAAGTCGGCCACGACGACCAGGTCGGGGTCCCGCTCGACGACCTGCTCCCAGTTCGTACCGGCCCAGTGCCCGGGAAGGTCGTCGAAGGCGTTGTTGACGCCCAGTTCACGGAGGATCATGCCGGGAGCTCCGCAGCATCCGCCGGCGGTCGGGCCGTCGTCGGTGCCCATGTCCCACCAGAAGACGTCCAGGTCCCCAACATCGTCCGGGAGGTTGGCGCGTACCTCGGCGAGGATGTCCTCCTGTTCGGCCACGACCTCCTCCGCGCGGTCCTCGGCACCGAGCAGGGCGCCCACCTCGCGCAGCTCGGTCCAGATCTCGTCGAACTCCAGCGGCCGCTCGTCGTCACGGTCGGGGCAGCGGCCGGGAGCGAGGTAGGACTGCACACCGAGGTCACGCAGTTCCTCCCGCGTGGCGACGCCACCGTCCTCCCGGAACGCGCTCGGGTACACCGCGTAGACGAAATCCGGCTCGGTGTCGAGGATCGTCTCGGGGCTTGGATAGTCCTCTCCGCCGGGATGGATGATGTTGAGCTCCTCGGCCGTCTCCCGGAGCTCCTCGTCCATCCGGTCAAGATCGCCGACCGCGCCAACGACGCGGTCCTCGGCACCCAGCTCGATCAGGTTCTCGATCGCGCCGGTGTTCATGGCGAAGACCCGCTCGGGCGGATCGTCGAACCCCACCTCGAGGCCGCAGTTGTCGACCGTGGTGCCAACTCCGGAAGCACCGTCGTCGTTCTCGGCGGCCTGATCGGAACCGTCGCCGCATCCCGAGAGCAGGACCGCCAGGGCCACCACCGTCGCGGGCACCCGCCAGGGACGCCGAGAACGGGGGCCTCGCACAACGGGAGGTTGGACAGAAATACGCGCACACACGGCCAGGGACCGCCTTTCCACGCCTCGTGGATGGACCGGACATGCCGTGGCCGGTCTCCTGGCTGACGGGTCAAGCGGTCACGCGGCGTCTTCCCGGACCACACCGTGGTCCAGTGACCCCCTCGCGGGGAGCACGTGCCCTTCCCGATCACAGTGGCGAGGGCCGCACCGGTTCTTCACCGGTTTCCCGAACACCACGGCGCGGACGAGCCTACCGAGGGGGCGTGCCCACCCCGTCGGCCGGGGTGCGCCCGGTCGACGCGGCGCCGTGGATAGCATCGCCGGATGACGGACGTGCGTGCGTTCCGGCGTGCCTGCCACACGGCGGCCCGCCGCACAGGGGGCAGGGTGGACGAGTTCCGTCTGTCCCTCGGTGTGACGCCCAACTTCCACCAGGGTGTCATTGCCTACCGGGAGTCCACGGTCGCCGTCGTCTGTCGGCGCGACTCGCCCACGCTGGCGGTCGCGGAGCCGCGACCGATTGATCTCGCCGGCGGCGTCAGGGAGTCGGGCCCGCTGGCGTTCCTCGAAACTCCCACGCTGGCCACCGTCCTGGCGGAAATGCCCGGTTTCCGGGTGTTGCTGCCGTCCGAACTCAAAGGCCCCTTCGACGCCACGGCCTGGCCCGATATCGACCCACAGGACGTCACGTACTGGCGGCCCCGCGATCTCGGCGAGGCCCTGTTCAACTACTGGGACTGACGCTCGCCGCTCGGCGGCGCACCCCGCCCTGGCTGGGGCGGCCACGTCGAGTGACCGCCCCAGCCGATCACCCGTCCCCTCAGAGCTGTGTCAGCCGTTCCATCGGGAACGGCGGCTGGGCGAGTGGGCGGGTGGCGGTGCGCATCAACATGAGTGGGTTGTCGTCGCCGGCGCTCCGGTTGGCCACGAGCGCGTCGCAACCGGCGCAGCGGTGGATGATGACCCACTCCCCGTCGCCACGTACCGCGATGGCGATGGGTTCCATGCCCGCGCCGCAGTCGGCCGCGCGGTCGCCCGAGGTGTGGGCGTCCACGTGCTTGCTGTACAGGCAGTTCGGGCAGTGGTTGCGGTGCCGAGTGCCTGACGCCCGGGTGGGGACGTCGAGTCGGCAGTGCACGCAACGGAAGCTCTCCGGCTCCCGGTGTCGGCGCGTGCGGATGGTGTCGCGTCGCTTGGACACTGTGAGGTGACTCCTCATGACTGGATCGGCGGGTACACACGAACGCGCCGCGTCACGAGGGGGAACACCGGTTCCGGGTCAGGCGGTCGGTGTCCTCCACACGTTGACGACAGCGCTCCGCACCCGGATGACCCCCGTGCACCTCGATCTACACATGCGACAACACACTCTTTCCACTCAGCGAATCGGAATCACGACGAACACGCCGAGCTTGGCTCCGCGCCACCCCCATCTCACCCTCCACGGACGATTCGGGCAATCGATTTTCTTCCTGGTCGCGTATGGGGAGCGAGAAGCCCGTCACACTGACACCTCACCATCTTCATCAATTAAGTTGAGTGCCCTATACTCAACTCCATGAGAAACGCAGCCACATCAGGAGTTCTCAGGGAACACGTCGACACGGCCACACCACCCCCCGAGGTCACACGGGTCGACTACGGCCGGGAGGGCCACGATCTCGTCGTCACGGTTTCGATGACCCCACGTCCGCACCGGGGCGAGGTCGCGGTGGTCCGCGACGGCGACGCCCTACTCGTGGTGTCCACGGCCGACGGTGCGCTGGTGACCACGGTTCCCGTGGACCACGCCGTGCGCTGGGACCGCCTTCGCGTCGACGCGACCACCGAGGGGCTGCGCATGCGCGCCCCCTTCGCCGGACCACGTCCACTGCGGGTCACACCCCGCACCCGACCACGGGGACTCTGGCACCGGACGCGTGCCCGCGTGCGCCGGATCCTCGCGCGTCGCTAGACCACGGCCGCTAGTCGGCGTCCCGGCGGGAACGGTAGGCGCGCATCTTGTGGCGCGCCCCGCAGATGTCCATACTGCACCAGGTGCTGTTGTTCGCGGGGGAGCGGTCGTAGTAGACCCACCGGCACTCTCGTGCCCGACACACCTTGAGTCGCCCACGCCGCCCGGACATCTCGGCCGAGGCCAGCGCCGCGAGAACGTCGGCCGCCACCGCCAACACCGGATCCGGCGTCGCCACAGGCACCGTCATGCCGTCCGCGTCCCACCGCGGAACACCGAGCAACTCCTCCGCGAGTACGTTCAGTCGGGCGCGCGCCGCGGGGTCACCGTCGAGGTGCCCACGAACGGTCTCCCGCACGTCGACCAGCCGCGCCACTCCTCCTGCGTCGATCTGGGTCGCGGCCTCCGAACGGCCATGTTCGCTCAGCCACGCGCGCGCCGACTCTTGGTCGGCGAAGGCATCCCAACCGTGCAGGAACGCCGCCGAGTCACAGAAGGACTCGATCAGGAGCAGTTCCGCCGGAGCTGGTGGTCGCTGGTAGGACATGAAGCACAGTTTACCGCCATCGGGTTTATGACGGTAACTTCCTGTGTTACCATCTAAGTGCAATAGTCAGTAACGGAGGTGTGGTTGTGGAATCGCCCTGGACCCTCGGTCAGACGTTCGACTCGTCCAACGGACAGATCGCCTGGGACCGGCTCGGCTCGGGCCCGCCTGTCGTCCTGCTGCACGGCACGCCCTTCTCCTCCTACGTGTGGCGTGAGGTCGCCGAGGCGCTCGGTCAGGACCACACCGTCTACGTGTGGGACATGCCGGGTTTCGGCCAGTCACAGAAGTTCGACGGGCAGGATGTCTCCCTCCCGGGACAGCAACGGGTGTTCACCGAGCTCCTCGACCACTGGGGACTGGAGTCGCCGGCGGTCGTGGCGCACGACATCGGCGGCGCCATCGCCCTGCGCACCACCCTGCTCGGCGGCGTCCCGTTCGACCGGCTGGCCCTGGTCGACGCGGTGGCGGTGCAGCCCTGGGGAAGTCCGTTCTACCGGCTGGTGAACGAGGGTTCCGACGTACTGGCGGCACTGCCACCCCAGATGCACGAGGCCGTCGTGCGCAGCTACATCTCCGGCGCGACCCACCGAGAGCTCCGCACAGAGGTTCGGGAGACCCTCGTGGAGCCATGGTTGGGCGAGCGGGGCCAGCCCGCGTTCTACCGGCAGATCACCCAGGCCGACCTCCGCGACACCGACGCGGCCGAAGCCCGCCTCGACACTCTGGCCATGCCGGTCACCGTGATCTGGGGCGCCGAGGACGCCTGGATCCCACCCGAACGCGCCGAGCGGCTGGCCCGGACGATCCCCAACGCCGAACTCCACATCCTCCGCGACAGTGGCCACCTGGTCCAGGAGGACGCACCGGCTCGCGTCAGCGCTCTCCTACGCTCCTTCCTCGGGACCTGAACAGAAGACCCCCACGGCGGACACTTTCGGCGCCCTGGGCCGGTCGCGTCCGGGACGAAAGTCGGGAGGCGGGGGACTGTGGACCGATCCAGGTGAGCGCCGCCCCCGCGTAGCGTCCCCGTCATGTCCAGCACACCGACGCCCCTCCGGGGCCGCCTGCCACTCGTCCTGGGTCTTCTGGCGCTGGCCCCGATCAGCGCCGAGTACCTGAGCGGCTACGACGACACCACGGGTGACCCGCTGGCACTGCTGTACGGACTCCTCTTCCTGGGACCTCTGTACGGCGGACCAGCGGTTCTCATCAGGGAGTTCGCGCGGCGGCGCGGACTAGGATGGCCTTCGATCCTCGTTCTGGGCCTGGCGTTCGGGCTGGTCCAGGCCGGGATGATCGACCAGTCGCTGTTCAGCACGTCCTATCGGGACATCGAGTACTGGTCGGACCTGGTCGGTCCCACGTTCGTCGAGCCGCTGGGAACAAGCGCCTTCGGTGTGATGGCGTTCCTCGTGGGCCACGCCGTGTGGAGCTACTGCGCTCCGATCGCGGTGATGGAAGGCGTGTGGCCGGGCGAGCGAGACCAGCCGTGGCTACGGGCCCCGGGGATCATCCTGGTCACCGTCGCCTACCTGGTGGCCGCCACGGCCATCCTGACGGACCACCTCCGCACCGAGTCCGACCACGCGTCGCTCGGCCAACTCCTCGCATCGGCGCTGATCGTCCTCGCCCTGGGTGTGCTCGCGTCGCTCCTGGGACGTCGCCGCCCCACCACACCGACCCAGCGCCAGGTTCCCGCACCATGGCTGCTCGCGCTGGGAGCGGCGATCGTCGCGTTGGTCTTCGACCTCCAGCCCTCGACGTGGACCGGCGTGGCCGGGGGTGGCGCCGCCCTGATCCTCACCGTCGTCGTGATCACCGCCCTCAGCCGCTCCTCCCAATGGACGCCCGCGCACGGCGTCGCACTCGCGGCCGGAGCGCTCACCGGTCGCGCGGTACTGGGGTTCCTCGCCCAGCCGATCGGCGCCGTGTCGGCGGTCGCCAAGTACTCACACAACACGGTGCTGCTGGCACTGGTGCTGACGCTCACCGCTGTCGCGATCCATCGCTCCCTCAGCCCGTTCAGGTCAGGTCGTCGCCCCGGTTCGGTGGACTGAACTCGGCCGCCACGGCTGTCGCCGTTGCCGGGGCCCGCATCCGCCCGAGGTACAGCAGCCCGACGAGGAGACTCACCACGAGGAGGACACTCATACCGATCAAGAAGGGAGCCGGCCCGAAACCGGCGATCAACGGGAGCGACGCCGCCGTGATGAGGCCCCCACCGAAGAACGGCTCCAGGATGAGCTGTTTGTAGCCGAACGCCTGGTATGCGGGGGTTTTCAGCTCGGGGTCGGCGATCCGCAGCAGGATCAGGCCGGTCGCGGTGACACCCATCGACTGCCCCGTGTCCGCGATCCCGCGCTCGAACCAGTAGTCCGGCAACATGCGCGGCGCCAGGAACAGAAAGGCACCGACACACCACAGGATGCCCGCGAGCGCGAGAATGACGAACGGCCCGAGATTGTCCGCGATCGCGGTCAGCGACAGACTTCCCAGCGCCGCGATGATCAGCGCGTCGAGCGCGAAGCCCTGGATACGCTCGACCATCAGGCGATCGACGACCTCGGCCCGGTCGAAACGTTCGATGGCGAACTGGACCACCACACCGCCGAGCATGGCCAAGGGAAAGAGCGGAACGAAGGCGAAGATCTCCACCCGGTCCGCCCACAGGAGCCGCTCCAGGGACTGCAGTCCCCACAGCATGAGCTGCCCGATGCCGACGGCGAGGGCGATCAGCCCGAAGTGCAGGGCCAGGGGCTCGACCGAGGACGGCCGAACGGTCAGGATCGCCGCCGCGCTTCGCTGCTGCCGCTCAACGATTCCACGCTGCTCGCTGACGGACGGACCCGAGTCGAGGCTGAGGGCGGCCGTGTGCCCGCGCCGCACTCCCCAGTTCACCAGGATGATCCCGAGAATGATCCCGCTCAGCAGCCCCACCGTGGCCAGCCCCAAGGCAAGGTCCTGACCCTCGGCGAATCCGAGCTCCTCGAACGTGCCTCCCATGCCTGCCGCGGTGCCGTGTCCACCTTCGAATCCGATCTCGATCAGGGCGCCGGACATGGGCGGTAGCCCGAAGACGGGTGTCAACACGAGCAGGGCGAGGAGAAGCCCGATCACGTACTGGCCGCTTCCTAGCGTGATCCCGAACGCGACCTGGGGTCCCGCCAAGCGGCCGGCCTCGCTGAGTTTCGGCAGGCGGAAGCCGAGGAACAGCGCCGCGAAGACCACCGAGATCAGCAGCCCCGGGATCGCCGACCACACATCGATGATGTTCGCGGTGAACACGCCCCCGTCGGCGAACCACTCGACTCCGAACCACGACATGACCCGGCCTAGGACCTCAGGCCCCAGCAGAAGCGCGAGCCCGCCAGCGATCAGGGAACTCGGGATGAAGAGCCGCTGCGACAGCCGCCACCGAATCCGGATCAGCTTCGCGAGGAGAAGCAACATGCCCAGCAGCAGAACTGCGAGTCCAATGGCTTCAGCGGTCATGTGACACCTTCTGCGATCACGTCGACACCCCTCCGAGAACCAAGAGTGACCATACGACCACCCGGAGCATCGTATTCGATCCTCGCGTCGACGTGGTCGCTCCGTGGACACCGCCGGCCGCTCGGCGGTGTGGGGGAGGGAAGGATCTCCGGCTGTCAGCCCACCCGACGGAAAACCCGGATGGGGGGTTACGCCACCTCCGCGAGCACCCGACACCACTGGTCGACGATCCGGTCCGTCACCTCCTGGGCGGTGTGCCCGGACGGCGGGTCCAGGAGCGTCCCGTGTACCTGCGCGTCGACGCCCTGGACGACGAGCAGCACGTCCAACACGTCCACAGGGCGTTCCCGGACGCGCCCGAGCTCCTCGGCGAGCACGGCGGCCACCTCGTGCTCCACCTCCCGCACCCTGGCCAGGAGCGCCGGTGTCCGCTCCGCCTGAGCGACGAACAGCCGGTGGAGGTCCGGCTCCTTGGCGTGCCACTCCGCGACGGTTCCCACGACGTCGCGCACCACCCCCTCCACTTCGCCGTGGCGCGCACCGGCCGCACGGATCGTCTCCCGCAGTGCGGTGACCATCGCCGTCGCGTGGCGGTCGGCGAGTTCCAGCAGCAGGGCGTCCTTGTTCGGGAAGTACTGGTACAGCGAACCGATCGACACCCCCGCCCGCTCGGCGACGCGGTTCGTGGTGACCCCGAGGTAACCGTCACGGACGAACAGTTGCTCCGCGGCTTCCAGGATCCACTCCACGGTCTCCCGGGAGCGTTGCTGTCGGGGCCGCTTGCGGGGCGCGGACACAGGAACTCTTCCATCGGTCACGTCCATGAACATCCGGACCGCACAGCGTATCGACCCTCCTGGCACGCTCCACGCTACGCGGAGCACACAGAGCGACGCTCCATACGTGGCGCAGCTACATTTCACCGCGCCGGACCGCGCCTAGCAGCGCGCGCCACTCGGCGACCGGAACGGACAGGTGCCCCTGGCCACGGTTCTGCGTATCCCGGATCAGGACGCGCTCCTGGTCTGTGCGGCACTCAACGCAGTTGGGATGGTCGCCACCTGTATAGCTACTTGTGACCCACTGATCCACGTCACAGATCCTTTCTGACCGCCGAGATGAACTCGGCAGATGCCTTAACAGTCAAAGCCTCAGCCAACAGGTTGTCGAACAGAGCGAGGAAGTAGTTCACTTTAGGCCCATACACCACATTGACGCCCGTACGGTATTCCTCGTGCGCGATCATCCGCCCGTCGTCCAAGGTCATTATGCGAAACGATCCGAAGAGACCTGGGTGGTAGGGGGTGAGTTCCGGGATGACGAGCACCTTGATGCGCCGCTCCTCAATCTGCCCCAGCACCGCATCGAGCTGGCGCCGGGCGATCTCATACGATCCGATGATGCGCCGCACCACCGCCTCGTCAACGACAAAAGTCAGGGCGGTGCTTCCGATGGCCTCCATTCGGGCGACACGGGCGGCCGCGAGCCGTTCGACCTGAGCGCTATCCCAGGTACCAGTACTGCGCAGTAGCACTTCCGCATATTCTGCGGTCTGCAACAGCCCGGGCAAGAGGGTGGGCTGATACTCCCGGATCTCCGTTGACTTACGTTCGACCTTCGCGTAGTCGCGCCAGTCCTCGGGAATCTCGCGCTCGTCCTGCACCTCGTCCCACTTCTGCACGAGTGCCCCGCCCGTGGCCAGCGCGTTATCCGCGGCGATGGCGTGATCTCGGCTGGGGCGTCGCGTTCCCCCCTCGAAAGAGCTGATGGTCGAGGCACCCAGGTGCATTTCCCGGGCGAGCTTGTCCTGGGCCAAGCCCGCTGCGGTGCGGTGGAACCGTAGCTCCGCACCCCATTGCGTCCACTTGTCATCACCCATATTCGCAGTCTTGTGCAGAGCCTCTACGGATCGCTACTGATCTCACAAATCTGTGCACAACTGCGAAGCCCCTGGCGAACGCCCACGCTGACCGCGAGTCTGGTCCCACAAGCAAGGCGCCCCCGCGACCGCTGACACCGGTCCGGAGGCATGGCCAACGACTGAGTAGGAGTCGATGACAGTGACCCAGCCTAACCTCTATGCCCGGCGTCGAGCCCGGCGTATCCGTCCCTATCTGACACAGACAGTGGCGGTGGACATCGAGCCAGAGAACCCAGCCCTCCCTTCGCTGGTTCCTTCGACCACACCGTTGCTGCGTCGGATGGCGTTGGGTGCCGCCCCCACCGAGGAGATCCCGGTCGTGACGGTCCATCCGGGGGTGAGCTGGCTATGAGCACCGTTCTCGCGGATACCGCTGAATGTTGTCTGCCCGGCACTCCCGCGAGTGTCGCCCGCGCCCGCGCGTGGCTCGAAGCCTGGCTGCGAGCCCTCGACGTCAAAGACGAAACCGTCGAGACCGCCGCCTTCGTCCTCAGCGAGCTCGCCAGCAACGCCGTGAAGCACAGCCGCAGCGCCGGACCCACCGGTCGATACCACGTCCACCTACTCGACGTCACCGACGCACTGCTCGTCTCGGTCAGCGACGCCGGCGGACCCCGCATGTTCCGGCCACCGGGCACCGCTGTACTCGACGATCCACTCGCCGAGTCAGGCCGTGGCCTCGCCCTCGTCGACCGCTGCTCGGATCGATGGTGGATCCACGGCGACATGAACGGCCGCACCGTCACCGCCGAACTGGCACTCACCTAAACCCGCGCCCGCACCCACGACCGGAAGAGCACCACCGGCCCGAGCCACGCGCCGGCGGCGAGCCACCGTCCACCAAGCCCCCCGTCCGCGTCCCCACCCCTCCGGGACGCGGACGGGGCACTCTCCCGTCCCTCCGCCTGATCAACACCGACAGCGACCCGCACTGGTTCAGTCTGCTCGGCACGCCCTTCCGCGTCGTGGCGGTCGACGGGCGTGACCTCAACGAACCCGACGACATCGAAGAGCAGGGGCTTCGGCTTCCGGCCGGCGGCCGCTACGACGTCACCTTCACCATGCCGGAGGGACCGGTGGCCCTCCTCATCGACCACGACCCCGACGGTGGGCTGCGCGTACGCCCGGAGGACGCGGCGAGCGAGGAGATGCCCGACGGGGTCGGGGACACCAGAGCGTGGCCGGACCTCGACTTCTTCGACTACGGGGAGCCGGCGGAACTTCCCTTCGATCGCGACGGGCCCTTCGACCGCGAGTTCGACATGGTGCTGGATCGCGGCCTGGCCCGCGTCGGCGGAGTTCCGGCCTACGCGCAGACCGTGAACGGCTACGCGTTCCCGACGATCCCCACCCAGTTGGTCGACGCGGGGGATCTCGTACTGCTCACCCTGGTGAACCGCAGCTTCGAACCCCATCCCTGGCACCTGCACGGCCACACCGTCTATGTCCTGGAACGCAACGGTCAGGTCCCCTCGGGCAGCCCCATTCCGCACGACACCTTCGACGTGCTCCCGGGAGAGACGTGGGTGGTGGGGTTCCAAGCCTCGAACCCGGGATTGTGGATGAACCACTGCCACGACCTACGCCACGCCCATGACGGCATGATGCTGCGCCTCGACTACACCGGTATCTCCTCTCCCTTCGACGAGGAACACCACCAGGGGCACTGACCCCCGCGTGGTCCGATCCCGGGGCCCGTGACTGCCAGGATGAGGCCATGCGAGAACTGGTCATCCTGGGTACCGCCAGCGCCGTCCCCACGAAGCGGCGCAACCACAACGGGTACTTCCTGCGCTGGGACCAGGAGGGCATCCTGTTCGACCCCGGGGAGGGGACCCAGCGGCAGATGCGGTTCGCCGGTCTCGCCCCGTCGGACGTGACACAGGTCTGTGTGACCCACTTCCACGGCGACCACTGTCTCGGACTCCCCGGCGTACTGCAGGGAATCGCGCGGACACGGGTCGCCCACCCGGTGCGGGTCGCCTATCCAGCGGCGGGGGAGGAGTACTGGAAGCGGCTGCGTGAGGCCACGGTGTTCGACGACACCGCGACCGTGAACCCGCGCCCCGTCGGCGGCGAGGGCGGTTGTCCGCTCGGCCCCGGCCCACGCGTCACGGCGCTGCCGCTCTCGCACCGGATTCCCACCTTCGGCTATCGCATCCAGGAACCGGACGGGTGGACGATGCTCCCGGACCGTCTCGCCGCGCGGGGCGTGCGGGGACCCGACATCGGCCGTCTCCGTGAGCAGGGAGAGATCCGGACCGCCGCGGGCGACCGGGTGACGCTCGCCGAGTGCGCCGCGCCACGGAAGGGGCAGTCGATGGCGTTCGTCATGGACACACGCTGGTGCGACAACGCTCTACGCCTCGCCGACCAGGTCGACCTCCTCGTCATCGAATCGACGTTCCTGGACTGCGAGGCGGAACTGGCGCAGGAGACCGGCCATCTCACGGCCCGGCAGGCCGGGCGCGTCGCCAGGGAGGCGGGCGCGCGTCAGCTCGTTCTCACCCACCTGTCCGAACGGTACGGCCTCGGCGACGACCCCCGGTTCGTGGCCGAGGCGGCGTCGGAGTTCCCCGGAAGCGTGGTCCTGGCCCAGGACCTCCATCGTGTGCCGCTTCCCACCCGGCCCCGTCCCGGGCTCGGCGGGCGCTGAACAATACGCTGGATCCTGGATCGCCCTGGTGTGCGACGAGCGACAGAAAGGGGCCACGATGTACGTTCCCTCCTACAACGCCGTCTCCGACGAGCAACTGCGGCACCTGCTGGTCCACCACGGCGCCGGCGACCTCGTCACCCCCACCGCCGACGGGCTGCGGGCGACGATGCTCCCGCTGGTCTACGACCCCGACCTCGGCGACCACGGAGCGCTCCTCGGCCACTTCGCACGCAACAACCCCCACTGGCAGTCACCCCCGACCGGTGAGTCACTGGTCATCCTCCGCGGCCCCGACGCCTACGTCAGCCCTGGCTGGTACGAAACGAAGCGGGAACACGGCCGCGTCGTGCCAACGTGGAACTACCTGACCGCCCACGTGTTCGGTGAGCTGCGCCTCCATGACGACCCCGCGTGGCTCGACGGCCACGTTCGCCGCCTGACCGACCTCCATGAGGCCACCGAGGCACGACCGTGGTCGACCGATGACGCCCCCGAACGCTTCATCGCCGGGCAACTGCGCGCCATCGTCGGCGTCGAGCTACGCATCTCCCGGATCGAGGCGCGCGCGAAACTCAGCCAGAACCGGTCGGCCGCCGACCAGGACGGCGTCATCGAGGGACTTCACGCTCGGGGGGACCACGCCAGCGCCAACGCGGTCCGGGACGCGCGCTCCGGTTGAGTGGGCGTCACTCGCCGGAGCGGCCCTCGGCCAACTCCGTCAGTAAGGACAGCCCCGCCTGCCACCCCTGGGTGTTCTCCTCGGCGTAGCGCCGCCGCTCCTCGTCGCTTCCGTGCAGCGCGGCGAAACCCGACTCCACGATCCTCACCCGGGAACGCTGATCGCCATCCGGTTCCAGGGAACTCCACGAGCGTGGCGTTGCCGGGGTCCGGCGCGACGTCGGGGACCAGTGCCCACCGTACGGTGAGCAGGCGTTCCGGACGGACGTCCTCCACCACGCCGAGGAACCGTCCGTGCTCGGCCCACTCGAAGACCGCGGCCCCACCGGGAACGGCGTCGAGCTCGGCGCCGTCGAACGCGAACCACCGCCGGATGCCCGCACCGTCCGCGATCAGGGGCCACACTCGTTCCACCGGAGCGCCCACACGCGCGACGCACTCGATCCGATCACTGTTCACGCCGCCTCCTCGCCTCGCCCACGTCCACCCTAGTGCGGCGGCCCGCTCCGCCTCGGCCACACGCGCCGAGGCGGGGTCACCGATGACCCGCGGGTTCGGCCTCGCCGGTGAGGTGGCCGTCGCGCATGTGTGCCACCGTGTCGGCGGCGTCCAGGTACTCGGTGTCGTGGGTGACCAGCACGGTGGCGATCGCGAACCGTCGGGTGACCGTCGCGACCAGGTCCGTGATCCCACGGCCCCTAGCATGGTCCAGGGCCGCGGTGGGTTCGTCCACCAACAGCACACTCGGTTGTCCCATGGGGGCGCGGGCGATGTTCACGCGCTGACGTTCACCTCCCGAGAGCTGGTGCGGGCGGCGATGGCGTTTGTTCTCCAGACCCACCGTGCGCAGGAGCTCCTCGGCCGCGGATCGGGCCGCCGCCACGGAACCGCCCCGAAGGTGCTCGGTGACCAGAAGGTTCTCCTCGGCGGTGAGCGAACCGACCAGGTTGGGTTGTTGGAACACGATCCCGATCCTGGACGCGCGTAGATGCGTGCGCCGCGCCGGCGACAGGTGGGTCACGTCGACGTCGTCGATTCGGACGGTTCCGGACGCGGGGCGCATCAGCGTCGCGGCCACCGCGAGCAGGCTCGACTTGCCGGAGCCGGAGGGGCCGACCACGGCCGCCACCTCACCTGGCGCGACGTGCAGCGACACGCCGGCGAGAGCGGTGACCTGGTCCTCCCCGTCGGGGTAGGTGAGGGACACGTCGTGCAGCGTGAGACTCATCGGACACCTCCCAGTGCCGTCAGGGGATCAACCGAGGTCACGCGCCGGACCGCGAGCGCCGCGCCCGCCATACCGAGCGCGACCATGCCGGCGACCGGGAACAGCGTGGTCGCCAGCGTGGACTCGAACGGCACCATCGTCGCGGCGGCGGCTCCGACCGCGACTCCCAACGCGCCGCCGAGTACGGCGCCTCCGGTCAGAACGAGGAACGCCTGGGTGAGCGCGTCGCGCAGCAGGTAGCGGGTCGACGCCCCGAGCGCCTTCAGGATGGCGATGTCCCCGGAGCGCTGAATCGTCCAGACCGTGAGGAACGCCCCGGTGACCAGGGCCGAGATCGCGTAGAGGAAACCCAGCATCATCCGCAGTGAGCCGTTCTCCGACGAGAAGGCGCCGATGGCGCTCAGGCTGTCGGCGACGTCGACCGAGAGGGTGTCTGCGGCCAGGTCGGCCGCTGCGACGTCCAGGTCCCCGTCGACCTCCACCGCCAGAACCGTCGCCTCGTCCCCGGGCTCCGCGTCCGGTGTGTGGCCGGGGTCGAGGCCGCGCCAGGTGTCCAGGGTGGTCCACAGGGCCGGCATGTGGCTGTAGTAGGCGTCTCCGGCCACCGCCGACACGGTCAGCTCCCGCCCGGACACCGTCATCGTGTCGCCCGGGACGATCCCCTCCTCCTCGGCGAACCCTTCGGGGACCACGACCTCTCCGTCCGCCACGCGTTCCGGGGCGAGGCCGCTGTCCGGTGGGGCCCCGAACACGGTGACGCCCGTGGTGCCCACGGCGATGTCCGCCCTGGCCTGGGTGACACCCACCAGATGCGCGGCGGCCACGCCCGGGGCCGCGGCCCATTCGTCCCGCTGCGGGGCGTCAACCACGCTGTCCTCGAACGACTCCTCCGGATCGGCCTCACCGGAGGACCCGAACACGATCCGGTCCGTGGGCAGATCACGCACCGCGGAGGTGGACTGGCTGGCGAGCCCCGCTGTCAGTCCCGACAGCAGCACGATCAGCATGGTGATGAGTGCGACCACCGAACCCATGAGCGCGAAACGCCCCCACGCGAACCGTATGTCGCGAACGGCGATGAACACGGTTTTCCTCTCTCGACGTCGACATCACCATCCAGGGTGGGACGCGCCGGCGTTCGTGCCATCGCGGAGAAGGTGGATCTCTGGTGTCCGAATGCCCGACCAGGGGATCAATCGAATGATTGATGCGTGCGGACACCAGAGGTGCCTAGGGTGTGGACCGGGTCGGGGGTGAGTCGGGGAATGGCAGTTGGGGCGCGGTCCACGGCATCGTGGCTACCGCCGGGCATCACCGTGTTGCGCGGGCTCCGGTGGGTGCTTCACGCCAGCTTCCTGCTCCTGCTCACGATCGCCGCGGTGCAGGGAGTCGCGGACGACGCGCCGTACCGCTGGGTCGCGGCCGGGGGAGCCGCGCTGCTGGCCGTGGTGTACGCGACCGGTGGGCGCGCGGCACGGCGTGACGCGCGCCGGTGGACTCAACTCCTGTGGCTCGCCGTGGTCACGGCACTATGGGGCGGACTCCTCGTTGCCAGCCCGCACTTTTCCTGGGTCGCGTTCCCGCTGTTCTTCTGGCACCTCCACCTCTTGGGGGGACGTCACGCCGTGGGGGCGATCGCCGTCATCACCGCCGCGGTGGTGGCCACGCAGGGGCTGCACTCGGGCGGACTGGACGCCGCTATGGTGCTCGGGCCGGCGCTGGGCGCGGTGTCGGCCGTGGTGATCTCGGTTGGCTACAGCACGCTGTATCGGGAGAGTCAGCAGCGCCTGCGGCTCATCGAGGAGCTCACCCGTGCCCGGGACGAGCTGTCGTCCAGCCAGCACCGGGCGGGAGTCCTCGCCGAACGGGAGCGGCTGGCACGGGAGATCCACGACACGCTCGCCCAGGGGCTGTCCAGCATCGTTCTCCTCCTCCGGGCGGCGGAGAACGAGCTTCCGGCGGGACGCGGACGCGACCACGTCCGTGACGCACGTGCGAGCGCGGTCACCAACCTCGAGGAAGCGCGCCGGTTCGTCCGCGACCTCACTCCTCCCTCCCTCGCGACGCAGAGCCTGGCCGAGGCCCTTCGCCGTCTGTGCCAGCGGGTGGGGCGGGAGAGTGGGATCGACTGCCAGTCCCGGATCGACGGGCCGCCCACGCCTCTCCCCGCTGCCGTGGAGGTCGCGCTGCTGCGGTCCGCCCAGGCGAGTCTCGCCAACGTGGTGGCGCACGCGCGGGCCACCACAACGGTCGTCACCCTGGGGTTTCTCGGCAACGAGGTCACGCTGGACATCTTCGACGACGGCGTCGGTTTCGACCCCGCCGCCCTCGACACCTACGAGGGTGGGACAGGTTTCGGACTGATCGCGCTGCGCGACCGGATCACCGCGTTCGGCGGCACGGTCGACGTCGAGACCTCGCCGGGCCTCGGCACCGCCATCGCGGTACGGCTGCCACTGTCCGACGAAGGCGAGGCGACGTGACGGACGATCCCCTGCGGCTGCTGCTCGTGGACGACCACCCGGTCGTCCGGCGCGGCCTGCGCGCCATGTTCGACGACCGCTCGGACATGACGGTCGTCGCCGAGGTGTCCGGAGGTGAGGAGGCACTGGCGGCGGTACGTCGCGGTGGGATCGACGTGGTGCTCATGGACCTGCGACTCGGCGCGGCGATGGACGGTGTGACCGCCACCCGCCGGATCACCGAACGCCCCGAGGCGCCCCCGGTGTTGGTGCTCACGACATACGACACCGACGCCGACATCCTCTCCGCCGTCGAGGCCGGCGCGACCGGCTACATCCTGAAGGACGCTCCCCCCGAGGAGCTGTGCCAGGCGGTACGCACCGCCGCGCAGGGACAGACGGCGCTCGCCCCGTCCGTGGCACGGCGGCTCATGCACCGTCTACGCGACACGCGACCCGCGCTCAGCGCCCGCGAGGTGGAGATCCTCGGCCTGCTGTCCCGCGGCATGTCCAACCGGGCGATCTCCCGTGAACTGTTCATCAGCGAATCCACGGTCAAGACCCACCTGGTGCACATCTTCGACAAGCTGGATGTCGACAGCCGCACCGCCGCGGTCCACGCCGCCGTGGACCGCGGCGTCATTCGGATGGAGTGACACCGTGTGTACACGGCGCTGTGAGGCCGTGTAGGAGTGGCATGGGACCTGGTGACGCACCCGCGCCTCACACACGTCGTGCGACCGTGATGATCTCCGGGCTCGTCGCCGTCAACGGGTCGCGGTTCCAGCTTCCGTAGCGCTCCACCACGGCGAGTCCGCTGTCGGCGAGGAACCCGTCGAGGCTGTCGACGTCGAGGAAACGGAGTGTGCTCTCTCCACTGATGGGCTCCTTCAGTCCGTTCGCGGCGTAGGTGCCGGTGAACGTCACCGTGTCACCGTCGACTTTGCGGAGCTCGGGGGTGTAGCGCACCCGGCCGATCATGGGGTGGGAGTTGGTCACGGGGTGGTCCGGTGTCCACCGCTCCCATGCGCGCACGGCCGGGTTCCGTGTCTCGAACACCAGCCGACCCTCGCGCCTCAGTGCTCCGCGCATCGCGGACAGGGAGTGCCGTACCTCTTGGTCGCTGACCAGTTCCTGGAACGCGTGCCCCGTCATGATGACCAGGTCGAACTCCGCCGCCCAGGAAACGGAGGCCGCGTCGCCCACGACCCACTCGATCCCGCTTCCTCCCGCGGTCGTCTCCCGGGCGCGGGCGACCTCCAACATCGCCTCCGCGGGGTCGAGCCCGACCAGACGGCCCGTGTGGCCCTGGTCCCTCGCGTGCCGGAGCAGGGTGCCCGTGCCGCAGCCCACGTCAAGCACCGAGCCCGTCGCCATGATGATCTCGAGGTAGAACTCGTCCCCGGACCGGCCACCCCAGGGGTAGAGCCTGTCGTAGAGTATCGCCGCCATGGGATCGCCAAAGAGAGATTCGCCCATGTCCCGAGCGTCGCATCGTCCCCTTCCCACGAGCGACCGGTTTTTGGGGCTTCACGCCGTGGCGTCCCGTTCCGCCAGGAGCCGCCGCAGCGGGGGAATCTCCTCGATCTTCTCCAACGTGAGGTGGTTGCGGAGGATCCCCGCGGGCCGCTTGGGCGCGGGCGTACGAATCACCTCCTCGGGCGTGACGATCAGGTCGACCCGGAAATCGTGCTCGGTCTCGGGCAGCGGTCCCTCCAGCACCTGCGTCGGGTGCACCGTGGTGGCGATGACGGTGTGCTCGTCGACCAACCCCACCTCGGTGAGCAGGCCGAACTCCAGGTCGGAGAACCCGCCGCCCTTACCGACGCGTCGACCGTCGGGGTCGACCGCGACGGTGCCGCAGACGATGAGGTCGATCCGGTCCACCGTGTCCAGGGGCGTCGGGGTGGCGTGCACGGCGGAGCCCTTGATCGACGTGGCCGTGCGGGGTGCGACGTGTAGCCGATCCTCCTCCAACAGCAGGAACGGCGCGTCGCCGGCGAGACGGGGGACCGCCATGAACAGACGCTTTCCCTCGGCGACGCCCCGTGTACGCACCGGCCACTGTGGGGAGTCGGGATTGGCTTTCACGACCCGCGCGGCCGCCCACTCCGGTAACGTGGCGAGCCGTTCGGCGGCTCGCTCGGCGCCCACGAAGTTCGGGATACGCCCCTTCACCCCAGGAAAGCGCGCGGCGCCCGCGTCGCGCAGCGCGTCCCAGGTCTCGAGCCGCACCGCTGTCTTGGCCTCCGTCCGCAATTCCTCCATACCGCAAGTATGGAGGGCGTGCCATGGGTGTTAGCTCAGAGGAGAACCAGGGACCGAAACCAGCGAGACGGGTAGCGCGCCGTTCCCCTCCCGGGTTGAATCGGGGTCATGACGAAGCTGCGGTTTGGAGTCAACTTCGGAGGAGTCGACGTTGAGGACTGGCGGACTTTCTGCCGGGACAGTGAGCGTCTGGGATTCGACGTCGTGCACACCGCGGACCACCTTGGCGTCGGGTCACCGTTCGCCATGCTGGCCACAGCCGCGGAGGTCACGAACACGGTGCGGCTGGGAACGCTCGTGGTGAACACGGCGTTCTGGAACCCGGCGATGCTCGCCCGCGAGGCGGCGACCGTGGACCGGTTGTCGGGGGGACGACTCGAACTGGGGTTGGGCGCGGGGCACATGAAGTCGGAGTTCGACGCCGCGGGGATTCCGTGGCCGTCGCACGCCGAGCGCATGGACCACCTCGAGCACACGATCGCGGAGCTGGATCGGCTCTTCGCGCAGGACGGACAGTCACCGCTGCCACGCCAGGTACCCCACCCACCGTTGCTGATCGGCGGTCACGGCAACCGGGCGCTGGACGTGGCGGCGCGGCACGCCAACATCATCGGCTTCAGCGGAGCGATCCACGCCCCGGGCAAGCCGCCGGGCACGTTCCTGCTCGCCTCCTACGAGCAGACGCGGCAACGAGTGGAGTACGTCCGGCAGCGGTCCGGCACGCGGGCGGAGTCGCTGGAGTACAACGTGCTGCTGCAGGCAGTGTTCACCACGGACGACGCCGAGGCCTCAGCCGCGGACCTGGCGGATCGCTTCGGTGCGACCGGGCTGGACACCGCGGAGAAAGTGTTGGAGAACCCCTACGTTCTGGTCGGCTCCCCCGAGGAGAACGCCCGGAAGCTGCTGGATCTGCGGGACACGTTCGGGTTCGGTTACTTCAGTACCCACGGGCCGTTCCGGGACGCGCTGGCGGAGGTGATTCCGCACGTCCGTCGGCTGGAGGCGGAGGCCGCGGTACCGACCACCTAGGTCGTGTGGGTGGTGGCCGACACCGCTTCGGCCACCACCCAGGGTCGTGCGATGCTGATGTCATGGCCGCCGAGCACCCGTCCGTCCACGAGTTCGAGTCGCACCGTGCCCGACTCCTCTCCCTCGCCTACCGAATGCTCGGCTCGGCGGTGGAGGCCGAGGACGTGGTGCAGGACACCTACCTTCGCTGGCACGCGGCTGAGAAGGAGGCCGTCGACAATCCGGCGGCGTGGTTGACGACGGTGCTGATGAACGCGTGTCGTACCCGACTGACCTCGGCCCGTGCCCGCCGCGAGGTCTACGTGGGGCCCTGGCTGCCCGAGCCCGTGCTCACCGGGCCCGTCGTGTCGGGCGTGCTGGATCCGCAGGAGACCGCGGAGCGACGAGAATCGGTCTCACTGGGCTTTCTCGCCCTCCTGGAACGGCTCACCCCGAGCGAACGCGCCGTGTTCGTGCTCCGGGAGGCCTTCGGACACACGCACCAGGAGATCGCGTCGATCCTGGGCGGTACGGAGGCGAGTTCCCGGCAGCTCCTGCGTCGGGCCAGGGAGCGACTGGCGGGGGACCGGCGCCGGTTCGCCCCCTCGGACCAGGACTCCCGGGACATCGTGGCGCTCTTCCTGGACGCGGCCAACGGCGGAAGCCTGTCGGCGTTCGAGAAGCGGCTCGCCGACGACGTGGTCGCCACCTCCGACGGCGGTGGGCAGGTCACGGCCGGACGGCGCCCGGTGGTCGGCGCGGATCGTGTCACCCGGTTCCTCGCCGGCTTCATCCGTCTCGCCGAGACCCGCGGCTACGCGGTCACGACGGCTCCCTTCGCGGACGCTCTGGCTCTGACCTTCTCGCCCGAGGGACGGTCCGTCGCCGTGGCCACCGCCGCCGAGATCAACGGAGCCCACGGACTCCTCACCCTCGCCGACGGCGCCGCCCTGTTGGTGCAGCAGTTCACGTTCCTCGACGGCGAGGTGACCCACGTCCTCAACGTGGCCAACCCCGAGAAACTCGCCTACGTCTCGCGCCAGCTCCGCGAGCTGACCCCCTCCTGATCGGGACCGGTCCGGCCGATAGGGTCGGACAAAACGGGCGCGGGGTGCGCCGATCGCGACCACTCGACCGCGGTTGGCGCTGAGAGAACACCCGTCGAACCTGATCTAGATCACGCTAGCGAAGGGACCGCCGCAATGGGGTTTTGCGCTGAGGTGTGGCACGCCACGAAGGCCACACGGGACGCGATGGACGACCTGCCGTTCGTCAAGGGGCTGGGGGACGGGACCCTGCCACGGCGGAAGTTCGAGTACTACATGACGCAGGACGCCCTCTACCTCCGGGGATTCGGCCGCGCGCTGGCCGCCGCGGCCTCGAAGGCCGACCACTCCGACGAGATCGCGTTCTTCGCCAAGGCCGCCCACGACGCCATCGTCGTGGAGAGCTCCCTGCACGAGGGCAACGTCGGCGCGGTCGCCGAGGACCTCCAGCCCTCACCGACCTGCAACGCCTACACGTCCTACGTTCTGTCCCTGGCCCAGACCCAGGGCTACGCCGAACTCGTGGCGGGCGTGCTGCCGTGCTTCTGGGTGTACTGCGACGTCGGCGACCGCCTCATGGCCAAGGCCGGTGACCTCACCGGCCATCCCTACGCGGACTGGATCGCCACCTACGCCGACGAGGACTTCGCCAAGGCCACCGAACAGGTCAAGACGATCGCCGACCGGCTGGCCGACCGCGCCGACGACTTCACCGTCTCCCGCATGCGCGAGGCGTTCCTGCGGGCCACCACCTACGAGTGGATGTTCTGGGACGCCGCCTGGCGCGAGGAGACCTGGCCGATCTGACGGTCGATCGGACCGGCCTCCAGGCCCAACGAAGGCGCGACGGCGCTCGGGCGACGTGAGTTAGGGTCGCGGTACCCGCGTCGTCCGAGCTGTCCGGAGGCCCATGGCGTTGTCCAGTTCCACAGGACCAGCCCCCGAACCGGCGGCGTCGCTGCCGAACTGGCTCGCCGCACCACCCGGAGGATGGACGGCCGACGACCTCGACCACCTCCCCGGGGCGGCTCCCCGCCATGTCGAACTCCTCGACGGGGTGCTCGTGGTGCGGTGGGTCCAGCGGTCCTTCCACGCCCGGGTGATGATGCGCTTGGGGGCCGCGCTCGATGCGGCGGCCCCTCCCGGCGTGCGTGTCGAGCCGGAGATGACGATCAAGCTGGGCCATCGGCAACGCCCGGAGCCGGACGTTGTGGTGTTCCACGAGCCGGTGCGGGACGCGAGCCGGACCTATCTCCTGCCCGAGGACGTCCTGCTGGTCGTGGAGATCGTCTCCCCGGAGTCGGAGGAACGTGACCGCGAGACCAAACCACTGAAGTACGCCAAGGCGGGGATCCGGCACTTCTGGCGGGTCGAAGAGGAGAACGCGAGGCCGGTGGTGCACGTCTACGAGCTCGACGACACCACCGGCCAGTACGTCGCCACTGGCATCGAACGCGGCCGGCTCCGCCTCTCCGTCCCCTTCGCCGTGGACATCGACGTGCGCGCCCTGTACTGAAGGGCCCCTCACCCGCCGACCACCAACAGCACCTTTCCCGCGGCGGCGCGCTGCTCGAGGAGGATGTGCGCGTCGACGGCGCGGTCCAGCGGAATGGTGAGCGCGATCAGCGGCGTGAGCTCCCCGCGTCGCACGAGGTCCAGGGCGCGGCGGGTCAGGCGTTGTTCGTCGTCGCGCGGCGCCGCGCACCCGACGAGTCGACGCATGCCGATCCCGCGCGCCGCCGCCTCCCGCTCGTCGACGTCGACGGCCGGTCCGTCGCAGACTCCGTAGGACACGAAGGTCCCGCCGTCGGCGAGGGTCGAGTAGGCGATCTCGGCCAGCCGACCGCCGGTTCCGTCGACGACGACCGAGGCTCCCGCGCCGTCGGTGACGTCTCGAACCCGGTCGGCCCAGCCCGCTTGGGAGTAGTCGACGACGGCCTCCGCGCCCAGCGCGCGGACCCGGTCCAGCTTCAGCCGTCCCGACGCGGCGCCCACCACACGGGTGCCGGCGGCACGGGCCAACTGGACCACCAGACTGCCCGCGCCGCCGCAGGCCGCCGTGACGAGGACCCACTCGCCGGCGCGGAACGCCGCGGTGTCGCTGGCCCAGCACGCCGTGGCGCCGTCGGAGAGGACCGCGAGGGCCGACTCGTGCGGCATCCCGGTGGGATCTCGATCAGTGAGCTCTCCGGGGCGACGGCGCGCTCGGCGTAGCCACCGATCCCGATGTCGGCGATGACGTCCCGACCCAGCCATTCCGGCGCGACGTGGGCGCCGATTCGGCGCACCGTTCCCGCGACGCCGCTGCCCGGTACGTAGGGCGGGCGGACGTCGAGGAGGTCGTCGCACCGTCCGGCCCGCAGGAGTGTGTCCACGTACATCACGTTGGCGAAGGACACGTCGATGAGCGCCTGGTCGGGCCCGGGCACCGGATCGCTCACCAGCTCGCTGACCAGGTTTCCCGGCCAGCCGAACTCCCTCACGCGAATCGCGCGCATCGACTCCACCGCCTTCGTTCCCACTCCGTGTCGTGCCTTGAGCCTTCAACATCAAGTCCGGTTGAGGTCAAGCGCGTGGGGGAGGGAGGTCAATGACCCGCGTCACGCTCGACCGCCCTGGTCAGCCGCGTCCCTCGACGTAATTCAGATCACGGCGAGATAACGGGAATGTTCGGACTGTCTGCCCGGGTCGTGGTGTTGCACGTCGAGTATGCGGAGCCCCAAGCGCGCGTCCGTATCTCTTCCACTTCCACGCACCCCGGATTCGGAGCGTTGATGACGCACGTCCTCACCCGACCCGCACCGCCTCGGCAACGCCAGCACCAGCACCAGCGGTCCGAGGAGACACCCGCGCCCAAGCGGCGCTCGGTGGCCTTCCTCGTGTTCGTGCTGGGCATGTTGACGGCGGTGGGTCCGTTGGCGACCGACCTCTACCTTCCCGCGTTCCCCGAGATCGCCACCGACCTCGGGGCGCCGCAGTCCCAGATCCAACTCACCCTGACCGCGATCATGGTCGGCATCGCGCTCGGCCAACTGGTGATCGGGCCGATGAGCGACGCGGTGGGGCGACGCATGCCGCTCCTCGTCGGCAGCTCGATCTTTGCGCTCACCTCGTTCCTGTCGGTCGTCGCCACCGACGCCGACACCCTGATCCTGCTCCGCTTCCTGCAGGGCCTCTCCGGCGCGGCCGGTGCCGTGGTGTCGCGGGCCATCGTGCGGGACCTCTTCACCGGGGAGCGGGCCGCGCGGTTCTTCTCCCGTCTGATCCTCCTCGTGGGGCTCGCCCCCATGCTGGGACCGATCCTCGGGGCCCAGCTCCTGCTGGTCGGCCCGTGGCAGCTCTCCTTCGTGGTGTTGGGTGTCGCGGGGCTGGTCTCGGCCGGACTGGTCGCGTTCGTTTTGCCGGAGTCCCTGCCCAGAGCCCAGCGGCAACCCCTGCGGCTCGGTGCGGCCAGCCGCGTGTTCCTGGACCTCCTGCGCGACGCGCGGTTCGTGGTCCCGGCACTCACGCTGGCGCTCAGCTTCTCGATGACCTTCACCTACGTCGCGTCGTTCTCCTTCGTCTCCCAGACGGAGCTCGGAGCGACGCCGCAGCAGTACAGCCTGATCTTCGCGGTGAACACGATCGCCATGGTGCTGGGAACCCAGGTCAACGCGGCGTTGATCAACCGGATCCCCATGTCGCGGCTCCTGTTGGGCGGCCTGGTCGGCGCGCTCGTCAGCGTCGTGGCGCTCGCCGCCATCACGGTGAGCGGGGGAGGGCTGCTGAGTGTCTCCGTGGCGCTGCTCGCCATGATGTTCAGTACGGGCTTCATCTCGCCGAACGCGACGACCATCGCCCTGTCGAGTCAGCCGCAGTCCCGCGCCGGTAGCGCGTCCGCGCTGTTGGGGTCGGTCCAGTTCGCCCTGGGCGGCGGGCTGTCGGCGCTCGCCGGGATGACCGCCCACGGAGAGGCGTCCCTGGGGAGCATGACGGTCGTGATGTTCGGGACCATCGTCGCCGCGACCGGGCTCCTAGGACACGGCCTCCTCCGGGCCCGCCGTCTCGCCCACGCCTGAGGTGGGGCCACTGGCGACCCGACGCAACAGACGGGTCAGGGTGCGCCGCTCCGCCTCGTCCAACGGCGCCAGCACGTCGTCCTGGGCGGTGTGCACCTCGGCGGCGAGCCGCTCGTACAGGGCGAGGCCGCGGCGGGAGGGTCGGAGCACGACCCTGCGGCGGTCTCCGGCGTCGGCGTCACGGTAGGCGAGGGCCTGGGTGGCGAGCCGGTCCGCGATCCGCGTGGTCGTCGCACCGGTGAGACCGAGAACCGTCGCCAGGGCGGACATCGTCGGAGCGTCCCGAGTGCTCAGCATCTCCAGCATGCGCCACTGGTCGACGGTCAGGCCGAACTCCCGCACCACGCGCTCCGCCCGCCGATCCAGCTCGGCGGCGACGTGTCGCAGGACGAGGGGATCGACCGGGGACGTCACGGTCTGCTGGCTCATCGTCCCCCTCTGCACTCGCTCTTGATCACAGTATTTCCGTCCGAGAAGATTCCAACCGGCGAGAACCTAGCATCCCGGCGCGCGCCCGGGACACGCGGGTCGCCATCTTGGTGGTCGCGAACGGAAGGAAGCGGACGTGGACTGTCGCTGCCCCACGCACGAACCGTCCCGCACCGACGCCGACTTTCCCGTCGGCGTGGTGATCCCACTGCGCGGCCCCGCGGGGATCTTCGGCCCCTCCTGTGAGGCGGTGACCGAGGTCGCGGTCGCGGAGGTCAACGCCGACGGTGGGGTCCTGGGTCGCGCGGTCCGTCCCGTCGTCATCGACGGCGGTGCCCCTCCGTCCGAGGTGGCCGCCACGGTGAGCTCCCTGGTCCGGTCGGGCGCGATCCACGCCGTCACGGGTTGGCACATCTCCCAGGTGCGCCAACACCTGGTTCCGGTCGTGACCGGGCACGTCCCCTACGTCTACACCTCCCTGTACGAGGGAGGGGAGAGCGCCAACGGCGTCTTCTGCTCCGGGGAGACCCCTCCCGACCAGATCGCGCCGGCGCTGCGGTGGATGCGGGCGGAACTCGGTATGCGCCGGATCTTCCTCGTCGGCGACGACTACGTCTGGCCGAGGGGAACCGCGCGGGCCGTTCGCTCCTACGCCCAGCGGCTGGGGGTTCGGCTGGTGGGGGAGAGCTTCGTCCCCCTGGGCACCCACGACTTCCGGTCGGTGCTCACACGGATCTCCCGCAGCCGCCCCGACACGGTCCTGATGCTCCTCGTGGGTCAGGACGCCGTGCACTTCAACCGCGAGTTCGCCGCGTGGGGGCTGCACGACTCCATCCGCCGCCTCAGTCCGCTGATGGAGGAGAACATGCTCCTCGGCAGCGGCCCGGAGTCGACCAGCGGGTTGTTCGTGGCCGCCGCCTACTTCCGGTCCCTGGCGACGGCCTCGGCCATGGACCTCACCTCCGCCTACGCGCGGATGCACGGCCCCACCGCGCCCGCCCTCAACAACATGGCGGAGTCCTGCTTCGAGGGGATCATGGCCCTCAGCGCACTGGCGCGCCGCGCGGGCACCATCCAGGCCGAACGGCTGGCCGCGGTGGGCGATCAGGTCGGCTACGACGGCCCGCGCGGGACCATGCAGATATCCCGCGCCCACGTACGCCAGCCCGTCTACCTGGCCAACGCCGAGGGCACGTCCTTCGACATCATCACCCGACTCTGACACACCCCGGAGAAGATCACCGAACCTGCTTGACTTTTCCTTTCATTTGATTCATTTTCAACTGAAAGGAGATGGTCATGGTCGATTACCTCTACCGGTGTCCCGAGGGGCACGAAACCACACACGCCGCGGCGATGGGTGACGCCGCGCCGCGCGCGTCCTGCCACTGCGGCCAGGACGCGCGGCGGGCGTTCACCGCCCCGATGCTGGGCGGGGCGCGTCGCGCCAGCCACGGCGCGATCGAACGGGCGCAGGCGAGCGCGGAGAACCCCGCCGTCGTCCGGTCCGCACCCACCGTGAGCGCCCCAGCCGCGCCAACAGACCCCCGCCACGCGATGCTCCCTCGCCCCTAGGCGGCGGCCATGGTCGCCACCGGCCTCTTCTACGTCGGCGCCGTTCTCGTGGTCAACGGGCTGATGCTGCTGGGCACCATCAGCCCCCGCGCCGCCGCCCCCCTCAACCTCTTCGTCGGAACCCTCCAGGTCGTCGGCCCCACGGTCCTCCTCATCCAGAACGGCGACACCGCGTCGGTTCTGGAGGCCGCCCCGCTGTACCTCTTCGGGTTCACCTACCTCTGGGTCGGGATCAACGCGATCACCGACTGGGACCCGCGCGGGCTGGGATGGTTCTCGCTGTTCGTGGCGCTCAGCGCGATCGCCATGTCGCTGCAGTCCGCGGTACTGGCCGGCGACTGGCCCTTCACCGTGATCTGGCTGTACTGGGCCGTCCTGTGGTTCCTCTTCTTCCTCGTCCTGGGGCGCGGCAACAGCGGCCTCGCCCCCTTCACGGGCTGGTTCGCCATCGTCACCGGCACCGTCACCGCGGCCTTCCCCGGCGCGCTCCTCGTCGTCGGCCTGTGGCCGGACACGCCCGCGACGGCCCTCGTGCTGCTTCTGCTCGGAGTGGCCGCCGTCGGCGCACTGTGGTTCTCCCCAGTGCGAAACCCAGAAATGAACCGAGAACCGTCCTAACGCGGAAGCGAGAACACCCATGCCCGAGGTCCTGTTCAGTCACGACCCGTCGACCACCATGGCCCAGCAACGCGTCGCGGGCCACAACCGGTGGCACCCGGAGATCCCGCCCGCCGCCACCGCCCGCTCCGGACAGGAGTTCCGGGTGGAGTGTCGGGAGTGGACCGACGGTCAGATCGGCAACAACGACTCCGCCAACGACGTCCGCGACGTGGACCTCGACCGGTGCCACATGCTCAGCGGACCGATCGCTGTGGAGGGTGCCGAGCCCGGTGACCTGCTCGTCGTCGACATCCTGGACCTGGGTCCCATCCCCCAACAGGAGGGGCCCGTCTGCGGCCAGGGTTGGGGATACAGCGGGATCTTCTCCAAGGTCAACGGCGGCGGTTTCCTCACCGACTACTATCCCGAGGCCTACAAGGCGATCTGGGACTTCCACGGACAGGAGACGACCTCCCGACACGTGCCCGGTGTTCGGTTCACCGGCATCACCCACCCGGGCCTGATGGGCGTGGCCCCCTCGGCCGAGCTGCTCGCCTCCTGGAACGGCCGCGAGCGGGACCTGATCGCCACCAACCCCACACGGGTGCCACCGCTGGCTCTGCCGCCCCTGGAGAACGGAACCCTCCCGGGGCGCGCCGTGGGGGACGCCGCCCAGCGCGTCGCCGCCGACGGCGCCCGCACCGTGCCGCCACGCGAGAACGGCGGCAACCACGACATCAAGAACCTCACCCGCGGCGCCCGCGTCTTCTATCCCGTCCACGTCCCCGGCGCGTTGCTGTCAATGGGCGACCTGCACTTCAGCCAGGGCGACGGCGAGATCAACTTCTGCGGCGCGATCGAGATGGGCGGCTTCATCGACCTGCGCGTCGAGGTCATCAAGAACGGCATGGACACCTACGGCGTGCACCGCAACCCCGTCTTCTTCCCCGGCCGCGTGGAACCCCGCTACTCCGAGTTCCTGTCCTTCATCGGGATCTCCGTCGACCACCGGGACAACACCAACCTCTACATGGACGCCACCGAGGCCTACCGCAACGCCTGCCTCAACGCCATCGAGTACCTCAAGAAGTGGGGCTACACCGGCGAGCAGGCCTACCTGATCCTCGGCACCGCACCCATAGAAGGCCGCGTCAGCGGTGTTGTGGACATCCCGAACGCCTGCTGCTCCCTTTACCTGCCCACCGAGATCTTCGAGGACGACATCCGCCCCGGCCACGGCAACCCCGTGAAGAAGGACCGCGGCCAGGTCTGCGTCACCTCCTAGCTTCCATGTCACGACCACCCCGCACGTGCGTTAGAGTTAAGACAACACACCGACGCGGGGTGGAGCAGTTCGGTAGCTCGTTGGGCTCATAACCCAAAGGTCGCAGGTTCAAATCCTGCCCCCGCTACGAGATAAGTGCAGGTCGAGGCCCGGTTCACGGAAGTTCGTGAACCGGGCCTCGTGCGTGTGACAGCAGTTTGACGGCAAGACCGGGCGTCATCTGGCGGTCGTGGATGTTCAATTCTGGCCGCGTGGGGTCGTCACGGGCTCGAGTCCTGACCCCGCGATGAAAACGAGTGTGGGCCTGGTCTGACCAGGCCCACACGTTTGTTGGGAATCTACTCGTAGCCCCAGAAGTCGAAGATCGCGTTGGCGACGTCGGTGTGCTCCAGGTAGGCGCCGCGCACGGCGTCGTCGTGGGTGGAGTAGTGCTCGATGCGTGAGGCTCCGGGGCCGGAGGCGTAGAGCGGGACGAGGGAGTTGGTGTGGTCCCCGCTGTGCCAGGAGTGCTCCGGCAGTGAACCGGACTCGCCGGTCATGGGGGTCCAGGCGTCTCCGGCTCCGGGGCCGGCGAGATACCCCGTCTCGTGGTCCGCCGTGACCACGACCAGGGTCTCCTGCCAACTGCTCTCCTGCTCGACCCAGTCGACCACGGTGTCCACCGCCTCATTGAAGGCGATCTGTTCCTCGATGAGGCGGCCCATCTCGTTCCCGTGGCCCGCCCAGTCGATGGCCCCACCCTCGACCATGAGGAACATTCCCTCGTCGGAGGCGTTGTCGAGGACGTTGAGCGCCCCGGCCGTCATGTCCGACAGGCTGGGCACGTTCTCGTTGTCCGGCGCCGTGTACGGCTCGGCCCCGTCGATGGGGTTGCCTTCCGAGTCACGGTCCGGTCCGCTGCGGTCGTACTGGAGCGTCGTGGCGGCCTGGGCCAGGCCGAACACCCGCTCGGGCGGGTTCTGCGCCTGGGCGAGGTCGGCGAAGTCGTCCGCCTCCTCGACCGTCTCGAAACCCAAGTCTCCGGACGTCACCGACTCATACGTCCGCTCGTCGATGTAGTCGAACGCCGGTTCCTCCACCGCTTCGCCGTCGTCGTCGAAGTAGGGGTGCCCCGCCCCCATCACGACGTCGATCTCGTGCTCGGTGAGCATTTCGCGCGCGATGGAGTGGTAGTTGTTCCGACTCGCGTTGTGCGCCACGAACGAGGCGGGGGTGGCGTGGCTGAACTGGACGCTCGTCACGACTCCACTGGCCCGGTCCGTCTCCTGGGCACGCTCGGTGAGGTTGCGCACCGGGTCGCCCTCCGGGTCGAGGCCGATGGCGCCGTTGTTGGTGTGCACCCCCGTCGCCAGGGCCGTACCCGCCGCGGCGGAGTCGGTCGCACCATCCTTGACCCAGTCGAAGTCCCCCCACGCGTCATCCGAGGAGTAGCCGCCATCGACGTTGTAGGTGGCCATGCCCAACTGCACGGGGAACTCTTCGTAGACGTTGTTGGGCTCGGAGGGCTCACGCTCGACGTCCCCAGCCGCGAACGGCCGTGACCCCTCACGCGACGGAGGGCTGGGCATGGTGGAGCCGTCGGAGTCGTCCTCGGGGTCCACCCCCACCGAGACCTGGCTGTAGGACGTGCCGTTCTCGTAGAGGCTGGCGGCGTCGACGTGGTTGTAGCCCATGCCGTCACCGATCAGCACGATGACGTTGTCGGGTCCGAAGCCCATGATCTCGGGACCTTCGGTGTCGGCGGCGGCGGGGGCCGCTGTCGCGGCGAGCATGCTCAGCATGAGCCCCGACGTCACCAGCCCGCCGGCCGGCGGCCGGGACCATCCCCGGAAGTTCTGCACCACAGTTCTCCTTGCGGGAAGAGGCCCGCGTGTTCACTGGCGATGAGGGGGAACACGCGGGTTTCGTTGTCTGTCACAGCGCCACGGCCACCCTGAGGGCACGACGTGACCGGCAGAGGACATCCTGGAAAAACACAACCAAACACCCCGTCACGGGCTCCGCACGGGACCGTCACCGACCCGCGGGGGCGTTCGGGGGTCACCGGCCCTGGGCCGCTCCGGGCCGTCGAGGCAGCAGCACGAAGGCGACGACGGCGGTGGCCAGGAGAACGGCCACCGCCGTCGCGATCCCCGTGGTGTAGCCGTGCACCACGGCCTCGACCCCTGTGCCGCGCCCCCCGACGGCGAGTGAGGCCGTCGCGCTGGCGGCGACGGTGTTGAGCAGCGCCGCACCCAGAGCGCCACCGACATGCTGCGAGGTGTTGACGAGGGCGGCGGCGACGCCCGCGTCCGCGGGAGCCACCGACGCGGTGGCGGTGCTCATCGCCGGCATCATCACCAACCCCATCCCGAGCCCGATCGCGAGCTGTGTGGGGAGCAGCAACGTCAGGTACACCATGTCCGCGTCGGCACTCAACCGGGTCAGCGCCCCCATCCCCCCGGCGGTCAGCAGCAATCCCGAGACGACCAACACCCTCGGGCCGGTCCGGTGCAGCAGTCGCGCCGCGACGACGCTCGCCCCCACCGCCGTGGCCGCCGTCAACGGCAGGAAGGCCAACCCCGCCTGGATCGGCGTGTATCCCAGCACGCCCTGCATGTAGTAGGTCATGAACAGGAAGAACCCGAACAGGGCGACCTGGGACAGCGCGACGGCGAGGAACGACCCTCCCCGGGCTCGATGGGTGAGCACCCGAAGGGGCACGAGCGGCCGCACGGTCCTGGTCTCCACGACGACGAGCAGCAGGAGCACGATCACCCCCACCCCGATGAGCGCGATCACGGTGGACGAGGTCCAGCCCCGCTCCTCCGCCTGGGCGATCCCCAACACGATCGACGCCAGCCCCACACAACTGAGGACCGCGCCGGGAAGGTCCACCCGCCCCCGCGGCCCCTGCGTCCCGGCGCGGACGAAGGCCACCGCCCCCGCGGCGGCGAGCACGGCGATCGGGACGTTCACATACAGGCACCATCGCCAGTCGAGGTACTCCGTGAGCAGCCCTCCAGCGAGCAGACCCACCGCCGCTCCGCCACCCGAGAGGGCACCGTAGATTCCGAACGCCGTCCCCCGCTCACGAGGGTCGGTGAACAGGACGCTGAGGAGGGAGAGCGCCGCGGGAGCGACGAGCGCCGCGGAGACGCCCTGGCCCGCGCGTGCGGCGAAGAGGATTCCCCCGGTGGGGGCGGCACCGCCGAGGATCGACGCCGCGGCGAACCCGACCAGGCCGATCAGCAGGGCGCGCCGCACACCGATCTGGTCGGCGACGCGTCCGCCGAGGAGCAGGAGACTCCCCAGGGCCAACACGTACGCGGTGATCACCCAGTGCCGGTCGCCGTCGCTGATCGCGAGGTCGGCCTGCGCGGAGGGCAGCGCGATGTTCACGATGGTCGCGTCCAGAACCACCATGAGCTGCACCAACCCGATCACCGCGAGGGCCCACCAGCGCCGGGGGTCCGGGGGGACGGTGGGGGTGTCGGAGCCGTCGGTCGGGGACGGTTGGGGTGTCCGTGCCCCGCCCCGGTCCGCGTCATGATTCATACAGCCTCCAGACCATTGATCTGAAACCCGACCAATGATCGGGTCGCCGATCAACGTACTATAGTGGCGGGCATGACCGAACAGGACCACCGCGCGGCCACGTCTCCACCCCCGTCCCCGGGGCAGGTGTGGCTCCGATCCGAGCGCCCACGCAAACAGCGGGTCACCAGGGAACGCATCGTGGAGACGGCACTGGCGCTGCTCGACGAGGAGGGCGCGGAACGGCTGACGATGCGTCGTCTCGCCGAGCGCCTCGACACCGGGTCGACGACTCTGTACGGCCACGTCGCCACCAAGGACGACGTGCTCGACCTCGCCCTCGACGCCGTCTACGCCGAGGTCGACCTCCCCGGCGAGCCTGGGCCGGACTGGGCGGAGGACCTCCGCGGATTCATGACCGACTGGCGCGCCGCGCTGCTTCGTCACCCCTGGTCCGCGGGCCTCCTCGGCCGCCCGATGCTGGGACCCAACATGCTCGCGAGGGAGGAGTTCCTGTACTCAGTCCTCGCGCGTGCCGGCCTTCCCGTGACCGGCGTGAGCGACGCCGCGTACGCCGTCTCCAACTACGTCATCGGTTCCACACTGATGCAGGCGTCCTGGCAGACCCAGCCCAAAGACGCTCGGAAGGCGGCCGACGAACACGTCCAGACTCAACGCGACCGTTACCCCACGTTGGCGGCCCACCGGAGGATGGCCGCGACGGACTGGGACGCCACCTTCGCCCGGGGCCTGCGCGCACTGATCGACGGGCTGGCCCCCGCGTCAACGTGAGACGTGTGGCGCCGTCACCGGGGTCGGGGATCGGTGGACAGGACGGCCATCACGATGGCGTCGTAGCGCGCACCCGCCCAGTACAGGGCATCGCGCCGGACTCCTTCGCGCACGAAGCCGCACTTCTCGTACACGCGCCGCGCCCGCGGGTTGAACGAGAACACCTCCAGCTCCACGCGGTGCAGACCCACGGTGTCCAGCGCGTAGTCGACGGCGAGGCGGGTCGCCTCGGTCCCGTAGCCGTGTCCGAACACATGCGGCCCGGCCAGGGCGATCCGGAATCCGGTGGAGGCGTTGTCGGGGTCGAAGCCGTTGAAGGCGACGTCCCCGATCACCACGCCGTCGTTCACGCGGACGACGGCCCAGTCGGCTCGGTCGTGGTGGTCCGCGCGGGTGGTGAGCCAGCCCCGGATGCCGGCCTCGGTGAACGGCTGGTGGGCACCGGTCAGGCGCGCCACCTCGGGCTCCCGCACCATCGCCCAGATCCCGTCGAAGTGCTCGGCCGTGAGGGGTTCCAGCCGGATCCGCGCCGTGTGCAGGGTGGGTTGATCACGGAAGGCGTCGGGTGGCACCATTCCCCGAGCCAACCACTGGGCGTGGGCGCGACGCAAGACGGGTGCGTGAGGGAGGGCCGGGGACGGGCAACGAAGACCACGCCACCTCACGGGCGTCGGGGCGGTGAACCGCCCCTCGTCAGGGTGTGGGGGCTGGTCATGCCCACCACGACCGCCGCCAGCGCCGCGTAGAGGGCGGCGAGGATCGCGCCCCATCCGGCGCCCACCGCGTCGGGGACCGGCAGCAGGTCGAGCGCGACGTGGTGGGAGAGATGGGCGACCATCACCAGGAGGAGGCTGCCGGTGGTGTTGAGCAGCCACGCGTAGATCACCGCGGTCGCGATCAGGCGAACGTAGAGCTGCAGCGTGAGGGCGAGCGCCCCGCCGTCGACGCCGCCAGGAGCCAACAGAGGCCACTGGTACCAACTGGCCCACACGGCCCCGATCACCACCGCCGCGCCCAGCGCGCCGAATCGCACCTGGAGGAGTGGCTGGGCGAACCCGCGCCAGGCGATCTCCTCCAGCATCCCCACGATCCACGGGACGGCGAGCCCCACGGCGAGGAACCCGCTGGGGGCCAGGACCCACTCGTCGGGCACCGGACCACCCAGCGCCCCGGAGATCAGACTGGTCAGGAGAACGAGGACGACGGGTCCCGCGACGACCAGCAGGTACCACGACGGCGCGATCCGCCAGTGCCCGACGCCGCGGACGATGGATCCGAGGCCACGCATCCGGGACGACGCCCCGGCGACGACGACCGCCGCGACCACCGGCGCGAGCGCGACCAGCAGCACAGCTGGTGGATAGTCCTCGTCCGGCCCCACCCCGGCGGCGTGGCTGAGGACGACCCCCAGCGCGGTGAGCGCGGCGAGCAGGGCGACCCACACGGCGACCCGTCGTGTGGGTCGGCTCAGCGCGTGGGCGTCGCCTCCCGCCGCACCGGCACCGAACCGGTCCTGCCCCATGAACATCCCCTCCGTGTCGGGGTGCGCACGCGACCGGCCCGGTCAGAAACGATGCGGCCCACAGTTCCCCAGGACGTGCCCACGACATCCTGAGAGATACTTACAACGCCCAGCTTCGGATCACCACCCCCCTGAGGCAGATTCTCGCGCCGCCACAGAAAACCACGAGGGAATCGGAGAGTCCGCCCCCGTACCACCTCGTCGTCAGGGAGCGGCGACCACCGGATTGCGGAGCGTGCCCACTCCGCTGACGCGGCACTCCGCGACCATGCCCGGCGCCAACGGTGCCGCACCCGGGGTTCCGGTGGAGATGATGTCCCCGGGGTAGAGCGGCATCACCGCACTGTGGAAGCTGATCAGGTGCTCGGGCGAGTAGCGCATCCGCGACACCGTGTTGGCGCGGTGGACCTCGCCGTCGATGACGGTCTGCACCTCGACCTCGGACAGCGACCCGTTCGCGGCGATCACCTCCGACAGCGGCACGATGTGCGGACCGAAGGAGAAGAACCCGGGGAAGTTCTTGGAACGCGTGAGGAAACGCGGGTTACGCTCCAGGATGTCCTCGGCGGTCTGGTCCAACACCGTGGTGACGCCGGCGACGTAGTCCAACGCGTCGTCCTCGGAGACGTCACGGCAGTAGCGACCGATCACCAACCCCAGTTCGCCCTCAGCGGTGACCCGCTGGCTCTGGGCGGGTAGTGGGATGGGCTCTCCGGGCCCGATGATGGTGTGGTCCCCCTTGACGAACGACGCGGGCTCGTCGGGAACCACCTCGGACAGGTCGGCCGCGTGGTCCACGTAGTTGAGTCCGATGCCCCACAGCTTGCGGGGACGGGTGTAGGGCGCGACGAAGTGCGCGTCGGGGCCGAGGTCCGGCACCGACTCCGGCGCTCGGGCGAGCCGGTCCTCCAGTTCCCGCCACGCCTCGGGGGCGAGCAACGCCATGGTGTCGCTCGGGGCGGCGTCGATGAGATCGGACACTGCGACGGTTCCGCGTTTCGGGTCGACCACGACGGGCCGACGCTCGCCGGACTCGGTGCGGATAGTGGCAAGGCGCATGCGGTGCGTACCTTTCTCGTACGTTCTCTCTTCTCGCGAAGAGCGATTCTCACGGAACATGGCTCGGGCTCACCCGGCTCCCACCGTGCCCCGGTCGTCCACGGCCACGGCCCTGAGGTCGAACGGGGTGTGAGCGTGCTCGTCGGGGGCGGAGTCGTCCGACCAGCACCCGGATCCGTCGCGCGAGGGGAGGGCGGATCGTCCATGCGCATCGTCCTCCCTGGAGGAAACCCGGGCCAGCGGACGACTGTGAAGCCATCGCTGGACGACTGGGGGAGTGGGCTGGCGTCTGGGCTGACCGACCCACGGGGCCGTGGGCGGTGGAGGCGGGGTCACCCTGCCGGTGCGGCGGGTTCGTCTTCTCGAGGGACATCTTCCGGTATTTGGTATACCAAATACCCTTGTTGACTTTTCGGAGGCAATGTACCGTGCGTCACATGGATGCGCTAGCCCCCATGCGGGCCCACGGACCCCTGCGGAACCTCCGGATGAGTGAGTCCGCGTACGAGGCCATCGAGAGCGCGATCATCCATGGGGACCTTCCCCCAGGGACCCCACTCGTTGACCGACACCTCTCCGAGGCGTTGGGCGTCAGCAGGACCCCCATCCGTGACGCGATGCAGAGCCTGGAGGCGGCGGGTCTGGTGGACCGCCGGCGGGGACGCTATGCGGTGGCCGGCTTCGCCCTCGGGGACGTCGCCGAACTGTTCGAGGTGCGTCGCCTGGTGGAGCCCCTCGGCCTGGATCGTCTGGCCGAGACGTGGGAGGAAGAGGTCGTCGAGGAGCTGTCCACCTTCTTCGACCGTGCCCCCACCCCCGGCCCACCCGGACCGTACGAGGAGTACCTCGCGCGGGACCACGCATTCCACAAACGCATTGTCGCACTGAGCGACAACTCGCGACTCATCCGCTTCTACGAACAGACCGAGAAACATATCAACCGAATTCGACACTTCCTCGCCCCGGGATACGAAGGTCGAATGCGAGAAGTAGTCAACGAACACCAGGATATTTGCGTCGCGATCGAGGCGCACGACCTTCCGGTCGCCCGCGAAGCGTTGCTCGCGCACCTCAGAGCAGGTGAGGAAACCATGCGCAAGTTCCTCGCGCAGCGACAGGAAGCCGACGCCCCAGGAAGGTAACCCCCCGGGCCCCGCGCGCCAACAACCCCATACATTCAGCACTCACCCGTTCGAAGAATGTCGAGCCTCGGGGAGGCGGTATTCTTTCATGCCAAAAACAACGGAAATTCCCCATGGCGGTAACCGACCAATCGGGCGTCGCGCGTTTCTTCGGCTCTCCGCGCTCGGCCTGGCGGCGGCCGGCGCTCCGACCCTCTCGGCCTGTGGCCTGGGCGGGGGAACCGGAGCGTTCCCCACCCGCCCCATCCAGATGATCGTCGCCTACGAGCCGGGGGGCGGAACCGATGTCGGCGCACGCGTCCTCCAGCCCTTCCTGGAGGAGGCGCTTGACGGAGAAGTCCAGATCATCAACCTCCCCGGGGGAGGCGGGTGGGTGGGGTGGAACGATCTCGTAAACGCGGATCCCGACGGCTACACGATCGGGTTCATCAACACGCCCAACTTCATGACCGGCTACCTGGACCCGCGCCTGGGACGCACCGACGTCGGGCCGGAGTCGTTCACCCTGATCGGGAACCAGGTCACCGACTACGGCGCGATCGCGGTCAGTCCCTCCGACGACCGGTTCGACGACATCACCGGCTTCATGGAACACGCCATGGAACACGAACTGATCGTGACGTCCACCGGCGTGGGCAGCGACGACCACTTCGCCTCGCTCCAACTCAGCGACAGATTCGACACACGATTCACGGTTCTCCACAACGAGGGGGCCGCCGACAGCATCTCCGACCTCCTCGGCGGCAACGTCGACGCCGTCTTCGCCAACGTCGGCGAGGTCAAGGCCCAACACGACGCCGGGGAGATCCGGGTGATCGCGGTCATGAAGGACGACGCGGAACGGTCACCGTACCTGGAAGACGTTCCCACGCTCACCGAGGCCGGCTTCACCGACGTGGCCTCCTGGTCTTCCCGTGGCATCGCCGCCCCCGCCGGCCTGGACCCGGAGGTCACGGCCACGTTGGTGGACGCGTGCCGGGCGGCCGTGGAACATCCGGATCACATCGAGCAGCTCGCCACGCAGGGTCTGGAAGTCGACTACCTCCCGCCGGACGAGTACGCCGACATGGTCACCAGAGACGACCGCACGGCCCGCCGCCTCGGCGAGACCTACATCTGGGGCGGCGCCCCATGAGCCACCGGCCCATACTCCGACATCAGCACGCCCGGCCCGTCCGCCACGCACTCCCAAGGGGGTAGGTCGACGCATGTCCCTCCAGTCAGGACCGAAAAGGCGCTTATCGTCCCTCCGATCTCCCGACGCCGTTCTCGGCCTCTCACTCGTCGCCCTCGCCACCGTGTTCCTCCTGTACACGATCCCCCTGTCCGCGGAGGCCGCCGCCTGGCCGTGGGCCGTCCTCGCGCTGTTGCTGGGGCTCGGCGTCGCCATCGCCGTGCGCGGGCTACGCGCGGCGCGCGCCAGAGCGGACTCCTCGGAGGCACCGGAGTCCTCTACGGAGTGGAGCCGTGCGACCCTGTCCCGTCCCGCGTGGACCATCGTGATCGTGACGGCCTACGTCGGGCTGCTGAGTCTCGTCGGCTTCTTCCCCGCGACCGCGCTCTACCTCGTCGCACACCTGTGGTTCGGCGGCGTGCGCGACTGGCGCGTCTTCACCGGCGTCACCGTCGTACTGTCCGGGCTGGTCTACCTGCTGTTCGTGGCCCAGCTCAGCGTCCCGTTGCCCACCGGGCTGTTGTTCGGTTAGGGGGTGACCGTGAACACCGAGATTCTCTACGGCGCCCTGGACAACCTGTTCACGTGGGAGGTCCTGCTCGCGATCACCGCCGGTGTCGTCGGCGGCATCATCATCGGCGCGCTGCCCGGCCTCAGTGGGACGATGGGCATCGCACTGCTGGTCCCGGTGACCTTCGGGATGGACCCGGTCGCCGGCATCTCCATGCTCGTCGCGATCTACGCCGCCGCGACCTACGGCGGATCCATCTCGGCGATCCTGATCAACACCCCCGGCACCCCCGCCGCCGCGGCCACCGCTCTGGACGGCTACCAACTCACCTTGCGGGGTAAGGGGGCCAAGGCGCTGGCCGTCTCCGCGATCGCGTCGATGAGCGGCGGCCTGGTGAGCGCCTTCGCCCTACTGCTGATCGCACCGCCACTCGCCCAGGTCTCCCTCGCCTTCGCCGCCTCGGAGTACTTCCTGATCGCGATCTTCGGACTGCTGATCATCGGGAGCCTCTCCGCCGGGTCGTTGCTCAAGGGATTCGCGGCCGGCGCGATCGGCCTGCTGGTCGCCACGGTCGGGATCGATATCCTGACCGGGTATCCACGCTTCACCTTCGGCACGACCGCACTGCAGTCAGGCATCGCGCTCGTACCCGCGTTGATCGGCCTCTTCTCGCTGTCCCAGGTCCTCATCCTCGCCGAGGGAAGATCGACGTCGACCGCGCCGACCCGGAGCAGTGTCACGGGACGAGCGATGCCGACGCTGCGGGAACTGCGCCGCCTGGGTGGCACGATCGGCCGCTCCTCCGGGATCGGCGTGTTCGTCGGACTGCTTCCGGGCGCCGGCGGCGACATCGGGAGCTGGATCGGCTACAACGAGGCCAAACGCTTCTCCCGCGGCAAGGACCGAGAGGAGTTCGGCAAGGGGTCACTCAAGGGTGTGGCGGGCGCCGAGACCTGCAACAGCGGCGTCACCGGTGGGTCGATGGTCCCCATGCTGACACTGGGGATTCCCGGCAGCTCCGCGACCGCCGTCATCTTCGGCGGCCTCCTCATCCACGGCCTGCAGCCCGGCGGGGCCCTGTTCACCGAACAGGGTGACATCACCTACGCCATCATGTTCGGCTTCCTGCTGGCCAACATCCTGATCGGCGCGTTCGCCCTGGCCGGCGCACGCTACTTCGTGCTCGCCACCCGGGCACCGATCCGTGTCCTCGTGCCCGTCATCGTCGCGCTGTGCGTCGTCGGAACCTACGCGGTGAACAACAGCATCGCCGACGTATGGGTGATGCTGGTGTTCGGCGTGATCGGATACGTCCTGCGCAAGGTCGGTATGCCTCCGGCGCCCATCGTGCTCGGGCTCATCCTGGGCAGCATCGCCGAGAAGGGGCTCCGGCAGTCGGCGGTGATGGCCCAGGGCGACCTGCTCGGCTACTACTTCTCCCGCCCACTGACCATCGTCTTGATGCTCCTCATCCTCCTGTCGCTGACGGCGCCGCTACTCGCGCGGTGGATGCGCCGTCGGCTCCCCACGGAGGACTCCGAATCGGGACCACGCCCAGAGGTGACCCCATGACAACCAGGACCAGCTCCGTTCTGCACCACGTCCCGATGCACAGGATTCGCCGCACCCTGCCGTCGTTCGCACTCGAGGACCCCGAGGAGACCACGTTTCGCCAGACCCGCTGTCTCCTCGACGAACACGGTGCGCTGGCCGGCGCGCGGGTCGCGATCACGGCGGGAAGCCGCGGCATACACGGCATCCCACAGCTCCTCCGCGGAGTGGTGCGCGCGGTCCGTGACGCCGGCGGATCGCCCTTCCTGTTCTCCGCCATGGGCAGCCACGGCGGTGGCACCGCACAGGGACAGCGCGACATCCTCACCTCCCTGGGCATCACGGAGGAAGCCACGGGAGCACCCATTAGCTGCTCCGACGAGGTCGCGCACCTCGGGGAGACCACCGGCCCCCGTGCCGGCCTGCCGGTCCGGTTCGCCCGAGAAGCCGCCGAGGCGGACATGATCATCCCGGTCAACCGGATCAAACCCCACACCTCGTTCCACGGCCCGCACGAGAGCGGGCTGTTGAAGATGCTGACCGTCGGGGCGGGAAGGGCGCACGGCGCGTCCATGGTGCACCGGCTGGGGTGGCACCACATGGTCGAGGCGATCGACTCCATCGCCACAACGGTCCTGGACCGCCTCCCGGTGGTCGGCGGCATCGCCATCGTGCAGGACGCCCACGAGCACCCGGCGGTGATCGAGGCGATCCCGGCCGCCGAGCTGCGCCACCACGAGGAGCGCCTGCTGGACCGCGCCCGGCGGCTCCTCCCGCGGCTGCCCGTGGACCGTCTCGACGCCCTCATCGTCCGATCGATGGGCAAGGCATACAGCGGATCCGGGATGGACACCAACGTCATCGGACGTCTCCGGTTGGAGGGCATGGACGAACCGGCGGTCCCCGCCATCCGCGCCCTCGGGGTCCTCGACCTGGACGCCGGCTCGCACGGCAACGCCACCGGGGTCGGCCTCGCCGACTTCACCACAGAACGGCTCGTCGCCAAACTCGACCGCGAGAGCACCTACCTGAACTGTCTGACCAGCGGCGGACCACAACGCGCGGCGGTGCCCATGACGTTCCCCTCCGACTCCGCCCTCGTGGCCGCCATGGCCCGGATGCTCAAACCCCAACCCGGTGAGGAGAACACGATCCGAATGGCGATGATCGACAACACGCTGCACCTGGAAACGCTATGGATCTCCACGGCCCTACTGCCCGAGATCCGGGACCGGGAGGAGATCACGATCCTGGAGTCCACGCCCGGCCTCCGCTTCGACGCGGCCGGAGCGGTGGCGGCGTGATGGGCGTCGGCAACCGTGTCCTCGCCCGGCCGAAGTCCACGGTCCCCCCGGACGTGATCCGTCGCTTCCGGGACGCGCAGACCCCCACCCCCAACGTCGTCGACGTGATGGCACGGTTCGGAACGCTCCGCGGGCTCCACCGCATCAGCGGCCGCTACCTGGCCGGCATCGCGATCACCGTCCGCACCCGCCCTTCGGACAATCTGATGGTGCACCGCGCGCTGGACCTCGCGGAGCCGGGGGACGTGCTCGTCGTCGACGCCTGCGGCGGGAGCGCCCACGCCATCATCGGTGGACTGATGGCACGCTACGCGTCCCATCGGGGCATCGCCGGAATCGTCGTCGACGGCGCCGTGCGCGACGTCGAGGACCTGAACGCCCTCGGCCTGCCCGTGTTCGCCCGTGGGCTCAACCCCAACGGCCCCTACAAGGACGGCCCCGGAGAGATCAACACACCGATCGGTTGCGGTGGGGAGGCCGTCCTCCCCGGCGACCTGATCCTCGGCGACGCGGACGGAGTCGTCGTGGTCCCCCAGGGCGACGCCGAAAGCGTCGAGCGGGACGCGGACGCGCTGCGCCGACACGAGGACACCGTGCCCGAGGCGATCACCGGCGACCGGTGGGACCGCGCCTGGATCACCGAGAAACTCACCGAGAACGGATGTGAGCATGTCTGACAACTCCCGTGTCGCCGTCAACCCCCTGCGCAACGTGGTGACACGGATCTTCACCGCCGCCGGGCTGTCCGAAGAGGGAGCCGCGACGACGGCGGACCACCTCGTCCAGGCCGAGCTCCGCGGGGTGTCCTCCCACGGGGTCAGCCGCACGGCCGTCTACGTCGAACGCGTCCGCTCCGGCCTCGTCGACCCCCGCCCCACCATGCGCACCGAGGCGGAGACGCCCGTGAGCGCTCGGCTCGACGGGGGCAACGGCCCCGGGATCGTCGTCGCCCGCGCCGCCATGGAAACCGCCATCGACAAGGCGAAGGCCAGTGGGATGGGAGCCGTCGCGGTTCACCGATCCAACCACTGCGGCATGCTCGCCTACTACACCAGTGCCGCGGCGGACCGGGGCCTCATCGCTCTCGCCACGACCAGCGCGCCCCCCACGATGGCGCCGTGGGGCGCCGCCGCCCCGTTCTTCGGCACCAACCCGCTGTCCTACGCCGTTCCCGTCGCCGGTGAGCGGCCCAACATCGTGTTCGACATGGCGACCAGCACGGTGGCCCGCGGCAAGATCATCCTCGCGGACAAGAAGGGGGAACCGATCCCCATCGGGTGGGCCCTGGACGCTTCCGGATCCCCTACCCAGGACCCCGCAGCGGGTGTCCAGGGGACCATGCTCCCGCTCGGCGGCGCCAAAGGCTCGGGCCTGGCCCTGCTGGTCGACATCCTCTCGGGTGTGCTGTCGGGGGCCAACTACGGCCCTCACATCCCGCCGCTGTACGACAACCCCCACACCGAGCAGGACGTGGGCCACTTCTTCCTCGCGATGAACCCCGACCTGTTCACCGCACCGGGGGAGTTCGCCGACCGCATGGCGGGCGTCGCCGAGGAGGTGACGGCTCTCCGGCCGGCCACGGACCACTCCCGCGTCTACCTCCCGGGAGAACCCGAGGCCGTTCGCGCGGCGGAGAACCTCGAGGCGGGTCTCGACCTGGCTCCGGAGGTTCGCGCCGAGATCGCGGCGACGGCGGACGCGCTGGATGTCAGCATCCCGGACCTCGCATACCTGGTCTGACCACGCACGAAGGGGAGGGACCCATGCCGACGACACCACTGGAACGTCTCCGCGCCCGGCTCGCCGCGGAGAGGCGCCTCATCGTCGCCTACTCGGGCGGAGTGGACTCAGCCCTGCTCGCCTTCGTGGCGGCACGGGAGCTCGGTGACGGGGCACTCGCCGTGACCGCCGTGTCGCCGAGCCTGGCTGCGCGGGAGCGAGGTGACGCGCGTACTTTCACCACCGAGCACGCCATCGCGCACGTGGAGGTCCGCACGGACGAGGCCAACCGCCCCGAGTACCGGGCCAACGCCGGTGACCGCTGCTACCACTGCAAGAGTGCCCTGTTCGACGCCCTGGCACCCATCGCCCGCCTCTCGGGCGCGTCGGTGGCGTTGGGGACCAATCTCGACGATCTGGGGGACCACCGTCCGGGGCAACGCGCCGCCGGAGAGCGTGGTGTGCTGAGTCCCCTCGTGGACGCCGGCTTCGACAAGGCCACGGTGCGGAACGTCAGCCACGAGCTGGGGCTGCGCACCGCGACGAAACCGGCCGCGCCCTGCCTCGCCTCCCGTGTCGCCTACGGAGAGACCGTCACCCCCGACGTTCTCGCCCGGATCGAGGCCGCGGAGGAGGCCGTTCGTGCCCTGGGCTTCTCCGACCTACGCGTCCGAGCCCACTCCCAGGGCACCGTCGCCCGGATCGAGGTGCCCGCGCACCAGGTCGAACGCGCCGCCACCCTGCGCGGGGAACTCGACGCGCGGGTCCGGGCCAGCGGGTTCACCTTCTGTTCCCTCGACCTGGGCGGACTGTCCAGCGGCCGGATGAACGCCGTCCTGCCACTCGTCGAGGTCACCACCGGAGGAACCCAGTGACGAGCGGCGGCGAGGGGTACACCAACCTCGGGTTCGCCCGGGTCGACACCGCCCGCGAGGAGCGCCAGGGTGTCGCCGAGTGTGTCTACGCGCCCGGCAAGGAAACCGACCAGATCATCGCCATCGTGGCGGAACTGCTACGCCAGTCCCGCGGCCCGGTTCTGGTCACCAGGATCCCGACCCCAGACGCGGACACCGTCGCCCGGGCACTCCCTGGAGCCACCCACGACCCAGAGGCCCGGCTGTTGCGCTGGAGAGACGCCTCGCCACGGTCGTTCCGTCTCGCGGTGGTCAGCGCGGGCACGGCCGACACGCGGGTCGCCGCCGAGGCCGCCGGCGTCGCCCGCGCGGTCGGCCTGACGGTGGCGACGTTCCACGACGTCGGTGTGGCCGGTATACACCGAACACTGGACTGCGCCGCGGAGATCGCGACATACGACGCCGTGGTCGTGGTGGCCGGAATGGAGGGCGGGCTGGCCAGCGTCATCGCGGGCCTGGTCGCCGTCCCGGTGATCGCCGTGCCCGTGTCCTCCGGCTACGGTGCCGCCCTGGAGGGGGTGACCGCGTTGCTGGCCATGATGAGCACCTGCGCCGCGGGGCTGACCGTGGTCAACATCGACTCCGGCTTCGGTGCCGCGATGGCGGCCCACCGACTCGCGACCACCGTGGAGTCCAGCACCGCCCGCCACGGAAGCGGAGAGGCCCGCCGGTGATCCTCCATCTCAATCCCAGCGCCGGCGTCTCCGGCGACATGCTGCTCGGAGCCCTGCTGGACCTGGGGGCGCCACTGGACGACGTACGGCGGATCCTCGCGAGCACCGGCGTCCGGGGCTGGCGGCTGACCCAGGACCGCGTCGCCAAGCACGGAATCATGGCCACCGCCGCCCGCGTCGAGGTCGAGGACGACACCGCCACGTCACGCACGGCCGCGGAGCTCATCGCCCACGCGGCACGGGTCGACGTCGATTCCGTCGCCCTGACCGCCCAACGCGCGCTGCGAGCCGTCGCCGAGGTGGAAGCCCGCCTCCACGGGACCGATCCCGACCACGTCCATCTCCACGAGCTCGGCGGACTGGACACGATCGTGGACATCGTCGGTTCCGCCGCGGCGATGCACCTGTTGGGGGTCGAGCGCGTCGTCTCGGCACCGGTGGGTCTCGGGCAGGGCCGGGTGTCCACCCAGCACGGCTGGCTGCCGGCGCCCGCGCCCGCCACGATGGCGCTGCTCCGCGGAGCGAGCGTGGTCGGAATCGACGTCCCGGCCGAGACGGTCACCCCGACGGGGGCGGCGCTGCTGACCGCGATCGACACCACCTACGGGCCGTTCCCGGCCGGGGTCGTGGGGGAGACGGGCTACGGCGCGGGCACGCGGGACCTCCCCGACCGCCCCAACGTCCTGCAGGCGACACTCCTCGAGACCGCCACGGACCGGATTCCCCCGGCTGAGGAACTCGTGGTGCTGGAGACCAACGTGGACGACGCCACCGGGGAGGTGCTGGGACACCTCGTCGGGGCCGCGATGGACGCCGGGGCCGCCGACGCGTGGATCACCCCGGCGGTCATGAAGAAGAACCGGCCCGCGCACGTCGTGCACGTCCTGTGCCGGGAGACGGAGGCGGCGATGCTGGAGGAGCTGGTCCTGCGCCACACCGGCAGTCTGGGTATCCGGCGCTCGCCCACGCTCCGCAGAGCCGTGCCGCGCCGGGTGACGACGGTCGACGTCGGCGGCCACCCCGTGCGGGTCAAGCACGGCCCCTGGCACGCGAAACCCGAGCACGACGACGTGGTCGCGGCCGCCGACGCCCTCGGTGTCCCTCCGCTGACCGTGGCGTCGCGGGTCCGCCGACACCTGGCCGGAAGGCCCGGCACCGCCCCACCCGAACCCGACTGATCGGGCACACGGCGCGAGCGGACGCACCGGAAGGCGGGTGCCGAGCGTCGGTGGGATCGCCACGGTGCGGCCTGGTGCCGACCCGATGCGCGGACCGCCCATGGCCCGTGCGGCGATTCCACCGGCGGGCCCACCCGGCCCGATCCTGGAGGTGGCCGGGGGCCCGACGCGCACACGACGACCACGCCGGCTGGCTCTGTCACCCACACACGGCGCTCCCGACATTGGCCGACAGGCGAACGCGGGATATGCGCATGTGCCCCCCCCGGCGTCGGATACCCGACACCGACCAGCCTTGCGGAACGCCCAGATCGGTCCGGGGAGGTGGCTGGGTGACCGACACCCACGCGATGACCGCGCGAGCTGCCCCTGTCACCTCCAAAAGGGCGATGTCACAGGGCCGCTTCGAGCGCCATACAGCCCGGTAGACCAACGCCGATCACGGTGAGATGTCCGAGCTCCGATGTCCGGGACCACCGCACGACCCGCGCGCGTCCGAACCCGCCACAACGATCCGCACTTTCACCTCACCGAACGCAGGCCCATCGGCGCACCGTACAGCGGCCGAAACCAACCGCTCCGACACGAACACCAAATCCCGATCCGCCCCATGTGGCGGAAGGCCATGCACCCAGCGATGGTGCCCCAGCACATCACCGACCACAAACCCCCATGAATAGGTAGTCATCACACCCCCACACGTGCCAACATGGTGCCTCCGACACTGCCGGCAGTCGAACCTGGATGTGTGCGCCGCGCCCCGGCTTCGGGTTCCTGTCATCGGCCGTCCCTCCGAAACACCCGGACCGGACCCAAGGGATGGCCGGGTGACCGACACCCACACCAACGGTTACCGCCGCGCAGACCGCGACGACGTGGGCTCGTTCCCGCGTGCCGACCCCAGCCGTGCCCGAGCTCCGACCCGCGCGGGTCGATCCACGACCGACCCACTGCCATGGCCAGAAACGATCAGCACCGACCGCAGGGCTGCCCGTTGGCCGCACCACATCACACCGGGCGTGTCGCCCTCGGGGCACCCCGACTGTCCTCGGTGGACGCCTACATATAGACCGGTGGTGGGGCGGGGGAAGGGTCGTCCGTCACGGGACTCCCGGCCGGTCACTTATTCATCGGCTCCTTGGTGTGGCCTTTCCACGACGGCTCTGGATGCCTCTCAGGCTCGGGGGATCACCCCCCGGTAGTCCTCGGCGCGGAGGAACGCGAAGTCCACACCGTCCTCGGCCTGGGTGACCTGTTCGGCGAAGAGTCGTCCATAGCCCCGCCCCGGTCGGGACACGGCCTCCGCGTCCGCCGTGTCCGCCTCGGCGGCCCGTCGTTCGAGTTCGTCGGTGGAGACCTCCACGTCGATCCGCCGTTCGGCGACGCTGAGCCGGATCATGTCGCCGGTGCGTACCTGCGCGAGCGCGCCGCCCGCGGCGGCCTCGGGGGAGACGTGCAGCACGATGGTTCCCGACGCGGTTCCCGACATGCGTCCGTCGGAGACACGCACCATGTCGCGGACTCCCTGTCGCGCGAGTCGGGACGGGATCGGGAGATACCCCGCCTCGGGCATGCCGGGACCGCCCAACGGGCCGATCCGTTGCAGGACCAGAACGTCGTCGGAGGAGACGTCCAGCGCGTCGTCGTCGATCCGCGCGGCCAGGTCGGCCGCGTCGCGGAACACCACGGCACGCCCCCGGTGTTCCAGGAGCTCCTGGGAGGCCGCCGCCCGTTTGATGATGGCGCCGTTGGGCGCGAGGTTGCCGTGCAGCACGGCGATGCTTCCGGCCGGATAGACGGGATTGGCGCGAGGGCGGATGACGTCCTGGTCAAAGGGGGGTGGCGCGTCGTCGAGTTCCTCCCCGAGCGTGCGGCCGGTAACGGTGAGGGCGTCGAGGTCGAGCAGGTCCCGGAGTTCGTGGAGCAGTCGGGGGACGCCGCCCGCGCGGTGGAGGTCCTCCATGTAGTGGTCGCCGGCGGGCTTGAGGTCGACCAGGACGGGGGTTCGTTCGCTCATCGCGTCGAACCGGTCCAGGTCGAGGGTGTAGCCGAGCCGCCCGGCGACCGCGGCCAGGTGGACGATCCCGTTGGTCGAACCGCCGAGGGCGAGCAGCACCGTAAGGGCGTTCTCGAACGCCGCTTCGGTGAGGACGTCGCCGATGGCCAACCCCTCGCGGGCGAGTTCCGTCGCGCGGCGTCCGGTGCGTTCGGCCACCCGGGTACGGTCGGCGGTGACAGCGGGTGGGGTCGCGCTGCCGGGGAGGGCGACTCCCAGGGCCTCGGCGACGCAGGCCATGGTGCTCGCCGTACCGGCGACCGAACACGTTCCCATGCTGCTGACGAGCTGCTGGTTGACCTCGGCGATCTCGGCGTCGTCGATCTCGCCACCGCGGTACCGGCCCCAGTAGGCCCGACAGTCGGTGCAGGCACCCACCTGACGCCCTCGGTACGACCCGGTGAGCATGGATCCGGTGACGAGCTGGACCGCGGGAACACCCGCGGACGCGGCACCCATGAGCTGGGCGGGAACCGTCTTGTCACAACCTCCGATGAGCACCACCGCGTCGACCGGGAGGGCCCGGATCATCTCCTCGGTGTCCATCGACATCAGGTTGCGCAGGTACATGCTGGTGGGCTGGGCGAAGCTCTCGTGCAGTGAGATGGTGGGGAACTCCACCGGAAGGCCTCCGGCCAGCATGACGCCGCGTTTCACCGCGTCCACGAGTTGCGGCATGGTGCCGTGGCAGGGGTTGAACCCGCTGCCGGTGTTGACGATGCCCACCACGGTGCGGTCGAGCGCGTCGTCGGTGTAACCCGCGCCCTTGATGAAGGCCGTACGCAGGAACAGCGCGAACTCGGAATCTCCGTAGTTGGTGAGGTTTCCCCGCAGACCCAGCGGGCGTGCCCGATCACCCATCATCGACCTCATTATTGATAATTTCATCGATTTCATCGCGAGGGAATCACAACGGCCCACGGGGCCGCAAGTACCGTGGGTGTCGCACCACGTCAACGGACGGCGATCGGAGACAAGCCGCTGTGCCCGAACCAACCTCCCCGGCCCACACCACCGCGTCCGTTTCCGGCGGAGCGCCACTCGCCGACCTCCTCGAGGAGGACATCGTGCTCGGCCGCCGCTTCCCCCGGGAGCGACTGGTGGAGGACGAGCTGATGGAACAGTTCGACGTCAAACGGCACGTGGTACGCGCGGCGCTCCAGGAGCTGCACAACCGGGGGCTCGTGCGCCGTAAACCCCACGCCGGCGCGTACGTCGCCGCGTACGGCGAGAAGGAGGTGCGCGACCTCTACGACCTCCGGGAGGTGCTGGAGGTGAGTTGCGCGCGTCGCGTCTCCCTGCCGGTTCCGCGCGCGCGGCTCGCCGAACTCGTCGAGATCCAGCACCGCCACGACGCCGCGGTCGGCGGTGGCGACGCGCGGGGTGTCCTCCAGGCGAACCTCGCCTTCCACCGGCACCTGTTCTCTCTGGCCGACAACGACGCACTGGTGGAGGCGATCGACCGCTACGCACGCATGACCCACGTGATCCGGTCCATCACCATCACCGACCCCGAGTCCCTGCGCCGGGCCCAGGAGGAGCACTGGACCATGGTGGACGCTCTGCGCGCCGGCGACACCGATCTCCTCGCCGACATCTGCCGCGACCACCTGCGTCCCTCCCGCGACGCCTATCTGCGCCGCGTCCGCACGGCCTGAGGTGTGCGCCGGCGGGAGCGGCTCCCGCGCGTGGACCGCGCCACCGTCGACGTCGGGCGTCCCGGGCCACGTCCACCGAACGGCGATTCTCGTTCAAGCGTGCTGGAGGTGCGAGTGTCGCCCCCATGAGCAACCCACCGTGCACCATCCTGTTCCGCAACACCATGCGCGTCCACGACGGGCACGTCGGGGAGTTCAACGCGGCCATCACGCGGGCCGTCGACTTCACCAGGGGGCACGGCCCGCAACTGATGGTGGACGTCTTCTTCGCCGCCGACCAGATGCTCGCCCACAGTTTCCAGCTCTACGGCGAGCCAGACCAGGGGATCCTCGACGCGCTGGCCGACTCCACGGGCGGGACGGACATACCGATCACCCCGCACCCCCGCGTGGCGGGCTTCGTCCGGTAGCCGGTACCGCCGGCCAAGCCATCGGAGCTCCGGGAACCCCCTAACCTCACCCGTACACCGCCGCGCAGCAGCCGCCGAGCACCGCCCCGAGACAAGGTCGAAGCCCCGGGAACCCCCTAACCCGACCCGTACACCGTCGAAAGGTGGCCGTCGCGGAGCACCGCCCGGGACAGTCGGTCCGCGTGCCGGATCGGCTCGGGGACCCGGTAGCGCGGCGACAGCCGGAGCACCAGGTCGGTGCCGCTGGGCAGGTCGACCCGGTGCCCCACCGACACGTAGACGGGTTTGACTCCGTCCCGCGTGCGCAGGGCCCGACCGACGACCTCTCCGTCGATGGTCAGGTCGCTCCAGGAACCACGCTCCGACGTGGGCGGTACGGCCTCTCCCACGAAGGGTGACTTCGCGACGCCCACCACCGGACGGTCAAGGAGCACACCGAGGTGGGAGGCCAGGCCGAACCGGCGTGGGTGTGCCCTGCCGTAGCCGTCGCACACCACCACGTCGGGAACCGTCTCCAGGGTGGCGAGGACGTCGAGGAGGGGAGGGGCCTCGCGAAACGCGAAGAGTCCCGGGACGTAGGGAAAACACGGCCGCGCCGAGACCCAGGACCGTTCCACGACGTCCAGTCCGGGGAGTCGGAGCACGACGGCGGCGGCGACGAGCCGGTCGACCGCGTCGGCGTAGGTGACGTCGACCCCGGCCACGAGCGTCACTTCCGCCGTGGACAGCGCCTCCTCCCGCACCAGGGGAGCCAGACGCCGTTGCTGGGCGAGGGCCTCCGCCTCCGTGGCGGGCCGGTCGGTGGCATGCGGATGGTTCATGGTGGCCGCGAGCCTATCGAGATCCCTCCGCTGGCGGCTCCTTGTTGAGGACACCGTCGACGATGTGCTCGGCGATCGCCAACGCCGAGGTGGCGGCGGGGGAGGGCGCGTTGCGGATCGCGACCACAGCGCCACGGCGGTCGATCCGGAAGTCGTCCAGCAACGTCCCGTCGCCGTTCAGGGCCTGGGCCCGCACACCGCTGGGAGCCGGGACCACGTCCATGCCGCGCAACCCCGGCAGGTAGCGACGCGCGCGGGACACGAACACCCGCCGGCTGAACGAACCCAACATCTCGGCGGCGCCGGTCCGCCAGTGCTGGCGTGCCAACGCCCGGAATCCGGAGGACGCGAGGACCTCACGCAGGTCCCGTCCGTTGAGGTCTCCGGCGGTACCCCTCACGCGCCCCGGCCAGGACCGCGTTCGGTCCGACGAGTACCTCGCCGTCGACGCGTGGCGTGAGGTGGATGCCCAGGAACGGGTACCGGGGGTCGGGGACTGGATAGACCAGGCCGTTGACCAGGGACCGGCGCTGCTCACGCAGCGCGTAGAACTCACCGCGGAACGGGACGATGACGGGATCCTCCGCGGCGCCGGCCAGCCGCGCCAGCCGGTCACTGTGCAGCCCGCCACACACGATCACCCGGTCGAAGGCCTCGGTGAGGCCATCCGCGGCGTCGAGGACGACCTCCCCGTCCCGCCGCTGGATCCCCATCACCTCGCACCCGGCAGAACGCCCGCAGCAGACCCACACCCCGTCGGCACAACCGCGCCTTCAACGATCCGGGCTGGTAGTACAGACCGGCGTGAACCACGCCACTGTTGTGCCCCGTCTGGTGCGTCCCGACGTCGTCCTCCTTCTCGAGAAGACTCAGCCGGATCGCGGGGCGTTCCTCGAGGAGCCGTCGGGCGACTGCCGTACCGAGGATGCCGCCACCGACCACGGCGTAACGCTGCTGGCGCATCGATGGGCTCCTCCACTCGCGGGGATCGGCTGGTCACGACTGGGCGCTCGGCGTCGACTCCTCCCCCCGATTCTTCCGCTCGAGCGCACGGGCGGCGACCCGTTTGACCCAGGGCGTGGCGACCGGAAGCAGACACAGGCCGACCCCCACCGCTAGCAGGATGAGCGACGGCGTGCGAACCAGGAAGATGTCGAAATTGCCACCGGAGATGATCATCGTCTGGCGCAAGGTCTCCTCCGCGAGCGGCCCCAGCACCAACGCGATCACCAGGGCCGCGGGTGAGAGCCCGTACATCCGCATGAAGAACCCGACGAAACCGCAGGCGAACATGATGCCGACCTCGATGACGCTCCCGTTGACGGTGAACGCCCCGAAGGCACAAAGAACGACGATCAGCGGCGCGAGGGTCGGCAGCGAGATCCGGGTGACCGAGGCGAACATCGGGATACAGAAGATGTTGACCGCCAGCAGCACCACGTTGCCCAGGTACATGCTCGCGATCAGACCCCACGCGAAGTCCGGGTTCTGCTCCATCAGCAAGGGCCCCGGCTGGAGCCCCCACATCAAGAACCCGCCCAGTAGCACCGCGGTCGAGGCCGAACCCGGGATTCCCATCGTGAGCAGTGGAACCATGGCTCCGGTGGCGGCGGCGTTGTTCGCCGACTCCGGACCGGCGATGCCCGCGACCGCACCCTCCTTGTTGAACTTCTCGGGCGTCTTGGACAGGCTCTTCTCCACGCTGTAGGAGATGAGCGAGGCGACTGTCGCCCCCGCGCCCGGAACCACGCCTAGCAGGAAGCCCATCGGGGACCCCCGGCCAATGGGCCCACGCGCCTCACGCCACTCCTTACGGTTGGGCCAGAAGTTGGATCGCAGGTTGAACTCGACTCGCTCCTGCTTCTTTCGGTGGACGCCGTTGTAGAGGCTCCACAGGATCTCACCGAGTCCGAACAGGCCGATGGCGACGGGGATGAACGGAATCCCGTTGATGAGCTCCGTCGAGCCGAAGGTGTAGCGCTGCGCGCCGCCCCCGATGTCGATACCGACCGTGCCGATCGCGAAGCCCAGGATGACGGACAGCGCGCCCCGCACCCAGTTCTTTCCCACCAACACGATGAGTGTCAACAGGCCGAGGATGACCAGCAGGAACAGCTCTGGCGGCCCGAAGCTGGACGTGACGGCCGCCGCCGCGGGTGCCGCCAGGGTCAGCAGGATGGCCGCGACGGTTCCGGCGACGAACGACGCGATCGTCGCGATGATGAGCGCCGGCGCGGCCCTTCCCCGCCGCGCCATCGGATATCCCTCCAACGCCGCCGGGACACTGGCCGCGTCACCCGGGGTGTTGATCAGGACGGAGGTGATGGTGCTGCCGTAGAAGGCGCCGTAGTACACCGCGGCCAGCAGGATGATCGCGTGCATCGGGTCGAGGCCGAACGTCAACGGCAGCAGGATCGCCAACCCCGCCGACGGCCCGAGCCCGGGGATCACCCCGACGAGCATTCCCACGAGAACGCCCATGACGAGGAACATCAGCGTTGTGGGCGACAGCACATTGGATATGCCATTCAGTAAATTCGCAAACAGGTCCATAATGGACTCCGAGAGTGATGGGGGGAAATCGGTATCAAGCCCTACATGGCGCCGAATTAGTGGAGAGTCGTCAGCGGCGGGCGGGTCCGATTTGGCGGCCGAATCGGAAACGGACGTCGGGCGGGAAAGGCGCGAATATCAGAGGAAGTCGGTGATTCCCCCGGGGAGGGCCGCGCCGAGCAGAACGTCGAAGACGATGTAGAGCGCGAGCGGGAACACGACACTCAATACGGCGCGCCGCAGGATTCGCTTCCGGTCGATCATGAGATACATCAGCACCAGGAACGCCGCCCCGGTGAGGGGCGCCCCCAGGGGAATGAGCACGGTGACGAACGCACCCAGCCCCAGGGCGATGACGGCGATGATCCCGGGGTAGCGGAGGTCCTCGGGCTCCGCCGGGACCGCGTCCAACGACCTGCTCCGTGCCTGACGTATCGCGTTGACCAGCCCGATCACCGCCAGCGCGACTCCGGCGACGCCGATGATACGGGGGAAGAATCCGGGGCCGATGCGTCCGGCCTGCGTGTCCCACTCCATGTCGAACGCGAGCAGGGTGTAGCCGGCGAGGACGACGGTCAGCACCAGGTAGAACAGCGAGGTGCCGTCGATCCGGCGGAGGACCGCCGGCATGGTTCCGGCCCCGTGTTCGTCCGTCTCGGCCGCGGGAGCCGATCGTAGCGGGGTGGTTGGCTCACTCATTCGATCGCACCGTGCTCCCGGAGGGTCTCCTCGAACTCGGTGGCGTTCTCCTCGAGGTAGGCCGCGAATTCCTCACCCCACCGAACGTCCTCGCTGAGGAAGTTGGCGTCGATGTAGTCCTGCCACTCCTGGGTTTCGACCACGCTCTCCATCGCGCCGATCCACCATTCCGTCGCGTAGTCGGGAACGTCGGGTGGGAGGATCAGTCCGCGCGGCATGGACACCAGGTTCTCCAACCCTTCCTCCTCTCCGATGGGAACGTCGGGCAACGCCTCCAGTGGTTCCTCGCCGGTGAACAGGAGCGGGGTGACCTCCTCGGCCTCGACCTGACCCATCACCGAGCCGGGGTTGGACACGATGGCGTCGAGCGTCCCCGAGAGCAGTGCGGCCTGCATCTGTCCTTCGTCGTTGAACGGCACGTAGTCGATCTCGTATCCGGCCTGTTCGGCGAGTTCGGCCTGGATGATGAAGTCGACGTTGACCGTTCCAATGCCCCCGACGGCGACGGGCGCGTTCTCCTGGGCGTAGTCGACCCAGTCCTCCCAGGACTGGGCGTCGTGGCCGGAGGGAACGACGAACAAGGTGTCGTCGGTGGCGAAGAGGCCGACGGCGGTGAAGTCCTCGTAGGTCCATCCGGTGTCGGCCTGCAAGGGAGTGGTGAGGAAGGAGCCGGAGGTGGTGGAGATCGCGTAGGGGTTTCCGGACTGACCGAGGAGGTGTCCCCAACCGGTCGCGCCGCTTCCCCCCTCCCGGTTCTCCACCACGATGTTCTCCGGGTACAGCTCCTCGGCCTCCAGGATGCTCACGATCTCCCGCGCCATGATGTCGTTGCCGCCACCAGGGCCGAAGGCGATCGTCCAGTCGAGCTCCTGACTGGGGTAGTCGTCCGCCTCCTCCTCGGCGTAGCTTCCGGCTCCACACGCGCTGGTGGCGACGGCCAACGTGGTCATCACCGCGAAAACTGAAGAGAACCTCGACATGGGTGAACTCTCCTCACTGGACTGGCCCCGGGGCGGACCCCCGGGACGGTTCAAGCTGGGTGGGGGACAGGGGCGGTGGGACCGCGCGGCGGGAGACCGTGCGGTGCGTGGAGAGCGCCGGTGCGGGGCGGGTGACCGTGGATCCGACCACCCTGGTTGGTCTGGTCATCCCCCCGCGCCGATGAGGGGTCGTGCGCCGGTCAGGCGAAGCGCGGCGCTCGTTTCTCCATGAAGGCGCGCACGCCTTCGGCGTAGTCGGCGGTGTCGAAGGAGGAGTTGCGCAGGTGGCGTGTGTGGTCGTCTTCCTCCGCCTGACCCGCGGTGATCCGCCGGATGATCTCCTTGGTGGATCGGACGCTGAACTGGGCGCGGGAGACGAGGGTGGCCGCGAACTCCGTGGTCGCCGACTCCAGGGTGTCGGGGTCGTGCACCGCCTCCACGAGGCCGACGCGCAGGGCACGGTCGGCGTCGATGTGGAGACCGGAGAACAGGATCCACTTGGCCTGGGCCGGACCGACGAGGTCGACCAGGCGTTTGGTGGACTCCAGGCTGTAGACGAGTCCGAGCTTGGCCGGGGTGATGCCGAACCGGGCGTTGGTGTCGCCGAACCGGAAGTCGCAGGTGAGTGCCAGGCCACAGCCGCCACCGATACAGAACCCGTGCACCATGGCGATGGTGGGCTTGGCGATGCCCTCCAGCGCGTGCTCCGCGGCCGCCACGTACTCGTTGTAGGAGCGGGCGCTCTCCGCGTCGCCGCGCACCTCCTCGAACTCGTGGATGTCGGCACCGGCCGCGAAGGCCTTGGTCCCGGCGCCGCGCAGCACCACGACCTTGACCGCGGGATCGGCGTCCACCGACGCCGCGATCTTGGGGATCTCCTTGTACATGCCCAGGTTGATGGCGTTGCGGCTCTGGGGGCGGTTGAGTGTGATCGTGGTGACGGCGCCGTCGCGCTCGACGAGGATGTCCTCAGACATTGGGGTCTCCCTGCAGGTCCGGGTGTTCGTCATGTGCCGCGCCGGACGCGCACAAGCTGTCGATCTCCTCGGCGGTGAACCCGGCCTCGGCCAGGACGGTCCGCGTGTGCTGGCCCAGCCAGGGCGCGGGGCCGCCGATGGAGAAGTCGAGGTTGCGGAACTTGGTGGGTGGGGCGATGGTGCGCATCGGGCCGATGATGGGGTGGTCGAGCTCGGCGACCATGCCCCGCGCCTGGACGTGGGGGTCGCTGAGGGCCTGGTCGTAGGTCAGGACGGGTCCGCCGGGGATACCGCCCTTGTCCAACGCCTCGATCCACTCCGCCGTGGTGCGGGTGGTGGTGAGTGCCTCGATCTCCTCCTGGAGTTCGTCGATGTGCTCCATCCGCGCCGGCAGGGAGTGGAAGCGCTCGTCGTCCAACCACTCCGGGCGATCGAGCACGTCGCGCACCAGGCGGGTCCAGAGCCGGTCGTTGTTCGCTCCGATGGTGACGAACCCGTCCGAGGTGGCGTAGGCCTGGTAGGGGGTGCTGCGACGGTGCCGCGTCCCGGTCGCGGCGGGGATCTCCCCGGAGCCGAAGTAGGCGCCGGACTCCCAGACGGTCCAGGCGAGTCCCGCCTCGAGGAGGGAGACGTCGATGTACTCTCCTCGACCGGTGGTGCGCCGCACCATCTCCGCGGCGAGGATGGAGTACAGGGCCGTGGCGCCGGCCGCGATGTCGTTGATCGCGATCCCGATCTTGGCGGGACGCCCGTCGGGATGTCCGGTCATCCGCAGGAATCCCCCCGCCCCCTGCGCCATGATGTCGAACCCGGGCCGGTCGCGGTAGGGACCGCTCTGTCCGAAGCCGCTGATCGAGCAGTACAGCAGGTCCGGCCGGCGCTTGCGGAGGTCCTCGTAGGAGATCCCCAGCCGGTCGACGACGCCGGGCCGGAAGTTCTCGATCACCAGGTCGGCCTGGTCGACCATCCGCAGGAAGGCGTCCAGGCCCGCGTCGTCCTTCAGGTTGAGCGCGACACTTCGCTTACTGCGGTTCGGCATCGCGAAGGGGTAGCTCTCGCCGTTCACCTTGGGGGCGAGCCGACGGGAGTCGTCCCCGGTGGAGGGGGGCTCAACCTTGATGACGTCGGCGCCGAGCTCGGCCAGCACCATCGTGCAGTAGGGACCGGAGAGGAACCGGGTGAGGTCCAGGACACGGAATCCATCGAGTGGTTTCATAGACACCACAATCTTCCCGTATGATGGGACAGCTTCTCGTATAGCAGGAATGTACGTACTGATCTGGACACTCGTCAATGGGGTGAGCGAACTTTGGATCATGAAGACGACGGGGGTGGCCCCCCGGATCCACGGAAAGGGGGACCAGAGCGCGGCTCGGGAGTGCAGTCCATCGACCGAGCCGTCACGATTCTGCGCTGCTTCAGTCCGCGCACACCCGAGCTCGGCACCAGCGACATCGCCCGCGCCACCGGCCTGTCCACGAGCACCACGCATCGCCTCCTGGCAGCCATGCAGGTCAACGGCCTGGTTCGCCAGACCACCGAGCGGCGCTACGCCCTGGGGCCCCTCCTGGTGCAGCTCGCCCGCAGCGGCGCGTTTCCCACCTCGCTCCGTGACGCCGCGATGGAGACGATGCGCCGGCTGCGCGACCAGGTCGACGAGACGGTGGGCCTGCACGAACTATTGCCGTCGATGAAACGCGCGGTCGTCGACCAGGCGGAGAGCCACCAGCCGTTACGACGCACCTATACCGAGATCGGGATTCCCCTACCGCTGCCCCAGGGCGCCCCGGGGAAGGCACTCCTCGCCTACCTTCGCTACGACCTGCGGGAACAGGTGCTGCGGGACCCAATCGATCGCGCCACCCCGGCCACGATCACCGACCCCGACGCCCTGCGGCGGCAACTGGCGGAGATCCGGGAGACCGGGCGGGCACTGTCCTTCGCGGAGCGCACACCCGGTATCCACACCGTGGCGGTGCCGATCTTCGACAACGCGTCCCGCGTCGTGGGATGCCTCAGCGTCAGCGGCCCCGAGGTGCGGATGCCGCGCTCCCGGATGGACACGTTGGCGGTCGACGTCTCGGCCGCCGCGTGGCAGATCTCGGAGGTGCTCGGGGCGACCGAGGAGGGAGCGCGGCGCTGCGTGGAGCGCGCCAGCCGGCCGTGAGGCGCGCACCGACCCGGGCCTTCCTCGAGGCGTCGCAGCCCGCCCGGCCCCACCCTGGTTGACGTGGGACTCTGCCAAAAGGTGGATGCGGACGTCACCATTCGATGGATGCGCGAGGCCGCCGGGAGCCTTCAGACTCGTGGCGGCGCCAGCGGCGTCTGAGACCGACGAGAGGGGGACCCTGGTGCGCTACGAACAACCGCCCAGGGTCGACCGCGACGGCCTCAACGCCGCCCTGTCAGCGGGTGACGTGGGACGGATCGTCACCGCACTGGTCGGGGTCGTGGTCCACGACCCCGACCCCCACTGGGTCCGCTCGATCTGTCTTGACCTGCTGGACCACCCATCCGGCGACATCCGCCGATGTGCGGCCATCGGCCTGGGGCACCTCGTGCGGATGCACCGCGGCCTGGACACCGACGACATCGTCACGCGCCTGCGCGCCGTCGTCGACGACCCCGAGGCCGGGAACGCCGCCCGCGACTCCCTCCTGGAGATCCACCGCTCCCTGCCCTGAGCCCGGTCCGCGCCTCACTCCGGCGGCGCGACCTCCAGGCTTCGCCACAGCGCCTCGATCGGGAACGGGTCGGTCGCGTGAATCGCGGGGCCACCCATATCCCGGTGGGTCGTGTCGATGTGCCGGTACGGTGCGATGCCCCCGAACAGCGCGTAGCGCTCGACACTGACCGCACCCAGTGTGTCGACCTCCACCAGCCAATAGTGCGGGATTCCCGCCGCCGCGTACTCCGCCATCTTGTGCAGTCGGTCCCGTCGTTGGGACCAGGTGGACAGCACCTCGACAGCGACCACGACATGCTCCGCCGCGAGCTGTTCGAAGTCGGGCAGACAGCGGTGCAGCACCGCGTCGGGTTTCCGAGCGGTCGCGGGGTGTTCCCACAGGAGGACGTCCACTTCGGTGTTGGTCTCGTAGCACTCGGCACGACCGCTGTCGCGCATGCGTTCGACCGCGGCGGCCTCCAAGGCCGCGGACAGCCGCCTCGCGACCTTCTGGTGTTCCCGCGCGCGTCGTCCACGGGGGAACACATAACCCTCGACGATCTCCAGGTCCCGCCGAAGATCGGAATCCAGGTCGAGGAACTCCTCCCACGAGACGGGATGGTGCCTCGGCTCCGCCCCAACGGTTGACACGTGTTACCTCCGCGATCCGGCCTCCGTGGCGAGACCAGCGCCATTCACGGGGCCAGGGTGGCGGACGGAACAGACACCGGAGAATTGGCTGGTCCAAGCGCAGGACGAGGAGTACCGTCGCCCTATGCGCTCGGTCGATCACCATAAATTCGCCGAACGTGGGTACGTCCATCTGCCCGCGGCCGCGTCGGAGGACGTGGCCGACGACCTCCGTTCTCGGCTGTGGTCCGCGATGGGGCTGTCCCCACACGACCCCGCGGGGTGGACCCGGCCGGTGGTGTGGGCGACCGACCTGGAGGACGGCCCCGGGGCGACGATCATGTCCAGCCGTTCCCTACGCGCCGCGCTGGACACACTGCTCGGGGTCGACACCTGGCAGCCACGCCGGGACGTCGGCACTATCCCCGTGCGGTTCCCGGTGTTCCCTGCCGACGACGACCGAGGGTGGCACATCGACCAGAACACCCTGGGCCCGGACGGGCAACCGGCGACGAGCGGCCGCCCGTGGACGGTGCTTCTCCTCGTGTTGCTGTCCACGGTGGGGGAGGACGACGCGCCCACCCGAATCCGCGTGGGATCCCACCGCGACACGGCGCGCGTCCTCGACGCGGAACCGCTGGACTCCGCGACCGCGTCACGCCGCCTCGCACCCGCCTCCACCCACCGCCCCGTCGTCACCGCGACCGGACGCCCCGGCGACATGTACCTGTGCCATCCGTTCCTCGCCCACGCCGCGCAGGAGCACCACGGGGCCGAGCCGCGCTTCATGGCACAGACCCCGATCCTTCTCCATGAGCCGCTCACCCCCGCAGGGTCGTCGGTGATGGCCCGCAGCGTCTGGTGACCGGTTCCTCGGCCACCACAACGGGAGGATTCACGATGGCGTCGCCGCGACTGCTCGTCCTCACCCGCACGACCGGATTCCGGCATCCGTCGATCCCCGACGGGATCGCGGCCGTTCGGGAACTCGGCGCCACGCACGGCGTCACCGTCGACGCCACGGAGGACCCGACCACGTTCACGCCCCGCGAGCTGGAACGCTACGCCGCCGTCGTGTTCCTCAACACCTCCGGAACCGTGTTCAACGCGCCCCAACGGGCCGCGATGGAACGCTTCGTCACCGCGGGCGGCGGGTTCGTCGGCGTGCACGCGGCCGCGGACACCGAGGAGGACTGGCCGTTCTTCGGTCACCTGATCGGTGCCCGACCCCACGACCACACACCGACGCGGACCGCGACCCTGCGCGTCACCGACCCCACCCATCCCGCCACACGGCACCTCATCGACGGAGTCTGGACCACGACCGACGCCTGGTACGAATTCCACGACGCACCGGAGCCGCACAGCCGTGTGCTCCTCGCGACCGACGACGACCACCCCATCGCCTGGACCCATCGGATGGGCGGAGGCCCCGTGTTCTACACCGCGCTGGGGCACGGGACGGAGAGCTACCACGACCCCCGGTTCCGGGCACACCTCCTCGGCGGGATCCGCTCCTGCCTGGGGGAGTCGCCGACGACGTCAGGGGCGTCGACGTGAGGTCATGCTGCGGTACGTCGTCCCGATGTGACGGTAGGGCTTGGTCGGGTCGAGCAACGCGTACCGTTCGATGCCCACCACCCCGGACCGGTCGTAGTGAACGAGCCAGTAGTTGGAGATCGCCGCGTCGGCGTAGTCCGCCATCTTGTGCACACGGTCACGCCGCTGGGACCACGTCGACAACACCTCGGCGACGATCACCACGTGGTCCGCGGTCAGCTCCTCGCCCTCCGCCAGCGCGCGGTACAACACCGCGTCGGGCTTCCGCGCCGTGGGCGGTTCCCGCCACAACAGGACGTCCACCTCAGTGTCGGTGGCGAAACCGGTTCCCGGGGACAGTCCGTGTTCGGCGTCGCCCGCGGCCTCCTCCAGGATGGACAGCAGGCGCCGCAGCACCGCCTGGTGCTCGGAGGAACGCTGTTCTCGGGGCACCAGGTAGCCGTCCACGAGTTCCAGGTCGCGCCGGGTCTCGGGGTCGATTCCGAGGAACATCTCCCAGGTGAGTGGTGCGCGCTGCGGCTCCGCCCAGGCTGTCATCACCGGCGAGACCCTTCGACGGCGGGTTTGTGCGGTAATCGATCGTAGCGGTCCATTGTCGTCCCCGTCCGCCCCCAAGGGACGGAATCCCGCCTACTCAGCCGATTCGTGGCCGTTCGTGTCCCCTGAGCGGCATATATTCGGCCCTGCCCGACAGAGAGGACACGCCGTGGTATTCACCAGCAGGGAGATCCAGCTACGTTCCCGCCCCAGAGGGGAGCCAAGCGACGACGACTTCGCGACGGTCACGGTCGAGGTACCCGACCCGGGCCCCGGTCAGGTCGTCGTCGCCAACGACTGGCTGTCGGTCGACCCCTACATGCGCGGCCGGATGGACGACGTGGAGTCCTACATCTCGCCGTTCGCGCTGGGAGAGACCATGACCGGCGGCGCGGTCGGCACGGTGGTCGCGTCCGACACGCCGGATCTCCCTACGGGGACAGTGGTGCGGCACTTCCTCGGCTGGCGCGAACACGCCCTCCTGGACGCGGGCCAGGTCGAGGTGCTCGACACCGCCATCGCGCCGGCGTCGGCCTACCTCGGGGTGCTGGGAACGACGGGCCTGACGGCCTACGTCGGACTCACCGAGATCGCGCGAGTGGACCCCGGCGACACCGTGTTCGTCTCCGCGGCCTCCGGCGCGGTGGGAAGCGTGATCCCACGTATCGCCCGTCACCTGGGCGCGAAGCGGGTCGTCGGCTCGGCGGGGGGCGCGCGGAAGGTGCGCCGCGCGATGGAGGACTTCGGATACGACGCCGCCGTCGACTACAAGGAGGGCACTCTCCTCGAAGATCTCCGCCTCGCCGCGCCGGACGGCGTTGACGTGTACTTCGACAACGTGGGGGGAACACACCTGCAAGCGGCGCTGGACGTGGTGCGGCCCAACGGTCGGGTCGCGCTGTGCGGGGCGGTCGCGCACTACAACGCCGAGGGCCGAGGCCCAGGGCCGGACAACCTGTACCAGGCGATCAAGAAACGGCTGACCCTGCGCGGGTTCATCATCGGCGACCACCGCCACCTCGCCGCGGAGTACACCCAGCTCGCCGCGGGGTGGCTGGCCGACGGGTCCCTGACCCGCGAGGAGACCGTCACGACCGGGATCGACACCGCGGTCTCGGCGTTCCTGGACATCCTGAAGGGCGGAAACACCGGAAAGACACTGATCCACCTGCCTCGGACGTGAGCCGAGAGAAAATATCGCGGCCGATGTCGAATGGAAGGCGACGCCATTCGTAGTAGGGGTGAGAGGACGCCACCCTGGTGTCCCCGTCGAGAGGAACAGACATGCGTTACCTCATGCTGGTGTGCGGAGCACCGGAGGAGTGGGCCCACGTCACCGAAGCTGCCTCCGAACGGGAGATGGAAGGGATCATCGCCTGGGCGGAGAAGTGGATCGCCGAGGGCAAGCTCGACGTCGGCGGCGAACTCACACCACCGGAGCAGGCCAAGACCATCCGGCTCGACGCCGACGGCACACCGCAGGTGACCGACGGCCCCTACCTGGAGCTGAAGGAGATCATCGGCGGCATCAGCTACATCGTCGCCGACTCGCTGGAGGAGGCACTGTCCGTCGCCGCCACTTTCCCCGGACTGGCGACTTGCCCCAGCAACAGCGTGGAGGTGCGCCCCATCATCGAGCACTGAGTGCGTGCAGCCGTCGGCCCAGCAACCGCCGTTCCGCGGGGTTCATCGCCAGGCCGACGGCCCGCCGCGTCGCCTCGGTCGCCTCGTCGAGGCGACCGAGGTCCTCCAGCAGCCGCGACCGGGTCGCGTGGAACAGACGGTTGCCCTCCAGGTCGGCCCGCAACGCGTCCACCTCATCAAGCGCCGCGCCGGCACCCCGGACGTGCCAGGTGGCCACCGCCCGACTCAACCGGACCAGCGCCGCGGGGCGCAGGGTGTACAGACGGTCGTACAACAACCGGATCTGGCGCCAGTCGGTTCCGGCCACGTCCGGAGCCTGGGTGTGGAGCGCCACGATCGCCGCCTGCACTTGGTAGGGCCCTGGGCGCCGTCGCGCCAGCGCCCGCTCCAACCGTGTCGAGGCCTGGGCGATGAGTCGCTGATCCCAGGCGTGGCGGTCCTGTTCCCCCAACAGCAGCAGGCCGCCGTCGCGGTCGAGGCGTTGTCCGCCACGGGCCTGGTTGAGTTCCATCAACGCGGTGAGCCCGGCCACCTCCGTCTCTCGCGGCATCAGGGTGGTCAGTTCCCGCCCCAACCGCACGGAGGTCGCGACGAGGTCGGGACGGTGTCCCGCGGACGCGTCCGTGGCCAGGTATCCCTCGTTGTGCAGGAGGTAGATCGTCGCGAGGACGGAATCCAGGCGTGGGGCGAACTCTTCGGGGTGTGGGACCTGGAAGGTGACGCCGCTGTCGCGCAGTCTGCGCCGACACCGCGTGAGGCGTTGCGTGACGGCTGTCGGTGTGGTGAGGAAGGCACTCGCGATCTCCGGGACGGTCAACGAGCACACCGCGCGCAGGGTGAGCATGACCCGGGTGTCGGCGGGCAGCGTGGGGTCGCAGCAGCCGAAGAGCAGCGCGACGACGTCGTCCCCCGCGTCCTCCGCCGGCTCCTCCGCCCGCGCGGCGAGGACCCGAAGCTTGGTGTCCTCAGTGTCCGCACGTCGCAGCCGGTCGATGGCCCTGCGGCGCGCCGTGGTGGCCAGCCACCCGGCCGGGTTGGGGGGCGGATCGGTGGACCAGGTGCGCAGCGCCTCCGCCGCGGCCTCCTGTAGCGCGTCCTCCGCGAGCCCCAGGTCGCCGATCCGACGAGCCAGGGCCCCCAGCAGCCGGGCGCCGTCCTCGCGCCACACGTGGTCCAGCAGGGCGGCGGTGTCGGTCATGGAACGAATCTAGCGCAGTGCGACGCGCTGACCAGCGTGTCCGCTCAGGTCTCGGCGATGAGTCCCGCCTCGTAGGCGAGGATCGCGGCCTGTACGCGATTGGCGACGCCAAGCCGGGACAGGATCGACCCGACGTGGACCTTCGCGGTCCCCGGGACGATGCCCAGACGTCGGGCGATCGCGTCGTTGGACAACCCCTCGCCGAGGAGCCCGAGCACCTCCCGTTCCCGTTCGGTGAGCTGACCCACGCGCTCGCGCGCGAGCGCTCCCCGCGACATCCGGCCCCGCGTCCCGCCGGCGCCCAGCTCGTCGATGACACGGCGCGCGATCTCCGGCGACAGGTACGCTCCGCCGTCTGCCACGGCCCGTAGCCCGGAGACCAGGTCGTTGGGGTCACCCGTCTTCAGGACGAAACCGCTCGCGCCGCCGCCGAGCGCGCGGGCCACGTAGGCGTCCTCGGAGAAGGTCGTGAGAACGACGACGGCGGTTCCGGGGTGCTGGGCGAGGATCGTGTCGGCCGCGGACAGGCCGTCCGTTCCCGGCATCTGCACGTCCAGCAAGGCGATGTCGGGTCCGTGTTGAGCCACGAGTGCGACGGCCTCGGCCCCGTCGGACGCCTCGCCCACGACCTCGAAGCCCGTGGCGGAGGCGAGGATCGAGGCGATCCCGGCGCGGACCATCCGCTCGTCGTCGGCGAGTACCACCCGCAGGGGTGTTCGCTCCACCATCCCCACCTCTCAAGCGTCGTCGCCAGGTCATGGCCGCTGCTCGAACTCGTCCTTGGCCACGAGACGGTCCGCGACGAAACACAGCCGGAAGATGGTCGGCAGTCCGGACTCACGGCTCGACGGATAGTACTCGCACACCGAGCCGTCGGGTGCGGGGGACTCCCCGATGAGGTCGCGGGGGCGCGAGGAGAACGCGGGGAGTACGGACTCGACGGACCCGCGCGCGTCGCCCAGGTCGAGTTCGGCGTAGTCGGCCGGGTCCAGGACCGAGTTGGCGCCACGCAGCCCCAGCAGCGCGAACGTCAGTCCGGCGAGGGTCGCGGTCAACCCGACGGGGACGAGGACCGCGGTGAGCAGCCCGCGCCGCGCCCGCCGCGTAACGTTCTCCCGTTCCCGGGTCAGCCGCGTACCGGGACGCGGCTGGGAGGCCGTGTCGTCCGACTCCGGCAACCATGCCCGCACCCGGAAGCCGGGACCGTCCTCGACCGGCCCGGCGTCCAGCGTGCCGCGGAGTTCCTCCACCCGTTCCCGAAGTCCCGCCAGCCCCGTACCCGAGCCCGAGCCCGCGCCCGCTGCGACGGTCCACGATCCGTCGTCCTGGACGAGTACCGAGGTGGACGCCCCGTCGCGGCTCACCCGCACCGTGATCTCCGCGTCGGCGGCGTACCTCGCCGCGTTGGTGAGCGCCTCCCTGACGACACGGCACGCCGCCGCGCCGACCGGCGTGGTGGTCGGCAGGTCCAGCCCTTCCCGCGTGAGTCGAACGCGCAGGCCCGCCGAGCGCGCGCTGCGCACCAGCGTGGAAACGTCGTCCACGGTCGCCTCGTCGTCGCCCGAGTGCTCGCTGCGTAGGACACCGATGACCTCGCGCAGCCGCAAGGTGGCCTCGTGCGCGGCGGCGCGCAACTCACTGGCCGCCGCGCGCTGATCGCTGTCGGCCTCGGCGGCCATCTCCAGCGCGGCCGCCCGCACGCCCACGAGGGTGAGGCTGTGTCCGAGTGAGTCGTGCATGTCGCTGGCGATGCGAGCGCGTTCCCGCAGCCGCGCGTGTTCGGTCTCGACCGTGCGCACGCGTTCCAGGTGTTCGGCCACCTCCCACCCGCGCGCCCCGATCGCGTCGTGGTCCCGCCAGTAGCGGCCCAGCAGCCATGGCGCGAGCGCCACCATGATCGCGACGATGACGACGCCGGCCCAGTCCGCGAACACGCTCGCGGGATTGTCGGCGCCACGACCCGTCATCCACTGTGCCGCGAGCACACTGCCCGAGACCGTCGCCGCACCGATGACCAGCCCGACGACCGCGAGTGGTCCCACCGAGCGACGGCCGGCGTGGAAGGCGAACACGATGACGGGAAGCAGGCAGGACATGGCCCACGCCGACTGGAGGACCACGACACTGACCAGCACCTGTGCCAGGGCCAACGCACCCACGAGGATCAGCGCGATGGCGGGGGAGCGGCGGGCGACGACGAAGGCGCCCGCCAACAGGGCGCTCGCCACCACGGCCACCGCCCGCTGTCGGGAGTCCGTCATGCCGTCCGCCTCGACGAGCAGCACGGCGCTCAGCCCGGCCCACGCGACCACCATGATCCACACGGTGCCCCCTCGATACGAACCCAACAGTCGTGTCACCCAGTCAACCCGCCTCATCCCTCCATGGTGAGCGTCAGACGGCCGCCCCGCATCGCCGGATCCGCACGGCACGCCTATGCCGGAGTGCATAGGTTCGCGAGCCCGCGGACAGTCTGCACAGACATCACGCCAGATTTTAGATAGTCTTCGTGTCATGGAGACATTGCCCCTCACCGAGGCACGCAATCGATTGTCCGAACTCGTCGATGACGTACAGCGCACGCATCAACGCGTCACCATCACCCGACACGGTGAGGTCGCCGCGGTCATCATGTCCGCCGACGATCTGGACGCCTTGGAGGAGACGTTGGAGGTACTCAGCAGTCCGGAGCTCATGGGCCAACTCGCCGAGTCCAAAATCGCCCGAGAGCAGGGTGATGTTCTCGACGTCGATCAGCTTCGATCCCTGATGGCCGAGCATCGCGGTGAATGACATCAAAACCCGATATCACCTTGTGATAGCTGCTCCGGTGGCGCGGGCACTCTCAAACCGGCTTCCGCAAAAGGTCGCCCACGCGGTCTGCGAGTTCATCACATCGGTACTACTGGATAATCCCCGTCGTGTAGGAAAGGAACTCCTGTTGCCGCCCTACGACGGAACATATTCCGCGCGTCGCGGCACATACCGCGTTCTGTATGGGATCGATGACGAGTCTCGGACGGTCACAGTTACCGCAGTCGAACACCGGGGAGACGCCTACCGGTCCCGCTGACGACGGCCGACGCCTCGCGGGTCAGTGCGCCGCGTGGTCGGTTTCGGGCAGTCCCGGTTCCTGGCCGGGCTCGACGACGACGAACTGGCCCATCATGCCCTGGTCCTCGTGGTAGAGGATGTGGCAGTGGTACATGTACGGCACGTCGGGGTCGGTGTAGTTCTTGAAGTGCATGGCGATCCGGAAGCGCTCGTAGGGCGGCAGGAAGATCGTGTCCTTCCAACCCCGCAGTTCCGGCGGAGGTTCGACGCCGTCGACGCTGATCACCTGGAACTGGACGTCGTGGACGTGGAAGTTGTGGTGGGTGGCGTGGCCGTTGAACACCTCCCAGATCTCCACGGAGTCGACGGTGGTGGCGAAGTTGATCCGACGCATGTCCATGTGCTCGTTGTTGATACTGCGCCCCGCCAGTTGGAAGACCCGGGTGGGGTTCTCGACTCCGTCGAGATCCAGATCGGGTGCGGGGGCCAACTCCTCGGGGATCGCCGGGGCGGAGTGGAGCTCCGAGGCGGTTCGGACCTGGAGGATGTCGAAGGTGTCGTCGCCGCCGTCGAACCGGCTCGACCAGGCGCCCACCCGCCCCAGGTCGGGCGGGAAGCCGCGCAGCACGACCTCCTCGTCGGGGGTGAAGGACACCAGGATCTCGGCGCGTTCACCGGGGGAGAGCTGGATCCGGGTCATGGTGTGCGGAGCGGGGAGCAGTCCTCCGTCGGTGGCGATGAGCTGGAACTCGCGTTCGTCGACGAAGCCGAACGCGAAGACCCGGGCGTTGGAGGCGTTGAGCAGGCGAAGCCGCACGAGTTCGTGGCCCACCTCCAGGTAGGGGGCGTGGGTCCCATTGACCAGGATGGTGTCCCCGACGATGCCGACGTCGCCCATCAGGGTCGGTGACTCGTTGAACTGGTTCGCCCGGTCGAAGTTCTTGTCCTGGACGATCACGGGAATGTCGTCGACGCCGTACTCGCTGGGCAGCCCCAGCGCGTCCGCCTCGGGATCGTCGACGAGGAACAGACCGGCCGCCCCCCGGTAGACGTGCTGCGCGGTCGCGCCGTGCGGGTGTGGGTGGTACCAGAGGGTCGCCGCCGGCTGGTCGATCGTCCACGTGGGGGTCCAGGTGTCCCCGGGGTCGATCTCCTGGTGGGGGCCTCCGTCCATCGCGGCGGGCAGGTGCATGCCGTGCCAGTGCAGGCTCGTGGTCTCCCCGATGTTGTTGGTGACGCTGATCGCGACGGTTTCGCCCCGGGTGGCTCGCAGTGTGGGACCGAGATAGTCGCCGTTGAGCCCCCACGTCGTCGTCGCCTCGCCGGGATGAATCTGGAGCTCGCCGATGTCGGCCTCCAGCGCGAAGGTTCGCCGCCCGTCGTCGTCGACCTCGGAGTCGGCGAGTGGAGGGATCGCCAACGCATTGTCGAAGTCCAACCGGTCGGCGGTGTCCGTCGTCGCGTCCAGGAACGCCCACCCGACTCCGCCACCGGAAGCGAGCGCCGTCACCGACATCCCAATCGCCCCGTACTTCAGTACCGCCCGTCGGGAGACCCGCGCCATCGCCTAACCCCTGCCACGTAAGAGATCCAACGACGATGATCATCCCAGAATCGGACATCCAGGACATCCGGTGATCCCCCGGCACCGCCCCGACCGATCCCCTAGCTGCGCCTGCGGGCCACCGGTAGGATCACGAACCCGGTTCACAACGGAAGGGATGTCATGTCCGCGGGCTACAGCGTGACCGAGCCCTTCGCCCAGGGAATGCTCGACGTCGGCGACGGGAATCGCGTCTACTGGGAGTCCCGGGGCACCCCTGAGGGAACCCCGGTGGTCGTCCTGCACGGCGGCCCCGGCAGCGGCAGCCATCCCGACCTCGCGCGGTTCTTCGACCCGGACGCCTACCGGATCACCCTGTTCGACCAGCGCGGCAGCGGTCGCAGCACGCCCGACGCGGGCGACCCCGCGACGGACCTGACAGTCAACACCACCCACCATCTCGTCGAGGACATCGAACGGCTCCGCGAACACCTCGGCATCGACTCCTGGGTCGTCTTCGGCGTCTCCTGGGGGTGCACCCTCGGCCTCGCCTACGCCCAACGCCACCCCCGCCGGGTGAACGCGGTGCTGCTGTGCGCCGTCACCAACACCACCCGCCGCGAGGTCGAGTGGATCACCCGCGACATGGGACGCGTGTTCCCCGAGGCCTGGCACCGCCTCCGGGCGGGCGCGCCCACCGCGCACGGCGACCACGAGCTGGCGGCCGCCTACGCCCAACTCCTCGCCGACCCGGACCCCGCGGTACGGGAACGCGCCGCCCGCGACTGGTGCGCGTGGGAGGACACCCACGTCGCGGCCGCCGCCCCCCACAGCCCCAACCCGCGCTACGCCGATCCCGCGTTCCGTATGACCTTCGCCCGCCTCGTCACCCACTACTGGAGCAACGCCGCTTTCCTCGACGACGGTGAGCTCGAGCGCGGCGCCGCACACCTCGCCGGCATCCCGGGCGTCCTGATCCACGGTCGCCGTGACATCAGCGGGCCTCCCGACGTCGCCTGGCGCATCGCCCGCGCCTGGCCCGACGCCGAACTCGTTCTCGTCGACGGGGCCGGTCACGGCGCAACCCCCATGACCACGGAGATCGTCGCCGCCAGCGACCGGTTCGTCGAGTTCCGGGCACCGTGATGGACGAGGACCACCTCCCCGAGATCGCGGCGATGCGGGCCGAGGCCGAGCGCCTCACCGCCAACGCACGCGCTCTCCCCGGGGCGGCGTGGGACCTGCCCTCGCCATGCCCTCCGTGGAGCAACCGGGAGCTCTTCGCCCACGTCCTGATGACGGTGGAGCGGGTGCCCGCCATGCTCCGCGCGCCGGACCCCCCGACGGTCGCGGACACCGACCCCACCCGGTACTACCTCGAGGGGCAGGCACTCACGACCGCGGCCAGTGACGAACGCGTCCAGTCAGCCCGCCACCGTGCCCACGCGTTCCCCACGAGGGCGGCGCTCATCGACCACTTCGACCACACATGGCGAACGGTCGCCCACCAGTGCGCCACGCAACCACCGGACCGGATCGTCCGCACGCGACACGGCGACGCGATGCTCCTTCGCGACTACGTCCTCACCCGCGTCGTCGAACTGGTCCTCCACGGCATCGACCTCGCCAAGGGGACCGCGACCGACCGATGGAGCAGCCCGGCGGGCCTGTCCGCCGTCGTCGATCTCCTGCTCGGCCCGACCCCCGTCGACGCGGCGTCCTCCCTGGGCCGGGACGACGCCGTTATGGTGGCCAAGGCGACCGGACGCGACCCCGTCACGTCCGGCGAACGTCGTCTGCTGCGCGAACACGGCATCACCCTCTTCGCGCTCGGTTGATCCCCCTGGAGGTAGAAATGACGCAAGACCCGGTCCGTCACCACGACTTCGCTCAGGTGGAGGGCGTGCGCATCGGCTACACCCGCGCCGGCGACGGCCCGCTGTTGGTGCTTCTCCACGGGTGGCCACAGACCCGACGGTGCTGGGACCTGGTCATCGACGACCTCGCGCGGGACCACACGGTCGTCGCCGCGGACCTGCGCGGCTACGGCACGAGCGACAAGCCCGGACACGGCTACGACAAGCGTCAGATGGCCGCCGACATGGCCGGACTCGTCGAACATCTGGGCTTCGACTCAGCGACCGTCATCGGCCACGACCGCGGAGCCCGGGTGGGGCACCGTTGGGCGCTGGACCGGCCCGACCAGGTCAGCCGGCTCGTCGTGTTGGACGTCGTACCGACGCGGGAGATGTTCCGCCGCCTGGACGCGACGGTCGCCGCCGGTTACTGGCACTGGTTGTTTCACATGCAACATGACCTCCCTGAACGCCTGGTCTCACCGGACGTTCGCGGCTACCTCGAGTACTTCTTCGAGCGATGGACCTACAACCGGGACGCGCTGCCGCCCGAGGCCGTTGACGACTACGTGCGTGCGTTCTCCCGCCCCGGGGCACTCCGCGCGGGGTTCGACGACTACCGGGCGCAGGACGTCGACCTCGCCCACGACGAGGAGGACGCGACGGCCGGGCGCCGCGTCACCGCCCCGCTCCTGGCCCTGTGGGGGTCGGTGGGATTGCCGGCGCGGCTACCGACGCTGGACATCTGGCGCGAGTACGCGGAGGACGTGACGGGCACCGCGATCGAGCGCTGCGGACACTTCGTTCCCGAGGAACGCCCGGAGGAGCTCCTGCGACACCTCCGGGCGTTCCTCACGGCGCGCGGTGACTCCCCGCTGACGGGGAGCTAGTCGACCGGGGTGACCTCCGCTCCGTGGTCCAGGGCGCCGAGACCGTCGATGTGTCCGGTGATGCGGTCGTAGGCGCCCTGGAACTCCTCACGCTGGGCGTCGGGGAGATCGGGGTCGGCGAGTTCGTCGGCGAGGTGGACCACGCGCAGTGGGTCGGTGGCCAGCCACGTCGGCACGATCTCCACGGCGTCGGTGCTCCACTGCCCCTGCGCGTCCTCCACGAAGGTGACCTGGGCCATGGCCCCCTCCCGTTGGGGGGTGCCAACGACGTGCTGGCCGGAGAGCTGGTTGCCCATCCCGTAGATGACCCAGTCGCCGTCGAACTCGTCGACGGGCTGCACGACGTGGGCGTGGTGGCCGAATATCACGTCGATGTCCTCGGAGGCGAGCAGCTCCGCGGCCAGGTCCCGTTGTTCCTGTGTGGCGTCGTGGACGTACTCCTCACCCCAGTGCATCGCGACCGTGACGAGGTCGGCCCCGGCCTCCGTCGCGGTCTGGGCGTCGGCGAGGATCGTCTCGGCGTCGATCAGGTTGCCCATCCACTCCTGCCCCTCGGGCAGGGTCATCCCGTTGAACCCGTAGGTGTAGGAGAGCTGCGCGACGCTCACCGGATCCCCGTCGTCGGTGGCGACCTCGTAGATCTGTGTCTCCGCGGCCTCCTGTTCGTCCCGTGCGCTGCCGGCGGCGCCGAGGTCGGCGTCCTCCAACGCGTCCAGCGTGCGCACGATGCCGTCGGTGCCCTGGTCAAGGGTGTGGTTGGAGGCGGTGGAGCAGCCGTCGTAGCCCCACTCCACCAGGGCGTCGGTGAGTTGGGGCGGCGCCTGGAACATGGGGTATCCGGAGAAGGGCCCCTCGGGTTCACCGAGCGGCACCTCGAGGTGGCACAGGGCGAGGTCGGCTTCACCGATCGTGGGGGCGAGGCCGTCCATCATCGGGGCGAAGTCGAAGGTGCCGTCGCCGTGCGCCTCGGCCTGCTGCCACACCGTGCTGTGGATGAGGAGGTCACCCGCGCCCAGGACGGTGACGGTGCGCGGCTCGGGGGGTTGTTGTTCGTCCTCTCGTTCCTCTTCTGATCTGTCCTGTGCTTCGGGGGCGTCTCCGTCGTCCCCACACGCGCACAGCAGGAGGGCGAGGGTGGTGAGGGCGGCGAGTGATCGGCGATGGGCCGGACCGAATCGGTGGATTACGCGGCGTTTGCGTGGCGGGGGGATGTGAGACATGTCTCAACGGTGCCGGGGGGCTTCGGCTTTCCGTCAACGGTGTGGCCGCATCAGGTCGCGATCCGTAACTATTGGGTGATATCGGTAGCACCGCGACGAAAGGGGTGTGGTACCAACCGGCACCACACCCCGAGAACCGCTTACGGACGACTCAGTCAGACATCGCGTTCGGCCATGATCTCCAGCACGCGGTCCGGGTAGTCACTGATGATCCCGTTGACACCGTTGTCGATCGCCCGATTGATGTCGCTCTCGCTGTTCACGGTGTAGACGTAGATCTCCAGACCCGCGTCCTGCACCGCCTCGACGTAGTCGGCGTCGATGGTGTTCTGGTTCGGGTTGATCTGGTCCGCCCACTGGGCGTAGTCCTCGATCTCCGACTCGTCCACGCGACCGAGAAGCCCGTGCGGAATCCGTGGCAACAGCTCCTTGGAGCGTTCCATGGTGTCCCACTCGAACGCCTGGATCACCAGGCGGTGTGGCTCGAATGGACGGCCGGGCCGGTTCCAGTAGGAGCGCTGCCAGAGTTCCTCGGCGATGTCCTCCTCGATCCCCGGATACAGGCTCGTGGACTTCGCCTCGAGGAGCATGGGCAGGTCCAGCTCCTCGAAGAGGTCGAGCGCCTCACCGAGGGTCGGGATGGGTTCGCCGGCGAAGGACTCGTCGAACCACGACCCCGCGTCGAGCTGACGCATTTCCTCCAGGGTGAAGTCGCCGACGTTGTAGGAGTCGCGGTCCGGGAACACCTCTTCGACGTTTGTGGTGCGAATCAGGGTGACGTCGTGCATCAGCACGAGCTCGCCGTCCGCGGTGCGCTGGACGTCGATCTCGGCCATGTGCGTGCCCAGATCGTCCGCGACCTCGTAGGCCACCAGCGTGTTCTCCGGCGCGTACGCCGACGCCCCACGGTGCGCGACGTCGATCAGGTCGGGCCGGGGCATGCCCCAGCTCGCGCTCTCGACGTCGTCGCTCTCCACCGTGTCTGCGTTGGCCGTCGCGGTTCCACCCAGCAGGAACGCGAAGCTGACAGCCGTCGTGGCCGCGGTCCGCACCCAACGGCGAGTGCGGGGCGCGGGAGCGGAGGTACGGGTGTGCGGGATTAACGGAACCTGCAACGTCACGGCACTCCTCGGTGTCGTAGATCAAGAGCTACCGGCAACACCCTCCGCAGCGCGGGTGACAAATTGATGCACAAACCGGGACATTTTTCATCACAAAGGAAAAAAACTCCCGTGCGTTTGCGTAACCATGAATGGCGTTTTACCGAGAACCTCGAGTAAAACTCACCGGCAGTGATATTGGGCGCGTTAACTCTGCCGCGATCCGAAGGTCCGGTCAATCACACGGCGATCGCGTTTCGTGGGACGGCCGGCCCCTCGGTCCCGACGCGCGACCGGGGTCGCCTGCTGTGGGGGAGGTGCGGGAGTCCGGTCCACGTAGCAGCGCTGGGCGATAGGAGCGCCCACGCGCTTCTCCAGCACGTGGGTGACTTCGACGATCCGTGTCTGACCATGGGCGGTCACCTTGACGACGTCCCCCACCCGCACCGGGCTGGCCGCCTTCGCGGACTGGTCGTTCACTCGTACGTGTCCACCACGACACGCCTGGGCCGCCTCGGCTCTCGTCTTGAGCAGGCGCACCGCCCACAACCACCGATCCGCGCGTGTGGACGGTGGCCCCGGCGGCAGCGGACGCGGCTGCCCCTCACCCGACTCACCCGACGGGCTGGTCGGTGTCGTCTCCTCACCCATGGGTGCGACTCTAGTCGTTCTCCACCACCACCCCAGAGGCCGGACAACTACAATGAGTAACCTGACGAGCACATGATTCGGGGTGGGTTATGAGCGTCGACAACGACATCTTCGCCAGGATCAAGCACATGACGCAGGAGGAACGCGACCTGCGGAGCGCCCTGGCCTCCGGCGGCTCGACCGACGAGGACCGAGCCCGGGTCGCGGAACTGGAGCGACAGCTCGACCAGTGTTGGGACCTGCTGCGTCAGCGCCGGGCACGGCGCGAGTTCGGCCAGGATCCTAACGAGGCGGCACTGCGCTCGGAGAACGAGGTCGAGCACTACCGACAATGACCGCGCGCCAGGAGCGCCGGCCGGGAAAACACGGTGCGTGCGGCGTTCGCGCGTGGTAGAAGGCGGATATGAGCGAATCCTTCGCGTTCGACCCGACCACCTACCGCGCACTCATGGACGAGGAGATCGCCGACTACGACGGCCTGCAGCGACACGCCTCCGCCGCGTTCGCCCAGCGCCCCGTCCGTCGCCTGTTGGACCTCGGAATCGGGACCGGGGAGACCACCCTGCGGATCCTCGCTTCCCACCCGACGGCCACCGTGGTCGGCGTGGACGAGAACGCGTCCATGCTGGACCGAGCCCGCACCCAACTGCCCGACTCGACCCACCTGGTGACCCAACGGCTCCAGGACCCCCTCCCCGAGGGAGGGTTCGACGCCGTGGTCTCCACCCTCGCCATCCACCACCTCGACGGACCGGAGAAGGCCGACCTCTTCACCCGCGTCGCGGCGGCGCTACGGCCCGGCGGACGCTTCACCCTGGCCGACATCGTCGTCCCATCGGACCCGCGGGACGTCCACACCGAGATCGACGGGGTGTTCGACACGCCCAGCGGAAGGGACGAGCAACTCGACTGGCTGAGCGCGGCGGGTCTGACCCCCCGGGTCGAGTGGGAGTACCGCGACCTGGTCGTCATCGTCGCCGACGCCGCACCCTAGGAAGGGACGCGGCGCGGGTCATCGCGGTCACGCGTGCGGGGGCGTCGGCGCCTCCGTGCTCGTGTAGTGGCGGTCCAACCAGTCCGCGAGCTCGGTGAAGGCGATCTCCCGCGCGGCCGGGTCGGAGAGGGTGACGTCGTGCATGCCGCCCTCCACCGTGGCGTAGGTGACGTCCTTGCCCAAGCGGGGGGCGATACGGGCCATGTGCGCGACGTTGAGCACCGTGTCCGCCGCGCGCCCCTCCTCGCTGTAGCGGGGGGAGCGTCGACTGCGGGAGGAGGCGAGCACCAGCACCGGTACGTCGATGGCGAGCCCGTGGCGGACCACGCTCTGCGCGCGCAGGACGGCCGCGAGCCACCCCAGTCGGATCGGAAAACCACCATGGGGCTTCAGGGTGAGGTCGTAGTTCCACTCGCCGTGGTCATCGACGTGGATGCTCTGTCCGTAGCCCTCGCGCATACCGATCGGGAGGCGCGCCTTGGGGGTGCGCGCCGCGAGCATCGACAACAGGGGGTCGAGAGCGGGCCGCAGCCCCGGGGCCACGTTCTGGTCGAAGTAGGGGCTGTTGAGGACGACCCCGTCGACGACGCCTCGGCCCCGCACCCGGTGCGCCCACAGCGCGGCGAGGAGACCGCCGGTGGAGTGCCCCTCGAGGACGAGTGTGTCCACCCCGTCCTGGCGGCGAATGATGTCGACGGCGCGGTCGAGCTCGGGGATGTAGTCGGTGAGGCTGTGGCAGAAGTTCGGGGTCTGGTAGTCCCGTAGCGACCGTCCGCACTTACGCAGGTCCAGGGCGTAGAAGTGGTAGCCCCGGTCCACGTAGAAGTCGGCGACGTGCGCCTGGAAGAAGTAGTCGGTGTAGCCGTGCAGGTGCAGGACCGCGCGGCCGTGGTCGACGGGCGCTCTGCGCCGCACCAGTGTCGCGACGACGTCGCCTTCCTCGTCCTGACCCAAGGGCAGCGTGATCGCGGTGTACTCGGGCCCCAGCACGTCCGGCACACCCTGTGGAACGGGGTTCGTTGTCGGTTGACTCACCACCCTCACAGCATCCCAAAAAGGATGGGCGGGAACAAAGAGGCTGGCTGGGATCGATGGTTCCGCCGAGCCCCGGCTACGACGGAGGGGTCAGTCGGCCCAGCCTCCCCGGCGAAGGTGCTTGACCTGGGACCTGCGCTTCTTCGCGTCCAGGCGTCGCTGCTTCGCGCGCCGGGAGGGCTTGGTGCGCTTACGCGGAGGTGGCGGTGGGGCCACCGCATCGCGCAGCAGGTCCTGGACGCGTTCCTCCGCGGCCTGGCGGTTGCGCAGTTGGGAGCGGTACTCCGACGCGCTCACCGTCAGCACCCCGTTGACCAGGCGACCCGCGAGCCGCGCCAACGCACGGTCACGCTGCTCCTCGGTCAGCGCGCCGGTGTGCGCGAGGTCCAGCGAGAGCTCCACCCGACTGTCGGTGGTGTTCACGCCCTGTCCTCCCGGGCCCGACGCGCGGGAGAACCGCACGCTGAGGTCCGACTCCGGGATGACCAGGGAGTCGGTGACGGGCAGCGGTCCAGGCATACCCCCGAGCGTAGTGCGCCACGTCCGGGGACACCAACGGTTTCCGCGTCGGTGGGGAGGGCGCCTGGACCCACCACGAGGGGATTCGGGGAGAATCGGGGTGGTGACACGACAGCGAGGGGGAGTGGTGACGACGCTGCGCGAGGCGGTCCGGGACGTGGCGGGTGTCAACGCGTTCTTCTCGTTGGCCGCCGCCGCGGAGGAGCCTGGCTGGCACTCCGCGGAGGAGCCTGGCTGGCACTCGTTGTCCGCGTTGTGGGAGGACCCCCCGCTGTTGGACGCGGAGGTCGCCGCCGTCGCGGAGCGCTTCGCCGAACGCCTGGGGTGCGCGCCCGCCGACGTCGAGTGGCGCGTCGCCGCCTCCGTGTTCGGCCAGGGTCTGGCGTCGCGCCTGCTGTCGCCGACGCTCGCGACGGTCGTGTGTCACGGCGTGGTCGCCGCACCCGAGGCGCTGGTCTGGCGACAACCTCCGGGCGGCTCTTTGACGTTGGGGTTCGCGCGCGACTCGGCGCACGTGGTGGGGCGCGGCGACCCTACGGCGGGGGTGGCCGCGCTGCGCGCGCATGTCGTGGAGGCGGCCCTGGCTCCCACGTTCGAGGCCCTGCGCCGGCGGGGTCGCATCTCGGTGCGGATGCTGTGGGGGAACGCCGTCTCGTCCCTCGCGGGCTCCGCTCGCGCACTGGCGGCCGCCCGCCCGGACCAGGCCGCGGTCGTCCGTGAGGTGACCACCCGCCTCCTGGACCAGGTTCCGCTGCGGGGGCTCGCCGAGCCGACTCCCGATCCGCTGACGACCTTCGTCCGCCGCAGTTGTTGCCTGTACTACCGGGTGCCCGGCGCGGGCGTGTGTGGGGACTGTTGCCACCGCCGCACGGGGGCACCGGCATCCCCGCATCACCGTCGGTGACGCAACCCACAACGGTGACCTGTGCCTCCAACGCCCCCGGCATCGCCCCGTCCGCACCGCCCAGACCACCGTAGAACGCCGGGTTTGACATAGATTGTCCGGGTTGTCGTGCGGGCTCAGCGGGTAGAAGTACTCTCATAAAGCTTGCCGCGCCAGCCGACGTGAACCACCAACAAGCAACGGAGCGATCAGCGCTCACCCCGCCGCGTTCATCGTGCTGGTCAGTCGTTACCGTAGGACCAGATCAGACTTCAACGGGAGACAGTACCGAGGTCGCCCCGCTGACCGGCGCGAACGGCGGCAAGCGACTGACACCTCGTTCCCGAAAGACCTGGAGAGGGACTCACATGCCCGATGCGACCTCAGTTACCCCGTCCGTCGCACTGCGCTACGAAGGCACGGAGCTGGAGCTGCCCGTGACCAGCGGGACCGAGGGCGCTCGCGGAATCGACGTCAAGAGGCTGCTGGCGGACACCGGCATGGTCACACTCGACCCCGGTTTCGTGAACACCGCAGCCTGCTCCTCCGCGATCACCTACATCGACGGAGACGCAGGGATCCTGCGCTACCGCGGGTATCCGATCGAGGAATTGGCGGAGAAGGCCAACTTCCTCGAGGTCTCCTACCTCCTCATCTACGGCGAGCTGCCCACCCAGGAGCAGTACGACGCCTTCGCCGGACGCATCACCCGGCACACCATGCTGCACGAGGACCTGAAACGGTTCTTCGACGGTTTCCCCCGGGACGCCCACCCCATGCCGGTGCTGTCGTCCGCGGTGTCGGCGCTCTCCACCTTCTACCAGGACAGCCTCGAGCCCAACGACGACGAGAACCTCGACCTCGCCACGGCGCGGCTGATGGCCAAGCTCCCGACGCTCGCGGCCTACGCCCACAAGAAGTCCATCGGCCACCCCCTGCTGTACCCGGACAACGACCTGGGGCTGGTGGAGAACTTCCTGCGCCTCACCTTCGGTGTCCCCGCCGAGGACTACGCGCTGGACCCCGAGGTCGTCAAGGCCCTGGACCTGCTGTTCATCCTGCACGCCGACCACGAGCAGAACTGCTCGACCTCCACGGTGCGCATGGTGGGATCCTCGGGCGCCGACCTGTTCTCCAGCGTCTCCTCCGGGATCAACGCCCTGTTCGGTCCGCTGCACGGTGGAGCCAACGCCGCGGTCATGGAGATGCTGGAGGGCATCCGCGCCGACGGTGGTGACGTCGCCTCCTTCGTTCGCAAGGTCAAGAACAAGGAAGACGGCGTGAAGCTCATGGGCTTCGGGCACCGTGTCTACAAGAACTACGATCCGCGCGCGCGGATCGTCAAGGCGCACGCCGACAAGCTCATCGACCGTCTCGCCGGCGACGACGCGCTGTTGGACATCGCCAAGGCGTTGGAGGAGACGGCGCTGTCCGACGAGTACTTCGTCGAGCGCAAGCTCTACCCCAACGTCGACTTCTACACCGGCCTGATCTACCGGGCCATGGGCTTCCCGACGAACTTCTTCACCGTGCTGTTCGCCATCGGCCGGCTCCCGGGCTGGATCGCGCACTTCCGTGAGGCGAAGCACGACCCCGCCACGAAGATCAACCGCCCGCGTCAGGTGTACACCGGCTCGGCGGCGCGCGAGTTCGTCGCGATCGAGAAGCGCTGACACCCGTGGGGGGCGACGGCCGGTCGCCCCCCACACCGCGGGTGTCACACAGAGGGTGTGCGTCCAAACGCGGTGACTCCCTCCGAGGTCCTCCCCCGTCCGTGGTACTGGGCGGGGGTCTGTGGGTCATCGGCTTCGCCGTCGTGTTCGTGTGCGCGGTCGAGCCGCCGGACTTCACGGCGCGGTTCCCGAGCGGTCACGCGGCGACGTTCACCGTGGCCGCGGTCGACCAACGAGGTCGCGCCTGGCACCTCTACAGTGACGATCCCGATCTCACCGCGTCCGACCTTGACCGCGACCTGGCGGGGTCCCGACCCCGGCGCGTCACTCGGCGCGACGGTCGTCGACCACCAGGGTGAAGTGGACGGGGAGTACTGGCGGCTGGTGACGGCGTTCTCGGTGGGTGAGCCCGGGGAGTACACCGTCTTCTGTGGCGATCCATCCGACGGACAGCGCTACGCCGTCGCCCACGGCGAGGACGGCGCGGCGACGACGGCCACGATCCTGTCCGTGTTCGTCGCGGGCGGTGCTCCGGTGCTCCTCGGCTTCCTGCTCGGCGCGACGGTCGAGCTGGTGACCCTGACCCGCCGGCGCCGCCTTCGCGCCCATCTCCTCCGCCAACGCACGGGTTCTCCGCCACCGCACCGCTGAGGTGCATGTCACGCACATATTCACTACGCGCATGTTTGCAGTTTCTGCAATAATTTGGGTGTGACGGTGAACGACGCCCAACCGGGACTGCGGGAACGCAAGAAACGCGCCACCCGCCTGGCGATGGAACGCGCGGCGGTCGAGCTCGCGATCCGGGACGGATTGGACAACGTCACCGTCGACGACATCGCCGCAGCGGCGGACGTGTCGACCCGCACCTTCTTCAACTACTTCTCGTCGAAGGACGACGCCCTGGTGGGCAGCGGACCACCCCGCCCGGGACCACAGGCGTGGCAGCGGTTCGTCGACGGAGGCCCCAGCGGGGATCTCATCACCGACCTGAAGGTCTTCTTCTCCTCCGCCATGGACGAGGACCCGCGCGAGGTGCGGGTCTTCCTGGAGGACATGCACCGCCGCAAGGAGCTACTGGAACGCGAACCACAACTGATGCCGCAGGTCATGGCGGTGTTCGCGGCGATGGAACGCTTCGTCACCGAATCGGTCGCCGATCGTCTGGGGGACGACCCCGACGACGTGCGTCCGCAGGCGATCGCGATGATCGCCACGGGTACGGCGCGGCTCGCGATGCGGCGCGCCGCGGCGGAGCCGCACTCCGGCGCCCAGGAGTTCACCTCCCTGTTCGAGGAGACGTTCGCGACCGTGCGCGCGGCCTTCTCCACCGCCGACGGCCCGTGACCGTCGGCGGTCCCACACTCCGCTCGGCACATCCCCCGTCCTTGACCCGGCCGTCCCGGCCCCACGTCTGGCCGCCGCGCGACCAGCCACGACGACGTAAGTAGGGCGTTCATGACTGCTACCGACCGGCCCACGGACTCGCCACCTCCCTCTCCGGAGCCGGATGGCCCGGGGACAGGGCTGCCTCGGCGGCGGATCTGGTGGATCTTCGCCGCCGTGATGTTGGCGATGCTGTTGGGCGCGCTGGACCAGACCATCGTGTCCACCGCGCTGCCCACGATCGTGGGCGAACTGAACGGGCTCGAGCACCTGTCCTGGGTGATCACCGCCTACATGCTCGCCGCGACCATCGGTATGCCGATCTACGGCAAGGCCGGCGACCTCTTCGGCCGCAAGCGGGTGTTCCAGTTCGCGATCGTGGTGTTCCTCGTGGGGTCGGTCCTGTGCGGGATCGCCCAGGACATGACGCAGCTCATCGCCTTCCGCGCGCTGCAGGGGCTCGGCGGCGGCGGATTGATGATCAGCGCCCAGGCGGTGATCGCCGACGTGGTGTCCCCGCGGGAGCGAGGTCGCTACATGGGTCTCATCGGTGGCGTGTTCGGTCTGGCCTCGGTCGCCGGGCCGATCCTCGGCGGGTTCTTCACCGACCACCTGGACTGGCGGTGGATCTTCTACATCAACCTGCCGCTTGGCGCCGTCGCCGTGCTGGTGATCGCCCTCGTGTTGCCCGGCAGCCCTCGGCGTGGCCCCCGGCCGCGGCTGGACTACCTGGGCACGGTGCTCCTGGCCGCGGCGAGCACCTGCGTGGTCCTGTTCACGAGTTGGGGCGGATCGGAGTACGCCTGGTCCAGCCCGGTCATCGTGGGTCTGGGGGTGGGCACCGTGGTCACCGCCGTCCTGTTCGTCCTCGTGGAGCGCCGTGCCAGCGAGCCGATCATCCCGCTGAGCCTGTTCCGCGACCGTGACTTCGTGCTCGCCAGCGTGATCGGGGTGACGGTGGGGATCGCGATGTTCTCCGGGGTCGCCTACCTGCCGACGTTCCTGCAGATGGTGAACGGGGTAAGCGCGACGGCCTCCGGACTGTTGATGTTGCCGATCATCGTGGGGATGCTGACCGCGAGTATCACCACCGGACGGCTCATCACCGCCACCGGTCGCTACAAGATCTGGCCGATCCTCGGCACAGCGGTGACGGCCGTGGGGATGACGCTGCTGTCCCGCATGGACGCCTCCACCCCCTACCTGTACAACGCGACGGCGATGCTGGTCCTCGGCCTGGGCGTCGGCATGATCATGCAGAACCTGGTCCTGATCGTGCAGAACACGGCGCCGCCGGAGCACTTGGGAGCGGCGACGTCGGCGTCGAACTACTTCCGTCAGATCGGGGCGTCGTTCGGGATCGCGGTGTTCGGCTCGATCTTCGTCTCCCGTCTGAACACCGAGGTGGACTCGCGGGTCCCGGGTGGGTTCGAGCTGGAGGGCGGAGAGGCCGGCCTCAGCTCGTTGACGCCGGAGGCCCTGCGCAACCTTCCCGACGCGGTACAGGACACCATCGTGGGGAGTTTCGCGGGGGCGCTTCCCCCGGTGTTCCTCTACGCGGTTCCGCTGCTGGTGTGCGGCTTCGTGCTGAGTTTCTTCATTCGGGAGAAACCGTTGGCGACCTCGGTGCGCACCACGACCTCGGAGTAACCCTCCGGGAGAGGGCTAACCGGGGGCCACGCCTCAGGTGGCTCCGGCGTTGTCGCCCCCACCGGCGGCGATGAGCTGGGCGACGCCGTCGAGGATGCGGTTGAGGCCGAACACGAACGAGCGCTCGGGATCGTGGGCGGTCGCGGTGGCCTCGCCGACGTGCTGGCCGACCCGTGTGGCGAGAGGGAACCGCGTAGGGTCCAGGACACGCCGGAGTTCGGGTTCCCACCGCCGCCACCACTCCTCGTCGTCGTGCGCGCTGGCGAGCCGCGTGCGCGTCCTGGCCTCGGCGGCCCGGGCCGAGGTTTGGGCGTGGCCGACGACCAGGGCGACGACACTGTCCATCTGAAGGTCGTCGAGGCCGATTCCGTCCACCGCGGCGAGTTCGGAGTCGTACTTGGCGGTGGTTCCCGGCCCCAGCGTTGGCCGGCTGGACACGTCGACGTCCAACAACCACGGGTGGCGTCGGTACAGGTGCCAGTTCTCCCAGGCGACGAGGTCCAGCCGGTCCCGCCACCCGGGGAGGTCACGCGGGCTGGACTCGCGGTAGAGGGTGCGGTGTGCCGCGTCGACCATCAGGTCCACCAGTTCGGACTTGCCCGGGACGTAGGTGTACAGCGACATGGCGCCGACGCCCAGCGAGTCGGCGAGGCGACGCATTGAGACCGCGTCGATCCCACTGGCGTCGGCCTCACGCAGCGCGGTCTCCACGATCTCCACGAGACGCAGCGCGGGCCGGGGGCCGCGGGCCCGGCGCACGGGTGTCTCTGGGTCCTGCCACAGGAGTCGCAGACTCCGAACCGGATCCCCCGCCCCGCTCTGGTGGCGTGCCATCGCGAACTCCTCCTTGGTCGACGGAATATCTCCGTACCCCGTACGTTATAGGGTCAAGTAATCTCGTACGCCGTACTATGAATTGAGGCGTCTGTGTCCCCACACCAGGACGACACCCGAATCCACCCGTTCACGTTGGCCGTCGAGGACGGAGAACTCCACGACCTCGCCCAACGGCTCGACCGCGCCCGCTGGCCGGACCCTGCACCGACGCCCGACTGGAGCCTGGGCGTCCCGCTCGACGAGCTCAAGCGGCTCACCCACCACTGGAGCACCAGCTACGACTGGCGCGCCTGGGAACGCCGGATCAACGACCTACCGCAGTTCACGACCCAGATCGACGGCGCCACCGTGCACTTCCTGCACGTGCGTTCCCCCGAGCCCGACGCGACGCCGCTGGTCATCACGCACGGATGGCCCAGTTCGATCGTTGAGTACCTCGACGTCATCGGCCCGCTCACCGACCCCCGCTCCCACGGCGGCGACCCGACCCAGGCGTTCCACCTCGTGGTCCCCACCCCGCCGGGCTACACCCTGTCCGGCCCCACGCACGAGATGGGATGGGGCGCCGAACGGGTCGCACGGGCCTGGGCCGAACTCATGCGTCGCCTGGGGTACACGCGCTACGGCGCGCAGGGCGGGGACTGGGCGACGTGGATCTCCCGTGAACTGGGGATCATCGACCATGAGCACGTCATCGGCGTCCACACCAACGGCCTCATCTCCTGGCCCTCGGGGGACCCGGGCGAGCTGGAGGGGCTGAGCGACGCCGAACAGCGCCGGATGGAACGCGTGGACTACTACATGCGGGAGCTGTACGGGTTCAAACTGATCCAGTCCACTCGTCCCCAGACCTACGCCTATCCCATGACGGACTCACCAATAGGGCTGCTGGCCTGGATCGCCAACGTGTTCCAGGAGTGGACCGACGGCCCGGGACTGGGCGAGGTGTCCCGGGACGCGCTGTTGACCAACGTCATGCTCTACTGGCTCACCCGCACCGCGGGCTCCAGCGCGCGGTCGTTCGTGGAGTCGCCCGACACTCCCGACCACGCCGCGGAGGAGGGGGTGACGATCGCCGAACCCACGGTTCCGATGGGGGTCGCGGTGTTCCCCGCCGACATCGTGCGCCCCATCCGGAGGTTCGCCGAGCGGGACAACCCCACCATCATCCACTGGACGGAGTTCCCCCGTGGGGGGACCTTCCCGGGGCTTGAGCACCCCGCCGACCTGGTGGGTGACATCCGGTTCTTCTTCGCGCGCCTGACCACGCCGCGGTGAGCGGATCGGCCGAGGCCGCGCGGTGTCACGCGTTGCCCTTGACCCGGGTCACGGTGATCTCGATGACGACCCGGCGGGGATTGTCCCGCGGCGGCTTGTAGCGGTCGGTGTAGGCGGCCTCGGCGCTGGCGACCTGTTCGGGGGTGTCGCGGACCACCGCGCGCCCCTCGAGCGTCGACCAGCGCCGGCCGTCCACCTGACAGACCGCGACCGGAGCGCCCTCCGCGCCGGCGTTCGTGGCGACCAGCCGCGCCTTGAGCGAGTCGCCGCTGGTGATGACCCGGGCCACGCCGCGCGCCACGTCGAGGGTCACCCCCACCGGCACCACGTGCGGAGTCCCGTCGGCGCGCAGGGTCGTCAAGGTCGCCAGGTGGCGCTCCGTCCAAAACGCCGCGAACCCCGGTCCCCGTTCCTCCAGGTTCATACCGCTCCTACTCCCACGAATCCATGTCCGATTCGCACTCTAGACGGCCCCTCGAGACCGCCGCGCCCGGGTCCGAACGACCGCCAGCGCGATCCGCAGGCCCGCCACGCATATCCCCGTCGCCGCGATCGCGACGAGCAGCCAGCCGATGTCCGGGGTGAACAGCAGTATGGTCCGCATTCCAAAGCCCGCCCAGGCAGGGAAACCCACCACGGCGAGCCAGGCCACACACGCTGCGCCCAGCACCCATGCGAGCGTTGGCGCCCAGACGCGGCGCGCCGGTGCGGGACCTTCTCCTTCCGCCGAGCGAACGCCCAAGAGACGACGGACCGTGTCCACGGTGAGAGCCGCGCCGGTGACGACGACGGTGCTCAACGCCACCAACAGCCACCAGTAGGCCGGGGCCGACGCGGGCACCTCGCCCGTCCCACCGGCGAGAATCCGCGCCGCGTTGAGTCCGACCGACACGACTTGGTCGTCCAGCAAATCGCTGTAGGCGTTCTGCAGGACGACGAGCCCGTATCCGGCCTCCGGCAGCAACACGACGATGGCGTGGTAGCCGCTCACGGCCCCGCCGTGCCAGTAGGTGACGGTACCGAGGTCCTGATTTCGACTGTCCTCACGCCATCCGAGTCCATAGGACATCGAGTCGCTGAGCGTGATGGCACCCTCGTGCGCCTCGGCCACCTGTTCGGCCTCGAGGAGACGTTGGCCGCCCACCTCCCCTCCGTTGAGGTGGACGGTGGCGAAGGCCGCGAGATCCTCCACGGTCCCGCCCATATAGCCCCCGTAGCTCGCGCCGGCCGGGTCGTAGGGTGCGTCGAAGGCGACGGGTCTGCCGAAGGTGACCCGGTGGCCCGGAGGGAGTCCTTGTCCGTCGGAGTCCTCGATGATCACGGTGTCCATCTCCAGCGGTTCGAGCACCGCGCGGCGCAGATAGGACGTGTAGGACTCGCCGGTGACCGCTTCGACGATCGCCCCGATGATGAGGTAGTTCACGCTCGAGTAGGTGTGGGCGACTCCTGGTTCGGATTGGGGGGCGATGTCCGCCAGGTCACGCACCGCACGCTCATAGGGGTCGCCAATTTCGTCGAAGCGGTCGGTGAGAGGGGTGTCTTCCGGGAATCCACTGGTCTGCTCCAGCAGGTGACGCACGGTGATACGGGAGATGTCGCTCGGACCGGCGAGGTCGAACTCGGGCAGATAGCGACGCACGGGCGCGTCCAGTTCCACCTGGCCGGACTCGACCAGCGTCAACACCGCGGTCGAGGCCACGGGTTTGGCGATCGACCCCCACAGGAACGGGGTGTCGGCGGTGACCGGGGCGTCGTTGCCGTCGTGCCCGAACGCGCCGACGCGCTGCGCGCCGTCCGGGGTGACGACGGCGTAGGCCAGTCCGGGAACGCCGGTGTCCGACAGCGATTCCTCCAGTGTGGAGTCGACCCTGGAGAGGAGGTCGTCGTCGACGTCGGGTGGCGCCGCCGGTACGGCGAGGAGGAGTGCCACGAGTGCTATGGCGCCGCGCATGGAGAGGATCATGACGCCCCTATAACCGTATTGGGATATTGGAATCCGCATAACCATACATTGATACGGTTATGTCATGCCACGCGTCGCCGACCATGAACTCCGTCGCGGCCAGATCACACGGGCCGTTCGCACTGTCGCCGCGGCCAGGGGGTTGCCCGGCGTGACCGTCGCCCGCACCGCGGCCGAGGCGGGGTTCTCCGTCGGCCTGGTACAGCACTATTTCCCGCACAAGAACGACCTGTTGCGCTGCGCCTACACCCAGGCGATGGCCGACGTGGAGGCTCGTGCCGGCCAGCACATCGCGGCAGCGCCCGCGCACCGCCGTTCGATCCGCGAGGTCGTGGCGGAAAGTCTCCTGGAGCTCCTGCCTCTGGACGATGAACGCTGGGGGGAACAGCGTGTGATGCGCGCGTTCGGCGGGCTCGCGGCCGATGATCCCCAGTTGGCGCGCACCGCCGCCGACACCGGGCGGCGGATTCGTACCCGCCTGGCCGTCGCGATCGCCAACGGTGTGGAGTGCGGTGAGGTGGATCCGGACCTCGACCCCGAGCGGGCGGCGTTGCGTCTCCAATCGCTGATCGTCGGTTTGGCCAGCACCATGTTCGATGTCGGCAACAGCGGACCCGCCTCGGTCGGGGGGCCGGCGGCCGGCGCCACGGGTGAGCTCTCCTCCATGGCCGTGTCCGCTGTTTGGGACGCGGTGGGCGAGGTGTTCCCTGGCCGGTGCCACCAATACGCGGACCGGGAGTGACGCGCCGGCGCGCCGGGTCGGAACGGCCGGGCGGTCCACGCTGGAGGTTTGACCGCTGGGGGGCATCCGTGCCTAGGGTCGAGATTCGACCGCACCCGATCGGTTCCCCGGGAGGGATGGCTCGTGCACGACGCCGTCGCCGCGCACTACGAGCATCTGGCCGACGACTACGACGGAAACTGGGCGCACAGTGACGCCTACGTGACCTGGATGAACGACCGTATCGCCCAGTGGCTGCGGGTTCGGCCCGGCGACCGCGTCGCCGACATCGGGGGAGGGACGGGGCTATTCGTGCGGGGGTTGCTGCCCTCGGTCAGCCCGGACACCCCGCTACTGTGTGTCGACCCCTCGCGCCACATGCTGGACCAGGTGCCCGCCGACCCACGAATCCGCACCGTCCACGCCGGCGCCGAGGCGGTCGCCACGGGCGCGGCCAGCCTTCCCTACGACCAGGTGGAGGCGATCCTGGTCAAGGAGACCATCCACCACGTGAGCGACATCGCCGGAACCATTCACGGCCTGAGCCAACGCCTGGCCCCCGGCGGGCGGCTCCTCGTGGTGAGCCTGCCGCCCCGGCTGGAGTACCCCCTGTTCCAGGCGGCCCTGGACCGGTTCGCCGCGAACCAGCCCGAGCCGGAGGATCTCGCCACCGCGATGCGGGCCACTGGGTTGGACACCGAACTCCGCTACGAGGAGTTCGACGTGGCCGTGGATCGTGAACACTACATCCGTCTCGTCCAGCACAACCGATGGATGTCGGTGTTGTTCACGTTCACCGAGGATGAGCTGGCCGAGGGCACAGCCGAGATGCGCCGCGCGCACCCCGAGTCGATTCTCCGCTACACCGACCGCTTCGCCTTCGTCCAGGGAACGGCACCTGGGTGAGGGGACGCGTCACCACCAGTTGAGGAGACTGAAGGGACGCCCGGCACGGTAGTTGGCGATCGCCGCCACCGTGCAGGCGATCGTTTCCTCGGGCAGCGCGTCCAACGGGAACCACGAGAGCGCGTCGTGCTCGTGGGGTTCGGCGTTGGCGGGCTCTCCGTCCCACGCGGTCGCGGCGAAGACGAACACCACCCGGTCGGAGTCACTGCGATAGTGGGTCACGTGGAGGAAGCGCAACCGTTCGGGGTCGACGCTGACCGCGAGCGTCTCCTCGGCCTCCCGGACGGCGCGCAGCACGACCGACTCCATCGCACGTAGCCGACCGGTGGGCGGGCTCCACATCCCGTCGCAGAAGCCGGTGTTGGCGCGGCGCACGAGCAGCACCGACTCCTGGGCGATGAGGAGTACCTGCACGTCGACCACGGCGACCCAGCGCGACGGCCCCACCACACCCAACGCCTCGTCGATGTAGTCGTCGATCGTGCCGAAGTCGTCGACGACGTCCATGTCGGGATGGACCGGGACGGTCGGGTCCTCCGCCCCCAGGAGGACCGGCCACTCCGCGTCGCCCGGGTCATCCTCCTCGTCGTCCTGGTCGTCGTCGGGGACGAAGTCGGCGTCCCACGCGAGCGGGTCATCGTCCCCAGCGGCGCCGCGACTCATCCACCACCGTCCTCGTCCCAACCGTGCGACCGGCCGCGCCCCATCATCGGCGTGCCCCGGAGGCGCCGCCATCGTTTCGCGAACAGTCGGCCATTATGGTCAGTTTTGGCGACGATCAGGGCGGGGGAGAATCCTCGGCGCACGTCGCCCGGCGCGCCCGAGGACACCGAACAGAGACGAGGTCCCGCCATGGACGTGATCCCACTCGCCGAGGCCCGCGCGAGCATGCTGGACCTGGTCGGGGGCAAGGCGGCGCGACTGGGGGAGATGATCCGCGCCGGGGAGCGTGTGCCCGATGGTTTCTGTCTCACCACCGAGCCGTTCCGACGGGGTGAGATTCCGCGTGAGGCGCTGCGTGCCGCCTACGCGCGGCTGGGGGAGGACACGCCGGTCGCGGTTCGCTCCAGCGCCACCGCGGAGGACCTGCCCGAAGCGAGCTTCGCGGGCCAACAGGACACGCTGCTGGACGTGGTGGGCGTCGAGGCGTTGCTCGACGCCGTCCAACGATGCTGGGACTCCCTCACGGGCGAGCGGGCCGTCGCCTACCGCCGCGCCCACACGATCGACGACGCCGCGATGGCGGTGGTGGTGCAGCGCATGGTGCGCCCCCGCGCGGCCGGCGTCCTGTTCACCGCGAACCCGTTGACCAACGCACGCACCGAGATGGTGGTCGACGCAGTCGCCGGGCTGGGCACGGGCGTGGTGGACGGCGCGCGGGACACCGACCACTACGTCCTCGGCGAGGACGCGCTCGGCGCGACGTCGGGGTGTCTGGGCCGCGAGGACCTCGCCGTGCTGCGCGCGGCAGGTCAACGTCTCCAACACCTCTTCGGTGCTCCCCAGGACGCCGAGTGGGCGATCGACACCGCCGGGACACTATGGCTGCTGCAGTCCCGCCCGATCACCACGCTGTTCCCGCTCCCACCGGCCAAGGACGCCGACACCCACCTGTACTTCCACGTCGGACACATGCAGGGCCTGGTGCGGCCGGTCACCCCGATGGGGATGTCGCTCCTGCACCAGGTACTGGTGGACTGGCTCGCCGGTGTCGGCGTGAGCATCACCCGGGCGCAGGCCGCGGACGTGATGACGGCGGTCGGTGGACGGATGTACGTCGACCTGACGCCGTTCCTACGCGACCGGACGACACGAGACCGGTTGGGGCCCTCCCTCAGCGCCTACGGCCCCACGGCCGCCAAGGCGGTACGGCACGCCCTGTCCGATCCACGGTTCGCACCACGGCCGGGACGATCCGTCCCGTGGGGGCCGAGTCTCCGGGTCGCGGCGTCGCTGGCCGGTCCCCTGATCGCGGGCACAGCCGCCGCACTGGCCCGCCCGGCCCACGCACGCGCGAAGGCGTTCGCGTCGATGCGCCGAACGCGCGACCGGATCGTTCCCCTGGGTCCGACCGTCACCGCTGAGCGGGAACTGCAACGCGCGACCGGGATCGAGGTGGCGTTCATGCGCGTCAGAATGGGGTCCCTGATCCCGCCTCTGGGCGCCGGCATGCTCGCCCAGCAGGTCCCACGACTGTTGCTGCGCGGCGTCGCCGACACCGCCGAGATCTCCGCGGTGTTCCGGGGGATGCCGCACAACGTCACCACCGAGATGGACCTCGCGCTGTGGGAGGTGTCGCGGCGCGCCGCGCAACACGGCGACCTGCTCCGGGACACGCCGCCCGCCGAGCTCGCCGAACGCTATCTCGCCGGCACTCTCCCGGAGTTCGGGCTGTCCGGATTCCTGCGCACCTATGGGCACCGGGCGGCCGGTGAGGTGGACGTGGGCAACCCGCGATGGCGGGAGGACCCCACCCCGGTCCTCGCGGCGATCGCCGGCTACCTGCGGGTGGAGGACCCGGAGCAGGCGCCGCCCCGACGGTTCGCCCGCGCGGCCGAGGAGGCCCAACGGCACGCGGCGACGCTGGTACGTCGGGCGGGCCGGACCCGCCCGGTGCGCGCGTGGTTGGCGGGGTTCTTCCTCCAGCGCGCACGGGAGCTGGGCGGCCTGCGGGAGTTGCCGAAGTTCGTGTGGCTGTACGCGTTGGCCGAGTCGCGTCGATCCCTGCTCGCGGTGGGTGAGCGGTTGCGGGACGCGGGTCGGCTCGCCGAGGCCGACGACGTGATGTTCCTGGATCTGACCGAACTGGGGGAGATGGTCCGGCACGGGGTGGATCATCGGGCGTTGGTGGCCCAGCGGCGTGCCGTCCACGCCCGCGAGTCCCGCCGCCACTACGTCCCCGGAGTCCTGCTCTCCGACGGGACCGACGTTGAGGCCGAACTGGCGGCGCCCGACGCGCCGGAGGGAACCCTGGTGGGGATGGCGGCGGCGCCGGGTCGCGCCACCGGCCCGGCGCGGGTGGTGCGCGACCCACGTGGCGCCGAGGTACGCCCGGGGGAGATCCTGGTGGCACCCACCACCGACCCGGGCTGGACTCCGCTGTTCATGACCGCGGCGGGGCTGGTGACCGAGACCGGGTCGCCGATCGCGCACGGACCGACGGTGGCGCGCGAGTACGGGATCCCGGCGGCGATCTGCGTCCGGGACGCGACGACCCTGATCACGACGGGCGACGTGATCACCGTGGACGGTTCAGCGGGCAGGGTGGAGTTCGTCCAGGATCCGCAGGCGAGCCCCCGCGTCTGAGGAGGCTCAGAGTCCCCACGACGGTGCTAGCCAAAGCCACGCCGTGGCGCTCACGGAGTTCGTCGTCGCGAGCCAGGTGGTGAACCCCGCGCTAGTGGCGGTGAAAGCAGGATCCACGAAGGCCGTGGCCCAGAGCCACCCTCCCCGACGGTGGCGCAGGAGCGCGACGACCACGGGGTCGATCTCACGATCGAGTACGGGGCCGGTCGGCGCACCGTCACCGACCGGCCCCGCCCCACCACACGCACCCTACGGCGCGGGTCACCGGTAACCTCCCGGCCGCCACGCGTTGGCTCACCCGGGTGTGGTCGTGTCCGGTCCGCGGCTCGCCGGCGCCGCGTCGCGTGAACGCGGCGAAGGACACTGGCCCGCCCTACCCCCGTCGCGGTCCGAGAACACGTCTGGTTCAGGCCCGCGGAGGATGGTCCCTTCCCGCCCGGGAGGGGAGGAAGTCATTCGCTGGTGATCTCCACCTTGCGCGCGGACTCCTCCTGCCCGCGCGGCAGGTCGACGCTGAGCACTCCGTCCCGCATCGAGGCGGTGATGCTCTTGGTGTCCACGTCCGCGGGTAGGGAGGTGCGGTAGTAGAAGGAGCCGGAACGACGGCGCAGCATCGTCTCGGTCTTCGTGCTCTCCTTCCCCTCCTCGTCCCGCGTCGTCGTCTCACCGCGGATGATCAGTTCGCGGTCGCGCACGTCGATGTCGACGTCCTCCCGTTTGAGGCCGGGCAGCTCCGCCTTGACGACGTAGCCGTCGTCGTGCTCCTCTGCTTCCACCACCGGTACCCAGGCGCTGGTGTCCCTGGTGGCGCGATCCGGTGCCACCTGGTCGAACAGGTTGGTCATCCGCGACCACAGATCATCGATCTCCGAGAACGGATCCCAGGTGGATGCGTATGACTGGCTCTGCACCGGAACCGGCCTGTGGTACCGCAACGGAAGTGCCATGGTGTCCCCCCTCAAGACTCGTGGCACGGACACTGCAGAGCCTACCCAGGCGGTCGCCGGCGTGGATGTGCGCCAACGGAACCTTTGCTGGGACATGTCATTGTTTGTTGTTCCCTCCCCGGGGCGCTGCCTCGACCGGCCGCGCCCCGACGCGGGGCTCCCCTCGGAGGGCTGCGTAGGCTAAGGGGCGCAGCGACGGCCGCCGCGACGGGAGGGACGATGACCGCACGCCACCAGGAGTGGGGAACCGGCCGGGACGGGGACCTCGCGGCGTGGTACCGCGGGTTCGCCCACGCGGCACAGGAGGAGGGGTCCGGCTACGCGCCGATCGCCCGCGCGGTCGCCGCGGACGACGAACTGTTGTCGCGGCTGGCGTCGCTCCCGCGACGCCAGCGCCAACCCAACCTGGTCCTGGCCGCCGTGCGTCACCTCGGTGGTCCGACCGACAGCCCGGCCACCTTCCGCGACTGGGTCCTCCACAATTGGGAACGACTCACCGAGGTCACCGCGCGGCGACGCACCCAGACCAACGAGGCGGCCCGCTGCGCGACCCTGCTACCGGCCCTGGCGTCGCTGCCCCAACCCCTGGCGTTGATCGAGGTCGGGGCGGCGGCCGGCCTGTGCCTGTACCCGGACCGGCTGCGCTACCGCTACGGCGATCGGCCGCCGATCGGCCCGGAGAGCCCGGTGACCCTGCGGTGCGCGGTGACGGGCCCGGCACCGCTACCCCGACAGCCACCCGAGGTGGCCTGGCGGGCGGGGATCGACCTCAACCCACTCGACGTCACCGACCCAGAGGACGTGGACTGGCTGGAGTGCCTGATCTGGCCGGGCCCCACCCACGACCCGCGTCGCGACCGGCTGCGGGCCATGGTCGACATCGCACGACGGGAACCGCCCCGAATCGTCGCGGGGGACATGATGTCGGCCCTGCCCGACCTGGTGCGCGAGATCCCGAAAGGCGCGACTCCGGTGGTGTTCCACAGCGCCGTCCTGGCCTACCTCACCCCCGAGGAACGTACGGAGTTCCGCCACCTGGTACACGGACTCGGCGTGCACTGGGTCTGCAACGAGGGCCCGATGGTGGCCAGCCAGTTCGACTGGCCGGTGCCCACCACCTCCAGCGCCGACGCGTTCGTGCTCACCCTGGACGAACACCCCCTGGCCCGCACGGGATCGCACGGTCAGTTCGTGTCCTGGCTCTAAGTGCGGTGTTCGGGGAGGTCGTTGAGTCTGGTGATGGGTGTGTGGTTCGACGACACGAGATCACCGACCGCTCCTGCCCACCAACCAGGGCCGAGGTGGGCGCTGGCGCGACCACAGAACCATGCTCGATGGCATGATCGACAAACTCGCTCCCGGTTGTCCGTGGCGTGACCTGCCCGAACGCTACGGGCCCTGGCAGAGTGTCTACGGCCGCTACCGGCGCTGGTCCAACGACGGCACCATCGAGGCCATCCTGCGACACGTCCAGGTCCGCCACGACGCCGTGGGCCGTATCCAATGGGAGGTCGGCATCGACTCGACCGGGGTACGCGCTCACCAGCACGCCGCCGGCGCACCAAAAAAGGGACCGAACACGGAACAAAGCAGGACCAAGCACTCGGTCGCTTTCGAGGTGGACTGAGCACCCAGGTCCACCTGGCCACCGACGGGCGCCGACTCCCGCGAGCCCTGGTCATCACCACGGGAAACACCAACGACTCCACGGTCTTCCCCCAGCTCATGGACACCATCCGAGTTCCCCGGTACGGCCCAGGACGACCCCGCACCCCCCCGAACGCGTCATCGCGGACAAGGCGTAGTCCGCGCGCCCCGAGGACGTTCCCGTGCTCGGCTCACTGTCCGGCGCTCCCGGGGCTGGAGTGCCACAGTTTGCGGGGGGCCTGCTGGGTCGTGGGCAGGTCGGCGTAGGCCGACACCGTGTACCCCGTGGAGTGGCGGACCCTCGCGCCACCCACTCCGCCCCGGGATGAGCCGCCCCGCCGCGCGAGTTCCTCCCACATCCCGCGCAGGCCGCCGTCGTACCAGGCCCGCGCGAGATCGTCGAGATCGTAGGCGTCGGTGGCGTTGATGGTGGGCAACCCGTGGGTTTGGCGCCGGACCCGACCCCGCGCCACCAAGAGCCAGGACCCGAACACGGTGGCCGCGCAGTGGTCCTGCACCGACTCGAAGAACGTGAGGTCGCTCAGGCCGGTGCCGTCGTCCAGGGTGGTGAAGATGATGCGCTGCCCCGAGGGCACCGCGGGGGTCTGGGTGGCGACCTTCACCCCGAACACCACCACCTCCTGCCCGTGCCGCGTCCGGTGCAGATCCCGCGCGGACACCGCCCCCAAACGCCGCAACGCCGCCGTCACCTCGGCGTAGCTGTCGAGAAGGTGGTGACCCACCTCGTAGCCGAGGACCTCCAGTTCGGTCTGGATCTCCTCGGCGGTCGTCATCTCCGGTAGCCGCGCGGCGGTCTCGCGGTCCTGGACCGCCAGCGGGAGCTGCCCGGAGGCCACACCGCGGCGGCGGTGAACCCGGTCCACCGCGTCGGCGCGCAGCAGCAGGTCACGACGGTGCGGCGCCTGAGGGCCCTCACCCACCGCGTACAACGCGTCGAACGCGCCGACGCGCACCAGCCGGTCGGTGACGTCGTGGGAGACCGCGGCGCGGTCGACGAAGTCGGGCAGTGAGGTGTAGGGCTGCCCGTCGGTGATCCTGGTGACCTCGGCTCCGCTGATCCCCTTGACGTCGGCGAGGGAGGCCCGGATGCCCCACCGTTGCCCCGCCCACTCCACCCGCCACTGCCCGAGGGAGGCGTTGACGTCCACCGGGAGGATAGGGACGTCGAAGTGGCGGGCGTCGGCGAGGATCACCCGGCGCGGGTACATCCCGGGGTCGTGGGTGAGGACCCCGGCGTAGAAGGCGGCCGGATGGTGGCGTTTCAACCAGGCTGACTGGTAGGTGGGCAGCGCGAACGCCGCGCCGTGGGCCTTGCAGAACCCGAACGCGCCGAAGGAGGCGAGGATCTCCCACACGTGTTCCACGACGGTGGGGTCGTGGCCGCACTCCAGGGCCATCGCGGTGAACCGTTCCCGGACCTGTCGGGCACCCTCCTCGTCGCCGAGTCGACGGCGCATGGCCTCGGCGGCGTCCAGTCCACATCCGGTCATGGCGTGGAGGACCCCGAGGACCTGTTCGTGGAAGATGACGACACCGCCGGTGGGCGCCAGCACGTCGCGCAGCGCCGCGGCGGGGTAGCGCGGTTCCTCGCGCCCGTCCCGGGTGGCGAGGAACGGGCTGATCATGTCGCTGTTGACGGGGCCGGGGCGGAACAGGGAGATGTCGGCGATGAGGTCCTCCAGGTTGTGGGGGCGCAGCCGGCTGACGAGCTCGCGCTGCCCGGGGGACTCGATCTGGAAGCAGCCCATGGTGCGGGAGGAGCCGATCATGGCGTAGGTGGCGGGATCGCCGTCGGGGACGGCGTCGATGTCGATCCGCTCGCCGGAGACACGTTCGACCTCGTCCAGGGCGTGGGCCATGGCCGATTGCATGCGGACCCCGATCACGTCCAGCTTGATCAGCCCCATCTCCTCCACGTCGTCCTTGTCGTACTGGACCATGGAGTAGCCGAGCTGGCTGGGCTCGGTGGGGGCGCGGTCGGGCAGTCCGGCGTTGGAGACGACGATGCCGCAGGGGTGCATCGCGATGTGGCGGGGAAGACCGTCAAGACGCTCGGCCAGGCGCAACAACGCCCGCACGGGGGGCCGGTCCAGTCCCAGGGACCGCAGCTCGGGCAGGTCGTCGGCCGCCGAACGGATCCGGCGGGCACTGATGTGGGGGAACGCCTTGGCCAGGGTGTCGATCTCCACGGGTGGGATCCCCAGGGCCGCTCCGGTGTCCCGGATGGCGCTGCGCGCCCGGTAGGTCTCCATCATCGACACACACGCCGAGTGGGGGTAGGCCTCGAAGATGGTGTCGTAGGCCTCCAGCCGGCGGGCGGACTCCACGTCCAAGTCGATGTCGGGCAGCCCGGTGCGGCTGGGGGTGAGGAAGCGTTCCATCAGCAGCCCGTGGTCCAGGGGGTTGATGGTGGAGATCCCGATCAGGTGGTTGACCAGGCTGCCGGCGCCGGAGCCACGGATGGAGACGCGGATGCCGCGCTCGCGGATCCGCTGGGTGATGTCGGCGACGGTGCGGAAGTACCCGGAGAAGCCCTTGGCCTCGATGATGGCGAGTTCGCGGGCGAGGCGGGCACGGGCCTGGGGGTCGGTGTGCAGGCCGCGTCGTTCCATGCCGCGCTGGCAGTCCCGCCACAGCGCGGTGACGGCGTCGGGGGTGGCGGGCAGGTGGGCCTGGGCCATGCCCAGGTCGGTGTCGGGATCCAGGGCGAGGGACTCGGCCAGGGCGCGGGTGTGGGCGAGCAGGCGCCGCGCGGCGGTGGCGTCCCCGGCGCACACCCGTTCGGCGACCTCCCGCATGGTGGGCGTGTCCTTGAGGTAGGCCTCGCCGCTGTCGGTCTCGGGGGGCGCTCCGCCGGGGAGCAGGCGTTGGGCCTCGTCCAGCACGCGGGCGACCTCGGCGCCGTCGGGGGTGGGGTAGCGCACGGCGTTGGTGAGGACCGCGAGGGTGCGGGTGTCGGCGGCGAGGTCGAGGGCGGCGCGGGCGTGGCGGCGTTGGCCGGGGCCGAGGTGATCGACGATCTCCAGGACGGTTTCGCAGTGCATGCGCCACCGGGACAGCAGACGCCGCGCGGTCTCGGGGTGTTGGTCGGCCAGGGCGTGGCCCACGTCGGAGTCGGGGCCGAGGAGGACGACGACGCCGGCGGCCCGTTCGGCGATGTCGGCGGGGGAGAGGTGGGGTTTGCCGAGGTTGGTGTGGGCGGTGGTGATCAGGCGGCACAGGCTGGCCCATCCGGTCTGGCCGCGGGCGAGCAGGGTGACGCGTCCACCGCCGGTCAGGGCGAGGGAGGCGCCCAGGACGGGCCGGATGCCGGCGGCCTGGCAGGCGCGGACGTGTTTGACGGCGCCGTAGACGCCGTCCCGGTCGGTGAGGGCGAGGATGTCCATGCCGAGCTCAACGGCGCGCGCGACCAGGGTGGGGGGATGCACCGTGCCGTACCGCATGGATCCCGAGGAGACCGTACGCAGGTGTGGGAACGCCGGCGTGCCCGCTTCCCCCATGGCGCCCCCCGGTGTCGCGACGTGCGCGGGCCGCGGATGCGCGGGACATCGCAGCCGGGGAAGGGCCACCCGCGATAGAACCTATGTACGAATCATAGCTTCCAATCATCAATGATCATGGTCGTGACCTGCAAAGAGTTTCCAAAGCCGGGGGCGGGGGAGAGCCAGATCCCCACCCAGCGCGGGCTTGGGGCGCCACGGCGGGACGCGTGGAGTGGGGATCCACACACCGCCTCAGTCCAGCCCCGGAGAAGCCACAGGGAGCCCAATTTGGTGAGCCATCTGCACCATACGCTTGTCGTAGCTCACCAGACAGTGGAGGGTTTCGCCGAGAAGCTGCGCGCTCGCGATGTGGAGGGTGTCAAGAGTCCGCACCCCCGAAGGAAGCTGCGCTGCCATATCGCGGACTTCGTCCGTGAGGACGATCTCGGTGTAGTTGTCGAGCAGCTCTTGTAGCACGTTCGGGAAGTCGCCAACGCTATCCAACGTCCGAACCGTTTCCACGAAACCGATGGTGCTGGTCGCCATCGGCATCGACGGCTGGGCATCAAGATAGCCACGAAGAGCCTTAACGTGGCGACGCTGAGAGACGAGTGTCACCAGAGCGGACGAATCGAGATAGATCACCGGTCGTCCTCCGCCCGCTCCGCGAGAAGCACATCGAGCGGGTCAATCTCGGAGGTGTAGTTATAGGTCCTGAACCGGTCGATGTCGAGATTGGTCGCGGACTTCAGGCGAATCGCACCTTTGGCGACAAGTTCTGAATAACGCCCCCAGACGCCTCCGCTGGGGAGTAGAACGGCGATTGGATTGCCATGCCTCGTTACTTCGATGCTCTCTCCCCTCTCAACCCGACTGAAGATCGCACTGGGATTGTAGGAAAACTCCCTCACCGAGACCGAGCTCATCGCACCCCCTGTACCTATATTCGCATCTTTGTACCCACAATATCTGAGTCACCGACCGTTGTCGCGCACCACCACGTGCCCGACCGTGAGCAGGGTGATGACGCCGGCGATCAGGGGCAGCGGGACGGGTGTGGTGAGGGTGAGGAGTACGAGGGCGGCGCCGAGGAGGATGGCGGCGTGCCGGAAGGGATGGCCGGGGTGGAAGGAGGCGCGCAGGAACCACAGGCAGGCGAGGAAGACGGCGAGGGGGACGGCCAACGCGGCGCTCGCCTGGCCGGCGGAGAGGTGGGTGTGTCCGGTGTCCATGTCGATGATGACCTCCAGTCCCGCGCCGACGGCCGCGGCGGAGGCGAAGACGAAATAGTGGGCGTAGCCCCACACGAAGGTGGTGCTGCCGCGACTGCCCGTCGTGGGGGACTCGGCGAGCAGGTCGAAGTAGAGCCACCACATCGCGAACACGATGAGTAGGCCGCTGGCGGCGGCGATGATCAGCTCGTCCAGGGCGGCGGTGTCCTTCAGGGCGGACTGCACTGCGGTGGTCGCGGCGAGGACGACCTCGCCGAGGACGATGATGGTGAACAGTCCGTAGCGTTCGGCGATGTGGCCGGAGTGCCAGGGGGTGCCGCGCACGCGTTCGGCCCAGACGGGGACCGAGAGTTCGGCGACGACGAGGACGAGGAAGCCCCAGCTCGCCCATTCCTCGGGCAGGGCGAGGCGGGCGATCCAGCCGAGCTGGACGACGAAGATGCCCGCGGCGTAGCGCACGGCGGCTGGGCGGCCCTCGGGGTGTTCGACGGCGGCGCGGATCCACTGTCCGACCATGGCCAGTCGCATGATGCAGTAACCGGCGGTGACCACGCGTAGGTCGGTGTCGTGGAACACGGCGGGGACGCCTGCGGCGAGCACGAGCACGCCGCTGATCTTGATGAGGGCCATCACCCGGTAGGCGACGTCGTCGGTGTCGTAGGCCGAGGCGAACCAACTGAAGTTCATCCACGCCCACCAGATGGCGAAGAAGACCTCGAGGTAGCTGAGGACGCCGTTGCGGGCGTCGCCCTCGACGATCGTGGTGCTGAGCTGGGTGGCGGCCAGTCCGATGGCGACCACGAAGCACAGGTCGAACAGCAGTTCCAGTGAGGTGGAGGCGCGGTGGCGTTCGGCGGTGTCGCGACCGCGCATGGGGCGGCGCCACGAGCCCGAGCCCGCCGAGCCGATCGGCCCGATCGACATCACACCCCCAACACCCAAAGCGATTACTAGATCACTCTAAGTGTTGAGGGTGTGGGGGTGGACTACTTGATGCCCGAGCGCATGAAACTTTGGACGAACTGGCGCTGGGCGATGACGAACACCGCCAGGAGCGGCGCGACGACGATGACGGTGCCTGCTGTCAGGGAGGTGAAGTCGATCCCGGTCTCCGGGGACAGGAACCGTACGATGCCGACGGTGATCGGTCGGGACTCATCGGAGCGGGTGATGACCAGGGGCCACAGGAAGTTGTTCCAGTGGAAGCTCACCGACACCAGCCCGAAGGCGACGATGGTGGGGCGCGCGATGGGGACGTAGACCTTCCACAGGGTCTCCAGCCGGGAACAGCCCTCGAGTTCGGCGGCCTCGACGAGTTCGCTGGGCACCCCCTTGAAGGACTGGCGCAGCAGGAAGATGCACAGCGCGCTGGCCAGGTAGGGCAGCCCGATGCCGGGGATGGTGTCCTGGAGTCCCAGTAGCGACACCAGCCGGAAGTTCTCCGACAGCAGGATCTCGGGGAAGATCATCAGTTGGACGAGAACGAAGACGAACACCGCGTCCCGGCCGGGGAAGGTGTAGCGGGCCAGGGCGTAGGCGGCCAGGGTCCCCAGCACGATCTGGGCGGTGGTGAGCCCGGTGACCAGCAGCACCGTGTTGAGGTAGTACTGGTCGAACGGGGCGGCGTTCCACACCGAGACGAGGTTGTCGAAGGTCCACCCGGTGGTCGGGTCGAAGACCAGCGCGACGGCGGGCTCACGCAGCGCGGCCCAGAACACGTACAGCAGCGGGGCGATCCACAACGCGCCGAGCAGCCACGCGGTGGCGACCTCGACGCGGTCGGAGAGTCGGGGGAGGGCGGTTGTGCGTGTCACGGGCGTCACCGGTAGTGGATTCGTCGGTCGAGCAGGCGGATCTGGATGAGGGCCAGTCCCACGAGGATGGCCACGAGTACGACGGTGACGGCGGCCGCGTAGTCGGGTTGGCGTTGGGGGAAGGCCGACTGCCAGATGTAGTACAGCAGGAGACTGCTGGCGTTGTTGGGTCCGCCGCTGGTCATGACGAACACGAAGTCGACCTGTTTGAAGCTGTTGGCCAGGCCCACGATGGAGGCGAACAGGGTGGTGGGCATGAGCATGGGGAAGATGACCCGCCGGAAGTGGTACCAGCGCCCGGCGCCCTCCAGGGTGCTGGCCTCGTTGAGTTCGGGCGGGATGGCCTGGAGCCCGGCGAGGTAGAAGAGCATGAAGAACCCGGCCTGGTGCCAGATCATCATGATCATCAGGGCGGGGAGGACGGTTCCGGGACTGCCGAGCCAGTTCTGCCCCTGGAGGCCGATGGCCTCGGCGGTGCGGTTGATCAGCCCGAAGTTGGGTTGGTAGAACAGCAGCCAGATCGCGGCGGCGGCCACGACGGGCAGCATCGCGGGGGTGAAGTAGGCCAGCCGTAGGAGGCCGCGTCCCCGGATCTCCTTGTTGATCATGATGGCCATCGCCATGGCGATCGCGATGCTGACCGGCACGGTGACCAGCGAGAACACGAGGTTGTTGATCAGACTGCGGCGGAACACCGGGTCGTTGACCATGTACTCGTAGTGGCCGAGGCCGATGCTGGATCCCAGTCCGGGTTCCTGCAGGCTGCTCCACAGGGCGCTGATCGCCGGGTAGACGGTGAAGCCGGCGAGGAAGAGCAGCGCCGGGGCGAGCAGGAGCCAGGCGAAGACGCGGTCGGGAATGCGTCGGGCCAGGTGGAGCGGTCCCCGGCGTGGGCCGTGGAAGTCACCCATGGGGGTGGTGGGGTCCGGGGCCCCGGACGGAGCGTCCTCCGTCCGGGGGGTGGTGTCGTCGTGTGTCGCCACGTGTGGTCCTGGCGTCAGTCCTGGTAGGGGGCGAGGATCGAGTCGGCTTGTTCCTGGGCGTGCTCCAGGGCTTCCTCGGGGGTCATGTCACCCACGAGCGCGCCCTGCAGCGCGTCGTTGATGACGTCGTAGACGCGGCCACGCTGGTAGGTGGACAGCTCCCGCACGGCGTGGTCGAGCTGGTCACGCGCGACCTCGGCCTGGGGTACCTCCTCGACGTAGTCCCGCATGAGGTTGGTCTCCCACGCCTCGGGGGTGGGGGCGACGTAGCCGGTGGCGATGCTCCACTGGGCGGCCTGCTCGGGCTCGGTGAGGAAGCGGATGAGCCGCATGGCGGCGATCTGCTCGTCCTCGGAGGCGTCGGCGAAGAGGTAGAAGTTGCCGCCGCCGGTGGGGGAGCCACGCTGGGCGCCCTCGGGCAGCAGGTCGACGCCGAAGTCGAACTCCGCGCCCTCGACGATGGTGCTGAGCTGGCCGGTGGTGGTCCACATCATGGCGGTCTCGCCCTGCAGGAAGTCCTCCGGTGTGGTGCCCCAGTCGGCGACGCCGTCGGGGTGGACACCGTGCTCCTCGGAGAGGTCGACCCAGTACTCCAGGGCCTCCAGCGCCTCGGGTTGGGTCAGGTCGACCTCGGTGCCGTCGGCGCTGACGATCTCGGTGCCGGCCTGGATGGCGAGGGCCTGGTAGAGCCAGTAGGCGAACCCGACGGAGGGGATCTGGACGCCCCAGCGGGCGTCGGCCTCGTCCTGGACCTGGGTGCCGTAGTCGATGACCTCGTCCCAGGTCTGCGGCGCCTGTTCGGGGTCAAGGCCGGCCTCGTCGAAGAGGTCCTTGTTCCAGAACTGCACGATGGTGGAGCGTTGGAAGGGGATGCCCCAGGTCTGGCCCTCGGCGTCGCGGCTGTTCTCCAGGAACCCGTCGTAGAAGGAGTCCAGCCACTCGCGGTCCTCGTCATCGGTGATGACGTCGTCGAAGGGGACGATCATGTCGTCCTCGATCAATTGGTACATGTCGGCCGACAGCAGCACTGAGGTGGAGGGGGCGTCGCCCCCTTCCACCGCGGTCTGCACCGCGACGATCGTCTCGTCGTAGTCGCCGGAGTAGACGGCCTCGACGGAGATCTCGGGGTTCTCCTCCTCGAAGTCGGCGACGAGGTCGTCGACGACCTCTTGGAGGGGGCCGCCCACGGCGATGGGGTAGTAGAGGGTGATCTCCAGCGGGTCCTCGGCGGTCGCGCTGTCGAGGTCACCGCCGCCACCGTCGCCGGAACAGCCCGCCGCGAGCAATGCCGTGGCGCTGACCGTGGCCACGAGGGCCGTGGTGGGGCGGCGGCGTGCGCCACCCCGCTGGGGGAGGGGCTCGAACATTACTTCGCTACTCCGATCGATGGGTTGCGCTCGCCGGGGGCCTCGGCGGCGGGCACGGCGTCGTCCCAGGCGGCTACGCGCAGCCCGGTGTCGGCGTCGAACAGGTGGATGTCGGTGGTGCGGACGCCGAAGCGTGGGGTCTGCCCGACGGTGACGGGGGTGTTGGCGTGGACCCGGGCGACCAGGGGGTTGGCGGTTCCCAGGTCCAGGTGCAGGAGCTGGTCGGCGCCGAGGAGTTCGACGTCGCGGATCCGGGCGCTGGTGGTGTTGTCCTCGGAGTCCAGCCGCAGGTCCTCGGGGCGCACGCCCAGCAGGAGGCGGTCGGGCAGGTCGGCGAGGCCGGGGGGTGGGGTGACCGTGAGCCGGTTCTCGCCTTCGCCGACGACGATTCGGCCGTCGGTGAGGTGGGCGTCGAGCAGGTTCATGGGTGGGGAGCCGATGAAGCGGGCGACCTCGGCGCGGGCGGGGCGCTGGTAGAGCGCCCGGGGGGCGTCGACCTGGTCGACGCGGCCCTCGCGCATGACGACGACCCGGTCGGCCATGGTCATGGCCTCGACCTGGTCGTGGGTCACGTAGAGCACGGTGAGGCCGAGGTCGCGCTGGAGTTGACGCAGTTCGACGCGCATCTGTTGGCGCAGTTTGGCGTCGAGGTTGCTCAGGGGCTCGTCCATGAGGATGAGGGAGGCGCCGGAGACGAGGGCGCGGCCCAGGGCGACGCGTTGGCGCTGTCCGCCGGAGAGCTGGGCGGGGCGCCGGCTGAGGAAGGGGCCCAGTTCCAGGAGTTCGACGGCGCGTTGGAGGCGTTGGGCGCGTTCGTTCTTGGAGACGCGGCGGACGCGCAGTCCGAAGACGATGTTCTCCTCGACCGTGAGGTGGGGGAACAGCGCGTAGTTCTGGAAGACCATGGCCAGTGCGCGTTGGGCGGCGGGCACGGTGTTGACGACGCGGTCGTCGATGAGGACGTCGCCCTTCTGGGGGTGTTCCAGGCCGGCGACGAGGCGCAGGCTGGTGGACTTTCCGCATCCGCTGGGGCCCAGGAGGACGAGGAACTCGCCGGGGTTGGCGGTGAACGCGACGTCGAAGAGGACTTGCGTGGCGTCACTCCGTCCTGCCGAGTAGTACTTGTCGACGCCACGAAGCTCTACGCTCGACGACATCAGCCCTCCCTTGTTTTTTCACCGTCACCACAGCGACGATCCAATCTGACACCATTCGCCCGAAATGTCGATTTTGAGAAGGCGAGCGGGAGATGATCATGGCGTGAACATCATGGACACGGCAAACCCGCTGGTACGACAGTCGCCCCCCGATTGGCGTACGGTAGCGAGATATGAGCACTGTCCCGGAGCGGCCGTCGACCTCCATCGAGGACTACCTCAAGGTCATCTATGACCTCCAGGAGCGCGGCTCCGGCCGGGTCACCATCTCCCGCATCGCCGAACGGATGGCCGTCTCCAGCTCCTCGGTCTCCGGGATGCTGCGCAAGCTCAGCGAGACCGGACTCGTGGAACACGCCCGCTACGCCGACGTCCACCTCACCGAGTCCGGCGAGAAGGCCGCCCTATCGGTACTGCGCCGCCACCGCCTCATCGAGGCCTACCTCGTCGAGGCCCTGGGATACGCCTGGGACGAGGTCCACGACGAGGCCGAGGTCCTGGAACACGTCGTCTCCGACCGCTTCGTCGACCGCGTCGCCGACTACCTGGGCAACCCCACGGCCGACCCCCACGGCGACCCCATCCCCACCCGCGACGGACAGATCGTCGCCCGCGCCACCCACCAACTCTCCGAGGCCCCCGCCGGCACCATCGGCTACATCGTCCGCGTCAACGACTCCGACCCCGAACTGCTGCGCTACCTCACCGACCAGGACCTCGCCCTGGGAATGCGCCTGGAGGTCGTGGAACGCGAACCCTTCGGCGGCCCCCTCATCGTGCGGGTCCGACGCGGCTCGGAAGAACGCGAACAGGCGCTGGGCGACGTGGCCGCCGCCGCCCTGTGGATCCGCGCCGACGCCTGAGGCCCCGCTCGAGCGCGACCCTACTCCCTCGCCAAGCCCGCCATCAGTACTGTTAGGTGCCTTGTGGTAAAAAGTTAGGTGTGACGAACATTCAAGGTGGTTTATCCACAACTCTGGTCGTGGGGTCCGCCCTCACCCTCGTCGCCACCGGATGCGCCACCACCGCCGCACAGGACACCGACGCCGCCCCCACCGTGCTGACCACCTTCACGGTGCTCGCCGACATGACGGAGAACGTCGCCGGCGACCACGTCCAGGTCGAGTCCCTCACCCGCCCCGGCGCCGAGATCCACACCTACGAACCCACCCCCCGGGACATGGTCCGCGCCTCCGACGCTGACCTGATCCTCGACAACGGCATGGGTCTGGAGGCGTGGTTCACCCAGTTCACCGACCAGGTCGACGCTCCCAGCGTCACCGTGAGCCAGGGCGTGGAGCCGATCGCCATCACCGCCGGGGGCTACGCGGGCCAGGACAACCCCCACGCCTGGATGTCGCCGGACAACGCCACGATCTACGTCGAGAACATTCGCGCCGCCCTCACCGACCTGGCTCCCGAACACGCCGAGGACTTCGCCGCCAACGCCGAGGCCTACACCGAGGAGATCAACGCGATCGGCGCCGACACCCAGGACGCGCTGGGAGCCCTGCCCGAGACCGAACGCGCCCTGGTCACCTGCGAGGGCGCCTTCTCCTACCTCGCGCGCGACGCCGACCTCGAAGAACGCTACCTCTGGCCGGTCAACGCCGAACAGGAGGCCACCCCCACCCAGGTCGCCGAGGTGGTGGACTTCGTCTCCGACAACGCCGTACCCGCCGTGTTCTGCGAGAGCACCGTCAACGCCAGCACCCAGGAACAGGTCGCGGCCGAGGCCGGCGCCGACTTCGGCGGCACCCTCTATGTCGACTCCCTGTCCGAACCCGACGGCCCCGTCCCCACCTACCAGGACCTGCTGCGACACAACGCCGACACCATCGTCGCCGGCCTGACCGGGGAGGAGCCGTGACAGCGCCCCCGACCCACCCGACGGCGCCCGAACCGGCGGTGGTGGTCGAGGACGTGACCGTGGACTACGGCGAGGTGCGCGCCCTGGAGGGCGTCGACCTCACCATCGGGGCCGCACGGATCCGCGCGATCCTGGGCACCAACGGATCGGGAAAGTCGACCCTGTTCAAAAGCCTGCTGGGCCTGGTGATGCCCCAACGCGGCACGGTCACCGTGCACGGGCAGTCCACCGCGCGGGCCCGCCGCGCCGGGCTCCTCGCCTACGTCCCCCAGTCCGAACAGGTGGATTGGAGCTTCCCGCTGCGGGTGTGGGACGTGACGATGATGGGCCGCTACGGCCACATGGGCTTCACCCGCCGCCCACGGGCCCACGACCGCGAGGCCGTCGCCGAGGCACTGTCGCGCACCGGACTGACCGAACTGGCCGACCGCCAGATCGGCGCCCTGTCCGGCGGGCAACGCAAACGCGCGTTCGTCGCGCGCGGCCTGGCACAGGACGCCGCGGTGTTCCTGCTGGACGAACCCTTCGCCGGCGTGGACACCGGCTCCCAGGCCACCATCACCGAGGTACTGCGCGACATGCGCGACCGAGGACACACAGTCGTCGTCTCCACCCACGACCTCGCTGGCGTCCCCGCCCTGTGCGACGAGGCGACCCTCCTGCACAACCGGGTCATCGCCGAGGGAACCCCCGATGACGTGCTCACGCCCGAACGCGTCATGGAGGTCTTCGGCACCGGCAGCACACACATGGCGGCGGAGGCGTGATGGACGTGGTGACCGCGGTGGTGGAGTGGTTCACCGCTCCCTTGGCGTTCGAGTTCATGCGTCGCGCCCTGCTGGTCGCGCTCATCGCCGGCGCGACGTGCGCGGTCCTGTCGTGCTGGCTCACCCTGATCGGCTGGTCACTGCTGGGCGACGCGGTCTCCCACGCCGTGCTCCCCGGGGTGGTGCTGTCCTACCTGTTGGGGGTGCCGTTCGCGCTCGGCGCGCTGGTGTTCGGCGGCGGGTCGGTCGCGTTGATCGGGATGGTGAACCGTACATCGCGGGTGAAGGAGGACGCCGCGATCGGGGTGGTGTTCACCGCACTGTTCGCCCTGGGTGTGGTGCTGGTGGCACGGATCCCCAGCCAGACCGACCTGTTCCACATCCTCTTCGGCAACGTCCTGGGCGTCTCCGACACCGACATCGCCCAGGTCGTGGTCATGGGTGTGGTGGTGCTTGCGGTGGCGCTGCTCAAACACCGGGACCTGACGCTGTTCGCCTTCGACCGGGTCCACGCCCACGCCCTGGGGCTCAGCCCGCGCCGGTTGGAGATCCTGCTGCTGGGCATGTTGGCGCTGACGGTGGTGGTGGCGCTGCAGGCGGTCGGCATCATCCTGGTGGTGGCGATGGTCATCATCCCCGGTGCCACGGCCTACCTGCTGACCGACCGCTTCACCCGGATGCTCCTGATCGCGGTCGGGGTGTCGGTGGCGGCCTCCCTGCTGGGCACCTACGCCAGTTTCCACCTGAACCTGGCGACCGGGGGATCCATCGTGATCGCGCAGGCCACGGCGTTCACCGTCGCCTACCTGTTCGCGCCACGCCAGGGCGTCGTCACGGCGCGGCTGCGCCGCCGTGTGGCGGCCACACCACGCTGACCGCGCGGGGCGGGGTCAGGCGCGGCGGACGCGGTCCATGGGGCGGATCTCGCCGACGGTGGCCCACTCGTTGCGGCCCAGGCGTGCGATGGGGCGCAGCGCCGTGATCTCGGGGTGGCCCTCGCGCATGGCGGCGCTGTTGACGGCGGCGTGCACGACCTCGCCGAACACGATCACCGAGTCGCCCATCTCCACGGTGCCGCGCAGTTGGCACTCCAGGACGGCCGGGGCGTCGGCGACGCGCGGCGGGGTGACGTGCTGGCTGGGTTCCCGCAGCACTCCGACCTCGTCGAACTCGCTGGTGTCGGGCGGGTACTGGATCGCGGTGGCGTTGATCTGCGACTGCATCGACTCCGGGGCCAGGCTGACGACGAACTCGCCGGTCTTCTCGGCGTTGGTGACGGAGTCCTTGCGCCCGGTGGAGGTGAACTGCACGATCGGCGGATCGGTGGAGGCGACGGTGAAGAAGGAGTGGGGGGCGAGGTTGTCGACGCCGTCGCTGGAGGTCGTGGACACCCAGGCGATCGGGCGCGGCACGACCAACGCGGTCAACAACCGATAGAAGGCTCGTCCGGGCAGGTCAACACGGGTCAGTTCGGTGCGCACCCACACAGGCTAGACGCCCGGCCCACCGCGCGGGTCCGCGGGGTTTGGTGTGTGGACCTGGACGCCATCGGGCTCGTCGTCATGTCTCGCCAGGAGATCCTCCCCGGGACCTGCCAGGGGGCGGCACCTGGAGCAGGATCGCCCAGGAGCAAGCGCGTCGACGACGCCGCCGCCCAGCCGCTGGAAGCCGGCATCGACTCCGCTCTGTCGCGCGCCCATCACCACGCCGCCGGAGCGGCGAACGAGGGGGAGCAGCCCGGAACGAACCGGACGGATCCGAAGCACTGGGCACCGCCCGGGCGGGATGCGTGCCCGTTGCCCGCGGAGGGGTTCTCCACGGTCGGCGGGGGAGCGGGTGATGAGCGGACACCCACCTCCGCAGATCCTTCGATCGCGACAAGAGTGATCCACGCTCACGCGTTCGCCCGACCGCAGCGGTTCCCACACGCTCAGCAGCGATCAGCGGCGGATCACTGACCAGGGACGCGAACTCGCCGGCCGACGTAGTACCGACGCCGTCGCGACTCCTCTGCGTCGGGGAGCCGCCCGCGCCGATCCGGGTAGGCCTCCAGGAAGACCGCTCGCGGTGTCGACGGACCGTGGAGCCGGAACGTTCGGAGCCGCTTGAGCGAGCCGTGGATGGCCCCGCCACGGTGCGCGGCCGCTGGTGTGGTGCGGCGGGGCCACCCACCGAAGCGACGTCCCGTGCCGGGCACACTGGCGCCATGGACCTCATCACACTCGCCGACGTGCGCGCCGCGGCGCACCTCATCGCACCGCACCTGCCCCCGACCCCCGTACTGGCCCTACCCACGCTGCGGGAGGGCCTGTGGGTGAAGGCGGAGAACCTGACCCCGGTGGGCGCGTTCAAGCTCCGCGGCGCGCTCAACGCCGTGGCGCACCTGCCCGTCGACGCCCGCGCCGCGGGCGTGGTGACCCACTCCTCCGGCAACCACGGCGCCGCCCTCGCCTACGCGGCCAAAGCCGCGGACATCCCGTGCGTGGTCGTCGTTCCCGATTCGGCGATCGCGTCCAAGGTCGCCGCCGTGCGCCGGCTGGGGGCGGAGGTACTTCAGGTTCCGGTGGCCGAGCGGGCCGAACAGGCCCGGAGGGTCGCGGCGGAGCGCGGCATGACGGTCGTTCCCCCCTTCGACCACGCGGACGTGATCGCCGGTCAGGGCACGGTGGGGGTGGAGCTCCTGGAGCAGCGCCCCGACGTGGCGGTGGTGCTGGTTCCCGTCGGCGGGGGCGGTCTGGCGTCCGGAGTGGCCACGGCGGTCAAGGCACTGCGCCCGGACGTGCGGGTGTACGGGGTGGAACCGGAGCTGGCGGGGGACGCCGCGCAGAGCCTCGCCGAGGGGCGGCTGGTGTCCTGGCCGTTGGCCGACACGGGGCGCACGATCGCTGACGGGCTGCGCACCGGCTTGTCGGAGTTGACGTTCGCCCACCTGCGCGCCCACCTCGACGGTGTGCTCACCGTGTCGGAGGAGGAAATCCGCCGGGCGACCGGGGCACTGATCCGGGCCAGTCGCACCCTGGTGGAGCCCAGCGGCGCGGTGGCCGCGGCGGCGGCGCTGTCGGGTGTGGCGCCCGAGGGCCGTACGGTCGCGGTCGTGTCGGGCGGAAACATCGAGCCGCGGCTGCTGCGCGAGCTCCTCCCCGAGTAGGGGACGTGTGGTGGGTCCGCGCCGGCGAACCCACCACACGGGCGAGGTGAGGCTCAGCCCCGGTCCGCCAGCGCGGCGGAGATGTGGTCGGGCGCGGCGGACAACGCGACCCGGGTCTGTTCACCCGAGGCCATGTCGCGCACCGTCACCTCGCCCGCCGCGGCCTCTTCGGCGCCGTAGAGCACGGTGAGGCGCGCCTGCGCCTCGTTCGCCCACTTCAGTTGCTTGCCGAGCTTGCTGGACGTGCCCAGGTAGGTACCCACGCGCAGGTCACGGCCCCGCAGCTGGGCGGCGAGGTCCCACAGTTCGGCCACACCGTCCAACACGGTCAACGCGACGTCCAGGCCGCGGCGTTGGGTGTGGGCGTCCTGCTGGCCGGCGAGGATGCGCTCGATACCGATGGAGCCACCACAGGCCGGGGTGTCGGGACCACCGAGGGAGGAGACGAGCTGGTCGTAGCGGCCGCCTCCGGCGATGGAACCGGGGTAGCCCTCGGCGTTGGCCTCGAAGATGCACCCGGTGTAGTAGTCCAGGCCACGCACCATCCGGGGGGTGAACACGACCCGCCCCTCGGGCAGGCCCCGCGTCAGCTCCAACATCCGGTCGATCTCGGCCAGGCCACGCTCGCCGCGCTCGTCACCCCGCAGCCGCGCGCGCAACCGGTCGGGGTCGTCGGCGGCGACGTCGGCGACCAGCGGCTCCGCGGAACTCACCGGCACGCCCAAGTCCACCAGCTCCGAGGTGACGGCCTCGGCCCCCACCTTGTCGATCTTGTCCAGCACTCCCAGAACGCTCGCGCCGAGCTTCTCGCTGACCCCGTGCACCTCCAACAGCCCGAACAGGGTGTTGCGGCTGTTGAGCAGGAAACGGAACCCCGACACACCCAGGGCCTCCAACGCGTCGTTGAGCGCCCACAGGACCTCGGCGTCGGCCAGCGGGGAACTGGAGCCCACCGTGTCCACGTCACACTGCACGAACTCACGGAACCGGCCCTCCTGGGGCCGGTCGGCCCGCCACACCGGGCCGATCACGTAGCGCTTGAACGGGGACGGCAACCGCCCCCCGTGCGTGCCGATCACCCGCGCCAGCGGCACGGTGTGGTCGTAACGCAACGCCAGGTCCGCCTCACCGCTGGCCTCATGCACTCCACGCTTGAGGATCTTGAACAGGAGCTGGGAGGCTTCCTCTCCGTACTTACCCGTGAGAACCTCCACCCGTTCGAACGCGGGCGTCTCCAACGGGTCAAACCCGTAGCGTTCGAAAACCGCCGCCACGGTGTCCATCGCCGCCTTACGGCGGCGCAGCTCGTCAGAAAGGAAATCGCGGGTGCCCGAGGGCGCCTGGGCGGCCTGCCCCATGAGTGTGGTCCTCCTGCCACTGCAGTAATCGCACGTCAATGATCTGGGCGCATCCTACTCCCGTCGGCATAATGGACGACGATGAGCACTCCAGCCTTCGCCCGTGACGCAGCCACCGCTCACTACTACGACCAGCGCGCCGAGGAGTACGACCAGTGGTACCACGGACAAGGACTCTTCGCTGGACGTGAGCGACCCGGCTGGCACGAGGAGGTGACCGCCGTGACCGCCCTACTGTCCCAACTCCGGCCCGCGACCACCATGGACGTCGCCTGCGGCACGGCGTTCCTCACCCGCCACCTGCCCGGTACCGTCACCGCGCTGGACCTCAGCCCCCGCATGACCCGCCTCGCCTCAACCCGCCTGCCCGCCGGCCGGGTGCTCCGCGCCGACGCGCTACGGCTGCCACTGCGCGACGGCGCCGTCCAACGGCTCGTCGCCGGTCACTTCTACGGACACCTTCCCGACGCCGAACGCGCGGCGTTCCTCACCGAAGCGCGCCGCGTCGCGCGCGAACTCCTCGTCGTCGACTCCGCGCACCGCCCCGACACCCCCGACGCCCACTGGCAGCCCCGCACCCTCAGCGACGGCTCCCGCCACCGCGTCTACAAGCGCTACCTCACCGCCCACCAACTCGCCACCGAGATCCACGGCGACGCCCGCATGGACGGGGCATGGTTCGTCGTCGCACACGCCCGCTGGTGACCACCATGCCCGAGGCGCACCGCTTCGATCCCCACGTCCACGGCTTCCCCTTCACCAACCGCTGGCCGCACCAACCGGCGGTGCGGGTGTGGACTCCGTGGGGACGGCTACCGGTGGGGGACGCGGCCCGTGGCCTGTGCGGCGGCATGGTGTTCGCCGCGGCGGACTACTTCCACGCCCAACTCCCCGCCCCCGCACGCCGCCCCGACCCCGAGCACCCGTTATACCGCTACCTGGTGCGGCGACTCGTGGACTCCTGGCTTCCGCCGCGCGGCGCGGCGGGCTACTACATCGGGATGCTGCGCGAGGACACGGCCCTCGCCCGGCGCACGATGGCGGGGGAGTGGCCCGTGATCGCCCGGTCCCTTGGTCGAGGCCGCCCGGTCATCCTGGGGCTGGTCACCGCGCGGGGCGCCGACCCGCGGCTCCTGCCGCGCAACCACCAGGTGTTGGCCTACCGGTTCGACGCCGACGCCGACTCCGACGTCGGCGAGGGAGCGACGCGCCACCGGGTGTGGGTGTACGACCCGAATCTGGGGGCGGACACCGCGGGCGTGATCGTGTTCGATACGGCCCACCCCGAGCGGGGATTCGCGCACACGTTGGGGGTCGCCCATCCGGTGCGAGGGTTCTTCCGTGTCGGCTACACCCCGCGGCGGCCTCCGGTCACAGCAGGCTGAGCTGCGTGGCCCGCGTTTGGGGCTGGGCGGTCGTGGGCCGGGCGGTGCTCAGCGCGGCGTGCGCGGCCTCGGCGTCGTCGACCGCCCGGCTCCCATCGTCGCTGCCGCGATGGTGACGGCGGCCGATGCCGTGGCGGTCGGCGAGTTCGCGCACCTGGTCGGTGATCCGCCGCTGGTAGCTGGTGGGCGTGTAGGAACCGCCGCGGTACAGCGCCTCGTAGCGCGACACGAGCTGGGGGTGGTGGTGGGCGAGCCATCCCATGTACCACTCCCGCGCCCCGGGACGCAGGTGCAGGACGATGGGGGTGACGCTGCGCGCTCCGGCCCCGGCGATGGCGGCGACGGCGGCCTCGAGCTGGCGGGGTGAGTCGGAGAGGTAGGGCAGGATCGGCGCCATCAGCACGGCACAGCCCAGACCGGCGGCCGCGAATTGGGAACAGACGCGCAGCCGCGCAGCCGGTGTGGCGGCTCCGGGCTCGAAGGAACGCGACAGGTCGCGGTCCACGAACGGCACCGAGACGGCCAGGCTGACGTCGACATACCTGGCTGCGTCGCGCAACAGCTCCAGGTCACGCAGGATGAGAGGCCCGCGGGTGAGGATGGAGAAGGGGTGGCGGTAGTCGCGCAGGGCCTCGATGATCCCCGGCATGAGCCGGTAGCGGCCCTCGGCGCGTTGGTAGCAGTCGACGTTGGTCCCCATGGCGATCGCGACGCCGGCCCGCTTGGTGCGCCAGACGGGGCGGGCGAGTTCGCGGCGCAACAGCTCCACGGCGTTGGTCTTCACCACGACCTGGGAGTCGAAGTCGGCTCCCGAGTCGAAGGCGAGGTAGGTGTGGGTGTTACGGGCGAAGCAGCCCACACAGCCGTGGCTACACCCCCGGTAGGGGTTGATGGTGTAGCGAAACGGCATGCGTGAGGCGGCGGGCACCTCGCTGACGATGGACCGCGCGTGGACCTCGTGGAAGGTGATCCCGCGGAATCCGGGCGTGTCGAACTCCCGGGTGAGCGCCCCACGTTCGATGAGCGCGGGCTGCCCGCCGTCATCTCGCATGGCTAGGTTGTCCCACCGCATACAGCACCCCACGATTCGAACGTTCGTACGCGAACCCGACACTATCCCAGGCGAACGCGCGTACGAAACAGCGACCACAGAGCGACCACCGCCCCAGACCGACCCCTGCTCACGGCGGCTCCGGCCCACACGCGCCATCCCTCGTATGGATCACCCCGGTCGGCGTCCGCCATCTGAGGTGCCCCGGCCATGGATGGTCGACCCACCAATCGCGGTGCTGTTTGAGGCGGTGATGGCGCCGACACAGAGGGGCGAGGTTGCAGGGACAGGTCACCCCACCCGCGTGGTGGGGGATGGTGTGGTCGAGGTCGCACCGCGTCGCCGGTTGCCCACACGTGGGAAAGGCACACGTGGCGTCGCGCGCGAGAATCTCGGCGCGCATCCGAGCGCTCGGCTGGTAGGTGGTAACCCCATGCGCCAACCCCCGCCCCTCCTCGTCGGTGACCGTCCAACACGCCCGAGTGGCCCCCCGGGAGACAAGCGAACGGTGCGCGAGCTGCCGCGCCACATCGGCGAGCAACGGGCCGTAACCGGCGGCCTCCCCCGCGGCCTGCCCGGAGCCGACAAGGGTGGCGAACGGGATCGACAGGTGCAGGCGCCCCACCGCACTGAAGGACACGGCCGGCGCCCCGACCGGCGCACAACCCGACGCGGGCGGCAGGAGCGGATCCGGTTCGGCCTCCCGCGGTGGCACCGTAGCGACGCCCCGCCCCCGAAGCAGATCGACGAAGAGGTCGGCGCGGACCTGCTCCAAGCTCCGCGAACCACGCACGAGGGAATCCTCGGCGCGGTGGAGCTGGCGGGCCACGCTGTCCAGATACTGGTAGGCCTCGATCGCGTCCGCGCTGGGCAGACCGAACCCGCCGAGGGCGGCGGTGCCCTCCCCGTCGTCCCACACGCCGACGCGACGCGTGGCGACGGCCCGGTCGCGCCGTGCGGCGGCACCGTGGGGGTCCGCGTCGTGGACGAGCGCTCGCACACGCCACCGGAACCGAGGAGTGGTCAGGCGTGGGGCCCATGACAGGGCACGTTCCTCCACCCGACTCGCCGTGGCGTCGTCGAGCGCGCTCGTTTCCTCCACCAGGACGCGTGCCTTGTCCTCACCGATCCGCCCACCACGCAACGCGACAGCCGTTGCCGACAGCCGGGCGTTGAGCCCCTGGGCCAACACGACGAGCCGGTCGGTGGTGGCCGGTGTAAGCCCAAGCGCCAGCGACACCTCGCCCCCGGCGCACTCCACCCCGGTGGCTACTGGCCCGTGGTCGTGTTCCTCGAAGCGGTCACACAGCGCCGCCACGGCGGCGAGTTTCAGCCCTGCCGCGGCGGAGGCGAGCCGGGCGCAGTCGGTGATGACTCCGACCAGTTCGGATTCCTCCAGCGGCGCCGGGTCGAGCGCGGCGACCTGTGCCACGACCCGCGCGAGTGCGTCACGCACGGATTGGGGTGTGGAGGGGGGCGAGGGGTCCATGGGTTCATCCTCGACGACCCTCAGTATGAAAACAAACGTTCGAAAGATCCTGTGGAAAACGGGAGACGCCGGAGGGGGCGGGGGAGCGGGCCGATGGCCCACTCCCCGTTTCCGCGGGGCCGCCGGCACCCACATCCATGGTCACGACATGATGGCCGATGCCTCACGTAGCGCGGCGACGATCGCGGAACGCCCCTGGTCGGCCTCCTCGGTGGTGATGGACATGGGTGGGGCGACGCGGATGACGTTGCCGGCGAGGCCGGCCTTGCCGATGAGGACGCCGTGGCGTCGCGCCGCCTCCACGGTGGCGGAGGCGAGCGCCGGGCTGGGGGCACCGTCGGAGTCGACGAGTTCGACGGCGGCCATGAGGCCCCGACCGCGGACCTCGGCCACGTGGGGGGTGGCGGCGAGGTCGTCGCGCAGTCCCCGCAGGATGCGTTCGCCGACCTTGGCGGCGTTGCCCTGCAGGTCGTGGTCGAGGAGGTAGCGAAGGTTGGCGAGGGCACCGGCGGTGGCGAGATGGTTGCCGCCGAAGGTGGAGATGGAGTTGGCGGGCAGACTGTCCATGATCTCGGCCCGCGCCGCCACACCCGCGATCGACAGCCCGTTGCCGAGCCCCTTGGCGAACACGAGGATGTCGGGCTCGACCCCGTGGGCGTCGATTCCCCAGGTGTGCAGGCCGGTGCGTCCCCACCCGGTCTGCACCTCGTCGGTGACGAACAGGATGCCGTGCTCGTCACACACCCGCTTGAACGCACCGTACAGCCCGTCGGGGGGAGAGGTGAATCCGCCGACACCCTGGATGGGTTCGGCGATGAGGCAGGCGACGTCGCCTGCGGTCGTGGTGGCGATCGTGTTGCGCAGGTCGGCGACGGCCGCCTCGACGAACGCGGCGTCGTCGAGGTCGGCGAAGGGGCTGGCGTAGCGGTAACCGCCGTAGAGGTAGTTCACGTTCAACGGGCTCAGGCTGGAGGCCGACCAGCCCCGGTTGCCGGTGACGCCCATGGTGGAGAACGAACGCCCGTGGTAGCTGTTGCGCATCGCCAGGACCTGGTTGGAGCGACGCACGGTGCTCGCCAACAGCAGCGCGAGTTCGTTGGCCTCGGTGCCGGAGGTCGTGAAGAACACCTTGGCGTCGGGGATGGGTACGAGGCGGCTGATCTCCTCGGCCAACGCGATCTGGGGCTCGATGAGGTACAGGGTGGAGCTGTGCACGATCCGTCCCGCCTGTTCGCGGATCGCCGCGACGATCTCGGGCACGGCGTGGCCGCTGAGCGTGGTGAGGATGCCCCCGAACATGTCGAGGTACTGGTTGCCCTCCGCGTCACGCACGTGACGCCCCTCGCCGTCGACCAGCGCGATGGGCTGGTCGTAGTTCAACGCCAGCCAGGACGGCAGCACGGCGCGGTGCCGTGCCAAGAGTTCGGAGTGGTGCGTCATCCGGTCCCTCCCCGGGTCGATGCGGGCTCCCGCCAACGTCCCCATCCTCGCCTGTCGCGTCGCGACCGAACAAGGACGGGGAGCGCCGCCCGTCTGTCCCGCTTGCGCTGGAGCGTCGTTCATGTCTGTGCATTCTCTGAGTCGGCGACTTGATCACGGTGTGTCTCGCTACCGTCACCCGCATGGTGAAATCTCCGCGCGAGTCCCTACACCGGATCTTCCGGCACAACCCCGAGTTGTTCGCGCACACGCTGTCGCGGCTGTTCGGCGTGGAGGTGGCCGAGCCGACCTCGATCGAGGTGCTCAACTCCGACTGCACGGAGCTGGAGCCGCTGGAGCGATCGGTGGACAGCCCGGTCATGGTGCACGCCCCCGACGGTGACTACGTGGTCGCGTTCGAGGCACAGTTGGAACCGGACAAGGACAAGCGTCGACGGTGGCCGTACTACGTGTCCTACCTGCACGACAAGTACGCGTGTCCGGTGATCCTGGTAGTGATCTGCCAGAAGGCCTCGACCGCGGAGTGGGCACGCACCCCGATTCTGGTCGGGATGGAGCAGCGCCCCACCTTGATGGTGTGGCCGATCGTCGTGGGGCCGGACAACGTCCCCGTGCCGACGAGCGCGGAAGAGGCGGCCCAGGACGTGCCGTTCACGGTGTTGGCCGCGTTGACGCACGGGCACGACAAGGACATCGGTGGCATACTGAGAATGCTCGCGGAAGCCCTGAGTACGGTCGACATCGATACCGCTGGATTCTTCGCCGAGATCGGGCTCGGCGACACCGACGCCCGGAAGACGTGGAGGGACCTCATGTCCGCGCAGACCTACCCCTACCAGCGCACCCTGCTACAGGAAGAACGCGAAAAAGGGATCGAACAGGGGATTGAACAGGGCCGCGAGGAAGGCCGCGAGGAGATGGCGGCGGAGAGTGTTCTTTCGCTGCTGCGTGGCCGGGGTGTCACTGTCTCGGCCGTGCAAGAGGAACGGATCCGCTCGTGCGGCGATCTGACCGTCCTACGCGACTGGCTGCTGCGGGCGGCCACGGCGACGTCGACGGCTCAGGTTCTCAACGACTGACCCCACGCCCTGCCCCGTCCGTGGAGGGACCTCATGACCGGGCCGACGTTCTCTGACCAGCGCACCTGCTTCCAGGAAGCGCGCCAGAAGGCCTTCGAGGAAGGCTTTGAACAGGGCCGTCAGGAGATGGCGGCGGAGAGTGTTCTTGTGGTGCTGTGTAGCCGGGGTGTCGCTGTTTCGGCCGCGCAGGAGGAACGGATCTGGTCCTGTCACGATCTGGACGTCCTGCGCGGCTGGCTGCTGCGGGCGGCCACCGCTGACTCCGCCGCGGCGTTGTTCGTGGACTCTCCCGGGCCGGTCGTGGGGTCAGGCGGCGCGTAGGGGGCGTAGCGCGAGGGTCCAGGCGGTGAGGTGGTCGAGCATCGCGTGGAGCCGGTCGGGTTGGTGGGACTGGGGGGCGAGGTCGATCAGTCCCTCGAAGTCGGTGTAGAGCCCGAGGGTGACCTGTTCGGGAACGTGGGCGACGCCGAGTTCGGACAGGACGGCGCGCAGGTGGTCGGCGGCGTTGGTTCCGCCGAGGGCACCGTAGCTGACGATCGCGGCCGCCTTGTCGCCCCACTCGGCGTACAGGTAGTCCAGCGCGTTCTTGAGCGCGGCGGGGACGGAACGGTTGTACTCCGCGGTGACGAAAACGAAGCCGTCGAATGCGTCGGTGGTGGCCGCCCAGTCGCGGGTGTGGGGGTGGACGTGGGTGCCCATCAGGGGCGGTAGCGGCTCGTCGAAGAGCGGCAAACGCACGTCGGCGAGGTCGATGAGGGTGTAGGTGGCGTCCTCACGGGTCTTGGCGGTCGCCTCGACCCAGTCGCCGACGGCCTTTCCCTTCCGGGGTACGCCGCGCACGGTGTCGGTGGCGTCGGGGCGGGTGGTGCCGATGATGATCGCGATCTTTGGTGGTGTGGTGTTCATGGGGCCCAACCTTGCTCGCTCGCGCGGAGGCCATCCAGACCGGCGTGAGGCTAGCCTTGGCGGGGCGAGGTTGGGCGGACGGCGAGAACGTGGAGTGGTTGCGTGAGCGGCACGGAGCTTGGGGCGTTCATTCGGGCGCGGCGCGAGGGCTTGAGTCCGCGGGATGTGGGGTTGAGCGTGGGGGCGCGTCGCCGCACGCCGGGGCTGCGGCGGATGGAGCTCGCCGGTCTGGCCGGGTTGAGTGTGGAGTACCTGACCCGTCTGGAGCAGGGTCGGGATCGTCGCCCGTCGACGGAGGTTTTGCGTAGTCTCGCCCACGCGCTGCGGCTCACCCCCCAGGAACACACCCACCTGTACCGCCTGTCCAAGGCCGCGGCCGGCGATGTGTGCGAGGGGCAGGCCGGCGGGGCGGACACGGCGGTGACGGTGCGGCCGAGTGTCGCCGCGCTGTTGACCCGGTTGGAGCCGACGCCGGCCTTCCTCCGCGACGCCGCCGGCGACATCCTCGCCCACACGCGCGGCTTCGCCGCGCTGGTCGCACACACCGGCCTGCTGGAGAGTGAACCGGCGAACCTGGCATGGTTCGTGTTCCGCGATCCGCGGGCCCGCCAGATGGTGGGGGACTGGGAGCAGGTCGCGCGGGAGGAGGCGGCCCGGCTGTACGCGGCCGCGGCGGTGGGCGAGGGCTCGGCGCGCCGGCTCGTGGAGGTGCTGCGCTCGGCCAGCCCGGACTTCGCCGCGAGTGAGCAGCACGTGGGCCCGCCGGCCGGCGCCGGTGCGCAGGTGTGGCACCATCCGGAGGCGGGGGCGCTGCGCCTGGACCGGGAGTGTTTGACTCCGGCGACGAGCGCGCCCCTGGAGATCGTGGTGCTGCTGCCCGCCGACACCGCCACGCAGGAGGCGCTTGACCACGTGGTGGGGCGGCCCTCGGCCATGATGGGAGCGTGAGCACCGAACCCGGCACCGACCTGCTCCCGCTCGAGGTACGCACCCGGCTGGCCCAGTCCGACACCGCGTTCCTGGTCGACACCGAGGCCCTGCACACCGTGCGGTCCCGGTTCGACGACTCCCAGGCCGCGTCGCTGGCCCGCTACCTCTCCGCGGCGCAGTCGGAGAACACGCTGCGCGCCTACCGCACCGACTGGATCACCTTCGCGGCCTGGTGTGTGACCCAGCGCCGCCAGAGCCTACCGGCCGACCCGGTGGATGTGGCGGTGTTCCTGGCCGGCGTCGCCGATCAACGGGACCCCGACGGCGGGTGGGCGTTGTCGGTGGCGACGGTGGAGAGACGCAGCGCCGCCATCGCCGCGGTGCACGCCGCGCACGGCGTGGCCTCGCCGTCCCGCAGTGACGTGGTGCGGTTGACGCTGCGGGGAGTTCGCCGCCAACGCCGGGGGAGTCCGCGCCGCAAACGACCGGTGGTGTTGTCGACGCTGGAGGCCATGCTGGCGGTGCGGCCCGAACCGGGGTTCCCCACCGGCGTGGCGCGGGCCCGCGATACGTTGCTGCTTCTCGCGGGGTTCGCGGGCGCGCTGCGACGCGGTGAGTTGGTGGGGTTGACGGTGGCCGACGTCGAGGTCGGGACGGACCCGGCCACCCTGGACCCGCTGGTGGTGCTGCACCTGGGGGCGACCAAGACCGATCCCCAGGCCCGAAACGAGCACCGGGTCGTGCTGCCGCGCGGCCGCGCCGTGGCCACCTGCCCCGTGTGCGCGCTGGCGGTGTGGATCCCCATTCTCGCCGCCCACCACCGCGGCGCCGACACGGCCGTACGCGCGGCCGTGGGGGAACACCGCGAGGGGACCGGTCACGTCTGCGGTGACCTCGCCGCCGCCCACGCCTCGGGGAGCGGCCCCTTGGCGGAGCTACCGCCCACCCAGCCCCTGTTCGTGGCGGTGAACCGACACGGCCACGTCGCCGGGCGGGCGATGACGGGCCGCGCAGTGGGTGACCTGGTGAAACGATACGCCCAGCGTGCGGGGTTGGACGCCGACGCCTATGGAGGCCACTCGCTGCGGGCCGGTTTCGCGACCCAGGCGGCGCTGGCGGGCGCCGCCGACCGCGAGATCATGCGCCAGGGCCGTTGGAGCACACCCCGCACGGTGCACGGCTACATCCGCAGCGCCAACCCGTTGGACGACAACGCCGTCACCCAACTGGGACTGTGAGGCACCCCCGCCCCGGTTTGTGCCACTCTGGACGCTATGCACGACCCCGACCCTGAGGCGTTGCGGCAGGCCACCCGTGCGCTGGCGGACGCGGCCCGCCGCGAGGACGCCACCGCCTTCGCCGACCACACCACCACGGTGTGCCTCCTGGCCGAACACTGTGGCGACGCCCACCGCACCCGTACGGTCGCCGTCCTCGGCGACGCCCTGGACGACCCCGAGGTGGGACAAGGCGCCGCCGCGGACCTGGCGACCGTCATCCACGCGGTTCTCGCCCTGGGGGGCGACGCCCACCCGGTGGGGCCCGCGGTGTTGCGCCGCCTGGAGGAGTGCGTGCGGGCGGCGTCGCGCTTCGAGGAGGCGTGGCGCTCCCGCAGCGCGGACCCGCCACCGGAGGGGGAGAAGGTCACCGCCGCGGTGGAACAGCTGCTCGCCGCGCCGCTGGGCGTCGCGGCGGCGCGGGAGGTGACGATGGCGTGGTGGACGTTGGGGCGGTTCGCCGCCGCCGCGGGGGTGTGTCTGGGCGACGCCGGGGTTCGGGCGTGGCTGCGGCGCCGCCCGGAGCTGTTGGCGCGGTTGTGGCGGGCGGTCGCGGAGTTGGGCCCGGTCCGGGCCGATGTCGCGGAACTGGGGGAGGCGTTGGAGGTCGTGGGCGTCGCCTCGACGCCCCCACGCTCGGCACCGAGGATGTCCTCCCCGACGGCGCCGCCCCCACCTCAGGGGGCGACACCGGACGCGTCGTGGGGGCCGTCGTGGCGTTCGGGCACGGTTCAGCGCCGGTGGGAGGCGTAGCCGGCGCGCGGCTCACCGTAGGCGAGGTCGTCGTCCTCTTCTGGGGCTCGGCGGGCGGCGTGGCGGGGGCCGCCACGGCGTGAGGAACGGGGGGTGGGGATGTCCTCGTCGTGGTCCTCGGCCAGTTCCTCCGCCAGGTCGTCGAAGCCTTCCTCCTCGTCCACCGGGTGTCGCCAACGCGAGGGCATGAACAGGGGAAGCATCAGCATGACGCCCAACGGCAGGTAGGCCCCCAGCATGAGCAACTGGGTGACGCCCTCGCCCCACTCGGTGGTGGGTAGGGCCCCGACCGCCAGCTCCGGGGCGAGCACGTAGGAGCCGGTCAGGCCGCACAGGGCGATGGCGGGGATGACGCACGCCAGCGCGGAGACGCGGCGGACGGCGAGGCACACCCCGACCAGCACGGCGAGGACCACCAGCGGGATCACCGTGAGTAGACCGGTGACGCTGATGAAGTCGCCCCCGAATCCGGCGATGTAGACGAGTCGGGGCAGCGCCCATCCGGGAACCACCACCACGGCGGGGACCATGACCAACCCCAAGACGAAACCAAACACGTGTCGCACAGAGAACTCCTCTCGCGGTTGAGGCAGAACCCTACCGAATAATCACAAATCGGTCTCACTCGGACTATTGGGAAAGATCAACGGGTTGCTTAAGGGGCGGTTCGACACCGCCCCCCTACAGTGGACGTGTGAGCGACACCGATCCCAGCGAACCCACCCCACCCGCCGAGGCCGACCTCGTCGAACTGGCCACCAAACTCTTCGCCCTGGCCCGCGCGGGGGACACCGACACCCTCGCGGCGTACGTCGAGGCCGGGGTCCCGGTCAACCTCAGCAACGATAAGGGCGACACCCTGGTGATGCTGGCCGCCTACCACGGCCACCCCGCCACCGTGGCCATGCTGATGGAGCGCGGAGCCGACGCCGACCGGCTCAACGACCGTGGCCAGAGCCCGATCGCCGGCGCGGTCTTCAAGGGTGAGGACGCCGTGGTGGCCGTCCTCGTCGACCACGGCGCCGACCCCCGCATCGGCACCCCCACCGCGGTCGACGCCGCCCGCATGTTCGACAAACCCCACCTGCTGGAGCTGTTCGGCGCCACACCCGAGGCCTAGGTGTTGTGTCCTGTGAGGCTGGTGACGGTGGCCCTGGTGCAACAACTTGAGTGGGCCTTCGGCGTCGGTGTGGCGGCTGGTCGCTACGGCGTGCTGCCGAACGTTTCCAGACCAGCGTGAGCGCCGCTAGTCGCTGGGCGGGCCGCTATCGGGCTCTGGGCGGCCGGGGTGCACGATGCTTCCAGCCGTCCCTGCCAAAGCCCACGGCGTACCCCCACCCGCCGTGAGTGCCGCATCGTCAAGCTCCGTGTCCTCAAACGCTGGGGGCCGGCCCGTATCGCGGCCACCTGGGCATGTGCGCCTCGACCGTGCACCGGGTCCAGGGCCGCAAGAACAAAACAAACGCTGGGTACGCCTAGCTGCACCACGCGGTGGATGACCACTTCCGCCTCGCCTACTCAGAGATCCTGACCGATGAGACCTAGGAGACCGCCACGGGGTTCTGGCAACGCGCCCACGCCTATTTCGCCTCGGTGGGCATCGTGGGGGGCCTGCTACGAGTCCCACGTCTGGAGCGATCTCCTGGCCGACCAAGGCATCAAGCACAAACGCACCCGCCCCTATCGGCCCCAAACCAACGGCGAGGTCGAACGCTTCAACCGGATCCTGGCCGATGAGTGGGCCTACGCTCGCCCCGCACGGCGATCCGTGATGGGCGTCCTGCGTCGTCCTGGCGGTCGCGAGCCCTGACGCCCCAACAGCGCTCCCAAAAGACACACAGCGGTTCAATAAGCACGACTCGGGTGTGTTCGCGGGTGTTGTGCTCGCCGGTCGGGCGTCTTCACCTTGTGGGGGTGTGCTTCGCGCGGTTGATCCCGGTGGGCGGTGCGCCCGGCCGAAGACGGAGGCGTCGTGGTTCTGTTGAGTGACGGGTGCGAAGCGAGACGTCAACCGGGGGGAGCGCGGGAGAACCACGCGCCCGCGAATCACGGCCTCGGTGTGCTGTGAGGTTGGTGGCGCGCGTGCCGGGGTGTTCGGCGATCCGGGCCGCGGTCCCCGCCGGTCGGGTGGCGGAGTCGCGTGACGTCGCGCTCGCGGCGGATGGACGCGCGGCGATGACGCCTACCCGGGTCCGGGCGGTGATCTGGAAGCTCTCAGCGACAAGGCAGGGGTCAGTCATCGTCGACCACATCCCCGGCCACGCCCCAACAGTCAGCGGGAACGAGTCCGCCGTTGGGGTCTCTCATGTCGTTCCAGCGGGGTCGGCGCCACCACCCTCCGTGGTGAGCGCCGAATCCGGTTCGACGCCACACCAACGATCTTCTTCGTCCCCGGCTGTAGGGTGTGTCCGTCCCGTGGCGCCGGTCAGGGGGCGTGGTCTTGCCAAGCACGCCCCACACCCCGCACAGTGGGGCGTGTCCGCCCGCCGCCGCACCCGACGCACCCCCCGCTGGGCGCGGCCTTCCCCGAGGAACGGGTCATGAGTTTCGCGATCGCCCTGCGCTGGGTCACTGTCGACGGCCACCGCACCAGTTACGCGACGGTCCTGAACGAGGCCGCGGACCTCACGGCGCGTCTGGCGCGGCTGCGCCGCCAGGACCCGACCCTGCCGACCCCACCCGACCTGCACGCCCTCAAGGGGGAGCCGGCGCTGTTGGAGTGGGTGGCGTGGGCACGCAAGAACCTGACCCAGTGGGAGGACCAGGCCGGGCAGGCCAGCCGTAGTGCGCTGATGCGGCGCCTCGCCACCGCGGCACCCTCCCCGCAGCGGCGGGGCGCGGTGGAACGGCTACGCGCCCAACGCCCCACCGCCGACGCGCCGCCCCGAGGCGGGGCGCCCGCGCCGCCGGACAACGGGGCGGCGCGGGCGATCGAGGCGGTGCGGACACTGGCCGAGGACAACGCGCCCGACCTCGACGACGCCGCCGAGGCGGAGGTGGCCGGGCTGCTGGCGCAACTACGCGCCCTACCGCAGGGGGCACCCCCCGCGCGGGCGCGGTCCATCCGCCACGCCGCCGAACACGCCATCCACGCCGCGGTGCGGGAGCGGCGGCACCGCGCCGCGCTCGAACTCCGACGCGACTCGCTGCGCGCCCAGGCCCACGCCGTGGTCGATGACGAGGACGAACGCCGAGCCCTGTTGGCGGCGATCGACCACGCGGAGGATCCCTCCGCGCTGGAGGGGCGACTCAGTGAGGCCCGCGCCGGCGCCGCCGCCCCGACCTCCACACGCGGCACGGTGGCGCGGGTCGCCGCGCAGGCACTCGCCGACATCGGCTGTGACGTGGACCCGGGGGACCTGCGCGAGCGAGGGGAGGCGGTGGCGGACTTCAGTGACCGCGCGGGATGCTCACTGCGTGTGCGCCTGCACCCCTCACGCGACCAGGTGTCGTTCTCGCTGGTGCGCTCCGGCCCAGGAGGCGACGACACCGCCGACCAGCAGTGGTTCTGCGACACCAAGGAACCGACGTTCGCCGCGGCGCTGGCCGCCGCGGCGGACGCGGCGCGGTTGCGGCTGCGCCCCAAGCTCCGCCTGGAGCCGGGCGACCGGCCGCTGTCGGTGGTCTCGGCGGTCGACCGCGCGGCGGGGGAACCGGCGGCCACCGCCCCCACGCCCATGCCCCCTCCCCGGGCCCGCACCAGACACCACCCCTGACCCGGACTCCCTCCCGGTACCGCCCACAGGGTGGGCGGGGTGTGCTTCGTCACCAGATCAACATCACGCACGCCACCGCCGTCACACCAGCCACGCTGGTCACACCCGTGCGCGTGGGGCACGCGCGGCGGGCCGCCTCCACCACCCGGCCGCGGGTGGCCGCCCCACGTCGATGGACAGCGATGCGGGCCCGTGCAACAATCCGCGACCAAGAGGGGTTTCGACGACTGGAGAGGCACAGCGGTGGGTGATGGCACACCGCTGCCGGCGCCACCGGCGTGGGTGCGCGAACTAGCGATGGCGTTGCCCATCTATCCCCAGATCCTGCTGGTGGGCAACGTCCGCGACGAGTACTACCTCCCCGCCCCCCACGTCCCCGACGCCCCGACCGCCGAGGGTGGGGCGCCGCTGGCCATCCACCGCCTTCCCGGCGTGGTGCGGGGCCTGTTGGCCGAGCGTGACTACGCCGCGCTGGCGGTGCACGACATCGTCACCGACTCCCTCACCCTCACCCCGCTGCGCGACGACGTCACACCACCCGCCGCCCTGACGGCCAAGAAACGCGGCAACACCCCCGGGGTGGACTTCCCCCGCCTCACCGACACGCTGACCGCGCTCACCGACAACCTCACCCAACCCCCCACCGCGCTGCTCATCGAACACGCCGGCGGACTCACCACACCCGCCGACACCCAACCCGAACCGGCCCGACTGTTCTTCACCGCCGCCGAGGCCCTCGCCGTCCGCGCCCGCGTCCCCATCGCCCACGGCCGCGAACAGCCCTACAACACGGTGCTGTGGGTCGCGGACCGGGTGGAGGACCTCCCAGCGAGCTTCGCGGTGTCCAATCCACGGCTGCGCGTCATCACCGTGCCCCCACCCAGCCCCGACGTGCGCGCCGCGCCGCCGAACGCGCCGTGCGAATCGTCACCGCCCGCACGAACGCGACGCCCAGCGAGACCGAACGCGCCGACGCCGCGGCGCGCCTGGCGGCCGCCACCCACGGGATGCAGGCACTGCAGGTCGCGGCGGTTGGCCAACTCGCCGCCGACCAGGGGGTGGCGTTGTCGCGGGTGGACGACGCGGCGCGGATGTACCGGGTGGGCGTCACCGACAACCCGTGGCGGGACCCGGAGGTGCTGGCCCGGATCAACGACGGTGAGGCACACCTGAACCGGCGGGTACGCGGCCAGTCCACCGCGGTACGCAAGACGATGGACATCTTCATGCGTTCGGCCACGGGGTTGACCGGCGCGCACTCCTCGTCCAGCCCGAGCCGGCCGCGCGGCGTCCTGTTCCTGGCCGGCCCCACCGGGGTGGGCAAGACGGAGCTCGCCAAAGGTATCGCCGAACTCATCCTGGGCACCGACGCCCAACCGATCCGGTTCGACATGAGCGAGTTCGCCTCCGACCACGCCCGCGACCGCCTCATCGGCGCGCCGCCGGGCTACGTCGGGTTCGACGCCGGGGGAGAGCTCACCAACGCGGTGCGCGCCAACCCGATCAGCGTGTTGCTGTTCGACGAGATCGACAAGGCGAACCCGCACCTGTTCGACCTGTTCCTGCAGATCCTGGAGGACGGGCGGCTCACCGACGGCCGCGGCTCGGTGGTGCACTTCACCGAGTGCGTGCTCGTGTTCACCTCCAACCTCGGCGTCGTGGGCCCGCGCGGGCGGCTCTCCCGGGAGGACCCCCCTCAGGAGGTGCGGGCCTCGCTGCGCCGCGCGTTCGAGGACTTCTTCGACGTCACCATCGGCCGCCCGGAGCTGTTGAACCGGTTCGGCGACAGCTTCGTCGCCCTGGACTTCATCACCGCCGAGGTCGCGGCCGAGATCCTGGAGGGCATGCTCGCCAACGTGGCCGCGCGGGTGTGGCGGGCCTGCGGCGCCCGGCTGGAGGTCGACGCGGACGCCCGTGACACGCTGCGCCGCGCGGCGTTGGAGCAGTTGGACCACGGGGGCCGCGGCGTGGGCACGGCGGTGGAAACCCTGTTGACCAACCCACTGGCCCGTCACGTGTTCACCGACCCGCCGGCGCCGGGCCAGCGACTGGCCGTCACCGCCATCACCTCCGACGCGGTGGGGTGGAACATCGCGGTGGAGCGGCGGTGAACGGCCGGCTGCGGTTGGCGCACCTGCACTACCCGGTGACCGCGCTGGGGCCGGGGACCCGGATGGGGGTGTGGACCCAGGGCTGCCCGCTGGCCTGCCCCGGATGCATGTCCCGCTCCACCTGGGACCCCCAGGCCGGCACCCCCACCGACCCGAGCACCGTGCGGGCCGCCTGGGACCGCGCGCGGGCCGCGGGCGCCCGGGGCGTCACCATCTCCGGCGGCGAGCCGTTGACCCAGGCCGAGCCGCTCGCCGACACCCTTGACCTCCTCGGTGACCGGGGTGAGGCCGACATCCTGCTCTACACCGGCTACGAGCCGGGGGAGTTGGCGGACCTGGCGGAGAACGACCGGGCGGTCGCGCGTTGTCTGGCCCGGGTGGACGCGGTGATCACCGGCCGCTATGACCAGCGGCGTCCCACACGTCTGATTTGGCGGGGCTCGGCCAACCAACGGCTGATTCCCCTCACCGCGCGGGGCCGACACCGCTATCGTCCCCATGTCGACCACGCCCCGGATCGGCCGCCGATGCAGGTCGGCGCGGACGACGACGGGGGCCTGTGGCTGATCGGGGTGCCCCGTCGGGGACAGCTCGCCCAGTTCACCCGCGCACTGCGCGACCGCGGTGTGGGAATGGAAGGAGTGTCATGGCGACCGCCGCCGCATACCAGTGCCGGTTGAGCCCGGAGGACTGCCCGGGAAGCGCCTACCCCGGCTACTGTGTGCGCCACCCCTGGATCGAGCTCGTCGCCTCGGCCGGCGTGACCACGGCATCGCGTGTGCGCCGCGCCACGCCCCCCGCCCCCTCGCCGCGGCCCACGGCGCCGAGCACACCTCCCGCCCCCGAGCCACCACCACAGCCGGAGGCAGCGGTGGTGGGGGAGGCGACCCACGCCCCGGACTCGGCCCCCACCCCCGAACCCGTGGTGGGGGCGTGGGCGCTCCGGATCACCTGCCTGGACGCCACCGTCCCCATCCCACCCGCCGGGCTGGACATCGGCCGCGACACCACCCGTTTCGCCGACCTACCGGGCATGGCCGACCTCGACCAGGTCAGCCGCGCCCACGCCCGCCTGACCTGGTCCGGCTCCACCCTCACCCTCACCGACCTGGGCTCCACCAACGGGACCTTCGTCGCGGGACGACGCATCCACGCCCCCCACCCCGTGGCCCCGGGCGACGAGCTGCGCCTGGCCGACGACGTCGACGTCGAACTCGTCGACCTGGACGAGGAGCTGTGACCCGGTGAGCGACACCCCACCCACCCGCCGCCAACAGCCCACCCCCACCCCGGCGCCGGCGCGCCGCACCCCGGCCCAGACCCGCCGCCAACGCCTGGACACCACCGACGACACCGCGTCACTGTTCCCCGACCGGCTGCGCTCCACCTACGAACCCCAGGAACTGTTGGGCACCGGAACCGAGGGAGCGGTGTGGCGGGTGCGGGCCGGCCCGGCCGAGCTCGCGCTGAAGGTCCACTGGGACAACCAACCCATGGACGCAGACCTCCTCGACCACCTCGACAACCCCACCTTCCACCGCCACGTCCCCGCCATCGTGGCCTCCGGACGCCTCGCCTCCACCTCCGGAACCCGCGACTGGGTCGCCATGGAGTACGTCCCGCGCACCCTGGAGGACCTCCTCGCCGACATCCACGCCACCCCCTCCGACACCGGCGACACCCGTGAGGCGGTCATCGCCGAACTCACCCGCATGATCACGTTCTGGCAGCGGCGCATCGACCGCAACCCCCTGGACTTCAAACCCGCAAACATCCTCGTCCGCCCCGCGGGCGACGGCCAGGCCCCCGGCCAGTTCGTCATCGCCGACTTCGGCGGCATCCACCGCTTCACCGCCTCCCAGGCCCACGGCGGCGCCTCCCGCTTCAACCTCGCCTACGCGCCCCCCGAACACACCTGGTCGGAGAACGCCACCCCGTGGCCGTGGTGGGGCTTGGGCGAGATCGCCTACGAACTCGCCACCGGTCACCCCCGCTACCGCCGCTCCGACGGAGCGGTGAAGGCCGACGCGGAGATCCTGCGCGGCCAGATCCTCGCCCGCCCCGACGCCGACATCGACGACGACCGGTGGCGGCTGCTGGTCCGCGGCCTGCTCACCGTCGACCCCGACGACCGGTGGGGAAGCGAGGACGTCACCGCGTGGCTGGACGGAGCGTCCCCTCGCGTCGCCGACCCCACCCCCGCCGCCTCCGCCACGCCCACACGCGGCGCCACGGGGGTCACGTTCGGCCGCCTCGAACTCCACGACCCGGCCGAGATCGCCGCCCACATGCTCGACCACGGCGGCGACGCGGCCCGCTGGCTCACCGAGGAGGGTGGCGCCACCCAACTCCGTCGCCTGCTCACCCACCACCCCGACATCGGCTTCGATCCCGCGCTCCTGGACGATCTCACCCCCGAACGGGCCGCCCACGCCGTCACGGCGTTCGGCGCGCACGTCACCCCCGAACTCACCCCCACCCACCGCGGCCGCCCCGTCGACAGCGACGGCCTCGCCCACCTCGCCACCACCGACCCCGACCACCTCCACGCCCTGCTCTCCACCCCCGCGGTACTGCGCAGCGTCGCCCTGTACCACTGCGACCACGCCCCCTGCGAAGCGTTGCCACGCTGCGACCTGATCCAGCGCCTCGCCGCCGAAGGCCCCTCACTGGCCGCCACCGCCCTGGCCAACTCGGAGAACATCACCACCGACACCCCCGACCCACGCCCCTCCACCACGCTCACCCACACCGCCCACGCGCTGGCCACCCTCGCCATCCTCACCCCCGACACCCTGCGCACCCAGGTGGAACAGTCCCGGGCCAGCGCCCTGATGGGCCCCCACTGGTGGCGACGCCAGGTCCTGTCCACCGACACCGACGACACCGCCGCCGGCCGCGCCAGCATGGCCACCACCCTGCTCCTGGCCGACCGCGCCACCGCCGAACGCGCCGCCACCACCGACCGCCAAAAAGGCGGCGCCTACGCCCGCTCCGTCGTGCACCGCACCCTCGCCGGCCTCGCCGCCGGCCTCGCCCTCGTCAACGCCACCTGGTCGGGAATGGGATCCTTCCCCAACGCCGGCGCGGTCCTGGCCAGCGTCATCCCCCTCATCGTCGCCGGCTCCGCCGCGCTCGCCCTGTGGCCCTGGCGCACCCCCGAAACCCCCTCCCGGGTCCTCACCGCCGCCTGCTGGACCAGCGCGGTCCTCTTCGCCGTGCTCTACCGCGGCGCCGGCCTGGACCCACCCGACTCAGCCCACGCCTGGTGGCCCACACCCGACTGGCTCACCACGTTCATGGGACTCCTCCCGGAGTCACTGCGCGTGTTCCCCTGGTGGCTCCAACTCCTGATCTCGACCGCCGTGGTCCTGCTGTCCACGAAACTCGTCGCGTTCCGCATGCGCCTGGCCTACCGGCAGCGCTACGTCAACTACTGGGACGCCCCCCGCGTCGGCCCCGAACCCGAACACCGCGCGGGCCTCGCACCACTGCTCGCCATGACCTGGCTCGGACTGCTCACCGCCTCGGCCGCCGCGGCGGCCACCTTCGGCGACGACGACCCCGCCACCCTGGCCCTCCTCGCCCCACCCGTGGTGTACCTGATCGTGTTCCTCGCGGCGGGAGCGGGAACGTGGTGGCTGGCCACCCGCCAACGCCTCGCACTGTGGGGCGGGCTCGCGACGGTCACGATCCTCAGCGCCGGCTGGTTCACCCCCCTACGCCTGGTGGAGGTCACCCCGGTCAGCGGCCTGGACACGATGATGCTGTTCCTGATCGGCCTCGGCCTCACCGTGGGCGCCGCCCTGTACCTCCGCACCCGCCTCAGCCCGCCCGCCCTGACCACACACAGTTGATAAGCTCCCTGTTCGTGCCTCTTCTCACCCCTGTGTCCCGCCGTGCGTGAGGTGCGCCGCCACCGCGCGACCGGACTGGCCTTCGCGCTCGTCTCCGCGCTCGCCTTCGGTGGCTCCGGCCCCTTCGCCCGCCCCCTCCTCGACGCGGGAATGGACTCCCTGCACGTCACGTGGCTACGCGTCGCCGCGGCGGCGCTGGTCCTGGCCCCCTTCGCCATCGCCCACCGCTCCACCCTGCGCAGCCACCCGGCACTCCTACTGGCCTACGGCGTGTTCCCGATGGCCGGGGTACAGGCCTTCTACTTCGCCGCGATCAGCCGCATCCCGGTGGGGGTGGCGCTGCTGATCGAGTTCCTCGGACCCATCCTGGTCCTGGCCTGGGTCCGCTTCGTGCGCCGCCAACGCGTCCCGCGCTCGGCCACCATCGGCGTGATCCTCGCCATCGCGGGGCTGTCGCTACTGCTGGAGGTCCACGCCGGGCTCACGCTCGACCCGCTGGGCATCGCGCTCGCCCTGGGCGCCGCCGGCTGCCAGATGGGCTACTTTCTGCTCTCCGACGCGGCGGGCGACGAGGTCCACCCGCTGGCGGTGATCTCCTTCGGCGCCCTCATTGGCACCCTGCTGCTCACGCCGCTCGCCCAGCCGTGGTCGATCTCGTGGACGATCCTGGCCGACACCGCGACGCTGGGCGGCGTGACGGTGCCGGCCTGGGTGTGTGTCGCCTGGATCGCCTTGGTGTCCACGGCGGTGGCCTACCTGACGGGGGTGGCGGCGGTGCGGCGGCTGTCTCCCCAGGTCGCCGGCGGGGTGGCCTACATGGAGGTGGTGACGGCCATCGTGTTGGCCTGGGTCATGTTGGCCGAGCGGCTCACTCCGGCGCAGGCGGTGGGCGCGGTGGTCGTGGTCGCCGGCGCGTTCGTCGCCCAACGCGCCGTGGATCAGCCATCCGTCGCCGCCGAGCCGGAGCGTTCGCCGGGGGAGGTCAGTACGCCGCGGTGAAGCGCCGGCGTCGGTGCCGTGGCTGGTCGACCTCGTCCAGGATGGCCACCGCGAGGTCGGCGGCCGAGATCTCGGAGTCGCCGGCGGTGTCCAGGACGAGGGTGTCGGCGCCCAGACGGTAGCGGCCGGTGCGGGGCCCCTGGGTGAGGGTGGGGGGCGGGCTGACGTAGGTCCAGTCGACGTCGGATTCCTTGCGGTAGACGTCGTGTTGGTCGACGCAGGCCTGGGCGATGGCGGTGGCGGCGGGGTGGAGGTAGCGGGGGTCGTCGACCACGAGCCGTCCGGTGTCGTCGACCTGGAGTGTGGCGGCTCCGCCCACGCTGATCAGACGGGTGGACGTGGCGCGCATCCCGTCCAGGAGGTGGTGGGTCATGTCCACGAGGCGTCCTTCCTGGCCGTGTGGGGGGCGGATGGCGGCCAGCACCGCGTCGCTGTCGGCGGCGTGGCGGGTGAGTGTCTGGGGGTCGGTGACGTCGCCGTGGGCGCGGGTGACCTCGGCGGGCAGGTCGGTGGCGCGGTGGGGGTCACGGATGAGGCAGGTGACGGTGTGTCCCCGGCGCACGGCCTCGGTGGTGAGGTGGTGGCCGACGTGTCCGGTGGATCCGATGATGGTGACGCGCATGGGTGGCGTTCCTTTCGTGGCTGGTGCTACTCGGGGGTTCGGGTGCCTGGGGTGGGGCGGGTGAGGGTGGGGGAGAACTGGGCGGCGCCGATCGCCACCAGGGCGAGCAGGAAGCCCAAGGTCTGGGGGAGGGTGAGGGTTTCGGTGAGGACGAGCCAGCCGAGCAGGGTGGCGACGACGGGGGAGAGGAGTGGGAGGAAGGAGACGGCCTGCACGGGGAGGGTGGACAGGCCGTGGAACCACGCCACGTAGGCCAGGAGTGTGCCGACTCCGGCCAGCCAGGTGTAGCCGGCGACGGCGGAGAGGTCGAGGGGTGGGGGAGCGCCCTCGATGAGGAGGGCGAACGGGGCGATGACGAGGCCGCCGGCGGTGAGCTGCCATCCGGTGAACGCGGCGACCCCGACGGGGCGTCCCCATCGTTTGGTGAGCACGATGCCGGTGGCCATGGCCGCGGTCCCGGCGAGTCCGGCGGTGACGCCGATCGGGTCGAGGGTGACGGTGCCGCGCAGCACCATCAACGCGACGCCCAGCACCCCGGCCACACCCCAGCCCAGTCGCCACGGGGTGGGGCGTTGGGCGAGGAGCGGGAGGGCGAGCAGGGCGACCATGAGGGGTTGGGCCGCGGAGAGGGTGGCCGCGACGCCCCCGGGCAGTCGATAGGCGGCGACGAACAGCAGCGCGAAGAACGCGCCCATGTTCAGGGTTCCCAGCACGGTGGCGCGCCACCACCAGTGGCCGGTGGGCGCGACCCGGGTGAAGGCGAGGAGCAGGAGTCCCGCGGGCAGGGCGCGTACCAGGGCGGAGAACAGGGGGCGGTCGGGGGGCAGCCACTCGGTGGTGACCAGGTAGGTGGACCCCCAGGCGACGGGGGCGAGCGCGGTGAGGGCGGTGATGGCCCACAGGCCACGGCGGGGTTCGGCGGGTGGGGCGGGGGATCGCGGGTCGAGGGTGGGGGAGGACACAAGAACACCTCTCAACATTGAAATGTTTGACGCTGAAACAATAGGTCGACTGCTATCTTCGTGTCAAACACTTCAACGTTAAGACAGCACTGTTGAGGGGAACTCCGACATGGGCTCACCAACCGACGCGGTCGACCGCGTCCTCACCCAATGGCACACCCAACGCCCCGACCTCGACCCCACCCCCATGGGCGTCATCGGACGCATCTCACGCGCCGCCCAACTCCTCGACACCCAACTCCGCGACGGATTCGCCACCCACGGACTCAACAGGGGAGAGTTCGACATCCTCGCCACCCTGCGCCGCGCCGACCCACCCCACCGCCTCACCGCCGGCGCCCTCGTCGCCTCCACCATGGTCACCTCCGGCGCCATCACCAACCGCATCGACCGACTCGTCGCCAAGAACCTCGTCCACCGCGACACCGACCCCGACAACCGCCGCAGCGTCCTCATCGGCCTCACCGACGAAGGCCACCAACTCATCGACACCGCCCTCGTCGCCCACCTCGACCGCGAACAGCGCCTGCTGTCCGCACTCACCCCCACCCAGCGACACCAACTCGCCGACCTCCTGCGCACCCTCCTCCTCGACCTCGGCGACCACGCCCCCGACAACGACTGAGGTCCCCGGCCCGCCACCACACGGACCAGGGACCCCACCAACAAACCGGCTACCCGGCCGTGACCTCCGCACCCCCGACCCGCGCCCCCTCAGCAGAAGGCGAGTCGGCGAACTGCGTCTCATACAACTCCCGGTAACGACCCCCCACCGCGAGCAACTCCTCGTGCGTGCCACGCTCCACGATCTCTCCCGCCTCCAACACCAGAATCTGGTCCGCCGCCCGCACCGTCGACAACCGATGCGCGATCACCACCGCCGTCCGCCCCCGAAGCGCCTCACCCAACGCCTCCTGCACCCGCGCCTCCGACGTCGAATCCAGGTGCGCCGTCGCCTCATCCAGGATCACCACCCGCTGCCCCGCCAACAACAACCGCGCGATCGTCAACCGCTGCCGCTCACCACCCGACAACCGGTACCCCCGATCACCGACCACCGTGTCCAACCCCTGCGGCAACGCCTCCACCAACTCCGCCAACCGCGCACGCCCCAACGCGTCCCACAACTCCTCCTCGCTCGCCGCCGGATCCGCGACCAACAAGTTCTCCCGCACCGAGTCATGGAACAAGTGCCCATCCTGGGTCACCATCCCCACCGACTCCCGGATCGCCGCCCCCGTCAACCCCCGCACGTCCACACCCCCCAGACGCACCGCACCCGAACTCACGTCATACAGCCGCGGCACCAACGACGCCACCGTCGACTTCCCCGCACCCGACGCGCCCACCAACGCCACCGTCTGCCCCGCGGGCACGCTGAACGACACCCCGCCCAGCACCTCCTCACCACCCCGCGAGTCCAACACCGCGACCTCCTCCAACGACGCCAACGACACCTGGTCCGGCGCGGGGTAGGCGAAGTGGACGTCGTCGAACTCCACCGACACCGGGCCCTCGGGAACCTCCCGCGCGTCCGGCGCCTCCTCGATCAGCGGCGGCAGGTCCACCACCTCGAACACCCGCTGGAAACTCACCAACGCCCCCATGATCTCCACCCGGGCGTTGGCCAACGCCGTCAGCGGCGCGTACAACCGGGTCAACAACAACGCCAGCGACACCACCGCCCCCGCCTCGAGCCCGCCGGACAGGGCGAACGCGCCCCCAACCCCGTACACCAACGCCAGCGCCAACGCCGACACCAGCGTCAACGCCGTGATGAACACCGTCTCCACCATCGCCGTGCGCACCCCGATGTCACGCACCCGAGTGGCGCGCTCCGCGAAACGCGCGGACTCCACCTCCGGACGCCCGAACAGCTTCACCAACGTGGCGCCGGGCGCGGAGAATCGTTCCGTCATCTGGCTACCCATGACCGCGTTGTGGTTGGCCGCCTCCCGCTCCAACCGCGCCAGCCGGCGCCCCATCCGCCGTGCGGGCAGCAGGAACAGCGGGAGCAGCCCCAGGGCGAGAAGCGTGAGCACCGGCGACAGCGTGATCATCACCGCCACCGTCAGAAGCAGCGTGACGAGGTTGGCGACGACGCCCGACAGCACGGAGGAGAACGCGCGCTGCGCGCCGATGACGTCGTTGTTGAGGCGGCTGACCAGGGCCCCGGTGCGGGTTCGGGTGAAGAATGCGACGGGCATGCGCTGCACGTGATCATAGACCGTGGTGCGTAGGTCCAGGATGAGGTCCTCACCGATCCGGGAGGACAGCCACCGTTCCAGCAGACCGAACGCGGCCTCGCCGATCGCGATGGCCGCGATCACCACCGCGAGGACCACGACGACCGAGACCGCCTCGCCGCCCACGATGGCGTCCACGACGCGGCCCGCCAGCACCGGGGTCGCCACCGCGAGTATCGCGAGCAGGACGCTGACCACCAGGAACACGCTGATCATCCGGGCGTGTGGCCGGGCGAACACGGCGATACGACGCAGTGTGGCGGGGGAGAAGGGGCGCCGGTCCTGATCCTCGTGCATCCCGTTGTACAGCGTGTTCCACGCCGCGATCTCCATGCTCATGGTCCAACTCCCTGTCGATACCGGGGGCGCCGGGAGTCACCCGGGCGGGTGGCCGCGCCCTCCCCAGAAACATAGGAGTTGAATCAAACTTTAAGTCAACTGGGGGGAGACACCCGACGCGACTCCACCCCACCACCACGCGCCGACACCACATCCACCGCGTCGGCCACCAACGTCGTGAACTCCTCCGGCCGATCCAGACTCACCATGTGCCCCGCCCTCGGCACCACCAACAACCGACCGTCCTCACACGCCGCCAAGAACCGCTTCTCGTGAATCCGGAAGTGATCCCGCGCCCCGTTGATCAACCACACCGGCCCCGAGTACCCCGCCAACAACCCCACGACATCCAACACCCGCACCTCCTCGATGACGTCCTGGGCCGCCTCAACCGCGAACCCGCCCTCCAACGCCACGTCCGCACCCTCACCCGAGGCCATGAACTTGAACAGCCGCTCGTTCACCGCCACCGCCCCCCGCCCCGGCAACCGGTCGAACACCTGCACCGGAAACCGGTACATCCGCGCCAACAAGTTCACCGGCTGCGCGGTACACGACACCGCCACCAACCCCGCCACCCGCTCCGGATACCGAGCCGCCGTCGCGATCCCCACGAACCCACCCAACGACAAACCCACCACCACCGCGCGGCCCCCGACCCCATCCACCGCCTCCGCGACCGCCGCCGTCGCACCCTCCACCGTGAACCGATCGCCCCGCCGCACCCCATGACCCGGCAGATCCACGGCCACCACCCGCCGCCCCTGCGCCCGCAACGCCTCCACCTGGGGACGCCACATACTCCCCGAAACCCGCATCCCGTGCACAAAGACGACCGGCATCCCCATGACCGTTACCCCCATCAGGCCCAGACCATTGCGACACCACTATTGTCGCGCCACCCGCCCGCCCCGGGAATCGGTCCCACGGCCTAACCCGCCCCCACCCAACGAACTATCCCGAGCTCCCCACGAATACGCCGCGCCGGAGCCCCACACTCAGCGGCAAGACCATGAAGCCGCACCACGACACACACCACGCGGCCCAATCACACCCCGGAATACCGCACCGTCACCGGCGCGTGATCCGACCACCGCTCCGCATGACTCGCCGCACGCTCCACCCACGCCGCCTCAGCCCGCCCCGCCAGCCCCGACGACGCCACCTGATAGTCGATCCGCCACCCGGTGTCGTTGTCGAAAGCCCGACCCCGATACGACCACCACGAATACGGCCCCTCCTGCTCCGGATACAGCGACCGCACCACGTCCACCAAACCCACCTCGTCGAAAACCCGCGTCATCCACGCACGTTCCTCCGGAAGAAACCCAGCGTTCTTCCGATTGTTACGCCAATTACGCAAATCCGCCTCGCGGTGCGCGATATTCCAATCCCCACACACCACGAAATCCCGACCACCCGACGCGGCCCAATCCCGCCGCTCCACGAGATAGGGAAGGAACGCCGCCATGAACCGCTCCTTCTCCTCCTGCCGCGCGGTCCCCACCTCACCCGACGGCAGATACAGACTCGCCACCGTCACCGACCCCACGTCGACCTCCAGGTAGCGGCCCGACTCGGCGAACTCCGCCACACCGAACCCCACCCGCACCGCGTCCGGCTTCCCCCGCGAGTACACCGCCACCCCGGCCCGACCCCGATCCGCCGCCGGCGCCAACTCCACGTGCCACCCCTCCGGCGCACCCACCTCCGGCGGCAACTGATCCAACTCCGCCCGGGTCTCCTGGAAACACACCACCTCGGCCTCGGTCGCCGCCAACCACTCCACCAGGCCCTTACGCGCAGCCGCCCGCAGCCCGTTCACATTCACCGTCGAAACAATCACAGCTCACGAGACTACGAGCCCACCCCGCCCCCGACCCAACCGCGACCGTCACGGAATACGTCGCGCCGCCCACGACGACGCCACCGACAACGGCCCCTCCAACGGCCCACGCCCCACCAACAACCGCCACACCGTCGCGAACACCAGCGACCCCAGCAGCACCGTCCAGGCGACCTCCGCCTGCGCCCACCACAACGGCGTCCCCGACAACCACCCGTTGTCCGTGACCCAAATCACCACGATGTGGCCCACGTACACCGTCAACGCACACGCCCCCACCGCGGCCAACGGATACCCCACCCCACGCAGGTAGGGCCCCACCAACAAACACACACCCAACAGCGCCACCGCGATCCCACCCGCGCCGAACACCTCGAACGGCGTCCCACTGTGCGGAGCCGCCACCAACAACCACATCCACTCCGACACCGGCACCGTCCCCGAGAACCCCTCGTACAGGGCCTGAGCGACCCCCGCGGCACCGAACTCCGCCCCCGTCTCCGGATTCTCGCTCGCCGCCAGCCGCTCCAGCACCGCCCCCTGACGCAACACGAACCACGACACCGCGTACGCGACCGTGGCAACCCCCACGCCCACACCAACCAGCCACCACCGCACCCGCGTCGACCACAGATCCAGCCGCCCCAACGCCAACCCCACCAACACGAACGGCAACCACGTCAACGCCGGATACGCCCCCGTCAACAACAGGTCCACCACACCCTCACCAGAGACACGCTCCAGCGGGTCGAACCCGTTCACCACCCCCACAACCGACGCCGCGGGCCCCTCACCCTCCACCGCGCGCCGCACGAAGAACGACACCACCGGCCCCACCACACCCAGCACCACCGCGGTCAACGCCACCACGCGCCACCGCTCCGCCAGGAACACCACCGCCAACACGAAGAACACCGCGTAGTAGGCCAAGATCACCGACACCCCGGTGCCCAACAGCGCCAAGCCAACGCCCACCGGCAGGATCAGCAACCCGCGCAGCACGATCCGCCACAACGCCACCCCACGCTCCGCGTCCCCCCGCTTCGGCCGCGACCCCCCGGACAGCAACGCCATCGACACTCCGGCCAACACGGCGAACAACGCCGCCGCGCGCCCCGCCACCACCCCGTACAGCGCGTTCTCCCCAGAGGCCAACGTCCACCCCAGGCCCACATGCACCACGAACATGCCTAGGATCGCCACACCCCGCGCGATATCGATCCCCACCAACCGATCCGCGTCCCGCGCCGCCGACGCACCCTCCACAACCGAACCGACCACACTCTGTCGCACGCTCACGCCACTCCCCATAACCCCAAAGACTTGTCCCGCCGCAACCCCGACGAAAGCCCAACACCATCAATGACCGCATCCGGCCACCCACCGCAGACCCCACGCCCGTCACCCCCCATCGCCGAACCGGCACCACACCCCACCTACGCTCGAAGAATGGCCACCACCGCACCGCACACCACCATCCTCGACGGCGGCCTCGCCACCCACCTCGAGACACTCGGCGCCGACCTCAACGACGAACTCTGGTCCGCGCGCCTCCTCACCACCGACCCCGACCTCATCCGCCGCACGCACCGTGACTACTTCCGCGCCGGAGCCCACGTCGCCATCACCGCCTCCTACCAGGCCACCCCCCACAACCTTCGGACCCACACGACCGACCCGCCCGAGCACCTGCTGCGTCTAAGCGTCGACCTCGCCCGCCAGGCCCGCGACGACCACGGGAGCGGACTCGTCGCCGCCAGCATCGGCCCCTACGGGGCGGCCCTCGCCGACGGATCGGAGTACACCGGCGACTACGGCCTCGACACCGACGAACTGACCCGCTGGCACCACGACCGGTGGCAGATCCTGGCCGACACCCCGGCCGACCTCCTCGCCTGCGAAACCATCCCCAGCTATCCGGAGGCGCTCGCCCTCGCCCGCCTCATGGACACCACTCCCGAACGTCCTACCTGGATCAGCTTCTCCTGCCGCGACGACACGCACATCAACGACGGAACTTCGATCGCGACCGCCGTCACCGCGTTCGCCCGATTCGCCGACCAGCCCACCCTGCGCGCGGTCGGCGTCAACTGCACCGACCCACACCACGTCCCGAACCTGGTCAAACACATCACCCGTGTGCTGCCCACGACACCCGTGGTCGTCTACCCCAACTCCGGCGAGACCTGGGCCCCCCGAACCCGAACCTGGCACGGGACAGCCGAACCGGAGCGGTTCGCCGCGGCGGCAGGGGAGTGGCGGCGGCTCGGCGCGACCCACATCGGCGGGTGCTGCCGCACGACGCCCGAACACATCCGCGCCCTGCGGGAACGTCTCACTCGGTGAACTCCGACAACACAGTGTGACCACCAGCAAGTCACCCAATGCGCCTATTGCAGCACACAAAGTCACTTGCGGAGGTCCGTCGCGGCGACGAGACGTCGACCCGAGCGACTCCAGCGCGAATCAGGAGAAGGCTCCTCACGCGGGCAAGACCGAAGGCGCGCCGCAAACCCGCAGACGGTAAAACTTCCCCCAAATCCCCTCAGCTTGACATAATGTCAATTATCGACGGAAGGATTTGAGGCGTTTGACCTGCACAAACACCCCTCGCCGTCGAGCCTCCCGACCTCAGAAGAACCCGAAGTACGACAACCCCACGTTCGTTCCGACGAAGATCACCGCCGCGATCACCATGCCGACAACGAAGCGTGCCCGCAGTGAGCGCAGCAGCCAATCCAACCCAATGAGATTGTTGAAAATGAAATAACCCAGGAACAGGGCGAACAGGAACCCATCCAACGACAGCACGTCCGGGCTGTAGTACCAGGGCGTGCTCCAATAGAACTCCGACGCCGTGAACCACTGCCACCCATACGCGGCGCCGATCCCGAGCGGGATCTGCACGAACGGAATCAGCAACAACGGGAGCTGCAGGAAGAACCGCCACACACTCGGCGCCTTCGCCCGCCGTGCCTGCCGTTTGGCGCGCTCCGCCGCATCCCGCTCGACCCGCAGCCGCTCCTCATGCGCCCGCCGCTCAGCCTCACGACGCCGCTCTTCCTCCTGCTCCCGCTGCGCCTGCCGCGGATCCACGGCAGGCGCAGCCGCGCCCCGATACAACGCTCCATAGGAGTCCTCCGGCCCCCCGGGCTGCCCAGGCTGACCCTGCTGTCCCGGGGCCGGCTGATCACCCCCGAAAACAGCGGTCCGGTCCGCACGAGGCGGCTCGAACCGCCCCGCCTGAGTCCCCTGCCCGGCCTGTGCCCCCTGCCCGGGGAACACCGCGGTGGCGGAGGCACTCGGCGGTGGCATCTCGGGTCCCTGCTGCCCCGTCCCCGGCATCACCTGCGTCGACCCGGCCGGCGGTGCGGCGGCGTCCTGCGGCAGGATCCCGGTCCGTTGTGGGTCCTGGCCCACCCCCATGACCGACGTCGCCTGCGCGTCGCCCTGGGTCATCCCGCCCTGGGTCATCCCCGCGCCCGCCGACAGCATCGCCGTCGCCCGGTGCGACTGCTCGCTCACCGCGGTGGCCATACCCGGCGGAAGCCACGGCCCTCCGGCCGCGGTGTCCCCCAGCGCGTCCAGCAGCCGCCCCGGCTGGGGCCGCTGGCCCTCGTCCTTGGCCAGACACGCCGCCACCATGTTCCGTAGTGACGCCGGCAACGCCGAGAGGTCCGCCTCGTGCTGCATGATGCGGAACGCGACCGTGGGCATCGCCCCCTCGCCGAACGGTCCGGTGCCCGAGGCGGCGTAGGCCAGGACGGCGCCGAACGTGAAGATGTCGCTCGCCGGGGTGAGGTCACGGCCGTTGATCTGTTCCGGGGACATGAAGCCCGGCGTCCCGATGACGGCCTGCGTCGCGTTGCCGCCCTCGGTCGCGCGCGCGATTCCGAAGTCGATGACGCGGGGACCGTCCTCGGCGAGCAGGACGTTGCCCGGTTTGAGGTCGCGGTGGATGATGCCGCAGCGGTGGATCTCGTTGAGGGCCTCGGCCAGTCCGGCGGCCAGGACACGCAGGGTGTGCTCGGGCAGCGGCCCGAAGCGCTGCACGGCGGAGTCCAGGGGTAGTGACGGCACGTAGGAGGTCACGAGCCACGGGAAATCGGCCTGGGGGTCAGCGTCGATGACCGGGGCGGTGAACGCGCCACTCACCTGGCGCGCGGACGTCACCTCGCGGTCGAATCGCTCGCGGAACGACGGGTCGGTGGCGAAGTGCGGGTGGATCCGCTTGACCGCGACGGCGCGTCCGGCGGTGGATCGTCCGAAGAAGACCTGACCCATACCGCCGGCACCCAGCCGACCCAGCAGCCGATACCGTCCGATCCTCGTGGGATCTCCGCTCTCCAGCGGGTCCACGACTCACCTCCACGCATTCACCGACAACGTCCGCGGCACGAGAGCCGGCGCCCGTGGCGGTCCGTCCGTACGCGGCGCAGGCAAAGAGAACGCGGTCTGTACTCTCGGCGCCCGCGTCACCACAGAGCCTAGGTCATCGTGCGGGCCTCTCCCCCGGGCCTGTCCGCGCCCTGGACGGTCGGCCCTGGTAGATGAGGGCGGCGTAGCCGCTCCATTTTTCTTCGCCTGGAGTGGTGACGGACAGCGACACGTCTGGGTTTACGACTCCCCCACCTTTACATCGTAGATTTCGTTGGTTGTGGTTCGAGGAACTCCTCGAGGATCGAGGGTGCGGCGGCGAGCGCGACACCCACCGAGTCCTCCTCGGCGAGGTCCGGCGCCTCGTAGACGCCCAGGCCGGCCGCGCAGGTCACCGACATGGTGGTCAGCCCGAGCCGCCGCTGGAGAACGGATTGGCGCAGGGCCACCCCACTGATGGCGTCGCGACGCAACACCGAGGTGGCGCGGGCGACCATGCCACTGCGAGTCACGAGCCACCGGTGGACGACGGCGTGGCCGAGGGCGCGGTAGGCGACGACCGCGAGGAGGAGACTGAGCGGCCCGAGCAGGGCGGTGACCCAGATCCACGCCGTGGCGCTCAGGGAGGTCGTCGCTCCGAGCCAGGCGGTGATCGCCGCGGTGGCGGCGGTGAGGGTGAGGGCCCACAGCAGGCGGCGGGTGAGAGCGGCCCGAGGGTGGCGTGGGAGTGCGACACCCATCGGGTCGATCTCGTGGTCGAGCACGGCGTGGGCGACGGGCCGGGCCGTGCTCATGGGGCCTCGGGGCAGGATCGTCGCGGCCTCGGTGAAGATGGACAGTCCCGTGGTGATGACGGTGGTGTCGGCTATGCCCATCCAGCGCCACAGGACGGGCTCGGAGATCTGCACGCCGCGTAGGCGGTGCTCGGCGCGGTTGATCTCGCGGGTGCGAAACAGTCCCTGGGTGGTGCGGATGACCGCCCTCTCCCCCGTCCGCGTTCGGGTGAGGCGGAAGTTCCAGTAGGTGGACACGAAGCTGAAGGCGAGGCCGAGGACGCCGACGGCTCCGGTGGCGGCGAGGACGAGCAGGGTGCCCCAGCCCCAGCCGAGGGCGTTCCAGTCCAGGGCGTCGCGCGTGACGGTCCAGAGGTTGACGCCGAAGGTGAAGGCCAGGGCGTAGACCGCGAAGAGGATGCCGATCGCGGAGAAGTAGGCCCAGACGTTGAACAGGTTGAAGACGATCCAGCGGTAGCGGATGTCGGCGAGGACGTTCTGGGGCGTGTCGGTGTGGCCGCTCGGGGCGGTGTCGTCGTGGGGTGTGTCGCTGACGGGAGCGTCGGCTCCGAGGAGCTCGTGGCGGAGTTGGGTGGCGGCGTGGGTGGAGACCGCGTCGAGGTCGAGGGCGGCCTCGAAGGCGGTGTTCTGTTGTCCGGCGCCGATGGTGACACGGCGGAGTCCGGCGAGGCGGTGGCGCAGGAGGGCGTCGGCGTCGACGCTGCGGATGCGGTCACGGCGGATGGAGCGGTACCGGCGTAGGACGAGTCCGGTGCGGCGTTCGACGTAGTCATCGGTGACGCGGTAGCGGGTGGTGAGCCAGCGGATGACGTCGTGGGTGGAGCTGAGGAGTCCCCAGCCGGCAATGGCGACGACGGGGCCGACGGAGTAGAGGGTGATCTCGATGTCGAGGAGGAGGAAGGCGACGGCGGCGGGTGTGAGGGAGAGGATGACGCGGACGACGTCGACGATGATGACCTTGGGGTCGAGTCGGTGCCAGGTGGGTTCGGTCTGGGTGATGGTCGTCGTGGTCACGTCTGGTCTCCGGGGGTTTGTTGCGTGATCTCGGTGAGGCGTTCGGCGGCCTCGGCGGCGGTCCTCTTGTCGAGTCCGACGATGTTGATGGCGCCGTGGGCGGAGGCGGTGGTGACGGCGAGGGTGGCGAGGCCGAGGAGTTGGGCGTAGGGGCCGCGGACGGTGTCGACGGTTTGGATGCGGGAGATGGGGGCGGCGCGCCATTCGCGGACCCACCAGCCGGAGCGGTGGTAGACGGCGTTGTCGGTGGCCTCCCAGCGGTGGACGGAGTAGCGCCACAAGGGCATGACGGCGGTGTAGAGGGCGCCGAGGGCGAGGGTGGCGCTGAGGAGGGGTGTGGTCCAGGGGCGGATGGGTTCCCACCAGAGGTGGGCGGCGCCGAGGGCTGTGGCGATGAGAACGACGAGGGTGAGGGCGCGGGCGGCCCACCAGGCGATGGCGCGGCGTTGGACCCGGTGGTGGGGGGCGCGGAGCCGGGGTGGGGTCATGGTGGGTTCGCTCCTGGTTGGGGATGGGTGTTCGTGGTGGGCACACGACCTTCTTTGGGTCTCTTGTTGCCCCAAATGGAACATACGCGTTCCGTTTAGGCTCGCGCAAGTTTGATTCTGGTGGCGTGGGCAGCTATGGTCATGCGGGTGAGCAGCCCTACCAGGCCAGACGCCGAAGTCACGGGAGCACGCGCGCGGACTCGTCGCGCGATACTCGACGCCGCGGCGTCGGTGTGGGCACGGGACCGCACCGCGACGCTCGCCGACGTCGCGCGCGCGGCCGGGGTGGGACGCACGACGCTGCATCGGTACTTTCCCGACCGCGCGCGGTTGGTCGAGGCGTTGGTCCTGGACGCCTACACCGCGATCGACCAGGCGTCGGTGGACGCCGCCATGGAGCAGGGAACCGCGCGGGAGGCGCTGCGCCGACTCATCCACGGCATGATCGGTGAGGGTGAGAAGATCAGCTTCCTGTTCGGGGAGGCGACGAGTACGGACTCCACCTACGACTTCTCCCAGGACGACGAGGAGGAGGACGACTTCGACCGGCGCTTCGAGCAGTTGGTCGCGCGGGGCAAGGCGTCCGGGGAGTTCGCGTCGGACCTGGCCGATGGGTGGATCATCAGCGCGGTGTGGTCGCTGATCTACGCCGGGGTGGGCGCCGCGAACGAGGGGACGCTTCCGCGCCACGGGGTGGCGGAGGCCGTGATTCGTTGTGTGGAGGGTGGGATCACGCCCGCGTCGTGACGTCCGCGTGATCAGGCGGTGCGGCGGATCGCGACGGTTGTCGCGTCGGTGCCGCCTACGCGCGTCGTGTCGGGGACGGTGACCGTGAGCAGGGTGATGCCGCGGATCGCCACGAGGGCGGCGACGAGGGCGACGCCGATCCCCCAGACTCCGGCCATGTAGGACTCCCCCATGACGGTGAGTCCGACGGTGACGGCGGCTATGGGGTTGGTGACGGTCATGATGGACAGTGGGGCTCCGACGGTGACGCCACGGTAGGCGGCCTGGGAGAGCAGGACTCCGGTGAGGGCGAGGACGGCGATGCCGGGCAACGCCGGGTGGAGCAGGCCGGTGAGGCCGTCGGCGGTGACGGAGTCCACGAGCGCTTTGGTGAGCGCGGAGGAGACTCCATAGGAGGTGCCGGCGGCGACGGCGAGGAGCGGCGCGCGCACGGCGGCGGTGAGCACGCGTCCCAGGAGTGCCGCGGAGTAGACGACGGTGAGGGTCGCGACGGCGACGGTGATGGTGCCGCGGTGGTCGAGTGCTGTGGTGCCGTCGGTGTCCATCGCGACCACGAGGAGCACGGTGAGGGCGAAGACGGTGAGGGCCGCGCCGCGCCATTCGCGGGGGCTCACCTGACGCGCGGCGAGGCGTGCGGACCACGGGAGAGCGAACACCAGGGAGAGCAGTCCCAGGGGTTGCACGACGACGAGGGTGCCGTAGGCGAGGGCGACGACGTGGAGGATCGCGCCGGCGGAGTTCATGAGGAGCGCGGACCACCACAGGCGGTCGCGGATGAGGACCGTGAGTACGATTCGGGGGGTGAGGGGCGTGCCCAGTCGTTCGGCGACGCGGCGTTGCCCCACCGCTCCCCCGGCGTAGCAGACTCCGGCGACGATCGAGAGCAGGACCGCGATCCACAGGTCCGTCACGGGCGGTTCCTGGGAATTCGCTGGGATGCCATGGCTCTAGCGTCTCGTACCGGAGCGGGCCCCCGCGGCGCCCGACACGTGTGAATTAGGTCATCGGTGCGTAAAGGCCGCTCCGTGGGCGACATCGGGCGATCACGGTGCTGGTGGGGCCCGGAACGCGGGGCGGAGCAGTCGCCGAACGCGTGTGGGTGATCTGGGGCGAACGGTGCGGATGGAGATCATCCACTTATGATGAGGCGAATCCGGACCGATCCGTCGTGCGGGCGCGGTCCTCCCCCGAACAGTCGAGAGTTGTCGGTGAGTCGTGTGATCTCCTTGCCTGTCCGCCGTGTGGCGGTGCCCTTGTCCCTTGTCGGCGTCCTCGCTGTCACGGCCTGTGCTCCGGCCGAGGACGACGCCGACAGCGCCGCGGACGGGTCCGCGCTGGAGTGCACGCCCGACAGCATGGAGACGCTGGAGGAGGGCACGCTGACCGTCGGTACGAGCACCCCGGCGTACCCGCCGTGGTTCGTGGACGACGACCCGGAGAACGGCGAGGGGTTCGAGTCCGCCGTGGCCTACGCGATCGCCGCCGAACTCGGCTACGACGACGGCGACGTGCGGTGGGCCAGCGTGGAGTTCAACAACGCGATCCAGCCGGGCCCCAAGGAGTTCGACTTCAACGTCAACCAGTTCTCCATCACCGAGGACCGGGAGGAGGCCGTCGACTTCTCCTCGCCGTACTACGAGGTGCGCCAGGCCGTCGTCGCGTTGGAGGGTTCGGAGGCCGCCGAGGCGGAGTCCCTCGCGGACCTCGCCGAGGTGGACCTCGGGGCCCAGGTGGGCACCACGAGCTACCACGCGGTGGAGGAACTCATCGAGCCCGCGGACGAGCCGCAGGTGTTCAACACCAACGACGACGGCAAGCTCGCGTTGGAGAACGAACAGATCGACGCGTTCGTGGTCGACCTGCCCACGGCGTTCTACATCACCTCCGCCGAGTTGGACGACGGGATGATCGTGGGGCAGCTGCCCGCGTTGGACAGTGACAACGAGGAGTTCGGCGCGGTGCTGGACAAGGACTCGCCGCTGACCGACTGCGTGACCGCGGCCGTGGACACCCTGCGTGAGGACGGCACCCTCGCCGACCTCGAGCAGGAGTGGCTGGCCGAGGTCGCTGACGCTCCCGAACTGTCGTGAGCGTCCCGGTGGACGCGGGGGACTCATCCCCGGGGCGTGCATCGGGTCCCAGCGAGGTCCAGCGTCGACGTGAGTCCTACCGGCGACGACAGACGGTGCGCTCGGTCCTGATCGGAGCGGGCTCCACCGCCGTCGTCGGCGTGACACTGACGGTGCTCATCATGGGCTCCCCGGGGTGGGAACGCGTCAAGGACACCTTCTTCGACCTCGACGTCGCGCGGGAGTCCCTGCCGGCGGTGGCGACGGGTCTGTGGCTCAACGCTCGCGTACTCGTCTTCTGCGCTGTCGGCGCCCTCCTGCTCGGGCTCATGGTCGCCATCATGCGCACCCTGCGGGGCCCCGTTTTCTTCCCGCTGCGCGCCCTGGCCACCTCCTACACCTACGGGTTCCGCGGCGCCCCCCTCATCATCGTGCTGTACCTGATGGCGTTCGGGGTGCCGGGCCTACGCCTGGAGGGCACACCGAGTGTCTTGGTCCTGGGCGGCATCGCGCTCGTCGTCACCTACGGCGCCTACATCGCTGAGGTGTTCCGCGCGGGAATCGAGTCGGTGCACCCCAGCCAGATCGCGGCGGCGCGGTCGCTGGGGCTCAGCTACGCCCAGACCATGCGCCACGTGGTGCTCCCACAGGCCATCCGCCGGGTCACCCCTCCCCTGCTCAACGACATGGTGGCGTTGCAGAAGGACGTGGGGCTGATCTCCTTGGCGGGGCCGATCGACGCGATCCGGGCGGCGCAGATCTCCACGGCGCAGTCCTACAACTTCACGCCCTACATCGTGGCGGGCGTGTTGTTCGTGTTGATGGCGGTGCCGCTGGTGGCGGTGACCGACTGGGTGACGATGCGGGCGGCGCGACGGCAGTCGGCCGAGGGGGCACAGTGAGCGATCTGGGTGTGGCGGGCGGTCCGGTGTTGTCGTGCCGGGCGGTACGGAAGGAGTTCCGGGGCTCGGCGGTGCTTTCGGACCTGAGCCTGGACGTGGCCGAGCACGAGGTCGTGGCGCTGATCGGGGCGTCGGGGTCGGGCAAGTCCACGCTGCTGCGGTGCGTGACGTTGCTGGAGCGGATCTCCGACGGGACGATCCATCTCGACGGCGACGACATCACCGATCCGCGGGTGAATCCGGACCGGGTGCGGCAGCGCATCGGGATGGTGTTCCAGTCCTACAACCTGTTCCCGCACATGACGGTGTTGGACAACGTGACATTGGCTCCGCGTCGGGTGCACCGGCGTCGCCGGGGTGAGGCCGAGACCCACGCCATGGAGTTGTTGGAGCGGGTCGGGTTGGCGGCCAAGGCGCGAGAGTACCCGGACCGGTTGTCGGGCGGGCAACAGCAGCGGGTCGCGATCGTGCGGGCGCTGGTGAACTCGCCGCGGTTGCTGCTGCTGGACGAGGTCACCTCCGCGTTGGACCCCGAGCTGGTGGGTGAGGTGCTGTCGCTGGTGCGGAGTCTCCGCGACGAGGGGATGACGATGCTGCTGGCGACACACGAGATGGGGTTCGCCCGGCAGGTCGCCGATCAGGTGTGTTTCTTGGATGGTGGGCGGATTCTGGAGCAGGGCCCCCCGGAGCGGGTGTTGGGAGATCCCACCGAGCCGCGGACGCGCCAGTTCCTGGAACGCATCATCGACGCGGGCCGGCTGTAGCCGCGCGGCGCCGGTTCGCCGTGGGGGCTACACTGCCCGGCAGCGAACCGGCGCCCGTGTTTGGCGCGGTTCGTGTGGTTTCCCCCAGGAACGGATGTCGCGTGACGTTGACCGCCCCCTCCCCACCGGGTGACGCCGGCTGGGTCGCGTTGTCCACGGTGACGGCGCGCCGTGACCTGGGGCTGCGGTTGGAGACGCCGGTGCAGGGACCGCCCGCGTGGGTGCGGTGGGCGGGGGTCGTGGAGTTGGCCGACCCCGCGCCGCATCTACGGGGTGGGGAGTTGTTGTTGACCTCGGGCGCGGGTCTGGACCTCTCCCCCGACCCGGTCCAGGCCTACGTGGCCTCCCTGGTGGGGGCGGGCGTGGGCGCGGTGGGTTTCGGTGCGGAGCCGGGCAACGCCCCACTGCCGGACGTGCTGGTACGTGAGTGTCGGCGGCAGTTCCTGCCCTTGGTGCGCGTCCCGGCGGAAACCCCGTTCGTGGCGGTGTGTCAGGCGGTCCAGGACCTGCTGCGGGCCCGACGCCAGGAGGAGCTGCGCTGGCTGGAGACGACGCACCACAATCTCGCGCGGGCCGCCTACGAGCCCGACCCTCGGGCGGCCATGGTGAACGTCCTGACCCACAGCCTCGGGTGTTGGGCGGTACTGGTGGACGAGTCCGGTCAGGTGTGCGAGTCCTCCGGCCCGGTCCCCTCCCCCTTGCCCAGGGCACTCGCGGATCTGGCTGCCGCGGCCCGTCGTGCCGTCGCTCCGGAGTGGGTCCGCGCCAACGTCGACGGAGAGGAACTCCTGGTACGGCGGATCGGGGCGGGCGATGTGCTCTGCGCGGGGGTGTCGGGCGGGTTGGACGCGGCGGGTCGCGCCGTGCTGGGCGCCGCGGTGGTTCCGTTGGAGAGCGTGGGAGGCCCGCGGGTGGGGGGCACGCGCGCGGCGCGGTTGACGTCGGCGCTGTCGCGGCTGGTACTCGCCGATCCGGTGGCGGTGGGGCGGGCCCGGCGCGACGCCGTGACGTCACTCGTTCCGTCGGTGTTCGCGCGCTGGCGGGTGGTGTGTGGGGCGGCGGTCGGCGACGAGGCCGCCGCGGGACCGGCCGAGGTGCGCGAGATCGTCGCCAGCCCTGTGGTGGAGGTGGCGGACGGGCGAATGCGGGGCGTGGTCCCCGACCGCGGCGGTGAGGACGGCGCACCGGGGTGGGGCGTGTTGGAGGAGTTGCGGAGCCGGGGGTGGCTGGCGGTGTTGAGCCGTCCGGTGGCGGCCGACGAGCTGCACGAGGCCGACACGGAGGCGCGTGGGCTCCTGGAGCGCGCACGGGCCGTGGGATCTCCACTGACCTGGCAGGGCGCGGACACCAGTTGGGAGGCCATGGTGAACCAGTCCCAGGCCCGACGGCTCTCCTCGGCCATGTTGGCGCCGATCACCGGCGGCGACACCACATCGCGCGACCTGCGCCACGCGCTGCGCGTGTGGTTGGCCCACCACGGCGACCTGGACCGCACGGCGGCGACCCTGGGCACGAACCGCCGCACCGTCCGGGAGCGTGTCGAGGGCGTCCAACGACGCCTGGGCGTGGACCTGGCCGACCCCGAACAACGAATGCGACTGTGGTTCGCCCTGCGGTGGGCCACCGACCCGCGATAGCGGCGTCCGCGTCGGGTGTGCCTTGTCGGCGGCGCCCCTCGGTGGGCTGGTCGTAGTCCCTCTCCCCCACCCTGGTCGGCGACGTGAGCCAGCGCTGGGTCGGTGGGACGTCGGTGTCCGTGGGCCCCCGGTCATGGGCCGGCGGACGCGGCGCGCGCTCGGCCGACGCCACGACCCCCGCCCACCGCACCCACGCGGGCCGCGGCGTCTCCAACCGGTCGGCGGGCCTCTACCGCCGGGAGGTGGTGGCGGCATAGCCTGTGTAGCCGTTCCTGGTCCCGCCATGAAGGAGGTCAGCGTTGACCCCCAGCCCTGCCCGATTGAGTTCGATGGTGTCCGGCCGTTCCCTGCCCGCCTCCGAGAGTCCGGTGCGCAGCCTGAACCCCGCGCACACCGACGAGGTGGTCGCCGAGGTGAGTCTGGCGGGGCCCAAGGACGTGGTGGCCGCGTGCCAGGCGGCCAAGGACGCCCAGTCCACCTGGGCCCGTGTCCCCGCGCCCGTGCGCGGCCAGACGATCGCCAACATCGGCGAACTGGTGGCGGCGAACAAGGAGGCCCTGGCGCGGGCGGTGACGCGCGACATCGGCAAGCCGCTGGCGGAGGCCCGCGGCGAGGTACAGGAGATCATCGACACCTGTGAGTACTTCCGCGGCGAGGGTCGGCGCCTGTATGGCCAGACCGTCCCCTCGGAGATGCCGAACAAGGAACTCTTCACCTACCGCACCCCGGTGGGCACCGCCATGGTCATCACGGCGGGGAACTTCCCGGTCGCGGTTCCGTCCTGGTACATCATTCCCGCTCTTCTCGCGGGCAACTCGGTGGTGTGGAAGCCCGCGGAGTACGCCGCGTCGTGTTCGTGGGCCCTGTTCGAACTGTTCCGCCGCGGTGGCCTGCCCGACGGTGCGTTGAACCTGGTGTACGCCTCCGGGGAGGACACGTTCTCCGGGTTGGAGGCGGCGCTGGACCAGGGACTAGTGGACAAGGTGGGGTTCACGGGCTCCAGCGCGGTGGGAGTGCGCGTGGGTGAGCTGTGTGGCCGTCACCTACAGACGCCGTGCCTGGAACTGGGCGGCAAGAACCCGATGGTGGTCACCGAGGACGCCGACCTGGACGCGGCGGTCCAGGGCGCGTTGTTCTCCGGGTTCGGTACGGCCGGGCAGCGCTGCACGTCGTTGGGCACGGTGCTGGTGCACGAGTCGGTACACGACGCGTTCCTGGACCGTTTCGACGCGGCGACTCGTTCCGCGGCGGTGGGTGACCCCACGGAGGACGTGCTGTACGGGCCGATGCTCAGCGAACGCTTCGCGGAGCGCTATGAGGGCTATCTGGGGTGGATCTCCGACCACCATCGGGTGCTGGGCTCGACCGGGACGGGCCGGATCGGCCCGGACAACCCGCGGGCCGGTTTCGTGGGGGACGCGGAACGGGGTCTGTACTACCACCCCGTGATCCTGGACGGGGTTCGGCCCGGGGACCAGGTGTTCACCGAGGAGACGTTCGGACCGTTGGTGGGCGTGACGACCTACCGACACCTGGAGGAGGCGATCGAACTCGCCAACCTCCCCGGCTATGGACTGTCCTGCGCGATCTACACGACCAACCCACGGTCGGCGTTCACGTTCCGCGGCGGCGTGGGGGCGGGCATGGTCAGCGTGAACAACTCCACGTCCGGCGCGGAGGCGCACCTGCCGTTCGGGGGCAACGGCCGTTCCGGCAATGGTGGCCGCCTGTCGGGGCTGTGGGTGCTGGACCAGTTCACGCGATGGCAGTCGATGAACTGGGACTTCTCCGGGCAGTTGCAGAAGGCGCAGATGGACACGGGAGCGGTCACCGCGGACCTCACCTTCCGACTCCCCTGACGGTCAGCCACGCTGGTTGGGTGTGGGTGGGGGGCGTGTCCCCCACCCCGTCATACGGCGTCGAGGAAACCGACCGTGAAGAAGGCGAAGAAGACGACGAGGCCGATCACCACTCCCACCGCGACGCATCCGTATGCGGCGTAGGCGCAGTTACGCGCCACCGACGGGTTGGACTCCCGTTGGATCAACGCGATCACGCTGAGGACGAGCCCGATCAACGGCAGCGGCAGCGCGAGTGTGACCAAGAGGCAGACCGCGAAGGTGCCCAGCACGCTGGCCACGACCGAGCCGATGACCAGACCGTCGTTGGCCGGAGGTTCGGAGGGCTGGCCGTATCCCCCGGGTGGGCCGGTGCCTCCCGGTGGGCCGGTGCCTCCCGGTGGGAAGGCTCCCCCGGGAGGAAACCCGTACCCTCCGGGTGGCGGTGGCGGCGGTCCGTACGACGGAGGCTGGTAACCCACGGGGCGTGCACCTTCCTTTTCCACGATCGTCGAGTGTTGGGGATGAGACGGTCCTCGTCTCGTAGAGGTTGCTTTCCGTTATGGGCGTCTTTCAACAACCCCCACCTTTACATCGTAGATCAACTGTGGCGAGATCCGGTCCGACCTGGGGCCCGCCGTGGGGGCCACCTCGCGCTCGACGCCCACACCCCAGCCGGGGCCGGAACCGGTCACGCCCAGTACCCGACACCACAGGCGCCGTCGGTGGGCCCCATGCCCGCGTCTCCGCCACCGTGCAGGACTCCCCGACCGACCCCGGTACTGGGACGCACCCCAACCACGGACCGTCGTCCGGCCTCCACGAGCACCATCTCCCGTCACTGTGGTCCACGACGTTGGAGTACACCCTGGTATCGCGGCCCGGACGTGCGGTCGTTGAACGGGTTCCCGTTCGCCCTGTTCCTGGGTTCCCTCACACTCGACGATCTGAGTGGGAGGAGCGGCAGGCGTGCGGCGGTTCTTCCCCGACTTCCGTCGCCGCTGATTCCATTCGTGTAGATCCCACCAGGGACCGGCGCCGCGAACGGATGGCAGTCGACGTGGACCCACGCGTCCGACCGTCCGACGTGGCGTTCACCGCCGACAGCGCGGTCAAGGTCAACGGCTCTCGCGCCGGCCTGGGGCCCGCACACGCAACCCACCTTGCCGACGGGAACGCCCCCACTCCGACGACGACCGACACGTCGAGAGTGGACACGGCCGGTCGGTGCCCGTCGGTGTCGGCCACGACCACCCGGCCCTGTCGCCGGTTCCCACGGCCCCCAGTGGTCTCGTGCCCGCCGTCGTGTGCGCCCGCCACCCCCTCCCCGAACACCGTCGACGTCGCACGCCGAGGTTCTCTCCCACGCGCGTCGGAGAGCACACGGCCACCAGCGACCCGACCGACGCGCCCGACACACCCCCGGCGGGAGAGCTCCCGTGCCACCCATCCGGCGCGGGCCACCGTCGACACTTCCCTGAGCCCCGCCCCCTTCCCGGGGAGGGTTTCATCCCACCTATCCTTGATCGGATGTCTACACCCATCGGGGAGGGCACCGCATGACCGTCGACGACTCGGCCCCTCCCCACCTCTCCCCCGCGACCCGCTCCACCGTCCAACGACGCACCCTGCTGGTGCTGTCGACGGCGCAGGTGATCGGCGGCATCGCCGTGGGGTCCGCTCTCGCCGTCGGCGCTCTCGTGGCCCAGGACATCACCAACTCCGAGACCTGGGCCGGGCTCGCCACCACCATGGTCACCCTCGGCGCCGCCCTCTTCGCCCTCCCTCTCGCCGCCGTCGCCTCCCGCCATGGCCGCCGTGTCAGCCTCGGCCTGGGCTGGCTCGTGGCCACGTTGGGCGGCCTCGTCGTCATCCTCGCCGCCCAGATCGACTCCTTCGGCGTGTTCCTGCTCGGCATGGTGCTCTTCGGGTCGGGAACCGCCACCAACCTCCAGGCGCGCTACGCCGCCGCGGACCTGGCCACCGACGCCACCCGCGCCCGCGACCTCTCGCTGGTCGTGTGGGCCACCACGATCGGAGCCGTCACCGGCCCCAACCTCACCGGCCCCGGCACGTCCATCGCCGCGACCCTCGGACTGACACCACTGTCGGGGTCCTTCGTGCTCTCCACCGCCGCCTTCGGCCTCGCCGGACTGGCCATCGCCGTGGCACTGCGCCCAGACCCCCTGCTGCTGTCCCGCACGGGCTCGTCCCTCGGCGTCGCCACGCGAGGGCGCACCGGCGTCCGGTCGGGCATCGCGGCGGTACGTTCCTCCCCCAACGCCGTCCTCGCCATGACCACGATCGCCCTCGGTCACGGCGTGATGGTGGGCACCATGACCATGACCCCGGTGCACATGTCCCACGATGGGGCGGCGCTGACGGTGGTTGGCCTCACCATCAGCCTGCACATCGCCGGCATGTACGCGTTGTCACCCGTGGTTGGGTGGCTGGCCGACCGGCTGGGCCGTGTCCGTGTGATCCTCGTCGGCCAGGCAGTGCTCCTGCTCGCCGTGGCGTGCGCCGGGGCCGCGGGACACAACCAGACGCTGCTGACCACGGGGCTCGTCCTGTTGGGTCTCGGATGGTCGTTCGCCGTGGTGGCCGGCTCGGCGTTGCTGTCGGAGTCGCTGGCCCCCGAGGCACGCCCCAGCGCCCAGGGGTCCTCCGACCTCGTCATGAACCTTGTCGGAGCCGGCTGCGGCGCGGCCTCGGGCACGCTGGTCGCCACCATCGGCTTCACGGGACTCAACGTGGTCGGCGCAGCCCTGACCGCCCCGGTCATCCTCCTGGGCTTCGTGGCGCTGCGCCGAGCGTCGACCTGACCCGACGGCCGGCGCCACTCCCCCTTCGTCCGTCGATCCGCTCCCGCCGGACGTCGGCGCGAATGGGCGGACGGTCCGGCGGCCGCATGTGGTGTCGAGGACCGCCTCGCGCGTGGTTCCCGGTCGCCGGAGCGGATCCGCGCGGCGGTGTCCGCGACACCGCGCGGGCGTGCGGTCAGCACACCCCCGCCCCGGCGCCGAAGGCGCCCCGGCCATCGTGAGCGGTCCGACGCCGAGCACGGCGTCCTTCACAGCGGTGGGTCGGCCGCACCCGTCCCCTCCCGCGACTCTCCTCGGAGCCAGGCGGAGTCGGGCGAGGCCACCGGGCCGCACACGGGGCGACCACGCACCAGACCGTCGTCGCACCGTCGACGCGCTTCCACGGAACACCCGCGTGGCCCTGCCCGCGCTCCTCGCCTACTCCCCCTTCGCCCCGTCGATCCGCTCCCGCAGGATGTCGGCGTGCCCGTTGTGTCGGGCGTACTCCTCGATCATGTGCAGGTACACCCAGCGCAGCGACATCCACTCCTCACGGTGGGGATGGCGGAAGGTGTGGTCCAGGGACACCTCGGCCGCCGCGGCGCGCACGTCCTCCCACTCCCTGCGCAGGATCTCCAGGTCCCGGTCCGCCCGCGCCGGGTTGGTGTCCTCGAAGTCGGCGTCGGCGACGTCCGGGCGTTGGTGGATCGGGGGGATCTCCTCACCCCGGAGGCGACGTCGGAACCAACTGCGTTCCACATCGGCCATGTGTCGCACCAGGCCCAACAGGGACAGCGTCGAGGGTGGGGCGGCGCGCAGCGCCAACTGCTCTCCGGTGAGTCCGGCGCACTTATGCAACAGGGTGGCGCGGTGCCACTCCAGCAGTCCTTCCAACATCGGGCGTTCGGGGCCCTCGCTGGGCTCGTAGAACCGGGTGACCTCGGGTGCGTTCCATGCCATCGTCGAATCCTGACACGTCGTCGCCCATGGGGCCATCCGGGGTTGACCGGAAAACCGGTTGATGTTTCCCGGGCCGCCCTCTATAGGATTCCACAATGCGGATTTGTGTGTTTTGTGGATCGGCCCCCGGGCACGACGAGCGGTACCTGGCCACGGCGCGGCACCTGGGAACCCTGCTGGCGGAGCGCGGAATCGGGCTCGTCTACGGCGGAGCGAGCGTGGGAACGATGGGCGCGGTGGCCGACGGCGCGCTCGAGGCCGGTGGCGAGGTCGTCGGGGTCATCCCGCGGAGTCTCGCGGACCGCGAGATCGCGCACCGGGGCCTGTCGGACCTACGTGTCGTCGCCGACCTCCACGAACGCAAGGCCCAGATGGCCGCCCTCTCCGACGCGTTCGTCACCCTGCCGGGCGGCATCGGCACGATGGAGGAACTCTTCGAGATCTGGACCTGGGCCCACCTGGGGCTGCACGACAAGCCGGTCGGCGCCCTCAACGTCAACGGTTTCTATCGTCCCCTGCGTGACCTCGTGGACCACATGACCGAGGAAGGGTTCCTGCCGCCGCGGTCGCGTGACCTCCTCGTGGTGGACGCGGACCCGGCGTCGCTGGTGGACCGGTTGCGGGGCGCTCCGCCGGTGGTCGACGTGCTGGCCTGGGCGCACACCCGTGACGGGCGTGTGTTGGCCGCGCGCACCCGCGGCAGCGACCAGTTCTATCTGCCGGGGGGAAAGCGCGACGCCGGGGAGTCCGACGTCGACGCGGTGACCCGTGAGGTCAAGGAGGAGACGGGTGTCCGGCTCTCCCCTCACACGGTCGCGCCCTTCACCGTGGTGCACGCGCAGGCGCACGGCTATCCCGAGGGGACCCAGGTTCGGTTGGCCGCGTTCACCGCCGAGGGCGAGGGTGAGCCCACGGAGCGCGGGGAGATCGCGGAGCTCGCGTGGCTGGCCTACGCCGAGCGTGAGCGTTGCGCCCCGGGCGTACGGGTCGTCATGGACGAACTGCGCGATCGCGGCCTGTTGGCCTGAGGGGTCATCCCCCCAGCACCGTCCTTTACGTTGTAGATCGTTGTTGCGTCCCGGCCACGCGCCGCGCGAGGAACATGATCTATCCCATACCGATGCGGTTGATTACTGAATTGTGTTGGAATGTGTGGTGGTTTTCACTTATTCATCCTTTTCCCGATCTTCGGAGGTCTGGTGGAAACAACCCCCCGTTCCCCCAACCCCAGACTGTCTCGCGGTCTGGTCCGCGGCGTCGCACCCCTCGCCGCCGCGTCGCTGTTACTCTCCCTGACGTCGGCCCCCGCCTTCGCCGCTCCCAGCGACGACGGCCCCGACCACGTGGAGGACGGCTACACCCAACCCGTCTTCGACTACGGTGACGCCGTGCGCGAGCGCGTCATGGTCGAGGCGCCCGTCGACTCCGACGGCGACGGTGAGAACGACCTGGTCCGCGCGGACATCATCCGTCCCGCCGAGTCCGGTCCCGACATGCGGGTACCGACGATCATGGTCGCGAGCCCCTACTTCGACAACTCCGGCCGCGGCAACGAGGCCGAGCACAAGGCCTACGACGACAACGGTGACCCGATCACATTCCCCCTCTACTACGACAACTACTTCGTCCCGCGCGGGTACGCCGTGGTTCACGTCGACATGATCGGGACCACGAACTCCGACGGCTGCCCGACCACGGGTGGGCTCTCCGACGTGCTCAGCGGCAAGTCGGTGGTGGAGTGGCTCAACGGTGACGGCACCGCCGTCGACAGCGAGGGCTCCGTCGTCGATGCCGACTGGTCCAGCGGCTCCACCGGGATGATCGGCAAGTCCTACGACGGCACCATCGCCAACGGTGTGGCCGCCACCGGGGTGGAGGGCCTGGAGACGATCGTGCCGATCGGCGCGATCAGCACCTGGTACAACTACAGCCGCATGAACGGCCTGGTCAACTTCAACAACTACGCCTCCTACCTCGCCGGCGCGGTCGACACCGACCCGCCGGAGAACTGCGCCCACGTGCGCGAGGCGATGGACGTGGCGGCCGACGACGAGACCGGCAGCTACAACGAGCACTGGGCCGAGCGGGACTACATCGACGGCTCTTACGCCGACGCCAGCCAGGTCGAGGCCAGCGTCTTCGTCGCCCACACCGTGAACGACCTCAACGTCAAGCCCGACCACTTCTCCCTGTGGTGGGACGAGTTGGGTGCCAACGGCGTGGACCGGAAGCTCTGGCTCGGCCAGTACGCCCACGTGGAGCCGTTCGACTTCCGCCGCGACGACTGGGTCGACGTCCTACACCGTTGGTTCGACCACGAGCTGTACGGCGTGGACAACGGTGTCATGGACGAGCCGTCGGTGGACGTGCAGCTCGGGCCCGACGAGTGGATCACCGACGACACCTGGCCGATGCGCGGCCCGGAACGCACCTTCCGCCCCGCGGAGGACGGCTCGCTGGGGATGCCTCCCGCCCGCGGTGGCACCCAGGAGTTCGTCGACGCGCGGATGACCGAGGGTGAGATGGTCTCCGACCCGTTGGAGGACCACCCGAACCGGCTCGCCTACGTGACCGGTCCCCTGCGCACCGACATGCGGCTCTCCGGAACCCCCACCGTGGACCTGAGTGTGGAGGTCGACCAGCCCGAGGCCAACTTCACCGCGCTGTTGGTGGACTACGGCGAAACGGAGCGGGTGGACTACCTGCACTCCGGCGGTGGGATCACCACCGGGGAGGAGCGTGACTGTCACGGGGAGAGCACCGAGGACGACAGTGCCTGCTACCTCACGACCGAGACACGCACCAACGTCGAGGACGTGAACGTGGTGGCGCGTGGCTGGCTCAACGGCCAACACCGCGAGTCCCTGAGTGACCCGAGTCCGCTTCCGGTGGGCGAGTCGCTCAGCATCGAGTGGGACACCCTTCCCCAGGACTACCTGTTCGAGGAGGGCCACCGGATGGGGCTCGTCATCGCGGGGACCGACCGGGACTACGTGCCGGCTGAGCAGGCCACCGGCGCGACCGTCAGTGTCGACCTGCGCAACACGTCGATCTCCGTGCCCATGCGCCCGTTCACGCCGGGCCGCGGCAACGTGACCTCGAGCGGGAGCGACTTCGGTCCGTTCGACACCGACTGGTCCCAGCCCAGCGACGTCGAACTCCCGGTCCAGCCGCTCGAGCTCAACTAGTTCGGCGATCGACCGAGTGTGACACCCTGGGGGGTGGCGGCGTGGCCGTCACCCCCTCCATATCGATCCCCACCGAGCGGTGTCGAGGATTGTGGGCGCGGTGTGGTGGTGGGCGTTCCTCGAACGTAGGTGGGTTACGGTTCCGTGGTCGTGTCGGGGCGGAGTCACCCCACGAACGCGTCGTAGAGCAGTTTGGCCGCCGAGGCGACGAGCACCGCCACGACGCAGCCGTCGAAGGCGCGGGCCGACAGACGGTCGGAGAGACGGTTGCCCAACGGCAGCGCGACCGCGATCGGAACCAGCGCCAGCAGGCTCTCCGCGATCCGGTTGGGAGTGTAGGAGCCGGTGGCGAAGAGGACCGTGGTCTGGGGGATCGCGAACAGCAGGAAGAGCGTCACGATGGAGGCCATGAAGACCTCCTTGCGCTGGCGGAAACTGTGCAGGTAGACGGTCATCAACGGGCCGGAGATACCGGTCGCGCCCTGCAACAGGCCCGCCGCGGCCCCCACCGGAGGTGACGTGTAGCGGCTCACCGCGGGCTCGAGGCGGAACCCGGGGTGCGCGAATCGCACGACCAACGACACGATGATCATCCCGGCGAGGATGCCGGCCAAGGCGCGCGCGTCGAACGTGGTCAGGCCGAACGTGCCCAGCACGGCGCCGCCCATCCCCAGGGCACCGAGCACCCAGAGGTCCCGCCCGAAGCGCAGGTGGTGCCGGTAGCGCCACACCATCCAGGCGTTGGTCAGCACCCCGGGGATCGCCATCACGATCACGGCCCGTTCCACGCCCAGGAAGATCGCCATGATCGGGATCGCGATCTGGGGCAGTCCGGTCCCGGTCATCCCCTTCATGAACGCGCCCACGAAGATCGCGACCACGATGACGAGTAACTCGACGCCCTCCACGAAGACACCCTCCCTGGCCGACGCCTCTACCGTGAGGTCACCCTAGCGCCGGGGGGTTCGGCCGAAGTCGTCCAGATCGTCGATAAGCCACGACACCACCCACGCCCCACACTCCAGGACGCCATCCACGGATTCAGGCGAAGGTGTCGAGATGGTCGGTGAGCCACGTCTCCACGGCCAGGACGTGAGAGGCGGCCGCGGCCTCCGCGGCGAGTGGGTCACGGTCGGTGAGGGTGCGGTAGATGCGTTCGTGGTCGTGGTGCAGCCGCGCGGCGACGCCGGCGTCGGTGTGGCCCTGCCACACGCGGGTGCGAAACGTGCGGGACGACAGCCCCCGGTGCAGGGCACTGAGGGTGGCGTTGCCCGCGGCGGCGACGATCTCGGAGTGGAAGGCCAGGTCGGCGGCGACGATGTCGTGGAGGTCTCCGGGTACGGCGAGGGTGCGTAGGTGCTGGTGGACACGGGCGAGGCCGTCGTCGTCGATACGGGCGGCCGCCAGCGCGGTTGCGGGCGGCTCCACCATGCGCCGTACCTGTACGACCTCCACCAAGGTGCGGCCGCGAGAGATCTCGGCCAACACCCCGAAGGTCTCCAGCAACTCCTCGGGCCCCAGCGGGGTGACGTAGACGCCGGAGCCCTGCCGGGTCTCCAGCACGCCGATCGTGCTGAGAACCCGGACCGCTTCCCGCATCGAGCTTCTGGAGAGCCCGAGCTCGGCGGCGAGGACCCGTTCGGTGGGGAGTCGATCCCCGGGCCGCAGCTCCCCGTGGGAGATCTTGGCCATGATGTGGTCGACGGCGCGCTGGGTCACCGGCCCGCCGGAGTCCTCCCCCATGTCGTCACTCCCCCAACACGCCGATTCGTCAGACCAATTCTTGCACCGAGGAGAAATCCTATGCGATAGTCGGCACAAACACGCCGAACGGGTCGGTGGATCTGCCACCCCCTCGGAAACCACCCTGACCAATCGGGAACCCCGCATGCGGATCGCACTGTTCGTCACCTGCCTCAACGACACCCTCTTCCCCCGCACGGGTGTGGCGGTCGTGCGACTCCTGGAGCGGCTCGGCCACGAGGTCGTCTTTCCCGAGACCCAGACCTGCTGCGGCCAGATGCACTACAACACCGGCTACCGTCGCGACGCCCAACGGCTCGCGATCGCGACCGCGACCACGTTCGCCGACGCCGACGCGGTGGTCGTGCCCTCCGCGTCGTGCGCGGCGATGGTGCGCGACAACTACCCGCGCCTGGCCCCGGCGGACTCGATGCTGGGCCGGGCCACCGCCGACCTCACGCCCCGCGTCCACGACCTGAGTGAGTTCCTGGTCGACGTGCTGGGCACAGTGGACGTGGGCGCCTACTTCCCGCACACCGTGACCTACCACCCCACGTGCCACGGACTGCGACTGCTCGGCCTGGGCGACCGTCCCTACCGGCTGCTGGGTGCCGTGCGCGGCCTGCGGCTGCGCCCTCTGGATGCCTCCGAGGAGTGCTGCGGCTTCGGTGGCACGTTCTCGGTGAAGAACCCGGACGTGTCGGCCGCGATGGGCGGCGACAAGGCGCGCAACGCCCAGAACACCGGCGCCGAGGTGCTGTGCGCGGTCGACAACTCCTGCCTCATGCACATCGGGGGAACCCTCTCCCGGCAGCGGTCGGGCATGCGGGTCATGCACATCGCCGAGATCCTGGCCTCGACCGAGAAGGAGCCCGCCCACCCATGAGCGCGACATTCCTCGGGTTCCCCGCGTTCCCGGTCTCCGCGCACGAGTCGACCGCGGACCCGCAACTGCGGCACAACCTGCGTACCGCGACCCACACGATCCGCACGAAGCGGGGCGCGGTCACCGCCGAGCTCGACGACTGGGCCGAGCTGCGCGACGCCGGCGCGCGGATCAAGGCGCACACGCTGCGCCACCTGGACACCTACCTCCCCCAGTTCGAGAGCGCCGTCCAGGCCGCCGGGGGGACGGTGCACTGGGCGAGCGACGCCGCGGAGGCCAACGCCATCGTGACCCGACTGGTCCAGGCGACCGGGGAGCGCGAGGTCGTGAAGGTCAAGTCCATGGCCACCCAGGAGATCGAGCTCAACCAGGCGCTCGCCGACGCCGGGATCACCGCCTATGAGACCGATCTCGCCGAACTCATCGTCCAGCTCGGCGACGACCTGCCCTCGCACATCCTCGTCCCCGCGATCCACCGCAACCGCGCCGAGATCCGTGAGATCTTCGTCCGCGCGATGGGACGTTGGGGCGTGCCCGCCCCGGAGGGTCTCAGCGACGACCCGGCCGCGTTGGCCGAGGCCGCGCGGGTGCACCTGCGGGAGAAGTTCCTGGCGGCCAAGGTCGCGATCTCGGGAGCGAACTTCGCGATCGCCGACACCGGGACACTCGTGGTCCTGGAGTCGGAGGGCAACGGTCGCATGTGCCTGACCCTCCCCGAGACCCTGATCTCGGTGGTGGGCATCGAGAAGGTCCTGCCGACGTGGCGGGACCTGGAGGTGTTCCTACAGCTTCTTCCCCGGTCGTCGACCGGGGAACGTATGAACCCCTACACCTCGACCTGGACCGGGGTGAGCGACGGGGACGGACCGCGTGAGTTCCATGTCGTGTTGTTGGACAACGGGCGCACCGACACGCTCGCCGACACCGTGGGGCGTCAGGCGCTGCGTTGCATCCGGTGCTCGGCGTGTCTGAACATCTGTCCCGTCTACGAACGTGCCGGCGGTCACGCGTACGGGTCGGTGTACCCCGGGCCGATCGGGGCGATCCTGACCCCGCAGTTGCGCGGTATGGCGGGCGAGCTCGAGGCGTCGCTTCCCTACGCCTCCTCGCTGTGTGGTGCGTGCTTCGAGGTGTGTCCGGTCGCGATCGACATTCCCGAGGTCCTGGTCCACCTTCGGGAACAGGTGGTGGAGGGGGCCGGACATCGTGCCGAGAAGGCCGCCATGGCGGCGGCGGAGTGGGTCCTGGGCGGGGACCGGCGGCTGTCGGGCGCCCAACGCGTGGCCTCCGCCGCGCGGCGGTTCCTCCCGGACCGCCTGCCGGGCCCGGGAGCCGCATGGAGCGACACCCGTGACGTTCCCGAGGTCCCCGAGGAGTCGTTTCGACGTTGGTGGTCCCGCGATCGGGGCAAGGGAGGCGCGCGGTGAGCGGGTCCAGGGAGCGTGTGTTGGCGCGGGTGCGCGCGGCGTTGCGGGACGTACCGGCCGAGGAGTCGCCGCGGATGGCGACGCGGCCGCGCGTGCGCCGGGCACACGCGCTGGGCGACGTGGTGCCCCTGTTCGTGGAGAACGTCGCCGACTACCGGGCGACGGTGCGCCGTGTGACCCGTGGCGATCTCGCCGACGCGATCGGCGAGGCGGTGCGGGGCAGGGGCGTGGAACGGCTCCTGGTGCCGGCCGACGCCGAGCCGCGGTGGTTGGAGCGGATCGACGCCGCCACCACGATCGTGGCCGACACCGGGTTGGACGTGGCCGGCCTGGACACGGTGGACGGCGTGGTGACCGGGTGCGCGCTGGGTGTCGCCGAGACCGGGACCATCGTGCAGGACGCCGGCCCGGGCCAGGGGCGACGGTCGGCGTCGCTCATTCCTGACTACCACCTGTGCGTGGTCGGGGAGGAGCAGGTGGTGGCCAGCGTTCCCCAGGCCGTGGCCGCCCTCGACCCCCGACGCCCCCTGACCTGGATCAGTGGCCCCTCGGCCACGAGCGACATCGAGCTGGACCGGGTGGAGGGCGTGCACGGCCCCCGAACCCTGGACGTGCTCGTGGTCGGTCCCTGAACACCGATAGCCTGGGGGGACGCGGCGGTTCGGGACAGGAGACGCAACGAGGATGTCGGCGACCCGGTTGTTGGTGCTGGGGCTGGCCCGTTCGCACGGGCGTACCCACGGCTACCGGCTCGGCACCGAGCTCTACTCCATCGGGGCCGACGAGTGGGCGAACGTGAAGTGGGGCTCGATCTACCACGCGTTGAAGCAGCTCACGAAGAAGGGCTGGCTCGCGGCCTTCGACGGCGAGGTCGGCGACTCCGGCCAGTGCCGGACCGAGTACGAGGTCACGCCTGAGGGCGAGGAGGAGTTCTTCCGGCTGCTGCGCGTCACCGTACGCACCCCCGAGCCACAGGTCGACCTGCGCGCCGCCGCGATCGCGTTCCTGCCCGCACTCACCCGAGACGACGCCATCGCGCTGTTGGAGACGCGCGTCGCGCGACTGCGGGAGACACGTGAGGAACTCGAGCCGCACTACGCGGTGGACGACGCGGAGGTCCGGCTGTCACCGGACCTCCGCGCGGCCGGCACTCCCAGCATCGTCGGTGAGCTGTTCGGGATGTGGAGCCACGTCACCGCCAGCGAGATCGAGTGGACGCGCGGCCTGGTGGCCCGGCTTCGGTCCGGGGCACACACCATGGCCGGTGAGGATCCCACCGCTTGGGGCATGCCCGACCTCGCCGACTCCTCACCGTCGGGCGGCGACTGAGAGCGCACGCTATTAAAGTTTGAGCAACTCCCGTCCGCGCGCTAGACTCCGGCATTCAAGTTTTAATACCTCGACATCGGGCAATCATCCGCGACGACGCATTCAAATTTGAGTCCTCGATCGTGCGACGCGCGATCGAGGACTCCAACTGTCCGCGTTCGTTCCTAGTCTCCAGACGTCACCGCGACGCGGTGACCACTCCACACCGCGCCGAACACCACGGGCGCACGCCCACGCGGCGCCAGCACACACCAGGGAGCGTCATGATCCATGCCCAGCGGCTGTCCCGGACCTTCACGGTCAAGGGAAGCCCCGACCCGGTCCACGCGGTGCGCGAGATCGACCTCGACATCGAGGCGGGCGAACTCGTCGCCCTTCTCGGCCCCAACGGCGCGGGGAAGAGCACCACCCTGCGCATGCTGACCACCCTGCTCACCCCAACGTCGGGCTCCGCACGGGTGGCCGGATACGACGTCGTCACCGACGCGGCCGCGGTGCGCCAGAACATCGGCTACATCGGCCAGGGCAACGGCGCCGGACACGCGCACCGGGTCAACGACGAACTGGTCACCCAGGGCCTCATCTTCGGTCTGAGTACGAGCGAGTCGCGCAGGCGGTCCCAGGAGGTCCTGGAGAGCCTCGACCTGACCGACCTCACCAGGCGCACCGTCAGCGAGCTCTCCGGCGGGCAGCGCCGCCGTCTGGACATCGCCATCGGGCTGATGCACCGTCCGCGCCTGGTGTTCCTGGACGAGCCCTCCACCGGACTCGACCCGCAGAACCGGGTCAACCTCGCCGACCACGTGCGCTCGCTCCACCGCGACCACGGAACGACGGTCGTGCTCACCACCCACTACCTCGAGGAGGCCGACCTCCTCGCCGAACGGGTCATCGTCGTCGACCAGGGCAGGGTCATCGCCGACGACACCCCCGACACACTCAAGAACGACCTCGCCGGCGACCTCGTCACCATCACCACGCAGACCCCGGAGGACGCCCGGAGCGTCCTCCGGGTCACCGAACGCGTCGGCTCGCCCCGGGAGACCGACCAGGACGGCACCACGGTGCGCGTCCGCGTCTCCGGAGGAAGCGCGCTGCTGCCCGACCTCCTACGCGCCCTGGACACCGACGGTGTGAAGGTCGCCACGGCGGAGGTTCGCCGTCCCACGCTCGACGACGTGTTCCTCCACCTCACCGGACGCAGTCTGCGCGAGGGCGAGACCGAGGACGACCAGTCCTGAACGTACCCGCCGCGACTCCCACCCAACGACCACGCCCGACCGCCCCGCTGACCCGAAAGGTCCCACGATGACCACCCTGACCCACACCCGGATCGTCCTGGCGCGCGAGTTGCGCCCCGTCGTACGGGACCCGCTCTCGCTGGTGTTCACGCTCGTCCAACCACTGGTCTTCCTCGCGCTGTTCGCTCCGCTGCTGGGTGGCCTGCCCGGCATGGAGTCGTCCCTGAACTGGTTCGTGCCCGGCGTGCTGGCCATGATCGTCCTGTTCGGCACGTCGGCCACCGGGTCGAACCTGCTCTACGAGATCACCACCGGTTCCCACGAGCGAATGCTGGTGACCCCGCTCAACCGCTCCGCGCTCCTCCTCGGCCGCGCCGTCAAGGAGATCGTGCCCCTACTCGCCCAGGCGCTCCTCATCATCGCGGTGTCCTCAGCGTTCGGGTTCCGCTTCTCCGTTCCCGGCGGACTCCTGGGCCTGGTGATCCTGTGTGTGTTCGGGATGGGCGTCGGCGCCCTGTCATACTCCCTGGCACTGCCACTCAAGGACCGCGAGTGGGTGTTCTGGCTGGTGCAGCAGACACTCATGTTCCCGCTGCTCATCCTGTCGGGCATGTTGCTTCCCCTGGACATGGGACCGGAGTGGCTGCGTGTGGCGGCCCAGTTCAACCCGCTCACCCACATCGTCGACGCCCAGCGTGCCCTGTTCGGAGGTGAGCTCGGCGACGCGGCGGTCCTCAACGGCGCCATCGCGGCACTCGCCACCCTGGTCGTGGGCCTGTGGGTGGGACTCCGTTCCATTCGCAACGCCAAGGTCTAGGACCACGACCACGGGGAAGCTGGGACACCGGTGCGTCCGCGACGCCGGCTTCTGGACCAGGTTCACCCGGGCCCACCGCCGCGCCGCGCGTACACCGACCGAGGTGGGACTCCGCTCGACTCAGAACGCCAAGGCCTCGGACCGGTTCACTCGGGTCCGGGCTCCACGACCGCGCCGTCCACGTACATCGCGTGAGGCGGCGCGGTCGGCGTCGCCAGCACCGAGATCAGGTAGTCCCGGAAGGCCTCGGCGTCGATGTCCTCCACGACGCGCGCGTTGGGCTCGAGGCCGTGGATTCCCCACGACATCGCCGAGTATCCGCGCGTGAGCTCGCCCGCCGTCTCCACGTCAACGTGGTAGCGACCCGTGCTGGTCAGGAGCTCGGGGTGGAGCAGCAGCGCGGTGGTGAGCGAGTCGGGGTGGGTGGTGCCGTCGATACCTCGGCGACGGTCGAAGTCCAGGGTCGCCGCGCAGACGCGCAGGAAGAAACGGGACAGGGGCGTGTCCAGGGCGGCGATCCGCTCCAGCGTCGGATCCCCGAACACCGCCCGTTGGAGGGTGAGCGGGGTCCAGGGCACGACGGTGATGTCGAAGCCGGCGGCGAACACCGCCTTGGCGGCCTCGGGGTCGACGTAGAAGTTGAACTCCGCGGCCGCGGTGATGTTGCCCCGCCCGTTGTTGGATCCGCCCATGACGTAGAGCTGACGCACGTTGGTGACGAAGTCCGGGTCCCTCAGGCAGGCCGCGGCGATGTTGGTCAGCGGACCGATGCACACGACGGTGACCTCACCCGGTCGCTCGGCGGCGATGCGGACGAGGGCGTCGACCGCGTGTTCCGCCTCGGGCTCTCCGGCGAGGGTGGGCACCGACAGTCCGCCCGAGCCGTCCCCGTGGACGTCCTCGGCACTGACCCAGGGGCGGGTGAGGGGGCGTCGGCAGCCGAGGTGGATCGGGACCCGCCCCAGCCGGTCGGCCGCGTTGAGGGTCAGGAAGGCGTTGTGGACCTGCCGGTCGAATCCGATGTTCCCGGCCACCATGGTGATCGCCCGCAGGTCGGCCGTGGGGTCGAGCAGTCCCACGAGCAGTGCGACGCAGTCGTCCTGCGCGGTGTCGGTGTCGATGATCAGGGGGGTCGGCACGGACGCCTCCGGCGTTGTCTGCGTGGGGACGGGAACGGCTCCACAGCCTAGCCATCCCGCACATGGGCGGGGACACGCGCACCGACTGACCGATATCGCCCGTGCGCCCCACCAGCTCCTTTTTCCGCACGGTCAGCCGAAAACACCTACATTGTCGGATTCGTCGCCTCGCGGCGATTGCGCTCGACTGGACTTCTTGCCATATTTGATGGGTCACCCCGCCTCTCTCACCCCCGAGTCCGCACGTCCGGTCGAGGACAACACCATGCCCCAGCCTTCCGACACCGTTCCCGACGCGGTCAAGATCGTCGTCGCCGGCGGATTCGGCGCGGGCAAGACCACGCTGGTGGCGGCGTTGAGCGAGATCCAGTCACTGCACACCGAGGAACTCATCGGTCCGCACGGCGGGGACCTGCTCAGCCAGGCCGACGGCAAGACGACGACCACGGTCGCCCTGGACTTCGGCCGGGTGACGCTGGACGAGCGCACCATCATCTACCTGTTCGGCGCGCCGGGCCAGGACCGGTTCTCCTTCATGTGGGACGACCTGGCACGTGGCGCCCTGGGCGCGATCGTCCTGGTCGACACACGCCGGCTGGAGGAGTGCTTCAGCACCATCGACTACTTCGAGGGTCGTGGCGTGCCGTTCATCGTGGCCGTGAACGTGTTCGCCGACGCCAAGACCTTTCCCGCGGCGGACGTACGGGGCGCGCTGGCGGTCGACCCCGACGTCCCGGTCACCCTCTGCGACGCTCGGGACCGCACGTCGGTGAACCGGGCCGTGGTGGAACTGGTGTCCCACGTCCTGGAACGTGAACTCGCCGGCGCCTGACCTAACCCCATAACCGTCGATTTCCGGACAAATACCCCCGAATCCGACACTATGGTTTGCCCCACGCCGGCCCGCTTGCCATATTTGCTCTACCACGCGGCCGGCCGGCCGCCTCGCGACCGACGCGGAAACGGTCCCGCCGTTCTTCCGCCCCGAGCGACGACACGGGGAACCCCTCCATGCCCCCAGATTCGCGGCGGCGCTCCATCCGCGACCGCCTCATCGCCCTCACCATCGTTCCCGCGACCGCGCTCATCCTCATGTGGACCGTGGCGGCGAGCACGTTCGTCAACGACATGCTGGACATGAGGGCCAGCGCCGACTTCGTCGAGGAGGTCGGCGAACCCCTGCGGGACATGGTCTCGGCGCTGCAACGGGAACGCCGCTACGCCGCGGTGCGGATCGGGGAACAGCACGGATCGGCGACGCCACGCGCCCTGCCCGAGCTCGCCGCCTCGGAGAGCGAGGCCGACGAGGCGATCGAACGCTTCCGCGGCCGACTGTCCGGCGTCGACGTCGGCCGGTTCTCCGTCGACATCGCCGACCGGGTCTCCGACTTCGAGTCGGCGATCGACGACGTCGTGGACAGCCGCGCCGTGCTCCAGGAACGCGACGTGGAGCGTCGGACCGCGATGCAGCCCTACGACGACGCCATCGAGGCGGGCCTGCGGGTGTGGGAGGCGCACACCGAACTGAGCAGCCCGGACCTCACCTTCGAGGCCGACATCCTCGAGTCGATGCTGCGCGGACGGGAGGTGCTCTCCCAGGAACACGCGCTGCACACCTACGCCACGGCGGCCGGCATCTACGGATCCCAGGAGCGGGCCGACTTCGCCGAGGCCGTGGGCTCCCGCCGGTTCCTGCAGGAGCGCCTGGACTCCGAGCTGCAGGACACCGAACGCGAGATCTACGAAGAGCTGCTCGGCATGGACGCGATGACCCGGCTGGTGGACCTGGAGGACGAACTCCTCACCGCCAGCTCCCCCGACGTCGCCCTGGGCGGCAGCGAACCGTGGACATCCTCCTACGCGGTCGCCGACACGATGTACCGATGGTTGGAGGAGACCCGGATCGAGGAGATGACCACCGAGAGCCGACAGTCGGCCAACGTACTGCTGACCCGGGTCGTGCTGGGCAGCTCCGCGGCATTGGTCGTGATCGTCGGCTGCATCCTGTTCTCGGTGTGGACCACCCGCGACATCAACCGCCGTCTGACCACCCTGCGTGAGTCCACCCTGTCCCACGCCCGGGAACGACTGCCGCGACTGACCCGGCGGCTGCGCGCCGGGGAGGACGTCGACGTCGCCGCCTCCGCGCCCGACCTGCCGGTTCCGCGGCGTGACGAGATCGGGCAGGTCGTCGAGGCCTTCAACCTCGCCCAGCGCACGGCGGTGGAGTCCTCGGTGGAGGAGGCCCGACTGCGCGACGGCGTGCGCAGCGTCTTCCGCAACATCGCCCGCCGCACCCAGGGGCTGGTGCACCGTCAGCTCAGTCTGCTCGACGAACTGGAACACTCCGAGACCGACCCGGGAACACTGGAGTCGCTGTTCCGGATCGACCACCTCAGCACCCAACTGCGGCGCAACGCCGACAACCTGATCCTGCTCAGCGGGGAGCGGCTCGACCGCCGCCCGCGCGCCGCGGTACCCCTGCAGAGCCTGGTCCGCGCCGCCTCCAGCGAGGTCCAGGACTACACCCGGATCCACGTGCTGCCCATGCCCGACGTCGCCGTGGAGGGCCGTCCGGCCGGTGACCTCATCCACCTGCTGGCGGAGCTGTTGGACAACGCCGCGGCGTTCTCTCCCCCCACCGCCCCGGTCACCATCCGGGGAGGCGCGCTGGCCAACGGGTACGCGATCGAGGTGGAGGACCGGGGCCTGGGCATGACGCACCAGGAGTACGAGCAGGTCAACGAGGTCCTGTCCACCGCGCCGGAGTTCGACGTGGCCCGCCTGCGTGAGGACTCCCGGCTGGGGCTGTTCGTCGTCTCCACCATCGCCAGCCGTCTGGGCGTCCAGGTCACACTGCGTCCCTCCCCCTACAACGGGACCCAGGCGATCGTGGTGGTGCCGGCCAACCTCATCGTCGCCAGCCCCGAGGTGCCCGCACACGAGGTCGAGGTCCGCGAGCCCTCCCCACGCCCCGCGCACTCCGTCGAACTCCCCCCGGCCCCGGAGACGTCCGCGCCCGCCGCCGCTCCGACGGTAACGGTCACGACCGAGCCGGCCCCGCCGGTGGCCCCGACACCTCCGGACCCCCCGGCCACGGCCGCACCGTCCGGTCCCCCCGTGCCCGGCCCCGAAGGCGACACCTACAAGGGACTGCCACGGCGCCGGCGCAAACGTGGCGGCCCCACGCCGGCCACTCCCCCGCCACCACCCGCCCCGGCGGAGCCCGCCCAGCCCGAGCGTTCGCTGGAGGACATCCAGCGGATGATGAGCGCCTACCAGCAGGGCACGCGGCGCGGCCGCGCGCCCGAGGGTCCTGACGACACCGAGCAGAGGAAGTAATGACCGACTCCGTTTCCCCCCTGCCCCGTGACCTCGACTGGCTCCTGACCGAACTGGTGGAGACCGTTCCGGGGGCCCGTAGCGCCGTGCTGTTGTCCACGGACGGGCTGCTGCTGTCGTCCTCACGGGCCGTGGACCGTGACCATGGCGAGCGGCTCGCCGCGATCGCCTCGGGGTTTCAGAGCCTGGCCCGCGGGGCGAGCCGGGAGTTGGACGCCACCCAGGTCCGCCAGACCATCCTGGAGATGGACACCGGATTCCTGTTCGTGACGGCCGCCGGAAGCGGGGCTTGCCTGGCGGTGGTCACCGGCGCCGACTGCGACATGGGGCTCGCCGCCTACGAGATGAACCGGCTCGTCCGCCAGGTCGGGCCGCACCTGTCCGCCGCGCCTCGTCCGCAGCGCGGTGGCCGCCCATCCCCCATGTCCGCGGAGTCGGGAGGCTGACCCAGTGGCACCACAGGACCAGGAGCCCACGTTCGGGCGGCTCATCCGCCCCTACTCGTTGACCCGCGGTCGCACCCGCCCCTCACGGACGGACTTCGCGATGACCTCGCAGGTGGTCGCGGTTCCCTCGATCAGCTCCCCCATCGTGGAACTGGAGCCGGAGTGTCGCCAGATCCTCGGTCAGTGCGCCCGCCCGGTAGCGGTCGCCGAGGTGGCCTCGGCGACCGGGATGCCGCTGGGCGTCCTGCGGATCCTGCTCGCGGACCTGCTGGACCGTGGGTTCCTGGTGGTCCACACCGAGACCGTGCGCAGCGGGCGGTCCCGTTCAGAACTGCTGCGTTCCATCATCGACGGCATTCGCGACCTCTAGGAAACCGCCATGGCCGACAGTGGCATCGTCCCCGACTCCATAAAAATCGTCGTCGCCGGTGGGTTCGGCGCGGGCAAGACGACCCTCGTGTCCGCGCTCAGCGAGGTGCGGTCGCTGCACACCGAGGAGGAGATCACCGCCGAAAGCGTCGGGGTGGACGACCTCAGCGGGGTGGAGAACAAGTCCACGACGACCGTCGCGCTGGACTTCGGACGCGTCACCCTCGACGAACGCACCGTGATCTACATGTTCGGCACCCCCGGACAGGGACGGTTCTCCTTCATGTGGGAGGAGCTCACCGAGGGGGCGCTCGGTGCGGTCGTCCTCGCCGACACGCGTCGCCTCGACGACAGCTTCACCTCGATCGACTTCTTCGAACAACGTGAGGTGCCGTTCATCGTCGCCGTGAACTGCTTCGACGGGTTCGCCTCGCACGAGCCCGAGGACGTGCGCGTCGCCCTGGACCTCGACCCGACGGTCCCGGTCACGCTGTGCGACGCCCGGGAACGGGAGTCGGTCAAGGAGGTCATGATCCGTCTGGTGACCCACGTCCTGGAGCTCGAACTCAGCGGCGCCTGACCCCGACCACACCGCTCCGACCAGCGCCACCGTCCGGCTTCCCCGTGCGCCGGGCGGTGGCGCGCGTCACCACACCGCGGCGTCCGTGCGGCGCGGGCGACGCCCTAACCTTGGTTCTCGATCATCACCTGCGAAACGGAGACCGTGGATGAAGCGCCTCGTGATCGTCGCCAGCGCGGTGGTACTCACCGCCGCCGCCTGCTCCGACTCCGGCGACGACGCCGCCGACCTCGCCGAGGGCGGCGGCCCGAGCGCCACGTTGAAGACCAGCGCGGGCGACATCGAGGTCGCGCTCTTCGCCGATCGGGCACCGGAGACGGTCGCGAACTTCGTGGATCTGGCGACCGGCGAGAAGACCGAGAACCCGGTCACCGGCGATGACGCCTTCTACGACGGGACGATCTTCCATCGGGTGATTCCGGGGTTCATGATCCAGGGCGGCGACCCGGAAGGCACCGGGACGGGCGGCCCGGGATACACCTTCGCCGACGAGATCGACGACGACCTCACTTTCAGCGGCTCCGGAGTGCTGGCCATGGCCAACTCCGGGCCCGACACCAACGGGTCGCAGTTCTTCATCACCACCGACCCCACCCCGCACCTGCAGGGAGACCACACGATCTTCGGCTCCGTCACCGACGAGGAGAGCATGGCGGTGGTCGAGGAGATCGCGGCCGTGCCGACCGGGCCCGACGACCGTCCGGTGGACGACGTGGTGCTCGAGGAGCTCGTCATCCACGAGTGACGGCCCCGCCGGGCGGGTGGGCGCGCCCGCGCCGACGGCGGGCGACCGATCCACCGTCGGAGAGAGGGCACCATGGAAGGGTGAGCCTCATCGACGCGTTGCCCTCCTCGCCCGACCCCGACCGTCTCTTCGACGGCTTCTCCACGTGGGCACAGGAACAGGGACTGAGCCTCTATCCCCACCAGGAGGAGGCGCTCATCGAGGTGGTGTCCGGCGCCAACGTCATCCTGAACACGCCCACGGGATCGGGCAAGAGCCTGGTGGCCGCCGGCGCCCTGTTCGCCTCACTGGCGCGCGACGAGTGCGCGTTCTACACCGCGCCGATCAAGGCACTCGTGTCGGAGAAGTTCTTCGACCTGTGCGCGGTCTTCGGCACCGACAACGTGGGCATGATGACGGGCGACGCCAGCGTCAACCCCGACGCCCCGATCGTGTGCTGCACCGCCGAGGTCCTCGCGCAGATCGCGCTGGCCGAGGGGGACCGCGCCGACATCGGCACCGTGGTGATGGACGAGTTCCACTTCTACGCCGAACCCGACCGAGGGTGGGCCTGGCAGGTACCCCTGCTCGCACTACCGCAGGTGCAGTTCCTGCTGATGTCGGCGACACTGGGCGACGTCTCGTTCTTCTCCGAGGACATCGCCCGGCGGACCGGCCGGCCCACGGCCGTGGTCTCCTCCGCGGAGCGTCCGGTCCCGCTCAGCTACACCTACAAGAGCACCCCCCTGCACGAGACCCTGGAGGAGCTCCTCGCCCACGACAAGGCGCCGGTGTACATCGTGCACTTCACCCAGGCCCAGGCGGTCGAGCGGGCACAGGCCTTGACCAGCATCAACATGTGCAGTCGGGCGGAGAAGGACACGATCGCCGCCGAGATCGGCGACTTCCGGTTCACGACCCGGTTCGGACGCAACCTCTCACGCTACGTACGACACGGAATCGGCGTGCACCACGCCGGCATGCTGCCCAAGTACCGCCGCCTGGTGGAACGGCTCGCCCAGAAGGGCCTGCTGAAGGTGATCTGTGGCACCGACACCCTGGGGGTCGGTGTCAACGTCCCCATCCGCACGGTGCTGTTCACCGGCCTGTCCAAGTACGACGGGTCGCGGGTACGGCGGCTCAGCGCACGGGAGTTCCACCAGATCGCCGGGCGCGCCGGACGCGCCGGGTTCGACATCGCCGGCCACGTGGTGGCCCAGGCACCCGAGCACGTGGTGGAGAACGAGAAGGCCCTGGCGAAGGCCGGTGACGATCCCAAGAAGCGCCGCAAGGTGGTGCGCAAGAAGCCGCCGGAGGGCTTCGTCGGCTGGGACGAGAGCACCTTCGACAAGCTGGTCGGCGCCGAGCCGGAGCCGCTACGTTCGCGGTTCCGGGTCAGTCACGCGATGGTCCTGAACGTGATCGGTCGCGGGGGTGACGCGTTCACCGACATGCGTCACCTGCTGACCGACAACCACGAACCGGCGTCGGCGCGACGCCACCACATCGGACAGGCGATCGCGATCTACCGCGAGATGCGGGACGCGGGCGTGGTCGAACAGGTGGCCGCCCCGCGGGGAAGCGGTCCGGAGGACCAACTGATCCGGCTCACGGTGGACCTGCGACACGACTTCGCGCTCAACCAACCGCTGTCGACCTTCGCGCTGGCGGCCCTGGACCTGCTCGACCCCGCCTCCCCCAGCTACGCCCTCGACGTGCTGTCGGTGGTGGAGGCGACCCTGGAGGACCCCGGCCAGATCCTCTCCGCCCAGACCAACAAGGCCAAGGGCGAGGCCGTGGCGGCCATGAAGGCCGAGGGGATCGAGTACGAGGAGCGGATGGAGCGGCTGGAGGAGATCACCCACCCGCGGCCGCTGGAGGAACTCCTCGAACACGCCTTCGACGTCTATCGGCGACGGAACCCCTGGGTGGGCGACCATCCGCTGCGTCCGAAGTCGATCCTGCGCGACATGTACGAACGGGCCATGACGTTCAGCGAGTACGTCGGCTTCTACGAGTTGGCCCGCGTCGAGGGAATCGTGCTGCGCTACCTGACCGGTGCCTACCGGGCCGTGACGCAGACCGTTCCCGAGGACGCGCGCGACGAGGAGCTCCGGGACATCACCGAGTGGCTCGCCGAACTGGTCCGCCAGGTCGACTCCAGCCTGTTGGACGAGTGGGAGCAGCTCGCCCACCCCACCGACGACGCCGAGGAGAAGCGGCCCGGGGCGGACTCCGCCGACGAGCCCCGACCGATCACCCACAACCGTCGGGCCTTCACCGTCACGGTACGCAACGCCATGTTCCGGCGGGTGGAGCTGGCGGCGCGCCACGCCTACGCCGAGCTCGGCGCCCTGGACTCCGACGACGGGTGGGACGCCGAACGGTGGGCGAAGGCGCTGGAGCCCTACTTCGCGGAGCACGAGACCCTGGGGATCGGCCCTGACGCGCGTGGTCCGGCCATGTTGCAGGTCACCGAGGAGCCGGGGGTGTGGCGGCTTCGCCAGGTCCTCCACGATCCCGCCGGCGACGGCGACTGGGGCATCCACGCCGAGGTCGACCTCGAGGAGTCGGCGAGCGCCGGTCGTGCCGTGGTCCGCGTGATCGCGGTGGAACAGCTCTGAGTCCGGCACCCCGTCGGACAGGGAAGGAATCGCCATGGAGTCCACCGTCCTGTTGTTGAACGGCCCCAACCTCAACCTGCTCGGTGAGCGTGACCCCGCCCAGTACGGGTCGACCACGCTGGCCGACATCGAGGCGCGCGTGGGCGAGCTCGGCGAGGAGCTCGGGGTGTCGGTGGTGTGCGCGCAGAGCAACCACGAGGGCACCATGATCGACCGGGTCCACGAGGCCCGCGCCTACCAGGGCATCCTGTGTAATCCCGGGGCCTTCGCCCATTACAGTTACGCGCTGCGCGACGCGGTGTCGGCCGCCGGCGTGCCCTACGTGGAGGTTCACATCTCCAACGTCTACGCGCGGGAGGAGTTCCGCCACACCTCGGTGATCGCACCGGTCGCGGCCGGATACATCGCCGGGTGTGGCGTCATCGGCTACGAGCTGGGTCTGCGTGCCCTAATGCGCCGGATCGCCGAGCGGGCCTGACCCAGGCGCGCCGCGAGGTTCCACCACCGGGGTCGGCGCGGTTCCGCACCGGCGTCCGGTGGCACCGGGCCGACCCGCCGGGCTTCGGTCCCTTCCGGTGGCCGAATGGGCGTGACGTCGCCTCGGGCCGCGCGCAGCCGCCGACGCCCGTGCACCGCCGTGACCACCTCCGCGCGGGACTCCGCCGCGTGGCGGACCCGCAGCCCCCGGCACAGCGCACGGGTGCGCCACAGGCGCACCACGGTGCCGTGGCCGGGCACGGTGAGCTCCACGAGGCCCGCCCGGGTGCGGTCGGCGTGGGCGAGCATCTTGGTGACGGTGTGGGGTGCCAACGCCCAGTCCACCGGCAGCTCGAGCAGGTACGGCGAGGGAAACGCGGTCGTGGGTGCCACGGCCGAGAACGTCACCCGCCGCTCGTCCATGAAGTGCGCCTGGGTCAGACGCAGCTCCCAGTCCCCGTCGTCGCGCGGGTGCGTGCTCGGGGCGTGCACGGCGGTCACGTGCAGGTCCCGCTCGTTCGCCGCCAGGACGTGGTCGAGACAGTCGCGCACACGTTCGAACGGGGCGCCGGACACCGGGACTACAGCACGCACCAGGGGGACGCCGCGCGCGGTGCTCCCCTCCGTCGTGGGGTCGGGGGCGTCACGAGGAGTGTCGGAGCGAGGTTCCGGGGTGGCGTGGTCGCGTAACCAGCGTGGTTGTGGCATTCGATCGGCGAGGCGGGCGGAGTCCGACGGGGAACGCCGGGTCGCCTGGGATCCGGTGGCACACGCCGTCGCGCGGGGTTCGGGAACGAGTACCGCGCCCGCCTGCCACAGGCGGTATCCGAACTCCAGGCCCTGGCCGGTGGTGATGGTGGGGTCGAGTCCCCCGACCTGCTTGTAGAGGCTCCGGGACACCGCGGCGCCGGGGACGGTGAACGCCTCGAATCCGAGGTGGTCCACGGTCCGCAGACCGCCGGTTCGCTGGATCATCCGTTGCTGGCCGGGCCGGGCGTGTTCGGCCTGGGCCGTCCAGACGCGCCCGATGGTGGCGAGGGCGGTGTGGGCGTGCAGCCAGCGGGCGTGCGCCTCGATGTGGCGGGGGCCGGCGATGATGTCACCGTCCAACCAGCACACGATCGCGCCGGAGGACTGTTCCACACCGTGGGCGCGGGCCGCCGCGCGGCCACCGTGGCACCGTACGATCCGACAGTTCGGCGGGCGCAGGGCGGGCATCGCGGGGGTGAGACACCGGTCGTCGGCGACGACGACCACGACGTCCAACAGGTGGGCCGGATAGGTCTGTCCGGCCAGGGCCGCCAGAGCCGCGGCCAGTGAGCCACCACCCTCGATCGCGACGACGACGGTCACGGGGAGGTGGGGTCGCCATGCGCCGAGTTCCGGCGGACGGATCGCGCTCCAGTCGTTACGGATGAGCCGACTTTCCCCCGAGGGGAGGACCGAAGCTACCCTGAGTGACTCTTCGTGCCTAGTTGATTGCACACGGTTACTATAAGTGATCGTTTTGCGTCGTCAACGATGGGACCAGCGATTTCCTGACCAGGTTCCCACCAGGCCGCGATGACGCTTCGGCCGGCCATGCCGACACTGGGACGTGTGGGGCCACTGCGAGAATCGGGCAGAATCGTGACTGGCGACCGAACGCACACACCTCAATCAAGTGGAGGACTCACCATGCCCGTGACACGCACAGCGGAGACCCAGTGGACCGGCGACCTCGCCTCAGGCGGCGGCACCGTGTCCTTCGGCTCCTCCGCCCTGCCCGACGTCGAGGTCACCTGGAAGGCGCGTTCGGAGGGCTCCGACTCGATCACCAGCCCCGAGGAGCTGATCGCCGCGGCCCACTCCTCCTGCCTGTCCATGGCGCTGACCAACGGCCTGACCAAGGCGGGGGCGACCCCGGAGTCGGTGCGGATCTCCGCCGCCGTCACCCTGAAGCCCGGAACCGGGATCACCGGAATCCACCTGACCGCCAACGTTCAGGCCACCGGTATCGACGGCGACACCTTCGCCGAGGTCGCGGAGTCCGCCAAGGCCAACTGCCCGGTCAGCCAGGCGCTCGCCGGTACCGAGATCACCCTCGACGCGACCCTCGAGGACTGACCGCCCTACCTTCAGGCAACGGAGCCGCGGCCTCCGAGCCCACCCGCGCGAACCGCGTCGTCGACGCGGTTCGCGCGGGACCTCACCAGGGTCGCACCGACCCCGTCACCACGGACGACCCAGCTCCGTTCCACGTCCCACGGCGTTCACGCTCGGCACTGGGTCGAGTCAGGGTCGCGTCGATCGTGGTCCGCCTCAGATGATCCCGCGTGGCCCGACTGGGACAGGGCGCAGCGCCAAGTCCCGGTCGGCGCGTAGCCCTCCCCCACCGTGGCGAACCGAAACCCCGTCAGGCCCCGAACACCCCGACGCCCCACACTGTCCAGAACTGGTGACGAAGACCAGTAGGTCACCAGAAGGTCAGCGGCGGGATACGGCGGCCAGATGGGACTCGGGTGGTCGGCCCACCCTCGAGGGGACACGCGAGCGTTTCGGCCCCGCCCGGCTCCTCCTCCACCGCGCCCCCATCATGCGGTCCCGCGGCATGGGTGGACCCGTACCGCGACGGAGCCGACGCTCACACTGCGCTGTTCGCCGCCGGTGGCACCGATACGCGACCCGCCGGGGGCCTTGAGCCCAGCGCTCTTTGAACACCAGCGGCGTGATCCGCCCGTTCCCAGAGGCGTCAGCGCACGGGCGGATCACGCCGGAGGGCACCCTTCGGGTATGGAACGGAATCGCGTCGAGGACCTCACCGCGAACGCCCCCACCGCTTCCCGTCGAAAGCCCCGACAGGCGTGAACGCGGCGAGCGGAGCCCCTACGGGATCAGTGCGTTGGGGACGACCAGACCCACACCAAACCCGCCACGACTGGCCCACCTCACCCACATTGGTGGCTAGGCGCGCCGCAGCGCTGTGTCGCCACCACGCGGGACATGCGGCGGCGCGATCGTGAGCACGACGTCGTGAGTGGCTACGATGGGTGCCGCGACATCGCACACCGTCGCCGCGTGGGGTGTTCGCCGCCGATCCCGTGTGCGCCCACCCCCGTCCAGCGCGCCCCCGGGCCGGCGGTCCGCACAGACAGAGGAGACCGCGGCGCGGACATCAACGGTGACCGCACACGCCGCGGTGCGGCTCACGCGACGACCAGAGGGGGAACGGTGGGACGACGCGCGTGCCCGACCATCGGGATCGCCACCGCCCCCGAGCCCGCACGCCAGGCCGACGCCCACCGGACGGCGCCACACCATCAGCGGACCCGCCCGGACCGTGCCGACGACAGGCGAGGCCACGAAACGGCACGCCGCCTCACCGTCCCCCTGGGGCGTTTCCTCCGCCAGCTCCCGCTGGGCGTCGTGTTCACCACCGACCACCGTCGACCGGGCGCCGTCCTCGACACCCACCGCGACCGGATCGCGGACGTGAGGCACCCGGAGATGGGCGGCGCCCCGAACCGGCCCCCGGGTGGCGCCACGTGACCTCGGAGCTGTTCACCCCGGAGCCTCCGCCCCGCCGCCCGGTGGCCGTGACCGCCGGCGCGGTGCACCTGCCGGACTGGTTGTCCTCGGCGCGCCAGCGGGAGTTGGTGGAGCGCTGCCGTCAGTGGGCCCGCCCGCCCGCGGGCATGGTGCGCCACACCACGCGCGGGGGTGTGATGAGTGTACGCATGGTGTCCCTGGGCTGGTACTGGCGGCCCTATCGCTACAGCGCCACCCTGCCGGACGGAACCCCGGTGAAACCGTTCCCCTCCGAGCTCGGCGCGCTCGCCCGGGCCGCGTTGCGCGACGCCGCCTCCCTGGACGGCTCCCTCGCCGAGGCCGGTGACGCGTCGTTCGACGTCGCGCTGGTGAACTACTACGACGCCGAGGCGCGCATGGGAATGCACCAGGACCGCGACGAGCGGGCCACCGCTCCGGTCGTGTCACTGAGCCTCGGTGACTCCTGCGTCTTCCGCTTCGGCAACACCAGCACCCGGACTCGTCCCTACACCGACGTGGACCTCCGCGGCGGCGACGCCTTCGTCTTCGGTGGCCCGGCCCGCCTTTCCTACCACGGTGTGCCCCGAACCCACCCGGGATCCGCCGACCCCGCGAGCGGTATGACCGAGGGACGCCTGAACATCACCATCCGCGCCACCGGATTCGCCGCTCCCGGATGAGCCCCAGACACGGACGGGTTCGGCGGTTACCCCTGTCGCACGAGCGGGGCGTCCCCGCCGGCCGGGAACGGCCACGGCGCGTCCGCCACAGCGGACGGCCAGTGCATACAGTCTGCCGGCCGTGCATACTGTCGGGGTGAACCGCCACTTCCTGGACACGCCGACCCCCTTCGGCCTCGCCCATCGCGGAGGCTGGGTCCCCGACGCCGGTGGACAGCCGAACCGGGCGCTGGAGAACACGCCCGCCGCCTTCCAGCACGCCCTGGACCTCGGCTACACCCACCTGGAGACCGACGTTCGCGTCACCCGGGACGGAGAGGTGCTGGCCTTCCACGACGCCACCCTGGACCGGGCGACGGACCGCTCCGGCGTCATCGCCGAACTCACCTACTCCGAGGTCGCGCGGGCACGGGTCGGCGGTGGCGAGTCGGTTCCCCGCCTGGAGGACCTGTTGGGAGCGTGGCCGTCGGCGCGCTTCAACATCGACGTCAAGGAGGACCGGGCGGTCGTTCCGCTGGCCGACGTGCTGCGACGGACCGGCGCCTGGGACCGGGTGTGCGTGGGGTCCTTCCGTCAGGCTCGACTGGAGGCCGCGCGACGGGTCATGGACCGGCCTGTGTGCGTGTCGGGCGGCCCCGTGGACGTGGCGCGACTGCGCGTCGCGGCCTGGACGGGTGTCCGTGGACTCGTGCGTCGGGGCGTGGACTGTGTCCAGATCCCCCTCTCCCACCGGGGGGTCCCACTGGTGACCCGGGACCTGGTCGCGACCGCGCACGCGGCCGGTCTCCAGGTGCACGTGTGGACCATCAACGACACCACCGTGATGCGGCGCCTCCTGGACGCCGGGGTCGACGCGATCGTCACCGACAACACCGTCGGGCTCCGCGACGTACTGCGAGCGCGCGGCGCCTGGCCGGACTCCGACCCCTCCCCCTCCACGGAAGGGAGGACCCCGTGACGGACACAACCCCCACCGCGGGGGTCGACCCCGACCCGAAGCGGCGCCGCCGGGAACAACGCGGCTGGTACATCTACGACTGGGCCAACCAGGTGTTCTGGACCTCGGTGGTCACGGTCTTCATCGGCCCCTACCTGTCGGGGCTGGCCCAGGCCTCGGCGGAGGCGGCCGGCACCGGTGAGCGGATCCACCTTCTCGGCATCTCGCTGCACTACAACACCGTCTACCCGGCCGCGGGAATGATCGCCGCGGTCATCCAGATCGCACTGCTCCCGGTCGTCGGCGCGATCACCGACCACAGCCGCAACAAGAAGCGCCTGCTGTTCGTCTTCGCGTGCGTCGGGGCGGGGTCGACGACGGCCCTGTACCTCGCGACCGGCGACTCCTACCTGCTGGCCACGGGCCTGTTCCTGCTCGCGAACCTCGCCTACGGGTGCGCGCTCGTCGTCTACAACTCCTTCCTGCCCGAGATCGCCACGCCCGACGAACGTGACCGCGTTTCCTCGACCGGCTGGGGGCTGGCGTACCTGGGCGGACTCGTCCTACTGGTCCTTCACCTCCTGCTGGTCAGCAACGCCGACGCGCTCGGCGTCGACACCGCGGACGCCGCGCGCATCGCCTTCGCCTCCGCCGGCGTCTGGTGGCTCGGTTTCACCATCCTCGCCATGCCACGGTTGCGGAACCGTATCGGTCCGCTCGCCGCGGCGGCCCGTGGCCCGAGAGTGACGGCGTCGGTCCGCCAACTGGGACGGACGCTGATCGAGCTGCGGCACTACCCGCACACCCTGCTCTTCCTGCTGGCCTATCTCCTGTTCAACGACGGGATCCAGGCCACGATCCGCTACGCGGCGAACTTCGCGACCGGAGAGGAGGATCTCGGCCTCTCCCAGGACGACGTGGTCGCCGCCATCGTGCTGATCCAGTTGGTCGCGTTCCTCGGGTCCTGGGCGACGGGACGACTCGCGGAGGTCCTCGGCACCAAGCCGACACTCGTGGCGACCCTGGTTATCTGGACGCTGTTGCTCTCCTCGGCCTACGTCCTGCCCGCGGGGAACGTACCCCTCTTCCTCACCCTGGGCGTGGGGATCGGCCTCGTCCTCGGAGGCAGTCAGGCTCTCGCGCGGTCCCTGTTCTCCCAGTTGATCCCGCGCGGTCGTGAGGGCGAGTACTTCGGCGTGTTCACGATCTGTGACCGCGCCGGGACGCTCATCGCGTCCATCGTGGTCTTCGTCGCGGTCGAGCTCACCGGCGGCTACCGGGCCGCGATATTCTCCCTGGTCGGCTTCTTCGTGATCGGCGGGATCCTGCTGCTGTGCACCAACATCCGGCGTGGGATCCTTCAGGCCGGAAACGAGCTGCCGGGCAACATGCGGAACCGTTCGTGATCACTGGACGTCCGCAGGTGGTGTGCGCTGGGTGTTTTCGGGCAACGGTTCGGCATCAACGCGCCGGAGGTCACGCGAGTTGGGGTTGGAGGAGCGATGTCCTGGGAATCTTGACGTGGAGCGACGCGTTGTACAACCGGACGGATTTGAGCGCCTGGAGGCAACCAGACGATGGCCGAGCGAGCACTTCGCGGCACGCGGCTCGGGGCGACGAGCTACGAGAACGACCGCAACACCGACCTGGCGCCACGCCAGGAGGTCACCTATGACTGCCAGCGGGGGCACACCTTCTCGGTAACCTTCGCAACGGAGGCGGAGATTCCCCCGACGTGGGAGTGCCGTTTCTGTGGCGAGACGGCCCTCCTGGTCGATGGCGAGGAACCGCAGGAGAAGAAGGCGAAGCCCACACGCACTCACTGGGACATGCTGCTGGAACGCCGGAGCATGGAGGACCTCGAGGAGGTCCTCGCCGAACGGCTGGAGCTGCTGCGCAGCCGACGGCGGGAAGAGCGTGAACACCTGGAGGCGATGACCCAGCAAGGCTGAGACGTCTCCCGGGCGAGTGAACGAGCCGGTGGGGGCGCGGTGGGAGACCACCGCACCCCCACCGGCTCTCGTTCGTGGGTCGGGTCCGCGGGTCGGGACTCAGGGCGTGGCGGGACCGAACGCGGTGCCCCCGGCACTCGTGGGACCCGACTCCGGGCCGCGGGTGGTGTCGCCCTCGGGAAGCACCGTTCCGCGGATGACCGTCGGACCGGGGTTCGGGTCGGGCCGCTGCGCCCGGGCCGCCTCCGCGTCCACGACGGTCGCGTTCACGACCGTGGCGTTGAAACGTTCCATCCGTCGGCGCGCCCACTTCTCGAACGCCCACCGCAGGACGGGCCGCGTAAGGGGGAGCGCGAGGACCAGGCCCAGGACACCGGTGAGGAACCCGGGGATGGCCAGCAGGAACCCACCGACGAGCACCATCAGGGTGTCGAGCATGCCGCGTTGCGGTACCTCTCCCGTGCGCAGCGCCTCGTCGACGTCACGATAACCCCGCAGCCCGGCGAGCCGGATCACGACGACTCCCGCGGCGCTGGCGGCGAACAACGCCACCAACGTCCATCCGACCCCGATCTCGGCGGCGACGAGGTACATCGCCCCGAACTCCAGAAACGGGAACGCCAGCAGCGCGATCAGTACGAGCAGTGGCATGGGAACCATCCCATCGACGTGTGGACCCTTACCCAATGAACGTAACGCACGCCGTGTTCGTTCCCCGTCCGGCGCCGGTCGCACACGGTGTCACCCCCCGTCGGCGGCGACCGTCGTGTCCGCTCCGGCGGGCGACCGCCCGGCGCCACCCCTAGCGCGCCCTTCGTCTCCCCCGCGCCACGGCGGTCAGGACCGCTCCCAGGCCCAGCAGCGCCAGCACCAACTCCGGTCCGGCGCCCAGCCGGGTCGCGGGGGTGAGCCCCTCCATGGCGGGCAGCTCGACCACCGACGTCCACGGTTCGGCCTCGGGCGAGCGCTCCACGATACTGCCGTCGGGGTTGACCACGGCACTGACACCACTGGTGGCCGCGACGACGGCGGGACGTCCGTGCTCCACCGCGCGCAGTTGGGTGATGGCCAACTGTTGGTCGGACTGGCCGGTGAAGTTGTAGTTGGCGTTGTTGGTGGGAACCATCATCACCTGACCGCCCGCGGCGACCGCGTCGCGCAGCGGCGGGTCGAAGGCGACGTCGAAGCAGATCGCGGCGCCGAGGGTCGTGTCGCCCACCCGCAGGTCACCGGGCTCGGTTCCGGGGACGACGTCCGTGGGAACCTGGTCCAGCCGGTCGATGAAGGACGTGAGGACGTCTCGGAAGGGGATGTACTCACCGAACGGAACCGGGTAGCGCTTCTCGTAGAAGTCGCCCGCCCCGTCGACCGGATCCCACACCACCGAGCGGACACTGCGCGTCTCGTCGTCGGGATAGTGGGCGACACCGATCACCAGCGGTGCCTCGACGTCGGCCGCGGCCTCCTGGATGAGGTCCGCGACCGCCTCCTCTGCGTAGGGATCGAGGTCGCTGGCGTTCTCCGGCAGCACGACGAGGTCGGGCTGGGGCACGTCACCGGCTCGGACCCCCTCCGCTATTTGGTGGACACCGTCGAGATGGTTGTCGAGCACTTCGCCGCGTTCCCCGAGGATGCTGACCTCTCCCACCCGGGGCACGTTCCCCTGCACGACGCCAACCGTGGTCGTGTGGTCGACGCTGGGCGCGAGGACCCGGGCGGCGAGCGCCCCGCCTGCGAGGATCAGCACGATCAGGGCCAACGAGCCCAGGGAGCGTGTGTCGGGCCGACGCCGTCGCCACAGGCGGACCCCGGCCGCGACGAGGAGCGCCCCGGTGAGCGCCACCATGAACGTCACCAGCGCGGAGGACCCCCAGGAGGCGTATCCGGTGAAGGGGGTGTCGGGCTGGGCGTAGGCGAGTTTCGCCCAGCCGAACCCGCCGAAGGGCCAGCGGGCGCGGACGAACTCCTGGGCGACCCACAGCGCGCTCGTCCAGACGACCCAACCGCGGAGGCGCGCGACGAGCGCGATCCCGATCGCCATCGGGACGTAGTAGAGGATCTCCAGGGCGGCGGTGGCCAACCAGACGTCGACACCGAAGACCGCCTGCCAGTGCACCAACGGGACCATGAGTGACGCGCCGGCCAGGGCACCGAGCCAGGCCGCGCGGCGTGGTCGGGTTCCCCGCAGGGCCAGCAGCAGCAGTGCCACGCCCAGGGGTGTGAGAAACCACCAACCGTAGGGCGGCAGCGCCAGGAGCTGAGCCACCCCCGCCGCGGCGGCGGCCGCCGCTCGTGCGGCCGCCGCGCCGCGACGCGACCTGGCCCCGGCGATGTCCGCGGGATCCCCGTGGTGTCCGGGTTCGGCCGCGGCGGTGGTTCTGGTCGGTTGAACAGACACACCCCAGAGCCTAGGTCGTGTTGGGTGGTTATTTGCTCCGGGGTGGTGCGCGCTCGCGCGCGGGGCCCCAGGGCAAAGGAGGCGCGGGGGCGGGAAAAAGGCCCGCAACACCCTTCGGACCGGATCCGTCCCGTCGGCGGCGAGCGCGGAGACCGTTGTCTACTGGATGTTCGGGCCTTTCCCGGGTCCAACCCCCCGCCCGGCCGAGGACTCCGGACCTGCACGCGCCATTCGCCGCGCCTGGCGCGTGGCGCAGCGTCCGGCGAGGCAGGTGACCGGACCGCACGACCGGCCCGTCCAGTGCTGGACTGGTCGGTAGCCTACCGAGATCCCCTCACGGATACTCACGGATCGGTGTCCGTGTCGCTCACCTTCGCGGCGTCCCAGGTGACCGATCGGGAAAACTCGGCGACCGCGCCAGGCTAACGTACCCTCCCCGACCGACTCAACGCCCCCGGGGACACCCACACCACGCCGATACCACCCTGAGGTATCGACAAATCCGGCTCGATCTTGTTCGATGTGATCAGAGTTCGATACGAATCGATACATTACGAAACCATTCTCGATCAACAGTGTGGGCGGGAGCGCGGATCATGGCGAAGATCGTGCTGGACGGCGTCGACAAGGTGTACGCGGGGGATGTCCGAGCGGTGGACAACCTGTCCCTCGACATCGCCGACGGCGAGTTCATGGTGCTGGTCGGGCCCTCGGGGTGCGGCAAGTCGACGGCGCTGCGGATGATCGCGGGGCTGGAGGAGATCAGTGGCGGCACCCTGGTCATCGGCGAGCGGGAGTACGTGGCCGAGGACGGCACGACGCAGGTGGAGGACCGGGTCGTCAACGACCTGCCGCCGAAGAACCGGGACATCGCGATGGTGTTCCAGAACTACGCGCTGTACCCGCACATGACCGTGGAGCAGAACCTCGCGTTCGGCCTCAAGCTGCGCAAGACCCCCAAGCCGGAGATCGAGCGGCGGGTGAAGCACGCCGCCCAGATGTTGGGGTTGGAGAGCTACCTCAAGCGCAAGCCGGCCGCGCTGTCGGGTGGTCAGCGTCAGCGTGTGGCGATGGGGCGCGCGATCGTCCGCGAGCCCCAGGCGTTCCTCATGGACGAACCCCTGTCCAACCTGGACGCGAAACTGCGGGTCCAGATGCGCGCGAGCCTGAACCAGCTACACTCCGAGCTCGGCGTCACCACGGTGTACGTGACCCACGACCAGGTGGAGGCCATGACCCTGGGCGACCGGGTCGCGGTACTGCGCGACGGCCGCCTCCAGCAGGTCGACACTCCCAAGACCCTCTTCGACCAGCCGGTCAACCTCTTCGTCGCCGGATTCATCGGTTCACCGGCGATGAACTTCGTGGAGGCCACCCTGGTGCGTGACGGGGACGGCGCCCACCTGTCCTTCGGTGACCACACCCTCAACCTGCCGGGTGAGATGTTGCGGGGACGGCCGGGACTCGAGGCCTACCTCGGCCGAGAGGTGATCCTCGGTATCCGCCCCTCGGACTTCGACGACGCGGCGTTCGCCAACGGTGACCACGGAACGATGGACGTCGTCGCCGACGTCACCGAGGAGCTCGGAACCGAGATCAACGTGATCTTCGGTGTGAACGCGCCTCCCGTGCAACACGAGGAGACCGCTGCCCTGGCCGCCGACGCCGCCGGCGACGAGGAGATCGACGAAGTCGCCGCCCAGCTCCCCCTCAGTGGCGACCGCTCGGTGTTCACCGCGCGCGTCAACCCACGCAGCGGCGTGCGCCCCGGCCACTCCATCACCCTGGCCGTGGACACCCGGTACCTGCACTTCTTCGACAAGGAGAGCGGGCTGGCGATCGGACACGCGACCAACCCGAGCGCGGCGAGCGACCTCGCCGTCTCCTGACTGACCACGCGAGGGCCGGGGACGCGCTCCCCGGCCCTCGTTCGCGTGACACCGCGCCCCCGAAGCCCCCTTTCCGCATCACTTCACGGCGCCGGCCATCACGCCTTGGACGAAGTAGCGCTGGAAGGCGAAGAACACCACCAGGGGCACCACGAGCGACAGGAAGGCTCCGGGGGCGAGGACATCGAGGTTGGCGCCGAACTGCCGCATCTCCTGCTGCAGCGCGCGGGTCATGGGCTGGGAGGAGGAGTTCGCGAACACCAGCGCGACCAACAGGTCATTCCACACCCACAGGAACTGGAAGATCGCCAGCGAGGCGATGGCCGGACCGCCCAGCGGGAGAATGACGCGCCGGAAGATGGTGAGCTCCTTGCCGCCGTCCATCCGCGCCGCCTCGAGCAGGTCCCGCGGGATGGCGGCGAAGAAGTTGCGCAGCAGGAAGATCGCGAACGGCAGCCCGAAGCCGATGTGGAACAGGATCACACCGAGCAATGAGCCGTAGATGTTCATCGCCCCGTACATGCCCGCGACGGGGATCAGCGCGATCTGGATCGGGACCACCAGCAGGCCGACCACGATCAGGAACAGCCAGTCCCGCCCCGGGAACTCCAGCCACGCGAAGGCGTAGCCGGCGAGGGAGGCGATCACCACGATCGCGACCGTGGCCGGCACGGTGATGGCGATCGTGTTCCAGAACGAGCTCATGAACGTGGCGTTGTCGAGCAGGTTCGCGTAGTTCTCCAGGGTGAGCTGGGTGGGCCGCAGGAAGACGGTCCACCACCCCTCCGCGGCGTTGTCCGCGGAGGGACGCAGGGAGACCACGAGCAGGCCCAGTGTCGGGACCAGCCAGAACAGCGCGATCAAGATCAGGACGAACTGGACGATCCCCGACCCCAGGCGTGCCACGATCCGCGACGCCACGGAACGTCTGGGCGCGCCCTGGGTGCCGTCCTCCTCGGCCGGAGCGGGGATGTCCTTGGTGGCCTCGGTGCTCTGGCTCATGACCTCTCCTCGCGGAAGCGGCGGACCTGGAAGACCATGGCGGGCAGTACGAGCACGAGGAGGAAGACGGCGAGCGCGCTGCCCATGCCCTGGTCCTGTCCGCCGCCGAACGCGACCCGCCACATCTCCAGGGCCAACACGTTGGCGTCGCGTTGCACCCCGCCCGGAGCGATGATCAGCACGAGGTCGAACACCTTCAGGACGTAGATCATCAGGGTCACGAACACGACGAGGAGCACCGGGCTGAGGAGGGGCACCGTCACCCGGCGGAACACCTGCCACTCCGTCGCGCCGTCCACCCGCGCGGCCTCCAGCGCGTCGCGGGGGATGCCCGCGAGCCCCGCGGCGATGAGCACCATGGCGAATCCAGCCCACACCCACAGGTAGGCGATGATGATCGACGGCGTGACCAGGGTGGAGCCAAGCCACTCCAGACCGCGGTAGGACTCGGTGAAGTTCTCCGCGTTCAGGCGCAGCGTGGTGTCGCCCTCCACCCCCTCGAGGGTGAAGGTGCCGTCCTCACCGCTCGTCGCGGTGGCGACGACGGCCCCGTCCTGTAACGCCTCGATCTCCATCGCGGGAAGGCCGAGTTCCCCGTCGTCGATCGCTCCCTCCGTTCCGCCGCCTCCCGGGGGGAAGTCCAGCCAGACGGTGCCGGTGACGGCGTCCCCGGCTGCCGTGGGGGGATCCGCCGCGCCGGCCGTGTCGTCGGGGAGGTCGTCGGGCGCGACACCGACCAGCGGGAGCAGCACGGGGTCCTCGCCGGGGCTGACGGCCTCCTCGAGCTCCAGGCCCCCGTCGGCCTCGGTGAGCCCGGCCCCGTCGCGTGGGGAGGCGTCGGGGTATCCCACACGCGGCGCGACCGTGTCCTGCACCGTGGTGATCACGGCGTTGGCCACCCCGCGGTCGGGGTCCTGTTCGTAGACGAGCCGGAAGATGACCCCGGAGGCGAGGAAGGAGATCGCCATCGGCATGAACACGACGATCTTGAACGCGGTCGCCCAGCGGATGCGTTCGGTCAGTACCGCGAAGATGAGACCGAAGATCGTCACCACCATCGGCGCGACCACGACCCAGATCACGTTGTTGCGCAACGCGATGAACGTGTCGGGGTCACGGAAGATCTCGACGTAGTTGCCGAGGCCGACGAAGCGGTCGCCCGAGGCGTCGAACAGGCTGCGCCAGACGGAGAAGCCGATCGGGTAGAGGATGAAGGCGCCGAGGAAGAGCAGCGCCGGCAGGAGGAAGAACAGGGCCAGCCAGGGCGGCGGACCGAGCCGACCCGCCCTGGTGGACTGTGTCCCGGTGTCGGACGCCGGGGCGTGGGCGGGCTGTGCCGGGTCCGCCGGCTCCTGGTTGACCGTGGCCATCGGTGCTCTCCCCTACTCGTCGTAGGCGTCGGCGGCCGCGGCCTCCAACTCCGCGGCGGTCGCCTCGGGATCGCTGGGGTCGGACAGGAAGTCCTGCAGGATGGCCCACATTCCGCTGCCCTCGGTACCACCGAAGGCGCTGGGTTGCATGTCGGAGAGGTCGAAACGGATGTCCTCACCCGCGTCGGCGATGCTCTGTCCCAGCTCCTGGGTGAACTCGTCGGGGTAACTGTCCACGGGGACCTCCAGGTTCGGCGACAGGTAGCCGCCCAGACCCGCCCACTCGGTCGCGGCCTCGGCGGTGCCGAGGAAGGCGAGCAGTTCCTGGGTCTCGTCCCGGTCGGTCATGCCGACCGCGAAGTCACCAGCGGAGACCACCGGTGGAGCCTGGCCGACGGAGGGGAACGGGTAGGCGAGGGCGTCGGTGCCCACCTCGCGACCGGCCTCCTCTGCGGACGCGGCGACGAAGTCGGCCTCGAAGACCATGGCGGCTCCCTCCGAGCCGTAGACCTCCTCGACACAGGCCGGGAACTCCGTCCCGGAGGCGTCGTTCATCAGGTCGTCCTGGGACCACAGTTCCGCGAGGACCTCCAGGGCCTCCACCACCGAGTCGTCCTCCCAGGAGATCTCCCGGTCGCTGAGCTGGTCGTAGGAGTCCGGTCCGGCGGAGGAGAGGTAGACGTTCTCGAACCAGTCGGTGAGGGTCCAGCCCGTGGCGCCACACATCGCCCAGGGGGTCTGCCCGGCGTCGCGCAGCGTCTCGGAGGTGGTCAGGAGCTCGTCCCACGTGCTCGCGGGGCCGACACCGGCCGCGTCGTAGGCGTCGGGGCGGTACCAGACGAGGGACTTGTGGGCCACCTTGTAGATCAGCCCGTAGGTCTCGCCGTCGAAGGTGACGACGTCCTTCCAGTATTCGGGGAAGTTCGCGTCCAACGCGGCCATCGCCTCGTCGCCGAGCGGAACGAGGGCGTCCTGCCCGGCGAACTCCTCGATGAGGCCGGGCTGGGGCAGCATCACGACGTCCGGCGGGTTTCCGCCCTCGATGCGGGGTCCGAGGAAGGCACCGTAGTCGTCACCGGTCGCCTCGTAGGAGACCGTATGACCGGTCTGGTCCTCGAAGATCGCCATGACCTGCTCGAAGTTCTCCTGTTCCGCGCCGGTCCAGGGTGAGGCGACGACCAACTCCGTACCGTCGCCCTCGTTACCGCCTCCCCCACAGGCGGCCGCGGCCAGCAGTCCGATCCCAGCGGTGACGGCACCGATGGTCCTCAGCGGGCGTGTGGTCATCACGCGTCCCCTCTCATTTGGGTGGGCGTCCGGTCGGCGCTGTCGAACGCCTCGCCCGTGGCCAGGTCGAAGAAGTAGAGGCGTTCGGGATCGAAGCGCACCCGAACCGAGGCGCCCTCCTGTACCGGCGAACGGGGGCTGAACCGCGCGATCATCGGAGTGGTCGCCGTCTCCTCCCCCTCGGTGAGCTCCTGTCCCACGTCGCGGGCGAGCTCCTTGGTGTCCTCGGTGACGACGTCGGCGGCGTCCAGCACGAAGTGGACGAGCAGTTCCGCTCCGAGAGCCTCGACCAGCTCGGCGGTCGAGCCGAGGGTTGGTCCCGGCTCGGCGTCGGCGACGCTGGCGTCCTCCATGTCCTCGGGGCGGATGCCGACGGCGACGGCGGTGCCCACCGCGGCGCGCAGACCGGGTGTGCGGGCGAGCACGCTGTCGGGTAGAGGGATGCGCTGGGACCCCAGGCGCAGGTGGTGGGCCGCGTCACCGTCGCCCGACTCGATGGTGCCCTGGACGAGGTTCATGGCGGGCGAGCCGATGAAGCCGGCCACGAAGAGGTTGACGGGGTGCTCGTAGAGCTCCTGGGGCGCGGCCACCTGTTGCAGGACGCCCTTCTTGATCACCGCGACCCGATCACCGAGCGTCATCGCCTCGACCTGGTCGTGGGTCACGTAGAGCGTCGTGACGCCGAGTTCGCGTTGCAGCCGCGAAATCTCGGCCCGCATCTGGACCCGCAGTTTCGCGTCCAGATTGGACAGCGGCTCGTCCATGAGGAACGCCTGGGGATTTCGCACGATCGCGCGGCCCATGGCGACGCGCTGGCGTTGACCACCGGAGAGATTGCGGGGTTTTCGGTCGAGATGCTCAAACAGTCCCAGAGTATGGGCGACGGCCTCGACCCGTTGATTGATCTCCGCTTTTCGGACTTTTCGCAGTTGCAGACCGAAACCAATGTTGTCCCGAACACTGAGGTGCGGATACAGCGCGTAGCTTTGGAAAACCATGGCGACGTCCCGGTCACGCGCGGCGACGTTGTTGACGTGGCGCCCGCCGATGCGCAGTTCTCCGCTGCTGATGGCCTCGAGACCCGCGACCATGCGCAACGCCGTCGACTTCCCGCACCCCGAGGGGCCGACGAGGACGAGGAACTCGCCGTCGGCGATGTCGAGATCGAGGTCCCGCACCGCGTGCGTGCCGTCCGGATACGTCTTACTGACGGAGGTCAGGCTCACCTCAGCCACGAATATCCCACCCGCTCTGCCCTCGGTTCCGCATTATTGGGCCTGTTCGCCGCGAGCGAGCCAGTCAGGGGTGACTAATCATGACTCATGCGACGAATCCACCAAAGTCGCCCAATCAACGAACGACCTCCGACTCGCACTAACGGAAACTGTGGTATCACGGAATAGTGGGATACTAAAGACCCAGAAAGCCGCCGTTATCAATCCGTTTCGCGGTTATATAATCGGTAATTGACGGTCGGGTGCCCGAGTCGCCACCGTCGATCCGCCGCCCGCGGGGGTCGAGTCAGCGGGGGCCGACGTCGATGCGTCGGCCGCGGGGGTCGAAGAAGTGAACCTGGGGCAGGTCGACCGCGAGGGCGAGCCAGTCGCCGACCTTCAGCCCCGGGTGGGGAGCCAGCCGGACCGCGAGGTTGGCGTCGACCCGCTGGTGCCGACCCGACTCCGACGGTTCGGCGGTCGACTCCTGGGGAGTTCGGGTCAGCGTCCCACCCAGCCGACGGAGCCGTTCCCACGGACCGACGGTCCCCTGAACGTGGCCCTCGGCGTCGCCGACCGTGGTCGGTGACATCTCGGCGTCGGGGACGTGCACGGGCGCGGCGTCCGTGGCCATGTAGGCCACCGACTCGTGCCCGAGGTGCTCCACGTGCTCGGTACGGCAGCGCAGGGTCTCGGCGGTCTGCTCCGCGACCGGTCGGATGGCCTCGGGGCGGATCCCCACCGTGACGCTCTCGCTGTGGAAGTGGGCCAGACGCCGGGTCCGGAAGTCGGTCCCCGGAACCAGGAGCGACTGGCTGCCGAGGTGGAGGCGTACCTGGTGGTCGGGAAGCGCCTCCACCCGCGCGCTGAGCAGCGGCATGCGGGGGGTGCCGAGGAAGGTCGCCACGTAGGTGTTCGCCGGCGCGCGATACACGCGTTCGGCGCTGCCGAGGTCCGCGATCGTCCCGGCGCGCAGCACGGCGATCCGGTCCGCGAAACTCAGCGCCTCCACCTGGTCGTGGGTGACGTAGAGGGTGGTGATCCCGAGCTGGCGGATCGCGGCCGACATCTCCTGGCGGAGTTCCTGCCGCAGCACCGAGTCCAGGTTGGAGAGGGGTTCGTCGAGCAGGAACAGGCTGGGGTCGCGGGCGAGGGCTCGCCCCATGGCGACACGCTGGCGTTGCCCGCCGGAGAGTTGGCCGGGGCGTCGGGCCAGGAGCTGGTCCAGGCCGAGCCCCTCGGCGATGGACTCCACGCGCTGCCCGGCCCGCTGGCGCGGCACCCGCCGCACGACCAGGGGGAAGGAGATGTTCTCCCGCACGCTCATGTGCGGGTACAGCGCGAAGTCCTGGAAAATCATCGCCACCCCGCGGTCACGGGGCGGTCGGTCGTTGGCCCGCTCACCGGAGAGGAGGATGTCGCCGTCCGTCGGGTCCTCCAGCCCCGCGACCAGACGCAGCAGGGTGGACTTGCCGCACCCCGACGGCCCGAGCAGCACCATCGACTCGCCGGCCTCGATGTCGAGGTCGACCCCGTCGACCGCCCGGGTCCCGTCCTCGAAGACCTTCGTGACCCCGCGCAGGGAGACGCTGTCCACCAACTACCTCCACGGTGTGGGCTCACGCGCCGCGACGCGTCATGGACGCCTCCGTACGCCCCCGCGTGCGGCCGACGGGGCCGGCGAACACGGGGCGGGACTGATGGGGACCAGCGGGGTCCATGTGATGGTGGCCACCATGATGGCGGGACGAGGAAACGCCGTCAATAGCGGAGATTCCGCTCCCGGCCGGGCGACGCGGCACGGATCAACCCCCCACGGCGCGCTCCGCCCCTCGACGCTGGCCCGCCACCCAGACTCCCCCGCGTTCGAACCCCGGCCACACGGGGAAGAACACCGTCCCAAACCATCCCCTCTTCCGGGCCGTCCAGCGGGACGACGACGAACGCGTCTCCGTCACCCGGTGATGGCGCCCCGGCCGGAAGCCGTTTCGCCGATCGCCGGTCTCGAGGACCGCCCGCATCGGACACGGGTCTTTCGTTGGCCGGGTCTCGTTGACCAGCACCGGCCAAGACACCGCGTGCCGTGAGCTTCCTCGAGAGGAGAAACTTCCTGGCCTTCCGGTCCCCCATCAACCCGCGCGGTTCTCCACCCCCACCGATCTGTGCGCGGGGCTCCTCCCGAGCACGGCACCGCGTCGAGGGGCGACGACGATCGGGAGCCCGCACGCGCGGGACTCACACGAGGTGAAGGTGTTGGCCCACATCACCCCGGCCCGTCCCCGCCCCTGCTCGGGGCTCGCTGGCCCTCCCAATCCGCCCCAGCGAAGGTTCATCCCGCAGGGCGGGGCTCAGGGCCTATAGGCCTCCTCAACCTCGGCCATCCGCAGTCCATTCCGGCGACCGGGGCTCGCGCGAACGCGGGCATGGCTGGCCGGTCCGTCCAGCCTCACGCTCGCACGCGAGGACCTCGGGCACCTCGTACGGTCCATCCGCGCGGGCGCGAGGCTTACATCCTGCGGCTGCGGCTGCGGCCCCGGCTCCGGCGTCGCGCCGGCGTTAGTGAGGTCCGTCCACGCGGACGCGGGGCTCACGCCACCGGGCAGGTGTCCTGCGCGGCCCCTGTACGGTCCATCCCCGCAGGCGCGAGGCTTACCGAAGGGGGTCGCAGCGCCGTTGCGTCCGTGCCGGTCCATCCCCGCCGAGGCGTCGCGAATCCACGGAATGATCCATCCCCGCGAGCGCGGGGCTTACAGATGCGACTGGCGATACTCCACCGCCGCCGGGGGTCCATCCCCGCGGGCGCGGGGCTTACGGCAGTTCGTATCCGGCGGCGTGGAGGCGATACGGTCCATCCCCGCGCGTGCGGGGCTCACCGTTGATGGGCCAGGTCGGCTACCTCGCGGGCCGGTCCATCCCCGCGCGTGCGGGGCTCACGCCATCCGGCGGATCATCTCCGCATCGTTGCGACGGTCCATCCCCGCGCGTGCGGGGCTCACAGTATTCGTTCAACCTGGCCGACGAGGAGTGGCGGTCCATCCCCGCGCGTGCGGGGCTCACGCGGAGGAAAACCTCCTCCGAGAGCGTGGTGACCGGTCCATCCCCGCGCGTGCGGGGCTCACAGGACGCGACCTGGTGTTCTTTGGGGGTGTTACCGTTTCGCGATGGTCAGGGACTGATGTGGCTGCTTCACGCGGCGTGAGCCACGGGGAAGCGGTCGGCTTGTGTCCACTTTTGTCTGGCTGGGTCATGGCGTGACCTCGGACTGAGGACGGGGCGAGTCCGCGATTCCTGTGGGGTCTGGACCCCCGGCATTGGGGATCCCCCGTCAGGTCACCGCTGTGTAGGCCACGACGCTGCGGTTCGCGGCGTTCATCGCGGCGCGGGCGGTGCGGCGGAGGCCGCCTTCGGGCGGCGCGGCGTCCGCGATCTGTCCCAAGAGGTCCACGAGTTGCTTGGTGGCGCGGACGAAGTCCCCCGCGGGCATGCCCGACTCGCGGAGGAGCCGCTCGAGCGGGGTTCCGCTGACCCACCGGTGGGTGGTCCAGGCGAAACCGACGTCGGGTTCCCGCAGGAACGACACCTTGTGCTCCTGCTCGGTCTCGTGCAACTCCCCCCACAGGCGGATCATCTCGCGCAGTGTGTCCTCCGCTCCGCGGGGAACGCGGGGGGACAGGTCGTCGCCACGTCGCGGTTCGTAGACCAGCGCGGAGACACACGCCGCGAGGTCCGCCGGGTCCAGCTCGTCCCAGAGCCCGCGGCGGAGGCACTCGGCGACGAGGAGGTCCAACTCGGAGTAGATCGTGGCCAGCAGGCGCCCGTCGGAGGTGACGGTGTCGTCGTGCAGGTAGCCCAACTGCTCCAGTACCGCGCACACCCGGTCGAAGGTGCGGGCGATGACGTGGGTGCGTCCCTGCACCGTTCGGCGCAGGCCCTCGGTCTCCTTGGCGAGGCGGAAGTACCGTTCCGCCCAGCGGGCGTGGTCCTCACGGTCCGCGCATCCGTGACAGGGATGCTGGCGCAGCTCGCCCCGCAGTTGGTCGATCTCCGGGTCGGGACTGGAGTCGCGCGTGCGGGCACGGCGGGGCTCTGGACTGTCGGCCACGCGCTCGCGCAGACGCGAGGCGAGGTCTCGGCGGCCCTGCGCGGAACGCGCGGAGAAGCCCCTGGGGATGCGCAGGCGGGTGAACGGCTCCACCGGCGCGGAGAAATCGCTGAGGTTGAGCCGGCGCGCCTGCCGGTTGGTGCTGAGGACCAGCGGCGCGGGAGAGTCGCCGAGGCCCGGGTCGAGGACGACGGCCACACCGGAACGACGCCCCGACGGCACCTCGATGACGTCCCCGGCCCGCAGGCGTTCCAGGGACCGTCGGGTCTCGGCGCGGCGGGCGCCCTTGCGGTTGCGGGATGCCTGCGACTCCAGGTCGGAGAGCCGACGGCGCACACGCGCGTACTCCATGAAGTCGCCGAGGTGGCACGCCGCCGACGCCGCGTAACCCTCCAGCGCTTCCTCCTGCTTGCGAAGTCGACGGGTGAGTCCGACGACCGCGCGGTCGGCCTGGAACTGGGCGAAGGAGGACTCCAGCATGCGCCGGCTACGGGCGCGACCCACCTGGCCGACCAGGTTCGCCGCCATGTTGTAGGACGGTTGGAAGCTGGAGTTGAGCGGATAGGTGCGGGTGCTGGCGAGACCGGCCACGCGTTCGGGGTCGGTGCCCGGCTGCCACAGCACGACCGCGTGACCCTCCACGTCGATGCCGCGACGCCCAGCCCGTCCGGTGAGCTGTGTGTACTCCCCGGGCGTGAGATCCGCGTGCTCCTCGCCGTTCCACTTGTCGAGCTTCTCGATGAGGACCGTGCGGGCGGGCATGTTGATACCCAGCGCCAGGGTCTCGGTCGCGAACACGGCACGGATCAGGCCGACGGAGAAGAGTTCCTCCACGACCTCCTTGAAGGGGGGCAACATCCCCGCGTGGTGGGCGGAGATCCCACGCTCCAGTCCGGCGAGCCACTCGTTGTAGCCCACCACGGCGCGGTCGGCCTGGGGAATGTCGACGCACCGTTCCTCGACGAGATCACGGATGCGTTGGGCCTCCTCGGCGTCGGTGAGGGTGAGGTTGGCACCGACGCACTCGCGGACCGCGGCGTCGCAGCCGGCCCGGGAGAAGATGAAGACGATCGCGGGCAGCAGCCCGTCGTCGTCGAGGATCTGGATGGCCTCGGCCCGCCCGGCCGGCGTGTAGGTGGAGCGGGGACGGACGCGTCCGCGCGCCCGGGGGTGACGCCGTCGCTGGGCGAGCTGCGTCAGCCGGTCGTCGTCTCGCGCCAGCCGCGTCAACCGCGGGTTGACCCGCATCCGTTCGCCGTCGGACTCCACCACGGTCGCGGGCTCGTCCCGCGACCGGGCGCGTTTGCGCCGTCGACCGCCAGTGTCCTCGGTGTCCTCATCATCGGGTTCGAGGCTGGTGAAGAGGTCGTGGAGCCGGTTGCCGACCATCATGTGCTGCCACAGCGGGACGGGGCGCTTCTCGTCGACGATGACCGTGGTGTCGCCACGGACCTGTTGTAGCCACTCCCCGAACTCCTCCGCGTTGCTCACGGTGGCCGAGAGCGCCACGACGTGCACCGACTCGGGAAGGTGAATGATCACTTCCTCCCAGACGGCGCCGCGGAACCGGTCGGCGAGGTAGTGCACCTCGTCCAGCACGACGTAGGACAGCCCACGGAGCGTCGCCGAGCCCGCGTAGAGCATGTTGCGCAGGACCTCGGTCGTCATGACGACGATGGGCGCCTCACCGTTGACGCTGTTGTCGCCGGTCAGCAACCCGACCTGATCCTCGCCGTAGCGACGGACGAGGTCGTTGTACTTCTGGTTCGACAACGCCTTGATGGGGGTGGTGTAGAAGCACTTGGTGCCGCTCCAACGCCAGGTGGACGGCGAACTCCCCCACGACGGTCTTTCCGGAACCGGTGGGGGCCGCCACGAGGACCCCGTGGCCGCGTTCCAGTGCCTGGCACCCCCTGACCTGGAACGGGTCGAACTCGAACCCGTAGAGTTCGTTGAACTCCCGGATGGTGTGGCTGGTGGCGGCCTGTCGCCGCTTGAACTCGGCGTAACGAGCTGCGTGGCTGGTCATCGGCTTCCGACGGCGTGGTGGACGAGTGGTGCGGCGCGGGGGCGGTGCCCCCGCGAGTGGATCAGGGGCGTTCCCCGCGCTGGATGGCCGCCTCTTCCTCCGTGAGGTACTCCTCTGGAATGTCGAACTCGCCGTCCTTCGCCCCGAGGACGAACGCCTCCCATTCGGCCGGGGTGAAGAACAGGATTCCCTTCTCGGGGTTCTTCCCGTCGCGTACCGCCCGGAATCCGTCGTCGAACTTCGCGACCTCGACGATGGCGTCGGAGTCCTCCGACGACAACGAGGAGCGCTTCCAGACCGCGTCGGTGGTGTCGTGCCACTTCTCGTTTCCCTGCGCCTCCGGTGGGAGGTCGCGGATTCCCTCACTCACGTCGTTCGACCTTTCTGACCCGAATGTGGTGGCTCTGTGTCGGGTTTCGCACCAGTGGGGCCCATGCGCGGCTCCATCCGATCCCGTCGGCACCGACCCTAGCGCGGCGGACCGTTGGGCGGGACCGAGTCCGACACCGCGGCGACGTCCCCATCCTCGTCCAGGGGGGAGATCTCGTCGTCGTCGAGCTCCGAGAGCGGGTCGGCGACCCGACGCCGCCGGTCGTTGAGGAACGCGATGAGTTCGGCGACCTCGAACAGCAGCACCATGCTCCCGCCGAGCACCAGCATGGACACCGGCTCCGCGGGGGTCACCACCGCGGCGAGCACGAACGCGACGAAGACGACGACGCGCCGCCACTTCGCGATCGTCGCGTGGCGCAGCACGCCCATCAGGTTGAGGGCCACGACCAGCAGGGGCAGCACGAACGAGAGCCCGAACGCGAGGATCATCGTGAGCATGTAGTTGAGGTAGTTGCTGATCGTGATCAGCGCCTCGGCGCCCTCGGGCGCGAAGGAGAACATGACCTCCAGGGCGAGGGAGGAGATGTAGTAGGCGAGCGCCGCGCCGACCGCGAATAGGAGGACGGCCGGCAGCATGAAGTACACCGTGTACAGCTTCTCCCGGCCGCGCAGGGCCGGGGTCACGAACGCCCAGAGCTGGTAGATCCACACCGGGGCCGAGACCAGGATCCCGACCATCACGGCGACCTTCAGTTGGAGGAAGAACGCGTCGAAGACACCGGTGAAGATGAGCTGGCATCCCTCGGAGTCCATCTGGGCGGACTGGGGCAGCGCGCAGTAGGGGCGCTGCAGGAACTCCCACACCGGCTCGAACACCAGGAACCCGACGGCAACCCCCACGGCCATGCCGAGAAGGGCCTTGAACACCCGGTTGCGCAGCTCCCGCAGATGCTCCATCAGCGGCATACGCCCCTCGGGGTCGCGCGGGCGTCGTTCTCGCCGCACCGCCATGTCGCCTAACTCTCCCTGTGTCCGAACCGGTGGGTGGTGGAACGGGCTCCGCCCGTGCGCGGACTAGCGGCCCTGCTGGTGCCAGCCCGTCTCCTCGTTCTCCTCCACCACGTGGTAGCGGGCGGGAAGCTCTGGATAGTCGGGCTCCTCACGCGCGTGGTCGGCGGGGCGGCCCTGGGCGGACGCCGAGCCTGGTGGTGTGGCGCGCGTCCCGGTCTCCGGCGTCGTCTCGTCGTCGAGACCCTTGGTCTCCGACTTCAGGATGCGCATGCTGCGCCCCAGGGACCGTGCCAGGTCGGGGAGCTTCTTCGCACCGAACAGCAGGATTGCGATTAACGCCAGGATGAGAAGCGATCGCGCATCTAGGCCCATCGTTCCGCCCTTTCTCACGTCAGGCTGCGACTCCGATATTACGTCGCGCCGCAGGGACACAGGTTGGGCCCGACGGCCCGGAGCGGCACGTCCTCGCCCCGTTCCTTGCAGTCTACGCAGCCAGGGGAAACAGGGACACCGGCGATCGCGTGTCGATGTGTCGGGTGGGTCGGTTCCTAGTCGTGCGCGGCGGTCGCGGTCTCCTCGCGCTCCCCCGCGCTCCGGGCCGCGACCCGCGTGTACTCCCGCAGCGCGCCGCGGGCCTCGGCGCGCAGCGACTCCGCGAAGTCCGCCGGCGCGCGCACCCGGACACGGTCGCCCAACCCCAGCAACACCCGCCGCGCCCAGTCCGGGTCCGGTGTGCGCAGGGTCGCGCGGACCCACCCCTCGGGAAGTTCGGTGACGTTCTCGCAGACGTACTCCTCGGTGACCCAACGCGCGTCGGGCGCGAGGTCCACGAGGATCAGGGTGTCGCTGGCGCTGCGCCGCAGCGCCCCGTGCGCGAGCTCGCGCGGCCCACAGCGGGCGGGGGGACGCGCGGCGACGTCCAACTCCGCGATCTCGAGGATCCGGTCCAGCCGGAACATCCGCATGTCCTCGGCCGTGTGGCACCAGCCCTCCAGATAGGGGCGCCCCTCGACCAGGACCAGGCGCACCGGGTCGACGTCGCGTTCGCTGACGTCGTCTCGGTAGTAGGAGTGGTAGCGCAGGTGGATCCGGCGTCCGTTGTGCAGCGCGGCCTCCGCGACGCGTTGGCGCCGACGCGTGACGTCGTCGATGTCCACCCGGACGTCGACCCGGTCGGCCAGTCGCCGCACGGAGTCGCCGGCGGCCTCCCGCAGTTTCTCCGCGGTACGTGCCAGGGCCTCGGAGTCGGCCGCCCCGGGGAGTTCGCCGAGCAGTCTGATCCCCACGAGGACGGTGACCGCCTCGTCGGAGGTGAGCCGCAGCGGTGCGGCGAGCGTGTCGGCGTTGCCAATGATGATCTCGCCCGTGCTGCGCGCGGCGTCCATGTCGACCTCGATCAGGTCGCCGGGAAGGTAGCCCGGAAGACCGCAGGTCCACAGCAGGCTGAGGTCGGCGAGGACACGTTTCTGGGACAGGCCGAACAGGTCGGCGACCTCCTCGACGGAGATCCCGCCAGTGCCCAACGCGACGGGCACCAGGGACAGCAGGCGCCGCAACTGTTCGTTGCTGCCGGCTCCGACGTCCCCGCGTGAGGTCGTGACGGTGCGTCCGGATGTCTGTTCCGGGACGATCCCCGGTTCTGGCGTGCCCTCGGCCTCCGCCGTGGCGCGCAGACGGTGGACCACCCCGTCACGAACGCAGGTCGGGCTGGTCACCACGGCGTTCGTAGCGAACCCCGCCAGAAGGTCGACCAGGTCCTCGGGGTCGGTGAAGGGCAGGTGGATCTCGTCCCAGCCCGCGGCCGCGGGAATCACGGTCTCGGCGGCCCGACGCAGTTCGTAGGCGGTGTCCTTACGGACGTAGACCGTGGCCACCCGAACGCTCGCGCGGTCGTGCTCGAGACGGACCAGGGACGCCACGTCGGCGTGCGTGGGAACGTCCACGGCGCCGCCCTTACGGTCCACTTCGACGTCGCCCACCATGCGGCTCAGCCGGAAGACGCGGGGTGCCTGACGGTCCCTGTCGTGTCCGGCCACATACCAGTGGCCGAAGCGGTTGACGACGCCCCAGGGCTCCAGGCGACGGCGCGCGACGGCGCGTTCCAGGGGCCGGTAGCCGAACGTGATCGCGCGCCGGTCGCGCAACGCCTCCCAGACGGCCGGGAACGCGGACTCGCCGGTGGCGACCACCGGCACGACCGAATGCCCCACCGCGCTGTTCGTGGGGATCCCGGCCGCCCGCAGCTTCAGGACGGCCTCCGCCGCGGCGTCGCCGAGGACCGCGAACCGCCACGCCCGCGCGGCGAGTCCGAGCACGGCGGCCTCGTCCGGCAGGAGCCGCAGCGGCTCCAGTTCGTACTCCGAGCGCTCGATCCGGTAACCGGTCTCGTCGCCCCAGACATCGACCTCGCCCACCGCGAGGGGGATGCCGCTGCGGCGCAGTTCGTCCTTGTCCCGTTCGAACATCCGCTTGAACGCGGCGTCGGTGCTGGCGCGCTCGTAGCCCTGCACGGTGGCGCGGATCTCGCGCGCGGACAGGTACCGGCGGGCGGACAGCAGGCAGATCACCAGATTGAGCTGCCTGCGTGTCTTCTCCTCAGCCATCAGTGACCTCCTCCGCCACGCTGGTCTTCCAAATCCCGCGACCCGTGTCGACCCGGCGTTACCGTCGACCCATGATCGACTGGCGTGCCGGCATCGTGGTGGGTCCGGGCCGGACATGGCACGGCGCGATCGAGCTCGAGGTGCTGCTCGAGTCGGACGGGGGGTCTCCCGAGACGGACGGTTCGCGGTGCGCCGCCCTTGCCTATCCCCGACTCGTGGGACGTCCCCGACCGGGCGATCGGGTCCTGCTCAACACTAACGCGGTGCGGCGGGGCCTGGGCACCGGTGGCTACGCGCTCGTGGTGGCGCTTCCCGGGGGGCCGCCACGTGACCTCGAGGGCCCCGGGCACCTCGTGAAGGCGCGGTACACCCCGTTGCAGGCCTGTGTCCTGGGTGTGGAGGAGCCCGACTCGCCGCACTACGCGACGTTGTGCGACGCGGACGACCTCGAGGGAACGCCGGTCGTGGTCGCGGATCTGCACTCGGCGCTGCCCGCGATCGTCGCCGGGGCGCGGGAGGGCCGGGACGGACCATGGGTGGTGTACGTGATGCTCGACGGAGGGGCCCTGCCCGTCTGGTTCTCGCGGATCGTCGCTACCCTGCGTGCGGAGGGCCTGCTCGCGGCGACGGTGACGACGGGACAGGCGTTCGGTGGGGAACTCGAGGCCACGACCGTCCACATGGGGTTGTTGGCGGCCCGGCACGTCCTTCACGCCGACGTCATCGTGGCGATCCAGGGGCCGGGCAACCTCGGCACCTCGACCCGATGGGGGTTCTCCGGTGTCGCCGCGGGAGAGGTGGTCAACGCGGCGGCCTGCCTGGGGGGCCGTCCCGTCGCCACCCTACGGATCAGCTCCGCGGATCCCCGCGCACGGCACCAGGCGGTGTCCCACCACAGCCTGACCGCCTACGGTCGGGTGGCGCTCGCCCAAGCCGACGTCGTCGTCCCTGACCTGTCCGGCACGCCGGGCGTGGCGGCGGAGTTCGCGCGCCAGGTCCGCGCCCAGGCGGAGGTGTTGGCGCCGCGCCACCGGTTGGTGGAGGTGTCGACGTCCGGCCTGGATACGGCGTTGGCGTCCCTGCCGGTCGAGCTGAGCACGATGGGGCGGGACCTCGACACCGAACGGGCGTACTTCCTCGCGGCGGCCGCCGCCGGGCGGCACGCCGCGAGTCTGGTCGGGGCCTCGTAGACCGACCGGGAGGGTCACTCCTCTTCGGAGTCCTCCGGGGCTTCCTCCATGCCTTCGAGGTCCTCGAGGTTGAGGTCCTCCATGCCCTCCATGCCTTCCATGCCGGGCTCGGGCTCGGGGGTGGGCTGGGGGTCCACGGCGTCGAGGATGTCCACGACGAAGACGAGCGGCCCCGAGGGGGCCTCCGGGTCGTCGACCTCGTCCTCGTCTCCGTAGGCCATGTCGGGGGGAATCACGAGCAGCACGCGGCTGCCGACCCGCTGGCCGACCAGACCCTCGTCCCATCCCTCGATCACGGCGCCGACCCCGATCTGGAACTGCGCGATGGGGGCGCCGTCGCGGCCCTCGGGGTCCCAGGTGGAGTCGAAGACCTCACCGTTGTTCCACATGACGCCGGTGTACTGCAGGACCAGTTGCTGTTCGGCCTCCACCTCGGGACCGTCGCCCTCGGCGAGCACCTCGACCTCGAGGTCCTCGGGTGCGTCGGCGTCGGGGATCGAGATCTCGGGCCCGGCGTCGTCGGTCTCGGTGACCGTGGGCAGGTCACCGCCGGCGTCGTTGGTCTGCTCGGCGTCAACCGTGGAGCCCGAGGGGTAGTGGCCCTCGATGTCGAAGACGACGACGGAGGCGGGCATGGGGCCGCCCTGCGCCATCATCGGGTCCTGCTCCGGTGGGGGGAAGGCGCACACCACGCGGCTGCCGACGGTGGCGTCGCCCAGACAGTCGTTTGTCTCCTGGTCCTCGGGGATGAGCTCGAGCACCATGGGCGTCTCGGACTCGTAGGTGGAGGTTTCCTCCATGTGCTCCCCAGGCCCGGTCCAGGCCCAGCTCGCGACGTTGGTGACGATGACGTCGCCGGCCTCGATGCCGTCGCCTTCCTCACCTTCGATGGCCGTGAGGGACAGGGTCTCCTCCGGCGGGGGGTCCTCGGAGTCCCACTCCAGTTCCGGCTGTTCGCCGAAGTCCCCCGACACCGCGGGGAGTTGTTCGGCCGCGGCGTCACGCATCCACCACGGCTTGAAGATGTGCGAGTCGACTCCACAGCCGGACACCGCGAGCAGGGCCACGGCACAGGAGACCGCGGGCAGGACAGCCGTCGGTCGACGCATAAGCCACCATTCCAGAACTGGACCAGAGACGACCGACACACTACCGGAGGCCGAGAGCTGTCAAACCGTCACATACCGGCGATGAGTTTCTCCACCCGCTCGTCGACCGCCTTGAACGGATCCTTGCACAGTACCGTGCGCTGAGCCTGGTCGTTGAGCTTGAGGTGCACCCAGTCCACGGTGAAGTCCCGACGGCGCTCCTGTGCCCGACGGATGAACTCCCCGCGCAGTCGCGCCCGGGTGGTCTGGGGCGGGACCGACTTGGCCTCGAAGATGCGCACGTCACTGGCGGCCCGCTCCATGAGCCCCCGGTTCTGCAGCAGGTAGAACAGTCCCCGGTCGCGGTGGATGTCGTGGTAGGCCAGGTCGAGCTGGGCGACCCGCGGGGAGGACAGCGCGAGGGCGTGCTTGGCCCGATAGCGTTCGATCAGTTGGTACTTGGCGACCCAGTCGATCTCCCGGGAGACCGAGTCCAGTTCTCCGGTCTCCACCGCGTCCAACGTCCGCTGCCAGAGGTCCACGGCGCGGCGCCCGACCGCGTCCGTGCCGTGCCGATCGACATGGGACATGACCTTGTCCAGGTACTCGCGCTGGATCTCCAACGCGCTGGCCTCTCGACCGTTGGCGAGACGAACCTTGCGGCGCCCCGTCATGTCGTGGCTGATCTCCCGGATCGCGCGGATCGGGTTCTCCAGCGTGAGGTCGCGCATCACCGTGCCCGACTCCACCATACGCAGCACGAGATCGGTGGAGGCCAGCTTGAGCAGGGTCGTGGCCTCGCTCATGTTGGAGTCGCCCACGATGACGTGCAGCCGCCGGAACCGTTCGGCGTCGGCGTGTGGTTCGTCGCGGGTGTTGATGATCGGCCGCGAACGAGTGGTGGCCGAGGACACCCCCTCCCAGATGTGCTCGGCCCGCTGGCTCACACAGAACAGTGCGCCCCGGGGTGTCTGCAGCACCTTGCCGGCACCAGTGATGATCTGCCGGCTCACCAGGAAGGGGATGAGAACATCGGCGAGGCGGCCGAACTCGCCGTGCCGCCCCACCAGATAGTTCTCGTGACATCCGTAGGAGTTGCCCGCGGAGTCGGTGTTGTTCTTGAAGAGGTAGATCTCGCCGGCGATGCCCTCCTCGTGCAGGCGCTGCTCGGCGTCGACCAGCAACCCCTCGAGGATCCGTTCACCGGCCTTGTCGTGCGCGACGAGGTCGGTGATGCTGTCGCACTCCGGTGTGGCGTACTCGGGGTGACTGCCCACGTCCAGATAGAGACGAGCACCGTTGCGCAGGAACACGTTACTGCTGCGTCCCCACGAGACCACTCGGCGGAACAGGTAGCGCGCCACCTCGTCCGGTGACAGGCGTCGCTGCCCCCGAAACGTACACGTGACGCCGTACTCGTTCTCTAGGCCAAATATGCGACGCTCCACGACGTCACACTATGCCTACGCGGGGTCTCACGCTACTCTCCGCCCTTTGTCGTGTCCGAATCCGGGTTTTCGGGCGCGGCGTTTTCGGTGTCGTCCCCGCTGGCGGACTCGCCGGAGGTGTCACCGTTCGCACCCGCCGCGCCGCGGCTCTCCTCGATGAGTCGCTCCAGTCGGGCACCGTGCACCCGCCGGAAGGTGCGGTGCTCACGCGCGCGGTCCAGGATCGCGACCTCCAGGCTGGAGGCCTCCAGCTCGCGGCGCTCCCCCTCGTCCCGCGCCAGCGCCTGCATCGCCGCCCCGAGCGCGGTGGCCAGCGAGGAGCCGGGGTTGTACCGCTCCTTGAGGACCCGGCTGACCTCCTCGACCTGGCCGCCGATGGCGACGTAGTCGCCCTCGTCGTACACCGATCCGTCGAAGCTGATCCGGTAGAGCTGGTCGTCCTCGGCGGTCTCGCCGAGTTCGGCGACGACGATCTCCACCTCGTAGGGCTTCAGGCTCTCGCTGAACACCATGCCCAGCGTCTGGGCGTAGGCGTTGGCCAGGGCGCGTCCGGTCACGTCGCGGCGGTCGTAGGCGTAGCCACGGCCGTCGGCGAACTGGACGCCCGCCTGGCGCAGGTTCTCGAACTCGTTGTACCGCCCCACCGCGGCGAAGGCGATCCGGTCGTAGATCTCGCTGATCTTGTGCAACGTGCGGGACATGTTGTCCGCGACGAGCAGGATCCCGCCGTCGTAGCGCAGCACGGCGGCGCTGCGGCCGCGCGCGATGCCCTTGCGCGCGTAGTCCGCCTTGTCCTTCATCTGCTGCTCGGGCGAGACGTAGAACGGCATCGTCACCGTGGACATTCCTTTCGGGAAGGCACAGTCTTACGGGAGGTGGTTGGGTCGGGGTCAGTACGTGGCACGGGGCTACCCGAGATCCAGCGTCGGTCCGTCGGGCTCCTGGGAACGCTCGGCCACGACCTGACGCGCGACCGCCGCGACGTCCTCCTCGGACAGACGCTGGTGCCCCTCCTCCGTGATGATCTCGATCAGCGGGAAGATCCGGCGGCCGAGGTCGGGTCCACCGGTCGCGGTGTCCTCGTCGGCGGCGTCGTACAGTGCCTGGACCGCCGCCAGGACGGTCTCCTGCTGGGGCATGCTCGGGCGGTACATCTTCTTCAGCGCGCCGCTGGCGAAGAGGGACCCCGATCCGACGCAGTAGTAGCGATCCTCCTCGTTGCGGTCGCCACCGATGTCGAAACTGTAGATCCGGCCGATCCCCCGGTTCTCGTCGAACCCCACCAGCAACGGGACGACGGGGAACCCCTGCATCGCCATGCCGAGGTTGCCGCGGATCATGGCCGAGAGCTGGTTGGCCTTGCCCTCCAGCGACAGCGCGTGCCCCTCCATCTTCTCGTAGTGCTCGAGCTGCACCCGGTACAGCTTGGCCAGCTCCGCGCCGAAGGCCGCCGACCCGGCGAAGGCGATGGCGGAGAACTCGTCAGTGCGGTAGAGCTTGTCGACCTTGCGACTCGCGATGACGTTGCCGGCGGTGGCCCGTCGGTCCCCGGCCAGCAGCACGCCGTCGGCGTACACCATCGCGAGCACGGTCGTGGCCCGTGGCGTCACGTCGGTCGGATCGACACCTCCGGGAACCTGCCCCTGGAACGGCAGCGTGTCCGGATGGTGGGATCGCAGGTAGTCCACGATCGACGACGTCGCACGGTTGAACGGTCTGGGCAGGGGACCCAGGTCCTCGAAGGAGGCGGACACGCGACTCCCTTCCTTGACGGCCGGCCGACCCCCCGTCTGGGCGAGCGGGCCGTGCGGAGAACGGTCAGTTCCGACCTTACTCCGGCGCCGACGTTCGCGCGCGTACGTCCGGACCTGTCAGCCGTCGGCGTAGTGTTCCCAACCCCCGCGTGCCGTGCCCGAAGCGTGGGATCGGAGCCCGCCGGGTCCGTCCTCGATACGGGCGCGGGCCATGAGGTACCGCAGAGCCACGGCTTTCGCGAGTCCGAAGTCCGATTCGCCCCCGTCACACAGCGGTGCGGTGACCACGTCCGCGCCGCTATCGGCGAGTCGCCGATGGAAGAGCCCGGGGCCAGCAACCAGGACGCCACACAGACGCGCCCGCCATGGTGGGCGCGTACGCGCCGGACGGCCTCCGCGACGGTCGGGGTCGCACTGGCGACGTACCCCACCTCGACAGGGGTCCGAAGCCGACGGCCGAGAACCTCGGCGGCCCGCAGCGCGGCGACCCGTGCCTCGGGACGTGAGGATCCGGCGGCCGCGAGAACCACCGGCTCGCCCGGACGATGGCCGGCTTCCCGCAGGCGCAGTCGCAGCGCGTCTGCGACCGACGGGTCGTGGTCCAAGGCCGGTGTGACGGTCGCGTCGTCGCGTCCCGCCGCGCGAAGCTGCCGCGGGACATCGATTCGGACGTGGAATCCGGACGCGAGGAACGCCGGAACGACGATCAGGGGGGTGTCCGTCGCCGCGGCGACGCTCCCGACGTCCGGTTCGCCGACGTCGGCGAACCCGATCCGCGTCGCGGCACCCACGAACCGTCCCGCGCGGCGTGCCAGAGCCGCCATCGCCGTGCGTCCCGCGGGGTCCCGCGTTCCGTGCGCGGCGACGAGCAGAGTGGGGGCGACCACTCGCGAGGCGCGGAGAGAGGGGCTCGAAGTCATGATCGTGACCGCGCGTCCGGCGGTTCGACCGCGAGTCGGTAGCCGCGCTTGACCACGGTCTCGACGATGCCTGGGTCCCCCAGGGCGACGCGGAGGCGGGCGACGGCGGTCTCGACGGCGTGGGGGGCGCTTTCGCCGTCGAGCGCGTCGAGGAGTTCGACGCGGTCACACACCTGCCCGGGACGGTCGGCGAGCGCGCCCAGCAGGCGAACCAGCCGGGGCGTGAGCCGGTGGACCGTGTCGTCGACGCGGACGGCACGGGCCTGGATCGTGAGTTCGTGGCCGGCGGCCTTGACCGTTGGAGTGCGCCGTGGCAGCTCGTCGGCGAGATGGCGGACCATGGCGCCGATGCGTCCCCGCTCCGGCCAGCTCGTCGGGATGCTCTGGGCTTGGAGGGGGCCGGCGGTGACCGGGCCGACGCAACAGGCGTACGGGCGGCCGGTTCGCAGGCGCCGGACCAAAGACTCCGCCACACCGATCTCGTTGGCGCGGTTCAGGAGTCCGGCGGCCGCCGGGGCGCTGGTGAAGGTGACGGCGTCCACGGCGCCTCGTGCACGTCCTCGATCAGCCGGTCCAGGGCGGCGAGGTCCGCTGGGGCTGTCCATCGGTACACGGGAACCGGGACGACCTGCGCCCCCGCGTGGCGGAGCGCGCGACAGAAGTGCGGGAGCGGTTCACCGTGCAACTGAACGGCGATACGTGCCCCCGCGACACCGCGGTCGAGCAGATATCCGAGGAGTTCGTCGGAGGATTCCGATGGCGGGGACCACTCTTCGCGGAGTCCGGCGGCTCGGACGGCGCCCTTCGCCTTCGGTCCCCGGGCGAGGACGCGGGCCGTCGCGAGGCCACGGATCAGCGCTTGGGCCAATCCCAACGTTTCACAGGCTTCCAACCAGCCACGGAATCCGACGCCGGTCGTCGCCACGACGATGTCGGGCGGATGGCCGAGGAGACTGTGGGAGGCCTCGGCGAGCGCCTGGTCGTCGCTGAGGGGAACGATGCGCAACGCGGGCGCGCGGCACACCTCCGCACCGGTACGTCGCAGCATGGCGACGAGTTCCTCCGCGCGACGTTGCGCCGTGACGGCGACGGTGAACCCGGCGAGGCGCCCGTTCGCCGGGTCTGGATGGCGTGTCGCGGTGGACGCGACGGGCCCCACGGTCATGGTTCACCTCCGAGGTCTCGCTGCTTGCCCGCGAGCGACGCCGCGGGGTCGTGGGCGACCGACGCGGTCGCGGTCACGGATGGATCGCGGGGCGCGGCGTCGCGTCGACGATCACCTGATCGCCGTGTTCCCGCACGGAGTAGCGGCTGAGTGTCCGTGCGGGGTCGTCGAGACTGATACCTGTTCGCAGGGAGAAGCGGTGCTTGTGCATGGGTGAGACCACGATCGGCTCGCCCGCGGTGTCGCCCACGATGCCGCGGGAGATGACGGCCGCTCCCGTGAAGGGATCGATGTTGCTGAGCCCGTACAGCCAGCCACCGGCTCGAAAGACGGCGACCTGGGCGCCGGTGGACAAGAGGACCGCGGCGCTGCGGTCGGCGCGCAGGAGTTTGGACGCGAACACGGCTCCCGCGCGGGCGAGGGGAGGCCCGGTGATGTGGTCGAGGGTGGGTGGTCCACTGAGCGTGGTCACGCGGTTCCTCCGATGGTGGTGGGCGTTCCCAGGTCCACGGGACTCGAGGGGACGGGTTGGTCGCGGATGGTCTCGAAGGTGATGGTCGGGTCGACGGTGTCCGGTGCGTTGGCGAAGGACACGAAACGCGCGCGTTTCTCCGGATCCTCGAGCACGTCGCGCCATTCGTCGCTGTAGTTCGCGACGTGTGCCTCCATGTCGCGTTCCAGGTCGTCGGCGATTCCGAGCGCGTCGTCGACGACCACGGCGTGGAGCCGCTCGAGGCCTCCGTCCATGTCCTCGATCCAGCGGGCCGTACGTTGCAGACGGTCGGCGGTGCGGATGTAGTACATGAGGTAGCGGTCGATATAGCGCCGCAGGGTGGCGGAGTCGAGGTCGCTGGCCAGGAGTTGGGCGTGCGCGGGAGTGAATCCACCGTTGCCGCCGACGTAGAGGTTCCAACCGTTTTCGGTGGCGATCACCCCGATGTCCTTGCTCCGAGCCTCGGCACATTCGCGGGCGCACCCCGAGACCGCCGCCTTGATCTTGTGAGGGGCGCGCAGGCCGCGATACCGCAGCTCCAACTCGATCGCCATACTCACCGAGTCCTGAACGCCATAGCGACACCACGTGGTGCCCACGCACGATTTCACGGTGCGCACGGCTTTCCCGTAGGCGTGCCCCGATTCCATCCCCGCCTCCACCAGTCGAGCCCACACCGCCGGAAGCTGGTCGACCCGCGCGCCGAGCAGATCGATCCGTTGCGCTCCGGTGATCTTCGTGTACAGCCCGAAGTCACGTGCGATCTCCCCGATCACGATCAACCGTTCCGGAGTGATTTCTCCTCCTGGGATCCGGGGAACCACCGAATAGCTGCCGTTGCGTTGGAGATTGGCCAGGAAGTGGTCGTTGGTGTCCTGGATGGTGGCGTCCTCTCCGTCCAGGACGTGCCGGCGCGCGGTGGTGGCGAGGATCGACGCTACGGTCGGCTTGCAGACGTCGCACCCGCGCCCGGTGCCGAACCGGTCGAGGAGCTCGGAGAACGTGGCGATGCCGGTGGTTCGCACGACGTCCATGAGATCGGCGCGCGACTGGGTGAAGTGTTCACAGAGGGCGCTGGACTGCTCGACTCCGGCGTGGCGCAGCAACGCGGTCAGGGCCGGGACACACGAGCCGCAGGTGGTGGCCGCTCGGGTTTGGGACTTCAGCGCCGGGACGTCGGTGGCCCCGGCGTCGATCGCGGCGCACAGCGTCGTCTTGGTGACGCCGTTGCAGGAACAGATCTGGGTGTCTCCGGCGAGCTCGCCCGGTCCGATCGCGCCGGTGCCCGGGGCGAGCAGGTCGAGTGGGGCCCCGGGCAGTTCCGCGCCCACCAGCGGTCGCAACGTCGCGTAGGCGGAGGCGTCACCGACGCGGGTGCCACCCAACAGTGTGCGGGCGTCGTCACTGAGCAGGAGTTTGGCGTAGCGACGGGTGACGGAGTCGTTGATCACGACGTCCAGCGTCCCCGACGCGTCGTCCGGACGTGTGTCGCCGAAGCTGGCGACGTCGACCCCCAACAGCTTGAGTTTGGTTGACGTGTCGCCGCCGGTGAAGCGGGACGTGCCGCCGAGAAGCCGCTCGGCGACCGTGTCGGCCATGGCGTTGGTCGGCGCCACGAGTCCGTACACGGTGCCGTGATGGCTCGCGCACTCGCCGATCGCGTAGATCGCCGGATCGTTGGTTCGGCAGGCGTCGTCCACGGCGACACCGCCCCGTTCGCCTCGCTCGATCCCCGCGGTGGCCGCCAGTTCGTCACGAGGTCGGATCCCGGCGGCGACGACCAACAGGTCGGTCGGTAGGACGGTGTCGCCGAAGCTGACCGCGGTGGGGTGGCCCCGTCGGTCGGACTCCACGTGGCTGATCGCGGCGTCCACGTGGGTCGTGACTCCGAGCTCGCCCACCGAGCGCGCGATGAGAGCTCCCGCGGGCGTGTCCACCTGGGCCGGCATGAGATGGGGAGCGCGCTCGATCACGTGCGTGTCCAGGCCGAGCAGCCGCAGGGCGTTCGCCGCTTCGAGGCCGAGGAGGCCACCGCCGACCACCACTCCCCTGCGGGCGTCCTTCGCCGCGGCCATGATGGCGTCCAGGTCGTCCAGGGTGCGATACACGTGGTACCGCGCGCGGTCCACTCCGGTGATGGGGGGGCACGAACGGTACTGACCCGGTGGCGAGCACCAGGACGTCGTAGGGGACGGTGAGCCCCGACGCCGTGTGTACGGCTCGTTCCGCTCGGTCGATGTCGGTCACCGCCGCGCCGAGACGGATGTCGGGTTCCCCCGGCGGGGGTGGCAGCCTCAGTTCCTGTTCCGTGGCTCCCTCGACGTATCGGGAGAGGCCCACGCGGTCGTACGCGGGCCGTGTCTCCTCTCCGAGCACGGTGATGTGCCAGGACTCCTCGGCTCCGGCTCGGGTCAGAGTGCTCACGAGACGGTGAGCGGCCATTCCGTTGCCGACGACGACGAGCCTTCGCATGCGTCCCTCCGTTCGACGTGTCTCGGTTCGGCGTGACGCGAGGACGAACCCGCGACTTCCACGGAACCCGAGTCGGGTTTCCTCGGCGTCAGGCGACGATGACGTGGGTGTTTCGTTGTGCTCTCACCCGTAGCCGTGCGCGGGTGAGGTGCTCCGCTCCCGCGTCGGGCGGGTCTCGCTCCGATCGCCGACGTCGCCGGATTCCCCCGCTCGCCGCGCCGGGCGGATATAGGCGAACCAGGTCACGGCGCAGCACGCGACGTAGAAGACCAGAAACGCGATGTAGGCCGGAGTGGCGCCGCCCGTGCTCTCGAACGACTGACGGAACACGAGATTGATGGCCACGCCCCCGGACGCCCCGATGGCCCCGACGAGTCCGAGGACCGCTCCCGCGACCCGTTGGTAGTGGGCGCGCGCGGCGTCCCGCCGGTCGTCGGTGACCGCGACGCCGAACCCGACGGCGTCGGCGCGAGCGGCGTAGATGCTGGGGATCATCTTGTAGGTGGATCCGTTTCCGACCCCGGTCAGGACGAACAGGACGATGAACGCCCCCGTGAACAGGCCCAGCGACTCCATTCGCGACGCCGCGACGATCCCACCGGTGCCGGCCGCCATCAACGCGAAGTTCGCCAGAGTGACCTGTGTTCCGCCGAACCTGTCGGCGAGCCAGCCCCCGATCGGGCGGACGAGCGACCCGATCAACGGACCGATGAACGTTACGGACGCCGCTTCCAGGGGGGTACGGCCGAACTGGTTCTGCAGGAGCAACCCGAACGCGAATGAGAACCCGATGAACGAGCCGAAGGTTCCGATGTAGAGAAACGCCATGATCCAAAAGTCCCGATCCCGCAGCGCGGCGACCTGGGCGCCGACGTCGGACCGGGCCGTGGCGAGATTGTCCATCCGCGTCCAGGCGAGTACCGCCGCGAGCGCCAGCAGTGGAAGGTAGAGCGCCGCGACCATCGCTCCGGCGTGGATACCGAACACCGCGACGACAGCCAGCCCGATCAGTTGGATCGCGGGGACACCGATGTTCCCCCCACCGGCGTTGAGTCCGAGTGCCAGCCCCTTCTCTCGGTCCGGGTAGAAGAAGTTGATGTTCGCCATCGACGAGGAGAAGTTGCCCCCGCCGAGGCCTGCCGTGGCGGCGAGGATCAGGAACACCGGATACGGGGTCTCTGGCCGCTGGATGAGGACTACGGCGAGCAGGGTGGGGAGGATCAGCGCCAGGACGGAGACCACGGTCCAGTTCCGACCGCCGAAGATCGGGACGGCGAGGGTGTAGGGAACGCGGAGAACCGAGCCGACCAATGTCACCACGGAGACGAGGAGGAACTTCTGTCCAGCGCTGTAGTCGAACCCCGTCTCCGGGATCATGAACAGGGTGAGGACCGACCACACCGTCCACACGGAGAATCCGAGGTGTTCGGCGACGATGGAGGCCCAGAGGTTCCGACGCGCCACCGCACGTCCGGTGCGGGCCCAGAACTGGGGATCTTCCGGGTTCCAGACGGTGATCCACCGGTCGCGGGTGAGTCGGTGATTCTCGGTACTCGTCACGGTACGCCTTCCGGTCGACGCGGGTGGTGGTCGACGCTAGGAAGATGCCGTTACCGGCGCGTATCTGCTCATGACGAGCGGAAGAAAGTGTGCTCACCGCGCTGGTCCAGCGCGGTGAGCACACTCACGTCACGGGGGCCGCGGCACCCAAGGCATAACGCGACGGCCCGGTTACCGTCCCGCTCGGCCCTTACTTCGGCATCGACGTTCGCGCGCGTCCATCCGGAGCCGTGAGCCGTGAGCCGTCGGCGTAGTGTCCGGCCTCTTCGTCTCACCCCGCGCGACGAGCCGTGCCCACCGCGCGGGGAGCGCGGTGGGCACGGCGGGGTCAGCGGGTCAGACGGTGACCAACCCGGTCACTGCCCGCCCTTCTGGACGTACTGACGCACGAAGTCCTCGGCGTTCTCCTCCAGCGCCTCGTCGATGTCGTCCAGCAGGGCGTCGACGTCCTCGGTGAGGGACTCGTGGCGCTCCTGGACGTCCGTGGTCTCCTCGACCTCCTCGGTCTGCTCCTCGTTCCGAGGGGCGCGCTTCTGTCCACCAGTGTCCTTGGTCGCCATGGATCACTCCTCCACTGTGGTCTCTCGACTCCGTTATCTCCCTCGTCGGGCCGTGTCAACCGTGGGTCGTGTCACCCGTGGACCGTGTCGGCCCACGGGATGGGCCCCGTGAGGTCTCCGTGCCGTCTCCGGCGCCACGTCCCGTCAGCGGCGTTCCCCGGTGAGCGCGGCGACGAGTTCGGACGCCGTCGCGCAACGATCCAGCAGCTCCCCGACGTGCTCCCGGGTTCCCCGGAGCGGCTCGAGCGTGGGCACCCGTTGTAGGGAGTCGTGTCCGGGGACGTCGAAGATCACCGAGTCCCAGGACGCCGCGGTGACCGAGTCGGCGTACTTCGCGAGACACCGCCCGCGGAAGTAGGCCCGCGTGTCCTCGGGCGGGTCGGTGATGGCGCGTTCCACGGCCTCCTCGTCCAGGAGGCGTTCCATCCGGCCGGCGGCCACCAGCCGGTTGTACAGTCCCCGATCGGGCCGTACGTCGGAGTACTGCAGGTCGACCAGGTGCAGTCGGGGATGCTCCCAGTTGATGCTGTCCCGGGAACGGTAGCCCTCCAACAGCCGCAGCTTGGCGACCCAGTCGAGCTCACGGGCCAGACTCATGGGGTCCTCGGTGAGGCGGGAGAGAACCGACTCCCACCGGTCGAGTACCTCGGTGGTGGCCGGGTCCACGTCGGCGCCGTAGCGGTCCTCGACGTACTTGCGCGCGTGTTCCATGTACTCCTGTTGCACCTGCACCGCGGTCATACGTCGACCGTCGCGCAGTCGGATCAGGTGCGTGAGCCCCGGGTCGTGCGACACGGCCCGCAGCTCCGCGACCGGGTTCTCCGGCGTCAGGTCGATACTGACGAAACCGTCCTCGATCATGGACAGCACCAGAGCGGTCGTACCCACCTTCAGCAGCGTGGAGATCTCGCTCATGTTGGCGTCGCCGATGATCACGTGCAGCCGTCGGTACTTCTCCGGGTCGGCGTGTGGCTCGTCGCGGGTGTTGATGATGGGGCGTTTGAGCGTCGTCTCCAGGCCCACCTCGACCTCGAAGAAGTCGGCGCGCTGGCTGACCTGGAACCCGTGCTCGCGGCCTTCGGCGCCGATACCCACGCGGCCCGCGCCGCACACCACCTGGCGGGTCACGAAGAACGGGATGAGGTGGCGCACGATGTCGGAGAACGGGGTGGATCGACGCACCAGGTAGTTCTCGTGCGCGCCGTAGGAGGCGCCCTTGTTGTCGGTGTTGTTCTTGTAGAGCTGGATCGGGTCGATGCCGGGAGTGGCCGAGGCGCGCTGGGCGGCGTCGGCCATGACCCGCTCCCCCGCCTTGTCCCACAGGACCAGGTCGCGCGGGTTCGTCACCTCCGGGGTGGAGTACTCGGGGTGCGCGTGGTCGACGTAGAGCCGCGCCCCGTTGGTCAGGATGACGTTGGCCAGTCCCAAGTCCTCGTCGGTGAGCTGGGTGGGGTCCGCCGAGTCCCGGGCGAGGTCGAACCCCCGAGCGTCGCGCAGTGGGTTCTCCTCCTCGAAGTCCCACCGGGCTCTGCGGGCCCGCGCGGCCGAGGCCGCGAGGTAGGCGTTGACGACTTGGGTGGAGGTCACCATCGCGTTGGCGCCGGGATTACCGGGAACGGAGATTCCGTATTCGGTTTCGGCACCAATGATCCGCCGCACTGTCATGTTCTGAGGTTATCCGTCCGAGCGGTCCGGTGGGCCGCCGCGGCGCGGCGGCCCACCGGGTCACTCACAGATACTGACCGGTGTTTGGAACGGTGTCGATGGAACGACCAGCGTCGGCGCCCTTCTTTCCGGAGACGAGGGTGCGGATGTAGACGATGCGCTCCCCCTTCTTTCCGGAGATCCGGGCCCAGTCGTCGGGGTTGGTGGTGTTGGGCAGGTCCTCGTTCTCGCTGAACTCGTCCAGGCAGGCCTGCAACAGGTGGGAGACGCGGATTCCCTTGCTGCCCTGCTTTTCCCCGGCGTCGATGTAGGACTTGATCGCCATTTTCTTGGCGCGGTCCACGATGTTCTGGATCATGGCGCCGGAGTTGAAGTCCTTGAAGTAGAGGACGTCCTTGTCACCGTTGGCGTAGGTGACCTCCAGGAAACGGTTCTCCTCGGTCTCGTCGTACATGCGCTCCACGACCCGCTGGATCATGGCGTCCACCGTGGACTGGGTGGAGTTTCCGTGTTCGTCGAGGTCCTCGGGGTGCAGAGGGAGGTCGGTGGTGACGTACTTGGAGAAGATGTCCCGTGCCGCCTCGGCGTCGGGACGCTCGATCTTGATCTTCACGTCGAGTCGGCCCGGCCGCAGGATGGCGGGGTCGATCATGTCCTCACGGTTGGAGGCGCCGATGACGATGACGTTCTCCAGTCCCTCCACCCCGTCGATCTCGCTGAGGAGCTGGGGAACGATCGTGTTCTCCACGTCGCTGGACACTCCGGACCCTCGGGTGCGGAAGATGGAGTCCATCTCGTCGAAGAACACGATGACGGGAGTGCCCTCGCTGGCCTTCTCCCGCGCCCGCTGGAACACGAGCCGAATGTGACGCTCGGTCTCGCCGACGTACTTGTTGAGCAGCTCCGGACCCTTGATGTTCAGGAAGAAGCTCTTGCCGACGTCCTTGCCCGTCTTCTCCGCGACCTGCTTGGCCAGGGAGTTGGCGACAGCCTTGGCGATCAGGGTCTTGCCACACCCGGGCGGCCCGTACAGCAGGACACCCTTGGGCGGTCGCAGCGCGTGCTCGTAGAAGAGCTCCTTGTGCAGGTAGGGGAGCTCCACCGCGTCGCGGATCATCTCGATCTGGCCGGCGAGGCCACCGATGTCGGCGTAGGCGATGTCGGGAACCTCCTCCAGGATGAGTTCCTCGACCTCGGACTTGGGGATGCGCTCGTAGACGTATCCCGACCGGGACTCCAACAGCAACGAGTCCCCGGGACGCACCGGCTGGTCCCGCAACGGGTCGGCCAACCGGACGATCTTCTCCTCGTCGTGGTGGGAGATGACCAGCGCGCGTTCGCCGTCGTCGAGGACCTCCTTGAGCATGACGACCTCGCCCACGGTCTCGAACTCGTAGGCCTCGATGATGTTGAACGCCTCGTTGAGCATCACCTCCTGGCCCTGGCGTAGTTCCTCCAGGTCCACCGAGGGGCTCACGTTCACCCGCATCTTGCGACCGTTGGTGTAGATCTCCGCCGTTCCGTCCTCCCGCGCGGCGAGGAACACACCGAACCCGGACGGGGGTTGTGCGAGCCGGTCGACCTCCTCCTTGAGGGCGACGATCTGGTCCCGTGACTCCTTCAGCGTCGCCACGAGGCGCTCGTTCCGGCCGTTGGCCGCGGCGAGGTTGGCCTGGGCCTCGCGTAGACGGTCCTCCAACAGCCTCTGGTGACGTGGAGTGTCGGCCAGCTTGCGCTGGAGTAGCTCGATCTCCTTCTCCAAGTCGGCGACCTGAGCCCGCAGGTCCGCCACTTCGCGTTGGGCTCCACGCTCGTCTTCACGTTCGGCCACGTCCGCCACCTCCCAGTCGAAGAGGACGACTACTCGGAACACTACCTATCCCGGCCCCATTCGTAACCTTGCCGGAGTGGCGGTGTCGAAGGTCTCACTGCACTGATTCGCAGAAATCGAGGTCACGCACTAGGTGGCAACCCGCTGTGCTATGAAAACGTAACGTGACCGCCACTGGTCGGGGCCGGGATTGTCAGGTCCGTCCCCCGTGTGTCCCATCCCTTAGCTCTGTTCTGTCCGACCACAATTAAGGACGACGCGGGGGCGAAGACGGTGCACGACGCGCCGAAACCCCCCGAAGAAGGCCAGATCGGCCATCCGCGGAGGGTCGGGACGGGCGGGACGGGTCGGTGTCGCGGAGTGGTCAGTCCCCCGCCGGCTCCGGCGCGGCGGCCGGCGAGTCGCTGGCGGCCTGGGATGTGTCCTGGGCTGGGTAGGCACCCTTGGCGGGCCGACGCCGACGTTCGGGAGGGACCGCGCCGTCGGCGAGACGTCGGGCGGTCACCAGGAAACCGGTGTGTCCCACCATCCGGTGGTCCGGTCGCACGGCCAGCCCTTCGACGTGCCAGGTGCGCACCATGGTCTCCCAGGATCGGGGCTCGAAGAACCCACCGTGGTCGCGCAACCCCTCGACGAGCCGGGCGAGCTGCGTGGTGGTGGCGACGTACCCGCAGAACAGACCGCCGGGGATGAGGGCCGCCGCGGCGGTGTCGAGGCACTCCCACGGGGCGAGCATGTCCAGGAACACCCGGTCGGCCTCCAGTGCGCCCAGCTCCTCCTCCTGCTCGGCGAGGTCACCGACGCGGAGGTCCCAGGTGTCGGGCACCGCACCGAGGAACTTCTCGACGTTGCGACGGGCGGTGGCGGCGAAGTCCTCGCGGCGTTCGTAGGAGATGACCGCCCCATCGGGGCCGACCGCGCGCAGCAACCAACTGGACATGGCCCCCGAACCGGCCCCGGCCTCCACCACGCGGGCGCCGGGGAAGATGTCGGCCTCGGCGATGACCTGGGCCGCGTCCTTGGGGTAGACGATGGTCGCGCCGCGCTTCATCGACAACGTGAAGTCGGCGAGCAGCGGGCGCAGCGCGACGTAGCCGGTCCCGCCGGAGCTACGGACGACGCTTCCCTCGGGAAGACCGATCAGGTCGTCGTGGTCGAGTCCCCCTCGGTGGGTGTGGAACGTCGCCCCCGGCTTGAGGGTGATGGTGTGGCGGCGTGCCTTGGGGTCGGTGAGCTGGACGAGGTCACCTGCGACGAACGCTCCGCGGCGGGCGTGGATTGGGGTCACTGTGAATTGTGCTTTCTGGCCGTTGCCGTGATGTGTGCGTGGTCAGCCGCGTTGCGGGCCGCCGCTCAGGGTATCCGTACCGCCGACCCACGGCGCCCGCGTCGCCCGAGGCCGCGGAACACGATTGAATTGTCGTCTGGCAATCACGTCATGGTCGGAAAGGGGCGCGGAGGCGATGGGCGAGGCCGGGCTGGGGATCGATATCGGCGGCAGCGGGATCAAGGGCGCGCCGGTCGATCTGGACAATGGGACGCTGCTCGTCGACCGGGTCAAGTACCCGACGCCGCATCCGGCTCTTCCGGAGACGGTGGCGGAGGTGGTCGCCCGGCTCACCGAGGACCTCTCCGGTCACGTACCGTCGCGCTCACCGGTCGGGGTCACGTTCCCGGCGGTGATCCAGCACGGGATCGCGCGCACGGCCGCCAACGTGGATCCGTCGTGGATCGGCGTGAACGTGTCGGCGCTGCTTTCGGAGCGGACGGGGCGGGAGGTGTTCGCGGTCAACGACGCCGACGCCGCCGCGGTGGCCGAGCACCGTTTCGGAGCGGCCCGGGGCGCGGTGGGGACCGTGCTGGTCACGACGCTCGGGACGGGGATCGGAAGCGCGCTGCTGGTCGATGGGCGTTTGGTCCCCAACACCGAGCTCGGGCACATCGAGTTGGACGGACGGGACGCGGAGACGTGGGCCGCGGCGAGCGTGAAGGAACGGGAGGGGTTGAGCTTCCCCGACTGGGCGTCACGTCTCCAGCGGTACTACAGCGCCGTGTGTCGGGTGTTGTGGCCGGACCTCATCGTGGTGGGGGGCGGCGTCAGTCGGGAGGCCGACCAGTTCCTGCCGTTGCTGGATCTGCCGTGTCCGATCGTGGCGGCACACCTGCGCAACACCGCGGGCATCCTCGGCGCGGCGGCGCTCGCCCACGAACGGCGCGCGACGAACTGAGCCGACTCCGGGGCCGACCGGTGGTGGGTCACGGCACGTCGAGGTCCAGGACGCCACGGATCCGCGCGACGACCCGATCCACCGCCGTGGCCGGGGCGACGGGCACCGCCGCCGGAATCGGCCGTTCCCCGGGAACGTAGCCCAGGTCGCCCCCGGGGATCGTGACCCACCACCACAGGTCCTCGCCGTGTGGCCGGAGCACGGCGCGCAGCGCGACCCAGGTGTTGGGACCGCGCGCCGACACTCCGGTCGTGGCCACGTCCACGCTGCGCGTGACGGGGTCTACCCGAGCACGCATCCCGAGACGTGTGAGGTCGGTGGCGAGCTGGTGGAGGGATGCCACGGCTCCCGGGTCCAGCGTCATGCCCGGCTGAGCGCGTCCTGGATGTCCTTCGCGTACAGAACGCCCATGATCGTGCCGTCGTCCGCCCGCAGCAGGTACTCCCCCGCCGGATGGGCGCCCAACGCGTGCAGCAGGTCCTCGCCCGAGAGCCGGGCAGGGATGACACCGCCCGGGGTGATGGCACGGGAGACGCTGGAGACCGGCACCCAGGGGCGGCGCGTCTCGGGAACCGCGTCGGCCGCCGCGACGTGCACCATGGAGATCGGTTCGCCGCCGGAGTCGGTGACCACGATCGCGCCAGCCCCTTGGCTGAGGCGCTGCCGCTCGGCCTCGGCCAACGGCGTGTCGGCGGCGACGAGGACGGGGACACGGGCGAGCTCGGCGGCGCGCAGACTGGGAACGCGGCGCCGCAGGCGCGCGGTGCGCAGGGAACTCGTCGCTCCCATCCACAGGAACGCCGCCAGGAGGACCGCGAGCAGCACCCCGAACACCTGGGGGGACGTTCCGGCCCACCAGGCGAGCAGGAACGGGAGGGCGGCGACGACGACGGCGATGCACCGTCCCGCCCAGGCCGCGGCCAGCGTTCCCCGGTCGGCGTTGCGGGTGGCCGCCCACACGCCCGCGCGCAGCAGCCGGCCCCCGTCCAGGGGAAGGCCAGGGAGCAGGTTGAACACCGCGACGAGGAGGTTGGCGACCCAGAGCTGCCACGTGAGGACGCTCAGCACCGTCAGCGGAGGCATCATCAGGTAGAGCCCGAAGCTCACCCCGGCGAGCACCAGTGAGAGCAACGGTCCGCTGAACGCGACCCAGAACTCCCGCCGGGGCGTCTGCGGGTCGCGTTCGATCTCGGAGACACCGCCCAGCATGTAGAGCCGGATCCGGCGGACTGGCAGGCCGTACCCCCTGGCCACGAGGGCGTGCGCGAGCTCGTGCACCAACACCGACGCGTAGAGAAGGACCGCGAAGGCGAAGGCGACCAGGTAGGAGAGGATTCCCAGCCCGAGGATGCCCTCCACGATCGGCTCGTACAACACGGTGATGATGGCCGCGATGATCAGCCAGGAGGGAGAGACGTAGATCGGGATTCCCGCGATCCGCGCCATGAGCAGACCCGGCCCCCGGCGATCGGCGGTCCTGCCGCGCGTGTTCCTCGGTTCCGACACACTTCCAGGCTACGTGGCGTTGTCCCCAATCCTTTCCGCGTGGTGCGGCGCGAGCCGGGGAAGCAACTAGGCTTGCCCCCATGCCCGAGCGCCCTTCCGGACCGCGCCTGCCCCTGGAGCCCGTACTCTCCCCCTCGCGTGCGGCCGACTTCATGCAGTGTCCGCTGCTGTTTCGGTTCCGAACCGTCGACCGGCTGCCCGAGGAGCCAAAGCCCGCCGCGGTGCGGGGGACCCTCGTGCACGCCGTGCTGGACGACGTGTTCTCCCTGGCGCCCGAGGAGCGTACCCCGGATTCCGCGTTGGCCATGGTGGAGCCGCGGTGGGACGTGATGGTGGGCGAGAGTCCCGAGTTCGAGGACATGTTCGACTCGCTGGAGGACCTCGACGCCTGGTTGGAGGACGCGCGGACCCTGGTTCGGCGCTACTTCGAGATGGAGCACCCGGGTCGGGTCGAGCCCCGGGAACGCGAGCTGCGGTTGGACGTCACCCTGGAGTCGGGACTACGCCTGCGGGGATACGTGGACCGCCTGGACGTGGCCCCCAACGGTGCGATGCGCGTGGTCGACTACAAGACCGGCAAGGCGCCGCCGCCCCGCTTCACCGACAAGGCACGGTTCCAGATCTACTTCTACGCGCTGATGATCTGGCGGGTGTACGGCGAGATCCCTCGGCGCCTGCAGTTGATGTACCTGGGCGACTCGGGGTGGCTGTGGTACGAGCCCACCGAGGGGGAGCTGCGTGCCGCCGAGGTCGAGATCCAGGGCATCTGGGAGGCGATCGAGGCCACGGCCCGCTCCGGCGAGTGGCCCGCCAAGCCGAGCAAGCTGTGCGGCTGGTGTGACCACCAGGCGCACTGCCCGGAGTTTGGTGGCACTCCTCCGCCCTTGCCCACGCCGGAGGCCACGCCGAACTGATCGTGGCCCGACCGCCGTCGTGCGCCGCGGGCCGGTCCGTACGACCTGACGGTGCGTGACGCCCCGGCGGCGAACAGGATGGCGGGACCACCACCCCCGACCCGAGGCCGCACGCCCGTGCTGGTCACGGGGAGGACCGTGGAGACCGTCCGTGTGACGTCGCGGGTGGGTGTGTCCTCCCCCGATCGTGCCCGACCCGCGGGAGTGTTCGCACCCGGCGACCACGTGGTGGAGGTCCGGTGGCCCCACTGGGAGTGGTTCGGCCGCGTCGCCCCGACTACACTCGCCCCGCGGTCCGCCCGTTGTTGCGCACTGGGCAGGGAGTCCGCCCACGTCGTACCGCTCCTCCCGGCGCGCCGGGGGCATCGCACGAGGAGGAACCCACCGTGGGTCCGCCCGACCCACGTCCTCGCGTGGTCGTCGTACGCGCCGTCAACACCACGAGGACGATCGGCGCGGCCGGTCGAGCCGAGGAGGCGCGGGAACTCGCGGTTGGCGTGCGCCCCGTCCGACCGGCGCCACGGCCAACCGAGCGCGAGGGGACCGCGGCGAATCGCCGCTGACGCCGGGATCGAGCCTCGTGGATGGGGCTCGCCGCCCGAGGACGGTGCCGCGGGCCGTGCAGGATCCTTCGTGGCGACCGTCGGCCCGCACGACACCGCGACGTGTCCCCACCGCGCCACCGTTTCCCCCAGACGGGGGAGACGGTCTCGACGGACGCACCGTAGGGTTCCAGGAACAGCGGCTCCTGGAACCTGGGGGAGGGACGTATGGCACTGACCGTGCCCGTCACCGCGGAGGAGTTGCGCGATCCGGCGGGGTCGGCGTTGGCCGCCCGCGCGGTGGACGCGCGCAAGTCCTACGGTCGCGGCACCGCCCGTGTGGACGCGCTGGACGGGGTGAACCTGGGGATTCCGCGCGGTCGGTTCACGGCCGTCATGGGCCCCTCCGGGTCGGGCAAGTCCACGCTCATGCACTGCATGGCGGGTTTGGATACGCTCACCTCGGGCAGCATGCTGCTGGGTCAGACCGAGTTGTCCGGGTTGGGCGACCGCCAGTTGACTCGCCTGCGGCGCGATCGGGTGGGGTTCGTGTTCCAGGCCTACAACCTGGTGCCGATGTTGACGGCCCTGGAGAACATCCGGCTCCCCCTGGACATCGCCGGGCGACGGGTGGACACCGAATGGCTGGACCGGGTCGTGTCCACCATGGGCCTGGGCGACCGGCTCCGACACCGGCCCGCGGAGCTCTCCGGAGGCCAACAGCAACGGGTCGCCTGCGCCCGGGCCCTCGTCTCACGACCCGAGATCGTCTTCGCGGACGAGCCGACCGGCAACCTGGACTCCCGCGCCGGTACGGAAATCCTCCGCTTCCTCGGTGACTCGGTACGGGACACGGGTCAGACGGTCGTCATGGTGACACACGACCCCGCCACCGCCAGCCACGCCGACATCGTGGTCTTCCTGTCCGACGGGCGGGTGGTCGACCAGCTCGCGGAGCCGACGCGTGAGGGCGTCCTGGAGCGGATGAAGGCGTTGCGGGATCCCGGCGTACCGGGGGGCCACGCGTGATCCTGCCGCGCCTCGTCCTGCGTTCGGTGAGGGCGCACGGGGGGCGACTGGCGATGACGACCCTCGCCGTCGTTCTCGGCGTGGCGTCACCTCGGGGACCCTGATCCTGAACTCCACCATCGATCGGGCGTTCGACCAGATGATGGACGGCTTCGACGCCGACATCGACGCGGTGGTGCGCGTGGAGGGCGCGTTCGCTCAGGGGTTCGCCGACTACGGGGACACCACGACCACGCTGTCGGAGAGCCTGGCCGAGGAGCTGCGGGAGGCGGACGACGTCCACGCCGTGTACCCGATGGTGCTCAGTACCGGCACGGTCCTGGACCCTTCGGGTGAGCCGGTGGGTACGACGGGGGCGCCACAGTTCGTGATGTCGTGGCACGATCGCCCTGGGTCGGGCTACGACCTCTCGGGGCGTGCACCGAACGCCCCCGAGGAGTTCGTACTGGACACGGCCACCGCCCAGGAGGCCGGGCTGGACGTCGGGGACACGACCCGGATCCGTCTGGCCGGGGCCGAGCACGAGTTTCGGCTGAGTGGTGTTTTCACGGTCGCCGGCGCCACGGGGCTGGCCGGAGCCACCATCGTCGGCCTGGACCACGCCGTCGCCCAGGACGTGGTCCTGGGTGACACGGGAGCGGTCAGCGAGTTCTACCTGGTCGGCGTCGAGGGAAAGTCGCAGTGGCAGGTCGCGGACTCGGTCGCTCCCGTACTCGACCTGGGCACCGAGTCGGTGCCGATGGACGTCGTGCGGGTGGAGAACGCCGCCGACCTCGGCGAGGCGTTGGGGTTCCTCACGACCGTGCTGCTCGTCTTCGCCGGGATCGCGGTGTTCGTCGGCGCGTTCCTGATCGTCAACACCTTCGCGATGCTGCTCGCCCAACGGGGACGGGAGCTCGCGTTGCTCCGCGCGGTGGGTGCCGGTCGCCACCAGGTGCGGCTCATGGTGCTGGGTGAGGCCGTCGTCGTGGGGGTCGTGGCGTCGGTCGCGGGCATCATCGCCGGGTACGGGCTGACGTTGGGGATCCTGCGCGTGGCCGAAGCGTTCGGGATCGCGCTGCCGGACACCACTCCTGTCCTGGACGCTCCCACGATGGCCGCGGGCGTCGCCACGGGCCTCGGGGTGACGCTGGTCAGCGCCTACGGGCCGATCCGTCGAGCGACCCGCGTACCCCCGGTCGCGGTGCTCCGCGACGAGGTGGCGATGCCGGTGTCCTCGCTGCGCGGCCGGCTCGTCGCGGGACTTCTCCTCGTGGCGACGGGTGGTGTCTCTGTCGCGCGTGGTGTCACCTCCCCCGAGGGCGACCTCGCGGCCTGGCAGGTGGGGCTGGGTGGTGCCGCGGTGGTGCTGGGCGTGGCCCTCCTCGCCCCCGTCCTGAGTCGTCCCGTGGTCGCCGCGGTCGGAGCCCCGATCACGCTGCTGGGCGTCAGTGGTCGGTTGGGCCGGGCGAACGCGATGCGCAACCCACGCCGTACCGCCGCCACGGCCTCCGCGTTGATGGTCGGGATGACGCTCGTGACGATGATCGCCGTGCTGAGCGCGTCGATGGCCGCGTCGTTGGATCGGTGGATCGACGACGAGTTGGGATTCGACTTCATCGCCCAGCCGGACGGCCCGAACGGAACCATCACGCCGGAGGCGGTCGCTGAGCTGGGCGACGTGGAGGGTGTGGAGCGGGTCCTGGCTCTGCGCTTCGGGATGACGGTGACGGACGACCAGCCGATGCCCATGGGTGGCATCGCTGGGGACGAGGTCGAGGAGGCGTGGGACCTGCGGATGGTCGACGGCTCCCCGCCGGAGCGGGACACGCAGTTCGCGGCGCGTGAGGACGTGGCCGACGCCCACGGGTGGCGGACGGGTGAGGAGGTGGAGTTCCGGTTCCCGACCGGCGCGAGCGCCGAACTCGAACTGACCGGTCGCTACGAGCCCAGCGACGTCTATCCACTGCCCGTCCTCCTGGACACCTCGGGCTACGCCGAACACTTCGACGAGGAGCTCACGGCCTTCGCCTACCTCGACACCGCCGGGCCCGCCGGAACGGAGCTGCGCGACGAACTCAACAGCGTCGCCGACGCCCACAGCGGCCTCGGGCTGATGGACCGCGGTGAGCTCAAGGAGTTCTACGGCGACCAGTTGGCGTCCCTCACCAACCTCGTGTATGTGATGTTGGCCATGTCCGTGGTGATCGCGGCCCTGGGCATCGTGAACACGTTGGCGCTGGCCACGGCGGAACGCACCCGCGAGATCGGACTGTTGCGGGCGGTCGGACTCGCACGGTGGCAACTACGGCGCATGGTACGGCTTGAGGCAACGGTAATCGCGGCATTCGGCGCACTGACCGGCGTCGCCGTGGGCCTGGGTTTCGGATGGGCCTTTCAACAGATCCTCGTGGACCTCAGGGAGTTCTCAGTTCCGACCGGACAACTGGCGACGCTGCTCGTTCTCGGTGTCGGGATCGGCGTTGTGGCCGCCGTGTGGCCCGCGTGGCGGGCGGCGCGGATGAACGTGTTGCGCGCCATCTCCGCCGAGTAGTTCCGGACGGAACAAGGAGTCGACACGTCGTGTTCCCTCTGGCTGAGTGCTTGGATTCCGTTACCCGCTGTCTTCGACCGTGAGGAGGGGTGTGTCATGCGGCGTCCCCGTCGGCCGGGTTCGCGTGGAGACGGAATGTTCCTCAGCCGGTTGAAGGACTGGCGTCTGGGCGGCGACGGTGGCCACTCCCACGACGACCTCGATGACGAGGCTGAGGCGATTCCCGACCCGCGGGCCATCGACCTGATCCTGCGCGTCGGTGAACTCCTGCTGGCCAGCGGCGAGGCCACCGAGGCCGTGAACGACGCGATGCTGTCGCTGTCGGTCGCCTTCGAGCTTCCCCGTACCGAAGTGTCGGTGACGTTCACCGCGATCTCGATCTCCTGTCATCCGGGCGCCAACCAGATCCCGATCACCGGGGAGCGGGTGGTCCGTCGCCGTACTCTGGACTACTTCCGTGTCAGTGAACTGCACCGCCTGGTGCAGGACTCGGCGCTGGGCATGTTGGAGCTGGACGAGGCACTGCAGCGGCTGCGCGCCATCAAGAACGACCGCTCGCCCTACACCAACATGCTGGTGGTGACCGGATTCGGGCTCATCGCCGCGAGCGCGAGTGTGATGATGGGCGGCGGTCTCATCGTCGCCGCGGCCGCGTTCGTGGCCACCGTGCTGGGGGAACGGGTGTCGGTCTTCCTCGCCCGGCGCGGCATCGCGGAGTTCTACCAGATGGCGGGGGCGGCGGCGATCTCCGCCGCGATCGGCGTGGCGCTGCTGTCCGCGGACTCCTGGACCGGCACGGGTGTACAGGCCGGCGCCGTGATCACCGGGAACATCATGGCCTTGCTTCCCGGACGTCCGCTGGTGTCCAGTCTCCAGGACGGCATCGGCGGAAGTTACGTCAGCGCGGGGGCCCGACTGCTGGAGGTGTTCTTCACCCTCGGCGCGATCCTGTCCGGTGTGGGTGCCGTGGCCTATCTGGCGGTACGCCTCGGTGTGGACATGAAGCTGGACAACCTCCCCGTCGCCGACACCGACCCCACGAACATCGCGGTGTTGCTGGGCGCGGCCGGGATCGCGATGGCGTTCGCCGTGTCGCTCTCGGTCCCGCCGCGGATGCTGCCCGCCATCGGCGTGATGGGGGTGCTGATCTGGTTGGTCTTCGCCTGGATGCGGCACAGCCTCGGTGTGCCCTCGGTCGTGGCCACGGTCATCGGCGCGATCACGATCGGGGTGATCGGGCACTGGTTGGCGCGGCGGACCCAGCGTCCGGCCTTGCCCTACATCATTCCCGCCATCGCCCCGCTGCTGCCGGGAAGCATCCTGTACCGGGGACTGCTCGAACTCAGCACCGGCGACGGTGTGGGAGGACTGTTGAGCCTGTCGGAGGCGGTCGCGGTGGGCCTCGCCTTGGGCGCCGGGGCGAACCTTGGTGGCGAGCTGATCCGCGCGTTCCAGCGCGGGGGCCTCGCCGGCGCGGGACGGCGGAGTCGTCCCGCGGCTCGCCGGACGAGGGGCGGGTTCACCGCTTCCCGGTGACGGGCTCGGCTACCGGGGGCGTAGGCCGTCGGGAGGACCACACGCGGCTCGTCCTCCGAACGCGGCGGGAGGCCGTGGGCAGGGCGACCGCGGTCGCCCGCGCCGCGACGGCCGCTCCCCCGTGCGGTGAGGGCGCGAGAGGCGCGCCGTCCTGAACGGTGACGGCACACGGGCTCGACCCGCGACCGGCTAGCGTCCGTTGACTCACATGGCTCGCCGAACGTCGGGGGCGGCGGCCCCCTGCCCACGTGGATCCGTCCAGCCGGCGACTCCGTCTGATGAGCGTCCGCGCGCCGCCCTCCGGTGCCCGTCCCCGCTGCCAGGGCGCGACGGTCGCTGGGGAACGCGTCCGACGTGGACGGTGGCCGAGGGGCGATCGCCTACGAAAGCCACCGTGCCGGTCCGCTCTCGGGCGGACCGGCACAGGATCGTCGGGACCGAGGGGTTGCTAGGAGATCCCGCGCTCGCGCAGGATGGCCTCGATGTCGCCGAAGTCGTCGGCGTCGGCTCCAGCTCCGGCTCCAGACCCGGAGCCCGAACCCACCTGACCGGCCGCTCCCTTGCCCGAGGGCGCGGCCTTGGGCGGTGCCGCGTCGGTCCCGCCGTTGGCGGTGCCGGCCTTGCCGCCTCGGCCCTTGGTCCCGACCCCGCGTGCCTTCATCACTCCGGAGATGACGTAGAGCAGCACCGCGAACCCACCGGTGCCGAGCCCCGCCCACAGGACTGGATTGAGGACGTTACCGACGAGCTGGGCGCCGAACACCCACAGGGCGTCGATCAGGCCGGTGAGACCGGCCGCGAGTATCAGTGAAGACCAGGCGACACCTCTCAGTCCGTAGGCGGCGCCACGGCGACGCCAAACCACCCACGACACGACGAGCCCCACCACGAACAGCGTCACGCCGAGGATCTGACCCGCGTATTGAATCTGGTCCTCCATACCTCCAGTGTGACACTCGCCCCCAAACGACGCATCCGGCCAACCCCCTAGGGGGACGGCCTTCGCGGGAGACGGGTCAGCCGATGAGGGCGTGGAGGCGGTCCAGGTCCAGGTCCTCCAACGACGCTGCCGTGTGGACGCCCTCCGGCACCGTCAACGAGGTGCCGACGACCACCGTGACGCAGCCCGCCGCGAGGGCGGACCTCGCCCCGGTGGCGGAGTCCTCCAGCGCCACGCAGTGGCCCGGCGCGACCCCCAGGCGTGCCACCGCGCGCAGGTAGGGCTCGGGGTGCGGCTTGTTGCGGCCGTCGACCTCGTCGCCGGCGACCACGGTGTCGAAGTGGTGGGTGCCCAGGGGGCCGAACGCCGGGCGGATGAGGTGGCGGTAGGTGGAGGTCACCAGAGCCGCGGGGACCGGCGACGCCGCCACCTCCGCCAGGAGGCGGGTGGCCCCGGGGCGGGGCGGCGCACCGTTGTTCAGCCGTCCACGCAGGTTGTCGACCAGGAGCGTGGCGACGTGACCGGCGGAGACGGGTCGGGTGGCGCGTTCGGCGATGTAGGCGGCGACCGCCTCGATGTGGCTCCCGAGGTTACGGTGGTGGTCGGCGTCGCCCCACACGTAGCCGAGATCCGCGCACACCTCCTTCTCCGCCTCGGCCCACAGCACCTCGGAGTCCAGCAGGGTGCCGTCCATGTCGAAGAGGACGGCGGCGAGCCCGCCGCCCGCGCCGTGCGGCGCGAGGGGCGGGCTCGGGTGTGAGATCGGAGTGTCTGTCACGCGTTGAAGTACTTCGCCTCGGGATGGTGGATGATGATGGCGTCGGTGGCCTGCTCGGGCACGAGCTGGAACTCCTCCGACAGGGTCACCCCGACGCGTTCCGGCTCGAGCAGCTTCATGATCTTGGCCCGGTCCTCCAGGTTGGGGCAGGCTCCGTAGCCCAGCGAGAAGCGGGCGCCACGGTACCCCAACTTGAAGAACGCCTCGATGTCCGCGGGATCTTCCCCCGCGAAACCGAGCTCGGATCGCACCCGGGTGTGCCAGTACTCCGCGAGCGCCTCGGTGAGCTGCACACTCAGGCCGTGCAGTTCCAGGTAGTCGCGGTAGGAGTTCGCCTCGAAGAGCTTCTGTGTGGCGCGGCTGATCGCCGAGCCGACCGTCACCGTCTGGAAGGCGACGACGTCGGTCTCACCGGACTCCTTCGGCCTGAAGTAGTCGGCCAGGCACAGGTGCCGGTCGCGGCGCTGGCGCGGGAAGGTGAACCGGGTGCGTTCCGCGCCGTCCTCGTTGAGGACGACCAGGTCGTCGCCCTCGCTGTAGCACGGGAAGTAGCCGTAGACGACCGCGGCCTCCAGCCAGCCCTCGGTCTGGATGCGGTCGAGCCACATCCGCATCCGGGGCCGTCCCTCCGTCTCGACGAGCTCCTCGTAGCTGGGGCCGTCGGCGGCGCGGGAGGCCTTGAGCCCCCACTGCCCCATGAAGGTGGCACGTTCGTCCAGGTAGGCCGTGTAGTCGGCGAGCGGGATTCCCTTGCTGATGCGGTCGCCCCAGAACGGTGGCGTGGGCACGGGGTTGACGACGGAGACGTCGCTGCGTGCCGGCATGTCCTCGGGCTCGGTCACCTTGAGCTTGGAGCCGGACTTCACGCGGCGCTGGCGCAGTGCGGGCAGTTCCGCGCCGTCCTCACCACGTTTCACCGCCATGAACGCGTCCATGAGCCGCAGCCCCTCGAACGCGTCCTTGGCGTAGCGCACCTCTCCCTCGTACAGCTCGGCGAGGTCCTCCTCCACGAAGGCACGGGTGAGCGCGGCACCGCCGAGCAACACGGGGAACTGGGAGAGCCCGCGGGAGTTCATCTCCTCGAGGTTCTCCTTCATGATCACCGTGGATTTGACCAGGAGTCCGGACATGCCGATGAGGTCGGCCCGGTTCTCCTCCGCGGCCTCCAGGATCGCCGACACCGGTTGCTTGATGCCGATGTTGACGACGTCGTAGCCGTTGTTGGAGAGGATGATGTCGACGAGGTTCTTTCCGATGTCGTGCACGTCGCCCTTGACGGTGGCGAGCACGATCCGGCCCTTCCCGTCGTCGTCGGACTTCTCCATGTGGGGCTCGAGGTGCGCGACCGCGCCCTTCATGGTCTCCGCCGACTTCAGCACGAACGGCAACTGCATCTCGCCGGATCCGAAGAGCTCGCCGACGACCTTCATCCCGGCGAGGAGGTGGTCGTTGACGATCTCCAGGGCGGCCTTCTCTGCGAGGGCCTCGTCGAGGTCGGCGTCCATGCCGTTCATCTCACCGTCGATGATCCGCCGCTCCAGGCGTTCCCACAGCGGGAGGGCCGCCAGTGCCTCGGCGCGGGACTCCTTCATCGCCTGGGCGTCAACGCCCTCGAACAGCTCCATGAACCGGGACAGGGGGTCGAAGTCGCCCTCACGCCGGTCGTAGATCAGGTCGAGCGCCGCCTGGCGCTGCTCGTCGGGGATACGGTTCATCGGCAGGATCTTCGACGCGTGCACGATCGCCGAGTCCAGTCCCGCCTCGACCGCCTCGTGCAGGTACACCGAGTTGAGGACGATCCGTCCGGCCGGGTTCAGTCCGAAGGACAGGTTGGACAGCCCCAGCGTGGTCTGGACCTCGGGGAAACGTCGCTTGAGCTCCCGGATGGCCTCCAACGTCTCGATGCCGTCGCGCCGGGTCTCCTCCTGCCCGGTGGTGATGGGGAAGGTGAGGCAGTCGATGATGATGTCACCGGTGCGCATCCCCCACTTCTCGTTCAGTTCGTTGATCAGGCGCTCGGCGACCCGCACCTTCCAGTCACGGGTCCGGGCCTGGCCCTCCTCGTCGATGCACAGGCCGACGACGGCGGCTCCGTGCTCCTTGACGAGTCGCATGATGCGGGTAAAGCGGGAGTTCTCCCCGTCACCGTCCTCGTAGTTGACCGAGTTGATGATGGCGCGGCCACCGAGCGCCTCCAGCCCGGCCTCCAGGACGCCCGGCTCGGTGGAGTCCAGCATGAGGGGCAGGGTGGAGGCGGTGGCGAACCGGGAGGCGAGCTCGCGCATGTCCGCTGTTCCGTCCCGGCCCACGTAGTCGATGTTGAGGTCGAGCACGTGCGCGCCGTCACGGATCTGGTCCCGCGCGATCTCCACGCAGTCGTCCCACCGCTCCTCGAGCATGGCCTCACGGAACTTCTTGGACCCGTTGGCGTTGGTGCGCTCCCCCACCGCGAGATAGCTCGCGTCCTGGCGGAACGGCACCGACTGGTACAGCGACGAGGAGGCGGGGTCAAACACCGGGGTCCGGTCCGTGATGCCCCGTCCCTGGACGCGCTCCACCACCTGGCGCAGGTGCTCGGGTGTGGTACCGCAGCAGCCTCCGACCATGCTCAGGCCGTAGTCACGGGTGAAGGTGTCGTGGGCGTCGGCGAGCTCCGAGGGGGTGAGCGGGTACACCGCGCCGTTCTTGCCCAGCTCCGGCAGGCCCGCGTTGGGCATGCAGGAGATGGGGATCGGTGAGTGCTGCGCCAGGTAGCGCAGGTGTTCGCTCATCTCCGCCGGCCCGGTCGCGCAGTTCATGCCCACGACGTCCACGCCCAGTGGCCGCAGAGTCGTGAGCGCGGCCCCGATCTCGGAGCCGAGGAGCATGGTGCCGGTGGTCTCGACGGTGACCTGGGCGATGATCACCGTGTCGGTGCCGAGGCTGGTGCGGGCCCGCTGCGCGCCGAGAACGGCCGCCTTGGTCTGCAGCAGGTCCTGACAGGTCTCCACGAGGATGGCGTCGGCGCCTCCCTCGATCAGACCGCGGGCGCACTGTTCGTAGTAGTCACGGAGAAGGGCGTAGGGAGCGTGGCCCAGCGAGGGAAGCTTGGTGCCGGGGCCGACGGATCCCAGGACGAATCGGGGATGGTCGGGGGTGGTGTAGTCGTCGGCGACCTCGCGGGCGAGGCGCGCGCCGGCCTCGGCGAGTTCGTAGGTGCGCTCGGGGATGTCATACTCACCCAGCGCGGCGTAGTTGGTTCCGAAGGTGTTGGTTTCCACACAGTCCGAGCCAACCTCGAAGAACGCGGCGTGCGTCTGGCGGATGACGTCGGGACGGGTGATGTTGAGAATCTCGTTGCAGCCATCGTGGCCCTGGAAATCGTCCAGGGTGATGTCGTGTTCCTGGAGCATGGTTCCCATAGCTCCGTCAGCGACTATGACTCGTCGTGCGATGGCCTCACGCAGGGATGGTCGAGAGCTCATGTGTCACCACTTTAGTGTCGGTGGGCTCGGCGGCGGCGGGCGCATCCGGTGTAACCCCGAACGCCGCGATAAAACTCCTGGTCGTCGATCCCCTTGTGGTGAAGACGGAGCGGGAGGGTTGACAGGACGTAGGGTGGGCCGTGGTCCGCCGGTCTCGCCGCCGGAGAACGGACCGCCGGGGGCCACGATGCGTAAAGGAGGCGGCCTGTGGCTGAGTTCCCGAACCTGCCCGACCTGGTTGAGCCAGTGATGGTGGCCGCGTTCGAGGGATGGAACGACGCGGGCGAGGCGGCCAGTGCCGCCACCGAGCACCTCGCGTCCCGCTGGGAGACCCAGGAGGTTGTGGCCGTCGAGTCCGACGAGTACTACGACTTCCAGGTCTCGCGCCCCAGGGCGCGGATCGTGGACGGGGTGAGTCAGGGGCTGCAGTGGCCGGCGACGCGGCTGAGCGTCGCGCGCCCCGAGGGCGCGCAGCGCGACGTGGTGTTGATGCGCGGGGTCGAGCCCAACATGCGTTGGCGGGCGTTCTGTTCCGAGCTCGTGACCGTGGCCCAACGGCTGGGCGTGCGCCGTGTGGTCCTGCTGGGCGCCCTCCTAGCGGACTCCCCGCACACCCGCCCGATCCCGGTCACCGCGACCGTGTCCACCCCGGAACTGGGCGACCGTCTCGACCTGGAGACGTCCTCCTACGAGGGACCGACCGGCGTGGTCGGGGCGCTGCACGACGCGTTCACCGAGGCCGGAATGGACGCGGTGTCGTTGTGGGCGGCGATTCCCCACTACGCGGCACAGCCCCCCTGCCCGAAGGGCACGTTGGCCCTGCTGCGCCGCGTCGAGGACGCCGCGGAGCTGTCGGTGCCCATGGGCGACCTTCCCGAGGAGGCCCGCGCGTGGGAGCGCGGGGTGGATGAGCTGGCCGACGAGGACAGTGACGTCGCGAGCTACGTGCGCAGTCTGGAGGAGGCCAAGGACGCCGCGGAGCTCCCCGAGGCGAGTGGTGACGCGATCGCGCGGGACTTCGAGCGCTACCTGAAACGCCGTGACGGTGGAAAGGGGTCGGGCGCCTGACGGGGCCGACCCCTCCCCCCGGGTGTTCGGGGCGCGTTCCGGGGGTCTTTGGGACGCGCGGATGCCTACTTGGGGCTCGCCTGAACCCCTTCCCAGATGCTCGCCGGGCGTGCCTCCGGCACGCCCGGCGCGACCGTGTGGCTCGGAGGGAGTGGGTTGCCGCAGTAGAAACAGTTGAGAGTGGCCGCGGAGTTCGTCGCGTCACATTGGCCGCAGGTCTTGACCGTCGCCCATGGGACTTCCATGGCACCTCCTGGGGGTCGGGCCGCAAGGACCGCTGAAACCGAGGCAGCGTTCGGTTCCCGCACTCCGACCCCCTACCCACACTCACCGCGTCATCAACCCGTGACAGGGAGTCTTCTCGACTCCCCGTCACACGGCGCGCGGCTCGCGTTACAGGGCGACGCCCAGGAGCGCGTCGACGGCCCTGCGGACCAGGTCGGGGGCCTCCGGGTCGGTTCCCCCCTGGTTCTCGATGGCGCGCGCCGCCCACCGGTCGACCACCGTCAGGGCGGCGGGGGCGTTCAGGTCGTCGCTCAACGCCGCCCGGATCGCGGTGACCACGTCGGCCCCGGGCTCCCCGGAGGGCAGGGCGACCGCGGAGCGCCACCGGGCCAGACGCGCAACGGCACGGTCCAGTTGGTCCGCGGTCCAGTCCCACGGCGTCGCGTAGTGGTGGTCCAGCAGGGCGAGTCGGATCGCCATCGGGTCGGCGCCCTCGGCCCGCAGGCCGGAGACGAAGACGAGGTTGCCCTGGGACTTCGACATCTTGTCCCCGTCGAGCCCGACCATGGCGACGTGACAGTACTGCTGGGCTTGGGGCGCGTGCCCCGTGGCGCACTCGGCCTCGGCCGCCCCCATCTCGTGGTGGGGGAAGACCAGGTCCACGCCGCCGCCGTTGACGTCGAATCCGGATCCGAGCTCGTGCAGGGAGATCGCGCTGCACTCCACGTGCCAGCCGGGGCGGCCTCGGCCGAGGGGAGAGTCCCACGCCGGCTCACCGGGGCGCTCGGCGCGCCACAGCAGCCAGTCCAGGGGATCCTTCTTCCCGGCGCGGGTGGGGTCGCCGCCACGCTCGCCGAACAGGTCCAGCATGGTGTCGCGGTCCAGTCCGCTCACGGCGCCGAAGTGCGGGGCCGAGGCGACGGAAAAGTAGACGTCACCCTCGAGCTCGTAGGCGGCGCCTCGGGCGCGGACCCGCTGGACGAGGTCGGCGATGAGGTCGATGGACTCCACCACCCCCACGAACGAGCGCGGTGGCAACACGCGTAGCGCTTCCATGTCGGCGCGAAAGACGTCGATCTCCCGCGCCGCCAGAGCGCGCCAGTCCTCACCGGTGGCCGCGGCCCGCTCGAGCAGCGGATCGTCGATGTCGGTCACGTTCTGCACGTAGTGCACCTCCGCGCCGGCGTCCCGCCACACCCGATTGAGGAGGTCGAAGGTGAGGTAGGTGAACGCGTGTCCGAGGTGGGCGGCGTCGTAGGGGGTGATGCCGCACACGTACAACCGCTTCGTCGTGCCGGGGGCTGCCGGTGACGGATCGGCACCGGGCTGCGGAGCGCTGTTCAGTCGCAGTGGCCGCGGGGTTCCATCCAGGCGCGGTACGTCGTCCGAGGACCAAGATTGCATGGATTCGAGACTATCCGCCCGCTTGCACGCGGGTAATCAGGCGCACGCTGAACAGGACGACCGTGGCGCACAGCAATCCCATCGTGACGTCACCGTGCATCCAGTGCAGCCACGACGCGGGCATCGCGACGAGGTACAACAACCAGTACGCCCACACCTCGACCCCTGCCGCGCGACGGACGGGCCGCCCCGAACCGCCACCGGGCGCCGGCGAGTCCTCGATTCCCTGTCGCAGCCGCACTGGCCTCCACCCGCTATCCTCTCGGCACACCCCCATGGACACGAACGGCAGCGTCGAACGGGGTCGAACAGACTCGACGACCGTTCGCGCTGATTGGACGTCCCGCGCGTGCTCCCGGTTTACCCCGACGGTGGTCGCGGCTGGTGAGCGTCGGTTCCGGGTGGAGTAGGGCTTGGGGTGACGGGGAGGGAACTGTGATGGAGGACGAACGTGACCCAGCGGGGTAGGCATCAGACGGACGACGCTTCCTCCCTGGAAGTGGCGCTGACCGGCCTGAGCGCCGCGGACGTCGCGGAGCGCGTCGCGGCGGGCCGCGCCAACGACTTGCCGCTGCGGTCCGGGCGCAGCCTGGGCCAGATCATCCGCGCGAACGTCTTCACCCGAATCAACGCGATGATCGCCGTCCTGTTCACCATCATCGCGATCATCGGACCGGTCCAGGACGGGCTCTTCGCGCTCGTGATCGTGATCAACACACTGATCGGCATCGTGCAGGAGCTGCGGGCGAAACGCACCCTGGACAAGTTGGCGATCGTCAGCGCCGCACGGCCACGGGTCGTGCGCGACGGTCACTCGGTCGAGGTGGGCCTGCAGGACGTCGTCCAGGACGACCTGGTGGACTTCGCCCAGGGCGACCAGGCGGTGGTCGACGGTGAGGTGGTCACGTCCTCGGGGTTGGAGGTCGACGAGTCGCTGTTGACCGGCGAGTCCGACCCGGTGCACAAGCGTCCCGGCGACCCGGTGATGTCGGGCAGCTTCGTGGTCGCGGGCCAGGGTGTGTTCCGCGCCACGCGCGTGGGGCGCAGTTCCTATGCCGCGCGCCTCACCGAGGAGGCGAGCCGGTACTCCCAAGCACCCTCCGAGCTACGTACCGGGGTGAACCGCATCCTGCGGGTGATCACCTGGCTGCTCTTCCCCACCGGCGCGCTCCTCATCTACAGCCAACTGTTCGGTCACGGTCACGCCGCCAACTTGGTGGGCGAGTCCTACGCCCAGATCGTGTCCGGGCCGATCGGTAACGCGCTGCGCGGCATGGTGGCCGGTCTGGTCTCGATGATCCCCGAAGGGCTGGTGCTGCTGATCAGCATCGCCTTGGCGGTGGGGGTGATTCGCCTCGCCCGGCGTAGGTGTCTGGTGCAGGAGCTGCCGGCGATCGAGGGGCTCGCCCGGGTCGACGTGGTGTGCGTGGACAAGACCGGCACACTCACCGAGGCGGGGATGCGGGTCGCCGCCGTCGTGGAACTCGCCGAGGAGGACACTCGCGGCGGACGATCGGAGGCGGAGGCCCCCGAGGTGGCGCTCGCGGCGCTCGCCGCGGCCGATCCACGGCCGAACCTGAGTATGGCGGCGATCGCGGAGGCCTATCCCGAGGCGCCCCCGTGGCCGGTGACGGCGATCGCCATGTTCTCCTCCGAGCGACGCTGGAGCGGTACGAGCTTCCAGACCGAGGGAGGCGAACACCACTGGGTGATCGGGGCGCCCGACGCCCTGGTGGATCGGCGGGACCCCGCCGCGGTGCGGGCCGAGGAGCTGGCCGGTACGGGTGTGCGAGTGCTGCTGTTGGGGCGTGCCCAGGGGCGGGTGGACCCGGCCCGGCCACCGCGCCACGTGCTTCCGGTCGCACTCGTCGTGTTGGAACAGCGGGTCCGCTCCGACGCCGCGAGCACCCTCGCCTACTTCCGGGACCAGGGAGTCGAGGTGAAGGTGATCTCCGGGGACACCCCGACGGCGGTCGGGGCCGTCGCCCGTGAGCTCGGACTGCCCCGGGCGGACGCGCCGATCGACGCCCGTGAACTGCCCGACGACCCCGACGAGCTCGCCCGCGCGGTGGACGAGGGGTCGGTCTTCGGACGGGTCACCCCGGAACGCAAGCGGGAGATGGTCCGTGCCCTTCAGTCCCGCGGGCACACGGTGGCGATGACCGGGGACGGCGTCAACGACGTGCTGGCGTTGAAGGAGTCCGACATCGGCGTCGCGATGGGCTCGGGCAGCCCGGCGTCACGCTCGATCTCCCAGTTGGTGCTGCTGGACAACCGGTTCGCCACCCTCCCCCGGGTGGTGGCCGAGGGGCGCCGTGTGGTCGGCAACATCGAACGGGTCGCGAACCTGTTCCTGACCAAGACCATCTACTCGATCACGATGGTGTCGGTCGTGAGCGCGTTGAGCCTGGTCTATCCGTTCTTCCCGCGGCACGCGACACTGATCAACGCGGTGACCTTCGGGATACCGTCCTTCTTCCTGGCGCTCGCCCCCAACATCGAGCGGGCCCGCCCCGGCTTCGTGCGCCGCACCCTACGCCTGGCCGTCCCCTCCGGTGTCATCGCCGGAGCGATGACGATGGTGACCTACCTGCTGGTCCTGGACAACGCCGGAGCGCCCGACGTCGGCGACCGGACCGCCGCGCTGATCACGCTGTGCGTGGTCACCATGTGGGTGCTGCTGGTGGTGACGAAACCCTACGTGTGGTGGAAGGTCGCCCTGGTGGGCGGTATGGCCGCTGCGTTGACCGGGGTGATGCTGGTGCCGTTCGCGCGCGAGTTCTTCGCTCTGGACGTGAGCGACCCGGCGAAGGTCAGCCTGGCCCTGACCGTCGGGGCGGTCGGAGCGCTGCTGGTGACCGTGGTGCGGGTCGTGGACGACCGCTTCCTCGACAGCGGACGCGGGGCGGACACCGAGGTGCCACCGAAGGTGACGCGGGGTCAGACCGGAGGGTAGGGCACCGCCGGCCACTCTGGTGAGGGGTAGGGGTAGGCGCCGTGCTCGGCCAGGATCTCCGCGCGCCGACGTGCGGCGTAGACCTCGTCCGCGGTCACCAGTGGTGCGAGCTCCGCGTTGAGGTCACTCGCGGGGTCGCGCAGGCGGGCCGCGAGCCGGTTCAGGGCCTCCCGGTCCGCGGCGGGGATCGGGGTCCCGCGCCACTGCCACAGCACGGTGCGCAGTTTGTACCGCACGGAGAAGGACACCCCGTGGTCACAGCCGAGGATCGCGCCGTCGGGGGTCGCCAGCAGATGCCCGGCCTTGCGGTCGGAGTTGTTGATGACCGCGTCCAGTAGGGCGATCCGGCGCAGGTCGGGATCGTCGCGGCGTCCCGCCAGCTCGATGACGTCGACCTCGGGGTCGGTCTCGACCCACATCTGGCACATGCCCTGGCCCAGGGGGCCGTCACGAAGCACCGTCGGGGGGATCACCTGCCAGCCCAGCGACCACGCGACGCGGTGGGCGGCGACCTCCCGCCCGGCCAACGTTCCGGTGGGAAAGTCCCAAAGGGGGCGCTCGCCGGCGATCGGCTTGTAGACGCACCGGGCCTGGACGTCCCCGGACCGCAGGACCGCCAGCCACGTCTGGTTGGAGGCCGCGGTGAGGCGTTCCACGAGATCGATCGTGCCGTCGGCGAGCAGGGGCGCGACGTCGGGACCGGCGACACCGTCGAAGGAGAGGGTCATCGGTCGTGACTCACAGGGACACGCGCTTGTAGCCGTTCTTGCGGGGGCACACGTGGCCCTCGGGGTCTAGGGGCTGGCCGCAGAGGGGACAGTTGGGCCGACCGGCCGCGACGACCCGTTGTGCGCGCTTGGCGAACGCGAGGGCGGCGCCGGCGGTCAGGTGGACACGCAGCACCTCGTGCGGGGAGTCGTCGGCGAACACGTCGGTCTCCTCGGTGCTCCCCTCGGTCTCCTCCGCGGCCTCCTGCGCCTCGACGATGACCTGGCTCGACTCGGGGTCCCAGGCGAGAGCCATCCGCCCCACCCGGAAGTCCTCCTCGAGTGGCTGTTGCAGGGGGGCGTCGTCGACGTCGGGATCCGCCGCGAGGTCGTCGCCGAACCGCTGTCGCACCTCGTCCAGGAGTTCCTCGACGCGTTCGGCCAGCGCGGCGACCTGAGCCTTCTCCAGCACGACGCTGGTGATCCGCTCGGCGTCGACGGCCTGGAGGAAGAACGTCCGGTCGCCCGGCTCCCCCACGGTCCCCACCACGAACCGCTGCGGCGGGTCGTATCTGTACACAGGCATGGCAGCACCCTACGCGGTTGACGGGCGATCCGGCGAAGTCGAGCCGCCGCCTCCACCACCGACGACGGCGTCCCCGGACGCTGTCGTGTCGTCGGGGGCGAGGCCAGAGACGGCACCGCCCGTGTCGTTGACGCGTAGCACGAACGGTCTGGTGGCGGTGTAGCGCACCACCGACAGGGAGCAGGGGTCGACCTGGATCCGCTGGAACTGGTCGAGGTGGAGGCCCAGCGCGTCGGCGAGCAGGGACTTGATGATGTCGCCGTGGCTACAGACCAGGTAAACCGGGTTCGCGTGGCGCGCGGCGAGTGTGGCGTTGTGGTCGCGGACGGCGGACACCGCCCTGGCCGCGGCGGCGGCCATCGCCTCGCCGGCGGGGAAGGTGACCGCGCTGGGGTGCGCCTGCACCACGGGCCAGAGGGGCTCCTTGGACAGGTCGGTGAGGGACCGCCCCGTCCAGTCCCCGTAGTCGAGCTCCAGGAACCGCTCGTCGGTCCGCACCGTGGGATGGGTGTCGGCTCCGCGGGCGAGGATGGCCGCGGTCTCCGCGCAGCGCTCCAGTGGGCTGGAGATGACGGCGTCCAGGCGGAGGGTGGACAGGCGACGGGCCAGGGCCTCCGCCTGATCCCGCCCCCGGTCGTCCAGCGGCAGCCCGGGCGCGCGCCCGGCGAGGCTGACCCCGGTCTCCGCGGTGAGGCCGTGGCGCGCGAGAAGAAGCGTGACAGAGCCGCTCATCGTCCACGGCCCGGTGTGTGGGGACCCACATCGTCTGACATGGCCGGGACCCTACCAGCCGGCCGTGTCCCTTCCCGCCGAGGGCTGGGGCGAGCGGGCGTTCGAGGATCTACCGAGGGTCGAGCCGGGGCGGCTCGAGCGGCGCGTCCCACATGTGGGACGCGGCTCCCTTCCGTCGCGAGAGGACCGCTCCTGGACACGAATCGGGACCCACCGGGTGGGACGCCCGAACACGACCATGCCCCGAGGCCCACCACGGCGCCGATGAGGATCGACGCCAGTCCGCGCTCCGAGAGGACCGCTCCCGTGTGGCTCAACGCCACGGCCGCTACGGGGAGAGCCGACTTGATGAGGATCACGTCGTGGACACGCTCGGCGGACAGCTTCCGCGCTCGTCCGGCGGGGTGTCCGCGGACAGGGCCCGCACCGGGACCAGAGCGCTGATCACCACCGCCACGAACGCCATGAGGTACATCGGCAGCGGCCCCGTGTCGATCCCGAAGCCACCGTCGAACGAACCGACGTTGGACGCGAACGCGGGAAGGACCATCACGCCCGCGATCACGAAGACGGAGAGGATCCGCGGGGAGCGGAGCGGCGAGGGTCCGCGCCACAGACTGGTGAAGCATCCCGGATCGTCGCGTTCGGCATGGCGTGGGCTGGTGGGGATGTCGGTCATGGACGGGGACGCTACTTAAGCCACCCTGACTCCCCGTCCGTGAATCGGGTGTCCGAGCGATAGCGGACAGGTCGTGACCGGTGTCGGACGCCTCGGGCCTAGGGAGTGGTCTGGGTTCGGGTGTCCAGCAGGGCGTCCCACATGTGCGACGTCGCGCCGTCGCGTTCGAGTTGGTCCTGGATTCGTTCCAGCACGCGCCTGCGGGGGACGGCGACGAGGAGCAGGCCCACCGCGCTGGCGACGGCGCCCGTCGCGAGCGGCAACAGGCTGCTCTCCCTGGTCACGAACGTGGCGACGAATCCGAAGAGCACCGGCGCCTCACACAGTGCCAGGCGAATGAACGTCCGGCTGTGGACGATCTCCGCGGACGTCCGGCCGGCCTCCTCCGGCGGAGTGTCGACCGGCAACGCGGGAACGGGGAACACCGCGGCCACCCCGACCGCGCCGAGGCCCATGGCGGGCAGGAAAAGCGCGAACGGATCCACCAGCGCGCCCTCGGGGGGCACGGTGAGGAAGCCGAGCACGGGGAGAAGCCCACAGGGAACGACGAACACAACGAGGGAGATGAGTCGCAGCGTGCCCAGGCGCGGGTGCCGGGTGACGCTGGGCAGGAAACCTGGGTCGTCGACGTGGGTGCGGTGACCGAAACCGTTCATGGGCGGGCACGCTACCACCACCTCACCCCGTGGCTCCGACGTTGGTCGCCCTTGAGACGTGGTGATCGTGCCCCGCTCGGTGTGAGGATCGGCACCCCGGACTCGGTGCGCGGGGTGGGAAACGCGACCGTTTGGGGGTGTGGGGGACGTGGACGGCGCGCGAGGCTCCACGGCGGTGTCGCGGATTCGGGGTACGCTCCGCCGCATGGAGCAGCGACAACTCGGCGGATCGGGCCTCTGGGTCTCCCAGCTCGCGCTGGGCACCATGACCTGGGGCAAGGACGTCGAAGAGGACGCGGCGGCCGACCAGTTGGCGGCCTTCGTGGAGGCGGGCGGCACGCTCGTGGACACCGCCGACATCTACGCCGACGGAGCGTCGGAGCGACTCGTCGGTGACCTCACGTCCTCGGTGGTCCGTCGGGGCGACGTTCTCATCGCGAGCAAGGCGGGGCACTCCCCCCGCGGGTTCCGACCGCACAACACCTCGCGCCACCACCTGATGTCGGCCCTGGACCAGTCGCTCTCCCGGCTTCGCACGGACTACATCGACCTGTGGCAGCTCCACGTCTACGACCCCACGACCCCCGTTGAGGAGACCATGGCGGCGGTGGACACCGCCGTCGCGTCGGGCCGCGTCCGCTACGTGGGGGTCGCCGGGGTCGAGGCCTGGCAGTGGGCGAAGATCGCGACCTGGCAACGCGCGGGGGCGAGCCAGGGACGCTCTCCCGTCGTGTCGGCGGGCACGGAGTACTCACTCCTCAACCGCGTGGTGGAACGGGACCTGCTCCCCGCGGTCGACGACGCCGGCGCGAGCCTGTTGGCGTGGTCTCCGTTGGGGCGAGGCGTCCTGACCGGGAAGTACCGGTCCTCTCGCCCCGTGGGGTCGCGTGGGGCGTCACGCACGATGTCGGGCTTCGTGGAACCCTACCTGGACGAGGTCAGCGGCCGCATCGTCGAGTCGGTGTGCACCGCCGCGGACGGGTTGGGTGTCTCCCCGCTGGCCGTCGCGCTCAGTTGGGTGATGCACCAGCCTCGGGTCGCGTCGGCCGTGGTCGGCGCCCGCACCGCGGAACAGCTCACCGCGACCCTGGACGGGACTCGGGTGGCCCTGCCCGAGGAGATCCGATCGGCCCTCAGCGACGTGTCGGGCATCGACGACTGAATCCCCCGAGTCACGCTCCGGAATCCCGCCGGACCGTCTGGCGACGGCATGCGCCGTCGCCCCCAGGCGAGTGGGCGTCGCGGGTAGCCGGGCGACGTGATACTGGCCCAGGAGGCTCCCGCCGCCGCCAGCGACGCGCGGACCCGGCCCACAGAGGCGCCCCACCCGTCACACCCGCGCCGCCACCAGAGCCCGCCACTGGTGTCGCACCCGTGAACGACCCAGGCCGGGAATCGCCCGCGTCCTCCGTCGCGACATCGCGGTCCAGGGCGCCGCCAGTGGCCTTGGCACGACCACCGGTCCCCGCCGGCTGAACGGCCATAGCCGGCACTCCCTACGAGGGACGTCGGCGACCGGAGAACGTACCGCGGTCGAGCGAGATCACGCTGCCGCCAGCGACGCGCCGAACGGGACGACCGAGGCGACCCACGCGCCACCGATGATCAGCCCCGCCCCCACCGATCCGATCGGGAAAGCGACGCCCCGCGTCTCCCGGCCGGTGTCGCACCCGTGGACGTACACGCCCCGCGCCACTCGGTGTCCCCAGCCCGCCGGGGACAGCGCACCCCGCCGCCTCGAGCCAAGTGCCGAACCGGACGACCGACCGCACCCGTCCCCAGCGGTTTCCGGGACGGCACGTCTCCCGCCGCGACCTCGCGGTTCCGGTCGACGCTCTCCGGACGGCCGCACGTCAGGGACGGGTCACACTTGGTCGAGGAAGCCGCCGTCGACCACGAGGTTACGGCCGGTGACATAACTCGCCGCGGGGCTGGCCAGGAACGCCACGGTCCGCGCGACCTCCTCGGGGGTACCGAGCCGTCCCATCGGGATGCGGTCCCGCACGTCGGAGTAGAAATCGGGCTGGTCACGGCGACGCCGTTCCCAACTGCCACCGGGAAACTCGATCGGGCCGGGCGACACCGTGTTCAGCCGCACGCCGTCGGCGGCCCAGTCGCGGGCGAGCGACGCCACGTAGTGGTTGACGGCGGCCTTGAGGGCACCGTAGGCGCGCGGTCCGGCGGGTGCCGTCGTGTGCAGCGCCGAGGTGCTGGAGATGGCCACCAGCGCTCCGCCGCGTTCGGAGGCCGCGAGGTGGGGGCGCGCGGCCTCGGCGAGGGTGACGAGGGGGAGCACGTCGACGCCGAAGTTGCGTTCCCACTCGTCCGGAGCGGCCGAACCCCCGGCGGACACGTTGGACACGACGACGTCGACGCCGCCGAGGCGCTCGGCCGCGTCCCCGACGAACTTTCGCAGGGCGGTGGTGTCGGACACGTCGAGGGCGGTGGCGAACACCGTGGATCCGGTCGCGGAGAGCGAGTCGGCGGTCTCGGTCACGGTGTGCGGGGTACGGGCGCAGATCGCCAGGTCGGCGCCCTCGCCCGCGAGTACCTCAGCGATCGCCCGTCCGATTCCGCGACTCGCTCCGGTGACGACCACGCGCGCGCCACGAAGTCCCAGATCCATGGTGTCCGCCCCCTCGGTCAGGCTCCGGTCGCGTGCAGGCCGCCGTCGACGTGCACGATCTCCCCGGTGGTGGCGGGGAACCAGTCCGACAACAGCGCGATGATCGCCTTGGCCGCCGGCTCGGGGTCCTTCAGCTCCCATCCGAGCGGCGCTCGCTCGGTCCAGGTCTTCTCGAACTCCTCGAACCCGGGGATGTTGGAGGCGGCGGTGGTCCGGATGGGGCCGGCCGCGACGAGGTTGACGCGGACGTCCCTCTCCCCCAGGTATCGGGCGAGGTAGCGGGACACCGACTCCATGGTCGCCTTGGAGACGCCCATCCAGTCGTAGACGGGCCAGGCGACGGTCGCGTCGAAGTCCAGTCCCACCACGGATCCGCCGTCCTCCATGAGCGGGAGGGCCGCCATGGTGAGCGACTTCAGGGAGTAGGCGGAGACGTGCAGGGCGTTGGCGACGTCGTCCCACTCGGTGTTGAGGAAGTTGCCGCCCAGGGCCGTCTGCGGCGCGAACGCGACCGCGTGCACGATGCCGTCGATCCCGTCGACGTGCTCGCGAACCTTGTCGGCGAGCCCGGCGAGGTGGTCAGGGTCGGTCACGTCCAGCTCGATGACGGGCGGCGGCTCGGGCAGCTTCTTCGCCACCCGCTCCACCAGACTCATTCGTCCGTAGCCGGTGAGCACGACGGTGGCGCCCTGTTCCTGGGCGAGGCGGGCCGCGCTGAACGCGATGGAGGAGGTGGTCAGCACCCCTGTGATGAGCAGGCGCTTACCTTCGAGGAGACCCATGGGTATCCGTTTCTTGTCGGTTGCTGGATGACGGGAGGGGAAGGCCGGGTCAGTGCCCCATGCCCAGCCCGCCGTCGACGGGGATGACCGCCCCGGTGATGTAGCCGGCGTCGGGTCCGGCGAGGAAACGCACGGCTCCGGCGATCTCCTCGCTCTCGGCCAGGCGGCCCATCGGGACGGTGGACAGGATCTCCTTCTTGCGTTCCTCCGGCAGTCGCGCGGTCATGTCGGTGTCGACGAATCCGGGGGCGACCACGTTCACGGTGATGTTGCGGGAGCCCAGCTCACGGGCGAGGGAGCGCCCGAACCCGACCAGGCCGGCCTTGGACGCGGCGTAGTTCGCCTGTCCGCCGGAGCCAAGGAGGCCCACCACGGAGGAGATGAGGATGACGCGTCCAAAACGCTTGCGCATCATCCGCGCACGGCGCGCTTGGCCACGCGGTAGGCGCCGGTCAGGTTGGTGTCCAGAACGGAGGAGAAGTCGTCCTCGCTCATCAGGGCGAGCAACTGGTCCTTGGTCACACCGGCGTTGGCGACAAGCACCTCGACCGGGCCCTGGGCCGCCTCAACCTCGGTGAACGCCGCGTCGACCGACGCCGTGTCCGTCACGTCACAGTGCACGCCGAGCAGCCCGTCGGGGGCCTCGCCCGTGCGGTAGGTCACGGCGACCTTGTCGCCGTCGGCTGCCAGCGCCTGGGCAATCGCAAGGCCGATACCCCGACTTCCGCCGGTCACCAGTGCCGAGCGCTCCATCACACCTCCATGGGGCCGCGGTTGCGCGGCGTCGAACGCGGGAACGTCGACCAGAGCGTATCGAGCTACCAGCGAGTACGCCCAACCGGGGCGACGCCCCCCACCGCTCCCACCCCTGGCGGGAACGGGTTCCGGGACGTCAGCGGGGGCGTGCCCGGCGGCGCAGGCGGAAGGGCTGCAGGGCCGACTCCACCTGCACGCCGAGGTCCATCTTGCTCGCTCCGGTCTGGCGCTGGGAGAAGTGGATCGGGATCTCCACGATCTTCTGCCCCCGGGTGTAGGCGCGGTAGTGCATCTCCACCTGGAAGCTGTAGCCGGTGGAGGTGACGGCGTCGAGGTCGATGGCGGTGAGCGCCTCTTCGCTCCACAGCTTGAAGCCGGCGGTGACGTCACGGATCGGCAGGTCCAGCACGGTTTTGAGGTAGGTGTTGGCCCACCCGCTCAGGAGTCGGCGGTGTGCTCCCCAGTCCTGGGCGAGGCTCCCTCCGGGGACGTACCGGCTGCCGATGACCACGCCGGCGCCCGTCGCCAGCAGGGTGCCCAGGAGCTGCGGGAGGTAGCTCGGAGGGTGGCTGAGGTCGGCGTCCATCTGGGCGACGTAGTCCGCGCCGTCGGCGAGGGCTCTACGCATACCCGCCACGTAGGCGCGTCCCAGGCCCTCCTTGCCGGCGCGGTGCAGCACCGAGACGCGGTCGGGGTGGTCGGTGGCCAAGGCGTCGGCGATCTCACCGGTTCCGTCCGGTGAGGCGTCGTCCACCACCAGGACCCGCAGGTTGGGCAGCGGGAGCTCGAGGACCCGGTGTATCAGCTCTCCCAGGTTGGACGCCTCGTTGTATGTCGGGACGACCACGCATACCCGGGACTGGGACCAGGGCTGCGGCAGGGGGATGGCGGGCATGGCGACTCCGGCGGATCTGGGATTCACGGCGGGGATCCACGTTAGTCGATCGCCCCGACACGGCCCCCGTCGTCGGTGGGGGCCGACGGCGGTCACTGACCGAGGTCGGAGTCCAGTACCGCCACGTGGACACGCGTCCCGTGCTCCTCCAGTTCCATCAGGACCTCGGGGTCGGCGTGGCTGTCCGTCACCAGATGGGTCACCTGGTCCGGCGGGATGGTGCGCACCATGGTCTCGGCACCGACACGAGTGTGGTCGGCGAGGACGACGACCTCTTCGGCGGCGTCGGCCATCGCCCGATCGACCTCCGCGATCGCGTGGTTGGGGGTGCTCAGGCCGCGGTCGCCGTTGATCCCCTCGCCCGCCAGGAACGCGCGCCGCACCCGGATGCCGGTCAGCGCCTGGTCGGCCGCGCTGCCCACGAGGGCCATGAGCGAGCCGCGTAGTGTCCCACCGGTCATGACGACGTCGATCCCCGGCGCGGCCGCGAGGGCCGAGGCCACGGGCAGCGCGTTGGTGACCACCGTGAGGTCGCTACGGGTGCCGAGCTCGCGGGCGAGGGCCTCGGTCGCGGCACCGGGGCCGATCGCGACGGCGTCTCCGTCCTCGACCATCGAGGCGGCCACCTGCGCGATGGCCAGCTCCTCGGTGGCGGGGCGCCGTGCGCGGGCGACCATGCCGGCTTCCCGGGCGAGCCGGCCGGGGATGGCGGCACCGCCGCGGCGACGGTCGATGAGTCCCTCGGCCTCCAACGCGCGGATGTCGCGTCGGACGGTGACCTCCGAGGCGCGCACGTGGGTGGCGATGTCGCGCAGCGCCATCGTGCCGTTCGAGCGCACCAGTTCGAGGATCCGGTCACGGCGAACGGCGGCGAAGGTGGGTTTGTCGGCGTGGCTCGACACGTAGTTCTCCCGCTGGTCCGGGTCGGGCCCGGCTTCGCCCGACGCCGATGCCGCGATCCTAGTCGCCGTGTCGGGGCGGGAGCGCGGCGTCAACGCTGGGGAGAGGCGTGGCTCTCCCATTCGGTGACCTCGGGCACGTCGTCGTCGGTGTCACGCTCGGCGAGGTTCACGCCCGGTCGGGGGTCCCGCGTCAACGTGGCGACGAAAACCAGCACGGCGGCCGTCAACGCGACCAGTGTCACAGTGCCGAACATCTCGACGACGGACATACGTGCCCTCCCTCAGGTCGGGGGTGGACCTGCGCGTCGGTGTGGGTGCCGACCGCTTCTGGACATTCCCGTCCCGCCGGGGTTTACACCCGATCATGGCGGCGTTCTCGGAGGGAGACGGCACAATGGACGGGTGGACGAGAACTCGGGCGGCAGGGGCGCGTCGCGCGCGCCGGTGACCTGCGATGTGTGGTGGGCCGCCCCGACCTCGGCGCGGCCCGCGCTTCTCCCCCTGTTGGACGACCACGAGCGGGAACGGCACCGCCGTTTCCTCAAGGCCGAGGACAGGGATCGCTACCTGGTCTCCCACGCGCTCGCCCGACTCTGCCTGGCCCGGGCGGCCGACTGTCCGGCCGGCGAGGTCTCCTACATTCGTGACTGTCCACACTGCTCCGGCACCGAGCCGCACGGGAAACCACGCCCGGTGGGCGCGGCCGCGGGACTGGAGTTCTCCATCACCCACTCCGGCGACTGGGTGGCCGTCGCCGTCTGTTCCGAGGCCGAGGTCGGGGTGGACGTGGAGCGGATCCGTGGTGAGGGCGAAAGCGACCTCGAGGGCCTCGCCTCCTACGTCCTCACCGACCAGGAGCGTTCGGACCTCGCCCAGGTGCCCTCCCCGTCGCGCTCCGCGGCGTTCTTCACCTACTGGACCCGCAAGGAGGCCTTGCTGAAGGCGACGGGCGTGGGGCTGTCCGGTGGGTTGAACTCCATCACGGTGAGTGGTCCGCGGGAGTCCGCCCGCGTGGTGCGCTGGGACTCGGCCGCGGCTCCGGACTCGGTCCAGTTGGCCGACCTCTCCGCGGGCACCCGCTACCGCGCGGCCCTGGCGACCCTCACGCCACACCCGGTCCGTGCCCGCCACCACGACGGCGCCGGACTCCTGTCCCGACGCGCCGAGCACGCCCCGGGACGGTAGGGCGGGCACTACCACGAAGAGGCGCGACTACCTGGATACTCGGCGCCCGGAATTGTTCCTAGCATTGGCCCATGGTTCCAGCACGACGCAGAGTTTGGGCCGACACGGCCTACATCCTCGGCACGTTCCCACTGTCGGTCATCTCCTTCCCGCTGTTGATCGCGGCCTTCGCGGTGGGATCGGCGACGTTGGTGCTCGGTGTCGGTTTCGCCGTCCTGGCTCTGGCGCTGATGATGGCGCGCGGGTTCGCCGAGGTGGAGCGGCACGCGATTCCGCGCGTGCTGGGATACGCGGTGGCGCACCCCGACTATCCCAAGGCACCGGAGGGTGCGGGGTTGGTCCGGCGAACCCTGAACATCGTCCGATCCGGACAGCGATGGCTGGACCTGTTGTACGGGATCCTGGTCTTCCCTGTGTCGGTCGTCACGTTCGCGCTCACCGTCGCGTTGACCGCGGCCCCCATCGCGACCCTCGCCTACCCGCTGTACGGGTGGATCCTGCGCGTGACGTTGGGCGACAACTTCCAGGACCTTCCCGAGTTCCTGGGTCTCGGCGACTCCTACCTCGTGTCCTCGTTCTTCTACGTGGGCATCGGGCTGGTCCTGACGGTGGTGTGGATCTACGGAGTACGCGCCTGTGCCCTGGTCCGCGCCAGTCTGGGCCGGGTGCTGCTCACCACCGTGGGCGAGATGCAGGAGCGCATCGCGGACCTCTCGGAGAGCCGCGCCGCGGCGGTGTCGGCCGAGGCGGGGGCACTGCGTCGGCTGGAACGCGACATCCACGACGGTCCGCAGCAGCGACTGGTCCACCTGGCGATGGAGCTCTCCCGGGCCCAGCGCCAACTGGCGAAGGACCCGGACGCGGCGGGTGAGACCCTGACCGACGCCATCGCCGCCACCCGCGACACCCTGGAGGAACTGCGCGCCCTGTCGCGGGGTATCGCGCCACCGATCCTCACCGACCGCGGTCTGAGCCCCGCCCTGGCCGCGCTCGCCTCCCGGTGTCCGGTGCCGGTCGAGCTGGAGATCACCGCGGACGGGCGGTACGCGCCGGCGGTCGAGAACACCGTCTACTTCGTCGCCGCTGAGTCACTCACCAACATCGCCAAGCACAGTGGCGCCAACACCGCCACCATCACCCTCGCCAAGGACGGGGACCGACTGGTGTTGACGATCCTGGACGACGGTGTCGGTGGCGCGCACACCTCCAAGGGGCACGGTTTGGCCGGTTTGACCGACCGGGTCCGCGCGGTGGAAGGTGGCCTCGTGGTGGACTCGCCCCCAGGCGGTCCGACGGTGATCGCGATGGAGGTTCCGTGCGAGTAGTCGTGGCAGACGACGCTTCGCTCATCCGCTCAGGGATTGTCCGGCTCCTGGAGGAGTTCGACTGTCAGGTGGTCGCCGAGGTCGGTGACGGAGACAGTCTGACCGCCGCCGTCGTCGAGCATCGCCCCGACGTGTCGGTGGTGGACGTGCGGATGCCCCCGTCGTTCACCGACGAGGGCCTGCGGGCCGCGGTCGCCGCCCGTCAGCGGGTTCCCGGCGCTCCGGTGCTGATCCTGTCGCAGTACGTTGAGGTGTCCTACGCCGACGACCTCCTCGCCGACGCGCGGGGCGCCGTCGGGTACCTCCTGAAGGACCGCGTGGTCAACGTGGAGGAGTTCATGGAGGGCCTGCACCGGGTCGCCGCCGGCGGAACGGTGTTCGACCCCCAGGTGGTGGCGCAGTTGATGGTGCGCCGCCGCGCCAAGGACCCCCTGGAGGGCATCACCCCCCGGGAACGCGAGGTCCTCGGCCTGATGGCCGAGGGACACTCCAACCAGTCCATCGCCCGTGCCCTGGTCGTCAGCGACCCCGCCGTGGAGAAGCACATCCGTAGCATCTTCGCCAAACTCGGCCTCCACGCCGAGGACACCGACCACCACCGAAGGGTCCGCGCGGTCCTTACGTTCCTCCGCGCCTGACCCCACGGGCACAGGAGCCGCCCTCCATCGAACACGCCGGGGGGTTCCCACGCGGTAACCGACGCCGGCCCGGGCTGGCGTCCCCACCCGCGCGGTGGTGCGGAGGCCCCACCGTCCACCGACGACGGTGGAACCTCCCGCGCCTCACACGGCCCGGCGGCGCGGACATACCGCGAACAGCCCAGGTGACGGCTCTCGACCCGACCGAGACCATCCACACACCAAGCCACACAGCGTCCGACACCGTTCGGACACACCATGGCCCGCCACAACCGCACCCACACCCGAGCTTCCACCCGGCACCCCCACCGGCGGTTCCACACCGACGCCCGACCCGGAGGAACCGCGACGCGACGCCGTCCCGGGGCGGCGTCGGGCCCATACGGCGGAGTGGACCTCCCGCACCCGCACGGCCCGGCGACGCGGACATTCTGAGAACCGCCCAGGTGACGAGTCTCGGCCCGGCCGAGACCATCCACCACCAAGCCACACCGCGTCCGACACCGTTCGGACACCCCATGGTCCGCCACGCCCACGTCCGAGCTTCCACCCCGCACCCCCACCGGCGGTTCCACACCGACACCCGACGCGGAGCAACCGCGACGCGACACCGTCCCGGGCTCGCGCCGCACCCACGCGAAAGTGCGGAGGTTGCCCACTGTCCTCGGTGCACTGGGGGGAACCTCCCGCGCCCCGCACGACTGTGGTGAGACAGCCGGACGCGACGCCGCCTAACCGTCGCGGACGGCCCACGTGACGAGTCTCGACCCCACCGTGACCGTCACACCCCGCCCGCGCCCGCGACCCCGGCGCACACCCCGAGCCTCCCATCCGGCACCCCCACCGGTGGTTCCACACCGACCGCGGCACGGAGCAACCGCGACGCGACGCCGTCCCGGGGCGGCGTCGGGCCCATACGGCGGAGTGGACCTCCCGCACCCCGCACGGCCCTGGCGACGTCCAGACGCGGCGCCGCGTAGGGTCCGCACTATGGGGCTCGGCCGCACCGTGACCATCGCCCCGCTCACCCGGCTCCTCACCGTCAACCCAGGCGCACCCGCCCGCTTCCGGTACCGCTCGGACACACCATGGTCCGCCACGCCCGCGCCGGACCGCCGTGGTCATTCCCAATACGCCCGGCATCGTCCACGCCGAGGGGGTGGTGCTCCATACGGGGACGCCCTCGCCAGCTCCTGCTCATCATCTGGACGGGGCTCCGCACTCCCTTGGGGCGCTCGGGCCGCGGCGGTCGTCCCACCCTCATCCCGCCGGACACGAGGCCCTCGGACGGGGACGAACGTCGGACCTGCTCCCCCGCCGTCGCCGCGTCGGGCCGTCAGGCCACGGGGCGGTGGGGTGGTTCCGACCTTCCCCCACCCGTGTCCGGTCCCGGGCGGGCGTCGTGGGGTCCTTCCACGGTCGTGGCCTCAATCCGCACGACCGTCGAGCCTCGCGCCCACGTACCAGGGGCGGGCCACGGAGGTAAGCAACTTCTGTCTTGACCGGTGTCACGGGCGCGCGGAACATGGCCATTGTGCGTAGCGACCCACGGTGGGACGTCGACGATACGGCTGTGGACGTGGTGCACGGCCGTGCGGTGCCCGATCCGTTTCGCTGGTTGGAGGAGGCCGACTCGCCGGCGGTCCGCCGATGGCTGCGGGAGCGTGACGAGGAGTTCGCGCGGGCCCGGGAGGAGTGGTCGGGGCGGGGCTGGTTGGCGCGGGAGATCGGGCGACTGGCCCAACACTCTGACTTCTCGGCGCCGCGGGGACGTGGGGGGTCGGTGTTCGCGGCCCACCGGCCCGCGGGCGGTGAGCATCCACGGATCGTCGTCGCCCCTGACGCGCGGATGGCCTCCCCCCGGGTGGTCTTCGACCCGATGGTGGATGACCCGACCGGCCGGACGACGGTGGACTCCTGGGACGTCAGCCCGGACGGGCGTCACGTCGCGGTGCAGACGTCGCGGGACGGGACGGAGACGGGCGTGCTGCGCGTCCTCACCGTCAGTGGCCGCGAGGTGGACCGGATCCCGGGTGTCCGTTACAGCGACGTGGCCTGGCTCCCCCCAGGGTTGGACACCCCCAGACGTGGTGGACCGCCCGCCTTCTACTACGTCCGCCGGGACGAATCCGGTGGAGGACGCGGTGTGTGGTTGCGCCGGGCCGCGGGTGACGTACTGGTCCGTGGATGCGTCGGAGCGGCGACGGTGCCCGGCGTCCGGGTGGAGGGCGGCAGGTGGCTGGTGGCGAGTGAGGGCCATGGCACCGGTCATCGGGAGGACCTGTGGCTCGCCGACCTCGCGGCCACCCCCGCCGACGGACCGGCGTTCGTCCCCGTACACACGGGCCGGGCGATCGAGTCTGAGCCGCGGATCGGCCCGGACGGGATGCTCTACCTGCGCACCAACGCCGACGCACCCCGACGACGGGTCTGTCGTGCCTCGCCCACCAGCCCCGACACATGGACCGAGGTCATCGCCGCGAGCGACTCGGCCACGCTGGACGCCTTCGCGGTGGTGGGCTCGGCACGTTCTCCCGAGATCCTCGCGAGCTGGACCCGCCTGGGCATCAGCACTCTCACCGTGCATGACCCGACCACGGGGCGGCGTCTGGGCGACGTCACCCTCCCCGGAGCGGGGATGGTCACCCGGATCGACACCGACCGGTCGGCGGACGGTTCCGTGGTCGCCTACGTCAGCTACGCCGACGTGGCACGCGACCAGCGGATGCTGACCTTCCGGTCGGGTGACCGCGACCTGGGCGGCCCGTCCGCGGTGTGGCCGCCCGCCCGGCCCGAGGCCCAGGCCCCGCGCACACGCACGGGGGAGGAACCGGACGACGTGCGGCGCCGGGTGATGTGGTGCCGCTCCGCGGATGGCACGCCGTACCCGTGACGGTGCTTCGGTCCCGCGGAACCACGGGTCGGGGCCCGACCCTGCTGCACGCCTACGGTTCCTACGGCCGCTCCCGTCAGTTCGGCTACAGCGCGACGGTGCTGGCCTGGCTGCGCATGGGTGGAACCTACGCCGTCGCGCACGTCCGCGGGGGCGGCGACCTCGGTCGCGCGTGGCACCGAGCCGGCCAGCGTCGGGGCAAGACTCGTTCCGTGGACGACCTCGTGGCCGCCGCGGAGGAACTGGTGCGTCGGGGCTGGTGCGTCCCACGCCAGTTGTGCCTGTCCGGAGGTTCGGCGGGAGGCATGCTGGTCCTCGGCGGCGATGCGCCGCCCCGACGTCTGCGGCTCGGTGATCGCTCTCGCTCCGCTCACCGACATGGCCCGCTACGAGTTCCTGGGGCTGGGACGCATGTGGACCGCGGAGTTCGGTAGCGTCGCCGACCCCTTGGACGCCTCGGCGCTCCTCGACTACTCCCCCTACCACCGCGCGCTCGCGGGAGGTTTGGATCCCCCGGCGGTGCTCCTCAACGGGTTCCACGGGGACACCCGCACCGGCGCCGCCCACGCGCGCAAGATGTGCGCCGCCCTGCGCAGGCTCGCGCCGGATCGTGTCCTGCTGCGCTACGAGTACGGCGTCGGCCACGGACCCCGCGCCGTGAGTCGCGCCGTGGAGCTCGCGGCCGACGCGCACGCCTTCGCGGCGGCACGGACCGGGCTGTCCCCACCCGGGACGGTCATGGCTCCCGAGCAGTGAGAGCGAGGTGAAGACACATGGACCCGATCGAGGTGGAGGTCGAGGACCTCACCGAGGTGACGTCGCGGGACACCACCGCCGGCGGTGACAGCGACGGCAAGGACGGCAGCTCCGACTTCATCTAGTCGTCAACGGGCCGCGCCCCCACGGCGCCGGCCGGCTCGAACGGCTGGGACCCAGCGTGGGTCCCAGCCCCCCCCGCACGACCCACCACAAGGAGGACCTGGTGTCGCGACCCCTCTTCACCGAGATCGTTCGGGGAGGCCTGGAGGAGGACTTCCTCGCCGAGCGTCTGTCGCGGGACGTCGCTCTCGTCGACGTGGGCGCGGACGCGGTGGACGGGATCCTGACCTGGGAGGCGCTCGGGGAGATCATGTCCACCCGGCCGTTGTCGCCACCGCGGCTGCGTCTGCACCGGGACGGCGCTCCCGTAGCGCCGGAACGCTTCACGGAGCTCGGCGACTCCTCCGGCGCCGCCACCCGTGTCCTGCGCCCCGACGCGCTGTACCGGGAGCTGCGGGACGGGGCGAGTCTCGTGCTGGACGCGGTGGACCGGCTCCATCCGCCCGTGCGGGACGCCGCCGACGACCTCATGCGCTGGGTCCGGGAACGGGTGCAGGTCAACCTCTACGTGATCTGGGGTGCCTCCAGCGGGTTCGACACCCACTGGGACGACCACGACACCTTCATCGTGCAACTGGCGGGGACCAAGGCGTGGGCGGTACACGGCCAGGGCACGCGGCCCCATCCGCTGAAGCGGGACACCGTCGCCCGGCACGACCCTCCCCCCTCCACCGTGTGGGAAGGAGTGCTGCGCCCGGGGCACGTCCTGCACGTTCCCCGCGGCTGGTGGCACACGGTCAGCGGAACCGGTGAGGGAAGCATGCACCTGACCTTCGGCTTCGCTCCCCCGACCGGAGTCGACTGGGCGCGGCACATCGTGGAGGCCCTGCACGACCGGGAGGTGGCCAGGCGGGACCTCCCCCGCTTCGCCAGCGAGAAGGAACGCGAGGAGCACCACGAGGCGCTGGTCCGTGAGCTGGTGGACCTCGCTGGGCGGTGGGACGTGGACGCGCTGCTGAAGCACCGCGACGACCGCTTCCCGCGACGGGCCCGGTTCTCCCTCCCCTGGGGGGTGCGTGACACGGACCCGACGCCGGAGACGGAGGTGGAGTTCGTGCCGATCCTCCCCCCGAGCCTGTCCGAGGAGGAGGACGACGGAGCGACCAAGGTGGTCTGTACGGTGTCGGGCCGCCGCTACCGACTGCCCGGTGTCGCCCGTCCGGTGTTGGACGTCCTGGTGGAGGGCCGCCGGGCATCGTTGGAGGACCTCGCCCGGCGGAGCGGGACGTCCTTCGCGGACACGGTCCGGGTCGTCCGTGCCCTGGTTCGCGAGCACCTCGCCGTGATGCGTACCGACGAGACGTCTCGCGGGGGCCGCTGAGGTCGCCACACTCCCCTTGCCTCGGTGGTTAGTTTAGGCTAGCCTCATTTTCCGGCACTCCAGGGGGGAAGGACCGGCGTCAATGACCTGTGCGCGGCATCCGTTGTCGGCGATCGTCGACGCCTGCGCGTCCCTCCGTTTCGCGCCTCTGCCGTCACTCCGCGTCGACGGCCTCGCCCACGGGACCGAGGAACACCCCGAGCTGTGGCTGCGCGCCGACCGGCTCGGGTCCGCCGACGCGCTCGGCCCGGTCTACGACAAGGTGACGGCCGAACACGGCCCCGGACACCGTCTCCCCGCGGTCGTCCGGTTCCAGCGGGCCCTGTTGCGCGACCCCGTCTTCCTGGTCGCGGCCGGGATCTACCTGGCCGGTCGCGCGCCGTTGCTCCGCGCCGAGGACCTCTGGTATCCGTGGCACGCCGACGCGTCCATCGGAACGCCTGTCGTCACCTCCACGCGCGTCGCGGTCCTGCCGGACGACCCGGCGGCGGGCCACCCGGACGTCACGGTGGTGTCCGACGAACGGGAACTGGACCGCGTCGCGGCCAGGAGTCTGGTGGAGACGGTTCGACCGATGCTCGGTGCCCTCCAACAGCACACCCGGATGGGAACCCGCACCCTGTGGGGCTGGGTCGCGGACTCGCTCTGCTTCTACATGCTCAATCCGGCCCGGTTCCTCGGCCACGACTCCGAACTCGCCTGGGCCCGTGGACAAGCGGTGGTCGACGAAATGGTCACCGCCGGCGCGGTCCTGCGCGACCGTCCCCAGCTCTTCCCGTTCTGCGCCAACCACCCCGGCGGCGTGTGGGCGGTGCGCGGCACCTGCTGCTTCGACTACAAGGCCGACGCCAAAGAGGACTACTGCCTCACGTGCCCGCTGCGCGACGACGCCTCGCGCACCGAGAAGCTGCTCACCTGGCTGAACGACCCGGCCACCGCGCCCTAGACCCACGCCAGAGAGCCGGGTCGAGGCGGTCGTCGCCTCCGGTGAGCTCCACACCCGGACGGTTTCTCGGGCGCCGCCTTCGCCGGAACGGTACGCTCCGACCATGTCTACCGTCCGACCTGAATGGACGCGTCCGCCGCGTCCCGAGGGCTGGGTCGCCGAAGACCTGGACCACCTGCCGGACGTACCGCGACACACCGAGCTCGTCGACGGAGCCCTCGTCCTCAGGAGGTCCCCACAACGGTCCCGGCACGGCCGACTCGTGACCGACCTCACCGTCGCACTGTCAGAAATGGCTCCCGACGAGATCGGGATCGAACGGGAGATGACGATCCGGCTCGACGCACGAAACCGGCCCGAACCCGACGTCCTGGCCACCTCCGCGGAGTACGACCCGGACCGCACGTTCTTCGATCCGGCCGACGTGGTCCTGGTGGTGGAGGTCGTCTCGCCGGAGTCCGAACACGGGACCGGACGGTGAAGCCGCGCAAGTACGCGGAGGCGGGCATCGGGCATTACTGGTGTGTCGGGGAGGAGAACCATCGCCCCGTGGTGCGTGTGTACGAGCTCGACGGGCCCACGCGTCGCTACGTTCCCACCGGGATCGTGCGCGGGGTGCTGGAGCGCACAGCGCCGTTCCCGCTACGGCTGGACCTCGACGACCTCGTCTAGGTCGTTCCCGCCGTCACTCGTCGACGGCGGCGGCGCGTTCCTCCTCGGCCGGGGCGGGACGCGGACGTCGGGAACGACGACGGGGGCCGTGGCGCCACTGGAGATATCCGTGTTCCCGTTCCGCGTCACGCAGGGCACGGTAGAGGGAGTCGGGGTCGGCGGCACTCACGACGATGCCGCCCTCGGGCACCGGCCAGCGGGCGAACGCCAGGAAGCACCGACTGTAGGGCGCCCAGATGATGGTCCAGACGCCCTGCTTCTGCCACTCGACGTGGGTCGCGATCTCCCGCAGCTCCGGGTCGTAGGGCTCGGGAGGATCGGCGGGAGACGCACCGCGGGTCACCAACTCAGGGTCACACGGCCACGACTCGGGCGGAAGAGCAACGGGTTACGGACCGGAAACGGTCACACCGGCACCGCGTCACCGCGATGGGTGTCGGAGCCCGGCACCGGCTCCGCGGGGTCCGCCCCCAGCGCGACCACCCGGTTGTCGGCGTCCACATGGACCACCCGCGGGGCGTGCCCCGCGCGTTCGGCGTCGTCGAGCGCGACGTAGGAGATGATGATGACCAGGTCGCCCGGGCTGACCAGCCGCGCGGCGGCACCATTGATTCCGATGACACCACTGCCGCGTTCTCCGGTGATGGCATAGGTGACGAGCCGGTTGCCGTTGTCGATGTCGACGACGTGTACCTGCTCCCCGTCCACGATGTCGGCCTGTTCCATGAGGTCGGCGTCGATGGTGATCGACCCGACGTAGTGCAGGTCCGCCTGGGTGACGGTGGCGCGGTGGATCTTGCCGTTGAAGACTGTGCGCTGCACGCGGGGTTCTCCTTCACTCCTGCGCGGTCCCGGGCCTCGTCTGCTCGGCTGTGCTCCGGGCCGCTTCAGGTGCAACGTTACCGAACCCCGCGCGGGGCCGGATCGGGGCGCCCACGGTGCTCCGCGTCGTACGGGTCACCGCAGGAGGCCGCGCCGGTAGGCCTCGGCGACGGCGGACGCCCGGTCACGGGAGCCGAGCTTGTCGTAGATGTGCTGGAGGTGGGTCTTGACGCTGGCCTCGCTGATGAAGAGGCGGCTCGCGGCCACCCGGTTGGAGGCCCCGTCGGCGACGAGCCGCAGCACCTCGAGTTCCCGGCCGCTGAGGCCCGGGCTCACCGGCCTGCGCACCCGGCCCATGAGCTGGCTCGCCGCGGTCGGCGCCAGCACCGACTCCCCGCGCCGCACCGCGCGGGTCGCCCGCAGCAGCTCCTCGGGCGCCGCGTCCTTCAGCAGGTAGCCGGTGGCGCCGGCCTCCACCGCGGGCAACACGTCGTTCTCGTCGTCGAACGTGGTGAGGACCAGGACTCGGATGTGGGGCGCGCGCGTGCGCAACGCCGTGATCGCCTCCACACCCGACATCTCGGGCATGCGGAGGTCCATGAGGACCACGTCGGCGTCGAGCCGGATCGCGGCCTCCACGGCCTCGTGTCCGTTGCCCGCCTCGCCGACCACGGAGATGTCGTCGGCGCCGGCGAACGTCCCCCGCAGTCCGTCGCGCACCACCGGGTGGTCGTCGGCGATCAGAACGGTGATCATCGGCCGGCCACCAGTTCGCTGGGGAGCGGTGCGGCGACCGGAGCACCCGTGGATGGTTCGGCGACCGCCGTCCCGGTCTCCGCTGCGGCGTCCGCACCGGGGCACGGGTGCGCGGCCGCGAGCGGGATGGCGGGCACCACGGCGCTCACGGCCGTCCCCTCGCCCGGCTCACTCTCGACCTGCAGTGTCCCTCCGATGCCCCGGACGCGCTGACGCATGCTGCTCAGTCCGAATCCGGTATCGCTATCCCGGGCCCGCCCGGTTCCGTCGTCGCGCACGTCGAGGAGCACGACGTGGTCGAGGTAGGACAGTGTCACCCCGACCCGGGTCGCCCGCGCGTGCTTGGCCACGTTGGTCAGCGCCTCCTGGGCGACGCGGAAGAGGGCCACCTCGATGACCGGGCTGAGCGCGACCGGCTCCCCGGTGATCTCCACGGCGGGTGTGGGCCCGTCCCCGTCCTCCCACTCACGCGCGAGGTCCGCCAGGGCGTCGGGGAGGTGGGACGTCTCCAGTCGCGCCGGGCGCAGGGCCTGGACGGAGCGGCGCGCCTCGTTCAGGCTCTCCCGAGCCAGCCGCAGCGCCCTGTCCAGGTGCGGGTCCGCCACGTCCGGGTTACCGGCGGAGCGCTGCGCCGCCTGCACCTGGGTAATGATCCCGGTCAGCCCCTGCGCGAGTGTGTCGTGGATCTCCCGGGCCATGCGCTGGCGTTCGTCGAGCACACCGGCCTCGCGCACCTGCGTGAGGAGTTGGGCGTGGAGGCCGGCGTTCTCCTCCAGCGCGGCCTCGAGCTTGGCGACCATGGCCTGGCGTTCGCGGTATTGTTCCACGCCGCGTTCCCCCGCCACGTGGCCGGCGCCGATCGCGAAGGTCTGAATGGTGATCACGCCGAGATAAAGGAAGAGGTGCGCCAGGAAAGGCAGATCCGTGCTCGTGCCCGGGAAACCCATCGTGGTGGTGTGCACCGCCGCCGACGCGGCCCCGACGCCGACGAACGCCAGCCCGCGTGGTCGCAGCGGCATCGCGTGGAAGAACGCGGTGATGGTGAACATCAGGAACAAGGAGTCCTGTGCCATCAGTAGGCAGGACACCGCGAGGAGGCCGACGAAGTACACCAGCGCGTGCCCGGCGTTTCGGCGCCGCTCGTAGCCGGCGAGGGTGTGGCCGCATAGCACCCACAACGCCGCCACCGACGTCAGGGAGAGGATGGCGGTCGGCTCGCCCGTGTCGGACGGCCGCTGGGCGAGAACGATCGCGGCCGTGGGCAGCAGCAGGAGCCACGGGACGGCGATGTTGAACCACTCCCAGACTCCCTCGTACACCGAGTGCGACGGGGACGACGACCGTGGCTTCCCGTGCGAGCATCCTCCGAAGGCCATATCCTCTTCACTCCCACCGGAAGAGCCGTGCCGCGGCGACAGCCGCACCGACCGCGATCCCTCCCATTATGCCGATCTGCGCAACGTAGGGAAGACTGGAGGAATCGATTCCGGTCCAGGTATCCAGGAGCAGTTGGATGCCAGGTGGCAGCACCTCGCCGAGACGCACCAAGACGTCCGGCAGGAACACCCGGGGCAGGAACAGGCCACCGACGAGCATCAGGACGAAGTAGAGAGCCATCGCCACCCCGTTCGCGGCCCGCGCGTTGGGCGCGACCGCCGCCACGAGCATCCCCAGAGCGATCAGCGAGGCGTTGCCGACGAGGAACGCGACGGCGAACAACCATGGCTGTTGCGGCAACGCGATGCCGAGCACCAGCCGCGCCGAGACGAGCAGCAGTCCGGCCGAGATCAGGATCGCGGTGAGCACGACGAGGAGCTGCGCGGTGAGGACCAGTCCCGGGTGCGCTGGGGTGGTCGACATCCGACGCAGGACGCCTTGTTCCCGGTAGGCGGCGACGACGTTGGGCAGGTGCACGAGGCCGAGCATCACCATGCCGAAGATCAACGCCGTCGGGGCCCAGGCGTCGACGAACCGTACGCCCCCGAAGTCCGGTGAGGGTTCACGCAGCATGGGGATCGCCCCGAGCGCGAGGAGGATTACGGTGGGAAACAGGATCCCACCGATGATGGGTGTCGGGTCGCGGAGAATCATCTTCGTCTCCGCGACGGTGAGGTGCCGCAGGACGGTGAGGCCTTCGGCCCGCACCACTCCGTCCGCGCGGGGTCCGTCGGTCGTGTCGGCACTGGTGTGGTCGTCGATCCGGCCGGTGGCGCTCATGGGTCCATCCTCTTTCCGGTCAGCGCGACGAAGGCGTCGTCCAGGCTCGACTGTTCGACCCGGAGGTCCTGGACAACGACCTGTTCCCGCGCGAGCACCGAGATCACGGCGTGAAGGACGTTCCCTCGTCCCGTCACCACGGTCTGGCCGCCCTCACGCTCCACCGTGTCCACCTCGGGCAGGTCTCGGAGTACCTGCCCGTCGACGTCGGCGGTCCCCCGAAATCGGATCCGCTGCTCCGGTGTGGCCCGGTTGATGAGACCGACAGGGGTGTCGAGGGCGACCACGCGTCCACCGTCGATCACCGCCAACCGGTCGCTCAACCGTTCCGCCTCGTCCATGAAGTGGGTGACCAGAACGATGGTGACTCCCGTGTCGCGCACGCTCTCGATGAGGCTCCAGGTGTCGCGCCGGGCTTGGGGGTCCAGGCCCGTGGTGAGTTCGTCCAGTACCGCGATGGTGGGTCGCCCGACCAGCGCCAACGCGATGGACAGTCGCTGCTTCTGTCCGCCGGACAGCCTCCGGTACTGCGCGTCACGTTTCTCGGCCAGGCCCAGCCGGTCCACCAGTTCGTCGGTGTCGGCGGGGGTGGGGTAGAACGACGCGTACAAGCGGACCACTTCGCTGACGGTGAGCCGTTCGGGGACCGTGGACTCCTGCAGTTGCACGCCGAGGCGAAGCCGTAGCCGTCCCCGGTCGGTGCGTGGGTCGAGCCCGTCCACCCGGATCGTGCCCTCGTCCGGCGTCCGCAGCCCCGCGAGGGACTCCACCGTGGTCGTCTTGCCCGCCCCGTTGGGGCCGAGGATCCCGAAGATCTCCCCTTCCTCCACGGAGAAGGACACGTCGTCGACGGCCACTTTCTCCCCGTACCGCTTGTGCAGGTTCCGCACGTCGATGATCGCCATGGTGTCGAGCATCCCTGGGTCGGGCGCCGCGCGGATCACCCGTCCGGGCACCGTCCTGGTGGATTCGCGGGTCAACCGATCGGTTGACCCGCGCCGATGGGTGCCTGGTCACCCGCCGGCCCTCCTGGGTAGTCGCTTCTGGGTAGCCATCCCTGGGTAGACACTCGTACGAAAGGAGAACCCTCATGAGTGAGAACGGATTCACGACCTGCCTGTGGTTCGACGGACAGGCCCTGGACGCGGCACAGTACTACGTCTCGATATTCGAGGACTCCAGCCTCGGTCGGATCACCCACACCACAGCCGCCGGGCCCGCACCCGCCGGCGAGATCCTCACCGTGGAGTTCGAGCTGAACGGACAACGGTTCGTCGGCCTCAACGGGGGCCCCGAGTTCACCTTCACCCCGGCGATCTCGTTCCAGGTGGACTGCCACTCCCAAGAAGAGGTCGACTACTACTACGCGCGCCTGCTCGAGGGCGGCGCGGAACTCCAATGCGGGTGGGTCACCGACAGATACGGCGTTTCGTGGCAGGTGGTCCCCACGGTGCTGATCGAGATGGTCAGCGATCCGGACCCGGACCGGGCCGCCCGGGTCACGGAAGCGATGCTGTCGATGAAGAAACTGGACATCGCCGCACTCCAGCGGGCATACGACGCGGCGGGGTGAGCCCTGTCCCGTGGGAACGTGACCGCCTTCGGCCAGCGCCCGACGAACACTCGTCACTGTCTGTCGATTTTCGCTGGCTGGACGCTACGATGGCGCGATGAGCGAACGTCACGAGACGGATCGGCGCAAGCGTGGCCTGCTCGGACGGGCGTCGCGCGCGGTCCGGCACCCGCAGCGGGGCCTCACCTACCTGCGCCGCGCCGCGCGCGACGCCGTACTCAACGTGCGTCACCGGGACCACGTGGGGTACTACCGAGCGGTCATGGCCGACGACAGCGCGCGGAACGCGAACAAGGCCGTGGGCAGCGCCAACGAGGAACGCTGGAACGCGTTGGGGCAGATGCAGTTCGACTACCTCGTCGAGCACGGCCTCAAGCCCACGCACCGGATGTTGGAGATCGGCTGCGGCAACCTGCGCGCCGGATGGCGGTTCATCGACCACCTCGAACCCGGCCACTACTACGGCGTGGACATCTCACCCGACATCCTGGTCCACGCCCAGCGCACCCTCGTGCGCAAGGGTCTGCAGGAGAAGCTGCCGCACCTCACCATGGTCGCCGACCTGCGGCTGGACTTCCTGCCCGACGAACACTTCGCGGTGGCGCACGCGCACAGCGTCTTCTCCCACTGCCCGCCCGCCGTGATCGAGGAATGCCTCGCCCACATCGGCCGGGTGCTCACTCCCGGCGGGTTCTTCGACTTCACCTTCAACCGCACCACCGGGGCTGAGTACCAGGTCCTGCGGGAGGACTACTACTACCGGACCGAACACCTGCTGACCATGGCGGAGAAGCACGGGTTCCGGCCTGAGTTCCGGGAGGACTGGGAGGAACGTCCGCACCGGCAGAGCAAGATCCGGGTCACCAAACCGGGAAACGCCGGCGCAGGAGTGGCGGAGCACCACTGATCGTGACCGGCCCCCTACCCTGGGCGCAGTCGAGCGTCACAGGGGCGGGTGGTCATGCCGCGCGGACTGGTGGGACAGTGGCTGGAACGGCCGCACTATGAGGTCCTTCCCCTGCCATGGGTGCGCCAGGTGGTACGGGACAACCTGGAGCCCGGCACCTTCGTCACGGTGACGTCCTCCCCCTCCCGGGGCATGGAGGCCACGGTCGAGCTCACCGAGGCCCTCACCGCCGACGGGTACTCGGTGGTCCCGCACCTCGCGGCGCGGGCGATGGACGACGAGGAGCGACTGCTGCGGATCGTGGAGCGGCTGGACCACGTCGGTGTTCGCGACGTCTTCGTCGTGGGTGGCGACAACCCCATGTGGGCGGGCCCCTACGAGAGCGGCGTCGAACTGCTCGCCGCACTGCGCACGCTGGGCCATCCCTTCACCGACATCGGAGTCCCCGCCTACCCAGAGGGGCATCCGACCATCGACGACGCGACGCTGTGGCGGGCGCTGGTGGAGAAACAGCGGGACGCCACCTACGTGGTGACACAGATGTGCTTCAGCGCCGAGACCATCGCGGCATGGGCCGGGACGGCCCGGCACCACGGCGTGCGCCTGCCGATGCGGGTCGGTATCCCCGGCCTGGTGCAGCGGCGCAGACTGGCCCTGATGACGGTGCGTATCGGCGTCGGGGACTCGGCGCGGTTCCTCCGCAAGCAGAGCATGTCCCTGGCGCGCCTCCTGCGCCCTGGAGGGTACTCCCCCACCCCCCTGGTCCGTCGGCTCGCGCGCCTGCCGGACACCCCCATCGTGGGCCTGCACCTGTACACCTTCAACCAGATCGAACGCACCGCGCGGTGGGCACGGGAGCACGCGGGGGCCCTGCCCTGACCCCGGGGACCACCGACCCCCCACAATTGCGAATTGCGGCGGAAATCGAATAGATTTCGAGTATGGCCGATCAGATCGACGCGCATCCGCGCCTCCTCGAATATGTCCGCAACATCTCCCTCCGCGAGGACGGAATTCTTCGGGAACTGCGCGAGGAGACAATGGCGCTACCCGGCGGTACGGTGATGCAGGTAATGGCGGAGGAGGGACAGTTGTTGGAATTCCTCGTCCGACTCACCGGGGCACGACGCGTGTTGGAGGTCGGAACGTTCACCGGCTACAGCACGCTGTGCATGGCCCGGGCACTACCCGACGACGGAATCCTGGTGACCTGCGATATCACCCAACGATGGCCGGAGGTCGGGGCCCCCTACTGGGCGCGCGCTGGTGTCAGCGACCGGATTGACCAACGCATCGGCGAGGCGGCGAAAACACTCGGCGAACTCGCCGAGGAGTTCGGACCGGAAAGCTTCGACCTCGTTTTCATCGACGCCGACAAGACGAATTACGGGAATTACTACGAGCACGCGTTGACACTGACCCGACCCGGCGCCCTGATCGTGATCGACAACACGTTGTTCTTCGGTCGGGTCGCCGACGAATCCGTCGACGACCCCGACACTGTCGCGATCCGGGACCTCAACGCGGCGCTGCGCGACGACGCGCGGGTCGACCTGTCCCTCCTGGTGATGGCCGACGGGATCACCCTCGCACGTAAGCGGCCCTGAGTCTCACCCCTCGGCGAGGTCGAGCGCGGTCAGCCGTAGGGTCGTCGGAGCGTCGCGCCGCTCGGACACGATGTGCAGACGCTGGAGGGGGTCCCCCTCCTCCAGCTCCGCCCACGGCACCGTTGACCGGCACGCGCAGTCGTCGTCGGTGAACCCGGCGAAGCGGTAGGCGATCTCCATCATGCGGTTACGGTCGGTGGGTCGGAAGTCAGCCACGATGTGGACACCGGCGCGCGCCGCGGAGTCCACCAGCCAGTTGAGCAACGCCGCGCCCGCGCCGAAGGAGACGACCCTGCAGGACGTCGCCAGCAGCTTGAGGTGCCAGACGTCAACGTGCCGCTCGAACAGCACCACACCCACGGCGCCGTGCGGACCGAACCGGTCGGCCATCGTGGTGACGAGTACCTCGTGCCGGGGGTCGTCGACGAGTGCGCGCAGGTCGGCGTCGGAGTAGTGCACGCCGGTGGCGTTCATCTGGCTGGTGCGCGCGGTGAGTTCCTCGACCCGGGACAGCTCCTCGTCGCCGGCCCGTTGGATGTCCATCACCAGTTCCAGCGAGCGCAGGAAGTCCTCGTCGGGCCCACTGTGGTCCGTGCGGGCGGCCTCCCTCTGGAAGGACGCCTGGTACATCGCGCGCCGGCGGGTGGCGTCGACGGTGACGCGCGGTGGGGTGAACTCCGGCAGGTCGACCAGTGACGTGGCCTGGTCCGCGGTGTAGGTACGGACCTCGGCGTGGTGGTACTCCACCTCGGCCCGTTCCGCCGGCTGGTCGTCGATGAAGGCGATCGTTCCCAGCGCGAAGTTGAGGGAGTCGGCGATCTCCTTGACCGAGGTGGACTTGGGCCCCCACCCGATGTGAGGCAGCACGAAGTACTCGGCCAGCCCCAGCTCCTCCAACCGGTCCCACGCCGGCTCGTGGTCGTTCTTGCTGGCGACGGCCTGGAGGACACCCCTCCGGTCGAGTTCCTTGACGACGCTCCGGATCTCCTCGGAGACCCACGTCTCGCCGTCCTCCAGGAGAGTTCCCTTCCACAGCGTGTTGTCCAGGTCCCACACCAGGCACTTGACGGTGTCGGCCCGTTCGGGCGCCTTCTCCTCCATCGAAGCCTTGCCCTTTCTCGTGGCTGTCCGTTGGGTCGTGGGTCGTGGTTCGCGGGTGTGGAGCGGAGGCCTACCGGGCCTCGCGGGCCTTGGTCGCGAGCATGAGCTGACAGATCTCGCTGCTGCCCTCGATGATCTCCATCAGCTTGGCGTCGCGGTAGGCCCGTGCGACGGGATGGCCGTCGTGTGCCCCGGCCGAGGCCAGGACCTGGACCGCGGAGGCGGCTCCCGCCGCGGCCTTGGTCGCGGCGACGTGCTTGGCGAGGACCGTGGCGGTCACCGCGTCGGGGGATCCCTCGTCCCAGGACGTGCTCGCGTGCTCACACATCCGGGTCGCGATCTGTTCGGATGTGTAGAGGTCCGCGAGACGCGCCCCCACGAGCTGGTGGTCGGCGAGCGCGGATCCGAACTGGCTCCGGCCGGTCGCGTGGGCGGCCGCCTCGCGCAGGCAGGACCGAAGGATCCCGACACACCCCCACGCCACCGACATGCGCCCGGAGGTGAGGGCGGCCGTCACCAGGAGGGCCAACGGAAGACCACCGGCGATCATCGCCGACGCCGGGACCCTCGCCCCGTCGAGCCGGACCGTGGCGTGGCCAGCGGCGCGGCACCCCAGCGGTGACTCGACCGGGGTCACGGTCACTCCGGGGGTGTCGGTGGGGACGACGACGGCCGCCGCCCCACCGTCGTGGCGGCCGACCACGACGACCAGATCCGCGTAAGTGGCGGCCGTCACCCACTTCTTCTCACCGTCGACCACATAGGACGTGCCGTCCGTGCGGATCTCGGTGGCCATGGCCGAGAGGTCACTGCCGGCGTCGGGCTCGCTGAAAGCCACGCCCGCGAGCTCGCCCCGCGTGAGGCGGGGAAGGTACTCCGACCGGACCCGTGTGTCCCCCAGCCGCATGAGGGTTCCGGCGGCCATGGACTGCGACGTCATGACGCTGCGCAGGGAGCTGCACAGAGCGCCGGTGTGTGCCGTGAGTTCGCCCGCGTCCCGGCTGGTGAGGCCGAGGCCCCCCTGGTCGGTGGGAACCTCGGGGCACAGCAGCCCCTTCCCGGCGAGCTCACGGAGGACCTCCACCGGGACGCGGCCGTCGCGATCCCAGTCGGCCGCGTCGTCACCCACCGCCGCCGTGACGACGGAGGTGAGGCCTGCGAGGACGGAGGGCTCGGTGGTGGGCGGGTTCACGCACTCTCCCCGCCCCGCAGGCGCCGGACGAGGTCCGCCATCGTGCGCACGGTGCGGAAGTTGTCCAGCTTGAGGTCGCCGCCCCGGATGGACACACCGTAGGTGCTCTCGAGGTGCACGACGAGCTCCATGGCGAACATCGAGGACAGGCCGCCCTGGCTGAAGAGGTCGACGTCGGCGTCCCAGGAGCCGCGTGTCTTGGACTCCAGAAAGGTGATCAGCGCGGACTCGATGTCGGTCGCGTGCTCGGTGGGGTTGGTGGTCATGCGAGCGTCTCCGTCTCTGCGTAGTCGTAGAATCCACGGCCGGACTTCCTGCCGTGCTTGCCGTCACGCACCATCTCCTGCAGGAGGTCGCAGGGTCGGCACGCGTCGTCGCCGGTGCGGGCGTGCAGGGCCCACAGGGAGTCGACGAGGTTGTCCAGACCGATCATGTCCCCGGTCCGCAGCGGCCCGGTGGGGTGACCGAGGCAGCCCCGCATGAGGGTGTCGACGTCGGCGGCGGTCGCGGTCCCCGACTCGACGATCCTCGCCGCGGTGTTGATCATCGGGTGGAGCAGGCGGCTGGTGACGAAGCCGGGGCTGTCGCGCACCACGACGTGTTGGCGCTCCAGCACGTCGAGGAACCCACGCAGGGTGTCCATCGCCGCCTGTCCCGTCTGGTCCCCACGGACCACCTCGACCGTGCGGATGAGGTAGGGCGGGTTCATGAAGTGGGTGCCCAGCAGCTCCGCCGGCCGGGCGACGTGGGCGGCGAGCTCGCTGAGCGGAAGACCCGAGGTGTTGGTGACGAGCACCGTTCCCGGGGCGACCGCGGCCGAAGCCCCGCCGAGCGCGGCCGCCTTGGCCTCGTTGGTCTCGGTGACCGCCTCCACCACCACCGTCGCCTCCTTGACGGCGTCGACCGCGGTGGCGGTCGTCAGCTCTCCCGGCTCCCGGTCGGTGGGCAGCGACCCCATCAACTGCGCCATGCGCGACTGATGGCGCACCTTCGTCTCCGCGTGGCGCACCGTCTCGGCGTCGACGTCCACGAGGACGACGGGGACACCGTGGCCCACGGCGAGGGTGGCGATCCCGGTCCCCATCGTGCCGGCCCCCAGCACCGCGAGCCGGTGCGCCCCGGCGTCCCCGGACACGGTGGGGGCGTCCTGGGATGCGGGGGCCGTCCCAGGCGTCGTTGACGACATTGCGGTCTCCTTAACGGTTTCGGTCCTCGGCGCGGTCACAGCCCGCGCTCGGCGAGCCAGTCGTGCAGCACCCGGGCCACGTCGTCGACGTGTTCCTCGAGCATGCTGAAGTGGTCCCCGGACACCGTGATCGCGGTGTGTGGCGGTTTCCAGGTGAACGGCGGCAGCGGGTGGCCGTCCCGGTCCGGCGTCGCCTCCTCGGCGCGGAGGACCACCGTGGGCGTCTCGATGGGGTCGGGCATCCACTCCGAGAAGAGCCGCATGTAGCCGCCCATCGCGGTGAGCCTCGTGGCGTCGACGATGCCGAGCTGCTGCTCGCGCTCCACCAGCCCCTTCTCGATCAGTGGCAACGCGAAGCCGTCGTCGGGCGACGGCGGATCCAACAACCCCAACGCCCTCGCCGGGAACCCCTCCCCCTCCAGGCGCTCCGCCACCGCGTGAGCCACCCACCCACCCGACGACCGCGCGACCAACACGTAGGGCCGCTCCCCCGCGCACTCCCGCACCGCCGCGGCCAAGGTGTCCACCACCGCCCCGACACTGTCCGGCAGCGGCTCCCCCTCCACGAACCCCGGCTGGGGAATCACCGCCACGTCACGCAACCCCCGAACCCCCGCCGCGAACCGCGCGTACTCCTGCACCCCCGAGATCATCAGGATCGACGGCAGACAGATCATCATCGGCACGTCCCGCACCCCGTGCGCCAACCACACAGCCCCCGACGAGACGAACTCCGCCCCCTCCCCGAACGTCTCCCGAATCTGCGCCGCGGCCTCCACCAACCGGAACCCCTCAGCGATCTTCCCGCCCTGGTAACAGGCCCGGAAGAGGGCGGGGAGGCCGTCTCCTACGGAGGCCGCTCCGTGGCCGTCACTGTGCGAGGTGTGCAACGCGGTGTTCGCGCCGCGGGCGCTGTCGGACGCCGCGACGTCGACGGCGCGGGCACCGCCGAGCAGTTGGTGCAGGTGGTCGGCGACCGCGTCCGGCGTCGTGTGGGCGAAGATCAGTCCCGCGGGAAGCCGCAGGTCGGTCGCTGCCGCGAGGTGGTTGCGCAGCTCCACTGCGGTGAGCGAGTCGTAGCCGAGCTCCAGGAAACTGTCCCCGGGCTGGACGGACCCCGCGTCGTCGTGCCCCAGAACCTCGGCCGTGCGTCGGGTGACCAGGTCCAGCAGGACCGATCGTCGCTGGTCGGTGTCGGTGGCCGCCAGGCGCCTCGCCAGGCCCGGCGCGTCGGCGTCCTCCCCGACCGTCCGTCGCCGGCGCACCGGACGGACGAGGCCGCGCAGGAGCGGTGCCACTGTGCCGCTGCGAGCGCTGCTCGCCGAGATTCCCGGCAGATCCAGCGGAACGGCAACGAGGTGTGGCTGGTCCGAGGCGAGTGCGGCGTCGAACAGAGCGACGCCGTGACTGTCGCTGAGCGGACCCGCGACACCCATCCGGGCGTAGCGGTTGAGGTCGGTGTCGTCGAGCTTCGCGGTCAGGGAGCTGCGCTGTTCCCACATACCCCAGGAGATCGACGTCGCCGGTAGTCCACGGGCCCGCCGATGGTGTGCCAGGGCGTCGAGGACGGCGCTCGCCGCGCCGTAGTTCGCCTGACCGGGACTGCCGAAGGTGCTCGCCGCGGAGGAGAACATCACGAACGCGTCCAGGTCGGTATCAGCGGTGAGTTCGTGAAGGTGGAGCGCGGCGTCGGCCTTGGGACGCATCACTGTGTCCACGTTCCCGGGGGTGAGAGCGGAGATAGTGCCGTCGTCCAGCGTCCCCGCGACGTGCACGACGGCGCGCAGGGGGTGCTGAGGGTCGATCGAACCGATGACGGTGCGTAGCGCCGCGGCGTCGGCGACGTCGCACGAGGCCACGCGGACATGCGCGCCGAGTTCTTCCAGGTCCGAGCGGAGTTCGATCGCGCCCGGTGCCTTCTCCCCCGACCTGCTCACCAACAGCAGGTGGCGCGCGCCGTGCCGCGTCACCAGGTGGCGGGCGACGAGACCGCCCAGGGTGCCGGTCGCACCGGTGACCAGGACCGTTCCTTCTTCCCCGAGCGTGCGGGGGACCTCCCCGGCCTCCGTCTCGTCGGTCGCGGCCGCATGCGGGGTGCGCACGACGCGTGGGGCGAGGAGGGCACCGTTCCTTACGGCGAGCTGCGGTTCGTCGGTGTCGAGAAGTGCGGGCAGTGTGGGGACGGCGGTGCGTGGATCGTCGATGTCGACGAGTACGACCTGGTCGGGTGCCTCCATCTGGGCTGTTCGCACCAGACCCCACAGACCGGAGCTCGCGAGGTCTCCGAGACTGTCCTCGGGATGGGCCGCTACGGCGTCCCAGGTGAGGATGACGAGGCGCGCTGCCGCCGACTCTGGGCCGTCCAGCCACTGGTGGAGCAGGTGCAGGCCCGAGCGTGCCACGTTCCGGGCATCGGCCGCGAGTGTCCCACTGCCGGACGGTAGCCATGGCGCGAGAACCGTAGTGGGTGCGGGCGCACCGGCGGCGACCGCGGTGCGCATCTCCTCGACGTCCGCATAGGCGGAGGCGTGGATACCCATCGCGGCCAAGGTCGTCGTCATCGCCAGTGGGTCACCTCCGAGCACCGCCCAGGGGCCGCCCGCCGCCGACGTCGCGCCGGCGGCGGGGACGGGGACCCACTCGACGTGGAACAGATCGTCTGCGGTGACGTCGCCGGTTGGCGCGGGTTCGTCACCCATTGGCCGCACCGTCAGTGACTCGACCGTGGCGACAGGCTCGCCATCGGGGTCCCACAACTCCATCGTGAGGCTGTCCGCGCCAGCGGGCACGATACGCACCCGGACCCGCGTCGCGTTGGCGGCGTGCAGGTGGACTCCGGACCAGGCGAACGGCAGGGCGAGAGGAGCCGAGGCGTCGTAGGCCGACGCGAACGCCATGGCGTGCTGCGCGGCGTCCATCAGCGCGGGATGGATTCCGTAACGCGCGGCGTCGGTGCGGAGGTGCTCGGGGAGTTCGACCTCAGCGAGGACCGCGTCGTTGTGGCGCCACACCGATCGCAGCCCTTGGAAGGCGGGACCGTAGCCGTACCCCGTCCCGGCGAGTCGTGGGTAGAGGTCGTCGACGGCGACAGGCGTGGCCGACGGGGGCGGCCACTCGCCGACGGGATCTGGTTCGGGACCGTTGGTCGTCAGGGTGCCGGACGCGTGTCGGGTCCAGGGGGTGTCGACCGTGAGCGGCACCTCACGCCAGGGGCGGGAGTGGATGGTGTATTCGCGTTCTCCCCCAGGCCGCGGAGCGCTCACCATGAGTTGCAGTTGCACACCGCCCTCGTCGGGAACCGCCAGTGGCGCGTGGACAACGAGTTCCTCCACGCCGGAGCAGCCCAACGCGTCGGCCGCGTGAAGCGCGAGTTCGAGGAAGCCCGTCCCCGGGACGATCGGGGTTCCGTTGACCGCGTGATCGACCAGCCAGGGATGACTGGTGCGAGAGATACGACCGGTCATGACGACCCCGCCGGACTCGGCCAGCGGCGCCGCCGCGCTCAGGAACCCGTGGGCCTGCGTCCGTAGGCCCGCCGCGTCGACCATGCTCCCGGTCCCCGCGGTGAGCCAAAAGTGTCGACGTTCGAACGGGTAGGTCGGGACGTCGACGACTTGGGGGCGCTGGTCGACGAAGACCGGCTCCCAATCGGGGGTGAGTCCGTGGACGTGTGCCTCGGCGAGCGACGTCAGGAAGCGGTCCAACCCGCCCTGCCCGGCGCGCAGGGTACCGAGGACCACGTGGGCGCCGCCGTCGCTCTCGAGGTCGAGGTTCTGTTCCACGTTGACGGTGAGCACCGGGTTGGCACTGCACTCCACGAAGGCCCGGTGCCCGTCGCCGCGCAGCGCGGTGACGGCCTCGGCGAACCGCACCTGGCGTCGGATGTTGCGGTACCAGTACTCCGGGGTCATCTCGGTGCCGTCGATGCGACTGCCAGTGACCGTGGAGTACAGGGGAACGCTCCCGACCGTGGGACTGATCCCGGCGAGCGCGTCGACCAGCGGGGCGTGGATGGACTCCACGCGGGGGGAGTGCGCCGCGAAGCTCCCCGGAACGCCGAAGGCGAACACCCCCTCATCAGCGCACGTACGCGACAGGTCCTCGAGCGCGGAGTTCTCGCCCGCGACGACCACGGAGGTCGGACTGTTCACGGCGGCGACGTCGAGTTCACCGTGCCACAGCGACAGGTCGGGGACCTGCCTGCCTGGGGGAAGGGCCAGCGCGAGCATCGCGTTTCCCTCGGCCAGAGGCGCGACGAGCGCGCTGCGCACCGCGACGATCCGCGCCGCGTCCTCGAGGGTGAGAATGCCCGCGACGCACGCCGCGGCGATCTCTCCCTGGGAGTGCCCCACCACCGCGTCCGGCCGGATCCCGTGGTGCTCCCATAGGGCGGCGAGAGAGACCATGACGGCGAACAGGGCCGGCTGCAGCACGTCGGGACGCGCCAGCGTGGCGTCGTCGGAGTCCCGGACCACCCGCAGGAAGTCGTAGTCCAGGTGCGGAGCCAGGGCGTCGGCGCACTCCCGCATCCGCTGGGCGAACACCGGGGAGTCCGCCATCAGTTGGTCGGCCATCCCGGCCCACTGCGCGCCCTGCCCGGGGAAGACGAAGACGGTCCCGCCTCGGTCCGCCTCCTGGCCGCGCACCGCGTTGGGGTGTGGCGTCCGATTGGTGAGCGCCCGCAGTCCGGTCAGGAAGTCCTCGTGCGTACTCGCCACGACCGCCGCCCGGTGCGCGAGGTCGGCGCGGCCGGTGGCGAGGGTCCATCCGATGTCGGCCGGTCGCAGGCCGGGCCGTTGGGCGGCATGGGTCGCGAGTCGGTGGATGGTCTCCTCCAACGCGCTCGCCGTCCGGGCGGACAACAACCAGGGAACGGGACGCGCGGCGGGTGCGGCGGTCACGTCGTTCGGTTCGGTCGGCGTGGGGGGTTCCTCGACGATGACGTGAGCGTTGGTTCCGCTGACGCCGAAGGAGGACACTCCGGCGCGCCGTGGGCGGTCTCCGGTCTTCCAGGGGGTGGGTGACCGCGTGAGGGCGACGGTTCCGGCCGACCAGTCGACGTTGGGGCTCGGGGTGTCGGCGTGGAGGGTCCGAGGGAGTTCGCCGTGGCGCATGGACTCGATGATCTTGATGCCGGCGATGCCGGCCGCGGGTCCGGTGTGCCCAATGTTGGTCTTGATGGATCCCAGCCACAGGGGGTTGTCCGGGGAGTGCCCGCGGCCGTACGTGTCGATCAACGCGCTGGCCTCGATCGGGTCGCCCAGGGCGGTCCCGGTGCCGTGGGCCTCCACCACGTCGACGTCGGCGGGACCGAGGCGAGCGTCGTTGAGGGCGTGACGGATCACCTCCCGCTGGGCTGTGCCGTTGGGCGCGGTCAGTCCAGAGCTGGCTCCATCCTGGTTGATCGCGCTCCCGCGGACCACGCCGAGGATGCGCCGTCCGTTGCGTTGGGCGTCACTGAGCCGCTCCAGGACCAACATGCCCACGCCCTCGGCCCATCCCGTACCGTCGGCACCGGCGCCGAACGCCTTGCAGCGCGCGTCGGGGGCGAGCCCCCGCTGGCGGCTGAACGACACCCAGGCGCCCGTGCCGGTGTAGATCATCACGCCGCCGACCAGCGCCAGGCGACTCTCCTGGGCACGCAACGACCGCGCCGCGTGGTGCAGCGCGACCAGGGACGAGGAGCATGACGTGTCCACGGGGACCGCGGGGCCGCGGAGTCCGAGGCTGTAGGCGATCCGCCCGGCGGCGACGGCGGGCATGGTTCCGGTGACCAGGTAGCCGTCCAGGCCGTCCCGCGCGTCCTGGATGGGTGGCCCGTAGCTCTGGCCCACGATGCCCAGGAAGACCCCGGTCGGCGTACCGGCCAGCGACTTGGGATCGATCCCCGCGTGCTCGACCGCCTCCCAACTCACCTCCAGGGCGAGGCGTTGTTGGGGGTCCATCGCGAGCGCCTCGCGGGGACTGATTCCGAAGAACCCTGCGTCGAACTCGCCGGCGTCGTGGAGGAAGCTTCCGCGACGGACGTAGCTCGTTCCGGCCGCCTCGGGATCGGGGTCGAAGAGACGGTCCAGGTCCCATCCTCGGTCCGTGGGGAACTCCGAGAGGGTCTCTCCTCCCTCGGCGAGGATCTCCCATAGGCGTTCGGGGCTCGTGGCCCCGCCGGGGTAGCGACACCCGATCCCCACGATGGCGATCGGTTCGTGGTCGCGTTCCTCCAGTTCCGCGACGCGTTCCCGCTCGGCCCGCAGGTCGACGGTCGTCCGCTTCAGCAGCTCGCGGAACTTATCCTCGTTGCTCATCCGTGCCCTACTCCCGATGAGGTGTGCGTGGTGGGGTCAGGAGATGCCGAACTCGTTGTCGAGCAGTTCCAGGAGCTCGTCGTCGCTGGCGTCCTGGATGTCACCACGGGAACCGTCTCCGGCACGCGTCGATGACTGCAGGGTGCCCAGGAGGTCCCGCAGCCGGACCGCGACCTTCTCCCGGGTCACGGTGTCGACGTGGTCTGCCGCGAGCGCGGCCGAGAGTCGGTCCACCGCGGTCACCGGGTCGAGCGTGGCGCCGTCCCGTTCGGCGGAACGCTCCATCAGGTGTCGCCCGAGTTCGTGGGCGGTGGAGTGCTCGAACACGACGGTGACGGCGAGTTCCACCCCGGTGGCGGCGGTGAGGCGGTTACGCAGTTGGACGGCCGCCATCGAACTGCCACCCGCGTCCATGAAGCCGCGGTGGACGTCGACCGTCTCGGGATTCTCGTGCCCCAGCACCGTGGCGATGTGTCGGCGCACGAACGCCACCGCCGCGTCCTCACGGCGCGCGTCCTCGAGTTCCAGCACGCGACGCCACTCTGGCGTGAACTCGCCGACGGACGCCGCCTCGGTATCGGCCTGGGGCAGCGCCGTGGAGGCGCCCGCGCGTGGGGTGGAGGTCAACCAGAACCGTTTGCGCTGGAAGGGGTAGGTGGGGAGGTCGACCACCCGCCCGATCTCCGGGGCGGACAGGGTGCTCCAGTCGGGGTCGAGTCCGCACACGGCGGCGTCGGCGACTGCGCCGGCGGCGTCCGCCGCGTCTCCGTCGGGTGCGCGCAGCGAGGCCAGTACCGCCGGGTGGGGGCAGCCGGCGGCGTCCAGCGTCTGCTGGAGTGGAACGGTCAGCACCGGGAAGGGGCCAATTTCGACGAAGGTGTCCCACCCGCGATCCACCGCGGCGCGGACCGCGTCCACGAACCGCACGGGCTGTCGGACGTTGCGGAACCAGTAGTCGGCGTCGAGTCGGTCGCCGTCGATCAACGCGCCGGTGACGGCAGAGACCATGGGCACCGGTCCCCGCGTGGGGGCGAGTCCGGCGAGGCGTTGCTCCAGTTCACCCCGGATCGAGTCGATTTGTGGTGTGTGGGCGGCGAAACTGACCGGGATCGGTACCGCCATGACCCCGGCGTCTCGGCACCGTTCGGCGTACTCCTCCAGTGCCTCGGTCGCACCGGAGACCACCAGGGAGTGGGGACCATTGGTGGCCGCGAGGGAGAGGTCGCCGCGGGTGGACTCCAGGGGTGGGTGTTCCCGTCCCGGCGACAGCTGTAGTGCCAGCATGCCGCCCGCGTCGAACCGGGCGGCGAGGAGTTGGCTTCGGAGGGCAACCACACGTGCGGCGTCCTCAAGGTTGAGGTGTCCCGCGACGTACGCCGCGGCGATCTCCCCCTGGGAGTGCCCGATGACCGCGGAGGGGCGGATGCCGCGTGCCTCCCAGAGGGCGGCGAGGGCGACCTCGGCGGCGAAGAGGGTCGGCTGGGCGACGTCGGGTCGGGCGATGTCAGGTGCGGTACTCGCGCCGCGGAGCACGTCAACGACCGACCAGTCCAGATGGGGCGCGAGCGCGCGGTCACATGTGTCGACGGCGTCGGCGAACGCGGGTGAGGCGTCCAGTAGAGGCGCCATCTGTCCGTGTCCGAGGGCTCCCTGTCCGGGGAACACGAACACGGCCTCGCGGCGCGTCGCGGCCCGGCCACGGAACACTCCCAGCGACGGTGCGCCGTCGGCAACGGCGAGCAGGCGGTCGAGGAGCTCCTGTCGGTCGCCCGCGACGACCGCGGCCCGCCACTGGTGTTTCTCGCGCGTCGTGGCGAGTGACCGCGCGATGTCGGCGGGGCCGACCGCGGGGTCGCGTCGCGCGCGTTCCCACAGGCGCAGCGCCTGGGCGCGCAGCGCGGCCTCGTCCCGTGCCGAGACCAGACAGGTCACCGGTGTCCGGGGGGCGGGGGACCTCCCGCCCGCCATGTTCGTGCCATTCGGGGCCGACGCCACCGGCCCCGGCTCGGTGGGGTCGTGCTCCAGGACCAGGTGCACGTTGGTGCCACTGATGCCGAACGCCGACACGCCGGTGCGCCGTGGGGCGCCGGTCTCCGGCCAGGCTCGCTGTTCGGTGAGCACCTGGACGGTACCCGCAGACCAGTCGACATGGGGCGTGGGTTCCTCGGCGAACAGAGTCCGGGGCAGCACGCCGTTGCGCATCGCCATCACCATCTTGATGACGGACGCGACACCGGCCGCGGTCTGGGTGTGCCCCAGGTTGGACTTCACAGACCCCAGGTAGAGCGGGCGTTGCGGGGTGTGGTCGCGTCCGTAGGTGGCCAGTAGGGCCTGGGCCTCGATCGGGTCGCCCAGCGCGGTGCCAGTCCCGTGCGCCTCGACGGCGTCCACCGCGTCACCGGAGACGCCCGCGTTGTCGAGCGCGGCGCGGATGACGCGCTGTTGGGCGGGACCGTTGGGCGCGGTCAGGCCGTTGGAGGCTCCGTCGGAGTTGGCGGATCCACCGCGCACCACCGCCAGCACGTGGTGTCCGTTGCGTCGGGCGTCAGACAGGCGCTCCAGGACGACGACCCCGGCGCCCTCGGCGAAGCCGGTGCCGTCCGCGTCCGCCGCGAACGCCTTGCAACGGCCGTCGGCGGCGACCCCGCGTTGCCGGCTGAACTCCAGGAACGCCTCGGGGGTCGCCATGACCGCGACTCCTCCGGCCAGCGCCAACGAACAGTCCCCGGACCTCAGTGACTGGACGGCCTGCAGCACCGCGTACAACGAGGACGAGCAGGCGGTGTCGATGGTGATGGCGGGCCCGTGCAGGCCGAGGGTGTAGGCGACGCGTCCGGAGATCGCGCTGGTCGTGGAGCCGACGGCCGCGATTCCCTGCAGGTCCGCCGGGACGTCGAGGGGGTGCGCGCCGTAGCGGTAGGAGGTCGCGCCGACGAAGACGCCGGTCGTGGACCCGCGCAGCGAACGCGCGTCCAGCCGGGCGTGTTCCAGCGACTCCCACGCCACCTCCAACATGATCCGCTGCTGGGGGTCCATGGCGAGGGCCTCCTTGGGGGAGACACCGAAGAAGTCCGCGTCGAACTCCCCCGCATCGTAGAGGAAGCCGCCCTCCCGCGCGTAGCTGGTCCCGGGATTGTCGGGGTCGGGGTGGAACAACTCTTCCAGGTCCCATCCCCGGTCCGAGGGAAACTCCCCGACCGCGTCCCGGCCGGCCACGACCAAGTCCCACAGGTCGTCGGGTGAGGTGACCCCGCCGGGATATCGGCAGGCCATTCCCACGATGGCGATGGGTTCGGTGGCCGCCTCGCGCAGCTGCCGGTTCTCCTCGCGCAGCTGTTCGGTCTGTTTCAGACTCGAGCGCAGAGCCTGAACGAGTCGCTGTTCGTTGGGTGCTTCGTCCGATGTGCTCACGTCACTCCCCCACCGTGCCGGACTCGTCCAGCGCGAGGCGCACCAGATCGTCGGCGTTGAGACTGTCGAGGTCGCCCTTGTCCGTCCGTGGGGCGAGCGCCGGCTCCTCGCCGCGCGCGAGGGCCAGCACCGCTTCGGCGAGCCCCGATCGTTGGAGACGATCCAGTGAGAGCGAGTCGAGTGCGCGGTAGATCTCGACCTTGTCGATCGGCCCGTCACTGGTGGCGCCGTTCTGCTCCGGCTGGGGATCGGTGAGGTCGAGTTCCCCGCGCACGAAGTCCCGGACCGCGGTCGGTGTCGGATAGTCGAACAGGAGCGTCGCCGGCAGGCGGGTGCCGGTGGCGGCGCCGAGTCGGTTACGGAGTTCCACCGAGGTCAGCGAGTCGAACCCCATCTCCTTGAACGGTCGGTCGATCGGCACCGCCTGGGCGTCGCCCATGCCGAGGACTTGCGCGGTATTGCGGCGCACGAGGTCGAGCAGGTGCGCGTCACGGTCCACTCCGTTCATCGCGGCGAGACGTTCGCCGAGCCCCGCGTTGGACTCCTCCGCGATGTTCCGCGCCGTGCGGCGCCGGCGGCGTCGCAGGCCACGCAGCATGGGCGAGTGCGCGCCGGAGGCTTGCGCGTCCAGCGGTGAGGCGACCACCAGGGACTGGCCGCTGTCCAGCGCGGCCTCCAAGAGACGCAGCCCCAGGTCCGTGGACAGTGGGGGCAGGCCCATGCGACGCATCCGCTCGCGGTCTCCTCCGTCGAGGTGGCCGGTCAGGCCACTGGCCTGGTCCCACAGCCCCCAGGCCACGGACGTGGCGGGCAGCCCCTCCACGTGGCGGCGGGCCGCGAGAGCGTCCAGGACACCGTTGGCCGCGGCGTAGTTCCCCTGGCCCGGGTTGCCGATGATCCCCGCCACAGAGGAGTAGAGAACGAAATCCGCGAGGTCGTGGGTGCGGGTGAGTTCGTGCAGGGTCAGGGCCGCGTCCGCCTTGGGCGCCATGACCCGTCGGATCTGCGCGGGGGTCATGCCGGAGATCGTGGAGTCGTCCAGCGCGCCCGCGGTGTGGATGACCGCGGTGAGGGGGTGGTTCGTAGGAATCGCGTCCAGCATGGCCGCCGCGGCGATGGGATCGGCGATGTCGCAGGACACGATCTCGACGCTGGCCCCCAGCCCCTCCAGTTCCTTGCGCAACTGGTCGGCTCCTGGCGCGTCGGGGCCACGTCGACTCGCGAGCAGCAGGTGGCCGACGCTCCGCTCGCGCACCAGATGTGTGGCTGTGAGGGCACCGAGGGTCCCGGTTCCTCCGGTGATGAGGACGGTGCCTTCCGGGTTCCACGGCGCGGGTTGGGTGAGGACGATCTTGCCGATGTGTCGCGCCTCCCGCAGGTGCCGCAGTGCCTCGGGGGCGCGGCGGATGTCCCACGCGCTCACCGGGACGGTGTCCAGTTCCCCCGCCTCGAACATGGTGAGGATCTTCGCCAACATGTCTTGAATGTGCACCGGTGGGGTGTCGGCGACGTTCAGGATCCGGTAAGTGACGTCCGGGTAGGCCGCCCGCACCTGTGTCTCGTCCCGGAGGTCTGTCTTGCCGATCTCGACGAAGCGGCCCCCGGCGCGGAGCAGGCCGAGGGAGGCGTCGATCGCCTCCCCAGCCAGGGAGTTGAGGACGATGTCCACACCTGTCCCGGCGGTGACCTCACGGAACTTCTCCGCGAAGTCCAGCGTGCGGGAGGACGCGATGTGGTCGTCCGGGACTCCGAGAGATCGCAGCGTGGCCCACTTGTCCGGGTGGGCGGTGGCGAAGACCTCGGCGCCTCGGGCGCGCGCGATCTGGATCGCCGACAGCCCCACCCCTCCGGTGGCCGCGTGGATGAGGACCCGGTCGCCAGCGGCGATGCCCGCGATCTCGATCAGGCTCTGGTAGGAGGTCAGGAAGATGGCGGGGATCGAGGCCGCGGCGGCGAAGGTCATGCCCCGCGGCATTCGGGTCAGCATCTCTCGTTCCGCGACCGCGACCGGCCCGAAGGCCCGGTCGATTCGACCCATGACCCGGTCGCCGGGCGCGAGGTCGCGGACGTCGGACGCGACCTCCAGCACGACTCCCGCGCCCTCGCTGCCCATCGTGTCCTCCCCCGGGACGATGCCCAGGGCGACGATGACGTCGCGGAAGTTGACCCCGCTGGCCCGCATCGCGACCCGCACCTGCCCCGCCTCGAGCGCGGCGTTGGCCTCAGGGGCGGGCACCAGGGTCAGGTTCTGCAGTGTTCCCTGCGTGGAGACGTCGAGCCGCCATGGGCCGTCCTGGGGAGCCGTCAGGGCGGCGACGTCGCGTGGCGGCGCGAGGCGGGGGACCAGGAGCTGGCCCCGACGCACGGCGAGCTGCGGTTCCTCCACCGCCAGGACACGGCCCAGGAGTGGTGCGTCCAGAGCGACATCGGTGTCCAGGACGACGAACCGGCCGGGATTCTCCGACTGGGCGGTACGCACCAGGCCGGTCACCGCCGCGGGAGCGGCGGCGGGTGCCGGATCGCCCGGCGCCGCGGCGACCGCGTCACGGGTCACCGTGACCAGTGGTGTGTCGGCGAGGCGGGGGTCCTCGATCCACCGTTGGATCAGGGTGAGGATCGACGCGCACGCGACGTCCACGGATTCCCGCGGGCTCGAGGTGACGACGGCGTCGGGGGGCGTTCCTCCCTCGTCCAGGTGCGTGGCCAGATCGTCCCATGTGGGGAAGTGGCGCAGGTCGGCGCCGAAGGGTTCGCCGACGACGGCCCACTCCCCCCGCTCGTCGGCCGCCGGCCACACCGCCTCCTCAGCGGGCGGCGTCCAGTTGACGACGTGCAGGGCACCGTCCTCGCCGGAGGAGTCGCCCAGGGTCTCTGGGCGTACCTCGCGCAGGACCAGTGACCGTACGTCGGCGACCGGTTCTCCCGCGGCGTCGACCGCGACGACGGAGAAGGAGTCCTCGCCCGTGGGCGTCGCCTTGACGCGCAGCGTCGACGCGCTCTCCGCGTGCAGCGTCACCCCGTTCCAGGCGAAGGGGAGCCGTGGTTCGTCGAGGGGGCGTCCAAGCAGCAGCGCGTGGAGTCCGGCGTCCAGCAGGGCCGGATGGATCCCGTAAGAGTCCACCGACTCCTCGAGGTCGCCCGGCAACGCGACCTCGGCGAACACCTCGTCGCCACGCCGCCACGCGGCTCTCAGGCCACGGAACGCCGGCCCGTACTCGTATCCGCACGTCGTGAGTTCCGCGTACCCGGCGTCGACGTCCAGCTCCTCAGCACCCGCCGGTGGCCACATCCCACCGATGTGGGGAGCGGGTGCGACGTCGGCGCTGAGCACCCCGTGGGCATGGCGCCGCCACTCCGTGGCGTTCTGTCGGGCGTCACGGGAGTACACCGCGACGGCCCGTCGTCCCGAGGTGTCGGGGGCGTCCGCCACGACCTGCACGTCGACCGTCCGTCGCCCGGTCAACAGCAGCGGCGCCTCGAGCAACAACTCTTCCAGCGTGGCGACGCCGGCCCGCTCCCCCGCCGCCAGCGCGAGTTCGACGAAGGCGGTACCGGGCAGTAGCGGCGCGCCACGTACCGCGTGGTCCGCCAGCCACGGGTGCGACTCCAGGGACACCCGCCCGTGGAGCACCAAGGCGCCGTCGGCCACGTCAAGTCCCACTCCCCCGAGCGGGTGGCCACCGGTCGCTCCGGCCGCGGCGGGGACCGCCGCCGCGCCGGTGGGAACATCCAGCCAGACGCGTTGGCGCTGGAACGGGTAGGTCGGTAGATCCGTCTCGACGGGACCACCGTCAGGGACCGAGGTCGTCCAGTCGACCGACAAACCGTGGGCGAATGCCGAGCCGAGCGCCGCGAGCATCGCGACGTCCTCGTCCTGGTCGCGCCGCAGGGACCCGAAGGCGGCCACTGGGCGGTCCTCGGCCTGCAGGGTGTCCCGAACGGCGGCGGTGAGGATCGGGTGTGGACTGCATTCGACGAAGAGTTGGTGTCCGTCTCGGCCAAGCGCGGTCACGGCGTCCGCGAACCGAACCGGGTTGCGCAGGTTCTCGAACCAGTAGTCGGCGTCCATCAGGGTGTCGTGAACAAGATCCCCGGTCAGTGTCGAGTAGAGGGGGATCTGTGGCGCCCGCGGGGAAACATCCGCCAGCACGGAGACGATCTCCTCCCGCAGCGCCTCGACGTGGGGGGTGTGCGAGGCGTAGTCCACGTCGACCAGTCGGGCCTGAGCGCCCTGGGCCGAACAGTGGGACACCGCCGCGGCGACCGCGTCGGGCTCCCCCGCGACCACTGTCGCGGCGGGACCGTTGACCACCGCGACGTGGAGGCGGTCGGCCCAAGGCGCGATAAGTTTCCGCACCCGGTCGGCGGGAAGCGTGATCGAACCCATGGCGCCAGTACCGGCAAGGCCGCTCAGAGCCTGGCTTCGCAGCGCGACGACCCGGGCCGCGTCGTGAAGGGATAGGGCGCCGGCGATGTAGGCTGCCGCGATCTCGCCCTGAGAGTGCCCCACGACGGCGTCGGGAGTGACCCCGCGGGCACGCCACAATTCGGCGAGGGAGACCATCACCGCCCACAGGACGGGCTGCACCACGTCAACCCGATCCAGTCCAGGTGCTCCAGTGTCGCCGCGCAGCACAGCACTCAGGGAGAAGTCGACGTGGGGTGCCAGGGCCCGCTCACAGTGGGTGACCCACTCGGCGAAAGTGGGGTCGCCGGCGAGTAGCTGGCGCGCCATCCCCTCCCATTGGGCTCCCTGTCCAGGGAAAACGAAGACAGACTTATTCCCATGTGCGGCGACACCCTGAGCGAGCGCGGGGTGGCTTTCGCCGCGGGCCAGAGCGCCGAGCGCCTCCGTGGCCGCTTCGGAGTCTCTTCCAACTGCGACAGCACGGTGGGGCAACAATGCGCGTGTCGTACGCAGGGAACGTGCCACGGCAGCGCGATCCAGAGAGGGGCGCTGCTCGACGTACGCGGCCAACCTACTGGCCATGGCGCGGAGGGCGGACTCGGAGTGCGCGGAGAGAATCCACGGAACGGCCTGACCGGACCGCGCGTCTTCGATCGGCGCGGCGGGTACCTCCTCCGCCGCGGGTGCCTCTTCCAGAATGACGTGAGCGTTGGTGCCGCTGATGCCGAACGCCGAGACCGCGGCGCGCCGCGGTCTGTCTCCGCGTGGCCATGGTTGGCGCTCGGTGAGAAGCTCGACCGTTCCTGCCGACCAGTCCACGTGGGGGGTGGGTTCGTCCACGTGCAGCGTCTTGGGTAGTTCTTCCTTGCACAACGACATGATCATCTTCACCATGCCGCCAGACCCCGCCGCCGCCATGGAGTGTCCGATGTTGGACTTCAACGTCCCGAGCTTCAGCGGCGGCCGGCCCGCCCGGTCCCGCCCGTAGGTCCGGATCAGGGCCTGGGCCTCGATCGGGTCGCCGAGGGTCGTCCCGGTCCCGTGGGCCTCCACGACGTCCACGTCACTGGCCTCCAGACCCGAGTTCTCGAGCGCCTGGAGGATCACCCGCTGCTGGGACGGACCGTTCGGCGCGGTCAACCCGTTGGAAGCTCCGTCGGAGTTAATCGCGCTGCCACGGAGCACCGCGAGGATGTGGCGACCGTTCCGCCTGGCTTCGGAGAGCCTCTCCAGGACGAGCAGCCCCGCCCCTTCAGCCCACGCCGTCCCATCCGCGGCGGCCGCGAAGGCCTTGCATCGTCCGTCCGGAGCGAGACCCTGTTGGCGGGAGAACTCGGTGAAGGAACCGGGTGTGGACAGAACCGCGACGCCACCGGCCAGAGCTATCGAGCACTCCCCAGCCCGCACGGCGGCCGCGGCCTCGTGAATCGCCACCAGCGCAGAGGAGCACGCGGTGTCCACGGTGACCGCTGGCCCCTCGAGGCCGAGAGTGTAGGCGATGCGCCCTGAAAGAACACTGGTGGTCTGTCCCGTGAGGACGAAACCCTGAATGTTGCGGCCCGCCTCGTGCATCCGCGGCCCGTACTCCTGGGACATCGCGCCGATGTACACACCGGCCCGATCCCCCCGCAGAGAGGTCGGATCGATCCCTGTGCGCTCCAGTGCCTCCCACGCGACCTCGAGGAGCAGCCTCTGCTGAGGGTCCATGGCCACGGCTTCGCGGGGGCTGATCCCGAAGAACTCGGGGTCGAACTGTGTCGCCTCGTGGAGGAACCCACCGTTGCGCTGGTAGCTGGTTCCCGGGATCTCCGGTGTGTCGTCGAACAGCGTGGTGAGGTCCCAGCCACGGTCAGTGGGAAAGTCCCCGACCGCGTCCCGCTCCTCCGTGACCAGGTCCCACAGCTCCTCCGGCGAGTTGGCGCCGCCGGGGAACCGGCACGCCATGCCGACGATGGCTAGAGGCTCGGACTCCCGTTCGGCCAACCGGCGGTTCTCGTCGCGCAGCCGCTCCGTCTCCTTCAAGGCGGAACGCAGGGCCGCGACGAGCCGGCTGTCGTCAGTGGTCATCTCATCCTCCGAGGTCGGTACGGTCGGGGGTGGTGGAGGTGTCAAAGGCGAGGCGAACAAGGTCGTCGGTGGCCATCGAGTCGATCTCCAGGGTTCGGTTTCCCCCCGTCGGGGACTCTTCCGTTCCCGTGGTGGCGACGCCGAGCTCGTCGAGGAGGAACTGGGTGACCGCCGCGGGCGTGGGGTGGTCGAATACCAACGTCGCTGGTAGGCCCACGCCTGACTCCGCCGACAACCGGTCGCGGAGCTCGACGGACATCACCGAGTCACACCCCAGATCGTGGAACGTCTGGTGCGGATCGACCGCGTCCGCACCGCCATAACCGAGGACCTCGGCGACCTCCCGGCATACGAATGTGGAGAGGCGCTCAAGCCGTTGGGTGGCGTCCAGCGAGGCGAGCTCTGCGATGAGCCGACGTTCGTCGTCGATGGTCTCCGGTGTCGCGGACCCAGTGGGGCTGGGATCGGACACCGCCACGGTGTCTCCGTCCGTGTCGCTGTCCCCGTCGACCCAGTACCGGGTCCGTTGGAACGCGTAGGTGGGAAGAGCCACCCGGGCGGGGCGCCGCGGCCCGAAGACGGCGCCCCAGTCGATCTCTACGCCACGCACGTGCAGGCGCGCCACGGCGTCCATAACCTGGGGGCGTTCCCCGGTCGGGTGCGGGAGCAGAGGCACCACGGCCGCTCCACTCCCTCGATCCAGGCACTGCTCCGCCATGGTGGTGAGGTTGCGTCCCGGACCGAGCTCAATGAACGTACTGACGCCACGCTCGGACAGTTGTGTGACACTGTCGGCGAACCGCACGGTCTGTCGGGCGTGGCGAACCCAGTAATCGGGATCAAGGATCTCCTCGGACACGATTTCCCCCGTGAGGTTGGAGACCAATGGGATCTGTGGTGTCCGAAACCTCAAGCCCCGAAGCGTCTCCCGGAACGGGTCCAGAATTGGGTCCATGCGCGCGGAGTGGAAGGCGTGCGAGACCCGTAGCGCTGTGGTTCTGGTTCCCTGATCACGGAAGACCTCCGCGAGTTCGGTCAACGCGTCGGCGTCACCAGAGATGACGGTCGAGGTGGGACTGTTGACCGCGGCGACGGAAACACGATCAGCGAATCCGGCGATAGTGGAGATAACTTCCTTCTCTGACAACCGAACCGACAGCATTCCTCCACCATCGGGAAGTCGCTGCATCAAAGCGCCCCGAGCGGTGATCAGCGTGCAGGCGTCGGGAAGTGAGAGCACACCGGCCACGTGGGCCGCCGCGACTTCCCCGACGGAGTGCCCCACGACGTAGTCCGGCGTGACTCCCCACGAGCCGAGGAGGCGGAACAGTGCCACCTCTATCGCGAAGAGCGCCGGCTGGGTCGTTCCCGTCCGGTCGAGCCGCTCGGCGGCCGCCGTCCCCGGTTCGGCGGTCAAGGCCTCGCGCACCCTCGTCGCACCAGCGTCCTCCAATGCCGAGAGGACCTCATCGAAGTGGTGCGCGAACTCCGGCACGGACCCAGCGAGCTCCGCCCCCATACCGGGACGCTGCGCACCTTGACCGGAGAACAGATAGGCCCGCTCCCCATCCACGACGCGCCCTCTGTGTGCGCGAGGCGGGGACTCTCCGGCGACGTGGGCACTGAGCACCGAGACGGCCTCACTGAGGTCGCTGGTGGTGAGTGCGATCCGATGCTCGAACGGGGTCCGCGTCGTCGCGAGCGAGTACGCGACGTCCGCGAGTGCGTCCGATCCCTCGAGTCTGTCGGCCAGGGCGCCCGCCTGCGCCCGTAAGGCCGCGGGAGTTCGGGCGGAGACCACCAGGGGCACGGCGACGTCCCGGCCGTCCTCCCCTCCCGTCCGGCCTGCGGCGTTCGAGGCCGACGCAGCGCCCAGCACCACGTGGCAGTTGCTACCCCCCATACCGAACGAACTGACCCCCGCGAGGTGACGTCCTCCCGCGTCCTCCCACGGGGCCTCGGCGACCTGAACCTCGAGCCGTCGCCGCTCCAGACGCAGGGCGGGATTCGGTGACGTGATGTTGAGGCTGGGGGCGAACTTCCTATGGTGAATACTGAGCGCCACTTTGATCAATCCGGCGATCCCGGAGGCGCCTTCCAAGTGTCCGATGTTCGTTTTCACCGACCCCACACGCAGCGGCGTCAAGCGATGCTGTCCGAAAACTGTGCCCAGCGCACGCGCCTCAACCGGATCCCCGGTCGGGGTCCCCGTTCCGTGGAGTTCCACATAGTCGACTTCGGCGGGGTCGACTCCGGAATTCGCGCACGCCTTGGTGAGAACCGCCTCTTGTGCCTGGACGTTTGGAATGGTCAACGCGGCCGTGTGGCCGTCGTTGTTGGTCGCGCTCCCTCGAAGGACACAGTAGATGCGATCACCGTCGGCCAACGCGGTGTCGAGCTGCTTGAGCAGGACAAACCCGCCGCCTTCACCGCGCACGTATCCGTTCGCCCGGGCGTCGAACGTATAGCAGAGACCGTCGGGGGACAGAGCGCCGAACCGCGCGGCGGCCAGCGTGCTGAGCGGTGACAGGACCAGGTTGACGCCCCCGGCCAGAGCGATCTCGCTCTCTCCCCGGGCGACGCTGCTCCGAGCCAGGTGCACCGCGGTGAGTGCCGACGCCTGTGCGGCGTCCACGGTCAGGCTCGGTCCGGACAATCCGAAGGCATAGGAAATTCGGTTCGCGATAACGCCACGACTGAGACCGGCCAGAGTGTGTGCGGTAATCCCGGACGGGCCCCGTTGAAGGGAAAGCATGGAATAGTCGTCGGAAATAGAGCCAACGAACACGCCAGCGGTGTTTCCACTGCCCAGGCGCGGAACGATTCCCGCGTCCTCGAACGCCTGCCAACCCAGTTCAAGCATTAGCCGTTGTTGAGGGTCCATCGCGGCCGCTTCGCGTGGCGAGATTCCAAAGAATCCGGCGTCGAAGGCGGCGACCTCTGTGAGGAATCCGCCACGCCGCATCCCAGCGGGAAGCCGAGTGTATTCCTCTGGCGGGTTGTCGAACTCCCGGGGCGGCGGTAATTCGCGAATTCGGCTTTCGCCTCCCAGCACAGCCCGCCAGAACTCGTCCGGACCTTGAACCCCGGAGAATCGGCAGGATATACCCACCACGGCGACCGGTTCTTCGCATGCGGAGCGCTCTCCACGCGGATTTCGCGCTGGCTCGCCCGACATCATGACTTACCCACTCGTGCGTCCCTCCCAACACGAGGCGTCTATGACTGTTGCCATTCGGAATACACCAAACCGAGCCACAGCACGCATATTGGCCGACTCAGGGTATAAGCCGACACCAATAACGTCTACCGCGCAGGAGAATCCATGTTCCGGACAAACTCCACAGCGACTAGCGGCGACGGAGGTTCACTTATCCAGCGAGGATGTGACATCTCCCTCACCGAATCCACTGTCGCAGCAAATGCACATTTGACGCAAACCCACACCATTACCGCCATAGAGTAACTCCAACCCCAAAAAACCGGCAATGTCCTCCACGTTTCGGACACTGATCATCGCAAATAGGACACCGGGCATATGGCGGCGATCACATGAAAAACCGTGGCCTCGCCCTCAGCTGAGGGCGAGGCCACGGTGCTCGATATCAACCGTCGGTCACGACTGACGCTGGGCTACCTCCGCGAGGTACTTCCGGGTCAGGTCCGGCTCGAACAGCCAACTCTGGTAGTCCGGCGGGTAGTCCCAACCCCGAACCCACCGGTCCGCGACCTCCTGGTACTGCGTTGCGGCACCAAAGACGTCCTGGAAATGCGGGGCGGGTTCACCGTCCCAGAACGTGGCGCACGTCGCGGCCCACTGCTCCGCCGGAAAACCATACTGCCAGTAGCTTTCGAACATCCCTTCAAGCGCGGACCGGTCGAAGGGTTGGTCGCCATGGCGCAGGATGCTGCCGAGATAGTCGGACGCGCACCGTCCGGAGTGGTTCCATCCCTGGAGTGCGAACGGATCCGATGAGATAACGACGTCGGCGATGCCGAGAACCTGCCCGCCGGAGGGTAGGACGCCCACTGGTTTGCGCACCTGTGGATTGACCATCTCACGGGTGACGCTACGACCGTCGACGAGGGACGCGTTTCGTACCCTCTCGTAGTAAGCCGGGGCATGCTGACGAAGCAGTCCCTGCATCCTCAGCCAGAGATCTTCAGCGCCCAGCTTGTCAGGCCAGTTGTCGATGATCTCGTCCCGACCCTCGATGATGAACACCGAGTGACACGGTCCTTGGGAGGTCAGCATCGGGACGAGCATGATGCTGCCCGCGTCCGCTGTCAGCCCACCCCACACCGACTCGTCACCGCCCTGCTGGTCGTCCTCCACGTCGTAGACCAACGCCTGGGCCAGTACCCGGGAACGGGCCGCGCTGAACCGGCCGGGATCGGGATCGAACAACGCGCCGAGCTCGCCATAACCCACAGCGACGATCACCAAGTCGAACATGCGGGTGAAATAGTCAAGGTCACCGACAGTAACGCCGTTGATCACGACTTTTCCACCGCGGTCCTCAAAGTACTCGAGCCAGTCCGCCATCTTGACACGCCGATCAATGGAGACCGCGTGCCCGTCGAACGCGCCCGAGACCGACGCCATGGGTTCGGTCACGCCGCTCGGATACACATCGAGCTTCACCTTCCCGATCTGCGGTGCGTTGTCGCGCCAGAAGTCGAGGTTCAGCTCGCGTTCGTAGCCCAACACCGTGGGATAGGTGAGTTGCGTGATCGAGGGACGTCCGGTCCGAATCTCGGTCGAACTTTGTCCGGTGATCAACGTGACATCGTAATCGTGGCTCAGCAGGCCGTGCGCGAGTTGCAGTCCGGACTGCCCCGCGCCGACGATGAGGATCTTACGCATGCTGGTCTACTTTCTGAGGGACTCTGGGGCCGCTCAGCCGACGAGTTCTGACTCCTTCGGTTGGGCCAGGGCGTAGGTCAGCAGCGTTTTCAGGACCATACCCGCGGAGTCACGATCTCGTGCGTCGAAATCGACGATCGGCACTGCGGCATCAATCTCCAGCGCCTCACGGATCTGCTCGTTGGTGTACTCAAGCTGACCGTCGAATCGGTTCAACGCCACGATGTAGGGGACTCTCTTGTCCTTCTCGAAGTAGTCCACGGCGTCAAAACTGTCGGCGAGTCGGCGACTGTCCACGACAACGACCGCCCCGATGGCACCACGAACAAGATCATCCCACATGAACCAGAACCGGGATTGTCCGGGAGTCCCAAATATGTACATCACGAGCTCTTGGTCGAGCGTGATGCGACCGAAATCCATCGCCACGGTCGTGGTGACCTTTTCCGGTGTGACCGAGGTGTCGTCGTGTTCGACACTCGCCTCGGTCATGACGGCTTCGGTGGAGACCGGGGGGATCTCCGACACGGAGTCGACGAGAGTGGTCTTGCCGGCGCCAAATCCGCCCGCGATGACGATCTTCGTCGACACCTTCGACTTGTTGCTATTGGAAGAGACGTTCGAGACCACGGAGCGCCCTCTCGAGAACCTGGTTTTCCGACGGACTGTGTCCGGTGATGGTGGGGTGGATATAGATGAGCCCCTGATCAGCGAGATCGCTGAGCAGGACCTGTGTCACGCCCAGCGGAATCTTCAGCTCCGCCGAGATCTCGGCGACAGATCGGGGCTCCGCGCACAGTCGGCAGATCTCCTGCGACTCCGGCATCAAGTTCCGCGGCGGAGTCATGTCCGGATCAGCGGCCGAAACCAGGGTCTGCACCATGAGCGGATGGCGTGACCGGGTGCGCCCGCCCGTGAACGTATACGGGCGGATGCGCGCTTTCCTACGCCTGCGGTAGGCCATGGGATCGCAACCTCTTCTGAGTCAGGAAACCGGAGGACGCCGGAGTACGGGGGACTTAGCGCCCGACCATCTCCCGCAGTTCGGACCGCAACTGGGGGGTGAGGACATGCGCCGCGTTCTCGACGAGCCGGGTCATCTGGTAGGCGACGATCTTCATGTCGGAGTCCAGGGAGGCCAGGACGGCCAGGGAGGAACCATCGCTGATCGACATCACGAAGAGGTGACCGCGTTCCATCCGCACGATGAGCTGTTCGCACTCACCCTTGCTGAACAGGCGCGCCCCTCCCTCGGCGAGGCTGTACAGCCCGCTGGCGATGGCGGAGAGCTGCTCGGCGTGCTCCTCCGGCAGGTCCCTGGACTGGGTGAGCATCAGCCCGTCGGAGGAGACGACGATGGCGTGCTCAACGCCCGGGACCTCGTTGACGAAGTTGGAGATTAGCCAGGCGAAGTTGTCCGCGTTATCCCGCAGCTGATCATTCATCGCTGTGTCCTGATCCCTTGTTCGAACGTTTGTGCGGCGTGGATTGTGGCGCGGCGGCGCGCCGAAGTACTGGGTGCGTTACGCGTGGGGGTCACTGGAGGTCCTTGTTGGTCTCCTCCGCCGCGGCACGTTCACCGTCGAGGAAGCTGCCGAGCTCGTCGCGGATGCGCTCGGCTCGATTGCCTTCCGTGACGGCCGGCGAGGCGGCGTCCGGCCCCGGTGTGGTCTCGTCGGACTTGGTGAGACTGTCCGGCGGCACGATGCGCGGCTCCCGAGCGCTGCGTCGCGGCAATCCGGCCGACGTGACGCTCGACGAACCGTTCACACCCACCCCCAGATCCGTGTCCGTTCCTGTCGCCGCCGCGGAAGCCCCCGCCGCGGATGTCTGCCCCGCGGCGCCACCGGCACCGTCCGTGGCGTGCCGCGCTCCGCGCCGGGGAAGACCCGCCGGGGTCACCGGGGAGGCATTGGCGGGCTTCGCACCGTTGGGCTCGGTGGCGGGAATGTCGCTGGCGCCGTTGCCGACCGCGTGCCGCGCGCTGCGTCGAGGCAGGCCGGCGGAAGTCGTGGCGGAGCCAGGGTTTCTGGGCGTGCGCGGGGTGTCGCCCGCGGACGGGCCCGCGGAACGAACGACCTCCATGGGGCGCCCGTTGGCGCGGTCCATACGTGGGGAAGACTCCTCGGCCACGGAGGAGCGCGCGGCGTCACGCACCAGTTCCTTGGGCACGACGACGAACGCGCTCAGGCCACGGAACGCCCGCGCCTCCAACTGCACCCGCAGACCGTGACGGTCGGCGATGCGGCTGACGACGTAGAGGCCCATGTGGCGCATGCTCTCCTCGTCGAGGACGGGAGCACCGTCCAGACGGGCGTTGAGCTGCACGAGTTGGTCGGCCGGCATCCCGATTCCCTCGTCCTCCACGGCGACGAGGATTCCGCCGTCGGCCATGGGCTGGGCGCTGATGACGACCTGGGCGTGTTCCGGGGACTTCGCCGTGGAGTTGTCGAGCAGCTCCGCCAGGAGGTGGCTCATGTCGTCGGCGGCCGGCGCGAGGACGGCCTTGGAGGGCAGGCGTCCGATGTGGACACGCTCGTAGTCGCGGATCTCGGAGATCGCACCGCGTGCGACCTCCAGCAGGGTCAACGGCTCCATCTGGGAGTCGTCCGGCTCCTCGCCGGCGAGGACCATCAGGTTCTCACCGTTGCGCCGCATCCGGGTCGCGAGGTTGTCCAACTTGAACAGCTTGGAGAGCAGCTCGGAGTCCTCGGTGCTGTCCTCCAGGTCCTCCACGATATCCAGCATCGACTCGACGAGGGTGAGGTCCCTCATGGCGAGGCTGGCGAGCGCGGCGGAGGTGAGGTCGGGGCGCGCGACCTCCGGCTGCTTGGGCGGGACCACGGTCTCCTTGGGCCGCTGGTCCGGTGGGGGGGCCGCTGGTGGGGCGGGGGTCTCCTGGACCGGCGCGGGTGGCGTCGGCTGCGGGGGGACGGCCTGGTTCACCTGCGGGGGCTGGGCCTGCGCCGGGGGCGCGGCGGAGGGTTGGGCCGCGGGTTGGCGCGTCGGCGCACTCGCGCGTTCGTGATGGCCTGGCCCGGGTCCTCCGGCGGGAGGCGCGGGCAGCGCCGACGTGGCCTGGTGGCCGGTCGGGGCGGCGTACTGCGCGGGCGGGGTGGGACCCTGCTCCCCGGTGGGAGCGGCACCCTCGTGCCCGGATTGCGGATAGGGATAGATGTACACCGACTGGGAGTGGGCCGCTTGTGGTTCCGGCTTGCGGCGAAGTCCCAGACGCTGCATGAAACGCCCGAAACGTCCTGGTGTTTGGGCCTGGACCTGCTCGGGTGTCATCGTGCGCTCCATGGGATAGTGAGCGCGATCGGCCGGTCTCGGCGCCTGTGCCACTGCACTTCTCCTCTAGACAGGTGGGCTGACCAACGACGGCGGGCCTGGACCGCTACGGCCCCTTCCCGCACTCGCCCGGCGCGCGGAAGGGGGGCACGGCGCAGATGCGATGTAAGCGTCGCCGTTCCGAGCGCGAGGGCCGGCGTGTCGCCGTTGATTCGGCGGGATCCGCGGCTACTACGCAACGAAACAGCGGTCACGCTAGCACAGGATGTACTAACCGAACGTACATGCGGCTTTAGCCGGGAAATACGGGCGAATTGCCTGCTCAAGCAGCGCGCATTACGCGGGTGAACTTCCTGGGGATTCCCCAAGAACGCTCTCACCTGCACGAAGTCCCCTGCGGGAACACGAGCCAGGCGCCGGTGATCTACATCATACGTTTTCCCAGGCCGGAATGAAAACCCGAACCCGGGGGGAACTGAGAGGAGGTGGATCACTGTGCGGCTCCATGAGCGTCACGTCGCGAGGTGGGAAGTACCTTACTGGTCGTCCGTGCCTGGACTCAGCGCTTTCTGCAAATTCCTGGCCGGAATCCGCGATTGTCTGTTTTTTGTCATTGATCAATCCCGGGACCAGGGAATAACGGACCCACGACGCTCGGCGAGTTTCCAGCGACCGACAGTCACTCCGACACGGAACTCTCCATATTCGCGTTCACGCGCGCCAGAAGCCGGATGAGCTGGGCACTTTCCTCCTCGGTCATGCCACCGAGAGCCCGGCGGGACATCGCGCGCATGGCGGCGCCAAGGGGCTCGCGCAGCGAACGCCCCCGCTCGGTCAGACAGAGGCGGACGAGGCGGGAGTCCACCTCGTCGGACCGCCGCTCCACCAACCCGACCGCGGCCAACCTTGTCGCGGTGCGGGTCACGGTCGGCGTGGACACGTCGATGCGCCGCGCCACCTCCCCCGGCGTCAGTCCATCCTCATTCCACAGGCACATGAGCAGGAACTGCTGCCCCTCGTGCACACCGTGCTCCTCCAACACCCGTCCAGCCTCCCGGGTCATGGATCGCTTCGCCCTCCAGAAGGCCGGCAGGAAGTCGTCGTCCCACTCGTGCATACCCCCACCCATGACAACCTCCTGTCCGTGGACGTCGCGCCACGGGCGACATCGACGGCGATCTTGACGGCATTTCATTAGCCGGCTAACGTCTTTTTCGTTGTCCAGCTAACGATACCGAGGAGGCGTCATGCCCACCACCGAAGACGACGGACTCCGCGACCCCGCCAAGCGTTGGAACGCGGAGGAAGTCGACCTCGACGCCTATCTTGGGCGCGTCGGCCACACCGGGTCCTTCGACGCGACACTCGGGACCCTCAGGGCCTTACACCGCGCCCACGCCACGACGATCCCCTTCGAAAACGTCGACTCCGTCCTGGGCAGCCCGGTGCCGATCGACGTCCCGAGCGTGCTGCGGAAACTGGTCGGCTCCCCGCGCGGCGGGTACTGCTACGAGCACAACCTCCTGTTCGCCGCCGTCCTGGAGCGGTGCGGCTTCCAGCCACGCGGCGTGGCCGGGCGCACGCGGATGGGCTCCACGGCGCTGCGGCCGGCGAGCCACGCGGCGCTGCTGGTGGACGTCGAGGGCGAGACGTGGTTGGTCGACGTCGGCTTCGGCGGTGAGGGCCTGCTGGAACCGGTCCCTCTGCGCGACGGCGTGGAGGCGCGGCAGGGCGCCTGGGACTTCCGACTGGAGCGTGAGGACGACGGGTGGTTGCTGCGTTCCCGTCACCCGGAGGGGTGGTTCGACCTGTACTCGTTCACCACCGACCCGCGCTACCGGGTGGATTTCGAGATCGTCAACCACTACGTCTCGACCCACCCACGCTCGCCGTTCGTGCGCCGCGTCGTCGTGCAGCGAACCCACGAGGCCTCCCGGACCACCCTCACCGGCCTCGAGTTCGTCGTGACGCGCCCGGGGAGCGAACCAGTACGCCGGACCGTGGCACCGGAGGAGTGTCCAGAGCTGCTGCGGGACGAGTTCGGGATCGTGCTCTCCGAGGACCAGGAGCGGGAACTCGTCGAAGTCGCGCGACGCTCGGAGTGAGTCCGCCCCAACTGCGCCGTTTCCACACCCGATCCACTACGGAACGCTACGATTTGGCTGCACATTGTTCGTAGCCTGGCTGAGTTCTCAGCCGAGAGGGGATGTGGGAATGCGTATGCACAGGTTCGGCACGGTCCTGGCCACGGTGGCGGTCGGTGGCTTCGCGGGTGTCCTGCTGGCCGGCCCCGCCGGCGCGGAGACCTCCGAGCGTCCCGACAGCCAGCTTCGGCTGTCGATCGCGGCAGACTCCACGGGAATGACGACGTCCTGGACGCGAGGTGTGACCTTGGACTGCGGTCCGGCCGGCGGCAGTCACCCGAACCCCGACGAGGCGTGTGCCGCACTGGAGGAAGCGGGTGGCTCGTTCGAGGACCTCGCGCCCGTCTCCGGTGCCTGCACGATGGAGTACGCGCCGGTGCGCGTGACGGCCCGCGGACACTGGGAGGGCACCCGGGTCACGTTCGAGGAGACCTACTCCAACCCCTGCCACGCCAGCAACGCCACCGCGGGGATCTTCGGCTTCTGACTCCCCCGCCATCACGGTTGAACCTCCGATCGGGACACGTCTTTGGCGCGACCTGTCCCGGTCGGAGTGGGGCCAACGCTAGGCAGGCTTGGTGGGAAGGGTTTCGCGCCGCCGGGCGTCCCCTTCCCTGGCCCGTCATCGTTTCAGGCGGCGAGCGGCCGTTTCGACGGCCCCGGCACGTCCCTTCTCGGCGTCGCGGAGCCCCCGCTCCACCCATTCGCTTGGGGCCGCGGCCGGGGAACCGGTCGCGTAGGGCGGGTCGGGGTCGTACTCCAACTGCAGTTGGATGCGCTGGGCCGTCTCGACGCCGTGGATCCTCGCCGCGAGGGTCAACGCGAAGTCGATCCCCGAGGTGACCCCCGCCCCGGTGATGACGTTTCCGTCGGTCACCACGCGCTCCCGTGTCGGCACCGCCCCGAAGCGCTCGAGCATCGCGACCGACGCCCAGTGGCTGGTGGCCCGTCGCCCGGTGAGCAGCCCCGCGGCGGCCAACAGGAAGGATCCCGTGCACACCGAGGTCACCCACGTCGCGTCCGCCGCCTGGTCGGCGACGAACCCCACCACGTCCGGATCGAGGAACGCCTCGAAGGTCCCCTGTCCCCCCGGCACGAACAACACGTCCGCGGGCGGGGCCTGCGCCAACGTGACCGTGGGCAGCACCGACCACCCACAGTCCGTCACCACCGGCTCCCCCGATCCGGCCACGAGGTCCACCGTCGTCCCCGGCATCCGCGAGAACACCTGCGCGGGCCCCGTGAAGTCCAGTTGGGTCACGTTCGGGAACAGCAACACGTTGATGTGAGTGGTCATGCCCGAGACGGTACCCAGACTTCCATTGACAACGACGGACGACGAGGCCCGAGCACTGGATACCGGTTAGGGGTCCCAGCGCAGTCGGTGGTTGCGTATGTATGCGACGTCGATTTCATGTTCCGGCTTTGTAATCAGCGGCCCCTCTTCGACACCAAGCCTGACGACGTTCAGCTCGTCAGTCAGCGAGATCGCTCCGGCGTCGAACTGAACGTGGCAGTTGTTGGTGCGTACGGTGACCGGGACTTTGCCCCACGCACGACCCGGACTGGTAACCCCTCAAGGTGGCTGGTGACGAGCGCGGCGTTGCCGGGGGGCTTCAAGGCTCTGGGTCGCGATCATCTGGATAGCCACCAGAGACAACAATGGCCCTCGCTCCGGTCACTCCTGTGCCATCAATGCCGGCCTGTAGGTGCGAGTGAATGCCAGCGTTCCAGACCTCTCGCCGCGAATTGAACGTCTGACCAACAGTGAATCCGGAGGATTTGGACGCGCCCATGACCGGATTCTGACAGAGACCGCTGACAGATCGCATCCACAGGTGGTTCGCCCTTGACCGCAACAATTGCAATCGTCGCAGCGCGGGGCGAAGGTCCTGACGGCCCCGCGGTGTCGTCCAGTCCGGTGCATCAGTACCGCTGCCGACGCGTCGTAGAGGGAATGAGCGACGCACCGGCAGCGGGGACAGAGGGGGCTCGATCGTCACACGGACGTTTCTGTTGCCGCCAGTTCCTCCTCGAGGGTCACCACGCCGGTGGCGCCGTCGATGGTGAGGGGCTGGCCGGTGGTGATGCGTTGGGTGGCTTCGGCGATGCCGACGATGGCGGGGATGCCGTACTCGCGGGCCACCGTGGGGCCGTGGGCCATGGGGGCTCCGGTTTCGGTGACCAGGCCGCCGGCGGTGAGGAACAGGGGGGTCCAGCCGGGGTCGGTGGTGGGGGCGACCAGGATCTCGCCGGGTTCGACCTGGGCGGAAGAGGGGTCGTGGACGACGCGGGCGCGGCCGGTGACCCTTCCGGGGGCCGCGCCGAGGCCCACCAGGGCACCGTCCGGGGTCCGCGGGCGGGGCAGGACCGCCTCCACGTCGGTGCCGTCCGACAGCAACAGCGTGGGGAAGGTGTGGCGGCGCATCTCCCGGTCGTACTCGGCGCGACGCGCGGCCACGAGCTTCCGCAGGTCGTCACCACGATCCACGACCGCCGAGAGTTCGGCGAGGTGGAGGAACATGACGTCCTCACCCCGGTCCAGCGCGCCGGTCTCGGCCATCTCCTCGCCGACGAGGAGGAGCTGGCGGCGGATCTCCGGGAGTGGCAACACCCACGCGAACTTGGGGTCCTCACGGATGCCGGAGAGTTCACGGGCCCGGCGCAGGAAGAAGCCCGCGAGTGTTCCGCGAACCGGGCGGCTCCTCCTGGCCCGTGCCACCAGGCGCGCCATGTGGGCCTCGGCGTCCCGCGCCGCCCGCTCGAACCGGAGGTCCGGCGCCTGCGTTGGGTCGTCGATGCGGAGGTAGTTCGCGATCGCCGCGAACACCGGTGTCGGGTCCTCTCCCCAATGGGGGACGCCCACGTCGATCTCGGCCGCGCCACGGTGACCGTACCTGGCCAGGAACCCGGCCAGTCCGAATTCCGGAAGCTGGCCGGCGTCGTAGCGCCGCGCCAGCTCGGCGGGGTCGGTGTCCACCAGGAGCCGCCGGTGCTCACCCGCGCCGGCCGCGATCCGCCACAGTTCCAGGTCCATGGTCGTCGTGACGTTGTGCGGCATGCCGCGCAGGGTCGCGTCGATCTCGTCGTCGCTGGCCAGCCCCCGAAGAAGGCCGCGGGGTGCCCGTTGGCTCAGGAGGGAGGCCACCAACGGGCCGGTCATCGGCCGCATGGTTCGTTCGGCCACCTTGTCCTGCACGGAGCGAACGAACTGGATTCGCGCGGCGGCGCGCCCTCGGACGGCCGGGTCGGCGATGGTGGGAGGCGGCACGCGGTCCGCGCGCGCCGCCTCGAGGGCGACGCTGATTCGTCGCCGGGCCGCGTCGGGCCGGAGCAGCGACGCCACAGTGTCGGAGGCGATGGCGGGTCCGTAGCGCAGCAGCCACGCGGCGACGGCTCGGCGTGAGAGTGAGCGGTCCCTACCGGCGGCGAACCGTGAGTCGGTGAGCAGGTGGCGGATCGCGTCGCCCGCACGGCTGCCGATCGACGCCGTCACGGTCCGGTCGAGTCGCCGGCGGAGCTTCGGGTCACGCAGGAAGGCGGTGATGTCGAGGTAGATGCGTCCGGCGAGTTCGACGATGGCGTCGGGACCACGATCGGGGTCCAGCGGGATGCCCACCGGCCGGGTCAGGGCGGCGACCGTGGTGCGGAGCAGGCTGAACCCCATCGGGGTGAAGGGCCGCCGCATGCCCTGCTTCTGGCTGAACTCCATCAGCGCGCGGACCTGCCCGTCCGGCCCATGGGCCGGCGTGGGGAACAGGGTGGTGACGGGGCGCGACTGCAACAGCCACAGCACGTCGTCGGCGTCGATCGCCCACTCGATGTCCTGCGGTGTGCCGAACAGCTCCTGCATCCGGGTCCCGGCCGCGCGCAGCTCCCGCAGTTCGGCGGGAGTGACGCAACCGTGCTCCGGTGTGGGGGCGTCGGCGCCCAGGACGTAGTGGTCGGCGTTGACGGTGCCGTCCACCACGGACGTCCCGAGCCCACGCGCGGCGTCGACCACCATCTCCGTGCGTGTTCCGGTCATTGGGTTGGCGGTGAACAGGACGCCGGCGACACGCGCGTCGACCATCCGCTGGACCACGACCGCCATGGTCGCCTCGTCGAATCCGTGCGAGGCACGGTACGCGGCGGCGCGCTCGGTGTGCAGGGAGTCCCAGCACTTGCGCACGGCGTCGACGAGCGCCGCGTGTCCCTCCACGTTGAGATACGTCTCCTGCTGTCCCGCGAAGCTGGCGTCGGGCAGGTCCTCTGCGGTCGCGCTGGAGCGCACGGCCACCGGCCCGCCCCCCATCGCGTCGTAGGCCTCGATCAGCTCGGCCTCGGGGACCACATCGGTGGCGTGCGCGTCCGTGGTGACGACGAACCCGGCGGGAACTCGCTCCCCCGCGCGGCTTATCTCCCCCAGCCCAACCGCCTTGCCACCGACCTGGTCGATGTCGCCGCGTCCCGCCGCGGCGAGTTCCAGGATGTACACCGCTCCCCCAGTTAATGGTAGATGAACTCTACTTAGAGAGTAACTCTCTTTTTATAGTCCGTCTACTACGATGGGACCGTGAGCGAGAACGAGGGACTACGAGAACGCAAGAAGCGGCGCACCCGCGTGGCACTGATCGACGCGGGACTCCAACTCTTCGACGAACGCGGGTTCGAGGCCACCACCGTGGCCGACATCTGCGCCGCGGCCGACGTCGCACCAGCGACCTTCTACAAACACTTCCCCACCAAGGAGGACCTGGTCTTCGCGAACCAGCCCTATCGACTCGAGGTCTTTCGCGACCTCGTTCGCGACCGGGAACCCGGGGCGCCGATCGACGAGCACCTGACCCGGGTGATCGACCGCGGGCTCAAGCACCCCGACCTCCCACTCGTCTCGGAGAACGTCCGGCCGGTCAGGAGGCGCCTCATCATGGAGACTCCCGCACTGCGGGCGATCGCGCTGCGGTGGCTGTTCGACAGCCAGGAGGAGCTCGGCGCGGCCCTGGCCGAGGCCTACCCCGACGAGCTCGACGAACTGACGGCGCGCGCCGTCATCGGCGCACTCCTCGGGGCGATGATCAGCACTAGCCGCGCCGCCTCCGCCCGGGGGCTCACCTCCGCGGAGGCCGCGAAGTTCGCGGCCCAGGTCGTACTCTCAGGGCTGGCCGACCCGACCCGCATCCCCCGCCCCCCGAGCTAGATACGGGCCGGTTGACCGTCGCCGCCGACCGGCGCGGCGAGCCGCGCCGCGGCGGGGCTGGCCCGATCGCGACTTCTCCTCCGATGGACGTGCTCTGGTTCCGGGTGTCGCGTCGCCCCGAGGACTAGGTGGAGTTCTTCACCGGTGGCCGTGGTTCGCTCGTCGCCATCGACCACGGGGGCTACTGGCAACTGGCGTACACAATCCCGCCGGGGACCTACGAGGAGATCCGGCGGGCGGGACTGGAATCGCTCCGTACCAGGATCGCGGCCCTCGCCCCCAGGATTGGCGGACCGGAGTGGGAGCGCTCGACACGTGGGACGGGGTTCATCACGTGAGCGCGCGGCACGACCGCGCGCGAGGGTCTACTCGTAGGGGTCGGGTGGGGAGTCGACGTCCTCGATCGTCTCGACCTCGAACTGGTGCACGGAGACGTCCGACAGCTCGCCGTCCGGCGGGTTCCAGTAGCCCTCCACCGTGAACCACGTGTCCGGATCGGGCTCCGGTTCGTTGGTGATGAGCACCTTGTTCACGATCGCGTCCGCCGCACAGCACGCCATCTGCAGGCGCGCCAGGTACCATCCCTCGCCGACGTCGTCCCCCTCCGGTGGGACCGCGAAGCCGGTCAGACGTACGAGCTGCCCCTCCAGCTCTCGGTCCTCGTCCATCCAGGCGTGCATGACGAACTCCTGCACGCTCATCTCGTGGGGCGTGTTCGCGTCGTCGGGCAGGTCCGAAACCCCGGCGTAGCCGGACTCCTCGGCCTCCGGCGGCGCTCCACCGCCCGCGGTCGTGGACACGCTGTAGGAACCGAGCGCCGGGGGCGCCACGACGAACACCACCACGACCGGGAGCAACAGCAGCCACGCGCTGCGTGGCGCGTGGTCGTGGGAGTGCCCGTGGCCGTCGTCGCCCTCCGGGTCGTGGTCGTGTCCGGCGGGCGTCGCGCCGCCCGCCGGGACCGCCCCGAGCGCCGCGCGGTCCTCCGCCCGCGCCGCCCGGAGTTCTGCGAACACGAGCCCCCCTCCGAGCAGCACCAGGACGACGCCCGAGGGCATGAGCATCCAGAAGAAGAAGGGTTTGACGTAGTTGACGTACTGGTCCCCGACCAGGGTCACCGACAGCGTCGCGACGCCGACCAGGACCAGCAGCAGCCCCTGGGCCATCCGGTTCACAGCAACCACCAACCAACGACGAATGTGAACAGCAAGGTGCATCCCAGCGTCAGGGGCGCGAAGCGCCGCACGAATCCCCACCCGAAGGTGCCGGCCTGCAACGCGATCAGCTTCAGGTCCACCATCGGGCCGACGACCATGAACGCCAGTTTCGCGGTCCCGGAGAAGTCGGTCAGGCTCGCCGCCACGAACGCGTCGGCCTCGGAGCAGATCGACAGGAGGATCGCCAGCAGGGCCAGGACCAGGACCGAGATCACGGGCTGTTCAGCCACCGCCAACAGCCAGTCCCGCGGCACGGTGACGTTCAGGGTGGCGGCGGCCATCGCGCCGACCACCAGGAACCCGCCGGCGTGCAGCAGGTCGTGGCGCATTGAGTCGAGGAAGACGCGCCCCTTGGGCGCCGTCAGGTCCACCTTCTGGTGCGGCAGCTTGATCCAGTCGGTGCGGCCGAACCGCGCCCAGACCCATCCCACCAGGACGGCGGCCGCGAACGAGGCGACGAACCGGGCCACGACCATCTCCGGCTGTCCGGCGAACGCCACGGCGGTCGCCACCAAGACGATCGGGTTGATGGCCGGCGCGGCGAGCAGGAAGGTCAGCGCGGCCGCGGGGGCGATACCGCGGCGAATCAGCCCACCGGCCAGGGGCACCGACGCACACTCACACCCCGGCAGCGCGAGGCCGGCGGAACAGGCCACCGGGACCGACGCGGCGGCGTTGCGCGGCAGGATGCGGTGCCACACGTGAGCCGGCACGAACGCCGCCAGCGCGGCCGAGATGGCGATGCCGAAGACCAGGAACGGCAGCGCCTGCAAGCTGATCGCCACGAAGATCGTGAACCAGGCGAGGGCCGCGGGACCGAACAGGTCGCCCGCCAGCCAGGTCTTTCCAGCGGCCAGCGCCAGGATCAACAGGGCGAACAACCACACCGTCCCGGCCCGCCGGGGGCCGTGTCGGCTGCGTCTGCCCCATTCGGAGGGCGGCAGGGAGTCATCATCGAACCCCTGGGCGAACGAGTCGCCGAGGGAGGTTCGGGAGGTGTTGTGGGGGCGAGCGTGGGCCACGGGTCCTTCCTCGGTGGTCACGACGACGGCCGACCACACGGGGCGTGGGGGTGGCCGGCTCTCAGGGCAGAGTAGTCGATGACCGTGTGTCACCGTGACATCCCGCGAAGAACCTCGTGGGAGCACGTCACCTCGCCAATGTCCCGATCGACGACGTGCGGCGCCCGTCCGAGGGCGTACTCCCGGCGGATCACGGCCATGGCCGGTCGTCCGACACGCACCGACGCACGCGGTGCCACAGGAGCCACGTCCCAGAGGGAGACCTCCGTGCCGGTGGTCACGCGACCGCCGGCACGGCATGCGCTCCCGGCCTCAGTCGACCCGCATCGCGGAGGTCCCCTGGTGGGCGAACTGGGTGCGGTACAACCGGGCGTAGAGGCCGGCCTGGTCCAGGAGTTCCTCGTGGGTGCCGTGTTCCACCACGTGACCGCCGTCGAGTACGAGGATCCGGTCCGCCTCGCGGACGGTGGCAAGGCGGTGGGCGATCACGATCGAGGTCCGGCCCCGCAGCGCCTCGGCGAGAGCCTCCTGGAGCGCGGCCTCGACTCCCGAGTCCAGGTGGGCGGTGGCCTCGTCCAGGACGACGACGTCCGGGGCCTTGAGCAGGAGGCGCGCGATGGCGAGGCGTTGCTTCTCGCCGCCGGAGAGGCGGTAGCCGCGGTCGCCGACGACGGTCTGCAGCCCGTCCGGCATCTCGGCGAGGAGCTCTTCCAGCCGGGCGGCGCGCAGGGCATCGAGAAGCTCCGCCTCTGTGGCCTCGGGGCGGGCGTAACGCAGGTTCGCGGCGACGGTGTCGTGGAACAGGTGGGTGTCCTGGGTGACCACGCCGACCCGGTCGTGCAGTGACTCCTGGGTGGCGTCGCGCAGGTCGGTCCCGGCGATCCGCACCGCCCCCGCGCTCGGGTCGTACAGGCGGGTGACCAGGTGGGTGATCGTGGTCTTGCCGGCGCCTGAGGGTCCGACGAGGGCGACCATCTCCCCTGGCCCGACCTCGAAGGAGATGTCGTCGAGGACGTAGCTCGGTTCCGCCTCGGGCGCGTCCTCCACCGGTTCCTGGCTGTCCGAGGTCGAGCGCTCGGGCAGTGCGACCGACTCCAGGGAGGCCAGGGAGATCTCCGAGGCCTTGGGGTAGCGGAAGGACACGTGGTCGAACTCGATCCCGGTCCCCGTCGTCTCGGGCAGCGGGCGCGCGTGGGGAGCGTCCTCGATGCTGGGTTGGAGGTCCAGCACCTCGAACACCCGGTCGAAGCTGACCAGGGCGGTCATGATGTCCACGTGCACGTTGGACAGCGCGGTCAGGGGCCCGTAGAGGCGGGTGAGGAGCGCGGCCAACGCCACCAGTGTGCCCAGCTCCAGGATGTTACCGATGGCCAGACCGCCGCCAACCCCGTAGACCACGGCGGTGGCCAAGGCGGCGACGAGCGTGAGGCCGGTGAAGAAGATCCGGCTGTACATGGCGGAGACGATCCCGATGTCCCGCACTCGGGCGGCACGACCCGAGAACTCCTCGGACTCCTCGTCCAGTCGACCGTAGAGCTTGACGAGCATGGCGCCACCGACGTTGAACCGCTCCGTCATCAGCGCGCTCATCTCCGCGTCGAGCTTCATGCTCTCGCGGGTGATCTTGGCGAGCTTGCGGCCGAAGATCTTCGCCGGGACGACGAAGACCGGCAGCAGCAACAGAAGCAACAGGGTGATCTGCCAGGACAGCGCCAGCATCGCGCCGAGGACGAGGACGAGGCTCACCACGTTGGACACCACCTGGGACAGCGTGGTGGTGAGGGCACGCTGGGCACCGATCACGTCGGTGTTCAGTCGGCTGATGAGGGACCCGGTCTGGGTGCGGGTGAAGAACGCGACGGACATCCGTTGGACGTGGCCGAAGACCTGGGTTCGCAGGTCGTAGATGAGCCCCTCTCCGATCTTCGCGGAGAACCAGCGTTGGGCGAGGCCGAGCACGGCCTCCGCCAGCGCCAGCGCGGCGAGACCCACCGCCGCCCACACGACCACGTCGAAGTCGCCGGGGATCACGCCGTCGTCGATGACGACCTTCATCAGCAGCGGCCCCGCGATGACGGTCGCGCCGAGGATCCCAGTGATCACCAGGAAGACGACGAGTTCCCGCACGTAGGGCCGGGCGTACCCCACGATCCGGCGGACGATGCCGGGCGTGAGACGTTGGCGCGCGGCCTCCCGGTCCCGGGCGAAGGAGCGGAACGTGGACCACGCGGTGCTCTGTCCCTGCATCATCACGACGCTCCTCTCCTCGTATGCCGCTCCGCTGCAACAGCCGCCAGCCCCCCACTCTTCCCTGTTCCGCCGTGAGTGAACGGCACGGGCGGCATGTGGACACGGCCGACCACGAAGCGAACGGACCGCAACCAGAACCATCCCCTAGCGGAAAGTTCGTACATCGAACCAGTTGACATCAAGTGCGCTTGAACGCCAAGACTGGCTCCGCATCCGCCACCTGGGCGGATCCGGGCGCCGCACGCCCGACGGTGTCAACGTCTGAAGGAGTCCGCATGCCCCTGAATTCGGTCGCGGTGAACGTCGCGGTCATCTACTACAGCTCGACCGGCAACGTCCACGCCCTCGCCGAGGCGGCCGCCGACGCGGCGATCAAGGAGGGGGCCGAGGTCCGTCTTCGCCGGGTGCCCGAGATCGCACCGACCGACGTCGTGGCGGCGAACGAGGCGTGGGCACAACATCTGGAGGCCACCCGTCACATCCCCGACGCCACCCTGGACGATCTGACCTGGGCCGACGTGGTCCTCCTCGGCACCCCGACACGGTTCGGCGCCATGGCCAGCCAGCTCAAGCAGTTCATCGACACCACCAGCGAGGTGTGGGGCGACGGGCTACTGACGGACAAGGTGTACTCCGCCTTCACGTCGACCTACAACCAGCATGGGGGCCAGGAGAGCACCCTGCTTTCGCTCTACAACGTGATCTACCACTGGGGCGGCGTCATCGTCCCGCCGGGATACGCCGACCCCATCCAGTTCGAGCTGGGCAACCCCTACGGAACGTCGCATGTCGGCGCCTCGGGCGCGCCCACACAACTGCACCGGGACATCATGGCGTTCCAGACACGCCGCGCAGTCACGACGGCCCGCGCGCTCACGGCTGGGATCGAGTCCCAGGGATGACCGCGTCCCTGACGCCAGCGCGCGCCGGCGGTCGGCAGTGGTTGGGACTCGCCGTGCTCGCCCTGCCGACCCTGCTGCTGTCGATCGACGTCAGCGTGCTGCACCTCGCCGTCCCCCATCTGGCCGCGGATCTGGATCCCTCCGGAACCCAGCTCCTGTGGATCCTGGACATCTACGCGTTCCTCATCGCCGGCTTCCTGATCACGATGGGCACACTCGGGGACCGAATCGGGCGCCGCCGCCTCCTGTTGGTCGGCGGTCTCGCGTTCGGTGTCGCCTCGGTCGTCGCCGCCTACTCCACGAGCGCCGAGATGCTGATCGCGGCGCGTGCCGCCCTGGGGGTCGCGGGAGCGACCCTGATGCCCTCGACACTGGCGCTGATCCGGAACATGTTCCTCGACTCCAGGCAACGAGGATTCGCGATCGCGGTGTGGATGAGCGCCTTCACCGGTGGGGTCGCGTTGGGGCCCGTGGTGGGCGGCGTCCTGCTGCAGTGGTTCTGGTGGGGGTCGGTGTTCCTTCTCGGTGTCCCGGTCATGGCGCTCCTGCTCGTCGTCGGGCCCCTGGTCCTGCCGGAGTACCGCGGTCCCACGGCAGAGCGCTTGGACGCTCTCAGCGCGCTCCTCTCCCTCGCGGCGATCCTGCCGCTCGTCTACGGGCTGAAGGGGCTCGCCGGTCACGGGTTCGGGGCGGAGCCGCTCGCGGGACTCGCGGTCGGCGCCGTCTTCGGGGTGGTGTTCGTCCGCCGTCAACTGCGTCTGACCGACCCCCTGCTCGACCTGGGTCTGTTCGCCGACCGCGGGTTCAGCTCCGCGCTCGGGGTGATGCTGGGATCCACCCTGGCGATGGGTGGCATGTTCATGCTCGTCGCGCAGTACCTGCAACTGGTGGGAGAGCTTTCACCGCTGAGCGCCGGGCTGGTCCTCGTGCCGCCCTCCATCGTGATGATCGCCAGCACCATGGTGGCGCCCGCCCTCGCCCATCGCCTTGGCCACGGGCTGGTGGTCGGCGTCGGTATGGTCGTCGCCGCGTTGGGGTTCGGGATCCTCACGCAGGTCGACCCTTCCGGAGCACCCGCACTCGTCGTCGTCGGACAGATCGTGGTGTCGGCCGGGGTCGGCCCCGGTATGGCACTGTTGGCGGGGATCGTCATCGGTTCCGTTCCGAAGGAGAGAGCCGGCTCCGCGGCCGCGATCTCGGAGACCAGCGGCGAGTTGGGGGCGGCGTTGGGTGTCGCCCTGTTGGGCAGCCTCGCCACCGCGGTGTACCGGGCCCAGGTCGTCGTGCCGGACGGAGCCCCGCCGGAGGTGGCGGCGGCCGCCCAGGACGGTATGTCCGCGGCCGCGGCGGCGTCGGATGGTCTGCCCACGCCTCTGGGGGACGCTCTGCTGCTGTCGGCCCGTGAGGCGTTCACCCAGGGAATGTCCGTCACTCTCGCCACGGCCGCCGGGGCTACGCTTCTGCTCGGGATCGTGTCCATCGTCGTCCTCCGCCACGTCACGCCAGCGGAGCACGACGACACCGAGGAGGCCTCCACGGCTGACACCTCGGGCGCCACGACCGACACCAGGTGAGTGACCCCCGACCGGTGTCTGGGGGTCCCCACACACGGCGCCGGCCCCGTCGGGAGGGACGGGGCCGGCGTGGGTACCCGTTCCCACACGGCTGGGAGGGAGTGGGCCGTGTGGGTGCGGGGGCGGGACCGTCAGTCGAGACGGACGGGTTCTCCGGACTCGGCCGAGCGGTAGGCGGCGAGCGCGATCCGGGTGGCGGCGAGACCGTCCTCGCCAGTGACGGCAGGTGTGGTCTCACCGCGTGCCGTGGCCAGGAAGGCGTCGATCAGCCCCTGGTTGGGGTCACTTCCCCAGGGGGGCCACGCCAGCGGCCCCCCTGGGCCGCCCTGGGTGGTGAGGTGCTGGCTGAAGGCGTCGACGTCCACCACACCGTTGTCGCCGACAACGCTCAGGGTGAGGCCGCCCCACGTGGGGTAGTCGTGGGGCCGGCTCCAACTGGCGTCGACGCTGGCGAAGGTGCCATCGGCGTAGGTGAGCATGAGCAGCGCGCCCGTCTCCACCTCGACCTCGTCCTGGTGCAGCACACGGTTGGTGACCGCGTACACCTCGACCGGGTCGGCTCCCAACAGCCATCGCAGGATGTCGGCGAGATGGACACTGTGGTCCATCACCGCGCCGCCACCGGCGAGTTCGGGGTCGGCGAACCAGGCGCCGTGTTTGATCGGCAACACGCTCTGGTTGGTTCCCACACACGAACGTACCGATCCCAGCCCGCCCTCCCCGAGCAGGGTGGCGGCCTCGACCAGCGGAGGGCTGAAGCGCATCGGGAAGGCGGTCATCAGGGCGACTCCCGCGCGGGCGCAGACGTCGACCACCTCCCGCGCGTCCTCCTCGGTCGTGGCCAGAGGCTTCTCGCAGAGGACGGCCACCCCCTCGGCCGCGGCGCGCCGCACCAGTTCCAGGTGTTTGGAGGTCTCCGAGCACACCACGACCGCGTCCACTCCGGCCGCGAACAGTTCGTCCAGCGACTCGACCCAGGGCACGCCGTGTTCGGCCGCCCAGTGTCGTCCCCGCCCGGCGTCGTCGTCCCACACTCCGACCACGTCCGCGCCGGCGGCCCGGAAGTTGCCGAAGTAGCCGTCGGCGTGCACGTGGGCGGCGGACAGGAATCCCACTCTCAATTGGTCACCTCCACGCTGACCGGCGCACCGGTACGAATCGACTCGGCCGCGGCGGTCGCCATCCGCACCGCGGCGAGGCCGTCGGCGGCGGTGACGATCGGATCTTCCTCTCCCCGCAGGACGGCCGAGAAGTGGCGGAGCTGGGTCGTGTAGGGGGACTCGCTGACCGGGCTACCGGCGATCGGCACGTCACCCGTGGTCGCGCTCTGGCGCAGGCGGGGGCGCAGGGGGGAGTCACGGTCGGAGTCGAAGTTGACCACCCCGAGGGTTCCCGCGACCTCCCCGCGGGTCACGAACGCGGGCTTGGGGTAGGCCCACGAGCCCTCGACGTGCGTGATCGCCCCGGAGGTGTGTCGCAGGATCGCGACCGCGTGGTCGATGGTGGAGTCGGGGTCGGCGGAGCGGACACTGCGCGCGTACACGCTCTCCACCTCGCCGGCGATCCATCGCGCGTAATCGAGGTCGTGGATCATCAGGTCCATGGTCAGACCGCCGGACTTCTCCTCGTCCAGGTACCAGTTGCCGCCGGGTTTCGCGGGCTGGTAGGTGGAGCGGGTGAGGCGCACGACGGCCGGCTCCCCCACCTGGCCCGCGCGCACGGCGGCACGCATCGCCGCGTATTCGGGGAAGAAGCGCACCACGTGGGCGACGAGCAGCCGCACCTCCGCCTCCGCGCAGGCGGAGACGATCTCCTCCGCCTGCGCGGGCGTCCTGCCCAGGGGCTTCTCGCAGACGACGTCCCGCCCGGCCCGCGCGGCGGCGAGCACGATCTCGTGGTGCAGGTGGGTGGGCGCGCACACGTCGACCACGTCGACACGTTCCAGCAGGTCGTCAAGGTCATCGCAGACGTGCGCGTCGTGCCGTTCGGCGAGGGCGGCCGCCGTTCCGTCGGCCGCCCCGTGGACCGCCACGAGTTCCGCGCCCGCGCACTCCTGCCAGCCCTGGGCGTGCACCGAGCCCATGGTGCCGGCCCCGACGAGGCCGACTCTGATCCGGCTCACTTCAACGCTCCTCCCATCAAACCGCGAACGAACTGCTTGGAGAAAATCAGGTAGAGGGCCATCATCGGCACCATGGCCAGTGTCAACACGGCCAGGACCGCGTTCCAGTCGGTGACGAACTGCCCGAGGAACTGTTGCGCCCCCAGGGTGACGGTCCGCACGCTCTCGTCGGGCGCGACGATCAGCGGGAACCACAGGTCGTTCCAGATCGGGAGCATGGTGTAGATCGCGATGGCCGCCATGCCGGGCCGGACGAGCGGTACGGCGAGGCTGTACACGCGATACTCCCCGGCACCGTCGACCCGGGCCGCGTCCTTCAGTTCGGTGGGCACCTGTTTGAAGAACGACGTGAGGACGAACACGGCGAGGGGTAAGCCCATCGCGGTGTAGATCAGGATCAGCCCGGTCAGGGAGTTCACCAGGTTGAGCGAGACCAGGAGGTCGAGGATGCCGACGCTGCCCAGCCGGATGGGGATCATGATGCCGAGCGCCAGGTACAGGGCGAGCACCGTCGCGCCACGGAACCGGTACTCCGCGAGCGCGAACGCCGCCATGGAGCCGAGCAGCAGGACCAGGAACACCGACACGACCGTCACGACAAAGCTGTTGAAGAAGTACAGCTCGAACCGGGCCCGGGCGAACACGGTGGCGTAGCCGCTGACGTCGAACGTTCCCAGCGTGGGCGGGGCGAAGGGCTCCCCGAAGATCGCCTGGCGCGACTTCAGCGAGTTCATGATGATCATGAGCAGCGGTCCGCACGCGATCACCACGTACAACAGCAGGATCGCGTGAGGAACGAGGTCCCGGATCCGCAACGGGGCTCGCCCCGCCGACCGACGCCGGGCGGGACGCCCAGCGCCAGCGGCCGGACGTGTCGGCGCACTAGAACTCATAGCTCTTCACCCGCCGCTGGTAGCCGAAGAAGTACAGGAGGACGCCGGCCAGGATCAGCAGGAACATCAGCGTGGCGACGGTCGCGCCCATGGTGGAGGATCCGCGTTCGAGCTGGAACCCGAAGAAGGTTCGGAAGAACAGGGTTCCCATGATGTCGGACGCGAAGTTGGGCCCCGCGAGCGCGCCCTTTACGGCGTAGATCAAATCGAAGGCATTCATGTTGGCGACATAGGTGATCACAGAGACGATGCCGACCGTGGGCAGGACGAGCGGGAACTTCACCCGCCAGAAGGTCTGCCACGCGTTGGCGCCGTCGATCCGCGCCGCCTCCAGGAAGTCCTCGGGGATGGACACCAGCACGGCGTAGAACAGGATCATCGGGATTCCGACGTACTGCCACACCGACATCAGGGCCAGGGTGATCAGGGCGGTACTGGACTGGCCCAGCAGCGGCGTCTCCACGAACCCCCACACCGGGTTGAGGATGAGCTGCCACACGAAGCCGACGATGACCACGCTCAGGGTGGTGGGCACGAACACCAGGGCTCGATAGGTCGCGCGTCCGGGCAGCCGGGAGGACGTCAGGAGCGCGGCCAACAGCAGACCGATGGGGTTCTGCACCAGCAGGTGGACCGCGAAGAACACGAGGTTGTTCCACACGGCGTTCCAGAACCGCGCCGACAACAGGTCATCGGTGAGCAGGTGCACGAAGTTGCCGAGCCCCACGAAGGCGCCGGCGTCGTCGTACAGACTGAGCCGCATCGAGTCCACGAGCGGATAGATCATGAACACGGTGTAGACGACGACCGCGGGCCCGAGGAAGACCAGGAGCTGGACGGGGAAACGGCGTCGCTCGCGCGTACGGCGAGGCGGGGTTTCAGCCCCGGAGGCGGTGGTCGCCGCCTCCGAGGTCTGGGTCTGTGTCATCGCAGTCCTTCTACTGCTGCGGCTCGTACCAGCGCTCCAGACCCTCCTGGGCCTGTTCCGCGGCTTCCTGCGGCTCCACCTCTCCGTTGAGAAGCTGGGCGCTCAGGTCCCAAAGCTGGTTCTCCAGGTTCGGGTCCCCACGGGACAGGAACTGGTAGGAGTTGCGGATCGTGGACTCACACTCGTCGCGAAGGCTCAGGAACTCCTGGGCGAGCGGGTCCTCGACCTCGATCTCGTGCTCGGTCAGGGGGTAGAACCCGGGCAGGGCGTTGGCGTAGAGATCGGCGAACTCCTCGGTGGCGGTCCACTCCAGGAAGATTCGCGCCTCCTCGGGGGCGTCCGTCGCCGCGTTGATGCCCATACCGATGTCGGTGTGGTCGCTGATGTAACAGGTGTCGCGACCCTCGGGAAGCGGGGGGCCGAAGGCGCCCATCTCGAAGTCGGCCTGCTCGTTGAACAGCGCGATCTCCCACGAACCGGTCGGGAAGACGGCACCGTCGCCCAACGTGAAGACGTTCTGGGCGTCCGGGTACTGCACCGACTCGTACCCCTGGGGCATGTACTCCGACCAGGACTGGAGTTCCTCGAAGGCCTCGACGTACTGTGAGTCGTCGAAGGACTCCTCCCCCTCGACGAGGCGGTTCCTGCCCTCCTCGCCCTCCCAGTAGTTGGGCCCGATGTTCTGCAGCCCCATCGTCGCGGCCTCCCACTGGTCCGCGGTTCCCATCACCAGCGGGGTGTACTCGCCGTCGTCGGCGACCGCGCCCAGGACGTCGTGGAACTCCTCCTCCGTGGTGGGCTCATCAAGGTCGAGCTCGTCGAAGATCTCGGCGTTGTACAGGAACCCGTGAATCACCGACGCCGTGGGGACACAGAAGAACTCGTCGCCCTCGTCGGTGGCCCACGCGCTCATCGCGACCTCGTCGAAGGCGTCGATTCCCTCCAGGTCGGTCACGTCGGTGAGGTGACCGTCGTCGTACAGACCGAGCGACACGTCGAAGGGACGGCAGGTGATGATGTCCCCCGCCGTTCCCCCCTCGAGTCGGGCCTCCAGCGCCGCGTTGTAGTCGTCGGGTGCGGACGGCTCGAAGGAGACCTGAATGTCGGGGTGTTCCTCGTGGAACGCCGGCAGAATCACGTCCTCCCAAATTGCGAGGTCGTCATTTCGCCAGCTTTCGATAACGAGCCCTGTTTGGTCACCATCGGCGCCGGAGTCCTCACGGGGATCAGTGCCCTCACCACAGGCACTCAGCAACAGGGCCGCGCCAACGGCACAGGCACCCCAGCGAAGTCGGTTCATTGTCGGTATCTCCTGTCAGAGGATCATTGCGCCGGACGAGGTCCGGCGCCGGCCGGGAGGGGAGCCCGGTCGGCGCCGGCGCGTCCTAACTCGTGCGCGATCCGGAGCGCGTTTCGCTAGTCCGAATCGTTGGAGTTGTCATCGTCTCCTTGATCGTCATTGTCCTCGCCCTGGTCGTCGCCATCTTCGGAATCCTCGTCGGGAGCGGGAAGGACCTCGAATTTGGCCACCATTCCGGTCCAGTTCTCCGGATCCGGATCGGTGACGCCGGCGTGCGGGGTGCAGTAGATGTAGAACGTACCCGTTTCCTCCGCTGTGAAGTAATAGGGATCGTCCTGCCAATCACTACTCGGCGGACCACTCGTGGCGATCTCGTTACCCTCGGAATCCGTTGTCACGACATTGTGGAAACCACTGTCGAGAACGTATTCGATGGTTTGGCCCTCATAGATCTCGAAGTTCTCGGGATCGTATGTCCAGGAACCGCCCGGACCGACCGTCACCGTGATGTCGGCGTCGGGCGGCGGATCGTCGTCATCGAGTTCCTGGATCCACACGTTGCGGAACTCCACACCTTCGCCCGGCTCGGAGTTCGCGTCGTGGTTCTGCAACCCGACGTGGCCCTCGAGCCCGCGGGACCCGTCACCGGTGTAGTTGGCGACCTCCACACCGTTCAGCGTGACGGTGTACTCCTGGCCACTGACCTCGATCTCGAAGGTGTTCCACTCGCCGACCGGGTTCGACGCCCGTTCCACCGCCGGACTGAAGGTGTAGACCGATCCGGTGGTGTAGAGCGGGTCCTCCTCGGCGTCGTAGATCTGGATCTCGTAGCCCTCGTCGACCGGACCCCACGGGTCGTCCCCAGGGTCGGGGAACCGAAGGAACACCCCGGAGTTGTCGGTGATGTCCTGGGTGCGCCAGTCGGCCCGGAGGACGAAGTCCTCATAGGTGGCGTCCTCGTACCACAGGAGCCCCATGCCGCCGTGGGCCTGGAGGTTCCCGCACTCGTCGACCTCGAACCCGCCCGGTCCGGCCTGCGCCCAGCCGTCGGTGGTCTCACCGTCGAACAGGGCTTCCCAGCCCGGTGGCGGCTCCTCTGTCGGGGGGCAGGGGTCGGGGTCGGCGTCACCGAGGTAGTCGATCCGGTAGAGGCCGTTGTCGTCGGCGTCACCGAACCAGCCCGATCCGTACTCCAGCACGTACAGCGACCCGTCGGGTCCGAACTCCGCGTCGTGGGGGTGGTTCCAGTACTCGTCGCCCATGAAGTCGCTGATGGAGGTCACGGTGCCGTCGTCGACCTCCGCGGTCAGGATCGCGTCACGGTGCCACTCCAAGAGGAACCACGAGCCGTCGTAGTGCTCAGGGAACTTCGTGTCCACGTCCAGGTCCGGGTCGTAGCGGTAGACCGGTCCGCCGTTGGGACCACCGGCGCCGCTGCCCAACGAGAGGAAGGGCTCGGGCGGGTCGTAGGGGTAGTTGTCCCAGTTGATCGGGTAGTAGATCGTCGCTGGCTCGACCGGCGGGAGCTGCTCCAGGCCCGAGTTGTTGGGCGAGTCGTTGACGGGCCCGCCCTCACAGTCGAAGAACTCGCCGGCCGGCTCGTTGTTCTCGTAGTCCCAGGGCCGGAACGGGTAGTTGTCGCCGATACAGAACGGCCACCCCATGTGGCTGGCCTCGCGCACCTCGTGGAACTGGTCGAAGCCCATCGGGCCACGTTCGTCGTCCCACGTCGCGGCGCCGGGTCCGTACATGCCGTAGTACAGGTAACCGGTCTCCTCGTCGACCGACATCCGGAAGGGGTTGCGCGCCCCCATCACGTAGATCTCGGGCCGGGCCACGTCGGCGTCGTGGTCCGCGGTCGGGAAGAGGTTCCCGTCGGGGACGGAGTAGCCGCCGTCGTCCTCCGGTGTGATGCGCAGGATCTTGCCGCGTAGGTCGCTGCTGTCGCCCGCGGTCCCCTGCGCGTCGAAGTTCTCCCGCCCGGGACGCTCGTCCAGCGGGGCGTAGAGATCGGTCTCGAAGGGGTTCGTCTCGTCCCCGGTGGCGATGTAGAGATTGCCGTCCGGGTCGAACTCCAGGTCGCCCGCCATGTGGCAACAGTCCTGGCGCTGCGACTCGACCTCGAGCATCGGTACCTCGGAGCCGAGGTCGATCTCGTCGCCGTCCACGTCGAACCGCGAGAGCTGGACGTGGGACTCCTCGGGGTGGGCGTAGTAGAGGTAGATCCAGGCGTTGTCGTCGAAGTCGGGGTCCAGGGCGATGCCCAGCAGACCACCCTCGTTGTTGCCGTCGGGGTAGGGCTCGGTGTAGGTGTCGATCTCGGCGGCGACCGTGGTCTCGCCGGTTTCCTGGTCGTGGACGCGAACGGTGCCCTCGCGGGCGGTCATGAAGACTCGACCGTCGGAGGCGATGTCCATCGTCATCGGCTCCCCGATTTCCTCCTCGAGGAGCACCTTGTCGAACGCGTCGGTCCTCTCCTCGGCGTTCGGTGTGTCAGCGGGTTCGGCGTTGGCGGGGGACGCCGTGAGACCTAACCCGAGTACGGCCATCATCGACAACAGAGACAGGGAACGTCTGCCCGACATGATCTCTCCCTTGGGGGGCGAAAGCTGCGGAGATCTCGGTCTAGACTTACTAAAGAAACTTCCCTAACTATGTAGGGTCGACAGCGACGTGGTCAAGGGGCAGCGTGAAACAATCCGGACTGGGTGGCGGGCCGCAGACACTGCGACTGATGAACTGCGCGGCGGTACTGCGTGCGATCCGGGGCCAGGGCTCCGCCCGGGCCCGGGAGCTCATGCGGGCGACCGGCCTGTCCCGCCCCACCGTCACCGCCGCGGTGGACCAACTCATCGAGGACGGCTGGGTCGAGGAGGCCCAGACGGCTGACCACGACCTGCCCCGGATGGGACGCCCCGCGCGCGTCCTGCGGTTCCGGGCCAACGCCAGGTACGTGGTCGGTGTCGACGTCGGCCCCAACCGCGTGCAGTGTTCCGCGGCCGACCTCAACGGACGGATCGTGGCCGAGACACGCCTCACCGTCTCCGACCAGAGTGATCCGGAGGCGCTGCTGGAACTCGTCACGACGGGCATCAGGGACGTCATGGCGCGCGTCCCCATCCCGGAAGGGCGCCTTGCCGCGCTGGGGGTCGGGACGCCCGGTGTGGTCGACGCCCGCCGGGGACTCGTGGTGCGCGCGCCGTCGCTGCCTGGCTGGGACGGACTCGACCTCGGCGAGCGACTCGGCCGGCACGTCGACTGCCACGTCCACGTGGAGAACGACGTCAACCTGGCCGTGATGGCCGAGCAGTGGAGCGGCGTGGGCAGCGCCGCCGACAGTCTGGTCCTGGTCCAGTGGGGCGCGCGCGTAGGTGGTGCCGTACTGGTCCACGGCCGACTCCATCAGGGGGCACACGGCGCCGCCGGGGAGATCGGATTCGTGGAGCTCGCAGAGGAGCCGGCCGCCGCGACACCGGACGGGCTTGGCCCCCTGGAGTCGCGCGTGGGGACGTCCTGGATCCTGCGACGGGCGCGCGACCTCTCCTCCGGTGGTTACGCCGACGTGGGAGAGGTCCTGCACGCCGCCGGAACCGGTGACGCGACCGCGCTGCGCGCCGTCGACGAGGCGTGCGCCCACCTCGCGCGGGGGCTCGCCCCGTTCCTCGCCGCGGTCGACCCCGAGATCGTGGTCCTCGGTGGTGGGATCACCAGAGCGGGCGACGTCGTACTGGATTCGGTGTCCCGACACCTCGCCCGTCGCACACTGGTGGCGCCCATCCTGCGTCTGTCGACGCTCGCCGACGACGCCGTGACCCTCGGGGCGCTACGGCTCGCCCTCGCCGACGCCGAGCGACGCCTCCTGGACACCTACGCGCCGTCGTATTCCACCACGGCCGCCGAGGAGATCGCGCGGGGCACGCTCCCCTGAGCCCTCCTGAGCCACCGGCCCCGATAGTCCGCCTCCACCCCCGACCTAATGCCGCGAGCGGTCCCATTCCTGTGAGGATCCGAGCACGGTGCGCAGGGAGTTACGGAGGATCCCATTGATGTCCGGAACTTGTCCCGTCCTACCCGTGGGTGCCACCGCACCGGGCGCCCAGAGCGGGACACGTCAACCCGGCACGCGAACATGACGGCCTGACAAGCTCCGAGTCCACACCGGGTCCACGAATCGACGACAGCCGAAATCCAAACGTCGAATCCACGCCCCAGGGCGGCCAGCATCAAACTATTGACATCCCTGAGCCGCCGATTCATAGTTTAATCGTTGCGCTGAATGATCATTTCCAGTATTGCGCAACACGCCGATAAGCGGCAGAAAGAAGGGATGGCTTTATGGTCGGTGTGATGGAACGCCTCGGCGACCGTTTGTTGAGTTTGGCGCTGCCCAAGGTGTCCGCGGAAGCGAAGGCACAGGCATGCCGGACTTTCACACGGTGCAACTGTTCCCGCCAGTGTGGCAGCGGTGGACTGGGGTGCCCGCAGGAGCGCCAGGTCTGCTGTAACCCCGGGACCTGTACACCTTGGTCGACCAGCGGGTGCTGTGCCTAAGACGCGAGCGCGTCGGCGGTATGTGGTGGTGCGTTCACGGCAGGCCGCACCACCAGCACGGAATTGGGGACGCGGGATTCGGGGTCACGGGAACAACTCCGAGCACCGACCTCGCGTCCACCATTACCGGATCCACCAATTCCACGCTCGCTCTTCGCGACACACCTCTCTCCGAGTAATTCCATCGAAAGACACACGATGAGAATCGTTGGAAGTGCTTTGGTCGACGACCACTCCCGAGGAGGGAATCCAATTGGTGAGAGCTGTAGAACGAATCGGTGACCGGCTGCTGGCACTCGTCGCACCCGCGGTGTCGGCACAGGCACAGCAGTGCACCACGCAGACCCGGTGCAACTGCAACCTCTCGTGCGGCAGCGGCGGCCTCGGCTGCCCACGGGAACAGCGCACCTGCTGCTACCCGAGCTGTGGTCCCTGGCGTCGCGCGCCCGGCTGCTGCGGCGTCTGACCCTGGAACGCGGGTGGTGTGCGCGAGGCACGCCACCCGCCCCGCCCGCCGCGAGGTGTCCCCCACTGGCGCTCGGGCCCGGTCCCGACCTTCCGCTACCCACCACGACACAGATTTGGGCGATACTCACATGGGTTTCCTCACCGCGGTTGTTGTCCTCGTCGGCCTGGTGGCCGTGCTGAACCTGGTCCTCACCCTCGGAGTGGTGCGCCGGCTGCGTGACCACACCGAACGCTTCGAGCAGATGTCCGGCGGCTTCACCCCCGACGACGGCATCCTTCTGCCCGGACAGCGCCCCGAGGAGTTCACCGCCACCACGGTGGACGGCCGCGAGGTCTCCCACGAGACCGTGGCCGGTCCCGCGCTGGTGGGGTTCTTCATGCCGGGCTGCGGCCCCTGCCACGAGTGGGTGCCCCGCTTCGCCGCGGCGGCGGCCGATCCCGAATCCCCACCGACGATGGCGGTCGTCGTGGGCGGTCCGGAGGAGTCCACCGAGATGGTCGCCACTCTGTCCGAGGTGACGCACGTGATCGTGGAGGACACGCACGGGCCGGTCGCCAAGGCCTTCGCCGTCCAGGCGTTCCCCGTGATGTGCCGTACGGGTGACGACGGCACCGTGCTGACCGCCTCGAACGACGAGGTGGTGGGCGGACGCGTGGGTGCTGGCCAGCGGTGAGAGGCGTCGTTGCCGCGCTGGAGATCGTCTGGCGCGCGGGCCGGTGGCACAGCGCGGTCCTCGTCGCCGCGACCGTAGTCGCGGCGACGGTCCCGGTCCTCACCGCGTGGTTGACGAAGCTCGTCATCGACCTCCTCACCGGGGAGGGCGCGTTGGCGCAGGTCCTCCCGCTCGCACTGGGCCTGGCGGTCGCCGGTCTCGCGATCGCGGTGAGCCAGGAGGTACGTACCTACTCCACGACCGAGTTGAGCCGACGGGTGGGCGTGCTCGCCCAGGCACGCCTGTACCGAGCGGTGAACCGTCTTCCCGGACTCGCCCGGTTGGAGAACCCGGCGTTCCTGGACCGGCTTCGGCTCGCCGCCCAGGCGGGCGGCAAGACTCCGGCCCAGATCGTGGAGGCCGGTCTGGAGCTGGCGGCGGGCGCCATCACCATCCTCGGGTTCCTCGGATCCCTGCTCGTAATCAGTCCGGTGATGGCGATGGCCGTGCTGGCGGGGGCCCTTCCGGCTCTCATGGCGGAGATCGCCCTGTCCCGACGCAGGGCCGCGATGTTGTGGCGCATCGGCCCCGTGGAACGCCGCGAACTCGTCTACAGCGACCTCATGAGCAGCGTCACCGCGGCCAAGGAGACCCGCCTCTTCGGGCTCGGTGGGTTCCTCCACGGTCGGATGATGACCGAGCGCCAGACCGCCAACGCCGAGGAACGCCGGATCGACCGGCGCACCCTGGCGGTGCAGACCCTTCTTGGTGTCGTCTCCGCACTGATCTCCGGGGCGGGGCTGGTGTGGGCGATCGCCCAGGCGAGCTCCGGAGTTCTCACCCCCGGTGACGTCGCGCTCTTCATCGCCGCGGTCGCCGGCGTGCAGTCGTCTCTGGGCACCCTGGTCACCCAGGTCGCGCTGGCGCACCACGAGCTGTTGATGTTCGCCCACTACCGGCACGTGGTGACCGTCGAACCGGAGATGCCCGTCGGTGCTCTCCCCCCACCCCCGCCTCCGGGCGCGATCGAGTTCCGGGACGTGTGGTTCCGCTACGGCCCCGAGCACCCCTGGGTGCTACGCGGGGTCTCGCTGACCGTCCCCTTCGGCGGGAGCACCGGTCTGGTCGGCAAGAACGGGGCCGGGAAGTCCACGCTCGTCAAGCTGCTCTGCCGGTTCTACGACCCGACCCACGGCGCGATCCTCTGGAACGGGGTGGACCTGCGCGACGTGGATCCGGAGCTCCTGCGCGAACGGATCACGACCGTGTTCCAGGACTTCATGGTCTACGAGATGACGGCGGGCGAGAACATCGGCCTCGGCGAGCTGTCGCTGTTGGAGGACCGTTCCGCCATCACCACCGCCGCCGAGAACGCCGGGGCGGACTCGATGCTGCGCGAGCTCCCCCGAGGCTACGACTCGCTGGTCACGCGCTCCTTCTTCCAGGACGGAGAGGAGTCCGAGGGTGTCTATCTGTCCGGTGGCCAGGGGCAACGGGTGGCGATCGCCCGCGCGCTGCTCCGTGGTGAACGGGACCTGGTCATCCTGGACGAGCCGAGCTCCGGTCTGGACGCCGAAGCCGAGTACGAGGTGCACTCACGGCTGCGTCACCTGCGCCGTGGCCAGGCCAGCCTGCTGATCTCACACCGTCTGGGCGTGGTGCGCGACGCTGATCGGCTCCTGGTTCTGGAGGACGGCGCCATCACGGAGGAGGGCACCCACGACGAACTCATGTCCACCCAGGGGGTCTACGCGCACCTGTTCTCGCTGCAGGCCTCCGGCTACCAGAAATAGGTGACCCATGGAGAGCGACGTCCTCGCGGTGGCCGCGACCGCGCTGCTGGCGACGGTGTTCGTCTCGTCAGCCGTCGGCAAGCTGCGCGACCTGAGCGGTTTCACCGACTCGCTGGTCGCTCTGGGGCTCTTGCGCTCCCGGGCGACCCGGGCGCCGGTGTGGCTGGTGCCGGCTGTGGAGGCCTTCGCGGCCGTAGCCCTCGTGGTCGCGCTGTTCGGTCCGTCGGTGTGGATCTCGCGTGGCGCGGCGGCGGTGTCGTTCACGCTGATGGCGGTGTTCACCGTGGTCGCGGCGCGCGCCGTACTCCGTGGCGACGAGGCGCGTTGCGCGTGTTTCGGGCACCGCGGAGCGGCATTCGCCCCGCGGCACATCGTGCGAAACGCGTTCCTACTCCTCGCCACGGCCACGCTCGGCGCGGTGGCGTCGCCGACGGTGGTTACGGCCACACCGTCCGTCGGTGTCGCGGCCGCGGTCGGGGTCCTGTTCGCGGTACTGGTCATCGCCTTGGACGATCTCGCCGAGCTATTCCGGCCCGTATCGGGCACGGTCGGGGACACGACGCGACAGACCACGCGGCGACGGACACCCGTGCCGGCGCTACGACGTCGGGGCTGAGGTCCCACGAGAACGAGGAGGGTCATGTCCTTTATCGCCGTTGTGGTGACGTCGCTGGTGGTCGCGTTGATCGGCGGGGTGCTGTGGGCCCGACGGCGATATCTCGTCGTCACCGTGCACGGATCCAGCATGGCCCCGACCTACCACGACGGCGAACGGCTCCTCGCCCTCCGGAACCGTCGGCACGGAGCCCCGACGCGCGACACCGTCGTCGTGGTCGACCTACCGCGTATCGAGGTGGACGTCGCCTCCCTGGGCGGACCCGACCGACACGTCGAGACACCCACGACCACCACCGTGCACGGACGCCTGATCAAACGCGTCGCCGCCGTCGCCGGCGATCCGGTCCCCGACGACGTGATCTCCGACCGGAGTCACGTGCCCGAGGGGATGGTCGCGCTGCGCGGCGACAACGCCGACGCGAGCATCGACTCCCGCCACTACGGTCTCATCCACGCCAGGCACTGCCTCGGCACGGTCCGCCGCCGCATGGGTTGAGGCCCGCCCTCGCCCCCGGGCGCTCCTTCCGCCGCCCCGGAAGCGGACACCGGACTACCCGCCGCCGGTCCCGGTGGGGCGCTCCTCCGCCACGAGGGCCTCGGGCAGGGGCTCGGCGTGGATGATGTGCAGGGCACTGACCGCTCGGGTCAGGACCACGTAGAGGCGGTGCAGCCCGCGATGCTCCGCGGCGACGATGCGGGCGGGTTCGACCACGATGACGTGATCGAACTCCAGACCCTTGGCCAGGGTCGCGGGGACACAGACGAGGCGGGAACGCTCCATCGCCTCCTCGTCGCGTCCGACCACCGCGTGCGGCAGGTCCGCGGTGGCCAGCCGGACGGTGACGTCCGCGATGTCGTCGTCGGGCACGATCACGCCGACCGCGCCGTCCTCCTCGAGGGCGGAGCGGCAGGTGTCGAGCAGGGTGTCCAGGCGGCGGTGCTCCTCGGTTCCGGTGATGGTCAGCGCTCCCTGCGCCCGGCGAACTCCAGTGGGGGCGCCAAGACCCGGGGCGATGTGGGGCAACAGACGGGCGGCCAGCGCGATGATCTGCGCGGGGACGCGGAATCCCTTGTCGAGGACCGCGAGGTGGGCGTCGGGCTGGTCCAGGTGGGCGAGCAGTTCGTCCCAGTCGTTGATCGCCCACGGACTCGTGCCCTGCGCCACGTCGCCCAGCACGGTGACCGACCCACGGTTGCACCGCCGACCGACGGCGCGGCTCTGCATCGGGCTGAGGTCCTGCGCCTCGTCGATCACGATGTGCCCGATGGTGTCGGGGCGTTCGATCAGGCAGTGCGCCTCGTCGATCAGGGCCAGGTCCTGGACCGACCACCGCGCCGAGCGGGGTCCACGCCCGAGGGGGGCACCCAGCAGCGTGTCCTGTTCCTCGGGGGTCAGGACACCGTCGGCCGCGGCGGCGAGCGCCCCGGGGTCGGTCAGGAGGCGGTACACGAGTCGAACAGGGTCGACCTTGGGCCACATTCGGCGCACCGCCGCCTTCAGCGCCTTGTCTCGCCGCAACGCCGTCTGGGTTCGCGCGTCGCAGGACTCCCCCCGCTCCTCCAACCGCCGCATCACCACGTTGGCCAACCGGTGGGTGAGGCGGGTGGGCCCCGAGCCGTACCCGGTACCCAGCGCGGTGAGCTCGGCCACCGCTCGGGCCGACTCCTCCGGGGGGATCCGCAGCCGACGCGATCCCCACTCCACCACCACGGTTTCCTCCACTGGCGCGACGGTCCCCCACAGGGCCCGCCGGATGACCTCCGCCATGCGGGCGTCGCCCTTCACCCGGGCGGCGTCGACCCGCTCCTCCCGCCGCACCGGCGCCCGGGCGATGAGTTCCTCGACCGTGGTCTGCCGGACGCCGACCTCGCCCAGTGCGGGCAGCACGTTGCGGATGTAGGACAGGAACGCGCGGTTGGGTCCCAGGATGACGACGCCGCCGTCCTGTCGGAGCTGGTCGCGCAGGTTGAACAGGAGGTAGGCGATGCGATGCAGCCCCACCGCCGTCTTCCCGGTTCCCGGCGCTCCCTGGACGCACAGGGCGGGCCGGACGGGGGCGCGCACGAGGTCGTCCTGTTCCGGTTGGATGGTGGCCACGATGTCGCGCATCGGCCCGGAGCGGGGACGTTCGATCTGGGTCGCGAGGAGCTCGCTGTCGTGCCCCGCGGCCTGGGTGTGCAGCCACTCGTCCTCGTAGGCCGTCAGGGTCCCCGACTCGAAGCCGTAGCGCCGGCGTGCTCGGGCACCGTGGGGGGACTCGGGCGTCGCTCGGTAGAAGGACACCGAGATCGGAGCGCGCCAGTCGATGACCAGTGGGTCTCCGTCACTGCCCCGAACGTGGCGACGCCCCACGTACACACGGTCGGCGTCGAGGGTGCGTGTCGGCGTGGGCCGGTCCGCGCCGTCGTCCTCGAAGACGGTTCCGGCAGGGTAGTCCATCCGCCCGAAGAACAGCGGCACGTCGGGCAGGTCGGCGAGGGCTTCGGCGTAGCGTTCCCGATCCCACCGCAGGAGCCGGTTGACGACGGTGTAGTCGGCGTCCTCCGAGCTGTCCTGCACGGACGGCGTAACGGAGACGTCGCGCTGCCGCCAACGCAGCGAGGCACGGGCGTGGGCGAGGAACTCTCGCTCGGCGTGGATTTCGGGGTCGATTCCTGAGGACATGGCGACGCGACTCGGCTTTCGGAACGCGGGACCGGTAACGGCGGCGGGGATGAGGTCCCGCCCCGGAAAGCCGTCCGGTTCGTTGCGACCGACCGCGCAGCAGTACCCTGCCGCCAGACGAAGAGCTGATGTTACTCACGCCATGCGGGTAACGCAAACGCCGCCACACGGCGTCCGGTCGCCACCGCGCTCCCTGGGTCCGCGCCCGGGCGGTCGTCAACACCCCACACGGACCCTCGGGTGCGCCCATTCGTCGGGCGTGGGCTCTCGTGGCGACTGCCGCCCGGATCGTTCGGGCCCCACCCCAGCCGCCATACCCCAGCCGCTCAGAGTCGGGAGTACCACGGGCACGGCAGGTGGGCCCTGCCACGGTGGTGGACACACGCGCCGGCCCCCCCCCACGGGCGGGGCCGGGGCCTCTCATCCGCACAGGTGGCGCCGGCGCGGGCGGATTCGCCTCGCCGCACACGGATCCGGGTCTCGCGCGGGTCAGGCCGTCTGGCCCGTTCCCCGTCGGCCGCCGTGTCGGGGACCGCGGTTTCCGCGGCGATCCTCGTTCTGGCCGTACCGTCGACCCCCGCGTCGCGGGGCTCCGTGGCGTTGGGAGCGTGGACCGCCGCGTCCGCGGCTGGGACGCTCGGGTTCCGGGGGTTCGACCCAGGGGACGTAGCTGGGAGCCCGTGCGCCGGTGACCGTGGTCAGCAGAGCGTCCCCGGGGTTGACCAGGTGCCATCTGGCGTCCACACCGGCGTCGTCCATGAGGCGGCGGGCGCGGCGACGTTGGTTGGGCTGCACGAGGGTGACCACACGGCCCGACTCCCCCGCTCGGGCGGTGCGACCTCCGCGGTGCAGGTAGTCCTTGTGCCCGTTGGGCAGGTCCACGTTGACGACGAGGTCGATGCCGTCGATGTGGATACCGCGCGCCGCGACGTCGGTGGCGACCAGGGCGTGGAGCGTGCCGTCTCGGAACTTCGCCAGTGTCCGGGCCCGGACACTCTGCGACTTGCCCGCGTGGAGGGCGGCGGAGGGCACGCCCGCACGGGCCAGGCCCTCGGCGATGGCGTCGGCGCGGTGCCGGCTCCGGGCGAACAACAGGGTGCGGCCCTCACGGGAAGCGATCTGGTCGATCAGGGTGTTCTTGTCGCGTGGCAGCACCTTCAGCATGTGGTGTTCCATGGTGGCGACCCGGGAGACGGCCGGGTCCACCGCGTGCTCGACCGGATCGCTGAGGTAGCGAGCGACCAGGGTGTCGACGTCGCCGTCGAGGGTGGCGGAGAACAGTAGGGTCTGCCGGCCCGAGGGAATCTGCCCGATCAACTCACTGACCTGGGGCAGGAACCCCATGTCGCACATCTGGTCCGCCTCGTCCAGCACGGAGGTGGTCACGTCCGTGAGCGAGCACGCGCGTTGGGAGATGAGGTCGCTGAGACGGCCCGGGGTCGCCACCAGGACGTCGACCCCGCGCCGCAGCTCGTTGATCTGACGTACGTAGGGAGCTCCGCCGACCACGTCGGCGACCCACAACCCCACGACGCGCGCGTAGGGGATCAAAGCGTCGCGAACCTGGTGTGCCAGTTCCCGGGTGGGGACGAGGATGAGCGCGCGCGGACGTCCCGGACGCGGCCGCCGCGCGCCGTCCGCGGAGAGGCGCGCGAGGAGAGGCAGCCCGAACGCGAGTGTCTTCCCCGATCCGGTTCGCCCTCGACCCAACACGTCCCGCCCGGCCAACACGTCTGGAATGGTGCTCGCCTGGATGGGGAAGGGTTCGGTGACGCCGTTGTCGGCCAGCCGGTCGACCAGCCGGTCGGGGAGACCGAGTGCTCCGAACCCCGTGCGTGATGATTGCGTCAAGTGACGTCGACCCTTCCTCGTGTCCGTGCCGGCGGCGTTCGAAGAGAGACTCGCGGCCGTGCGGCGCACGTGAAGGGGCCTGACGAGAACGCGCCGTGGCTACACCGCATCGGGCCCGCGGGGGGCCGGCGATGTCCGACGGCTAGAGGCGCCGAATGCGCGCAAAACTGGTCAGCCGCCTCGAACAGGGTACTTCACTCGTTGGCGAACAGGGCGAGCAACCGGTGAACCTGAGCCAACCGTTCCGCCTCCGACTGTCGCGACAGGGTGTTCCCAGCGGCGTCCATCAGGAGCCGCTTGGTCGCCGACGCGGCCGGCGCGGGAGTGGCCAGCAGCGCGGCCACGAGGTCGTCGACGGTGCCGGCCAGATCAGGGCCGTCCACCACGATCTCCGCCAGTCCGAGCCGCTCCGCCTCACGCGCGCCGACGTTGCGCGCCGTCAGGCATAGCTCGATGGCACGCGACAACCCCACGCGCTCCACGAGTGGCTTGGTACCCGTCAGGTCGGGGACGAGCCCCAGCGCGGCTTCACGCATGGACATCGTGGCGTCCTCGGCGAGGACGCGAATGTCACACGACAACGCCAACTGGAACCCGGCCCCGAGGGCGTGCCCGTGGACCGCCGCGATGGACACGATGTCCGGGCGGCGCAACCACGTGAAACCCTCCTGGAATCCGGCGATCATGGCGTCCAACCGGGCGCGGTTCTCGGGAGTGTCCGCGCTCGCGGCGGCGACCAGTTCCCTCCCGTCCTCGTCCGCCCCCTCCAGGACGGAGAGGTCGAGTCCGGTGGAGAAGCTCTTTCCCGCGCCTTCAAACACAACAATTCGGACAGTGGGCGGAAGGGTGTGGCCGATATGGGCCAATGCCCGCCACATGCGGGGGGTCATGGCGTTACGACGCTCGGGCCGGTCGAGCGTGACACGGGCGGCCGCGTCGTCGACGTGGAGTCGGAGTCCGGCTGATTCGAGGTCGAAATCCATGGCCACGGACCCTACACCGTGCGCGGTCACGCGGCGAGCCCTCCTGGGAACGAACGTGGTGGGCGTCGGTCGAGGGGACCTCTGCTGACACCCACCACGGTGCGGCCCCTCGCGGGGCCGCGAACGACCTAGTCGATCGAGCGACGGGTCGCGCCCCCGCGACCGCGCAGGTTGGCCCCCTGACTCGATCAGGATGCGGTGAATGAAGCCGTAGGAACGGCCCGTCGCCGCGGCGAGGGAACGTATGCTCTCTCCCTCGTCATACCGCCGCCGCAGCTCGGTCGCGAGCTGGGAGCGTTCACTTCCCGTCACTCGTGTGCCCTTTGCCAAGGTCTCGATCACGAGTACCTCCTCGGTATTTGCGCCAGAACACAGCCCATGATCAGACATCGGAGAGGAGGTCGCCACCCGTCGCCGCGAAAATCCGCGCGATCCGAATACGGAGGGCTATTTCGGCCCGAACGGATTACGGACCGAAATAACGTTCGACACCCAGATGCACCAAAATGCCTGGTTTAGACGCAAATACCCGACGTAGCCGGATCGGCGCGACGAGAAGGGGCGGGACTCAGGCGAGGGTGATGAGCTCGGCGAGGTCCGGACTCCAGTAGTCCTCGGTCCCGTCCGGGAGCATGATGACTCGCTCCGGCCGCAACGCCTCGACGGCACCCTCGTGCGTCACCAGGACGATCGCGCCCTCGTACTCCCGTAGGGCGGCCAGGATCTCCTCCCGGCTCGCTGGGTCGAGGTTGTTGGTGGGCTCGTCCAGCAGCAACACGTTGGCGCTGGAGACCACGAGCGCCGCCAACGCCAACCGTGTCTTCTCTCCACCGGACAGCACCGAGGCGGGCTTGTGCACGTCGTCCCCGGTGAAGAGGAAAGAGCCCAGGGTGCGCCGAGCCTCGACCTCGGGTAGGTCGGGTGCCGAACTCATCATGTTGCCCAGCACCGTGGACTCCTCGTCCAGGGTCTCGTGCTCCTGGGCGTAGTAGCCCAACTTGAGCCCGTGTCCGGGGACGACCTCTCCGGCCTCCGGCGTCTCCACGCCGGAGAGCAACCGCAGCAGCGTGGTCTTCCCGGCTCCGTTGAGACCGAGCACCACCACGCGGGCGCCGCGGTCGATCGCCAGGTCGACCCCGGCGAACACCTCCAGAGACCCGTAGTTCTTGGTCAGGCCGTTGGCGGTGAGCGGCACCCGGCCACACGGTGCCGGAGCCGGCAGCCGCAGTCGGGCCACCTGGTCCTGGGCCCGTTCCTGGCCGGCACCGTCCAGGAGCTTCTCCGCTCGACGCTGCATCTGTTTCGCGGCCCGCGCCTTGGTGGCCTTGGCGCCGAAACGTTCCGCCTGTTCCTTCAACACGGAGGCTTGTTTCTCCGCGTTGGCGCGCTCACGGCGGCGGCGCCGCTCGTCGGCGTCCCGCTGTTCCAGATACGCCTTCCACCCCATGTTGTAGACGTCGATCACGGAGCGGTTGGCGTCGAGATAGAAGACCTTGTTCACTACGTGCTCCACGAGGTCGACATCGTGGCTGATGACGATCAGACCGCCCTGGTGCGAGCGAAGGAACGTGCGCAGCCAGGTGATCGAGTCCCCGTCAAGGTGGTTGGTCGGTTCGTCGAGCAGCAGGGTGTCGGCGCGGGAGAACAGGATCCTCGCCAGCTCCACGCGGCGCCGCTGACCGCCCGACAGCGTCGACAGCGGTTGGGCCAGGATGCGGTTCTCCAGCCCCAGGTTCGCGGTGATGGTCGCGGCCTCGGCCTCGGCGGAGTATCCGCCCAGGACGTGCAGCCGCTCCTCGTACTTCGCGTAGTTGCGCACCCCGCGGTCCCGGATCGCGGGGTCCTCGCTCTCCATCTCGCTCTCGGCCTTGCGCATCCGGCGGCGAACGTCGTCGATACCGCGCGCGGAGAGGACACGGTCCATCGCCAGGATCTCCAGGTCGCCGGTGCGCGGATCCTGCGGCAGGTAGCCCACGCTGCCGCGAGCCACGGCGGTGCCCGCGGTGGCGGCGCCCTCGCCGGCGAGGACCTTCATCAGGGTCGTCTTGCCGGCACCGTTGCGCCCGACCAGGCCGACCCGCTCCCCGGAGCCGAGGCTGAAGCTGGTGGGCTCCAGCAGCAGCCGGGCGCCCACACGAAGTTCCAGGTCAGTGGCGGAGAGCATGGTGAGACAGCCTCAATCGAGAAAGGGGTGTGCGCGGTGACGGTGTTTCAGCGTACCCGTAGCCTCAACACCGCCCAAGCTGTTTACTGTTCCCGTCCCCGGTGACCGATCGTCGTCAGCCGCCCGTGGTCGGCGACGATCCTCCCTCGGCCCGCGGGGACTCCGGCTTGCCCCTGGTCGTCGACGCGGTCTCCCCCACCGGTTCCGTCTCCGGCGACCGGGCCCCAGTGTCGGACGCGTGCTCCTCGGCTCGGGCTCCGGGCCGGTTGCGCAGCAACGCGGCGGCCACGGCGACGATCGGCGTGGCCAGGAACATGCCCACGAGGTTGCCCACGATCGCACCGACCGTGATTCCCAGCAGGACGACCGCGGAGGGAAGGTCCAGGGCGCGCCCGTAGACGCGCGGGGCGAAGAGGTTGCTCTCCAACTGCTGGATGAAGATCACCCAGGCGAGTGTCAGCAGCCCGATCCACAGTTGGCCGCTCGTGACCAACACGACGATGGTGGCGAGGGCACCGGTGGCGAACGCCCCGATCACGGGAAGGAACGCGCCGATGAAGGTCAGCACGATCAGGGGCAGGGCGAGGTTGAAGGGCAACTGACCGAAGAAGGACAGCACCACCAGCAACAGCCCGATCCCGATGGCGTCGAAGAGACCGACCAGGGCCACGCCCCGGACGTAGCGGCCCATCACCTCGTAGGCGACCTTGCTGGAGGAGAAGAGCACGCGTCGGGTGTGGCCGGGGAACAGCGATCCGATCCACTTCATCAGGTGGTCACCTGAGTGCAGGAAGTAGATGGTCAACACCATCAGCAGCACGATGGCGAACAGGACCTGGCCCACGGCGACGGTGCCGGTCCAGAAACCCTCGGCGAGGACGCGCGCGTTCTCCTGGAGGTTGTTCTGGACGAAGTTCTGTACCTCGTTCTGTGCCTCGTTGAGGAAGTTGTTGACGAGCTCGGCGTCGAGCCCCAGCCCCCGCAACCAGCTCTGCACCTCGGTGAGGAACTCGCTGACCGGGTCGACAAGGTCGCCCGCGCCGGCCACCGCCCGGTCGACGATGAAGTAGACGACCAGACCGAACAGGACGAGCGAACCGAGGAACGTGATCGCGGTCGAGGGGCCGCGGCCCATGCCCCGCGCGCGCAGCGCGGTCGCCATCGGCTGCATCAGCGCGGTCAGGAACACGGCCAGAACGACCGGGATGACGGCGGTGCTGATGTAGGTCAGCCCCCACAGGATGATGGCTCCCACCGCGCCCACGATGAGCAGCCGCCACGCGGTGTCGCTCGCCCGCTTGAGCAGGTCGTCCTCTTCCGGGGGCTCTGGCTCCGGCGGCGGAGGAGGGGGAGGCGGCGCGCTCACGGTGGTCGTCCGTGCCCGCCAACGTGGCAGTGACCATCCGCTCGGAAGCCTCCAGCGCACGGGTTTCCTCCTCGACTCCTTGGTTCTCCGCGTCGACGACGCGGCCACACCGCGACCGACGCGGTGCGACTCTAGCGTTGATGTGCCCGCCGCACACCTGTCTTTGGGGGCGCGCGACGGAACGCGCTAGATCTGCCAGGGCTCCCGACGCGTGCCGCTGGGAACGATCTCGTTGCCGAAGGGGGCGAGCGCGACCGGGATCATCTTCAGTGACGCCCAAGCCATAGGGATACCGATGATGGTGACGGCGAGGGCGGCCGCCGTGGTGATGTGTCCGATGGTCAACCACCATCCGGCGACGATGATCCAGATGACGTTGCCCACCGTCTGGACCCCACCCGCGCGGTCGCGCCGTACGACGGTACGGCCGAAGGGCCAGAGCGCGTAGTTCGCCATCCGGAAGGACGCCAGTCCGAACGGGATGGTGACGATCAGAACGCAACAGATGATCCCGGCGAGGGCGTAACCCAGCGCCAACCAGATGCCGGACATCACCAGCCAGATCACGTTCAGGATCAGCCGCAACAGCGCCACGATGGGCCCTTCTTGTCGTTGGTACTTCCCTGACGGACGTAGTCCCGGAATACGCCGTCGACTCCGTCCCGCCACTCTTGAGGTGGGACGGACGCGAGCCGTCCGTGGTTCCCGATCCGCCATGTCGCCGTGCCACAGAGTGACGCCGTGCCCACCAGTGTCCGGGTAGCGTCGCCGCGACGCAACGCGGGGACACAGGGAACTTGGACGAGCTCCCGCATCCGTGGGACTCCCTCTACCGGATGAGGGCGGTGGGGCGCGACGCGCCACGCGGACCAAATCGACAAAACAGGGCAGATCCCCCAGGAGGCTGCTGTCAAACCTGTTTTCGGTAACAGTTCTATGAGCAATTCGCCGACCCCCCGTGCACGATCGAGGGGTGAGATGGCATGATGACGTACCGGCTCGCAGGGATGGCGTTCACCGCCCCCAGGGCCTTCGCGTGAGTGTGCACGCCGGTTCCGGCGGGACAGTATCGCCGTGGTTTCAACCACATCCGGGAACACCGAGGCTTCCCTCGGCGTTTGGTCCGTGCGGGCAATCTCACGCTGCGAAACGCAGTCCTGCCTGACCGAACCTTCGTGTCCAAGTTTACTAGTGATTCCAGTAGAGGTGGTTCAACAATGTCCCAGGTACGCCGGCAGGCCACGCTGCGCCCCCGCCCGAGCTGGGGGTGGCAGGATGCCGCCGCGTGTCGGGGTGAGGACCTCGTGCTCTTCTTCGGGCCCGACGGCGAGCGGCAGCCCGAGCGCGAGATCCGGGAGCGTAAGGCCAAGGACGTCTGCGCTCAGTGCCCGGTACGCGTCGAATGCCTTGACTATGCGATCTCCCGCCCCGAGAAGTACGGCACGTGGGGTGGCTTGAACGAGGACGAGCGCGCCTCGGAGCGTCGCCGTCGCATGCGCCGCGCCAACGCCGCATGAACCGCGACCGCCCCGTAGGGGCAGAAAGACGGCGGTGACCATGGCTGGTTCACAGTCCCCGCATCGCGGTCAGTCGGCCGCACCCGGTGACGCCCCGATCGCGACGATCGAGGGCGTCACCTTTTTGCCCCGCCCGCGTCCGCCGGCACGCGCGTCCGCCTCCGAGCGGACCCGGCTCCCGTCGCGCTAGCCGAGGGCACGCCGGAACCATTCCGCGGCCGCCGTTCCGACCTCCTCCCACGCCCCCGGGTCCGTCAGCAGGCGGTCCACACCCGCGATCTCCCGCACCTCGTGCCGCGCCCCCGTGTGCGCCGCCGCCCACTCCGCGAGCTCCCGCACGAACGAGTCCTCGCTCTCGACCAGGGCCAGCGTCGGGGCGTGTACGCGTCCCAGTACCGACTCGGCGATGTCCAGTCGTCCCCCACAGGTGACCACGGCTCCCACGTCGTCGGGGAGTTCCCCCGCCGCCCGCAGCACGGCGTCCGCCCCGGTCCCCACTCCGCACAGTCCCACCGGATCGTCGTTCGTGGCCTGTCGCGACCAGCGCACCGCGGCGCCCAGTCGCTGCTCCGCGCTCGGTTCGGACGCGTCGTCCGTCGCCTCCGGTCCCAGGTCCAGCGCCAGGGTCGCGAGACCGTCCCGGCGGAGGGCGCCGGCCAAGGCGCGGTACTGCGCGGAGGTACGGTCCCGGTCCACCGCGACGACGACCGTGCCGACCCTGTGGGCGGGAGCGGCGTAGTCGGCCTCGATGTCGGTCTCGCCGACCCGGATGCGCACGGGCCGTCCCCCCGATCCCGCCTGGTCCGAGGGGGTGAGCTCAGCGAGCACGGACCGCACGAAGGAGTCCGAGAGCTGTGTGAAGTCCTGGTACCACTCGCCCACCGCGCGGAAGTTGGCGGGAGCGGTGAGTACGACGAGCCGGTCGACCTGGTCTCGGAGGTCGTCGACCGCGGCGAGGTTCCCGACGGGAACCGCGAGCGACAGCCGGGCGGGCCGCTGCCGGCGGGCCATGGCCAAGGCGGCACGGGCGGTGGCACCGGTCGCCAGTCCGTCGTCGACGACGATGACGTCGCGTCCGGACAGTCGGGGCGGTTGGCGGTCGCCCCGATAGCTCTCCCTCCGACGCTGGAGTTCCTCGCGTTCGGCCATGACCGTGGTGGCGAGCGCAGAGCGGGACAGCCCCAGTCGCGCGAGGGCGGCGTCGTCGTAGGACACGTGACCGTCCTCGGTCAGCGCGCCGACGCCGTACTCCGGGTTGCCCGGAACTCCGATCTTCCGGACGAGGAGGACGTCCAGGGGAATTCGCAGGACACGCGCCAGCTCCGCACCGACGGCGACCCCGCCGCGCGGCAGCGCGACGACGATCGGGTCCACCACGGCCAGGGGACGCACACGTTCCGCCAGCCGCTGACCGGCCTCAGCCCGGTCGGCGAACGGCAAGGACACCGGAGTCGGGTTCACGGCCGCCCCCTGCGTCGATCGTCGGGCAGTTCAATCGCTCCTCACGCCGGTCTCACCGACGTTGGACTTCCGGCCGGACATCCGCCGGTCGCTCCGAGTCCTGAGCGGAGTGCTACCTCCATACCCGGACATTCGAGCCACACAACACCGAAGTCGCTACCAATCTCCCACCCCACGCGAATGCCCGGCCCAGGCCCGCTCCGACCGGCTGTCACGGTCGGTCGGCAACTCGGTCGGGAAATGTATGGGTTCCTCGGGAGTTTCCGTCTAGTATCGGCGGGGTCGCGCGCCACGACGACCCGACAGCCACCATCACGAACACGGAGCGCCGGGCAGGGGCGGACGGGATCCATCGAGTTGTCGCCCGACGGGGAGTGTGTCCAGTGACATCGACGGTTGCCGCACCCGATCCGATCGCGCGTCGCGCGCGTCGTTCGGTCACCGCGTTGTTCGCGGTGAACGCCATGACCTACGCGAGCGTGGTGCCGTGGTATCCCTCCCTCAAGAGCTCCCTGGAGTTGTCGAACGCCGCCCTGGGGGCGTCGATCGCGGCGATGCCGCTTGGGGCGATCCTCACCGGAATGCTCGCCGGCCCGCTGATCGCGCGGTTGGGCAGCGGCGCCACCGCGGTGTGGTCGGGGATGCTGACCGCGATCGCGCTGCCGATCATCGCGATCGCGCCGTCGGCGTGGGTGTTCGCCGCCGCGTTGTTCGGGCTTGGCTGTGTCGACGCCTGGGCCGACTCCGCGATGAACTCCCACGGACTACGGGTGCAGCGTCGCTACGGACGCAGCATCATCAACTCGTTCCACGCCACGTGGAGCGTGTTCGCGGTCGTCGGCGGCCTGTTGGGGGCGACGGCCGTCGGCTTGGGCGTGCCGATGGTGGTCCACACCTCCGTGACGGCCGTACTCCTCATCCTCGCGATGTGTCTCACGGTTCCCGGCCTCCTCTCCGGGGCCGAGGACACCGAGCGCGCGGCCGAGGCCGGTTCCCGACCGGCGCCGACCTCCGCGTCTCGCTGGCCAGCTCCCCGCGCCGTCGGCCTGATTCTCGCCCTGGGCACACTCTTGATGCTCGCGGCCGCCGTGGAGGACTCCGCACCGTCCTGGGGCGCGGTGTACATGCGCACGGAACTCGCCGCCTCGGCGTTCGTGGCGGGGATGCCGTTCGTGGCCTGCCAGGCGCTGATGACCTCCGGCCGCTTGGTCGGTGACCGTCTGACGGACCGGTTCGGGGCGGCGACGGTGGCGCGGGCCGGAACCCTGGTCGCGGCGTTCGGTCTGGGGGTCGCGCTACTGTGGCCCACCCAGTTCACGACCGTCCTCGGTTTCGGCCTCTGTGGGTTGGGCGTCGCGACGCTGTTCCCGCTCGCCCTGTCCACCGCCGGAAACGTGCCGGGGGTGCGCAGCGGGGACGGGGTGACCGCGGTCGCCTGGCTCGCCCGGATCGGCTTCCTCGCCTTCCCACCGGCGGTTGGATTCATCGCCGACGCGTCGAGCCTGCGTGTCGGGCTGATCATCATTCCACTCGGTGCGGTCGCCGCGTTCTTCCTGTCCTCCGCGCTGCGCCCGCGGAACTGAGGTCGGAGCCGGCTCCGGCGTCGTCTCGGCGCCCGAGCCGGTGTCCGGTGGCTCCTCCGGCCGCGTCCCCGACGTCCCGTTCCCGGCTCCGGGCGTTCCCCCGCCCGGTCGTTCCCCCACCTGCTCGGGAGCGGCGTCCTCCGCCTCGTTCTCCTCCTCGGTCTCCAGTGAGCGCACGGCGGCCTCGCGTCGTGCGACCAGTCGGGTGAGCCGGGCCTGCTCCTCCTGGGCGATTCGGGCCCGGGCGGCCGCGGTCGCCTCCGTGGGCCACATGGCGTCGATCTCGGAGTTGAGGGCGGAACCGATCAACACCGCCATGGCCGTGACCCAGAACCACGCGAGTACCGCGATCGGTGCCGACAACGAGCCGTAGATCGTGACCTGGCCGAAGGATGCTCCCAGGTACGCCCGCAGACCGACCGAGCCCAGGAGCCAGATCGCCACGGCGAGGACGGCGCCGGGTAGGTGACGCCAGGGCGGTAGGTGCACCGGGACGCTCACTGTGTAGAGCATGACGAGGCTGAACAGGGACAGGAGGGTGACGACCGGCCAGTAGCCCAGGGTGAGGTAGCCGTCCAGGGCGGGCAGCAGGGACCGGATGACGTCGGGACCCACCGCGAGCAGGGGCAGCACGATGAGGGCGAACATCAACGCGCCGAGGTAGGCGACGAACGCGGTGAGACGCTCGCGGACGAAGCCGCGCACGCCGGTGAGTCCGTAGGAGGTGGTGATGGAACTGATGAAGACGTTCATCGCCCGAGATCCCGACCAGAGGGACACCAGGAATGTCATGGAGATGACGCCGCCCTGCGCGCCGCGCAGGAACTCGTCGATGAGGGGCTCCACGACGGTGTCGATGGTCTCCGCGGTGAGCAGGACGGCCGCGAAGCCCAGGAGGCTGGAGCGGGCCTCGTCGACGGTGTCGGACCCGATGACGGAGGTGAGGTGACCCAGCGTGCCGATGATGCCGAGCAGCATGGCGGGCAGGGACAGCACGGAGAAGAAGGCGATCTCGGCGGCGAGGCCGATCACACGGATCCGTCCGATGGTCCTGACCGTGCGCAGGACCACCAGCAGGATGTCGCCCAGCAGCGGGAACCGGGCGCGTACGCTCGCGACGAAGCGCGCACCGCGCTCCTGGATCCGCTCCCACCTGTCCGACAGAGACACGTCAACAACGGTAGTGCCTTGATCACCTTCCGGGATTCAGCACCTCGGCCGCGTGGGGACGCGTCGCCCGCGGTTCGCTGTCGCGCTCCGGTTGGCCACGGATGGTGGACAACGCGCCGAGCGCCGTGTCATGCTCAACACCATGTTCGCTGTCTTGGACCCGATGCTGCGTGCCCGTCGGCACGTGGATCTGCTGCGGGTCCACAGCGCTCTCTGTCGTAACGCCGGTTAGTTCCCCAGCGATTCATTGCTCGCTCCCGTCCGCTCGTCGGGCGTGTCAACCGGTGTTCCTCCTCGTCAGTGGCCAGCCACGTGTTGGGCCGGGGCGGTGCCGGACGGCGCGCCCCGTGACCTCGGAGGTCCGCCGCGATGCCTCCCGCATCGGCCGAACGTCGCTCACCCCGGAACAAGCCGCGCCGCGGCGAAGGCCAGTGGGCGCTTGGCTATCGAGAACCGTTGAACAAGAACGAGGAGAACAAGAAGAACGACGACGGACTCAACGTCCGCCAACGAATCATCGACGTCTACTCCAAGTCCGGGTTCGACTCCATTGACCCCGCCGACCTGCGGGGCAGGTTCCGGTGGTTCGGTCTGTACACGCAGCGCGCGCCGGGGATCGACGGCGGCAAGACGGCGGTGCTGGCCCCGGAGGAGCTCGACGACCGCTACTTCATGTTGCGCGTCCGAATCGACGGCGGGCAGTTGAGCCTGGCGCAGTTGCGGGCGGTCGGCGAGATCTCGACACTGTACGCCCGGGACACCGCGGACGTGACCGACCGGCAGAACGTCCAACTGCACTGGGTGCGGATCGAGGACGTCCCGGCGATCTGGGAGCGGCTGGAGGCCGTCGGTCTGTCGACCACCGAGGCGTGTGGCGACACCCCGCGCGTGATCCTCGGGTGTCCGCTGGCTGGGGTCGCCGAGGACGAGGTGCTGGACGCCACGGACCAGATCCGCGAGGTGTACGAGGAGCACGTCGGTTCCCCGGCCTTCTCCAACCTGCCCCGGAAGTTCAAGACGTCGATCAGCGGCTGTTCCCACTACTGCACCAACCACGAGTGCAACGACGTCGCCTTCGTCGGTGTGGTGGACGAGAACGGGACCCCGGGTTTCGACCTGCACGTCGGTGGCGGGCTGTCGACGAACCCCATGTTCGCGGTTCGGCTGGGGGCGTTCGTCCGTCCCGAGCAGGTGGCCGAGGTGTGGGCCGGGGTGACGGGCATCTTTCGGGACTACGGATATCGGAGGCTACGTCACCGGGCCAGGATCAAGTTCCTCATCAAGGACTGGGGGGCCGCACGGTTCCGGGAGGTGCTGGAGAAGGAGTACCTCGGCTACTCCCTGCCCGACGGGCCTGAGCCGCCGCTCGCGCCCGACACCCGTCGCGACCACGTCGGAGTGCACCGACAGCGGGACGGGCGCTACTACGTGGGGTTCGCGCCACGGGTGGGCCGTGTCTCCGGCGGTACGCTCAGCGCGATCGCCGACATCGCCGAGGCGAACGGGTCCGACCGTGTGCGGACCACGGCCGACCAGAAACTCGTCATCCTCGACGTACCCGAGGAGCGGGTTGACGCTGTGACCGAGGCGCTGGAGGCCGCGGACCTCCAGGTTCACCCGAGTTCCTTTCGACGACACACCATGGCCTGCACCGGGATCGAGTTCTGCAAGCTCGCCATCGTGGAGACCAAGGCGTTGGGCGCGAGCCTGATCGACGAGCTGGAGCGACGGCTGCCCGACTTCCCCGAACCGATCACCGTCAACGTCAACGGGTGCCCCAACTCCTGCGCGCGGATCCAGGTCGCCGACATCGGCCTCAAGGGCCAACTCGTGACCAACGACGCGGGGGAACAGGTCGAGGGCTTCCAGGTGCACCTCGGCGGCGGAATGGGCCCCGACCGGGCGTTCGGCCGCAAGGTGCGGGGGCTGAAGACGACGTCGGAGGACCTGCCCGACTACGTGGAGCGCGTGCTGCGCCGATTCCTCGACGCACGCGGCGACGACGAGGCCTTCGCGACCTGGGTCGCGCGCGCCGACGACGCGGAGCTCACCTGAGGAGGGACGATGTCTGGACGGGCCACACCTTTCTACTGCCCCTACTGCGGGGACGAGGACCTGCGCCCGCACGAGGGCGACGGGCGGACCGGCGCGGGCTACGCGTGGCTGTGCGGTTCCTGCGTGCGGGTCTTCCGGGTCTCGTTCGTGGGGCTCAGCGCCGCCGACCTCAACGGCGTGACCGAGTCCCACGACCACCGAACGGAGGAATCGCGGTGACGTCAACACTGGACCGGGCGGATCTGGCCGCCAAGGCGGCGGCCCGGCTCGACGGCGCCGACACGCGAGAGATCGTGCGTTGGGCCGCCGACACCTTTGGGGACCGGGTCTGCATGACCGCGTCGATGGCGGACTCCCTCATGGTCGACATCGTGTCGCGCGTGATCCCGGGGATCGACGTCCTGTTCCTGGACACCGGGTACCACTTCCCGGAAACCATCGGAACCCGGGACGCGGTCGCGGCCGTGTACCCGGTGAACGTGGTATCCGTGCGGCCGAGTCGTTCCGTCGCCGAGCAGGATCGGGACCTCGGCCCCCGACTCCACGGGCGCGACCCGGGCCTCTGCTGCCATCTTCGCAAGGTCGAACCTCTGCGGGCCGCGCTTGGGCCCTACGAGGCGTGGATCAGTGGGATCCGGCGTGAGGAGTCCGCGACCCGGGCCGACGTCGAGGTCGTGGAGTGGGACGCGCGTCGGAGGATGGTGAAGGTGAACCCGATCGCGCACTGGTCCCAGGCCGACGTCGACGAATACGTCGCCGAACACCGAGTGCTGGTCAATCCCCTGCGTGACGACGGCTATCCGTCGATCGGCTGCCAACCCTGTACGTCCCGGGTCGCCGCGGGGGCCGACCCGCGCAGCGGACGGTGGTCCGGTACCGGCAAGACGGAGTGTGGGATCCACCGGTGAACACGAGGCCGTCCCGATAGACGGTGGGGTGAGGTGTCCACGCGCGTCGGCGCCTCACCCATCCGATCAGACGTCGTCCGCCCTGGCGACCCCAGGGCCGTCCACGGAGGTGCCCCGTGCCCGCCGGACCACCCACAGGGGAACCCCTCGACGGGGCCCCTCCCCTCCTCGCCGTCGCGCACGGCAGTCGTGACCCACGCTCGGCGGACACCGTCGCCACCCTGTTCGCTCAGGTCCGACAGCGCCTGCCCCATGTCCCCGTGCGTGTCTCCTACCTCGACCACCAGGCGCCCGACCCCGCGACCGCCGCGCGCGGTCTGGCCGTCCGGGGCGCTGGTGAGGTCGTGGTGATGCCGACGTTGTTGACAGCGGCTTACCACAGCAAGGTGGACCTCCCCAGACTCCTGGAGCGCGTCCGCGCCGACCGGCCGTGGTTGGACCTCCGCCTCGCGGCCCCCCTTGGTCCCCATTTCCTGCTCGAGCGGGCCGTGAACGACCGCCTGGCGGAGGTAGGGGTGCTCCCCGACCCACGAACCGCGGTGGTCCTGGCCGGAGCCGGCTCGAGCGACCCGGAGGCGCTGCGCACCGTGGAGAGTGTCGCCGCCGCCCTCATGGCGCCCGGGCACTGGCACAGCGTCGTGGCCGCCCACGCCTCCATGGCCTCCCCCACTCCGCGGGAGGCCGTCGGCGACCGCCGCCGCGCCGGCGCGAGCCGCGTCGCCGTAGCGCGCTACCTGCTCGCCGACGGGGTCTTCGCCGACCGAATCGCCCACGAGGCGGACCTCGGCGCCGCCGACGCCGTCTCGGCCCCTCTGGGGGCGCATCCCCACGTCGCCGACGTCATCGTCGACCGCTACCGACAAACGGTCTCGACCCGTCGAGGCGGCAGGCTCGACGTTCTCGCCGACGGCCACTGATCGCCTTGAGGCCACGTGTGGCCGTCGGTGGCCGTGCTTTCGCTGGTTCCCGACCCCCGTCACCGCGGGGACCGGATCACCCCCAACGCTCGTCGGCGACCGGAACGACCCATCCCCACGCGAGCCGCTCCGCGATCGGGGTGCGCGGTGCCTCCGACGAACCCGCCCCCCACTGACTCTCGTTGGGGTGTCGCGACCGACCGGCACGCGGCGGCGGGAGAGGTCGCGTGGCCAAGCGGACGGGCCGAGCGAGTACTCGCCCCGCTCTGCGGGGCCCACGCACCCCGCCGAGGCGCCACACCTCGCCACAGGGCGGTGCGCGGGAGGCACGTCCTCCGAACGCCCAACGACAGGGGTCGCGATACGCACGCCCATGGCGTGGTTTCGGCCGGAGCTTCTCTCCCCACTTCGGTCGTGGACACACACCGGGTGGACACACACCGGTGAGCCGCGCGGGGCGTGGCCTTCGTGGGAGTCCTGGGATCGCGTGGTCTACGCTCACTCGGGTGAGTGACACTCCGACGTTGCAGCGCCTCATACCCCAGCCCGGGGTGGGACTCGCTCCCACCGACGTGTACGCCTATCCCGTGGGGCTCGATCGGCCGTGGGTGCGGGCGAACATGGTGTCCAGCGTGGACGGTGCCGCGTGGGACGCGGAGGGCCGGTCGCGGGGACTCTCCTCGGCGGCGGACCGGGCGGTGCTGGCCGCACTGCGGGGGTTGAGCGACGTCGTGGTGGTGGGCGCCGCCACGGCGCGGACCGAGGGGTATCGGCCGGTGCGCCCTCGGGAGGTATGGGCGGGAGTGCGTGCGGGACGTCCCCGGACTCCACGGATCGCGGTGGTCACGCGCGGCCTGGATATCCACCCCGAACTGTGGCGCGACGCGCCGGAGGACGCGCGTACCGTCGTTTTGACCACGGAGCGGGCCCCGCGGGAACGCCGGGCGGAGATGGCGCGTCACGCCGATGTGGTGGTGGCCGGCGAGACGGACGTGGAACCGTCGGCGGCCGTCGCCGCGCTCGCCGAGCTCGGTTTGTCCCGTGTCCTGTGCGAGGGCGGTCCGCGGCTCCTGGCGGAGTTCAGCGCCGCGGACGTCGTGGACGAGCTGTGCCTGACGCTCAGTCCGACGCTGTGTGGCGGTGACGCGCCGCGCATTCTCTCCGGCGGGGCCACCACCACACATCGACTCACGCTCTCCGAGGTCCTCACCGCGGAGGACGCTCTCTTCCTCCGCTACCTTCGGCCTCAGGCCGCGTCGGCGACTCCTGTGGACTGACCGGAATCGTCCTTGGCGCGGGGCCGCCTCGCCCGACGCGTCCGGGCGGCGCCGTCCCGAGTGGCGATCTCGGTGCCGACGTGGGAAGACCGTCCGCGTCGCACGGTGCGATCCTTCGACGCGAACACCAGGAACATCACCACCATGAACAGGATCCCGACGGTCACGGCCGAACCGGCGGCGAGCAGGACGTCGCCGGGCGAGGTCCGCAGCCAGGCGGAGAGCACGAAGGCCATGGTGAGCGACACGGCCAGCATCGCCAGAGTGACCACCCCCAGAACGGCGACGACCGCGCCGTCTCCCAGGGGCCGTGGGCGGATCCTCGACGCCAGACGGGTCATCGTCGAGGCGGCCGACCTGGCCACGGCCCGCCCTCTGGCGGAGCTGTCCCGCCCGGCGCGGGCGGCACGCAGGATGGTCGTCCGGGAGGCGTTCCACAGCGTCCGACCCCAGGACACCGTCTGGTCGTCGGAAGGCGCGCCCTCCGCGTGCGTGCTGCCACGTATCCGGCGCGAGAGTTGTCGGATCAGTCGGTTCAGTCGGTTGTCTCTGGTCCGGTCCCTTACCGCGCTCCATCGACGCGGGAACACTTGCCGGTAGGCCACCAGCATCCTGTACTCCACCGCCCCCAACCGCATTGGCTTCCTTCTGGGCCCCTACCCCACCCCAGATCGGGGCAACGCGGTCGTTAAGAAAAAACCATGCCATATCGGTCATCATTCATTGACTCCGCGTAGTCATCACTGATGGGTTCCCGCACGAGCTCGACTGACCGGATGCGGAACCCACCGCGGGCGCCGCCTTTCGGGGGGGCTCGCCCGATTCGCGCCCGACGGTGGGTCACACGTCCGAGGAGAATCACACCGCTCTTGGAGGTCCCCCGTGTCGTGGCGCACGTCGCGCGGGCGACAATGTGAGTCGGCCTCGGTGGTGCGAAACGTGTTGCGGGGCGAAGCACATTCGTAGGAAGACCGGTAGCGTCTCATACATGGATGAAACGTCGAATCCCATCTCTCGTTCCGATGAGGAGTGGCGCTCGCGGCTCGCGCCACAGGAGTACGCCGTCCTGCGGCAGGGGGCCACGGAGCGTCCGTGGAGCGGCGACTACGTCTCCACCTCGACGGTCGGGGTGTACCGATGCCGTGCCTGCGGCGCCGAGCTGTTCCGCAGCGAGACCAAGTTCGACTCACACTGTGGGTGGCCGAGTTTCTTCGAGCCCTCGGAGAGTGAGGCCGTGACCCTGCACGAGGACAGCTCCATGGGCATGGTGCGAACAGAGGTTCGCTGCGCCCGGTGCGACTCCCACCTGGGCCACGTCTTCCACGGCGAGGGATACGCGACGCCGACCGACGACCGCTATTGCATCAACTCCATAGCCTTGACACTGGAGGAAGACTCCGTGGCCTAGGATCCTGGCCGGCCCGAGAAGCACATCCGCCCCCACCAACCGCGAAAGCACTCGATGAGCGACGACGTCCCCTCAAGCACACCTATGCCGCGTTTCGGTATGGCACGCGGCTCCGCGCCGTGGCTCGTGCCCGCTGTGATCGCGGCTGGCGCCGCCGTCGGCGCCAGCCGCGGGTCACGGCGGCGCACCCTGCTCGCGGTGCCGTTCGTCGGTCTCGCCGCGGCCATGGCGTGGTTCTTCCGCGACCCCGAGCGCCATCCGCGGGGTGGTGGCCTGGTGTCCGCCGCCGACGGTGTCGTCCAGAGTGTGGACGCGCGGCCCGACGGGCGCACCCGGATCGCGGTGTTCATGAACCCGCTCAACGTCCACGTGAACCGTGCCCCCATCGCCGGGCGGGTCGTGTCGGTCGAGCACCGCCCTGGCGGGTTCAAGCCGGCGTTCGACAAGGACAGCGAACGCAATGAGCGGGTGGTGTGGACCTTCGACACCGAGATCGGCGAACTCACCGTGGTCCAGATCGCCGGTGCGATGGTCCGCCGCATCGTTCCCTACCACCGGCCGCGACGTCAGGTGGCGCGCGGTGAACGCATCGGACTCATCCGCTTCGGGTCACGGGTCGACGTGTACCTGCCCGCCGGTGTCACGCCGGCGGTCGCGGTGGGCCAACGGGTGTGGGCAGGAGAGTCACGACTTGACCTCGACTGAGGAAGGCTACGCCGAGGCGGGCGGGGACAACGGCGAGGCGCCGGACGCTCCGCTGCGCCTCGTCGTCGCCGACTACCTCACGCTCGGCAACGCCCTGTGCGGTTTCATGGCGGTCTGGGCCCTGGCCGCGGCCCAGGTCAGTCACTTCTCTCCCGAGTCGGTCGGCCCGTTGGAACGCAGCGGAGTCGCCGCGGCGGTCGCGCTGTTGCTGATCGCCACCGCGTTCGACCTCTTCGACGGCCGGGTGGCGCGCAAGCTCGGCGGCAGCGGGATGGGCGCGGAACTGGACAACCTGGCCGACGTGATCAGTTTCGGCTTCGCTCCGGCGTTCTTCGTCGTCACCTGGGGCGCGCTCGGCGCCGGCATCCAGGGGGGATTCGCCGTGGCCGCCGCCGCGGGCGTTCTCCTCGCGGTCGTGGTACGCCTGGCGCGTTTCTCGGCCCAGGCACCGGGCAGCGACTACTTCATCGGTCTGCCGAGCCCGTTCGGCGCGATGTCCGTGATCGTCATCGTGCTGCTCGACCCGCCGATGCTGGTCGGCGCCGTCGCGATCCTCGCCGTCGCCTGGCTCATGGTCAGCCGGATCGAGTACCCCAAACCCAAGGGTCGGCTCGCGTTCGCGTCGTTCGCGCTGATCCTGGGCGGCATCGTCTGCATCGTGGCGTGGGCGGTGAACTTCCCGTTCGGTGAGATCCTGCTCTACTCCGGCGCCGGTTTCGTGCTTCTGCTCCTACTCGCGGTCCCCGTCTACGTGGTGGTGACCCGCAGGCACGGCGCCAGGGACGACGAGGACGAGGACACCGCCGACCTCCCTCCGTTCCCCGGCGACGACCCCGAGGCCGACCCGGCGACAGCCTGAGGACAGGACGAGCGCGGGCGGCCCGAGGGCACCACCGACCCACGGCGCTCCGCGCCCGGTGTGGCCGCGTCCGGAGCGCCGTGGTGCCCGGCTACGGCAGCGCCTCGACCAGTTCTCCCGCGCCCGCCTTGCGGCGTCCGGTGTAGAACGGGATCTCCTCGCGGGTGTGGCGGCGCGCGGCCGCTCCCCGCAGGTGACGCATGAGATCGACCAGGCGGTGCAGCTCGTCGGCCTCGAAGGCCAACAGCCACTCGTAGTCGCTCAGGGCGAATGTCGACACCGTGTTGGCGCGAACGTCGGGGTAGGGCGCCGCCATCCGGCCGTGCTCGGCGAGCAGGGCGCGACGCTCGTCGTCGGGAAGCAGATACCACTCGTAGGAACGCACGAAGGGATAAACACACAGGTAGTCCCGCGGCTCCTCCCCGGCGAGGAATGCTGGGACGTGGCCCCGGTTGAACTCCGCCGGCCGGTGCAGACCGACCGCGGACCACACCGGCGTGGCGGCGCGGCCCAGGGCGGTACGCCGAAAGTCGGTGTACATCCGCTGTAGCTCGTCCGCGGTGGACCCGGTCCACCAGAACATGACGTCGGCGTCGGCCCGCATCCCCTGGATGTCGTACATGCCGCGCGTTTCCACACCCTTGTCCCGCGCCGCGTCCACCAAAGTCGTCAGTTCCTCCGCCAGAGCGCCACGGTCCAGCCCCGAGAGGTCACCCACGCGGAACACCGACCACATGGTGTATCGGATGAGCGCGTTGAGCTCCTCACTGTCCGGCACGCTCGCCTTGTCTGTCACGGTGTCTCTCCTGTCGTGTTCGTCCTGTGGGCTGGCTCCCCCAGCCCGACCTGTTCGGTGAGGCGGGCGGCGGCGGCGCGCGCGGTGGCGACACATGCGGCGATCCCCACCCCGTCGAAGGACGCGCCGCACGCCTCGATGCCACGATGTCCGGCCAGGGCCGTGCGCGCGTCCTGGACACGGACGGTGTGCCCGACGTCGTACTGCGGAAGCGCCCCGCCCCAGCGGGTCACGCGGGCGTCCACGCCGCGGCCGCGCACACCCAGGATCCGGGCGAGGTCCCGCTCCGCGCGTCGAAGGAGCTCGGTGTCGTCGACCTGTAACTCCGGCTCCGCGCCAATGCGTCCGATCGAGCATCGCAGCAGGACGAGTTCCTCACCGGGGTGCGCCGAACGCAACGCCTCGGCGATCCACGGCCACTTCACACTGCTGAGGGTGATGGCCTTCACCGTTCCGCCCTCGACGGCGGGAACCAGGACACCGCTCATCCGGGGCGGGGCGGGGAAGGCGGACAACGGGTAGGCGAGCGAAACGACCGCCATGCTCGCGGTGTCGATCCCGCCCAACGCGGTCGCGGCGGCAGGGACCTCCCGCTCCAGGAGCCGGGCCGCGGGCGTGGGAGGGCAGGCGAGCAGCACCCCGTCGGCCTCCAGGTCGGTGGCGGCCCCGGTGCCCACCTGTCGCGCGTGCACCGTCCACCCGTTGGGAGTGCGCGCCAGCTCCCGCACGCTCCATCCGGTGCGGATATCGGCTGCTCCCCGGTCGGCGAGCGCGTCGACCAGGGCCCCCAGTCCGCCGCTGAGTCCCGCGAAGACGGGTGCGCCGGTGGCCGCCTGACGGGAACGCCGGGCCATACGCGCCGCGGCACCGGTGAGGCTGCCGCCGCGCGTGAGCTCGTCGGCGAGTCCCGGAACGGTGGCCGGGAGGGACAGTCGGTCCGCGCGGCCGGCGTACACGCCGGCGAGGAGGGGTTCCACCAGTCGGTCGACGACGTCGGGGCCCAGTCGTCCTCCCACGAGTTCCCGGACCGAGACGTCACCGACGTCCGCCACCGGGGAACGGAGCCGGTCCGTCCCGGCGCGCAGCAGACCGCGGGGTGAGAGGACACGGCTGCGGGCGAGGTCCCACCAGCTCGCCGGTACCCCCATGACCTGGCGACGCGGCAGGCGTCGCAGCCGTCCGCGGCTGAGAACACGGGGACTCGCCGGTCCAGGGTGGCGGACCCGTTCGCCCAGCCCGAGTTCGTCGACCAGACGCACGGCCTCGGGGCGACGGGCGAGGAGCGACTCCGCGCCCGTGTCGGCGGGCACACCGGCGACCTCCACGGTCGCGATCTTTCCACCGAGACGGGTGGCACCCTCAAGCAGCGTCACCGTGGCCCCACGACGGCTCAGATCGTAGGCGGCGACCAGTCCCGAGACTCCCCCACCCACCACGATGACCCGCGGTTGTGACCCCATGGCTCTACCTTCCCAGACCCCTCCCGGACCGGGCCGTGACCCCCGGGGTTCGCGTCGGGAACCCGTGCCGAGGATCGCGCCGTGCGTCCCCCGCGACATCGCGCGTCGACGCGCGCGGGCCTCGTGACCGCCGAGTGGCGTTCACGCCCGGCACCCGCGGCCACCCCACCCTGGTCCGTAGCCGGGGCACGGTCACGCCGAACCGCATGGCCGGCCGTCAACGGGCCGGACCAGCCCGTCCCCGCCCCCGTGGACGGGAGACTCCGGCCACACGCGCTCGGGGGGCGTCCACTCCCACCAAGCACGGGTGAGGCCCCAGTCACCGACCAGTGGCTCGCCCGGTCCCGACGGAGGACGTTCCCCGCGGCGTGTCTTCCCAGCCACAACGGCGTGTTCCTCGCGCGACGCTCTCCGTCGACGGTCCGGCCACGCTCACCGCTCGCGCCGCGCCGGCCGATCCGTCACGCCGGACCGAAACGGCGGGAGGCCTCGCCGAACCGCGGGCCGCCCCTGCGGCGGGTGTCGGACTAGCGTGAGGTCTCGCTGTGCACGAACTCGGTGAGCCGCGCGAGCATGTCGGGGTCGGTGGTGGGGATCACGCCGTGTCCGAGGTTGAAGATGTGGGACTCGGCCGCGGCTCCGGACTCGATGACCCGGCGAGCCCGTTCCTCGATGACGGGCCAGGGCGCGAACAGCACCGCCGGGTCGAGATTGCCCTGCAGCGCCGTGTGCGGCTCCACCCGATGCGCGGCCTTGTCCAGTGGAACCCGCCAGTCGACTCCGACGACGTCGGCACCAGCGGAGCTGAGCAGACCGAGCAGTTCCCCGGTACCCACCCCGTAGTGGATGCGCGGGATGTCGAGGTCGGCGAGCTGGTCGAAGATCCACCGGGTGTGCGGCAGGACGTTCTCACGGTAGTCGCGGGGGCTCAGGGCTCCCACCCAGGAGTCGAAGAGCTGGACCGCGCTCGCGCCCGCACGGATCTGCACCCGGAGGAACTCCAGGGTGATCGCGGACAGGCGCTTCATGAGCGCTTCCCAGAGGTCGGGTTCGCCGTACATCAGCGCCTTGGTGTGCTGGTGGTTGCGCGACGGTCCGCCCTCGACGAGGTAGGACGCGAGCGTGAAGGGCCCACCGGCGAAGCCGATGAGAGGACGGCTCCCCAGTTCCTCGACCAACTGCCCGGCGGCCTCGGCGACCGCGCTCACGTCCTCGGGCTCGAGCTCCCGGAGTTGTTTGACCGCGTCGGCGTCGCGGATCGGCTCGGCGACGACCGGGCCGACTCCGCTCTTGATGTCGAGGTCCACACCGATCGCGTGCAGCGGGACCACGATGTCACTGAAGAGGATGGCCGCGTCGACGTCGTAGCGCCGGACGGGCTGGAGAGTGATCTCCACGACCATGTCGGGGCGGTTGCAGGCCTCCAGCATGGGGACGTCGGCGCGGAGTCGCCGGTACTCCGGCAATGAGCGCCCGGCCTGACGCATGAACCACACCGGGGTGTGTGCGACAGGGAGTCGCCGGCAGGCACGAAGGAAGGAAGAATCGTTGAGCGTCACATCCCCGATGGTGCCACGCTCGGCGAGCGACCGTGCCACACCTCCCGGATACGGGCGCGTTCTGGTCGCGGGACCGTCACGAAACGCCGACACGCCGGGAAAACTCCGCGCGCTTTGCCTGTCGCCATGCCAACGTCGTCTGGCGTCCAGTCTTCATCGGGACCCCGCGGTCTCGACCACACGAGTAAGGTCCACATTCGCCGATGCCCCCTCAAGGTACGACCGATGACGCGCCTGCCCCGTTCCAACGCGCCGTGGACAGCCTGCGCGGCGTCACGGTGAGGCCAGAGGTTCACCTGGAGGCCATTCCCGCCCCGCGCCGGCTCGCCCCCCATGCCACGGCTCTGTCGGGCACGGTCACGGTGGGCGAGGACGACGCGGCCGCGCTCGGCCGTCTCATCGTGCTGTACGACCCCGACGGCTCGCGTGACTGGCCCGGCCCGTTCCGGGTCGTCGCCTACGCGGGAGCGGAACTGGAGGCGGAGATCGCCGCGGATCCGCTCATCGGCCAGGTGGCGTGGAGCTGGCTGGTGGAGGCGCTGGACGCGGCGGGGGCGACCCACTCGTCGCTCAGTGGGACCGTCACCCGGGCCACGACGGAGGGGTACGGCCAGAAGGCGGACCAACCCCCGTCCACCGAGGTGGAGCTGCGGGCGTCGTGGACGCCGGACTCCGAGGACCTGTCTGGTCACCTCGCGGCGTGGGTCGCGCTGTTGGCCTCGGTCGCGGGTCTTCCACCAGTGGACGTGGCCGATCTCGGCCGACGCCGACCGGTGCCCGGAGCCAACGGCAACGGGGGTTGAGCCCTTGGAGAGGTTACGTCATCCGTGTCTCCCGCATACCGTGGATAATGTGCAGAATCTGCTGAACGCCGGCGGCGACGCCGGGCAGGACCCTGAGAAGGCCGACACGACGGAGCCGCCGTTACTCACCGACCCCCGTGGCGGGGTGCCCGGCGTTATCGACGACGCCGCGGCACTCGACCGTGCTCTCGCAACCCTGGTCGAGGGCACCGGGCCGGTGGCCGTGGACGCGGAACGCGCGTCCGGCTACCGCTACACGCAACGCGCCTACCTGGTGCAGTTGTGGCGTCAGGGCACCGGCGTCCTGCTCGTCGACCCGATCGCCTGCCCGAACCTGGCCGCGATCGACGAGGCGCTGGACGACACCGAACTCGTCCTCCACGCCGCCCAACAGGACCTCGCGTGTCTGGCGGAGCTTGGCCTGCGTCCGCGCCGTCTGTTCGACACCGAACTCGCCGGACGACTCCTCGGCTACCCGAAGGTCGCCCTCGGCGTCCTCGTGGAGAAGCACCTGGGGGTGCGGTTGGCCAAGGAGCACTCCGCCGCCGACTGGTCCCAGCGTCCGCTGCCCACCGACTGGCTGCGCTACGCCGCTCTGGACGTGGATCTACTGGTGGAGCTGCGCGACGCTCTGGAGGAGGAGCTGCGCTCGGCCGGGAAGCTGGAGTGGGCGAGGCAGGAGTTCGCCGCCGAACTCACCGCGCGACCCAAACCTCCCCGGGCCGACCCGTGGCGCCGCACCTCGGGGATCCACCGGGTCCGCACCCAACGTGGGCTGGCCGCGGTTCGTGAACTGTGGCTGGCGCGCGACGAGATCGCGCAGGAGAAGGACCTCGCACCGGGGCGCGTCCTGCACGACAAGGCCATCGTCGAGGCCGCGCTGGCGATGCCGCGTTCGGTCCGGGCGCTGATGGCGCTGCCCACGTTCCATTCCCGGCGCGCTCGGGAGCACGCCCCGATCTGGGCGGCCGCCGTCGACCGCGCCCGCACGTCGTCTTCGGGGAACCTTCCCCGCCCGGCCGCGGCCGGCGAGGGCCCTCCCCCGGCCAACCGGTGGGCGGACCGAGCCCCCGAGGCGGCCCGCCGCCTGGAGTTCCTGCGCGCCACTGTGAGCCAAATCGCCGAGGACTGTGCGCTGCCCACCGAGAATCTTCTCCACCCCGAGGTCATCCGCCGGCTAGCCTGGGATCCCCCGTTGGCGGCCGCTGAGGATGCAGTGGGGGAACAGTTGCGTCGGGACCGGGCACGGGAGTGGCAGATCGCCCTCACCTCGGCACCACTCACCCGCGCGCTGAAGGACGCTGACACCTCGTGACGGATCCCACGTAGCCTCGGGGAAGATTCTTCGCCGATCCCGCAACCCACGTGGATTAAGGGACTTGGTGTGCGCGTTACGTCGATGGCGAACGTCCGCGAGCGGAGAATCGGAGGCAGGAATGGGCGGAGTGCGACGCGCGCTGCGAGAAGCCTGGACGCTGTTGCCACGTCAGCTCGATTTCGTCCGGTTCCACCAGACCCCGCCCGCCACGACTCCGGCACCGCGCCGCTCCCCCACCGAGCGGGTGCGCCTCTTGGAGGAGACGCTGGAGGAGTACCTGGACACGCTGGGACCCTGGCACCACCGCACGATCGCCGCGCGCAACAACCTCGCGGCCGCCTACGTCCAGCGCGGGCGCAACGCCGACGCCGCCGCGGAGTTCGAGCGCGCTCTGGCCGACTGCCGCCAGGTGCTGGGTGAGGGGGCCCAGCAGACGGACGTCATCGCGGAGAACCTCGCCTACTGCTATGAGGACGCGGCCCGGTGGGAGGACGCGGCGGCCCTGTGGGAGAAGCTGGTGCAGTACCGCACCTCCCGTCTGGGCACGACGGCCCAGGAGACCGTGACGGCCCGGATGGGCCTGGCGCACGCCTACCGTCGTACCGGGCAGGTCGACGCCGCGGTCGCCCACGCCGAACGCGCTGTCGACGACGCCGAGGGCGCGGACGGCGAACGAGTGGAGCAACTGCGGATCGGGCTTGCCCGTGCCTACCGGGACGCCGGCCAACTCGACGCCGGTATCCGCCAGTTGCGCATGGTCTACGCTCGCCGTCGCCAGCGCCTCGGTGCCGCCCACGCCGACACCCTTGGCCTGCGCCACCGGCTGGGACGCTGGCAGCACAAGGCGGGGCACAGCGAGGAGGCGGCGTCCACCCTGCACGGGGCCTACCGCGTCGCGCTCTCCTCCTCGGGTGACCCCGAGATCCGCCTCATCGCCCTTCGAATCCGCCGTGACCTCGCCCGAACCCACCGGGACCTGGGTCGCGACCTCGGCGACCTCCGATAGCGGGACCGGCCGCGGCCGTCCACGTGGTGTGGCGCGCCTGGCCCCGTGGCAGCGTGAGGCCCTGGTTCGTGGGTCCGGGTCGTCGACCGCGGAGGTCCTTAGGGGAGCGTTTCTTCGCTTTCGAAGGAAGGAGGGGCCGTCGCCCCTCCCTGCCCGCTTCACGGATTGGCCCCGGCGGGGCCAGGCTTCGGCGCGCACGTCGATCCGTCATGGGCATCCTGGTCGACTGGTCGGAAGGATCGACGCGGGCGAACTCCGTCCGGGGAGTGCCGAGCCCCCAACGCTCAGAGAACACAGCGGTGAATAACACAGCCTCGATGTCGCGCGCCACTTCATGTTCGGGATGTTCGGGGCGCGGCCTCGTCGCTCCCGGTGGCCGCCACCCCGGCCCTCGTCCGAGGAGTGGCCGGCCGGAGTGTCGCTCTCCGGGTTGTGGTCTCCGCACGACAGCGTCGTCGGCGACTCCCCAGTCCCCCAGGTGCGTCCCGAGGGGCCCAGCGTGGGTCCGGCGCGACACCCGGCTCCGGCGCAGCTCCTTCCCGTCCCGGGATTCCCACGCCTCACGGCCCGCCGCCCCCGTCTCCTCCGAACGTCCGCGACGACGGACGGGCGGGGCCCTCTGTCCCGTCGATCCCGGCGTCGCCTCGGTGGGTTCGTCCACCCTCTCGTCCCGCGCGGCGGGGACTCGGCGGAGCGTGAGCGCCGCGTCCCCATGGCGACACTCGCGGCGGCTTCCGCGCGGTCCCCGGACGCGAGTAGGGACACCGGTTCGCGGATCGTCGCGCGCGGAACGCTCGAGGTGACCCCCGCGACGTGTCGGCGTCGCGCCGGCGACGTCGTCGGTCCGGCCTTCCTCGCGGCGTCCTCGGCAGCCTCGGGGCCGCGACGTCCTGCGCCGTGCCGTCCCCGACCTTCCGCTCCCCACGTCCGGCGGGCGTCAGGGCGTGACGATGGGGAAGTCGGTCCTTGGGTCGTCCAGGACCGCGACGAGCCTGCGCAGGACGTCGGCGTCGCCGGTGTGCCCGACCCCCGAGAGATCCCCGGTGGCGAGGAGTCGTGGCAGTTGGTCTCGCCGCAGGGTAAGCGTGAGATCCGCGGGGGCGCCGCTCGGGTTGGGGTGGCGGATGAATACTCCGTTCGACAGGGTCGCGCGGTAGCGCTCGTCGGTGTCGGTGAGGTGGAGGTCGAGGGAGAGCTCCTCCTCACACGCGCGCGGGCCGTCGACGCGGATCGCCACCGAGTCCAGCATCTGGGTCACGTTCAGCGCGGGTTCGAGGCTCTGGGCGAGGGCGATGGCGGTGGGCGGTACACCGTGGCGCAGTTCGTACGCGCCGGTCAGGAAGAAGTTGCGCCACGTCGCGCACTCGGCTCCGTGGCCAAGGCGGGTCAGGACCGACGCGAGCAGGTCCTTCGCCTCGGTCCGGTTCGGATCCGCGAACACCGCGTGTGAGGCGAGTTCCGCGGCGAAGCGCAGGTCTCCCTCGTCTGCGAAGGACCGGGCGCGTTGCGTCAGCTCCTCGACACCCCCGAAGGCGCGGGCATAACGCTCGGCCTGGGCCTTGGGAGGGTGCTGCCACAGGTGCGCGGGGTTGCCGTCGAACCATCCCATGTAGCGCTGGTAGATGGCCTTGACGTTGTGTGAGGCCGAGCCGTAGAAGCCACGTGCTCCACGCCTGGTCGAGGGCGGGTGGCAGCGCCAGCTCCTCGGCGATCTCGATGCCGGTCCACCCACGGTTCATGAGGCGCAGCGTCTGGTCGTGGAGGTAGGCGTAGATGTCGCGCTGTTCGCGGAGGAACGCGCGGATGCGCTCGGTACCCCAGACGGGCCAGTGGTGCGAGGCGAAGACGACGTCGGAGTGGTCCCCGAACATCTCGATCGTCTCGGTGAGGTAGCGCGACCACATGCGCGCGTCGCGCACCTGCGCGCCGCGGAGCGTCAGCAGGTTGTGCAGCGTGTGGCACGCGTTCTCGGCCGTGCACAGGGCTCGGCGGTCGGGGAGGTGGAAGTTCATCTCGGCGGGCGCCTCGGTGCCCGGAGTCATCTGGAACACGAAGCGGACGCCGTCCAGTTCCATCTCCTGGCCGGTGTGTGTCACCTCGACCGTGGGTGGGATCAGTCCCACCTGACCGTGGGACGTCCCGATCCCCAGCCCCGTGCCGACGACCCCCTGGGGGCCGGGCTCGACGGCGAACGCCGCGAAGTACATCCCGCGGCGGATCATCGCCGTGCCCGCGTACACGTTCTCCGACACCGCGTGTTCCATGAAGTGTTCCGGGGCGACGACCGGGACCCGACCTCGCGTGGCGTCCTCGGCGTCGATGACACCGAGGACGCCACCGAAGTGGTCGACGTGCGGGTGGGTGTAGATCACGGCGGTGACGGGGCGCTCGGTGCGGTGCTCGCGGTACAGCCGCATCGCCGCGGCCGCGACCTCCTCCGAGACCAGGGGGTCGACGACGACGACTCCGTCGCGGCCCTCGACAAGGGTCATGTTGGAGAGGTCCATTCCGCGCACCTGGTAGATGCCTTCGGCGACCTCGTAGAGACCGCTGGCGACGGTGAGCTTCCCCTGGCGCCACAGGTTCGGGTGCACGGTGTCGGGGGCGGGCGCGTCGTCGCGCAGGAACGAGAAGGCGCGCAGGTCCCAGACCGTGTGCCCGTCGGGGTCGGTGACATGGAGGGGCGCGTCGGCGATGTGTCCCCGGCGGGCGTCCGCGAAGTCGCTGGTGTCGGTGTGGGAGGGCCCGGTGCGGGTGCCGCTTTCCGTGGACGCCGTGGGACGGGGGACACTGGTCGCGCTGTTGGTCTCGATGTCACGGGCCATTCGAGCCTCCCCATCATCCCGAGAACCGACCGGCCGGCGGGCCGCGTTCCGGACAGGCTCCTACCCGCTACGGCCACTCCCCGAGGTCAACCCCGCGCCAAGATCGCGCCACGCGGAGGGGCGCGTGAGGCGGACGATCGAGATGGGTAGGGCCACCACCAGGGGAGACCGCCCGGTGATCCGGGCGACGGCACGATCGGGGGGATCTGCATGCGTGCGCGTCAAGGCGACCGGCTGTTGGTACACGGACCGTCGGTGGGGCACCCGGACCGGTCGGGAACGATCGTCGACGTCCGGGGAACGGACGGCGACCCACCGTTCCTGGTGCGGTTCGACGACGGCGTGGAGGAGCTGGTCTTTCCCGGACCGGACGCGGTGGTCCAGCCACGCACCGCACCCGATGACGACCACTGAACGGGTGTGGACGTCACGTTCGCCCGCACCGTCCCGAACCGCGGGCCAGGTGTGCGGGGCGCCGGCGGCCCGTGCCCCGCACGACGCCGCGCCTCACAGGAAGGCGGCTCCGCCGTCCACGTTCAGCGTCTGGCCGGTGAGGAACCCGCTCCCTGGGTCGCAGACGTAGAGCAGTGAGGACACCAGGTCCGCCGCCTCCGGGGTCCGGGGAACCCGCTGTAGGCCACGGATCCGCTCGAATCCGCCGTCGGCTCCGGTGGAGCGTTCCGCGGTGGCGGTACGTACGAGCCCGGGCGCGATGGTGTTCACGGTGATGTTGTCGCCCCCGAGCAGCGTGGCCAAGGAGCGGGTCAGTCCCACTACGGCGGACTTGGAGGCGGTGTAGGCGACGATGTCGGGAGGACCGACGAACACGGCTCCCGACGCGAGGTTCACGACGCGACCCCAACCGCCGGCCCGCATCGCGGGCAGCGCCGCCTGCGTGAGGTGGAAGGGCGCCTCCACGTTCAGGGAGAGGATGCGCCGCAGGTCCTCCGAGGTGGTCTCCTCGAACGGGATCGGCGGGTAGATCCCAGCGTTGTTGACGAGGATGTGCAGCCCACCCATCGTCTCGACGACCCCGTCGACGGCCCGCCGCCGGGCCTCGGCGTCGGTCACGTCGACGGAGAACGGGACGAACGCGTCCCCGATCCTGCTGGCGGTCTCGGACTGGTCGGCGACGTCGAACCCGGCGACGCGGGCGCCGGCGCCGGCCAACGCCGCGGCGAACTCCTGGCCCAGGCCCTGCGCCGCCCCGGTGACCACGGCGACACGGTCACTCAGTGGCATGCTGTTCTCTTTCCTCTTGTCGCTCGGAGTCCGACACTCCCGCGGACTTCGATTCGGTCGTCGCGGCGCTGGGGCGTGCCCCGTATCGGCGCACGCCCCAGCGGAAGGTGACACTCCCTAGCTCAGGCGGTCCTCGAGGTCGTCGACACCGAAGTCCTCGAAGTCCTCGACGAGGGCCTCGGCGCGGGCGCGGTCGGCCTCACGTCCGATGTTGTCAACGGTCAGGCCCTCCTCGAAGAGGTTGTCGGCCATCCACTCCTGGAACTCCTCGTCCTCCTCGATGAGAGTCACGATCGAGTCGGCCAGGAAGTCGACGGTCTCCTCAGGGGTCCCCGGGGTGGTGGCCATGCCCATGTCGAGGTCGAACATCGGCCGCTCGGGGATCTCGACGTTGTACTGCTCCTCGATGTCGGCGAGCGTGGCGCCCTCGTCCTCCTGCGGGTGGCCGTCCTCGGACGCGACGAAGATCGGGATGAACTCGTCCTCCTGGCCGTAGCGCTGGAACTGCGCGGCCTCACGGCCCACGAAGTTCTGCTCCCCGCTGAGGACCGCGTTCTGCGTCTCCCCTGGGTCGTAGCCGGGGGTGTAGATGAACTCCTCGTCCAGCGCGTCGAACAGGGAGAGCGCCACGGGCGTCACGGGGCTCTCGAACCCACCGTCACCGAACCGGATCGGGTCCTCGGCGAGCAGGTCGTCGAAGGTCTGGATATCGCCGTCGCGGTTGGCGAAGAAGGTCCACGGATAGGTGGACACCGTGCCGAACCACTCCATGTCCAGGTAGGGCGTGTCCAGCGTGCCCTGCAGGTCGGAAATGGCGAAGGTGTTGTGAATCCCGATCAGGATGGTGTGACCGTCCGGGTCGGCGTCGGCCACCTCCTGGTAGGCGGTGGTCTGGTTGGCTCCGGGAACGTTTTCCACGATGACGTCCTCGCCCCAGAGTTCCTGGAGGCGGGGGCTGAGTCCCCGCGCCATGAAGTCGAAGCCCGACCCAGGGCCCGAGCCCACCACGATGGTGACCGTGCCGTTGGGGAACTCCGCGTCGCCGTTCTCGTCGGCGGCGTCCCCGGCGTCGGCGCACGAGGCCAGAGAGACGAGCAGGACCGTCGCACCGGCTGCGGCGCCTATCCGGGGAAAGCGGCCTTCGCGTGGCATAGGGGATACGTCCTTTCTGGGGAACATGAAGGAATCGCGTCACACGGCCGCGTAGGGAGGAACACGGAGGCGGAACGCGCGCGACCCGGCGGGGGGCCGCCACCAACTGGTGTTCGTCAGTCGAACATCCAGTCGCACTGGATCAGGCAAGGGGAACGCTAGAGCAGCCCCTCCACCTCGTCAACGGTACAAACACCGCAACCAGGAAACGATGGTCGATCGTTAACACCTACATCACAACTACCCACATTTCCCACAACAGCGCTGCGGTCGGTGACTCGATCAAAACGGATAGCAATTACGGACGAATAGAGCACGAACGCTCTTCTGGCGAACACGCCGTGACGCCGATGTGAAGGGGCGGTCACACCGGCACTCGCTCGCATCTGTAGTTACTGGCGAGTAGCATGGGAGCCGTCACACTTTCCCAGTGCCACAAGGAGGGGCGATCGTGCCGCGAACCGCCCGTGAAGTCGTCTTCGTCGACGGGGCACGCACCCCGTTTGGCAAGGCGGGCAAGGGCCAGTACTCCGAGACGCGCGCCGACGACATGGTCGTCCGTGTCATCCGCGAACTCCTGCGCCGTAACCCGGCCCTACCCCCCGAGCGCGTCGACGAGGTCGCCATCGCCGCGACCACACAGATCGGGGACCAGGGCTTGACGATCGGCCGCAGCGCGGCGCTGCTGGCCGGACTCCCCCGATCCGTCCCCGGATACGCGATCGACCGCATGTGCGCGGGGGCCATGACCGCCCTCACCACCACGTCGGCGAGCATCTCCTTCGGCGCCTACGACGTCGCCATCGCCGGTGGCGTCGAGCACATGGGCCGCCACCCGATGGGCGAGGGCATCGATCCCAATCCACGGTTCCTGGCCGAGAAGCTCGTCGATCCCTCCGCGCTGGTGATGGGGAACACCGCGGAGAACCTGCACGACCGGTTCCCGTCCATCACCCGCCAGCGGGCCGACGCCTACGCGGCCCACAGCCAGGAGAAGGTGGCCAAGGCCTACGCGGACGGCAAGTTGCAGCCCGACCTCGTCGCGACCGCGGTCCGCTCCGCCGAACGGGGATACGGTCTCGCCACCGTCGACGAACCGCCGCGGCCGGGGACCACCGTCGGGGACCTCGCGGGACTCAAGACGCCGTTCCGTCCGCACGGGAACGTCACCGCGGGCAACGCGGCCGGCCTCAACGACGGGGCGACCGGAGCCATCGTCGCCGCCGAGGACGTGGCCGCGGAGCTTGGCCTGAGCGCCAAGATGCGCCTGGTCGACTTCTCCTTCGCCGGGGTGGAGCCCGAGGTGATGGGGGTCGGTCCCGTCCCCGCGACCGAACGCCTGCTCCGCCGCACCGGGCTGACCATGGACCAGATCGGCCTCATCGAGATCAACGAGGCGTTCGCGGTGCAGGTGCTGGCCTTCCTGGAGCACTTCGACATCGCCGACGACGACCACCGCGTCAACCCGTGGGGCGGTGCGATCGCCCTGGGCCACCCTCTGGCGTCGTCCGGGGTGCGCCTGATGATGCAACTGTCCCGTCAGTTCGAGGAGCGCCCCGACGTTCGCTACGGGATCACCACGATGTGCGTCGGGCTGGGCATGGGTGGAACCGTGCTGTGGGAGAACACCGCGTGGCAGGGGGAAGCGAAGTGACGACGAGTCTGGACACCGCCCGATCGCTTTTCGCCGACGAGGTGGTGACGCACGCCCTGGCCCGCGACGTCGAGCTGCCCGGGGGCGCGGGAACCGCGGTCCTGGTCACCTTGGACAACGGGCACGACCACCGCAAACCCAACACCTTCGGGCCCGCCGGGCTCACCGAGCTCGGAGAGGTGCTGGACACGGCGCTGGCCCGCGACGACATCGTCGCGATCGCGGTCACCGGCAAGCCGTTCATCTTCGCGGTCGGCGCCGACCTCAACGGAGTGCCCCGCATCCAGGACAGCCAGCAGGCGCGGGCCATCGCCACGCTGGGACACGACGTGTTCCGCAAGCTCGGCGAGGCCCGGGTTCCCAGCTTCGCGTTCGTCAACGGTGCCGCCATGGGTGGCGGGCTGGAGTTGGCGCTGCACTGCACCTACCGGACGGTGTCCTCGGGCGCCCCCGCCATCGCGCTCCCGGAGACGTTCCTGGGCCTGGTTCCCGGGTGGGGAGGGTCCTATCTCCTTCCGCACCTGATCGGCGCCGAGCGGGCCCTCACCCTCATCATCGACAACCCCCTCGCGCAGAATCGCACCATCAAGGGTCCCAAAGCCTTCGACCTGGGCATCGCCGACGCGATGTTCGACCCCGCCGACTTCCTCGAGGAGTCGCTGGGATGGGCGGCGCGTGTGGTCACCGGCGCGGAACGGGTAGAGCGCCCCGCGGTCGACACCGGCGCGGCGTGGGACGGCGCCGTTGACCAGGCCCGGTTCACCGTCGCCGGAAAGCTCCACGGGGCCGCGCCGGCTCCGGCGCGCGCGGTGGAGCTCGTGGCGGCGGCCAAGGACCGGGATCGCGAGGCCGGATTCGCCGCGGAGGACGACGCCTTGGCCGAGCTCCTGGTCAGCGACGAACTCCGCGCGGGGGTCTACTCCTTCGACCTGGTCCAGAAGCGGGCCCGTCGTCCCGCGGGCGCTCCGGACAAGTCCCTGGCGCGCCCCGTGACCAAGGTGGGCGTGGTGGGCGCCGGACTGATGGCGAGCCAACTGGCGTTGCTGTTCCTGCGGCGCCTGGAGGTCCCGGTCGTGCTCACCGACCTGGACCAGGACCGAATCGACGCGGGTGTGGCGTACGTCCACGCCGAGGTGGACAAGCTCCTCGCCAAGGGCCGGATCGGTTCGGACCGCGCACAGCGCCTGAAGAACCTGGTGACCGGATCGCTGACCAAGGACGTCTTCGCCGACGCCGACTTCGTCATCGAGGCGGTCTTCGAGGAGATGTCCATCAAGAAGCGGGTGTTCGCGGAGGTCGAGGCCGTCGCCCCCGCCGACGCGGTACTGGCGACCAACACCTCCTCCTTGTCCGTCTCGGAGATGGCGGCGGATCTGGCGCGTCCCGAGCGAGTGGTCGGCTTCCACTTCTTCAACCCGGTGTCGTTGATGCCCCTGGTCGAGGTCGTGCGCGCCGAGCACACCGACGACGCGACGTTGGCGACGGCCTTCTCCGTCGCCAAGTCGCTGAAGAAGACGGCGGTCGGGGTCAAGGACGCCCCCGCGTTCGTGGTGAACCGGCTCCTCACGCTGTTCATGGGTGAGGTCCTGCGGTCGATCGAGGACGGCACCGAACCGGAGACGGCCGATCGTTCGGTCGCACCGCTCGGACTACCGATGTCGCCCCTCCTTCTGTTGCAGCTCGTCGGCCCGGCTGTGGCTCTGCACGTGGCGGAGACCCTGCACGGCGCGTTCCCGGAGCGGTTCGGGGTGTCGCGCCAGCTCCGGGCCATCGTGGACTCCGGCGCGACACAGGTCTTCGCCCCGGACTTCTCCATTGACCCGGCGGTGCGCGCGCTGCTCACGGGCGGCGACAGTCCGCGTTCCGAGGACGACATCCGCGTCGGGGCCCTGGAGGCCCTGGCCCGGGAGATCCGCGTCATGTTGGACGAGGGCGTGGTCGCCGAGGCCGCTGACATCGATCTGTGCTTGATCACCGGCGCCGGTTGGCCGTTCCATCTCGGCGGTGTCACCCCCTACCTGGATCGGTCGGGGATCGCGGAGAAGGTCAACGGGGTCCGGTTCCACCCTGACGGGCCGAAGGCGCTGTGACCCCGCGCTGAGGTCCCTCACGATGGTCAGGGGTGGTGCCGACACGACCGTCGGCACCGCCCCTCGCTTCGGGAGTGCCGAACGGTCGACGCCACGGGCATGGTGGCCGTTGGAGAGCCGATCGCCGCCGGCCTCCGTTACCGCCACCACGCGCCGCGTCCGAACCTCACGGTGGAACGCAGACCACCCACCGCCCCGCGGGCCCTGCTGTCGCGTCGGCAACCGAGCTGTTCGGAGGTTCACGAAACCACGAGTCAGCGCGGAAGTCGACTATTGACGACAATCGGCGTGGCGGTGGAGAGGTCGCCGGGGCGTCCGGCGAGCGCGGTCACCGCTTAGGCGTCGCCGGGCGGCCCACCGACGAGTTCCGTTGTACGGGACCGCGCGTCCTCCCCCGTCGCCCGGGAGTTCGGCCCGGCGGGTGTGGCCTCCTCTGTCTCCGTCACACCGATTCGGTCGTGCAGCCATCTCAGCCAACCGGGGAGCCACCAGTTGGCGCGGCCCATCAGTCGCATGGCGGCCGGAACGAGAATCGCTCGAACGAGCGTGGCGTCGATGACGATGGCCGCCGCGAGTCCGATCCCCATGATCTTGAGGAAGACGATGGCGGAGGTCCCCATGGACACCAGCACGATGACGAGCAGGAGCGCGGCGCTGGTGATGATGTGGCCGGTGCGTTGCAATCCCACGGCGACGGACTGGGTGTTGTCGCCGGTGGCGAGGTACTCCTCCCGTACCCGACTCAGGAGGAAGAGCTCGTAGTCCATGGCGAGGCCGAACGCCGCGACGACGATGATCACGAGGTATGTGGGGTCGGTCGTGCCCACGGCGTCGAATCCGAGCAGCGTGGCCAGGGCCCCCTCCTGGAACCCCCAGACCACGACGCCGAGCGACGCCGCCAGGGAGAGGACCCCCATCAGGACGGCCTTGACGGGCAGGATGACGGACCCGAACGCCATGAAGAGGAACACGAGCGTCGCGGACACCACGACGAGGATCGTCCAGGGCAAGGCTTCCAGGATCGCGTCGAGGTTGTCCACGCTGGCGGCGGCCATGCCGCCGGCGAGGACCTCGTCGGCGCCCTCGGGGGGTGTGGTCTCCCGGACCTCGGTGACCAACGCCGTGGTCTCGTCGTCGTCGATCTCGCCGGTGAAGGACACAACGAGGTGTGCGACGTCCCCGTTCGCCGGACTCCGCAGGTCCACCTGCGCCGCCGCCTCCAGTGAGTCCAGGCGTTCGGCGTAGTCCTCGAGCGCGTCATCGCTGACGTCCCCCGTCACGACGACGTCGATCGTTCCGGTCCCCCCGGGGAAGTCCTCGTCCATCATCTCGGCGACGACGCGGGTGTCGTCGTCCGGCGGGAGGTAGCGCTGGTCGGTGATACCGGGTTTCAGGCCGAGCAGTGGCGCGCCGAACGTGGCGAGAACCACCGCGACGAGGATGAGCGACACGAAGGGCCGTCGCATCACGGTCCGGGCGAGTCGGTGCCAGCCACCGGTTTCGGACTCCCGCGCCCGGCGACGCCTGAGTCCGGGGATACGCAGCGCGTTGACGCGGTGTCCGACGACGGCGAGGATCGCCGGCAACACGACGAGCGCGGCCACCATGTCGAACAGCACCACGGCGATACCGCCCAGGCCGATGGAGCGCATGATGGCCTGGGGGAAGAACAGGAGGCCACAGAAGGCGATCAACACGGCCACGCCGGAGAACGCCACCGTCCGGCCCGCCGTGGCCACGGTGACCGGGAGCGCTTCCTCCACCGACCCCCGGCGCGCCAGTTCCTCCCGGAACCGGCTGACGATGAACAGCCCGTAGTCGATGGCGAGTCCGAGCCCGAGGATGGTCGCCACGTTCACCGCGAACACCGAGATGTCGGTGACGAGCGCGAGCGCGTGCAGCGCGGTGAGGGACCCCAGGATGGCGAGGACCGCCAACAGCAACGGCATGGACGCGGCGACGAGCCCACCGAAGATGATCACCAGGAAGAGCAGCAGCAGGGGAAGGGACACCAGCTCGGCGACGATGACGTCCCGTTCGGCCTGCTCCGACATCTCGCTCATCATGGCGGCGGCGCCACCGATACGCACGGTGACGTCAGCGTCCGCCAGGGCGTCGCGCTGGTCCTCCAGGTGTCCGACCAGTTCGGCGTAGGACTCGGTCCGCTCCTCCTCCCCACTGCCGCGCAATGTGATCGCCGCATAGGTCGCCCGGCCGTCGTCTGAGATCAGGGCATATCGCGTGAGGTCCTCGGGGTCCATGTCCCAGAAGTGGGTGACGTCCTCCACCGGGGCGCTGGGCAGCGCGTCCAACTGGTCGGTGACGGCCTCGGCGAAGGCTCCGTCCTCGGCGATGACGTCACCGTCGCGCGGTGTTCCTCCGGCGTCGCGGTAGATCACGACGACGTCGGGGGTGGCGGTGTCGAGCTCGTCGGTGATGAGCTCGTCCGCACGGGTCGACTCGGCGTCGGGGTCCACGAAGCCGCCGTCACTGACCTGTGTGAACAGTCCGGTCCCCCAGACCGCGGCCAGGACCGCGAAGACGGCGCTCCCGGCGATCACCCACCAGCGCCGTCGATGAGTGAACCGTCCCAGGTGTGTGAACATCCCCGCCATCTCCTCGCCGCTGTCCCCCACGTCCTAGGCGCATTGTGCCGGCCGGCTTTCGGGCGTGTGTGGTGGGTTGCCCTTATTGGGGCACCGCTCGGGCTAGTCTGGTGAAAACGCACACAGTGGCGGCTCGTCCCGAAGGTGCCCGACGTCGTGTCTCGCGCGGCACCCACCGTGGCGACACCGACTCTGTGGGCTCGCGCGTGGGGGACGGCGACAGGACGGGGTCCGGAGTGGACGACGGCTCACGTGGTTCCCCGGCGGGAGACGGATCGCCGGTTCGGTGGCGAGGGCGGGCCGCGCTGTTGTGGGGCGGGCTGGGCGCCTTTTCGATCGCGGTCGTCGTCGCGGGCCTGGCCCTGTTGGTCCCCACGGCCAACGTCGCCTCGACCCCCCAGGACACCACCTCCCCTCGGGACTTCGCACCCGCGGCCGACGAGGCGCCTGGCGGGTCGGCGCGCAATCCGTTGTACGACTCCTCCGTTCCCGACGCGATCGACTGCCCGATCCCGAACCTGGACCCACGGTCCAGGGAGTCCTGGGAACCGTTCGTGGACCGTGTGGGTGGGTGCCTCGAGGACGTGTGGCGACCCGCGCTGGAGGACCTCGGAGAGGTACCCGAACCACCCCTGGTGACACTGGAGGAGGGCGCCGGCCCCCAGGCCCAGGAGAACGGCGACGGCACGGAGGGTACCGACTCCGATGCCGCGGGGCCCACGGCCGAGGAGAACTGGCAGACCCTGGCCTCCTACCACCACGGTGAGATCACCGTCATGCTCGGCAGCGTCACCTCGCTGGCGGCAGCCATGGCCGACTCCGACGAGGAGGCCGTCTGGCTGACGCTCATCGCACATGAATACGCGCACTACCTGCAGGAGAACGCCGGCATCCTGGAACACGCCTGGTCGTTGGAACAGGAGACGGACTCCGAAGAGGAGGCGACGGAGATCCGCCGGCGCGGGGAGCTACAGGCCGACTGTCTCGCCGGCGTCGCCCTACGTTCCCTCGGCTACGAGGACGAGGCCACGATCGCGACCGTCACGACGTCCCTGCTTGGTGGCGACTCCCCCACCCACGGCAGCTCCGACAATCGACGTCGGTGGCTGATGCTCGGCTGGCACGCCGAGACGCTCTCTGACTGCAACACCTACGCCGCGGAACCCGATTTCGTTCGCTGACCACGTGAAATATCCAAAACCACGTTGTTAGTGGTCATTTTTCACAAAAACGACTCTTTACGTCCATTCTTTCCTATGTGATCATCAATCCCAATAACGGTGATAATGCGCGGGCGCCGGCACGCCCTTGGACCAACCTGGAGAGGCACGTCCAATGGCCCCCTCCCAATCCGTCGACCCCAAATTCGCCGACCACCGCTATGGCGTTTGGCTGATCGGTGCCCGCGGTTCGGTGGCCACCACCGCGATCGCCGGAGCGGCCGCACTGCGCCACACGTTGGCCGACGACACCGGACTCGTCACTCGGACACCGGGATTCCCCCAACACGCGCTCCCCGACGTCGCGCGGCTGGTGTTCGGTGGCCACGAGCACGGCGCGGGGGCGGGCACCACCCTGACGAAACGGGCCGAGCACCTGGCCCGAGCCGGCGTGCTGCCACCGGATCTTCCGGCCGCGATCCGCGCCGACCTCGAGGACGCCGACGCGAACATCGTCGACGGCGTCGCCCGCGGACACGGTCAGGAGCACCCGAGCGACGGGCTGGACCGCCTGCGAGACGACATCGGCCGTTTCGCGCGGGAGCGGGGGCTGCGCGACGTCGTGGTCATCAACCTGGCCTCGACCGAACCCCCCACCCCCCAACGCCCGGAGTTCGCCAGTCTGGACGCGCTCACGGCGGCGACGCGTTCGGGCGCGCACGTCCTACCCGCCAGCGCGCGGTACGCGCACGCGGCCTTCTCCGCCGGTTTCGGCTACGTCAACTTCACACCGTCGGTCGGTGCCGGGATCCCAGCCCTGGCCGAACTCGCGGCGCGTAACCACGTTCCCTATGCCGGCAGCGACGGCAAGACCGGCGAGACATTGCTCAAATCCGTACTCGCCCCTATGTTCGCCTCCCGCCACCTACGGGTTCGGTCGTGGTCGGGCACCAACCTCCTCGGCGGCGGTGACGGCGCGAGTCTCGCCGACCCTGAGACCGCGGCGAGCAAGTTGGCGTCCAAGGGCGGCCTCGTCTCGTCCTTGCTCGGATACCCGGTCGACGCCCCGCTGCACATCGACCACGTGGCCGATCTGGGCGAATGGAAGACCGCGTGGGACCACATCTCCTTCGCCGGATTCCTCGGTGCCTCGATGTCGCTGCAGTTCACCTGGCAGGGCCTGGACTCGGCCCTCGCGGCGCCCCTGGTGCTGGACCTGGCCCGCCTCATGGTCGCCGCGAACGCCCACGGACGATCAGGCCCGGTCCCCGAGCTCGCCTATTTCTTCAAGGACCCGATCGACACCTCCGTGCACGACCTCGCGACGCAGGCCACGATGGTTCGCCAGTTCGCCGAACGGCTCGGATCCACGCCCGGGAGGGCCCGATGAGACCACGCGACCTCCTGTCCCTCGTGCGCGCTCCGGCGGCTCTGTCCGTGCCCGGAGACGTCCTCGCCGGCGCCGCCGCGGCGGGTTTCCCCTATGGGCGGCGCACCGTCGCCGCGGCCGGCGCGTCGGTCTGCCTGTACTGGGCGGGCATGGCGCTCAACGACTACGCCGACCGGGAGCTGGACGCCGAGGAACGCCCGGAGCGCCCCATCCCCTCAGGCCGGGTCACGCCCGGCCAGGCGCTCATGACCGCCTCGGTCCTCACCGCGACCGGACTCGGCTTGGCGTCCGCCGCCGGTGGACGTCGCGCCCTGGGCGTCGCCGCCCCGTTGGCCGCGACGGTGTGGGCCTACGACCTCGCGCTCAAGCCCACGGTCCTTGGGCCCGTGGCGATGGCCACGGCGCGCGGCCTGGACGTCGCCATGGGCGCCGGCGCGGAACGTTCGGCGCTCCGGGCGGTCGCGCTGCCCGCGGCGTGTATGGCCGCCCACACGTTCGCGGTCACGGGGCTCAGCCGCGACGAGGTGTCGGGAACCACTTCCAACCGGGTCCTCGCTCCCCTGGCCACGACGGGCGCCGTCACCTCGGCCGTACTCTGGCGCTCCGGCCGACCACGCCGATCCGAGGTGGGTGACGTACGTGGCCGGGTGACCGCGGTCGGGCTCGCCCTCGGATACGCGGCGACGACGGGCCGCCCGCTGCTCGACGCGATGCGCCGTCCCACCCCCCAACGGGTACGCACAGCCGTCGGGGCCGGGATCCTCGCGATGATGCCGCTCCAGGCGGCGCTGGCCGCCGGGTCGGGCGCCTACCGTGGCGCGCTCGGACTCGTGGGGGCCCACCCCCTGGCCCGCCGTCTCGCCCGCCGCGTGTCTCCCACGTGAGCGGCGTCGCGCGAACCGGGCTCCGCCTCGGTTACGGCACCAACGGATTCACCAACCACCGACTGGACGAGGCCGTCCGCGTCCTCGCCGACCTCGGGTATGACGGGGTCGCCCTCACCCCCGACACCTGCCACCTGGATCCCTACGCGCCCGCGCTGTCCCGACGCGTCGGCGCGTTCGCCCGCCTGGTGGACCAGCTCGGCTTGGACGTGACCGTGGAGACGGGTGCGCGCTACGTCCTCGACCCGCGGCACAAGCACTCCCCCACCCTCCTCGACGAGGATCCGGAGCCGCGCCTGGACTACCTCTCACGGTGTGCCAGCATCGCGGCGGACCTCGGGGCCCCCACTCTGTCGATCTGGAGCGGCACCGCCGCGCCCGGCATCCCCACCGACGTTCTCTGGCGACGCCTGACCACGAACTGCCGACGCCTCCTGGACCAGGTGCGACCCACCGGGTTGTGGGTCGGGTTCGAGCCGGAGCCCGGCATGTTCGTCGAACGCGTCAGCGACTACCTGACGCTGCGCGACCGCCTGGGACGCCCGCCGGGGTTCGGGATCACGCTCGACATCGGCCACTGCCTGTGCGTGGAGACGCGCACACCCCACGACTGCGTCCACGCCGTGGGTGGGGACCTGGTCGCGGTGCAGATCGAGGACATGCGTCGCGGCGTGCACGAGCATCTCGAGCCGGGACACGGCGAACTCGACTTCCCTCCGGTGCTCTCCGCGCTCCACGACCTCGGCTATCGGGGCCTCGTCGGCGTGGAGCTGCCCCGCCACGTGCACGCCGCACCGGCGGTCGCGGAGCGTGCCCAGCGATTCCTACGCACGAAGGAGGCCCATGCGCGAGACTGATCCCGTTCTCCGACCCCTGCGGCACGCACTCTCCACGTCGGCGGCCCAGTGGTTGGACACGGCCCTGGACTCGGTGCGCGCCGCGCCCTCCCGCGGGTTGGCGGCGTCCTTCCCCGCGGCGGCGCGGCACTGCGGAACGGCGCCCCTGGCGTCGCTGCCCGGGTGGACGGTCGCCGACGCGGCACGCCTTGCCCTGCTGGACGCGGTGGACTCCCCCTCGCTCTCCCAGGAGGTCGCCGAGGTCTACCGTTACGGCGACGCCGGGGAGAAACGGTCGGTCCTGCGGTGTCTGGATCCCCTGGCACCACGTCTGGGCACAACGGCGCTGCCGCTCGTCCACGACGCGCTGCGCGGAAACGACACCACGCTGGTCGCCGCCGCGGTGGGCGACTACGCGGCCCGCCACCTCGACCCTCCCGCCTATCGACACGCGGTCCTCAAGTGTCTGTTCACCGGGGTCGACCTCGCGAACGTGAGCGGGCTCGACGCGCGCGCCGACGCGGAGATGACCCGCATGGTGGGCGACTTCGCCATCGAACGAGTCGCGGCGGGGCGCGACGTTCCCCGGGGCGCGATCCACCTGATCGTGGGTTCGCCCAGCCAGGTGGATCGGATCCGGGCCGAACTGCGCTCCACCGACGCCCACCGGGCCGCGGCCGCGCGGAGAGCTCTCGAGGTCCTCGACGCGAAGGAGAACTGATGCGCATCTTCGACCCACACATCCACATGACGTCCCGAACCACGGACGACTACCGGGCGATGGCCGGCGCCGGGGTTCGCGCCTTGGTCGAGCCCGCGTTCTGGCTCGGCCAGCCCCGCACGAGCGTCGGCAGCTTCACCGACTACTTCGACGGGCTCGTGGGGTGGGAACCGTTCCGAGCGTCCCAGTTCGGCATCGCACACCACGCGACGATCGCTCTCAACCCCAAGGAGGCCAACGACCCGCGGTGCCGCGAGGTGCTGGACGTCCTGCCGCGCTACCTCGCCAAGGACGGTGTCGTGGCCGTCGGCGAGGTGGGGTACGACTCCATGACCCCGGACGAGGACGAGGTGTTCGCGCGCCAGCTCCAGCTCGCCCGGGAACACGGCCTCCCCGCTCTCGTCCACACCCCCCATCGGGACAAGGCGGCGGGGACACGCCGCACCTTGGACGTCGTCGCGGAGTCGGGACTGGCTCCGGAACTGGTCGTGGTCGACCACCTCAACGAGGTGACGATCAGACCCGTCGCCGACAGTGGGTGCTGGATGGGGTTCTCCATCTACCCGGACACGAAGATGGACCCCCGGCGGATGGTGCGTCTGCTCACGGAGTACGGCACGGAACGGATACTGGTCAACTCGGCCGCGGACTGGGGGCACAGCGATCCGCTGACGACCGTGCACACCGCGCGCGCCATGTTCGACGCGGGGTTCGACACCGACGACGTGGACCGGGTGCTGTGGCGTAACCCGGTGGAGTTCTACGGCCAGAGTGGACGGCTGCGCCTGGAAGTGGACCCCGGCGGCGAATCGACGTCCGAGACCTTCGCCGGCAACTCGCTGCGCCGTGGTGCCCCGGTGGACGCGGGTGAGCGATGAGGTTCCGTCACGCGGACGGAAGCCTGGTCCACCTGGCCTACTGTGCGAACGTTCATCCGGCCGAGACGCTCGCGGGGATCCGCGAACGACTGTCCGCCGTGGCCGTGCCAGCGCGGAGGCGGCTGGGGGCGGGCCGGATCGGGGTCGGGCTGTGGCTGCCCCGTGGCGTCGCCCGGACACTGGACGGCGACCCGGCGGCGCTCTCCGACCTCCGCGACTGGCTGACGGACAACGGCATCGAGGTGGTGACTCTCAACGGGTTTCCCTACCAGGGCTTCGGCGACGACGTCGTGAAGACGGCGGTCTACCGACCCGACTGGTCCACACGGGCGCGTCTGGACTACACACTCGAGCTCGCGCGGATCCTGGGCCACCTGCTGCCCGAGGACGCCGTCGACGGCAGTGTCTCGACCCTGCCGCTGGGATGGGCCGACTGGTGGGAGCCACAGCGCACCGTGCTCAGTCGCGGCCACCTGTCGCGCCTGGCCGACGGCCTGTCGCGCGTCCGCGACGACACCGGGCGCCGGATCCGGGTCGGCTTCGAACCCGAGCCGGGCTGTGTGGTGGAGACCAGTGGGGACGTGGCCGGACCTCTCGCCGCCGCGATCGCCTCGGGCGTCCATCCCCGGCATCGCGACACCCTGGGCGTGTGTCTGGACACCTGCCATCTCGCGGTCGCCTTCGAGGATCCCGCCGAGGCGCTGGGGCGATTGCGCCAGGTGAGGCTACCCCTGGTGAAGTTGCAGGCCTCGGCCGCGCTTCACGTCGACCATCCTCACTCCGCGGACACGCGGGCGGCCCTGTCCCGATTCGCGGAGCCACGTTTCCTGCACCAGACGCGCTACCCCGCCGCCCCCGGCGATCCGGCGCCGATCGGGGGGACCCACGACCTGCCCGAAGCGCTGGCCCTCCTGGACCGGGCGGACCCTCCCGACGGCCCCTGGCGCGTCCACTTCCACATGCCGCTGCACGGCGAGCCGCCGGGCGGGCTGCGCACCACCCGCGACGTCCTGGCCTCCACGCTCTCTGAGGTGTTGGGCGGACCGACGGCGTTGGTGCGCCACGTGGAGGTCGAGACCTACACCTGGCCGGTTCTCCCGGCCGAGCGTGCCGGTGAGGAGTCGCCCGACGACACCCTCGCCGCGGGTATCGCCGGGGAGCTGGCGTGGACCCGCGAACATCTGATCCGCCTCGGACTCACGGAGGAGCCTTGAGCGACCACGGCACCACGCCCCTCGTCGTCATCGACGTCGTCGGCCTGACGCCACGCCTGCTGCGGCACATGCCACGTCTCTCCGCCTTGGCGGCGGCCGGGTTCCAGGCCGAGCTGGAACCCACCGTGCCCGCGGTGACCTGCTCCATGCAGTCCACACTCCTCACCGGGACCCCGCCCCGGGACCACGGCTCCGTCGCCAACGGCTGGTACTTCCGCGAACTGGGCGAGGTCCACCTCTGGAGACAGCACAACCGCCTGGTGGGGGGCGAGAAGGTGTGGGAGACCGCCCGCCGCGCCCTGGGCGGGGACCCCCGCGGGGGCGACGACACCTACACCGTCGCCAACGTGTGTTGGTGGTACGCGATGGGGGCCAGCGCCGACTGGACGATCACCCCGCGGCCCATCTACTACGCCGACGGCAAGAAGGAGCCCGACTGCTACACCTACCCGCCCGCACTGCACGAGGAGCTCACGGCGGAGCTGGGCGGCTTCCCGCTGTTCAACTACTGGGGACCGACGGCCGGCCTCGCCTCCACGGAGTGGCTCGTCGGGGCGGCCCGCGCTCTGCTCCGAGACAAGCGCCCCGACCTGACCCTGGTGTACCTGCCGCACCTGGACTACGACCTCCAGCGCTACGGCCCGGACGACCCTCGAGCCGCGCGGGCCGCCGCCGACCTGGACCAGGCCATGGCCCCGCTACTGATGGCGGCGAAGGAGCGCGGCGCGACGACCGTGGCCCTCAGCGAGTACGGCATCACCCCGGCCCGCCGCCCCGTGGACGTCAACCGGGCGCTCCGTCACGCGGGGCTGCTGGAGGTCTACAGCCAGGACGAGATGGAGTACCTCGACCCGTGGACGTCGCGCGCGTTCGCGGTCGCCGACCACCAGATCGCCCACGTCTACGTCCGGGAACCCGAGGACCTGGCCCGCGCCCGCGAGGTACTGGAGCGCCTGGACGGCGTGGACCAGGTACTGGACCGCCGTGACCAGGCCGAGATCGGACTGGACCACGCGCGGTCCGGCGAGTTGGTCGTGCTGGCCGAACGCGAGGCCTGGTTCACCTACTACTACTGGTTGGACGACCACTACGCGCCGGACTTCGCGAAACTGGTGGAGATCCACCGCAAACCCGGCTTCGACCCCGCGGAACTGTTCATGGACCCCGACGACCCGCTCGTGAAGGTCCGCGCCGCCACCGCCCTGGCCCGCAAGAAGTCCGGGATGCGCTACACGATGAACGTCATCCCCCTGAACGGCCGCCAGGTCCGTGGGACGCACGGCCTCACCCCGCCGGACCCCGAGAACGGTCCCGTCCTCCTCAGCGACGCCCCCGACGCGGCCGTCCCCCGGATCCACGCGACCGACGTCAAGGAGCTCCTGTTGCGGTTGGCCGGCGCCGACGTGTCGAGCGCACGAAAATCAGAGCGACTCTAGTGTGAGCACGAGGGCACGATCGAGTTCCGCCAGCTCTTCCCCGACAAGCGTTCCTTTGAACTCCCCGAGACGGCTGTCTCTGGACCATAAACGCGCGACCGGTGCTCGTTGACGTCAGCGCGACGATTATCGAACTCGTGGCGAATCGGTCGGACTGGGTCACCACCGCATATCGGTGCCCCGACTGTTCATTTCCCCGCGCCCCGGGAGAGGCTCTTGATCTCATGGACCGCCCGACGAAAGATCAATCCGACACACCCATGAACCGCTCGATGGCGAGCATCTCCGCACGGTCGTCAGGATCGGCTTCGAGTCGTTCGGCGTCGCTCTGGGCCCGCTCGATCAAGACCTCACGGTACGTCCGAAGATCCGCGTACCGCACGGCCTCCGATCGACTTCCACATCTGTCCGTCAGCGTGTCCAGCGCCTTCTCCATCGTCTCCCGTCCGCACGTTTGGACTTCCCACGACATGTGCGAATGACGTTCTGTCATACGCGCCCTTCGGTTCGCCCGATGCGGCGCGGGGGAACCTCAACTCCCGATCGCGCCGTACATCTCCTCCCAGGCGTGCAGCTTGACCCGTTCGCCCCGTTCCAGGCTCTCCCCGAGGGCGCGTTCCGCGGTGTCGATGTCCTGCCAGTCGCTGTAGCTCACCGTTCGGGCTCCGCGTTGGTCGAGGATGTCCTCGACCGGGACGCGTGGGCCGGTGTCGAGGTCGGGGAGGTCCGACAGGAGCGAGCGGACGGTCGCGGCGGCGTCGGACTTGTTCGTGCCGATCACGCCGGTCGCCCCGCGCTTGATCCAACCGGCGACGTAGACCCCCCGCAGTGGGGTGCCCTCCGGCGTCACCACGCGGCCCTCGTCGTTGGGGACGGTGCGCGACGCGGTGTCGAAGGGGACGTCGGGCAGCCCCACACCCATGTAGCCGATCGAGCGAAAAACCATGCCGACGTCCAACACCTCAGGCGCTCCGGCGGGGCGTAGCCGCCCCTCGTCGTCGAGCTCGGTGGGTTCGATCTCCAGGCCGGACACACGGTCCGCCCCCAGGAGCCGGACGGGGCGGCGCCAGAACGTGAACTCAACGCTCCGGGGTCGTTCGGCGCGAGGCCGGTCCGCCCACTCCCGGAGGTACTTCAGGTTGGTCCGGGCCGCTCGCGCGGCGGTGGCCACGGCCTCGGAGTTGGGGTCGATGTCCACCTGTGCCGGGTCGACCACCACGTCGGCGTTCTCCAGGCGCCCGATGTCGCGGAGCTCGGGCGCGGTGAAGCGGGCCTGCAGCGGACCCCGGCGCGCCACGAGGTGGACGCGCCGCACCTTGCTCGCCCGCAGCACCTCGAGCATCGGTTCGGGTATGTCGGTGTGACGCAGCTCGTCCACGGACTTGGCGAGGATCCGTACGACGTCGAGGGCCACGTTGCCCGCGCCCACCACCGCGACCTCCTCGGAGTCGAGGAGGAACCGACTCGCGTCCATGTCGGGATGGGCGCAGTACCAGTTGACGAAGTCGGTCGCGGCCACACTGCCGGCGAGGTCCTCACCGGGAACTCCCAGCCGTCGGTCGACACTGGCTCCGGTGGAGAACACGACCGCGTGGTAGGCGCGCCGGAGATCGTCCAGCGCGAGGTCGCGGCCGAACTCGACTCCGCCGAGGAAGCGCACGTTGGGGTGTTCCAGGGACCGGCGCAGCGTGCCCGCCACACCTTTGATCTTGGTGTGGTCGGGTGCCACACCGTAACGGACGAGACCGTAGGGAGCCGGGAGTCGGTCGAGCACGTCGACCGTCACCGGCTGCGATTCTTGACGGGTCAGGGCCTCAGCCGTGTAGATGCCGGCTGGACCCGATCCGATCACTGCGATCCGGAGCGTTTCGGGAGGGGCCATTACGCCATTGTGGCGTATGGACCGTCCCCACGTCTCGCTTCACCCTCGCGGACGCCGCGCGCTGCCGGCCGTCGAGGGCCCGGTACACGCCCGCCGGCGGCCCGGTCCGAGCGCGCGGGACCGTTGGTCGCACGCCCTGCGACGTCAGGCCGGTTCCTGCACCGGGTCCGACGCGCGTTTGGCGACGGCGGCGGTGAGATCCCGCGCCAAGTCCTGGGGACTGAGCCCCTGCTCGGCCAGGATCTCCGCACGGTCTCCATGGCGCAGGAACTCCTGCTCGACACCGAAGGTTCGCACGGCGACGTCGAGGTCCCGCTCGCGCACCGCCCGGGCGACGGCGTCGCCGACGCCCCCGGCGCGGCCGCTGTCCTCGACCACCGCGAGCACACGGTGCCGCTCCGCCTCCCGCAGCAGCGCGGGGTTGACCGGCTTCACCCACCGGGGGTCGACCACCGTGACACCGATGCCCTGCTGGGCCAGACGTTCGGCGACGTCGCGGCAAAGGCCCGCCATCGGCCCCACCGCGACCAGGAGGAGGTCCTTGTCCAGCTCGGCCGTCGTGGGATCGTGCAGGATGTCCAGGCCGTCGCGGTGCTCCAGGGTCGGCACCTCGGCCGGGACCGAGCCGGTGGGGTAGCGCAGCGCCGTGGGGCCGTCGTCCACGGCCACGGCCTCGCGCAGGAGCTCCCGCATCCGCGGCTCGTCGCGGGGCACCGCCACCGCGAGGCCCGGCACCAGATTGAGGATGGACAGGTCCCACATCCCGTGGTGGCTCGCTCCGTCCGGGCCGGTGACCCCGGCACGGTCCAGACAGAACGTGACCGCCGTACGGTGCAGGGCGACGTCCATGAGGACCTGGTCGAACGCGCGGTTCAGGAAGGTGGAGTAGACCGCGACCACGGGGTGGAGTCCGCCCATGGCGAGGCCCGCGGCGGAGGTCGCCGCGTGCTGTTCGGCGATGCCGACGTCGAAGCAGCGGTTCGGGTACGCCTCGGCGAAAGCGTCGAGTCCGGTCGGGTAGAGCATCGCCGCGGTGATCGCCACGACGTCGGAACGTTCCGCCCCGACCTCCACCATCTCCTCACGGAACACCGACGTCCACTTGGGTCGCGACGGTCCGGAGGAGGCGCCCGTGGGCGCGGCGGCCCGCACGGCGTGGAACTGGTCCTCCTCGTGGTTCTCCGCCGGTGGGTGACCTTTGCCCTTCTGGGTGATGCAGTGCACGATCACCGGCCCGCCGAAGGCCTTGGCCCGGCGCAGCGCGCTCTCGACGGCGGCGGTGTCGTGTCCGTTGATCGGGCCGACGTACTTCAGGCCGAGGTCCTCGAACATGACCTGCGGCTGGATCGCGTCCTTGAGCCCCTTCTTGATGCCGTGGAGCGCGTCGTAGAGGGGTTGGCCGACCAGGGGGGTACGGTGCAGACTCGCCTTGACGACACCGAGTGCCTGCTCGTAGGCAGGCGTCATGCGCACCGAGGCGAGATGGTCGGCCAGACCGCCGATGGTCGGCGAGTAGGAGCGGCCGTTGTCGTTGACCACGATGACCAGGCGACGGTCCTGCCCGGCGGCGATGTTGTTCAACGCCTCCCACGCCATACCGCCGGTGAGGGCCCCGTCGCCGATGACGGCCACGGCCGTGGAGTCGCCGCGGCCCCGCACGGCGTTGGCCTTGGCGTAGCCGTCGGCGTAGGACAGCGCGGTGGAGGCGTGGGAGTTCTCCACCATGTCGTGCTCGGACTCCTCACGCGAGGGGTAGCCGGAGAGGCCACCGCTCTGGCGCAGGTCCGAGAAGTCCTGGCGCCCGGTGAGGAGCTTGTGGACATAGGACTGGTGTCCGGTGTCGAAGAACACGGGGTCGTCGGGAGAGTCGAAGACCCGGTGCAGGGCCACGGTGAGCTCGACGACCCCGAGGTTTGGTCCCAGGTGGCCTCCGGTGCGGGTCACCTCGCGGACGAGGAACTCGCGAATCTCCCGCGCCAGCCGTGGAAGCTGTGCGGGATGGAGCTTCTTGAGGTCGTCGGGGTGGTTGATCGACTCAAGCAGCGTCAACTCGTGTCAGTCCTCTCGCCAGCGGACGGGCACCGCACCACCGCGGGCCCGCAGACCGCCTCCCGAACCGGGAGCGGTCTAGGGGTCGGTCTTTTGAGTGTAGGTGTCACGTGCCCTCACCGGGACGTCGGCCGGCGCGTCACGTCCGCGTCGCCCTGAGGGGTGGGACGCGACAGGGCGTCGTCCGGTTCACCGAGCCAGTGGCGCATTCGTGTCATCTCCTCGGCGATGGCGTCGACACTCCAGTGGGCGTTGAGGCCACTGGGGCTCGGCAGGACCCAGACCGGGACGTCCTCGATCCTGAGGTCCTGACGGCCCACGCCCGCCCCGGGCCGGGCGAAGGTGGTCCGAAACGCGGTGATGCCGAGGACCGCGAGCAGCCGGGGACGGTACTCGCGGAGTTTGCGGCGCAGGATCTCCCCACCGAGCGCGAAGTCCTCGGCCGTGAGCTCGTCGGCGCGCGCCGTCGCGCGACGTGCGATGTTGGTCACGCCCAAGCCCCACTGGAGCAGGCGGTCCTGCTCCTCGGGACGGAGCAACCGAGGGGTGAGCCCCGAACGGTACAGCGCCGGCCAGAACCGGTTTCCGGGCCGCGCGAAATGGTGACCGGTATGGGCCGAGTAGAGCCCGGGGTTGATGCCGCACAGGAGAAAGTCCAGCCCGGGGGCGATCACGTCGGGGATGACGCGGTCGCGGGCCCGCTCCAGCTCCTCGGCGGTGGGTCGTGCCATGGGGGCCAGGATAGGGCCGATGGAGCCCTGTGCCGCGCGCCCGCCCCCGACCCGTTCGGCGCGGGCGGCTCCCTCAGAGAAGCGCCTGCGCCAACAGGGAGACACCGGCGACGGTGACGACCACCAGAAGTGGGACACGAAGACGGTTCCCGCTGAGCACGTGGCGCAGGGGACGTGCGACGAGGAATCCGACGACGAGGAACGGGACGAAGAACACGCCGGTCACCACCTGGTCGGGCGGCAATTGCCCGCCGGCCCACAGGCCGACGATCGACATGAGGCAACCGATGATGAAGTACACGCTGAGCGTGGCGCGGACGCGGGAGGCGTCGGCGTGTTGGTACACCAGCGCCATGGGCGGACCGCCGATGGAGGTCGCCGTCCCGGTGGTACCGGAGATCACGCCGGCGACGGTCAGGCTGACGGGAGTGGCCCGAACGCTGGTGGCGAGGAGGGACACCACGACGGCGATGAGAACCATCACGCCGACGCCCGCGGCCAGCAGTTGGGGAGAGACCGTGGCCACCACCCCGACGCCCAGGGCGACCCCGACGATGCGGGCCGGCACCGCCCAGGCGAGCCCGCGCCAGTCCACGAACCGGTACTCCGCCCCGACCGTGAGCAGCGGAAGCACTGTCAACGGCACGAGGAGAGCGCCCGGCAGGAGCGTGGGATCGAGGAAGGCGACGACGGGCGCGGCCACGAGGCCGAGACCGAGACCGACTCCGCTCTGCACGACGGCCCCGAGCAGGACGGCGGTCCCGGCGATCAGGACGATGCTGGGGTCCACCACGGGGCGTCACGCTACAGTACGGCGCCCTCCGGCCTGTCGCGCAGGTGCCGGTCGGGCGGGTGCGACATCCTGGTTCCGCGCTGTCCTCGGTCAACACGACCGGTGGTGACCAACGGCCCCGTTGGGCGTCCGGTATGGGAGGTTCGATGCAGGAGAACACGACGGGTTTCGACGAGACCGCGCCGCACGTCGTGACCGTGGAGCAGCGGACGACGGCCGTGATCCACGGCCGGGTACCCGCGGCGGAGTTGGTCGCGTTCTACGACCGATCGTTCCCCGCGCTCGCCGCCGCGCTCGAGCGTCAGGGGGTGGCCATCACGGGCCCGGCGTTCGCCGCCTACGACGGTCCCGAGACGGAGCCGATGGACCTCACCCTCGGGTTCATGACCGACCGCGCGGTGGCCCCGGACGGCGACGTCGTTCCTGGATCGCTCCCCGCCGGACGGGTCGTCCGGGTGGTGCACCGGGGCGACTACAGCGAACTCGGGGCGACGTGGGAGGAGCTGGCGTCCTGGATCCAGACCAGCGGCCACACCCCGGCCGCGCTCGGCTGGGAGGTGTACGTCACCGAGCCGCGGCCGGATATGGACCCCCACGACCTGCGCACCGAACTCAACTGGCTGCTCGCCGACTGACCGGGCCCCGGCCGGAACCGCGTCTCGCGAGCGGGGCCCGACACCGCTAGCCGGTTGCCGGCCGCGCCTACCCGCCGCGGGCGTGGACCCGTCGGCTGCGTCGGGTCATCGCGTCGAGGACGACGGCGACCAGAAGCACCACCGCGGTGATCATGAAACGGACCGAGGCCGACATCTGCATCAGGAAGAGCCCCGCGGTGATCGCCTGGATGACGAGCATGCCGAGCAACGCCGAGTACGCGCTTCCCCGCCCGCCGAACAGACTCGTCCCGCCGATGACCGCGGCGGCGATGGCGAACATCAGGACTTCGTCACCGCCGGTCTGTTGGCTGACGGCGTTGTTGCGCGACACGATCATGACGCCGCCGATCGCGGCCAGGGTGGAGGAGAGCGTGAAGCAGCTAATGCGCACGAGATCCACGTTGATGCCAGCGCGACGCGCGGCCTCGGCGTTGCCGCCGACCGCGAACACCATTCGTCCGTAGCGGGTTCGCCGCAGCACGATGTCGAAGACGACCACGAACCCCACGAAGATGAGGAACGCGAGAGGCACCCCGTTCCAAAGGTTCAGGACGTAGACCCCTCCGAGGACCGGAACGGCCAGGACGGTCGTGCGCAGGGCGACATCGGCCGCGGAACGCGCCTCGAGGCCGGCGTGGACGCGGCGCCATTCGCCGTACACGGTCGCCGCGAGGAAGACGAGGACGGCGGCCACACCGATCGCCCACCCGTAGGCGGGGGTGAAGTAGGTCTTGGTGAGGCTGGCGATCAGGCCGTCACGGGGAATGTTGATCGTGCCCTCGGCCCCGAGGATGTAGAGGTGGGCTCCCTTCCAGCCGAGTAGGCCGGCCAGGGTGACCACGAACGCGGGGACACCGAGTTTGGCGAAGACGGTGCCGTGCAGGGCGCCGATCGCCGCCCCGACGACGACGGCGAGGATGATCCCGGCGAGGTCGGACAGTCCCATATTGACGGTGAGCACGGCCAGGACCGCGCCGGACACTCCGGCGAGCGAACCGATGGACAGGTCGATCTCGCCGAGCAACAGCACCATGATGACGCCTGAGGACAGGAGTCCGTAGCCCACGAGCTGCACGGCGATGTTGGAGATGTTCTGGGGGGTGAGGAAGGAGCTGTTCAGGTACTGGAAGACGACGGCGATGACGGCCAGCCCCGCGATGACGGGAAGCGGCCCCAGTTCCCCGCCACGGATCCGGTGCACCAACGACGCCGCGATCCCGCCCACCGCGCCGTGGTCGCGCACCAGACGGGGATCGGCCGCGCGCCCCGAGCCGTTGGCGGGGGTGGACTGGATCTCCGATGTCATTGGCCCTCCTCTGCGATCTGGCCCCTGGGCGGCCTGCGGGTGACCACGTCGTCACCGGCTCCGGTGATCGCCGCGACGATCTCCTCGTAGTTGGTGTCGTCCAGGGCGAAGTCGCCACCGTTGCGGCCCAGGCGCAGCACGACGGCGCGATCGGCCACCGCCCGCACGTCCGCCATGTTGTGGCTGATGAGGATGATTCCGAGCCCCCGGTCCCGCATCCGCTCGATCAGGTCGAGCACCTGGGCCGTCTGTGCCACTCCGAGTGCCGCGGTCGGCTCGTCGAGCAACACGACCTCCGGCTCGCCCAACAGGGATCGAGCGATGGCGATGATCTGGCGTTGTCCACCAGACAGGGAGGCGACGGGCACGCGCAGGCTCGGGATCCGCACCGACAACGAGTCCAGGAGTTCGGCGGCGCGGCGTTCCATCTCCAGCTCGTCCAGGAGGCCGGCCGTCGTGTGCTCCGTTCCGAGGAAGAGGTTCGCCACGATGTCGAGGTTGTCGCAGAGAGCGAGGTCCTGGTAGATGGTGGCGATCCCCAGGTTCTGCGCGTCGCCCGGCTTGGTGATGCGGACGGGACGGCCCTTCCAGAGGACCGTCCCGGTGTCGGCGGGGCTGACGCCGGCGATCGCCTTCACCAGAGTGGACTTCCCCGCGCCGTTGTCTCCGACGAGGGCGACGACCTCCCCGGCGTCGATTCGTAGCGCGACGTCACTCAGCGCCTGGACGGCGCCGAACCGTTTGGAGACTCCGGTGAGTTCCAGGATGGGATGGGGCACGGGAGGCATGCGAGATGGTTCTCCTTCGTCGACCAGGGGTCGCCTGAGGGGGTCACGAACGTGGCGGAGCCTCGGTGGGCTCCGCGGCGGAGCGGACCGCGGCCTAGCCGTTCTCGGCGCAGAAGTCGGTGTCGGCGTAGGCGTCGGCGCAGATGTCCTCGACGGTGTAGAAGCCGTCCTCGACGACGGTGTCCATCACGTTGTCCAGCGTCACGGGGATCGGGTCCAGCAGGACGGCCTGGACGGCGTTGCCTTCGCCGTCCTCGACCTCCGTCATCTCGTGCTCACCGGAGTACTCCTCGCCCGTCGCCAACGCGACCGCCATCTCCGCGGCGGTGTCGGCTTCGGGTCGGATCGCCTTGTAGACGGTCATGTACTGCTCCTCCGCCACGATCCGTTGGATCCCGGCGAGCTCGGCGTCCTGACCGGTGACCGGTGGGAGGTCGGTCACGCCGCCACTCTGCAGGGCGGCGATCGCGCCTCCGGCGAGGCCGTCGTTGGCGGCGTACACGCCCACGATGTCGTCCGCGCCGATGGCGGTGATCGCGGCGTCCATCTGCTCCTGTGCCTGGTCGGGTGACCACTCCGGGGTGTCGTACTCCTGGCCGATGTCGACGGCGTCGGCCAGGACGGAGAGGGCTCCCTCCTTGAAGTTGGAGGCGTTGGGGTCGGTGGGCGACCCGTGCATGACGACGACCTGGCCGTCGTCGACGCTGTCGTCCTCCTCCAGTCGCTCCAAGAGGGCCTCACCCTGGACCTCACCGACACGGACGTTGTCGAAGGAGACGTAGGTGTCCACACCGCCCTCGGCCAACCGGTCGTAGGCGACCACGGGCACGCCTTGGTCCTTGGCCTGTTGCACCATGGTTCCCGCACCCGCGGCGTCGACGGCGTCGAGGACCATGACCTCGATCCCCTCGGTCAACATCGCCTCCACCTGACTTTGTTGCCGGTCGGTGTCCTGGGCGGCGTTCTGGTAGTTGACCTCACAGGCGGGGCACAGGTCGCCGACGGCCTCCTCGAAGTAGGGGTAGTCGAAGGCCTCGTAGCGCGCCGTGTGCTCGTCGGGGAGCAGCAGCCCGATGGTGAAGCCCTCCTCGACGTCGGCGGACGATTCGTCGCCCCCGTCTCCCGTGGTGGTCGCCCCGCAACCGGTGGCGATCATTCCCATGACCGCCACCCCGGCCGCCGCTCCCAGTACCCGCCTGCTCGCCGTTGTGCTCGTGACCACTCTGCTCACCCTCCGCTCGGGCACGGACCGCACCACGAGCGCGGCACCGGGGGTGATGCGCGTCACGTGATGCGCTGGTGGTTCGCAGTCAACTCCCGCCTCAGCTTGAGGTCAAGACTTGAATTCATAACCGTAGAGTCACGGTGAGTACGTTCAATTCTTGAACGCACTAAGACCGCAGGCCCGAGCCACTACGAGCCAACGAGCACGAGTGGCCTGACCTCAGCCCCCGGCGGTGGACGCCAGAGCGAGGGCCAGCGCTCCCCGTAGTGGAGCGTCCCGGACGCTCGCGGCGACGACGCGGAGATCCCGCACCGCGGTACTCAACGCCCCCGAGTTCGAGACTGCGGCGGAGGGGGTCGAGGAGGAGCGCGTCGGTGGCGACGATGTCTCCCCCGACCACCACCAACTGCGGGTTGAGCACGGTCGCCATGATCGCCAGTCCCCGTCCGAGCGCGGCTCCTGCCTCTGCCACGATGCGCCGACTGCCCGGATCGCCGGCATGGGCACCGGCGATCAGATCCGCCACCGTCACCGGGCCTCCGCTGGGCACCATCGACACCAGGGAGGGTGGACCGGCCAGGGTTTCCAGGCACCCCCGGTTGCCGCACCGACACACCTGCCCCCGTTCGTCCAGGGAGATGTGCCCGAACTCCCCGGCGCTTCCCCCCGCTCCGCGCACGAGCTGGCCCGCCACGATGAGACCCGCTCCGACCCCATGGGTGAGCCGCACGTAGAGGACGTGGTCCAACCCCCGCGCCTCGCCCATGCGGTGTTCGGCGAGGGCACACAGGTTGGCGTCGTTCTCCACCGACACGGGCAGGCGAATCCGATCGCCTAACGCCGCGCCGGGTGCGAAGCCCACCCAGCGCGGCATGCAGGACGTCGCCCCCACCTCTCCGGTGGCGAGGTCGACGGGCCCCGGAACCGAGGCCACGACACGCGCGACCGAGGCTCGGTCCAGGCGGGCCGCGTTCAACACGGTCTCCAGCAGCCACGCACCCCGTCGCACTCCCCGCAGCGGGTCCGCGGCGACGTCATAGGGGATGCGCTCCCGGGCGAGGACGCGTTCTCGACCGTCGGCGACGGCGGCCTCGATACAGTCCACCTCGAACGTCACCGCACCCACCGCGCCGGCGGGGCGGACCAGGCTGACCGCGCGGGCACGACGGCCGTTGGCGGACGTCAGCCGGACCGCGACCGTGCCGTTGGCGCGGAGGTCCCGCACGATGTTCGACACGGTGGCGGCGGACAGCCCGGTGGTCCGAGCGATCTGTGCCTGGGTGAGTGTTCCCTCGTCGAGGGCGTCCACGACGCGTTGGCGGTTGGCCGCTCTGAGAGCGGCCTGGGACCCGGGAGTCGCGTCGGTCGGCACCCAGCCTCCTCACAGTGGAGCGTCTTCTCAGGTCCCGATCGTACAAGCCTTGAACGCGAAGCTCTCCCAGCCCGTGTGTCGTCGCACGAAAAACGGTGCGGGACCCAAGGTCCCGCACCGTTTCCCGACGTGTGGAGGCGTCAGCCCTCGTCGTCGTCCATGCCATCCTCAGGGGCCTCCTCGAGGCCGCCGTCGTCCTCGACCGCGGGGTCGTCGACGCCGCCGGCGTCGTCGCAGGCGGCGAGGCCGAAGATGGCGATTCCGGAAATGAAGCCGGTGGCTGCGAGCTTGCGGAGGGTCTCGGCGGTCATAGCTTCTCCAAGTCTCGGCGGACTGTACACGTGTCGGGCGGTGCGCGGGGTCCCGCGCTCCGCCACATCACGGACGGTCATCCGACCCAGGTGTCGATCCTCCGAACGCACGGGCCGAGCCGACGGTGTCGGTCCAGCGCCGGTTGTCCGATCCCGCTCGGCGAACCGCGCACCTGTAGCTGATGCGTCCCAACATTAGGGTCTCATTGGAAAATCCTGAGCGCCAGATGTGAATCCGAAAAAACCTCGATGTCACCGAGGGAGTAGGAACGTCTCACCCCGATGTAACGCTCCCGTCGAACGCACGACGGAATCAGTCGCACCGGACGCGGGACAGGTCACCCGCGACCCCGGGGAGCCGTCCGAGCGAAACGAAAGCGGGGGCACCCCATCGTGATGATGGGGTGCCCCCGCCCGTCGTCGTGACGCCCGCGACTACTTCGTGATCAGTTGACGCAGCACGTAGGGAAGGATCCCGCCGTTGCGGTAGTAGTCCGCCTCGCCGGGGGTGTCGATGCGCACGACGGCGTCGAACGCCACGCCCGTGTCGGTGGAGACCCGGACGGTCTGGGGCACTCGACCCTCGTTCAGCGCGGTGACACCGGTGATCGTGAACGTCTCCTCACCAGTGAGACCCAGTGAGTCCGCCGACTGGCCCGCGGGGAACTGCAACGGCAGCACGCCCATACCGATCAGGTTGGACCGGTGGATCCGCTCGTAGGACTCGGTGATCACCGCACGAACGCCCAACAGGGCCGTTCCCTTGGCCGCCCAGTCCCGTGAGGATCCCGAGCCGTACTCCTTACCCCCCAGGACGACCAGGGGCGTTCCCTGGGCCGCGTAGTTCTGCGCGGCATCGTAGATGAACGACACCGGAGCGTCGTCCTGCGTGAAGTCCCGGGTGTAGCCACCCTCGGTACCCGGCGCGATCTGGTTGCGCAGGCGGATGTTGGCGAAGGTCCCACGGATCATGACTTCGTGGTTGCCACGCCGCGACCCGTAGGAGTTGAAGTCCTTGCGCTCCACTCCGTGCCCGGTGAGGTACTCGGCCGCGGGGGTTCCCGGCTTGATGGCACCGGCCGGGGAGATGTGGTCGGTGGTGACCGAGTCGCCCAGCTTGGCCAGGACGCGGGCACCGGCGATGTCGGTGACCGGGTCCGGGGACTCACCCATGCCGTCGAAGTAGGGAGGCTTGCGGACGTAGGTCGAATCGCCCTCCCACTCGAAGGTGTTGCCCGTCGGCGTGGGCAGCGCCCGCCAGCGGTCGTCGCCAGCGAAGACGTCGGCGTAGGCGGCCTCGTACATGTCCGAGGCGATCGCCGCGTCCATGACCTCCTGGATCTCCTCGGCGGTCGGCCAGATGTCGGCCAGGTAGACCGGCGCACCGTCCTCGCCGACGCCCAGAGGCTCGGTCGTGATGTCGATGTCCATCGACCCGGCCAGCGCGTAGGCGACCACCAGTGGCGGCGAGGCCAGGTAGTTCATCTTCACGTCGGGGTTGATCCGGCCTTCGAAGTTGCGGTTGCCGGACAGGACCGCGGTCACCGCGAGGTCGTTGTCCTGGACCGCCTGGGAGATCGCCTCCGGCAGCGGACCGGAATTGCCGATGCAGGTGGTGCAGCCGTAGCCGACCAGGTTGAAGCCCAGCTTGTCGAGGTAGGGCGTCAGGCCCGACCGCTCGTAGTAGTCGGTGACGACCTTGGAGCCCGGGGCCATGGAGGTCTTGACCCACGGCTTGCGGGACAGCCCCTTCTCCACGGCCTTCTTGGCCAGCAGTGCGGCGCCCAGCATGACCGAGGGGTTGGAGGTGTTGGTGCACGAGGTGATCGCGGCGATCACGACGGCGCCGTGGTCGACCTCGGTCCTGGTGCCGTCGGCCAGGGTGACCTCGACCGGCCGGTGCGGACGCTCACCGTTGGCGCTGTTGGCGGGAGCGTCGGAGGCCGGGAAGGACTCCTTGCCCGCCTCGTCGGCCTCCTCGAAGACGTAGTCCTGAACGTCGTGGCGCCAGGTCGGCTTCGCGGCGGACAGCGCGATGCGGTCCTGGGGGCGCTTCGGGCCGGCGACGGAGGGAACGACCTCGGCGAGGTCGAGCTCCAGGTACTCCGAGAACTGCGGCTCGTTGGCCGGGTCGTGCCAGAAGCCGTTGGCCTTGGCGTAGCTCTCGGTCAGGGCCACCTGCTGCTCGGAGCGGCCGGTGAGACGCATGTACCTGATGGTCTCGTCGTCGATGGGGAAGATCGCCGCGGTGGAGCCGAACTCCGGGCTCATATTGCCGATGGTGGCGCGGTTGGCCAGCGGCACCGAGGAGACACCCTCGCCGTAGAACTCGACGAACTTGCCGACGACACCGTGCTCACGCAGCTTCTCGGTGATGGTCAGCACGAGGTCGGTCGCGGTGGTCCCGGGCGTGAGCTGGCCGGTGAGCTTGAAGCCGACCACGCGCGGGATGAGCATCGAGATCGGCTGGCCGAGCATCGCCGCCTCCGCCTCGATACCGCCAACGCCCCAGCCCAGGATTCCCAGGCCGTTCTGCATCGTGGTGTGGGAGTCGGTGCCGACACAGGTGTCGGGGTAGGCCTGGCCGCCCCGGTCCATCGTGACCCGCGCGAGGTGCTCGATGTTGGCCTGGTGCACGATTCCGGTGCCGGGCGGGACGACCTTGAACTCGTCGAACGCGGTCTGGCCCCAGCGCAGGAACTTGTAGCGCTCGTAGTTGCGCTCGTACTCGATCTCGACGTTGCGCTCGAAGGCGTCGGGACGCCCGAAGAGGTCGACGACGACGGAGTGGTCGATCACCAGCTCGGCGGGGGCCAGCGGGTTGATCTTGTCCGGGTCACCGCCCATGTCGCGGACGGCCTCGCGCATGGTCGCCAGGTCCACCACGCACGGGACCCCGGTGAAGTCCTGCATGATCACCCGCGCAGGGGTGAACTGAATCTCCTGGGTGGGCTCAGCACCCGGATCCCACTGCCCCAGGGCACGGATGTGGTCGGCGGTGATGTTCGCACCGTCCTCCGTGCGCAGCAGGTTTTCCAACAGGACCTTCAGGCTGTAGGGAAGCCGCGCGGAGCCCTCCACAGCGTCGAGTCGGAAGATTTCATACGACGCGTCACCGACGCGGAGCGTGTCCCGACTGCCGAAGCTGTTCACAGACACGGTCATCGCCTCCCCAGTTCGCCACTTCGTTCCGGATTTCCTGGTGGGCAGCACAGGACGCGGACCCACCATCTCCAGTGTCTTGACGTCAAGCTATCGGACATGTATCTCGACATCAAGTTACTGTTGAGTAATACGGCTGGTTCACTCCGACTCAGAGCTGTGGAGCGACCGCCGAGGCGATCAGCTCCAGATGGTCGAGATCGGAAAGGTCCAGCACTTGCAGATAGATCCGCTCCGCCCCGATCTCGGCGAAGCTGCCCAGCTTGTCGACGATCTCGGCGGGGCTGCCCGTCAGCCCGTTCTCCTTCAGCTCGTCCACCTCCCGCCCGATGGCGGCGGCCCGGCGCGCGACCTCGGCGTCGTCCTTGCCGCAGCACACCACCTGCGCCGCGGAGTAGGTCATCGGGGTGGTGCGCCCCGCCGCCCGCACGGCGTCGCGCGTTCGACCGAAGGCGGCCTCGGTCTCCTCCGCGCTGCTGAACGGCACGTTGAACTCGTCGGCGTAGGCCGCCGCGAGGCGAGGGGTGCGACGGGGACCCTTCCCGCCGATGAGCACGGGGGGAGGGCTCTGGGCCGGCTTGGGCAGGCCCGGAGAGTCGGTGAGCTGGTAGTGCTCGCCGGCGTGGTCGAAGCGCTCGCCGACGGGCGTCCGCCATAGACCGGTGATGACGGCGAGCTGCTCCTCGAAGCGGTCGAACCGGTCTCGTGGCGAGGTCGGGAACGGGATCCCGTAGGCGGAGTGTTCCTCCTCGTACCAGCCCGCCCCCAGCCCGAACTCAACCCGTCCCCCGCTCATCTGGTCGACCTGGGCGACGCTGATGGCCAACGTCCCGGGGTGCCGGAAGGTCGCCGCGGTCATGAGCGTGCCGAGACGGATGGTGGACGTCTCCCGGGCGATACCGGCCAGGGTGATCCACGCGTCGGTCGGCCCAGGGAGCCCGCCGCCCCCACCCATCCTCAGATAGTGGTCGGACCGAAAGAAGGCGTCGAACCGAAGTTCCTCCGCGGCCTTGGCCACGGAGAGCAGCGTGTCGTAGCTCGCCCCCTGCTGGGGTTCGGTGAAGATCCGCAGTCGCATGTGCCCATCCTGCCAGCTCTCGTCCCCGGCCCGACTCAAGGGCGGGCCAAGGGACCGGCGGGAAGTCGACGCACCGGTGACGCGCGCGCCGGTCCGGCGGTGCCGTGGACTACTCCCTGACCAGCTCGGCCAAGCACTCCACGTGATGCGTCATGGGGAAAGCGTCGAAGGCCCGGAGCTGGTTCAGGCGGAACCCTGACTTCGCGAAGGCGGCCAGGTCACGGGCCAGGGTCGCGGGGTCACAGGAGACGTAGGCGACGCGGCGCGCGCCCACGGCGCTCAGTCCGGCGACCACGGCGGAACCAGCACCGGCACGCGGCGGGTCGAGGACCGCGGTGGTCGTCGACCCCCGCAGGTCGGCCCAACCGCGCAGCCGCGACGCGGCGTCGCCCACCTCGACCTGGACGTTGGGCAGGTCACGCAGGTTGCGTTCGGCGTCGCGCACCGCCTGGGGGTCACGCTCGACCGCGAGGACCCGTCCCTCCGGGCCGACGGCCTCGGCCAGCGCGCCGGCGAAGAGCCCCGCGCCGCAGTAGAGGTCCAGGGCGGCCTCTCCCGGCTTGGGCTCCAGCGCGGCGAGCACGGCCTCGCTGAGCACGCCGGCCGCGCCGGGGTGTCCCTGCCAGAACCCGCCAGCGCTGATCCGCCATTCCCGCCCACCGACGTGTTCTCGCACGCCCCGGCGACCGCGCACCTGTTGTGTGCGTCCGCCCTTGAACCGGCGCAGCACGGCCGAGGAGGTCTCGAGCTGGGGCAGAGTGGGCAGCTTCGCGCCTTCGGGGGTCACCACCACGGCGCGGTCCGCGGTGGTGGCCGACGCCGTCGCCTCGATCTCGCGGATCCCGGGCCAGGGCAGTCGGGTGACACCGAGTTCCCGGACGCCCGAGTGGGCGATCAGGCAGTCGTCGACGGTCTGGACGTCGTGGGATCGGTGCCGTCGGAAGCCGGCGCGCCCCTCGGCGTTGACGGCGTAGCGCACGCGGGTACGCCAGCCCAATCCGTCGTCGGCTCCCGGGATCTCCTCGACCTCGAACTCCGGTAGCTGGATCCCGGCGATCCGGCGTAGCTGTTCGGTGACGACACGCGCCTTGATCCTGCGCTGCTCGGCCAGTGAGGCGTGCTGCCAGTCACAGCCTCCGCACCGACCGGGACCGGCGTAGGGGCAGGGAGGGGTAACACGCTCGGGCGAGGGGTCGACGACCTCGACCACGTCCGCGCGGAGAAAGCGCGCGGTCTCCTCGGTGACCCGCACACGGACCCGCTCGCCGGGGAGGGCGTGTCGGACGAAGACGACCTGCTGCTCGATCCGGCCGACGCACCAGCCACCGTGGGCAACCCCGTCGACCGCGAGCTCCAGCTCGGTGCCCACCTTGCTCAACTGAACCTCCCCTAGGACAGCCCGCGCACCGGGCCGCCGCCACTCTAGCCGAGCTCACCACGACTGGTGCCACGACGAGGACGCCACCGCCGCGACCCTCTGTCCCCACGGTCAGTGTTCACTTACCGGATCGCCGTATGTGACGGGAAACGGCACTGATCTCGGGATGGATGGGGAAGACTCCCGACGACGCGCGGTCGGAAACGGTGGGGTTGATGGAAACATTCATCATGGGCGTGACGATCGGCATCGCCGCGGTCGTCCTCGTGATCCTCAGTATCATCGGCTTCCTGATCGACGCGACCGAGTACCTGATGGGCTGCGGCGTCATCCTCATCACCGGGATCATCGTCACCGGCTGCATCGTCGCCACCATGTAGCGGCTAGCGAATCTGGGCTCCCAGGTCCCCGCTACCGGTGGTGTCACCCATGGGAGTGCGGTTGCGCGACAACAGCCACACCATCGCGGCGAACCCCGCGACCTGAAGTGGCCAGCCCAACACGATCTTGCTGGTCCCCAGTGCCGCGAAGGCGGCGTCCGAGGCCCCCGCCGCGGCGTAGAGCGGCGCCTGGATGGCGACCCGGATCACGCACGGAATCACCAACAGCCAGGTCAGGCGGGAGCACAACCGCAGTACGTGGGGGTTGGCGCGCCAACTGCTCAGGTCGCCCGTGATCCCGGCGATGATCATTCCGACCGCCGGCCAGCGAACGAGAATGCTGATCACCAACACGACCGCGTAGATCGAGTTGTAGATGATGCCGGGGAGGAACGCGGCCTCGGCCTCACCGCTGACCGAGGCGAACACCGAGGCGATGGCGATCCCGACCAGGCTGTTGAACACGAACTGCGGGGAGCCACGTTGCGCCAGGCGGAGCACGGCCAGAGCGCCGGCGGCGACGAGACCGAGCCCGATCGCCCACTCCAGGGCTGGGTTCTCCAGAACACCCAGGCTCGGAACCCCCGGGCGGTCGCGCAGCAACAGGTAGCTGACCGTGAACAACACCGTGGGTACCGCTGCCTCGGCCATGCCCCGCTTCCCGCCGAGGGCCTTGGCGAGTTGGGCGCGGATGACCTGCTCCACGGTGCCTTCGGTGACGCTCGGGCGCTCGGCGCCGTCGTCGTCCCGCCGCTGTTCGGGCATGCGTCTCCTCATCTGGTGGACCCCTCCGATCCAGCCTAGGGCAACGACGACGTCCCCGTTGAGTGTTCGTCCGCGTGGCACCGATCGTCCCCGCCCGCGTCCGAACCCCGGGGAAGACGCCGCGAGGACACACCGCGACGGCGTTCCGCCGGGACGCGCCTGCGCGTAGCCTGACCCACATCATCGACGAGGACGGGACAGCACGGATGAGAAAACCCGACGCCACGCCGCACCCTGAGCACGTGGAGTTCGCGACCCGTCTGGGCGCGGCGATCGACCCCGGTGGCCAGAGAGATCTCGTCTGGTCCCCCTACTCCGTGGCCGCCGCCCTCACGTTGATCACGGTCGGCGCGGGCGGCACCACCCGCGCGGAACTGGAATCGCTACTCGGCCACGACGTCGCCGCCCATCTCTCGGCACTGGACGACGCCGTGCAGGACGGGGCCGAACTCACCACGAACACCGGTCTGTGGGTCTCCGCCGACGCACCGCTGGTTCCCGACTTCGCGACGCGGATGCGCCGACGACCCGACACCGGCGTGCACAACGCCGACTTCCGGGAGGATCCGGCCGGGGCGATCCGCACCATCAACGCCGACGTCTCGGCCACGACCCGTGGCTTGATCCCCCGGCTGTTGGCATCCGGCGACGTCACCCCCGACACCTTGGCGGTCCTCGTCAACGCGCTGTGGGTGCGGATGCGCTGGGCCGTACCGTTCCGCCAGGCCAAGACGCGGACCCGCCCGTTCCACTCCCCCACCGGCACCCACGGCGTCGCGATGATGCACCGTCAAGGACGCCTGGGGCACGCCCGAACCGGACACTGGCAGATGGTGACACTGCCCGGGCAAGACGACCTGGCGATGGACGTGATCCTGCCGCGCGAGGCGTCTCTCTCCACTCGTCCCCTGACAACCCGGGACCTCGAAGAACTCGCCCGCGCGCGCCGCGCCACCGAGGTCCGCCTCGCCCTCCCGCGCTTCGACCTCACCTGGAAGGCGCGTCTCACCTCCGCCCTGGACGCCTGCGGTGTCCGGTCCGCCTTCGGCCCCACGGCCGATCTCTCCGGAATCTCCACCACTCCCCTGCGTCTGGACCAGGTCATCCACGAGGCCAAGCTCACCGTGGACGAGGAAGGCGCCGTCGGCGCCGCCGCCACCGCGGCGGTGGCCACCCTGGCCGCGGCGGTTGGATCTCCGGTGGAGTTCACCGCGGACCGCCCCTTCCACTTCGTGCTGCGCCGCCGCGGCGCGATCCTGTTCCTCGGTACCGTCACCGACCCCAAGGACCCCGCCGCCTGACCCACGCCAGATCGACGAGCTACAGCTAGGTGGGGATGACCTCGAAGGGTGTCGCGAGCGGCAGACCCACCCGGGCGCCGCTCTCCTCCGCGATCTGGCGGAGGAACGACTTCTGGTCGAACCCGGAGAGGTTCGCGAGGTAAACCTCGTGGGCGTCGAGGGAGGCGATCCCCGCGGCGAGGTTCTCCTCGGTGATCTCCACGTAGTGGGTGCTGTCGGGTGAGTTGGCGAAGGCGACGAACCGGACGCCGTCCCAGGGGAGGAGGTCCTCACTGGTCAGCTCGGGGAAGACCCACCGGTTGGCGGCGTCGCGGACCGCGTCGAGTAGGGCGGGGCCGAGGACTCGGTGGTCGACGTGGTTGAAGCCGCTGCCGGGACCGAAACTCTCTCTGAAGTTGAGGGAGACGATCACCTCGGGGCGTTCGATCCGGATGGCACGGGCGAGCGCGCGGCGGAGGTCGAGGCCCCCCTCGAGGAGGCCGTCGCGGAAGTCCAGGAACTCCACGGACTCCACCCCGACCGCCGTGGCGGCGGCACGCTGCTCGGCCATACGCAGGGGGGCGCACTGGGCGGGCGGCAGGGTGTCGATGCCCGCCTCGCCCCGCGTCACGAGCAGTTGCGCGACGTGCTTGCCCTCGGCGACCCACCGCGCGATCGCGGAGGAGGCGCCGAACTCGAGGTCGTCGGGGTGCGCCACCACCGCCAGCGCGCGCTCCCAGGTGTTGTCCATGTCCTGAAGTTCCGCAACGTCACTCATGACGCAAGCCTAGGCGGGTTCCCGGGAGCCACGCGACCGTGGCGCCCGGGTCTCGTCACTCGGACTTGCGGGATCCGAACATGATCTCGTCCCAGGACGGGACCGAGGCGCGCCGTCCCCGTCCCTTGGCGCGTTGACGTCGCGACGCCGCGCTGTCACCCGTCGCGGCCGCGGCGGTCTTGGTTCCCGCCGCCGCGGCGGTGATGGGTGCGCGTGCCCGCTTCGCTGGAGCGGGCGGCGCCTCGGCGGCGGGGTCCACCGGTGGTTCCACGACCTCACGCTCGGGCTCGACGACCGGTGGGACCTCCTCGGCCGCGGCAGGCGCCGGCTCCGGTTCGGGGGCTGGTGGCGCGACAGTTTCGGGCTCGGCGACCGGCGCCGGGTCGGCGACGGCACCCGCCTCGACGTCAGCCTCGTCCTCTCGCTCGGCGGGGCCGGAGGGGTCCGGGTGTTCCGCCGAGGGACGCTCCTCGGTCAACGGTGTGACGACGCTCGGCCCGTCGATGAGCGGGATCGGTGGTGGGGCGAGCGGCCCCACGGCGTCCGGTGGCACGGGCCGCCGTGCCGGTGCGGGGTCGGCGGGCACGTGGGGCTCGGCGGGCCGCCGTGGCTGGAAGAAGGCGACGTTGGTGTCGGGAGCCGGCTCCTCCGCGGCGTCGGGCCGGCTGAACCGCGCGGCCTCGTCATCCTCTGGGGCGACGCTGCGCCGGCGCGGGTCGTAGGACCAGTGCGCCACCAGATCCTCGCCACGTTCGGTGTAGGCGAGCCGCACGCGCCAGGTGTTGTCCTCCCGTTTCCAGGAGTCCCAGACGGCCTCGCCGCTGTCCATCTGGGTTTGGCCGATGCGCGAGGAAACGAGGTCACCGAGCGTCGGTCCAGGTGTCGCGTCCCCGGGGGTACGCACCACGGCCCGTTGGGCCTGCTGGGCCATGTACTCGCGCTCCTGCAGGACCGGCCCTTCGAACCAGCGAACGCGATCTATCGGCAGTCCGGAGAGTTCGGCGATCGCCTCCGCCGTCTCACCGGACCGGATCCGGGCCTGGATTTCCTTCGGCCGCAAGGGATTCTCCACTTCGATCTCGAACTGGCCGAGGCGAGAGAACTGGCCGCGTACCGCTGCGCGTAGGCGGTCGTCGACCGGCAGCATGAAACGCGTGCCCCTGCCGGTGCTGGCCAGCACTAAGAACGCGCCATCCTCGCTCACTGCGACGAGGCGTAGTTCTTGCATCGCGTTCCCTTCCGCGTTCCGCCGGGATGTGTCTTCTGGGTCCGCCGGTATGTCCTCAGTCTCGTCTGCATTGGTCAGATCGGCCAGCACCACGACCGGCATGTCCAAGGGCTTGGTTGCGAGCCGGGTGTGGAGAAGGGGCAGGGTGGTTCTATCGTGCCATCTGATCGTCTCCGTAGGTACTGGGACAGCGCAGGCGGTTTCTCTCACCTATCCCGTTGTCCGAGGCCAGGAACGTGTGGATCGTACCCGGCCCTCCGGGCTGGGCCGCGCCCGGCGGCGTTCCTCGCCCCAGGCACGAACGGCGGAAACCGACGGTTACATTGTGACCATGGAGTCCTACGACGCGTTCCTGCTGCTCTCCTTTGGTGGACCGGAAAGGATGGAGGACGTCGTCCCCTTCCTCGAGAACGTCACGCGAGGGCGAAACATCCCGCGGGAGCGGCTGGAAGAGGTCGGCGAACACTACTTCCGGTTCGGGGGGGTGAGCCCGATCAACCAGCAGTGTCGGGATCTGGTCACCGCGATCCGGGCGGACTTCGCCGACAACGGCGTCGGACTGCCCCTGTACTGGGGCAACCGCAACTGGCACCCGATGCTGGCCGAAACCGTCGCCACCATGGCACGCGACGGTGTGCGGCGCGCGGTCGCGTTCTCCACATCGGCGCACAGCAGCTACTCCAGCCACCGCCAGTATCTGGAGGACATCCAGCGCGCCCAGGACGCCGTGCGCGACGGGGGGGACACCCCGCCACAGATCGACCTCATCCGGCCCTACAGCGACCACCCGGGGTTCATCGACGCGTTCGTGGACCACACCCGTCGGGCGTTGGACACACTGCCGGAGGAGGTGCGCGGGGAGGCGACCCTGCTGTTCAGCGCCCACTCCATTCCCACCGCGATGGCCGCCGCCAGCGGTGATCCCGCGCTGGAGCTGGGGCCGGGCGGGGCCTACGTGGCCCAGTTGCGCGACTCCGCCCGCTTGATCACCGAACGGGTCGGCGGGAACCACCCCTACGAACTCGTTTACCAGAGTCGGAGTGGGCCGCCGAGCCACCCGTGGCTCGAGCCGGACATCAACGACCGGCTCGAGGAGCTGGCCAAGGACGGCGTACGCGCCGTCGTCGTGGTTCCGCACGGCTTCGTCTCCGACCACATGGAGATCAAGTTCGATCTGGACGTGGAGGCTGCCGAGACGGCGAGCCGCCTGGGGGTCCACCTCGCGCGCGCCCTCGCCCCGGGCACCCATCCGCGGTTCGTCTCCATGGTTCGCGAGCTGGTGGCCGAACGCCAGGCGACCGGCGCGCACCGGGTCGGGCTCAGCGACCTCGACGCCTGCCCGCGGGACGCGGACGCGTCGCGGTGCTGTCTCCCACGGTGAGTCGAGCCCCCGCGTGTCCCACGGAGACCACGGTGGCGGGTGGCGGACCAGGCGCCCGACGTCAGTCCTCCGCGTCCTCCTCGCCCTGGAGCTGCGACTTGCCGCACACGTTGCAGCGCACGGACTCCGAGGACGACAGTGGCGCACCACAGTACTTGCACTGTCCGCCGGCCGCCGTCGCCGCGAGCAGCAGCGCGAGATCGAGTTCCCGCTCGGCGGCCGCGGACCGGAACCCGGCCAACAGGCCACGGCAGAACGGCCGCACGTCAGACGCGGTGAGGGTCATCGGGCGGTCGTCCGCCGTGGTGACCACGTAGGCGTCGTCGGTGCTGTCGTCCTCGTGGTAGACGAGCAGTCCGTCTACATGGGCCTGTCGTAGCAGGGAGTGACGGTCGTAGGGGGTACCGGACGTGCTCATGGGAACACGGTACCGGGGGGAACAACTCACGAAGGGACGAACTGTGGCCGAGGTGGATCCGGACGAGCTGATGACGCTGGCCTTGGAGGCGGCGGGCGAGGCCGCGGAACTGACGGCGCGGGGACAACGCGACGTTCACGTCCTGGGGACGAAGTCGACGCCGACCGACGTGGTGACGGACATGGACCGCGCCGCCGAGCGATTGCTGCGGGACCGGTTGCTGTCGGCCCGCCCCGACGACTCCGTCCTGGGCGAGGAGGAGGGGGACTCGCGGGGCGGCAGCGGCGTGCGCTGGATCCTGGACCCCATCGACGGCACCGTGAACTATCTGTACGGACGCCAGGACTGGGCGGTCAGCGTCGCCGCTGAGGTGGAGGGACAGGTGGTCGCCGGCGTAGTGCACGCGCCGATTCGTGGTGAGGTCTATCGGGCCACCGTCGGCGGCGGAGCGTTCCGAGGCACCGAGCCCCTCCGGGCGCGTCCGGCCCCGCCGCTGCAACGCGCTTTGCTCGCCACCGGCTTTGGCTACGCCGCCCATCGGCGGGCGCACCAGGCCGAGGTCCTTCGTTCGGTGCTGCCACGGGTCCGTGACATTCGTCGGGCCGGCGCGTCGACTCTGGACGTCTGTGGTGTGGCGGTCGGCGAGATCGACGGCTACTACGAACGCGGTCTGAACCACTGGGACTGGGCGGCCTCGACCCTCATCGCCCAGGAGGCCGGGATCACCGTGGGGGGTCTGCGCGGCCGGGGACCCAACGAGGACCTGACCATCGCGGCGCCGGGCGCGCTGTTCGACGACCTCTGCTCGGTGCTGGAGCCGCTGGCGGCGGATTCCGACGGCTGACCCACGGCGCGCGCCCCGAGCCCCGGAAGCGCTCCGGAGGGCCACCGTGGGTGATGAAGCGCCGCGCTACCGCCATGGTGCCCGCCGCCGCGGCGGGCACCCGAGAGGACGGGGCCCGTCCGCGGTACATCTGCGACCGTCAGCCGCTGACCTCGACACCGTTGCGCGCGGCGATGCGATGCAGGTCTTCCAGCTCCGACACGTGCGTGTCGGCCAGGAACTCGTCTCCTGCGGCACGGGCCGCTTGGAGCGAACGGTGGGTCTCGTGGATGCGTACCCGGATCTCCGACAGGAACTCGCCCAATGTCACCTCGCTTGTGTCGTCGGTCTGCGCTCACCGTTGAGTCGCAGCTTCCTCACTTACCTGGGGCGTCGCGGGCGGCGAACCGCTCCCGCCACTCCAGGCTACGGGAGCCTCTCGGGCCCGCTCGGTGGGGTGGCCGATCGCGATGTTCTCGCCCGCGGCCTGATGCTCTACCCCCGATCCCTCTCCCCAAACACGCGCGAACCAAGGAACCGTGACGGCTTGACCAACAACCGGTGCTCTATGCCACATCGGCGGCCGTCCGGGGCCTTCTTATCTCGTTCTTATCCTGGATGTGTCACGTTTGAGATGTGCGGGGTTGTCGCCGCTGCCGGTGTGTTGGGGGATGCGCCGGCAGCGGCGCCTTTCTGGCAGATCTTCCCGAGGCACCCCGGTCCCGAACCAGGGTCGCGTTGTCGGGAGTAGTCGCCGCTGCCGGTGTGTTGGGGGATGCGCCGGCAGCGGCTCGTGACGGGGCCGGGTGTGTACGCACCCGGCCCCTCGCCGTTTCAGTGGGAGAATGGACAGCGTGCGAGTTCTTGTGGTGGAGGACGAACAGGTACTGGCGGACGCTGTGGCCAAGGGCCTTCGCCAGGAGTCGATCGCGGTGGACACGGTCTACGACGGGGACAGCGCGCTGGACCGGGCCCTGGTCAACGAGTACGACGTCGTCGTCCTCGACCGCGACCTGCCCGGGATGCACGGTGACGAGGTCTGCCGATTCCTCGTCAACGACAGCTATCCCGGACGGATCCTCATGTTGACCGCGTCCGGCGAGATCAGCGACAAGGTCGAGGGACTCGCGCTCGGCGCCGACGACTACCTCGCCAAGCCGTTCGCCTTCGCCGAACTCCTCGCCCGCGTACGGGCGCTCGCCCGGCGCAGCGGACGCCCGCTGCCCCCAGTATTGGAACGGGCGGGCATCACCCTCAACCCACTGACCCACTCGGTGGAGCGTGACGGCCACGACGTCGCGCTGACGCCGAAGGAGTTCGCGGTGCTCGAGGTGCTGATGCGGGCCGACGGGGGTGTGGTCAGCGCCGAACAGCTCCTGGAGAAGGCCTGGGACGAGAACGCGGACCCCTTCACCAACGTCGTGCGGGTCACGGTGATGACGCTGCGGAAGAAACTGGGCGACCCGCCCGTTGTCCACACAGTTCCCGGAGTGGGCTACCAGGTCTGATCATCCCGGGAGCAGACGAGAGGGGCGGTGTCGGTGGCAGGATCGCGTGGTTCGACGTCGTCGGGCTGGGACTCCTCCGGCTCGGGTGGCGACAGCCCCGTGACACGGTCCACGACCGGGTCCGGACCGATGTGGCGCGTCTCGGCGACGGGGGCGCCGTCGGCGGCCGGGGACAGCACCGACGCCACCTACAAGCCGGACAAGATCACCCTCCGGGCGCGGCTGACGCTGATCTACGGCCTGTTGTTCTTCGCGGCGGGCTCCCTGCTCGTGATCGTCAACTACGTCATCGTGGCCCAGACGCTGTACGGACTGGACCTGCGGGTGATGGTCGGCGACTTCATGCCAGACGAGGCCTACCAGGACGACTTCCGGCAGGGAATCATCGACAGTGTCCTGCAGGACCTCACCCGCAACTCCGTGATCGCCCTGCTCGCGGTCGGGATCATCGCGCTCGTCCTCGGTTACGCGGTCGCGGGCCGCGCCCTGTCCCCACTGAAGCGGATCACACGGACGGCGCGGCGCCTCTCCGAGCGTTCCCTCCACGAGCGCATCGCTCTCGGTGGGCCGGACGACGAGATCCGGGAGCTGGCGGACACGTTCGACGACATGCTGGAGCGGCTCGACCGCGCCTTCGCGGGGCAGCGCAGGTTCGTGGCGAACGCGTCGCACGAACTGCGGACCCCACTGGCGATCAACCGCACGCTACTCGAGGTCGCCCTGGCGGACGCGGACGTCTCGCCCGACCTCAAGACGGTCGGACACACGTTGCTGGAGACCAACTCACGCCACGAGCGCCTGATCGAGGGACTTCTGCTCCTCGCCAAGAGCGAGAACGAACTCTCCGAACGCACACTCGTGGACCTCAGGGAGATCGCGACCCAGGTCGTGTCCCAGCTCTCCGCCGACGTCAGCGACGCCAACATCACCGTGCGGGAGGAACTGCACAGCGCCCCGCTGACTGGCGACCCGGTGCTGTTGGAGCGGTTGGTGGCCAACCTCGTCGAGAACGCGGCCCGCTACAACCGTGGCGAGGACGGGGAGATCATCATCCGGGTGGGGCGTCAGGACGGCGCTCCGGCACTACAGGTGGAGAACCCGGGACCGGTGATCGCCGACTACGAGGTCGCCGGGCTCTTCGAACCCTTCAGCCGGGGCAGCCCCGACCGCACACGATCCAGCAAGAGCGCGGGCCTCGGGTTGTCCATCGTCCGTTCCGTCGTCCGCGCCCACGGTGGGGAGCTTCAGGCGTGGCCCCGCCCGGGCGGTGGCCTCGTGGTGACGGTGCGGTTCCCCGCGGCGACGCACTGACGCACGGACGCGCCCGCCGGCAACGCCATCGCAACCCCAGTGACACACGGCGGTGGCGCGGTCCGCCCATCCGCCTACGCCGAGAGCTGATTCGTGTCCCCGGCGACGACGTCCCGGCGACACGCGGGGGGCGCGAGAACGAACGCGCGGAGTGTCAGACCGGTCACACTTCGAGGTGAGCGGGACACGCGGAGAGCGGTGGACGCGGTGGCCACATCCGGCCCGGGTACGGGTCTTCGACAGCGCGACCAACGACACGGCTGGTGGTGGACCGAAGCACTCCCAGGGGTAGGTATGCTCCCTGAGGCATTCGGCGGGGGGAACGCGAGTCACAGTCAGCTTACGTCGAGGCAATTTTCTTGCTGAAACGGGCACAACAGACGTCTGCCAAGCGTTAGAACCGCGCGACGAGAGCTTCTCGACTTGAGGGGGATGGAGAACAGCACGATGGCCACGGATTACGACAACCCGCGCAAGACCGATGAGGAGATCAGCGAGGACAGTCTTCAGGAACTCCAGGCTCGGCGCTCCGACAAGGGCACCGGAACGATCGACGTCGATCCCGACGAGGTCGCCGAGGGGATGGAACTGCCGGGGGCTGATCTCTCTGACGAGGAACTGTCGGTACGTGTCCTGCCGCGACAGGCCGACGAGTTCACCTGCTCGCGTTGCTTCCTGGTCCACCACCGCAGTCAGCTCGCCGAGGAACGCAACGGCAAGCTGATCTGCCGGGAATGTGCGGCCTGACGCCGACGCGCGAGGTAAGGGCGTGCGCGGTGGATGCCGTTCGGCTCGAACGGTGCCCACCGCACACGCCCACCTTCCTGCCGTGGGGGCGGCGGAAGGGCGCCACGCGACGCCAACGCGCCGTGGGCGACACACCAGACTCCGGCCTGGAACTCCTAGCTGGTGATTTCCCCGCTCGGCTGCCGCAGGCGACGGCGCGCGGCGCGGACCGCGAGAATCTGCGCGGTCTCGATGCAGACGCCCGTGACCACGGCCCAGCCGATCGCCTCACCGAGGCTCACCTCCGGTGACTGCGGATCGTTCGGCGGCTCCTTGCCCGTCGCGCGGGTCCAGGCGTAGGCGATCGCCTTCCGGGCGACGAACCCGGCCGCCATACCGGCGACCCAGCCGACGATGGCTGTCGTCCGATCCCCGTCGTTGTCTCCCATGTGTTCCACTTTCTGTGTCTGGCGCCGGCGTCCGGCCGTTCCACTTCTTCCACGATCCTGCCACGGCCCGGGGGCCGGGCACGGTCGCGGCGGGCGGCGCGTCCAACGGGAGACGATCACCGTGCGAGCAGGGTCCCGATCGCCATACCATTGACCCATGACCCAGCGATCTCGTTCTTTCAGTGTGCCCGACAAGCCCTCACTCGAAGGGATCGAGGACAAATGGGCCACGGTATGGGACGAGTCCGGTGTCTACCACTTTGACCGGTCTCGCGACCGGGCCGACGTCTACTCGATCGACACCCCGCCGCCCACGGTGTCGGGGTCGCTGCACATCGGACACGCGTTCTCCTACACCCACACCGACATCGTCGCGCGGTACCAGCGCATGCTGGGCAAGGCCGTCTTCTACCCCATGGGGTGGGACGACAACGGCCTCCCCACCGAGCGTCGGGTGCAGAACTACTTCGGGGTGCGGTGCGACCCTTCCCTCCCCTACGACCCCGACTTCACCCCACCGGAGAAGCCGGACCCCAAGCGGCAGGTCCCGATCTCGCGGCGCAACTTCATCGCGTTGTGCGAGCAGCTCACCGTCGAGGACGAGAAGGTCTTCGAACACGTCTGGCGCCGGCTGGGCCTGAGCGTCGACTGGCGCTACACCTACGCCACCATCGACGACCACTCCCGCACGGTGTCCCAGCGCGCCTTCCTGCGCAACCTGCGGCGGGGGGAGGCCTACCTGGCCCAGGCGCCGACCCTGTGGGACGTCACCTTCCGCACGGCGGTCGCTCAGGCCGAGCTGGAGGAGCGGGAGCGTCCTGGCGCCTACCACCGGGTCGCCTTCCATCGCCCTGACGGCACACCGGTGCACATCGAGACCACGCGACCCGAGCTGATTCCGGCCTGCGTCGCCCTCGTGGCGCACCCTGACGACGGTCGCTACGCCCACCTGTTCGGCACCACGGTGCGATCGCCGGTGTTCGACGTCGATGTCGAGGTCCACGCCCACCCGCTGGCCGATCCCGACAAGGGGTCAGGCATCGCGATGATCTGCACCTTCGGTGACATCACCGACGTGACGTGGTGGCGGGAGCTCCGGCTGCCGACCCGTGCCATCATCGGCCGGGACGGGCGAATCGTGGCCGAGGCCCCCGAGGGGATCGACTCCGAACGGGGACGGGAGGCCTACGCCACCCTGGCCGGAGCGACCGCGCACACCGCGCGCGAACGCATCGTCGAACTCCTCCGCGAGTCGGGTGACCTCGACGGCGAGCCACGCGCCATCACCCACCCCGTGAAGTTCTACGAGCGGGGTGAGCGTCCACTCGAGGTGGTCACCACCCGTCAGTGGTACATCAAGAACGGGGGGCGTGACGACCAGCTCCGCGAAGAACTACTGGAGCGGGGCCGGGAGCTCACCTGGTACCCCGACCACATGCGCGTGCGGTACGAGAACTGGGTGGGTGGCCTCAACGGCGACTGGCTCGTGAGCCGCCAGCGGTTCTTCGGCATCCCCTTCCCCGTCTGGTACACGTTGGACGCGGAGGGCAACCCCGACTACGACGCCCCGATCCTTCCCCAGGAGTCGGAGCTGCCCGTTGACCCCAGCTCGGACACCCCCGCGGGCTTCGAGGAGTCCCAGCGGGGCCAGCCGGGCGGCTTCATGGGAGACCCCGACGTCATTGACACCTGGGCGACGTCGTCGTTGACCCCTCAGATCGCCGGGGGATGGGAGCACGACCCCGACCTGTTCAATCGGGTGTTCCCGATGGATCTGCGGCCCCAGGGCCAGGACATCATCCGTACGTGGCTGTTCGTCTCCGTGGTGCGGGCGCACTTCGAGAACGGCTCGCTTCCGTGGCGCAACGCCGGGATCTCGGGCTGGATCCTGGATCCCGATCGCAAGAAGATGTCGAAGTCCAAGGGCAACGTGGTGACTCCCCTGGACCTGTTGGAGCGTTACAGCTCCGACGCCATCCGCTACTGGGCGGCGAGCGGCCGGCTGGGGACGGACACCGCACTGGACGAGGGCCAGATGAAGGTGGGGCGTCGCCTCTCCATCAAGATCCTCAACGCGAGCCGGTTCGCCCTGTCGGTCGCGGCCCAGGCGGCCGGCGACGACGACCAGGCCATGGACGCCGAGCGGGTGACCGAACCGCTGGACCGCGCCATGCTCGCGGCCTTGGCCGAGGTGGTCTCCGACGCGACCACCGCGTTGAACTCCTATGACCACACCAGGGCGCTGGAGCGTACCGAGCGTTTCTTCTGGGAGCTCTGCGACGACTACCTGGAACTGGTCAAGGCCCGGGCCTACGAGTCCGACAGTGCCGGCGGCGCGTCGGCCCGCGCCGCCCTGTTGATCGCGTTGTCGACCCTGCACCGCCTTTTCGCACCGTTCCTTCCCTACGTCGCCGAGGAGGTGTGGTCCTGGTGGCAGGAGGGATCGGTGCACGTCCAGCCGTGGCCCGGTGCGACCGAGATCCGCGCGGCGGCGGGCAACGGTGACCCGGCGGTCCTCGCCGCGACGGCGGAGGTGTTGCGCGCGGTGCGCAAGGCGAAGTCCGAGGCCAAGCTGTCGATGCGGGCCGAGGTGAGCGAGGTCGTGGTCAGCGGCAAGGCGGCGGCCAACGTCGCCGTCGCGGAGGGGGACCTCACCGCCGCGGGCCACGTGGGGCGGCTGGAGCTTCGCGCCGACGACAACGACCTCTCCGTCGACGTCGTTCTGTGACGGCGCGCGTCACCGAGGCCACGTTCGTGGCCTCGCCGTGGGTTCCTCGGTGGCCAGCACCGGGGGACCTCTGCCGTGGGGCGAGCGACGTCGCTCGCTCCACGGCAGGGGTAGGGTGATGGGCTGTGATGTCCGTCAACAGTTCTGTCACCGAGCCCGCCGTGACCGTGCCTCCCGTGGAGGTGCTGGTGCGCCGGGTCGATCCCGAGGTCCCGCTCCCGGGATACGCCCATCCGGGGGACGCTGGGGCCGATCTGGTCACCACCACCGACGTCGAGCTTGGCCCCGGTGAACGCGCCAAGGTCGGAACCGGGCTCGCCATCGCCCTACCCGAGGGGTACGCGGCCTTCGTGCATCCCAGATCCGGCCTGGCCGCACGGCACGGCGTGACCGTGGTCAACGCCCCGGGCACGGTGGACGCCGGCTACCGAGGCGAGATCCAGGTGACCGTGCTGAACACCGACCGGGAGCGGTCGGTACGGTTCCAGCGTGGTGATCGGATCGCGCAACTCGTGATCCAGCGGGTGGAACGCGCCACGTTCAACGAGGTCTCCACACTGCCCTCCTCGGTCCGGGGTACTGACGGCTTTGGGTCGACCGGCGGGCACGACGGCGCGTGACCCGGTAGTGCCGACCGGGCCCTCGGTCGGAGGCAGTGAACCAGCGGCAGCGAGACAGAGTAGGTGCGAGGCGTGTTTGGTCGTCGAAACAAGAAGCGGGGATCCGAGCCGGCCCAGGGGGCCACGGAGGACGCGGCGTCGTCCTCGACCGGTGACGCCGCGGACGGTGACACCTCCGGGGCCACCGCCGGCGGCCCCTGGGACTCAGACCAGGACGTACCCGAGCAGCAGCGCATCGACTTCGGCAGCCTGCGAATTCCCGTGGGGCCCGACGTCGGCGTGAGCTGGGAGTTCGACAAGTCGCGCAAACGCATCGCCGCCATCCGCGTCATCGCGGAGAAGTCGATCGTGCGGATTCAGGCGTTCGCCGCGCCCAAGTCGCAGGGCCTCTGGGAGGAGGCTCGGGAGGGCCTGGTCGCGGGTCTGAGCCGTCGCGGTGGGAGGTCCAAAGTGGTCGAGGGGCCACTGGGTCCCGAGCTACGCGCCGTCGTCCCCGTGCCGGACAAGAAGGACGACCAGGGACGGTCCCTCGTCCAGCCCGCACGCTACGTGGGCGTTGACGGACCCCGGTGGATGCTGCGGGTCGACATCCACGGCGCCGCGGCGATCCAGCCGGACTCCGCCGCCGCCGCTCGGATCGAGGAGATCCTCCGTGGCATCGTCGTGGTGCGCGGCACCGGCCCCAAGCCACCTCGCGAGGCCTTGGAGCTGCGTCTGTCCAGCCAAACCCAGGAACTGGTCGAACGCGCCCGTCAACGCGCCGCGGAACAGCAGGCACAGGCCGACGAGACCGCCGACACTGTCGACACGGACGAAACGGTCGACACGGGCGGCACGGGCGACGAACCAGCCCCCAGCGAGGCCAGCCGCGGCAACTCCGACTGAGGTCCCCGACACGCGCCCGTCTCCCAGCGGAGGGTGTCACGCGGCCGCCCGGGCGACGCCGGCGGCCGCGTCAGGTGGTGCCTGACTCGTCCTGTCGGAGCCCCCGACGCCCACCCACACGGCACCGGGGCCCAGCGGCGGCACGTGACGGCGCGACGCCGGCCGCGAACGTCGAGCCCGGGACCCCACCGGTACCTCGGACTCCACCATCGGTCCGCCCCGAACCAGCGCCCACCTGAACACCCGATACGCCGCGTGAGCTCATTCGACGTCGAACTATCCTCTCGCGCCCCTGGCCCCGCCCCCAGCCGTCCACCAACGACCGTGCCGCCATACCCAGTCAGCGGCGCGGCAGCACCCGGGAACGCCCCCCGATACGGCGCCAGGGACAGGCAGCCCGCCACGGCGCGACGCCGGCCGCGAACGTCGAGCCCGGGACCCCCCACCGGTCCGTCGGACCCCCATCACTGGTCCGCCCCGAACTCGAGCTCACCTGAACGCCGCATACGCCCGCGTGGCCGCACCACGCGCGACCACCACCCCGGTTCGTCGTCGCACTGGCGCGGGACCGCTCGCGTCGGGCGCGCGACGACGGTTCGACTACGGACTGTCCTGTTTCACCCCGAAACCCCGCCCGACCCGCGTGCGTGCCGTCGTTCGGTGGGGTCCCACGCGTTCCACCCAACCGGACGGAACGCCGCTCCGTCGGGCGCCGCGACCACGCCCCGTTCGAAGCCGAGTCAACACGATGGCGCCAGGTCCAGTGTGGGTGGCGAGGGGCTCCACGCACCCCCGCTCCCCCACCGCGCCGACGCCCGACCTCTGGGCGTCGCCTCGCCCGGTACCGCGACGTGGGCCACGGGGGGACAGGGTCCTGCGCGCACGGCCGGATCGGTGGCCCTCCCGACGCCTCCTGTGGCTGGGGCAAGGGCGGCGCGTAGACGGGGGGTGTCCTGGCCGGCGGTGTGTGGGTGAGGTGGTCGGGTTAGGCCCCGAGACCGCCGTCGAGCCGCGGGCCTGGTGGGGTGTCCGGCTCGTCCACCTCGATGAAGGGGCGGACCGTCGCGGGTGAGACGGTGTCGGCGAACCGGACCGAGTCCTCCATGGCGGCGTCGATCGCTGAGTATCCTCCCGTCCCGGCCCCGACGGTGGCGGTCAGCGTGGCCAGCCCGACCCGGCGCTGGAAGATCGTCTGGTTCCAGCGCCAGCCGATGACCGCCTGACGGTGGACCACTGCGTGCCTGCGGCGCAGGCTGCCCGAACGGACACTGACGTGGTCTCCGTCGTATCCGTGGCCGAGGGAGCGGTACCGGTCCCACCCCAGTGGAACGTTGACGACGGCGAGGACCAGGGCGAGGACGGCGACGGTGTCGTACCGCGTCGCGAGGGCCACCACGGCGACCACCAACCAGGGCGCGACCGCCCGGAACAGGCGGCGCGCCAGTGCGGCTCGGGGGTGCGCGCGCAGCGTGGAGCGGAAGGACCCCAGAGCACGGTCGACGACGTCCATGACGCGAGGCCGGTTTCCCAGCGGGAGGAGGACCGCGCGGGTGGAGACGTCACCGAGTCCGGTGACGATCGCCCGGAGTTGGACCGCCCGCACCAGTCGCTCCAGCGGCGTGTCGATCAGCTCGTAGCCACGGATGCGGCGCCGCTCCAGGGTCACGCTGTGTCGCGTGAACAGCCCGCGGGAGGTCACCAGGGACTGCTCACGCTGCGTCAGGCTGAAGGCCCAGTGGTTGATGGCGTAGGCGACGACCGCGAAGGTCGGCATGAGGACGGCGAGGCCGAGGAGCACACCCGAGACGATCCACGCCAGGGGGATCTCGGCCACCTGGGAGAGCCACTCGAGGGCCCCTTCGGCGTCCTCTCTCCTGATGTCGACCTCGACCTGGCCGATGGCCTGTGCGACGACTCCGAGCAACGCGGCCAGGGCCACGAAGGGCGTCAGGAGGTAGCCGAGGGTCACCGCGCCATAGAGGTACCAGCGGCGGGGCATGGTGAAGTAGGTGCGGTCCGCCCCGTTCGTCCCCGTCCCTCGCGACACCGTTGTCTCCGCGCCCGAGGAAGCATCCGTCGCGGCCGGCACCTCCAACGCGTCGGAGTGAGGTCCTCCGGCACCGGTGCCCGAGGCGCGGACCGCCCCCTCGGTCCCCTCGGTGTCCCCTGTCGGGGAACTCGGGTCCTCACCGGCCTTGCGTTCGCGCAGCTCCTCCTTGCGACGCAGCAGCACCTGGCGCAGCCGGTCCGCTTCACGCCGAGACACGGCGTCGAGCTTGCCCTCCTCCGACTCACCCCGCCCCGAGGCGGCCTCGATCCGGACGACGGCCAAGCCCAGGATCCGATGCAGGAGCGTCGAGGTGACGTCCACGCCCCGGATGCGCTCGAGGGGAATGGTACGTCGAGATCGGCTGATGAGACCTTGGCGGATCTCGAGTCGCTCGGCGCCGACCCGGTAACGGAAGGTCTGGTAGGTCACGAGTCCGCTGACGAAGAACGAGACGAGGACCACCAGCGCCGACGCCAGCGCCCAGGGGTTGGTCGATCCGACGAAGAGGATGACGACCAGCGGGATGAGGAAGTTGCGCAGGTACCGGACCGGAGCCGTGATCATGGTCAGCGGGCTGAGGTGGTACTCCCGCTCGGGGACGTACTCCGGTTCGGTCGGGGCGATCGCCCAGGCGACCTCGGGGTCGGAGGGCTCACCCTCGGCCGTGGGCCACCACGGTGGACCGTTGGTCACTCCAGGCACCGGGTGGGGCGAGTCCGCACCGTCCGGTTCGTCGTCGGAGGGTGGGCCGTGGAGTGGGGGTGCTCCGTCGACGTCGGCCTCGTCTCGAGGGCGCGCCGGCTCCCGTTCACCGTCGCGAGGGGCCCCGTCGGTGGACGCCTCGGGCTGTGGTTCCGGTCGCTCGGGTCCGCCGTGGGGGGTGTCGTCTCCGCTCGCGGCGTTGGTCACGTGGCATCGTCCCGTAGTTCCCCGGCGCGGGCCGCGAGGTCCTCGGAGATGCGCTGGGCGTCGACGGCCTCCAGACCCACGATCGACGAGGATCCCGCGTGCGACGCGGTCTGCACCTCCAGCGTCGCCAGACCGAACACGCGTTCCAGCCAGTCCTGGGTGTGGTCCACGGTCTGGATTCGGCTCACCGGGACCAGTTGCCACTGGACGTTCAGCCAACCGCCCCGGGTGTAGACCGTGTCGGCGGTGATCTCCCACCGGTGTACTCGATAGCGCACCTGAGGCACCAGGATCGCCTTGGCGATCACATAGAGCGCGTACACGCCGAAGATCCACCACACGTTGTCGAGGATCCAGTCCGGGACGAGCGAGGGGCGAAACGTGGCGAGCAGGAACGCCGCCACACCCACCACTATGAGTTTCACCAACGCGCCGACGATGTTGCGCAACGTCCACAACGGGATCGCTCGGGGGGAGACAAGGTTCTCTGGGGGACGTAGACGCGCACTCACGCCTGCGAGTCTAGGCTCTGTGGACTGTGGACCCAGGCGACGCGCGGCGTGTCCGCGCTGCGAGTAGGGTTCGACCGTGGATCAGAGCCGTATCACTTGGAGTCGTCGCATGCCTGAATCGTCGTCGTCGCCGTCTGGTTGGGCGAAACGGTCGCGTTGGACCGCTCGCGCCGTGCTGGCCGCCGCGGCGAGCGTCGCGACTACGGCGGGGTGCGGTGTACTCAGTTTCGACCCAACGAGCGAGGTGCAGGAAGACCTCACGGTCTCCAGCCCGGTGCTCGTCGACGGGGAGCCCATCCCCGACCGTTTTACCTGCCACGGTGAGGGCGTCTCCCCTCCCCTGCAGTGGTCCGGGTTTCCGTCGGAGACTGAGTCGATCGCCATCGTGATGGACACCCCTGAGGCACGCGGCGGGACCGCGGTGCAGTGGATCGTCTTCGATCTGGATCCGGAAGGACAGGAAATCACGGAGGGACAGCCGGGAAGTCCCGCGGCGGAGGCCACGAACTCCCTCGGCGACGTCGGCTACGAGCCGCCCTGCCCGGAGTCGGACAGCGATGACGGCGAAGAGTACCGTTTCACCGTCTACGCGCTGTCCGACACTGTTGGCCTGGGTGAGGGCGCGGATTTCAACGAAGCGACCGACACGATCGCTGACCGTGTTCTCGCCTACGGACGCCTTATTGCTACAGGTCAGCAACCATCGTGACACCAGACGATGACAAAAGTCGCGCGAGGAAGCCCTTGTCACCCACTCCCCGGATCGCACATCTATGCATAAAGTGGGTGTGTGCCCCCTGCAGAACGGTTTTCCTGTCCGTTAAGGCGTGTCGAGTCCACAAGCCCAACAGACTCCACGCCACTCCGGGTATGGTCACAGGAAAGTCACGGGAGGCCCTCGACTCACGGCGCGCACGGCGCCGCCCCTCGACAAGCCATCGGCCTTAGGGCGGAGAATTCACTATGAACGGCGCGGTCCTCATGGGCGCACTGATCTTCGGCGTTGCGCTCTTCATCGTCCTTATCGCTCTGGGATTGCGCGCACTGGGCAAGAGTTCCCGGGACGAGTACGACGACGAGGAGGAGTACGCCCAGGACGAGGCGGCCGACGACGCTCCCGCGCCGCGACAGCGGCAACGCGGTCGCGCGCCTCGTGGCGGACGTGGGGCCATCGACGACGACGGCCCCCGGGAGTCGGGATGGGGCGACGGCGAGTCGCTCTCCGACGATGACTTCTGGTCGTCCCTGTCCGGTGATGACGACCGCCCGCTGTCATCGTCCCCCGAGGGTCGGGGCCGACGTGCCGTGGAGCCCGCCCCGCCCCGCTCGCGCGGTGCGGTCGAACCCCCTCCCGCTCCGGCCGCGCCCCCCGAGGAACCCGCACCGGCGAACGGCGACCGCAGCCTGGAGGTCCTGGCGAGTTTGGGACAGGCCTCCTCGGGCGCACCTGGCGACACCCAGGAATCCCCCCCGGCCGCTCCCGCTTCCGCCGGTTCCTCCGCACCGTCGACCCCTCCTATGGGTGCTCACGCCGTCCCCGGCGGCTACGCGCCGCAAAGTCCCACGGCCGCGGCCTCCATGGAGGCCACCACCGCGATGCCCGCCGCCCCGACCGCGGGTTCCTACCCGGGCGCGGCGTCCCCGGCCACGACCGTGATCCCCGGCCACACCGAGCAGCCCAGGGCGGCCGCTCCTTACCCGGGGGAGATGAACAGTGGCGCGCCGTCTCCTCGCAGCCCCTTCGACTCCGGCGGGTTCCACCGGCGCGGACCGGAGCAGCCCGGCGGCGTCGACCCGGCCACCCACCGTCCCGGTGTCGGTTCCGACCCACTGACCGATCCGTCGTTCAGCCCTCCCGGTGGGCGTGTTTCCGGCGGGGACTCTCCCATCTGGTCCAGTCTGGAGACCGGGTCACACCAGCGTCCGGCCGGCGGGTACCAGGCCCCACCGGCGGCTCCGGCCGGTGCCCCCGCCCCCTACACCCCCGCCGACGCGGGTTCGATGTACGGGTCCGCACCGGCCCGCAGCTATCCGGCGCAGGGCAGCCCGGACATGACGGGTGGGTTCCGCTACCCCGGCGCTCCCCCGGAGGCGCCGCACGCCGCCCCGCGACCCGACGCCGCCACCTCCGGTTCCTTCGCACGAGACGCTGGGACCTCCGGCTCCTTCGCGCGTGACGCGGCCACCTCGGGATCGTTCACGCGTGACGCGGCGCCCGGTGGGTACTTCACCCCGCCGCCGGAACAGGCCGCGCCGCCGGCGCCCATGGGATACGGCCCCCAGGGCGGCCCCAGCGGTGGTTGGCCGACGGGAGCGCCGCGCGATCCGCAGGGCTACCCCACAGATGTCTCCTACTCCCCCGCTCCCGCCCCGCCACCGGCGCAGGCTCGCGGCTACGGCTACGGCGACGTGGGCGATCACAACGCCTACCCCGACGTCCTCGGTGGCCCCCCGGCTGGGGACTACCCGCCGCCTCCGCAGACTCCGGCGGCCAACCCCGTGTTCGGCGCCAACGCGCCCCAGGGCTGGCCCGGCCAGGATGCCACCCAGTACGCCCCGGGTCCGCCTCCCGCCGGTTACGGTCCTCCCGCCACCGGACCCCAGTCCCCGAACCCCTACGGCGACCTCTACCGCTAGCCGAACTCCGCGAACCACCGCCCCGCCGGAGGCGATCCGGTCTGGGAACGATTGGTCGGAGCTCGACGGTCGGCGTAGCGTCCGACGACACGGCCGGCTCCCGAGCGCGCGACCGGTACAGCGGCAGGTCCTAGGTAGGGTCGGCTTCGTCGGTGACCAACCGGAAGCGGGAGGCAACCACAAGGGTGTCATCGTCGACCGTGAACGTGGGATCTCCCAGCTCCGCACGCACCTCGGGGCTGTGCCAGAACTCCTCGTGCCCCGCGCGCCACTGGGCGACCGACGTGTAGCCTTCCCCCTCGTCGATGGCGTGCTGGAGGTCGACGTCCGCGAGGCGCACCACCCGTACCTCGGTGAGCTCAATGACCGCGACCGGGCGCTCTTGGGAGTCGACGACCGCCGACCGCCGCCCCACTTCCGGCAGTGGCTCTCCCTCACGCTCGTACTCCAGCATCAGGCTTGAGGTCGAGGTCTTCTCTCCGGACAGGATCGCGCCGACGAGCAGGTCCCGGAGCGGGCCCGGGAAGGCGAACTCCTCCCGTGGCAGTTCTTGGTGGTTCATCCCGGTACCCTAACCCGGCCCGCCGAGGATCCGAGAACCACGGACGTTCGATCATCCGTCTCCGAGTGGACGGAAACCGCGCACCGGTGGGGGTCTCGGGGCGACGAAGGGGTGGCGGTACGAGGGGTCGGCCCCCGGTCAACCCATCCGTCGGCGTCCGTGTGCCGACGGCCGGCCTCCTCACGCGATGTCCGTTCCCGCGCGGTGGCTCACGGGCTGGTGTCCTCCGCGTCGTCGCGTCCAGTGGCGACGGCGGGCGCGGAGCGAGAACGTCCGGGGCGTGGATTCACCCGCCACGCCTCCGTCCCTAGCGCCTCGACACCGAACCTCCCCTGGGAATCGTGGGGGCGCCCAGAGGCACCTGGGGGTGGTTGACGACCGTCATGTCCGGCGCCCCTGGGACCGGTTGAGGCGCCGCCGCGCGCACCACCGCGCCTGAGGTCGTCCGTGGCACGGCATGGCCCCGGCTCGGGCAGGTCGATACGGATATCACCGTCGTCGCCGCCGGTGTCCACCATGCCGAAACGACGGAGGCCGATCCCGAAGGACACGGTGAGGGGGTTCGACACGGACGGTGCGCGTTCCCGGACGGTTCCGGTGGGCTACTTGTCGCCGGGATCGGTGTCGTCCTCGGGCTCTTCCACGGGGGTGGTCCAGTTGCGGGCCAACAGCACGATCACCACGATCGCGACGACGGGTGCCCCGAACATGACGACCAGCAGCGCTGTCGGAATTTCCATAGCTGAACAACCGATCCGGGGTCGGTGGGGCAGTGATCGAGCGCCCACTGTCGCCAGGGGAGCACTCCCAATGTACCGTGTGGCCGACGATCCCGACGGCTCGACGTCCACGGTGCGGGACGCGGCCGGGGGGCGGAAGAGTCGGCCATAAGCCGGATTCTGTCCCGGTGCGAGCACCGGACGGCCATCCATCTGGGGCCGACGTTGCCGTCGACCTCGGCGCGGTCTACCCACGAACTCGGGCGGGCCGCCCTCGGACGTTCGCGCAGGAGCCAGGGGCTCCCTTTTGACCTTGCTCCGGGTGGGGTTTACCTAGCCGGCTGGATCACTCCAGCCGCTGGTGGTCTCTTACACCACCGTTTCACCCTTACCGTGGCGGGACCACGGCGGTCTGCTTTCTGTGGCACTGTCCCGCGGGTCACCCCGGGTCGGCGTTACCGACCACCCTGCCCTGTGGAGTCCGGACTTTCCTCAGCGCCCCAGGGGGACGCCGCGGCCGCTGGACCGACTCTTCCGTGCGCCATTGTAGTCCGCGCGGCGCCGCCCGTGGGACGACCTAGGTACGCAGGTGCGCGGTGTCGTTGACCCGAACGACGACGGCGTTGCCGTCGGCGTAGTAGTGAATCTCGCAGATCGAGGCGAGGTCCAGGTGGAGCCGGTGCAGGGCCTGGGGCGGCGCGAGGAGGGCCTCGGTGACGAGGACCTTGATGGGGGTCACGTGCGACACGGCCAGCAGGGTCGCTCCGGCGTGGTGCGCCAGGAGCTCGTCTCGCGCCGCCAACACGCGGGTCCGGGCCTCCGCGAAACTCTCCCCCTGCGGAGGGGCGCACGCCGTGTCGCCGAGCCAGGCCTCCAAGTCCTCCGGCCAGCGTTCCCGCACCTCCGCGAAGGTGTGCCCCTCCCACTTCCCGAAGTCGACCTCCCGCAGTCCCGGAACGGAGGCGACGTCGAGGTTCGTCTGCTTGGCGACATGGGAGGCGGTGTCGTGTGCCCGTCGCAGCGGGGAGGTGACGATGGAGTCGATTCCCTCCGTCGAGAGGGCACGCGCGGCGGCCTCCGCCTGGCCGTGCCCGACCGCGGTGAGTTCGATGTCGCCGACGCCAGCGAAGCGACGCTCCACCGACAGGGGGGTCTCGCCGTGGCGCAGCAGGATGAGACGCGTGGGCACCATCTCCGGTGGACGCCATCCCGTCCCACCCGTCGCGGGACCCGAAGTGGTCGTGACCGACGCTTCCGCGTTCGCGGGGTCTTCGCCCTCCGGCGAACCGACGTCGGTGTCCACGTCCCTCGTCTCGCCGTCCATCGCGAGGTTGGCCAGTCGGTCGGCGGCGCTGTTGCGCGCACGCGGAATCCAGGTGTAGGTCACGGCGCCGAGGGCGGTCGCGACCTCCCGTGCCTCACGCGCGAGGGGGATGAGGTCGGGGTGCTTGATACGCCACCGACCCGACATCTGCTCGACGACGAGCTTGGAGTCCATGCGCACCTCGACCGCGGCGCCCGGCCGCACCCTGGCCGCGCACGCCAACCCGGCGATCAGGCCCCGGTATTCGGCCACGTTGTTGGTCGCGGTACCGATCGGGGCGGCCGCCTCAGCCAGCACCTCACCGCTGTCCGCTCGTCGCACCACCGCCCCGTATCCGGCGACCCCCGGGTTTCCCCGTGACCCGCCGTCGGCCTCCACGATCAGTTCGGGACGCTCCGCCGCCACGGGTGACTCCTCACAGACCGGATTCGGGGGTGCGCACCAGGATCCGGCGGCACTCCTCGCACCGCACGACCTCCTCCGCCGGCGCGCTGCGGATCTGGGACACCTCCGCGGTACTCAGGGCCAGTTTGCAGCCTTCGCAACGGCCTTGGCGCAGGGCGGCGGCGCCGACCCCACCGTAGGAGTCGCGCAGTTTGTCGTACAGGGTGAGCAGGTCCTGGGGCAGGTCTCCGCGTAGCTTGGCGCGACGCTCTCCGGCGTCACGTTCCTCGACGGAGATCTCTTCCAGGGCGGCTTTCTGACGCCGCTCCGCCTCGACCCGCTTCTCCTGGCCGACGGTCAATGCCTCGGCGTCCGCCGCCTGCTTCGCCTCCACGCCCTCGCGGCGTTCCATGACGCCCAGGACGATGTCCTCGAGCTCGGCGCGACGACGGCGCAGGGAGGCGATCTCCGACTGGAGACTCTCCAACTCCTTGGGCGAGGAGACCTGGCCGGCCTCGAGCCGCTTGCCGTCGCGCTCCTCGCGGGTACGTACCTGGTCGACGTCGCTCTCGGCCTTGCGCTGTTCCCGGTCGAGGTCCTTCAGCTCCGCCGCGGTCTGCGCGGCGGCGTCGTTGAGCCGCGCGATCTCGGCGTCCAGCTCTTCCAACTCGACGTTCTCGGGGAGGTTCCTGGCGCGGTGCCGCAGCCGGTCGATGACGGTGTCGATGTCCTGCAGGTCCAGCAGGCGAATCTGGTGGGCAGGTTCGGCTTTCACCTGGGGTCCTTAGCTACTCGCATGTCGGAGGTGCGCGAGTCTGGTCCACCGATGGCCTGCGCCCAGGCGTCGGTGACGATGGTGGAGACGTGGGTCTCCACCGTAGCCCCTCGGTCCCGGAGGCCACGCCGGAGTTCGTCGGCGGCGACCGCGAGCCAGGGCCATTCACTGGCCCAGTGCGCGGTGTCGATCAACGCCGGGCCGTCGAACTCGGTGAACTCAGACGATGGATGGTGGCGAAGGTCGGAGGTGACGTAGGCGTCCACCCCCTGGGCACGTGCGGCGTCGAGCAGGGAGTCCCCGGCGCCGCCGGAGACGGCGACGACGCGGATCTCCCGATCCGGGTCACCGGCCATCCGGATGCCGCCCGCGGTGGCGGGCAGGCCGGCGGCGACCTGGGCGGCGAAGTCGCCGAGGCGGCGAGGTGGGGTCAACCGGCCGATCCGGCCGATGCCGCGCCGCCCCGTGGGGTCCAGCGGGTCGGGGTCGAGTGGTCGCAGCGGGCCCTCGACCCCGATCGCGGCGGCCAACGCGTCCGACACGCCGGGGTCGGCGGTGTCGGCGTTGGTGTGCGCCGTGAACAGGGCGGTATCACTCTGGATGAGGCGGTGGAGCAGCCGCCCCTTCGGGGTGGTCGTCGCGACCGAGTTCACCGGCCGCAACAACAGGGGGTGATGCGTGACGAGAAGGTCCGACCCCGTGGAGATCGCCTCGTCGACGACGGCGGAGACGGGGTCGACGGCGAAGAGGACCAGGCGGACCGGTCGGTCCGGATCGCCGCAGACGAGTCCGACGGCGTCCCACGACGCGGCCCAGGACGGGTCGTAGCGGTTCTCCAGGACGGCGAGGACCTCACGCAGTGTCGGCCCGGTGTCGACGGTGTTCACGAGGGGAAGGCTAGTGGCTCCTGGCGACGCCCGGAACAACTCCCCGTCATTGGCGGTGGAGGCGGAACGGACCACCACCAGCGATGGGTCACAATAGGGACAACCGGCGGAAGGGAAGGTGGTGCTCCGTGGATCCGCTGAGCCTCCTGCTGGGCGGGACGATCGCGCTCGCCGGAGTCGCGTTGGGACGCCTCGTGCGTCCGCGGAGCCGGCCCGAACCGCGGCCCGAACTGGCCGCGCCCCGTCCACAGCCGCAGCCCATGTGTGGGTGTGCCACCATCTGGTGTTCCATGAGACCAAGTCCAAGATCTGCCAGGCGCAGGTGGTGATCCCCGGCCGCTGGACGGGTCAGTACGGCGGAACGTACCGCAAGTGCATGTGTCAGGGCTATCGCGGCCCGACCCCCGTCGACGAGTACTACGCGCCCGACCTGCTGTCCGAGGATCCAGAGCACGGGTGACCGCCGAAGCGAGGTGAGCGCCGTCACCGGCCGCGAGCGACGCGGCCGTGCGCGGTGGCCCTGCGGAAGGCGGCGCCCCCCACCCGAACGGGACAGGCACGTGCGCAGAATCAACGGGGACCGAAATCTCGCCGGCAGGATCCTGGTGGAACTACGGGAGGCCATCGTCTCGGGGGAGCTTCCACCCGGGACCCTGTACTCCGTACACGACCTCGCGGCACGGCTCGGGGTCTCCCGCACCCCCGTCCGGGAGGCGTTGCTGAGCCTGGCCGACCGCGGCATGGTCCGCTTCGAACGTAACCGAGGCATCCGGATCCTGCAGACGTCGATCCGGGACCTCGAGGAGATCTTCGAACTGCGGCTGCTGCTGGAGGTTCCCGCGACGTACCGGGCGACTCAGCTCATGTCCGCGCGTGCGCTGAACGCGTTGCGCGCCCACCTGGAGGGGATGGAGCGCGCCGCCGCGCGGGGTGACGAGGACCGGCTGTGGGAGCGGGACCGACGGTTCCACATGACCATCAACGAGACGTCGGGGAACACCCGTCTCGCCGGGTACGTCGACCAGTTGCGAGACGTCGTCCTCCTGCGCGGTGTGTCCACGGCGCGCAGCTCGCGTTCGATCGCGGCCATCATCGAGGAGCATCGCGAGATCCTCGAGTACATCGAGGTGGGGGACGCGGAGGGGGCCGCGTCGGCGATGCGCGCCCACCTGTGCACGACCGCCCGTCTCCTCGCCGGACAGGAGGCGGACGAGGGCGGCGACGGTGAACTCTCGCTGGACTGGACGGCGTGGTTCACCCCGCCGGGTTCCTCGGATCCGGAGTCGCCAGACATCCCCCAATGATGGGATGAATGACGCGAATCCCCTATCTATCAGGGCTTTTGTCTTGACCGGTGGAGTGTGGCATGCCACTATCCGTCGTAAGTCCGTGTCACGCCGGCCCCTTGGAGGCGTCGATGACCGAAGGCACGAAGGTTCATCTGCTCGACACCGGCACCATGCACTGTGACCACACCTGGCTGCTGCTGAAGCCGGGTTCGACCATCTCCGACCGATCCCACTGGGACCGCCCCACCCCGTGGGGCCCCTGTCCGACCCACGCGGTCCTGATCGACCACCCCGACGGACTCATCCTGTGGGACACGGGAGTCCCCAACGACTGGGAGACCCGCTGGGCGCCAACCGGACTGCAGGAGTTCTTCCCCGTCCAGGAGGGGACCAGCTACCTCACCGACGCGCTGGCCTCCCTGGAGCTCGAACCACGTGACGTCGACACGCTGGTGCTCAGTCACCTCCACTTCGACCACGCCGCGAACGCCAGACTCTTCGACAACGGCCACACCCGGATCGTTGTCAACCGAAAGGAACACGACGGCGCGCTCGGCTTCGACGGCCCGTTCAAGGGCGCGCACCTCAAGGCGGACTACGAAGGTCTGCCCTTCGAGACCGTCGAAGGCGACGTCGAGCTGGCTCCGGGGGTGAGCGTCATCGAAACACCCGGACACACGTGGGGGACGATGTCGCTGCGGGTCGACCTCCCGGGCTCGGGCACGAAGATCTTCACCTCCGACGCCGTCTACATGCGGGACAGTTGGGGACCGCCCGCCGTGGGCGCGGCCATCGTGTGGGACAACCTGGCCTGGTTGGACTCGGTGGAGAAACTGCGGGGTATCGCCGAGCGCACCGACGCCGAGGTGATCTTCGGACACGACTCCGGACAGAAGCGAGAACTGACCTTCGCTCCGAACGGCTACCTCACGTGAGCACTGGAGGACACCCATGACCCAGTACCACCACGAGACGGTCTTCACCTGGGGCGCCACCCCCATGAAGTTCGGTGCGGGCGCACTCGACGAGATCGGCTTCGACCTGGGACAGTTCGGCGCCGACCGGGTCCTGATCGTCACCGATCCGGGGGTGAACGCGCTGGGGATCCCCGAGCGGATACGCGAGGCGGCCGCCCGCGAGGGGATCGACGCGCACGTCTACGACCAAGTCCACATCGAGCCCACCGACCGCAGCCTGTTGGAAGCGGTGGAGTACGCCAAGGACGGGCGGTGGGACGCGTTCGTGGCGGTTGGCGGTGGGTCCGCCATCGACACGGCCAAGGCCGTCAACCTCCTCACCTGCTATCCCGCCGATCTCTTCGACTACATCAACAAGCCCATCGGCAAGGGCCTCGCTCCCCCGGGGCCCCTGAAGCCCCTGATCGCGGTTCCCACGACGGCCGGCACGGGCGCGGAGACCACACCCGCCTGTATCGCCGACCTGCTCGACCAGAAGGTGAAGTCCGGAATCAGCCACGCCCGGCTCCGCCCCAACCTCGCGGTGATCGACCCGCTGGTCACCCTGACCATGCCACCGGCCGTGACCGCCGCCAGTGGTTTCGACGTGCTGTGCCACGCCCTGGAGTCCTACACGGCGCGCTCGTTCTCCAGCCAACCCCGGCACACCCCCGAGTCCCGTGTCCCGTACTGCGGCGCGAACCCGATCTCCGACGTGTGGTGCGAACGCGCGCTGACCCTGTTGGGCCGATCCTTCCGACGCGCCTACCTCAACGGCGACGACCTGGAGGCGCGCACCGACATGATGCTCGCCGCGACGTTCGCGGGCATGGGATTCGGAAACGCGGGTGTGCACCTGCCCCACGCCTGCTCGTATCCGATCGCGGGACGGGTCCGCGACTACGTCCCCGCCGACTATCCCCCCGACGAGCCGCTCGTACCGCACGGCCAGTCGGTCTGCGTCACCGCACCGGCGGCGTTCCGGTTCACCTACGCCACCGCGCCAGAACGTCACCGGCGTGCCGCCGACCTCCTGGACCCGCACGGGGCGTCCCGGGTGGAGCCCGGTGAGCGGCTCCCCTCGGTTCTCGTCGACCTGATGCGGGACCTGGACGTCCCCAACGGCACAGCCGCCCTGGGCTACACCGAGGCCGACACCCCCGAACTCGTGTCCGGTGCGCTGCGACAGCATCGCCTGCTCCGAGGGTCTCCCCGGACGGCGGACGCCGCGGCGCTGGAGAACATCTTCCGCGCGTCGCTCAGGAACTGGTAAGGGTGCGACAGATGCCGATCTACGACTTCGCGTGCGACTGCGGCGCCCGGTTCGAGGCCCTGGTGCCCTCGTTCGCGAGCCCCGCGCCGCCGTGCGGCTCCTGTGGGAGGCCCACGCTGCGCCGTCCACCGGCGCCGTCGCTCGCCGGCCGGGCCGATCCCGGGCCTGGGTGGGCGCAGGCGCCGAGAAGCTGGGAGGCCACCAACCGGGGCGACCCAGAGACTCTCAACGGCTGGCGGCGCGCCTTGGAGCGCCGCCAGCGGCTCGAGGAGAAGTACCCAGAACTGGCCGGTGACCGCCGGCCGGTACTGGCGCACGAAGGTCGGTTCGCCGCGGACCCGCTGCGGGCCGGTGATCCCGTACCGACAGGGGGCGAGGGCACGACACCGAGCCCACCCGCGGAGTCGACCACACCGCGGAACCAGCACGACCAACAGGGATAAGCGCTAGACAAGCGTCACAACGAGTTCCGTGGGCCGTCGCGGTGGTGCCAACCACGGCACACCGGCGGCCCACCAGCATGGAGAGGACGGCGATGGTGCGGTCGGCTACGGCCTCCGACAACGACGTGATCGGGCAGCTCCGGCAACGGGTGCGGGGGGAGGTGAGTGACGCCACGATCCATCGTGCCGTCTACAGCGCTGACGCGTCGGTGTATCGACAGGTTCCCCGCGCCGTGGTGCATCCTCTCGACGAGGACGACCTGATCGGCGCGGTCACGACGTGTACCGCGGCGGGGGTGCCGGTGACGCTGCGGGGGGCGGGCACGAGCATCGCCGGTCAGGTCCTCGGGCGAGGGGTCGTGATCGACACCTCGCGCCACATGCGCGAGGTGCTGGAGATCGACCCGGAGAACCAGACCGCGTGGGTGCAGCCGGGCGTCATTCTGGACGACCTCCGCGCACAGGCGGGGAAGCACGGGTTGACGTTCGGCCCTGACCCCTCCACGCACAGTCGGTGCACGATGGGCGGGATGATCGGAAACGACTCGTGTGGGTCGCACTCCGTCGCCTGGGGGCGCACCGCCGACAACGTCGAGGAGCTGGACGTCCTGCTGGCGGACGGCACCCGACTGACCGTCGGGCCCACCTCCCGCGAGGACCTTGACGCTCTCTGTTCCCGTTCCGACCGGGTCGGGGAGTTGTATCGGGACCTCCGCGCGATGGTGGAGGGAAACCTCGCCCTGCTGCGCACCGGCTTCCCCTCGCTGCAGCGCCGAGTCTCCGGATACGCCTTGGACTCTCTGCTTCCGGAGAACGAGTTCAACCTCGCCCGCGCGCTTGTCGGCTCGGAGGGCACCTGTGCCGTCGTGCTGCGCGCCAAGGTGCGGCTCGTGCGCCCGCCCGCCTCACGGGTCCTGGTCGTCGCCGCCTTCCCCGACATGCCGACCGCCGCCGACTCCGTACCGTCGATCCTGGACCTCCAGCCGCTCACCGTCGAGGGGACTGGCGCGGACATGGTCGCGACGCTGAAGGCGCACTCGCCCGACGGTCGGGGGCCCGCCGCGCTGTCGCAGTTGCCCGAGGGCGGCGGCTGGTTGTTCATCGAGGTCGGTGGGGACGACCCAACGGACGCGGCCGAGCGCGGGCGCGCCATGTGCGCGGCACTCGACCGTCTCGCGACCGCGACCCGCGTGGTCACCGACAAGGCGCAGCAGAGGTCCCTGTGGTCACTGCGCGAGGCGGGTTCCGGTCTGGTCACCCGCTCCCCCGACGGCGCGGAGGCGTGGCCGGGGTGGGAGGACGCCGCGGTTCCTCCCGAACGCCTCGGCGCCTACCTCAAGGACTTCCAGCGGCTGCAGGCCAAGCACGGTCTGGGCGGCATCCCCTACGGGCACTTCGGCGAGGGGTGCGTCCACATCCGCATCGACTTCGACCTGGACTCCGACGGAGGCCGCGCCGTGTTCCGCGCGTTCATGGAGGACGCGGCCGACCTCGTGGTCTCCTACGGCGGGTCGGTCTCCGGCGAGCACGGTGACGGGCAGGCCCGGGGTGAACTCCTCCCGCGTATGTACTCCCCGGAACTGATGGCGCTGTTCGCCCGGTTCAAGGCGATGTTCGACCCCGAGGACCACCTCAATCCCGGTATCGGCGTGCAGCCGCGCCCGATGGATGAGGATCTGCGGGTGTCGGGACCCGTTCGGGCACTCCCTCTCGCGCTCTCCTACCCGCACGACGACGGCAGCCTCGCGAAGGCCACGCGCCGCTGCGTTGGCGTGGGCAAGTGCGTGGACACCAGCACCGGGGTGATGTGCCCGAGCTACATGGTCACCGGCAAGGAGGAACACTCCACCCGGGGCCGGGCCCGGCTGCTGGGTGAGATGCTGCGCGGTGAACTCGTGACCGACGGCTGGCAGTCCACGGAGGTGCGCGACGCCCTTGACCTGTGCCTCTCCTGCAAGGGCTGCTCCTCGGACTGCCCGGTCAACGTGGACATGGCGACCTACAAGTCGGAGTTCCTCCACCAGCACTACCGCGGTCGGGTTCGGCCCATGAGCCACTACTCCATGGGCGCGCTCCCCCTGTGGCTGCGGTTCGCCGGCCCCGCGGCTCCGGTCGCCAACGCCGTGGCGCGGTCCCGGGTGCTCTCCCCCGCGCTCAAGCGCGTCGCCGGAGTCGAACCGAAGCGGGATCTCCCGGAGTTCGCGAACACGACGCTGATCCGGGCGATGCGCAGGCGCGATCGGCGGCGCCGCGACGTGCCGCGCGAGGCTCCGCGCGGGGAGGTGCTGCTCTTCCCCGACTCCTTCACCAACTACCTGGACCCCGGCGTCGGCGCGGCCGCGGTCGAGGTATTGGAGCACGCCGGGTTCTCCGTCCGCCTACCCCGGGGGCCCGTCTGCTGCGGGCTCACCTGGGTGAGCACTGGCCAACTGGACGTCGCGCGGTTCGTCATGCGGCGCACGACGAAGGTGCTGGCCGACGCGGTCGCCGCCGACATCCCCATCGTCGGGCTGGAGCCGAGTTGCACCTCCGCGCTTCGGGGGGAGCTTCCGGAGATGGTCGACACCGACGCCGCACGCGGAGTCGGTGAGCGCACCACGACGTTGGCGGGGCTGTTGGCCGAACGGGCGTCCGACGTCGACTTCGGCGAGCTCTCAGGTGACGCCCTGACTCAGGTGCACTGTCACCAGCACGCCACGCTCGGATTCGAGGCCGACCGCGACCTCATCGGAGGCACCGGGCTGTCGAACCGGGTGTTGGACTCCGGCTGCTGCGGGCTCGCCGGCAACTTCGGCTTCGAACCGGGGCACTACGACGTGTCGGTGGGAGCCGCCGAACGGGTCCTCATCCCCGAGGTGCGCGCCGCCGACGCCGACACCACCGTGCTGGCGGACGGCTTCTCCTGTCGTACACAGGTCGACCAACTGACCGGGCGCCGCCCCGAACACCTCGCCGAGGTGTTGCGGCGCGCGATCCGCACGGGAACCGACGCGGGGCACGCCGCCGGCGCCTCGGACGTATCGGATCCGGCCCCCGACGCCTAGTGCTCGCCGTCGAAGGGATCGGTGACCCGGCCCACCAGGTCGGCCACCGATCCCACGACGCGGGTCGGCCGGTAGGGGAACTGTTCGGCGGTGTCCGCCTGGGAGATCCCCGACAGGACGAGGATCGTCTGGAGCCCTGACTCCAGTCCGCAGCGCACGTCGGTGTCCATTCGGTCCCCGATCATCAGGGTGTTCTCCGAGTGGGTGCCGAGCGTGCGCAGCGCCGAACGCATCATCAGCGGGTTGGGCTTTCCCACGAAGTAGGGCTTGCGGCCGGTCGCCCGTTCGATCAGGGCGGCCACGGCGCCGGTCGCCGGCAGGGAGCCCTCCTGGCTGGGGCCGGTGACGTCGGGGTTAGTGGCGATGAACCGCGCGCCCCGATCCACGAGCCGAATCGCGCGTGTTATCGCCTCGAAGCTGTAGGTGCGGGTCTCGCCCAGCACGACGTAGTCCGGGTCGTGCTCGGTCAGGGTGTAGCCGACGTCGTGCAGCGCGGTGGTGAGCCCGGACTCCCCGATCACGAACGCCGACCCCTTGGGTCGCTGCTGGTCGAGGAACCGCGCCGTCGCCAGGGCCGACGTCCAGATCGCGCCCTCACTGATCCTCAACCCGGTGCGGCGCAGGCGTGCCCGCAGGTCCCGTGGCGTGTAGATCGAGTTGTTGGTCAGCACCATGTAGGACGCACTGCTGGCGTCCAGTTCCGCGAGGAACGCGTCGGCACCGGGCACGAGGTGCTCTTCGCGGACCAGCACCCCGTCCATGTCAATCAGGTAGTTCCATACGTTATCCGTGGTCACCTGACCATCCTCCCCTAAGTCCCGGCGCCGACGCGACGCCCCGCCCGACGGTCGGCGTCAGTTGAGCTTGTCCAGGCCCGCGCGTCGCAACGCGTCGGCCAGTGCCCCCTGCGGCTCCGGCTGCCCTCGCCGACCGTTGTCCTGCCGTCCTGATCCGCGCTTCCCCGACGCCGCGGCTCGGCCGGCGCCCTTGTCGCCACGGGAGGTTCGCCTCGCGGCGTCACCCGCGTCACCGCCGCCGGTTGTGACCGACTCCACGTCGTCGTCCAGACGCAGTGTGAGTCCGATGCGCTTGCGTTGGGTGTCGACGCTCAGCACCTTGACGCGCACGATGTCGCCGGGCTTGACGACCTCCCGAGGGTCGGACACGTAGGAACGGGACATGGCCGAGATGTGGACGAGGCCGTCCTGGTGCACGCCGACGTCCACGAAGGCCCCGAACGCGGCCACGTTGGTGACCGCTCCCTCGAGGATCATCCCGGGCGTCAGGTCGGAGATCTTCTCGACCCCGTCGGCGAAGGCCGCGGTCTGGAACTCCGGACGCGGGTCACGTCCGGGTTTCTCCAGCTCCCCGAGGATGTCGGTGACCGTGGGCAGGCCGAAGGTGTCGTCGGTGAACTCCTGCGGGCGCAGCTCGCGCAGGCGGCGGCTGTCCCCGATCAGGTCGCCGATGCCGCGTTGGGTCGCGTCCATGATGCGGCGGACGACCGGGTAGGCCTCCGGGTGGACTCCCGAGGAGTCCAACGGGTCCGCGCCTCCGGGGATGCGCAGGAAGCCGGCACACTGTTCGAACGCCTTGGGGCCGAGCCGGGACACCGCCGTGAGTTCCGACCGGGCGCGGAAGGCCCCGTTGGTGTTGCGGTGGGCCACGATGCCGTCGGCGAGGCTGGTGCTGATGCCCGACACTCGGGCGAGTAGCGGCGCGGAGGCGGTGTTCACGTCCACGCCGACGGCGTTCACGCAGTCCTCCACCACGGCGTCCAGGGCGCGGGAGAGGGTGCCCTCGGCGAGGTCGTGCTGGTACTGGCCCACCCCGATCGACTTGGGTTCGATCTTGACGAGTTCCGCCAACGGGTCCTGCAGCCGGCGGGCGATCGACACCGCGCCCCGCATGGACACGTCCAGTTCCGGCAGCTCCCGCCCGGCGTAGGCGGAGGCGGAGTACACCGAGGCTCCCGCTTCCGACACCATGACCTTGACCGGGGCCTTCGGACCGCTCACTCGTTTCACGAGTTCCCCGGCGAGCTGGTCGGTCTCCCGCGACGCGGTTCCGTTGCCGATCGCGATGAGCTCCACGTCGTGCAGGCGCACGAGTCGCTCCAGTTCGGCGAGGGCCTCGTCCCATCGGCGCTGGGGGACGTGCGGGTAGACGGCGGTGGTGTCCACCACCTTGCCGGTGGCGTCGACGACCGCGACCTTCACGCCCGTGCGGTACGCGGGGTCGAGTCCCATGGTCGGCCGCGTGCCCGCCGGGGCGGCGAGGAGCAGGTCCCGTAGGTTGGCGGCGAAGACCCGCACCGCCTCCTCCTCGGCGGCCTGCCACAGTCGCATCCGCGTGTCCACCTCCAGCCGCAGTTGGACCCGCGTACGCCACGCCCACCGCACCGTCTCCCCGAGCCACTTGTCCGCGGGGCGGCCCTGGTCCTGGATGTCGAAGTGCGAGGCGATGCGTCGTTCGTAGCCGCTGGGTCCGCCGTCGGCGGCCGGCTCCTCCGGTTCGAGCGTGAGCTGGAGAACCTCCTCTTTCTCCCCGCGGAACAGGGCGAGCACGCGGTGCGAGGGCAGGTCGGTGAGTGGTTCGGCGAAGGAGAAGTAGTCGGCGAACTTGGCGCCGTCGGTCTCCTTGCCCTCCTTGACCTTGGACTGGACGCGTCCCTGCCGCCACATCCGGTCGCGGAGCTCGCCGATGAGATCGGCGTCCTCGGTGAAGCGCTCCACCAGGATCGCCCGGGCGCCCTCCAGGGCCGCCGCGGTGTCGGCGACCCCGTCGTCCGGCGCGAGATAACCGGCGGCGCACTCCTGTGGGTCCTGGGTGGGGTCCGACAGCAGCGTGTCGGCGAGCGGCTCCAGCCCGGCTTCCCGTGCGACCTGTGCCTTGCTGCGTCGTTTCGGCTTGTAGGGGAGGTAGATGTCCTCCAGCCGCGCCTTGGAGTCCGCGGCGCGAACCCGAGCCTCCAGCGCGTCGTCCAGCTTGCCCTGCGACCGGATCGACTCCAACACCGCTTCGCGACGCTCCTCGAGTTCGCGCAGGTAGCGCAAACGCTCTTCCAGGTCCCGTAGCTGGGCGTCGTCCAGGCTTCCGGTCGCCTCCTTGCGGTACCGGGCGATGAAGGGGACGGTCGATCCCTCGTCCAACAGATGCACCGCCGCACGCACCTGTCCCTGCTGCACCCCGAGCTCCTCAGCGATCCGCTGATCGATGGCCCGCTGGGTGCCCCCCTCGGTCTGGGTCGTCATGAGTCCCGTTCACTTTCTGCCCGCCCGAACACCTGTCCAGCCTCATTCTGCGGGCCCACGGGGCCGCTGTCACATCGACCCCGCACCTCGAGCGAACGGGAGGGCTCAGGCGAAGATGTCGGTCTCGGTCTCGGCCGTCACCGCACGACGGAACCACCGATCCAACTGGTCGATGTCCTCGCACTCCTCCACCCGAGCCCGGTTGACACCGCCACCCCTCGCGACTCCACCAACATGAGCAACGCCTGCGCCTTGCCCTCGGCCTTGCCCTTGGCTTCCCCCTTCGCCTCGTACTCGCGTGCGAACTCACTGCGCCACTCGCGATACTTCGTCGATCCCATGTACTCCTCCAGAACCTTCAGGGCGACATTGGAAAGCGCCGCGAACGCATGGTCAGCTAGCACGAGGACGGAGTCGGGTACCCGTTCGGGGACCGACGTCGTGTTGGCCTCGCTGGCGTCACACCGGACGCGTGTGTGCTCCGGGAGCTTGTCTCCCGAGGCCAACTCGAAGAGTTCCGCGGCCAGTGTGGGCGAATGACGAATGAGATCCAACGGGAACTCGTGTTCGAATCCAGGCATGGCGAGAAGCTAACAGCCCCGCCGTGATCAACTCCGACAAACCAGAAATCGGTGTCTTTTATCCAGAGACGTACCCGTTCGCGGCTCATGTGACGAGACGCCAACGACGTTCGCCGTCCCGCCAGAGGTCGGTGACCGCCATGCCGATGGACGTCGCGACGGCGGCGGAGGCGTGGTTGTCGGGGTGGATGTGGGCGACGACCTCCCCCAGTGCGTGGTGGGCGACGAGCCAGGTGGTCAGGGCCCCGGCCGCCTCTCGGGCGTAGCCGTGGCCCTGCCAGGGAGTTCCCAGGACCCACGCGACCTCGACACGTCGATGGGAGGACGGTGGGGACACCGTCGCCTGCGTGAAGCCGACGAGACACCCCTCGCTCGGGAGGCGGATCACCCAGTTCCACCAAAGCTCGCCGGGACGAGGCGAACCGGCCACCTGACGTCGGTAACGCCGCCTCAACGCGTCGCGTTCGGGCGGCTCCCCACCAGTGAACTGGTAGAGGATCGGGTCGGCCAGGACGGCCACCATCTCCTCGGCGTGCGATTCGTGGAGGAGGATCAGCTCGAGACGGGCCGTGTGGATCGGCTCGACGCGCGGCTCAGTGGTGGCCAAGGCGGGGGATCTCGATGGCGGGGCAGCGGTCCATCACCATGTCCACTCCGGCGGCGCGGGTCCGCGCGTAGGCCTTGCTGTCGATCACCCCGAGCTGGAACCACACCGCCTTGGCCCCGATCCGCACCGCCTCGTCGGCGACCGGACTGGCCAGCTCGGAGTTCACGAAGACGTCCACCACGTCGACGGGGAAGGGGATGTCGGACAGCTCGGCGTATCCGGGTTCGCCGTGCACCGTCTCCGCCTTGGGGTGCACCGGAACCACACGCTTGCCGAACGACCGCAGGACCTGTGCCACCCCGAAGGCCGCCCGGTCCGGGTTCGTCGAGAGCCCCACCACCGCCCAGGTGTCACCGAGTTCCGTCAGGATACGCCGCACGGTCGTGGAATCACCAAAGTTCGCCATAATGGCCACAACCACGCCCGGTGGCCGGGAATTTCTCGGCCCCGAGGCTTCTTCCGGGACGCGACGTCCGACGGAACGAGTACCGTCGACGGGTGACCGACTTCAGTGCGTGGCAGTCCGCGACCGCGGCGTCCCGTGAGGACCTCCCCTGGTTCTCGACGTCGTTCGTCGACCTCGATGATCCCGCCGCGACGGACGGGGCCTGTGATCACGCCGATTCGATCATCCGCGAGGCCAACTGAGATGCTCGTCGCCCTCACCGTCGTTCTGGTCGCCGGGTGCGGCTGGGTCGTATTCCGTTCGGTGGTCCGAGTGCGTCCCGACGAACGGGTCGTGGTGGAACGCGGCGGTCGGTTCGACCGAGTACTCGAACCCGGAACGCATTGGGTCGTGCCGTTCGTCCAGCGGGCACGGCTCCGCGTCGACACACGTCCACAGGAGGTTGCTCTCCCCGCCCGGGAGCGACGGACGGCCGATGGGCTGGGAGTCGTCGCGAGTGCCCGCCTGGTGTACCGGGTCGTCGACGCCCGTTCCGCGACATACGCGGTTCCGCACCTGCCCAGCGCGATCGCCCAACTCGCGGGAACGACGCTCGACGTGGCCCTCGAGGGAACGACCGCGGACTCGGCGGTGCGCGACGGCCATGGACTACGGCGTGAGCTCCTCGCTGTACTGAGTGACACGGTTCGACCGTGGGGCGTGGACGTTCACTCGGTCGAGGTCGTGGTCGGCTCGTCCTGAAGCCACCGAGACCAGGGCCTTTACATCGTAGATCAAAACCTGGGCGATAGCGTTGTGGCATGTCACGCCGAGTCGCCGGGTTCCTCATCGCCCTCGCCGTATTCATGCTGGCCCAATGGACGATGCTCATCTTCAACCTTCAGGAGGGTCACCCCACGGCGTTCTACGTCGTCCATGGCAGCCTCATCGCGGTGAACATCGTTCTGGGGCTGGTTCTCGGCGTGATCGGGATTCGCGGGTGGCGCCGGGGCACCACCTGATCCCCGCCCGAACCCCCGCATGGGCTGAGGTATACGGTATGCCGCATGTCTCACCCCGAACTGGTGCGTTCTGACTCCGTGCGCGGCGACGCGACCACGCACCGGCCATGAGCGCCGACGGACCTGACCGAGCACGCTCGCTCTCGTGGCTCGAGCTCGCCCTCGCGGCCGCACTGGGGGGCGGGGCCTTCGCGCTGCTGGGAATGGAGATCGTCTGGGTCATCGCGGGAGTCGTCGCGGGTTGGGTCCTGTGCCGGGTCTACCAGCGTCGCGACCGCGGCGCCGCCCCCAGTTCGGCGTTGCGGCGTCACGGACAGATCCTGGTGGGAGGGGCGCTCGGCCCCGCGTTGGCCACCCAGCACTTCGACGGCGAGCTCGGGTATATCCCCGTGCTGGTCGGCGCGCTCATCGCGGTCCTCGTCGGCTCAGTGCTGGTGGCCTACGCGTACTCACGGTGGGCCGGAATCGACCAGTTGACCAGTGGACTGGCGACGCTTCCCGGTGGGCTGGTGATCCTGCCGGCCGTCGCCGCGGATCTCGACCGTTCCCCACAGCTCGTCGCCGTGGTCCAGGCCGCCCGAATGGTCGTGGTGGTCGGCGTCGTCGCCGCCGTCGCCCCCGCCCTCGGTGACGTCGCGCGTCTCCCGCTCTCCTCCGTCGCCGAGATCCCCGGCAGTGTTCCCGGCTGGGGCTACTGGGCGGTGCTGCTGGCGGGTTCCTACGGCGCGGCCCACCTGGCCTCCCGGTGGCGTGTCCCCGTCGCCGCTCTCCTGGGCCCCATGTTCTTCGCCTTCGCCGCGGTCCTGGCCCTACGGGCCCTCGGCGTGCACACCGACCTCCTCGGTGTCCCCCACGCCCAGGAGATGCTTGGCCAGCTCCTCCTCGGCGTGACGGTCGGCGAGTACTTGGCGCAGCGCACCCGACTCCCCCTGTCCGTGGTGACCCGGGGCTTCGTCAGCGTCGCGGCCACGTTCCTCCTCGCGGTGGGGATCGCCGCGGTGCTGACCGCGGTCACCCCCTGGTCGTTCCTCACCTGCCTGTTGATCGTGGCCCCCGGTGGCGCCCCGGAGATGGTGGTGATCGCCGCGGCCGTCGACGCGGACCTGCACGTGGTCGTACTCGCGCAGATCCTCCGCCAGTTGGCGATCAACGGGGCATTACCTCTGTGGATCGCGTTGTTCCGCCGGCTCGGCTGATCCCGTTCGGCCCGTTCGGCGCGGCCTCCGCCGTACCCAGACCGCACGCGTCGCACTCCGCGCGGCGCCTTACCGCGTAGGCGGCGGTCGCGACGAGGAGCGCGGCTCCCCAGGGGAGCATGGCGGCCAAGGCCACGAAGTTCGCCAAAAGGTCGTAGGAGCCCCCCACCATGTCCAGCCACAGGTGCGGAAGGCTGAGGACGCCGCGTCCGACCGCGACCAGCGTGGTTCCGACGACGACCGCGGGCACCACCGCGAGCGACACCGGCACCCGCCGACCGACGAGGCCCACCGCCCACCGGGGAAATCTCACCCCCCAGTTGGACACCAGTCCGGTCATCAGCAGGACGCCCACGACGGCCGCCCCGGCGAGGGTGAGGCCGATCGAGAGCGCCTGGTCGGGGAGTTCGCCCATGTCCATCCCCACGCCGAACAGCCAGGCGAACCGGGTCGCGGGGTAGACGAGAGCGGCGAGGGCTCCCCCGACGACGGCGGCCCGCCCGACCCGCAGCGTCCGCAGCCGCGACGACCGCTCCCCCTCCGCCGACCAATCGTCTCCGCGGCCACAGTGGGCACAGGTACGACGCAGCCGACGTCGGTAGCGCAGCGTGACCAGACCCCAGATGAGCGCGCCGGCGACACCGTACCCACAGATGACGAGCTGGGGGTCGGCCACGGCGACGAGGTACTCCGACAGGATGTCGGGCAGGAACAGCGCCAGGATCGGAAGCGCGAGACCGTAGCCCATCGCCATCAGCAGCCAGCCGTTGACGAGGAGCAGCGCGCAGACACCGGTGATCACCCAGCCCACGGCCTCGGCCGCTCTCCGGGCCCACCGGGTGTGTGGCGGCGGATCCTGGGTGACCACTACGGCGGTGACGATGCCCGCGGCACCCAACACCGCGACGAGCGTGGCGCCCACCGCGGGATCCGCCGCGTTGAGAACCGCGCCCATGGAGACCACCCCCGCGTCGTCGAACGGGTTGGCCAGGTAGCCCAGGAGCCAGGACGCGCCCAGCGTGACGGCACCGGCCGACCACACCAACGCGGCGACGGCGCCCCACCGCGACCACCATCCGGAGTGGGAGGGGCCGTGCCCCGCCTCTCCTCCGCGACGCGCGTCGACGTCCGGGCCGTGGTGGGCCCGTACCTCGGCGGCCCCCTCTCGAAGTGGGGGGGCATGAGCGTTGTCGGTCATCGTTTCCCTCTCTGTGTGGCCGCCGTGTGACGATCGTGGATGTCTTCATCCAACGACGCGACGCCCCACCACCGCACCGCCCGTCGGGGGGATCCCGTTCCCCCGCGCGGGGGAAGTGGGGAACGCGACGCACGTGCGACGATCGTCGGGTGCGAATGATCGGGCTGGCCGTGGCGCCGCTGGTGAGCGTCTGGACCTACCGGCGGTGGCTGTACCTGCTACTGGGTGGGGCGTTGTTCTTCCCCTTCCTGCTGGCGGCGATGGTCGCGCTGTCCATGGTGCGCTTCCGGACCGTCGCCGACGCGCCGGAGGCGCTCACCAGTCCGGTCCAGATCGCGGCGCTGGTCATCGCGACGGTCCTCGTCGCGGCGACCGCCGCGCTCCGTCCGGTCGCCGCGCTCCAGACACAGGTGGCGCGCACCCTGCTCGGGGGGCGTCTCGCCCGGGAACCGGTGGCACGCCCGACCGGGCCAGGGGCGCGTGCGCGTGCCATGGGCTGGTTGGCGATCCACTTCGTCGTCGGGTTCGTGGTGTCGTTGGCGACGATGGTGGTGCTGACCGAGGCGGGTCTGCTCGCGATCGCCCCCGTCCTGTCCCACGTCGAGACCCAGCTCACTCCCCTGCCGAGCGACCACCGCTGGTTGGGCTTGCCGCTCGCCTTCCTGATGCTCGTGACGTTCGGATACGTGTTGGCCCTGGTCGGCGCGGGGCTGGCGAGGCTTGCCCCACCGCTGCTCGGGCCCTCCGCCGCCGACCGGCTCGCCGCCGCGCAGGCGCGGGCGGAGAACCTCACCGAACGCAATCGGATCGCGGCGGAACTGCACGACTCCATCGGGCACGTGCTGTCGGTGGTGACTCTGCAGGCGGGGACCGCGGCCCGGGTGATGGACTCCGATCCCGAGTTCGCGCGGCAGGCCCTGTCCACCATCGCCGAACAGACCCGCGCCGCGACCGAGGAGCTCGACCACGTGCTCGGGGTACTGCGCGAGGAGCGTCCGTCGGCCACCCCCCAGCGGTCTCTCGCGGACCTCCCCACCCTGGTGGATGGGGCCAGGGCCGCCGGGGTCGACCTCAGGGTGGAACAGGCGGGAGACCTGGACGCGGTTCCCGGCGTGGTCTCGCGGGAGGCCTATCGCGTCGTGCAGGAGGCGCTCACCAACGCGTTGCGCTACGGTTCCGGTCAGGTGGACGTGGCGGTGCGCGTGGGGTCGGACGGGGTCGTCGTGCACACGACGAATCCCGTGGCCCCGAGATCGCGTACCCCGGCCCGGACGACGGGCGGACGCGGACTCCGCGGGATCGAGGAACGTGTCTCCCTGCTCGGCGGGACGGTCCAGGCGGGACTGGAGGCGGATCGGTGGCGACTGTGGGTCACGATCCCGTGGAAGGAGGCAGGTTGATCACGGTCGCCCTCGTGGACGACGAGCCCCTGGTGCGTGCGGGGCTGCGCGCCCTCATCGACGCTGAGGAGGGGATGACCGTCGTTGGCGAGGCCGACGACGGAAGCGGGGTGCTTGACGTCGTGCGCCGCACCCAGCCGGACATCGTGCTGATGGACGTCCGCATGCCCAACGTGGACGGGATCCAGGCCACTCGTCTGCTCCTGGAGGGTCTCACCGCGCCACCCCGGATCATCGTGGTGACCACGTTCGAGAACGACGACTACGTCTACGGCGCCCTGCGGTCGGGGGCGTCGGGCTTCCTGCTGAAGCGCAGCCGCCCCGAGGACATCCTCACCGCGATCCGGGTCGTCCATCTGGGTGAGTCGGTGTTGTTCCCGGCCGCGGTCCGTTCGCTGGCGGCGAGCAGTCCCCCGGCGAGCACGTCGGCGTCGCGGGCCGTCGCGTCGCTGACGGACCGGGAGTCCGCGACGCTGAGACTCGTGGCTCGCGGGCTGTCCAACGCCGAGATCGCGGCGGAACAGTTCGTCAGCCCCGAGACCGTCAAGACCCACGTCTCCAATGTGTTGACCAAGCTCGGGGCGCGTGACCGCACCCAGGCCGTGATCGCGGCCTACGACGCCGGCCTGGTACGACCGGGAGGCGGGGACGGCTAGGTCGTTTTTCGCTCGTTCACGGGTGGGCCGGTGCTCGGGCGGGACCGGCCAATGTGGTCGCGCGCCATGAGCTCACCCATGCCGGGTGGGATCCGCTCGCCTCGCTCACACCTGGCCTCGCCCGGGAGGAGAGGGGGTGGCCGCCCGTCACGGAGTCGTCGACGCGGGAGGAGATCTGGGACAGGGCCAACGAACGGCCGCGTATCGACTCCGCCACCGGTGAACACCCCGACGTTCCCGGGCACGGCACGATGGACCGCGCCCGCCACCCCGCCGGCCACGCTACGGCTGCCGCGCGGCGCCGGCCACCCGTGGACTGGCCCGGACCGTCTGCGGGCAGACAAGCCCTACTCCTCATCGGCGATCCGGGTCCACCCACGCTGAGAAGGCATCAAGGCGACCACCGCCCAGCCCGCCGACCGGAACCGCGACAGTCGAACGATCCATCGAGGTACTCGAACAGAACCGAGCGGTCACGGCCGGATACGACGAACAGACCGCGATCCATGCCGAAACCGTGCGCGTCACCTCCAACCGGACCTAACCCCGACCTCACCTCTTAGGATCGGCGTGGTGTGGCCGGCGAGGTTCCCTGGGACAGGGAAGACGGCCGTCACCACGACGAGCCGGGCGTCCCCTGGTCGAGGAGTCGAGAAGCCCCCGTGACGGGCAAGCCGACACCCACGAGTACGGGGAGCCCGCAGTGAAGGAGGGCGGGATGGTTCGTTGGTGTCCGCGCGTGGGGAGTGCCGCCGGCACCCGATCACGTTGAGGAGGAACCAGCGCCGCGGTCCCGCGAGCACGAGCGCCACGTTCTGGACACGGAGACGTTGGCGACCCTCGACCACCGGAGCGACTTCCCACGGATCGAGTGTGGCCTTCGCACCTCCCCTCCTTGGGTTCACACCCCCAACCCAAGGAGGGGAGGTCGAGACGGCGCGCACCCGCGGTGTACCTTCCAGAGCAGCACGGGCGCCGGACATCTGGGGAGAACGAATGATCATCGTCTGTGGAGAGGCCCTCATCGATCTCATGCCTCGGGGGGCGGACACCTGGCGGGCGATCCCGGGTGGCGGGCCGACCAACGCGGCGGTGGCCCTGACCCGGTTGGGGGTCGACGCCCCCTTGATGTGTCGGTTGTCCCGCGACACCTTCGGGCGCCAGCTTCGTGACTATCTCACCGGGCACGGCGTCGACCTGCGTCTCGCCGTGGACGCGGAAGAGCCCACCACACTCGCGGTCGTGGGGTTCTCCGAGAGTGGCTCGGCCGACTACAGCTTCTACCTGCGGGGAACGGCCGACTGGCAGTGGACCCCCGCGGAGTTCCCCGACACGTCGGTGAACCCGCGCGCGATCTACACCGGCACCCTCGCCGCCGTGATGCCCCCGGGGGCCCACCATCTGCGGGCCTGGACGCACGCCCGGCGGAATCGCTCCGTCGTGTGCTACGACCTCAACGCACGTCCCTCGCTGTGGCCGGACCGCGTGACCCTCATGGCCGCGGTGACCCCGTGGCTGGACACGACACACGTACTGAAGGTCAGTGAGGAGGACGTCGCCTTCCTCGCCCCCGGCAGGGAACCGTTGGACGTGGTCGCGGACTGGGCTCGCGACCACGCGATCGACCTCGTGCTACTGACGCGGGGGGCCGACGGCGCCGTGGCGTACGTCCCGGGCCGGTCCCCCGTGCGTCACGGGGGCTTCGTCGTGGACGTGGTCGACACCGTGGGCGCTGGGGACACCTTCGGCGCCGCCGCGCTCGCTCGGCTGGACACCCTCGGATACCTCGCCGAACCCGGGAATCTGTCGACGCTGACCGATGCCGACCTCGCCGACACGCTGCGGTTCGCGTCGGCCGCCGCGGCGGTGGCGTGCACCGGTGCGGGGGCACGGCCCCCGAGGCCGGACGAGATCCAGGCGCTTCTCGCGGCCTCCTGAGCCGGGTGACCTCGAGGACGCGGAGCGCGGCTACTCCCGGGCCGTCAGCTCCGTGAAGTGCGTCAGCATGCGCTCCGCGTCCGGCCGCAGCCCCGTGATCAGGCCGAAGGCGTGGCTGGCCTGGAACACGGCCATCCCGCCTCCGTCGAGGGTCTCGCAACCGTTGGAGCGCGCACACCGCAGGAGTTGGGTGTCCACCGGACGGTAGACGATGTCGGCGACCCACAAGGGTGGACGCAGCAGCTCCTCCGGGACCGGAAGACCAGGGTGGTCGGCCATGCCGGTGGGCGTGGCGTGGACCAGACCGTCCGCGTTCGCGAGCAGGTCGCGCAGGTCCGCGGGGTTCCCTGGCACGCACACGGCGTCGGGAAACCGACGCTGGGTCCGTGCCGCGAGCGCGGCCGCTCGGTCCCCCGCGACGTCGGCGACGACGAGCTCCCGTACTCCCGAGACCATCAGCGCGTGCGCCACCGCGGACCCGGCACCCCCGGCTCCGAGTAACACCACCCGTCCTCGCGGTGCGTCGGGCAGCCCTCGGCGCAACGCCTCGGCGAAGCCCGACCAGTCGGTGTTGTGCCCGACGGCCCGGTCACCATGGAACACGACGGTGTTCACGGCCTCCAGCGCCTCGGCGTCCGGGGAGAGCTCGTCAAGCGCCGACACCACGAGCTGTTTGCACGGGTGGGTGATGTTCAGGCCGTTGAACCCGAGCCTGCGCGCCGCGTGCACGAGGTCGACCGCCGATGCCGGTTCGAGACCGAGCGCGGAGATGTCGATCGGCCGGTAGATCAGGCGGCGTCCCTGTTCCTGGGCCTCCCGTTCGTGCATCGACGGCGTGAGGGACGGACCAACCCCCGAACCGATGAGTCCGACGAGGAAGGACGGCTCCCGGGACGCCTCCGTACCGCATTCGGCGTCCCGTCGTGTCGTCTCGGTCACTGGACCCGCTCCACCCGCTGCGCCGCCATCCGGAAGGGACTGTTGGCGGCACCGTAGCCGTCGTAACCGCCCCGGCGCTGGACAACCTCGAAGAACAGCCGTCCGTCCACCATGGGTGTGTAGAAGTGGAAGAACTCGCCATCGCCCACCTGGTCGTACATGATCCCGTGGACGCGTAGCCGTTCCAGGGTCTCCTCGTCCAGGTCCGTTCGGCTGCGAAGGTCCGCGTAGTAGTTGTCGGGGATCGGTAGGGGTGCGACGCCGGCCTCGGTCATGGCGCGGGCGCTGGCCACGATGTCATCGCTGGCCAGAGCGATGTGCTGTGCTCCTCCGGCGGCATCGGCCTGGGCTCCGCGACCCAGCACGGACACGTTCAGCGCGATGCGCACGGACCCGTTCGCGGTGGTGAGCGCACGGCTGCGCACCAGCCCGTCGGGGGCGGCCAGTTCGAGGCTCTCCGCGGGCTCGAGGCCGAGCACCGACCGGTAGAAGAGGGAGGCCTCGTCGAAGTGGTCGAAGGGTTGGAACAGTCCCACGTGGTCGATGCCGGTGATGGGGGTGTTCACACCGTCCTGATGGTCGGCCACGGCCGCGGTGGAGAAGTCCTCCAGCCAGTCCGTCCCCCGCGTGTCGTCCGCGGGGCAGAAGAAGACCGCGGTGCCGTCGGGGGCGGCGACCGCCTGTAGCGGTGACTCCGTGGGGTCGCGGCGGCGAGGGAGGGCCGGAGCCAGGAGTTCCTCGGCCCGGCGCACCGCGTGGTGCGGATCGGCGACCGCGATGCCCAGCGCCGTCGCCGTCGCGTCGGCGCTCCAGGTGTGCCCGAGCCGCGCGTCGGTGGAACTGAGCAGGATCCTGGTGGATCCGTGACTCCACAACTGGACGGGCTTCGACCGGTGGTCGCGGGTGTGTTCGAAGCCCAGTGCGGTGAGCACGCGGCGGATCCGGTCCGCGGAGGTTCGCGTGGCCGCGACCTCGACGAAACCGTAACCGGTGGGGCGCACCGGATCGGGCAGACGGGTCAGCGTGACGGCCCGGCGGGGCGGCGCGGCCACGCCGGTACCCGCCGTCTCGGTGGACCGCGCGACGGCGTCCTCGAGCACCGACAGGGAACGCAGGGCGTCCGCCGCGGTGCGATAGGGGTCGGACGCCCGGAAGACGTCGTTGAAGACCTCGAGGGACAGGGGACCGGAGTAGCCGGCCTCCACGACGTGCCGCGTGAAGGTGGTGAGGTCGAACCCGCCCTGGCCGGGGAAGCACCGGTAGTGCCGGCTCCACTGCAGCACGTCCATCGCCATGCGCGGCGCGTCGGCGAGTTGGAGGAAGAAGATCTTCTCCCCGGGGATTTCCCGGAACCCGGCCGGGTCGTCGCCGACGGAGAGGATATGGAAGCTGTCCAGGCAGACACCGAGCGCTGGGTGGTCGGCCTCGGCGACCAGTCGCCAGGAGTGGGCGTAGTCGTTGACGCGACGGCCCCACGCCAGTGCCTCGTAGGCGATCCGCACTCCGTGCTCCTCCGCCAGCTCCGCCAGTCGACGAAGCTGCGCCGCCGCGCGGGCGTCGTCGTCGATCGTCGACGGTGCGACGTTGGAGCACACGAGGACCGTGTCCACGCCCAGCTCGGTCATGACCTCGAACTTGGCCACGGCCCGACGCAGGTTGCGCTCGAGTCGCGCGTCGTCCACGCCTTCGAAGTCACGGAACGGCTGGTAGAGGTCGATTCTCAGGCCGAGGGACTCCGTCAGCGCCCGTACCTCCCGTGGCGGGAGGGGCGAGGCGATGAGATCGTTCTCGAAGATCTCCACACCCGAGAACCCGGCCGCGGCGGCGGCCCGGAGCTTGTCCTCCAGGCCTCCGCTCAACGACACCGTGGCGATGGATCGCCGCATACGTCACAACTCCGTCTTCTCGCCCGACTCCGAGCTCGCTAGTTGACGTCCTGGAAGGCCTCGTAGAGCTCCAGTTCCTCGCCCTCCAGGAACTCCTCACGGAGGTACTCCTGGGCCTGGGAGCGGAAGGCGTCGATGTCGACGTCGTCCACGACCTCCATGGCCCCGGTGGACTCCCACTCCTGCACGATCTCGGCCTCGGCCTCCTCGATGCAGGTCCGGTTCTCCGCGCGCACGTCACTCACGGCCTGCTGGACCGCGTCCTGCTGGTCCTCGTCGAGCTGGTCCCAGGTGTCACCGGAGATGACGATCATCTGGGAGCCGATCTGGTGGCTGGTCAGGCTGACGTGGCTCTGCACCTCGTCGAAGTTGTCGGCGCTGATCGTGGGGATCGGGTTCTCCTGGCCGTCAGCGGTGCCCTGCTGCAACGCGAGGTACACCTCCTCGAAGGCGACGGTCGTGGGGTCGGCGCCCAGCGCGGCCGCGTTGGCGAGGTAGATCGGCGAGTCCGGGAACCGCATCCGCAGGCCGCTCAGGTCGTCCGGGGTACGGATCGGGTCGTTGGCGGTGAAGTGCCGGTCGCCGAAGTACCAGACGTCCAGGATCCTGGCGCCGGTCTCCTCCTCGAAGTTGGCCTTGAGCTCCTCCGACTCCTCGGAGTCGAAGTAGGTGAACATGTGGTCGGCGTCCTCGAAGGCGTAGGCGGCGTCGAAGACACCGATCGGCTCGTAGGCGGATCCGAGGGCCGCGGAGCCCTGCACGTCCATGTCGATGTCGCCGGACATGACCGAGGCGAAGGTCTCGGTGTTGTCCCCCAGTTGACTGTTGGGAAAGGTGTCGACCGCGATGCCGACGCCGGCGTCCTCGACCTGCTCGGCGACCAGGTCGATGCCGCACCGGGTGTGGGGGTGGTCCTCGGTGTAGCTGTTGGCGAACGACAGGGTGATGTCGGCGTCGGCGGAGTCGTCCCCTCCGCCGCCGCAGGCGGCGAGCCCCAGGGCTGTCACGGGAAGCAGGGCTGCCCAGCGGTAGCCAGTACGCATGGTTTCCTCCTCGGAAGGCGCCGCGGAGCGGCGGGTGGTGGAACGTCAGAGCCCAAGCATGTTGGGAAGGAACAGCACCAGGTCGGGCGCGACGGTCAGCAGCGCGAGGACCAGGAGCAGCGGGATCATGAACGGTGCCGTCCCGCGGAACACCTCGTGCATGGGGGTCCTGGTGGCCGAGCCCAGCACGAACAGCACGCCGCCGATGGGCGGGGTGAGGAGCCCGATCATGAGGTTGACGATGGTGATGATCCCGAAGTGCACGGGGTCGACACCGAACTGGACCGCGATCGGCAGCAGCACGGGCACGGTGATGACCAGGGCGGCGATCGGCTCCAGGACGGTACCGATCAGGATGAGCGCGATGTTGACCAGGAGCAGGAACACGATCGGGTTGTCGGTGAAGTCCAGGAGGAACGACGCGATGTCCTGCGGGACCCGCTCCCGGGCGAGGATCCAGCCCAGCAACCCGGACGCGGCGAGGATCACGGCGATCGACGCGGCGGTGGTGGCGGTGTCCACGACGATCCGGCCGAGCGCGCGCAGGTTCAGCCGGCGGTAGCAGAATCCGAGGACCGCGACGTAGGCGACACCGACGGCGGCGGCCTCGGTGGGGGTGAACAGACCGCTCAGGATCCCACCAAGCAGGATCGCGGGGGCGCCGAGGGGACCCAGTACCTGGAGGAACGCGGTCCTGAACTCGCCTGGGGCCGCCCGGTGGCCGGCCAGGTCCGGTTTGCGGCGGGCCCAGACGTAGACGGCGACGGCGAGGCCGCCGGCGATCAGGAAGGCGGGGACGACCGCGGCGGCGAACAGCGCGGCGGTGGAGACGGCCGCGACCGAGGCGTAGATGATGGCCGGGATGCTGGGGGGCATGACCGGCGAGATCAGGCTGGACGCGGCGGACAGTCCCAGGGCGAACCGGCGGGGGTATCCGCGTCGGGTCATCGCCGGCACCTGCATCTTGCCCAGTGCCGCGACGTCGGCCAGGGCGGTCCCGCTCATCCAGGAGAAGCCGACGCTGACCCCGATGTTGACGTAGCCGAGGCTCCCTCGCACCCGTCCGAGCAGCACCTGGGCGAAGGCGAAGATCCGGTCGGCGATTCCGGTGTGGTTCGCGATCACGCCGACCAGGATGAACAGGGGGACGGCGAGCAGGGGAAAGCTGTTGACCTCCTGAGCGGCCGTCCGCAGACTCAGCCCGGTGGACTGGTCGGTGGAGATCATGTACAGCACGCTGGGGCCCAGGATGGCGAAGCCGACGGGAACCCGCAGCGCGAGCAGGAGGATGATTCCCAGGATTACGAGCCCCGCGCTCATCGGGTCGGCTCCTCAAGGTCGGCGCTCTCGGTCGGGAGCGTGTCGGGGTTGGGCGGTCCCGCCAGGAAGGCGTTGGCGACGGCGCGCACGGCCGCGAGAATCAGCCCCACCATGGGAATGACATAGGTGAGGGACATGGGCATCCCGAGGGCGGGTGTCGTCTGTGGGGGGCCGTTGAAGAGCAGCTCGTAGGCCTCGACGATGAACGCGACGGTGATCGCCGCGACGATGAGGTTCGCGACGATCCACACGCCGCGCAGCACCCATCCCCGCGCCACGAAGTCGACGACCTTGAGGGTGATGTGCTCGTCCCGGCCGAGCAGGTAGCCCAGCAGGGAGAAGGTGAGCCAGACCAGGCCGAACCGGGCGAGCTCACCGGTCCAGACCCACCCGTCGACGGGGAGGTGACGCTGTGTCGCCTGGATGAGGATCAGGGCGAAGATGACGAGGATCAGGGCCGCGCCCACGGTCAGTTCGCATCGCTCAAGCCAGCGGACGAGAGCCGGGCGGGACCGTGTTGGCCCGCCATCGGCCGCTCCACGGTTTACGGTCATCCGGAAGGGCTCCACTCAGGGAACAAGGGGACGGAAGTAAGCGCTGTTCAGACCCCCAATGTGGGGAGGAACACGAGTGTGAACTCTAGGTATACGGACGGAAAAATGGCAAGCGATTGCCAAAAGTTGCCATCAAGGGTGCACACTGGACGCCATGACCACGCCCAAGCGCACCACCGTCTACGACGTCGCCCGGGAGGCCGGTGTCGCGCCGTCGACGGTGTCGCGCGCGTTCGGTAATCCCCGCCGCGTCAACGCGACGACTCGTGACCACGTGCTCCAGGTGGCCCAGCGCCTCGGCTACCGGCCGAATCCGCTGGCGACAGCACTGCAGTCGGGACGCACCGCGACAGTGGCCATGCTGGTCCCCGACATCACCAACCCCCACTTCTTCGGCACGATCCGGGGCGCGGAACGGCGCGCCAGCGCCGCGGGGGTCACGTTCATCCTCGGCTACACGGAGGAGTCGGCCGACAACGAGCGCAACCAGATCGAACGGCTCGCCCGCTCGGTGGACGGCTTCGTGTTGGCGGCGAGCCGGCTCCCCGACGCCGCCACCGTCGAACTCGCCAGGGAGCACAATCTCGCCCTGGTGAACCGCGAGGTGGAGGGTCTGCCCAGCGCGGTGGTGGACAACGGGCGGGGCAGCGGCCAGATCGTCGAGCATCTGGCCTCGCTCGGGCACCGGACCCTCGTGTACCTCTCCGGGCCGCGCCAGTCCTGGCTGGCCGGCGAGCGTTGGCGGGCCCTGCGTGCGGCCGCCGAGACACACGGCATGACGATCACACGGCTGGGCCCGTTCCCGCCCCGGGTCGTCGGTGGTGGGGCCGCCGCCGACGCGGCGCTGGTGACGGGGGCGACCGCCGTCGTCGCGCACAACGACCTGTTGGCCATCGGGGTGCTGCGCCGTCTCGGCGAGCGGGGCGTGCGCGTCCCTGCGGACGTGAGTGTCGTGGGCTACGACGACATATTCGGGGCGGACTTCTGCGTACCGGCACTGACCACGCTGGCGGGACCGCACGAGGAGGCGGGCCGCGCCGCGGTCGAGCTGCTCCTGGAGAAGGGCTCGGCCACCGGCGCCCGGACCGCGGCGCGACGGGTCACCCTGCCCTCCCACCTGGTGATCCGCGACTCCACCGGCCCCGCCCCAGGGTGAGGAGAGGAGAGGTCAGCTTCCCTCGGGTTCGGTCGTCACCCCCGCCTCCAGCAGTTCGGTGACGTCGTTGGCGGAGTAGCCGATATCCTCCAGGACCGACCGGCTGTGCGCCCCGAGGGAAGGACCCGCGGGTCCGCGTCGCACCGCGGTGGTGCTGAGCCGCATGGGGGACCCGAGTTGACGGACGGCCCCCGCCTGCGGATGCTCGGCGTCCCAGAAGTAGTCCCGTGCGAGGAGATGGTCGTCGGTGAAGACGTCGGCGTAGTCGGAGATGGGGGCGCAGGGCACGCCTGCCTCGTTGAGCGCGGAGACCAGCGACTCCGTCGTTCGCGCCGAGGTGATCTCCTCGATGCGCGGGATCAGTGTCTCGCGTCGCTCACGTCGCTGGTAGGCGGTCGCGTTGTGGGGGTCGTCGTAGAGGTCGCCGGTACCGAGCACGTCGCACAGGGCACGCCACGTCTTGTCGGTGACGGCGCCGATGGTGATGTGTCCGTCGGCGGTGCGCAACGCCTGGTACGGGGCGGAGGTCTGGTGCGCCGTCCCCTCCCTTCCCCCGACCTCACCGGTGGCGAAGTACCGCCCGGCCTCCCAGATGGACAGCGACACCCCGGCCTCCATCAGGGAGACGTCGATGTGCTGGCCATCACCCGACTTTCCCCGACCTCGCAACGCGGCGGACACCGCAAGGGCGATGTAGAGACCACAGACGAGGTCGCAGATCGGCAGGCCCACCTTGGCAGGGCCTCGGTCCGGCTCGCCGGTGACGCTCATCATCCCGGAGCGCGCCTGGGCCATGATGTCGAGTCCGGGCAGCGGTGCCAGTGGACCGTCCTGCCCCCACCCCGACGCCGAGGCGTAGATGACGCGGGGGTTGCGTTCGCGCAAGGCGTCGTACCCGAACCCCAGCCGGTCCATGGCGCCGGGACGCATGTTCTCCACCACCACGTCGCAGGTGTCGACCAGGCGCAGGAACGCCTCCTTGCCCTCGGCCGACTTCAGGTCAAGGGCCACCGACTCCTTGTTCCGGTTGAGGCGCAGGAACGGCGAGCTCTCCCCGGCGAGGAACGGGCCGGTCTGACGCGTCGGGTCACCGCCCTCCGGATTCTCGATCTTGATGACCCGCGCGCCGAGGTCGGCGAGCTGCATGGTCGCGAACGGGGCGGCCATGAACGCGCCGACCTCAACGACGGTGATCCCGGCGAGCGGGGTACGGGGTTCTGTCATCGCGGTGTGGTCCTCCCTTTCTGGACGGGTCTCGGGTGCGCTTGGCGGTGGGTACTGGGTCACGGCGCGTCCTCGCTCGACTCCCCCAGGAACGAGCGTTCACCGTGCACGGCGAGTTCGGCCAGCACCGCGTCAGGGGAACCCGCCTCGACCAGCTCCAGCAGGTGCCGGTGCCGTCGAACGTGGGTGGGCAGGTCCTCGTACAGACGTTCGCGCACATACAGGTTGCGCGCCATGCACAGGGAGAGCTGGTCGACGACGGAGGTGTAGGTGTCGACGAGGCGGCGGTTCCCGGCGACCGCGACCAGCCCGATGTGGAAGGCGCGACCGGCGGCGGTCAGACCGGCCCGGTCCTGGGTGGCGGCGCACCGCTCCATGCTCTCCAGCGCCGCACGGGCGTCCTCGAGGAGCGCGTGGTCGCGAACGGGGACGCCCCACTGGACGGCGAGGCGTTCCAGACCGGAGCGGAGGGTCACCAACTCATGGACGTCTCCTCCGGTGAGGGTGACGACCTGCCACCCCCGGCGTGGCCTGGCCACGACCAGGCCCTCCCGCTCCAACAGCCGCAGGGCCTCCCGCAACGGCGGCCGACTGATGCCGAGGCGCGCACAGAGCCGCTCTTCGATCAGCCGGGCACCGGCCTCGATGTCCCCCGACAGGATGGAGTGCCGCACGCTCTCCTGTGCCATGCGCACGACGCTCGGCGGATCGAGGGGGATCCGCGGGGACGAGTCGTCGGACATGAGTTCTCCCGCGGGTCGTCGTCGGGCCGAGGCGATGTCGTGTGCCGGTACGGCGTGAGGATTTCCGTCGAAACTATTGTAGACAATAGTCGATCCTTGTTATAGATGTAACGCACACCAACCAGAGACCCACATCACACCTCCCTTCACCCCAACGTTCGGCGAAGGAGCGCGCCATGGTGTCGTTACGCCCACCTCCACACGGGAGACCCTCGGGACCGGCGGGTCGGTCGCGGCGCCTCGTTCCCGCCCTCGCCCTGACCGTCCTGCTGGGCGTTCAGGGGTGCCACGGTCAGGCGGGAGCGGCCGGGGTGGCCGAGGACGGCACGTGGGAACCGGTACGGGACGTCACCATCGTCGTGCCGTTCGCGGCCGGTGGGGGAAGCGACATCTTCGCCCGGAACGTCGCGGCCGGACTGGAGGAGGTACGGCCGGAGATCAACATCGTGGTGGAGAACCGCCCCGGGGGCTCGGGAGCCGAGGGGTACGGGCACTTCGCCGCGCAGGCGGGCGATCCGCACTACCTGCTGGCCGCGGAACCCGTTCGCAACGTCCTCCCGCAGAAACTCGACGTGCCCTTCGACTGGGACGACTGGACCAACATCGGCCAGGTCGTCGAGGACGTCGGCGTCCTCGCGGTCAACAGTGACGCCGAGTGGACCGACATCGACGCGTTCCTCGCCGGCGCCGAAGAGGCGGCCGAGGAGGGACGCCCGTTCCGGATCGCCCTACCGGGCGCCGGCGGCGTGGACGAGGTCCTTCTCTACCTCATGGAGGAACAGTCCGGCATCGAGTTCGAACCGGTGATCTACGACGGCACCGGTGAGACCAATCCGGCGCTCATGAGTGGCGACGTGGAAGCCACCATCCTCAACCCCTCCGACGGCCGCAGCGAGATCCAGGGGGAGGTCTTCGCACCGATCCTCGGTTTCGCCCAGGACCGTCTCGAGGTGGACTGGCTCGCCGACGTTCCGGTCGCGGGGGAACTGGGATGGGACATCAACGCCACGAAGTTCCGCGGGTTGATCGCCCCCCTCGACGTGCCCGACGGCGGACAGGAGTACTGGGTCGACGCGCTCAGCGACGCCGTGGAGACCGACGCGTTCCAGGAGTACGTGCGCGAGAGCGGACTGGCCGAGTCACGTCACTGGGGCGACGACTGGATCGACTTCCTGGAGGACTGGAACGCCGAGGTGTTCCCCGTACTCGAAAGGATCGTGGCGGAATGACTCCAGCCGCGTCGAAACGCAACCTTCCCGACGTCATCGGCGGGGCCATCATCGCGACGCTCGGCGTCGTCTTCGCCGCGGGCGGTCTCAACTACGGCGTCATGGCTGGGGGCGGACAGCTCGGGCCCGGGGCGATGCCCACCTTCGCGGGCCTGCTGCTCCTCGCGTTCGGGGTGGGCATCGCGCTCTCCGGCCTCCGGAGAGGTGCACGCTCGGCAGAGCGGGACACCGAGGAACGAGTCGAGGACCCCCCGGATCCCCCGACACCGAACGCCGACGTGCTCGCGGGTGGACGGGCGGGACCGAGCACGGATCCCGGGGCGAACGACGACACCGCGCGCGGGCTCGCCGGGGACGCTCCGGCCCCGGCGGGTCTGTCCCCGGAGCCCGGGAGCGACGCACCCGCGGCCGGTGGTGAGGACACGACACGGGAGACGCCCACGCGGGTCCTCGCCCTCCTGGCCCTCACCGCCTGCGCGGTCGCGGCCGTGACGTGGTTCGACACCTACCTCACCCTCGGTGCCCTCACTCTCCTCATCCTGGTCGTCTTCGAGCGTGTCCGGCCGCTGGTCGCCGTGGGCGTCTCCGTCGCCCTCGTGGTGATCTGCTACCTCATCTTCTCGGTTCTGCTCAACGTCCCGCTGCCGTCGATCCTCTGAGGACGCCGCGACGGCCCGAACCCTCCTCGGAGCTGATGTGGAACTCTTCGACAATGTCGTGCTCGGTTTCCAGGCCGCGCTCTCGTGGGACAGCCTGCTGTTCTGCGCCCTCGGTGTCACGCTCGGAACCTTCATCGGTGTTCTGCCCGGCCTCGGATCCGCGACCGGCGTGGCGCTCCTCCTGCCGCTCACCCTGGGCATGGAGCCCCTGCACGCCCTGCTGATGCTGGCCGGGATCTACTACGGATGCCAGTACGGGGCCTCCACCAGCGCCGTACTGATCCGTACCCCCGGAGATCCCGCGTCGGCCGTCGTCACCTACGACGGCTATCCCATGGCGCGCCAGGGACGCGCGGGCCAGGCCCTGGCCGTCGGCACGATCGCGTCCTTCATCGCCGGGACACTGACCGTGGCGGTGTTGATGCTGGCGGCACCGGCGTTCGCCGCCGTCGCCGTCCGGTTCGGCGCGCCGGAGATGTTCGCGCTGATGCTGCTCGGGCTGTTGGCCGTGGCCGGGGTCAGCTCGGGCTCCCCGCTGAAGGGTCTGGCGATGGCCGCCCTGGGATTGGCGATCGCCACCGTGGGCATCGACTCCCAGACCGGTGTCGCCCGATTCACCTTCGGGCAGGTCCAGTTGTACGGCGGATTCGGGTTCATCGAGATCGTGATCGGGATCTTCGCCATCGGTGAGCTGCTGCGGCGGGTCGGGCTGCCGACCGTCCAACCGATGCGCGCGCGCCTGCGCGACATGGTCATCTCCCGCCGGGAGCTGCGCCGCACCGTCCCTCCGGCGTTGCGTCACAGTGTCCTGGGGTTCCTTCTGGGCATTCTCCCGGGCGGCGGCGCGACACTCGCGTCGTTCCTCAGTTACGAGACCGAGCGACGGATCTCGAAGAATCCCGAGGAGTTCGGCAAGGGTCGTCTGGAGGGGGTGGCGGCCCCGGAGGCGTCGACCAACGCGGCCGTGAACGGGTCCTTCGTCCCGACGCTCACCCTGGGCGTCCCGGGTTCCGGTACGACCGCGATCCTTTTGGGCGCCTTCATCGTGTTCGGGATCGTTCCCGGACCGATGCTCATGAGGGAGCAGCCGGAACTGGTCTGGGGCCTGATGGCGTCCTTCTGGATCGGCAACCTGTTGCTGCTCGCCCTCAATCTGCCGCTCGCCCCGGCGTTCGCGTCCGTGCTGCGGATCCCCTATCGCTACCTCTATCCCGCGATCATCCTTCTCACCCTGATCGGGGCCTTCTCGATCGAGTACCGCCTGTGGGGGATGTGGGTGGCCCTCGCCTTCGGCCTGATCGGCTGGCTGATGATGCGCTACGGATACCCGGTGGCACCGGTCGTCCTCGGCCTGGTCCTGGGCCCGCTGATGGAGCCGGAACTGGCCCGGTCGTTGACCATCAGCTACGGCGACCCCCTCGTCTTCGTCCAGCGCCCCATCTCGGCCGCGCTGCTCGCCCTGGGTGTACTCCTCTTGGTCGGTCCCACGCTGTGGCGACGGCTGCGCCGTCGGCGGCGGGCGAGTACCTCCGCTCCCAGCGCGTCCGCCTGAGTCGCCACACGCCGAGCACACTCCAACGCGCTCCGCACCCCGTTCGCTACCTAGAGTAGGGAACGGGGTGTCCCCGGGTCACCCGTGTCCCGGGGACGTCGCTCTCCGGGAGCGACAACGCTGGAGGCCGCCGTGTCCACAGAGGGACCCCGCTTCGCGATTCCGCGCACCATGCCCAACCCCGCTGCCGCCCGCCCTCCCAGCACACCGTTTCGCGCCTGGATGCTGGCCGACCGGGTCCACCCCAGTGGACCGGCCACGGCCGCGCACCGCGGAGCCAGCAGCTACTCCTGGTGGAAGGTCGTGTGCCTCACGGGTGTCGACTACTTCTCCACACTCTCCTACCTCCCGGCCATCGCGGCGCTCGCCGCCGGCGCGGTCGCCCCCCTCGCGACGCTGGTCGTCGTCGCGCTCACCCTGCTCGGAGTCCTGCCGATGTACCGCCGCGTCGCGCGGGAGAGCCCGCACGGCCAGGGATCGGTGGCGATGCTGGGTCGACTACTGCCGTTCTGGCAGGGGAAGTTCTTCGTCCTCGTCCTTCTGGGCTTCGTGGTCACCGCCTGGATCATGACCATCACGCTGTCCTCGGCGGACGCCACCGTGCACCTCCTGGAGAACCCGCTGGCCCCGGAGGTACTGCGGGGTCACAACGTGCTGGTGACGATCGGTCTGATCCTGGTGCTCGGCGTCGTGTTCCTGATCGGCTTCCGCGAGGCCATCATCATCGCCGTACCCCTCGTGATCGCCTTCCTCGGGCTGAACGCCGTCGTGGTCGTGGTGTCCGCCCTCGAGATCGCGGCGTCTCCCCAGACGCTCGCGCACTGGGGAAACCTGGTGGTCGGGACCGGAGTCGGGAGCATGCTGTGGGCGACGGTCGTCGCCTTCCCGCTCCTCGCCCTCGGCCTGTCCGGGTTCGAGACGGGAGTCAGCATGATGCCCTTGGTCCGCGCGACCGGGTCCACCCCCCAGGAGCGTCTGGCCTCGCGGATCCGCAACACCCGCCGCATGTTGACCGCCGCCGCGGTGATCATGAGCGTCTACCTGATAGCGACCAGCGTCGTCACGACCGTACTGATCCCGCCGGTGGAGTTCGACCAGGGAGGCGAGGCGAACGGCCGCGCCCTCGCCTACCTCGCCCACCTCTACCTCGGTGAGACCTTCGGTACGGTGTACGACCTCTGTAGCGTGGCGATCCTGTGGTTCGCCGGCGCCTCCGCGCTGGCGGGGCTCATCAACATCGTGCCGCGCTACCTGCCGAAGTTCGGGATGGCCCCGGAGTGGACCCGCGCGGCCCGTCCGGTCGTGGTCCTGTACACGCTGTTGGCGATCGCCATCACGGTCGGATTCGAGGCCAACGTTGACGACCAGTCCGGCGCCTACGCGACGGGGATCCTCGCGATGCTCCTGTCCGCGGCGGTCGCCGTGCTGGTGTCGGTGCGCCGGGTCCGCCACCACCTACGGACTTCGCTCGCGGGGCTGCTGATCGCGGTTCTCGCCTACGCGTTGCTCGCCAACGTCGTGGAACGACCGGACGGCGTCGCCATCGCGGGAGCGTTCGTCGCCGGCATCATCGTGGTGTCACTGGTGTCCCGGGTCTTCCGCACCACGGAGCTGCGGGTGGACCGGATCGAGTTCGACGACGCCGCGCGGGCGCTCGTGTCGCGCGCGGCGGCCCGCGGCGAGCTGCAGCTCATCGCGCACCGGCCGGACCACGCGACGCCCCACGAGTACCTGGAGAAGCTGGCGTCGCAGTACTCCGACAGCCCGGTCCCCCGCGACGCCGAGGTACTGTTCGTGGAGGTGGAGGTCTACGACCCGTCGGTGTTCTCCGACGTCCTGCATGTGACCGGCACCTCGGAGAACGGGTTCCACGTGCTGCGCGTCCGTGGGCCCGCGGCCCCGAACACGATCGCGGCGCTTCTGCTCACGCTGCGGGACGGCACCGGTCTGCGCCCTCACTGTCACTTCCAGTGGGAGAACCAGAACCCGCTCGGCCTCTTCCTCCGCTACCTGATCCTCGGCCAGGGTGACACCGCGATCCTCGTGCGTGAGATCGTCCGCGAGAAGGAGCCCGACCCGAGGCGTCGACCCCAGATCCACGTGGGTGGGTGACCGAACGTCCCCGCCGGGTTCGGGGTCAGCCGAGCGGACGCGCCCCGGACGAAGTCCGAGACGCGACCGCGGAGCCGTGGTTGGTCGGGTCCGGCCGCTAGAGCGGATCCGTTCCCCCGTAGGTGCCGAACGTCCAGAGATTGTCCTCCGGGTCGGCGATGCTGACGTTGCGGGAGCCGTATGTCGCGTCGTACGGCTCCCGGACGATCCGCGCGCCCGCCGCGCGCGCACGGTCACAAACGGCGTCCGGATCGGCCGTCTGCACGTACACCCAGAGGCCTTGGGGGCGCGCTCCGTCGCCCATCGCGGCCGTGGAGCCGTACATCACGCCGCCTCCCTCGGGCCAGCGCAGCTCCGCGTGCACGATCCCCTTGTCACCCTCCTCGTCTCGTACCGTGACGCCTTCGACGAAACCGAAGACGTCGATCAGGAATGTCCGCGCGCCCTCGGCGTCGGAGTAGGACAGGCACGCCCAGACGCCGGGGCCCTTCGTGTTCGTACTCATGCTTCTCACCGTGTCAGTCGTCGTCCGGAGCGTCTTGGAGAAACGGGAGCTCCTCGCGGATCCAGGCGGTGGGAGTGAGACCGGCCATGGCGCGCCACTCGTTGGTGAGGTGGGCCTGGTCGAAGAAGCCGCACTCCGCCGCCACGGTCGCGAGGTCCGCGCCCGCCCGGATGGCCGTCCGACTCCGCTCGAAGCGGGCGAGCCGCCCCGCCTGCTTGGGGGTGACACCGAGACTCCCGCGAAATCTCTCCGCGAGGTGTCGTCGGCTCCAGCCGACGTCCCGGGCCACTCGTGCCACCGGCATCGTCCCGGAGGTCACGCGCAGGAGGCGCCACGCCTCGGCGACCTCCGGGAGGAGAGTGACCTGACGTCTGGTGGCGAGCAGAGTGCGGTCCAGGACGCCGAACACGGCCGACCAGTCCCTCTGCTCGGCCAGACGCGTCGCCAGACCACGCCCCCAGGGGATGGGGAGGTCCTCGAGGTCGACGCTCACGTCGATCAGGTCGAGCGGGGGTGCACCCAGCAGCGCCCGCGTGCCCAGTGGGTTCAGCATGACGTGGACGCCGCACTGCTCGTGGGCCTGGTCGATCAACGTGGGACGGAGATGGAGGCCGCCCACGACGCCGGTCGGTGCCGTGACGCCGTCGACGATCCGGACCGGGCCCGCGAGGCTGACGATGAGCGTCACCCAGGGCGAGGGAAGCCCGCGGTGCCGTGCGAGGGACACGTCGTGTTGGCGGTAGCCGACATAGGCGTGCACCAGGTCACGCAACGCTGGGTGCGGCAGCGCCGTACGCAGGCCGGCGGAGCCGGCGATGTCGATCACCCTCCCCAGCATAGGGACTTCTCTGTGTCACGAGGCGCTCCTGCCTGACGTGCCCCGGAAGGCCATTCACCGCCCCGGGCTCGACGGTCGGGTTACGGGGACGCGACAGCCGTGTCCGCACGTCGTGACGTTTTCGCCGGGATTCCGTGCACCACGGTGTCCAATTCGACGTTCGTTCGTTACGCGATCGCCGTTTTTCCGGCGCGTGGATCCTGCTTACGGTCCTGTGGGCGCGGAATCCCGCGCCCACAGGTGGACGAAGGAGTTTCGACCATGCCGATCCCCCGCCGAGGCAGAGCCGTCGCGTTGGTCGCGACCGGCGCTCTGGTCCTCGCCGGCCTGGCAACCTCGCCGGCCGCGGCGGAGCCCGACACCGCCTTACCCACGGATGACCTCTACCCCTGGCAGGAGCCCAACTGGCCGCAGACCCAGCCGTGGCAGGACACCGACGCCCCCGAACGGCACCAGCAGGCGCTGGCGGCGGAACGGTCGGACATCCTCGACGAGTCGGGCGCCCCGGAGCCGATCGACCCCCAGGACTGGGTCAACCCAGACCATATGACGTGGGACGACTGGACGGACGTCCCAGGAACCAATTGGGCGGACACCGAACAGGTCGGCTCGGAGGTCCAGTTCAAGGGCGCCGTAGTGCTGGTCGACTACGAGAACCAGCCGTTCGCCCTGACCATGGAAGCCGGCAGCACGCCCTTCGGGAACCCGACCGAGGAGGCCAACAGCATCCCGCGGGACGAGCTCGCGGACTGGTGGCACGACTTCCTGAACGTGCCCGGCGACATCAACCGCGGCCGCACGCTCCACGAGTTCTGGATGGAGGGATCCGGCGGCCGGATGGGCATCGAGCTCGAGGCCTTCGGACCCTATGAGATGTCGGGCCAGTCCTTCGAGTACGGCATCGAGGACCGGTGGCAGAACGACGAGGACTGTCCACCGGGGTACGAGTGTGACCAGTCCCTGCCGCCGGAGGCGGAGTCCCTCTGGTTGGAGAACGAGGGTGACGAGATCTCCGAGGAGTTCGACTTCATCTTCTACGTGTCCTCCGGTAACGACGAGTCGGGCGTGTGGCAGGAGTTCGGCCCGATGATGTGGGAGAACCCCGAGGACGTCTCCGACGAGTTCGGTCCACCGGACCCGGACATGGAGAGCAACGCCGCGGGCACCCGCTACGTGGAGTGGACCTCGTGGGCGGCCGCCGCCGGCTACTGGTCACACGCCGGACCGGGCTACTCGGTGCAGTCGGAGAGCTCCTCGCACGGCACGTTCTCGCACGAGTTCAGTCACGTGCTGGGAATCGCCGACAACTACAACAACCCCATGGCCGACCCCGTGCGCCGCACCTACAGCGGCATCTGGGGAAACCTGAGCCGCGGGATCTTCAACGGTCCGGGCGGTCCACACACCCGGTTCACGATCCCGGCGACCTCCGGCGGCGCCGTGGGCGCGCACCACATGCTCCGTGACCGGTTGGAGTTGGAGATGGTGGACGTCGAGAACGACGTCCTGCACCTGTCCCGGGACGAGCTCGCGGAGAGCGGGGCGGCCGTGGCGCAGGTGACCGCCCGGTCCGCGGTGACCGCCGGCGACCAGGAGCTCGCGGGGGTGAACATCGTCCTCGACGGCGGTGACCAGGCCCCCAACTGTGACTGGACCGAGGACCTGTACTGCGACGGCGGTGACTACGACAACTACACGATCGAGGCCGTGGACCGCATGGGCTACGACTCCTTCACACCGGACAACGGTGTGCTGCTGTCGAAGACCAAGGACCAGGACCGCGCGCCGTTCGTGTGGGTGGTCGACGCCAACCCGGGTGACATCGGGATGGTGGACTTCGTCTGGCCGGACGGAACGCCCGAGTACATCACCGAGGGTGACTACCGCCAGTTGTCCAACTCGGCGTTCCACGCCGGGACCGACTCAGGCAGCGAGTACGAGTACGTGGACGAGGACAACCGTCTGCACTTCTACATCGTGGACCTGGAGCGCGACGACGACGGGATCCTGACCTACACCGTCGCCACACGCTCACTGGACGGGTCTGGTGACCAGGAACGCGGTGTCGAGTTGCCGTCGAACGCCACGGGTGTGGCGCTGGACGACGACTGGGTCCGCTGCGAGGTGGAGCTCACCAATTCCGGCGAGGCCGGCGACGAGCCCCACACCAGCTCCGACGTGTACCGGCTCTCCGCACGGGCACCGAGCCCGCACTGGGAGGTCTGGCTGCCCAACGAGCTCGCGGTGGCCGAGGCCGGCGAGTCCACCACGGTGGAGGTGTACGCGAACCGGACGAACCCCAACGTCGGCGGTGGCGGAAACATCCACCTGACGGCGGAGTCCGAGAGCGACTCGAGCGTCTCCGACCGGACCGTCTGCACCCCCTCCGGCTGATCCTCAGTCGGTGACTCCGACGGGGGGCCGGGATCAATCCCGGTTCCCCGTCCTTTCTCGTGACCGGGGCCGCTCGAAGCCGGACACACCCAAAAGGGCACGTCGGGTGGGCCCTTTCCCGCGCGTCCCCGTGAATCCGCCCCACACACCCCCGATCGTCACCTAGTGTCTCTCCGTCGTCACTTTTGGTCGTGTCGGAGGGATCGTAGACGATGAACGCAGTGCTGGAGGCCCTGTCGCGGCGAGACGAGCACACCCCCGTGCTCCACGACGCGCGAGAGGCACTCACCGCGGGTCAGAGCGTGCGCCTGACGTATCGGTTCGCACACGCGCTGTCGCGCTATGGCTACGGTCCTGGTGACGTGGTCGCCTTGGTGGGACCGGTGAGCAGCCGTCTGTACCTGCTGTCGCACGCGGTGGAGCTCGTGGGGGCGGCGCAAATGGAGGTCCCGTTGGCGGTCGCCCCCGAGGACCAACTCGGCCTCATCGAGGAGTGTGGCACCGCGCTGGTGGTCGTCGATCCCGAAACCGTCGACGACGCCCTTGTCGCGCGGCTGGCCGACCACCCCACCGCGCGGCTGTGCACGTTGGCACCGTCGGATCGGGGCGAGGACCTGGTCGCCGTCAGCGCCGAGTTGAACGCGGGGCCGATGTCCCCACGCGGTCGCCCAGGTACGCCCATCCGGATCTCCCTCACCGGAGGCACGACCGGTCGCGCCAAACCCGTGGTCCGCAATTTCCGAGCCGACCGGCCCGACGTTCGCGCGACATTCCTCGGACGTCTCCTGGGCTCCTCCCCCCGGCGGCCGAGGACACTGGTGGCCGGACGTCCCACCGGACTACTGCGGACGTTCGCCGACGCGACTGTGGCCCGGGACGGACGGCTGGTGTGCCTGGCCGACTTCGAGTCCGAGCGGGTGCTCGAAACGGTCCAGAGACACGGCATCACCCACCTGCTCATCCCCGCACATGAGCTTCGCGGCCTCGTCGACCACCCGGCCTGCGCGCGGACCGACCTGTCCTCACTGTCCTGCGTGACGACTGGCGGAGGCCCGGTCAGCCCCGCCCTGCTGCGGGCCGCGGTGGACCGGCTCGGCCCGATCGTGTACTGTTCCTACGGCCAGACCGAGGCCGGGAACATCGCCTGGCTCTCCCCCGAGGACTACTCGGCCGGAGACCCGGCGGTACTTCGTAGCTGTGGCCGGCCGGTACCCGGCGTCGAGGTCCGGGTCCGCGACGATGCGGGCGGGGAGCTCACGCCGAACGAGCGGGGACGGGTCTGGGTACGTACCCCGATCATGATGCACGGATACTGGAACCGACCACAGGCCACCGCGCGTGTGTTCGAGGACGGGTGGCTGGACACCGGAGACGTCGGTTTCCGGACCGAGGACGGCTATCTCACCATCCTGGGGCGCTCGCACGACGCCATGACCATCGACGGCCGGACCGTGTTCTCCTCCGAGGTGGACACGATCCTGGAGGAACACCCACAGATCCAGGCCTCCGCCACCTTCGACGTTGCTGGAGCCACCGGCACGACGCTCCACACGGCGGTGGTTCCGCGCCCCGGCGTCGCTCTGGACCCCCCGGCCGTGCGCTCCTCCCTCGTGAACCGCCTTGCCCCACACCAGGTCCCATCCACCGTGCGAGCCGTCCCCCACATCCCCTACACCTACGCCCACGAACTCTGCTGGAACACGTTGCGCGCGTGGCACGCCGCGTCATCGGACTGACGCGGCGGGGCGGAAGTTCGGAGCGTCCCGGATCGGTCTGGACCCCCGGCGTGACATCACCACGCCCTCCGGGCCCGCGAGTTGGCCCGGTACCCACCCGAAGCCGCCGGCGGGCGCTGCCCCCACCGGCGGCCTCGGGTGGTCGCCACGACGTCTAGGGGAGCTCGACCGGGCGGTGTCCGATGAACAGGCGAGCATGGGCGCGCGCCGTCAGCCCCGCCTCGGTGACGGCGGGCCGGAGGGCCGTGGTGACCTCCTCACGGAGTCCCTCCAGCATGGACGAAGGCAGACGTTCGTAGAGAGCGCGGCTTCCCACGGTCCAGGACCAGTCCCACCACGTGTCGACGTCGGAGAAGGTCAATTCCTCCGTGACCGCCGTCGAGGTGACGTCGACGAAGCCGGACCGGGTGAGGCTCCCGGCGACGTCCATGTCGAACCGCATCGGGATCGAGGCCGGGGTCGGGGCCTGGGCGGCGTAGCGGCCGTAGATCTCGGCCATCCGCCGAGCGTCCCCGGGGAAGACCTGTCGGACGGGAACGGAGACAGCGCACCGACCGCCCGGGCGAAGGACGCGGTGGAACTCCGTGACCACCGCGTCCGGGTCCGGCATGACGAACAGGGAGAAGGCACTGAGCACGACGTCCACGGAAGCGTCCGGCACGGTGAGCGACCGGGCGTCCGCGCGGGCGACCGAAGCGTTGGAGAGCCCTCGCGCCTCGATCTCGGCGGCCAGGTCCGCCACCATGCGGGCGGAGATGTCCACCCCGTGCGCGTGGCCGGCGGCGCCGACGCGTCCCGCGGCGAGGAGGAGGCAGGCTCCCATCCCCGACCCCACGTCGAGTACACGGTCCCCCGGGCTCGGCGCCGCCAGGTCGACCAAGTGCCGCCCGAACCGGCGGAAGTGGTCGACCTGCTGGTCGTAGCCCGCTGCGCACCGGTCGTACACCATGGACGTCGCGTCGGGGACACCGGTCATGAGGTGCCTCCGCCGACCGGGACCTCACGCAGGGCACGTTCGAGGACGAGGGCGACGGTGTCGATGTCCCGAGTGGTGTGCGCGGTACTGAGGAACCACGGTTCGTCCGGCACCGGGTGGAAGTAGACCCCGCGTCGCTGACAGGCCATCTGCAGGGCGCGGTGTCCGCTCTCGTCCAGTTCCCCGGTCGCGTCGTCCAGCAGTCCGGCCGACATCACCGAGCCGACACGGCGCACCGACAGGGTCCGCCCGGCGGCGGCCGCCGCGGCGCGGACCCGCTCCTCCGCGTAGGCCCCCAGTCCCTCGAGCTCCGGGTACAGTGTCGCCGCGGCGCGGATCTTCGCGAGTTGCGCGGCCACGGCGCTCAGCGCCGCGTGGTTGCCGGAGTAGACACCGGCGTGGAAGGCCTCGTACCGGGTGAGAGGGGCCATGACCTCGCGGGATCCACCGAAGGCCGCGACCGGGAATCCGCCGCCCATGACCTTGGACAGCACCGTGAGGTCGGGTGTGACCCCGTAAAGCTGCTGCGCTCCCCCACGCGCGACTCGGAAGCCGGTGATCACCTCGTCGAAGACGAGCAACGCACCGTGATCCCGCGTGCGTTGACGCAGCAGCTCCAGGAAACCGGGCGCGGGCGGCACGACTCCGACGTTGCCGAGGACGGGTTCGCAGATCACCGCTCCCAACTCCGCACCGTACTGGAGGAACACCTTCTCCACCGCGTCGGCGTCGTTCCACGGGACCTGCAGCGTGTGGTCGACCGCTTCGGGGATCATTCCCGCCGCACCCGGTCGTGGGTGGACACCGTCGCCGTCCCGTCCGCGCAGCAGTGTCTCGCTCCATCCGTGGTAATGGCCGCTGAACGTGAGGATCAGACTTCGACCGGTGACCGCTCGGGCCAGCCGGATGGTGGACATCAGTGCTTCGGTGCCGGAGTTCGCGAACCGTAGCTGTTCCACGCTGGGGACGAGTTCGGTGACCAGGGACGCCGCCTCCTGGTCCAGGCGGTGGGGCAGCCCGGTCAGGTGTCCGCGGTGGAACTGCTCGGCGATCCGCCCGGTGACGTCATGGTCGGCGTATCCGAAGATGTGCGGACCGTAGCCCATGTTGACGTCGATGAGCTCGTTGCCCTCGATGTCGTGAACCCGGCATCCGGCGGCGGACTCGACCACGATCGGGGCCGCGATACCCCGCGCGCGCATGTTGCTGCTGACGCCTCCGGCGACGACCTGGTGCAGGGCCTCGTAGGCGGTCTCGTTCGTCTGGCCAATCCGCGCGCCCGGTGTGGGTCGCGCGCTGGAAATGGTGTGTGTCATGGGTTTCCCTTCTCGGTGGCGAGTTCGTGGGCGGGGCCGCGGGCGTCGTCAGCCGGGGCCTCTACGGAGAATCGGTTCGGGGAGTAGGCGGCGAGACACGGGACGGGGGTGTCCGTCGCGATCGCGGCCGCGATGTGGCGTCCAAGCAAGGGACCGAGCGAGGCCCCACTGTGGGTGACCGCCTCGTAGTAACCGGGTATCCCGTCGAGCGTGCCGACACTGGGCAGTCCGTCAGCGGGGTAGGCCCGGACACCGACGCGCGCCGCGTCGGGGCGTCGGCCACGCAGTCCGGGAAGGAGGGCGGCGGCCCGCTCCACGAGCTCCTGGACGAGTGAGGTCAGGGGGCGGCGCGGGGTCGCGTCGAGCCCACGCGGATGAGGGCCGACGTGGGAGGCCAGCCGGGTGTCGACCGCGTCCGAACGCAGGCGTACGGTTCGGGGGCCCGCGGGGCGGACACTGATGTCCGGACCGAGCACCATGGCGTCCAGACCGCCCGGGGTGACGACGTCGACCAGGAGCCCCGGTGTCGGCGCGAGTCGCAGCGGCGCACCGACGAGGCCGGCGACGTGCTGGGCCTGCGCACCGGCGGCGTTCACGACCATGTCGGCGTCGACGACGCTGCCGTCCTCCAGTGTGACACCGCACACGACGCCGGTGGGCCGAGTACGGAGCGCGGTGACGCGCGCCCCATACCGGACGTCCGCGCCGTGCCGCCAGGCCTGGTCCACCATCCAGCGGGACATGACCGGGAGGTCGACCCAGCCTTCGTGGGGCAGGTGTGCGACTTGGTCGGGCAGGGACGCGACACTGAGCCGGCACGGCTGGTGGGGCCCTGCCGCGGGAACGAGCGCGGCCTGGTACCCCCGGTCACGGGCGCTGCTCACGTCGTCGGCCAACTGGTCGGTGTCACGGGTCCACACGAGGCTCGGGCAGAGGTGGAAGCCGGGAACCCCGTCCTCCCGCAACCGGTGGAGCTCGCGCAACCCGTCGTGGTTAAGCGCGAAGTACGGAGCTGGTGTCTTGCCGAAGGCGGTGGCGCGGGAGAACGAGGCCCCGCTGGTGGCGGTGGCGACCTGGTCGGCCTGTTCCAGGATCACGGCACGGACCCCGCGCAGGGCGAGGTTCCACGCGATCGACGCTCCGACCACTCCGGCACCGATGACGACTACCGTGCGCACGTGTCCCTCCCCACGACCGGGTCGGGACGGCCGGCGTCGTCGTCCCGGTCTCCGCGGGACAGCCCGTTCCAGTCCACCGGCTCCCTCGGCCAGGACTCGTCGACGACGCGGACGCGGGTCGGTGTGCCCCACCCTGTGCGGTCGCTGCCGGTGAGATTGACCAGCACCCGCTGGTGTTCGGTGAGCATGCCCGCCTGTCGCATGCGCACCGCACCGGCGAGGGCGGTGGCGCTGGCGTAACAGACGCGCACCCCCTCGGTTTCCTCCAGGAGGGCGCGGGTGCTCCGGATCGCCTCGTCGTCCACGTCGACGATCCGGCCACCGGTGCTCTGGCAGATGTGTCGGATGTAGGGGTAGGTCTGGCTCGGATCGCCGCGCAGGATGGCCTCCGCGAGACCCCGGGGTTCGGCGATGACGTGTCGGGACTCGATCGCGGCCGCTCCCTCGGCGTAGGCGTGCGCCATGGGTGCGCAACGCGACTGCTGCACCGCGACGAAACCCGGTAGCCGCGGGAGGCGACCCAGGTGTTGGTACTCGCAGGCCCCCTTGTACGCGCCGAGGAGGCCCATCCCGCTGCTCACGGCCTGGAAAACGTAGTCGGGTGGATCCTCCATCTGGTCGAAGGCCTCCAGGTAGGCGAGCTTCAGACCCTCTCGGCGCGCCAGGTTGAAGAAGCCCCCCTCGGACAGGGCTCCGGTCCGCTCGGCGAAGCGACGGGCGACCTTTCCCGCGGAGACGAAGTCCCCCTCGACGAGGTAGGTGGCGACGGCAGGGTGGTCGGGGTAGTTGAGGCGTCCGCGGAAACGGGTGCCACAGAAGAGCGCCATCTCCATCCCGGAAAGCGACTGAACACCCCGGGCATATGCCGTGGAACTGTTACCGGTGGAGGCCATCACGAACTTTTTCACCCCGAGTTCGACAAACCGGGACAGACCCAGGGAGGCAATTCGGTCTTTCGTGCTCAGAGTCGGATTGGCGGCCTCGTTCTTGAGGACCAACCGCGGCAGCCCGACACGACGCCCGAAATCCTCGGCCAGAAAACAAGGGGTTCCACCGTCACCCAACCAATGGATGCTGCTTTTACGGCGCAGCGGGAGGAGGTCGAAGTACCGTTGGAGTGGATTACTCCCCTCACCCAGTGAGACCCGACCCATGTCGTGAATCGCGTCCACGGCCCCGCCACAGTCCGGACAGCGGTTGACGAGCTCGTCCTCCTGTCGGCGTCCGCACAGTACACAGACGATAGAGAACCCTCCCTCCCGTCCGGAGGACTCACGCATGAGGTCCTCGTAACGCAGGACGACGCCCATCGATGCCTTCCCTTCCGTTCCGCGCGAGCGGAGCCCAGCGGGCACGTCAACGCGCGAGGTACGTGGATCGTGATTTACGGGCGACCTCGGGCGCGCCAGTGCGGCCAACCCGCACGTCATTTTTCTCACCATCGCACACCAACAATCGCGGCTTCTGAAAAAATTGTTGGCAACGGCCATGACATTGGTCCGCCGAAACCGAGAAAGTAAAAGGATTAATAATCATGGGGCGACATCTTCCAACGCTCAACGAGTGGTCCGATTTCGCCGGCCTGCGCCAAATATGGGATGAGCGACTGCCCGATGTTCTGCGCCGCGCCAACCGCAGTGACTTCTATCGGGGACGGTTCGGGACGGATCCCGCGACGCTCACCACGCGAACACTCGCGGGTCTACCCCTGACCCGAAAAGACGATCTTCGGGCGTGCTACCCCTTCGGCATGGTCGCTGTCCCTCGCCGGGAGCTGATCTCCTACCACGAGTCCAGCGGCACCTCGCCAGGACAGACAACTGCGTCCTTCCACACCGAGGCCGACTGGTCGGAAATGGTGGAGCGGTTCGGGCGGGGCCGCCAGCGGCTCACCGACACCGACACCGTGCTCGTCCGCGTTCCCTACGCGATGGTCACCATCGCCCACCAGGTTCACGCGGCGGCGCGCGAGGCGCGGTCCATGGTCGTTCCGGCCGACGCGCGCTCGACCGCGATGACCTATCCCCGAGTGCTCGGTCTGTTGCGCGATGTGCGAGTGACGGTCGCCGCCGCACTGCCGACCGAGCCACTGCTGTGGGCCGCGTGCGCCCGAATGCTGGACGAGTCGCCCAGGGAGTTCGCCCCCGACCTGCGCACCCTGATCCTGACTGGGGAGCCGTTGAGCCCAGCCCGACGAAGTCGGATCCAGGAGCTGTGGGGATGCGACGCCACCGTCAGCTACGGCAATTCCGAATGCGGATCCAATCTCGCCGGGGAGTGCCCGGAGGGGGTGCTCCACCTGTGGGCGGACCGCTACCTTCCCGAGATCCTCGATCCGAGAACCGGGTCCACCAGTGAGGAGGGGCGCGGCCGGCTCCTACTCACCACGCTCGTCCGCGAGGCGATGCCACTGGTGCGCTACGACACCGGCGACGCGGTGGAGTTGAGCTACGACGACTGCGCGTGCGGGTGGGCTCTGCCCCGGATCCGTGTCCTGGGACGGTGGGAGCAGGGTGTGACGGTCGAGGGCCGGCTCGTCTTCGTGGCGGAGGTCGAGGAGGCCGTCTACCGGCTCCCCGCGGAACTGGGCGTACTGTTCTGGCGAGCCACCGAGGACAAGGGAAGCCTGCGGGTTCTCGTGGAGGCCGAGGCCACGACGGCCGACCGTGTGACCGCGTGCCTCACTGACCTCCTCACCGAACAGCTCGGAGTCCAGGCCGCCGTCACGGTGGTCGCCCCCGGAACCCTCGTCGACCGGGCCGAGCTCGTCCGCGAGTCACACATCGCCAAGCCGCGCTATCTGTCGACCTCGGCCGCCGGCGCGGCGGGCCTCCTCTACCCCCCACCCGCGGGCGGGGCCGCGACCACGGCCGCGCGCGTGCCCCGCCACGGCGCGCCATTCCCTCGTCGTTGATCCACGGCGATCGTCGCGTCCCACACGTCCGCGACCCCGGCGGGGCCGCGGCACCGACCACCCAACTCCGGAAGGAACCCATCGTTGAACCCCGTACTCGACGCCCTGCGCGGTGACGAACCCCAGCGGATCGTCCTTCACGATCGCTGGGGCGCGACCACCGCCGGCCAGGCGCTGGAAACGATCCGGCGGATCGCGGGCGCACTGTCGGACGACGACTACGGTCCCGGCCGTGTCGCCGCCCTGTTCGGCCCGGTGAGCACCCGTTCGTACCTGTGCGCGGTGGCCGCCGAGTGGGCCGGCGGCGGTCAGGTGGAGGTCCCGACCGACCTCCCGCTCGACGAACAGCGGCGGATCATCACCACCTGCGAGGCTCGGCACGTGATCGCCGACCCCACGACCGTCGACTCGTCCACGCTGCGGGACCTCGCCGAGACACCAGGGGTCGAACTCCTCACCCTGGGCCCGGCGTCGTCCGGTACCGACCTCCTGGCACCCGACCACCCTGCCCCCACCACGTTGCCCGTACGACACGAGGCACGCGAGGGAGAACCGAACCGAATCACCCTCACCGGCGGCACGACCGGACGGGCCAAGCTCGTCCTCCGCCGACACCCGCCGACCCGGCCGCCCAACGTCCCCTGGTTGGCGACGATCATGCGGAGAGGACCGACCCCCGCGACGGTGCTCAAGTCCGGACGGCTGACCGGCTTCGGGCGCACCCTGGGCGACGCCGCGCTGACCATGGGAGGACGGTTCGTCAGCCGCCCCACCTTCGACCCCGACGAGGTTCTCCGACTGTTGGTCGAGGAGGGGGTCACGCACTTGGCGCTGTCCCCGCACGAACTGCGCACCCTCATCGAGCACCCGCCGACCGCCACCACGGACCTCCCGCACCTGCGCTTCATCCTCAGCGCCACCGCCGCGACCAGTCCGACACTCCTGCGACGCGCTATCGAGGTGTTCGGTCCGATCGTGCGTCCGGTCTACGGACAGACCGAAGCGGGACTCATCAGCAGTCTCGAACCGGAGGACTACGCCTCCGGCGTCGCAGAGGTCCTCAGAAGCTGTGGACGCCCCCTTCCACGCGTCGGGGTGGAGGTGCGCGGCGAGGACGGGACACCCGTGCCTCCGGGACGACGCGGCGAGATCTGGGTCACCACACCGAACATGATGGACGAGTACTTGGATCGCCCAGGCGACACCGCCCACGCCCTCCAGCGGGGCTGGCTGCGAACCGGTGACGTGGGCCTCCTGGACCAGCGGGGTCTGCTCACGGTGCTGGGGCGCGCCTCCGAGGGGATACCGATCGGCGAAACCGTCGTGTTCGCCAGCGAGGTGGACACGATCCTGCAGCAGCACCCGAGGGTGCGGGATTCCGCGACCGTCGACCTCCCTGGGAGCGCTGGCCCCACTCTGGGCGCCGTGGTGGTCACGACCGATCCTGGTGTGAGTGGGCCCGAACTGCTGGCACACCTCGCCGAGCACAGTGGTCGCCTACCCGTGCCTTCGGTGGTCCGCAACGCCTCGCACATCCCCCGCACCTACGCCAACGAACCGCACTGGGACACCCTGCGTGCCTGGTGTGCCTCCCCGGAGGCTCATCCGGTCGCGGCCGACGTTGCCTCCTCCCGACGGCACCCCTGAGGTCCGTGACGGCGACGGCCTCCCGGTTGACGAAGCCCCGCGCGCCGAAGCCCACCCGTCGCGCGCGGGGCGTCTCTCGAGCGGAGGAGCGTTACTCCTCTTCCAACCAGTCGAAGGTCTTGGTGACGGCCTTCTTCCAGGTCCGGTACTGCTTCTCGCGCTCCTCCCGGTCCAGGCGCGGATCCCACTGCTTGTCCTTGGCCCAGTTGGCGCGAATGTCCTCCTCGCCCTCCCAGAACCCGACCGCGAGGCCCGCGGCGTAGGCCGCTCCCAGCGCGGTGGTCTCGGCGACCACGGGACGGATGACGGGGACACCGAGGATGTCGGCCTGGAACTGCATGAGCAGTTCGTTGACGACCATGCCGCCGTCCACCTTGAGGGACTTCAGCGGTACCCCGGAGTCGGCGTTCATGGCGTCGATGACCTCACGCGACTGGAACGCCGTGGCCTGCAGGACCGCGTGCGCGAGGTGCCCCTTGTTCGCGAAGCGAGTGAGCCCCACGATCGCGCCGCGCGCGTCGGAGCGCCAGTAGGGGGCGAAGAGGCCGGAGAACGCGGGGACGAAGTAGACGCCGCCGTTATCCTCCACGCCGTGTGCCAGTTGCTCCACCTCCGCGGCGGTGCTGATCAGGCCCAAGTTGTCCCGGAGCCACTGGACGAGGGACCCGGTGACCGCGATCGACCCCTCGAGGGCGTAGACGGTGTCCTGAGCGCCGATCTTGTAGCACACCGTGGTGAGTAGGCCGTTCTTGCTCATGACCTTCTCGGTACCGGTGTTGAGCAGCACGAAGTTGCCGGTGCCGTAGGTGTTCTTCGCCTCGCCCGGCGCGAGACAGGCCTGTCCGAAGGTCGCGGCCTGCTGGTCGCCGAGGATCCCGGCGACGGGCAGGCCGGCGAAGGCACCGCGGGCACGGATATGCCCGTAGACCTCTGACGAGGAGCGGATCTCCGGGAGCATGGACAGGGGGATTCCCATGTCGGCCGCGGTCTGGGAGTTCCAGGTCAGTGTGTCGAGGTCCATCAGGAGTGTGCGTGAGGCGTTGGTCGGGTCAGTGACGTGGATGCCACCGTCAGGTCCCCCGGTGGCGTTCCATAACACCCAGGTGTCCATGTTCCCGAACAGGAGCTCGCCCGCCTCCGCGCGCTCTCTCGCACCCGGCACGTTGTCCAGGATCCACTTGACCTTGGGTCCGGAGAAGTAGGTGGCGAGGGGAAGGCCGGTCGTCGCCTGGTATCGGGTCTGTCCTCCGCCGAGCCGCCCCAGGTCGGCGACGATTCGGTCGGTGCGGGTGTCCTGCCAGACGATCGCGTTGTACACCGGACGTCCGGTGGTGCGATCCCAGACCACCGTGGTCTCGCGTTGGTTGGTGATGCCCACCGCGAGAACGTCCTCGGTGACGAGGTCGGCCTTGGCCAGCGCGGCGGCACAGACCTCCCTGGTGTTGCGCCAGATCTCCTCCGGATCGTGCTCCACCCATCCGGCCTGCGGGAAGATCTGCTCGTGCTCACGCTGGTCGACCGAGACTACGGCGCCACCGTGATCGAAGATCATGCAGCGGGTCGAGGTGGTGCCCTGGTCGATGGCGGCTACGTACTTGCTCATGGAGAAGCCTCCGGTCTCATCGGACGGCAGCGACCTACCGGCGCCCGCACCCGGAACGTGGTGTCACTGCGTTCGGTATTCGGAATCTAGCGGTTGGGGCCGGTCATGTCCTGGGTGACTGTTCGACAATGTCGATTGTCGGTGGTATGCCCGCTTTTCCTGGGTTTTCCGTACCGCGCCCGCGTGTCAGTTCCGGATCCAGCCGAACGTCAGCTCCACGGCCCGGCGCCAGTCCGCGTAGTCGTCGTCCCTGTGCCCCCGCGAGGATGACGGCGTCCACTGCCCGGCACGGTGCCAGTTCTCGCGTAGGCCCCGCAGGTCCGACCAATGTCCCGCGGCCAGCCCGGCGGCGTAGGCCGCGCCCAGCGAGACCGTCTCGGCGACCATCGGGCGGACGACCGGCACGTCGAGCACGTCGGCGAGGACCTGCATCAACAGGTGGTTGGCCGTCATCCCCCCGTCGACGCGCAGGGTGGCCAGGTCCAGCCCGGAGTCGGCGTTCATCGCCTCGACGACGTCCCGCGTCTGCCAGGCCGTGGCCTCAAGTACCGCGCGGGCGAGGTGGCCCCGGTTGATGTAGGAGGTCAGGCCGACGATGATGCCACGGGCCTCGCCGCGCCAGTAGGGGGCGAGCAGCCCGGAGAAGGCAGGAACCACGTAGCAACCGCCGGTGTCCGGCACCGTCTCGGCGAGTGTCTCGATCTCGGGGGCGCTGTTGATGATCCTGAGCTGGTCCCGCAGCCACTGCACCAAGGAGCCGGTGACGGCGATCGACCCTTCCAGCGCGTAGACCGCGGGCTCGTCCTCGAGCTGGAACCCCACGGTGGTGAGGAGACCGTGGGTGGAACGCACCGGGTCCTTGCCGGTGTTCAGCAGGAGGAAACCGCCCGTCCCGTAGGTGCACTTGGCCTCCCCGGCGTCGAAGCACGTCTGGCCGAACAGCGCCGCCTGCTGGTCACCGAGGACGGCCGTGACGCGCAGACCCGGTACTCCGGCGGTCGTCGTGGCGAGGATCCCGGTGGAGGCGGTGATCCGCGGAAGCATGGCGCGGGGGATCCGGAACAGGTCCAGCAACGTGTCGTCCCACGCGAGGGTGCGCAGGTCCATCAGCAGGGTGCGGCTGGCGTTGGTGACGTCGGTGACGTGCACCCCGCCACGGGGGCCACCGGTGAGGTTCCAGACCAGCCAACTGTCCATGGTGCCGAAGAGGACGTCGCCACGTTCGGCCCGTTCGCGCAGGCCCGGCGTGTTCTCCAGGAGCCAGCGAATCTTGGGTGCGGAGAAGTAGCTCGCCAGGGGCAGTCCGCAGCGCTCGGGCACGTCCTGGGCAGCGGGATGGTCGGCGAGGTGGTCCACGAGTGCTTGGGTGCGCGTGTCCTCCCATCCGATCGCCCGTCCGACGGTCTCACCGGTATGGCGGTCCCACAGGACGGTGGTCTCGCGCTGGTTGGCGATCCCGACCGCCACGATCTCCTCCGCGGACAGGCCCGCCTGTCGTAGAACCTGGGGCATGAGGCGCTCCACGTCGCGCCAGATCGCCTCGGCGTCATGCTCCACCCAGCCGGGCTTGGGGAAGTGATGCTGGTGCTCGCGCCGCACCACCGCGGTCAGGCGACCGCGGTGGTCGAAGAGGATACAGCGCGTGGAGGTGGTTCCCTGGTCGATGGCCATGACGCTTCGTCGCGCGGCACCGGCCCCCCGTGCGGTCATGGTCGCGGCGCCTCCAGCTCCCGGGAGATGGCGTGGGCGGCCGCTCGGACCTGGTCGACGAGGGCGTCACGGTGCCGTCCTCTGCTGTCACAGATTCGATCGACCGGACCGGAGACGCTGATGGCTCCGACGACCAGTCCTCCGGGGCCGCGGATCGGCGCGGCGAGGCTCGCCTCCTCGAGCGTCATCTCGCCGTACTCCCCGGCCCAGCCCGCGCGACGGATGGCGGGCAGCGTAACCGCGAGGGCGTCGTGGTCCACCACCGTGCGCGGGGTGAACCGTTCCAGCGGCTGGTGCGTGAGCGCGGCCATGAGGTGGGCGTCCCCGGCGAGCAGCGACTTGCCCAGTGCGGTCGCGTGCAGGGGTAGCAGCGCGCCCACGTCGAGGGCTTGCGGGGAGTCGTCGGGGCGGAAGACGTGGTGGACCACGAGGACGTGCCCGCGTCCGGGAGCGCCGACGCGTACCGTCTCCCGGCTGCGCGCGGCCAGCGTGTCGGCCCAGTTGGACGCCAGTGAACGCAGCTCGTTGCCGTCGAGGGAGCTGGTGCCCAGGTCCCGGAGCACGACACCGAGCTGGTACTTGCCGGTGAGGTTGTCCTGCTCGACGAAGCCGACTCCCCGGAGCGTGCGCAGGATGCCGTGGGTGGTGCCGCGGGCCAGGTCGAGTGAGTCGGCGATCTCGCTGACGCCGAGCTGGCCGGAGCCTCGGTCGAGCAGACGCAGGATGGCAGCGGCTCGCTCGATCGACTGCACGGGGCCTGGCACGGTCCTGACCGTATAGCGTTCCGCCACGCCCGACAATGTCGGACGTGGCGGTCATCTCACATGTGCTTCGCCGAATCCCGATGATCTGGACAAACCAAACGAGACGCCCCTTCTGGTCAGAGGTAGGGCAGGAACCGGTAGATGCCGGCGGCGATGATGGCGCCGACGATCGGACCGAACACCGGAACCCACGCGTACCCCCAGTTGGAGGACCCCTTGCCCTTGATCGGCAGGAGCGCGTGCGCGATACGGGGGCCGAGGTCACGCGCCGGGTTGATGGCGTATCCGGTGGGACCACCGAGGCTGGCGCCGATCGCGACGACCAGAAGCGCGACCGGGAGTGCCCCGAGTTCGGCCGGTGTGTTCCCGAAGTTCAGGATGATGAAGACGAGGACGAACGTGGCGATGACCTCGGTGACGAAGTTCCACTTGTAGTCCTTGATCGACGGCCCGGTGGAGAACGTCCCCAGGATCGCCCCGGGATCGGTCTCCTCGTCGTAGTGGCGCTTGTAGGCGAGCCAGCACAGGGTGGCGCCCAGGATCGCGCCCACCATCTCACCGGCGAAGTACACCAGGGTGGTGGCCAGGGTGATCGGCACTCCGGGGGCGTACTCGTCGCCGTAGACCAGCAGGCCCACGGTGACGGCGGGATTGATGTGCGCGCCGGAAAGGAACGCGGCGTACACGCCGGCGAACACGGCGAGACCCCAGCCGAAGCTGATGAGCAGCCAGCCCGCTCCGATCTTCTTGCCGAGCGTTCCGGCGAGGTTCGTGTTGGCGACGACACCACAGCCCAGCAGGAGCAGGAGGCCGGTTCCCAGCACCTCCGAGATGAATATGTGCGTGAGCGGAATTTCCTCCATCAATGCCCCCTTCTGCGTTCGACGAGCCGGTCCCGTCGGAACAGGAGTACTTGGCCCGACGCTAATGTGATCGCGTTCGGGACCGCAATCACCGCGATTCGGCATTGTCGAACTCGTTCCCGACATACCGAATCACTGACCGAACTACCAGGTCAGGACGTGACCATCGCCAGCGTCCCGACGAACGGTACGTGTCGCGGCCCGCCAAGGCGGCGCATTAGGGCGATCTTGGTCTACATTTTCCGAAATGAGAGCAAAGAACAGAGAAGCGTGAGGACCACGGCGCCAATAACGAACGGCAACCCGGCGGCGCGATCGTAGAGGAGTACCGCCAGGATCGGGCCCGCCACAAGACCCACCGCGTTCGCGGAATTCGCGATGCCAGCGATTCTCCCCTGGCGTCGCGGACCGAAGCGCAGACTCAGCGCGGACAGGTTCCCTGGGATGGCGAGGCTGTGCCCCAGTCCGGCCAGCGCCGTGGCGGCGACGATCAGGGGGCCGGTGGGCGCGAGCGCGAGGGCGGCGAATCCGAGGGCCGCGACCCCGAGCCCGGCGCGCACCAGGCGCAGGGCGCTCCACCCCAGTCGGGGGATGACCAAACCCTGGACCACGAGCATGGGCAGACCACCGACCAGCAGCGCGAGGCCCGCGAGACCCATGGTCGCCGACGTGTCTAGCCCGAGGCGGTCCTGGACGAGGAACGCGAGGCTCACCTGCAGCAGACTGGTTGACAGGTAGATGCCCGCTCCCGTCACCAACAACGGCCAGACGCCGACGTCCCTGGTGTCCTCCGGCGGAGGGTCCGAGGCCGGGTGCGACGCATCCGCCGGGGCGTCCCCGGACGGCTGGCGTCGCGGAAGGCCCACGCCCAACGCGACCGCGCCGAGGAGGAGCAGCAGCACCATCCCGTACAGTCCGCCCACCACGTCCACACGGGCGAGGAGACCCCCCACCCCGGGCCCGAGTACCAGGGCGAGGCCGATCGTGGCGCCGATCCGCGCGATGCCGGCGACACGTTGCTCGGCGGTCGGGGTCACGCTGGCGACGTAGGACTGCGCGGCGACGGGCAGCGCCGCCAGAGCGACTCCGAAGAGCACTCCGCGACTGATGAGGAGGCCGTAGAAGACGGGCGTCGGGTCGCCGAGGTGCCGTAGCCCGTAGTCCAGCACCGCGGTGAAGAGCCCGAGCCCCAGCGCCGCCCCGAGAGCCGCGCCGAGGAGCACCGGCCGCGCTCCCCATCGGTCGACGCAGCGTCCCCAGAGTGGACTGGTCACGGCGACGAGCAGCGCCGAGGCACTGACCAGCAGGCCGTACTGGAACTCGGTGAGGGACAGTTCCCGCGCGAGAGGCGGCAGGACGGGGGTGAGCACCTGTTGACCGGTGTAGCCCAGGAACACGGCCAGGGAGATGACGACGAGCCCGCTCCGGCGCACCGAACCGGCCTTCGTCGCGCTCACCCGCGCCCCTGGATGCCAGCGGGGTGGTTCGCCATGACGCGTGGTGCCGACGGGGAGAGAGTCTCCATGGACAGGGAACAGACCGACACGAGAGCCTCCGTTAAGCCCTAAACAAGAACATTTAGACCTTAACGTCTTGTCGTCCCCCGTATCCCCCGAGGGTGACCGGCAACCAACGAGAGACGCGGGGACGCCGAAACGAGAAGTCCCGTCCGAGGACACAGGCGCGTCGAACCACCGTCGCCCCAGATGGACCACGCGCCCTCGCGAATTCTGGACGCCAGAAACCGTCTTTCCTGACGCATTGACGCCTTTGTGGACATGGCCAGCGGCAACTCTGTCCATGGGTTTTCCGCGCCGCGGGTGTGTGCCTACGATGCCTGCCGACAATCATGGGCGCGTGGCGTCGGAATCGGGGGTGAGGCGCGAGCGCCCGCCGGTGACCTCTGAGGAGACTCCGTATGCCACGACCGGCCGCCCTCCCTCGACTCACCGCGGTCGCGCTGGGCGCATTACTCACCGCCACTCTTTCGCCGGGCGCCGTTCACGCCGACAGTGCCGACGCTCCCGCTGACGAGGCGGGACGCCTCGTCCCGCTGCGGGAGACGGGAGATCCCGACGACCGACTCAATCTGGTGATCCTCGGCGACGGCTACACGGCCCAGGAGATGCCTCGCTTCCGCGAGGAGGCGGAGCTGCACCTCAACGTGCAGTGGAGCATCGAGCCGTTCCGGAGCTACCGGGACTACTTCAACGTCTACCTGCTCGAGACCCCCTCCGAAGAGTCCGGCGTGCGGTGCGACCCGCGGACCGAGGATCCCGACGTGGTCACGCCACTGCGGCTGCACTACGCCGACGGGTGCTCCGACCCCGAGACCGCGCGGGGAATCACCTACGGCCCGGCCCCCGAGGGAGATCCCCGCGGCGCCGACTGCCCCGAGGTGTTGGGCGACCGACGCTGCACCGGTGACCAGCAGCGCGCGATGTACCTGGAGAACGCCCTCTCCGACCTGCTCGGAGCCGATGTCGACGGCCTGAACAACATCCAGACCCTCGCGATGGCCAACACCACGACCTACGGCGGCATCGGGGGACGCCACGCGACCACCTCCGGCGGGAGCCCGCAGGGACCGTTGATCAGCCCGCACGAGTTGGGCCACTCACTGGGGAACCTGCAGGACGAGTACCCCTACTCCAACCGTGGCGTTCCCGGCGGCCCTTACCAGGGCGCGGAGCCAGCATCGGTGCACCACACGCTCCACACCACCGAGGAGATGCTCGACCAAGAGGCCAAGTGGTGGCGGTGGCTCGGTGAGGAGAGCGAGTCCGGTGGGGTCATCGACCGCTTCGAGAGCGGCATGACCTCCTCCGAGGGCGTGTGGCGTCCCAGTCGCAACTCCATGATGCGTTGGCTGGGTTACTACTTCGACCAGGTTGGCCGGGAACGCATGACCGAACGGATCTCCGGCATGCGCGACGCAGAGACGCTCGCCGTGCGGGCGACACCGGAGGGCCCGATCGGGGCCGGGGACGCGCTGTGGGTCGAACCCCCCAACCCCCGCTATCACGAGCTGGACGTCACCTGGAGCGTCGACGGCACCGAGGTGGAGGACACGAACGGGGCTCGGTCCCTCGAACTCGCCGACCTCGACCTGGAGTCCGGGCAGACCGTCTCGGTGACCGTCCAGGACCCCACGGAGTTCGTGCGCGACCCGGAGATCCGGGAGGCGCCGATGATGACCCAGAGCCGCGAGTGGACCGTCGGCGACCCGCTGGACGCCGATCCGGTGGAGGTGGCGTTCACCAACAGCACCGACACCGAGTCTCCGGTCGGCGGCGACGACGTGATCTTCGCGGAGACCACGCACCCCACCGACCGGGTGTTCGACGTGACGTGGGAGGTCGACGGCGAAGCGGTGTCCGGCGGCCACGACCGCACACTGCACCTGTCCGACCTGGACCTCGCCGAGGGCACCTACACCGTCACCGCCCGGGCCAGCGATCCGGACGCCCCCGACGGCGACTCCGACGAACTGACCTGGACCGTGGACAACGTCGGCCCCACGGCTCTGGTCGAGCTGTCCGAGCCCCTCACCACGGTCGATGGCGACGTCACACACCAGGTGTACTTCGAGGAGTTCACCATGGGGCTCGACCCACAGGACGACCAGCCCGGACATGTGGTGGGCGAGTTCCAGCTACGCGGTGAGGGCTGGCACAACTACTACGGCTGGCCCGACGCCCCCGCGGGCACACCGTTCCTGTTCACCCCGACCGGGACCACTATCCGGGAGATCGACTACGGCGCGCTCAGCCCTGAGGGGATGGTGCTGGCCCCGTTCGAGGAACGCGAACCTGGATACGGAACACACACCGTGGAGCACCGGGCCATCGACGCCGCGGGCAACATCGGCGAGGCGGAGGAGTTCCGGGCCACGGTCTTGCCCGGCGCGTCACCCGAGTGCACCGAGACGATCACCGGAGGCCACGACGGCGGACTGACCCTCACCTCCGGGGTGACCTGTCTGGAGGACGCGGAGGTCAGCGGCGGCGTCACCCTCGAGTCCGGCGCGTCGCTCGTCGCCCGCGACAGCCAGATCAACGGTGGCCTCACCGCGAGCGACGCCGACTCCGTACAACTCCTGGGCACCGGCGTGCGCGGGGCGACCGAGATCGCGGGGAGCACCGGGGCTGTGGTGCTCGTGGCGTCAGCCCTGGATGGCTCCGTCGCGGTTCGGGAGAACCAGGTCGGCGAGCATCCGCTCGCCCTCGCCGGAAACCGGCTCCACGGCAGCATTGACTGCGCTGACAACGATCCCGGTGTCGCGGACTACGGCCTGGAGAACGAGATCACCGGCTCCGCCGCCGGGCAGTGCGCCGAGCTGTAGCCCCACGGGGTGGTGCCAAGCGCGTAGCCACCGTCGGCACCACCCCGATCCCGGTCATGTGACAGAGGCGCCGACCAGGCGCCGATCCGTAGATTCGTCCCCACCGAGCAAGGAACCGAGCCCAGGCAACCGGGCCGGGATCGAGGGAACAGGGGACGCTGCAATGGACAACGACACCCGACGGGTCGCGCTGGTGACCGGCGCGGCCGGCGGAATCGGCGCGGCCGTCGCGACACGGCTGGCGGCCGACGGGCTGGACGTCGCGGTGAGCGACGTCACGACGCGGAAGGACGGTCTGGAGGACCTGGCGGACCAGCTCCGAGCCTCAGGCGTCCGCGGTCACGTGGCCACCGCGGACGTCACCAGCGAGGCGGAGGTCGAGGCCATGATCGCGTCCACGGTCGAGGCACTGGGCCGGCTGGACGTCATGATCGCCAACGCGGGTATGTGCGAGGCCGCGACCCTGCTCGACATGACGCCCGAGGAGTGGGACCGCACGATGGCGGTGAACGGCCGGGGCACCTTCCTGACCTACCGGGCCGCCGCCCGGCAGATGATCCGTCAGGGCGACGGCGGAACGATCGTCGGCGCCGCCTCCGTCGCCGCGTTCTCGGCGTCCCCTGGGGTGGGGCACTACGCCGCGTCCAAGTTCGCCGTTCGAGCGCTCACCGAGACCGCCGCCCAGGAGTGGGCACCACACGGTATCACCGTCAACGCCTACGCTCCGGGGCTCGTGCACACCGCGATGTGGGACCGCCTGGACGCCCAGATCGGCGCGGTGGACGGGTTGGCCCCGGGTGACGTGATCTCCCAGGCGGTCGAGGAGATCCCCCTCGGCCGCACCCAGCGTCCTGAGGACGTCGCGGGACTGGTGTCCTTCCTCGCCTCACCGGACGCCGCCTACATGACCGGCCGTTCGGTAGTCATGGACGGAGGGATGCTGCTGGGCTGACTCCCCCCACGGACGGTCCGGGGCTCTCGAGCACGGCGGCAGGGAACCCCACCGTCACGGGTTCGTCCCCGTTCCGACCGTGTCCACGAGAGCGGACCCTCTGCCCCCCGGGGGGCTTCCGCGGGGCTCCCCCAACGCGCCCCCGTGGGCTATGCCCCCTCTCCCGGCCCCCGGAGGCTCCCGTACTCCGGGGAGCCGCCAGCGGGTCCTCGCCACGGGCGCGCCGACGTCGCCGTGGACGGCGGGAGGGGGCAGCCGCCCCGGCCGCTCCGTTCGTGTCCCACCACCGCCGAACGTCTCCGAGGTCGGGCTACGAGTCCAGATTCAGTCGCACCAGCTCTCGGCGCGAGGCGACCTGGAGTTTCGGATAGGCGTTGGAAAGGTGGTAGCCCACGGTTCGGGGGCTGAGGAACAGGTGGCCGCCGATCTCGCGGTTGCTCAGCCCCTGGGCCGCGAGGCGGACGACCTGCAGCTCCTGTGGGGTGAGACGGTCGAGACCCGTGCTCACCGATGTCGGGTGACGGCGACTCTCGCCGGTGGCGCGGAGCTCCGCGTGGGACCGCCGCGCCCAGGGGTGGGCTCGCACGCTCTCGAAGAGGTCGGCGGCCGATCGCAGGAGTGGACGGGCCGCGGCCCGTCCACGATGTCGGCGCAGCCACTCCCCGTACAGCAGTTCGGTGCGGGCCCGTTCGAAGGGGCGGGTGCCACTCGTTCGGTGGTGGTCCACCGCGCGGGCGAAGTACCGCTCGGCCTCCGACGACGTCGCGAGGAGGGCCTGACAACGCGCGGCCACCGCGACCGCCCAGGGAGACGCGGTGTGGTGGGCCCAGCGAACGAACCAGTGTCCGGCGTCCGCGGCCCGTTCCGGTTCGCCCGCGCGGGCGGCGGCCTCCACCAGGTCGGGGAGCGCCGCGAAGGTGAACATACGATGGTTGCCGTCGGTGAGGACGGCTTGGTGGTCCAACGCCCGCTCGTGTCGCCCCTGGCCGAGGTCACGGAGTACCGACACGCAGGCGTCGAGCACTCGTGACACGGCCGTGACGTCGCCACCTGGCGGACCGATCGCCGCCGCGCCGCGCGCACCGTCGCCCTGGACGGCGGCGAGCTCCGTCTGGATACTGGCGAGGTAGGACGCGCTCAGGTTCTGTCCCGTCTGGGCGGCGAGGGTGGCCCCCTCGGTCGCGCTCGCCACGGCCTCGTGCACCCGTCCGCTGTTCCACTGGGCGCGGGCGAGCCCGGACAGGGTCCACGGCAGCACTCCGACGGCGCCACGGGCGCGTTGCTCCTGTGCCTGGGCTTCGGCGAGGTCCAACAAGCCCGTGTCGTCTCCGAGCAGGAGCAACCACGACAGACGCAACGGTGCGTCGCGTGAGGGGGCGTCAGCCGGTTGAGGGATCTCGACCAGGTGACGGAGGGACGCCACCGCGGTGGCCAGCGCGTCGTCGCTGTCGCTGGCGAACCCGGTGGCCGCGCGTGCCAGGGCGGCAGCGGCCGTCCCTCCGCGGTCGCCCCCGGGCGCACCGTCGGTGATCCTGGTCACGGCGTCGACGTCGCAGGCGGTGATGGCGGCGTCGACCGCCCGGAAGTACAAGTGGTCCGCACGGTGCGGGTCGGACTCGGCGACCGCGGACGCGGCGTCGACGAGTGTCCGGAACGCCGCCCGCGGCCGCCCTCCCTCCTCCGCGACCGTCGCGCGGATCTCCGCGACCCGCGCCCGGTCCACGGGGTGGGGCAGCAGGGCGGCGGCCCGCGCTCCGAGTTCTTCGGCCTGGTGGAGGGATCCGGCGTGGAGCAGTGCGTTCGCCGCGCCGAGCGTACGCCGCCCTCGTCGCTCCGGGTCCGGGCTGAGTTCCGCCGCCCGCTCCAGAGCCGCACCGACACCGGCGAATCCCCCACGCGCGGACGAGCGCTCGGCGACCCGTTCGAGTTCTCTCGCGGTGCTTTCCTCCGGGCCATTCTGGGCGGCGGCGTGATGCCACGCACGCCGATCCGCGTCGACCTCGGGGTGCAGTGCGTTCGCGAGGGTGAGATGTGCTCGTGCGCGGTCGTGGGTCGTCGCGGCGCCCAGGACCGCGGCACGGACCAGTGGGTGTCCGGGTATGACACGTCCTTCGGTGACCCGCACGAGGTCGGCCCGCTCCGCCGGGGCGAGGTCGTGGACGTCCGCTCCGAGGGCGCGCCCCGCCGCGAACACGACCCCCGCGTCCTGCGTGGCGTCGACCGCGACGAGCAGCAGGAGGGTCCGGGTTCGCTCCGGTAGGTGGGCGAGTTCGGCGGCGATGGCGCGTTCGGTCGACGTTCGTACCGGTTCCGACCTGGTCGCCGTGGAGCCGCCGCGCGCGAGGACACGCAACGCGAGCGGGTTTCCGTCCGCCTCGCGCAACAGTCGATCCCGAACGTAGGTCGACGCCGGACCGAGTGCGTCGTCCAACACCTGTCGCGCCGCCGGTTCGGGGAGGGGGGCGAGCTGGAGTTCGTCGATTCCGGGAGCCGTGAACTCCGGTGCGTGGCCCCGGCGTGCCGCGAAGACGAGGGCGATCCGCTCCGCGTGGACCCGTCGCGCGGCGAACAGCAGTGCCTCGGCCGAAGACCGGTCAAGCCACTGTGCGTCGTCCACGACGCACAGCACGGGGTGTTCCTCGGCCAGCTCGGCCAGCAGGGTCAGGACACCGAGACCCACGAGGAAACGGTCATGGTCTCCGCCCGACCCCAGCCCGAGGGCCGCCGACAGCGCCCGGCCCTGCGCGTCGGGCAGTCGGTCGAGTCGGTCACTGTAGCGTCCCAGGAGCGCGCTCAGTCCGGCGAAGGCGAGTTCCGACTCCGATTCCACCCCGAGCGCCCGCAGGAGGTGGAAGTCCGGGGCCTCCGCGACCGTCGCGTCCAGGAGCGCCGTCTTGCCGATTCCCGCCGCGCCGCGAACGATCCGCGCCGTACTCCTGCCGCTGCGGGCGCTCGCCACCATCGCGCGCAGTTCCGCCCGTTCGGTGTCTCGTCCGTACAACACCCGCCCGAGGCTACGTGGCGCTCGTGTCCGGCCGGTCGGTGCGACGGACAGTGTGTTGTTCTCGCCTCGGCCGGGGCGTGGCTTCGACCACCGTGTGACACACACGCAGGGTCATAAGTGCGCATCCCGGGCAGACGCAGAACGATCGGGCGGGCATGATGGTGTGTGTCGACATCCCCCTCAGCCGTGGGGGTTGCCGGCTCCGATCACGACACCCGTCCCCCACGGGTGCACTACTGACAGTGAAGGGTTCGCATGCTGCCCCTCTACCGATCGTCGGTCCTCATGGTGGAACAGCCCCGCCAGTTGTTCTCCGCCGAGGGTTACTACCAGGTGTTCGACGACCAGGGATTCCCCGTAGCCCACGTGCGTGAGGACACATCGGTCTGGAACTTCAGCCGTGGGACCAAGCGCTGCCCCCACCGCTTCCACGTCCTGTCGCCGACCGGCGAGCCACTGCTCGTCCTGGACAAGCCGTGGCAGCGGGGGCTCCCGAACATCCACGTCTACACCGCGGACTCCCGCCCCGTCGGGGCGATCGTGCAGGACCTCAAGCTCCTGGGGTCACGTTTCACGCTGGAGGACCACAACGGTTACCCGCTCGGCCGGATCGAGGGCAGCTGGACCAACTGGAACTTCCGCGTCTTCGGGCCGCACGAAGCGGAGGTGGCGCGGATCTCCAAGCAGCACACCGGGCTGAGCCGTACCGGGTGGCGGACGGATGACCGCTACGCCGTGGAACTGGGGCCCCAGATCCAGGAGCCGCTGCGCACGTTGATCGTCGCCGGCGCGATCACCGTGGACGTGCTGCTGCACGAGCGGGATGAGGACTTCTACACCGGTGGCCCCGGCGCCGTGCGGGGTGGACCGGCCCCCCGCGCGGGGTTCGCCACCGGCGCACCGGCCGCCGCGGCCCACGCGGCCGATCGTCGTGCCGAGGCCGCCGAACGACGCGCGGCGGTCGCCGAACGGCGGGCGGACGTCCAGGAGCGCAAGGCGGAGGTCGCCGAGCGCAAGGCCGAGATCAAGGAACGCAAGGCCGACCGGGCCGAGCGTCAGGCGGACATCCAGGAACGCAAGGCCGACCGGGCCGAGCGCAGAGCGGACAAGGCCGACAAGCGTCGGGATTCCGCCACGGAGAGCGCCAAGGTGGCTGCCAAGAAGACCAAGAGCGTCAAGGACCCCAAGAGCGGATCCTCCGGCTCTTCGAGCGCCCGCACCGGACGGGGCACCGGATCGTCGTCGGGCGGTTCCGGCCGTTCCTCGGGGTCCTCCTCGGGTTCGTCGCGGTCCTCTGGCTCCTCGGACCGCGGTCGGGGCGGCAGCTCCTCGGGTAAGCGTCGATAGCGACCGACCTTGGGGGAATGGGGGTGCCGGCCGGAGATGGGGGACGGCGCCCCCATCGTCGTGTTCGGGGTGGTCAAGCCCCATCGCACCCGACCGCACGCGACCCTCGTCGGGATCAGTGACCGCCCGGCATGTCGCGATGACGTCGCGTGACGTCGGGTTTAGGGTGATTCAGCATTCGCGGTCGTCGCATGCACCACTGATGACCTGGAAAGACTCTCCCGATGGAGGTTCCCCCGTGCCCCGAACGCCACGGAGAGTGTCCAAGGTCATCGTGCCAGCGGGCGGCGCGGTTCTCGCGGTCAGTCTCCTGGGGATGGGGTCCGCCAGCGCCGAGCACGCGCGGCCCCCGGACGACGCGCTGCCCACCGCGGCGGAGCTCGACTACACGGGTTCGGTCGACGTGGTTCCCGCCGGTGAGGGGGAGGCGGAGGATGCGGACACCGTGACCGGTGTCGTCTTCCACGACGTGAACATGGACGGCACCCACCAACCCGAGACCGAACCCGGGGTTGCCAACGTCGTCGTCGCCAACGGCCGTGACGTCACCCGCACCGACGCCGAGGGACGGTACGCGCTCCCCGCCGAGGACGACATGACGGTCTTCGTGACCAAGCCCAACGACTGGGCCGTCCCCCTGGACGAGGACAACATCCCGCAGATGTCCTACCACCACAAGCCGGAGGGTTCACCGCCGTTGCGCTTCGGTGGCCTGGAGCCGACCGGGCCCCTGCCGGACGCGGTCAACTTCCCGATGGTGCCCACCCGCCCCACCAACGACTTCCGCTGCGTGGTGATGGGCGACACCCAGCCGTACTCCAACACCGAGGTCGGCTACGTCCGGGACAGTATCGTCACCGACCTGCTCGAGCGGGACCTCGACGGCGCGGAGTGCATGCTCCTGCTCGGTGACGTGGTGGGGGACGACCTCGGCCTCCTGCCGCGGTTCAAGCGGATGATGAGCGCCGTGGGCCTGCCGCAGTACTACGTCCCCGGCAACCACGACTACGACCACGACGCCACCGACGACGCCGACTCCACCGACACCTGGCGTCGGGAGTACGGCCCGCCGTACTTCTCGTTCGACATCGGCCAGGTCCACTTCGTGGTCCTGGACAACGCGGTCTACCCCTGCACCGAGGAGGACCTGCCGGACGCCTGCGGCGACCCGGACGCCCCGACCTACAACGGACGGGTGACCGACCGACAGCTCGAGTGGCTGGCCAACGACCTCGAGCAGGTACCCGAACACACGCTGGTCGTCCTCAGCCACCACATCCCCCTGCTGTCGTTCATCGACAACGACCACGAGACCCACCAGACCGACAACGCCCAGGACCTGTACGACCTCCTCGCAGGTCGCGAGGCCGTGTCGCTGTCGGGGCACACCCACACGCTCGACCAGATCCTTCCCGGCGAGTCCTACGCGGGGTGGAGCGACGTGGTGGGCGTGGACGAGGCGCCGTTCCACCACGTGATCGCGGGTGCGCCCTCCGGGGCGTGGTACTCCGGTGACCTCGACTGGGACGGTGTCCCGATGTCCCTCGGGAGTCTCGGCGAACCACGTGGCTACATGGTGTTCGACTTCTCCGGGCCGCGGTACACCGATTCCTTCCACGCCTCCGGACACGACCCAGACCGCCAGATGTGGACCTCGTTCAACACACCGCAGTACCGCGCGTGGTTCGAGGAGCTACGGGAGTGGACGGCGCGGAACCCGAACAGCGCGGACGGCGTGCCTCCTGTCAACGTCAACGACCTGGCCGACACCAAGCTGTTCACCCCGGAGGACCTGGCCGAGGGCGTGTTCCTCACCGCGAACGTGTGGAACGGCAGTCGGGACTCGGACGTCAGCGTTCGGATCGACGACGGCGAGCCGCTCCCGCTGTCTCGTACTCAGGACGGGGAGGGTGAGGAGGTCCGCTACGGTGTCGACCACTCCGACCCCTACGCGGTGGTGCGCCAGATGCAGACCGCGCGTTACGCCCTCGTGTCGGAGTCCGGCGAGGAGAGGGCGCAGGGGTGGCAGCAGACGCGCGGCAACCAGCGGGGACCGGGCGCGCCGCAGAGCGTCGCGGAGAGCTACATCGCGGAGAAGTCGAGCCACCTGTGGCGGGTGGCCATGCCCGAGGACCTTCCGATCGGTTCCCACGTGGCGGAGGTGTCGAGCGTGGACCGCTACGGGCGGACGTCCACCGACTCCATCGCTTTCGAGGTGGCGGAGGAACGGCCGACGCCGTTCTGGCGCACCGAGCCCTGGGAGGACTAGGGACGACCTGTGTCCCGTCATGCGCTACCCCCGCCTGGTACGACGCCAATCACACCACCTGGCCGTGATTTGTCCGTTATCTTGGGAGGTGGAGAAGAACTCCCCCCTGGGACTAAAGGATGCGATGGCGAGGCATCGACGCCAGCGGCGCTGGCCCAGCAGGAGGACCATGATCGGCGGTGGGGGCCTGATCGCCGCGGCGGCGGTGGTCACCGGGGCGACCCACCTCCTGCGACCGACGACCGAACCCGTACCGACCTCGACCTCCCCGTTCGTCTTCACTCGGGAGGAGTGGGAGGCCCGTGCCCCCGAGCGCGCCGCGGACGTGCTGGACGAGGCACCGACCTACATCGTCGTGCACCACACCGACACCGGCAACACCGACGACTACTCGCGGGACTGGGCCTTCGAGCTGTCGCGGGCGATCCAGAACCATCACATGGACAGTCGCGGATGGTCCGACACCGGCCAACAGCTCACGATCAGCCGGGGCGGTTTCGTCATGGAGGGCCGTCAGGGGTCCCTCGAGGCCATCGAGAACGGCGAGCACCTGATCGGGGCGCAGGTACGCGACCATAATCCGGTGGCCCTCGGGATCGAGAACGAGGGGAAGTACCACGAGGACGAACCCCCTCAGTCCCTCTACGACGCCCTCGTGGAGGTGTGTGCCTGGCTCTGCGCGGCCTACGACCTCCCCACCTCGGCGATCGTCGGGCACCGTGACCTGGTCTCCACCTCCTGTCCGGGGGACATCCTCTACGAGATGCTCCCCCAGCTCCGGACCGACACCGACGACCTCCTCAGCGCACCCTGACTCCCGCCGAGACGCGGAACCCCCCAATTACCGGGGGGTGCACGGCTCTCCCCCACTGCCCGACTTAGGTTGGGGCCATGTCGAACTACCCCTTGATGTACCGACTCGGTCTCACGCCGTGGGAGCGCTATGGCCCGGTGGCCGCCGCACAGCTCGGAAGGTTGCTCGACCGCGAACTGAACGAACACGGAACGACACCGGGGCGTGCCCTGGACGTGGGGTGTGGACGTGGCCTGCTCGCACCCGAGCTGGCCCGACGTGGGTGGGAGACAGTGGGCGTCGACCTGGTCCCAGCGGCGATCGAGGCCGCCCGAGCCCAGGACGTCGACGATGTCACCTATCGCGTCGTCGACGTAACCGCGCTTGAGTCGGCGAATCTCGGCACGTTCGACCTGTTCATGGACAGTGGTTGTTTCCAGGGACTCAGCCCGGAACAGCGGGTCGCCGAGGGGCGCGGCGTGACGGCGCTGGCCGCACCGGACGCCACTCTACTGATGCTGGCGTTCAGTCCTTCCCGGTACCAGCGACTCGTCGAGGGCGTCGCGCAGGGCGAGATCGAGGCGGCTCTGCCCGAGTGGGACCTCGTCCACGTCGAGGACGCCGACACCGACAACATGGGCTGGCCGATGAACAAGACGGCCCCGAAGTGGTACCGGTTCCGCCGCTGCGCACGGTAGGTCCGCGGCGCCGCCACGGGCGAACGGTCGCCGTGGGCGGCGCCATTCACGCCGTCCGAGGTGAGGGAATCACCGCCCCTTGGCCTTCGACGTCCGAGTGTCACTCGCTCGGCGTAGGGCGTCGATGAGCGCGTCCTTGCTCATGGTGGAGCGTCCCCTGATCCCCAGCCTCCGTGCCTGCTGGTAGAGGTGGCTCTTACTCGCGTTCTCGTCCACCCCACCGCTGGGGCGTCGGGTCCCACGCTGGCCCGGCGCCCGACGGCTCACGGCCCGCCGTTCGGAGGGGCCTGAGCGCTTCTTCGCTTCCCAGTGGTCCCCCACCTTCTCGAAGCCGTGTTTGAGCGCGGCATAGGCCACACGATGCGCGCGCTGCCCCTCTCCGTAGCTGTCCACGGCGGAGTCGTGGGCCTTGATCCATGTTCGCTGTGCCTTCGCCGGTGAGCGTCTCACCGTGTCCGGGAGTTCCTGTCGACCAGGCATCGGCCTCTCCTTCCCACGTGTCGGAGGCCTTCCTCTCCGTACCGATCCCCCCTACCCATACGACCGGTGACGTACCCACGGCCCCGACCGAACACGGTCGCCGGGCGCCTGTCGGCCGGGGCCACGGCGGCCGATGACCACCCCGACGCACCTCCCTGACCCCACGAGCCCCGCGGGTCACACCAAGCTCTCTGCCCCCAACCGCACCAGGGGAATGCTTTCAACGCATTCCCGCAGCAATCCCCGGCCAGCCATAAAGACAATGAAAATTCCGCCAATTTCACGATGCGAGAAACCCAAGAACCAAGGATAGTGATAAATACGCAAACAGAGCGACGGTCAAGCCAGGTCTTCAAATATGATCTAAAGCCAAGAAATATTTCTGCATGCGAATTCAACAGCACGCCTAATTTGCCAAGATCAGTGCATTGAGCTCGGGTTTCTTGTAAGCTCTCTTTCTTGAACTCCGCTTTTCGGGCGGCCATTGCGACACCTCGGGGAAGCCCGGTCGATTCGCCATCCCGCTCTTCCGAGACGTTTTTTACGCAGCCGAAATCAATGATTCGGTTAATTTGCTTTGGAGCGTGTCCTTGAAACCCGACACCCCAGAAACGCACGCCCAGAAGGCCATCCCGTTGGGCCGCCCAGCGCGCGCTGTCTGTGTCATGGCGACCTACTTCTTTATCGCCGGAGCCATCCTGCCCGTCTGGGCCTCACGCATTCCGGCCGTCATGCAGCAAAGCGGTACGAACACTCGTGAACTCGGCTTCGCACTACTGGGTCTCGGCATCGCCGCGATGGTCGCGGCCCGGATGGGTGGGGCGATCCTCGATCGGGTGGGGCTGCGTTACGCGACCGCCCCGGCCGCCGTCGCCGCCGCGGCGGCGCTCGTGCTGCCCGGCGCGGCCGGCTCCCCGATCCAGTTGACGCTCGCGCTGGGGACGCTGGGGGCGAGCCAGTCGTTCCTCAACGTCTGCATAAACACACAGGCCGCGCGTCTGCAGCAGGCGTCCGGCCGATCACGGCTGTCCATATTCCACGCCTTCGTGTCACTCGGCGGGTGCACGGGGGCGATCGCGGGAGTCATCTCCTCCCACGTCCGCCTGGATCCGTTGACGACGTTCACTCTGGTCGGGTTCACGCTCGGTCTCGTCGCCGCGTCCCTGTCCGGAACTCTCCGGCGGATCACCCCGCGTCGCCCCGAGACACCACGACGGACCGAGGCCACGCCACTGCGCCCGGCCTCCTCTCCCGCGGTCCTGTTCCTGGGAGGGCTCGCCTTCGCCTCCGTGCTGACCGAGAGCGCGGTCCAGGACTGGAGCGCCCTCTTCGCCCAGGAGGCCGTGGGCGCGGGCGAGACCTTCGCCGCGACGGTGTTCGCCACCTTCACGATCGCCATGGCCTCCGGCCGCCTCATGGGCGACCGGATCGCCCTCCTCCTGGGCCGGGCGCTGCTGGTCCGTGTCGGTGCCCTGACGGCACTCGCCGGCTTCGCCGTCGCCCTGGGCATCGCCCATCCCGCGGCCACCATCTCCGGCTTCGCCCTGGTCGGACTGGGGATGTCCTGCATCTTCCCGCAGATTCTCAGCGCGGTGGCCGACATGGACACCGAGCGGGTGGGCCGCAACATCGGCACAGCGGTTTCCATGGGGTACATCGGACCGCTCGTCGGTTCCCCCACGATCGGAGCGATCGCCTCCTCCTCCCAGGTCGGCACCGGGTTACTCCTTCCCGCGAGCCTGGTGGCGTTGCTCGCCCTGGCGGCGGGCCGACTGGGTTCACGGCCTCGGCACGTCACGCGACGGTCAGGACGCCGGCCACGTTTCGCGCGGGCGGACCGGCCGCCCAGTCCCGCGCACCGCCGGTCGTGGCGTCGGACGCGCGACGACCACGTCGACGGCGACCCGGCGACACAACGTTCCACCGTGGGCCCCTCCGGCGCGGGTAGCGGTTGAGGACGCCGCCGCGCCCCGTGGTCCGGTGGGACGACCGGATGACGGGTGATGTCGCGGCGTGTGTCGGGGATCGGCGTCGCGGGGGGCGGTGACGCCACTAGAGTTTGGACATGCGCAGCGGCTGGCCAACGGCGCGACACCGGACTCTCTCGGTGTCGCTGGTCGTCGTGGGTCTCCTGTTCTTCGTGTGCGCGCTCTGCCCCGGGGTGGACCTCGCTCCACACGACGCCGGGACACCATCCCCCGCCACCGTGGCCACTGGCGACGAGCGGACGGAGGGAGAGGCTCGGCCAACACCCGTGAACGAGCGAGGAGCCGCCCACTCCTGCGAGATGGGCGAGGCGGAGGGCATCACCAACCCAACGCCTCCGATCGCCGCGGGGCTGGGCCTTCTCCCCGTCGTCGGACTCCTCGTACCGCGGCCCAGGCCGCTTCTCCGCCCGGTTGGATCGTCGCCGGTCCACCGGTTCGGCCATCGGCTGCTTCGCCTGCTCTGTGTCCACCGGGTCTAGATGACGCCCGTGCGGCCCTCACGCATCGGGGGCCACACACCGCGCCCCCGAGGAGGGGGCACCATCCTCATCTGACCGTTGACGCGCGCCCGTGGCGCGTGTGCGCACCCTTGGACAGCAACCGTGAACAAGAACCTCGGCATCACCCTCGGCCTGCTCGGAGCCGTGATCGTCGCCCTCGGCGTACTCCTCGTCCTCAACAACCGCACCTCCCCCGCGCCCACGGGAGACCCCGACGCCGACACCGCGGGCGGACCCGCGGTCGACACCGAGCTCCTCGTCCGCGATGACAGCCACTACCTGGACCGCGTCGAGGACTCGCCGGTGACGGTGGTGGAGTTCCTGGACTTCGAGTGCGAGGCCTGCCGCGCACAGTTCCCGATCATGGAACAGATCCGAGAGGACTACGAAGGGGAGATCAACGTGGTCCTGCGCTATTTCCCGCTTCCCGGGCACGCCAACTCCGAACCGGCCGCCGCGGCGGTCGAGGCGGCGGCACAGCAGGACGCGCTGGAGGAGATGTACGCGCGCATGTTCGAAACCCAGGGTGAGTGGGGCGAGCGACAGGAGTCACAGGCGGAGGTGTTCGAGGGCTTCGCCGAGGACATCGGGCTGGACATGGAGGAGTTCACCGAGACGGTGGAGGCGCCCGAGACGCTGGCCCGGATCCGGTCGGACTTCGACGACGGTCAGGAACTGGGGGTGCGGGGAACGCCGACGATCTACGTCAACGGGACCCAGACCCAGAGCATGCCCAGCTACGACGCCCTGGCCTCCCTGATCGACCAGGAGCTCGCGGGATGACCGTGCCAAGCGCGCCGCCCCGCCCCGCGGTCACCGCGCCGGGCGCCGAGGTCACCATCATCTCGCGTGCCCTTCCCTGGCTGCTGACCGTGGGGGGAGCGACGGGGCTGCTCGCGGCGACCGCGCTCCTCGTCGAGAAGATCCGGATGCTGGTCTCCCCGGACCACGTCCCCACGTGCAGCATCAACCCGGTTCTCTCGTGCGGCAGTGTCATGACCACGCCCCAGGCCGAGGTGTTCGGGATCCCGAACCCCATCCTCGGAGTGGGCGCCTTCTCCGTGGTCCTGACCGTCGGCACCGCGCTGCTCGCCGGCGCGGGGTTCCGGCTCTGGTTCTGGTTGGGGCTGCAGGCCGGGGTCCTGTTCGGGGTGGTGTTCGTCCACTGGTTGATCGCGCAGAGTCTGTACCGGATCGGCGCGCTCTGTCCCTACTGCATGGTCGTCTGGGCGGTGATGATCCCGATCTTCTGGTACGTCACCCTGCACAACGTCCGAACCGGGCAGCTCCCCGTACCGCCGCCCCTGCGGGGGACGGTGGGTGTTCTGGCCCGCAACCACACGGTGGTGCTCACGGTCTGGGGGATCGTCGTCGTCGCCGCGATCACCCACGCGTTCTGGGCGTACTGGTCCACGTTGCTCTGAGACGACCGCGGCGTGGAGGCCCTTCGCGCACAGAGCGCCGTAGGGCGGAACGAGATCCTCGCCCCGCGCTTCCCGCGTCTCTCGGCCCGGGGCCGTACCGCGGCCCCGGGCACCGACGGCCCCCCGGGTCCGTCGGTTGCCCTGCCCGAGCGGGTCCGACCTCACGTTGGTGACGACCCGGCGACAGGTCGTGGGGGTTCGACGAGTCCGGTGAGCACGCGGCGCAGCATGCGCTCGAACAGGGAGTGGGTGTCCTCGGGGTCGGTTCCGTCGGTGGAGGCGGTCATCGTGGCGACGATGAAAGGGTGCCGGTCCGGGGTCACGGTCGCGGCGAGCGCCGCGGCGTAGGTCAGTTGGGGGTCGGTCTGCGCGCTCCGACGACGCAGTTCCGTGCGAGCGAACAGGGTGACCAGCCCGTTGACCAGTCCAACCGTCTCAATCTGGGTTCGGGGGGGCAACGACGCCGGCGCCAACGCGGCCAGCGTGTATTCCAGGTAGTCGACCCCGTGAGGACCCAGGGTCGGTTCGGTGGGCAGGTCCAGCATCCACGGGTGCGCGAGGTACACCCGTTTGGCGCGCCCGGCGAGCGCGACGAGGTCGGAGACCGGGTCACCCGTGGGAGGCACACTCAGGTCGATCTCCCCCGCGACCGCGTCCGCCATGAGGTCCAGTAGGTCGTCCCGTGTGGCGACGTAGCGGTACAGCGAGGCCGGGCCGGTTCCCAACCGTCGGGCGACCTGACGCATGGACACCGCCGAGAGCCCTCCACTGTCAGCCAGACCGACCGCGACGGCGGTGATCTCGGCCCGACTGCGCTCCGGTGCGGGTCCTCGCGCTCCCCGTTCGGGACGGTCCCATACGGACCTCGGTTCGTCGCCCACCGGTACCCCCTGCCTCACCCGCGTTTGTGTACCCTTATCCTAATACCGAGAACAGCGATCGCAGTATTGGAAGGAGTGGAGCCATGGACCGCGACCCCTGGACCCCGACCCGCTGGGCGCGCAACGGGAAGGTCGAACTCGCCTACGACACGTTCGTCGACCGATGCGCGGGGGACCCGCTCCTGCTGATCATGGGAATGGGAGTCAGTCGGTGGTGGTGGCCGGATGGCCTGTGCCAGGCCCTGTCCGAGCACGGATTCGCTGTGGCCCGCTACGACCAGCGCGACGCCGGTGAGTCGACTCACCTCCCACCAACCGCGACCCGTTCGCCTTTCACCGCGTTGCTCCGCAGACGGGGCGAGGCCTACACGGCCGAGGACATGGCCGACGACGCCATCGCCGTGATGGACGAACTCGGTTGGAAGTCGGCACACCTGTGTGGGGTGTCCCTGGGCGGTGCGACGGCGCAGCGGATCGCCGTACGCCACCCGGATCGGGTGCGCACGGTGACCTCCATCGGGGCGGTGCCCGGCGACGTGGGTGGGCTGGGCACGCTGCGCTTCATCCACCTTCCGTCGATCCCCCGGTTGGTCCGGATGAACTACCCGGACACCAAGGAGGGCACCGTCGAGGCGACCGTCGCCATCGCCCGCTTCTGTGCCTCACCACACCAACCCTTCGACGAGGCCTCGGAACGCCTCCGAGCCGAACGTCTCGCCGACGTCGGAACCCGGGACGCCGAGGCACAGAGCCGACAGATCGGTGCCCAGTGGAACGGCGCGGCGATCGACACGATCACCGCGCCCACATTGGTCGTGCACGGCGAGGACGACCCGCTGATTCGGCCGCGGGCCGCCCGTGTGATCGCCTCCCGCATCCCCGGCGCGCGGAAGCGGGTCCTGCCGGGGGTCGGCCACGACATCCCCGAACCGGTGTGGCCGACGGTCGCCGCCGAGATGCGCGCGCTCGCCGACGAGCACTCTCGGACCACCGACCGACCGTGACACCGCTGGTGTCCAAGGACACCAGCACCGGCGCAGAGGAGAGGGCGGCCCGCCATCAAACGGCCCCCTCCCGGAGCGGGGACCGGGTCCGCTCCGGTGGCGGACGTCTTCCGTCCACACCCTCCGCGACTGTCCGCGCCGCGGGCCCGGGTGGCGCCACGGGTCTGGGCTACTCGGGGTCGGGGACCCAATTTCCGTGGAGGCCGAGGGGCACCCGGACTGGGAGGTGCACCCGCGCGACCGGGGCGCTCGCGAAGTCCTGCGACGCCACTATCACCAGGTCGGCGGCGCCCCGGTCGGGGTTGTGCACGTAGGCCATCAGGTATCCGTCGTCCTCCTCATGCCCCCCTGGTGCCGCGGCGAAGACCGCTTCACCGACGGCGGCGTCCGCGGCGAATCCGTGTACCTCGGTGGTTCCGCGCAGCAGGTCGTGCTTGACGAGCGCGTTGCTGAAGGTCTCGTCGGGGTGCTGCCCGTCGACCGGGAAGGGGAGGTCGTAGAGGGCGGAGACGGCCGAGTAGCCGTACCGGTAGGGCCGCGACACCTTCGACTCGTTGACGCGGGGGAAGTCCTGGGGGCGGTCATCGATCCGCTGCCGGGACAGGCGATCGCCGGCGAGGTCGAGGGTCCAGCGGTCCAGCGTTGGTGGGGCGCTGCCCGGGTCGGCCGGATCGGCGGGCGCGTCTGTGGTGATCAGGTCGACGACGACCGATGAACCGTCGTCGTGTGCGTTGAGCGTGTGGCTGATGTGTGCCGGCGTGCTCTCCAGCCACCGGACCGCCCCTCCGGACCTGGGCATCACGCCCACACGTCCCGGATGGTCGTGGTCCCACTGGAGCGCCTTGTCGGGCCGCGCCCCGGCCGCCATCGCCTCGTTGCTGTAGACCAGGGGCGTGTCGTAGAGGATCACGTGGTTCTCGGTGAGCGCGAAGTCGTGCATGTAGGGCGTGTCGGACGCCGTGGGGATCCGCGTGACGCGGACCACCACTCCGGTGGCGTCGGTGACGATGTGCTCCGCGTACGCCTTTCCGGGGATGTAGGCGAGTGAGTGCAGCTCCCCCGTGCGCGCGTCGAACTTGGAGTGGGCGTTCGCGCTGAATCCCTCGGCGGTGAGGCCCAGATCGCAGTGCCCCACCGTGTCGAGCTCGTCGCTGAGCTCGTAGGGCAGCGCGCCGGCCTCCGCGAGGGCGAAAATGCGCCCGGCGTGACTGATCACGTTCACGTTGGGCGCGAAGTCCATCCACGGTTCCAGGGAGTTCGGCCGCCGCGGTTCGCCCAGGGCGTCCAGCATGTTCGAGTCACGCACCCAACGGTTGCGGTACCACTCCGCCCGGCCGTCGCGGATACGCACACCGTGCACCATCCCCGTCCCGGCGGCCCAGATGTGCGCTGCGGGATCGTCGATCCCCAACGGGTTGGGACCGATCCGGAGGTAGCGGCCACTGAGTTCACGCGGGATCCGTCCCGTCACCGGCAGGTCGTACGCCGTGACCTCTTCGGTCACCGGCGCGAAGACACCTTCCAGATACCGGTTCTCACGCGCGCCCGACCTCGGGTCGGGAACGGACTGGGGCTGCATAGGAACTCCTCGGGTCGGTCAATCCATCGACAAGCGGATCCGTACACTGTACGCGCTCGCACGTACAGCGTACGCATCGTTGCACACCAGCTCAATACTTTGACTTCGACTCCAGCCTAGGAGATATACTGCCCTAGGTCAGCACGGTCGATCCTCGCCCGACAGCAGTGCGAGCAAAACGCACGAAAGTTGACCAACAGGACACGCGCGACGCCGTCTGACCTAGGACAGTGGGACAGTACGAAGGAGCGACCCATGACGAGTCTCGACCCAGCGGTTCCCCCCTACCTCCGGATCGTCGGGGAGATCCGCGCGCGCATTTCGACGGGCGAGCTCCGCCCCGGCGACCGGGTTCCCTCGACACGGGGGATCACCGAGGAGTGGGGGGTCGCGAAGGCGACCGCGGCCAAGGCCCTGGACACGCTCAGGGACGAGGGCCTGGTGCGGGTGGTCCCCCGTGTGGGGACGGTCGTCGCGGGTCCCGCACCCGAACCAAAGCCCACGTCCGGACCCACGGCCCCATCCTCCGCAGCCAGCAAAGAGTTGACGGCGGCCCGCATCACCGGTGCGGCGGTGGCCATCGCCGACGGCGAGGGGCTCACCGCGGTGTCGATGCGCGGTGTCGCCAATGCGCTGGGTGCGCCGACCATGTCCCTTTACCGGCACATCCCCAACAAGGACGCGCTGACGGACATGATGGCCGACGCGGTCTTCGGGGAGATCGACTACCCGACGCGACCGCCGGAACACTGGCGGCACGGCCTCGCGCTCGCGGCACGGATGCAGTGGCGGATCTACCGGCGACACCCGTGGCTACCGTCGCTCGTCTCCCTCACCCACCCCAACGTCCAGCCCAACATCGCCCGTTACGCGGAGTGGACCATCCAACGAATGCGCGCACTCGACCTGGACCCCCAGACCCGCATGATGGTGCACTTCACCGTGGCGAACTACGTCCGCGGAACCGCCACGAACCTGGAGGTCCAGAGGGCGATGGACGACCAGACCGGCCTCTCGGGCGGTGAGTGGCTCACCACCCAACTCACCGACGACGCCCCCGAGCGGTACCCGCATCTCACACAGTCCATCGCTCAGGAGCCCGGGTACCGTCTCGACCTCGACGAACACTTCGAGTTCGGCCTGCGACGCGTCCTGGACGGGATCGCCGCCCTCCTGCGACCCGAACCCGGTGCCTAGGGGCGACGTCCGCCACCGGCTCGGCGGCGGACGATCTGCGCGTGCAGCTCCTCCGCGCTGAAGTCGGCGAGGCAGACGCACGCCTGTACTCGCCCCCGACGTTCACAGGCGTGGACACCGAGCAGCCGAAGCTGCGTGGCGAGATCCTCGTCGGACAGCTCCATGCCGTCGTCCGCCACCCGACTCCGCAGCTCCACGAGAACCTCCCCGGTGAGCCCGGAACCGGCGAGTGCGGTGAACTCGAGCTCGGCCAGGACGACGGAGACCGTCCCGAAGTCGAGCCCCAACGTGAACAGGACGGCCAACCACCCCAGGGACGCGCACACGTCGTCCTCGTCGAGGTCCTCGAGACGCGTGGTGGTCTCGATCGACAGCAGTCGAACACCGCCCGGCGCCGTGACCGCGACCGAGGCGTCCATCGCACCGGCGACGACACCCACGGCCTCGACATCGATCGTCGTGGGAGTGGATTCGCGCGATCGCCGCATCACCCGCCCGAGGGCGCGCGTCTCATCTCGCGGTGAGTCGAGCAGACGGTCGGTCCACCACCGCTGCTCGGCGAAGCGTGCCGGAAGTCCACGATGGTGTTGACAGGGAGCGTCGTGACGGCGGTTCCGACACGGACGTTTGGTCGAGGGGGCGAACACCCCACACGGGGTCGCGGGTCGCTGTGATCGTCCTGCCTTGCCGCGTGCCATAGCGCCTGCCCAGGTGTCGACGAAGGAGTCGGCACGACGCTAGGGACGCGTCCTCCGCTCTCGGCCGAACAGGGGCACCGGCGGCCCCACCCGGCACAGTGGCGGCGTGCCCGAATCGACTGGACTGCCGGAACTCAAGGCGTGTGATGCGTGTCACTCAAGCTCGAAGGGAAGTCCCGCCCCACGTGACTCGCATCGTGGGTTCCTCCTCCGTGGACGCGGACGCTCCCGAGGAACCAATCGTCGGCGGGCGCGACGGCGACACACCACTCCCACTTGACTTCAACGTTACTCGAAGTCGGATCATCACGAGTGAGGACACCGACCCAGCGGGGCGGACACGGCGAGACGGTGGCTACACCACGACGCGCGTCTTACGGCGTCGTGAGAGCCACCGGCATCGCGACGCGGTCCAGCGCCCCCGCTCAGCCCAGTTGACAAGGACATCAGACATGACCACCCCCGCACGCACCGTCGACACCCGCCCCGAGGACCTGAGTGGGCTGTTCTTCTCCCGACTCAACGCTGGCGACGTCGAAGGCGCCCTCGCGCTGTTCGAGTCGACGGCGGTGTCCAGGTTTCCTGACGGCCGGGTCTTCGAGGGCCGCGAGGCCGTGCGCACGGGCCTCGAGGAGCTGGCCGAGCTGGACGTCACGTTCCCCCTCGTGGAGGACGAACCCGCTCTGGTCACCGGCGACCTCGCTCTCACATCGCGACGCCTCCCCAACGGCGACGTGCCGGTGGAGGTGGCACGTCGCCAGAGCGACGGAAGCTGGCTCTGGGTGCTCGACAACGCGAACGTCCTCAGTTAGGTCGCGTTTTCGCACCGCTGTGTGTGTCCTTGGAGGCACGTCGGGGGCGCTGTCGGGGGTGTTGGGGGCTCGCGCTCGCGAGCCTGGTGTTCGTCACGGGCGTCGCGCTCGCGGTGCCGGCGATGATCACTCTGTTCGGCGAGTCCGCGGGACCGAACCGGGCGGGAGGCATGGCCCTGAACGGGTTCGTGCTCTTCCTCGGCGCCAGTCTCGGACCGATCACGGTCCACATGGGCGTGGACTTCCCAGTCCTGTTGTCCGTCCTCACCGGATGCCTGCTGTTCGCCGTGCTGAGTCTCACCGCCTACGCGTGGACAACGGCGCGCCGGCCGTCAGGAGTCGCACGATGACCAGCGTCCTCGTCCTCGGGGCGACCGGCCGCTCGGGGGCCGCCGTGATCGCCGAACTCCCCCCTTCGGTGCGCGTCGTCGCCGCGCTGCGTTCGCCGCGCGACGCGACCCGTCCGCCCACGGTTCCGGCCCCGGTCGAAGCAGTGGTCCTCGACCTCACCGACCCGACCAGCGTCCGCGCGGCCGCCCGGGGCATTGACGTGGTCGTGAATGCCGTCCGCCTCCGTGAGGACATCCCGCCGGCGGCTCTCGTGGATCTGCACGAGTCCCTACGGTCCGCGGCCCCGAACGACCCGGGGATCGTGACCGTCGGTGGGGCGGGATCGCTGCACCTGCCGGACGGGACACGGTTCTGGAGACATCCGTCGTTCCCCCCACCGACACTGCCACGCGGGATCGCCCACGCCCAGCTGCGTGACCACCTAGAATCCGGTGCGGCGGGTGCGGGGTGGGTCTACCTCATCCCACCGCCGACCTTCGTCCCCGACGGTCCCCGGCTTGGGGACTTCGCCTCGAGCGACCGTCCGCCGACGAGTACACGTTCGCGGCGACCGGAGCCGTGAGCTACGCCGACTTCGCCACGGCCATCGCACGGTGCGTGACGGAGGGCTGGAAGGGAACGCACCTCGTCGGCGCGGAAAAGAGCACGCGGGACCGGGGTCCGGTTGAAGGCCCCTCCGGGACGACCGTCAGGCGGGCCCGGCGCCTCCCCGCGTCGCCAGCCGGCGGGACTCCAGGACGGCCGCGATCACGTAACCGGAACCGCCGGCGAGGGTGAGGACCCAGTACGGGCCCGGGGAGTCGAGGAAGAGCGCGGCGGTTGAGATGAGGGCCAGCCAACTGCCGAGGTAGTAGTGCAGCGCGTTGTCGCGGGCGGCCCCCTCCGCGATGTTGATCATGCCGACGATGAACACGGCTCCGACGGGCCACAGGACGTTCTCGACGTGCGTGGGCATGTCGACGCTGCTGGTGAGGGCGGTGATGAGGAAGGTGAGGGCGACGAAACCGGTGGCCCAGGCGTTGCCTGCCAGTTTCTCGCGGCGGATGTACGCCTCCGAGGCTCCCCGGCGCGCACGGATGCCTCCGAGGAGCGCGAGCACCACGCCGGGCACGATGCCCATGGCGAGCAGTGTCAGCGGCACCCACATGGGGAGGTTCACCAGCGGGGCGGGGCCCTGGGAAACCGCGAAGGCGCCGTGGCCGAACAAGAAGGCGAAGGCGAAGCTGGCGTAGGAGTAGCGGCTGTCGATCGGACTCGGACGAGAGCCGCTCACGGGGGCGCCCGTGGCGACGGTGACGGTCTCGGTCATGGCGGACCTCCAGTGGGTGGTGCTCGGGGTGCGTGGGGCGTGTTGGCCGTGCCACGAGATGTCGTGTGGCACGGCCAGTGGGTTGACCGGTTCCGCCCTGTCGGGGGGTGACGGTCTCGGACCACGCGGGTCGGAGTCCCGGTGTGGTCCGGCTCGGTGAAGAGGTGGCGCGGACGCTCAGGCCGGATGCGACCGGCGTGACGCGGGGCGCGCCGCGGCCTCGGCGCCGGCCCGGTCGGCGGGTCGCGACGGCCGTCGTCGCATCGTCGCGGATGCGAAGAACGACACGAAACGGGACACCGCTCGCAGTCGGCGGGTGCGCGTGAACGCCCTGCCCGAGATCGACGTCCCCAGCCGTGCCAGGTCACCGGGTGCGATGGCCATCACGATGCGGTGACTTTCCCCCTCCGACGCGTCGTCGACCGGGGATATCTCGGTGTGCAGGGTGGTGAGTCCGCTCAGTAACGCCAGCGGGTTCCGCGAGCGCACCGACTTCGTGCCGGAGAACCGCCACGGGCGTCCACTGTCGTCGTCGAAGACCATCGCGTAGGCCATGGCCTCGTGTCCACGCTCGGGGAACAGCGAGAGGGTTCCGGAGACCTCCGCCCCCGAGGCGACACCCTCGACGTCGATCGTCCCCCGCATGCACACCGTGTGCGCCTCGTCCTCGAAGAAGGGGTCCATGCCGGGGATCTCGGCCTCCAGGGTCACGACGACGCGTGGTCTCTGATCTCGGCCTGTGGCCATGCGTTCGCGGAACACGAGACCGTCGCCCTTGGTGCGGGCGTGGAGCTCGGACATGGCCGCGAAGGCGGCGTCCTCCGGGGCGCCAGCGGGTACCACCGAGTCCCACTCGGGAGCGCGCCAGTCGGGCTCTCCGGAGCGGCGGATCACGGTCTCGATCGCGCGTTCCGCCGCGGCGAGGATGGTCGCGGAGGGATTGACCCCGGTCGCTGCCGGGAGCACCGACCCGTCCATCACGAACAGCCCCGGGTGGCCGTGCACCTCGCCGGCCTCGTCGACGACGGCCGAGGCGGCGTCAGGTCCAGGGCGTGCCCCGCCAAGAGCGTGCACGGTGATGGTGCGCCGCAGCAACGACCAGGTGAACGGGTTGTACAGGCGAGCGTCCAGGAGCTTGGCGACCAAGGGTCCGACCCGTACCTGGGAGCGGTAGAGGTGTGCCTGCCACTTGTTGCGCCAGTCCAGGGTCGCCTCACCCTGGCGATCCAGCCGCAGTGTCCCCTGGCCGGAGTCGTTGCCCATCGCGAGCACGGTGAACATCTGGCGCGGGTCGGTCCTCCTGACCTTGCGCCGCCACCAACCCCGGACCCGTTGCCCCGGAAGGATGGTGTCGAACAGGACGTTCAGTGGTGGGGGGAAGGCGCCCTCCTGCACCTGGTACCAGACCGCGCGTCGTCCCTCCGGGACGTCCAACACGGTGTTGGTGGTGATGGTGGGCCCGGTCGTCATGTCGTCCCGCCGACCACGGAGCTCGGCGATCGTCAGGAAGTCGCCGTTGCCGGAGAACCCCCGCCCCAGCTCCGGCGATAGGTCCGGAAGGGTGCCGTGCACGTCGCGGGCCCGCAGCAGGAGTTCGTTGGTCGCCACCGCGCCAGCCGCCAGCACGACCCGGGGAGCGACCCATTCTCGGTCGGGGGCGCTCGGGTCGGACGGAGCGGAGGTAATCACCGCGTAGCCGCCATCCCGTCTTTCGATCCGGTGCACTCTGGCGTCGGTGACGCCCCGCGCCCCGGCGCTCTCCGCCGCGGCGAGATAGGTGAAGTCCAGGGTATTCTTGGCTCCGTGATTGCAGCCGATCACACACTCCCCGACGAACGCGCAGCCGCGCCGCTGGGCCCCGTGGACGTTCGGACGCCAGGCGTCGGGATCCCCGAACGTCACCGCGAGGTTGGGCCGGAGGGTGGCCTCGGCCTTGTCGGAGTGTTCGAGGAGGCCCTCCATGAGCTCGGTGCGGGGCGGGATCCGGCCTGTGCGCGGATCCTCGACCACCGGCGAGACGCCCATCATGTGCGCGGCCAGGTCATAGTAGGGGTCGAGGGTCTCGCGGCGGAGGTGTTCCGGCCAGCGATCGTCCCGCGTTCCCTCGAAGGGGCGGGCGAAGACGTTCGCGTACGCCAGCGATCCACCTCCCCACCCGGCGGCCTGGACGCTGCCCATGCCGTCGAGCCAGCGAATGTCGAAAAGCCCCTGGTTGACCTCCCACAACCAGCCGTCGTCGAGTCGGGGTCGGCGGGGGAACTCGCCAGGCGCCCACCGCCGGCCCCGTTCGAGGACGACAACGGAGAACCCCGCCTGCGCGAGACGGGCGGCGGCCACCGCGCCCCCGAACCCGCTGCCGACGACGATGGCGTCGGCATCGAATCGATCAGTCACGGAAATTTCCCTCCAACGTGGGTCACGTGTTGAGATAGGTCTCGGTGGCGGGTCTGTCTGGGTGGTCCCCCAGCGCGTGCGCGACGTTTCGGGCCTGACTCCGCCGGAGAAGGCGGGCGGGCTCATCGCCGAGCGCGGCGAGTGGGTCGTCACCGGGTGGGCGTGGGGTACGGATTCGTCGGTGATCCAGACCGGCGGCTCCGCCACGCCCACCTCGTCGAGGGCGCTCGCGCTTACGCGGTCGCGCCATTGGCTACCCGGCTCCGCGGGCACGAATGTCGTCGCCCCCGTTGACGACCGGGTCAGACCGCGTGCCGCCCCGGTGCGGCGCTGCCCGTGTACTCCTTGAGGTTGTCAATCAGCTCGACCAGGTCGGGGTGGGCGTCGAACCGGCGCTGGTGGATCGCGGCGATCTTCTCGGCGAACTCCGGATCCGGATCGTCGCTGATGTCGAACGACATGAACTTCTCGATCAACGGCAGTCCGACCCGGTCGATCTCCAGGTGAGCGGGGTCGTTCATCATCGCCTCGTAGCTCTCGAGGTCCTCCCACACCGAGACCGCGCCGTACTCGTACTCACCACCGACGTCGCGACCGAAGAACGCAGAGGAGTCACCCGAGTTCTCCGCGGTCATGCCCGCGATGATGGCGTCGACGGTCTCCTGGGAGACACCAGGCTTGATTGTGAACCGAATGCAGTGGTAGATCATCGAGATTCCTTCGCTGGGTGGTTGTCGGGCGTCAGGCCGGGGTGAAAACGGCGGCGTGGTCGCGTGCGAACTCGGTGATGTCGCGCGCGGGCCTCCCGGTGAGATCGGTGACGGAGGTGTGCACCTCCGCGGCCTCACCTCGGGCGTAGTGGGCGTAGTCCTCGACGAGACCGTCGAGCTGCCAGGGCGGTACCGCGTCGGCCAGCGCGGCGGCGAACTCTCCGGGGGGCACGTCGCGGAAGACGACCTCCCGGCTGGTGGCCGCCGCCATCGCCTCGGCTATCTCGTCGTGGGTCACCGCCCGCGGCCCGGTCAGGGTGTAGGTCCGGCCGCCGTGGCCCTGCCCCGTCAGCACGGCGGCGGCGGAGGCCGCGATGTCCCGGGTGTCGATCGCGCTGACCGCGGCCGCGCCGATGGGCGCCCCGAACCAACCGTGTGCGATGGTGCCGGCGAAGGCGAACAGCCCCTGCATGTAGAGGTTGGGGCGCAGCACCGTAACGTCGAGGTCGAGTTGGCTGACGTAGTTCTCGACGTCCGCGTGCCAGCGCAGGAAGCGGACGGGAGAGTCGGCACGCGCCGCGTACTGCGACAACGGCACGAGCCTGGACACACCGACGTTCTGGGCGAGGAAGGCGACCCGCTTCTGCAGGTCCGCGGCGTCCTCGGTCGACGGACTGTTGAGGAACACCGCGTGGACGTCCTTCATCGCCGTCATGAGCGCGTCCGGGTCCCGGAGGTCGGCGACGACGTTCTCGACTCCGGGGACGGCTCGCGCGGGATCGCGGACCATGGCGCGGACGTTCACGCCCTGGCCCTTGAGCTCGGGGACCAGTGCGGAACCCACTGTTCCGGTCGCGCCGATCACGAGCACGGTGGGAGTGTTCATGTCTGTGTCCGTTCTGGGAGTGCGCCGAATGACTGTTCGCTTGGGACCACTGCGTTCTTGACGGGATGCCCGTCGGCGGGACGTGCGCTGACGCGGGGCGACGCCTCAGTACCCCACCGGGCGCCAGCCGCGGTCGCGACTTGGCACCGAGCGGTTCGTCTCAGTGGTCATGCCGCCAGGGTTTCCCGGGCGACCACTGGTTCGCGTCGGTGAGAATCACCTAGGCCGTGTTTTGTGGAGGGTCTGCGGGGTGGGTGGGTGGTCTGGAAGTGTTGGGTGGCATGGTTCGACGCCATGAACTTAGCGATGCTGAGTGGGCTTTGCTCGCCCCGCTCATGCCCGCCCACCCCCACAAAGGAAAGCGGTGGGCCGACCACCGCAAGGTCATCAACGCGATCCTGTTCAGAACCCGCACCGGGATCCCCTGGCGGGATCTGCCCGAGCGGTACGGGCCCTGGGAGACCGCCGCCGGGCGGCACCGCCGCTGGTCACTGGACGGGACCTGGGACAGGATCGCCGAACGGCTGCGTATCGACGCCGCCACCGGCGAGGCCCTCGAGGTCGGCATCGACTCCACCACCGTGCGCGCCCACCACCACGCCGCCGGCGCCACAAAAAAGGGGAAACGGCCCGGAACGAACCGGACGGATCCGAAGCACTGGGACGCTCCCGGGGAGGACTGACCACCAAAATTCACCTGATCGCCGACAACCGTCGCCGCCCCTTGGCCATCGCCACCAGCCCCGGCCAACGCGGGGACACCCGCATGTTCGAGCCGCTAATGGCCGCGCTACGGCTACCGCGCAGCGCCGGCCGCTCACGGACTCGCCCAGACCGTCTACTGGCAGACAAGGCCTACTCCTCATCAGCGATCCGGGCCCACCTGCGCAGACGAGGCATCCGGGCGACCATCGCCCAACCCCACGACCAAAGCGCCAACCGCAAACGCAAAGGAGCCAAAGGCGGCAGACCCCCGACCTTCGACCGGGACACCTACCGAAACCGCAACACCGTCGAACGGTCCATCAACCTGCTCAAGCAAAACCGAGCGGTCGCGACCAGATACGACAAACGAGCCGTGATCTACGACGGAACCACGCAAATCGCCTCCATCCGGATCTGGCTCCGCGACCTCACCCGTTCAAAAAACACGACCTAGACGCGTTCGGCCGCACCGTAGGTGGCGTCGCCGAGTCGGTGACCTGCGTGTGCGGGCCGTGGCCGAGCCGCGGCCGTCGGAGGTGCCGACCATGACACCGGGGCGGTGACTCCTCCTCGCACCCCGATGGGCCGCGACCGCCACGTTCCCGACGATTCCTGTCCCCCAGTAGGGTTTTCTCCATGCCCGCGAGTCCCGTCCCCGCGCTTGTTGGCCGGGACACCGAGATCAGTTCTCTCTTCTCCCTGACCGACGCGGCACGGCGGGGTACGGGCGGCGCGCTCGTCGTCCGTGGTGAGCCAGGAATCGGAAAGAGCACACTGCTGCGTCACGTTGAGAGCGCGGTGTCGGAGGACTTCCAGGTCATCCGCGCCTCCGGGGCGGAGTTCGAGGGTGAGCTACCGTTCGCCACGCTGCACCAGCTCTGTGTGCCACTGTTGGGGCACCTGGAGGCCCTGTCGGCGCCCTATCACGACTCCCTGCGCGTCGCGTTCGGCCTCGCCGAGGGAGTTCCGGATCCGTTCCGGGTCGGCCTCGCGGCCCTCGACCTGATGGCCGTCGCGGCGGCGGAACGTCCACTTCTGTGCCTCGTCGACGACGCGCACTGGATGGACGACGCCTCGGCTCGGGCGGTGACGTTCCTGGCCCGACGGGTCTCGGCCGAACCGGTGGCGATGGTGTTCGCGGCCCGGGACCAGGAACCCGTCCGTGGGCTGGACGAACTGCCCGGACTGAGGCTCGATGGCCTGACCGACGCGCAGTCACGCTCCCTCCTGGCGGCCGAGAGAACCGTGACCCTCGACGACCGGGTGCGGGATCGGATCCTCGCCGAGGCACGCGGAAACCCGTTGGCCCTGATCGAGCTTCCGAAGGCCGGCGGGTTCGCGCTTCCGACACCGTCACCGGTCGCCAGCCGGATCGAGCGGAGCTTCCACGCCAGAGCGGCCGAGCTCGCGCCCGAGGCGCGCCTGTTGCTGGTTCTCGCCAGCGCGGATCCCACCGGTGACGCGACACTGGTGTGGGCGGCGGCCCAACGGCTGGACATCGACGTGCCCGCCGCGTCCTCCGCCGTGGAGTCGTCCGGTCTGGTGCGGTTCGACACGCGGGCCCGATTCTGCCACCCCCTGGCGCGTTCGGCGGTCTATCGCACGGCCGACGCGGCCCAGCGTCGAACGGCGCACCGCGCCCTGGCCGACACGATCGACCCAGGAGTCGCCCCCGACCGACAGGTGTGGCACCGCGCACTGGCCACGACCGGGCCGGACGAACACGTGGCCGCGGGGCTGGAGGCGTCGGCCTCGCGCGCCCAGGCGCGCGGCGGTGTGGCGGCGGCCGCGGCCTTCCTCGAACGTGCGGCGGCTCTCTCACTGGACCCCGACACACAAACGCGACGGACGCTCTCCGCCGCGAGGGCCACCCTCGAGGCGGGCGACGCGAACGCCGCGACGGATCTGGTGGCAAGCATCGACGCCGACGCCCTGAATGATGCTGAGCACGCGACCGTCGACCTGTTGCGCGGTCAGATCGCGCTGTCCATTGGTGCGGACGGGGCGGACAGCGGGCCCGACTTCATGCTCCGCGCCGCTCGGCGGCTCACCTCCACCGATCCGCGACGCGCGCGCGAGTGTGTGGTCTCGGCGCTGGAGATGGCCCTCGTCGTCGGCAAGGCCGCCGGGGTGATGGACCGCGTCCTCGCGGCGGCGCGATCGGTGCCACCGGCTCCCCACTCCCCTGACCTCCTCGACGGGCTGGTGTTACTGCACACCGAAGGACACTGGGCCGGAGCTCCGGTACTGCGTGAGGCTCTCACCGGTGACAACGAGGGATGGACCCGGGTCCCGGCGTTGGCCACGATGCTCGCGGGTGAACTGTGGGACATGGACCTCTACGCCACCATCGTCGAGTGGTTGGGGGCGACTGCGCGGGACACGGGGTCGCCGATGGCCATCCGCCTCTCCTTGTCGCAGGTCGCGTTGTCCGCCGCGTTCGCCGGTGACTTCGGTCGCGCGATGGCGGCGATCGCTGAGGAGGAGGCGATCGCCGACGCCTTCGGCGACGTGCCGCAGTTGTACGCCAAGGTGCACCTGGTGACGATGCGGGGCCGCCGGCAGGAGGCACTCGACCTGTTCGCCGAGGTGGGGAACAGGGGCGTCGGGCAGCTGGCGGCGAACACCGACAGCGCGGCGGCCGTGTTGCACAATGCTCTCGGGGAGTATCCGGAGGCGTTGGCCGCCGCGTCGCGTACATGGGCACGCGGTGAGCTGTTCACCTCCGGCTTCGCGCTCCCGGAGCTGGTCGAGGCGGCGGTCCGGTGCGGCGAGCGTGCGGTGGCGGAGTCCGCGCTCGCCTCCCTGACCGAACGCGCGGCGCACGCGGGAACCCAGTACGGCCTCAGCGTCGCCGCCGGTGCCCGGGCGTTGGTCCATGGCTCGGAGGACGACTACCGTACGTCCGTCGCGTACCTGGCCGACACCTGGCTGGAGCCGGATCTCGCCCGGGCGCGTCTGCGCTACGGGGAGTGGCTCCGTCGCGCGGGGCGCCGCCGTGACGCACGGGAGCAGTTGAACGCCGCGCACGAGCTGTTCTCACGGATCGGCATGGAGGCGTTCGCCGAGCGGGCCGCTGGAGAGCTGCGGGCCACCGGTGCCGTGGTGCGCGGGCGGGCGGAACACACCTACGACCAGTTGACCATGCAGGAGATGCACATCGCCCGTGAGGTCGCGGCGGGTGCCACCACCAAGGAAGTGGCCGCCCGCCTGTTCCTCAGCCCGCGAACCATCGACGCCCACCTGCGCAACATCTTCCGCAAACTCGGAATCACCTCCCGCAGGCAGCTCAGGGACATACCCGACGTCACCTGACCCAAGGACGGGACGCGGGCACGCCCCCTGACGCGCCCGTTCGCGCTCCGTTCTTGCCGGTGGAGTCACCCAGCCTGCCGGTCGTCGATGACGTGGTCATTGGCGGTGCTCCATCGTCGCCAGAGTGAGTGGACTCTGAATGCCACGCCACCTCCGTCGGGGGTCTTCTTGCTGCGGGTGTTCAAGCGTTCGAAAACGACTCCCTGGGCCAGGCCGAAGACCACCACGTCTCCCGCGCCACCGGGCGCCTCGTCGTCCGACCCGTGACCACCACCTCCGTCCATGACAACTGTCATCACAGGGTGGTGATGGGTGTGGGTACCACGCGAGACCTCCGTACCGACACAATCGGAATCCTTCCCGATTGTGCGCTCGGCCCCCTATGCCCGGGTGCAGGACCACCCTCGGTTGAGAGGCCTTGACGTGAACGACTTGATCGCCACGATCGCGCAGTTCGTGGACGACCTACATCCCGTCCTTCAGTTCGTCGCCGTTTTCGTCATCGGAACCATCCCGTTTCTGGAGAGCTACTTCGGTTCCGTGATCGGCTACGTGGTCGGCATGGGCTGGCCCATCGCCCTGGGCGGTGCGGTGGCGGGCAACGCGCTGGCCGTGACCGCGGCCGTGTCCCTGGCCGGACGGATACGAACGGGCAAGAGCCGGGTCGAGCGCTCCAAGCGACGCGAGCGCATCCTGGCCCGCGTCGAGAAGTGGGGCGTCCCGGTCGCCAGCCTGCTCACCCCAACGGTGTTCGCGATCTCGTTGACCGCGTTCATCATGGCCGCCGCCGGTCTCGACCGACGCGCGGTCCTGGCCTGGAACCTGGTATCCAGCCTCGCCTGGGGCGTACTCATGCTCGTCGTCGTCGGCTCGACGCTGGAGGCACTGAACTGACCGGGGGCGGACATGGGCCGCGTCGGCACTGACTCGGCAGGGCCCGACCTCATCGTGGGTTCCTGACCCGGTTGGGAGGACGCGCCACGCGGCGCGGGCGATCGCCGGGCGAAGCCGAGCGGCGCCACGTAACGTGGTGCGCGACCGGACCCAACGGGAAGGACGGACCAAGGTGATCACCAGGACCGCGACCGTGGCCACGACCGCGTTTCTCACCTTCACCCTGGTCCCCGGGGTACCGGCGACCGCGGGGGCGGAGGACACCTACGCCAACTACGCCGAACTCGCCGCCCACGAGACCGAGGGCGTGGACTACCGGCGGACCACGCGCGCCGGCGGAACCGACCTCGCGCACATCGCCATCCACGGAGGCCGCATCGAACCCCCCACCACCGAACTCGCCGACCACGCCGCCCAGGCCGGTGACCACGCCTTCGCCACGTTCGAGGGGATCAAGCGGAGCGGAAACGGCGTTCTGCACATCACCGCCACCCGCTTCGACGAACCCATGACCCTAGAGGTCGTCGCCGCCTCCGACTACACGATCTCCTGGCACGGGGCCGCCGGCGATCACCCCACCACCTACGTCGGTGGGCTCGACACCGAACTGCGCGACACGGTCCGCGCGGAACTCCGCGCCTCGGGCTTCGACGCGCCCGACTCGATCCCCGACGGTCTCGCGGGCGAAGACCCCGACAACATCGCCAACCGCAACGCCCGAGGCGCGGGTGTCCAACTGGAGATCACCCACGCACAACGCGCCACCTTCCTCGACGACGGTTCACCCACCGAGACCTTCCGCGACTACACCGCCGCCGTCGAACGAGCCGCGGCCCAGCGCTGACCACCCTCGTCCCTGACCGTGCCCTGCGGTACCGGCGGACCGATCAGTCGGGCTCGCGCGCGGCGGCTTGGAGCCGTTGCCACTTCGCCATCGAGCGCTTCACCTCCTCGCGCATGAACCCGAAGAACCGACGGGTCTCGTCCAACCGTCGCCCCGCGGGGGAGTCGGGGCCCAGGATCGCTACCCCCTCCTCGGCGCTGGTCTGCACCCGGACCAGGACCGGGTCAGAGCTGCTGATGTAGTGGCTCCATGTGTGGTCGTGGATCCGGCAGAAGTCGTGCCGAGTGCCGGGTTCACGGCCGCGTTCGACTAGACGTGTCCGAACCAGGTATTTGACGGCCCCGGAGATCGCTGGCGCGCCCACGCCCAGTCGCTCGGCGAGCTCGGCGGCGGACAGCTTTCCGGAGTCGGTGACCAGCAACGCGGCGTACACTCGCGCGGCCATCCGGGGCATCCCGGATTCGACCATGACCTGTGCGAACCGTTCCCGGAAGTCCGCGGTGGCGCCCCTCGTCGTCGGCCCGCGTCATCGCAATCCCCTTCTCACTCAATTCCATCATTTCACGAATTTCGTGAATTCAGTGTAGTGTCGTTTCCATGAAGGAGACCGAACTCCTCGGAGTACAGCAGACCCTCAGCCCCGTCCTCAAGGCCAAAGCACTGGACTGTCGACTCCCGGATCCGATCCTCGGCGACCGACACGCCGAGCGGGTCATGCGTCGCCTCGACCCTGGGTACGACAGCCGCGGGTTCGGCACCAGTCAGATGGGCCTGGCAGCCGTGGTCCGCGCGAAGGCCCACGACGACTGGGCCCGTGGATTTCTCGCCGACCACCCCGACACGGTGGTACTGCACCTGGGCTGCGGCCTCGACACACGGGTTCAGCGGATCGACCCGCCCTCCACCGTCGACTGGTACGACCTGGACTACCCGAGCGTCATCGAGCTTCGGGACCGTTTCCTGCCGCCCCGCGAGCACTACACCCTGATCAGCTCCAGTGTCACCGACCTGACCTGGTTGGAGTCCGTACCCCGGGACCGACCGTTGCTGATGATCGCTGAAGGACTGGTGCCGTACCTGACCGAGGACGATCTCCGGCGACTACTGACCAGCCTGGTCAACGCGTTCCCCACCGGCCAGCTACAGTTCGACACGGCGCCGGTCTGGGCATGGCGCATGTCCAGGTGGGACCCCACGCTCCGTAAGTATGGCACCCGGATCCACTGCGGCTTCGACGATCCGTCCACGCTCGCCGACTGCCATCCCCGGCTGAGGTACGTCGACGAAGCACCGATGTACGACGCGCCGGTCCTGATGGCCAAGGCTCCCCCGAACGTCCGCCGCGCGTACCGCCTCCTGAACCTGATCCCGGGAATGACGCGAGCGACGCGCATCGTGCGCTTCCGGTTCTAGCGGAGCGCTCGATCCAGCGGCCCCGTCAGGTGATTGCCACACGCCCGCACCCGGCGTCAGGACTCCGGGGAGGGATCCGGTCCGCGGCACACCTCGTCGACGAACTTCTCCCGCGGAGCCACTGAAATGTCATCGTCCCCGCGAAACGAAATGAAGGGAGTCGGACTCCACTGTCCCGGCCCCAGGGATGGCTCTGGGGTCCCCGCGTACTTCCATCGGACAGACCGTCCGCGCTCGCACGGCACGATCGCCCGTGACAAAATCCCCCGACGGAGCGGGCACCCCGCTCCCCCCGGGGCTGCCTGGGGACGTCGACGGCTGGGGCGAGGTGGCTGATGGCGGGGGGCGTAACCGGTGTCGAGCCCCATGCTCACCGTGGTCGGATCGTTCCTGGGTGGGGGACTGCGTAGCGCGTGCCCTCAGCAAGGGACTGGGCGAGTGTGGGATAGATGGTGAGGACACGGTCCAGTCCGGTGATGCGCAGGATCCGGCGCATCTGCGCCCGGGGCCCGGCCATCCGCAGCTCGACGCCGAGCCGGTCGGCCCGGTGGCGCGTCCCGACCAGTACGGCGAGCCCGGCCGCGTCGCAGAAGGTGATCTCTGACAGGTCGATGACCAGCAGTTCCATCCCTGGTCGGAGTGCGGTGAACAGGTATTCGCGTAACGCGGGGGTGACGGCGCAGTCGATTTCGCCATGCGGCCTGACGACGGAAATGGTTGGGCCGCGGGGCACGGACGATCCGCCATCCGCGCCGATCTGGCCGTACCGGAGCGCGGGCGCCGCACTCACCATGCCCAGCTTCCCGCGTGAACGGGCACGAGGGGCGCTGGCCCGGCCTCGGCGGGTCATCGCCGCCCGCCTTCGGGTGCCCAGTCGGCGTTGTCGGGGTCCAGCAGCAGGCGCTCGGCGGCGGTGATCAGGTCGGCTGCGTGGGTGATGTTGGCGTGTTGGGCGGCCAGTCCGATGGCGGCCCACGCTGTTGGCATGTTCACCCCGGGTGGGACGACCAATAGGTCGACCCGGGCTCCGTTGGTGCTGATCGCGGCGAGTGAGTCAGCCGGCATGGAGGTGAACCATTCGAGCCGGATCGCGCGCCCGGCTACTTCCAGCAGGTGGGGCCGGTTCTTCCAGCCGGTCGCCCCCAGCATGACGTGGTGGATGGGACCCCGGTAGTCGTCGAGGGCGAGGATGAGGCCGGGTAGCTCGGCGACGGGATCGTTGCACCGCGGCCACCAGCCGCCGTCGAGCACGGCGTGGTGGGCTGTCAAGGATTGCAGCAGCAACCGGGGCACCGAGGGCGGCGTGTCGGAGACCACGGGCCGGCGTTGGGTGGGAGTCAGCATGGAGCGGTGCTCCTGTTCTCCCGAGACGCCGCACGCGCCGCGTGCGGTCCCGGGTTGATGGGATGCGCGGATGACGGCTACAGCCTGCGCATAAGGCGAGGTAGCCCGGTGATCCAGGACTGGATCACCTCAGCGCCAACGGGGCTGAGTCTCAACAGCCACGATGCGGCGGAACGAGACTCGACGGCGATATGAGATCGGCACGACCTCTCCTTCGGAACGGCCGGTGTGGCAGCGATCCCCACCAACAGAAATGCCGTCGTCTCCAGATATCTCAACCCTACGCCCGCGGGGGTAAAGAGCAAGGCATTGAGCGGCGTGCACGGGGTATGGGCGAAGTCCCCGAGCACTTGACCTCCGCGATATGGGAGTAGGTGGCGAGCGTGCTCGAGCAGCGTGGGAGGCTGTCCGCGTACGAGGGCCACGCGATGGAGCCGGAGCGAGACCATCTCCGTCGTCCTCACCGGCGAGTCCTGGGCCCGCGTCACTGTCGCGTCTCAGGCGATCGGCTTTCGTGTCCTTTGCCCGCCAGGGCTCGGCGGAGAGCGGCGGCGAGCCCGGCGGTCTGCCGTTGGACACCTCGCCGAGCAGACGTATCGCGTAGTCGATTTCCTCGTCTCAGTTCGGAAAGGCCACCGCACTGGATATGTCGGCGCGCGGCAGGCCCGACAGGTCGGAGGCCCGCGCCGAGGCCGCGTTGGGCGCGGCGGGTACGGAACCCAGGCCGAACCGCTTCGCGGCGGACCGTCGGGAGAGTCGGCTCCATTCGTGGAGGCGGGCGCTTGCCGGCGTGTGACTACCAGGGACGTCAGTCGTTCAGACGCGTGATCGGCGAAGAACGTATCCGGCGTGATGGAGGACACCGCGGTGGTACTGACCGAACGCCCAGAACCCGGTGTCGTCGAGGTAGGTGACGCGATCGGCGTTGAGCCAGAAGCGTCCGGTGTAGGCGTCGCGGCGGCCGTTGCGCGTTTCGGTGTACCGCCCGTCCTCGCTCAGGTACTGCGTCATGTCGCGCCTGGCGTCCGTCCATTGGCCGAGTCGTGGGTCGTCGGAGTCGAGCTCGTCTGTGCCCGAGGGGCGCGTCGGTGTGCCGTGGAGGGCAATGAGTTCTCCCTCGACGACGACGGCGATCAGATCCTGGGGCTGGACGACCAGCGTCTCGGTGATCCGCCGGCTGCTGACCCTGCCTCTGATCACTGCGAAGGTCGCAGGTCGGCCCGGAGTCAGATCGAAGGAGTACGGGGCTGGCCCGGCTCAGCATCGTCGAAGACTGTGTTCACAAGCAATGGCACGACCGAGGCACCGGTGGCGTCGATCAGATGCGCCGAGTCCCGCGGACCCTCATCGCCGGTGATCCGTGTGCCCCTCACCCGCAAATCACCTGGTGCGGACAGCTGGGGACTGCTGTGTACGCGGGCGCCTGTGATGATCAGGGCGGATGTCAACGTTCTCGGTGCTCCTTGTGTGTGGGCCGTTGCCGGCACCCTACAGCCGGTTGCCGCGGGTGCGGATGGCGTGCGCATCCGTTCGGCTCCGCTCGACAGTCCTGCGGTTCGACTGTCCTTCGGCGGCGACTCGTGTCGCCGCTAAGGGGCCGGCGTGTTGCTCGCCGCCGACATCATCGCCACCCGGTGCGACCCGGGGGCCGTCGGCTCAGGCGGGGCACGCCGGACGCCATCGATGTACGGCTCATCATGCTCGGCCATCCGCTACACCACGCTTCGGTGACGGGACCGGGGCCGCGCTACCTGTTGTCCGGCGCTCCCAACCCTGACCGGGTCCCATCCTCGATCCTGGCGAGAGCGCCGTCCAGAGAGGCGTCGTCCTAGGCACGTCCAGCCTAGGAACGCGCAGACCACCCGGTATCCGCCGGATACTTGCCGGGCAGTGCCGGGCGCTCCGGGCAGTTGTCGATGCTCGACGTGCGCGCGAGCATCGACCGCACCTCCGCTGTGAGAATGCCGGTCATCGTGCTCACCAAAGTCGTCACCGGACCTACGCGGTGTGGTCGCAGGGCGTCCGTGCCCCCACGCCCGGCCCGACACCCGCGCGGGTTGGGAGCCGAGCCCCCAGCGATCCAAGGTGTTGATGACGTATCCCGGCAGTAATCAGTACCCGAGGGCGCGTTCGATGTCCGCCACGGCCTCGAGCACCAGCGGGATGAAGGCCCGCAACTCGTCCTCACTGACGACGACGTTCGGCACGGCCAGGTCGATCGCGTACTGCACCCGCCCGTCCGGTTGCCTGATCGGGACGGCGACGGCGGAGACGACCTCCTCGTGTTCGCCGAGGTTCAGCGCGTATCCCTGCCGCCGGACGGCGTCCAACTCGTCCAGGTAGTCCTCCGCGTTGGTGATCGTGCGCTCGGTGCTCACCGGGTAGTCGAGGTCCGCGGCGAGCGCGGATCGTTCGGCCGCCGGTAGGAACGCGGCGACCGCCTTGCCCATCGCGGTGCAGTGCAGGGGTGCGGGCATGCCGATCCGCGAGTACATCTGCACCGGGGCGCTGCCCGCGTACTTGTCCACGTAGATGACCGTCGGATTCTCGAAATAGCCGAGGTGAACCGTCTGCCCGGTCTTCCTGTTGAGCGCACGCAGACTCGACGCCGCGACCTGACGGACATCCATCGCCGCCACCGCGTGGAACGCGACCTGGAGCAACTTGCTCCCGACGTGATACCTGCCGGTCTCGTCGCGCGCGGGCGAAGCCTTCCTCGACGAGGAGCTGCAGCAGTCGCACCGCCGTCGAGAGGCTGACCCGGTGGGACTCCGCGACCTGGCTGGCGGTCGCCGGTTCGTCGGAAAGCGTCGCGAGGACCTTGAGGCCACGCCGAAGACTCTCACTCATCTGCCCATCCTTTCCGCCCGTCCAGCCGAGGTTCGGGCCGACCCCCGCCAACGGGCCCCTTGACGTCGCGATCAGAATCTCGTTAGATTTCCCCCATTATACGCAACCTACTTGCAATATATGCAAGCAATGCGGTGGTTCAGTGCGACCACTCAGCCCGTACGCGAATCGGCGTGGAGGAATGAGTTGACACAGACCGAATGGCGCACGCCTGTCGGAATTTGCGCCATGTGTGGGCGCGACCAGGAAATGACGTTTCCGGACTACTGCGCGAACTGCGGTGGGCCGGTCGTTCTCCCTCCGGCGACGCCCACACTCGCCCACACCACGAACCTGCCCGGTATGTGGAGATACGCGGGTCGGTTGCCGGTCACCTCGGACACCGCGTGGCTGAGCATGGGCGAAGGGGGGACCCCGGTCGTGCCGGCGGCCGCGGCGGCGGAGTGGTGCGGCGTCGAACGCCTGATGCTCAAGCTCGATCACCTGAACCCGTCGGGGTCCTTCAAGGACAGGGCGACGGCGGTGGGGGTGGCGCAGGCCGTGCGGCAGCGGGCACGCGCCGTGGTGTGCGCGTCGAGCGGTAACGCGGCCGGATCGACGGCCGCGTACGCGGCGCGCGCCGGACTCCCCGCGGTAGTCCTGACGCCGGAGGCGGTTCCCCCCGGTAAGGCCGCCATCGCCCGCGCACACGGCGCGACGGTGCTTCGGGTACGAGGCGACTACAGCAACACCTTTCGTGCGGCACGGGAGCTGGCTGACCGCTTCGGCTGGATCAACCTCACCACGACATACGTCAATCCAGTCGCCGTCGCCGGGCTGAAGAGCGCCGGATACGAACTGGCGGACCAGCTCGGTGATACCCCGGACTGGATCGTGGTGCCGATCGGCGCGGGCCCGCTCGTGCACGGCATCGTGACCGCCTACCGGGAGCTACGGGACTCGGGGGAGGTCGCGGCGCTGCCACGGATCCTCGGCGTGCAGGCGGAGGGCTGTGCGCCGATCGCCGACGCCTTCGCCCGGGACGCGACGGAGGTCGTCCCCTGGCCGGAGGTCCGGACCCGGATCTCAGCGATATCCGACCCGTTGCGCGGCTATCCAGCCGACGGTACCTACACCCTGCGGCTGGTGCGCGAGTCGAACGGGGTCATGGCGACCGTGAGCGATACCGCGGCGGGTGAGGCCGTGGACCAACTCGCGCACCGGGAGGGGCTGCTCATCGAGTCGGGGGCCGCCGCCGATCTGGTCGCCGTCCGGACGCAGCGGGCGCGGGGGACGATCGGTCCGGACGAGACCGTCGTGTGCGTGCTCACCGGGAACGGCGCCAAGACGTTGTCCGCCGAGGCCGGGCCGGACGACCCCGTGGTCGCCGACGCCGACGAGGCGATCGACCACCTCGGGGCGCTTCCCGAGACGGCGGAAGGAATGACGGTCTGATGTCGGATCGGATGCTTCTGCACGGTGGCGAGGTCATCGACGGAACGGGGAAGGCACGCCGCCGGGCCGACGTGTTGGTGGAGGACGGCCGGATCAGCGCCGTCGCCGCCATCACGCCCAGCCCCGACATGCCGACCATGGACGTCACGGGTGCGGTGGTCTTCCCGGGTTTCGTCGACGTACACGCCCATGACGATCTGGCGTTGCTGCGGTCCGGCGGCGTCGAACCGAAGGTCATGCAGGGAGTGACCACGAACGTGGTCGGCAACTGCGGGCACGGCTGCGCGCCGGTCGCGGTCGACCCACACGCGCAGGCGTCCCATTCCGGTCCGATCCTCGGTCACTTTCCCGAGAGCGTCCCCTGGCGGGACTTCCCCGGATATCTGGACCATCTGAGCACGAGCGGGTTGCGGACGAACGCCGTGGCTCTGGTGCCGCACGGCGCCTTGCGCGCGTCGATCGTCGGCTACGCCCGCCGCCCCCTGGACACCCACGAACTCGCACGCGCCGTTCGTGACCTGGACGAGGCGTTGGACCACGGCGCGGCCGGACTGTCGCTCGGGCTGATGTACGCCCCCGGCGACGTCGCCGACCACGCCGAGCTGGTGGCGCTGGCGCGCGTCGTCGCCGCGCACGACCGGATACTCGCGGCACACATCCGCAGCGAGGGCGACGACGTCGTCGGGTCCCTGCGGGAACTGCTCGACATCGCACGACAGAGCGGAGTCAGGGTCCAGCTCAGCCACCTCAAGGTGGTCTCGCCGCGCAACAGGGGTCGCATGCGCGAGGTCCTAGACGTGCTCGACGGTGCGCGGTCAGAGGGGATCGACATCACGGCCGACGTCTACCCCTACACGGCGGGCAGCACGACCGCGGCGGCCCTGTTTCCAACCTGGACGCTCGCCGAAGGGGTGCGGGGGCTGCTCTCCTTGCTGGACACGCCCTCCGATCGGTCCCGGATCGTGGAGAGCCTGCACCGCCCATGGCAACGGCAGGAGAACAACTTCCTGGCGCTAGGCGCGCACCGCGTTCTGTTGTCCGGCTTCCGGCAGCCGGAGAACGCGGACTACGAGGGCGTCCTGCTCTCCGAGATCGCGGCCGATCGCGGCGTCGACGCGGCGGAGTGTCTCTGCCAACTGATGTGTGAGGAACGCGGCGAGATCACCGTCGTCATGTTCCAGATCGACGAAGAGGATGTCACAGCGGCGCTCTCCTGGCCGTGGTCCCTCATCGGATCGGATGGCCTGCCCATTCAGCAGCCGTATACGCACCCGAGAATGTACGGCACCTTCGCCCGCGTGCTCTCCGAATACGTCCGCGAGCGTCGGCTCTTCTCTCTCGAGGAAGCCACGCGCCGGATGGCCACACTGCCCGCCGAGCGCTTCGGAATTCCGGGACGAGGCGTCATCCGCTCGGGCGCCGCGGCTGACCTGGTCGTCGTGGCGCCCGAGCACATCGAGGACCACGCGACATTCGCGAACCCGCGACGCTTCCCCGAACACATTCACGCCGTTGTCGTCAACGGCGCCTTCGCGATGACGAACGGTCTCGCCACCCAAAGCACGGCGGGCTCACTTCTACCGATCGAGAAGAGCCCTATCGCCTGACGAACGGAAGGTTGGCCCACGAACATGACAGCCGAATCCAACTCCGTGTATTTGATGGCCTTCTTGGCCACGATCGTACTGATGCTCGGCCTGGGAATCCTGGTCGCCCGCCGCAACCGCACCGGAGAAGACTTCCTGCTCGCGGGAAGACGACTGACCATCCCGATGGTCACCGGAAGCGCCCTGGCCACCTTGGTGGGCACCGGATCCAGCCTCGGTGCCGTCAGCCTGTCGTACACGAACGGCTGGGCCGGCGCGCTCTACGGGCTGGGCGGGGCCGTGGGCATCTTCCTGCTGCTCTGGTTATTCGCCGACGCTCGTGAACACGGCTTCATGACCTTCCCGGAGGAGATGAGCTTCTACTACGGAGCGAACCGCGTCATCAAGGGCACCGTCGCCATCGTCCTGTTCCTCGCCACGATCGGCTGGTTGGGTGCGCACATCCTCGGCGGAGCGCTTTACCTCTCCTACCTCACCGGTATGGACATGGCTCTCGCCAAGGTCGTGGTCGCGGTCGGTTTCGGCCTCTACACCGTGATCGGCGGTTATCTCGCGGTCGTGGTCACCGACATGGTGCAGGGAACCATCCTGTTCCTCGGATTCACCATCCTCGCCGTGCTCGCGTTGGTGAAGGTCGGTGGCTTCGGCGCCATCAACGACGGCGCACCCGCGGCGTCGACCTCCTTCTTCGGCATCGAGGCGTTCGGTCTCGTGCCGGCGATCTCGCTCGCCGTGGTCATCGCGGTCGGAGTGCTCGCCACGCCCTCGCACCGGCAGCGCATCTACTCGGCGAAGAACACGCGGACCGCGCGCCAGAGTTTCGCGTTGGTCGGGGTGCTCTTCGCGATCTTCGCGATCGCTCCTCCCATCGTCGGCCTCTCCACCCAGGTCCTGAGCCCGGGGATGGACAACCCCGACCTCGCGTTCCCCTACCTGGCGACGGAGGTCTTCCCGCTCTGGGTCGGCGCGCTGCTCCTCGTATCCGGACTCTCGGCGACCATGTCGTCCGGGGACTCCGAAGCGCTCACCGGCGTCACGATCTTCCTGCGCGACATCAGCTACCTGGTCACGGGCCGGCTTCCCAAGGCCGAGAACATGGTGTTCCTCTCGCGGATCGCGCTGGTCGCCGTCCTGGTACTCGCCCTGTGCGGTGCCCTGCTGGCGGAGACGATCATCGACTACATCACGACGATGATCTCGACGGTGCTCACCGGCCTGCTCGTGGCCGCGTTGCTCGGAAAGTTCTGGCGGCGCACCACGTGGCAGGGAGGCCTGGGCGCGATCATCGGCGGCGCGGTCGCGGCCATGACCGTCAATCTCAGCGCCCCTCTCACCGAGTTCTGGGGCAACCCCGCGATCCCGTCGCTCGCCGCGGCGCTCATCGTCGGGGTCGTGGTGAGTCTGGTGACCCCACGCCGGCAGACCAGCGACGCGGAGGCGCTGCGCATCCTCGCCGACGAACGGGCCGAGCTCGAGGTCGGGACCCACCTGCGCCGCAGCGAATCCACCCCAACCGAGGAGCGCGAGGTGTAGGAGGGGTGGACGGTGGGGGTGGCCCCCGCGCCGCCCCCACCGTCCACCCACCGCCCGGAGGGGGCTAGGTCAGCAGGCGCGATCGTATCCGCCGGATCAGGGTGAGAGCGAGGCCACCGGCGACCGCCACCCCGCCCAGTAGGACCACGGCCGGAGGCACGTCTTCACCCGGGTATCCGGAGAGGAACAGGAGCGGCCACGTGGGCGGGAGGGCGAGCAGTGGGGACCACCAGGGTGTGGGCAGGATCCAGACGAGCACGGGTGTCAGGACGGAGACAGCGGCCACGGTCTTGATGACCACGAGGGCCTCGACCTTGTTGCTCGCGTAGGCCGTCGTGGCCAGTACGGCCAGGGGTGCGAACAGCGTGGCGAGGACGATGGCGGCCGCGAGCCCCGGCGACATAGACGGGGCCAGACCCGACACGGGTACGGCGACGGCGAGGCCGAGAAGGGCGAGCAGCGCGGCCGTACCGGCTCGGAAACCGAAGTAGCCGGTCAGTGACAGCGGTGAGACGCGGAGTATGAGCAAAATGTTGTCGTCGGTGTCCTCGGCGACGCGCAGCGCCACCACCGCTCCGACGATCATGGGAACGTGCAGCAGGACCAGTGTCGCGAACACGGCGGGGATGTGGGCGGCGAGGTCGACGCCGTGGGCCGTCCGAAGGTACTCGTCGACCACTGGGTGCGCCCATCGCAGGACGAGCGCCAACGGCAACGGGCCGAGGCCCACGGCCAGGAGGAGCGGATCGCGGTGGACACCGCCCAGTTCGTGCCGGGCCAGCCGCGTGACGGGGTGTCCCCGACGCCTGGATCCGGCGGGGCGGCGTGGGCGTACCCGGGCGGAGCTCCGCGTCGTGTCCCGCCCGGGTTCCCGGCCGGCGCGCACCGGGTCGGCCTCCTCCTTGTCCAGGCTGGATGCCTCCACGTCCGTCACGGTGTCGTGTCCGACCGCCCACCAACACACGGCCAGGGCGAACGCCACCGCGTATAGCAGAGCGATCGGCTCGCCAGGCCCCTGTGGTGTTCCCGCCTGTCCGGTCACGCCACGATTGATCAGCTCGGCGGTGGCCGTGGTGGGAACCACCCACAGCAGCGGAGTCTGGGCCACACCGGCCAGGTGGAGAACCGGGAGCACGGTGAACGGGAGGATGGCCGGCGCGGTGGCGAGCATGGCCCCCTGGAAGGTGCGGGTGCGCGCGCCCAACCCGAGACACAGGGCCACCAGCAGGATCGAGGTGAGCGCGACGCCGCCCGTGGTGTACGCCAGCGCTCCCCAGATCCGCCCGGCCGGCACGGTCACCGCGGTCATGGGGACCGCCATGGCGATCGCCGGGAGCGTCAGTACCCCGACCCGGACGAGCATGGCCTTCCTGTGGCTGACGGGGGTGATGGCCCGCGCGGCGGCGGTACCCTCGACCCTCTCGAACATGAGCAGACCGACGGCGAACAGCGCGCCGAATCCGGCCGTGTCCAGGAACAGGAGATAGGGAGCCAGCACCTGTGCCCCGGGGGCCGGCACGGCCAACAGCATCCCGGTCCACAACGCGGCCAGGACGGCCGAGACCGCCACCACCCCGTAGCGCCACACGACCCGTGCCTCCAGCGCGAACGTCGCGGCGACGCCGTTCACAGTCGGACCTGGGTCACCGCGGCGAAGACGTCGTCGAGTGTCGCCTCACGCGTGTGCAGGGTGGTCACCGAGCCAGAGTCCACGAGTGCCGACAGTGCGCCGCCGGCCCCCAGGTCCGTGAGCTCGAAGGTGCGACGGTGGGGCCGGCCGCCGACCACGTACTCGGCCACGACACCGGGGTGACCGTAGTGACGGCGGAAAACCGTCCGGGGTGTCGATGGCGGCGATCCGACCATCGACGACGAAGGCGATCCGGTCGCACAGGTCCTCCGCGGTGCGCATGTCGTGGGTGGTGAGGAAGACGGTGGCGCCCCGGTCCACCTCGGCGCGGATGACCTCACGGAGCCGCGCGGCGCGAACGGGGTCCTGCCCCGAGGTGGGCTCGTCCAGGAAGAGCAGCCGGGGAAGGTTCAGCAACGCGCGCGCGAGGCTCAGGCGCATCCTCATGCCCTTGGAGAACCCGCCCACCCGCTGGTCGGCGGACTCCCCCAGGTCCACACGGTCCAGCAGCTCCGCGGTGTCGACCGTCGGACCACGGTAGAGGGAGGCGAAGACCTCCAGGTTCTCCCTGGCGGTGAGGCGGGTGAACTCGGCGGGCAGTTCGAAGCCCACGCCGATCTCCTCGTAGTACTCCCGTCCCCACTCCGGCAGGGGTCGACCGAACACCCGCACCTCACCCCCGTAACCACGCACCAGCCGGGTCAGAACCCGCTGGACGGTGGACTTGCCCGCCCCGGAGGGGCCGAGGAAACCGAAGACCTCGCCCGCTCCCACCGTGAACTCCATCCCCCGCACCGCGTCGGTACGCGCCCGGCGGTAGCGCACGGACAGGTCCCGCACCGAGATGACGTCGTGGGCGCGCTCATCCACCCTGGGCTCCAGCCGCCTCGAGAGTGTCGAACGCGTGACCCATGAGCGTGGGAAGGTCCCCGCCCCCGCCGTCCTCGACCCAGATGGTGATGGCGGTGGTGAGCACGGAGACACAAGCCGCCGCGACGACACGCACGGCCATCGGCACCTCCTCGGTCCCCGGTGGGTCGCACAGCCCTCTCTCGAACGCGATCTGGGATCCCCGCAGGCTCTCTCCCATCCGGGCCCGCAGCGCCGGAGTGTCCAACAACAGGCGGGACCGCAGCAGCAACGCCTCGCGGTCTCGTTCGTAGACCTCCGGCATCGCACGCATGACCGCGTCGCGAACCCGCCGCAGCGGAGGACGCTCCGACGGTTGGGCGCGCACCAGCTCCTCGAGCATCGGGTCGTAGTCGTCCCGCAGTACCACGTCCTCCTTGGTGGGGAAGTACCGGAAGAACGTCATGTGTGAGACCCCCGCCTGGGCCGCGATGTCCGCGACGGTCGTGTCCTCGTACCCCCGCTCGGCGAACAGGCGGAACGCCGCCTCCCGCAACGCGGCCCGCGTGCGTTCCCGCTTCCGCTCACGCCAGTCCGTCATGTCCCCCCACCAATTGACGTTAGTTCATAACATGTTACTCCATCACATTACCCTCCGGAACCCCGGACCCAACCGGACGACCGAGTTCGTCCGCTCGCGACGAGGCGGCCGGCGCGCGGAAGGCACGAGCTTCCCAGGCGCCGGATGCGCGGGGGCGCACACCCAGGACCCGACGACGCAATTGGATCCAATCTGAATACGCACCACTCTTGCCCATCAGCAACCACCCCTTCCACCGAGACCTGATGCCACCGCAAACGGCCAGGCCAGCGAAATGAGAGGCGTCCTCCGCATGGCGGCTCCCTCGAACCCCCTCAGCCTCCATCTTGACCTCGACACACGGTTGGTGACACTCTTTGCTGTGTATTGGATCCAAAAACTGAGGGATCGGTATCCACTATGAGTTCTGGTCACCCGCCTTCCCCCGCGACCTTCCTCGCTCCGAAACGCACGTGGGTGGGAGCGGACACTTTGCACGCGGTTCCCCACGGGCTGACGCGCCCGGGGGGCGCCGGCTCCGTGCTGTTGGCCGTGGACCGCGTACTCGTGGACCACCCGTCGGTACGTCTTCTGGTGGAGGAGTTCCGTGCCCTGGGGGTCGTCCCGGAGGTGGTGTCGGACTTCGGTCCGGAGCTCACCTCCGACCAGGTCGACTCCGCCGCCTGGGTGGCCCGCGCGCGCGGCGTGGGGGCCGTGGTGGGCGTCGGCGGCGGTTCGGTGCTGGACGCTGCCAAGATGATCGCTCTCCTCGTCACCAACGACGGGACGAGCTCGGACTGGTTCGGTGCCGTGGAGCCACCGCACCGTCCGCCCGAGCTGGTGCTGGTCCCGACCACGGTTGGCACGGGAGCCGAGGTGACCCGCGTCTCGATGATCACCGACGGGGGCGAGAAGCGGATCGCGGCCTCGGCGGCCTTCGTGCCCGACCTGGTCGTCCTGGACGAGCGGCTGGTCGCCGACCTGCCCGCGCCCGTCGTCGCGTCCACCGGCCTGGACGCGCTCGCCCACGCCAGCGAGTCGATCCTCGCCAGCAGCAGCACTCCGCTGACGGAGGTCCACGCCGAGACGGCCATCCGGCTCGTCACCGGGAACCTGGACGCGGCCTACGGCGGGGACCGGGACGCCACGGGTCGCCTGCTCGTCGCGGCCTACCACGCCGGCCTCGCGCTCAACGCCGGGGTGGTGCTCGGCCACAGCCTGGGGTACGCGGTCAACCACGAGCGGCCCCTCCCCCATGGCACGACGACGGGATTGGCCCTGCCCTACACGATCGCCTACAACCACCGCGTCGAGGAGCGCCGGGCGACGCTGCTCGCGAGCGCCCTCGTCGGAGAGCCGACGCGGGACCTACGCGCCGCCGCGGAGGAGGTCCTGGCCCTGGTTCGACGGGTCGGACAGCCGGGGTCCCTGAACGAGGCCGGTGTCCCCGCCGGCGTGGAGGACGCGATGGCGCGGCGCACCGTGGAGCTCTACCCCCGACCCACCAACCCCGAACCCATGAACCTCGAGCGTGTTCGCGCGCTCCTGACCACGATGCGCGACGGCGACCTCGAGGGTGCCTTCGCGGTCACCACGGGAATGGAGTCAGCATGACCGTCACCGGCAATCTCGTCGCTGGAGACTTCCTCGGCACTGCAGCACCGACCTGATCGAGGTCCGCGACCCCCGCCGACCTGCGCAGGACCGTCGGCAAGGTGCCCGCCATGACGGTGTCCGACGTCCGCGGCGTCTACGAGGCCGCTCGGGAGGGGCGCGTGTGTGGCGGGCCCTCGGACCGATCGCGCGGGGGGACGTGCTGCGGGCCGCGGCCGCCAGACTGCGGGCGGAGCGGGACGGCCTGGCACGGATCATCGTCGGCGAGATGGGCAAGACCCTCGCCGAGGCGACCACCGAGGTGACGAAGGCGGCCGACTTCTTCGACTACTTCGGCGGTCTGGCCCGCCTACCCTTCGGTGAGCTCGTTCCCGACGCCCGCCCGGGGACCCAGACCCGGGTGATCCGGGAGCCCCTCGGGGTGACGCTCCTGATCACCCCCTGGAACGACCCGCTGCTGACCCCGGCGCGGAAGGCGGCCCCGGCCTTGATCGCGGGCAACGCGGTGGTGATCAAGCCGGCCACGCTCACGCCCCTCATCGTCCTGAACCTCGCCCGGATCCTGCACGAGGCGGGCGTCCCGGCAGGGTCGTCGGCACCGTGACGGGCCGGGTCCGGGAGATGGGCGACGCGCTGTTGGACGACGACGCGCTACGCGCCCGTGAGCTTCACCGGTCCACCGAGATCGGTCTGGACCTACCAGCGTCGCCTCGCGGGCCGGCCGGTACGGACTGCAGACGAGATGGGCGGAAAGAACGCGGTCGCCGTCCTCGCCGACGCCGATCTGGAGGTCGCGGGGCGGGACCAGAGTGGCGGGGCCTTCCGCCCAGGCCGGACAAGCGGTTGCACCGCCGACGTTCCCGGCTCGTCCGTGGTCAGTTCGTGGCCGAGCCCCTGCTGGACGCCGTGCGTCGGCGGGTCCGTGCGTTTGACGTCTCGCGGGGACACTCCCGCGTGGGACCACTGGAGGCTGTGTCGGGCGTGACGCGCGGCGACGAAGAGGGTCGAGCCAATCCAGCACCCGCGGTCGACCGACGGTTCCGAGGTCGTCG